>NZ_VFIL01000009.1 GCF_007858285.1 Pseudomonas brenneri | reverse complement strand
CCCACTGTAGTGCTGCCGTGCCCAAATGCCTATCTGCGAGGACTGACCGAGGCCGAAATGGGCGGCGGTCTGGCGCGAGGAAAGCTGATGCTTGTGCATGTACTCAAGGACTGAGCGCTTGTAGGTCGCACTGTACCGCTGGCCTGGTTTGCGCAGGCTGAACTGACCATGCTTCTGGAACGCGCAGACCCAGCGCCGCAGCAGGCTGAAGTCCACTGCAAATCGCTGAGCGACTGTTCTGAACCCTTTGCCATCCTCCAGGTAGGCCTGAACAGCGGTGAGCTTGAATTGATCTGAATACTTGCTCATGTGAACACCCCAAGAAATTGGATTTGTGTCCAACTTCTTGGGGGCAGTCCACTTGTGTGGGAGCTGGCTTGCCTGCGATAGCATCCCCTCGGTGTCACTGATACACCGAGGCGCCTGCATCGCAGGCAAGCCAGCTCCCACACAAGCCCGTCACACCTCGCTTTGCGCCGTCTAGTCCAAGGCTTTCCAGATCTCGGTCGCATATTCCCGGATGGTGCGGTCCGAGGAGAACCAACCCGTGCGTGCGGTATTGAGCACCGCCGAACGCCACCATTCCTTGGAATCATGCCAATGGGCCTCGACCCGCGCCTGGGCGTCCCAGTAGGAATCAAAGTCGGCACACACCAGGAAACGGTCGTAGTAGATCAACGAGTCGATCAGCCCCACATAACGGCCCGGATCGTCCGGCGAGAACACCCCGCCACGGATCGCTTGCAGCACGTCGTTCAGGCGGTGGGAGGCGGCAATATCAGGGCTGGCATTAAATTCTCCGGCCTGTTTGCGTGCTTCGACCTGCTCGGCACTCAGGCCGAAAATGAACATGTGCTCGCCGCCGATGCGTTCGTGCATCTCGACGTTGGCGCCGTCCATGGTGCCGATGGTCAGCGCACCATTGAGGCCGAACTTCATGTTGCTGGTGCCCGAGGCCTCGAAGCCTGCGGTGGAGATCTGCTCCGACAGGTCGGCCGCCGGAATGATGTTTTCTGCCAGGCTGACGTTGTAGTTGGGCAGGAACACCACTTTGAGCAAGCCACGCACGGTCGGGTCGTTGTTCACGGTGCGGGCGATGTCGTTGGTCAGCTTGATGATCAGCTTGGCCTGGTGATAACTGGCCGCTGCCTTGCCGGCGAAGATCTTCACCCGTGGCACCCAGTCCACTTCGGGCTCGGCGCGAATCGCCTGGTACAGGGCGACGGTGTGCAGCAGGTTGAGCAACTGGCGCTTGTATTCGTGGATGCGCTTGACCTGCACATCGAACATCGCCGCCGGGTTGACCGAAATGCCCAGGCGCTCGTGGATGATGTCCGCCAGCACCCGCTTGCTGTGCAGGCGCTGCTCGGCGAAGGCTTTGCGAAAGGCGTCTTTCTCGGCGAAGGTTTCCAGCTCTACCAGGCGCTGTTCCATGTTGTCGAGAATGTCCGGCCCGAGGGCCTCCACCAGCATCGCGGTGAGCTTGGGGTTGGCCTGGAACAGCCAGCGGCGGAAGGTAATGCCGTTGGTCTTGTTGTTGATACGGTCGGGGTAGAGCTTGTGCAGTTCGGAAAACACCGTGCTGCGCATCAATTGGGTATGCAGGCCGGAAACGCCGTTGACGCTATGGGAACCGAGAAACGCCAGGTTGCCCATGCGTACGCGGCGGCCGTTGTCTTCCTCGATCAGCGATACGGCGCGCAGTACGTCAAAATCGTGAATGCCCTTGGCCCGCAGCGAGTCGATGTGCTGGGCGTTGATCAGGTAGATGATCTGCATGTGCCGGGGCAACATGCGCTCCATCAGGCCCACCGGCCAGGTTTCCAGGGCTTCGGGCAGCAAGGTGTGGTTGGTGTAGGACAGCGTCTCGACGGTGACCTGCCAGGCCGCATCCCAGGCGATATCGTGCAAATCGACCAACTGGCGCATCAATTCGGCCACGGCGATCGACGGGTGAGTGTCGTTGAGCTGGATCGCCGCGTGTTCACCCAGGCTCAGTACCGAGCCGTGCATGTTTTTGTGGCGGCGCAGCAAGTCTTGCAAAGAGGCGGCAACGAAGAAGTATTCCTGGCGCAGGCGCAATTCCTGCCCTGCTTCGGTGCTGTCGGCCGGGTAAAGCACCCTGGAGATGCTTTCAGCACGGGCCACTTCGGCCACGGCGCCCAAATGGTCGCCGGCATTGAAGCGCTCCAGGTGCAGGTCTTCCACGGCCCGCGCACGCCACAAGCGCAAGGTGTTGACGCTGGCACCGCGCCAGCCAACGACCGGAGTGTCGTAGGCCACTGCGCGCACGGTCTCGCTGGGCGTCCAGACCTGGATTGATTTGCCGGACGCATCCAGCACAGTCTCGACGCTGCCGCCAAAGCCGATCGGGTAAATCACCTCGGCGCGCTCGAACTCCCAGGGGTTACCGAAATCCAGCCAGCGTTCGGTCTGTTCCTGCTGCCAGCCATCGACAATCGCCTGGCGAAACAGGCCGTGCTCGTAGCGAATACCATAGCCATGGCCGGCGATACCCAGGGTCGACATGCTTTCCATAAAGCACGCGGCCAGGCGGCCCAGGCCACCGTTGCCCAGGGCCGCATCGGGCTCCAGCAGGCGAATGCGCTCCAGGTCCACGCCCAACTCGCCTAGAGCTTCGCGCGCCACCTCCAGCAGGCCGAGGTTGCTCAGGCTGTCAAACAGCAGACGGCCAATCAGGAACTCCAGGGACAGGTAATACACCCGCTTCTGCCCGCGCCGGTAGATATGCCGGGTATGGTCCATCCAGTGATCGACCATATGGTCGCGCGCCGCCAGGGCGATGGCTTCGAACCAGTCGTGGTCGAAGGCGTGATCGGGATCCTTGCCCACCGCGTAAGTGAGTTTGGTCAAGACGGCATCGCGAAATGCGGCTACCTCTGCTTCTCGTACAAGCGGTTCCTGAGACATCGGTGCGACCTCGGGCGAGATAGAAGAAGGGAAATCCTAGAGCCTAGACGGTCTGACAAACGGCATGGCTGACGGTTCGGCAGTTTTTTCACTGATTGCCTGGCGCAGGAATTAGATGCAGGGGCCGTGCCCAACTCAGGCAGCGAATCAGCCTTTGAGCCGAAACCCGCAAAATATTGTTCAAAAAATCACCAATCCCGGTATGATCGCGCGCCCGGACAAAGCCCCTCTTGGAAACCTGATGAAGCCTCAACTGATCGCCGCCGCGGAACTCGACCGTCTCGAAACGTGGCAGAAATACTCCAGCCACATGTGCGGCGGCTGCACGTCCAACTGCTGCACCCTGCCGGTTGAGGTGAAGATCAAGGATTTGATCCGCATTGGCATCGTCGACGAATTCGAGCGCGGTGACCCGCCGAAGAACATCGCCAAGCGTTTGCAGAAGGAAGGCATCGTCGAGCGTTTCAACTCCAAATCCGAGATCTTTACCCTGCAGCGCATGAGCAACAACGACTGCCTGTACCTGGATCGTAAGACGCGCTTCTGCACTATTTATGACAAGCGCCCGGATACCTGCCGTAACCACCCGAAGATCGGGCCACGGCCGGGGTATTGCGCGTACAAGCCCAAGGAAGTGGTGCGTGAGACCAAGTTCAAGACCCTCGACAAGTTCTGATCCAAGTTCTTTATTGCTTGAACTAGCGCCTTCGCGAGCAAGCCCGCTCCCACATTCGACCGCGTTTTTTCAGGATGAATGAGGTCAAGTGTGGGAGCGGGCTTGCTCGCGAAGGGGCCGGCACAGCCACTGCAAATATTGCAGGCATAAAAAAACGCCCCCGGCCTTTCGACCGGGGGCGTTTTTATTCAGCTAGAACCCAGTATCAGTTCTTGGCCTTTTTGGCAGCGCGGGTACGCTCGCCTTCGTCCAGGATCTTCTTACGAAGACGGATGGACTTCGGCGTCACTTCGCACAGCTCGTCGTCCTGGATGAATTCCAGGGCCTGTTCCAGGGTGAAGCGAACAGGTGGAACCAGGGCGATGGTTTCGTCTTTACCCGAAGCACGCATGTTGTCGAGCTTCTTGCCTTTGGTTGGGTTGACGCCCATGTCGTTGTCACGGCTGTTCAAACCAACGATCTGGCCGTTGTAGATCTCTTGACCGTGTTCAACGAACAGCTTGCCACGCGCCTGGAGGGTTTCCAGGGAGTAGGTCAGCGCCTTGCCGGTTTCTACCGATACCAGAACACCGTTCTGACGGCCGGACATATCGCCGGACTTCATGGTGTCGTAGCGATCGAAGATCGAGGTCAGGATGCCAGCACCGTTGGTCAGGGTCAGGAACTGGTTACGGAAACCGATCAGACCACGAGCAGGGATGTTGTATTCCAGACGCACACGGCCTTTGCCATCCGGCACCATGTTGGTCAGGTCGCCCTTACGCAGGCCCATCTCTTCCATCACCTTGCCCTGGGATTCTTCCGGGGTGTCGATGGTGACGTTCTCGAACGGTTCCTGCTTCACGCCGTCAACGGTACGGATGATCACTTCCGGACGACCAACGCCCATTTCGAAGCCTTCGCGACGCATGGTTTCGATCAGTACCGAGAGGTGCAGCTCACCACGGCCGGAAACCTTGAACTTGTCAGCCGAGTCGCCTTCTTCAACGCGCAGAGCAACGTTGTACAGCAGCTCTTTGTCCAGACGTTCCTTGATGTTACGGGAAGTCACGAACTTGCCTTCTTTACCGCAGAAAGGCGAGTCGTTTACCTGGAAGGTCATGGAAACGGTTGGCTCGTCAACGGTCAGAGGCTTCATCGCCTCGACAGTGTCCGGCTGGCACAGGGTGTCGGAGATGAACAGCGAGTCCATGCCGCTCACGCAAACGATGTCGCCGGCGAAAGCTTCTTCAACGTCGATACGGTGCAGGCCGTGGTGACCCATCAGCTTGAGGATACGACCGTTGCGCTTCTTGCCGTCGGCGCCGATAGCCACAACCGGGGTGTTCGGCTTGACGCTACCACGAGCGATACGGCCAACGCCGATAACACCCAGGAAGCTGTTGTAGTCCAGTGCCGAGATTTGCATCTGGAACGGACCGTCACGGTCAACTTTCGGTGGTGGCACGTGGTCAACGATCGCCTGGTACAGCGGGGTCATGTCTTCCGCCATGGCGGTGTGTTCCAGACCGGCAATACCGTTCAGGGCCGAAGCGTAGATCACTTGGAAATCAAGTTGCTCTTCGGTAGCACCCAGGTTGTCGAACAGGTCGAAGATCTGGTCCAGAACCCAGTCCGGACGCGCGCCTGGACGGTCAACCTTGTTGATGCACACGATCGGACGCAGGCCGGCTTCGAAAGCCTTCTTGGTCACGAAACGGGTTTGCGGCATAGGGCCGTCTTGAGCGTCAACCAGCAGCAGAACGGAGTCAACCATCGACATTACACGTTCAACTTCGCCGCCGAAGTCGGCGTGGCCCGGGGTGTCCACGATGTTGATGTGGTAGCCGTTCCAGTTGATGGCGGTGTTTTTCGCCAGGATGGTAATACCGCGCTCTTTTTCCTGGTCGTTGGAGTCCATCACGCGCTCGTCGTTGAGCTCGTTGCGCTCCAGGGTGCCGGATTGACGCAGGAGTTTGTCTACCAGGGTGGTTTTACCATGGTCAACGTGGGCAATGATGGCGATGTTACGTAGATTTTCGATCACTTGTGTATCTCGATCAGAGGATTCGGTGTGCTGACAGGTCGTGGCAGCGATTAACAGTAGAGTCAGGCCTTGCCGTTACAGCTTGACGGCAGAGTCGGGGGGCCGGTGACGCAGGCCACAGGCAAACAGCCCCGGGCTCTTAGCTCGGTCGATAAACGCGCACATTGGCATGCCCCTCACTGAGCAAATGGTGGGCATGCAGGCGACTCATCACGCCTTTGTCGCAATACAGCAGGTACTGACGGCTGTTATCCAGTTCCTTGAAACGCGCGTTCAGTGCATAGAACGGCAGCGTTTGCACGTCGATGCCAGCGATTTCCAGCGGCTCATCCTCAGCGGCATCCGGGTGACGGATGTCGATGACGATCTGGCCGGCCAGGGCCTCGCTGACTTCTTCGATCTGCACATCCTGGCCCAGTTCATCGATTACACGATCAATCGGCACCAGTTTGGCGTTCTCAAGCGCTCGCTCCAGAATCGCCATGTCGAATTCTTTCTCTTCATGCTCCACGCGGTAGCGCTTGGCATGGGTCTTGGGGTTCACCGAGATGACCCCGCAGTACTCTGGCATGTGCTTGGCGAAATCCGCGGTGCCGATTTCGTTGGCCAGGTCGATGATGTCCTGCTTGTGGCTGGCGATCAGCGGGCGCAATACCAGCTTGTCGGTCACGCAGTCGATCACAGACAGGTTCGGCAGGGTCTGGCTGGAGACCTGGGAAATCGCCTCGCCGGTCACCAGCGCTTCGATTTGCAGACGGTCGGCGATTCTCGACGCTGCGCGCAACATCATACGCTTCAATACGACGCCCATATGACCGTTATCGACTTTTCCGAGAATTTCTCCCAGGACTTCCTCGAACGGTACGCTGACAAACAGTACACGTTGGGAGCTGCCGTACTTCTTCCAGATATAGTGCGCGACTTCCATCACGCCCAATTCGTGTGCACGCCCGCCCAGGTTAAAGAAGCAGAAGTGGCTCATCAGGCCGCGGCGCATGATCTGGTAGGCCGCCACGGTGGAGTCGAAACCACCGGACATCAATACCAGGGTCTGCTCCAGCGCGCCCAGCGGGTAGCCGCCGATGCTGTTGTGCTGGCTGTGGATCACATACAACCGTTGGTCGCGAATTTCGATACGAACTTCGATTTGCGGCTCTTTGAGCGAAATTCCAGCGGCGCCGCACTCACGACGCAGCTTGCTGCCGACGTATTTTTCGACGTCCATGGAGCTGAACGGGTGCTTGCCGCCACGCTTGCAACGCACGGAAAAAATCTTGCCCGCCAGCTGGGCGCCGTAGTGCTGCTTGCACTTCTCGGTGATGTCGTCGAAATCGCCCAGCGGGTACTCGTCAATCTGCAGGAAATGCGCGATGCCCGGCATGCAGCTCAGGCGCTCGGTCATATCTTTCAAGGCTTTAGGGTCGGTAACGCGGGTTTCCAGTTCGAGATTGTCCCACACACCATTCACCACCACAGCCGGGTCCAAGTCACGGAGCACGGCGCGGATATTCTTGGCCAATTGACGGATGAAACGCATCCGTACCGGTCGGCTCTTGATGGTGATCTCGGGGAAGACTTTAACGATTAATTTCATGGAAACAGCGCGCACAGGGCCAGCCGAAAAAGGGGGGCGCGGATTATAGCGGAAATAGCTCAAGGTTTAACCAGTTAATATACAAACGGCATGCAGCGCACCAAACAGGTGCATTTGCAGAGGATTGCGCTACATTGCAGTGCGCTATTTTTGCCGTTTTGACGGTTTGCACCTTTATAGGGGCGATTTTGAGGCAAAAAACCCATGTCGGGGCACTGGCATGCAATTTGCTCTCTTGTGAGGCAGGTTGCCATGGCGGACTATCCGCGCCGGCATCACCCACATTCTAAGGGCTACTCCACTACCCAAGCCCGAAGCCACCCGGAGGACACTATGTCGAAGTCGGTTCAACTCATCAAAGATCATGACGTTAAATGGATTGATCTGCGCTTCACGGACACCAAAGGCACTCAGCACCACGTGACCATGCCGGCTCGCGACGCGCTGGATGACGCCTTCTTCGAAGAAGGCAAAATGTTCGACGGCTCCTCCATTGCTGGCTGGAAAGGCATCGAAGCCTCCGACATGATCCTGATGCCGGACGACTCCACTGCAGTCCTCGACCCATTCACCGAAGAGTCGACCCTGATCATCGTCTGCGACGTGATCGAGCCTTCGACCATGCAAGGCTACGACCGCGACCCACGTGCGATCGCCAAGCGTGCCGAGGAATACCTGAAGTCGACCGGTATCGGTGACACTGTATTCGTGGGCCCGGAGCCAGAATTCTTCATCTTCGACCAAGTCAAATTCAAGTCCGACATCTCCGGCTCCATGTTCAAGATCTACTCCGAACAAGGTTCGTGGATGTCCGACCAGGACGTGGAAGGCGGCAACCATGGCCACCGTCCAGGCATCAAAGGTGGCTACTTCCCAGTTCCGCCGTTCGACCACGACCACGAAATCCGTACCTCCATGTGCAACGCCATGGAAGACATGGGCCTGGTCATCGAAGTGCACCACCACGAAGTGGCCACTGCCGGCCAGAACGAAATCGGTGTGAAGTTCAACACCCTGGTAGCCAAGGCTGACGAAGTCCAGACCCTGAAGTACTGCGTACACAACACTGCCGTTGCCTACGGCCGTACCGCTACTTTCATGCCTAAGCCTCTGTACGGCGATAACGGTTCGGGTATGCACGTTCACTTGTCCATCGCCAAAGACGGCAAGAACACCTTCGCTGGCGAAGGTTATGCCGGCCTGTCGGACACCGCCCTGTACTTCATCGGCGGTATCATCAAGCACGGTAAGGCCCTGAACGGCTTCACCAACCCGTCGACCAACTCCTACAAGCGTCTGGTCCCAGGTTTCGAAGCACCGGTAATGCTGGCCTACTCGGCTCGTAACCGTTCCGCTTCGATCCGTATTCCTTACGTGTCCAGCCCGCGTGCTCGCCGTATCGAAGCCCGCTTCCCGGATCCAGCAGCCAACCCGTACCTGGGCTTCGCTGCACTGCTGATGGCTGGCCTGGACGGCATCCAGAACAAGATCCACCCAGGCGACGCCGCCGACAAGAACTTGTACGACCTGCCGCCTGAAGAGGCCAAGGAAATCCCACAAGTGTGCGGCAGCCTGAAAGAAGCCCTGGAAGAGCTGGACAAGGGCCGTGCGTTCCTGACCAAAGGCGGCGTGTTCAGCGACGACTTTATCGATGCCTACATCGCCCTGAAAAGCGAAGAAGAAATCAAGGTCCGCACCTTCGTACACCCACTGGAATACGAGCTGTACTACAGCTGCTGATCCGGTAGCGCTGCTTAACGTGGCGTGACAAAAAGACCTCCTTCGGGAGGTCTTTTTTTGCCTGGAATAATGACGATCCACCTTTGCAAACCCCATCAAGCCAGCCCCTACAGTTTGATTGGGTGCTTTCAGGAAATATTTGATCGATGAACAGAATGCAGTGATTCGCACTATATTGGTGCGATAGGTTGCACCCACGCCCACAGGCCAACCCATTTTGGGTCGAAATCTCCCGAACTGGCTGGCAGAGCGCCATTGTTTCGCGCCTCAAGCCCTTATTTCAGGGCATTTACGCTTCTTTTCGGAGCCTTGGTTTGGTTTTTGCATTTTCCTGGTATCAGCGTGAGCCTCAAGCCCGCGCCTTGCTCCAAAAGAGGTCCTAATGACCATCAGCGACGCACTGCACCGCTTGCTACTCGACAACCTGACCACCGCGACCATCCTGCTCAATGACCAATTGCGCCTTGAGTACATGAACCCCGCGGCAGAGATGCTGCTGGCCATCAGCGGTCAGCGCAGCCATGGACAATTCATCAGCGAGCTGTTCACCGAGTCCGCCGAGGCCTTGAGTTCGCTGCGCCAGGCCGTGGAGCAAGCCCACCCGTTCACCAAGCGCGAAGCGATGCTCACCGCCCTCACCGGCCAGACCCTGACCGTTGATTACGCGGTCACGCCGATCCTGAGCAAAGGTGCGACCCTGCTGCTGTTGGAAGTCCACCCCCGTGATCGCCTGCTGCGGATCACCAAGGAAGAGGCGCAACTGTCCAAGCAAGAAACCAGCAAGATGCTGGTGCGCGGCCTGGCCCACGAGATCAAGAACCCCCTGGGCGGGATTCGCGGCGCCGCACAGTTGTTGGCCCGCGAGCTGCCGGATGAGCACCTCAAGGACTACACCAACGTCATCATCGAGGAAGCCGACCGCCTGCGTAACCTGGTGGACCGCATGCTCGGCTCCAACAAGCTGCCGTCGCTGGCGATGACCAATGTGCATGAAGTGCTGGAGCGCGTCTGCCAGTTGGTGGAGGCCGAAAGCCAGGGCTGCATCACCCTGGTGCGCGACTATGACCCGAGTATTCCCGACGTGTTGATCGACCGCGAGCAGATGATCCAGGCGGTACTCAATATCGTGCGCAACGCCATGCAGGCCATCAGCAGCCAGAATGAGCTGCGTCTGGGCCGCATCAGCCTGCGCACCCGCGCCCTGCGCCAGTTCACCATCGGCCACGTGCGCCATCGCCTGGTGACCAAGGTCGAGATCATCGACAACGGTCCGGGCATCCCGGCCGAACTGCAGGAAACCATTTTCTTCCCGATGGTCAGCGGCCGCCCGGACGGTACCGGGCTGGGCCTGGCCATTACCCAGAACATCATCAGCCAGCACCAGGGCTTGATCGAATGTGACAGCCATCCCGGCCACACGACCTTTTCGATCTTTCTGCCACTGGAACAAGGAGCCCCATCGACATGAGCCGTAGTGAAACTGTCTGGATCGTCGATGACGACCGTTCCATCCGCTGGGTCCTGGAGAAAGCCTTGCAACAGGAAGGCATGACCACCCAGAGCTTCGACAGCGCTGACGGGGTGATGAGCCGCCTGGCACGCCAGCAGCCTGATGTGATCATCTCCGATATCCGCATGCCCGGCGCCAGTGGCCTGGACTTGCTGGCGCGGATCCGCGAGCAGCATCCGCGCTTGCCGGTGATTATCATGACCGCGCACTCGGACCTCGATAGCGCTGTCGCGTCCTACCAGGGTGGTGCCTTCGAATACCTGCCCAAGCCATTCGATGTCGATGAAGCGGTGGCGCTGGTCAAGCGCGCCAACCAGCACGCCCAGGAACAGCAGGGCCAGGCCGTCGTGCCCACACTGACCCGCACCCCGGAGATCATCGGCGAAGCGCCGGCAATGCAGGAAGTGTTTCGCGCCATCGGGCGCTTGAGCCACTCCAACATCACCGTGCTGATCAACGGTGAGTCCGGCACCGGCAAAGAGCTGGTCGCCCATGCCCTGCACCGTCACAGCCCACGGGCCGCCTCGCCGTTCATCGCCTTGAACATGGCGGCTATCCCCAAGGACCTGATGGAGTCCGAGCTGTTCGGCCATGAAAAAGGCGCGTTTACCGGCGCGGCCAACCTGCGTCGTGGCCGTTTTGAACAGGCGGATGGCGGCACACTGTTTCTGGATGAAATCGGCGATATGCCGGCCGATACCCAGACCCGGCTGCTGCGGGTGCTGGCTGACGGTGAGTTCTACCGCGTGGGTGGCCACACGCCGGTCAAGGTCGATGTGCGGATCATCGCCGCGACCCACCAGAACCTGGAAACCCTGGTACACGCCGGGAAGTTCCGGGAAGACTTGTTCCACCGCCTCAACGTGATCCGCATCCATATTCCACGGATGTCGGACCGCCGCGAAGACATCCCGACCCTGGCCCGTCACTTCCTCAGCCGCGCGGCCCAGGAGCTGGCGGTGGAGCCCAAGTTGCTTAAGGCGGAAACCGAGGAATACCTGAAGAACCTGCCGTGGCCAGGCAACGTGCGCCAGCTGGAAAACACCTGTCGCTGGATCACGGTGATGGCGTCCGGGCGCGAAGTGCATATCAGCGACCTGCCACCCGAGTTGTTGAGCCTGCCGCAGGATTCGGCGCCGGTGACCAACTGGGAACAAGCCCTGCGTCAATGGGCCGACCAGGCTTTGGCCCGTGGCCAGTCGAGCCTGCTGGACAGCGCCGTGCCAACCTTTGAGCGGATCATGATCGAGACCGCCCTCAAGCACACTGCCGGCCGCCGGCGTGACGCCGCCGTGCTGCTGGGCTGGGGCCGCAACACCTTGACCCGCAAGATCAAGGAATTGGGGATGAAGGTTGATGGCGGGGAGGATGACGAGGGAGAAGAGGGCTGAGCACAGCCCTCCAGGCCACTGAAGATCCCCCCTGTGGGATCTTCATCCTGTCGCGGGATCGTGCACCGCTTCAACGCACCGCGAACCGGCATCGCGCACAAACCCAGGGTCGTTTTCACATAAATCCTGAACGCCGAAAACACAAAAGCCCCGTAAATCGGGGCTTTTCGCTTTCTGGATAAGATTTTTTGCACCCTCAGCCAACTCTGGCACGCACCCTGCAATAACCCTTGTACTACCCAGTTTCGGGGACCTTGGTACAGGCAGGCCGAGAATCCCCTCTTTAATTCAAGCTTCACACCGTTTTGGGAGCCCTGGTACAGGCAGGCCGGGAACTCCCTCTTTTATTGCTCCAGGAGATGGATCTCCAGCCGCCAGCGGTCATCGACCGCCTTGCCCGACCATTCCCCGCGCAGCGGCCGCGCCGCCACCAGGTTCAGCAGCAACCCTTTGTCAGCCTTGCGCACCCGCCAGTTCACATCCTTGTCATTGACCTTCAATTGTCCCGCCTGGGCCGTACCCAGCGCGTCGAACAGCAGCGCCACGGTGCCGTCGATATGTTCGCCGTGCAGCTTCGGCTCGCTGTTGAACCACACCACCAGGCCATCGGTTGCAGGCTCCACCTGGAGCAGCTCAACCGGGTCCGGGGTGGTCAGGCGACCGATCATCAGGCCCACCATCAGGCCGACAATCGCCAGTGAGCCCAAGACTCTGGGCAATAGCTGCGGCCTGGGATCATCTTCAGGGGTAGAATGCGCTGCATCTTTACCTTCGGAGCCGTGCATGTTTCACGTCATCCTTTTTCAACCAGAAATTCCGCCGAATACCGGCAACGTTATCAGGCTGTGCGCCAACAGTGGCTGCCACCTGCATTTGATCGAGCCGCTGGGCTTCGAGATGGACGACAAGCGCCTGCGTCGCGCAGGCCTGGACTATCACGAATACGCCACCCTGCAACGCCACGCCGACCTTGCCAGTTGCCTGGAAAGCCTGGGCCATCCACGGCTGTTTGCGTTCACCACCAAAGGTTCGCGGCCGTTTCATGATGCCAGCTTTGCCGAGGGGGACGCCTTCCTGTTCGGCCCGGAAAGCCGTGGCTTGCCGGCCGAGGTACTCGACGCCCTGCCTGACGGCCAGCGCCTGCGTTTGCCGATGCGCGAGGGCTGCCGCAGCCTGAACCTGTCCAACACCGTGGCCGTTGCCGTCTACGAAGGCTGGCGCCAGCTCGGCTTCAAGTAACCCCCCTTCTCCCTGTAGGAGCGAGCTTGCTCGCGAAAAACCAACAGGCGACGTGGGCGACCTAATAGCGCTGCGTCATCGTTGACGCTTTTCGCGAGCAAGCTCGCGCCTACAGGCGTTAGCAGTGCATAAAAAAAGCGCCTGTGATGGCGCTTTTTTATGCATCGAAGGCTTACTGAACCGTCGGCGCGCCTTCCTGTTGCATGCGCTGCAGCTCTTGCGCGTACAGGGCATCGAAGTTCACCGGGGCCAGCATCAGCGCCGGGAACGAACCACGGGTGACCAGGCTGTCCAGAGTCTCGCGGGCATACGGGAACAGGATGTTCGGGCAGAACGCGCCCAGGGTGTGGCTCATGGACGCATCGTCCAGGCCCTGGATCAGGAAGATACCGGCCTGTTGCACTTCAGCGATGAACGCCACTTCTTCACCGTTCTTCACGGTGACCGACAGGGTCAGCACGACTTCGTGGAAGTCGCCTTCCAGTTGCTTTTGACGGGTGTTCAGATCCAGGCCAACGCTTGGAGTCCACTCCTGGCGGAAGATCGCCGGGCTTTTAGGGGCCTCGAACGACAAGTCACGCACGTAGATACGCTGCAGGGAAAACTGTGGGCCTTGAGCCTCTTCTGCTGCCGCTTCGGTGTTCTGTTGGTCAGTCATCTCGCAGATCCTTCTTGATCTTGGGGTCTTTTAGGTTTTTGGAGTCAGACGTGAAGCAGCGCATCCAGTTTACCGGCGCGCTCCAGGGCGAACAGGTCGTCGCATCCACCGATATGCCTGCTGCCGATCCAGATCTGCGGCACGGAAGTGCGCCCCGCCTTCTGGGCCATCTCGGCACGCACCTGGGGCTTGCCATCGACCTTGATCTCGTCGAAGGCAACCTGTTTGCTCTGGAGCAACTGCTTGGCTCGCGTGCAATAGGGGCAATAATCGCTGGAATAAACGACAACCTGGCTCATATCACTTCACCAACGGCAGGTTATCGGCGCGCCAGCTGGAGATACCACCCGACAGCTTGGCCGCGGTGAAACCGCTTTTCATCAGTTCGCGAGCATGGCCGCCGGAGTGCTGGCCTTGGGCGTCGACCAGGATAATGGTCTTGGCCTTGTGCTTTTCCAGCTCGGCGATGCGGGCGATCAGCTTGTCCTGGGGAATATTCAGCGCGCCAACGATGTGACCGGCGGCAAAATCCTTGACCGGACGAAGGTCAACCACTACGGCCTGGTCCTTGTTGACCAGCGCGGTCAGCTCGCCCGTGCTGAGGCTACGGCCGCCACGGCTCACTTCATGAGCAATCAGCAGCGCCAGCAGTACGACGAAGGCACCGACCAGCAGATAGTGAGAGGTAGCAAATGCAATCAGGTGATCAACCATCAAGGAGGTTCCAGGGCGTTAAAATGGCGGTAAGTATACACAGCCGTCATGGGGGGCCAAGCCCCGTAAAGCGGTGACGGCATCGGAACTTCGCTTTAAACTGCCACTCACTTTTCAATCGCCTTCCTTTAATACCGCCGCGAGAGGATCTATGACTACCACGCCTAAACCTTTGGTCCTGATGATTCTCGATGGCTTCGGTCACAGTGAAAACCCCCACGACAACGCGGTATTCGCGGCGAACAAGCCTGTTCTAGACCGCCTGTGCGCCACGGTGCCCAATGGTTTGATCTCCGGTTCCGGCATGGACGTCGGCCTGCCGGACGGGCAGATGGGCAACTCCGAAGTCGGCCATATGAACCTGGGCGCCGGACGAGTGGTGTATCAGGACTTCACCCGCGTGACCAAAGCCATCCGCGATGGCGAGTTCTTCGAGAACCCGACCATCTGCGCTGCGGTGGATAAAGCCGTTGCCGCCGGCAAGGCCGTACATTTCATGGGGCTGTTGTCCGACGGCGGCGTGCACAGCCACCAGGACCACCTTGTAGCCATGGCCGAACTGGCCTTCAAGCGCGGCGCCGAGAAGATCTACCTGCACGCCTTCCTTGATGGCCGCGACACCCCGCCCAAAAGCGCGCAATCGTCCATCGAGCTGCTGGACGCGACCTTCGCCGCGCTCGGCAAGGGCCGTATCGCCAGCCTGGTTGGCCGCTACTTCGCCATGGACCGCGACAACCGCTGGGACCGCGTGGCCCAGGCCTACAACCTGATCGTCGACGGCAACGCCGAATTCAACGCCGCCACCGCCCAGCAAGGCCTGGAAGCGGCCTACGCCCGTGGCGAGAGCGATGAGTTCGTCAAGGCCACCACCATCGGCGAGCCGGTGAAAGTCGAAGATGGCGACGCGATGGTGTTCATGAACTTTCGCGCCGACCGTGCCCGCGAGCTGAGCCATGTGTTCGTCGATGACGGTTTCAAAGACTTCGAACGCGCACGCCAGCCGAAAGTCGAGTTCGTGATGCTGACCCAATACGCCGCCAGCATCCCGGCCCCGTCGGCCTTCGCGCCGGGCAGCCTGGAAAACGTGCTGGGCGATTACCTCGCGAAAAACGGCAAGACCCAACTGCGCATTGCCGAAACCGAGAAATACGCCCACGTCACCTTCTTCTTCTCCGGCGGGCGCGAAGAACCGTTCCCGGGCGAAGAGCGCATCCTGATCCCATCGCCGAAAGTCGCCACCTACGACTTGCAGCCAGAGATGAGCGCACCGCAAGTTACCGACAAGATCGTCGACGCCATTGAACACCAGCGTTATGACGTAATCGTGGTCAACTACGCCAACGGCGACATGGTCGGCCACAGCGGCAACCTGCAAGCGGCGATCAAGGCCGTGGAATGCCTGGACCTGTGCGTAGGTCGCATCGTCGATGCCCTAGAGAAGGTTGGCGGCGAAGCGCTGATCACTGCCGACCATGGCAACTGCGAGCAGATGTCCGACGAATCCACCGGCCAGGCCCACACCGCGCATACCACCGAGCCGGTGCCATTCATTTATGTGGGCAAGCGCGACTTCAAGGTACGCGAAGGCGGCGTGCTGGCAGACGTGGCGCCGACCATGCTCATGCTGATGGGGCTCAAGAAGCCTGTCGAAATGACCGGTACGTCGATCCTGGTCTAATTTTCAAACCCACCACCAAACAATGTGGGAGCGGGCTTGCCCGCGATAGCGGCGGATCAGTCGACATTTCCATGGCTGACACAACGCAATCGCGGGCAAGCCCGCTCCCACATGGGTAGGTGGTGTTTTTGAAGATGGCTTTTAGCCACACCCGCGCCACTGGGCGCCTAACTTGCCCGCCAGCCCGAATTGGACGTTTTTTTTGCCGCGTGGGCCGGGCATACTAGGCCGTCCCTTTCCCTGGTGTCGCCCGCCTCTATGCTTCGCGCCTTGATTACCCTTGCTCTTGTCTGCCTGCTCCAACCGGCCTTTGCCGACGAGCGCGCGCAAACCCAACAACAGTTGGACGCTACGCGTCAGGACATTACCGAGCTGAAAAAACTGCTCGGCAAACTCCAGGAAGAAAAATCCGGGGTGCAGAAAGACCTGCGCGGCACGGAAACCGAAATGGGCAAGCTGGAGAAGCAGGTCCAGGAGCTGCAAAAAGAACTAAAGAAAAGCGAGTCGGAACTGGAGCGACTCGACGCTGAGAAAAAAAAACTCCAGAGCGCGCGCGTTGAACAGCAACGCCTGATCGCAATCCAGGCCCGTGCCGCCTACCAGAACGGCCGCCAGGAATACCTCAAGCTGCTGCTCAACCAGCAGAACCCAGAAAAATTCGCCCGCACCCTCACCTACTACGACTACCTGAGCACTGCGCGCCTGGAGCAACTCAAAAGCTTCAACGAGACCCTGCGCCAGTTGGCCAATGTCGAGCAGGAAATCGCTGACCAGCAAAGCCAACTGCTGGCCCACAAAAGCAGCCTCGACACCCAGCGCGACGAACTGGACAAGGTGCGCAAGGAGCGCCAGCAGGCACTCGCCAAGCTCAACAGTGATGTAAAAGCCCGGGACGCCAAGCTCCAGGCGCGCCAGCAGGACCAGGCCGACCTGGCCAAAGTGCTGAAAACCATCGAGGAAACCCTGGCCCGCCAGGCCCGCGAGGCCGAGCAAGCGCGGCAAAAAGCGCTGATCGCCCAGCAGGAAGCAGAAAAAAAGCGCCAGCGTGAAGCCGAGGCGGTCGCCACCGACGCCCCGCGCAAACCCGCGCGCGCAGCACCTGGCCCACTGGTTTCCAGTGCCGGCGAATCGTTTGGCGGGCCTTTTGCTACTGCCCGAGGCAAACTTCCATGGCCAGTTGATGGTCGACTACTGGCACGCTTCGGTGAAACCCGTGGCGATGACACCCGCACCAAGTGGGACGGCGTGATGATCAGCGCCTCCGCGGGCAGCCAGGTACATGCCGTCCACGGCGGGCGCGTGGTGTTTGCCGATTGGCTGCGCGGCGCCGGTTTGCTGGTGATTCTTGACCACGGCAATGGCTATTTGAGCTTGTACGGCCACAATCAGACATTGCTCAAGGCCGCAGGTGATGTTGTAAAAGCCGGTGAATCCATCTCCACTGTCGGTAACAGTGGCGGCCAGGACACCCCGGCGCTGTACTTCGCTATTCGTCAGCAGGGCCGCCCAAGCGACCCTGCACAATGGTGTCGCGCCCAAGGATAGGGCCGCATCTACATTAGGAGTTCGTTCGACATGCTGCATTTGTCCCGCCTCACATCGCTGGCCCTGACGATCGCCCTGATAATCGGCGCGCCTATGGCATTCGCCGACCAGACCGCCCCGTCAGCCATGGCCGCGACCACCAAGGCGCCGCTGCCGCTGGACGAATTGCGCACCTTTGCCGAGGTCATGGACCGGATCAAGGCAGCCTATGTCGAACCCGTCGACGACAAGACTCTGCTGGAAAATGCCATCAAAGGCATGCTCAGCAATCTTGACCCGCACTCTGCCTACCTGGGCCCGGAAGATTTCGCCGAGCTGCAGGAAAGCACCAGCGGCGAATTTGGTGGCCTGGGCATTGAAGTCGGCGCCGAGGACGGCATCATCAAGGTGGTGTCGCCGATCGACGACACCCCGGCGTCCAAGGCCGGCATCCAGGCTGGCGACTTGATCGTGAAGATCAACGGCCAGCCGACCCGGGGCCAGACCATGACCGAAGCCGTCGACAAGATGCGCGGCAAGGTCGGCCAGAAAATCACCCTGACCCTGGTACGCGACGGCGGCAGCCCGTTTGACGTGACCCTGACCCGCGCCACTATCACGGTCAAGAGCGTGAAGAGCCAGTTGCTGGAGTCCGGCTACGGCTACATCCGCATCACCCAGTTCCAGGTCAAGACCGGCGACGAAGTGGCCAAGGCCCTGGCCAAGTTGCGCAAGGACAACGGCAAGAAGCTCAACGGCATCGTCCTCGACCTGCGCAACAACCCGGGCGGCGTACTGCAATCGGCGGTGGAAGTGGTCGACCATTTCATCACCAAGGGTCTGATCGTCTACACCAAGGGTCGTATCGCCAACTCCGAACTGCGCTTCTCGGCCACCGGCAAGGACCTGAGCGAAAACGTCCCACTGGCGGTGCTGATCAACGGTGGCAGCGCCTCGGCCTCGGAAATCGTCGCCGGCGCCCTGCAAGACCAGAAACGCGGCGTGCTGATGGGCACCACCAGCTTCGGCAAAGGCTCGGTGCAGACCGTGCTGCCACTGAACAACGAGCGCGCACTGAAAATCACCACGGCGTTGTACTACACGCCTAACGGGCGCTCGATCCAGGCCCAGGGCATCGTCCCGGATATCGAAGTTCGTCGGGCCAAGATCACCAACGAGACCGACAACGAGTACTTCAAGGAAGCCGACCTGCAAGGTCACCTGGGCAATGGCAACGGCGGTGCCGACCAACCGACCGGCAGCGGCCCGAAAGCCAAGCCGATGCCTCAGGACGATGACTACCAGCTGGCCCAGGCGCTGAGCCTGCTCAAGGGCCTGAGCATTACGCGCAGCCGTTGATATGCGTTTTGCCCTGATCATCGCTTTGCTGTGCTGCATGGCAGGGGTCGCCCAGGCGAACCCTGCCAACCAGCCCCACAAGGCTTACCTGACGCTGATCATCGACGACCTCGGGCAGAACCTGCCCCGCGACCGCCGCGTGCTGGCCCTGCCCGGGCCGGTGACCACAGCAATCATGCCTGACACCCCTCACGCCGCCGAATTTGCCCGCGAGGCGCACAAGGCCGGCAAGATCGTGATCCTGCACATGCCCATGGACCCCGCCACCGGCCCGTTCGCCTGGCACCCGGAGCTGCCCATCGAAGAACTAGGCAAGCGCCTGGACGCGGCGTTCAAGGCCGTGCCCTACACCGCAGGCATCAACAATCATATGGGCAGCCGCATGACCGCCGAGCCTGGCGCCATGGCCTGGTTGATGGGTGAACTGCAACGCCGCCACAAGTTCTTTGTCGACAGCCGCACCAGCGCCAAGACCGTGGCCGCCGCTGAAGCGCAGAAGATTGACCTGGCGCATGTCTCGCGGGATGTATTTCTCGATGACGAACGCACCGAAGCGGCCATCACCACGCAGTTGCAGACCGCTATCAAGCTGGCCCACAAACAGGGCTCGGCCGTGATGATCGGCCATCCTTATCCGCAGACCCTGGCGGTATTGGAGCGCGAACTGCCCAAGCTCAAGGCACAGGGCATCGAGTGGATTGATATCAAGCTGATGATCAGTGTGCGCAGCAACCGGGCCATGGCTGGGCACGGCAAGGACGGAATTTACCGCTGAAACCTGTAGGAGCGAGCTTGCTCGCGAAAACCGTCAACGATAACGCGAGCTGCCTGGTTAAACGCGGCGCTTGTGAGTTTTTCGCGAGCAAGCTCGCTCCTACAGGTAGCGCGTCATGATCTCGTCAACGACACCCTCTTTACGCAACTGGTCCAGCGCCGCCTGCAGCTTGGCCACTACCTCATCCGGCACTTCCTTGTTCAGCGCCAGATAGAGCTCGGCGCTGTTGAAGCGCAGCACCGTCTTGAGTCCGGAAACACCGACCTGGCGCGCCAGATAGCGCCCAGCAGGGTCGCCAGTGGCCCAGAGGTCAATCTGCCCCTCCATGAGCTTTTGCGCATTGTCCTGGTCGCGCAGCACGATAATCGGCTTGAGCCCGCGTTTTTCCAGGGTCTGGGCAATGGCATCGCCTTTATAGGCACCGATCTTGTAGCTACGGGCGTGCTCAAGATCGGTCAACTGAATGGGGCTGTCGGCCTTGGCCAGCAACACCCAATCATCCGGGCCAATCGGGCCGACCCATTTGAACAACGCTTCACGGTCCGGCAGGCGGGCCATGACAAAGACCCCATAGCCGGGCTTTTCCAGGGCGAGTTTATAGATTCGCTCCCAGGGGAAGCGCAGGGTGAGGTTGTAGGAAATACCGGCAAGCTTGCAGGTTTCGCGCACGATGTCTGCGGCGATGCCTTCGATGTTTTCATCTTTGGCGAAGTTCTTGCCGTTTTTCGCCATGTTGTAAGGCGGAAAGTTTTCCGTCAACAACACCAGGGAATCACCAGACGGCTCGGCAGCATGGGGCGAACCCGCCAATAAAATGGAGGAACTGGCGAGGGCAAGAAGCAGGTCTTTGAGCATCAAGGGTTACCGGAATCCATGGCAGGCCCCAGAGTGCCGCGAGCCTGTCATGGTGTCCAGTGACGTTTAGCGTACGACGATTCCGCGCGCCGCCATGTAGGCCTTTGCCTCGGGAACGGTGTACTCGCCAAAGTGGAAAATGCTCGCCGCCAGCACCGCGCTGGCGTGGCCTTCGATAACGCCGTCGGCCAGGTGCTGCAGGTTACCGACACCACCGGAAGCGATCACCGGGATGCCCAGCGCATCGCTGATGGCGCGGGTCACGCCCAGGTCGAAGCCGTTTTTCATGCCGTCCTGGTCCATGCTGGTCAGCAGGATTTCACCAGCGCCCAGGCCTTCCATCTTCATCGCCCACTCCACTGCGTCCAGCCCGGTAGGTTTGCGACCGCCGTGGGTGAAGATCTCCCAGCGCGGGGTTTCGCCCGGCCCGGAAACCTTCTTGGCGTCGATGGCGACGACGATGCATTGCGAGCCAAAGTGCTGCGCGGCTTCGCCGACAAACTCGGGGTTGAACACCGCGGCGGTGTTGATCGAGACCTTGTCCGCACCGGCATTGAGCAGGTTGCGGATGTCTTGCACGGTGCGCACGCCACCACCCACGGTCAGCGGGATAAACACCTGGCTGGCCATGCGCTCGACGGTATGCAGCGTCGTGTCGCGGCCGTCGACGCTGGCAGTGATGTCGAGGAAGGTAATCTCGTCGGCACCTTGCTCGTCGTAGCGACGAGCGATTTCCACCGGGTCGCCGGCGTCACGGATGTTCTCGAACTTGACGCCCTTGACCACCCGACCGTTGTCGACGTCCAGGCAAGGGATGATGCGTTTGGCCAGCGCCATGGTCAGTCCTCAGCCGTTGTAGGCATCGCAGTAGGCCTGGGCCTCGGCGACGTCCAGGGTACCTTCATAGATCGCACGGCCGGTGATCGCGCCGATGATCCCTGGAGCCTTGGCGTCCAGCAGCGACTTGATGTCGCCCAGATTGTGGATACCGCCGGAAGCGATCACCGGGATCTTGGTCGCGGCGGCCAGTGCGGCGGTGAAGGGTACGTTGCAGCCCTGCATCATGCCGTCTTTGGCGATATCGGTATAAACGATGGCGGACACGCCGTCGGCTTCGAACTGCTTGGCCAAGTCAATCACCTGCACGGTGCTGATTTCAGCCCAGCCGTCGGTAGCGACAAAACCATCTTTCGCATCCAGCCCCACGATCACCTTGCCCGGGAACGCGCGGCAGGCCTCGGCGACGAAGGCCGGGTCTTTCACGGCCTTGGTGCCGATGATCACGTAGCTCACGCCCGCCTTGACGTAGTGCTCGATGGTTTCCAGGGAACGGATGCCACCGCCGATCTGGATCGGCAGGTTCGGGTAGCGCTTGGCGATGGCCGTAACCACTTCGCCATTGACCGGCTGGCCTTCGAAGGCGCCGTTCAAGTCCACCAGATGCAGGCGGCGGCAGCCACCCTCCACCCACTTGGCAGCCATGCTCACCGGGTCATCGGAGAACACCGTGGAATCTTCCATGCGGCCCTGGCGCAGGCGTACGCAAGCGCCGTCCTTGAGATCGATAGCGGGGATAATCAGCATCTGGCAAACCTTATTCGATATTCAGCATTGCTTGAAAAATCAGGGTTTCTCAAGCGCCCACAGGTCGCTTTCGATGCTCTCGAACCTTTCTTTAAGGTGCGTCTGCACATCGAAAATCGCCCTGTTGTAATAGTGCGGAGCAATTTCAGTGGTAAACAGTTCGAGGATCTCAGCCACCTCGAACGACCCGAGCCTGAGCTCGAAGCGGTCTTCCATGAAACGCTTGATCTTGTCGGTCGCCTCACTCTCCTGCTGGGGAGTGAGATTGAGGATCGGCGGCTTGATCTTCTTGGCCATTACCAGCGCCCGTTCCAACTGGCGAAGTTCTGCAGCAATTGCAGGCCATGGGTATGGCTCTTCTCCGGATGGAACTGCACGGCAAAGCGCGAGCCTTCGGCCAGCGCCGCGGCGAAATCGACGCCGTAGTGCCCGCCACCCACCACCTGGCGCGGGTTACCGGCGGCGATGTAGTAGCTGTGCACGAAGTAGAAACGCGCCATGTCCGGGATGTCATGCCACAGCGGGTGGTCGACGGTGCGGCGCACTTCGTTCCAGCCCATGTGTGGGACTTTCAGGTGCTCGCCGTCTTCGTGCAGGTCCTTGCCGAAGAACTTCACGTCCCCCGGGAACAGCCCGATGCAGTCGACGCCGCCGTTTTCTTCACTGCGATCGAGCAAGGCTTGCATGCCCACGCAGATCCCGAGGAACGGCCGGTCCTGGCTGACTTCGCGCACCAGGCTGTCAAAGCCCAGGCGGCGAATTTCAGCCATGCAGTCGCGAATCGCGCCCACACCGGGAAACACCACCCGGTCGGCTTCGCGAATCACCTTGGCATCGCTGGTGATCAGCACTTTGCCGGCACCTACATGTTCGAGGGCCTTGGCCACCGAATGCAGGTTGCCCATGCCATAGTCGATAACCGCGACCGTCTGCATTACAGAACGCCCTTGGTCGAAGGCATTTGCCCAGCCATGCGGTCATCAAGCTCCACGGCCATGCGCAGGGCGCGGCCGAAAGCCTTGAACACAGTTTCGATCTGGTGGTGGGTGTTGGTGCCACGCAGGTTGTCGATATGCAGGCTGACCAGCGCATGGTTGACGAAGCCCTGGAAAAACTCCTGGAACAGGTCCACATCGAAGCCGCCCACGGTGGCGCGGGTGTACGGCACGTGCATCTGCAGGCCTGGGCGGCCGGAGAAATCGATGACCACCCGCGACAGCGCCTCATCCAGCGGGACATAGGCGTGGCCATAACGGCGGATGCCTTTTTTGTCGCCGATGGCCTTGGCAAACGCCTGGCCGAGGGTGATACCGACATCCTCCACGGTGTGGTGGTCGTCGATATGCAGGTCGCCCTTGCTGACGATATCCAGGTCGATCAGCCCATGACGGGCGATTTGATCCAGCATGTGCTCAAGAAAAGGGACACCGATATCAAATCGGGCCTTTCCGGTGCCATCCAGGTTGATCGAGGCTTTGATCTGGGTTTCCAGAGTGTCGCGCTCGACGGACGCCTTACGTTCGGCCATCACCAACTCCGCAAAATCATTGGGCGAAAAAGGTGGCCATTATAGGGGCTGCGGGCGCTAAACAGAAACATCGGAGGGGATAAGACTGACCGCGTGTCGGGGATAGACATGTCAGTACAAGTGTGGGAGCTGGCTTGCCTGCGATGCAGACGCCTGAGTACTACAGATACACCGAGCTGGTTCTATCGCGGGCAAGCCCGGCTCCCACAGGAACCGGGCCCACATGCCTACAGCGGTGTTAGTGGAACAACACTGCCGTCTTCTGCAAGGTCACCCACACGCCCCACGCCAGCGGAATACCCACCACCAGCCACGCGGCAATGGCCAATGGCACGGTGCCGGAAGCGGCTTTCCACTCCAGGGACGTGCTGGCATCGGCACCCTTGTCATGGCCCAGCGCCTGTTCGGCCGCCAGTTCAGCGTCGGTCATGAAGTACTTGTCGGCCACCGGACGCACCAGCAGGTTGCAGATAAAGCCCAGCACCAGCAGGCCGGCGAGGATGTACAAGGTGATGTCATAGGCTGCGGCGCGTTCGACGCCGATGCTCAACTGATACTCACGCAAGTAGTTCACCAACACCGGGCCCAGCACGCCAGCCGCAGCCCAGGCGGTGAGCAGGCGACCATGGATCGCGCCGACCATTTGCGTACCGAACAGGTCCGCCAGGTAGGCCGGCACGGTCGCGAAACCGCCGCCGTACATCGACAGGATGATGCAGAACGCCGCCACGAACAGCGAGACGTTGCCCAGGTGGCCGAGGTTCGGGATCAACGCATACAGGGCAAAGCCCAGGGCGAAGAACACGAAGTAGGTATTTTTACGGCCCAGGTAGTCGGAAAACGACGCCCAGAAGAACCGCCCGCCAATGTTGAACAGGCTCAACAGGCCAGTGAAACCCGCCGCGATGGCCGCGATAGAGGCCAGTTGCCCGGCATCCAGTTGGCCAAATGGCACATCGACACCCAGCAACTTGCCGCCAAACACTTCCTGCAACAACGGCGACGCCATGCCGAGAATGCCGATACCGGCCGACACGTTCAGGCACAACACCAGCCACACCAGGCGGAATTGCGGGGTTTTCCAGGCCACGTTCACATGGACGTGACGGTGCGTGATCATCGCGTTGCTGGCTTTTTTCGCCGGCGCGGTCCAGCCCTCAGGCTTCCAGCCGGTCGGCGGCACGCGGTAGGACAAGGCGCCACCGATCATGAACACGAAGTAGATCGCGGCCATGACCAAAAAGCTCTGCCATACGCCCACGCCGGTCGGCGAAGCGAAGTGGCCCATCAGTGCCGCTGCAAGGGGGGCGCCGACCATCGCACCACCACCAAAGCCCATGATCGCCATGCCCGTGGCCATGCCGCGCTTGTCCGGGAACCACTTGATCAGGGTCGAGACCGGCGAGATATAGCCCAGGCCCAGGCCGATACCGCCAATCACCCCAGAGCCGAGCCACATCAGCCAGATCTGGTGGGTATAAATCCCCAGCGCCGAGATCAGCAGGCCACCACACCAGCACAAAGCCGACACAACGCCCGCCTTGCGCGGCCCGGCATGTTCCAGCCAGCCGCCCCAGATCGCCGCCGAGCAGCCCAGGAAGATAAAGAACAGAGTGTAGATCCAGCCCAGCATGGAGATCGGCCAGTCGCAGGACGACGAGAAAATCTGCGCGATAAAGCTCATGTCCGGTGCGCAAGCGACCGGCGCAGTGACGCCCAGCGCCTTGGACAGCGGCAGCCAGAACACCGAGAAACCGTAGGCCATGCCGATGCACAAGTGGATGGCCAGGGCGGCCGGCGGAACCAGCCAGCGGTTGAACCCGGGCTTGGCGATGATGCGCTCCTTGGACAGGAACGCAGGCTGCGCGGCGGTAGATCCGGCCGCAGTGCTAGTGCTCATTGGTGTTTCCCCCAGTTATTAGTCTGTGTTCGCCAGGCGCTCTCCTCCTCGGCCTTTGCACGCGAGGCGTGGCCGTTCTGTTGAGTAAAGCTCCCTGTAAGCGCGACGTTTAGTCGCAGAAGGCGGGCGAACGCGCAGAGATTAGCATTTGCCGGTGACAGAAAAACCAAACTGACACTACCTTTTTCGGCTCATCTGTTTTGTTTGACACGATGTAACGATGCGTAAACAGCCACCGGCCTCGCGGCGTTATACTCAGCGGCTAAATTTTAAAATCGACATACAAGGACTCGCCCATGAAAGCGTTCGGCAAAATCCTGGGTCTGGTACTTCTCGGGCTGTTGCTGATCATTGTGGCCCTGGGCTTTGCCCTGACCCACCTCTTCGATCCCAACGACTATAAAGACGAGATTCGCCAGATTGCCCGCGACAAGGCCCACATCGAGCTGACGCTCAATGGCGATATCGGCTGGAGCCTGTTCCCGTGGCTGGGCCTGGAGCTGCATGAAGCCAGCGTGGCCACCCTGAGCAATCCTGCCCAACCATTCGCCGACCTGCAGATGCTTGGCCTGTCGGTACGCGTGCTGCCATTGCTGCGCCGCGAAGTGCAGATGAGCGATGTGCGCGTCGAGGGCCTGAACCTGCGCCTGACCCGTGACAAGCAAGGCCATGGCAACTGGGAAGATATCGGCAAGGCGCCGGCCGTTGCGGCCACAGGCACCGCCGAGGTGCCCGCGACGCCAGCACCAACCACGGCGCCAGCGCCGGAGAAAGCGGCCCAGCCGATCCGCCTGGATATCGACAGCCTGACGGTCAACAACGCGCGTATCGAGTACAACGACGAGCAGACCGGCAAGCAATTCAGCGCCGAAAGCATCCAACTGAGCACCGGTGCCGTGCATGAAGGCGCGAGCATTCCGGTCAAGCTCACCGCGTTCTTCGGCAGCAACCAGCCGGTCATGCGGGTCAAGAGCGAACTCAACGGCGAGCTGCGCTTTGACCGTGCCCTCAAGCGCTATCAGTTCGAAGACATGAAAATCGCCGGCGAAGCCACGGGCGAGCCGCTGCAAGGCAAGACCGTGACGTTTGCCACCCAGGGCCAGTTGCTGGTGGACCTGTCGGCGAACATTGCCGAGTGGACCAGCCTCAAGCTCTCGCTCAACCAACTGCGGGCGCTGGGCGAACTGAAGGTCAACGACCTGGATAAAACCCCACAGGTCAGCGGCGCCCTGTCGATTGCCCAGTTTGACCTGGCCAAGTTCCTCGACAGCGTCGGCCAGCCACTGCCGGCCATGGCCCCCGGCAGCCTGAGCAAGGTCGAACTGGTCAGCCGCCTGCAAGGCACGCCTTCGAGCATCGCGCTGGAAGACCTGAACCTGAAACTCGACGGCAGTACCTTTACCGGGCGCCTGGCCGTTGAAGACTTTGCCAAGCAATCCCTGCGCGTCCAGCTCAAGGCCGACACGTTCAACGCCGATAACTACCTGCCGACCAAGTCCGAGGCGGCCAACAGCGCCGCCGTCGCACGCCAGGCCGAAGTGCAGAGCAGCGAAGCCGGGGCCATGGCCGCCGGTGGTACCACACCGCTGCCGGACGCACCGACCAAAGGCGCCTGGAGCACCGACAAACTGCTGCCACTGGCACGCCTGCGCACGCTGGATGTGATTGCCGACCTGTCCTTCGGCCAACTGACCCTCGGCCAGTTACCCATCGAGAATGCCACCCTCAAAGCCTCCGGCCAGGGTGGTCAGCTCAAGCTCGACACCTTGAGCGGTGGCCTCTACAACGGCACGTTCCAGGCCAACGGCAACCTTGACGCCCGCGAAGATGTGCCCGTACTGGCACTGCAGACCAAAATCAAGCAAGTGCCGGTCGAACGCATCCTCCAGGCCCAGGGCAAAACCCCACCAGTCAAGGGCCAACTCACCCTAGATAGCAACCTGACGGGACGCGGCAATAGCCAGAAGGCGCTGATCGACAGCCTCAACGGCAGTGCCAGCTTTGTGATCAACAATGGCGTGCTGCTCAACGCCAACATTGAACAACAGCTGTGTACCGGCATCGCCCTGCTCAATCGCAAGACCCTGGCCAGCGAGCCGCGTGGCAAGGACACACCGTTCCAGGAGCTCAAGGGCAACCTGACCTTGCGTAACGGCGTCGCCAGCAACCCGGACCTGAAAGTGCGGATCCCCGGCCTGACCGTCAATGGCAATGGCGACATCGACCTGCGCGTGCTGGGCATGGACTACCGCGTAGGCATCATTGTCGAGGGCGACAAGCGCGACATGCCGGACCCGGCCTGCCAGGTAGGCTCGAACTTCCGCGGCATCGAAGTCCCGCTGCGCTGCCGTGGCCCGCTGGAGCTGGGCGCCAAGGCCTGCCGCCTGGACAAGGACGGCCTGGGCCAGGTGGCGGCCAAGATGGCGGGCAACAAGCTCAGCGAGAAGATTGAAGAGAAGCTCGACAAGGTCAATCCCAAGCTCAAAGACGCCCTCAAAGGTTTGTTCAACCGATGAGGAACGAGCAATTTTCAGCGGCCATACTGGAGTGGTACGACCAGCACGGTCGCCATGACCTGCCCTGGCAGCAGGGCATCACCCCCTATCGGGTGTGGGTCTCGGAAATCATGCTGCAACAGACCCAGGTCAGCACCGTACTCAATTACTTCGACCGTTTCATGGCCTCGCTGCCAACGGTCGAAGCCCTGGCGGCCGCACCGGAAGATGAA
Organism: Pseudomonas brenneri; assembly: GCF_007858285.1. GTDB lineage: Bacteria > Pseudomonadota > Gammaproteobacteria > Pseudomonadales > Pseudomonadaceae > Aquipseudomonas > Aquipseudomonas brenneri. The sequence goes on along the minus strand of NZ_VFIL01000009.1, from coordinate 254,562 downwards.
GTGCTGCACCTGTGGACCGGGCTGGGCTACTACACCCGCGCACGCAACCTGCAGAAGACCGCAAAGATCGTCGTCGCCGAGCACGGCGGCGAGTTTCCCCGCGATGTCGAGAAGCTCACCGAGCTGCCCGGTATCGGCCTGTCCACCGCTGGCGCCATCGCCAGCCTCAGCATGGGCCTGCGCGCGCCGATCCTCGACGGCAACGTCAAGCGCGTGCTGGCGCGCTTTACCGCCCAGGAAGGCTATCCGGGCGAGCCCAAGGTCGCCAAGCAGCTGTGGGCCACCGCAGAGCGCTTTACCCCGCACGATCGCGTCAACGCCTACACCCAGGCGATGATGGACATGGGCGCCACCCTCTGCACCCGCAGCAAGCCCAGCTGCCTGCTGTGCCCGCTGGAAAAGGGCTGTGAAGCGCACATGCTGGGCCTGGAGACCCGCTACCCGATCCCCAAGCCACGCAAGACCATCCCGCAAAAGCGCACGCTGATGCCCTTGCTGGCCAACCATGAGGGCGCGATCCTGCTTTACCGTCGCCCGTCTACGGGCCTGTGGGGCGGGTTGTGGAGCTTGCCGGAACTGGACGACCTGAATGACCTGGAACACCTGGCCAACCAGCACTCACTGGCGCTGGGCAAGCAGCAAGCGCTGCCTGGGCTGGTCCACACCTTCAGCCATTTCCAGTTGGCTATCGAACCCTGGCTGGTCCGGGTCGAGGAATCGGCCCATCACGTGGCCGAGGCCGACTGGCTCTGGTATAACCTCGCCACCCCGCCGCGCCTGGGCCTTGCCGCCCCGGTAAAAAAACTGCTGAAGCGCGCGGCCGATGTATTGAACGCAGGAGTTTCGTCATGACCCGCACCATCATGTGCCGCAAATACCACAAAGAACTGCCTGCCCTGGAGCGCGCCCCGTTCCCGGGTGCCAAGGGTCAGGACATTTTCGACCATGTCTCCGCCCAGGCCTGGGCCGACTGGCAGAAGCACCAGACCCTGCTGATCAACGAAAAACGCCTGAACATGATGAACGCCGAAGATCGCAAATATCTTCAAGGCGAGATGGACAAGTACTTTTCCGGCGAGGATTACGCCAAGGCTGACGGCTACGTGCCGCCTGCTCAATAATTGATCAAAAACCGGGGTCGGCACGTAAGCGACGGTAATAATTAAATATTTTTTGAAAACTTGCTTGACGACCCCCTGAAAAACCCGTTTAATGCGCCCCGTTGCCCAGATAGCTCAGTCGGTAGAGCAGGGGATTGAAAATCCCCGTGTCGGCGGTTCGATTCCGTCTCTGGGCACCACCTTTCGTTTTCAGGTGATGCCAAGCACACCTGAAAGCACCCAAGAAACCCGCCTAGTGCGGGTTTTTTGCTTTCTACGGTTCACAACCGTTTCCTTGTAAGCCCAGTGAATGACGATCGATTTGCGCATCCATTGAGACCTGCCGCGTCTCAAACGGTCAGGCAAAAAATATTATACAAAGCCTTCCCGCTCCCCAAATATCCATGCATCGCCCGCATCAGCGGCCCCTCCCTCATTCTTGCGGCAGGATCAATCATGGCGGGACTTAAAACCACGCTATTGGCTTTCCACCTCATGACATTCGCAGGCCTGTTCATGCCCTCACTGACTGCCCACGCCAGCCCGGTGGAAACAACCGTGCCGGCCAAGAAACAAGACGCCGTCTATCAATTGCGTATCTACGAGATTTTCGAGACCAACAAAGCCGCATTTCATGAGCGATTCCGCGATCACGCCATGCGGATCATGACTCGCTATGGGTTCGACATCATTGCCTTGTGGGAAACCAAGACCGACCAGCGCACCGAATTTGTCTATCTGATCAAGTGGCCGGATGCCAACGTGATGCGCCAGGGATGGGAAAAATTAATGGCCGACCAGGAATGGTCGGCCATCAAGGCAAAAAGCGCCGCAGAGCACGGCGCGATGGTGGGGGAGATTCAAGAGAAGGTCATGACACTGACCGATTACTCACTGATTCCTACAGGCCTGCCACGCCCTTGATGCCACTGGGCTCACAGCTCTTTGAAACGGTGGCGAGGAACACCGGGGACAGGCAACCGGATACTGTAAATATTTCCCGCTTCCGGGAAGTCCGCCTGCTCGGCGGCCGACATGCCGAACTTGGCGGTGGTAATGAACAAGGTACGCATGTCCGGCCCGCCAAAGCAGCAACTTGTGGGGCGCGGTACTGGCACTGGCAAGGTCTGGGTCAAGACGCCGTTACGGTCGTACCTGAGCAGGCAGCCGCCGTTGAACTGGCAGACCCAAAGGCCGCCCTCCGTGTCCAGCGCAAGGCCATCCGGGCGGCCCAGTTCGGCAGGTGTCTGGGCAAACACTGCCACTTGTTCCAGGTAACTGCCGTTGGCCGGGTAACGGGCGCGGTAAATGGTACAGGCCACTGAGTCGACAAAAAAAAGCTCGGTGCCGTCGATCGACCAGGCCAGGCCGTTGGGCAGACTGATGTGATCCAGCATCACCGAGGCATTCAAGCCGGCATCGTAGCGATAGAGCTTGCCGGTGCTTCGACTGTGCCCTTCATCCATCAAGCCGGTGACAAAACGCCCTTGGGGGTCGCAAGCACCATCGTTGAAACGATAGGACGAGAGGGTGATGGCCAGTTTGGAGTTATGGATAACCCGCAGGCTGGTGCGGTCGAGGATAGCAACCCCGGCATTCTGGGCAAAAATCAGATTGCCCTTCTGGGTCAACGCCAACGCACCGATCCGCGAAGGCGACTCATACAGTCGCGTGAGGTTGGCCTGTTGATCCAGGGCATTGATCTGCCCGCCACTGATATCCACGAATAACAAACTGTTTTGGGCTTCGTCCCAGACCGGGCTTTCGCCCAGGTCGGCCTGGCACGATGCAAAAAGACGTAGCTCTTCCTGAGCAGACATTTTCAGCACTCCTTGATGTGGTCCCACTGTTGAGCAACTTGCTCGGCGCTGGCTGCGCTGATCCGGGCGAGATCGACGGGATAGTCGACACCCGGGTTCTCGGCAAACCGTGTGGCCGTAAATTGGCCATTGCTGGCGCGCAGGATATAGCCGGTGTCCTGGCATTGCTGCGACGCCAAGAAGATCACGCCAGGGGCTACCCATTCGGGCTTGAGGTTTTCCGGCTCGCCCTTCACGCCCCACATACGGGTCTTGGCCACCGGCGATACCGCATTGACCAGGATGCCCGCCTCTGCACCTTCCATACTCAGTGCATTCATAATACCCAGTTGCGCCATTTTACCTGCGGCATACGCCGTCAGGCCGGGTTGTGCATATTGCTGGTACATCGCCCGATCCGATGAAGTCAGCACCACCCGCGCAGCAGCAGATTTTTTGAGGTGTTTCCAGGCATGCTTGCATAACCACACAGGCGTATAGATATTGATATCCACCGCTCGCCCAATGAAAGTTGCATCCGCATCTTCAATAGATTGATAACCCACCCAACCGGCGTTGTGAATCAGGATATCGAGTTGCCCAAACGCCTTGATGGCCGTCTCTACCAACTGCTGGCAACCCTGCTCCGTGGAAAGGTCGCCATGGTGGCCAACCACGCTAAACCCCTTGGACTGAAGCGTTCGCGCAGCGTCCATGGCAATCGAGGCATCGGTCCCCGCACCCAGGTTATCCGAGCCAACATCACTGATCACCACATTGGCGCCCAATTTCGCCAACTCTTGGGCATAAATAAAACCCAACCCTCGGCCAGCGCCCGTTACAACCGCTGTTTTACCTGTAAAGTTCATTGGCTCTTCCTCTTGATTATCACCTCACCTTAACAATGAATATCTGGCTTGTTTAATACTAACGACGGCGCAAATTGATACTTACCCTATATCAAGTTAACGTTTAACTCTTGTGAAGCATTAAAGAATATTCACCTGTCTCCCCCCATCCATGAACTTCCCCATGGCATTTAGGCCTGCTGAATAGGCTTGTAAAATCCGGATCCAAAATATCAAATAACGGTATTTAACACTCAATCGAGCGTCCAATAGCCGGTAACATTGCCCTCCCCTGATCAATTCAAATGAAGGAACAGAAGAAATGATCGAAACCCGCCTGCTGCGCCAATTCATCGCCGTGGCTGAAGAGCTGCATTTTCACAAGGCCGCTATTCGCCTGCACATGGCCCAGCCACCCTTGAGCCAGGCCATCAATCGCCTGGAAGACAAACTGGGGTTTAGCCTGTTCACCCGCAACAAGCGCGGAGTAAAACTGACCCCTGCCGGCGGTGCTTTCCTGAATGCGGCCTACAGCACCCTCAAGGAGTTGGAGCTGGGTATCGAACACGCGCGCCAGGTGTCCGAAGGCATCGCGGGCAAACTGACCGTAACCGCCGTATCGATCGCCTACTACGAGTCGCTGCTCAGTACCCTGCGCCAGTTCCGAGAAACCTTTCCCAAGGTCCAACTGATCATCAAGGAGATGCCGTCCTCCAGCCAGGCCAAGGCAATCCTTTCGGGGGAAGCGGATATCGCGTTCATGCGCAAGTTGCCAATCTCGGCGGAAAACGTCGAGTCGCGCCTGCTGCTGGATGAAGAGATCGTGATGGCAATGCCCACTCATCATCCCAAGGCGCGGGATGGCCAGATCGACCTGAGGGATTTCGCCGGGGAAGACTTCGTGTTCACCCCGGAAGCCCTGGGCACCGGCTATCACAGTCAGCTCATTGCCTTGTGTGAAGCCGCCGGTTTTTATCCCAAGGTGGTCCAGGAGGCCGCGCAGATCCATACCTTGATCGGCCTCGTGGCCTGTGGCTTCGGCGTGGCCCTGGTGCCCGAGTCGATTGCCAACTCGATCATGCGCGACAAGGTGTTGTTTCGCCGGATCTACCCAGTCACCGCGTCCCCCAACCCGGCAATCGGCCTCTACATGACGTGGAACACCCACAACGAATCACCCTTGATGGACAGTTTCATATCCATGCTCGATTTCGGCGCCGCCCCCCAGGTTGAAAAGACACTGGCCACCCAGCTCAGTTAAAGCGCCAGCTTGTAATCCTTCAGCCACGCCGCAAGGGACAGGGCCGTTTCCAGATTATTGCGTTTGAGTTGAGAGTTGAAATGACTCATCGGCTGATCAAGCTCGCGACGCAGGTGAGTGCGATCAATAATCTGGAACACCGGGTTATCCGCTTGCTGCAATAGCGCCCGGGTCTGGCCACGCAGGAACTGCTCATAAGCGAGGTTGGCTGACGTCGGATACGGGCTCTTTTTGCGCTGCAGTATGGCAGCCGGTACCAGGTCGGCGCAGGCTTGCTTGAGCAACCACTTCTCCACGCAGTCCTTGCCCTTGATGCTCCACGGCACGTTGTAGACGTAATGAACCAGCTCATGGTCAGTAAAGGGCACCCGCACTTCGAGGCTGGCGTACATGCTCAAGCGATCCTTGCGATCCAGCAGGATCGGCAGCCAGCGATGCAAATGCATGTGGCAGACCTCACGCATCTTGCGCTCCTCAAGACTGTCGCCACTCAGGTGTTCGACACTGTCCACCGCCTGGCCATAACTGGCGCGCTGGTACTCGGTAAAATCACAGAGTTTGTTGAAGTCCGGGTTGATCATTTCGCTCTGCAACAGCTGCATGCGCGACAGCCAGGGAAAGCGCTGGGCTTCCAGGGCCTGAGGATCGCGAAACCAGGCATAACCGCCAAACACCTCATCCGCCGCCTCACCGGAAATGGCTACGGTGGAATGCTCGCCAATGGCCTTGAACAACAAGTGCAGAGAGGTATCCACATCGCCGAAGGTCTGGGCCGAATCATTGGCCCTGAACACCGATTGCCGCGCGGCCTCATCCACCAGTTCCTGGTTGTCGATCAGGATCGTCTGGTGATGGCTGCCGATGGCTTCGGCCGCCGCCAGGGCGAAGGGTTGGTCGCGATCCGGACGGAACGTATCAGCGCGGAACTGCTCGGCCTGGCCGACAAAGTCCACGGAAAACGAGTTAACCACTCGCCCGTGCTCTGCCTGCAATTTCTTTTGGGCCATGGCAGTGAGAATGGTCGAGTCCAGGCCACCGGAAAGCAGCGTACACACCGGCACGTCAGCATACAGTTGCTCACCCAGAGCCTTCTCCAGCAAGGCGCGGGTCTTCTCCACCGTTTGCGCCTCGTTGTCGGTGTGTTCGCAACGCTCCAGCGACCAATAACGCTGCACCAACGGCGCCCGCCCGGCCAGCAATTGCAAGCGATGGCCCGCAGGCAACTCACGAATGCCCTTGAATGGGGTCTGCGCGGTAGCCTTGGACAGGGACAACGCATCCACCAGGCCCACGACGTCCAGCGAGTGCTGGAACTGCGGGTGGGCGAGGATGGCCTTGGGCTCCGAGGCGAACAACAGGCCCGAGTCCAGCGAGGCATAGAACAGCGGCTTGACCCCCAGGCGATCGCGCAGCAGCAGGAAACGTCCGTGGCGCTCATCGAAAATGGCAAAGGCGAACATGCCGTTGAGGTGATCCACGCAGTGCTCGCCCCACTCCAGATAGGCGTGCAGTACCACTTCCGTGTCGCTCTGGGTATTGAACTGATGCCCGGCCTTGCGCAAGGACTCGCGCAATTGGACATAGTTGTACACCTCACCGGTGTACACCAGCGCCACCGTGGCGCCACCCGCCGTGGTAAACGTCATCGGCTGCGCGCCGCCGCTCAAGTCAATGATCGCCAGGCGCCGATGCCCCAGCAAGGCATGCTGGCCCTGCCAGATACCTTCGGCATCCGGGCCGCGTCGGGCGAGGCTGGCGGTCATCTCGCGCACCACCGGCAGTTGGTCTGTCAGGACTCTCGAAAAATCGACCCAACCAGTAATTCCACACATATCAGATGATCCTTATCGTTCGGTTGAAGCAGCAGGTAACGGACCGCGTAACGCTTCAAGCCGTTTGGCCAGGTCAATCAATTGCAGCTCGCTGTCGCGGCGCCCCATGATCTGTAAGGCAAGGGGTGCCTTGCCGTCGGCACTGAGGATGATCGGCAAGGTGATGGCCGGCAGGCCGCTGAAACTGGCCAACGGGGTGAAGCCGATTTTTTGCCCGTAGTCCGGGTCGGTCGGGCACGGAATGGTCGAATCCCCCGGCTGTGGGTTGCGGATATCGAAAGGCCGGCAAGGGTCGATGGGGAACACCACGAAGTCCACCGCGGCGTCCTCGAAGCAGCCTTCGATCCCAGCCCGTACCGAGTGCATACGCTCGATTATCTGCAGGTGCTCGCTGTCTGTAACACCGGCGCCAACGTCAAGAGCCGCCTGGGTCGACCAATGCAGTTCGGTATCGAATACATCACGCCAGACCTTCGAAGCCAGCCACGCGTCCCGGGCACACAACTGCCAGGCGGCACCGCGGCAGTCCCACAGTTCAGGCAATTGCACGGCGACTTGAGGCATGTTCAGGTCGGCCAGCAGGCTTTTGGCCTGCTTCATCATGTCAAGCATCGGTGTGCTGGTGACGCCCTCGTCGATGTGGCTCAACACGCCAATCCGGTAGGTGTCCGCCAGCGGTCTCTGCTGGCCCAGGTGTTGCTCCAGGCCGAGCCTGGGCATCAGGAAATCCAGGTCATCGGCGGTGCGGGTGACCCAGCCCAGCGCATCCATGGAGGGTGATAGCGGAAATACGCCGTCCAGATTAGAAGCCTTGTGGGTCATGCGCAGCCCGACCATGCCGCAATGGGCCGCGGGCCAACGCACGGAGCCGAGCACATCGGTGCCCAAGGAGATATCGCACAAGTGGGCGGCCACCGAGACCGCCGAACCGGTGCTGGAGCCCGACGGGTCAATGGAGGGGTACAACGGATTACGGGCACCACAGCCAAAGCCGATATTGAGTTCGGTGGTCGCGACCTTGAACAGGGTGCGCACCTCGGGATGCAAACCACACAGGGCGCTGGCCGAAACTTCGGGGTAGTGGCGATAGCTGCGCAGCCCCAGGCGCGTCGGCATGCCCGCCACGTCGACCGTATCCTTGACCCCCAGGCGGAACATTGCACTGTCGTCGATCACACTCGACACCAGGCAACGGTATTGGTTGTCGGCCCAGCCGGCCCAGTGGTTGTACTGTCGGGCCCACTGTTGTTGTAGTTGGGGCTGTTCCTGCAGCAAGCGATGGCGTTGGCGTAACGGCAACTTGAGAAAGTCCGGCATGGCCTCGGCTTGCTCACCACTACTCGCGTGGCCGGACAGGTAAGCGGTAATGCTCTGCTCTGCAATACGGGTGTTCATAACACTCAATTCCCTGTTTGCTGGATAGCCCAAGCCTGCGGCTTGCCGCTGGCCGACAACGGCAAATACTCGACGCGCCGGATCTGCACCGGCTTGGGAAAATGGACGCCCAGGCGTTCGATAGCCAAGGTAATGCTCGCCTCACTGAGGGTCGGCGAGCTGAACAGCACTTCATAGGCCTCGCCGCGCAACTCATCGCGCAGGGGCACACAGGTGAGGTGCTGGCACTGGGTCGCGGCACCCAGTTCGGCGCGCAGGACGCCCAGGTCCTGGCGCACGCCATTGATTTTTATCAGTTGGCTGGCGCGGCCCAACCACTGGAACTGCTCGCGCTCCCCGGCCAGGATCCAGTCATCGCTCTGGTGGGTCAGCGCCGCCACCCGATTCCCAGCGGCCCTGGCGATCCGCAGGCTGTGGACCTTGAGGCGCGACTCGACGCCAATCGGGCTGAGCAATGCAACATCCTCGAATACCGTCCAGGGCATGCTTGCCTCGGCGATGGGGCGATGGGCAATGGCGCCGGTCTCGGTCGAACCGAGGATCTCGACAAAACGCACATTGCCCCCGGCAAAACGATTGACCACCTCGTACGCCTTGGACGGTAACGTCGAGGCGCTATGCAGTACCAACACCGGCACCTGCGGGGCCAGGCGCTTGAGTAAAGAGGGGAGCAATGTCCAGGTGCTGGCAATACACAGGATGACCGTAGGCCCCGTGACTTGCAGGTCCGGCAGCACCAGTTTTTCCAGGGAGCACCGTTGCAGCCGCGCCTTGGTCACGTCGGCCCCCACCTGCCCCAGAATCATGCCGTAGCTGTGTTCAGTGGGCGCAAACGACAAGATATCGGTAACGCCCGGAGCCCATGCCCCCAGGATCATCCGCGCCTCCTGCTCCATTTGCCACCGGGTGCGGACCCACTGGCGCGGCGCGCTGGTGGACCCCGAGGTGCTGAAAACGTGTTCCAGGCTCATCGCTTACATAGCCTGCAAGGTAACGTTATCTTCCAGGCGTTCTTTGACAAACTGCTCCATCTTTTCCAGGGTCTCGAACCAGTAGCGGACGTCATCGCCCACATAGTCCACCTCGATCCCGAAGCGCTCTTCAATGGTGGTCACCACTTCTACGGCCATCAGGCTGTCAAAGCGCTCACCGATAAAGTCACGAAAGCTCTGGTCAACGCCGATGGTGCGGACTTCAGGCCCAAGCAAGGTCTCTAGTGCTGAACGAATATCTTCTTTTACAGAGTTGGAGTTGATCATGTTATTAACCCTTTATGGCTGCGTTATTCAGAGCTTCGCCTGTGGAATAGAAAACACTTTCAGGGAAAACATCTTCGTACTGCAGGTAGAAAAATACATCGGCAAACTGGGCATTAAAAAAATTGAACAGTTGCGTGGCGAAATCCTTGCGAAAAAACTGATCGCGGCTGGCCGCGATTGATGCACGAATAAAGAACACACGACTCTTCTTCGAGTCGCCATGATTAATCGGCATCGAAAGACCGGCGCTGAATACACTGTCTTCATCCAGCGCACTAAAAATCACCATACAGTGAGCGGGGTCAAGTCCATGGCCTTTGAGTTCACGGGCAACTTTCAAGGCGATTTTTTTCTTTTCACTTATTCCAAGAAAACCGGAACGAATATTGATCGTCGGCACAACAGCCTCTCAAGACAAATATAAGTGGGGAAGTACATCCAGGCGCCCCTGGAACCATTGCCTTAATAAACTTCCCAGGCACGTAGAGAGCGCGTCTTGCCCCTCGCGATACATCGGTGACCAGGCGTATCCGCTGGCAGTCTCAACCTTCTCCAGGAAATACAACACGTGGGCGCGGTCCACCTCCAGATCAAAGGCACTGGAGGCAGCCATGGCTTCGTAAGTGCTCAGCAGGTCCGGAATGCGGTTGCCGATATTGGCAAAACCACCCTGCTTGACCTTGTGCCGCAGGAGCAGAGCCTGCATCGCGTCCCCGTAGCCGTGCCCCAGGTACCGGAGGCACTTGAGCGCCTGGATACTGGAGCGAAGCGTTGGCGTGCCGTCAGGAAAGTTTCCGTAGGTCGGCGGCTCCTGGGTGATGGCGCACCGCCGGATAAAGTGCTCCAACTGAGCGCAGTCGACACCGTTATTGCTACCCAACATGGCCATGATCGACACGGCTGAGGCCGTCGAAACCATGTCCGAGCCGCGCCCCTCCCAGAAGCCGAAACCGCCATCAGGGTTCTGGATCCGGCCCAGCCAGGCGAGCACAGCCTGTCGGCCTTGCACAGCATCACGCAACGCTCCGGCAGCCAAGGCCCAGGCGGTGCAGCGCACTTCCGCGCCCCGGCCCGGCATGTACATCACTCCGGCTTCGTTGGGCAGTTGGCATCCCTCGATCCAACGCACCGCCGAGTCGCGGTCCTGGGGGGCGAGAGTTCCGCCCAACACGGTGGCCGCTGTGGTCAACACGTCAGCCGCCGCGCTTTTTTCACGGTAGGTGTAGCCGCCATTGTCGACATAAAGACGCTGGATAAACTGGCTGACACCCTGGGCCAGCCCGCTGACATCCTGACCCAGGGCCTTGAGCGACCCCACCGCACAAAACACCGCCCACACGTCTTCACAATCGTAGCCTTGCCAACGCACGAAACCGCCGCCTGGGCCACGCAACGAATCAATCCATGCCACGCAACGGGCACTGTGCAGCGGGCTGGTACCCAGTGCCGCCAGGGTCGCGGTCGTGCGATAGGTCGCCCACAGGCAAGGCGTATCCGCCGCTTCACTGAAGCGGAAACCGCCGCATTCAAGCTGCTGGGCCTGCATCCACTGGACCAGTCGGTCCATGTCCCATGTCGGTACCCACGCGCCTTGCTGGCTAAGGGCTTTCCAAGCCATCACCCCATAAAAACAGGCGCGCACGTCGGCTTTGTTGCGCCGGGCAAACGCCGGAGACCAACTGAGACCGCCGCTTTCACATTGCAGCCCGCTGAGCCAATCGAGCAGCTCCGCCGGCTCTTTTACTTCGCCATGACAGACATTGATCAAGGTGCGTACGGCATAGTGGGTAGCCCACACGTCTGCGCCCTGGCCCGCGCACATGGCATAGGCGTGGCCGTCCCAAAGGCTGTCCAGCCAGGACTCGGTCTTTTGCGTCCCCCGTTCCTGCGCGCCAAGGTCGTTGAGGGTTTCTGTGCAGTAAAAAGTCGCCCAGGCATCTGAAGGCATGCCTTTGCTCCAGGCATAGCCACCATCGCGGTTCAGTCGGGACTCGATGTAGCGGCAGATCTGCGGCCGGTCGACGCTTTGCAACTGGTCGACCCAGGCCAGGCTGCGAATAGCGGCATAGGTGCACCACAAGTCCGGCTGGCCGCTGACCACCGCGTTCCCCGCGGGAAAACGTGGTGCGATCTGGCTCAAAGCATTCATTGCTGGCCACCGACAAAACGCAGGTTGGTTTTCTTCCAGCTCTTCTGCGAAGCCCCGCTTTTGCTGACCGCCGCCAGGTTGTTGACGAACAGAATCTTGTCCCAATCCAGCTTGATCCGCTCCTGGGAACACTCGCGCAACGCGTCGGCGAGCCCCGCCTCCAAGTCGTTGTCCCAGACAACGTCGCGTTCCAGGATCAGACTGGCACGATCCGTCTGGCGGTCCACCTCGATCAGGTAGCCGGTGGCGTTGCTGTTGCCGTAGACGATTTCTTCGATCTTGCGGATTTCAAGATCTACCCCGGACACTATTACCGCGTCCGAATCGCGACCGTTGACCATCATCGTCGGCCCCGGCAACCCCGGCGCGCACTGGGACGTGATGGTCACGCTGTCGCCAGTGTCCAGGCGCAGCAGGGGACGGGCGTACAGATTCAGCGGGGTGACCACCAAGCGCCCGGTGGCGCCATCACTCAGGGGCACGATCTGGCCATTGGCTGTCACCAGCTCGAAATAGTTGGTGGCCGTGGTCAAGCGCTGGACCTTGCCCTGGGTGACAGCGGCCAAGGTACCGGTTTCGGTGCTGCCATAGCTGGCGTCGTGGATATCACAGGCCCACCACTGAGCCAGCTTTTCCCGGAACGGCCGGGTGTTGACCTCGCCCAGCAACATGATCGCCTTGATGGACTCGTTGACGCGTTCAAGCATCTGCCGCTGCTTCAGGTAGCGGGTCAATTGCACCAATACCCCCGGGGCGATAAAGATCACTGTCGGGCGGTAGGTCTCGAACATTTTGCACAGGCGCTCCCAGTCGGTGATACCGGTAGTAAAGGGATAGGCCCGCACGTGGGAAACATCGAGGTATTCGCAAACATTGGCGATCAAGTCGCCGACTGGGACGATATCCGAAGGCATCAAATTGGCCACCCGCGAGCCGGGCTCGATGACATGGCGCCAGTGGAAGGCTACCGAAACGGCGTTCCAGATGATGTCTTCTTTCAGCCGTGGGCTGGGGGTGGGCTCGCCGGTGGTGCCCGTGGTCGCGTAATACTTGGCGGCCTGGCCGTAATCGACGGTGCAGAACGCGCGCGGAGAGCCCTTCAGGCTGGCCTTGGGCGTCAACTCCAAGGCCTGGAACCCGGCAAAACTGTACTCACCCAGGGACCGGTAGAACTCGCTGTGGCAGGCACGCGCCCACACGGCTTGAAGTTTGTGCTCATAGAAAGTGGCGTCGGGGATCAACTCCCCATGACGCAGGATTTCGCGTTCGGCGCCCTGCAAAATCCCATAGTAATGATCGTTGTGAACTAACATTAACCCGCCCTCTTTCTTTAAACAGCGAGAATTGGCGAGTCGACGGACAAAGTAAAATACTTTCGCGGTCTGTTTGTAAGAGCCTGCAGATATCAGAGAGAAAGCCCAACTACTTGTTGGCGACCTGGCGGTATCTGTTAGTCGCATCGTCGCGGGCCCGCCAATACGCTAATCACCTGCACAATACAATCAACCTAAAAAACAGCTCATCGAACGTGAATCAATTTTTCATCAATAATTCATTAGCACCTGCCAAAAGTATTAAACAGAGACTTTTATAGTATTTCCCATCGTAGTTTTACCACCGCACTATCACCGCCACCTCAGAAGAACTAGTCCCGAACATAACATCTGCTGCCCTCTAAAGTCGGCGCCGACTTACTGTATTTGCACCGGCTGAATCCTCGATTGCTGTACCGACAAGGAGACGCTGAATGCTGACGACGCACAAGCACATCCACGCCACCGTCACTGGCTGGACACCCGAAACCTGGCGCTCGTGCACTGCCCTGCACCAGCCCACCTACCCTTGCCCCACCGAACACCGCCAAGCCTTGCAAACGCTGGCCAGGCGACCGGCCCTGGTGTGTGCCGACAAAATCCTGCAACTCAAGGTATTGATCGCCCAGGCCCAGGACGGCGAGCGCTTCATCCTGCAGGGCGGCGATTGCGCCGAGTCCTTTGATCAGTGCTCCAGCAAAGCGGTGACACAGCAGATAAAAGTGCTACAGCAAATGGCCCAGATACTGATGCAGCGCCTGCACATGCCAGTGGTGTGCCTGGGACGCCTGGCCGGGCAATATGCCAAGCCACGCTCCAGCGGCAGTGAAACCCAGGGGCAGAAAACCCTGCCGGTGTACCGCGGAGATATCGTCAACGGCAGTGCGTTCACCCACGAGGAGCGTCGCGCGGACCCTCAACGCTTGCTGCAGGCTCATGCCCACTGCGCCTCGACGCTCGGGTTTGTCCGGGCACTCTATGAAACCGGTGTCGATGACCTGCTCAAGCCCGCTCACTGGGCCACCGAGTGGATCAATGCGCTGCCCGAACGAGAAGACTTCCACCGCACCGTCCAGGACGTACAGCACTCCTCACACTTCATGGCGTCCCTGGCCGGTAGCGATGCGGATAAATTCCTGCATCGAGAGACCTTTTTTTCCCACGAAGCGCTGCTGCTGGACTACGAGCACGGCCTGACCCGGCAAGTGCCTGGTTTCGACGGTTGGTTCAACCTGTCCACCCACTTCCCATGGATCGGTAAACGTACCGCCGAGCTGGACGGTGCCCACGTGGAGTATTGCCGGGGTATTCGTAACCCGCTGGGAGTCAAGGTCGGGGCCGAAGTCACCCCCGAAGCCTTGCTGGCCCTGATCAACCGGCTCAACCCGCATAACGAGCCCGGGCGGCTGACCCTGATTCACCGCATGGGCGCCGAGCACCTGCGGGAAAAACTACCGGCCCTTCTCAACGCCGTCCATCGCTCGGGGGCCAAGGTGCTATGGCTGTGCGACCCCATGCATGGCAATACCGAAACCCTGGCTTGCGGCACCAAGACCCGGCGCTTCGAACAGATCATGACGGAGATCGAAGAGGCCTTCAGCGTCCACCGCGAACACGGCACCCGCTTGGGCGGCCTGCACCTGGAGTTGACGGGCGACGACGTCACCGAATGCCTGGGGGGAGCACGCAACCTGCAGCCCGATGACCTGTCTCGACGTTATCTGAGCAAGGTCGATCCGCGCCTCAACTACGAACAGTCCCTTGAACTGGCGCTGCGGGTTGCGCACCTGGAGCACGCGCCTCGCTGAGGTGCACCTGCCCTTTTCCTAAAACTTGAGTTCCTATGCCAGCCGTCATCTACATTTTTTCGCTCTGCACCTTCACTTTCGGCCTGTCCGAATTCGTCGTCGCCGGCCTGGTGTCGGCGATCTCCATGGACCTGCACGAATCCATCGCGCACGTCGGCTCGACCATCGCGGCCTACGCCCTGGGCGCGGCGATTGGCGCCCCGCTGCTCACGGCAATGCTGGCCACCTGGCGCGACAAGTCGGTGCTGCTGCTGACCCTCGCCGTGCTCGCCGTCGGTAGCGTGGCCATCAGCCTGGCACCGAATATCGTGACCTTGTACGGCGTGCGCTTCATCATCGGCCTGGCCCATGGGGTGTTCATGGCCGTGGCATCCAATGCCGCGGTCAAACTGGTCGACCCGATGCGCGCCGGGCGGGCATTGTCCCTGGTGTGGATGGGCCTGACCCTGTCCATCGCCTTCGGCGTTCCTATCGGTACCTTCTTCGGCAGCTACTGGTCGTGGCGCGTGGTGTTCCTGGCCATCGGCGGCTTGGGCCTGATCAGCACCATTGGCCTGGTGCTGCTGATGCGCCTTCAACCTGCGCCCCAGCCCCACGAACGCCAGGGCATCAAACAAGGCCTCACCGCCCTCTTTCACCGCGAACTACTGATGGCTGCCACGATCGCCATGCTGGTGAGCGTGGCCACCTTTTCGTTCTTTACCTTCGTTTCGCCATTTCTGCTGGATATCACCCGTATCCAACCGCAGGTTCTGAGCTTCGCCATGCTGCTGTTCGGCGTCTGCTCCATTCTCGGCAACTTGCTGGGCGGCCATCTTGTGGATGCCTTCGATGTCGACCGGTGCCTGCTTGGCGGGCTGACGGCCTTAATGCTGAACCTGTTGGGTCTGTACCTGTGGGGGGATTCGAAGATCGTCACCTTGACGCTGGTCGGGCTGCTGGGGGTGGTGTTCTTTGCCATCGTCACCATGTCGACCCTGCGTTTGTTGCGCCTGGCGAACCAATACATCCCGCAATCCAGTGCAGTGGCCTCGGGGCTTAATATCGCTTCGTTCAACCTTGGCACGGCATTGAGTGGCATAGGCGCGGGCTGGGTGATTACCCATGTGGGACTGGCGTATATACCGATTGCGGGAGCAGGCGCGGCGTTGGTTGCCATTGCCATGCTAGGCCTGCAAATGAGGACAGGACGAGGGGTAGAAGCGGCTCTGCCTATCTCTATATCAACGCCGAGAGCATGCGCTGAGACAAAACAGCGATTGCCTGATGAAACCCTGTGAGAAGTGCTCATCTGAAATAGAAGAGACCCAATTCTAGGGTGCTATTGGCACAACGCACTGCCAAGAACGCGCCACTGCAAATGTCATCTGCAACACACAAAAAAACCGCCTGGCCGCTAGTGCGGTTTTTTTGTTGCCTGCGATTTAATACCCACAGGCTTTACGCCGCCACAGCCGAAACTGGATACTTTCATGCATGCCGCGCCAGGCCCGGTAAACACCTGAGGGTTGTTTATCGCGCAGCTCAACCGTCTAGCCTTTACCCAACTTTCAGCAAGGTAGTTATTTCATGACCCGGTACTTGTTCTGCACGCTATTAATGCTGACAGCGCTGCTCAGTGGATGCGCCACGACGATGGACGTCGCGATCAACGCAACCCCGGATCCGGACTATCACTTTGACCGGCAAGCCCCCGTACTGGTGACATCGGCAAACGGCAGCGACGAAAACGCTCTCAATGCCCGCTACTACCTGCGCGACATGGTCAGCGCGCTGAAGGACCAGGGTTTTCGCGAGGTGTTTACCGACACCAACAAGCCCAAGCATCATGCGCCGATCAAAATGACCGTCACCCTGGATATTGGCAGCCGCCAGAAGACTTACCGCTATGTCGCCACCGACTACGGGCAAGTGCCGACCAGCACGTCCACCGTGTGCAAGAACAGTAAGAAAAAAGACGACCGAATGGTCTGCACCAGCACCCCGAACACCACCTACGGCCCGGTAGGCAGTTCGGAACGAACCGGCTACACCACCCTCACCACCTTCACCGCCACGGCGCGGGATGAAGCGAGCAAGCGCGCGGTGTACCTGCTGCGCGTGACGTCCTACAACGACGACTGCCAGGCCGCCAAGGTCGAAGCCTTTGTGGTGCAGCAAGGCTTGCAGAACCTGAACTTCCAGGACCGTGTGCAACGCAATTACACCGTTACGATGCCTGAAGGGTACCGCTGCAAATAGTTCGTTCATGAGCTACAGGTAGCTCAGGGTGAAGGTCACTTCGCAGTCAACCGTTGCGGCCCCAGGCCAGGATCGACTGCACACCAATATTGCTAATAGCAATTATTATCATTTAAGCTGCGCGCAAAATATCCTCCCCCCGCATCACTAAAAATAATCAAGGAGTTGCGATGCCCTTTGCACGCGAGCCAGGTTCATGGGTGAAGGCACTCAGCCTTGCCCCCTTCGGATTCGTTTCGATGCTTGTCCCCGTCGCCGTCGCGGCCGAGGAGAAAGGCCAACTCGAACTGCCCAGCCAAAGTATTACGGCGACGGCTTCCGAAGAAACGGCAAACGGCCCGGTCCAAGGCTATGTCGCCAAGCGCAGTACAACAGGCGCCAAGACCGACACCCCGATCACCGAAATCCCTCAGTCGATTTCCGTGATCAGCGCCGACCGCATGCGCGACCAGGGCGCACTGACCGTGCAGGACGCACTGCGTTATGTTTCCGGGGTGCGGGCCGAACCCTTTGGGCTCGATAGCCGGGGAGACTGGTCGAAAGTGCGAGGCAGCGCGCCTGCCCTGTTCCTTGATGGTTTACAGCAGAGCTTCGGCAGTTACACCAACATCCGCACCGACCCCTTCACCCTCGAACGCCTTGAAGTACTCAAGGGCCCCGCGTCGATGCTGTATGGGCAGAGCCCGGTGGGCGGCCTGATCAACCAGGTCAGCAAACGCCCCAAAGCCGAGCAACACACCGAGCTGCAGCTGCAATACGGCAATTACAACCGCAAGCAAGTCGCGGTGGACACCACGGGCGCCCTCAACCCAGAAGGCACCTTGCTGTATCGGCTGGTGGCTATTCAACGCGACAGCGACACTCAGGTTGATCACGTCAAAGATAACCGTCAGGTCCTGATGCCGTCGCTGACCTGGCGCCCCAACGAGGATATCGACTGGACCGTGATGGCTAACATCCAGCGCGATGACAGCGGCTCCACCACACAGTTTTTCCCACATAAGGGCACCCTCTGGAACGCGCCGTACGGTCGGTTCCACAGCAACCGCTTCGCCAGCGAGCCGGGGTTTGACGAGTACGACAGTGACCAGACAGCCCTGACCTCGCAATTCTCGTGGCACCTGAACGATACGTGGACGCTGCGCCAAAACCTGCGCTGGCAGAAAAGCAAAGTCAGCTACCAGTCGATCTACTCGAAATATGCAGCAAAACCACTCTTTAAACCCGACAACCAGACCCTCGACCGCGTCTATTACGTGTCCAAGCCAGAGGTCAAAGTCTGGGTCGCCGACCAGAACGTCGAGGCCCGGTTTGATACCGGCCCACTGCAACACACCCTGCTGCTGGGGGGCGACTACCAGCATGCGGTCACCAACCGGGACAGTGCCAGCGGCGCGGCAACCCCCCTGAACATGTACAACCCGGTGTATGGCACCTTTGATCCATCCATCATTCGCCTCACCGCAGACCCGGAACAACGGGTCATGCAACAAGGGCTCTATGCCCAAGACCAGATCAAATACGAACAGTGGTTGCTGACCCTGGGCCTGCGCAAGGATTGGGCCGCCAGCCAGACCCAAGGCAAAACCCGGCAAAAGGACGACAAGGTGACCGGCCGCGCGGGCCTGACCTACCTGTTCGACAACGGCATTGCGCCCTACTTGAGCTACAGCGAATCATTCCAGCCGCAAATCGGCCTCAACCAGCGCACGCTTGAACCCTACGTACCGCTCAAGGGCAAACAGTGGGAACTGGGCGTGAAATATCAGCCGGTTGGCAGCAGCAGCCTCTACACCGCAGCGGTGTATGACATCCGCGAGCAGAACCGCCGCATGCCCGACCCCGTGGATCCGATGAACACCCTGCAAAGTGGTGAGACCCGCGCCCGTGGCCTGGAGCTTGAAGCACTGGTAGCCGTCACACCCGACTGGGACCTGATTGGCACCTACAGCTACACCGACACCACCGTCCTCAACGGCTCACCGGCAGAACAAGGCAAACGCCTGGCCAGTGTTCCCGAAAACATGGCCTCGGTATGGAGCCAGCATCGATTCAGCATCGGTGACATTCCCGGGTTCAGTGTCGGTGCGGGTGTTCGCTATGTGGGGAGCAGTTGGGATGGCGCTGACCGGGTGAAGACGCCGTCTTCAACCTTGCTGGACGCGATGCTGGGGTACCGCTACCAGAACTGGAACATGACCCTCAACGCAACCAATCTTGAAGACAAGACCTACTACACAACATGCCTGGCGCGAGGCGATTGCTTCATCGGCAACCGTCGTACGATCGTTGGTACGTTGGCCTACAACTTTTGATTGCGCTGTAAGCCAGAACAACTGATCACGGCACACGGAACACCAGCAGCGGGTTGTCATTGAGCCGCCCATTGAACGCTGGAGCCAGGTGCTCCAGCGGCGTGCCGTGTAGCAGTTGGGTTTCCTTGCGCGCGACGATGACCCAGGACGAGCGCGGCAGCGCGTTCAGTTGCGCAAGGTCGTCGCGCCCGATAAACAGCGGCTGTTCGTCGTGGTCCAGGTTCATGATGTAGCGAATGGCCCAGGTGTCCTTGCCGAGGTTGAGAAACACCAACTGCCCGGGATTCTCGGCCCGCAGGGTTTCCACGGCGCCCACGAAGTTTTTCGTGTCAAATTGCAGGTCCTTGGCCGGCTCCACGACCATCACCAGCACCAGCCATTGGGTGGCCAACGCGATCAGGCTGAGCACCACCAATCGCTGCGCGACGCAACCACGCAGACGACGCCAGGCAACGACCGCCGCCAGTTGCAGGGCAATCAACAGTGCAATCAATCCCGGCACCGAGACATCGGGCCAGTAGCCGTGTTTGCTCCACAGTTGCCGGCAGACCAATACCACGACAACCCCCAGCAGCGGCAGGATCGCCACCAGCCACTCATAGCCCCGACGCACGCCAAGCAGCCAGCCTCGGGCCTGAAGCAGGCCATAGGCCGCCACAGCGGCAAACATCGGAACCATAGGCACGATGTAGTACGCGCGCTTGAAGTTCGGCACCGACAGCCCCAACAGGATCATCAAGCCACAACCGCCCAGGCGCAGCATCAACCGCACATCCGCCTCATCATGACGCGCCGACCATGTATGGCGCAGGGCAATCAACGTCGCCAGCGCCAACGGTATCACCGGGAAATAGCGATACAGGCTCAGCTTGAAGTAGAAGTAAAACGGCTCGCCGCTTTCATCAAGACGACCGGCCACCTGCATCTTCTGCACCTCATCGGCAAACCCATCGCCCCCGCTGATCCGCGCCAGCTTCAAGAGCACCCACCAACAGGCAGCCAGCAGGATCAGTCCGATCACCCCGTGGGCAATCACCTTTTTCAGCAGGCCAATCTTCTCTTCTCGCGAGCGCGCAGGCCCCAGCGCCCAGTACACACAAGCAACCCCACAGACCTCGATCAGCCCCAGAGGGCCACGAATGGCAAACGCCGCCACGAACAGGGGAAAGATTGCGTATTGGCGCAGCCGCGACCCCAGGCGCTCACCGGTGTGCAGCAGGTAGAAACAGCCCAGGCACAATAAAGAGACCATTTGATCCAGGCAGACCGAGCGCGACTTCTCCAGCAACTGGGCAGTCAATGCCGTCAGTAACACTGTCAGCAACGCCCAGGCTCGCCCGCAAGGCACCAGCAAACGGTAGACCAGCGCCATCACCCCAGCCGAAGCCAGGGCGGTGGGCATGACGTTAGCCAGGTCGTTAGGCGCGCCGAACAGCCGAGCGAAGAGCAGGCTGAAATAGGTCGCGGTGCCTGGGTAATCCGGGTAAGGCTCACCGTAGGTGGTGGGGAAGAGGCTCGCGCCGTGGCGAAACATTTCCTGCAGGAACACCGCCCAACGCCCGTCAAACCCTTGCGGCTGCTGATCCCAGATACCTGCTGTAAACAGCAGTAGGGCCACCAGGAAAACACCCAGGGCCTCCAGACGAAAACGCGTGCGGTGTTCCATGGTTCAACCTGCCAGGCCGGGGGAATGCTGGCGTATATTGCCGACAGCACGCCTGAATCACGCCTGAACCAAATGCAACATTCCCCGCACCCAGTTGCATTTAAAGATCACGAGCCTTTGTCCGTCGATTTTGTTAGCGTCAACTTCCAATAAAAACTGCGCACGGGTCACCAAACCCCATCGAAAGCGCATGGACCGAGGCCCGTCATGAACCTGCCCACCCGCCTTCACCCCGAGGCATTCCGCGAGCCCGCCGCCGACAACTACCCCATCGGAGGCTTTACCTGGCGGCATATACGCACGGATATCAAGCGCCCGGTGGTGATCATCAACGCCGCCACGTCCGTGCGCTGTCGTCACTATTCGCGCTTCGCCGACTATCTGTTTGCCAACGGTTTTGACGTCATCACTTACGACTATCGCGGTATCGGCGAATCACGCAGCGGCTCATTGCGCGGGTTCAAGGCCTCGTGGTCAGACTGGGGCCGGCTGGATTTCGAGGCGATCATGCAGCGCGCGCAGCGGGAGTTTGCCGGGCAGCCCATTGATGTGGTCGGCCACAGCTTTGGCGGTTGCGCGGCCGGGCTTGGCGCATCGGGTGCCGCCATCAGGCGGCTGGTCACGGTGGGCGCGCAGTTTGCGTACTGGCGTGACTACCAGGCGAATGGCCGCTGGCGGATGTTGGCCAAGTGGCACTTGGTGATGCCGCTGGTGACGGCCGTGTGCGGGTATTTCCCAGGCAAGCGCCTGGGTTGGCTGGAAGACACGCCAGCCGGGGTGGTGCGTGACTGGAGCAGCCCCACGCCCACCTACCAGACACGGCCCAGTGGGCGCGCCTTGGGCGAGCTGCCCTTTGCCCGGGTGAAGGCACAGATCCTGGCGATCAGCATTACCGACGACCCGTTTGGCACGGTACCAGCCATTGAACGTCTGCTGGACTACTTCCACGCCAGCGAGCGCCTGCACTTGCGGATTGCGCCGACGGATATTGGCGAAGAAGCCGTCGGGCATTTCGCGTTTTTCCGCAGTGAATATCAGGATCGCTTATGGCCGATTGCGCTGACCTGGCTGCAGCACGGCCAGCTCGCGGCCGACACACCGGGTGCGCGGCTGTAGAAACCCTTGGGATTTCGCCAGACCTGCGCTTCAATACGCCACCCAGATCCTGAACCAAGGACGTGAGCCCATGGCTTCGCCAGACAAGCAGCAAAAACGTGCCCAACGGGCAAAAGCCAAGGCCAAGCAGAACCGCACCCAGCGCGCCAATGCACCCAAGCAGGATGCGTTTGCCGACGACGACGAGCGTATTGACCTTGAATCGGTGGATTTGACCGAACTGTTCGTGGACATGCGCGAGGCCGGCGAGACCAGCCAGCAGGCGCTGTGTGCGGCCTTCCTGGCGCACCCGTTGCTGGCGCTGGTGCTGGAGCAGGAAGGCGAAGAAAACGCCACCGACTTTATCCTCGCGGCGCTGATCGAGTATCGGCAGTGGTCCACCCATAGCGATGATGAAGCAGCAGCGTTGGCGTGGATTGAATCGCCAGTGTTCCAGGCCGACTACGTGGCGGCGTCGCAAGCACTGACCCATTCGCAAGATTGATACAAAACCCATGTAGGAGCGAGCTTGCTCGCGAAGAACTCAAGAACAACGCGTTTATTCAGGCTGTACGCGTTATCGTTGACGTTTTTCGCGAGCAAGCTCGCTCCTACAGTGTTTCGTGGCGTTAGCAGCAGACTTCAACTGATCAGTTAAGCACCGCAGCCCCGAGGCGCCGGCTCGCCACCAGCAACCCCGCCGCCACCACCAGCAAACTCAAGACACCGGTCGCGATGATCTCCACCCGGTGCGCCTCCTGGAACAGCATGATGGTCAACGCACCGACGATAAACACGATCACCGCGTAGGTCAGGCCCGGGAACAGCCACATCTTGAAGGCAATTTTCTCGCCCGCTGCCGTACGTTTCTGACGCATGCGCAGTTGCGATACCGCAATCACCAGGTACACCAGCAGCGCAATCGCGCCGGAGCTGGCCAGCAGGAACTCAAACACCGCAGCCGGTGCCACGTAGTTGGCAAACACCGCGAGGAATGCCGCGCCTGTGGACAACATCACCGCCCAGTAAGGCGTGCCACTCTTGTTGGTGCGCTTGGCCACCGCCGGAGCATCACCACGACGCCCCAGGGAGAACAGCATGCGCGACGCGGTGTACAGCGCCGAGTTCAGGCAACTGGTCACAGCGACCAAGACCACCAGGTCGACAATCAGCTTGGCATTCGGGATGCCCATGCGCTCCAGCACGGTCTGATAGGAACCGACGGCCGCGAGCGTAGGATCGTTCCACGGCACCAAGGCCACGACGATGAAGATCGATACCAGGTAGAACAAGCCGATCCGCCAGATCACCGAGTTGGTGGCCTTGGTGATCTGCTGCCCAGGGTTTTTCGATTCTGCGGCGGCAATGGTCACGATCTCGGTGCCCATGAACGAGAACATGGTGGTCAGGATTGCCGCCAACACCGCGCCCATACCGTTGGGCAAAAAGCCCTGGGTGTCGAACAGGTGCGAAACGCCGCTGACTTGGCTGCCCGGCAAAAGGCCGAAAATCGCCAGCACGCCGAGAATCACAAAACCGATGATCGCCACCACTTTAATCAGCGCAAACCAGAACTCGAACTCGCCGTAGTTCTTCACGCTGAACAGGTTGGTAGCGGTCAGCAGCAAGGTAATGACCAGGGTAAAAGCCCAGATCGCCACGTCGGGGAACCAGGCATGCAGGATGGTCGCGGCGGCGTTGGCTTCCAGGGGAATCACCAGCACCCAGAACCACCAGTACAGCCAGCCGATGGTGAAGCCGGCCCAATGCCCGATCGCCCGGTCGGCGTAGGTGGAAAAAGAACCGGTGTCGGGAGACGCGACGGCCATCTCGGCCAGCATGCGCATCACCAGCACCACCAGCGTACCGGCCGCCGCATAGGCCAGCAGCACGGCGGGCCCGGCTGCCGCAATCGCGTGGCCGGAGCCGACAAACAGACCGGCGCCGATCACACCGGCAATCGACAACATGGTGACATGTCGCGGTTTGAGCCCCTGTTCGAGGTCATTGGAGCTTTGCGTACGACTCATTGACACACCTTTGCGAGGAATTGCGAATACGGTCCGCCCGGCCTGCCGTGTTTCGTGAAAATAAACAAACAGGGCGTTCTTTATTTCTTACGCAAGATTTGCGCCAAAATGTAACAAACTCAAGGTTGATGCGGGCTGTAGGGAAATTCCTAACTGATCGCAAGTCATTGAGATTGCTGGCAATCCGCCACAGCGTTACCCGCCGACTCACTTCAAGAACGAATCAGCGCACCAAAAACACACACAAAAAGTAAGTGACGCCCAATTAAAGGGCTGATAGGCACCGTTTACCCGTTTAACCCTTCCAACACCCGGCCAAAGCTGGCACCATCGCGCCCTTTTTTACGCGACTGCCACGGGTTTATCGGTTAAAACGGCTGTTCGGTTGTTGATGGCGCGACACGCTGCTGTGCCGATGCGACAACCTGTCACACACCGTCTGTTTAACGCCCGTGGCGCTGTTGGCTGTCATCCGGACGCTATGCTAGCTTGGCGCCACGCCAGGAAGGCGACCCAACAGCAGGAACGCAATGAACACAATGAGGACCGCACATGGCTTTGGCCGCGCCCGCGCTTGAAATCCGCAACTTGCATAAACGCTATGGTGAGCTGGAGGTGCTTAAAGGCATCTCGCTGACCGCTCGCGACGGCGATGTGATCTCGATCCTGGGCTCCTCCGGTTCCGGCAAGTCCACGTTCCTGCGCTGCATCAACCTCTTGGAAAACCCGCACCAGGGCCAGATCCTGGTGGCCGGCGAAGAGCTCAAGCTCAAGGCCGCGAAAAACGGCGAACTGATGGCCGCCGACGGCAAGCAGATCAATCGCCTGCGCAGCGAAATCGGTTTTGTCTTCCAGAACTTCAACCTCTGGCCCCATATGAGCATCCTCGACAACATCATCGAGGCCCCACGCCGCGTGCTCGGCCAAAGCAAGGCCGAAGCCATCGAAGTGGCCGAGGCGCTGCTGGCCAAGGTCGGCATCAGCGACAAGCGCCACGCCTACCCGGCGCAATTGTCCGGCGGCCAGCAACAACGCGCCGCGATTGCCCGTACCCTGGCAATGCAACCTAAAGTCATTCTGTTCGATGAGCCCACTTCGGCACTTGACCCGGAAATGGTTCAGGAAGTACTTAATGTGATCCGCGCGCTGGCCGAAGAAGGCCGCACCATGCTGCTGGTCACCCACGAAATGGGCTTTGCCCGCCAAGTGTCCAGCGAAGTGGTGTTCCTCCACCAGGGGCTGGTCGAAGAGCAAGGATCGCCACAGCAGGTGTTCGAGAACCCGCTTTCGGCGCGCTGCAAACAATTCATGTCCAGCAACCGCTAACGGAGCAACATGCATGCAGAACTATAAAAAATTCCTCCTGGCCGCCGCCGTTTCCATGGCATTCAGCGCCACGGCCATGGCCGAGACGTTGAAAATGGGGATCGAAGCGGCCTACCCGCCCTTCAACAATAAAGACGCCAGCGGCAATGTTGTCGGCTTCGACAAAGACATCGGCGACGCCCTGTGCGCCAAGATGAAAGTCGAGAAGTGCGAAGTGTATGTATCGGACTGGGACGGCATCATCCCGGCCCTGAACGCCAAGAAGTTCGACTTCCTGGTGTCGTCGCTGTCGATCACCGACGAGCGCAAGCAAGCCGTTGACTTCACCGACCCGTACTACTCCAACAAGCTGCAATTCATCGCGGCAAAATCCATCAAAGACTTCAAGACCGACGCTGGTTACCTCAAAGGCAAGATCATTGGTGCGCAACGCGCGACATTGGCCGGTACCTACCTGGAAGACAAACTGCCAGACACCACCGCCAAGCTCTACGACACCCAGGAAAACGCCTACCTCGACCTGACTTCCGGGCGCCTGGACGGGATGCTCGCTGACAAGTACGTGCAATACGAGTGGCTCAAGAGCAAAGACGGTTCGGCCTATGAGTTCAAAGGCGATCCGGTTGTAGAAAGCGACAAGATCGGCATCGCCGTGCGCAAGGGCGACCCGCTGCGCGAGCGCCTGAACAAGGCACTGGCGGAAATCAAGGCCGACGGCACCTACAAGAAAATCAACGACAAGTACTTCCCTTTCAGCATCGAATGATCTGATCGGCCTGCCCGGCGCGCTCCCCCGAGCGTGCCGGCTTTTAGCAAGCCTTGCGCGATATGACTAAACCATGAATTTCGATCTCTACGGATTCGGCCCCGCACTCGCTGCCGGCGCGCTGATGACCGTCAAACTGGCACTCACGGCGTTATGCCTGGGGCTGGTGCTCGGCCTCGCCGGCGCCCTGGCCAAGACTTCCCCGTACAAGCCGCTGCAATGGCTTGGCGGCGCTTACTCGACCCTTGTCCGTGGCATTCCCGAATTACTCTGGGTGCTGCTGATCTACTTCGGCACGGTCAATATGATGCGGGCCCTGGGGGAGTTTTTCGGCAACCCCGACCTGTCGCTCAGCGCCTTCGCCGCCGGGGTGATCGCCCTGGGCCTGTGCTTTGGCGCCTACGCCACCGAAGTGTTTCGGGGCGCGATCCTGGCGATCCCCAAGGGTCACCGTGAAGCCGGCGTTGCCCTGGGCCTGTCGAAGCTGCGCATCTTCACCCGGTTGATCATGCCGCAGATGTGGCGCATCGCCCTGCCGGGCCTGGGCAACCTGTTCATGATCTTAATGAAGGACACCGCGCTGGTCTCGGTGATCGGCCTGGAAGAAATCATGCGCCACGCGCAGATCGGCGTGACCGTCACCAAGCAGCCTTTCACCTTCTTCATGGTCGCGGCCTTTATGTACCTGGGCCTCACCGTCCTGGCCATGGCCGGCATGTACTTCCTGGAAAAACGTGCCGCTCGCGGCTTTGCGAGGAGCACACAATGAACGGCGACTACAGCTGGCTGTCGCATTTCGACCTGGGCCTGAACTGGGCCGTGATCATCAAATGGCTGCCGAGACTGGCCCAGGGTGCGACCCTGACCCTGGAACTGGTGGCCATCGCAGTGATCGCCGGGCTGCTGCTGGCGATTCCCCTGGGGATCGCCCGTTCCTCGCGCCTGTGGTACGTGCGTACCCTGCCCTACTGCTACATTTTCTTCTTCCGCGGCACACCGCTGCTGGTGCAGTTGTTCTTGGTCTACTACGGCCTGGCGCAGTTCGACGCCGTGCGCGAAAGCGCCCTGTGGCCGTACCTGCGGGACCCGTTCTGGTGCGCCACCGCCACCATGACCCTGCACACCGCCGCCTACATCGCCGAGATCCTGCGCGGCGCGATCCAGGCCATCCCGCCCGGTGAAATCGAAGCGGCGCGGGCGCTGGGCATGTCCAAGCCCAAGGCGCTGTTCTACATCATCCTGCCGCGTGCCGCGCGGATCGGCCTGCCGGCCTACAGCAACGAAGTGATCCTGATGCTCAAGGCCAGCGCCCTGGCCAGTACCGTGACCTTGCTCGAACTGACCGGCATGGCCCGTACCATCATTGCCCGTACCTACCTGCCGGTGGAGATCTTCTTTGCCGCCGGGATGTTCTACCTGCTGATGGCCTATGTGCTGGTGCGCGGCTTCAAGCTGCTGGAGCGCTGGTTGCGGGTCGATGCCTGCCAGGGACGCTGATACCAGGTTAACGGGCGAGCGGCTGCTGGCCCGTTTCCTCGCGCTGGATGCGTTCCTTACCGAGCATCAAGGGCTGTGGCGACCACGGCCCTTTACCCATCTGCAATTGCCCTGGGAAACCCAGCATCCACAACTGGCCCAATGGCTGCGCCAGCGCTCGCTGGCAGAGGCCGAAAGCAACCACAACCTGCCCACCGAACTACAGGCGCCAGCGCCGTTTCGCCAATGGGCGGAGCTGTCGACGCGTCTGAGTGCTGTGGATAAGTTACCGTCGGGGGCGCTACATGCGCCGCCAACGCGCCTGAATGTGGACGTGCCCGGGCGCAAATGGCAGCAGATCGAGGCGTTTGGCGCCGCTCTGCACTTTGCCGAGCGCCCCACCCACTGGCTCGACTGGTGCGCCGGCAAAGGCCATCTTGGTCGTCGGCTGTTGCAACCAGGGCAAGACCTGACTTGCCTGGAGTACGATCCGGCGCTGATCACCGCAGGCCAGGCGCTCAGCGACCACCATCAAATGCCCGCCCGCCACCATCAGCAAGACGTGATGGCCGAAAGCGCCGTGCAGCAACTCACCCGCGAGCACACCCCGGTCGCCCTGCACGCCTGTGGCGACCTGCACGTGCGCCTGCTGCAACTGGCCAGCGCCGCCGGCTGCCAGCACCTGGCCGTGGCGCCCTGCTGTTACAACCGCATCGCCAGCGAACACTACCAGGCCCTGTCGGCCCCGGCCCGCGCTTCGGCGCTACGTTTGTCGCGGGATGACCTTGGCCTGCCCCTGAGCGAAACCGTCACCGCAGGCTTGCGGGTGCGCCTGCAACGCGACACCTCCATGGCCCGGCGCCTGGGCTTCGACCTGTTACAGCGGCAACTGCGCGGGAGCGACGAGTACCTGCCCACGCCTTCGTTGCCCAGCGAATGGCTGAATCGGCCCTACGCCGATTACTGCCAGCACCTCGCGGCGCTCAAAGGGTTATCCACAGGTGAACAGGACTGGGTCACGCTGGAACAGCACGGCTGGCAACGCCTCGCCCACGTACGAAACCTGGAACTGGTGCGTGGCCTGTTTCGTCGCCCATTGGAATTGTGGCTGGTTCTGGATCGGGCATTGTTTCTTCAGGAAAACGGCTACAAGGCTCAAGTCGGCCACTTCTGCGAAACCGCCCTGACACCACGCAACCTGATGGTGCTTGCCGAGCGCGATTAAAGGGCAATGCGCCCTGTGGATAACTCTGTTGATGAAATTCTGTAGGACGCCGTAGAAGCGGGCGCTACAGGCAAAAATGCTGACTGGTCATTTTTTGTTCACAAAATAAAACGCACGCAAAACAGGCAGTTGCAGCGTAATGAGAACAGCTCCACAAAATGGCTGTTTCAACCTCTGTCCAACCAACAGATTGTGCATAAGCATCTGCGGTTAACCGTATAAGACGCGGTTCAAGCACCATCCAATCGCTGGCACAGCCCATGGATATCGTCACAGGCCATGCTCGCCGCCTCGCTGTCCAGCGGGTCCTCGCCAAAGGCCAGCGCCTCACTGATCAGCGGGTCGCGATGGATCACTTCCAGAGCGTTTTCCCCAAGGCGCTGCTTGAAGACCTCCACCATATCCAGGCTGAAGGCGCTGCCTTCATCCAGTTGGTTGACGAACACGTGGCAACGCGGGGCCGACGGCCGCGCAAGGTACGGCGCCAGCAAGCGCTGCATTTGCTCCAGCGCACCCAGCGACGCCGCGTCCGCCAGGGCAACCACCACCACGCTATTGGCGACATGCAACGCCTGGTGCAGGTAAACGTTATTGCCGGCGGGGGTATCGATGATGACCATGTCCTGCTCACTCAAGCCCAGGCGCGACAGGTGTTGCGCCAGCCAATCCGGGTCCTGCTTGAGCCAGCGCTGCAAGTCCTCCTGCTGTTGCAGGTCGGTCTCGCCAAAAACCAGCACCCGACAGCCAGCGAAACCGGGCTGGACGAGGTGATCCCACGGTTGATTGCACAGACTGGCGCGGCCGATGCCCGGGGTGTCCTGAGGCAGGCCAAAGTGCAGGTGCAGGGCGTTTTGCGGGTCCAGCTCCAGGACCGTCACCGCACGCCCCAATCGTTGCAAGCCACTGCCCAACGCCGCCGCCAGAGTGCTGCGCCCCACCCCACCGTTGACCGACGCCAACACCACAACCCGCGCATGGCAGGCTGGCAAAGCAATTGGCTGGGGTTGTTCAGCGGCGCAGGGCGCATCTGCGATGGGAGTATCTTCGAAGAACTGCAGCGTCGACGTCATCTGCTGATCATGACGGGCAGTATTCGTTGCAAAACGTTTGTCGTCCTGGCTCACAGACCATCCTCCCTTGTCACGGCACCTTTTAGGTGCACTTGTTGTTTAGGCAGTGTGGGACAGGAGCATGAAAGTGTCATTATTTTGGTGTTTTCTATTGGATCCATTTCGACGAACGGCAAATTGTCAAATTAATGGCGAGTATTTATCCGCTACCACAGCAGGATCTCACCCCCACGAATCCGCTGGAAAGCGCAGCCGGCAGCGGAAAAACCGCGATCTGAAAAATAGTCAGAATTCAGGGGTTTACAGAACCTTTCCAATCGCTATAATCGTCGCCCTAACACGCCGGTATAGCTCAGTTGGTAGAGCAACTGACTTGTAATCAGTAGGTCCCGGGTTCGACTCCTGGTGCCGGCACCATATAGAACAACGACTTAGGCTCACCTCAAGGTGGGCCTTTTTCGTTTTTGGCTTCTTCCAGTAGAAATTTTCCCCGTTCGTTCCCCGTTTCGCCTGAGGACTGGTGATTCACCCTACGTCAGTCATTCGCACGACAAACCATCTCAGTCACCTATACCTCGTGCATCACCCCCCCGGATCAGGGTAGTGGTCGCTCACGGGCTGTTACCTTTGGTAAGAAGGCTTATAGGCGCTTTTGCTTGGTTCTGCCTCAAAGCCAGAAGCTATGCTCAGCTTTCTCGATGCCCTGCAGTACTCCACAATACTATTCTTGTCATGACGATCAATTTGGATGGATCTGAATATGAATGAAGAGTTGAGCTTGAAGCAGCAGGTGGTTGTGGCCCTAGAGCTCTGTAAGCAGGCCAAGGATCTGATTGATGAGATGTTGGCGTTGACGCCAGTGGAGCAGATGAGCGAGAGACGTCTAGATATTCTCAGCGCCGCTTTGGATAACCAGACCCTTTCTTGGCAAAAGTTGGGCGAGCTCATGCATTCATACGCTATAGCGAATGACTACAACTTTGATCACTTATGAAGTCCGCACATCAAGCGGAGTAAATGCCGGACAGCTTTCTGCTTTTCCACTCTGGCATTGCTATCTGTCCTTCCATTTCCGTAGGGCAGGTAATGATGACCACCGGAGTTCCGGTAGTTTCGCCGCCCCGCTACAAGCGTTTCCCTGATGACTCGCCGAGGCTCCACGCCCTGGGAGAGTGCCCGCAGGGCGTCCTTCGTGAGCTGGTCGAGCGCTTGCTCCTCGAATACTGCCGCCATTGCACTAGCCTTCCTGACAATCAGCAGCGCCAGCTCCGGCGGAAACACCACCTTGTCAGCGGGTAGATAATCACACTCAATAAGGGACACGGCTCTATCCTCCGTGCGCGCCTGATGCTGGCGCTGGAATGAAGCAGGGCCAGCAAATGACCTGCAGATGTTACCAGCGGAACGCGAACGATTACCTAGAAACCGGTGGCTGGCCAAGCTGGCAAGTCGACCGGTTTCCGCTCCAGAGTGAACAACTCGTTCACCACCTGCTCCGACCTGCTGTCAGGTCGCGGGAAGCCCCGGAAAATACTTGACGAGCACCAAGCGCCAACACAACACCTTTCACGCTGGCGGCGGCGTAATACTTGAGTTTTGGGCTGTTTGCGCGTGAGCCGCCGGGGAAAATCCGTCTAGGGCCTGTCTAATATTGCCTGGCGCGCTAAGGATTTATCTGGCCCGGCGTTTCACCACCCCATCGCGCCAGGATATTTATCGAACACCCACCTTGACGGCCGCCTCCCGAATTTTAGACGGGGCTGGTGCTGGTCAAGTATCCCGAATGCTCGCAAAACCTTGAACTGCGTGGCTTTCAGCGCGCCAACCGCTGATGGCGCCGGATAAATCCGTCAAGACCTGTCAAGAATTTCGTCAAGGCTGGTCAAGGATTTCCCGTCAGTGAATGTCGCGGCTCGCCCCTGTTTCTGGACGAGGTAGATATCCGGCCGCATGCCCGATCTGCCATCAGCCCTTGCTGGCTTTGGCCTGCGGACCGGGCCGGAAGACTGTGGCCTCTCCAGCCGTCCAGAGCCTGTCCAGAATCCTAACCAGCGTCACGACTGGCCCAGGCTGCCCGCGACGGCCAACTCAGCAATGCCCTGGCGAATGAACACCAGGTTCAGGTCGAGCGTTTCCAGCGCGCCGCGCACGTTGTTCGCAATGTCCGCCGACCCGCGCTGTTCGACCCAGTTGGAAAGCTCCTCCACCGCGGCGCCCAAGGCGAGCTGGTTCTGATTGAGGCGGTCGAACAGGTTGGCGATCAGTTTTGTATCCGTCATGGTGGTTCTCCGTGTTTCGAAAGAGCGTAGCACCGGCGCCGCGAATGCCTAGAATCACGTTTACGTGGTTTGCGTCTGCTTGCGGAAAATTGGCCTGGCGATGTGATACGGGATTTCCCCGCATCTAATGCGTGAGCCCCGCCCGCAGTTGCCGCTGCGGGTTCTCAGGCGGTCACGCTCGCCGAATCCGTCTCATGCCTGTCTCACATTCGCCAGCGATTAGGTAAAAGCCAGGTAAAAGTAGGCGGGCCGAAAGCGCCGTATCCGTCTGGGGTCTGTCAGGGGTATCAGCGGTCAAGGTGCGCTTGTTTGACGGGCTGGCCACGCGATAAGCCTCAGACGCCCACCCGGCGTGGTTTTGGTCTGACGCCTGCTTCGCATTCCGTCAAAGTGTGGTCAAAGTAATAGTCGGCGCCAGCATGTTGCGATCTACACGGTGAGTTGAATTCAACACTCAATGCTGGCGCGGATCGTGCGCGCCGGCCAGTCGACCCCGCGCCGTGGGTTTGGTCTGGGCCCGGCCAGGTTGCCAGTGGAAACCACTGTAAAACCCTGGAAACCACAGTGGAAACCAGCGCCTGGCAACCATAACTTTTGATAACAGGCTGGCGGCCTGGTTCGCACCAGGTTCGCGTTAGAGGGTGCGAACCTCAGTGCGAACCTGCTATCGGTACGCGCCCAAATGCGTACCAACCGTGCGTACTGAGCTGCGTACTTCCTGCGCGCAATTTGCGCAGTTACTGCGCAGTCCAGAGGCCGTTGCTGAGGCTTGAGTATCTGCGGGCCGCCAGGAGCATCACGCGGCCCAGTGCGTGAATATGCTGCGTGAAGGGTGCGTGAAACCTTGGCGGGTGAGAGCTTCGCGCATTGACCAAGTGCGCGACGAGCGTGCGCGAAACACTGCGCGAAACCGCGTCGACCACCACTTGACGCGAGCCTTCCATGGGGTTGTTTCGCAAACTGGGCATCCTGATGGTTGTGACCAGCACAAAATGGTCACTGGTGGCGGTCACCGCTTTTGGTCACCACACTGGGTATCCGGGGTGGATCAGTGCCAAACCCTGGATACCTGGTTGGATACTGGCAGGTTTCGACCCAAAGCTGCTTTTTACCGAGGGCAGAAATCGGCCAAAAGCTACCATTTTTTAGAGGGCGGCGTTTCGCCTCAGTACGAAGACTTACGACAGCTGGGCTTTGGAAGGGGGAATGCCAAGCACCAGCCCGTCCCTCCTAGTCCCATTATCAAGTTTTTCGTCCTAGCCTGAACCTTGTCAGTGCAGAGGGCTCGTGGGCTACATCGCAAGCGCTAGGTTTGGCTCAAGTGATTCCCCACTCCTTTTCGTACATCTGATCGGTATGTAGCGAGCGTAAGCCAGAACCACGCGCTAGCTCTTAGCTTGCACCGGTGTTAATCGTATGCCTATCCTTCACACCAAATGAATGCCTCGGCGTGGAGCATGTCTCATGCTTTTTAGTGAGGCGGAACTGCTAATAAAGCGCCACTGCAATAGCGCTATAATGTAAAACAGGAGCTGCAAATGGAGTTGGTTGATCAGTTCAATATTAGTGAAGAGGACGCTTTGCTGATTGTTACCGCTGTTGCAAATGGCGCGATGAATTTGCTGTTGGGGGCTGGAGGAAGCATTGGAGCTTTCGGCGGAGATGGCGTTGAACTCAAGGGCGGCGCGGGTTTAGCTAGTGAGTTAAACGAAAATTTTAAGTTGGGACTGGATGATTCAGAGCAATGGAATTTACCATTGGTCTATGGGGACCTTGAAAGCTCTCCTAAAAATAAGCCAATTTTGAATAGTTTTCTGAGTGGCAGGTTTGTTGGGTGTAGACCAACTTGGCAGCGCGTGCTCCACGACCTACATTGGAAAAGGATTTGGACATTAAATATCGATGATATTCTTGACAGGTCAAAGATACGCGGCTCAATACCGAAGCTTGAATCTTTTCTTTGGTGTGAGCCATATAAGCCACGTTCTCTAGAGAAAAAAGAGCTACAAGTTGTCTACCTTCACGGAAAGGCATCCAAGTTATCAGAGCAACCGGATCATCTTATCTTTTCGCTAAAAGAATACGCTTCCCGTAATGAGAGCACGCCTGGTTGGCATGCAGAGTTTAGATCGGAATGGGTAAAAAAGCCGTTTATCGTTTGCGGGGCAAGGCTTCAAGAAGAGGTTGATTTAATAACTGTCTTTGAGTTTGGGAATCGGTCCAGAGATCGAGGCGGCTGTCCTTCTGTAATAGTTTTAAATAGCATGACCGAAGCACAAGTTACTCGATTTGCTCGCCAGGGACTTATTCCAATTGCTGCGAACGGAAAGGATTTTTTTGAGGCGTTGCTGAAGGACCTGCTTGATTGGAAGGGGCGCAATCCAACTGTAAGTAAAGAATTTAAGGCTGCTCGTGAAGAAGTCAGAGCTAAGTTTAAGCAGCTTACGCTGGATATCATTGTCCCAAGGAAAGTATTAGATTTTTACGCGTCAGCGGAAACGCAGTGGGTTCATATACTTCAAGACTTAGATGCTCCACTATTAGCGGCGCTGCATAGCGCACAGTGGCTCACAGAGACTACTACGAAACCAGCTGTTAAACTTTCATTAATTTATGGCGGATCTGTAAGCGGGAAATCAGCCGCTGCACTTCGGGCAGCGAAAGAACTAATAGACAAAGGCTATGAAGTTTGGTTCTTTAGAGGCGAAGAGCGTTTTAACGATGCTGACATAGTTGAGTATGCAAAATCGACTAAGGTAGCGTTCATCTTCGACGACTGTGCAGATTTTTCAAGTTCATTGAAGTCATCTATAAACCTCGCAATAGAAAACAAGCATGATCTTCGCATTGTTGCTACATGCGACTCTCACAGAGTTCGCGCCGTGAGAGCTGACGTAATTGGTGCGGATCGTTTGGAATGCTCGCTAGAGCCGCTTGTCAGAATAGATTTTGCCAATATTTTTTCAAAGCGAAGCAGCAAAGGCCGATTGGGAACGCGCAGCACTTTGACTATTAGTCAAGCATGGAAGGACTTCAAGTCAGATTATTCGGGGCAATTGCTTGAGTGGTTGGAAAGTTTAGAGAATGCTCACTCTTATCGAAATGCAATTGTTGAAATGCTTGCGAATCCAAACTCATTGCCACATGGTTTAATAGAACTGATAGTAGCCGCCGCCGCAGTTCACCGGTTCGGGTACTCTTTACCGTTCGACTTGGCTGATAGTTTCCTTTCAAAGGGAAAGCTAGAGGATGTTTTCGATCAAGACACAGCTATAGGACAAATCGGCTATTTAGATGATAGGGGGTTAAGGCTTCGCAGTAGTGCGTTTTCTGACTTTGTATGGGGTCAAATTGGCAGGGGTGAAAAACATAAGATTTCATTAATTATTGTGCGCGCACTTGCGCCACTGGTAGTTCCTCAGACTATAGCTCGCCGGACTTTGCCATACCTAATCATGCGCGCATTAATGGATCATGACACAATCGAAAAAGATATGGGGCCTAGTGCAGATGCTTGGTACTCTAGCTTAGAATCCGTATGCGGTTGGAACGCAAGATTTTGGGAGCAGAGAGCACTATTGGCAAGTAATAAGAGCCAGGAAATTCTTGCATATTCCTATGCAAAAAAAGCTGTAGCACTGCTTGAACATGACCCATTTCCGCATACTACTCTTGGTAAAATCTGCGTAAGAATAGGGATAGATCGAAAAGATTCAGTTGGCGTCGAGCGCTTCTGGGAAGGAGTGAGTGAGCTTAAAATCTCCAGAGAACTTTCCACGCAAAACGGATTGGAGTGGGAGCATCCTTACATTACCTTCTTTACCTACGCGCTTCGGGCTATGAAGTCTCCTCACTTTAGCGGTGAGATGGATGCGTTATCTTTGCAATGGAAGAGTTGGATGAAGGCCGCAGAAAATGCCAAGTCGTTAATTTTTGATGACCAAGGCAAATCTTCGTTAGAAAATTTTCAACGTCAATGGATTCTGAATGCCGTAGCAGATTAAAAATAGTCTATTAAGTCCGGTTGGTCGCAGTTAAAGGTCGAAAGCAGCCATAGATGAATGTCTGCTTTTGGCCGATTTCTGCCGTTTGGTATGCGCCAGCGACCTAACAAAACTTAACCTTTTTTCAGGTCGAGAACTTGTCAAAGCCTGTCATCGGGCGATCACTGAAACCTGACAAAACCTGACATCGGATCGAGTGCGGGACCAGGCTCGATGTTGACATCAGGTCGGCCTGGAACCGGTGGCAACGTTCGCCGCCTGTTAGCAAAAATTAGTCCCTCGGGAGGTTGGCCAGCCTGTCGCCCTGTTAACAATTGTCAGGGTGGGCGGGCGCCTTAGTGATAGAGAGCCCCTAGATTCATGGTAACCATGCGAGATGGTTACTTTTGGTGGTTACTCGGGCGGTTACCGGATCAGTCGGATGATTGGCAGGAGGTGGATACCGGCAGGTTTAGACCCGTCGCGAACATTCGGTGTCTATGAAAGACTGGGCAATTCTTGGCTCTATTCATATCTCTCAGCTCGATAATCTAGAGACTGAAGTCGCCTATCAAGCTCAATCGTCGGCTCAGCTAGAATCAAACGGTCCAACAGCTTGGGAACCCCATAGAGATTGTGAGTACTGCCCGGACCATAGAGGCGCCACAACAATGTCAGCGTTTCGCGAGGAAATTTTTCCGGACATTCTGATCGCTCTAATGCGAACACCCTTCCTGCCCCTTGAACCTGCGTGACATAAGGAAGCAGTTGAACAAGTGCTTCGGGGAAGGCGTCTCCTGACTTGATTGCTAGATTCGCGAAGGGGCCGGTCAGCGTGCTTTCACGCAGTACGCGCTCTCGCGGCCATACACTTTCAAGGAGAGGGCTTATGCTTGTACGCCATGCTTCAGCTGGGTCACCTTCGATCTCTGCAATCCACTGAGTGAGTAACTCCACAACGCTTTCTCGCAACGCGGCTGAACAGCTACGGAGAGTGTGAGCAACATCCGCTAGGTTGATACCCCAGGCCTCAAAATCACTGTCTTCACGAATTATTGATAACGCTGGCGCAATGATCTTTGCCGCGGCGGCCTTAGTCTGATGATTCGATGTTTCAACCTCTAAAAGGCCTCTCAAAATGTGTGCGGAGAATTTGCTAGAGACTGATCTCGAGGTACGAGGTTGGTTTACTAATACCGCCCGCAACCCTTGCCCCTCATCGGTTGTCTGGCCAAGGGCGTCATCAAGGTAACTACAAATTTTATCGTTCGCTACGGCGACTACAAACGACAGCGAATTGACGAAAATCGCTCGTGCAAATGCCCCCTGCTTTCCTTTCGCGTGAACAACATTTTCCATCGACCTGAGATGACTCTCCGTCACCGCACCAAAAGCTTTTTGCGCAGCCTGTATGTCAGAGAGTAATGCTTCAGCTAATCTGCCGGAGGGTGAGCTTATCGCATCTTCATAAAGCTGCCCCCCGAGCTCCAATGGTTCTGTGCCTTGTCCGTTGGCGATTAAGAATAGTCTTTGCCACCACGTCGATACGCTATTGCTTGTTGGCCTAGGGGTAAACGCATAAAGGGTTGCCAGGCGTTCGATCACAATGGCCAGAAACGCAGGTTCAGCGTGTTCCAAGCGTTGAAAAAATCGAGTGATAAGTTCTGAGGTCGTCCCGTTGCTGGTACTTGGTGGGAAAGTCAAGGCACCTATCAAATCGTTCCACAGTGGTGCATTCATTTCGTCAAGGGGGGCATTTCTCAGTGTGTCGAATGCACCCTCCGGATCACCAATACAGTAGGCGCTCCAGCCCATTCTTTTCTCGATGTCGAAGCTTTGTATAACTGCCTGCGCGATCTCGAGACGCTGGTCGCTTGCAACCGAAATAATTGGCTTGGCATCGCCGACAATTGTTCGAACGCCGCTTGAATAAGATCTAAAGAAGTCACGCTCCTCCACGTCCCGATCGAGATAGCCGCGACGTTTTAAAATTGCTGACAGTTCCTGGGTTCCTGTATCAGACAAAACTCCCGCTGCTTCCAACATCTTCAGGCGAAGCCATACATCAGAGTCACGAGCATGGCTTCTCCAGTCGATCTGCCCCTTGTCTACGGAATAGCGTTCGAAGTATTTTTCGCCCTCACTCAGCACCCGCTGCTCGAGTGCTCTGACCAACGTTTGACTAGCCTGAGCGGCGCGTTCGCGTATCACCAAAAGAAGTTCGCGCTTCACCTGCCAAAACTGAGCAAGCGACAAAGCGTTGAGCCCGCTAATTGCCTCGTCTGCTGTAAAGATAGCTGCGTTCCGATGTGCGTGAAGCCATAGGCGTACAGCTAGCATTCCTGGCATGAGCCGCCACTCACCAACAATCTGCCGAGCCATATCTACATCCGTTTTGGCAACCTGCGGCAGAAGACGCGCGAGAATATTTACCAGGAGTATAGGCCCGTCATGATGCTCATTCTGTGCATGAGGTTCCACTGAGGGAACGGCGGAGTCAGTGCTGTCGTAGTCAGCCTCAAGCGCCCCGCAATCGATGCATAATGCGAGAAAATCCCGAAGCTTTGCGGTCGCTAACTTCATTATCTTTGCTTGCTGTGGCTGCGCCAGCAATGCATCTACCAACTCAGTGGAACCGCCAGAGTCTCGTAGGTCAAAGGTTGGCCGAATCAGATCCGAGATCTGCTTCGGCATCTGAACGCGTTCTTGTTCCGGAGGGAATGCTCGCGCGCCTTCGAGGCGAAGGACGGGGGTAATTAAATCAACTGCTGCGAGGAGATCGGTATGAAGAACCACCGCGCTGCTAAGGCGCGCTTGCAGGGTGTAAATTTGGTGCTCTGCCTCCAAGCGGCCAGAGGACGGCGGATTAGCAGCTAGGAGACGCCATGCGCGTATCCATAGATCAGGCAATCCACTTGCGTTATCAACACGATTTGCTATCTCGTTTGCGAGCGACTTGCCAAACGTCTTCATCCATTTAAGGGCTAGCAAGTATCGATCTCGAGACTCAAAGTCCAAAGTAAGCCAAGCAGCCAATATCCAAGAGGATTGATCGCCATTCCAGAGCTTACGTTCGAGGAAAAAATCAATCCATGCCGAGTCTTGAATCGAATTGATTGCAATAGAAGCTAGATCATTTTTACTTTTGAACAGCCAGCAGATTTTGTCGCGCTCGGCTTGGGTGCTGGAACCGCAAGGTTGGGAAAGGATCATCTTCGCCAACGCTTGTCTGGTCGAGCGGGGGCGCTCTACTAGGTCTGCTAATTGGCCAAGGTCTTCCCATAACGCTCGATGACCGAGGCGACCGGTCCTTAGATCCAAGGTTTTTTCGTAGCATATTGGTTCGACTGCGAGAGCTTCCCAGCGTGCGTCCGGAGCGTCTCGAGCTTCAACTGCGTCTAGAGCATAAACAGGTCGTAAATCCGGAAAGCGTTCGCGGTCCGCTTCTAGGACGTTTAGAAAATAACGTACTGGTGCGTCCCCTGCGCTGTAACCCACTAAAACTACTGTCTTGCAGCGACATAAGTCGAAAAGAAAGCGAGAAGCCCATCCTGACCGCATATAGGCATCGCCATAGTCTGCACTCGTTACTACTAGCGGCGTCTGGTGCAGCCCGATCGCATCGTCTGCAATGCGTCCGTGGAGGTGAATGATCCCCCGAAAGTCAGCGCTTCCTGGCGCGGGAAGATCCTGTCCAGCAAAACTAAGCTTCTGTACGTTTACGATGTTGTCAGCGTGATGAAGTGCCTTTTCAAGCATTGTGTCGAAGTTAGTTGTGACTATTAACGGATTGTTATCGATGTACCGCGATAATCGCAAAATCGTAGTGTGATTAGTGAAATCGGGAGGCTTAGGTGCCTGCAGCAGGTCAACTAGCGCGCGTGTCATATCCCTTGGATTGACGATCCGACGGCTAAGGGAGCCTAGTACCTCTTCGAAGCGGCCTGCTTCTGATGATGCAAGTTCGGACCGACTCTGCTTCAGATTAAGTCGGTCAAAGCATTGTTGGACTAAATCTCCAAAACCTGGCAGCTGTGGCGCGCTTACACCTGCCCCGCACAAAAAGACCACCTCTCCAGCCAGCAGGGCGTCTACCAATGTTTCGGGAAATGCAGGTCCTTCTTCAGAAAAACGGATGCTCACGAGGTAGGGCCTCTAAGTAGTAATGCCGCTTCGGTCGCTACTCTCATTGCTGATCATCGCGGGCGAGGTGGTCAGCGAGACAGACGATTTGGTCTGAGTGAGACCATATCGTCTGTTTCGATCAGTCAGTTAAATGGAGCTGGGGCGTATGTCCGTTCCGTTCTGAGTACCCGAAATTCGGAATTTTTGGGTTTCTCCTGAGCTTACCTCGGCTGCCGTTTCCTTCACCGGCTGACCAATCTGCATTGCACAGAGGCCGTTGCCTTCGTCATCGCCGGCGATGCCAACGATATGCCGACCTGGCTTGACCTTGAATTTAACAATTTCGCCGGTGTCGATGCGGGCGACCTTTTTTCCGTCGATGAGCACGGTGGCCAAGCAGCCGCCAGACGCCCAAAAACCATTGTCTCGACTAACTGCCAGTATCGCACCACCAGGGAGGTCTGACTGATAGGCGTAGACCCTGTCGGCAGGCACCCGCTTTGCAGAGCCAGGCTCTACTGGTGTGCTTGAACATCCGGCCAGTAGTGCGAAGGTGACGGTGGCGAGCAAAATCCTGTGCATATTTCTTCCTCCGTGGTTGATAGATCACTTTACACCAGCCCCCCCTACATCTGGTCTTCGGCGTAAATGGCAGCACTGATGATCGCTCCGCCTACCCGCCGTTTGCCGTAACAGAGCGGCACCGGGTTACCACTTGCCGTGGTGTTCTTGGCGCTGCCGAAGGCGTACCCGGGGGTGTTCTCTGGTGCGGCACTGGTCTTGAGGCCGCCGGCCTGCGGGCTGAGCATTTGGATAACACCTCCAGCAGCGAGAGCAATCCCTGGGGCAAGCGTAGCGCCGTTGGTGAACGGACTGGCCACGATTAACACAATTCCGATGATGGTCTGAAGTATCCCTGCACGCTTGCTACCGGTGATCACGGGGACGACCCGTATCTCCCTGGCTCCGCCGAGTGTCAGCTCGGATTCGCCTACGTTCTTCCTGTTGCGGAAAATTGCGAACTCCAGGCCGATAGAGCGCGCTCGGGCGATGTCGCCCAAGAACCCAGGGTGATTTACATCGATTGCTCTCAATGCCTCCCTCGTATCGCCATGAGCGGAAAGTGCATAGGTGTGTCTCCTTCCATACTTTTTGGCCAAAGAGCCGCTGAGTAGGATGGTTGTTTTTGGGGTGTACTCGATCGCGGTCATACCCGGTCCTCTGCATAGATGGCGGCGCTAATGATCGCACCACCCCAGCGGCGACGGCCGATGCAAAGAGGCACGGGCAAGCCCGACGCGACGGTGTTTTTCGCACTACCAAAAGCATAGCCAGGTGTGTTCTCGGGCGCGGCGCTGGACTTCAAACCCTGGGCTTGCGGGCTCAACATCTGAATTACGCCGCCGGCGGCC
Organism: Pseudomonas brenneri; assembly: GCF_007858285.1. Taxonomy (GTDB): domain Bacteria; phylum Pseudomonadota; class Gammaproteobacteria; order Pseudomonadales; family Pseudomonadaceae; genus Aquipseudomonas; species Aquipseudomonas brenneri. Next base: position 212,789 of record NZ_VFIL01000009.1, on the reverse strand, counting down.
AAGGCGATACCCGGCGCAAGGGTTGCACCATTTGTGAAAGGGCTCATTACGATCAGTACAGCCCCTATGATCGTTTGCAAGATACCGGCCCGCTTACTGCCGACGACCACGGGGGCGATGATGATGTCACCATCGCCTTGGTAGTTGAGCTCACTCTCCCCGATGTTTTTCTTTCCTCGGAAAACGGCGAACACTAGTCCGCGTGACTTGGCGTTTGAGATGAATCGCTCAAGGCCGGGAATCTGCACGCACAGCGCCTTCAAGGCTTCCGCAGGCGTCCGCACTGCAAGATCGTAGGACCTGCCGAACTGCCGGAGCTGCCCGTAGAGTTTGATGGTGGTCATAGGGGAGTTATCGAATGCTGTAGCGGCCATGGGGCCTCCTATACGGTGATCGAAGGGGCAGATAGCCCAAGGCGAACGGCGAGCAGTGCGCGCGACATATGCGCCTGGTCGATGGTCAGCTGTTCCTGGCGCGGGTCGTAGTTCCACACCCGGTTGTAGATCGTTTCGCTTGCCCTGGCGCCGCGGAATGTTCCCCGCATAAGGTCCGCCGAAACCCGTGCTTCTTCCTCGGTGAAGTAGGGACCGTCGATGGTCACTTGCTGGCCATTGCGGACTTGCTGGACCTCCCACACCAAGTAGCCTGCGTCTGGCCCTTGAATCAGTTCGTAGGGTTTGAATTTCTGCGTGTTGCATGCGTCGGTGAATCGCTCCTGATAGGTGGGCGTATGGCCCGCCGTGGTGGTGTCTTGATCTGTCATGGTTTCCTCTGTACGCCGCTGGCGCTGGTCATGGGCTGGCGCCCGTTGTTGTTGCTCTGTGTCGCGCCACGTTTTCGTGACTCGCAAAACGTGGCGCGGAAAATGGTCATTTGCTGACGATGCTCAGGACGGGCGGCAGCTTTGGGCCGAACGGTGCGCCAGGGGCGAATGGGTCGGGTAGTTGGTCTTCTGGGCATTCCCTGATGAACTGGATCATGGCGGCGTGGCAGGCGCGATACAGCGGGCCACCGGCGCCCCATTCGTTGCTCTTGCGGTCGGCGCTGTCCTCTAGCTGGGATAGGTAGGCCACTCCGCGAAGGCTGGTGTCACCGTCTGCGCCGGGCTGTTGGCGATGTACTGGGTTGACGCCCAGCAGGTCGCACACCTGGTCGAATCCCAGCGCCTGCGCCAGCCCCTCACGGTCGAACATCAGTGATTGGCCAAACCCCGCAAGTGCGCTCCACGCTCCGCTGCGGGTTGCCTCCTGGTGTTCGCGGGCCTGCTCCTCCAATTCCGCAATGGCCTGTCGGGTGAAGGGGAGGAATGCTTTCAACTTGCCTGCCTGCCGGCGAAGCGCTCGCCGCTCGCTGCGGATAACCTCGAGCTGTTCAGCAATGGCGCGACAGATGCGCCGGGTTGTAATGAGCTGCGTGGTGGCGCTGACGCCTGGTTTCAAAGCGATGGTGCATAAGCGGGTGATAAGGCTGGGCGTCATTGGTGCGCCTCCATAGGTGTGGCGTCGTAGCTGGCGCGCAGATTGGCGCCAGCCGTGCAATAGCGGCCGGTGGGCGCGTAGCAGCTCCGGCACACCATGATGTGGTTGAGGTATTGGTCACGGGCTTGACGCCATTCGGGCGTGGCGGTGGCGGCATTTGCGTGTGGGCTTGTGATGAGTCGGTGAGTGCGCTCGACAGGGTTGGCCAGCACCAGGCGCGGACGAGGCCGGTTATCCACTTTTGGCGAGTCGACCCCAGCGATAGCTGGCGGCATGTGATCGAGCAGGCCGGAAAGGAGACTCATGGCGTCACCTCGGTCTGATCGCTGGTATTCCAGTGTTCCTGTGATTTCAAAATCACCGGCAACAGCGGCAACAATGGCAACAGCCCCGTAAACCGTGGCCTCCAGGCGTTGCCCATGCTGCCAAACTGTTGCCACCGGTTTTTTACCGGCAACAGTGATAACCAAATGAAGGGAAAATGTGGGTCTCTTATGTTGAAAATGAGGTGTGCGTTGCCAGTTGTTGCCACTTTTTTTATAGGGTGGCAACGTCTGTAGGCCACGCCACACAAGGCCGTTGCCGGTGTTGCCACTGTTGCCAGTGATTCTAGGTTCCTGTGAACTTGGGCAATCTGGATTGCTGGTCTTTGAGTGACGTTCATGCGCCACCGCCTTCACGATCCATGATGTCTGGGTCGATCACATAGAGACGCGCCTGGCCACCACCAGGGAGTCGGTAGTTTTTGGTTTTACGCTCGTTGTCACGGCGTGCGAGGACGTTAGCGCTCTCCAGAGCCTTGATGATGCGAGACAGGCCATAGCCGTGCGCCGCCTCGATGAGCGCCGGCTTGTTGAACAGGTACAGGCGATTGGTGCCCACCAGCTCCCAGTAACCGGCCCGGTTGAACACCTTGGTGTCAGGCGTTTGATCGTCGACATCTGAAAAGCGGCTGCTACCGTGGCGGTCGATAAAGTCCAGGATGCCAGCCAGGATCTGTCGGTCTTCTGCGTTGCCGCTGCCCACCCTGCTGAGCCATTCGCCGTACAGCAAGCGGCAGTCAGCTAGGGCGGTACCCGGCACCCATGGCAGCAGGCCGTAGGCGATGGCCATCTCGCCGGCAAGCGCGATGACAGCAAACCGATCAGCCACCCGGCCTGCCTGGGCGTTGTCTTCCACAAAGCTGGCGCGTACCCCGGCGAAGTCTTCCAGCAGGCCGGCCCGGTCGTCGCTCTCGAGCAGCTTCTCGACAAAGGCTGGCCCGAGGTGGCCGTGGTGGGCGCCGACCGCCACGGTGAGCTGCCGGTGAAAGTCCGCTCCCTCAAGCCCATGCAATTCGTCAAACGCCCGGTGTGTCCGAGTACCGGCGTTCACGTCGACCATGCGCAACTCGGCGCCAGCGTGGGCGGCATTGCCTGATATGGCCGCGTGTTCAGAGAGTGAGCGCTCGCCGCTAGAGAGTGTCAGCAGGCGCCAGCTCAATTTGGCGCGGCCTTCGCGCTCACGGGTCATGGTGCCTTTACCCTGGCCGTTGGCAAGGGAGTAGGCCATTTCCTGTACGCGCTTGGGGTCGGCGCGCTTGATCTCATCCAAGGGCAGGATGGTGTCGTTGCGGCTCGATGCTTCGATCTCCAGGCCACCCTTGGTCATGTCCCAACTGGCGGCGAACACGCCCGGGTCGCCCCATACCGACGACCCGATCAGTTGCGCCAGCGACTTGCCGCTCGAGCTATCGCCCACCAGGTGAACACCACCGCCCAGCACGCCCACCAAACTCAGCAGTGGGCCGGCCAGTGAGCAGCCGATCGCTAGTGTCAGCACCGGGTTGCCCGCGCACTTGGCGGCCACCTCCGATTGCCACAGCGCCAGCTCGCCGCGCCGGCTGAAAAGTACCTGAGCCTTGTTGCTGGCCTGGTACCGCACATTGGCGCTGCCGATAGTCCGCCCAGGCAGCACGAACGCTCCCGATTCATGCCAGCCCGGCCGGCTGGTGGTGGCAAACACTTCTGCAGGATGCTGGTCGAGCAGGTACTCCATGAACGTGCCGCGCTTCTTCAGGGCAATGATGACGCCCATCCCGAACAAGGCGCGCCGGGCGTCCTCGCCGCTGCCGCCGAACACCTCCATGGCGATGATCCATTCCTTGATGCCGCCCTCAGTTACCAGGCGCAGCAACCGCCCCTCGCTGCCGTCGTCGCTGTTGGTGGTTCGGGCCACGACTGTGACAGGGCTGGAGATCCACTCATCTGTGATTGGCCGGTCGCCGGTATCGCCCTCGGCGTCGTCCTGGTCAGCGGCGGCGCGCTTGAAGCTATGCCAGTAAACGCCCGGGCGCAGCTTGCGGCCCTTCTCATTGATCACCCAATGCTCATACACCGCCCAGCAGGGGCGATCTGGCGCAATGGTCGCGGCGTCCGGCCGAAGGTTGATCACGTTAGTGTCAGGCTTGGACATGGGCGAGTTTCCAGTTGGCGAGGTCGTTGAAGTCGGTGAGGTGCTCGGGAGCGCCTTCCGGCCATTCAGGGAAAGCCACTTGGCCACCCACGGCCGCCGCCGCTGCGTTTGCCGCTGCGCGACCCGGGTTGCCATCGGTGAGTCGGTCGTCGTCGCCGGCGATGACGATTGGTTGGCCCGGGTAGCGAGCGCGAAGTGCCATCGCCGCCGGGATCAAGTTGCCCGCGTTCATGGCAGCGGCAACGACATAGCCGCCGTGCTGGTGGAGGCTGGCGGCCGTCGCCCACCCTTCGCAGATGCAAAGAACAGAACCTGGCTCGATGATGCCCAGCGGTGAATAGGTGCCCTTGATACGGCCGCCGAACAGGAAGCGCTTGTCTCCCTCCTGCCCGATCCTTTGCAGGTTGACTAAGCGCCCATCTAGGTACAGCGGGATCAGCAGGTCAGCGCCACGCTGGCGCAGGCCGTAGGGCCGAACCGCCTTGGCTACCAGATACGGGTGGTCGGGTGAGGCACGGCGCGTATTGCTCCACCAGTGGTTGGCCTTCTCTGTTGCCTGCTGTTGGCGCCGGTGTTGCTCGGCTTCGCGCTGGCGCCGGGAAAGGTCAACTCGCTCGCGGATCTGGGCCGCTTCGCGGGCGTCCACTGGTTCGCGACTACACCAGGTGCTGGCGCCGCCGGCTTTCCAACTGCCGAACGCGCCGGACGCGATACCGTCAGTAAACAACGTGTACCAGCCATTTGAGGAACCGGCCTTGTCGCCTGGGACGTGAAACCGGTGAATGGTGCCGTCGGGCTCTGGTAGCCAGTCGAGAGGGCCATAGACGGCCTGGAGCGCATCACGGAACAGGATCGTTGCGTCAGTCATGCGGCCCCCTTCGGCGGGGTAAACCGCTTGGCCAAGCTCTCCAGTTTCTGAGTCAGGCGCTCCAGCTCATCACAATGGCGGCCTTGGTCGCCTTCCGAGATACGCAGCTCCAGGAAGCCGACCAGGGTTTCCACCAGCAGCACATAGCTGGCGCTGTCGATATGAGCGCCAGCAGCGGGTGGGCCGCCACTGCCCTTGCGTTTGATTGGGGTCACGTTACCCATGGCCGACCTCCCGGCGATTAGCGCCAGCAAAGGCCCGGCAAACTTGACCGTTGTTCACACCGTGCCAGCGGGTAATGTCGTCGATTGAATCAACCAGGCAGGCCGTCACCTGGGCGTCAGCACTGCGCATAACAACGCGCCCGCACTCAGCGTCGGCCTCGGTCAAGAACGGTCCCAGCAATGCCTTGGGCACCTTCGGGTGCGTGATGTAAAACAGTTCGGCGGCTTTTTTCAGGCAAGCCGATCCCGTCGACGCAGATGCGCCGTTTTGAATTTTCATGCTTAACCTCTTAGGTCAGTGCGTCGGCGGTTCGCGTGAGTACGCGGTGGACAAAATGTGGGGCTGATAAAAAGGATCGAATGTGAACGCATGTGCTGGCTCATAGGGCGACCTCGCGGTATTGCTGAGCGCCGCCCAGGTCGTCCGATCCGAATAGGGCTTGATTGACGGCCTTCCGGCTTTCCAGCATCAGATCGTGTTCATCATGCGTGCCGACTCCCGCCGCCACCCAGTCAGGCAGTTCCTTGCGGCGCCGCATCTCGTTCAAGTGCGTCCACCACCGGGTAGCGTGTGTGCGCTCGGCAGAAATCACCTCGGCCACTTCGTTGCTGCGCAGGTCCAGCAGGTAGTGGGGCAATGGCGATTCCTTCTGCGCCTCGGCGTTCGCATCATCCAGCTCGTTTTCCATGTACTCGCACCACTGATAAACCTTGGTGTTCCAGTCGCTTATCTCGAGGGTGCCCAACTGTGCGAAAGCGTGAGGTGTACTGTCTTCGGGGAAGGTCTCAAGCATCAGCGTGAAGATTGCGCGCACGCTATCGAAGGCGCTGGTCACTTCGTACAGATCCTGGACGGCAGTCTCGGCGATTGCCTTGTAGGAGCGGCTCATTGATCACCTCCGGCGCCCAGCGCAATACACCCGGACAGCGCGGCGACGATTTGCTCGCGGTTGCAGTCGGCGGTGTTGGCGCCGTCAGCGGCTAGGTTCCACGCGACATCTACCAGATTGCGGACGTGCTGACTCGTACCCCTGTCTGCCAATGCGGCATAGAGAACGGCCTCAACCTTGCGCAGGGCGATCTGGGCGCTCTCGAGATCCTCAAGCGTGTCGTGGGCGATTTCTCGGATGGTGCGGGCGGGAGTATTCATTGCGCACCCTCAGCAGACTCCAGGGTACGAGCGATGGCCATGTGGGAGTTGTAACGGGCGAGGCGAACGGAGAGTGATGAGTTTGCGCGGAGGGCGCTCAGGGCCATGCGGCGGTGAGCAAATGCGCGAATTGCGGATGGAATGAGGGCGTGTTTCATCGGTGTAGCTCCTTCTGCTGAGGAGCTGCCACGTTCGTTACCAAGCGAATGGGTGGCAGCTGTGCGCAGGTTGGTAAACCGGGGCAAAAGGAACCCGGCAGGCACGAATGCCTCCCACGCACAGCCGCCATAACACGTAACTGCGGGCACAAAAAAAGCGCCTGCAATCGTAATGGGGGCGCTGTTGCGCCTTTTGCTGATCGGGTTACCAAGCCCGGTCACTGAATTTGCAGTGACGGGCGAACCATACCGACGAGCACGATTGCTTGCAACAAAAGATATCGACCGTTTATCGCTGATCATGAGAATAGCCGTCATGGGCGGAAGTCCTCAGAATCGAGTGGCAGCTTCAGTTGTTCCCTCAGATGAGCGACATGCAGATACATCCCCGGCTTGTCATATCGCCAATGGGCCAGCCGGCGACCGCTGCTGCTGGCTTCCTCCTTGCGAGTCTCCAACGTCTGGCAGGCGTGCCCATACCGAGCTTCGCGAAACGCCATGATGAGGCTCGCTTTCAGTTCCACAACGCGGTCGGTATTGCGGGACAACGACAGCAGGAAGAACGCTTGATCTTCGTTCAGCAGGGCGAAGCGCTCCGGCCTACCACCGGCAGTTCCGACCAAGGGTTTCTCCGTTTGAAAAGGAACAACCCCGAACTCTTCAAATTTCGCCAGGTAGCGCTCGATAAGCGCCATCGAGTTCTTGTGTTTGTTACCCAGTTGCTCAGCCAGCAAGCGGCTGTCCACACGAGGTTCGCCCTGGTAATCGGTAACGGCGATGCGCGGATTTCCCGGACCACCCTCACCCATCGGCTTAATGATCTTGGTCGTCATGACGCCACCTTCTGCACTGGACCAGTACTCAGGTAGTAGGTCGCAACCTTCTGGTGCTCGCGGCCTTGGTCATCCTTCAGCGTACCCAGGTGGGTAACGATGCCGTGCCCCTGCGCACGCAGCTCAGATATTCGCGCACCAGGACGCAGGATGTTTAGAAACATGATGGCTTGGAAGGTGTTGATCGAACCATGCAGATGCAGGTAAGCCAAAAGGCGCATGCGCTGGGCGCTACCACTGGTGTCGCTGATGCTTTGCGCCGAGTAACTCTTCTCGGAATGCAGGATCTTTTCCATGTCAGGCCACCCCACTATCAGAGTCAGCTTCGGGATGGACGAATTGATGGCGGCAAACTAAACGACGATTAAGCACCAAAGCGTTTAAGGGTACAGGAAGGGGTAAAGCCGCTTTTTCAAGACAAAGCGATCCTGTCCCCGCGTCAGCGCAGAGTTGATTGGTCATCATGGGTTAAGCCTCCTGACTGAGCAGGAAGGATTCCACAGACTCAGGCTCCCAGCGGACTGAACGACCAAAACGGATCGGTTCAGGGAAGCCTGGAGTTTTAGACCAGCGCCACCAAGTGGAACGGCTGACCTGATAGCGGGCACAGAGCTGAGCTGCGGTTGCGCGAGTGCCAGGGATCGGCAGGTTGGGTACATCAGTGATGCGGGCGACATTTGATGTCATTGGTGATTTCTCAATAAACCGAATTGAAAAACCGAGAGGATCGTCCTGTAGACCACCCGTACCTGTGAACAGGTCAAAAGGTGGCAAGTCATCGGAAAGAGCACCACTGCATAAAAAACCAGTAGCGCATTATTCCCTCCGGTACTACAGTCCGCCCGAGTTTACCTTTTACGGTAAATTCATCGAAGCCCGTCAAAATGCTTCTCCCTCGGCGTTGCGTGCTGGCCTAGCCGGTATGCAGAGGACGTTAGAGCGTCCTTTTCCGAGCAGCCCCTGGAGGTCGAAGACCAGGGGCTTTCTTTTGTCTGCAATTCCAACTGTCAGCGATTCTAACAGCAAACTCTAACCAACAATGTTCGATGGCGTTTCATTTGTTGGTAGAAAGCTCTAGGCGTGGTCGCATGGTAACGGGGCACCCAAAAAACACCAAACAGTTTTTTGCCGACTATGTGTGGATTACTTGCACTGTTCCACATGGAACAATCTCCCAACTACTGCCCAACATGTACCAACACGTACCAACACGTCCGTTTACGTTCGACTATGTATTGGGGAAAGCGCAAAAAATATCCCCCTACCGTTTGTCTGACCGCTCTAAATGCCCTAAGCATGGGGGTCTCAGGGGGGGCGTATGAGGGCCTCAATAGGTTCCAGCAATGATCATGCATAGATTTGACGGTGATATTCTGACGATAATTGCACCAGTGTTTTGTCGTGCGCGCCACGAATCACAAACTAAGCAAAACGTGGCGCGGAAATCGCACCCGCGCTTTGTAATAGCAGTGTCGCGACACAAAACGTGAATTAAAAAATCGTGTCGCGACATATCTCGCCAGCTCAAAATTCCAAACTAACAACGTACCGTATTACTAAACGTTGTTTATTCCCGCTTATTCCCGCTTATTCGCTGTTATTCCCGATTATTCGCAGTTTCAGGGTGTTTTAAGCAGAACTTGCGGAACTGAAAAGTGCTGTAGGCCGCGTACTACGGGGATTCAGCAGCGGACTGCTGGTGGTGCCCTGCGTGCGACAAGATTGGGACATGGGGGCGGGGATTTTCTTTTTCAGATTCGGGTCAGTTGCACGACATTACGACATTCCATCGGGGTTTTTCTTTTTCCGGCGCGAGATGGAAAGCACGTTGCCCGTATCAGTGACCTCCCCCAAAGCCTTAGCCAAAGCTCGGTCAAAGAGCTCGATAGCTTTACGTTTCTCTGGCAGCGCTGCTTCGGGATTGTTTCGGTAGTGCCGAGAGACGACACCTGTCTGGCCATGAGCCTGAAGGAGATCTGACAAACGATCATCAACACCGTGCTTCTGCATCAGCTGTGTGCAGGTCCGGCGCAGGTCTCTCGGGGAGAACGTCGGGATCTTCGCACCAGCGATTAACGCGTGCTTGGAATCCAGCCAGTCTGCAACGGCATGGGTCGGACTACTGATCACAAAGGGCTGTTTACCGTGTGTAGTCCAGGGCCATGGATGATCACCATTGATCTCCCGCACTTGCCGCATTATGGCAATGGCTCGATCGGAGAGCGGTACCAAATGCGGCCGGCTCATGGTCTGACCACCTCGCCCCTTGCGGTGAATTAATAGCACCGTGCCCGCGTCTAGATCGTAGTCCCCCCAAGTGGTTTCGATCAGGTTCTTGATCCGCTGACCGCCAGTTGATATGACAAACTTGAATAGCAGCGCCATTACCGGACCAATTCCGCCTGTACTCTGAACCGTCTCCCAGAATTGCTTAAGCTCAGCATCAGACAGGGCTCGTTCGACAGGGGCCGAGACTTTATCGACCTTCACCATTGCTGCAGGGTTGATCTCAAGGCTATAGGTCTTCGCATTGGAGCGACCAACCACACTCTCAGCCGTGAGCCCATGGTTGAATGCCGCCACCAGAAACGAACGCATACGATCCGCCTGCACTTTGGAGCCGCGCTCCCAGATCGGGTTGAGAATGGTCAGGATGTGGTCAGCCCTAATATCTCGGGCCTTCATCCGCATTACCTCAGGGTGGGGCTCTTGCATGTTCGTCTTGAGCAGTCGTTCCAACTCCTTCACGACGCCAGGTGTCGCCTTCACGCGGCGCGACTCAATGTAATCCAGGAACAAATCGTGAAAGCTTCCGCGGGCCGCTTCAATTTCGGCGAGGCGGAAACGTTCTAGCCGTTCTGCTTCTTCTAATGCGGCTGTGGCTGCACGACTAGCCGCGGCCGCTACTTGTTGCACCGAAATGTGCTCCAAGTACTTGGCAATACCGCCAGCGGCAGCCGCCTCAACTGAAATTCGCAAAGCCTCACCCCGGATACCATCCAAGCTCTGCTCGTCTGTACCCACACGCGGCTTCTTCGCAAGCGTCCCGAGAGGCAGCCGCTTGTCGCTGTCAGATGTGCGTTCCCGATAGTAGGCCTGAATAGCTCCGGAAGCTTTACGTTCGAGCAGCAAAGTCCCCTTTCCGCGAGAGCCGACCGGCTCCGACTGACGAGTCTTTACCGCATAGGCTTCCATCTCGGTCATTCGCGTACGCTTAGCCATTCTTTCCCCGTTTTCCCCATCCGTTCCCCGTTTCTCATGCAAAGGTACGCTAACAGGTGAAACATAGAAAGACACCGAATTGACTACAGACCAAGTAAAACCTGGGCCAAGCAAAACAGGTGATACTCGATGAAGCGGAGCGAAGCCTCAGAGCAAACGGCTTGTAATCAGTAGCTCCCGGGTTCGACTCCTGGTGCCGGCACCATTTAAAAACAAAGGCTTGCAGCGATGCAGGCCTTTGTTTTTTGTCCCGTACGTAACAAGTCACGTAACAGGCCTTGTGGCGCGGGGGCGTAGAGCGATTCGGAGTGGAAAATGAAGCAAGGAAACTCATTGCCCTTACCCCGTTGCCCGCATTGCAACATCGCCAAGCCCTCGCTGAATTTCGGGGCCTCGATTACTACTGCTGATGATCGCGAAAGAAACGTGCGTAACTGGTATCTGTACAAGTGCTCCGTGTGCGGCGGAGTCACCATGGCAACCTCTGACGTTTTCGACGCGCGCAACGCGAGTATGAGCGATGTACTTGAGGTTTGGCCTGCCCCCCAGACTGTCCATGACTCTATACCCCAACGAGCCAGAACATTTCTGCAACAGGCCATTAGTAGCATCGCAGCCCCATCAGGTGCTGTGATGCTTGCAGCTTCGGCCGTAGACGCGATGTTAAAAGATAAGGGCCTAAAAGAAGGCAATCTGTACACTCGTATTGGTAAAGCATCTGCTGAACACCTTATTACAGCGGAGATGGCAGAGTGGGCGCATGAGGTTAGGCTCGATGCGAATGATCAGCGGCATGCAGACGAGGAAGGCCCCATGCCAGATGAGGCTGATGCCCGTAAATCCATTGAGTTCACACTCGCTTTAGCTCAGTTTTTATTCGTTCTGCCGGCTCGCGTCGCTGATGGTAGAGCGCGAGCATCGAAAGGATGATTTCTGAAATCTGCACCCGCAAAGAAAAGAGTGATAAAGGTGACATCAATTTCCGAATCAAGCTGTAAGCCATACACCACAAGGCTTTGAGCGAAATTTGAGAAAGGTGATATCCGAAGTCCGGCAAACCGTGGCCTCCAGTCCGCTTTCAGCCGCATATTGCTTTTATCACTATTTTTGAAATGCCCACCCTCTGCCTAAGAATCGCTATTATCTTTATGGTGTTTTCTCACAGCCTCTGCTTACATCCAGCAAGCATCGACCCGCGTCCAATGCAGTGCGCCTAATCGAAATGGATCGGAATGGCTGCAGTCCAGGCAAAGTTTGGGTTGTATCGGAATTTGTCTCTCCGCGCTCATACACAGTTACCACCTCAAAAAGACCGTTCACTTTTTCGAAAACTACCGAGCTCAAGCGTTTTCAAAACTTTCCCCCAATGAAACCGGGAGTTTCAGTCCCTCCCCGCTCCTAGCCGCCCGCTGCACAGCAGTGCAACTGCATTGCACATACCTTCCAAATTTTGCAATCTGTGAAACTGCCTATTGCCCGCAGAGCGTCCCGGGGCGCCTGGGCTGCAGTTCCGTTTGCGCTGCATTCGGATTTGCACAAAAAAACGACGCAAACCCCGTCGGCGGGAGTGGGATAAGTGATTTCTCGTCGTGGTTTTCTTTCTCGCACTGTAATTTGTATGCTCCAATCCATGGTATTGGAGTGAGGCTAATATGGAGGGGTACATGAGGGATCTGGGTACTGCTGGCGAGTTGGCTGTTCAAAAGTGGTGTGCACTATCAGGGATCACAGCAACAGAACCGGATCTTGATCGCTATGGCTGGGACTTGCTATTTGAAATCCCCAGCATTCATGACGTAAAAACCGCAAGAGGCCTACACGAACCGGGCATTGAATGTAAGGTTCAAGTAAAGTCAACGGATGGAATTACGCGTACTCAGTCGATCGAATTGAGTAATCTTCGTGCAATGGCGACAAGTTCGCTCCCGACCTTCTATCTATTATTGGAATTTAATAGCACTGCCGATCCAGTTGTCGGATATTTGCTTCATATGGATGAGTATCATTGCGAAAAAGTTCTTAAACGAATAAGAAAAGAAACGGTAAAGCCAGGAGGCTTTCGACTAAACCATTCAAAGATGAATTTAAAATTCACGAGCGCGATGAAGATAACACCTCTTGATGGAGAGGGGCTTAAGGCTGCCCTAGCCAAATCCATCGGAACCTCACAGGCATCCTATGTAACCAATAAGCAAAATATGCTTAGCCGCATAGGTTACGAAGACGGAAATTTTAAAGTCAAATTCGATATAGACAAAAAAGACATTCAGCAATTCGTTGAGATGACCCTCGGCACCCGCGCCAGCTTACCCATAACTAATTTCAAGTCTTTCTTAACAAGATTCGGCATTACCGAAGAACTACCAGAATTCAAAAGTGATACAGCGCTAATATCTGTAACCAATGTGAAATATGATTATGAGGGAAAGGCCACCTTTAGAAATCAAAGTACCGGCGAGTGCATCGTCTATAACGTTAAAGTCTATCGAGCAGGATTTGGCAACTGGGCGCCTCCTGAGAACCGCACTATACGCTTGAAGGCTGACAGATTTAACATTGACGTATACACGCATAAAAACTCATTCAAAATCTGGTTTCACGATGGTGACGAAAGCGCAGCAGACATTAAGGATCTTCTAAAATCTTATAGATTTATGCAATTGATGAGTGCCCCGAAAAATATTATTATGGAGCTTTTAATTGACAACATAGATTTTAAGGGAGCCCTTAGTGGTGACGGCTTTAGCGGAGGCTTTGACTATGCAATTCAAACACTTGAATCAACACTTCGCATCCAGCATTTTTTTGACCTGTACGATCGCCTTCTTGCTACACCCATTGAGATAGAAAGCATTGCTGACAGACTTATAAATCTCTCAAAATTTCTATATTTGCCAGATTCAAAAATTGATATGACAGTAGAATTTTGCATACATGGGGCGAGCAGAAAGATATTAGAGGCCGAATGTATTCTCCCGGTATCCATAAGTTATGGCGGTACTCAGTTTGTAGCGCTTTACGCTCTAAGTGGAGTTCTAGACAACATAAGTGATGAAGCTTACGTATTGCGCGCAAAACAACGAAAACTACTATACAAGACTTACTTCAACTCGCCCATCTCGAAATCATCGGAAGTTTTCGATCAAATTCAAAGAGTCGCAAGCGAGTATAGAAGCGAAGTAACAGTGATTGATCTTTCAGATAAACTTATACTACCTAAAATCAAAGATTAAAAACAGCATTAGAATTAGCTCGCCCCCCAAAAGCCTCTTCCTCTACAAATCGGCCTGCAAGGTTATCGTTTTCAACTTAATACCAAGTTGCGCCGAGCCCCAAAAGGGGACGCATTTATTTATAAAACAGGCGGCCTGCCTCTGGCCATCTGCTGTCTGTTGTCATGGCGGCTCTTCGAGAACTCCGGCCTATTCTCTAAACGTTCGAATTCAGGAGGCTCACAATTCGTATGCGTCTCTGAACCACTTACGTGACCGACAATGTGCTCACATCTAAAAAGTCCAAAATACGAGCGCCATAATTAGCTGATTTATTTATAGTTACTAGTTTTTTTGGGGGGAGGGGGGACGCCAAATTTTCCACCCACTTCCAGACCCGCAGAAAACCTAGCCGCCCCGAAATATACCGTTCGTCTGATGCCGAACCATACAAAACAAAGCCCCAACATATATGTGGGAGCTTTGTTGTTTCTGGGGATAGGGTTTGTGAACACCACTCTCACCTCCCCCCCCCCTCCTTTCTTCGCTATTACCTGGCTAGCTTCGAGTGCATAACTTCTGTACTCCATGTATCCCGCCGATATTCCGGAGAACTGTTCCACCAGACAAATCCTACACCCTACAAGTTGCACCCCATAAACCATCGCGCTAACCTCCCTCCCGTCACTGCTCACCAGTGACCGGGCGTGGAATCCCGAGTAAGAAGACGCTACAGCGTCGTCAAGCAATCAGCGGGCGCTTTTTTTGTGCCTGCTTTTTGTGCTTTTTGGCGGCTGTACGTGGGAGGCCCCGTGCCTGCCGAGTCGCTTCTTCTCGGATTCCAACCTGCGTACAGCTGCCACCCTCATGCTTGGAATCGTGACTGGCAGCTCTTTTTGGTTGTACCAAAGGAGCAAGCTTATGCCGTACGAAAAAACCTCAAGACACACTGCACTCCCCGCTTATGACCTTCCGCATTCAGGAGGCCAACAATGAGCACCCCACCCCAAGCAACCACCCTCGGTGCCGTAACCTTCGCAGACTGTGGCGAAAGCAAACACGATATGAAGGTCTTCCGCGTCAATGCCGGCATCCCCTTCCAGGAAGCCCTTGAGCACGCATCGCACCTGCTCTACTACGCCAAAGTGCTATCACTGGATGCCGCCATGGATGTAGACGGGGAAAAGTACGCGTTCTCTTCGCACTATCTGGGCGAAATGGGTAAAGCGATCCTCGATGATGTGCTCCTGGCCATGCAGCCCGAGGGGCCTGAGCCGCAATAGGCCGTTTGCGCTCGATGCGGTGCATCGGGCGCCTAAATCCGCTTCAGCCAGTCAGGCTGATTTTTTCAAAAAGTACCGACTCGGCACCTCCCCCAACACCCGCCTGAACACACTCGTAAACGCACTCGAACTGCTATACCCCAAATCAATCGCCACCCGCGTCACCGATTCCCCATTCCCCAACCTCACCACCGCCGCCAACAGGCACGCCTGCTGGCGCCACTCCACAAAGCTGATACCCGTCTGCTGTCGAAACAAGCGGGTAAAGGTGCGGCGGCTCATGCCGAGGCGTTGGGTCATGTCGTCGATGCCGGTTTCCAGGGATGGTTGTTGCAGCAGGTTGCGGCAGATGTGGGCCAGGCGGGGGTCGTTGGGGATTGGGGCATTGAGTGAGAGGGCGCGCATGGCGGCTATTTCGTCGAGTAGCAAGGTCATCAGATGGCCTTCGCGGTGCTCCTTTTCGTACAGCGGCGGAAGGTCGACGGCGCGGGTCAGCAGTTCTCGCAATAAGGTCGATACGCCGAACACCTGGCACTGCGTGGGCAGGTTGAGCCGGGTTGCAGCGGGGGTGCGGATGTAGGTGTTGAGCATGGTCACCGGGCCGCTCATGCTCATTTCATGGGCAACACCTGCCGGGACCCAGATGGCGCGGTGTGGCGGCACGACCCAGTTGCCTTGTTGGGTGAAGACGGTAATAACGCCGCAGGCGGCGTAGGCAAACTGCCCGCGTTGATGGGTGTGTAGCGCAAAGTGCTGGCCATCGCGGTAGTCGTTGGCCGTGACCACGGCGTCGCGGGGGGTGTTTTCGTAGGGGTCGATGTCAGTTTCGCGCATGGCCCGAATTTAATGATTTATGACCTGATAGTGCAAGCGAGCCATCACGCCTATTACGCATAGTTGCGCCTTGGCTGGCGTACTCAAGCGCCGGCGCTGTTTTGTGGAATCAGAACACCATGCAAAAGAAGCATCTGGCCCTGGCCGTGTTGGTGACGGCTGTCTGGGGGCTGAATTTTCCGATTACCAAACTGGGGTTGGTGGGGATCGATCCGCTGTTGCTGACCGCGTTGCGTTTTACCCTGGCGGCGTTGCCGTGGGTATTTTTTGTGCGGCGCCCGGCTATTGCGATGAAGTGGCTGGTGGCCTATGGCTTGATTTTCGGGGTGGCGATGTGGGCCTTGATCAACCTGGGGATTGAACTGGGAGTGCCGCCAGGTACCGCGGCCTTGCTGATCCAGTTCAGCGCATTTTTCACCCTGGGTTGGGGGGTGTTGTTGTTTCGCGAGCAACTGAGCGTCGGACAGATCCTCGGGGTGGGGCTGGCGGCTGTAGGACTGATCGGCATTATCGCCAGCAGTCCAGGCGAAGCGACCACGCTGGGTTACGGCCTGTTGCTAGTAAGTGCGTTCAGTTGGAGTGTGGGCAACGTCATCATCAAGCAATCAAAAGTGCGAGAGATGTTTGCCTTTGTGGTGTGGGCCAGTCTGTTCCCGCCGGTTCCGTTGCTGCTATTGACCTGGCTGGCCCATGGATCGGCGCCGTTCAATGAGCTGGTCACGCATGTGGAGTGGCTGACGGTGTGCTCGCTGCTGTTTCAAGTCTATGCGGCCACGCACTTTTGTTACTGGGGCTGGAATCTGTTGCTGCGCGAGTACCCGGTTTCCAAGGTGGCGCCGCTGTCGTTGCTGATCCCGGTGTTTGGTGTCAGCGGCTCCATGCTGTTGCTTGGGCACCGGGTGGGCTTGAACGAGGGAATCTCTATTGCGCTGATTCTGTCTGCCCTCGCGGTGGGGTTGGTGAAATGGCGTCGGCCCTCACCAGCCACGCCCCGATTGCTGCCGTAGGCGATGGGCGCGAGATGGCACTTAGCCATATTTCTAATTGACACCCCCCTCCCCGTCCTTTAAAACCCATGCATTCGCTGCGTTCATGCGGGAAACCCTGCCCCGTCACAGCACCCGCCGTTTTTTATTGAGACATGGATGTCGAACAACCCCCCGCTGTTCAATCGTCGCCGCTATTTGCTCGCGTTTTTTATCGTGTTGCTGGCGGTGCTCGATCCCTTCGGCCTGGCAAGCTCCAGTGACAAGGCATCCGCCCAGTGGCTCAACCGGATGTTTTCCAGCAATTACCCCAGCACCGGCCAGCAGCACATCGCCGTGGTGTTGATCGATGACGCCTACCTGATGCGTAACAACACCTCATGGCCGATGCCGTATAGCGAGCAGAGCAAGTTATTCAAGCGCCTGCTGGCCTACAAGCCCAAGGCGGTGTTTGTGGATTTGTTGTACAGCCACGATCACTCCCTCGGCGACCCGACGCGCGGCAGTCAGTTACTGGCGAATGTGTTCGAGCGCTATCAGCACCGGGGCATTCCCTTGTTGCTGGCCAATACCGGGGTGACGCGGGGCGAGAATGGGCAAGCCAATACTCTCGAACAATTTGCCGCATTCACCCAGCCCGGGCTGGTGATGTGGTCGGGGGTGGACGACAAGTACCCCTTGGCGATGCCGACGGCGTTAGGGGTGATGGAGACGCCGGCCCTGGCGCTGTACCGCCAGTTCTGCAAGGACCAGCCGTGTGCAGATCTGCCCGCGGATGCCGAGGCGGCTGCGCAACGGCAGCCGATCGCCGTGCAGTGGGGCTTGAAACTGGCACCCGAGCAGGCGCAGATCTCGGATATCCGTCACTGCGCACCGCCGCGCAATTTTGTGCTGGATTGGGTGGCGCAGTTTTTCCAGGCGGTGTTCTGGAAACTCGACGACTCGGCCCAGGCTCGCTGCCCTTATAGCCTGACCCTGTCGGCCAGCGATCTGGAGGTCAGTTCGCCAGAGGATCAGGCGCTGGTGGCCGGCTTGCTGCGCGACCGCCTGGTGATGGTCGGGGCCAGTATCACGTCCACCGGCGACCTGGTGCAGTCACCCGTGCATGGGCTGATTCCCGGGGTGTACCTGCATGCCATGGCCCTGGACAACCTGATCTACAAGGGCATGGATTACGACCGCGAGCCGGCCAATTTCCCCGGTTTCAACCTGCACTGGGTGGACCTGCTGGAGCTGGGGCTGCTGGCGTTGATTCTCGTGCTCAAGGCCCTGCATGCACGGCGCTTGGCCGGCTTACCGAGCTGGACGCGCTGGCACGCTCAAGAAGTCCGCTTCTTCACCTCACCCTACTGGTCGTGGGGCTTGGTGATGCTGATGCTGCTGGCGGTGTGCGGCGTGCTGTATCTGAACCACATCACCCTGGTCAACGTGCTGGGTATTGTTTTGCTGTCATTGGCGCTGTTCAGCGAGCGGATCGAAGCCTTCTTCGACCGTGGCCACTGAAGGGCGCCACCATGTCGTCTCACTCAAGGAAACCAAGGATGAACAGAATCCTCATCGTGTTACTCGCCGCGCTCTACAGCCAGGGCGTGCTGGCCGAAACCCACGTCATCAAGGAGTTCCTGGCCGACCCGGTGGAGGTGGTGGACGAGCAAGGCAAGCTGCAGCGAGAAATCGCCCGCAAAGACACACCCAAGCAACCGGTTCAGGTGTTGCAGCTCAACACGGACCTGGAACTGGTGCTGGTGGAATTGGCTGGGCAGAAAGTCTGGCTGGACACCCGGGACCTGCGAATCGAACCGCCACTGAATGTCATGAGCCTGCCGTGCCAACAAATGCCCCAGAGCCTGGCCAGCGACACGCACAACAAATCCACCCTCGGCTACGGCGCCGGTTGCAGTCAATAAAGGAGTATCGCGGTGAAGGGATATCTATTGCTGGCCAGCGCATTGCTCAGCGGTTGCGCCACCTTGAAGGGTGCGGACCAGGCGTTTCTGAACCTGGTGGGGTCGTCGACCCAGTCGCAGGTCCAGGGCCACTACGTGGATAACAGCGAAGTGCGCCAGTACTACAAGCTCGACCCGCAACGCGCGGGCCAGCAGCGCTTGAGTTACGACGGCCGCACCGTGCCTGCCGCCGAGGCGCGCCAGCAGAACCTGGTGGATATCCCGATGTTGCAGGTGTACTTGCAGGGCATCGTCACGCGCCTGTCCAAGGGCTGGCCGGGGGAGTTGCCGCTGTTGCAGGTGAAGATCACCGACAGCTACAGCTTCGGCCCATCGGCGGATCCCTACGGCAATATTTTCGTGCCGCTGGGGATGCTGGAAAACGTCGGCAGCGAAGATGAAATCGCCGCCATGCTCGGCCATGAAATGAGCCATGTGTTGCTGCATCACCATGACCGCGCCGCCGCCTTCCAGCAGCAGAAAGAAATGTTCACCACCGTGGCCTCCACCGTGGCCCTGGCAACAGTGGCGGCCAACACCGGGGTGGATCGCAGTTCGGGCACCATGAAGCTGTTCAGCAAGGACCCGGCCGGCACGCAAAAAACCATCGGCAACACCGTGTTGTATACCTCGCTGGCCAATAGTTTTTCCGACAATGTGTGGAGCACCGCCTGGGGCCGCAGCCAGGAAGACCAGGCAGATCTGCTCGGCACCGACCTGATGATTCGTGCCGGCTACGCCCCCCGCGCGGCCACTCACAGCCTGGAGCGCCTGAATGATTTCCAGGGCAAGCAGAAGCCGCTGCTGACGGGTTTTCTCACCGCCCGCAAGAACGCGATGCAAGACTCGTTGCAGCAGTTCAACCTCGACCGCTTTACCAAAGAGTTGGATGTGTTGGTCAAAGACGGCCTGAACACCACCATCAGCGCCACCAGCCAGTACTTCAACCGCTCCCACATGTCTGCGCTGGACCGTGACACCGAGCTGCGCCAATACCTGCAACGCGAATACCCCAAGGAGCGCCGCGTCCGGGTCAATAAGCAGAGCTGGCCAAAGGTGCGTGACGCAGCCCCCGTGGCCAAGGCGATGCAGGGCTACAAGGACGCCTACGCCGCCACCGCCGCCCTGGCAAAAAACAAGGTGCCCGAGGCCGATGCGTTTATCCGCCGCGCCTTGGGTTCACCGGTCAAGGACCAGCCGAACATCCGCCGCACCGCCTACGCCGTGCGTCTGGCCCAGGGCAGAAATGCCGAGGCGTTGAAGGAGTTGCAGGCGATCAAGGACTGGTCCCTGGCCGGGCCTTCGACCTATGACTTGATGATCAGCTATTACCTCAAGCGCGGCGACGGCAAGGCGGCGCTGGCGATGATCGACAAGGCCGAACGCAACTTGGGCTCGGAAGAGCTGTTCATCACCGAAAAGCTGCTGGCTAGCCAGCAATTGCAGAATGCCCAGCAGGTGCAGAGTGTGTTGCGCAAATGCGGGCAGTACCCGGCGCGCAAGGCTAACTGCCAGAAACTGGCGCAGGTAAAGGCGTAGGTTTCAGGCAGCCATAAAAAAACCCCGACACGTCGGGGTTTTTTATTGCCTGGTATCAGGCACGACGCGCGATCTTAGAACACGTTGATCGGGTAGTCGGCGAATAGACGGATTTCGTTGCCGCCAACGTTGTAGTTGTTGGCGTTGGTCGAAACACGCAACCAGGAGGCACGGGCACGCAGGCTCAGGTCTTTAGCCGGGCCGCTCTGTACCACGTACTTGAACTGGTTGAAGATTTCACGCTCGGTGCCATCGCCACGGTTGCTACCGTCGTCGATGTTGGTGCCGCGCACGTAAGCGATGTTGTAAGTCAGACCCGGTACGCCGAAGGTGCTGAAGTCAATGCCGTAGCCGACCTGCCAGGAGCGCTCGTCTTTAGCGTTGAAGTCAGACCAGTAGGAGTTGGCCAGCAGGATGGTATTACCACCGTCGCCAATGCCGCTGCCCTTGGTGTTGTTACGATAGCCGCCGTACATGTAGCCGGTATCACCGGAACTGCGCTGGTGAGCCAGGGTCAGGCTGTGCGGACCGAAGGCCCAAGTGGCACCCAGGCTCCAGATTTTGTTGTCACGAGCGTCAGCATCACCCTGGGTCAGCTGGGCGAAGCTCTTGTCCAGCTTGGTCTTGTAGCCGTTGAAGTCAAACGTCAGCGACTGCTCTTGTGGCAGGCCCAGCACGTAGTTGACGTTGACGTATTGCTTCTTCAGTACGTCTTCCATGTCGGATGCGTACAGCGCGGCCGACAGGCTTTCGGTGAACTTGTAGCTACCGCCCAGGTAGGCGATGTTTTTCAGGTTGCCGCTGTCGGTGCCTTCGGCACCTTTTTGGGCTTCCTTGGTGAAGTAACCACCTTGCAGCTCCAGACCTTTGATCTCTTTGGAGACGATCGAGGTACCGGTGTAGGTTTCCGACAACAGACGGGAGTTGTCGTACTGCAGGACCGGCACGGCTGGCATCTGGTCACCGTACTTCAGCACAGTGTTGGAGATGCGAGCCTTGACGGCTGCGCCGCCCTTGGCCAGGTCGTGTGGTGCTGCGCCGCTGTCGCCTTGTTTGAAGAAGTTGATGCCGCCAGCGCCGCTGCGACCTTTACCACCATCCAGACGAATGGCGTATTGGCCAATCACGTCCACACCCACACCGACGGTGCCTTGGGTGAAGCCGGATTCGAACTTACCGATGAAGCCCTGGCCCCATTCGGCTTTATCTTTACCGCCGTCTTTGTAATCGCGGCTGATATACGCATTACGCGCCGCGATGTTCAGGTGGCTGTCTTCCACGAAGCCCTTGGATTGCTCCTGGTCGTTGGCCATTGCCTGTGTAGCGCTCAAAATCCCCAGAGCGATCAGACCCATCCGTTGCTTCAACATTTTTTTATTCCTTATTACTGGTTGAGTACGCGCTGTGACACCTGGCTCCGTTTGGATTTTTTGGTATCGACTTTCCCCGGATAAAAAAAGGCCCGCGGACGACCGAACATGCCGCGGGCCATTTTTTTATAGAGAAGTCATGGCGGTTAGCCACAGGCGTTGAGGCGAATCCTATCCGTGCCCTGAACCACGTGTCAATTTAGTGAATCGTCTGAATTTAGGCGAAAAAAGTCTAAGCAATATTATTTAGCCACTATTTACGCGTTATAGACGCTCAGCCGACTCATAACGTGAATAAGCGCTGGCGGGTAACGCATTTTCCGATGCGACAAAAAAACCTATAAAAACACGCAGAAATATTTAGAAATATTTATTCGAGCCAACAGTACAAGAATAAATCACGCCAGCAAATGGCAAGCATTATCATTCGCGCGCAATTTTTCCTCCCTCTTACGGATGCACCCCCTTAATGCCAGCCTCTCGCCTGACGCCCATGACCCTTGGGCTTTCTGCACTGCTGTGCGCCGGATTTGCCTGCGCCGCGACGACACTGCCCGCTACCTCCATCAGTGCAGAAGCTGACGAGGACGATCCGCGCGTCAAAAACACCAACACCGCCACGCGCACGGCCACGCCGGTGCGCTACGTACCCCAGGCAATCGACTCGGTGAAGACCGAGAACCTGCGCGCCTACGGCACCAACGATCTGGGCCAGGCCTTGAGCGGTATCCCCAACGTCAGCAGCGGCGCCGATACCCGCTTCGACAGCCTGCGTATCCGCGGCTTCGAAGCCAGCAGCGACTTCTACCTCGATGGCATCCGTGACGACAGCCAATACGTGCGCGACCTGCACAACATCGAGCGCATCGACGTGCTCAAAGGCCCTGCCGCTGTGCTGTACGGGCGTGGTGGCCAGGGCGGGATCGTCAACCGCGTCAGCAAGCTGCCCCAGGCCGGGCGTGCTTCCAGTATCGAAGCCCAGGGCGGCACGAACGGGACGCGCAGCCTGTACACCGACTTGAGCGCCGACCCGACGGACAACATCAGCCTGCGGCTGAACATGGGGAACGAGGACACCGACAGCTTGCGCGACAACATCAGCGGCAACCGTAAACTGTTCGCACCGTCGATGAGCTGGCAACTGACCCCGCAATTGAACTGGCTGGTGCAATACGAATACAGCCGCTACGACCGCACCCCGGACCGTGGCATCCCTGGTGTGCGTGGACGCCCGGCCGATGTGAGCCGCGACACCACCTACGGCGACCCGCGCGACTACATCGACGACACCACCCAATCGCTGCGCTCCAAGCTCGCCTATGAGCTCAATGACAGTTGGCAACTGCGCCATACGCTGGGTGTGTTCAAGCTCGACAGCGATTTCGACAACACCTACCTGACCGGCTACGACGCCAAGACCAACACCGTCGGGCGCCAGCGCTGGCAGCAGGATCTGACAACCCGCAATGTGTTCAACAACGTCGAGCTGGAAGGCGGCTTCAACACCTTTGGCCTGGAGCATCGCCTGCTGACCGGCATTGAGCTGGGCAGCCAGCGCCGTGACCCTAAACTGTCTACTTCAACGGCCGTCAAGGACGGCGGCAAAGCGGTCCCCAGCCTGGATCTCAAGCACCCAAATCGCCACCTGAGCCATACCGGGCCGATGTTTGTTTCCAGCAATAACCACACCGAAGTCGAAAGCCAGGGCCTGTACGTGCAGGACCAACTGCGCCTGAACGACCAATGGCAAGTGCTCGCCGGCCTGCGCTACGACCGCTTCGAAGTGGACACCACCAGCAAGGTCACCCACGCTCGGCAAAAGGTTGACAGCCACAACACTAGCCCACGGCTGGGCGTGGTGTGGACGCCGGTGGAGAACCACTCGTTCTACGCGTCGTGGAGCAAGACATTCTCCCCCACCGGTGGCGGCCTGATCGGCATCACCCCGAATGCGGCCGGCAATGCCAACGACCTGAGCCCCGAGCTGACCAAACAAAAGGAAATCGGAGTCAAGAGCGACTGGCTCGACGACCGCCTGAGCACCACCCTCGCCGTCTATGAACTGGAGCTGTACAACCGCCGCACCCGTGACCCGGAGAACCCGCTCGTCACCCTGCTCAGCGGCGTGCAACGCTCCCGAGGGATCGAGCTGACCACCACCGGCAAAATCGTCGGCAACTGGTATGTACGCGGCGGCGTCGGTGTGCAGGATGCCAAGGTCGTCAAAGACAACAACGGCTTTGAAGGCAAACGCATCAGCGACGTGGCCAAGCGCAACGCCAGTCTGTTCGTCACCTGGAAACCGGAAATGGGCTGGTACGCCGAAACCGGCCTGACCCTGGTGGGCGAGCGTTATGCCGACAACGCCAACACCGTTGTATTGCCGGGCTATGGCCGCTGGGACGCCCTGGCCGGGTTCCGGCACAAGGAATGGGATGTGAAAGCAGCACTGAACAACATCAGCGACAAGACGTACTACGCGTCGGCGACCAGCGCCAACCAGATCCAGTTCGGTGACCCGCGTAGCCTGGTGGTCACTGGGACCTATAACTTCTAAGCCACATGCGGTTCATGTGGGAGCGAGCTTGCTCCCACATTTGGATAGTCAGTGCCCGTCAGTTCTGTATCAACTCGCACAACACCTGCATTTCATCCTCGCTGAACAACCCCGCTGGATAACGCTCACTCATCACCCGCCGCGGGTCAGCCTGCCTGATCCGGCGCGAGCCGTTGGCCTTCAACCAGAGTGCCAGCGCGTGAATCGCGTCGCCCCGTACTGCCAGGGGATGGGGCGCGCGTTTATAGACCAGGTTGATATCGGCGTTCATTTCAGCGCTCTCTCCTACTGCTTGAGCGGCTAACTTACTCAAGGTTTATGACAGAACTGCGCAGTCACAAACCCCGATCACTGTCACAGCGCCGATACAAGAGCTGTGCCAATAAGCCCGGGTTATCGGACGCCAGGCACAAAAAAGCCCACGGCCCTGATGGGCCATGGGCTTGCTGTTACTGCCAAGTGCACTGGCTGGCAAGCAGCCGCTTTCCCGGGAAATCGGCTGTTACAACTGCACTCAGATTTTGTGCGGTGCGGGCTGTTGTTGGGTCAGGCAATGGATATTGCCGCCGCCCAGTAACAGTTCACGACCTGGCACCATCACCACTTCATGTTGCGGGAACAGACCCTGGAGGATTTCCCGGGCGCGTTCATCCAGCGGGTCATCAAAGCTCGGCGCGACGATGCCGCCGTTGACGATCAGGAAGTTGACGTAGGAGGCGGCCAACCGCACGGTCGGATTACGCTCCTGGGAACCGTCCACCGGGTCAACCCCGGCGCACTCTTCCTCGGTCGCATACAACGGCCCCGGAATCGGCATTTTATGCACGATAAACGCGCGCCCCTTGGCGTCAGTGCTGTTTTGCAGCACGTCCATGGCGGCATGGCAGCGCACATAGTTCGGATCTTGCGGGTCATCGGTCCAGGCCAGCAACACTTCACCCGGGCGCACGTAGCAGCAGAAGTTATCCACATGGCCGTCGGTTTCGTCGTTGAACAGACCGTCGGGCAGCCAGATGATCTTATCCACCGCCAGGTTGGCGCTGAGTACCGCTTCGATTTGCCCACGATCCAGATGCGGGTTGCGATTGCGGTTGAGCAGGCATTCCTCGGTGGTGATCAGCGTGCCTTCACCGTCGACGTGAATCGAACCACCTTCGAGCACAAACCCCTCGGTGCGATAACGCGGGCTGCGCTCGATCTCAAGGATCTTGCCGCCCACCTGGGAGTCGCGGTTCCACGGCGCATACAAGCCACCGTCAAACCCGCCCCAGGCATTGAAGTCCCAGTTCACGCCACGGACTTCACCCTGGTCATTGATCACGAAGGTCGGCCCGCTGTCGCGTACCCACGCGTCGTCGCTGGACATCTCCACCACGCGAATATTCGGCACATCCAGGCGCGCCCGGGCGTTTTCGTACTGGCCGGCCGACACCGCGACCGTCACCGGCTCAAAGCGCGCAATGGCCTTGGCCACCGCCACATGGGCCGCCTGCGCTGGCTTGCCGCCCAGGCGCCAGTTGTCCGGGCGCTCGGGCCAGATCATCCAGGCCTGGGTCTGGGGTGCCCACTCGGCTGGCATATGGAAGCCGTCAGCGCGAGGCGTGCTGTGCAAAGTGGTCATGGCGATCAGGACTCCAGGGAACCGTCGAGGGTCTTGAGTGCGCCGTACAGGTTCGGCCGGCGATCACGGAACGAGCCCCACGCGCTGCGGATGTGTTCAAGCTCATCGAGGTCGAAGCTGTGCACCAGGATGCCTTCTTCGGTTTCGTTGAGCTCTTGGACTTTTTCGCCGAACTGGTTGGCAATGAACGACGAGCCGTAGAAGTCGATGTCGTAGCCGTCCTGCTCTTCGTTGCCGATACGGTTGCTGGCGATCAGCGGCATCAGGTTGGCGCCGGCATGGCCTTGCTGCACGCGCTGCCAGTGGTCACGGGAGGAAATGCTCTTGTCGTGTGGCTCGCTGCCGATGGCGGTCGGGTAGAACAGGATTTCTGCGCCTTGCAGCGCCATGCTGCGGGCACATTCCGGGAACCACTGGTCCCAGCAGATGCCCACGCCGATTTTCGCGTAGCGGGTGTTCCACACCTTGAAGCCGGTATCGCCCGGGTTGAAGTAGTACTTTTCGTGGTAGCCAGGGCCATCCGGGATGTGGCTTTTACGATAAATCCCGAGGTTGGAGCCGTCGGCATCAATGATCGCGATGCTGTTGAAACGCGCACGGCCGGCCAGCTCGAAGAAGCTGATCGGCAGG
Organism: Pseudomonas brenneri; assembly: GCF_007858285.1. Taxonomy (GTDB): domain Bacteria; phylum Pseudomonadota; class Gammaproteobacteria; order Pseudomonadales; family Pseudomonadaceae; genus Aquipseudomonas; species Aquipseudomonas brenneri. Next base: position 186,424 of record NZ_VFIL01000009.1, on the reverse strand, counting down.
ACCACTTGCAGTTCCTTGGCGATTTTCTGGAAGTGCTTGATGGCCACGTTGTCGTCAACCGGCGTAGCCAGTTGCAGGTAGTCCGGGTTTGGCTTCTGGCAGAAATACGGGCTCTCGAACAGTTCCTGGATCAGGATGATCTGCGCGCCTTTGGCGGCGGCCTCACGGACCAGCTTTTCAGCGGTCTCGATGTTGGCTTCAAGATCCCAGGAACAAGCCATCTGGGTAGCGGCGACGGTAACGATACGGCTCATGAATCATCTCCTGGGCGGTGGTCAGCGGCCAGGATAACCATGGCCGATGACAGAAAGGGGAATGCTGGACGACTTTATAACGGATAAAAATCGGCTTTTAAAGCTGATCGATCTCCATCTATCGAAAAAATACAAAATATTCCCGATAACAATCGAATTTAAAATTGAAATCCAATCAACAGTGTTGATCTCATTTCAAGTCATTGAAAGGGGTCTACAGCCCTTCATCCAACACCTTCGACAGCATGTCGACAAAGAAATCCACACTGCGTCTGGACGTCACCATCGGCGGTTTGATCTTGAGGATGTTCAGGTAGTCCCCCGTCGGCTGCATGAAAATCCCCAGCTCGCGCAGGCGATCACACAACTTCGCGGTCTCTTGCGTCGCTGGCTCCAGGGTCTGCCGATCCCGCACCAGCTCCAACCCCAGATAGAAACCCGAGCCATGCACCGCCCCCACCAGCGGATGCCGTGCGATCAACGCCTCCAGCCGCACCTTGAAATGCCCGCCGACCACTTGGGCGTTTTCCCAGAGTTTTTCCTCATCCATCACGTCCAGCACCGCCATGCCAATCCGGCAACTGACTGGACTGCCGCCCGAAGACGAGAAGAAGTAGCCCTCAGCCTCCAGCGCTTCGGCGATTTCCCGGCGGGTGATCACCGCGCCCAGAGGCTGGCCGTTGCCCATGCCCTTGGCCATGGTGATGATGTCCGGCACCACGCCCTGCTCTTCAAAACCCCAGAAGAAATGCCCCATGCGGCCATAGCCGACCTGCACTTCATCGGCGATACATACCCCACCCCGGGCGCGAACCAGGGCATACACCTGCTGCAAATAGCCTGGCGGCAGGGAGATACCGCCCGCATTGCCATACACCGGCTCGCAGATAAAACCCGCCAGTTGGCGCTTGCTGGCGGCGATCTTCGCCAGGTTGTGCTCGACGCTGCGCACATAATCCGGTGCACTGTGCGGGCCGCGGAATTCGCCTCGATAAGTGTTGGGCGCGGTCACGGGATGCACCCAGTCCGGCCGGCTGCTCAAGGCCTGGGGGTTGTCGGCGATCGAGGTGGACACCGCATCCGCCGCCACCGACCAGCCGTGATAGGCCTCCAGCACGCTGAGCATGTCGCGCCCGCCGCTGTAGGCCCAGGCCAGGCGGATCGCCAGGTCGTTGGCTTCGGTACCACTGTTGACCAGGAATACGCGGTCCATGGAATCCGGCGCCAGCGCCAGCAGCCGCTCGGAAAACTCGGCAATCGCGGCGTAATGAAAACGCGAGTTGGTGTTGAGCAACGACCACTGCCGTGCCGCCACCTGTGCCATGCGCGGATGGCCGTGGCCCAGCACCGCGACATTGTTGAGCATGTCCAGATAGGAACGGCCCTGCATATCGATCAGATGGTTGCGCCAGCCGCGCTCGATGCGCGGCGGGTCAACGTAATAGTGCTTTTGCGAGCGGGCGAAGCTGGCATCGCGCCGGGCCAGCAAGGCGTCTGGATCCAGCTCCGGCTCAGCGTCACAGGCAAGGCCCAGCAACGTCGCCGGGGACGGGCACAGCGCCTGCCAGGCCGCAGCGCGCGATGGCGTGCAGAACAACGGCGGCTCAAGATCGACGCGGCACAACTGCACCCGTAATGGCCCGCCAGCCTCACCCAGGACCTGGCCCTTGAGCACCGCTGCACCGGGTTGCAACGCGGGTTTCACCCCCCAGAGTCGTACATTCAGTTCCGCGCTGTGCACACATAAGCCGCCATCGGTCGTGCTGCGCAGGGTGCCGGCAAACGGTGCTTGTACGGCAGTGCCTTGGGGCGCATGCAGTTCGACGTGCAGCGCGAAGGTCTCGGGTTCGGTCGCGCAGTCAGGCAGCGTGCGGGACAGCCGATATTGACCATAACGGCTGGCCGCCAGGCCATGGACCGCTGCCGCTTGCTGTAATAGATGTTGGTCGATGCCGGGGGTTTCCCAGTTTCCCGCCTCGAAATGCGGACTGAGCACGCCCAGGTCGATCAGTGCGAATTCGCGCCCCACCAGGCTCGGTAGCAGCGGGGCAAACCCTTCGCTGGCCAGCGGCGCCAGGCTTGTACCGACGCACGCCAGGATCGCCGCGTCCATCAGTTCGAAGGGTACCGAGAGGGCAACCTGGAATATTTCCCACTCGTGCTCGGCATTCTTCAACAGGTAGGTGTTATCCGGGTCCAGGCGCTGTTGCTGTTCACTGCTCAACACCAGGACCGCCGCGCGGGCCACAATCAGCGGCCACAACGCCTGCAACTCTTGCGGTTGCAACGGAGTCAGCGCGTGATAGGCCTGGATCGCCGGCAGGATCGCAAACGGGTCACCTTCGGCGTGGTGCAGTAGGGCGGCGCAAGTCACCGACAGATCGGCAATCCGCCAGGTGTGCACCAAGTCACCGAAATCGATAACGCCCTGCACCTGCCAATGCTGCTGGGTATCGCGCTGCCACATCACATTGTCATCGGTGATGTCCATGTGCGCGGCCTGCCAGGGCAATTGATCCGCCAAGGGGCGCAGGTGCTGCTCGACCTGTACCGCGACCCGCTCCAGGGCCGCGCGCTGGGGCACGTTGTCGAGTGTCGACAATAAATGCCTGATCAGCTCCAGCGCGTGGCGCGGGTCCCATTGCAGGGTGCGCGCAAGCCCCGCATGGGTGAAGCCAGCCAATGCCTGGCTCATCTGCCCGCATAGCCGGCCGAAACCTTCGATCACCCCACGATCCAGGTGCGGCAGGTGGGTCAGCGGCTGGCCGTCGATATAGTCCAGCAGCCGCAGATGCACGGCCTGCCCGGCAACCGTCAGACTCAACAGTTGTTCGCCGGCGAGGGTGCTGATGACCTTGGGCACTCGGACGCTGGCGTGTGCCTGCAAGTGCGCCAGGGCCGCATGCTGGGCGTGCAACTCGATGGCCGCGTACTCGCCACGGCAGATTTTCAGGACGAAGCGCCCACGATCACTGTCGACCCGGTAATTGAGATCTTGCTGGCTGCCCAGGGACTGCAGCGTGCCACCGAGGCCGTAATGCTGCTCAAGCAACTGCAAGGCTTGCCCAGGTCCGACCTGTGGGCACGGCAAACTGGCGCGGTGGATCAATGTATCGAGCAACATCTGACAGCCCCTGGTTTTTTATCTGGCGCTTATATCGCCATTGTTTACGGGGGTTGCGCAACCCCCTGGGCGACAGCCAAGCCGGCAATCTGACCACGCGCCCTTGCACCGGCCTGCGCCACAACACAAGCTATGCTCCATTCGCTTTATGTCTGTCTAAGGAAAAGGGCTTCTGACATGCGCATTCTCATCACCGGCGGTGCAGGATTTATCGGTTCCGCTCTGATCCGGCACTTGATTCAACACACCGGGCATGAAGTGCTCAACCTCGACAAACTGACCTATGCCGGTAATCTTGAGTCGCTGACCAGCATCGCAACCAACACCCGTTATGAGTTCGTCCAGGCCGATATCATCGACCAGGCCACCGTCAGCGCAGTGCTGGCACGCTTCCAGCCCCAGGCCATCATGCACCTGGCCGCTGAGTCCCATGTCGACCGCTCCATCGACGGTCCGTCGGATTTTATCCAGACCAACATCGTCGGCACCTACAGCCTGCTTGAAGCCACTCGCGCCTACTGGCAACAGTTGACAGAGCCGGCCAAGAGCGCCTTCCGTTTCCATCACATTTCCACCGACGAAGTGTATGGCGACCTGCATGGTGTAGATGACCTGTTCACCGAAACCACGCCTTACGCGCCAAGCTCGCCTTACTCCGCCAGCAAGGCGGCGTCCGACCACCTGGTCCGCGCCTGGCAGCGCACCTACGGCTTGCCGGTGCTGCTGACCAACTGCTCGAACAACTACGGGCCGTTCCACTTCCCCGAGAAACTCATCCCGCTGGTGATCCTCAATGCCCTGGCAGGCAAAGCCCTGCCGGTATATGGCGACGGCCTGCAAGTGCGCGACTGGTTGTTTGTCGAAGACCACGCTCGTGCGCTGCTCAAAGTGGTCACCGAAGGTGTGGTGGGCGAGACCTACAACATCGGCGGGCACAACGAGCAGAAGAACATCGACGTGGTGCGTGGCATCTGCGCACTGCTCGAAGAGCTGGCGCCACAGCGCCCGGCCGGCGTTGCCCAGTTCAGCGACCTGATCACTTTCGTCAAGGATCGTCCAGGCCACGACCAGCGCTACGCTATCGATGCCAGCAAGATCGAGCGCGAATTGGGTTGGGTTCCTGAAGAAACCTTCAAAACCGGCCTGCGCAAGACCGTTCAGTGGTATCTGGATAACCTGGAGTGGTGCCGCAGGGTCCAGGACGGCAGCTATCAAGGACAACGACTGGGCAACACCGACCTAAAGGATCTGATCGCATGATGAAGGGAATTGTATTGGCCGGCGGCTCTGGTACACGCCTGCACCCCATTACCCTGGGCGTGTCCAAGCAGTTGTTGCCGGTCTATGACAAACCGATGATCTACTACCCGATCTCGGTGCTGATGCTGGCTGGGATCAAGGAAATCCTGGTGATCTCGACCCCCGCGGACCTGCCGCAATACCGCAATCTGCTGGGAGACGGCAGCCAGTTCGGGGTCACCTTCAGCTATGCCGAACAGCCCAGCCCTGACGGCCTGGCCCAGGCGTTCCTGATTGGTGAAGCGTTTATCGGCAATGATCCCGTGTGCCTGATTCTGGGCGACAACATCTTCCACGGCCAGAGCTTCAGCCAACAATTGCACAGCGCCGTCAAGCGCGGCAAAGGCGCCACGGTATTCGGCTACTGGGTCAAAGACCCGGAGCGCTTTGGCGTGATCGATTTCGATAGCGAAGGCCGCGCGCTGTCTATCGAAGAAAAGCCACTCAAACCCAAATCCAGCTATGCCGTAACGGGCCTGTACTTCTACGACAACGACGTGATCCAGATTGCCAAATCGATCAAGCCATCACCACGCGGCGAACTGGAGATCACCGACGTCAACAACGCCTACCTGCAACGAGGCGACCTTCAGGTTGAGCGCTTCGGTCGCGGCTTCGCCTGGCTCGACACCGGTACCCACGACAGCCTGCTGGAAGCCTCGCAATATGTACAAACCATCGAGCACCGCCAGGGTTTGAAAGTGGCGTGCCTGGAAGAAATCGCCTACCAGAGCGGCTGGATCGACCGCGAGCATTTGCTCGCACGGGCGACGTATTTTGGCAAAACCGGCTATGGACAGTACCTGTTTGCCCTGGCGGGAGAGCCCCGGTGAATATCGTCGAAACCACCTTGCCCGGCGTATTGATCATCGAACCCAAGGTGTTTGGTGATGAACGCGGTTTTTTCTACGAGAGTTTCAACGCCCGCGCATTTGCAGAGGCGACTGGCCTTACGCGCAATTTTGTCCAGGACAACCATTCCCGCTCACAGAAAGGCGTGTTGCGCGGCCTGCATTACCAGTTGGAACACACCCAGGGCAAACTGGTGCGCGTCAGCGCAGGTGAAGTGTTGGACGTGGCGGTCGACATCCGCCGCAATTCACCGAATTTCGGCCAATGGGTGGGCGTGCGCCTGTCCGCGCAGAATCATCGTCAACTGTGGGTACCCGAAGGGTTCGCCCATGGCTTCGTGGTGTTGAGCGACTTCGCCGAGTTTCTCTACAAAACCACCGACTATTACCAGCCAAGTGCCGAGCGCTGCATTGTGTGGAATGACCCAACACTGGCCATTGACTGGCAACTGACCGAGCCGCCACAACTGTCTGCCAAGGATCAGCACGGCAAGCCCCTGCTGGAAGCCGACCTATTCCCATGAGCACCGCCTTGAAAATCCTCATCACCGGCCAACACGGCCAGGTTTCCCGCGAGCTGCAACAGCGGCTCCAGGGCCTGGGGGAGTTGGTCGTGCTCGGTCGCGACCAGCTCGACCTGGCCAACCCCGAGCAGATCCGCCAACAGGTACGCAGCCATCGCCCCGGGTTGATCATCAACGCGGCGGCGCATACCGCTGTCGATCAGGCCGAGAACGAGCCCGATGTGGCCTTCGCGATCAATGCCACGGCGCCCGGTATCCTGGCCGAAGAAGCCAAGGCCTTGGGCATCCCGCTGATCCACTACTCCACCGACTACGTGTTCGACGGCAGCAAGCCTGCGCCCTACACCGAAGACGATGCTCCCAACCCGTTGGGTGTCTACGGCGCGAGCAAACTGGCGGGCGAACAGGCCATCGCGGCAGTGGGTGGTCAGTACCTGATCCTGCGCACCAGTTGGGTGTATTCGAGCCACGGCAAGAATTTCCTGCTGACCATGCAGCGCCTGCTCCAGGAAAAACCTCACATGCGTATCGTCGCCGACCAGATTGGCGCGCCGACCTGGGCCGGGACCATCGCCAACAGCACCCGCGCCCTGATCGAGCGCTGGCAGGCTGGCCAGGCCGGGGACTGGGGCGTGTATCACCTGACAGCCCAGGGCGAAACCTCATGGTTCGGCTTTGCCCAGGCCATCGGCGAGCAACTGCTGGCCGAAGGCAAGGCATGCGCCGCGCTGGAAGGGATTCACGCCAGTGAGTACCCAACGCCCGCCAAACGCCCGTTGAACTCGCGCCTCGATTGCAGCCGCCTGCAACAACACTGGCACGTTAGCCAACCGCAGTGGCGCGAAGCATTGCGCGAGTGTCTTGCACAGCAGCACTAGGCATAATGCGCCTGTACCCACAGGCGCAGACTTACATGACTCCACCCCTTCCACGCAGACCCCGCTGGCGCAGCCTGGCCTTGCTGGCATTGTGCCTGGCGCCACTGCTGTGGCCGCTGGAGCATCTGGCCGAGCGTTACTACCGCAGCGAGCTGGCCGGGCAGAACCGCCAGACCCTCGACCTGTACGTCGCCAACCTGCTGGGTACCCTGCACCGCTACGAAGTGTTGCCGCAAATCCTCGGCGACCTGCCGGCCCTGCGCACCGCCCTGGCAGCGCCCCACGTCAGTACCAACCTGGTCGCCGCCAACCAATTGCTCAAGCAGGTAGCGGCCCAGGCGGGCGTGGAAGTGATGTACCTGATGGACACTCGCGGCAAGACCCTGGCCGCCTCGAACTGGGACAAACAAGACAGCTTCGTCGGCCGCAACTTTTCTTTTCGGCCTTACTTCAGTGAGGCCATGGCCGGGCGCCTGGGTCGTTTCTTCGGCCTGGGGACCACGTCGGCCAAGCGCGGGTATTTCTTCGCCGCCGCAGTCCGCGAAGACGAGCATGTGATCGGCGTGCTGGTGGTCAAGGTCGACCTGGACCATACCGAAAGCCTCTGGGGCCAGACCCCCGAGCAATTGCTGGTCACCGACCACAATGGCGTGGTGATCCTGACCTCACGCCCACAATGGCGTTTTCGCACCACCCGGCCACTGACCGAGGCCGAGCGCCAGGCCATCATCGCGATCCAGCCCTACCCGACCCGCGATCCGCAGCCCCTGAATTTCAGCTCCAGCGCCTGGCTGCGCCAATCCACCGAAATCGCCGAAACCGGCTGGAATGTGGAAATCCTCGCTCCGCGCACCTTGATCGATCGCCCTGTACGCACGGTAGTCGCGGTCGGCGGCGCGACCTTGCTAGTGCTGATGCTGCTGCTGGGCCTGATGATGCAGCGCAGGCGTCATTACCTGGAACGCATTGCCTTTGAAGCCAAGGCCCGGCGCGAGCTGGAAATGCGCGTGGCTGAACGGACCAGCGACCTCGAAGGCCTCAACCGCCGCCTGCGCCAGGAAGTGCTGGAGCGCGAAAATGCCCAGCAGGAACTGGTGCGCGCCCAGGACGATCTGGTGCAGGCCGGCAAACTGTCGGCGCTGGGCACCATGTCGGCCAGTATCAGCCATGAACTCAACCAACCCCTGGCGGCCATCCGCAGTTACGCGGAAAACGCCGAGATTCTCCTCGACCACCAGCGCACCGACGATGCCCGGGGCAATCTCAAGCTGATCAGCGAACTGACCGGGCGCATGGCCTCGATCATCGCGCATTTGCGCGCGTTTGCCCGCCGCGACCGCCATGCCCCGGAAAGCGTGGCCCTGCAGCCGGCCCTGGACGATGCACTGGCGTTGCTGGCCAAGCGCCGGCGCTCCATGGAAGTGGAGCTGATCCGCGACTTGCCAGAGGCATCCTTGTGGGTAGAAGCCGGGGAAACCCGCTTGCGCCAAGTGCTGGGCAACCTGCTGGCCAATGCCCTGGACGCCCTGACCGAAAAAGGTCCGCCGCGCAAACTGTGGCTGAGTGCCGAATCCACCGAACAGGGCGTCAACCTGTACATCCGCGACAACGGGCCGGGGTTCTGCATGGAGGCCCTGGGCCGCGCCGGCGAACCCTTCTACACCACCAAGACCCGCACTCAGGGCCTGGGGTTGGGCCTGGCCATCTGTGACACCCTGATGCGTGCCTTTGGTGGTGAACTGTTGTTCGCCAACCACAAGGAAGGCGGCGCACTGATAACCTTGAAACTGCGCGCCGGAGCACCCGGCGTCAGTCTGCAACCGTCCGAGGACCGCAGTGTATGAGTATCGATAACCAGATTCAGGTGGTGTTGATCGACGATGATCCACACCTGCGTCAGGCCCTGTGCCAGACCCTGGACCTGGCCGGGCTGAAAGTCCTGCCCCTTGGCGAAGCCACCGGCCTTACGGCGCAGCTGTCGCGCGACTGGCCGGGGGTGGTGGTCAGCGACATTCGCATGCCCGGCATGGACGGCCTGGAGCTGCTCGCCGAACTCCACGGCCAGGATCCGGAGTTGCCGGTGCTGCTGATCACCGGCCACGGCGATGTGCCACTGGCGGTGCAGGCGATGCGCGCCGGCGCCTATGATTTCCTCGAAAAACCCTTTGCCAGCGACGCCCTGCTCGACAGCGTACGCCGCGCCCTGGCCCTGCGCCGACTGGTGCTGGACAACCGCAGCCTGCGCCTGGCCTTGAGCGATCGCCAGCAACTGAGCACGCGCCTGGTGGGCCAATCGGCGCCAATGCTGCGCCTGCGCGAGCAGATTGGTGCGCTGGCGGCGACCCGCGCCGATGTGCTGATCCTCGGTGAAACCGGGGCCGGCAAGGAAGTGGTGGCGCGCGCCCTGCACGACCTGTCGAACCGCCGCACCGGGCCCTTCGTTGCCATCAACGCCGGGGCGCTGGCTGAGTCCGTGGTGGAAAGCGAACTGTTCGGCCATGAACCGGGAGCATTTACCGGGGCGCAGAAGCGGCGGATCGGCAAGTTCGAATTTGCCAACGGCGGGACCTTGTTCCTCGATGAAATCGAGAGCATGAGCCTGGATGTGCAGGTCAAGTTGCTGCGCCTGTTGCAGGAGCGTGTGGTCGAGCGCCTGGGGGGTAATCAGCAGATCCCGCTGGATATCCGCATCATCGCCGCCACCAAGGAAGACCTGCGCCAGTCCGCCGACCAGGGCCGCTTTCGTGCGGACTTGTACTACCGCCTGAATGTCGCGCCACTGCGCATTCCACCCCTGCGTGAGCGTGGCGAAGATGCCTTGATGCTGTTCCAGCACTTCGCCGACGAGGCCAGCAGCCGCCACGGCCTGCCGCTGCATGAGTTGCAACCCGGCCAACGGGCAATGCTGCTGCGCCATAACTGGCCCGGCAACGTGCGCGAACTGCAAAACGTCGCCGAACGCTTCGCCCTTGGCCTGGAATTGGCCCTGGACAGCGCACCGGATGGGCCGGCGCCCGGTGTGCCGATGTCTACCGGAGGCTTGAGTGAGCAAGTCGAACACTTTGAAAAAGCCTTGATCGCCGCCGAACTCGGTCGCCCTCACAGCTCCATGCGCAGCCTGGCCGAAGCCCTGGGGGTGCCGCGCAAAACCCTGCATGACAAGCTGCGCAAGCATGGGCTGAACTTTGCCGACAGCGGTAACCAGCACGCCGATGACGAATGACCTTTCCCACCCGCCAAGAGACCGCCATGAGCCGCGATAGCCGTTACCTGGAATCCATTCTGCACCATGACATCCCCCTGACCCGGGAGATGGGCCTCAAGGTACTCGACTGGCAGGATCGGCAACTGCGCCTGCACTTACCCTTGCAAGCCAATATCAACCACAAGAGCACCATGTTCGGTGGCAGCCTGTACTGCGGCGCCGTGCTGGCGGGTTGGGGCTGGCTGCACCTGCAATTGCGCGAGGAAGGGATCGAAGACGGGCACATCGTGATCCAGGAAGGGCAGATCAGCTACCCGCTGCCTGTCACCCAGGACGCCACGGCGATTTGCCAGGCCCCGGAGGACAAGGTTTGGAAGCGCTTTTTGGCGACCTACAAACGCCATGGCCGGGCGCGGCTGGCGTTGCAGACGTGGATTGTGAATGAGGGCAGTGAAGAGCAGGCGGTGGCGTTTAGCGGGCAGTACGTCCTGCACCGCTAAACCCTACAACACATAACCAATGTGGGCACAGGGCTTATGTGGGAGCGGGCTTGCTCGCGATAGCGGAGTGTCAGTCAATACATGTGCTGACTGACCTGCCGCATTCGCGAGCAAGCCCGCTCCCACATTTTGTTCTGCATTGCCTTCAAGAACGGGCCAGCGCCAGCAAGCGCTCGCGCCACGCAGCCTTGGCCGGCAAGGCCAGGAAGAACGGGTTCAACAGCGACGCACGCGCCGGGTAGCTGAACGGCTGGCCATTCAACTCCAACACTTCGCCGCCTGCGCCCTCCAGCACGCCTTGGGCGGCGGCGGTGTCCCACTGTGAGGTCGGCGCCAGGCGTGGATAGCAATCGGCGCTGCCTTCGGCCAACAGGCAAAATTTCAGGGAGCTGCCGATATTGGCCAGTTTCAACGCCCCCAACCCTTCACTCAAACCGTCGAGCAAGCGCTCCTGCTCAGGGCTGGTATGGCGACGGCTGGCAACCACAGTAAACGCCTCGCCTACGGCGGGCTTCTGCCGCACCTGGATCTGCCGGGGCGCAGCATTCACATCGGAGCGCCACGCCCCAAGGCCAGCACCACCGAAGTAACAGCGGCCGCTAGTGGGCATCGACACCACGCCAAACACCACCCGCCCGTGTTCGATCAAGGCAATGTTGACGGTAAACTCTTCACTGCCGCTGATAAATTCCTTGGTGCCATCCAGCGGGTCCACCAGCCACCAGCGCTGCCAGCCAGCGCGCACGCTCTGGTCGATATCGGCGTCTTCTTCCGACAGCACCGGGATGCTCGGGTCCAGCGCGGTGAGGCCAGCGAGAATCAGGTGATGGGCGGCCAGGTCGGCGGCGGTGACCGGCGAATCATCCGCCTTGGCCGTCACGGCCACATCGGCGCGCCAGTACGGCAGGATGACCTCGCCGGCCTGGCGGGCCAGTTCAATCACCGGAGCAATGTACGGGTGGCCGAGGAACAATTCGCTCATGGCTGGTACGCTCCGCGCTGGGTCAGCAGGTCTCGCACCAGGTACAACGCGGCCAGGGCACGGCCTTCGCTGAACTGCGCGTTCTGCGCCAGTTGCGCAAGCTCGCGCAGGTTGACCCGGTCCACGCGCATCGGCTCGGGCTCGTCACCTTCCAGGCGTTCTTCGTACAGATCGGTGGCCAGCACCACCTGGATTTTCTGGCTCATGTAGCCGGGGGAAAGGGACAGTTCAGTCAAGTGCTCCAACTGCCGTGCGCCGTAGCCCGCCTCTTCCTTGAGTTCACGGTCGGCCGCCGCCAGCACGTCTTCGCCCGGCTCGATCAGGCCCTTGGGCAAGGACAGCTCATATTCATCAGTGCCGCCGCAGTATTCTTCCACCAGCAGCGCGTGGTCAGCGTCGATCATCGCCACGATCATCACCGCGCCATACCCTGCGCCACGGCCCACCAGGCGCTCGTAGATCCGCTCAACGCCATTGGAGAAGCGCAACTGCACTTGCTCCACGCGGAACAAACGGCTACTGGCGACAATTTCGCGGGCGAGGACGGTGGGTTTCTGGCGCATAAAGGGCTCCTTGGCGTGATCGGGTTACTATACCGTGGCTTTTCCGATTGTCTGTGTCGGATATATTTACTTACCTGCTTGAGAACCCACCATGCCTCCATTGCCCTGGTCCGATATCGATACCGTCCTGCTGGACATGGACGGCACTTTGCTCGACCTGCATTTCGACAACCACTTCTGGATGGAGCACCTGCCCCGGCGATATGCCGAACTGCACGGGGTGAGCCAGGCCATGGCCGAGATGGAATTGCAGCCGCTGTTCGAGCGTAACGCCGGACAGTTGCAATGGTATTGCCTGGACTTCTGGAGCGCCGAATTGAAGATCCCGGTGCGCGAACTCAAGCTGGAAACCGCCCACCTGATCGCCCTGCGACCGGATGCCGATACCTTCCTGGCAGCCATCAAACAGGCCGGAAAACGCGTGATCCTGATCACCAATGCCCACCGCGACTCGCTGTCGTTGAAGCTGGAACGCATTGAGTTGGCGCCATATTTCGAGCGCCTGATCAGCTCCCATGACTATGGTTTTGCCAAGGAAAACCCGCAGTTCTGGGACGCATTGCAGGCGGACATCGACTTCGACCCGGCGCGCAGCCTGTTTATCGACGATACGTTGCCGATTCTGCGCAGTGCACGGGATTTTGGCGTAGGGCATTTGCTGGCGGTCAAACAGCCGGACAGCCGCAAGGGGCCTAAGGATACGGCGGAGTTTGCTGCTGTGGGGGATTACCGGGAATTGATTTCAGGATTACCGTTGTAGGAGCGAGCTTGCTCGCGAAAAACGTCTAGACAGCGCTTTCATTCAGGATGTCCGCGTCATCGTTAACGACCTTCGCGAGCAAGCTCGCTCCTACAAGGGGACAAGCTTACTCAGGAATACGCAGCGTCTGCCCTGGGTAGATTTTGTCCGGGTGCGACAGTAGCGGCTTGTTGGCCTCGAAGATTTTGTTGTACTTGTTGGCATCGCCATAAACGGTCTTGGAGATCGCACTGAGGGTATCGCCGCTTTTCACCACGACAAAGCGCGAAGCCACCACTACGGCCCCTGGGGCCACGGTAATCTGATCGTCAACAGTAGCCACGCCGGCAATATTGCCCAGCGCCAACAGAATCTTCTCTTTCTCTTCCTGGCTGGCGACTTCACCGGTGACCGTCACCTTGTCGCCGTCCACCGTGGTCTGCACATTCGGGTTACCCAGACCAACCTTGGCAACGTGATCCTTCAACTGCTCACTCGCGTTCGCATTACCCGGCGTCAACAGATCAACGATTTTTTCGCCGGCTTCTTTGATAAAGCTAAAAAGACTCATAGTGCGCTCTCCTTGGGATTGGGTTTCCAGATGCCAAAGACTAGACCAGTCTTACAGACCTTGGTTCCAGTCCGACCAATGACGCAAACGCGCTAGAATCCCTACGCCATTGGAATAAGAGCCCCGGAGCGAAGATGGACATCAAACAACTGAAATTCCTCATCGCCCTCGACGAAACCCGTCACTTCGGCCAGGCCGCCGCGCGCTGCCACATTACCCAGCCGACGCTGTCGATGCGCTTGCGCAGCCTGGAAGAAGAGCTGGAACTGCCGCTGGTCAATCGCGGCCAGCGCTTTGAGGGCTTTACCGCCCCAGGCGAACGGGTGCTGGCGTGGGCGCGTACGGTGCTGGCAGCCTATGACGGCCTGCAGGCCGAGGCGGCAGCCTGCCGGGGCAACCTGGTGGGGACATTGCGCCTGGGCGTGGTGCCGCTGTCGAGCTTTGATCCACTGGCCTTGATGCAACAACTGCACAAGCAACACCCCAGCCTGCGCTTTGAGTTGTCGGCGTTGAGTTCTGAACAGATCCTTGAGCAACTGGCGAGCAATCGCCTGGACCTGGGCGTGTCCTACCTTGAGCGCCTGGACGCCGAGCGCTTTGACTCCCTGGCCCTGGACGAAACCCGCATGGGCCTGCTGTACGACCAACGGTTCTTCAGTTTTGGCGAAAGGCCCCTGAGCTGGGAGGCGCTGATCGAGCTGCCTCTGGGCATGCTCACCAGCGGCATGCACTTTCGCCAATCCATCGACCATAACTTCCACAGCCGGGGCCTGACGCCACAACCGTTGCTGCAAACCGATGCCGTCCATCAGTTGCTGCAGGCCGTGCACGGCGGCCTGTGTTGTGCGGTGATGCCCCTGGACGGCGGCCTCGACGCCCTGACCGAACACCTGCGGCTGCAACCCATCGAAAACGCGCAGACCCTGGCCAAACTGGGGCTGATCATGCGCCGCAGCGCGCCGCGTTCGGCACTGGCCGAGGCGTGTTTCGCGCTCTATCAGTAATCGTTGCTGGAACCTTGATCGACGTCATCTATCGGTAGATCAGTACTGACGATTAGACGCGACCCTTTGTCGCGCCTAGTCTTCACGCTGAACACTTAGCCGGTGACTAGACTTCATGAACGCCCAGCGCCCAGCGTGCGCGGCGCCCGCCCTGACAACGCCCGCGCCCACCGCCAGCCAGAGTTATCAGTACTGCAACCTCGAACACACGGAATCGGCCAGTACCGCACTGGCCGAGGAAGTCGCGTTGGCGATTGCCTATAACGACATCAGCCAGGCCGTGATGCTGGTGACCCCGACCGACCTTGAAGACTTTATTGTCGGTTTCAGCCTGGGCAGCGGCATCATCAGTGACATCAGCGATATCTACGACCTGCAACTGAGCGGTGCAGGCTCAGCCCAGTACGCCCAGGTGCAAATCTCCAGCCGCGCCTTCTGGAACCTCAAGCAACAGCGCCGGCAACTGGCTGGCACCAGCGGCTGTGGCCTGTGTGGCGTGGAAGCGGTGGAGCAGGCGCTGCCCGACCTCAAGGTGTTGCCTGGCGCACCATTGCCGCCTGCCGTGTGGCTGGAGGGCTTGCGCCAGCGCATCAGCGCCTTTCAGCCATTGGGCCAGTACAGCGGCGCGGTGCATGCGGCGGTATTCATGAATGGCCAGGGCGAACTGCTGCTGGGCCGCGAAGACATCGGCCGGCACAACGCCCTCGACAAACTGATCGGCGCCCTGGTCCGCCAGCGCATCCCGACGGCAGGCGGCGTGGCAATTGTTACCAGCCGTTGCAGCCTCGAATTGATCCAGAAAGTCCTGCGCGCGGGCATCCAGACCCTGGTCAGCCTGTCGTCGCCCACCGGCCTGGCCCTGCAATGGGCACGCCGGCACAACCTCAATCTTATCCACCTGCCGCAGAAAAGCGCGCCGCGGGTCTACAGCCCTGCGATGGAGTACCAGCCATGAGCAATCATCACCAAGCCGACCAAACCCCAACCCCGCGCTACAAGCCCTACAAAGGCCCGGCTGGCGGCTGGGGCGCGCTGATCAGCGTGGCGCAGGCGTGGCTGACCAGCGATAACGCGCTGAAAAACCTGCGCATGATGCTCAAGACCAACCAGAACGGCGGCTTCGACTGCCCAGGTTGCGCCTGGGGTGACTCGCCGGAAAGCGGCATGGTCAAGTTCTGCGAGAACGGCGCCAAAGCGGTCAACTGGGAAGCTACCAAGCGCCGGGTCGATGCCGCGTTCTTCGCCAAACACAGCGTCAGCGCGCTGCTGGAACAAAGCGACTATTGGCTGGAATACCAGGGCCGCCTGACCGAGCCGATGAGCTACGACGCCGAGACCGACCGCTACAAGCCCATCAGTTGGGAAGCGGCCTTCGACCTGATCGGCCAGCACTTGCAAGCCCTGCCAAGCCCGGACATGGCCGAGTTCTACACCTCGGGTCGCGCCAGCAATGAAGCGGCCTACCTGTATCAACTGTTCGTGCGGGCCTACGGCACCAACAACTTCCCCGATTGCTCGAACATGTGCCACGAAGCCAGCGGTGTGGCCCTGGCGCAAAGCGTGGGCGTGGGTAAAGGCACGGTGACGTTTGACGATTTCGAGCACGCCGACGCGATTTTTGTCTGGGGCCAGAACCCCGGCACCAACCACCCACGCATGCTCGAACCGCTGCGCGAAGCGGTGAAGCGCGGCGCCCAGGTGGTGTGTATCAACCCGCTCAAAGAGCGTGGCCTGGAACGTTTCCAAAACCCGCAACATCCGCTGGAAATGCTCACCAACGGCGACAAGCCAACCAACACCGCGTATTTCCGTCCGGCACTGGGTGGCGACATGGCCATCCTGCGCGGCATGGCCAAGTTCCTGCTGCTGTGGGAGCGCCAGGCCCAGGCCGAAGGCAAGGACGCGGTGTTCGACCACGACTTCCTCAATGAACACACGGTCAATGTGCTGGATTACCTGGCGAAGATCGACGACACCTCCTGGGAAGAAATCGTCGCGCAGTCCGGCCTGCCGTTGGTCGAGATCGAACAAGCTGCGCGGATGTATGCCAAAGGCAAGAACGTGATCATGTGCTGGGCAATGGGCATCACCCAGCATCGGCACTCGGTGCCGACCATCCAGGAAATCGCCAACCTGATGCTGCTGCGCGGCAACATCGGCCGCCCTGGTGCCGGCCTGTGCCCGGTACGCGGCCACAGTAACGTGCAGGGCGACCGCACCATGGGAATCAACGAACGGCCGCCCGTGGCCTTTCTCGATGCCCTGGAACGCCGTTTCCAATTCAAGGTACCCCGTGACAATGGGCATAACGTGGTCGAAGCGATCCACGCCATGCTTGAAGGCCGTGCCAAAGTGTTTATCGGCCTGGGCGGCAACTTCGCCCAAGCCACGCCTGACAGCCCACGCACCTTCCAGGCCCTGAGCAACTGCGACCTGACGGTGCAGATCAGCACCAAGCTCAACCGCAGCCACCTGGCCCACGGCAAACAAGCCTTGATCCTGCCGTGCCTGGGCCGCACCGACATTGATATTCAAGCCGACGGCCCGCAGGCGGTGACCGTGGAAGACTCGTTCAGCATGGTGCACGGCTCCAATGGCCAACTGCAGCCGCTGTCGAAGCTGATGAAGTCGGAACCGGCGATTCTGGCGGGTATCGCCGCCGCCACGCTGGGCAGCAAACCCGTGGACTGGAACTGGCTGGTGGCCGACTACCGCCGCATCCGCGACTTGATCGCCGATACCATTCCCGGCTTCAAGGATTTCAATGAGCGCGTGCAGCATCCAGGCGGTTTCTACCTGGGCAACAGCGCCGGCGCACGCCGCTGGAATACGCCGTCAGGGCGTGCCAATTTCCGCGCCAATATCCTGCCCAAGGATCTTGTGCATGAACGCACCCGCGCCACTGGCCAATTGCCCGACCTGATCATGCAATCCATGCGTTCCCACGATCAGTACAACACCACCATCTATGGCCTGGATGACCGCTATCGTGGGGTCAAGGGCCAGCGTGATGTGCTGTTCGTCAACGAAGCCGACATCATCCGCCTCGGTTTCAAGCCAGGGCAGAAGGCCGATATCGTGTCGATCTGGGATGATGGCCGCGAACGCCGGGTCAAAGGTTTTACCTTGCTGGCGTTCGATATTCCGGCGGGGCAGGCGGCGGCCTATTACCCAGAGGTCAACCCGCTGGTGCCGTTGGAAAGCACGGGGGATGGTAGCCATACGCCTACTTCCAAGTTCGTGGCGATTCGCCTGGAAGCGGCCAGTGAGAATGGTTTGATCATGGCCAAAACCGCCTGATCGTTCCTGGCACAAAAAAGGCCGCTTTTGCATAAAAGCGGCCATTGCGAAGTAGTTAAAGACCGGCAAAAACGACTTAAGTTCCCTTGTCAAAACAGTAACTTAGCTAATTGTATACAACCTGCACCACTGGTCGGAATTCGATTGTCAGAAAATTCTCGCAACCTCAGGATCGCGCCGTCATCCTCTTGAGGTTCCCCTATGAAGTTCTCCTCGATTCTCTTGTTGTCCCTTGGCCTGGTCAGTGGCGCAGCCATGGCCGGTGGCACCACCGAAGCCGGTGTAGGCGGCGCATTGGGCGGGGTTCTAGGTTCGGTCGTCGGCCAACAGCTTGGCGGCAATACCGGCTCGGCCATTGGTGCAGCCCTGGGCGGCGCTGGCGGCAGCGCAGTAGGCGCAGACAAACGCAGCCGTGGTGAGGCCGCCATCGGTGGTGCACTGGGCGCAGCGGGCGGCAACGTGGTCGGACGCAGTGTCGGCGGCAGCACCGGCAGCCTGATCGGCGCGGCAGCAGGCGGTGGCGCCGGCGGCGCGCTGGGTAACTACATGGGCAACAAGAGCGATGACGACGACCGTCGCTATCGCGATCGCGGGCGTGATGACCGTCGTTACTACCGTGACGACCACCCAGGTCGCGGTCATGCCTATGGCCATCGCAAGAACAAGCATCACTACCGTCACCGGTAAAACCTAAAGAACACTGCACAACCCTTGTGGGAGCAAGCCCGCTCCCACATTTGCTTCGGTGGCGTTTACGCGTTCGGGGTCAGATCACCAACCGCTGCAACGCCTCGCGCAACACTCCCGCAATCGCCACCGGCTGGTTTGTCGCCCGGTCCACAAACACATGGACAAACCGCCCCGCCGCACAGGCTTCGTCCTCACCGGCCTTGAACACAGCCAATTCATACTGCACTGAACTGTTGCCCAACTTACCCACCCGCAGGCCAATGTCGAGGCGGTCGGGAAAGGCAATCGAGGCGAAATAGTCGCACGCCGAACTCACCACAAACCCCACCACCTTGCCGTCATGGATATCCAACCCGCCCTGCTCGATCAAGTAGGTGTTCACTGCCGTGTCGAAGAAGCTGTAATAGGTGACGTTATTCACATGGCCGTACACGTCATTGTCGTGCCAGCGCGTAATGATCGGCTGGAAGTGACGGTAGTCGGCACGCTGTGGCGTTGAGTCTGGCATGGACAAGTCTCGTTGAAGTTGATTTACACGTCGCCCAAGTGCGCCTCGGCCCACTCCCGCACCTCGGCATACGGATACTCTTCCAGCGCAGCAAAGCCCGGAATCCCCCGGGCCTTGAGCTTGGTAAACAACGGCACGCTGATCCCACACAAGAACCGCGTCAGGCGCTCAGCACCCGGAAAACTGCCGGTGTGCTGATGATGCCTGTGGATAAAATCGCCGCACAATCCCTGAAAGTGTTTATCCACAAGCGGCGCCAGGCCAGGGGGAGATGGCAAGTGGGCGATCTGGCCATGACAAACCGAGCAATGCCCGCACTGCCGGGGCGCATCCGTATCGCCAAAATACTCTGCCAGCCGAAAACCCAGGCAACGCTCGCTGGCGAACAGTGCCAGCATCCCATGAATCCGCGCCACTTCTGTGGCCTCATGCTGCTTGAAGCTTGTGTATAACTCGGCGCTCAAGGCCAGGGGATCAAACCCGGTGTCGAGCAGGCTGTAGACCTCGGTCATCTGCTTGCTCTCCAGTTCGATCAGCCCCAGCTCCTGGAAATAGTCCAGCGCCTTGACCACCCGGCCACGCTCGGCCTGGTGCTGCTGATACAGCGCGTCGAAATCTACGGTGGCCCAACTCCTGGCCCGCTTGCACACCTGGATGATCGCGGCGACGAACTGCTGCCGTTCGCCGGAAAAACGCGCCAGCAATACCTCCGGCTCCACCAGATACTTGAAGCGATACTCAGCGTAAAACGCGTAGCGCGGTGCGATCACCCCCTTGAGCTCCAACTGCACCAGCAAGGTCTTGAGCGGTAGCTCGCGGATATTGCTCAGGTCCGCCAGCGCTCGCAACAGGAACTCCCATTGCCCTTCGCCACTGGCCGCCAGCAAGTCCTCCAGCACAAGTCGGATGCCTGCCTGCTCCGGCGTATCGCCGTACACGAAGTTCTCCAGCACATTGAGGCTGTCACGATTGGCCAGCACCAGGCACTCGGAAGGCTGGCCATCGCGACCGGCACGCCCGATTTCCTGGCTGTAGTTTTCGATGGATTTGGGCAGGTCGAAATGCACGACGTTGCGGATGTCACTCTTGTCGATGCCCATGCCAAACGCGATGGTGGCGACGATGCAATTGGACTGGCCGCCCATGAACCGGCGCTGGATACCCTCGCGTTTATCGTGAGGTAAACCTGCGTGATAGGCCTCGGCCTGGATGCCATGGCGATTCAGATGCTCGGCGATCTGCTCGGCGGTTTTCTGCAAGGTGACATAAACGATGCTCGGCTGGTTGGGCCGCGCGCCCATCCATTCCACCAGGCGCCGGCGCTTGTCCATGCCCGTGACCGGCTCCACCCACAGATTGAGGTTGGGCCGGTAGAAGCCGGTGGTGATCACGTCAGCGGGGGCGATAGCAAACTTGGCCTGCATATCGGCAATCACCTTGGGTGTCGCGGTGGCCGTCAACAACAGTGCCTGGGGAATCTTGAACTGGCGCTGGTAGTCAGGGAGCTTCAGGTAGTCCGGGCGGAAGTTATGGCCCCACTCGGAAATGCAGTGCGCCTCATCCACCACCAGCAACGAAATCGAAACACTGTGCAAAAAGTTGCGAAAGCGCTCGTTCTTCAGGCGCTCCACGGAAATCATCAGAATTTTCAGCTCGCCAGCGCGGGCACGAGCCATGACGTCATTGGCTTCATCGCGACTTTGCGCCGAATCGATGCTGCCGGCCGAAATACCATGGCGCTGCAAAAAGCCCAACTGGTCCTGCATCAACGCCAACAGCGGCGACACCACCAACGTCAGGTGCGGCAGCAATACGGCTGAGAGCTGATAACAGAGGGATTTACCGGAACCTGTGGGAAAGATCGCCGCCGCCGAACGACCGGCCAGCACGGCGCTGACAGCCGCTTCCTGGCCCGGGCGAAATTGTGGATAACCAAAGACCTGCTGGAGGGTGTCGTGCATGAGCTGTCACTCCATTGACCGCTGAACAGGCTTAAAACATAGCCCGGTATTTTCAGCGCATCGAGAAAGGTCGCGAGTAAAAGAGAGACAGGATGATACACAGGCTGCGGGGGCGAAGCCGGTAGCAAACGGCAATCTATAAAACACCCCAAAGCAAATGTGGGAGCGGGTTTGCTCGCGAATGCAGTGGTTCAGTCACAGTCTCTGTTGACTGAGCCACCGCATTCGCGAGCAAGCCCGCTCCCACATTTTTAGATCTTCACTACAACTCAATCAGCGATTCTGTACACGCTCAATAGCTTTGTCATACACCGGGTTGGCCTTCTGTTCCTTGGCCAATTGGTAGTGACGCAGCGCATCGGCAAACTGCCCAGCCGCTTCGTAGATCCGCGCGATGTTGTAGTAGGAACCGGCACGCACAGTGGCGGCTGTCGGGCCACTGGCCAGGGCAATCGCCTTGCGGTTGGCCCAGATCGACTCGGCGGTGTTGCCGGCTTTCTGATAGGCCAGGCCGAGGTTGCCGTAGGCTTTGCCGAAGGAATTGTCCAGCTCGATGGCCTGGCGGAAGTAGTCGATCGCCTGGTCCAGGTTACCGGCCTGGTAGGCCGCTTCGCCTTTGAGGTTCAGCTTTTTCGCATCACCCTGGACTGCGGAACTGACCACCACGGCATCCACGGCAACGCTATCGTTGAGCAGGGGTTTGACTTCGTTGAGTACATCCTTGGCTTCGACCAGCACGCCGGTGAAGGTATTGATGTCCTGGAAGTCGCCGCTGCCAGTCATGCGGAACACCGTCCACAAGTTGCCGGTGCGGTTGGTCGGCACGTAGTAGGTACGTACCAGGGACTGGCCCATGTACACAAACACTTTGGCCTGGCTCTCGGAGAGTGCCGTGGAACCGGTATTGGTGCGGTTGGAGAAGTCATGCACGGCGTAGACGTAGCTTTCGCCGTAGTGTTTTTTCTGCAGGGTGATGGTTTCGGGGCCGTAGCTGTCGGTGTCATCCACATCCAGCTCGGCGTCGGTGCCGGTCTTGCTGTTGAAGTAGATGTTATTGCCAGGGAAGATCATGTGGGAGTCGAGGTCAGAAGGCGTCTGCCCCCAGGTCAACACCACACGCAGGCCGTCGAGGTTTTCCATCACCGGGCTGATGGCGTAGGTCATGCCTTTGCACGGGCACTTGACCACCAGGTTGGAGTAGCCGGGCTTCTTGATGATCAGCAGGTTGTCAGCACCGTCGGCAGCTTCGCTGGTGAGGGTGACCTGGCCCTGGGCATTGGTGCGCCCCACCACGTTCTGTGCGCCGTTGCGTTGCAACAAAACTTCGGCATCGGCGATTTTCTGGTCCTTGACCACCGCACTGAGCACTTCAATTGGCAACTGCTCGGCCTGGACGGCAAACGCCAGCGCGCACAAAGACATCGCCGAAGCGACACGAAGCAAACCCATGCTTAACTCCCTTTAAGTAGTGGGCGGAATCGCCCTACAAGATTTTGCGGTGAAACATACGCTGAATTCAGGCGGCTTGCCGGGATTTTATACAAAATGTGACGTGGTTTTTATCCCAACTATGGGTGGGCGCCTCTTAGCCCAACTTCAAGTATCGGAAGCCTCTGTAGGAAATCGCCAAGCAAGGCACCATACGCTTCCCAAACTACCTCCAGTGCAAACTCAACCCCCTACAGAATCAACCAAGCTTGACCGAAACTAGCGCCCTCACAACCCTCTCGGCAAGAAATCCATGGACCTTGAAAGGACTCAATACATTGGCCATTACGGGGTCACGTTCAGCGTGATTCGTTTCACTGTACGACCCAACAACAAGCAAGCACTTGCCAGCCTTTGCTTACTAGAAGCAAAGACCTCAGCGCAGGAAGTTCGCCTGCGACTACAAAATCTGTATGAGCGAATGCTCGCCCAAGACCTTCCTTGCCTCATGACAGTGGTCATTTCAAAACCGCTGACTAGAAAACAGGCAGATAGCTTGAACAACCGGAACAAAGTCATCAAAGAAACTATATCTGGAGCGGTGGCAGCCCCAATTGGGCTCATGTCCAGCAAGGCAGAATCACTGGTCGAAAAAGCTACCAGCGATTTGATATCGCGCCAGCTGCGCAACTTCCAGCATGCAGACATCATCATCGGCCTAGAGGCTCAGGTCAGCGGGGGAATTGGCCCGCAGCGCTCCAGCCTCTCACTACACGTGTACTCAAATGAGCCATAGTCAAATGCTCTATCTACAGGCGGCGATCTTCTTCGCCTTTTATCTGTTGCTGTATTACAAAATCACCGACTGCACACTCAGGAAACGTTTTGCTGTCACGTTTATCGCAAGCGGCTTGATCCTGACATTCTGGCTACCTTACGTAGCGATCATTCTTAGTATTCAACTGCTCCCCCTCGCTCTGTTCTTGATAGGCTTGGCACTGTTCTTCACCCGCAACAAGTACCGCTACCGCCATGACCAACCCCCTCACCCACTCCGGCGTGCCCCCACCATGAACCTGGCCCCGCACTTCCCAGAAGACCCCGTCATGCAGCAGCTCCTGCAATTGCTGCATGAAGAAATCGGCCTGCCCAAGCACAAGACCATCCGCCTTAAAACCTCGCTCAACTTCGACCTCGGGTGCGACGGCGCGGAAGCCAGGCAGTTCATGGAAGCGCTGGAGCAGACATTTGATCTCGACCTGGGCGACTATGATGCCTACCGTTACTTCAACCCACCGGTGTTTGACGTGTTCCTCAAACATCGCGCCAAGGGCCGGGGCGAGAAGATGCCGCTAACCATTGGCATGCTCTACCTGGCCGTCAAGACTCAGGGCTGGGATACGCAGACGCTGGAAAATTTGAGTTGAAAAACACCGAGTCATTAATCTCGGAGCGGGCTTGCTCGCGATAGCGGTGTATCAGTACCAGATTTATCAACTGACACTCTGCTATCACGGCATTGCTAAGCAGATAGGGCTGCTGTGGCGAGCGGGCTTGTCGGAACGCCGCATCGTCCGCGCTGGGCTGCGAAGCAGCCCAAAAACCAGCCGCCACGGTGTATCTGATACAGCACATTCGGCTTACTGGGGCTGCTTCGCAGCCCAGCGCGGCTGGTATTTCAGATTCCCTTGCGCACAAAAAAGCCGCCCACTAGGGGCGGCTTTTTAACAGCCAGTGAATCTTATAACTTAGGACCCGCTGCCTTGATCGCGTCGCTCACTTCAAACTTCTTGAAGTTCTCGACGAACAGGCCGGCCAGAGCCTTGGCTGCTTCGTCGTAGGCAGCCTTGTCAGCCCAGGTGTTGCGTGGGTTCAACAGGCCAGTCTCAACGCCCGGTACGGCCAATGGCACGTCGAGGTTGATGGTGTCCAGGTGCTCGGTTTGCGCACCGATCAACGCGCCGCTCTGGATCGCTGCGATCACTGCACGGGTGGTCGGGATGTTGAAGCGCTTGCCGACACCGTAGCCGCCGCCGGTCCAGCCGGTGTTGACCAGGTAGACCTTGGAGCCGAAACCGCGGATGCGCTTGATCAAAAGCTCTGCGTATTCACCAGCTGGACGCGGGAAGAACGGCGCGCCGAAGCAGGTAGAGAACGTCGACTTGATGCCGCTGCCCGAACCCATTTCAGTCGAGCCAACCAGTGCGGTGTAACCGGACAGGAAGTGGTAGGCCGCTTGCTCTTCATTGAGGATCGACACCGGTGGCAGCACGCCAGTCAGGTCGCAGGTCAGGAAGATCACTGCGTTCGGCTCGCCACCCAGGTTCTGCTCGGAACGCTTGGCAACGTGCTCCAGCGGGTACGCGGCGCGACTGTTCTGGGTCAGGCTGACATCGGTGTAGTCGGCGTGCTTGGCATCGTTGATCACGACGTTTTCCAGGACCGCGCCGTGCTTGATGGCTTTCCAGATGACCGGCTCGTTCTTCTCGGACAAGTCGATGCACTTGGCATAGCAACCGCCTTCGATGTTGAACACCACGCCTTCGCCCCAACCGTGTTCGTCGTCACCGATCAAGTAACGGCTTTCGTCGGCAGACAGGGTGGTCTTGCCGGTGCCGGACAGACCGAAGAACAGGGTCACGTCGCCTTCTTCACCGATGTTGGCAGCGCAGTGCATTGGCAGCACGTCAGCGGCCGGCAGCAGGAAGTTCTGCACCGAGAACATGGCTTTCTTCATCTCGCCGGCGTAGCGCATGCCAGCGATCAGGACTTTCTTCTGGGCGAAGTTGAGGATCACGCAACCGTCGGAGTTGGTGCCGTCACGCTCTGGTACGCATTCGAAGTTGGCAACATTGAGCACTTGCCACTCTTCACGACCGGCCGGGTTGTACTGGGCCGGGTTGATGAACAGGCAACGACCGAACAGGTTCTGCCAGGCAGTCTGGGTGGTCATTTTCACGGCCAGGTAGTGGTCTTGCGCAGCACCAACGTGAACGTGGGAAACGAAATGCTCTTGCGCGTTGTTGAAGGCCTCGACGCGAGCCCACAGGGCATCGAACTTGTCGGCCGGGAACTTGCGATTGATCGGGCCCCAGGCGATGGCGGCCTGGGTGGACGGCTCTTCAACGATGAAACGGTCGACCGGCGAACGACCGGTACGGTGACCGGTTTCTACGACCAGCGCGCCAGTATCGGCAAGCACGCCTTCACCGCGCTGCAGGGCTTCTTTGACCAGATCGTCAACACTCAGATCGGTGTATACGGCGTTATTGGCTTGCGTCATGAGGTTCCCCGTCGGCCTATGGCCGAGTGCTCCAAACGTTTTGTAGTAGAAAGTTGCGCACTACTACCGCGAAAAAAGTGGGCCGGATTATGCCAGAAAAGCCCAAAAAGAGTAGGGCCCTCCCGTCAGAACACCTCTAATCCGGCGTTTGTCAGGTGATTTACCTGTGCTTAAACGTTTTAGTGGTGGGTACCCGAAGGGGTGTCAACGCCAGCGCCAGCGAACAATTGGGCGATATCGGCAGCGTCGAACAGGTAGCGCTGGTTGCAGAACTGGCAGTCGATTTCGATTCTGCCACCGTGCTCCACCGCAAGGTTTTGCGCATCTTCCAGGCCCAGGCTCACCAGAGCATTGCCCGAACGCTCGCGGGAACAGCTGCAATGGAAATGCAGCGATTGCGCATCGAACAGGCGCACCTCTTCTTCGTGGTAGAGGCGGTGCAGGATGGTTTCGTTGTCCAGTCCCAGCAGCTCTTCAGCGGTCAAGGTACCGGCCAGGGCAGTGAGACCGCGCCAGCTTTCTTCGCGCTCATCCTCGTCCTTGATACGGTCGGCCGGCAGCTGTTGCAACAGCAGGCCACGGGCGCGCTTGCCGTCGGCATTGAGCCAGAAACGGGTGCCCACTTGCTGGGACATGACGAAATAGTTGGTGAAGCAGTCGGACAGGGTTTCACCGTCCAGGTCGACAATGCCCTGGTACCGCTGGCCAACGGTCGGGTCGATGGTCAACGCCAGCACGCCGTTGGGCATCAGGTCGGCCAAGGTCGCGTCCGCCGGGATCTGGTCCTCTTCATAACGGGCCAGACCACGGATTTCGCGCTGGCTGGAGCACTCGATCATTAGCATGGGAACCGGGCCTTCGGAACGGGCCTGGAGAATCAGCAAGCCATCGAACTTCATGGTGCCCACCAGCAGCGAGGCGGCGGCCATCAGTTCGCCGAGCAACTGCGCGACCGGCTCCGGATAGGGGTGCTTGGCAAGGACTTCGGCATAGCTGCGCTCCAGGGCAACCAGTTCGCCACGAGCGTCGTTGTCGTCAAAGAGGAAACGTTGGGTGAAGTCGGTATCCGGTAGATCAGTCATAGGTCTGGGTATCTGAATTGATGACGATATTTCTAAAATTATGCGCCCTGGCACCAATTTGGTGCGCCTTTCTTCCGATAGGTGGAGAGTTTTAGAGCGAAGAGGAAACAGTTTATGAACAATCCGGGTTTGTTCCAAGCCAAGTGGAACCTCGGGTGATTGGCCCTGTGCAATTTACTCGCTCTGGGGCTCCTGTGTTTTGGCTATGGCCCACGGACCAGATGCTTTACGTGATATTCGACGAGTGGCTGTTTCAGTTGCTCAATGACCCGCTGGCCAGCCACCCGTTCTGGCTGAATGTGTGGGCGATCGCCCGAGCGTGGTCCACAACGCCTGAGCCAGTTCCTACAGCAGATAACTGACACTCAGTCGTCACTGCCACTACCGCGAAACTTGAACAGGTCGCGACGCTGTTTCTTGCTCGGTTTGCCATCGGTGCTCATACCCAACGCTCCGGCCTTGCGCATGGCCGCGGCGTTTTCGCGCTTGGCGATACTGGCCGGGGTCTCGGTGTACAGCGCCTGCGCTTCGGGAGCGCCGCGGCGGACGATGGACAGCGCCTCTACCACCACTGTTTTCTCTTCAAACCCAACACGAATCTGCAACTCGTCGCCAATGCGCGGCTCCTTGCCCGGTTTGCAGCGCTCGCCACGGCAATGCACCTTGCCGCTCTCGATGGCGGCCTTGGCCAAGGCCCGCGTCTTGTAGAAACGTGCGGCCCACAACCACTTGTCCAAACGGACTTTTTCGTCCTCTTCCTGCTTTTGAGCCACTTGAATTCCTCGCTCTGAAAAATGTCGCAACTTAACAGTCGAACCCCTTCGACGCACAAACGCCAAGGCTCACCTAAGATACGCCAGGTGTCAGGCAGTTTCCCTTCAGCCGTGGTTTTTCATGGCGTGAAGATATCTGTCGCCATTTGGTGAATATTCTGCGTGAATACCGCGAATTCGGCTCCAAGCGCTCGTCAACGTTCCTGGGTTGTCACAATCCGTGAGCAGTTGGGCGCTAGTGTCGTCTGACTTGGAAATATTTCTGATTGCCGGTTGTTCATATTGAAGACATTTGACCATTTGACCGTTGTCGGTCTGCGCGAGTGGGTGGCACTTCCCGATTTGGGAGTGGCGGGCCTGCGCGCGAAGATCGACACCGGGGCCAGTACCTCCAGCCTGCACGCCACCGAGATCGAGCCTTTTGAGCGTGACGGTGAAAAGTGGGTGCGCTTCACCGCGCACCTGGGCAGCGTGGTGCAACTGCGCCACCGGCGCTGCGAAGCACCGCTGGTGGCAATGAAAACCATTAAAAGCTCCAACGGCCAGGCGCAGGTGCGCTACGTCATCAGCACCACCTTGGCCCTGGGTGATCGGGTATGGCGGGTGGAGTTCACCCTGGCTTGCCGCAAAACCATGCGTTACCGCCTGTTGCTAGGTTCCAAAGCCCTGATCGACGGCCAATTGGTGGTCAACCCCGGGCTCAAGTACGTTCAAGACAAGCCGGTGTTCCCGGTCTCTACTATTGCTGCCACAGGTGTTGCATGAAGATCGCTGTGCTGTCGCGTAACCCGCGTCTGTATTCCACCCGTCGTCTGGTCGAGGCCGGCACCGAGCGGGGCCATGAGATGGTGGTGATCGATACGTTGCGCGCCTATATGAACATTGCCAGTCATAAGCCGCAGATCCACTACCGGGGCAAACCGCTGGAAGGCTTCGACGCGGTGATCCCGCGTATCGGCGCCTCGGTGACCTTCTACGGCTGCGCGGTACTGCGCCAGTTTGAAATGATGGGGGTGTTTCCGCTCAACGAATCGGTGGCCATTGCCCGCTCCCGGGACAAGCTGCGCTCCCTGCAACTGCTGTCGCGCCGAGGTATCGGCTTGCCAGTGACCGGCTTTGCCCATTCCCCGGATGACATTCCCGACCTGATCGAGATGGTCAACGGCGCCCCCTTGGTGATCAAAGTGCTGGAAGGCACCCAAGGCATTGGCGTAGTGATGTGTGAAACCGCCACGGCGGCAGAGTCGGTGATCGAGGCGTTCATGGGCCTCAAGCAGAACATCATGGTCCAGGAATACATCAAGGAAGCCGGTGGCGCTGATATCCGTTGTTTCGTGGTGGGGGACAAGGTGATTGCGGCGATGAAACGCCAGGCCAAGCCGGGGGAATTTCGCTCCAACCTGCACCGAGGCGGCAGCGCCAGCCTGATCAAGATCACCCCGGAAGAACGCATGACCGCCCTGCGAGCAGCCAAGGTCATGGGCTTGAGTGTGGCAGGTGTGGATATCTTGCGCTCGAACCACGGGCCGCTGGTGATGGAAGTGAACTCCTCACCGGGCCTGGAAGGGATTGAAACCACCACCGGCAAGGATGTGGCGGGGATCATCATTCAGCATCTGGAGAAGAACAGCGGGCCGAATATGACCCGGACCAAAGGCAAGGGCTGAAATACGCCCTGGAAGACGGCACGAACCCTTGTGGGAGCTGGCTTGCCTGCGATGACTGACTAACATTCAACATCAATGTCGACTGTTACATCCTCTCGCAGGCAAGCCAGCTCCCACATTTGATATTCGTCGTGGTTTAGACCGCATCTCTTGGCAACATCAACCCCAACGGCAAGCGCACCCGCGCTTCCAGCCCGCCATCGACACGGTTGCGCAATTCGACATTGCCGCCATGCATCGAAGCAATCCTCCGCACAATCGCCAGCCCCAGCCCGGTGCCTTTACCGCCACGAGCACGGTCGCCACGGGTAAAGGGGTTGAAAATGCCCTCCAGCTCCGCCGGATCGATCCCGGCGCCACGGTCCATGACACTCAGCACCACATAAGGCGCGCTGGTATCACCAGACACATAGGCAGCGACCTCCACCTCAGTGCCCGCATGATGCAAGGCGTTGCCAATCAGATTGTTCAGCAGGCGCTTCATCGAGACCCGACGCAACGCAAAGGGTTGGATCGGTTCCAGGCGCAAATGCACCTGCTCGCCGTTCTGGTTATAGGGCGCCACGACCTCGCGTACCAGGTCGGTCAGGTCCACCTCTTCCACCACTTCATCGCGACCATCACGGATAAACGCCAGGAACTGGTCGAGAATCGCGTCCATGTCTTCGATATCACGGACCATGTCATCGGTAAGGTCGGTGTGGTTGCCCATCAACTCCAGGGACAGGCGCAAACGTGTCAGCGGCGTGCGCAGGTCGTGGGAAACCCCGGCCAGCATTAGCTCGCGCTCACGACCGGCCTGTTCGACATCCTCGGCCATCTGATTGAACGCGCTGTAGACCTCGGTCATTTCGCTAGGCGTGTCGCTGATTGGCAGGCGCACACTGCGCCCCTGCCCCAGTTGCCTGGCCGCGAACACCAGGCGCTTGAGCGGCTGGTTGAGCTGGCGCACGAAAATCCAGGCCGAGGCGGTTGAAAGCAAGCCAATGGCCAGGAACCAGCCGAGTACGTTCCAGATCTTCTGCCCTCGCAGCGGATGGGGATACAAGGGCACTTTCAGCCATCCATCCCCCAGGCTCGGAGCCCGTACCCACAGGGCTGGCGAGACATGCATACGCAGCCGCACCTCGGTGTCTTCACCCAGTTCGGCCTGCATCTGTCGCTGGTAGATTTCACTGTATGGCCAATGTTGCTCCCCCTCCGGCACGCCTGCACCCACCACGCGGGTCAAGGTCGCCGCCTTGGCGATTTTCTCGCGGTTCTCCGGGTCGGCAGCCCAATAGGCACGCAGTGTCAGCGCAACACCGTGGCTGTACTGACGATCCACCAGCACGTCTTCGTTCATCAACAGATAAACGAGGGTCAACGCCTTGGAAAACAGCACGACGATCAGCACCAGCCAAAGGGTGCGGGAGAAGAAGCTTTGCGGGAACCACAGCGGGGTTTTCATAGAGGACAGCTAGACACCTGGCAAGAGCGAACATGGCTCGCAGAATTGCAGACGCCGGGCATCCGGCCGACCCCTTGGGATCGAACTCCGGAATACCCGCCTGTGCAAATCATCGGTTACTTGGTTGCCGTACCATCCGGCACAAACACATAACCCACGCCCCACACTGTCTGGATATAACGCGGCTTGGACGGATCGGGCTCGATCATCCGGCGCAAACGGGAGATCTGCACGTCAATGGAGCGCTCCAGGGCGTCCCATTCACGGCCACGGGCCAGGTTCATCAGCTTGTCACGGGTCAACGGTTGGCGAGCGTTCATCACCAGCGCCTTGAGCACCGCGAATTCACCGGTCGTCAGCATGTGGACTTCTTCACCACGCTTGAGCTCACGGGTCGCCAGCGACAATTCGTAGTCACCAAACGTGACGCTTTCGTCTTCGCTGCCAGGGGCTCCGGGTACCGGCGCGGCTTGGCGACGCAATACGGCCTTGACCCTGGCCATCAGCTCATCGGGGTTGAACGGCTTGGCCAGGTAGTCGTCGGCGCCCAGTTCCAGGCCCTTGATACGGCTCAGCTCATCGCCCTTGGCGGTCAGCATGATGATCGGGATCTGGTTGTTGGTGCTACGCAGGCGCTTGCAGGCGGTCAGGCCGTCTTCGCCCGGCAACATCAGGTCGAGCACGACCAGGTTGAACACCTCGCGCCCCAGCAGGCGATCCATCTGCTCGGTGTTCGGCACCGCGCGGGCACGGTAGCCCTTGGAGGTGAAGAACCGCTCCAGCAGGCTGCTCAGCCCCGGATCGTCATCAACGATGAGAATTTTTTCGCCTTCAGCAGTTTGTGCAGTGCTGCTCATTGGATGCTCCTCTTATCTGGCGCGCATTATGGCTTAGCTGCCGTTATACGCACGGTACGCATTGTTAGCAGATTTTTCTCCAACCACCAGTGCACGCGCCCTTGGCGCAATCCCCCCAAGAAGGGAACGCTGGTTATAATGCCGCGCCTCAGTGCCCGGCAATGCCATGGCC
Source organism: Pseudomonas brenneri (assembly GCF_007858285.1). Lineage (GTDB taxonomy): Bacteria > Pseudomonadota > Gammaproteobacteria > Pseudomonadales > Pseudomonadaceae > Aquipseudomonas > Aquipseudomonas brenneri. Next base: position 154,759 of record NZ_VFIL01000009.1, on the reverse strand, counting down.
GGCCTGGTGTTTTTTTCATCTGCTTATCGTGATTTTTTCGATTTCGAGGGTCAATAGGCTGCCTCTTGACCCAGGCAGCGGCGCCAGTCGGGCCGCTCAACCAGCCGCGCAAGGCCTTGTTTTCCGGGCCTGTGAACTGCTTTCAAGAATTTCAGGTGGTTTTATGGACAGCATCAACAGCCGCATCGCCGAGGAACTCGGTGTACGCCCACAACAGGTCGAAGCGGCCGTCGCTCTACTGGATGAGGGCTCCACGGTGCCCTTCATCGCCCGTTACCGTAAAGAAGTGACCGGCAGCCTCGATGACATCCAGCTGCGGCATCTGGAAGAGCGCCTGCGCTACCTGCGAGAACTCGACGAACGGCGTATCAGCATCCTCGCCAGCATCCAGGAGCAGGGCAAGCTGACCCCGCAACTTGAACGCGATATCAAGCTCGCCGACACCAAGACCCGCCTCGAAGACTTGTACCTGCCGTACAAGCAGAAGCGCCGCACCAAGGGCCAGATTGCCCTGGAAGCCGGCCTCGGCGAGTTGGCCGACGGCCTGTTCAACGACCCGTCCCTCGCCCCGGAAACCGAAGCCGCGCGCTTTGTCGATGCCGAAAAAGGCGTCGCCGACGTCAAAGCTGCCCTCGAAGGCGCCAAGTACATCCTCATGGAGCGCTTCGCCGAAGACGCCAACCTGCTGGAAAAACTGCGTAACTACCTGAAACAGGAAGCCACCCTCAGCGCCCGCGTCATCGCCGGCAAAGAGGAAGAAGGTGCCAAGTTCCGCGATTACTTCGAACACGATGAACCGCTCAAAAGCATGCCGTCCCACCGCGCCCTGGCCATTTTCCGCGGGCGCAACGAAGGCATTCTCAGCTCCGCGCTGAAAGTCGGCGACGAACTGCCAGGCACCATGCACCCGTGCGAAGGCATGATCGGTCAACAATTCGGCATCCAGAATCAGAATCGTCCTGCGGACAAGTGGCTCGGTGAAGTCGTGCGCTGGACCTGGAAGGTCAAGCTCTACACCCATCTGGAAACCGACCTGCTGGGCGAGCTGCGCGACGGCGCCGAAACCGAAGCGATCAACGTGTTCGCCCACAACCTGCACGACCTGCTGCTGGCCGCCCCGGCCGGCCCGCGTGCAACCTTGGGCCTGGACCCGGGCCTGCGCACCGGCTGCAAGGTCGCCGTGGTCGATGCCACCGGCAAGCTGCTGGACCACGCCACCGTGTACCCGCACGTGCCGCACAACAAGTGGGACCAGACCCTGGCCATCCTGGCTGCCCTGTGCGCCAAGCACGCGGTGGACCTGATCGCCATCGGCAACGGCACCGCCAGCCGCGAAACCGACAAGCTGGCCCTGGAACTGATCAAAAAATACCCAGGCATGAAAATGACCAAGGTCATGGTCTCCGAGGCGGGTGCTTCGGTGTACTCGGCGTCGGAACTGGCCTCCAAGGAATTCCCGGACCTCGATGTATCGATCCGTGGGGCCGTATCCATCGCGCGCCGCCTGCAGGATCCACTGGCCGAGCTGGTGAAGATCGACCCGAAATCCATCGGTGTCGGCCAGTACCAGCACGACGTATCGCAGTTGAAACTGGCGCGCGGCCTGGATGCGGTGGTGGAAGACTGTGTGAACAAGGTCGGCGTCGATGTGAACACCGCCTCGGTCGCCTTACTCGCACGGATTTCCGGCCTCAATGCCACCCTGGCACAGAACATCGTCACCCATCGCGATGAAAACGGTGCGTTCAAAACCCGCGCAGCCCTGAAAAAGGTCGCACGCCTGGGCGAAAAAACCTTCGAACAGGCCGCCGGCTTCCTGCGCGTGATGAACGGCGACAACCCGCTCGACTCGTCGGCGGTCCACCCGGAAGCCTATCCGCTGGTACAACGCATCGCTGCTGAAACCGACCGCGACATTCGCTCGCTGATCGGCGATGCCGCGTTCCTCAAGCGCCTGGACCCGAAGAAGTACACCGACGAAACCTTCGGCGTGCCGACCATCACCGACATCCTGCAAGAGCTGGAAAAACCTGGCCGCGACCCGCGCCCCGAGTTCAAGACCGCCGAGTTCCAGGAAGGCGTCGAAGACCTCAAGGACCTGCAACTGGGGATGATCCTCGAAGGCGTGGTGACCAACGTGACCAACTTTGGCGCTTTTGTGGATATCGGCGTGCATCAGGACGGTTTGGTACACATCTCCGCGCTTTCGGAGAAGTTCATCAAGGATCCTCGTGAAGCGGTGAAGGCCGGTGATGTGGTCAAGGTCAAGGTCATGGAGGTCGATATCCCGCGCAAACGCGTGGGCCTGTCGATGCGCATGAGCGATACCCCTGGCGAGAAAATCGACGGTGCCCGTGGCGCACGTCCAGGTTCCGCGCCGCGCCAGTCGCAAAACCGCTCGGAAAACAGTGCACCACGCAAGGAAACACCCACCGCAGCCCCGGCCAACAACGCCATGGCTTCGCTGTTCGCCAACGCCAAGCAACTGAAGAAACGTTGATGGAGCTGCCGGCCGGCCTGACCCACAGCGCCTTCAGCGAACTGCTCGGCTGCCGCCTGCAACGCCTGGACCAAGGCGTTGCCGAGGTTGCCCTGACCCTGGAGCCGCAATTGCGCAACCGCGCAGGCAAGCTCCATGGCGGGGCGATTTTCAGCCTGGTAGACATTGCCATGGGGCTGGCCTGTTCCAGCGCCCATGGGTTTGACCAGCAGAGCGCGACCATCGAGTGCAAAATCAACTACATCCGCGCCGTTTCCGACGGAGATGTGGTGTGCACGGCCCGGGTTATTCACCCTGGCCGACGCACGCTGGTGGTCGAGGCCGATGTGTATCAGGACGAAAGACTCGTCGCAAAAGCACAAGGCACCTTCGCTGTCCTATAGCTCCCTGTCATCAATTTGGGTTAATTTCGGCGCTGCAAAAGCGGCGTCGGAATTTTCTTCCTGCGCGATAGCCACATTCAGGGAATGAAGTCGGCACTTTCAGAGCAGGTTATTCCGGCTCAAAAACCAGGCGATAACGCCAGTTTTAACTTCACCCTTGTAGACCGTCTTGCCCACCCCCATATTGGGGCGACTGACGCGTGAAGGAATCCAACTTGAGCGAACTTCTCAACCGCCGCCTGGCTCTGCTCGGCAAGCGCGAACACCTCTCTTTGCTTGAGCACTGCCTGCACGGCATCGAGCGTGAATGCCTGCGTGTCACCGGCGAAGGTCGCCTGGCTCAAACGCCGCATCCAGAGACCCTGGGCGCAGCATTGACCCATGAATCGATCACCACCGACTATTCCGAGTCGCTGCTGGAGTTCATCACCCCGGCGCTGCCCAACCCGGCAGACACCCTGCGCAGCCTCGATCGAATTCACCGTTTTGCCTACAGCAAGCTCGGCAACGAGTACCTGTGGAGTCCATCGATGCCGTGCCCGTTGCCGGCCGAGGAAGATATTCCGATTGCCTACTACGGCACCTCCAACATCGGACAGCTCAAGTACGTGTATCGCAAGGGCCTGGCCCTGCGTTACGGCAAGACCATGCAGTGCATCGCAGGGATCCACTACAACTTTTCCCTGCCAGAAGAACTGTGGCCGTTGCTCAAGGAAACCGAAGGTTTCGTGGGCACCGACCGTGACTACCAGTCCACGGCTTATATCGCGCTGATCCGTAATTTCCGTCGCTACAGCTGGCTGCTGATGTACCTGTTCGGTGCCTCGCCGGCCCTGGATGCGGGCTTTTTGCGCGGGCGTTCCCATCAGCTTGAACAGTTCGATGCCGACACCCTGTACCTGCCGTATGCCACCAGCCTGCGCATGAGCGACCTGGGTTACCAGAGCAACGCCCAGGCCGGCCTGACCCCTTGCTACAACGATCTGGCCAGCTACACCGACAGCCTGCGCGAAGCGGTGGCAACGCCCTACGCACCTTACGTCGAAGTCGGCACCCACAAGGACGGTGAATGGGTACAGCTCAACACCAACATCCTGCAGATCGAAAACGAGTACTACTCCAACATCCGCCCCAAGCGCGTGACCTACACCGGCGAGCGGCCGATCCAGGCGCTGATGGCCCGTGGCATCCAGTACATCGAAGTGCGCTGCCTGGACATCAACCCGTTCCTGCCGATGGGCATCGATTTGCCGGAATCGCGCTTCCTCGATGCATTCCTGTTGTATTGCGCACTGAATGACAGCCCGTTGTTCGAAAACAGCGAGTGCGGCAACGCCACATCGAACTTCCTCAGTGTGGTCAAGGAAGGCCGGCGCCCGGGCCTGCAATTGCAGCGTCGCGGCCAAGCCGTGGAGATGAAGGAATGGGCTGCCGAACTGCTGGAGAAAATCGCCCCGCTGGCCGCGCTGCTGGACCAGAGCCATGGCATCAATGAGCACAGCCAGGCGCTGGATACCCAGCTGGCGAAGATCCAGGACCCGTCCCTGACCCCCTCGGCTCAGGTGCTGGCGACCATGCGCGAGCACAAGGAGAGCTTTGCCCAGTTCTCCCTGCGCCAGAGCCAGGTGCATGCCGAGCACTTCCGTAACGAGCCGTTGCCGGCGGACGAACAAGCACGCTTTGAAGAGCTGGCGCGCAGTTCCCTGGCACAACAAGCCGAGTTGGAGCAGAACGAAGTGGGCGATTTCGATGTGTTTGTCGGTTCGTACCAGGCCAGCATCCTGGCGATCAGTAACTGACACTCCCTTTGTAGGAGCGAGCTTGCTCGCGAAAAACTCAAGCACGCCGCGTTTATCCAAGCCGAACGTGTCATCGTTAACGTTTTTCGCGAGCAAGCTCGCTCCTACATAAGCTAATTCGAAAATGTTATTTATTTTCGGATTCTTAGATCATTTAGTCTCCTCACTCGCCGACCCTCGGCCGCCTGATGAGGAGCTTTCCCATGAAACTGCCTGCCCCCTTTCGCCTCCTGGCGGCCCTGTCCCTGGCCGGCGCCAGTCTGTTTGCCCATGCGGCCGACGTGACCATCGCCTACCAGACCACCGTTGACCCGGCCAAAGTCGCCCAGGCCGACGGCGCTTATGAAAAAGCCACCAACGCCAAGATCGACTGGCGCAAATTCGACAATGGCGCCGATATCATCGCCGCCATCGCTTCCGGCGACGTGCAGATCGGCTATCTCGGTTCCAGCCCGCTGACCGCAGCCATCACCCGCAAAGTCCCAGTGCAGACCTTCCTCGTGGCGACCCAGATCGGTGGCGCCGAAGCCCTGGTGGCGCGCAACGGTTCCGGGATCAACAGCCCGCAGGACCTGATCGGCAAGAAAATCGCCGTGCCGTTCGTATCCACCGGCCACTACAGCCTGTTGGCCGCGCTGAAACACTGGAACATCGATCCGTCAAAAGTCACCGTGCTCAACCTCGCCCCGCCGGCCATCATCGCGGCGTGGAAGCGTGGCGATATCGACGCCACCTACGTCTGGGACCCGGCCCTGGGCGTGGCCAAGGAAAACGGCAAGGTGCTGATCACCTCCGGCGAGCTGGCCAAGTTCGGCGCACCGACCTTCGATGCCTGGATCGTGCGTAAGGACTTCGCCGAGAAACACCCGGAAATCGTCAGCGCCTTCGCCAAAGTCACCCTCGATGCCTACGCCCAATACCGCAAAGACCCACAAGCCTGGCTGGCCGACAAGGGCAACGTCGAGAAACTGGTGAAGCTCTCCGGCGCCAAGGCCAGCGACATTCCGCTGCTGCTGCAAGGCAACGTCTACCCGCTGGCCGCCGACCAGGTGACGCTGCTTGGCGCCCCGACCACCAAGGCGGTGACCGACACCGCCGCGTTCCTCAAGGAACAAGGCAAGGTCGAGGCCGTGCTGCCGGACTACGCCCCTTACGTCAGCGCCAAGTTCATCACTAACTGATCAGGAGTTCACCGCGATGGCCTTGCTACAGCTGGAGCGCATCAGCGCACAGTACCCAGGCGCGACCACGCCCGTGCTGGCGGATATTTCCCTGACGCTTGGGCCCCAGCAATTGCTGGTGGCCCTCGGCCCTTCCGGCAGTGGCAAGACTTCGCTGTTGAACCTGATTGCCGGCTTCGTCGAGCCCAGCGCCGGGCGCATCACCCTCGACGGTGTACCCGTCAAAGGCCCGAGTGCCGAGCGTGGCGTAGTGTTCCAGGACGATGCCTTGCTGCCCTGGCAGGATGTGCTGGCCAATGTCGGCTTCGGCCTGGAACTGGCCGGCGTGCCCAAGGCCCAGCGACAAGCCCGCGCCCGTGAAATGCTCGCGCTGGTGGACCTGGCGGGCTTTGATAGCCGGCGCATCTGGCAACTGTCCGGGGGCCAGAAACAACGCGTGGGCCTGGCCCGCGCACTCGCCGCCGACCCACGGGTATTGCTGATGGACGAACCCTTCGGCGCCCTCGATGCCTTCACCCGTGAACAGATGCAAGAGCTGCTGCTGCAAGTGTGGCGGCGTACGGCCAAGCCGGTGTTCCTGATCACTCACGACATCGAAGAAGCGGTATTTCTCGCCACCGACCTGATTCTGCTGGCCCCCAACCCCGGGCAAATCGTCGAGCGCCTGAGCCTCGACTTCGGTCAGCGTTACGCCGCTGGCGAGTCGGCACGCGCGATCAAGTCCGACCCACGGTTTATCGAAACCCGCGAGCACGTGCTGGGCAAAGTGTTCTCACAACGGCAGGTGTACGCATGAGCAGTTATGAAATCCCGGCCACTGCCGTCACCCCAACCGCCCTGCCGCTACGCCGCAGCCTGAGCACGCGCTGGATAAGCGTGCTGACCCTGGTTGCCCTGCTGGCGCTCTGGTGGGCCGTGACTGCCAGCGGGCTGATTGAGCCGCTGTTCCTGCCACCACCGTCGGCCGTATTGCAAAAAGGCTGGCTGCTGGCAACCAGTGGTTACATGGACTCCACCCTCTGGCAGCACCTGGGTGCCAGCCTCGGGCGCATCGGCCTGGGCCTGGGTTTTGCGGTACTGACCGCCGTGCCGGTCGGCATTGCTATCGGCGCCAACCGTATCGCCCGTGGCATTCTCGACCCGCTGATCGAGTTCTACCGCCCGATTCCACCGCTGGCCTACCTGCCGCTGATCGTGATCTGGTGCGGCATTGGCGAACTGTCCAAAGTGCTGCTGATCTACCTGGCGATCTTCGCCCCGATTGCCATCGCTACCGCCACTGGCGTACGTACCGTCGACCCGGCCAAATTGCGCGCAGCGCAGTCCCTGGGCGCAACACGGGCGCAGTTGATCCGCCATGTGATCCTGCCCAGCGCCCTGCCCGATATCCTCACCGGCGTGCGGATCGGCCTGGGTGTGGGCTGGTCGACCCTGGTCGCCGCCGAACTGATCGCCGCCACCAGCGGCCTGGGGTTCATGGTGCAGTCAGCGGCGCAGTTTTTGGTCACCGATGTGGTGGTGCTGGGGATCCTGGTCATCGCCCTGATTGCCTTCGCCATGGAAATGGGCCTGCGTGCCCTGCAACGCAAACTGGTGCCATGGCATGGCCAGGCCCACTGAATAACAACAGCACTGACTACGCCGGCATCTCGGCGCCCGACATTTGCGAGAACAGCATGAGCCGCCTGACCGTTACCCCTTTAAGCACCGCCCTGGGCGCCCAGATCAGTGGCGTCGATATTTCCCAACCACTGAACGTCGAGCAGCGCGACGCCATCGAGCAGGCGCTGCTCCAGCATTCGGTGCTGTTCTTTCGCGACCAGCCGATCACCCCGCAGCAACAGGCGCGCTTCGCGGCAAACTTCGGTGACCTGCACATTCACCCGATCTACCCCAACGTGCCGGAACAACCCGAAGTGCTGATCCTCGACACCGCCGTCACCGACGTGCGCGACAACGCCATCTGGCATACCGACGTGACCTTCCTGCCCACTCCGGCCCTGGGCGCCGTGCTCAGCGCCAAGCTGCTGCCGAGCTTTGGCGGTGACACCTTGTGGGCCAGCGGCATCGCGGCCTTTGAGGCGTTGTCGGAACCGATGAAGGGCTTTTTGACCGGCCTGACGGCGACCCACGACTTCACTCGTTCCTTCCCGCTGGAGCGTTACGGCAACAGCGCTGAAGACCTGGCCCGTTGGGAAGAAGCACGTAGAAAAAACCCGCCACTGTCACACCCGGTGATCCGCACCCACCCGGTCAGCGGGCGCAAATCGCTGTTTGTCAGCGACGGCTTCACCAGCAAGATCAATGAACTGGAACCGGCCGAAAGCGAGGCCATTCTCAAACTGCTGTTCGCCCACGCCACCCGCCCGGAATTCTCCATTCGCTGGCGCTGGCAGGCCAACGACGTAGCCTTCTGGGACAACCGCGTGACCCAGCACTACGCGGTGGATGACTACCGGCCACAGCGGCGGGTGATGCATCGGGCGACAATCCTCGGCGACGTGCCCTTCTAACAAACCCTTGTAGGAGCGAGCTTGCTCGCGAAAAACCCAAGGACGCTGCGGGGCATCAGATGCCCCGCGTTATCGTTGACGATCTTCGCGAGCAAGCTCGCTCCTACAGTTTGTTCAGCGAACCAGATGCAGGAACTGCAAGTGCCGTTCGTACTGGTCAAGGATGTCGTTGATGATCTGCTCCTTGGTGTAGCCCACCAGGTCATAGTCCTGGCTGCCCTCGCTCAAGTGCACTTCCGCCCGGTAATAGCGACGGTTGTTGATGGCCTTGGAGCCCAGCCCACCGAGGGCAAAGGACGGCGTGAAGTACCCGCGCATTTGCACCTGGTAGATAAACGGACGCTCTTCACCGTGGCCGATCTCCAGGCTGACGCTGTCGTTGGCCGGGTCAGGCTGGGTGACGACGTTCAGGCCCTTCTCGACAAACACCGCAGTCACTTCTTCAATCGCCGGGCGCACCGTGGTTTCAAGGAAGCGGTACACCTCATCGCGCGAGGGGAAATGCACTGCCTGGCTCAAGCGCTGGCGCCAGCCGCCACGGCCTCTGCGTGAAGCCGCCGAGACGGGTGTCAGGGAATGCATCCGCGCAATCTGCTTCTGCGATTCGAGGTAGAACGCCTTGTGCAGCCCCAACATCATCAACAGCAGGATCAACGAGAACGGCAGCGAGGTCAGCACCACCGCTGACTTGAGCGAATCGATGCTGCCGGCGAACAGCAAGGCGCTGGTCACCAGCGCCGTCATCGCGCCCCAGAACACCCGTAGCCACTTCGGCCCGTCTTCATCGGCGTTGCCGCCCTTGGACGACAGGGTCGACAGCACCACGGTGCCGGAGTCGGCCGAGGTGACGAAGAATACGAAGCTAATAAACACCGTGACCGCAATCACGGTCTTGCTCCAGGGATAGGTTTCCAGCAGCAGGTAGAGGCTCATCGATGGATTGTCGATGGCCGACTGACCCAGCGCAGCCATCCCATGGTTGAGTACCTGGTCAATGGCGCTGTTGCCGAAGATCGACATCCAGGCCAGGGTGAAGCCCAGCGGGATCAGCAGCACGCCAAAGACGAACTCACGGATGGTCCGGCCACGGGAAATGCGTGCGATAAACAGACCCACGAACGGCGACCATGCAATCCACCAGGCCCAGTAGAACACGGTCCAACCGCCAAGCCAGTCGCTGGGTTCGTTGTAGGCGTAGACGTCAAAACTCTTGGTTGGCAACGCGCCGAGGTAGTCGCCCAGGTTCTGGATCAAGGTGTTGAGCAAATGCTGGGTGGGGCCTGCGAACAGCACAAACAGCAACAACGCACAGGCCAGCAACATGTTGATATCGGACATGACCCGCACGCCCTTGTCGACCCCGGCGATGGCCACCAGGATCGCCGCGCCCATCATCAGGGTGATCAGGCCGACCTGGATCCATTGGGTGTGGGCGATGCCGAACAGGTAGTCCAGGCCAGAATTGAGGTGCAACACCCCAAAGCCCATGTCAGCGCCCAGGCCGAACACCGTGGCGATAATGCCAAAGCCGTCCACCGCATAGCCGATGGGGCCGTTGATGCGCTTGCCGATCAGCGGGTACAGCGCCGAGCGCAGGGCCAGCGGCAAGTTATGTCGATAGGCGAAATACGCCAGGGCCATGCCGACAAACGCAAACACGCCCCAGCCATGCAGCCCCCAATGCAGGAACAGCACCTGCATGGCCTGGCGCGCCGCATCGGCATTCAAGGCTTCACCCTGAGGCGGTTGCACCAGGTGGGTCAACGGCTCCGAGACGCAGAAGAAAAACAGCGTGATGCTGATCCCGGCGGCGAACAGCATGCCGGCCCAGGACAGGTAACTGAATTCGGGCTCGTCGTGGTCGGCACCGAGTTTGATCTTGCCGTAGCCAGACAGCGCGGTGACCACCACGAAGACCAGATACAGGGTCATCGCCAGCATGTAGTACCAGCCAACCGTATTGGCCGCCCAGTTTTGCGCGGCCAGCAACCAGGCACCGGCCTGTTCGGGGATCGCGATGACGGTGAGGCCAAATAGCAGGATGAAACTCGCGGCGAAGTAAAAAACCGGCGCATTCATGCGCACCAGGCCGCTTGAAGGGGTAGAGGATGCACTCATGAACGGTGCACCTCGATGGGGTCGGATGTGGCTGTAAAAAACGGACTCAGCAAAGGTAAGCCTCCTGTTGTGAGCGGGCAGCGAACCACCGGTTTAACTTGAACGAACGTTCAAGTTAAACATGGATAGGTGGTCTGGGACTAATCGCAGGGCTGAGTGGTAGGTAATTCCTACACTAGCTCAAGGAAGGGTATGACGGGTGGGAAAGGCAAAACGTTCAGCATTTACTGATTGAATTTGGAATACAGGCAAATGTGGGAGCGGGCTTGCTCGCTCCCACATTTGGGTCTTCATTGTCCTGAATGATGTGTTCGCAACACTACTTCTGCGTACCGTCATCATGCTGCAAATTCGCCTGCGTGATATTCGCCCCCGCCGGCACGCTGCGGGTCAGCCACACATTGCCGCCAATGGTCGAGCCCTTGCCGATGGTGATCCGCCCCAGGATCGTCGCCCCGGCATAGATCACCACATCGTCCTCGACAATCGGGTGGCGCGGGTGGCCCTTCTGCAACTGCCCATCTTCGTCTGCCGGGAAACGCTTGGCGCCCAGGGTCACCGCCTGGTAAATGCGTACTCGCTCGCCAATGATCGCCGTCTCGCCAATCACCACGCCCGTACCGTGGTCGATAAAGAAACTCGGGCCGATCTGCGCGCCTGGGTGAATGTCGATGCCGGTGGCCGAATGCGCGATTTCCGCGCTGATCCGTGCCAACAGCGGCAACCCGGCACGATACAAATGGTGGGCCAGGCGATGGTGGATCACCGCCAGGATCCCCGGATAGCACAGCAATACCTCATCCACACTGCGTGCGGCCGGGTCGCCGTGATAGGCCGCCAGCACATCGGTATCCAACAGGCTGCGCAGTGCCGGCAAGGCCAGGGCAAAGTCCTGGATCAAGCGGATGGCCAGCGCATCGACCTGATTGTCGGCTTCGCCACCCTGGCGTGCGGCATAACGCAACTCCAGGCGGGCCTGGGTGAGCAAGGCATTCAAGGCCACGTCGAGGGTATGGCCGACATAGAAGTCCTCACTTTCTTCGCGCAAATCCACCGGCCCCAGGCGCATGGGGAACAGTGCGCCACACAACGCTTCAAGAATCTGCGCCACCGCCTCACGGGAAGGTAATTCACGACCACCCTGCTCGCCGCTGACCCGCCCGTTGCGGGTACGCCACTGATCCCGGGCGCCTCGCAACTGGCTGACGATGGTCTGTAATTGCCAATGACTGGAACGCTCGCTCACGGTATTCACTCCTGACGTAATGGCCATCACTTTACGATATGCCACCGGGTCGCCATTAAGAACCAATGGTGCATTGCTAATAACCATTTAGCATAAGCAACTGAAGGTTGCCCGCGCAAAAAGCCCTGCCTATAGTCCTTCCCATCTCCTATGACTCGTGCGTAACCATGATCAAACAACAGCTCGACCGTTTTAATCGTCTGGAACTGCTGGGTGGCGCCACCGCCCTGGAAAAACTCGAACGACTGTCGACCTGGCTGGGCCGTGATATCTACATCAAGCGTGACGACACCACGCCGCTGGCCATGGGCGGCAACAAGCTGCGCAAGCTCGAATACCTCGCCGCCGATGCCCTGGCCCAGGGCGCCGACACGCTGATCACCGCCGGTGCTATCCAGTCCAACCATGTGCGCCAGACCGCCGCCCTCGCGGCCAAGCTGGGCCTGGGGTGTGTCGCCCTGCTGGAAAACCCCACGGGCACCGACGACCCCAACTACCTGGGCAATGGCAACCGCTTGTTGGTAGAGCTGTTCGACGCCAAAGTCGAACAGGTCGAAAACCTGGACAACGCCGACGAGCAACTCGACGCCCTGGCCGAACGCCTGCGCAACAACGGCAAAAAGCCATACCTGGTGCCTATCGGCGGTTCCAACGCTCTGGGCGCCCTGGGTTATGTGCGCGCCGGCCTGGAACTGGCCGGGCAGATCAAAGACAGCGGCCTGCAGTTCGCGGCGGTGGTCCTGGCCTCTGGTAGCGCTGGCACCCACAGCGGCCTGGCACTGGCGTTGAGTGAAGCGCTGCCGGACTTGCCGGTGATTGGCGTCACGGTATCGCGCACCGACGAAGCGCAACGGCCCAAAGTGCAGGGCCTGGCCGAGCGGACGGCGCAATTGCTGGGGGTGGATGTACCCGACGCGTTCAAGGTGATTCTGTGGGACGAATACTTTGCCCCACGCTACGGCGAACCCAACGCTGGCACCCTGGCGGCAATCAAGCTGCTGGCGAGCCAGGAAGGCCTGTTGCTCGACCCGGTGTACACCGGCAAGGCGATGGCGGGGTTGCTTGATGGTATCGGGCGCGGGGCATTCGAGGACGGCCCGATCATCTTCCTGCACACCGGCGGGGCGCCGGCGTTGTTTGCCTATGACTCATTGTTCTGACGGGAGGCATGTCCGCTCTCACAATTGAATTTTCATCGAATTCATATTCCTTAATAGAATATAAAACTGAATTTATATTATTTTTAACACTTTAAAACCCGCCCTATAGTCGCGCTCCCACACACCGCGTTTTTAGGGCAGGATACGACCACTGCGTCACCTGCTTCGCACACCATAAAAAACACAGGGGCTTGTCATGACTATTTCTGTATTGCGTCGCACATTGCTGGTTGGCACGTTGGGCCTGGCCCTTGGCGCCGGGTTGCTGGGCCAGGCGGTTGCCGGCGAGCAACTGGACAAGATCAAGAAGGCCGGCGAGATCAAGATCGGCCTGGAAGGCACCTACCCACCGTTCAGCTTCGTTGATGAAAGCGGCAAACTCAGCGGCTTTGAGGTCGAGTTGTCCGAAGCCCTAGCCAAGGAGCTGGGCGTCAAGGTCAAGCTGCAAGCCACCCCATGGGACGGCATCCTCGCCGCACTGGAATCCAAGCGCCTCGACGCCGTGGTCAACCAGGTGACGATCTCCGAAGAGCGCCAGAAAAAGTACGATTTCTCCAAGCCCTACACCGTCTCCGGGATCCAGGCCCTGACCCTGGCGAAAAACGTCGACACCATCAAGACCGCCAACGACCTGGCCGGCAAGAAAGTCGGGGTAGGCCTGGGCACCAACTACGAACAATGGCTCAAGGACAATCAACCCAAAGCCATCATCAAGACCTATAACGACGACCCGACCAAGTTCCAGGACCTGCGCATCGGCCGTATCGACGCGATTCTGATCGACCGCCTGGCGGCCCTGGAATATGCCAAGAAAGCCAAGGACACCGCCGCTGCCGGTGATGCCTTCTCGCGCCAGGAAGCCGGGATTGCGCTGCGCAAAGGCGAGCCTGAACTGCTCGAAGCGGTCAACCAGGCTCTCGACAAACTGCGCGCCAACGGCACCTTGAAGAAGCTGTCCGAGAAATACTTCAACGCTGACGTCACTCAATAATGGAAGCAGGTTTCCAACTCGCGCTCGACTCCGCGCCCTTTCTGCTCAAGGGCGCGTATTACACGGTGATCCTCAGCCTCGGCGGGATGTTCTTCGGCTTGCTGCTGGGCTTCGGCCTGGCCTTGATGCGCCTGTCGCGCTTCAAGCTCTTGAGCTGGACCGCCCGGGTGTACGTGTCGTTCTTTCGCGGCACGCCGTTGCTGGTGCAGCTGTTCTTGATCTACTACGGCTTGCCGCAAGTGGGGATCGAGCTGGATCCGATCCCGGCGGCGATGATCGGCTTTTCGCTGAACATGGCCGCCTACGCCTGTGAAATCCTGCGCGCCGCCATCGGTTCCATCGAGCGTGGCCAGTGGGAAGCTGCCGCCAGTATCGGCATGACCCGCGCGCAGACCCTGCGCCGGGCCATTCTGCCGCAGGCGATGCGCACGGCCCTGCCGCCTTTGGGCAACAGCTTTATTTCGCTGGTCAAGGACACGGCGCTGGCCGCTACCATCCAGGTGCCCGAGTTGTTCCGCCAAGCCCAACTGGTGTCTGCGCGCACCTTTGAAATTTTCACCATGTACCTGTCTGCGGCCCTGATCTACTGGGTCCTGGCAAGCATCCTGGCGCATTTTCAGAATCGCCTGGAAGACCGGGTCAACCGGCATGACCTGGAGTCTTGAAGCATGATCGTGGTTGAAAAACTGACCAAACAATTCAAAGGTCAGGTGGTGCTCAACGGGATCGACCTGGAGGTCAAGGAAGGCGAAGTCGTCGCCATCATCGGCCCCAGCGGTTCCGGCAAGACTACCTTCCTGCGCTGCCTGAATTTCCTCGAAGAACCTACAAGCGGCCGGATCAAGGTGGGCGACATCGAGATCGACAGCAGCCGCCCGCTCAACCAGCAACAGAGCCTGGTACGGCGCCTGCGCCAGCACGTAGGTTTTGTATTCCAGAGCTTCAACCTGTTCCCCCATCGCACCGCGCTGGAAAACGTCATCGAAGGCCCGCTGGTGGTCAAGAAGATGCCGCGCGAAGCGGCCGACCGCCTGGGTCGCGCACTGCTGGCCAAGGTCGGCCTTGCGGGCAAGGAAGATGCCTACCCCCGGCGCCTGTCCGGTGGCCAGCAGCAGCGGGTGGCCATTGCCCGTGCGTTGGCGATGGAGCCGGAAGTGATCCTGTTCGATGAGCCGACCTCGGCCCTCGACCCGGAGTTGGTCGGTGAAGTGCTGGCGACCATCCGCAGCCTCGCTGAAGAGAATCGCACCATGGTCATCGTCACCCACGAAATGAGCTTTGCGCGGGATGTAGCCAACCGGGTGATCTTTTTCGACAAGGGTGTGATCGTCGAGCAAGGCGAAGCCAAGGCGTTGTTTGCCAACCCCAGGGAGGAACGGACCCGGCAGTTCCTCAGCAAATTCCTCACCCACTAAAACAACCCTGGCCTACTGTAGGAGCGAGCTTGCTCGCGAAAAACGTCAACGATAACGCGCAGAATCAGATTAACCGTGTCGTCTGGGCGTTCTTCGCGAGCAAGCTCGCTCCTACAGGGATTGGCGCTACTCACATAGAAAAGCACCCCACCCGATCCCGCCTTTAAAACCCCTCTCAGTAAGACCCTTCTGAATAATCCCAAACCCGCCGTTTAGCCTTTTGCCGCCATTGACGCCCTCCGGCCAACCCTCTTATCTAAGGCCCAGAGGATTGGATCCTATCCTGGCTTTTCAAAAAATCGTTCCTTTCGAACCCCATCCCTGAGGTTCGGAACGATTGCTGCTGGCTGCATCAAGGAGATTATTTATGACGTACATCCGCCCCCTGGCCATGCTCGCCGCGCCGACACTGCCCCAGGCCATCAAACAAGGTATCAATGCGCAGGCCGCTACCCATTTGCAGGTCGATATCGCCCCCTATCCGGACATGGGCAAGGGCGACTTGATCGAGCTGTTCTGGAACAACTGCTTTGCCGCCTCCAAGCGCGTGAGTACCGCCGATATCGGCCAACCCAGCAGTCTGCGAGTGCCGGAGAGCTTTGTGCAAAATGGCGCCGCGCGGGTTCATTACCGGGTCATGCAGGTGGGGCGCGGACCGGCACGTTCCCTGATCACCCGCGTGCAGGTCAAGACCGCTTGCCCAGGCGGCCAGCCCTCGGTGCTATGCGGTGAAGAAAACCAGAGTCTGGCCCCCGTCGACCTGCCTGAAACCATCCGCCGCCATGGCGTCAACCCCAGCCAGATTCGCCGGGGCGTACCGTTGACCATCGAGCCATACCTGAACATGGCCGCCGGTGATGCAATCACCCTGCGCTGGGGTGATGCGCGCCTGGACCTGCCTCGCATCCAGGCCAACGAGGTGGGCCAGCCTGTACAAGTGTGGGTGCCTTCGGCGCTGATCCTGGAAGCCGGCGACGATGCCCGCCAGGAGGTCACCTACTGCGTGATAGACCGCGTGGGCAACAACTCCCGCTGGGCACCGGCACGTACCGTGAGCATCGCCCAGGCGCATGCGCATGGCTCGGCAGGCAGCCTGTCGGTGTACCAGCCACGGCGTCCTGGCTCGCCCTGCGAGCCGGGGTGACAGACCTTCTATGCATATTCCTAAAAGTTAGTTTATTTAAAAAATAAACACGCTTAGGGTATATGAACCGGACCACCGGACATTCCTGATTTTTAAGCTTTCCACGGATGTGAGGTAGGTATGGTCAAAATTACCCCGGTGCACAACGCCAGGGCATTACGTGTCGCCACGCAGGGGCGCACCGATGTCTAACTTGGCGCAATCGCCCCTCCAGAGTGATCTGGATATCGCCCCGCTGCTGTTGCCCACCAAGGTGTTGCGCAACGACAGTGAAGCCCTTGCCGCTGCCCATGAGCTTGCCCAGGCCGCCCGCCTGCAAGCCGGGCTGCGCGACCGCCAGCGCAAACTGCCCTGGGCCGAGATCGAACAGTTCACCCGCAGCGGCCTGGGCAGTATTTCCATCCCCCGCGAATACGGTGGCCCGCAAGTGTCGTTCGTGACCCTGGCCGAAGTGTTCGCGATTATCAGCGCCGCCGACCCGGCCCTGGGGCAGATCCCACAGAACCATTTCGGCATCTTGCATGTGTTGCAAGGCGCCGCCAGCCAAGAGCAGAAGAAGCAGTTGTTCCAAAGCGTCCTCGATGGCTGGCGCATCGGCAATGGCGGCCCGGAGCGCGGCACTAAAAACACTCTGGACTTGAAGGCCCGGATCAGTGCCGAGGGTGACGGTTTTGTCATCAACGGCCAGAAGTTCTACTCCACCGGCGCGCTGTTTGCCCATTGGGTCGCGGTCAAGGCTCTGGACGACGAAGGTCGCCAGGTCATGGCTTTTGTGCGCCGCGCCGCGCCGGGGTTGCGCATCGTCGATGACTGGTCGGGCTTTGGCCAGCGCACCACCGCCAGCGGCACCGTACTGCTGAACAACGTGCCGGTGGACGCCGATCTGGTGGTGCCGACCTGGCGCCTGGGGCAAAGCCCCGGCATCCAGGGCGCGGTCTCGCAATTGATCCAGGCGGCCATCGACGCCGGTATCGCCCGTGGCGCCCTCGACGACACCATCAGTTTTGTACGTGAGCGCGCGCGACCCTGGATCGACGCCAAGGTCGAGCGCGCCAGTGATGACCTCTACGTGATTGCCGATATCGGCAAACTGAAAATCGAGCTGCACGCCGCCGAAGCGCTGCTGCGCAAGGCCGGCCAGGTACTGGACCAGGTCAGCGCCGCGCCCATCACCGAGCACTCCGCCGCACGGGCCTCGATTGCCGTGGCACAAGCCAAGGTGCTGACCACCGAAGTCTCGTTGCTGGTCAGCGAGAAGCTCTTCGAACTGGCCGGCAGCCGCGCCACCCTTGCCGAATTCAACCTCGACCGGCACTGGCGCAATGCACGGGTACACACCCTCCACGACCCGGTGCGCTGGAAGTATCACGCGGTGGGCGCCTGGCACCTCAACGCAACATTGCCGGCCCGGCATTCCTGGATCTGACGACCAGACATCTGGAGAAAAACATGACGCTTTCCCATCCTGTCGCGGTCATCACCAGCGATGAACAAGCCCTGATTGTCGCCAGCGACCTGGCCGAAGACTTTCGCCGCGACAGCGCCCTGCGCGACCGCGAACGCCGCCTGCCGCTCGCCGAGCTGGAAGCCTTTTCCCGCTCCGGCCTGTGGGGCATCAGCGTGCCCAAGGCCTACGGCGGCGCTGGCGTATCCAACGTCACCCTGGCCAAGGTCATCGCGCTGATCGCCCAGGCCGATGCTTCATTGGGGCAGATCCCGCAGAACCATTTCTATGCCCTGGAAGTGCTGCGGGTCAATGGCAGCCCGGCTCAGCAGCAACGCCTGTACGCCGAGGTCCTGGCCGGTCAGCGCTTTGGCAATGCCCTTGCGGAACTGGGCACCAAGACTGCCCATGACCGGGTGACCGCGCTTACCCGTGACGGCGACGGATTTCGTATCAGTGGCCGCAAGTTCTACGCCACCGGCGCGATCTACGCCCAGCGCATTCCCACCTCGGTGGTGGACGAGCACGGCGTGCAGCAACTGGCTTTTGTCCCGCACGACAGCCAGGGCCTGACGGTGATCGACGACTGGAGCGGCTTTGGCCAGCGCACCACCGGCAGCGGCTCGGTGGTGTTCGACAAGGTATGGGTCGCGGCCGAAGACGTGATCCCATTCCAGAGCGCCTTCGAGCGCCCGACCACCGTGGGCCCGCTGGCCCAGATCCTCCACGCCGCCATCGACACCGGCATCGCCCGCGCGGCCTTTGAAGATGCCCTGCATTTTGTGCGCACCAAGACCCGGCCGTGGATCGACTCGGGCAACGACAAGGCCAGCGAAGACCCGCTGACCCTCAAGAGCTTCGGCCACCTGAGCGTGCGCCTGCACGCCACCGAAGCCCTGCTGGAGCGCTCCGGTGAATACCTCGACCGCGCCCAGGCCGACAGCAACGCGCAAACCGTCGCTGCGGCATCGATTGCCGTGGCCGAAGCCCGCGCCCTGAGCACCGAAATTTCCCTGGCCGCCGGCAGCACCCTGTTCGAACTCGCCGGCAGCCAGGCGACCCTCGCCGAACATGGCCTGGATCGCCACTGGCGCAATGCCCGGGTGCACACGTTGCACGACCCGGTGCGCTGGAAGTATCACGCAGTCGGCAATTACTACCTCAACGATGAAAACCCGCCACTGCGGGGGACCATTTGATGCCGAAGAAAAAGATCCTGCTCAATGCCTTCAACATGAACTGCATCGGGCATATCAACCATGGGCTGTGGACCCATCCACGGGATACCTCGACCCAATACAAAACCGTCGAATACTGGACTGAACTGGCGCAATTGCTGGAGCGCGGCCTGTTCGACGGATTGTTCATCGCCGATATCGTCGGGGTGTACGACGTCTATCAAGGCTCGGTCGACGTGCCGCTCAAGGAGTCGATCCAACTGCCGGTCAACGACCCGCTGCTGCTGGTCTCGGCCATGGCCGCCGTGACCAGGAACCTCGGCTTCGGCCTGACCGCCAACCTGACCTACGAGCCGCCGTATCTGTTCGCCCGGCGCATGTCCACCCTGGATCACCTGAGCCGTGGCCGGGTGGGCTGGAACATTGTCACTGGCTACCTGGACAGCGCCGCCAAGGCCATGGGCCTCACCGAGCAGGTCGAGCATGACCGGCGCTACGACCAGGCCGACGAATACCTGGAGGTGCTGTACAAACTCTGGGAAGGCAGCTGGGAAGACGACGCGGTACTCAACGACCCGCAACAACGGATCTATGCCCTGCCGGGCAAGGTGCACAAGGTCGAGCACCATGGCGAGTTCTACCAGGTGGAGGGCTATCACCTGTGCGAGCCCTCGCCGCAGCGCACGCCGGTGCTGTTCCAGGCCGGCAGTTCGGAGCGCGGCCTGCTGTTTGCCGGGCGTCATGCCGAGTGCGTGTTTATCAGCGGGCAGAACAAGGCCGCGACCAAGGTGCAAGTGGACAAGGTACGCGCCAGTGCGGTCGAGGCCGGGCGCAACCCAGACGACATCAAGGTGTTCATGGGCCTCAACGTGATTGTCGGCGCCACCGAGGAACTGGCCTGGGCCAAGCATGCCGAGTACCTGAGCTACGCCAGTGCCGAAGCCGGCGTGGCGCATTTCAGTGCGTCTACCGCCATCGACTTTTCGCAGTACGAACTGGATGAACCAATCCAATACGTGAAGAGCAACGCCATCCAGTCAGCCACCAAGGCCTTGCAAAACAACGACTGGACCCGTCGCAAACTGCTGGAGCAACACGCCTTGGGCGGGCGCTATATCACCCTGGTGGGTTCGCCTGAACAGGTGGCCGATGAGCTGGAGTCCTGGATCGCCGAGACCGGCCTGGATGGCTTCAACCTGACGCGCATTGTTACACCGGAGAGCTATGTGGACTTTATCGAGCTGGTGATTCCCGAGTTGCAAAAGCGTGGGTCATACAAGACTGCTTATGACGCGGGCACCCTGCGCGAAAAAGTCTTCCACCGCGATGCCCATTTACCCAAACAACACACCGGCTCCACCTACCGCCACTAACCCCTGTAGGAGCGAGCTTGCTCGCGAAAATCGTTAACGATAACGCGGGGTGCCTGATACCCCGAGGCGCACTCAGGGCTTTCGCGAGCAAGCTCGCTCCTACATTTGGAATATCAATGATGAAAAAAACACTGCTCTCCCACCCAGTCAAAGCACTGGCCCTGGCCCTCGGTCTGTTCAGCTCGGCGGTGTTTGCCGCCGATGCGCCGCTCAAAGTCGGCACCACCGCCGCCTTTGCCATTCCCCTGGAGGCCGCCGTCGAAGAGGCCGGCAAGCAGGGCCTGAAAGTCGAGTTGGTGGAATTCACCGACTGGATCGCGCCCAACGTCAGCCTCGCCGCCGGCGATATCGACGTGAACTACTTCCAGCACATTCCGTTCCTGGAAAACGCCAAGGCCGCCGCCGGTTTTGACCTGGTGCCGTTCAAACCCGGGATCATCAACAACGTGGGCCTCTACTCGAAAAAATACAAAAGCTTCGACGATCTGCCCCAGGGCGCCAGCGTGGCCATCGCCAACGACCCGATCAACAGCGGGCGTGGCCTGCAACTGCTGGCCAAGGCGGGCTTGATCACCCTCAAGCCGGGCGTTGGCTACAAGGCTACCGAAGAAGACATCGTCGCCAACCCGAAAAAGATCAAGATCCTGCAAGTCGAAGCGGTGCAACTGGTGCGCGCCTATGACGATGCCGATCTGGTGCAGGGCTACCCGGCGTATATCCGCCTGTCCAAGACCTTCAATGCCGAGTCGGCGCTGCTGTTCGACGGCCTCGACCACCCGGAATACGTGATCCAGTTCGTGACCCAGCCCAAAGGCACAACCGACCCACGGGTGATCAAGTTCGTCGAGATCTACCAGCACTCGCCGGTGGTTCGCGCGGCCCTGGATAAATCTCTGGGCAAGCTCTACCAAGTCGGCTGGGAAGGCTAAGCATGAGCGCCGCCAACGCCCAACTGCGCGACCTGGGCACACCGCCCAGGGACGCCCGACAGACAGAACTGCATCCTGACCTGAACCACGCCCATGTGCGTTTTATCAACCTGGGCAAAACCTATGACGACACAGTGCATGCGCTGCAAGGCATCGACCTGGCGATCCAGCGCGGCGAAGTCTTCGGCATCATCGGCCGCAGCGGCGCCGGCAAGTCGTCGCTGATCCGCACCATCAACCGCCTGGAGCAACCCAGCAGCGGCCGGGTGCTGATCGATCAAGTGGATATCGGCGACTTCGACGAAGACCACCTGGTGGCCCTGCGCAGGCGCATCGGCATGATCTTCCAGCACTTCAACCTGATGTCGGCCAAGACCGTGTGGCAGAACGTCGAACTGCCGCTGAAAGTCGCCGGCGTACCCAAGCCACAGCGCGAGCAAAAAGTGCGTGAACTGCTGGAACTGGTGGGCTTGCAGGACAAGCACAAGGCCTATCCGGCGCAGTTGTCCGGCGGCCAGAAGCAACGCGTGGGCATCGCCCGCTCGCTGGTGCACGACCCGCAGATCCTGCTGTGCGACGAGGCCACTTCGGCCCTGGACCCGGAGACCACCCAGTCGATCCTCGGCCTGTTGCGCGAGATCAACCAGCGCCTGGGCCTGACCATCGTGCTGATCACCCATGAGATGGCGGTGATCCGCGAAATCTGTGACCGCGTGGTGGTGCTGGAGCACGGGCGGATCGTCGAGCAGGGCCCGGTGTGGGAAGTGTTTGGCAACCCTCGGCATGACGTCAGCAAGACCTTGCTCGCGCCCCTGCAACACGGCTTGCCCGAGGAGCTGCAAAAACGCTTGCAGGCCACGCCACAGTCAGCAGATGCGGCCGTGGTGCTGCGCCTGCAATTCACCGGCGCCAGCGCCGACGAGCCGGACCTGGCAGCGCTGTTCAGCGCCCTCGGCGGGCGCGTGCGCTTGCTGCAAGGCGGGGTCGAACGCATTCAAGGGCATGCACTGGGGCAATGGCTGCTGGCGGTGACGGGCTCAACCCTGGACGCCGACACATTACGCACCCGCGCCACGCGCTGGGCACAACAGGTCGAGGTGCTGGGCTATGTGGTTTGATCGTTTATTGCAGGGCGCCATCGACACCTTGTTGATGGTGGGCGTGTCGTCGCTGATCGCGTTGCTGGTGGGCATCCCGCTGGCGGTATTCCTGGTGACCAGTGACAAGGGCGGCATCTACCAGGCCCCGGCGTTGAACCGGGTGCTGGGGGCGTTCGTCAATCTGTTCCGCTCCATCCCGTTCCTGATTCTGATGGTGGCGCTGATCCCCTTCACCCGCCTGATCGTCGGCACCACCTACGGCGTGTGGGCCGCCGTGGTACCGCTGACCATCGCCGCCACGCCGTTCTTCGCACGGATCGCCGAGGTCAGCCTGCGCGAAGTCGACCATGGCCTGATCGAAGCCGCGCAGGCCATGGGCTGCCGGCGCTGGCATATCGTCTGGCATGTGCTGTTGCCGGAAGCGCTGCCGGGGATTGTCGGCGGGTTCACCATTACCCTGGTGACCATGATCAACTCCTCGGCCATGGCCGGGGCGATTGGCGCCGGGGGCCTGGGCGATATCGCCTACCGCTACGGCTACCAGCGCTTCGACAGCCAGATCATGCTCACGGTAATTGTGCTGCTGGTGATCCTGGTGGCGGTGATTCAACTGGGCGGCGATCGCCTGGCGCGCGTGCTCAACAAGCGCTGAGGTATAGTCGGCACCTCTCTTTGCCCTGGTGCCGACTGCCATGAAACTCGCCCCCGACGACCTCGACCAGATCACCTCCACCACCCTGGGCCACTACAACCAGGTGGCCGAGGACTTTCGCGAAGGCACCCGCGACCATGATGTGAGCCAGAACATCGAGGCGTTGCTGCGACATATCCAGGGTGATGCACCGTTTACCGTGCTGGATTTCGGCTGTGGGCCGGGGCGGGATTTGCAGACGTTTACCCGGCTGGGGCATATCGCCGTCGGGCTCGATGGCGCCGAGCGTTTCGCGCAGATGGCGCGCCAGGACAGCGGCTGCGAGGTGCTGCACCAGGACTTCCTCAAGCTCGACCTGCCGGCCGGGCGGTTCGATGGGATCTTTGCCAATGCGGTGCTGTTTCATATTCCCAAGCAGGAACTGCCGCGTATTCTCAGGCAGTTGCATGGAGCGTTGAAGCCGGGTGGGGTGTTGTTCAGCTCCAATCCCAGGGGGGAAAACCAGGAGGGCTGGAATGGGCCGCGTTATGGCTCGTATCACGACCTTGCGGCCTGGCAGGAGCTGCTGACTGCGGCGGGGCTTGTGGAGCTGGAGCACTACTATCGCCCGGCAGGACTGCCGCGCGAGCAGCAGCCCTGGTTGGCCAGTGTGTGGCGTAAGGCTTAGAGACCGGGGTGTCTGATCTGGCGCTTTCGCGAGCAAGCCCGCTCCCACATATTGATTTGTGAACACTCTCAAATGTGTGTGCGAGCTTGCCCGCGATGGACTCACAGGCGCCGCTAATCCACCTGATACACCACCGGCTCTGCCCCCACCACCAACGCCGTCACACTGCGCCCCGCATACCCCTCCCTCTGCTCACTCGCAAAATTGGCCACCAACCGCGTGCCATCGGTAAAGGTCGTCTGCTGCAGCAGCCGGTCGCCGCTCAGCCAGCGAAAATCTGTCAGTGCCTGGGTCGCCAGACGCTCATGCAACGGCCGGAAGAACCCATCCTGACGCTGGATCATTGGCAAGCGCTGTTTCAACGTAGCAGCGCTCAAGTGATAGAGCGGCGGTACGTTGTAAAGCAGTTGGGTCAGTTCGTTCTCCGCCTGCACATTGCTCAGCTTCAGGCTATCGAACAGCCAGTGATGGGTGGTGATGACCGAGCCATGGAACACCGCCTGATACAGCGGCAGGCGCATCGCCGGGGCAAAGTACACGGTGCGCAGCGGCTCTTTGAGTGGCACGCGCTTGAAGAATACCGCTGGCTGTTCCGGTGGGTACCAGGCCCCCACGTAGTAAGGCGATTGTTTATCCTGGGTCATCTCGCGGTCGCCCCAGCCCATGACCGGCGTCTGCATGCCATGGGCGAACAGCACGCCTCGGGCGGTGGTGGCGTTGCCGTCTTCGGAACCCACCGGCAACTGGAGGTGGTTGGCGATCCAGCGCGCCGCGTCGACATTCCCCTCGGCGTTCTGCGCCTGGGTCATGCCCAGCACTGAGCGATAGCTGTCAAACAGCATGCCGGTGGCGTAGGCATCGAGAAACCAGGCATTGAACCCGGCCTTGGCCTGCACCGCCGCCACCCGTGCTTGCAACAGCGGGCGCACGCAACGTGGGTCGGTGTAGTGCCCGGACTTCTGGAAGCCGGTCTTGAGCTGGCCATTCTTCAGCATGATCGCGCAGTCACGGTAGGCACGGCTGCCCAGGTGCGCGGTGGTCCAGTCAGGGTTTTCCGTATCTGCCAGTGCGGTCTCGTAGGAGTCGTAAGGCGCCATCAAGTACCCGGCCTCGACCCCCTTGCGCACTACCTCCGGGTGCCAGAGCCCGCCCTCCCAGCCTTCGCCCAGGGTCAGCAGCAGGCGTTGCAGGCCGCTGTCCTGCAGGGTTTTTATCGTCGCAGCGGACAACGTGCTACCCCAGGTTTCGGGGGTGACACTCAAGGCGCCGGCGAACGCCAGCGCCAGTTGCCGGCGGACAGTGCCATAGCCTTCGGCAAGCGCGTGCATGTCGGGCTCGGTCCTGGCTTGCCAGCCCTGGCGCGCCTTTTTGTTAAGCGCCGCATTGAGTCCTCGCAGCAGCACGGCTTGCTGGTAGCGATCCAGAAACGGCTGGGCGGCTTGCACCACCTGCGCCGCCTCAGCATCCAGCAGGCCATTGAGTTGCGCGCCCAACCCATCCGGTGCGCGCAACAATGCGCGTAACTGCACCCAGTCGCGTACATCGCCAAGGCCAAGCAGGTCATTGCCCCACAGGTACACATGGCTCGCGCCCAACAGTTTTTCACCGGCAGGCAGGCGTTGCAGTTTTTCTGCCAGCGGCTCGTACAGCCCCTGCTCCACCAGCCACTGGCGATAGCGCTTGGCACCGGCCAGCAAGTCGGCCTCGCCCAGGTTCAGGCGCAGGGTCATGGGCGCGGCCGGGTCCAGTGCGGTGAACTCATGGCGCACCGACAACCCCAGGCGCTGCCCCTCGGCCTGCCACTGCAAGCGATTGTTGTACGGGTTGGTCAGCAGCCAGTTGAGGGTAAACGTGCCATGGTCGACGCCCCATAACGGCAGGCTGAGGTCCTGAGTGCTGTTCACATCGCCATATTCAAGCAGGAAGTCTTGCCACAGGCGATTGCCGGCGGGGATGTAATGCCCTTCGGCGAGCGGCCAGATCAAGCCCTTGCCCATGGCGCTGGCCGGTTGTCGGAGGATTTCCAGCTCAGCGGCCTCGCGGGCGGTAACGGTGAGGATCAGGTCGCGCTGGTCCAGGTTGGCACTCAGGCGATAGGCCCCGTTATCCCATTGCCAATCGGCCTGTCGGCTGGACTGTTGCAACTGGCTGACCCCATGGGCCGCCACGCCACTGGAGGCCTGCACCGGCTCGCTGCCAGCAGGGGTGACGCGCACGGCCAGGGTCGCCGGGTCGAGTTCGACGCGCCATAGGGCGTTTTCCAACACGGTACCGGCAATCGCCAGGGGCGAGAGCAACAGCATGCAAACCATCAAGGTATGGCGCAGACAACGAGGCATGGCAAAGACCTTCACACAAGTGAAAGCCTGGAGGGTAAAACAATTGGTTACCCGAAAAGCGACCCATTAAGACTTTGAGACGTTTCCCACAGCCCCCACCGCACTGTAGGACCCGCCTTGCCGGCGCCTACGAGGGCTCGCGGATTTTGTACCAGGCCACATACAGCGCCGGCAAAAACAGCAACGTCAGCAAGGTGGCGATGATGATGCCACCGATCATCGCGTAGGCCATCGGCCCCCAGAACACTTCCCGGGCGATGGGGATCATGCCCAGGCTGGCCGCCGCCGCCGTCAGCAGGATCGGCCGGCGCCGATGCTCGGTGGCCTGCACCACGGCATCCCACGGTGTGTAGCCCTCCGACTCGTAGGCATCGATCTGCGTCACCAAAATCACCGAGTTGCGGATGATGATGCCGATCAGCGCCAGGATCCCCAGGATCGCCACAAAGCCCATGGGCGTACCCGTGGGAATCAGCGCCAGGACCACGCCGATCAGCCCCAGCGGAGCGACGCTGGCGACCAGGAACATCTTCTGCACACTGTGCAACTGGATCATCAGGAAGGTCGCCATCAAAAACAGCATCAACGGCACCACGCTGGCAATCGGGCCCTGGGCCTTGCCGCTTTCCTCCACGGTGCCGCCGGTAGCGACCTTGTAGCCCACCGGCAAACCGGCGCTGAACTTCTCGATCTCAGGCTCAAGCTGCTTGACCAAATCGGTCGGCTGCATCTCGTCGCGCACGGCGGCCTTGATGGTGATGGTCGGCTTGCGATCGCGGCGCCATACCAGCGGCTGCTCCAACTCGTAGCGCACGGTGGCAAAGGCCAGCAGTGGGATCGACGTGCCACTCGGCGTGACAATCTGCAGGTTCTGCAAGGTTTCCGGCGTACCGCGCTCAGCGTCTTCGGCACGGCCAACCACGTTGATCAGGTAGATATCATCGTGCACCTGGGTCACCGCCGAGCCGCTGACCACGCTGTTCATCAGTTGCGCCACGTCTTCGGACGACAGCCCGAGCTGGCGCGCCTTGTCCTGGGCGATATCGACCCGCAGCACTTTGCCCGGCTCATTCCAGTCGTAGATGATCTCGCCCAGGTGCGTGTTCTTATCCAGCAGCGTCGCCAGTTCGATGGCGTGTTTGCGCACCTGGTCGATGTCCTTGCCCGATACCCGGTACTGGATCGGGCGCCCGACCGGCGGGCCCATTTCCAGGGGTTGGACAAAACTGCCGACGCCCACGAAGTCATCACGCAGGCGTTTTTGCAGGCGCTCGATCAACGCACCGCGCTCTTCCAGGCCCTTGCTGACAATCACCAGTTGCGCGTAATACGGGTTCTCCAACTGCTGGTCCAGGGGCAGGTAGAAACGGATCGCGCCCTGGCCGATGTAAGTGCTCCAGCGCGCGATATCCGGGTCGTCCTTGATGATCGCTTCAAGCCGGTCCACGGCCTTGCGGGTTTCGTTGATCGAGGCGTTTTGCGGCAGGTTGAGGTCAACGAGGATTTCCGGGCGATCCGACGACGGGAAAAACTGGTTCTGCACAAACTGCATGGAAAACACCGACGCCACGAACAGCAGCACCGTCAGGCCGATCGCCCACCAGCGATTGCGCATGGCCCACAGCATGCCGCCATTGAATGCCCGGCCAATGCGCCCCGGCTCTTCATTGTGCGGTTTGACCTGGCTGCTGAGGATATGCACGCCAATCACCGGCGCAAACAACACGGCCACCACCCACGACACCAGCATCGCCACGGCAATCACCGCAAACAGGGTAAAGGTGTATTCGCCGGCCGAGCTGGCGTTGAGGCCAATCGGCACAAAGCCGGCCACGGTCACCAGGGTGCCGGTAAGCATCGGGAACGCAGTGGAGGTGTAGGCAAAGGTCGCGGCCTGTTCCAGGGTTTCGCCTTTTTCCAGGCGCGTGATCATCATTTCCACGGTGATCATCGCATCATCCACTAGCAAGCCCAGGGCGATAATCAACGCGCCCAGCGACACGCGCTGCATGGTGAT
Organism: Pseudomonas brenneri; assembly: GCF_007858285.1. Lineage (GTDB taxonomy): Bacteria > Pseudomonadota > Gammaproteobacteria > Pseudomonadales > Pseudomonadaceae > Aquipseudomonas > Aquipseudomonas brenneri. The sequence goes on along the minus strand of NZ_VFIL01000009.1, from coordinate 126,610 downwards.
GCCGCTGTACTCCATAAATACAAATACCAGCGCCAGCACCAGCGGGATCGAACACGCCACCACCAACCCGGCGCGCAGGCCGAGGCTGATAAAACTCACGACCAGCACGATGATCACTGCCTCGAACAGCGCACTGGTGAAGCCGCCGACCGCTTCTTCCACCACCTCTGCCTGGTCCGACACCTTGTGTACGCCAATGCCCACCGGCAGATCGGCCGTCAGCTCATCCATGCGCTGGTGCAGCGCCTTGCCGAATTCCTGGATGTTGCCGCCCTTCTGCATGGCGATGGCCAGGCCAATGGCTTGCTGGCCGTTGAAACGGAACATCGGCCGCGCCGGGTCGACATAACCCCGGCTGATATCAGCGATATCCGCCAACCGATAGAAACGATCATTGAGCCGCAGATTGACGTCGGCCAGATCCTTTTCCGAGGCGAATTGCCCGGAGGTGCGCACCGAAATCCGCTCCGGCCCGGCCTCGATCACCCCCGCCGGGGTCACCGCGTTCTGCGATTGCAGGCTCTGCACCACTTGGCGCTGGTCAATCCCCAGGGCGGCCAGTTTGCGTGTGGAGAAATTCAGGTAAATCACTTCGTCCTGCTGGCCGATCATCTCGACCTTGCCCAACCCCGGCACCGCACGGATCTCGGCGCGTACCTGCTCGACGTAATCGCGCAACTGGCGCATCGACATGCCATCGGCGGTAAAGGCGTAGACCGAGCCAAACACATCGCCGAACTCGTCGTTGAACGACGGCCCCTGCAAGCCCTGGGGGAAGGCGCCACGGATGTCGTCGATCTTCTTGCGCACCTGGTACCAGATCTCGGGGATCGCCTTGGCGCTGGTGGTGTCCTTGAGGAACACGAAGACCGTGGATTCACCGGGCCGGGTGTAGCTTTTCACATAGTCCAGCGAGTCCAGCTCTTCGAGCTTTTTCTCGATGCGGTCGGTGACCTGCTTGAGGGTTTCTTCCTGGGTCGCGCCCGGCCAGCGGGTCTGGATCACCATGGTCTTGATGGTGAAGGACGGATCTTCTTCACGCCCCAGATTCATGTAGGAAAACACGCCCATCAGCAGCGCGACGAACATCAGGTACCAGACGAAGGACTGATGCTTGAGTGCCCAGTCGGATAAGTTGAAGCTCCCTTTCATCGCGGGCTGTCCTCGTCGGTTTTGACTTTTTGTCCGGGCTTGAGGCTGTTGACGCCGGCGCTGACCACGCGCTCGCCAGGCTGCACCCCGCCGTTGAGCACCACATGGCTGGCATCGCGACTGACCAGGGTCACCTCACGGGGCTGCACGCTCTGTTGTTGTGTATCGATGACCCAGATGCGGGTCTTGCCCTCGACATCCTGCACCGCGCTGGCGGGCAGTTCGATGCGCGGGGCGATGGCCGAGCTCAGGGTCACGCTGATCGCCGTGCCCAAGCGGAACGCCGCGGGCGTCTGGGCCAGGGTCAGGCGCGCACGACGGGTACGGGTTGCGCTTTGCGCCTGGGGCTCGATCTCGCGCACGGTGGCGGTGGTGTTGATGCCGGGATCCAACTGGCTGGCCACCACAAACACTACGTCGACCGGCAGGCGTTCGGCGAGGCCGGCGGGCAGGTCGATCACCGCCTCCTTGATATCCGGGCGGGCCAGCGTCACCACTTGTTGGCCGGCACTCACCACTTGGCCGGCTTCGGCATTCCAGGCCGTGACGATGCCGCCGTGGTCGGTGCGTAACTCGGCGTAGTTGAGCTGATCCCTGGCCTGGTCCACCGACGCCTTGGCCTGATCGAGGGAGGCCTGGGTGGTTTTCAGGTCGGTCTGGGCAACGTCCAGTTGTGCCTGGGCGCCAACACCACGGTTGAACAACTCCTGCTGGCGGCGCGCATTGGCCTGGGCATTGATAAATTGCGCCTGGATTCGCGCCAGGTCGCCCTGGGCGGCGCGCAACTGGTTCTGCTGGTCAGTGGGGTCGAGCACTGCCAACAAGGCGCCTTTTTCGACTTCGGCGCCCACATCGACCGCGCGCCGCGCAATGCGCCCTGGCACCCGGAAGCCCAGGTTGCTTTCATAGCGCGCCTGGATACTGCCGGCAAAGCGCCCGAGGTGGGCCTGGTCTTCGGCTTTCACCTCGACCCAAAGCACCGGGCGCACAGGCTCCGGCGCCGGTTCTTCCTTGGAGCAGGCGATCAGCAACAGGCTGCCGGCAAGGACCAACGTCAGGCGCTTCATGGCTGCACCCCCTTGGCCTGGGCCTGATCCGGCGCCTGGGCGATCTCCACCAACATGCCTGGGTGCAGCAATTGCCCACCGGCCACCACGACTTTTTCGCCGCCCCTGAGGCCATCGCTGATGATCACCTTGCCGGTCAGGTAGCGCGCGACAGTGACCTTGTGCAGTTGCGCCTTGCCGTCACCATCCACCAACCAAACGGCGGGCTCGCTGAGATCCTTGGTCAGTGCCGCCCAAGGCAGTTCGATGCTGGCCTTGGCTTGCCCGTTGGCGGTGGCGCTGACCACCGAGCCCAGTTGCATGCCCTTGGGCAAGGCATCCAGGGCGATCTTCACCTGCACCGTGCCGCTGTTGGCCGCAACGGCCGGGGTCACTTCACGCACCCGGCCCACGGCTTTGATGCTCGGGTTATCCAACAGGCTGACGGTGATCGGCGCATCCGGCGGTGGTTCTGCCAGCAGTGATTCGTAGACGTTGAACACCGCGTCGCGCTCGCCGTCACGGGCCAGGCTGAAAATCGGCACGGTGGCCTGCACCACCTGGCCGACTTCGGCCTGGCGCGCGGTAATCACCCCCGGTGCCTCGGCGATCAATGCGGTGTAGCCCAGTTGTTCGCGGGCATTGGCCAGTTGAGCCTGCGCGGCGGCCAGGGCACTTTGACTGCTACGCAGCGCGGCCTGGGCAGCGTCGTATTCGCTGCGGCTGGTGTAGCCCTTGGGCAGGAGTTTTTCCTGGCGCACAAAAGCCGCCGCAGTCTGTTTGACCCGCGCCTGTTCCGCCACCACCTGGGCCTGGGCGGAATCGACATTGGTCTGCAAATCCTTGGGATCGAGCCTGGCCAGCACTTGCCGGGCCGTCACGCGGTCGCCGACATCGACCATGCGCTGGATAATCTTGCCACCGACGCGAAATGACAAATCGGTCTGCACCCGCGCCTGGATATCCCCGGTGAGGGTCACCGCCGCCGCAAATTCGGTGGGCTGCACGGTTTGCACAAACACCCTGGAATGGGCCTTGGCTTCAGGTTTTTCCTGGCCACAGCCGCTCAGCAATGCCAGCAGGGCAACGCCACAAATAACGGTTGAAGTGGGACCGCCCATGCAGACTCCTTTTGCGTGATACCGACGTGCCAGTGTGTATGCGACTGTGAGCTTAGTTCAGGGTTCCGCCTTCGCCTATGTGAATTACATGGCGTCGGTTGATCGCCGGCAAGCCGGCTCCTACAGGGTAAGATGGCGGTCTACACAGGCCGGGAACGCCCTTGATGCTGAAAACCTTAGCGGTGGCCAATTACCGCTCGATCAATAAATTGGTGGTACCGCTGGATCGGCTGAACCTGATCACCGGCCCCAATGGCAGCGGCAAATCCAACCTGTACCGCGCCTTGCGCCTGTTGGCGGAAACCGCCCAGGGCGGTGTGATCAATGCCCTGGCCCGCGAAGGTGGACTGGATTCAACCTTCTGGGCCGGCCCAGAAAATATCAGCCGACGCATGCTCAATGGCGAAGTCGCCGTGCAACTGAGCGTACGCAGTGGCGCCAAGCGCCTGCGCCTGGGGTTTGCCGGGGAGGATTTCAGCTACGCGATCTCCCTGGGCTTGCCAGAACCCAGCGCGTCATATTTTTCCCTGGATCCCGAGATCAAGAAAGAATGCATCTGGGCCGGCCATGTCTATCGCCCGGCCAGTCTGTTGGTGCAGCGCTCCGGGCCGATGGTCCGTGCCCGTGCCGGCCGCGCCTGGGATGTACTGGCCCAGCACACGCCCAACTACCACAGCCTGTTTGATCAAGTCGGCAGCCTGCGCGGCTCGCCGGAGGTGCTGATGCTGCGCGAAAGCATTCGCGGCTGGCGCTTTTATGATCACTTTCGCAGCGACGCCGATGCACCCGTGCGCCAGCCGCAGTTGGGCACGCACACACCGGTCCTGCATCACGACGGCCGTGACCTGGCGGCGGCGCTACAGACCATCCGCGAAATCGGCGATCCCGAAGCCTTGCAACAGGCGGTGAGCGATGCGTTTCCCGGCGCGCGTTTGCATATCGAGCCATTGCGCGGCGGACGTTTTGCCATTGAGTTCTATCAGGAAGGCTTGCTGCGGCCACTGTCGGCGGCGGAGCTATCGGACGGCACCTTGCGCTACCTGCTGCTGATCGCCGCGCTGCTGACGCCGCGCCCGCCAACGATGATGGTGCTCAACGAGCCGGAAACCAGCCTGCACCCGGATCTACTGCCGGCCTTGGCGCGCCTGATTATCCAGGCATCCAAGCACTGCCAGGTGTGGGTGGTGTCCCATGCCAGCCGCTTGATCGCAGCGTTGCAGCAGGATGAGGGGTGCAATTCGATTGTGTTGGAGAAGGTGCTAGGGCAGACGCAGATTGTGGGGCAGCGGGTGCTGGATGAGCCGGCTTGGCATTGGCCTCAGTAGGCGGCGCCTGTACTGCCGCCATCGCGGGCAAGCCCGCTCCCACATTTGGAATGCATTCTCCTGTGGGAGCGGGCTTGCCTGCGATAGCGGTGGATCATTCAGCGCAGATTCAACCCTGCCACTTACCGCCTTCAACAATCACACTCTCAGGCTTGGTGTCATCGCTCAGTTCTTTACGCACGTACTGGTCATACAGCTTGAGCAAGAACTTCTCTTCACCCAACTTCGCCAACTCGGCATTCACCCAGTCGCGCAGTTCGATATTGCCCTTCTTCACCGCCGGCGCAATCGGCGCTTCATCGCCCAGTTTTTCTTCCAGCACGCGGTAGCCCGGGTTCTGCTTGGCCCAGCTGAACAGCACTAGGTTGTCCTGGGCATAGGCATCGCCACGCCCGGCCGACAGCGCTTGCAGCGACTCGGAGTTTTTTTCGAACTTGAGCAGTTTCCAGTCCGGGTGGTTCTTGGTCAGCCAGATATCGGCGGTGGTGCCGGTGGTGACGATGGTGGTGCGGGTCGCCAGGTCGTCGAGGCTTTTCACCGTGCTGTCGTTAGGCACCAGGGCCTGGACCGCGACTTTCAGGTTGGGGTTGGTGAATTCCACCGCTTCCTTGCGCTCCGGGGTCACGGTCATGTTGGCGAGGATCAGGTCGACCTTGTCGCTCTGCAGGAACGGGATGCGGCTGGCCGGCTCCACGGCCACGAACTCGACCTTGTTTTCGTCGCCCAGCAGGTCCTTGGCAAACTGGCGGCCGATATCGGTATCAAAGCCCACATAGCGCCCGGCTTCATCGACAAAGCCAAACGGCGGTTTATCGGTGAACACGCCGACGATCAGCTTGTCGCGGGCCTTGATCTTGTCGATATAGCTCACCGCCGCCGGCGCGGCAGCGGCGGGTTTGGCCGGTTCTTCAGTTTTGTTGCAGCCGGCCAGTAAGGCGAGGCCGAGCAGCGGCAGTAACAACTTGGCAGTTTTCATGACAGCTCCAGTTCCTTGATTTTCTTGGGCAGTGTTGAAACAAAGGAGAACTTCTCCAGGAACTGCTGCGCGCGTGCGGTCTGCGGGTTCGTAAAGAATGCCTCGGGGGTGTTGTGTTCGAGGATGCGGCCGGCCTCCATAAACACCACGCGGTCGGCGACGGCACGGGCGAAGGCCATTTCATGGGTGACGATCAGCAGGGTCATGCCATCGCGCGCCAGGTCCTGGATCACCTCCAGCACTTCCTTGACCATTTCCGGGTCAAGGGCGGCGGTGACTTCATCAAACAGCATGACCTGAGGGTTCATGCACAACGAGCGGACGATGGCGATGCGTTGCTGCTGACCACCAGACAACTGACGCGGGAACGCATCGCGCTTGTCGGCGAGCCCTACCCGCTCCAGCAGTTTTTCCGCCTGCTCACGGGCTTCGCGGGGTTCGCGTTTTTGCACTTTCAGCGGGCCCAGCAGGATGTTGTCGAGCACGCTCATATGGGGGAACAGGTGATAACTCTGGAACACCATGCCCACATCCTGGCGCACCTGGCGCCAGTCGGTGTGTTTATCCAGCAGCTCTTTGCCGGCAAACCGCAGGCTGCCGCTGTGGGCCACTTCCAGGCCATTGAGGCAGCGCAGCAAGGTGCTTTTACCGCAGCCGCTGGGGCCGAGGATTACCACCACTTCACCGCTTTGCACGCTCAGGTCGATGCCGTTGAGCACCTGCTGTTCGCCAAAGAACTTGTTGAAACCCTGGAACTCGATCAATGCGCTCATGCTTGGGCCCAGCGCCGTTCCAGCACCTTGGAGGCGGCTGACAACGGGTAGCAGATAAAGAAGAAAAACAGGAACAGCGCGCCGTAGATCAACACCGACTCATAGGTGCGCTCGATGATTTGCTGGCCGACCTTGATCACGTCCACCACGCCGATCAGCACTGCCAGGGAACTGGTCTTGATGATCCGCGTGTAGACGTTGATGGTCGGCGGCGTCATGCGCTTGAGCGCCTGGGGCAACAGCACGTAGCCGTAGAGCTGCGGCGCCGACAAGCCAATCGACAGGCCCGCCTCCCGCTGCCCGCGCGGCAGCGAATGCAAGGCGCCGCGCACCACTTCACCCACTTCACTGGCGCCCCACAGCGACAGCACCAGCACCGCGCACCAGAAACTGGGGATGCTCAGGCCGGTGAAAATCGGCAGGCCAAAGAACAGCAGATACAGCCACACCAGCACCGGAATCGCGCGGAACAACTCCAGGTAAATACGCAGCAGCAGGTTGATCGCGCGCACATTCAAGGTGCGCAGCACCCCATACAACACCCCGCCAACCGTGCTGAAGGCGATGCTCAAAAAGGAAATCGACAGGGTTTGCGCGGCCCCCTTGCCCAGTTGCGGCAACGACACCCACAACAACTCAAGACCCGAACTGGCCATGCTGGAGCCTCCTTTCCAGGCGGCTGAGCAACAGCGACAGCGGCAAGAACAACAGCACGCAAATCAGCGTGAGCACGGCGAGCATTTCGTAAGTCTTGTAGTAGAGGGCGATGTAGCTTTTGGTGGTGTAGAGAATCTCCGGCACTGCCACTGCCGAGACCACCGTGGTCTCCTTGAGCAGGAAAATGAAATTGGCAAACAGCGCCGGCAGGCTGAGGATCCCGGCCTGGGGCAGGATCACATGGCGCAGCAGTTGCCAGTCGGACAGACCGATGGACTTGCCCGACTCGATCTGCGCCAGCGGCACCGCTTCCACCCCGGCACGCAGCACTTCAGTGAGGTAGGCACCGCCGAGGAAGGTCATGGTGATGATCGCCGCCCAGAACCCGGAGATATTGAAGCCCAGGGCCGGCAGGGCGAAGTACACGAAGAACAGCTGGATCAGCAGCGGCGTGTTACGCGCCAACTCCACGTACAGCGCCACCAGGCGCGACAGGTACGGGGTGCGAAACACCAGCAAGGCCGAGTTGATCAGCGCCACCAGCAGCGAGGTGGCAATGGCGATCAAACCCACTTGCAAGGTCACCCCCACGGCCTTGAGAAACGCCGGCAGGGTGCTGAGGATAAAAGCGTAATCGAAGGTCATTTCTAGTCCTGGGCGCCGCAGGGGTAATGCGGCGTAAACGCAGTCCGGTTCGACGTGGGTAACGTCGCGAAGCGCTGACTTTAAAGGTATAAAAAATAAAATTTAAATACCGAAATAGCATATTGATATCACCCAAAAAACTAACCTGTGGGTTCGCCGGGTTGGCAGATGACAGCTATGGTTCTGGGGCGTGTAGGAAGGGTCTATTTTTCAGCGCTGAACGACAGGGATGGACAGCGCATGGCCAGACTGAGGGCCATTTAACCAGCGAGGGAATGACAGATGAGCGAGGCGAAACCGATTGATCCGCAGGAATTGGTGAAGTGGTTGGTGGCGTTGCGCCGGGCGATCAACAGCCGGGATTAACAGGCATAACACCCACCCATGTGGGAGCGGGCTTGTGTGGGAGCCGGGCTTGCCCGCGATAGCATCACCTCTGTGTCACTGACACACCGAGGTGCCTGCATCGCGGGCAAGCCCAGCTCCCACAATTTTGACCATCATTGCCCAATAAAAAACGCCAACGCTATATCAGCCGTCGGCGTTCAAACCTTGAAGGGGGTTTGCTCAATCAGAACGCCGGCACCACCGCGCCTTTGTACTTCTGCTCGATGAAGGCTTTGACTTCAGGGCTGGTCAGGGCCTTGGACAGTTTCTGGATGGCGGCACTGTCCTTGTTGTCTGGACGGGCTACCAGGAAGTTCACGTACGGCGAATCGGACGATTCAATGATCAGCGCATCCTTGGCCGGGTTCAGGCCGGCTTCCAGGGCGTAGTTGGTGTTGATCATGTCCAGGTCAACCTGGTCCAGGACACGCGGCAGCAGGGCCGACTCCAGCTCCTTGAACTTCAGGTTCTTCGGGTTGCTGGCGATGTCTTTTGGCGTGGACAGGGCATTGGTCGGGTCTTTGAGGGTGATCACACCGGCCTTCTGCAGCAGCAACAGGGCACGACCGCTATTGGAGCCTTCGTTGGGAATGGCAACAGTGGCACCATCTTTCAGGTCTTCGATTTTCTTGATCTTTTTCGAGTAGCCGCCGAACGGTTCAACGTGCACGCCAACCACGGTGACCAGGTTGGTGCCTTTACCCTTGTTGAAGTTCTGCAGGTACGGCAGGGTCTGGAAGTAGTTGGCGTCCAGGCGCTTCTCGGCCACTTGCACGTTCGGCTGCACGTAGTCGGTGAAGACCTTGATTTCCAGGTCCACGCCTTCTTTGGCCAGGGTCGGCTTGATCAGCTCAAGGATCTCGGCGTGCGGCACCGGCGTGGCCGCGATCACCAGTTTTTCGTTGGCTTGAGCGATACCGGCAGTCAGGGCAGCCGCCAGTGCGGTGAACAACAGAACCTTTTTCATGCAGTGTCCTTAATCGAAAATCCGGGACGTCGGTGACGGCCACTTCTTATAGGGGAGTGCCAGCGATGTGCTATCGCGGCGTGAAAGTGACAATACCGATATTTTTTATTCCCGAACAATACCTTTTATTCACGTTGATATTCCATTTTGTTCATACAGAGCCTAAGCCTTGAAACAGACGCGTCAACGCTATGCGCTCGACTTCGCTGCCGCTGCTCAGGATCTGACGCACCTGCTGCTCAATCTGTACCACCGAGGCCACCGGCAGGTTCAAATGCTCCGGCAAGATCTCATCGCCACTGCTGACCAGCAGCGCAAAGTGGATCACGTTCTCCAGTTCCCGGGTATTGCCCGGCCAGCTGTGCTGCTCCAGCACCTGCTGCGCGGCCTCGCTGATCAACGGCACCGGCAAGTCCAGGCGCTGGCTGTAGATGCCCAGGAAGTACTCGGCCAACGACAGGATGTCACCCACCCGCTCGCGCAGCGCCGGCAGTTCCAGTTGGCCTTCGCTGAGGTAATGGAACAGGCGCTCATGGAATTTTCCGACCGCCACGGCCTGGGCCAGGTCGATGCTGGTGGCGGCAACCAGACGCACATCCACCGGGCTCGGTTGATGGGCGCCGACGCGGGTGACTTCGTGGTTTTCCAGGGCGGCGAGCAGCTTGATCTGGATCGGCAACGGCAAGTCGCCGATCTCATCGAGGTACAAGGTGCCGCCGTTGGCCGAGCCGAACCAGCCAGCCCGGCTGCTGGCGGCGCCGTTGTGGCTGCCGGCGGCATAGCCAAACAATTCGGCATCGGCGTAGGTAGGGCTGATCGCGCCGCAGTTGACCGAAACAAACAGGCCGCTGCGGTCACTGCCGCGATGGATATGGCGCGCCAGCAATTCCTTGCCGCTACCGGTTTCGCCACGAATCAACACCGGCAAGGCACGCGGGGCCAGGCTTTCGAGGTCTTCGCGCAGTTGCCTTGAACGGGGGTCGACAAACACCAGCGCCTTGGCGCGAATGCTCAGGGGGCTTTTTTCAGCGTCGGGGAAGGTCAGCAGTGGCTGGCCAAAGGTTTCATGCAGGCTCATGGCAGGCTCCCGCCCCAATTCCACTCATAGGGACGGGGCGTTGAAAAGATATTAGGCGCGGCGCCGGGAGTGATGCTCCAGACGGTTTTGCAGACGATAGAGGTAGGCGAAACCCTGCTCCCAGCGCTGGTGGCCGGACTTCACGTTGATATGCCCGGCGCCTGCGAGAATCCCGGCTTCCGCCCCCCAGTGACGCGCCAGTTCCAGGGCCCGAGGGGCGCTGACTGCACTGTCGTTGTCGGAGCTGACGACCTGGCTGGGAAACGGCAACAGGTCACGGGGAATCGGTGCAAAGTTGCGCAATGCCGGCGCACATGCGGGGCGCTCGACATCCGCCGGGGCCACCAGCAAGGCACCACGCACCTGGCGCAGGAACTGCAACGGCGCGCTGGCCGCCCAGTGCGCCACGGTGATGCAACCCAGGCTATGGGCGATAAGGATCACCGGAGTGCTGTCGGCCGCAATGGCTTCGGCCAAGGCCGCCACCCAATCTTCGCGGCGTGGGGTCAGCCAGTCGGCCTGCTCCACGCGAGCGCTGTTGGGCAGGCTGTTCTGCCAATGGGTTTGCCAATGATCTTCTGGCGATCCTTGCCAGCCCGGCACGATCAGGTAACGGATCAACTCGCTGTGCATGGGTGTGCCCTCCTGCAGCGTTTAACGTTGCTGACCAGTATAGGGATGGGGCATATATTCGTTAAGGAATAAGAAGCTATTTATTAATAACCAAAAACACAGCCACATCGATCAAATAATGTGGGAGCGGGCTTGCTCGCGAAAGCAGTGGGTCAGGCAACATCAATGTTTGCTGGGCCGACGTCTTCGCGAGCAAGCCCGCTCCCACATGAGCTCACTCCCATAATTTTTTGTGCCGTAACTTAAATCCCAGGCAAAAAAAGGCCGCACCCTGCCAAGGAGACGGCCAAAAAATTGTCGAGGCTTTTGACACTAACGCGCAGTAATCACCGACAGCTTGGTAATCCCCGCTCGCTCAATCGACGCCATGGCCCGAGCTACTTCGCCATAGTTCACGCCATCGTCAGCCTGCAGCTGTACCCGCACCTGCGGGTCCTTCGCCTTGGCGGCCTGCAGGTTGAATTCCAGCAGGTCCGGCTGGATTTCATCCTTGTTGATAAACACTTTGCCGGCGCCGTCGATGCTCACCACCAGCGGGTCTTTCTGCTCCACCGGGGCCACGGCTTCGGTCTTGGGCAGGTTGATCGGGATCGCATTGGTCAGCAGTGGGGCGGTGACGATAAACACCACCAGCAGTACCAGCATCACATCCACCAGGGGCGTGACGTTGATCTCACTCAGTACCTCGTCGCTGTCTTGGGTGGAGAAGGCCATATCAGGACGCCTCCTTCACTTTTTGCGCGCTGCCCTGGGCGGTGTTTTTGTGCAGCGCCGGGTGGACCAGCACGCGGAACGCATTTTTCTGCGCCAGGCTGTAGAAGTCATGGGCGAAGTCATCCAGGTCGGCAGCGGTCAGCTTCAGGCGACGCAGGAAGTAGTTGTAGACCAGCACTGCCGGCACGGCGACGGCGATCCCCACACCAGTCGCGACCAACGCCGCGCCAATCGGACCGGCCACGGTTTCGAGGCTGGCGGAGCCGGCAGCGCTGATGCCTTTCAACGCTTCCATGATCCCCCACACCGTGCCGAACAGACCAATAAACGGCGAAGTACTGCCGATGCTCGCGACCACCGCCAGGCCGGTTTCCAGGGAGCGCCGTTCACGCACGATCTGCTGGCGCAGGGCACGTTCCAGGCGGTCCTGATGGTTGATCGCCTGGCTCAAGTCTGCGGCGTGCGGTGCATCGCCCACCTGGATCGCGGCGTAACCGGCCTGGGCCACACGAGCGGCAGCGCCGGGGTGGGTTTCGCTCAGCTCGGCGGCCGAATCGAGACTCGACGCCGCCCAGAACTGTTTGTGGAACTTGCGATCCTGAGCCTTGAGGCGGCCGAACTGCACGCCCTTGAGCAGGGCCAGGCCCCAGGTGGCGACGGAAAAAACCACCAGCAGCCAGATCACCGCGCTTTCGATGGATTCAAGTGGAGATGCCAGTAACGTCATGATGTGGTCCTCGGTGTAAGCGATAAAGTGTCGAGCACAGGCTCAATGAATCTTGAAATCGATGGGCACGCTGACCCAGCCGTCTTGCGCCACGTCGCCCTGCTTGGCCGGGACGAAGCTCCAGCGCTTCACGGCGGTCAGTGCGGCGTCGTCGAGTTGCTGGCGACCGCTGCTCTTGTGCACCTGGATTTCACCGGGCTTGCCGCTGGCCAATACATGCACCCGCAGCAACACCGTGCCTTCCCAACCACGGCGCTGGGCCAGTGAGGGATACTCGGGCGCCGGGTTCTTCAGGTACGCGGCGTTGGCCGAAGCTGGGGTTACCGGCGCGGGCGCAGGGGGTGCCGGCTTGGGTGCGGGCGGTGCAGGCACAGGCGGCGCAGGTGGCTGTTCGACCGGCTTGGGTTCGGGCTTGGGCACCGGTTTGGGCTTGGGCTTTGGAATCGGCTTGGGTGGCGCCGGCTTGGCCGCCAACTCATCCACCACAGGTGGCGGTGGTTCCACGACCGCAGGCGGCGGTACAGGCGGTGGCGGCTCCACCACCGGCGGCGCCGGCTGGGAAAACTCGATGGTCATCGGTGGAATTTCCGGCGGCACAATCGGCAGCACCGGCAGCGGTTTCTGGCTGACCCAATAGATCACCGCGCCATGCAGCGCCAGCGCCAGCAGGCCCAACAAAATGCCTTCACGCCGGCTCAAGATCCCCTTGGGGGGTTTCTGCAAACGCAACTGCCCCAAGGGCGCGCGGTGCGGCCGGCCAAGGTCGACCAACTCACCACTCGGTGCCTGGCGCCACTGCGCCTCATGTGCACTGACGGCGGTCTGGACATTGCCCATTGATTAACTCCCTGCTTTCTTCAGCGAAAAAACCGACGGGCCTGCGGGGCAACCGTCGAGAGCTGAATCATCGGGGGCAGACGCTTATCTCTTAAAGTAATCTTTAAAGTTATACATAGACCAAACGGGAATATGAAAAATCATCGGATCCGCTAAAGCCACGCCCCACGTGGCCTGGCGGCGAGAGGCAAAATCATGATGCCTTGCAGGCATGCAAAATATTCCTCAAGGGCATGGCCTCAGCGCGGGTTGGCCTCGCATAAATCCCACAATTGACGCTGCAGGCTCTGCCCCGCCGCCCCCATCCCATTGCGCCCATACAGCGCCAGCCGCACGCCCTGCACTGCGGGTAAACCGCTGTCGGCGCCGAGCACCACATGCCCGGCCTGCACCACCCGCTCCGGCAACAGGCTGATGCCCAACCCCGCCGCCACCGCCGAACACACACTGGCCAGGCTCGCACTGGAATAGCCAATGCGCCAACGCCAGCCACCCACCTCCAGGTGCTGGAGCATTTCATTGCGGTACAGGCCGCCCACCGGGAACGCCACCAACGGCAATGGGTCGCGGCCCGGGCTGGCATGCGGCGGCTGTCGACCCAGCACAATGGCTCCGGCCAGGAGGCCAGGCAGTCGTCGCTATCGCCCATCTGCTTGACCAGCAACACATCGAACTCACCGCCGCGATACTGGCGCAGCAGCGCCGGCCCCAGGCCGCTGGTGACCTCCAGGCGCACCCGTGGATAGGCCACGACAAACGCCGAAAGCAACGGCATCAAGCGCTCGGCGGCGAAGTCTTCAGGCACGCCCAGGCGCAGCACGCCATCGCTCTGCTGGTTGATCAGCACGTCGGCGGCTTCTTCATTGAGCGCCAGGATGCGCCGCGCATAGGCCAGCAAGCGCTCACCCTCGACCGTCGCCACCACCCGGCGCTGGTCGCGGTCAAGCAACTGGCATCCGGTGCTGTCTTCCAGACGGCGGATCTGCTGGCTGACCGTGGATTGAGTCAGGTGCAACCGCTCGGCCGCACGAGTGAAGTTCGCGCAATCGACGACGGCGATAAAACTGCGCAACAGCACGGGATCGAACATGGGCATCACCATCGCATTATCCACTGGTTGGCATGGTTATATTTAATTTCAGAATACCCCAGCCGGTGGCCATACTTCCTGCTCATTGCACTGAAACGAGGTTCTCATGGCATGGCGTATTCCTTTCAAAACGGCCGTTCTGACGCTGGGTTTGATAGTGGCAAGTAGCACTATGGCTGCCGAAAAAAGCCTGCTCGATGCCGTACGCGCCGGGCAGTTGCCCCAGGTCGAGCAACTGCTGGCCAAGGGCGCCGATCGGGATGCCCGCGCCATCGACGGCAGCACTCCATTGTTACTGGCCACCGAGGCCAATCGCGTCGATATCGCCCGCGTCCTGATCGAGGCCGGGGCCGACGTGAACCGCAAGAACCTGATGCAAGACAGCCCTTACCTGCTGGCCGGTGCCAGCGGCCACACTGAAATCCTGGCCATGACCCTGGCCCATGGCGCCGACCTCAAGAGCACCAATCGCTACGGCGGCACCGCCCTTATTCCAGCATGTGAACGTGGGCACGTGCAGACTGTGCGCCTGTTGATCGATGCCGGCGTCGACGTCAACCATGTCAACCGCCTGGGCTGGACCGGCCTGATGGAGGCCATCGTGCTTTCGGACGGCGGGCCGCCGCACCAGCAGATCGTCGCCCTGTTGATCGCCGCGGGCGCCGACGTGAACCTGCCTGATCGCAACGGCGTCAGCCCGCTGCAACAGGCGCAAAAACGTGGCCAGGTTGCCATCGCCAAACTTCTGAAAGAAGCAGGTGCCCAATGAGCCCACAGCACGATCAAACCTGGCTGCAACGTGCCGTCGCCCTGGCGCAGGGCAACGTGGCCCGCGGCGGACGGCCGTTTGGCGCAGTCCTGGTCAAGGAGGGTGAAGTGCGGGCGGAAGCGGTCAACGAGATTCACCTCAGCCAGGACCCTACCGCCCACGCCGAGATGCTCGCCATTCGCACGGCCAGCCAAACCCTCGGCACCAGCCTTGAGGGCTGCGTGATCTACGCCAGCGGCCAACCGTGCCCGATGTGCCTGGGGGCAATGTACTTGTGTGGTGTGTCCCGCGTGGTGTTTGCCGCGAGCAATGAAATGGCGGCGCCTTTCGGTCTGTCGACTGCGGCGATTTACCAGCAAGTGGCGCTACCGCTGGCCGCGCAGAAACTGCCCGTACAGCACCTGCCACAAGCGGCAATGCAAACGCTTTATGCGCACTGGAAGGCTTTGCATGACGCTCAATAAATCCCTCGCCGGCTGGGGCCTGCTGGTGGTGCTGGGCCTGAACCTGCGGCCGATTCTCAGCTCGATCAGCCCATTGCTCGGGGAAATCCGCCTGGCTACCGGCCTGAGTTTCCAGAGCAGTGCCTTGCTCACCAGCCTACCGGTGGTGTGCATGGGGTTGGTGGCGCTGGTGGGCATCCGGGTCGAAGCGCAGTTGGGCGAACGACGCGGGATCGCCCTGGGTTTGATGATGATTCTGCTGGCGTGCCTGGCGCGCTGGCTGCTGGCACAGGCGCCCGCATTGCTGGCCACGGCGCTGCTGGGCGGGGCTGGCGTGGCGCTGATCCAGGCGCTGGTGCCGGCGATGATCAAGCGTCAGTTTCACCAGCGGGTGCCGCTGGCGATGGGGGTGTATTCGGCCTCGTTGATGGGTGGCGGTGGTTTGGCGGCGCTGCTCAGCCCGCTGGTCGCCAGCCATTTCCAGCACTGGCAGGCCGGCCTGGGCATCTGGCTGCTGCCGGCGCTCGGCGCTTTGTTGCTGTGGGCATGGCTGCCGTTAGGCGCGGCGAAAAACCTACAGGTGACGGCGCCGCTCCAAGGCCTGCGCAATCGCCGCGCCTGGTTACTGGCGCTGTATTTCGGCCTGGTGAACTGCGGGTATATGAGCATGGTGGCGTGGCTGCCGGCGTACTACCAGCAACTGGGTTGGGGCGTGCTGCCCAGCGGCTCGCTGCTGGCGTTCATGACGATTTTCCAGGTGATTGCCGCGCTGTTGATGCCGGCGCTGGCGCAACGCGGCATCGATCGCCGGCCCTTGCTGACCATCAGCTTGCTGGCTCAGACCGTGGGTTACCTCGGCCTGCTGTTGGCGCCGCTGCAATACCCACACCTGTGGGTGGCGCTGGTCGGCTTCGGCCTGGGGGCGTGCTTTGCCCTGAGCCTGCTGCTGACCCTGGACCATCGCCGCGACCCGCGCGAAGCCGGGCAACTGGCGGCATTCGTACAAGGCGTGGGCTTCTTGATCAATGCCGTGTCACCATGGATGACCGGCTGGCTGCGCGAACTCACCGGCAGTTTTGTCAGCGCCTGGGTGGTGCTGACCGTGACGGTGATTGCGATGCTGGTGGTCACCCGGGTGTTCAGCCCGGCCACCTACCGCAGCGCCGCAGTCCCCACCTAGAAAGCGGCTTGCTGATTTTTTGTAGGAGCGAGCTTGCTCGCGAAAAACGTTAACGATAACGCGCAGAATCAGGTTAACCGTGTTGTCTGGGCGTTCTTCGCGAGCAAGCTCGCTCCTACAGGGGATCGGTGGCTAGAAGTCGTAGCGCCCGGTCACGCCCAGAGTGCGCGGGGTGCCCAGCAGCCCTTCATAGCCACCGTTGCCGCCTGTCCACAGGGTGGTGTAGTAGGTTTTGTCGAAGGCGTTTTTCAGCCACAACGACACATCCCACTGGCCCTGCTGGAAGTCGCCACGCAAACCCGTGGACAGGTTGACCAGCCCATAACCGGGAATCTGCCCATAGTCCGAATCCTCGACCGTGCCCACCGCCTTCGAGCGATAGGCATAGCTGGCGGTGACATAGGGTTCGAAGCCGTTGTCCAGGTTCCACTTGTACTCACCGTTGGCGTTGGCAATCCACTTCGAGGCGCCTACCACTTGATGCCCGCTGAGGTCGCACGAGGCCGGTGCGCCTGGGCGCAGGCTGACTTCCGGTGGGCATGGCGCATCTTTGTACGACAGGTAACGCACGTCGTTGAACGAGCCATTGATATTCAGCGTCAGCCCCCGGATCGGCACCAGGGTGCTTTCCAACTCGACCCCACGGGAGCGTACGGAACCGGCGTTGGTCAGGTACTGCACGCGGTTGCCGGCATCGTAGGCGTTGGTCTGATATCCGTTGACCTGGGTCCAGAACAGGTTGGCATTGAGTTGCAGGCGGCGGTCCCACAGCGTGCTTTTAAAACCCAGTTCGGCGTTGTTGGCACGCTCGGTACCAATCAACAGTGAGTCCGCACCAGCGGTCGGTGCAGAGCCCACCACCAGGTTGACCCCGCCGGACTTCTCGCCATGGGACAAGGTCGCATAGCCCAGCAGGTCATCGCTGAAACGGTAGCTGAGGTTCAGTAAACCGGAGGGGCTGGTGCTGTACTGGCTGAGATCACCGGAATCGTAGGCACCGGCACGACCACGGCGTGCGGTAGCCGCCGCGCCGGCTACCGTTGCACCACCCTCTGGCGCGTTGCGGCTGACCCAGGCGCTTTTTTCTTCATAGGTACCGCGCAGGCCAGCAGTGAAATCCAGGCGTTCGGTCAGGTGCCAAGTCCCTTGGGCGAACAAGGCAAAACTGTCGGTGCGGATATGCCCATTGCCAATGCTGGTGACATTGCTCAAGGCCCCTGTCGGCGTGCCGTTCCAGATATCAGCCTGGGGCCCGTAATAGGCGAAGGATTTATTGTCCAGGTCAGAGCCGAAGTAGTAGGCCCCGAGCACGTAATCGAAGAAGCCACCGGTCGGTGACGCCAGCCGGAACTCCTGGGACCACTGCTTATCTTCCACCGACACGCCAGCGTTATAGGACGCCGGCACGTTGAGGCCGTCGTCGTTGCGCGGGGTGAAATTCCACCAGCGATAGGCACTGACCGACGTCAGGGTGAAGTCGCTGGGCAGGGTCCAATTGGCCTCAAGGGACGTCCCGCCCTGGAACACCGTGACACGTTGGTCGTTGTCCAGGTTGACCTTGCGGTGGGAACCGTTGACCAGGGTCGCCCCGGCCGCCCGCGCCCTGGACTCATATTGGTTGACGCCATTGATGGTCGGCCCGGTGCTGTACAACACACGGGTGCCGGCGCTGGAAGCTTCTTCGTTGTAGTCGCCGATCCAGCGTAGGTTGAATGCCTCGTTGGGCTTGTACAGCAACTGCCCGCGAAAGCCCTGGCGTGAACCACCATTGAGATCGTGACCGTTGTATTCGTTCTTGATATCGCCATCGCTGCGCGTGCGATAGGCGGAAAAACGCCCGGCCAGTTCATCGTTGAGCGGACCGGAAATCGTGCCCTTGGTCTGGAAATAACCGTCCTCGCCCACTGAGGTTTCGATGCTGCGCTCCGGGGTAAAACTTGGCGCGCGGGTGCTGATATTGATGACCCCGGCCGTGGTGTTCTTGCCGAACAACGTACCTTGCGGGCCGCGCAACACCTCAAGCTGCTCGATGTCCATCAGGTCAAACACCGCCATGCCCGGGCGCCCGAGGTACACGTTGTCGATGTACAGGCCGACGCTACCCTCCAGGCCGTCACTGGCCGGGTTATTGCCCAGCCCGCGAATCGACACGCTGGATTGACGCGCATGCATGTAGGCGACGTTGACGCTGGGCACCAGCTGTTGCAGATCCTGGATCCGATAAATTCGCTGACTCTCCAGGGCCTGCCCACCCACCACACTCATGGGCGTGGGCACGTCCTGGGCGCTTTCGGTGCGTCGGCGTGCAGTCACGGTGACCGTTTCCAATTGCCCACTGGCGCTCTCGCCCTTACTCGCGGGTGCTGGCGCTTCAGCCGCCTGGCTCGGTGACCAACTGGCACTGCCCGCCAGCAATAACGCCAGGGGTAGGCGCTTGAGCCGCCAGGCAGAGGATGGTACAGCAGGCTTCGACACACTCATGAGCGGCTCCGGAATCGAGGAATATGCACAATCACATATTCTTTAAAGTTATTTATTTATGTTTTTACAAACTTTTACTGCATAAGAGATAGCCTTTATAAGGAGTCGACCTAATGCATAGCCAATGCATTTCCCCGATATTTTTAATGTGAAAAATGCATATCGATCTGCGCCAACTCCGCCACTTCATCGCCCTCGCCGAACAACGCAGCTTTGTCGCCGCCGCGGCCACGGTGAACCTGTCGCAATCGGCCTTCAGCCGCAGCATCCAGGCCCTGGAACACAGCGCCGGGTGCCAGTTGGTGGATCGCGGGCGCAAGGACCTGGCCCCGACCAAACAAGGCCAGGTGCTGCTTGAACATGCGCGGCGGCTGGTCAGCGGTGCCCAGCAGTTGGCCAACGAGATCAGCCAGTTCAATGGCCTGGAAGCCGGCGAGCTGCGCTTTGGTTGCGGCCCCGCACCGGCCTCCGGGTTGGTGCCACGGGCCATCGGCAGTTTTATCGGGCGCTACCCCAAGGCACGGGTGCAGTTCCAGGTGGACGACTGGCAAAGCCTGGGCAAGCGCCTGCTCAGTGAAGAGTTCGAGTTTTTCGTCGCCGACACCCGCCACTTCGAAGCCAACCCGGACTACCAGACCTACCGCCTGCGCCCGCGAAAGTGGCACTTCTGCTGCCGCAGCGGCCACCCGTTGGCCCAGCAGGAAACTGTCAGCGCTGCCGAGCTGATGAGTTATCCCCTGGCCGTGACCATCCGCCCGCCGAACCTGCGCAAGGTCATCGTCGACCTCAGCGGCCGCCCCGACTACACGCCCAATGTCGAGTGCGAGAACGGCTACAGCCTGCTGGGCGTGGTGCTGCGTTCCGACGCCATCGGCATCGTCAGCGCCAACAGCGATGCGCTGCACCTGACCCGGGGCGAGCTTGTGCGGTTGACGATCGAGGGGCTGGCCGAAGACCTGGAGGAGCGCTACACCCGCTATGGCATCGTCAGCCGCGCCGGGTATCGATTGTCACCGTTGGCCGAGGCAATGATCGAGCAGATCAAGCAGGTGGATGAGCAGGATGACGAGGTGTGCTCGCTGGAGAACTTTGCGGTCTGAGCCACCGCTATCGCAGGCAAGCCATGCACCCACTGCATAAACCCCATTCCCCAAATGCACTTGCCTCAACCCCCTGCAACCAGCGAAAACCCTCACCTGCCCCTCATCCGGTGACCCTCATGCCCCACGTACGCAATGTGCTCTACATCATGTGCGACCAACTGCGTCGCGATTACCTCTCCTGCTACGGCCACGCCCACCTGCACACGCCCAATATCGACCGCTTGGCCGCTTCTGGCGTGCGTTTCAGCCGCGCCTACACCCAGGGCACGATTTGCGGGCCGTCGCGGATGTCGGCCTATACCGGGCGCTACGTCAGCAGCCATCAGGTAGCGTGGAACGCGGTGCCGTTGCCACTCGAAGAGTTGACGATTGGTGACTACCTGCGCCCCCATGGCATCCGTACCGCGCTGGTGGGCAAGACCCACGCCACACCCAATCTCGACGCCTTGCAACGCCTGGATATCGACCCCGACAGCGCACAAGCGCAACCCCTCAATGAGGTCGGTTTCGAGGCGTATTTGCGCCATGACGGGATCTTCCCAGACAGCCCGCTGTTCGCAGACAAACGCGAGTCCGCGTCCTACACCCATTACCTGCGCGAGCAAGGATATGCCGGGAGCAACCCCTGGCATGAATGGGCCAACGCCGCAGCCGGCGAAGCCGGGGAAGTCCTGAGCGGCTGGCACATGCGCAACGCCCACTTGCCGGCACGAGTAGCCGAGGCGCATTCGGAAACGGTCTACACCACCGACCGCGCCATCGACTTTATCCACGAGCAAGGCGAGCAACCCTGGTGCCTGCACCTGTCCTACATCAAGCCGCACTGGCCCTATATCGCGCCCGCGCCGTATCACGCGCTGTATGGCGTCGATCAGGTGCAGGCACCGATTCGCGCCAAGCCCGGGCAGGCCAGCGATCACCCGGTGTACCAGGCGTTTCGCCAACACCAGGAGAGCGTGAATTTCTCCCGCGACGAAGTGCGGCTGCGGGTGATTCCCACCTATATGGGCCTGATCAAGCAGGTCGATGACCAGCTCGGCCGCCTGTTCGATGTGCTGCAAAGCAATGGCCGCTGGGATGACACGCTGATTGTGTTTACCAGCGACCATGGCGACTTCCTCGGCGATCACCACTTGGGCGAAAAAGAGTTTCTGCTGGAGCCGGCAGTGGGCATTCCGCTGATCGTGCGCGACCCACGCGCCGCGGCCGATATCAGCCGGGGCACGACGGATAGGCGCCTGGTGGAAACCATCGACGCCCTGCCGACCTTCCTTGAGGCCCTGGGCTTGCCGAGCGCCGAGCATCGTCTGGAAGGCCGTTCATTGATCCCCCTGCTGCATGGCGTAGAAACGGATTGGCGCCGCTACGCCATCGCTGAATACGACTATGCGTTCCAGGCCCCGGCCCGCGAGCGCCTGGCGCAACCCATCGACCGTTGCCGCATGACCATGGTGCGCAGCGAGCGCTGGAAATACCTGGCGTATGACGGCTTTCGCGCCCAGCTGTTCGACCTGGAAAACGACCCGCAGGAATTGCACGACTTGGGCGCAGACCCGGCGTATACCCAGGTACGCGAAATGCATCAGGGCTATCTGTTCGAATGGCTGCGGGGTTTGAAGCGGCGCACCACCATCAGCCACACCGAGATTGATCTGCGTGGTCAACAGTTTCGCTATGGAGAGCCAGAGGCAGAGAAGGTGGTGCAGATCGGCGTCTGGTAAACACCCAAATCCCCTGTGGGACGCGGGCTTGTGTGGGAGCGGGCTTGCTCGCTCCCACATTTGATCTGCGGTGGGCTACAGGCCTTTGGTGGTCTGGCTGCGCTGCCCCTGCACGCTCACCGGCACATCGCCCTTGAGGGTCACGCGGCGCACGATGCGTTCCTGGGTGCCGTAGTCATCCACTGCGTAATGCTGGGTGGCGCGGTTGTCCCAGATCGCCACGTCACCGGTGTTCCAGCGCCAGCGCACGGTGTTTTCCAGGCGGGTGACGTGGCTTTGCAGCAGGTTGAACAGGTGCGCGGAATCGGCCTGCGAATAGCCCTTCAGGCGTTTGACAAAGTGCCCCAGCAGCAAGGTTTTTTCGCCGCTGACCGGATGCACGCGCACCACCGGGTGCTCGGTCTCGTATACCGTCGAGGTGAAGATCTTGCGGTACTCCTCAAGCTTTTCCGGCGCCACATCCGGCTTGCGCGCGGCGTAGTCGTATTCGTTGCTGTGCACCGCCCACAGGGTGTCGGCCAGGGCACGCACCTCGGCGGTCAAGTCGTTGTAGGCGCTGGCGGTGTTGGCCCAGACCGTGTCGCCACCCGATGCCGGCGCCAGCACCGAACGCAGGATCGAGGCCTTGGGGTACGCATCGACGAAGGTCACGTCGGTGTGCCAGGAGTTGGCACGCTGGCCGCGCCCGCCGTCCAGTTCCATCAGAAAACGCGTGCCATCGCGCACCGGCACCGTGGGGTGAGCAATCGGCTCGCCGAGCAAGTGGGCGAAGGCTTCCTGGCTCTGGTCATCGAGGTGGGTCTGCTGGCGGAAGAAGATCACCTTGTACTGCACCAGCGCGTGCTGGATGGCTTCGACCGTGGCGGCATCCAGATCGCCGGACAGTTTGATGCCCCGGATCTCGGCGCCGATACGCCCAGCAACCGGGTGAATATCCAGCGCCAGGGCGACGGGTTGAACAGCGAGTGCGGCATTGCTCATTGGATGACCCTCATGTGTCTGCTTACGGTGGGGTGACGCTGCGCCAACGCTCTATTCATATGCAATTTAGGTCTAGCAAATGAACAAATGCTTCGTTGACGGAATAAGAGCTTGCATTTAAAACCTCAGCTCCCCTGGTCGCAAATGCCTTCGACCTATTTTTAAAATGCCGGGAAAGCATATGGATCTTCGCCAACTGCGCTACTTCATCGCCCTTAACGAACACCGCAGTTTTGTCCGCGCGGCCGACGCCATGGGCATCACGCAACCGGCGTTCAGCCGCAGCATCCAGGGCCTGGAACAGGAGTTCGGCTGCGTGCTGGTGGACCGTGGCCACAAGGATCTGCGCCCCACCCCGGAAGGCCAGGTGGTGCTGCAACATGCCTTGAGCCTGGTGCATGGCGCCGCCCTGTTGAGCAGTGAAGTCACGCGCATGACCAAGCTCGATGCAGGCGAGCTGCGCTTCGGTTGCGGCCCGGCGCCAGCCGTGAAACTGGTACCGGATGCCGTGGCGAGATTCGTCAACGCACACCCGAAAATCCGTACGCGCTTCCAGGTGGATAACTGGGAAACGCTGAGCCGCAGCTTGAGCCGGGAAGAGATCGAATTCTTTATCGCCGACATCCGCCAGTTCGAAGCCGATCCGAATTTCCAGACCCAGGCGCTGACGGCCAAGCGCGGGGTATTCTTCTGCAGGCCGGGGCATCCGCTGCTGGCCAAGGACAGCCTCTCGACCAACGACATGTTCGATTACCCGCTGGCGTCGCCGCTGATCTCCCAGGGCATTCGCAAACTGCTGGCGAACCTGAGCGGGCGCATGGATTTCTCACCGAGCATCCAGACCGAGCACTTTCCAGCGCTGGTGAAGATCGTGTTGCAGTCCAACGCCATTGGCGTGGGCACCGAGGAGGCTTTTGCCGAGGACATCGCCCGGGGCGCACTGGTGCTGCTGCACTGGCGCAACCTGCCACAGAACATGGAGACCATGAGTGCGCGGTGCGGGATAGTCAGCCGCACCGGTTCGCGTTTGTCGCCGGCGGCCAAGGCGATGATCGAGACGTTGGTGGCGGTGGATCGGCAGGAGGTGGATGTGGCGGTCTAGCAGGCGCCATCGCGGGCTTGCCTACGATGAGGCCAGTTCATGCACTGTAGATTTCAGATCCCAGCCGCCGCCAACCCCGGCACCACCCAATCACTGACCTGGAACGGCTTGCGAATCAGCCGCTCCTTCGACGCCAGATCCACCGCATCCTGCAGCTTGCCCAGAAACACCGGATCCAGGGTCGACGGGAAAATCTCGCTAAGTTTCTGATCCTTCAAATCATTGGTCAAAATCACCGGCGGATAACTCGCCAGCCCCGACACCAGTTCGATATACGCCTGCTTGTTGTTGTCATCGGTCAACCACTGCACCGCCTGCTGCTGGGCCTTGAGCAGCTTGGCCACCACCTCGGGATGGGCGTCGACAAATTTGCCACTGCCCACCAGCACCGCCTGCACGCTGCCCGCGCCGTCCAGGTCCTTGGTGGTCAGGGGGATTTCGGCCAGGCCCTTGGCCTGTAGTGAACTCAGGTTCGACCCGCCCCAGGTCGCATCGATCTGCTTGGCGGCCAGGGCGGCCACGGCCGCGTTGAAGTCCAGGTTGATGATTTTCAGGTCCTTTTCACTCAAACCCTGGCTGGCCAGGGCGCCGTCGAGGGACAGTTGGGTGGCCGTGCCGCGAAACACCGCCACGCGCTTGCCCTTCAGGTCCTGCAAGGTTGTGATCCCGGAGCCCGGTACCACGCCCAGGTATTGTTTAACCCCGCGAGCGGTGGCGCTCAGCAGACGGGTATCGAGGCCATTGGAACGGCCGATGATCGCTGCCAGATCGCCCAGGTAAGCCAGGTCTACCTGGCCGTTGGCGAAGGCTTCATTGATCACGGGGCCGGCGCCCTTGAAGTAATTCCACTGGATCTTGATGCCCTGATCGGCGAAGGCTTTTTCAAAGATCTGCTGGCTCCTCAGGACATCCGTCAGACCACCACCGCTGTTCTGGGTGCCGGCACTCAGGTCGGGCACGGCAATACGGATTTCCTTGAGGTCGGCGGCGTGTACCAGCCCGGCGAGCGCTGTGCCTGCGACCAGGGTGATCAAGCGTTTGAAGGGCAATTTCATAGAGTGTGCTCCTGTGGGCGACGGTGGCCTGGGGAGCAGAAAGTACGCACAACGCGGTCAAAACTTTAAATACTATAAATTCACAATTTAATAGCTTTTTGATCTATGCGCACTGCGGCCCCGGCGCCAGAGGGTTATGCATCAACAGCATGGAAAATATTCTCCAAATGCATTGGATGCGTGTCGGGCAGAGGCTTTAAATGGTTTTTCTTATCCCTAAATAATCTTGATTGTTTGTTTATAAGATCAAAATCACATAACGCACTCGCCGACACCGGAGGTCTTCCATGGCCCGAATTTCACTGTTGAGCCTGCCGCTCGCCGCCCCTGCCAAGGGTGGGCGGGCACATTGGCCGAACCTGAGTGAACGCCTGCTGCCATGGCTGCTGCCACTCACGCTGTTTGCCCTGTGGTGGCTGGCCAGCCGCAATCACTGGATGAGCGAGCAGATCCTGCCGGCGCCTTCGCTGGTCTGGAGCAGTGCCGTGGAACTGGCCGGCGGCGAGTTGTGGAGCCACTTGGCGATCAGCCTGCAACGTCTGTTCTGGGGGCTGTTGGCGGGCGTCGGGGCCGGGGCGTTGCTGGGCGCGCTGCTGGGCTTCAGTGCCCGTGCCGAGCGCCTGGTGTTCCCGACCTTCAGCGCCCTGTCGCAAGTCCCGACCCTGGCCTGGATCCCGCTGTTCATGGTGTTTTTCGGGATTGGCGAAACCCTCAAGCTGGTGGTGCTGGTCAAGGCCATTGTGGTGCCCGTGACCCTGCACACCCTGGTCGGCGTGCGCGATGCCCAGCCCGGTTTGCGTGAGGCTGCACGCGTGCTGCGCTTGCCCAGCCATCTGTTGATCCACCGCCTGATCCTGCCCGCTGCATTGCCCGCGTTCATGGCCGGGGTACGCCTGGCCCTGGCCGCCGGCTGGACCTCACTGCTGGCGGTGGAGCTGCTGGCCTCCAGCGAAGGTATTGGTTACCTGATGGTCTGGGCGCGGCAGTTGTTCATGCTCGATATCGTGTTTGTGTGCATCGTGGTCATTGGGGTGCTGGGCGTGGTGATGGATCGCGGCATTGGCTGGCTGGATCGCAAGTGGGTGCATTGGCCCCATCCCGCTACCGCGCAGATCCGTCGCGGCCCACGCTACCAAGGCTGGCAACGCCTGCAACCGTGGTTGCTGCCCTTGAGCCTGTTGGCGCTGTGGCAGTCGGCGACCGCCCTGGACTGGGTCGATCCCAATATCCTCGTCAGCCCCTGGACCGTGTTGCACACCACCGCCAGCGGCGTATTCGATGGCAGCCTGCTCAGCGCCCTGGGCAAAAGCCTGGGACGCACCTTGAGCGGGTTGCTCCTGGGCGGCGGCCTGGGCTTTGCCCTTGGCCTGTGGCTGGGCCTGTCACGCCGCAGTGAGCGAGTGCTCGGCCCGACCCTGGCGGCCCTGCGTCAGATCGCCATTTTTGCCTGGGTGCCGCTGCTCACCGCCTGGTTCGGCCTGGGCGAGTTGGCCAAGTCGGTGTTTATCGCCCTGGCCGCGTTCTTCCCGCTGTTTATCGCCACCCAACGCAGTGTGCTGAACCTCTCGCCACAGCTCAATGAAGCCGCCCAGGTGCTGCGCCTGAGCCTGGCCTTGCGCCTGCGTCGCCTGGTATTGCCAGGGGCGGCAGCGGGGATTTTCGCCGGGCTGCGCCTGAGCCTGATCTACGCCTGGCTGGGCACCATCGGCGCCGAGTATTTCATGCCGTCCAACGGTGGCATCGGCAGTTTGATGATCGGCGCCCAACAGTTGCTGCGCATGGACCTGATCATGAGCGGCATGCTCCTGGTCGGCCTCACCGGCGCAGCACTCAACCTTATCGGCCAACGCATCGAAACCCGCGCCACGCGCTGGAGACACGCATGACTGCACCTATTGTCAGCTTCAACCATGTGGGCAAGACCTTCGACGTCGATGGCTTCGAGCTGGAAGCCATTCGCGAATTCAACCTGGATATCGCCGAAGGCGAGTTCGTCGCGATTGTCGGCTCCAGCGGTTGCGGAAAATCCACGCTGCTGCGCCTGCTGATCGGCCTGGACACGCAGTTCCGTGGCGAGATCCGCGTCGATGGCAAGGCCGTGGAAGGCATCGGCGGCGAGCGCGGCATCGTGTTCCAGGAACACCGTTTGTTCCCGTGGCTGACGGTCGCGCAAAACATCGGCCTGGGCCTGGTCAACGAGCCCTTGAGCGAGGCCCAGCGCCAACAGCGCATCACGGACTTTATCGAATTGGTGGGCCTTACCGATTTCACCCGCGCCTACCCGCACCAATTGTCTGGCGGCATGGCGCAGCGGGTGGCGATTGCCCGTGGCCTGGTGGCCAGCCCACGCATCCTGCTGCTGGACGAGCCCTTCGGCGCTCTCGATGCCCTGACCCGCCAACAGATGCAGGATGAGCTGCTGGCGATCCGT
The DNA here is from genome assembly GCF_007858285.1 of Pseudomonas brenneri. Classification (GTDB taxonomy): domain Bacteria; phylum Pseudomonadota; class Gammaproteobacteria; order Pseudomonadales; family Pseudomonadaceae; genus Aquipseudomonas; species Aquipseudomonas brenneri. The sequence continues at coordinate 99,216 of NZ_VFIL01000009.1, read as the reverse complement.
GCTCGCGCGAAGATCACCACAGTGCTAGTGACCCACGATGTGGAGGAAGCGATTTTCCTCGCCGACCGCGTGGTGGTGATGGAGCCCCGGCCCGGACGGATCAAGCAGGTGGTGGATATCGCCCTGCCCCATCCGCGCCAGCGCAGCAGCTTTGATTTCCACCAACTGCGCGAAGAACTGCTGCACGAACTGATCAGCGACGACCACTACCAGCCGCCGCTGCGTGAACAGATCCGTGACCTGCCCCTGGCGTTTATTGCTTGCTAATGAGAAATACCTTGATCGCGCAAAGTCCTGCTTTTTAGCGCGTTGACCTAAGGGTCGTCAGGTCTCTACTTAACGGTGTCTTTCGACACAGCTAGAAACAGTCATCAGGAAAACCCTACATTTTATTTTACGATCAACAGTCAACTGGCAGAGTAAGCTGAGTAATGGTATAGGTGCTGGACACTGTAAATGAGAAGACCCTTCACGCAGGGCGGACGTATTATGAACTTCACCCTCTCACTCGGCGCCACGTCTATATTCTTCGCTCTACTGACAACAAGCTGTGGCGTCCACGAGTCCGGCCGGTTATCTCCCGAAGAAAAATTACCTACTGAATTTTCAGACTACAAGTATATCGATGAAATTACCGAATTTGAAAACTATACCGTCGAAAAGTTTAAAGTCCCACCACGTTCCACAGTGGAACACAGCCTCAACAAAACAACAAACAACATCATTATTGAAATTGCCACAGATGTTGACGACCACACTCGCCAGCACACTTTCTACAAACTGAATACCTCTGGCAATATCATTGATAGCCATCAATTTTCAAGAAGCTTCCTGATAGCAAAAAAAACCGGGGACGAGCAATTGGTTGGCGGCACTTTTTTGGTCAACAAAGAAAACAGCTATTACTCTACCTGGCCGTTAAATGGCGACAAAACAAAAAGACCATTTACTCCCATCAACCAGGACTTGGCTTGGAGTACAGAACAGGTCGATGCGTACTACAAAGAAATCACAAAAAAAAGCGCACGCCTGGACGATGTTGAAACCTATGAAAAAATCAGCGCCCACGAAAATAAAAGGCGTATCCGAAAAGTATACTACCTTAACACTACCGGCAAATGGTATGTCCTCTACGGCAACTCACTGACGAGCGACTTCAGCGGCAAACGATTATCCGGTTTCAATACGCTATTTAAAGACTTCACAGACGTCGAACGTGGCTTTGGACGATATACACCACCCTCCAACATCACTATTCCCTACTTTGAAAAGCAGACTTACAGCAAATATTGCGCCCAAAATGCTGGCAGCAGTGGTTGCAGCATGAATTATACCTGGGAGGGCATAGGGTATTACCAAGTCACAATAGCCGACGTTATTTTTAAATTCAAAAACAAAGGCAGTTTGTCACGTTCTGATTTTAAAGGTACAGCGTTCCCGCCCAAAGAAACCCTCCTCAATAATTTCGCCTATTACACAATGCCGGCATTAACGTATTCGTTGTTTTCAGCAAACGAAGAACTCTACCTGATAAAACATAAATAAATCCCATGACCCGACTTATGCAAACAATCACCCGCTGCCTATTAGCCACATTAATCATCATTTTTAGCAACGCGTCTGCAGCTGACCCAATAAAAAGCACGAAACCCACGGAGGCTTCACTTGATAACGACAACAAAAAAATTATCTCTGCCACGTGGATGACGAGCGATTTCAGCAGCGAAATCACAACGTCCAGTAATGGAGGAGCGGTGGGGATTCTTATTAAAACAGTAGGCTACGCACCCGGAGAATCACTTTCAGTCCGGATTGCGGATCAAGAAACCAATGATGATGGAGGGAGCTATAGCATCGTTCGCGAACTTACAGGCGTGGTTGATAAAAATGGCGAAGCCAGAGCAATTTATAAACCCTAAGGGTTCCGCCCTTTTAACATCCTTGAAAGCTCAGCCATACTCGAAGAGCGAACAATGACTTGTGGCGAGGCGACCTTTAAGACGCCGCGTCAACCCTGCGCCATCTCCCGCAACCGCGGTGCATCAAGTATTTCAATTTCGCCATACCCCAATCGCACAACCCCCTGCCCTTGCAGTTCCTTGAGCAGCATATTGGTCGTCTGGCGCGACACCCCCAGCATCGCCGCCAAGTCCTCCTGCGCCAACTGCACCACACGCCGCGAGCCATCGATCTCGCCATACCCCTCGGCAATCATCCACAACCGATGGGCCAACCGCACCGACGCGGGTGCAAGGCTCAACTGCTCGATATTGATAAAGCTCAGCCGCAACTTCTGGCTCATCAGCAAGGCCATGTCCCGCCAATAGGCCGGGCTTTGCGCAAGCAAGTGCAGCATCGCCGACTGCGGCACCTGCAACAGGGTGCAAGGCCCGACCGCACACGCATCGTGGGTACGCGGCAGGCCGTCGAACACGGCGATTTCGCCAAACCAGAAAGGCGCTTGCGCCAGACTCAACAACGCCTCCTTGCCCTGCTCGTTCACCGCGCTGATGCGCAGGCTGCCCTCCAGCACCGCGTACAGGCCGCACGGCGGGTCGCCACGCTTGAACAGCACCTGCCCCGCCGCCAACTGCCGCACGCGGGCGTGGGCCAGCAAGCTATGCTGCAAGGGAGCAGGCAGATGACGGTACCAGTGGCCGCTGGACAACCGTGCATGCCAAGACTCTGCGTCCATGAGAACTCCAAAGATTGTCGCCCAGTTGACAGTTTGTCGCAGTCCTACAGGGCATGATCAAGCATCCTACAGGAGGAATAACAATGAAAAGCCTCGTCGATCACCTCAGCCAATACGCCGCCTACCACCGCGACCCGCGCAACATCGTCAGCCACTTTATCGGCATCCCCATGATCGTCGTCGCCGTCGCCGTACTGCTGTCGCGCCCCGAATCGCAAGTGGCCGGCCTGTGGCTGTCGCCTGCAGTGTTGCTGGCGTTGTTTGCCGCCGGGTTCTACCTGCGCCTGGAACTGGCGCTTGGCATGTTGATGAGCGTACTGATGGGCCTGTCGGTATGGGCCGGGCATGTACTGGCGGCGCAAAGCACCCTGGTGTGGCTCAGCAGTGGTATCGGCCTGTTTGTGGTGGGTTGGGTGATCCAGTTTGTCGGCCATTACTACGAGGGGCGCAAGCCGGCCTTTGTCGATGACGTGTCCGGGCTGATCGTGGGGCCACTGTTTGTGGTGGCGGAACTGGCGTTCCTGGCGGGGTTGCGGCATGACCTCAAGCGGCAGATCGAGGAGCGGTCGGGGCCGGTGCGGGTGAAGCGTAAGGATTTGGTGGTTTGAGTCCGTGACGTCAGTGGAATGGGTCCCACAGGAGCATCGCCACAACACGAAACACCCAAAAAACACTCCAATAAGTCGGCCATACAACCCAGCGTTTAAGCCCTAATGGGATGGCGGCAAGCTCTTCACGGGTGACGTCGCCCTTTTTGATATAAACCGAGGGATGAGCCAGGAAGCAGGCAATCACGCTCATACGCATCATCTTGTCGATTCGGCGACTTCTCGACCAGAAACGCTTACTTCTCTGAACAACCTCATTTTCGCTGAAATAACTTTCCAGCTCATCCAGCTTTGTGTAATCAACAAATAATAAAATGCCTGCAAGAACTACTATTTCAAATACCGTCAAGCCTGCAAAAAAGAGCTCACTGTCCATAATCATTGACCGGTTTTTTCATATAGAACATCGCCGTATTTAGCGACCGCATTACCTCCCGCCTCCCCTCCTGCCGCCCCACCCAGAGCGGCACCAATAACGCCACAAACAAGATCCCCTTTCCCCCTCGTTACAACCCCCAAAACAGTGGTGCAAAGATAACGTCCTAAGCGCGCGCCCCCAGCCCCAACTATCGCAGCACCACCAACACCCCCCACCAACCGCCCGCCCTCCACATACTGCGCCCGCCGACACTGCGCCTCTCGCCCCGTCATGCACCCCTCCTTGATCGCCAACCCCGCCACGCCCACATCCAGCGCTAACCCCACATACGTGCCCTTGCCCAAGAACCGCGACGTCTGCGCAATGCTCCGGATTCGCTGCGCATAGCCCGCTATCTCACTCTTGTGCAGATAGCTTTTGGTCGATATCCCCAGCACTTTTTTTAACGACTTATTGCCCTGCAAGCTCGTACCAAACCGAGCTGCGCCCTTCAGTTGAGTGTCCAGGCGCTGGAACAACCCCTGGCGCTGACGAATGAACGCCTCCCGATCCAGGGCCCCACTCTTGAGTTGCTGATGCAGGCGCTCGACTTCCTCCAGCGTATGCCGGACCTCATCCAGATGCCGCGCCCAACCCGAACTGCCGGCCCCCACACCCAGCGAGGTATACCCCAACAGGCTCTGCAATAAATCGTAGTTATTGATGACGGCAATCCCTGCCGCGGAATTCAACTCCAGGGCACGACGGATTTCCTGTGCATGGCGCATCAACCACGCGTCATTGAAGGTGCAGGCAACAGTGTATTCGTCAGGCACAATCACCATTTGCCCGGGCGTTACCAAGCTATGACGCAGGTGCAGGTTCAGCGCATCGAACTGCTCCGCCGACTGCTGACTGGTGAGGCGCAAAAGCTGGGTTTTCAAACTGTGATAATCAATGGTGCGCTCATTGATATACGCCTGCGTCATCTCCTACATCCTTGATGTAATGAATATGGCGTCGGAATATAAGTAACTAAAAGGCGTATCGCACAAGCTGGCGGGGCATAAAACCGGGAGGAATTTAAGTTTCGGAAGCTGCCCACACAGCGAAGAAAAAGTACCTACAAATCTCCCCTAAAGACTCCCGACCAAGAGCACTCAGGCCACTGGCGGCGGTGATGGCTTCGGACATGTCCCAGACGGGTTGGAACATCCTTTTCACCAGCACCAACAAGCCAGCTCCCCCACAAGCCACCCCCACAGTTGATCGGGGCTGGCCAAAAACTCAGGCTTTTTGCCAGACCTTGGGCTTGAAGAACAACGTCGCGCCCCGCGTCAGCCCGGTGAGGCTGTCGTGGTCCTTCACCACTTCGGCTTCGATCAGTTCGCTCTGGCCTTCGACCTTCAGCGTGATCCGCGTGGTAGCGCCCAGCGGGCGGATGTCACGCACTTGCGCGGCATGGTGATCTTCCAGTTCATGGCGTGACAGCGACACTTCGTGCGGGCGGAACAACACGTGCTGGTCTTCGCCCAGGTGCAGGCGGTTGGAGTCGCCCAGGAAGTGGTAGACGAAATCGCTGGCCGGGTTTTCGTAGACGTCGCCCGGTGAGCCGATCTGCTCGATCACGCCCTTGTTCATCACCACGATGCGGTCGGCGACTTCCATGGCTTCTTCCTGGTCGTGGGTCACGAACACCGAGGTCAGGTTGATGTCCTCGTGCAGGCGTGCCAACCAGCGGCGCAGCTCCTTGCGCACCTTGGCATCCAGGGCGCCGAAGGGTTCGTCGAGCAGCAGCACCTTGGGCTCCACCGCCAGGGCGCGGGCCAGGGCGATACGCTGGCGCTGACCGCCGGAGAGTTGTTCCGGGTAGCGGTCCGACAGCCAATCGAGTTGCACCATGTTCAGCAACTCATGGACCTTGGCCGCGATCTGGGTTTCATTCGGGCGCTGGTTCTTGGGCTTCATGCGCAGGCCGAATGCGACGTTGTCGAATACGGTCATGTGGCGGAACAGCGCGTAGTGCTGGAACACAAACCCGACGTTGCGATCACGCACATCATGGCCGGACACGTCCTCGCCATGGAACACGATACTGCCGGCGTCCGGGGTTTCCAGGCCGGCGATGATGCGCAGCAAGGTGGTCTTGCCGCAGCCGGAGGGGCCCAGCAAGGCCACCAGCTCGCCACTCTGGATATCCAGATTGATGCTGTCCAGGGCCTTGAAGGCGTTGAAGTTCTTGCTGACGTTACGGACTTCGATCGACATGACTTATTCCTCAGCCGCACCGGCGCGCAGGCGGTTAATTCGGTTCTCGCTCCACTGCTTGAGCAGCAGGATGAAGAGCGCCAGGATCAGCAACAGACTCGCCACCGCAAACGCAGCGACGTGGTTGTATTCGTTGTAGAGAATCTCGACGTGCAGCGGCAAAGTGTTGGTCACGCCGCGAATGTGGCCGGACACCACCGACACCGCGCCGAACTCACCCATTGCCCGCGCAGTACACAGCACCACGCCGTAGATCAAGCCCCACTTGATGTTCGGCACGGTGACATGCCAGAACATCTGCCAGCCATTGGCGCCCAGCAGACGCGCGGCTTCTTCTTCCTGGGTGCCCTGCTCCTGCATCAGCGGGATCAACTCGCGGGCCACGAATGGCACGGTGACGAAGATGGTCGCCAGCACGATGCCCGGCAAGGCAAAGACGATCTGGATATCGTGATCCTGCAACCACGGCCCGAAGAAGCCCTGGGCGCCGAACATCAGCACATAGACCAGACCGGCGATCACCGGCGAGACCGAGAACGGCAGGTCGATCAGGGTCACCAGCATGCTCTTGCCACGGAACGAGTACTTGCTCACGCACCAGGCCGCACTGACCCCGAATACCAGGTTGAGCGGCACCGAGATCAGCACCGCAATCACCGTCAGCTTCAATGCCGACAGCGCGTCCGGCTCGAAGATCGCGGCAAAGAATGCGCCGAGGCCGAGCTTGAGGCCCTGGGATACCACGATAAACAGTGGCAACAGCAAGAACAGGGCGAAGATCAGCCAGCCAAGGCCGATCAGGATACGTCGCGAAACCGCACTGCCACGACGGGCAGCGTTGGCCGAGGACGCGGCGGAAATAGACGATTGGGACATGTTCCGCGCCTCCTTATGGACGTTCGATGCGCCGCTGCAGCAAGTTGATCAGCAGCAGCAAGACAAAGGAAACCACCAGCATCAGCACGCCGATGGAGGTAGCGCCGGTGTAGTCGTATTGGTCGAGCTTGACCATGATCAGCAACGGCAGGATCTCGGTTTTCATCGGCATGTTGCCGGCGATAAAAATCACTGAGCCGTACTCACCCACACCTCGGGCAAACGCCAGGGCAAACCCGGTCAGCCACGCTGGCAGCAGCGCCGGCACGAGGATGTAGCGGAACACTTGCAAGGGCTTGGCGCCGAGGCAGGCGGCGGCTTCTTCGATTTCCCGGGGGATATCGGCCAAGACCGGCTGCACGGTACGCACCACAAAGGGCAGAGTGACGAAAGTCAGGGCCAGGGTGATGCCCAATGGGGTGTAGGCGATCTTGAAGCCCATGTCCGTGGCGAACTGGCCAACCAGGCCGGACGGCGCGTACAGCGCGGTCAGCGCGATACCGGCCACGGCAGTGGGCAGGGCGAACGGCAGGTCGATCATCGCGTCGATAATCTTGCGCCCGGGGAAGGTGTAGCGCACCAGTACCCAGGCCAGCAGCGTACCGATCACGCCGTTGATCAGCGCGGCGTACAGGGCCGTACTGAAGCTCAACTTCAACGCCGCCCACACTCGCGGCGCCGAGATGATGGCCCAGAACTGATCCCAGGTGAGTTGGGCGGCGTGGACGAACATGGCCGCCAGTGGTATGAGCACAATCAGGCTGAGGTACACCAAGGTGTAGCCCAGCGTCAGCCCGAAGCCGGGTATGACGGGGGAGATACGACGCGACATAAAAGTCCTTGGTTAACAGGTAGATACCACTGCAGGAATGAGTTTTTGTGGGAGCGGGCTTGCTCGCGAAAGCGGCGTGTCAGTCACTAAATGCGTTGACTGGCACACCGCTTTCGCGAGCAAGCCCGCTCCCACACAAGCCGCATTCCACAGGGAGGCCGTGTTGGTTATTGGGCCGTGTAGATCTGGTCGAACACGCCACCGTCATTGAAGAATTTCGGTTGGGCAGTTTTCCAGCCGCCGAAGTCTTTGTCGATAGTCACCAGCTCCAGTTTCGGGAACTGCTGGGCGTATTTGGCGGCCACATCCTTGTCACGCGGGCGGTAGAAGTTCTTTGCCGCGATCTCCTGGCCAGCCGGGCTGTACAGGTGGTTGAGGTACGCCGTGGCGATTTCGGTGTTGCCCTTTTTCTCGGCGTTCTTGTCGACCACGGCCACGGGTGGCTCGGCGAGGATCGACAGGGACGGCACGATGATGTCGAACTTGTCGGCGCCACCATCTTCCTTGAGTGCCAGGAACGCTTCGTTTTCCCAGGCCAGCAACACGTCACCCTGACCGTTGTTGACGAAGGTGATGGTCGAGCCACGCGCGCCGGTGTCGAGGATCGGCACGTGCTTGAACAGTTCTTTCACGTATTCCTGGGCCTTGGCTTCGCTGCCACCGGCCTTCAGGCCATAGGCCCAGGCGGCGAGGAAGTTCCAGCGGGCACCGCCGGAGGTTTTCGGGTTCGGCGTGATCACCGACACGTCGTTCTTGATCAGGTCGCCCCAGTCCTTGATGCCTTTGGGGTTGCCCTTGCGTACCAGGAACACGATGGTCGAGGTGTACGGTGTGCTGGCCTCAGGCAGACGGGTCTGCCAGTTCTGCGGCAGGGTCTTGCCCAGCTTGGCAATTTCGTCGATGTCGCCGGCCAGGGCCAGGGTCACCACGTCGGCGCGCAGGCCGTCGATCACCGCCCGGCCTTGCTTGCCCGAACCACCGTGGGACTGCTGGATCTTCACGTTGTCGCCAGGGTGCGCCTTTTTCCAGAAGCTGGTGAATTCGGCGTTGTAGTCCTGGTACAGCTCACGGGTCGGATCGTAGGAAACGTTGAGCAGCTCGTAATCCTTGGCGACAGCAGAACCGGCAAACACGGCGCTGGCCAGGGCGGCCAGGGCATAACGGCGAATCGACGACATAGACAAGCTCCTGAAATTCTGGGGTGTTGGCTTTTCTTATAAGTACGGGTCCCGCAATCGAAGCGCCGTGTTGCCTCAGCTCGGTTTGTTGCCCGGGCTCTGCAAGCGGAATTTCTCTTTGCGTTCGATCTGCACCACTTGGGCGTTGTGTACGGTGATTTCCACTGCGCCAAAGCGCAGGTCACGCAATGCGCTCTGGATCTCGCGCAAAATGGCTGCTTCGTCCTGGCCGTCAACGCTGCGTAGAGATGCGCTCATGGTCGTGCTCCTGAAATGAGAAGTGCCTGGCAGTGGCGGCACTGCTTGCGGCGTGAGGGCGATAGTAGATAAGCGCGGATATTCTTAAAAATACTATTTAAGAATGTTTATATAACCAGAAAGAATTTTCAGGCAGGACACGACGTTACACAGAGTGGAGATCCAAATGTGGGAGCGGGCTTGCTCGCGAATGCGGTGTATCAGCTAGCAAATTCGGTGACTGACACACCGCATTCGCGAGCAAGCCCGCTCCCACATTTACTGTATTCCAACCCCGGATAGAGGTCAGCGGATAGCCGGGGCCCTGGCCCAATCAATCTCAGCCGCCAGCATCGGCCTTGCAAACCAGTAGCCCTGGCCCATGTCGCATTGATGGTCGAGCAGGAACTGCGCCTGTTCCTTCTGCTCGATACCTTCGGCATGTACCAGCATGCCCATGCTTTGCGCCAGGGCGATGACCACCCGCACAATCGCCGCATCGTCTTCATCCCACGGCAACCCGGCAACGAAGCCTTGGTCGATTTTCAGCTTCTGTACCGGCAAGCGCTTGAGGCGCAGCAGTGACGAATAGCCGGTGCCGAAGTCATCGATGGCCAGGCTCAAGCCCAGCTCGCGCAAGCGATGCATTTGCTCCAGGGCCACTTCCGGGTCATCCATCACCGCGCTTTCGGTGACTTCCAGCTCCAGTTTCGACGGATCCAGGCCGGTGTCATGCAGCACCTTGGCCACCTGCTCATACAGTTCATGACGGGCAAACAGGCGACTGGAAATATTCACCGCCAGGAAGGACAGGTCCCTGCCCTCTGCCAGCCACTGGCACATCTGGCGACAAGCCTGGTCCATGACCCAGGCGTCGATTTCGGCGATCAGCCCGGTGCGTTCGGCAATCGGGATAAATTCCGCCGGCGGCACCAGGCCGCGCTGCGGGTGCTGCCAGCGCACCAGGGCTTCTACCCCCATCATCTTACTGGTTTGCAGGTCATGGACCGGCTGGTAGTAGACCCGCAACTCCTGCTGATCCAGAGCGCGGCGCAGTTCATTACCGATCTCGATGCGGTTCTGGGCATGGGCGGTGAGTTCTTCGGTGTACAAGGCATAGCCTTCGCGCCCGGTGCTCTTGGCCTTGAACAGCGCGGAGTCAGCGTTACGCAGCAACTGTTCGGCACTCAAGGCATCACTGGGAAACAGGCTGATGCCGATGCTGGCGCTGATGAACAATTGATGACCGTCGAACATGAACGGCTGTTTCATGCTGTCGATGATGCGCTGGGCCAGCGCGGCAGCCTGGACCACCTGTGGACAACTTTCCGCCAGCACTGCGAACTCATCACCGCCCAGGCGTGCCAGGGTCACGCCGGGGCCAAAAAGGCCCTGCAGGCGCTCGCCTACGGCCTTGAGTAACTGGTCACCGACATTGTGGCCAAGGCTGTCGTTGATGATCTTGAAGTGGTCCAGGTCCAGCAGCAGCAACGCGCAGCCACGCTTGTGGATCTGTGCCGAAGCCAGCGCCTGCTCGGCGCGGTCGGTGAACAGCAGGCGGTTGGGCAGGTCGGTCAACGGGTCGTGGTGAGCCAGATGGGCCAGTTCGCGCTCGGAATGCTTGATCGCGCTGATATCGGAGAACACCGCTACGTAATGGCTGATCTGGCCCTGGTCATCATGGATGACACGGATGGTTTGCCACTGTGGATAAATTTCCCCGCTTTTACGCCGGTTCCAGATCTCGCCGCTCCACTCCCCATCTTGGTTGAGGGTGCGAAACATCTGCTCATAAAAAGCCGGCGAATGCCGCCCCGACTTGAACAGGCTCGGTTGGCGGCCCATCACGTCTTCCACCTGGTAACCGGTGATTTCGATAAAGGCGCGGTTGACGTGGACAATCCGCCCCCGGGCGTCAGTGACCAGCACCCCTTCGCGGGTGCAATCGAACACTGCCGCCGCCTGGCGCAGGCGCTCGCGGTTTTCCTTCAAGGGTTGCTGGATACGATGGGCACGCACGCAGCGGGCACACAACAGGAAAATAAACAGGGCACTGAGGGTCACCCACAGATAACCGCGCAGCATCTGCCAGTGCACCACCTCGCTGGGTTCATCGAGGAATGTGATAAAAACCTGCTGACTGAGCTGGATCCACAAGATGGAAATCAGCAAGTACACCAGCCCTGCGCGTAGGGCACCTCGGTATGAAAGCAGCATATGACTAGTAATCCTTACTAAAAAACAGAATCGCCCTACAAAGGTTGCGGATTATAGGATAAGTAACATCTCGTCACTCCTATTCAAAAGGGTGACTGGTTTTATCTGTAGGCTTAGTGATAATGCGTGAGCTGTTCTTTTCTTTATCTGAGGGCCATACAGCCTATGTGGTACAACGGTTTTCTTGACTTGTCAGCCTGGCAACTGGTGGCAGTCACTCTGTTGATGACCCACGTGACCATTATCGGGGTCACGGTCTATCTGCACCGCTATTCAGCCCATCGCTCCCTGGAGCTCAATGCTGGCCTGAAACACTTCTTCCGCTTCTGGCTGTGGCTGACCACAGCGCAGAACACCCGCGAGTGGACCGCCATCCACCGCAAGCACCACGCCAAGTGCGAAACCGTCGACGATCCCCACAGCCCGGTGATCAAGGGCCTGTCCACAGTCCTGCGCAAAGGCGCCGAGCTGTACCGCGCCGAGGCCGAAAACCCCGAGACCCTGCGCATCTACGGCAAGAACTGCCCGGACGACTGGATCGAGCGCAATGTCTATACCCGCTACCCGCTGCTGGGCGTGGCGATCATGGGGGTCATCGACCTGCTGCTGTTCGGCACCATCGGTATCACCATCTGGGCGATCCAGATGATGTGGATCCCGGTCTGGGCTGCCGGCGTGATCAACGGCCTGGGCCATGCCATCGGCTACCGCAACTTCGAATGCCGCGACGCGGCGACCAACCTGGTGCCGTGGGGCATCATCGTCGGTGGCGAAGAGCTGCATAACAACCATCACACCTATCCCAATTCCGCCAAGTTGTCGGTGAAGAAGTGGGAATTCGACCTGGGCTGGGCCTGGATCCAGGTGTTCAGCTTCCTGCGCCTGGCCAAGGTGCAACGGGTTGCACCTATCGCCCACCGGGTCGAAGGCAAGGGTCACCTGGACATGGACACCGCCATGGCGATCCTCAACAACCGCTTCCAGATCATGGCCCAGTACCGCAAGTTGGTCATTGCGCCGCTGGTCAAGCAGGAGCTGGAGAAGGTCGATCATTCGGTACGCCACCAGTTCCACCGTGCCAAACGCCTGCTGTCGCGCGAGACCAGCCTGCTGGATGACCGCCATCACGTGCGCATCCAGAACATGCTGGAGCACAGCCAGGCCTTGAAAGTGATCTACGAAAAGCGCCTGGCGCTGCAGCAGATCTGGCTCAAGACCAGCAGCAACGGGCATGACATGCTCGCGGCGATCAAGGAATGGGTCCACGAAGCCGAAGCCAGCGGGATCCAGTCCCTGCGCGACTTTGCCCACCAGCTGAAAACCTACTCCCTGCGCCCCACCGCCTGACATTGCAGAAGCCGGTTTGCCGGCGATGAGGCCTTGAACTGCACTCCACATTCAAGGCCCCATCGCTGGCAAGCCAGTTCCTACAAGGCCCAGGTACATTCCAAGCCGACCTCCAGTTTTTTGGCGCCATTTCACAGTCACCGAACATTCCGTCTCAATCGCGACTGATAACGGAACTTAGCTGCAATTCCCCTCTCTCAAACAACACTTCGCCATCCTGGCGGGCTTTGTTTTGACTGCTGTTCGATGCTGCGGCATGTCCAGAGAGAATTGTGCCGATGGTCCACGAAAAGGACTCCCCGACCCCCACCACCCCCGACTCGGCGGATACGTCGCGCCCGGCCGCTGCTGCCACCTTGCTGGCGTTGATGCACGCCCAAGGCGAAGTGGAGCGCCTGAGCGAGCGTGAGCAACTGTTGAGTTCACTGCTGGTGAGCGTCAACGCAGTGCTCTGGGCCATCGAGTGGGAAACCCGGCGCGTGCTGTACGTGAGCCCCGCGTATGAGCGCATCTTTGGTCTTTCGGCAGGCCTGCTGCTGGCCGACCACCGTGGCTGGCGCGACAGCATCCACCCCGAAGACCAGGAATACGCAGAGCGAAGCCTGGCCCAAGTACTGGAACTGGGGGCGGTCGAGGATCGCCAGTACCGCATCATCACCGCTGACGGGCAGATCCGCTGGCTCAGCGACAAGTGCTTTACCAACCAGCAGGCCACCCCGGGAAAACCGCTGATTGTGGTGGGCATCGCTGAAGACATCACCGAAAAAAAGCACCTGGAACTCGAACTGCAACGCCTGGCCACCACCGATGTGCTGACCCGCAGCAGCAACCGCCGGCACTTCTTTGAATGCGCCCATCACGAATTCGAACGGGCCAGCGCCCAGGGCCTGCCCCTGGCGTTCCTGCTGTTAGACATCGATGATTTCAAGGCCATCAACGACACCTACGGCCACCTGGAGGGCGATCAGGTGCTGTTGCGTATCGCCGAGAGCGGGCGAGGCATATTGCGCCGTGGCGACCTGTTCGGACGCATTGGCGGCGAAGAGTTTGCCGCCGTGCTGCCTGGATGCGCGCCGGAAACAGCCATACAGGTCGCCGAGCGCCTGGGACAGGAAATCCAGCAACTGGGGTTCAGTCACGAAGGCCAACCCTATGTGGTGACTGTCAGCCAGGGCCTGGCCAGCCTGAGCGCCGAAGACACAACCCTCGACAGCCTGTTCGCCCGGGCCGATGCGGCGATGTATGAAGCCAAGCGCCAGGGCAAGAACCGGGTAATTGTCGGTTGAATGTCCGTAGGGTGCCTGACACAGTGCCTACGCAGGCTTGCGGATGCGCATCAACTCTGAAAGCCCGACCTTGAGCAGCCGCGCCGTCTTGCCCTTGGCCAGCGCCTCGATACCTTCATGCTCGGTCAGCCCCGCCAGTTGCGCAGCTATGTTCATCACCAACGCCTCACGGGAATACACCCCACCTTCCAGGGAGTAGATCGCCGCGATCAGTTGGCGCAGCTCAAGGGGCAAACGCCAGCGCGTGCGCAACGCCGAGCCGTAGCTGGCGCCATAGGTGACCAACGACTCACCAATCAACTCATCATCCAGTTCGCCACCGCCCTGGCGCCACTCCTGCAAACTGCGTAGCAGGGCCAGGTCGCCCAGGCGATGGAGAATGCCGGCGCTGTAGCAGCGCTCGTGGTCAAGGTCGAGCATGCGCGCCAATGAGCGGGCATATTGCGCGGTTTGCTGGGACAGTTGCCAATGGCGCTCGGCGTACTCCTTCAGTCCGGCATCGCTGAGGATCACGTTGTGCTTGAGGGCCAGGCCGAGAATCAGGTTCATGCTCTGCCCTGCTGCCAGCTTGTGCAGGGCCATGGACAGGGTCTGCACCGGCGTGCCGTGATGACCAGCGCTGTTGGCGGCGGCGATCAGCACGGCGGTGATCTGCGGGTCTGTTTTCACCTGCTCTTCCAACTGCTTGAGATCCAGCCCCTCCGGCGCCAGGCTGCGTTGCACGGCAGCTTTGACGTCAACCCGTAGCGGCGCGCCGTCCGACAACTCACGGCGTCGCTCCAGGAACACCGACAAGGTCATGCCCGCCGCCAAGGCCGGGATTTCGCAATACACCGTTTCGCCTTCGTTAAGCAGCAGGTCCTGCAGGCGTTGCGTGAGACCTTCCATGTCCAGGGGTTTGGTCAAGTAAGCGGTGGGAGCCAGGGGCAGGGCTTCGCGCACACTGGCGCTGTCATTACGCGTACTCAACAGGATAAACGGCAACGCCGGCACCCGCCGCTGCTGGCGTACGTTGCGCAGCAGGCTCAAGCCATCGACGCCCGGCAGTTCCCAATCGGCAATGATCAAATCGTAGGGTTTGTCTCGCAGCAAGCCGGCGGCCTGCTGCCCATCGGCGCACACATCCAGCCGCGCGTCGCAGCGCACATTCAACAACACCTGCTTGAGCAGATCCCGCGACCAGGGATCGGCCTCGGCAATCAACACACGGGGTACAGCAGGTAAATCAACAGCAGTCATGCAGCACGCTCCATCGGCAATCCTTGCACATTAGACAAAGAAGCCGCCCGTGGGCAAAAAAAAACCGCATACGCGGTTTTTTTGTTCACGGGCGGCTTCTTTGAGCGGCAAGTTTTAAGCTACAAGCTACAAGCGTTACATCACTTGCAGCTTATAGCTTGCCGCTCAAAGCTCTGCGAAGCACTCTTCGATAATCGCCAGGCCTTTATCCAACTGCGCGTCCGGCGAGGTCAGCGGAACCAGTACGCGCAACACGTTGCCGTAGGTGCCGCAGGACAGCAGGATCAGGCCCTTGTCGCGCGCCTTGGCGACCACAGCAGCCACGGCAGCAGCGTTCGGCTTGTGGCTGTCGCCATCTTCGAACAGCTCGACCGCGATCATCGCGCCCAGGGCACGCACTTCGCCGATCACCGGGTACTTGGCCTGGATAGCTTTCAGGCCAGTGACCAGACGCTCGCCGACAGCCTTGCAACGGTCCAGCAGGTGCTCTTCTTCGAACACGTCCATGACCGCCAGCGCAGCGGCGCAAGCGATCGGGCTACCAGCATAGGTGCCGCCCAGGCCGCCTGGAGCAATGGCGTCCATGTATTCGGCCTTGCCACACACGCCGGCCAGCGGGAAGCCGCCAGCGATGGATTTGGCGAAGGTGGTCAGGTCGGCGGCAACGCCCATCTGTTCCATGGCGAAGAAGGTACCGGTACGACCGGCGCCGGTTTGCACTTCGTCGGCGATCAGCAGGATGCCGTGCTTGTCGCACAGTTCGCGCAGGCGCTTCATGAAGGCTTTCGGCGCGACGTAGAAACCGCCCTCGCCCTGTACCGGCTCGATGATGATCGCAGCGATGTCACGCGGCTCGGCATCGTTTTTGAAGATGCGTTCGATGCTGGCGATGGAGTCGTCGACACTCACACCGTGCAGCTCGTTCGGGTACAGCGCGCGGAACACACCGCCTGGCATCAGGCCCATGCCGGCCGAGTACGGCACGACTTTGCCGGTCAGGCCCAGGGTCATCATGGTGCGGCCATGGTAGGCGCCGGTGAAGGCGATCACACCGGCACGGCCAGTGGCGGCACGGGCAATTTTCACGGCGTTTTCCACGGCTTCGGAACCGGTGGTGACCAGCAGGGTTTTCTTGGCGAAATCACCCGGGACCTTGGCGTTGACTTTCTCGCACAGCTCCACGTAAGGCTCGTAGGCCAGGACCTGGAAGCAGGTGTGGGTCAGCTTGTTCAGTTGCTCGGTCACGGCCGCGATGATTTTCGGGTGCAAGTGACCGGTGTTCAGCACGGCGATACCGCCGGCGAAGTCGATGAACTCGCGACCTTCAACGTCGGTTACCGTGGCGTTCTTCGCGGATTCGGCGAAGATCGGGTGAATCTGGCCCACACCGCGTGGTACAGCGGCTTCGCGGCGTTTCATCAGGGATGCGTTGGTCTTGTTGCTCATAAAGTCCTCATTCGCCGCTCATCGGGCGGCGTGGTCCAAGGAATACGTGGCGGGGAGGCAACTACGGCAGCATGCGATGATCGACTGCCACAGCTTTCCCGGCCACTTGCGAAATAACATTCAAAACACGCAAAGGGTCAGCGCTCTCGTGCCCTTTGCGTTTCACGCAATGCCTTGCCGGGTTTAGATGCCCAGGCAGAGGTATTTGATTTCCAGGTAGTCCTCGATCCCGTACTTGGAGCCTTCACGGCCCAGGCCCGAAGCCTTGATACCGCCGAACGGTGCCACTTCGTTGGAGATCAGCCCGGTGTTGACGCCGACCATACCGTATTCCAGGGCTTCGGCCACACGGAACACACGGCCCAGGTCGCGGGCATAGAAGTAGGACGCCAGGCCGAACTCGGTGTCGTTGGACATGGCGATCACTTCGGCTTCGTCTTTGAAGCGGAACAGCGGCGCCAGTGGGCCGAAGGTTTCTTCCTTGGCCACAGCGGCGTTTTTCGGCACGTTGGTGAGGATAGTCGGTTCGAAGAAGTTACCTTCCATGACCTTGCCGCCAGCCAGCAGGGTCGCGCCTTTGCTCAGGGCGTCGGCGATGTGTTCCTGAACCTTGGCCACGGCTTTTTCGTCGATCAGGGGACCGGTGGTGGTGCCTTCTTCCAGACCGTTGCCGATCTTCAACTTGGCCACGGCCGCTTTCAGTTTTTCAGCGAACGCGTCGTACACCGAGTCCTGGATATACAAGCGGTTGGCGCAGACGCAGGTCTGGCCGTTGTTGCGGTATTTGGAAATGATCGCGCCTTCGACAGCCTTATCCAGGTCGGCGTCGTCAAACACAATGAACGGCGCGTTGCCGCCCAGTTCCAGGGACACTTTCTTGATGTCCTTGGCGCATTCGGCCATCAACTGGCGACCGATTTCGGTCGAGCCGGTGAAGGACAATTTACGCACGGTAGGGTTGCTGGTCAGCTCACTGCCGATATCGCCAGCGCTGCCGGAGACCACGCTGAACACACCTTTGGGGATACCGGCACGCTGCGCCAGTTCCGCCAGGGCGAACGCGGAGAACGGGGTTTGCGATGCAGGCTTGAGCACCATGGTGCAACCGGCGGCCAGGGCCGGGCCGGCTTTACGGGTGATCATCGCCGCCGGGAAGTTCCACGGCGTGATGGCGGCGGTGACGCCGATCGGTTGCTTGATCACGATCAGGCGCTTGTCCGGCTGGTGGCCAGGGATCACGTCACCATAGATACGCTTGGCCTCTTCGGCGAACCACTCGATGAACGAAGCGGCATAGACGATTTCGCCCTTGGCTTCGGCCAGCGGCTTGCCCTGCTCCAGGGTCATCAGGCGTGCGAGGTCATCCTGGTTCTCGATGATCAGCTCGAACCAACGACGCAGCTTGTTCGCGCGATCCTTGGCCGTCAGTGCGCGCCAGGCCGGCAAGGCCTTGTCGGCGGCTTCGATGGCGCGACGGGTTTCGGCAGCGCCCATCTTCGGCACGGTGCCCAGGATCTCGCCAGTCGCGGGGTTGTTGACCTTGATCGTTTGACCGTTGTCCGCATCGACCCAAGCGCCATCAATAAAGGCTTGCTGGCGAAACAACTGGGTATCTTTAAGCTGCATGTCGGCTTTCCTTAACAGCACCGCGCGCGCGCGGGGCAAATTAGAGTTGTTGAAAGGCGCCTCGAAGGCTGCCGTCAGGGAAATCAGTCACTGGGCGCAATCGCGCACGGGAGACAGAGCGTTTGAAATCTCAAACGAATCCTAGGATCAATGGGGGTTCAGGGCAATAGTCTGTTCGAAAAAAAGAACGAAAACGGCGCATTAGCCGGATTATTCTGACAAGCGTATCGGCGCCACACCCAACGCCCATGGCACACACCGCCCGGTACAGAGCCTCCCTGCTCCAGAATCCCACCGCCAGCCGGCCAAAAACCAGCATGGACGCCCAAGGTCGACATGGGTATGATGGCGCCCGCACAAGCATCCGTAGCTCAGCTGGATAGAGTACTGCCCTCCGAAGGCAGGGGTCGTGGGTTCGAATCCCGCCGGGTGCACCAGATACAGACAAAAAGCCCCTGGTCGCAAGACCTGGGGCTTTTTTGTGGGCGCTGTCCCGTCCTGAATAAGGTTTACACCTTCTGACCTATCTTCAGGAGGGAGCAATGGTTTCAGATAGTGGTGGGAAGGCGAGGAAGTTGGTTTCGCTTCCATCACAAAGACTCTTCTGACGGCCATATCCAACTAGGCAAAGCGCTTTCCCGTTGTAAGTGGGAATGAATAAACTGGCGACGCGAAGATTGCACTACATAAAATTGCTCTTATTTTGCATTTGGCGGTTAGCTTACCGAGTTGTCACTTCACCGGCCTTGTGAAAGAGTTTGGCGAAGATCATCCAGTGGCCATCGACTTTCATCAAATTCAAGTAATCGACCATGACGTTATTGAATAGGCGCAAACGCACTTTAACGATGGCCATTTCCGCAGACATCACATCAATCATCAACACTTCATCAAGTTGTGGAAAACCACCTTCTTTTGGCGACTGACGGCTTTGAACCATGGCCCTGTACTCATCAAAAGACCGGACGATCACGGTCGAGTCTTGCGCGCTATATAACACGCAACCCCGATGAAAGACCCGATCGAACAGATTCAAATCCTGGGTTTGCAGCACATCAAAGTAGTTTTTCAGAAACGACTGGATTTCATTGATCATGGCGAACAACTCCCGCTTTATAAGCACGACGTTATTTAAATAATTAAATCGTCGCTATTATCGGCATCTCGCTCACTTCACGTATAGCGGCTATTATTAGACTTTTCCGTGAAAGGAATTCACCTATTGAAGCTCCCTCCACTCGCCGCATTGCGCGCCTTCGAGGCTTTGGCCCGGCTGGGCAAGGTGAATTTGGCGGCCATTGAGCTGCACGTCACCCACAGTGCCGTCAGCCATCAGATTGGCTCTCTTGAAGAGTATTTGGGTATTGCCTTGGTGATGCGCAGCGGACGTTCCCTGGTGTTGACGGAAGAGGGCCGCATTTATGCCTACCAGATCAGGCAGGCGCTGGGTGAAATAGCCGGGGTCACAGAGAAATTTCTGACGAGAACCAATTTCCCGCAACTGACCCTGTCGGTGCTGCCCTCCTATGCCATGCACTGGTTATTGCCACGCTTGCACGGTTTCATGAGTGCCCATCCCGGGCTGCGCCTGAAATTGGAATCGACCATGGCGTTCGCCGGTTTAGAACAGGGCCTGGTCAATTGCGCAATCCGCTTCGGCCACGGCCAATGGCCCGATATGCATTGCGAAACACTGATGACCGACTCATTGCTGGTGGTCGCTGCTCGCGACTTCAACCACGGTGTACTGCCAGACACGCCGCACGCCATCCTGGAGCAGCCACTGCTGCACGCCAGTGAAAGCTGGGCAACCTGGCTATGCGCAGCGGGCGTGGAGGGGCAACGCCCTCACGCCTCGCTGGAGTTCACCGATTCAACATTGCTGCTCGAAGCGGTACGGCTCGGGCACGGCGTCGCATTGACGCGCCGCTCGATAGCCCACTCACTGATTCAGCGTGGGGAGCTGGTCAAACTCACCGACATCGAACCGGCGCATTCTTCGAGCTACTACCTGGTCTGGCCACTGGGGATTAAACGTTCGGCGCAATTAACCTCCCTGCACAGCTGGCTCAAAGACCAAGTCATGACGTATCAAGACAGCCTATAAAACTGGTGCCTGTAGGTCTCAGTTCAAACCAGGCCGGGGACAGTAGATACAGACGAAAAGCCCCAGGTCGCAAGACCTGGGGCTTTTTTGTGGGCGCTTGGTCAACGCTTTTGCAGGGCTTCCAACCGGGCGGGCAGGTTTTCGTCGGGAAAGCGCTTGTACAAGGCCAGCAGTTTCTCATCCGCCGCCCTGTTCTCTCCCGCCTGGCGCAGACGCACAATCTCCTCAAGCCCTTGTTCCAGGGACTGCGGTTTGACGGCCATCTGCTTGCTCATTCTTGCCACGGGCTCATCGGCCATCGCCATCTCGGCCTGGATTGGTGCGCTATCTGCCTGCGGTGCCATCGCCAGACGAGCCATCGGCGCAGGAGCAGCCGGGGCAGACAGTGCCTGTGGCGGTGGCGCGGCTGCGTACTGAGCGGTTTCAGGCAGGTTGATGTCCGGCACTGGCGAGCGCATCACCACGCCAATCAATAGCGCGACCCCGGCGACGGTAGCAAAGGCCATCTGCCAGCGTGGCCGTTGACAGGCTTGCAGCCAGCGTTGCCACAGGCTCGGCGCGGGCGCTGGGGCTTCGCGGCGGGCGGCGGCGAGGATGAAGGCGTCGAGGGACGCGGGCGGCTCGCTGGCGCTGTGTTGGCGAAAGTGCTGGATCAGCCCTTCGTCAATCGGATCCTGGGAGTGTCGGGAGTCAGTCATACGGGTACCTCCTCGGCCAGCAGCCGACGCAGTTTCTGCTGGGCGTAACGCAAGCGGCTTTTTACCGTTTCCAGTGGGCTGCCGGTCAGGGCGGCAATTTGTGGCAGTTCCAGGTCGCCGTGCAGACGCAGCATGAACACTTCGCGCTGGTCTTCAGGCAGGTCTTGCAGAGCAGCCTCCAGGCGGCCCTGGTCACGGCTCAGGCTCAGTTGCTGCTCGGGGCCGGCGCGGTCGTCGAGTTGGGCATGAAGCTGTTCGTCGTAGCTGTCGTGCAACGGGTTGAGGATGCCGTGCTTGCGCCAGTGATCGATCAGACGGTTGCGGGCAATCTGGAACAACCAGGTACGAAAACTCGCCCGTCCCTGTGGCTGGGTGGTGCTGCGGATCAGGCTGAGCCAGGTGTCCTGGTAGATTTCCTCAGCCAGTTCGGCCTTGTTGCTCAAGCCCACGAGAAACCGGTAGAGGCCCTGGCGGTGCCGG
This sequence comes from Pseudomonas brenneri, assembly GCF_007858285.1. Classification (GTDB taxonomy): domain Bacteria; phylum Pseudomonadota; class Gammaproteobacteria; order Pseudomonadales; family Pseudomonadaceae; genus Aquipseudomonas; species Aquipseudomonas brenneri. The sequence continues at coordinate 77,718 of NZ_VFIL01000009.1, read as the reverse complement.
GCGTACAGGATCTCGAACGCAGCGGCATCGCCGGTGCGGTAGCGGGCCAGCAGCGATTCGTCGCTGGGTGGATCATTTGGAGCGGGCATGTGGGTGGCGAACTCCTTTCGATGGATCAATGCAGATTACCTGTGGGAGCCGGGCTGAACTAATGCCAGCTCCCACAGGGATCTCGGTCATGGGCAAGATCAGTGTTTGAGGCTTTGGGCCAGCTCCACCAGTTGTACGAATTCATTGCGCAGGCCGTAGGGATCACCACCACGGGCCGAGCGGGCCAGGGTGGCGGTGTCCTTCAGGCTCATGCTGCCAGTGTAGCGGCCATCGCCCTTGAGCTGTTGGGCGAAAGCGGCCACGGCAGAGGCGAAGCGCAGGTCGTCGCTGGCCGCGTGCCGGGCGCTATTGATCGGGTGTTCGATCAAGCGACTGCTGCCGCCCGCAGCCGGCTTGTAGCGTACCCGCAACATGGCCAGCTCTGCGGCATTGCCCTCGGCAGCAGGTGCCGACGTATAGCGCAGCGGTTCCAGCCAGCCTTTTGTACCCTTCGGTACAATTTCATACAGCGCCGTCACGGTATGCCCGGCACCGATCTCGCCGGCGTCTACCTTGTCGTTATTGAAATCCTCACGTTTCAAGGCACGGTTTTCGTAGCCCAGCAGGCGATATTCGCTGACTTGGGCCGGGTTGAATTCCACCTGCAGCTTCACATCCCGCGCCACCACGGCCAGGGTCGAGCTGAGTTGCTCCACCAACACCTTGCGAGCTTCGCGCAGGTTGTCGATATAGGCGTAGTTGCCATCGCCCGCGTCGGCCAGTTGCTCCATCAGGTGTTCGTTGTAGTTATCCACGCCAAACCCCAGGGTGGTCAGGGATACCCCACTTTTGCGCTGATCCGCGGCCATTTGCTTGAGGCTGTCGAAGTCGCTGATGCCGACGTTGAAGTCACCATCGGTGGCCAGCAGGATGCGGTTGATACCCTGGTCGATAAACCCTTCGCGGGCCATTTGATAGGCCAGTTCGATGCCCGATGCGCCGGCTGTCGAGCCGCCGGCGGTCAACTGGTCGATGGCGTTGCGGATTTTTGCCTTGTCGCGCCCGGATGTGGGCTTGAGCACTACCCGCGATTCGCCGGCATACACCACCAGAGACACGCGGTCCTGATCACGCAGTTGGTCCACCAGCAGCTTGAGGGTGCTTTTGACCAACGGCAAACCTTCGCGACGGTCCATGGAGCCGGAAACGTCCACCAGAAACACCAGGTTGGCCGGCGCCAACTCGGCCACGGCACGCTCGGATGCCTTGATGCCAATGCGCAGCAGGCGCGTGCTGGGGTTCCAGGGGGTCGAGGCGACTTCAGTGGTCACGCCGAAGGGAGAGCCATCGGTCGGCAGCGCGTAGTCGTAGGGGAAGTAATTGACCATTTCCTCAAGTCGCACAGCACCTTCGGGCGGCAGGCGACCTTGATTGAGGAAGCGTCTGACGTTGGCGTAGCTGCCCGTGTCGACATCGACGCTGAAGGTCGAGACCGGGGTTTGGGCAACGCTGTGTACCGGGTTGTCCGGCAGGTTCTGATACTGCTCGCGCGGCTCGGCGCGATATTCCATGGCCACCGCGTCATGCATGGCCATCGGTGCCGGCATCGCCATTCGTTTGAGCATGGCCCCCTGAGCCTGGACGGGCGCACTTTGCAGTTCGGGGATAGCCACCGCTTCGGGCGCCTTGGCCTCGTCACGGGACGACAGCCCACACCCGGCAAGCGCCACCAGCAAGGTCACGGCAAAGCCCTGGGCAGCGGGGCGTAGGAAGAGAAGAGGACGGGACATGGGCTGAACCTCGTGAGTGAATGATGCGTTCACAAGGTCAGACGTAAGAGCGTCGGGATTCGGGTTAGCGTGCGGTCAGTCGATCCAGGTGGGAGCGGGCAAGCCCGCTCCCACATTGGATTTGCGCGGATCAGTCCGAGCCGTATTTGGGCGAGCGCGGGCCGTAGAGGATGCCGGTGCGTTGCCCGGCCGACAGCAGGCGTGCGCTGGTGATGCCGGCAATCGGGTGCGCTGCGTCGGTGGAGCTGTTGATCACTTGCTTGACCGCCGCCGTGATCAGCATGCCCACCAGGCCGCCACCGTTGTTGTTACCCTCCTCGCTGGAAGCCCGTGCAGAACCGGTCCACAAGGTGGTGCCGGTACGCAGGTCGACCAGTTTGGCCGAGGCCGTCACCGAGGTGTCGCTGGTGACCAGCATGTACTTGGTGCCGTACTCGCTGACAGTGATGTACAACGCCGCGTCCGCGCCGAAGATCTCATGCAGCTTGCCCGGTGCCACGGCCTGGATATCGTTGGCGGTGGTCAGGCCGTTCTGGCGGAAGGTTTCGTCCACCAGGGCAATCGGCATCACGTAGTAGCCGGCTTCCGCCAATGGGTAGGTCACCTGCGATACCAGGCTGTAGGACGCCTGCACTTCAGGGGATTCATTGATCGGTGGCAAGACCAGGATCGACTTCGGTCGCGCCTGCTTGTACGCCGCGTAATCAAAAGTCTTGGGTGCCGCGCAGCCGCCCAGCAACGCCAGGGCCAGCAAGGCACCGGTGAGTTTCAACAGGCTCATTTCTTCACCTCCGGGGCCTTGGCGTTTCTCAGCAAAAAGTCCATGTAGGCAGCGGACTCGGGGAACAACGCCTTCTCGGTGCGGAACTGCTGCACCATCTGGTCATCCTTGCCCATGCTCAGGTACAGCATGCCCAAGTGGGCGTGGTAGCCCGGCGGGGCCTGGCGGCCACTGGCGTTGATCTTTTGCAGGTCGCGCTCCAGCGCTTCGACCTGGGCTTCCTTGGGCTCACCCTTGAAATACTCATAAACCTGCGGCTGATAGCTTTCCCATTGATACAGGGGCTTGGGTGCCGTCTGGCACCCTACAACCAGCGCGGTTGCTGTCAGCATCAGCGATAACTTCACTGCCTTGCTCATCCGTGTACTGCTCCTTGAAAACACGTGAATCAGTTACGCGGGTTCCAGGCGCCGGCGTTGATGCCGTCGACCAGGCGATTGATCGCTTCGCGCATGGCCAGGTCCAGGACCTTGCCATTGAGGGTGGAGTCGTAGCTGGCGGTGCCGCCAAAGCCCACTACTTCACGGTTCGACAGCGCGTATTCACCGGCGCCCTGGGTGGAGTACACCACTTCGGAGGTGCTGATGTTGACGATGTTCAGGTTGATCTTGGCGTAGGCCACCTGGGTCTTGCCACGGCCGAGGATGCCGAACAGTTGGCGGTCGCCGGTTTCTTTGCGGCCGAACTCGGTCACATCGCCGGTCACGACGAAGTCAGCGCCCTTGAGCTTCTGCGCAGTGCCTTTGATTTTCGCTTCCTGGGAGATTTCGCCCATGTTGTCGCGGTCCAGCACGCTGAAGCGGTTGGTCTGCTGCAAGTGGGTGATCAGGATGGTCTTGGCCTGGCCACCGAGGCGGTCCACGCCGTCGGAGAAGATCCCGCGCATGTAGCTGGAGCGGTTATCGAACTTGCCCACGGCGATCGGCACACGTACGCCGGAGTAGGCGACGTTGGCGCTGGCGACTTTTTCGATCGGCAGTGCGCGAGAGCTTTCGGTGGCACAACCGGCCAGCGCCAGCAGCGCTGCGCCGGCAAAGCCTGACAGCAGGATTTTTGAGAGTGGTTTCACGTAGTGCTCCTAAGTGGTAAATCGAGACCGCAGGTAACGCTATCGCGATGGAATACCGCGCAGATCGTCAACGATAAAACGGCTAAGCGCGCCGGTGTAGAAGGTCTCTACATTAGAGTTGCCGCTGTTGGTCAGCACCCCGGCCATGGTTTTCATGTTCTGCCAGTCGCCCTTGTACCCAGATGGCATCAGCCCTTGGCGAGCCTGGGAAAAATGCAGCACCTGGGCATCGGCCTTCTTGACCTTGACCTGATAGTTGAAATCGACACTGGCCAGGATGGTGTTGTCATCGACGATGGTCGTCATGAAACCGCCCTTCGTATCTTGAATACGCCGCGTATAGATAACGCTCACATCCAACAGGTAGTCGGCCTTTTCCTTGCTCGTGGCGTAGCGCTTGGCCTTGAGCAAGCGGTCGACCAGGTCGATACCCAGTTGCTGGCGAACCTTGTCATCCGACAGGAAGCGTTCGTTCTTGCCCACCACCTCAACGTCGAAGGTATCGAGCCAATACGTGGCGTTCTTGGGAATGGTCACGGGCGCTGGAGAGATGTAGTACGGGGGCTTGGAAGCACAGCCGGCCAGGAAGGACAGTGCCAGCAGTAAGGCAAAAACACGCATCTTCGAATTCATCCCTGATTAAGTGCTGCGGCATTTTACGGAGTTGAGAGCGGTTCTCAAGTTGTTTCGTCCTGGCAGGTTCCTGTAGGAGCGAGCTTGCTCGCGAAAAACGTCCAGGCGACGCGTTCATTCGACAAGTGAGCGTTATCGTTTACGTGCTTCGCGAGCAAGCTCGCTCCTACAGGGTTGCGGGGACGGGAATGCGCTGCGCAGGGTCGGCATCCTTACTCATGCCGCCCGGCGCGATGGCCACCCTGGCGCCTCGCGCATAGTTGTAGACCGCCTGGCCAAACCACAGCTGCACCAGCACCATGAGGAAAAAGCGCTTCCAGCTACCGTCAAATCGTAGAAAGCCATTGAGTAGCGCAGCCAGGAGTAAGACCAGGCCAATGCCGTGCCGATATTTGTATAAGTTCGCGACCATGTTACCCACCTTTGGCCTGTCCGATGGCTGCGACTTGATGGATGTGATTGAGCGACAGTTGAGTCCGCAGCGTTCATAAATAAAAAAGGGGCGCTCCAGTACCGCCCCATTCGCCTTACAACAAGCGGCGCTGCACCGCTTCATCCAGCGTACTGCGGGTCAACGCCTCTACGATCTCACGCGTGTCCTGCCGGAAAGGAACGGCGACGATCAACAACAATTGCATCCAGGTGCGCACCGATTCGCTCTTGCGTACACGGCCCAGCTCTTTGCCGTCCTTGTCCTTGAATACAGTCTCCAGGGTGAAGGTATTCTTAGCCGTTGAGGGGATGATGAAGAACGTCACACCGGTGATGATGGCCGAAGCCATGCTGAACTGTTCATTGTTGTACAACGAGGCTTCGACATAGAGGTCCGACTCGACCTTATCCGTACTGACCCGCGCAAAACGCCCAGACTGACGAAAACCCTCGGCAACCGTCGTTTCCGCAACCGCCGCCGCTGCACCCGTCGCGGTATTGGCCGGGCCACCGTTGACCTGGTTCATGGCCGTGGTACGCACGTACACCGTTGGCTTTTGCTGTGGGGCATTGGCCGTTGGCGGCCAGGCCTGGACCGGCGGCAATTCGTGCTGCGAATAGGACACGCACCCCGTCAGCAAAACAGCGGCGAGCACCCAACTGCGCTTGAGCAAACCCATCATGTTCATTCTCCCTTGAGCTGAGGTGTTGCCAACTTCGCGGTGGCGGTAGCGAGCAGTTTTGAAACCAGTTCATTCAGTTGCTTGGCGCCCATGACCGGTGACCAGTACTCGCGTCCGTACAGGCCGACGTTATGCTCAAACTTGATCTGTTCCTTAGCCGCCGCCAGCTCTTTGCCGTCACGGTCGACGATCACCAGGTCCCCCGCCACATCGAAGCTGTCCACATAAATCGGCCCGTTCACCCAGATCCAGATCGTCAGGGTCAACAACGCGCCGGGGATATAGGCAGGATGCGGAGCGCGATGGCCCTTGAGGGACGTCATGTTGAACTTGAGCACCACATCGTTCTCCCCCAGGCGCACGGGGTACTCGGTGACCTGCTTGAAGTACCCACCCGCCTTGACGTACTGGTTGAGCTGCATCGTAAGCGAGCGGCTGATGGCTGTACGGGTTGCCTCGTCAGCGCCAGGGATGGCAACCGTGACATCGGCAACCTGCGCCGCGCGGGGGTTGCTGACTGACGCAGGATGAAGCGGAGCGCCCAACGGGCCGGTGACGGTATAGGAGACGCAGCCAGTCATCGATAATGTTGCGATGAGGGCGGCGACCTTGATGAAGATTTTGAGCACGGAACGTCCTTATTGATGAAAATCTTGCGCGGAATGGGATCAGACCACGATTAAAAGTTCAATCATCGTCTGACCCCATTTTTACTTAGAACGCGTAGCGCGCTTTAATCATCACCCCATCGGCATCAAACCCGCTGCGGGCCTGACGGGTGTAGCTGGCGCCGACGCTGAACGCCGAGACCTGATAGTTCACGCCCACGCTGGCTTCATAGCTGTCACGCGCTACCGATGCGCCGGTCACGCTGAACGTCGAGCCACCGTTTACAAAGCTCGACGTCTGCGCCACGCGATCACCCATCAGGTCGTGATAGGCCATCAAGGTCGCTTCCGGTTGCAGGGTACCGGCGCCCAACGGCAGGTTGCCCGCCAAGCGCACGCCCGCCCCCAACTCGCCCACTTCATAGCGCTGCGAACCCGTGCTGAGCGCTGCCGAAGAGCCCTTCTCATTGAAACCATCCATACGCACGCTGGAATAACGCGCCGCTACACGCGGTTCGATCAGCACGCTGTCCGACGGCTTGAAGCTGTAGCCGCCCAACACGCTGGCCGACAACGCCCGGCTGTCGTAGCTGCCCTTGGCCGTGGTGCCAGCAACGTGGCGCTTACTGTCGTTGTCGTTGAAGCCGTAGCTCAGGCTGCCATCGACAAACCAGTTTTGCAGCGACCAGTTGCCGTACAGCGACAGGGCATTGCCCTGCACTTCGGTCTTGTTGCCCAGGTCCGAGTGGATGTTGGAGTTGAGGTAACTGTACGCCGCACCCACAGTGGTGGTGTCGTTCAAGCGACCGTCCACACCTACCGCCATACCGCTGCTGTTGGCCGAGTAGCCGTTGTCGCCACCGCGACCGTCCTGGTCCATGTTGCTGCTCAGGCCTTGCACCCATACACCGCCACGCTCACTGCCATCGCGCTGACCGGCCAAGCGATTGAGGATCGCGCCGTTGATCACGGTCTGCCCAGACAGGGCCACGTCCAGCGCGCCACGGTTCACGTCCGGCTTGAGCTGTTCGCCAATCTGCGCCAATTGCTGGGCAGTGCCGGCGTTGGCCACGGCCTGGAACACCGCGTCGTCCTCGCTCAGTTGCCCCAACACCTCGTTCTTCAGCTCGTTGAGTGCAGTGACCGACGCCGCGCCAGCACCTACGCCGCCCAGATCCTCCTGCACCTGCTCATCGCTCTTCAAGCCCACCACCGCCTTGACGGTTTGCGCATCGGCCGAGTAGCTGAATACATCCAGCAACGACGAGCTACTGGCGACCGTCAGGCCATTGTTTTGCACGCTGGAGGCTTGCAGCAGGGTGTATTCAATACCGCTAGGCACGGCGGTGAAATCACCGGGCTTGGCGCTCAAGGTCACGTTGGAGCCCTGGGCGAAATTCGCTGCGCCGTTGACTGTCAGGTACGGCGTGGTCGGCACGACACTGTTGGACAGGCGCATATCAACCCCGGCGCCGCTGGCTACATTCAGGTCGCCAGTGATCGCGGTGCCGGCGTCAGACAGGTTCAACGAACCTGCATTGATCGACACCGGGCTGGCAATGCTCTTGCCGGTAAAGTCCGCCTGACCGGTGATATTCACACCCGTGACACCGAGCACATCACCGACGATTTTGCCGCCACTCCAGTTCAGGCTTGCCAGGTTGGCAGCATCGATGGCCGTGCCGGAATTGCTGCGAATTTCACCGGCTTGCTGGTTGATTTCGAAGGGGGAGGTTTGCTCGTCGGCATGCACCTTGATAGCAATGCCATCGGCACTGACAAGGCCACGGTTGACGATGCCACGAGAACCGGTGGGGCTGTTTTGGGCGAAGGTTGCGCCATGGAAATCGAAGGCATTGGCATCGGAGCCTTTAGCCTCAAGGGTGCCCGTGTTCAGGATGTAGTCGACGGTGCCTTCATAAAACACCACGCTGGATGCACCTGCACCATTTGCCGAGAGCAGCCCGCTGTTCTCGATGCGTAAAGGACTGGTGGTGGTTTCCACCTCAAAGGCCCAGGCGCGCTCACCCGTTGCAGTAATGCTCCCGGAGTTGAGAATTTTCCCGCCGATACTGATCGGAAAATTGATCGGGCCGTCGATGGCCAAACCCACTACGTTTCTACCTTCCACCGCGACCACACCCGTATTGGAGACGTCGCCTGCTACTTGGGCGTTATGCAGGAAGATACCGTCACCGCTTTCGGCATCACCATCGGCAGGCCCCGGTGTTGATTTAATAGTGCCGGAGTTGATGATACTTCCACCAATCGTGGCGGCACCGACCTCGAAGGCTTCATAGCCAGAAGCATTGTTCATGGTGATGTTACCGGCTTGAATCACATCGCCGGTAATCGTACTGGCAGCCAGATGGCCTACCGTCGTCCCAAATGGATCCACGGCAAATCCGCGTATAGAACGGTCTTCAGGGCTCACTATAATGTCGGCACGGTTGATCAGAGAGCCCTGAATCCTGGTATCGGAAATATTCACCTTCTGCAAATCGGCCTCGACCGGGCCTGTATTTTGATTGGCCGTTGGGACCAGCACCCCGGTAAAGATCAATGATTCATTAAGCGTCTCGCCGATCCATAGATTTTTGCCTTGGCCGATATCCACTTCAACGGCCAGCACTTGGGTACTGATTGCCCCAACGATCAAAGCCAGCAGGCTTTTTTTAAACGGCTTTGGCTTCATATAAAACTCCATGTATGACGGGCAAATCCACCCACTATCTCGGCGACGCCAGGTATAAAACCGCAACGGCCTATTCGAGCACCTGCCCCTGACCGGTGAGCCATGTATTGAGCAGGCCAGTGATCAGTGGCGAACAGATTGTCTGCACCCAGCTTTTTAGTTGAGCGAAGTACTCATCTGGATAGGCGATTAATTGATTAATAACAACCAATTACTCATTAGACGTTAAGCAAAAACCGCTTTAAGTCGGGTTAACACCGTGATTATCATGGAGCCGCCGAACGAACCAAATAGGAAACCTCCTAAAAATTTACAGACTCCCCCTACAGCTAAATAGTTTTCCCCACTTCACCTAGCTATCTTGCCCTACCACCAGTTTCAACTCTGGCCGCCGCACCTCACGGGAATCATGCGACGTCACCGCCTGCACCCCGCCCTCCTGATCGTTATGAATCACCAACACCCCCGGTCGGCGCAGTTGCTCAAGCTCGCCAGCCGCCAGGCGGAAGCTCTCGCTCAAGCCGTGGTCACTCAGCGCCTTGGTCGCCGTACGGCGCTGGGCAAATTGCTTGCCGCGCCGTTGTTGGTAGCGCGCCCAACTGATCAGCAGCACCGCATTGAACAGGGCGATCCACAGGTAGATCTGCAAGGTGTTCAGCGCGGCGAAGATCGGTGCATCGATACGTGGGCCGCCGTTGCTATCGAGCATCGGCACCAGCCCGCGCACCAGCAGGAGCACCAGGCCGGCCCAAGCCATCAGGGTCAGGAAAATATCGATGGCCTGCATCACAGGCCGCTGTGGGGTGCGGATCAGGTTCATGGGTTCACTTCCTTGGCAGGTGCCTTGATGCCGCGATCCGGGCTGACCCAGCGCGCGCGTTTCTGATGTTGGCGGAACAGGACTTTGGGGAAGCTGACCAGGGTGGTGAACAGGCTCACCAGCCAGAACACCAGCGGGTACCAGACGGTCCAGAACAGGGTTTTCCACAGGCCGCGCTCGTAGCGCCGGTCGATCATGATGCTCACGGCAAATTGCACCAGGCACACCACCGCCAGCAGCAAGCCGGTGAAGGCCGGTGGCATCAGCGAGCCGACGGCAATCGCCTCGGGCAACGGCACGACTTTGCCCACGCCCCAGAAGATCACCGACAACAGGAAGGTGAAGGCCCAGCCCGTGGACAGGCAGTATTCGAACAGCAACGGCCACAGGTAGCGGTGGCGCCATTGCCAGATCCCGCGAATGTTCTTGAACAGCACTTCGGCGCCGCCCTGGGCCCAGCGCAGGCGCTGTTTCCACAGGCCGCCGAGGGTTTCCGGCATCAAGATCCAGCACAGCGCACGCGGCTCGTAGAAGATGCTCCAGTGGTCCAGTTGCAGCTTCCAGCTCACGTCGATGTCTTCGGTGATCATGTCGGTGCTCCAGTAGTCGACCCGGTCCAGGGCCGCCCGCCGAAACGCCACCACCACGCCGGAGACGGTGAAGATCCGCCCGAACACTCGCTGGGTACGCTTGATCAAGCCGATGATCGAAGAGAACTCGCCCACCTGCACCCGGCCGATCAAGGTCGAGCGCGTGCGGATCCGAGGGTTGCCGGTCACCGCGCCAAGCCGTGGGTTGTCGAGCATCGGCGCCACCAGGTAAGCCGCCGCGTTGCGGTCGAGCAAGGCGTCGCCGTCGATGCACACCAGGTATTCGCTATGGGCCGCAACGGCGCCCATGCGCAGTGCCACCGCCTTGCCCTGGTTTTGCGCCAGATGCAGCACGCGCAAGCGCGGCTCATTCAACGCCAGGGCGTCGAGTACGGCAGCGGTGTTGTCGCTGGAGCCGTCATTGATCGCGATCACTTCGATGTTGCGGTACTGCTGGGCCAGCGCCGCGCCAATGGTCTCGGCGGCGTTGTCGCCTTCGTTGTAGCAAGGGATCAGGATCGAGATCAGCGGTTCGCCCTTGAGCACCGGCGCCGGGGTGTCATCGGCCCATGGCCAGTGGCGTTCCCAGTGCAGCCAGAAGTACAGGCCGCCGGCGATCCACAGCCCGGACATGAACAACGGGTAGAAAAACACGAACTCCATCAGGAACTGCCCGGTGACCAGGAAGATCAGGCCCAGGGGCACACCCAACACCAACGCCAAAACGAGAAGAGCTAGGATTCTGTCGAACATGAGTCAAGGATTCCATTTGTTGGAAAGGGCCGGACGCACGGTGTTCAGATCCGGCGAATTCTCCAGGAAGTTGTCGGGGTAGTAGCCAAAACTGCTGGCGCCCTGGCGCTTGAGCACGCCTATCCACTCGGCCATTTGCGCACCGGAAAGATCCGGTGCGGCCGGGGTGCGCCAATCCTTGGCCTGCAATTCGAAGACTGTGCGCTGCATCGCACCGGGCCGGGCCTTGACCGTGGCCACGAGTTTTTCCAGCCACGCGTTGGAGTTTTTCAGCGACTGGCCTTCCATCAATGGCATCGCCATCGGCGCGGTCCAGTCGTAGTGCTGGAGGAAGTCGTCGAGGTTCTGCGCAAACCAGGCTTCGCTGGCCGGGTTGAGCATCGGTTCGGCGAAGATGTTGCGCGCGGTGAGCACTTCCGGGCCGCGCAGGGTGCGGACCTTGGCGGTCAACTCATGGGTGAAGTCGATCAGGTAGCGGCTCTTGAAACGGGTCCAGCGCTGCATCACCTCAGGGTCGGCGCGCAGTGCCTGGATGCTGCCCGGCAGGCCATTGGCTGCGTAGGTTTTCAGGGCTTGGGGGCTGGCGTCTTCAAAGTCCGAAAGCACGGCGTCGTCGTGGAACAACACGCCGTGGATAGCGCTGGTACGGGCGAGGTCTTCGTAGATCTCACCGATGATTTTGCGCACCTTGGGATCGAACGGCGACAGCCGCTGGTACTGCTTCGGGTCGACGGCCACCTTGCCGGTGGCCGGGTCCCAACGGCTGACGCGGGGCAGCTTGGGGTCCAGGGCAAAGCTGAGCACGGGCATCCATGCGTAGACTTTGACCAGGCCGCCACGGGTGTGCAACTGCCAGCTGACACGGTTGAACAGGTCGGCACGCATCGGCAAATGGCGGTTGGGGAAGTACAGCGAACGCGCCAGGCCATCGCCCTTGGGATCGGCGAACGCCTGGAGGAACACGGTGTCGACGCCCATGTCCAGCACGCGCTGGACCAATGCGTCGAGGTTGCGCACTTCTTGCGCCTTGTCCGGGTCGTAGACCTGATCCAGGTCCACATGCAGCACGCGCATCGGCGCTTTGACCTGCGCCGAGACCATGCTGTTGGCGAAGTCCTCGCCGTACGGGTCGTTGTCCACTAGAAAGCGCGGGCTGCTCATCAAGTTGCCGAGGTTGTCGAGGCCGTCCTCCAGGGTCAGGGCCATCTGGTAACCCTGCTCGCCCACCACCGCCAGGGAGGTGCCGTCCGCCGCCCCGTATGGCCAGACCCACACACGCGGGGCCTTGCCGGTAACGGCGCGGATCTTATTGGAAATCGCCGCGACGTCGGCGCGCATCCGCGCCTGGAACTGCGCTTCGGGCTCATAGCTGCGGGTGACCGGGTCATAGCGCCGAGTGGCGGCGGCCGGCTCCATGTTGCCCTGGGGATTGGCCAGCACACCTTTGTGAAGGGCGTCGGTATGCGCGGCGATTTCCACCAGCCCCGATTGCGCCACTTCGCGCACTTGTTGCCAGGTCAAAAACTCCCCGCGGTCACGCGGCACACCGGCAAAATCCACCGGTTGCTTCAACGGCGTGTCGACCCAACTGCCCACCGGCGCCAGCACCGCAGGCCACTGGTAGGCACGCAGGATCGGCATCACGCGGGTGTAGAAGCTCGAATAGCCGTCGTCAAAGCTGAGCATGACGGCTTTGGGCGGCAACTGTGGCCCGCCGGCGCGGGCGGCAAGGACCTGATCGACGCTGACCGCCTGGTAGCCGTTCTCGCGCAGCCAGGACAACTGTTCGATCAGGCGTTCGGTACGCACCGCCACCACTCTCTGGTCGGGATCACGGTCGTTGACATCGTGGTAGGCAATGCCCAGGAAATGGTTTTTCGGCCACGGCGCTTCGTTGACCGGTTTGAGTCGTTCGGCAGGTGGCGTAAAAGGCGCGGGGGACTGGGCACAGGCACTGCTCAGCAAAAAACCCAGGGCCAGCAGGCAACGGGAAACAAGGGTCATGATCGGACTCTTCTAGAAACGGTAAGTGAGGTCGACGAGCAGGCGCACATCGCTTTCGCGCTGACCGTCATAAGGTCGGTTGATCCAGCTCAGGTTGGCGCCGGTTTCCAGTACGTCGTTCCAGCGATAACGCTGGCCGTAACTGAGCAAACCAATGGCGCCGGTTGAGTAATCGCGCTGGCTGTAGGTGCCCGCACCGGCCTGGAACTGCTGACTCCACTGGGTTTCGTAGCGGTGATAGAGCACATGGTTGACGCTCACCGTGGGGAGCACGCTGAAGTCTGAACGCGGGTTGAAATACGCGGCTTCTTCCTTGCTGTTGCGGCTGGCGGCGACTTCCAGGCCAAGGTCCACTTGCACGCCCGGCGAGCGGTAGACGCCCTCACGGCCGCTGAGCAGCGCCTCGACACGGTCGTTGCCGTCGCTGAAGTGGGACGGGCTCAGCGCCAGTCTCCACTCACGGCTCTCGTTGGCGCGCCAGCGGATAAACCCGCTGCCGCCATTGGCCGTGACGTTGGCATTGAGCGCACGCAACGGTGTGCTGGCGGCCAGGTAGTCAAGACTGCCCCCGTACTGCCAGTGGTCGTTGATGTCACGCGCAATCGCCAGGCGTGCGCCCTGCTTGGTGCCTTTGCCGTAGGAGTGATTGGAGACTTCGGCCTCCAGGGTCATGTCGCGGGTGCGCCGCTCCACACCCAGGCGCTGCCAGCGGTGGTGGCCAGTGCCTTCTTCAAAGTCGGCGGTGGCGTAGCCGATACCGCCGAATATCCGCCAGTCTTCATCGATGGGCGGGCTGTAGAGCAGGGTTTCGATGCCCCAGTCGCGGCTACCCGACACCGCCCCGCCGCCATGACTTTTACCGGTCTCGGCTTCGATGCGCAGTTCAGCCATTTCATGCACCTTGCGCAGGCGCTGGAGGCGTTGGACCTGGCGATTTTCCGGGGCGCGGTCGACCACATCATCGGCGAGCACATCAAGCTGGCGCCACTCCTGCAGCCCCAGCGCGTTGTAGCCTTGGGAGACTTCCAGGTCGATATGGCGAGGGTTCTGGTTTTCCGCGTCCTTGAGGGCAATCTCGGCACGCCGTGGCCAGGCGCGGGCGCGGAACATGTCCGCCTGGGCCACACGCATGCCGACATTGCCGGGCGAGGTGCGCACCAGGTTCTCCAGGCTTTTTTCACTGGTGGGCAGATCGGCGCCGTAGGTCGCGGCCTGGGCCGCCAGTTGCTGGGCGGCCAGCCACGCGTCGTTGGGGTTGCCGAGGGGCAGCCCCTTGAGTTCAACCCGAGGCTTTTGCGTGCTCGCCAGGTCGTTTGCGACGGCGCGGGCCTCGCCGGTCTGATCGTTTTCCAGCAGGGAGTAGTACAGCGCGGTGCTGTCTACCACTTGGTTGCTGGGGTCGGCGTCTGGCGCTGCCACCGCTTGGCGAAACAGCGGCGCAGCCTTTTCCGGCAAGCGTTGATCGAGGTAGGCGGCGGCCACCCAGCGCAGGGCGTAGCCGGGCAGTTGCACGCCTTGAGCTTGCAAGGCTTCGTAGTCGTGGATCACCTCGGCAGTACGTGCACGGGCCTTGAGCGCGCCCATCCGGTCGATACGCCAGCGCACCACATCGTCATGGGCACTGGCATCCGGGGTCCAGGTGGCGATCAGTCGGTCGTAATCCTTGAGGGCGCGGTCGGCGATCACAAAACGTTCGCTTTCACTGCGCGTCGGGAATTCAGCCAGGCGCACACGTTCGGCCGCCAGGTCACCTTCCAGGCGGCGCTGGGTCACCGGGTCCAGCAGGCCGGGGTGACGGGCACTCAGGCGCAAGGCCGGCTCCGGCATACGTGCACGTTGCAGGGCGATCAGGTATTCGCGCACCACGTCAGGCCGGTTGCCGGCGCGGATAAAGGCTTGGTCGAATTCGAACAATGAGTCGAAGGTCTGCCCGGCCCGGGACAACGCGTAGCCCAGCGCCATGCGCCGTTCCACATCCTCGGGCTTGGCCGCTACCAAGGTGCGGGCACGCTGTACGGCTTCGGCGGCTTTGCCACTATCGGCCAGGGTCAGGGCCAGGCCCAGTTGCAGGTCCGGGTTGTTCGGTTCACGCAGCAACGCCTGCCGATACACGGCCTCGGCAGGCGCCCAACGCTGTTGATCGCGGTAGGTGCGGGCCACGGCGGTCAACGCTTGGGTGGTCAGTTGGCGCTGGCGCCCCTGGGTCTCATAGACCTTGAGTACTTCGTCATCCTGGCGCGCCCAACTGGCGATCAGCAGGTGGTCGCTGACCTGGCCGGAAGTCTGGCGTTCGGCAGGCAATTGGCGCAGCAGGTTGAGTGCCGGGGTGTAGTTGCCGGTACGGGCCTGGCGAATCAGCGAATCATAGGCAGGATCGGCCACGGCCAGGGTCGGCAGCAGCAAGGCAGCGCCGATCAGTAGACGCAATCGGCCAGGGCCGGTGGGTGAGAGGTTACGCAGCATGTCGTCAGCTTCCTTACTTGGAAAGCTGTAGCGATAGGTTCGCCTGTACAACACGCATCAGGCCGCCGGTGTCTGATGACCCGGCCAAGCTTTCCTGTGCGCAATATCCCTGAGAAGGGTACGGAATAGGACAAATCAGGACAATTGTTCAGAATCGCCCTACAAGCCAATGGAGATCAGATGTGGGAGCGGGCTTGCTCGCGAATGCGGTGTATCAGTCAACATATCCATGACTGACCCACCGCATTCGCGAGCAAGCCCGCTCCCACATTTTGGGTCGGTGCCGGCCTACAGAGGCTTACTGCGCGCCGCTGACCGCACCCAGTTTGCCCAGTACGCCGCCGATGAACTGCTCGACGGTCATTTTCTGGCCGTTGAAGGTCACTTCATTGTTGGCGTAGTGCAGCTTGGCCAGGATGTCGTTGCCTTCCAGGGTCGCCAGTTGTGTGCCAACGGCCATGCCGCTGAGCATCTCGCTGGCCATCTGGGACTGCTGCTCAATGGCTTTCGGATCGGTCACGCCATCGATCTGCGCTTGCAGGGCGGCAACATCGCCAATCATCGGCTTGGACAGGGTCAGGTTGGCATCGAGCAGCGTGATGATCTGCTTGCCCAGCTCAACAGGTGGCAGTTCCATGGTGGACGGTTTGGTCATGTCCACCACCAGGCTGAAGCGGCTTTCGCCATTGGCGGTCTTGAGGGACAGGTTTTCCAGGGCCACTTGTGGCTTGGCGGCCAACAGTTGTTCAACGTTGGCCTGGGCCAGCGCTTGCTCGGCTTCGCTCAGTTGCAGCTCAGGAATCGGCTGCCCAGCCGCTTGAGCGGCCTGCACCGGTTGCATCTTGTCCTGATACAGCTTGGTCAGCACCATCGCCGCCGGCACGTCGATGTTTTTCATGCTGATCGCCATGGCTGCCGAACCCACGGGTTTGCCCTGGTAAGTGATCTCGGTGATTTTGTAATCAACGCGACCCTGCATGTTGTTGTCTTGGGTGTCGCTGCTGTCTTTCTGCTCGAAGCCCTTGATGTTCAGCACAGCTTGCTGCGGGCCAAAAGTGAACTTGCTGTTGCTCAGCCCGACGGTGTTCTTGCCGATGTAGAACCCGAAGTTGGTCTTGGACAGGTTGCTCGCCAGCGTCAGGCCATTGAGCTCGGCCTGGAACGGTGCACCTTTGGGGTCGACCAGGGAGATCTTGAAGGCGTCCATATAGCCGTCAACCTTGATCTCTTCGCCTTTGGCAGTGTTGAAGAAGTCGAGCTTCATGCCGGAGAAGTTGACGCTGTTGGTGGCGTCCTTGAACTCCAGGGGCAGCAGTTCCAGCGTGCCGTTCACCGAACGGTTGAAGCCGATGTTGGCCACACCTTTGATAGGCGACACGTCTTTAGTGGCAGCGAACCATTTTTCGGTGGTCGGGTTTTTCTCAAGGGCCAGATGGCTGGAAGCCAGCACCGGCCACAACTTGAGGCTCATCAGGCGCGAAAACGGCAGCGGGCCGTGCTCGATATTGTCGACAAACAGCAACTCACTGTCTTTGAACTGCTCACCGAACACCGCGCCTTGCGCCTTGAGGCGGAAGTGGCCGGTGCTGCTGAACCAGCCACGATCCAGGGAGACCATCTCCAGGGTCATGCGGCCATCGACGCCGGCCAGGGAGCGTTCCATTTCCTTGTTCGCGTCTTCGATCGAGGTTTTCAACACCCCTTCCAACTGGCTGCCGGTGTACCAGGCACCACCGGCACTGACCACGCCGACGGCGGCAACAAAACCCAAGAGTACAACGGCTGATTTATTCATGAAGTGACCTGATCCAATCCTGTGCGATGTGGGCTGTCTTCCCTGACCTCCGAAGTGGAGTGTCGGCTCAAGCCCGCCGGAAACCGGGCAAGGTTAGCACTGGCAGGGGGGCATGACGCAATGCCCTTGACTGGCCGACCACCCGGCTACGGGCGCTCCAGGTATTCGGTCTCGATCTCATCGAGTTGGTGGTCGAAGCTTTTGAGCCGTGCGGTCCAGGTGTACACCAGCACTTCAAATTCGCGATGGATCACCGCATTGCCCGGCGTGTCGGCCTTGGGATCGTAGAAATCCAACTGGTAACGCTCGCGAGCCATGGCGGTGGCGACGTCGGACAGCTCCCGGGCGTTGTTCAGCCAATGCCGCCCTTCGGCCACTTGCCGGTCGAGTACCACGCATTGTTTTTTCAAGGCTTCGAGGCTTTTTTCCAGCGGTGTGCCGGTCAGCTCGCCCATGACTTCCTGGAACGTGCGCCCAGGTTGCCAGTAGCTGCCCCAGAAATAGCGGTCGAACACAGTCTCGACCCGGCGCAGGGCGACCTTGGTATCCCAGATCGCTACCCGTGTCTTGCCTTGGTCGAGGAGTTTTTTCTGGGTGCGCTGGCTCTGGTAGGACGCCCAGGCCACCACGCCCACGGATAACGCGGCGATCAGCGCACAGGCGCTGTCGAGGAACACCATGGCCTTGTCGAGTTGATGGGCCAGCATGACGCCATAGAAGTACGTCGCCGATAACAACACCAGGGCGAAAAGCACGCACCAGAAAGCGGGAGCATAAGGGTTTTTCATTATTGGAATCCCCATGAACAACGCAGGCAGTGATCAGCGGGCCATCACGAAAGCCCGTCTGATCAAAGCATAGCAATCGCCTCAGGGTTTGCCGGGTTCTGCACCGTGCGTTCGTCCGCTTTCCCAGCCACCGCCCAGGGCCAGGAACAAGTCGATCTGGCTCATCGCCACTTGGGTGTTGGCCTGCGCCAGTTGGGCGCGCATGTCGGTGTAGGTGCGGGTGGCTTGCAAATCGGCGAGGAACGACTCACGCCCCGCCTGGAAAAAGCGGTGCGTCTGGTCGGCGGCCTGTTGCGCCGACTGCTCGGCCTCGGCCAGCGCATCGCGGCGCTGCAGTTGCGCGGTGTATTGCGCCAGGCCGGTCTGGGTCTCGCGGATAGCGTTGAGCACCACACCGTCAAAATGCGCCAGGGCGCCCTGGGCCGCGGCTTCGGCTTCATGGATGCGCGCGCGTGAGCCGTTGGACGGCACCGTCCAGCTCAACAGCGGGCCGAAGCCCCAACGGTTGGTGGCCGGTTTGCCAAGGTTGTCGATAATGCCGACGGTGCCGATGGAGGCACCGATGCTGATGTCCGGGTACAACTCGCCGGTGGCCACACCAATTCCCGCCGTCGAGGCCGCCAGCCGGCGCTCGGCCTGGCGTACATCCGGCCTGCGCTTGAGCAGCGCCGCACCATCGCCCACCGGCAGCAATTGGGCAATATGCGGCAGCTCGGCGCACTCACGGGTGCCGGCGGGCAGTTGGTCCACGGGCTTGGCCAGCAGCATCGACAGGCGGAACAACCCGGCCTGGCGCGCGGCCTCAAAGCGCGGCAGTTCGGCACGCAGCGACTTGAACTGGGTTTGCGAACGGGTGACCTGGGTTTCATCACCGCGCCCAGCGTCACGCAGGCGCTGGGTCAGGCGCGTGCCTTGGGCTTGCAGGTCGAGGGAATGGCGGGCAATGTCCAGCTCTTCGTTGGCCGCGCAGACCTGGGTGTAGGAGCGCACCACGTCCGCCACCAGGGTGATGCGCGCGGTATCGACGGCGGCCTGGGTCGCATCGGCATTGGCCTGGGCGCCTTCGATGCCGCGCTGCAAGGTGCCAAACAGGTCGAACTGATAAGAGGTGGTGATGCCGATATCACCGACATTGGCCACCGGTACCTTGTCCGCCAGCAAAAAGGCTTCGCCGGACTCCTGCAAACGCTGGGCGCCGAGCTTGACCCCGCCGCTCCAACCGCCCGCCGATTGCGCTTCCTGTACCTGGAAACGCGCCCGTTGCAGGTTGGCCGCCGCCACGCGCAAGTCGGTGTTGGAGGCCATGGCCTGACGCACCAGCTCATCCAGGCGCGGGTCCTGGTACAACTTCCACCAGTCGGCGGGCACCGGGGCCGAGACTACAGTGCTGCCCTGCCCGGCCAGTTGGCCTTGCAGGTCGCCACGGTTCACGGCGGCTTCGTCCGGCAGGTGATAGTCCGGGCCGACCACCTGGCAGGCAGACAGCAACAACCCCAGCCCAGCGGTCGCCAGCAGTCGCTTCATGGCCGGTCTCCGGGCTTGGGCTGGTCCGCGATGATCGACACGGTGGCGGTGCGCCCGGCAATCATGCGGAAGTCTGCCGGCACATCGTCAAAGGCAATGCGCACCGGGATCCGCTGGGCCAGGCGCACCCAACTGAATGCCGGGTTGACGTTGGGCAGCAGGTTGGCGCCGCTGGTGCGGTCGCGGTCTTCGATCCCGGCGACGATGCTCTGCACATGGCCGCGCAAGCGCGCGTTATCACCGACCACGCGGATATCCACGCTCTGGCCGACATGAATGCCGTCCAGCTTGGTCTCTTCAAAATAGCCGTCGATATGGAAGGAATTACTGTCCACCACCGACAGCACCGGGCGCCCGGCGGTGACAAATTCCTGGGCCCGGGGCGCGCGGTCGTTGACGTAGCCGTCCACCGGGCTGCGGATCACCGAGCGGTCGAGGTTGAGCTGGGCGCTGTCCACCGTCACCAGCGCTTCGGCCAGGGCCGACTGGGCGCGAGCCACGCGGGACTGGCTTTCTTCCAATTGCTCGCTGGCTACCAGGTTGCCCAGGCCACGGTTGCGCTTGGCTTCGCGTTGGGCCTGGGCCAGGGTTTCCTGGCGGTCGGCCACGGCGGCCTGGGCCTGGCGCAAGGCGAGCTTGAAGCGGTCCTGGTCGACGGCAAACAACACTTGGCCACGGGTCACCAACTGGTTGTCGCGCACGTCCACTTGCTGGATCAGCCCGGACACGTCCGGGGCGATCTGCACGATATCGGCACGGATATGCCCGTCGCGGGTCCAGGGGGCAAACATGTAGTACATCACCATGCGCCAGACCACGACGCAGGCAAAGGTCACTACCAACAGCGTCAGGACCACACGGCCAATCGTCAAAAAAGGTTTTTTCATGTCATCAGGTATCGACTGAGTGAGTCCACAGCGCCCAGCAACAGCGCGTAGAGAGCCACATTGAATAATGCCCGGTGCCAGACCAGGCGATAGAAGTGGGCACGGGTCAACAACCCGTGCACCACCAGGTAAAAGCCATACGTAATGCCCATCAGCACCAGCAGCGTGGGCAGGAACACCCCGCTGATGTCCAGGTCACCGATCATAGAGGCGCTCCATCAGGCAGCGGCGCTTGCATCTCGGCGCCGCCAATGAATTCAACCCCAGGCAACAGCGCCAGGCGCAGGCCGGCCAAGGCGTGCAACAGGTGCAGGCGGGTATCGTCCTCGCCTTGCAGGCCCTGGCCGTTGAGCGCGCGGCGGGTGCGATCGAGGGTCATCAGCAGGCCGCTGGGCGCGGGCAAGCGCTCACCGGCTTTAAGACAGGCCTTGAAGTAAGCCCCGACGCCTTCGACCACTTGGTTGAGCAACACCCGTGGCACGCCAAGGATGCGCGGCGAGTAGGCCAGCAGGTCGAGCAGGTTCAGTGCCACCCGCAAATCACGCAGGGCAATACCGGTGTCCTGGCCGGTGAGGGCCAGGCGCGGCAGGTGCTGCATCAGGCGGTCGAGCATTTGCACGGCCATGTGCCGGTGCTCGGCCAGGGTCGCAGGTTCGGTGAGGCCGACAATATCGCGCCAACTGAAGCGGGTCAGGCGCTTGGCCGCCAGTTCGGCGCCAAAGGGCCGGGCGATCAGCGTCCACACAAAGGCAAACAGCAGGCCCACGGGACCGGCCAGGTTGACGTTGGCGAAGTTGAGGAAGTCCGCGTCATAGGCCCCCTGGATACTGATGAATGACGAGGTGTTCACCAGCGTCAGCAACATGCCCAGGTAAAAGCGCGGCTGCACGGTGAGGGTGCCGATGCAGATAAACGGTACGGCGAACGCCAGCACCAGCATCGGGAAATCGTGCAGGTTGGGCAGCACCAGAAACAGGTAGAGACTGGCGAACAGCACCGACATCGCCGTCCAGAAAAAGAACCGATAAATCTGCGGCGCCGGGTCGTCCATCGAGGCGAAGAAGCTGCACGCCACCGCCGCCAGAATCACCGCACTGCCGCCGTCGGTCCAGCCCAGCAGAATCCACAGCACCGAGGCGACGATGATCGCGGTGACGGTGGAGAACGCCGAGTAAAACATCAGGCCACGGTCGAGGAATGGCGTGAGTCGGCCTAGGCGCCAGTGACGGTAGACGGCGCGCCAGGTGTCCTGGCTTTCGCACTCAATGGCGGCTTGCAGGCTGCGGCAGTCTTGCCACAAGTCGATCCACTCACCAAGGCGGTACAGCGCGTTGGAAAACAGCAGGGTGTGGCGATCGTCCAGCGCTTCGCCTTGGGGTTGCAGGGCGTCTAACTGGTCGCGCAAGGCGCGCCAGCTTTCCAGCGGTGCGCCTTGTCGGGTGTCTTCCAGCCATTGCTGGGTGGCTTGGAGTATCGGTGTGAGACGATCGAGAAACTGCGGGGCACGGTGTTCGATGGCGTACAACGCATCATCCAGTGCATCCACCACCGGCAGCAGGTGGATCATGCGCCCACGCAGTTCTTTGGTGTTACGCACTGTCTGCGGCCGTGCGCCTTCATGGGGCAACTGGCCGATCATCAATTCGAGGGTGTTGAAGGTGGCGACCATAGCGCCGCGCAGGTTGCTGACTTCTTCAGGCTGCACATTGCGCATCAGAAAGCGCTGGCTGTAGACCTGGGCATCGGCAAACCACTGGGCCACCGAACCATCGAACACCGGCATAAGGCGGCGCGGCCAGAACATCGCGCCCACCACGGCGGCCACCGCGATACCGAGGAAGATTTCTTCGGTCCGCGCCTCGGCCACATCCCACACCGCCAGGGGGTTATCCACCACCGGCAGGGCGATCAGCGGCAGGGTGTAGCCGGCCAGCATCAAGGCGTAGTTATTGGCCGTGCGCAGGTGCATGGAGAGGAACAGCAAAGTGCCCGTCCACAACGCGATCACCACCACCAGAATGTAGGGCGACTGCACAAACATCGGCACAAAAAACACCGCCGCCGCCGCGCCCATCAAGGTGCCGATGGCGCGGTACAACGCCTTGGAACTGGTGGGGCCGACAAACGGGCTGGAGACGATATACACCGTGGCCATCGCCCAATACGGACGCGGCATTTGCATGAGCATGGCGATGTACAACGCGATCATCGAGGCGGCGAAGGTACGCACACCGTAGAACCAGTCGCGGGCGGGCGGGAAGCCACTGAAAAATCCGTTCAAAGTGTCGCCGCCTCAAAGGCGCGCAGCACACGCAGCGCGGCTTCCATATCGGTAGGCGCAATATCGGCCAGCACTTCACGGCGCAGGCGCACCAGTTGTGCTTCCACCGCTTGCACCAGCTCACGACCGCGCTCGGTGAGGCTCAAGGCCTTGGCGCGGCGGTCGTGGATATCTTCGGTGCGGCACACATAACCACTGCTGCACAGTTGGTCGAGCAGGCGCACCAGGGACGGGCTTTCCATCCCCGAGGCCTGGGCCACCTTGACTTGATGCACACCGTCGCCGAGACGGCCGATCATCAGTAAAGGCACCGCACAGGCTTCGGAAATACCGTAGCTCACCAGGGTGCTCTGGCAGATTTTGCGCCAGTGACGGGCGCCAGCCACCATGCTGCTGCTGAGGCTCATGTGAAGGTGTTCGAGGGATTGGGACACGGGATAGTTCGCATACAGTTAGTTTGCTAACTATCAATATGGTGGATGGATGGAATCTCGTCAAGTTTTGATACAAATTCGCGGATAGGCGGCAGCCCCCTCTGTAGGAGCGAGCTTGCTCGCGAAAAAACGCCAAGACACCGCGCTGATCCAGGGTACCCACGTCATCGTTGACGACCTTCGCGAGCAAGCTCGCTCCTACACGCAAAAAAGCCTTCTGGCTATCCGTCCAGAAAGCCGCGCTTCGCGTTTCAACTCCGGCTTGAGCGGCGAATAGGACAGTTTCCATCAAAGGTGAAGGTTTTCAGCGCGCCCGATCAACTTTTCTGACCATACCGCCGAACACTCCAGACTTTTGCAGCCTCGGAAATCACCACTAAGACAGCCATAAAAATAACGTTGTAATCTGGAAATACGCGAGCGCCAATCAACAAAATCGAAACAGAGGGCACTATAAAAATAAGACGCAAAGGAGTTTGTAAATATACAAGCCATTTAACCTGTGTTTTTTGCAATAAAAATAACGCACAAGAAAAAACAACCGAAACTTGAAGAACCAAGTTAAAAGCAAATATATAAATCTGCACTGAACCGTGATCCGGAAAAATATTCACAGCGCTGGCGATATCGCTAAAAAAAGGAACTCGACCGCCAAGTAAGCTGTTTAGAAAATACCAAGTGAGATAAATAGCATCCAACCCGCCCCACAACCACCACACCTTTTTCCTATTCATTTTCGCCATCCTTGTATTCGTAGGTGGTCAGCCCATCGATTCTACAACCGCCCCGGCAGGGTGTTTGTAGCATCCAAGCAGGGTTCATCGCGAAGTAACTTGGCACGCCAGGCAGGTATATCGTCTGCGTCCACATCCAAGCGCTTGAGCCACTGATCAGCCGACCAGTCCACCAGCCGCAACTCGCCATCATGAGAGCCACCGTGCAGTGAACCTACAGTCTCGTAGCGGATGTCCTTGAGCACATGGTTCAACAACACGTAGGCCGCCGGTTTCGGATCATCGGCATCCCCGCCAAGATACGGGTATGCACCGGCCTGGATCACTACGCCGTTACCGTAGTCATAGAAGGCAAAATGGCTGGACGGTAGCTGCGCACGCAGGCCATCCAGGCCGCCAACAAGATCCAGGCGTGCTTGGTCGAGCAAGGTCAGCCAACTGACCGTCTTGATTTTTGTGGGTTTGAATTCGGGGATATTGGCCAACAGAGCGGCTGTGCCTACATCCAATCCAGGCATGCGCGCCGCCATAAAGGCTTCAGTAGGCTCATTGCTATCCCGGTTGGTGACGGAAAGATTGAAGGCATGCCCCGCGTAGCCCTGCTCGGGGACTAATCGGCGCGCGGAGCCTAGGAACAAGCGCAGGAAACTGAGTGGGCTCTGCTCTTGGTACAAAAGCGGTACTGAGAACTGCAGGACGCTGAGCTCATCCCCCATCTTTGCCGACCATCCCTGCATGCCAAAAATATCGAAGAGCCAAGCGCTAGCGTCGTTGGATTGCTTGCCGTTGAGGTAGTAGAAGCTGAGGTAGTCGTCTTCATCCATTGCGCTCAGCATTTCACGCAGTGACTTTGCCTGACCATACGCTGACAGTGGTTGACCCTGTCTAGGCTCCTCACGCCAGAGCCAAGTGAGATGGGGCTCGGCCAGCCACTTGAAGTCGTCGAAGCACTTGCATAACGCTTCGCGCACCAATGGTGTATGGGCCTCCTTGAAATACAGCGTTGCCCGCAGGCAAAGTACTGCGCCGATATAGTTCTGGGCCCCGCCCTTCATCAACAGGTGGCCGGGTATTTCCAGCAGGTGTGGTTGCTTGGCAAGCTCTTCGGCTACATTGAATTCCGGCTCCATCGAGCTTCCTCCGAATCAGTAAGCGGGGATCATTGGCCGAGGGGAGCGGCCACGCGTCAGGATAAACATCACGCCACCAGCGATGGCTGCGGCCCAGCCAAGCTGCGCCACTGGCACGTTGGACTGCTGATTTTCCTGGCTACAGTCACATTCGGTGGATGTCATCTCAACGACCTTGTTTTTGTTGCCAGCAATTTTTGCATAGCCCTGCGCCTGTCGAGTATTCGGTGGATCAGGCGGAAATTTCATCTCCACTACTTGCTTGATGTTGTCCTGAGTTGGTGGCTTGGTCGAATCCTTAACGATCACCACATCGGGCCGGCGAATCATCCCTGTACCGGCCTTGAACGGTGGATGTTCTGGGTCTTCATTCCAGTACTTGTTGATCCAGCCCGGTATCCAGCCATGAGGGCTGGTCCCTGTTTGACTGTCGAGGATTGGCTGTGGTGGACGCTTGGTCATGTCGTAACTGACCTCGGCCCTATACGGACTGCGCCCCTGGAGAATCTCGTCAAGCTCCCCAAGGCGCTGTGCCACACAGCCCTGTTTAAGATTCCTGCCATCTTGGCTGATGTTAGGTGTGCCGCTGCAATAGCAAATTGCCGAGCACAGTACTTTCCTGTCCTGGAGACCGAGCTTCGGCTTCAGGATGCCCACGGGGTTGGTCGTGCCTTCGGGGCTCATGCCACCCTGAGACAGGCCGGGTTGATCATTCATGCTTCGTCGCCCGGCACTAGGCCAATATAGATAGCCTGCGACGTATCGTGGTTAACCCACGATGTCATGCCTTCGCCATTGGTGGTGTCGAACGTGCTCCAGCCGGCACTCGACCATACCTTTACCTTGCGACCACCAATAGGTTGGCCGGTTTCCTGATCTATGAGTTGAAAGCGTCCGGAGTAAGGGGCTATGGAACTGCTCAACGGCGCAAGGGGAGTGAGCGGGGACGGTGTGAATCTGTCACCGATGAACACGGTTCCCGACCCGCCGATGATCACGTTGCCATGTTCACCGACGCTGCCGAGCGTTGCGGCAGGTTTTCCGTTGATGAAAACCGTCGAAGACACACCAGTGCTAATCCGGCTTGCACAAGTAGATACATCACCTTGGCGTGCTGCGGGCAAGCCATCGAAGAAGACGTCAGGAGAACCTTCGATTATAGGGTTGCTGCCATGCCCCGACATTGGGCATGCCGTAGGGTCCGTAACGCGGGCGGCGGGCTTTCCACTCATATGGCTTTTCCAACAGGAGACAATGTGCGCCTGTTGATAACCATTTTTTTCACTTCCCTCTATCATCTAACTCAGTTTGAGAAGTCGGAAATTTCCCAACTCAAGACCGAGCTATCCTATGGAAGATGTATTGATGAACTAACCAGCCGGTCTATCCCTCCCAGCCCTCAGCAGCAGATTCAACTCATCCATCACTTGCGCCCAATCCGCATCCTCCAGAATCTCTTCGCGCAAAAATGCCTTCTGGCTATCCGTCCAGAAAAACGCATCTTCGAGTTTCAACTCTGGCTTGAGCGGTGAATGCACCGCAACAAAACGCTCAATGCTGGTGGCGTCATCGGGCAGCCCGAGCTGTTTGAACAACGACGGCAGGGTGTGGACAGGCGATTCCATGGCAACTCCGAGACTAGGTGATTGACTACAGTCTAGACCGATAAAACCCACAGATTGACGGCCTTCTGTGCAACATTTTGCAATGTTCACGCTATCATCTGCACCTTTCGCCCAGCGGCATTCACGGCCTCCCGGAATAAGGACAATTCATGCGCATCGGTCTTCTGTCATCCCTGACCCTGGCACTGTGTGCCGGTGTATCCCTACAGGCCCAGGCCAGTGGCGACGACTCGTGCTACCCCGACTGGCGCGTATCCCAGGACTCGCTGACCGCGTGCAGCAACGTGCCCTTTCTGAGCCCCGGCAATGACAGTCGGACCAACTTGCGTCTATTGCTCGCGGCCAAAAAGAATGCGCCGCTGACGCCCAATGCGCTGGGCGCAGATGACCTGGCCCAGGGATTCGGCCCGGTGCCGTTCCCGGTGTATCGCCTAGTCCCTGCCCCATCTGCCGCAGAATCGGCCGAGGAACAAAGCGCCGAGTTGACACAATTGCTGGCCTCGCTGGGTATCCAGCGCGATACCACGACGGCGCCAGCGGGTGACCAGTTCCTGTGGGGCGAAGGCAGCCGCTGCCGCAGCAACAATGTGCAGAGTGCCACCGACTTTGTACGCCAAGTGATCAAGGCCGATGTGCCGGCAAATGAACGGGTGCTGCTGGCCAATGCACGCCTGAAATTGCTTGGCACCTGTGACTGGCAGGGCGAAGTGCTGCTGGAGCCGCAGCTGATGACATCGACCCAGGGTCGGGAACTGACGACCTATTTGCTCGCCGCATCCGACTTTTACAGCGGGCGCTTTGTATATGCCGAGCGCGGGTTTGCCGCGGTCACCGTCACAACGCTGCCCTGGCTGAAAGAAACGGCGGTGTACATGATCGCCCGCGCGTCGCTCAACCATGCCCAGGAAAACGCCTTCGACGAATACGGCATGCCCCAGCGCAAGGCTGTGGATAAGTCCGCCCTGGGCGAAGCCGAGCATAGCTTCCTCAGCTACCTGAAAACTTATCCACAGGGCGACTATGCGGCCTCCGCTCGCGGCCTGCTACGCCGGGTTCACTGGCTGGCGGGCGATGCGGCCAAGCTGGCAGACGACTACGCCTGGCAACTGACCGAGGCCAGCGATGCCGAGCGCAATGGGTCTATCGATGAACTGGTTGAAGAAACCGACAACAAGCTGCTGACCAGCTATGCCGAAACCATCCGCAACCCACTGCTGCTGGCGATCAACGACCTGATGTGGATGCGCGCCAACAACCTGCTCAATATGACCCGCGCCACCCTTGATGCGCAAAAGGCCGCGTTTGCCAACGAGCCTGCGCTGTACGACTACTTGCAGGCCGCGTTCGCCCTGTATGTCGAGCACCAGCCCGACAAGGCGTTGAAGCATCTGCCACAAGACGTGCCATCAAGCCTGGATTACTTCGCCTTCAGCCAGCAGACCCTTCGCGGCTTGGCCCTGGAAGCCAGGCAGGACTGGAAAGGCGCCGAGGCACTGTGGCTACAACTGCTGTCGCACGCCAAGCTGCCCTTGCAGCGCGAGCAACTGGAACTGGCCCTGGCAATGAACTACGAGCGCAGCGGCCAATTGGCCAAAGTGTTCACCGCCGACTCGCCGATCCAGACCCCGCAAGTGCGCTATATCCTGCTGCGCAGCGTGGCCGGCCCAGAGTTGTTGCGCCAGCAGATCAGCCAGGCCAGCGACCCGCTGGAGCGCAGCACCGCGCAATTTGTGTTGCTCTACAAAGACCTGCTGCGCGGCCAGTTCGCGACTTTTGCCGAGGATTTGCAGCAACTGCCGGCCTCCCCTGCCGCAGACAAGATCGGCACCAGCCTGGGCTACGTGTACGACGGCGGCCAGGCGCTGACCTTGTTCCGCTGGAGCGGCGACAAGGCGCCGTCCGGCTACACCTGCCCGACCATCGCGCAAACCGCCAGCACCTTGCAAAACGACGCGAAAAACCCACGCGGCCTCAATTGCCTGGGTGAGTTCATCCTGCGTAACGGCCTGGACGGCATGCCCCTGGAAGAGGCGCGCTCGGCCGGCAGTCTGGGCAGCACCCCATCGGGCTTCACCGGTGAAACCTTCTCGCGGCTCGATGGTTATCAACAGGTGATCGCCAACCCCAAGGCGCCCCGTGACGACAAGGCCTATGCGCTGTTCCGGGCGATCAACTGTTACGCGCCTTCGGGCTATAACAGCTGCGGTGGTGAGGACGTGGACAAGGCGGTGCGCAAGGGCTGGTTCCGTCAGTTGAAAAGCGGGTTTGCCGACACGCAGTGGGGCAAGTCGCTGCAGTACTACTGGTGAAACACCTGTGGCTAGGCTTGCTGCTGTTGGCGAGCCCGGCCTTCGCCACCGTCGACGCCTACGACTATGACGCTTTCTGGCTGTGGAGCGGCGTCGTACCACAGCCGGTGCTCAAGCAGGCCAGGACCCTGTACATCCTCCAGGGCCAGATCAACTCGACCCGCCGCCACCCCGAACGTGGCGTGCAGTTCATCGCCCAGGGCATGAGCGTGCCGCGCATCCGCCAGGGCCAGGTGTGGGTGGTCTACCGCGCCCACACCCTGCGTTGGCCAGAGCCGGTCTACACAAAATTGCTGGGGCAGGTGCAGCGCTGGAAAACCGCGGGCAACCCGGTGGTGGGTATCCAGATCGACTTCGACGCCCGCACCCAATACCTGCACGAATACGCCGACTTCCTCAAGGATTTGCGCCAGCGCCTGCCAAAGGATTTGCGCCTGAGCATCACCGGCCTGATGGACTGGAGCAGCAACGCCGACCCGGCCGCCATCGCCCAGCTCAAAGGGGTGGTGGATGAAGTGGTGGTGCAGACCTACCAGGGGCGCCACAGCATCCCGGATTACGCGGCGTACCTGCCACGGATGAACCGGCTGGGGCTACCGTTCAAGATCGGCTTGATCCAGGGCGGGGATTGGCAGGAGCCGGAGTATTTGAAGGAGAGTGAGTGGTTTGGCGGGTATGTGGTGTTTTTGCAGAATCCATGAACCTAAGCGCGGTCATTAAAGACGATCGGTGGATCAGGGATACTCACGGCGGGCGTGAAGCACGCGAAGTACGTCGATGCTATCGGTCACTATCTGGTAAACCACCAGGTAATTGGGATGCACCACACACTCACGAGATCCAGGAACCCTACCTGGCCTGAACAAATAAGGGGCCGATGGCAGGCCTTCGACTGCCCTCAAAATGGTGCTATACAACACCTCGGCTGCAAGAGGATTGCGCTGATCTATGTAGTCGATGATTTCCACCAGGTCGGTGGTAGCTTCTTCAGTCCAGCGCACTACTTGCACGGGACTTCCTACGCTCGTCTAGAGCAGACTGAACCGTGGCCATTGCTTCGTCATGAGGCAAGCGGGGCTTGTCGCTGTTCATTGCCTCCAAGACTTTCTCACGAAACCAGCGGTCGTAACTGGCCGCCTGATCTTCAGTTTCGAACTCGGACACAATGGGGGAAAGTTGAGCGCTCATGGGGCGGTCTCACCAGATTAAGTTTGCAATGAGTTATCTTGGGAGAAACTCGCCAACACCGTCAACCGGCAGGACAGCGAATGGCGCGTAATCCGACTAGAGGTGCAGTGGCCGCCTGCAGTACGCCTGCGATGTAGAGGCCGAGCTTGCCCGGCCGCCACAGCAGACTCTCCTTGAGAGCCTTACCAGTCGTACGTCAGGCTCGACACCACCGTGCGCCCTTCGCCGTAGTAGCAATCCAGGTCGCTGGTGCACTGTGAGACGTAGGTTTTGTTGTCGAGGTTCTGCACATTCATCGCCAACTTGACGCCTTTGAGCTTCAGGGGCGAGGCGCCCAGGTCGTAGCTCAGGCTGGCATCGTAGACGGTGTAGGACGGCACACTGAACGCGCCGGCGTAGTAGTCGCCAAGACTTTTGCGCGAGTAACGCGCGCCGATACCTGCGCCGAGACCGGCCAGCGGGCTGTCGCCAACGACGGTGTAGTTGACCCACAACGCCGCTGTCAGCGGCGAGATGCCCGCCGGGTGGCGGCCTTCGCGCCCCTCGTTGTCCTTGGTGTACTTGATGTCGTTGCGCGCCGCCGAAGCGACCACATCCCAGGCATCGTTCAACACCGCCTTGGCTTCGAACTCGACGCCGCGCGAACGCATGGCCCCGCTCTGGCTGCTGAAGTTGGTCAGCGGAATGGCCGTCAGGATATTTTCCTGGTCCAGTTGGTAGACCGAGACCTGCACAAAACTTTCCTGGCCCGGCGGCTGGTACTTCACGCCGACTTCGTACTGGTTGCCGGTGGACGGGTCAAAGGGCTTCTGGTTGGCATCGGTGCCGGACAGCGGCAGGAAGGATTCCGAGTAGCTGATAAACGGCGCCAGCCCGTTATCGAACAGGTATACCAGGCCTGCGCGACCGGTGAATGCCTGGTCCTTGCTGCTGGTGCGGTCGCCACTCAGCGGCACCTTGTTGACCACGTTGGCCCAGTCATAACGCCCGCCCAGCACCAGCGCCCACTTGTCCCACTTGATCTGGTCCTGCACATACAGGCCGGTCTGGGTGATGGTGTTGTCCCAGCGGTACGGCTGGCCAAAATTCAGCGGCTGGCCGTAGACCGGCGTGAACAGGTCGATGATCGGTGGGTTGCGGTCATAGAGGCCGAGGAACCTGGAGTTGGAGTGGTAGTAATCCAGGCCCACGATCAGCGTGTGGGAAAACTCGCCGGTGTTGAACTCGGCCTGGGCGATGTTATCCACGCCGATGACTTTGTTGTTCTGCTTCCAATCCACACCGAAGCGCTGCAGGTAGCGTTGATCCATGGCGCCGGTGGCCGGGTTGGCGACAAACCGATAGCCGTGCAACGGCGCCACGTAGCGGTCGTCCACTTCGGCATAGCGCGCGTTTTGCTTGAGGGTCCAGGTGTCGTTCAAACGATGGGACAACTCGTAGCCGAAGGCGACCTGTTCGCGGTTGTATTTGTTGACGCCCGGTTCACCGATAAACAGATCACGGTCGATCTTGCCGTTCGGATTTTTCCAGATCGTCCCGGAGGCCGGCAGCCCCTGGGCTTCGGGCACGCCCTTGTCTTTCTGATATTGGGCGAACAGAGTCAGGCTGGTGTCGTCATTGGGTCGCCAGGTCAGGCTGGGCGCGATGAATTGCCGCTTGTTTTCGAAGTAGTCGATCTCGCCCTGTTCGTCCTTGAGTCGTCCAGTGAGGCGATAGAAGAATTGGCCTTGGTCATCCAGCGGGCCACTGAGGTCGATGGCCGCGCTCTTGTGCTCGTAGGTGCCGGCTTCAAGCACCACCTGGCGCACCGGGGTCTCGCTGGGGCGCTTGCTGACCATATTGACGATGCCGCCCGGCTGGTTGTGCCCATACAGCACCGATGCCGGGCCCTTGAGCACTTCGATGCGCTCCAGGGAATAGGGCTCGATCTGCAACGCGCCGCCGGTACTGCCACCGCCGTACGGCAAGTGCAGGCCGTCAAGGTACAGGGGCGTCGGCGAGAAACCACGGGAGGTCGGCTCATCGAACAGCTTCACTCGGTCGGAAAAACCACCGGCGCTCATGCCTGGGGTGTAGAGCAACGCCTGGGTCACGCTTTGCGCACCCCGCGCCTTGATTTCGGCGGCGGTGATGACGTTGATGGTCTGGGGGATTTCCACCAGTGCCGCATCGGTCTTGCTGCCCGTGGCGCTCCGCGTGGCGACGATGCCGTCGACCGGGCCCCAGGCGCTTTCCTGGGCCTGCTGGGCGCTGATCCGAGTCGCGCCCAATTGCACCGAGCCGTCCCCCGAAATGGCCTGCACCGACCAGCCACCACCGGACTGCATCGCCACCAGGCCGCTGCCCGCCAACAACTGCTCCAACCCAGGTCCAGTGGCATAGCGACCCTGCAAGCCAGGGCTGCGTTTGCCTGAAGTCAGCGCCGCATCCACCGAAAGCAAAATCCCCGATGCGCTGGCGAAACGGTTCAACGCCTGGTCCAGGCTGCCGGCAGGAATGTTGTATTGGCGCAAGGCTTCACCGGCGCTCTCCTGGGCCTGAACCATGCTCGGGACGACTGGCACAGTCGCCAGCACACTGATAAACAGGCCACGGCGCAAGGCGCGGGCCAGAGGTTGGATTGGGTGGTGCGGCATTGCAGGACTCCCCGTGAGAACGCTTCTTGATTGGCTTTCAAGAGGTATCCCGGACGGGGATGGAAAACCGACAAAAGAAAATCAAAAATTTATCCTTGGCCCTCAACCCAGACACAAAACCCTGTGGGAGTCAGGCCCTGGGTTTGAGGGTGACCCAGTAACGGGTCACCGCCTGTACCTGCACCGGTAGCGAGCGCTCCAGCGCCGCAAGGATCGCGTCAGTGTCATTCAGGGGAAATACGCCGGTCAGCAACAGGCCCGCTACCGACTCATCGCAACGCAAAACCCCTGGCCGATAGCGGCTCAGTTCCGCGACAAACTGCCCCAACGGCTGGCGCTCGGCGATCAGGCGATTGTGGGTCCAACTGCTGGCGTTGGCATCCAGCGCGGTCACCGCCGAGGTCTGCGTTGCGCTGAACCACAGGCTGTCCCCCGCACTCATCAGCACCGGCACACCCTGCACCGGGCGCACCTGCACACGCCCTTCATACAGATCGACGCGGCTACCATCGTCCAACTCGCGCACGGCAAACCGGGTGCCCAGGGCCTGGATATCGCCGGCGGCGGTTTCGACGATCAGCGGGCGGGACGGGTCGTGGCCGCTGGTCAGCAGGAGCTCGCCACGAATCAGGCGGATGCGCCGCTCAGTGGCACTGAAGCGCAGGTCGATGGCGCTGTCGCTGTTGAGGTCCAGGTGGGTGCCGTCGCTCAAGGTCAGGTGGCGAATCTCGCCAGTGGCGGTGCGATGCTCGGCAAAGGCCGCCTGCCAGGGCTGGCTGCCCTGCACCAGGTAGCCACTGCCACCGGCCACCAGCAGCAACCCAAGCAGTTTCAGCGCGGCCCGGCGCTGGGGGTCTGGCGCGTCGCGCAACACCGCACGGGCGCTGTCGGCGGGCACACCGCCCAAGGTCTGCTGCAACTGCTGCAAACGCTGCCAGGCGCGACGATGCTCCGGGTCGGCGGCCTGCCAATGGGCAAAGGCCTGGCGCTGGGCCCCATCGAATTCGCCGCCCCATTGCAGCATCAACCACTCACTGGCCTGCTCGACCACCGCCTGGGCAATCGGCGCGTCATGGCGGGCTCTCATTCTTCGTAAGCCACCTGGTAGCAGGCAATGATCGCGCGGGTCATGTACTTCTGCACCGAGCTGATCGTCACCCCCAGGCGTTCGGCGATCTGCGCGTAGGTCAGGCCTTCGAACTGCGACAACAGGAACGCGCGGCGCACGTTCTCGGGCATGCGGTCGAGCATGGCGTCGATCTGCATCAGGGTTTCGAGGATCAGTGCGCGGGTCTCCAGTGACGGCGACTCTGGCTCCGGCAAGTGGGCGATGCTTTCCAGATAGGCGCGCTCGATGCGCAGGCGGCGCCATTGGTCGATCACCAGGTTGCGCGCAATCTGCGTCAGGTAGCTGCGACTTTCCCTGGCCCCGGGAAAACGCCCAGACACCAACAGGCGCAGGAACGTGTCCTGCGCCACATCGGCGGCGTGCTCGCGGTCGCCCAAACGCTTGCGTAGCCAGCCTTGCAGCCAACCATGATGGTCGCGGTACAGGAGATGAAGCTGTTGCTGGCCGTCAGTCGCGGTGTCCATGAATCGCCCGGATACACTATTGAGAGCAATTATCATTACAGCTTGTATCGCGACTGGCAAAAAACTTTATCAGTTACCGCCCGGCGGTCTGCAACGGGTACACCGACTCCCAACCTCCGCCCAGCGCCTTGTACAGGCCGACCATGGCCAGGGACACGCCGGTGGAGCTTTCCACCCATTGCTCCTGGGTCGCCAGCAAGGCGCTCTGCACCGTGAGCACGTTGACGAAATCCACCACCCCTTCGACGTACTGGTGCTGGGCGGTGTCCAGGGCGATCTGGTTCTGGCGCACCGCTTCGGCGAGGCTGCCGCGGCGCAGTTGGCTGGCGTTGTAGCGGGTCAACTGGTCGTCGATTTCATGCCAGGCACGCAGCACGGTCTGCTGGTAGGCCAGGGCCGCTTCCTGCTGCTGGGCTTCGCGCAGGTCGAGCATGCCCTGCAAGCGGCCACCGTTGAACAGCGGCAGGCTCAACGACGGGCCGAAAGCGAACGTGCGCGAACCCCAGGAGCCCAGATCCGATAACTGCATGGCCTGGGAACCGAGGCTGCCCGACAGGGTGATCCGTGGGTAGAAGTCGCCCTTGGCCACACCAATGCTGGCGGTCGCCGCATGCAGGCGCGCCTCGGCCTGGCGGATGTCGGGGCGGCGCTCTGCCAGTTGCGACGGCAGGCCAATCGCCACCTGGCGCTGGGTCTGGGGCACTGCGCCGTCCGGTGACAGTTGCGCATGCAAGGCTTGCGGAGCCTGGCCCATCAACAGGCTCAGGGCGTTGATCAACTGGTCCTGGCGCTGCTGCAAATCCGGCAGGCGCGCTTCGATGGCGGCGACTTGCGCAGCGGCTTCAGCGACATCCAGGTGGGTAGCCACACCGTCGGCCAAACGCAGCTGCGAGAGTTTCAGGCTACGGCGCGCCACGTCGAGGTTTTGCTCGGTGACCGCACGGGTGCTTTGCACGCCGCGCAGTTGAATGTAGTCCTGGGCAGTCTCGGCCAGCACCGACAGCAGCACCGCGCGGCGGTCGTTTTCGGCCACTTGCAGGGTGGCGTTGGCAGCTTCGGTTTCGCGTCTTACCCGGCCCCAGAAGTCCAGTTCCCAGGAGGCCGCAAAGCCTGCATCCCACAGGTTGAAGGCCGAACGGCCGTTGTTGCCCGAAGGGTCGCTCAGGCCATTGGCGCTATTGCGTTTGCGCCCGTAGTTGCCATCGGCGCTGACCTCTGGATAGCGTCCGGCGCTCGTCACCTGGCGCACTGCGCGGCTCTGTTGCAGGCGGCTGCTGGCCAGTTTCAAGTCGAGGTTGTCGCTCAGTGCCCGGCGCACCAGGGCCGACAGTTGCGGGTCGTGGAACACGTCCCACCACTGCTCTTCCAACGGATCGCTGACCGCACGGCTGGCGGCCTGGCGTCCCTGGGGCTCGGCCCAGTGCGCCGTCGACCGGACATCGGGCCGCTGGAAATCAGGGCCTACGGTACACGCACCCAGACTGACCAGGCTGAGGGTAAGCAGTGCGAGTTTTCTCATTGCTGCGCCACCTCACGTTGCTGCGCACTGGGATGGGTGTTGACGCTGGCCTCCACCGACATCCCGACCCGCAGGCGATGGATATGCGCCTGCCCTGGCTCCAGGAGGATTTTCACCGGAATGCGCTGCACCACCTTGGTGAAGTTGCCGGTGGCGTTGTCCGGCTTGACCGAGGCGAAGGTCACGCCCGTGGCCGGCGCCAGGCTTTCCAGGTGACCCTGGAGCACTTCACCGTCGAGGCTGTCGACCCGCACTTCAACCGCTTGGCCGGCATGCATGTGGGACAGTTGGTTTTCCTGGAAATTGGCCACCACATACGCGTCGGCCAGCGGCACCACGGCAAGGATCTTGCTGCCGGGTGTGACAAAGGCCCCGACCCGTACCGCACGCTCGCCGACCATGCCGTCCACCGGCGCGACAATGCGTGTGTACGACAGCTGATAACTGGCCATTTCCAGCGCGGCCTGGGCCCGCTTCAAGCCGCCTTCAGCCGCATCGCGCTGGGCGCTGAGGATTTCCACCTGCTTGCGTTCGGCGGCCAATACCGCCGTGGCATTGGCCAGGCGCGCGGTGGCCTGGTCGATACGGGTCTTGGCTTGCTGGGCATTCTGCACAGTGCCGGCACCGACACCGGCGAGGTGGTTGTAGCGGTTCAACTCGTGCTCGGCGAAGGCCACTTCGGCGCGATCGGCGGCCACGGTGGCCTGGGCCTGGGCGATCACCGAGCTTTGCCGCTCAAGGTTGGCCACCGCGTTTTTCAGTTGAGCCTGGGCCATCAGGGTCTCGGCATCGGCGGCCTGGGCGGCGGCACGCAAGTCGCGGTCATCGATCAACGCCAGCAACTGCCCGGCCTTGACCTGTTGGTTGTCTTCCACCAACACCTCTTTGATAAACCCGGCAACCCGTGGCGCCACCAGGGTGTAGTCAGCGGCCACAAAGGCGTCGTTGGTGGTCTGGCGCTTGTTGCCAAATACACCCGGCGCCAGCAGGTACACCAGCACACCCACGGCGCACACGGCGATAACAGTCACGGCAATCTGGTCTTTACGTTTCATAAAAATCCTTTGTCTGCGTCAACAATCAGGTGGGTGCGCGCGGCGGGAAAATCCGCGTCGGCATCCAGAAAATCAGCAGGATCAACGCCACCGCGACACCGGCCATGACGTAATAGAGATCCGAAGAAGTCAGCACCACCGCCTGCTGGTGCAGCCGATGGGCCAGGCCCGGGGCGTCACTATTGGCCAACGGTGAGTTGCCCAGGGCGTCCACCAGCATGGTCGAGTGGAAATGCAGGCGGTGGGTGGTCAGCACCTCGATCACCCCGGTGGCAACCACCGCGGCCAGGCCCTTGACCGTGTTGAACCAGGCCGAGGCAAACGGCCCATCGGTGGGCACGATGCTGCCGGTGGACAGCATCAACAACGGCAATACCGCCATCGGCTGGCCGAAGATCTGCAACAGTTGCAGCACGTAGAACTCATCCCGGATCCACGCCGAGGTCAGTTGCGCACCGCCGACACAGGACAAGGTCAGCATGCCCAGGCCAATCCCCAGCACCCAGCGGCAGTCCACCCAGCGCAAGTTGCACAGGGCCGCTACCAGCGGCAGGGCGATCAACTGCGGCAGGGCCATGATCAGCATCACCGGCGCGGTTTGCAGCGGCCGATAGCCCTGCACCTGCGCCAGGTAGCTGGATGGCAGGATGATCACCGCCTGCAACACCACCAGCACCCCGGCCAGCACGATCAGGGCAAACGACAGGTTGCGCAGCCCGAGCATCTGCAACTTGAAGAACGGCATCGGGTGTGACCATTCATTGAGCATGAACAGCACCAGCAACAGCACCCCGCCCACCAACAGCGTGGTGATCAGCGGCGACTCGAACCAGTCCAGGCGATTGCCCTGCAAGATGCCAATCACCAGCATGCAGATCGCCGGAAACCCCAGCAGCAGGCCGCGCCAGTTGAACTGCTTGAGGCGCTCCAGGCGCAGCGGGTCCTGGGGCAGGCCGTAAGCCACGGCAACCATGGCCAGCAGGCACGGCGCGACAATCTGCCAGAACGCCCATTGCCAGCCGACATATTCGGTCCAGAGCGCCGCCAGCGGTGTACCGAGGCTGGGGCCGAAGGTGGCGGTCAGGGCGTAGCCGGCCAGGCCGTAGAGTTTGACGTTGGCCGGCAAGAAACGCAGGGCCACGGTCATCAGCATCGGCGGTAGAGCGCCACCGGCCAAGCCTTGTACGGTACGCAGCAGCAGCAGGCTTTCATAGTTCGGCGCCAGGGGGCACAGCACCCCCAGCAGGGTAAACAGGCCGATGGCCCACAGGGTGAAACGGCGCAGCGAAAACGTCACCGAACACCACGGCGCAAAGGCCATGGCCGAGACGGAGGTAGCGGTGTAAGCGGCTACCAGCCAGGTGCCTTCGTCAAAACCGATGTACAGCGCACCACGGATATCGGCGAGGGCGACCTTGGTCACCATTTCGTTCAGGCCCGAGACCAACACCGCCAGCAGCACGCCGACCAGGCCGATGATGATCCGCGGGCCAAACACAGGGGGGCTGACGGCGGCGGGTTTGGCTGCAGCCAAGGGAGCGGGGGCAGCGAGGGAAGTCATGAAGGTACAACTCGGAAATAGAATACCCGAGCAGTTTAATAAGGCTTAGACATGACGAAAACTGACTTATGGGAAGGTTATAACTGCGCCAGACGCAGCTATCAGACCCACCACGGCACTCACTGTAAACGCTCCCACACAAGCCCATTCCACATTGGGATGGGGGTTTTCAGGTGGGCTGGGCTTCACGCCAGGTAGCCGCGCAGCTTTCGCGCATGGTTTCGCGCAGCCATTTGTGCGCCGGGTCTTTGTCGAAACGCGGGTGCCAGGCCTGGGTCAACACCAGGGTCGGCAGGGAGATCGGCAGGGTGAATGCGCGCAGTGGCAGTTTCAGGCGATTGGCGCTGTAGAGCGCTTCCTTGGGCACCGGCAGGATCAGGTCGGAGTCGGGCAGCATGAACATCGCGCCGTGAAACCCCGGCGCGATCATCGCCACCCGGCGTTCCAGGCCCTGGGCATTGAGGGCGGTGTCGATCGGCCCACGGGCGATGCCCCGTCGGGAGATGCTGATATGGGAGTAGCTGGCAAACCGTGCAGCAGTGATTTCTTCGTCGAACAACGGATGGCCTTCGCGGGCCAGGCCGACGAAGGTGGTGGAGAACAGGTTCTGCACCTTCACTTCCGGGGTGATCGGCATGGTGTTGCCGACGCGCAAGTCCAACCGCCCTTCACGCAAGGCTTCGTCGTCGCTGTCGCCTTCGGGGACGAAACGCAGCTCGCAATGGGGTGCCACACGCTCCATGGTGTCGAACAGACGACCGCCATACACACCGACAAAAAAGTCATTGGCGCGCACGCTGAACCGCCTACGCAAGGTGCTCAGGTCGACCTCGTCCGCCGACCGGAACAGCAACGCCGCCTGCTCCACCACATTGCGCACCTGGCCTTGCAACTCCAGGGCCTTGGGCGTGGGCACCAAGCCGCGCCCTGCCCGCACCAGGATCGGGTCGCCCACCGCCTCGCGGATGCGCGTCAGGGTACGGCTCATGGCGGCCGGGCTCAGGTTCATCCGCCGCGCGGCGCCCACCACGCTGCCCTCGTCGAGCAGGGCGTCGAGGGCGACCAGTAGGTTCATATCCGGTAATTGCATGCCAAGCACTCGTGATGGGTTTGGAGTACATAGCACGCAATCGTAGCAGGCTTTACCGGTACTGTTTCAGGCTATGCGGCAGGTAATCGGCGTAGGTGGCGGTGGGGTTGGCCTGACACTGGCGGACGACTTCCGGCAAGAGGTTTTCCAGTTGATCAGCCAAGGCCAGGCCATCCGCATAGGTACTTTTGCCACTGAACGCCGGCAGCATCACCGCCACACGGGTGATGGCAAAGCTCTTCATGGCACTCAACGGCCGGGAGGGATACTCGCGACGGAACTGGCTGACCTCTTCGTTCAGGTCGCGGCAGGATTGAAACTTGACCTCGGTAAAGTTCAGCTGGACCGCTTCACGACTGATGGGCTCGGGTGCAAACAATATGTCATTGCGCGCCTCGATCACCGCCGGGCGCTCGGCATTCACGGTCCAGGGCTTGAAGCGCCACTGCTTGGCCGCACCGACGGCGGACTCACCAAAGGCTGGCTTGGTGGCACTGAGGACTTTCACATCGCTGACCGAGCCGTCGTTATGAATCTTGAGGCTGATCTGCGCATGACCTTGGGTGGTGCTCAGGGTCTTGGGGTAGACCGGCTTGGCGCTGAAAACCACTTCGGGTTTGAACTCGGCATAAGCCGATGTCGATAACAGCAGCACCGCCGCCAAGACCAAAAACCGCATGTTCGTAAATCCTTTTACCGGCCAGGCCTGACGCCAGGACGGCATCAGGTTCGGGCGGCATTATCGGACTCGCAACAGGCAAAGAGCAATCATTCTTGTTTAGCGCTGCATCCCCCAGCGCTTCACAGTGACGCGCTCCAAAGTGTCGAACACCAGGTTTTCCACAAGCAGGCCGATCAGGATTACCACCGCCAGCCCGGCGAAGACCTTGTCGGTGTACAGCTCGTTGCGGTTCTGGAAGATGTACCAGCCCAGGCCACCCTTGCCGCTGGTCGCACCGAACACCAGTTCGGCAGCGATCAATGTGCGCCAGGCAAAGGCCCAGCCAATCTTCAGGCCGGCGAGGATCGATGGCAGCGCCGCCGGGATCAGGATAAACAGCACAAAGCGCATGCCCTTGAGGCCGTAGTTGCGCCCGGCCATACGCAGGGTTTCCGACCCCCCCATAAACCCCGAGTAAGTGTTGAGTGCCAAGGCCCACAGCACCGAGTGCACCAACACAAAAATCAGACTGTTCTGCCCCAGGCCAAACCACAGCAACGCCAATGGCAGCAGGGCAATCGCCGGCAGCGGGTTGAACATTGAGGTCAGGGTGCTCAGCAGGTCGCGGCCCATCTGGGTCGAGACCG
The DNA here is from genome assembly GCF_007858285.1 of Pseudomonas brenneri. Lineage (GTDB taxonomy): Bacteria > Pseudomonadota > Gammaproteobacteria > Pseudomonadales > Pseudomonadaceae > Aquipseudomonas > Aquipseudomonas brenneri. The sequence goes on along the minus strand of NZ_VFIL01000009.1, from coordinate 36,910 downwards.
CCAAAGTGGTCAGGGCGAATGCCAGGACAATGCCGATCAGGTAGCCCTTGAGCAGCACCACCAGCGAGATACTGACCTTACCCAACAGCTCGCCACTGGCAATACCGTCGTAGAAGGCGTGGAAGGTCTGCAAGAAACTGGGCAGCAGCAGGTCGTTGTTCTGATAGCGCGCCGCTGCTTCCCAGAGGAGTGCCAGCACGATCAGGATCAAGCCTTTGCGCAACCAGCCTTGTTGCCACAGGCGTTGGCGCAGGGGCAAGGCACGCTCCACGGGCACGCCGGGCAGCGGTTGCAGGGTGATTTCATATTCCTGGCGCATGGGCACAGTCCTTCAATAAGCAATGCGGATATCGGCGAAATCCAATTCGGTTTCCGCCTCGGGCGTTTCATCGAACAACAGGCGATGAATACGCCGCGCCGACGCCTGGAACTCCACACCGCCAAGGCTGTGCAGGTCGTATTGATGGCTGTGGATTTCTGCGCGCACGCGCCCCGGATGCGGCGACAGCAACAGGATGCGGTTGCCCACCACCAGCGCTTCTTCGATGGAGTGGGTGACAAACAGCAAGGTAAAGCGCACCTCCTCCCACAGCAGCAGCAACTCCTCCTGCATCTTGCGCCGGGTCAGGGCGTCGAGGGCGGCGAACGGTTCGTCCATCAGCAGGATTTTCGGCTGCATGGCCAACGCCCGGGCAATCGCCACGCGGGCCTTCATGCCACCGGACAGCGTGTGCGGATAGGCGTCGGCGAAGGCGCTCAAACCGACCTTGTCCAGGTAGTACAGCGCCCGTTCTTCGGCCTCGCGACGCTTGAGGGTCTTGGAGGCCAACAACGGGAACATCACATTCTGCTTGACGGTTTTCCACGGCGGCAGTTGGTCGAATTCCTGGAACACCACGATGCGATCCGGGCCCGGTTGCTCGACCTTTTGCCCTACCAGGCGAATTTCGCCTTCACAGGGTTTGATAAAACCGGCTACCGCCTTGAGCAGCGTGGACTTGCCGCAGCCCGAAGGCCCCAGCAGCACAAAACGGTCGGCCGGATCGATCTCGAAACTAACCTGGTGGGTGGCCCGCACGACCCGTTCGGGCGTGCGGTATTCAAGGCTGACGTGATCCACCGAGAGCAGCGCCTCAGTGGTCTTCAGGTTGCTGGCCGTGTGGCCTTGCAAGGGCGCGTTCATCTCAACTCCCTTGCAGCGGCTTGGCATCCTGGAAGAAGTAATCCTTCCACGATTCAGGCTTGTTCTTGATCGCGCCAACCCGGTAGAGGAACTCGGCCAGCGGGTAGGTGTTTTTTGGCGTGACGCTGAATTCGAATTGCGGGTTGTCGATGATTTTCAGCAGCGCGGCACGGTCGATCTTGGCCTTGGTCACACGAATGTAAGTGTCGGCAGCGGCGCCCTTATCGTTCTGCGCAAACTGCGCGGCCTCGGTCAGCGCATCGATAAAGGCCTTGTAGGTCTTCGGGTTGTCGTTGCGAAACTTCTCGGTGGCAAACAGTACGGTCGGCGAGTTTGGCCCCAGCAGGTCATAGGTATTGAGCACCACGTGGACATTGGGGTTGGCCAGCGCCTGGTCCTGGAACGGTGGGTTGGAGAAATGCCCGGTCAGCTCGGTACCCCCGGCGATCAACGCAGCCGTGGCGTCCGGGTGCGGGACGGCGATGGTGTATTTATCCAGGCGATTGAACTCCTTGTCGCCCCATTGCTTGGCCGCCGCGTATTGCAGGAACCGCGACTGCACGGAAACCCCCACGGCCGGCACGGCGATGCGGTCTTTCTCGGTGAAGTCGGCGATGGTCTTGACCTTGGGGTTGTTGCTGACCAGGTAGTACGGGAAGTTGCCCAGGGAAGCCACGGCCTTGACGTTCTGCTTGCCGTGGGTGCGGTCCCAGATGGTCAGCAGCGGGCCGACCCCGGCGCCGGCAATGTCGATGGAGCCAGACAGCAGCGCGTCATTGACCGCCGCGCCGCCGGACAGTTGGGTCCAGTCGACCTTGATGTCGATACCTTCCTGCTTGCCATATTTCTCGATCAGGTTCTGGTCGCGCACCACGTTGAGCAGCAAGTAAACGATGCCGAACTGCTCGGCAATGCGAATCTCGCCTTCGGCCTGGGCGACGGCGGGAGCAACCAGACTGCCGGCCAACAGGCTGACGCCAAGGCCCACGGTCGCGGCCAATCGTGCAAAGGGGGTTTTCCTGGACATGGTCATGCTCCGAATCAGAAAGGCGCGTCGCCCTGGATGGTGGTGCGAAACAGTTTGCGGCGCAGGTGGCTGGGGCAACCGGCGGCCAGGTGGATCAGCGAGCGGTTGTCCCAGAACACCAGGTCGTGGGGCTGCCAGCGGTGGCGGTAGATGTTTTGCGGGTGGATGCTGTGGGCAAAGAGTTGGGCCAGCAGGTCGCGGCTTTCGTCTTCGGGCAGGCCGACAATGCGGGTAGTGAAGCCTTCGCTGACGAACAGCGCCTGGCGCCCGTTTTCCGGGTGGGTGCGCACCACCGGGTGCACCACTTCGGCGACCTGCGCCAGTTGTTCGGGGGTCAGGGTCGGGCGCCAGTTGCCTTCGAATTTGGTTTCGCTGTAGCGCGCGGTGTAGGAATGCGCAGCGCTGCGACCTTCCACGGCTTTGCGCAGATGCTCGGGCAACTGGTCCCAGGCTTTGTGCATGTCGGCAAACAGCGTGTCGCCGCCTTCGGATGGTAGTTCCTGGGCGTGGAGCATCGAGCCCAGGCTCGGCAGTTCTTTGTATGACAGGTCCGAATGCCAGAACTTGCCCGCGTCGCCCAGGCCGATGGATTGGCCGTTCTCGATGATGTTGGAGACGATAAGGATTTCTGGGTGGTTGACCAGCAGGAACTGTTTGAGCACATGAATCTGCAACACGCCGAAACGGCGGCTGAAGGCGATCTGTTGCTCGGGGGTGATGCGCTGGTCGCGGAACACCACTACATGGTGGTCCAGGTGCGCGCGATGGATGCGGGCAAAGTCCTGGTCGTTGACCGGGCGCGACAGGTCCAGGCCAATGATCTCGGCGCCTACGCTGCCGGGGAATGGGCGGATGTCGAAGGTTTGCGCGGTGGGCAAGGCGGCTGTGGCGGTGGACATGTGATCACTCCCTGGCAGTCAGGAGAGTGACTTTATAGATATAAGAACTGGAATTTAAATACCGTTAGAGAATAACGATATGGCCTTTTGAGGATAGAGGCCGGAAGGTGTGGGGAGGTTGAGAGCCCTTCGCGAGCAAGCCCGCTCCCACATTCGACCGATTTCCAACATGGGAATGCAGTCGAATGTGGGAGCGGGCTTGCTCGCGAAAGGGCCCGCCCAGACACCGAAAATCAACGCTCCTGCAGCGACTCGGCCCGGGCCTTGATGATGGGCTTGAGCAGGTAGCTGAGGATGGTCTTCTTGCCAGTGATGATGTCGACCGAAGCGACCATGCCAGGGATGATGATCAGCGGCTTCTCATCGGTGCCCAGGTGGCTGCGGTCGGTGCGCAAGGTGATCATGTAGTAGGTGGTTTTCTTGTCTTCATCGGTAATGGTGTCGGCACCGATGCGCTCCAGCTTGGCCTTGAGGCCGCCGTAGATGGTGTAGTCGTAGGCGGTGAACTTGACCACGGCTTCTTGCCCCGGGTGCAGGAAGGCGATGTCTTGCGGGCGGATCTTGGCTTCTACCAGCAAGGTGTCGTCCAGCGGTACGATTTCGACCATGTCGCTGCCCGGCTGGATCACCCCACCAATGGTGTTGACCAGCAGTTGCTTGACGATCCCGCGCACCGGCGAGGTGACCATGGTCCGGCTCACACGATCTTCGAGGGCTTTGCCGGTGGCCTGGGCCTTGTTCAGGTCAGTGCGCGCCTCGTTGAGCTCGGTCAGGGCTTCGCTACGGTATTTACCGCGAGTCTCGTCGATCTTGCGTTGTACTTCCTTGATCGCCGAATCAGCGCGCGGGATGGCCAGGGTGGTGGCGTCCAGTTGCCCACGGGTTTCCATTTCTGCGCGCTTGAGACGCAGCACTTCCACCGGCGACACCGCACCCTGGGCGACCAGGGGTTCGGACATGTTGATTTCCTGGCGCTGCAACGACAGCTGGCTACGATACTGGCCCTGCTTGGAGGTGTATTCGCGCATTTCTTGCTGGCGCTGCGTCAATTGCTCCTGCAAGCCGCCGATTTCGTCCTTGAACTGCTGGCGCCGGCTTTCGTACAGCGACTGCTCGTTGATCGCCTGGGTTGGCGCAGCAGCCCGCACATCTTCAGGCACATTCAACGGCCGGTCTTCGATCTGGGCGTTCAAACGCTCGATGCGCAGCAGCAGGGACAGGCGCTGGGCCTCGGTTTCCCCGGCGTTGGAAACAAAGCGCGTGTCGTCCAGGCGGATCAGCGGCGCACCGGCCTCAACGATCTGCCCTTCCTTGACATACAACTCAGCGACGATACCGCCCTCAAGGTTCTGGATCTTCTGCAATTTGGAGGAGGGAATGGCCTTGCCATCACCGCGTGTCACTTCGTCGACCTTGGCAAAACCAGCCCACAGCAGCATGCACAGGAAAAACCCGATGATCCCCCAGATGGTCAGCCGCACTACGCGCGGGGCATCTTCGATCAGGGCCTTCTTGACCTCTGGCAGTGGCTGGCCGTCCAGCGAATCGGAACCAATGAAATAGCGACGGACCGCGTCCTTGAATTTACGCAACACTGATCTGCCCCTTCTTCAACGCTTCCATCACTACGGCTTTCGGGCCATCGGCAAGGATTTGCCCACGGTCGATGACCAACAAACGGTCCACCAGGGACAGCAGCGACGCACGGTGCGTCACCAGCACCACGGTTTTGCTTTCCACCACGGCTTGCAGGCGCTGTTTGAGGCGCTCCTCACCGGTGTTGTCCATGGCGCTGGTCGGTTCATCCAGCAGCAGGATAGGCGGGTTGAGCAGCAGGGCGCGGGCCAAGGCGACGTTTTGTCGCTGGCCGCCAGAAAGGTTCTGGCCCCGCTCGCCCACTTGCAGCTCGTAGCCTTGTGGGTGCAGGCGGGCAAATTCGTGGACACCGGCCAATTCAGCGGCTTGCAGCACCACTTCGTCTTCAACGTAACGGGCGCCGGAGACCAGGTTGTCGCGCAGGGTACCGGCCAGCAGCTGGATATCCTGGGGCACATAACCGACGTTGTGGCGCAGTTCGCTGACGTCGATCTGGCGAATGTCCACGCCGTCCACCAGCAAGGCGCCGGAGTCGGGCTGGTAGAGGCCCACGATCAGTTTGGCCAGGGAGCTTTTGCCTGAGCCGCTGCGCCCGATGATGCCGATCTTCTCGCCGGGCTTGATCACCAGGTTGATGTTCTTGAGCGCCATGTTCTGCTGGTTGGGGTACGTGAAATTCAGGCCCCGGCACTCGATGGCGCCTTGCAGGGTGCGGCGGCTCAAGGGGCGCTCTTCGAAGTTGCGCTCCTGGGGCAGCTCCATCATCTGGTCGGTGGAGACCATGGTGACTTTGGCTTGCTGGTAGCGGGTCATCAGGCCCGACAGCGATGCCAGGGGGCTGAGGGCGCGGCCACTGAGCATGTAGCAGGCAATCAGGCCGCCCATGCTGAGGTTGCCGTCGATGATCTGGTAGACGCCGAAGACAATCATGATCACACCGGCCAGTTGCTGGATCAGCAAGGTGATGTTCATCGACAGCCCAGAGAGCATTTTCACCCGCAACTCAAGGCGGCTGAGGGTGCCAATGGTCTGTTCCCACTGGTACTGGCGCTCGCTCTCGGCGTTGTTGACCTTGACCGCATCCAGCCCGGCCAGGGTTTCAATCAGGCTCGACTGGCGCTCGGAAGCCAGGGCCATGGTGCGCTCCATGGTGGCAACCAGCGGCTTTTGCAGCAGGTAGCCGATGCCCAGGGCAATCGGGAAGGCCAGCATGGGGATCCACACCAAGTGCCCGCCGAGGATCGCGATCACCATGAATATCAGCAGGGTAAACGGCAGGTCGATCAGGCTGGTGAGCGTCAAGGACGCGAGGAAGTCGCGCAGGCTCTGAAACTCGTGGATGTTCTGGGCAAAACTGCCGACCCGCGCCGGGCGGTACTTCATCGACATCCCGACGATCCGCTCGAACAGCGTAGCCGAGATGATCAGGTCGGTTTTCTTGCCGGCCAGGTCCAGGCACAGGCTACGCAGGCTCTTGAGGACCAGGTCGAACACGTAGGCAATGAAAATACCGGTGGCCAGCACCCACAAGGTGGCAGTGGCCTGGTTCGGCACCACGCGGTCGTAGACGTTCATCACGAACAGCGGCGCGGCCATGGCAATCAGGTTGATCAGGAAACTGGCGGCGATAGCATCGGCGTAGAGCCAGCGCGAACGCTTGAGGGTGTCGCGAAACCAGGAGCGGGCCCGCGGGATCAGGGTGCCGTGGCTGACATCGAATTTGTGCTGGGGCTGGGCAAAGAACACTTTGCCGATGTAGTCATCGGCCAGCGCTTCACGCTTGACGATGGTTTCACCGCCATCGCTTTCGCTGAGCAGCACCTGGGCCTCGTCTTCACCCTGCCAACCGAGCAGCACGGCACTGCGGCCGTCCTTGAGCAACAGCAGCGCCGGCATGGCAATCGCGGGGATCGAATCGAGCTTGCGTTGCAGCAACCGCCCTTGCAAACCGGCGCGGGCCGCGGCCCGGGCCAGCAAGTCAGCGGTCAGTTGCTGGGCCGGCAATGGCAGGCCGGTGGTCAGCATTGCCGCACTGGCGGGCTTCTGGTGCAGGGCGCAGAGAGCCAACAACCCGTCGAGTAACGGGTCGTCGTGCAATGTGCGGGGATCATGACTGAGATGGACTCGACTGACTTCTGATTCCACGCGGGCTCTCTCAACTAACAGATGGGACTATAAGGAATAGCTCAATTCATCCCAGGCAGTTGGACTTTCGGCTTCACATCGTTCTGTACGACGGAGGCCATCGGTGCGACCACTCCCTGGCTCTTGAGCAACTCGCCCATGGTCGCCTTGATTCGGTACTGAGTAAATAACTGAACGTTTTTTATCTCTTCCAAACGACGCGAAGCCGTGAACAGCTCGTTTTCACTGTCGAGCAAGTCAAGCAGAGTTCGTTCGCCCAGGCTGAATTGCTTCTGGTAGGCGCCGCGCACCTTGCTGCTGTGGTCGACGTATTGCTGGGCAATCGGCACCTGGGCATTGGCGTTGTTCATGGCGTTCCAGGCCAGGCCCAGCTCTTCGTTCAACTGGCGCAAGGCGTTGTTGCGGATATCCAGGGCCTGGTTGGACTGGTAGGACTTGGACTCCAGCTCGGCTTTGTTGCTGCCACCGGCGTACAGGTTGAAACGCATGCGCAGCATGGCTTCCCAACCGTTGTTGTGGCTGGCGTCGCCGTCGATGTTGTTGTCGGCGTTGCGGCCCAACTCGGCGTCGAAGCGTGGGTAGAAGGAAGACTTGGCGGCTTCGTATTGTTTTTCGGCGGCGGCGATGTCGGATTCGGCCGAACGCAGGATCGGGCTGTTATCCAGCATCTGGCGACGCGCTTCGTTCAGGTTGGCGGGCAGCAGTGCCATGAAGCTGGGTGGACGCTCCAACTGATCGGCGTCTTGGCCGACGGCGCTCAGGTAGTTGGTCTGGGCATCGGCCAGGTTGGTCTGCTCAGTGATCACGTTGTTGCGGGCCTGGGCCAGACGGGCTTCGGCCTGGTCCAGGTCAGCCCCGCTGCCGACGCCACGCTGGGTGCGCAACTTGATCTGGTCGTAGATACGCTCGTGATTGCGCAGGTTGTCTTCAGCCAGGCGCACGAACTCACGACGGGTCAGGACATCCAGGTAAACCTGGGCTACCGTCAATGCAGTGCGCTCGGAAGTACCCAGCAGCGAAAACGCGCGGGAGTTAACGGTGGCTTGTTGACGCCCTACTTCACTGGAAGTGGCAAAACCGTCAAAAACCATTTGCTGCAAGCGCAGGCTCGACTCACCGCGATTGAGTGTGTCCCAGTGGCCACCACGGGCACGGGTGGATGAACTGTCGGTACCTTCACGGCCATAACCCGCGTTCAAGTCGACACGGGGCAGGTAGCCACCCTTGGCCGCACGCAACTGATAGTCAGCCGCGATACGAGCGTTGACACCTGCCTGAATCTCAGGATGCACATCCAGCGCTTGCTGCATGGCCTGGGGCAGGGTTTGGGCTTGTACAAAACTGGCGGCGAGAACGAACGGTATTGCCTTAAGCAGGTGCAAACGCATTTTAAAAATCCCCAGGACTTCTTGTCTCAAGTCACAGCAACTTGGTGTGCTGCGTTAGAAAATGGCTACCGTAATGACCGTACGTCGGAAAGTTCAAAAGCGGAACTGGTTCACACATGTAGGACGGTTCGCCGCATGAATATCAATGTGACATTAGCGAGGCGATTGTTTAGGATGGCGCCAAGAAGGTCAATAGTTTGGCATAAAGTAAATTGCCAAAAAATATAGCCAATTATTTGACGTCACACGTTTTACAAACTACGCACCTCCCAGACTGATGAATCCCATAGGTTCTCAGTCATTGGGACACCCACAGAATGGATCGCCGGAGAAATCTTCAATGAGCAGTGTTGTTGCAATCGTCAAGGGCATTGTTGGCCAAGTTTTCGTCATTTCTCCGGAAGGTGCCCGTCGGGTGCTGGTTGAAGGTGATCGCCTGTTCGCTGGCGACCAGATTGACACCGGGATGTCGGGCGCCGTCAGCCTGGAGCTGGCCGATGGCCGCACCCTGGACCTGGGGCGTGACACCCAGTGGAGCGCCACCGCGCCTGACTCCAGCACCGACCTGGCCCAAGCCACCGCACAGGCCGCGCCTTCGGTTGCCGAACTGCAACAGGCCATTGCTGCCGGCGCTGACCCGACCACCGACCTGGAAGCCACCGCCGCAGGCGCGTCAGCAGCAGGTACCGGTGCTGCCGGGGGCGGCCACAGCTTTGTAATGCTTGATGAGACGGCGGGCTCGGTCGATCCGACCATTGGCTTCCCGACGGCAGGCCTGGGTTTCGCGACCAATGCGCTGACCAACGAGCTCGGCGGGCAACCAAACGACCCGCTCACGGCGGCACCTTTGCCGTCGACCCTGACCCTGGGCGCCACGCCGACCATCACTGAAGCTGGCGGCGTGCTGACCTACACCGCCACGGTGACCCAGCCGTCTACCAGTAACTTGACTGTTACCCTGTCCAACGGCGCGGTGATCACCATCCCGGCCGGCCAGGTGACTGGCTCCGTCAACGTGCCCCTGGCACCGAACGACAGCCCGTACATCGATCCCGGTCAGATCAGCGTGACCGTGACCGGCACGACCGGTGGCAATAACCTGGTGCTCACCGTCGACCCGACGCCGGCCGTGACCCAGATCACCGACACCATCGACACCACCACCGTGACCCTGACGGCAGGCGAAACGGTGACCGAAGGCGGTCCGATCACCTACACCGCGACCTTGACCAACCCGGCGCAAACACCGGTCACCATTACGTTGAGCAATGGTTCGGTCATCACCATTGAGCCTGGCAAGTCCACCGGCACCGTGGTGGTCGATACACCTGCCAACGACGTCTATAACAACGGCAGCACGGTCAGCACCACGATTACCGGGGCTACCGGTGGCAACTTCGAAAACCTGGTGCCAGACACCACGCCTGCCGTCACCACCATTACCGACTCGGTCGACGACACCGGCCTGACCCTGACCGCCACCAACACGGTCACCGAAGGCGGCCAGATCACCTATACCGCAACACTGACGAACCCGGCGCAAACGCCGCTGACCGTGACCTTGTCCAACGGTTCGGTGATTACCATCAAGGCCGGCGAGTCCGTTGGCACCGTGGTGGTCGACACCCCGGCGAACGACGTCTACGTCAACGGCAGCACGGTCACCACGACCATCACCGGAACCACCGGTGGCAATTTCGAAAACCTGGTGCCCAACACCACGCCAGCCGTCACCACCATCACCGACTCGGTCGATACCACCACCGTAACGCTGACTGCGCCGGGCGATATCAACGAAGGCGACCAGATCACCTACACCGCCACGCTCTCCAATAAAGCAGAGACTGACGTCACGCTGAAACTGGATAACGGTTCGACCATCATCATCAAGGCCGGTGAAACCGTTGGCTCCGTGACGGTTGATGCCCCGGGCGATGACGTGTTTGTCGACAAGAGCACGCAAACCGTCAAGATCACCGAGACTACCGGCGGCAACTTCGAGAAACTGGAAGTGGCCGGTGACGGCGCTACCACGACCGTCAACGACACTATCGACAAGGTCGATGTAGTCCTGACCGCCACGACCACCGTGGGCGAAGGCGGTAACATCGTCTACACCGCATCGCTTGTGGACAAGGCAGGCAACCCGGTCACCAACATCACCAACCCGTTGACCGTGACCCTGGACAATGGCCAGACCATCACCATCGGCGTCGGCCAATCTGCCGGCACTGTCACCACTGTTGCGCCGAACGATGTGTATGAAGGCAACCCGACCATCACCACCGCCATCACCAATGTGACCGGCGGCGCGCATTTCGAGAACCTGGTGCCAGGCACCACGCCGGTCAACACCACCGTAACCGACACACCCGGCACTACCGACACCACCACCGTCACGCTGACCGCACCAGGCGAAGCCGACGAAGGTGGCAACATCACCTACACCGCGACCTTGAGCAACAAGGCCGGCAGCGACCTGACCCTGACCCTGAGCAACGGTGACGTCATCACCATCGCCAAGGGCGAGACGACTGGCCAGGTGACGTCCAAGGCACCGAGCGACGACGTATTCAAAGATGCCGGACCGATCAACGTCACGATCAATCCGGACATCGTCGGTGGCGGCTTCGAGAAGCTTGATATCGCACCGGGTGGGGCAACGACGCAGATCAACGACACCATCGACAAGGTCGATGTGGTCCTGACGGCCACCAAAACCGTGGGTGAGGGCGGCGAAATCGTCTACACCGCGACTCTGGTCGACAAAGATGGCAAGCCGGTCACCAACACCACTGGCCCACTGACTGTGACCCTGGATAACAACCAGACCATCACCATCGGCGTGAACCAGTCGAGCGGCACCGTTTCGGCTGTGGCTCCGGACGATGTGTACAAAGGCGACCAAACCGTTACTACCGGCATCAAGGAAGTCACCGGCGGCGAGCACTTCGAGAACCTGGTTCCAGGTACTGACAAAGTCACCACGATTGTCACTGATACCCCAGGTACCGATACCGATAACACCACTACCGTGACGTTGACGGCTCCGTCGGAAGTGAGTGAAGGCGGCAAGATCACCTACACCGCCACGCTTTCTAATAAAGCGGATACAGACGTCACCCTGACTCTGGATAACAAACAAACCATCACCATCAAGGCCGGCGAAACCGTTGGCACCGTGACGGTGGATGCTCCGGGCGATGACGTGTTCATCGACAAGAGCACCCAGACGGTCCAGATCACCGGCACCGATGGCGGCAACTTCGAGAAATTGGAAGTGGCCGGTAACGGCGCAACGACCACCATCAACGACACCATCGACAAGGTCGATGTGGTCCTGACGGCCACCAAAACCGTGGGTGAAGGCGGCGAAATCGTCTACACCGCGACCCTGGTCGACAAGGATGGCAAGCCGGTCACCAACACCACTGGCCCGCTGACAGTGACGCTGGATAACAACCAGACCATCACCATCGGCGTGAATCAGTCGAGCGGTACTGTTTCGGCTGTGGCTCCGGATGATGTGTACAAAGGCGACCAGACTGTTACTACCGGCATCAAGGAAGTCACCGGCGGCGAGCACTTCGAGAACCTGGTTCCAGGTACTGACAAAGTCACCACGATTGTCACTGATACCCCAGGTACCGATACCGATAACACCACTACCGTGACGTTGACGGCTCCGTCGGAAGTGAGTGAAGGCGGCAAGATCACCTACACCGCCACGCTTTCTAATAAAGCGGATACAGACGTCACCCTGACTCTGGATAACAAACAAACCATCACCATCAAGGCCGGTGAAACCGTCGGCACCGTGACGGTTGATGCTCCGGGCGATGACGTGTTCATCGACAAGAGCACCCAGACGGTCCAGATCACCGGGACCGATGGCGGCAACTTCGAGAAATTGGAAGTGGCCGGTAACGGCGCAACGACGCAGATCAACGACACCATCGACAAGGTTGATGTAGTCCTGAGCGCGACCAAAACCGTGGGCGAAGGCGGCGAGATCGTCTACACCGCGACTCTGGTCGACAAGGATGGCAAGCCGGTCACCAACACCACTGGCCCACTGACGGTGACCCTGGATAACAACCAGACCATCACCATCGGCGTGAATCAGTCGAGCGGTACTGTTTCGGCTGTGGCACCGGACGATGTGTACAAAGGCGACCAGACCGTTACGACCGGCATCAAGGAAGTGACTGGCGGCGAGCACTTCGAGAACTTGGTTCCTGGTACCGATACCGTCACTACCATCGTGACCGACACACCGGGCACCGATAACACCACGACTGTGACCCTGACGGCTCCGTCTGAAGTGAGTGAAGGCGGCAAAATTATCTACACCGCCACCCTGAGCAACAAGGCTGGCACCGACGTCACCCTGACTCTGGACAACAAACAAACCATCACCATCAAGGCCGGTGAAACCGTTGGCACCGTGACGGTTGATGCGCCAGGCGATGACGTGTTCATCGACAAGAGCACCCAGACCGTCCAGATCACCGGGACCGATGGCGGCAACTTCGAGAAATTGGAAGTGGCCGGTAACGGCGCAACGACGCAGATCAACGACACCATCGACAAAGTCGATGTGGTCCTGACGGCCACCAAAACCGTGGGCGAAGGCGGCGAAATCGTCTACACCGCGACTCTGGTCGACAAAGATGGCAAGCCGGTCACCAACACCACTGGCCCACTGACGGTGACTCTGGATAACAACCAGACCATCACCATCGGCGTGAATCAGTCGAGCGGTACTGTTTCGGCTGTGGCTCCGGACGATGTGTACAAAGGCGACCAGACTGTTACGACCGGCATCAAGGAAGTAACCGGCGGCGAGCACTTTGAAAATCTGGTCCCAGGTACCGACACAGTCACCACTATCGTGACTGACACACCGGGCACCGATAACACCACCACCGTCACTCTGACTGCGCCTAGCGCCGTCAACGAAGGTGGAAAAATCATCTACACCGCCACCTTGAGCAACAAGGCTGGCACCGACGTCACTCTGACCCTGGACAACAAACAAACCATCACCATCAAGGCCGGTGAAACGGTCGGTACCGTGACGGTTGATGCTCCAGGCGATGACGTGTTCATCGATAAGAGCACCCAGACGGTCCAGATCACCGGCACCGCTGGTGGCAACTTCGAGAAGCTCGTGGTCGCCGGCGACGGCGCAACGACGCAGATCAACGACACCATCGACAAAGTCGATGTGGTCCTGACGGCCACCAAAACCGTGGGTGAAGGCGGCGAGATCGTCTACACCGCGACCCTGGTCGACAAGGATGGCAAGCCGGTCACCAACACCACTGGCCCACTGACGGTGACTCTGGATAACAACCAGACCATTACTATCGGCGTGAATCAGTCGAGCGGTACTGTTTCGGCTGTGGCTCCGGACGACGTGTACAAAGGCGACCAGACTGTTACGACCGGCATCAAGGAAGTAACCGGCGGCGAGCACTTTGAAAATCTGGTCCCAGGTACCGACACAGTCACCACTATCGTGACTGACACACCGGGCACCGATAACACCACCACCGTCACTCTGACTGCGCCTAGCGCCGTCAACGAAGGTGGAAAAATCATCTACACCGCCACCTTGAGCAACAAGGCTGGCACCGACGTCACTCTGACCCTGGACAACAAACAAACCATCACCATCAAGGCCGGTGAAACGGTCGGTACCGTGACGGTTGATGCTCCAGGCGATGACGTGTTCATCGATAAGAGCACCCAGACGGTCCAGATCACCGGCACCGCTGGTGGCAACTTCGAGAAGCTCGTGGTCGCCGGCGACGGCGCAACGACGCAGATCAACGACACCATCGACAAAGTCGATGTGGTCCTGACGGCCACCAAAACCGTGGGTGAAGGCGGCGAGATCGTCTACACCGCGACCCTGGTCGACAAGGATGGCAAGCCGGTCACCAACACCACTGGCCCACTGACGGTGACTCTGGATAACAACCAGACCATTACTATCGGCGTGAATCAGTCGAGCGGTACTGTTTCGGCTGTGGCTCCGGACGACGTGTACAAAGGCGACCAGACTGTTACGACCGGCATCAAGGAAGTAACCGGCGGCGAGCACTTTGAAAATCTGGTCCCAGGTACCGACACAGTCACCACCATCGTGACCGACACACCGGGCACCGATAACACCACCACCGTCACTCTGACTGCGCCTAGCGCCGTCAACGAAGGTGGCAAAATTATCTACACCGCCACCTTGAGCAACAAGGCTGACACCGACGTCACCCTGACTCTGGACAACAAACAAACCATCACCATCAAGGCCGGTGAAACCGTCGGTACCGTGACGGTTGATGCTCCAGGCGATGACGTGTTCATCGACAAGAGCACCCAGACGGTCCAGATCACCGGCACCGCTGGTGGCAACTTCGAGAAGCTCGTGGTGACGGGCGATGGCGCGACGACGCAGATCAACGACACCATCGACGATGTGAAGGTCGTACTGACCGCCACTACCAGCGTCGCCGAAGGTGGCCAGATCGTCTACACCGCCAGCCTCGTGGACAAGAACGGCGTGGCCGTGACCAACGTGGGCTCCGACCTGGTGATCAAGTTGGATAACAACTTGAGCATTACCATCGGCAATGGCAAGACCAACGGTACTGCCAACTTCACCGCGCCGAATGACTTCTACGTCGGTGCCAAGGATATTTCCGCCAAGATCACCAACGTGGTCAGCGGTGGCGACAAATATGAAAACCTGATCCCGGTCGGCACGCCAGTGGTCACCAAGGTAACGGACGTGACGAGCAACACCGTGATCAGTATCGCGGGCGACGCCTCGGTTACCGAAGGCCAGACCGCTCACTACACGTTGAACCTGACCCAACCGGCGGAAACCGAAGTCACGGTGACCCTCTCGTACAAAGGCGTGGCCCAGGACGGTTCAGACTTCACCGGCGTATACACCGTGAAGATTCCGGCCGGCCAAAGCACCGCGACGTTCGATATCAAGACTATCGACGACAAGCTGACCGAGCCTACGGAGAAGTTCGAGATCAGCATCTCTGGCACTTCCGGCGGCAACTTCGAGAACCTGGTGGTCAGCCCCACCAACGGTAAAGTCGAAACCTCGATCATCGATAACGATGCACCACCGGTTATCGATCTGGATGCCAACAACTCCAGCGGCGCCACCGGGAACGACTTCAAGACCACGTTCACCGAAGGCGGCAATAGCGTGTCGATTGCTGACACCGACATCAAGATCACCGACCCGGACAGCACCCAGCTGACTGGCGCCACGGTGGTGCTGACTAATACTCAGCCGAACGATTCGTTGGGCTACAGCAACGTCACCGGTATCACCGTGACTTCGGTCACAGACCCTGTCACCGGCAAGATCACCCTGACCTTGACTGGCACGGCGTCGCTGGCTGACTACATGCAGCAGATCAAGAACATCACGTTCAGCAACAGCAGCGACGACCCGAGCACCACGCCACGGACCATCACCGTGACCGTGACCGACGGTGGCAACTACTCGAACGTGGCGACCACCACAGTCAACGTAACGGCAGTCAACGACGCACCGGTTGCCACTGGCAGTGCCGTTACCGGTACCGAAGACACGCCGCTGAAGCTGACCTGGGCTAACTTTGGGGTCACCGATGTGGATTCCCCTCAGACCAGCCTCGGGGTGAAAATCACCGAGCTGCCAGTTGCCGGCAAGCTGCAGTTCCTCGCAGCGGATGGCACCACCTGGACCAACGTGAGCGCCGGCCAGACCTTCACCAAGGCGCAGATCGACGGTGGCCAGTTGCGCTTCACGCCAAACGCCAACGAATCCGGGGCCGACGGCTACGGCGGCACCGGTGTGGGCAACAAGCAGGCTGATTATGCACAGTTCAAGTTCCAGCCAACCGATGGCAAGGACCTGGGCACCAGCACTACTGTGAAAGTCGACATCACGCCGGTTGCGGATGCGCCAACCTTGAGCGTTGCCGACAACAACATCGCCTCGATCGGCCTGACCAAGCAGAGCTGGAACAGCATTGCGAACCTGGGTACCAACGGCAACGGCGCCTCGGCGACCGTGCTGAAAAATGCGATCGACAAAGCAGGCACGCCAAACAGCACGACGATTGCCACCGACGTCACGTCAACTGCAGACGTACCGGGCGGCGCCGGGTCGAAGACCTCCGGCCTGATCTACCTGGAAGCCGGCAAGACTTATACCTTCAGCGGTTATGGCGATGACAGCATCCTGGTCAACATCGGCGGCAAAGACGTGGCCAGCGGCACCTGGGGCTCGAACTCCGGCCAGTTCAGCGGTACGTTCACGCCGACCAGCAATGGCTACTACAGCATTGATATCTACCATGCCAACCAGGCGGGCGCCGGCAGCTATGACGTCAACCTGTCGGTCAACGGTGGTCCGGTCACCAACCTGAGCAATACCAACATCCCGATCTACACCGGGGTCAATGACCTGATCAACGCGGGTGCCCAGGTGTCTGACCTGCACGGCACCAACGGCCAGGGCTACTACGATGCGTACAAGCTCAACGAAGGGCTGGAAAACGGCACGGTCAAGCTGACCAAGGTCACCACCGGCCTGACCGATACCGACGGTTCGGAAACCCTGAGCGTGAAGATTGGCAGCATCCCGGTGGGCGCAGTGCTCAGCGACGGTGCCGGGCATACCTTCACGGCGACCAATGGCCTGACCGAAGTCAATGTCACCGGCTGGGACCTCAATAATTTGAGCCTCAAGCCACTGCCTTACACCAGCGGCCAGTACAACCTGACCGTGACCTCGACCTCCACCGAAAGCCTCGGCGGCTCGGCCACAACCGTTGCCAACCTGCCGGTCAAGGTGTACCCGGCAACCTATAGCGGGAGCACGGCGACTTCGGGCGATGACAACGTCATGGGCACCAGTGGCAACGACATCATCGTGGCGGACGTTTCGGGCCTGAACGTGGTGCAGGGCAAGAACTACAACATCGCGTTCATGATCGATACGTCGGGCAGTATGGGTGCGGACTCGGTGGCGGCGGCGAAAGCCTCGCTGACCACCGTGTTCAACTCGCTGAAAGACAGCATCGGCTCCAGTACCTCTGGCATCGTGAATATTTTCCTGGCGGACTTCGATACCCAAGTCAACCAGACCGCTACGGTCAACCTGAAAGACCCAGGTGCCCTGGCTGCCCTGCAGAAAGTCCTGGACTCGATGGTGTCTGAAGGCGGGACCAACTACGAAGACGTGTTCAAGGCCGCATCCAACTTCTTCAACAGTGCCAAGGCGACCAGCAACACTGGCGCAATCAACACAACGTACTTCATCACCGATGGCCAGCCGACGTATTACCAACGCAGCGAGCAGGGCAACCCGACCTTGTACGGCAACGTCAAGCTGGATGATGTCGTCAACATGAACAACTACACCTTAGGCACCGCCACCCGGATCACTATCGACTCGACTCACCTGATTGATATTGATGCTGTCGGGAAAATGACGCTCTGGATCAACAACGGGGGCTGGTCGCAGTACAACCCGGGAGTCATCCACGCCCAAGGGGATGGCACTTTTGAGCTGTCGGTGCGTGACGGTTATGGCAACTATACCGACACCACCACCACCACTAACTCCAATAGCGCATTCGCACTGCTCAAGGGCCTGTCCACCGGCGGTGTCGAAGCCATCGGCCTCAACAGTGGCGTCAGCCTGGATCAGTTGAAACCGTACGACAGCGATAACAAGCCACAAGCCAACATCGATCCGAAGGACCTGGCCAACGCTATCCTCGGTAGCAGCGAGGCCACCCTGCCGGGTGCCGACCGTGTCGATGGCGGTGACGGCAACGATATCCTGTTTGGCGACCTGGTGAGCTTCACGGGTGTTACCGGCGAAGGCTACAACGCCATCCAGACCTACGTGGCTGGGAAAAGCGGCGTAGCGGTATCTGCAGTCACCGGCCAGGATGTGCACAAGTACATCACCGAGCACTACAACGAATTCAACACCTCGGGTGCCAAGGACGGCAATGACACCCTGCTGGGTGGCTCGGGTGATGACATCCTGTTCGGCCAGGGCGGCAACGACTACCTGGACGGCGGCAAGGGCAACGACATTCTGTTGGGCGGTACCGGTAACGACACGCTCATCGGCGGCCAGGGCAATGACATCCTGATCGGCGGCACGGGTGCCGATACCTTTGTCTGGAGAGCGGGCGACACTGGCAACGATGTGATCAAGGACTTCAAGGCATCGGAAGGCGACCGTATCGACCTGCGCGACCTGCTCAAGGGCGAAACCGACGGCACCATCGACAACTTCCTGAAGTTGACCACGGTGGATAACGTGACCACGCTGCAGATCAGTTCCGAAGGCAAGCTCAACGCCGCCGGTGGCCTGGCCAACGCGGATGTGACGATCAAGCTGGAAGGTAACAACTGGTCCGGTCAGTCGATCAACTCGCTGATCACCGGTGCCGACCCGACCATCAAGGTCGATCACACCTAAAGCAACCCTGAATCGGCCGCCTCTTGAGGCGGCCGATTCATTTGCGGCCACCGTTCACTGGCATGGGGTCGCGATTGCACGGCATACTCACGCCCAATCGCGCGCCGTTGGCCTATGCTCTGACAGGCTGTCGTCAGTTCTTCTCATGAGGGATGTTCAATGTTCTACGTGCAACGTGATGCACAGGGTGAGCTGATTCGCGCCGAGGCGGTTGCCTTCGCCGAGTCGACCGGGACCCTGCCAGCGGACCATCATGAGATCCAGGCCTGGTTCGCCAATGAAGAAGCGGAGGTGAGCCTCAAGCAGCTCAAGCACAGTGACTCGGAGATGATCCGGGTGCTGGAAGACTTGATTCAGGTACTGATCCACAAAGGTGTGATCAACCTGACTGACCTGCCGGTCGCCGCACAAGCCAAGTTGAAAGACCGCAGCCACGCGCGGGAAGCACTGGGTGGCCTGAGCCACCTGATCAATGATGATGAGACCGGCCTGATCTGAGGCCGGCCCACGGCCTCAGCGCCAGGGCGCCGGTTCACCAAACAATTGGCCCTGCACGCCGAAAATCCCCATCTCGCGAATCACCTTCAATTCACCCTCGGTTTCGACCCGCTCGGCAATCAGCGGCAAGTCGATGCTGTGGGCTGCGCGCTGGATGGCTTCGATGAACAGGCGCTTGTCGCTTTCCTGATCGATGTCGCGGATGTAGCTGCCATCGATCTTCAGGTAGGCCAGGCCCAGGCGCGCCAGGTTGCCGATCATGCTGAAGCGCCCGCCAAAGCGTTGCAGGCTGAGGGAGAAGTTCAGCTCGCGCAGGCGCTGGGTCAACTGCTCCAGCACGGCTTGCTCAGGTAGTTGCTCTTCACCGATCTCCAGGGTCAGGCGCGGGCCCAGGTTGGCGTGCTGGCGCAGCAGGTCGAACACGCGATTCAGGGCCTGCGGGTCTGCCAGCGTGGCCGCCGACAGGTTCAGGGCCAGCGAATGCTCGTGGCTGGCCATCTGCTTGAGCACCAGCTCCAGCATCAACCGGTCCAGGCGCGCCGACCAGCCAAACCGTTCAAGCCAAGGCAGGAAACGCCCGGCCGGGATGGTGTGGCCCTGGCCGTCCACCAGGCGCGAGAGCACTTTGTAATGCAGGATCAGTTGCGGATCCTGGCTGGCCACTACCGGCTGGAAATACAGTTCAAAGCGCTGCTGGCTCAGCGCCTGGTCGAGCAGTGAGTGCCAGGCGTGATGATCGTCGCCAACACTGGCGGCTGCGCTGTGGTCCAGGCACACCCAACTGACATCGCCCTGGGTTTCGGCCTGGGCCAGCGCCTGGTCGGCCAGAGTCAGCAGTGCCTGGGGAGAATCACCATGATTGAATGGGGCCAGGCCTATACAGGCAACCGGCGACACATCACTGGCCCCAGTGGCTTGCAGGCTTTGCAAGGTGCTTTCCAGGTTCTGCGCCAGCTGCAACGCCTCTTCACGCATCAACCCCGGCGCCAGCACCGCAAATTCGCCGCCGCGGATGCGCGTGACCAGGTTGTGGGTTTCCGGATACGGCTCGCACTGGCGCAGCAGTTGTTCGCCGACTGCCTGCAGCAACTGGTCGGTGCGCTGGCCGCCCAGCCGTTGGTTGAGACCGGCCAGGTCCTTGACCCGCAGCACCAGCAAGTAACCCGAGTTGGTTTCCTCAGGGTTGCTGACCCGCGCGTTGAGCTGCATCTCGAAATAGCGTCGATTGGCCAGGCCCGTGAGGTTGTCCTGATAGGACTCCACCCGCAGCTTTTCACTGCGCTCGGCCTGTTCCTGGAACAGGGCCTTGAGCTTTTCCACCATCTGGTTCATCGCCTGCACCACCCGGCGCAGTTCCGGGGTGCGCGGCAGATCCGGCAGGCTCAGGAACTCGCGGCGGGCAATGGCGTGAGACTGCTTGACCATGTAGTCCAATGGCTTCAGTTGCCGGCGCAGCAACAGCGCGCCCAGCACGGCACTTACCGCGCCACACAACAGCAGCCAGCCGAGGCTGCCCAGGGCGCTCTGCCACAGCTTGGCCAGGGCAAACATCGGATGGCTGACCACCTCGACCCGCGCCGCCTGTTCCCAGCCACGGCTGACCAGAGCGTCGCCACCGGCCGGCTCAAGGCCGATCAACTTGACGAACCAGTTGGGCACGCCGTTGTTGTCGGGGACACCGCTGCGCTCGACGATGACCTGGTCATTGGTCACGTCGACCACGCGGATGCTCGCGTAATAGCCGCTGTCGAAGATCGAGCTGACCAGCAACTCGACCATCGCCGGGTCGTCGATATTGGGTGTCAGGGACAACGCCAGGGCCGTCGCCGCATCCTGCGCATGGGAGCGCAGCTGGTTCACGTACTGGGTACGCGAGCTTTCCAGGCTGACCATGAAGCTGCCGCTGAAGGCGACCACCAGGAACAGACAGATAGCAATCAACAGCTGTTTGAACAGTGACATCTGAACAGTTACTCCTCGTTGGCCGGCTCGGCGGGGAAGCCTTCCGCACGCATTTTCTTCAGCACATCCTGCCAGCGCGACAGGCGTTTGGTGTCGCCGACCTTCTTGTTGCCCTTGGCGCCCGGCAGGTACAAGCCTTCGGCGTTGAAGGAGTAGACCGGCAGCAAGTCGGTCCGTTGGCTGGCGGGCTGGATTTCGTCGATCAGGCTGTCGAGCACCAGCGGCATGGCCTCTGGCGTCGAATAATAAGTCAAGACCATGTGGGCACGATTCTGCCGCAACGCCTTGACGTAGGTAATGCGCAATTTGTCGCTGGAGACGCCCAGGCGGCGTAGGCTGAAATACTTGGCGATGGCATAGTCTTCACAATCGCCGGCGCCTTTCCACAGGGCTTCGATGGGCGTTTCCCAGTAATCGACCTGGTTCCACAAGTCGATATCCTCGACATAGCGCACCCGCTTGTTGAAGAACAGGTTGACCACCTTGAGCTGCTCCAGCTCACTGCCTTGTTTCTGTGTCGCCAGCAACTGCTGCCAGTCGTCGATACGTTGCTGTCCTGCACCCAGCGGCCCATAGAGCCCCGTGGCGCGCCGGCTGATCTGGGAAAAATCCCAATCGGCATGCAGCCCGCCGGGCAATAAGCCAGCCAGCAGCAGCGCTGAAAACAGCCAGCACAGGATCCGCGAGGGAGTAAAACGTACCGCCAATGGCTTCAGTCCGTAGAAAGAGACGGAGAATCAATCGATGGTGAAGGGTCGATCGGCAAAAGACAATGGCACAGTGCAATCACTCAGCGCCCACTCAGCTAAACCATTGCGCCTTGTAAGACGCCCGCAAGCCATAATGTGCGATGAAATACCGCGCTGTTGAGTCGCTTACAAAGGGAAACCTTGCCTGTTTGACAAGCCTGCATGCAATCTCTAGTGTTCTTTGGATCCAATTAGCCATAACCCATTCCAACAAGAAAGGAGGATAGCGTAGTCGTGACGCACAAGCCGAACCCTTTGAGCAGCATCAAGATCAGTGGGCCCATTCCCGCTCACCTCGCTCGCTCCGTTATCGAAGAAACATTGCGCAACGCCATACTGGATGGCCGTCTGCCTTGCGGCACCGCCATGCGCCAGCAAGAGCTGGCCAGCCTGTTCGGGGTCAGCCGGATGCCGGTGCGCGAGGCGCTGCGCCAACTGGAGGCACAGTCGCTGCTGCATGTTGTAACCCATAAGGGTGCCGTGGTTGCCCCGCTGATTGAAGATAACTCCGCGGAGACCTACGCCCTGCGCATTCTCCTGGAGTCAGAGGCACTGCGTTTAGCGATCCCGTTGCTCAGCGAGAACGATATCGAACAGGCGGGCGCCTTGATCGACACCCTTGAGCGCGAAACCGACTACACCGAAATCGGCCGGCTCAACCGCCTGTTTCATATGACGCTGTATGGCAAGGCACCCAACCAGCGGCTGTTAAACCTGGTGGAACATGGGCTGAACGAGGAGGAACGTTTCCTGCGGTTCAACCTTGAAGCCATGGGGCTGGGCGAAACCTCCCAGGAAGACCACCGCGAACTGCTGAGCCTGGTCGCACAAAAAAAGGTCGAGCAGAGTGTACTGACGCTGCGCAATCACCTGATGCGCGGGATGGAAGTGATCACGCATTACCTCAACAGCATTGAACAGGACAACGATAAAGGGCCGCGGTGACTTCTCCCGACTTTGGCTGCCCCGTGCGCGGCCTGGATCACCAGGCGCCGCATATGTCCAAAGCCGCTCCGTACCCGCCGTCCCCTCCTGGACGGTTGCGCCAACAGACCCGAGATTGACCGACAGGAAACCGCCAGCGTTGCAAAACAACAGCGAATCAAACCCTGCCCGTTAAGTCCACTTATTTAAACTCGCAAACAACAAGGAAAGTTCCTACTTCGAACAGAAAGTTCAACTACAGCATTTCCCTCCCCGTAGAAAAACCTTATATAACTCAGAAAATATCTGAACACTTAACCAAGTGATTACTCTTTAATGGGGCTTGGCACTTCAGTCGAAAGCGTGGACACAGGCCTGGGCATAACTGTGGACAACGCGCGCGCCAACAAGACTAGCGTGCTTTGTCACTATTTGTTGCTTGCCAGGTAACCAAGCCAGACGCAAGAGCCTCACGATCGGGCAACAAAGCCCTCGCCAGCAACATGCACTTGGTTCTAAACAACCGTTTCATTTGAGTCGACACAACGACTTATGGGCATTAACCATGTTTCAACTACAAGAACTAATTAGACATAAAAAATTGCAACTACATGAACATCCTATTTTTCTAGAGATCAATTCTTTCCCTCAGTTACAACACTTTATGCAAAACCATGTTTTCGCCGTTTGGGACTTCATGACGCTGACCAAACGCCTACAACAGGACCTGACCTGCATGCGCCTGCCCTGGCTGCCGCCGACAGACCCGCAGGCCGCGCGATTAATCAACGAAATTGTCCTGGACGAAGAATCAGACCAGCGCCTGGACACTGGGCACAGCAGCCACTTCGAACTGTATCTGGACGCCATGCGCGAGGTGGGAGCCAGCACCCTCCCCATCGAACGTTTCATTGCGTTGCAGCGAGAGGGGGCAAGCGTCGATAGCGCCTTGGCACAGGTCACGATTGATCCTGCGGTAGAGCGCTTTGTCCGGCACACCCTGGACGTTGCCTTGAACGCACCGACCCATTGTGTCGCCGCAACCTTCCTGCATGGCCGCGAAAGTGTCATCCCGACGATGTTCAAACGCATCCTGGAAGGCAGCAACGTTGCCCACCGGCAAGCCCCCAGCTTGTGCTACTACCTACAGCGACACATCGAGTTGGACGCCCAGGGCCACGAGCCGGCCGCAGAGCGCCTGCTTAGGCGGTTGACCCA
Organism: Pseudomonas brenneri; assembly: GCF_007858285.1. Classification (GTDB taxonomy): domain Bacteria; phylum Pseudomonadota; class Gammaproteobacteria; order Pseudomonadales; family Pseudomonadaceae; genus Aquipseudomonas; species Aquipseudomonas brenneri. The sequence goes on along the minus strand of NZ_VFIL01000009.1, from coordinate 12,799 downwards.
GTCGGACCCCCTGCGCGAAGAACAGGCCTGGAGCGCGGCCCTGAGCGCCGTAGAGAGCCGCATTGCCTTGTGGGACGGCCTGCGCCAGGAGGTGAGCCTGTGAACGCTGCCGACTACCGCCCGTTCGCGACCGACTGGGAGCATCGAGCGACCATCCGCACGCGTCCGCGACGCCTGCTGGAAAATGACGACAAGCTGATCTATCCCCTGTGTCGCCAACCGTTGGTACTCAGTGCGAGTTTTCTCGAACATTGCCCACAGTGGCGCGATTTTGTCCTGGTGCAGACGTTCTACAAGTTCATCCATGACGTGGTGATCTTTGAAACCGAGATCGTTGATAAAACCGCACGGGGCATCGCCAAGAATCGCTGTTCAATCCCCTTCCCTGCCGCCTGCCGCTACGACGCCATGACCGTGGTGGTCGATGAGGACTACCACGCCCTCGTCGCCCTGGACTTCATGCAGCAAACGCTGGAGCAGACCGGTATCGCACCGCTGGAACTGCCGGCGACTATCGAATTGAGCCGCGCCATACCCATCGCGCAGGCACAAGCGCCGGCGCATCTACAGGATGCCGTAGAGCTGATTTGCGTGGCGATTGCCGAGAACACGGTCACCCATGACGTGGCGGCGTTTGCCAAGGATGACAGCGTCAAACAATCGGTAAGGGGGTTGATGGCCGACCATCTGGCTGACGAGGGGCGCCACGCCAACTTTTGGACCTGCCTGGTGCGACTCTACTGGCAAACGGCAAGCGAAGAAGACCGCCGCTGTATCGCCCGGGTCCTGCCGATCTTCCTGCAACACTATTTGACCAATGACCTGCAAAGGGACTTCGACCTGCGATTGATCGAGCATCTGGATATCAGTCCCCATGCCCGCGCAGCACTGCGGGTCGAGGTCAACGCCTTGGCCTTCCCCATCACCCATCAGCACCCGCTGATCAGTAACATCATGGGGTTGCTGCGCCGCAGTGGGCTGCTGCAAACACCGTGTGTCGCCCAAGCGTTAAACGCCTATCTGCCTGCATCCGGGAGCCCGTCATGAGACGCCTCGGCATTACGCTGGTCGGAACCAGCCCGGCCTTGCATGAACTGGGGCTGGCACTGGCGCCCTTTGGCCATGATCTCGCCGCGCAGGCACCGGCAATCGACCTGTTGATTGAAGACGGCAGCCAGCCCGTCACACAGGACCTGGCCGGCATGGCCGTGATGAGCCTGCGCCTGTCCATCGGGCCCTTGAGTGACAGGGGGCTGCCGGTCCTGCAAATACGCTGCTATGACCGTGCACAGCAACTGCTGGCCGTGCTGGACGTGACACCGCCCTCCTGCGGCAACGGTCAACAGCTTCGGCGCCAGGCCGTGGCACGCCTGGCCGAATGGGTAGCGCTGCAAGTCAGTGGTTTCTCGCGCAACCCTGGCCATTTCACACAGCACGCGAGTGCTTCCACACATCCAGAGCAGAGCCTGCTAGGCCTGGAGGGACTGGCATACCTGCATCGCCTGAACCGAACTGATGAACCGCTGCTGATGCAAAAAGCTCGCACGCCGCTGATCAAGCAACTGGAGCAAAGCTTGCGGGTCTTTGCCGACAGGCCGGCCCTGGAGATCGATGGCCACACCCTGAGCTATCGCCACTTGTTGCGGCACAGCCTGGCCATTGCGCAGGTGCTGCGGCCGTTGCTCGGGGCTGGGCAGGCGCCTGTGGTCGGTATCTGCCTGGGCAAGTCTGTCGGGTTGTACGCCAGCATTCTGGCGACCCTGGGCTGCGGCGCGGTGTATCTGCCGCTGGAACCGGGCCACCCACTGCCGCGCCAGCGAGCCATGCTGGAGAATGCCGGCGCCCTGGTGTTGCTCGATGATGGTCAACATCCCTTGCGCGCGCACTTCATGGCTGTGGATGTCAGCCACATAGACAGCCAGCACATCGACGACAACGCCCCCCTGACGCTCACTTCGCCCTCGGCTGACAGCGCCAGCATGGTGTTGTACACCTCGGGCACCACCGGCCAGCCAAAGGGAGTGTTGCTCAGCCAGCATAACCTGGCTCATTTCTCTGCGTGGTACAGCCAGTATGTGGAACTGCGTGAATGCAGCCGCGTACTGCAATTTTCATCGTTGAGTTTTGATTCTTCACTGATCGATCTCTTTCCGGCCCTGAGCCAGGGCGCGACTCTGATTGTTCCCAGTGAAGAACAGCGTCGCGACCCTCATCAGTTGGTTGAGTTGATCCGGCAACAGCGTGTCTCTCACGCATTCCTACCGCCGGTACTGTTAAGCCTGCTCCCGATGGATCGACCGCTGGGCTTGAAGCACTTGGTGACCGGTGGCGACCTCTGTGAACCCCATGTTATCCAGCAGATGGCCGGGCAATGCGCCTTGCACAACCTGTATGGCCCGACGGAGGCCACAGTGCTGGTCAGCAGCCGCCGGATGCGGGCTGACGACAGCAATCTCAACCTCGGTAAGCCAATCGCCAACAGCCAGGTGCTGATCCTCGACGAGCAGCACCGACCGGTCGAGGATCAGGTGGTCGGCGAGCTGTACATTGTCGGCCCCGGGGTAAGCCTTGGTTATGTGAACCAGCCACAACAGACGGCCAAGTATTTTGTGCACCTTGTGCTGCCTGACGGCCAGGCCTTGCGCGCCTATCGTACGGGAGACCTGGCGAAATGGACTGTAGAGGGCATCGAGCTGGTCGGGCGCCAGGACCAGCAGGTGAAGATCCGTGGCTTTCGGGTCGAGCCCCGGGAAATCGAGCAGTGTCTGCGCGCCAGCCAGCTATTTCGCCAGGTGGCGGTGGTGATTGACTGCGATCGCAGAGTCCTCGCGTTCGTGGCCAGCGCTGATCCAAACTATTCAGGCACCGCCGTGGCAGCGCTCAAGCAACATGCCAGGAAGATGCTGCCGGACTATATGCAGCCGACCGTGTGCAAGGAGCTGGCGAGCCTGCCCTATGGCAGCAATGGCAAGGTTGACCGCCAGGCCTTGCTGGCGCTGGCGGTTCAAGCCGCCGTCTCGGACAGCCCTCAACGGCGGCCCAATACGCCAGTGGAAGTGCAATTGCTGGGCCTGTGGAGTGAGCTGCTGGGGTTGCCAGTCAACGAGATCTCGACTGATGACAGTTTTTTCCATCTCGGCGGCCACTCTATCCTGCTGTCAACCATGCTCCTGCGGATTCGTGAGCTGTACGGGCGCAGCCTGCCCCTCAATCGATTTATCGAAGCGCCAACGGTGCAGACGCTTGCGGCGTTGATGGGCGATAGCGCGCCAGGTACCGCGCCCACCGATCGGGCGCTAAGCGATGCACTACGTACGCTGGATATTGCGCTGTTGTCGGGGGAGCATGCCGGTGATCGCCACAAGGCTATCGTGACGGGCGCCAACAGCTTCCTGGGCATCCATATCGTCGAAGCCCTGCTGGTGGCCGGGGCGACAGAAGTGGCTTGCCTGGTGCGCGAAAATCCTAGGCAATCGGCCATTGCACGGTTCACCGAAGCCTTGCGCGAATACCGCCTGGAACACCTGGACCTGAGCCGCGTGCGTGTGTACACGGCCGACCTGCGCCAACCTCGCATGGGGCTGCAAGCACAGGTCTATGAGCACCTCGCCCGCCAGTATGGGGTGCTGGTACATAGCGCGGCCCACGTCAATCACGTCATGGACTATGCATCGCTGGCCCAGGACAACGTGGAGCCGGTGCTTGAATGCCTGCGCCTGTGTGAAACCCATTGCAAGAAAGTGCTCAATTTCGTGTCCACATTATCCGCGTCAAGCAGCGTCGGGCCTGACGGGCAAGTGCTTGAAGCACCTGCGGCAAGCACGCCGCCGCTCTACATCAAGAACGGCTACAACCTGTCCAAATGGGTGGCTGAGCGACTCTTGGGGCGTGCCGCCGGGCAAGGCGCCTGGATCAATATCTATCGACCCGGGAACATCAGTTTCAATAGCCGCAACGGCGTCTGCCAACCGCACAAAAACCGCTTGATGCTGATGCTCAAGGGCTCGCTGCAGTTGGGCCGGGTGCCACGCCTGGGATTGAACTTCGATCTGATGCCGGTGGATTTCCTGGCGCGTTTCATTGCCTTCCACAGTGGCAACTGCGTTGCCGAACGCAGCGTCTTCAACCTGCACAATCCGCAGCCTTTGAGGTGGGAAACCTACGTGGAGTCGTTTCGCCAGGCAGGTCATGCGTTCGAGTTGGTGAGCGTAGCGGATTGGCAACACCATCTGCGCGAAGTGGGTCGCGAGAATGCCCTTTTCGGAGTGCTCGGGTTCTACCTCAATGGGCAGGGAGAGGATATTGGCGACATTTCAATGATTCGCCATGAGAACGCACGCCATGGCGTCGAGCAGATGGGTGCGCAGTATCCCGAAAAAGAACCCGCGTTGTTACGCAGAGGATGCCAGTACCTCAACGCCATCGGCTTTCTGTGAGCCCCTCCATCAGGAAAAACTTATGAGACAGCTACAACCCGATACGTTGATCAAAAACCCCCAAGGCAAGCCGCTGGTGTCATCAGTGGTGACTGCCTGCAGCGCCGCCAACCTGTGGCGGGTCGTAGGTCGATTCGAGGGGTTTGACGCGTTCATTCCTGCCCTGGCACGCATCACAATGACGGGCAGCGGTGTGGGATCGCTACGTAAAAAACGCTTCCACGATGGCAATATCGTCGTGGAACAGCTCAACAGTTACGATGCGCTGGCGATGCACATGACCTGGACCACGATCTATAACACCTTGGGCGTGGCCCGACTGTGGGCGGCGATGAGCGTCGAGTCGCTCGGGGAGAACCTGGCGCGTGCGACCTGGACCATCATCGCCGAGCCTCTTGATGCCGGCGATAAAGAGGGATTTGAACATTTCATCCAGGGGTTCGCCGACAGTGCACTGGATAACGTGCGTCGGTTGCTTGGCTGAAAAAAATGGCGCAGTGCATTGCTGCACTACGCCATGTTTACCGCAGGCTGATCAGATCTTGAAACTGTCGACCAGTTGCTTCAAGCGATTGGCTTGTTGTGACAGCGCATCACAGTCTTTCAAGGTCTCGTTGAGATTGGCCACACCTTGCTGGTTCAACAGGTTGATCTGGTTGATATCAACATTGAGCGTCTCCACCACGGCAGTCTGTTCCTCAGTGGCTGCCGCCACCGACTGGTTCATGCCATCAATCTCGACGATTCGCTGAGTCACGCTGATCAAGCGTTCACCCGCCTGGTTGGCGACCTCAACACTTTCTTCGCTGGACACCTGGCTGGCGTTCATCGTGGTGACCGCTTCGCGTGAACCGATCTGCAGCGAGGTGATCATCTTGTGAATCTCCTCCGCCGACTCCTGGGTACGGTGCGCCAGGTTGCGGACTTCGTCGGCCACTACGGCAAAACCACGGCCGGCTTCACCGGCACGGGCAGCCTCAATCGCGGCGTTGAGGGCCAGCAGGTTGGTTTGCTGGGAGATGCCCTTGATAACATCAAGAATGTGGCCGATGTTATCGGTACTGGCATTCAGCGTTTCGATCTGCGTGCAGGACAGGCTGATCTTCTGCGACAGCTCGGACATCGCCAGGATGGTTTTCTCCACCACTTGACGACCGTCATCGGCTTGCTCACTGGCGCCACTGGCGTGTTGCGAGGCGTCAGCGGCGTTACGGGCGATTTCCTGGGTGGCGGCACCCAGTTCGTTAATGGCCGCAGCAACGCTGTTGGTACGGGCGCTCTGCTCGTCAGAGCCGATAATCGAGGCGTTGGACGATGCCATCACTCGCTGGGAAAGATCGTGCACATGCCTCGTCGCTGAAGACACTTCACTGATGGAGGCATGAATGCGTTCGACAAACTGGTTGAACGCGCCACCCAACTCGCCAAACTCATCTTTGCTTTCCACAGCCAGGCGGCGGGTCAGGTCGCCCTCACCCTGGGCAATGTCCTGCATCGCACGGCCCATAGTTGTCAGGGGACGCATCAGCACCTGAATCAACAAGCTCAGCAACACGGCAATCGCTGTGACGGCAATGAACATCGCGATCAAAGCGGAGGTGCGGAATTTACTCAGGGGTGCGTAGGCTTTGTCTTTGTCGATCGACAGGCCTATGTACCAGTCAGCGCCCGGCAAGTCGCTGATCGGGGTAAAGGACAGAATACGGTCCTGGCCATTGAGGACGACGTCCTGATTAACCTTCTCAATACGGACGTTGCTGCCTGGATAGATGTCCTTGAGGTTTTTCATCACGTGGTCCTGGTCGGGACTGACGATCACCTGCCCGTCGCCACTGACCAGGAATGCATGGCCAATGCCACCGAAGTCTACCGAGTTGATGATCTTCACCAGGGTTTGTAGGCTCAAGTCGCCACCGACCACACCGAGCAGTTCACCATTTTTCTTGACCGGCATCGCGATGGTGACGATCAAACCGCCGACGGCGGCCTTATAAGGCGGCGTCAGCATGGGTTTGTCGGCAGCCACAGCCTGCTTGTACCAGGGGCGCTGACGTGGATCGTAGCCGTCAGGCATTTTCGCGTCAGGGCGCTGAGTGAAGACGCCGTTGGTTGAACCGACATAGGTGAACTGAAAGTTCGAGGTGAATGCCGGCTGATCAACCAGACCGGGAAGGTCGGTATTGCTGCCTTGGTGAGCAACGTTCTGCGCAAGGTTTTCCAGGACCAGCACCCGACCACTGAGCCAGTTCTGCACGCTGCTGGCGGTCAGGTCACCTGACTGCTGGATGGATGACTCCAGGTTTTGCTTGATGGTATTGCGCTGCAGGTAGTCGTTGTACAACGTGAAGAGCGCGAAGGCCAAAACCACGACGCCTGACGCGGCCAACAGAATTTTATGACTGAACTTGAGATTCATTTCATCGACTTCTTTTTGCCAAAAGGGGGTGAGCGTGCCGAATGCAACTTTCCATGTACGGTATAGGCGGACTCTACGACCGCTCTATTTCGGTGCACGCATGGCTCATCAGGCTTTCGGCCGAGACTGGATAAATCTTAGAAATTTGTGGGATACATCTTCTTTTTATGTATGAAATCGACAGGCGGTCAGGCTAGAACACTTAGGCCCCAAAACGACAAAACCCCCGCCTGCGTTAGCAGACGGGGGTTTCGGAATTTGATCTTGACGATGACCTACTCTCACATGGGGAAACCCCACACTACCATCGGCGATGCATCGTTTCACTGCTGAGTTCGGGATGGGATCAGGTGGTTCCAATGCTCTATGGTCGTCAAGAAATTCTGTGTACCAGAGCGTTGCGCTAGCAACGGCCCGGTGAAATTCATGGACTTCTACATAAACAAAACCCCAACTGCTTTCGCAATTGGGGTTTCGGAATTTAATCTTGACGATGACCTACTCTCACATGGGGAAACCCCACACTACCATCGGCGATGCATCGTTTCACTACTGAGTTCGGGATGGGATCAGGTGGTTCCAATGCTCTATGGTCGTCAAGAAATTCGGGTACTGAGTCGTGGCCAGCTGGCCTCGCTTCAGCAAATTGGGTATGTAATAGAATTCGGTGTTTTGTGAGAATCGAACTTTCGGTTCATTTCGTCTTCACACACCGCAATCTGATGCTCTTTCGAGTAGTCAAATTGCTTGGGTGTTATATGGTCAAGCCTCACGGGCAATTAGTATTGGTTAGCTCAACGCCTCACAGCGCTTACACACCCAACCTATCAACGTCGTAGTCTTCGACGGCCCTTCAGGGAACTCAAGGTTCCAGTGAGATCTCATCTTGAGGCTAGTTTCCCGCTTAGATGCTTTCAGCGGTTATCTATTCCGAACATAGCTACCCGGCAATGCCACTGGCGTGACAACCGGAACACCAGAGGTTCGTCCACTCCGGTCCTCTCGTACTAGGAGCAGCCCCTCTCAAATCTCAAACGTCCACGGCAGATAGGGACCGAACTGTCTCACGACGTTCTAAACCCAGCTCGCGTACCACTTTAAATGGCGAACAGCCATACCCTTGGGACCGGCTTCAGCCCCAGGATGTGATGAGCCGACATCGAGGTGCCAAACACCGCCGTCGATATGAACTCTTGGGCGGTATCAGCCTGTTATCCCCGGAGTACCTTTTATCCGTTGAGCGATGGCCCTTCCATACAGAACCACCGGATCACTAAGACCTACTTTCGTACCTGCTCGACGTGTCTGTCTCGCAGTCAAGCGCGCTTTTGCCTTTATACTCTACGACCGATTTCCGACCGGTCTGAGCGCACCTTCGTACTCCTCCGTTACTCTTTAGGAGGAGACCGCCCCAGTCAAACTACCCACCATACACTGTCCTCGATCCGGATAACGGACCTGAGTTAGAACCTCAAAGTTGCCAGGGTGGTATTTCAAGGTTGGCTCCACGCGAACTGGCGTCCACGCTTCAAAGCCTCCCACCTATCCTACACAAGCAAATTCAAAGTCCAGTGCAAAGCTATAGTAAAGGTTCACGGGGTCTTTCCGTCTAGCCGCGGATACACTGCATCTTCACAGCGATTTCAATTTCACTGAGTCTCGGGTGGAGACAGCGCCGCCATCGTTACGCCATTCGTGCAGGTCGGAACTTACCCGACAAGGAATTTCGCTACCTTAGGACCGTTATAGTTACGGCCGCCGTTTACCGGGGCTTCGATCAAGAGCTTCGCGTTAGCTAACCCCATCAATTAACCTTCCGGCACCGGGCAGGCGTCACACCCTATACGTCCACTTTCGTGTTTGCAGAGTGCTGTGTTTTTAATAAACAGTCGCAGCGGCCTGGTATCTTCGACCGGCATGAGCTTACGGAGCAAGTCCTTCACCCTCACCGGCGCACCTTCTCCCGAAGTTACGGTGCCATTTTGCCTAGTTCCTTCACCCGAGTTCTCTCAAGCGCCTTGGTATTCTCTACCCAACCACCTGTGTCGGTTTGGGGTACGGTTCCTGGTTACCTGAAGCTTAGAAGCTTTTCTTGGAAGCATGGCATCAACCACTTCGTCACTCAAAGAGTAACTCGTCATCAGCTCTCGGCCTTAGAATCCCGGATTTACCTAAGATTCCAGCCTACCACCTTAAACTTGGACAACCAACGCCAAGCTGGCCTAGCCTTCTCCGTCCCTCCATCGCAATAACCAGAAGTACAGGAATATTAACCTGTTTTCCATCGACTACGCTTTTCAGCCTCGCCTTAGGGACCGACTAACCCTGCGTCGATTAACGTTGCGCAGGAAACCTTGGTCTTTCGGCGTGGGTGTTTTTCACACCCATTGTCGTTACTCATGTCAGCATTCGCACTTCTGATACCTCCAGCAAGCTTCTCAACTCACCTTCACAGGCTTACAGAACGCTCCTCTACCGCATCACCCGAGGGTGATACCCGTAGCTTCGGTGTATGGTTTGAGCCCCGTTACATCTTCCGCGCAGGCCGACTCGACTAGTGAGCTATTACGCTTTCTTTAAAGGGTGGCTGCTTCTAAGCCAACCTCCTAGCTGTCTAAGCCTTCCCACATCGTTTCCCACTTAACCATAACTTTGGGACCTTAGCTGACGGTCTGGGTTGTTTCCCTTTTCACGACGGACGTTAGCACCCGCCGTGTGTCTCCCATGCTCGGCACTTGTAGGTATTCGGAGTTTGCATCGGTTTGGTAAGTCGGGATGACCCCCTAGCCGAAACAGTGCTCTACCCCCTACAGTGATACATGAGGCGCTACCTAAATAGCTTTCGAGGAGAACCAGCTATCTCCGAGCTTGATTAGCCTTTCACTCCGATCCACAGGTCATCCGCTAACTTTTCAACGGTAGTCGGTTCGGTCCTCCAGTTAGTGTTACCCAACCTTCAACCTGCCCATGGATAGATCGCCCGGTTTCGGGTCTATTCCCAGCGACTAGACGCCCTATTAAGACTCGCTTTCGCTACGCCTCCCCTATTCGGTTAAGCTCGCCACTGAAAATAAGTCGCTGACCCATTATACAAAAGGTACGCAGTCACCCAACAAAGTGGGCTCCCACTGCTTGTACGCATACGGTTTCAGGATCTATTTCACTCCCCTCTCCGGGGTTCTTTTCGCCTTTCCCTCACGGTACTAGTTCACTATCGGTCAGTCAGTAGTATTTAGCCTTGGAGGATGGTCCCCCCATATTCAGACAAAGTTTCTCGTGCTCCGTCCTACTCGATTTCATGACTAAGAGATTTTCGCGTACAGGGCTATCACCCACTATGGCCGCACTTTCCAGAGCGTTCCGCTAATCTCAAAGCCACTTAAGGGCTAGTCCCCGTTCGCTCGCCACTACTAAGGGAATCTCGGTTGATTTCTTTTCCTCAGGGTACTTAGATGTTTCAGTTCCCCTGGTTCGCCTCTTACGCCTATGTATTCAGCGTAAGATAACCATCTTATGATGGCTGGGTTCCCCCATTCAGACATCTCCGGATCAAAGTCTGTTTGCCGACTCCCCGAAGCTTTTCGCAGGCTACCACGTCTTTCATCGCCTCTGACTGCCAAGGCATCCACCGTATGCGCTTCTTCACTTGACCATATAACCCCAAGCAATCTGGTTATACTGTGAAGACGACATTCGCCGAAAATTCGATAATACTCAAAACTGAGTAACTCACAAATTTTACCTTAGCCTGATCCGTTACCAGTGAAAGTAACGTTCAGTCTATCTTTCTATCACATACCCAAATTTTTAAAGAACGAACTAGTCAAAGACTAGAAATCAACATTCACCATCACAACGATGGAATGCTCATTTCTAAGCTTTATACAAACAGAAGCAGTAGTGGTGGAGCCAAACGGGATCGAACCGTTGACCTCCTGCGTGCAAGGCAGGCGCTCTCCCAGCTGAGCTATGGCCCCGTATTTCTACAGGCGTTTCCCACACAAAATTGGTGGGTCTGGGCAGATTCGAACTGCCGACCTCACCCTTATCAGGGGTGCGCTCTAACCAACTGAGCTACAGACCCAATTTCGGGCTGCTTCTTTCGTCTTCTTCAATGAATCAAGCAATTCGTGTGGGAACTTATGGAGCAGCTGATGTCGTCGATTAAGGAGGTGATCCAGCCGCAGGTTCCCCTACGGCTACCTTGTTACGACTTCACCCCAGTCATGAATCACACCGTGGTAACCGTCCTCCCGAAGGTTAGACTAGCTACTTCTGGTGCAACCCACTCCCATGGTGTGACGGGCGGTGTGTACAAGGCCCGGGAACGTATTCACCGCGACATTCTGATTCGCGATTACTAGCGATTCCGACTTCACGCAGTCGAGTTGCAGACTGCGATCCGGACTACGATCGGTTTTATGGGATTAGCTCCACCTCGCGGCTTGGCAACCCTCTGTACCGACCATTGTAGCACGTGTGTAGCCCAGGCCGTAAGGGCCATGATGACTTGACGTCATCCCCACCTTCCTCCGGTTTGTCACCGGCAGTCTCCTTAGAGTGCCCACCATTACGTGCTGGTAACTAAGGACAAGGGTTGCGCTCGTTACGGGACTTAACCCAACATCTCACGACACGAGCTGACGACAGCCATGCAGCACCTGTCTCAATGTTCCCGAAGGCACCAATCTATCTCTAGAAAGTTCATTGGATGTCAAGGCCTGGTAAGGTTCTTCGCGTTGCTTCGAATTAAACCACATGCTCCACCGCTTGTGCGGGCCCCCGTCAATTCATTTGAGTTTTAACCTTGCGGCCGTACTCCCCAGGCGGTCAACTTAATGCGTTAGCTGCGCCACTAAGAGCTCAAGGCTCCCAACGGCTAGTTGACATCGTTTACGGCGTGGACTACCAGGGTATCTAATCCTGTTTGCTCCCCACGCTTTCGCACCTCAGTGTCAGTATCAGTCCAGGTGGTCGCCTTCGCCACTGGTGTTCCTTCCTATATCTACGCATTTCACCGCTACACAGGAAATTCCACCACCCTCTACCATACTCTAGTCAGTCAGTTTTGAATGCAGTTCCCAGGTTGAGCCCGGGGATTTCACATCCAACTTAACTAACCACCTACGCGCGCTTTACGCCCAGTAATTCCGATTAACGCTTGCACCCTCTGTATTACCGCGGCTGCTGGCACAGAGTTAGCCGGTGCTTATTCTGTCGGTAACGTCAAAACAGCAAAGTATTAATTTACTGCCCTTCCTCCCAACTTAAAGTGCTTTACAATCCGAAGACCTTCTTCACACACGCGGCATGGCTGGATCAGGCTTTCGCCCATTGTCCAATATTCCCCACTGCTGCCTCCCGTAGGAGTCTGGACCGTGTCTCAGTTCCAGTGTGACTGATCATCCTCTCAGACCAGTTACGGATCGTCGCCTTGGTGAGCCATTACCCCACCAACTAGCTAATCCGACCTAGGCTCATCTGATAGCGCAAGGCCCGAAGGTCCCCTGCTTTCTCCCGTAGGACGTATGCGGTATTAGCGTCCGTTTCCGAACGTTATCCCCCACTACCAGGCAGATTCCTAGGCATTACTCACCCGTCCGCCGCTCTCAAGAGAAGCAAGCTTCTCTCTACCGCTCGACTTGCATGTGTTAGGCCTGCCGCCAGCGTTCAATCTGAGCCATGATCAAACTCTTCAGTTCAAACATCTTTGGGTTTTTAAGAAACCCTAAACTTGGCTCAGCAATCGTTGGTTACATCTTTGATTTCTCGCGGAGTAACTTGTGATGCTGATAATCTTGTTGACTATCAGTCTGACTCCACAAGCACCCACACGAATTGCTTGATTCAGTTGTTAAAGAGCGGTTGGTTAAGATCTTTCGTCTCAACCGAGGCGCGCATTCTACAGCAGCCTCATTTGCTGTCAAGTGATTATTTTCAGAAGTTT
>NZ_VFIL01000008.1 GCF_007858285.1 Pseudomonas brenneri | reverse complement strand
GAGTACATCCACTACTACAACCATGACCGCATCAAGCTAAAGCTCAATGGCATGAGCCCTGTGAAATACAGGACTCATGCTGCTGAGGCTGCTAGCTGAAACTGTCCAACTTTTCGGGGGCAGTCCAAAATGTGGGAGCGGGCTTGCTCGCGAATGCGGTGGGTCAGTCAATATAGGTGCTGACTGATCTACCGCATTCGCGAGCAAGCCCGCTCCCACATTGGTTTTGTGCATGTCCTGAGTAATCAGTAATCCTCAGTGCGCCGTCACCCGCTGGCGCAATGCCGAGCTGCTCGGCGACAGCGCCAATGCCAGTTGGGTGCGGTTATGCATATGGGTCAGGCGCAACACCTGGGACACGTACAGCTTGACCGTGTTCTCGGTGATGCCCAGCTCGCAGGCAATCTGGTAGTTGGTCTGCCCCTTGCCCACCAACCTGGCGACGTCCAGTTGCCGCGGTGACAACTGATTGAAGATCGCCGGCACCTCCAGGCGCTCGGTCTCCTCGCTTGCCCCTTCGCCATCGGCTCGCGCCGCCGGGCCGCGACGGACCTTGTCCAGGTCCTGGTACAAGTCGTCGATGGATTCTGAAAGGTATTGCAGCTTCTGGTTCAAATTCCCCAGATGCAGATTCTTGTGGCGTTCTTCCAGCGCAGCTTCCTGACGCTGCAACCCTTCCAGCAACTCATTGAGGTTGATGGGCTTCTGGTAGTAATCGGAGATACCCACGCGCAAGGCCTTGATCACGTCTTGCTTGTCGGCGCGACCGGTCAACATGATGGCTTCGAATGCACGCTGCTTGCCGGCGATTTTTTGCAGTGCCTGCACCAACTCGATACCGTCCATGTCGGGCATATGCAGGTCACACAGCACCAGGCCGATCTGCGGGTCCTCGCTGAAGCGTTGCACGGCCTGCTGGCTGGATTCACAAGGGACACAGCGATAACCGCTGCTTTCGAGAAACTCGCAAAGCTCTTCCACGATCAGCGGCTGATCATCGACCACGAGCACTTTTACTGCAGACGTAAGCTTGTTCACGCGCTACTCCATGCCTGGCAAGCCAAAGATTGACCTATCCGTTCCGAAGAACTTTCCTACTTGCTTGTGTAAATAAACTTAGACGTACTTTCCGACTATGTACATAGCGATAGAGAGCATCCACGACTAATGGAGCCACAGCCAGGCCAGGGTGAAACCCACTAACAGAAACGGCGCAAAGGGCAGCTTCCTTGACGGGTCTACCACCAGATAACCCAGGCGCGCTCTAACACCTTGACTGACAAGTGGTAACAGCCGCGGCCCATAGATCAGCCAGGCGACATTCGCCACGCCGGCACCGATCAGCGACCACAACAGGTAGGTCGAATTCGACGCCAGTGCCAACGCCGCGAGCAGCTTCACATCACCGGCGCCCAGGCGCCCGAGGGCGTAGCCGGGCAGCGTCAACAGCAGCGCCAGGAAGAAGGCCCACACCCCTTCAGCCCTGGAGGTCCCCAGCCATGTCGAGCCGCTCCACATCAGGTAAAGCAGCGCCAGCAGCACGGCACCCAGGGTCAGGCGATTGGCAATCTGCCGCTGGCGAACGTCCTGCACCGCACACACCACCAACCAGACAAAAACCACGAGGCCTTGGATCACGTAAAAACCGTCCCTTTTTGCTGATTGATTCTATGCTGATATCAGGTAGTAGCAGTCAGGGTAGTCGCAGTGATGAAAACCAGCCTCCCTAGAAAGCAAAAAGGTGCCGTCGCCATCGAGTTTGCGGCGGTCTTCGTGATTTTTTTTGCCGTGTTCTATGCCATGGTCAGCTACAGCCTGCCGCTGTTGCTGTTGCAGTCGTTCAACCAGGCCACGGCCGAGGCCGTGCGCCGCAGCGTGGCGTTGGACCCCAGCACCCCCAACTACAATGCTGCGCTCATACTGCGGGCGACCCAGACCGTGCAAAGCCAATTGCAGTGGATTCCCGCCACCTTCCAGTTCCAGGCGGGCCATATCAACCCGACCTACACCGCCGGGGTGCTGACCGTCGAAATCAACTACCCCTCGGCTAACCTCAAGAATGTCCTGCCGTTTATTGTCCTGCCAGGCATTGGCACGGTGCCCAGGCTGCCAACGACACTGCATGCCCAGTCGAGCCTGCAATTTTGACCTCCGGTGACAAAATCTTCGGCAGACTGCTCGGCCGCAGCAGCGCCCAGGCCCTGCAAGCCCCAGCCAGCCAGCCTAGCCCCGGCCTGCACCTGCGCCTGGACCAGCAAGGCCATGTGCTGCAGATCAGCCGTGCGCTGCGCCCGCAACTGGCCCATCACCTTAGCGCCCAGCCCCAACCGCTGTTGCGCGACCTGCTGTGCCTGCCTGGCGCACTGAGCATCGAAGGCACGCCCGTCGACTGGCAGCGCAATAGCCTGGACCTGGATTTCCAAGGTGCCGCCGACACGATCCTGCATACCCGTGGCTGGGTCGAGCCCGATGGCGATGGCTGGATCCTGCGCCTACTGGATATCAGCGACCTGCTGCAAGGCCGGCAGTTGGCCCAGCAGCGCG
Source organism: Pseudomonas brenneri (assembly GCF_007858285.1). GTDB lineage: Bacteria > Pseudomonadota > Gammaproteobacteria > Pseudomonadales > Pseudomonadaceae > Aquipseudomonas > Aquipseudomonas brenneri. The sequence continues at coordinate 330,537 of NZ_VFIL01000008.1, read as the reverse complement.
AACAGAACCATCAACTTGCCAGCCAGATGAGCGAGCAACTGCGCGTCTGCAGCCTGACGCGCCTGCCGCAAGTGTTCAACGACCACCTGCGCAGTCTCGCCCAGCGCTGGCGCATCCCTTGCGTAGCCATGGTTTTGCTGGACCAGCAGGATCAGGACTGGCTGGTCTACAGCAGCCACAGCGCCCATGACGCGCCGCAATTGTGGACGCCGGGGCAACGCCTCGGCACCTGCCTGGACAGTCTCAACGGCAACACCCCACTGAGCCTCAAACATCTCCAGGGCCGCAGTGAGCACCCACGCCTGTACAGCGTGTTTGGCAATGCCGAGGGCTTGCTGGTGCCCTATCGCGATAGCCAGGGGGTCGCCGCCTGGTTGCTGTGCGGGTTCTACAGCGGCCACCCCGACGTCAACGAGCGTGACTGGCTGAACCTCGCCGCCGCCCTCGCCGCCCCCTTGCTCAGCCGACTGCGCGAGCAGCGTCATCACCAGCAGCTGGAGCGCGTGGAAGCCTTGCAGGGCCTGCTCGGCACCGGTTGGTGGGAATTGCTGAGCAGCGGTGAAGAGATCCTGCTGGCGCCACAACTGATGCGCAGCCTGAGCCCGGAAGATGCGCCGACCAGGCAAGTCCTGGGCAACTGGCTGGAGTTGATTCACCCCGCCGACCGCCAGGAGCTCAACAGCCGCCTGCAAGACCTGCAAACCCTAAGCAAACCGTTGCTGACCAGCGTGCGCCTGCTGCGTACCGACGCCAAGCAGAACCCTATCTGGTACCGCGTGCAGGGCCAGGTGCTGGGTGCCGGCGACCAGCGGCGCTGGATCGGTTTCATGCTCGATATCAGCGACATCAAGAACCAACAACTGCAGGCCGCCGCCGCCCATGCGCGCCTGGATAACCTGATCGCCAGCTCCCCGGCGGTGATCTACGTCCAGCGCTACGTCAACGGCGCGCTGCACCCGGCGTTCTTCAGCGACAGCCTGCTGCCGCTGCTGGGCTGGACCCTGGCCGAATGCACCCACGACACCTCCGTGGAATGGGTACACCCCGACGACCGCGATGTGTACTTCGAACGCACCCGGCAACTGCTGCGTGAAGGCAGCGTGCGCAGCCGCTACCGGGTGCGTGATCGCCAGGGCAATTACCACTGGCTGCTGGACGAAGCCAAGCTTTTGCGCGACGACCTCGGCTTGCCGGTGGAAGCCGTCGGCCTGTGGCTGGACGTCACCGAAGCGACCCTGGCCGCACAACAGATCAAGGAAAGCGAGGAGCGCTACCGGATCCTCGTGGAAGACTCGCCGGCGATGATCTGCCGTTATCGCCCGGACCTGACCCTGACTTTCGGCAACACGCCCCTGGCCAACTACCTGGAATGCACGCCCGCACAGTTACCGGGGATCAACCTGGGCGAATGGCTGTCGGCCGAACAACGCAACGCCTTTGTAAAACGCATCAGCCAGTTGAGCCCGGAATTTCCCGTCAGCACCGCCGAAATCAGCCTGCAACTGCCAGGGCGCGAGCATGCGTGGTGGGTCTGGTCCGACCGTGGCGTGTTCGACGAGCACGGCCAACTGCAGGAAATCCAGGCCGTGGGCCGCGATAACACCGAAGTGCGTCGCTCCCAGCAGCAACTGACCCAAAGCGCAAAAATGGCCACCCTCGGCGAAATGGCCACCGGCCTGGCCCATGAGATCAACCAGCCGCTGAACGTGATGCGCATGGCCATCGTCAATGTGCTCAAGCGCCTGGGCAACGGCGACGTGCAGATCGATTACCTGACGGAAAAACTCCAGCGCATCGACGCCCAGGTCCAGCGCGCAGCCAGGGTGGTAGACCATATGCGTGTGTTCGGCCGCCGCTCGGAGGTCGAGCAACAACCTTTCGACCCAGCCCAGGCGGTGGAAGGTACCCAGTCACTGCTGGGCGAAGGCCTGCGCGGTAAAGGCGTGGACCTGCGCATCACCCCCATGGACTTCAATGTGCAGGTCAACGGCCATGTCGACCAATTGGAACAGGTGCTGATCAACCTGGTGGTCAACGCCCGCGACGCACTCGTGGCCCGACATGAAAAAAACCACGGCTTCCAACCCTGGATCGCGCTGTACAGCGAACACGACAGCCGTCATGTGCGGATCTGGATTGAAGATAACGGCGGCGGGATCGACGCACGGTTGCTGGAACGGATTTTCGAACCGTTCTTTACCACCAAGCCCATCGGTGTTGGTACCGGGCTGGGGTTGTCGGTGAGCTACGGCATTGTGGAAAACATGGGCGGACGGTTGAGCGTCGTCAACAGTGAGCATGGCGCGCGGTTTTGTGTGGAGTTGCCGGTGGTGGGTGGGGGTTAGATGACGAGGTAGGCGCGGCCCATATGGCAGGTGAGGTTGGCGCCGACTTCGGCGTTGCCCAGGTTGATACCCAAGCCGCTGAGCAAGCCATTGACGATAGGATCGAGTAGCGGTGAGAGCAGGCCTTGAATTGCCGTAACCAGAAGATTTACAACCAAAGCCAAGCTATCTGCAACACCTGCAAGCAGGCTACTCGATGCACTCCCGCTAGGAGGTTTGTAGGTAACCTGAAGGCCACTCAACGTGGCTCCCAGACTGTTGACGATGTCGATACTGCTGATGCTCTGATAGGTAGACTTCGCATTCATTTCCGCAACTGGCATATACAGCAAACTTTGGGTTCGCTCGCCGATAGTGGATTCGGCCTTCAAGAGAAAGCCACCACCAACATTACTTTTGCGTGTAGCACTACAGCCACCTAACAGTGAACAATATCTTGTACCGATATCAATCAGCCGTATGGGTTGGACGTCCACAGGGACAGAAGGAGAAAAAGCTTTAGCAGGATCTATATCACCGATAGCTAGAGTGGCAATTGAGCTATGAGCCAGCACAGTCAAAGACTTCGTAGCTGGGGTCGCGCAACTGAAGTCCGTTACATGGCTTTCTGCGCTGGCGGCCTCGATATAAATGTCCAACTTGGTCGCGATTGCGATATCAGTACGGTCGCATGCGAGGACGCATAGAACACCACCCAGTATCGCAGGCAAGTCCAGACTCAATACTCCTTTAACTACCTTGAGGACAGGCGTCGTCAATCCCGCGATCCCAGACACGATAGAACTAACGTCCTTGAGCACCGAAGCATCTATAGATACCAGCGTCCTGACTTGCGCCGTACGCACATAAATTTGATCGGTATTGGTGGCTAGCCCTTGCTTCGCCTTGAGTGGATTTCCGATGTTTGAAAGCTGCGGTGGCTCGATAACCTTCGTCGTTATAGATACAGAGCCAACCAATGGAATAGTGACCAGCCCTGTAACACTCACTGCGTTTTTCTTATTGGAAAGCTGAGCCACGCCTTGGATCAACTGAAGTAACTGCACATTGGTATTAAGCGCTTCGGTGGGCGTTCCATTGGCTATGTCCAACAAATCCCCCAACTTCAGGATTTTCGTATTTTTGGCTATCAGTTGGATTGCACTCGTAGCCCCAAGCGCAACCGAAGCCGCAGCTCCATTTTGCTGAAGAACCGTAACCGCTGCATTGAGCAGTTGAGTTGGTGACACCAGGGTGTCGAGCAGTGTCGTGTAGTCCCCAGCCGTAACCTGCGCTTGAATGGCCAACTGATCCAAGTAGCTAAGCAGGTTAATGTCGGTCGAGGCCAAGCCCTCCCATCCTGCGGCGGTGATCGAGAGGTTACCGCCGAGCATGCCTCCGACCACCAAATTAAGAAGATCAGACTTCGCGGTGTTGACAGAGGCAAGCGAACTTCTAATCGTCAACTGCGCCACCGGCGGCGCCAGCGCGGCAACCGCCGTAGCCGTCAATGTGGTATTGGCGTTGTACGTCCCGCTGAACAACCTCCACACCCCATTGGCAATACCCGTGGAGACAGTACGGCTCGCCACCACACGAATAGCATCATTCTTGGTTGCATCGACAGTAAAGACACGGACATTGGCCGCATTGGTCAACAACGTCCCACAGCTCACCGCCAGCGCGCGGCTGTTGTCGTTGGCGACGACGGTGAAGCCATTGCGGGTGGCGTTTTGCTTGGCGTAATCAACAGCGGTGGTGCTGCCTGAACACTGCCCACCGCGATTGGCGGCTTCAAGGGCGGCGGTGTCGGCAACGGCCTGCAGCTTGCGTTTTTCAAGGTACAGGCGGCCGCTATCAACCACCAGCAACAAAAACACCAGGGCCAACGCCAAGGTCCCGGCGAACACCAGACCGATTGCGCCACGTTGGCCAGAACGAAGTCGGGGAGACATCGAGCACTCCTTTGCCGGCGAACTGCCGAGCGCTTACTCTCCTGTAGTGAACTGCAGTGTAGACAAGGCTTGGAAGGTACGCTGGCAAGTAGCCATATTTGGCGACTGACGGAACCTGTAGGCGCTGGCTTGCCTGCGATGCGGGCGCTGCGGTGTAACAGGTACACCGCAGCGATCCCATCGCGGCCTCGCTGGGGCTCGACGGCTCCCACATTTGATCGGTGCTTGTGACACAAATCGGGACCGGCCGAGCGTGACTTAGCGTGGCGGGTAGTTGGACAGCACCTTGGTCACCGTCGCCCGGATCGCCGCGCTGCGGTCTTGCGGGTTGGGCGAGCTGCTCATCATCTGCTCGTCGCTGCCGCGCCACACCAGTTTGCCGTCCTTGCCGTCCAGCAGGTCGATCTGGAGGGTGGCGACCTTGTAGGTGATGTTGCGCGTTTCGTTGTACATCGGCGCGCCCCAATAGCCATTCCACGGGCCGCCCCAGGCGCCGCCGTAGTTGGTGGTGACTTGTTGCTGGCGGTCTTCGACGATCAGGTAGGCCTGCACGTTCACGTCAGCCTTGGCCCCAGGGGCGGCCGGGCGCAGGCCGCGCTGGTCGAGCTGGTCGGCCACCGCCTGGCGGATGCGCTGTTCGGTAAGGTCACTCTTGATCCGTGGATCATCGGGACGGTATTGCAACGCCGGGTCTTTCCAGGCCCAACTGCGGTAGGCGCCAAAGTCGCGGCTGGCGTCAAAGTCGTGGTTGACCTGATTGGTCTGGCAACCGCCCAGCAGCACGGCAAAAGCGAGCAAAGCGATACGACGCAACATGGTAGTTCTCCAAAGGGCAAACCCAACCTGAGATGAGAATAGCTGTTAACTCGGAGGATACGCCGTCATCGCCTTCTGCACAGCCTGGCGCAAGGCATCGCCGCGTTCACTCAAGCTACCCTGGCTGCCCGTTTCGGCGCTGGCGCTCCACACCGGCTGGCCCGTGCGGGCATCGAACAGGTTGACCCGGACCACCACAACCTGCACTTCATAGGTGCGCACAATCGGCACCGAGTTGTACATGCCGTAGCCGTTGCCATAGCGATTGTAGCCACCGTAGCCATAGCCATAATCGTCCTGCACCTGACGCAGGCGCTTCTCCAGGTGCACATCGGCGCTGACCAGCAGGTCCGGCGCACGCTGGTCATGCACCGGGCGCAGGCCGCGTTGGTCGAGGGCGCCGCTGACGGCTTCGGCGATCTGCGCAGGATCTGCCCAGGCCGAGCCCGCCGGCAACTGGCCGTTGCGCCAGGCCCAGTTGCGGTAGGCGCCATAATCACGCACCGGCGCCGGGTAAGCGCTGGCGTCAAAGGTGTTGGCCGCCTGGGCAGGCGCCGGCGGCATCGGCTTGGACGCCGCAACATACGGGTTGTTGCTGGAGCAGGCCCCCAGCCCCAGGCACAGCAGGATCAATGCACAGCGCTTCATTTCGATCTCCGCAGACTGGGCCGCTTAAACCGGACGGCAGATCCAGTGCAAATAACGCCCAAGTCCGGCAAAGCTTGGGTGACGACGGTGAGCGAGCTCCATCTCCAACAAGTCCTGCAAGTCGGCGCGGGCCTGGAACTCCACCGGCATATAGTCGTGGAATACCCGCACCCCGCTCTGGCTTTCGACCTGCCACAAGCCTTCAAGTTGCGCCGCCAATTCCCGAGGATCCAGGGGTTGTTGCGGGGTCAGGCTCTGTTTTTCGCCGGCCATGTCGTTCTTGCGCATCTTGCGAAAGTGGCCCTTGAGCAAGTTGCGGTAAATCAGCGCATCACGGTTGTAGAACGCCAGGGACAACCAGCCGCCCGGTGTCGTCAACTGGTGCAGCACCGGCAGGATCGCATGGGGTTCGGCCAGCCATTCCAACACCGCGTGGCACAGCACCAGGTCATAAGGTTCGGTGAGCTGACCCAACAGGTCCTGCCACGGCGCCTGGATGAAGGTTGCAGTCTGCCCCGCCTCGGCGAAACGCTGGCGGGCGCCTTCCAGCATCGGCTCGGCAGGTTCGGCCAATGTCACGTGATGCCCGCGTTCGGCCAGCCACAACGACATATGGCCCAGGCCGGCGCCGATATCCAGCACGCGCAAGGGGCGATCCGGCAGGGCCTCGATCAGGTCGGCCTGCAGCACCGCCAGGCGAATCGCGCCCTTGGCACCACCGTAGATTTTCTCGGCAAACCGCGTGGCCAACTGGTCGAAATGACGATCACTCATGGGCAAACCGCCGCTCGTTATCGGCCAGCTTGGCGTTTACCACCTGGTTCATATCCAGGCCCAGTTCACCGCACAACAGCAGGAGATAGAGCACGATGTCCCCCACTTCCTGGCCTGCGTGGGCGAGTTTGTCGGCGGGTAACTGGCGGGATTGGTCTTCGCTCAACCACTGGAAGATTTCTACCAGTTCAGCCATTTCGACACTGGCGGCCATAGCCAGGTTTTTCGGGCTGTGGAACTGTTTCCAGTCGTTGTTATCGCGGATGCGATGCATGCGTTCGGTGAGGTGTTCGAGATTCATGGGGCGCTCCTGAAGGGGTATAGCTTCGGGCTCAAAGGCGGGGATGGCAACTAAATTTGCGGTGCCTGTCAGGGCGCCATCGCGATCTAATCAACCACGCTGAACTCAACCCTGGCCGTCTGCCCCGCCTCATCGAGCACACTCAGTTGATAGCGTCCCAACTGCTCCAGGCTGGCATTGATGCTGTCCTGGTTGGCACTGTCGCCCAGCGGCGCCCCGTTAAGGAACCACCAGCGCCGTCCACTGCCGCCCAACGCCGACAGTTTCAGGCGCAGTTGCTGTTGGCTGCCTGCCGGCAATCGCAGTTGATCCCCCTCACGCACGCCCACCACCGATAACGGCGATGACGCCGCCAACGCCGGCGGCGGGCAATCCGAGTCTGGCGCAGGGATGCGTGCGTCACGCCGCTCGATCCTCGGCAACCACGGTTCCAGCGGTGCAGGCCACAGGGCAATGTCTCGCGATACCGCGCCCGGACAACTGGCGGCCACGCGCGAACCCTTGGCATTGATCCACACGGTTTCCATCAAGCCGACACCCAAGGGCTGATCCAGGGCCTGCAAGGTCGGTGGCGTGGTGTTGTCCAGCGTCCAGGCAAATCGCTGGCGCCGGCAATTGGGGTCGTTGCGGCTCATGGGCTGGCCCAGGGGCCAACAGATCGCCGCCACGCCGACATTCATCGGCACAGGTTTGACGGGCGCGGTAATACCGCGCTGGCTGTCGCGGTTGGTCAGCACATCGTGCACTTGCAGCATCAACGGCGCCGCCGAGGCCAGGCCAAACTGGCCCGGCACCGGGGTGCCGTCCGGGCGACCGATCCACACGCCAATCAAGTAGCGTGGCCCGACCCCGATGGCCCAGGCATCGCGAAAGCCGTAGCTGGTGCCGGTCTTCCAGGCCAGCACCGGGCGCTGTACCAACTCGGCCCGGGGATCACGATCCGGCCGTGCCTGGCCGCTAAGGATGCGCCGCACGATCCACGCCGAACCCGGCGATAACAATGGGCGCTCCTTGAGCGTATCCCCAGGCTGCAAGCGGATCGCCGCGCTCTTGCCGTCACGGGCCAACGCACTGTAGCCGCCGACCAGGTCCTCCAGACGGCTGCCAGCCCCGCCGAGGATCAACGCCAGGTTCGGTTCGGCCAGCGCCGGCAACGCCAGGGGCATGCCGCCGATACGCATTTCCCCGGCAAAGCGCTTGGGCCCGTAGGCTTCCAGCAATTGCACCGCCGGCAGGTTCAACGAGCTGGAGAGCGCCGTACTGGCCGGCACCGCGCCGGTAAAACCCATGGAGAAATTGCCCGGCCGGTAATCGCCATAGCGCCGTGGCACATCCTGCAGCAGCGATTCGGAATGAATCAGCCCTGCGTCCAGGGCCATGCCATACAGGAAAGGTTTGAGGGTCGACCCTGGCGAACGCAGGGCGCTGATCATATCCACATGGCCAAAGCGTCGCGCATCGTTGATATCCACCGAGCCCAGGTAGGCGCGCACGGCCATGCTTTCTTCCTCTACCACGAGGATGGCCGCCGAGGTGTGCTCCGGCAGGCGTGCGCGCCAGCCCAGCAGCAGGTCTTCGAGACGGCGTTGCAGGGTCGCGTCGATCGTGGTGCGAATCAGCGGCGGGCTGTCGGGACGGTTCAGGCGGCGTGCCAGCAGCGGCGCCAGGCTGGGTTCCAGGCGCGGCGCCAGCAACAGGGGTTCTTCCAGGGCCTCGTCGACCGCCGGTTGCGGCCAGACCTGGAACTCGGCCAACCGCCGCAGCACTTTGTCCCGGGCCTCCTGGGCGCGCAGCGGATGGCGATCCGGGCGCAGACGACTGGGTGCCTGGGGCAGCACCGCGAGCAAGGCCGCTTCGGCATGGGTCAACTGTTGCGGCGACTTGCCCAGATACGCCCAACTGGCCGCCGCCACTCCCTGCAAGGTTCCGCCGAAGGGCGCGCGGTTCAGGTACAGGTTGAGGATCTGGTCCTTGGACAGATGCCACTCCAACTGCGCCGTGCGCCACAGCTGGCGCAACTTGCCCGGCAAGGTGCGCGAATGCGGATCGAGCAGGCGCGCCACTTGCATCGACAAGGTGCTACCGCCCGACACCACCCGCGCACCGGAGAGGTTCTGCCAGGTTGCCCGCACCAGGGCCAGCGGGTTGACGCCGGGGTGTTGGTAGAACCAACGATCCTCGTAGGTCAGCAGCGCATCGAGGTAATACGGCGAGACTTCACCGGTGGCGACCGGGTAACGCCATACGCCGTTGGCATCGGCGAAGCGCCACAAGGGCGTGCCGTCTTCGGCCAGCACCACGCGGGCCAGGTCGTCCTTGGGCAGGGGCAAAGGCCAGAGGCGGTCGGCCAGCCAGAGCAGGGCAATCACCAACAACAGGCTACCCAGGGTCCAGCGTGCAACTAATCGCAAATTCAAACGGGCAAACCTCTATGCTTTAAGGGAACTCGCCCAGGCGATTAACGACCAAAGGCTCAGGTCCGGCAGATACGCCCACCCTTTCATCAGGAAACTCATATGCAGGTAGAAAGCTTTTTCGAATGGCTGGGCCAGGCGCTCGGTTCGGTCATCCGTTTTATCGTCGACGGGCTCAGCGGCCTGTTCGGCGCCCTGACCAATGCCGGCGGCAATTTTATCGATGGCTTGTCCCGTACCTTGGGCATGGATACCTCGATCGTCAGCATCATCACCCTGATCATTGGCCTGATGCTGCTGTATTCGGCAGTCCGGGCATTTATGCGGGCCTCGATCATCATGGGGATTATCTGGTTGATGCTGGGGCTGTGGCTGCTCAGTTGGGTTGTGCATTAACACCCCCTTACCTGTGGGAGCGGGCTTGCCCACTCCCACATTAAAGATAGAGCCTGCTCCCACAGGTGGGGCGCTTAACGCCCCTTGATCACCATATCCACCGGGGTTTCCCCCACTGCCTGCCAGTTCGGCCGGTACATCGACTCCACTTGCGGCGGCGGTACGCGGTAAGTCCCCGGCGTTACCGCACGAGCCAGGTACAGCAAGTGCGTGGTGCCATAGCCGTCCAGGTTCAGCGCGGCAACATAACGATCATCGCGATACTCCTGGTGCTTGATCGACGCATTCTGCATCGACTCACGCCACTCCTTGACCTGGCTGCTGGCGTTTTCCAGGCTGGCGGCGCTCTGCCCCAGGTTCTGGTTCTCCAACTCCAGGCCGGCCGGCAACAGGTCCACCACCAGTGCATCCGGTACCCGCTGCTTGTTGGCGCTGACGGCAATGTGTACCAGCACCAGATCACCGCTGCGCAGGTTCTGCAGGTTCAACGGCTGGCCATTCATGCCCAGGTACTCACGGCGAATGCTCAGGTTTTCGCCACCGGCTGCTGGCGCCTGCTGTGGATAACCGGAAATGCTCAGTTGCTGGTAAATCGGCTCGCTGCCTTGATTGCGCAAGGTCAACGGTGAAGCCAGCAACGGACCTTCCAGCTTCAGGCCGGACTGGCCGTTGTTCAACTCGCGGGTTTCGCCGCCGCTGCGCAACTGGGCAGTCCAGTTGATTTCCGGCTTGCCCAGCAGGCCACGGCCGGCGAGGAACAGCGAGTTGCGCTCCTGGGTCGACAACCATGGGCTGGCCGCCATCTGGTCCGACAGCTCGAACAGACGCTCTTCACGCTTGCCCTTGGCCAGGTCGTTTTCTTCGAGCAGAGCCAGGATCATCGCCTGGTCACGCAGAGGGCTGCCGTAGTCGGCCAGCCATTCATTGGCTTTGCGTTTCACCGCCAGACCGGCCAGCAATGCCTGGTCGGCACGGGGCTGGTCGCCCATCTTTTGCAAGGCAATCGCCAACTGCACCAATGGCAGGCCGGAACGTGCATCGCTGCGGCGTTCGAACAGGCTACGCAACGCGCCCAACGGCGCCTGTTGACTGCGCGCCAGCACCAGTCCGGCGTAGGCCTGCACGGCGAAGCGTGTGTGGTCGGCGTTGTCGCTGTAGTCGACCTCGATCAGGTTGCGCTCCTGCACATACCGCAGCAGACGTTCGCTGGCCTTCTTCAGCGCTTCAGACGGCACCGCAAAACCCTGGTCGCGGGCACGCAGCAGGAAGTCGGTGACATAGGCCGTCAGCCAGTACTCTTCCTCGCCATCAGCGCCCCACAAACCGAAGCTGCCGTTGTAGCGCTGCATGCCCAATAGGCGTTCGATACCCAATTCGATCTTGCGCTTGCGCTCGGCATCCGGCTCGCCGGTCAAACCCAGGCGCGCCAGCACGGTGGCATCGGCATACAGCGACGGGTACAAGCCGCTGGCGGTTTGTTCCAGGCAACCATACGGGTAGGCCTTGAGTGCACGAATCTGCTCGCCAAGGTTCAACGGCGGCCGGCTCGACAGGCTCAGCAACGCCTCACGCCCAGCCGGTTCAAACAAGGCCAGCTCAGCATCTGGCAGGCTCCAGGCTTCATCCTTGAGCACCGCACGGTATTGCTTGAGCAGCGCCGGATAGGCCGGGCGCACGCCCAATGTCCATTCACGGGTAAACGCCGGCAGGTTCTCGCCCGGCAGGTCCAGGCCATTGACCGTGACCTTGACCTTGCCCTGGCCGAAGCCACCCAGCGCGCGCACCGGGATCTGCAAGGTGGTGCGCTGGCCTTCGGTCAGTTGCACGCTGTGGGACGGCTCGCCCAGCAGGGTCAGTTGCCCTTCGGCGGTCAGTTGCACATCCAGTTTCTGTGCCTTGCCCGACAGGTTGGACAGGTCCAGCGCCAGGCGCGTCTGGTCACCACCGGCGAGGAAGCGCGGGGCCGACAGCTCGGCAATCAGTGGCGCGGCGATCACGGTCTTGGCTTCGGCCATGCCATAGCGGTCGTCGCTCCAGGCCTGGGCCATCAGGCGCAGCTCACCGTTGAAGTCGGGAATATTGACGCTGACCTCACCCTCACCTTTCTCGTTCAAGGTCACCGGCGCGCTTTGCAGGGCGACGATAGTGACGCTGGTGTCCGGGCGCTTGCCGCCCTTGGCCAGCGCCGCGTCACCACCAAAGGCCAGGCTGGCCAGGCGGCCCTGGCCGGCTTCGATCAGTTGGCCGTAGATGTCGAACTGGTCCACGCCATAAGCCTTGCGGCCAAACAGGCTGGAATACGGGTCCGGGGTTGGGTACTCGGTGATATTGAGGATACCCACGTCCACCGCAGCCACCAGCACATGCACTTGCTTAGGCACACTGCCGTCGGCGTTTTTCGCTGCGACTTTCACCGTCAGCGGCTGCTTGGGGCGCATTTTTTCCGGCGCGCTAAGGGTCAGGCCCAGTTTGCGCTGGGTACGATCCAACGGCAGATGCAGCAAGCCCACGGCGCGTTTAGGCGTGATATTGGCCTTGCGCTCGCCGGGACGGATCACCAGCGCACTCACATACAGGTCATGACGCGACCATTTCGGGTCGAGCTTCACCGCAAAGCTCTTGCCTTCGGCCGGCACGTCGATCTCTTGCCACCACAACGGGCCTTCGCTGGACTCCACCAACAGGTAGCCTTTGCCGGCCGCCGGCGGGGTAACGGTGACGTTGGCTGTATCGCCATCGCCATACGCCGGTTTATCCAGCGCCAGCTTGACCTGATCGGGGCGCACGGCGCCGCCTTCGGTGTTGTCCTGGGCCTGGTAACCGGCCCAGAAACGCTGGCTGCTGATCAGGCCGGTCTGCGGGTCTTCGACTTCGACGCGGTACGGGCCCCACTCCACCTGGAAGCTGACCTTGGCCGTGTCGCCCGCCTTGATGTTGACGGTCTGCTCATCGAGGTTGAGGAATTTCTCGTTGTAGTGATAGCTCCAGCCATCGTTGTCCGAGTAGTTCCAGTAGTAGTCGCGGCGTTCGCGAATCAGGCGCACCTTGAGGTTGTCGACCGCGAGTTTCTGCCCCTGCTGGTTGGCCAGCAGCACTTCAAACTCCGCAGGGCCATCGCCATTGGTTTCCTTGCCATCGAACAGGCCACGCAGGCCGGGCAGTTGCTCGGCCGGCCATACCGGCTGCACCAGGCGCCGGGTGATCGGGCGCCCGCCGGACTCTTGCAGGCTGGCCTGGACGATCAGTTGCAGCGGCGACTTGGCCTCGCTCCACTTGCTTTCCAGGGTGAGTTTTTCCTCGCCCTTGGCGTCGAGCACGCTTTCATCCAGTTCAAAATCCTGGCTCAGTTCTTCTTCAGTCACCGAGCCAAACTCATAACCCGGCAGCGATTTGACCGCCTCGCGCAACGGCCGCACATACACTTGCCCGCTCAGGCGATTGCCCGCCGCCGGGGCGCCGTAGAGGTAACGGCCATTAACCTGGATAACCGCATTGTCGCCAGGGTTGAGCGGTGTATCGCTGCCCTTGAGCTCCAGGGCCAGACGCTCGGGCAGGAAGTCTTCGACGAGGAACTCATACAGTTGCGGCTTGCCGTCACCCAGGTCGAACACCAGTTGCCAGCGCCCGGTCGGCGCTTCTCCGGCCAGTTGCAGCTGGTATTGATAGAGGCCGGAAGCATCGGCGTCCCACACAAATTTGCGGCTGACCTGCTCATCCGGGCGGCGTACTTCGACGCTCACCGGTTGCGGCTTGACGGCATTCCCGTCCTTGTCGCGCAGCAAGGCGTTGAGCAGCACGGTTTCGCCAGGGCGGTACAGGTCGCGCGGGCCGAACACAAAGAATTGCAGGGGGTGCGCGGGCTGGCCGCCGATATCGAACTCGGCCAGGTCCAGCGCTGCGCTGTCGAGGCGCAACAGGCTGGTCTGCTCGCCCTGTTTGGCGAGCAATACCTGGGCCTTTTTCGGCAGCGGCAGTTGCGCGTGGCCGCCCTTCTCGGTCTTGCCCTGGCCCAGCACGCGGCCTTCGGCATCGAGGATTTCCAGCTCGACGCCATCCAGCGCCTTGCCGCCTTCCAGCGCCTGGGTGAACACATCCAGGCGGTTGGCGTAGCGGTGCACCGACAGACCGATATCACTGAGGGTGAACAACGTGGCCGGCTGCGAATAGTTGTAGGTGCCCGAAGCACGCATCACCGCCAGGTACACGCCCGGCTGCTGCAGTTGCTTGAGACCGGCGATGGGCAGCAGCAGGGTTTCGCGGGTATTGCGCGCAGGGTTCAGATCGAAGCGGCCGCCATACACCAGATCGGCCATGGGCAACAGCTCTCGGGATTCATAACTTTGCAGGCTGGTATTGCGGCCCCACTGGGCGAGGAACGCCGGCAGCGACTCGGGTTTGATGCGGAAGAATTCGACGTCGATCTTGTCGACATTCAGCGCGATCACCGGCAGGCCTTCGGCCAGGCGGGTCGGCAACAGGGTGCCACGGCTGGCGAAGCCGACGGTGGCTTGCAGGTTGCGGGTTTCCAGGCGTGCCGTGTATTCAGCGGCGAGCTTGGCGTCGTTGACCCCACGCAGCCCGGCGTCCACGGTCAGCACCAGTTTGCGCTGGGGCTCCAGATGACGCAGGCGCAATTCCATCAGGTTGTCGGAAAGCTCCCAGGCACCGTCGACCTTGCCGGATTTGCTGTCCACCAGGTGCAGCTTGTCGGCGAACTTCTGCTCGGGATCCAGCGGGATCGAAAAACTCACCGACAAAGTGCTGGCGCCATCGAGCTGCACCTCAGACACGTCCACCACGCTTAACTCACGGCCGGCATAACGCTGCTTGAGCGTCGCCACATCCACCGCAGCCTTGGCCGGCTGCGGCGCTGTCACCGCCGCCGCAGGGGCAGTGGGTGCAGCCGGTTTATCGGAAGAATCGCAGGCGCTCAGCAGGGCCAGCGCGCAGGCCAGGAACAATCCTTTGTTAAGCATGGGGCACTCGTTGTCGGGGTGTCTGAGAGGTGAACTATATATCAGTGCCAGCCAAGTGGCTGTGGCGCTGCTCACATTGACCGACGGAGGGCGGTTTGGTTCTCGACTACCTCAAAAGCGTAGAAAATCCCCTGTGGGAGCGCTGGGGTGGCTGGCAGTTGGTCATGGTTTGTAAAGGGCCAGCAAGGCGCATCCCTTTAAATTGCAGGACGTTTCCTAGACAATCCTTGGCGCCTTGTGCCTGTTGGGATGGGTGACTAGTCTGCGGTCCGTCACTGCTTATCAGTGATCGGGTTTAGTCGCCCGGAATCCAAATTCGGTGCATGGTCCATTTATGGTAGCTGTGCGCAGGGCGCCTTCGGGTGCGCCGGATTTCCGATTTTGCCGGTCGACTAACCTGCGTACAGCCGCCACCTTTCGTTTAGTCGCGACAGGTTCGGCTTCAGAATCAAATTCGGAGCTAAGCCATGCATAAGATTGTCCCCGACCCACCGACAGACCTTCTCAACGACCGCGCCGCATTCAATCGCGCCCTCAGCCACTATCTACCGACCCAGGGCTTCCACTCGGTCAGCGAAGAACTGAGTTTCGAAGACTCCCTGCTCTACACCGCCAGCCTGCTGAACAGCGCCTCGGCCACCGTGCTCGATTGTGGCGAACACTTGCCCGGCACCCAACGGGCCAAGGTGCTGGCGGTGTGGCATTTGCTGGAAATCGCCAAGACCACGGTCGACCGCTCCATCGAGTGCCTGCATTCCCCGGCATAAACGCGGTCAAAAATGTGGGAGCTGGCTTGCCTGCGATGGCGGTGGACCAGTAACAAATCAGTTGCCTGACACACCCCTATCGCAGGCAAGCCAGCTCCCACATTGTGTCTGCGGTGCTGTCCATGCAGCGTTACAATGCCGCTCCTCCAAGGAGCCCGCATGTCCACCTTACTCACCGACTGGCGTCACCGTCCCACTCACCGCCGTGTCTGGGCCCTGGCCGCGCCGATGATTCTGTCGAATATCTCGGTGCCGCTGGTGGCCTTGGTGGACAGTATGGTCATCGGCCACCTGCCCCACGCCCATCAACTGGGCGCCGTGGCCGTGGGGGCCAGCCTGTATACCTTCCTGGCCTGGGCCATGGGTTTTCTGCGCATGGGCACCACCGGGTTCGCCGCGCAAGCGGCCGGACGCAATGATGGTGCGGCGCTGCGGCAAATCCTGCTGCAAGGCCTGCTGTTGGCCCTAGGGTTGGCGATGGTGCTGGGCACGGTGGGCATTCCCCTGAGTCATCTGGCGCTGGAATGGATGCAGCCTTCGGCCGAACTGAACCAACTGACCCGCGAGTTTTTCCACACCCGCCTGTTCGGATTACCTGCGGCGTTGGCCACTTATGCGCTGGTGGGCTGGTTCCTCGGCACGCAAAACGCCCGGGCGCCGCTGGCAATTCTGCTGACCACAAACCTTGTGAATATCGCCCTGAACCTGTGGTTCGTTTTGGGCCTGGACTGGGGCGTGGTCGGTTCGGCGCGGGCCTCGGTGATTGCCGAATGGACCGGCGCCCTGCTCGGCCTGGCCCTCACGCAAAAAGCCTTGCGCGCCTACCCCGGGCATATCGCCTGGGCGGCGCTCAAGGTCTGGCAAAGCTGGCGTGCGCTGCTGGCGGTCAACCGCGACATTTTTATCCGCAGCCTGGCGCTGCAATCGGTGTTTTTCATGATCACGGTGCAAGGCGCTCGGCTGGGCGATGCCACTGTCGCGGCCAATGCCCTGCTGCTCAATGGGCTATTGCTGACGGCCCATGCGCTGGACGGGCTCGCTCACGCGGTGGAAGCACTCTGCGGCCACGCCATCGGCGCCCGTGATCGCCAGGCTTTGCGCCGCTCACTGGTAGTGGCCTGCGGCTGGTCGCTGATCGCCAGCCTCGGTTTTGTGCTGTTGTTCACCTTCGCCGGCCACTTGTTTATCGCCATGCAAACCGATATTCCCAGCGTACGCGCAACCGCCGATATCTACCTGCCGTACCTGGCGGTGCTGCCGTTGATTGCGGTGTGGAGTTATCTGCTGGACGGTTTGTTCATTGGCGCGACGCGCGCGCGGGAGATGCGCAATGGGATGCTGTTGACGGTGCTGATTATGCTGCCGTTTGCGTGGGGGTTGCAGGGGTTGGGTAACCACGGGCTGTGGATAACCTTCCTGCTGTTTATGGCGGTGCGTAGCTTGACGCTGTGGGCGATTGCCTGGCGGCTAAATCGGCAGGGGCTTTGGCTGGGCGCAAACTAGTGTGGGAGTGGGCTTGCCCGCGATGGCGGCGGATCAGTCAGCACCTGCATTGACTGATCCACTGCTTTCGCGGGCAAGCCCGCTCCTACACAAGCGGGCTCCCACCGTTTGAATCGCTGCCTGCCGGTCTTAGGAAGACAGGTAGGACGAGCGGGTCAGGCCCAACCGCAGCGCATCCAGGAACTGCGTACGCTCCGCCGCCGTGATCTTCGCGCTGGCGCACTTGTCACGGTAGTGGGTCATCAACTCCTCCGGCGACAAGTGCACGTAGCGCAGCATGTCTTCGATGGTGTCGTGGGTCTCGATCCCGGCGCTGTACACCGAACCGTCTTCGCGCTGGTAGATGTTCACCGAGTCGGTGTCACCAAACAGGTTGTGCATGTCACCGAGGATTTCCTGGTAGGCGCCCACCAGGAAGATCCCCAGCAGATAGTCTTCGCCGTCATTCAAGCCATGCACCGGCAGGCTGGTCTCGATGCTCTGCTCGTCGACGTATTGCTTGATCTTGCCGTCGGAGTCGCAGGTCAGATCCTGCAATACCGCGCGGCGCAGCGGCTCTTCGTCGAGGCGGTGCAGCGGCAGGATCGGCAGGACCTGGCCGATGGCCCAGGTGTCCGGCAGGCTCTGGAATACCGAGAAGTTGCAGATGTACTTGTCGGCCAGCTTGTCGTTGAGTTCGTCCAGTACCTGGCGGTGCGAGCGCTGCCGGGCTTTCAACGAGTTGTGCAGGCGACGGCACACGGCGAAGTAGCACTGTTCGGCCAGGGCTTTTTCCGCGAGGGTCAGCTTGCCGTCGGCGTACTGGGTGGCCACGTCGCTCATGTAGTGGGTGGCGCGCCAGTAGGTTTCGGTGACCATTTCAATGTCGGTCGGGCCCAACAGGTCCACCAGCCATTGCACGGTTTCGGGCAGGCTTTCCTTGTTTTCAATCACCGGCACGTCGTCGTTGTGTTTCTCGACGTCGGTCACCTGCACTACCAGCATGGCGTGGTGGGCGGTCAGGGAGCGGCCGCTTTCGGAGAAGATGTGTGGATGCGGCAGGCTCTGCGCGTCGCAGAATTCCTTGAGCATGCCCACCACCACGCCGGCGTAGTCGTCCATGTCGTAGTTGATCGAGCTGGCGTTGCGCGAGTGGGTACCGTCGTAGTCCACGCCCAGGCCACCGCCGACGTCGATGTGGTCCACCGGCAGGCCGAGGTTGCGCAGTTCGCCGTAGTAACGGATGGCTTCCTTGAAACCGTGCTGGTAGTCCGCCAGGTTGGCGATCTGCGAGCCCATGTGAAAGTGCAGCAGGCGAATGCCCTGGTCCAGGCCGGCCGCGCGGAAGCGCTCGACCACCGACAGCAGTTGCGCCGCCGACAGGCCGAACTTGGACTTCTCGCCACCGGTGTCTGCCCATTTGCTCGACGCCAGGGACGACAGGCGCACCCGCAGGCCGACCTGTGGCTTGACCTTGAGGTTGGCGGCTTCTTCGATGACCAGGCCCACTTCGGACTCTTTCTCGATCACGATGAACACGTTGTGGCCCAGCTTCTGGCCCATCAGCGCGAGGCGGATGAACTCACGGTCCTTGTAACCGTTGCAGACGATGGTGCCGCCCTTCGGTGCCAGGGCCAGCACGGCCAGCAGCTCAGGCTTGGAACCGGCTTCCAGACCGATGGACACGTCCTGGGTGGCGATGATGTTCTCGATCACCGCTTCCTGCTGGTTGACCTTGATCGGGTACAGCGCGGTGTATTTGCTCTGGTATTCCAGGCGCTCGATGTTCGCGTCGAAGGCACCGGTCAACTGGCGCACGCGGTCTTGCAGGATGTCCGGGAAGCGCACCAGCAATGGCAGGGACAGGCCGCTTTTGCGCAGCTCGTCCACTTGCTCGTACAAATCGATGGGCGAGCTGTTCGGGCCGTTCGGACGGACTTCAACGCGACCGGCATCATTGATCGCGAAATACCCGGCCCCCCAATGGCGAATCCCGTAAACACTGCGGCTGTCCGCAACTGTCCATTGGCTGCCATCGTCTTTGCGTGTGCGTCGTACGGACATCGAAGTCCCCTATATAAAGTCGAAGAGCGCCACCCAAGTCAGAGGCTGGCGCAGTCTAAAGAGTGAAAATGACGATTTGCCTGTGAGAGGGGTAGACCCCACTTGCAGGACAGAGTTTAGACACCGGTCAGGAACAGGCTCTGTGAAACCATGAAGACGACGAGCGCGCTCGTCGGTGCGGGTTTCACAGAGGCTGCTAGCCGCCGGATTTCTTCGCCTTGTATCCGAGCTTGATCAACTCGGCCAACAGCAACTCGACGTGATCGCCCTGGATTTCGATAATCCCGTCTTTCAGCGCGCCACCGGTGCCACAGCGCTTCTTCAGCACGGTGGCCAACTCCTTGAGTGGCTCGGCTGCCAGGGGCACGCCGGTGATGGTGGTCACCGTCTTGCCGCCACGGCCCTTGCTCTCGCGACGCACGCGGGCAATGCCGTCACCTTCGGGAATCAGGGTCTGTTTGCAGGTACAGGCGTCCACGGGCTGGCGACAGTCCGGGCAATGCCGACCTGCGTCGGTGGAAAACACCAGGCCACCAAGGGCGGCGAAGGATGCGGCTTTTTTGGCCACCGGCAATCCTCTTGGGAGGATGAAGACTGATCAGTGCCCGCAATGGGCGGCTGACCGCGAAGCCCCACTCAGGCAGGGGCAGCGCTACCGAACCGCCCAGGCCTCACCGTTTGCCTCTGTAGGAGCGAGCTTGCTCGCGAAAATCGTCAACGATAACGCGGGCATTCAGGCAGCACGCGGTGGCATTGGATTTTTCGCGAGCAAGCTCGCTCCTACAGGGGGCCGGGGAGACGCTGTAGCGGTTCGGCTTGAAAAGTCGCGCAGTGTAACGGCAAAAAGCCTACTTGCTAAGAGCCAAATGGCGCCAATTTATGCAACTTTAGCGACGCGCGGCCAGATAGCGTTTTAAGGCAGCCAGGGAGTCGGGGCAATAGGACTTTTGCTCGATATCGGCAAGCACCGCTTCAATGCTCATAAAGCGCGCTTCCAGCACCTCTTCAGGCTGCAGTTGCAGCGGCCCATCCCAGACCGCCGAGAACGCCGAGCACCAGAGCCGGTTGCCCGTATCCTCGAAGAAAAAGTGGTCGTGGGCGGTCAATTCAACACCGCTGACGCCCAACTCCTCTTCCAGCTCACGGGCCGCCGACTGCTCATAGCTCTCGCCCGCCGCCACCATCCCACCCGCCGCCACGTCCCAGTAACCCGGGTAGATGGCCTTGCTCAGGGTACGGCGATGCACGCACAGCTCACCCTTTGAGTTGAATAGCATGATGTAGGTGCCGCGCCCGATCAGCCCGCGCTCACGCAAATCGGAGCGCACCAGGGCGCCGAGCAGGTTGTCCTGCTCGTCGACCCAGGCAATGTGTTCGGCATCCGAGGCCGCGCGGTGCGCGACCTCCTTGGTGCTGTCGACCATGACTCAACCCTGGTTCAGCAGTTGGCGCAAGTCGATCACCGCCGCGTTGGCACGGGAGATGTAGTTGGCCATCACCAACGAGTGGTTGGCCAATACGCCGTAGCCGCTACCATTGAGGATCATCGGGCTCCACAGGGTTTCCTGCGACGCCTCCAGCTCACGAATGATCTGGCGTACGCTGACGGTGGCGTTTTTCTTGGCCAGCACGTCGGCGAAGTCGACCTCGATCGCGCGCAACAGGTGGGACAGGGCCCACGCCTGGCCACGGGCTTCGTAGAACACGTTGTCGATCTGCATCCATGGGGTTTCCACCACTTCTTCATCGACCTGCGGCACTTCGCCCGGCGCCAGCGCTTCGGTTTTCAACGCGGTGTTGAGCTTGACCCGGCCAACACTGGCCGACAGGCGCTGCGACAACGAACCCAGGCGGGTAGCGACATCGCCCAGCCAGTTGTTGAGGTTGTCGGCACGCGCATAGAACAGCGCACCTTTCTGGTTGGGGTCAGACAGACGCACTTGATAGCGGTTCAGGGAGTTGATGCCTTCCTGGTATTCCGACTCGCTGGAGGGCAGCACCCAGCTCTTGTTATCAAAGTTGAAGCGCGGCTCGGCCTTGGCCAGGTCGGCGTCTTCGGCCGATTGCGATTGCGAGCGGGCAAAGTCCTTGCGCAGGGCCCGGGTCAGGTCACGCACCTGGACCAGCACGCCATATTCCCAACTAGGCGTGTTGTCCATCCACAACCCTGGCGGGAAACGGTCGTTGGAAATGTAGCCGCCAGGCTTGTTAAGCAGGGTGCCCATCACAGTCTTGACGGTTTCGACGGTGGTGAAGCCGATGACCATTTGCTTGCCGTCTTTTTCAGCGGCCATTTGTGCATTTTGCTGGACCGGGAACAAGGCTGGCTCCTGGCTCCAGTACCAACCCAGGCCGCCGGTGACCAGCAGGTATATGACCACCAGGGTCAGCAGGGCACGGCTCATCAGCAGGTTACGAAAATAGCTGCGGGAGGCCGACTTGGGCGCAGGGCTTGGGCCTGGGGCGCTGCCTGCACGGTTTTTCCAGTCCAGCATGGCGGATATCCTTTCAGTCACTTGAGTTCAATAGCTACGACCACAACCCTACCCCATCGTGCCCCTCTGTGCGGGGCTTTCTAATCGGGCTGGCAGAAAGATGGCACTCAACTATAAAGGATGGGCGCTGATGCGCCTATGCGACCCAACGGTCAGCAAATGAATCACTTGGACGATGCAGTTAATTGACGTATGACACTCGTGCAAAGGAAAAGAGGTGCTAGCATAGAGCCACCAGTCGATCTCAGCATGCACCCTTACCTAGTAGTCAGGATATGACCGAGCCAGAAGACCCCAGCCGTGAGCGTCTCAAGCAGCACTTTGCCCAGCGGGTAATTCATCAGGCGCGTCAAATTCTTGAGATCTGGCAGCGTTTGCAGCGCAGCGAGTGGTCGAACGCCGAATTAAGCGAACTCAGCGAGGCCAATTTGCGCCTGCTGCGGTTTGCCGAGCGTTTTGAACAGCCCGAACACGGCCAACTGGCCCGGCACATCATCGAATCGCTCAAGGCGGTGGATGAAAACCGTGGTCGCCTGAGCAGCCATCTGATCACCGACCTCAACCGCTTGATGCAGCGCCTGTCACGCACCGGCCTGCGCCAGGGCGACCAGTTGGACCAGACCTTCCTGCCGCCGATGCGCAAACCCATCTACGTGATGCTGGCCGATCACGACCGCGCCGAGCGCCTGGCCAAGCAACTGGAATTCTTTGGTTTGAGCGCCCTGTCCCTGGACAGCGTGGCGGCCTTCCGCTCGTCCATGGCCGAACGCCTGCCGGCCGCGATTGTGATGGACGTGGACTTCTGCGGCACCGGCCTGGGCCTGACACTGGCCGCCGAAGCCCAGGAAGGCCTGGAGCAGAAACTGCCGCTGCTGTTCTTCAGCCTGCACGAAACCGACACCCCCACCCGCCTGGCCGCCGTGCGCGCCGGGGGCCAGGAGTTTTTGACCGGCACCCTGGAAGCCTCAAGCCTGCTGGAAAAAATCGAGGTCCTGACCTGCGTCGCCCAGTACGAGCCTTATAAAGTGCTGATCATCGACGACTCCCGGGCCCAGGCCATGCACACCGAGCGCCTGCTCAACAGCGCCGGGATCGTTACCCGCACCTTGATCGAACCGATCCAGGCCATGGCCGAACTGGCGGATTTCCAACCCGACCTGATCATTCTCGACATGTACATGCCGGCCTGCACCGGCACCGAGCTGGCCAAGGTGATTCGCCACAATGACCGTTATGTCAGCGTGCCGATCATTTACCTGTCGTCCGAGGACGATCTGGACAAGCAACTCGATGCCATGAGCGAAGGCGGCGACGACTTCCTCACCAAGCCGATCAAGCCGCGCCACCTGATCACCACCGTGCGCAACCGCGCCGCCCGCGCCCGCCATCTCAAGGCGCGGATGGTGCGCGACAGCCTGACCGGCCTGTACAACCACACGCATATCCTGCAACTGCTGGAAGATTGCAGCTTTCGCTCGCGCCGCGAGAGCAAGCCGCTGAGCTTTGCCATGCTCGACATTGACCACTTCAAGCGGGTCAACGACAGCCACGGCCACCCCATGGGCGACCGCGTGATCAAGAGCCTGGCGCTGTTTCTCAAGCAGCGCCTGCGCAAGACCGACTATATCGGCCGGTACGGCGGCGAAGAGTTTGCCATCGTCATGCCCGACACCGACCTGGACGCCGCGTGCAAGGTGCTCGACGAAATCCGTGGGCGCTTTGCCGAAATCCATTATCCGGCCCAGCCCCAGGATTTGTGGTGCACCTTCAGCGCCGGCGTAGTCGAGTTGTGTGACGGTTCCGACAGCCTGATGATGGCGGCCCAGGCCGACGAAGCGCTGTACCGCGCCAAGGACGCCGGACGCAATCGAGTCCAGGCCGCACGCACATCAAAGCAAAGTGCCATCTTTTCACCAGAATCCACTGATTCGGTCATAACCCTGTAACGAAAACGCAATAACTTCAGGCACTTACTCCTTCTGCCGTTGGTTGAAACCACGCATGCGCCTGAAGCTGCTGACGAATCTGAACACCCTTCTGCTGGTCGCCGTTTGCCTGGCCCTGGGCGCTACGCTCTGGTGGTCGCAACGGGCCCTCGAACGCCCTTATCTATTGATGGAGCGCTATCTGGGCCTGTCCCAGGCGTTCCAGAACCAGACCGCGCGCAATATCGACGACTATTTGGCCAGCGGCGACGCCTTGCGCCTGAGCGCTGCCGGCCAGAGCCTGGAAAACCTGTTGCTGCACCTGGATGAATTGCCGTCTGAACTGACCGAAAAACTGCGGCCCGGCCTGCTCGGCCTCGATGGCTTCAGCAAGACCGACCTGCTGGCCGCCGGCAAACTGGCCGGCGCCCCACAAGCCTTGCTGCTGCAAGCCGAGCGGGAATTGGGGGCCAGCCTGGAACAACTGAGCCAGTACGCCATGGGCGTCAGCTCAGCCGATGCAGGACGTTATCTGCCGCCGTTGCTGGCAGCCTCGCAGCACCTGGCCAAGCTGTCCCTGGCGCGGGACAAACTGGTGAGCAGCGGGCGCAGTGAATTGGCCACCGATGTAGAACGTGAACTGGCCAATATCCGCAGCCAGGCTGACCTGCTTGAGCAACTGCCGCTGCTGGGCGTGACCGCCAGCAGTGCCTCCAACAGCGATGATTTTTCTGCGTTGATGGGCCTGGAAAGCAGCGAAACCGCTACCGCCGAAGACACTGGCGTGAATCTCAAGCGCGAACTCAACAGCCTGCTCACGCGCTACCCGGCAGAGCTTGCGCGTACCCGCGAGCAAATCCAGAAGCGCGCAGAACTGGCCGCTGCCACTCACCTGAAAATCGACACCGTGCAGCAAGCCATCGCCGCGCTGGAGCCCGAGGTACGCGCCCAGCACGGCAAGATCCAGGGCGAAGTGCGGGTGATCCAAGGCGTGATGATCGGCCTGATCCTATTGATCGCCCTGCTCATCGACACCCTGCAACGGCGCCTGGCGCGAGTGCTCACCAGCCTGGCGCCGGCCCTTTCAACCTGGGCCGAAGGGGATTTCAGCCAGCCAATTGCCTTGGGCCACACCAACCGCGAACTGCATGATATTGAAGCCTCGCTCAATCGCCTGCGTGCTTACCTGGTGAACCTGGTGGGGACTATCCGCACCAACGCAGAAGAAGTGGCCGGTAGCAGCCGCGCCCTGGCCGAACTGAGCGGCGGCCTGCATGACGGCGCCGAACGCCAGGCCGGGGACACTGCGCAAATCCGCGATTCATTAGGGGAACTGGAAGCCACGATCCAGCAGGTTGCGGGCGACGCCAGCCAGGCCGCCGAGGCCAGCCGCAGCGCCGGCGAGGCCGTGGAGCATGGCCAGCGGGTGATCGGCTTGAGCCTGACCGGCCTGCACGCGCTGGTGGGCGAGGTGCAGGACAATGCGCAGATGATCGAAAAACTCGCCGAAGAGTCCGCCACCATTGGCAGCGTGCTGACCGTGATTCGCTCGATTGCCGACCAGACCAACCTGCTGGCACTCAACGCTGCCATCGAAGCCGCCCGCGCCGGTGAAGCCGGGCGCGGGTTTGCCGTGGTCGCCGACGAAGTGCGCTCCCTGGCCCAGCGCACCGCGGGCGCCACCGCCCAAATCCAGACCCTGATCGCCGGCCTGCAAACCGCCGCCCGGCAATCGGTGGAAGGCATGCGCGCCCAGGTCGAACACGCCGAAGCCACCGCCCAGCAAGCCCAGGCCGCCGACGGCGCGCTGGATGAAATCGTCGGCGCAATCCAGACCATTTCCGACACAGCCATCCGCATTGCCGATGTAACGGCCCAGCAGAGCGGCGCGGTCAGTGAAATCCGTGATAACAGTGAGCGTATTCATCAACTGGGTGAGGACAACCTGCTGCGCATTGGCCAGGGTCGCAGCCAGGGCGAGCACCTGTTAGTACTCGGCGGGCAACTTAATACGGCCGTGCAGGCCTTCCGCGTCTGACGCCATCTCCCAAATCAGACGGGAATCAAAAATGTGGGAGCGGGCTTGCTCGCGAATGCGGTGGGTCAGTGATGGACATGTTGACTGATACACCGCATTCGCGAGCAAGCCCGCTCCCACATTTTGATCTCCTGCGTACTCAGGACCGTATTACCAATGACCGGATCGTGCGCCCCGGTCACATACTTTGCGCAATCCTCGCTAATCGTGCTGGCTATTGCAGAGAACTGGACAGTCACAAAGGCTTTGCGGCATAGTCGCCGGGTTCTGACGTACCCACATCCAATAACAAGGAACAGCCGATGGCGACCTTACTGGTTCTGCACGGACCCAACCTGAACCTGCTCGGCACCCGCGAGCCGGGTGTATACGGTGCAGTCACCCTCGAACAGATCAACCTCGATCTGGAACGACGGGCCCGTGAAGCCGGCCACCATCTGCTCTACCTGCAAAGCAATGCCGAGTATGAATTGATTGATCGCATTCACGCCGCGCGCAGCGAAGGCGTGGACTTTATCCTGATCAATCCCGCCGCTTTTACGCACACAAGTGTTGCATTACGTGACGCGCTGCTGGCGGTGAGCATCCCATTCATCGAAGTGCATTTATCGAACGTGCATAAACGCGAAGCTTTCCGCCATCACTCTTACTTCTCCGACGTAGCGGTAGGAGTGATCTGCGGCCTTGGCGCCAGCGGTTACCGACTGGCCCTGGAGGCCGCCCTGGAACACGTTGAAGAACAGGCTAAACGCCCCTGACCGACCCTTGGGAGTTGATGATTCATGGATATCCGTAAAGTTAAGAAATTGATCGAACTGCTGGAAGAATCCGGTATCGACGAGCTGGAAATCAAGGAAGGCGAAGAATCCGTACGGATCAGCCGTCACAGCAAGACCCCGGCCCAACAGTTCTACGCGCCACAGATGCAAGCACCGGCTCCAGCCGCTGCTGCTCCGGCTGCCGCACCTGCTGCTGCCGCAGCTCCCGCCGCACCGGCCGCACCAGTGCTCAACGGTTTCGTGGTCAAGTCGCCAATGGTCGGTACTTTCTACCGCACCCCGGCACCGACCTCGCCAGCCTTCGTTGAAGTGGGCAAGACCGTGAAAGTGGGCGACACCATCTGCATCGTGGAAGCGATGAAAATGATGAACCACATCACGGCCGAAAAAGCCGGCGTCATCGAATCCATCCTGGTAGAAAACGGTCAGCCGGTTGAGTACGACCAGCCGCTGTTCACCATCGTTTGAACCGCGGAGCGCCTTCGATGTTGAAACCTGCGAAGAAACTGCAAAAAGTCCTGATCGCCAACCGCGGCGAGATCGCGCTGCGGATCCTGCGCGCCTGTAAGGAAGAGGGCATCAAGACCGTCGCTGTTTACTCGACGGCCGATACCGAATTGATGCACGTGAAACTCGCGGACGAGAGCATCTGCATCGGCCCGCCCCTGGCCACGAACTCGTACCTGAAGGTCTCGAACATCATCGCCGCGGCTGAAGTGACCGGCGCTGATGGCATCCACCCTGGCTACGGCTTCCTCGCGGAAAACGCCGACTTCGCCGAACAGGTGGAAAAATCCGGCTTCGCCTTCATCGGCCCGAAAGCCGAGACCATTCGCCTGATGGGCGACAAGGTGTCGGCCAAGGACGCCATGATCGCAGCCGGCGTGCCAACCGTTCCAGGTTCCGACGGCCCGCTGCCTGAGGACGAGGAAACCGCCCTGCGCATTGGTCGCGAAGTCGGTTACCCGGTGATCATCAAGGCCGCTGGTGGCGGTGGTGGTCGCGGCATGCGCGTGGTGCACAAGGAAGAAGACCTGATCGAAGCGGCCAAGCAGACTCGCTCGGAAGCGGGCGCCTGGTTCGGCAACCCGATGGTCTACCTGGAAAAATACCTGACCAACCCACGTCACGTGGAAGTCCAGGTACTGTCCGACGGCCAGGGCCACGCCATCCACCTGGGCGACCGCGATTGCTCGCTGCAACGCCGTCACCAGAAGGTACTGGAAGAAGCTCCGGCACCAGGCCTGGATGAAAAAGCACGTCAGGAAGTCCTGGCACGCTGCGTCAAGGCTTGCATCGATATCAACTACCGTGGCGCCGGGACTTTCGAGTTCCTCTACGAGAACGGCCGCTTCTACTTCATCGAGATGAACACTCGTGTGCAGGTAGAGCACCCGGTTTCGGAGATGGTCACCGGTATCGACATCGTCAAGGAGATGCTCAGCATCGCCGCTGGCAACGTGTTGTCCTTCACCCAGGATGACGTGAAGATCCACGGCCACTCCCTGGAGTGCCGGATCAACGCCGAAGACCCGAAGACCTTTATGCCAAGCCCTGGCCTGGTCAAGCATTTCCATGCACCAGGCGGCAACGGCGTTCGCGTCGATTCGCACCTGTACAGCGGCTACAAGGTTCCATCGAACTACGACTCGCTGATCGGCAAGCTGATCACCTGGGGCTCCACCCGCGACGAGGCCATGGCCCGTATGCGCAATGCCCTGGACGAAATCGTGGTCGACGGCATCAAGACCAACATCCCACTGCACCGGGATCTGGTTCGTGATGAAGGCTTCTGCGAAGGTGGTGTGAACATTCACTACCTGGAACACAAGCTGGCCAACCAGTAAGTTTGTGCTCTACCCACAAAACCGCCTTCGGGCGGTTTTGTCATTCATGGGCACGCAAGAACACCACAAAGCCCTGTGGGAGCTGGCTTGCCTGCGATGCGGGCACCTCGGTGCATCAGTTACACCAAGGTGATGCTATCGCAGGCAAGCCAGCTCCCACATTTGATTGGTGTGTAACTTGCACTGTCGTCTTATCCTCGCCGCTCGCGTAAACTTGCGCCCTTTCGCAGCCCCACCCCCGCTGCACACTCATTTTTTCAAAGGTGCCCGCCATGCCTTGGCTGCAAGTCCGTCTCGCCATCAGCCCAGAACAAGCCGAAACCTATGAAGACGCGTTCCTCGAAGTGGGCGCCGTGTCGGTGACCTTCATGGACGCCGAAGACCAGCCGATTTTCGAGCCCGAGCTGAACACCACCCCCTTGTGGTCCCACACCCATTTGCTGGCCCTGTTCGAAGACGGCACCGACGCCACCAGTGTCTTTGCCCATATGGAACTGCTGACCGGCGGCCCGCTGCCCGAGCACCACAGTGAAGTGATCGAAGACCAGGACTGGGAACGCAGCTGGATGGACAACTTCCAACCCATGCGTTTCGGCCAGCGCCTGTGGATCGTGCCAAGCTGGCATGCCGCCCCGGAGCCTGAGGCCGTCAACCTGCTGCTGGACCCGGGCCTGGCGTTCGGCACCGGCACCCACCCGACCACCGCCCTGTGCCTGGAATGGCTCGACGGCCAGGACTTGCAGGACTGCAACGTGCTGGACTTCGGTTGCGGCTCGGGCATCCTGGCCATCGCTGCGCTGCTACTAGGCGCCAAGGAAGCCGTCGGCACAGACATCGACGTGCAGGCCCTGGAAGCCTCCCGCGATAACGCCGGGCGCAATAACATTGCTGAAAGCAAACTCCCACTGTACCTGCCAGAGCAATTGCCCCAGGTGCAGGCCGACGTGTTGGTCGCCAATATCCTTGCCGGGCCGCTGGTATCGCTGGCCCCGCAACTGTCGAGCCTGGTCAAGCCTGGCGGGCGCCTGGCGCTGTCGGGGATCCTCGCCGAACAGGGCGAAGAAGTGGCCGCCGCCTATGCCCAGGACTTTGACCTGGACCCCATCGCCAACCGTGATGGCTGGGTACGCATCAGCGGTCGTCGGCGCTAGAATGAGCGTCTGCATGAATCGGATGGCCGCATGACCGACAGTTTCGTCACCCAGTGCCCGCATTGCCAAACCCGTTTCCGCGTCAGCCATGCTCAATTGAGCGTGGCCCGTGGCGTGGTTCGCTGCGGCTCTTGCCTGCAAGTGTTCAACGCCGCTCGCCAGTTGCTGGAGCAGCGTACCCATGCGCCTGAAGCGCCAACGGCAGAAACCGCACCGCGCGCCATCAGCCAGAAGCAATGGTCCGCTGAAGAACTGGACCTGGATCACCTGGACCTCGACGAAGAGCTGGCCAAGCTGGAACGCCGGGAGATTCAACACACCCAGCCCCAAGGCAGCGACCGGCGCCTGACAGGTGCAGACCGTCGGCAAAAAGACCAGCCAATGAGCGCCAGCCGCGACACGGCCAAGGCGCAAGAGGAACAGTGGGCGGCCAGCCTGTTCAGCGATCCGCCTGACGAACGGGCTGCGACAATTGCCCACGCCGACGAAACCGCCGAACCGGTCCCGACACCCGCGGGCAAACCGCAGCGTACCGAACCCTCGATGTCCTTCGACATCCATGAGGTGGACGACGAGCCCGTACTGCATGCCCGCCATGTCGACGACGATCTCGACCCACCCGAACCAAGCATCGGCAACGCGTCGGACGAACCGCTGCCCGAGCCGGCCCCCGACGCACAACCACGTCGCAAGCGCACCCGCGCCACGGGCAATGCCCACGACGAAATGCTGCAGGACCTGGAAGACGACCCGCTGCACCTCTATGCCGGCAAGCGCCCCACCGGCTGGGGCCGCCGCCTGCTCTGGCTGACCCTGGTGCTGCTGGCCGCCGCTGCCCTCGCCGGCCAATACATTGCCTACCAGTTCGATGACCTGGCCCGCCAGGACAGATACCGGCCCTGGTTCCAGGAACTGTGCCCGAAACTGGGCTGCACGGTGCCATCACGGGTCGATATCGCCCACATCAAGAGCAGCAACCTGGTGGTGCGCAGCCACCCCGAGTTCGCCGGCGCGCTGGTCGTAGATGCCATCATCTATAACCGCGCCACGTTCTCCCAGCCATTCCCCCTGCTGGAGCTGCGCTTCGCCGACCTCAATGGCCGGATGATTGCCAGCCGGCGCTTCAAGCCTGCCGAGTACCTCAGCGGCGAACTGGCCGGGCAGACCGAGATGCCGTCCCAGACCCCGATCCATATCGCCCTGGATATCCTCGACCCAGGCAACAAGGCTGTGAACTACAGTCTCAGTTTCCACTCCCCCGAGTGATCCGATCTGCACGCCAAGGTTTGGATGGCCGGTTATTGACTTGACCGTCCATCACCAAACCGGTGGCGATAAAGAAATAACTGCTCAGATTTTATCCAATTCAGCCTTTAACCAGTCATCGAGAGCGGGTATCATGCCAACCCTTTTTCGAACTCTAATGATCCGGCCCCACAACAGGGAAGTCCTATGTCGGCGGTACGCATCGGCCCATATACATTGCCAAACGCTTTGATTCTCGCCCCGATGGCGGGGGTCACCGACCAGCCCTTTCGTCAGCTGTGCAAACGTTTGGGCGCAGGCCTTGTGGTTTCGGAAATGGTCACCAGCGACATGAGCTTGTGGAACACCCGCAAATCGCGGATGCGCATGATCCACGAAGGTGATCCCGAGCCCCGCTCGGTACAGATCGCCGGCGGTGATGCGCAGATGCTCGCGGAGGCGGCCCGGGCCAACGTGGAGCTGGGTGCACAGATTATTGATATCAACATGGGCTGCCCGGCCAAGAAGGTCTGCAACAAGGCCGCCGGTTCCGCCCTGTTGAAAGATGAGCAGTTGGTGGCCGAGATCCTGCACGCCGTAGTGAGTGCAGTGGATGTGCCGGTCACCCTGAAGATCCGTACCGGCTGGGACCGGGACAACAAGAACGGCCTGACGGTGGCGAAGATCGCCGAACAGGCAGGCATTACAGCACTGGCGGTGCATGGCCGCACCCGCGCTGACCTTTATACCGGCGAGGCTGAATACGACACCATTGCTGCAATCAAGCAAGCGGTGTCGATTCCGGTCTTTGCCAACGGCGACATCGACTCGGCCGAGAAAGCCCGGCGCGTACTGCACGCGACCGGTGCCGATGGCCTGTTGATCGGCCGGGCCGCCCAGGGGCGGCCATGGATTTTTCGTGAGATCGAGCATTTTCTGCGTACCGGCCAAATCATGCCGGCACCGGAGCTGTTCGAGGTGGAACGTATTCTGCTAGAGCATCTGGCCGCCCTGCACACCTTCTATGGAGACGTGATGGGCGTGCGCATTGCTCGCAAGCATGTGGGTTGGTATCTCGCAACCCTGCCCGGCGCCAAGGAGTTTCGTGCCGGGTTCAATCGTTTGGATGAAACGCAAGCACAGGTCACCGCCGTTCGTGAGTTCTTTGCCGAACGAGACAAGAGCCTGAGAGCAGGGGACGGAGAAGGGGTGGCCGCATGACGATGATGACCGAGACTTTAGTGAGTGGAACAACACCCGTGAGCGACAACGTCAATTTGAAACAGCACCTCAACACGCCGAGCGAAGAAGGCCAGACCCTTCGCGGGAGCGTGGAGAAAGCGCTGCACAATTATTTCGCCCACCTTGAGGGCGCGGCCGTCACGGATGTGTACAACCTGGTGCTCTCCGAAGTCGAGGCGCCCTTGCTCGAAAGCGTGATGAACTACGTCAAGGGCAACCAGACCAAAGCCAGTGAGCTGCTGGGCCTCAACCGTGGGACCCTGCGCAAGAAGCTCAAACAGTACGATTTGCTGTAAGCATTCAATCAAACCAGAAAGGCGCCCGCGTAAAACCGGTCGCCTTTTTTGCTGACTCCTTTGCTTTTGATGGAAATTGAGATGACCGACCAGACTACCCGCCTGCCGATCCGCCGCGCCTTGATCAGTGTTTCCGACAAGACCGGGATCCTCGAATTTGCTCGGAGCTTGCAGCTCCTTGGCGTGGAAATCCTCTCCACGGGCGGGACCTTCAAACTGCTGCAGGACAACGGCGTGGCCGCAGTAGAAGTCGCGGACTACACCGGTTTCGCAGAAATGATGGACGGTCGGGTCAAGACCCTGCACCCGAAAATCCACGGCGGCATCCTCGGCCGTCGCGGTATCGACGACGCCATCATGAACGAGCACGGCATCAAGCCGATCGACCTGGTGGCCGTTAACCTGTACCCGTTCGAAGCCACCATCAACAAGCCAGGCTGCGACCTGCCGACCGCCATCGAAAACATCGATATCGGCGGCCCGACCATGGTGCGTTCGGCAGCCAAGAACCACAAAGACGTGGCCATCGTGGTCAACGCCAGCGACTACGCCCAAGTATTGGAAAGCCTGAAAGCTGGCGGCCTGACCTACGCCCAGCGTTTCGACCTGATGCTCAAGGCCTTCGAACACACGGCCGCCTATGACGGCATGATCGCCAACTACATGGGCACCGTGAACCAGGCCGCCGAGACCCTCAGCACAGAAGGCCGCAGCCAGTTCCCGCGCACCTTCAACAGCCAGTTCATCAAGGCCCAGGAAATGCGCTACGGCGAGAACCCGCACCAGAGCGCGGCGTTCTACGTGGAAGCCAAGCCTGCCGAAGTGGGGATCGCCACCGCGACCCAGCTGCAAGGCAAGGAGCTGTCCTACAACAACGTGGCCGATACCGACGCCGCGCTGGAGTGCGTGAAGAGCTTCGTCAAGCCAGCCTGCGTGATCGTCAAGCACGCCAACCCATGCGGCGTGGCCGTGAGCCCGGACGCTGAAGGCGGGATCCGCCAGGCCTACGAACTGGCCTACGCCACCGATACCGAATCGGCATTCGGCGGCATCATCGCGTTCAACCGCGAACTGGACGCCGAGACGGCCAAGGCCATCGTCGAGCGTCAGTTCGTTGAAGTGATCATCGCGCCAAGCGTCAGCAGCGAGGCCCGCGCCATCGTGGCGGCCAAGGCCAATGTGCGCCTGTTGGCCTGCGGCGAGTGGTCGGCTGACCGTGCCGCTGCCTGGGACTACAAGCGCGTCAATGGCGGCTTGCTGGTACAGAGCCGCGACATTGGCATGATCGGCAGCCAAGACCTTACAGTTGTGACCAAGCGCGCGCCGACCGAGCAAGAGATCAACGACCTGATCTTTGCCTGGAAAGTGGCCAAGTACGTTAAATCCAACGCCATCGTCTACGCCAAGAACCGCCAGACCATCGGCGTCGGCGCCGGCCAGATGAGCCGTGTGAACTCGGCGCGTATCGCCGCGATCAAGGCTGAACACGCAGGCTTGCAGGTGGTGGGCTCGGTGATGGCTTCCGACGCGTTCTTCCCATTCCGTGATGGCCTGGATAACGCCGCAAAAGCGGGGGTTACTGCCGTGATCCAACCGGGTGGCTCGATGCGTGATGCCGAGGTTATCGCCGCGGCTGATGAAGCCGGCATCGCCATGGTCTTTACTGGCATGCGCCACTTCCGTCACTAAACACCACTGCTTTCCTACTGTAGGAGCGAGCTTGCTCGCGAAAAGCCCGAGAGCGCCACGGGGAGTCAGATGCCCCCCGTTATCGTTGACGATCTTCGCGAGCAAGCTCGCTCCTACAGAAAGCACAGCGTTTCACAGAGGTTTTTGAAATGAATGTTTTGATCATTGGCAGCGGTGGCCGTGAACACGCCCTGGCCTGGAAAGTTGCCCAGGACCCACGCGTGCAGAAAGTATTCGTGGCCCCCGGCAACGCCGGCACCGCCATTGAAGCCAAGTGCGAAAACGTCGCCATCGACGTATTGGCCCTTGAGCAACTGGCCGACTTTGCCGAAAAGAACGTCTCCCTGACCATCGTCGGCCCGGAAGTACCACTGGTTGCCGGCGTCGTAGACCTGTTCCGCAGCCGCGGCCTGGACTGCTTCGGCCCAACTGCTGGCGCGGCCCAGCTGGAAGGCTCGAAAGCCTTTACCAAGGACTTCCTGGCTCGCCACAAGATCCCGACCGCCGATTACCAGAACTTCACCGAGATCGAGCCGGCCCTGGCTTACCTGCGTGAAAAAGGCGCGCCAATCGTGATCAAGGCCGATGGCCTGGCCGCCGGTAAAGGCGTGATCGTCGCGATGACCCTGCAGGAAGCCGAAGACGCCGTGCGCGACATGCTCGCCGGCAACGCTTTCGGTGACGCCGGCTCGCGGGTGGTGATCGAAGAGTTCCTCGACGGCGAAGAAGCCAGCTTCATCGTGATGGTCGACGGCAAGAACGTCTTGCCGATGGCCACCAGCCAGGACCACAAGCGCGTCGGCGACGGCGACACCGGCCCGAACACCGGTGGCATGGGTGCCTACTCCCCTGCCCCGGTGGTCACCGCCCAGGTGCACCAGCGCGTGATGGACCTGGTGATCTGGCCGACCGTGCGTGGCATGGCCGATGAAGGCAATGTCTACACCGGTTTCCTGTACGCGGGCCTGATGATCGACAAGGCCGGCAACCCGAAAGTCATCGAGTTCAACTGCCGTTTCGGCGACCCGGAAACCCAACCGGTGATGCTGCGCCTGCAGTCGAGCCTGGTACTGCTGGTGGAAGCCGCACTGGCCCAGGCCCTGGACAAGGTTGAAGCACAGTGGGATCCACGTCCGAGCGTCGGCATTGTGCTGGCAGCCGGTGGTTACCCTGCCGACTACGCCAAGGGTGATGTGATCCAGGGCCTGGATGCAGCCGCTACACTCGAAGGCAAGGTATTCCACGCCGGTACCGCGCTCAAGGATGGCCAGGTCGTCACCGCCGGTGGCCGCGTACTGTGCGCCACCGCCATGGGCGCCAGTGTCGATGCCGCCCAGCAGCAAGCCTACAAGCTCGCCGCGAAGATCGACTGGCAGGGCTGCTTCTACCGCAAGGACATCGGCTACCGTGCCATTGCCCGTGAGCGGGGCGAAGATCAGTAAGCAGCTATCCGTTCGGCCAGGCAGGGGCCTTTGGCCCTTGCCGTCCTGTTACGGTCCCGCGCATAGTTAACCCCGTGCATTAACCTACGAAGGGATTTCGCCGTGCGCTGGCTCAGGATCGCCATAGTTTTTACTGTCAGCCTGCTGACCCTGCTCTGTCTGTTGCCGGCCCAGGCCTTCGCGCAAGGCAGCGGTTGGGCCGTATTGCTTGATGAACAGGCCGACCTGCAATTGAGCGACATTCGCTCACCCCGCTACACCAACCAATTCAGCCCTATCGAACTGGACCGGATCACCGCCGCCGAGCCCAATGGTGCGCTGTGGGTACGCTTCAAGCTGCAACCCGGCAAGCACGAGCAAGTGCTGCGGGTCTTTGCGCCAGACCTGGCGCACCTCAATCTGTACGTGCTGGACGGCGACACGCTGATCGAGCAAGTGAATACCGGCACCCGCCAACCCCAGGCTGAACGCCCGCTGCCCAGCAGTGATTTCATTCTGCCCATGCCCCAGAGCCAGAAGCCCCTGGAGGTGTATGTGCGCCTGGTTTCGGAGCACGAACTGCGGCCGTACCTGACCCTGGAACCCGCCGTGATGGCCGCCGCCAACCAGACCCAGACCCTGGTCTATGGCCTGTTGTTCGGCTGCCTGCTGATGCTGATCCTGCATAACCTCGCCCGCTACGCCTACCATCGTTCGCGCAGCAGCCTGTGGCTGGCGGCCTGCGAAGTGCTGCTGCTGCTCAGCCTGTTGCTGCTGCTCAACCTGTTGGGCCCGTGGTTGCCGAACTGGCACGCTATGCAAACCCCCGGCTCCTATATGGCGCTGCTGCTGACGGCGCCATGCGGCTTGATGTTCGCCTACCGTTTCTTCGCACCACTGGGCCCGCATCCGCTGAACAAGCTGCTGATGGCGGATATCCTGCTGATCGTCCTGTGCGGCCTGTTGTTGCTGTTCGTCAACACCCTGCCGCTGAACATCATCACCTACGCCCTGGTGGCGCTGGCCGGCCTGAGCATGCTGTTTGTCTCCGCCTACCACTGGCAAAAAGGCTACCGGCCGGCACGCCTGTTCCTACTGGCCATGCTGGTGTTCAACACCGGTACGCTGATTATCCTGCCGGCCTTGCTGGGCCTGACCCTGGTGGCCCCGCAAGGCTTGATCATCACCTTGCTGGCGGTGATCTGCGTCAGCGGCCTGTTGATGAGCCAGGCCCTGGGCGAACGCCAACGCAGCATCGTCGAGGATCGTTTCAGCCTGAGCCGCGACCTGGCGGCCAGCAACGCCGAGATCGCCGCCAAGGCCGAGTTCCTGGCCAAGATCAGTCACGAGATCCGCACGCCCATGAACGGTGTGCTGGGCATGACCGAGTTGCTGCTGGGCACGCCTTTGTCGGTCAAGCAGCGCGACTACGTGCAGACCATCCACAGCGCCGGCAATGAGCTGCTGACCCTGATCAACGAGATTCTCGACATTTCCAAGCTCGAATCCGGGCAAATCGAACTCGATGATGTGCAGTTCGACCTCAATGCCCTGATCGAAGACTGCCTGAGTATTTTCCGCGCCAAGGCCGAGCAGCAGAACGTCGAGCTGATCAGCTTTATCCAGCCCCAGGTGCCACGGGTCATCAGCGGCGACCCGACACGCCTGCGCCAGGCCCTGTTGAGCCTGCTGGAAAATGCCCTGCACAAGACCGACGAAGGCGAAGTGCTGATCGTGGTCGCCCTGGATGAACGCAGTAGCAAACCGCGCCTGCGCATTGCCGTGCAAGACAGCGGCCTGCCGATGGAGGCCGCCGAACGTGATGCCCTGTTGCACAGCGAACTGCACAGCAAGAACTTCCTCTCGGCCACCCGTCTGAGCGGCCACCTGGGCCTGGTGATCGCGCGCCAACTGATCCTGTTGATGAATGGCGAGTTCGGCATCAAGGCTGGTAGCCAGCAAGGCAGCACCCTGTGGCTGACCTTGCCGCTGGACCCCGAGCGCCTGGAACACCCGACCTCCGACCTCGACGGCCCGCTGCAAGACGCACGGGTACTGGTCGTCGACGATAACGACACTTGCCGCAAAGTACTGGTGCAGCAATGTTCCGCCTGGGGCCTGAATGTCAGCGCGGTGCCGTCGGGCAAGGAAGCCCTGGCCCTGCTGCGCACCAAGGCACACCTGCGCGATTACTTCGACGTGGTGCTGCTGGACCAGAACATGCCCGGCATGACCGGCATGCAACTGGCGGCGAAGATCAAGGAAGACCCGAGCCTGAACCACGACATCCTGCTGATCATGCTCACCGGTATCAGCAACGCGCCGAGCAAGATCATCGCGCGCAACTGCGGGATCAAGCGCATCCTGGCCAAACCGGTCGCGGGCTACACCCTCAAGACCACCCTGGCCGACGAGTTGACCCAGCGCAGCAAGGGCGTGGTGCAACCGCGCCACACAGTGCCGAACGCGCCGGTGGCCGTCACCGTGCCCAGCGACTTCCGCATCCTGGTGGCTGAAGACAACAGCATCTCCACCAAAGTGATTCGCGGCATGCTCGGCAAGCTCAACCTGCAACCCGATACCGCCAGCAATGGCGAGGAAGCCTTGCTGGCGATGAAGGCCCAGCGCTACGACCTGGTGTTGATGGACTGCGAAATGCCGATCCTCGATGGCTTCTCCGCGACCCAGCAACTGCGGGTCTGGGAAGTCAGCAACCAGCGCACACGCACGCCGGTGGTGGCGCTGACCGCGCACATTCTCTCGGAACACAAAGAACGCGCACGCCAGGCCGGGATGGATGGGCATATGGCCAAGCCGGTGGAGCTGTCGCAACTGCGCGAACTGGTGGAGTACTGGGTGACACAGCGCGAGCAGCCGGCGGAGCAGGTGCATACCTCCTGACCCGAACGACAATCCCTTGCTCACCACAACGCCCTGTGGGAGCTGGCTTGCCTGCGATAGCATCACCTCAGTGGCAACTGGAAAACCGAGGCGCCTGCATCGCGGGCAAGCCCGCTCCCACATAGCCTGATAAACTCCCCCTCGCCCCTCCTTCGCTGTGAGCTCCTGCCATGCTCCACGTGTTGTTCAGCGTTTATTTGAAGATGCTGGTGCTGTATAGCCCCTTCTTCGTCCTGTCCTGCTTTATCAGCCTGACCCGTGGCTATTCCAGCAAGGAACGGCGGCGCCTGGCCTGGAAGGTTGCCCTGGCAACGCTGGTGTCGAGCGTGTTGCTCTACTTGTTTGGCCGGGTGATTTTCAGTGTGTTTGGCATCACCGTGGATGCTTTTCGCATCGGCGCCGGCAGTGTGCTGTTTATCTCCGCCCTGGGCATGGCCCAGGGCAAATCGGCCGTGCAGACTGACAATGTGCAGCAGGACGTGACCATCGTCCCGCTGACTATCCCCCTGACCGTCGGCCCCGGCACCATCGGCGCACTGCTGGTGATGGGGGTCAGCCAGCCCCATTGGGATGACAAGCTCACCGCCATTCTCAGTATCGCCCTGGCCAGCCTGACCGTGGGCGTGGTGCTGTACCTGTCCAACCGGATCGAACGCATCCTCGGCGACCAAGGGCTGCAGATTGTCAGCCGCCTGATGGGGTTGTTCGTGTGTGCACTGGCTGCACAGATCATCTTTACCGGCGTGCGCGGTTACCTGGTGCCCTGAGGCCCCATTCAAATCTGGTATTGGGCGATAGCGTGCAAGACCTTGTCGCCTGCGCTCTCGCGCAACTGCTTGATGGTTGCGTCGTTGACCACTGCCGGATTGAGCATCAGGCACGTCTGGCCACTGTAGGCTTCGATCGTGGAACTGTCCCATTCGAAAAACGGCACACCCACTTTCGTGCTGACACCGTGGGCGCTGTAGGTCACCAGCACCATCAACACTTCACCGTCGACCTCCGAACAGGAGGCCAGCCCAAAGTCGCCGCCCTCATGGTTGACGATGTTGCGCTTGAACAGATCAAACGGTGCCGACAGCTGTTTCAAAGCCTCGAAAGCATCCGCCGCCAACCTGGGTAACGCCATGGCCAAGGAGCCTGAAAGGAACGTCGAGGCCACCGTGGACGAGATGATGTTCATTACGGCCATCTGCACGCTCAGCCCCTTCACGGAGGTGGTGACCCGTTCGAAACTGCTGCGTATCGGCAACCAGCCAAGGCGGCTCATGACCTTGATAAATTCGTCATACCAGGCCTGTGTGCCGCGCCCCACTTTCAGGACTTCACTCACATAGCTGCTGGCCAACAGATAACTCTTGCGGGTGTATTCCTTGTTGAGGCGGCTCATGCCCGCGACAAACGAAAACACACTGTTGTTGATCACCGCACCATTCAAGTCACCATCCGCCTGGAACGGCGATGACGGGTCCGCTGGCCGCCGGGTCAACGGCAGTCGGTATGCCGCAATCAGCTTGTTCTTTTTTGCCACATTGATTCGCTTATGTTTGCGCTCCATAACTGTTTCTCCACAAAAAACCCACACGGGCTTACAACAAACACTAGTCGCCCGATTGAACTTTTTCAGGAGGTACGAGAAGGCCTTTAAAGCGTAGGAAAAGTCGACATTGGCTGCCCCGCCCCGCAAACAGTGGGGATGAACTGGCGACTGATAACGGCAGGCTTACTTTCTGCAACTAATAGAGAGGAACCGTTAATTGCATTGAGAATCAGCGGGGCTGAACAAAGAAATTTCTGTCGTCGGCAATGGGCTTTCTCTGACAGCACGGCGGCCCCATTGCGGGGCCGCCGTCGTTTCAGGAGGCCGGCTTCTCGCCATACCAGCGTGGCGTGTACACCCACTCTCCACCGCCCACCCGAGGGAACGCGCAGGTGGTGGACGAACCGATCAGCACCATGGTGCGCATGTCTACCTGGTCCGGGGTCAGTTGCCCCAGGGTGGTGGTGCGCAGCGTCTGCCCCGGGCGACCGATATCACGCCCCAGCACTACAGGTGTTGCGGCGATACGATGCTGGGCCACGATCTCCAGGGCACGCCCCAGTTGCCATGGCCGCGAACGGGAGATGGGGTTGTAGAACGCCAGGGCCAGGTCGGCCTGGCACGCCAGGTCCAGGCGCTTCTCGATGATGGACCAGGGCTTGAGGTTGTCCGACAGCGACATCACGCAGAAGTCATGCCCCAACGGTGCACCCGCCTGGGCCGCCGTAGCGAGGGACGCCGAGACCCCCGGCAGGATCTCCAGTTCGACCCGCTGCCAGGCCGGGTCGCTGGACTCGTGCAACGCTTCCAGCACCGCCGCCGCCATGGCAAATACACCCGGGTCGCCGGAAGACACCACCACCACCGAACGGCCCAGGGCCGCCAGCTCGAAGGCGTGCCGCGCCCGTTGCATCTCTTCGCGGTTGTCGGTGCAATGCTGCACCTGGTCGGCACGAAACGGCCCGGCCATGCGCACATAGGTTTCGTAGCCCAGCACATCGGTGCAACGCGCCAGTTCGGCCTTGACCGCCGGCACCATCAGTTCGGCAGCGCCAGGGCCCAGGCCGATCACCGCGAGGCGGCCACGGGGACGACCCAGTTGCGCCAGATCCACCGGCGCAGCGGTCGAGTGGATGACAATCTCCGGCCCAGCGGCCAACGCCGTAAACCGTAACGGCACACCCAGTTCCAGCGCTGCCTCATGCAGTTCACCGCAAGCCATGTCGGCATCATCACCCAGCAGGCACGCCAGCGATTGCACGGCGATACCGTCCTGCTGCAACGCCTGGCGAACCCGTGCAGCCAGCCCGGCACCTGGACGGCAGGCCACCCAGGTGTTTTTCGGATAGATCAGCAACTCGTTGTCCGCCGGCACACGCTCGGCACTGCCGATATGAATGCTCAGGTGCGCCTGCTGGTCCTGCGCCAGGTTGGCCTGGTCCAGCCACGGCGCGGCGCCTTCGATACGCACATGTTCGCCGGCCAGCAAGTCCGAGACAAAACGTTTGCCCAGTTCCAGGTCGGCCAGTTGATAGCCCTGGGGCGGGTTGAGCAGGCAGGTGCCGAACCGCAGCTCGCCACTGGTGGTAATCGCAGCCGCCACACCCAGGGCCGCCGCGATTTCCCGCGCCATGATATTCACCCCGCCCAGGCCACCCAGCAACGGCACCACTGCGCTGCCATCTTCGGCGACAGCCAGCACGGCCGGCTCCTCGCCTTTTTCCAGCAACTGCGCCGCCAGGGTGCGGATCACAATCCCGGCCGCGCACAGGGCAATGATCGGCGTGCCCTGCTGATACAGCTGGCGCACGGTCGTGCCAAATTCGCTGTAGGCCTGGTCGGCGCCCTCCACCCGGCCGGCCAGGCCATGGATCAAGGCGCCGGGATACAGCTGCTGGATGCTGCGGGCCGTGGCCAGGCTGCCCTGGCCGAGGATTACGATCGCCGGCGTCATCAACCCTGCCACCTTTCGCCCGGCACGATGATCAGCGAGAAATACGGTGAGGACATGGGCTCGACCTGATCCAGCGCAACGATTTTCTGGTTGGCCATGGTCGCACGCTCCACATACAGCGCGCGCCCGGCCAGCCCCAGTTCCTCAAGGACCTGGCGCACCTTGGTAAAGTTGCGCCCCAGCTTCATGATCACCGCCGCATCGGCATCCGCCAGACGCCGCTTGAGTTCGTCATGGGGCAGCACCCCGGACAATACCGACAGGCTCTGGTTGCGATACACCAACGGCGCACCCAGCACCGAGGCGCCGCCGAGCATCGAGCACACGCCCGGAATGACCTGGGCCTCGTAGCGCTCGGCCAGGCGGTCATGCAGGTACATGTAGGAGCCATAGAAGAACGGATCGCCTTCGCAGATCACCGCCACATCGCGCCCGGCATCCAGGTGCGCGGCCACGTCGACACTGGCGGCGTCGTAGAAATCGCTGATCACCTGTTCATAAGACAGTGGCGCCGGCAAGGCTTCGGTGGTCACCGGGTACACCAGCGGCATCAGCGTCTGCTCGGGCACCAGGTGCTCTTCGATAATGCCAAAGGCGTTGCCTTTCTTGCCCTTGGCCACGAAATACGCCACCACCGGCGACTCGCGCAGCAGGCGCAAGGCCTTGAGGGTAATCAGCTCCGGGTCACCGGGGCCGACACCCAGGCCGATCAAACGTCCACGCGCCTGCATTATTCGACCTCCGTGGCCAGTGCGTTGACCGCCGCAGCGGCCATCGCACTGCCGCCCAGGCGGCCTTGCATGATCACAAACGGCACGCCACGGCTGTCGGCGGCGAGCATCGCCTTGGACTCGGCGGCGCCCACAAAGCCGACCGGGAAACCGAGGATCAGCGCCGGCTTCGGGGCACCGGCGTCGAGCATTTCCAGCAGATAGAACAAGGCCGTCGGCGCATTGCCGATCACCACCACGCTGCCTGCCAGGTGCGGGCGCCACAGCTCCAGGGCCGCAGCGGAACGGGTGTTGCCCAATTCCCGCGCCAACTCCGGCACGCTATCGTCGCGCAAGGTGCAGATCACCGGGTTGTTGGCCGGCAGACGTGCACGGGTCACGCCTTCGCAGACCATCCGCGCATCACACAGGATTGGCGCACCTGCCGCCAGGGCCTCACGCCCGGCCTTGCCCGCGCCTTCGGAAAACTGCAGACCGTCGATGGCCTCGACCATGCCGCAGGCGTGAATCACCCGCACGGCGAGTTTTTCCAGGTCGGCCGGAATGCGATCCAACTTGGCCTCTGCGCGAATGATCGCAAAGGAGTTGCGATAGATCTCCTGACCGTCGCGGATGTAATCAATCATCGGTGTTGCTCCGTGGACGGGCACGCAACACGGCGCCCGCCGCTTCAATAGAAAGGTTGTGCGCGTGCAGCCGGCCGAAACCCGGCTGGGCTGCATCGCGAAAATAGAGGTCGTAGTGCCCGACGCCCACCGCCAGCAAGGTGACCGGGGCAATGTGCGCGGCGGCGCAAGTGCGCGGGCAGCCGGACAGGTGCACGTCGAGGCCCTGGACGTGATCCTGCAACAGTGTGGCCAGGTGCAGGGCATCGGCCTTGGTGTCGGCCTGGGCCTTGGCACAGCCGCTGGAGCCGGTGCAGGCAATCAGCCGCGCCAGCGCCTGCTCGGCAGAACAGAGGAAGCCCAACTGCGCCAGGCCGTCGGTGACGCGCGGGGCAGCGTCCGGCGCCAAGTTGGGCAGCAGCAGGCCTTGCCATGGGGTGAAGCGCAATGTGCCGTCGCCATGAGCGAGGGCCAGTTGTGCGGCGCCGCGCAGCATGGCCGAGTCCAGTCGCCCCAATGGCGCGACGGCGGCGACGTAGACCTGCTGAGATTGGCGCTGTGGATAAGTGCCCAGGCGCAAC
The DNA here is from genome assembly GCF_007858285.1 of Pseudomonas brenneri. Taxonomy (GTDB): domain Bacteria; phylum Pseudomonadota; class Gammaproteobacteria; order Pseudomonadales; family Pseudomonadaceae; genus Aquipseudomonas; species Aquipseudomonas brenneri. The sequence goes on along the minus strand of NZ_VFIL01000008.1, from coordinate 287,180 downwards.
AGGGGCGGGTTGGCGCGGCAACGATAGCCGTCGGCGGGAAGTAACGGCAGGTTCAAGCGTGCGAGGAAGTTATCCACAGACGTTTGCGCCAGCAGGTCGCGCATACGGTTCTGGTCGGGCCGGGCCAGGTCGAGAAACAGTTCCAGCACCGCAACGACCAGCGCATAGCCTTGGTCCAGGGTTACGGCGGCCAGCGGCCGATCACGACCGGGACAGCCGGCCAGGCCGAACGCCAACAAAGTCTGGCCTTGTGCTTGATAGGCTGACAACCACAGGTCGTGGTGATGATCGAGCATCGCCAGCGCCTCACCGCCGTCCAGTTGCACGGCGAACTTGGCCGACAACTCATGAAAGCGCGGATGGCTTTGCAGAGTAGCGAGGACCTGCTCTGCCAGGGGCCGGGTGTCCAGCAGCATGTCGCGATCAATGCCGGCACCGGGGCTGAGCATCACATTGCGCACGTCATCACCGCCCGCGGTGGTCGGCCCAAGACCGGCATCCAGCAGGTGCGTGACCAGGCCATCGTGTTCCTGGCCGATGCCGCGAATCTGCAGGTTGGCGCGGTTGGTCGCCTCGATCACCCCGCCCGCCCAGGTGTGGGCCGCATACGCCACAGCCATCGCCTGTTCGGCGCGGATGACGCCGCCCGCCAACTTGATCCGGCAGATCCCGCCATCCAAGGCCTGGACAATACGCAGCAACCCCGGACAACCCGAGGGACGTTTGCTGCTGGACAGTGGAAGTGGCTTCACGGGGGCTACCGGTTTACGGGCAAAGGCGCGGTATTATGCCTGCTTTGTCCGACGGCATGAAAAGCCTGCCCGTCGGATGTCGTTCAAGGAATCAATATGTCGCCCTGGCTGACAGTAGTAGGCATCGGTGAAGACGGCTTCAAGGGGCTGGGCAGGAATGCCCGGCATGCGCTGCTGCGCGCCTCGCGGATTGTTGGCGGCCAGCGCCAGCTGGATTTGCTGCCGGTGTGCATTCGCGGTGAGCGCGAGCTATGGCCCAGCCCGTTTTCCCTGGAGCCGATCCTGGCGCGACGGGGTGAGGCGGTGTGCGTACTGGCCAGCGGCGATCCGATGTTCTACGGCGTCGGCGCCAGCCTGGCGCGGCTGGTGGCGACGGATGAGCTGTTGATCCTGCCGGCGCCCTCTTCGGTGTCACTGGCGGCGGCACGCTTGGGCTGGCCATTGCAGGAAGTGGTGACCTTATCGGTGGTCGCCCGTCCGTTGGCGGCACTCAATGCCCATCTGTCCAGCGGCGTGCGCTTGCTGGTGTTGAGCAATGACGGCCAGAGCCCGGCGGCGATAGCCGCGCTGTTACGCGCCAGCGGGTTCGGCGCGAGCCGCTTGAGTGTGTTTGAACACCTGGGCGGTGCGGCAGAGCGGCGGATCGATGGCCACGCTGACACCTGGCAAGACGCGCCAATTGCGCCGTTGAACCTGGTGGCTATCGACTGCCTCGCCGCTATCGACACCCCACGCCTGTCGCGCCTGGCGGGCCTGCCAGACTCGGCGTTCAAACATGACGGGCAACTGACCAAGCGCGATGTACGCGCCATGACCCTGGCGCGCCTTGCGCCAACCCCCGGTGAACTGCTGTGGGACGTCGGCGCCGGCAGCGGCTCCATCGGTATCGAATGGATGCGCGCCCACCCCAACTGCCGCGCCCTGGCGATTGAGGCCGATGCCGGCCGCCAGCAGTTGATCGAGCACAACCGCGACGCCCTCGGCGTGCCCGGCCTGCAACTGATTCGCGGCAGCGCCCCCCAGGCCCTGGCAGGGTTGGAGGTACCCGATGCGGTCTTCATCGGCGGCGGCGTGACCCGCGATGGCGTGCTCGATACCTGCTGGCAGCACCTGCGGCCCGGTGGCCGGCTGGTAGCCAATGCCGTGACCCTGCAAAGCGAAATGACCTTGATGAGTTGGCGCGCGCAACATGGCGGCGAACTGACCCGCATTCATGTGGCCCAGGCCCAGCCCCTGGGCGAGTTCGACACTTGGCGCCAGGCGTTGCCCATCACCTTGCTGGAAGTGATCAAGCCGCTATGAAGCGCATCCTGCTGCTGGGCGGCGTGACGGAAGCCCTGGCCATCGCCCGCACCCTGGGGCCACAACACATCTACAGCCTGGCCGGGATCGGCCGGGTGCCCACCGACCTGGCGTGTCAGGTGCGCGTAGGCGGCTACGGCGGTGCCGAGGGGTTGGCGCAGTTTGTCCGCACCGAAAACATCAGCCTGATCCTCGACGCCACCCACCCCTACGCCGCACACATCAGTGCCAACGCCGCCCAGGCCGCACGCTTGTGCCATATCCCCTGCTGGGCCCTGCGCCGCCCGGCTTGGCAGCCACAGCCCGGCGATGACTGGCGCGAAGTCAGTGACTGGGCCGAGCTGATCGAAACCCTGAAACCCTTCAAGCGCCCGTTGTTCACCCTCGGTCGCGAACCGCTGCAACACCTCGACGAAATCCCTGCCGAACAGTTCTGGACCTTGCGCGCACTGGACACCTACCCCGGCAACGCACGCTGCGAAGTGATCGGCGCCCGTGGGCCGTTTTTGCTTGAGGATGAGCGGGCGTTGTTCGAGCGCAGACAGATTGATGTGTTGATCAGCAAGAACAGCGGCAGCAGCGCCACCGAGCCCAAGCTGGAAGTGGCCCGCGAGCGCGGCGTGCCGGTGGTGGTTTTGCAGCGGCCAGTGTTGGCGGGGGTGGATCGGGAGTTTTTGACCGTCGACTCGGTACTGCAGGCTTTATAGAACAACGCAGCTCAAATGTGGGAGCGGGCTTGCCCGCGATTGCGGTATGTCAGTAACCGATGTACTGACTGATACACCGCTATCGTGGGCAAGCCCACTCCCACATTTAGGGCTGCGGCGTTTTGGAGATTGGTATTCTCTCGTTCCCGTCTATCATCAAAGCCATAGCCCACACGCAGCACTGCGACACCAAACCACACCGGCCCTTTTTACTTATGCCCCTCGATCAGGCTAAATACCCACCTGATCGTTTAACCCTACGGATTGTCCGCCATGGCCCGTCAACGCTTTGCATTTGCCTGGATCGCCTGCCTTGCAGTGCTGTTCAACGCGTTTGCCATGCCGATGGCCGGGGCGATGCAGCAGGGGCAGAGCCCGGCCGAACAATTGCTGTGGGGCAGTTTCTGTTCGTCCAACGGCAGCAAGCTGGTGGCGATCTCCCTGGGCAAGCTGGATCTACCTGCGCCGCAGCAGGACGAGCATTCCACCATGCAGCATTGCTGGTGCTGCTCGGGCTCGGCGCCGTTGGTGGCGCTGCCGGGGCATGTGCCGCAGTTGTATCTGACACGGATCGACCCGGCGCCTGGCCTGCCATCGCCCGTCTTGCAGCACCCTACCCCGCGCCAGCAATGGCCGAGCCTCAACCCCCGCGCCTCTCCAACCGTCTGATCACTTCGCAATTGAACTGCGTTTGAATCGTTCTGGAGAACTGCCATGCTCAAATCTTCCCTGCTTCTGGCGGCCTTGCTGCTGCCTGTGTTCAGTGCCGCCAATGCCGATGACTACAAGGCCGGCGACCTGCTGGTGAGCGATCCCTGGTCACAGGAATTACCGCCCAATGCGCCGACGGTTGCCGCCTACTTTGTGATCCATAACCAGGGCGAAACCCCGGATCGCCTGCTCAGCGTCGACACCCCAGTGGCGGCCAAGGCCGAGTTGCATGAGCATGTGATGCAGGGCGACTTGATGAAGATGCAACAGGTGCCCAGCGTGGCCGTGCCGCCCAAGGGCGAGCTGACGTTCGCGCCCATGGCCTATCACGTGATGCTGCTGGACCTGAAGGACCGCAGCCAATTGCGCGACGGCCAGCACTTCCCGCTGACCCTGAACTTCGAAAAGGCCGGGCCGGTCAACGTGGAAGTCTCGGTCCAGAAAGCACCGCCGATGACCGGCCACGAGCACAAGCACGCCCAGTAATCACCACAGGCCGCCCCCCATGGGTGCTCCCGCCAGCAGATTGACCAAGCGCCGCCGCACGCCCGCAAGGCTTGCACGCGGCAGTTGGATCAGCCTGTTCGCCATGCTGATGATCTTTATCGGACCGCTGATTTCCCAAGCGATGCCGATGGATCATCACGCCGGCATGTCCATGCAGATGTCGATGGACGATACCTGCCATGCGGCGCCCCAGCACCCCGCCGAGTACACCAAGCCCCCCGCAGCCGACCACGTCATGTGGGAGAAATGCGGCTATTGCAGCCTGCTGTTCAGTTGCCCGGCCCTGCCTGGCCATGTGTCATTCGTGGCCCTTGGCACCCCACCACCGGCCAACGCCCTCACCCCTGCAACGCGCCTGGGCCATGCCCGGCAGAGCATCTTCCCTGGCGCCCGCAGCCGCGCACCGCCCATCCAGTCGTAGATCACTGATCAAACAACCACTTCGCACGGCCGCCTTCACACAGACAGCCGCAGGCTGCTGGCCGTGTTGTTTACGACTGATTGATGGAATTTTTCATGTCCAGGTTTCCTGCTGACACCCGTATGGGATGTACCCCCGTGCTCGCCGTTTTGTGCGGCGCACTCTTGGCGCCCCAGGCGTATGCCGACGACCACGCCGAGCACCACAATGAGCTGAGCCCGACGGTGATTACCGGCGTTGCTCCAAGCTCACCACTGACCATCGTCACCAACCCCAAGGACCCGCGCCAGCCGGTGCCGGCCAGTGACGGCGGTGACTACCTCAAGACCATTCCCGGCTTTGCCCTGGTGCGCAACGGCGGGACCAATGGCGACCCGGTGCTGCGCGGCATGTTCGGTTCGCGCCTGAATATCCTCACCAATGGCAGCATGATGCTCGGCGCCTGCCCGGGCCGCATGGACGCGCCCACCTCCTACATCTCGCCGGAAACCTACGACAAGCTGACCGTGATCAAAGGCCCGCAAACCGTGCTCTGGGGCCCTGGCGCCTCGGCCGGCACGGTGCTGTTCGACCGTGAGCCGGAGCAGTTCGGTGAACTGGGCACCCGGGTCAATGCGAGCATCCTCGCCGGCTCCAACGGGCGCTTCGACAAAGTGCTGGATGCCGCCGCCGGTGGCTCGCTCGGTTATATCCGTGTGATCGGCAACCAGGCCCACGCCGATGACTACAAGGACGGCAACAACGACACCGTCGGCTCGCGCTACGACAAATGGAACGGCGACGTTGCCCTCGGCTGGACCCCGGACGCCGACACCCTGCTGGAACTCACCGCTGGCCGTGGCGATGGCCAGGCGCGCTACGCCGGACGCGGCATGGATGGCTCGCAGTTCCTGCGCGAAAGCCTGGGCCTGCGTTTCGAGAAATCCAATATCGGCGAGGTGCTGGACAAGGTCGAAGCCCAGGTCTACTACAACTACGCCGACCACGTGATGGACAACTACAGCCTGCGCACGCCGTCAGGTACCGGGATGATGGCCGGCCCCATGGCCTCCAACGTCGACCGCCGCACCCTTGGCGCACGGATCAAGGCCACCTGGCGCTGGGCCGATGTGCAACTGATCAGCGGCATCGATGCGCAGACCAACGAACACCGCCAGCGCAGCAGCGCCGGGGTCGACACCTATAAGAACCTGCCCCGCAACAAGGACGCCGACTTCCACAACTACGGGGTATTTGGCGAGCTGACCTGGTATGCCGCCGACAACGACCGGCTGATCAGCGGCGCCCGCCTGGATCGCGCCTCGGCCAAGGATTTTCGCCAGCGCACCGGCAGCGGCATGATGAGCCGCGCCAACCCCACGGCCGGCGATACCCGTGCTGACACGTTGCCATCCGGCTTCGTGCGCTATGAACACGACCTGGCCGACAGCCCGACCACCCTCTACGCAGGTCTCGGGCACGCCGAACGGTTCCCGGACTACTGGGAGTTGTTCTCGCCCAACCGTGGTCCGTCGGGTTCGCTGAACGCCTTCGACTCGATCAAGCCGGAGAAGACCACTCAACTGGACTTCGGCCTGCAGTACAAGACCGCAGACCTGGAAGCCTGGGCCTCCGGCTATATCGGCCAGGTACGCGACTACATCCTGTTCAACTACACGCCCGGCATGATGGGCATGACCTCCCAGGCGCAGAACATCGATGCGCGGATCATGGGCGGTGAACTGGGCGCCGCCTACAAGCTGACAGCCAACTGGAAAGCCGACGCCACCCTGGCCTATGCCTGGGGCAAGAACAGCAGCGACGGTAAAGCCCTGCCGCAAATGCCGCCGCTGGATGCGCGTTTCGGCCTGACCTACAGCGAAGACGACTGGAGCGCCGGCGCGTTGTGGCGTGTGGTGGCGGCGCAAAACCGTATCGACCAGAACAAGGGCAACGTGGTCGGCAAAGACTTCGACAAGAGCGGTGGCTTTGGCGTGTTCTCCCTTAACGCGGCGTACCGCATCAACAAAAACTTCAAGGTCAGCACCGGCGTCGACAACCTGTTTGGCAAGGCCTATGCCGAGCACCTGAACCTGGCCGGCAACGCCGGGTTCGGTTACCCGGCCAACGACCCGCAAGCCATCAATGAGCCGGGCCGTACGCTCTGGACCAAGGTGGATATGAGCTTCTAACCCACCACCCTTGTAGGAGCGAGCTTGCTCGCGAAGAACGTGAACGATGACGCGGTAAGTCAGACTCAATGCGCCAACCTCAGGTTTTTCGCGAGCACGCTCGCGCCTACAAGTCATGCACAAAAATAACGTCCTTGCGGAGCACCCTGATGACCCCTCCAAAGATTTCCTTCTACAACCTGGCCTGGCGCTGGCATTTCTACGCCGGGTTGTTTGTCGCCCCCTTCATGGTGTTGCTGGCAGTGACCGGCATCATCTACCTGTTCAAGCCCCAGCTCGACCCGCTGATGTACGGCCACTTGCTCAACGTGCAGCCCGGCGAGCAGGTCCTCAGCGCCGACGAGTTGCTGCAACGGGCCAAATCCGCCTACCCACAAGGCACGATCAGCAAGTACCTGCCGCCGGTGGACGCCAGCAGCAGCGCGCAGTTTGTCCTGCACAACGTCGGCAACGAGCTGACGGTGTTTGTCGACCCTTATCGCAGCACCGTCCTGGGTGAACAGGACGCCACCTACAACCTGCAAGCCATCGCCCGTGCGCTGCATGGTGAGTTGATGATCGGCACCACCGGCGACCGCCTGGTGGAACTCGCGGCCGGCTGGGGCGTGATGCTGGTGGTGTCTGGCCTGTACCTGTGGTGGCCGCGTGGCAAGTCGGCGGCCGGGATTCTGTGGCCACGCCTGGGCAGCCGCGGGCGCTTGTTCTGGCGTGACCTGCATGCCGTCACCGGGTTCTGGGGCGCCGCATTTTTGCTGCTGATGATCCTCAGCGGCATGACCTGGACCGGCTTCTGGGGCAAGCAATACGCGGACCTGTGGAACCACTTTCCAGCGGCGATGTGGAACGATGTGCCGCAGTCTGACCAGCAGGCCCGCAGCCTCAACACCGCGACCCAGCAGACGGTGCCATGGGCCATGGAGAACACGCCGATGCCGATGTCCGGCGAGCATGCCGAGCACATGCAACACGGCGGCATGAACCACGGCCCCGCAGCCCCGGCGATCAGCCTGCAACAGGTGGTGGACCTGGCCATGGCCCGCCAGGTCGAGCCGGGCTACAGCATCACCTTCCCCACCACCGCCACAGGCGTGTTCACCATTGCGGTGTTCGCCAACGACCCGCGCAATGACGCGACCCTGCATGTCGACCAATACACCGGCAAGGTCCTCGCCGATGTGCGCTGGGAGCACTACAACAGCGTGGCGCGGGTCACCGAGTCCGGGGTCATGCTGCATGAGGGCAAGATGTTCGGCGTGGTCAACCAGATCATCGTGCTGCTGGTGTGCCTGATGATTCTGTTGAGTGCGGTCAGCGGCGTGGTGATCTGGTGGAAGCGCCGGCCACAGGGCGGCCTGGGGGTTCCACCGTTGCGCCATGATTTGCCGAAGTGGAAAACCGCAATGGTGATCATGCTCGGCCTGGCGATCATTTTTCCGTTGGTTGGCGCCTCGTTGATTGTGGTGTGGGTAGTGGATCGGCTAGTGCTGGCGCGTTTTTTCAAGCAACGTGAATCGGCCTCATCTTCTGCATGAGGTAGGCGAGATGCCCTACATAGAGGCGTTATGTAGTCTTGCGCGGGCTTTCACCCTCAACGCAAGAAGTGTTACATTATAACACTCAGTGCAATCCCTGCTCGCCGCGCCCGGCGGCGAGCACCGCCTCGAAGAAGAATTGATCCTGCAATGAACAAGTACCTTGCGTCCGGCCTGTGCCTGCTTGCGCTGCACACCAGCGCCCAGGCATTGACCTTGCCTGTCAGCCCCGTCACCGCGCCAGAAGTGGACAGCCCGGCTATCGACCTGAACACTGCGACTACTGCCGGTTCGCGTCTGAACCTTACGGCCCTGCAAACGCCGGGCAGTGTCGAAAGCCAGACCGGCGTACAGATCCGCGAGCGTGGTGATGTCAGCGTGCAGGACGCAATTTCCCGTGCCACCGGCATCAGCCGCACCGGCACACCGGGCGACGGCGGTACGTCCCTGCAAGCACGGGGCTTTACCGGCCAGGGTTCGGTGATGCAGTTGTATGACGGCAATCGCATGTACAACGGCATGGGCACGTCCACCTTCCCGGTAGACACCTGGTCCGTGGAGCGTGTGGATGTGCTGCGCGGCCCCGCATCGGTGCTGTACGGTGAAGGCGCCACCGGCGCGGTGGTCAATACGATCTCGAAAAAGCCCTTCACCGGCGATATCGAAAACCGTATCCGCCTGGGCTACGGCTCCTATGATCGCCAGCAACAAGCCCTGGACAGCGGCGGCTCGCTGACCGACACCTTGAGCTACCGCCTGAACCTCAACCGCCTGCGCAGCAATGGTTTTATCGACCGTGGCGACTCGGCCAGCGACTTCGTCAGCGCAGCCCTGCGCTGGCAGCCGGCCGACAACCTGAGTTTCACCCTGGCTCACGATTACGGCGACCAGCGCCCACAGAACTACTTCGGCACGCCGCTGATCAACGGCCACTTGCACAAGGGCCTGCGCGACAAGAACTACAACGTCAGCAACGACACCCAGCATTACAACGACCAATGGACCCGCCTGACCAGCGAATGGCAGATCAGCGATTCGGTGAGTGCCAGCAACGAGCTGTACTACCTGAAGAACCAGCGCCGCTGGCAGAACGCCGAGAACTACAACTTCAGCGGCGGGCAACTGACTCGCAGCGGCTTCTACGGCATCAAGCACAACCAGGAACAGGTCGGCGACCGCCAGACCTTCACCTTCAAACACACGCTGCTGGGCCTCGACAGCCAGACCGTGACCGGCGTGGAATACAACCGTATCCGTTTCCGCCTGGCCAGTAACTCACCGTTTGACGATGTATTGCCCGCCGGCCAACCCATCGACGTAAACCACCCGGCATCAGCGCCGTTTGAAAGTGCCGATCCATTCCTGCCGCTGTTCGTCACCACCACCAAACAGTTCTCGGGCTTTGCCGAAAACCGCCTGCAACTGACCGACCAACTGTCGCTGATCACCGGCATCCGTCGCGACTACGTACACCTGGACCGCGACCAACTGAGAACCGGCGAGCAGAGCGACAAGACCCTCACCGGCAATAACTGGAAGGCCGGCCTGGTGTTTGCTGTAACCCCGGACACCTCGATCTACGGCCAGTATGCGACCAGCACCGATGGCATCAGCGGCCTGATTTCCCTGAGCCCCAGCCAGCAGCAATTCGACCTTGCCACCGCCAAACAGACCGAAATCGGCATCAAGCAGGCCTTCTGGGACCAGCGTGGCGAGTGGACCCTGGCGGCCTATCACATCGTCAAAAAGAAACTGCTGACCGATGTGCCCGGCAGCCCCGGACTCAAGCAGCAAGTCGGCCAACAGTCGTCCGACGGCCTCGAAGCCAGCCTGGACCTGCAACTGCCCAACGCCTGGGCCTTGCAAGCCAACGCGGCAATCGTGCGCGCCCAGTACGACGATTTCAGCCAGAACGTCGGCGGCGTTGCCATCTCCCGCGACGGCAATCGCCCGGTCGATGTACCGCGCCGTACCGCCAACGTGTGGCTGAGCAAGGCCGTGACCGAAGACATCCGCGCCGGTGCCGGTGTGCGTTATGTCGATGCGCGCTACGCCGACATGGCCAACCAGAACGAGCTGCCCAGCTACACCGTGGTCGATGCCAGCGTGTCGTGGAAAGCCCTGCGCAACACGACAGTGGGCCTGCAATTGAATAACCTGTTCGACCGCACCTACGCCGTGAGCCAGTACAATGACGGCCAACAGTGGATCCTGGGCGAGCCGCGCTCGTTCTTTGTGACCGCCGACTACACCTTCTAACGGATGACAACACCCTCCAGTGTGGAAGGGCTTTTGTGGGAGCTGGCTTGCCTGCGATGCAGACACCTCGGTCTGTCAGTTACATCGGGGTGATGCTATCGCAGGCAAGCCAGCTCCCACATTGGATCTATGTTTGACTTGAGATTATCGATGACCGCACTCAACCTTCACCACCTCGCCTGGTCGCCCTTGGGCCATGGCCACTGTCATCACCAGTTCCAACTGCGTGATGCCAGCCTGCGGGTGGGTGCGGGGGAGTTTGTTGGCTTGATCGGCCCCAACGGCAGCGGCAAGACCAGCCTGTTGCGCTGCGCCTATCGTTTCAGCAAACCCGCCGCCGGCGAGGTGCTGCTGGACCACCAGAACGTCTGGAAGCAATCCTCGCGCTGGTGCGCCCAGCGCATCGCCGTGGTGTTGCAGGAATTTCCCGACGCCTTCGGCCTGCGGGTCGATGAGGTGGTCGCCATGGGTCGCACGCCCCATAAGGGGCTGTTCGACGGCGATACCCGGCACGACCGGCAGTTGATCGAACAAGCCCTGGAATCGGTCGGCCTGCTGGGCTTTGAAGACCATGCCTTCGCTACGCTTTCCGGCGGTGAAAAGCAGCGGGTGATCCTCGCCCGCGCCCTGGCCCAGCAACCGCAACTGCTGATCCTTGACGAGCCGACCAACCATCTCGACCCGCGCTATCAGCTAGAGTTACTGGGGCTGGTCAAGCGCCTGAACATCGGCACCCTGGCCAGCATTCACGACCTCAACCTGGCCGCAGCCTTCTGTGATCGCCTGTACGTCATCAACCATGGGCAGATCGTTGCCAGCGGTACGCCCCACGAAGTCTTGACTGCCGAACTGCTGCGCGAGGTGTTTGGTGTCGAAGCCTTGATTGACACTCATCCCCTGTCCGGCTACCCACGAATCACCTGGATAACCCAACCATGATCCTGCGCTCCCTGCTGTGCTTTACCCTGCTGTGCGGTGCGACCCAGGCGTTCGCCGAGGCCACCCATTACCCACTGAAGATCCAGAGCTGCAACCGCGAAGTGACCTTCAAGCAGGCGCCCAGGCATGCGGTCAGCCACGACATCAACATGACCCAGATGATGCTCGCACTGGGTCTCAAGTCGCGCATGGTCGGCTACAGCGGCGTGACTGGCTGGAAGTCGGTCACGCCCGAGATGGCGCAGATCCTCGACGGTCTGCCGGAACTGGCCAGCAAGTATCCGTCGGTGGAAACCCTGCTCAACGCCAACGTCGATTTCTTCTTCGCCGGCTGGGACTACGGCATGCGCGTGGGGGGCGACCTTACGCCGCAAACCCTGCAGCCCCTGGGTATCAATGTGCTGGAGCTGACCGAGTCCTGCGCCTTTGTGATGAAGCGCCCCGCTGCAACCCTGGACGACACCTATAACGACCTGCGCAACCTGGGCAAGATCTTCGACGTGCAGGACCGCGCCAACGCCTTGATCGCACAGATGCAGGCCCAGGTCGCCCAGGTGCAGACAACCCTGCCCGCCGAAAAGCCACGGGTATTTCTCTACGACAGCGGAGAAGACCGCGCCATGACTTCCGGGCGCCTGGGCATGCCGCAAGCACTGATCGATGCTGCCGGCGGGCGCAATATCCTCGATGACGTCGAAGCCAGCTGGACCCGGATCAACTGGGAAACCGTGGTCGAACGCAACCCGCAGGTGATCGTGATCGTCGACTACAGCGAAATCACCGCCGAGCAGAAACAGCAGTTTTTGCTCGATAACCCGGCACTGCAATCGGTGGACGCAATCAAGAACCAGCGTTTCATCGTGATCCCTTACGTCCAGGCCACGCCGGGCATCGACAATGTGCTGGCGGTCGAGACCCTGGCCAAGGGGTTCCACGGCCAATGATCGACCGTCGTTATGCCCTGCTGCTGAGTGCCCTTGGCGGGTTGTTGCTGATCTCTTGCGTAATCTCGCTGGGGTTCGGCTCCGCGCGAGTGCCGGTAGATGTGGTGTGGCGGATTCTGCTGCACAAGGCCTTGGGCATCGGCGAGGCCAACTGGAGCGCCGGCCAGGAACATATCGTCTGGCTGATCCGTGTACCACGCATGTTGCTGGGCGCGCTGGTAGGCGCCGGGTTGGCGCTGATCGGCGCGGTCTTGCAGGCAGTCACACGCAACCCCCTGGCCGATCCACACCTGCTGGGCGTAACTTCGGGCGCCACATTGGGCGCGGTGATTGTGGTGCTGCATGTCGGCGAAGTCATCGGCCTGCTGACCCTGCCCACCGCCGCCTTCATCGGCGCGCTGCTAAGCATGCTGGTGGTGCTGGCGGTGGCCAGTCGTAATGGCCGCCTGGAGAGTGATCGTCTGTTGCTGTGCGGCGTGGCCGTGTCGTTCGTGATGATGGCGGTTGCCAACCTGTTGCTGTTCATGGGCGATCATCGCGCGGCGTCAGCCGTGATGTTCTGGATGCTCGGCGGCCTGGGCCTGGCGCGCTGGGAACTGCTGGCGATCCCCACCGTCACTGTCTTGCTGGGGCTGGTTTTGCTACTGGGCATGGCGCGCCCGCTCAACGCGCTGATGTCCGGCGAGCAGACCGCCGTGACCCTGGGCCTGAACGCCCGCAATGTGCGCCTCAAGGTATTTTTGATCGCCTCGTTGATGACCGGCGTGCTGGTATCGATCAGCGGCTCCATTGGCTTTGTCGGGCTGATGGTGCCGCACATCGCCCGTCGCCTGGTAGGCGCAGAACACCGCCGGGTACTGCCGGTGTGCGTGCTGCTGGGCAGCCTGTTCCTGGTCTGGGTCGACGTTGCCGCGCGCACCCTGATCGCCCCCGAGGACTTGCCGATCGGCGTGGCCACTGCGGCCATTGGCGGGTTGTTTTTTATCGGCTTGATGCGCAAGCGCTGATGACGCCCCCTTGTGGCGCACGCACGCGCACCATGCCACTCGATCTGCCAGCTTATGGTGCACTGCACAAACCTAGCCCGCGCCAAAACGACCGTTTTCTGCCTTTATACGACTAGGCACACGGCTTGCAATGCCTCCCTCAACTGTCGTCTAACACTGTTGAGTCACGGAGATTGCACAATGAAGCGTCGCAGCTTGATCAAGGCTTTCACACTCACGGCATCCATTGCCGCCATGGGCCTGACCTGGACCGTCCAGGCCGCCGAGACCATCAAGGTCGGCATCCTGCACTCGCTGTCCGGGACCATGGCGATCTCCGAAACGTCGCTCAAAGACATGGCCTTGATGACCATCGACGAGATCAACGCCAAGGGTGGCGTCAACGGCAAGATGCTGGAGGCGGTGGTGGTGGACCCGGCGTCCAACTGGCCGCTGTTCGCCGAAAAGGGGCGGCAGTTGCTGACCCAGGACAAGGTCGCCGTGGTGTTCGGCTGCTGGACCTCGGTGTCGCGTAAATCGGTGCTGCCAGTGTTCGAGGAACTCAATGGCCTGCTGTTCTACCCGGTGCAATACGAAGGCGAAGAAATGTCGCCCAACGTGTTCTACACCGGCGCCGCGCCGAACCAGCAAGCAATCCCGGCGGTGGAATACCTGATGAGCGAGGAAGGCGGCAGCGCCAAGCGCTTCTTCCTGCTGGGTACCGACTACGTGTACCCGCGCACCACCAACAAAATCCTGCGCGCGTTCCTGCAGTCCAAAGGCGTCGCCGACAAAGACATCGAAGAGGTCTACACCCCGTTCGGCCATAGCGATTACCAGACCATCGTCGCCAACATCAAAAAATTCTCCGCCGGTGGCAAGACGGCGGTGATCTCCACCGTCAACGGCGACTCCAACGTGCCGTTCTACAAAGAACTGGCCAACCAGGGCCTGAAAGCCACCGAAGTTCCGGTGGTGGCGTTCTCGGTGGGCGAAGAAGAACTGCGCGGCATCGACACCAAACCACTGGTGGGCAACCTGGCGGCGTGGAACTACTTCCAGTCGGTAGAGAACCCGGTCAACGCCAAGTTCGTCGCTGACTGGAAAGCTTATGCCAAGGCGAAAAATCTTCCGGGCGCCGACAAGGCCGTAACCAACGACCCGATGGAAGCCACCTACGTCGGCATCCATATGTGGGCGCAGGCGGTGGAGAAAGCCAAGTCCACCGACGTCGACAAGGTGCGTGAAGCCCTCGCCGGCCAGACCTTCGCCGCACCGTCGGGCTACACCCTGACCATGGACAAGACCAACCACCACCTGCACAAGCCGGTGATGATTGGCGAGATCCAGTCTGACGGCCAGTTCTCGGTGGTCTGGCAGACCGAAGGGCCGATCCGTGCCCAGCCTTGGAGCCCGTATATCCCTGGCAACGACAAGAAGCCGGATCACGCGGTGAAGAGCAACTAAGCCCCAACCCACGGGCCCGCTCCCTGTAGGAGCTGGCTTGCCGGCGATAGCGGTGTGTCAGTCGACTCATCTATAACTGCCCCACCGCTATCGCCGGCAAGCCAGCGCCTACAGAGGGTAGGTGTTCACACCGTCCGCGCATGTTCAGGACAATTTGTTATGCCCACTGCCCTCCACCGCCTCATCCTGGCCTGCCTGCTGTTGCTGCCCCTGGCTGCACACGCAGGCGATGCCGAAGATTTCCTCGCGGCCAACCCCACGCAACAGGCCAAACTGTTGCAGGACTGGGCCGCCCAGCCCGACCCGGCGCGTGTCGAGTTGATCAATTCACTGCAACAAGGCCAACTCACGGTAAACGGCGAAACCAAGACCGTACGCCTGAACAACCGCCTGCGCGGCTTGATCAACAACGTACAAGCCAGCCAGCAGTTGCTCGCCACCGAACCCAAGGTGCGCCTGGCGGCTGCGCAACAACTGCAAAAAAGTGCGACGCCTGCACAACTGAAATTCCTCGACCAGCAACTCGCCAACGAAGCCGACGACGACGTCCACAGTGCCCTGAGCCTGGCCCTGGCCAACCTGCAACTGGTCGATTCCGACCCCGCAGTACGCCTGGCAGCCGTGCGCCTGCTCGGCGACACCGGCGACCCACTGGCCCGTACCCGCCTGGAAGCCCTGCTCGCACCTGGTGTCGAGGCTGACGCCGCGGTGCACACCGCCGCCGAAACCAGCCTGGCCCAGGTCAAGCGCAAGCTGCTGGTGGGCGAAATGCTCGGCCAGGCCTTCAGCGGCATGTCCCTGGGCTCGATCCTGTTGCTGGCGGCCCTGGGACTGGCGATCACCTTCGGCTTGCTCGGCGTGATCAATATGGCCCATGGCGAGATGCTGATGCTCGGCGCCTACTCCACCTATGTGGTGCAGTTGCTGATGCAGCGCTACGTACCCCAGGCCATCGAGTTCTACCCGTTGATCGCACTGCCGGTGGCGTTTTTTGTCACCGCCGGCATCGGCATGGTTCTGGAACGCACGGTGATTCGTCACCTCTATGGCCGGCCGCTGGAAACCCTGCTGGCGACCTGGGGCATCAGCCTGATGCTGATCCAGTTGGTGCGCCTGGTGTTCGGCGCGCAGAACGTTGAAGTGGCCAACCCGGCGTGGCTGTCGGGCGGGGTCCAGGTGCTGCCCAACCTGGTGCTGCCGTACAACCGCATCGTGATCATCGCCTTCGCCCTGTGCGTGGTGGTGCTGACCTGGCTGCTGCTGAACAAGACCCGCCTGGGTCTCAACGTGCGCGCCGTGACCCAGAACCGCAACATGGCCGCCTGCTGCGGCGTACCCACCGGGCGCGTGGATATGCTCGCGTTTGGCCTGGGCTCCGGCATCGCAGGCCTGGGCGGCGTGGCCCTGAGCCAGATCGGCAACGTCGGCCCGGACCTGGGCCAGAGCTACATCATCGACTCGTTCCTGGTGGTGGTGCTCGGCGGTGTCGGCCAGTTGGCCGGCAGTGTCATGGCCGCCTTCGGCCTGGGGATTGCCAACAAGATTCTTGAACCGCAGATCGGTGCCGTGCTCGGCAAGATCCTGATCCTCGCGCTGATCATTCTGTTTATCCAGAAACGCCCGCAGGGACTCTTCGCACTGAAAGGACGGGTGATCGACTGATGAACCAGCCATTGATGCTCACGGCCGCGCAAAAGGCCGGCCCCAAGGTGACGATTGCGGTGGGCGTGGTGATCCTCGCCGTGCTGCTGGCGTTGCCGTTGTTGTCACTGTTGCCCGCAGACAGTGCATTGCACGTCTCGGCCTACACCCTGACCCTGGTGGGCAAGATCCTCTGCTACGCCATCGTCGCCCTGGCGCTGGACCTGGTGTGGGGTTACGCCGGCATGTTGTCCCTGGGCCACGGCCTGTTCTTCGCCCTCGGCGGCTACGCGATGGGCATGTACCTGATGCGCCAGGCGTCCGGCGAGGGTCTGCCGGCGTTCATGACCTTCCTGTCGTGGACTGAGTTGCCGTGGTATTGGGTCGGCACCGAGCACTTCCTCTGGGCCCTGTGCCTGGTGGTCCTGGCCCCGGGCTTGCTGGCGCTGGCGTTCGGTTTCTTTGCCTTCCGTTCGCGAATCAAGGGCGTGTATTTCTCGATCATGACCCAGGCCCTGACCTTTGCCGGGATGTTGTTGTTTTTCCGCAATGAGACCGGGTTTGGCGGCAACAACGGCTTTACCAATTTCCGCAGTATTCTCGGCTTCGGCATCACCGAACCGGGCACCCGCGCGGTGCTATTCCTGGCTACGGTGCTGCTGTTGGTGGCCAGCCTGTACATCGGCTGGCGCCTGGCGCAGAGCAAGTTCGGCCGGGTGCTGACGGCCCTGCGTGATGCAGAAAACCGCCTGATGTTCTGCGGCTATGACCCACGCGGCTTCAAGCTGTTCGTGTGGGTGCTGAGCGCGGTGTTGTGCGGCCTGGCCGGGGCGCTGTATGTGCCGCAGGTGGGCATCATCAACCCCAGCGAAATGTCACCGACCAACTCCATCGAAGCGGCTGTCTGGGTTGCCCTCGGCGGGCGCGGCACCTTGATTGGCCCACTGCTCGGCGCAGGCGTGGTCAATGGCATGAAGAGCTGGTTCACCGTGGCCTTCCCGGAATACTGGCTGTTCTTCCTCGGCGCGCTGTTCATCATCGTCACGCTGTATTTGCCCAAGGGCATCATCGGCCTGCTGAAGAAGAAGGGCGAACAATGAGAATCACACCGACGGCTGAATTTATGCTCGAACCTGTTCTCGACCCCAACAAAGATGCCGGCAGCAGCCGCGACGCCATCGGCCTCGGCCAGGCCGCAGGCAAGGGCCTCAACACCCGCCACGGGACGATCCTGACCCTGGAAGATATCAGCGTCAGCTTCGACGGCTTCAAGGCGCTCAACGACCTGAACCTGTACATCGGCGTCGGCGAATTGCGCTGCATCATCGGCCCCAATGGTGCGGGCAAAACCACGCTGATGGACGTGATCACCGGCAAGACCCGCCCCAGCCACGGCAAGGCCTGGTTCGGCGAAACCCTGGACCTGACCAGCATGAGCGAAGTGCAGATCGCCCAGGCCGGAATCGGCCGCAAGTTCCAGAAGCCCACGGTGTTCGAAGCCCTGAGCGTGTTCGAAAACCTGGAGCTGGCGCAGAAAACCGACAAGTCAGTGTGGGCCAGCCTGCGCGCACGCCTGAGCGGCGAGCAGAAAGACCGCATCGACGAGGTGCTGGACACCATTCGCCTCACAGCATCAGTGCAACGCCCGGCCGGCTTGCTGTCCCACGGCCAGAAACAGTTCCTGGAAATCGGCATGTTGTTGATGCAAGACCCGCAACTGTTGCTGCTTGATGAGCCGGTGGCAGGCATGACCGACGCCGAGACCGAGTTCACCGCCGAGCTGTTCAAGCGCCTGGCGGGCAAACACTCGCTGATGGTGGTGGAGCATGACATGGGCTTTGTCGGCTCGATTGCCGACCACGTCACGGTGTTGCACCAGGGCAGCGTGCTGGCCGAAGGGTCGCTGGAACAGGTGCAGGAAAACGAGCGCGTCATCGAGGTGTACCTCGGTCGCTGAACCCGATGCGGATTGCTCTCTGTAGGAGCGAGCTTGGTCGCGAAGATCGTCAACGATAACGCGCCGAGCCTGAATGCCCGCGGTGCCTTGGCGCTTTTCGCGAGCACGCTCGCTCCTACAGGGAATTGAGGAGAATTTGAACATGCTGCAAGTCGATAAATTGCACCAATACTACGGCGGCAGCCACATCCTGCGCGGCCTGTCCTTTGACGTGAAAGTCGGCGAAGTCACCTGCCTGCTGGGACGCAACGGCGTGGGTAAGACCACCCTGCTCAAATGCCTGATGGGCCTGTTGCCGGCCAAGGAAGGTGCAGTCAACTGGGAAGGCAAGGCCATCACCGGCTTCAAGCCGCACCAACGGGTACACGCCGGCATCGCCTACGTGCCCCAGGGCCGGGAGATTTTCGGCCGCCTGACGGTGGAAGAAAACCTGCTGATGGGCCTGTCGCGTTTTCCCGGCAGCGAAGCCAAGGAAGTGCCGCCGTTTATCTACGAACTGTTCCCGGTCTTGCTGCAAATGAAGCACCGCCGCGGTGGTGACTTGTCCGGCGGCCAGCAGCAACAACTGGCGATCGGCAGGGCCCTGGCCAGCCGCCCGCGCCTGTTGATCCTCGACGAGCCCACCGAAGGCATCCAACCGTCAGTGATCAAGGAGATCGGTGCGGTGATCAAGAAGCTCGCCGAACGTGGCGACATGGCGATTTTGCTGGTGGAGCAGTTCTACGACTTTGCCGCCGAGCTGGCCGATCAATACCTGGTGATGTCACGGGGTGAAATCGTCCAGCAGGGCCGTGGTGAAAATATGGAAGCCGAGGGTGTACGCGGCCTGGTTACCATCTAATCTGTAGCGTCTCGTTGATAAGCCCTGACCATGACTGTTCCTGCCCCCACCGCCCTGTTCACCCCCAGCTGGCACGCCGCGCTGGAGTTGGGCTACGCACAATTTGGCACGACCACGCGCCCGGTGCTGCGCCGCCATCAGGGCCCGCTGCGGGTGCAAAAGCACCTGTACGCCGAAGGTCCCGAGGTGTGCCAGCACATTATCGTGCACCCGCCGGGCGGGATTGCCGGGGGGGATCGCCTGGATATCACGGCGCATGTCGGCCAGGGTGCATGGGCACAGTTGACCAGCCCCGGCGCCGCCAAGTGGTACCGCGCCAGCGGGCCGGCCTATCAGCAAGTGGCATTGACGGTCGAGGCCGGCGCCACCCTGGAGTGGCTGCCCCAGGAAACCATCGTGTTCAGCGCCGCACAGGCCGAACTCAGTACCCGCATCGACCTGCACGGCGACGCCCGTTTGTTCTACTGGGATGTGGTGGCGCTGGGGCGCCCGGCCAGTGGCGAGCGTTTCGACCTTGGGCACTTTCAGTCGCACCTGGATATCCGCCGCGACGGCCAGTTGCTGTGGCATGAGCGCCAGCGCATTGTGGGCGACGACGGCCTGCTCGACTCGCCGATTGGCCTGGATGGGCAGCCGGTGTTTGCCACGTTGCTGGTGAGCGGGGAAATCGATACCGAACTGCTTGAACAATGCCGTGCGCTGCCCCATGCAGTGCGTGGCGACCTGACCCAACTGCCGGGTTTGCTGGTGGCGCGCTGCCTGGCCAGCGAGACGTTGCTGGCGCGGGCCTGGTTGATTGATCTGTGGCGGTTGTTGCGCCCGGCGCTGCTGGGGCGTGAGGCCATACCTCCGAGAATTTGGAACACATGAAATCAAAATGTGGGAGCGAGCAAGCCCTCACATTGGACCTGTGTTGTTAATAAATTTTTTTCAAAACGGATTGCTGACCATGGACCTGACCCCACGGGAAAAAGACAAACTGCTGATCTTCACCGCCGGCCTAGTGGCCGAACGCCGCCTGGCGCGCGGGGTGAAGCTCAATTACCCGGAAACCATTGCCTATATCTCCGCCGCCCTGCTCGAAGGTGCGCGTGATGGCCGTACCGTGGCCGACCTGATGCACTTTGGCACCACCCTGCTCAGTCGCGAGCAAGTGATGGAAGGCATCCCGGAAATGATCCCGGATATCCAGGTCGAAGCCACCTTCCCCGACGGCACCAAACTGGTGACCGTCCACCAACCCATCGCCTGAGGCCCGGCCATGTCCTTGCTGATTCGTGACGCGGTGCACGGCGACTTGCCGGCCATCCGCGATATCTACAACGATGCCGTGCTCAACACCACAGCGATCTGGAACGACCAACCGGTGGACCTGGGCAATCGCCAGGCCTGGTTCAGCGCGCGCCTGGCGCAGTTCTATCCGATCCTGGTGGCGGTGGATGCCGAGCAGGTCGTCGGCTATGCCTCGTTCGGCGACTGGCGGCCCTTCGACGGCTTTCGCCACACCGTCGAACATTCGGTGTACGTGCGCAACGACCAACGTGGCAAGGGCCTTGGCCCGCTGCTGATGCAGGCACTGATCGAGCGCGCCAGGACCTGCGACAAACATGTGATGGTCGCGGCCATCGAAAGCGGCAACCTGGCCTCGATCCGCCTGCATGAGCGCCTGGGCTTCAGCACCACCGGGCAGATGGCCCAGGTGGGCACCAAGTTTGGCCGTTGGCTGGACCTGACCTTCATGCAACTGCTGCTCAACCCCGGCGCCCAGCCACCTGCCGTGCACAAGGAGTGATACCGATGAACGCTGCCCAACTGCGTCGAGTGAATGCCGAAAGTTTTGCCCATTATCGCCAGGGCCTGATTGAGCTGTTGCTGGACGCCGTGAAGCACGGCGCATCGGTGGGTTTCATGGCCGACCTCGACGCAGCCCAGGCCCGCGCCTACTTCGACGGCGTACAGGCCGGCGTCGAGGACGCCAGCCTGCTGCTGTGGGTGGTGGTGCGCGATGAACAGGTGCTGGCCAGTGTGCAACTGGCGCTGTGCCAGAAAGCCAACGGCCTCAACCGCGCCGAGGTGCAAAAGTTGCTGGTGCTCAATGACGCCCGGCGCCATGGCCTGGGCCATCAATTGATGAACGCGCTGGAGCTGTGTGCACGCCAGCACAAGCGTGGCCTGCTGTACCTGGACACCGAAGCCGGCTCCCCGGCCGAAGCCTTCTACCAGGCCCTGCACTACACCAAGATCGGCGAACTGCCGGACTACTGCCAAAGCCCGGACGGACGCTACAGCCCGACCGCCATCTACTTCAAGACCCTGGGGCAACCTGCATGATTCCTGGCCAATACCAGATCCAGCCTGGCGAGATCGAACTGAGCGTGGGCCGGCGCACCTTGAGCCTGAGCGTGGCCAACAGCGGCGACCGGCCGATCCAGGTCGGCTCCCATTACCATTTCTTCGAGACCAACGACGCGCTGACCTTTGACCGCGCCCTGGGCCGCGGCATGCGCCTGAACATCCCGGCGGGCACGGCGGTGCGGTTCGAGCCGGGGCAGAGTCGCGAGGTGGAGTTGGTGGAGCTGGCAGGGTTGCGCCGGGTGTTCGGGTTTGCCGGGAAGATCATGGGTGATCTTTAGGGCCTCATCGCAGGCAAGCCAGCTCCCACATGGGAATGCATTTCAAATGTGGGAGCTGGCTTGCCTGCGATAGCGGATTCACATTCAACACAAATTCTTCAGGACACTCCTATGAAAATCAGCCGCCAGGCCTATGCCGACATGTTCGGCCCCACCGTCGGTGACAAGGTCCGCCTGGCCGATACCGAGCTGTGGATCGAAGTGGAACAGGACTTCACCACCTACGGCGAAGAAGTGAAATTCGGCGGCGGCAAAGTCATCCGCGACGGCCAGGGCCAGAGCCAACTGCTGGCCGCCGAGGTGGTCGACACGGTGATCACCAACGCGCTGATCATCGATCACTGGGGTATCGTCAAGGCCGACGTCGGCCTGAAAAATGGCCGTATCGCGGGGATCGGCAAGGCCGGCAACCCGGATATCCAGCCCGGCGTGACCCTGGCCATCGGCGCCAGCACCGAAGTGATTGCCGGCGAAGGCATGATCCTCACCGCCGGCGGCATCGACACCCATGTGCACTTCATCTGCCCGCAGCAGGTCGAAGAAGCACTGACCAGTGGCGTCACCACCATGATCGGCGGCGGCACCGGGCCGGCCACCGGCACCAACGCCACCACCTGCACCTCGGGCCCGTGGCACCTGGCGCGCATGCTGCAAGCCAGCGATTCGTTCCCGATGAACATAGGCTTTACCGGCAAGGGCAACGCCAGCCTGCCCGAGCCGTTGATCGAGCAGGTCAAGGCCGGTGCCATCGGCTTGAAGTTGCATGAAGACTGGGGCACCACGCCCGCCAGTATCGACAACTGCCTGAGCGTGGCCGACCAGTACGACGTGCAGGTGGCGATCCACAGCGACACCCTCAACGAGTCCGGCTTTGTCGAAACCACCCTCGCCGCGCTCAAGGGCCGCACCATCCACACCTACCACACCGAAGGTGCCGGCGGCGGGCATGCGCCCGATATCATCAAGGCCTGCGGCTTCCCCAATGTGCTGCCCAGCTCCACCAACCCGACCCGGCCGTTCACCCGCAATACCATCGACGAGCACCTGGACATGTTGATGGTCTGTCATCACCTCGACCCGAGCATTGCCGAGGACGTGGCCTTCGCCGAAAGCCGCATCCGCCGCGAGACCATCGCCGCCGAAGATATCCTGCATGACCTTGGCGCATTCTCGATGATCAGCTCCGACAGCCAGGCCATGGGCCGCGTGGGCGAAGTGATCATGCGCACCTGGCAAACCGCCGACAAAATGAAAAAGCAACGCGGGCCACTGCCGGGGGACGGCGCAGGCAACGACAATTTCCGCGCCAAGCGCTACATCGCCAAGTACACCATCAACCCGGCGATCACCCATGGCATCAGCCATGAGGTGGGCTCCATCGAAGCCGGTAAATGGGCCGACCTGGTGCTGTGGCGCCCGGCATTCTTTGGTATCAAGCCCACGTTGATTCTCAAGGGCGGAGCGATTGCCTCAAGCCTGATGGGCGATATCAACGGCTCGATCCCCACCCCGCAACCGGTGCACTACCGCCCGATGTTCGCCAGTTTCGGCAGTGCATTGCACGCCACCAGCCTGACGTTTATCAGCCAGGCGGCGCTGGCTGAAGGCTTGCCGCAGGCCTTGGGATTGAAAAAGCAGATCGGGGTGGTCAAGGGCTGCCGTGGGGTACAGAAGACAGACCTGATCCACAACGACTACCTGCCAGACATCGAGGTCGACCCGCAGACCTACCAGGTCAAGGCCGATGGCGAGCTGTTGTGGTGCGAGCCGGCAGATGTGCTGCCAATGGCCCAGCGGTACTTCCTGTTCTGACCGTTCATCGGCAGGTTGCCAGCGAGCCAGTGAAGCTCGCAGACGTTGGCGCTACGATGCGCCACGTTTGCTCACTGTCTTGCACTTGGGAACCTGGCTATGCGCCTATCCGAATTCATCGCGTTGCATGCCGACCGGATCGTCGATGAATGGGAGCAGTTTGCCGAAACCTTGACCCCGGCCGCCGAAACCCTGAACCGCACGCAACTGCGCGACCACGCGCACTCGATCCTGCTGGCCGCCGCACGGGACATGAACACCCGCCAGAGCGCCAGCGAACAAGCGGCCAAGGCCAAGGGCGAAGGCCCGGAGAAAACCCCGAGCCTGGACGAAGCCGCCGCCAGCCATGGCGAGCTGCGCCATACCGTGGGTTTTGACCTGGTGCAGATGACCTCCGAGTTCCGTCACCTGCGGGCCTGTGTGATCCGGCTGTGGGTCGAGAGCCTGGAGGCGCCGGACCTTAAGTATTTCCAGGACATGATCCGTTTCAACGAAGCCATCGACGAAGCCCTGGCCGAGTCCACCGCGGCCTACGCCGAGCAGGTCAATCGCTCGCGGGATATTTTCCTCGCCATCCTCGGCCACGACCTGCGTGCACCGTTGCAGGCGGTGAAGATGTCTACCGAGATGTTGTTGCGCAAGGTCCCGCTGGACAGCAATGGCCTGGACCTGGTGGGTAATATCAAGAGTGGCGCCCGGCATATGGCAGCCATGGTCAGCGATCTGCTGGAGTTTGTGCGCAGCCGACTGGGCAGCAGCCTGCCCATCGAGCCCAAGCCGATGAACCTGGCCGAGGCGGCAAAGGAAGCCATCGACGAAGCGTGCGCGGGCCATCCGGACTGCCAGATTCACTTGCATATCGACGGGGATGCCCAAGGGCAGTGGGATCGCGGGCGGATTGATCAACTGTTGCAGAACCTGATCGGCAACGCGTTGCAGCACGGCCTCAACAGCCAGGCCGTGACCCTGAGCCTCAACGGCACGCCTGATAGCGTGGAGTTGCGCATGCACAACTACGGCACACCGATTCCCCAGGCGGCGTTGGGCACCGTATTCGACCCGCTGGTGCGCAGCGCCACTGAAGAGCTGGGCAGCACCTCAACCAGCCTTGGGCTGGGGCTGTTTATCGTCAAGGAAGTGGTGCAGGCCCATCGGGGCACGATTGAAGTGGCCTCCAGCGAAGCGGCGGGCACCACGTTTACCGTGGTGCTGCCGCGCCGATAGGCCTCTGTTAGCGGCTCCAGGCTTCCCGTGGATCAAAGTCGGCTTTTTTCGCCAGTTCCTGCCACAACGCCTTGACCTCATCGTCACAGCTCTTAGGCATTACCGCCTTGAGCTGCACAAACAGATACCCGCGTTGCCCGGCCTTGTTCAGCAAGCCATGGCCCTTGGCGCGCATGCGCTGGCCATTCTGGCTGCCGGCCGGCACCTTGAGGTTGATCTTGCCGGTGAGGGTCGGCACCGCCACTTCCGTGCCTAGGGCCAGTTCCCATGGCGCCAGGGGCAGGTTGATGATCAGGTTTTCGCCGTCCACTTCGAACTTGGGGTGCGGCGCAAACTTGATGATCAGGTACAGGTCGCCATTGGCCCCACCGCCAATCCCCGGCGCACCCTGGCCCTTGAGGCGGATGCGCTCGCCATCGGCTACACCGTCCGGGATCTTCACGTTCAGGCTCTTGGTGGTGTTGCTGACGTGCCGGCCCGAGGCGTCGTATTGCGGGACCTGGAAGCTGATCTGCTTGGACTCGGTAGAGAGTGTCTCCTCAAGGAACACCGACAGCTGCATCTCCACGTCCTGGCCTTTACGCCCTGTAGGACGGCGCTGACCGCCACCAAAGCCGTCGCCACGGGAGCCGAAGATCGAGCTGAAAAAGTCAGAGAACTCACCGCTGTCCTGGCCACCGCCAAACCCGCCACGGCTCTGCCAGCCTGGCGGCCCCTGGAACGGTTGACCATGCTGGCCATAGCGGCGCAATTCGTCGTACTCGGCGCGCTTGTCCGCACTTTTCAGCGCTTCATAGGCTTCCGAGGCATCCTTGAACTTCTCTTCCGCGTCCTTTTCCTTGCTGACGTCGGGATGATACTTACGGGCCAGCTTGCGATAAGCGGCCTTGATCTGCTTGTCATCGGCCGTCGGCTCGACACCAAGAATCTTGTAATAGTCTTTGAAATCCATGGGGGCATCACCATCCGTTATCGAGATCGCACAGTCGCGCCCTGCCTGCCTGGGCATTGCGGGGCGGTTCGAGGTGCGTCAGAAAATTATCGGCGGCTTGCAGGACAAACTTGATCCTTTCGACAGCCACCAACCGTATGCACAGGAGTTGGGGGCAAAGAGCCGACCTTTCAAGGTAACAAGTCTGCTGTATTTAGCGGATAGTCGGCCTACGCATCTGCACGCGAGTGACATACACTGCGCGGCCGTTTTTTAACCGGAACCTGTTAGACATGAACAACACCTCCCCAGCCCGTGCCTGCGGCATCGACTTCGGCACGTCCAACTCCACTGTCGGCTGGATCCGTCCCGGCATGGAAACGCTTATCGCGCTGGAGGACGACAAGATCACCCTGCCGTCGGTGGTGTTCTTCAACTTCGAAGAACGCCGCCCGGTGTACGGCCGCCTGGCGCTGCACGAGTACCTGGAAGGCTACGAAGGCCGCCTGATGCGCTCGCTCAAGAGCCTTTTGGGCTCCAAGCTGATCAAACACGACACCAGCGTGTTGGGCACGGCCATGCCGTTCAAGGACCTGCTGGGCCTGTTTATCGGCCAGCTCAAGAACCGCGCCGAAGCCACCGCCGGCCGTGAGTTCGAAGAAGTGGTACTGGGCCGCCCGGTATTTTTCGTCGATGACGACCCGATGGCCGACAAAGAGGCCGAAGACACCCTGGTGGACGTGGCCCGCAAGCTTGGCTTCAAGGAAGTCTCGTTCCAGTACGAACCGATCGCCGCGGCCTTCGACTACGAGTCCACCATTGAAAAAGAAGAGTTGGTACTGATCGTCGATATCGGCGGCGGCACCTCCGACTTCTCCCTGGTGCGCCTGTCGCCTGAGCGGCGCAAGCACGACAACCGCCACGACGACATTCTCGCCACCGGCGGTGTGCACATCGGCGGTACCGACTTCGACAAACAGCTCTCGCTGGCCGGCATGATGCCGCTGTTCGGCTACGGCAGCCGCATGAAAAGCGGCGCCTACATGCCCACCAGCCACCATATGAACCTGGCCACCTGGCACACGATCAACTCGGTGTACTCGCAAAAGTCCCAGATTGCGTTGGGCAGCATGCGCTACGACATCGAAGACACCGGCGGCATCGACCGGTTGTTCAAGCTGATCGAACAGCGCGCCGGGCACTGGCTGGCCATGGAAGTGGAAGAAACCAAGATCCACCTCACCCACGACGCCAGCCGCCATGTGCCGCTGGATCGGGTCGAAGCGGGCCTGAGCGTGGAACTGAGCCGCGCCCTGTTCGAGTCGTCCATCGACAACCTGCTGGAACGGGTGCGCAACAGCGTGACCCAACTGCTCGACGACGCCTCGGTGGACGTAGCCCAGGTCGACACGGTGTTCTTCACCGGCGGTTCCAGCGGCATCCCGGCCCTGCGCCAGAGTGTTTCGGCGATGCTGCCCAATGCGCGGCACGTAGAAGGGAATATCTTTGGCAGCATCGGCAGTGGGTTGGCGATTGAGGCCAGTAAGCGCTATGGCTATTGAGCTTTAGCCAAGACCGTGGCGCGGCCTTCGCGAGCAAGCCCGCTCCCACATTTAGACTGCATTCCCAAGGTGGAACTCGGTCCAAATGTGGGAACGGGCTTGCTCGCGAAAGGGCCAGTCCAAACACCCTCAAGTTTTAGACCATCCCACCCAACTTCAACTCACTCTTCAAATACGCATAGTAGATCGGCCCCGCCACCACTCCCGGCAGGCCGAATGCGGCTTCGAACACCAACATCGCCAACAGCAACTCCCACGATTTGGCACTGATCTGCCCGCCGACGATGCGCGCGTTGAGAAAGTACTCGACCTTGTGGATCACGATCAGATACCCCAGCGCCGCCACCGCGACCCAGATCGACAGCGACAGGGCGACGATGGTGATCAGGGTGTTGGACATCAGGTTGCCGATTACCGGCAGCAGGCCCAGCAGGAAGGTCAGGACGATCAGGGTCTTGGTCAGCGGCAGGTGGATCCCGCACAGCGGCAGCACCACCGCGAGGAATATCCCGGTGAAGACAGTGTTGAGCGCAGCGATTTTGATTTGCGCGAAGACAATGTTGCGAAAGGCCTGGACCAGCAGGTGCAGGCGGTCGAACAGCGCGGCGGCCAGGGGTTTGCGCTTGGTCAGGTCGGGGACCCGTTGCAAGGCGATGATGGCGCCCAGGACCATGCCGATCAGCAGGGTCACGAACATGTGCGCGGCGTCTTTGCCGACCAGTTGCAAATCGCTCAGGTGCTTGCTCAACCAATCGCCAATGGCCACGCGAAATTCGGCGGCGCTGGCCGGCAGGTAGGCGTCGAGGAACGGCGGCAATTGGCCGCGTGCGCGGTCCACCACGCCCATGAATTTATCCAGGGAAGCCCCGGGGTTTTCCGCTTCGTGCAGCAGGAAGCTGATGGCGCCGGCAAAAATTAGAGTCAGTACGCTGACAATAACCGTGCCGAGCAAGGCCACGGCCAACCAGCGTGCGCGCCGGCCTTCGATCAACCGTTGCAACTGCGGGGTGAGCATGTTGACCAGTTCGAAGACAAGCAAGCCAGCCAACAGGCTGGGCAGCAGTTTTAACGGCAATACCAGCAACAATCCGCCGAAAATGATGATGTAGCTGGCCAGCAACAACACATGACGCTGAGAAAACGTTGGCATACAGCCTCTAAACGAACGGCGTTAAAGGACGTGTAGGAGCGGGCTTGCCCTAATGCCAGTCAGTTAAGCGGTCATCGCCTTCTGTAGGAGCGAGCTTGCTCGCGAAAAACGTCAACGATAACGCGTGCTTACTGAATGAATGCAGCGCCTGTAAGTTTTTCGCGAGCAAGCTCGCTCCTACAAAAAAGCCTTAACTGACTGGCATTAGGGCAAGCCCGCGAAAAACTCATGGGCAACGCGTGCATTCAAGATGCGCGCGATACCGTTCACGTTCTTCGCGAGCAAGCTCGCTCCTACAGGTGTAAGGGCTGTGCGAGTGTCGCAGCCTTAGGTAGTCCGGGGCTATTAATTCTTCAGGCAGGTGCTCATAAAGGTTTTACGCGCATCGCCAGCCAGCGCCTTGGTTTTGGCCGACGCGTTGCAGTCCTTCATCTTTTGCTGCTGCGGGGTCAGGGTCTTGGCGTCATTGGCGGCCGGGGCCGAGAGGCAGGTTTTCATGAAGGCCTTGCGATCATCGCCCTTCAAGGTCTTGGTGGAAGCTTCGGCGTTGCAGGTGGTCATTTTGTTTTGCTGGGCAGTGGCCGCAAACCCTTGGGAACAGAGCAGCAGACCGATCATCAACAACGGAATACGCAACATCTTCATGGAGTTTTCTCCCTGTTACCACGCCGAGGGGCGCGGCCTCCCCTGCAGTGTAGACAAAGCCTGTTACACCTTCACCTACTACGTAGGTTCGTCCGTCGATACTGCTCCGGCGTACTGCCGGCCTGGCGCTGGAACATCGCAATAAACGCCGAGGCGGTGCTGTAGCCCAGGTCAAACGCTACTTCCTGCACACTGCGGCTGCTTTCCAGCGCCTCAATGGCCGCCAGAAAACGCAGGCGCTGGCGCCACTCACCAAAACTCATGCCCAGTTCACGCACAAATTGCCGGGCCAGGGTGCGCTCGCTGACATGCACCTGCTGCGCCCACTGCGCCAGCGCGCGGCTGTCGCCAGGGTCCACCTGCATGCCTTCGAGCACGCTGAGCAGGCCGGGGCTACTGGCATAGGGCAGGAAACAATCATGCACCGGCGCCTGGCGCAGTTGATCCACCAGCACCTGGGCCAGGCGCACGTCGGCCTCGTTGGCGGGGATGTTGACGTCGCGCTCGGCAAAGTCACTGAGGATGGCCTTGAGGATGTCGCTGATGGTCAGGGTGCAGGGCTGCGCAGGCAATTGCTCGCACAAGGACGGCGCCAGGTACACCGAGCGGTAGACAATCGCCTGGGCGTTGTAGGAGCTGTGCTGGGTGTTGGGCGGGATCCACACCGCGTATTGCGGCGGCGACATAAACCGGTTGCCGCCCACCTCAAAGCGCATCACGCCACGGGCCGAGTAATCCAGGGAACCCCATGCATGTTGATGGCTGGAAGCATGGCTGTCGGCGGCAAACTCCGAATAGCGAAAGTACACCGGGGCCGGCAGTACGTCGAAATCGGGCAAGTTGATGTAGGTTCTGGACATGTTGTCTGGATACAAAGGCGGCTTGTCTGGATCGAAGTATAGGCTTCGATCCAGACAAAGGATAATCAAGCCTCACTAACGTTCCTGGTTCCTTGCGATGCAATACGCTTATCCGCTGCTGGCCATTTTTATCTGGGCTGGCAATACCGTGGTCAACAAACTCGCCGTGGGCTCGATATTCCCGGCCGAGATCGGCTTTTATCGCTGGCTGCTGGCGGCCATCCTGTTTACCCCGTTCATGCTCAAGCCGGTCATTGCCAACTGGGCGCTGATCCGCCCCAACCTGGGCAAAATCGTCATCCTCGGTGTGCTCGGCATGGCGGTCTACCAGAGCCTGGCGTACTACGCGGCGAGCCTGACCAGCGCCACCAATATGGGGATCATCCTGTCGCTGATGCCGTTGATGGCCCTGACCGCCGCCATTATCAGTCTCGGCCAGCGCCTGACCTTCGGCGCCTTGACCGGTGCAGTCCTGTCGTTTGCCGGGGTTGCGGTGGTGGTATCGTCCGGCAGCCTCGGCGCGCTGCTGCAACACGGGGTGAACCTGGGCGACGCGATGATGCTGGTGGCCACGCTGGCCTATGCGATCTACAGCACCCTGCTGAAAAAATGGCAACTGCGCCTGCCGCCCCTGGTGTTGTTGTATTTGCAGGTACTGGTGGCGGTGGTGGTGCTGTTTCCGCTGTTCCTGGCGTCGGACAAGGTCGGCCTGGGCCCCTCGAATATTGGCCTGGTGGTGTATGCCTGCCTGCTGGCGTCGATGATCGCGCCACTTGCGTGGATGCATTCGGTGAAAAACCTGGGGCCGAGCCGCACCACGCTGTTTTTCAATTTGCTGCCGTTGATCACCGCGCTGATTGCCGCGGTGGTGCTCAAGGAGCAGTTGGCGCTGTATCACCTGGTCGGGGGCGTGCTGACGTTGGGTGGGGTGATTTTGTCGGAGCGCTGGACGACGCCGGTAAGGCGCTAAATCCCGGCTGCCTTCAACCGCTGCGCATGCTCGACAAACAGGCGAATCGGCTCGGCGCCCTTGCCCACCAGGCCCAGCGACTGGTTGACGATATCGAAATGGTCCAGCGCATAGTCATCACCAATCACCGTGCCCAGGTGCGAGCTGTAGCGCCCGACCATGCCATCGCACTGGCCTTTCTCCTTGACGAAGGTGCGCGCAAACAGCCGGCAACTGCGGTTTGTACCGTCCAGCAGGTTGCGCCCGCGATCAGTCTTGCCCGGCTGCAAGGTGCCGGACCAGGAGTAATACCGCACACCGTTCACTTCCTCGGCGCCCTGCCCGCCCCAGGTATCGGGCAAGCCCTGGGGGTACTGGCGATTGAACAGCGCCACACCCTCACTGGTCAGTGACTGATGAGAGGCGTGGATATCCGCCGCAAAACGCGGGCCGCGATAGCCGGTTTCGAGCAGCCCCATCACCACGCCCACCAGGCGCAACAACGCACTCATGATCCGCCCCTTGGCGCTATCGGCCGGGTAGTGGGTGTGCAAGTAGTCCGCCAGTTCAGAACCGTGATTGGGCCCGGCCACCGACGTGACCGAGGCCACCCATTCCGGGCGTTTAGCCGCTGCGTAACGGGCGGTGAGCGAACCCTGGCTGTGACCGATCAGGTTGACCTTGTCGGCGCCGGTCTGGCGGCGTATCTGTTCGATCTGCACCAGCAACTGCTCGCCGCGCACCTCACTGGCGTTGAGCGGCGCCACCTGCACCGCAAACACCTGCGCCCCGCCGGCACGCAATGCCGGGACGATCCCGTACCAATACGGGTACAGCACCAGCCGCACAAACCCGAGCATGCCCGGCACCAGGACCAGGGGATAACGTGTAGCCAATGACTGCGGCATGGGGCGAACGTCCGTCAAAGAGGCGATTGAGCAGATCCTAGACCAGCCCTGCGGCAATCGATATGACACCCGGCTACATCCGATAAAACTTTTTGCGCCGCGTAGCACTCACATTTTGGTTTCGGGCTCGTCAGTCAGCCCTTCACCGTCTTCGGCGCCTTGCCTTCCTTCATCTGCTGCAACAGCGGCACACACTGGTTCGGCACATCACCGCTCGGTGCCACCAGCGCCAGCAATCCCGCCGCAGGCCCGACAATCACCCCCAACGCCACCATCCCTGCACCCCGCAGCATTAACGGCACCGCCTTGACCCCGGCATTGGGCTTGATAAACGGCCCGTTGACGTACAACGGCGAGCGCAGCGAGAACAGGCGGAAACCCTTGGACTCCGGGGTAATCGTCAGGTCCAGTTGTTCGCTGGCCATGTTCGCGGTGCCATCGATGTAGATGATCGCGTTCTCGGTATCGAACACAAACAGCCGACTGGTGGCCAGGCCGGTCTTGATGCCGAAGTCCGCCGCCGCGCAGTTGATCTTCACTTCCTTGTCGCCAAACATCTTGCCGACCACATAGTTGCCCACGTTCAGCCCGGCAATTTCCATCAGGCCACGGCTGATCGCGCCGTCGTTGATGAGCATTTTCAGATCGCCATTGGCACTGCCCAAGAGCGCCGCCACCGAGTTGCCACGCCCGGCGATGTCGGCATCGCCGTTGAGTTCGCCGAAGCTGGTTTTCATCGGTTCAAAGGTGGGGAACAACTGCTTGAGCTTGAAGTTGCGCGCCGTCAACTTCGCCCGGCCCTCCAGCGGAGTGATGCGACCATTGAGGCGGACTTGCGCGCTGAGCTTGCCACCCGCCACGCCAAAACGCAGGGGTTCCAGGCTCAATTGGCCGTCGGTCAGCACCAGGTGTGTGTAGAGGTCGGTGAACGGCAGTTCGGCGCTGTGGACAATGCGTTTGCCCGTGAACTCGACATCCGCATCCATATCGCGCCAGCGCTCGGTGCGAAACTCCTCGACCGGCAGCACCTTGGTCGCCGGTTGCTTGCTTTCACCGCCACGGGCCTTTTGCTTGGCGTTGGAGTCAGCACCGATCAGCGGCGCCAGGTCGGCCAGTAACAGTTGATTGGAGACCAGCGCACCACTGAGCTTGGGCCGCGGCTGGCTGGCGACGTAGGCCAGGTTGCCATGGATATCGCTGTTGCCGATCTTGCCGTTGAAGTTTTCATAACGGAACGACGCGCCGCCGGCTTCATGCAATTTGGCGATCAAGCGACCATCGGTGGAATAGGCCGGTGAGTCCGGCAGAGTCACGCCAGTCAGCGGGTAAAGGTTGCCCAGGCTGGTACCGGACAGTTTCAGGCGCAAATCCAGGGCGCCGAGGTTCAGCGGGTCGGTCAGGGTGCCGGCCAGGGCGATGCTGGTGTCACCGATCCTGGCCTGGGCTTGCAGGGGGAATGGCTTAGCGGCGTCCTGCAGGGCCAGCAACCCGCCGATCTTGCCGCTGCCGGCGAGTTTCTGGCCGTGGTACTGACCGCTGACCTTGAGGCCGAAAGCGTAGTCCTGGGGGGCAGAGCCCTTCTCCAGGGCCTTTTTTGCGTCGCGCTCACCGACTATTTCACTGAACGCAACCGGCTTGCCCAGCGGGTCGATCAGCACATCCAGGCGGGTCTTGAGCGTCTGGTCGTCGAGGGTCACGTGGCCCTTGTCGAAGCCGATAGCGCCGATATCCACCACCCAGCTGGACGGTTCGGCATTCGGGTCCTTGGGATCAAATTTGAATACCCAGTTGGCGCGGCCATCGGCCAGGCGCTGCAACTCGGCGCTCGGTTCGGTCAGGTCGATACGCGGAATCACCACGCGCTGGGCCAGCAAGGCCAACGGTGAGATACGCAATTCGACACGCTTGAGGCTGACCATCTGCGGTTTTTTCGACCACTCGGGGTTGCCCAGGCTCAGGTCCTCGGCCACCACATGGGGCCACGGCACCCAGGCCCGCCAACCGCCCTCGTCCGGCTCGCGCTGCCAGACCACGGCCAGGTTGCCATTAATGGCAAAGGTGCGATGCAGCTCTTCGGAGACTTTGGCATTGAGTTGCGGCTTGATCCGGTTCCAGTCGAAGAACACCAGGATCAGCACGACGGCGGCGATTAACAGAACGAAGCAAGCACTGCTCCAGGCGAGAATTTTACGAGTGCGCGTCATTGCACAGGGCTCCTGATTACGACTGCGCGTGCCAGTGGCAACGCGCGCAAGGACTAAAGCTTATATGGCTACGACTGGCAAATGGCCTGGGGGTTTAACCGCAGAGTGGAATTAGCGGCGAAAAGCGCTTTTTCTGACTAATCCGACAGCTTCTTTCATCAACGGCGCACCGTTGTTACCCACGCCCGTGTCGAAAATACCCACATCGGTGCAAAAGCGCGTGCTTGAGACGCGCGTTCTAGAGCCATCGCGTAGAACAATCAATTCTGTTGATTATTACCATTGTGTTTATGAACTTTTATATCGAGTTATCGAGAGTAGCATTAGCTCTGTACCCACTTTATCGCCCTCCCAAGGAGCAACTCATCATGAAACGCCAATTACTGCTCAGTGTTGCACTCTCTGTCCTGGCCACCAGCGCTTTCGCCCTGCCAGCTGCAGAACAAGCCATCCCACAAGTCAAATCTGACGCTGTACACATCAGCCAGACCGTTGCCGAAGGTGGCCGCGATCGCCTGGAACAGAAAGGCCTGGTCGAAGGTGGCTCGGATCGCCTGCAAGAACGCAATGCCGTAGCTGAAGGCGGCCGCGATCGCCTGGAACAGAAAGGTCTGGTCGAAGGTGGCTCGGATCGTCTGCAAGAACGCAATGCCGTAGCTGAAGGCGGCCGCGATCGCCTGGAACAGAAAGGTCTGGTTGAAGGTGGTTCTGACCGTCTGCAAGAACGTAACGCCGTAGCTGAAGGCGGTTCCGACCGTCTGGCTGAAATGCATAAAGCTACGAGCTAAGCCTGTGCTGGCCCTGAAAAAAGCCCGATCCCCTGCGATCGGGCTTTGACTTTGTGTGACCCGCAACACCCTTGTCTCGCTTGAAGTTCGACGCCGGTAAAGTTGATTTGCTAGAGTGCGTCGCTGTCCTTGCCTACAAAGCCCACCCGCCCATGCTCCCCCGCGCCGAACAGAAGCAACAGACCCGCCTTGCCTTGATGGACGCAGCCCGCCATCTGATGGAGGGTGGACGAGGGTTTGGCAGCCTGAGCCTGCGGGAAGTGGCCAAGAGCGCTGGCATCGTGCCGACCGGTTTCTACCGTCACTTTGCCGATATGGACCAACTGGGCCTGGTGCTCGTCAGTGAGGTCGGCCAAACCTTCCGTGCCACCATCCGCCTGGTACGCCACAACGAATTCGTCATGGGCGGCATCATCGATGCCTCGGTGCGGATCTTTCTCGATGTGGTCGCGGCCAACCGTTCACAGTTTTTATTCCTCGCCCGCGAGCAATACGGCGGTTGCCTGGCCGTGCGCCAAGCCATCGGCGCCTTGCGTGAAGACATCACCTCGGACCTGGCGGCCGACCTGACGCTGATGCCCAAACTCCAGCACCTGGATGCCGAGGGTCTGCATGTGATGGCCGACCTGATCGTCAAGAGCGTGTTCGCCACCCTGCCCGACATCATCGACCCGCCCGCCGCCGCCCTGCCTGCACACCTCACACCCCAGGCCAAGATCACCCAGCAACTGCGCTTTATCTTTATCGGTCTCAAGCACTGGCAAGGCCTGGGCAGCACCGAATAGAGCGATCAACGCACCGCGTAGAAGCGTTTGGCGGTGGTGTAGTTCTTCTTCCAGTAGGTGTTGGCCAGCGAATCAATGCGGATGCTTTTGCCCGGGCGCGGTGAATGAATGAATTTGCCTTCGCCGATGTACAAGCCGACATGGCCAACCTGGCCGCTGCCATTGCCCCTGAAAAACACCGCATCGCCGGGTTGCAGCGCATCGCGCTTGATCGTTGCCGCCGTTGAGCGGTGCATCGCCGAGGTGGTGCGCGGGATAACAATATTGGCTTGGGTCTTGAACAGATAGACCAACAGACCGCTGCAATCGAACCCCTGATCCACCGATGCCCCTCCCAATTTGTAAGGCTTGCCCAACAATTCATAGGCGCGGTCGACAACGTTGTCGATGGCAGGCCTGGGCACGGAACTGAACGAGGCCAGTGACGTACCGCGTTTACTGACGTTGGCCCAGGACGATGACGTCAGCGCAAACAGGCCGACAATAACTACACCTAAAAATGACTTGAACATGATGAACGTCGCGATGGATTAAACAGGGGCGAAATCCTAGTGAAACGACGTAGAACGAGATGAACGGAAACTCTCAGATCGTTGTAAGACACATCCCAAAGCCCCTGAAGCCCGTAACCAACTGCACAACTTCGGCGCCAAAAGCCGCCACCGCGCACCAAAATGAGTCATGCCTCGCGCAACCTGTTGCCCCAATGAGTGGCAGACACTCGATTCCTACGTCGTTTTCCCACATCCAGCCAGATTGGCAAGCCCCTTGCTCTAGCCTGTTTATCGCTCATAGCTGGAAGCTTCCTGATGCTGGTGATCCACCGCCGAATCGCCCCCCAACCCGTCTGGGCCGCAGAGTTGTTGCTGAACTTCGACGCTCGCAGCAAAAGCCGCCTGCGCTGTTTCAGTGCCGAGGGAGAAGACGTCGGCCTGTTTCTGGAGCGTGGCCAGCCGCCGCTGCATGACGGAGAATTCCTACAGGCTGAAGACGGACGTGTCGTACGCGTCTGTGCTCGCCCTGAACAACTGCTGCATGTCACCTGCAGCAGCGCCTTCGAACTGACCCGCGCGGCCTATCACCTGGGCAACCGCCACGTGGCCCTGCAAGTGGGAGACGGCTGGCTGCGGCTGCTCGATGACTACGTGCTCAAGGCCATGCTGGAGCAATTGGGCGCCCATACCGAAACCCTCGAAGCACCGTTCCAGCCAGAACACGGCGCCTATGGTGGCGGTCATCATCACTCGCGCCATGGTGATGAAGACTTCAACTACCCGCCCAAACTGCATCAGTTCGGCGTGCGCCTGTGAACCCGGCCTGGGCGCTGTTGCGCCTGGCCAGTCCGCAATTGCCGATTGGCGGCTACAGCTATTCACAGGGCCTGGAAATGGCCGTGGAGAATGCCCGTGTCAGTGATGCCGACAGCGCCCGACGCTGGATCAGCGACCAGTTGCTGCTCAACCTGGCGCGCTTCGAAGCGCCGTTGCTGCTCGCCCATTGCCAGGCCGCCGCAGCCCAGGACTGGGCGCGCCTGCGCCAACTCTGCGAGGAGCATCGCGCCAGCCGCGAAACCCGTGAGTTGTTCCAGGAGAGCCGGCAGATGGGCTATTCCCTGCAACAACTGCTCAATGGCTTGCCGGAGTTGGATGAAGCCGCCCGCGATTTTCTTACGGCAACCCGCGAGCCGCATTTGGCCCTGGGCTGGGCGCTCGCGGCTCGCGCCTGGACGATCAGCCCCGACGATGCCCTGGCCGCCTGGCTCTGGAGCTGGCTGGAAAACCAATTGGCCGTGCTGATGAAAACCCTGCCCCTGGGCCAGCAAGCCGCCCAACGCCTGACCAGCGAACTGCTGCCCCTGCTGCAACAGGCCCAGCAGGACGCCAGCCAGCGCGACCCTCATCATTTTGGCAGCGCCGCATTCGGCCTGTCCCTGGCATGCATGGCCCACGAGCGCCAGTACAGCCGCCTGTTCCGTTCCTAGGAGAGCCCCATGAACACACAACCCCTGCGCGTCGGTATCGGCGGCCCCGTTGGCTCCGGCAAGACCGCCTTGACCCTGGCGCTGTGCCTGGCCCTGCGTGATCGCTACAACCTGGCGGTGGTCACCAACGACATCTACACCCGCGAAGACGCCGACTTTCTGGTGCGCAACCAGGCCCTGGCGCCCGAGCGGATCATTGGCGTGGAAACCGGCGGCTGCCCGCACACGGCGATCCGTGAAGATGCATCGATCAATCTCGAAGCGGTTGATCAACTGAACCGACGCTTTCCCGGCCTCGACCTGATCCTAGTGGAGTCGGGCGGCGACAACCTCTCGGCCACCTTCAGCCCCGAACTGTCAGACCTGACCATCTATGTGATCGATGTATCAGCCGGCGACAAACTGCCGCGCAAAGGTGGACCGGGAATCTGCAAGTCCGACCTGCTGGTGATCAACAAGATCGACCTGGCGCCACTGGTCGGGGCCTCGCTGGAGCTGATGAACAGCGACACCCAGCGCATGCGCAATGGCAAACCCTTTGTGTTCAGCAACCAGAAAACCGGCGTCGGCCTCGACGAAATCGTCGCCTTTATCGAACGCCAGGGCCTGCTGACCGCAGCCTGA
The DNA here is from genome assembly GCF_007858285.1 of Pseudomonas brenneri. Classification (GTDB taxonomy): domain Bacteria; phylum Pseudomonadota; class Gammaproteobacteria; order Pseudomonadales; family Pseudomonadaceae; genus Aquipseudomonas; species Aquipseudomonas brenneri. Next base: position 248,987 of record NZ_VFIL01000008.1, on the reverse strand, counting down.
TCCCTCTTATCAAGGAGCTGTCTTATGAGCCTCAACAAACTGTTTGCCACCCTCGCCCTGCTACTGGTCCCGGCCCTGGCCTTTGCCCATCCGGGTCACGGCGACAATGGTCTGGTAGCCGGCATCAGCCATCCCCTCGGCGGTCTCGACCATTTGCTGGCGATGCTGGCCGTCGGCCTGTGGGCGGCGCAGCAACAAGGCGCGGCGCGCTGGGCCCTGCCTTGCACCTTTGTCGGCACCATGCTGCTCGGTGGCGTGCTCGGTTTTGAAGGGTTGGCCTTGCCGGCCCTGGAAAGCGGGATTGCCGCGTCGGTACTGGCCCTGGGCCTGGCGGTGGCTTTGGCGATTCGTCCGCCGGTGGCGGTGGCGGTAGCTGCAACAGCCGTGTTTGCCCTGTTCCACGGCGTGGCTCACGGCCTGGAACTGCCGGATATGACCAGCCCGTGGGCGTATGCAGCCGGGTTCGTGGGGGCGACGGCTGTGCTGCACGCGGCGGGTTATGCAGTGGTGCGCTTTCTGCCGGCTGCGGCGGCGCCGCTGGTGCGGGTGGCAGGGGCGGCTTCGGCGGCGACTGGGGGTTGGTTGCTGGCGGGCTGAGTGATGCAGCGCTGTTGAGGGCCTCTTCGCGAGCAAGCCCGCTCCCACATTTGACCGCATTCCAACGATGGAACCCGGTCAAATGTGGGAGCGGGCTTGCTCGCGAAAGCGGTAGCAAAACCACCGCTGCCCCCAAGCCTGCTACCATGCGCGGCAAACACCCCTGCCGTGACGACACCAGCCGATGCCCATCGCTCCAAGCTCTGCCAACAAGCCTCAACTGAACGCTGTGCTCACGCACTTCAACGACCTGATCGTGCCGCTCTGGCAGGGCCCAGGCTGGAATGCCGAGTTGGCGTTGCCCTATGAAGCACTGGATGCCGATCACCAGCCATTGGCCCCGCAGCGCTACCGCGCCATGGCCTGCGCCCGGCAGCTGTATGTGTTTGCCAGCCTGATCGGCGAGCCCGGCAAGGACTTTGCGCAAGAACGTGCAGCGGCGTTGTTCCGCTCGCTGCAACGGCACTTCCACGACGCCGAGCACGGTGGCTGGTTCTACAGCATCGACCCCCACGGCAAGCCGCTGGACAAGCGCAAAGACCTGTATACCCACGCGTTTATCATCTTCGCCTGCGCCCATTACTGGGCCAAGGTCCGCGAGCCGCTGGTGGAGTCGGTGCTCAACGCCGCCCTGGAAGTGGTCGCCGAGCGCTTTGCCACGGGCGACGGCTTGTATGAGGCCGTATTGGAGCGCAACTGGTCGTCCCTCAAGTCCGGCCCGCTGCAAAACCCGCTGATGCATCTGGCCGAAGGTTTCCTCGCCACCCTCGCGGTACGTGAAGACCCTGCGGTGCAACAGGCCCTGCTGGCACTGGCGACGGCCATGCAGCAACGCTTTATCGAGCGTCAGCACGGCGTGATGATGGAAAAGCCCCTGGGTGCTGTGGATAACTGGTTCGAGCCGGGGCACCAGTTCGAGTGGTTCTTCCTGCTGGAGTCCTCGCCCGTGCTGCGCGGCACGCCCCTGCACGCTTCGCTGAGCCGGGCGTTTGCCTATGCCGAGCAGATGGGTGTGGATAACGTGAGCGGCGCAGTCAGCGGGATGCTGGCACTCGATGGCAGCGTGCGCGACGGCACCCAGCGGATCTGGGCCCAGGCCGAATATCTGCGCGCGCTGACGCTGCGGCCAGGCAGCGAGGCGGTGCTGGAGCGCCAGTTGCTGGCGTTGCAGCAGCATTTCCTGCATGCAAAGGGCTGGAATGAGTGCCTGGATGCCAAGGGTGAGGTGAGCCGGCGGGATATGCCGTCGACTACGCCCTACCATTTGGCGACGTGCTATCAGGGCCTGATCGAGTTTCTTGGCTGAATTCAAAGGCCCCATCGCGAGCAAGCCCGCTCCCACACCTGAATGGGTTCACACATCAAAATGTAGGAGCTGGCTTGCCTGCGATAGCCTCACCTCGGTCTAACTGACTATCAGGCAATCCACTTGCGATCCCCGGTAAAGCTGATGGTCAACCAGCGCGCCTTGTCCGCCGCGCCCAGCCCTGTGGATATCTCTTCACGCAGCTCATCGAGTGTCGCAACCTTATCCACCGGGTAATCGGCCGGCAACACCACATGAATCTCGATAAACCGCGCCCGCCCGTGTTTCTGCACGTAGGACACATAGTCATCGAAGCCATGCCGGGCCTGGGCCGCATCCATCACTTCGCGCACCTTGTCGTCCAACTGGTCCGGGGCAATCCCCAGCACATCGCGCAAGGCCGGGCGCAGGATCTTCAAGGCCGGCGCCAGCATGCTCAGGGCCAGCAGGATCAGGATCAAGGGGTCGACATACACCGCCCACTCGCCATAGCCCTGGGACTTGAGCAGCAACGCAGCGAGGAAGCTCACCAGCAGGCCCACGGAGAGCATGGCGTCCACCAGCCAACTGATGTTGTCGAACTGGATCAACGACGACTTGAGCGTGCGATTGCGGTAGCGCACGTAGAAGAAATAGGCGAACTCGACCACGGTAAACACCGCGGCATAGATGATCACCAGCCCCAACTCGATCTCGCGCCCGCCATTGATAATGCCGAACACCCCGTTGAGAAACGCGTAGATAGCAATCAGTAGCAGGAAACTGCCCTCGATCAGCAACACCATGGGCTCCAGGTGCCAGTAGCCGAACTGGAAGCGCTCGTTGCTTTTCTTGGCGATCAGCTTGGCCGTGATCAGCATCAGCACCTTGATAAAGGTTGCGATCAGCGAGAAAAAGCCATCGAACAAAATGGATTGGGCGCCTGATATCACACCCGTGACAATCCCGGCGATCGCCACGGCGAACATCAGGATGGTCGATTGTTTGAGCAGTGCCTGCTCACCTCGGTTACTCACATATCCTCCTGTCAAAACCTTTAAACCGCTGGGTACGGTGGGGTTTTCAGGAGTGGAGTGTACCTTATGCCCTGTTTTGACCGATCTGACGCCTTCGCGAGCAAGCCCGCACACATTTGGATTTGTGAATACAGTCGAATGTGTGTGTGGGTTTGCTCGCGAAACAGGCGGCGCGGTCTCAAGCCTTACTTGGCCCCACGCTCAATCGCAAACCCAGCCCAGGTCTGGCTCACCGGCATCAGTTCCAGGCGGTTGATGTTCACGTGCGCCGGGGTGTTCATCACCCAAAAGATGGTGTCGGCAATGTCCTGCGGCTGGATCGGCTCGGCGCCGGCGTAGGTGGCGTCGTAACGCGCCTGGTCACCGCCAAAGCGCACCAGGGAGAACTCGCTTTCGCACAGCCCCGGCTCGATGTTGGTCACGCGCACGCCGGTGCCTTGCAGGTCGCAGCGCAGGTTCAGGGAGAACTGTTTGACGAACGCCTTGGAGCCGCCATACACGTGGCTGCCCGGGTATGGGTAATTGCCGGCGATGGAGCCCAGGTTGATGATCCCCGCGCCACGGCCATGGGCGATCAGGCGCGGCAGCAGCAGGCTGGTGGTGGTCAGCAGGCCTTTGATATTGGTGTCGACCATGGTTTCCCAATCGTCGAGGCTGCATTTGGGCGCAGGATCCGTGCCCACCGCCAGGCCCGCATTGTTGATCAGCCCGCGCAGCTTGCTGAACGGCGGTGGCAGGCTGGCAATCGCCTCTTCCATGCCCTTGCGGTCACGCACGTCCACCACCAGGCCATGCACCTCGGTCTGCTTGGAAAGCTCTTCGACCAGGGCATTCAAGCGCTCGGCACGACGACCGGTGAGCACCAGTTTCCAGCCGGCCTCGGCAAAGCGACGGGCACAGGCTTCGCCGAAACCTGAGGTTGCGCCAGTAATAAACAGCGTGTTGGACATGGTGTTCTCCTTGCGGGCATCGGGAAAAAATCAGCCAGCAGAATGCCCTTACCCCGCCGTCCCGGCAACCGCTAAGCGCACAACTTGATACACCCTTGATCATTTTTTAACCATCTTGACCAATGACCTATGAACCGTGGCTTACAGCCATGTGCGCGCAGGTTATCCACAGCTGCGCCCACAGTCTTTGGGGGCAAGTACGAAACCCTGCAGGCCGCTGAGTACGAGGCTTTCAGGGCGATTCAAAAAGTTTTTTGCTTGACCTTGGACCGGCCATATGTAGGCCTCTGCAAAAGGATGTGTCGAGGGACATGGCTCCAGGCCAGTAAAACCGGCCTCTACGGAGGTCTTTCCAGAGTTTAACCACAGACTTATCCACAGGCCTGAGCGTCATCTTTCGGTCATTCACCTGTGTCTTTGAACAGGTTGACAAAACCTGCCGGGCCCCACAAAAAAGCGCCTGTTCAAAAAACAACCACCGCGCTGTAAGCCTCGTAAATAAAGGCTTGCAGCCAGCTACTCCCATGTTACCCACAGCCGGTTCCACAGCGGATGGGGACAAGTCATTTGTGTGACAAAACAGGGATTTGCGGCGGCTATATGTCGCGCTTTGGGAGGTGTGTGGATTTGTTTTCCACAATTTGCCGGAGGGTCTGCGCACGCCCCAAGAATGTAAGAGCCAACTTTATGTGGGAGCCGGGCTTGCCCGCGATGGCATCACCTCGGTTTACCTGAAATACCGAGGTGTATGCATCGCAGGCAAGCCAGCTCCCACACAAGCTGGCGCCTAGGGTGGTGGCGGATTAATGCCCACCGAGGTAGGCGTTGCGCACTTCCTCGTTGACCAGCAGCTCCTTGCCGCTGCCTGTGAGGCGAATCTCGCCGTTGACCATCACATACGCCCGGTCAGACAGGCGCAACGCGTGGTTTGCGTTCTGCTCCACCAAAAAGATGGTCATGCCGGTGGCGGCCAGTTCGCGCAGGGTGGCAAAAATCTGCTTCACCACGATCGGCGCCAGCCCCAGGCTCGGCTCATCGAGCAGCAACAGCTTGGGCCGACTCATCAGCGCCCGGGCGATGGCGAGCATTTGCTGCTCGCCACCGGACATGGTCATTGCGCGCTGGTTGCGCCGTTCCTTGAGCCGTGGAAACAGCTCGAACATGCGTTGCATATCTTCGCTGGCGTGCTTGTCACCGATGGGGATGGTGCCCATCAGCAGGTTTTCCTCGACGGTCATGTCGGGGAACACTCGCCGCCCTTCCGGAGACTGGGCGATGCCGTTGGAAGCGATGTAGTGGGACGACTTGTGGGTAATGTCCACGCCCTGGTACAGGATCTGCCCCGACTCGGCCCGTGGCTGGCCAAAGATCGACATCAATAGCGTGGACTTGCCCGCGCCGTTGGAGCCGATCAGGCTGACGGTTTCGCCTTCGTCGATGTGCAGCGAGACTTTCTTCAAGGCCTGGATCGGGCCATAAAACACGTCCAGGTCCTTCATTTCGAGGATAGGTGTACTCATACCAACTCCTCTTCATCGGCGCCCAGGTAGGCCGCGATCACTTTCGGGTCGTTGCGGATCGCTTCCGGCCCGCCCTCGGCGATGACGTTGCCGTGGTCCAGCACCACAATGTGGTCGGAAATACTCATCACCATGCCCATGTCGTGCTCGATCAGTACCACTGTGAGGTCGTGTTCGTCGCGCAGCAGGCGAATCATCGCGCTGAGGGCTTCGGTTTCCTGGGGGTTGAGGCCCGCAGCCGGTTCGTCGAGGCAGATGATCTGCGGCCGGGTGCACATGGCCCGGGCGATTTCCAGGCGGCGCTGCTGGCCGTAGGAGAGTTCGCCAGCCAGGCGGTTGGCACAGTCCACCAGGTCCACCACCTCCAGCCAGTAGAACGCATGGTCGAGGGCATCGCTTTCCGCCTTGCGGTAGCCCTTGGTGTTGAGAATGCCTGCCAGCATGTTGCGGTTGACCCACATGTGCTGGGCCACCAGCAGGTTTTCCACCACCGACATTTCCTTGAACAGGCGAATGTTCTGGAACGTCCGGGCCAGGCCGGCGCGGTTCACCAGGTGGGTACCGCCGAACATCTTGTAGTACACCCGACTGAAAAAGCTCTTGGGCGAAACAAAGTCGGTGGGTTTGAAGCGCTCGCCAAGCAACTGGATCACATTGGTCTGCTTGCCACGGATGTTGAGTTCGATCTTGCCGCCGCTGGCCGTATAGAAACCGGTCAGGCAGTTGAACACCGTGGTCTTGCCAGCACCGTTGGGGCCAATCAGGGCGAAGATCGAGTTGCGCTCGACCTTGAGGCTCACATCGCTCAAGGCCTTGATGCCACCGAAGTGCATCATCAGGTGTTCCACGTTGAGAACGACTTCCTTGCTCATGGCGCCACCCCCTTGCGTGGTGTCACCCCGGTTCGGCTGATCCGGATCAAGCCGCGTGGGCGCCAGATCATCATCACCACCATCAGCACGCCAAACAGCAGCACGCGGTACTCGGAGAAGCTGCGCAGCAGTTCAGGTGCCACGGTCAGCACGAACGCGGCAATCACCACGCCCACCGTCGAACCCATGCCGCCCAGCACCACGATGGCGAGGATCAGCGCCGACTCGAAGAAGGTAAACGACGACGGGTTGACGAAGCCCTGGTAGCTGGCAAAAAACACCCCGGCCAGGCCAGCAGTGGACGCACCAATGGTGAACGCCGAAAGTTTCACCAGCACGTGGTTCAGGCCCATGGAACGGCAGGCAATCTCATCCTCGCGCAAGGCCTCCCAGGCGCGACCCACTGGCATGCGGGTCAGGCGGTGCTTGATGTGCAGCACCAGCAGCACCACCAGAAACAGCACGATGTAGATGAACAGGAATTTCACGTTGGGGTTGTAGGCAATGCCGAAGAACTCATGGAACGGCACCCCGCCTTCCTTGGCACGCCGGCCGAATTCCAGGCCGAGGAACGTCGGCGATGGCACCGGCATACCGTTCGGCCCGCCGGTGAACGACAGCCAGTTGTTGAGTACCAGGCGAATGATTTCACCAAAACCCAGGGTCACGATGGCCAGGTAGTCACCGTGCATTCGCAACACCGGGAAGCCGAGTATGCACCCCGCAAGCGCAGCAGCGATGGCCGCCAGTGGCAGCACCGTCCAGAACCCCAGGCCCAGGTATTGATAACCCAGGGCCAGGCCATAGGCGCCGATGGCGTAGAACGCCACGTAACCCAGGTCGAGCAGCCCGGCCAGGCCGACCACAATGTTCAGGCCCAGGCCGAGCAACACGTAGATCAGCCCGAGGATCACCACGGTCAGCAGGTACTTGTTGGCAAAAAACGGAAAGACGATGGCGATCACGATCAGCGCCGGGATGATCCAGCGCAACCGCGACTTGTAGTCCGGCGCCAGCACATGCACGCCGGAGCCCGAGGTTTCAAAACCCTGGAGAATCTTCAAGCCCTTGGGGGTTTGCAGGAACAGGCTCATGACCAGGCGCCCGACCATCACGATGGCCACCAGCAAGCCCACGCGGGCCGGTTCCAGGTTGAAGCTGTAGCCGTCCAGGACCACGCCGACGATGGGCCCGAACACGATCAGGGAAATCAGCCCGGCGAGGACTGCATCGACCACACTTTTCTTGATATCGATAGATTTGGCTGCAGACATGTTTACACCTTCGCCACGAGTGGGCGACCAAGCAGGCCCTGGGGACGGAAAATCAGAATCACCACCAGCAGGGAGAAACTGAACACGTCTTTGTAGTCAGAGTTGATCAACCCCGAGAACAGCGACTCGGAAATCCCCAGGATGATCCCGCCCAGCATCGCCCCGGGCAGGGAGCCGATGCCGCCAAGTACTGCGGCGGTAAATGCCTTGATGCCGATGATGAAGCCGGCATAGAAGTCGAACGTGCCGTAGTTCAGGGTGATCAGCACACCGGCCAGGGCCGCCATGGCGGCACCGATGACAAACACGTAGGAGATCACGCGGTCGGTGTTGATCCCCAGGATCGAGGCCATCTTGCGGTCTTGCTGGGTCGCGCGGCACATGCGGCCGAGCTTGGTGTACTTGATGATGTAGGTCAGCAGTGCCATGCCGGCAAAGGCCGCGACCAGGATAAAGACCTTGGTGTAGGTCAACTGCACGAACCCAGTGCCGATATCGACGCGCCAGGCGCCGGCCAGCAGGGTCGGAATGCCTTGTTGCTTGGCGCCCTGGGCGATCTGCGCGTAGTTCTGCAGGATCAACGAAATACCGATGGCGCTGATCAGCGGGGCCAGGCGGGTGGAGTTACGCAACGGTTTGTAGGCGACACGCTCGATGACCCAACCGTAGACGCCGGTGACCACCACGGTGAATATCAACGTGCCAAGGATGAGTAGCGGGAAGGATTCGAGGCCGAAGTAAGCCAGCAGTGCCAGACTGATCGCCGCGAGGTAAGCGGAAATCATATAAACCTCGCCGTGGGCGAAGTTGATCATGCCAATGATGCCATAGACCATTGTGTAGCCGATGGCGATCAGGCCATAGACCGACCCGAGGGTCAGGCCGTTGACCAGTTGCTGCAGGAAAATACCATCCATAACGCAATCTCACGCGGTGAGGACCTGCACACCGTTGGGTGTGCGGCCCTTCTGGAGGAAAACAGAGGCTTAGCAACGCTCCTTGTAGGAGCAAGCTTGCTCGCGAAAAACCCGAGAGCGATGCGGCATTCAGGATGCCTGCGTCATCGTTAACGCTCTTCGCGAGCAAGCTCGCTCCTACAGGAAGATGCCGTCAGTTCGGATTACTTCTGCTTTTCCAACTGGTGGTATTTGCCGTCCTTGTCCCACTGGTAAACCACGTAATCGGAGACCTTCAGGTCACCCTTGGTGTCCCACTCCTTCTTGCCCATCACGGTTTGCACCGGGTTGGCTTTCAGCCACTTGGCCGCGTCTTCGCCCTTGTTGGACTTGGCGCCGTTGAAGCCAGCTGCCAGGGCCTGGATCGAAGCGTAGGCGTACAGGGTGTAGCCTTCTGGCTCAGTGCCATTCTTGCGGAACTCTTCCACCACCGCCTTGCTATCGGGCAGCAGGCGCGGGTCAGCACCGAAGGTCATGTAGACGCCATTGACGTACTGCGCACCACCGGCAGTGGCGACCAGTTCATCGGTCACTACACCATCGTCGGACATGAACTTGACGTCCTTGAGGCCCGCTTCACGGATCTGGCGCACCAGTGGACCGGCTTCCGGGTGCAGGCCGCCGAAGTAGACGACGTCGGCGCCCAGGGAACGGATCTTGGTGACCAGGGCGCTGAAGTCTTTCTCGCCACGGGTCAGGCCTTCTTCCAGCACCGGCTTGACGCCGCGCTTGGTCAACTGTGCCGCAGTGGCATCGGCCAGGCCTTTGCCGTAGGTGTCCTTGTCGTTGATGACCGCGACTTTCTTGCCCTTGAGCACATCGACGATGTAGTCACCGGCCACGATGCCTTGCTGGTCGTCACGCCCGCACATGCGGAACATGGCGCCCAGGCCACGCTCGGTGACTTGTGGGTTGGTGGAGCCTGGAGTGATTGCGATGATGCCCGCTTCGTCATACACCTCGGAGGCAGGAATGGTGTTCGACGAGCAGAAGTGCCCGACCACACCGATCACTTTGTCCTGGTCGGCCAGGCGGTTGGCCACGGCCACGGCCTGCTTGGGCTCGCACGCATCGTCGCCGGCCACCAGCTTGATCTGCTCGCCGTTGATCCCGCCGGCCTTGTTGATAACGTCAGCTGCCGCCTGGGCACCTTTCATGTACTGCTCACCGAAGGCAGCGTTGGCGCCGGTCATCGGCCCCGCTACGCCAATCTTCACATCAGCTTGAACAAACGTAGAAACACCCAGCGCGGCAGCTACCGCGAGGGCCAGGAAACCTTTCTTGTAAAACGTCTGGGACATGAGTGGTGCTCCGAGTTTTTTGTTGAATGGGCACTGCAATTTCACTTCAAACTTTCACTTGAAACCTTCACTAAAAGCTCAGAGCAAGCAGCGTGCCATTGCGTTTTTTTATTTCAGAAAGACACGGTGTCATTGTTATTACAGGTGTTTCGGTGCCTTTTTGGCGGGACGTGCAACCGTCTAGCCCGCAAAGGTGCAACCAATGGGTAAAAAGGGTGAAACCCGCTCGAAAAACTGATGTCAGCCAGCCATCAAGCGAACCCTTGATCATCTGTAACCATGGGCGTAACGGAAGTGCACATTTACAGTGCGTCACTGCTACGACTCGCACCAATACAGATTAGTAGCCGGCTAAGAAAATGCCGGCTTTTGAGGGGTATTTCGCTGATCAGATGACAATTCGCAGGCATTGGCCGGCGTGGTACAGCGAAAACCCAGCCTCGTACAGGCAACTGCGCAGGCCCACCCCGGCCAGCGGTTGCATGGGGGCGAACGGAATTGGCAGGGCCTGGGGATCCTGGTGGCACAAATAATCGGCAAATGCCTTGCCCACTACACTGCCCGTGGTCACACCACGCCCGTTGTAGCCAGTGACCGCCACCAAGCCGGGCGCAGGCTCGAAAAGGCGCATCAAGTGGTCCGGGGTGAAGGCGATGCAGCCGGTCCAGGTGTATTGCCAATCCACCGCCTTGAGAAACGGGAAATAATGCTGCTGCACACGGTCAGCCCAGGCCTTGAGGAACCACGCCGGCTTCTGGTTGCCATTGCCCAGGCTGCCCAGCAACAAACGCCCCTCGGCATCGCGGCGGATGCTGCTCAGCACCTGGCGCGTATCCCAGGAACCCTGGCCGCCCGGGAGGATTTGTTGCGCGGCGTCATCGCTCAATGGCGCCGAAGCCACTTGGTAGTAATAGCCGGGGAAAAAATTGCGCCGCAAATCCGTCCACTCACCTTCGGTGTAGGCATTGGAGGCGATCACCACTTGTGCAGCCTGCACCGCGCCCTGGGCAGTTTGCACAGACCAGTGCTGGCCCTGGCGCTCCAATTGAGTCACTGGGGAATGGTCGAACAACTGCCCGCCCAGACCCACCGCCGCATTGGCCAGGCCGCTGGTGTAGGCCATCGGGTTCAAGGTACCGGCGCGCCGGTCGAGCAAGGCGGCGGCGATCTTTTTGGTGCCGGTGGCCTGCTCGCACGCAGCACCGGTCAACAGTTCGACGGGCGCGCCGCGGCGCTTCCATTGTTCCTCGCGGCTGCGCAGGTCGGCTTCGCCACGGGCGTTGTGCGCCATGTGCAAGGTGCCCTCACGGCGCAACTGGCAATCAATCTTGTACTTGTCGATCAGGCTGAACACCAGGGACGGTGCCGCACCGAGCATGCGGTTGAGCTGGCTGCCCACCGCCGTGCCGAAACCGGCCTCGATCTCGTCCGGGGGGATCCACAGCCCGGCATTGACCAAGCCAACGTTACGCCCCGAACCGCCATGGCCGGTGCGATGGGCCTCCAGCACGCACACACTTTTACCTTGCTCCAGCAGATGGATGGCCGCTGACAAACCGGTGATACCGGCGCCGATCACGCACACATCGGCTTTTACTTCGCCCTTGAGCGCGGCGCGATCCGGCCGGCCAGGGGTCAGTTGTTCCCACAAACACGCTTCGCGTAATGGCATTGCCAGACTCCGGGATGAGACCTAACAAACAATTGTTGAACGGCAAACCCGATCAACTGTGGGAGCTGGCTTGCCTGCGATAGCGGTATTGGATTCGCCATCGCCATCGCAGGCAAGCCAGCTCCCACATTGACCGCATTTGGGCTGGAGGCTCAGTCGAAGGTAATGCCCTGCGCTAGCGGCAACTCCAGCGAATAGTTCACGGTATTGGTCTGGCGGCGCATGTACCCGCGCCACGCATCCGAGCCCGATTCACGCCCGCCACCGGTTTCTTTCTCGCCACCAAACGCGCCACCGATCTCTGCACCGCTCGGGCCGATATTGACGTTGGCGATCCCGCAGTCGCTGCCTACCGCCGACATGAATTGCTCGGCTTCGCGCACATCAGTGGTGAAGATGCATGACGACAGCCCCTGGGGCACTTCGTTGTTCAGGCGCAGGGCTTGGGCAAAATCGCAGTAGCCAATCACGTAGAGGATCGGCGCGAACGTTTCGCTGCGTACCACATCGCTCTGCTCGGGCATCTCCACAATCGCTGGCGAGACGTAGTAGCCATGGGGGAACTTATCTTCCAACTGGCGCTTGCCACCGAACACCCGACCACCTTCGCTCAAGGCCTGTTCCAGGGCGTCCTGCATGTTGTCGAAGCTGTGCTTGTCGATCAGCGGGCCGACCAGGTTGCCTTCCAGCGGATGGCCGATGCGCACCTTGGAATACGCCGCCTTGAGACGCGTGACGATCTCCTCCTTGACCGATTCATGGGCGATCAACCGACGCAGGCTGGTGCAACGCTGACCAGCGGTACCCACCGCGCTGAACAGGATGGCGCGCACGGCCATGTCCAGGTCGGCGCTTGGGCCGAGGATCATCGCGTTGTTGCCGCCCAGTTCAAGAATGCTGCGGGCAAACCGCGCGGCGACCTTGGGCGCCACTTCGCGGCCCATGCGCGTGCTGCCGGTGGCGCTGATCAGCGCTACGCGTGGGTCGTCCACCAGGGCCGCGCCGGCATCGCGACCGCCAATGACCACCTGGCTGAGGTACGGTGGCGCGTCGCTGAAGTTCTTCGCTACCCGCTCGAACAAGGCCTGGCAGGCCAGGGCGGTGAGTGGGGTCTTTTCCGAAGGTTTCCAGATCACCGCGTTACCGCACACCAGCGCCAGCGCGGTGTTCCACGCCCACACCGCGACCGGGAAGTTGAAGGCGCTGATCACGCCAACCACGCCCAGCGGGTGCCAGGTCTCACGCATATGGTGGCCCGGGCGCTCGGAGGCGATGGTCAAGCCGTACAACTGGCGCGACAGGCCCACGGCGAAGTCGCAGATGTCGATCATTTCCTGCACTTCACCCAGGCCTTCCTGGGTGATCTTGCCGGCTTCCCAGGACACCAGTTCGCCCAGGTCGGCCTTGTACTCACGCAGCAAGTCGCCGAACTGGCGCACCAGCTCACCGCGACGGGGTGCCGGCACCTTGCGCCAGGCGTCGAATGCATGCTCGGCGCGACTGACCTGCTGCTCGACCTCGGCGGCCCCTTCCCAGTGCACACTGGCGATGCGGCTGCCATCGATGGGTGAATGCACAGGCTGTTTACCGGCCTGGTACAACGCTGGGTCTACGCCGAGACGATCAAGCAATGCGGCAACCATGGGTCACTCCTTCAATCCACACAAAAATTGCGCCGCGGCCAACACGGCGATCCAGGCCTTATTTGTAGCCGGCCCGGGACTTACCAACAAACGACGATTAGGCGAGATATCATTCCGTTTATTCATGCCAAAATAAAAAAGAGGCAGGCCGTGCTCAATAAAAGACATTTGCCCTCGATCACCGCCCTGCAGTGCTTCGAGGCCGTGACCCGCCACCTGAGTTTCACCCGCGCCGCCGAGGAGCTGAACCTCACGCAGAGCGCCGTCAGCAAACAGGTCGCGCAGTTGGAAGAGTTGCTGCAGCACCTGCTGTTTCGCCGGGTGCGCCGCCGCTTGCAGATGACCCCTGCGGGCGACCTGTATCTGGTGGAAGTGCGCAAGATCCTCAGCCAGGTGGAAATGTCGACCCACTACCTGCGCTCCTACGGCGGCGAGACCGAAGTACTGCGGGTGTCCACGCCCTACACCTTCGGCGCGCGCTGGCTGGTCCCACGGCTCAAGGGCTGGCGCCTGCGCCACCCGCAGATCCACCTGGACCTGTGCAACGAGCAGACGCCGGATGAACTGCTGCAAGGCAAGGCAGACCTGGCCTTCTACTTCGGCGCAGGCTCGCGGCCGGGCACCGAGAGCCTCAAGCTGTTCAGTGAGGAACTGGTGCCGGTGTGCGCCCCAGAGAGCCTGCCCACCCAGCCTTTCACTGACCCCACGCAACTGAGCAACCTGGTGCTGCTGCAAAATGCCTCGCGCCCCCAGGGCTGGCACGACTGGTTCGCCAGCCTCGGTTACCAGACCGAGCACAGCTACCATGGGCCGCGCTTTGATACCTTCTATATGTGTATCCGCGCGGCCCAGGTGGGTTGTGGCGTGGCGCTGTTGCCACGGTTTTTGGTGGAAGAAGAGCTGGCGGATGGCAAGTTGGTGATCCCCTGGCAGCACGCAATGCCCAGCCAGGATGCGTACTACCTGGCGTACCCGGAGCATTCGGCGGAGGTGCCCAAGGTGCGGGACTTTGTGAAGTGGATGATGGAGCAGGTTGATTGATTCCCACATTTGGAATGCATTCCCCCGCAGGAGCTGGCTTGCCAGCGATAGCGCCAGAGGCCACAACAAAAAAACCTCTGGCAAAACAACACAGGTCTATGCGCCACTAGCGCCATTCTTGTTTGGAGATTCCCGTTATGAGCGAGAGTGTGTTTGCCGATCGCATCGTGCAGAACCTGCTCGACACCGACTTCTACAAGCTGACCATGATGCAGGCGGTGCTGCACAACTACCCCAATGTGGAAGTTGAATGGGAATTCCGTTGCCGCAACAGCGAAGACCTGCGCCCTTATCTGGCAGAAATCCGCTACCAGATCGAGCGCCTGGCCGAGTTGAGCCTGAGCCCGGATCAACTGGGCTTTTTGGAACGTATCAGCTTCATGAAGCCGGACTTCCTGCGCTTCCTCGGTCTGTTTCGCTTCAACCTGCGCTATGTGCAGACCGGCATCGAGAACGGCGAGCTGTTTATCCGCCTGCGCGGCCCGTGGCTGCATGTGATCCTGTTTGAAGTGCCACTGCTGGCCATCGTCAGCGAAGTGCGCAACCGCTATCGCTACCAGACCATCATCCTGGAGCAGGCGCGCGAACAGCTGTATCGCAAGTTCGACTGGCTGAGCGCCAACGCCAGCAGCGATGAGCTGGCCGAATTGCAGGTCGCGGACTTCGGCACCCGGCGGCGCTTCTCCTACCGCGTGCAGGAGGAAGTGGTGAATGTGCTCAAGCACGACTTCCCCGGCCGTTTCGTCGGTACCAGCAACGTACATCTGGCCCGCGAGCTGGACATGAAGCCGCTGGGCACCATGGCCCACGAATGGATCATGGCCCACCAGCAACTGGGCCCGCGGCTGATCGACAGCCAGATCGCCGCCCTCGATTGCTGGGTCCGCGAGTACCGTGGCCTGCTGGGTATCGCCCTGACCGATTGCATCACCACCGATGCCTTCCTCAGCGATTTCGATCTGTACTTCGCCAAACTGTTCGACGGCCTGCGCCACGACTCTGGCGACCCGGTGCAGTGGGCCGAAAAGGCCATCGCCCATTACCACAAGCTGGGCATCGAGCCGATGAGCAAGACCCTGGTGTTCTCCGACAGCCTGACGCTGCCCAAGGCCCTGGAGATTTTCCGGGCGCTGCGCGGGCGGATCAATGTCAGCTTTGGCATCGGTACCAACCTGACCTGTGACATTCCAGGTGTGGAACCGATGAGCATCGTGCTTAAAATGACCGCCTGCAATGGCCAGCCCGTGGCGAAGATCTCCGATGAAGCGGGCAAGACCCATTGCACGGATCCGAACTTCGTCGCCTATTTGCGCCACGTTTTCAAAGTACCTGCCATCTCTAGCGAGGAGTGAATCATGCAAGCCGTACAGCGTGAGATTGCCCAACAGCTCAAGGTTCAACCACCGTTCCAGGACCACGCCGCCCTTGCAGCGGAAGTGGCCCGGCGGATTACCTTTATCCAGGACTGTCTGCTCAATTCGGGGCTCAAGACCCTCGTGCTGGGCATCAGCGGCGGCGTCGACTCCCTGACCGCCGGCCTCCTGGCCCAACGGGCAATGAAAGAGCTGCGCGCCCTCAAAGGCGATGACGCTTACCGCTTTATCGCGGTGCGCCTGCCTTACGAGACCCAGTTCGACGAACACGATGCCCAGGCCAGCGTCGACTTTATCAACCCGGACGAGCGCCACACCGTCAATATCGGCCCGGCGGTCAAGGCCCTGGCCAATGAAGTGGCGGCCTTCGAAGGCAAGGCGGCGGTGTCCCGTGACTTTGTGCTGGGCAATACCAAGGCGCGGATGCGCATGGTCGCGCAATACACCATCGCCGGCGCGGCGAGCGGCCTGGTGATCGGTACCGACCATGCGGCGGAAGCCGTGATGGGCTTTTTCACCAAGTTCGGGGACGGCGCCTGCGACCTGGCACCATTGAGCGGCCTGGTGAAAAACCAGGTACGAGCGATTGCCCGGCACTTTGGTGCGCCTGAGTCGCTGGTGGAGAAGATCCCGACCGCCGACCTGGAAGACCTGTCACCGGGCAAGCCGGATGAAGCGTCCCATGGCGTGACCTATACCGAGATCGATGCGTTCCTGCACGGTGAGCCGGTGCGTGAAGAGGCGTTCAGGATTATCTGCGATACCTATCGCAAGACTGAGCACAAGCGGGTGATGCCGTTTGCGCCGTGAGGTAGGCCGGGTGGTTGTGTATTGATTGTCAGACCGCTATCGCGGGCAAGCCCGCTCCCACATTTGAATGTATTCACACATCAAAATGTAGGAGCTGGCTTGCCTGCGATGAACGATAACGCGGTCTTGAGCCTTACTTCAGGGTCACAGTGCCTTTCATCATCGAGATGTGGCCTGGGAACGAGCAGAAGAACATGTATTTGCCATCAGCCTTGAGCTTGGACACATCGAAGGTCACCGAGTCGGTTTCACCAGCGCCGATGATCTTGGTATGGGCGATGATGCGGGTATCGCCTTCTTTCAAGTAGTTCTTGTCGATACCGGCGGCCATGCCATCGGTTGCAACCGGCTGCATATCAGCCTCAGTGGTCAACACCCAGTTGTGACCCATGACGTTCTTCGGCAGGTTGCCGGAGTGTTTCAGATCAACGGTGAACGTCTTGCAGCTCTTGTCGATTTCAATGGCTTTGGTGTTGAAGGACATCTGGTCGGTGGAGTCGACGGTGACCTTGCACTCTGCAGCAAGCAACTGGCCGCTAGCCAGAGTCAGCAGGGAAACAGCAACGATTTTGGCAAACATGTGAATCTCCAAGGCAGGGTTTAGAAAACGCATATGCGACAAGGGTGCCTGAGGCAGGCAGATGTTCCAATGATCTGAATCAACAAATTGTATACAACTTTAGGCTATCAGACTGATCGACAGAATCAACCAGCCAAAGTGCCGCACGCCGCCTAAGATCGGTCCATCACCCCCTTTTGGAGTCCGAGCCATGCACCTCAATAGCCTGTTGCGCAGCCTGCTTGCCACTTACGCCTGTGGCGCCAGTGGTACTTACGAAACGGTTAATGTCGACTAACGTTTAATCTTGAGAGGCGATTCTGAAACCCGATTACCCCTTGGGGCGCGTTTAAAGGCAGAATAGCCGCCGCTCAACCTCACCTTCGACCCCAGAGGATCGCCCATGGCAAAACCTAATTACTCCTTCGCCAAACGTCAGAGAGACTTGGCCAAGGAACAGAAGAAAGAGGAAAAGCTGCAACGCAAGAAAGCTGCAGCTGACGAAGAAGCTGGCGCACTGAACCCGGATGCCGAAGGTGAAGTGGCTGCTGATGACACCGAGACCGCGAAAGACCCGGCTGAATAACACCTGTAGGAGCGAGCTTGCTCGCGAAGCGTTACAACGATAACGCGGACATCCTGGCTTTATGCGGTGCCCTTGCGTTTTTCGCGAGCAAGCTCGCTCCTACATTAATGGCATCACCGTTACCCGCACTTCCGGGTCATGGCTCCCTCCCCCCAGAATCACCCCCCGCAACGGCGAGACATCGGAAAAATCCCGGCCCCAGGCCAGGGTGATGTGCTCCAGTGCCGGCTGCACGTTGTTGGTCGGATCAAAATCCACCCAACCTGACACCGGGCAAAATACCGACACCCACGCGTGCGACGCATCGGCGCCGATCAGCCGTGGCTGGCCAGGCGGCGGCTGGGTCAGCAGGTAGCCACTGATGTAACGCGCCGCCAGGCCCCGTGAGCGCAGGCAAGCGAGCATCAGATGGGCAAAGTCCTGGCAAACCCCCCGTCGGCGCTCCAGCACCTCCACCAGCGGCGTGGCGACCTGGGTGGCTTCGGCATCGAAGGTGAACTCGCTGAAAATCTTCTCCATCAACGCCTGCACGCCCAACAACAGCGGACGACCGGCAGGAAAACAACTCTCGGAGAACTCGACGAAGGTTTTCTTCAGATGCACGTAGGGCGATTCAAAACGATAACGGCACGCCTCGATGGCCTCTGCCGACAACGGCTGGCTGCTGTAGGTCAGGCTGTCGCGAGTCTGGTCCCAGGGCGGTGACTGGCTGAAATCCAGCACCGGCCGGGCCAGCACTTCGACGGTCAAGCCGGCATTGACCAACAATTCATCATGGGGCCGCTCGAACGCCAGCCGGGTGATCGGGTTGCCAAACACGTCCAGCTCATCGCGGCGCGCAGTCGGTTCGGGGCTGATCTCCAATTGCCGCGAAGTGCAGCGCTGCCAGGCACAGGGGCGCGGCCACAAGTGCGCCAGTTGCTGGGCCAGGGACACCGGGCTGTCGTAGTGGTAATGGGTATCGTGGAAAATCTGGTAGCGCGCACTCATCACACAGACACCGTTTGCTGGCTGACATCATCCACATGGGCAAAATGGCGCAAGGCCAGGCGATCGGAAACTTGCCCGCTTTCATCGGCGACGGCCTGCAACAGGTCCGCCAGGCCATCGAGGGCCGCGCGTACGCCGGCGTCGCCAAACAGCGGGTTCTCCAGGCAACCCAGGTCAAAGCGCGACAGGCGCTCCACCAGCGGCGCCAGGCCGGTCTCCCGCGGCACACCGAAGTCATCGTTGAGCCGGCGCAGGGTGCGGCTCACCAGTTTGAGCTGGAACAGCACTGCGTGGGGGTTCTGTTCATCCAGTAGCAACAGGTCCAGCACCGGAATCAATTGCGGCACCGCCAGGTAGCGCGAGCGGTAGGTGATGCTGCTGTTGCCCAGCTCCAGCAACCAGTCCAGCCCGGCCTGATCGAACACCGCCACGCCGCGCAAGAAGGCCGCGAGGCTGCTGCTGAGAAATTGCAGGCGCTCGATACGCCGGCCCATCATCAAGAAACGCCAGCCTTCGTCGCGGGTCATGTCGTCCAGGGCAAAACCGGACAAGGCCGCCAGGGACATCACCAGACGGTTGAGGAAGTCCAGTAACTGGCCAAAGTCCGGGGTCTCGCTTTCCAGCTCCATGGCCTCGCGCTGCAACTCCACCAGAGCCTGCCAGTTCTCCCGGGACAACTTGCCGCGCACCTGGGACGCCGCCCACTGCAAACGCTGCAAATTGGCACGCAGGCTCGACGGCCAGTCATCACCGAGCAGGGCTTCCAGCAGCCGCTCTGGCAACTCACCCTCCTCCGGCAGCAGGCGCAGGCTTTCTCCAAGCTCCACGGCGGCCTGCAAGGCCAGCGGATCGTCACCGTCGACATAGCGGGCGAGGACGATGCGCAGCCAGCGTGCACTGTCATCACAGCGCTCACAGTAACGGCCGAACCAGAACAGGTTTTCCACCACCCGCGAGGGCAGGTACGGGTCGCGGCGCACCAGGTCGTGAGCGCCAATCACTCGCTGCGCCCGCCATTGTTCGCCACCTGGGGCGCGCTCGCCCAGGACCCAGGTGTCCTTGCTTGCCCCACCACGTTGCATCGACACCACTTCTGCGTCCGCCTGCGCCGCCACACGGGTCAGGCCGCCCGGCAACACCCGGTAGCCGTCTTCGCTGGCCACCGCGTACACGCGCATGCCGATGGCGCGATGCTGTAGATGATCGTCCACCGTGTGCCAGACCGGCGCCTGGGACAGTTGCGCCAACTCTTGCGCGACGTAGGCATAGGGGCGCGCCTGTATTCGTTCAGCCAGAGCCTGGCGTTGTTCCTGGTTCAGGTCGCGACCAAACACCGGGGCAAAACTTTGCGAGGGAAACGCCGGCTTGATCAGCAGCTCCGGGAGCTTTTCCAGGGCTTCAGCCAGCACCGGCGCCTCGCCGCACCACCAGGTGGCGATGGACGGCAGGATCAGTTCTTCGCCAAACAGAAACTGATTGATCTTCGGCAAAAAACCCAGCAAGCCGGGAGACTCCAGCACGCCGGCGCCCAAGGCGTTGGCCACCAGTACATTGCCCTGGCGCACCGCATCCAACAGGCCGGGCACGCCCAGGGCCGAGTCGGTGCGCAGCTCCAGCGGGTCGCAAAAATCATCGTCCAGCCGCCGCATGATCGCGTGTACACGGCGCAGGCCGCTGAGGGTCTTGAGGTACACCGTACTGTCGCGCACCGTCAGGTCGCCGCCTTCTACCAGTGGGTAACCGAGCTGGCGGGCCAGGTACAGGTGTTCGAAATAGCTTTCGTTGAACCGCCCCGGGGTCAGCAGCACGATCAGCGGCGGCTGGTCATCGCCCGGCGCCTGGCGGGCCAGGGTTTCCTGCAGGGTGCGGAAAAAGCCGGTGAGGTGCTGCACTTGCAAGTCGCGATACAGGTCCGGGAACGCACGGGACACGATGGTCCGGTTTTCCAGGGCGTAGCCGGCGCCGGACGGCGCCTGGGTGCGATCCGCCGTGACCCACCAGCGACCGTCCGGGGTGCGCGCCAGGTCCACCGCATACAGGTGCAGGAACACGCCATCGGGCGGCTGGATGCCCTGGCACGGCCACAGGTAATTGTTATGCCCGAACACCAGCTCTGCTGGCAGCAAACCTTCGGCAATCAGACGTTGCGGGCCGTACAGGTCGGCCAGCACGGCGTTGAGCAACCGTGCGCGCTGGGCGATGCCCGCGGACAAATGCGCCCACTCATCCGCCGCCAATACGTGCGGCAGCAAGTCCAGCTCCCAGGGGCGGTCCGCGCCCTTGGGGTCGGCGTAGACGTTGTAGGTCACGCCGTTTTCCTGGATCTGGCGGGTCAGCAACGCCTGGCGCTGGGCCAGTTGTGCCGGGGTGCTGCGCTGCAGATGGTCAAGCAAGCGCCGCCAATGGGTACGGACGGCACCGCTGTCGTCCAGCAGTTCGTGATAAGTGCCCGCAGTCAGCGGGTAACGGTCGAGCAAGTCGGACATGGAACGCTCGGCAGAGGCATGGGGGCTCAGATTAACTCACAAACACTGCAAATCTACTGTAGGAGCTGGCTTGCCGGCTCCTACAGTAGGATTGTGTTTAGTCATTTTTATGGGGAAACCGCCGCAGATCCAGGGTCATTGGCAACTCGTCGTTCACGACCACCGGCGGTACTGGCAGCTTCCCGGGGCTATGCCCCAAGCGGAAAAACCGCGCCATGCGCCGGCTCTCGGCTTCATTGGCATTGACCGGCAGGCTGTCGTAATTGCGCCCGCCCGGATGGGCCACATGGTATTGGCAGCCGCCCAGGGAACGCTGCATCCAGGTATCGAGCAGATCAAACACCAGCGGCGCATGCACCGGGATGGTCGGCTGCAAGCAATTGGCCGGTTGCCAGGCGCGATAGCGCACGCCGGCGACAAACTCACCCACACGCCCGGTGGCATGCAGCGGCACGGCCACGCCGTTGCAGGTCAGCACATAACGCTGCGGCGGCAAGCCGCTGAGTTTCACCTGCAAGCGCTCAAGGGATGAGTCCACATAACGCACCGTCCCGCCCGCCGCGCCCTCCTCGCCCAGCACATGCCAGGGCTCCAGGGCCTGGCGCAGTTCCAGTTCGATACCGCTGACGGCATAGTCGCCGATCTTGGGAAAGCGGAACTCCAGGTGCGCGGCGAACCACTCGGCGCGCAGCGGGTAGCCGGCCGCGTTGAGGTCGACGATAACGTCGGCAAAGTCCTGCTCGATAAAGTGCGGCAGCAGGAAACGGTCGTGCAGTTCCGTGCCCCAGCGCGCCAGTTTCGGCGGCGCGTAGGGCTCGCGCCAAAAACGCGCCACCAGTGCCCGCAGCAGCAACTGCTGGGTCAGGCTCATGCGCGCGTGGGGCGGCATTTCAAAGGCACGCAGTTCCAGCAGGCCCAGGCGCCCGGTGGCGCCGTCGGGGGAGTAGAGCTTGTCGATGCAAAACTCGGCGCGATGGGTGTTGCCGGTGACGTCAATCAGCAGGTTGCGCAACAGCCGGTCCACCAACCAAGGTGGGCATTCCTCCCCAGGCTCGGGCATCTGCGCGAAGGCGATTTCCAGTTCATACAGCGCATCGTTGCGCGCCTCATCCACCCGTGGCGCCTGGGAGGTCGGGCCGATAAACAGGCCGGAAAACAGGTACGACAAGGACGGATGGTTGTGCCAATAGCTGATCAAACTGCGCAACAGGTCCGGGCGACGCAGGAACGGTGAGTCCTTGGGCGTGGCGCCGCCGAGCACAAAGTGGTTACCGCCACCGGTGCCGGTGTGACGCCCGTCGATCATGAATTTTTCGGTAGTCAGGCGGGTTTGCCGGGCCTCTTCATAGAGGAACTCGGTGCGCTCCACCAATTCATCCCAGGTCGCGGACGGCTGCACATTGACTTCGATTACGCCGGGGTCGGGCGTGACGCGGAAGTTGCTCAGGCGCGGATCGCTTGGCGGCTCGTAGCCTTCCAGCAGCACCGGGCAATGCAGTTCTTCGGCGCAGGCCTCGATGACCGCCACCAGCTCCAGGTAATCCTCGACCCGCTCCAGGGGCGGCATAAACAGATAGAGCCGACCTTCCCGCGCCTCGGCACACAAGGCGGTACGCGTCAGCCAGTCAGCCGACTCGTCGATCCTGGGCACCCGCTCTTCACTGGGAGCAGGCTCGCCAGGGGCCGGCGCCGTGACAGGCAATGGCGGCAGATCCTGATTGGGATCGGTCGGATGCACGAAGGGGTAGTCGGCCGCCGTCACCCACGGCTGCGAGGCCAATGGCAAACGATAGCCCAGCGGCGAATCCCCAGGCACCAGCCGACAATGGTTGTCGCGCAGGTACCAGCGACCGCTTTGCCAGCGATCATTGGCCGCCGTGCGCGCCAGCGGTAAAACCTGGCCAATGACTTTATCCAGGCCCTGGGTAAACACCTTGCGCAGTCGCGCACGCTCCAGTTCGTCGTCCAGTCGCGGGTCTTGGGCACTGACATTCTGTGCCAGCGCACCCTCGCGCCACAGGTAGTAGAAATTGTCTTCGTAGGCCGGGAACACAAAGCGCGCCGGCAACTTCAGGCGCTCGGCGACACTGGCCAGAAAGCGCCCGGCCATCACCTCATCGGCGCCGTAGTCCTGCTGTTCATCGGCGATCAACGCGCTGTTGTGCCAGACCGGCACGCCATCGCGACGCCAATGGCAGTTGAGGGACCAACGCGGCAATTGCTCGCCGGGGTACCACTTGCCCTGGCCGAAATGCACCAGCCCCTTGGGCGCATAGTGCTTGCGCATGCGCTGGAACAACTCGGCAGACAGCCGACGCTTGTCCGGGCCCAGGGCGGCGGTGTTCCACTCGGCGCCGTCGGGGTCGTCGATGGAGACAAATGTCGGTTCGCCGCCCATGGTCAGGCGCACGTCGTCCTTGAGCAGGTCGCCATCAATCTGCCGCCCCAGCGCCTGGATCGCCAGCCACTGCTCTTCGGTGTAGGGCTTGGTGACACGTGGCGCTTCCCAGATGCGCTCCACCGACATCTCGTGGGTAAATTCGCACTCGCAGGGCTCGACCAGACCACTGATAGGCGCCGCTGACGAAGGATCAGGACTACAGGCCAACGGGATATGCCCTTCACCAGCGAACAACCCGGACGTAGCATCCAGGCCAATCCAGCCCGCGCCCGGCAAATACACTTCGCACCAGGCGTGCAGGTCGGTGAAGTCCACCTCGGTGCCCGAGGGGCCGTCGAGGGCCTTGACGTCGGCGGTGAGCTGAATCAGGTAACCGGAAACAAACCGCGCCGCCAAGCCCAGGTTGCGCAGCAACTGCACCAGCAGCCAGGCCGAATCGCGGCACGAGCCGCTGGCGTTTTCCAGAGTGAACTCCGGGGTCTGTACGCCGGGCTCCATGCGGATCAGGTAGCCGATATCGGCAGCCAGGCGCTGATTGAGGCCAACCAGGAAGTCCACGGCTGGCAGTGGCGTGCGGTCGATACCGGCCAGGTACGCGGCGAACTTCGGCGTCAGCGGCAAGGTTTCCAGATACGGCGCCAGCTCGCGCTGCTCATCGGCGGCGTAACTGAAGGGGATTTTTTCAGCGTAGGGTTCAAGGAAGAAATCGAACGGGTTGAACACCGCCATCTCGGCGACCAGATCCACCTCGATGCGCAGCTCATCGGTCTTTTCCGGGAAAACCAAGCGCGCCAGGTAATTGCCCTGGGGGTCTTGCTGCCAATTGATGAAATGCTGCTCGGGCAGCACTTTCAGCGCGTAGGACAGGATCCGCGTGCGGCTATGGGCCGCCGGGCGCAGGCGCACAATCTGCGGGCCAAGCTCCACAGCGCGGTCGTAGCGGTAATGCGTAACATGGTGCAACGCGACATGAATCGACACGGCGGCCTCCTGCGAGCCAGGGCATGGAAACAAAGCGCGCAAGACTTATGCCAGAGCGGCGGTCATTGCGCTTTATCAAGGGACCCGGTGCAGTACAGCACCAAAACGGCGCGAGAGTGACCGCCGTGGTGCAAGGGTTGCACACATTTGTGGCGAATGTGGGTGGGGCGGTATCGGTTTGGCGGCCAATGGGGTGGGGAATCACCTCGACTTCCTTATTATTGCCCGCTCATGTTTACGTCGCTTGCTAATGGCCGCCGATACTTTCCGGCGCATATGGTGAAGCTCTACGGCTTTTGCACACATTTCTCGATGGCGTTTACTGCGCAGCAGCAGCAGCCCAAGTACCGGCCAAAAGAAGCTTTCTGCGTAAATGAATGGGTGCGGCGAGAACTGAAAACCTGGCAAGGCAACCAATAGGCAGGCGATGAAAAGGCCGTACATGCCCTTGGCCCACTTCGGTCGCCCATAGGCGATCATGAAGTTGCAGTGTGTGATAAATAAAGCCAAGACCACGCAGGCATTTTCAGCAGCAGCATTTGATAACGATGGTAAATAATAATTTTCCACCAACACGACAACAGCAGTACTGCCGAAGAAACCTGAAAAAAATTACGCCAATAAACACGGGGAAATTACGGACCAAAAAAGGACGAAGTGGCACGAGAAACTTCATTCTGATGTCTCCTCGTAGAGTCCAACCGCAATAGTCCGGATGTTGCCGGAACGCATGCTGCCAGTAATGCCCGATACGGCGCCAAGGGCATCAAGCATCTGCATGATGGTCCCGCGCCTTACTTCAGCCGAGGTGTAGCGCTTTGGCATCTCTCCAGCCATTTGTTTCAGCTTGATCATTTTCCGGGTCAATTCCGGATGGTTGATACTGAGTAACTCCCTGGTGAGCTTTACCCGCTCCTGTCGACTCAGCCCTTTGAGTACCTGGTGTGTGTTTTTCCCCGTTGCCTTTTTGAGCATGCTGACGAACCGAATCGTCGACAGCGCTGCGCTACCAGCACCTAACAACGAAGCCGCATCCAATCCGGTCGTTACGGCCTGATACCATTGATCGCTATCCAGAGCGTCATTACGGGCAGGGTCAGTCATTTCATTCCTGGTCCGGCGAGCGCCAATCACGCACTGGATCGAACTGGCTACTGCTGACGTATAACTAATCACAGCAACCACACCCGTCGCCCCGAAGGTAAAAGGACTCAGCACCGAGCCCCCCACAACTGATCACCGCCGAACTACACGCCAACGCCGCATTAACCGCTTCAAACGCCACCTGCGACTCTCGCGGCTCGTTCTCCAGCCGCCGAGCAAACTCCACCCGCCCGATATAGCTGGGAGCTTCCCGCAAAATCACCTTCTTCGGCGCAATGCTGCAAATCGGCTGAAACTCACGCAACACCACCACGCGCATTTGCGCATCGAGATACACCACCCCGGCCCCGACAATAGCGGGATCAGCGTCGATGGCCGCAAACAATCGGCGTAGGTCGATACTGCTTTCAACCCGTTGCCGCGTCATGGAATGGTCGATGGAGAAACCATCCCTCAATACACTGGAAGTCATCCTTTTACTCCTGAGTACACAAGAGCGCCGAGCGTAAAGACAGTGCATCGCTCAAGAATGTCGGATTTTTTCCTTTCTTCAGACAGCCACTTCCTGAACGTACCTCAAGGCCATGCGGGACTTACCGAGGATGTACTGAGCGAAATGATCAACCTGAACTTCTCCAAGATCGAAGTCAGCTATCAGCCGCAGAAGTCCGATGGAGGCAAGGATGGTGGGGCTATCAAGTTCGGCTGGAATATTCGCGAAAACATCAAAATCTGAAGGTATGAGCCAAGGTGTTTGCCCCCCCTCAGTTGGTCTTGCCTACCGTGTTTTTTGCCTGGCGATTGCAGCCTTGCGCAATTGACGAATGTCGAAAAACTTCTGACGCATTACGCGATGGAGCTTGCTATTGAGCAGCAGTAGCGCCAGCAATGGAAACAGTAGGCTCAAACCATAGATTAACGAATGCTGCCGATCACTGATGGCGGGTAACACACCCAGGAAACACAGCCCCAAAAGCACCACCAGCGGCCACACCCATTGTGGACGCCCGCGCGCAATCATAAAGTTGCAGTGCACGATGAACAGAGTGAGCGCTATGCCCCCCAGGAAGGAATACTTGGTGTTGTCTGCCATGGAAAGGCTTGGCAAATAGCTGTCGAAAAACAACGGGACCGCAAACACCAGAGTAAAAATGGACGCGAATATAGCCCCCATAAAGACCGGAAAATACTTCGACAGAAAACTACGAATGCTGGGCAGCTCATTCATTGCTCGCGTTCCTAGTGCAGGCCACAGCAGTTGCTACCTTCTGAATAATGTTGAGGTTGTGAGGGGGCATCATTTTTTGCGCTGTGATTTCAAGGATTGGCGCAGACGACGGATCTCCAGAAGCTGACGGCGCATGTCCCTATGACGTTGACTATTGAACAACAACAGCCCCAGCAACGGAAACAACAGCCCTATTACATACGCAGCCATATGTGGCCGATAGCTATAGGTCGGCAGCACGACCAGAAAACAGACAACGTAGAAGGCTGCGATGGCCCAAGCCCCCCACTCTCGCCCTCTAATCATGACGAAATGGCTGAACGCCAAGAGCAATCCCAAGAAAACTGCCGCCAGAAAAGAATAGCGCGCCCGCTCTGGGTCACTGCGAAAAAATGTACTTGATGCCAGTGAAATTGCGACAGAGAGAGAGAAGCAGGCAAGGAAAAATGCGCATATAAACGCTGGAAAATACTGGGCTAAAAAAGCTTTCAGCGAACCTTGGCGATCCATCACTCAAGCTCCTCATACAGGCCAACTGCAACAGTTCGAATGTTGCCTGATAAGGCGCTCCCGGTAAAACCAATGGCAGCGCCCAGGGAATCTCTGATCTGCGTCACAGTAGCGTGATTGATCTCGGTCGCCGAATAGCGCTTGCTCAACTCACCGGAGCGCTGGCGCAGTTTCAAGAGCTTATTGCTCAAGCTTGGATCTTTCAGGCTTAGCAACTCCTTGGTGAGCGCCTTACGTTGCTGACGGGTCAACCCCTTGGACAACTCGTACCAACTTCTGCCAGTCGTCACCTTTCGAGCCTGCAGCAGCCGAAGAGTCGTCAGAGTTGAGGCGCCGGCACCCAGCAGTGAAGCGGCGTCCAATACCGGCATTGCATAGCGATACCAGTCTTCGCTATCCATATCGTCATTGGCTGCCGGGTCATTGAGTTCGTTGATAGTTCTCATACCCCCGACTACACATTGCGCAGTACTGGCCGCTGCAGCAGTCGCGCCAATGCCCGTCACCACCAGGCTCGCGCCCCCCGTGAAAGGCACGGCGACTGTGCCGCTGAACACGACAATCCAACCGAGGATTGCACCCGCACAAGACAGGGTCGTATTGACCGCTTCCCCCACCAACCGAGACTCACGCGGGTTGTTTGTCACCTGCTGGGCAAACTGCGCCGGCGCAATGTACCTCTGCGCCTCACGTAAAATGATGCGCTTGGGCTTGATGCTGCAGATCGGCTTGAACTCGCGCAGAGTCACGACATTGAAGTCCGCATCGATATACACCACGCCCGCACCGACGATGCCGGGGTCGGCGTCGATGGCGGCGAACAGGCGGGGCAGGTTGATCTGGCTTTCGATGCGCTGGCGCGCCATGAACTGGGAGCGGCTGGAGTCCATGCCGATGTTGAGCAGGGGGTTGCTCATGGGGTGTTCTTCCTTGACGGGTTCGAGTGGCCGCAGAGGCCTCATTCCTGTAGGAGCGAGCTTGCTCGCGAAAAACTCACAAGCGCCGCGTTTGTCCAGGCAGCTCGCGTTATTGTTGACGTTTTTCGCGAGCAAGCTCGCTCCTACAGGTATGGCGGTTTAACGGGCGCCACCTTAACAAACAGGTTTCCCTGCCGCTAGAAAGCAAAACGCCAGCACGGAGGCTGGCGTTTGGCATTTCAGGCTGCAATCAACGCGGCACTACCGGCTTGCGCGCAGGCTTGCCGCCCTTGCCCTTGGCCGCATCAGCGCGCTCCTTGGCCGCCTGCTTGTTACGCGCCTGAGCTGCGGCCTTGGCCTGTTCGCGCTTGTCCCACGGGTTGCTACCGTCGCTGCCACGGGGTGGCAGGCCGGTGTGCTGGGTGAGGATCTTGGTGGTGGTTTCCTTGGCGACCTTATGGCTGCCCACCGGCGTCGAGTTCTTGCGACGGGCGCTCTGGTAGCTGTCAGTGCTCGGCTGGTGCAGCGGGATCAACTGGTCCTTGCCCGGCCCGATCAGGTCGGCGCGGCCCATGCGGGTCAGTGCTTCACGCAGCATCGGCCAGCCCTTCGGGTCGTGGTAGCGCAGGAAGGCCTTGTGCAGGCGGCGCTGGTCTTCGCTCTTGACGATGGTCACCGCATCGCTCTTGTAGGTGACCTTGCGCAGCGGGTTCTTGCCCGAGTGGTACATCGCGGTGGCGGTGGCCATCGGCGAGGGGTAGAACGCCTGCACCTGGTCGGCACGGAAGCCATTGCCCTTGAGCCACAGGGCCAGGTTCATCATGTCTTCATCGGTGGTGCCCGGGTGGGCGGCGATGAAGTACGGGATCAGATACTGTTCCTTGCCCGCTTCCTTGGTGTACTTCTCGAACATGCGCTTGAACTTGTCATAGCTGCCAATGCCCGGCTTCATCATCTGGTTGAGCGGACCTTCCTCGGTGTGTTCCGGGGCGATCTTCAGGTAGCCACCGACGTGGTGGGTCACCAGCTCCTTGACGTACTCCGGCGACTCGACAGCCAGGTCATAGCGCAGGCCGGAAGCGATCAAAATTTTCTTCACACCCGGCAACGCACGGGCGCTGCGGTACAGTTGGATCAAGGAGGAGTGGTCGGTGTTCAGGTTCGGGCAGATGCCCGGGAACACGCAGGATGGCTTGCGGCACGCAGATTCGATTTCCGGGCTCTTGCAGGCGATGCGGTACATGTTCGCGGTCGGGCCGCCGAGGTCGGAAATCACACCGGTGAAACCCGGAACCTTGTCACGGATCTCTTCGATCTCGCGAATGATCGACTCTTCGGAACGGTTCTGGATGATCCGGCCTTCGTGCTCGGTGATCGAGCAGAAGGTGCAGCCGCCGAAGCAGCCACGCATGATGTTCACCGAGAAGCGGATCATGTCGTAGGCCGGGATTTTCTCCTTGCCGTACACAGGATGCGGGACACGCGCGTAAGGCATGCCAAACACGTAGTCCATTTCTTCGGTGGTCATGGGAATGGGCGGCGGGTTGAACCACACGTCCACTTCACCATGCTTCTGCACCAGGGCGCGGGCGTTGCCAGGGTTGGTTTCCAGGTGGAGCACACGGTTGGCGTGGGCATACAGCACGGAGTCGCCACGGACTTTTTCCACGGACGGTAGACGAATGACCGTCTTGTCACGGGTCATGCGCGGGCTGGCCAGGATCTGTACGACCTTGGCCTCCTCCGGATCTTCAACCGGTCCCTTTTCCTGCTCGATGGCGCAGGCCTGGGTGTCCTGGGTATTCACGTACGGGTTGATGATCTTGTCGATCTTGCCCGGACGGTCGATACGGGTGGAGTCCACCTCGTACCAGCCTTCAGGCGTATCACGGCGAATGAACGCAGTGCCGCGCACGTCGGTGATGTCTTCGATCTTGTGGCCCCACGACAGGCGCTGGGCGACTTCGACAATCGCCCGCTCGGCGTTACCGTACAGCAGGATATCGGCGGTGGCGTCGATCAGGATCGAGTTGCGCACCCGGTCCTGCCAGTAGTCGTAATGGGCGATGCGGCGCAGGGAAGCCTCGATGCCGCCGAGTACGATCGGCACGTTCTTGTAGGCTTCCTTGCAGCGCTGGCTGTACACCAGGCTGGCGCGGTCCGGACGCTTGCCGGCCATGCCGCCCGGGGTGTAGGCGTCGTCGGAACGGATTTTCTTGTCGGCGGTGTAGCGGTTGATCATCGAGTCCATGTTGCCGGCCGCGACGCCGAAGAACAGATTCGGCTCGCCGAGCTTCATGAAGTCGTCTTTGGACTGCCAGTTGGGCTGGGCAATGATCCCGACGCGAAAGCCCTGGGACTCCAGCAGCCGGCCGATGATTGCCATGCCGAACGACGGATGGTCAACGTACGCATCACCGGTGACGATGATGATGTCGCATGAATCCCAGCCAAGCTGATCCATCTCCTCCCTGCTCATCGGCAGGAATGGCGCTGGACCGAAACATTCGGCCCAGTACTTGGGATAGTCAAATAACGGCTTGGCTGTTTGCATGACGGTGACCGGTGTTGAGATGAAAAATCGCGGGCGCGGAATATAGCACAAATTTTGACCAATTCCGACGGTAATGGTCGGAATTGTGGAGTGCCCTGAATTGTGAATACATTTGAAATGTGGGAGCGGGCTTGCTCGCGAAAGCGGTGTGTCAGTCAATACATCTATTGACTGATCCGCCGCCTTCGCGAGCAAGCCCGCTCCCACATTGGATGGCGCTTATTCGTCGTCGAAGTTGTAGCTGCCTGGCGCAAGGTTTTCGAAACGCGTGTACTTGCCGATAAACGCCAGGCGCGTGGTGCCGATCGGGCCGTTCCGCTGCTTGCCGATAATGATCTCGGCGATGCCTTTATGCTCGGTCTCCGGGTGATAAACCTCATCCCGGTAAACGAACATAATTACGTCAGCATCCTGCTCGATCGCTCCGGATTCGCGCAAGTCAGAGTTGATCGGGCGCTTGTTCGGGCGTTGCTCCAGGGAGCGGTTGAGCTGCGAGAGCGCAACCACAGGGCAGTTGAATTCCTTGGCCAGGGCTTTGAGGGAGCGCGAGATTTCAGAAATTTCGTTGGTCCGGTTGTCGCCGCCAGAGCCAGGGATCTGCATCAATTGCAGGTAGTCGATCATGATCAGGCCGACGTCGCCGTGTTCACGGACCAGGCGCCGAGTACGCGCGCGCATTTCCGACGGGCTGATGCCAGCGGTGTCGTCGATGAACAGCTTACGGTCGTTGAGTAGGTTGACCGCCGAGGTCAGGCGCGGCCAATCGTCGTCTTCGAGGCGACCGGCACGCACCTTGGTCTGGTCGATGCGGCCCAGGGACGAGAGCATCCGCATGATCAGCGATTCACCTGGCATCTCCAGGGAGTACACCAGTACGGCTTTCTCGCTGCGCAGTACCGCGTTTTCCACCAGGTTCATGGCAAAGGTGGTCTTACCCATGGACGGACGACCGGCGACGATGATCAAGTCAGCCGGTTGCAGGCCACTGGTCATGCCGTCGAGGTCGGTGTAGCCAGTGGACAGGCCGGTAATGGCGTTGTCGGTGTTGAACAGGGTATCGATTCGGTCGATGGCCTTGGTCAACAGGTCGTTGACGCTGACAGGGCCGCCAGTCTTCGGTCGCGCTTCGGCGATCTGGAAGATCTGCCGTTCGGCCTCATCGAGAATCTCTTCTGCCGTACGCCCTTCAGGGTTGAAGGCGCTGTCGGCGATTTCCGTAGCGATGCCAATCAACTGCCGCAAGGTGGCCCGTGCACGGACGATCTGCGCATAGGCCTTGATGTTGGCGACGGACGGTGTGTTTTTCGCCAGTTCACCAAGGTAGCCGAGACCGCCCACCTGTGAGGTCTGACCTTCCTTGTCCAATTGCTCGGCAAGGGTCACGACGTCGATGGGGGAGTTCAGATCGGCCAGCTTGGCAATGGCACGGAAGATCAGGCGGTGGTCATGGCGATAGAAGTCACCGTCCGAGACTTGATCGAGCACACGTTCCCAGGCGTTGTTGTCCAGCATCAAGCCACCGAGCACGGCCTGTTCGGCCTCGATGGAATGCGGCGGCACCTTCAGGGCAGCGGTTTGCAGATCGTATTGCTCAGGAGCGGAGATATCGTTCATGGCCACTTGAAATTAGGGGGTCTGAAAAAACAAAAGGCACGACCTGTAAACAGGATCGTGCCCGATGTTAACTGGCTGACACGCGAGGTGCCAGTCAGTTAGGTGCTTCTTAAGCTGCTACCACGACAACGCGTACGGTGGCTTCAACTTCAGCGTGCAGGTGCACGGCTACGTCGAATTCGCCTACGTTGCGGATGGTGCCGTTCGGCAGACGAACTTCGCTCTTCTGCACTTCAACGCCGGAGGCGGTCAGTGCATCAGCGATGTCGTGAGTACCGATCGAACCGAACAGCTTGCCTTCGTCGCCAGCGGTGGCAGTGATAGTCACTTCCAGCTCGGCCAGTTGGGCAGCACGGGTTTCAGCCGAAGCTTTCTTGTCTGCTGCAGCTTTTTCCAGCTCAGCGCGACGCTCTTCAAACGCGGCCAGGTTGGCAGCGGTTGCAGCGGTGGCTTTGCCGTATGGCAGCAGGTAGTTACGACCGTAGCCGGCCTTAACGTTTACTTTGTCGCCCAGGTTGCCCAGGTTGGCGACTTTTTCCAGAAGGATCAGTTGCATGTGAAAATCCTCTAACTTTTAACCTTCACCGTTCGCGTTATCGGCGTCTTTCGGCGCCAGACGACCGCGAAAATCAATCAGGCCGTCGACAATGGCCAAGACCACGAGTAACGGATAGATCAGCTGCATAAACAGCAACAGCGTCACGTACAACCCCACCAGCCAGAACTTGGCCAGGCGCTTCTGCGCCACCAGCCCGTGTATCAGGGCCAGCCCGGCAATCACCAGCGGTACGCTGCACAACGGCGTCAACATGGCCATTTGCGGGCCGAAGTTCGGCCCTACAAGCATGCACGCCAGCAGCAACATCGCTGGGCCTGCGGGGATTCTGATACTGCGAAACTCGCGACCAAAACCACCCGGGTTA
This sequence comes from Pseudomonas brenneri, assembly GCF_007858285.1. Classification (GTDB taxonomy): domain Bacteria; phylum Pseudomonadota; class Gammaproteobacteria; order Pseudomonadales; family Pseudomonadaceae; genus Aquipseudomonas; species Aquipseudomonas brenneri. Next base: position 215,803 of record NZ_VFIL01000008.1, on the reverse strand, counting down.
TACAACAACGCCTGCCAGTAGCGCCCAAGAATCAGGCTCAGCACACTGACGATCTGCAACAGTGCCGCTATCAGGCCGGTCAGGACCGGGGCAATCAGTGTGGCCATGCGCGCTCGCTCATCTACCGACAATTGCTGGTAGAGATCCCCGAGGGCCAGTGGCAGGATTTTTACCAACTCCTGCGACAGCGCCTCGATTTGCGGGCGGAAAGCCGCGCCAAGCACCACTGAATACACCACTCCCAATGCCACGCTGACCAGCAGCGTACGGACCCAGGACTCACTTGCGCGCAGAACCAACGCAAGGCTCGACGACCCCAGCAGTACCAGAAGTACCCGTGGATCGTCGAATTGCAGCCACCAGATCAAGGCCGGCAGCAACCCCAGGGCAAGAACGCCCAAGGCGTCCTTCAAACCGCGCCGCAGCAGCACAAGGCTTCCTGCGGCAGCACCCAACCAATACAACAACGGCAACGCTGCACATCCAGCCACTACCAGAGTGGCCTGCACACGACCGCGCATGATGAACTCAGCTAAGGCGCGCATGCATTCAATCCCTTACTACTTGTCGACTGCCCGGTCTCAGCGGCCGTGGCTGTCGGTGTAGGCCAGCAGGGCCAGGAAGCGGGCGCGCTTGATAGCGGTGGCCAGCTGACGCTGATAACGAGCTTTGGTACCGGTGATACGGCTTGGAACAATTTTGCCGGTCTCGGATACGTAGGCTTTCAGAGTGTTGAGATCTTTGTAGTCGATCTCCTTCACTTCTTCAGCGGTGAAGCGGCAAAACTTACGACGACGGAAGAAACGTGCCATTTGATAGGCTCCTTAATAAGGTCCGTGGATTACTCGTCAGCGTTATCGCTGTTGTCGCTGTCATCACTATCAGCGCTTTCAGCGCCTTCGTGCTCAGGACGGTCGCGACGCTCACGGCGCTCACTGCGGTTTTCTTCAGCCTTGAGCATCTCGGATTGGCCGGTAACGGCTTCTTCGCGACGGATGACCAGGTTACGGATCACTGCATCGTTGTAGCGGAAGTTGTCTTCCAGCTCGGCCAGGGCCTTGCCAGTGCACTCAACGTTCAGCATCACGTAGTGAGCCTTGTGAACATTGTTGATTGCGTAGGCCAGTTGACGACGGCCCCAATCTTCCAGACGGTGGATTTTGCCGCCGTCTTCTTCGATCAGCTTGGTGTAACGCTCAACCATGCCGCCGACTTGCTCGCTTTGATCCGGGTGGACCAAAAAGATGATTTCGTAATGACGCATGAATGCTCCTTACGGGTTGTAGCCTGCCGCTCAAAAACGGTCAGACAAGGAGTGAATGACACTTAGGAATCTTGCCACTGGGAGGCACATGCGTGCCCGCCGGGAAGGCAAGGGGCGCAATTGTAGAGAAGGGGGAGAAAGGGCGCAAGGCAATTGGTGATTATTTGAACAATCTTTCAAACACTGCAAAACCAGTGTGGGAGCGGGCTTGCTCGCGAATACGTTAGGCCAGCCAACATTTATGGCGACTGACACTGCGCATTCGCGAGCAAGCCCGCTCCCACATTTGGACCTGCGCCAGACCGGATTACTTCTTGGTCTTGGCCTTGGCGCCACGCTGGCGCTGGGCTTCGAACAGGCAGACGCCCGTTGCGACTGAAACGTTGAGGCTGCTGACGCTACCGGCCATCGGCAAGTGCACCAGGTAGTCACAATGCTCGCGGGTCAGGCGACGCATGCCCTTGCCTTCGGCGCCCATGATCAGGATGGTCGGGCCAGTGAGGTCCTGGTCATAAATGCTGACCTCAGCCTCCCCCGCCGTGCCCACGACCCACAAACCGCGCTGCTGGAGTTTTTCCAGGGTGCGCGCCAGGTTGGTCACGGCCACCAGCGGAATTACTTCCGCCGCGCCGCAGGCAACTTTACGTACAACCGGCGTCAAGGTAGCCGACTTGTCTTTAGGCACGATCACCGCCAACGCGCCGGCAGCATCTGCCGAACGCAGGCAGGCGCCGAGGTTGTGTGGGTCGGTCACGCCGTCCAGCACCAGCAACAGCGGCGCGCCTTCGGTACGGTCGAGCAGCTCGTCGAGCATCGCCTCGCCCCAGACCTGGCTCGGACTCACGTCCGCAACCACACCCTGGTGCACGCCTTCGACCCAGACGTCCATTTCACGACGCTCGGCCTGGCCGATGGCAACCTTGTTTTGGTTGGCCAGTTCGACCAGCGCTTGCACGCGCGGCTCACTGCGACCTTCCGCCAGCCATACCTGCTTGACGCGCTTAGGGTGGTGACGCAGCAACGCTTCTACGGCGTGCACGCCGTAGATTTTTTCCAGACTCATGACTTGGCCTTAGGTTTGCGCGACCCGCCGCTTTTCGCGGGGGCCGAACCCGCTTTAGGCGGGCCTTTACGGTGTTTACTCGGTTTGCTCGACGGCTTGTCGGCGCCCTGGGACTTTCCCCCAGACGCCGCTTTACCACCGCTTTTGGCTTCGTTGAGCAACTGTTGCTTCAACTCACGGCTTTTGCGCAGCTCGGCGTTTTTCGCCGCGGCATCGCTAGGACGGTAGGCGTCGCTGGCTTTTTCCTTGGTCGAAGAACGACGAGCAGGCTTGGCAGCTGCAGGCTCGGCGGCGGCAGCCTTTGCAGGCGCGCCTTTTTTTGCCGGAGCGGTGGTTTCAGCGCCGCGCTTTTTGCGACCAATCGGCGCCTCGATGGTTTTTTCGGCCATCTCGAAGTCGATCTTGCGCTCATCGAGATCGACGCGCATGACCCGTACTTCCACGGTATCGCCCAAACGGAAGCTACGACCAGTGCGCTCGCCCGCCAGGCGGTGATGCACAGGGTCGAAGTGATAGTAGTCACCCGGCAAGGCAGTGACGTGCACCAGGCCTTCGACGTAGATATCGGTCAGCTCGACGAACAGGCCAAAACCGGTCACGGCGGTGATCACGCCCGGGAACGACTCGCCCACGCGATCCTTCATGAACTCGCACTTGAGCCAGTTCACCACGTCACGGGTGGCTTCGTCGGCACGGCGTTCGCTCATGGAGCACTGCTCGCCCAACTGTTCCAGGGCCGCCTCGTCGTACGGATAGATCCGCGCCTTCGGAATGGTCATGGCACCGGCGCGCTTGACGTGCGGGGTGTTTTGCTTGGAGTGGATCACGCTGCGGATTGCGCGGTGCGTGAGCAGGTCCGGGTAACGGCGAATCGGCGAGGTGAAGTGGGTGTACGCCTCGTAATTCAGGCCGAAGTGGCCCTGGTTATCGGCGCTGTACACCGCCTGGCTCAAGGAGCGCAGCATCACGGTCTGGATCAGGTGGAAATCCGGACGGTCCTTGATGCTGGCCAACAGAGCCTGGTAGTCCTTCGGCGACGGACCGTCCTTGCCTTTGTGCAGGGACAGGCCGAGCTCACCGAGGAAGGCGCGCAGTTTTTCCAGGCGCTCCGGCGGCGGGCCATCGTGGACCCGATACAGCGCAGGAATCTCGTGCTTTTTCAGGAACTCGGCGGTGGCCACGTTGGCCGCCAGCATGCATTCCTCGATCAGCTTGTGCGCGTCATTACGGGTAGTCGGCGTGATCTCGGCGATTTTGCGCTCGGAACCGAAGATGATCCGGGTTTCCTGGGTTTCAAAATCGATCGCGCCACGCACATGACGTGCGCCCAACAGCACCTTGTACAGCGAGTAGAGCTGCTTGAGGTGCGGAACTACGTCTGCATACTGGGTGCGCAAAGCCTTGGCTTCGCTGGTTTTCGGCGTTTCCAGGATGGTGCTGACCTTGTTGTAGGTCAGGCGCGCCTGGGAGTGGATCACCGCTTCGTAGAACTGGTAATCGGTCATTTCACCGGTTTTCGAGATAGTCATCTCGCACACCATGGCCAAACGGTCGACTTTCGGGTTCAGGGAGCACAGGCCGTTGGACAGCTGCTCAGGCAGCATCGGAATCACGCGCTCAGGGAAGTACACGGAGTTGCCGCGCACCTGGGCTTCGTTATCCAGGGCCGAACCGATCTTCACGTAGCTGGATACGTCGGCAATCGCGACGAACAACTTCCAGCCGCCGGAGAACAGGCGCAGCTTGCCAGGCTTGGCTTCGCAGTAGACCGCATCGTCGAAGTCGCGGGCATCTTCGCCGTCAATGGTGACGAACGGCAGATGGCGCAGGTCGATGCGTTTTTCTTTGTCTTTTTCTTCGACTTCCGGCTTGAGTTTGGCGGCTTCTTTAAGCACGGCCTCAGGCCAGACGTGGGGGATATCGTAGGTGCGCAGCGCAACGTCGATTTCCATGCCCGGCGCCATGTAGTTGCCGACCACTTCGACGATATCGCCCTGCGGCTGGAAGCGCGGGGTTGGCCAGTGGGTGATTTTCACCTCGACGAACTGACCGACCTTGGCGGCGCCATTACGGCCCGGGGTTACCAGCACTTCCTGCTGGACCTTCGGGTTGTCCGGAATCACAAAGCCGATGCCGCCTTCTTCGAAGTAACGACCGACGATGGACTCGTGGGCACGGGACACCACTTCGACGATCACGCCTTCACGGCGACCGCGACGGTCCAGGCCCGACACGCGCGCCAGGGCACGGTCGCCATCGAACACCAGGCGCATTTGCGCCGGGCTCATGAACAGGTCATCGCTGCCATCGTCAGGGATCAGGAAGCCGAAACCATCACGGTGACCGGCAATGCGGCCAAGGATCAGGTCGAGCTTGTCCACCGGCGCGTAAGTACCGCGACGGGTGTAGATCAACTGTGCATCGCGCTCCATGGCGCGCAGGCGGCGGCGCAGTGCTTCGAGTTGGTCTTCGGTGGTCAGACCGAATTCTTCAACCAGCTGCTCGCGGCTAGCAGGCGAACCCCGATCGGCGAGGTGCGCCAGGATCAGTTCACGGCTAGGAATAGGGTTTTCATATTTTTCCGCTTCACGAGCGGCCTCGGGATCGAGGGACTGCCAATCGGCCATTAGAGAGTTTTCACCTTGTCTATATGCGGGTTAGTTTGGCATACGCGTATTGAAACGGGAAATTTCCAGCAATAACTAGCCGGGAAATGCGTTTTATAGCCCCGGGAAACCACCTTGCGCGACCGCCTGCGAATTTTTCCAGGCTTTTTTGATGACGGGGGTTTACAGCTCAAAAGGCACTCCGTATAGTGCGCGCCATCGACGACGGCAACGTTGAAGATACTGCCCAGATGGTGAAATTGGTAGACACGCCAGCTTCAGGTGCTGGTGGCCGCAAGGCCGTGGAAGTTCGAGTCTTCTTCTGGGCACCAATTCAAAACTCAAGGTCATCCTTGAGTTTCACAAAAACCCGCGAAAGCGGGTTTTTGCGTTACAGGCCTTTGATTTTTAACTGAAAAGTTGATTTATAAAATCAAATCAGGGGTTTACAGATCAAAAAGCCCTCCGTATAGTTCGTCCCATCAACAGCGGCAACGTTGCTTGATAATGCCCAGGTGGTGAAATTGGTAGACACGCCAGCTTCAGGTGCTGGTGATCGCAAGGTCGTGGAAGTTCGAGTCTTCTCCTGGGCACCAAATTCAGATCAAACCCGCGAAAGCGGGTTTTTTCGTTTCCGGGGTTTAAAAACCCCGCCAGCCATTCCAGCCCTACCGGACTTGAGAAGGTTTATCGTTTATCCTTGTAAGAATTTGTTGCATACAAGTGAGGAACACCCCGGATGATGATCCGCGATACCCGTCTCAAGACATCCCTTCTGCGTGGCCTGACCATCACTCTGCTCGGCCTGAGCCTGCTCTCGCCCACCGCCTATTCCGCCGACAAGGTTGAACTGACCCTGTACAACGGCCAGCACAAGGAGGTCGGCGATGAACTCGCCAAGGCCTTCGAAGCCAAGACCGGCATTCACGTCAATGTGCGCAAGGGCAGCAGCAATCAGCTGGCCAGCCAGGTCGTCGAAGAAGGCGAACGCTCCCCCGCCGATGTGATCTACACCGAAGAATCGCCACCACTGAACAAGCTCGGCGAACAAGGCCTGCTCGCGACCATCGATGCCAGCACGCTTGATGTCCTGCCCAAGGAATACGTAGCCGCCGACGGCGCCTGGATGGGCGTAACCGCACGTACCCGCGTCGTGGCCTTCAACCCGAAACTGATCAAGGAAGAAGAGCTGCCCAAGTCGGTACTGGATTTTGCCGGGCCAGAGTGGCAAGGCAAGGTTGGCTTCGTTCCCACCAGCGGTGCCTTCCAGGAACAAGCCGTCGCCATCCTCAAGATGCACGGGCGCGACGCCGCCGAAGAATGGCTGACCGGCCTGCGCGCGTTCGGCAAGGTCTACAGCAACAATATGGTTGCGCTAAAAGCCGTGGAAAATGGCGAAGTAGCCACAGTGCTGGTGAACAACTACTACTGGTTTGCCCTGAAAAAGGAAAAGACCAACCTGGATTCGCAACTGCACTACTTCACCGATGGCGATGCTGGCGGTCTGATTACCGTATCCGCAGCGGCAGCACTGAAGTCCAGCAAACATCCCAAGGAAGCCCAGCAGTTGCTGGCGTTCATGGCCAGCGAAGAAGGCCAGCGCGTGATTACCAACACGTCCGCCGAATACCCGTTGCGCAAAGGCATGGAATCCAATCGCGGCCTCAAGCCTTTCAGCGAACTGCAACCACCGAAAATCACCCCTGCCGACCTGGGCAATGCCGAAGAAGCCCTGGAGCTGGAACGTGAGGTTGGCCTGAACTGATGAACCCGCCGCTACCAACCCCCGCCTTGCGCGGGGGTTTTAGTCCAAGGCGCAAGCGCCCGTCAATCTGGTTGCTGTTGCCGGTTTTGCTATTGGTGGGCCTGAGCCTGTTGCCATTGGTGTATGTCGGCCTCAAGGCCTGGCAAGCCGGGTGGGCCGAGGCAGTGCATCTGCTGTGGCGACCGTATGTGTTCGGATTGCTGCGCAACACTTTGGCACTGATGATCGGCGTAACCGTGGCCTGCGCCGTGATCGGCCTGTCCCTGGCCTGGCTGCTGGAACGCAGCAATCTGCCGGGACGGCGGATCTGGGGGGTCATTCTGTGCCTGCCGTTTGCCGTACCGGCATTTGTCAGCAGCTTCACCTGGGTGTCATTGAGCGCCCAGTTCGAAGGCCTTGGCGGGGCGATCCTGGTGATGACCCTGTCCAAGTACCCACTGGTGTTCCTGCCGGTGGCGGCCACCCTGCGCAACCTGGATCCGTCCCTGGAAGAGTCGGCGCGCACCCTGGGCCTGAATCGCTGGAGCGTGTTCTTTCGCATTACCCTGCCGCTGCTATGGCCATCGCTACTGGCTGGCGCCCTGTTGATTGCCTTGCATATGCTGGTGGAGTTCGGCGCCCTGTCGATCATCGGCCTGCAAACCTTCACAACGGCGATCTACCAGCAGTTCGAGCTGGAGTTCAGCAATGCCAATGCGGCGATGCTGTCTGCGGTGTTGCTGATGATGTGCCTGACTCTGCTCTGGCTGGAATTGCGCGTGCGCGGCAAGGGCCGCCATGTGCGCACCGGGCAAGGCGCGGCGCGGCATGCCGAGCAGGTTCGACTGGGTAAATGGGCACCACTGGGTCAGCTTTATTGCTTGATGCTGGCGATCATTGGCAGCGGCATTCCACTGGGGATGCTCGGTTACTGGCTGGCCGTGGGGTCTTCGGCCGCCTTCCCGGTTGCGCAAATCAGTGAGGCGTTGCTGTCCTCCCTGGCCTTGTCCCTGGGCGGCGCCGCACTCTGCCTGGCGCTGGCAGTGCCCGTCGGCTTGCTGGTGGTGCGCTACAAGGGCCAACTGGCGCTCTGGGCTGAACGTCTGCCCTACCTGCTGCACGCCCTGCCCGGCCTGGTGATTGCCTTGACCCTGGTGTATTTCGCCCTGCATTACGTGCCGGCGCTGTATCAGACCTCAGCACTGCTGTTGATCGCGTATGCATTGCTGTTCTTGCCGCTGGCCCAGGCGCCGATCCGGACCGCGCTGAACAAGGCGGCGCCACAACTGGAGGAAGCTGCGCGGACATTGGGGGCGTCTTCGTTCAGCGCGTTCTGCCGGGTGACCCTGCCGATTATCTTTCCCGCATTGGGGGCGGCGTTTGCGCTGGTGTTCCTGGATGCGATGAAGGAGTTGACGGCAACACTGCTGCTGAGCCCGACTGGGCTGAACACCTTGGCCACTGCCGTATGGGCGCATACCTCGAATGTGGAGTTTGCGGCGGCGGCGCCTTATGCGGCGTTATTGATTGTGGTGTCGGGGTTGCCCGTGTATCTGCTCACGACGCGGATGTATCTGAGCCGCTGAGACCGCAATCGCGGGCAAGCCCGCTCCTACAGGTGTGTGCGATCTCTTGTAGGAGCAGGCTTGCTCGCGATAACACCAGATCAGACAACACTAAGCCCGAAACTGCCCCAGGCTGGCCTTCAACTGCGCCGCCAACCCATCCAGCACCTTGCCACTGGCCGTAGTCTCCACCACCGCCTGCGCCGCACGCTCGGCCTGGGCGTGGATCACCTCGACCCGACCACGCACCGCATGCGCGCCCTGGGCCTGATGCTCGGCAGCCCGAGTCGCCAGGCCAATCGCCGCATGCACCTGCTCCACCGAGGCCTGCACCGTTTGCTGCAGACGCACGCTGTCACGCAGCACCAACAAACCTTCGCTAGCCTGGCGCCCGGCCTTGCCGATGGTTTCCACCGCCTCACGCGCGCCCTGCTGCAACGCCACGATATGCGCCTGGATGTCGCCAGTGGAGCTTTGGGTTTTACTGGCCAGCGCCCGCACTTCGTCCGCCACCACCGCAAAACCACGCCCGGTCTCGCCAGCACGTGCCGCTTCGATGGCCGCATTCAACGCCAGCAGGTTGGTCTGCTCGGCAATGCCGTGGATAACTGTCAGCACCACTTCAATCTGCTCACTTTGCTGGGCCAGACGCTCAATCACCTTGGAGCCGGCCTGCACCTGGCCTGCCAATGCCTCGATCAGACTGCCGACCTCGGCCGAGGTGCGGGAATTTTCATCGGTGGCCTGGCGGATATCCACCACCTGCTGCAACGCGGCCTGCATGGCATGACTTTCGGCCTGAGCCTCATCGGCCATTTGCGACAGGGCCCGCAGGCTTTCGGCCACTTCATCGCGCTGCAACCCCGCCGCCGCATCGGCACCGGCATTGCGCAGGGTCATCGCGCCGATTTCCACCCCGGTTCGCTGGGCCACATCGCCCGCCTCACGCACAATCGGCTGCAACTTATCCACAAAGCGATTGACCGCCGAAGCCATGGCGCCGATTTCATCCTGGCTGTTGATCTGTACGCGCTTGGTCAGATCGCCCTCACCCGCCGCCAGATCATCCATGGCCGCAATCAGCAGTTTCAAGCGGTTGACCACACGCCGCCCAAGCACCACGGCAATCAGCAACAACACGCCCAGGCCAACCACCGCCAGGCCCAGGCCGATGCGCCAGCGCAAGGCTTGCGCGGCCTCCTGTACCGCACCCGAGGTGTTGGCCGTCATTTCCGTGGCCGTGGCTTGCGCCGACTGCAAACGAGCCCCCATGGCCGCCGCACTGTCAGCCGCAGCGCCCTTGAGGCTGTCCCCGACCAATTGACCGCCACTGGCGATCAACGCGGCAAAGCGCTGGTCCAGCGCCGTCAGGTCAGCCTCCACCGCCGCGGTGGAAACCCCCATGAGCACCTTGCCGATCTCCACGCCATTGGGGCTGATAGAGGCTTCGACGTAGTACACCGAAGGGTCATTTTTCGCGGCATTCAACACTTTATCCAACGCACGATCACCCTCGCCTTTCTCCAACAGCGCCTTGTTGATCGGGTTTTCCCGGTTCAGATAACGGGTCAGATGCTGGCCAGTAGCATCGTCATACACCACAAACAACACATTGGGATTGCGCTGGGCGCGCCGGGCGAATTCCGACAGCGCCGGAACATCACTGTCCCACATCGCCCGTGGGGCAACCGAGGCCAGCAACTGCGCCATGTCATTGGCCGAGTCCTTCAGGTCTTTTTCCAGGGTCGTGCGCAGTTGCTGCTGCTCCTGCTTCAAGCGCGCAGAAAGGCCTGCAGTCAGGCGGTCACGGGTGCTGGTCGACAGGCTGTCCAGGCTGGAGGTCACTTCCTTGCCCGCCTGGGTCAATTCGCCCGACAGTTTCTGGCTGTCCACACCCAGGCGCTTGCCCAAATCGGCTTCCAGGGCCGTGACGGTGCTCCGGGTCAGGGCGACCGCCACCAGCACTTGCACCAAAAGAGCGATACCAAGGGTAACGAACACCGGCCGCAATAGACGGCTTTGTAACAATGAGAGAACGGCAGACATCGGGAATCCCTCCACCACGGGCGCCATTAAATTGATGGCACCGCGAAAGAGAGAAACATAGCAAGGGTCGTGCCGTGCCCGAGACAGAAACGACAAAGGGCCCCCGAAGGGGCCCTTTGCTTTTTACATCAACAGCTTATTAAGCGAACGGGTGACGCAGAACGATGGTCTCGTTGCGGTCCGGGCCTGTCGAAATAATGTCGATTGGCGCGCCGATCAGCTCTTCCACGCGCTTGATGTAAGCACGGGCGTTGGCTGGCAGCTCTTCCAGGGTCTTGGCACCCACGGTCGATTCGGTCCAGCCAGGCACTTCTTCGTAAACCGGCTGCAGGCCGACGTAGCTGTCAGCATCAGTCGGGGCGACATCATTGCCATTTGCATCTTTGTAGCCGACGCAGATGTTGATGGTTTCGAGGCCATCGAGTACGTCCAGCTTGGTCAGGCAGATGCCCGAGATGCTGTTCACATCGATAGCGCGACGCAGGATAACGGCGTCGAACCAGCCACAACGACGAGCACGGCCGGTAGTCGCGCCGAACTCGTGACCTTGTTTGGCCAGGTGCGCACCAACTTCGTCGAACAGTTCAGTCGGGAACGGACCCGAACCAACGCGAGTGGTGTAGGCCTTGGTGATGCCCAGGATGTAGTCCAGGAACATCGGGCCAACGCCCGAACCGGTCGCCACGCCACCAGCGGTGGTGTTGGAGCTGGTCACGTACGGGTAGGTGCCGTGGTCGATGTCCAGCAACGAACCCTGGGCGCCTTCGAACATGATGTCTTTGCCAGCGCGACGCAGGTCGTGCAGCTCGGCAGTCACGTCCAGCATCAGCGGCTTGAGCAGTTCAGCGTACTCTTTGCACTCAGCCAGGGTCTTGTCGAACTCAATGGCAGGCTCTTTGTAGTAACCGACCAGCATGAAGTTGTGGTAATCCACCAGTTCACGCAGCTTGTCTTCAAAGCGCGGCATGTTGAGCAGGTCGCCCACACGCAGGCCACGACGTGCAACCTTGTCTTCGTAGGCCGGGCCGATGCCGCGACCGGTAGTACCGATCTTCAGCTCACCACGGGCCTTTTCACGGGCCTGGTCCAGCGCCACGTGGAAGGACAGGATCAGCGGGCAGGATGGGCTGATACGCAGGCGCTCGCGCACCGGTACGCCTTTCTCTTCCAGCTTGATGATCTCGCGCAGCAGGGCGTCAGGTGCAACCACCACGCCGTTGCCGATCAGGCACTGCACGCCTTCGCGCAGGACGCCCGACGGAATCAGGTGCAAGACGGTTTTTTCGCCATCGATGACCAGGGTGTGGCCTGCGTTGTGGCCACCTTGGTAGCGCACTACGGCGGCAGCATGTTCGGTCAGCAGATCAACGATCTTGCCTTTGCCCTCATCACCCCATTGGGTGCCCAGGACTACGACATTCTTACCCATAACACTTGTCCTCATTCGCGCAAACTTGGTGCCGGCGTTGGCCGGCAGGAAAACTCAAGAAGCCAGTGGCGATACTTGCCAAAGCCCGTTCTGCTGAATCAATTGCCGGTCGCAGTCCGCTTCACGGGCGGCGGCCAATGGCTGCCCAGGCAAGGCCTGGACGACACGCTGACCCTCGCTGCGCAACTGGCAGACCTGCTGCCAGAGTGCCGCGTCCGTACTGTCTGGCATCCAGATACCGCCAGACGGTAACTCGACTTCAGCACGCCCCAGGGTCACCAGGGTTTTCAAATCGGTAGAAAAACCAGTCGCCGGACGGGCACGACCGAAGTCGGCGCCAATATCGTCATAACGACCGCCTTGGGCGATGGCTTGGCCAACACCCGGCACAAACACCGCGAACACCACACCGGTGTGGTAGTGGTAGCCGCGCAACTCACCCAGGTCAAAATACAGCGGCAACTGCGGGAAGCGCGCCGACAGCTGCTCGGCAATCGCCAGCACATCGTCCAGCGCCGCCAATACAGGCGCTGGCGCTTTGGCCAGGCGATCACGGGCGGCGGTCAGCACTTCACGACCACCACACAGATCCACCAGCGCACGCAGCATGCCAGCCAGGTCGGCAGGCACACCTTCGGTCAGGGCGATCACTTCATCGATGGCCTTGCGTTGCAGGGCATCGAACAACTGTTGCTCCACTTCACCGGACAAACCAGCCGCACGGGCCAGACCACGGTAGATACCGACATGTCCCAGGTCCATGTGCACATCCGGCACATCGGCCAATTGCAGCATCGCCAGCATCAGGCTGATGACTTCGACGTCGCTGCTCGGGCTCGCATCGCCGTACAACTCGGCACCCAGCTGGATCGGGCTACGGGACGACGACAAGGCGCGCGGCTGGGCATGCAGCACGCTGCCGGCGTAGCACAGGCGGCTCGGCCCTTCACGACGCAGGGTATGCGCATCGATGCGCGCCACTTGCGGCGTGATGTCGGCGCGAAAGCCCATTTGCCGGCCCGACTGCGGGTCGATGACCTTGAAGGTGCGCAGATCCAGGTCCTGGCCCGCGCCGGTCAGCAAGGATTCCAGGTACTCGATATGGGGAGTCACGACAAACTCGTAACCCCAGCTCTGGAACAGATCCAACACCTGGCGGCGCGCGATTTCAATACGCGCAGCCTCTGGTGGCAGTACTTCTTCGATGCCATCTGGCAGCAGCCAGCGGTCTACCGTTGCCATTACGCCATTCCCCTATGACCCGGCCAGCCCTTGGGCGAGCCTTGAGTGAAGCAGAAAATACCCGACCCCTGCATAAACCACGCGCAAGAGCGACGTGACGAATGGCCTGTAAACGGCCTCGTCGGGCACTTTCCTCGAAAAACCTGTCACGCCTGCATCGCACAACAACAATCAAACATGCAGACGCAAAAAAGCCGGGAATTTCCCGGCTGCCGCATCATACACCCGTTTTCCGAAAGGATCACCCCGCCGAGCGTTTTAGCCGCCCGACGGAGTGGAACCAGCCAGTCAGCGGGTTACTTGGACTTTTCCAGGTAGCGGAAGAAATCGCTACTTGGGTCCAGCACCATGACGTCGGTTTTGTTCGCAAAGCTTTCACGGTAGGCGCGCAGGCTACGGTAGAACGCGTAGAACTCCTGGTCCTGGCCATAAGCCTTGGCGTAGATCGATGCGGCTTGAGCATCACCGTCACCGCGAGCCTCTTCAGACTCACGATAGGCTTCTGCCAACAGTACGCGACGCTGACGGTCGGCATCCGCACGGATACCTTCAGCCAGTTCGTTACCCTTGGCGCGGTGCTCACGAGCCTCACGCTCACGCTCGGTGCTCATACGCTCGAACACGCTGCGGTTCACTTCCTTGGGCAGGTCAATGGCCTTGACCCGAACATCGACTACTTCGATGCCCAGCTCTTTTTCCGCCATGGTGTTCAACGAACGCGTGATGTCAGCCATCAGCGCATCACGTTCACCCGATACCACCTCGTGCAGGGTGCGTTTACCAAACTGGTCACGCAGGCCCGATTCCAGACGACGGGACAAACGCTCGTCGGCAATCTGCTTGAGGCCGGAAGTTGCGGTGTAGAAGCGCTCGGCATCCTTGACGCGCCACTTGGCGTAGGCGTCAACCATCACGGCTTTCTTTTCCAGGGTCAGGAAACGCTGTGTCGGTGCATCCAGGGTCATCAGGCGGGCGTCGAACTTGCGCACCTGGTTGACGTAAGGGACCTTCACATGCAGACCTGGCTGGACATCCGCCTGGACCACGCGACCGAATTGCAGCAACACCGCACGCTCGGTCTGAGCCACGATGTAGAAGCAGTTCCAGGCAGCGATGACCACGACGACACCCACAATCAGGGCGGTCAGCGATTTATTGCTCATCAACGACTCTCCCTGGAACGTGTTTGCTGTTGCTGCAAGTCAGCGGCCGCACGGGCGCTCGCTTCGTTGGCAGCGGCAGTCGAACTGGCGGAAGACGAAGTACTGCCGGCACTACGACCACCTTCGATCATCTTGTCCAGCGGCAGGTACAGCAGGTTGTTCTGCCCACCCTTGTTGCCGGTCACGAGAACCTTGCTGGTGTTACTGAAGACTTCCTGCATGGTGTCCAGGTACAGACGCTCACGGGTGACTTCCGGTGCCTTGCGGTACTCGGCCACCAGCTTGGTGAAGCGGTCAGCCTCACCCTTGGCGCGGGACACGACTTCGTCGCGGTAACCGTTGGCATCTTCGATGATGCGCTGGGCCTGACCACGGGCTTCCGGCACGACGCCGTTGGCGTAGGTTTCAGCCTGGTTGCGCGAACGCTGCTCGTCTTCACGGGCACGGATCACGTCATCGAAGGCTTCCTGCACTTCACGCGGTGCCGCTGCGCTCTGTACGTTGACCTGGGTAACGGTGATACCGGTGCGATAGGTATCGAGGAACCGTTGCAGGCGCTCCTTGATCTCGCTGGCCATCAATTCACGACCTTCGGTCAGCACCTGGTCCATCGCAGTGGAGCCCACGACGTGGCGCAGGGCGCTTTCGGTCGCGTGCTGCAAGCTGATTTCCGGCTGGTCGACGTTAAGCACGAAGTCCTGCAGGTTGCTGATCTTGTACTGCACGGTCAGCGGCACTTCGACGATGTTCTCGTCTTCGGTCAGCATCTGGCCCTGCTTGGTGTAGGCACGCTCACGCGTGACGTTCTCCATGTACTTCTTGTCGATCGGCGGGAAGTAGATATTCAGGCCGGGGCCGACAGTCTCGTAGTACTTGCCGAAGCGCAGCACCACGGCTTGCTCCTGCTCGTCAACTACATAGACCGCGCTGTACAGCCAGACAGCCGCCAGCGCCACGAGGCCGAGGCCAAGCAGGCCGTAGCCGCCGCCCTTGCTCGTGCGACCGCCGTCGTCACCACCACGTTTTTTTCCACCACCGAACAACCCATTCAGGCTTTCCTGCAGCTTTCGGAAGGCCTCGTCGAGATCTGGTGGCCCCTTGCGGTCGCCATTATTGCGGCGTTTACCACCCCAAGGATCCTGATTATTCGAGTTGCCACCCGGCTCATTCCAAGCCATAGCGCTCTCCATCTGATAAAGCAAAGACGCACCCACGGCGCGCCGACCAATGCTACAGAATGCCTGCCACAGCGGCACAACCGCTTTCTCAGGCTTTTATTGCAAAGTGTGTTGTTCGAGGAACTCTGTCGGTACAACACCCTCACGGCTCACCAGCCGATTGAGCTCCGAACGAGGCAAACGAACAGCCAGCAGGCTGACACCTTCTTCGTCGTGTTCTTCTTTCTGTACGGCGCCCAACTCAAAAAACTGAGCACGCAGTCGAGCAAAACGCTGCGGCAAGCGCAAGGTGCCGACAAACAAATCGCCGCCCAGCAACTCGGCAATCGCCTGTTCGAGCAGTTCCAGACCGCTACCGTCCCGCGCCGAGAGCCAGACCCGCTGGGGCCTGCCGTTTTCGTCGCGCTGGATTTGCGGCTCTACACCCTCAAGCAAATCGAGTTTGTTATAGACCTCAAGGATCGGCAAGTCCTGGGCACCAATCTCGCCCAGTACCACCATGACCTGTTCGATCTGCAACATCCGGTCAGGCTCGGCCGCATCGATGACGTGCAGCAGCAGGTCGGAGTTGCTCGACTCTTCGAGCGTAGACCGAAACGCCTCGACCAGCTTGTGGGGCAAGTGGCGAATGAAGCCCACGGTGTCGGCCAGCACAATCGGCCCCAGGTCGTCGAGCTCCAGACGGCGCAAGGTCGGGTCGAGGGTGGCGAACAGTTGATCCGCCGCGTACACGTCCGACTTAGTCACGTTGTTGAACAGCGTGGATTTACCGGCGTTGGTATAGCCCACCAGGGACACGGTCGGGATATCCGCACGCGTACGGCCACGGCGCGACTGCTCACGCTGGCTGCGTACTTTTTCCAGGCGGCCCTTGATCTGGCGCAGGCGAACCCGCAGCAGGCGCCGGTCGGTTTCGAGCTGGGTTTCACCCGGGCCACGCATGCCGATACCGCCACCCTGACGTTCAAGGTGCGTCCAGCCGCGAACCAGGCGGGTGCTCATGTGGTCAAGCTGGGCCAGTTCGACCTGGAGCTTGCCTTCATGGGTACGAGCGCGCTGGGCGAAAATATCGAGAATCAGACCGGTGCGGTCAATCACGCGACACTCGAAAACACGTTCGAGGTTACGTTCCTGACTGGGCGTGAGGATGTGATTGAAGATCACCAGATCGGCTTCTTCGGCATGAACCAGGTCGCGTAGCTCTTCGACCTTGCCGCTGCCAATCAGAAATTTGGCGGTTGGCCGATGACGCGGCACGTTAAAAAACGCGACGGTCTCGGCGCCGGCCGAATTTGCCAGCTCCTGAAACTCCTGCGGATCTTCGCGCGCCTCAGGGTCCTGTCCATCCAAGTGAACGAGGATCACTCGCTCACCACCACCGTGGCGCTCAAAGAACAAAGGAGACTCCTATCAGGCGTTACCTGGCTCAGCGTCACCCTGTTCGGATTCGGTTGCGCTAGGCAGACGAATTGGACGAACCGGCACTACTGTCGAGATAGCGTGCTTGTAGACCATCTGGCTGACGGTGTTTTTCAGCAGGATAACGAACTGGTCGAAAGACTCGATCGTACCTTGCAGCTTGATGCCGTTGACCAGATAGATGGAAACCCCAACTTTCTCTTTACGTAAAGTATTCAAGTAAGGGTCTTGTAGCGAATGCCCTTTTGACATGTGCCGCACTCCTTTAAGGATCAATAATAAAAAATCGGAAAAATAGATAGTTTGTGACCGTCACACCCCCAAGGATAGACGGCAATTGCAAGGACTCAGCTCAATATGGAGACCGTTCCCAAGTATTTCAAGGCGCGTGACAGATTGTCGCAATCCAGACTGTCCAGCCAATGCAAGTCAGTCCAGCTGCGCAGCCAAGTGAACTGGCGCTTTGCCAATTGGCGCGTGGCAATAATGCCGCGCTCCTGCATTTCGGCTGACGTCAGCTTGCCATCCAGATGATCCCAGACTTGGCGGTAGCCTACAGCACGTATCGAAGGCAATCCCGGATGCAGATCACCTCTTGAACGCAGTGCTACGACCTCGTCCACGAACCCCTGTTCCAACATAATTGTGAATCTTTGTGCAATTCGCTCATGTAGCACCTGCCGATTCGCCGGAGCGATAGCCAGATTTGCGACAGTATAGGGCAATTGTCCCGGTCCAGAGGTGCCTGCATCAGTACTTTGCGCAGATTGTCTGAGGCGGTGGGCTGTCATGGTCTGGCCGCTCACGCGCCAGACTTCCAGGGCCCGGCTCAGGCGCTGGGGGTCGTTGGGGTGAATACGTGCCGCAGACACCGGGTCAATCGCCGCCAATTGCTCGTGCAGGGCCTGCCAGCCAAGGCGTGCAGCCTCTTCTTCAATGTCGGCACGCACCTGTGGATCGGCCGGTGGCATGTCTGCCAGGCCTTCCTGCAATGCCTTGTAGTAGAGCATCGTGCCGCCCACCAGCAGCGGGATATTGCCCCGCGCAGTGATTTGCGCCATGGCCGCGAGGGCGTCGGTACGAAAATCCGCCGCCGAGTAGCTTTGCGACGGATCGATAATGTCGATCAGACGATGGGGATGGGCGGCCAACAGTTCTTTGGACGGTTTGGCGGTGCCGATGTCCATGTCCCGGTAAACCAGGGCCGAATCGACGCTGATCAACTCGCAGGGCAGGACCTTGGTCAGCTCGATAGCCAGGTCGGTCTTGCCGGCGGCCGTCGGGCCCATCAGGAAGATGGCGGGAGGTAGAGAGCTCATCAGCGGCCGCGCAAGAACAGTTTGTCCAGATCGTCCAGGCCCATTTGGGTCCAGGTCGGTCGGCCGTGGTTGCATTGGCCGCTGCGCTCGGTGTTTTCCATGTCCCGCAGCAGGCCGTTCATTTCCGGCAGGGCCAGGCGCCGGTTGGCGCGGATCGCACCGTGGCAGGCCATGGTGCCAAGCAGTTCGTTGATATGCGCCTGGATCCGGTCACTGGTGCCGTACTCCATCAGGTCCGCCAGCACGTCAGCCACCAGCCGATTGGCTTCGGCCTGCTTGAGCAAAGCCGGGATCTGGCGGATCGCCAGGGTTTCCGGCCCCAGGCGCTGCAATTCAAAGCCCAGCTTCTGGAACACCGCCAGATGCTCTTCAGCACAATCGGCTTCACGCTGACTGACCGCCAGGGACTCCGGCACCAGCAACGGCTGGCCGCTCAGGCCTTCGCTGGCCATGGCGATCTTCAGGCGCTCGTACATGATTCGCTCATGGGCCGCGTGCATGTCCACCAGCACCAGGCCGTGGGCGTTTTCCGCGAGGATATAGATGCCCTTGAGCTGGGCCAGGGCATAACCCAGGGGCGGGATATCACCGCCACCTTCGGGTAAAGCCACTGCGCCCGGCTCGGCACCGGGCAGCGGCGCAAAGAATTCGCGATAGGCCGCCTGGGCCTCGGCCACCGGCACCGCCGATTGCGGGCGCGGAGTGTACTGATATTGATAACCCGCACCCGCGCCAGAACCCGGCGCCGGGTAACTTGGCTGGGCTTGCGGCGATTGCAGCAGGTTGGCCGCCAGGCTCATTTCGCCCTGGGGCCCGAATTCACCGGCCTCTGGCCCCGTCGGGCGGACGACGGCCGTGACAATCGGCGCGCCCAGTTGATCATCCGGGCGCACGTCGCCCAAAGCACGGTGCAAGGTGCCGTAGAGGAAGTCATGAACCATGCGCCCATCACGAAAGCGCACTTCATGCTTGGTCGGGTGCACGTTGACGTCGACTACCGCCGGGTCCACTTCAAAAAACAGCACAAAGGTCGGATGGCGGCCATTGAACAGCACGTCGCGATACGCCTGGCGTACCGCATGGGCCACCAGTTTGTCGCGTACCGCCCGGCCATTCACAAAGAAATACTGCAAGTCCGCTTGGCTGCGGGAGAACGTCGGCAAGCCGACCCAACCCCACAAATGCAGGCCATTGCGCTCGATTTCAATCGGCAGCGCCTGCTCCAGGAAGCCCGCGCCACAGATCGCCGATACGCGTCGGGCGCGCGCGGCATCGTCGTTGGCCTCGTGCAGGCTGAGGATGGTCTTGCCGTTGTGGCGCAAATGGAAGGCCACGTCGAAACGGGCCAGGGCCAGGCGCTTGATGACTTCTTGCAGGTGATCGAATTCGGTTTTTTCGGCCTTGAGGAACTTGCGGCGCGCCGGAGTATTGAAGAACAGGTCGCGCACTTCCACCGAGGTGCCCACCGGATGAGCCGCCGGCTGGACCCGCGGCGCCATGTCACGGCCTTCGGTCTCTACTTGCCAGGCCTGTTCGGCGCCACGGGTGCGGGACGTCAGGGTCAGGCGGGCCACGGAGCTGATCGACGCCAGGGCCTCACCCCGGAAGCCCAGGCTCATCACCCGCTCAAGGTCTTCCAAGTCACGAATCTTGCTGGTGGCATGTCGCGCCAAGGCCAGTGGCAGGTCATCGGAAGAAATCCCGCTGCCGTCGTCGCGCACCCGCAGCAGCTTGACGCCGCCCAGCTCGACATCCACGTCAATGCGCTTGGCGCCGGAGTCGAGGCTGTTTTCCAGCAGCTCCTTGATCACCGAAGCCGGGCGCTCGACTACCTCGCCCGCAGCGATCTGGTTGGCCAGTCGCGGGCTGAGCAGTTCGATGCGCGAGGCGCTGTTCAATACCGATTCACTCATTACTGGGCTGCCAATTCAGTGCCGGGGATGGTCAACACCTGGCCGACTTTCAGTTCGTCGGTTTTCAAGCTGTTGGCGCTGCGCAGCGTGGCGGCCGACACCTGGAAGCGTACGGCCAGCATGGCCAGTGTGTCGCCGGGCTGCACCCGGTGGTCACGCGGGCCCTGGGCAATTTTCCCGGAGTCGCGCAGCCAGGCGATATAGGTGCCCGGTGGCGGATTCTGCTGGAAGAACTGACGCACGCCAGAGCTGATGGAGCGCGCCAGGGCCTGCTGGTGGCTGGCACTGGCCAGCTTGTTGGCTTCGTTGGCGTTGGAGATAAAGCCGGTTTCCACCAGGATCGACGGGATATCCGGCGACTTGAGCACCATAAAGCCGGCCTGTTCCACGCGCTGCTTGTGCAACGGCGTGACCCGGCCCATGTTGCTCAGGACTTTCTGCCCGACGTTCAGGCTGGAGGTCAACGAGGCGGTCATCGACAGGTCCAGCAACACACCGGCGAGCATGCGGTCCTTGTCATCCAGGGACACGTTGCCCGCGCCACCGATCAAGTCGGAACGGTTTTCACTGTCAGCCAGCCAGCGGGCGGTCTCGGACGTGGCGCCGCGATCCGACAGGGCAAATACCGAGGCACCAAAGGCGGCCTTCGACGGTGCGGCGTCGGCGTGGATCGAAACGAACAGGTCGGCGCCCTTCTTACGAGCGATTTCGGTACGTCCACGCAATGGAATGAAGTAGTCACCGGTACGGGTCAATTCGGCGCGATAGCCTTTCATCCCGTTGATCTGGCGCTGCAATTCACGGGCGATGGCCAGGACCACGTCCTTTTCATGCTGACCACGGGAGCCAGAGGCACCCGGGTCTTCGCCGCCGTGGCCGGCATCGATCACTACGATAATATCGCGCTTGCCGGCAGGCGCAGGCGGCAGCGGTGGCAACTTGACCTGGGGTTGCGCCGGGTTGACCGGCACCGCAGGGGTCGTGGCGACAGCCGGTGTCGGCGCTGGGGCTGGCGCGGCGTCGGCCGGGTTGTCAAACAGGTCGACCACCAGGCGGTTGCCATACTGGGCGTTCGGCGCAAGGGAAAAGCTCTTGGGCGTGACGACCTTCTTCAGGTCGATGACCACCCGCAGGTCGGTCGGCGTACGCTGGGCCGAGCGCATCGCGGTAATCGGCGTGTTGGCGGTGGAGACCTTCAAGGGCGCCGCCAGGGTCGCACCGTTGATGTCGATCACCAGGCGATCGGGCGCCGTCAGGGTAAAGACACTGTGCTGGACCGGGCCAGACAGGTCGAACACCAGTCGCGTGTTATCCGGTGCTCGCCACAAGCGCACACTTTTTACCTGTGAAGCGGCCAGAGCATTGACAGTCATTGCCGCAAGCAACACCCCCACGACAGCAACCAACGCGCGAAAGCGCATACCTAACCCACCCATTATTAGAATTCCAAAGCCAAAGCGGCGCACCAGGACTCACTGCGCGCGCTCTGGGACAACAATTTCAACTGACGTCCATGGTTATGCGGGGTAATGGTAATGGTCAGGTCGGGCTTTGGCAAAAAGCCTGTGCCCTTGTCCGGCCACTCGATCAGGCATAAAGCGTCGCCATCGAAATAATCGCGGATGCCCATGTACTCCAGTTCCTCCGGATCCACCAGGCGATACAGGTCAAAATGGAACGCCCGCACGTCACCGATCTCGTAAGGTTCTACCAACGTAAACGTCGGACTTTTCACTGCGCCGGTATGGCCGAGCCCACGAATAATGCCGCGCGACAGCGTGGTTTTACCGGCCCCCAGGTCGCCGTGCAAAAAGATCAGGCCCGTGCCGCCAGTCACCTCGGCAATACGTTTGCCAAAAGCCACCATGGCCTCTTCATCCGCCATAAACAGTGTTACTTCAGACACGGTGACTGCTCCTCCAACAACTGACGAATGACCGGAATCAGGTCGCTGGCCGCCAGGCCACGACCAAAGCTGCCCTGGCGATCACCCGCCGTGGCGTGCAGCCACACCGCCAGGCTGGCTGCTTCGAACGCCGACATGCCCTGGGCCAGCAACGCGCCGATCAGGCCGGCAAGCACATCGCCCAGACCCGCCGAGGCCATTGCCGGATGCCCCTGATCACAACGCGATACCCGCCCATCCGGGCTGGCGATCAGGCTGCCCGCGCCCTTGAGCACGGTGACCGCATTGAATTTCTGGCTCAGCGCGCGCGCCACCTTAAGCCGGTCGGCCTGAACCTCGGCTGTCGAGATGCCCATCAACCGCGCCGCCTCGCCCGGATGGGGAGTGATCACGCAATCGGCTGGCAGGTCTACATGGCCTGCAGCCAGCAGGTTCAGTGCATCAGCATCCCAGACCTGAGGTTGCCGGGCGTTGGCGGCCACCGACAGCAGGCTTTTGCCCCAGGCCATGTCCCCCAGCCCAGGGCCGATAACGATCACCGAGACTTTTTCCAGCAAGCCCATCAACTGATTGGCTGAGTGCACGCCACGCGCCATGACTTCCGGCAAGCGGGCCAAGGCCGCTGGAATATGTTCACTGCGGGTCGCCAGGGACACCAGGCCAGCACCGCTGCGCTGCGCGCTTTCGGCAGCAAGCAGGGCCGCGCCGCCAAAACCCTGGTCGCCACCAATCACCAGGACATGGCCGAACTGGCCCTTGTGGGCGTCCGGGGAACGGCCAGCCAGTTGCGGCAAATGGCCAGGCAACAGGGGCTGAACGTCGGTTATTTCGTGTTTTGTCTGCGGCATACGTCTTCAAGCTCCGATGTCTGGCAGAATTATACGCATCTAACCTGCGGTTTCTCTCGTCTCATGCCTGCTATTACCACCGATCTGCCCGCCCTCGCCCAATCGATCAAAGACTGGGGCCGCGAGCTGGGCTTCCAACAAGTCGGCATCAGCGGCCTGGACCTGGCCGAGCATGAGCAGCACCTGCAACGCTGGCTCGACGCGGGCTATCACGGCGAAATGGACTACATGGGCGCCCACGGCAGCAAGCGCTCGCACCCCGACGAACTGGTACCCGGCACCTTGCGCGTGGTCTCGCTGCGCATGGATTACCTGCCCGGCGACACGCAAATGGCGCAATTGCTGGCCCAACCCGAAAAAGCCTACATCTCCCGCTACGCTCTTGGCCGCGACTACCACAAGCTGATCCGCAAGCGCGTGCAGCAACTGGCCGACCGCATCCAGGCGCAGATTGGCCCGTTTGGCTTTCGCGCCTTTGTCGACAGCGCCCCGGTGTTGGAAAAGGCCATCGCTGAACAGGCAGGCCTGGGCTGGATCGGCAAAAACACCCTGGTCCTCAACCGCAAGGCCGGCAGCTACTTTTTCCTCAGCGAGCTGTTTGTCGACCTGCCACTGCCCGTCGACCCGCCCCACACCACCGAACACTGCGGACGCTGCACCGCCTGCCTGGATATCTGCCCGACCAATGCGTTCGTCGGGCCTTATGTGCTGGACGCCCGGCGCTGTATTTCCTACCTGACCATTGAACTCAAGAGCGCGATCCCCGAAGACCTGCGGCCGTTGATTGGCAACCGCGTGTTTGGCTGCGATGACTGTCAGATCGTTTGCCCGTGGAATCGTTTCGCGCGGCCTTCAGGAGAAAGCGATTTCAAGCCGCGCCACAACCTGGATAACGCCGAACTGGCCGCGTTATTCATGTGGGATGAGGATAAATTCCTCAGCAGCACCGAAGGTTCACCGCTGCGCCGTGCCGGTTATGAGCGCTGGCTGCGCAACCTGGCGGTGGGCCTGGGCAATGCGCCCTCCAGTATTCCAGTGCTGGAAGCCTTGAAGGCCCGTCGGGATTACCCTTCGGAGCTGGTTCGCGAACATGTGGAGTGGGCGCTGAACCAGCACGCAACGCGTCAGTGTTCGTCGTTGTAGACGAACTTGGGCATTTCCCAGTGAAAGCGGATCGCCAGCAGGCGCAATAGAAAACCGCTGAACAGGGTGAGCAGGATCGCTTGCTCACTGGGCAGTTCCAGGTAGATGCACAGCATGTAGCACCAGGCGGCCAGGAACGACACGCTGGCATATAACTCGCGACGGAAGATCAGCGGGATATCGTTACAGAAGATATCCCGCAGGATTCCACCAAACACACCGGTAATCACCCCACTGACCGAAGCCACCAGCATGCCGTGCCCCATTTCCAGGGCCGTCATACAGCCGATCAGGGTAAACGCCACCAAACCCACGGCGTCCAGCGCCAGGAACAACGAGCGCAGATGGCGCATCAGTGGGGCGATAAAGATCGTGACCAACGCTGCAACCGAGGTCAGCACCAGGTATTCCGGGTGTTTGACCCAGGTCAGCGGGTAGTGGCCGAGCAGCACATCACGCACCGAGCCGCCGCCAAGGGCCGTGACGCACGCGATCAGCACCACGCCAAACCAGTCCATGCCACGACGGCCGGCCGACAAGGCACCGGTCATGGCTTCAGCGGTGATGGCAATGAGGTAGAGCATCAACAGCATGATGGCGATCCTTGCAATGAGGCGCGCAGTCTAATCATTTGGCGCAGGCACCAAAAGGGGGCGCGCGGCGAAAGACCCAGTCGCACCCAATCGCGAACACCATAGAATCAAGCCTTGATGAAATGCTTGCGGTAATGCTGCAACTCGGCAATCGACTCACGAATATCGTCCAGGGCCAGGTGGGTGCTGCCCTTGTGGAAGCTGTCCTTGACCTCCGGTGCCCAGCGCGCGGCCAGTTCTTTCAAGGTCGATACGTCCAGGTTGCGATAGTGGAAATAGCTCTCCAACCCCTTCATATGGGTATAAAGGAAGCGCCGGTCCTGGCAGATGCTGTTGCCACAGATCGGCGACTTGCCCTTGGGCACCCACTTTTCCAGGAAGGCAATGGTCTGGGCTTCAGCCTCGGCCATGCTGATACGGCTATCGCGCACGCGCTGGGTCAGGCCCGAGTTGCCGTGGGTGCGGGTGTTCCACTCGTCCATGGTGGCCAGGACCGCATCGCTATGGTGGATGGCGATCACCGGACCTTCGGCCAAGGTGTTGAGGTTGCTGTCGGTGACGATGGTCGCCATCTCGATGATGACGTCGGTGTCAGGGTTCAGACCGGTCATTTCCAGATCGATCCAAATCAGGTTCTGTGGGTTTTGCATGTCGTGGTTCCTTGGCACCTTGGCGTAGCTGCGCAGTTTAGCAGGCGGCGGCGTGCTAGACTCGCGACCGTTTTACCCAACCTTTTGCATTATCGACACGGAACACCAATGGCCAAACGCCAGCTCAACCGTCGCCAAAACTGGCGCATCGAAAAGATCCAGGGTGAACGCGCTGCCCGCGCCGCCAAACGTGAATCCTCTGCCGTGGAAGCGCTGGAGGGTGGCGACCTGGGCCCCGAGCAAACGGGCCTGGTGATCGCGCACTTTGGCGTGCAGGTCGAAGTCGAGGCGCTGGAAGGCGAACTGGCGGGCCAGGTTTTCCGCTGCCACTTGCGCGCCAACCTGCCGGCACTGGTAACCGGCGATAAAGTCGTCTGGCGTGCCGGCAACCAGGGCATCGGGGTGATCGTCGCGCAGCTGCCGCGCACCACCGAACTGCGTCGCCCGGACAGCCGCGGCCAACTCAAGCCGGTAGCGGCCAACGTCGACATGATTGTCATCGTCTTCGCCCCGCTGCCCGAGCCGCACGCCAACCTGATCGACCGCTATCTGGTGGCGGCCGAACACGCCGGCATCCGCCCGCTGTTGCTATTGAATAAATTCGACCTGATCGACGAACAGAACGCGCCAGCGCTCAATGCATTGCTCGCGGTTTATCGGCAGTTGGGTTACCCGGTGCTGGAAGTCTCGGCGCACCATGGCAATGGTATGGAACAACTGCAACAGCAGTTGGACGGGCGCATCAGCGTGTTCGTCGGCCAGTCGGGCGTGGGCAAGTCGTCGCTGGTCAACAGCCTGCTGCCGGAAGTCGAAACCCGCGTCGGCCCGCTGTCGGAACTGTCCGGCCAGGGCACGCACACCACCACCACCGCCCGCCTGTTTCACTTCCCGGGGGGCGGCGAGTTGATCGACTCACCAGGCATCCGTGAGTTCGGCCTGGGTCACGTCAGCCGCAGCGACGTGGAAGCCGGCTTCATCGAATTCAACGACTTGATCGGCACCTGCCGCTTTCGTGACTGCAAGCACGACCGCGAGCCGGGCTGCGCCTTGCTCAAGGCACTGGAAGACGGACGCGTGCAGCAGCAGCGGATGAACAGCTATCGCTCGATCATCGCCAGCTTGCCGGAGAGCAGCTACTGAACAGCCATGCCTTGATACATATAAATTGCGCCCTAAGACCCGCTACTCCATTGATTTAATGAGGGTTGGCATCAAGACTTCAGAGCAACTGGGTGGCTCGTCATGCAAGCCCGCTTGAATTCGAAATTCCTGATGCCCATAATCGCTCCGTCACCGGCACAAGCCGGCAGGAGTCTGGATCCTTTGCGAAGTTGATCCAGCGGCGCAGAAGGGGCGAAGCAAGCTCCACTGCGTGTCGAATGAAGCCGCCTTCGGGCGGCTTTGCTTTTTGCAGGACATTCGATTGACTCTCTACTATCACCCCAAACAAGGCGACGTTCTTCTCTGCGATTTCACACGTGGCTTTGTCGCCCCCGAAATGCTGAAGATTCGTAAAGTCGTGGTGATATCCCCTACCTCCACTCACAATCGCAAACTCTGCACAGTGGTGCCGATCTCTTCAACAGCCCCCGAGATCCAGCATGATTGGCACCACCTGCTACGCACCAACCCGCTTCAATCAGATGGCTACAAGGAGCTTTGGGTGAAATGCGACATGATTTATACCGTGAGCTTCGAGCGCCTCGACAAACTCCACAGAAAAACCCGGTCAAAGGGGCGAGAGTACTTCGTACCGCGCCTGCATATCGATGACATGCAAGGTGTGATCGGTGGCGTCAAAGCCTACCTCCCGCTCTGACCAGAAATGAAAACGCCCCGATTGATCGGGGCGTTTTCATTGGGGCAATATGTCATTACCCGCTTACGAGCCCGGCGTAGGCAACGTAGGCTCCTTCACCCCACCCTCATCAAACAGATTGAGCTTCTGTCGCAACTCATGGGCCGGCAATGGCTCCTGCTCTGGCGGCAAGGCGTTCGGGTCCACCGGCACTTCGCCCGGCGCACCCTCGCCCTGGGTCGGCACTGGCGGCGTTGGCACCTGGTCACCTTCAATCGCACGCTGGGCCTTCTTGGTCAGCACCACAATATCAATGCGCCGGTTGACCGGGTTGAACGGGTCCTGGGCATCAAACAGCTGTGACGAGGCAAACCCCACCACGCGCGCTACTTGTGGATCCGGATAACTGCCGGCCACCAGGGCACGGCGCGCAGCGTTGGCACGATTGGCGGAAAGCTCCCAGTTACCGAAGTCGCCCTGCCCCGAATAAGGCTTGGCATCGGTATGGCCGCTGACGCTGATCTTGTTCGGCACCGCCTTGATGGTGTCAGCCATGGCCAGCAGGATGTCTTCGAAGTAGGGCTTCAGACGTGCGCTGCCCGAATCGAACATCGGTCGGTTGGCGGCATCCATGATCTGGATACGCAGGCCATCCGGAGTGATCTGGAAGTGGATCTGGTCCTTGAATTTTTGCAGTTGCGGATTCTCATCCACCTTGTTCTGCAACTCTTGCAGCAGCAACTCCAGGCGTTCCTGCTCGACCTGCTCGGCCATGCTTTCGACGGTCTGGCGCTCGATCGGGATGTTTTCCTGGGGCGCTTCGGTCTGCACCTCCGGGTTGATGGTGCGTTCGGGGGCCAGTTCTGGGGAGCCCCCCAGATCGATCACAAACGGCGTGCCGCTCTCGGAGAATCCGATGGGGTCCTTGAAGTAGCCGGCAATGGCGATTTTCTGTTCCGGGGTTGCAGTGGACATCAGCCACAGCACCAGGAAGAACGCCATCATCGCTGTCGCAAAGTCGGCGAACGCAATTTTCCAGGCGCCGCCGTGGTGCCCGGCAGCGAAGCGCTTGACGCGCTTGATGATGATTGGCTGGTTGTTTTCCATGACTTAGCGACCGCGAACTGCTTGTTCCAGCTCGGCAAAGCTTGGACGGTGCTTCGGATACAGCACCTTGCGCCCGAACTCCACCGCCAGGGATGGCGGCATGCCCGAGGCGGAGGCCACCAGGGACGCCTTGATCGCTTCGTAGATGTTCAACTCTTCCTTGGCATCGTGGGCCAGGGAGGTGGCCAACGGGCCAAAGAAACCGTATGCGGCGAGAATACCGAAGAAGGTGCCCACCAACGCCGCACCAACGTGCATGCCGATCGCAGCCTGGTCGCCTTCGCCCAGGGATGCCATGGTCACTACGATGCCGAGTACCGCCGCGACGATACCGAAGCCAGGCATGCCGTCGGCGATACCGGTCACCGCGTGGGAGGGGTGTTCGAGCTCTTCCTTGAGACTGAACAGCTCCATGTCGAACAAGCCTTCGAGCTCGTGCGGGGCCATGTTGCCGGAGGACATGATGCGCAGGTAGTCACAGACGTACGCCGTCATGCGGTCGTCCTTGAGCACGGCCGGGTACTTGGCGAAGATCGGGCTCGCCGCAGCGTCCTCGATATCAGCCTCGATGGCCATCATGCCTTCGCGGCGGCTCTTGTTGAGGATCTCGTAGACCAGGCCCAACACCTCCAGATAAAAGGTGTGGGAGAAACGTGAGCCGAACATGCCCAGCGATTTCTTGATCACGTGCATGGTCATATAGCTTGGGTTAGCCTGCAGGAAAGCGCCAAACGCCGCACCGCCGATGATCAGCACTTCGAAGGGCTGGATCAGCGCAGCAATTTTACCGTGGGACAGAACATATCCGCCGAGCACGCTTGCGATGACGACGATGATGCCGATAATTTTAGCCATAGGGGATGAGTACTTGCGCCGTCGGGTTCATGGACATATTCGGAAGATCTAAAAACTCTTCTTCTACTTATCGGCAAATCTGCGCCAGACTATAGCCCGTTAAGGCGAAAAGCCAGTTCGGCCCACTCCGGGCGTGTTGACCGCAAGTGATGATCGCGCCCCAATCATGGCAAATGAAACGACAGTCCCAACTGCAAAACCCAACTCCCTGGCTGGCTGGATCAAGCGTCTGGACGAGGTTCACCTGCCCGTCCCGCAAGCGAGCCACGTTGCCGTGTGCAAGGCCATCGGCGACAGTCGCCGTTCGTTGCGAGATATTGCAGAGCTGATGCAAGACAGCCCGGCGCTGGTCCTGAGCGTCATGCGCGAGGCCAACAACCAGGCCCACGGCAGCCTGGCAGAGCCCGCAGAAAACCTTGAAGTGGCGATCAACCGCCTGGGTTTGAAGCGCACTGAAGAACTGCTCGCCCGCCTGCCGTCAGTCCCGCTCAATGAAATCCCCGTGGCCCTGCGCCAACTGCAGCTGGTCAGCCAGCATGCCTCGCAACAAGCCAGCGGCCTGTTCGCCAGCCGGCTGGCGCGCCTGTGGCAGGATATTCACTGGGGCAGCCTGCTGTTTCTCTCGCCGTTGTGGCCGATGGCCGTTGCCTACCCCAAGCTCCTGGAAGAGTGGGAACTGCGGGTGATCCACAAGGGCCAATCGGCGCACAAGGTCGAGCAGGAATTGTTTGGCGTGCGCCTGCTGGAGTTGTGCCTGGGCTTGACCGAAGCCTGGCGCCTGCCGATCTGGGTCTCCCAGGGCTACCAGTTACTGCTCAAGGAACAACGTTTGCTGGTCAAGGCCCTGCATATCGCCCGCGATGAAGCGCCGTTGAGCCAGCAGCAAAAACTCGATGCCGACCCGGCGCTACGGCGCTGGTTGAACCAGCCCGCCAACACTGTGCTGCTAGCCAATGGCATGGCGCTGGCGGCGCAGGAATCCTGGACCTGCCCGCACACCCAGCGCTGGCAATACCTCACCGCGCTGTACCTGCAACAACCGCTGGCCGACGTTCAGCAACAGGTGCACCAACAGGCCGTGATCAGCGCCCGACACACCTTGAGCGCCAGTCTCTGGCATCCGGCGCTGGCGCTGATCTGGCCGTGGCATGTGCAACGGGTCCATCGCGGCCTGCTGCCAGCACCGCCACCCACGGCCGAAGCCCTGGCGATCTGGCGCAAGCGCTGCAGCGAATTACTGGTGGAGCCGAGCCGCTTCGCCAACGCCATGCACTTGACCACCTGCGCCAAGGAAGCCCTGGCGGCCAGCGGCATGCAGCGCGTCATGCTGCTGATGGCCGACAAGGCCCTGGCCACGTTGCGCGTGCATCAGGTCGATGGCCTGCCCAAGGACGCCGCCAACCTGACCCTTGAGGCCGCACAAAGCACGCTGCTGCAACGCTTGCTGGAAAAGTCTGCGCAGGTGCGCCTGACCCCGGACAATCACGCGCAATTCGCAGCACTGCTGCCTGCCTCATTGCGCCGCCTGTTCGTTGGCGAGCACCTGCTGTTGCGCTCCCTGAGCTGTAACGGCCGGGTGGTGATGCTGATGATTGCCGACCAGGGCGGCGGGCCGTTCTCCGAAACCACCGTCCAGGCCTTCGGCAAAACCGCCCAGTGCATCGAAAAAGCCCTGCACTGCTTTACCAACCGCAGCGCCTGATGCTTGCGTTACAATCGCCCTCTTTTATCGCTCAACCTAGTGCCCGGGAGACCTCACATGCCTGACTTTTCTGGCTTGCCGCTGGTGATCGAGCCCAGCGACCTGCTTGGCCGGCTCGCCGCCGAGCCGTTGATTCTGGTGGATCTCACCAGCGCCGCACGCTACGCCGAAGGGCATATCCCCGGCGCGCACTTCGTTGACCCAAAGCGCACCCAACTGGGCCAGCCACCCGCACCAGGGCTGCTGCCAGCCAAGGCCGATCTGGAAAAGCTGTTCGGCGAACTGGGCCACACCCCGGATGCCACCTACGTGGTGTATGACGACGAGGGCGGCGGCTGGGCCGGGCGGTTTATCTGGCTGCTCGACGTTATTGGTCACAAGAAGTATCACTACCTCGATGGCGGCCTGCTGGCGTGGCTGGATGAAAAACACCCTGTGTCCACCGAGGTCGCCGCACCCGTCGGCGGCCCGATCAGCCTGACCCTGCACGACGAACCCACCGCCACCCGCGAGTACCTGCAAAGCCGCCTCGGCGCTGCTGACCTGGGGATCTGGGATGCACGCGGGCCGCTGGAATACTCGGGAGAGAAAGTCCTTGCAGCCAAAGGCGGGCATATTCCCGGCGCCGTGAACTTCGAATGGACTGCGGGCATGGACAAGGCGCGCAACCTGCGGATCCGCCGCGACATGCCGCAGATCCTCGAAGACCTGGGCCTGACCAAAGACAAAGAAATCATTACCCACTGCCAGACTCACCACCGTTCTGGCTTCACCTACCTGGTGGCCAAGGCGCTCGGTTATCCGCGAGTCAAAGGTTATGCCGGTTCCTGGGGCGAATGGGGCAACCACCCCGACACCCCCGTCGAGATTTAAGGTTTAAGGACAGTTCATGAAAAAGCGTTTGTTTATCCTCAGCCAGTACCTGCTGCCTCACCACCTGCTGTCGCGCCTGGCCGGCTGCATTGCCGAGTGCCGCGTGCGTTGGTTCAAGAATGCCTTCACCACATGGTTCGCCAAGCGCTATCAGGTGGACATGTCCCAGGCCCTGGTCGAAGACGTGACCGCTTACGAGCACTTCAACGCCTTCTTCACCCGCGCCTTGAAAGAGGGCGCACGCCCACTGGATCAAACCCCTGGCGCGATCTTGAGCCCGGCAGACGGCGCCGTCAGCCAGCTCGGCCCGATTGAACACGGCCGAGTGTTCCAGGCCAAGGGTCACAGCTTCAGCGTGCTGGAATTGCTCGGTGGCGACGCCGCTGTTGCCGCACCCTTCATGGGCGGTGACTTTGCCACCATCTACCTGTCGCCAAAGGACTACCACCGCGTGCACATGCCACTGGCCGGCACCCTGCGGGAAATGGTCTACGTGCCTGGGCGGATTTTCTCGGTCAACCAGACCACCGCCGAAAACGTGCCGGAACTGTTCGCACGTAACGAGCGCGTTGTCTGTGTGTTCGATACCGAACGTGGGCCGATGGCCGTGGTATTGGTCGGCGCGATGATTGTGGCGTCGATCGAGACCGTCTGGGCCGGCCTGGTGACGCCGCCTAAGCGCGAACTGAAAACCGTCCGTTACGACGAAGCCGCCCGCGCACCGATCCACCTGGAAAAAGGTGCGGAACTGGGGCGTTTCAAGCTGGGTTCGACCGCCATCGTGCTGTTTGGGCCGGATCAGGTGAAGTGGGCCGAAGAACTGGCGGCGGGTACGCCGGTGCAGATGGGCCAGGGTATCGCGCTGCCGAAAGCCTGATCCCCCACAGATTTGAAGCCGGAACCCAATCAATGTGGGAGCTGGCTTGCCTGCGATGACGATGGTGAGTCCAACACCGCTATCGCAGGCAAGCCAGCTCCCACATTGATGAGCACGTTTCTGTCGTTATTGGCCGTCGCGGTCGCGAAAGCCCAACAGATACAGAACACCGTCCAGCCCCAGGGTCGAAATCGCCTGCTTGGCCGATTGCTTGACCAAAGGCTTGGCACGGAACGCCACGCCCAGCCCGGCGATTGCCAGCATCGGCAAGTCGTTGGCACCGTCGCCGACCGCAATGGTCTGCTCCAGACGCAAACCTTCCTTGTGCGCCAACTCCCGTAGCAGATCAGCTTTGCGCTGCGCGTCGACAATCGGCTCGACCGCCACGCCCGTCACCTTGCCATCCACCACTTCCAGCTCGTTGGCGAACACATAGTCGATGCCCAGCTTGGCCTGCAATTGCTTGGCGAAGTAGGTAAAGCCGCCCGACAGGATCGCGGTCTTGTAGCCCAGGCGCTTGAGTTCGGCGAACAGGGTCTCGGCGCCTTCGGTCAAGCGCAGGGATGCGCCGATGGAGTCCAACACACTGACATCCAGGCCCTTGAGCAGCGCCAGGCGCTCCTTGAAGCTGGCGCGAAAGTCCAACTCACCCGCCATCGCGCGTTCAGTGATCGCGCAAACTTGCTCGCCAACGCCCGCAGCCTTGGCCAACTCGTCGATGACTTCGGCTTCGATCAGCGTCGAGTCCATGTCGAACACCGCCAGGCGGCGGTTACGACGGAACAGCGAGTCTTCCTGGAAGGCGATATCGACATTCAACTCCTGGGCAACGCTGAGGAACTCGGCGCGCAGAGCCTGCGGATCGGCCGGTTCACCGCGCACGGAGAACTCGATACAGCCCTTGCCCTGGTCTGCCGGGGTATCCAATGGCATGCGACCCGACAGACGGTCAATATGGTCGATGTTCAAACCGTACTGCGCGGTGATCGAACTGACACGCTGCAATTGCTCGGCGGTCACCTTGCGCGTCAGCAGCGTGACGATATGGCGCTTTTTGCCTTGGCCGGCCACCCAGTGCTGGTAATCCTCTTCGGAAACCGGAGTAAAGCGAACCTGCTGATCCAGCTTATAGGCCGTAAACAGGATGTCTTTGAGCACGGACGAGGCCTGCTCGGTGCTCGGGATCTCGACCAGGATGCCGAACGACAGGGTGTCGTGGATCACGGCCTGGCCGATGTCGAGAATGGTCACGCCACCCTGGGCCAGAACACCAGTGATGGCCGCGGTAAGACCCGGACGGTCCTCACCTGTGATGTTAATCAGGACAATTTCGCGCAAAGCGCACCCCCGGGCTGGAAAAAAACCGCATTCTACCCACTTTCAGTGACCATCGGGCACAGCCAGCGCTTTGCCGGTCTTGGGCCTGTCGCTATACTGCGCGTCAACTTCACGGACCAAGAGCCGAGCGCAAGTGAACCGGCCCACGCCAGTAAAAACCGATAACTTCTTCCTGCTGATCTTCCGGGCACTGCGCCACCGCCGTGTACCGATCGCATTACGCATCGCCAGCCATAACGTGATCCTGGTCGCCCTGGCCCTGGTGATCTATGCGTGCGTGATGGGTTTGCAGTTCAAACAGGCCATGCACGAGCAAGCCGACGCCCTGGGCGAGAGCTTGACGACCCAGACCGCCACCTCGGCGACTGAGTTGCTGGTGTCCAACGACATCCTCAGCCTCAACGTGCTGCTCAACAACTTGACCAAGAACCCGCTGGTGGCCCACGCCGCCATCTACAGCGTGGACAACCGGATCATGGCCGAGGCTGGGCAACGCCCGAAGAACGGCCTGCTGGGTGAAGCCGAAGGCC
This sequence comes from Pseudomonas brenneri, assembly GCF_007858285.1. Taxonomy (GTDB): domain Bacteria; phylum Pseudomonadota; class Gammaproteobacteria; order Pseudomonadales; family Pseudomonadaceae; genus Aquipseudomonas; species Aquipseudomonas brenneri. The sequence goes on along the minus strand of NZ_VFIL01000008.1, from coordinate 181,632 downwards.
TGTACCAGAGCAATATCACGTTTCAGGATGTGAAGGCCGGTCAATTGCGTATCAGCCTGGACATGCAACAGTTCCAGCAGCCGATGACCATCAGCCTGCAAAGCATGGGGATCCTCAGCGCGATCCTGCTGGCGCTGGCCCTGGCCTTGAGCCTGCGCCTGGGCCGGCATATCTCCACGCCCCTGATGCAATTGCGCATCTGGCTGCGCGATATCGACGAGCACACCCCGGCCACTGACCGCCAGGATGAAATCGGCGACCTTGCCCGCCAGTTGCACACCAGCTTCGCTCCAGAGCCCGTGGTACAGGAAGTCGAGCCTGAACCGGCGTTTGACGACACCGATTACGACGACGAACCCGAGTTTGAAGTGCGCAACCTGCGCGACCCGAGCTTCGACGAGTCGGCGCCAGTGGCGGGCCTCAAGCCAGTACCGCGCACAGCCATCAAGGCCGACGAAGACAGCCTGGACGATGACGACCCGTTTGCCGACCTGCGCGACGAGTCGGTGCCTACCCCGGTGGTAGCGCCAAAACCTGCGGTCTCGCACAACACACAGCCACAGCACAGTGCGGTATTGGCCGTGCAACTGGGCGCCCAGGAACAGCTGCGCCGCCTGCCCCGCGCACGCTTGACCGAGCTGCTGGAACGCTACCGCGACTGCCTCGACCAGGCGGCCTCGCTGTACCAGAGCGAGCTACACACCCTGAACGACGGCAGCACCTTGATGCTGTTCCACAGCGAAGACAGCGGCGAAGACTACCTGACCAACGCCATCTGCTGCGGTGAGCTGTTGCGGGCGCTGGGCCATGCGTTGCAGATCGAAGTCGCTGATAGCGGCATCACCCTGCAACTGCAACTGGGCCTGACCCTGGGCGACGACCTGTATGGCATGAGCCAGATCGACCTGCTGCTGACCGAAAACGCCCAGGACGCCCTGGCCTTGTCGCAACACAGCCGCAACCTGCTGCTGGTGGAGCGCAAGATCAGCGACGACGCCTTGATCCGCCAGCGTGCGCGGATCCGCCCGATTGCAAGCCCCGAAGGCGCGTGCTGTGTAGAGCGGTTGATGGAGCCTTATCCGTCGATGCTGGAGCGCCAGTTGGCGCGGATGCATGAGACCCGCAACAAGGGTTGAATCCTCCCCCAACAAAAAGCCCACCCATGATCACTCATGGGTGGGCTTTTTATTGGCTCTGTGTAGGAGCGAGCTTGCTCGCGAAGATCGTCAACGTTAACGCGCTTATCCTGAATGAGCGCGTTGCCCTTGAGTTTTTCGCGAGCAAGCTCGCTCCTACAGGGGGCTGTTACCTCAGAAGCGGAACACTTCCATGTCCGTGCGAATCGGCGAAGCCATTGGGATCTTCGGCTTTTCCGGGGCTGCCGGCTTGGCAGGAGCCGGGGCCTGTTTGCGCGGGGCCTCGGCAATCGGTGGCTGGTTGGCCAATGGCTTGAGGGTTACCGACAGCTGTTCTGCCAAACGCTGCAACAACACACCCTGGGCCTGGACCTGGGAAGCGGTACTGCCAGCGTGTTGTTCTTGCAGATGCACGATGCGGTTGTCCCGCACCTGGCCGCGGCGGTCGATCAGGCGCCATTGCGCATCAAGGATTGCCGGCTGCGATGCCCCGGAGTCCAGGCGCGTGATGGTCAACAGCACCTGAACATCGGGCGAGAAACTGGTAGGTGCCGGCGACAGCACCACACGCTGGCTGTCGAGGTGGCCGGCCACCTGGCGCAGCATCAACTGGTTGATATCCGACGACAGGCTGCCCGCCCAACGGCCATCGACGGAGCCTTGCAGGCTGCCATCGTCCTGGCGTTGCAGCAGGGTTTCACGTTGCAGGTAATCGGCAACCACGACCGGCCCGAGCAAGACCGCCATGCCAGCACTTTGCGCTGGCTGCGCAGGGTTTCCGCTATCCAGTTGGTACAGCGACACCGGCTGGTGCGTAGCGCAACCCGCCAACCCCAAAAGGCCAGCGAGCATCAAAAATAAAGGAAGGCGTGGAGCAGTCATCATCCCATCCAGGTGGCTGCCACAAGGCAAACCACAATGTAATACTAAAAATAACCTATACGCGCTCAGCCACGCCGGCGCTGGAAAGGCCATATCATCCGTGAATATGCGCCATGACTCCAGCGCGAAAGCGCCGATCTACGGGTTAAATTCGTAGATCGGGTGCTCTATATCGCCTTAAGCCGGTGTTTCCACCAGCAATGCATCTACTCGCTGGAAGCCACGGGGCAATTTGTTCCCGCGGCGACCGCGCTCGCCCTTGTAGTGCTCAAGATCGTCAGGACGCAGCGACAGCGTGCGTTTGCCGGCCTGCAGCACCAGGGTCGAACCTTCCGGGATCACTGCGATGTCGGTCACGTACTCTTCGCGACTGGCCACCCGCTCTCCTGGAATCCCAATGATCTTGTTGCCCTTGCCCTTGCCCAGCTGCGGCAGGTCGCTGATCTTGAACACCAGCAAGCGCCCTTCTGTGGTCACCGATGCCAGCCAATTGCCTTCACGGTCCTCGACCGGACGCGGCAAGATCACCTTGGCGTTGTTCGGCAGGCTCAACAGGGCCTTGCCCGCCTTGTTCTTGGCCTGCAAATCCTCGCCCTTGACCACGAAGCCGTAGCCGGCATCGGAGGCGATGACGTACAGCGAGTCATCATCAGGCAGCAATACACATTCAAAACTTGCCCCTGGCGGTGGTGTCAGGCGACCGGTCAACGGTTCGCCCTGGCCTCGTGCTGACGGCAAGGTATGCGCCGGCACCGAATAACTGCGCCCGGTGGAGTCGATAAACACCGCAAACTGGTTGGAGCGCCCGGCTGCAGCAGTCTTGAACCCATCGCCGGCCTTGTAAGACAGGCCGGTGGCGTCAATATCATGCCCCTTGGCGGAGCGAACCCAACCCTTTTCCGACAGAACGACGGTAATTTTCTCGTTGGGCAACAGCTCGGTTTCGGTCAGGGCCTTGGCTTCGGTACGCTCGACAATCGGCGAACGACGGTCGTCACCATAGGTTTCTGCGTCCTTGATCAGCTCGCTGCGCACCAGTTTCTTGAGCTTGGCTTCACTACCCAGCAGCGCTTGCAGCTTGGCTTGTTCCTTGAGCAACGCGTCCTGCTCGTCGCGCAACTTCATCTCTTCCAGGCGCGCCAACTGGCGCAAACGGGTATCGAGGATGTAGTCGGCCTGGATCTCGCTCAACTCGAAACGCGCGATCAACTCGGCTTTCGGGTGCTCGGCGGTACGGATGATATGAATCACTTCATCCAGGTTGAGATAGGCAATCAGCAAGCCGTCCAACAGGTGCAGGCGACGCTCGACCTTGTCCAGGCGAAATTGCAGGCGGCGGCGTACGGTATTGACCCGGAACTCCAGCCACTCCACCAGCAGGTTGCGCAGGTTTTTCAGCTGCGGCTTGCCATCCAGGCCGATGATATTGACGTTGACTCGGTAACTGGACTCCAGCTCGGTGCTGGCAAACAGGTGCTGCATCAGCACTTCATGGTCGACCCGGCTGTTGGTCGGAATGATCACGATGCGGCACGGGTTTTCGTGGTCGGACTCGTCACGCAGGTCTGCGACTTGCGGCAGTTTCGACGGCTTGGCCTGCATCAGCGCGGCAATCTGTTCCAGCACTTTGGCGCCGGAGACCTGGTGCGGCAAGGCGGTGACGATAATGTCGCCATCTTCGATGTGGTACACGGCACGCATGCGCACCGAGCCCTTGCCGGTCTCGTACATTTTCAGCAGGTCGGCGCGCGGGGTGATGATTTCCGCTTCGGTCGGGTAGTCCGGGCCCTGGATATGCTCGCACAACTGCTCGACCGTGGCCTTGGGCTCATCGAGCAAACGCACGCAGGCCGTGGCGACTTCGCGCAGGTTGTGCGGCGGTACGTCGGTGGCCATGCCCACGGCGATGCCGGTGGTGCCGTTGAGCAGGATATTGGGCAGGCGCGCCGGCAAGACCAGCGGTTCGTCGAGGGTGCCGTCGAAGTTCGGGCCCCAGTCTGCGGTGCCCTGGCCCAGCTCGCTGAGCAGCACTTCGGAATAGCGCGACAGCCGCGCCTCGGTGTAACGCATGGCGGCGAACGACTTGGGATCATCCGGCGCACCCCAGTTGCCCTGGCCGTCGACCAGGGTGTAGCGGTAGCTGAACGGCTGGGCCATCAGCACCATGGCTTCGTAGCACGCCGAGTCGCCGTGGGGGTGGAACTTGCCGAGCACGTCACCGACGGTACGCGCCGATTTCTTGTGCTTGGAGTCGGCGTCCAGGCCCAACTCACTCATGGCGTAGATAATGCGCCGCTGTACTGGTTTCAGGCCGTCGCCGATATGCGGCAGGGCACGGTCCATGATCACGTACATGGAGTAGTTGAGGTAGGCATTTTCGGTGAAGTCAGCCAGCGACCGGCGTTCTACGCCGTCTAAGCTGTCTGCAAGGATGTCACTCATGCGGGCCTCATCATTGTCTGGTCTGGCGCAGCAGCATGGTGCCGCCGCGCTGGGTAAATTCAAGTTGTTTCAATGCGCTCATGCCCAACAGCACTTGCTCACCACCCAGGCCCGGCGCCACCAGGGCACGCACGTCCTGCAAGACGATATCGCCCAGTTGCAGGCGGTCGAGGTGGGTCCGATAGCCCTGGCTGCGGCCGTTGGCGGTGCTCAAGGTCACCGGCAAACCGCGCTTGAGCCCCAGGCGTTCGGCCAGCTCGGCCGGTACCGCCACGTCGGTGGCGCCGGTATCGAGCATGAAATCCACCGGCTGGCCGTTGATCTGGCCAGTGGCAACAAAATGCCCCTGGCCGTTGCCGACCAGTTTCACTTCTATATAACCCGCGTGTTGCTGCGAGGTGACCACGGCGTTGGGGTTTTCCTGACGCGCTTCCCATTGCCCAAAAAACCGTGTTGCCAGAAACAGCCCGGCGCCCCACGCCACGAACATCAATATACGTCCGGCGCGCTTGCCAGGCGCTTGCGCGCTCATGGCTGGGCGCTCCAACCACCGGCCGGCGCAGCAAAACGGTAGACCACCGGGCGTTTTTCACCATCGGCCCGGGCGCCGAAATTATTGTCGATGCCCACCCAGGCGCCCTCGGCATCAATCAGCAAGGCTTCCGCCAGGCCATAGCTCTGGGGATAACGGCGATTCGGCACCAGGGCCTCATCGGCGTACGACCAGCACCGCTCGACCTTGGCCGTCACGCTGTCGCGCCGGCAGATCTGGAACGCATTGCGCTCCAGGGTAAACAGCTTGCCGTTGAACAGCGCAAGGTCAGCAAAATCCTTGGAAACGGCCTTGGCGCCCGGAAACTGCGCGGGTTGCATTTCCTGGCCAGCCTCGCTCAACAGCACGCACGGCCCGTCACAATCCCAAACGCTTTGCCCACGCTTGATCGAAATCAGCCCGCGCCGTTCACGTTCGGCCGCCAGCCAGATCTGATTGCCCTCGGGGTTGACCGCCAGGCCTTCAAACAAGGCATTGAAGTGCAGCAACAGGCCACTGGCCCGCGCCTCGCGAACCATCCCAGGGGCAATCTTCAGCCATTCCGGATCCCCACTTGCCGGTACCTGCAGCACCGCCGCGTGGGCTTCGCTGACGATATAACGATTACCCGCGGCGTCACAGCTGATGCCTTCAAAATCCAGGTCGCCGCCACGAATCACCGAAGCCGCCGTGGTGCGTGCGCGCAAGCCCCACGGCAAGCCCGATTCAGGCACTGGCGGCACGTCGATCCTGACCGTTTCGGCCTGCCAGGTCTCGGCACGGGTATCGAGGCGGTAGATCTGGTCGTCGTCGCGGTCGGAGACCGTCCACAAGTCCTTGCCGCACAAGGCCAGGCCCGACAGGTTACCGCCGCGCATGCCCTCGACCGGGTGTTCGGACAACAACTTGAGCTCAACCGCAGGTTCGGCCACTGCCAACCCACTCAACAACAGTATCGCCAGGGCGAAACCGCTGCGCATCAGCCCAATACCTCGGCCAGGTTGCCTTTGGACTCCAGCCAGGCCTTGCGGTCACCGGCGCGCTTCTTGGCCAGCAGCATGTCCATCATTTCCGAGGTGGCGGCGTAGTCTTCCAGGGTCAACTGCACCAGGCGCCGGGTGTTCGGGTCCATGGTGGTTTCCCGCAGTTGCGGCGGGTTCATTTCACCCAGGCCCTTGAATCGAGTGACTTGCGGCTTGCCGCGCTTCTTCTCGGCCACCAGGCGGTCGAGGATGCCGTCGCGCTCGGCTTCGTCCAGGGCGTAGTAGATCTCTTTGCCCAGGTCGATACGGTACAGCGGTGGCATGGCGACATAGACGTGGCCAGCATCCACCAGCGGGCGGAAATGCTGGACGAACAGTGCGCAGAGCAAAGTAGCAATGTGCAGGCCGTCGGAGTCGGCGTCGGCGAGGATGCAGATCTTGCCGTAGCGCAGTTGGCTCATGTCCTCGGCGCCCGGATCGACGCCGATGGCCACGGCGATGTTGTGCACTTCCTGACTGGCCAGCACTTCGCTGCCGTCGACTTCCCAGGTATTGAGGATCTTGCCGCGCAACGGCAGGATCGCCTGGAACTCTTTATCCCGCGCTTGCTTGGCGGAACCGCCGGCAGAATCACCTTCCACCAAAAACAGTTCGGAGCGCATCGGGTCCTGCCCGGCGCAGTCTGCCAGCTTGCCGGGCAATGCTGGGCCCTGGGTGATGCGCTTGCGCTCGACCTTTTTGCTGGCCTTGAGACGACGCCCCGCGTTGTTGATCGCCAGCTCGGCCAGGGCCAGGCCCAGCTCCGGGTGCTCGTTGAGCCACAGGCTGAACGCGTCCTTGACCACACCCGAGACAAACGCCGCCGCCTCACGGGACGACAGGCGTTCCTTGGTCTGGCCGGAGAATTGCGGCTCCTGCATTTTCATCGACAGAACGAAGGCGATGCGCTCCCAGACGTCCTCCGGCGCCAGCTTCACGCCGCGCGGCAGCAGGCTGCGGTATTCGCAGAACTCGCGCATGGCATCCAGCAAACCCTGGCGCAAACCGTTGACGTGGGTGCCGCCCTGGGCAGTGGGGATCAGGTTGACGTAGCTTTCCTGGACACTGTCGCCGCCCTCGGGCAACCACAACAGCGCCCAGTCAACCGCTTCCTTATTGCCCGCCAAACTGCCGCAGAAAGGCTCATTGGGTAGGCGTTCGAAGTCGCTGACCGAATCTTCCAGATAGGAGCGCAGACCGTCTTCGTAATGCCACTCGACCTTTTCGCCGGTGCCTTTGTCTTCGAAACTGACCAGCAGCCCCGGGCACAATACGGCCTTGGCCTTGAGTACGTGCTTGAGGCGGCTGATGGAGAATTTGGGGGAGTCGAAGTATTTCGGGTCCGGCGCGAAGTACACACTGGTCCCGGTATTGCGCTTGCCGACGGTGCCGACCACTTCCAGCTCAGTGGCCTTGTAGCCATCGGCGAAGGTCATCTGGTACTCGTTGCCGTCGCGCTTGACCTTGACCCGAACCTGCGTGGACAGGGCGTTGACCACGGAAATACCCACACCGTGCAAGCCGCCGGAAAACTGATAGTTCTTGTTGGAGAACTTACCGCCCGCGTGGAGCTTGGTGAGGATCAGCTCGACACCCGATACCCCTTCTTCCGGGTGAATGTCCACCGGCATGCCGCGCCCGTCGTCGGACACTTCCAGGGAATGGTCGGCGTGCAAAATGACCTGTACCGACTTGGCGTGCCCGGCCAAGGCTTCGTCGACGCTGTTGTCGATGACTTCCTGGGCAAGGTGGTTCGGCCGACTGGTGTCGGTGTACATGCCGGGGCGTTTGCGCACCGGGTCGAGGCCCGAGAGGACTTCGATGGCGTCGGCGTTATAAGAGCTAGCGCTGGGAGTGGCCATGGGGTCTCATCGTGAGTCGTTCGATTAAAAAGTAACCTGCGGTTTCACAATGCCGTGAAATCGAAGGATTGGTACTGATCTGCGCCAATGCCGGCAAAACTCAACAGCGCCGGCAACTGTCGGCCAAAGCCCTGGTAACTGTGGTCGCCGCCGGCCTGGATACGCAAGGCACAGGCCCGGTAATACTGCTCGGCGAGGCGATAATCCAGTGTTTCGTCCCCGGTCTGCAACCATACCTGATAGCGCTGGGCATCCTGGGGCGCCGCCACTTCAAGCTCAGCCAGGGCCGCGACGTGATCGTGGGTCAATTCCCAGGTTTCATCGGTGTAGAGGTTCTTCTGGGTGCCCAGGTAACCGTCGAACATGCGATGGGGGCTGACCGCCGGGTTGACCAACAGGGCCTTGAGGCCATGGCGTTCGGCAAGATGGGTTGCATAGTAGCCGCCGAGTGAGCTGCCGACCAGCAGTGGCCGCCCCAGCTCGCTGATCGCCTGCTCCAGCTGGGCAATCGCCTGGCGCGGGTGGTGATGCAGGGCCGGCACCCGTAGCTGGTCGGCCAGACCCAGACTGTCCATCACGCCCATCAGTTGGCTGGCCTTGGTCGAGGCTGGCGCGCTGTTGAAACCGTGGATATACAAGATCGAAGCGGACATGCCGGGCTCTCCGTGCGTTATCGGCCAAAGGGGCGCAGTTTACAGGGAACGGGGGGGTTGTGGGTGCAGCCCATCGCCGCTGGCGGTACTATCGGTTCCGCCGCGTTGATGAGCCGCCAAGCAGGAAAACCGCATGCAACTTGAATGGCTTGAGGATTTTATCGAACTGGCCCGCACCCGCAGCCTGTCGCGTGCCGCCGAAAATCGCTGTGTCACGCACCCCGCGTTCGGCCGACGTATCCGGGCGCTGGAAGAATGGGTCGGCACGCCATTGATCGAGCGCAAACAACCCCTGTCACTGACGCCTTGCGGCGCGCTGTTCCTGGATGCCGCGACACAATCACTGCAATTGCTGACCGCTGTCAGAGCGCAATTCAAAGGCACCACCCTGAGCCGCGACGAACCCGTGCGCATCGCCACCGGTCGGACCCTGGCCTGCGATTTTTTCCCGGACTGGTACGAGTCATTGCACCAGCGCCTGGGCAATTTTGCGGTGTCATTGGTCACCAGCGGGGCGCAAGAAGCGATCAGTAAGTTGTCCGCCGGCGAGGTCGACCTGCTGTTGAGCTTTTCCAGCCCATTGACCCATACGCTGTTGGACCCGGAGCGTTTCGACTCCCGAGTACTGGCCAATGAGGAACTGCTGCCGGTCAGCGCGCCAGACACAAAGGCGCAGCCGCGACAGCGGATATCCGTCGATCATAACGCCCTGAGCATCCCGTGGCTGGCCTTCTCACCCTCCCTGGCCCTACGCGGCGTGCTGGCCCAGCACCTGGAGCGGTTACCACAGCACCTAGCGTTGCGGATGGTCTACCAGGCTGATTCTTATGACGCCATCCTGGAAATGGCCAAGCGTGGCAGAGGCCTGGCGTGGCTGCCGCGCATGGTGGTCAAAGGTGCCCTGGCCTCGGGCGAGTTGGTGATTGCAGGCGGCCCCGAGTTTCACGTGGCCTTCGACGTCTCGCTGCATCGCCTGCGCACCAACCAGAGCGAAATGGTCATGAATATCTGGGAAGGCCTGTGACGCTGTCGTTGCATCAACTTAAAGACGCGTAAATCCCAATGCCTGTCGGCCCCGTGCCAAAACAGCTCAAACCTGTGCCGAAACAGCAATTGCTGTTGACCCGCACTTGATTCAATTTCACCCGGGCTTTCACCCATAACAATTAATGCCTTCGATCTCGCCAGGCCACCCTGCGGCTCGGCGAATCCGAATGCCAACTGTGAAACAGACCCGGTGCACATCCATGACAGTCCCATCATCCGTCTTATCATCGGCACAGGCTCCAACCCAGCGAGGTCCATGGAAGGAAATCATCGCTGCCAGTGTCGGCAACGCGCTGGAGTTTTATGATTTGCTGATCTACGGCTATTTTGCGGTAGTTATCAGCAAACAGTTTTTCCCGTCCGATAACGAAACCACCTCACTGTTGCTGGCCGTAGGCTCATTTGGCATTTCCTTCCTGATGCGCCCGCTAGGTGCCATCGTGCTCGGTTCATACACCGACAGGGCTGGCCGAAAGGCATCGTTGACGATGTCCATCATGATCATGCTGATCGGCACCGCAATGATTACCTTCGCCCCGACCTATGAGCAGATCGGCTTGGCAGCACCGCTGTTGATCATCGTTGCGCGCATGCTCCAGGGGTTTTCTACGGGCGGTGAGTTTGGTGCGGCCACCGCGTTTATGGTCGAACATGCAGATGCCAAGCGTCGTGGTTTCTTTGCCAGTTGGCAATTGTCGACCCAGGGGCTGGCAACGGTACTGGCCGCAGGTGTCAGTGCAATCCTCAGCTATGCGCTGTCGGATGTGCAGTTGAACGACTGGGGTTGGCGCGTGGCATTCGGCTTCGGCCTGCTGATCGGGCCGGCGGGCTTCTACATTCGCACGCAAATCGATGAAACCCCGGACTTCAAGAAAACCGTAGCCAGCACAGTGGTGAGGACGCCGCTACGAGATGTGTTGATCAAAGGACACGTCAGCCTGTTACTGGCTATCGGGGTGGTGGCCGGTGCGACAGCGTTCAACTACGTGCACAAGCTGTACATGCCTATCTACGCCCTGAAACAACTGAATATCACCGCTACCTCCTCGTATCTCGGGGCGCTGATGACCGGCATCACGCTGATGCTGATGGCTCCGATATTTGGCGGTTTATCCGATCGCCACGGACGTTTTCGGGTACTGACGATCGCATTGCTGATTACCGGGTTTTCGTCTTATCCGATGTTCGTTCTGCTTAATACCTTCCCAAGCTTCACTACGCTGCTGATTGTGCAAGCGATTGTCGGTGTGCTGATCGCCGCCTGCCTGGGGCCGATTCCGGCGATGCTTGCCGACATCTTCCCAACCAGTATTCGCGGGACCGGTCTGGCGCTGAGCTACAACTTTTCCGTCACTCTATTTGGTGGCTTTGCGCCATTGATCGTGACCTGGATGATCGACGCCACCGGCAGCAAGCTGGCCCCCAGTTTTTATGTGATGGCGACCATTTTGATCAGCGTACTGGCGATTGTCTGCCTGGGCCGCCGCATGCGCGGCACCCACCCCGCTGCCAATTAAACACACTCTTCCTGCTTGTCGCGCCCCACCCCCTCGCGACAAGTACACACATCGGTCAGTCGGAGACTGAAATGAAAACCCTTGAGCAGGTTCGTGCATCACTCAAACCCTACCCCGTGGAAGTCCAGTTCCCTGACCTGAGACAATGGAAAACCGGTAACTGTGGAATCGACTACATCCACAGCTTCGACAGCGGCAAGCCAGGACCGCATGTGCTGGTCATGGCGCTGACCCATGGCAATGAAGTCAGTGGGGCAATCGCGGTGGATACCCTGTTACGCAGTGGGGTGCGCCCGCGCCAGGGGCGGTTGTCACTGGGGTTTGCCAACATACAGGCCTATCAACGCTTCGACCCACAGGACATTGATGCGACCCGCTTTATTGACGAGGACATGAACCGTGTCTGGCTGCCATCGGCCCTCGACGGCCCGCGCGACTCCGCCGAACTGCGCCGAGCACGGGAGTTACGACCGCTGATCGACAGTGTTGATTTGTTGCTCGATATCCACTCAATGCACGAAGAATCCCCGCCGCTGATGATGTGCGGTGCATGCGCCAAAGGCTTGGAGTTCGCCCAATCATTAGGTGTACCTGCAACCATCGTCGCAGACGCCGGCCATGCCAACGGCCGGCGCATGCGTGACTACGGTGGGTTTGGCGATGCCGCCAGCCCCAAGAATGCGCTGCTGATCGAGACGGGCCAGCATTTTTCAAAAAAGAGTGAATACGTCGCCCTCGATGTGACAGCACGCTTCCTGATTGCGACTCAAGCAGTTGCCGAGGCTGATGTGTCGAGGTTTCTTAGCCAGGAAAAGCCTGCGCCCCAGCAATGCCTGCAAGTCACCGACCCGGTGATCGCCCACAGCATGGACTTCAGTTTCACTGATGATTTCCGTGGACTGGAGCGGATCACTCACGCTGGAACGGTGATCGCCCGAGATGCTCAGCGCGAGATCGTCACACCGTATGACAATTGCGTGCTGATCCAGCCATCGCTGCGGCATCTGGGGCAAGGCGTCACGGTGGTGAGGTTAGCCCGGGACTATCGCCATCAGTAGCCAGTGCTACCGTAATCGACGGTGAATGCAAACCCCTGGACCCGCTCCACGCCTGTTTCCAACCGCCCATCGGGATGCAGACGCAGCCAGCGATAGCCCGGTGCCTCTTCGCTGACCTTGAAATCCTCACTGCCCGGGGCGAACTGGATGCAGGTCGACGGCGACGCCAGCAGGCGCACGCCGTTGCGTTCCCGGTCGATCTCCTGGTGCACATGCCCCCACAACACCGCCCGCACCTGGGGAAAACGGTCGAGCACAGCAAACAGCGCCTCGGGGTTTCGCAAACCGATGGGCTCCATCCAGGCACTGCCAATGGGCACGGGGTGATGATGGAAGCAGACCAGATGATGGCGACCCGGCGCTTCACTCAAGGCTTGCGCCAGCAGTTGCAGTTGCGGCTCGGCCAGATAACCCGGCACCGAACCCGGCACGGCGGAGTCCAGCAAGGTAATGCGCCAGTTGCCCACATCCACCACCGACTCCAGCAACGCACTGCCCATGGTCGCCTGGGCCATGATTTGCGGCTCATCGTGGTTGCCGGGAATCCAGCGCGCCGGGGCGCCGATTGGCTGGGTCAGGTCGCGAAACAGCTGGTAGGACTCAAGCGTACCGTCCTGGGACAAGTCGCCGGTGGCCAGCAGCAAATCAATCTGCGGCTGCCGGGCCCGCACCAGCTCGATCACCCGTTGCAGGCTGTCACGGGTATTCATGCCCAGCAGCGTACCGTCGGCCTCGGCAAACAAGTGGCTGTCAGACAGTTGCACCAGCAACGCCGGTGCATCAGGGTTCACGGTGGATACGCTCGGCAAGGCGTTCTCCCAGGGCGATCACGAAAAATGGGCAATGGGCGCAATTATGCTGGGGCAGGACGCAAAGAGGAAACCTGTGAAGCAGACGCAGTTCACATCTACCGCACGACTTCAAACTCATGGCCCAAGGCCAGGCAATGGCTCAACCATTCACCGAGGAACACATTGAGCTGTGCTTTCTCATCGGGCTGGTGCATGAACACATTGGGATAAGGATAGATGCTGCGAAAGCGCCGCGCATGTTCGGCGCTGATCACCTCGGCCATCCGCGCATCGTGATACACCTGCACTTCCAACTGCGGCACCGGCAACCATGGCAGGCTGTGTTCCTGGCGCACGCGCAAGGTGCTGGTATACGGGCAAGTGAGGATCACTTCCAGGGTCAGCACGCCGAGCATCTGGTCGCCATGGGTCACGGCAATGCGCCGCGCCTCGGGCGTGTGGCGCATGTCCGGCAGCAAGCGCATCAGCCGTGCGTAGTTGGCCTCGCAAGCGGCTTGCAAGCCGACCAGGTCGACCCGGTAACGTTCCCGTGCCTTTACTGCCATAGCCCCCTCACTTCCGCGCGATTAAGCGCAAGCCATTGCAGGGCGATAATGCTGGCTGCGTTGGAAATCTTACCGTCGCGTACCGCTTGCAGGGCATCTTCAAAGGCCCACACGGTGACGCGGATATCTTCTGCTTCTTCGGCCAGGCCATGAATGCCGCCAGCACCGCTACTGTCGCAACGCCCCAAAAACAGGTGGACGAATTCGGTGCTGCCCCCTGGCGAGGGGAAATACTGGGTGATCGGCCACAGCGCGCTGAAGGTCAACCCAGCTTCCTCCTCGGCTTCGCGGTGTGCAACCTCCTCCGGTTGCTCGTCCTTGTCGATCAGCCCGGCAACCATCTCCACCAGCCAGGGGTTGTCGGTGCGGCCCATGGCGCCAACGCGAAATTGCTCGATCAGTACCACTTGATCACGTTGCGGGTCGTAGGGCAGTACACACACCGCGTCATGGCGCACAAAGACTTCACGATCGATCACCCGGCTCATGCCACCGTCGAACAGCTCGTGACGCAGCTGCACGCGATCGAGCTTGTAGAAGCCCTGGTAGGCATTGTCGCGCTGAACCACTTCAATTCTGTTCGGCGTCGATTTCGCACTGTCGGTCATATCAACCCTCGTTTATTGCGGTGTGTGTCTTGGCATCGCGCCATCCTACAGCGCCCGCGTCCCTCGGTGCAGCCCCTTTGCGGTTGCCGGGACAGGCGGCTCAGGTCAAACTCACTGTAATCAGCTTAGTGGCGAACTGACTGGGATGCCGGTAGTCGAAGCCCCATATCTTTCGCTCTTCTCCGCTTTATGAAGGACGCCCATGTCGCTGTTAAAAGTCGCCTCCGTGGCCTGTATTGCCTTGACCCTCGGCGCTTGCCAGAGCCTGTTCCAACCCAGCTACCGAGCGCCGCTGGAAGCCACCCGCGATGCATCCGAAGTGGTGCAACCCGGCTGCACCACTGCCGATTGCCCACTGGTGAACATCGACACCGTGCATTTCGCCAGCGAGCCCAAGCTCGATGCGCTGATCGAGCAGCGCCTGCTGGAAATGACCCGCACCACCCCCGGCGCGCCACTGCCGGCGTCGCTGAACGCCTATCGGGAAAAATTCCTGCGCGAATCCGGCCCGCGCAACAGCATGTACTTGCAGGCCAAGGTACGGGAGCAGCATGACGGCTTGGTGATCATCGAGCTGTCCAGCTACCTGGACACCGGCGGTGCCCATGGCGAACCTGGCCGCGGCTTCATCAACTACTCGCGCCAGCAGCAAAAAAACCTGACCCTCGCGGACATGCTGCGTCCCGGCAAGGAAGACGCGTTCTGGAAAGCCGCCCAGGTGGCCCACAACAGTTGGCTGATCAGCACCCGCCTGAGCCTGGAGCCGGACTACGTGAAAAGCTGGCCCTTCCAGAAAACCCCGAACGTGGCGCTGACCTATGGAGCAGTGGTGCTCAAGTACCCTACGACCACGATTGCGCCCTACGCCATGGGCCACGTCGAGTTGCAGATCCCTTATGCGCGCCTCGACGGCATCATCAAGCCTGAACTGGTGCCCGTGCGCCACTGAAGGCGCGCCCGAGGATAAATTGCAGCAGCCCTGTCAGCGCCAGTGCCGGCAGGGTTGCGCCGATATCCGGGTACAGATTGGCCAACAGATGATAGGTGCTGATACCACCCAGCCAGGCCAGCAGCGCACCGGTTTGCAGGACCATCAGGCCGATACCGAGGGAGAACCACAGGGAGAACAGATCGCGGGCGCCGAAGACACGTTTGTCTATGGGGACTGCAATGTCGGGAGAGTAGGTACTCGGTTGAATGCTCGGGGGTGGAATCTCTGAGGAGTATTGGTTGTTTGAGAGATTGCTTTCGCGAGCAAGCCCGCTCCCACATTCGATCGCATTCCATGTGGAGCTCGATCGAGTGGGAGCGGGCTTGCTCGCGATGAGGCCCTTACAGGCGCCTGCGATCTCGGATCAGACCTTTTTGTAGAGCTGGCTGCCTTCCTGCTTGAACCGCTCCGCCTGCTCGGCCAAGCCCTTGGCCACATCCACATCCACCGCCTCGATACGCTGGTTGGCCGCGTACTCGCGCACTTCCTGGGTAATTTTCATCGAACAGAATTTCGGCCCGCACATCGAGCAGAAATGCGCGACCTTGGCCGAATCCTTGGGCAGGGTTTCATCGTGGTAGGAGCGCGCGGTGTCCGGGTCCAGGCCGAGGTTGAACTGGTCTTCCCAACGGAACTCGAACCGCGCCTTGCTCAAGGCGTTGTCACGGATCTGCGCGCCCGGATGACCTTTTGCCAAGTCTGCCGCATGGGCCGCGATCTTGTAGGTGATGATCCCGGTCTTCACGTCATCCTTGTTCGGCAAGCCCAGGTGCTCCTTGGGCGTGACGTAGCAGAGCATCGCGCAACCGAACCAGCCGATCATCGCCGCGCCGATGCCGGAGGTGATGTGGTCGTAGCCCGGTGCAATGTCAGTGGTCAGCGGGCCGAGGGTGTAGAACGGCGCTTCGTCACAGCACTCCAGCTGCTTGTCCATGTTCTCCTTGATCAACTGCATCGGCACGTGGCCCGGGCCTTCGATCATGGTTTGTACGTCGTGCTTCCAGGCGATCTTGGTCAATTCGCCAAGGGTTTCCAGCTCACCGAACTGCGCGGCGTCGTTGGCGTCGGCAATCGACCCCGGACGCAGGCCATCGCCGAGGGAGAAGCTGACGTCGTAGGCCTTCATGATTTCGCAGATTTCATCGAAATGCGTGTAGGTGAAGTTCTCTTTGTGATGCGCCAGGCACCACTTGGCCATGATCGAGCCGCCACGGGAAACGATACCGGTGACACGCTTGGCGGTCAGCGGTACATAGCGCAACAGCACGCCGGCGTGGATGGTGAAGTAGTCGACGCCCTGCTCGGCCTGCTCGATCAGGGTGTCGCGGAACAGCTCCCAGGTCAGGTCTTCGGCAGCGCCACCGACTTTTTCCAGGGCCTGGTAGATCGGCACCGTACCGATCGGCACCGGCGAGTTACGGATGATCCACTCGCGGGTTTCGTGGATGTGCTTGCCGGTGGACAGGTCCATCACCGTGTCCGAACCCCAGCGAATGCCCCAGGTGAGTTTCGCCACTTCTTCTTCGATGGACGAGCCCAGGGCGCTGTTGCCGATGTTGCCGTTGATCTTCACCAGGAAGTTACGGCCGATGATCATCGGTTCCAGTTCGGTGTGGTTGATGTTGGCCGGGATGATCGCCCGGCCGCGGGCGATTTCTTCGCGCACAAATTCGGGAGTGATGATTTTCGGCACGCTGGCGCCGAAGCTGTGGCCGGCGTGTTGCTGGGTCAGAAGACCGGCGGCGCGGGCTTCTTCAAGCTTCATGTTTTCGCGGATGGCGACGTATTCCATCTCGGCGGTGATGATGCCCTGGCGCGCGTAGTGCATTTGCGTGACGTTGGCCCCGGCCTTGGCGCGGCGCGGGTTTTTCACGTGGGCAAAACGCAGGGCGGTCAGTTCGGCGTCGCTCAGGCGCTGCTGGCCGAAGTGCGAACTGAGGCCCGACAGACGCTCGGTGTCGCCACGGGATTCGATCCACGGCGAACGCACATCGCCCAGGCCCTTGCGCACGTCAATGATGACATTCGGGTCGGTGTACGGGCCGGAGGTGTCGTAGACCACCACAGGCGCATTGATTTCGCCGCCGAAGTCGGTAGGCGTCACGTCGAGGCTGATTTCGCGCATCGGTACGCGGATGTCCGGGCGGGTGCCCTGCACATAGACTTTTTGCGAGCGGGTAAACGGCTGCACGGATCCCGAGTCAACCTTGGCCGACTCACTCAAATGCACGGTGTTTTTTAGTTTTGTACTCATCACGGGCTCTCCAGACACATCCAGGCAGTGGATTTTTGTCGGAGCGAACCTGTGACGGACGGACGCACTGGAACCAGTGCTGTGCTTGGCGCACGAGGGCTGTTCGATTGTCGAACAACATCCCGGACGAAGCACAAGAGGACTCGCCGGGTGACGAGAAATCTTGTTCCCTACGCAGGCGCTAACCTGATCAGGTTCAACGGGATCCGGTATTTACCGATCTCAGCCTCATAACAAGGCACCCCGACAAGAACGCGGCCAGTCTAGACCATGGAGCAGGCAAATTGCCAATAGCGGTGCATTCAGCGTGATGAATGGCGCAATTACAGGATTGTTGCGCCGTGATACGGCCACTACACTCGGCTACTGTCTCAACGCCTTGACGCTATGGATTGCTCGTCGTAGCCTTGGGCGCTAAATTATCGCCGTAATATTTATCTAGGGATCGCCTCATGCTGCGCAAACTTTCACTGGCTCTTGCCGTGTCTTGTGCGACCAATGGAATGGTCTGGGCAGCTGAAGCGCCCTTGTCGACCAAAACCGACCTGGTCAGCGTCTACCAGGAAGCGGTGGACAATAATGCCGACCTGGCCGCCGCCCGTGCGCAATACGGCGCGCAGAAAGAAGTGGTGCCCCAGGCCCGTGCCGGCCTGCTGCCCAATCTCTCGGCCGGTGCCGACATCAACAATGTGCGCACCCAGATCGACACACCGTCGGCCACCGCCAATCGCGACGCCCATACCTGGCGCGCAACCTTGAGCCAGCCGCTGTTCCGTGCCGACCGCTGGTTCCAATTGCAAGCCGCCGAAGCGGTCAACGAGCAGGCTGCGCTGCAACTCTCGGCCACCGAACAGGAACTGATCCTGCAAAGCGCCGAAAACTACTTCTCCGTGCTGCGCGCCCAGGACAACCTGGCCTCGACCAAGGCCGAAGAGGCTGCCTTCAAGCGCCAACTGGACCAGTCCAACGAACGTTTCGACGTGGGCCTGTCGGACAAGACCGACGTGCTGCAATCCCAGGCCAGCTACGACACCGCGCGGGCCAACCGGATCCTCGCCCAGCGCCAGGTGGATGACGCGTTTGAAGCGCTGATCACCCTGACCAACCGCCAGTACAACGCGATCCAGGGCATCGTCCACACCCTGCCGGTATTGCCGCCGTCGCCCAACGACGCCAAGGCCTGGGTCGACACCGCCGGCCGGCAGAATCTGAATTTGCTGGCCAGCAACTATGCAGTCACCGCCGCCGAAGAAACCCTCAAGCAACGCAAGGCCGGCCACGCGCCGACCCTGGATGCCGTGGCGCAATACGAGAAAGGCGACAACGACGCCCTGGGTTTCAGCAACCCCAATGCCTTCGGCCAGCCGTATCGCGGCGATGTCGAACAACGCACCATCGGCCTGCGCCTGAATATCCCGCTGTACAGCGGCGGCCTCACCAGCTCCCAAGTGCGCGAATCCTATTCGCGCCTGGGCCAGACCGAGCAGCAACGCGAAGGCCTGCGCCGCCAGGTGGTGGAAAACACCCGCAACCTGCACCGCGCAGTGAATACCGATGTGGAACAGGTGCAGGCACGCCGCCAGTCGATCATCTCCAACCAGAGCGCAGTGGAAGCCACGGAAATCGGTTACCAGGTGGGCACACGCAATATCGTCGATGTGCTGGATTCGCAGCGCCAGCTCTACGCGTCGGTGCGCAACTACAACAACAGCCGCTACGACTACATCCTCGACAACCTGCGCTTGAAGCAGGCGGCGGGGACATTGAACCCGAGGGACTTGCAGGACCTGGCGCGCTACCTGAAGGCTGACTACAACCCGGACAAGGACTTCCTGCCGCCAGACCTGGCCAAGGCTGCGGCCGAACAACTGAAGGCCCGCCCCGGCTACTAAACCCACCGCATAATAAAATGTGGGAGCGGGCTTGCTCCCACAAGGTCAGCGGTTGATCAGGCGATCGAGGCCATCGAGCAAGCGCTTCAACGCCCCCTGATTGCCCTGCATCACCTTGAGCCCCGCCTGCGCCATCTTCTGGGCATCCTGCGGCAGTTCAAACAACTGCCGCACTGCCTCGGCCAATCCCTCGGCATCCTCCACCTCCCGCAACGCCCCGGCTTCGCGCATCATCGCGGCGATTTCGAGGAAGTTGAACAGATGCGGGCCGCTGATCACCGGTTTGGCCAACGCTGCGGGCTCCAGCAGGTTGTGCCCCCCATTGGGCACCAGGCTGCCGCCGACAAAAGCGCTGTCGGCCAAGGCATACAAAAACAGCAACTCGCCCATGGTGTCGCCCAGCAACACCGAGGTCTGGGCGTTGACCGGCGCGCCGCTGGAGCGCCGTACCGTGGCAAAACCCTGCTGCTGGCACAGCTCAAACATCGTGTTGAAACGCTCCGGATGCCGGGGCACCAGAATCAACAGGGCGTTGGGATAGCTGACCAGCAACTGCCGGTGGGCCGCCAGCACCACTTCATCTTCACCCTCGTGGGTACTGGCCGCGATCCACACCGGGCGCTCGCTGGCCTGCCACTGCTCGCGCAACGCGGCGGCACGCTCCAGCAATTGTGGGTCAATGGTCAGGTCAAACTTGATCGAGCCGGTGACTTCGACCGTTTCCGGGCGTGCGCCCAGGCTGCGAAAACGCTCGGCCTCGGTGGCGGTCTGCACGGCGAACAGGCTCATTTCTGCCAGCATCGGTGCTGTCAGTTTGGCGAAACGTCCGTAGCCCTTGGCAGAGCGGGCCGACAGCCGCGCATTGGCCAGGGCCACGGGAATCCCGCGCTTGGCGCATTGGTGGATATGGTTGGGCCACAACTCGGTCTCCATGATGACCGCAAGCCTGGGCTGGGCCCGGTCCAGAAAACGCTTGGCCGCACACGGCAAGTCATAGGGCAGGTAGCAATGCTGGATGCGCGGCTCATTGGCGAACAACGCCTGGATCCGCTCGGAACCGGTGGGCGTCATACAGGTGACGGTGATCGGCAATCCAGGGTGGCGCTCCAGCAAACCGTGGATCATCGGCGCGGCAGCGATGCTCTCGCCCACCGACACCGCGTGCACCCAGATCCCGCCGGGCTTGAGTACCGGCAAACCGTAGGAAAAGCGCTCGCTGACGCGCTTGGCGTAGGCCGGCGCCTTGCGTGCCCGTAGCCATAGACGTAAGGCCACCAACGGTAGCGCCAGATAAAACAGACAGCTGTAGAGAGTTCTATTCATGGCGGCGGAGTTTATCGACTTTTTCAGCCGATCGCCTGCAAACACTCGGTAAACCGTTCGGCAAGAAAGCGCGCCGCCGGGCCCAGGGGTTCATCCCGGCGCCAGACTAGCTCCACCACCAGGGCCGGCGGCGTCCATTCGCTATCCAACTCGACCATCTGCCCGTGATAGGTCGGGTATTGCACCACATGCCGCGGCAACCAGGCCCAACCCAGGCCACGGGCCAGCCACTCGGCCAACACATAGAAACTGTCGGCACGCCAGACCTGCGGGCTGGCCGCTTCGCTGCCGGGGTAGACACTGGTCTGGGTCGACATCAGCAACTGGCGAAACTGCGCCAGGCGCTGGCAATCGACAAAACCACCGCTGGCCAGTGGATGGCCGACGCCGCACACCGTGACCATCTCCACACTGCCGACCACCCGCCGCTCAAGCGCTTCGGGGATCTGGTCGTGATAGAACAGCAATCCCAGGTCCGCTTTGCGCTCGACTAATTTGCGTGCGACATCCCCCTGGGCCGTGCTCGACAATTGCACTTCCAGGCTAGGAAACTTCCCGGCCAGCGCCTCAAGGCTGTCGAGTACCGGCTGATACAGCATGGCTTCGTCCTGGGCCAGGCGCAGCCGTGCTTCTTCGCCACGCATCAGGGACAAGGCGCGGCCATTGAGGCGCTCGCACTGGCGCAGCACTTCCCGGGCCTCCTCCAGCAGCACCGTGCCGGCCTCGGTCAACCGGGGCTGGCGGCCGCTGCTACGATCAAACAGGCTCACGCCCAGGTCGGCCTCCAGCAAGGCAATACCACTACTTACCGCTGATTGCGCCTTGCGCTGGTCCCGCGCCACCGCCGAAAACGAGCGCTGTTCGGCGACGCTGACAAACAGGCGCATCTGCTCCAGGTTCCATTGCACGCTCATGGGTTAAACCTATCTTGAATTCGGATAGGTAATGACTTTACCCCATCTGAGAACGCACTAAAATGCCCACCTTTGTAGGAGCGAGCTTGCTCGCGAAAAACCCAAGAACACCACGTTCAACCAGGCTATACGCGTAATCGTTAACGATTTTCGCGAGCAAGCTCGCTCCTACAGTATTGAGCCCATTCCGAGGATTGCCCCATGACCGCCGCCTACTACTATCTGGCCATTGCCATCTGCTCGGAAGTGATCGCCACCGTTTCCATGAAAGCGATCAAGGGCTGGAGCACGCCGATTCCTCTGCTGTTGGTGATCGTGGGTTACGGCGTGGCGTTCTGGATGCTGACCCTGGTGGTGCGCACCGTTCCGGTGGGCGTGGCCTACGCGGTGTGGGCGGGGCTGGGGATCGTCATGGTCAGCATCGCGGCGCTGTTTATCTATGGGCAGAAGCTCGATCTGCCGGCGATGCTCGGGATGGGTTTGATTGTGCTGGGGGTGGTGGTGATTCAGTTGTTTTCGAAAACGGCAGGGCACTGACCTCCTACAGTTGTTGATCCTGAGCAAAGATCCCGCCGTCGAGTCTGTATACTTGGCCTCTTGTTCTGAACACTGAGGTCGCCCCATGCCATCCGTTATTTCCACCGACGTCCTGATTGTCGGCGCCGGGGTTGCCGGCCTCTGGCTCAATGCGCGCCTACGCAGCCAGGGGTTTTCCACGATTGTGGTGGAGAACGCGACCCTGGGTGGCGGGCAGAGCGTGAAGTCCCAGGGGATCATTCACGGTGGTGCGAAATACGCCTTGCACGGCGCCCTGACCGGCGCCTCCGAAGCCATTGCCGACATGCCGCGACGCTGGCGTGAAGCGCTGGCGGGCACAGGCGAGTTGGACCTGACAGGCGTGCGCCTGCTGTCCCAGGCCCATTACCTGTGGTCGCCGGGCACCCTGGCCGGCAATCTCACCAGTTTCTTCGCCAGCAAAGCGGTGCGCGGCCGTGTCGACCAGGTCAAGGGCGACGATTTGCCGCCGGCCCTGCAAAACCGTCGCTTCAAGGGCAAGGTCTATCGCCTGGCCGAACTGGTGGTGGATGTGCCGAGCCTGATCGAACGCCTGGCGCAACTGGCCGGTGACGGCCTGCTCGCCGGGCAACAGATCGAGCCACTGCTTGAGGGTGGCATCCTGGTTGGCCTGAAAGTCGATGGCCGGGCGATTCGCGCCCAGCGCATCGTGCTGAGTGCCGGCGGTGGCACCGCCGAGTTGCTGATGGCCCTGGGCCTGAGCCAGCCAGCCATGCAAAAGCGCCCGCTGCATATGATCATCGCCAAGGGCCCTGGCCTCAAACCCTTGTACGCACATTGCCTGGGTGGCGGTACCAAGCCACGGATCACCATCACCACGCACCCGGCCGCCGATGGCAATTGGGTGTGGTACATGGGCGGCGATATCGCCGAGGCCGAAGGTGTGCACCGCACGCCCGCCGAGCAGATCGCCACGGCGCAAAAGGAGCTGGCGCAGTTGCTACCGTGGATCGATATGAACCAGACCCAATGGGCAACCTTGCGTGTAGATCGCGCCGAGCCCCTGCAATCAGGCCTGACCCGGCCGGACAACGCGTTCCTCGCCGAACAGGGCCGCCTGCTGGTGGGCTGGCCAACCAAGCTGGCCCTGGCGCCGGACTTCGCCGACCGAGTGCTCAACGCCCTGGAACGTGACGGCATCCAGCCAGCACCCAGCGAACCCTTGCCGGAACTGCCGCGCCCAGCCATCGCCCAACCTGCCTGGGAGCAATTGTTGCCATGAGCCTGCCGACCCTGCACGACCTTCATCGCCCCCTGGGCAGCACCGGCCTGTTGGTGTCGCCACTGGGCCTGGGCACCGTGAAGCTGGGGCGCGACCAGGGCGTGAAGTACCCCAATGGTTTCCAGATTCCCGATGATGAGCAGGCGCGGATGTTACTGCGCCAGGCGCGCGAGCTGGGGATCAACCTGATCGACACCGCCCCCGCCTACGGCCACAGCGAAGAACGCCTGGGCCCGCTGCTGCGTGGTCAGCGCCAGGATTGGGTAATTGTCAGCAAGGTCGGCGAAGAATTTGTCGACGGCGTGTCCCATCACGATTTCAGCGCAGCCCACACCCGGCTGTCCGTGGAGCGCAGCCTGAAACGCCTGGAAACGGATTTTATCGACCTGGTGCTGGTGCACTCCGATGGTAACGACTTGCATATCCTCAACGACTGCGAGGTCTACCAGACCCTGGCGGACCTCAAGGCCGAGGGCAAGATTCGCGGTTTCGGCTTCTCCGGCAAAACCGTCGAAGGCGGCGTGAAGGCTCTGGAACAAGGTGATTGCGCCATGGTCACCTACAATCTGAACGAACAAAACGAAAAGGCCGTGATTGATTACGCCGCCGCCCACGGCAAAGGCATCCTGGTGAAAAAGGCCCTGGCCAGTGGTCATGCCTGCCTTGAGCCAGGAGTGGATCCAATTCATGCCAGTTTCATCTTGTTGTTTGCGCAAACGGGCGTGGCCAGTGCTATTGTCGGGACCATCAACCCGTTGCACCTTGCCCACAATGTGGCAACCGCTGCCAAGATCATTCGCCAATCCTGATGCCGCCGACGCGGCCGACCCCGACGCAAGAAGGAGCCGACATGCCGCGAACGCTCATAAGAAAAAACCCCAGTAACTTTAAAACACTGCCGCTGTACGTCGAAGCCACCCCCGAAGGCCTGAGCTACCAGAGCGTGGGCATGCCGCTCAATTTTGCCCAGACCCTGCAGCGGCGCAAGCCGGTAGAAGTGGCAGACGCCGAGCGCTTCGCCCTGGAACTGGCCAACCTCGGGGTGTCGGTGCGCCTGACATTGCATTGGCAAAACCGCGATTACTGGGTGCTGGTGCGCCAGCGTCGCCAGGACCGTGGCGATGTGGTGCTCAAGTTGATTTCCGGCTACGTGCCGGCCCACGAGTTGAACCTGCCGCTGCACACCGCCATTCAGGAAATCGCCGAGGAATGCCTGCTGGAAACCCCGGAGGGCTGGCTGGGCGGACGTTTCAACGATACCTGGCTGCCGGCGCCCTACTCCAGCGCGCTGCATTACCGTGAGGCCTTGCCGTTTCGTCTGTCGCCGTTGTCCGGCGCCGCCCGCCCGGTGCGCTGCGCCAACATGCAGTTGATCGAACGCCCGCGGGCCTATGTGCACCTGCCCACGGCCTCACTGCAATTGATCTACGACCTGCGCCTGGAAGTGCCGAAGGAAGCCAAGTCCCTGAGCTTGTTCCATGTCGATGAACGCCTGGAGGGCGATCAACTGGTGGCACGCCTGGACCGCCAGCGCCCGGACTTGTACCTGATGCCCCTGAAGGACGGCCAGCCTTGCGCCGAGCTGTATACCCTGAAGAAGGATCAACTGGTGCCGGCGAGCACGCGCGGGTTGTACCTGGCCGAAAGTTTTGCCCAGCAGGAAGGCTGGCTGGTGCGCGATGAGCGGATTCGCTGGAAGGACTGGCTCAGGCAACAGGGCCTCAGCGCGCCGGAGAAGGAATCGAAGTTGAAACAGCTGACTGGCCGGGCCCGGCAGATCTTGCGCAAGATCGTACCGAAGAAGGCGGGTCACTAAAGCAGCCCCGCCTGTGGCAAGTGGTACTTACTGGTTGAGCAGTTTTTCCAGCCCAACCTTCAGCGGCGTCGGCTCAGGCAATGTGAAACTCGCTGCCAAGCGCTGGTTATTGGCCCTTGAGTGCCGGATGTCCCCCGAACGCGGTTCTGTGTAGCTGACAGCCGGCAACGAACCGATGATTTCCGACAGCGCCTGCAGCAACTGCTTGAGCGTGGTGGTGCGGTTCCAGCCGACATTGATCGCACCCAGGGGCGCCTCGGCCATTTCCACCGCTTGCACCAACACCGCCACCAGATCCCCGACGTACATGAAGTCCCGGGTTTGCTCCCCGTCGCCAAACACCGCAATCGGCAGGCCTTTTTGCGCACGCTCGCTGAAGATGCTGATCACCCCGGAATACGGCGATGAAGGATCCTGGCGCGGGCCAAAAATATTGAAGAAGCGGAAAATCACCGGCTCCAGGCCATGCTGGCGACGGTAGAAATCGAAGTAGTGCTCGCTCGCAAGCTTGTCCGAAGCATAAGGCGTCAACGGCGCCTTGGCGGTTTGCTCATCGATGGAGTCGTCCTCGCCGTTGTTGCCATACACCGCAGCACTGGAGGCAAACACCACGCGCTTGACCCCGGCCTGGCGCATGGCCTCGCAGACATTCAGGCTACCGACAAAGTTGCTCTGGTGCGTACTGACCGGGTCATCCACCGACGCCTGCACCGAAGCGACTGCCGCCAGGTGCACCACTGCCGTCGCCCCTACAGCCGCTCGGGCCACCAGTGCAGCATCGGCCACGTCGCCTTCGAGCAATTGCAGGCGCGGGTTGTCCAGGGGCAGGTTACTGCGCTTGCCAGTGGACAGGTTATCCAGCACCCGCACCGCATAGCCCTTGGCAAGCAGTGCATCAACCAGATTGGAACCGATAAAGCCGGCACCGCCGGTAATCAGTACGAGAGCATCAGACATAACGGTAAAACCTATTGAGCGGCATCGTTGGTTTGGCGGATTTTTTCGACAATCGCGGTGGTCGAGCTGTTTTCCACCAACCCGAGGACTTTGACCTTGCCACCATAGGCGTTAACGATATCGGCGCCGACCACCTGGTCGACCGAGTAATCACCGCCCTTGACCAACACATCAGGCTTGACCTGGGCCAGGAGATTTTCCGGGGTGCCCTCGGAGAAGCTGATAACCCAGTCCACCGCGCCCAACCCAGCCAGCACCGCCATGCGCCGGTCGACACTGTTGATCGGCCGGCCCGGCCCTTTCAGGCGGCTGACCGAAGCATCGTCGTTGATCGCCACGATCAGGCGATCACCCTGGGCGCGAGCCTGCTCCAGGTAGGTCACATGCCCGGCGTGCAGAATGTCGAAACAACCGTTGGTGAAAACGATGCTTTCGTTATGGGCACGGGCATCGTCAATCGCCAGCAGCAATTGGTCCAGGCTCAACACACCACGCTCCGAGCCTTCCTCGCGCTGGATCGCACGACGCAGTTCCGGGGCGCTGATCGACGCCGTACCGAGCTTGCCCACCACGATGCTCGCCGCCAGGTTGGCCAGGGCTACCGCATGGGGCAACTCCTCCCCCGCCGCGATCGCCGCCGCCAGGGTGGAGATCACCGTGTCGCCGGCACCAGTGACGTCGAACACTTCCCGCGCACGCGCCGGCAAGTGCATGGCCGGGTGACCGGGGCGCAGCAGGGTCATGCCGTGTTCGCCACGGGTCACCAGCAAAGCGCCGAGGTCGAGCTCGGCCATCAGGCTTGCGCCTTTGCTCACCAGTTCGTGCTCATCGGCGCAGCCGCCGACGATGGTTTCAAATTCGCTGAGGTTCGGCGTGATCAGGCTGGCGCCCCGGTAAACCGAGAAGTCCTTGCCCTTGGGATCGGCCAGCACCGGGATGCCACGGGCCTTGGCGGCCTGGATCAGCATCTGGTGGTTTTTCAGTGCGCCTTTGCCGTAGTCCGACAGCACCAGCACCTTGATGCCTTCGAGCAACTCGTCGACCTGCTCACTGAGGGCCAGGGCGTCGGTGGCAAAAGGTTCTTCAAAATCGATACGCAGCAATTGCTGGTGACGGCTCATGACCCGCAGCTTGACGATGGTCGGCTGATGGGCGATGCGCTGGAACAGGGCACGCACACCAGCGCCGCGCAGGCTGTTGGTCAGGCTGTCGGCGGCTTCGTCGTCACCGGTCACGCCGACCAGGGAGGCCGGGGCGCCGAGTGCGGCGATGTTAAGGGCGACGTTGGCAGCGCCGCCTGGACGGTCTTCGATTTGCTCGACCTTGACTACCGGTACCGGTGCCTCAGGGGAAATCCGTGAGGTACCGCCATGCCAGTAACGGTCGAGCATGACATCGCCGACCACCAAGACAGGGGCTTGATCGAATCGCGGCATGGACAACTTCATGGAGCAACCCACATACAAAATGAACAGGGGCGCGATATTAGCACAGGGAAAAGCATCGACCGCTTCAATCCTGGCGGTCGATTCCAGCCCGGCGCCAATGACGCCTCAATAGGCATCCGTCACGTGGGAGGGCGCCACCGGGTCGCCTTCTTCAAACTCCTTGGCGTGCAGGCGGGCGTAGTAGCCATTCTTCGCCAGCAACTCGACATGAGTGCCGCGCTCGACAATCTGGCCATCGTCCATCACCAGGATCAGGTCGGCTTTCTCGATGGTGCTCAATCGGTGGGCAATCACCAGGGTCGTGCGATTCTTCACCACATGGTCCAGAGCGGCCTGGATGTGGCGCTCGGACTCGGTATCCAGGGCCGAGGTCGCCTCATCGAGAATCAGCAGCGGTGCATCCTTGAGCAAGGCCCGGGCAATTGCGATGCGCTGGCGCTGGCCGCCGGACAGCAGCACGCCGTTCTCGCCCACCATAGTTTCGTAGCCCTGGGGCATCTTCACGATGAACTCATCGGCATACGCTTCGCGAGCGGCATGGTGCACGGCGTCGGTTGGCGCGCCGGCCAGGTCACCATAGGCGATGTTGTTGGTCACGGTGTCGTTGAACAAGGTGACCTGCTGGGTCACCAGGGCAATTTGCCGGCGCAGGTTGCGCAGGGTGAAATCCTGCACGCGCACGCCATCAAGCAGAATCTGCCCCTGCTCATGCTGATAGAAGCGTGGGATCAAGCCCGCCAGGGTCGACTTGCCGCTGCCTGAGCGTCCCACCAGCGCGACCATTTGCCCAGGCTCGACGATAAAGCTGATGTCGTTGAGCACCTTCTTGTCGCTTTCCGGGTATTGGAAGCTGAGGTTGCGCACTTCAATGCGCCCAGCCAGACGTTCATGCTCAATCACGCCCTGGTCGACTTCTACCGGCTCATCCAATTGCTCGAAAATACTCTCGGCACCCGCCACGCCCTTCTGGATGGTGGAGCTGACTTCGGAAAGCTGGCGAATCGGCTTGGGCAACAAGCCGGCCATGGTGATATAGGCCACCAAGTCACCCGGCGAGGCATCGCCACGCAAATACAGGACCAGGAACATGACCACGGCCATCGCGCTGTAGGTCACCAACTGCAGCATCGGCGTGTACACCGCGCCGGTCTTGGTCATCGCCAGTTGTTTCTCGGTATTGCTCAGGCTCGCCTGTTCGAAGCGCACCTTTTCATACTGCTCGCCGCCAAAGCTGCGGACCACGCGGTAACCGTGGATCGTCTCGGAGGCCACATGGGTCACGTCGCCCATGGACACCTGGATCTTCTTGCTTTGCTTGCGGAATTTACGGCTGGTGCTGTTCACCATCATGCCGATCACCGGCAGGATCGCCAGCATCACCAGGGTCAGCTTCCAGTTCATCCACACCAGGGTGCAAAACAGGAAAATCACGGTCATGCCTTCACGGATAACCACCTTGATCGCATCGGTGGCAGCCCCGGTGACCATGGTGACGTTGAAGGTAATGCGGGAAATCAGGTGGCCGGAGTTGTTCTTGTCAAAGAAGCGGTTGGGCAACTCCAACAGCTTGTTGAACAGCACCACGCGCAAGTCGTGGACCAGCCCCAGGGAAACCCGGGCCAGGAAGAAGTTGCCGAGGAAAGAACCCACGCCCTGCCACGCGGCGATCAGCACGATCATCAGCGGCACGGTTTCCAGCAACTGCAACTTGCCAAGATAAGGGTTGCCGGGGAACAGGCTGGCCTCGGGGTTCGCCAGGCCATCGACGAAATACTTGAGGATGTAAGCGAGCATCGGCTGGGTCGATGCGAAGATCAGGAACCCGACGATACTCAGGATGAACAGACCCACATAAGGCCGTACGTAAGTCAGGAGGCGAAAGTAAATCGCCAGCGTCGACTGGGTTTTCGGTTCAGGACTGCTCATGGGAATCCGCGCAAATCAGTAAGGCGCGGATCATATCACAGGCCTCTTCGCCCCAAAAAACACGAGCAGGGGCCAGCCTTGCACCAAGTCGGTTAAGATAACCGGCTATTGATGGGAGTCAGGCATGCAAGTAATCGATCACAACACCTACGAGGCATTGCGCGCCGCCGCGCAGGTGCTGGAAGCCGATGGTTCTGGCGACAAGGTGCTCCGGTTGACCGATGGTTGCATACTCAAACTGTTCCGGCGCAAGCGTCTGCTCAGTTCGGCGCTGTTCTACCCCTATGCACAACGCTTCGCCAACAACACCCGTGCGCTACAGCAACGGGACATCCCCTGCCCGCGCATCATTGCGGTGTATCGCATCCCCAGCATTGCGCGGGATGCGGTGTACTACAGCCCGCTGGCCGGGGAAACCATCCGCCAACTGAAACTCGCCAAGCAAGACGCCGACGCCCTGCGTGGGCGCCTCGGCTGTTTCATCGCGCAATTGCATGAGAAAGGCGTGTACTTTCGCTCGCTGCACTTTGGCAACGTGGTCCTGACACCGGAAAACACCCTGGGGCTGATCGACATTGCCGACCTGAGCTGCCAGAGCGTCCCGCTGAGCCAGAGCAAGCGGCTGCGCAACTTCAGCCATCTGCGGCGCTATCCCGAGGACCGGCAATGGCTGCTGGGGGATGATGCCGGGCAAGCCTTCTTCGATGGCTATCGCCAAGGCTTGCCGGCAGGTAGCCAGCAGGCGCCGTTGATTGAGCGCCTGCGGCAATTACTGGGCTGACTTTACTGGGTGATGATCAGTACCGTGGCGCCTCGGCGATTGGCGAAGCGCTCGACAATGCGCAGGTTGCGCTCGGCCAGCCAACTGGTGAGCCAGGGTTCGTTACCGCGGGCCTCGATCAGGAAGTAGCGGAATTTATCTGCATGGGCCGGCGACATGGCCGCTTCCCGGGTCAATTGCTTGAGCTGATAACCACGCCCGGCGTAATAGCCGATCCGGCCGTCATCGAAATAGGCCGGGACGTCCGGCTCGACATTCGCCGCTATCCAACGCCCAGCGTCGACGTACTGGACCTTGCCCGGCCCGGTGGACACCACGTTGGATAGCATCACCAGCAGGCACACCGCCACCAAGACCTTACCGAGGCGCGGGAACTGCCGGGCAAACATCTGCAGCGCTATCGCCAACGCCGGCACAAACAGCAGGTTCAAGAAGCTCATGTAGCGCACATTCATGAACTGCTGCTGGATAAAGAACAGCAGCAACACCAGCAGGTACATCACTGCCGTCCAGGCAAAAGGCCGATACTCATGCCAGTAGCGCTTTATTGCCTGCCAATTGCTACCCCGTAAAAACGGCACGGCAAAGGGTCCGCAAATATTCACAAAGCTGATGGCCATGGCCGCCAGAATGCCAAAAAAGATGATGCGCCCCGTTTCATCCTGGGAGTACTTGTTGATCAGCGAGTTGGCAAACTGCTCGCGCAGCAAATCGAATGACGCCAGCACACTGCTTGGGTTGATCAGGTCCAAATAGTAGGCAACACGGGCCGATGTAAAGCCGCCCGTCACCGAGATCAGCACCATCCCCGCCACAACCGCAAGCAGCGGCAGCGCGACAAACTGCAAGAGCGCCAGGCGCCGCTCGCGCACCCACAGGCCAGGCAACTGCCACAAACCCAACGCAGGCAACAGCAACAACGCTTCCAGCCGGAAAGCTGCCGCCGCGACAATCGCCAGATGGATGGTTATTGCCCGCAGCCACCCGCCTCGGGCCTGCCAACGCATGGCCAGCCAGAGCGTCAGGATGCAGAAGAACCAGAAGCCGAACTCACGCAGGATCTCGCCACGAAACATATTGAATGCTGGCATCGCCAGCACCACCAGGCAAGCCCATGGCGCCACCTGCACCGAGCGCTGGCGCACGCAGTCAACCAGCAGCGCACAGGTGCCCGCGGCAAACAGCGAGCACCACAAGTAAGCGCTCAGTTCTATGGGCAGACCTGAAACCGAATGGGTACCCGCCAGGAGCAGGGAGAACCAGGGCCAGTTGAAGACGGCAAAGGCGACTTTCGGGCCGTGGACTTGAACATCCTGGGCAATGGTCAGGTAGAAAGCAGCATCACGCCCGACAGTCGCCGCGCCCAGCACGGCGATCAGGGAGAGCAGCAGGCTCCCAAAAAATGCCACTCGAACGGGATGTTCGACGACCACATTCAAAGCCCGAGCCCACACCTTGCTACCTATACCAACCACACCCCCCCCTTAAAACCTGGCGTCACATCGCGTGCACAAGATTTGGAAAACATCCATTTCAGAAAACCATCACGCCGCCAAAAACCAAGCGCCCGGTCGTTGCAATCAACTCAGGCGCTGTATTGGTGATTCACGGCGTAGCCTAACAGGCTATAAAACTCTTACTTGAACAACAGCTGAAGCGCCTTGCGGGTGTACGACCAACGTGTCAGCGCGCGCCAGTCGGTACGCACCGCCTGGCAGTAAAACTGCCGGGCCAGCGTGTATTCGCCAGCGCTCAGGCAATTGCGAAACAAAGACAGGCAGCGCTGCGCGAGAAACGCACTGCGCAGGCCTTGCAACGCCTTGGGCATACGCACTGGCGAGAAGACCTCGTCAACCAGGCTCACGCCCGCTGCCACACTGTGATTGATGTCATGCCGCAAGCTGTCGGCATGCTTGTAGATCAACGCCAGTGGCTGATCGATGACCGTACAGGGCACGCGCGCCAGGGCCTGGGCAAACACCGGAATATCCTCGGCGTTACGCATGCGCTCCGGGTAGTTGCCCACCGAGAAGATGTCTCGATGCATGGCGCAGGCGCCATTGGAGATCGCGATGGTCTTGTCCAGCAAATACCCGCGCACTCGCAGATAAGGCGTGGCAGGCAGCGGCTTGACGGCATGCAGGCGGCGCTTGCCATCCTCGAACACCGACCAGTGGCCACCGATGATCAAGCGACTGTCCGGGTGAGCGGCAATATGCTGCGCGACCAGGGCCAGCGCACCGGGTGCCATTTCATCATCGGCGTCCAGGAACATCAGGTACTGGCCAGCAGACTCTTCAATCCCGCGATTGCGCACCGAGGCCAAGCCGCCATTGGGCTTGCGCAAGGCCCGGAAACGTCCCGGGTGCTTGGCCAACAAAGCCTCCAGCACCTGCGGCGTCTCATCGGTAGAGCCGTCATCAATCACCAACAACTGCGCATCGGCTTCGTCGAGTTGTGCCAGCACCGATTCAACCGCGCGCCCCAGGGTGCGCGCATAGTTGTAGGCGGGGATGACGACGCCAATCAGTGCTTCAGTCAATGACTTGCCCTTCCACACCGTCTTTGACGACCAGGATGTCTTCCATGATCAGGTACTGCAGGTCAGAGCCGAAGAACATGTTCAGTGCGTCGGTCGGCGAGCAGATCATCGCTTCGCCACGGCGATTGAGCGAGGTGTTCAGGGACACGCCGTTACCGGTCAGCACTTCCAGCTCTTTCATCATGTCGTAGTAGCGCGGGTTGTATTCGCGCTTGAGCACCTGGGCGCGGGAGGTGCCATCTTCATGGACCACTTCCGGCACGCGGGTTTTCCATTCCTCCGCCACTTCAAAGGTGAAGGTCATGAACGGGGCCGGGTGATCGACCTTGATCATCTGCGGGGCCACGGTGTCGAGCATCGACGGGCAGAAAGGCCTCCAGCGCTCGCGGAACTTGATCTGGTGGTTGATCCGGTCAGCCACGCCCACGGCGCTCGGGCAACCGATGATCGAACGACCGCCCAAGGCACGCGGACCGAACTCCATGCGGCCCTGGAACCAGGCCACCGGGTTGCCGTCGACCATGATCTGGGCGATGCGCTTTGGCATGTCGTCGATCTGGCGCCACTTCGGCTTGCTCGGGTGCTTGGCGCACGCGGCAATCACTTCTTCGTTGCTGTAGGACGGGCCGAGATAGACGTGTTCCATCTTCTCTACCGGTACACCACGGGCATGGGACACATAGGCCGCCGCGCCCACGGCGGTGCCGGCATCGCCGGACGCCGGCTGCACGAACAGCTCCTTGACGTCGTCGCGGGCAATGATCTTCTGGTTCAACTTGACGTTCAGCGCACAGCCGCCGGCGAAGGCCAGCTTGCCGGTTTCCTTGAGGATATCGCCCAGGTAATGGTCGATCATCTGCAAGGCCAGTTTCTCGAACAGGGCCTGCATGCTCGCCGCGTAGTGGATGTACGGTTCGTCGGCGATGTCGCCTTCGCGCTTGGGACCCAGCCATTCGATCAGTTTTGGCGAGAAGTAGAACCCCTTGCCCTTCTCTTTATAGCGGCGCAGGCCGATGACGTTGGCGTAGTCGGTATTGATCACCAACTCGCCGTTTTCAAAGGAGGCCAGGCGCGAGAAGTCGTACTTGCTGGCATCGCCATACGGCGCCATGCCCATGACCTTGAACTCGCCATCAAGCATCTCGAAACCGAGGAACTCGGTGATCGCGCCGTACAGGCCGCCGAGGGAGTCCGGATCGTAGAACTCCTTGATCTTGTGGATCTTGCCGTTCTCGCCGTAGCCGAAGAAGGTGGTGGCGTACTCGCCCTTGCCGTCGATCCCGAGGATCGCGGTCTTCTCCTGGAAACCCGAGCAGTGATAGGCGCTGGAAGCGTGGGCCAGGTGGTGTTCAACCGGCTCGATCTTGATCTTCTTCGGATCGAAGCCCAGTTGCTCCAGGCACCAGACAATCTTGTTGCGATAGCGCTTGTAGCGGCGATTACCCATCAGGATCGCGTCAAGGGCGCGGTCCGGGGCGTACCAGTACCGCTTGGCATAGTGCCAGCGAGCCTCGCCGAACAAGCTGATCGGGGCGAACGGGATCGCTACCACATCAACGTCGGAAGGCTTGATACCGGCCTGTTCCAGGCAGAATTTCGCCGATTCGTAGGGCATGCGGTTCTTTGCATGTTTATCGCGTACGAAGCGCTCTTCTTCGGCAGCCGCGATCAGCTTGCCGTCGATATACAGGGCTGCGGAAGGATCATGGCTAAGGGCGCCGGACAGGCCAAGAATCGTCAATGCCACTGGGGTCTAGCCTCTTTTAGTCTGCAAGCAGGCGCTTGCGCCTGAAAAATGTGTGCCCCTCGCCTCGGCGAGAAAAGCTAAAGGGCGGGATTATAGCTTAAAAGAGGCAAAACGCCTCTAGCTGCAAATGGCAGGGAGAAACAAGAGGCGTTATCGGAAAATCTCGATACTGCCATCACGACTCTGCCGGTAGACGGTGTAGGGCAGTACCAAAGTATCGAGAACGCCTGACAGGGCGAAATCAACGGCAATCCACGGCAGCGGGCCGATCTGCTGGTCGTCCAGGCTTTTCTTGCTGTTGGGTTCGCCATTCAGGGAGCAGAAGTCGTACACCACGCCGCTGTAGATACGGGGCACGCTCTCGCAATGGCTGCGCAGGTCCTTGAGTTTCTGGCTGGCCACCGCGTCTTCGCGAAACACCGTATCGATGGTGCCACAGGCCGTGGTCGAAAGGACAATGGCGGCAAGCAGCAGAATGTTTGTAGGATTCACGGGCAACCCTCCTTTGGCATGAGGCGGGCAGCCTAACCCAAGACTGCGTAAGACGAATATGCCGAAATTGTGCGGGAATATTCTTCGGAAAAGCCTCACAGAATCGTTAAACTCGCGCCCTTTTTTCCGCGCCCGCGCTGCGCGTCATGGAAGTTGGTTCGCTCATGAAAGTCGTTGTCCCCACCTGTTTTGCGATGTTGCTCCCCGGCCTGCTGGGCCTGCAGCAACCCGCCCAGGCAGAAGATGCCCCGCTGATCCTCGACCCCAGCGTGGTGACAGGCTCGCGCAGCGTCAGTCGCAGTTTCGACCTGCCCTACTCGGTGGACAGCATCAGCCGTGAACAGATCAGCGATGGCCAACTGGGCATCAACGCTTCGGAGGCCCTGGCCCGCGTGCCGGGGCTGGTGGTGCAGAACCGCCAGAACTATGCTCAGGACCTGCAGATTTCGTCCCGGGGCTTTGGCGCGCGCTCGGCGTTTGGCGTGCGCGGGATCAAGCTGATTGCCGATGGCATCCCCGCCAGCACCCCGGATGGCCAGGGCCAGGCGGCCACGTTCAACCTTGACACTGCCGAGCGCATAGAAGTGCTGCGCGGTCCAGCCGCCACCTTGTATGGCAGCAACGCCGGCGGGGTGATCCAGATGTTCTCGCGCAACGGCGAGGGCCCGCCACGCATCGGTGCCGAAACCCTGTTCGGCAGCGACGGCCTGAACAAGAACCACCTCAGCGCCGAAGGCGCGGTGGACGGTGCCGGGTTTGTCCTCGACGCCTCGCGCATGGACACCGACGGCTACCGCGACCACAGCAGCGCCCGTCGCGACCAGACCTTCGCCAAGCTTAATGTCGAGCCCGATGACGACAGTAAGCTGGCCCTGATCTCCAGCAGCCTGGAGCAGAACGGCACCCAGGATCCACTGGGACAGACCTGGGCTGGCTACAAGGCCGACCCGCGTTCGGTCACCAGCAACGCGTTGACGTACAACACGCGCAAGAGCATTGACCATCAGCAGTTGGGGATGAATTACGAGCGGTACATTGGCGATGCGACGTTGCAGGTGAATGCCTATACCGGGCGGCGGAGTGTGATTCAGTATTTGTCGATTCCCAAGGGCGTCCCAAGCAACGAACGCGGTGGCGGCGTGGTGCAATTCGACCGCAAGTTCTACGGCGCCGGCGTACGCTGGATGCAGCCCATCGCCAGCGTGCCGGGTGAACTGATGATCATCACCGGCCTGGACTTCGACCAGAGCGAAGACAGCCGCCACGGCTACAAGAACTACAACGGCAACACCCTGGGCGTGAAAGGCGAATTGCGCCGCAATGAAATCGACACCGCCCGCAGCCTCGACCCATATATCCAGGCCAACTGGGCCATTGACCGCTGGACCCTGCAAGCCGGGCTGCGCCACAGCACCATGGAACTGGACGTCGATGACCAATTCCTGAGCAATGGTGACGCCAGCGGCAGCAAGACCTATCAGAAAAACACGCCCTCGATGAGCGTGATGTACGCCTTCACCCCTGATCTGCATGGCTACGTCAGCGCCGGCAAGGGATTCGAAACCCCGACCCAGGCCGAACTGGCTTATGCGCCCGGCGATGTAGAGGGTTTCAACTTTGGCCTGAAACCGGCTGAAAGCACTCAGTATGAAGTAGGTCTAAAGGCACAAATCAACAACAGCACACGGGTCAATGCTGCGGTGTTCCAAATCACAACCGATGATGAGCTGGTAGTCACTGCCTCAAAGGATGGCCGCACCAGTTACCAAAACGCCGGCCGCACCCTGCGCCGCGGCTTTGAACTGGGCATCGAAAGTCAACTGAGCGAGCAGTGGAGCGCCAACCTCGCCTACACCCGCCTGCAAGCCACCTACGACAGTGACTTCAGCAACAACGGCAAATCCATCGACAAAGGCAACTACCTGCCCGGCGTCCCGCAGACCCTGCTGTTTGCCGAGCTGAACTGGAAACCACGGGATTGGCTCAGCACCGCTGTCGAAGGCATGTACCGCAGCAAGATCTATGTCGAGGACACCAACCAGGAGCGTGCTGCGCCGGGCTACAGCGTCTTCAACTGGCGTGCGCGGTTTGAGCAGAAGGTGGAGCACTGGACCTTTCATCAGACTTTGCGCCTGGATAACTTGCTGGATCGCCAATACGTGGGGTCGGTGATCGTAGGCGACAGCAACCAGCGCTATTACGAGGCCGCGCCAGGCCGATCCTGGTATGCCGGCGCAGGAGCCCAATACAGTTTCTGAACAATACAAAACCGATGGGCAACTTGCGCTGCCCAATCGGTTCCCATGTTAATCACAGACATTACCTACAAACCATCAGCAAAATAACTACATAGCAAACAACAAAACGAAAGCCCCATGCAACTTTCAAGCAATCACCTGTTGTCGCTTGATTGCACCCAATCACCATTCGGTCCAGCCACTATTTCAAAGTCTATAGGCTCCCGATAGGGATCACCGAGATTTACATATCCACCGCTTCCCTTACCATCAGAGGCCGTTGGCTGCCACTCCTGGGTTTCAGCACTGAAATACTCGGCATCATCGCCAGCAGTAGGGTCCAGCGGATTACGAGAACCCGACTGCACGTTATCTATTGGCCGAACAGGGTTCACGGGATCTATTGGTTTGTTTTTATTAGCAAGATCATTATAAAAAGAAAATGAGGGGGAACCAGTAATTGATGTCATTTGCACACTCCCAAGATTAAGTCACCGGACACTTGATGAAATTATCCAGACAGACAAACCCACCAAGTACCGGCACAACTTATTAACCCCGAGAAATAAAGTCCAGAGTGCAACTTAGTCAAAACATTAATCAGGCGCGATCCCCTTGGGCAAACGCTGATCAATTACCCGGTAAAGCGCGCTACTCTCAGGCCAATTGCGCATAAACCGCGCGCGATCCTTGGCAAACGCCGGGGCGAAACTGCCTAGGGATCCATGCTGGCACATCGAGTCCAGGTCAATCATCACCCAGCGCCCCTCCTGCCAGAACAGATTGCGTCCCTTGAAATCACCATGACTGATCCGCTCACGAATCAGTTCGCCAAACAAGCGCTCCAGGGCCAGCAGTTCAGGCTCGGGCACCTCGCCGTTTTCCACGTACGGCGCCAGATGCTCAATCAGGTCCGGCCCGGTCAAGTGTTCCGTCACCAGGTAAGCCCGGCTGCGCAGCCAGAAAAACCGCCGCTCCAGGAGTGCCAGCGGCTTGGGCGTGGCGATTCCCAGGAACGCCAGGCGGTTGCCTTCGCACCAGGCGTGCCAGGCGCGGCTTGGTCGCCAGAAGCGCTTGAGCCAGTGGGCAAAGCCCTTGATATTGTAACGCTTGATCACCAGCGGACGGCCCGCGACATCCACCCCGGCCACCGTGGCCGAGGCGCCGGCCTTGTACATTTGGCCCTGGTCGATAAACGCATCGACCTGCGCCAGTACCGGCAGCAGGGTCGCTTCTTCTTCACGACGAATCGCCCGCAGCCCAAAGGCCCCGCGCACGACACTGAACAAGGTACATTCGCGGCCAACCTTGCCCAGGAAGTCTTTCAGGCGCCAGGCCCGGACTTTGCGCACCTGCTTTTGCAGGGCTTCAAGGGGCAAGGCGTGCTCGCCATTGCTTAACAGGTAATGCACCAGCAATTCTTCGGTAAACGGCTCAAGGTTGCTCGGCAACTGGGCAAAAAACACCCCGAGGTTTTCCAGTACCCGGTTGCGTGACAGGGGGTTCCCCGCCTGTTCGACGCAGATCCCGCCACCATCGATCAAATACAGTTTTTCGCCCCGGCGCATCAGGTTGTCCAGGTGCAGGTCTTCCTGCCACAGGCCCTTGGCGTGCATCTGTGCAATCGCGCCCAGCGCTTCGGCCAACACAGCCTGCTGCTCATCCGCCAGAGGCGGCATGGTTTCAACAGCCGCCCAGGCCTCAGCCAGGCTTTGAGCGCCTTCGAGAAATTCGAACAGCAGCCAGCCGCCCTCACCGTCTTGCAGACCGTCAGCCAGCAACAGCGGCGTGCTCAGGCCTTGTTCGGCCAGCAGGCGCACACCCTGGAGTTCACGCTGGAAATGCCGGGCCGCGCTGCCACCCACCAGCAACTTGGCCAGCACCGGCCGGCCGCGCCAGATAGCCGCGCCCACATAACGCTGGCCCGGCAACACCCGCAGCAGGCTCAGCAGTTGCAATTGCCCAGGCCCCGCCGCATCCGCCAACTCAATACTCAAGGGCAGCGCAGGGGTGCGCCCGGCGTTTTTGAGTTCAGACAGGCGCATCAACGGGCCTCCTTGTGACTGCGCCGACCCGCCAGGAGCTGCGCCCAGTTATCGACCAACGAGCTATCCAGAGGCTGATCGAGGTAGGCCGCCAGAAACTGTCGTACTTGCTCTTGCGACCACGCCC
Source organism: Pseudomonas brenneri (assembly GCF_007858285.1). Lineage (GTDB taxonomy): Bacteria > Pseudomonadota > Gammaproteobacteria > Pseudomonadales > Pseudomonadaceae > Aquipseudomonas > Aquipseudomonas brenneri. Next base: position 142,226 of record NZ_VFIL01000008.1, on the reverse strand, counting down.
CGGCGCGGCGCAGCAGCGGCTCAAGGTCCTTGACCCGATCGCGCCGGCCCAGCAACAGCGGCCGGGTTTTTTCCAGGTCGATCAACTGCGCCGCGTAACCGTCGCCGGTGGCCTGCAGGAAGATATGCTTGGGGTAAAAACAGCCATGCACCTGGCCGACGCCATGAAGCTTGCGCGCCAATTGGCCGCAGGCCACGAGGATTGCGCGGTGCTGGGCGTCGCTCAGGGTCGGCCACTGTTCCAGCAGTGAATCCAGGTCATTCCAGCCATCCAGCGCGCGGGTCAGCAACAAGGCGCGGTATTCGCCGGCGACTTTGCGCTCCCCATAAAAGGCCGCCTGCAAGGCCGGGATCGCCTTCTGCCGATAGCGGCTAATGTTGCGAAACTCACGGGCAAAGGTCGGCTCGCCCAACGGCCGATGCAGGGTGCGCGTCAGGTAGTTGCTCTGGCGCTTGAGGTAAAAGCCACGGCCTTCCAGCTCCAGGCGAAACACGCTGCTCCAGCCGCCGCGACTGGTGTTGGGCTCATCCACCGCATCCAGTTGCCTGGCCCACAGGGCATCGAAATCAGCCAGGCCATGCCGTTCCAGCAAGGCCCGGTCTTCAGTTGCCAGGAAGTCGTTCATTCGCGTCCCTCGAAAAACTTCAGCACATGGCGAATCCGTTGCTTGTCCGACACGTTCAAGTGCTTGCGCCGACAATATTGCATGTAGAAACGCAGGCGTTGGGTGGCCGACAGATGGTATTTGGCGACCTTGTCCAGGCACGCCAGGTCCTTGGTGATCCGGTACTTGAGCCAGAACCCGCGCCAGAAGTCGCCGTTGGGGCAGTCGATCAGGTACAGGGTCTGCTGGTCGTCGATCAGCAGGTTGCGCCACTTCAAATCGTTGTGGGTAAACCGCTGGTCGTGCAGGGTCCGGGTGTATTCGGCGAGCTGGCGACTGACCTTGTCGACCCACACCGGGTCGGACAGTTGCGGATCCTTGCGCTCGGCCAAGGCTGCCAGGTCTTCGGTCCTGGGCAACTCGCGGGTGATCATCGCCCCACGGTCATAGGCCAGGCCCTTACGCTCCAGGCCCCAGGCCACGACTTCGGCGGTGGGAATGCCCCACTTGGCGAAGCGCTTGAGGTTCTGCCACTCGGACTTGACCCGTGGCTTGCCCAGGTAACGGCGCAAGCCTTTGCCGGCGCCGGTGTAGCGCTTGACGTAATAGTTGACCCCGCCGCGCTCTACACGAATCACTTCGGACAACGGGTCGCGGGTCAGCCGCTCGCCTTGCAGGGCAAACACTGCGTCGAGGCTACCAAAATCGTCCACAAGCTCCGAGTAAGCAGGTTCCAGGTTCCAACCCGCCATCAGAGCGCGCCTCCGTACCGGACTTTGCGGTCATAGAGCTTGCTGGCCTTGCGCTCCAGCCACTGCAGCAACGCGCCTTCTTCGGCCAGGATCTGGCGCAGGGGTTGCTGGAAGTAGTCTTTGAGGAAGCGCAACTTGTCGCGGCGGGTCAGGCCGATATCCAGGATCGAGAAATACAGGGCCGCCAGGTCCTTGTTGCGCCAGCGCTGGCTGATGCGCGGCCGCACCTGGGCACGGTGCAGGTCGATCACCGAGAGTTTGAAGTCATCGGCCGTCACCGGTTTGTCGGTGTGCAGCAGGAAATGGCAGATGTAGCAGTCGCGATGGTTGACGCCCGCGCGGTGCATCATCCCGGTCATGCGCGCTACTTCGGCAATCAGCGCGCGCTTGAGACGCGGCTCTGGCGGTTGCTTGAGCCAGTCCATGCTCAAGTCTTCCAGGCTGATGGTCGGCGCCAGCTCTTCGGTGACAATAAAGGAATGCTGGTCGGCCGGGTTGGCGCCGCGTTCGCCGTAGGCCACGGCGGTCATGGTCGGTACGCCAACTTCGTGCAAGCGCTGGATTGCCTGCCACTCCTGCCCGGCGCCCAGCACCGGCAATTTGGCGGTGAACAGGTTCTTGAAGATTTCACCCCAGCCGATGCCACGGTGGATTTTCACAAAGTAGCCGCGCCCATCCACCTCGGTACGCAAGGTGCGACGGGCTTCCAGTTCACGGTAAACCTCGCCGTCCAACAGCTCGACTTCGGCGAACGCATCGCGTCCGGCCCAAAGGCTTTTGAACGGTTCGGCAAGAATCAACTTCATCAGTGTTGCTCCGCCAGAATTACATCCGCAGCGTGCTGCGGCATGCTATAGAGGTCGGCCGTCTCGGCGAAGGCCAGACCATTGCGGCTCCAGGCCGCACGTTGCTGCTGATCACCGAGCATCCCGGCCAGGTAGTGGTTGAGCTGGGCCTGTTCGAACGGCTCGTCCAGCACGCGCCCGCAATCAGCCTCGCTGATGTAATGGGCATACCCGCACACTGCCGTGACCAACACCGGCAACCCGGCCACCACTGCTTCGAGCAGCACAGTCCCGGTATTTTCGTTGTACGCCGGGTGAATCAACAGGTCGGCGCCCAGCAGAAAACGCGGGATATCACTGCGCCCTTTGAGGAACTGCACATTGTCGCCCAGGCCAAGGGTAGCACTCTGCAATTGGAATACTTTGGGGTCGTCCTGGCCAATTACAAACAGGCGGGTGCGTTTTTTCAGATCCGCGGGCAGTGCGGCCAGCGCCTTGAGGCTGCGGTCCACGCCCTTGGTCTTGAAGCCCGAACCGATCTGCACCAGCAGCAAATCGTCGTCCGCGAGGTTGAATTCGGCGCGAAACCCCGCACGAATCTCGGCCGCATTCGGCGGCGCCCGACGATCCTGGGCAATGCCCGGCGGCAACAGGTGGAAGCGCTCAAGCGGCGTGTCGTAATGCTTGATAAACAGCGGCTGCTGGACCTCGGAGATCATCAGGACTTCAGTCTTGGCGTCCTTGGCAAACACCGCGCGCTCGTACTCGGAAAAGTGCCGGTAGCGACCAAAACTGCGGTACAGCGAGTGGCGCAGGTTTTGCGCCTTGTCTTCAAAACAGCCATCTGCCGCGTAGTACACATCCAGGCCTGGCATTTTGTTGAAGCCGATCAAGCGGTCCACCGGGCGTTTGGCCAGGTCAGCCTGCATCCAGGCGGTCAGCTTCTCGTTGCGGCGGTGGTTGAAGAACGCCTTGACCGGCGCCACCAGCACTTCAAAACCTGGCGGGATGTCGCCTTCCCAGATCAGGGTATAGACACGGATCTGGTGGCCGCGCTGCTGGCACTCAAGGGCGATGCGCATGAAGTCGCGCTGCAAGCCACCAAAGGGGAAATATTTGTACAGAACAAATGCCAGTTGCATCAGTGCAGCTCCTCAGCCAATAACAACGTGCTCAGTCGGCTGGCCACACGCTCAGGGTTCAGGCGAGTAAAGCACAGTGGCCACTCGCGCTTGAGATCAAACCGACGCTGGTCTTCAGCGGTCGGTTGGTAGGTGCATTTTTTTTGCAGGCACGGCGCGCAGGGGAAATCGCTGCCCAAGTGGATCTGCGCCTTGCCATAGGCACCGGTAAGGCCCGGGTTGGTTGGGCCGAACAGGGAAATCGTCGGTACATCCAGTGCAGCCGCCAAATGCCCCAGGCCGGTATCCACGGCGACACAGGCCCGGGCGCCAGCCAGGACGCGCGCCACACCGGCCAGATTCAATTTAGGCAACACTTCGGCGTTGGCCAGGCCTTGGGCCAGGCGCTCGGCACGGGCTTTTTCGGCGGCATTGCCCCACGGCAACTTCACATCCACGCCCAGGCTGCCCATGCGCTCGGCCAGGTCGCGCCAGTAGGCTTCGGGCCAATGCTTGGTGTCCCAGGTGGTGCCATGAAGCAGCAGCACGAATGGTTTTTTCGGCGGCAGGCCCAGCAGTTTTTCGGTGCTCAAGCCGTAATCCCCCAGCCCCTTGGGCAGGTCATAACCCAGGGCCACGGCGAACAACTGGCGCAAGCGCTCAACCGCATGCTGGCCACGGGCAACCGCCAGGCGACGGGAATAGAAACGTGCGGCGATTGGCTCGCGGGCCGACTGCTTGTCGAAGCCGGCCACCGGTGCCCGCACATAGCGGGTCAGCCAGGCGCTTTTGAGCAAGCCCTGGGCGTCGATCACCAGGTCATATTTGGTGGACTGGATCTGCTTCTTGAAGCGCCGCCACTCGCCGCTCTTGAAGGTCTGCCAGAGGTTCTTGCGCCAGCGGCGAATCGCCACCGGGATCACCTTGTCCACCGCCGGATGCCAGGTGGGGATTTCGGCGAAGCCTTCTTCCACCACCCAGTCGAAACGAATCCCCGGAATCGCCCGGGCCGCGTCGGTCAATGCCGGCAAGGCGTGAATCACATCGCCCAGGGATGAGGTCTTGATTACCAGTACCCGCAACTCAGTGAACCTCGACCACGTTGCCCTGCAACCGCTGCAAGGCTTCGGTCACCGGCTCTGGCAGCAATTGGCGCAGGCAATTGTAGTGACCGAAACGGCAGGTGCGGTCAAAACAGGGACTGCAATCGAGGCCCAGGCGCACCACTTCGACCTTGTCGGCCAACGGCGGCGTAAAGCCTGGCGAAGTGGAGCCATACACTGCCACCAGCGGGCGGTTCAGCGCAGCAGCCACGTGCATCAGGCCGGAGTCGTTGGACACCACCGAATCGGCACAGGACAGCAGGTCAATGGCCTCGGCCAGCGAGGTATCGCCACTGAGGTTGACCGCTTCTTCGCGCAGGCCGGGGATCAGGCGCTGGCGGATGTCTTCACCCACCGAATGATCGTTTTTCGAGCCAAACAGCCAGACTTGCCAGCCTTCGCGGATTTTCAGCTCGGCAACCTTGGCGTAATGCTCCGACGGCCAACGCTTGGACTCACCAAACTCGGCACCAGGGCACAGCGCCAGCACCGGCCGGTCCAGGGTCAGGCCGAACTTGGCCAGGGCCGCATCGCGGGTAACCGGGTCGATTTGCAGGCTCGGCCGTGGATACGGCGTCGGCAACTCGGCATCGGGCGCGTAGGCCAGGGCCATGAAGCGCTCGATCATCAGCGGGTAGCGGGCCTTGTCGAGCTTGCGCACATCATTGAGCAAGCCATAGCGGAACTCGCCACGCCAGCCAGTGCGCTTGGGGATGCCGGCGAAGAACGGCACCAGCGCCGACTTCATCGAGTTGGGCAGCAGGATCGCCTGGTCGTACTGGCCGGCCAGGGACTTGCCGATACGCCGCCGGGTCGCCAGCTCCAGCGCGCCATGGCCGAGCGGGAAGCTCAAGGCCTGGCGCACCTCGGGCATGCGCTCCAGGATCGGCCGGCTCCACTCGGGGGCGAGCACGTCGATTTGGCAGTCGGGATGACGCTGTTTCAGGCACTGGAACAGTGTCTGCGCCATCACCATGTCACCGACCCAACTGGGCCCAACGATCAGAATATTCATGTAGTTTCCACAAACGATTCGGGGAGGCTCATGCCTCCCCGCCTCGATATAACTGTAAGACCGTACTCATGTGAGTGCAGGCTTGTGTGGGAGCGGGCTTGCTCGCGATAGCATCGCCGCGGCCTGACTGACAGACCACAGCGCCTGCATCGCGAGCAAGCCCGCTCCCACATAAGTCCTGCTCCCACATCAGCATCGTGTCGCTGTGTTGATCTGGTTCAGTTTAGCCCCAGCTCATGCCAGATCCGTTTCACCTGGCGCCGTTCGTCAGCAAACTGATCCCCGGCAACCACCCCTGCCTCGTTCTGCAAGGCCTGGCGATGGGCCGCCGAGCGATAAGCCTTATACACCTCACGCAACAGGTGGGCATCGGCGGCGGGCATCAGCCCGACCTGCTCCAGGCCTTCCAGGATGCGGATGTTATCGGTATAGCGCAGCAACGATGGATGTTGCGCAGACCACGCCAAAGCGGCGTATTGCACCATAAATTCAATATCGACGATACCTCCGGCGTCCTGCTTGAGATCGAACACCGCCGTGGGCTCGAAGGCATTCGCAGCTGTGCCGGCCCCGGTCGACTTGGTGCCCAGGTTGTCGCGCATCTTGGCGCGCATCTCGCTGACCTCCTGGCGCAGCTTCGCCAGGTCCTGCGTGCGCCCCAGCACCTGCGCCCGCACGGCCTCAAACGCCCGGCCCACGTCCTGGCTGCCAACCAACACCCGTGCCCGCACCAGGGCCTGGTGCTCCCAGGTCCAGGCCTCGTTTTCCTGATAACGGGCAAAGGCCCCCAGGGAGCTGACCAGCAGCCCGGATGCGCCAGAAGGTCGCAGGCGCATATCCACTTCGTACAGCTGCCCGGAGTTGGTCTGGGTGGTCAACAGGTGAATGATCCGCTGGCCCAGCCGGGTAAAGAACTGCGCACCGTCGATCGGCTTGGCGCCGTCGGTTTCGGCTTGCGGATCACCGTCATGGATAAACACCAGGTCCAGGTCCGAACCATGGCCCAACTCGATACCACCAACCTTGCCATAACCGACAATGATAAAACCCGGATCGCACAAGGTCCCGTCCAACCGCTGCGGCGAACCATGGCGGGCGACGGTCTGGCGCCAGGCCAGGGCCAGCACTTGCTCAAGAATCGCCTCGGCGAGCCAGGTCAGGTAATCGCTGACTTTCATCAATGGCAGGCTGCCGGCGATTTCCGACGCCGCGACCCGCAGGCGGTGCGCCAACTTGAAGTGGCGCAAGGCCTCCATCTGCTGCTCAAGATCATCCTCAGGGATACGCGTCAGGCGCTCGCGCAATTCGGCAGCCAACTCCGGCGCCAACGGCGGCTTGAACAGGCGGCCTTCGTTAAGCAATTCGTCCAGCAGCAACGGGAAGCGGGTGATCTGCTCGGCAATCCACGGGCTGGCGGCGCATAGGGTCAACAGCCGACGCAGGGCGTCAGGGTTTTCCGTCAACAGCACCAGATACGCAGAACGTCGGGCAACGGCTTCTACCAGCGGCAGTACGCGCTCCAGCACCAGGTCCGGGTTGGCGTGCTCGACCGCCTGGGCCAGCAGGCGCGGGATGAATGCGTCCAGACGCTCACGCCCCAGGCGCTGCATCGCCCGCAGTTGCGGGCTGCTGCGCAGGCCGGCCAAGGCTTTCAGGGCCTTGGGCGCGTCGGCAAAGCCGCCTTCAGCCAATTGGCGACAGGCAGCCTCTTCATTTTGGGATTCTTCCCACAGGGGCAACCACTCACCGCCCACCACCAATTCGCTTTCTGCACCGTCCTCTTCGTCCGGATCGGCAATCACCTGGCGGAAATGCCAGTCCACCCGGCCACGCCAGTACATCAATTGCTCATGGAACGCGGTCCAATTGGCAAAACCCAGCATGAACGCAATACGCGCCTGGTCTTCATCATTGTTGGGCAGCATCTGTGTCTGACGGTCGGCGATGGCCTGGATCGCATGTTCGGTGTAGCGCAGGAATTCATAGCCACTGCGCAACTCGGCAATCACCGCCGGCGGCAGGTAGCCCTGGCCTTCCAGGGTGCCCAGCACCTTCAACAATGGCCGTTGTTGCAGGCTCAGGTCACGACCACCGTGGATCAACTGGAACGCCTGGGCGATAAACTCCACCTCGCGGATGCCTCCAGCGCCCAGCTTGATATTCTCGGCCATGCCCTTGCGCCGCACTTCCTGCTGGATCAACTGTTTCATGGTGCGCAGCGCTTCGATGGCGGAAAAATCCAGGTAGCGCCGATAGACGAACGGGCGCAACAGATCGAGCAACTGCGCGCCGGCCTGTTGATCGCCGGCCACCACCCGCGCCTTGATCATCGCGTAGCGTTCCCAGTCGCGGCCCTGATCCTGGTAGTACTGCTCCAATGCATTGAAACTGAGCACCAGCGCCCCGGCCGAACCATAGGGCCGCAGGCGCATGTCGACACGGAACACAAAGCCGTCGACGGTCATCGGGTCCAGGGCCTTGATCAGTTTCTGGCCCAGGCGGATAAAGAACTCCTGGTTATCCAGGGCACGCTTGGCGCCCACGGTCTCGCCGCCCTCGGGGTAGGCGAAGATCAGGTCGATGTCCGACGACAGGTTCAACTCCACCGCGCCCAGCTTGCCCATGCCGAGGATGACCATCTGCTGCGGTTCGCCGCTGCGCCCGCCGGTGGGGATGCCGAATTGCGCGCAGTGGCGCTGGTACAACCACTGGTACGCCTGGTCGATGCTGGCGTCGGCCATGTCCGACAGGTCACGGCAGGTCTGCACCAGGTCCGCCTGTCGGGTCAGGTCGCGCCAAATAATCCGCACTTGCTGGCGAGTGCGTTGGCGACGCAGCACGCGGCCCAGTTCTTCTTCTGTTTCAGCCTGCTGCACCGCTGCGGCAATCTGCCCGCACAGTTCATCGGGCGCAAAGCCGCGATCCAGCTCGCCCTTGGCCACCAGTTCGAGCAACATCAAAGGGTCACGAACACTCTGTTCAATGACGAAATCACTGGCAGCGCATACCCGGGAAAAGTCAGCCCAGCGTTGCGGCGTCCACGCGGACAGGCCATGATCGGCCTCCAGCATGGCCACCGCGTCACGAAATGACTGCTCGGCCCTGCTCGCAAATGGCAACAGAATGGCTGGGAGTTCAACCAGCATTGGAAGGCTCATGGTCTATCCTTGATCGGCGCGCAAATGGCTTGTGGCTGTGAACGCAAGAACCGCGCGCGATGAAGGACTGTCGAACAAAAGTTAGAAATAGCTGAAAAAACATTAATTTTGGCAGGCAACATTAAACTTCTACCTTTTCTCGCTCGCAAAAGATCAACAATAACGATTATGCTCACCAGCCAGACCGAGCCATACGCTCAGTCTTGTGTAGTTTTACTACTCGTATATACATTCGAAAGGCTGAAATGGCCGACGATTTGTAGTAAAACTACAGGACGCCGAAGCAACCTTCGGCCATCCAAGAATTTATGTCGTCTGCCCACAAGGCCAGTCGCAAACTTCAGGCAACCGATTCTGGTAGCCTTTCCGCCCTGGAGCAAGCCATGCAAGACCTCGATCCCGTCGAAACCCAGGAATGGCTGGACGCCCTGGAATCGGTTCTCGATAAAGAAGGCGAAGACCGTGCTCACTACCTGATGACCCGTATGGGCGAACTCGCGACCCGCAGCGGCTCGCAACTGCCCTACGCCATCACCACGCCATACCGCAACACCATCCCTGTTACCCACGAAGCACGCATGCCTGGCGACCTGTTCATGGAACGCCGCATTCGCTCGCTGGTACGCTGGAACGCGATGGCGATGGTTATGCGCACGAACTTGAAAGATTCTGACCTGGGCGGTCACATCTCCAGCTTCGCTTCCAGCGCAACCCTGTATGACATCGGCTTCAACTACTTCTTCCAGGCCCCGACCGACGAACACGGCGGCGACCTGATCTACTTCCAGGGTCACACCTCGCCAGGCGTCTACGCCCGTGCGTTCATGGAAGGTCGCATCACCGAAGACCAGATGAACAACTTCCGCCAGGAAGTCGACGGTGGCGGCCTGTCGTCCTACCCGCACCCTTGGCTGATGCCTGACTTCTGGCAGTTCCCGACCGTTTCCATGGGGCTGGGCCCGATCCAGGCGATCTACCAGGCACGTTTCATGAAGTACCTGGAAGCCCGTGGCTTCATCCCCGAAGGCAAGCAGAAGGTCTGGTGCTTCCTGGGCGACGGCGAGTGCGACGAGCCGGAATCCCTGGGCGCAATCTCCCTGGCCGGCCGCGAGAAGCTGGACAACCTGATCTTCGTCATCAACTGCAACCTGCAGCGCCTCGACGGCCCGGTTCGCGGCAACGGCAAGATCATCCAGGAACTCGAAGGCGTGTTCCGCGGTGCTCAGTGGAACGTGACCAAAGTCATCTGGGGCCGTTTCTGGGACCCACTGCTGGCCAAGGACGTCGACGGCATCCTGCAACGTCGCATGGACGAAGTCATCGACGGCGAATACCAGAACTACAAGGCCAAAGACGGCGCGTTCGTACGTGAACACTTCTTCAACACGCCAGAACTCAAGGCGATGGTTGCAGACCTGTCCGACGACGAGATCTGGAAACTCAACCGTGGCGGCCACGACCCGTACAAGGTCTACGCGGCGTACCACGAAGCGGTCAACCACAAAGAACAACCTACCGTCATCCTGGCCAAGACCATCAAGGGTTATGGCACCGGTGCCGGCGAAGCGAAGAACACCGCGCACAACACCAAGAAAGTCGATGTCGACAGCCTGAAGTTGTTCCGTGACCGCTTCGACATCCCGGTCAAGGATGAAGAACTGGAAAACCTGCCGTTCTTCAAGCCGGAGCCAAACAGCGCCGAAGCCCGCTACCTCAGCGAACGTCGCACTGCCCTGGGCGGTTTCGTGCCACAACGCCGCGCACAGAGCTTCGGTGTGCCGACACCAGACCTCAGCACCCTCAAGGCTATCCTTGACGGTTCGGGCGACCGTGAAATCTCCACCACCATGGCCTTCGTGCGGATCCTCGCGCAACTGGTCAAGGACAAGGAAATCGGCCCGCGCATCGTCCCGATCATCCCGGACGAAGCCCGTACCTTCGGTATGGAAGGCATGTTCCGTCAGTTGGGCATCTACTCCTCCGTCGGCCAGCTCTACGAGCCAGTCGATAAAGACCAGGTGATGTTCTACAAAGAAGACAAGAAGGGCCAGATCCTCGAAGAAGGCATCAACGAAGCGGGCGCCATGAGCTCCTTCATCGCTGCCGGTACTTCGTACTCCAGCCACAACCAGCCGATGCTGCCGTTCTACATCTTCTACTCGATGTTCGGCTTCCAGCGCATTGGCGACCTGGCCTGGGCTGCCGGCGACAGCCGTACCCGTGGTTTCCTGATCGGCGGTACTGCCGGGCGGACCACGCTGAACGGCGAAGGCCTGCAACACGAAGACGGTCACAGCCACATCCTGGCTGCCACCATCCCGAACTGCCGCACCTTTGATCCAACCTACGGCTATGAGCTGGCGGTGATCATCCAGGACGGCATGAAGAAGATGACCGAAGAGCAGCAGGACGTTTTCTACTACATCACCGTGATGAACGAGTCCTACCAGCAGCCAGCCATGCCTGCCGGTGTTGAAGAAGGCATCATCAAGGGCATGTACCTGCTCGAAGAAGACACCAAGGAAGCGGCACACCACGTACAGCTGATGGGCTCCGGCACCATCCTGCGCGAAGTGCGTGAAGCGGCGAAGATCCTGCGTGAAGAGTTCAACGTCGGCGCTGACGTGTGGAGCGTGACCAGCTTCAACGAACTGCGTCGCGACGGCCTGGCCGTAGAGCGCAGCAACCGCCTGCACCCTGGCCAGAAGCCAGCCAAGAGCTATGTCGAAGAGTGCCTGGCCGGCCGTAAAGGTCCAGTCATTGCCTCTACCGACTACATGAAACTGTTTGCTGAACAAATTCGCCAGTGGGTCCCGTCCAAGGAATTCAAAGTCCTGGGCACCGACGGTTTCGGCCGCAGTGACAGCCGCAAGAAGCTGCGTCACTTCTTCGAAGTCGACCGTCACTTCGTGGTGTTGGCAGCCCTGGAAGCCTTGGCTGACCGTGGTGAGATCGAACCCAAGGTGGTGGCGGATGCCATCGTCAAGTTCGGGATCAACCCGGAAAAACGCAACCCACTGGACTGCTGAGGAGACTATCTGTGAGCGAGCTCATTCGCGTACCTGACATCGGCAGCGGTGAAGGTGAAGTAATTGAACTGTTTGTGAAGGTCGGCGACAAAGTCGAAGCCGACCAGAGCATCCTGACCCTGGAGTCGGACAAGGCGAGCATGGAAATCCCTGCTCCCAAGGCCGGCGTGGTCAAAAGCCTGAAAGTGAAGCTGGGCGACCGCTTGAAAGAAGGCGACGAACTGCTTGAGCTGGAAATCGAAGGTGCCGCTGATACGGCCCCTGCGGCGGCCGCTCCTGCTGCTGCCCCGGCTCCCGCTGAAAAGCCTGCCGCTGCTGCCGAGGCCCCAGCGGCCCCGGCTGCTGCACCTGCCGCCGCCGCTACCGTCCAGGACATTCACGTTCCGGACATCGGCTCGTCGGGCAAGGCCAAGATCATCGAGCTGCTGGTTAAAGTCGGCGACACCGTCGAAGCCGACCAGTCGCTGATCACCCTGGAGTCCGACAAGGCCTCCATGGAAATCCCATCGCCGGCTGCCGGCGTGGTGGAAAGCATTGCCGTGAAGCTGGAAGACGAAGTCGGCACTGGTGACTTCATCCTCAAGCTGAAAGTAGCGGGCGCTGCGGCTCCTGCTGCTGCCGCTCCAGCCGCCGCTGCTCCGGCCGCCAAGGCTGAAGCTGCACCTGCTGCTGCCCCGGCGCCTGCGGCAAAAGCCGAGGCCGCTCCGGCCCCGGCTGCTGCCCCAGCACCAAGCGGTGCCAAGACCCATGCCGGTCCTGCTGTGCGCCAACTGGCCCGTGAGTTCGGCGTCGAGTTGAGCGCAGTCAGCCCAACCGGTCCGCACGGTCGTGTGCTCAAGGAAGACGTACAGGTTTACGTCAAATCCATGATGCAAAAAGCCAAGGAAGCTCCGGCTGCCGGCGCTGCTACCGGTGGCTCGGGCATTCCGCCAATCCGCACCGTGGACTTCAGCCGCTTCGGCGAAATCGAAGAAGTGCCGATGACCCGCCTGATGCAAATCGGCGCAGCCGGTCTGCACGCCAGCTGGCTGAACATTCCGCACGTGACTCAGTTCGACCAGGCCGACATCACCGACCTGGAAGCTTTCCGCGTTGCGCAGAAAGCCGTGGCCGAGAAGGCCGGCGTGAAACTGACCGTACTGCCACTGCTGCTCAAGGCCTGCGCGCACCTGCTCAAGGAACTGCCGGACTTCAACAGTTCGCTGGCACCCAGCGGCAAAGCGATCATTCGCAAGAAGTACGTGCACATCGGTTTTGCGGTCGACACCCCGGATGGCCTGCTGGTACCGGTCATCAAGAACGTCGACCAGAAGAGCCTGCTGCAGCTGGCTGGCGAAGCGGCTGCACTGGCTGCCAAGGCCCGTGACAAGAAGCTGACTCCGGACGACATGCAAGGTGCCTGCTTCACCATCTCCAGCCTCGGGCACATTGGCGGCACTGGCTTCACGCCAATCGTCAACGCGCCGGAAGTGGCGATCCTCGGTGTCTCCAAGGCCACCATCCAGCCAGTCTGGGACGGCAAGGCCTTCCAGCCGAAGCTGATGCTGCCGCTGTCGTTGTCCTACGATCACCGTGTGATCAATGGCGCGGCCGCTGCACGTTTCACCCAGCGCCTGAGCCAGTTGCTGAACGACATCCGCACGATCCTGCTGTAACCCAACGGGCCTCCCCTTCACCGGGGAGGCCTGGCTGCACCGATTTCCGAGCGCCACGCTCGTACCTCAACCCCGCCAATTTGGCGGGGCTTTTTTTGCCCACCTGAATTGCCCATGCCCTTCTGTAGGAGCGAGCTTGCTCGCGAAAAAACTCAAGGACGCCACGCTCATTCAGGTTAGGCGCGTTATCGTTAACGATTTTCGCGAGCAAGCTCGCGCCTACAAAGGGCATGCAGGATAACCGTCCATCATTGCGACTGTAGAAAACCGCTGCGCGGCCGATAACCCACTTATAGCACTTAGCCTTCATCCTCACTTGTCAGTCCGTGCTGCATGATGCAACCTTGCCGCAGACAACAGTAAAGAGGGCGATAGCCCGGCGCGATGCGCATTTTTCCAAGCGAGTTTCCCCATGAAAAGCCAACCCGATGTCGCCCGAACGGCGGCCGAGGTCGTGACGCAATTACCGGTGCCTTCGCGCCTCGGTATGCTGCGTTTCGAGCGGCTGAATGAGGCAAGCTGGGCGCTGCTGTACCTCGACCCCAATTGTGAACGCCAATTCGGCCTGCCCGCGGTAGAGCTGTGCTCGCTGGTCGGCTCGCCCTACGCCAGCCTGATGGAGCCCCAGGCGCGCTACCAACTGCACGATGCGATCCAGCAGCAACTGACCCTCAGCCCCCATTACCTGGTGCGCTACACCCTGCACACCAACGACGGCCCGCTGAGCCTGCTGGAGGTGGGTGAGGCCTACAAGCAGCACAATCGCCATCTGCTGCGCGGCTACCTGATGGTGGTGGACGGTTTGTTCAGTAACCTGACACCTGTGCCCGCCGCCGACCTGGAAGACCAGAACAGTCGCCTGCAGATCGCCCTGGAGCTCAACCAGCGCGCGCAGCAGGAGCAGTTGCAGCACCTGGAACGGGTGCGTGCCCAACAGGAACTGATCCTGCTGCTGGCCCGCCAGCGCTACAGCACCAACAACTCCCTGCAAGAAGCCGCCGAACTGATCACCCGCAGCGCCTGTGACATCTACCAGATCGACTGTGCCAGCATCTGGAACCTGGAAGGTCAGCAACTGGTGCCGATTTCGGCCTTTAATCGCGCCGACCAACAGCACCATCTGCCATTGTCGATTGATGCCAGCGGCTTCCCAGATTATCTGGAAGCCCTGCACAGCAGCCGTGCCATCGATGCCAGCAATGCCATGCGCGACCCGCGCACCCGGGAAATGGTCGAAACCCTGCGCCCCATGGACGTCCACGCGATGCTCGATGCCAGCATCCGCATCGACGGCCAGGTAGTGGGCGTGCTGTGCCTGGAGCAAAGCACCGGCACCCGGGATTGGCTATCTGATGAGATAGCCTTTGCCGGCGAGTTGGCCGACCAGTTCGCCCAGGTCATCAACAACCATAACCGCCGCGCCGCCACCAGCGCCCTGCACCTGTTCCAGCGCGCCGTGGAGCAAAGTGCCAATGCCTTCCTGCTGGTCAATTGCGACGGCGTGGTGGAGTACGTCAACCCCAGCTTCACCGCGATCACCCAGTACAGCACCGAGGAAGTCCACGGTCATCGCCTGGCCCAGTTGCCGGCCCTGGAAAACCTCAGCGAACTGTTGTTCGACGCGCCCTCCAGCCTGGCCAAGAGCAACAGCTGGCAGGGCGAATTCAAGAGCCGGCGCAAAAACCTCGAACCGTACTGGGGCCAACTGTCGATTTCCAAGGTCTATGGCGACAATCGCGAACTGACCCACTACATCGGCATCTACGAAGACATCACCCAGACCAAACTGGCCCAGCAGCGTATCGAACGCCTGGCCTACACCGACAACCTGACCAACCTGGGCAACCGCCCGGCATTCATCCGCAACCTCGATGAACGCTTCGCCCGCGACAGCGACGCGCCCATCAGCCTGCTGCTGGTGGACATCGACAACTTCAAGCGGATCAATGACAGCCTCGGCCACCAGACCGGCGACAAGTTGCTGATCAGCCTGGCCCGGCGCCTGCGCAACAGTCTCAATGCCGGCGGTAGCCTGGCGCGCTTTGCCAGTAACGAATTTGCAGTGCTGCTCGACAACGCCGACCTTGAGGTCGGCCAGCAAATGGCCTGCCAACTGCTGATGACCCTCGATAAGCCGATGTTCGTCGACAACCAACTGATCAGTGTCACCGGCTCCGTGGGCCTGGCCTGCGCGCCGCTGCATGGCCGCGACCCGCAGACCCTGATGCGCAACGCCGGCCTGGCGCTGCACAAGGCCAAGGCTAACGGCAAACACCAGGTGCAGGTGTTTACCGAGGCCCTGAATGCCGAGGCCAGCTACAAACTGTTCGTGGAAAACAACCTGCGCCGCGCCCTGACCCAGAACGAGCTGGACGTGTTCTACCAACCCAAGCTGTGCCTGCGCAGCGGTCGCTTGTTGGGCATGGAAGCGCTGCTGCGCTGGAACCATCCGGAAAAGGGCATGATCCGTCCGGACCAGTTCATCAGCGTTGCCGAAGAGACCGGGCTGATCATCCCCATCGGCAAATGGATCGCGCGCCAGGCCTGCCGCATGAGCAAGCAGTTGAGCGCCGCCGGCATGGGCAACCTGCAGGTGGCGATCAACCTGTCGCCCAAGCAGTTTTCCGACCCGGACCTGGTGGCGTCCATCGCCAGTATCCTCAAGGAAGAGCAATTGCCCGCCAACCTGCTGGAGCTGGAACTGACCGAAGGCCTGCTGCTGGAAGCCACCGAGGACACGCGCCTGCAACTGGACCAGTTGAAGAGCTTTGGCCTGACCCTGGCCATGGATGATTTCGGCACTGGTTACTCATCCCTGAGTTACCTGAAGAAATTCCCCATCGACATCATCAAGATCGACCGCAGCTTTATCCATGAAATCCCGGACAACCAGGACGACATGGAAATCACCTCGGCGGTGATCGCCATGGCGCACAACCTCAAGCTCAAGGTGGTCGCCGAAGGCATCGAGACCGCCGAGCAACTGGCGTTCCTGCGCCGCCATCGATGCGACGTCGGCCAGGGCTACCTGTTCGACCGGCCAATCCCCGGCTCCGAGCTGCTGGACAAGCTCAAACGCTATCCACGCGGGCCAATCGCCTGACAGCGCTGTAACACTCGGGCACACTGGTGGTCTGAACTGTTAACTCAACCTGACGAGAGGACTGATCATGGTCTTGCGCTCGGAAATCCTGGTGAATAAAAACGTGCTGCCTACTGCCGAACAAGCTTTGCCTGGTCGTGAAACCCCGATGAGCCTGCCCGAGACGCACTTCGTCAACGGCAATCCGCTGCTGGGCCCGTTCATGGATGATGTGGGATTCGCGATCTTTGGCCTGGGGTGTTTCTGGGGCGCCGAACGCAAATTCTGGCAGCGCGACGGCGTGGTCAGCACCGTGGTCGGCTATGCCGGCGGCTTAACGCCAAACCCGACCTATGAAGAAGTCTGCTCGGGCCTGACCGGTCATAGCGAAGTGGTACTGGTGGTGTATGACCAGGCCAAACTCAAGTACGAAGACCTGCTGAAGATGTTCTGGGAACTGCACAACCCGACCCAGGGCATGCGCCAGGGCAACGACATCGGCAGCCAGTATCGCTCGGTGATCTATGCCACCACGCCAGAGCAACTGGACGCTGCGAATGCCAGCGCACAGGCCTATCAGCAAGAACTGACCAAGGCTGGGCTGGGCGAAATTACCACTGAAATCGACCAGGCGCCGACGGTGTACTTCGCCGAGGCCTATCACCAGCAGTACCTGGCGAAGAACCCGCAGGGTTACTGCGGTATCGGCGGTACTGGCGTGACCTGCCCGATCTAAAAGACAACCCAATCAAAATGTGGGAGCGGGCTTGCTCGCTCCCACATTTGTTCTGTGACCGCCTTTAGATCCGGTTACTCGGCAATCAGCCAATCCATCTGCCACCCACCCTGGGTCTGCCCCAGCTTCTTCGACAGCCACGGCAGCAGCTCACGCAACTCCTCCTCCAGCCCCCACGGCGGATTGGCAATCGCCAGGCCCGAGCCGGTGAGGGTGTTGGGCGTGTCCAGCGGATGCACCAGCAATTCCACGCGCAGCAGCTTTGGCGCGCCGGTACCTGCCAGGTCCTGATAGAAGCGACGCAACATGCGCTGGTCCTTCACCGGGTACCAGATCGCGGCGACCGTCTGGCGCATGCGGCCCACGGCCTCCTTGAGGGAGGCGGCGCAGCGCTGCATCTCGTCGAGTTGCTCGAACGGCGGGTCGATCAGCATCAACGCACGCTTTTCCGGCACCGGCAGCAAAGCCCGTGGCACATGCCAACCTTCGCCCAGATGCACCTTCACCCGGCGGTCGCCCTTCATGTTGTCCTTGAGCAGCACGCCGTCTTCCGGGTGTTTTTCATTGAGCAGCACGCGGTCCTGGGGACGAGTCAGGCGTCGCGCCAGCTCTGGCGAACCGGGGTAATAGCGCAACTGGCCATCCGGGTTCATCTCGTGCAGCACCTGCATGTAGTCAGCGGTCAGCGCCGGCAGGTCCGCCTCGCCCCACAGGCGGGCGATGCCCTCCAGGTATTCACCGGTGCGGTTGGCCTGGTCGCCTTGCAGGTCGTACAGACCAATCCCGGCGTGGGTGTCGAGATAGGCAAACGGCTGCTCCTTGCGCGACATCAGGGCGATGAGGCGGGTCAAGGTCAGGTGTTTGAAGACATCGGCGTGGTTGCCGGCGTGAAAGGCGTGACGATAATTCATGGTTGCTCCTGCGCAGGGGGCGAAGTTTACCTTCTACGCGGGCAAAGGTGCAGGGCTGCATGCCGGGCGGTGCTTTTTGTCGGACACCGGACTGGATTGAGTAGCCCATTTCCCAAAACTGTAAAAGCCCCCCGAATTCAGCCGCCACAAGCACGACAGACGTGAGTCGGGTCCTTAAATTGCTGCGTCATCACCATTCAAAGGAATGCCTGCATGACACGCAACCACCCTATTGTGAAATGCCTCCACACCGACAAAAACTGCTGGGTTTCGCTTCGCTGGGTATAGGTACGGCGGGCGACGCCTGGAGTCGCCATCTGCAAGGCATTGGCAAAACCCTTGAAGACATTGATGCCCTGCACAAACAGTCCCTGCGCCAGGGCGGGGGCACGGTGCGAGATGATTTCCTGGCCCGACGCCAAACCTTGTTTGCCAAGCTGGAGTCGCAGATGCGCGGGTTCGCCCGATATGGCACGGGTTTACGCAATGAGGGCTCGATCAAGAAAATGCTGGGGATATCCACCAGGAGTTACCTGCATACCGGGGAGATCACTCGGTATGCCGAAACCGTTGCGCGGATTTCAAAGACCGCGAAGCTGCTTAAGAACGGCACGCCACTGGGAATTGCGTTGAGTACGACCTCGACGGCGCTGCAAATTAAGGAGGCATGTTCTACTGGAAGAGAAGAGCAGTGCAGGATGGCAAAATATACCGAACTGGGAAAACTGGCCGGCGGGGTTGCTGGTGGCTCACTCGGTGGCGCTGCCGGATCGCTACTATGCCTCACCATTTTAGCCCCCACCACTGGCCCAGGAGCCTTGACTTGCCTGCTGATTGGCGCAGGGATTGGCGGCGCAGCAGGTGGGAGCCTCGGGGGTACGGGCGGCGAAAAGGCAGGATTACTTTTGTATGAATATTGATTATTTCTTGAATCTCCCTGCCAGCGCCCAGATCGTAATCGGCTCGCTAACGGCGGTAGTTATTACCAATATTCTCGGAGTGTTTTTGTGTTATCGAAAGCTTGAGGCTATGGAAGCTCACTTAAACAAGTGTCGACTCGTCAGCTTTCACGGCAGTTACTTCGGGAACTCACCGCGAGGAAGAATGATGAGGCTTTGCGCAGTGTATGCAGCCATTGCGCTGCCCAGGCTGAATGCGCGACGTGGTGTCGTTGACCTTCAGCAGGTACAGGCCTTTCCACGCGACATCAAGATTCTGCTTCACGGAACCGCCCTTCTGGGTGTGGCCGGTATGGCAGGGCTGATCATCACTTACTTCGATTAACTTTGGGCAAAAAAACGGCCCGTCATCCAAAGGATGCGGGCCGTTTTCAGTTCAGCGGGCCATCAAGGCTCGCATGAACGCCTCATTTATTGAGGTTGTAGTCTTTCTCGGCAGCAGTGAAGCGTTCAACCATACCGGCGGTAGGTGCGCCCATCTTGCTCACGAAGTAGATCGCCAGGCTGGCGAAGATAAAGCCTGGGATGATTTCGTACAGGCCCAGCAGTTCGAAGTGCTTCCACACGATCACGGTGATCGCGCCGACCAGGATACCGGCCAGTGCGCCGTTGCGGGTCATGCCTTTCCACAGTACAGAGATCAGGACCACTGGACCGAACGCGGCACCGAAGCCCGCCCAGGCGTAGCTCACCAGGCCCAGTACACGGTTTTCCGGGTTGGCAGCCATCGCGATGGCGATCAACGCAACCACCAGCACCATGATACGGCCGACCCATACCAGTTCAAGCTGGGAAGCACCTTTGCGCAGGAAAGCCTTGTAGAAGTCTTCGGTCAGGGCGCTGGAGCACACCAGCAATTGGCAGCTCAGGGTGCTCATCACGGCAGCCAGGATGGCCGACAGCAGCACGCCCGCGATCCATGGGTTGAACAGCAGCTTGGCCAGCTCGATGAAGACACGCTCAGGGTTTTCGGTCACGGGACCGGCGACTTCTGGGTGCGCCGAGAAGTAGGCAATACCGAAGAAGCCTACAGCCACGGTGCCGGCCAGGCACAGGATCATCCAGGTCATGGAGATGCGACGCGCCTTGGCAATCGACTTCACCGAATCCGCCGCCATGAAACGCGCGAGGATGTGCGGCTGGCCGAAGTAGCCCAGGCCCCAGCCCATCAGCGAGATGATGCCGATGAAGGTGGTGTTTTTCAGCATGTCGAAGCTGGTTGGATCTTTCGCTTCAATGGCCAGGAACGTGGTGTCCACGCCGCCGGTGGCCAGCAGCACGATGATGGGCGTCAGGATCAACGCGAAGATCATCAGGGTGGCTTGTACGGTATCTGTCCAGCTCACTGCCAGGAAACCACCGATGAAGGTGTAGGCAATCGTCGCCGCAGCACCGGCCCACAGCGCCGTCTCGTAGGACATGCCGAAGGTGCTTTCGAACAGACGGGCACCGGCCACAATGCCGGAGGCGCAGTAGATGGTGAAGAACACCAGGATCACGACGGCCGAGATAATCCGCAGCAGGCCGCTTTTGTCTTCAAAGCGGCTGGAGAAGTAGTCCGGCAGGGTCAGGGCGTCGCCGTTGTGTTCGGTCTGCACGCGCAGGCGACCGGCCACAAACAGCCAGTTCAGGTAAGCACCGACAACCAGGCCGATGGCGATCCAGCTTTCCGACAGGCCCGACATGTAGATGGCACCTGGCAGGCCCATCAACAACCAGCCGCTCATATCCGAGGCGCCAGCCGAGAGTGCGGTGACGACGCTGCCGAGGCTGCGACCGCCTAGAATGTAATCGGAAAGGTTATTGGTGGAGCGATAGGCCATGAGACCAATCAACACCATTGCCGCGATGTAGATCACAAATGTGATCAGGGTTGGATTACTTACGCTCATTGAGTTACGCCCTGGCTTTGTTTTTATGTAGCGGCGGTCTGTCAGCCCACCTACAAGAGAGTAGCTTGTAGACGAAGCTGCATGCCGCGCATTTATGACTGACGTTTCCCCAGGAAAGCCATCAGCCGATGAACCGAACTTTGCAGATGGTTGCACCTTGGTGCGCGAATGCTATTCAACAAAGCAAATAAGGTGCAACCAGTTTCGTGAGAATTAGTTGCACCTAAGCGCGTTTTTCGGCAAACGGCGGCTTTTTGCTCCTTTTCGGAGCAAGAACAGCCAAATCCAGAAGCAAATGCACCAATATCAAGCCGATTCCGTCGAGTGAAATTGTTTTCTGACGAGCAGCGCGGGTTTCATGAAGAAAATGGGTTGCACCCGGTTGCACCTCGTTCAGCGCAAAGCTAATCTTGCCGCCAGCTGATGCCACGCAGTAGTGGCACCCATGAGGATAAAAATATGGCTACGACCACCCTTGGGGTCAAACTCGATGACCCAACCCGCGAACGCCTCAAGGCCGCCGCGACCTCCATTGATCGCACGCCGCACTGGCTGATCAAGCAGGCAATTTTCAATTACCTGGAGAAACTTGAGGGTGGTGCAACCCTGACCGAGCTCAACGGCTCGGGCATCAAGGACGCAGACGACGCCGGCGAGGTGCAGAACGATCACGCCCACCAGTGCTTCCTGGAATTCGCTGAAAGCATCCTCCCGCAATCGGTACTGCGCGCTTCGATCACTGCTGCTTACCGTCGCCCCGAGCCAGAAGTGGTGCCGATGCTGATCGAGCAGGCACGCCTGCCGGCCCCAATGGCCGAGGCCACCAACAAGCTGGCCGCCTCGATTGCCGAGAAACTGCGCAATCAGAAGAGCGCCGGCGGCCGTGCCGGGATTGTTCAGGGCCTGTTGCAGGAATTCTCCCTGTCGTCCCAGGAAGGCGTGGCACTGATGTGCCTGGCCGAAGCGCTGCTGCGCATCCCGGACAAGGGCACCCGTGACGCGCTGATCCGCGACAAGATCAGCACCGGCAACTGGCACCCACACTTGGGTAACAGCCCATCGCTGTTCGTCAACGCCGCCACCTGGGGCCTGTTGCTGACCGGTAAACTGGTGGCCACGCACAACGAGGCGGGTTTGACCTCGTCCCTGAGCCGCATCATCGGCAAAAGCGGCGAGCCGATGATCCGCAAGGGTGTCGACATGGCCATGCGCCTGATGGGCGAGCAGTTCGTCACCGGCGAAACCATCGCCGAAGCCCTGGCCAACGCGAGCAAGTTCGAAGCCAAGGGTTTCCGTTATTCCTACGACATGCTCGGTGAAGCCGCACTCACCGAACACGATGCGCAGAAATACCTGGCCTCGTACGAACAAGCCATTCACTCCATCGGCAAAGCCTCCCATGGCCGTGGGATTTATGAAGGCCCGGGTATCTCCATCAAGCTGTCGGCCCTGCACCCTCGCTACAGCCGCGCCCAGTACGAGCGCGTGATGGACGAGCTGTACCCGCGCCTGCTGTCCCTGACCCTGCTGGCCAAGCAATACGACATCGGCCTGAACATCGACGCCGAAGAAGCCGACCGCCTGGAACTGTCCCTGGACCTGCTGGAGCGCCTGTGCTTCGAGCCACAACTGACCGGCTGGAACGGCATCGGTTTCGTGATCCAGGCTTACCAGAAGCGTTGCCCGTACGTGATCGACTACGTGATCGACCTGGCACGCCGCAGCCGTCACCGCCTGATGATCCGCCTGGTAAAAGGCGCGTACTGGGACAGCGAAATCAAGCGCGCCCAGGTCGAAGGCCTGGAAGGCTATCCGGTGTACACCCGCAAGGTGTACACCGACGTTTCCTACATTGCCTGCGCACGCAAGCTGCTGTCGGTACCGGAAGTCATCTACCCGCAGTTCGCCACGCACAACGCCCACACCCTGTCGGCCATCTACCATATTGCCGGCCAGAACTATTACCCCGGCCAGTACGAGTTCCAGTGCCTGCACGGCATGGGTGAACCGCTGTACGAACAGGTTGTAGGCAAGGTTTCCGAAGGCAAGCTGAACCGCCCGTGCCGCGTGTACGCCCCGGTTGGCACCCACGAAACACTGTTGGCCTACCTCGTGCGTCGCCTGCTGGAAAACGGCGCCAACACTTCGTTCGTCAACCGTATCGCCGACCAATCCATCTCGATCCAGGAGCTGGTGGCCGATCCAGTGGCCAGCATCGAGCAGATGGCGACGCTGGAAGGCGGCTTCGGCCTGCCGCACCCGCGTATCCCGCTGCCGCGTGACCTGTATGGCAGCGAGCGTGCCAACTCGGCCGGTATCGACCTGGCCAACGAACACCGCCTGGCGTCACTGTCCTGCGCCTTGCTGGCCACCGCGCACAACCACTGGAAAGCTGCGCCGATGCTCGGTTGCGCGTCCAGCAATGAAGTTGCTGCGCCGGTACTGAACCCGTCCGACCTGCGTGATGTGGTCGGCCATGTCCAGGAAGCCACCGTCGAAGACGTCGACAACGCGATCCAGTGCGCCCTTAACGCCGCACCGATCTGGCAGGCCACCCCGCCGGCCGAACGCGCGGCGATCCTGGAACGCGCCGCTGACCTGATGGAAGGCGAGATCCAGCCATTGATGGGCCTGCTGGCCCGTGAAGCCGGCAAGACCTTCGCCAACGCCATCGCCGAAGTGCGTGAAGCCGTGGACTTCCTGCGTTACTACGCGGTGCAGGCCCGTAACGATTTCACCAACGACGCCCACCGCCCATTGGGCCCGGTGGTCTGCATCAGCCCGTGGAACTTCCCGCTGGCGATCTTCAGTGGCCAAGTCGCCGCTGCACTGGCCGCCGGTAACCCGGTGCTGGCCAAGCCGGCCGAACAAACCCCGCTGGTGGCCGCGCAGGCCGTGCGCCTGTTGCTGGAAGCCGGCATTCCGCAAGGCGTGCTGCAACTGCTGCCGGGCCAGGGCGAAAGCGTCGGTGCCCGACTGGTCGGTGATGAGCGCGTCAAAGGCGTGATGTTCACCGGCTCCACCGAAGTGGCGCGCCTGCTGCAACGCAACGTCGCCGGTCGCCTGGATGCCCAGGGCCGCCCGATTCCGCTGATCGCCGAAACCGGCGGCCAGAACGCAATGATCGTCGACTCCTCGGCCCTCACCGAGCAGGTGGTGATCGACGTCGTCTCCTCGGCCTTCGACAGTGCCGGTCAACGTTGCTCGGCCCTGCGTGTACTGTGCCTGCAGGAAGATTCGGCAGACCGCGTCATCGAAATGCTCAAGGGTGCCATGGCTGAATGCCGCCTGGGCAACCCGGAGCGCCTGTCCGTGGATATCGGCCCGGTGATCGACGCCGAAGCCAAGGCAGGCATCGAGAAGCACATCCAGGCCATGCGCGACAAAGGCCGCACCGTGTACCAGGTGGCGATTGCCGACAGCGAAGAAATCAAGCGCGGCACCTTCGTGATGCCAACCCTGATCGAGCTGGAAAGCTTCGACGAGCTGCAACGGGAGATCTTCGGCCCGGTGCTGCACGTGGTGCGCTACAAGCGTAAAGAGATCGACCAGTTGATCGGCCAGATCAATGCTTCTGGCTACGGCCTGACCCTGGGCGTGCACACCCGTATCGACGAGACCATCGCCAAGGTGATCGACAACGTCCATGCCGGTAACGTCTACGTCAACCGCAACATCGTCGGTGCCGTGGTCGGCGTGCAGCCATTCGGCGGCGAAGGCCTGTCGGGCACTGGCCCGAAAGCCGGTGGCCCGCTGTACCTGTACCGCTTGCTGTCGACGCGCCCTACCGATGCGATCGAGCAATCCTTCGTACGCGGTGATGCACTGGCCGCGCCGGATGTACGCCTGCGTGACGCCATGAGCCAACCGCTGACCGCCCTGAAAACCTGGGCCGACAGCAACAAGTTCAGCGACCTGAGCAGCCTGTGCAGCCAGTTCGCGGCGCAATCGCAGAGCGGCATCACCCGCCAACTGGCCGGCCCGACCGGCGAGCGCAACAGCTACGCCATCCTGCCCCGCGAGCACGTGCTGTGCCTGGCAGAGGTGGAAGGCGACCTGTTGTCGCAACTGGCGGCCGTACTGGCTGTGGGTAGCTCGGCAGTGTGGCCGGAATCCGACCTGACCAAGGCGCTGTTCCCACGGCTGCCGAAGGAAGTTCAGGCGAAGATCCAGCGCGTGGCCGACTGGACCAAGGACGAAGTGATCTTCGATGCGGTCCTGCACCACGGCGACAGCGACCAACTGCGTGGGGTTTGCCAGCAAGTGGCCCAGCGCAGTGGCGCGATTGTCGGGGTCAACGGCCTGTCTTCGGGCGAAACCAACATTGCGTTGGAGCGCCTGGTGATCGAGCGCGCGTTGAGCGTCAACACCGCTGCGGCCGGCGGTAATGCGAGCTTGATGACTATCGGCTGATCAATGCCAACGTGGGGCGCCTGCAATGGGCGCCCCACTGCATTGCATCAGTCGAAACCAGCTCCTACATTGACCGCGTCATACCTTTACGTTGTGTTTTGCTGCTCTATCACCCAGATCAATCTTGCTATCGCGCCTCTATTCCCAGACTTAGACTCCGACCTATTCCCTCATAGGTAAGCCGCCATGTCCGAGACGCTCCTCAGTTCCCGCAATCTGGCTTTCGAGCTGTACGAAGTCCTCGATGCCGAGGGCCTGACCCAGCGCGAGCGGTTTGCCGAGCACAACCGCGAAACCTTCGATGCCGCCATTGGCACCGCCCGCAACATCGCCGAAAAGTACTTCGCACCGCACAACCGCAAGGGTGACGAGAACGAGCCGCGCTATGAAAACGGTCAGGCCATCCTGATTCCAGAAGTGAAACCTGCCGTTGATGCCTTTCTCGAAGCCGGCTTCCTCAACGCTGCCCGCAGCTTCGAAGCAGGCGGCATGCAACTGCCGACCCTGCTGTCCCAAGCGTGTTTTGCGCACTTTCAGTCAGCCAATGCGGCCTCGACCTCGTACCCGTTCCTGACCATGGGCGCGGCCAATCTGATCGAGAGTTTTGGCAGCGCGGAACAGAAACAACGCTTCCTGCAACCGATGATCGAAGGCCGCTTCTTCGGCACCATGGCCCTGACCGAGCCCCATGCCGGTTCGTCGCTGTCGGATATCCGCACCCGCGCCGAGCCCGCGCCAGATGGCACCTACCGCCTCAAGGGCAACAAGATCTTCATCTCCGGCGGCGATCATCCGCTGTCGGAAAACATCGTGCACATGGTGCTGGCCAAGCTGCCGGATGCGCCCGCCGGGGTGAAGGGCATTTCGCTGTTTATCGTGCCCAAGTTCCTGGTCAACGATGATGGCAGTCTGGGCAAGCGCAACGATGTGTTGCTGGCCGGGCTGTTCCACAAGATGGGGTGGCGCGGCACCACCTCCACCGCACTGAATTTCGGCGATAACGGCGAGTGTGTCGGCTATCTGGTGGGCAAGCCGCACCAGGGCCTGGCCTGCATGTTCCAGATGATGAACGAGGCACGGATTGGCGTCGGCATGGGTGCGGTGATGCTCGGCTACGCCGGTTACCTGTATTCCCTGGACTACGCCCGGGAGCGCCCGCAAGGCCGACTGCCGGACAGCAAGGACCCGAACACCACCCCGGTGTCGATCATCCAGCACGCCGATATCAAGCGCATGCTGCTCACGCAAAAAGCCTATGTGGAAGGCGCCTTCGACCTGGGCCTGTATGCCGCGCGGCTGTTCGATGACACCACCACCCTGGACAGTGAGGCCGGACGCAAGCAGGCCCATGAGTTACTGGACCTGCTGACCCCCATCGTCAAGTCCTGGCCCTCGGAGTTCTGCCTGAAGGCCAACGAGCTGGCGATCCAGATTCTCGGCGGCCACGGTTACACCCGTGAATACCCGGTGGAGCAGTACTACCGCGACAACCGTCTGAACCCGATCCACGAAGGCACCCACGGCATCCAGTCCCTGGACCTGCTGGGGCGCAAGCTCGCACAAAACGGCGGTGCGGGCTTGAAGCAGTTGATCCGCCTGATCGCCGAGACCGGAGCCCGGGCCCAGCAATATGAGTCACTCACAGCATTGCGCGAGCCGTTGGAGCAACTGGTGGCACGCCTGCAAAGCGTGACCCTCGGGTTGTTGGCGGATCTCGCCCAGGGCAAGGTCAACAGCAGCCTGGCGAACTCGGCGCTGTACCTGAAAGTGTTTGGGCATACGGTGATTGGCTGGCGCTGGCTGGAACAGGCGATCCGCGCCGAAGAAGGGCTGGCCAAAGGCAATGCGGCGGATGTGGCCTTCTATAAAGGCAAGCTGCAAGCCGCCCGGTACTTCCTGACCTGGGAAATACCGGGGTGCCATCATGAACTGGCGATCCTGCAGGCACGGGACGATACGTGCCTGGCCATGCAGGACGAATGGTTCTGATCAGGGCTGGCCGATGGCCTTGGAAATCACCTCGACCGTGGCGCTGACTTGCTCTTGGTAACGGTCGAGTTCCTGCTGGTGACGCTGCTGCATCTCGATCTGCTCGGCACATAGGTTCAGCGCCGCCAGCACCAGCAGTTTGTCGCCGATCAAGGTCGGGTACTTCTGCTTGGTGGTGGCCAAGGATGCCTTGAGCAGGGTCACAGCCTTGAGCAGGGTGTTGTCTTCCCCGTCCGGGGCCTTGATCGAGTAATCCTCACCGAGAATCGAAACGACCTTTATCCCTTCATTCATGCGCTGACAGGACCTGCGCTCACACGCTCAACCAACGCCTGGATACGGGCTGCGGTGGCGCCCTGCTTTTCTTCCTGCTCCATCAGGTTCAGCTGCAAGCTGTCGTTTTCGTCCTTGGCACGGGCCAGTTCCGCCTTGAGGGATTCATTGGTGCCCAGCAGTTCCTGATTCTGCTGTACCAGGTCACTGACCAGTTGTTCCAGTTGGCTGAGGGATGTTTCTAACATTTTGAATTCTCGGGCTTTTTCAAAGGGCGGTGACGATAAAGAAAATTCACCGTGGAAGCCAGGGATATCCTGGCGCGCAGCCTTGATTGCACGGGGCAGGCCACGCTTGCGAGCCTTAGTGACTGCATTTACGCCATCTGGTTCCTGAATCCATTCCGATCCACCGAGGGTGCGACAAAAGCGCGCAGCCCCTCAAGACTTTAGTCGTACGTCCGATAGGTCATGCATACCCCGCCTCAACGCCGCACGGATCGCGCCTCTCCCAGGACCATTGCATGTCTCTTCGTAATATGAATATCGCGCCGCGCGCGTTTCTCGGCTTCGCGTGCATTGGTGCGCTGATGTTGTTTCTCGGTATTTTTGCCCTGAACCAGATGAGCAAGATCCGTGGCGCCACCGAAGACATCACCCTGCGCAGCGTGCCAAGCATTCGCGCCCTCGATGACTTCACCCAACTGACCCTGCGCCTGCGCGTGCTGTCCTACCGCTTGCTGACCAACCGCGAACCTGAGGTGCAACAAAAGACCCTGGAAGCCTTCGAACTGCGCAACCAGCAGATCCGCGAAGCCCAGACTGTCTACGAAAAGCTGATCGACAGCCGTGAGGAACGTTCAGCCTACGACGATTACGTGCGCCTGTTGGGCCAGTACCGCCAGATTGAAGAGCGGATGAAGAGCCTGTCGCGCAACAACCAGACCGAAGAGCTGCGTACCTTGCTCAACACCGAACTGTTGAGCAACTCCGAGGCGGTCAACACGGTCCTGACGCGCCTGCTGGACATCAACAATTCGATGGCCAACGACAGCAACCAGAAAGCCGCCGATCAATATGATTCAGCCTTTGACCTGGTGGTTGCCTTGTTGGTGCTGGCCACGGCGCTGACAGTGCTGTTCGCCTGGCTGCTGACACGCAGCATCACCCTGCCCATCGCCCAGGCCCTGGACGCCGCCGAGAACATTGCCGAAGGCAACCTGACCCGGCCGATCAAGGTCGATGGCGACGACGAAGCCGGCCGCCTGTTGCGGGCAATGAATAAAATGCAGGAAAAATTGCGCGACACCCTGCAGCGTATTTCCGGCTCGGCCACCCAGCTCGCCTCGGCAGCGGAAGAACTGAACGCCGTCACCGACGAAAGCGCTCGCGGCCTGACCCAGCAGAACAACGAGATCGAACAGGCGGCCACTGCGGTCAACGAAATGACCAGCGCCGTCGAAGAAGTCGCGCGCAATGCCGTCAGCACCTCCGAAGCCTCGAAAAACGCCACCACCTCGGCCGGCGACGGGCGTGATCTGGTGCAGGAAACCGTCAGCGCCATCGAGCGCATGAGTGGTGACGTGCAAGGCACAGCCACCTTGATTGGCGCCCTGGCCGAAGAGTCCCGGGACATCGGCAAGGTGCTGGACGTGATTCGCGGCCTGGCCGACCAGACCAACCTGCTGGCCCTGAACGCCGCCATTGAAGCAGCCCGCGCAGGGGAAGCCGGCCGCGGCTTTGCCGTGGTTGCCGATGAAGTGCGGGCCCTGGCCCATCGCACCCAGCAGTCCACCAGCGAAATCGAGCGGATGATCGGCAGCATCCAGGCCGGTACCGAACAGGCGGTGGACTCGATGCGCAACAGCACCGAGCGTGCCGAATCGACGCTGAATATCGCCAAAGGCGCAGGAATATCCCTGGATACCATCAACAGCGCGATCGTCGAAATCAACGAGCGCAACCTGGTGATCGCCAGCGCAGCGGAAGAACAGGCGCAAGTGGCGCGGGAAGTGGACCGCAACCTGGTGAACATTCGCGACTTGTCGGTGCAATCGGCGACGGGTGCCAGCCAAACCAGTGCGGCCAGCAACGAGTTGTCGCGCCTGGCGGTGGATTTGAATGGGATGGTGGGGCGTTTTCGGCTCTGATTGAAATAATGAAGAATGGAGGGCATCAACCTCCATTCTCAGCCCGAAGCATTTCAAGCGAGTTTGTATTTATATAAACCCCTCCTTCCAACCAACTCATCGCACGCCGAACTATTCAATAGCCCGCCAAGTACTTCCCTCCCAAGAAAACCCACTATAAAAATAATATCAAAAACGCAAACATTCGAAACACACCCGCCATGGCAAATAAAAAGTCAGTCATGGAATACTTAATTCTCGCACTAGCGAAAATCAAACCATTTAATTCGGGACACACATTCAAACAAAGAGAGAGTAAAACATCATGACCATTTCGAGCGTGAACACCTTAGAAACAGCCTCATCCATTCAGGACTCCTCCACCACCCCAGCGGACACAGCCCGCGGCATCAGAGTAAGCCCCAACGATACAGGAGGAAACACCTACTCGATCTACGGCCCATCCGACCCAAGCGCCGGTTCTCATAAAATCTATGGTTTCCAAACCGGCAACGATCGCATAGACCTTTCTGACACTCTGAAACACATGGGGCTGGACTCTTTCACCATCCAGACCCTAGGTCCTGATGCCATAAAAAAACCGGGCGACACGTTTTTGAACTGGGACTCGGAAGAAGGTAAAACCCATATTTTTGTGCTCGGCCGGCAGCCTCTTAGCATTACTGTAGAAGGGCAAGTAAAGAATGGAGACCTTGTCGGTTCCAGCTGGACGTGACCATCCTACTAAAGTTGTCCAAGCCAATAACAGACAGACCACTCAACTAGACATACAAGTTCATGCCTTTCAATTGGCGCATAAAAACCAACTCTGACCGTACAAACACATATTGATTTGATAAATAGCCGCAGGCCTGCGACGAGTACTGGAACTGCCCGCCATTTTATAGGCACAACCTGAAAGCTTTTGACAGCGCAGCAATTCAACAGGTTAGAATCGCTGGCACGCAGACTGCATGGTCAGTCTGCGCCTCGCCTTTCTTTCCGGAGTACTGCCTTTGAATGCAACAACCATCAACAGCCTGTTCTTGATCGGCGCGTTGCTGGTAAGTGCGAGCATTCTGGTGAGTTCTCTTTCGTCCCGCCTGGGGATTCCGATCCTGGTGATCATCCTGGCCGTGGGCATGCTCGCCGGCGTCGATGGCGGCGGGATTATTTTCGATAACTACCCGACCGCGTACCTGGTGGGCAACCTGGCATTGGCAGTGATCCTGCTCGATGGCGGCTTGCGTACGCGGGTCGCTAGTTTTCGCGTGGCACTGTGGCCAGCCCTGTCGCTGGCGACCGTGGGGGTGTTGATTACCACCGGCCTCACTGGCATGGCGGCGGCCTGGCTGTTCGACCTCAATATGATCCAAGGCCTGCTGATCGGCGCCATCGTCGGCTCCACCGACGCCGCCGCCGTGTTCTCGCTGCTGGGCGGCAAGGGCCTGAACGAACGGGTCAGCGCCAGCCTGGAAATCGAATCCGGCAGCAACGACCCCATGGCGGTGTTCCTCACCGTGACCCTGATCGACATGCTCGCCAGCGGCCAGACCGGCCTGCACTGGAGCCTGTTGACCCACCTGATCCGCGAATTCGGCATCGGCGGCATTATCGGCCTGGGCGGCGGCTGGCTGATGCTGCAATTGGTCAACCGCATCAACCTGGCCAACGGCCTGTATCCGATCCTGGTGATCGCCGGCGGCCTGTTCGTCTTTGCCCTGACCAACGCCTTGCACGGCAGCGGCTTCCTGGCCGTGTACCTGTGCGGCCTGGTGATCGGTAACCGCCCGGTACGCAGCCGCCACGGGATCCTGCATATGCTCGACGGCATGGCCTGGCTGGCGCAGATCGGCATGTTCCTGGTGCTGGGCCTGCTGGTCACGCCTCATGACCTGCTGCCGATCGCCCTGCCGGCCCTGGGCCTGGCGCTGTGGATGATCCTGTTTGCCCGGCCGCTGTCGGTGGCGGTTGGCCTGCTGCCGTTCAAGGCGTTCCATGGCCGCGAAAAAGTGTTTATCGCCTGGGTCGGCCTGCGCGGCGCGGTGCCGATCATTCTTGCGGTGTTCCCGCTGATGGCCGGCCTGCCCCACGCCCAACTGTATTTCAACCTGGCGTTCTTTATCGTGCTGGTGTCGTTGCTGGTCCAGGGCACCAGCCTGCCTTGGGTCGCCAAGTTGCTGAAAGTGACGGTACCGCCCGAGCCCGCGCCGATTTCCCGGGCGGCCCTGGAAGTGCACGTCACCAGCGAGTGGGAGCTGTTCGTCTATCGCCTGGGTGCCGAAAAATGGTGCATCGGCGCCGCCCTGCGCGAGCTGAAAATGCCCGAAGGCACGCGGATCGCTGCGTTATTTCGTGGCCAGCAACTGCTCCACCCGTCGGGTAGTACAGTGCTGGAAGTCGGTGATCTGCTCTGTGTCATCGGCCATGAACACAACCTCGCCGCCCTCGGCAAACTGTTCAGCCAGGCACCACAACGGGGCCTGGACCTGCGCTTCTTCGGTGATTTCGTGCTGGAAGGCGACGCCCAGTTGGGCGCGGTATCGGCACTCTACGGGCTCAAGCTCGACGGTATCGACCCGGACATGCCGCTGGGCCAGTTCATCACCCACAAAGTCGGCGGTGCGCCGATTGTTGGCGACCAGGTGGAGTGGAACAACACCATTTGGACCGTCGCGGTGATGGAGGGGAACAAGATCGGCAAAGTCGGCGTCAGATTCCCCGAAGGAAGTCGCCCGGGCCCCGGACTCTTCCTCTAAACTGCGGGGCGACGGCGTGCCATTGGATGCCAGGACGCCCCCTACTCTTCATCTTGTTCGACCGGTCTCTATGACAATCCTGCGCACTTTTTTAGCCACTGCCCTGCTCGGCCTGAGCCTCTGCGTCAGCCCTGTGTATGCCGCCGACCCGCCGAGCACCGAGAGTGTCCAGCAGACCCTGGACAAACTGCCTGACCGAAAATTGCCTGACGCCGACATGAAGGCGCTGCAAAACGTACTGCAGCAGACCCTGACATTCCTCGGCAACAAGCAGGATTACGAGCAACGCCTGGCCGATCTCAAGCGCCAGCTGGAAGACGCCCCGCGCCAGACCACGGAAAACGCCCGCGAACTGACCCGGCTCAAGGCCAGCAAGGTCGTCCCGGTCGCGCAGCGCTATGCCAGCCTGCCAATCCCGCAACTTGAACAACTGCTGGTGCAGCGCAGCACCCAGCAAGGTGATCTGCAAAAGGAGCTGGCCGACGCCAACAGCTTGAGCATCGCCGCCCAGACCCGGCCCGAGCGCGCCCAGACCGAGATCAGCAACAGCCAGACGCGCATCCAGCAAATCAACGCCACCCTCAAGGCCGGCAAGGACAATGGCAAACCCCTCACTAGCGACCAGCGCAACCTGCTGAACGCCGAACTGGCGGCGCTCAATGCCTTGATCCCGTTGCGCCGCCAGGAGCTGGCAGGCAACAGCCAACTGCAGGACCTGGGCAACAGCCAGCATGACCTGGTGGTGGAAAAAACCGCGCGCATGGAACAGGAAATCCAGGACCTGCAGACGCTGATCAACCAGAAGCGCCTGGCCCAGTCCCAGGAGACCGTGACCCAGCAGTCCATCGAAGCGCAGAAGGCCGGCGGCAGCAGCCTGCTGGCGACGGAAAGTGCAGCCAACCTGAAACTCTCTGACTACCTGCTCAAGAGCACCGACCGGCTCAATGAGCTGACCCAGCAGAACCTGCAGACCAAGCAGTTGCTGGACAACGTGACCCAAAGTGACTCGGCCCTGGACGAGCAGATCAACGTGCTCAAGGGCAGCCTGTTGCTGTCGAAGATCCTCTACAAGCAGAAGCAGGCATTGCCGCGCCTGAAGGTCGACCGCGACCTGGCCGACGATATTGCCAACATTCGCCTGTACCAGTTCGAGGTCAACCAGCAGCGCGAACTGATCAGCTCGCCGAGCACTTACGTCGAAAACCTGCTGGCCAATCAGCCAGAGGATCAGGTCACCCCGCAATTGCGCCGCACCCTGATGGAACTGGCCGTGACCCGCAGCGACCTGCTGGAGCGCCTGAGCCGGGAACTGAGTGCGCTGCTCAATGAATCCATCACCCTGCAGTTGAACCAGAAGCAACTGCTGAGTACCGCGTCCAGCTTGCGCGCGACCCTCGACGAACAGATGTTCTGGATCCCCAGCAACAAACCGCTGGACATCGAATGGCTGGAAACCGTACCCAACCGCCTGGAAAAGCAGGTCGACACCCTGCCCTGGGCTTCCAGCCTCAGCGAGTTGTATGACGGTCTGACCCAACGCCCGCTGCTGTTTTTACCCCTGCTGCTGTTGATCGGCGCACTGTTGTGGCGGCGCAGCAACCTGTACGAGCGCCTGAAAAAGATCCACATGGATATCGGTCACTTCAAACGTGACAGCCAGTGGCACACTCCCATCGCAATTCTGGTCAACATCTTCCTGGCTCTGCCGGTGAGCCTCGGCCTGGCGCTGTGCGGCTACGCCCTGCAAATCGACGCCCGTGGGCAGAACGCCAACCTGGGCATGGCCCTGGTGCAGATCGCCCAGGCATGGCTGGTGTTCTACACCGCCTATCGGATCCTGGCGCCGGGCGGTGTGGCCGAGCTGCATTTCCGCTGGGAAAAACCCCAGGTCGAATTCCTCCAGGGCTGGATCCGTAAGCTGGGGCTGGTGGTCCTGGCGCTGGTGGCCGTGGTGTCGATCGCCGAACATCAACCTGCCGCCCTGGCGGACGATGTGCTGGGTATCGCCGTAGTCCTGACCTGTTATGGGCTGATGGCCTGGCTGCTCAGCCGCCTGTTGCTCAACAGCCCGACCCATGAGAAAGCCTCGCTGTTTCGCAAGCTGGTGGGCGTACTGTTTACCGCGCTGCCTATCGCCCTGTTTATCGCCGTGTGCTTTGGCTACTACTACACCGCCCTCAAGCTCAGTGATCGCCTGATCAACACCCTGTACCTGTTGATGTTCTGGCTGGTGATCGAAGCCACCTTCGTCCGTGGCCTGAGCGTTGCCGCGCGGCGCCTGGCCTACTCCCGGGCCCTGGCCAAGCGCCAGGCTGCCAAGGAAGCCGGCGATGGCGAAGTGGTGGTCGAAGAGCCGACCCTGGACATCGAGCAGGTCAACGAACAGTCCATGCGCCTGATTCGCCTGGCCCTGCTCGGCGGCTTTATCGCTGCGCTGTACTGGGTCTGGTCGGACCTGATCTCGGTGTTCTCCTACCTGGACAACGTCACCCTCTACGAATACACCAGCGGCACCGGCGCCAATATCAGCATGGTGCCCATCAGCATCGGCGACATGCTCGGCGCACTGATCATCATCGGCATCACCTTCGCCCTGGCGCGCAACCTGCCGGGGCTTCTGGAAGTGCTGGTGCTGTCCAAACTCGACCTGGCCCAGGGCAGCGCCTACGCCACCACCACCTTGCTGTCGTATGTAATTGCCGGCGTGGGTTTCGTGTCCACCCTGTCGACCCTCGGGGTGAGCTGGGACAAGCTGCAATGGCTGGTGGCGGCACTGTCGGTGGGCCTGGGTTTCGGCATGCAGGAGATCTTCGCCAACTTCATCTCCGGCATCATGATCCTGTTCGAGCGCCCGGTACGGATTGGCGACACCATCACCATCGGCAACCTGTCGGGCACGGTGAGCAAGATCCGTATCCGCGCCACCACCATCACCGACTTCGACCGCAAGGACATCATTGTCCCGAACAAAACCTTCATCACCGGGCAACTGATCAACTGGTCGCTCACCGACACCATCACCCGAGTCACCCTCAAGCTGGGCGTGGACTACGGCTCCGACCTGGACCTGGTGAAGGAATTGCTGCTCAAGGCCGCCAGGGATAACCCACGGGTACTGAAAGATCCGGAACCCCACGTGTACTTCCTCAACTTCGGCGAAAGTACCCTGGACCACGAATTGCGCATGCACGTACGCGACCTGGGCGACCGGAACCCGGTGATCGATGAGGTCAACCGCTTCATCAACCGTGAGTTCAAGAAGCAGAGCATCAACATTTCGTTCCGCCAGATGGAGGTCTACCTGAAGAACCTGCACGGCCAGGAATACAAGCTGGTGGAAATCGAGCCCCTGAGCAAACCGGCGAATGACGGTTCGCCACAACCACCACCGCCCACCAAACTCGACTAACCGCGCTATCCCCAGCAGAATGCTCGGACATTCTGCTGGAGACGGCCAGTGAAAGCCCTCGACGAACTGACCTTCGACAACCGCTTCGCCCGCCTGGGCGATGGTTTCTCAACCCACGTCCTGCCCGAACCCATCGACGCCCCGCGCCTGGTGGTGGCGAGCAATGCGGCCATGGCCCTGCTTGATCTCGACCCGGCTATCGCCCAAACACCGGTATTCGCCGAACTGTTCAGCGGCCATAAGCTGTGGGCCGAAGCCGAACCGCGGGCGATGGTCTATTCAGGGCATCAGTTCGGCTCATACAACCCGCAACTGGGTGATGGCCGGGGCTTGCTGCTGGGCGAGGTGTATAACGCCGCTGGCGAACACTGGGACTTGCACCTCAAGGGCGCCGGGCAAACGCCCTACTCACGCATGGGCGATGGCCGTGCGGTGCTGCGCTCCTCGATCCGCGAGTTTCTCGCCTGCGAAGCCTTGCATGCCCTGGGCATTCCCAGCAGCCGCGCCCTGTGCGTGATCGGCTCCGACACCCCGGTGTGGCGCGAAAAACAGGAGCGCGCCGCGATGGTCCTGCGCCTGGCACCGAGCCATATCCGCTTTGGGCACTTCGAATACTTCTACTACACCCAGAAAACCGAGTTGCACCAGCAACTGGCCGAGCACGTCCTGAGCCTGCACTTCCCCGAGTGCCAGGAACAACCCGAGCCCTACCTGGCGATGTTCCGCGAGATCGTCGAGCGCAACGCCGAACTGATCGCCAAATGGCAGGCCTATGGCTTCTGCCATGGGGTGATGAATACCGACAACATGTCGATCCTGGGCATTACCTTCGACTTCGGGCCATTTGCCTTCCTGGATGACTTCGACGCCCATTTCATCTGCAACCACTCCGATCACGAAGGGCGTTACTCCTTCAGCAACCAGGTACCGATTGGCCAATGGAACCTCAGCGCCCTGGCCCAGGCGTTGACGCCGTATATCAGCGTTGACGCCCTGCGCGAAACCCTCGGCCTGTACCTGCCGCTCTACCAGGCCCACTACCTGGACCTGATGCGCCGCCGCCTGGGCTTGACCAGCGCCGAAGACGACGACCAGAAACTGGTGG
This sequence comes from Pseudomonas brenneri, assembly GCF_007858285.1. Lineage (GTDB taxonomy): Bacteria > Pseudomonadota > Gammaproteobacteria > Pseudomonadales > Pseudomonadaceae > Aquipseudomonas > Aquipseudomonas brenneri. Next base: position 105,348 of record NZ_VFIL01000008.1, on the reverse strand, counting down.
AGCGATTGCTGCAATTGATGCAGGACAGCGGCGTGGACTACACCTTGTTCTTCCGCCGCCTGGGGGATGAGTCCGCCGCACTGGCCGTGGCGCAGTTGCGCGATGACTTTGTTGACCTCAATGGGTTCGATACCTGGGCAGACCTATACAAAGCCCGTGTCGAGCGCGATGGCAACAGCCCCCAGGCAGAACGCCGCGAGCGGATGCACGCAGTGAACCCGCTGTACATCCTGCGCAACTACCTTGCACAAAACGCCATCACCGCCGCCGAGTCAGGCGACTACCATGAAGTGCGAAGGTTGCATGAGGTGTTGAGCAAGCCATTTGAAGAACAGGCGGGAATGGAGCAATACGCGCAGCGGCCGCCCGATTGGGGCAAGCATTTGGAGATCAGTTGCTCCTCTTGAGGGCACTGTTGCTTGATAAGTCTTCGCAACGGCTCCAAATAACAATCATTGGCCACATCAACCACAGAGCCCACCATGTCCGATCCCCTGGTAATCCCCTGCCCTCATTGCAACGGCCTCAACCGCATCCCCCACGAACGCCTGGGTGATGCGCCCAAGTGCGGGCGCTGCAAGCAGCCGGTGCTGCTGAACAAACCGTTTGACCTGAAACAGGGCGACTACTCCAGCCAGATCAAGGGCGATTTGCCGCTGCTGGTGGATGTGTGGGCCGAGTGGTGCGGGCCGTGCAAGTCGTTTGCGCCGGTGTTTGAACAGGCGGCTGGGCAGTTGGCGGGCAAGTGCCGCCTGGCCAAGCTCGATAGCGAGGCCAACCAGCAACTGTCGGCGCAATTGGGGATTCGCTCGATACCCAGCCTGATCCTGTTCAAGAACGGCCGGGAAGTGGCGCGCCAGAGCGGGGCATTGGCGTTACCACAGTTGATGAGCTGGTTGCGCAGCCAGGGAGTATGACCCCCTCACTGTAGGAGCCGGCTTGCCGGCGAAGAACCCGAGAACAATACGGGGCACCAGATGCCCCGCGTTATTGTTGGCGCTTTTCGCCGGCAAGCCGGCGCCTACATGGATCAGGTGTTTTCCAGCAGGTTATGCAGTTCCACGAACTGTCGGGTGAGTTTGTGTCGCGGGTCGAGGTGGATCAGCGGTTTGCTTTCCTGGTGGGACTCACGCATGCGCACCGAGCTGGCCAGGTACACCGGCAGCACCGGCAGGCCTTCGGCAATCAACTCATCGAGCATTTGCTGTGGCAGGCTCGCCCGGGCCTGGAACTGATTGACCACGATGCCTTCCACTTCCAGGCCTTCGTTGTGGTCGTCCTTGAGTTCTTCGATTTCCGCCAGCAGGCCGTACAGCGCCTGGCGCGAGAAGCTGTCGCAATCGAACGGGATTAATACGCGATCAGCTGCAATCAGCGCGGAAACCGCATAGAAGTTCAAGGCCGGCGGCGTATCCAGGTAAATTCGGTCGTAATCCTCGGCCAGCTCATCGAGCAGCTTTCGCAGCTTGTTGATCTTGTGCTTGGCCTCAAGCTTGGGCTGCAGGTCTGCCAGTTCTGCGGTGGCGGTGATGACGTGCAGGTTGTCGAAGGGGGTTTCGTAGATATCGACCTGGTTTTTCTTCGAAAACGGCCCGGAAGACAGGGTCTGCTTGAAGAAATCGGCAATGCCCATGGGGATATCGTCGCCCGTCAGTCCCGTCAGGTACTGGGTCGAATTGGCCTGCGCATCGAGGTCCACCAACAGGGTTCGATAGCCTTCACTGGCGCTGACTGCCGCCAGATTACAGGCGATGCTGGATTTGCCAACACCACCTTTTTGATTGAACACCACGCGCCGCATGGAAAAACCTCCGTGTATCAATGAATGATCGAGTGTAGAGGGCAAAAGCGCCGGTTAGCTACCTTGTTCACTCCTGTACTACAACATCGACGGCTAGATCTCACCTCACAAACCTGTAGCGGCCCTACAAAGTAGGAGCCTTCTGATATTCGCCCCCACCGCCATAACGGACAATCAGTGATTCTTTTCAGAAAATTTGTAATATCCCGTGAACAATTCTTTACCAAAGTTTGCTAGAACCCCACCGCACCGGGATAATGCGCGCCACTCGGCCATCGCGCCATGCCCTGGTTTCATGGGCAATTTGCAGCACAAGGAAGCCCGCAGGGGCGGGATATTTTCTCAGTGATCAACTTCAACATCGCCCAATGGCGCGCCTGGGCCCCTGGGCTCGACAGCGTGGATGCCTGGCGCGACTGGTGCCAGGCCCCGACGTTGCTGGCCCAAAGCGATGCTGCTCCCGATGTGTCGTTTCTGCCCGCCATGCAACGCCGGCGCCTGAGCCGCCTGGCCCGGATGGCCTTCAGTGTCGGCTGGCCATTGGCCGAAGGCCTGCAGGACCTGCCACTGGTGTTTGTTTCACGCCATGGCGAAACCCCGCGCACCCTGGATATCCTCAGCGACCTGGCCAATGACCAGCCCCTGTCGCCCACCCAGTTCAGCCTGTCGGTACACAACGCGGTGATTGGCCTGTGGTCGATCCTGCGCAATGAAACCAGTGAAATGACCGCCCTGGCCGCAGCAGGCGATGGCCTGGAGCACGGTATGCTGGAAGCCGCAGCCCTGCTCAACGAAGGCGCACCGGCCGTGCTGCTGGTGATCACCGAAGAACAGCCACCCCAAGCCTATGCCAGTTGGATCAACGACGTGCCGTTCCCTTACGCCCTGGGCCTGTTGCTGACCCCAGGCGACGAATGGCAACTGGCGCTGCACACCGCGACTGTCCAACCGACCAACACCCAGTGGCCTCACGCCCTGAACCTGCTGCGCACCCTGCTCACCGAGCAAGGCGCCTGCCAACATGCCTGGAAGAACCGAGTATGGAACTGGCAACGCAAACACTGACCGACAAACCCCGGGACGCCTACTACTGGCGCCTGTTTGCCACGGCGGCCAGCTTCACGCTGTTTGGCCTGGGCGGCCTGTGCCTGCGCCTTCTGGTGTTTCCGCTGCTCAGTTGCCTGCCGGGGGACGCACAGCAGCACCAACGGCGGGCGCGCCTGACCATCGGGCGGTTGTTCTGGTTCTTTATCAACATGATGCAGCGCGCCGGCATCCTGACCTACAGCGTTGAAGGCGCTGAGAAACTCGGGCGCCCCGGGCAGATGATCATCGCCAACCACCCGTCGCTGATTGACGTCGTGGTGCTGATCGGCCTGGTGCGCCAGGCCAATTGCGTGGTCAAGCAAAGCCTCTGGCAGAACCCCTTCACCCGCGGCCCGGTGAGCGATGCCGGCTATATCAGCAATGACGGCAGCATCGACATGCTCGATGCCGCAGCGGGCGCCCTGCGGGGCGGCCAGACCCTGATTATCTTCCCCGAAGGCACCCGCACCGTGCCAGGTGCAGCGCCGGCCTTTCATCGCGGGGCCGCCGCCATCGCCCTGCGGGGTGCGACAATCATCACCCCCGTGGTGCTCAAGGTCAGCCCGACCACGCTGACCAAGGCCGAGCCCTGGTATCGCATCCCCCACCGCCGCTTTCACTTCAGTTTGCAGGTGGGTGCCGATATAGACCCACAGGTGTTTGCCTCACAAGGGCCCGCACCCCAGGCCTCACGCAAGCTCAACGATTACCTGCATCACTATTTCATTAAGGAGCTCGCCGAAGATGAGCAATCCCAACAGCCTTGAGCACGAAATTAAAACCCTGATCATCGAGGCCCTGGGCCTTGAAGACATCGACGCCTGCGACATTGGCAGCGAGCAAACCCTGTTCGGCGAAGGCCTGGGCCTGGATTCGGTAGATGCCCTGGAATTGGGCCTGGCGATCCAGAAAAAGTACGGCATCAAGATCGATGCCGACGCCAAGGACACCCGCAATCACTTCATCAACGTGGCCAGCCTCGCGGCGTTCGTCACGGCCAGACAGGCAGCTTGAGACTTAACCATGCAAACTCGTGACGATATCTTCAACACCCTGCGCGATGCCTTGGTGGAATTATTTGAACTGGACCCGGCACGGGTCACCCTCGACGCCAACCTGTACCAGGACCTGGAAATCGACAGCATCGACGCGGTGGACCTGATCGACCACATCAAGCGCCAGACCGGCAAGAAAATCGCCGCCGAGGAGTTCAAGGCTGTGCGTACGGTCAACGACGTGGTCGAGGCGGTCTACCGTCTGGTCCAACCGGCCGCATGAGCCGGCTGATCGGCCTTGGCCTGTTGCTGGTAGGGCTGCTGTATCCTTTTGCGGTGTATTACGGCACGGAGCATTTCGCCCCGTGGCAATTCGGCCTGCTGCTGGCCAGCCTGTGGCTGCTGCGCGCACTGACCGGTGCCCGGCGCCCCGGCAGCGGCTGGATGGCCTTTGTAGCGGTCGTGTTTTGCCTGCTGCTGGCCTGGTTCGACAACCCGCAGATGCTGCGCTGGTACCCCAGCCTGGTCAGCGTCTTCATGTTGGCGCTGTTTGGCCTGAGCCTGAAATACGGCCCGCCGATGGTCGAGCGCCTGGCACGCCTGAGCGACCCGCAATTGCCCGAGAAAGCCATTGCGTACACACGCAAGGTCACCGTGGTGTGGAGTGTATTTTTCTTGTGTAACGGCCTGCTCGCCGCCGCGCTCACCCTGTGGGCACCGCTGAGCTGGTGGATGTTGTACAACGGTCTGATCGCCTATGGCTTGATGGGCCTGTTGTTTGCCGTGGAATGGCTGGTACGACAAAGGGTTCGAGGCCGCGTATGAATTGGGTCAATCTTGAGCACCTGTTGCTTGAGCCTGTGCAACTGCGTTCGGTCACCACCGAGCCTTCGATGAGTCACGCACAGCTGTGTGAGCGGGCCCTGAGCCTGGCGGCCGGGCTGCAAACCCGTGGCATCCAGCGCCTGGCCGTCCATCTGACCGATGCCGGCCTGCTGGCTGTGGCCTTGCTAGGTGCCTGGCGTGCCGGGGTCAGCGTATTGCTGCCTGCCGACCTGCAACCCCAGACCCGCCAACGCTGGGCCAACGAGGTGGACGCCTGGCTGAGCGAAGCCGACGACCTTGAGGCGCTCTACCAAACGCCGCTCAGCGCCGCAGCCCTCGACCTGGAGGTGTGCCAATTGAGCCTGTGCACCTCCGGCTCCAGCGGCGCCCCCAAGCGCATCGACAAAACCCTGCGCCAACTGGCCAATGAGGTCCAGGCCCTGGAAACCCTGTGGGGGGCCGACCTCGGCCGGGCGTGCATCATCGGCAGCGTCGCCACCCAACACATCTACGGTTTGCTGTTTCGCGTGCTGTGGCCGTTGTGCGCCGGCCGTACCTTTGTGCGCCAGCAACTGCCGTTCCCGGAAGACTTGCAACGCGCCAGCCGCGAGCAGCCGCACTTTGCCTGGGTCGCCAGCCCGGCGCTGCTCAAGCGCATGGGCGACAACCTCGACTGGCCGGCACTGAGCCAGGTCAAGCGGGTGTTTTCCTCCGGTGGCGCACTGCCCGCAGACGCTGCCCAGAGCCTGCAGCAACGCCTGCAACAGTGGCCGACCGAGATCCTCGGCAGTTCGGAAACCGGCGGCATTGCCTGGCGCCAGGGCCAAACGCCGTGGCAGCCGTTTGCCGGAGTGCAACTGAGCCAGGACGCCGACGGTGCGTTGCGCATTGCCTCGCCGTACCTGCCGGCCGGGCATGTGGAGCAGACCGCCGACGCCGCCCTGATCCACGCCGACGGGCGCTTTGAGCTGCTGGGACGGCTGGACCGGATCGTCAAGCTGGAAGAAAAACGCATCTCCCTGCCGATGCTCGAACAAGCCCTGGCGGAGCACGCCTGGGTCGCCGAGGCACGCCTGGGCGTGGTCCAGGAAAACCGCGCCTCGCTGGGCGCCCTGGTGGTCCTCAGTGGCGACGGCCTGCACGCCTTGCGTAACCAGGGCCGGCGCACCGTCACCCAGACCCTGCGCCAACACCTGGGCCAACACTGCGAAGCCCTGGCCCTGCCCCGCCGCTGGCGCCTGTTGCGCCAGTTGCCGCTCAATACCCAAGGCAAGCTGCCCCAGGCGCAAGTCGAGGCACTGCTGTTGGCGCCTCGGCCCAAGGCCCCGGAAGTCCTGGCGCAAACCGAGAACGACGGCGAATGGACTCTGCAGCTGAGCATCCCGCCGGACCTGGCCTATTTCAGCGGACACTTCCCGCACACACCGGTGCTGCCGGGAGTGGTGCAGGTGGAATGGGCGTTCAATCTGGGCCAGCAACTGCTCGACCTACCGCCGACCTTTGCCGGCATGGAAGTACTCAAGTTCCAGCAACTGGTACGCCCCGGCGATGTGATCGAACTGCACCTGCGCTTTGATCGTGAGCGAGGCAAGTTGTACTTCGCTTATCGCAATGACAGTGCGGCATGTTCCAGCGGGCGAATTTTGCTGGAGAATTTTCATGCATAGGTTGGGTGAGCGCTGCGCGCTCAATCGCGGGCAAGCCCGCTCCCACATTGGTTTCATGCCAAACACAAATCCAGTGTGGGAGCTGGCTTGCCTGCGATGCAGTCGACTCGGTCCATCAGGCGTCCACCACCATGCATAACCCCTGCGCCCTGATCCCGGTCTACAACCACGAAGCCGCCGTGCCCGCCGTGGTCCGCAACTTGCTGGACCACGGCCTGCCCTGCCTGCTGGTAGACGATGGCAGCAGCCCGGCCTGCGCCGCGGTGCTGGCGCAACTGGCGAGCCTGGATAACGTATCGCTGCTGACCCTGCCCACCAACCAGGGCAAGGGCGCAGCGGTGATGGCGGGCTTTCGCGAAGCCGCGCGCCTGGGCTTCACCCACGCCCTGCAAGTGGACGCCGACGGCCAGCACGACCTGCGCGAAGTCGCACTGTTTCTCGACGCCTCGCGCGCGCACCCCGACGCATTGATCTGCGGCTACCCCGAATACGACGACAGCGTGCCCAAGGGCCGCCTCTACGCCCGTTACCTGACCCACGTCTGGGTGTGGATCAACAGCCTGTCGTTGCAGATCCGTGATTCGATGTGCGGGTTTCGTATCTACCCACTGCCACCGGTACTGACGCTGATGGACTCGGCGCGGATCGGCAAGCGCATGGATTTCGACTCCGACATCGTGGTGCGCCTGTCGTGGCGCAACCAGCCGATGCGCTGGCTGCCGACCAAGGTGCATTACCCGGCCGATGGCCTGTCGCACTTTCGGATGGTCCACGACAACGCGCTGATTTCCTCGATGCACACCCGGTTGTTCTTCGGCATGTTGGTGCGCGCGCCGATGATCCTCTGGCGACGGTGGCAGGCATGAGCGACACCCCCCGGCATTGGGCCGACCGCCAGGAGCGCGGCAGTTTCCGGCTGATGAAATTCACCGCGTTCGCCGCCAGGGTCCTCGGCCGCCGCGTGTTGAGCCCGCTGCTGTATGGCATCGTCCTGTACTTTTTCGTGTTTGGCCGTGCCGCCCGCCAGAGCATCTGGCAATACCAGCAGCGCCTGGCCGACTGGAGCGGGCGCGACGACCTGCGCCCCAGCCACACAAGGGTCTTTAGCCAGTTCATGGCCTTTGCCGACGCCTTGCTGGACAAGCTCGACGTATGGAACGGCAAGCTGCGCCTGGAACAGATCGAAATCATCGACCCGGCGCAGCTGCGCGGGCAACTGCGCGGCGAGCGCGGGCAGATGCTGGTAGGGGCGCACCTGGGCAACCTGGAAGTGTGCCGCGCCCTCGCGGAGCTTGGCGAGAAAGTCACCATGAACGTGCTGGTGCACACCAAGCATGCCGAACAGTTCAACCGCCTGCTGGGTGAAGCCGGGGCGAACAACTTGCGACTGATCCAGGTCAGCGAGCTGGACCCGGCAGTGATGCTGCTGCTCAGCCAGCGCCTGGACGACGGCGAATGGCTGGCGATTGCCGGTGACCGCGTACCATTGCACGGTGGACGCACGGTGCGCGTGGACTTCCTCGGCCATGACGCGGCATTCCCCCAGGGCCCGTGGCTGCTGGCAGGCCTGCTCAAATGCCCGGTCAACCTGCTGATGTGCCTCAAGCACCAGGGCCGCTATCGCCTGATCATCGAGCCCTTTGCGCAATTGATCGAATGGAAACGCAGCGACCGCCAGCACGTGATCGCCCACTGGACCGCCCGCTATGCCGAGCGCCTGGGCCAGTTCTGCCTGCAAGCGCCCCAACAATGGTTCAACTTTTACCCTTTCTGGAAGACCGATGACGACGCATCTGCTTGAGCCGGTAACCTTCGGCGAACTCCCTTTGCGCATCGAAGACGTGCTGGCCCTGGCCAACCGTCAGGCGCCTACCCGCCTGCAAGACGATGCCGGTTACCGCCAGCGCATCGCCAAGGGCGCGCAGTTCCTCGATTCGCTGCTGGACAAGGAAGGCGTGATCTACGGCGTGACCACCGGCTACGGCGACTCGTGTGTGGTGGCGGTACCGTTGCAGCATGTCGAGGCTTTGCCGCGTCATCTGTACACCTTCCACGGCTGCGGCCTGGGCAAGCTGCTCGACGCCCAGGCCACCCGTGCGGTGCTGGCGGCGCGCTTGCAGTCACTGTGCCATGGCGTGTCCGGGGTGCGGGTTGAACTGCTGGAGCGCCTGCATGCGTTCCTTGAACATGACATCTTGCCGTTGATCCCCGAAGAGGGCTCAGTGGGTGCCAGCGGCGATCTGACGCCGCTGTCGTATGTGGCTGCGACCTTGTCCGGCGAGCGCGAAGTGCTGTTTCGCGGCGAGCGCCGCCAGGCTGGCGATGTGCATCGCGAACTGGGCTGGACCCCGTTGGTGCTGCGGCCCAAGGAAGCTCTGGCACTGATGAACGGCACCGCAGTGATGACCGGCCTTGCCTGCCTGGCCTTCGCCCGCGCCGACTACCTGCTGCAACTGGCCACACGCATTACCGCGTTGAATGTGGTGGCGTTGCAAGGCAACCCGGAGCACTTTGACGAGCGCCTGTTCGCCGCCAAGCCGCACCCCGGCCAAATGCAGGTCGCGGCCTGGTTGCGCAAGGACCTGGCCATCGACGCCCCGACCGCGCCGCTGCACCGCCTGCAGGACCGCTACTCGCTGCGCTGCGCGCCCCACGTCCTTGGCGTGCTGGCCGACAGCTTGAGCTGGCTGCGTTCGTTTATCGAGATCGAACTCAACAGCGCCAACGACAACCCGATCATCGACGCCGAGGCCGAGCGCGTGCTGCACGGTGGGCATTTCTACGGCGGGCATATCGCCTTTGCCATGGACAGCCTGAAAAACCTGGTGGCCAACGTCGCCGACCTGCTCGACCGGCAACTGGCACTGCTGGTGGACGAGCGCTACAACCATGGTTTGCCGAGCAACCTGTCGGGCGCCCCGGCGGATCGCGCGATGATCAACCACGGCTTCAAGGCCGTGCAGATCGGCACCAGCGCCTGGACCGCCGAAGCGTTGAAAAACACCATGCCGGCCAGCGTGTTCTCGCGCTCCACCGAGTGCCACAACCAGGACAAAGTGAGCATGGGCACCATTGCCGCCCGCGATGCGATCCGCGTGCTGGAGCTGACCGAACAGGTCGCCGCCGCTACCTTGCTCGCCGCCAACCAGGGCGTGTGGCTGCGCGCCCAGGTCGCCGATGCACGTCCGTTGCCGCCGGCCCTGGCGGCCATGCATATCGAGCTGGCCAAAGACTTCCCGCCAGTCATTGAAGACCGCGCCCTGGAAGGCGAACTGCGCCTGTGCCTGCAACGTATCGCCGCGCAACACTGGAGGCTGCATGCGTAGCCCCGGCGTATTGCACAGTGACACACAGATTCTCGTGCCGTTCTTCGACATCGACACGATGAACGTGGTCTGGCATGGCCATTACGTGAAATACCTGGAAATCGCCCGTTGCGCGCTGCTGGACAAGCTCGGCCATAACTACACGGCCATGCTTGAGTCGGGCTACGCCTGGCCGGTGATCGACATGCAACTGCGCTACGTGCGTGGCGCCACCTTTGGCCAGACTCTCAACGTGCGCGCCAGCCTGGTGGAATGGGAGAGCCGCTTGAAGGTCAACTACCTGATCACCGACCTTGCCAGCGGCGAACGCCTGACCCGCGCCAGTACCGTGCAAGTGGCCGTCGAAATTGCCAGCCGCGAAATGCAGTTGGCCTCGCCCAAAGTATTCACTGACGCCGTCGAAAGGGCCCTGAAATGCTGACCCCTGTAGGAGCGGGCTTGCCCGCGATGGTCGCCAACGATAACGCGGGACGCCTGACACTGCGCGGCGCCCTCAGGTTTTTCGCGAGCAAGCTCGCTCCTACAGAGGGCCGTCGAAGGGGCCTTGAAATGCTAACCCCTGTAGGAGCGGGCTTGCCCGCGATGGTCGTCAACGATAACGCTGGACACCTGACACTGCGCGGCGTCCTCAGGTTTTTCGCGAGCAAGCTCGCTCCTACAGAGGGCCGTCGAAGGGACTTTGAAATGCAGCCCCCTGTAGGAGCGGGCTTGCCCGCGATGGTCGCCAACGATAACGCGGGACGCCTGACACTGCGCGGCGGCCTCAGGTTTTTCGCGAGCAAGCTCGCTCCTACAGAGGGTCGTCGAAGGGACTTTGAAATGCGGCCCCCTGTAGGAGCGGGCTTGCCCGCGATGGTCGCCAACGATAACGCGGGACACCTGACACTGCGCGGCGTCCTCAGGTTTTTCGCGAGCAAGCTCGCTCCTACAGGGGCTGGGTTGTTGCTGAGTTTTGGGGCTTATGCTTTTGACTTGCAGCAGCTCAGCGACCAACTGGCCAAGCCCTCGGTGATCCACGGCAACTTCATCCAGGAAAAACACCTACGCGCCCTGCCCCAGCCGTTGACCAGCAAGGGCACCTTTGTATTGGCCCGGGACCACGGCCTGCTCTGGCTGCTGAAAACCCCGCTGCAACAGGACTATCGCATCAACGCCCAGGGCATTGCCCGCCGCGATGCCAACGGCTGGCAGCCACTGCCCAACAAAAGCGCCGGGGCCGAGCAGAACCGTTTGTTCCTCGCGGTGCTGCAAGGTGACAGCAGTGGCTTGCAGCGCGACTTCGAGTTGCAGCTGCAAGGCACGGCCACGGCCTGGAAACTCATGCTGACCCCACGCTCGCTGCTGCTCAAGCAGGTGTTCACCCAGATCAATATCGACGGTGGCGAGTTGGTGCACACCATCCAATTGCTGGAAACTCAGGGCGACAGCACGGTATTGCGCATGCAGGACAGCACCAGCACGCAACCTTTGAGCGACGCGGAGCAACACGACTTTGCCCAGTGAGCGCTGGTTACCGCGCCTGTTCCTGATCCTGCTGGTGGCCGTGCTGGCCCTGGCCGGCTGGCAGTGGCGCCATGGCGCGCCGCTGTCGGCCAACCTGATGGAACTGGTGCCAGGCAACTCGCCGGATGCGCTGGAGCTTATGGCCGAGCAACGCATGCAAGAGCCGCTGAACCGCGAGATGCTGGTGCTGGTCGGGCATACCGATCGCCAGCAAGCCCTGGGCATGGCCCAACAACTCGGCGAACAGTGGCAAGCCAGCGGCCTGTTTGAAAAGGTCACCTGGACCTTGCAGGCCGACTTGCCCGCCCTGCGCGAGCAACTGTTGCAAGGGCGCCTGGCGATGCTCTCGGCCAAGGACCGCGAACAGTTGATCGCCGAGCCCGAAGCGTTTATCCAGCAGCGTGTGCAATCACTGTTCGACCCCTTCACCGGCTTCAGCCTGGTGCCAAGCCAGGATGATTGGCTGGGCCTGACCGGACGCATCCAGAGCAGCCAGCCGCAACACGGCGCGGTGCAACTGGATATCGGTAGCGGCGCGTTGATCGCCGATGCCGACGGCAAAAGCTGGGTGCTGCTGCGTGCGCGCACCCAGGGCAATGCCTTTGATATGAAACTGCCGTTGCAAGTCGCCGACTTGCTGCAAACCAGCCGCGCACAGGCCGCCGAGCACGACGTACAACTGCTGGCCGCCAGCGGCCTGCTGTACGCGGCCAATGGCCAACAACAGGCAAGCCGGGAGATGACCTGGGTCGGCGGCGGTGCCACCGTCGGCATCCTGCTGTTGCTGTTACTGGCGTTCCGTCGTTGGCGCGTGTTGCTGGCGTTTGTCCCGGTGCTGGTGGGCATGCTGTTTGGCGCAGTCGCCTGCGTGGCGCTGTTTGGCCATATGCATGTGATGACCCTGGTGCTGGGGGCGAGCCTGATCGGCGTGGCGGTCGACTACCCGCTGCACTACCTGTCCAAGAGCTGGAACCTGCAACCCTGGCGCAGTTGGCCGGCCTTGCGCCTGACCCTGCCGGGCCTGAGCCTGAGCCTGGCCACCAGTTGCATCGGCTACCTGGCCCTGGCCTGGACGCCATTCCCGGCACTGACCCAAATCGCCGTATTCTCTGCCGCAGGTCTGGTCGGGGCCTATTTGTCGGCGGTGTGCCTGTTGCCGGCGCTGCTCAACGGCCTGGACCTGCGCCCGGCGCAGTGGCCGCTGCGGGTCGCCGAGCTCCTGCTGGGGGTGCGCGAATCGCTGCTCAAACGCTTGCCGAGCCAGGCGTTACTGGTGCTGGCCCTGCTGTTTTGTGCCGGTGGCCTGTGGCAGTTGAACAGCAAGAACGATATTCGCCAGTGGATCGGCGCGCCGCCGCAGTTACTGCAAGAAGCCCAGGCCATTGCACGCATTACCGGCTACCAGCCCACCAGCCAGTTCTTCCTGGTGCGTGCGGATAATCAACAGCAGTTGCTGGAACGCCAGGCGGCCCTGAGCCAACGCCTGGATCAACTGGTGCATATGGACAAGCTCCAGGGTTACCTGGCGCTCAATCAACTGGTCAGCACGCCTGACGAACAGCAACAACTGCGCGAGGCCCTGAAGCAATTGCCGGCGCTGTGGCAACCGCTGCTGGACCTCGGCATTCCGGCCAGCGCCCTGCAAGGGGAGCTGGCGCAGTTGCAGACGCTGCCCACCGCAGATATCAACGCGGCCCTGGCCGGCCCGTTGGCCGAGCCCTGGCGCCTGTTGTGGCTGGGCAATGTCGATGGCGGCGTGGCGGCAATGGTCAGCCTGCAAGGCTTGAACAACCCGGCGCTGTTGCGCATCCAGGCCCAGGACTTGCCTGGCGTGCAACTGGTGGATCGCCTCGGCGACCTGAACCAGGTCTTTGCCGCGACCCAGGTCAGCGCCGCCGAATTGAAATTATTGTCCTGTGTACTGATCGTCTTGCTGCTGCTCTTGCCCTTTGGCCTGGGCGGCGCGCTGCGGATCGTCGCGCTGCCGCTGCTGGCCGCCCTGTGCAGCCTGGCCAGCCTCGGTTGGCTGGGGCAGCCGCTGACCCTGTTCAGCCTGTTCGGCCTGCTGCTGGTGACGGCGATCAGCGTCGACTATGCGATCCTCATGCGCGAACAGATCGGCGGGGCCGCGGTCAGCCTGCTGGGGACGTTGCTGGCAGCCGTCACCACCTGGCTGTCCTTTGGTTTGCTGGCGGTGTCCAGCACCCCGGCGGTGAGTAACTTCGGCCTGTCGGTGAGCCTGGGCCTGGCCTTCAGCTTTATGCTGGCGCCGTGGGCTGGCCGCCAGGAACATGCGCAATGATGCCCACTAATTTTATCGAGTTGAATGTGATGATCGCCAACCCGGCAAGGAGCCACAGTGCCCACAGTTGAAATGGAACATCGCCAGGTCGTGGTGATCGGTGCCGGCCCGTCCGGCGCCATTGCGGCCGCGTTGCTCAAGCGTAAAGGGCATGATGTGCTGATCATCGAGCGCCAGCACTTCCCGCGCTTTTCCATCGGCGAAAGCCTGCTGTCCCACTGCATCGACTTTATCGAAGAAGCCGGCATGCTCGACGCAGTCAACGCCGCCGGCTTCCAGCTGAAAACCGGCGCCGCGTTTGCCTGGGGCGAGCGCTACAGTGCCTTCGATTTCGGCGATACGTTCAGCGATGGCAAGCCCACTACCTTCCAGGTCCAGCGCGCCGATTTCGACAAGTTGCTGGCCGATCAGGCCGCGTTGCAAGGGGTAGAGATCCGTTACGGCCAGACCCTGGTCGGCGTGGATTTCGCCGCCGGCCACCGCTACCTGCACGTACGCCGCGAAAATGGCCGCGAATACCACATCAAGGCCGGCTTTGTCCTCGACGCCAGCGGTTACGGCCGCGTGCTGCCACGCTTGCTGGACCTCGAAGCACCGTCGAACTTCCCGTTGCGCCAGGCGGTGTTCACCCACGTCGAAGACCGTATCGAGCACCCAGGCTTCGACCGCAGCAAAATCCTCATCACCACCCACCCGACCCAGCGCGATATCTGGTTCTGGACCATCCCGTTCAGCAACGGGCGCTGCTCGGTAGGTGTGGTGGCGGCCAAGGCGCATTTCGACGGTCACGACGCCGACCTCGATGCCTGCCTGCGCGGCTTTATCGAGCAAACGCCAAGCCTGTCCCGCGTCCTGGCAAACGCGCTCTGGGATACTCCGGCACGGACCATCGGCGGTTACTCGGCCAATGTCACGACGCTGCATGGTCCGGGCTTCGCGCTGCTGGGCAACGCCGCCGAATTCCTCGACCCGGTGTTTTCCTCTGGCGTGACCATCGCCATGCGCTCGGCCAGCATGGCCGCAGGCCTCTTGCACCGCCAGTTGACGGGTGAAAGCGTCGACTGGCAAACCGAGTTCGCCGAGCCACTCAAACGCGGGGTCGACACCTTCCGCTGCTACGTCGAAGGCTGGTACGCCGGCACGTTCCAGGATGTGATCTACCACCCTGGCAGCTCGCCGGAGATACGCCGCATGATCAGCTCGATCCTTGCTGGTTATGCCTGGGACGAGCGCAACCCATTTGTCAGCGAACCCAAGCGCCGCTTGCGGATGCTCTCGGAAATTTGTGCTGGGGATAACGTATGAGCAGCTCGTCTGTGCAAAAAGAGTACTTGAGCAAAAACTACGTCGAAGAAACCAAATTCGGCTTCTGGTTCCTGCGCAGCCACACCTGGCAGCATCACGTATTGCGTGTGGCGATCAACGACCTGCGCAACCTGTTCAGCGACCCGTTGCCTGAGGCGCCGGTGCTGCTGGATGCCGGTTGCGGCCAGGGCAAGTCGTTCCGCTATTTGCAGCAGGTGTTCGCCCCCGAGCGCTTGATCGGCCTTGATGCCGACCCGCACAGCCTCGATCTGAGCCGTGCCGAAGCCGCGCGCCAGGGCATTGATATCGAATTGATCGGCAGTGATTGCGCAACCCTTGAGGTGGCCGATGAAAGTGTCGACATCCTGTTCTGCCACCAGACCTTCCACCACCTGGTGGAGCAGCAACGGGCGTTGACCGAGTTCTACCGGGTGCTCAAGCCCGGCGGCTACCTGCTGTTTGCCGAGTCCACCGAAGCCTATATCGACACCTGGGTGATTCGCTGGCTGTTCCGCCACCCGATGCACGTGCAGAAAAGTGCCGCAGAGTACCTGGAGATGATCCGTGACCAGGGCTTCGAGTTTGGCTCGCAGAATGTCTCGTACCCCTACCTGTGGTGGAGCCGCTCGGCGGACTTCGGCCTGTTGGAGCGTTGGGGCCTGCGCCAACCCAAGCCGTTTGGCGAGCGTGAAGAGACCCTGGTGAATGTGGTCGCACGCAAGCCATTCACAGGCCCGACAGCATGATCCGTGCGCTGTTGATCGGCTGCCTGTTGCTGCTGGCCGCCTGCGCCAGCCAGCCGCCGCTGCCTGTGCACACCCCAAGCCTGGCCCTGCCGCTGCAATTGCATGTAGAACGCGAACAGGATGGCCAGCGCCAGGACTGGTTGCTGGTGATCCAGCGCGAAGGCGATGCCTTGCGCTGGTCGCTGATGGATCCGCTGGGCATCCCCCAGGCCCGGCAAAAGCTGGTGGAGGGTACTTGGCAGGCGGATGGGTTGTTGCCACCCAATCCCCAGGCCCGCGAGTTGTTTGCCGCCTTACTGTTTGCTTTGACGCCCGCCGCCGAGGTGCCCGGCAACTACCCCCAGGCCCGTGAACACGATGGGGTGCGGGTGCTCAAGCCGCACTGGCAAGTGATCTACCAGGCGCCCTTGGCATTCAGCGTGAGCATGCCTGGCCAACATCTGAACTATCGCGTCAGCGCGCTTGGGAACACCCCATGACGGCCTACCTCAACGCCCTCGGGATCATCTGTGCCCTGGGTCGCGACCAGGACGAAGTGCGGCGCAACCTGTTTGCCGGCGATAGCAGCGGCATGCGCAGCGAGAGCGGCTGGGTTTCCGAGCGGGTATTGCCGGTGGGTAGCGTGCCCGGTGAGCTGGCAGCGCTGCCGCCGCACCTGGCACAACAGAACAGTCGCAACAACCAGCTGTTGCTGGAGGCCGCCTTGCAGATCGAAGGCCCGATCCAACAGGCGATCCAGACCTTTGGCGCCTCGCGCATCGGCATCGTGCTGGGCACCAGCACCTCGGGCATCGATGAGGCCAGTCGCGGTATCGCCGACTACCTGCGTGAAGGGCACTTCCCCGCAGATTATGACTATCGGCAACAAGAGCTCGGCGCCCCGGCCAATTTCCTCGCCGACTGGCTGCAACTGAGCGGCCCGGCCTATGTGATTTCCACCGCCTGCACGTCCAGCGCCCGCGCCCTGATGAGCGCGCAGCGCCTGCTGGACCTGGGCCTGTGCGATGCGGTGCTGTGTGGTGGGGTCGACAGCCTGTGCAAGTTGACCCTCAACGGTTTTACCTCCCTGGAAGCGGTATCCGCCCAGCGTTGCAACCCGTTTTCGGTGAACCGCAACGGCATCAACATCGGCGAGGCGGCGGTGCTGTTCCTGATGAGCAAAAGCCCGGCGCCGATCGCTTTGCTGGGCAGTGGCGCGAGCTGCGATGCCCACCATATTTCCGCCCCTGAGCCCAGCGGCAAGGGCGCATTGCAGGCGATGAGCAAAGCCCTGGCCAGCGCCAAATTGACACCCGCGCAGATCGGTTACCTGAACCTGCACGGCACCGCGACCCAGCATAACGATGCGATGGAAAGCCTGGCCGTGGCAGCGCTGTTTCCCGCTGGCGTGGCCTGTTCCTCGACCAAGCCACTGACCGGCCATACCCTCGGCGCCGCGGGTGCGCTGGAAGCGGCGTTCTGCTGGTTGAGCCTGATGGAAGGTACCGTGCCGCCGCATGTCTGGGACGGTCAAACCGACCCGGCGCTGCCTACCCTGCATTGGGCCAAGGTCGGCGACACCCTGCAAACACGCTGCCTGATGAGCAACTCGTTTGCCTTCGGCGGCAATAACGTCAGCCTGATTATCGGAGACGCCCCATGATCAATTGGCCGCTCGCCGAACTGCTGCCCCACGCCGGGGACATGATCCTGATCGACCAGGTGCTGGCGTTCGATGAAGAGCAGATCCGCACCCGCCTCACCGTCAAGCCCGGCGGGCTGTTCAACCGTGCCGACGGTAGCTTGCCGGCCTGGGTCGGCGTCGAGTTGATGGCGCAAAGCGTCGCCGCCTATGCCGGCTGTCGGGCACGGCAGAACGGCGAAGCCGTCGAGCTGGGGTTCCTGTTGGGCACCCGTAAGTTCGAATGCAACGTCGAGCACTTTCCCGCCGGCACCGAGTTGACCATCCACGGCCTGCGCTCACTGGAAGACGACAACGGCATGGGTGTGTTCGAATGCCACCTGACCGGCGACGGCATCCAGGCCAGCGCGCGCCTGAACGTATTTCGACCGCCCCAGGCGGCCAACTATTTAGCTGAATCGAAGGACACGCGTCATGACTGAATCCGTACTGGTCACCGGCTCCAGCCGGGGTATCGGCCGCGCTATCGCCCTGCGCCTGGCCCAGGCCGGCCATGACATCGTGTTGCATTGCCGCAGTGGCCGCGCCGAGGCGGATGCCGTACAGGTCCAAATCCAGGCCCTGGGACGCAAGGCGCGGGTGCTGCAATTTGATGTGGCAGACCGTGCCACCTGCAAGCAGATCCTCGAAGCCGACGTTGAAGCCCACGGCGCCTATTACGGTGTAGTGCTGAACGCCGGGCTGACCCGCGATGGCGCGTTTCCAGCCCTGTCGGAGGATGACTGGGACGTGGTGATGCGCACCAATCTCGACGGGTTCTACAACGTACTGCACCCGGTGATGATGCCGATGATCCGGCGCCGCGCGGCCGGGCGTATTGTGTGCATCACTTCGGTCTCGGGGCTGATCGGCAATCGTGGCCAGGTCAACTACAGCGCGTCCAAGGCCGGCTTGATCGGTGCGGCCAAGGCGCTGGCAATCGAGTTGGGCAAGCGCAAGATCACTGTCAACTGCGTGGCCCCCGGCCTGATCGACACGGCAATGCTTGATGAGAACGTGCCGGTGGAAGAACTGCTGAAGATGATCCCCGCGCAACGCATGGGTACGCCAGAAGAGGTCGCCAGTGCGGTGAACTTCCTGATGTCGGCCGAGGCCGGCTACATCACCCGCCAGGTCCTGGCCGTGAATGGGGGCCTGTGCTGATGAAACGTGTGGTAGTCACCGGCATGGCCGGCATGACCTCCCTGGGCTGCGACTGGGAAACCATCGTCGCCAACTTCCGCGCCCAGCGCAGCGGCATCCGGCGCATGGATGAGTGGGATCGCTTCAGCGAACTGAACACACGGCTGGCCGGGCCGATTGACGATTTTGTGGTGCCGGCCCACTGGACCCGCAAGCAACTGCGCAGCATGGGCCGGGTCTCGCGCCTGGCCGTGTGGGCCGCCGAGCAGGCGTTGCAGGACGCCGGCCTGCTGGGCGATGCGTCGATCAAGGACGGGCGCATGGGTGTGGCCTGCGGCTCATCCACCGGCAGCACCGATGAGATCAAGGCGTTTGGCAATATGCTGCTCAACTCGGTGGCCGAGGGCCTGAACGCCAACTCCTATGTGCGCATGATGCCGCACACCACAGCGGCCAATATCAGCATTTTCTTTGGCCTCACCGGACGCCTGATCCCCACGTCCAGCGCCTGCACCAGCGGTAGCCAGGGCATCGGCTATGCCTATGAGGCGATCAAGTTCGGCCGCCTGCCGCTGATGCTCGCCGGCGGCGCTGAAGAGCTGTGCCCCACCGAAGCCATGGTGTTTGATGCGCTCTACGCCACCAGCCTGAAAAACGACGCCCCGCAAACCAGTCCTCGCCCCTACGACAGCGGCCGCGATGGCCTGGTGATCGGCGAAGGCGGCGGCATGCTGGTGCTTGAGGAGCTGGAACATGCCCTGGCCCGTGGCGCGCATATCCATGCCGAGATCGTCGGCTTTGGCAGCAACGCCGACGGCCAGCACACCACCCGTCCCGAGCAGGTCACCATGCGCCGGGCCATGGAGCTGGCCCTCGAAGATGCCAACCTGACGCCGGATGCCATCGGTTACGTGAACGGCCACGGCACCGCCACCGAACAAGGCGACATTGCCGAAACCCTGGCCACCAGCAGCCTGTTCGGCAGCCGTATGCCCATCAGTTCGCAGAAGAGCTTCCTGGGCCACACCCTGGGTGCCTGCGGCGCGTTGGAGTCGTGGTTCAGCATCGAGATGATGAACCACGACCAGTACGTGCCGACCTTCAACCTCGATCAAGTCGACCCGCGTTGCGGCGAACTGGATTACCTGCGCGGCGAGTTCCGCCAGATGCACAACGACTACGTGATGAACAACAACTTTGCCTTTGGCGGCGTCAACACGTCGCTGATCTTTCGCCGCTGGCAGTAAGCCTTTTATTTGATTGGAGAGAACGGAATGTCTTCGTTGCTACGCGCCACCCTCATCGCCCTGACCCTGCTGACCGCTGCCGGCTGTACCAGCAAGCCGGTACTCAACACCCAGCACGCGCTCGCCGCCAACGAGCAGGTCAGCGAAGAGAAAATGAAACAGAGCATCCTCACCGCCCTGGACAAGCGCAACTGGACCGTCCAGCGCGCCGACCCACGCCTGATCCAGGCCCAGATCAACGTGCGCAACCGCTACTACGCCGAGATCGACATCCGCTACACCGGCACCCGCTACGCCATCACCTATCGTGACAGCCAGGAACTGGGCTACAAGGACGGCAAGATTCATCGCAACTACAACCGCTGGATCAGCATGCTCGACCGCGACATCATGGCCGGGCTGCGCGCAAGCGGCGCGGCGCAAGCGGGTACGGCGGAGCAGTTGTTCAAGGAGACGGGGACGTCGAAGCAGAACTGATCGATGCCTCCGACATAACACCAGAAACGACAAAGGGCGCCTTTCGGCGCCCTCTTCACAAGCAGGCTGGCTTGTCATCGCCTTTGTCCTGCCCGGCTCTGCGATGGCTGGATTTCCAGGATCCTCAGAGTCTCACAAGCCCCTTTCGGGAACTGGGGCAGTATGCCTGAAAAGCCGGACAGGACAATCCATGGCAAAACGCCTCCTGTCTTTGGGTTGATAGAGAAGTGTCATCCATGTCACTCAGTGAAAAAGAAACGATTCTGCGCAACTCCAAGGCAAATCACTAAACCGGTTCCATTACCTGATATGTGAGTGCCGCTACACCAACGCCTTGCGCGTCAGCAGCTCGACAAACGCCTTGGCCATGGGCGACTGCTGGTCTTTACGCTGCACCAGCCACACCGCCGTCACTGCCTCAGGGTCGAGCAAGGTGCGGTAGACCACGCCGTCGATGCGGATGCGCTGATATGAGGCCGGCAACACCGACACCCCCAACCCCGCTGCCACCAGGCCGATGATGGTCATGGCCTCTCCTGCCTCCTGGGCGAAGTGCGGGCTGAAACCGGCATCGCGTGCCAGGTTGATCAGTTGGGCGTACAGACCACTGCCGTAGGCCCGTGGGAAAAATACAAAAGGTTCTTCAGCCAACTGGGCCAGGTGCAAACCGCGCTCGCTGCCTTCTACCAGTGGGTGGCCGGCACTCAGCACCGCCACCAGAGGCTCGCGCATCAGCTCCACGACACTTAATGAGTCCGGCAGCGGCAGCGGGCGCATCAGGCCGACCTGGATCGACTCGTCCACCAACGCGCCCGCCACCTCGGTACTGCTCATCTCTTGCAGGTTCAGGTGCACCGCCGGGAAAGCCTGGCGAAAAGCGAAAATCGCCTGTGGGATGCTGGAGTTGAACGGCGCCGAAGAGGTGAAGCCGATCTTCAGCTCACCCAACTCCCCCAACTGCGCCCGGCGTGCCACATCCGCGGCCTTGTCGACCTGGGCCAGTACCAGGCGGGCTTCTGTGAGGAACAAACGCCCGGCCTCACTCAGCTCAACCCGACGATTGGTACGTTCAAACAAGCGGGCGCCGACCTCCTGTTCCAGGGCCTGTATCTGCTGGCTCAACGGCGGCTGGGAGATGCCTAATACCTGGGCCGCCCTGCCGAAATGCAGCTCTTCAGCCACGGCGATGAAGTAGCGCAAGTGGCGCAATTCCATGAAAACCTCATTAGGTCGTAAAAGCTATCAAACAGGTCGAACAATATATTGGAAAGAATCATTAGCCAGCTATATTCTTTTTTCATTGCCAGCCCTGGCAGCCTTTGCCCCCGAGGTCCCGCGTGAAATCTGCTGTCGCTCCACTCGCCCAGGAACTGCCACCCACCGCCCTCGACGAGGTGGTGGCGCAGCTCAACGATGTGTACATCGAAAAAGATACGCCGATGTTCATGCGCACGGTGCTGGCACTGTTTTCCGGCGGCTTTGCCACCTTTGCCCTGCTGTATTGCGTGCAGCCGATGATGCCGGCGTTGTCCCACGAATTTTCCATCAATGCCGCGCAAAGCAGCCTGATCCTCTCCGTCTCCACGGCGATGCTCGCTTTTGGCCTGTTGATCACCGGGCCGATTTCCGACCGCCTGGGGCGCAAGCCAGTGATGGTCACCTCGCTGTTCTGCGCGGCGGTATGCACCATCGCCAGCGGCCTGATGCCGACCTGGGAAGGCATCCTGTGGCTGCGCGCGTTGCTGGGCCTGTCCCTTAGTGGCTTGGCGGCCGTGGCCATGACCTACCTCAGCGAAGAGATCCATCCGCAGCACATCGGCCTGGCCATGGGCCTGTATATCGGCGGCAATGCGATTGGCGGCATGAGCGGGCGCCTGATCACCGGCGTACTGATCGATTTCGTCAGTTGGCACACGGCAATGCTGATCATCGGCGCGCTGGCACTGATTGCGGCGACGGTGTTCTGGAAAATCCTCCCCGAGTCGCGCAACTTCCGCGCCAGCAGCCTCAAGCCGCGCAACCTGCTCAATGGCTTTGTCATGCACTTCAAGGATGCCGGCCTGCCGTGGCTGTTTCTCGAAGCCTTCGTACTGATGGGCGCCTTTGTCACGCTGTTCAACTACATCGGCTACCGCTTGCTGGCCGCCCCTTATGACATGAGCCAGGCGGTGGTCGGCCTGCTGTCAGTGGTGTACCTGTCAGGGATCTACAGCTCAGCGAAGATCGGCTCGCTGGCCGACCGCCTGGGCCGTCGCCGGGTGCTCTGGGCCACTATCGTGCTGATGCTCGCCGGCATCACCCTGACCCTGTTCAGCTCGCTGCCGCTGATCATCATCGGCATGCTGATCTTCACTTTCGGCTTCTTCGGCGCCCATTCGGTGGCCAGCAGCTGGATTGGCCGGCGTGCGCTGAAAGCCAGGGGGCAGGCCTCGTCGCTGTACCTGTTCAGCTACTACGCGGGGTCGAGTATTGCCGGTACGGCGGGTGGGGTTTTCTGGCACTACGCGGGGTGGAACGGGATTGGCGGGTTTATCGTTGCGCTGTTGACCGTTGCGCTGCTGGTGGCGCTGAAGCTGGCAAAGTTGCCGCCGCTGGGGAACGTAAAGACCTGATACGGTGTTGCTTCAAATGTGGGAGCGGGCTTGCTCGCGAAAGCGGTGTATCAGTCATGAATATATCAGCTGACATTCCGCATTCGCGAGCAAGCCCGCTCCCACATATGTTTTGCGTGTTATTCGTGATACTGCGCCGACAACTCATGCACCGCCCGCAGGAACGCGCCAGCATGCTCCGGGTTCACTTCCGGGGTGATGCCATGGCCGAGGTTGAACACGTGTCCACTGCCTTTACCGTAGCTGGCGAGGATGCGACCGACTTCGGTACGGATCGCTTGCGGCTTGGCGTAGAGCACGGTCGGGTCCATGTTGCCTTGCAGGGCCACTTGGTTACCCACACGGCGACGGGCTTCGCCCAGGTCGCAGGTCCAGTCCAGGCCCAGCGCGTCGGCACCGGCGTCGGCAATGCTTTCCAGCCACAGGCCGCCGCCCTTGGTGAACATGATCACCGGCACTTTGCGGCCTTCGTGTTCGCGGATCAGGCCGCTGACGATTTTGCGCATGTAGGCCAGGGAGAACTCCTGGTACGCCGCCGCCGACAGGTTGCCGCCCCAGGTATCGAAGATCTGCACCGCTTGCGCGCCGGCCATGATCTGGCCGTTGAGGTAGGAAATGACCGACTGTGCCAGCTTGTCCAGCAGCAAGTGCATGGCTTGTGGGTTGTCGTAGAGCATGGCCTTGGTCTTGCGGAAATCTTTCGACGAACCGCCTTCGACCATGTAGGTGGCCAGGGTCCACGGGCTGCCAGAGAAGCCGATCAGCGGCACGCGGCCATTGAGCTCGCGGCGGATGGTGCTGACGGCATCCATCACATAACCGAGGTCTTTGTGTGGATCAGGAATCGGCAGGGCTTCGATATCGGCCAGGGTGCTGACCACTTTCTTGAAACGCGGGCCTTCGCCGGTTTCAAAGTACAGGCCTTGGCCCATGGCGTCAGGGATGGTCAGGATATCGGAGAAGAGGATGGCCGCATCCAGTTGTGGATAGCGGTCCAGCGGCTGCATCGTGACTTCGCAGGCGAACTCCGGATTCATGCACAGGCTCATGAAATCGCCCGCATTGGCGCGGCTGGCGCGGTATTCCGGCAGGTAGCGACCGGCTTGACGCATCATCCACACAGGGGTGACGTCTACAGGTTGCTTGAGCAGGGCACGAAGGAAACGGTCGTTCTTGAGGGCAGTCATGTCGGCATCCGCAAAAAAAGTGCGGGCATTTTCTCAGAGCCGGACGCAAAAGGCACGGTTGCAGGTCAGCCTTTTGTCTATCGGGTCAATTTGTCGCGGACATGAGAGCGCCGCAAAACAAATGTGGGAGCGGGCTTGCTCGCGAATGCGGGTTGTCAGTGGACATATCTAGTCACTGTTACACCGTATTCGCGAGCAAGCCCGCTCCCACATTTTTGATCCCATTGCAGCTGGGGATCGGTATTAGACCTGCAAGTAGTCCAGGATGCCTTCGGCGGCGTTGCGGCCTTCGAAGATCGCGGTAACTACCAGGTCCGAACCGCGCACCATATCGCCACCGGCGAAGATCTTCGGGTTGCTGGTCTGGTGCTTGTACTGGCCTTGTTCCGGGGCTACAACGCGGCCCTGGCTGTCGGTCTGGATCTGGAACTGCTCGAACCACGGCGCCGGGCTTGGACGGAAGCCGAAAGCGATGACCACGGCGTCGGCCGGGATGATCTCTTCGGAACCCGGGATCGGCTCGGGGCTGCGACGGCCACGGGCGTCCGGCTCGCCGAGACGGGTCTCGACCACCTTCACGCCTTCGACGCGATCTTCACCCACAATGGCAATCGGCTGGCGGTTGTAGAGGAATTTCACGCCTTCTTCCTTGGCGTTTTTCACCTCTTTGCGCGAGCCCGGCATGTTGGCTTCGTCACGACGATAGGCACAGGTCACCGACTTGGCGCCCTGGCGGATCGACGTACGGTTGCAGTCCATCGCGGTGTCGCCACCGCCCAGCACCACGACCTTCTTGCCCTTCATGTCGATGAAGTCTTCCGGGGATTTTTCAAAGCCCAGGTTGCGGTTGACGTTGGCGATCAGGAAGTCGAGCGCGTCATACACGCCCGGCAGGTCCTCACCGGCGAAGCCGCCCTTCATATAGGTGTAGGTGCCCATGCCCATGAATACCGCATCATATTCTTCGAGCAACTGCTCCATGGTCACGTCTTTGCCGATTTCGGTGTTCAGGCGAAACTCAATGCCCATGCCGGTGAAGACTTCGCGGCGATTGCTCAGCACGGTCTTTTCCAGCTTGAACTCGGGGATGCCGAAGGTCAGCAGGCCACCGATTTCCGGGTTCTTGTCGAACACCACCGGGGTCACGCCGCCACGTACCAGCACGTCGGCACAACCCAGGCCCGCCGGGCCTGCGCCGATGATCGCGACACGCTTGCCGGTCGGCTTGACCTTGGACATGTCCGGGCGCCAGCCCATGGCGAACGCGGTGTCAGTGATGTACTTCTCCACCGAACCGATGGTCACCGCGCCGAAACCGTCGTTGAGGGTGCAGGCACCCTCGCACAGACGATCCTGCGGGCACACCCTGCCGCAGACTTCCGGCAAGGTGTTGGTCTGGTGCGACAGTTCGGCGGCGGCGAGGATGTTGCCCTCGGCCACCAATTTCAGCCAGTTGGGAATGAAGTTGTGCACCGGGCACTTCCATTCGCAATACGGGTTACCGCACCCCAGGCAGCGGTGGGCCTGGTCGGCCGAGTGCTGGGGTTTGAAGGGTTCGTAGATCTCCACGAACTCTTTCTTGCGTTGACGCAACAGTTTCTTCTTCGGATCTTTGCGCCCGACATCGATGAACTGGAAGTCGTTATTCAGACGTTCAGCCATGTTAAAACCTCATCAAACTCTTCAGGCGCATATCACTGCGGGTTGGCACGGATGCTGGAAAGCAACGATTTCAGGTTGGCAGCCTTGGGCTTGACCAGCCAGAAACGACGCAGATAATCATCGAGGTTCTCGGCGAGGTTACGACCCCATTCGCTGCCGGTCTCCTCGACGTACTCGTCCAGCACGTGCTGCAAGTGGTTCCGGTAGGACTCCATGGCTTCGCCGCTGATCCGCTGGATCTCGACCAACTCGTGGTTGACCTTGTCGACGAAGGTGTTGTCCTGGTCCAGCACGTAGGCGAAACCGCCGGTCATGCCTGAACCGAAGTTGTAACCGGTCTTGCCCAATACCGCGACAAAGCCTCCAGTCATGTACTCACAGCAGTGATCGCCAGTGCCTTCAACCACGGTGTGGGCACCGGAGTTACGCACGGCGAAACGCTCACCGGCGGTCCCGGCGGCGAACAGCTTGCCACCGGTGGCGCCGTACAAGCAGGTGTTGCCGATGATGGCACTGTCCTGGGTCTTGTAGACGCTACCGGCCGGCGGAACGATAACCAGCTTGCCGCCGGTCATGCCCTTGCCCACGTAGTCGTTGGCATCGCCTTCGAGGTACATGTGCAGGCCGCCGGCGTTCCACACGCCGAAACTCTGGCCGGCCGTGCCTTTGAAGCGGAAAGTGATCGGCGCCTTGGCCATGCCCTGGTTGCCGTGCTTGCGTGCAATTTCGCCGGAAATCCGCGCGCCGATGGAACGGTCGCAGTTGCAGATATCCAGGGCAAACTCGCCACCGCTGGCGTCATTGATCGAGGAACCGGCCATGTCGACCATTTTCTCGGCCAACAGGCCTTTGTCGAACGGTGGGTTGCGCTCGACCTGGCAAAACTGTGGCTTGTCTGCCGGGATGTGATCGCTGCCCAACAGCGGCGTCAGGTCCAGGTGGTGCTGCTTGGCGGTCTGGCCCTGGAGGATGTCCAGCAGATCGGTACGACCGATCAGCTCTTCCAGGGAGCGCACGCCGAGCTTGGCCAGCCACTCGCGGGTCTCTTCGGCGACGTAGGTGAAGAAATTCACCACCATGTCGACGGTGCCGATGTAGTGATCCTTGCGCAGCTTCTCGTTCTGCGTCGCCACACCGGTAGCGCAGTTGTTCAGGTGGCAGATGCGCAGGTATTTGCAGCCCAGGGCGATCATTGGCGCGGTACCGAAGCCGAAGCTTTCGGCACCGAGGATTGCGGCCTTGATCACGTCGAGGCCGGTTTTCAGGCCGCCGTCGGTCTGTACCCGGACCTTGCCGCGCAGATCGTTGCCGCGCAGGGTCTGGTGAGTCTCGGCCAGGCCCAGCTCCCACGGCGCACCAGCGTACTTGATGGAAGTCAGCGGCGATGCGCCAGTGCCGCCATCGTAGCCGGAGATGGTGATCAGGTCGGCATAGGCCTTGGCCACGCCGGCAGCGATGGTGCCCACGCCGGCTTCTGCCACCAGTTTCACCGAGACCAGGGCCTTGGGATTGACTTGCTTGAGGTCGAAAATCAGCTGCGACAAGTCTTCAATCGAATAGATGTCGTGGTGTGGCGGCGGCGAGATCAGGGTCACGCCAGGCACCGCGTAACGCAGCTTGGCGATCAGACCGTTGACCTTGCCGCCTGGCAGTTGGCCGCCCTCGCCGGGCTTGGCGCCCTGGGCCACTTTGATCTGCAGCACTTCGGCGTTGACCAGATACTCCGGGGTCACCCCGAAACGGCCAGTGGCGACCTGCTTGATTTTCGAGCTCTTGATCGTGCCGTAGCGCGCCGGGTCTTCACCGCCTTCGCCGGAGTTGGAACGCGCCCCCAGGCGGTTCATGGCTTCGGCCAGGGCTTCGTGGGCCTCAGGTGACAAGGCACCCAGGGAAATACCGGCGGAGTCAAAGCGCTTGAGGATCGACTCCAGTGGCTCGACCTCGGCAATGTCCATCGGCGTGTCCAGGGTTTTCACCTGGAACAGGTCGCGGATCATCGACACCGGGCGGTTATCCACCAGCGCGGTGTATTCCTTGAACTTGGCGTAGTCGCCCTGCTGCACAGCGGCTTGCAGGGTGTTGACCACATCCGGGTTGTAGGCGTGGTATTCGCCACCGTGTACGAACTTGAGCAGGCCACCTTGCTGGATCGGCTTACGCGCGCTCCAGGCTTCGGCCGCCAAGGCTTTCTGTTCGGCTTCGATATCGACGAAACGTGCGCCCTTGATGCGGCTTGGCACGCCACGGAAGCTCAGTTCGCAAACTTCCTCCGACAGACCGATGGCCTCGAACAACTGCGCGCCACGGTAGGACGTGACGGTGGAGATGCCCATCTTCGACAGGATCTTCAGCAAGCCCTTGGTGATGCCTTTGCGGTAATTCTTGAATACTTCGTACAGATCGCCCAGCACTTCGCCGGTACGAATCAGGTCGCCCAGCACTTCGTAGGCCAGGAACGGATACACCGCCGAGGCGCCAAAGCCGATCAATACCGCAAAGTGATGCGGGTCGCGGGCGGTGGCGGTTTCGACGAGGATGTTGGAGTCGCAGCGCAGGCCTTTTTCGGTCAGGCGGTGGTGTACCGCGCCGGTGGCCAGGGACGCGTGGATCGGCAGCTTGCCTGGAGCGATATGGCGATCGGTCAGCACGATCTGGGTGCGACCGGCGCGCACCGCTTCTTCTGCCTGATCGGCGACGTTGCGCACAGCGGCTTCCAGGCCGAGGCTCTCGTCGTAGTTCAGGTCAATGATCTGCCGGTCGAAGCCTGGGCGGTCCAGGGTCATCAACGAGCGCCACTTGGCCGGGGAAATGACCGGCGAGCTGAGGATCACGCGCGACGCGTGCTCTGGCGATTCCTGGAAGATATTGCGCTCGGCACCGAGGCACACTTCCAACGACATCACGATGGCTTCACGCAGCGGGTCGATCGGCGGGTTGGTCACCTGGGCGAACTGCTGGCGGAAGTAGTCGTATGGCGTGCGCACGCGCTGGGACAACACGGCCATTGGCGTGTCGTCACCCATGGAGCCGACGGCTTCGTAGCCTTGCTCGCCGAGGGGGCGCAGTACCTGATCACGCTCTTCAAACGTGACCTGGTACATCTTCATGTACTGCTTGAGCTGGTCGACGTCATAGAAAGCCGAGCCATGGTCGTTGTCTTCCATGGTCGCCTGGATGCGCAGGGCGTTCTTGCGCAGCCATTGCTTGTAGGGGTGACGCGACTTCAAGCGGTTGTCGATGGCATCGGTGTCGAGGATCTGCCCGGTTTCGGTGTCCACGGCAAGGATCTGCCCAGGGCCCACGCGGCCTTTGGCGATCACGTCTTCAGGCTGGTAGTTCCACACGCCGACTTCCGAGGCCAGGGTGATGAAGCCGTTGGTGGTGGTCACCCAACGCGCTGGGCGCAGGCCGTTGCGGTCGAGCAGGCACACCGCGTAGCGACCATCGGTCATGACCACGCCGGCCGGGCCGTCCCACGGCTCCATGTGCATCGAGTTGTACTCATAGAACGCCCGCAGGTCCGGGTCCATGGTCTCGACGTTCTGCCACGCTGGCGGAATGATCATGCGCACGCCACGGAACAGGTCGATGCCACCGGTGACCATCAGTTCCAGCATGTTGTCCATGCTTGAAGAGTCGGAACCCACGCGGTTGACCAGCGGGCCGAGTTCTTCGAGGTCCATCAAATCGTTGGCGAACTTGGTGCGACGGGCCACGGCCCAGTTGCGGTTGCCGGTGATGGTGTTGATCTCGCCGTTGTGGGCGAGGAAGCGGAATGGCTGGGCCAGCGGCCATTTCGGCAGAGTGTTGGTGGAAAAGCGCTGGTGGAACACGCAGATCGCGGTTTGCAGGCGCTCATCGCTCAGGTCTGGATAGAAGGCGGTCAAGTCCGCCGGCATCATCAGGCCTTTATAAATGATGGTCTTGTGGGAAAAGCTGCAGATGTAGTGGTCGCTATCCAGGGCGTTGGCCACGGACGAGCGGCGACGGGAGGTGAACAGCTTGATCGCCATGTCCTGGTCGCTCAGGCCATCGCCTGCGATGAACACTTGTTCGATCTGCGGCAGGCGCTCATGGGCCAGGCGGCCGAGTACGCTGGTGTCGATCGGCACTTTGCGCCAGCCGACCAACTGCAGGCCAGCGGCCAGGATCTCGCGGTTCATGTTCTCGCGAGCGGCCTCGGCTTTTACCGGGTCCTGATTGAAGAACACCATGCCCACCGCGTATTGCTTGGGCAAATCGGCGCCGAAGGTTTCCTTGGCGATTGCGCGCAGGAACTGGTCAGGCTTTTGAATCAGCAAGCCGCAACCGTCACCGGTCTTGCCGTCAGCGTTGATCCCACCGCGGTGGGTCATGCAGGTCAGGGCCTCGATGGCCGTTTGCAAAAGGGTATGACTGGGTTCGCCCTGCATATGGGCAATCAGGCCGAAACCACAGTTATCCTTGAATTCATCGGGTTGGTACAGACCTGCTTTCATAGACACTTTCTCACCAGGCTGCCTCTTATTTCGAGGCAAATTTCTTTTCAATTCAACCGGTTACCTTCCACGCCGAACGTACGCCGGCTTAGCGGGGGCAAAAGGGAGGTCATTGTACACACCGACACAGACGCCCACAAATTTGGCGACGAACTGTCGCAAATCTATGTCGCATTTATGAAAGGTTTAAAGCGATATGCTGTGCTAGTCAAAACTTTTTTAATTCTGACTGCTACTACTCAAAAGCTACTGTAACGCAGACACCACAAAGCGCGCGGCCTTCAGGGCTGCACGCTTTGTTGTTTTTTGAGGTGCTGGGAGGGCGACCTGGGTAAGGTCGCCGGATCTTCAGCGAGTTGTTGCGAGTTCTTGTTGAACGCTGGCAACAGTGCGAGGCCAAGGTTTACCAGCCTGGACCTTCGCTGGCAAGGCCTTGATAGCGGAGTCGGCTGCCGCGCGGCTCGGGAAACTGCCGTAGGTGATCACGTAGAGAGGCTTGCCGTTGAGCACTTTCTTGAAATAACGGTACTCGCCGCCCTGCTCTTTCACGAACGCCTGGGCGTTGGCTTCAGAGCTGGTGCCGAGGATCTGCACCACGTAGTTCTTGGCTGGCTGGCTGCCGTACCAGCCGCTGCCGGCAGCGGCCTTGGCCACGGTGACCGATTTTTCCGCAGGTTTGACGGCGGGAGCTGGCTTGGCCACAGGGGCTGGCGCTGGCTTGACCACTGGTGCCGGGACTGGCTTGGCGGTAGCGACCTGAGTCGGCGCAGGCGTTGGCTTGGCCGCCGGGACAGGTGCAGGGCTTGCGGTTGCGCCAGGTGGTGGAGCCACGGTGGTGACGGTCGGAGGCGTGGCGCTGGAGCCTTCTACCGGTACGCCATCATCGCCTTCGGTGATACCACCTGCTTCTTCTGCCAACGGGCCACGCATGACCGGCTGGCCGACCATCGGCAGGTTGGTAGGCTGGCCAGAACCGGCGAACTCAACGGCAGGTGCGCCGTTGGTGGTGGGCTTGCCCAGTGGCAACTGTGCCTGCTCGGTAGGCGCGCCTGGAGCGGTCGGTGCCTTGCTGCGGCCTGGAATCAACCAGGCGGCGGCAACGGCAACCACGACAACAGCAGAAATCGCCAGTACGTGTTTCTTCGGCATGGTGAACCCCATCTTTGGACGCTTAACCGCTGAGCGGCTGGCAATCATGGCTTCGATCATCGCATCCCGGGCCACCTGGTTGATGGTGCCAGGCCAGCCGTCGGAGCTTTCGTGAATATCAGAGATCTGCTGGGCGGAGAAAAGTTCGATGCCCTGGCCCGCACCTTCAAGGCGCTGGGCCAGGTACTCGCGGGTTTCCTCTTCTTCGTAGGGCTGCAATTCGATGACGTGGAACAGCTCTTGCTCGCCACTGAGCTGCTCCAGGTCGGCAATCAGCGACGCCTCACCGAACAGGAACACATGGGGACGACCTTCCGGCGTACCGGCCGCCAGGGCCAGCAAGGCCTCCAGCGCGGATTCGTCGAGCTGCTCGGCATCGTCCACCAGCAGGTAGACTTCCTGGCCGGTCAAACCCAGTTGCACCACTTGCTTGAGAATCGCGGTCGGCTCGGCATTGGCCACATCCAGCGCCTGGGCAACCTGGCGCAACACGCCTGCCGCATCGCCGGCACCACGGGCGGAAACCACCACGCTCTGCACCGATTGCTTGTTGGTGCTGGCTACCAGGGCCTGGCGCAGCAGCGTCTTGCCGCTGCCCAAGGGGCCTGTGACCACCAATAGCAACTGGCTGTAGCGCGCCAGGTGGTGCAACTGCCCCAACACAGGCTTGCGTTGTGCAGGGAAAAACTTGAAACCGGGGACCCGTGGTGCAAAAGGGTCGTGGCTCAACTGGTAATGGCCGAGGAAAGCCTCGTCGGCATGCAAACTAGTCATCGGGATCTGGTTAACCTTTCAGCTGGGCCAGGGCGCGGTAATCCGCTCCCAGCGTGGCCTGTAGAATCTCTTTCGGATAATCGTCGGTCACTACCGCTTCGCCCATTCGGCGCAACAGCACCAGACGCAAACGACCATCGATCACTTTCTTGTCTATTGCCATATGTTCAAGGAAATCAGCCTCGGTCATTTCCTCGGGAGGAATGACCGGCAATCCGGCGCGCTGGAACAGGCGAATACCACGGTCACGCTCTTGGACCGTGATCCAGCCCAGACGTTGCGACATCTCCAACGCCATCACCGTGCCAGCCGCTACGGCCTCGCCATGCAACCAGACACCATAGCCCATGTGGGTTTCAATCGCATGGCCGAAGGTGTGCCCCAGGTTCAAGGTGGCGCGCACGCCAGACTCACGCTCGTCGGCATTGACCACCAGCGCCTTGGCCGCGCAGGAGCGGGAGATGGCTTCAGTCAGCGCCACCTGGTCCAGGTTGCGCAAGGCATCGACGTGTTCTTCAAGCCAGGTCAGGAACGGCTCGTCACAGATCAGCCCGTACTTGATGACTTCCGCCAGGCCCGCCGACAGCTCGCGAGGCGGCAGGGTATTGAGCGTCGCGGTGTCGATCAGCACGGCATTGGGCTGGTAGAACGCACCGACCATGTTCTTGCCCAGCGGATGGTTGATCCCGGTCTTGCCGCCCACCGACGAATCGACCTGGGACAGCAAGGTAGTCGGCACCTGGATAAAATCCACGCCACGCTGGTAGCAAGCGGCCGCAAAACCGGCCATGTCGCCGATCACACCGCCGCCAAGGGCCACCACTGTAGTACGCCGGTCGTGGCGCGCGGTCAGCAGCCCGTCAAAGATCAGTTGCAGGGTTTCCCAGTTCTTGAACGCTTCGCCGTCGGGAAGAATCACCGAGATCACCGAATACGCCGCAAGGCTGCGACTCAGACGCTCAAGGTAGAGCGGCGCCACCGTCTCATTGGAGATGATCGCCACTTGTCGCCCGGCAATATGCGGTGCGAGCAACTCGGGCTGGTCCAACAAACCTTCGCCAATATGGATCGGGTAGCTACGCTCGCCAAGATCGACCTTAAGTGTCTGCATGTGTCCCCGCGCTGAAGATGGAAGCAGGCGTCCTGCCCTGTATTAACGTTGTCGGCACCGTCGAGGTCGAGCGCTGCCTGATGGCTCTACGCCACAACTCGGACGGCTGTAACGCGCTGCCGAGAATAGCGCATTTCGGCCCTGGCTTTAACGGGGCGGCAGTTGCTGCAAACGATCCAGAATGTCGAGAACCACCATTCGTGGCGGCCGTTCATCGGTTTGCACCACCAGATCGGCGATTTCCCGATAAAGCGGGTCGCGCAGCGTCAGCAAGTCCCGCAGGGTTTTCTCAGGGTTGGCGGTGCGCAGCAACGGTCGGTTGCGATCGCGAGCGGTGCGCCCGACTTGCTGCTCGACCGACGCATGCAAATAGACCACCCGACCGCCGGCACGCAGCGCCCGCCGGTTTTCCTCGCGCATCACCGCACCGCCGCCGGTGGCCAAGACCACGCCATCGCAGCCGCACAGCTCGGCAATCATTGCCTGCTCGCGGTCACGAAAGCCCAGTTCGCCTTCCTTATCGAAGATCCACGGGATATTGGCGCCCGTGCGCAATTCAATTTCCTTATCGGAGTCTTTGAATGGCAGGCGCAGCTCTTTGGCCAGCAAACGGCCGATGGTGCTTTTTCCAGCCCCCATCGGCCCTACAAGAATCAAATTTCGCACAGAATCAACGACTCACAGCAATCGCCTGGTTATTCATAATACGCGGAGTCAGGAATACCAGCAGCTCGGATTTTCTTTGGGCAACGACATCACGCCGGAAAAGGCGGCCAAGATACGGCACATCGCCCAAAAATGGCACTTTATCTACCACCTTGCTCTGGTTTTTAGAGAAAACCCCACCCAGGACGATGGTCTCGCCGTCCTTGACCTGGACCTTGGCGTTGACCTCGTTCTTCTTGATCGGCGGCACATCATTGAGTTTGTTCAGGTAGTCCGGCTCATCCTTGGTCACCCGGACCTCCATGATGACCTGGCCATCCGGGGTGATTTGCGGCGTCACTTCCAGGGACAGCGAAGCCTCCTTGAACGAAACCGAGGTCGCCCCCTCGGACGTGGACTCCTGGTAAGGGATCTCGGTGCCCTTGAGAATCCGCGCAGTCTCCTTGTCGGAAGTGACCACCTTGGGCTGGGAAATCACCTCGCCATTGCCACCTTTTTCCATGGCGGTGAGTTCCAGGTCCAGCAGCACGTTATCGGTGATAAACGCAATGCCCAGACCGGAGCTCGCGTTGACCACTCCAAGGTCAACGAACGGCGAGCTATCGGGAGACTCGCCCTCACCTGGCGGGGTTTTATCGACCCCGCCACCACTCCAATTACCCTTGTTGCGCAGCAACCCGCCCCAACGCACGCCGACGCTTTTGTCATAGTCGACATTGGCCTCGACTATCCGCGCCTCGATCATCACCTGGCGCACCGGAACATCCAGCTGCGCGACGATGCGCCGTAACTCGGCCAGGCGCTCCCCCGTCTGGTAGGCGATGATGTGGTTAGTTCGGTCATCCACCGCCACGGAGCCACGCTCATCGGCCGCCCCTTCAGGCCCGGCCATTGACTGGAACAGCTTGGCCAGCTCAGACGCCTTGGCGTAATTGACTTGCAGCAGCTCCCGCCGCAGTGGCGTCAGCTCGGTCATCAATTTGCGCGTTTCCAGGGCCAGCAGCTCGCGCGCAGCCAACTCTTCGGCCGGCGCCACCAACAGCACATTGGCCGTCACCCGCTTGTCCAGACCTTTGGCTTGCAGCACCAGGTCCAGGGTCTGGTCCCACGGCACGTCCTTGAGGCGCAAGGTAATCGAGCCCTGCACATCATCGCCGGCCACCAGATTGAGGCCGGCGACGTCGGCAATCTGCTGCAGGACGGCGCGCACCTCGATGTCCTGGAAGTTGAGGGAGAGCTTGTCGCCGCTATACGTGCCACGCCCGGCATTCACGGGCGAAGCGCCGGGAGGTGGCAACTGAATCAGGTCGATCCGCTTGGGCACGGCCTCAGTCATCGGTGCTGTGAACGCTATCCATAGCGCCACACCGAAGGACGAAATAATCCTTTTCATTTTCTTGCTTCCGTTATGAGTTCACGTTCAGCACCAAGGTGCGCGGGCGCTCAAGCCAGGCACCCTCACCATCGGGAAAAAGCTCGACCAACTCCAACTGCCCCTCATGGATCGCTACGACGCGCCCATGATCACCCCCCAGGTAATCCCCCACCGCCAGGCGATGAACACCTGCCGTGCCGCGCAGCAGGGCAAATGTCTGCGCCCCAAGCGACAGCGTGCCGACCATCCGGAACTGATCCACGGCAAATCCTTCGAGAAACTGCCGGGGGCGGTCGAGATCCGGCGCAGATCCGGGCTTGCCGGTGGGGCGACTGGCCGGCTGGTCAGGGGGCTGGAAAGGGTCACGCAGGGGTGGCGCGCTGGCGACAAACCGTAGCCCCGGCATTGCTACAGGCGTTTCGTCAGCAAGCGGCACTGCCTGCTGGCGAATCAGTTGCAACTCATCATTCAGCGCCTGCAACTGCGGGTCACTGTCGCATCCAGCAAGAAGTGCCAGGCCCAGACCCGCAACCTTGAGGCGGTTCATGGCAATGCTCCCAGGTTGCTGTATCGATAGGTCTTGGCGAGCATCGTCAGGCTCAGCAATGCGCCATCCTGGGGATCCACGGGACGAATGACAAAGTCATGCAAGGTAACGATATGCGACAACCCGGCCACGCCACTGACGAAGGTCAGGAGGTCGTGATAGGTGCCCAGCAGCTTGAGTTGCATCGGTCGCTCGACGAACACCGGTTGCACCCGCTCGTCCAGCACACTGAGCTGCTCGACCAGTACCCCGCTGGCTTGCCCCAGCCGGGCGAGATCCTCCAACAGGTCGGGCATTTGCGTCAGCGTCGGCATCTGGCGCAACTGTTCGCTGAAAGCGGCACGCTGGGTTTCAAGCTCGCGCACCAGCCCTTCGTGCTGGGCGGCTTGCCGGGCTTTTGCCGCAAACTGCTGGCGCAGCGCTGTTTCTCCCGCCTCCTGACGCTGCAAGTCCTCGCGCGCGCCGCCCAGGTACACAGCATCCCCCGCAACCAGCGCCAGCAAGGCGAGCACGGCGCCCACCATAAGTCTGCCAGCCAATGGCCAGTGGGCGATGTTGCGGTACAGCGTGGAGAGTTCCGGGATCGCCAGCCTGGGCAGGCCGGGCGAAAGGTTCACCGCTGCGTCTCCTGGTGCTCCCCATGGTCCACCATCAACTGGAAGGCACTGCCCGCGCCCCCCTCCTCGGCCCGTACATGGCGCAGATTGGGCGCACGTAACGTGTTGGAAGCTTCCAGGCTGCGCATCAGCCGGGCGACATCATCACTGGACACCGCCGTGCCGGTGACCTCTACCGATGTACCGCTGACACTGACCTCGCTCAATTGAACGCCATCCGGCATCGCGCGGGCCAACTGCTCGAACAATTGCTGGCCCGAGGCGCGATGGCCCTGGAGATCTTCGACCACCTTCATCCGCTCCATCAGTTGCTGGCGTTGTTCGCGCAGTTCATCGATGGTCTTGATGCGCGAGTCCAATACCGTGACTTGCTTGCTCAAGTGGTTGTTGCGGGCCACTTGTCGATCAATCGCGCGATCGATGACCCGGTCGGCCAGCCATACGGCGGCCAATGCAATAGTGGTGATCAGCAACAGAAAAATCAGGAAAAACTTGCGACGGCGCTCAGCGCGCTCTTCACGCCAGGGTAAAAGGTTGATTCTTGTCATCAATCGAAACTCCTGAGGGCCAAACCGCAGGCGACCCGCAATCCCTGGGCATCGGCAGCCCATTGTGCACTATTGATCCCACTCCCCGGCACTATCCGCGCGACCACTTGCTCGGTCATCCGCGCCTGGGCAAACACCTCTACATCCACCACTCGCGCAACCAGGCCGGCCAGGGCCAATACCGCTTCGCGCGCTTCCACCTGCTCCTTGAGGCACGCCACAAGCAGTACATCAACATAACCGGGTTCACGACCCGACGGGCCCTGGACCTGAAAATCAATGGCTACCTCATCCAGCGGATAAGGAATGTACTGGTCGGCTTCGCAGAGCAGCCGCTGCTCCATCTCATCGGGCTCAAGCCCCGCCTCCAGCGCAACCACCCGGCTGATCACCGCAGGTCCCGCCACGGCAACTGCCGCATGCGTGAGATGGATCTGCGCGCGGAACAATGCCTTGGAAATGGTCTGCGCGACAACCTCCAGATCAACGATATTACTGTCGACCACCGCATGGCCCGGCAAAGGCTGGCTCGCATACGCGTGCACTGCATAGCCATCGCCAGCGCGGGCCAGCTCCAGTACCTTGACGCCGCTATCCTGGATGTCCACACCCAGTACGGTATCGGCTTTTCGCCTGAAAAATCCCTTTTTCATAAAACTCCCTAAAGCTTTGCCTGTCTCAGGGCTGGTCGGTTCCGGGTTTGATGCATTCGGTCGGCTCGGTTGAGTGGCGCCCATGACGCCCCGAGGCGAAAAATGCTTTAATGCCCAGCGTTTTTTCCCGCTTTTTATCTGCAGGTCGGGTCGATACATCTTTAAGTCATGCCTATCCCGACACCTAACTCATTCTTTTCTCTGGAAATCCAAAAGCCTTGATTCGTCTGCTGAAGTTTTTCGGGTACTCCTTCGTTGCGATCGTTTGCGGGCTGCTGCTCGTGTTCAGCGGCGCCTATCTCTACCTTAGCCCGGGATTGCCCTCGGTAGAGACCCTTAGAAGTATCCAGTTGCAGATTCCTTTGCGGGTCTACAGCAGCGATGAAAAACTGATCGCGGAGTTCGGCGAAATGCGCCGCACCCCGATCCGTTTCGCCGATATTCCGCCCAATTTCATCAACGCCCTGCTATCGGCCGAAGACGATAATTTTGCCAACCACTATGGCGTGGACCCCAGCAGCCTGGTGCGTGCAGCTACGCAGCTGGTAAAAAGCGGACACATTCAGTCGGGCGGCAGCACCATCACCATGCAGGTGGCGAAGAACTTCTTCCTCACCAGCGAGCGCAGCTTCTCGCGCAAGGCCACGGAAATCCTCCTGGCGCTGCAGATTGAACGTCAGTTGACCAAGGATGAAATCCTGGAGCTGTACGTCAACAAGATCTACCTGGGCAACCGTGCCTACGGGATCGAGGCGGCATCCCAGGTGTACTACGGCAAGTCGATTCGTGATGCCAGCCTGGCACAAATGGCAATGATTGCCGGCCTGCCCAAGGCGCCTTCGCGCTTCAACCCGCTGGCCAATCCAGCCCGCAGCAAGGAGCGTCGCGACTGGATCCTGGGCCGCATGTACAAGCTGGGCAAGATCGACCAGAACGCCTATGAAACCGCGGTAGCCGAGCCGCTGAACGCCAGCTACCACGTACCGACGCCAGAAGTCAGCGCACCGTATATCGCCGAGATGGCCCGCGCCGAAATGGTCGGCCGCTATGGCAGCGACGCCTACACCGAAGGTTTCCGCGTCACCACGACTATTCCGAGCAATTTGCAGGAAATCGCCAACAACGCCGTGCATGAAGGGCTGATCACCTACGACCAGCGCCATGGCTACCGCGGGCCGGAATCGCGCCTGCCTGGCAAGACCCTGAGCGCCTGGACAGTCGAACTGGGCAAGCAGCGCTCGATCAGCGGCCTTGATCCAGCCATCGTCACCCAAGTGAAGAAAGATGGCGTGCAGGTGCTGACCCGCAGCGGCGAAGAACATGTAGCGTGGGACAGCATGAAGTGGGCCCGTCCCTTCCTGAACACCAACAGCATGGGACCAATGCCCAAGCAGCCGTCGGATGTGGCCCAGGTCGGCGACCTGATCCGCGTGCAGCGCCAGAAGGATGACAGCCTGAAGTTCAGCCAGGTCCCGGTCGCCCAGGGCGCGCTGGTATCCCTGGACCCACAGAACGGCGCAATCCGTGCCCTGGTCGGCGGTTTTGCCTTCGAGCAAAGCAACTACAACCGCGCCATGCAGGCCAAACGCCAGCCGGGCTCCAGCTTCAAACCTTTTGTCTACAGTGCTGCGCTGGATAATGGCTACACCGCCGCCAGCCTGGTCAACGACGCACCTATCGTGTTTGTCGACGAGTACCTGGACAAGGTCTGGCGTCCGAAGAACGACACCAACACCTTCCTCGGCCCGATCCGCGTACGCGAAGCGCTGTACAAATCGCGTAACCTGGTGTCGATCCGCTTGCTGCAAGCGATGGGCGTGGGCAAGACCATTGATTACATGACCCGCTTCGGCTTCAACAAGCAGGACCTGCCGCCCAACCTGTCGCTGGCCCTGGGCACCGCGACCCTCACGCCAATGGAGATCGCCACCGGCTGGAGTGTGCTTGCCAACGGCGGCTACAAGGTCACGCCGTACCTGATCGACAAGATCGAGAGCCGCAACGGCGACACGCTGTTTGTCGCCAACCCGCCGAGCGTGCCCAAGGGCGTTGCCGCAAGTGATGGCCTGGCCGCACCGGCCAACGGCGGTATCACCATCGAGCCGACGCCTGGCGCCGCACCAACCGACGCAGTGCCTGCCCCACAAACACCGGCAGTGGCCGAGCGCGTGGTTGACGGCCGTACCACCTATATCCTCACCAGCATGCTGCAGGACGTGATCAAGCGCGGCACCGGCCGCCGAGCCCTGGCCCTGGGCCGCACGGACCTGGCGGGCAAGACCGGTACCACCAACGAATCCAAGGATGCGTGGTTCTCCGGTTACAACGCTGACTACATCACCACCGTGTGGACGGGCTACGACCAGCCGGAAAGCCTCGGTCGCCGCGAATACGGTGGCACTGTCGCGCTGCCGATCTGGATGAGCTACATGGCCGGTGCTCTCAAGGACAAGCCGGCCCACACCCAGGCGGAGCCGGAAGGCATCCTCAGCCTGCGTATCGACCCGATCAGCGGCCGCGCCGCCGCACCAGGCACGCCGAATGCGTACTTCGAACTGTTCAAGAGCGAAGACACGCCGCCATCGATGAATGAACTGGGCAATGGCGTGGCACCGGGCAGCCCGTTGCCGGCGGATGAGTCGGCGCCGATCGATCTGTTCTGATAAACACAGCCCGCTCCCACAAGGGGTTATATGCACGCCCCTGTTGTGCACAGCCACAAAAAAGCCCCGACTCGCAAGAGCCGGGGCTTTTTGTTGGTGCGCTACAACGGTTTAGACGTTGAACACATCATCCACGCTTTTGAGCGGGTAGTTCTTCGGATACGGCAGGGTAGCCACGCCGGTCTCGATGGCGGCCTTGGCCACGGCATCGGAGATCAAGGTGATCAGGCGCTTATCCATTGGTTTGGGAATGATGTACTCACGGCCGAATTCCAGCTTGGCGCCACCGTAGGCGTCGCACACGTCCTGAGGTACTGGCAGCTTGGCCAGTTCACGCAGGGCATTGGCGGCAGCCACTTTCATCTCTTCGTTGATGCGCTTGGCGCGAACGTCCAGGGCACCACGGAAGATGAACGGGAAGCCCAGTACGTTGTTGACCTGGTTCGGGTAGTCCGAACGGCCAGTGGCCATGATCACGTCGTTACGGGTGGCGTGTGCCAGTTCCGGGGCGATTTCCGGATCAGGGTTCGAGCAAGCGAACACGATCGGGTTGGCCGCCATGGACTTCAGGCCTTCGGCGCTCAGCAGGTTCGGGCCGGACAGGCCGACGAACACGTCAGCACCGTCGAGGGCGTCAGCCAGGGTGCGCTTGGAGGACGGATGGGCAAACATCGCCTTGTACTGGTTCAGGTCGGTACGCTCGGACTGGATCACGCCCTTGCTGTCGACCATGTAGATGTTTTCAAGGCGGGCGCCCATGCTCACGATCAGCTTCATGCAGGAGATGGCGGCAGCACCCGCGCCCAGGCAGACGATCTTCGCGTCAGACAGGGTTTTGCCAGCGATTTCCAGGGCGTTGATCATGCCGGCCGCGGTAACGATCGCGGTGCCGTGCTGGTCATCGTGGAAAACCGGGATGTCGCACTGTTCGATCAGGGCCTTTTCGATTTCGAAGCACTCAGGTGCCTTGATGTCTTCCAGGTTGATGCCACCGAAGGTGATGGAGATGCGCTTGACGGTGTCGATGAAGGCCTGTGGGCTTTCGGAATCAACTTCGATGTCGAATACATCGATGCCGGCAAAGCGCTTGAACAGTACGCCCTTGCCTTCCATCACTGGCTTGGAGGCCAATGGGCCGAGGTTACCCAGGCCGAGAATCGCGGTGCCATCAGAAATCACTGCAACCAGATTGCCCTTGCCGGTGTATTTGTAGGCCAGCTCGGGATCGCGGGCGATTTCACGCACGGGCTCGGCTACACCGGGGCTGTACGCCAGCGACAGGTCGCGTGCGGTAGCAGTGGCTTTGGTGAGCTCGACACTCAGCTTTCCTGGACGAGGATGGGCATGATATTCGAGAGCGGCAGTTTTCAAATCAGACATATCGGCATTCCGCTTTTTACTGTTGGACGACGGATCGCCGAGGATACTCGCCTCGCAAAGTCCCTACAAGACTGAGCGGTCACAGGTGTCAAGGGCCCTACCCTACGACTTTCGGCCAAGAGCCACGGGATACAAGGCCTACAACTGTTCACAATCGATATAAAAAATGTCTACAATTTTTTCTTATTGCGCCAATTGCAGCATGCCGGAATCCGTTATTGGCAAAAGCCAGCGCGCCTGGCCACTTTTCAGGCCGCCACGTCGGGAGCGGTCCAGCACCCAGCCCCGGGCCTCGATATCCTGGCCCTGAAGGCGCTTGAGCAGAGCGTTATCGAATTGTCCGACAAGATTGGGTGCAACCCGTAATACCAGGGAGTCCTGCAATTCGATCCAGATCCCGCCACGATTGCGTTCGACCTTGCTTACGCGGCCGCTGACCACGGCAAAGCCCGACTGCTTGATTTGCGAGGTTTTTTGCACGGGCGACTGACGCCAGAGGCCCAACCTGGCCGCGCGCGCGCTGCGCTCGGCCGCTTGCTGGCAGGCAACCAGATCGACATTGGGCGCCACCGCCACCAGGAACCCGAGCCCCTCGGCCAGCAGTTGGGCCTCCAGGTTCGCGCCGTTGGCCCCATAAAGATGGGCCAGCGTTCGCCCATAACGATCCTTGCCCTCGCGGCCCGCTACCACCCCGACCCGACCGCCACTGGCATCTACCAAGGCTTGCAGGCGTTGGCGTGCAGCCACGGCGAATGGCTCGTCAGGGCGGCCTTTCTTGCCGGTTTCAGGGGCATTGACGCCGATCATCCGCACACTGCGACCATCCTTGAGACGCACAGTGTCGCCATCGACCACGCGCTGTACCTCAAAGGTGCCGAGCGTAGTCGGCGCGGGGCAAAATACCTCGGCCTGGGCGGCCGACAGCCAAATCGCAGGCACAAAAAAGGCGCCCGCAAGGGACGCCTTTTTCATTAGCAGGTAAAAGCCCATCAGGCTTTCGAACCTTACTCTGCAGCAGCTGGAGCTTTCTTGCCAAAAGCACCGAAACGGTCGGCGAAGCGCTGTACACGGCCGCCAGTATCCAGAGTCTTCTGCTTACCGGTGTAGAACGGGTGGCACTCGTTGCATACGTCAGTACCCAGTGGCTTGCACAGGTTCGAACGGGTTTCGAACTTGTTGCCGCAGCTGCAAGTAACTTGGATGGTTTCGTACGCTGGATGGATATCGGCTTTCATGGTGTCTTCCTCGGGCTAGCGTGCCGCCACTCGACACTATTGTCGAATACCGCACGTAATTAGGCCGCGGATTCTACCAGAGCTTTTTAAACGCGCAAGCGCCGCCATGCACCCTTTCATCAGAAAAGCCCGGCCTGCCACACCCTCTTGTACCCGCCGGACTGCTCCCACACAGGACACTTGCACCGCCGGTCTGCTAGGCTCGCCCCCTTCTTCACCGCCCGCCATATGAGAACCTCCCGCGTGCCCGACGCCATTTTGCGCCTCGCCCTGCCCTCGCCCCTGCGCCGCCTGTTCGACTACCGGGCGCCGGCGGGCGTGGTGCGGGCGCAGTTGCAGCCGGGGATGCGCGTGCGCGTGCCGTTCGGCCGACGGGAGATGATCGGAATCCTGATCGAAGTCGCGGACCACAGCGAAGTGCCGGCAGAAAAGCTCAAGCCAGCCCTGGCCATCCTCGATGCCACGCCACCGCTGCCGGCGTCGCTGTTCAAGCTGTGCCTGTGGACCTCCCAGTATTATCAGCACAGCCTGGGCGACACCTTGAGCTGGGCGCTGCCGGTGCTGTTGCGCCAGGGCGAGTTGGCCGAGACCCGTCAGGAGCGCTTCTGGTCGATAACTCCCGGCGCGCGCCTGGATGACCCGCGCATCGCCCGCGCCCCGCGCCAGCGTGAGGCACTGGCCACCTTGGCCCAGCATCCCCATGGCGTCGCTCACCAGTTGCTGAGCAAACTGATGTTGAGCAAGGACAGCCTGGACCTGCTGCTGGCCAAGGACCTGGTGCAGGTGGAGATCCGCCGCCACGCCCCCGGCGAACGTCACGAACACTGGCTGGCCCAACCGGAGTTGCCGCTGAACCCGGAACAGCGCGCTGCCTTTGAGGCGATCAGCGCCGGCGCCGACAGTTTCCATGCGTTCCTGCTGGCCGGCGTCACCGGCAGCGGCAAGACCGAAGTCTATTTGCAGTTGATCCGCGAAACCCTGGAAGCCGGCAAACAGGCGCTGGTGCTGATCCCCGAGATCAACCTCGGGCCGCAGACCCTGGCGCGCTTCGAGCAACGCTTCAATGCGCGGATCGCCCTGGTGCACTCGGCCGTCAACGACCGCGAGCGCCTGGAATCCTGGCTCGCCGCCCGGGACGGCGAGGCCGACATTATTATCGGCACCCGCTCGGCGCTGTTCACACCGATGAAAAACCCCGGCCTGATCATCATCGATGAAGAACACGACGGTTCCTATAAACAGCAGGAAGGCCTGCGCTACCACGCCCGCGACCTGGCCCTGGTCCGCGCCCGCCAGGAAAACATCCCGATTGTGCTCGGCTCGGCCACCCCGTCCCTGGAAAGCCTGCACAACGCCTACACCGGGCGCTACGGCCTGT
Source organism: Pseudomonas brenneri (assembly GCF_007858285.1). GTDB lineage: Bacteria > Pseudomonadota > Gammaproteobacteria > Pseudomonadales > Pseudomonadaceae > Aquipseudomonas > Aquipseudomonas brenneri. The sequence goes on along the minus strand of NZ_VFIL01000008.1, from coordinate 61,230 downwards.
TGCGCCTCAATGAGCGGGCGGGCGGCGCCAAGCAGCCGCGTTTCCTGCGCCTGGATGTAAAAAGTCGCCCGCTGGACAGCGGTATTTCCGGGCCGATGCAACAAGCCATCGGCCAGACCCTGGCGGCCGGCCAGCAGGTATTGGTGTTTCTCAACCGCCGAGGCTTTGCGCCGACGCTGTTGTGCCACGACTGTGGCTGGATGTCCGAATGCAACCGCTGCGACGCGCGGATGACCGTACACCAACGCTCCGGCGAACTGCGCTGCCACCACTGCGGCCATGTGGAACGTGTGCCGCGCCATTGCCCGCAATGCGGCAAAGTCGACCTGCGGCCGGTGGGCGCAGGCACCGAGCGCGCCGAGGAACGCCTGGGGATTCTGTTTCCGGACTTCCCGGTGCTGCGTGTAGACCGCGACAGTACGTCGCGCAAAGATGCAATGAACCAGCTGTTCGCCACCATCCAGAAAGGCCAGCCGTGCATCCTGGTCGGCACGCAGATGCTTGCCAAAGGGCATCACTTTCCACGCGTCACCCTGGTCTCGATCCTGGATGCCGACGGTGGGCTGTTCTCCGGAGACTTCCGCGCCAGCGAGCGCATGGCGCAGTTGATCGTGCAGGTCGCAGGCCGCGCCGGGCGTGCCGAAGAGCCCGGCAAAGTGATCATCCAGACCCACTTGGCGGACCACCCGCTGCTGATTCAGCTGACAGAACAAGGTTATTTCGCCTTCGCCGAGCAGGCGTTGAGCGAACGTCGCTCCGCGGGCTTGCCACCCTTTGCGCACCTGGCATTGCTGCGCGCAGAGGCCCATAAACCGGGGCAGGCCGAAGGTTTCCTGGATGAAGCGTGCAGCGCGGCTGAACGTTTGCTCGCTGAACTGGGTCTGAGCGGCATCGAGTTACTGGGCCCTGTGCCAGCACCGATGGAGCGCCGCGCCGGCCGTTATCGCGCGCAGCTACTGTTGCAAGCCACTGCCCGCGCGCCGCTGCACCGGCTATTAAGTAGCTGGTTGCTTGCTCTGGAGCAAATGCCCAGTGGGCGGCAGGTGCGATGGTCGTTGGATGTTGATCCGGTGGATTTGTACTGATCGATAAATCGCTATCGCAGGCAAGCCTGCTCCCACATTTGACGGTATTCACACATCAAAATGTGGGAGCGGGCTTGCCCGCGATGAGGCCCGCAGGTCCAGTAACGGACCTTGAAGGTTGGCAAGCCCGCCCTCGCACCGGATAATGTCCAGTTTTTCCACCTGCGCATTGCGCGCCGCCGCTTGCGGTCGAAAGAGAACACCATGAAAGACACCATTCGCCAGTTGATCCAACAAGCCCTCACCCAACTCGTCAACGAAGGCGTGTTGCCTGAAGGCCTGACGCCGGCGATCCAGGTGGAAAACTCCCGAGACAAGACCCACGGCGACTTCGCCAGCAACATCGCGATGATGCTGGCCAAGCCTGCGGGCATGAAACCGCGCGACCTCGCGGAAAAAATCATTGCCGCGCTGCCGGCTGATCCACAGGTCAGCAAGGCCGAAATCGCCGGCCCAGGCTTTATCAATATTTTCCAGAATACCCAAGCCCTGGCCTCGCGCCTGGACGCAGCCCTGGCTGACGCCAAAGTCGGTGTGCGCAAGGCCGGCCCGGTACAGCGTGTGGCCATCGACCTGTCGGCGCCCAACCTGGCCAAGGAAATGCACGTCGGCCACCTGCGCTCGACCATCATTGGCGACGGCGTGGCGCGGGTCCTGGAGTTTCTCGGCGACACCGTGATCCGCCAGAACCACGTGGGCGACTGGGGCACCCAGTTCGGCATGCTGATGGCGTACCTGCAAGAGAACCCCATCACCAGCAACGAACTGTCGGACCTGGAAAACTTCTACCGCGCCGCGAAAAAGCGCTTTGACGAATCCGAAGAGTTCGCCAACCGCGCCCGTGGCCTGGTGGTCAAGCTGCAGGCCGGCGACCAGGAATGCCTGGAGCTGTGGGCGCGTTTCCGCGATATTTCCCTGTCCCACTGCCAGAAAATCTACGAGCTGCTGAACGTCAAGCTGACCATGGCCGACGTCATGGGCGAAAGTGCCTACAACGACGACCTGATCAACGTGGTCAACGACCTCAAGGCCAAGGGCCTGCTGGTTGAAAGCAACGGCGCCCAGTGCGTGTTCCTCGACGAGTTCAAGACCGCCGACGGCGAGCCGCTGCCGGTGATCATCGTCAAGGCCGACGGCGGCTATCTGTATGCCACCACCGACCTCGCGGCCGTGCGCTACCGTAGCGGCGTGCTCAAGGCCGACCGTGCGCTGTATTTCGTCGACCAGCGCCAGGCCCTGCACTTCCAGCAAGTGTTCGAAGTGGCGCGCCGCGCCGGTTTCGTCACCCACCCGATGCACATGGAGCACATGGGCTTCGGCACCATGAACGGCGCCGATGGCCGTCCGTTCAAGACCCGCGACGGCGGCACCGTGAAGCTGATCGACCTGCTGAACGAAGCCCAGGAGCGTGCCTACAACCTGGTGAAGGAAAAGAACCCGGAGCTGGCCGAAGCCGACCTGCGCAACATCGCCCGAGTGGTGGGGATTGGCGCGGTGAAATACGCCGACCTGTCCAAGCACCGCACCAGCGACTACAGCTTCAACTTCGAACTGATGCTCAACTTCGAAGGCAACACCGCGCCGTACCTGCTGTATGCCTACACCCGTGTGGCCGGTGTATTCCGCAAACTGGGCAAGGATTTCAGCGAGGTCGACGGCCAGATCATCCTGCAAGCGCCTCACGAGCAGGAACTGGCCGCCAAGCTCGCGCAGTTCGGCGAAGTGCTCAACAGCGTCGGCGAGAAAGGCACGCCGCACATTCTGTGCACCTACCTGTATGAAGTCGCCGGGTTGTTCTCCAGCTTCTACGAGAACTGCCCGATCCTGAGCGCCGACGACGAAACGCAAAAGCAAAGCCGCCTGCGCCTCGCCGCACTGGCTGGACGGACCCTCAAGCAAGGCCTGGAACTGTTGGGCCTGGAAACTCTGGAGCGTATGTAAGTTGGCAGCCAAGAAAAAACCTGCACCCAAGCGCGGCGCCAGCCGCTACCAGGCTCCGGCAAAACAACCGATCCCGGGCTGGATGTGGCTGGCCATCGGCTTGTCGGTCGGTGCGTTTATCGTGTTCCTGATGAAACTGGAGCCGGGCCAGGGCGAGGACGTCAAGCGGGTCAAACAGGAGCAGCAGAAGGCCAGCAAGATCGCCGAGGCGAACAAGACGCCGCCAAGCCCGACCGCACCAGTGAAGCCTAAGTACGACTTCTACACGCTGCTGCCGGAGTCGGAAGTGATCGTGCCGCAAGACGCCGTGCCGGAGAAAACCCTGCCGACACCGCAGGTGCCGACCACCCCGGTAACCCCGGCGGAAGCGGCGAAAATCGACACTGCGCGCGCCCAGGCGGCACTGGCCGGGATTACCCCGCCGCCGGCACCACCGGTCGCCACCACCAAGGCGGCGCCGGTGACCAAGTTCTTCCTGCAGGCGGGCTCGTTCCCCAAGCAGGCGGATGCGGATCGGGTGCGTGCGCAGATCATCCTGCTCGGGCAGACCGTGACGGTGGAGTCCGGGACGGTGAAGGAGGCGACCTGGTACCGCGTATTGGTCGGGCCGTTCAGCAACCGTGAACAGCTGACCGTGGCGCAGAAACAACTGGCGGGCGCTGGCTTTAGCAACCTGTTGTTACAACAACGCCAGAGCCGCTGATTCACAGCCAACACGGATCAAATGTGGGAGCTGGCTTGCCTGCGATGACGGTGTATCAGTCAATATTCTCGGTGACTGGTGCACCGTCATCGCAGGCAAGCCAGCTCCCACATTTGGTTTTGTGGTGTTTCCACCACTCGTCCACAGACCCGTCCTACGGTTGAAATCTCCCTCGCCACCCCCATATGAGTTCCATCAGGGCATTTTCGCCCCGCAGCGTGGAGACTCTCCCCTTGACCACCATCGTTTCAGTTCGTCGCCACGGCAAAGTCGTCATGGGCGGCGACGGCCAGGTTTCCCTTGGCAATACCGTGATGAAAGGCAACGCCAAAAAAGTGCGCCGCCTGTACCACGGCCAGGTCCTCGCTGGTTTTGCAGGGGCCACCGCTGACGCCTTTACCCTGTTCGAACGCTTTGAAGGCCAGTTGGAAAAACATCAGGGTCATCTGGTTCGCGCCGCTGTCGAGCTGGCCAAGGAGTGGCGCACCGACCGCTCCCTCAGCCGCCTCGAAGCCATGCTCGCCGTCGCCAACAAAGACGCGTCCCTGATCATCACCGGCAACGGTGACGTAGTGGAGCCTGAGAACGGCCTGATCGCCATGGGTTCCGGCGGTGGCTACGCCCAGGCTGCAGCCAGCGCACTGTTGAAGAAAACCGACCTGTCGGCCCGGGAAATCGTCGAGACCGCCCTGGGTATCGCCGGCGATATCTGCGTGTTCACCAACCACAACCTGACCATTGAGGAGCAGGACCTCGCGGAATAAGCCGTCGGCTTTTTCCTGCTTGAGGACCACACACCACTATGTCCATGACTCCCCGCGAAATCGTCCATGAACTCAATCGCCATATCATCGGCCAGGACGATGCCAAGCGCGCCGTTGCCATCGCCCTGCGTAACCGCTGGCGCCGGATGCAACTGCCCGAAGAATTGCGCGTTGAAGTAACCCCCAAGAACATCCTGATGATCGGCCCGACCGGTGTCGGCAAGACCGAAATCGCCCGGCGTCTGGCCAAGCTGGCCAACGCACCGTTCATCAAGGTCGAAGCGACCAAGTTCACCGAAGTCGGCTATGTAGGCCGTGACGTCGAGTCGATCATTCGTGACCTGGCCGACGCCGCCCTGAAGCTGCTGCGCGAACAGGAAATGACCAAAGTCAGCCATCGCGCCGAAGACGCTGCCGAAGAGCGCATCCTCGACGCCCTGCTGCCACCGGCACGCGCGGGCTTCAATGAAGACGCAGCACCGGCCCAGGACTCCAACACGCGCCAGCTGTTCCGCAAGCGCCTGCGTGAAGGCCAGTTGGACGACAAGGAGATCGAGATCGAAGTCGCCGAACACGCTGGCGTCGACATCTCCGCTCCGCCTGGCATGGAAGAAATGACCAGCCAGTTGCAGAACCTGTTTGCCAACATGGGCAAGGGCAAGAAGAAAAGCCGCAAGCTCAAGGTCAAGGACGCGCTCAAGCTGGTGCGTGACGAAGAAGCCGGGCGCCTGGTCAACGAGGAGGAGCTCAAGGCCAAGGCCCTGGAAGCAGTCGAACAGCACGGCATCGTGTTTATCGACGAGATCGACAAGGTGGCCAAGCGCGGCAACTCCGGCGGCGTCGATGTGTCCCGCGAAGGCGTACAGCGCGACCTGCTGCCGCTGATCGAAGGCTGCACGGTGAACACCAAGCTGGGCATGGTCAAGACCGACCACATTCTGTTCATTGCCTCCGGTGCGTTCCACCTGAGCAAGCCAAGCGACCTGGTACCGGAGCTGCAAGGCCGCCTGCCGATTCGCGTGGAGCTCAAGGCGCTGACCCCGGGCGACTTCGAACGCATCCTCAGCGAACCGCACGCTTCGCTGACCGAGCAATACCGCGAGCTGCTGAAAACCGAAGGCCTGGGCATCGAGTTCCTGCCGGACGGTATCAAGCGCCTGGCGGAGATTGCCTGGCAGGTCAACGAAAAGACCGAGAACATCGGTGCCCGTCGCCTGCATACCTTGCTTGAGCGCCTGCTGGAGGAAGTGTCCTTCAGCGCCGGCGACATGGCGGGCGCGCAGAACGGCGTGGCGATCAAGATCGACGCCGACTACGTCAACAGCCACCTGGGCGAATTGGCGCAGAACGAAGACTTGTCTCGTTATATCCTGTAAGCCTCACACAGGAACCGTTCTGCTTTAATGTGGGAGCGGGCTTGCTCGCGAATGCGGTGGGTCAGTTTATGCAACTGTGACTGACCCACCGCATTCGCGAGCAAGCCCGCTCCCACATTTTAAAGCCGGTTCCTTCAGGATCATCCATGAGCGGTTCCCCCAATGTCTAAAATGCCCACCGCCATCAACCTGCACAAAGCCTCCAAGACCCTCTCGCTGACCTACGGGCCGGACGAGGTCTATCACCTGAGCGCTGAACTGCTACGGGTGCACTCTCCCTCCGCCGAGGTCCAGGGCCACGGCAATCCGATCCTGCAATACGGCAAGCTCAATGTTGGCCTGATCAAGATCGAACCCGCCGGGCAATATGCACTGAAATTGACCTTCGACGACGGTCATGACAGCGGACTGTTCACCTGGGACTACCTCTACCAACTCGCCGTACGTCAGGACGCGCTGTGGGCCGATTATCTTGCCGAGCTCAAGGCCGCCGGAAAAACCCGCGATCCGAGTCAGTCGATTGTCAAGCTGATGCTCTAGCTCAGGCTTCCTGCTCATTAGTAAGCATTTTCTAATTTCCTCTGCTTGAATGCTCTGTCGTGTGACCAACGATTGGTCCGCTTGCGAAAAAAATTAAACTCGGGTAACCAATGAGATTGGCAAGTTCCCTGCATTTGACGATGCGGTATCAACGGTCACCCGAGCAGCAGTACCAGGCTTGAGTTGTGCATCGAATAAGTGGGTGCACGGCGGTACCCGGTACTCGTCTTTCGGACAATGGAGCGTCGTAGATGAGTAACAAGAATAACGATGACTTGAAACGCCAGGCCTCGGAAAACACCCTGGGGCTGAACCCGATCATCGCGTTACGCAAAAAGGATTTATTGGCTTCTGCGCGGATGGTGCTGACCCAGGCCATCAAGCAACCACTGCACAGCGTCAAGCACGTCGCCCACTTTGGCGTCGAATTGAAGAATGTGGTATTCGGCAAATCCGAGCTTGCCCCTGAAAGCGATGACCGTCGCTTCAACGACCCGGCCTGGAGCCAGAACCCGCTTTACAAACGCTACCTGCAAACCTATCTGGCCTGGCGCAAGGAGCTGCACGACTGGATCGGTGACAGCAACCTGTCGGAACAGGACATCAGCCGCGGGCACTTCGTCATCAACCTGATGACCGAGGCCATGGCGCCGACCAACAGCGCCGCCAACCCGGCCGCCGTCAAACGCTTCTTCGAAACCGGTGGCAAGAGCCTGCTCGATGGCCTCTCGCACCTGGCCAAGGACCTGGTCCACAACGGCGGCATGCCGAGCCAGGTCAATATGGGTGCCTTTGAAGTGGGCAAGAGCCTGGGCACCAGCGAGGGTGCGGTGGTGTTTCGCAACGACGTGCTGGAACTGATCCAGTACAAGCCGATCACCGAACAGGTCCACGAACGCCCGCTGCTGGTGGTCCCCCCGCAGATCAACAAGTTTTATGTATTCGACCTGAGCCCGGAGAAAAGCCTGGCGCGTTTCTGCCTGCGCAACAACCAGCAGACCTTTATTGTCAGTTGGCGCAACCCCACCAAGGCCCAGCGCGAATGGGGCCTGTCGACCTATATCGAGGCGCTGAAAGAGGCGGTCGATGTGGTGACCGCGATTACCGGCAGCAAGGACATCAACATGCTCGGCGCCTGCTCGGGCGGCATCACCTGCACTGCGCTGCTGGGCCACTATGCGGCGCTGGGCGAGAAGAAGGTCAACGCCCTGACCTTGCTGGTGAGCGTGCTGGACACCACCCTCGACACCCAGGTGGCACTGTTCGTCGACGAGCAGACCCTGGAAGCGGCCAAGCGCCACTCCTATCAGGCCGGCGTACTGGAAGGCCGGGACATGGCCAAGGTCTTCGCCTGGATGCGCCCCAATGACCTGATCTGGAACTACTGGGTCAACAACTACCTGCTGGGCAACGAACCGCCGGTGTTCGACATCCTGTTCTGGAACAACGACACCACGCGCTTGCCGGCGGCATTCCACGGCGACCTGATCGAGCTGTTCAAGAACAACCCGCTGGTGCGCGCAGGCGCCCTGGAAGTGTGCGGCACACCGATCGACCTCAAGCAGGTGACGGCAGATATCTACTCCCTGGCAGGCACCAACGACCACATCACACCGTGGCAGTCCTGTTACAAGTCGGCACAACTGTTTGGCGGCAAGGTCGAGTTCGTGCTGTCCAGCAGCGGGCATATCCAGAGCATCCTCAACCCGCCCGGCAACCCAAAGGCGCGCTACCAGACCAGCGAGAGCATGGGCGAGAAGGCCTTGGACTGGCAGGAAAATGCCACCAAGCATACCGACTCATGGTGGCTGCACTGGCAGGGCTGGATGGGGGAGCGCTCGGGCAAGCTGAAGAAAGCGCCTACGAGCTTGGGTAACAAGACTTACGCATCCGCAGAGGCTGCACCGGGTACATACGTTCACGAAAGATAACGCACACACTTTTTTGTGATTGAAATGGAATCAAATGTGGGAGCTGGCTTGCCTGCGATAGCGGTGGGTCAGCCAACACATGTACTGACTGACCCACCGCTATCGCAGGCAAGCCAGCTCCTACATTGACCGCATTCCAGCTGTAACACTTCACAGGGCTAGAGCATGCCGCAACCGTTCATCTTCCGAACCATCGACCTGGATGGCCAGACCATCCGCACGGCGGTACGACCGGGCAAGTCTCACTTGACGCCGCTGCTGATTTTCAACGGCATTGGCGCCAACCTTGAGCTGGTGTTTCCGTTCGTCCAGGCCCTGGACCCAGACCTGGAAGTGATTGCCTTTGACGTGCCGGGTGTCGGTGGTTCCTCGACGCCCAGCCGGCCCTATCGTTTTCCCGGCCTGGCCAAACTCACCGCGCGCATGCTCGATTACCTGGACTATGGCCAGGTCAATGCCGTGGGAGTTTCCTGGGGCGGCGCCCTGGCGCAGCAGTTTGCCTACGACTACCCGGAGCGCTGCAAGAAGTTGATCCTGGCCGCCACCGCTGCCGGTGCCTTCATGGTGCCGGGCAAGCCAAAAGTGTTGTGGCTTATGGCCAGCCCCCGGCGCTACATCCAACCGTCCCACGTGGTGCGCATCGCGCCAATGATTTATGGCGGCTCGTTCCGCCGGGATTCGAAGCTGGCCGCCGAACACGCGAGCAAAGTGCGCTCGGCGGGCAAGCTGGGTTACTACTGGCAACTGTTCGCCGGGCTTGGCTGGACCAGCATTCATTGGCTGCACAAGATCAAGCAGCCGACCCTGGTGCTGGCCGGCGACGACGACCCGCTGATCCCGCTGGTCAACATGCGCATGCTGGCCTGGCGTATTCCCAACGCACAGTTGCACATCATCGACGATGGCCACCTGTTCCTGATCACCCGGGCCGAAGCAGTCGCGCCGATCATCATGAAGTTTCTCCAGGAAGAACGCTTGCGCGCGGTGATCCATCCGCAGCCGGCCCCCTATAGCAACACCTGAGCAGTACCGGGCCAGGACGGCCCCTACGCGCAACTTGGCCAGAACCGACTATGGTTCTGAACTTGTGTGCTTGCTTGTGAATTGACGAAGGAGTGTTGGCTCATGCGTGACAGACCCGTGAAGATCCCGGCACCGACCCCCGCCGCGTTCATCAATGCACAAAGTGCAATCACCGGCCTGCGCGGCCGGGACCTGCTGTCGACCCTGCGCAGCGTCGCCGCCCATGGGCTGCGCAACCCGCTGCACAGCGCCCGCCATGCCCTGGCGCTGGGCGGGCAACTGGGGCGGGTGCTGCTGGGTGAGACCGTGCATGAACCCAACCCCCACGACAGCCGCTTCGCCGACCCCACCTGGAAACTCAACCCGCTGTACCGACGCAGCCTGCAAGCCTATTTGAGCTGGCAGAAACAGACCAAGCACTGGATTGACGACAGCAACCTGAGCGACGACGACCGCGCCCGTGCGCACTTTGCCTTCTCGTTGCTCAACGATGCGGTGTCACCGTCCAATACCCTGCTCAACCCGCTGGCGATCAAGGAGTTGCTCAATTCCGGCGGCAACAGCGTGGTGCGCGGTGTGAGCAACCTGTTCGACGACCTGCTGCACAACAATGGCCTGCCGCGCCAGGTCACCAAGCAAGCCTTCGAAGTCGGCAAGACCGTCGCCACCACGCCCGGTTCGGTGGTGTTTCGCAATGAACTGCTGGAGCTGATCCAGTACAAGCCCATGAGCGAAAAACAGTACGCCAAGCCGCTGCTGGTGGTGCCGCCGCAAATCAACAAGTACTACATTTTCGATTTGAGCCCGACCAATAGCTTCGTGCAGTACGCCCTGAAGAACGGCCTGCAAGTGTTTATGGTCAGTTGGCGCAACCCGGACGTGCGTCATCGCGAGTGGGGCCTGTCCACCTATGTGGCGGCGCTGGAAGAAGCGCTGAATATCTGCCGGGCGATTACCGGCGCCCGCGAAGTGAACCTGATGGGCGCCTGCGCTGGTGGCCTGACCATCGCCGCCCTGCAAGGCCATCTGCAAGCCAAGCGCCAGCAACGCCGCGTGGCCAGTGCCACTTATCTGGTGAGCCTGCTGGACAGCCAGATCGACAGCCCCGCCATGCTGTTTGCCGACGAACAGACCCTGGAGGCAGCCAAGCGCCGCTCCTACCAACAAGGGGTGCTGGATGGCCGGGACATGGCCAAGGTCTTCGCCTGGATGCGCCCCAATGACCTGATCTGGAACTACTGGATCAACAACTACCTGCTGGGCAAGGAGCCGCCAGCGTTCGACATCCTGTACTGGAACAATGACAACACCCGTTTGCCGGCGGCCTTGCACGGCGATCTGCTGGACTTCTTCAAGCACAACCCCCTGAGCCATCCCGGCGGCCTGGAGGTGTGCGGCACCCCCATCGACCTGCAGAAAGTCACGGTCGACAGTTTCAGCGTGGCCGGGATCAACGATCACATCACGCCGTGGGACGCGGTCTACCGCTCGACCTTGCTGCTGGGCGGCGACAAACGCTTCGTACTGTCCAACAGCGGGCATATCCAGAGCATCCTCAACCCGCCGGGCAACCCCAAGGCCAATTTTGTCGAAAACCTCAAGCTGAGCAGCGACCCCCGCGCCTGGTACTACGACGCCAGCCACGTCGAGGGCAGTTGGTGGCCGCAATGGCTGGCGTGGATCCAGCAACGCTCCGGGGTGCAGCGCGAGACCCTGACAGCCCTGGGCAACCAGAACTACCCACCGATGGAGGCGGCGCCCGGCACCTATGTGCGGGTTCGCTGACACCCTGGCCCATTGACCACTAAGAAGACTGGATGAAAACCCGCGACCGTATCCTTGAATGTGCCCTGCAGTTGTTCAACCACAAGGGCGAGCCGAATGTTTCAACCATGGAGGTGGCCAATGAAATGGGGATCAGCCCCGGCAACCTCTATTACCACTTCCACGGCAAGGAGCCGCTGGTGCTGGGGCTGTTCGAGCGTTTCCAGGGGGAGCTGGCACCGCTGCTCGACCCACCGGCAAATGTGCAGTTGGCGCCGGAGGATTACTGGCTGTTCCTGCACCTGATCGTCGAGCGCATGGCGCACTATCGGTTCCTGTTCCAGGACCTGTCGAACCTGGCCGGACGCCTGCCCAAGCTGGCCAAGGGGATTCGTCACCTGCTGACTGCGCTCAAGCGCACACTGGCTTCGCTGTTGGCCAGGCTCAAGGCCGAGGGGCAGTTGGTCAGCGATACCCAGGCGCTAGGGCAATTGGTGGAGCAGATCACCATGACCCTGCTGTTCTCCCTGGATTACCAGCGGATTCTTGATCGCGAGGCTGAGGTGCGGGTGGCGGTGTATCAAGTGATGATGCTGGTGGCGCCGCACTTGCTGATGCCGGCGCGGTTGGCGACCGAGCGTTTTGCTCTGCGCTACCTGGACGACACAGAGTAAAAATGTGGGAACGGGCTGTTCTCAAGCCCCAATAAAATGCCCGACCGTTGAAGGCCGGGCATTTTTGTGTCCCGAACAGATCAGGACTGACTGGATGGCGTCGGGGTTGCCGGCGTTACAGTCGAGGTTGCTGCGGCGGACGTCGGCGCGGTGGCCGAGTTGGTCGCGGCTATAGGGGTTGCAGGCTTGGCCGCTACCGCTGGCTTCGGCGCTGCTGGCTTCTTGGCTACGGCGGGTTTCTTCGCCGCTGGCTTTGCAGCCGGCTTGGCTGCCGCAGGTTTGGCTGCTGGCTTTGCGGCGGCCGGTTTGGCAGCTGGTTTGGCTGCAACTGGCTTGGCAGCCGGTTTGGCGGCAGCCGTTTTGGCCGCTGGCTTGGCGGCAGGTTTCGCTGCTGGCTTGGCCGCAGGTTTGGCTACCGCTTTGGCCGCTACAGGCTTCTTGGCTGCTGGTTTGGCTGCTGCGGTTTTCGCCGCTGGCTTGGCAACTGCCTTGGCCGCAGGTTTAGCGGCAGGTTTGGCAGCGGCCTTGACCAGAGGCTTGGCCACGGTTTTCGCCGCAGGTTTGGCAGCAGCCGTCTTCGCCGCCGGCTTGGCAGCCGGTTTTGCAGCTGCTTTCACTGGGGCAACTTTAGCGCCGGTCAGTTTTTCGATTTGCTTGGTCAGGGTATCGACCTTGCTGTGCAGTGCCTTCACTTCAGTACGGCTAGGCACGCCCAGTCGCGAAATGGCACTGTTGAGGCGCTTGTCGAGTGCGCCTTCAAGCTCACCCCAAGTTCCCAACACCTGCTTCTTCGCATCACTGATGCGCGAACCGGCAGTTGCCTTGGCCGCAGTAACTTGTTTACCCACTGTGCTCTTGGTCAACTTCTCGGCCTTCTCGCCGTCTTTAACCAAAGTCTCGAAGAGTTTGCTGCCGTCACTGTCGATCTTCGAGTACACGCCTAAACCAGCCAGCCAGATCTTGCGGGAGTATTCTTCAACTTTCCCGACCCAAGAGCTGCCTTCTTTCTGAGTAGTCTTTTTAACAGCCATCCGATGTCTCCTTAGTGTTTACGCGCGACACGTTCGAGCAATGCCGTTAGCTCATCGAGCTTAGCAGAGAGTGTCTCCACGTCATGTTTAGACGCAATGCCGATTCGATTCAAGGCACTTGCAACACGCGCGTCAAAAGCCTTCTCGACTTTATCCAGTTGAACTTCGACGCGACCCTTGACGCTGGAGACATTGCTCTTAACGTAATCAATCTGACTGTTGGCAGCATCAAGTTGTTCATTCACAACTTTTTTACCTTTACTTTCAACATGTTGACCAGTCTTCACAAGATCCTTGAAGTACTCGCTGCCTTCACTGCCGACCTTCGCGTAAGCCCCCAAACCCGCCAACCAGATCTTGCGAGCATAGGTTTTAACGTCGCTCAGGGCGCTGATTTGGGTGTCGATTTTTTTCTTCAAAATAACTTTGGCCATGGTGCACCTCACGCATAAAAGGGTGGAGGAACTGCCCACAGGAGTTGAGGGCTGAGTACAAAGTAGGGAGAAAAATTAGAATCGGCACCCTAAGAACTGCGCAATCGACCTGCACTCGATGCGGCGCGCGGTCGCAGATCAGGCCAGCGCCTTATCCAGGGCCTTCTCGATTTCGGACTTGATGGTGCCACTCATGGCGGACATCAACAGGCCCAGTTCCACCTCGATCCTTAAAGAGTCCTCGGCCACTTTCAATGTGCCTTTGACGCCGGAGCGCTTGAGGTTCAGCGTATCGCCGGACCACGACGGTTCCAGGCCATATTGTTCCTTGAGTTTATGTGCCAACTTCTCGGCTTTCGCCCTGGCAGCTTCCTTACCCAGTGCGTGGGCACGTTCAATCTGTATGCGGGCCATTTGAATGACTCCTCGTTATAGAGACGTATTGAGCACCCTGCTCACCCGCCATGCGGCAAAAGGTCTCGGCGGCCACCTATCTTACCTTCAGCCTTGCCAAGACAAAGCATGCCTTGGGGATTAGAATGTCCCGCATTCTCTTTTGGTGACAGCGATATGACTGATCAGCGCAAAGGCAGCGATGCCGAACCCACCACTCACTTCGGCTTCAAGAACGTCCCGGAAAGCCAGAAAGCGGAAAAAGTCGCTGAGGTGTTCCACTCCGTGGCCGCCAAGTACGACTTGATGAACGACGTGCTGTCGGGCGGCATGCACCGCCTGTGGAAGCGTTTCACCATCGAATTGTCCGGCGTACGCACCGGCAACCGCGTGCTGGATATCGCCGGTGGCACGGGCGACCTGGCGGCCAAGTTCTCCAAGCTGGTTGGCCCCACCGGCCAGGTGGTATTGGCCGACATCAACGGCTCGATGCTCAAGGTCGGTCGCGACCGCCTGCTGGACAAGGGCGTGGCGGGCAATATCGAGTTCGTCCAGGCCGACGCTGAAAAGCTGCCGTTCCCGGACAACCATTTCGACTGCGTGACCATTGCCTTTGGCCTGCGCAACGTGACTCACAAGGAAGATGCGCTGCGTTCGATGCTGCGCGTGCTCAAGCCGGGCGGTCGCCTGCTGGTGCTGGAGTTCTCCAAACCGACCAACGCGCTGATGTCCAAGGTCTACGACACTTACTCGTTCGCCTTCATGCCGTTGATGGGCAAGCTGATCACCAATGATGCCGAGAGCTATCGCTACCTGGCCGAATCGATCCGCATGCACCCCAACCAGGAAACCCTGAAGTCGATGATGGTAGAGGCCGGTTTCGACCGCGTGACCTACCACAACATGACCTCCGGCATCGTTGCCCTGCACCGCGGCATCAAGCCCTGATGTTGCTCTCGGGCCTTCTCGCCAGCGTCGAACACGGCCTCAATCGTGTCCTGCGCCTGGACAGCACCGCCCTGGCGCGGCTGGCGCACCTGAACGGCAAGATCATTGCCGTCGATTGCACCAGCCCGGCCTTGCAGCTGTTTATCCTGCCCAGCGATGAAGGCCTTATGCTGGCAGCGCACTGGGCCGCCGAGGCCGACTGTACCCTGCGCGCGCCGGCGGCCAGCCTGCTGCGCCTGGCCTTGAGCCGGGACAAGACCGCGATCCTGCACGGTCCGGACGTGACCCTTGAAGGCGACAGCGCGGTGCTGATGGACCTGGCCGCCGTGCTGCAAGACCTGGAGCTGGACTGGGAATACGAGCTATCCCGCTGGCTCGGCCCGGTGGCCACCCAGTTGATCAGCGGCCACCTGCGCAGCCGCTCGCGCTGGTACCAGCAGGGTTTCGCCAGCCTCAACCAGAACCTCGCCGAATACCTGAGCGAAGAATCGCGCACCCTTGTCGGACAACGGGAAGCCGAAGCGCGCTTTCGTGAACTCGACCAGGCCAAACTTGACCTGGAACGGCTTGAGGCGCGCTTCGAGCGTCTGAGCCGCTCCCTTGATCCAAGCGATAACGCATGAAGCTGCTCGCCGTCCGCCGTCTGTTTCGTATCCAACGCGTCGTCATCCGCTACCGCCTCGATGACCTGCTGTTCGCCCTGCCGCTGCCGTGGTTTCTGCTGGCTGTGCGCTATGTGCTGCCGTGGCGCTGGTTCCCGCGCAAGACCCTGGACCTGAGCCGTGGCGCGCGCCTGCGCCTGGCCTTGCAGGACCTGGGGCCGATCTTCATCAAGTTCGGGCAGATCCTGTCCACTCGCCGCGATTTGCTGCCCGAAGACATCGCCGACGAACTGATGCTGCTGCAGGACCGCGTGCCGCCGTTCGACTCCCAGCAGTCGATGAGGCTGATCGAAGAGCAGTTGGGCAAGAAAATCAGCGACGTGTTCAGCCGTTTCGATGTCGAACCCCTGGCCTCGGCCTCGGTCGCCCAGGTACACGCCGCCCAACTGAAAACCGGCGAAGAAGTAGTGGTGAAGGTGATCCGCCCCGGCCTCAAGCCGATCATCGGCCAGGACCTCGCGTGGCTGTTCATCCTCGCCCGTGCCGCCGAGCGCTTCTCTGCCGATGCGCGCCTGCTGCACCCGGTGGATGTGGTCGCCGACTACGAAAAAACCATCTACGACGAACTCGACCTGTTGCGCGAGGCGGCCAACGCCAGCCAGCTCAAGCGCAACTTCGAGGGTTCGCCGCTGCTGTACGTGCCGCAGGTCTATTGGGACTGGTGCCGGCCCAAAGTGCTGGTGATGGAGCGTATCTACGGGGTGCAGGTCACGGACCTGGCAACCCTGGCCGACCAGCGCACCGACATGAAGATGCTGGCCGAGCGCGGTGTGGAGATTTTCTTCACCCAGGTGTTTCGCGACAGCTTCTTCCATGCCGACATGCACCCCGGCAACATCTTCGTCAGCACGGTGAACCCATGGAGCCCGCAATACATCGCGATCGACTGCGGCATCGTCGGCAGCCTCACGCCCGAGGACCAGGACTACCTGGCGCGCAACCTGTTTGCCTTTTTCAAGCGTGATTACCGCCGCGTGGCGCAGTTGCACATCGATTCGGGCTGGGTGCCGGCCGAAACCAAACTCAACGAATTCGAGGCGGCGATCCGCACCGTGTGCGAGCCGATTTTCGAAAAACCGTTAAAAGATATTTCCTTCGGCCAGGTACTGATGCGCCTGTTCCAGACTGCGCGACGCTTCAATATGGAAGTGCAGCCGCAGTTGGTGCTATTGCAGAAGACCCTGCTCAATATCGAAGGCCTGGGCCGCCAGCTGTACCCGGACCTGGACCTGTGGAACACCGCGCAGCCGTTCCTCGAACGCTGGATGCGCGAACGCGTCAGCCCGAAAACCCTGCTGGGTAACCTGCAAAGCCAGGTCGAGCAACTGCCGCACCTGGCCAACATGACCCGCGATCTGCTGGAGCGCATGTCCCAGCCCCACGCCAAGGACCCGGCGCCGCCGTGGCACCGGCGCAAGGACGACTGGTTCCTGCGCCTGCTCGGCGCGGCGCACCTGGGCGGTGGCGCGGTACTCGCGGCCGGTGGGCCATTGACCGACCTGAGTTACTGGCCAGCGGGCATCATGGTCGCCGTAGGCCTTTATCTGGTCGTGCGTCGATAGCCCGCGCGGCTATACACTGTTGCACATCGCCGGAGCGGCTAGCGCACGGTTGTCGGAGTCGAAGATGAAAGACTGGCTGGACGAGATCAAATGGGACAGCGACGGCCTGGTGCCGGCCATTGCCCAGGACCACAAGACCGGGCGCATCCTGATGATGGCCTGGATGAACCGCGAGGCCTTGAGCCTGACTGCCGCTGAGCAGCGTGCCATCTACTGGTCACGTTCCCGTGGCAAACTGTGGCGCAAGGGCGAAGAGTCCGGGCATGTGCAAAAACTGCACGAAATGCGCCTGGACTGCGACGCTGATGTGATCGTGCTGATGGTCGAGCAGATCGGCGACATCGCCTGCCATACCGGCCGTCACAGCTGCTTCTACCGCGTGTTCGAGAACGGCGCATGGAAAACCGTCGAGCCGGTGCTCAAAGACCCGCACGCTATTTACTCGGCAGGACATTGAACATGAGCGATACCCTGAACCGTGTGGCCCAGGTGCTGGAGGACCGCAAAGGTGCGGACGCCGACAGCTCTTATGTCGCCAGCCTGTACCACAAGGGCCTGAACAAGATTCTGGAAAAACTCGGCGAAGAATCCGTCGAGACCATCATCGCCGCCAAGGATGCGCAAATCAGCGGCGATTACAGCGATGTAATCTATGAGACCGCCGACTTGTGGTTCCATAGCCTGGTCATGCTCGCCCAACTGGGGCAGCACCCACAGGCCGTACTGGATGAACTGGACCGTCGCTTCGGCTTGTCCGGGCACGCCGAAAAGGCCTCGCGCCCGTCCGCCTGAATAACTTTTTGACTTGAGGAAGTGCAGCATGGGCATTTTTGACTGGAAACACTGGGTTGTTATTCTCGTCGTGGTCGTACTGGTGTTCGGCACCAAGAAACTGAAAAACCTGGGCACTGACGTCGGCGAATCCATCAAGGGCTTTCGCAAGGCCATGAACGACGACGAAAAACCGGCCGACACCGCCAACCCGGTGCCACCGGCGCAGCCTGTACACCCGCAGGCCGCACAGCCGATCACTGAACGTCGCACCTTCGACGTGCAGGCCGAGAAAGTCGAAGAGCCGTCCCGCAAAGACTCGTGAGCACTGACTAATGTTTGGTATCAGCTTCTCTGAACTGCTGCTCGTCGGCCTCGTCGCCTTGCTGGTGCTGGGCCCCGAACGCCTGCCTGGCGCGGCACGCACGGCCGGCCTGTGGGTCGGGCGCCTGAAACGCAGTTTCAACGCCATCAAGCAGGAAGTTGAACGGGAAATCGGCGCCGACGAAATCCGCCGGCAGTTGCACAACGAACACATTCTGTCCCTGGAGCAGGAAGCGCGAAAAATCCTCTCGCCCCAGCAACAGGCACCGAGACCCGTTGAGCCGGTGGCCGAACAGAGCATTGCGCCAGTGGTTGACCCCGCAGCGCCCGCCGCACCCTCGACAGAACCGGCACCGGCGCCCACCGCGTCGCCCGCGCCCCACGATCCTACATTGCCGCCGCGAGCCCCATGAGCGCTGATAAACCGGAAAACGACCAGCATATGCCGCTGGTCTCGCACCTCACCGAGTTGCGCACCCGCCTGCTGCGGTGTGTCGCGGCGATCTTCGTCATCTTCGCCGGGTTGTTTGCCTTCACCCAGCAGATCTACACCTTCGTCTCCACGCCGCTGCGCGAGTACCTGCCGGTAGGCGCGACGATGATCGCCACCGACGTGTCCTCGCCGTTCCTCACGCCGCTCAAGCTGACGATGATGGTTTCGCTGTTTTTGGCGATCCCGGTGATCCTGCACCAGATCTGGGGCTTTATCGCGCCTGGCCTGTACAAGCATGAAAAACGCATCGCCGTGCCGCTGCTGGTGTCGAGCATCATGCTGTTCTACACCGGCATGGCGTTCGCCTACTTCCTGGTATTCCCACTGATCTTCAAATTCTTCGCCGCCGCCACCCCGGCCGGTGTGGAGATGATGACCGACATCACCAGCTACCTCGACTTCGTGATGACGCTGTTCTTCGCCTTTGGCGTGGCCTTCGAAATTCCGGTGGCGGTGGTGCTGCTGGTATGGATCGGCGTGGTCGACGTCAAATACCTGCGCAAGATCCGCCCGTACGTGATCATCGGCTGCTTTGTGGTCGGCATGATCCTGACTCCGCCGGATATCTTCTCGCAAACCCTGCTGGCCGTGCCGATGTGGATGCTGTTTGAAGTGGGCATCCTGTTTGGCAGCCTGGTGAGCAAGCGTGGCGAGCACCCGGATGATCAACCCGCCGACGACGATCAGCCACCAGCGACGCAACCGTGAACCTGCTGCTACTGGAGGAGGCCGACTTTATCGCGGCCGACCGGGTGATCCTGCGTGACCGGCGCCTGGTGCACATGCAGGAAGTCCATCGCGCGGTGGTCGGCGACAGCCTGCGTGTCGGGCGCATTGGCGGGCTGATGGGCAATGCCCAGTTGCTACGCCTGGACGCCGGCGAAGCCGAGTTGCAAATCAGCCTCGACCAGCCGCCACCGGTAAAACTGCCGCTGACCCTGCTGCTGGCCCTACCGCGCCCGAAAATGCTGCGCCGGGTATTGCAGACCGTAGCCTCCATGGGCGTACCGCGGGTAGTGCTGGTCAACAGCTACAGGGTTGAAAAAAGCTTCTGGCAGACCCCGTTCCTGGAGCCTGAAGCGGTTCGCGAACAACTGATCCTCGGCCTGGAACAGGCGCGCGATACCGTGCTGCCCGAAATCATCATCGAAAAGCGCTTCAAACCCTTCGTCGAAGACCGCCTGCCCGCCCTGGCCCAGGGCACCCTTGGCCTGGTTGGGCATCCCGGCGATTACCCGCCCTGCCCACGCGGCCTCGATGAACCGGTGACCCTGGCCATCGGCCCCGAGGGTGGCTGGATTCCCTACGAAGTGGACTTGCTGGCCAAGGCCGGCTTGCAGCCGGTGCAACTGGGCGCGCGGATCCTGCGAGTAGAAACCGCCGTCACCGCCCTGCTGGCCCGCCTCTTCTGACCAAACTGAGATCTCCTGTAGGAGCGAGCTTGCTCGCGAAAAACTTGAGAGCGACGCGTTCATTTAGCACGCACCCGTTATCGTTGAAGATTTTCGCGAGCACGCTCGCTCCTACAGAATCGCGTTGACGTGCCGATAGCCTTTGAATAAGTCCAAGCCTTGTTCAGGGGAGTTCACCGCATGTACCGTTGGCTAGCTGAAAAACTGGGAAATGTAAGCGTCAATCGCAAGCTGAGCATGGGCTTTGGCCTGGTATTGGTCCTCACGCTCCTGATCACGTTCACCGGCTGGACGGGCCTGAGCGGCGTGATCAGCCGTGGCGACAAACTGGGCTTTATTTCCAGCCTAAATGAACTGACCAAAGACCTGCGCCAGGCCCGCCTGGACTATGAAATGCGTCGTGGCGAACAAGGCCCGGGACTGGTCAACGAGCTAATGGACAAGCTCGACAGCGGCCTGAAAACCGCACGCAGCCAGATCGAGCAGCCGGCCGATGTCGCCATGATCGACGAGCAACTGGCCGCCGTCGCCAAGTACAAACAGTCCTTCAGCGCCATGGTCCAGGCCGGCGCCCACCGCGAAGATGCCCGCAGCAAACTCGGCGCCACAGCTGACAACGCCGTTGCACGGGTCTCTGAAATCGAAAAAAACCTGCTGCAAGGTGACAGCGTCAGCCAATTCAACAGCGTGATCGACTTGAGCAAGTTGATCCAACAGGCACGCTTCCAGGTGCGCGGCTACACCTACAGCGCCAAGGCCGAAGCCGAACAGCCGGCCCTGGACGCCATCGCCAATGCCCTGAAGAACGCCGACAGCCTGCGCAGTCAACTGCCGGAGCAATACAGCGCCAACCTGCAAGAGGCCAGCGACTCCCTCAAGGCCTACCTTGCCGCTGTCAGCCAGTTCCGCGACTCCCAGGTGGCCAGCGCTGCGGCCCTCAAGGCCATGGCCGAACAAGGCGACCTGCTGTTCGATCACAGCAAGAAACTCACTGTTTCGCAAACCGTGGTCCGTGACAACGATGCCGCACAAGCCAAGCAACTGCTGATCCTGGCGACCGCCCTGGCCCTGGCTTTCGGCTTGTTCGCCGCCTGGGCGATTACCCGGCAGATCGTGATCCCATTGAGCCAGACCCTCAAGGTCGCCGAGCGCGTCGCCGCTGGTGATCTGACCCACGACCTGGTGTCGCAACGCCAGGACGAACTGGGCCAACTGCAGCGCGCCATGCAAAGCATGACCATGGGCCTGCGCGACCTAATCGGCGGGATCAGCGACGGTGTGACCCAAATCGCCAGCGCCGCCGAAGAGTTGTCGGCGGTGACCGAACAGACCAGCGCCGGGGTCAACAGCCAGAAGGTCGAGACCGACCAGGTGGCCACCGCAATGAACGAAATGGCCGCCACCGTGCAGGAAGTGGCGCGCAATGCCGAGGAAGCCTCCGAGGCTGCCGTCGCCGCCGACCAACAGGCCCGCGAAGGTGACAGGGTGGTCGGCGAAGCCATCGCCCAGATCGAACGCCTGGCCGGTGAAGTCGGCAACTCCACCGAGGCCATGGGCCATCTCAAGCGCGAAAGCGACAAGATCGGCAGTGTGCTGGACGTGATCAAGTCCGTGGCCCAGCAAACCAACCTGCTGGCCCTCAACGCCGCCATTGAAGCGGCGCGTGCCGGGGAGGCCGGACGTGGGTTCGCGGTGGTGGCCGATGAAGTACGCAGCTTGGCGCAACGCACGCAGAAGTCCACCGAGGAAATCGAAGAGTTGATCGTCGGCCTGCAAAGCGGGACCCAGCAGGTCGCTACCATCATGGACAACAGCCGGGACCTTACCGACAGCAGTGTCGAACTGACCCGCCGTGCTGGCCATGCCCTGGAAAACATCACTCGCACGGTCTCGGCGATCCAGGCGATGAACCAGCAGATCGCGACCGCCGCCGAGCAGCAGAGCGCCGTGGCCGAGGAGATCAACCGCAGTGTGTTGAACGTACGTGATGTGTCCGAGCAGACCGCTGCGGCCAGTGAAGAGACCGCCGCCTCCAGTACCGAACTGGCACGCCTGGGTACCCATCTGCAGACGCTGGTTGGCCGCTTCCGGGTCTGAGGCCTGCCCTTCGCGGCGATCCGTCCGGGTCGCCGCTTGCAGCTTGTGAAATTTCCTACATGTTTTTCAGTCCTTGATCAGTACGCCTGGCGCCCAAGGGAACTAGCGTTCAAATGGATTTAATGTGTCCACGCCCGTCGGCGCCCCGGCACGTTGAACTCCTTTGCGCACTTGCCGGAGGTTGGCCATGCTTCGTCGAATGACTCAACTGCTGGGTAACGCCAGTGTCACCCTCAAACTGGTCCTGGGTTTTGCCTTGGTGCTGGCCCTGAGCCTTGTGATTGCCCTGACCGGTTGGCAGGCCCTCGCCGCCTCGCTCTATCGTTCACAGACCTTGACCGTTCTCGCACAACTAGCGGTCACCGGCGAAGAACTACGGGCCGACCGAATCGTTTATCGCACCCTTGACGATGAGGTCAGCCTCAACAAACTGAGCCTGTCCATGGGGAAGATCGACGGGTATCTGGCCGAGCTTTCGAACCGCCTCAAAGTGGCGAAACCTCTGCAGTACTTGCAAAGCATGGCCAGCTTTTCCGGCCAGTTCAAAACCACACTCAAGGATGTGCCATCGCTGGTCAAACAACGGGAAACTGCCCGCGAGCAACTCAAACAAAGCTCTGTGCGCACCAGTGACGTCCTGGCGCAATTGGCCAGCGACCTGCCAGATCAGGAGGACGAAAAAGCCCTCGATGCCGTCGAAAACCTGCGCCTGGCTATCGAACAGGCCGAAGACCGTGCCCTGAGCCCGGCCTGGGCCGCCAGCAGCCTGGATGCCTATGCCCAGGCCGTCAGCGACGCGGAGCGCAGCCTTGAACTTGCCCAGGCGACCGTGGAGAAGCTGCCCGTGGACAGCAGCGCATTGAGAAATGCCGTACTCAGCATCCGGACACACCTGACACGCCTGCGGGACACCCAGCTTACGACCGAGGGCGCGCAAAACCAGCTGGAGCAGCAGTTGGACCAACTGCTGGCTCAAAGTGACCTGCTCAGCCAGGACCAGACCCAGCGCCGCGACCGGGAGGCCGAGCAAGCCCATACCCAGACCCTCGCCATTACCGGTGCAGCCTTGCTCTTCGGCGCCCTGGCCGCCTGGGTAATCGCCGGGCAGATCGTCAAGCCACTGCGCCGGGCACTGGCAGTGGCCAATCGCATTGCCGATGGCGACCTGAGCCACGACGTGCAGACCCCGCGCCGGGATGAGCTGGGCCAGTTGCAATGCAGCATGGCGCAAATGACCCTGAACCTGCGGGGGCTGATTGGCAGCATCAGTGACAATGCCCGGCAAATCGCCAGCGCCGCCGAGGAGCTCTCCTCCGTCACCGAGCAAACCCGGGCGGGCGTCAGCAATCAGCGCGACGAAACCGAGCAGGTGGCGACCGCAATGAACCAGATGCTCGCCACCGCCCAGGAAGTCGCCCGGCATGCCGAACAGGCCTCGATTGCCGCCAACCAGGCCAATCAGCAGACCGAACTGGGCGACCAGGTGGTGACGGATGCGGTGGCGCACATTGAACATCTGGCCCACGAAATGGCGCGCTCAAGCCAGGCAATGCTAGGCCTGCAACGGGAAAGCCAGAAAATCGGCAGTGTGCTGGAGGTGATCAAGTCGGTGTCCCAGCAAACCAACCTGCTGGCCCTCAATGCGGCGATCGAGGCGGCACGTGCAGGTGAAGCTGGTCGAGGGTTCGCAGTGGTTGCTGACGAAGTACGCAGCCTTGCCCAGCGCACCCAACAGTCCGCCGAGGAAATCGAAGAACTGATTGGCGGGCTGCACAGCGGCACGCAACAAGTCGCGGATATCATGGACAACAGCCGCACCTTGACCGATCGCAGCGTCGGCCTGACGCGCAACGCTGGGGACGCCCTGACAGAAATCGCACGTACCGTGCTGGTCATCCAGGAAATGAATCCACAGATCGCCGCCGCCGCAGAGGAGCAAAGTGCGGTGGCCGAGGAGATCAATCGCAGCGTGTTGAAAGTCAGGGACGTGTCGGAGCAAACCGCCGCTGCCAGTGAACAGACGGCGGCGGCGAGCATTGAATTGGCACGCTTGGGAGCGGATCTTCAGCGGTACGTGGGCAAGTTCAAGGTATGAACCTGCCCAGGTGCCTTACAGAACCTGGCGCAAAAACGCCTGTGCCCGTGGGTCCTTCGGCGAGTCGAAGAACTGCGCGGGCGCAGCATCTTCCAACAGTTTGCCGTGATCGAAAAACAGCACCCGATCCGCCACTTCCCGGGCAAAGCCCATTTCATGGGTCACGCAGACCATGGTCATGCCTTCCAGGGCCAGGGTTTTCATGACGTCGAGCACTTCGCCGACCATTTCCGGGTCCAGCGCCGAGGTGGGCTCGTCAAACAGCATGACCTTGGGTTCCATCGCCAACGCCCGGGCAATCGCCACGCGCTGTTGCTGGCCACCGGAAAGCCTGGACGGAAACTCGTTGGCTTTCTGCGCAATGCCGACCTTCTCCAGCAACGCCAGGGCCTTGGCCTCGCGCTCCTTCTTGCCACGCTTGCGCACCACTTTCTGCGCCAGGCACAGGTTTTCCAGCACGGTCATGTGGGGGAACAGGTTGAAGTGCTGGAACACCATGCCGACTTCCCGGCGATAGGCGTTCACATCGGTCTTGGGGTCGGCCAGTTGCAGGCCGTCGATGCTCACCGAACCGGAGTCGAACTCCTCCAGGCCGTTGAGGCAGCGCAGGAAGGTCGATTTTCCAGAACCGGACGGGCCGATCACTACCAGCACTTCGCCCTTGGCCACCTGGGTGGTGACGTGATCCACCGCGCGGACCACATGCCCACGAGTATCGAAGACTTTTACCAGATCGCGGACTTCAATCACTTTGCGCGAGCCTCCGCTCAAGCCGGCTGGCCATTTTCGACAGCGGCAGGTTGATCAGCAGGTACAGGCCTGCGACACAGAACAGGATTTCAAACGGCGAGAACGAGGTGGTGATGACCTCGCGACCGCTCTTGAGCAGCTCGGTAATGGCGATCACCGACACCAGCGAAGTGTCCTTGACCAGGCTGATAAATTGCCCGGCCAACGGCGGCAGCACGCGTTTGAAGGCCTGCGGCAGCACCACATGACGCATCGACTGGCTGGCGCTCAAGCCCAGGGACCGGGCAGCTTCGCCTTGGCCACGGGCAATCGACTGCACACCGGCACGCACGATTTCTGCCACATAGGCGCCGGTAAACAGCGACAGCGCGGCGATGCCGGCAAACTCACGGGACAGGTTCAGCACCGTGCCGATAAAGAAATAGAAGATGAAGATCTGCACCAATAGCGGCGTGCCGCGTACCAGTTCGACGTAGATCGTCGACAGATCGCGCAAGGTCGGGTTATTCGACAAACGACACAGGCCGGTTGCCAGGCCGATGAACAAGCCCAATACCCCCGAGACCAGCGACAGCCACAGGGTGGTCCACAAGCCCCACATCAACGGGCCCAGCGCCCAATGTCGAGTCACGCCGATCACATCGCCTTCGGCCACATCGTCGCCACGGGCCACTTGCAGGCTGTTTTCGGCCACCGTCAGGTGCTGCTCGGCGCCAGCGTCGTTGCGCAAGGTAACTTCAGCAACGTCGCCTTTGCGCACCAACTCGACCACGGTGGAAATATCCGCCGCCCGCTTGGATTCTTCAGCCTGATAGGCAAAGTATTGCGGCACGCGGTTCCAGCGCCATTCGTAGGACATCAGCGAGGTGGCGTAGTACAACGCGCCGGCCAGGCCGACCAGCACCAGCACGGTCAGCAGGTGCCAGGGCCATTGGGCTTTTTTCTGTTTCATTGCAGGTTCCGGGATTGATATCGCCTGTCAGGCCGCCATCGCGAGCAAGCCCGCTCCCACCTTGGAATACATTCCAAATGTGGGAGCGGGCTTGCTCGCGATAGGCGCGACTCGGTATTCAGACAGCCTTATTCCATGTCCTTGAGCCACTCGGAGCTCTTGAACCACTTGTCATGGATGCGATCGTAGGTGCCGTCGTTGCGGATCTGGTGCAGGAAGTTGTTGATGAAGTTGATGCTGTCGTAGTCACCCTTCTTCAGACCGAATGCCAGAGGCTCGTAGGTGAAGGGTTCTTCGAGGTACACCAGCTTGCCATTGCCGACTTTTTTCTCGGCAACCACGTTGTACGGCGCGTCGTAGACAAAGGCGTCGGCCTTGCCGTTGACCACGTCAAGCACGCCTTCCTGTTCGTTGTCGTAGCCGTGGTACTTGGCCTTGGAGATCAGCTTCTTGGCCACCATCTCGCCGGTGGTGCCGAGTTTGGAGGTCAGGCGGTACTTCTCGTCATTCAGGTCTTTATAGGACTTGATGGTGCCTTCCAGTTCCTTGCGAATCAGCAGGGTCTGGCCAACCACGATGAAGGGTTCGCTGAAGTTCAGGCGCAGGTTGCGTTCCTGGGTCAGGGTCATGCCGCTGCCGATCATGTCGAACTTGCCGGTGAGGAAGGCCGGGATAATGCCGTCGTAACCGGTGGAGACCAGCTCCAGCTTGACGCCCATGGACTTGGCCATCGCCTTGAGCAGGTCGACTTCGAAACCAATGATTTCGCCGCGTTTGTTGGTCATCTCGAACGGCATGTAGGTCGGATCCATCCCGACTTTCAAGGTACCGCGCTTGACCGCTTCGTCAATCGCACCCGCCTGGGCCGTATTGACTGCCAGCAGGGCCGTCACGCCGAGCATCAGCATCGAAAGATACTTTTTCATCACCAAGTCCCCTGACTCATTTTATTTTGATGCAGGCCTTCGCATGGCCGCACTATTTCTTCGGGGAGCGATGCTAACCCACTCGCCCATCGGCACAAAGGTCTAGCCAGGATTTGTTGGCGGATATGACAGAAAAACCCCACATAAATCCAGGGAAAAGCGCTATTAGACGGTTTGCCATGGTGGCTGCTTACCTTGGAGTTATGTAAGCAGTTGTGACCATCATTCGATCTCCGACAGCCAGTCCGTGTCCCTGAACCACTTGTCATGCAACCGATCGTAGGTGCCATCCTGGGCAATTTGGTTGAGGAAGTGATTGATCCAGTTCAGGCTGTCGTAATCGCCCTTCTTCAGGCCAAACGCCAGGGGTTCATAGGTGAAGGGCTGCTCCAGGGCCAGCAGCGCGTGGTTTTGCGGCTTGGCCAGGGCAATCAGGTTATAGGGCGCATCGTGGATAAAGGCATCCATCCTGCCGCTGACCACCTGGCGTATGCCCTCCTCCGCCGTGGCAAAGCTGCGCAGTTGCGCAGCGCCCACAAAGCGTCGTGCCGCCGCCTCGCCCGTCGTGCCGTCGGTTGAGGCAATCCGATAGCCGGCCTCGTTCAAATCCTCAATGCTGCTGACTTTCCCGGCCAGGCGCGGGTGGAGCAGAACGGTCTGGCCGACGATGATGAATGAATCACTGAAATTGAGCTTGAGGTTGCGCTCCTGGGTCACGGTCATGCCGCTACCGATCATGTCGAACCGGTCGGCCAGCAGGCCCGGGATCAGTTCGGTATACGCCACTGGCACCCATTCCAGCGTCACCCCCAGGGCATCGCTCATGGCTTCGAGCAGATCAGCTTCAAAGCCGATGACACGCCCCTGCCTGTCAGTCATTTCAAAGGGCACGTAGTTGGGATCGGTCCCCACTTTCAGCACGCCACGCCGCACCGCCTCGTCAACGGCGCCTGCCTGTGCCATCTGCACCTGTACCAACGCGACAATGCCCAGCAACAGCATCGACCAGTAACCTTTGATCATGAAAAGCCCCTTTTTCGTTAAGCAGCCGCGCACCAGGCGTTGCGCGGCCAGCGCACACCAGAGGCGGTCGATTCAGATTTGGGGGGCGATCCTAACCCACTGACAGGCACGGCAATACGCCTTGAGCCAGGGTCTTTTGTATCGAAGTTAGAGGGGTAAAGCGCAAGCGACTGGCGCTGTAGGAAGGGCGTTTCAAGCGCCCCCGAGACAGCTCTCGGGGGCGTCTGAATCAGGCAGGTTGCGCCTGGGATGACAGCGGTTGCAACGGCAGCAACGGCGCATGCGGGTCGGACTTGACCGACTCACGCCAGGCGCCAAGCCACTCGGCATGCCCTTCGCCCCAGACTTGCTCATGCAAGCGCGCCAGGGCCACCGGGTCGCTGAGCAAGGCCACACGCTCATTGTTGTTGAGGCCGGCAGGGCCAACCTTCAACGCATGCCGCACACGCTCGGTACGCAGCCACTCGATCGGCTCCGCCTGGCCATGCCGGGAAGTCGCCAGGGCGCAGGCCAGGGCGTTCTGCTGCGGATCAACCACCGCCCGCACAAAACCGTCATTGAGTGCATGCCAACGGTTTTCATGGGTGTAGCGGTCGGTCGACAGCAACGCTTGCGGCGGGTTGTATTCCTCAGGAATCAGGAACAGGCTTTCGTCGCGAGACTTGAGGCCCAGCTTGACCCGGCTGGAGATCACCGAGACCGGGATCGACAGCATCAGCGAACCGACAATCGGCACCAGCCACCACAGGAAGCTGGGGTTCAACCACACCACCAGCAGTGCCCAAAAGAAGCCCAGCAAGGTCTGCGGGCCGTGGCGCTTGACCGCCTCGCTCCATGGCGTGGAGTCGTCGTCACGTTGCGGCGAGTTCCAGGTCGCGGCCCAGCCAAGGAACGCGGCCAGTACAAAACGGGTGTGGAAAATCATCCGCACCGGCGCCAGCAGCATGGAGAACAGCATCTCCAACAGCATCGACAAGGTCACCTTGAACTTGCCACCGAACTCTTTCGCACCCTTGGCCCAGATCAGGATGATGCTCAGCAACTTGGGCAGGAACAGCAGCACGATGGTGGTGGAGAACAGCGCCACCGCCTTGTCCGGATGCCATTGTGGCCACAGCGGGTACAACTGGCGGGGCGCCATGAAGTACTGCGGCTCCATCAGGGTATTGACCGCCAGCAAGGCCGTGGACAGCACCAGGAACAGGAACCACAACGGCGCCGACAGGTACGACATCACGCCAGTGAGGAACACCGCACGGTGTACCGGGTGCATGCCCTTGACCAGGAACAGGCGGAAGTTCATCAGGTTGCCGTGGCACCAGCGACGGTCTCGCTTGAGTTCGTCCAGCAGGTTGGGCGGCAATTCTTCGTAGCTGCCGGGCAAGTCGTAGGCAATCCACACACCCCAGCCGGCACGGCGCATCAGCGCAGCTTCAACAAAGTCGTGGGACAGGATGGAACCGGCAAACGCGCCTTTACCCGGCAATGGCGCCAGGGCGCAGTGCTCGATAAACGGCTTCATGCGGATGATCGCGTTGTGGCCCCAGTAGTGGGACTCGCCCAACTGCCAGAAGTGCAGGCCAGCGGTGAACAGCGGGCCGTAGACGCGGGTAGCGAACTGCTGCATGCGTGCATACAGGGTGTCCATGCCCGAAGCCCGTGGCGCGGTCTGGATGATCCCCGCGTCCGGCGTGGCTTCCATCAGGCGCACCAGGCTGGTCAGGCATTCGCCGCTCATCACGCTGTCGGCGTCGAGGACCACCATGTACTTGTAGTCGCCGCCCCAGCGACGGCAGAAGTCGTCGAGGTTGCCGCTCTTGCGTTTGACGCGACGGCGACGGCGACGATAGAAGATCTTGCCAAAGCCACCGGCCTCGCGGCAGACATCAAGCCAGGCTTGCTGTTCGGCGATGCAGATATCGGCGTCGTTACTGTCGCTGAGCACGAAGAAATCGAAACGGTCCAGGTCGCCAGTGGCGGCCACCGATTCGAAGGTCGCGCGCAGGCCGGCAAACACCCGCGGCACGTCTTCGTTGCAGATCGGCATCACCAACGCGGTACGGGCATCCTTGGGGATAGGTTCGTCGCCGGCGCTTTTCCCGGAAATACGGTATTTGTCATGGCCGGTGAGCAACTCAAGGAAGCCCATCAGCGCCGTCCAGAAACCCGCCGAAACCCAGCAGAACAGAATCCCGAACATGATCAGAATGCTGGTTTGCAGGGCGTACGGCAGCACCTGGGTGGCGGTTTGCAGCAGGGTCTGGTTGCGGATCTCGTCAAAGTCGACGAAGGACCAACCCTGGTAAGGCATGATGCCTTTCATGTACCAGCCCGCCACAATCGTCTGGCCGAGCATCAGCACCAGCAGGATATAGCGGCGGATCGAACCGACGGTGCGCCAGCGGGCAGCGGGCAGCACGCGCTCGTCTTTTTTCGGTTCCGGCGGGTTGGTGCGACCCGTCAGCCGGCGCCAGCCGCGTACCAGGATATTGGTGCGCCAAGGCTCTGGCACCACTTTGGTGCGACGAATCGGCGGCGTGGCCTTCAGGCAAACCCGACCGCTGGCATCGAGCACCAGCATTTCGGCGTCTGCCAGTTCTTCGGCAGTGCTCAGGGTCAACCGACGGCCAACCGACGCCTGTGCAGCATCCACAGGCGCATCAAAAGTCGAGGACGACAGGCGCTCGTGCAGCTCGGAGAAGGACTTGCAGCCCGCCAGTTCGGCGCGCTGCTCGTCGGTCATCGGAAGATGCGCCAGGTACTCGGCAAGAGTCTCTGGCTGGGCTTGAGAGTTACTCATCGGCAGGCAACTGATTGCTCCAGGTTTCAGTCAGGACTTGTTCTGTCTTGACCGGTTCCGGGGTGGCTGGGGCAGCTTCTGGCTGCTTGTCTTGCTTGTCCTTGGCGTCTTTCTTGGCGTGCTTCTCGTGTTGCTTGGCCAAGACTTTGTCAGCCTTCAGGACTTGGGTGGAAACCTGCTCTGGCTCGCTCTTGACGATATCCTGGACCAGGGCCGCACGCATTTCGGTCGGTTTGCCCGCATCCTTGATCTTCAAGCGCAGGGTCAGGCGCCAGCCCTTGGTGTGCGGGTTGTAGCGCACGCTGTTTTCCACGACTTCGCCGTTTTCACCGACGCTGACCTGGCCGCGCACTGCTGCATCTGGCTTCAAGGCCTTGAGGGACGGGCCCTCGAAGTCCACCAGATAGGCCACGCTGCCATCTGGCTGGCGGATCAGGTTCGATTGTTTCACGTCACCGGTCGAACGCAGGGTCTGCTTGACCCAGGCGCTGTCTGGCGAGTGGAACGGTGCATCGTCCAGGGTCCAGTGCAGGCGGTAGGCGACATCCAGCGGCTCACCTGGCTTAGGCAGTTCGGCCGGGCTCCAGAACGCAACGATGTTGTCGTTGGTTTCATCGGCGGTCGGAATCTCTACCAGATCGACCGAACCCTTGCCCCAATCGCCTTCAGGCTCAATCCAGGCGCTTGGGCGCTTGTCGTAGTTGTCGTCGAGGTCTTCGTACTGGCTGAAGTTGCGACCACGCTGCAACAGGCCGAAACCACGCGGGTTTTCCACCGAGAAGTTGCTGACCGACAGGTGTTTAGGGTTGTTCAGCGGGCGCCAGATCCACTCGCCGTTACCGGCATGGATCGACAGGCCGCTGGAATCGTGCAGTTCGCGACGGTAGTTGAGGACCTTGGACGGCTGGTTGGCGCCGAACAGGAACATGCTGGTCAGCGGGGCAACGCCCAGCTTGCTGACCTTGTCGCGCAGGAACATCTGCGACTTGACGTCGACAATGGTGTCGGTGCCCGGGCGCAGGATCAGGCGATAAGCACCGGTGGCCCGTGGCGAGTCCAGCAGGGCAAAGATCACCAGGTGCTTGTCACCCGGCTTTGGACGCTCGATCCAGAACTCGGTGAAACGCGGGAACTCTTCGCCGGACGGCAGCGCGGTGTCGATCGCCATGCCACGGGCGGACAGGCCGTAGACCTGGTCCTTGCCCACAACGCGGAAATAGCTGGCGCCGAGCATGGTCATGATTTCGTCTTGCTTGTCGTCCTTGTTGATCGGGTACAGCACACGGAAACCGGCATAACCCAGCTGTTCGGTGGCTTTGGGATCGAACTTGACGTCACCGAAGTCGAAACGCGTCGGGTCGTACTTGATTTCCTTGACGTCGGTCGCGGTGACTTCGTTGATCTTCACCGGCGTATCGAAGTGCATGCCCTGGTGATAGAAGGACAGCTTGAACGGGGTTTTCTGATCGGCCCACTCGGCCTTTTCATTGCGGAAACGAATTTTCTGGTAGTCAGCGAACTTCATTTCGCGGAATTCGTTCGGCAGATTGCTGCGCGGGGCTTCGTATTTCTGCCCGGCCAGCTCTTTTGCCTTGGCCGACACATCGTCCAGACTGAATGCCCACAGTTGACCCGCGCCGAACAGGCAAAACAGGGCAGAGCCCGTTACCAGTGCGTTTCGCAACCGTTTGGCAGACAATTTTGGTGCATTACAGGGACTAACAATCACGAGCAACCCTCGCCGAAAACAGATCAAAAAACCAACGGCCAGCTATCTATATGCCAGGTTGGCGAGCATTGTTCCGACTCCGAAGGGGCTAAATGATTCCCCAACGGCACTCGGACAAGTCTCTACCTAAGTCAAAAATGGACCAATTTACGCTGATCCCCGTAGCGCGCGATTATCTAGTAGCCGGTGAGATAACGCAGCAGGGGCAGCGAAGTATTTGTAGCGAAAACTTGCGTTTTTGCGCATTAAAAGTCGTTTTTCATACAATCAGGTCTGCAAAAGGAAGGTGACCGGCCCGTCATTGACCAAATGCACCTGCATATCCGCGCCAAAACGCCCCGACGCCACAGTGCCATGCAATTGTTGCGCTTGTAGCAACAAGTGCTCGAAAAGCGCCTCGCCCAGCGCCGGAGGAGCCGCCGTGGAGAAGCTGGGACGCAAGCCGCTCTTGGTATCGGCTGCCAGGGTGAACTGAGACACCAGCAGCAAACCGCCGCCAATGTCCTTCAACGACAGGTTCATCTTGCCCTCGTCGTCACTGAACACCCGATAGTTAAGCAGCTTATGCAACAGCTTGTCGGCACTGGCCACTGTATCTGAAGGCTCGACAGCTACCAGCACCAGCAAACCCTGGTCTATCGCACCGACCACTTCCCCCGCCACCTCGACCCGGGCACCGCGTACCCGCTGCAAAAGGCCTTTCATGCTTCTTCGGGTGGCAAATCAAGCAGGCGCCGTGCCATCTGGCTCGCCGCACGCACCAATGCATCAGTGATTCCGGGCTCGGAAGCCGCGTGCCCCGCCTCGCGGATCACCTGCAGTTCGCTGTTCGGCCAGGCTTGATGCAGTTCCCAGGCATTGTCCAGCGGGCAGATCATATCGTAGCGGCCATGCACGATGATGCCAGGCAGATGGGCGATCTTGTGCATGTCGCGAATCAGTTGGTTGGGCTCAAGGAATGAATTATTGGTGAAGTAGTGGCACTCGATGCGGGCAATCGACAGGGCACGCTGGGGTTCTGAAAAGCGCTCGATCAGTTGCGGGTTGGGGCACAGGCCGAGCATGCGGCCTTCCCAGGTGGACCAGGCCTTGGCGGCATGCATCTGGGCGATCTGGTCGTTGCCGGTCAGGCGCTTGTGGTAGGCGCTGATCATGTCGTGGCGTTCTTCCACGGGGATTGGCGCGATGTAATCCTGCCAGTAGTCCGGGAACAAACGGCTCGCGCCGGCCTGGTAGAACCATTGAATGTCCTGGGGACGGGCCAGGAAGATGCCGCGTACGATCAGTCCATGCACGCGGTCGGGGTGGGTTTGCGCGTAGGCCAGGGCCAGGGTCGAACCCCATGAACCGCCGAACAGCACCCATTTTTCTATGCCCAGGTGCTCGCGAATGCGCTCAAGGTCGGCCACCAGGTCCCAGGTGGTGTTGTTTTCCAGGTTGGCCCGCGGCGTGGAACGCCCGCAACCGCGCTGATCAAAGGTGACAATGCGGTACAGGTTGGGATCGAAATAGCAGCGGCTATTGGCATCGCACCCGGCACCCGGGCCGCCATGGATGAAGACAACGGGCAAACCTTGCGGGGAACCGCTTTCGTCGACATACAGCGTGTGGGTTTGGTCGACGGCCAGATCGTGCCGGGCGTAGGGTTTGATCTGCGGGTACAAAGTCTGCATTGCGCGCTCCGTAAGGGGTCGGTTCCATCCCTGGGGGGACGTCTATTATTTTGCCGTCTGGCATCATAAACCCGAATTGTGCAATGAGCATGTCCTTGAGGGCTTGGATCTACGTCAGCGATTCGCCAGGAAGACTCACTGAACCACGTGTGGGAGCGGGCTTGCTCGCGATAGCGGCGTATCAGTCGACATATTTTTTGAACTGACAGACCGCTATCGCGGGCAAGCCCGCTCCCACATTTGTTCTCCATTGTTTGATCTGACGCGTACGAAGCAGGGTTTGAGGCCTGGGCAGCTGTAGATCCTTTGCGTCGTGTTATCAGCGCTTATTGAACAGCCGCTTTATGCCTCGCCACTGGGTCCGTTTGAGGTTTTCATCCAGAAGCCGACAGACCCACAGCAAGAACTGGTGGTTGTTACAACCGAAGTAATGCTCTGAAAAGCACAGTTCATAATCAAACGGGGCGGCATTGCGTAAGCGGCCAGATGCCAGGTTCTTACGCAGGTAGCGGTGTATTTCCCGCTTGAGTAGCCAGACGCTGAGGCGGGAGTGAGCGTCAACATAGCCTTGCACAATGTCCTGCAAGGAAAAGGGCACAATTGCAGCTTCACCTTCCCTGCGCCACGCACCGACCCTCTCGCCCACTTCGCTATACATGAAACTCGTTAAACGTTCGTAAGCCATAACCGCCTCAGATAATCACAAAGGCAGTCAACACATACATCCTGAGACACCACAGAACATCCTTCTCTGATCATTAGGGCGCGCAGACTAGCAAGCACCGTGGCGTCATCTATGGCGGAAAGAGCATTAGGGAAATGACCTACTCGAATACCGGAACTATCTTAAGAGGCCAGCCCTTTCAATATCTTTGAAAAAGTAGCCGAAGTGGGCCAGTCAAACTCTATCTGGCTGACCCAACTCTATCGCGAGCAAACCCGCACACATTTTGATCTTCATTGGCTCAGGTGTAGTGCTTCTGGCCCCAGGCCAGGAATCCTTGCAGCAACTGCTTCAACACCACCCGCGTCGGCTCGGCCAGATCTGCCCGATAACGGAACGGCTCGAACTCTTCCATATATGTGCACTGCCCCAGCTCCAGTTGCACCGCATGGATATCCTGCGCCGGGTTGCCGTAGTGCCGGGTGATATGCCCGCCCTTGAAACGCCCGTTCAGCACATGGCTGTATTGCGGATGAGTCGCGCAGATCGCTTCCAACTGGCTGGCCAACCCAGGGTCGCAGGCGGCGCCGTTGAACGTGCCGAGGTTGAAGTCCGGCAGCTTGCCGTCGAACAGGTGCGGGATGACTGAGCGGATAGAATGCGCGTCGAACAGCAACGCGTAGCCAAACTCAGCCTTGAGCCGTGCCAGTTCGTGTTGCAGGGTCTGGTGATAGGGCGTCCAGATCTGCTCCAGGTAGGTCGCCCGTTCCTCTTTCGACGGCTCCTTGCCTTCGCTGAACAACGGCACACCCTCAAACAGCGTCGCTGGAAACAGGCCGGTGGTCGCGCCGACATACAGCGGCTTGTCGTCAGATGGCCGGTTCAGGTCGATCACAAACCGCGAATACTCGGCCGCCAGGGTGCTGGCGCCCAATTCTTGGGCAAAGTCATACAACGTGGGGATATGCCAGTCGGTATCGGGCAGGCTTTGTGCCTCGGGGATCAAGCCGGCCTCGACCGCAGGCGTCAGGCGCAGGCCCGCGTGGGGCATGCTGATCAGCAGTGGCACACGACCTTGTTTGAAGTTCAGAACCTTATCCACAGCGGTACTCCTTTTACACAGTGACGTCGACGCCATGGCGCACGACGCGTTTACCCAGCTCGCCGCCCAACCAGTAGGCCAGGTCGGCAGGACGATCGATCTGCCAGGCGACAAAATCCGCGACCTTGCCCACTTCCAGTGAGCCATGGGTGTCGCCCATGCCCAAGGCGGTCGCCGCATGTCGGGTGGCACCGGCCAGGGCTTCTTCCGGAGTCATGCGGAACAAGGTGCAGGCCATATTCAGCATCAGCCTTACCGACAACGCCGGCGAGGTGCCGGGGTTGAGGTCGCTGGCGATGGCGATCTTCACCCCGTGCTTGCGCAAGGCGTCCATCGGCGGCAATTGGGTTTCGCGCAGGAAGTAGAACGCTCCCGGCAGCAAGACCGCGACGGTACCGGCAGCAGCCATGGCGATGGCGTCTTCCTCGGTCATGAATTCCAGGTGATCCGCCGACAATGCGTGATACCGCGCAGCCAGGCTGGAGCCGTGCAGGGACGACAATTGCTCGGCGTGCAATTTCACTGGCAAGCCCAAACGCTGGGCGACCTTGAACACACGCTCGACCTGCTCGGTGGAAAACGCCAGGTATTCGCAGAATGCATCCACGGCATCCACCAGCCCTTCAGCGGCCAGGGCTGGCAGCATCTCGTTGCAGATATGCTCGATGTAGTCGTCGGCGCGATCCTTGTACTCCGGCGGTAACGCATGGGCTGCCAGGCAGGTGGCGCGCACGCTGACCGGCAGCTCCTCGCCCAGGCGCCGGGCCACGCGCAACATCTTGCGTTCGTTGGCCAGGTCCAGGCCGTAGCCGGACTTGATCTCCACCGTGGTCACACCGTCACGCAGCAGACTGCGCAGGCGCTGGCGGGCGCTGTCGAACAACTCGTCCTCGGTGGCTGCGCGAGTGGCGCGCACAGTGCTGGCAATGCCACCACCGGCCGCAGCGATCTCGGCGTAGCTCACGCCTTGCAGCCGTTGTTCGAACTCGCCACTGCGATTGCCGCCGAACACCGTATGGGTGTGGCAATCGATCAGCCCCGGCGTGACCCACGCCCCCTGCAGGTCATGAATCTGCCCATAGTTGCCGCTCGGCAGCTCGGCCCGAGGGCCGATCCATTCGATCAACGTGCCAGCCGTGACCATGGCGCCATCCTCGATGATCGAGTACGTGCCCTGGGCCATGGTTGCGATGTGGCAGTGGTGCCAAAGCGTTTTCATCAACGCCTCCCTTTAAGTTATCGGTGAGACAAAGCCGGGTCGTAATGAACCTTGGCAGCTTGCCCGGCTGCGGGCTTGACCCACAGCAGATAGGCGACGACCAGCAGCACAATCCACGCGGCGCCAACCAGCAACGCGGCCTGGGTGTCCGGGAAGTAGCCGAGTACGCCAAAAATAAACAGCATGAACACAATGGCCGCCGCCGGCGCGTAAGGCCAGAACGGTACCGGGAATTTCAGTTCGGCGACCTGCTCCTTGGTCATCGAGCGGCGCATCGCCACCTGGGTGACCAGGATCATCAACCACACCCACACCGTGGCGAAGGTGGCAATCGAGGCAATCACCAGGAACACGTTTTCCGGGATCAGGTAGTTCAACACCACCCCGCCGAGCAACGCCGCGCCCATTACCACTACGGTCATCCATGGCACGCCGTGGCGCGACAGTTGCGCAAAGCCCTTGGGCGCCTGCCCTTGCTGGGCCAGGCCGTACATCATGCGGCCTGCGCCGAAGATGTCACTGTTGATGGCCGAGACTGCCGCCGAGATCACCACGATATTAAGGATGGTCGCCGCCGAGCCAATCCCCAAGTTGCTGAAGATCTGCACAAACGGGCTGCCCTGGCTGCCGATCTGCGGCCATGGGTAGATGGCCATCAGCACAAACAGGGTCAGCACGTAGAACAGCAGGATGCGCAGCGGCACCGCATTGATGGCCTTGGGGATAACCCGTTGCGGGTCCTTGGCTTCACCGGCGGTAATGCCGATGATCTCGATGCCGCCAAAAGCAAACATCACCACGGCAAAGGACGCGATCAGGCCGCCCACGCCATTGGGCATGAAGCCACCATGGGCCCACAGGTTGCTCAACCCGCTGGCTGGCGCATCACCGGCCGAATGCACGCCAAACAGCATGATGCCGAAGCCGCCGAGGATCATCGCGACAATCGCCGCGACCTTGAGCAGTGACAGCCAGAACTCCATTTCGCCAAACACTTTGACGTTGCACAGGTTCAGCCCGCCAATCAGCAGGACAATCCCGAGTACCCAGACCCAGCGCGCGA
This sequence comes from Pseudomonas brenneri, assembly GCF_007858285.1. Taxonomy (GTDB): domain Bacteria; phylum Pseudomonadota; class Gammaproteobacteria; order Pseudomonadales; family Pseudomonadaceae; genus Aquipseudomonas; species Aquipseudomonas brenneri. The sequence goes on along the minus strand of NZ_VFIL01000008.1, from coordinate 23,306 downwards.
CTTCGGGAAACCAGAAGCCCATGTAGATGCCGAAGGCCGTGACGTCCGCCAGGCAGACGATGATCATTTCAAAGGCGTAGGTCCAGCCGAGGATGAAACCGGCCATCGGGCCCAGGTAGGTGCTGGCGTACTGACCGAACGAGCCGGAGACCGGATTGTGCACGGCCATCTCGCCAAGGGCGCGCATCACCATGAACACTGCGGCGCCACCGATCAGGTAGGCCAGCAGCACCGCCGGGCCAGCCATCTGGATGGCCGAGGCAGAACCGTAGAACAACCCGGTGCCGATCGCCGACCCCAGTGCCATGAAGCGAATATGGCGGGCGGTCAGTCCGCGTTTTAGACCTTGTGCTTGCTGGTGCATTGCTCGTCCCTAATTATTGTTATGCAGGGAAAAACGCTCCCCTTTGTAGGAGCGAGCTTGCTCGCGAAAAACCTGAGAACGCCACGGGGTGTCAGGTTTCCCGTGTCGTCGTTAACGATTTTCGCGAGCAAGCTCGCGCCTACAGGGGGCCTTGTGGTTAGAAACTTGGCAGCAGCTTGGCGGGTACCAGCTCGTTGAGGCAGCGGCTGGCCAGCAGTTCACTGGCGGCATTGATATCCGGGGCGAAGAAGCGGTCCTTGTCATAGAACCCGACTTTGGCGCGCAGGATGCCGCGGGCTTTTTCCAGCTTCGGCGAGGTTTTCAAGCCATCGCGCAAATCCAGGCCCTGGCACGCGGCCAGCCATTCCACGGCGAGGATGCCACGGGTGTTCTCGGCCATTTCCCACAAACGCTTGCCAGCAGCCGGAGCCATGGACACGTGATCTTCCTGGTTCGCCGAAGTGGGCAGGCTGTCGACGCTATGGGGATGGGACAACGCCTTGTTCTCGCTGGCCAGGGCCGCAGCCGTCACCTGGGCGATCATAAAGCCAGAGTTCACCCCGCCATTGCCCACCAAGAATGGCGGCAGTTGCGACATGTGCTTGTCCATCATCAACGAGATGCGGCGCTCGCTCAGGGAACCGATCTCGGCAATGGCCAGGGCCATGTTGTCAGCGGCCATCGCCACCGGTTCGGCGTGGAAGTTACCGCCGGAAATCACATCACCTTCGGTCGCAAACACCAGCGGGTTATCCGAGACCGCATTGGCTTCGACCACCAGCACTTCGGCCGCCTGGCGGAACTGGGTCAGGCAGGCGCCCATGACTTGTGGCTGGCAGCGCAGGGAGTACGGGTCTTGCACCTTGTCGCAGTTCTGGTGGGACTGGGACACCTGGCTGCTGTCACCCAACAGGTCGCGATAAGCGGCGGCGGAGTCGATCTGCCCACGCTGGCCACGGGCCGCGTGAATACGTGCATCAAACGGCGAGCGCGAGCCCAGCACCGCTTCCACGGTCAGGCCGCCACAAGCGATGGCTGCGGCGAACAGGTCTTCGCCTTCAAACAAACCGCGCAGGGCATAGGCAGTGGACACCTGGGTGCCGTTGAGCAGCGCCAGACCTTCCTTGGCGGCCAGGGTCAGTGGCGTCAGGCCGGCAATTTTCAGCGCCTCGGTCGCCTCCAGCCATTGACCCTTGTAGCGGGCCTTGCCTTCGCCCAGCAGCACCAGGGACATATGGGCCAGAGGCGCCAGGTCACCGGAAGCACCCACCGAACCCTTGAGCGGGATATGTGGGTAGACCTCGGCGTTGATCAGCGCGATCAGCGCATCGATCACCTGACGGCGAATCCCGGAAAAACCACGGCTCAGGCTGTTGACCTTGAGCACCATCACCAGACGCACCAGCGCGTCGCTGATCGGCTCGCCTACACCGGCGGCGTGGGACAGCACCAGCGAACGCTGGAGGTTTTCCAGGTCTTCACTGGCGATACGGGTCGAGGCCAGCAGGCCAAAACCGGTGTTGATGCCGTAGGCGGTGCGGTTCTCGGCGAGAATCTGCTCCACACAGGCCACACTGGCTTCGATCTGCGCCGTGGCGCTGTCATCCAGGCTGAGGGTCACCGGCTGCTGGTAGATGGCTCGCAGGTGGGCAAGGCTCAGTTGGCCTGGAATCAGATTTAGCGCAGTCACATTCATGCTCCTTTTTGAAATAGGGTTCAGTGCACACTCGGTAAAGCGTGGTTCAGCAAATCCGTGTTCTTGAGCAGCTTGGCGGTGGTCGCGATATCCGGCGCCAGCCAGCGGTCTTGCTCATAGGCCGGGACCTGCTCGCGCAGCAGGCGCCAGGCGGTGTGGGTGCCGGCGCCGAAGCCTTGTTCCTTGAGAAACTCAAAGGCCTGGGCCGCCAGCAGGTATTCGATGGCGAGGATCTGGGTGACGTTGTCCAGCACCGCATGCAGCTTGAGCGCGGCATTGGTGCCCATGCTCAGGTGGTCTTCCTGCAGGCCCGAGGTGACGAAGTTATCGAGCACCGCCGGCTGCGCCAGTTGGCGATTTTGCCCACACAGGGAAGCGGCAACGTACTGCACGATCATCATCCCCGAGTTGACGCCAGGGTTGCTCACCAGGAAGGCCGGCAGGCCGCTGACATGGGGGTTGATCAGGCGATCCAGGCGGCGCTCGGCGATGGAACCGATTTCGGCCATGGCGATGGCCAGCATGTCCGCCGCCAGCGCCACGGACTGGCCATGCGGGTTGGCCTGGGAGACCACGCGGTAGCTGTCCGGCGTGCCCAGCAGCAAAGGGTTGTCGGTGGCACCGTTGAGCTCGGTCTCGATCTGCCGGGTGGCGTGCTCCAGTTGATCGCGGGCAGCACCGTGGACTTGAGGGATCGAGCGGATGCTCAACGCGTCCTGGGTGCGAATGCCCTTGCTCGCGGCGATCACTTCACTGCCGTCGAGCAGCGCGCGCAAATTGATCCCCACTTGCTGCATACCGGGGTGCGGCTTGAGGGCAATGATTTGCTCGTCGAATGCGTCGATCTGCCCGCGCTGTGCTTCAAAGCTCATGGCCCCGATCACATCGGCCCATTGCAGCAAATGGTGGGCATCGGCCAGGGCCAGGCAGCTCAGGCCGCTCATGCACGGCGTGCCATTGACCAGGCACAGGCCGTCCTTGGCGCCGAGTACAACTGGCTGTAGGCCTTCGGCGGCCAACGCCGCCTGGGCCGTAACGATCTGACCCCGATAGCTGACATTGCCCACGCCCAGCAAGGCAATGCCGATATGCGCCATATGGGTCAGGTAGCCCACCGACCCTTGGGACGGCACCTGCGGGGTGATGCCGTGGTTGAGCAGCGCCAGCAGCGAATGCACCACCTGCGGATGCAGGCCGGACTTGCCCTGGCTGTAGTTGATGATCGCCGCACAGATGATTGCGCGGGTCTGCTCATTACTCAGCGGCGCGCCGACACCACAGGCGTGGCTGAGTAAGGTGTTACGCGACAACTGGCTCAGTTGCTCGCCCTCGAGCGACACGTTGCACAAGGCGCCCAGGCCGGTGTTGACGCCATAGGCGCGCTCGCCGCTGGCGACGATGCGCTGCACGATGGCCTGGGCGTTGTCGATGCGCGCCCAGGCCTGGCCCGACAGCCCCAGTTCGGCGCCAAAACGAGCGACGGCGACCACGTCCTGCCAGTGCAGCGGGGTGTCGGCGATGATGATTTTTTTAGCCTGGGACATCTTCATACCTTCTTCAATTCTTTTCAGCCTTGCCGCCTCTTCGCGAGCAAGCCCGCTCCCACAGGGGAAACGCATTCCAAATGTGGGAGCGGGCTTGCTCGCGAAGAGGCCAGCCAACTCACCACAAAACCCGGCTCAGACCACCGCCGCCCGCCGCTGAACAAAGCGGTCCACATACTCGTCCGCCGGCGAATGCAGGATCTCCCGCGGCGTGCCGACCTGGATCAGCTTGCCGTCCTTGAGGATCGCAATGCGGTTGCCGATGCGCACAGCCTCGTCCAGATCGTGGGTGATAAACACGATGGTCTTGTGCAGGGTCTTTTGCAGTTCCAGCAACTGGTCCTGCATCTCGGCGCGGATCAATGGGTCGAGGGCGCTGAACGCCTCGTCCATCAGGATGATGTCCGTGTCGGCCGCCAGGGCCCGGGCCAGCCCCACGCGCTGGCGCATGCCGCCCGACAGCTGGTGCGGGTATTTGTTTTCGTAGCCCTTCAGGCCCACGGTTTCGATCCAGTGCAACGCGCGCTCGGTGCACACCTGCTTGGTTTCGCCACGCACTTTCAGGCCATAGGCCACGTTGTCCAGCACACTCTTGTGCGGCAGCAGGCCGAAGCTCTGGAACACCATGCTGATCTTGTGCCGGCGGAACTGGCGCAAGGCGTCCATGTCCAGTTGCAAGATGTCTTCGCCGTCTACCAGGATCGCGCCGCTGGTGGGGTCGATCAGGCGGTTGAAGTGGCGCACCAGCGTGGACTTGCCGGAGCCCGACAGGCCCATGATCACAAAAATCTCGCCGGTACCGATGCTCAGGGACAAGTCATTGACGCCCACCACGCAACCGGTCTGGGCCAGCACCTGGTCCTTGGTCTTGCCCTGGCCAATCAGCGCCAGCGCCTCTTTGTCCCGCGCACCGAAAATCTTGAATACGTTTTTCACTTCGATCTTGCTGACAGTGGTCATTTGCTCGCCTCATGCCGTGGACGGCCATAGGCCTGGGTAATGCGGTCGATGACCACAGCGAGAATCACAATCGCCAGGCCGGCTTCAAGGCCGCGCCCAACGTTAAGGGTCTGGATACCGACCAGTACGTCTTCGCCCAGGCCACGGGCGCCGATCATCGAGGCGATCACCACCATCGACAGGGCCATCATGGTGGTCTGGTTGATCCCGGCCATGATGCTCGGCAGGGCCAGCGGCAGTTGCACACCAAACAGTTGCTGCCAGCGGTTGGCACCGAAGGCATTGATGGCTTCCATCACTTCACGGTCCACCTGGCGAATGCCCAGGTCGGTCAGGCGAATCAGCGGCGGTGCGGCGTAGATCACCGTGGCGAAAATCGCTGGCACTTTGCCCAGGCCAAACAGCATCAGTACCGGGATCAGGTACACGAAGCTGGGCATGGTTTGCATGATGTCCAGCAACGGCATCAGCACCGCGCGCAGGCGATTGCTGCGTGCCGAAAGGATGCCCAGCGGGATGCCGATCAATACCGAGATCACGGTCGCGACCAGCATCAGCGCCAGGGTCTGCATCAGTTTGTCCCACAGGCCGACCGCGCCGACCAGGAACAGCAGGCCGACGATTACCGCCGTGGTCACTACCTTGCGGGTGGCGTGCCAGGCAACGCCGCCGACAATCGCCAGCATCAGCCACCAGGGCGCCATGCGCAGCAGGCCTTCCAGGTTGACGATGGCCCACAGCAAGGTGTCGGAAATTTGCCGGAACACATCGCCGTAATTGGTCACTAATGCATCGACCCAACCGTTGACCCAGTCGGCGATGGAAAACGTAAAACTCTCAGGAAACATAACGTGCTCTCGATCCTATGGAGTGTGGCCGGGTGCCCGGCTGCCTTTTCAGGGTAGCCGGGAGCACTGTGCCTACAAGGCCGCGTCGATTTTCTTGGCTGCGTCTTCACTGACCCAGGCGTGCCAGACTTCCGGGTGTTCCTTGAGGAAAATCTTCGCCAGCTTCGACGAATCAATGCGCTCTTTGCTCATGCGCGCCAGGTTCTGGTTGAGCAGGTCGATCGGCAGGTTGACCTTTTCCAGCACCGCCACCAGTTCCGGGGCTTGCTCGTGGAAGGTCTTGGACAGGCCGACCTTGATGGTCACGCTTTTATCCACGCCAGGTTTTTCGTCGAGTTTGACCAGGTCCACCTGGCCCATCAGCGGCGTTGGCGTCCAGTAGTAAAACAGGATCGGCTCGCCACGTTTGTAGCTCGACAGCACCGCCGCATCCAGTGCCGGGCCGGTGCCTGGGCGGAAGTTGGTATAGGAACTTTCCAGGCCATAGCTCTTGAGCATTTCGCTGTTGTCCAGCTCACAAGTCCAGCCGGCCGGGCAGTTGTAGAAGCGGCCCTTGGACGGCTCTTCCTGATCCTTGAATACCGCAGAGTACTTGGCCAGGTCGGCAATGTTTTTCAGGTCCGGTGCCTTGGCTTCGAGCTTGCGCTTGGCGTCGCCTTCGATCACGTAGCGTGGCACGTACCAGCCTTCAACAGCACCGACCACGGGCGCGCCGACACCCACGACTTTGCCGGCCTTCTCGGCCTTCTTCCACACTTCGCTGCGGCCAACCCACTCCTCGGCGAAGATCTGAATATCGTTGCTGCCCAGGGCGTTTTCCATGGTGATGGAGTTGCCCGGCAGGCTATCGGTTTTGCAGTCGTAGCCTTTTTCCAGGACCACTTGCAGGACATCGGTCAGCAACATGCCGCTTTCCCAATTCAGGCCGGCGAATTTCACCGGTTTGCCCGACTCGCACCAACCGGCTGCCTGAGAGGCGCCAGCAGCGGTGAGCAAGCCTGCGGCGAGCAATGGGGTCAGCAAGGTCTTATGCATTTTCATTGTGTGACGCTCCCAATCATGAAATGGATTACGGCAGTCAAAAGGCATCCTGCCTCGTCCACGTCCCATCAGGCTTGTGCAAGCTGCCCGGTTGTTGTTGATGCAGCGCCCTGCTCTACCGGCAGGATCAGTCGTTCAGGGATTGCGCCGTGCCATTTTTTTGCACATACGTAATACAGGGCTGCTGGCAGTACCAGGCCGATGATCCAGGAAATATCCACACCTCCCAGGGCGGCCACCAGGGGGCCGGTGTAGAACTTGGTGGCGATGAACGGCAATTGCACCAGCACGCCGAACACATAGACGCTGATACCGAGCAGGTTCCACCGGCCGTAGCGACCGTTCGGGTCGGCCAATGCCGGCACGTCATAGCGATCGCGGGTGATGCAGTAGTAGTCCACCAGGTTGATCGCGCTCCAGGGCGTAAAGAACGCCAGCAAGAACAAGATGAAGGACTTGAACGCACTGAGGAACGAGTGCTGGCCGAGCAACGCGATCAGGGTCGCAGCACCGACGATGAGCAGCACGAAAGCCAGGCGCTGCAAGCGCGTCACCTCCATGCGCCCCCGAAAGCCGCTGACAATGGTCGCAATGCACATGAAGCTGCCGTAGGAATTGAGCGTGGAGATGGTGACCTTGCCGAACGCGATGCTGAAGTACAGCAGCGCCGCCGTGGCCCCCGTGCCACCCAGCCCCACGATGTAGGCCACTTCGTTACCGGCAAATTGCCCGTTGGACATGGCGGCGGCGAACACCCCAAGGATCATCGCCACCTGTGCGCCAATGACCGAACCTGCGCCTGCGGCCAGAAAGGTTTTCACCGAGGACGTATTGCTCGGCAGGTAGCGCGAATAGTCAGCCACGTAGGGGCCGAAGGCGATTTGCCAGGAGGCCGCGAGCGACACTGCGAGCAAAAAACTGCTCCAACTGAAGTGACGGATTTGCAGGAGTGCGCCAATGTCGGTCTGGCTCATCAGGCGGCTGAACAGGTAGACAAAGGCAATCACGCCAATGACGCTGGCAACACGCCCGATGAAATGGATCACCCGGTAACCGAGCACCGTGACCAGCACAATGACACTGGCGAAGATAAGGATGCCGACACTGTCGCTGACCCCAAACAACTGGCCCAGCGCCTGGCCGGAAAGCACCGTCCCGGTTGCGGTGAAACCGAGGTACATCAAGCACACCAGCACAATCGGAATGGCCGCGCCATACACACCGAACTGCACCCGGCTGGAGATCATCTGTGGCAGGCCGAGCCTTGGCCCTTGCGCCGCATGCAACGCCATCACGCCGCCGCCCAGCAGTTGACCGATCAACAGACCGATCAACGACCAAAACACATCACCGCCCAACACCACGGCCAGGGCCCCGGTGACAATCGCGGTGATTTGCAGGTTGGCGCCCATCCACAGGGTGAACTGGCTCAATAGACGACCGTGTCTTTCCGCTTCCGGGATGTAGTCGATCGAACGCCTTTCGATCAACGGGGTGGAGCTTGCACGCGCGTCGTTTGCAGCCATAGGTGTTCAACCTCTGATGGATTGTTTTTCGGTGGTGCGGATGAAGCAGGTCTTGTGTACACAGCAGGTCAAATGTGGGAGCTGGCTTGCCTGCGATACGCGCGACGCGGTCTGTCAGGCAGACCGCAGTGATGCCATCGCGGGCAAGCCCGGCTCCCACAGGAGCCGAGCCAGCCGTTATTTGATCATCGGCAGGTTCAGGCCCTGCTCCTTGGCGCAGTCGATGGCGATCTGGTAGCCGGCGTCTGCATGACGCATCACCCCGGTAGCCGGGTCGTTATGCAGCACCCGCGCAATCCGCTCGGCGGCTTCATCGGTACCGTCGCAGACAATCACCATCCCCGAATGCTGGGAGAAGCCCATGCCTACGCCGCCACCGTGGTGCAGCGAGACCCAGGTCGCGCCGCTGGCGGTGTTGAGCAAGGCATTGAGCAACGGCCAGTCAGACACGGCGTCGGAACCGTCCTGCATGGATTCGGTTTCGCGGTTCGGGCTGGAAACCGAGCCGGAGTCCAGATGGTCACGACCGATCACCACCGGTGCCGACAACTCACCGCTGCGCACCATCTCGTTGAATGCCAAACCCAGCTTGGCGCGCTGGCCCAGGCCAACCCAGCAGATACGCGCCGGCAGGCCCTGGAAGCTGATGCGTTCGCGGGCCATGTCCAGCCAGTTGTGCAGGTGGGCGTCGTCGGGGATCAGTTCCTTGACCTTGGCGTCGGTCTTGTAGATGTCCTGCGGGTCGCCCGACAGTGCCGCCCAACGGAACGGGCCGATGCCACGGCAGAACAGCGGGCGGATGTAGGCCGGTACAAAACCCGGGAAGTCGAAGGCATTTTCTACACCTTCTTCTTGCGCCATCTGACGGATGTTGTTGCCGTAGTCGAAGGTCGGAACCCCCATTTTCTGGAAGTCCAGCATGGCCTGGACGTGTACGGCCATCGACTGCTTGGCCGCCTTGATCACCGCCGCCGGTTCGGTCTTGGCGCGCGCGCGGTATTGGTCCCAGGTCCAGCCAGCCGGCAGGTAACCGTTGAGCGGGTCGTGGGCGCTAGTCTGGTCGGTGACCATGTCCGGGCGTACGCCGCGCTTGACCAGTTCAGGCAGGATTTCAGCAGCGTTGCCAAGCAGGGCAATGGAGATGGCCTTGCCTTCCTTGGTGTACTTGGCGATGCGCGCCAGGGCGTCGTCGAGGTCGCTGGCTTGTTCGTCGACATAGCGGCTGCTCAAGCGAAAATCGATACTGACCTGCTGGCATTCAATGTTCAGCGAGCAGGCACCGGCCAGGGTCGCGGCCAACGGTTGTGCGCCACCCATGCCGCCCAGGCCGGCGGTGAGGACCCAACGGCCAGTCAGGTCGCTGTTGTAATGCTGGCGACCGGCTTCGACGAAGGTCTCGTAAGTGCCCTGGACGATGCCCTGGCTGCCGATGTAGATCCAACTGCCGGCGGTCATCTGGCCGTACATGGCCAGGCCCTTGGCATCCAGCTCGTTGAAATGTTCCCAACTGGCCCAGTGCGGTACCAGGTTGGAGTTGGCGATCAGCACACGCGGGGCATTGCTGTGGGTCTTGAACACGCCGACCGGCTTGCCCGATTGCACCAACAGGGTTTCGTCGTCATTGAGGTGGGTCAGGCTTTCGACGATCTGGTCGTAGCACTCCCAGTTACGCGCCGCACGCCCGATACCGCCATACACCACCAGCTCCTTGGGGTTTTCGGCCACTTGTGGGTCGAGGTTGTTCATCAGCATGCGCAGCGGCGCTTCAGTCAGCCAGCTTTTGGCAGTGAGCTTGTTACCGCGGGCAGCGCGGATTTCGACGTCACGGTACTTGGTGGGCTTACTCACGAAAAATTCCTCTGCGATCAATGCGCGAACATGATGGGTGCGAAGAGGATTGCCTGTGACTCTTACGCACACATATTTACTTGTACATACAAGCATATGCAATCAAGCGGCCAACTTGGATTGGACGAGGTGGAGATTTTTCTGGAGATGAGTGAAAGCCCCGGAAAACAAGGCTTTTCGGCTTGATAAAATTTCTTACAAAGGGGTTTTGAAGTGCCGCAGGATTGCTACTGAAGCAGGGCATTGCGCCATGCTGGGGCATTCGGTAACAACTTGGTGCGGGACTGGAAACAGATTTTGTAGCCTATGAAGATCCAAATGTGGGAGCGGGCTTGCTCGCTCCCACATTTTTAATCGTGTGCGGTCAGTTCGATCAGGCAGCAGCGGCCAGTTACCGCAATGTCCAACAGGCCGGTGTTACCGTCCACCTGCAAGCAATCATGATGGCCCAGCACTTCGCCAAGCGCCTTCACCTCATCAGCAACGCTGAACACCAGCACGGTGTGCGCAGTACTGAAAAACTGCTGCACCCCATCCACCCACTGCAAACGTGCGTGGTAACGCTGGGGCGCATAGATCAGGTTGAAGTCGCGGATCGGCCCGGTGATCAAGCGGCACGCGACCTGGCTTTCGCCACTGAAGGCAAAGGGCTGCAGCGGTAACAACCCACGCTGCTCCTCGCCATCCACGGTCAACACCATACCGGCGCCCTGGATCACAGTGATCACCCGCTGATAGCCGGCAAACGTGGAAAAACCACCCGACTCGGCGATATCGGCAATCGACAGGCGCCAACCAAAACCGTCCAGGCCGTGGCCTGCGTCCCGGGTGATTTCTTCGGTACTGCCGCCGCCGTTTTTCCACGGCATGCGCACGTAATCAGCGGCGCGCCAGACCTTTACCGTAGTCATTTGCTGAAACGCCCTTCGAGGCTATGACGCGAGCCAGGGTGGATCAACCGCGCCGCCGTCACCGGCTGGCGACCGGACCAGGTGCGCCTGCGAATCAGCAGGCACGGCTCGCCGGCCTCGATCTGCAACAGCTGGCACTCCTGCGGGTCAGCCAGGATGGCTTCCACCACATGCTCGCCCTCGGTCAATGGCGCCACTTGGTTGAGATAGGCGTAAGGGGTTTGCTGGGTGAAATCCTGTTGCAGGTACTGCGGTGCGACCAGGGCGTTGACGAAGCGGTCTTCGATTTGCACTGGGATATCATTTTCGTAGTGCACGATCAGCGAGTGGAACACCCGCCCGCCTTCGCGCATTTCCAGGGCCACGGCCCGCTCGGACCCGGCGGCTTCTTCGCCCAGGGTGATCACCTTGCAGGTGTGACGATGGCCACGGGAGGCAATCTCGTCCGCGATGTTATGCACCTCGAACAGCGCCGACTGACTCTTGGGCTCGGCGACGAAGGTGCCGACGCCCTGCATGCGCACCAGCAGGCCTTCGGCGGTCAGCTCCCGCAGGGCGCGGTTGATGGTCATGCGGCTGAAGCCCAACTGGCTGACCAGTTCGCTTTCCGACGGCACGCGATAGTGCGGCGGCCAGTTGCCGTTGAGAATCTGCTGGCTGATCATCTGTTTGACGCGGGCATACAAGGGCGCCGGACTTTCGTCCATGTGGGCAGCCAGTGGAGACTTGGCGGGCGGAGTCGGCACGGGGAATCCTTGCAGGGGGAAAAGATGCATAGATTGCCGGAGTTTACCGAGCAGGCAAACGTCTGTATATGTATATACAAATAAACACACGACCGGGGTGCCTTGATCATGTCCGCTTTCTTTGCCGAACGCGCGCTGCTGCCTAATGGATGGGCCAACGATGTACGTCTTGAAGTCAGTGCCGATGGCCTGCTGACCAACGTGACGGCCAATGCCAGCGCAGACGGTGCCGAGCGGCTCAGGGGCCCGTTGCTGCCGGGCATGCCGAACCTGCACTCTCACGCATTCCAGCGGGCCATGGCGGGGCTGGCGGAAGTCGCCGGCAACCCCAATGACAGCTTCTGGACCTGGCGCGACCTGATGTACCGCATGGTCGGCCAGATCAGCCCCGAGCAATTGCAGGTCATCGCCCGCCAGCTGTATATCGAGATGCTCAAGGCCGGCTACACCTCAGTCGCCGAGTTCCACTATGTGCACCACGATGTCAGCGGCCAGCCGTACGCCGACCCCACCGAACTGTCACGCCAGATCAGCCTGGCGGCAGCCAGCAGCGGCATCGGCCTGACGTTGTTGCCGGTGCTGTACAGCCACGCAGGCTTTGGCGGCCAGGCACCGAACGACGGCCAGCGCCGGTTTATCAACAGCACCGAAAACTACCTGGACCTGCAAGCGCGTTTGCAACCGATAGTGGCCGCACAACCGGCGCAGCAACTGGGCCTGTGTTTCCACTCATTGCGCGCGGTAACGCCGCAACAGATCAGCGCAGTTCTGGCCGCCAGCGACAAGGCCTGCCCGGTACATATCCACATCGCCGAACAGCAAAAGGAAGTCGACGACTGCCTGGCCTGGAGCGGCAAGCGCCCGCTGCAATGGCTGTATGACAATGTCGACGTCGACCAGCGTTGGTGCCTGGTGCACGCCACCCACGCCAACCCCGAAGAAGTGACGCTGATGGCCCAGAGCCGAGCGATTGCCGGGCTGTGCCTGACCACTGAAGCCAACCTGGGCGACGGGATTTTCCCGGCGGTGGACTTCCTGGCCCAGGGTGGGCGCATGGGGATTGGCTCTGACAGCCATGTGTCGTTGAGCGTGGTCGAAGAACTGCGCTGGCTGGAATACGGCCAGCGCCTGCGCGACCAGCGGCGTAACCGGCTGTATCGCAGCGATCAACCGATGGTCGGGCGTACGTTGTTCGACGCAGCTCTGGACGGTGGCGCCCAGGCCTTGGGCCAGCCGATTGGCCGACTGGAAGTGGGCAAGCGTGCGGACTGGCTGGTGCTGGACGGCAATGATCCGTACCTGGCGACGGCCAGTGAAGACGGGATTCTCAACCGCTGGCTGTTCGCCGGGGGTGATCGCCAAGTGCGTGATGTGCTGGTCAATGGCCAGTGGGTGGTGCGCGATGGGCGGCATGCTGGCGAGGAAGAGAGCAGCCGGGCCTTCACGCAGGTTCTTAGAGACCTACTGTCCTAACAGTACATCCCACTGTAGGAGCTGGCTTGCCAGCGATGACGGATTGCCAGTCAATAAATTCATTGGCTGACCCACCGCTATCGCTGGCAAGCCAGCTCCTACATGGACCTCTTCAGCTACAGATTTGCGGACACTGCTCGCGGACTTCTCCCACAAACTCATCGGCAGTCGCCTTGAGCCAAGCAAATAGCCGGGCGATATCCGGCTCAGACTGTCGCCCGTTTCGACAAATGATGTAGTACGCCGCCGGTGACATCATCACCGGACAGTTCAAAGCCAGCAGGCTCCCCTCTTTCAGCGCGTCATACACCAGCGCCGTCCTGCCCAGAGCAATCCCGCCGCCTTTGACCGCCAGACTGATGGCCTGACTGGAATCCGCAAACCGCGGGCCATGGTGAGACGGCACAGGCGCCATCCCCTGGAATGCAAACCAGCCGTCCCAGCCTGGACACACTTGATCGTCGACCCGATGAATCAACGAGTGCCGCGCGATATCCTCCAGCGCAATATCGCCATTGGCCCGCACAAACTCCGGCGAGCAGACCGGGAACACGCCATCACGCATCAGCAGTTCGACATGATGCTCCGGATAGTCGCCGTACCCCATCACCACCGCGACGTCGTATTGATGGGCACCCAGGTTATCGGTACTGGTCAACACCAGATCCAGATTGAACGAAGCCTCTGCATGAGAGCCATGCAGCCTGGGAGTCAACCATGTCGAACAGAGGGACGAGGTGCACGAAAAATAGAGCGGCTGGGGTGTGCTCAGGTTGAGCGAATGCAGCACGGCATCCAACTCGTTGAAAAAACCAGCCGTCACCGGCAACAAGGCCTGCCCGGCGTCGGTCAGCTTGACGCCCCGCGAGTGGCGCTCAAACAACTGCACGCCCCACCACTCCTCCAGTCCGGAAATTTGGTGACTGATGGCGCTGGCGGTGAGGTTAAGGCCAGCAGCTGCACGAGCGAAACTGCCGGTCTGTGCGGCACTGACAAACGCTTGAAGCATGGGTGTCGGGGGTGGGCGCTGGGCCATCAGGTGCTCACTTTGATCAGGATGATCCCGCAAACAATGACAAGCGCCGAAAGCATCCGCCGCCAGCCGAACCGTTCATGGAAGAACAGCGCGGCAATAATGGCGCCGATAATAACACTGGTTTCCCGCAGCGCTGACACCTTGGCGACCGCATCCAGCGACAGCGCGAACAACACCAGGCCGTAGGACGCGAGGTAAAAAATACCGCCCAGCATGCCTACCCGCCAATGGCTGCGAATTGCCTGGACGAAACTCGTACGCGCTTTCAAAAACGCCAGCAGCGGAATCGGAATGCTCTGGAACACCGTCAGGTAGATGATGTATTGCAGTACCGTCTGACTGGCCCTTACACCCTTGGCATCCACTACTGTGTAGGACGCAATAAACACCCCCGCGCCCACCGCCATCAGGATCGGCCTGAGCCTGTGCGCCGTCATCCTGCGCACAAACGTCAGGCTGATAATCCCCAGGCAGATCAACAGCACCCCCGCCATCGCCTGGAACGACAGGTGTTCGTGCAGCAGAAAGTAGGAAAACAGCGCGACCAATACCGGCGGCACGCCGCGCATCACCGGGTAGACCTGGCCGAAGTCGCCCGTTTCATAGGCCTTGATCAGAAACAGTCGATAGACCGTATTGAGCACCACCGAAAGCAGGACATAACCCCAGACCTGCAGGCTCGGCACATCGACCAGCGGCAGCGCCGCGAGGCAGATCAGCAATGCGGTGCCATCGACCAGGGCCAGGGTCATGAAACGGCTGCTACCGGCCCGAACCACCGCATTCCAGGTGGCGTGCATAAAGGCGGAGATCAGGACCAGGGTGATCGCAATATCGGAGTTGTCCATGGGGTGGGGCCGTTCAGAGGAAAAGGCGGGTATTTAACTCAGCCTCGCGCGCTGGCCAGAAGCGAATCCTCATCAGCACAGCCATCAAAATCCATCATCGACGCCGGAGCCCTCTGTAGGAGCGAGCTTGCTCGCGAAAAACGTCAACGATAACGCGTGCTTACTGAATGAATGCGGCGCCTGTAAGTTTTTCGTCGGAACGCCGCCCGGAGACAAGCTCGCTCCTACAATTTGGTCATGGTTTGTAAAGGGCCAGCAAGGCGTGTCCCTTTAAATTGCAGGACGTTTCCGAGACAATCCCTGCCGCCTTGTGTCTGTTGGAATCGATGGCTAGCCTGCGCTCCGTCACTGCTCATCAGTGATCGGGTTTAGTCGCCCGGTACATCACAAGGTGCATGGTCCCATGAAGTTTTATGGTGGCTGTGCGCAGGGCACCCTCGGGTGCGCCGGATTTCCTTGTGGCCGGTCGACTAACCTGCGTACAGCCGCCACCCTTCGTTTAGTCGCGACGGACCGGCTCCGATTCTCACAAGGAGCTTCGCCATGCATAAACTTGTCCCCGACCCACCTCGTGATCCCGCCAAAGACCGCGCCGCGTTCAACCGCGCCATCGACCATTACCTGCCGACCCGGGAAGTTCACAGCACCCACGCAGACTTGAGCTTCGAAGATGCGTTGCTCTATACCGCCAGCCTGCTGGACAGTGCCTGCGCGACGGCACTCGATTGCACAGAGTCGCTGGAGAGCCCCGAGCGGGCGAAGGTGTTGGCGGTGTGGCATCTACTGGAAATGGCCAAGACCACCGTCGATCAATCGATTGAGTGCCTGCACCCTGCCAGGGCAAAAACCTGAGTGCAAAAAAAGGCGGGCTTGTATGGCAAGCCCGCCTTTTTTAATCGACCCGTGGCCAGGTTACTGCGAGGTCTTCGCCATCTGCTTATCCGACGTACGCCAGATCAAACGCGTGGTGTCGTAGCCCTGCTGGCGTGCCCTGCTCAGCAGGTCTTCGCGGGTGTCGGCGCTGACAGTCGGCGTTCGCGACAGCAGCCACATGTAGCGTCGGCTCGGGCTGCCGACGATGGCAGTCTTGTAGTCATCGCTGACGTACAACACCCAGTAATCACCCTTGGCCACACCCGGCAGCAATGCGGTGAACCAGTTGTTGAATTCGACCCACAGCTTGTCAGTCTTGCCCGGTACTTGCGGTGTGGCCGTGCCCTTGGCTTCTTCCCACTTCCACTCGGTGGTCAGGCAGCGGTTGAACACTGACATGTCGCCATCGGGCAGCAGGGAGTAACGCGCCTCGGACTGCGCGCAGTTACGCTGGAAGTACATGGGCAGGCGGGCCAACTCGTACCAGGTGCCCTGGTAACGCTTGAGGTTGACACTGCCGACTGTCTTGGGTTGCAGATCATCGCCAGAATGGCTGGCGCAGCCTGCCAAAAACAGGCTGGCGCAAAGGTACAAAACAAAACGCATCATTCTTCTTCTCCCGCAGGCTTTCGCCCCGGTTTACTTCAGGCCTTGCCCGGAAAACATCAGAACTTTGTCACCGGCGTACTGCACGCTGATAAAGCTGGTTTTGTCGCCCCAGGTGCAGCTGGACATGCCCAGCGCGCCGGAACAATCAGTGGGCTTGCCCAGCAATGACTCCACCTCGGCCTTGGCCATGCCAGCCGAAAGCTTCTGGTAGTTTTCCTGGGTGACCTTGCTGCAAGCGGCCAGCAGGACGCAAAAACACAAGAGGGCGATACGGCGTAACGACATGGTAGAGCTCCTGGAGGGACACACAGCAGTGGGGATCTGCCAGAAGCTTAGAAGGGAAAAGGGGGGTCTGGTTCCCGGAAGGGGGTGGTATTTCTTTTTTCTACAAAATGGCCTTTTTCGAAAATTTTTAAACGAGTAGATCGCCGCCTTTCGTCGATCAGACTGATTGAACAGACCAGAAACAACTAAATTAAGACTAAAATCAGTCCTAATTTCAAGTAGGGGTCTTGTAATGAAATTCTCATCCCAGATAAAACCGATCAGTTACCTGAAAAGCCATACCGCAGAGATCGTCAAGAACCTCACAGAAAGCCGCGAACCGCTGGTCATCACCCAAAATGGTGAGGCAAAATTAGTCGTAATGGATGTGAAGAGCTTTGAAGAGCAAGCGGAAACGATGGCGCTGTTGAAGCTTTTGGCACTAGGCAACCGACAAATTGAGCTGGGCCAGTTTCAGGATATGGAGGACGTGTTCGCTGAACTGGATCAGGACGAAGCTCAATGACTTATCGAGTTGTTATTCTTCAATCTGCAAAAAACGATCTGAAAGAACTCAAGTCCTACCTCACGCGACAGTTCTCTACATCAACCTGGCAACAGACTTACGAGTTGCTCAAACAGGCTTTACGCCGCCTGGAAACCCAACCGTATGCAGGCTCGATGCCGGAAGAAATCGAAAAGCTGAACCTGACCCAGTACCGACAAGTTATCTGCGCAATGAACCGGATCATCTACGAAGTCCGAGACAAGACCCTCTACATCCACATCATTGCCGACACACGTAGAAACCTGCAGGCACTGCTACTCAAAAACCTTATCCAATAAAAAGCCCCGCAACGCTGAAACGTTTCGGGGCTTGATCTGACGCGCAAGGTTCACTGTAGGAGCGAGCTTGCTCGCGAAAAAAGTACAGCCAAGGCAGCAATGCTGCCTGGAATACTTTCGCGAGCAAGCTCGCTCCTACAGAAGGCGTTACGCCTTCTTGTGGTAACCGGTCACACGCGCCACTTCTTCCTTGGAGCCCAGGAACACCGCTACACGCTGGTGCAGGCCTTCAGGCTGGATGTCGAGGATGCGCTGGTGGCCGTCGGTGGAAGCACCGCCGGCTTGTTCGACCAGGAACGACATCGGGTTGGCTTCGTACATCAA
This sequence comes from Pseudomonas brenneri, assembly GCF_007858285.1. Classification (GTDB taxonomy): domain Bacteria; phylum Pseudomonadota; class Gammaproteobacteria; order Pseudomonadales; family Pseudomonadaceae; genus Aquipseudomonas; species Aquipseudomonas brenneri. The sequence goes on along the minus strand of NZ_VFIL01000008.1, from coordinate 5,549 downwards.
GCGCAGTTTGCCCGGCTTGGACGGCTCGCGGCTGTCGCGTGGGTACATGAACAAGCCACCACGGGTCAGGATGCGGTGTACGTCAGCGACCATCGCGGCCACCCAGCGCATGTTGAAGTTCTTCTTCAACGGGCCTTCTTCGCCTTCCATCAACTCGTTGACGTAGCGCTTGACCGGCTCTTCCCAGTGGCGCTGGTTGGACATGTTGATCGCGAATTCCTGGGTAGAGGCAGGAATCGAGATGTCTTCGTGGGTCAGCACGAAGCTGCCCATTTCACGGTCCAGGGTGAAGCCCTTGACGCCATCACCCAGGGTCAGCACCAGCATGGTCTGTGGGCCGTAGATCGCATAACCGGCAGCAACCTGCTCGGTGCCTGGCTGCAGGAAGGCCTTTTCGTTCAGGGCTTCGTTCTGGCTCAGGTATTCGTTCGGGCAACGCAGTACCGAGAAGATGGTGCCGACTGGCGCGTTGATGTCGATGTTCGACGAACCGTCCAGCGGGTCGAATACCAGCAGGTAGGCACCCTTGGGGTATTTGCCCGGGATCTGGTAGGCATTGTCCATTTCTTCGGACGCCATGCCGGCCAGGTGACCGCCCCATTCGTTGGCTTCGAGCAGGATTTCGTTGGAAATCACGTCGAGTTTCTTCTGCACTTCGCCTTGCACGTTTTCAGTGCCCATGCTGCCCAGGACGCCGCCCAGCGCGCCCTTGGACACGGCGTGGCTGATTTCCTTGCAAGCACGCGCCACCACTTCGATCAAAAAGCGCAGATCGGCAGGGGTGTTGTTGCTGCGGGTCTGCTCAATCAAATAGCGACTCAGGGTAACGCGGGACATGGACGGCTCCGGAGAATGGGGGGCTAAAAACCCGCGCAGTTTAGCGCGAGTCGGGGCGCATTTCCTCCTATCAGACGAGATAACCCTGACAGAGTTCATGCAACCCCCGGCTCAGGGCTTGGGCACAGGCTTGCGCAACAGACTGTAGGCCATCGCCCCGAGTGCCGCCACGCCCAGCAACAGCACGGCCCACAGGCCGACTGCCTGCCAGTTGATGCCTGCGGCCTTGGGTGCGACAGGTGGATTGAGCCGCCACTCGCCATCGAGCCTGGCCTGGCCCAAACCAGCCAGACGCTGGGGGCTGTAGTCAGGAATCAGCGTCGTCAACGACAGGTTCGCCGCCTTGGCCGACGGATTGCCCACCGCCAGGGTAAACGGCGGTTCGCCCCGTGCCAGAAACACCAATTGCGTGGCCCGCACGGCAAAGCTCAACGCCGGTGCCTGGGCCCCCAAGCCACCGCCGCGCTCATCGACATCCAGCTTGAGTTGCTGGACCGGGTAACCGGGCAACTGCAATTGATCCTGGGTGACTTCTTGCCCGCCCTGCGTCAAGCGGTAGAGCAAGCCACGACTCAACGGTTGCCACACCTGCTGGCTGTCCTGGCGCCCCAGCAGGCCAACTGGAGCCAGGCTGTTGGGTTGGCGCAACTCGATGCGGACCCGCTCGATGTTCAGCGCGGTGGGCAACTGCCAGCTGTATTGCCCAGGCTGGATGACGCTACCGGCCAGTGGCTGCGACCACACCAGCGGCAATGGCTGGCTGTGAGTGCTCTGCACCTGGATCGACGTCAGCTCCGGCGCGGCCTGGCCTTTCCATAACAACCGCAAGTAGCGGGTGGACTGTCCGGGTAAAACCACTTCACGCTGCTCAACCCGTTCGTCGGCAAATGCCAGGCGCGCCACCTGCCCTTCGCCCCAGGATCGCCAGTGCTGCAAATCGTCGCTGGCTTCGATGCTGAAACGCTGGAAACCGTCATGCTCACTGCTCCAGTCGAGGATCAGCTTTTGCAGCGGCGCCTTGATTGCACTGGCATCCAGCAACCAACCACGACGCACCTGCACGCTGGTCGGCAACTCACCCATCGGTTGCACCTGGACCAAGGTTCCGGTGGCGCTGGACTGCACGCGCACGCCCGGTACGGTCTCGCCAGTGTTGTCGACGGCGTACAACGGGAACCCCTTCAGGCGGGCCAGGCTGTCTGCGTTTTCAGCCGACTGGCGCACCAACGCATACGCCTGGGGTTCACCGGCCGCGTTGAACACCCGCACATCACTGTGATCGGCCTGGCGGGCGCTCAATTGCACCGCCAACGGCAGCTCCAGTGTGTACCAGGGGCCTTCGCCGCTGATCGCCAGTGGTGCCTGGCTGCTGAAATCAGCGGGGGCTTCCCGGGCACCTGCCGTGAACGCGGTACACAGGCCCAGCAGTGTGATGCTCAGTTTGCCGATCAAGAGGTTGCTCCTTGGGGTTCACGCTTGGGCGGCAGCGGGGCGAAATACCCCACCACCAGCAACAGTCCGCCCACGCCGATAAACGACACGATCCGCTCCAGGCCGCCACGGTTGCTCAGCTCGACGAGGAACAGCTTGGCGACCACCACGCCAATCAGCGCCGCGCCAATCAGCCACACCTCCCGACGATTGCGCAGGTGACCGCCGATCATCAGGCCCAGGGCAATCAGGGTCCAGACAATCGACAGACCGGCCTGGACCAGCATTGACTCCAGCAACGCATCCAGATGAAACGGCACGCCACCCCAATGGTGCGCCGCACGCATCACCAACGCGGTGAAGAAGGCAAACAGCGAAACCCCGGCCACGCCCTGCGCAATCCATGGGGTGCGCCCGCCCAGTTGCGGCGCCGCGCTGCGCGCCCACAAGTACACGCCCAACAGCGCGAACAGCAGGCCAAGGTCCAAGGGGTTGAGCAACGGCACATAGGGCAACGGCTTGGCGGTACCGTCGCTGAAGATATTGGCCAACCAGAACCACACCAGCATCAGCGCGGCCAACGGCAGCGCCGCCAGCAGGCGGTATTCACGCGAATAGGCAGATATCGGCCACGGCCACTGACGCGGCGCAGCGATGGCGATCAGGTACAGGCTTGGGAAAATCGCCCAGCCCAGCCAACGCCAGGCGTTGTATTGCACCGACAGCACCAGCAAGCCATAGCGCAACTCCAGGGCGAGCATGCCGATCAGCATCCAGCAGCCCAGCACATGGGCGATGCTCAGGGCTTTGACCGGCGCCACGTTGCTCAACCGGCGCAGCGCGATGAAATGCACGGCGAACACGCTGATCCAGGCCAGCCAGCCAAATTCGGCCGCCGGGTGATAATAACGATGCGCCGAGACCAGCAGCACCATCGCCGCCGCCGGCATCAGCAACAGGCTCAGGGCGCCCAGCGATGCCCAGCGCAGGCGCACGGCCAACAGGGTCCAGAGCGCCACACTGGCCGCCGCGGCCGCCAACAGGAACGTGGCTTGCAGCTCCGGTGGCGTGAAGCGCAGCACTTCGTTGCTCAACGCCGACGCCCACCAGATCACGCCCCAGGCCAGCAGCCCGTCCGAGATGCGCGGCAACTTGAGCCCGTCAAACACCGACGATTGACCCGTACCCTGCAAACGCCAGGCGCCCACAAATGCCGCCAGGCCCACGAGCATCGGCGCCCAGAATGCGAGGTGCCGGAACGCCGGCCACTCTTCATCGATCCATGGCGCCCACCACAACAGCAATGCGCCGCCCAGCACTTGCACAGCAAGCCCCGCGAACAGGAAGGTGCGCGAAGCGATGTGCAGGCCGACAAACAGCGTCACCGCGCCCGCCAGCGCCCAACTGATTGCCGTACCGTTAATCGACAACAGCAACGGCGCCAGCAAGTACAAGCCGCCCAGCCCCAAGCCGGCCAACACCGGCAAGCCGTAGCGCTCCCAGCCAGACACCTGCCCATCGCCCGCCTTGCGCAGTTGCCAGAAGCTGAACAGCAATGCCACGCCAAGCAGCAACGCGCCCAACGGTGCCCCCTCAAGCAGTGTGTGTTCGCCCGCCTCCAACTCACTGAGAAACGCCAGTGCCGACCCCAGTTGCAGCAACAGGCCAAACCCGCGCGCCAGCAAGCGCTGCTGGCGCAGGCCCAGCCAGAAGATCCCAGCGCCTTCCACCGCCCAGGCCGCAGCCGTCCAGCGCGCATCCAGGCCCAGCGGGATCGCCAGGCTGGCAAAGATCACGCCCAGGGCCAGGCAGGTTTCTGCGAGCAACACCGTACGCCCGCCACTGAGCACACGCGCCAGGAGCATATAGATGATGCCCAACGCCAACGCGCTGAATGCCGGCGCGAACGCCAGGTGTTGCACCAGGGTGAACTGCAAGCCGAACGCCACAATCGGCGGGCCGAACAACAGGCCACCATCGACATAATCGCCCTTGGCCGCCGACCAGCGCAGCAGTGCGCCACGGCTGTCATCGGCCGGGGCATCGCTCATTTCCAGGAGTTTGCGCCGCGCAAACAGCAGGCCGATGGCCAGGTACATCAGGAAAAACACAATCAGGAACGGCTCGGTACTCCATAGCAACTCCGGCGTGTAGGAGCGAATCCCCCAGGCAAAGCCAATGCCGAAGGTGCCGGCAAAGCCAATCACATTGAGCAAGCGCCAGGCCTTGAACCAGGCAATGGCGAGGATGCCAACGTTGAGCAAAGTGAAGTAACTGAACAGCGCCACATGGCTGCCCTCGCCGGTGGACGCCAGGATCGGCGCGGCGAAACCGCCCAGGGCGGCGGCGCAGGCCAGGCCGATGGCGTCCTGGGTAATCGCGAGGATCGCCGAAAACAGCGTCACCGCCACCAGCAGGCCGAGTGCCGCGCCGGGGTCGAGCAAAGGGTGCAGACGCATGGCGGCGAATACCGTCAGGTACAACACGGCGATGCCGGTGCCTTGCAGGGTCAGCGCGTAATTGCCGTTGCGCAGGCGCAGCCACCAGCCCAGGCCCAGCAAGCCCAGGGCGCAGGCAGCAACCCCGGCGTAACGCAGTTCGATGGGCACATCGACGCCTTCAGTGGCATAACGCAGCAAAAAGGCCAGGCCAAGAAACAGCAGCACCACGCCCACGCGCAGCACGGTATTGCCGCCCAGCAGCCAGTTGCGCGCCCCCAAAATGGCACGTTCGATCAGGTTGGGGCCGCGGGGAATTTCGGGTTCAGCGACGCGCGCAGCAGCGGCAGGTTTCCACAGGTCGTCCGGTAGTGGCTGACTGGGTTCGGGGGGATAGGTCGGTTGCAGTTCGGCGGGCAGTTCCCAGACCAGCTCGGGCGCAGCCACGGGTTCAGCAATGGGCGGTTCGACTTGAGGCGGCTTTTCCAGCACCGCGAGGCGTTGCTCCAGAGCCTTCAAGGCGCTGCCCAGGTTCGACAGACGAATGGCTTGGCCAATCCCCAAACCCAGTAGCGCACCGAAGCCTGCGTCACTGAACGATTCATCCAGTGCCCAGCCAAGCACCAGGCCAATCAGCATGAACATCCATTGCATGGTCGAGATCCCTAAGCAAACCGAGGCCTAGTATATCGATGCAATCCCAATGTGGGAGGCTTGTGGACTGCCCCCGAAAAGTTGGACAGTTTCAGCTAGCAGCCTCAGCAGCATGAGTCCTGTATTTCACAGGGCTCATGCCATTGAGCTTTAGCTTGATGCGGTCATGGTTGTAGTAGTGGATGTACT
>NZ_VFIL01000007.1 GCF_007858285.1 Pseudomonas brenneri | reverse complement strand
ATGGCGAGCCGGGCGGGCGTTTCTACCGTACTGGCGACCTGGCGCGGTATCGCGCGGACGGGGTGATCGACTACATCAGCCGGATCGACCATCAGGTGAAGATCCGCGGTTTCCGTATCGAACTGGGTGAGATCGAAGCGCGCTTGCTGGAGCAGGTCAGTGTCGTCGAGGCTGTGGTGGTTGCCGTTCCCGGCCCCACCGGGCCGCGCCTGGTAGGTTATGTGGTTCCTCAGGACCGCTTGTTGCTGGCGGCCGAACAGTCGCGCCAGGCGGATTTCGTCAGCCAGTTGAGCGAGCAATTGAGCATCCACCTGGCCGACTACATGGTGCCATCCTCCCTGGTACTGCTTGAGCGTATGCCGTTGACCCCCAACGGCAAGCTGGACCGCAAGGCGCTGCCAGTGCCGGATCAGGCACTGGCCCAACAGGCTTTCGTCGCGCCAGGCAGTGAGGTCGAACGTATCCTGGCCGATATCTGGCAAGACGTGCTGGGGCTCCGTCAGGTCGGGGTAACGGATAACTTCTTTGCCTTGGGTGGCGACTCCATCAGCTCGATCCAGGTAGTCAGCCGTGCCCGTCAGGCCGGCCTTGAGTTGAGCCCAAGGGATATTTTCCAGCACCGTAGCATCGAGGTCCTGGCCCGGCATATCCGTTGGGCGGTACCGGCGGTTGCTGCTGATAACACACTCAGCGAACAACCGTTGCATGGGCTCAACGATGAGCAGTTGCACAGCCTGGGGCTGCCTTTGGCGCGGGTCGAGCATCTGTATCCCTTGTCGCCAATGCAGCAGGGTATGTTGTTCCTGGGTCTGAACGCGCCAGATGCCGAGCTCTACATCAACCAGTTGAGCATTGCGGTGCAGGGCCTGGATGTGGAGCGCTTCAAACGCGCCTGGGGCGCGGCCTGCGAGCGCCATGCCATATTGCGCACCGGCTTTGTCTGGCAAGGCCTGGAGCAACCGCTGCAATTTGTCATGGACAGTCTTGAGTTGCCATTGGTCGAGTTGGACCTGCAAGGTGCCCACGACTTGCCCCAACGCCTGGAGCAACTGGCCCGCGATGAGCGTGAGCGCGGGTTCGATCTGGAGCGCCCGCCGTTGCAGCGCATTGTCCTGGCCCGTCTGGGTGCGGACAGCTACCAGATGGTCTGGACCTATCACCACTTGCTGATCGACGGCTGGAGCGTGTCGCAACTGTTGGGCGAAATCTTGCAGCACTACTCGGGCGTAGCGTTGCCGGAGCCTGTGGCTTATCGCAATTACATCGCGTGGCTGCGCCAGCAAGACCCGCAGGCCAGCCAGGCGTTCTGGAGCCAGCAGTTGGTACGCCTGGACGAGCCGACCTACCTGGCCAATGCGTTTGCAGGCAAGCAGCGCGGCCAAGGCCATCATGCGCTTTACAGCCGGCTGGGTGAGGCTGCGACCGAGCGTTTGAAGGGGTTTGCGCAAACCCAGCACGTCACGCTCAATACCCTGGTGCAAGCCGCTTGGCTGATGTTGCTCAGTCGCTACAGTGGCCAGAGCAGCGTGGCTTTCGGCGCCACTGTCGCCGGGCGTCCTGCGCAACTGGCCGATTCCGAACGCATGCTGGGGTTGTTCATCAACACCTTGCCCGTGATTCAAGTGATCGACCCGTCGCGTCAACTGGGGGACTGGTTACGCGACATTCAGGATTACAACCTGCAACTGCGTGAGCGCGAATACACGCCGTTGTCCGATGTTCAGCGCTGGGCCGGGCAGAGTGGCCAGGCCTTGTTCGACAGCATTATCGTGTTCGAAAACCATCCGGTCGATCAGGCCCTCAACGCGGTCAACGATCCACTGCTGCGCTTTGGCGATACCGGCAGTTATGGACGTACTAACATTCCGATGGACCTGATGGTGACGCTTGAGGACGGCTTGGTCATCGAGTACATGTATTTGCAGGAGCATTTCGACGAAGCCTCGGTACAGAGCATTCGCCGCAACATGGAAGGGCTGCTGGAACAACTGGCCAGCAATGCGCATCAGCCTTTGGGCAATATCGGTCTGCCTGAGGCTCTGGCTGGTGAGGTGCAGCCAGCCGAGCCTGAATTCGATGGCCTGTATGTTCACCAGCGCATTGCCCAGTATGCCGCTCGTACACCGCAGCAGCCCGCGGTGCTGTTTGGTGAGACGGTGTATTCCTACGCCGAACTGGACGCAGCCGCCAACCGCCTGGCTCACCTCTTGGTCGCCGAAGGCGTGGGGCCGGAAGTGCGAGTGGGCGTGGCCATGCCACGCGGCCAGTCGTTGATCGTGGCCTTGCTTGCCGTGTTTAAAGCCGGTGGCGCTTATGTGCCGCTGGACACCGGCTATCCAAAGGACCGTCTGACCTACTTGATGGAAGACTCAGGGATTGCCTTGCTGCTTACCGACACCTCGTTGCGCGAGACATTACCGGCGTTGGCGCACGTGCGCGTGCTGGAACTCGATCAATTGGACCTCGCTGACCAGCCCGTGACAGACCCACAGGTGCGGTTGCAAGCGCAAAACCTGGCCTACGTGATCTACACCTCGGGATCCACCGGCCTGCCCAAAGGCGTGGCAGTGGCACATGGTCCGCTGGCCATGCATTGCCGGGCGATTGGCGAGCGTTACACCATGAGCCCTGAGGACTGCGAATTGCTGTTTATGTCCTTTGCCTTCGACGGTGCCCATGAGCGTTGGCTGACCACGCTGACTCACGGTGGGCGCCTGCTGATTCGCGATGACAACCTGTGGACGCCGGAACAGACCTTTGAAGCCTTGCACCAGCATGGCGTAACAGTCGCGGCGTTCCCGCCGGTTTATCTGCAACAGTTGGCCGAGCACGCCGAGCGTGAAGGTAACCCACCGGCGGTGCGTATTTACTGCTTTGGTGGTGACGCAGTACCGCAAGCCAGCCTGGCGCTGGCGCAACGCGCCTTGCAGCCCCAGTTCATCATTAACGGCTACGGCCCGACCGAAACCGTGGTCACTCCGTTGATCTGGAAGGCGGGGCCAGACGACACCTGCGGCGCGGCTTACGCGCCGATTGGCAACAAGGTCGGTGCGCGCAGCACCTATGTACTGGACAGCGACCTGAACCCATTGCCCAAAGGCGCTGCGGGTGAGTTGTACCTGGGCGGCTATGGCATGGCCCGGGGTTACCTGGACCGTGCGGGGCTGACGGCCGAGCGTTTTGTCCTCGATCCGTTCAGCCTCGACGGTGGGCGCTTGTACCGCACCGGTGACCTGGTGCGCGAACGCCAGGATGGCGTCTTCGATTATCTGGGGCGTATCGACAATCAGGTGAAAATCCGTGGCTTTCGTATCGAACTGGGCGAAATCGAATCGCGCCTCAAGGGCTGTGCCGGGGTGCGGGATGCCGTGGTGGTCGCCCGCGAGGGTGGCAGCGGCAAGCAATTGGTCGGGTATGTGGTGGCCCAGGACAGTGGCGTTGACAGCGGCTGGTGCGACCGCCTGCGCGAACAACTGAGAGGCGAGTTGCCGGACTACATGGTGCCCGCGCACTTAGTGGTACTGGAGCGTATGCCGTTGACCCCCAATGGCAAGCTCGACCGCAAAGGCCTGCCAGACCCTGATGTCAATCAACAGCAGCGCGGTTATGTAGCACCGCGTACCGAGTTGGAGAAAGCCCTGGCGCAGATCTGGCAGACCGTGCTCAAGGTCGAGAAGGTCGGGCTGGGCGACAACTTCTTCGAGCTGGGTGGTGATTCGATCCTAAGCCTGCAAGTCGTGGCCAAGGCGCGCGCGCTGAAGGTGCATGGCTTCAGTCTGAAACTGCGTGACCTGATGCAAAAACCGACGATTGGCGAACTGACCGGCAGTGGTGAAGCACCGGCGCTTGCGGCAAAACCTGTGTCGATACTGACGATGAATCAAGGTGAGACTGAGCTGGCCCCCTTGTTCTGTGTACACGCAGGGTTTGGCACGGTATTCGATTACGAGCCCGTAGCGCGGCTGTTAGCCGGGCGCCGCTCGGTGCAGGCGATTCAGTGCCGGATGCTGCTTGACGCCAACTGGCAGGACTCGTCGCTGGAGCGCATGGCCGTGGATTACGTCGATGACCTGCGCGCCCGACAACCCCATGGGCCATACCATTTGCTGGGCTGGTCCCTGGGCGGGACGCTGGCGATATTGATGACGGCAGAGCTGGAGCATCAGGGCCAGCAGGTCGAGTTCCTTGGTCTGATGGACAGTTTCGTTCCGGGCACCGAGCCTGCTGGCGAGATGGATGACGGCCTGGAGGATCTGCACTCGTTTATCCAGGTGATGATGCCTGGCGTGCAGGCGATACTGCCGGTCACCCTGGATGAAACCCCGGCGGGCTTGCGTCAACTGTTCGCTGGCTTGCTGGCGCAGCAGACGGTCGCTGTGGGCTCGCTGTCCCAGGTGTTGGGGGCGGATGAGCTGGGGCATATCTTCAGCGTGGCTCGGCGTCTCAAGCGTTTGTCCCTGGCGCTGACCCGTTGCCCGCAGATTCAGGCAGCACCTCATTGCTGGTGGGCCGCAGGCCATGAAGCGGCTGCCCAGGCACTAGGCCTGCAACTGGGCCAGGACGCTGCCGGGCCGAGCTTGCCTTGCGGGCACTTCGAAGTCCCTCGCAATTCACGTTTCCTTGAAAGCCTGGATCAGGCACTTACCCGGTTGCTGACCCCCATCAGCGCTTGAACCTGAACCTGGCCGGGCGAATCGCCCGGCCAGCATGGAGTTGTTTCATGTCGTTAAACCCTGATATTGCTGCATTTCTTGAACTGGTCGGTGCCGGTCGTGACAGCGGCAAGCGCACGGCCATGCATCAGTTGACCCCACAAGCCGCTCGTGAACAGTTTGATCAATCCTCCCAGTTGATGATGGCTGACTGCGAGGAACTGCCACGGGTTGAAACCCTGTCGATTGCGGTACGTGATGGCAACCGCCTGGAGGCGCGTTTGTACAGCGCTACGCCGCCAGGCTCGACCCGTGCCGCACTGTTGTATTTTCATGGTGGTGGCTATGTGGTTGGCAGTCTCGACTCACACGATGCGCTGTGCCGCTCGTTGGCGGCCCGGGCCGGTTGTGTGGTGATTTCCGTGGGTTATCGACTGGCTCCGGAGTGGGTGTTTCCCACGGCGGTTCACGATGCACAGGATGCATGGCACTGGTTGGTACAGGAGGCTGGTGCCCTGGGTATCGATCCGGCGCGTCTGGCCGTAGCCGGCGACAGTGTTGGCGCCAGCCTGGCCACGGTGCTTTGCAACCAGTTGGCGGCTGATGGGCGCCAGGTCCAGCCGTGCTTGCAGGTGTTGATCTATCCGGTGACCGATGCGAGCCGCCCGACAGCTTCGTTGGAGCGTTATGGCTCGGGTTATCTGTTGGAGAAGGACACGTTGAGCTGGTTCTACCAGCATTACGCTGGCGAGCACAGTGATCGTCTGGACCCGCGTTTTTCACCGCTATTGGCGCAGGTTGCGCCTAACGTGGCGCCGGTGTTGCTGGCGGTGGCTGAGTGCGATCCGTTGCACGACGAAGGGGTGGCGTATGGCGCCCATTTGAAACAGGCCGGCGTGGCGGTTGATGTAAAGGTTTATGCGGGTATGACCCATGACTTTATGCGTATGGGGGCGATTATCGACGAGGCTGAAGAGGCTCTGGAGTGGATCGCCGAATCGTTACGGGTGGCTTTCGCGCGCCACTGATTGAGTACGGGACTCCCTGGCAGGAGCCGGCAAGCCGGCGCCTACAGTGCCTGCCAGCCGCCTCCCAGTGCCTTGTACAGGGCAATGCTTGCCCCCAGTCGCGCCTGACGCAGTTGCACATTCAGGTCCTGGGCGGCATACAGTGTGCGCTGGGTCTCCAAGACCGTCAGCAAGTCTTCTGCGCCGGCCTCATAGCGGCTCTGGGCGATGCGAAAAGCGGTGAGCGCCTCACTCAATTCCTCGTGCTGCCACTGGCGCTGTTCGTCCAGCCGGCGAATGCTGCTCAGGGCTTTTTCCACGTCGGCGAAGCCATTGATGATCGCTGTGCGATAGGTGTGCAGCAGCTCATCCTGGCGCGCAGTGGCCTTGTCGCGTCCGGCGCTGAGGCGGCCATTGTTGAAAATCGGCGCGATCAGCCCGCCCGCGAGGTTGTAGAACGGGTTGCGCAACATATCGGCCGCCCGGTTGGCACCAGAGCCAAGGTTGGCGGTCAGGGTGAGGGTGGGCAGCATGGCGGCGCGGGCGACGATGATGTCGGCCTGGGCAGCAGCCAGTTGTGCCTCGGCACTGGCAACGTCCGGGCGGCGGCTGAGCAGGTCGCTGGGCACTCCGGCGGTAATGTTTGGCCAGCGCAGTTGGTCAAAGGGTTGATCTGTGAACCGCAGGGTCTGCACGGGTTGGCCGAGCAGGGCCGCCAGACTGATTCGGGTTTCTTCGGCGCGTTGGCGCACTTGCGGCAGTTGCCGTTGCTGTGCGGCCACCAGGCTCTTTTGCTGCGCCAGCTCCAGGAGGGTGGCAGAGCCGGCGTCATGGCGGGTCTGTACCAGTTTGAGGACGCTCTGTGCATTGCCCAGGTTCAATTCGGCGATGCGTTGTTGTTCATGCAACGCCAGTAATTGGGTGTAGGCCATGGCGACGCCGCTGAGCAGGGTCAGTTCTACCGTGGCGCGATCGAATTCGCTGGCGCGCACTGCCAGCTCCGCACTGTCGCGTGCGGCACGCTTGCCGCCCCAGAAGTCGATTTCGTAGGTGGCGGTGAGGTTCGCGCTGAAGGAGTCCACTGTGTCTTTGTTGCTATTGCTATCTTGTTGGCTATTGCCCGTGCCGCGCAGCTGTTTCTGCCGGCTGGCGTTGAGTCCACCCTTGAGCTCAGGCAGCAGTGGTGCGCCGGCGACAACGGCGTCGGCCTGGGCCTGGCGTACTCGGGCCACGGCACTAGCCAGGTCATGGCTCCCGCTACGGGCCTGTTCGATCAGTTGGTTGAGCTGCGGGCTGGCGAAGGCCGTCCACCATTGCCGGTTGATGTGCAGGGCGTTGGCCTGGCTTGCCGTGTCCCAGGTGGCAGGTACTTGCAGGCCGCTGTCCGGCCGCTGCGCCGGGCTGCTGCACGCGGCCAGCAGCAGGCTGGCGGCGATGAGGGTCAAGTGCGCTTTCATAGGGCGATCATTCACTGGTAAGGGCCGTGACCGGGTCGAGCCGGGCTGCTTTGCGGGCCGGCATAAAGCCGAAGATGACGCCGGTGACCAGCGCGCAAGCGAAGGCGCCGAGGGCGGCGGGCAAGGAGAAAGCGACGGCCACGCTGCTGAGGATCAGCCCGCCGCCGACCAGCAGGGCAAGGCCGATCCCGGCCACCCCGCCGACCACTGTGAGCATCACCGCTTCGGTGAGGAACTGACGCAGGATGTCCCGCTGCCGCGCACCGGTGGCCATGCGGATGCCGATTTCCCGGGTGCGTTCGCGTACGGTCATCAGCATGATATTCATCACGCCGATGCCGCCCACCAGCAGCGAGATGGCGGCAATCGAGCCGAGCATCAGCGACAGGGTGTTCTGGGTTCGTGCTTCGGCCTGGATCATTGCAGCGTTGTTGGTCAGTTCAAAATCACGCTTGCCGTTGTGCAGGCGCAGCAGCAGCTGGTCGATGGCTTTTTCGGCCTCGTGTACCTTGCGCGCATCGGCGGCGGCAATCACCACGTACTCGGGGTTGTAGCTGCCAAACAGGCGAATACTCGCAGCGGAGTAGGGGATGGCGACACGGTCGTCGCTGTCCTTGTCGCCGGAGCTGGCACCTTTTTCGGCGAGCACGCCGATCACCTGGAAGGGCACGTTTTCGATCAGGATGTACTGGCCGATGGGGCTGGGCAGATCCTTGAACAGCTTGTCGCGCACCCGTTTGCCAATCACCGCGACGGTCGCGGCGGCGCGTTCGTCCGCTTCGGTGAAGTAGCTGCCCTCGACCACCGGCCAATTGAAAATCGCCGGGAAGTTGGTGTCGTTGCCGCCGACATAGGCCATGTGGTCGACATTGCCGAAACGCACCCCGGCCTCCGCGCCATTGACCGGCATGATGCGCTTGACCTGGGGCAGGGCGGCCATGGCGGTGACGTCGTTCATGGTGATAATGCCGGGCGGTGTGCGCGGGTTGGGCGCCGAGCCGCTGACGTAGAGAATGTTCGAGCCAAAGGCGCCCATCTGCGCCATGACCTGGCGTTTGCTGCCTTCGCCCACGGCGAGCATTACCACCACCGAGGCCACGCCGATAATGATCCCCAGCAGAGTCAGGGCCGTGCGGAAGCGGTTGATCCACATGACCCGCCAGGCCGCTTGCACCGCGTCCAGCAGTTCGGCTTTCCAGGCGCCATTGTGCTCGGCGCCGTCGGCCAGGCGTTGGCGCAGGTCTACCGCTTGCAGGGCCTTGGGGTTGGCTTCCGTGGCTGGCTGGTTGCCGGGGTTCGGGGTGTCGCTGATGATCAGGCCGTCGCGGATCTCGATGATGCGCTTGGCCCTGGCTGCCACTTCGCGGTCGTGGGTGATCAGGATCACCACGTGACCCTGGCTGGCCAATTCGTCGAGCAGGGTCATGACCTCGGCGCCGCTATGGCTGTCGAGGGCGCCGGTGGGTTCGTCGGCAAGAATGATATGCCCGCCATTCATCAGGGCGCGGGCAATCGACACCCGTTGCTGCTGGCCCCCAGACAGTTGGTGCGGACGGTTGCCGGTGCGCTCGGCCAGCCCCAGCCGGGTAAGCAGAGCGGCGGCGCGGGCGTGGCGTTCGGCGGCCGGCGTACCGGCATAGATCGCCGGCATCTCGACGTTTTCCTGGGCCGAGCCGGACGGGATCAGGTGATAGCCCTGGAACACAAAGCCAAAGGCCTCGCGGCGTAGCCAGGCCAGTTCGTCGGTGTCCAGTTGGGCGACGTTCTCCCCGGCGAACAGGTATTGGCCGACGGTAGGGCGGTCGAGGCAGCCGAGGATATTCATCAAGGTCGACTTGCCGGAGCCGGAGGCTCCGACAATCGCCACGAATTCCCCGGCATGGATCGACAGGTCGATCCCGCGCAGCACGTCGACTTGGGGCGCATCACCGCCACCGTAGGATTTGCGGATGTCCCGAAGTTCGATCAGCGGCGTCAACATTCAGCCTCCGCTGCTTTGGGCGGGGCCGATCAGCAGGTGATCGCCTTCGTTGAGGCCGTCGAGGATCTGGATGCGCAGGCGGTCACTGATACCGACCCGCACCTCACGGTCTTCGATGCTGCCGTCCTTGGCCACCACGCGGGCCAGTTGCATGTCGGGGCGGGTGCCGCCTTGCAGGGCTGCGACCGGCGCGGTCAGGGTATCGGTGGCGCGGCTGGCGACGAAAAATACCTGGGCGGTCATTTCCGCCATCAACGCGTTATCGGCATTGTCGACATCCAGCAGCACGGTGTAGAGCACCACGCGGCCACTGCCACTCTTGCTGGAACTGCTGGGGCTGCCGCCGCCCTGGCTGGTTTCGTTCAGCGGTTTGGGGGGCACCGGCAGGATCTGGCGCACGGTACTGGTCCAGCGCCGTGCGCCACCGCTCAGGGTGGTGAAATACGCCTGCATGCCGGGTTTGACATGGCCGATATCGGCTTCCGAGACTTCCGCCCAGACGGTCATGGGCGACAGGTTGGCGATCCGCAGGATCAGCGGTGTCTGTTGCTGGCTGTTGAGGGTCTGGCCTTCGCGGGCATCCACGGCCACCACCGTGCCGGAAATCGGCGCATAGATGCGCGTGTAGCCAAGCTCGGCCTGGTCGACCCGCAAGCTGGCCTGGGCCTGGCTGATCTGGGCCTTGAACATGTCGATGCGCGCTTGGGTCGCATCCAGTTCGGCCTGGGCGGTCTGTACGTCTTCATCGCGGGTGGCGCCACCGGCGGCCAGGCGTTGCTGGCGCTGGTACTTTTGCCGCGCCAGGCGGTTTTGCGCGTGCTGCTCTTGCAGTTGTGCCTGCAGGTTGGCGACGGAGTAGCGGGTGGCGTCGAGTTTGGCTTGTTGGGTGGCGGGGTCTATCTCCACCAGCAGGTCGCCTTCCTTGACCTGGGCGCCGGCTTCAACGTGAATCTTGCGGATCTGCCCGGATGCCTGGGCGCCGACATCGACGTAGCGTCGTGGCTGCAGTGTGCCGAGGGCGGTCACGCTGCTTTCGATATCGCCCCGGTGTACTTGCAGGGTGGCAAATTTATCCCGGCCGGGCGGGATCAGTTGCCAAGCGGCGAAGGCGGCCACCGGGATCAGGCAAAGTGCTACCAGCAGAGCGCGCCGGGTGTGTCGGGGACGGTTCATGCACGGGTTCCAGCCAGGAAAGTTCGGACCGCACAAGCGTCTGCTGGGGGGGCAGAGGCGGGTGCAGGAAGCTGTCAGGTAAACGAGGTATTTGCCCAGAAATTTAAGCGCTTACATATGCCGTTACAGCTAGGCGAAAGGCCAGTATCTGCTCACCCAGGCACGCCTTATGTAAATCTACATGAGAATTACTATAAATTAGACAGCCTCAAACTGCCATCATTGCATTGTCAGGGCAGCCGGCTCCGCGCATGCGGGGGTGAATCCTGTGCACGCCTTAAATTTTTTTTCACTGTCCTCGTTTCCTATCAACACAGGGCCTGTTGTTCAGCAGGCCGCCCAGGCTTTCCGCCCCACTGCCACGGGGCTTATCCAGAGGACACTGGAATGACACAGGCAATTGCATCGCCCGCGGTTCACGACCTGATCGGTATTGGTTTCGGTCCTTCGAACCTGGCGCTGGCCATCGCCCTGCAAGAGCGCGAGAAAGCCCAGGGCAAGCTCGATGTGCTGTTTCTCGACAAACAGGCCGACTACCGTTGGCACGGCAATACCCTGGTGAGCCAGAGTGAATTGCAGATTTCATTCCTCAAGGACCTGGTGACCCTGCGCAACCCCACCAGCCCTTATTCGTTCGTCAACTATCTCAAGGCCCACGGGCGCCTGGTGGACTTTATCAACCTGGGCACGTTCTACCCGTGCCGCATGGAGTACAACGACTACCTGCGCTGGGTCGCCGGGCAATTTACCGAGCAAAGCCGCTATGGTGAGGAAGTGCTGGCCATCGAGCCGATCCTGCATCAGCAGCAGGTCGAGGCACTGCGGGTGATCTCCCGCGATGCCCAGGGCGAGCAGCTGGTGCGCACCGCGCGCTCGGTGGTGGTCAGTGCCGGTGGTACGCCACGGATTCCCGAAGCGTTCAAGGCGCTCAAGGATGACGGCCGGGTGTTCCACCATTCCCAGTACCTGGCGCGCATGGCCCAGCAGCCGTGCGTGGAGGGTAAGCCGATGCGCATTGCGATCATCGGCGGAGGGCAGAGCGCGGCCGAGGCGTTTATTGATCTGAATGACAGCTTCCCCTCGGTGCAGGTGGATATCATTCTGCGCGGCTCGGCCCTCAAGCCGGCCGATGACAGCCCGTTCGTCAATGAAGTGTTCTCCCCGGAATTCACTGACCTGGTGTTCCAACAGCCCAGCAGCGAGCGCGAACGCCTGGTCAACGAGTACCACAACACCAACTATTCGGTGGTGGACCTGGACCTGATCGAGCGTATCTACGGGATCTTCTACCGCCAGAAAGTCTCCGGCATCGCCCGTCACGCATTCCGCACCCTGACCACCGTGGAAAAAGCCAGCGCCGGGCCCCTGGGCATTGAGTTGGTAGTACGCCATAACGCCACGGGTGAAACCGTGATCAACCACTACGACGCCGTCGTGTTGGCCACCGGTTATGAGCGCCAGATGCATCGCCAGTTGCTGGCGCCGCTCGAAGCCTATATGGGTGACTTTGAAGTGAGCCGCGACTACCGCGTGGTCACCGACGAGCGCTGCAAGGCGGGCATCTACATGCAGGGCTTCAGCCAGGCCAGCCATGGCTTGAGCGATACGTTGCTGTCGATCCTGCCGATTCGCGCCGATGAGATTGCCGCGTCGCTGCATGAACATGATCGACGCCTGGGCCAGGGGCGCTCGGTGCGTGATTTGTTGCTGGCAACCGCGAGCTGATACTGGCGACCGATCGCTCCCGCTCCCGCGGGGCGATTGCTGGCTGAACCTTGGCTGAAGAACTTGCCGATTCGCCGTCCTGTCACTTTCCTCCCTCAGACTGCGGGCGTAAGCTGCGCCGGTTTTCATCCATAGCGCAGACTTTCGTGAACAGACTTTCGAGTGACAGTTGTCGACCAGGCTTGGCCAGCTGACGCGCATCTCCATGCCGTTGCCTCGCCGATAAAGCGAGAAGCGGTATTTCGGTGGCGAACCATTCTGGTTCCTGCCTTATCCCCCTTTTTTCGACGCGGATCCTGCGGGCAGACAAAGGGAGATTCATCATGCAAGCCCTCAATAACATCAATCTTGATTCCTTGATCGACACCGTGGTCAGCCTCAGCGCGGCCTTTATTCTGGGTGGACTGATCGGCTTTGAGCGTCAGTTCCGCCAGCGCACGGCGGGGCTGCGCACCAACGTGCTGGTGGCAGTGGGGGCGGCGATCTTTGTCGACATGGCCAACCGCCTGGCGGGGGCCGAAGGTGCCGTACGGGTGGTGGCGTACGTGGTATCCGGCATTGGCTTTCTTGGCGCCGGGGTAATCATGCGCGAGGAGGGCAATGTACGCGGGCTCAATACCGCAGCCACACTGTGGACTTCTGCGGCGGTGGGTGCGTGTGCCGGTGCCGACCTGATCCTCGAAGCGTTCCTGGGCACGATGTTTGTGCTGGCGGCCAATACGTTGCTGCGACCGATCGTCAACAACATCAACCGCCAACCCCTGGACGTGGTGTCCGCCGAGGTCACCAATATCCTCTATGTGATCACCCGGCGTACCCAGCAGCAGGCCGTGATGGCCTTATTGGAGTCGGAGCTGGCGCGTTGCAACTACCCGGCCAGCGATGTCGACGTACGGCCCTTTGGCAGTGAAGAAGTGGAGATCGAGGCCACGCTGGCGGCCAACTCGGTCGATGGTGACGAACTGGATGCCCTGGTAGCGCGGGTCTCCCAATCGGCGCTGGTGGTGCAGGCCTTCTGGAGTCCTAGCACCACCGATTGATGACCCCTTGCCTGGCCCCAAAAAAGCCGCCTCCCGTCCAGGGTGGCGGCTTTTTTTTGCTGTATTTGACTATGACTTTGCGAGGAATAATCCTACATACATGCCGGATTTTCCCTTCGGTCGAAACATCATTGCGTTGTTAATGTTGCGCCGTTGCACCTAACCAAAGTCCGTTGAAACGTTCTGTGTAGATTGTGCCGTTTGTCCGAACTGGTACTTCTCACAGGTACAGGGGTTTCGTGTGATGTGTAAGGGTATTGGTGCCTCTTGGCCGCCAATGAAGCAACTAACTAGTCGTGGTGTCTTCCCAGGGAGTCGCATGAGCAAAGCGTTAATCGTGGATGATCATCCGTTCATTCGAGCAACCGTTAAATACCTGTTGCGCCAGGAGGGCTTCGAGACGATTTTCGAGGCCGCCAATGGTGCCGATGCCTTACAGATTGCCAGGGAGGAGCGACCCGATCTGGTCATTCTGGACTTGGCGATGCCCAAACTGGGCGGGCTGGAGGTCATCAGCCGGATCAAGGCATTGGGCCTGCCCTGCAAAATCCTGGTGCTGACCTCCTATCTGGCGGTGTTCTTCTCGACGCGCTGCATGCGCGCCGGAGCGATGGGGTTTGTCGCGAAAACCGGTGAGCTGGATGAGCTGCAAAAAGCCATCAAGGCCGTCATGTCCAACTACAGTTGCTTCCCCAGTCTGCCGACCAGTTCGGTGCGCAAGGACGACTTGCAGACCACGGAACAGCAACTGGTAGAAGCGCTTTCCGACCGCGAACTGATGGTCCTGCAAAAGCTGGCACTGGGCCTGGGCAACAATGAAATCGCCAAGGACATGCTGTTGAGTCACAAGACCATCAGTACTTACAAGACCCGGTTAAAGGAGAAGCTGCGCATGTCTTCGGTGGTGCACTTATCCAAGTTCGCCCAGCGCAATCATTTGATCTGATATGTCGACAGTTCTGGGCAAGTGGCTCGCAGCCTTCTGGCTCGCGGGCCTGTCACTCACCGTCAACGTGGCTCTGGGAGAGCCACAACCCTTGCATTTGCTGGGCTGCGCAGGTGCACCTCAATGAAGCGGACTGGCGCTGGCTACGCGAGCGCCGCACGCTGATAATGGGCGTTTCCGCCCCCGATTATGCCCCCTTCGACCTGACGAACAACAACGACGATCTAGAAGGGATCACCGCCGATTATGCAGCGTTGATCGCTCAGGTGTTGAACGTCACGATCCAGGTGCAGCGCTACGAGCATCGGGACGAAGTCATCGCGGCCCTCAAGCGCGGTGACGTGGACTTCCTGGGTACGGCCAATGGCTACGAGGCGGCGGACCGGGAGCTAAGGCTTTCGCGCTCGTATGCCAACGACCAGCCGACCCTGGTGACGCGTGTCGATGACAGCCAGGCATTGAGTGCGGAGCTTGAGGGCAAGCGCCTGGCCATGCTCTATCACTACATGCAGCCCGAGATAGTCGCGGCTTATTACTCCGACGCCTCATTGCAGCTTTATTCATCGACGATTGAGGCGATTGGCGCCGTAGCCTTTGGGCAGGCGGATGTTTATCTTGGCGATGCGATCAGTACCAACTATCTGATCAACAAAAACCACCTCAATAACGTGCGCATGGCTGATTTTTCCAGCCTGGAGGTCAACCCTTTTGCGTTCGCCGTTACCGGGAAAAATACCCGGTTACTGCGCATCATCAACGCTGGGCTGGCTGTGATCCCGGTCAATGAGCAAATGGAGATCCTGCGGCGTTGGAGCGCCGGCAACCTGGGGGTCGTTGGTCGTGAGCGTCTGCGCCTGAGCGCCAGTGAGCAGCGTTGGCTGGACAAACATCCGCGGGTCAAGGTGACGGCGCTGGACAAATTCATGCCATTGTCATTCTTCAACGATCGAGGGCAATTGCAGGGCTTGAGTGCCGAGATACTGGCTCAGGTCAGCTTGCGTACGGGGTTGAAGTTCGATGTGGTGCGTGGTAGTTCACTGCCTCGGCAAATCGAGCAGGTCAGCGAGGG
Organism: Pseudomonas brenneri; assembly: GCF_007858285.1. Classification (GTDB taxonomy): domain Bacteria; phylum Pseudomonadota; class Gammaproteobacteria; order Pseudomonadales; family Pseudomonadaceae; genus Aquipseudomonas; species Aquipseudomonas brenneri. The sequence continues at coordinate 331,716 of NZ_VFIL01000007.1, read as the reverse complement.
GGGCGCGGACATGATCGCGTTCATCACGGCAAGCATGGCCAGGGAGGAAACGATCCGCTTTACCCGGCCGTACCTGAGCAACCCGTTCGTGTTGGTTACGCGCGATGATGAAAGCAACCCGGTCACCCTCGATGATATGGCGGGCAAGCGCCTGGCGGTCATCAGCCGCAGCGTGCAGCGGGAAATCATCAGCCGGGATTACCCCGCGATCGTGCTGGTAGACGTCGAAAGCTCTGCGCAGGCCATGGCGTTGGTCGCCAACGAGGGGGCAGATGCCTCGGTCAGCGCACTGATTATTGCGCGCTATATGATCGCCCATCAGTACCGTGACCGTCTGCGCATTACCAGTACGGTCGGCTCACAGCCGGCGCGAATATCCTTTGGCGTTGGTCGCGGCCAATTGGAGTTGTACTCGATCCTGGACAAGGCGCTTTTGAGCATCACCCCCCAGGAAATGGATGAGCTGACCAATCGCTGGCGTAGAGAGTTGGTGGTCGAGGACAGCTATTGGCTACGCCACCGCAACACGATTATCCAGGGGTTCTCGCTGGCCGCGGTGCTGTTGCTGATCACCCTGGGCTGGGCCATCTACCTGCGTAGCCTGATGCGCAAACGTGCACAAGCCGAGCGCGCCCTGAGCGACCAGATGCGCTTTATGAGCGTGTTGATCGACGGCACTCCGCACCCGATCTATGTGCGTGATCGCCTGGGCCGGTTGATGGCGTGCAACAGTGCCTATCTCAATGTGTTTGGCTTTCGGCTTGAAGACGTGATTGGCAAGACCGTGGTCGAGACCGACATAGGCAATCAGCCCCAGGCCCAGTCCTACCATGAAGACTACTTGCGTCTGATGGAGCGCGGAGAACCACAGATTCATGATCGTGTGCTCAAGGTGCCAGGGCGCGCGACCCTGACGATTTACCACTGGATGCTGCCGTACCGCGATGGGAACGAAAAGGTCGTGGGCATGATTGCCGGCTGGGTAGATGTCAGCGAACGCCAGCGCTTGCTGGGGCAATTGCAGGAGGCCAAGGAGGGGGCGGACGCGGCCAACCGTGCCAAGACTACCTTCCTGGCAACCATGAGCCATGAGATCCGCACGCCGATGAATGCAGTGATCGGCATGATTGAACTGGCGCTGAAAAATGCCGAACAGGGGCGTATCGACCATGACGCCCTGGCGGTGGCCTCCGACGCTTCGCGCGGCATGCTGGAGTTGATCGGCGATATTCTCGACATTGCTCGGATCGAGTCCGGCCACTTGTCCCTGACCCTGGAGCCTTCGAACCTGCGCGAGCTGCTGGCCTCGGTGGCGCGCATCTTCGAAGGGCTGGCACGTACCAAGGGCCTGGCCTTGCAGGTGGAGCTGGACCCGTTGGTCGATCGCTATGTGTTGATCGATCCACTGCGTTTCAAACAGGTGGTTTCAAACCTGCTGAGCAATGCCATCAAGTTTACGGCCCAGGGCCATGTGCGCTTGAGTGCCAGTGGATCCCCTGCCGTTGCCAATGGCTACCTGAGCCTGCGGCTGGTGATAGAGGACAGTGGGGTGGGCATCAGTGTCGAGGACCAGATGCGTCTGTTCAACCCCTTTATTCAAGGGCGCAACACTGACCAGTCGGCGCGCAGTGGCTCGGGACTTGGGCTGGTGATCAGCCGCAGCCTGTGTGAAATGATGGGTGGCCAGCTGAAATTGAGCAGCGTGCTGGGGCAGGGCACGCGGGTGGAGGTCACATTGCCCCTGGCTGTGGCGGCCTCGGCCGGCGCACCTCCCGAGCCAGTTGCCCTGGAGGCACCGCCAGCCCATGTGTTGAATATCCTGATAGTGGACGACTATCCCGCCAACCGCCAATTGCTGACCCGCCAACTGAGTTTCCTGGGGCACCGGATCACCACCGCCAACGATGGCGTGCAGGGCCTGGAATGCTGGCGGGCCGAGCGCTTCGACGGGGTGATCACCGACTGCAATATGCCACTGAAAAATGGCTATGACCTGGCCCGGGAAATCCGTGCCGATGAGCGTGCCCGTGGCTTGGCGCCATGCCTGTTGCTGGGGTTTACCGCCAATGCCCAGCCGGAGGAAACCGAGCGTTGCCTGGCGGCGGGGATGGATGGTTGCCTGTTCAAACCCACGGGGCTGGAGGACCTGCATGCTGCGCTGGCGCCACGGACCGCCATGCCTTCGGTCAATGCCGGGAGTGAGGCTGGCGCGGGATCGGGGCTGGACTTGAGCCGCCTGCTGAAATTGACCGGCTCCGATGTTGGAGCGATCAAGGAGTTGCTGGCGCAACTGCTCGACAGCCTCGCCGCAGACCGCATGCAACTGCAGGACTTGCTCGAACAAAACGACTATGCCCAGCTGCATGATCTGGCCCACCGTACCAAGGGTGGGGCGCGCCTGGTCGAAGCTGAGGTATTGGTCAGCCAGTGTGAGGCGCTGGAAGCCGCCTGTGAACTGCGCGACCCTCAGGAGTTGGCCTCGGCGGTGACGGGTGTGCAGCAAGCCATTGATCAGTTGTATCAGGCCCTGACGGACTACTGCGATCATGCATAACGGTAGGATTTGGGAGAACTCCTACACGTCAGGGGAACTCCGCTGATTTTTTCGTCCAATTATGTCTGGAAAAGTAGGCCCCTCCTTTCTTCCAAGAGCGCTGCCAGCTCAGGGACTTGCCATGCCAACCAAAGCACTGACCATCCTGATTGCCGATGAACAGCACCTGCAACGGTTGCATATCGAAAAAATGCTCAATCAGTTGGGCTACTATCGGATCGTCCCGGTGCAGACCTTCGATGAAGTGCTGATCCTGACCGCTATTCCCGCCGAGCCATTCGACGTGTTGATTATCCATTCCGGCCTGTTCGCCAGCACGGGGGGAGCGCTGGCGTTCCAGAAACAACATCCGCAGGTGCGACATGTGCTGGTATATGACGACCAGGACCTGGGCGCGCCAGTATCCCCTGCGCCTCTGGTCCTGGTGCGCTTGCCGGGATCGCCAGACAGCGTCACCCTGGAGCACTTCATGGACATCATCGACCCGCCGTCACCGGCCAGCGGCTTGCGGGTCTTGCCCTGGCTGCGGGAGCTGGCGCGCAGCCCGGCGGTTTAGCTCAGTCCCACTGCGGCGCAATACCCTTGGGGCTGGTCAGGCGATGGCCACGCTCCAGGCCGGCGATTTGCGCCATATCGGCTTCGCTCAAGGTCAGTTGCACGGCCTTGAGGTTGCTGTGCAGGTTGGCGCGTTGGGTCGAGGACGGAATCACCGCATACCCCAACTGCATCGCCCAGGCCAGGGCCACCTGTGCCGGTGTGGCGTGGTTGCGTTCGGCAATCGCCTGGATCACCGGGTCTTTCAGCACTTCACCGTAGGCCAGGGTCATATAGGACGTAATGTGGATACCGTGGCGCGTGGCGAAATCCACCACAGTACGGTTTTGCAGGTACGGGTGCAGCTCGATCTGGTGGGTGGCGATGTGCTCGGCACCGACGGCGGCGATGGCCTCTTTCATCAGTGCGACGGTGAAGTTGGAGATGCCGATCTGGCGGGTCAGGCCCAGGTGCTTGGCTTCGAGCAACTGCCCCATGAGCTCGGCGACGGGCACCTGGTTTTCCGGGGAGGGCCAGTGAATCAGGGTCAGGTCCAGGTAGTCGGTCTTGAGCTTGCGCAGGCTTTCCCTGAGGCTGGGGATCAACTGGCCTTGGGCAAAATTGGCGATCCAGATCTTGCTGGTGATGAACAGCTCGTCGCGGGGGATGCCGCTGTCGGCGATGGCTTGGCCGACATCCGCTTCGTTCTCGTAGATCTGTGCGGTATCGATGACCCGGTAGCCGAGGTCGAGGCCGGTGCTGACGGAATCGATGACCACCTGGCCTTGCAGGCGGAAAGTGCCAAGGCCGAATGCGGGAATAGACATAAGTGACTCCAGTTATGGCGTGGACAATGGCCTTGAGTATCGGCCGGGAACACCAGGAGAAACACCCAAGAATCTTCAAATGACTCTTGACCAGAAGTCATGAATGGCCTGACCTCCTGTAGGAGCGGGCTTGCCCGCGAAGAACGTCAACGATAACGCGTGCTTACTGAATGAATGCGGCGCCTGTAAGTTTTTCGCGAGCAAGCCCGCCCCTACAGGGCGTTGAGTTCGCGCGCCAGGTCCAGCACCACCTGGGCACTGCCGACGTTGGGCACCAGGTGCGTAAACGGGATATCGATCATGCGGTTTTCCCGCACCGCTCGCAGGCGCGACAGCACCGGGTCACGGGTCAGCAACTGGCGTTTGCGGCTGGCCGGGGACCACACGGCATCGGCCAGCAGGATCACGTCCGGGTCGCTTATCAGCAGGGTTTCACTGCTGACCGTGACCCGGTATTGATTGACCCCGGCAAACAGGTTACGTGCCCCGGCGGCGGCCAGCAGGGCGGTGACAAAGCCTTGTCCTCCTTCGCTGTCGAGGCCGTTGACTTCACTGTCGAGGTAAAACACCGACAAGGGTTTTTCCGGCCTGGCGAGTGCCTGAGCGCGGGCGAGGTCGGCGTCCAGCGCGTCAATCAGGTCGCGGGCCCGCTGCGGTTTATGCAGCAGGTTGCCCAACGTCAGCAGGTCATTGCGAATGTGGCCGAAGAAGTCCAGGGAATGCCCGGCACAGGCCGACTCCAGTAGATAGGAGCCCACCCCGTTGCCGGCCAGCCCGGTACGCGAGGTGATGCCGTTGCCAAAGGCCGTGGCAAATCCTCCCACCACCAGATCCGGCCGTTGCCCATACAGGACCTCGCTGGCCGGGTAGCGCGGCGCAATCACCGGCACACCCAAATACTGACCCAACTGATGCGCGGCACCGTTGTCATCCAGGTACGCCACGCCCACCAGTGTCGGGCCGGCGCCCAGGGCCAGCAGCATGTCGGCGGCGTGTTGGTTGAGGGCGACAATCCGCGACGGCGGCGCGTGGGGCAGGCGCCAATCCTGCTGGCAATTGCGGTAGCCGTCAGCCAGGGCCGATGCACTCCACAACAGGGCGATGGCAAATCCTCCCAGGCGTTTCATGGGCGCTCCCGGATCAGCAATTCTTCAAGCACTTCGCCGCCGACCAGGTGTACATCCACCAGGCGCACGGCATCGGCCTTGCTGTGCACCCCATACCAGCAGCGCTCCGGGTAGACCGTGAGCACTGGCCCCAGGTTGCAGGGGAACTGGCAATGGGTACGTGTGAGCAGTACACCGCCGGGTACTTCAATGCGCTGGTGTTCCAACAGGCGCCGGCGCAAGGTCTTCCACAACTGCAAGGCGCCGCGCTGGGTGCAGCGCGGGCCGGTACACAGCAGCACATGGCGGGCATGATCGGGGATACGGGACCAGTCGGGGTGCGTGTCCACTCCGTCGATTTGCGTGATCTCAGTCATCAGAAGCGATACGTATAACGCACCTCAGAAGTGAACGGTCGGCCCAGGTTGTCGACGTTACTGGAGCGACTGGTGACGTAGTCACGGTCGAACAGGTTTTCCACCAGCAGGCTCACCCGGTGTTGATGGGCGTTGTCGAGGTAGCGGTAGGCATCGGCATCCACCACCGAGTAGTGGCCGTACTCGACTTTTTTCGAACTGATCACATCGTGGATGTAGCGGATAGCCGCGCCGGCGCCCCATAGGCGATTCTGCGACTCAAAGCCCACACGTGAACGGGCGAAGAAGCTCGGCACATCATTGATGGTCACGCCGGCACGGGACTCGGTGAGGTTGCGGGTCATGTCCGCTTGCAGGTTCCATTGCTCGTTGAGCGCCAGCTTGGCGTCGACCTCGAAACCGCGCATCTGGATCTGCCCCTGGCCGTTGACCCACTGGGCATCGTCGACGGTGATCAGGTGGGTGATCTTGCGCTTGAACAGGGTCACGCTGGCGCTGAAGTCGCGATCGGCCAGCAGGCCCTTGTAGTCCAGGCCCAGCTCGGCGTTGCGGCTTTTTTCCGGCTTGAGGTTACGGTTGCCGATCTCGTCGCCGGGCTCGTTGACGAACAGTTGCTCGGCGTTCGGCAGCTTGTACGCCGTGCCGTACTGGCCGCGCAAGGCCCAGTTGGCATTGAGGTCATAGAGCGAGGTGAGCATGCCAACGGTGGCACTGTCACCGCCGCTCATGGCTTCGTGGCGCACGCCAATGCTCGGGTGCCAGTCGGGCAGGGCGTCTATCTGCGGGCGCAACTGGGTGTACAAGGCGTGGGCCTCGGCCTTGTTGTTGTCGATGACCATCACGTCGTCCTGGCCCTTGAACCACTGGTTGTCAGAGCCGAACACCAGCACATGGCCGCCCTCAAGCTCGGCCTTGCCTTCGGCCTGCACGCCCCAGTCAGTGAAGCCCCAGTAGTCATCGTGATTGCGCACCAGGGTGCCGCCGTCGGCGGTGTTGTTGACCCGTGAGTAGCGGGTGTCCCAATCGTTGATATGGCCCTTGACGAAGTAGCTCAACCGCTCGTTGAGGCGTTGTTCGAAGGTCGCCGTGGCAATCTGCTGCACGCGGTCGTTGGTGGTCTTGCGGTTGTTGGTGGCGCCGGCGAAGTCCAGGTTGGCGTCGGTGTACTGGTAAAACAGCTCCAGGCGCGAGTCATCGCCCAAGGACTGGATGGCCTTGGCGCCGAGGGTGGTGACTTCGTAGGAACGTTTCTTGTCGGTGACGTTGCTCATGTCGCGGTTGCGAAACGGCTGGTAGCCCTCGGACACGTTATGGCTGACGTAGGCCAGCAGGCCCAGGTCGCCCAGGCCATTGCTGAAAATCCGCTCGGCCCGGGCATCGCCGGTGGTGCCGCCAAAGGTATCGACGCCCAGGTTGGTCTCGCCGGATACGTCACGGGTTTGCGGGCTGCGTGTGACGATGTTGATGACCCCCGCCACGGCCTGGGTGCCGAACAACAGGCTCTGGCCACCCTTGAGCACTTCGATGCGCTCCACGGCGTTGGCCGGCAAGGTATCCAGGTACAGGCCTCCGTACAGGCGGTTGTTCAGGCGTACGCCGTCAAGCAGGATCAGGGTGTCGTCATTGCGCCCGCCCAGCAGGGAGTAGGTGCCGTAGTCGAACGGGCCGTTTTTCGGGGCGACGTAGAAACCGGGGATGAACATCTGCATCGCCCGCGTGATATCCGCGCTGGGGCCGGCGCGTTCGATCTGCTCGCGGGTGACAATCTCGACCTTGCTGCCGTACTGGGCCATGTCGGCCACGGTGGTGGATTCCACCGACGGCGCGGAAACGGTCTGCGGCTTGAGTTCCAGGGCACGGTTGTCGGCGAGTAGCAGGGGGCTGAACAGGCAACCCAGCAGCAGGCTAGGACCCGCTGTGACGCAACGTTGAAAAATCATAGTCTTCCCGAAAGTATCTTCGCAGAAGCACGCAGGAGAAGGCATCGAGCACACGCCAATACCGGCCCATGCCCGCCCACCGCAGGATTTTGCCAAACAGAAATTCCAGGCCGGTCTCCGGGCTCACGCGTATCGAACTCTTCACCTTCCCATGGCGTTCTGGCCACAGTGGTGTGTCGAAGAGCTCACGCGTATACCGTTGCGGGGGCAGCACCGGACTTGCTCGATCGAGCGTACCGGTTTCCCGTTTCACCCCATGCGCGGCGGCATGAGGCACCTGAAACAGGACGGCATCTGAACATTCCCGCGACTGTTGGTCAACTTCTCTAGTGTTCGGTCCCGTGAGGCCAGATCGTTGTAATATATTTTCTTCGCTTGATCACCAGAGCCGCATTTTCATGCAGAGCACCCGATTGACGCTGATTTGCCATGGTATGACCCGTGCGCAAAAGCTTGGGCATTTTGCCCTTGATGAAGCCCTGGAAACGCCTCCGTCGCCCTTGAGGCTGGCCGCGCGCTTTAAAAAAACGCCACGCCTGTTATGCGGGCCTGAGACCAGGGCCCGGCAAACGGCGACGCTGTTCGGCAAGCACGCAACGATTGATGACGGGTTGCGCGACATGGATGTAGGTCATTGGCGCGGTCTGGACATCAATGACATCGACCGCGACGAACTGATGACCTGGCTCACCGACAGCGCCAGTGCGCCTCATCGTGGTGAGTCAGTGGTGCAGTTGTGCGAGCGCGTCAGCCAGTGGATGCAAAACCTCGCAGAGCAGCCCGGCCATGTGCTGGCGGTGACGCATCCGGCGGTGATTCGTGCGGCTTTGCTGCATGCAATGCAATCACCCGTCGCCATGTTTTACCTGATCGACGTGGAGCCGCTGTCGTCCACCGAGCTGCGTTTCAACAACGTCTGGCGCCTGCGCCTGGAAACGCGCGAGACCTGAGCGGCACGAACATGGCAAAATCCCGGCCCCGCACTGAGAACACCTTCATGAAAAAGATCCTGATCATCGGCATTGGCGCCGGCAACCCCGACTACATCACCATGCAGGCGGTGAAGGCGCTGAACCGCACCGATGTGTTTTTCCTGATGGACAAGGGCCAGAGCAAGGACAAGTTGATCGACCTGCGTCGGGAGATCTGCCAGACCTATATCGACGCTGGGCATGCCTACCGCTTTGTCGAGGCCGACTGCCCCGAGCGTGTGCGTGGCGAGATCGACTACACCACGGCCGTGCAGGATCTGAACCGCGACAAGCAACAGACATTTGAGCGGATGATCAACGAACAAATGGCCGACGGCGAAGTAGGGGCCTTTCTGGCCTGGGGCGATCCGGCGTTGTACGACAGTACCATCCGCATCCTGCAGGCGATCCTGGCCAGTGGCAGCAGTGTGTTTGAGTTCGAGGTCATCCCCGGGATCACCAGCGTCCAGGCCTTGGCGGCCCAGCACAAGGTGCCACTGAACCGCATCGGCCGTTCCATCGAGATCACCACCGGGCGTCGGCTCGCGGCGGGGCAGGTCGGTGATGCCGATACGCTGGTGGTGATGCTGGATGCCGAGGACTCTTACCGCAGCGTCGCGGATCAGGACCTGGAAATCTATTGGGGTGCGTACCTGGGCACGCCGGATGAAATTCTGATCAGCGGCAAGGTGGCTGAGGTGGCCGAGGAAATCGAACGCGTGCGCAAGACAGCGCGCCAGGCCAATGGCTGGATCATGGACACTTACTTGCTACGCAAGCCCTGATTGCTGTAGGAGCGCGGTCATCAAGCCCGCTCCCACATTGAGCTCATTGCTCAGGGGAATCAGCGCCGCAGGTAGGAGCCAAAATCGATATCCCCGGCGCTGAGAATCGCCTGTACCCGGTTGTGCACATTCAGTTTGCGCAGGATCGCCGACACATGGGCCTTCACCGTCGTCTCGGCAATCTCCAGGGTGTAGGCAATCTGCTTGTTCGACTCGCCCTTGGTCATTCGCTCCAGTACCAGTAATTGCTTGCGTGTCAGGGCCTGGAGCAGTTCCGGGGCGAAGGCCGGATTGTCGTGCATGCGCCGCTGGCCGGGGTTTTTCTGGGTGCGGATGATGTCTGGCGGCAGGTAGACGTTGCCATTGAGAATCTGCTGGATCGCCTCGGTCATCTGCGCCCGTGGCGAGGATTTGGTGATGAAACCGACCGCGCCATAGGTAATGGCTTGCAGCACGATTTGCTTGTCCTGCTCGGCCGAGACAATCACCACTGGAATGGTCGGCGCTTCGTTGCGCAGGTTGATCAGGCCATTGAGGCCGTGCATGCCGGGCATGTTCAGGTCCAGCAGGATCAGGTCGAGGTCGTCGTGCTCCTGGGTCAGGGCCAGGGCGCTGTCCAGGTCGGCGGTTTCCATCACTTCGCTACCGGCAAAGCCATCGCTGATGACGTTATGGATCGCTTCGCGAAACAGCGGGTGATCGTCGGCAATCAGAATTTTGTACATGGCCGTTCACCTTTTTATTGTGATTGTTCAGTGGGCAAGTTCAAAGGGCTCAGGGTGTGCTGCGGCGACTGGCAGCTTGGCTGCCTCCCACGCGTCCAGGCCCTCGCGATACCAATACACAGCGGTATAACCCAAGGCATTGGCCCGTTTTACCGCGTTCCAACTCAGCCAGCAATCGGAGCGGCAGTAGAACACCAACGGTTGCGCCAGGTTACCGCCACTGTAGGCATACAGGTGGCGGGCAAAGTAGCTTTGCCACTCGGGCGTCAGCTCACCATCGCCCGTATTGGCCAGCCAGTGGCTGCCGGGCAGGTTGGCATGGGGCTGGTCTTCGATGAACTGGCCGTGCAGCCATTGCCGGCGGTAGACGTCGATCAGCACCGGGCGCGGCTGTTGTGTCAGTAGGGTTTGCAAGGCCTGGGTATCGACGATGGTCGCGCCCGGCAAGTGTTCTGGGGTGGGGCTGCGGTAGAGGTTGATGCGGTAGCCGTCGCGGGAAAACAGCGCGGTTGGCGGTTGGGCAGCCGCCAGCAGCGGAGTCAGCGACAGCACGGCAACCAGAGTCAGTCGGGCGGGCAGCATGGCAGGTTCGATCCTTATAGTTATGCGCCCATTACATGCCAGTCGCGCTGCCTTGGGAATGCGACGATAGACAGCAAAACCAGTACCAAAGTAGTAAATCGCCTGTTGCTTGAGGGCTCTAGCATGAACGCAACGGTCATCCCCAGGAGTTGTACGATCATGCGAATCCTCAAGGCGCTGCTCTTGCCGTTTTTGCTGATCCTCAGCCTGATCGGGGTCGACAAGCTCCACGGCCAGCGACCGTCGCCCACTGCGATGATGCAAGTGCATGCACCATGAATATCCTACTGGTGGACAAACACGCGGTGGTGCGGCTCGGCTACGCCAGCCTGTTGCGGGCGCAGTTGCCGGGCGTCGAAGTGCGCGAAGCGGGCAGTGGTGAAGATGCACTGCTGCGGGTGCAGGAAGCAGTGCCGAACCTGGTGATCACAGGTGTCGGCCTGCCAGGCATCAGCGGCCTGGAAACCACCCGCCGCCTGCGCCAGCGCCTGCCGCAATTGCGCGTGTTGTTTTTCAGCCAGCACGATGAGTTGCCCCTGGTGCGCCAGGCCCTGGAGGCCGGTGCATCGGGCTATATCACCAAGGGCGCAACGCCTGCGGTGATGAATGAAGCCGTGCAGCGCCTCCTCGACGGCCATACCTATATCGAGCAGGTCCTGGCCACGGAGTTGGCCTTTCATCCGAGTGATCATCGGTTGCAGGGCATGACGGCCCGTGAGCTGGAGATTTTCCTGATGCTGGCCAAGGGCACGCCCACCCGTTCGATCGCCGATCAACTGAGTATCAGCAGCAAGACCGTGTCCAATTACCTGACGTTGCTCAAGAGCAAATTGCAGGTTACGTCCCATGCCGAATTGGTACATGTAGGGATTGACCTGGGAGTGGTGCGGGCGGCGGGATGATCCACACCGCCCACTGGCGGTCAGCGATCCCAAGTGGTGGGGCAGTCCTTGCAGCCTTCCATATTCGCATCCTGGAAATTGGCATAGTGCTGGCGGGTGCCGCTGAGGGTGGCCCGTTCCAGGTTGCTTTCACCGAACTTGGCTTCTTGCAGGTTGGCATCGCTCAGGTCCGCCCCTTGCAGGTCGGCCTTGCTCAACCAGGTCATTTCCAGGTCCGCCGCACGCAGGTTGGCCTTGTGCAGCTTGGCCCCAGACAACCGCGCAAATTGCAGGTAAGCGCCGCTGAGGTTGGCGTTTTCGAACTGTGCGCCCTGGGCGAACATGCCCCAGCCTTGCACCGCCATCAATGTGGCACCGCTGAAATCTGCCAGGCGCAGGTTGGCTTGTTGCAGGCTCGCGCGGGTCAGGTTGGCGCCTTGCAGTTGGGCTTTTTCCAGGTTGGCCAGGTCGAGGTTGGCGTGGCGCAGGTCGGCCTCGCGCAGGTCAGCCCCGGCCAGGTTCATTTTGCTCAAGTCCTGGTTGCGCAGGTTGGCGCCCTTGAGGTTGGCGCCGGGGCATTGGCTGTGGGGCGCGATGGTGCAACCGTTGATAACCAGCGGTTGGTCGTCACCCTCGTCAGCGTAGGCCTGGGGCAACGCGAGCAGTAGCAATAAAGGCAGGTATTTCATCACAAGACCTCGAAGGTGGAAGGGGCTGCCCAAAGCAGCCCCTCTTGCCATCAGATGGATTATTTTTGGGCGGTCTTGTTATCCCAGCTCGGGATCTTGAACACCCAGAACGACCCGCCTTGTGCCACCGGTTTGGTCAGCTCGGCCATGTCGCCGCCCCACAACGGCACCGCGCCGCCGTAGCCCACGGTCACGCCGATGTACTGCTCGCCATCCTGTTCCCAGGTAACCGGCGGGGAGACGATGCCGCTGCCGGTCTGGAACTTCCACAGCTCCTTGCCGGTTTTTGCATCGAAGGCCTTGAAGAAACCATCCCCCGTGCCGGTGAACACCAGGTTGCCCTTGGTCGCCAGCACGCCGGCCCACAGCGGCAGGGCCTCTTTGTGCTCCCACACCACCTTGCCGGTGGTCGGGTTCATCGCGCGCAAGGTGCCGACGTGGTCGTCATACATGCGCTTGATACGAAAGCCCATGCCCAGGTACGCCGAGCCCTTTTTGTAGTTGACCTCCTCGGTCCAGTATTCCTCTTTCCACTGGTTGCCCGGGATATAGAACAGGCCTGTGTCCTGGCTGTACGCCATGGGGTTCCAGTTCTTGCCACCGAGGAACGGCGGCGAGACTTCCACCGGCTTGCCCTTGGTTTCACCCGGCAATGGCTTGGCCGGACGCTGGCCTTCGTTTTCCACGGGGCGGCCAGTCTTGAGGTCGATATGGCTGGCCCAGGTGATGTTGTCGACAAACGGGAAGGCGTTCTGCAGCTTGCCGTTGTTGCGGTCCACTACGTAGAAGAAACCGTTGCGATCGGCGTGGCCGGTGGCCTTGACCACTTTGCCGTCCTTGTCCTTGTAGTCGAACAGCACCAGCTCGTTGTTGCCGGAGAAGTCCCAGGCATCGTTTGGCGTGTGCTGGTAGAACCATTTCACTTCGCCGGTGCTTGGGTCGACACCAACCTGGCCTGAGGTGTAGAGGCTGTCGAAGTCGTGGGGATTGCCGTCCTTGGAGGTACGCGCCCAGGTGTTCCATGGGCCGGGGTTGCCGGCACCGACGATGATGGTGTTGGTCTCGGCATCGAAACTGGCGCTCTGCCAAGGCGCGCCGCCGCCGTGGCTCCAGGCCTCGACCTTGCCGGTTTCGGTGGTCGGATCATCCGGCCACGAAGGCGCTTTCACATCGCCGGTGGTGGTGCTGTCCTTGCCATTGAGGCGGCCCATGTGGCCTTCGACAAACGGACGCATCCACACTTCTTCGCCGGTGTCCGGGTCGCGGGCAAACAGTTGGCCGACCACGCCGAACTCATCACCGGAGCTACCGTGGATCAGCAGGACCTTGCCGGTGACCTTGTCTTTGATCAGCACCGGGGCGCCGGTCATGGTGTAGCCGGCGGCGTGGTCGCCGAATTTCTTGTTCCACACCACTTTGCCGGTGTTTTTGTCGAGGGCGATCAGGCGCGCATCGAGGGTGCCGAAGTAGATCTTGTCGCCGAAGATCGCCGCACCGCGGTTGACCACGTCACAGCACGGGCGAATGTTGTCGGGCAGGCGGTGGTTGTAGGTCCACAGGCGTTTGCCGGTCTTGGCGTCGAGGGCGAAGACCCGGGAGTAGGAACCAGTGACGTAGACCACGCCGTCGCTGACGATGGCCTGGGATTCCTGGCCGCGCTGCTTCTCGTCACCGAACGAGTAGGACCAGGCTGGCGTCAGCTTGAATACGTTCTTGTCGTTGACCTGGGCCAGCGGGCTCCAGCGCTGGGCATTGGTGCCCATGCCGTATTGCAGCACATCCTTGGTGGTCAGGTGGTCGTTGGCAATGTCTTCCCAGGTGATGTTGCGCATGCTCTTGGATGAGTGTGCAGAAGGATCGGTAGCGGCGAAGCCGAGCGCACTCAAGGACAGGCTGCCGACCAGCAGGAAAGCCTGCACGGCAAGGCTCAGCGGCGAGAGGGCGGGTAGCGATCTTATTGTCATGGTTGCAGTTCCCAGTGGAGGTTTTGGCCTGCACAGGTTGCTGCGTGGACGGGGCACACGGATACGGAAAATATCCCGGTGTGGCCGGGACAATTTCCCGAACCGCACCTGATTTAGCAGTGCCTCGCAAGCCTTACTACCAAGGGAGTAGACCCCGGCCACCAAAGCAGCATACGGCCCTTGGCGAGGCGTTCCTAAGATGGTTGCCATAGCCTCTGCAAAGGGGTTTTGCGTGCAATCCTGAGGGAAAAACAATGACAACAAAACGCAACGCCTTGCTGTTGGCTGGCCTCTTGGTCGGCGTGATCGGCACAGGCACCGCCTGGGCTCATGGCAACGTGACACCCACTGCCGTGGAAACCAAGGGACTGACGCCGATCAAGGATGCCGGCGTGACACTGGATGCCGATGGTTGGGCGGCGGTGAACCCGTATCGCCAGTCGCCGCAACGCGATAAGGCCGTGGAAGTCGGCGCCTCGGCCTATAACCAGAACTGCGCCGCATGCCACGGCCTGGAGGCCAAGTCAGGTGGGATTGCGCCTGACCTGCGCATGCTTGATGAGGGCGATGCCGGGGACGAGTGGTTTGTGGAGCGGGTGCGCCACGGCGCCGTGCGCGATGGCCGGGTGTATATGCCGAAGATGGCCGACTACCTGAGCCAGGAAGCCTTGTGGGCGGTGCGCACCTATCTTGATAGCGTGCACGTCGAGGAGTAAGCCATGGGCTGGCGCGCACGTTGGCTGTTGGCCTGCTGGTTGCCACTGGCCGCCTACGGGATGGACCCCGGCAAAGACCCGGTGCCGTCGGTGATGTGGAGCTACTACCACAAGCAGTATCTGGACAATGCCCCGTTCGTCTTTGATGAACGGGTCAAGTTGCTGGCGCCGCCATTTGCCGAAGATGCGCGCCAGGTGCCGCTGGAAATCGACGCCCGTGCCTTCAAGGGCGAGGTGGTGAAAATCATCGCCTGGGCCGAACTCAATCCACTGCCGAAAATCGTCGATTTTCAACCGGGCGAGGGCGTGTTGCCGTGGTTGGCGATCCGCATTCGTATCGAACAGGCCACGCCGCTGCGCGCCGCCGTATTGACCAAGGATGGCCTGTGGCATGTCGGCTCGACCCTGATCGACGCCGCCGGCGGTGGCTGCACGGCGCCCAGCGTGGTGCGCAGCCAGCCGGGCTGGGAAGAGCATTTGGGCGAGGTGTTGGGCGGTCGTTACCCACGCAGCGATTTCAGCCGGTTGCGCCTGCAAGTGGCGCACCCGATGGACAATGGCATGGTCAGCGGCATTCCCGAGTTCTATATCAACCATGCCGAGCTGCGCGACGCCCAGGATCGGGTGCTGGCACGCCTGGAGTTGTTTGCAGCGGTCAGCGAGAACCCCGACCTGGCGTTTGACCTGCAAGGGCCAGGGCCGGTACGCCTGCTGCTGCGCGACACCAGCGGCAGCCAATTCGAAGGGGCGATCCCATGAGACTGCTCCTGTGGCTATTGCTTGGCCTGAGCCTGCCGGCGCTGGCGGACCTGGACTACGCCCTCAAGCCCCGGCAGATCGCCACCGATACCTGGCTGCTGGAAGGCAGCACCGATAATTTCGCCAGGGACAACGGCGGCAATATCGTCAATACCGGGTTTATCGTCACCCAGGCGGGGGTAGTGGTGATCGACACCGGCCCGTCCCGGCGCTACGGCGAGGCATTGCGCCAGGCGATTGCCACGGTCACTGAAAAGCCGGTGATCCAGGTCCTGTTGACCCATCACCATCCCGACCATGTGCTGGGCAATCAAGCGTTCAAGGACGTGCCCATCGGCGCCCTGCAAGGCACCACTACGCTGCTGCGCGAGCAGGGCGACGTCATGGCGCAAAATATGTACCGCATGGTCGGCGACTGGATGCGTGGCACCGAAGTACTGCTGCCGAACCACACCGTAACGCCCGGCGTGCAGACCTTCGGCAGTCAGCGTTTGCGCTTGTTGGCCTTGAGTGGCCACACGGGTGCCGATCTGGCGATTCTCGATGAAACAACCGGTGTGCTGTTTGCCGGCGACCTGGTGTTTTACCAGCGTGCCCTGACCACGCCCAACACACCAGGCCTGTCGGTATGGCTGGCGGATATCGCCACCCTGCAAGGCCTGCCCTGGAAGGTGATCGTGCCTGGTCACGGCCCAGTGGCAACCGACACCCAACCCTTCGCCCAAATGCGTGACTACCTGGGCTGGCTCGACCAGCTCATGGCCACCGGTGCCGCCAACGGCAGCGCCATGGGCGAGATGATCCGCAGCCCCATCCCCGAACGTTTCGCGGCCATCAGCCTGGGCCGCTACGAACTGATCCGCAGTGTCAGTCACCTGTATCCCCGCTATGAACGCGGGCAGATGCAACGGATAGATCAATAACAACATCACACCGAAAGAGGCCTCATCATGATCTACGCACAACCTGGCACCCCCGGCGCCATCGTCACTTTCAAGCCGCGCTACGGTAACTTCATCGGTGGCGAGTTTGTGGCCCCGGTCAACGGTGAGTACTTCACCAACACCTCGCCGGTCACCGGGGAAGTGATCGCTGAGTTTCCGCGCTCCAGCGCCGCCGATATCGACAAGGCACTGGACGCTGCCCACGCTGCCGCCGACGCCTGGGGCAAGACCTCGGCCCAGGACCGCTCCCTGGTGCTGCTGAAAATTGCCGACCGTATCGAGCAGCACCTGGAAGTGCTGGCCGTCACCGAAACCTGGGACAACGGCAAGGCCGTGCGCGAAACCCTGAATGCCGACGTACCGCTGGCCGCCGACCATTTCCGTTACTTCGCCGGCTGCATCCGCGCCCAGGAAGGCGGCGCCGCCGAGATCAACGAGCTGACCACTGCCTATCACTTCCACGAGCCCCTGGGCGTGGTTGGGCAGATCATCCCGTGGAACTTCCCGCTGCTGATGGCCGCCTGGAAACTCGCGCCGGCCCTGGCCGCCGGCAACTGCATCGTGCTCAAGCCCGCCGAGCAGACGCCGTTGTCGATCATGGTGTTTGCCGAGCTGATTGCCGACCTGCTGCCGGCCGGCGTGCTGAACATTGTCCAGGGCTTTGGCCGTGAAGCCGGCGAGGCCCTGGCCACCAGCAAGCGCATCGCCAAGATTGCCTTTACCGGCTCCACCCCGGTGGGCGCGCACATCATGCACGCGGCGGCCGAGAATATTATTCCGTCCACCGTCGAGCTGGGCGGCAAGTCACCGAATATCTTCTTTGAAGACATCATGCAGGCAGAACCGGCCTTTATCGAGAAAGCCGCCGAGGGCCTGGTGCTGGCGTTCTTCAACCAAGGTGAGGTGTGCACCTGCCCGTCGCGGGCGCTGGTGCAGGAATCGATCTACGAACCGTTCATGGCCGAGGTGATGAAGAAGATCGTCAAGATCAAGCGTGGCAACCCGCTGGACACCGAGACCATGGTTGGCGCCCAGGCGTCCGAGCAACAGTACGACAAGATCCTCTCGTACCTGACCATCGCCCAGGAGGAGGGTGCCGAACTGCTGGCCGGTGGCGCTGCCGAACACCTGGAGGGCGACCTGTCCAGCGGCTATTACATCCAGCCGACCCTGCTCAAGGGCCACAACAAAATGCGCGTGTTCCAGGAAGAAATCTTCGGTCCGGTGGTGGGCGTGACCACCTTCAAGGACGAAGCGCAAGCCCTGGCGATTGCCAACGACAGCGAATTCGGCCTGGGTGCGGGGCTGTGGACCCGCGACATCAACCGCGCCTACCGCATGGGCCGGGCGATCAAGGCCGGGCGGGTGTGGACCAACTGTTATCACCTGTACCCGGCGCATGCGGCGTTTGGTGGTTACAAGAAGTCGGGCGTGGGGCGTGAGAACCACAAGATGATGTTGGATCATTACCAGCAGACCAAGAACCTGCTGGTGAGCTACGACATCAACCCGCTGGGGTTCTTCTGATCTAACGCGGTCAAAAAAGTGGGAGTGGGCTTGCTCGCGATAGCGGTGAAGCAGTGACAGGGTTGCTGGCTGTCACACCGCCATCGCAGCCTCGCCGGTGCTCGACAGCTCCCACATAGAGGTAGTGGGGACTCCCACATTTTGATGGGGGTACACCCGCGACCATTGCAGGTTGCCGGCTCGTTCGAAAGTAGCATTCGCCTGTCAGCCCAGCCATGCATTAATGCCTTCACCGGACTCTCCCGGCATAACAAGAGGATCGCCCCATGTGGACCAAACCCGCCTACACCGACCTGCGTATTGGCTTTGAAGTGACCATGTATTTCGCCAACCGCTGAAAATTCAGCGGGGATGCGGGCCACCCATTGGTCTGATTGCATTCGCCAGCGGATGCGTTAGTGTGGCCCGTATCTTCCAAAAACAATAAAAACAGGCTTACCAATGAGCCAAAGTCTCAGCCAACTGCGTAAATTCGTCTCCCCGGAAATCATCTTCGGTGCCGGCTCCCGGCACAATGTCGGCAATTACGCCAAGACCTTTGGTGCACGCAAGGTCCTGGTGGTCAGCGACCCTGGCGTGGTCGCCGCTGGTTGGGTCGCGGATGTCGAGGCCAGCCTGCAGGCCCTGGGTATCGAATACTGTCTGTACACCGCTGTATCGCCCAACCCGCGTGTCGAAGAAGTGATGCAGGGCGCCGAGGTCTACCGCGAGAATCATTGCGACGTGATCGTCGCGGTCGGTGGTGGCAGCCCGATGGATTGCGGCAAGGCCATCGGCATTGTGGTTGCCCACGGGCGCAGCATTCTTGAGTTCGAAGGGGTGGACACCATTCGCGTGCCCAGCCCGCCGCTGATCCTGATCCCGACCACCGCCGGCACCTCGGCCGACGTCTCGCAGTTCGTGATCATTTCCAACCAGCAGGAACGCATGAAGTTCTCCATCGTCAGCAAGGCGGTGGTGCCGGATGTATCGCTGATCGACCCGGAAACCACGGCCAGCATGGACCCGTTCCTGTCGGCCTGTACCGGCATCGACGCGTTGGTGCATGCCATCGAGGCCTTTGTGTCCACCGGTCACGGGCCGCTGACCGACCCCCATGCGCTGGAAGCCATGCGCCTGATCAACGGCAACCTGGTGCAGATGATCGCCAACCCCGGCGATATCGCCTTGCGCGAGAAAATCATGCTGGGCAGCATGCAGGCCGGCCTGGCGTTTTCCAATGCGATTCTCGGCGCGGTACATGCCATGTCCCACAGCCTCGGCGGTTTTCTCGACCTGCCCCATGGCTTGTGCAATGCGGTGCTGGTCGAGCACGTGGTGGCGTTCAACTACAATTCGGCGCCGGAGCGCTTCAAGGTGATTGCCGAGACCTTCGGCATCGACTGCCGGGGTCTCAATCACCGGCAGATCTGCGGGCGGCTGGTGGAACATCTGATTGCGCTCAAGCACGCGATTGGTTTCCATGAAACCCTCGGTCTGCACGGGGTGCGGCTGGCGGATATCCCGTTCCTGTCGCAACACGCCATGCATGATCCGTGCATCCTGACCAACCCCCGCGAGTCGAGCCAGCGTGACGTCGAGGTCGTCTATGGCGAAGCTCTCTGATGATCAGCAACGGGCGCTGGCCGGGCTGCTCGGGCTGGGCGACCACTCGGCGCGCAAGAGCCATTATCCGGAGCTGACGGCGCGTCTGGATGAGCTGGAGGCCGAGCGCAAACGCTATATCCGTCTCAACGACGAACTGGAGCAACGGGTCGCCGCGCGCACCGATGAATTGCTCGACACCAACCGCAACCTGCAACAGCAGATCGCCCGGCGCGAGCGCATCGAGCAGGACCTGCGCGACGCCCGCGACGCGGCGCAGGCCGCCAACCGCAGCAAGGACAAATACCTGGCCGCCGCCAGCCACGACCTGCTGCAACCGCTCAATGCGGCGCGGCTGTTGATTTCGACCTTGCGCGAGCGGGACTTGCCGAGTGTGGAAAAGGTCCTGGTGGAGCGCACGCATCAGGCCCTGGAAGGTGCCGAGGATCTGCTGGCGGACTTGCTGGATATTTCCCGTCTCGATCAGGCTGCGGTAAAACCAGATTTCGCCGTGTATCGCCTCGACGAACTGCTGGCGCCGCTGGTCTCGGAGTTTCAGTCGGTGGCCGCAGCGGCGGGCCTGAATTTGCGCGTGCATATGGGACGTTATGCACTGCGCACCGACCTGCGCTTGCTCACGCGTATCCTGCGTAATTTTCTCAGCAATGCCTGCCGTTATACCGACGCTGGGTGCATCCTGTTGGGCGCGCGCCGACGGGGTGATCGCTTGCGCCTGGAAGTGTGGGACACCGGTCGTGGGATTGCCGCCGATAGCCTGGAGTCGATCTTCCTGGAGTTCAACCAACTGGATGTGGGCCGTGCGGCAGACCGCAAGGGCGTCGGGCTGGGGCTGGCGATTGTCGAGCGCATCGCGAAGATCCTCGGTTGCCAGGTGCTGGTGCGTTCGTGGCCGGGGCGCGGATCGATGTTCAGCATCGAGGTGCCGCTGTCGGATGAAATGCCGCTGCCTATCAGCCAGGCAGCGCCCCAGGCCGGCACCGGCAACCCGCTGCCGGGGCGCCGCCTGTTGGTGCTGGATAACGAAGTCAGCATCCTGGAAAGCATGCGCGCGTTGCTGGGGCAGTGGGGCTGCGAGGTGGTGACTGCGACGGATCAGGCGGGTGCTTTGAAGGCGTTGCAGGGCCGGGCACCGGAGCTGATCCTGGCGGACTACCATCTTGACCATGGCGTGGTTGGCTGCGATGTGGTCAGGCAGTTGCGCGCGCATTTTGCGTTGAAGATCCCCGCCGTGATCATCACTGCCGACCGCACCGACCAGTGCCGACGCTCGTTGCAGCGCCTGGAAGCGCCGTTGCTCAACAAACCGGTCAAGCCGGGCAAGCTGCGGGCGGTCTTGAGCCAACTGCTGGGCGCCACTTTCTAAATGTAGGCGCTGGCTTGCCCGCGAACATCGTTAACGATAACGCAGCACTAAAAATCAACCCGAGGTGGCTGTGGGATTTTTGTCGGAACACTGCTCACAGTAGATTGCATTTCAGCAGTGGCGTTTACGGGTTTCGCTGGGCAGTTCCTTGAATAACGCACGGTAGCTGTTGGAGAACCGTCCCAAATGCCAGAACGACCAGTTCATCGCGACCTCGGCCACGGTGGTCTGGGCTGTGCTCAACAGCTCGCGCCGCGCACCGTTCAACCGGCGCAGGCGCAACCACTGCGCCGGGCTCATCCCGGTGTAGGTCTTGAAGCCTTGCTGCAGCTGACGCAGCGGCACACCGGCAATCTGCGCCAGTTGCAGCAGGTTGACGGTCTCGTCTGGCACATCCGCTGCCCACTCGCCGATACGCGCCATCAGGCTGCGCTCTGCGTTGCGCCGGCGCAGCGAACCCTGGTCCAGACACACGCAGGCGTTGTCGAGGATGAACAGGCAGTCGTCCAGCAGTTGCCGGGTGAGGGTGTCGCGGCTGATCGGGTCGATCACGCTGGACAAGCGCGTCAGGGTGCCACTGAGCCAGCGGCTGAACAGGGCGTTTTGTTGGCAGGTCAATGGCGCCATGAACAAACCTTCGAGTTTTTCCACGTCCAGGCCATGGCGTTGCACGAACTGCGGGCCGAACACCACCGCCACTTCACGGTAGTTTTCCGGGGTGATCCAGGTGTTGCGGCTTTCGCCATTGAGCAGGTAGAGCGCGTTATCACTGCCGTCGAAACAGAACGCCAGGGAGCCTTTTGGCGCGTTGAAATTCTGCTCGATCCGCGTGTTCATCCGCTCTTCGTACACTTCCACGCCTTGCAGGTCGAGGTAGCGGACCTGCCCGGCAAAATGCCCTGGGGACATCTGCTGGTACTGCTGCACCCAGCCGGGTGTCGCACTGCATTGAGCGGCCACATCACCGGTGGTGAAGGCCTGTACGCGCAAAGCTGTTGCCTGTGTCATGGGTGATCCGTGCGCACTCTATTGGTGCGTTGTGGTTCGTGCAAAGTGGATAGATGCCGTTTGAAGGCTGGCCCAAGATAGACCTCAATGCACCGGGAGTACAAGCCGGTGCAGCACCCAACCCATGCCGAGGTCTTTATGAATGCCCCTTTCGATCAGCTGTCTGCCTGGCTGAAAGAACACAAGATTACCGAAGTCGAATGCGTGATCAGCGACCTGACGGGCATCGCCCGCGGCAAGATTGCGCCCACCAACAAGTTCCTGCATGAGCGCGGCATGCGCCTGCCGGAAAGTGTGTTGCTGCAAACGGTAACCGGGGATTTTGTCGACGACGACATCTATTATGACCTGCTGGACCCGGCCGATATCGACATGATCTGCCGCCCGGTGGCCAACGCCACCTACGTAGTGCCGTGGGCCATCGAACCCACCGCCATCGTGATCCACGACACCTTCGACAAGCAGGGCAACCCCATCGAACTGTCGCCGCGCAATGTGCTGAAAAAAGTCCTGCAGCTCTACACCGAGCAGGGCTGGCAGCCGATTGTCGCGCCGGAGATGGAGTTCTACCTGACCCAGCGCTGCGAGGACCCGGACCTGCCGCTGAAAACCCCAGTGGGCCGTTCCGGTCGCGCCGAGACCGGGCGCCAGTCGTTCTCCATTGACGCGGCCAACGAGTTCGACCCGCTGTTCGAAGATGTCTACGACTGGTGCGAAGCCCAGGGCCTGGACCTCGACACGCTGATCCACGAAGACGGCCCGGCGCAGATGGAAATCAACTTCCGTCACGGCGACGCTCTGGACCTGGCCGACCAGATCACCGTATTCAAGCGCACCCTGCGCGAAGCCGCGCTCAAGCACAATGTGGCCGCGACCTTCATGGCCAAGCCTGTGGCCGACGAGCCGGGCAGCGCCATGCACTTGCACCAGAGCGTGGTGGACATTGCCACGGGCAAGCCGGTGTTTGTCGATGCCGAGGGGCAGATGAGCCAACTGTTCCTGCATCACATTGGCGGTTTGCAGAAATACATTCCGATGCTGTTGCCGATGTTCGCGCCCAACGTCAACTCGTTCCGCCGCTTTTTGCCGGACACCTCGGCCCCGGTCAACGTGGAGTGGGGCGAAGAAAACCGCACCGTCGGCCTGCGGGTGCCGACCTCCAGCCCCGATGCCATGCGCGTGGAAAACCGCCTGCCGGGAGCCGATGCCAACCCGTACCTGGCCATCGCCGCCAGCCTGTTGTGCGGCTACCTGGGGATGATCGAGAAGATCGAGCCGAGTGCTCCGGTGGAAGGCCGCGCCTATGAACGCCGCAACCTGCGCCTGCCGATCACCATCGAAGATGCGCTGGCAAGAATGGAGGCCTGCGACACGGTCAAGCAGTACCTGGGGGACAAGTTTGTGCGTGGCTATGTCGCGGTGAAACGCGCCGAGCACGAGAACTTCAAGCGTGTAATCAGCTCCTGGGAGCGTGAGTTCCTGTTGCTGAGCGTCTGACGCTTTGTAGGAGCCGGCTTGGGTTGATCTAACAATAATTAATCATGCAAAGGGGTGTCGATATGCGTCTCGTCAAACAACTTCTCCCACTGGCCCTGGCTGCGGTATTCAGCAGTGCCAGCCAGGCTGCACCGAGTGTCAGCGTCTATAACTGGACCGACTACATTGGCGAGACCACCTTGGCTGACTTCCAGGCCAAGACCGGGATCAAGGTGGTCTACGACGTGTTCGACTCCAACGAAACCCTGGAGGGTAAATTACTGGCGGGGCGTACCGGGTATGACGTGGTGGTACCGTCCAATCACTTCCTGGCGCGCCAGGTCAAGGCCGGTGCCTTCTTGAAGCTGGACCGCGCGCAGCTGCCCAATTACCAGAACCTGGACCCCAAACTGCTGAAATTGCTGGAGCAGAACGACCCGGGTAATGCGCATTCGGTGCCGTACCTGTGGGGCACCAATGGCATCGGCTACAACGTCGATAAGGTCAAGCAAGTGCTGGGGGTGGACCACATTGATTCGTGGGCGGTGATGTTCGAGCCCGAGAACCTGAAGAAGCTGCAGCAATGTGGCGTGGCATTCCTGGACTCGGCGGACGAGGCGTTCCCGGCGATCCTCAACTATATGGGCATGGACCCGCGCAGCGAGAAGGTCGGCGATTACGAAAAGGCCGAAGCCAAGTTGCTGACCCTGCGCCCGTACATCACCTATTTCCACTCCTCCAAATACATCTCGGACCTGGCCAACGGCGATATCTGCGTGGCCTTCGGTTATTCCGGCGACGTGTTCCAGGCGGCCAACCGTGCCAAGGAAGCCAAGAACGGCGTGAACATCGCCTATTCGATTCCCAAGGAGGGCAGCAACCTGTGGTTCGACTTACTGGCGATCCCTGCGGACGCCACCAACCCCAAGCAAGCCCACGCGTTTATCAACTACCTGCTGGACCCCGAGGTGATTGCCAAGGTCAGCACCTACGTCGGCTACGCCAATCCCAACCTGGCGGCAAAGGCCTTCATGGAGCCGGAACTGGTGAACAATCCTGAGGTGTACCCACCCCAGGATGTGCTCGACAAACTGTATATTTCCACCACCCCCAGCCCGGCCATCATGCGTGTGATGACCCGGGCCTGGAGCAAAGTGAAGTCCAACCGATGAATCAGTCCCAAGACCACGCCCGTTCCTACTACCTGGCGTCGGCCAATGCCATGGTGCAACGCCCAACATTGTCCGCGGACCTGAGTGCCGATGTGTGTGTGATCGGCGGCGGGTTTACCGGCGTCAACACGGCCATCGAACTGGCCCAGCGCGGCCTTTCGGTGATCCTGCTGGAAGCCCGGCGCATTGGCTGGGGCGCCAGCGGGCGCAATGGTGGGCAGTTGATCCGGGGGATCGGCCATGATGTCTCGGGGTTTGCCCGGCATGTGGGCGAGGAGGGCGTGCGTTACCTGCAACGGGCCGGGATCGAGTCGGTGGCGTTGGTGGGGGAGCGCATTCGCGAACACGCCATCGACTGTGACCTGCGCTGGGGTTTTTGTGAATTGGCCAATACGCCGGCGCAATTTGCCGCGTTCAAGGGTGAGCAGGATAGCCTGGCCGCCTTGGGTTATGTGCCTGAAACCCGACTGATAGCGGCGCAGGATATGGCGCAGGTGGTCGGTTCGCAGGTGTATGCCGGGGGCTTGGTGGACATGGGCTCGGGCCACTTGCATCCGCTGAACCTGGTCCTGGGCGAAGCCCGCGTGGCCGAGGCCCTTGGCGTGCGGATCTTCGAGCACACTCCAGTGCTGGAATTGATCCATGGCGAGACCGTGCAGGTGCGCTCTGCCAGCGGCACCGTACGGGCCGCTAGCCTGGTCTTGGCGTGCAATGCGCATCTGGAAGAACTGGAGCCGCGCTTGAGTGGCAAAGTGCTGCCTGCTGGCAGCTACATCATCGCCACCGAGTCGTTATCCGATGAGATGGCCAACCAGTTGATCCCGCAAAACCTGGCATTGTGCGACCAGAAAGTCGGCCTGGATTACTACCGGCTTTCGGCAGACCGGCGGCTGCTGTTCGGTGGCGCCTGTCATTACTCGGGACGTGACCCGCTGGACATCGCCGCTTATATGCGGCCGAAGATGCTCAAGGTCTTCCCGCAGTTGGCCGACACCGCCATCGAGTTCCAATGGGGCGGCAAGATTGGTATTACTGCCAATCGTTTCCCCCAGGTCGGCCGGTTACAGCAGTACCCCAACGTGTTCTACGCCCAAGGCTATTCGGGACACGGGTTGAACGTCACCCACTGGTGTGCGCGTTTGCTGGCCGAAGCTATTCACGCAGGCGTCAGCCCGGGCCTGGATACCTTCAGCCGGGTGCCGCATATGACCTTCCCGGGTGGCAAGGCATTGCGCTCGCCATTATTGGCACTGGGCATGTTGTGGTACAGGCTTCGGGAAATGCTGGGTTAGAGGGTGTTCGCGGGGGGGCGTGATTTAAAACACAGCAAGATCGGATCCAATACGCTATAACCCCTCGGTCGCTGTGTACTCCAAAGGCCCCGTTTTTCATGCAAAACCCTGTGCAACGCCCGCTGTGGCAGGTCTACCTGTTTTTTCTTGCGCCGATGGTGCTGTCCAACTTCCTCCAGAGTTTTTCCGGCACTCTCAATGGCATCTATGTCGGGCAGATGCTCGGCACCCAGGCGCTGGCGGCGGTGTCGGGGATGTTTCCCATTGTGTTCTTTTTCATCGCGTTGGTGATTGGCCTGGGGGCGGGCGCTTCGGTGCTGATTGGCCAGGCTTGGGGGGCGCGGGAGACCGCGCTGGTCAAGGTCATCACCGGTGCAACGCTGACCCTGGGCGCATTGATCGGGGTGATTGCGGCCGTGCTCGGCAGCCTGTTCGCGCGTGGGGCCATGCAGGCGCTGGGCACGCCGCTGGATGTGCTGGACGAAGCCGTCGGCTATGCCCAGGTGATGATGCTGATCATGCCGCTGCTGCTGGTGTTCATCCTCTATACCCAACTGCTGCGGGGTGTGAGCGATACGATTTCGCCGTTATTGGCGTTGATGGTCTCGACGGTGGTCGGCCTGTTGTTGACCCCGGCGCTGATCCGCGGGTGGCTGGGGTTGCCGCCCATGGGCATCCAGAGTGCGGCCTATGCAGGATTGGTGGCCAACGCCGTGGCGATGCTGTTTCTGGTGCTGCGCCTGCGCCATAAAAAGCATGTGATGGCACCGGATCGCGCGTTGCTGGCAGCCTTGCGCCTGGACCGGGCGGTCCTCGGCAAGGTCCTGCGCATCGGCCTGCCCACGGGGTTGCAGATGGTGGTGCTGTCCCTGTCGGAGCTGGTCATCCTGGCGTTGGTCAATGGCCACGGCTCTCAGGCGACGGCGGCGTATGGCGCGGTGACGCAGATCGTCAACTACGTACAGTTCCCGGCACTGTCGATTGCCATCACCGCCTCGATCCTCGGTGCCCAAGCCATTGGCGCCGGACGCCTGGAGCGCATCGGCCCGATCCTGCGCACCGGGCTTGCCATCAACCTGTGCCTGACGGGTGGCCTGATCCTGCTCGGCTACGCCTTGTCCCACTGGCTACTGGGTCTGTTCATCACTGATGTACAGGCACGGGTCCAGGCCGAACACCTGCTGCACATCATGCTCTGGAGCATTCTGGTGTTTGGCTTCCAGGCGGTGATTGGCGGCATCATGCGCGCCAGTGGCGTGGTGCTGATGCCGGTGGCGATCTCGATCTTCTGCGTGCTGGGCGTGGAGTTGCCGGTGGCGTATCTGCTCAATGCACGCTTTGGCCTGGAAGGGGTGTGGATGGCGTTTCCGGTGACCTACCTGGTGATGCTCGGGTTGCAGGCCGCGTATTACCGGTTGGTGTGGCGGCATAAGCAGATCAAGCGGTTGGTCTAGAGACTGGATTGGCGACGGGAAGCAATTGCTCCGCTTAATAGGAAACATTACTATTCACGTCCCGCCTACCCAGTGCATCCCGATGACTCCCCAGCCGCCCCGCAGACCAGGCTTTTTCGCGTACTACGAAGAGTTGGTCGGGACGTGGACGCGGCGCCTGCGTAATCGCCAGCAGGCCGAGGACCTGGCCCACGATACGTTTGTGCGGGTTCTGGAGTCCAAGTCGGCGCTGGTCGAGCAGCCGCGTGCCTATTTGCACCAGACGGCGCGCAATATTGCGGTGGATGCCTATCGTCGCGAAGATCGTCGCGGGGCAATGGAGCTGCAAGCCTTTGATCAGAGTATGTCGCCTAATGGCGACCCGGAGCATTTCATGCACGCGTTCCAGCTCGCAGACTCCATCGAGCGGGCCCTGGCCGAATTGCCGCTCAATTGCCGCAAGATCTTCATCTGGCAAAAGATCGAGGGCTTGACCCAGCAGGAAATCGCCGAGCGCCTGGGGCTTTCTAAAAACATGGTGGAAAAGTATATGATCCGCACCCTGCGGCATCTGCGTGACCGCCTGGACGCGCTGGCACCATGACCAATGCCCGCTTTGAAACAGGATCTTCCATGATGGATACCCGTGAGTGTGCCTGTGGCAGCGTAACGGTGCGTGACGAGGCGGCGCAGTGGTTCGTGCGTTTGCAGGGCCGCCCGGTGAGTGTCGAAGACAAGCGTCTTTTCGATGACTGGTGCAGGGAACATCCTGAGCACCAGTATGAATTCGAGGTACTGCAAGGGCTGTGGAACGCCACCGATCTGCTGCCCAAGGGCCGTTTGCAGGCGCTGTGTGATGAGCCGGCCGTACGCAAGCGGCGCTCGGTCGTGCGTTATGCCATGGCGGCCAGTGTATTGGCGGTGGCCGTTGGCCTTGGGCTGTTCAGTGGCCTGGATCATCCGGCGGCGTATGACGCTCAATTCAGCACCGTATTGGGGGAGCGTCGCCAGGTGGCGCTGCCTGATGGTTCGCTGATGGATCTGAACAGTCGCAGTGTGGTGGTGGTGCATTACGAAAAGGGGCGGCGCGGTATCGAGCTCAAGCAGGGCGAAGCGATGTTCAGCGTCGAACACGACACCAGTCGGCCGTTTGTGGTGCAGGCCGGCGCCGGGCAGGTGACGGTCACCGGGACGCGTTTTGATGTGCGCCGTGACGATGACCGAACCCGGGTGGTGGTCGAGGCGGGGACGGTCAAGGTGCAAGGGCATGCGGCGCAGCCAGCGGTTACACTGACGGCTGGCCTGGGTACAACCGTCGATAGCCAGGGCGCGGTGGCGGCGGCCTATGCGGTCAACCCGCAAGAGCTGACGGCCTGGCGTACCGGCAAACTAATATTCAACAACGCCAGCCTCGGTGAAGTGGTGCGGGAAGTCTCGCGTTACCGCGAAAAACCGCTGCGGGTCAGTGCGTCAGCCAGTGATTTGCGCCTGACCAGCGTGTTCAAGGCCAACGACACCGATGCCTTGCTCAAGGCCTTGCCGCACATTCTGCCGGTGGCCTTGCGCACGCTGCCTGACGGTAGCCAGGAAATAATTTCGCGCTAGGTTCAGGTTTTTTTCGAGTTCTTCGTCTTCTTGTCCAACTGCAACTGGTTTGCATTAACAGCCGCGCTCTCTTGGCATCACCGGACTAGGTACGACGTGAAAAAACTCGCTGCGAACAACAATAAAACCTCCCGCTGGGCCCCCCTGGCCCTGGCCTTGGCGGTCAGTGCCGCAATGCCAGCGGCTTTTGCTGACGATGCCATTCATATCAAGGCTCAGTCCCTTGGGGCGGCGCTGAGCCAATTGGGCCAGCAAACTTCGCTGCAAGTATTTTTCAGCCCGCAGATGGTGGCCGGCAAACAGGCCCCGGCCGTCGACGGCAACCTG
Organism: Pseudomonas brenneri; assembly: GCF_007858285.1. GTDB lineage: Bacteria > Pseudomonadota > Gammaproteobacteria > Pseudomonadales > Pseudomonadaceae > Aquipseudomonas > Aquipseudomonas brenneri. Next base: position 302,554 of record NZ_VFIL01000007.1, on the reverse strand, counting down.
TCGCCGGAAGAGGCCCTGCGCCAGTTGTTGCAAGGCAGTGGCCTGGACTATCAGATCGACTCGGGTTCAGTGACTCTGCATCCTCAGGCCAATGGTACCGGTGAAGCCGGTTCCCCCCTGGAGCTCGGTGCGACCGATATCAAGGTGGTGGGCGACTGGCTGGGGGATGCCAATGCCGAAGTGGTGCAGAACCACCCCGGCGCACGAACCGTGATCCGTCGCGAGGCCATGGTGGAGCAGGGCGCGATGAACGTCGGTGATGTGCTGCGCCGGGTGCCCGGTGTGCAGGTGCAGGAGTCCAACGGTACCGGCGGCAGCGATATTTCCCTCAACGTCGGTGTACGTGGCCTGACGTCGCGCTTGTCACCGCGCTCCACGGTATTGATTGACGGTATTCCCGCTGCTTTCGCGCCCTACGGTCAGCCACAGTTGTCGATGGCGCCGATCTCAGCCGGCAACCTGGAGAGTATCGACGTGGTACGTGGCGCCGGCTCCGTGCGTTATGGACCGCAGAACGTCGGCGGGGTGATCAACTTCGTGACCCGGGCGATCCCCGAGACCTTTTCCGGTGAAGTCGGTACCACCCTGCAAACCTCGTCCCACGGGGGTTGGAAACATGTCGACAACGCCTTTATCGGCGGTACTGCGGACAATGGCATTGGCATGGCGCTGCTGTATTCCGGGGTCAATGGCAACGGGTACCGCGATAGCAACAGCGGCAACGATATCGACGATGTGATCCTCAAGACCCACTGGGCGCCGACCGATCAAGACGATTTCACCCTCAATTTCCACTACTACGACGCCAGCGCCGACATGCCCGGCGGCCTGACCCAGAAGCAGTACGACGCCAATCCTTATCAGTCGGTGCGCGATTGGGACAACTTCAGCGGGCGGCGCAAGGATGTCTCGTTCAAGTACATCCGCCAGATCGACGACCGTACCCAGGCCGAAGTGCTGACGTACTATTCCGACAGTTTTCGCGGCAGCAACATCGCCAGCCGTGACCAAGTGACCCTCGGTTCCTTTCCGCGCACCTACTACACGTTTGGCATCGAGCCACGGGTGTCCCATGTGTTCGACCTGGGGCCGACCAGCCAGGAAGTCAGTGTCGGCTACCGCTACCTGAAAGAGGGGATGCACGAACAGGCCAGCAACCTGCGGCTGGTCAACAACGTACCCACACCGGTCGGCCAGAATGACGGCCATGTCTATCAGGACCGTACCGGTGGCACCGAGGCCAATGCGTTCTACATTGACGACAAGATCGATGTTGGCAAGTGGACGATCACACCCGGCATCCGCTTTGAAAGCATCCGCACCGAATGGCATGACCGGCCGGTGGTGGGCTTGAACGGCACCCGCACCCAGGAGAAACGTCGTGAGGTCAAGAACAACGAACCGTTGCCAGCCCTGAGCGTGATGTACCACGTCTCCGATGCCTGGAAACTGTTTGCCAACTACGAAACGTCCTTCGGCAGCCTGCAATATTTCCAGTTGGGCCAGGGCGGTAACGGCGACCAGACGGCCAATGGCCTGGAGCCGGAAAAGGCCAAGACCTACGAGATCGGCACCCGCTACAACGATGATGTCTGGGGTGGCGAAGTGACGTTGTTCTATATCGACTTCTCCGACGAGCTGCAGTACGTCAGCAATGACGTAGGTTGGACCAACCTGGGCGCCACCAAGCACACGGGTATCGAGACCTCGGCCCACTACGATCTGTCCAACCTCGACCCGCGCCTGGACGGTTTGACCGCCAACGCCGGTTTCACTTACACCAAGGCGACCGCCGAAGGCGACGTGGCGTTCAAGGGCCGTGACCTGCCGTTGTATTCCCGGCAAGTGGCGACACTGGGGCTGCGTTATGCCGTCAACCACTGGACCCATAACCTGGACGCGTATGCTCAGTCCGGCCAACGGGCACCCGGTACCACCAGCACCTATATCACGCAGCCGACCGCAGATGGCCAGTACGGTGATATCCCGGGGTATGTTTCCGTCAACGTACGCAGTGGCTATGACTTTGGCGCCCAGTTATCGAACCTGAAGCTGGGCGTGGGGGTGAAAAACCTGTTCGACCAGCAGCACTACACCCGTTCCAGTGATAACAACTCCGGGATTTACCTGGGCGAGCCGCGGACGTTCTTTGTACAGGCGAGCGTGGGTTTCTGACGGGGATCGTCGCCTGTCCTGAGGGTGATCGGGGCGGCGGCGCTTTGTCTTTTGATGGGTGCATTGATGCTGACACGCGTCAATGTGCTTTTCCTCCTGGTGTTGCTCTTGCCTCTTACGATCCTTCTGTCGATGTTGAAGGGTTGTTCTGGTACTCGTCCTACCTTTTTTAAGCGATTTTCATCGCTTTCAGGAACCGAACTCCGTAGGCCTGCCACAGACACAATTAGCCCACTGTGCACGGGCATCCCGCGATCAGCTTATCGCCGGGGTGCTTTGGACGGTGAGGTACATCGTGTCAACAAGCCGCACTGGAGAACATTATGTCGGTACCTGCGTTCAATCAGCCTATCGTCAACCTACCTAATGACGCCACGCGTCATGGGGCCGAAGCAAAGGCCAACACCACGGGCGCTGCCGCGCCGGCCACCGGACCAGCCTCCAAGGGGCCTAGTTTCGGCGGGCCAGAGACTAAGTTGGGGCCTGTGCTTGCTGGTGTGCAGAGCGATGCAGCTCGGGGGGGCAGGCCTCCGCACCATGGGAGCCCGCCGCCAAGGCCTTTTCCTCAGCAGCCGGATCCGATCTATTCAAAACGCAGCCATGATCAGTTGGCCCAGCAACTGCTGGACAACTTCAAGGTATTCAACGATCCGAAAAACCCGTCGTACATTACGCCACAAGGTTTGAAAACCAAGGCTGAAAGCCCTCTGACAGGCCATCCGCACAAGGACCAGGACACCCGGCTGGCGAGAGAAATCATGAAACGTCCGGACCTTCTCAAAGCGCTTGACCGCGACGGTCGTACGGGTGGGTTGGATGCTCAGCTTACCCGGCAAAATATCTATGACGTCATACGCTCCGACAACCCGTTGAAGTTCAAGGACGACGAACAACTCGCCAAGGACATGCTTAAGAACTTCAATCAGTTGAAAGGAAGCTTCTGGAGCAAAGATATCAAGTTCGCCGATCTCGATGCCAAGGCCCAGCGCCCGCTGACGGGTGACACTTACAGGGATCAACTCACCCAACTGGCAAGGGAGGTCTCCAACCGGTCCAACCTGCTGCAACAAATGGACAATACTGCTGGCCCCGACTATGACGGCAGGATCAACAAGAAAGCGTTGAAGAAGTTGTCCCGTTAGACCGCTGGCAGTACAGAACCGGGAAGTACCGCAAGTCTTTCGCGGTGTTTCCCGGTTCGCCCCGGATTCCCAATTTCTCGATGACAGGGCAGTCTGATACTGCCCGCATCCGCTCATCGCCTGCTACTTCAATGATCAGGAACTGTTTTCAGTGGGTTGCCACATAACGTGTATCTGGCGGCCTTTATGACGCTGCCGGTTTTACTCAAAGCGAGGGTGTTGACATGACTTCAACGTCGTTTGGAACTCAAACTCCCGGCCTGCCGCAATCCCTTCTTGTGCCTCCTTGCGAAAACAGCACGCAGGGCCAATCTATCGGCGTCCAGAGTCAGGATACGCCTGGCAAGGAAGGTGCCGAAGTTCAGCAATTCAAGAATTTTTCTGGTCAATACACATTCAAGGCCCCGGCAGCGGACGACTTTGCCAAGGGCATGCTGCCCTACCGACCCCCCGTTGCTCCAGGCGCCACAATGGAGGCTGGCGCAGGTGTCACAACGGGGCTGATCAGCGCTATAAAAGCCTTGCTGGGGGGGGGCAGGTCGGGAACGTTGTCGTCCCGAGAACCTGACTGAATCTGCGCCCAGGCCCTGCTCGTTGTTTACATGCAGTCATCGAAAATGATCGGCTACCCCGGAACCATTGCGGGCGGTAGGCCACATACTTTGCGCTTGTTGGAAGCCACTCTTGCAGTGACGGTGGTGGCCGGTCTGAGTATGGATCTAGTAAAGGTGGAAATGAAACATGGCAATTGACGGTGGGGTACCTCTGCTGCGGCCCGATATCACGAGCCGCCATGATGCGATACCGGATGACGCACAACAGAAAGCTCATGCTGCTTCAAGCGAGAACACGCCGCGTGGGTGGCAGGTTGACAATCAACCTTTGCCCAGCACGATTCGATCCTCAGGTTTCCGGCGCCCCTTGCGATGGGCCACGCCTGACGAGATCACGCAGCATCATCAGGAGCTGAAAAACACGCCACCAGCGCGTGCAACCCATGTGAATCCCTATACCCAACTGCCGGATAGCCAGCTAGTGAAGGCGCTGGGTGATCATTTTTCCGCGCTGGAAAACTTTCATGAAAAATGAAGGATTGAAACTGTCGTCGCTGCAGCGAATCGCCAGTGAAAAAATGACTGATACACCAGCGCTCAATAACGCCATCCTGCTGGCCAGAGCCCTTGTCCTGCGCCCACGGTTGATCGACGCAATCCTCGATGAGAAGGGTTTTATAACGCGGCAAAGTCTGTCGAGGGCCGTAGAGGGCGTATTTGGCAACAGCGACCCGAATGCCTTCAGCTCGGACCCCTTTCACGCCAAGACCAATGTCGAGCTGGTGCAGGCGTTCAGGGCGGCATTTGATGAGCTGCGTGACAGGTCCCGGGACCGTATAAGCTTTTTTGAGAGCGTCGGCTATGTGCAGATCGAGAGGCTTGTCTCAATCAGCAGGGACCCGGACGAAATGGACAAGGAGGGCGTGGTCATTCGGGACCCTGCCACGGGGTTGCCGAAAAAGATGTACAGCGAACAACTGGTGTACATGTCCAAAAACCTGGTGGACCGCCCCAGGCTCTTGAGCTCACTGGAACGCATCCATTCTGGCTGGCGACGCATTTATGGCAGTCATTACCAGAAGGGGTGGTTGAGCAACAAAGACCTTGATGGCTGGCTTGAAAACAACAAGAACCTGTAGTGCCCCGGGGTTATTACACCCGCAGTATTTTCCCACTGATCGCTACGCCCAGCAGGAGCACGGCGATCAACACAAAGGCCACGCTCAGGCTGCTGCCGTGGGCGATAAAGCCGATCAGCGCGGGGCCTGCGAGAATACCCGTATAACCCAGTGTGGTAATGGCGGGCACCGCAATATGCTCCGGCATGACCGTTTGTTTGCCGACTGCGGTGTACAGCACCGGCACGATATTCGAACAGCCGGCGCCTACCAGTGCATAGCCCAGCAGCGCGGTCTCCCACGCGGGAAGCAGCGTGGCCAACAGCATGCCGGTGGTGGCCAGCGCGCCGCCGATCACGATTACCCGTGTGGCACCCAGGCGACGAACAATGGCATCACCGGTCAGGCGTCCGATGGTCATGGTCAAGGCAAACGCCGCATAACCCAGGCCCGCATAGGCTTCATCGAGGCCGCGTTCGTCACTGAGGAACACGGCGCTCCAGTCGAGCACGGCACCTTCTGCCAGGAACACGATAAAACACAGGCAGCCGATAAACAGCACCACGCCGTGCGGGATGGCAAAGGCTGGGCCGCGGCTCTCACTGCCGTAGGGCAACAAGTGCGGGGCCGCCTTGAGCAGTGCGGCCAGCGTAATCACGATGACCACCAGGGTGGCCGAAAGCGGTGAGAGCCCCAAGCCCAGCAACGCGCTGACACCCGCCGCCCCGACAATCCCTCCCAGGCTGAACAGCCCATGGAAACCCGACATCATGGTTTTGCCACTGGCCCGTTCAACGATCACCGCCTGCAGGTTGACGGTGGAGTCCACCGTGCCAAGGCCTGCACCGAACAGAAACAACCCTGCTATCAGCCACGGTATCGAGCTGACCGTGGCCAGCATCGGCAAGGCCACGCAAAGCAGGATCGTCCCGGCGCTGAGCACACGTCGGCAGCCATAGCGTGACGCCAGCACGCCGGCTACCGGCATGGCGATTATGGACCCCACGCCCAGGCACAACAGCAACAGGCCCAGCGTACCTTCGTTGAGTTGTGCGCGTGCCTTGGCATAGGGGACCAAGGGGGCCCAGGCGGCAATACCGAAGCCTGCAATAAAAAACGCGATACGGGTCGACATTTGTTCCTGGCGTCCTGGAACCACAGGCGCAGGGGTGGGAATGGCAGTCATGAAAATCCTTGGTTTTGCGTTCAGCGAACGATGTCTGGCGCGACATCCTTGCACATCAGGCCTTATCGAGCGAGCCAGGTTCCCTTGGGCGCCATGAACTTTCTTTTTACAAGACGGAACACTTTGCCAATGACCACCACATAGAGGCTATCAGACCTGCTTGAGGTGGCCTGGATGGTGCGTAATCCGTGTGAATGGTGTTGAACCCCGGGCTGTTTGCACAGGATTACCACCTTCCAGGCCACTTTTGCATGCGGATCAGGTGGCTGCCGGGACGTACGCCCTGACTTGCACGACCTCGGCACGAGTGACCCAGGTGTTTTTGCCATGGTCATGCTCAGCACTCCCGTAAGTGGTGTCCTACGCCGACATCCCCCACAATCGCCATGCGCTTTTCCCATTGCCGACAATCGGCGGATGTTGAGGTGGACCACACAATGACCTTGTTCTACGACGCTCGCGGCAATATCTACGGAGTGGTCAGCCCGGCCCTGTTACGTCGCCGGGGCATTGCCGTGCCCACCAGCGCCGCACTGGCCGCCAGTACCCGCCAGGCGTGGACGGCGTCGGCGATAGCGTCTGAATGTGGCTGGGGAACGTCGCCGCGTCCAGCCGAGGCCAAGGCCTATCGCTGCGATGGTTTGCTGGTCGGGCCGTTTCAGGCTGCGCCGCCGTATGACCTGCTGATCATCAATACCGATGGTTCCCTGGCCGAGCGCAGTGGCAATGGCTTGACGATCTTTGCCCAGGCCCTGACGGATGCGGGGTTGATGACCCAGGCCTGCGAACTGCTGGTACACCATGACAAACCTGATGCGCTATCGCCGGTGGCGACATGGGTTGAGCCGGCGGTCCATGAGCAGGTTCCAGGGTTCTGGTTGGCGCTGGGGCAGCCGGCATTCGGGCCGCCGGCGGTGGGTGCGCAGGGGGTGGGGAGTGCCGAGCCGGGCCCTGTGAGTGCGCTGGCCGCGATCAACTCGCAATGGGCACGCAGTCAATTTGTGCGTATTGGCAATCCCCATTGTGTGACCTTGGTCGAGCGCGTATCGGCCTTGCCGGACAATCGGCAAATGCACCAGCCTGAGCTGTTTGACGCGTTGAAAGCGATTGCCTTTGCCCCTCCAGCAGGTGATGGCCGGCCCTGTGCGGCCGGGGTCAACCTGCAATGGGTCGCGCGCGCCGCAGCCAATCGGGTGATTGCCCGAGTATTTGAGCGTGGCGAGGGACCTACGGCGTCCTCCGGGACCAGTGCCAGCGCGGTTGCCTGTGCGGCTTGGCGGGCTGGCTGGGTCGAGGCGGGAGACGTTGCCGTGGTGATGCCGGGTGGCACGGCGCCGGTACGTCTGCAGGTTCAGGCGGATACGCTGCTGAGTGTCAGTCTTTTCGGGGCCGCGACGCACCAAGGCTGAGGGGTATACGTACTTGATTGTTTATAGAAACGTCACTTGCGCCGGCTGGCGCTTCATCAACACCTTGGCGTTGCGGATCGAATACAGCGCCAGGCCCTGGCTGCGAATGACTTCGTAGTCGCTGTCTGCCGACAGGATCAACAGGTTGGCCGGCCGCCCGGGCTCCAGGCCGTAGCGATCGCCCAGGGCCATGGCTTTGGCGCTGTTGTCGGTGACCAGGTCCAGGGCCCTCTGCAGGTTGCTGTAGCCGAGCATATGGCAGATATGCAAACCGGCTTCGAGCACCCGCAGGATGTTGCCGTTGCCCAGTGGGTACCAGGGGTCGACGATGGAGTCCTGGCCGAAGCAGACGTTCATGCCGGCCTCCAGCAATTCGTTGACCCGGGTCACGCCCCGGCGTTTGGGGAAACTATCGAAACGGCCCTGCAAGTGAATGCTTTCGGTGGGGCAGGACACAAAGCTGATGCCGGAGTGTCCCAGCAGGCGAAACAGTTTGGCGCAGTAGGCATTGTCGTAGGAGCCCATGGCTGTGGTGTGGCTGGCGGTGACGCGGCTACCCATGTCACGGCTGCGTGCCTCTTCGGCCAGCACTTCGAGAAATCGCGAGTGGGGGTCGTCGGTTTCATCACAATGCACGTCGACCAGGCAGCCCGTGCGTTCGGCCAGGTCCATGAGGAACTTGACCGAGCTGACCCCCTGGTCGCGTGTGTACTCGAAATGGGGAATGCCGCCGACCACATCGGCGCCGAGGCGAATGGCTTCCTCCATCAGCTCGCGGCCATTGCGGTAGGACTCGATGCCCTCCTGGGGAAACGCGACAATCTGCAGGTCGATCAGGTGGCTGCTCTCCTGGCGCACTTCGAGCATGGCCTTGAGCGCCGTCAAGTCGGGATCGGTGACGTCCACATGGGTGCGTACATGCTGGATGCCATGGGCCGCCAGGGCCTGGATGGTCTGTTTGGCGCGGGTCTTGGTGTCTTCCTGGGTGATGCTGGCCTTGCGTTCGCCCCAGCATTCGATCCCTTCAAACAGCGTCCCGCTCATATTCCAGCGCGGTTCGCCGGCGGTGAGGGTGGCGTCGAGGTGGATATGTGGCTCGACAAAAGGCGGCACCACCAGGTTACCGGCGGCATCCAGGTCGTCCGGTCCCAGGGGCGGTACGGCCGTTTGTGGGGTAATGCTGGCGATCCGGCCATGTTCCAGGTGCAGATCATGCAGGCCTTCACGGTTGCGCAGGCGGGCGTTGATGATATGCATGGGCAAGTTCCTCTTGGGCAAAAAGCAATCAGGCAGACAGCCGCCAGATCATCAGCGCGACGCCGATGTCCAGACGGTCATTGGGATTGTCCAGCGATAGCCCGCACAGGGCCTCGATGCGCTGGACGCGGTGGGTCAGGGTGTTGCGGTGGACCGCCAACCGCAGGGCCGCAGCCACAAGGTTACCATTGTCGAGGAACCAGGCTTGCAGGGTCGGCATCAGGCTGGGGCCGTGGCGTTGGTCATGGCGCAGCAGAGGCCCCAGGCGTTCATGGAGAAACTGGTCGAGTAGCCCGCGATCGCGCACCGCGCTCAGTAGCTTGAGCACCCCGAGTTCATCGTAGACACAGACACCGGCATGTTCGCCAAAGCGCCGGGCGACCACCAGCGCCTGGCGAGCTTCGTCCAGGGCCTGGGCCAGGCCGGAGGCCGGGTGTTGGGCCGCGCTCAAGCCGATACAGAGCTTTAGCGGGGCCAGGCGCAGATTCAATGGTTTGAGCCAGTTCACCAGGCGTTGCCGGTGGTCCTGATGGGGGGCCGCAAGCAGCAGGGTCCATTGTCCAGCCCTGCCGAGCACGGGCAGGCGCGAGGGATGCTCGGCGGCGAACTGGCGCAATCGACGGGTAATGCCATCGTGCTGGCGGGCCAATTGGGTCTCGGCATCCCCCGCCAGGTTTTGCGCAAATAACGCGTCGCCGCCGTCCAGTTGCAGTTGCGCGACTTGCCAGTGCCCGGTCAGTGGCATGCCCAGTTGGCTGGCGCGGTGCAGGAGCAGGTCGAGGGATTGATAGTCTCCGGCCAACAGGCGCTCCAGCACGTCATGCCGTGAACGCCCCAACTGTTCGGCCTCGATCAGCGCGGAACCGATGGCCTGGGTTACCAGGACCATTTTCAGTGAATAAGGTTGTTCGATCAGCGGCATTCCGGCGGCGTCGGCGGCGTCCAGCAATCCCGGGGCAATCCCCTGGATGTAATCCGGCCCCGTCAGGATCACCAGGCCGGCGACGCGCCGCGAGCAGGCTTCGTCCAGCAGGCGCAGGAGATTGGTCTCATCCCGTGGATGGTTGATGCCGGTGACGAACACCAGTTCACCGCCTAGCACCCACTCGGCAATGCCGTTGTTCTCGGCCACATAAGGCCAGCGCACGCCATTATCCAGGCCTGCGCTACCCGCGCGCAGGCTCATGGATTCCAGCCCCGGGAGGGCCAGCACATCCGCCACGGTCAGGCTCATGCCTGAACGTCAGCCAATGGCACGCGTATGCGCAGGACGGCCGTGAGCAGGATGTAAGTGGCGGCCGCAGCGACAATCCCTACCAGGGGCGCAACCCACGGCGAGCTGAATGCCAGCACCGTCCCGACGGCATAGGCCATCAGCCCCGGCCAATTGAACGCCGGCAAGCGCACGTCTGCCAGCCGAGGATACTGGCCGCGATAGCGATAGAAGAAGTCGGCCATGATCACCCCGCCAATCGGTGGAATCACGGTGCCCAGCAAAATCAGGTAGGGCACCAGCATGTCGTACATGCCCAGCAAGGCCAGCAGGGTACCGATCACGGCGCCGGCCAGGGTCACGGTCTTGCGCCGTCTGGTACGCAGCAGGTTGCAGCCGGCGACGGCGAAGTTGTAGATGGTGTTGTCCTGGGTACTCCAGATATTGAGCAGCAACATGGCCATTGCGGCCATGGCGAAACCTTGCAGCAGCAACACTTCCACCACATCCGGCTGTTGATAGACGATGGCGCCATAGGCACCGATCAGCACCATCAGGCCGTTGCCGATAAAAAAGCCGATCAGGCTGGCCAGTACTGCCACCTTGGCCGAGCGGGAAAACCGTGTCCAGTTGGTCGCCTGGGTGGCGCCACTGACAAAGGTGCCGAATACCAGGGTAATGGCCGTGGACAGATCCAGCGCGCCACTCGGCACGACCGCGAGCAAGCCTTCAAGCCCGCCGACTTTCACGGTGGCCACCCACATCGACAGCAACAGCAGCAGGCCCATGGCCGGGACGGCAATGTAAGAGAGGATTTCCAGGCCTCGATAACCCACGTAGGCCGTGGCGCAGAACACCAGGCCGAACAGCACCATCAGCGCCAGCACGCTGCCCTGGCTCAATTCGAAATATTTGCCCAGCACCACGGCCGCCGTGGCGGTGCCCCAGGCGTACCAGCCAATCTGGGTGAAGCCCAGGATCAGGTCGCTCAACTTGCTACCCACTTCACCGAAGCAGAAACGCCCCATCAGCACCGAGTTCAAGCCGCTCTTGAAGGCGATGTAACCCAGGCCTGCGGCGTAGATACCCAACAGCAGGTTACCCAGGGCCACGACACCGAGCATCTGGGTAAAACTGAAGGCCACCCCCAGCTTGCCGCCGGCGAACATGGTCGCGGTAAAAAAGGTAAAGCCCAGCAACACCATGGCCGTGGAGCCAAGGCCCTTGCGTGCATGCATAGGCACTTCGCTGAGAGGGTAATCGTTGCCCGGTTCGTTCTGCGTCATGTGCCGTTCCCCTGTGAGTGACACAGGGCCTGTTGCAGCGCGCGTGCCAACTGCGTGGCAGTGATGGGTGCACGGTGGGCGCTGTGCAGGTTGCACAGTATTCAGGGCTGGGCAGGCCCGGAAGGCGAAATTGCTTGTGGGTGTTGCCCTGCCGGGCACGAATGCGGTGCAGGGGTGATACAAATTGGATCACTACGCCTGGGTGTCAGTCGAACAGGGTTTGGGTGATGTCCCCGCGGTGAAAGGCGAAGGCCGCTTCAAGATCACTCTCGATGGTGCGCCCGCGTGACAGGGGCGGCAGTTCGTCGAGGCGGAAGAAACCGACGTCGGTGGTTTCAAAACCCGCCATGGGAGCGGCCTGGTCGGTGCGCTCGCAGAGAAAATACAACTTGTAGAAGTCCCGCACGTCGGGCCGGTACAGGCCCTTGGCTTTGTGGGTCACGCTGTACAGCGCCCGTGCGGTGACACTCAGCCCAGCCTCTTCGTGAAGCTCCTTGACGATGTTTTCGGCGGCCGACAACCCGATATCGGCATAGCCCCCCGGCAATGCCCAGCAGCCATCCGTCGCTTCGCGCACCAGCAGGATCTGATCGCCTTCAATCAGCGCGCCACGGACATCGATCATTGGTGTTGAATAACGTTGGGCGAAGTCCGAGACCAGTCCGGTAATGCGCTCCAGCGGCACGTGCCCCAACTGCGCGAGCATGTTGTGGGCAATCTGGGCGATCTCTTCCAGGCGTTCGCGCTCGAAGTCATCGGTGCAAAAGTGCAGCCCGGTGGAGGCCAATGCCTGCAGGCGCTTGGCCTGGGCCAGCCAGGTGGATTCCATGGTTCAGTTCCTTGAGTTGCGGCGAAGTCTGGTTTTAATCGCTGTGATCCTCGAACGCAAACCCTTACGCCGAGGGCGCCTCAAAAATCGCCTCGATCGGGCGCTCAAACAGCCTGGCTATTTTGAAGGCCAGCGGCAAACTGGGGTCGTAGCGGCCGGTCTCGATGGCGTTGACGGTCTGGCGCGACACTTCAAGTTGTGCCGCCAGATCCGCCTGGGACCAGCCCCGTTCGGTGCGCAGTTCGCGCATCAGGTTGTTCATCGATAACGCCTTGCGCCGATCACCGTGGCCACTGCCCAGATACCGCCCATGAGGGGCCATACAAAAAACATCGACAGGCGTGGCAGGCCGGCGGTTTCCAGGAAGCCATAACTGAAAGTGATCAGCGCCGTGCAGATGAACGCGATGCCCAGAGCTTCCAATTGAATCTTGCGGCCCATTTCATCCATCCGGCCCAATTGACGGATCACCACGAAGGCCAAGGCAATCAGCGGGATGACCGGAACCAGGGCTAGGGCGATTTTCCCGGACCCTTCGGGAGCATCGGCCAGGAAGTGGGTGCTGACGAGCACGGCAGCCAGGTAGGCGGCCAGGGCAATGAAGAACTCCACCAGGTAGCGTTTGATCGACATAGGAACCTCTGAAAGTAAAGGGTGCTTTACATTGGAGGGGCGATCAGTATATGTCAAGCTCGCTTTACATTCGAGGCTGCCTGAACGACGGGTACAAAAAAACCACCGCTGTGGGTGGTTTTTTCAACTCATCGCCTTACTCTCCGCGATAAATGCAACCGCTGGTGCAGGTTTCATGAATACGGATGGCGCTCAGCTCTGGCAGCAACGGCTTCAACTCGTTCCAGATCCACTTGGCCAGCACTTCGCTGGTAGGGTTTTCCAGGCCGGGGATGTCGTTGAGGTAGTTATGGTCGAGGCGCTCGTAGAGCGGCTTGAAAATCGCCTTGATCTCTGAGAAGTCACGGATCCAGCCGGTATGCGGATCGAGGTCGCCGCTCAGGTGGATGGCCACCTTGAACGAGTGACCGTGCAGGCGCCCGCATTTGTGGCCTTCGGGGACGTGAGGCAAGCGGTGGGCGGACTCGAATGTGAACTCTTTGAAAATTTCCACGGTATGACCTGTAAGGCAGGAGTTTCTAGGGCGATGTGCGATTGTCAGTATCGGGTGGGCGCTTGATGGGCCCGGGCGAGCGACGTGGTGCGCATTCTAACCTGTTTTATCAAGCGATCTGGCGGTGTGTGTAAAGTCCGGTTATTCCTGGGACCATACCGTTGTACTGACCTTGACCCCATCACCGCACGGCAGTGCGCGCTGCGACCCTCGGCGCTCCAGTTCTGCATACGCGCGTGCGCACTGCTCCTGCCCTTGGGCGACGGCGTTATCAATGCTGATATTGCCGGTGGTTTCGGACACCAGGTCGCCATTTTTCTCCACTCTGATCAATGGCCGTTCGGGCTGAATCGCAAAGCGGCTTTTCGTCGGCTCGGGGTTCAGTACCGGGGCGGTGGGGGCTGCTGGCAATTGATCCTCGGTGACGCCATACCGAGTGAGAAGCGACGGATTGGGCAGGTCTTGCGCGTTTGCATGGCCTAGTGCCAAAAGCAGCAACAAAAAAAGGCTACATGTTTTGTTGTTAAAACCCATGATGAGTGTTTTCCATGGTTGATTCCGGTTGGGCTGGATTAAAGAACAACTTGTTGTTGTCGCAGCCACGTTTACGGCAAGGAGTTTCCAGCCAGGTAGAAGAACCGTAGCGGTTGCCAAACTGCGTGCCAGGTTCATAAACCTTGAACGAGGAAGGGTTGAAACTGGTGTTGCTGCATCCGCCAGTCATCAGGACGATAGTGAAGAGGCCCAGGAACTTCATGAGTTTCATAGGAAAAGGTCCGCTTTAAGTTGATCAGTGTTTTACAAGGCTGCCCAAGAGCCAGGCAGTACAGTCCAGGGTCTAGGGCTCTTCAGACTCGAACTCCAGCAAGTCGCCGGGCTGGCAATCCAGGGCGATACAGAGCTTGTTCAGGGTTTCGAGTTTAAAGCCTTTGATTTTTCCGTTTTTCAATAGCGACAGATTGGCTTCCGTAATCCCAATGGCTTCTGCAAGCTGGTTGGAGCGGATCTTTTTCTTCGCCATCATGACGTCCAAACGAATAATGATGGTCATGGTTTAGATGATGCTTTTGTTTTCATCGTTGATAACTTTTGACTCAGCCACTATGAGTGAAAATGCGCAAAGGAATATGCCTTGCAGTATTCCATAGATGGCCTGGGACGAAATACCAATGCCGATGCTGATGCTTCGCTCATTGGGTGGCATATCGATAGCAAAGGCCAGCCCTTGAAGCGTCTCAATAATGGGGGTCAGCAGGGGGTTAATAATAAACAGTAAGCCCATCCACCACAGCATTCTGATGTTTGACTCGGTCCAGATATTACCTTTGGAAATACCCATGAAAAACAGCCCGGTGAGCACCAGTGCAACAATCGTCAGGCTGATGGGCAGCATTTCCAATGCCAGGGCCAGGCCCATGGCCAGCAAAGATGGCTGATAGCCGGGTGCCAGCAACAAAGGCATCTGTTCGCCGTAGGTCTTCATGTAGTCCGCCAGGGCGCTGGGAAAGTCGAAGACCCAGAACAAAATGGGCGCGCCGAACTCGATCAATGCGACGCACCATGCCAGCAGCGCGGCAAATGCCCCGATGGATCGCAGTCGGGTGTTGGTGGAGATGGAGTCGAGATGATTGTTCATGGGTAGATCCATACGGGCTGATGGAAGAATAATCCATGAATAATTATCTAATTACAATAATTTCTTTCGAAAAATAATTAGCCGTGCTTGCGGCAGGCAATTCAGAGCTCGATCAGGCGCTCGCCCAATCTGCCGCTATCGACCAATTCAAGGAATTCATCACCCAAGCGCTGGCTTTCACTCATTGCGGTTTGCCAGTACTGATTGCGGCGGGCGTCGTCCCCCAGAAAGCGCTTGAAGTCGCTTCGATCCGGCAATTTGCCGTGGGGCAGGCGGGCCAGATAGTCCCGTGACGGGGCCACTAGCAACACATCCTGCAAGCCCTGCGGGTTGCTGCGCCGCCAGGGCAGGCTCTTGTCGAACCAGCCGGGGATGACCCGATCGGTGAAGTGCGGGTACAGCACAATGTCATCGCCGTGGTAGGGCAGGTCGAGGTGGTAGTCCAGCAGGCCGCCATCGCGATAGGTGCCAGCACCGGCGCCCGGCAAGTCGCGCACGCCTTGCATGACCATCGGGATCGAACCGGACGCCAGCAATGCCTGGCGCAGGTTGCCCAGTTCCAGGTCGAGAAAGCGTGAAGGGAAGTCCTTGAGCGGGTGCAGGGGTGGCGCCTGGCGCGGGTCGTGGATGATCAGTCGCTCAAAATGCCGGGACAGTCGCGCACGGCCGCGCAGGTTGTCGGCGATCACCGAGGACAGTCCCAGGCCCAGGCGGCCACGGTGGTCGTCGGCCAGCAGGCCATGGCTTTTGACGACAACGATGTTCAGGCGATAGTGCGGGTTGGCCAGAAGCATCGCATCGCGGCCGGCCAGCAGGTCATCGAGCATGCGCTGGCAGCTCTGGCTGACCTCGGCCATGGTCACGCCCTTGGCAAAGCGTTGCTCGTTGTACAGGCGACCGAGATCGAGCAGACCCTGCACCGGGTCGGGCAGGCAGGCGCTGGCAAAGCGCCAGGAACCGATGGACGCACCAATCAGCGAGCGCTCGCGGGGCGCGCGCGCCAGCCAGTCACCGAACAGCGCCAAGTCCAGGCCCTGGATCCCCAATGCCTTGGGGCCACCGGCCGCGCCGGGCAGGATGCCCACGTCTTGAGGTTTGAGGCCTTGCTCGCGAATGCGTGAAAAGGCGCGCTGGCCAGCCTTGATCGTCAGGGCTGGGAACTTGATGTGGATGGCCGTCATACCGATCTCTGTGCAGGCGAGCGGGGCAGTATAGGAAATCTTCCCCAGGGCCTGGCAAGGTGTTGTGGGATAATTGCCATGATGGCAATTCAGTTTCAGTTAAGTTGCGATCCGTACTGTGGGGGCCGTAGGCAAAACATCCTGAAATGGAGAATCATCATGAAAATCCTCACGGCAACTATTGCCGCCAGTATCATCGCCCTCACCACCGGCCTGGCTCAGGCGCGGGACCTGGGGCCGGATGAAGCGCTGAAATTGCGTGACGCTGGTACCATCCAGTCTTTCGAGAAGCTCAATGCCGCTGCCCTGGCCAAACATCCTGGCGGCACCGTGCATGAGACCGAGCTGGAACAGGAGTACGGCAAGTATATTTACCAGGTTGACCTGCGCGATGCCCAAGGTGTGGAGTGGGATGTGGAATTGGACGCGGTCACCGGGCAAGTCCTCAAGGATCATCAGGATACGTAATGAAGGTAAATCTACGCACCGGCAGTCGACTGGCGCTGGTGCTCCTGGCCTTTTGCTCGGTGGTGGCTGCCCGGGACCTCAATCAGGACGAAGCCCTGGCGCTGCGCCAGCAAGGGGTGATCCTGCCCCTTGAACAACTGTTGCAGCAGGCCATGGCGCGGCATGCCGGCTCCCGGTTGCTGGAGGCCGAGCTTGAGAGTAAACACGGTAGTTACGTCTATGAAGTGGAGCTGGTGACCACCGACGGCGTGGTTCGGGAAATCAAACTGGACGCGACCACCGGCGTACTGCTTAAAGACGAGGAAGATGACTGATGCGCCTGCTTCTGGTGGAAGACCACGTGCCCCTGGCCGATGAGTTGATGGCCGGGCTCAAAACCCAGGGCTATGCGGTGGATTGGCTGGCGGACGGTCGCGATGCGGTGTATCAGGGGCGCAGCGAGCCTTACGACCTGATCATCCTTGACCTCGGCCTGCCCGGGTTGCCGGGGCTTGAGGTGCTGAGCCAATGGCGCGCCGCTGCCCTGGCGACCCCGGTATTGATCCTCACCGCCCGCGACTCCTGGGCCGAGCGCATCGAAGGGCTCAAGGCCGGGGCCGACGATTACTTGAGCAAGCCGTTTCACCCCGAGGAGTTGCACCTGCGCATCCAGGCCCTGTTGCGCCGTTCCCATGGCCAGGCCAACCAGCCGACGCTACAGGCGGCCGGCCTGCACCTGGATGAAGGCCGCCAGTGCGTGATACGCGACGGTGCCGAGGTGCAACTGACCGCTGCCGAGTTTCGCCTGCTGCGCTACTTCATGCTGCATCCCGAGCAGATCCTGTCGAAAAGCCATTTGGCCGAACATTTGTATGACGGTGAAACCGAACGTGACTCCAACGTCCTCGAAGTCCATGTCAACCACCTGCGGCGCAAGCTCGGCCGTAGCGTAATTGAAACCCGGCGCGGCCAGGGTTATCGCTTTGGCGCCAGCCCCACGTGAGGTCGATCCAGCGGCGGCTGAGCCTGGGGCTGATCAGCGTGATGGTGATCGTCGGCCTGGTGCTGGCGCAAACCAGCCTGTGGCTGTTCGAAATGGGCCTGCAGCGCTACCTGGAGGCTGGCCTGCGCAACGACAGCGAAAACCTGCTGGTGGCCCTGGTGCGCGGCCCAGGTGGTGTGCAACTGGATGAGCAACGCTTGTCGCCGGCCTATCAACGGCCGTTCTCCGGGCATTATTTTCGTATCGACTTCAGTGACAACCACTGGCGCTCCCGCTCACTGTGGGACCAGGAGCTGCCGCAACTGCCCCAGGCTGGCTTGAAGGGTAATCTGCAGTTGGGGCCCGAAGGCCAGCAATTATTGATATTGCGCTCGGACTACAAACGGTTTGGCCAGGCGATTTCGATCAGCGTGGCCCAGGACTACACACCTGTCAGGGAAAGTTTTCGCCTGATGCGCCAAGTTGGCCTGGTCCTCGGGTTGGCGGCGTTACTGCTGATCCTGGTTCTGCAGCGTGTCACTGTGCGCCGGGCGCTGCGCCCACTGGAAACCGCCCGCGAGCAGATTGCGCAGTTGCAGCAAGGCCAGCGCTCTCAACTGGATACCCAGGTGCCAGTGGAGCTGGAACCGCTGGTGGCGCAGATCAATCACCTGTTGGCCCATACCGAAGACAGCCTCAAGCGCTCACGCAATGCCTTGGGCAACCTCGGCCATGCACTGAAAACCCCATTGGCGGTGTTACTGAGCGTGGCGTCCAGCGAGCAGCTCAAGGACCGGCCACAGTTGGCCAAGCTGCTTCGCGAACAATTGACACAAGTGCAGCAGCGGCTCAACCGTGAACTCAACCGCGCGCGTCTGGCCGGTGAAACCCTGCCTGGTGCATTGTTCGACTGCGACAGTGAACTGCCGGGCCTGCTGGCGACCCTGAATATGATCCACGGCGAGCACCTGGACTTGAGCTACCACGTGCGCCCTGGCCTGCAATTGCCGTGGGACCGCGAAGACTTGCTGGAGCTGCTGGGCAATCTGCTGGACAACGCCTGTAAATGGGCGGATGCCGAAGTGCGCCTGAGCATTGAGCAGACTACGCACAATTACCAATTGATCGTCGAGGATGACGGCCCGGGCATTCCCGAGAGTCAGCGTGACCAGGTTTTCAGCCGTGGTACCCGCCTGGACGAACAAACCCATGGACACGGCCTGGGGTTGGGCATCGTGCGCGATATCGTCGAGGTGTGGGGGGGCGCGTTGCAGTTGCACGAGAGTGAACTGGGCGGCCTCAAGGTGCTGATCGAGTTGCCTCGACGCCCAACCTGATTGGCCGAAAGGCCATCAATGTGGGGAGCCGATTTGCAACAAGACTTTTCTTGCGGCGCCTGGGCGGGACAATTTCGCATATAACAACGACCTGGCTAGCCGTGCCAAGCAAGTTTCCCAGGCTTGCAGGCACGGCATCTGCCATTGCGCTCGTCAGCCAGATACTCGGCTGCTCGGCACCTAATAAGAAAGATAAAAGGTGAATCCATGCGAATGACCAAACGCTTCAGTCTGTTTGCTGCTGCCGCAGCCCTTGCCGCCAGTTCCTCGGCGCTCGCCGCCCCGACCTTTATCAACGTACTGACCGGTGGCACCAGTGGCGTGTATTACCCGATTGGCGTGGCCTTGTCGCAGTTATACAGCAACGGTATCGAGGGCTCGAAGACCTCGGTACAGGCCACCAAGGCGTCGGTGGAAAACCTCAACCTGCTGCAAGCCGGTCGCGGTGAGCTGGCCTTTGCCCTCGGCGACTCGGTAGCCGATGCCTGGAATGGCGTGGAAGACGCCGGCTTCAAGACGCCACTGAAAAAGCTGCGGGCGATTGCCGGTACCTATCCGAACTACATCCAGGTTGTCGCCAGCAAGGAGTCGGGCATCACCACCCTGGCCGACCTGAAAAACAAGCGCATTTCCGTCGGCGCGCCGAAGTCCGGTACCGAACTGAATGCCCGCGCCATCTTCAAGGCCGCCGGCCTGAGCTACGAAGACATGGGCAAGGTCGAGTTCCTGCCGTACGCCGAATCGGTCGAGCTGATCAAGAACCGTCAGTTGGACGCCACTTTGCAGTCTTCGGGCCTGGGCATGGCGGCGATCCGCGACCTGGCCGCGACTATGCCGATCACCTTCGTGGCCATTCCGGCGGATGTCACTGCGAAGATCGATAACGCGGCTTACCAGGCGGCCTCGATCCCGGCGGGCACCTACGACGGCCAGGACAGCGATGTTCCGACCGTGGCCATCACCAACCTGCTGGTCAGCCATGATGGCGTGTCCGATGACGTCGCCTACCAGATGACCAAACTCATGTTCAACAACCTCGACCGCCTGGGTAACGCTCACTCGGCCGCCAAGGACATCAAGCTCGAAGGCGCGGCCAAGGGCCTGCCGATCCCGCTGCACCCTGGCGCCGAGCGGTTCTACAAGGAAGCGGGCGCGCTGTAAGTGACGGGACAGTAGGGCGCTTTGCCCGCGTCAACCGCTCCGGCCATGTGCTGGCTCTGCGAACAAAACCGGCGCCCACCGCGCGCGGGTCTTGTTCGCACATCGACGTTGTAACCAGGGAGTGACCCCATGAGCGAGCAGGACCAAGGCCTCGCCGCCAATCCCGGCAGTTGGCCGAGAGCGCTGTTCTATGTCGCGCTACTGTTTTCCATCTTCCAGATCATCACTGCAGCCTTTCACCCGGTATCCAGCCAGATTCTGCGTGCCGTGCATGTGGGCTTTCTGCTGCTGGTGGTGTTTTTGTGTTTTCCGGCACGTGGCAAGGAACAGCCCTGGCAGCCAATGGCCTGGCTACTGGGCCTTGCGGGGATGGCGACGGCGTTCTACCAGTGGTATTTCGAGGCCGACCTGATTCAACGCTCCGGCGACCTGACCCGTAGCGACATGGTCGCAGGCCTGGTGCTGATCGTGCTGGTATTCGAAGCCGCGCGACGGGTGATGGGCATTGCCTTGCCGCTGATCTGTGCGCTGTTTCTGGCCTATGGCCTGTTCGGCCAGTACCTGCCGGGCGAGTTGATGCACCGTGGCTATGCCATTGACCAGATCGTCAACCAACTGGCCTTTGGCACCGAAGGGCTGTACGGCACTCCGACCTACGTATCGGCCACGTATATCTTCCTGTTCATCCTGTTCGGCGCGTTTCTCGAACAGGCAGGGATGATCAGGCTGTTCACCGACTTCGCCATGGGCCTGTTCGGCCACAAGCTCGGTGGCCCGGCCAAGGTTTCGGTGGTGTCCTCCGCGCTGATGGGCACGATCACCGGTTCAGGTGTGGCCAACGTGGTCACCACCGGCCAGTTCACCATCCCGTTGATGAAGCGTTTCGGCTATAAGTCGGCGTTTGCCGGTGGCGTGGAGGCGACCGCGTCGATGGGCAGCCAGATCATGCCGCCGATCATGGGCGCTGTGGCCTTTATCATGGCCGAGACGATCAACGTGCCGTTTTTCGAGGTGGCCAAGGCCGCGCTGATTCCGGCCCTGTTGTACTTCGGCTCGGTATTCTGGATGGTTCACCTGGAAGCCAAGCGCTCCAACCTGTGTGGCTTGCCCAAGGATGAGTGCCCGAACCCCTGGGCGGCGGTGAAGCAGCGCTGGTACCTGCTGATTCCGCTGTTTGTGCTGATCTACCTGCTGTTCTCCGGGCGCACCCCGTTGTTCTCCGGCATGGTCGGCCTGGCCCTCACGTCCATTGTGATTCTTGGCTCGGCGATCATCCTGCGGGTGTCGTCCACGGCCATGCGCTTTGTCTTCTGGATCGTCCTGGGCGTGCTGTGCGCGGGCTTCTTCCGGCTGGGTATCGGCATGGTATTCGGGGTAGTGGCGCTGTTGGTGGCGGTGTGCTGGTTCATCAAGGGCGGCCGCGACACCCTGACAATCTGCCTGCATGCTCTGGTTGAAGGCGCACGCCATGCAGTACCGGTGGGGATCGCCTGCGCGCTGGTGGGGGTGATCATCGGGGTGGTGTCGCTGACCGGGGTGGCCTCGACCTTTGCCGGCTACATCCTCGCCATCGGCCAGGACAATCTGTTCCTCTCGCTGGTGCTCACCATGCTGACCTGCCTGGTGCTGGGCATGGGCATACCGACGATTCCCAACTACATCATCACCAGCTCGATTGCCGCCCCGGCACTGTTGGACCTGGGCGTGCCGCTGATTGTGTCGCATATGTTCGTGTTCTATTTCGGCATCATGGCCGACCTCACGCCGCCGGTGGCGCTGGCCTGTTTCGCGGCGGCACCGATTGCCCGGGAGAGCGGCCTGAAGATCAGCTTCTGGGCGGTGCGCATCGCCGTTGCCGGGTTTGTCGTGCCGTTTATGGCGGTGTACGAACCGGCACTGATGCTGCAGGGCGATAGCCTGCTGGCCACTTTTTATGTGGTGGCCAAGGCGTTGCTGGCCATTGGCATCTGGGGCGCTGCGTTTACCGGTTACTTGCAGGCCAGGCTGAGCGGGTGGGAGCGCTTGCTGGGCTTTGCCGCCGGCGCCAGCCTGATTCTGGCAACGCCGTTAAGCGATGAAATCGGCTTTGCCCTGGCGGCATTGTTGATCGCGCAGCACTGCTGGCGTGCCCATCGTGCCCAGGCGGCTACGGTGTGATCGGCCTGTGTCTGGGCTTGGCGGGCACGGTGTGGGCACAGGTGCCCACGCCGGCCTTCACCCTGGCCTGGACGCATACGATTGAGCAAGTACGCTGGGAGGAGGATTACCGCGTGAGGCCCGAGGGGCTGGTGTTGGGCGAGGCGCGGGTCAAGGGTTCCGGGGCCGGTATGGAAATTCCGCACGGCGCCGAACTGCGCGAGGGCAGTTGGCATTACCAGCGTCAACTGCCCCCGCTGCAACCCCTGCGCCTGGGGCGAACACCCGAAGCCGGGGATTATCAACTGTGTTTCAACCAGCGTTGCCAGTCGATGAGCACCTGGCTCGGCCCGCCACAGGCGCGCCAGCCGGCGGTGGAGCTCTGGAGTTGTGAGCTGGCGCCGTACAGCGCCAGTTAAATCACCCTCAAACCCGGAACTGGTCCATCAAGCCTTGCTGTTGATTGGCCAGGCTGTTGAGCGTCTGGCTGACCCGCGCCGATTCATTGGCCTGGCCCGACAGCGACTCGGTCACGTCGCGAATGGTCGCCACGTTGCTGTTGATCTCCTCGGCCACCGCGCTTTGCTGCTCGGCGGCGCTGGCGATCTGCAGGTTCATGTCGCTGATCACCGTCACCGCATCGCCGATCTGGCGCAATGCCGTAACGGCCTGGCCCACCTGCTCGACACTGCCCTGGGCCTGGCGATGGCTGTTGTTCATGGAACCCACCACTTCCCGGGTGCCGCTCTGCAACTGCTCGATCACCTGGCGGGTTTCCTCCACCGACTCCTGGGTGCGTCGGGCGAGGTTGCGCACCTCATCCGCCACCACCGCAAAGCCACGGCCAGCCTCACCGGCGCGGGCCGCCTCAATGGCGGCGTTGAGCGCCAGCAAGTTGGTCTGCTCGGCAATCGCGCGGATCACTTCCAGAACGGAACCGATCTGTTCGCTATTGGCTGCCAGGCCTTCGACCTGGGTCATGGCCGTGCTCATATCTGCCGCCAGGGCGCCGATGCTGGCGGTGGTGCGGTCGATCACGGTCAGGCCTTCGCGGGTGGCCTGGTCGGCATCGCGGGCGGCCTGTGCGGCCTGTGCGGCGCTGCGGGCCACATCCTGGGCGGTGGCGCTCATTTCGTGGGAGGCGGTGGCTACCTGGTCGACCTGGCGGTATTGCTGGTCCATGCCGGCGCTGGTCTGGCTGGCAATGGCCGCTGATTGGTCGGCGGTGCTGCGCGCGTCCTGCACCGAACGTTTAACCTCGGCAATGATCGGTTGCAGTTTGTCGAGGAAGCGGTTGAACCAACTCGCCAGTTCACCGAGTTCGTCGCGCTTGTCGTAGGCCAGGCGTCGGGTCAGGTCGCCTTCGCCGCTGGCGATATCTTCCAGCATATGGGCCACACCGAGGATTGGCCGGGTGACGCTGCGGGCCATCAGCCACACCAGCAACAGGCCGACAATTGCGGCCAGCAAGCCCAGGCCCAGTTCCAGCAGGGTGCCTTTGGTGTTGTCGGCATCCAGTTCGGCCTTGAGCGCTTCGGTGGGGCCGATCAGGACTTTTTCCGGGACATCCAGCAACACACCCCACGACTTGCCGTCGGGAATCGGTTGAAACGGTGCCAGCACCTTGAGCTGATGATCGGTGCGCAGGCTAAAGGTCTGGGTGCTGTTGGCCATGGCGCTGATCAATTGCGCACCGCTGGTGGTGTCGACGCTGTCCAGGCGTTGGCTGAGCTTGCTTGCATCCGGGCTGTAGCCAGCGAGCAAACCCACCGGGCTGATGATGCTGACACGGGTCTGGCCGTCATAGAGCTTGCGGCTGGCGTTCTGGCTGACGGCCTGCAAGCTGTTGAGGTTGATGTCCACCGACAGCGAGGCGATGACTTTGCCATTGACCGTGAGCGGGAACACGATGCTGGTCAGCAATACGTTTTGCCCGTCGATCACATAGAAGTACGGCTCGATCACACACGGTTTGAGCGTGGTACGCGGGCAGGTGAACCACGTGTTGGCCTTTTCGCCGCTGGGGCCGATGCTGGTGTCGGACATGTCGCTTTCCGGCAGCGCCATCGAAGTCAGTGTGCCGGGTGTCGGCTGTGACCAGTACAGGGCGAAGCGGCCTTTTTCGTTGCTGCCCAGCTCCTGTTGACCGGCGAACAGCTCATCCTTGCCATCCAGGGCATTGGCTTCGAAGACCAGGGACAGGCCCAGCAGGTCCGGGTTGGCTTGCAGGGCGGCCTTGACCTGGCGGGTCAGGTCTTCACGCAGGTCGAAGGCATCGAGGAAGCGTTTCTCGGCCTGTTCGCGCAAAAACAGCACCTGGCGCGAAAAGCCATGGCCGTACTGGTAGGCATCCATGAACTGCTGGCGAATGCCCAGGGCCTGGACTTCACCTTGGGCTTCGATGCGCGATTGGGCCGCGACGTTGAGCATCTCGGTGCTGGAGGCCTGGACGCGTTGCGAGCTCTGGTCCATCCGATACAGCGAAAGGCCCACCAGCAGGGTCACGATGCCCAGCAGACAAAGGCCGGCGAGGAGGGTGATTTTCCATTGAATGGACAGCTGCCTGAGCGACATGGAGATCCTTAACCTTTCGTTACGACAGAGATGATCCGTTGTATCGGCCGCACGGTTTTTTTCTTTATTCATACGCTCAATTGAATTCTGTCTGCGACGTCGCGCTTTGACATGGCGCGCCTGCTGCTGCAAAGTGCGCGCCCTCTAATAAAACTCCTTTTCTGCTGGCGTCCACACTGCCGTTACCCCGGCGGGCGAGGCCCTGGCGTGTGTTTTTGGTAGGCGCGAGCTTGCTCGCGAAGATCGTGAACGATCATGCTGGTTTGCCGGTTGATCGCGGCGTTCTTGGGTTATTCGCGAGCAAGCTCGCTCCTGCATTACGTTTCTGTCTTGAGGTAACCATGATTAACGCAGTAATCGCCGCGGTCGGTACCATGCTGGTGCTCAGCCTGTCCCGCGTGCATGTGGTCATCGCGATCATCGTCGGCGCCCTGGTCGGCGGCTTGACCGGCGGTCTTGGGATCGACGCGACGCTCAGCGCATTCAACAGCGGTCTGGGCGGCGGTGCCACGGTGGCGCTGTCCTACGCATTGCTCGGCGCTTTCGCCGTGGCGATTGCCAAGTCCGGCCTGGCCCATGCCCTGGCGGACAAGGCCCTGCTGCTGGTGGGGCGCCAGGAGGCGAGCGGCGGCAATCACGTCAAATGGCTGCTGATCTGCCTGCTGGGGGCGGTGGCGATTGCCTCGCAGAACATCCTGCCGATCCATATCGCCTTTATCCCGCTGCTGGTGCCGCCGCTGCTGTATGTGCTGACCAAGTTGCAGATTGACCGGCGCCTGATCGCCTGCGTCATGACCTTTGGCCTGATCACCCCGTACATGTTCCTGCCGGTAGGGTTTGGCAATATTTTCCTCAACCAGATCCTGCTGGCCAATGTCGCCAAGAGCGGCGTGGATATCAGCCAGGTCAACGTCACCCACGCCATGGGCATCCCGGCGTTGGGCATGGTGTTCGGCCTGTTGGTCGCGGTGTTTATCAGCTACCGCAAAAAGCGCGTCTACGACCTGGAGAAGATCGAACGGGTCGAACAAGTAGCGGTGCAATACAACCCGCTGACCCTGTTGGTGGCCGGGGTGGCCATTGCCTCGGCGTTTATCATCCAGTTGTGGCTGGACTCGATGATCGTCGGTGCCCTGGCCGGTTTCCTGATCTTCTCGGTATCGGGCATCGTGCGCTGGCGCGACACTGATGATCTGTTCACCGAAGGCATGAAGATGATGGCGATGATCGGCTTCATCATGATCGCCGCCTCGGGGTTTGCCGAAGTGCTCAAGGCCACCGGCCAGGTGCAGACCCTGGTGGAATCCTCCGCCGCCTTCATCGGCCACAGCCGTGGCGTGGGTGCGCTGTTGATGTTGCTGGTGGGCTTGCTGGTGACCATGGGCATTGGCTCGTCGTTCTCCACGGTGCCGATCCTCGCAGCGATTTTTGTGCCGTTGTGTGTGCAACTGGGCTTCAGCCCGCTGGCCATTGTGTGCATCGTCGGTACCGCCGGGGCCCTCGGTGACGCCGGTTCGCCAGCTTCGGACTCGACCCTGGGGCCGACCTCGGGTTTGAATATCGACGGCCAGCATCACCACATCTGGGACACCGTGGTCCCGACGTTCCTGCACTACAACCTGCCGTTGCTGGTGTTCGGCTGGTTTGCCGCGATGACTCTCTGACCTCTCCTGTAGGAGCGAGCTTGCTCGCGAAGGACTCAAGGGCACCGCGCCCATCCAGGATGCCGGTGTTATTGCCGAGCTTTTTCGCGAGCAAGCTCGCTCCTACAGTTTTCTCTCACAGGGCCGTTAACCTCTTAACATTGCCCGAGAAGAGAGAAGATCCATGCGTCTGAGTCTGAAGGCCAAAGTCCTGTCCCTCGCCGTCCTACCGGTGTTGTTGTTTGCCGTGGTCATCAGCCTGACCACGGTGTGGATCCTCAAGGAGCAGGCGCGCACCGAGGTGGCCGAAACCCGCCAGCGCCTGCTCAACAACGCCAAGGCCACCCTGCAAAGTTATGTAGAAGTGGCGATGACCACTATCAAACCGCTGTACGACGCCGCCACCCCTGGTGATACGCAGGCGCGGGCGCAAGTGGTCAAGCTGTTATCCAACACGACCTACGGCAAGGACGGCTACTTCTTTGGCTACGACTCGGAAACCATCCGCCTGTTCAAGGGTAATAGCCCCGATGGCGTAGGCAAAAGCTTCAAGGACAATCGCGACCCTAATGGCGTCTACGTCAACCGCGACCTGGTGAAGGTCGGCAAGGACGGCACCCATTACCTGCAATACAGTTCCACGCAACCGGGGCAAACCGAACTGGTGCCCAAGCTCGGCTACACCGAATACCTGCCCAAGTGGGACATGGTGATTGGTACGTCGGTCAACCTGGACGGTATCGATGCCCTGGTCAGCGAGGTCGAGGCCAAGGTCAACGAACGTATGGAAGGGGTGCTGTTGAGCATCATCGGGATCGCCGTGGTCCTGCTGTTGCTGATCGCTGCGGTGGGCATGGTGCTGGCCAATACCATCCTGCGGCCGTTGCACCTGATGAAGGCCAACCTCGATGACATCGCTGCCGGCGAAGGTGATTTGACCCGGCGCCTGGCGATCACCAGCCAGGATGAGCTGGGCGAATTGGCAGGCTCGTTCAACCGGTTTGTCGACAAGATCCATGGTCTGGTACGCCAGATCACCGACATGACGTCGCAACTGACCGGCCTGGTCAGCCAGGTGTCCGAGCAAGCCCAGCGTTCGGAACAGGCCATGGAGCGTCAGCGCCAGGAGACCGATCAGGTGGCGACGGCGATCAATGAAATGTCCTCTGCGGCCCATGAAGTGGCCCGCAGCGCCCAGGGCGCCGCGGTGGCGGCGCAACAGACTGACGTAGAAGGCCAGAGCGCCAAGCGCGTGGTGGATGGCAGCATTGCGCAGATTCATGCGTTGGTGAGTGACATCCGCAGCAGTGGCGTATCCCTCGATAGCCTGCAACAGGACGTGTCATCGATTGTCAGCGTGCTCGGGGTGATCCGTTCGATTGCCGAGCAGACCAACCTGCTGGCCCTCAACGCGGCCATTGAAGCGGCGCGTGCCGGTGAAGCCGGGCGTGGGTTTGCGGTGGTGGCCGATGAGGTGCGTGCGCTGGCCAGCCGCACCCAGCAAAGTACCCAGGAAATCCAGGGCATGATCGACCGCCTGCAAAAGGGTACCGAGGCCGCCGTGGAGTCCATGCGCCGTTCCAGCGATGCCGGTGAGGGCACCTCGGCCCAGGCCAACGAAGCCGGGGCGTCCCTCGATACCATGGCGCAACTGATCGGCACCATCAACACGATGAACGCGCAGATTGCCAGTGCCGCCGAAGAACAAACCGCCGTGGCCGAAGAGATCAACCGCAGCGTGCATCAGATTGCCGTAGCGGTGGACAGCGTGGCGGATGAGACCCAGCAGGGCGCACAGACCTCCCGCAGCTTGGCGGACCTGGGGCAGCGGTTGGGGCAGTTGGTGGGGCAGTTCAGGATCTGACTTGGGAATTGCGGTGCTTGTTCTGGCCTCTTCGTGAGCAAGCCCACATTTTGAATGTATTCGCAGTTCAGAATGTGGGCTTGCTAACAGTCGCTACACATCCCGCATCAACAACCCAAACCCGATATCCATTTCCAGCGGCACCGGCACATACACCGTATGCCCATCCCCCGGCGCCACCTCGATGGCTTCACCCTTGGCGTTGTGCATCAGCCCCAGGTCAAAATGGAAGTTCCCCGCCGGGGTCATCAATTCCAGATGATTGCCCACGGCAAAGCGGTTCTTCACCTTGACCTCGGCCAACTCCCCGCGCCGCTCGCCGGTCAATTCGCCGACAAACTGCTGGCGTTCGGAGACTGAGCTGCCGTTCTGGTAGTTCTGGTATTCGTCATGCACATGGCGGCGCAGGAAGCCTTCGGTGTAGCCGCGCTGGGCCAGGGATTCAAGATTGGTCATCAAGCCACGGTCGAACGCACGACCGGCCACCGCGTCATCGATGGCCTGGCGGTACACCTGGGTGGTGCGCGCCACATAGAAGTGGGATTTGGTGCGGCCTTCGATCTTCAGTGAATGCACGCCCATCTGTGTCAGGCGTTCGACATGCTGCACTGCCCGCAAGTCCTTGGCGTTCATGATGTAGGTGCCGTGCTCGTCCTCGAAGGCCGGCATCTGTTCGTCCGGGCGATTGGCTTCCTGAAGCAGGAACACCTGGTCGGTGGGCGCGCCGAGGCCCAGGGTCGGCTCGGGCTGATACTGCTGGACGATATCGCCCACGGTGTTTTCCTCGGCCGGTGTGGCCTGGTATTTCCAGCGGCAAGCGTTGGTGCAGGTGCCCTGGTTGGCGTCGCGCTTGTTCATATAGCCGGACAACAGGCAGCGCCCGGAGTAGGCCATGCACAGCGCGCCATGCACAAACACTTCCAGCTCCATGGCTGGTACCTGTTGGCGGATCTCGGCGATTTCTTCCAGGGACAGTTCCCGCGACAGGATGATCCGGCAGAGGCCTTGCTGTTGCCAGAACTCGACACTGGCCCAGTTCACCGTGTTGGCTTGCACCGATAGATGGATCGGCATCTGCGGGAAGTGCCGGCGCACGAGCATGATCAAGCCTGGGTCGGACATGATCAGCGCGTCCGGGCCCATGGCGATCACCGGTTCCAGGTCCTTGAGGAAGGTTTTTAGCTTGGCATTGTGCGGCGCGATATTGACCACCACATAAAAGCGCTTGCCCCGCGATTGCGCCTCGGCGATGCCCAGGGCCAGGTTGGCGTGGTCGAACTCGTTATTGCGCACCCGCAAGCTGTAGCGCGGTTGGCCGGCGTAGACCGCATCGGCACCGTAGGCAAAGGCGTAGCGCATGTTTTTCAGGGTGCCGGCAGGGGCGAGCAATTCGGGGGCAAGAACAGAGGGCATGGGGATTCAGGTCGCAAAAGGGCGGCAGGGTAGCCGAGCCGGACCTGGCGGTTATTGATCTGGGTCTACGCTGTAGAAATAAAGATGGCACTCGTGCGATGCGCGGTGGACTAAGCAACAGGGCGCGCTGGGCGCCTGGCGTTTTTCTGGCACGGATCGGACATGAACCAAACGAATCTGCAATTCAAAACCTTGCTGTTGCTGCTGGTCATGGTGACCGTCGCGTTTTTCTGGATCCTGCTGCCGTTCTATGGCGCGGTGTTCTGGGCGGTGATCCTCGGGATCATCTTTGCGCCCATGCAGCGGCGCCTGCAGCTCAAGTTTGGCTGGAATCGCAACCTGACGTCGCTCTGTACCTTGATGGTGTGCCTGGTGATCGCGATTTTGCCGGTGATCATCACCAGTGCCTTGCTGGTGCAGGAGGGCGCGACGCTGTACCGGAACGTCGAAAGCGGCAGGCTGGATATCGCCGGTTACATCGAACAGTTCAAGAACTTCCTGCCGCCTTACTTCCAGCATCTGCTGGACCGCTTCGGCATGGGTAACCTGGAGGGGCTGCGCGAGAAGATCGTCAAGGCCGCGATGCAGGGCAGCCAGTTCTTCGCCAGCCAGGCGTTCAGCTTTGGCCAGGGCACCTTTGATTTCCTGGTGAGCTTTTTCATCATGCTGTACTTGCTGTTCTTCCTGCTACGCGACGGCCCCGAACTGGTGCGCAAAGTGCGTACGGCGGTGCCGCTGGCCGAGCCGCAGAAGCGTCGCTTGCAGCTCAAGTTCAACCGCGTGGTGCGGGCGACCGTCAAGGGCAACGTGCTGGTGGCGGTGACCCAGGGCGCGTTGGGCGGTTTGATTTTCTGGTTTCTGGAAATTCCCAGTGCATTGCTCTGGGCGGTGCTGATGGCGTTTCTGTCGCTGCTGCCGGCGGTGGGCGCGGGAATTGTCTGGGGGCCGGTAGCCGCGTACTTCCTGCTCAGTGGTTCAATCTGGCAAGGGGTGGTGCTGGCCTTGTTTGGGGTGTTTGTGATCGGCCTGGTGGACAACGTGCTGCGCCCGATCCTGGTGGGCAAGGACACCAAGATGCCGGATTACCTGATCCTGATCTCGACCCTGGGTGGCCTGTCGATCTTCGGCCTCAATGGTTTTGTCATCGGGCCATTGATTGCCGCGTTGTTCATGTCCAGCTGGGCGCTGTTTGTCGAAACCAAACGACAAGTGCGTTTGCCTTAAGCTTCAAGCTTGCGGCTTTGCGCTTGCGCAGCCGACAGTGAAGTCAGCGGGCCACTGATGGCTTCACCGTCGCGTACCAAGTACCAGCAGGCCAGCAAACCCAACTCCCGAAGAGGGACGGGGACGGCACTGCCGACGACGGACATGATCTGGATAGTGGGCATATCTACCTCCATTGCTGATGGAGGTAACCTTACGGCGGCCAGCGCTTGAGGGAAAATCACCCTGCTCGATAGTCAACATCATTGTTATCGAGACTGCGCCCGCAGGCGCTCAGTCCACGACCTGATCCAGCATGTTCAGCACTTCCTGCTCGTTGAGCAGGCCCTTGTGGACCAGGTTTTCGGCCAGCAACGAGAGAAACTTGGCACTGCGATGGCCTTCCAGGTGCTTGAGTTCGGTCAAGGCGCTATAGACTTTGCTCGACGTGCAGAGACCGGCGGTACGGTGCGGATTTTGTGTGGGCATGCTGGATCGTCCTTGTTGTTATGGCCTGTTAGGGATGGACAGTTTCGATAGTGAGAGTGCCGTGTGACACAAACATGACAGCGCAGGCCCCGATTGGGCAAGCGCACGTTGGCCTTGATAATGTCGGATTTAACAGCCAGCGTTGTCCCCATAGCGACCTTGGCAAGATTTATTCAGACCGGCAACCCATAAAAAAGCCCCGCCTGGCATGCGGGGCTTTTTGCGGTGCTTACCAACCGCGCCTGTAATAGCCGTGGGGTGGGCCGTAGTAGCCACGTGGTGGCCCGTAATACACGGGCGCCGGGCGGTAATACACCGGCTGCTGCACATACACCGGCGCTGGCTGGTAATAGACCGGCGGCGGGGCGGCGTACACCGGCTGGGGCTGGTAATACACCGGTTGCTGCTGCACATATACCGGCCGATCATGGCTGGCGATCACTGAGCCCACTACGGCTGCGCCGACAACCGCACCCAATACGGCCGGGCCACCCCAACCGCCGCCATGGGCGGAAGCTTGGCCGGCTACAGCGAGCGCACCGATCAGCAAGGCGATCCTGGGGATTTTACGCATCATGGTCTTTCCTCGGTTGGCCCCTGCGCTTGTGGTCTGCAATCAATAGACTCAAGGATTGTCGCGGGGATACTTTTAAGACAACGTATTTCAGGAAAACAGCACCGCCACTAGGTAAAGGTTGTGTAAGGTCTGTACCGGTTTGCTTACTTGATGAAGGAGTCATTGGATGTTGATGAACCCCAACAAAGATACCCAACTGTGCATGTCACTGTCGGCCCGCCCAGGTAATTTCGGCCTACGTTTTCATAACCATTTGTATGAGCAGTTGGGGCTCAATTTCTATTACAAGGCTTTCAGCAGCCAGGATTTAAACGGCGCCGTGGCCGGTATCCGCGCCCTGGGTATTCGCGGCTGCGGCGTGTCGATGCCGTTCAAGGAGGCCTGCATCGAGCTGGTCGATGAACTGGATGACTCGGCCCGTGCTATCGCTTCGATCAACACCATCGTCAA
This sequence comes from Pseudomonas brenneri, assembly GCF_007858285.1. Lineage (GTDB taxonomy): Bacteria > Pseudomonadota > Gammaproteobacteria > Pseudomonadales > Pseudomonadaceae > Aquipseudomonas > Aquipseudomonas brenneri. Next base: position 270,166 of record NZ_VFIL01000007.1, on the reverse strand, counting down.
CACCGCCGGCCATCTCAAGGCCTACAACACCGATTACATTGCCATTGAGCAGTTGCTGAAAAAGCATGCCGTGCCCAAGGATTCGACCTTCGCCCTGCACGGCAGTGGCGGCATGGCCAAGGCTGTGGCCAGTGCCTTGCGCGATGGTGGCTACGCCAATGGCCTGATCGTTGCCCGTAACGAAGCCGCCGGCCGGGCCCTGGCGCACAACCTGGGGTATACGTGGCAGGCGACATTGGGCGAGACGCGCCCGCAGATGCTGGTCAATGTGACGCCGATCGGCATGACCGGCGGCGCCCAGGCCGAGGATCTGGCGTTTGAGGCTGCTGCGATTGACTTGGCGGACACGGTGTTCGATGTGGTGGCGATTCCCGCCGAAACACCGCTGATTGTGCGTGGCCGGGCCCAGGGCAAGCGGGTGATTACTGGCCTGGAAGTGATTGCGATCCAGGCGCTGGAGCAGTTCGTGCTGTACACCGGCATCCGACCGACGGATGAGCAGTTTCAGAAAGCGGTGGCGTTCGCTCGACAGTAATCGCTCTGAAAAAACACAGTTGATCCATGTGGGAGCTGGCTTGCCCTAATGCCAGTCAGTTAAGCGGATTCTGCTTTCTGTAGGAGCGAGCAAGCTCGCTCCTACAAGGGACAAGGTGTTATTCGAGACGCGACAGGCGCTCTTCCAGCGCCGCAATCCGCGCCTCCAGCTCTTCGATGCGCTCCACGGAAACTGCGCCTGCGCTGCTGCGCTCCGCCGGGTTACCACGAGCGGCGAGGATCGCCTCGATATCCGCCGGGTCGCCCAGGGAATGGGTGTAGCGATCTTCGCGCTGCCCGGCCTGCTTGGGCACCAACACCGCCAGGTCACGGGCGATCAGGCGTTCGAGTTGGTGTACCACCTGTTCGGCATCTTCAAAGTCATGCATGCGCCCGCTGCGGGTCAGCAGTTCATTGACCGTCTGTGGGCCGCGCAGAAACATCAGGCCAGTGAGGATCACCTGCGCCGGCACCAATTCCAGGGCCTTGTCCACGCGGTGTTCCCAGCGATCGGCGCGGCTGCCCATCACAAGCTTGGTAAAACCCCGTCCCTCCAGGGCGCGCAGGCTTTGGCCGACCTGGCCCTGGCTGAGGTTGGTCACAGGCTCCCGGCTGGTTTTCTGGTTGCAGGCCAGCACCAGGGCATTGAGGGTCAGCGGGTAGGTTTCCGGGTTGGTCGCCTGTTTTTCGATCAGGCTGCCCAGGACGCGGATTTCCGTGCTGTTGAGGCGCGGTTCGGAGGAAGTGGTGTCGTGCTCGGTGGTCATCGCGCTTTCCCTATGCTGTGAGCCCACTAGCCTAATCCCGAAAAAATAAAAGACAAGCGACGCGCATGGCTATAATCGCCGCTGTCCAACCCCGCCACTATTGTCGAGACTGTCATGACTATTTCCCTGTACGCCGCTTCCCTCCCAGTCTTCAAGCAAATGCTCAACGCCCTGAGCGACGTGCTGAACAAGGCCGAGGCCCACGCCACTGCCAAGAACATCGACCCCAATGCCTTGCTGCAGGCGCGCCTGTTCCCGGATATGTTCCCGCTGGTACGCCAGGTGCAGATCGCCGTGGACTTTGCCAAGGGCGTTTCCGCGCGCCTGGCCGAGATCGAAGTACCGAAATACGAAGACAGCGAAGTCACTTTCGCTGACCTGCAAGCGCTGATCGCCAAGGTCCTGGCCTTTATCGACACCATCACCCCGGCGCAGATCGACGGCAAGGAAGGTATCGAGATCGTCACCCGCCCAGGCACCCCGAAAGAAAAACGCTTCAGCGGCCAGTCCTACCTGCTGACCTACGGCCTGCCGCAGTTCTTCTTCCACGTCACCACCGCTTACGCTTTGCTGCGTCATAACGGTGTGGAAGTGGGCAAGCGCGACTACATGGGCGCGTTCTAAGTACTGAGTAACACCCCAAAACAAATGTGGGCGCTGGCTCTGTAGGAGCTGGCTTGCCTGCGATGCAGGCACCTCGGTCTATCAGTTGCACCGAGGTGATGCTATCGCAGGCAAGCCAGCTCCTACAGAAGTCAGCGCCCACTGTTGTGTCAGGCTGGGTTCTTGTCTTCCTGGCCCAGGCACGCCGCTGCGGTGAACAACACGTCAGTGGACGAGTTCAGCGCAGTCTCCGCCGAATCCTGCAACACCCCGATGATGAAGCCCACGGCTACCACTTGCATCGCGATTTCACTTGGGATGCCGAACAGGCTGCACGCCAGTGGAATCAACAGCAACGAGCCACCGGCCACGCCGGATGCGCCACAGGCACACACCGCAGCCACCACGCTGAGCAGCACGGCAGTCGGCAGGTCAACGGCAATGCCCAAGGTATGCACGGCCGCCAGGGTCAGCACGGTGATGGTGATGGCGGCGCCGGCCATGTTGATGGTTGCGCCCAACGGGATCGATACCGAATAGGTGTCTTCATGCAGGCCCAGGCGTTCACTCAACGCCAGGTTGACCGGGATATTGGCCGCCGAACTGCGGGTGAAGAATGCAGTGATACCGCTCTCGCGCAGGCACAGCAGCACCAGCGGGTAGGGGTTGCGACGCAGTTTCCAGAACACGATGGCCGGGTTGACCACCAGGGCCACGAACAGCATGCAGCCGATCAGTACCAGCAACAGGTGCGCATAGCCGAGCAACGCGTCGAAGCCAGAAGCGGCGAGGGTCGAGGCCACCAGGCCGAAAATGCCCAGCGGCGCAAAGCGAATCACTACGCGCACGATCAGCGTGACACCGTTGGACAGGTCGTCCAGCACCGTGCGCGTGGTTTGCCCGGCATGGCGAATTGCAATGCCCATGCCGATGGCCCAGGCCAGGATGCCGATGAAGTTGGCGTTCATCAGGGCGCTGACCGGGTTGTCCACCACGCTGAGCAGCAGGCTCTGCAGCACTTCACCGATACCGCCCGGCGCGCTGACGGCCACGTCATGGGTGGCCAGGACCAGGCTCGACGGGAACAGGGTGCTGGCAATCACCGCCACGACCGCTGCCGAAAAGGTACCCAGCAAGTACAGGAACAGGATCGGGCGGATATGGGTTTCCTGGCCATGCTTGTGGTTGGCAATCGAGGCCATCACCAGCACAAACACCAGGATCGGCGCGACGGCCTTGAGCGCCGAGACAAATACCTTGCCGATAAACGCGGTGGACAGGGCCGCGCTGGGCGACAGCAGGGCCAGTAGGATGCCAGCAACCAGGCCGATGATAATTTGGGTCACCAGGCTGACGCGCATGAGGCGTTGAAGCAGCGAAGGGGCAGCAGTCATAAAGAGTTGTCTCTAGTTTTTTTAATGTGTGCAGCGCTATGCAGGGCGCGAAGTCTAACATGCTGTAGGAAATATCCGGTTTGCTGCGGCATTCAGTCGCCAGCGCCGTGCGTGGTTTGGTCACATTCTGTTAAGATTCGCCATCCTCTTCTTATCTCTCTGTCAGCGGGCCCTTGGGCTAACGCTGGCGTCGCCGTTTCTGGAGTTGTTCATGTTGTTGCCCATCCTGCTGCTGTCGGCGGCCGGTTTTACGGTGTTGACCACCGAATTTGTGATCGTGGGCCTGTTGCCGTCCATCGCTCGCGACCTGGATGTGAGCGTGTCCCAGGCCGGTTTGCTGGTAACCCTGTTTGCCTTCACCGTGGCCGCGTTTGGGCCGTTTCTTACCGCGTATTTCGCGCGTTTCGAGCGCAAGCGCCTGTTTATCAGCATTCTGTTGATGTTCGGCGCGGCCAATACCCTGGCGGCCCTGGCGCCGAATATCTGGGTGATGGCCGTGGCACGGCTGATTCCGGCGCTGGGGTTGCCGGTGTTCTGGGCCCTGGCCAGTGAAACGGCGGTGGATATCGTCGGCCCGGACTACGCTGGCCGGGCGATTGCCAAGATCGGCTTTGGCATCGTCTGCGCCACCGTATTCGGGATTCCGGTCGGTACCCTGATCTCCGATATGTTCGGCTGGCGCACTGCTTTTGGCATTCTGGCGGTGGTGGCGGTGCTCAAGGCGTTGCTGCTGTGGGTGTATCTGCCGGCGACGAAGGTGAAGAAAGACGACGTAACCCTGCGCTCGCAGTTCAAGATCCTGCGCAACCCCTTGATGCAGGGCCACGTTTTACTGTCGATCCTGGTATTTAGCGGCATGTTCACCGCTTATACCTACCTGGCGGACATTCTTGAGCGTCTGGCCGGCTTCGACGGCACGCTGGTCGGATGGTGCCTGATGGGCTTTGGCGCCGTGGGCCTGATCGGCAACTCGTTGGGTGGGCGCATGGTCGACAAGCATCCGCTGATCGCGTCCATGGTGTTCTGCGGCTTTATGATCGCCGGCATGGTGGCACTGGTGCCGGCGATTCACTCCACCCTCGGCCTGGCAGCGGCCATGGGCATTTGGGGCGTGACCCAGGCGGCGCTGTTCCTGGTCAGCCATGTGCGGTTGATGAAGGCCGCGCCCCATGCCCCGGCATTCGCGGCGTCGCTGAACATTGCCGGGGCCAACCTGGGCATTGGCCTGGGGGCGATGGTCGGCGGGCGGGTGATCGACACTCTGGGGCTGGGCAGCCTGGGGTTCGCGGCATCCGGCTTTATCCTGCTGTCGATCCTGCTGGCCCTGTGGTTGATGACCGCCAAGACTCGGGTTGCCTGCGCCTAGACCGGCAGTGAGGTGAACAACTCGCGCCGCGCACCTTCGGTAATCGCCACGATGCCGGGGTGCTTGACCTTGCGCTCCACCGAGATCGCGTAGAACGACTCGGTGACGGCGTCCGTCTGACCAATCAGTGCCACGCCGTACTGGCGCAGCACTTCATCGGCAATCACGCTGGGGGCGATGAAAATCCCGCTGCCGGATTGACCAAAGGCCTGCATCAAGGCGCTATCGTCGAATTCGCCGATGATCCTGGGCTGGATCTGCTGTTCGGCGAACCAGCGCTGCAAACGGCTGCGCACCACGGTTTCCGCGCCGGGAATCAGCAGCGGTGCGCCGTGCAGGCACTGTGGGAAATCACCACTATGCTTATCAGCCAATGCCTGGGTAGCGAAAAAACTGATGCCACATTCCCCCAGTTTCTGGCTGTAGCCCTTGATGTCCAGGTGTGTCGGCATCGGGCTGTCGGAAATCACCAGGTCCAGGCGCTGGATCGCCAGGTCGGCCAACAGGCGTTCCAGTTTGTCTTCGCGGCAGGTAATGCGCAGCGGCTCGCTCAATTCCATGGTCGGCGCGATCAGTCGATAGACGATGGACTTGGGCACCACATCCGCCACGCCGACGCGAAACACGATCTGCTGTTCATTGGGCTGGGCGCGCAGCATTGCTTCCAGCTCATTGCCGGTCTGGAACATCTGCTCGGCATAGGGCAGGGCCCGGCGCCCGGCTTCGGTGAGTTCCAGTTGGCGCCCGACCCGTTGAAACAGGGCGATGCCGAATGTCTGTTCGAGCAGGCTGATTTGCCCGCTGATGGTCTGCGGGGTGAGGTTCAACTGCTCACAGGCGCGCACGATGCTGCCAGTCTTGGCCACCACCCAGAAGTAATGCAGTTGTCGGTAATTGAGCATGACGGCCATCACTTCGTAAAAACCGAAGTATACGCGAGAAAAATACGAATTTTACTGAAGTGTTCACCTGCATAGAATGCCTCGCTATCGCGGGGCCACTACTTGGACCCAATGGTTCTAACGAGGAATACATCATGAAACTCAATTCTTTCGGCGCGGCATCGTTGCTTGCGCTTTCATTGGTGATGATCAGCGGCTGCGATCAGGTCGAAAAAAGCACGCAGCAGGTCCTGGACAAAGCCAGTGAATCGGCCAAGCAAGCGATCGACGACACCCAGAAGGCTGCCGAGCAGGCATTGAGTGAAGCGACACAAGGCTTGATCAGTCCAGAAAAAAAGGACGATCAGGAAACTAAAGAGTCTGAATCGAACACCAAAGAAACCTAATCTCCCAGCACAACGTCAGGACTGACCTATGGATTACCTTTTACAACTGGCCGCCAGCCCCACCGCCTGGGTGGCGCTGGCAACCCTGATCGTCATGGAAATCGTGCTGGGCATCGATAACCTGATCTTCATCTCGATCCTCACCAACAAATTGCCGGAGAAGCACCGGGCCAAGGCGCGGCGCATCGGTATCAGCATGGCGTTGGTCTTGCGCCTGGGTCTGTTGAGCACCATCGCGTTCATCGTGCAGTTGACTGCACCGGTGTTCGAAGTGTTCGGCCAGGCGTTCTCGTGGAAGGACATGATCCTGATCGCCGGCGGCCTGTTCCTGGTGTGGAAGGCCACCACCGAGATCCATCACAGCATGGACCCGGAACCCGAAGAGAAAACCAGCACTGGCAATGTCGTGGCCATCGGCTTCGCCGCCGCGATCGGGCAGATCCTGTTGCTCGACTTGGTGTTCTCCATCGACAGCATCATTACCGCCGTGGGCATGACCGAGCACTTGCCGATCATGATCATTGCGGTGGTGACCTCGGTGATCGTGATGCTGGTGGCGGCCGAACCCCTGGCCAAGTTCATCAACGACAACCCGACCGTGGTCATGCTGGCCCTGGGCTTTTTGATCATGATCGGCATGACGCTGATCGCCGAAGGCTTCGGTGCCCATGTGCCTAAAGGCTACGTGTACGCGGCCATGGCGTTCTCGGCTGCGATCGAGTGCCTGAACATTGCACGGCGCAATCGGCACAAGCGTTTGCTCGCTGCCCGTCAGTAACCGCTGAACCCCAAAGGCCGGCTGCGCTCTCAAGAGCCCAGCCGGCTTTTTGCTGTCTGGTAGACTCCCCGCACTTGATAGCTTGAGGTCCACCATGAACGAGCCGATTCGCCTGACCCAGTACAGCCACGGTGCCGGTTGCGGCTGCAAGATTTCGCCACAGGTGCTGGAAGTGATCCTCGCCGGCAGCGGCGCGCAGAACCTCGACCCCAAGCTCTGGGTAGGCAATGCCTCGCGGGACGATGCGGCGGTGTACGCCATCGATGAAGAGCGCGGCGTGGTCTCCACCACTGACTTTTTCATGCCTATCGTTGACGATCCCTTCGACTTTGGGCGAATTGCCGCCACCAACGCCATCAGTGATATCTACGCGATGGGTGGCGACCCGTTGATGGCCATTGCCATTCTCGGCTGGCCGGTCAATGTACTGGCCCCGGAAATCGCCCGGGAAGTGATTCGCGGTGGCCGCTCAGTGTGCGACGCGGCGGGTATTCCCCTGGCCGGCGGCCATTCCATCGACGCCCCGGAGCCAATCTTCGGCCTGGCCGTCACCGGTCTGGTGGACAAGCGCCATATGAAGCGCAACGACACGGCCACCGCCGGCTGCCGCTTGTACCTGACCAAACCCCTGGGCATCGGCATCCTCACCACGGCCGAGAAGAAGGGCAAACTGCGTGAAGCCGATATCGGCCTGGCGCGGGACTGGATGTGTACCCTCAACAAGCCTGGCAGCCGCTTTGGCAAGCTGGCTGGCGTGACCGCGATGACCGACGTCACCGGTTTCGGCCTGCTCGGCCATCTGGTGGAAATGGCCGACGGCAGCGGTTTGACTGCCCTGATCGAATACGAAAAAGTCCCACGCCTGCCGGGGGTCGAGTACTACCTGGAGCAGGGCTGTGTGCCCGGCGGCACTTTGCGCAATTTCGACAGCTATGCCAGCCAGTTGGGACGCATCCAGGAGTTGCACAAGCGCGTGCTGTGCGACCCGCAAACCAGCGGTGGCCTGTTGGTGGCCGTGACGCCGCAGGGCGAGGCCGAGTTCCTGGCGGTGGCCGCCGAGCTGGGGCTTAACCTTGCGCCTATCGGTCAGTTGGTTGAGCGACAGAGCAACGCGGTAGAGGTGTCTTGATGCCCATCGACATCACCGATTACCGCGATATTTTTCTCAACGACCGCCCGATGATGGATACCCGCGCCCCGGTTGAGTTCGTCAAGGGCGCGTTCCCCGGCGTGGTCAACCTGCCGTTGATGACCGACGACGAGCGCCAGCGGGTGGGTACTTGCTACAAGCAGCAGGGGCAGCAGGCGGCGATTGTGCTGGGGCATCAGTTGGTCAGTGGCGCGACCTTGCAAGAGCGGCTGGCGCGTTGGACCGCGTTTGCCCAGGCCAACCCTGATGGTTACCTGTATTGCTTCCGTGGCGGCTTGCGTTCGCACTTGGTGCAGAAGGTGCTCAAGGACGAGTCGGGTATCGACTATCCCCGGGTTGGCGGTGGCTACAAGGCCATGCGTACGTTCTTGCTGGAGACGGTGGAGCAGGCTGTCGAGCAGTGCGATTTCGTCCTGCTGGGTGGTCTGACCGGCAGCGGCAAGACTGAGGTGCTCCATCAGTTGCACAATGGTCTGGACCTGGAAGGCTACGCCAATCACCGGGGCTCCAGTTTTGGTAAACGGGCCACGGGCCAGCCGTCCAATATCGATTTCGAGAACCGCCTGGCGGTGGACGTGTTGAAAAAGCGCGCGCGGGGTATCGAGCAGTTTGTGCTTGAGGACGAAAGTCGCATGATCGGTAGCTGCGCCTTGCCGCTGAACCTGCATCGGGGCATGCAGGCGTACCCGATGGTGTGGCTGGAAGAAAGCCTGGAAAACCGCGTCGAGCGGGTCTTGCGCGACTATGTCATTGATCTGTGCGCACAGTTCAACGCCGAGTTTGGCGAAGCAGGTTTGAGCCTGTTCGCCGAACGTTTGACCCAGAGCCTGGCCAATATCCACAAACGCCTGGGTGGGGAGCGCTACCAGCATTTGCATGGACTGATGCAGGACGCCCTGGCCGAGCAAGCCCGCACGGGAAGTGTGGACTTGCACCGGGGCTGGATTGTCGGGCTGCGCGAGTACTACGACCCGATGTACGCCTTCCAGCGTGAGAAGAAAGGCGCGCGGATCGAGTTTGCCGGGGAGCAGGCTGCGGTGCTGGAGTATTTGCGCGAGCGCGGTGCCCGGCGCGGGTGATTGGGTGGTTTTTGGGCCCTCATCGCGAGCAAGCCCATTCCCCCATTTGATTCGTGTTGTTGGTAACTCAGGCGCCAGGCAACGCCAACTGCGGATTGACGAAGTCAAACGCCGCCAACTGGAAACCTTGCTCATCCACTTGCAACGCCCAACCTTGCTTGTCCCAGTCTCCCAGCACAATGCGCTTGGCTGCCTGCTCGCCAATCTGCAATTTGTGAATGGCCGGGCGGTGGGTGTGGCCGTGGACCAGGGTGCGCACGCCGAACTGCTGCATCACCCGTGGTACTTCCTCGGGCGTCACATCGACAATATCGTTGGCCTTCATCCGCGTTTGCGCACGGCTTTCACTGCGCAGTTTGCGCGCCAGTTTATGGCGGGTGCGCAAGGGCAGGTGGCGCAGGATAAACAGCACGATGGGGTTACGCAGGATGCGCCGCAGCTTCATATAGCCGAGGTCGCGGGTACACAGGCTGTCGCCGTGCATCAACAGCACGGGCTCGCCATGCAACTGCACGACAGTGGGGTCCTTGAGCAAGGTCACGCCTGCTGCTTTGCAGAATGCCTTGCCGATCAGGAAATCCCGGTTGCCATGCATCAAAAATAGCTGAGTGCCGCTGTCGCTCAGCTCACGCAGAGCCTCGCAAATGGAGCGCTGGAACGGGGTCATCGCATCGTCGCCAATCCAGGCTTCGAAAAAATCTCCCAGGATGTACAACGCTTGCGCACTACGGGCGCGGCCGTTGAGTAAACCCAGAAACGCCCGGGTAATATCCGGGCGCTCCTCTTCCAGATGTAAGTCTGAAATCAGCAATATCACGCAATGATCTCGGCTTTCTCGATGATCACGTCGTCTGCTGGTACGTCCTGGTGGCCGGATTTCATGGTGGTGGAAACACCCTTGATCTTGTCCACGACGTCGGTGCCTTCGGTGACTTTACCGAATACCGCGTAGCCCCAACCCTGCACGGTCTTGGCGCTGTGGTTGAGGAAGCTGTTATCAGCCACGTTGATGAAGAACTGCGCGGAGGCCGAATGCGGCTCCATGGTACGGGCCATGGCGACGGTGTACTTGTCGTTGGAAAGACCGTTGTCCGCTTCGTTCTGGATGCTGGCACGCTTGTCTTTCTTTTCTTTCATGCCGGGTTCGAAACCACCGCCCTGGATCATGAAGTTGCCGATGACACGGTGGAAAACAGTGTTTTCGTAGTGGCCGGCTTTGACGTACTCGATGAAGTTGGCGACGGTGGTCGGCGCTTTCTCGGCGTTCAGCTCGATGACGATGTCACCGTGGTTGGTGCTCAGTTTGACTTGAGTCATGTTCACTACTCTTTCAAGGAATTCGTGGGGTTGGGCGTATTCAACGCCTGCATCCGTTCAGCAATACACTGCCAAGGCGCGCAGTTTAGCGTGCCCTGCAGGAATTTCGAGGTGGTTTTTTACCGCCCATGCAATAAATGCAGCAGTTTTTGAGCCTGCTCTGTCAGCGGCTTGACAGCTTCGGCTATGATAAGCCCTTTGTTTTATCTGGCCCCAACCGGCCACGAACCTGTCTGTTCAAGGATCTTATGAGCAAGCCCACTGTCGACCCTACCTCGAATTCCAAGACCGGACCTGCCGTCCCGGTCAACTTCCTGCGCCCGATCATCCAGGCGGACCTGGATTCGGGCAAGCACACGCAGATCGTCACCCGCTTCCCGCCAGAGCCCAACGGCTACCTGCACATCGGTCACGCCAAGTCGATCTGTGTGAACTTCGGCCTGGCCCAGGAGTTCGGTGGCGTCACGCACCTGCGTTTCGACGACACCAACCCGGCCAAGGAAGACCAGGAATACATCGACGCCATCGAAAGCGACATCAAGTGGCTGGGCTTCGAATGGTCCGGTGAAGTGCGCTACGCCTCCAAGTACTTCGACCAGTTGTTCGACTGGGCCGTGGAACTGATCAAGGCCGGCAAGGCCTACGTCGACGACCTGACGCCTGCGCAGGCCAAGGAATACCGTGGCACCCTGACTGAGCCTGGCAAGAACAGCCCGTTCCGCGACCGTTCGGTAGAAGAGAACCTGGACTGGTTCACCCGCATGCGCGACGGTGAGTTCGCCGACGGTGCACGTGTGCTGCGCGCCAAGATCGACATGGCCTCGCCGAACATGAACCTGCGCGACCCGATCATGTACCGCATCCGCCATGCCCATCACCACCAGACCGGTGACAAGTGGTGCATCTACCCCAACTACGACTTCACCCACGGCCAGTCGGACGCCATCGAAGGCATCACTCACTCCATTTGCACCCTGGAGTTCGAAAGTCACCGTCCGCTGTACGAATGGTTCCTCGACAGCCTGCCAGTACCGGCGCATCCGCGTCAGTACGAATTCAGCCGCCTGAACCTGAACTACACCATCACCAGCAAGCGCAAGCTCAAGCAACTGGTCGATGAAAAGCACGTGTTTGGCTGGGACGACCCACGCATGTCGACGCTGTCGGGCTTCCGCCGCCGCGGCTACACCCCGGCGTCGATCCGTAACTTCTGCGACATGGTCGGCACCAACCGTTCCGACGGCGTGGTCGACTTCGGCATGCTGGAATTCAGCATTCGCCAGGACCTGGACCACAACGCCCCGCGCGCCATGTGCGTGCTGCGTCCGTTGAAAGTCGTGATCACCAACTACCCGGAAGGCCAGGTCGAGAACCTCGAACTGCCGCGTCATCCGCAGAAAGAAGAACTGGGTGTGCGCAAGTTGCCGTTCGCCCGTGAAATCTATATCGACCGTGATGACTTCATGGAAGAACCGCCAAAAGGCTACAAGCGCCTGGAGCCGAACGGCGAAGTGCGCCTGCGCGGCAGCTACGTGATCCGTGCTGACGAAGCGATCAAGGATGCCGATGGCAACATCGTCGAACTGCGTTGCTCCTACGATCCGGACACCCTGGGCAAGAACCCTGAAGGCCGCAAGGTCAAGGGCGTGGTGCACTGGGTGCCGGCGGCGGCCAGCGTCGAGTGCGAAGTGCGCCTGTACGATCGCCTGTTCCGTTCGGCCAACCCTGAGAAGGCCGAAGACAGCGCCAGTTTCCTCGACAACATCAACCCTGACTCCCTGCAAGTACTCACTGGTTGTCGTGCCGAGCCATCGTTGGGCGAAGCACAGCCGGAAGACCGTTTCCAGTTCGAGCGCGAAGGCTACTTCTGCGCGGATATCAAGGACTCGAAACCAGGCGCTCCGGTATTCAACCGTACCGTGACCTTGCGTGATTCGTGGGGTCAGTGATTCAGTCTTAAGGGATTCATCGTGCTAACGATCTACAACACGCTCAGCAAGACCAAAGAAGTCTTCAAGCCGCTGGATGGCAACAAGGTGCGCATGTACGTGTGCGGCATGACCGTGTACGACTACTGCCACATCGGCCACGGCCGCAGCATGGTTGCCTTTGACCTGGTGACCCGCTGGTTGCGTTTCAGCGGCTACGACTTGACGTATGTGCGCAACATTACCGACATCGACGACAAGATCATCAATCGCGCCAACGAAAACGGCGAGTCGTTCGATGCGCTGACCGAGCGCATGATTGCTGCCATGCACGAGGACGAGGCGCGCCTCAACATCCTCAAGCCGGACATGGAACCGCGTGCCACGGACCACATCCCTGGCATGCACGCGATGATCCAGACCTTGATCGACAAGGGCTACGCCTACGCCCCGGGCAATGGCGACGTGTACTACCGCGTCGCCAAGTTCATGGGCTACGGCAAGCTGTCGCGCAAGAAGATCGAAGACCTGCGCATCGGTGCACGCATCGAAGTCGACGAAGCCAAGCAGGATCCGCTGGACTTCGTGCTGTGGAAAGGCACCAAGCCGGGCGAGCCGAGCTGGGAGTCGCCGTGGGGCGCCGGGCGTCCGGGCTGGCACATCGAATGCTCGGTGATGTCTACCTGCTGCCTGGGCGAGACCTTCGACATTCATGGCGGCGGCAGCGACCTTGAGTTCCCGCACCACGAAAACGAAATCGCCCAGAGCGAAGCGGCCACCGGCAAGACCTACGCCAACGCGTGGATGCATTGCGGCATGATTCGCATCAATGGCGAGAAGATGTCCAAGTCCTTGAACAACTTCTTCACCATTCGCGACGTGCTGGAAAAGTACCACCCGGAAGTCGTGCGTTACCTGCTGGTATCGAGCCACTACCGCAGCGCCATCAACTACTCGGAAGACAACCTCAAGGACGCCAAGGGCGCCCTCGAACGTTTCTACCACGCGTTGAAAGGCCTGCCAGTGGTGGCTCCGGCCGGTGGCGAAGCATTTGTTGAACGCTTCACCAGCGTGATGAACGACGACTTCGGCACCCCCGAAGCCTGCGCCGTACTGTTTGAAATGGTCCGCGAGATCAACCGCCTGCGCGAGAGCGATCTGCATGCAGCAGCTGGTTTGGCAGCCCGTTTGAAAGAACTGGCCAGCGTACTGGGCGTTCTGCAAATGGAAGCCGACGACTTCCTGCAAGCCGGCGCCGAAGGGCGTGTGGATGCAGCTGAGGTCGACGCACTGATCCAGGCGCGCCTGAATGCCCGTGCCAACAAGGACTGGGCAGAATCCGACCGCATCCGCGACCAACTCACCGCCATGGGCGTGGTGTTGGAAGACGGGAAGGGCGGGACGACCTGGCGCTTGGCTGACTGACGGCTGATTGCTTCAAGCTGAATAAAAACGCCCCGACTGGTTCGGGGCGTTTTTATTTGTGCTGGTTTTGCCAATCAACACCGCTCAACTGTAGGCGCTGGCTTGCCAGCGATGGCGGACGGGCTATCGCAGACTAATCTGGATGGTGAGTGGGCCTTGTTCTTTCTTGCTCAGTTCCACATTGAACGACGGCGCTGTTCACCAATAGCTCAACTCCTTCCAGCATCCGACAAATTCCTAGCGCCACACGCCGTGCAGTGCCGTCTACTTCAAAAGCCAAATGGGTTGCCAATACTTGAGCCGATGCAAGGTCTTCCGAGGCGTTGATCAACAATACCTCTGCATTTAACCCTTCGCGCACGGTGAAAAGGCGGTGGTTTTCAGTAGGCCGCTTGGTTTCGGCAGGAGGGTTCAGATAGTAGTCAATCGCTCGTTGAGCAACTGCCTGAAGCGAGGTTGAGTCTAACGGCGGGTTTGGGCTGTGTTTGATCATGGCAAGGCTCCCAGAGTTATGGAACTGCTACCCATCGCTGCGAAACGATACCTGGGTGGCAGCTGTACGCAGGTTCGCAGACCGGGACTCTAGGAACCCGGCATACCCGAAGGTATCCCGCGCACAGCCGCCATGACATCAGGCATAAAAAAGCGCCCGTTATCTTGTGGTGGACGCTGTGCGTCTAGAGTTTAACCGGGCTGCGAAACCCGGTCGCTGAATTTGCAGCGACTGCCGAAGATTATTGGGGCATCTTCCGAGCAGCAACCCTAAAACGCTGTCGGATAAATCTGAGGCTGGCTGCCCGTAGGGTCGGTTACCGTTACGTAGCGGCGCGTAACCGCTTGTATAAGGTATTACGGCTAACCCCCAGCTCCCGCGCCAGGTGGGAGATATTTCCGCCGACCGCTGCCAGTCTTTGCTGAAGGTTCTGGATATCGTCCAGATCGCCTATTACCAATGGCGTAGCAGGCGAGGCTTGGCCCAGGTCGACAAAGAAATCATCGGGCAGATGCTCCGGGCGGATTGGTTGGTCTTCGGCCATGGCCAGCGCGACCTGCATCACACTGCTGACCTGGCGCAAGTTGCCTGGCCAAGGGTGTTGCTCGAATAACGCCAGCACTTCAGCACTGAGGCCGGCCCATTGCGTCGGTTCGCGATGCTGTTGCCATAGTTGCTTGAACAGCGCCTGTTTATCGCTGCGCTCACGCAGGGGCGGCAGTTCCAGGGTCAGGCCGCCGATACGGTAGTACAAATCCTCACGAAACCTGCCGATCTGCACCTGCTCGCGCAGTGAACGGTTGGTGGCCGAGATAATGCGCAGGTCCACCGGGAACAGTTCGCTGCTGCCCACCGGTTGCACGCAGCGCTCTTGCAATACCCGCAGCAGCCGGGCCTGGGTCGGGAGGGGCATGTCACCGATTTCATCGAGAAACAGCGTGCCTTTGTCCGCCTTGCGGATCAGGCCGATGCTGCCTTTTTGGTTGGCACCGGTGAACGCGCCTTTTTCGTAGCCAAACAGCTCCGATTCCACCAACTCGGCAGGAATTGCCGCACAGTTGACTGCGATAAAAGCCTGTTGGCTGCGGGAGCTGGCCTGGTGCAGGGCTTTGACGAAGACTTCCTTGCCGACACCGGTTTCACCGTGGATCAGCAGCGGGATATCTTTTTCCAGCAGGCGTTCGGCTTGGCGCACGGCCTTTTCCACGCGGCTGTCGCCAAAGTGCAGGGTCTTCAGGCCAATGGTTACAGGGGCGGGCTCGCTAAAGATCCGGGCCTGTACCGGCGATTGTTTGGGCCGTTTGAGCAAGCACTGGAAACGGTTGCGCCCCGCAGCCTGTAGGGCAAAGGGCTGGCCTTCGGGCTGATTGAGCAACTCCAGCAGCGAGACCTTGAACAGGCTGTCGATCATCACCCGTGACAGGCTGATGCCCAGCAGGTTGTCGGCACGGCGGTTGGCTGAAAGCACCTGGCCACTTTCATCGAAAATCAGCAGGCCGGCCCACTGGCTGTCGAGGTTGTTCAGGCCGGTGTTGAAAGTCAGTTGGAAGTGCTCGCCGCCAAACAGGTTGAGGATCAGCCGGTTTTCCACGGTCTGGCTCATCATCTTGACCATGCCCAGGGTGTGGGAGGGTGGCAGGTAGCTGTCACTGGAGACATCCAGCACCGCGATGATCTCGCGGTTGGCATCAAAGATCGGCGCCGCTGAGCCGGTCATGAAGCGGTTGGCCTTGAGGAAGTGTTCGTCATGCTCGATATGCACCGCCTGGGCGCAGGCCAGGGCGGTACCAATGGCATTGGTGCCGGTGGCGCGCTCCAGCCAACTGGCCCCGGCATTGAAGCCTCGTGCCAGCTTGGGCTCGATAAAGCGTTGGGTGCCCCAGGAGGTGAGGACCTGGCCGTGGTTGTCGGCGAGCATGATCAGGCAATTGGAGTTGCTGAGGATGTTCTCGTAATAGGGCAGGACTTCCTGGTGAGTGGTCTGCACCAGGGAATGTTGGCTTTCCAGCAATTGGCTGATGCCCTCGGCGGGCAGTTGGTCGAAGCTGGGGGCGCTTTGGTGATCGAGGCCAAAGGCACGGCAGCGGCGCCAGGAGTCCTGGATGATGGTGTCGTGGGGCAAGGATTCGGCCATGGAGACCTTCTTTTTATTGTTATTTGGGGCTTGCGCAATCTAACGGTGAAAAGCGATCAAATTGTGGGAGCGGGCTTGCTCGCGATAGCGGTGTATCAGTTGCAGGTCAGGTGCCTGAACCAGCGCTATCGCGAGCAAGCCCGCTCCCACATTTCGATCTGTGTCGTTGGTGAGGCTTATTCAGTGTTGTTCAGAACTGTTCATTGTCAACCCGCTGGTTGTTCAATTGTTCAGTTGCGAATGTTCATTTCTGTTCAGGGCTGAACGGCGGTTTTCCTCAACTTATTGAACCATAGGCGCTTTTTATTTCTGGCACGAAACTCGCTCTGGCCTTGGAAGAACAATTCCAATAATAAAAAGGTCGTGTCATGTCATTGACCCTGGAACATGTCACCCGCGTTGTCGAAGGCCAGACCTGGATCGATGATGCCAACCTGCGCTTCGAAGCAGGCTCCTTCAATGTCCTGCTCGGCCGTACGCTGTCCGGCAAGACCAGTCTGATGCGTCTGATGGCCGGCCTGGATAAGCCTGACAATGGGCGCATCCTGATGAACGGTGTGGACGTTACCCACAAGCCCGTGCGTTTGCGCAATGTGTCGATGGTCTACCAGCAGTTCATCAACTACCCGACCATGACTGTGTTCGAAAACATCGCCTCGCCCTTGCGCCAGGCCGGGGTGTCCAACGAACTGATCCAGAGCAAAGTGCTGGAAACCGCGCAGATGCTGCGCATCGACAAGTTCCTGCAACGCCATCCCCTGGAGCTGTCCGGTGGCCAGCAGCAACGAACGGCCATGGCCCGGGCGCTGGTCAAGGACGCCGAATTGATCCTGTTTGATGAGCCTCTGGTGAACCTGGACTACAAATTGCGCGAAGAGCTGCGTCAGGAAATGCGCGAGCTGTTCAAGGCGCGCAACACCATCGCCATCTACGCCACCACCGAGCCCAATGAAGCCCTGGCCCTGGGCGGCACCACCACGATCCTCCATGAAGGCCGGGTGATACAGAGCGGCAAGGCCGCCGAGGTCTATCACCAGCCGCAAACGGTGCTGGCCGCCGAGCTGTTTTCCGAACCGCCAATCAACCTGATGCCGGGGCGGATTAGCGGCAACGAGGTGAGCTTCGCCAACGATGTGCACTTCCCATTGAATGTGGACCTGCGGCCGATTGGTGAAGGCGAGTTCCGTTTTGGCGTGCGCCCCAGTCATATCAGCCTGGTACCCAGCAATGACGATGACCTGGAACTGGCCGTGACCGTGGAAGTGGCGGAGATCAGTGGTTCGGAAACCTTTCTGCATGTACGCAGTGACCATTTCCTACTGGTGTTGCACCTGCCTGGGGTGCACGAATACGACGTCGATGCGCCGATCCGGATCTATATCCCCACCCATAAACTGTTTGTGTTCGATGGCCAGGGCTGCTTGGTCCAGGCGCCCGGGCGCCGTGTCGCGAGGGTTGCCTGATGGCCGAGATCCATTTGCAGAACCTGGCGCATAGCTACAGCCCTACGCCTGCCGGTCCCGAGGACTACGCCATTCGTGAAATGAACCACGTCTGGGAGCAGGGTGGCGCCTACGCGTTGCTCGGCCCGTCGGGCTGTGGCAAGTCGACGTTGCTCAATATCATCTCTGGCCTGCTTAGCCCTTCGGAAGGCCAGGTACTGTTCGACAGCAAGGTGGTGAATGACCTGACTCCGGAAAAACGCAATATCGCCCAGGTGTTCCAGTTCCCGGTGGTCTACGACACCATGACGGTGTTCGACAACCTGGCATTCCCCCTGCGTAACCAGGGCATGGCCGAGGCGAAAGTGCACAGCAAGGTGCAGGAAATTGCCGAGGTGCTCGACCTGCAGAACCTGTTGGGCAAAAAAGCCCGCAACCTCAGCGCCGATGAAAAGCAGAAGGTATCGATGGGCCGTGGGCTGGTGCGCGATGACGTCTCGGCGATCCTGTTTGATGAGCCGCTGACAGTGATCGATCCGCATCTGAAGTGGAAACTGCGGCGCAAGCTCAAGCAGATCCACGAGCAGTTCAACATCACCATGGTCTACGTCACCCACGATCAGTTGGAGGCCTCGACCTTTGCCGACAAGATTGCGGTGATGTACGGCGGGCAGATTGTGCAGTTCGGCACACCGCGGGAGTTGTTCGAGCGCCCCAGTCATACCTTTGTCGGCTATTTCATCGGTAGCCCTGGGATGAATCTGATTGAGGTGCAGGCTGACGCCGGTGGTGTGCGTTTTGCCGGTACTCACCTGGCGTTGTCCGAGCTGCAGCAACGTCAGATTTCGGAAAAAGCCTACAAGAAACTTCAGGTCGGGATTCGTCCAGAGTTTATCCATGTGTGGGACGAGCCCAATCCCGACGCGTTGCAGGCCGACGTCATGCATGTCGAAGACCTGGGCACCTACAAGATCATGACGCTCAACCTCGACGGTGCGCCGTTGAAAGTACGCCTGGCCGAAGACAAGCCGGTGCCCGAGGGGCGGGCCTCGATCAGTTTTCCGGCGCAATGGCTGATGGTGTATGCCGACGATTACCTGCTGGAGGTGCGGCCATGAACAAGGTGCAGAACAACAAGGCCTGGTGGCTGGTATTGCCGGTGTTCCTGCTGGTGGCGTTCAGCGCGGTGATCCCGATGATGACCGTGGTCAACTACTCGGTGCAGGACATCTTCGACCAGTCCAGCCGCTATTTCGTCGGGGCTGACTGGTACAAACAGGTGCTGCTTGACCCGCGCCTGCATGATTCGCTGCTGCGCCAGTTCATCTATTCGGCCTGTGTGCTGCTGATCGAAATCCCGCTGGGTATCGCGATCGCCCTGACCATGCCGACCAAGGGCCGCTGGTCGTCCCTGGTATTGATTGTGATGGCCATCCCGCTACTGATCCCGTGGAACGTGGTCGGCACCATCTGGCAGATTTTTGGACGTGCCGATATCGGCCTGTTGGGCTCGACCCTGAATGCCATGGGCATCAACTATAACTATGCCGCCAACACCATGGATGCCTGGGTCACGGTACTGGTGATGGACGTCTGGCATTGGACGTCCCTGGTGGCGCTGCTGTGCTACTCGGGGCTGCGAGCAATCCCGGATGTGTACTACCAGGCTGCGCGGATTGATCGGGCATCGGCCTGGGCCGTATTCCGACATATCCAATTGCCGAAGATGAAGAGCGTGCTGTTGATCGCGGTGATGCTGCGTTTCATGGACAGTTTCATGATCTACACCGAGCCGTTTGTGCTGACCGGCGGTGGACCGGGTAATGCCACTACCTTCTTGAGTCAGACCTTGACCCAGATGGCGATAGGACAATTCGACCTGGGCCCGGCTGCTGCGTTTTCCCTGGTGTATTTCCTGATCATCCTGTTGGTGTCCTGGCTGTTCTACACCGCCATGACCCACTCCGACGCCAACCGCTGAGGCCGCCAACATGAGCAAGCGCAAGGTCATCCCACTGCTGATCTACATCCTGTTCCTGCTGGTGCCGATCTACTGGCTGTTGAACATGTCCTTCAAGAGCAACACCGAAATCCTCGGAGGGCTGACGCTGTTTCCCCAGGACTTCACCTTCGCCAACTACAAGGTGATTTTCACCGACCCCAGTTGGTACACCGGCTACCTCAACTCGTTGTATTACGTAAGCCTGAACACGGTTATTTCCCTGACAGTAGCGCTACCGGCGGCCTACGCGTTTTCGCGCTACCGCTTCCTGGGCGACAAGCACCTGTTCTTCTGGTTGCTGACCAACCGCATGGCGCCGCCGGCGGTGTTTCTGCTGCCGTTTTTCCAGCTGTATTCGTCGATTGGCCTGTTCGACACCCATATCGCGGTAGCTCTGGCTCACTGCCTGTTCAACGTACCGCTGGCGGTGTGGATTCTGGAGGGATTCATGTCGGGGGTGCCCAAAGAGATCGACGAAACTGCCTACATCGACGGTTACAGCTTTCCGAAGTTCTTCGTGAAGATATTTATCCCATTGATTGGCTCTGGGATCGGGGTCACAGCGTTTTTCTGCTTCATGTTTTCCTGGGTCGAACTGCTGCTGGCGCGCACGCTGACCTCGGTGAACGCCAAGCCGATTGCCGCCGTGATGACGCGTACGGTATCGGCCTCCGGCATTGATTGGGGCGTGCTCGCGGCGGCCGGGGTGTTGACCATTTTGCCGGGCATGCTGGTGATCTGGTTTGTTCGCAACCATGTGGCCAAGGGCTTTGCCCTGGGTCGGGTCTGAGGAAACGATGATGGAATGGATGGCCTGGACCACCCCGACGGCACTGTTTTTTGCGGCGATTGCCCTGCTGTTGGCGGGCATGACCACGTGGGAGCTGCGTTCGCCGAGTATTCCCCGGCGCGGTTTGTTACCGATCAGCACGACGCGTGGTGATCGCTTGTTTATCGGTCTTCTCGGGAGCGCCTACCTGCACCTGCTGGTGATTGGCGTAACCGGCTGGAGCATCTGGGTGGCGTCCGCGCTGTCTGTGGTGTGGCTGTTGTCTGTGATGCGCTGGGGCTGAGGTGGTCCCCATACCCCTGTAGGAGCGAGCTTGCTCGCGAAAGTCGTCAACGATAACGCAGGTTGTCTGGATTAACGCGGTGTCTTGGGGTTTTTCGCGAGCAAGCTCGCTCCTACATGGGTCGGGGCATCTGTCGGTCCCGTCTGAAATCAACCAGGAGGTCTCTATGTTCGATAAAAACAATAAGCTGCGACATAGCATTTCATTGGCCGCCGTCTTGGCCCTCAGCGGCTTGAGTGCTGCGGCCTGGGCTGATGCCTATGAAGATGCCGCGAAAAAATGGATCGGCAGCGAGTTCAAACCGTCCACCCTGACGCAAGCCCAGCAGCTTGAAGAGTTGAAGTGGTTTATCAAGGCGGCCGAGTCGTTTCGTGGGATGAAGATCAATGTGGTGTCGGAAACCCTCACCACCCACGAGTACGAATCCAAGGTACTGGCCAAGGCCTTCAGTGAAATCACCGGGATCAAGCTGACCCACGACCTGCTGCAGGAAGGCGATGTGGTGGAGAAACTGCAAACCCAGATGCAGTCCGACAAGAATATCTATGACGGCTGGGTCAATGACTCCGACTTGATCGGTACGCACTTTCGTTATGGCAAGACCGAGTCCATCACCGACCTGATGGCCAATGAAGGCAAGGACTTCACCTCGCCGACCCTGGACCTCAAGGACTTTATCGGCATCTCGTTTACCACCGCACCAGACGGCAAGATCTATCAGTTGCCCGACCAGCAGTTCGCCAACCTCTATTGGTTCCGCGCTGACTGGTTCGAGCGTGCTGACCTGAAAGCCAAGTTCAAGGAAAAGTACGGTTATGAACTGGGCGTACCGGTGAACTGGTCAGCCTATGAAGACATCGCCAAGTTCTTCAGCGAAGACGTCAAGGAAATCGACGGCAAGCGCGTCTACGGGCATATGGACTACGGCAAGAAAGACCCGTCCCTGGGCTGGCGCTTTACCGATGCCTGGTTCTCCATGGCGGGTGGCGGCGACAAGGGCCTGCCCAATGGCTTGCCGGTAGACGAGTGGGGGATCCGGGTCGAGGACTGCCATCCGGTGGGTTCCAGCGTGACTCGCGGCGGCGACACCAACGGCCCGGCCGCGGTGTTTGCCACGCAGAAGTATGTCGACTGGATGCGCGCCTATGCGCCACCGGAAGCGGCGGGCATGACCTTCTCCGAGTCGGGGCCGGTGCCGTCCCAGGGCAATATCGCCCAGCAGATCTTCTGGTATACCGCTTTTACCGCCGACATGACCAAACCCGGGCTGCCGGTGATGAATACCGACGGTACGCCGAAGTGGCGCATGGCACCGTCGCCACGCGGGCCGTATTGGGAGGAGGGGATGAAGCTGGGGTATCAGGACGTGGGTTCCTGGACGTTCCTCAAGTCCACGCCTGAGAAGCAAAAACTCGCGGCTTGGCTCTATGCGCAGTTCGTGACGTCGAAAACCGTCTCCCTGAAAAAAACCATCGTCGGCCTGACGCCAATCCGCGAATCCGACATCAACTCCCAGGCCATGACCGACCTGGCCCCCAAACTCGGCGGCCTGGTGGAGTTCTACCGCAGCCCGGCGCGGGTGCAGTGGACACCGACCGGTACCAACGTGCCGGACTATCCACGCCTGGCCCAACTGTGGTGGAGCCACATTTCGGAAGCCGCCAGCGGCGAGAAAACCCCGCAACAGGCACTGGATGGCCTGGCCAAGGACCAGGACGCGATCATGACGCGCCTGGAGCGCTCCAAGGTGCAGCCGATCTGCGGACCGAAGATGAACCCCGAGCGCGACGCCCAGTACTGGTTCGACCAGCCGGGCGCACCGAAGCCGAAACTGGCGAACGAGAAACCCAAGGGTGAAACCGTGAACTATGCCGATTTGCTCAAGTCGTGGGAGGCGGCGCGTAAGTGAGGTAGGTCGGATAGTAAAACGGCACCGTGAGGTGCCGTTTTTGTTGATGTGTGAAAGACCGCTTCAGCAGTCTTTAAGGCAGATAATTAGCTTAGCAATGCCAATCGTTCCACCGTATCCGGAAACTTTGATACCAGGCGAATCAGTATGGCCGCCTGGGCATTAGGTCGCGCGCGGCCTTGCTCCCAGTTTTCCAGGGTGCGTGTATTGGTGCGTAGGTACATGGCAAATACAGCACGGGAAAGATTGAGTTGTTGTCGTACTGCAATGACGTCTTCAGCGGTGAGAGGGGCCAGTTTGTTTTGCTGCACGGTATGAGTACGTAGTGTGACCTTGCCTTGGCGCTCATTGGCCAATGCATCGAAGCCTTCGACCAGTTCGGAAAAAATGTCACGGTTCATGTGAATCCTCTCGCTTTGATTTCCCTGTCCAGCATGTGTTTGAGGGCTTTTTTGTGTTGTTGGCTCAAGTCGCTCTGCTCGTGCTTGCCGTACAGCGTAAACAGCCAAAATTGAGTGCCACCTGACCACCAGTAGTAGATGACGCGCAATCCACCTCGCTTGCTTTTGTTTCGTCGTTCATCGACGAAGCGCAGCTTGCGTAACCCACCGGTGCCTTCCATCACGGCTCCCGCTTCGGGGTTCTTCATTAACTCTTGTTGGAAGCCGTGAAACAGTTCGTCAGTCAGATAGTCCTTGCGGTACCGCTCAAAGGGCGGCAGTTCAATAAATAGAGCATCCATGTTCTGTACGTAGCCTGCGTATAGTTTGGTGGCCCATGTACCAGGGGTCAAGTGACCCTGGTGTGGGATTCTTCCTAAAGCGCATACACCATACGAGCGGCTCTGGCAGGTAGATGCCAGACACAGAGGCATTTCAGTAAGGAATATTCCTTGAGCTGGGCAGGGGGCTTCAACCTTTCCCAGAAACGCAAAACGGCACCCTAAGGTGCCGTTCTGTTTACTGCTTGAGCCTAAGCGATCAACCCGCCATCACCGCATGCTGCACCAGGGTGAGCAACGGTTGTGGGTACACACCCAGGAAGAATGCCAGCAGGGCGATAGCCAGCAGCATCACGCCGCCGGCTTTCTGTTCCCAGTGCAGCTCGGCATCCACACGGCGCAGGTTTGGCTCGATCAGGTACAGGGTGACCATCACGCGCAGGTAGTAGAACACGCCGATGGCACTGCCCAACACCAGGGAGGCAACCAGCCACCATTCGTGGGCTTCGACACCGGTCGCGACGATGTAGAACTTGCCGATAAAGCCTGCGGTCAGCGGGATGCCGGCCAGGGACAGCATCATCACGGTCAGCACGGCAGTCAGGTACGGACGGCGCCAGAACAGGCCGCGATACTCGTACAGGGCGTCGGCGTCACGGCCTTTGTACGGCGAGGACATCAGGGTGATCACACCGAAAGCGCCAAGGCTGGTGATCACGTAGGTGACCAGATACACGCCGATGGCTTCCACGGCCAGGCCTTTGCTCGCCACCAGGGCGATCAGCAGGTAGCCGAAGTGGGCGATGGACGAGTAACCCAGCAGACGCTTGAGGTTGTTCTGGGTCAGGGCCAGCAGGTTACCGAACAGGATCGACGCGATGGCGATCACGGTCAGCACGTCGCTCAGCACGCCCGTGTTGGCGGCAGGGGAGATCTGGAACAGACGCACCATCACCGCAAACACTGCAACCTTCGAGGCGGTTGCCAGGAACGCGGCCACCGGCGCCGGGGCGCCTTCGTACACGTCTGGGGTCCACAGGTGGAAGGGTACCAGCGACAGCTTGAACGCCAGGCCGATCAGCATCATGGCCAGGCCCAGTTGGGCGATGGGCGCAGGCATGCTGGTGGTGGCCAGGGCGTGGCCGATACCGCTGAAGCTCAGGCTGCCGGCTTCGGCGTAGAGCAGGGCCATACCGAACAACAGGAACGCGGAACCGGCGGCCGACAGCACCATGTACTTGATGCCGGCTTCCAGGGAGCGCTTGTTGAAGAAGGCGTACGCCACCAGGCCGTAGGTCGGGATCGACAGCAGTTCCAGGCCGATGAACAAACCGGCCAGGTGCTGCGCGCTGACCAGCACGATACCGCCGGCCGCAGCCAGCAGGATCAGCAGGTACAGCTCTTCGCGGTTGCCCGGGTAGCCGGTGCCGCCTTCGCCGAGGTAGGCGTGGGCGAGGGTGACGCAGGCCAGTGTCGCAACGAGGATCAACGCGGTGTACAGCAGCGCGAAGTCATCGATCATGACCAGCGGGGTCACCGCCAGCGGGGCGACCTTGAGGGCCGGGATAATCGACAGCAGGGCCAGGTTCAGGCCTGCGGTGGACAGCAGGAACGTCTGCGAGTGATTGCGGCGCCAGGCGATCGCCAGCATCACCACCACAATGGTGAGGCTGGTAATCAGCAGCGGCGCAAGCGCGATAAAGTGTTGGATCGTGAATTCCATAGCGCTCTTACCGGGCCGAAGCGAGTTGAGTGAAGGCGGTGCTCAACCACTGCTGCACGCCATGCATCGTGGCGGCAGAGGTGTCGAGGAACGGTTGCGGATACACGCCGATGTACACCAGCAGTACCGCAAGGCCGAGCACCATGATCAGTTCGCGAGCATCCATCCCTTTGAGGACGGCGTCCGACTTGGTCGGGCCGAAGTAGGCGCGGTGGATCATGATCAGCGAGTAGACCGAACCGAACACCAGGCCGGAAGTGGCAATCGCGGTGATCCATGGCGCACTGACGAAGCTGCCCATCAGGATCAGGAACTCACCGACAAAGTTACCCGTACCCGGCAAGCCCAGGGACGCGGCGGCAAAGAACAGGCTGATCGCCGGCAGGTAGGCGATACGCGACCAGATGCCGCCCATCTCACGCATGTCACGGGTGTGCAGGCGCTCGTACAACTGGCCACTGAGGATAAACAGTGCGGCGGCTGAAACACCGTGGGCCAACATCTGGATCACTGCGCCTTGCAACGCCAGCTGGCTGCCGGAGTAGATGCCGATCAGTACGAAACCCATGTGGGAAACGGACGAGAAGGCAATC
This sequence comes from Pseudomonas brenneri, assembly GCF_007858285.1. Classification (GTDB taxonomy): domain Bacteria; phylum Pseudomonadota; class Gammaproteobacteria; order Pseudomonadales; family Pseudomonadaceae; genus Aquipseudomonas; species Aquipseudomonas brenneri. Next base: position 244,447 of record NZ_VFIL01000007.1, on the reverse strand, counting down.
AGACGCTTGATGTCGGTTTGCGCGAAGGCCAGGAATGCGCCGTAGAAGATCCCGATCAGACCCAGGGTCATGGCGATCGGCGCAAATTCGGCCGAAGCATTCGGGAACAGCGGCAGGGCGAAACGCAGCAGGCCGTAGGCCGCCGTCTTCAACAGGATACCGGCCAGGTCCACGGAACCTGCGGTTGGCGCCTGTGCGTGAGCGTCAGGCAGCCAGGAGTGGAACGGCACCACCGGCAGCTTCACCGCGAAGGCGATGAAGAAACCGAGCATGAGAATGTACTCGGTAGTCATCGACATCTTGGTTTTCAACAGGTCGGCGTAGTTGAAGGTAATCACGCCGGTGTTGTTGAAGTTGACCAGGACCAGGCCCAGGATCGCCACCAACATGATCAGGCCGGAAGCCTGGGTGAAGATGAAGAACTTGGTTGCCGCGTAGATCCGGGTTTTCTTGCCGTCCGAAGAACTGTGACCCCAGAGCGCGATGAGGAAGTACATCGGCACCAGCATCATTTCCCAGAAGAAGAAGAACATGAACAGGTCGAGGGCGAGGAACACGCCAACCACGCCGCCCAGGATCCACATCAGGTTCAGGTGGAAGAAGCCCACGTGACGCTCGATTTCTTTCCAGGAGCAAAGTACCGAGAGGATACCCAGCAGGCCGGTCAGCAGGATCATCAACAGCGACAGGCCGTCGAGGGCCAGGTGCACGTTGATGCCGAAGCGCTCGATCCAGACGTGCTTGAATTCAAGCGCGAAGGTTGGATCGACACCCGGTGCCGGAGCAAATGAATAGTCGCCATGGGCCCACAGCCAGAGGCCGAGTGCGAGTTCCAGGGACATGGTCAGCAACGCAATCCAGCGGGGCAGGGTGGCGCCGAAGCGTTCACCCATCCAGCAGAGCAGGCCGCCGATAAAGGGGATCAGGATTAGCCAGGGCAGAATCATGACGGGCTCGTTTCCTTTCGCAAGTTCGCAAAGTTCATATCAGACCGCTACCACTACGATGGCGCCGATCACCAGCACGGCACCGGCCGCCATGGAAGCTGCATACCAACGCAATTGGCCTGTCTCGGTGCGGCTCAGGGCGGTGTGGCCGGCCTTGGCAGCACGCGGGATCAAACCAATGGTCTGGTCGAGCGGGTCTTTGCGCAGTACATGGCTGATCGCAAGGTAAGGCTTGACGAACAGTTTGTCGTAGATCCAGTCGAAGCCCCAGGCGGCGAACCACCAGGCCGAAAGGAAGCGGCCAATGCCGCTGTTGGCCACGGCAGTCACGAAGCGACGCTTGCCGAGGAACAGCAGGGCCGCCAGTAGGATACCGGCGATGGCAATGGCGCCCGAGGCGATTTCCAGGCTGTGCTTGGCATCGCCGCCGGCATGCCCGACGCTTTGTGGCAGTACGCCAGCCAGTGGCGGGGTGATCATGGCGCCGACGAAGGTCGACAGGATGATCAGCACCGACAGTGGCAGCCAGTGGGAGATGCCGTGGCCTGCGTGCGCTTCAGTCTTGGCTTCACCGTGGAAGGTGATGAAGATCAGGCGGAAGGTGTACAGCGAGGTCATGAACGCACCCACCAGACCGGCGTACAGCAGGCCTTGGTTACCGCTGGCAAAGGCTTCCCAGAGGATTTCGTCTTTCGAGTAGAAACCTGCGGTCACCAGTGGCAGGGCTGCAAGCGCGGCACCACCGACGATGAAGCTGGCGTAGGCCAACGGCAGTTTCTTCCACAGGCCGCCCATCTTGAAGATGTTCTGCTCGTGATGGCAGGCAACGATCACCGCACCGGACGCCAGGAACAGCAGGGCCTTGAAGAAGGCGTGGGTCATCAGGTGGAAGATCGCGCCGTCCCAGGCGCCGACGCCCAGGGCCAGGAACATGTAGCCGATCTGGCTCATGGTCGAGTAGGCGAGGATCCGCTTGATGTCGGTCTGCACCAGCGCGGCGAAGCCGGCCAGGACCAGGGTCACGCCACCTACCAGGCCCACCAGATGCAGAATCTCCGGCGCCAGGGTGAACAGGCCGTGGGTACGGGCGATCAGGTAGACACCGGCGGTCACCATGGTAGCGGCGTGGATCAGTGCCGACACCGGGGTAGGACCGGCCATGGCGTCTGCCAGCCAGGTTTGCAGGGGCAGTTGTGCCGATTTACCGACAGCGCCACCCAGCAGCATCAGGGTTGCCAGGGTGATCCAGAAGTCGCCGACCTGGAATTTCTGCGGTGCCAGCACCAGCAGTTCCTGGATATTCAGCGTGCCCACCTGTTGGAACAGGATGAACAAGCCGATGGCCATGAACACGTCGCCGATCCGGGTCACGACAAAGGCCTTGAGTGCCGCATTACCGTTGTTGCGGTTGCTGTAGTAGAAACCGATCAACAGGTACGAGCACAGGCCCACGCCTTCCCAGCCGAAGTACAGGAACAACAGGTTATCGCCCAGCACCAGGAACAGCATGCTGGCGATAAACAGGTTGGTGTAGGCGAAGAAGCGCGAGTAGCCGGCTTCACCGCGCATGTACCAGGACGCGAACAGGTGGATCAGGAAGCCCACGCCCACCACCACGCCGAGCATGGTGATCGACAGGCCATCGACGTAGAGGGCGAAGTCAGGCTTGAAGCCCTCGACCGCCATCCACTGCCACAGCACCAGGGTGTAGTGACCGGCTTCGGGCGGTGCAACGTTGAATTGCCAGATGACGTAGGCGGCAACAATCGCCGACAGGCCAATGGAACCCACGCCGACCAGGGCCGAGAGGTTTTCCGACCAGCGTCCACGGGAGAACGACAGCAGCAGGAAACCGATCAGGGGGAATACGAAAGTCAGAAAGATCATGTTCATCCGCGCATCTCACTGGCAGCGTCGATATCAAGCGTGTGGAAGCGACGATACAGTTGCAGCAGGATCGCCAGGCCAATACTGGCCTCGGCGGCTGCCAGGCTGATCACCAGGATGAACATCACTTGTCCATCCGGCTGGCCCCAACGCGCACCCGCCACGATGAAGGCCAGTGCAGCAGCGTTCATCATGATTTCCAGGCTCATCAACACAAACAGGATGTTACGGCGAACCATCAGGCCGACCAGGCCAAGGCAGAACAGGATGCCGGCAACCGCCAGACCATGCTCCAAAGGGATAGCAGGCATCGTCATTGCTCCTTGGCTTCGTTGCGGCCCAAGTGGAAGGCAGTGATGGCTGCAGCGAGCAGCAGCATCGAAGCCAGTTCGACCACCAGCAGGTACGGGCCGAACAGGCTGATGCCCACGGCCTTGGCGTCTACGGTGGTGTGGCCGATGGCCTGGCCGCTCTGGTGAGCGAACAGTACATACAGCAGTTCAGCCAGCAGCAGGGCTGCCAGGATCACCGGGCCAAGCCAGATGCCGGGCTTGAGCCAGACGCGTTCCTGGGCGACCGAAGCGGGCCCCAGGTTGAGCATCATCACCACAAACACGAACAGCACCATGATGGCGCCAGCGTAGGCGATCACTTCCAGGACACCGGCAAACGGTGCGCCGAGGCTGAAAAAGGTCATGGCCACGGCGATCAGCGAAATGATCAGGTAGAGCAGGGCGTGCACGGGGTTGGTGTTGGTGATCACGCGAAGCGTGGACACCACTGCAATACCCGATGCGAAATAGAAAGCGAATTCCATCTTTCTTCCTTAAGGCAGCAAGCTCTTCACGTTGATCGGCTCGGCTTCGTTTTGTGCGGCGCCCTTCGGCTTACCGGCAACGGCCATACCTGCAACACGATAGAAGTTGTAATCAGGGTTTTTACCGGGACCGGAGATCAGCAGATCTTCTTTCTCGTACACCAGGTCCTGACGTTTGAACTCGGCCATCTCGAAATCCGGTGTCAGCTGGATCGCGGTGGTCGGGCAAGCTTCCTCGCACAGGCCGCAGAAAATGCAGCGCGAGAAGTTGATGCGGAAGAAGTCCGGGTACCAGCGACCGTCTTCGGTTTCAGCTTTCTGCAGGGAAATACAGCCCACCGGGCACGCCACGGCGCACAGGTTGCAGGCTACACAACGCTCTTCGCCGTCGGGGTCGCGGGTCAGCACGATACGGCCGCGATAGCGCGGCGGCAGGTACACCGCTTCTTCCGGGTATTGCAGGGTGTCGCGTTTGCGAAAGCCATGGCCGAAAACCATCACCAGGCTTCGCAACTGGGTACCGGTACCCTTAACGATGTCGCCAATATATTTGAACATGGGTCAAATCCTCACTGAACCGCGCCCGCTGGCGTGTTCAACAACACAACGGCAGCAGTCACCAGCAAATTGATCAGGGTCAGCGGCAGGCAGAAGCGCCAGCTGAAATCCATCACCTGGTCGTATCGTGGGCGCGGAATGGAAGCGCGCAGCAGGATAAACAACATGATGAAGAACGCGGTCTTGAGGAAGAACCAGAAGAACGCCAACTGCGGCAGGATGCCGAACGGACCGTGCCAGCCGCCGAAGAACAGCGTGACCAGCAGGGCCGAGATCAAGATGATGCCGATGTACTCACCGACGAAGAACATGCCCCATTTCATGCCGGCGTATTCAATGTGGTAGCCGTCGGCCAGTTCCTGTTCCGCTTCCGGTTGGTCGAAGGGGTGACGGTGAGTCACGGCCACGCCAGCGATGAAGAAGGTACAGAAGCCAAAGAACTGCGGGATGATGAACCACAGGTTCTGCGCCTGGTACTCGACGATGTCGCGCATGTTGAACGAGCCAACCTGCACCACGATGCCCATCAGCGCCAGGCCCATGAACACTTCGTAGGACACAGTCTGGGCCGAGGCCCGCAAGCTGCCCAGCAGGGCGAACTTGTTGTTACTGGCCCAACCGGCGAACAGCACCGCGTAGACCGACAAACCGGCCATGGCGAAGAAGAACAGCAAGCCGATGTTCAGGTCCGCCACGCCCCAGGTCGGGGTGATCGGGATGATTGCGAAGGCAATCAGCAAGGCGCTCATGGCCACGACCGGTGCCAGGGTGAAGATCACCTTGTCGGCAAACGGTGGGGTCCAGTCTTCCTTGAAGAACATTTTCAGCATGTCGGCAGCGATCTGGAACATGCCGAACGGGCCTACGCGGTTCGGACCATAACGGTCCTGCCACCAGCCCAGCAGGCGACGTTCGACGAAGCTGAGCAGGGCGCCCGCGACCACCACGGCCAGCAGGATCACGATGGCCTTGACCACCGAGATGATCACGTCGATCACTTCAGGAGTGAACCAAGTCATTGCGCTGCCTCCTGCAGACCGTCAACGGTGTGGCCGAAGATCGCCGGCGGAATGCCGGCGATGCCTTTTGGCAGGGCAACCAGGCCAGCACCCAACTCGTCGTTGATGCGCAGCGGCAGACGCAGGGTCTGGCCGGCTACGTTCAAGCTGAGCAGGGCACCGTCGTTGACGCCCAGGCGGTCGGCTTCGGACTTGGCCAGCGCCACGTAGGCCGCCGGGATGCGCTCTTGCACCGGCGCGGCCTTGGAAGAGTTCTCTTCGCTGCCGAACAGGTGGAAGAACGGCACAACCTGCCAGGTGCCCTGGGCCGGGTTGAACGGACGCGGCACACCAGCGAACCAGTTCAGCGAGTCACCGGTGCTTTCGATCAGGCGGGTGCCCGGGTCGCCAGCGCGGATATGACCACCGACTTCGTCCTGGAACTTGTTCCAGGCCTGCGGCGAGTTCCAGCCCGGCGACCAGGCGAAAGGCACCTGCTGACGTGGCTCGACCGAACCCGAGTAACCTTCCATGGAGAAGGCGAACGCGGTGTCGTTGTCTTGTGGAGTACGCGGTTCGTGCACGCTGATGTCAGCGCGCATGGCGGTACGCCCGGAGTAACGCAGCGGTTCACGGGCCAGTTTCATGCCCTTGATGCGGAACGCGGCGGACGGTGCGGCATCGACGATACGCGCCAGTTGCGGTGCGCTGGAGGCGACGGCTGCGGTGACGTGGTCGAGCTGGGTCCAGTCGATCGGCTGGTTCAGCAGGGTTGCGCGCAGGGCATGCAGCCAGCGCCAGCCTTCGTGAACCAGGATGCTGGCGTCCATGTACTTCGGATCGAACACCTGGAAGAAGCGCTGGGCGCGGCCTTCCTGGCTGACCAGGGTACCGTCGCCTTCGGCGAAGGTGGCGGCTGGCAGCACCAGGTGGGCACGGTCGCTGGTGGCGGTCTTCTGGTGGTCGGCGACGATCAGCACTTTGGCGGCGTTCAGTGCAGCGTCAACCTTGGCGGCATCGGTGCGGGTGTACAGATCGTTTTCCAGCACCACAATGGCGTCGGCATTGCCGTCGATCACCGCTTGCAGGGCTGCGTCCACGGATTCGCCGCCGAGCATGGCCAGGCCAAGGCTGTTGGCTTCCGGTACAACCAGGCTGATGGAGCCGTTCTTGTCGCGCAGCTTGAGGGCCTTGGCGATGTTGGCTGCGGCCTCGATCAGCGCCTTGGAACCCAACGAGGTACCGGCAATGATCAAAGGACGCTTGGCCGCCAGCAGGGCGTCGGCGATGCGCTGGGCCAGGGCCACGGCTTCTGCGTCCAGGCCTTCGACGGCAGGCGCGCTGGCGTCAAGGGCGTGGGCCACGGCGAAACCGATGCGGGCCAGGTCGTCTGGCGCTGCGTGCACGCACTCTTCGGCGATATCGTCGAGCTTGGTTTCAGCCAGGCTTGCGATAAACAGCGGGTTCAGCGCGTGCTGGCCGATGTTTTTCACGGCGGCGTCAAGCCACGGCTGGACGCGCATGGCGTCGGCCATTTCTTCGGCCTTGCCTTTGACCGACTGACGCAGGGACAGTGCCACACGGGCGGCGGTCTGGGTCAGGTCTTCACCGAGGACGAAGATCGCATCGTGGTCTTCGATGTCGCGCATGTTCGGCACGGGCAGCGGGCTGTCGTTCAGCACCTGCAGGACCAGGCGGATGCGCTCCAGTTCAGCGGCTTCGATACCGCTGTAGAAGTGCTCGGCACCGACCAGTTCGCGCAACGCGTAGTTGCTTTCGAGGCTGGCTCGCGGCGAACCGATACCGACGATGTTACGGCCGCGCAGCAGGTCGGCGGCTTTATCCAGCGCGTCGTCCAGGCTCAGCTTGGCACCATCGGGCAGCAGTGGCTGACGCGGACGGTCTTCGCGGTTGACGTAGCCATAGCCGAAACGGCCACGGTCGCACAGGAAGTACTGGTTGACCGAACCGTTGAAGCGGTTTTCGATGCGACGCAGTTCCCCGTAGCGCTCGCCCGGGGAAATGTTGCAACCGCTGGAGCAGCCATGGCAGATGCTCGGGGCGAACTGCATGTCCCACTTGCGGTTGTAGCGCTCGGAGTGGGTCTTGTCGGTGAACACACCGGTCGGGCAGACCTCGGTGAGGTTGCCGGAGAATTCGCTTTCGAGCACGCCGTCTTCAACGCGACCGAAGTACACGTTGTCGTGGGCACCGAAGACGCCCAGGTCGGTGCCGCCGGCGTAGTCTTTATAGAAACGCACGCAGCGGTAGCAGGCGATGCAGCGGTTCATTTCGTGGGAAATGAACGGGCCCAGTTCCTGGTTCTGGTGGGTACGCTTGGTGAAGCGATAACGGCGCTCGTTGTGGCCGGTCATCACCGTCATGTCTTGCAGGTGGCAGTGACCGCCTTCCTCACAGACCGGGCAGTCGTGGGGGTGGTTGGTCATCAGCCATTCGACAACGCTGGCGCGGAACGCCTTGGACTCTTCATCTTCGATGGAGATCCAGGTGTTGTCGGTGGCTGGGGTCATGCAGGACATGACGATACGACCACGGGTGTCGTTCTCGTCGGTGTACTGCTTGACCGCACACTGGCGACAGGCACCGACGCTACCAAGCGCGGGGTGCCAGCAGAAATAAGGGATGTCGAGGCCTAGTGACAGACACGCCTGTAACAGGTTGTCTGCCCCATCGACTTCGAGCGCTTTGCCGTCTACGTGGATAGTGGCCATGGTTCAAAGTTCTTCGTTGGCCCGTTGTCAGCGGGCGTGGCTAATGGAATCTTGTTATTCATGTGCATCAACACAGCCTTCAAGGCGTCAGCACATGACAAAGCGAAGGGCACGGACCCTTCGCTTATTGAAGCGTTACGCGCCGACTACGATCGGCTTTGCCAGAGGCGGGACGGCGGCGCTTTTGGGCGCGATGCCGGCTTCGAACTCCGAGCGGAAGTACTTGATTGCGCTGCCCAGTGGCTCCACGGCACCCGGTGCGTGAGCACAGAAGGTCTTGCCAGGGCCGAGGAAACCGACCAGGCCCAGCAGGGTCTCGATATCCCCCGGCTGGCCTTCGCCTTTCTCGATGGACATCAGGAGCTTGACGCTCCATGGCAGGCCATCGCGGCACGGGGTGCAGAAACCACAGGATTCACGGGCGAAGAACTGCTCCATGTTGCGCAGCAACGACACCATGTTCACGGTATTGTCCACCGCCATCGCCAGGCCGGTACCCATCCGGGTGCCTACCTTGCCGATGCCGCCGGCATACATTTGTGCGTCGAGGTGTTCAGGGAGCAGGAAGCCGGTACCGGCGCCGCCTGGCTGCCAGGCTTTCAGGGTGTAGCCGTCGCGCATGCCGCCGGCGTAGTCCTCAAACAGCTCGCGGGCGGTCACGCCGAATGGCAGTTCCCACAGGCCCGGGTTCTTGACCTTGCCGGAGAAGCCCATGAGCTTGGTGCCCATGTCTTCGCTGCCTTCGCGGGCCAGGGATTTGTACCAGTCCACGCCGTCGGCGATGATCGCCGGCACGTTGCACAGGGTCTCGACGTTGTTCACGCAGGTCGGCTTGCCCCACACGCCCACGGCGGCAGGGAAGGGCGGCTTGGAACGCGGGTTGGCACGGCGGCCTTCAAGGGAGTTGATCAGGGCGGTTTCTTCACCGCAGATATAACGCCCGGCGCCGGTGTGCACGAACAGCTCGAAGTCAAAACCCGAACCGAGGATGTTCTTGCCCAACAGGCCTGCGGCCTTGGCTTCTTCCACGGCACGGTTCAGGTGCTTGGCGGCGGTGGTGTATTCGCCACGCAGGAAGATATAGCCACGGTAGGTTTTCAGCGCGCGGGCACTGATCAGCATGCCCTCGATCAGAAGATGGGGCAGTTGCTCCATCAGCATGCGGTCTTTCCAGGTGTTGGGCTCCATTTCATCCGCGTTGCACAGCAAGTAGCGGATGTTGATGGATTCGTCCTTGGGCATCAGGCCCCACTTCACACCCGTGGGGAAGCCAGCACCGCCGCGACCCTTGAGGCCGGCATCCTTCACGGTCTGGACGATATCGTCCTGGGCCATGTCGGAAAAAGCCTTGCGCGCTGCGGCATAACCGTTCTTGGCCTGGTACTCGTCAAGCCATACTGCCTCGCCGTCGTCACGCAGGCGCCAGGTCAGCGGGTGGGTTTCGGCCGAACGCTTGATCAGGTTGGCCGGGCCAAAGGAAGTCAGGGTCATGGGTAGCCCTCAAGCAATTGGGTGACGCCAGAGGCCTGGACGTCGCCGAATGTGTCGTCGTCGATCATCAACGCCGGCGCCTTGTCGCAGTTACCCAGGCAGCACACCGGCAGCAGGGTGAAACGCCCGTCTGCAGTGGTCTGGCCGAGGCCGATGCCCAGCTTGCTCTGGATCGCGTCGACCACCGACTCGTGGCCGCCGATGTAGCAGACCATGCTGTCGCACACGCGAATAATGTGGCGGCCGACCGGCTGGCGGAAGATCTGGCTGTAGAACGTGGCCACGCCTTCAACGTCGCTGGCCGGGATGCCGAGGATCTCGCCAATGGCGTAGAGGGCGCCGTCGGGCACCCAGCCACGTTCCTTCTGGACGATCTTCAAGGCTTCGATCGACGCTGCGCGCGGATCTTCGTAGTGATGCAGCTCGTGCTCGATGGCCGAGCGCTCGGTTTCACTCAAGGTGAAACGGTCTGTCTGGATAAGCGTGCTGTTCATGCTTAGCGGTCCACGTCGGCCATAACGAAATCGATACTACCCAGGTACGCAATCAAGTCCGCGACCATCTCGCCTTTGATCACCGAAGGGATCTGCTGCAAGTGCGGGAAGCTTGGGGTGCGAATCCGGGTGCGGTAGCTCATGGTGCCGCCATCGCTCGTCAGGTAATAACTGTTGATACCCTTGGTCGCTTCGATCATCTGGAAGGACTCGTTGGCCGGCATCACCGGGCCCCACGAGACTTGCAGGAAGTGCGTGATCAGGGTTTCGATGTGTTGCAGGGTGCGCTCTTTAGGCGGCGGCGTGGTCAGCGGGTGATCCGCCTTGTACGGGCCTGCCGGCATGTTGCGCATGCACTGCTCGATGATCTTCAGGCTCTGGCGCATTTCTTCGACGCGCACGATGCAACGGTCGTAGGCATCGCCATTGGCCGCCAGCGGGACTTCGAACTCGAAGTTCTCGTAGCCGGAGTACGGACGCGCCTTGCGCAGGTCGAAATCGCAACCCGTCGAACGCAAGCCCGCACCGGTGACGCCCCATTCCAGGGCCTCTTTGGTGTTGTAGGCAGCGACGCCGATGGTCCGACCCTTGAGGATGCTGTTGTCCAGGGCGGCTTTCTGGTACTCGTCCAGACGCTTGGGCATCCAGTCGATGAACTCCTTGACCAGGCGCTCCCAGCCGTTCGGCAGGTCGTGGGCCACACCGCCGATGCGGTACCAGGCCGGGTGCAGGCGGAAGCCCGTGATGGCTTCGATGACCTTGTACGCACGCTGACGGTCGGTGAAGGTGAAGAACACCGGGGTCATGGCGCCGACGTCCTGGATATAGGTACCCAGGAACAGCAGGTGGCTGGTGATCCGGAAGAACTCGGCCATCATGATGCGGATGGTGTCGACGCGGTCCGGGACCTTGATGCCGGCCAGCTTCTCGACCGAGAGCACGTACGGCAGGTTGTTCATCACGCCGCCGAGGTAGTCGATACGGTCGGTGTACGGGATGAAACTGTGCCAGGACTGGCGCTCGGCCATCTTCTCGGCACCACGGTGGTGGTAGCCAATGTCGGGCACGCAGTCGACGATTTCCTCGCCGTCCAACTGCAGGATGATACGGAATGCGCCGTGGGCCGAAGGGTGGTTCGGGCCCAGGTTGAGGAACATGTAGTCCTCGTTGGTGCCGGAACGCTTCATGCCCCAGTCTTCCGGGCGGAAGCGTGCGGCTTCTTCTTCAAGCTGCTGCTTGGCCAGGTTCAGGCTGAACGGGTCGAATTCGGTGGCGCGCGCCGGGAAGTCCTTGCGCAGCGGGTGACCTTCCCAGGTCGGCGGCATCATGATGCGCGTCAGGTGCGGGTGGCCCGGGAAGTCGATACCGAACATGTCCCAGACTTCACGCTCGTACCAGCTGGCGTTCGGCCAGATGCCGGTCACGGTCGGGATGCTCAAGTCGCTTTCCGAGAGGGCAACCTTGATCATCACGTCGCTGTTACGTTCCAGCGACATCAGGTGATAGAACACGGTGAAGTCGGCGCCGCTCGGCAGCCCCTGGCGCTTGGTACGCAGACGCTCGTCCACGCCATGCAGGTCATAGAGCATGACGTACGGCTTGGGCAGGTTGCGCAGGAAGGTCAGGACTTCGACGAGTTTGGCACGCGCCACCCACAGCACCGGCATACCGGTGCGCGTGGCCTGGGCGGTGAAGGCGTCAGGGCCAAAACGGTTATTGAGTTCGACGACCACATCCTGGTCGTCTGCCTTATAAGGCGGGATGTACAGAGCACTGCCTGTAGTCATGGTTTTTTATCGCTTTCGGTCAACGTAAAGAATGAAGCCAGGTTTTCGTTCTATAAAAGAAGCGGTGCTGGATCAGACTTCGTCGGGGCTGCGCAGGTTGGTGACTGCGATTCGCTGTTCGCGGCGCTGTTCCTTTTGCGACGGCATCTCGGCGCGGTACACGCCTTGATCGCCGACGACCCAGGAAAGCGGGCGACGCTCCTTGCCAATCGATTCCTGCAGCAGCATCAAGCCTTGCAGGAATGCTTCAGGGCGGGGCGGGCAGCCAGGCACGTAGACGTCCACGGGCAGGAACTTGTCCACCCCCTGAACCACGGAGTAGATGTCGTACATGCCACCGGAGTTGGCGCACGAACCCATGGAGATCACCCACTTTGGTTCGAGCATTTGCTCGTAGAGACGCTGGATGATCGGCGCCATCTTGATAAAGCAGGTGCCGGCGATAACCATGAAATCCGCCTGGCGCGGCGATGCCCGGATAACTTCGGCGCCAAAGCGCGCGATGTCATGGGGCGCCGTGAAGGCGGTGGTCATTTCCACGTAGCAGCACGAAAGGCCGAAGTTGTACGGCCACAGGGAATTCTTGCGCCCCCAGTTGACCGCGCCACTCAGCACGTCTTCCAGCTTGCCCATGTAGATGTTTTTGTGGACTTGGTCTTCTAACGGATCGGAGACGGTTTCCCGTTCGCCGATGGGGTACTGATCGTTAGGAGCATCCGGGTCGATCCTGGTGAGATTGTATTGCATCGCCAAAGCCTCATTGTTTCAGCTTCGCTTGCCGCTTGCGACGAGCTTCCGGAGCCCAGTCAAGGGCGCCCACTCGAAATAGGTAGACAAGGCCTGCCAACAGAATTGCTATGAAAACGAGAGCTTCGACGAATCCGGTCCAGCCGCTTTCGCGAACAGACACAGACCAGGCAAAGAGAAAGAGGGCTTCGATATCGAAGATCACGAATAGCATCGCGACCAGATAGAATTTGGCTGAGAGCCGCAAGCGGGCGCCACCTGTAGGTAGCATGCCGGACTCGAACGGTTCGTTTTTGCTGCGGCCCCAGGCTTTTGACCCGAGGAGGCTGGAAACACCGAGCATGAAGGCGCAAAGGCCGACAACACCGAGGAGGAAAATGGCAAAGCCCCAGTTGTGGGCCATGAGTCCTGTCGCTTCGGTCATGCTGGAAATCCTTAACAGAGAGCAAAGGTCTCTGAGCTCGAAAAAGTAACGACGCAGTGACGATATGTCGCAGCGCAATCAATCGCGGTGATTTTATGGCTAAACACCTAGCAAGTAAAATTCCTGTAGCTAATTTATTCGCTGAATTAAGGACATAGTGCACCTTTATGGGGCTGGAGCCCAGACGCTGCGGGCATTAGCTTGATTTTAATCAATTGTGTTTTGTTTAGGGTGTAACGAAGTTTTAATGCTCTAAATGATAATGAATATTGTTTGCAAGAGTTTTAAGCGGGTGTTGGGCGCGTCGCGGGGGAAGTTGTTGTTACTTGCCCGTTTGGCGCAAGTTGCTAGCGCGCAACTTTTAACCGATTTTTCCTAAGTGAATACCGCTCTGGATCAAGGTTTTGCGCAAAACATCAGGTTGGTCGCATTTTTATTGTGGGAGATTCTGATCTTCGCTGGGGCAGGAGGGTTTTCTCGGGGCAAAAAAACGCCCCGAACCAGTCGGGGCGTCAGGTTGTGCGGCACTGCGGTTAGCTTTCTATCGGGCCCGCAATGGCCGTGTGCTCAGGTCACTTAGTGAAACTGTTCTTCTTCGGTCGAGCCGGTCAGCGCGGTCACGGACGAGGAGCCGCCCTGGATTACGGTGGTCATGTCGTCGAAGTAGCCAGTGCCCACTTCCTGCTGGTGCGCCACGAAGGTGTAACCTTTGGACGCGTCGGCAAATTCCTGCTCTTGCAGCTTCACGTAGGCAGTCATGTCGTTGCGGGCGTAGTCGTGCGCCAGGTTGAACATGCTGTGCCACATGTTGTGAATGCCGGCCAGGGTGATGAACTGGTGCTTGTAGCCCATGGCGGACAGTTCGCGCTGGAACTTGGCGATGGTCGCGTCGTCCAGGTTCTTCTTCCAGTTGAAAGAAGGCGAGCAGTTGTAGGACAGCAGTTGGTCCGGGTATTCCTTTTTGATCGCTTCAGCGAAGCGACGGGCTTCGTCCAGGTCTGGCTTGGCGGTTTCGCACCAGATCAGGTCGGCGTACGGTGCGTAGGCCAGGCCACGGGCGATCGCCTGGTCGAGACCGGCGCGTACTTTGTAGAAGCCTTCCTGAGTGCGTTCGCCAGTCACGAACGGCTGGTCGTACGGGTCGCAGTCCGACGTCAGCAGATCAGCTGCGTTGGCGTCGGTACGGGCCAGGATGATGGTCGGGGTGCCGGCAACGTCAGCAGCCAGGCGGGCAGCGGTCAGCTTCTGTACGGCTTCCTGGGTCGGGACCAGTACCTTGCCGCCCATGTGGCCGCATTTTTTCACGGAAGCCAGTTGGTCTTCGAAGTGAACACCGGCAGCGCCTGCCTCGATCATGCTCTTCATCAGCTCGTAGGCGTTCAGTACGCCACCGAAACCGGCTTCGGCGTCAGCCACGATTGGCGCGAAGTAGTCGATGTAGCCTTCGTCGCCCGGACCTTTACCGGCTTTCCACTGGATCTGGTCGGCGCGGCGGAACGAGTTGTTGATGCGCTTGACCACGGTTGGCACGGAGTCCACCGGGTACAGCGACTGGTCAGGGTACATGGACTCGGCGGAGTTGTTGTCCGCAGCCACTTGCCAGCCGGACAGGTAGATCGCCTGGATGCCAGCCTTGACTTGTTGCACAGCCTGGCCACCGGTCAGGGCGCCCATGCAGTTGACGAAATCTTTCTCGGGACGGAAGGACGGCTTGGCGCCCTGGGTGACCAGGTTCCACAGCTTCTCGGCGCCCAGTTTTGCGAAGGTGTGCTCAGGTTGAACCGAGCCGCGCAGGCGGACGACGTCAGCAGCGGAGTAAGCGCGAGTCACGCCTTTCCAGCGTGGGTTTTCAGCCCAGTCTTTTTCAAGGGCTGCAATTTGCTGTTCGCGTGTCAGTGCCATGGGGAAAAACCTCGTCGCGTCTTTTGTGGAAAAACTACTGGGTTGAAAATTCCGTTTGCCAGCCACGTATTCAGTGCGTGGGTTTGGCTGCTCGCTGACCAGAAGCTTAGGCGGTCAAAGTGGGCTTGGCGGGGAAGGCGACGGGATGAACGATGAGCTCAAGGGAGAAAGTGAGCAGGTAGAGGCGAACCGAGAACAGTCTTCGGGCGTCGTGGGCCTTGATACGATCCATCAGTGTGTTGCCGGGTTACCTGGTTAGCTTCCGTCCCTCGGGACAACTTCGTTCCAGTCGCAACCTCGTCAAACACGCCTTGTGGGCGGTACAGACACGAATCGGCTCAGGTGGGTAGCTTAGAGCGACGATCCGAAGGCCCTTGCCAGGGCCCCTGATTAGCGGGAGCGAGGCCATCATGCCCATGCTTTTTTGGATCGTCAAATGTTTTGTAGTGCTTTTTTTATAGCACTACATCTTTGGTCTAATACGACTAATCAGTCAGTTTTTGGTGCTTCAGTTCAGGGGGTCGACTTTGACCCGCAGTGTCAGGTCATCCCGGCCTTGAGTCGAGTAGGTGCGGGTCGCGCCCTGTTTGTCAGCCTGGGTCTGGCGGTTGACGCCGGCCAGGGTGATCCACTCGCCCAGGCGCCCGCTGACAGTTGTGTCGGTGCTTTGCACGTTCACTACATCGGGACGCTCCTGGCTCATGCGGTCACGATTGGTGCTGATGCTCAGGTGTACGGTCTCGCCGGTGACGCTGGCAGTCACGTAGAAGCCCTGAGTGACGTTGCGGTACTGGGTCTGGTTCTGTGGGCGGCCATAGGCGTCGGGCTGGGAGGTGGTCAGTGGCACGCTCTGGCCGACCTGGATCAGTGCTGGCACGCCTTCGCTGGCCTGGATTTGCTGGATCCCGCCATCACGGCTTTCGGTGCTGTAGGTGATGATGTGGCTATTGGTTTGCTGATTGTTTTCGTTGGTGTCGACGGTGATCAGCAAGCGTTTGGAGGGTGTGTCCAGTTGTGCGAGCAGGGCGCGCAAGCCCTGGATTTTGTCCGGCTCGGCATTGACGATCAACTGATTGCCGTAGGCGCTGACCGTGCCGTCCTTGCCAATGAAATTCTGCGCAACGGGCAACAGGTCGGCGCTGGTGCGGTTGTTCAGGGGTAGGACTTCGGTAGCTGCAATTGCTGAAAAACTGACGGCCATGAGCAGGCTGGCGACTAGGGTGCGTAGGGACATGTCCGTTATCTCTGCAGTCATTTGGGCTTGATAGTGCCAGTTTATCGGCCTGGTGGGGCGCAAGTTGAATCGTAGACGGCAAAAGGCCCTGGCATCGGTGGATGGCAGGGCCTTTTTGGGTGTTGCTGATGACGCCTTCGCGAGCAAGCCTGCTCTCACACTTGACCGCATTCCAGAGGTCGAACCTGATCAAATGTGGGAACGGGCTTGCTCGCGAAGGGCGCGACTCGCTCTAAAGTCAGCCCTCGCGCTCCATATCAACATGGGGAATCCCGACTTCCAGGAACTCCCCGCTGACGATCTTGAACCCCAGCCGCTCATAAAACGGCGCGGCATACACCTGTGCGCTGAGGAACTGCCGGGTCTGGCCGCGTTTCTCAGCCGCACCCATCACCGCTTCCATCAGCTTGTCGCCGACCTTCAGCCCGCGCCAGTCCTTAAGGACCGACACACGGCCGATCTCGCCACTGGGCAGCAGGCGAGCGGTGCCAATCGGAAAGTCGCCTTCCAGCGCGAGGAAATGCATGGCTCCAGCGTCGTCTGCGTCCCACTCCAGCTCAGGTGGAACCGATTGCTCAGCGATAAATACCGCTTCACGAATGCGCCGAATCTCGGCGATATCCTTTTGCCAGTCTGCGACACGTACGCGAATTTTATTCATCGGCAAACCCCAGGCTTCCTTGCTTGACCAGTTCGCATAGCAGGTCGCGGCCATCTTCATCGGCCAGCCACGGACCCAGGTTGTCCACGTGCAGGGCGTCGGCGGCGCAGATCATCTTCAGCAGTTCGCGCAGTTTGCCCGGCAGGTAACGGCTCTGGCCGCTGGCGAACAGCAGTACGTCGTCGTCCACTTCCGACCAGGCCAGGCGCGCGCTTGGGTTGCGGATCAGTACTGCGCCGTCTTCCAGGCTGCTGATCACTTCGTCCTGCGCCAGCTCTTCGGGGCCTGCGACCAGTTCCGGGTAGCGCGGCTCGGTCATGAACTGGCCGAACCAGGTCAGCAACATGCGCTCATCGCTCATGTGCTCGGCCAGCAGGCTCTTGAGGCGGTCCAGGGCGTCGCTCTGGATCTGGTGCGGGTCGCTGACGGGCTGGGCGTCGGCGTCGGTGTAGCGTTCTTCATCCGTCAGGTACTGGCTGAGGAAGTCGGTGAAGTGGGTCAGCACTTCGGCGGCGCTCGGTGCGCGGAAACCTACCGAGTAGGTCATGCAGTCATCTTCAGCGATGCCGAAGTGCGCCAGGCGCGGCGGCAGGTAAAGCATGTCGCCCGGTTCCAGCACCCATTCGGCAGTCTCTTCGAATTCGGCGAGGATGCGCAGGTCGGCGTGCTGCAGCAGCGGGCTTTCCGAGCTGCACATCTGGCCGATCTTCCAGTTACGCTTGCCCTGGGCTTGCAGCAGGAATACGTCGTAGTTATCGAAGTGTGGACCGACGCTGCCACCGGGGGCAGCAAAGCTGATCATCACGTCGTCGATGCGCCAGCTTGGCAGGAAGCGGAACTGCTCCAGCAGCTCGGCCACTTCCGGCACGAACTGGTCGACCGCCTGCACCAACAGGGTCCACTCGCGCTCGGGCAGGCTGCTGAAGGCGTCTTCGGCAAACGGGCCGCGGCGCAGTTCCCACGGGCGTTCGCCGTGTTCGATCACCAGTCGCGATTCGACTTCTTCTTCCAGGGCCAGGCCTGCCAGTTCGTCGGCGTCGATCGGGCTTTCGAAATCAGGGATGGCCTGGCGGATCAGCAGCGGTTTTTTCTGCCAGTAGTCGCGCAGGAATTCCCGTGCCGTGATGCCGCCCAGAAGTTGAAGAGGAATATCAGGATTCATGTGTAACCTATTGAAAAAAAGCACTTTTAAGACAGGAATAAAAACGCCCGGCGCTGCCGGGCGTCTTAAGGGTTCAAGCCGCAATCAGATGCGTTTGGCTTGCTCTACAGCGTTGCCGATGTAGTTGGCCGGGGTCAGCAGTTTCAGCTCGGCCTTGGCCGCGGCGGGCATGTCCAGGCCGTCGATGAAGGACTGCAACGCCTCGGGGCTGATGCCCTTGCCGCGTGTCAGCTCTTTCAACTTTTCGTACGGGTTTTCGATGTTGTAGCGGCGCATTACGGTCTGGATCGGCTCGGCCAGGACTTCCCAGCAAGCGTCCAGGTCAGCGGCGATTTTCTGCGCGTTGAGTTCCAGCTTGCTGATGCCTTTGAGGCTGGCTTCGTACGCGATCACGCTATGGGCAAAGCCCACGCCGAGGTTGCGCAATACGGTGGAGTCAGTCAGGTCGCGCTGCCAGCGGGAGATTGGCAACTTGCTGGCCAGGTGCTGGAACAGGGCGTTGGCGATCCCCAGGTTGCCTTCGGAGTTTTCGAAGTCGATCGGGTTGACCTTGTGCGGCATGGTCGACGAACCGATTTCGCCAGCGATGGTGCGCTGCTTGAAGTAACCCAGGGAGATGTAGCCCCAGATATCACGGTCGAAGTCGATCAGGATGGTGTTGAAGCGTGCAATGGCGTCGAACAGCTCGGCGATGTAGTCGTGCGGTTCGATCTGCGTGGTGTACGGGTTGAAGCCCAGGCCCAACTCGTCTTCGATGAAGGCGCGGGCGTTGGCTTCCCAGTCGATCTCAGGGTAGGCCGACAGGTGGGCGTTGTAGTTGCCTACGGCGCCGTTGATCTTGCCCAGCAACGGCACGGCGGCCACTTGAGCGATCTGGCGCTCCAGGCGGTACACCACGTTGGCCAGTTCTTTACCCAGGGTGGTCGGCGAGGCCGGTTGGCCGTGGGTGCGCGACAGCATCGGCACGTCGGCGAAGCGGATGGCCAGTTCGCGGATGGCGTTGGCGGTCTGGCGCATCAGTGGCAGCATCACGTCATCACGGCCTTCGCGCAGCATCAGGGCGTGGGACAGGTTGTTGATGTCCTCGCTGGTGCAGGCAAAGTGGATGAATTCGCTGACCTGGGCCAGTTCCGGCAATTTGGCCGCTTGCTCCTTGAGCAGGTACTCGATGGCTTTGACGTCGTGGTTGGTGGTGCGCTCGATCTCTTTCACACGCTCGGCGTGCTCCAGGGAGAAGTTTTCCGCCAGGGTGTTCAGTACAGCGTTGGCCTCGGCGGAGAACGCCGGCACTTCGCTGATGGCAGGGTGAGCGGCCAGGCGCTGGAGCCAGCGCACTTCAACCAGTACACGAGCACGGATCAGGCCGTATTCGCTGAAAATAGGGCGCAGGGCCTGGGTTTTGCCGGCGTAGCGGCCGTCAACAGGGGAAACCGCAGTGAGCGAAGAGAGCTGCATGGGGTGTTCTCGGACAGTCGGGCAACGAAATGGGGCGCGTATCATACATGAAAAAATCCGCCGGTCCGTCGCCAACTGACCGGCGTATTACGCGTAACGGCTTGAAAATAGCCTGTTGCTGCGACTTATTCGTTGCGCATCAACGGGTAAAGCTCTTTAAGCAATTTGCGACGGCTGATGACCAACTGCCAACGATGACCGCCCAACTGGCGCCACAACCGCGCCGAACGAATACCGGCTAGGAGCAGGGCGCGGATTTTCGAGGCGTTGTTCGGTTGTTGCAGGTTGCGCATGTCGCCATGAACCTGGATTCGCTGGCGCAAGGTGCTCAAGGTGTCCTGGTACAGCGCACCACAGGCGGCGATCACGTTCTCGTGGGCCGGGCCGAAGTGTTGCACTTGTGACTGGATCTGCGGCAGGCGTTTGCCGATGGTTTCCAGCAGATCGTCGCGCTTGGCCAACTGCCGCTCAAGGCCGAGCATCGACAGGGCGTAACGCAACGGCTCGCGCTGCAAGGTGCTCGGGTCGCGTTCGAGGGCGCCGATCAGGGCGCGATAACCCTCACGCAGGCTCAGGTCGTCGCCGCCGTACACATCCAGAGTGTCCTTGGGGTCGACCACCAGCAAGCTGCCGAGCATGCAGGTCAGGCCCGCCTCGGTCACCTGGCCGGTCTTGGCGATCTTGTCCACCAGCACGGCGGCGAGGAAGACCCCACCCAGTGCTGTCAATTGCTCCTGGGTCGGGCTCATGCCGGGTTGCTCCAGGGTTCGGCGACTTCAATCACGCCGCCCCCCAGGCAAATCTCACCGTCGTAGAACACGACCGATTGGCCAGGCGTGACCGCGCGCTGCGGATCATCGAACGTCGCACGGTAGCCGCTGGCGGTTTTTTCCAGGGTGCAGGGCTGGTCGCTCTGGCGATAGCGCACCTTGGCGGTCAGGCGGCGTGGAGTGCTCAGGTCGATCGGGTTGACCCAATAGATCTCCGAGGCCAGCAGTGCGCCGGAGAACAGCAGCGGGTGCTCATTGCCCTGGCCGACGATCAGCACATTGTTTTCCAGGTCCTTGACCAGCACGTACCACGGCTCTTCACCGGCGTCTTTCAAGCCGCCGATGCCCAGGCCCTGGCGCTGGCCGATGGTGTGGTACATCAGGCCGTGGTGACGGCCGATGACTTCACCTTCAGTGGTCTTGATCTCGCCCGGTTGCGCCGGCAGGTACTGCTTGAGGAAGTCGCTGAAGCGGCGTTCGCCGATAAAGCAGATCCCCGTGGAGTCTTTCTTCTTCGCGGTAGCCAGGCCGTGTTTCTCGGCGATCTTGCGCACTTCGGGTTTTTCCAGCTCGCCCACCGGGAACAGGGTCTTGGCGATCTGTTCACCGCCCACGGCGTGCAGGAAGTAGCTCTGGTCCTTGTTCGGGTCCAGGCCCTTGAGCAGTTCGGTGCGCCCATCGATATCGCGACGGCGCACGTAGTGGCCAGTGGCAATCAGGTCGGCGCCGAGGATCATGGCGTAGTCGAGGAACGCCTTGAACTTGATTTCGCGGTTGCACAGGATGTCCGGGTTCGGCGTGCGACCGGCCTTGTATTCGGCCAGGAAGTGCTCGAACACATTGTCCCAGTACTCGGCGGCGAAGTTGGCGGTGTGCAGCTTGATACCGATCTTGTCGCAGACGGCCTGGGCATCGGCCAGGTCGTCCATGGCGGTGCAGTATTCCGTTCCATCGTCTTCTTCCCAGTTCTTCATGAACAGGCCTTCCACCTCATAACCCTGCTCCATGAGCAGAACGGCGGAAACGGAAGAATCCACGCCGCCGGACATGCCGACGATGACGCGCTTCTTTTGTGTGTCAGAAGGGGCTGGATCACGCATAGGATTTCAACGGGTGTCTTGAAAAAGGACGCGATTCTAGCAGGCCCGAGCCCGCAAGGCTAAAGAGAAGGGCGGATCAATTCGAGACTGTGGCAGTGACCGGCCAGATAATCATCGATACAGCGGATGATCAGCTCGCTGCGCCAGTCGTCGCGCACGGCCATCAGTTCGTCACGGGTCAGCCAGCGGGCGCGCACGATGCCTTCGTCCAGTTGATAGTCCGGGTGGTGTTTCAGGGCCTTGGCGATAAAGCACACGCGCTGGTAGGTCACCCCATTACTTGGGGCCGTGTACAGGTAAATGCCGACAATGCCGGTGGCTTCGACGTCCCAGCCGGTTTCTTCGAGGGTTTCACGTACGGCGGCTTCGGTCAGGGTTTCGTGCGGGTCGAGATGGCCGGCGGGCTGGTTGAGCACGGCGCGGCCGTCCTTGAGTTCTTCGACCATCAGGAAGCGGCCGTTGTCTTCGACGATGGTGGCGACGGTGATGTGGGGTTGCCAGGTCATTTGAACGCCTTGATTCAGGGTGTGACGCGGTCAGTGTGGGAGCGGGCTTGCTCGCGAAGGCGGTGTTTGAACCACCGAATATATTGGCTGAGCTACCGCTTTCGCGAGCAAGCCCGCTCCCACATTTTGATTGGGTTTCTTCAGTGAGGCGGCATAAGCAATCTGCATGATGCGCCTGACATTATGTGATTTTACCGGAGCCAGACCGGGGCGCAGGTTACCTCTTCAGAACAGTCGTTATTGAAGAGTGTCATGAATCCGGTTGCCCGCAAAAGCTACGAGGTGCGCCTGGCATCGCGGCTGCCTGTTGCCTTTATTATGCTCTGGCGTGTCTTTGCGCGTGTTTATGTTGGTATGGCTGGGGAGCGTGAGAGGCAGGAGGTTTTGCTGGCATGGGTCAAGGTGGCGTGCATGTTCCGATGTCCTGGCTGTCGAGCTCAAGTAGAGGATGATAAGTCGCGGCGCACGGAATACGGGGTTGTTTAAGTCGCTGGAAATGCGTGCTGGTCAGAATGTGCCGACTGCCTGCGGCTCTGGAGAGAAGGCAAATGTTACCTGATTGTCAGGGTCTGGCTGCCATTGTGGTTTTTCCAGTGGGTCTTTTTCATTGCGGATGATGCATTTCCATTCCAGCGTGTCACCGGGTTTAACGTTTTTGAACTGTACCCTGCCAGACCAGGTTGGGTGGCCTGGGTTTTTGAGTAATACGGCTTTGGATGGATCCCAATTTCCCAGCTCTGGGCGTGATCCGCTAATAAACACGCTGTATCCCGGTTTGGTGTGGCCGTTATGACAGGTAAAGCTTACGTTGAGGAAATACTCAATTTGTACGTTCTGGCCGGCGTTGGCTGCGGACAGTATCGCAAGTAAGAGAGCGCTCAGTGGCAATAGATAATGAATGCGCAGCATTTGATTGTCTCCTGCCCTCAAGTCGTTGAGTACGGCAGCAGAATGCTCTTCGGAGGGCTGGAAGTAACCTGTTAGAACTTACAGTTCATTAGAGTTTTTCGCGATAGTTCTTCTGTTGTGAGCACGGGAAAACACAAACCCCGGCACTTGGCCGGGGTTTGTGATGTTCCTTTGCGAACTTACTTCAACTTGGCAATCGCCGCGTTAAGCGTGCTGCTCGGACGCATAGCCTTGCTAGTCAGCTCAGGATTCGGCGCGTAGTAGCCGCCGATGTCCACTGGCTTGCCCTGTACGGCGTTGAGTTCGGCAACGATGGTTGCCTCGTTCTCGGCGAGGGTTTTTGCCAGTTCGCCGAACTGCGCCTGCAGCGCGGTATCTTCAGTCTGGGCGGCCAGGGCTTGTGCCCAGTACAGCGCCAGGTAGAAGTGGCTGCCGCGGTTGTCGATGTTGCCGACTTTGCGCGATGGCGACTTGTTGTTGTCGAGGAACTGGCCGGTGGCCTGGTCCAGGGTCTTGGACAGTACCAGGGCTTTCGGGTTGTTGTAGTTCACACCCAAATGCTCAAGGGACGCGGCCAGGGCCAGGAACTCGCCCAGGGAATCCCAGCGCAGGAAGTTTTCTTCCAGCAACTGCTGCACGTGTTTTGGAGCCGAGCCGCCAGCGCCGGTTTCGAACAGGCCGCCACCGTTCATCAGCGGTACGATCGACAGCATCTTGGCGCTGGTGCCCAGTTCCATGATCGGGAACAGGTCAGTCAGGTAGTCGCGCAGTACGTTGCCGGTCACCGAGATGGTGTCCAGGCCCTTGCGGGTGCGTTCCAGGGTGAACTTCATCGCGTCGACCGGCGACATGATGCGGATGTCCAGGCCTTCGGTGTTGTGGTCTTTCAGGTAGGCCTGAACTTTCTCGACCACGACGCCATCGTGGGCGCGCAGCGGGTCCAGCCAGAAGATGGCCGGTGTGCCGCTGGCGCGGGCGCGGTTGACGGCCAGTTTGACCCAGTCCTGGATCGGCGCGTCTTTGGTCTGGCACATGCGGAAGATGTCGCCGGCTTCAACCGACTGTTCCATCAGCAGGTTGCCCTTGCTATCGGTGACGCGGACTACGCCGTCAGCCTTGATCTGGAAGGTCTTGTCGTGGGAGCCGTACTCTTCGGCTTTCTTCGCCATCAGGCCAACGTTTGGCACGCTGCCCATGGTGGTTGGGTCGAAGGCACCATTGGCCTTGCAGTCTTCGATGACCGCCTGGTAGATGGTGGCGTAGCAGCGATCCGGGATCACGGCCTTGGTGTCGTGCAGTTGGCCGTCGGTGCCCCACATCTTGCCGGAGTCACGGATCATGGCTGGCATCGAGGCGTCGACGATCACGTCGCTCGGCACGTGCAGGTTGGTGATGCCTTTGTCGGAGTTGACCATCGCAAGCGATGGGCGAGCGGCGTAGACCGCCTGGATGTCCGCTTCGATCTGCGCTTGCTGGTCGGCCGGCAGGGCCTTGATGCGAGCGTACAGGTCGCCGATGCCGTTGTTCAGGTTGAAGCCGATCTGTTCGAGCACGGTGGCGTGCTTGGCCAGGGCGTCTTTATAGAACTCGGCAACGATCTGGCCGAACATGATCGGGTCGGAGACCTTCATCATGGTGGCTTTGAGGTGAACCGACAGCAGTACGCCCTGTTTCTTGGCGTCTTCGATTTCGGCGGCAATGAACGCGCGCAGGGCGTTCTTGCTCAGCACGGCGCTGTCGAGGATCTCACCGGCCTGTGCGGTGGTCTTTTCTTTCAGGACGGTGGTGGTGCCATCCTTGCCGACCAGTTCGATTTTGACCGCGTCAGCGGCTTCGATCTGTACGGCTTTTTCACTGCCGTAGAAGTCGCCATTGCTCATGTGCGCAATGTGGGACTTGGAGTCGGCAGCCCAGGCGCCCATTTTGTGCGGGTGCTTGCGTGCGTAGTTCTTGACCGACAGTGGCGCGCGGCGGTCGGAGTTGCCTTCGCGCAGGACCGGGTTCACGGCGCTGCCCTTGACCTTGTCGTAACGTGCGCGGGTTTCTTTTTCCGCGTCGGTGGTTACGGTTTCCGGGTAGTCCGGCAGGGCGTAGCCCTGGGCTTGCAGTTCCTTGATCGCGGCTTGCAGCTGCGGGGTCGAGGCGCTGATGTTAGGCAGCTTGATGATGTTGGCTTCGGGGGTTACGGCCAGGGCGCCCAGTTCGGCGAGGTGGTCCGCAACAGCCTTGTTGCCCAGTTGCTCGGGGAAGCTTGCGAGGATGCGCCCTGCGAGGGAGATATCGCGGGTTTCCACTTCAATATCAGCGGAAGCGGTGAAGGCCTCTACGATAGGCAGCAGTGAATAGGTGGCGAGGGCCGGGGCTTCGTCGGTGAAGGTATAGATGATCTTCGAGCGGGTGGGCATATTCGGATTAACTCTCTTCTTTGCTAAAAGCGTGCGCGGAAACTCGAGATGCGCCGGGTAAAGCGCGTTCGTTCAAAGTCATCCATGAGCCGAATGTCGATGTTTCTTCGCGGTGATGTTGGGTTGCATCAGTCGAGCGTCAAGCGGGTGGGCTACGGTGGCAGCCCGGCTTTTTCAGGCGCAGGTGCTCGATATAGAGCGGTCGGCCGTCGTGACTCTTTGGTCAGCGGCGGCATTATACATAGGTCGCTATGCTTACGCCGAGCCTTCATACAAAAGGTGGGTCGTCCATTGGTCTAAAGGTCGCAGGGGCCTGATTGCGCCTAAAGTCGCACGTAGTGCTCAAGTTTGGCGTTTTTCCCTTTTGTTTCAAGGTTGTAGGCGACTAAATCTACGGTTTTCGCCGCAAATGTGCCGGGGGCAAGGTTCCAGTCCACATTCAACTGGAGTAGGCTCGGACACAGCCAGATGTTCAATCCACAAACGGAGTTCAGCATGGGATACAAGAAGATTCAGGTTCCGGCAGTCGGCGACAAAATCACCGTCAACGCAGACCATTCTCTCAATGTTCCTGATAACCCGATCATTCCCTTCATCGAAGGTGACGGTATTGGCGTCGACATCAGCCCGGTGATGATCAAGGTGGTCGATGCAGCTGTTAACAAGGCTTACGGCGGCAAGCGCAAAATCTCCTGGATGGAGGTGTATGCCGGCGAGAAGGCGACTCAAGTTTACGACCAGGACACCTGGCTGCCCCAGGAAACCCTGGACGCGGTCAAGGACTACGTGGTTTCCATCAAGGGCCCGCTGACCACGCCGGTCGGTGGCGGCATCCGCTCGCTGAACGTGGCGCTGCGCCAGCAACTGGACCTGTATGTCTGCCTGCGCCCGGTGCGCTGGTTCGAAGGTGTACCAAGCCCGGTCAAGAAACCAGGCGATGTGGACATGACCATCTTCCGTGAAAACTCCGAGGATATTTACGCCGGTATCGAGTGGAAAGCCGGCTCGCCGGAAGCGATCAAGGTCATCAAGTTCCTGAAAGAAGAAATGGGCGTCACCAAGATTCGTTTCGACCAGGATTGCGGGATTGGCGTCAAGCCGGTTTCCAAGGAGGGCACCAAGCGCCTGGCGCGCAAGGCCCTGCAATATGTAGTGGATAACGACCGCGAGTCGCTGACCATCGTCCACAAGGGCAACATCATGAAGTTCACCGAAGGTGCCTTCAAGGAATGGGCCTATGAAGTGGCGGCCGAAGAGTTCGGCGCGACCCTGCTTGATGGTGGGCCGTGGATGCAGTTCAAGAACCCGCGCACCGGCAAGAACGTTGTGGTCAAGGACGCCATTGCCGACGCCATGCTCCAGCAGATCCTGCTGCGTCCGGCCGAATACGATGTGATCGCCACCCTGAACCTCAACGGCGACTATCTCTCCGACGCCCTGGCGGCAGAAGTGGGGGGTATCGGTATTGCGCCGGGCGCCAACCTGTCGGATACCGTGGCGATGTTCGAAGCCACCCACGGTACTGCGCCCAAGTACGCCGGCAAAGACCAGGTCAACCCCGGTTCGTTGATTCTGTCGGCCGAAATGATGTTGCGTCACATGGGCTGGACCGAAGCCGCCGACTTGATCATCAAGGGCACCAACGGGGCGATTTCGGCCAAGACCGTAACCTATGACTTCGAGCGCTTGATGGACGGCGCCAAGCTGGTGTCGTCGTCGGGCTTTGGGGATGCGTTGATTTCGCACATGTAAGCCGAAAGCCATAAGAAAACGGCCATCCTGACTGCTCGGGATGGCCGTTTTTTATGCAGGGTATCTACTCAGTGGCTGATCAGGCCGTTTGCTTCTTTTTGGAGGGAGCGGATTTATCTGCCTTGTCGTGCTTGTCTTCGTGGGGGTTTCCAGGTGCAGCCGCACCGGCTGCGCAGATTTCGACAGCATGCAGGCCCTTGGGTCCCTGGATGATCTCAAAGGACACCTGCTGGCCCGCTTTCAGCGTTTTATACCCCTCCATGGCAATCGCCGAGAAATGCGCAAAAAGGTCTTCATCCTTGCCGTCTTCATTAATGAAGCCGTATCCCTTGGCATTGTTGAACCATTTGACCTTGCCGTTGATCTTGACGCCAGACATACCCATATCCCTCTGCACCAGACTCCATCACTGGAGTATCATCCAGTTTATCCGTCCTAACCCGAATAAATAAGGTTGACTGCGCGGACCTTTTTTACCCACTGTGGGTTCTATTGGTTGTATCACCGTTTTGCCGATAGTCAAGTTGACCAGTCGGTCGGAGTTGAATTTCTGACAGGTCGCCCCCACCACTGTAAATGCACAACTGACGAACCTTTCTTTCCATGCATGCATTCAGCCAGATTCGACTAACATTCAATCAGGATCGCCCGGATCATCTAGAAGACGATGACGGTTCTGCAGGCATCGCTGTTCAAGAGGCCAAGCCTGCTTTACAGGCGCCGCCGATGTACAAGGTGGTTTTGTTCAATGATGACTACACGCCGATGGATTTCGTCGTCGAAGTACTCGAGGTGTTTTTTAATCTGAACCGCGAGTTGGCGACCAAGGTAATGCTGGCCGTTCACACAGAAGGACGGGCAGTATGTGGAGTGTTTACCCGCGACATCGCCGAGACCAAGGCCATGCAGGTCAACCAGTACGCCAGGGAAAGCCAGCATCCGCTACTCTGTGAAATCGAGAAGGACGGTTAACTCCGACCACTTGGGTATGAGGTG
This sequence comes from Pseudomonas brenneri, assembly GCF_007858285.1. Taxonomy (GTDB): domain Bacteria; phylum Pseudomonadota; class Gammaproteobacteria; order Pseudomonadales; family Pseudomonadaceae; genus Aquipseudomonas; species Aquipseudomonas brenneri. Next base: position 216,713 of record NZ_VFIL01000007.1, on the reverse strand, counting down.
AAGCTATGTTAAACCGCGAGCTCGAAGTCACCCTTAATCTTGCCTTCAAGGAGGCTCGTTCGAAGCGTCATGAATTCATGACCGTCGAACACCTGCTGCTGGCACTTTTGGATAACGAAGCTGCCGCCACCGTTCTGCGTGCGTGCGGCGCCAACCTCGACAAGCTCAAGCATGATCTGCAGGAGTTTATCGACTCCACCACGCCACTGATCCCCGTGCATGACGAGGACCGTGAGACCCAGCCAACCCTGGGCTTCCAGCGGGTATTGCAGCGTGCTGTCTTCCACGTGCAGAGCTCCGGCAAGCGTGAAGTCACGGGCGCCAATGTGCTTGTGGCAATTTTCAGCGAACAGGAAAGCCAGGCAGTGTTCTTGCTCAAGCAGCAGAGCGTTGCCCGTATTGATGTCGTCAACTACATCGCCCACGGCATCTCCAAAGTGCCTGGGCACGGCGATCACTCCGAAGGTGAGCAGGATATGCAGGACGACGAGGGCGGTGAGTCTTCTTCTTCAAGCAACCCGCTGGATGCCTATGCCAGCAACCTCAATGAACTGGCGCGCCAGGGGCGCATCGATCCGCTGGTTGGGCGCGAGATGGAAGTTGAGCGGGTGGCGCAGATCCTGGCCCGTCGGCGCAAGAACAATCCACTGTTGGTGGGTGAGGCAGGCGTGGGTAAAACCGCGATTGCCGAAGGCCTGGCCAAGCGTATTGTTGATAACCAGGTACCGGACCTGTTGGCCAATAGCGTCGTCTACTCCCTTGACCTGGGGGCGCTGCTCGCCGGGACCAAGTACCGTGGCGACTTTGAAAAGCGTTTCAAGGCGTTGCTTGGCGAGCTGAAAAAGCGCCCGCAGGCGATCCTGTTCATTGATGAAATCCATACCATCATCGGTGCCGGTGCAGCTTCCGGTGGGGTGATGGATGCTTCCAACCTGCTCAAGCCACTGTTGTCTTCGGGCGATATCCGCTGCATCGGCTCGACCACGTTCCAGGAGTTTCGCGGGATCTTCGAAAAAGACCGTGCCCTGGCGCGTCGCTTCCAGAAGGTCGATGTGTCCGAGCCTTCGGTCGAAGACACCATCGGCATCCTGCGTGGGCTGAAAGGGCGTTTCGAAGCGCACCACGGCATCGAATACAGTGATGAGGCGCTGCGTGCGGCCGCTGAGCTGGCGTCGCGCTACATCAATGACCGGCACATGCCGGACAAAGCCATTGATGTGATCGACGAAGCAGGGGCTTATCAGCGCCTGCAGCCGGTAGAGAAGCGTGTGAAGCGTATTGAAGTGCCGCAGGTCGAGGACATCGTGGCGAAAATCGCGCGAATTCCGCCAAAACACGTCACCAGTTCCGATAAGGAGCTGCTGCGTAACCTGGAGCGCGACCTCAAGCTGACGGTATTTGGCCAGGATGCGGCGATCGACTCGCTGTCGACAGCGATCAAGCTGTCCCGGGCCGGCCTCAAGTCGCCGGACAAGCCTGTGGGTTCGTTCCTGTTTGCCGGGCCTACCGGCGTCGGCAAGACCGAGGCTGCGCGGCAGTTGGCCAAGGCCATGGGTATCGAGCTGGTGCGGTTCGACATGTCCGAATACATGGAGCGGCACACTGTGTCGCGCCTGATCGGTGCGCCTCCGGGCTATGTCGGCTTCGACCAGGGCGGCCTGTTGACTGAGGCGATCACCAAGCAACCGCATTGTGTGTTGCTGCTCGACGAAATCGAAAAGGCTCACCCGGAAGTCTTCAACCTGCTGCTGCAGGTCATGGATCACGGGACCCTGACCGACAACAACGGGCGCAAGGCGGATTTCCGCAACGTCATCGTGATCATGACCACCAACGCCGGTGCCGAGACGGCCGCGCGGGCTTCCATTGGCTTTACTCATCAGGATCACTCTTCCGACGCCATGGAAGTGATCAAGAAGAGCTTCACGCCGGAATTCCGTAACCGCCTGGACACCATTATCCAGTTTGGTCGCCTCAGCCATGAGGTGATCAAGAGCGTGGTGGACAAGTTCCTTACCGAGCTTCAGGCGCAGTTGGAAGACAAGCGCGTGCAGTTGGAAGTGACGGAAGCGGCACGCAGCTGGATCGCCGAGGGTGGCTACGACGCGGCAATGGGCGCCCGCCCAATGGCGCGCCTGATCCAGGACAAGATCAAGCGGCCGTTGGCCGAAGAGATCCTGTTTGGCGAGCTCTCCGACCATGGTGGCGTGGTGCATATCGACTTGAAGGATGGCGAGTTGACCTTCGAGTTCGAGACCACGGCCGAAATGGCCTGATTGCTGTAAACCTGTAGGAGCGAGCTTGCTCGCGAAGATCGTCAACGATAACGCATGCTTTCTGATTCGGTGCGTTGTCCTTGGGTTCTTCGCGAGCAAGCTCGCTCCTACAGTTGTTTTGCGGCCTGTATAAATATCACGCACACAAAAACGCCCGGCATAACCGGGCGTTTTGTATTGACTTGTTTAGCGAGCGCGGTAAGTGATGCGCCCTTTGCTCAAGTCATAGGGCGTCAGCTCGACGCGCACTTTGTCACCGGTAAGAATACGAATGTAGTTCTTGCGCATCTTGCCGGAGATATGCGCGGTTACGACGTGCCCATTTTCCAACTCCACGCGAAACATGGTGTTGGGCAGGGTGTCGACGACAGTGCCTTCCATTTCGAAGCTGTCTTCTTTCGACATGCAGTAAAGCCCTCGGTATCCAGTGAATGGCCCGGTGCAACTGCGCCAGGCAAAAGCGGCGTGCATTGTGCCCGAAAAAGGGTGTTCAAGCCAAGGGGTTCTAGTTAAGCGTGACCCATCTTTGATTAATCAGCAGTTCAATGGGCCGATATTGGGTCTTGTAGCTCATCTTTTTGCAGTTTTTGATCCAGTACCCGAGGTACACCGCTTCCAGTTTTTGCCTGGATGCTTCACTGATCTGCCAGAGAATGGCAAAGCGCCCGAGGCTGCGACGTTCTTCGGCGGGCTCGTAGAAGGTGTAGACCGCTGATAGACCGTTGGGCAGCAGGTCGGTGACCGCGACAGCCAGCAGCCTTCCTTCAAGCCGGAACTCGTAAAAGCGCGAGAACGGCAGATCCCGCACCAGGAACGTGGAAAATTGGTCGCGACTGGGTGGGAACATGTCGCCGTCGGCGTGGCGTTGTTCAATGTAGCGCTGGTAAAGATCGAAGTATTCTTCACTGAAGCCTGGCTTGGCGGGGGTCACGATCAGGTCGGCATTGCGCTTGAGGATGCGTTTCTGATTGCGGTCTGCAAGAAACTGTTCCACCGGTATGCGCGCCGGCACACAGGCGTTGCAGTTCTGGCAGTGCGGCCGGTACAGGTGGTCGCCACTGCGCCGAAAGCCCATCTCTGACAGATCGGCATACACATGCACGTCCATCGGCTGGCTGGGGTCGAGGAACAGCGTAGTGGCCTGTTCGTCGGGCAGGTAGCTGCAAGAGTGGGGTTGAGTGGCATAAAACTTCAAGCGCGCCAACTCGGTCATGATCAACCCTCGGATAAGCTTTGAAATAAGTGTAAGCCAGGTGCGAGGAAGTCGCTCAAGAAAGCCATGCTGCACTGCTGGGCTGGTCCAGGTGGTCGCGCAGGTAACCGGCAAAGTCGCTGCGCGCGATGGCGCGGGCACCGAGGCTGTGCAGGTGATCGGTGGGCATCTGGCAGTCGATCAGCACAAAGCCCCAGGCCTGTAATTGCCTGACCAGCGTGGCAAAGCCGAATTTCGAGGCGTTATCTGCACGACTGAACATGGATTCACCAAAAAACAACTGGCCCATGGCCAGGCCATACAGGCCGCCGACCAGTTCACCTTGGTCCCACACCTCGACGGAGTGGGCATAGCCGCGCTGGTGCAGTTGCAAGTAAGCGTTCTGCATGGCGTCAGTGATCCAGGTGCCGTCTGCATAGCTGCGAGGCGCGGCACAGGCCTGGATGACCGCGGCGAAGTCCTGGTCGAAGGTCACCTCGTAGCGTTGCTGGCGCAGCAGCTTGGCGAGGCTGCGGGATACGTGCAGCTCTGCGGGGAACAGTACCGTACGTGGGTCGGGCGACCACCACAGGATCGGCTGACCTTCCGAGAACCAGGGGAAGCAGCCGTGGCGATAAGCCTGGATCAGCCGGTCGGCAGACAGATCGCCGCCGGCGGCGAGCAGGCCGTTGGGCTCACGCATGGCTTTGGTCAGGGGTGGAAATGTCAGGGTGTTACGTTGCAACCAGGTCAGCATGGGATTCAGGCTTACAAGAAGGGGAGGGCGGTGGCAGGCCAGGCCCGCCGCGATAGGCTGTGATTGATTATTGTCGACGAAGCGCTTCCCGGCTACCCCGATCACGCAATCGGTGGGCCGATGGGTAAGTGGGTGTTTCTGCAACTTGGCCCTGTCAACGTGGTCGTAAGCGAGTCCGTCGGGCGGGTGATGGGTGGTGAACCTTGGTAAAGCTTGTCCAGTCTGATAAATACAGCTCATAAGCCTTTGTCAGCAAAGACAATGCATGCTCAAATTGAAGGATCTGCGAACAGGTTGTGCAAGCAGGCTCGCAAGCGTGGCAACAGGCACGCAAACCCGTACAATAAGCGGGCTGGATGCCGGTTTTCAGCGGTTATGGCCACTTCATGAATCCGTTACAGAGTGTTAAAAGAAGATTCGACAACACTCGTTCATTTTTCAACTGTCCGGATTGGCCAGTATTTTATAGTCATTCAACTGTTGGACGCGCTTAAGGCGCAGGAAAAGACCCGTTTTGAAGAAATCCGCCGCAGCACCCAAAACAGCAGTGGTACCGGCCTGGCGCCAGCACCTGCATTATCGGCTCAAGGAAGGCGCGCTGATTGCCATCGGTGCTTTATGCCTGTTCCTGATGATGGCCTTGCTGACCTATGGCAAGGACGATCCGGGCTGGAGCCATAACAGCAAGATCGACGATGTGCAGAACTTCGGTGGGCCTGTGGGCTCCTACAGCGCCGATATCCTGTTCATGATCCTCGGCTATTTCGCCTATATCTTCCCGCTGTTGCTGGCGATCAAGACCTGGCAGATCTTCCGCCAGCGCCATGAGCCGTGGCAGTGGAGTGGCTGGCTGTTCTCCTGGCGCCTGATCGGCCTGGTGTTCCTGGTGTTGTCGGGTGCGGCGCTGGCACATATTCACTTCCACGCGCCGACCGGCCTGCCGGCGGGTGCGGGCGGAGCCCTGGGTGAAAGCCTGGGCGACCTGGCCCGCAGGACCCTGAATATCCAGGGCAGCACGCTGATGTTCATCGCCCTGTTCCTGTTTGGCCTGACGGTATTCACCGACTTGTCCTGGTTCAAGGTCATGGACGTGACCGGCAAGATCACCCTCGACCTGTTCGAACTGTTCCAGGGCGCTGCCAACCGCTGGTGGGCCGCTCGCGTGGACCGCAAGCGCATGGTGGCGCAATTGCGTGAAGTCGATACCCGGGTCAATGATGTCGTGGCCCCAAGCACGCCGGATCGCCGTGAGCAGGCCAAGGTCAAGGAGCGCCTGATCGAACGCGAGCAGGCCCTGACCAAGCACATGTCCGATCGCGAGAAACAAGTGCCGCCGGTTATCGCCCCGGCGCCAATCAAGGCGCCCGAGCCAAGCCATCGGGTGCAGAAAGAGAAGCAGGCGCCGCTGTTTATCGACAGCGCCGTCGAAGGCACCTTGCCGCCGATCTCGATCCTCGATCCGGCCGAGAAGAAACAACTCAACTACTCCCCGGAGTCCCTGGCGGCGGTTGGCCATCTGCTGGAAATCAAACTCAAGGAGTTTGGCGTCGAGGTCACGGTGGATTCGATCCACCCTGGCCCAGTGATTACCCGTTACGAAATCCAGCCAGCCGCTGGCGTCAAGGTCAGCCGTATTTCCAACCTGGCAAAAGACCTGGCGCGCTCCCTGGCCGTGACCAGTGTGCGTGTGGTGGAAGTAATCCCTGGCAAAACCACCGTAGGTATCGAGATTCCCAACGAAGACCGCCAGATCGTGCGCTTCTCCGAAGTGCTGTCGACCCCGGAATACGACAACTTCAAGTCGCCGGTGACCCTGGCTCTGGGCCACGACATTGGCGGTAAGCCGGTGATCACGGACCTGGCGAAAATGCCTCACCTGCTGGTGGCCGGTACCACCGGTTCCGGTAAATCGGTGGGTGTGAACGCGATGATCCTGTCGATCCTGTTCAAGTCCGGCCCGGAAGACGCCAAGCTGATCATGATCGACCCGAAGATGCTGGAACTGTCGATCTACGAAGGCATTCCGCACCTGCTGTGCCCGGTCGTGACCGATATGAAGGATGCGGCCAACGCCCTGCGCTGGAGCGTTGCCGAGATGGAGCGGCGCTACAAGCTGATGGCGAAGATGGGCGTGCGTAACCTGTCCGGCTTCAACGCCAAGGTCAAGGAAGCCCAGGACGCCGGCACACCGCTGGCCGACCCGCTGTACAAGCGCGAAAGCATTCACGATGAAGCGCCGCTGCTGACCAAGCTGCCGACCATTGTCGTGGTGGTCGACGAATTTGCCGACATGATGATGATCGTCGGCAAGAAGGTCGAAGAGCTGATCGCGCGTATCGCGCAGAAGGCCCGTGCGGCCGGGATCCACTTGATCCTCGCGACCCAGCGGCCTTCGGTGGATGTGATCACCGGCTTGATCAAGGCCAACATCCCGACGCGTATGGCGTTCCAGGTGTCGAGCAAGATCGACTCGCGGACCATTATCGACCAGGGCGGTGCCGAGCAACTGCTGGGCCATGGTGACATGCTCTACATGCCGCCCGGCACCAGCCTGCCGATCCGGGTGCACGGTGCATTTGTTTCCGATGATGAAGTGCATCGGGTGGTGGAAGCCTGGAAACTGCGCGGCGCACCTGAATACAACGACGACATCCTCAATGGTGTCGAAGAGGCCGGCAGCGGCTTTGAAAATGGCGGCGGCAGTGGTGATGACGATGCTGAAACCGACGCCTTGTACGACGAAGCCGTGCAGTTCGTCCTGGAAAGCCGCCGCGCCTCAATCTCTGCGGTGCAGCGTAAACTGAAGATCGGCTACAACCGCGCCGCACGTATGATCGAATCCATGGAAATGGCCGGCGTCGTCACGGCAATGAACACCAACGGCTCGCGCGAAGTGATCGCGCCAGGGCCGATGCGCGACTGACTTCGTGCCGCGTGGCAGCACGCGGCGCGCCTTTCACATCATTCTATGAGGACTCCCATGCGTCTTATCCGCATGCTGTTGTTGCCAGCCTTGGCCCTGACTGCGTTTTCGGCCCACGCTGACCAGGCATCCGTTGCGAGCCTGACCAACCTGCTGGACAAATCCAAGACCCTGACCGCGCGCTTCTCCCAGTTGACCCTGGACGGCGGCGGCACGCAGTTGCAGGAAACGGCCGGTGAAATGGCTGTGCAGCGCCCAGGCCTGTTCTTCTGGAAAACCGACGCGCCCAACGAGCAGACCATCGTCTCCGATGGCAAGAAAGTCACGCTGTGGGACCCGGACCTGGAGCAGGCGACCATCAAGACCCTTGACCCACGTCTGAGCCAGACCCCGGCCTTGTTGCTGTCCGGTGATGTGTCGCAGATCAGCGAGAGTTTCGAGATCACGTCCAAGCAACAAAGCAACGTGATCGATTTCACCCTCAAGCCCAAGTCCAAGGACACACTGTTCGACAGCCTGCGCCTGTCGTTTCGCAACGGTGTGATCAACGATATGCAACTGATCGACAGTGTTGGCCAGCGCACCAATATCCTGTTCACCGGGGTCAAGGCCAATGAGTCGGTCCCAGCCTCCACGTTCAAGTTCGACATCCCCAAGGGTGCCGATGTGATCCAGGAGTAAATCGCTGCCCATGGACCTGTTTCGCAGTGACCCGATTGCCCAGCCCCTGGCCGCGCGCTTGCGCTCGACCAACCTGGATGAGTATGTCGGGCAAGAGCACTTGCTGGCCCGCGGTAAGCCCCTGCGCGAAGCCCTGGAGCAGGGTGCCCTGCACTCGATGATTTTCTGGGGGCCGCCGGGCGTGGGCAAGACCACCCTGGCGCGGCTGCTGGCGAAAGTCTCGGACGCACACTTTGAAACAGTCTCGGCCGTGTTGGCCGGGGTCAAGGAGATCCGCCAGGCGGTGGAAGTCGCCAAGCAGCAGGCCGGGCAGTACGGTCGGCGCACCATCCTGTTTGTCGATGAAGTGCACCGCTTCAACAAGTCGCAGCAGGATGCATTCCTGCCCTATGTGGAAGACGGCACGCTGATTTTTATTGGCGCCACCACTGAAAACCCCTCGTTTGAACTCAACAATGCCTTGCTCTCGCGGGCGCGGGTGTATGTCCTCAAGAGCCTCGATGAAGCCGCGATGCAGAAGCTGTTGCAGCGAGCGCTGGGCGAGGACAAGGGGCTAGGCAAGCGCCATCTGAGCCTGGGGGAGGAGGGTTTCAAGATCCTGCTGGCGGCGGCTGACGGTGACGGTCGACGTTTCCTCAATCTGCTGGAAAACGCCTCTGACCTGGCTGAAGACAATAGTGAGATTGGCGTCGACCTGCTGCAAAGCCTGCTGGGCGATACCCGGCGGCGCTTCGACAAGGGCGGCGAGGCCTTCTACGATCAGATTTCGGCATTGCACAAATCTGTACGCGGTTCCAACCCGGACGGCGCGTTGTATTGGTTTGCGCGCATGATCGACGGTGGCTGCGATCCGCTGTACCTGGCCCGGCGTGTGGTGCGCATGGCCAGCGAGGACATCGGCAACGCCGATCCCCGCGCCCTGAGCCTGTGCCTGGCGGCCTGGGAAGTGCAGGAGCGCCTCGGCAGCCCGGAAGGCGAGTTGGCGGTGGCGCAGGCCATTACCTACCTGGCCTGCGCGCCGAAAAGCAATGCGGTGTACATGGGCTTCAAGTCGGCGCTGCGTGCTGCGGCTGAGCATGGCTCATTGGAAGTCCCGCTGCACCTGCGTAACGCGCCGACCAAACTGATGAAACAGTTGGGTTATGGCGACGAATACCGCTACGCCCACGACGAGCCGGATGCCTATGCGGCCGGCGAAGACTATTTTCCTGATGATCTGGAGCCGCAACCGTTCTATCAACCGGTGCCCCGTGGCCTGGAGCTGAAGATCGGCGAGAAGCTCAATCACCTCGCGCAACTGGACCGCTTGAGCCCGAAACAGCGGAGAAAGCCATGATTCCCTTGGTGATCGCAGTCTCCGTAGGCGGTGTGGCCGGTACCCTATTGCGCTTTGCCACCGGCAATTGGATTAGCGCCAATTGGCCGAAACACTTCTATACCGCGACGCTGGCCGTTAATATCGTGGGCTGCCTGCTGATCGGCGTGTTGTACGGCCTGTTTCTGTTACGCCCGGAGGTGCCTGTTGAAGTGCGCGCCGGGTTGATGGTGGGCTTCCTTGGCGGCCTGACCACTTTTTCATCCTTTTCACTGGATACCGTGCGCCTGCTGGAAAGCGGGCAAGTGCCGCTGGCATTAGGCTATGTGGCCATCAGTGTATTCGGCGGGCTGCTCGCCACCTGGGCCGGCCTGTCCTTGACCAAACTTTGATAAACGAGAGACCGACATGCTCGATTCCAAACTGTTACGTAGCAACCTTCAGGACGTAGCGGACCGCCTGGCATCCCGTGGCTTTGCCTTGGATGTTGCGCGCATCGAAGCGCTGGAAGAACAGCGCAAGACCGTCCAGACCCGCACCGAAGCATTGCAGGCTGAACGGAATGCGCGCTCCAAATCCATCGGTCAGGCCAAGCAGCGTGGTGAAGACATCGCGCCGCTGATGGCGGACGTCGAGCGCATGGGCAGCGAGCTGTCTGACGGCAAGGTCGAACTGGACAAGATTCAGTCCGAGCTGGATTCGATCCTGTTGGGTATCCCCAACCTGCCGCACGAATCCGTGCCGGTCGGCGCCGATGAAGACGGTAACGTCGAAGTCCGCCGCTGGGGTACGCCAAAAGCCTTTGATTTCGAGATCAAGGACCACGTTGCCCTGGGCGAACTGACCGGTGGCCTGGATTTTGAAACCGCCGCCAAAATGTCCGGCGCGCGCTTTGCCTTGCTGCGCGGTCCGATCGCACGCATGCACCGTGCCCTGGCGCAGTTCATGCTCAACCTGCACACCGGCGAACACGGTTACGAGGAGGCTTACACCCCGTACCTGGTGCAGGCTCCGGCGCTGATGGGCACCAGCCAGTTGCCGAAGTTCGAAGAGGACCTGTTCAAGATCAGCCGCGATGGCGAAGCCGATCTGTACCTGATCCCGACCGCCGAAGTATCGCTGACCAACATCGTGGCCGGCGAGATCCTCGACGCCAAGCAACTGCCGATCAAGTTCGTCGCCCACAGCCCGTGCTTCCGCAGCGAAGCCGGGGCATCGGGCCGTGACACCCGCGGCATGATCCGCCAACACCAGTTCGACAAGGTCGAGATGGTGCAGGTTGTCGAGCCGTCGACCTCCATGGAAGCCCTGGAAGGCCTGACCGCCAACGCCGAGCGCGTCCTGCAATTGCTGGAGTTGCCGTACCGCGTATTGGCGCTGTGCACCGGCGACATGGGGTTCAGCGCGGTAAAGACCTACGACCTCGAAGTGTGGGTGCCGAGCCAGGACAAATACCGCGAGATTTCCTCGTGCTCCAACTGCGGTGATTTCCAGGCCCGCCGCATGCAGGCGCGTTTCCGTAACCCGGAAACCGGCAAGCCGGAACTGGTCCACACCCTCAACGGCTCGGGCCTGGCTGTAGGCCGCACCCTGGTCGCGGTGCTGGAAAACTACCAGCAGGCTGACGGTTCGATCCGCGTACCTGAAGTGCTCAAGCCGTACATGGCGGGCGTTGAGGTCATCGGCTAAATGGAATTTCTGCCGCTGTTCCATAACCTGCGCGGCAGTCGTGTGTTGGTCGTCGGTGGCGGGGAGATTGCCTTGCGCAAATCCCGGCTACTGGCCGATGCCGGCGCGTTGTTGCGGGTGGTTGCTCCCTTGATCGAAGACCAGTTGCGTGAACTGGTACAGGGCAGTGGCGGTGAGCTTATTGTGCGTGGTTACCAGGAGGCGGACCTTGATGGCTGCACCCTGATCATCGCGGCAACCGACGACGAGCCGCTGAACGCGCAAGTGTCCAGTGATGCTCGGCGCCGTTGTGTGCCGGTCAATGTGGTGGACGCGCCGGCCTTGTGCAGCGTGATCTTCCCGGCGATCGTCGACCGCTCGCCCTTGGTGATTGCGGTGTCCAGTGGCGGTGATGCGCCGGTGCTGGCACGGCTGATTCGCGCCAAACTGGAAACCTGGATTCCGTCCACCTACGGTCAATTGGCCGGGCTGGCCGCACGTTTTCGCGCGCAGGTCAAAAATCTGTATCCCGATGTGCAGCAGCGCCGGGCCTTCTGGGAAGACGTTTTCCAGGGCCCGATCGCTGATCGGCAACTGGCAGGGCAAGGCGATGAAGCCGAGCGTTTGCTGGTGGAGAAGGTCAATGGCAAGCCGCCCCATGCGCCGGGTGAAGTGTATCTGGTGGGCGCAGGCCCCGGTGATCCGGACCTCCTGACCTTTCGCGCGCTACGCTTGATGCAGCAAGCCGATGTGGTGCTGTATGACCGCCTGGTGGCGCCGGCGATTCTCGAATTGTGCCGTCGCGACGCCGAGCGGGTATATGTCGGCAAGCGCCGCGCCGATCATGCGGTGCCGCAAGACCAGATCAACCAGCAACTGGTGAAACTGGCCAAGCAGGGCAAGCGCGTACTGCGCCTCAAGGGCGGCGATCCGTTTATCTTTGGTCGCGGCGGCGAAGAGATCGAGGAGCTGGCGGCCAATGGCATCCCGTTCCAGGTGGTGCCGGGGATTACGGCAGCCAGTGGCTGTGCGGCGTATGCCGGTATTCCCCTGACCCATCGCGACTATGCGCAATCGGTACGCTTCATCACCGGGCACCTGAAAGACGGCACCTCGGATTTGCCCTGGAATGACCTGGTGGGACCGTCGCAGACCCTGGTGTTCTACATGGGTTTGATTGGCTTGCCGATCATTTGCGAGCAACTGATCCGCCATGGCCGTTCGGCAGACACCCCGGCTGCGTTGATTCAGCAAGGCACCACGTCCAACCAGCGCGTGTTTACTGGCACCCTGGCGGACCTGCCGCGCCTGGTGGCGGAGCATGAAGTGCATGCGCCGACGCTGGTGATTGTAGGAGAAGTGGTGGTGTTGCGTGAGAAGCTGAAGTGGTTCGAAGGTGCCCAGTCCCAGGTGTGAAACCGGCACTCACATCAATTGTAGGAGCGAGCTTGCTCGCGAGAAACTCAAGGGCGCCGCGTTCATCCAGGATGCCAGCGTTATCGTTGACGATCTTCGCGAGCAAGCTCGCTCCTACCGTTTTTGCTTCAGCTCCAGACGCCCTTGCTGCTCAACTTCTGTCGGTCATGTTTGCTATCAAACGCCTGCAACGGCCCCTTCGGTACAATCCCCGTCGGATTGATCGTCCGGTGGCTGGCATAGTAATGCCCCTTGATATGGGCAAAATCCACGGTCTCGGCCACGCCGGGCCATTGATACAGCTCGCGTAACCAATTCGACAGGTTTGGATAATCCGCAATCCGCCGCAGGTTGCATTTGAAGTGGCTGTAATACACCGCATCAAACCGGATCAGCGTCGTAAACAGGCGTACATCAGCCTCGGTCAGGTATTCACCGGCCAGGTAGCGGTGCCCCCCCAAGTGCTGCTCCAGGTGATCCAGCTCGGCAAACACGTCATCAAAAGCACTTTCGTACGCCTGCTGTGAAGTGGCAAAGCCTGCGCGATACACGCCATTGTTTACGGCGGGATAGATCCGCTCGTTCCACGCGTCGATGCTCGGGCGCAGCGGTTCGGGGTAAAAGTCCAGGGTGTTGCCCGTCAGTTCATTGAACGCGCTGTTGAACATGCGGATGATCTCCGCCGATTCATTACTGACGATGCGACTGAGCTTCTTGTCCCACAGCACGGGCACAGTGACGCGCCCGGTGTAGTCGGTGGTGTCGGCGGTATAGCGCTGGTGCATGAAGGAAAAATCGTCGAGCTTGTCGCCAGTTGAGCCGTGGGCCTTGTCGAAGGTCCAGCCATTTTCCAGCATCAGCCAACTGACCACTGAAACGTCGATCAGGCTTTCCAGGCCCTTGAGTTTGCGCAGGATCAGGGTGCGGTGCGCCCACGGGCAGGCGAGGGAGACATACAAGTGGTAGCGGCCGGCTTCGGCCTTGAAGCCGCCATCACCGCTGGGGCCCGGTTGGCCGTCGGTGGTGACCCAGTGCCGGCGTTGCGCCTGTTCCCGTTGGAAGGCGCCATCTGCGCTACTTTCGTACCACTGGTCATGCCAGCGTCCTTCAATCAGCAAACCCATGACTGACTCCTTGGCTAATAAGCGTTGGTGTGCAGTCTAATCGTCTGAGTTCGAAGAAATAGCGCAAAGGCTCGGGGTTAATGATCGATTAAATCGATTTGTCCCGCGCATCCCAATACTGCTGGGCCAGTTCAAAAGCCTGTTCCCGTGGGTGCCCAAGGCCGCGCAGGGCCAGGGCCATGGTGGCGATCAGTGCCAACTGCGGGTAGCTATCCTGGACCTCGCCGCGCCACAGGGCTTTCAAATGCTCAGGTTCTAGGCTGGCCGGCTTGACGTGGCGCTGAGCCGAGAGGGCTGGCCACTCTTCATCCCAGCTTGCGCCGCCGGTGGTGCCATATAAATGGCTGGTGGTATCGGGGTTGATCTCGATCTCGCCGCCATCGCCCTTGATCACAATCGTGTTGTCGCCCAGCAAGCCACTGGCATCACGGTGTACGCCCTGGTAGCCGGGGTGGAAGATACTTTGCAGGCCGCAGCGTGCGCCCAGCGGGTTGAGGATGCGTGCCAGGGAATGGATAGGTGAACGCAGGCCGAGGATGTTGCGCAGGTCAATCATGCGTTGCAGTTGCGAGGCCCAGTCGCCCAGCGGCATAAACGCCAGGTTGCCTTGCGCAAAGGCTGTCTCGACCTGCTGCCAGTTGCGGCACAGTGGAATCTGCAACTCACCCAGCAATTGTTCGGTGTACAGGCGCCCAGCCGTGTGGGCGCCGCCGCCGTGCATGAAGATTCGCACACCGTTCTGCGCCAGACACTTGGCGGCCAGCAGGTACCATGGCAGGTGGCGCTTTTTCCCCGCGTAGGTAGGCCAATCGATATCTACGTTCAGTGCTGGCGCGTTGAGGCGCTCACGCAGGGCTTCGGTGAAGCCGGCGAGCTCTTCCGGGCTTTCTTCCTTGTGGCGCAACAGCATCAGGAATGCACCGAGCTGAGAGTCTTCGACCTTGTCGTCGAGCAGCATGCCCATGGCTTCCCGCGCTTCTTCGCGCGTCAGGCTGCGGGCACCACGCTTGCCTTTGCCGAGGATGCGTACAAACGGCGCAAAGGGATGTTCGGCGGGAGTTTCGGTGATCAACGGGGCAAAGTCGGTCATAAGCAATTCGTCGGCCTGGGCAGGCCCGCCAGCTTGGCGGCAAGTTTGGCGGGAGTGCCTTTGAACAGTCGGTTGAGGTGCAGGCTGTTGCCCTTTTCCGGGCCCAGCTTCAAGGCGGTGTACTTGATCAGCGGGCGGGTGGCCGGTGATAACTGGAACTCCTGGTAAAAGCCCCTGAGCAGCTCAAGGATTTCCCAGTGCTCGTCGGTCAACTCCAGTTCTTCGGCGCTTGCCAGGGCACTGGCCACTTCGACAGACCAGGCGTTCAGGTCAACCAGGTAACCGTCCTTGTCCAGTTCAAGGGTGCGCGCGCCTACGGTCAGGGTGTTCATAGCCAAGTGTTGACCTTGTCATGGTCGATCGACAACTGCACAAAACCCGGGTAGTCGACACTTTTGGCCCAATCCGGCAACGACAGGCCACGGGCCTGGGCATCCTCAGCCAGCACGAAGACATCCAGGGCCTTGGCTTGCAAGGCCTGGAAAGGCGCGCTGCCGGCTTGCAGGGCATAGGTTGCATCACCGCACAGCAGGACTGCATCCTGCGCGCCACACAGGCGTAGGCAACTGCCCAGGCGGCTGTCGGTAAAAGGGGAGTGGGACAACACATGCAAGGTCGACATCAGAGGGTCATCACCTGATCGTAACGGTCAATCATCTGGGAAATCTGTTCGCTGCTCAGTGGCTGCGCGTTATCAGGGGGGCTCAGCCCACGTTCGGCCAGGCTGTGGCTGCAGGCGAATACCTCATCGATACCAAACAGCGAGAGTGCCTGCAGGTTGGCAGTCACGTCCTTCTGCTGCAAGGCCTTGGCATCCTGCGCGGTTGCCAGTTGAAACACGCCGTCATCGAGAAACAGCAGCCCAATCGGCAAGTCGAATGCACCACCGGCCAGCACCACATCCAGCGCTTCTCGCGCACTGGGCCCGGACCACGGTGCCTGGCGGCTGATTACCAACAAGGATCTGGACATTTCATGGCCCTCCAAAGCAGATCAGGCGGTCGGCGTCCTGGATTGCATCGTGCAACTGCCCAAGGCCCGACAGCGCCCAGGGCGCATCGATATTGACCGCGCTACGTTGATAGCGTGAGGCTTCCTCGTTATTCAACACCCCACGACGCAATGCTGCGGCAATGCACACCACACCATCAAGCTGATGCTCGCTGACGAAGGCGCGCCACTGTTGAGCGATATCCTGCTCATCCTGCGGTGTTACCACCGAGTTGGATGCGCTGTAGACCCCATCCTGATAGAAAAACAGCCGCACAACCTCATGCCCACCGGCCAGCGCAGCCTGGGCAAACTGCAGGGCACGGCGCGAGGAAGGCGCATGGGCGGCGGAAAAAAGCGCAATCGCGAACTTCATGGAACACTCTGTAGGCAAACCTGCGCCAATGATAAAGCCGCAGGCAACAAAAAGCCCGCCGAAGCGGGCTTTTTGATGAGGCTGGGATCAGTCGTCGCGGCTCATGATGCCGAAGATCTGCAACAGGCTGACAAACAGGTTGTAGATCGATACATACAGGCTGATGGTCGCCATGATGTAGTTACGCTCGCCGCCATGGATGATGGCGCTGGTCTGGAACAGAATGCAGACCGAGGAAAACAGCACAAAACCGGCGCTGATCGCCAGCTGCAGGCCGCTGATCTGGAAGAACATGCTCGCCAGCACCGCCGCCAGCAACACGAAGAAGCCAGCCGTGATGAAGCCGCCGAGGAAGCTCATGTCCTTACGGGTGATCAGTACATAGGCCGACAGGCCACCAAACACCAGTGCCGTCATGGCAAACGCCGAGCTGACCACTTCCGCGCCGCCCTGCATACCCAGGTAACGGTTAAGGATCGGGCCCAGCAGGAACCCCATGAAACCGGTCAGGGCAAACGCCGACACCAGGCCCCAGGCCGAGTCGCGCAGCTTGTTGGTGAGGAAAAACAGGCCGTAGAAGCCGATCAATACCACAAAGATGTTCGGGTAGCCGACACGCATCTGTTGCGCCACATACGCCATCACGCCGCTAAATGCGAGGGTGAGGGCGAGCAGGCCGTATGTATTGCGCAGGACGCGGCTAACCTCTAGCTGCTCAGCCTGCACGTTGCTATTAACTGCGTAATCCTGTTCGCGCATGGCGACACTCCTTCAGTTTTGAAACGTTCAGTCGCAAAGATCATAACAGACGCTCTGTAACAAGCTATGCAGAGAGTTTGACAGTGTGTTTCATTCGGGTATTATGGCGCCCGCTGAGACAGGATGGGCTACTATAATCCTGTGTTGCACAAGGGAAATTGGCAGAGTGGTTGAATGCACCGGTCTTGAAAACCGGCGAACGTTAATAGCGTTCCCAGGGTTCGAATCCCTGGTTTCCCGCCAAGATTCATACGAAAGCCCCGCAAATGCGGGGCTTTCGTGTTTCTGGGGTTTGGGTCATATTTTGCTGTATTGGGTGGCAGTTCCGAAACTTTCGGGTATGAGTTCCGAAACTTTGGTTATTTAGACGGCTTCGCAGTCGCGCCGATCCTCCTGTAAACCCGTTTTGTGATCTCCTGTTTGCTGTGCCCAAGCAGCAGGCTGGCGTCGCCAATATCGAGGATTTCCGAGGCCGCCTTCGGCCTGATGTCACGAAACTGAAACCCTCCTATCTTCGCCGCAAGTATTGGGTCACTCTGCTCGATGGCCTTTTCACGCGCCTTCTCCCGTGCTTTGTCCCAGCGCAAGCGGAGCATCCCTTTTGTCATCCGTTTCCCGTGTTTGTTGATCAACAAATACTTGGATGGGTGGCAGGCATTCCTCTCTGTGATTTCCCGGATTAACTTGCCCAGGCTGTTCTCCGCCTCCTTGGTACCCATCAGAATTCTCAGCTTCTGCTGTGTCTTCCCTTGCGTCACCAGTAGGTAGTCGCCTTCAACGTCATCAATGCGCATGACGATCACATCAGCGGGTCGCTGGCCAGTCAGGTAGGCCAAGTCCATGGCTTCCTTAAGCTCCAGCTCCGCCATTCCGTACACTGCATCCCACACAACCGCATTGGCGTAGTAGTCACGCGGCGCCTCCTTATTCTTCCTTATGCCCTGGCATGGGTTCTCTCGCTCGGTGAGTCCCCACTCCCTGGCCATGTTGAAAACGTGGGACAGGAGGGCGATCTCGCGGTTGGCTCGAACCTTTGCTGAGCGGGCATCACGGTACCCAGCAATGTTGAACGGCGTAATTGAATCGATGGGCGCCTCGTCAAACGTAGGGCGAAGCTGTTTCAGTTCAGCCATGTTGTCCTTCTGTGTCCGCTCCCCCTTTTTCGGAATGACATCGCGTACATACCGGTCGAAAATGCCCTTCATTGTTGTCAGATCGGCCGGCTTTTCTTTGGCCTCCAGTTCGGCCCACTTTAAGCGGGCTTTGCTCAGGTCTGTTCCAAGCGGGATCTCTTTGCCAGCAGAATCCCGGTAGTAGTAGCCGATCCAGACCTTGCCATTCTTCCTTGGGCGCTTACGGCGCACCATTCCTGGCGGCAAGTCCCTGTTTTCCGTGTTCCGGGGGCGCATATCAGTTCACTCTGGAGAAATCAGGCGTCCAAGCAGGTCGCGCCGGCGCCGGGTTTTGGTCTGCAATTGTGGCGTTGACCATACCCAGCTTCATACGGGCGAACATCCGGCCAACCAGCGGCCGGCCGCCGCGGCTCTCGACGAACACCCAGTTGCGATCCTTGAGCCATTTGCGCTGATCAGATCGACGCTTGTAGCCGGTGAGGTCGGCGAGTTCATCGTCCGACAGTATTTCAGCCTGCATACCTACCTCCTGCCGCCCGCTGTAGGCCGCGCTGTCTTGATGATGTGGATGATGAAACCGAAGGTGAGCAGCATCCAGGCGACGGTGCCGGCAAAGGCTGCGACAAGAGTCGGGTCGGTACCGGTGGAGAGCAGCTCCGGCACCTGCCAGAAAAACCAGAAGGTGGACCCCGCCACGTACAACACGATGGCCGTCATGAGCAGGGTGAGTTTCGTTGCGTACATGGGGTGTCCTTGCCGCGCTGGGCGGCAGATGTTGATGGCTAAATGCCTTGATGGCGATGGGTAGGAAGGGGAGCTACAAATACGGTTCAACTTTGTTCATGTGTCTGGGAGGGCGCGTGTCACACCATCTCGATGTTCCAGTCGTTCACGCCTATCGGGGGCAAACGTTGTTTCTTAAGTTCGAATGGAGTCGACCAAACGATGACGTACCCGCATTTGCGAGAATCATCGAGCCGGCATCCGTTGAAGGGTTGGGCGAGGTTGCCGCCGAGTTGACGGGCCCATGGCCTGACTATCCGGCGGCACTGGGTGATGCAATGGCAGCAGCGGAGCGCTGGATCGATAGCCAATTACGCTGAGTCGTCCCCAGCAGGTATGTCGACGGTGGGTATTGGTAGGCCTGGATTGGAGACCTATTGCTATTCGCCTTGAGTAGCCATAAGTCTGGAGGTGTCCGTAGTTACGGGGCAGCCCTGCGTGGGGCACGGGAAGGCGAACTGACGAGTAGCGTCTACCTGAGATGTTCAGGCTGTTATCCAGACCCTAACGATGTAAAAACAAAGAAAATCTCTGATACAAATTGAGGTGTCGAAGCATTTTTAGGCCCTGACTAAGATGTTAAATTGATAGCTTTTTAGGTTGTGTGTCGGAAGGAACGCTTCATGTTGATCAAAACTTTTGAAAACAAGCGTATTGGCATAGACGAGCTCACTGGGCAAGTCATCAGCGGCGTAACGTTCCTGAATTGTGATTTTTCCAAGGTTGATCTGTCTGAAACAGAGTTTGTCGATTGCATCTTCTACGATTCAGATCGCCAACTCGGATGCAATTTTCGTAGCGCCAAAATGAAGGGGGCCTCCTTCAAACGCTGCGATTTGTCAGTCTGCGCGTTCAATTTTGTCAGCGCTCTTGGTCTGGAAATCAGTGAGTGTAAGGCTCAGGGAGCCGATTTTAGTAGTGCGAGTTTTATGAATGTCATATCTCATAAATCGTGGTTTTGCAGCGCATATATCAATAAGAGCAACTTGGCTTACACCAACTTCTCAAAAGTGAATCTCGAAAGGTGCGAACTTTGGGATAACAGGTGGACCGGTGCAAATGTGACCGGTGCCAGCTTTTCCGGGTCTGATCTTTCCGGTGGAGAGTTCAACTCATTTGACTGGCAGTCTGCAGACTTTACTGGTTGCGACTTGACTGATTCAGAGTTGGGGGATCTCGACATAAGGACTGTAAATTTGGAGGGTGTGAAGGTCAGTCGTGATCAGATGAGTGAGCTTGCTTCTCGCTTGGGAATTAACGTATTGGGTTAGTCGATAACCGCCCTTTGTAGATGAAAACGTAGGCGAACCAGAGGGTGGCTACTGGGATCATGGCGTCACCAGTTCGTCAGGCACTTCGAAGAAGCCCAGTCGCCCCTTGTACGGCGTGAAGGGCAGCGGCTTGGGATCGCGCAACAAGAATCCCTTCTGCCCCATGTACCAGGGCGAGCCGCTGGTATCGAGGCTGTCGACCAGCTCAACCGAACCGATGATGCCGCCCCGCTGCATGTCGTCACGATCCGGCATAGGCAAGCCCCGCTCCGAGCAGTACAGAAGGGCCATGGTGAACTCGTTGCTTGTCATGCCATTGGCGGCGTGCACCAGGAACCGGCCCCGGAACTTCGTGTGCCAGCTGCGGTTCTCGATGTCCTTGCCGCCGTGCACGATCAGCCAGGCCCAGGGCTGGCGAATTGATAAAGCCTTCATGGCGTCACTCCGTACCCATCAGGTAGGTGGGCTCAGTTGCTTCAGCCAGCCAGTCGCGAAGACACCCACATTCAGCGTGCGGCGGATCCTCGTCTGTCCACTGCCGATCAAGCATGGTTTCGCTGGTCAACTCGACGTCCCAGTCTTCGTAGTCGGCAGGGTCATCGCCGTTCATCTCAGCCAGCAAGCGCCGGGCTTCCTCTTCGCTTGTAGCTGCAACCCAGTCTTGATCGCCGACGCTGTAGCAACGCAGGTCAAGGCGTGCAGTCTGTGAGCCGTTCAATTCGAATTCAGGGCTTTGGTTTTCAGTGGTCATGACTTCGTCCTTGCCGCTATAGCGGCTGACGTTGAAGGGTGAGGGGATTTATTTGAAATCGACCCTGGACTAGATCCAGAGGTGTGCTAGAAATGATGTGTCGCGCTTGTATTTCAGATATGTGTTGTTCAAGTGCTTATCCGACTGGCGCTCTATCAAGTCATTGGAGCGCGCTCTTCAAGCAGTGGGCAGTGAATCAGTGGACCGAAGTAGTTAGCTGAGAGTTAAACAACTCCCTTCCTCTGGGCTAGTAACTCAACGCCTTGGTCCGCTGGTCACATCCTTGCCCAGTCGTTCGTAGATGAAGACGTAGGCGAACCAGAGGGTGGCGATCATGGCGTCACCTCGGCGTTGTTTGTGCGGACGATGTAGCCATCTGGCGCCGAGGGATCATCTATGAGCGCCTCAACCGGCCCAATCTGACGAAGAATTTCAGGTAGCCCTTCTGGGTTTGCAGCTTCAGCCCAGGATAGGCAGTTGAGCCAAATGTCTTCGCCCGTGCCTGACGATCCGTTATTCGAGTAATAGCTGCAGCTTTCAGCCTCATCTTTGGCGCGCTGCAGATACTCCATCGTGTTGCAGCAAGGGCAAGGATTATCATTTTCAGCTGGATCCCAGCCGTCGCAATCGGCGTCCCAAAGGTAGCCGTCGCCACGACACTCCCAGGTTCCACGCTGAAACCCGCACGCAGGAACAGGCGCAGCTGTTTGAACCGCTTTCGTTTTCATTGGGCGATACCGGTCCTTGCCGCTATAGCGGCTGACTTTGAAGGGGGGAGGGATTACGGGTAGATCAGTGCGTAGCACTGCAATTATTCAATTGCACCGTGTAAGGATTAGCGCATTACGTATTGAGAGGTGTGAGTGTCGAAATGCCACCATCTGCTTTAAACTCTGTTTCTCATCGGAGAGAGCAAACATGGACGCACATAAGCTTGAAACCCTGAAGCAACAAGCGGAGCTCATCGCTCGTGAGCAGTTTGGTGCAACTTCATCGGCTGAGATCGAGTCGATTCTTGCCGTGCTGTCGTACGAGCAGACACTGCTCCAGAAACATGGGAAGCGGCAGCCAGCTGCTTATACATGGAGGATGCTGAAAGAACATGGGATTGTTCCGGGCGTCGAGAGAGTGGTTACCCGTGAAGCAGAAACGCAAGGCTACAGAGCTCTAGTCGGCCTTGGTTTACAGAATTTCGCTTTTGAAGCCGTTGTGGTTAGGCACCCTGATTTTTTTTCCCCAGAAGCGGTAGAACATTCGGCATCGCGCCTACGAGACTTTGAGGACGCGGTAACCTCCCGGCACAAATTTTGGTGGGTGAACCATAAGCAGACCTTTAAGGCTGAGTTTGAAGGTGGCTATATTTGGTCGCCGAAAACCAGTAAAAATGGTGCCCGCAACAAAACTTACGACAATTTGACCCAGGTGGAGCCGGGGGATGTTGTGGTGTCCTACGCGGATGGCCTGATCAAAGCGATTGGCATAGCAATCAGTAATTACGCCGAAGCGCCGAAGCCTGAAGAATTTGGAACGATTGGTGAAAGCTGGGCTGCTACAGGGTGGTTGGTGTCGGTCAACTGGGTCGCATTAACTACTCCGATTTCGCCGAAAGCCCACATCGACAAAATTGTAAAATTTTTGCCGAAAAAAAATTCACCTCTCCAATCAAATGGTAACGGTAACCAGGGTTGCTATCTGGCGGCCATTTCAGTTGCATTGGGTAACGTAATTTTTGGCTTCTTGGACGCCCCTGAGTTGGAAGCGGTAATTGCAACACAAGCCTTAGTTTCCGTAGACGGGACTGGGCTGGCAGGCAATGCTCGCTTGCCGGCGGAAGAATTACGTAAGGTTACTGCTGAGTACATTTGGAAAGCAGTCCAATATCTCCTTCAAGGTGTCCTGACAGAGGATTTTGGACCCTCTATCGACTACGACCTGTTAGTTGATGCGAATGCCAGACTAGCTCCCAAGCAGGTCTTCGGCCTCGCTGCAACGGAAGCGTTGGGGTTCAAGGTAATGCCCAAGCATTTCACTGCGGGAAAGGGGACGGTCTGTTTCGAGCTGTTGGAAGCTGCGGGTTACAAAGTCGTCCCCAAAGGTGAGCAAGTCGAGACGCTCGAAATACCCATAGACACTGAGGATAGGGAGTGGGCCGAGGGCCAAGTCAAGCTGGTGTACCACCTGAAACGTGAACGCTCACCGGGTCTTTCTAAAGCCAAGAAAGCTTCATTTATCAAGAAGCATGGCCGGCTATTCTGCGAGGAGTGCGGAACAGATCCTGTCGAAGCGTATGGCGATTTTGGGGCGGCTTGTATTGAAGTTCATCATGAAGCGATCCAGGTCGCAGATATGGGCGACCAGCACAAGACAACGCTGGATCAATTGCGATGCCTGTGTGCCAACTGTCATCGTGTACTGCATAGCAAATTGAGGGCTCAGATTGTTCACGCGTCACCAGCTAACGCTCAGCCCGACGTTATGTCCGCAGCGCTCGGTTGATAGTCGGCTTCAGCTATCTCGCAAAAAAAAGAGCAAGCTGGTAGTGCATCGTTTCGACGAGGTTCACCAGGCGGAAGATTGCGTAGAGAGAAACGGATATTGGTCTTGCGGTCGCGATGCAGGTACGAGCCTGGGCCAAGTTCATCCTGAACACGGCAAAGCTCTTCAAATTGCTCCGGGAAGTCCTCGCGGATCGATCGATAGTAGCCTTCGCCACCTTTCACACAGCCGATGCAGTTAGCGTTGTCGTAGCCCAGCCGGTACATCAGCGGCAGTTCTATGCCAGCGCGCAGCACCATTGCCTTGCAGTCCTCTTTCCCTAACCCTGCATCAATCAACGGCGCTATGATCGGTCGGTCTGGGTTTCGGTCGCGGAAGTCCTCAAGTCGGTCAACCTCTTCGGCGGTGTAGCCAAACACCATGACGTCTCCCGGTTGCTTCCAGGCATCAAGCAAGCGGCGTTTCAGCAGTTTGGTACAGGGTGCGCCATTGCGGCCTTTCATAAAGCGCTCTCGGCGGAATACCTGGATGATGTCGGCGCCGTATTTTTCGTCACGCAGCTGCACAATTTCCTGCCCAAACCACTCCTGACAGTCCAGTAGGAATCGCCGGTTGTCTTCATGCTCGTTGGCCAGAAATGCATTGATGATTTGCACATCGTGTGTTGCGCCGTACTGTGCTAGTGCCAGCTTTGTGGCAACCGCCGAGGCAGCACCGCAGCTGAACTGGCAAACGATTCGTGGTCGTTGTGCGGACATAGGGGATCCTCGCAGGTATATTCGGAGCGATTCGAAATGGAGATGTCAGATGGATCGAAATGAACTGCTTAAAGAGGTGAAAACCTTCAGGTCCGCACTTCACGAATTGGTAAAAAGCGGTTTCTTTTTCCAGATATCGATTAGCAAGAGGTTTCCAGCAGGATGCTGTGATGACTCATCTGCATTGTTGGCAACATACCTAACGGACAAGGGGCTGCCAGGTGCTCTTAGAATCTCTGGGGCATGTGGTGGCCACAGAGGCGAGCTTGGCTCTCACGTCTGGCTAAAGCTTGGACATTTACAGATAGATATCACTGGGAGCCAATTTGAGGAGTACAACCAGCCCGAGATACTAATTTCTGAGCAGGATGCCTTTCTCAGTACATTTGAAATGATGGATGAGCCAGAGGTAGCAGACTACCGCGTGAAGTTTTCCGGTGATCCGCTATTCAGGGGTTACTTCTCTGAAGCATACAAAGCACTCGCATCTCACTTGCCGCCATCTGGCGCTGTACAGTGATATGGGCTATTACAGGTGACCGGCATGGAGCCGGATCAAGGAGATTCAAATGGCTATCGATTTTACAAAGGGTCGCTACAGCGTTTATTCGGGACGAGGCCCAATGGCTCCACTAATTGGTCGTATCGACGAGGATGAATTTGTGCGAAGTGATACCGGAGAGCTTCTATATCGAATTGATGGTGACGAGGTCTATACGGCCGGGACTAACGCCAAATATCTCGGCCGTATTTCGGAGACGGAAGAAGGTCGTGCAATGGTTGTCGATCACAACTATTTTGCTCATCTAACTATCGTCCCCGCTTAACACCATCCCGAAACGTTAGAGAGAGGCGCGCTTGAGCTGCTCGGTTAGCTGAGTAGGCAGGCCGCGCAATGTCAGCGTGCCTCCGGCTGGGTCAAACTCGATCTTGTCGCCCAGCAGGTGCGCCTCGAAGCTGATCGACATGCCTTCCGCCCGGCCGGTAAAGCGCCGGAATTTGTTGAGCGTCTTTTTGTCCGGTGGCAGGGTCTCGGAAAGTCCGTAGTCCTTTGCCTTGATGAAGTCGTAGAAGTTCTTCGGGCGGTCCTCGTCGATCAACTCCGACAAATCGCCAAGGGTGATCGGCTCGCCCAGCCTGGCCTGGGCCATGGAGTAGCTGACCAGCGTGTGTGTCTTCTCGCGTGCCGACTCTTCAGGCAGATCCTCACTTTCAACAAAGTCGCTGAACGCCTTGAGCAAGGTCCGGGTTTCGCTTGGGCCGTCGATCCCTTCCTGGCAACCGATGAAGTCGCGGAAGTACTCGTTGATCCTGCGGCCCTGCTTGCCCTTGATGTACGAGATGTATTGCTTCGACTGCGGGTTGCTTTTCCATTCACTGAGGTTGATGCGCGCGGCCAGGCGGATGTGATCCAAGTCCAGGCGCTTAACCGTCAGAAGGCTGAGTTCCTCGGTCATGGTCACGGCTTCGGTTTCCTGCACCAGGGCGATGACCAGGTATTCGGTCAGGCCTTGCTGGTAATGGCAGAAGAGGGCGTGCCCGCCGGTGGTGAGGTTCGACTCTTCCATGAGCTTGACCAGGTGCTCGGCAGCAATGGTGCTGAATTTGAGGAAGTCACCGACTCCAGTCAGGTACTTGCCGAGCCAGCCGCTGAGTGGGAAGGCACCTGATTCGGCATGGAAGAAGCCCCAGCCCTTGCCGGTGGTACCGTTGTAGCTTTCGTTGAACTGTTGCATCAGATCGTCGCGGGCCTGGCTTTCGACTTGCTCGGCGCCGCCAAGGAACAGAACGGCCGGGGTGCCGTCTGGCTTCTTGTCGATCTTGTGGATTGCGCTGTGAAGTACGGGCATTGCGTTTACCTCAGGTAGGCGCCGCCCTCCGTGACCGGAAAGCGAGCATGTGATAATGTGAAGTTCGTCTGATGGCTTTTTGACACATAGTAAGGATCGATTTTGAACGCGGAAGAATACTTAAGGAGTAAAGGCATAGGCCAAAATAGCTATCAAAAGGCTTCGTGGTATTTAAAGCTTTCATCTATGGCTGTAGTTATTGTAGTTGGTGTGATCACATCTTTTGCGTCATTTCAAGGTTTTCTTGAAATTAGGGAGAAAGCAGCTACATTTGCTCGAATTAGTATGGAAAGTGTGACCGAGCCAGCGGTGCCCTCTCAAAAAATTATGGACTTACAAAAAGAAATTCTGGCTTTGAAAGCGTTAATGTCTTCGCTCGGAACTCCAGTGGTTTCTGACCAGCAAGGTGCATTGATTAAAGCGCTTGAATCTAAAGTGGCGACTATCGACACTCGTTTAACTCTATTGGAAAGTTCAATTTCTACGACGCCTGAGCGTGCGCTATCTGTTCCGATGCTTAGAAAAGATTATGATGCGCTGGCTAAATTGGTAAGTGATAATAGCGTTGCAGTGAAACTTGAATACGAGCGTTTGTGGTCGGTTTTTTTTCTCATACTGTCGGCGGTAGCGACAGTCGTTGTTGTAGGCGGTGGATGGTTGTTTAAAGTTGTATTGAGGCAGCCATCAACTACTGTTCAGGAATAAATGTATCAACCTGACAGCTATATTTAATGGCTGTTGTATCCCTCGCGCTGCAGTTTTGGAGTCGGTGGCGATCCAGTTCCACATCAGCGTCAGGTGAATGTCCTGCTCGTGGTTCATGCCATCGGCATCGATGATTCGCTTTAAGTTTGGCTAGAACATTTTGGCCACTTCAACTGTGAACTCTCGATGCACAGCGGGACTTCCTTCTTGCGCTTTTTGATTGTTCTCGCCGTCGGCTCCCTTAGACTCTTGACCATGGCCTACCTCTTCTATTCCGCTGGCCTGCAGCGCGAGCCAGGTCTGTCGGTGATTACGGCGCTGGCAGTAAGATCCACCTCTGTCAGCGCGCAATGTATCGTTAGGCAGTAGGTCTGACCCGGAAAGCCAGGAACACAGGGCCGAATGGGAAGGTACTGACTTCCAGCTCATCTAATGGGTTGAGCGTGCGTGTGCGACTCCCTGCATTGCTGTAGATCACATGGCTACTCGATACGGCGATGTTGACCTTGCCAGCGGCCGCCTGGATTAGATTCACCTTGAATCCCTCAGTCACGTCATCACCAACTGTGAGCGTGACGTCTGTATCGCTGATGACCAGGATCGACTTACCTGAGTCCGCCATAGTCAGTGGTCTGCTGCCGGTGATGGAGACGTTGGTGTGTACGTGGCCCCCAGCGTGGTAGCTGACCATTCGCGGGTCGGCGAAGACGCGCGCGAAGGCGCCGACATAATTGACACTGGCACGCATGTCATCGAATTGCTCGACCACGTAGGTGCCGATGCTGCCTGATACTTCAGCGTTGGGATCCAGAACCCATTTGCGTCCTACCATCAGCCCGATCTGGGTGTTGGCACGTACGCCGGCACGCATCTCTTCGAGAAATAACTGACTGATCTGGCCACCGCCTTTTCCCTGGACATAGGTAAATCGGGCGATGGAGTGGCTGTCTCCAGTAGGGTTGCCCTGGGAGGTGTCGACCTTGTAGTCGACAAAGTCCGCCGAGACGGTGGTGGTCGTTGTGTTGGCGTTTGGCGCCCAGGTGAAATCCAAGACCCTGCCGGTTTTAACCTGCTCTAACGAGGTGGTGGTTTGCGAGGTAGTAGTAGAGCCTGACTGCTTCAAATCATCGTTCATGATACTCATCCTTAAGTAAAGTGCGTATGAGTGCAGGCCGAAATGGCCCGAAGCGTATGACCGCCGTCATAGCGCCACTTTTGCTACAAAATTACGGCGTCTTACTTGATCCGTATGGAGCTGTCACCACGCTCGAGATGCGCCCAGATGGGCTCTTCGAGCAGTTCGTGTTCTGCGTCTTCACCGGCGGCCATGCGTTTTCGTACGGCTACGTTGTGCTCTCGGATTTCCTTGAGCTTGGCCGCGATGGCGCGCTTGTCGGGAGAGAACACGGTTTTGGTGTCGATAAAGTCGTCCGGGATATCGTCCTCTTTATCGACGATAACTTTTTCGGGGGCTAGAGCCAGCGTGATTGTGAACAGGGGGCGCCTGATCGTTTTTATGTCGGCGGCCTCCATGTTATTGCGCAAGTACTCGTCGAGCTTGCCGACGGTGTTCTTCCGGATGCGCTTGAGCTCATTCAGTCGGTCGACCTCTTTTTCTATTGCGTCGATATCGCCCTGGATGTTCCGACTCAACATGACAACGCTTTCCGCTTTGTCGCTGAACTCACCTTGAATCTCGTCCATGGCGTGCTGCAAAGCTTCTTTCAGGCCTTCGTCATCGGTGTCGGCCATCGCTTGTAGTTCGGCGAGCTTGCCGGTGAGGGTGTAGAGCTGGGTCATGCTGCAACCTCCTTATCGGCGTCGGTGATTCGCTTCCATTCCAGCGAGACGCGCTCGGCGCCCTTGGTGTCTTTGCGTAGGGTGAGTTTGCGCACCGCCACGTCATGGATCTTTTTCAGTTCCTGAGGAGACTGGGCACCGGCCATCGTGTCGATGACTGATTTGATGTAGTCCAGGCGTTCCTGCTGCTGGCGAGCTTTCTCGGCTTCTTGATCTTCAGCTTGCTCGATCAGTTCTTCATCCTTCAGTTGGTTGACGTACTCGGCGTCGTCAAACATCCCAAGGAACACGTCGGCACTGAAACCGAGCATTGATAATGATTTCTTGATTGCATCGGTGAGCGACTTCTTTGGCGCCTCGCCATCGGTAGTCGTACCGAACTTCGACTTGTAGAGGTAGCGCGTGCAGCCGTATTGCTCTATCTCGCCGCGTTTGCCATCCAACTCAAACCAGAAGCGGATCTTGATGGTGTGGTTCAGTTCGCGACCCAGTACCAGGCGCTTGTCTCCTTCACCGCTGACCATTTCAGCGCCTTCGTCGAAGCGCTCCTCGATGACTGACCAACCGAACCCGATCCCTACAGGACCGAACACTTCGGTCGCCTTCATGATCATCGCGGTACCGTTCAGACTGGTGATCTTCTGACCGCCAACCTCGGCAGGTTTTGTATAGCGGGTATCGGTCGTGCAGACCTTTTCCCAAATCTGCATGTTCGTCGACATGAGGAGTCCTTGCCGCGTTGATCGCAGCGTTCAAAGTGACTGAGTGGGGGAGTTGAAAGGGCCGGGTGTAAAGTCAGCGCTGCTGCTGAACCCTATAGCGGAGTACTTGAAGCACTCGACCGCCGTAGCCAGGCTCTACGTACTGCTCAACTGGCGCACCGAAGAAGCCGCGGCGTTCGGCCAGGCTGTAGGCCTCGCGAAGGTTATGAGCGCTGATATCTTCGAGCTGCTCGTCGATCAGGGATTTAACCGGTGCGGTAGTCATGCCTTCTCCTTACGCCGCCGGCTGACATCCAGGAGGCGTGCGCTATACCAATGAAATTCTTCTGCGTTGATGGCGCCCGAGGTGAAGTGGCGCACGATCAAACCCTCGGCCAAGATCTCGTCGATGGCGGGCTTATCTGGATCTTCAAGCGCAAACAGCGCTTTATCGATCTCAACATAGGGGCTCACAGTTCGTTGTCCTCGGCCTGGGCGATTAGTGCGTCATCAGCCAAAGGTTGAAGTAGGCGTTCGGCAATCTCGCCGAGCTTCCCAAGTGGGTGGTCGCTCTGGCCGAGTAGCTCCAGTGCTTCCGATTTCACCCTTGAGCCCGCCATCCCAGCGATCAGCAAGTAGCCCAGGGCTGGAGCGTCGACGCCGCAGTCGGCAAGTAGGTTGTTGGCGTACTCATCGACAGCCAGTGCGAACTGGTAAGCCGTGACGCCTTGCTGCGGGTGCAGGTGGCGCTTGAACACCACGCTGCCACCTCTGGCCAGCTCTTCGGCTGCGTTGTACAGCCATTCGCTGCGAGCCAATTGCTGAGAGGTTTCGCTCACCGGAGGCGGCAGTTGTTCGTCCTGCTCAAACTGAGCCTTGCGTAGTGCTGACATGGTCGCCTCCAAAGTGGCGGGTTGTTCACCTGTATTCGTCAACACTCATACCTCCCGCTGGTTGCCGATGGGGCGCGGGGGAGGAGTGCTGACGAGTAGAGGTGGGAAGGGGAGCGCCTGTTTTACAGGGGCAGGCTCCCTGTTTCCTCGCTTTCCACAGGCGAGGGAAACCCCATATGCTTCGGCTTCCACTGTCGAAACAAGGAATGCAGTTATGGCGAATTACATGGTGCGGGTTGAGTTACTGAAGGCCGGATGGGATGACTACGAGGATCTTCATGCTGGGATGGAAGCGTTGGGGTTGATGAAGACCATTGCATTCTCCGACGGGGCGTTGCGAAAACTCCCAATCGGCACCTATTACGGATCAAGCAGTCTTGACATAACCGCGCTTCGCGAGCGGATCAGGGGGCTCGCTACTCCGCTTTCCGGGCATGGCGGACCGTGGATTTTCGTATCTCAGTCCGAAACATGGTCTGCTTGGTTAGACCTGGCCTGAGACTTTCCGCCCCCACTGGCCGCGCCCTTCGGAGCGTTGTCGATAGCGTGCAGTTTCAGTACTTTCATTGAAACGTTGAAGGCGGTATCAAAATCGGTACCGTCGTCATTCGCTACGATCCGAACTAACTCACGAACTCGTTCAATCTGTTCTTCGTTCATTTTCCTTTCTCCTGTTTGATTTCCCAATGCACCCGGGTAACCAGGTGCATCAGTGAAAAAGTCTGGAGCGCTTAGGCTGTCAGCTCAACACGCTCTGCCCGGCGCACCATCCGCACCTGAGCCATGCGCCTTTCCGGCGCCCGGCGATCACGACGCAGCGAGTCGTCACTGATCATCGAGTGCATGGCGATCAGCGCCGCCAGCACAAAGCACACCGGCGTGATGATCTGGCGCTTCATGGCCTCAGCTACTAACGCCGTACGCTTCGTCACGCCCAGCTTGAACATCGCATTGGTCAGGCGCTTCTTGACGGTGCCTGCCTCAATCCCTGCTTCGCGGGCGATCTCTTTCGAGGTGAAGCCCTGGGCAATCCAAAGCAGAAACTGAAGCTCTCGCGGCGCCAGGCCACGTCCGAGGTGACCCTTCCATGAACCGTTGATGATTGTTGCTTCCATCGTGGTGACCCTCGGTTGGTTTCCCGCTGCCACCGATGCGGTGACAGAAGTGAAAATTTCCGTTTAGTCGCTGAGCGCGGCCAGGGCTGCTTTGGCATCAATCTCCTCGTCAAATGAGCAGAGGTGCGGGGCCTTCGAGTACAAATTAAGCAGGCGCTCGCCTTCATCAGTTGACCAGGTATGGGCGGCTAGCGAGCTTTCCGCCTCTGTCGCGTAACTCTCTACAGCCGCTTCGATGACCGCCGTCAAAGATCGCCGTTGAGTTCGCCCCATTACATCCATGAGGTACCGCGTTCTTGGGCTGACTCGGACCCCGATTGGCTCTGTCTTGGTCGTTCTGCTCACTTTCTTGGCCATATATTTCTCCCGATTGGTTTCCCGTTAGGCCCTGCTGCCAAGGACTATCGGTGAAACCCCCGACCTCGCTACTGGCGACAGGCCGGGGTTGAATCGAACCACCGAGAAATCCTCGGCAGTTCCAAATTGTTCTTCCAGCCGCGGGCCTTTCGGCTTGTTCTCCCGCTGGATAACTCGTCTTGGCGCTTTACGCTGCACGCCCGGGTCAGTTGCCAACCCTCTGAACCGTTGAGGCCGGTTCATCGCTGCCTTTGAATCTGGGCCGGTGGTGATCCGGCAAGGGGTGCCGCTAAAGATCGGTGCTGCTTTCGCTACTGGCCGGCGATATTCGTTGCTGGCCTGGATGCAAATATAGGCAATCCCATATTTATCGTCAATGGGTATTCCCATATTTTTTGCGGGAGACAATAAAGAGCCCGCTCACTGGCGGGCTCGTTTAGGAATCGCAGTACTCGCGCCAGCCTATCCGGACGGCACCATCATCCAAATGTTCAATCCTTATTCCGGCTGTGTCGCCGATGTCTTGGATGACCTGGTGCCAGGCTTCAGGGCTTTCGTCGTCGCGCCTGGATACCTCGACCAGCTGAATCCTTTGGACCCGGGGAGAAGCGATCAAGCCTTGTAGGCGGCGACCAACAAGCTCATAGGAATTCCGTGGTTTCGATGCGGGGTAGGGTGCCTGGCTCATTCTTCGCTCCTTGCGATGACTGTATAAACAAACAGTATTCCTACTAGCAGGCATTGGCAATAGGACGGCAACAGCTTTTATGCATAAATGCATAAACCATTCGCTAAGGAAATCCGGAGCTAGGAAAAGCTGGGCATGTATTGCTGCACGCCAGGAATTGCCCGAGATTTCTCAAAGTAGAAAGGTGGAAGGCGATCTAGCCCGATCGGCGAGCGCAATCTAGATCCAAATCGCAGACAAAGAAAAGCCCGCGATGGGGAGTAGCGGGCTTAAAAGGATGTTCTTTAGGAGCTGGAGTAACTATATGCGTTCAGCTGTGAAAGGTTTGTGAAATGCCGGAAGTCAAACTCTGCGAGATGAATTAATCATCAGCGCCCAGTTGGTCAGCTTTCAATGGAGGGACACGCAACTCTGGCAAAGCGACGGCTTCTGGCCATCGAAGCTCTTGCCGTGGGGCTTCAGTGCTCGTCGATCTGCTCACCTTCGCATGGACGTAAGCCACTTCTCGGCTCACGACATGGGCCACATAGCTCACGCTGGCGCATACACTCATGAGTGCGGTGATTTTGACGAGTTTGGTTGCGGTGGGTTTCATGCAGCCACCTCCATACGGATGCGATCACTGATCCTAACTGGTAAGGACAGAAACAAGAAGCCCGGCGCTGTGCCGGGCTTCGATGTAATAGCGTCAGAAACTAACGATGTTTGTTCTTGTGTTTATGCTTGTTGTTGCCTTTGTGCTTCTTGCCATCAGATCGATGATTGCTCTCATCGTCCGCCAGGTTGTTTCCGATCGCACCACCCGCGGCGCCGCCGAGACCTGCACCGATAGTCGAGCCAGTTGTGCCGCCCAGGCGATTACCAATTAGTGAGCCACCAGCCGAGCCGATACCGCCACCTAATGCAGCTTCGGCTTTATTGCCTTTTTGGGCACCAACAGCACTACCAGCAGCACCACCAACGCCTGCGCCAACCGCCGCGCCTGTCGAGCCCCCGAGCTGTTGACCTACGATATTGCCAAGTGCACCACCAACGCCGCCTCCAAGAGCGGCTGTGCCATCTCCGGCTGCCATCGCTCCTTGCGAAATGAGGACACCCAAAGCTAGGGCGGGTAGTGTCATTTTCATTTTGTGAACCTCTATGGGTTGTCAGCAGGCGCTCACGGTTTAAAGCACGCCTAGCATTAGGACTAGGGTGAAAGTTTGAAGTTCTCTACGGGCGCTGCCTATGGGTGAATGGTTGTAACAAGGTATGCCGGGATGAATCCGGCCGGGGAGGGTGGTCTTAAGAAGGTTCACTAGGAATTGGGGTGGCCAGAGAAGCCCGGATGCGAAATGGCAGATACAAGAAGCCCAGCGCTAGGCCGGGCTCGTTTTGATTATTTCACGATGCTAAGGCGTGGCTTTTGCTTGAAATTATACAAATTACCAAAGTCTTCAGGCGCCAATCCAAGGATGCTCATTAGATCTTCAAGCGAATACCCCAGATCTTCCATGTGAAGCTCCAGAATCTCTGAAGTCAGATGAGCCTTCTCATGCGGAAAGTCCAGTTCAGCGGGCTCCCTCATTCGATAGCCGAGGCTGCCGATTTGTCTCCACATATAATCGCTCTGAGACTTTGTAATTGCACCGATCGTGCCCGCCCTATAGAGCAAGGCGCCCATAGATACTTTCCATACAGGCTTAAGCGCGGCCAGCGACTGTATGCTGATGTTCTTCAACTGATAGAAAATATCTTTTTCTGGCATCAGTAATGCGGCTGCGAATTTGTTGGCCTCGTCCTCCATCGTTGGACTGGGTTGTCGATGCATCACTAAATGGCCGAGCTCATGAGCAAGTGAAAATCTCATTCTATCTGCGGATTGATTTTTGCTCAGAAAAATACAAGGCGGCATCCCACGAATGGCAAGGGTTACGCCGTCAATTTTTCCAGCAGGAAAATCGCAAACAAATATCAAAACGCCAGCGCGCTCCACGAAATCGGCGAGATTTTTGATAGGTCCGTCAGGGATCATCCACGATCTTCTGACCAAGAATGCGATCTCATCGGCATCGCCATTGTATTGGTCGATGTCTAGATAAGGGAGCTCATAATCCTTTGCGAGGTCTACGGATTTAAGAAGCTTTCGGTAGTGCATGATGCGCAGATTCATTTCGGCCTGGATGGCGTCAAGCGTCTTCTGCGGGACAGTAGCCTTCTTGCGATAAGCATGAACGCTAACCGGCAGCCCATACACCCGATCCTGGTTAAAAAAATATTCCCTAGGAAAGGAAAGGCACTTGCAGAAGGCTTCAACCATTTCCTCGGCAGGCTCCATTAATCCATTTTCAATCTTTGATAGGTAGCCTTGAGTGATGCTCATGGATTTGGATAGAGCGCTCTGGCTGAAGCCGCGAAACTGCCTGGCCAGCTGAAGCATCTCAGGGTTAAATGTATTGCTCATCACGATGGTCGGGCCGGTTTGCTTTCAGTAGGTTTAACTGGCGCCAGCTCTTTCTTGACTGTTGCTCGGCGCCTTCTCGCGGGCTGGGCGCCCTGCGAATCCTTCGATGGCGCTAGGGGCAGTCCAGTTGGGATAGCTTCAACAGGCGCGACTGGTCGCTCATAAACTGGATGGGACCAAGCTACCGACTCCCCATCCCTGCGAACCATGCGGACTTGAAAGATCTCGGTTTCAAGCTTGTTGAGGATGTAAATAATTTCGGTCTTTACTGCCTCTGGAATCCCAAGAACCTGCTGTTCGGGGTCGTGAAAGGCAAGAGCCATAGGCGTAGGGTAGTTGCTGCTGAACCCCTTTTCGTCGCCTTTTTTGAAGCGAAATGCCAATTGCTGGCCAATCATGAAAATACAGGTGTTTCCCGCCCTGTTAACGTGGATGCCAGGGAGCGGATCAAGTGCCTCTTCCAAAGCTCCAATAGTGTAGTCCCAAACAACGTTCGCCCGAGTTCTGTTATAGAACTGAGCTCGATTTGGCACCTCAAGCCATTGCTTCCAGCCTTTGAGTACGGCTTCTGCGATGACCTGTTCGTAGGGTTTGATGAGATTGCTGATTTCTGAGTCGGATAACTGGGCGGTCATACAGGAGCTCTCTCTAAGGCTTGAGAGAATCATAGAGCAACTACAAAATATTAGTCAAATTATTCCAAAAAATATTCCTAAATGCGCCGACTTCCTATTTTAGCCTTGTTTAAATCCCTCCCTTGTACTTTACCGCGTCACGCTTTCAATGCCTTCTGCACCTCATCCCCGCGCACCGTAGAAGTGGTTCAGCGCTATCAGCTCAACCACCGCCACGAACACGCAGAGCACAACGAAACCGGGGCTGAAGACCCGCTTGCGGCCTGTCGAGCCCCTGCTAAGACCAGCAGCGTCGGAATAGCCAGGGAGCATCATAAGGAAAGCCAGGCAAGCAATGACCCCAACCTTGCTCCAGAAGCTCTGCTCTCGCCATGCAGTCATTGGCTCACTCTGGGCAGCAGCATCAGGAAAACCAACCATAGCCAGGGCACTTCATGGCTCTGAGGCGACGCAAAAGCGCTAAACTCTCTGTAAATCCATATTCCGAGGCGCTGAGATTAGGTTCCTGTCCGATGCGCAAAAAGTCGTCAATCTCCTGGTCGTCAGCGACTCGCTTGAAGTTGCGGCATTGCTCTAAACGATCAGCCTCTGTCACGGGCATTGGTACTGCGTCGATCTTTTTTTCGTACTCGGTTTTTTCTTTTGGCATGCTGTAGCAGCCGGCGAAAAGAAGCGGCGCAGCTATTAGAGCGGCTATCCGTAAGGCATTCATCACTACATTCCCTTGCGCATACGAGCCTTGCTCAGCCCGCGGTAGTTCGATTTAGGTTGTCGCGCCCGACCAGGTGTCTATTCGGGCTTGTTTCGATTTATTTGCCCCGCCTTCACCTCATCCGCATAACTCACCAGTCTGTCAGCTTCCTCATAAAGCGTACCCACCAGTCCCATCAGGGCTATGGCGTCTGCATCGCTGAGTTTTTCTGAGAGCTTACCCAGGTCGATACAGGACTCCTCAAGGTTTGAGGCGATCGCCTTCAGGTCGCGGCGCAGTTGCTGGTTTGGCTTCTTGAGGGACACGGTGGCCTCCGAGGTGATAGACGCTGGATATTGGCGCCTGCTCAGTATAAAGATGAGACGAAGGCCTCAATCGGCTCGGGCAGTAAATCCTGTGGGTGATCCCCGCCAAATGTTGCAATACCGCTTTCACCGGACGCGATCCCGGAGCTGATTACAGCCCCTGAAGAAACCTGAATTACGCTTATTTTGACCTCTACCTGGTCAGGGATCATCGACCATTCAGTTGCGCGATCTTCCCAATGCAGGATGGTCGGAAGAACTAGGATGTCTTGCCCGCTGCGCTTCGCTTTCTCTAAGGCCAGATCATAGCTCGAGGCTTCTGAATCCACCGTTACTCCTGCCGATCGCCTCGCAAACGCCGCGTAGAGGATTTGAGCTGTATTACGACCGGAGCCTTTGTAAACGTGGTCGCCGTATTCACCATCTACCGGAGTAGCGATGATTATCTTGTCCGTTCGATTGAGCTGCTGAGTAGAGACAGACTGACTTGGTAGCCATTGATGGGAGTCGGCGCAGCCAGAAAGCGCTGCTATCAGGATTAGAACTGCGGGCATTCGCATCTCGATTTCCTTTTCAGATGTTCTGCAAAATTGAATCAAATCCCTTGATCAGTAAAACTTCTGCAGCGCCTGAACAACCACGCCCACGATCCGGCAGTTCTCGTCCACCGCCTCGATCGGGTAGCTCGGGTTCAGCGGTTTCAGGAATAGTCGGCCGCCGTCGCTGACCAGCTTCTTGAATGTGGCTTCATTGCTGTCAGGGAGCTTGGCCACCACCAGCTTACCTGGTACAACCTCAGCCTCTGTGTCCACCAGGATCAGAGTGCCCTCGGTGATACTCTGGCCGGCGGGCGCTGTCATCGAGTCACCTTTCACCTTCAGCCAAAAAGCTGTGCCCTTGGAGTCGTACTCCGAGAACTCGTAGGTGTCCGAGAAACCGGCCGGGTAGGGCTCGACGGCCTCCGCCCAGGCGCCAGCAGCAACCCAGCTGATTACTGGGTAACGGAATGATTTGTTGGGCTGGGCGGCAATTGAGATGTTCGATTCAGCAGAGCCTGCACTCGACCCCAGGGCCAGCATTGGTCCGATCTCGTCGGAAAGCCATTTGGCGCTCACCCCGCATGCATCGGCGATCTTCACGACGTGCGCGGTGGCTTTCGATTTTCCACGCTCAAGGTCAGAAATCGACGTCTGCGTGATACCAGCTTTAGCGGCCAATTCGCCCTGATTGAGCTTGGCGTGCCGGCGCGCTGTCTTTAAACGGTCTTTGAATTCCATTCCGCGAGTATTACGGGTGCTCCCATATCCTTGCAAATCGGTATTCCCATAACCTACTATATGGGTATTCCCGTATGGAGGGGCGATATGAACACGATTTACAAAGACCTCGTTGCCTTCATTGGCACTCAGGAGGTCACCGCTGAAAAGCTCAAGGTTGATCAAAGCACCGTTTCCGGTTGGGTTCGCGGGAAGCACGGCATGTCTCCAGTGGTTGCCAAGCGAGCGGAGGCGGTGACCGGAGGTGCTTTCAAAAAAGAGTCCCTTTGTCCTTCGTTTCCCTGGGCCGAGATGGCCGCCTAAGCGAGATCTCTATCCGCAAATCCGTGTACCCAGTATCGGCTCAGACGGCCTGCGAAGTAAGAAACCTGAAGTCGCTGGAGTTATATCCAGTAGAGGCTTGAGAGGTGGAAAAGTGGGAGTAGGGCGGGGAGGTTGGCGCAGACGCGCCGAATTACAGGCACAAAAAAGCCGACGTACGAGGTCGGCTTCTTCAACAGCTTCAAGCGAGAGAAATCATGCCAAACATTGTTCCGATACACAACCCTCGGGGGTTCACCCGAATGGACAACCAGATGATGGATGGCTTGATGGCCATCGATTTGTCGGCGCGCGAACTGAAGATTGTTCTGTATGTGGCCAAGGCCACTTTGAACTTCAGTACGGGCGCCCATCGCATCCCTGCGGTCGATATCGCCAAGGCAACCCATATCCACCCTGACACGGTATCGAAAGCTATCTCCGGGCTACTGCGCCGTCGTGTGCTTTACCGGGAGGGTGGTGCGCGCGGCGATATCGGCGTTTGCGATCCCAAAGAGTGGATCTTCGTCGTAGAGCCGAAACAGACCATATCGTCTGATTCGGCTCAAGTGGTCCGAATCGGCTCAGCTGCGAAACAGACCAAACCCGACGACTCCCTTCTTTATACAAAGAAAGAACCCCTATTAACTCTTTCTTCGAAAGAGATTAATCCGCCCCAAGAGCCAACCGAACCGCCGAAGCCAGGCCGTAAGGTTCCGTTCGGCATGGCCCAGTTGCTGGCCGACAACCCGCACAACGTCCCAGAGCAATTGCTGGCCGATTGGCTGACCCAGCGCAAGGCCAAACGCGCAGCAGTGACCGCCACCGTCTGGTCAACCGTGAACACCGAGTTGGCCAAGTGCGCCGAGGCGGGGATCACCGCGGATAATGCAATCACCGAGGCGCTGAATGCCGGCTGGCAGGGGTTCAAGGCGTCCTGGGTGATCAAGCGCCTGGCTGAATCGGAACCGGTGCCGGCTCCTCAGTCGCGCCACACCGGCTTTGGTGACCGGAACTACACCGATGGTCTGATACAGCGTGAGGACGGTTCCTATGCAATCTGAGCCGGCCCAGCAAACCCCACAACTACCGCCGGGCACCCGCATCCAGCCCGCCGAATGCGAGACCCACGGCCACTATGATCAGAAGGTTTTCCCGGTACTGGGCAAGGAGCTGAAAAGCGGTTGCCCTGAGTGTGGCCGGATAATTCGCGAGAAGGCGGAAGCTGCCGAACTGGCCAACAAGGCGATGGAGCTGCGCATGGCCATGGAGCGCAAGCTCGGCGCCGCGCTGATCCCCAAGCGCTTCGCCAGCAAGACTCTGGAAGGTTACGTCGCCACCACCACGGAGCAACGCAAGGCGCTGAACACCTGCCGCCGGTATGCCGCCGAGTTCGCGCACATCGCCGAGACGGGCCGCTGCCTGTTACTGCTGGGCAAGCCCGGCACTGGCAAGACGCACCTGTCCGTGGCGATCGCCAACGAGATCATGGCCAAGTCCAGCTCAACAGCGGTATACCGCACCATCGGCGCCGTGCTGCAGGCCATCCGCGCAACCTACGACCACTCCAGCGACCAGAGCGAAAGTCAGATCCTGGCTAGCCTGATCAGCCCCTCGCTGCTCATCCTGGATGAGATCGGCGTCAGCAAGGAAAAGCCCAGCGACTTCGAGCTGACCACGCTGTTCGCAATCATCAACGGCCGGTACGAAGAGCTGCGCCCGACGGTGATCGTTTCCAACCTGGATGGGCAGTCGCTGCCGGCCGCCATCGGCGAGCGCTGCATTGATCGCCTTCGAGAGGGCGGGGTGATCGTCATTCCGTTTGAGTGGGAATCGCAGCGCGGCAAGGAGGGTTTCTGATGTCCGACAAAATCAGCGTCAACTGCCAGGCCAAGCTCTCCGAGGTCATCACCAAAATCAGCGCCATGTACAAAGACAAGAAGTTTGTCGTGGTGACCCTGCGCGCGGGCAAAGACCGCACGCTCGACCAGAACCGATTGTGGTTCGGGATGTACAAGCGCATCGCTGAGATGACCCAGATCGGCGACCCGGCCGACGCCCGCCGCTACTGCAAGCTGCACTTCGGCGTGCAGATCCTGCTGAACGAGGATGCCGGGTTTCAGGCTGAGTGGTACCGGGTCATGCGGCATCTGCCCTACGAAACGAAGCTGGCCATGATGGGCGAGTGCCACTTGTTTGGGCCGGACGGCTTCCCGGTGACTAGCCTGTTCAGCCGCGCCCAGGGCATCAATTACACCGACCGCATTGCCGCCTATTTCACCGGCCAAGGTGTGGTTTTCACTGATCTACTCAGCAAGGAGGCTGCATGATCACCAAGCAACCCAAACCGAAGAAGTGCAAGAACCCAGCATGCGGGATCTCATTCGTCCCGCAGCGCTTTGGGCAGGCGGTGTGCAGCCCTAAGTGTGCACTGGCCACCGTAGAGGTGCAGAAGGTGAAGGAGCAGAAGTCCTTGGCCCTGGCAGGTCGCCGGGAGATCCAGGTGCGCAAGGAGAAACTGAAGAGTAGGGCGGATCACCTCAAAGACACACAGATCGCTTTCAACGCCTGGGTGCGCGCCCGTGACGCGGAGCTTCCGTGCGTCAGTTGCGGCCGGCACCACCAGGGCAAGTACGACGCTGGACATTACCGGACGGTGGGGAGCAATCCGGCGCTGCGCTTCGAGCCAAAGAATTGTCACCGCCAGTGCTCACCGTGTAACACCCGGCTCTCCGGGAACATCGTGAACTACCGCATTGAGCTGGTGAAGCGCATCGGGGCTGAGGAAGTTGAGTGGCTGGAAGGTCCTCATGAGGCCAAGAAGTACACCGTGGATGAGCTGAAGGCTATGACCGCCGACTACCGGGCGAAGACAAAAGAACTGAAGAGGGCTGCCGCATGAAGATCAATTCAGCGCGTCAGGCATGGCATGACTGCAACTACAACCCAGCGCCTGGCCAGTCCTCAGATGCCGCAGAGCTTGGGGTGGTGGTGCAGAACACCGAGCGAGGACCCACCGCAAATCACGCAGTGCACGGAGCGCTTGCTGGTCACATCCAGTCGGCGATCGCGCGTCTCCATTACCAGTTGCGCGCCTTTGGCAATGCTATGTACGCGGCAGAGCCGACCGATGATGATCGGGAGGATGCGGAAGAGGCAGTTTTCAACCTGGCTTGCTCCCGAGTAGAGCGCATGACTGCCAGCAAGCGTGATCGTGCCGCGTACGTTGCTAAGGGTGTATTTCGCCGGTATCGATACATGCACCAGGGCGGGCAGTCCTCGAACCCTGATCCACTCATCAAGCCAGAGATCTTTCGTGCCTGGCTGGAAGGGGAGTACGGCATCAAGCTCCCATCGGCAGCTTGGGGGAGGGATTGGGAGCCTTTTGTGCAGCTCTGCTTCGATGCCTGCTATGACATTGACGCCAAGGCGCTAAGCCCAATTGGCGGGATAATTTACAAGATGAAAGAGGCCGCTTGACTTCCCGCACGGCTGAGGGCATTATTTCCCCATAGTTAGTATTTTGCCTACGGCAACTTGTACTAACGATTTAAGAAAGCCCGGCCAAGTGTCGGGTTTTTTGTTTCTTAAATTTGGCGTCTTGTGGCACCGCTTGGTGTGCCTCGCAAACTTCTATCCTAATGCTCATTGGGTATTTAGGATCCTCGATCCGGCGCCCTATAGTTGGACTTTTCCAACCAATAGTCCGGACCTTTTTGTGGCCAAATCCAGCTCAGTATTCGACTCGCTACGCTAGGAAATTGATGCGCTAGCCGCACAACTCGGTGTCAGCTCTATCCTTGTCATGCGTTCCCTGCCCCAGCATATGCAGGTAGAGGCTTCTGGCGGACGTCATGAAGATACCTATCCCATAGGCGCCCAGGGCAAGAAAAGTAGTCTGGCCCACAACGGCCAAGCACTCTACTGTGAGCGGGTGGTGGATACCGACCAGCCGCTATACGTCAAGGACTCGCGCTTAGAGTCAGACTGGGCTGGCAATGAAGATGAGGTGGAGTTTGGGCTGAGCAACTATTTAGGCTATCCAGTACGCGGTCCTGACGGCGAGGTGTATGGCACCGTCTGCGCCTTGCACGAGGATGCCAAGAAATACAGCGCCGAAGAGCGGGCCGCTTTGGATGAGTTTCGCAAGAAGGTTGAGGCACAGCTGGCGCGGGACTTGAAATAACCACTATCCGCAAGTTATCGCCGGCCAAGCGCTGAGTTTTGTTTTGGTCGTGAATTATCTGTTATATTTTTTGACTCAATCG
Organism: Pseudomonas brenneri; assembly: GCF_007858285.1. GTDB lineage: Bacteria > Pseudomonadota > Gammaproteobacteria > Pseudomonadales > Pseudomonadaceae > Aquipseudomonas > Aquipseudomonas brenneri. The sequence goes on along the minus strand of NZ_VFIL01000007.1, from coordinate 174,905 downwards.
TCGCTGTATTTTGGCAGGAGAGTCGTTATGTCAGGTTGTGATAAACACTCGAACCATGATCACGAACACAAGGCAGGTTGTGGGCATACCGCAATAAAGCATGCTGACCATGTGGATTACCTTCACGACGGTCATTTGCATCATGTTCATGGCGATCACGTTGATGAGCATGTGTTGTCGGTAAGCCAGGCTAACCCAGACCAATGTACGCCCAAGCACGATTGCGGTGCGCATGCCCCCGAGCATAAGCACGGCCCAGGCTGCGGCCATGAAGCTGTTCCGCATGGTGATCATGTGGACTATTTAGTTGATGGTCATTTACACCATCCTCATGGAGATCACTGCGACGATCACGGAGCAGTTGAAGTCATCAAGTAATCAGCGACGTTTAAACAGGAACCCTGCCAAGTGCGGGGTTTTTTATTGCCCACGGAAAGGGCGATTCAGCAAAAGGAATTTGCAGATGTTGAAAGAATTCAGATGCGGTAACTGCAAAAGACTTCTCGCCCGTACGGGTGGGTTTACAGAGCTCCAGATCAAATGTTCCCGATGCGGGACGTTGAATCATGTGAAGGCCACGAGCCTCGAGCAATCGCCTTTGAGCGACATGAAAGCGGAATTCTCCGCGAACAATCATTCGACTCAATAGGTGAAAAAATGACTCTCGAACTACAACCTACTTACGTTTATCCAGATGAATACGGCACTATGCGCGATTCTGGTTTCGTCGTTCCGTACCCCCATTTGATGATTGCCCGAATGGTGGAGGAGCGAAGCATTGCATACGGGCGAGGTGACTGGTCTCCGATGTTTCAGCGCCACGCTAAGGCAATGCGAAACAATAAGCCTATTCCTTATGGCCTCGATGGATTCATCACGGGCGATATTAAGGTCGCTTATGGGGCAGATCGTGTCCACTTGAAGAACCAGGATCTTTCTACCCTCGATGCATGGACACAGGGGATCAAAGAAGGAACAAAGATCAAGGATCTGAAAGAACTCGCAGTCGAGAATGAGTTTTCAGGCAATGTCTTTACCCCGTTTGCCGCACTGGCCCATTGGCTGGTAGGGGACGGCAAACCTACCAGTGTGAAAATTGAAAACACTGGCATTCGACCAACGCCAGACAAAATTCCCGATCTGAAAGCCATTATTGACACGGCCGGTATTGGTGAAACGTCGGTTAATCTGAAAGTCCCGTACTCCACTGGGCAAGACTCTCAAATTGCGCGTGTTTACCTGGGTAATATCACCATCAGCGTGGAGGGCACGGTAGTCCACACCACCTCGGGTAAAGTCACTTTCAATGGCACAGTAAAGGCGTTTTCGGATCGTTATGATGCAAATGCCAGCAGCCATCGAGCGCAATTTGATGAGGGCGCCACCTCGGCTCTGCGGGAAATTGGTCGAGTAGCCAATGCAAAGGACTACGAAATCAAGATCACCGGGGCTCTTCCGATCAATTTTTCGCGCTAATCGGATGTCGTCCTCAAGAGGCTCGATTGGGCCCTAGCTGGTAAGACTGCGACGGACTATGAAGATAGTCCGTCGCAAGTTTTAGGCTCCAGTAATGAACCAGCCGATCACTCGGGATGAAATGAGAGTGTTTCTCATTGTTTGGCGCTGTGCTTATACTGAGAGGCCCCTACAAATTCATTACCGAGTGCCGACTATGGGTCGCTATAAAAGCTTGTTGATTGCCATTGCTTTATTTGTTGCCGCTTGGTTCCTGCTGTTATCTGCAACAGCCGGGGTTCCAGAGAATCCGGCGGACCTATCCGATACAAGCGGGCTTCCTCCGGTAACGATTTATGCGGTAGCCCTACAAGCGATCGGTATTGTGGCGATCATAGTTTCAGTGCTTGGAATGTTGGCTTCCTACAAAATCAGGTCAGTATCTTTTGGATTCAGGCTGGCCGTATTTTGGGTTTCTAATGCCCTGCTGGTGCTTGCATCGCTCTTAGGTGTCTTTGTCATTGCTTCGTATGTACTTGGAACAATATCTGGGGTAGCCGGAGTTGCTCTGTACATTGCGTCACTGGCGTTGGTCGTCATCGCGGCACCAAAGCGAGTAACGATTAAGCATCAACCGTAGAGTAGTGGGGTGAGAAGTATGGCTGAGGTCGCCGCACTTTCCTGGCGTTTAGTATCCTGGGGATGGTGACCGAGTGGTCATGGAGACCCGCCGGTAGCTAGTCATTGAGGTGCCCGCTATAGGGCGATGCCAAAGCGACAAAGATACCTCATCAATTCAAGCCTCGGCATTTGCCGGGGCTTTTTCGTTTTCGGCCCCACCACACCCATTGCTTCGAGCTGGGAGTGCTGCTGGGGCTGATTCAAATTCGCAGGTCATGACCTGCTGTATTCCTAACTCCCTGACGGGGAGGAACCGAGATGTCCAATATGCCAGACAAACCGGACACCTGGCTCATCGTGCTTGCATGGCTGAGTCAGCATTCGCCGACGCTTTATGCCGCAGGACTATCTGCCTTGATGGCTGGTATCAGAATCATCTATGGCGGCGGTACCCGGCGTCAGGCTCTGCTTGAGGCGGCGATCTGCACCTTGATCACGATTGGTCTGATCCCAGTCCTTGAATACTTCGGTCTGCCGCTGAACCTTGCGACGGCTGCCGGGGTGTTTATCGGGTTCTTGGGCGTGAAGAAGCTGGCCGACTTTGCTGATCGGGTCGCCGAGTTCAAGTTTCCCAGGAGTGGGGCGGGATAGTAATCCGCGCCACGTTTTTGAATGCAAATAGTGGCGCGAGGGTTTGTAGATGAGTACCGTCCCCCGCCTGTCTTGCGCGCTATCGTTAAGTCAGATATCAAAAAAGGGCATCCGGTATTGATAGTGCGATCGCCAAGATATTTGTTGATTTGAGGATTAAACGATAGGAGGTTAAAGTGGCCATCACAACGATATCAAGGGAGGGATTGTGGATGGCTGCTTATGGGGATCCCAAAAAGTACAGCAAAGGCGCGGTAAGCAGGGCGGGTACAAAATTGTCGGTGGGGCAAGGAGCCGCTGAAGACCGGGAGATCGTCAATAATTGGCGAAACTCTCATGCGTATATCCTAAACACATTTCAGGCCAATCTGCGCGATTACATGAGGCGCCATGGGGGCATGAACATTACGTTCGCTCAGCGTTTAAAACGACTGAATACCATTATTGACAAGCTTTCGACTGGTCGCGCGAATGATCTTGCCTCTATGCACGACTTGGCAGGATGTAGACTGATTTTTGACTCAATTGAAGAAATTCAAGAGTTTCGAGCGTCATTCCACAAGACAAGGGCCAAGCATTTGCGTGATGACCAAGACAGGTACGATTACATAGCGCGCCCGAAGTCAACTGGTTATCGTGGCATCCACGAGGTCTATAAATACGCGAGTCAATCCATCGGCGGACAGATATACAGTGGCTTAAAAATCGAGATTCAATACAGGACGAGAACTCAACACGCATGGGCTACTGCTGTTGAGATTAGTGATCTGCTGGATGGCGCAAGAATCAAGTTCGACCAAAATGCGAACCCAAAAAGAGAGCGTCTCTTCGTACTGGCAAGCGAGTATTTGGCAAGAACGAGGGAGAATCAAAGGGGCGCTTTTCCTGACGTCAATGATGCAGACCTCTGTAGAGAAATGCGGGAGCTGGAAGGAGAATTGGGAGTTATTCATACTCTCGATATGGCCCGTAGAAGCGCAACGGAGATCCCTCAGAGAAAGCACATTGTCCTTCATTTTCATGATGGAGAGCTTATTGCCGAAGGGTTTGCGAGCGGGCCGAAAGCTATGGCTTATCGAGACGGTATTGAAAAACAACACCCGGCCGATGACGTCGTGTATGTGACGGCGCAATCCACAGGTGCGATTGCTGATGCCTTTCGAAATTACTTTCGGGATGCCGAAGACTTCGTGGAATCAGTAAAGCCCGCCTTAGCGTGAGTGATGTTAAATTTGAGAAAGTAGCCGTCTTTAGCGACTTCGCCAGCGTTTTATGCCTTTTCACGAGAATGGTACTGACGGCAAGATGTTGACACTTTTGGTAACCAGTCTGAGCGCCGCCTAATCGACATCATGTTGAGTTTGGGTTGAAGTTTGGCCATGATTGCTGTCCAACTATCCAAGGAGCAGGGCGATGTCGGAGTTCAGTAATGGTGAAGTGGTAAGGCTCAAAAGTGGCGGACCAAGCATGACGATCACTTACATTGAGGATACGCCAAACCCTGAAGATATTTTTACTCCAGGCATTCCGTTTCGTGTAACGATTTTCTGCCAGTGGTTTGATTCTAAAGACGCCCTTCAAACTGCTTTTTTCTACCCGGAAAACCTTCTAAAGGTTTGATCTAGATGCACGCAACCTAGCTACCGGAGTTGCGGCTCAATCCTCATCAGCCTCGCCTAGTGCGGGGCTTTTTGTTAAGTGGAATTCAATATGACAGCCCAGCAACCCGACTGGGAGGCAATCGAACATGCGTACCGGGCTGGGGCGCTGTGTGTGGAGGTCACCTTACGGAATCAGCTTTGCCATTTCGTTTGGCCAATAGCCGAGCCCGGGGTAAAGCGGGTGGTAATAGTCGGTCTTTGCCGCGTTAGCTATCCCGTAAATGGGGATGTCGAGCGAGTCTAGGCGCACCATCGCCAATCGGGCGATGTGCGCTAGCTCAGAGCTTTTGCCCCAAGCGCAGATCACCAGAGGTGCTTTCGAGAGTTCACTATCAAGCTCTGCAGCCCGAGATGGTGCAAACATCGAATGGTCATCAGGCAAATCGACAACCTTCACTAGGTGCAGTTTCTTAGCTCTGACGTCGGATAGGTTGATGACTCGAACGTGGTTCCAGTTCTTCAGCTTCATCAGCGCTGTAATTCGATGCTGAGTTTTATCCGGATCGGTAGGTACAGGTAGATCTGAGGCTTCATCGAGACATGAGGCAGAGCATTTAGGGATATGGTCGCAGAGCGGAGTGGATCCACCAGGATTCATCATGATCACCAGCGCATCTAGTCTTTGAACCTCCATCCCCTCGCGCACGATGCTGAGCGAACGCCTGAATTTTTCCGGCGTCATCGGATGGGCATAGAAACTGCCAAAAAATTTGAACATCTTTGTTCCCTCTAATCTGTCATAGCACTAATACCTGCAACCTTCCGCCTCTTCAAACTACCGGTGATTCATGAACAGACCAATGCCTCAGGCCAAGGTGTTCGAGTCGGCGTTCCTTACGCTTCATCCAGCGCACGAGGTGTGGGAGTGGATACGGCAGGAGATCCTGGGCGTCACCGGCAGCATCCACAACGAGGACCATGCCCATCTACTGGATGCAGACATCCGGATCATGTGGGCATCGTCGAGCTTCAACAAGCAGGGCCGCACGGTCCTTGGCCAGGCCGAGCAGGTAGCGTTCCGCGCCGGTGGCTGGCAGAAAGCCAGGATGGAGCAACAGATGCGTGATTGGTTCGGCGATGTGCCGGCCTTCATCATCACCCTGGCTGCTGACTACTGCGCCCAGTGCAGCGACCTAGAGTTCTGCGCCCTGATTGAGCACGAGCTTTATCACCTGGCTCACGCGACCGACAAGTACGGTCAACCAGCATTCACCCAAGACGGTGCACCGAAGATCAAGCTGCAGGGACACGATGTCGAGGAATTCGTCGGTGTGGTCCGCCGCTACGGTGCGAGCCCTGACGTTCAAGCGTTGGTGGATGCTGCAAACAGTCCTGCTGAGGTGGGGAAATTGAACATTGCGAGGGCCTGCGGAACCTGTCTGCTCAAGTCGGCCTGATTCTGGACAGGCTCTGGACGGATGAGAATCTATGGCAGCCCTTCAAAACGACGTGAAGGCCTTTATCGTTCAGGCCCTGGCGTGCTTCGACACGCCCTCGCAGGTCGTCGAAGCTGTCCAGAAAGAATATGGGGTTGCGGTGACCCGCCAGCAGGTGGAAACACACGATCCAACGAAGACATCGGGTAAAGGCCTGGCAAAGCGCTGGGTGACGATGTTCGAAGATACCCGGAAGCGGTTCCGCGAAGAGACAGCTGACATTCCGATCGCCAACCGCGCCTTCCGCCTCCGTGCCATGAACCGCTTTGTGGAGAGGGCCGAAACGATGAAAAACATCGGTCTGGCGCTGCAGATCCTGGAGCAGGCCGCGAAAGAAACCGGTGATATCTACGTCAACCGGGCCAGGAAGGAGGAGGTGGGCGACGAACCAGTGATCCCGACCCGCATCCAGGTCGACGTAGTGGACGCGAGGAAGCCGAATGCCGAGCCTTAATGTTCCGCAGGCTCAGTTCCTCACACTGCCTCACAAATTCCGCGCGTTCGTTGCAGGGTTCGGCTCAGGCAAGACCTGGGTGGGGTGCTCGGCGCTGAGCAAGCACTTCATGGAGTGGCCCGGCGTTAACGCTGGCTACTTTGCACCGACTTACCCGCAGATCCGGGACATCTTCTATCCAACCATGGATGAGGTGGCTTACGACTGGGGGCTGAAGACAAAGATCAACCAGGCGAACCACGAAGTTCATATCTACAGCGGCCGGCAGTACCGCGGCACTGTGATTTGCCGGTCGATGGAGAAGCCTCAGACCATTGTCGGCTTCAAGATCGGCCATGCCCTGGTGGATGAACTGGACGTGCTGACTGCCATCAAGGCGCAGCAGGCCTGGCGCAAGATCATTGCCCGGATGCGTTACAACTTGCCCGGACTGAAGAACGGGGTGGATGTCACCACGACGCCGGAAGGCTTTAAGTTCGTCTTCCTGCAGTTCGTGAAGCAGTTGCGGGACAAGCCGTCGCTCAAGGAGATGTATGGCCTGGTGCAGGCCAGCACCTTCGACAACGAGCTGAACTTGCCGGATGACTACATCGCCTCACTGATGGAGTCCTATCCGCCGCAACTGATCATGGCGTACCTCAAGGGCCAGTTCGTCAACCTGACGTCCGGCACTATTTATACGGCCTACGACCGCAAGCTCAACGGATGCTTCGACACCGTGCAGCCTGGTGAGCCGCTGTTCATCGGGATGGACTTCAACGTCGGCAAGATGGCGGCAATCACTCACGTCAAACGCGACCAGGGGCTGCCCAGGGCGGTGGATGAGCTGATAGACGGTTACGACACGCCCGACATGATCCGCCGTATCAAGGAGCGCTACTGGCAGCACGACGGCAACGACTTTAAAAAGACCTGCGAGATCAGGATCTACCCGGACGCATCGGGTGATTCGCGCAAGTCCGTGAACGCCAGCATCACCGACCTGGCCATGCTCAAGCAGGCAGGGTTCACTGTCATCGCCCCAGCGGCAAACCCGCCGGTGAAGGATCGAATCAACGCAATGAACGCCGTCTTCTGCAATGCGCAGGGCGAGCGCCGCTACCTGGTCAACCCGCTCACCTGCCCAACCTACGCCGATGGCCTGGAGCAGCAAGTTTGGGGCACGAACGGGGAGCCCGACAAAACCGCCGGCATTGATCACGCGAACGACGCCGGCGGCTATTTCATCCATCGCGAGTATCCGATCGTTAAGCGAACTGCTTTCACCAACTCCCTGAGAATGTGACCCCATGAGCAATGACCCAAGCAAAACGCTACCGGCAGTAGACGCCATGCGCGAAGACTGGGCTCTTGTTGATGCTCTGATGGGTGGAACGAAGGCGATGCAGCTGGCGGGCAAGGTCTACCTGCCGAAGTGGCCAAAGGAAGATGACGACGCCTACAAGGAGCGCCTAGGACTGTCCACGCTACTCCCTGCATTCAGCGAGACCGTCCAAAATATGAAGGGCCGAGTCTTCGCAGAACATATCGCGCTTGGCGAGGATGTGCCTGAGACGATCAAGGCCTATGCGCAAAACTTCGATCGCCAGGGCAACAACCTGCAGGTTTGGGCTCAGCAGCTGTTCACGGTGGGGCTTTCCCATGGTCTTTGCCATGTGCTGGCTGATTACCCTAAGACGAAAGACGAGCAAGGCAACTCGGTCGTACGTACTGCTGCGGACGAGAAGGCCGCCGGCGTTCGCCCTTATGCGGTGATGATCCACCCGCAACAGGTGATTGGCTGGCACACCGAAGAAAAGGGCGGAGAATGCTCGCTGTCCCAGTTCTGGTATGCGGAGGCGGTCGAAGAGCGCGCTGGCGATTTCGGTGTAACAGTCATTCCACAGATCAGGGTTTTGATCCCTGGTGGCTGGAGGGTGTATCGCAAGACCGAAGACGCCAACGGGAAAAAGGAGTGGACCAAGACCGATGAAGGAACGAACACGCTCCCGACCATCCCATTGGCTACGTACTACACCAAGCGCACGGGCTTCATGACCGCGACGCCGCCTCTGCTGGAGCTGGCACACCTCAACAAGAAGCACTGGCAGTCCCAAAGCGATCAGGACAACATCCTACATGTCGCCCGAGTGCCGATGCTGATGATCTCCGGTATCGACGACGACGCTTTTGAACTCAAGGTCGGTACCAGTTCCGCCACCAAGCTTCCTACTGGCGGCGACATGAAGTGGGTGGAGCATACTGGCGCCGCCATCGAGGCCGGCCGCAAGTCGCTGGAAGACCTTGAAGATCAGATGCGCATCGCTGGTGCGAAGCTACTTCAGAAGGACAAGCAGTCCACGAAGACTGCGACCCAGGCTGAGGAAGAGGCGGCTCAGGAAATGAGCCCGCTGCAAACCATGGCCGGCCAGCTTGAGGACACGCTTGACCAAGTGCTTCAGTTCTTCGCGCTGTGGAAGGGCGAGAAGGAAGGCGGCCACGTGAAGGTGAACGGTAACTTCGACGTGGACTTTGCACCGGAAACCACTCTTCCACTGCTGCTCAACATGGCAACCCAAGGCCGACTCTCTGACGAAACCCTGTTCAATGAGTACAAACGCCGTGGCGTAGTCTCGGATGATATTGAGTGGGAAGTCGAGAAACAGAAGATTGCCGATCAGGGGCCAGCACTCGGAGCTCTCTAAATGGCGACGGTCAACGAAATGCTTCAGGACGAGCATATCGCTCACGCGGTATCGCTGGAGAAGTACAAGCTTGGCGTGGTGCGGCGCATCATCGCTCAGTTGAATCGATCGGATGCCAGACTTTCGGCTGCGTTGACTGAGGCCCTGGAGCGTATGCCCGCCGAGTCGTTCACCGTGGAGCGCTTGGAGTTGCTGCTGGATGAGGTGAGGGCCGTCAACGCCCAAGCCTACGATCAGGTGTTCGCGGTGCTTGAGTCCGACCTGCAAGAGCTTGCCAGCTACGAATCCAATTGGCAGCAGACGCTATTCCAGAAGACGGTTCCAGATCCGGTGCTGGTGCGCTTCCCGCTGGTGAGCATCAGTGCCGAGCAGGCCTATGCAGCAGCGATGTCACGACCGTTTCAGGGCCGTCTGTTGCGCGACTGGGGCAAGCAGGTCGGCGCCGAGCGCATGGTCAAGGTTCGCAATGCAATCCGCTCTGGGTATCTGGAAGGTAAAACTACCGACCAGATCATCCGCAGCATTCGCGGTACCCGGGCGGCAGGCTATGCCGATGGCTTCCTTGAGCGACCACGAAAGGACCTGGCTGCGGTCGTCCAGACGGCGGTAAGTCACACGGCGGCCACTGCTCGTGAACAGTTCAACGTGGCAAACAAAGATATTATCAAGGCCGAGGACTGGCTAAGCACTCTGGACACGAATACCTCCGCAGACTGCATCATCCGAGACAAGCTTTCGTATGAGGTGGGCACGCACAAGCCGATAGGGCATAAGGTGCCCTGGTTGCAAGGTCCGGGACGGATTCACTTTTGCTGTCGCAGCACCTCAACGCTGCGAACCAAGTCATGGCGAGAGCTTGGCATTCCCATTGACGAGATGACGCCAGGTCAGCGGGCAAGCATGGACGGCCAGGTGCCGGGGGATACCACTTACGGGACTTGGCTTGAACGGCAGTCGGATGCGCGCAAGGCCCAAATCCTCGGGCCAATGCGGTATCAGCTCTACAAGGAGGGTAAGAGCCTTGAGGATTTCTACACGCCAACTGGTGAGTGGCTGACCCTGGAGCAGATCAAGCAGCATGACGCGCAGGCATTCGCTAAGATGGCTGCATGACCGACAAGCCCAAGCTTCACCTCATTCGAGGCACGCCAGCCCCGAACACTCCTGCGGAGCAGGTGCGCAAGCGCGTTCGTGCTATGCCCAAGCCAGCGACGATGGTTCAGTGCCATCGCTGCGGTGGGCGTGAGGTGATCGAAACGAAGATCGGTGTGCTGATGAAGAATGGTCGGCCAACTGGCGGCACCAAGACGTTGATCTGCGTCGGGTGCCTGCTGCGGGGTGAAAGAGTCGTTCTTCTGTAGTTGCCCGCCAACTGGATCCAGCTTTCCAGTACTGATATAACGCCTCGCAACTTTTGCGAGGTAAATCATGACAAAAGCATGGATTTCGGTACTTTTAGCGCTAGCTGTATTGACGGGATTCGCTATGGGGTTCGCTGTGGCCATAAAGATCAACCCGGAAACTGCTGACGTTTATTTGCTCAATCTGGGGAGTGTTGGAGATTGGGTGTCGGGCATTGGTGCGCTCGCTGCTGTGTTAGTGACTCTCTGGCTTAGCGATAAGCAACGTAAAGAAAACACTGAAAGAATCACTGTAGAGCAGGTATCCCGTGAGGAAGGGTTGCTTATCAAAATTATTTCATCCGGGAATAGGCCATCGTTTGTAACGGGCTTGTACATCGGAGAAAAAAGCTCAGAAAAAAAACTGAATCTTTCTACGGGTGAGTTTCTTGAAAAGCGATTTCCAATCGGGCGAATCGATTTCGGGGAGCTTATCAGCGTATTGGTTTTAGATAAATTTGATCTCAAAATTGCACAAGAGGTGGAAAAAAGATTCAACGGGAATTTTGGAAGCCTTTTACTGGTGATCAATACAAGCCTGGGACGATTTCATTTTCCGCTAGATTCGGTTTACGTGTCCTACTTGAAGCGTCATTTGGAAAAACAACAAAGGCGTCAAGAGTACCAACAGTCTCTAGCAGAATGATTAGTTTTTGAAAGCCTTAAGCCCTGGCATCCGCCGGGGCTTTTTTATGGGCGCGATTCCGGATGGATAGCGCCGCACCGGGCCGGATGGCCCACCAGATGGGCGGATGCCCGGAGACGAACCGATGAAACTGAAACTCGACGAGCAAGGCCATGTGGTTGTGCAGGATGGCAAGCCGGTCTATACGCACGATGATGGGAAGGACGTGGCATTTGATGCGCCGTCGGCCGTATCCAAAATCACTGCGCTGAACGCTGAAGCCAAAGGGCACCGCGAAGCCAAAGAAACCGCCGAAGCGAAAGCCAAAGCCTTCGAAGGCATTGAGGACCCGGAAAAGGCCCGCGCCGCACTTGCAACCATCGCCAACCTCGACGCCGGGCAGCTTGTCCAGGCTGGCAAGGTCGACGAGATCAAGCAAGCAGCCATCGCGGCCACCGAGGAGAAGTTCAAGGCCCAAGTGTCCACGCTCACCGAGCAGATCAAGACGGTCACCACGGAGCGCGACACCACCACCGGCATTCTCTACCAGGAGAAGATCGGTGGCGCCTTCGGCCGCTCCAAGTTCGTCACCGACAAAATCGCCGTTCCGCCCGACATGCTGCAAAACACCTTCGGCAAGGCCTTCAAGGTCGAGGAAGGCAAGGTCGTGGCTTATGGCGACGATGGCAACAAGATCTACAGCCGCGCCCGCCCTGGCGAGCTGGCTGACTTCGACGAGGCGCTGGAAGCCCTGGTCGAGCGCTACCCGTACCGCGACAACATTCTCAAGGGCTCCGGCGCCAGTGGCGGCGGCTCTCCGAACAATGGCGGCAAGGGTGGCGACAAGAAGACCCTTCCGCGAGCCGCATTTGATGCGCTTGATCCAGCCGCCAAGGCTGATCATGCACGCAATGGCGGCTTGGTAACTGACTAACCAACGCCGCCGGGGTTTGCCCGGCAAGTAATCAATGCCCGCCACTGAGCGGGCTTTTTTGTGGAGAAAGCCAAAATGGCGAACACCCTTAACGGCCTGGTGCCGGCTCTGTACGAAGCACTTGACGTTATCTCTCGCGAGATGACGGGCTTCATCCCGGCGGTATCCCGTGACTCGTCCGTTGCTCGCGCGGCAATCGGTCAGGACGTGCTGGTGCCCATCACCAGCGAAGCGGCTGCAGCTGACAACACCCCGGGCGTGACCGCGCCGGACTCGGGCGACGCCATCGTTGATAACGTCGCGGTGGCCATCACCAAGAGCAAGCACGTTCCGGTGCGCTGGAATGGCGAGCAGACCAAGGGCCTGCAAAACGCAGGCACCTTCTCGTCCATCCAGGCTGACCGCTTCTATCAGGCGATGCGCACACTGGTGAACGAGGTAGAGAAGGATCTGTGGTTCGAAGCCTACCGTAACGCCTCGCGCGCCTACGGCACCGCCGGCACCACGCCTTTTGGCACTGCGGCTGACCTGTCCGACTTCGCCGGCGTGCTGGGTATCCTGGAGCAAAACGGCGCACCAACCAACGACCTGCAGCTGGTCCTGGGCCACTCGGCCATCGGCAACATGCGTGGCAAGCAGTCCGGCCTGTTCAAGGTCAACGAGGCCGGCTCCAGCGACATGCTGCGCAACGGCATGACCGACCGCATCATGAACATGGCTATCCGTCATTCTCACCAGGTGGGTCGACACGTCAAAGGCACCGGCGCCGCGTACGTCACCAACGGCTCTACCGCTATCGGTGCGACCAACGTCGCTCTGGCGACCGGTACCGGTACGGTTCTGGCCGGCGATATCGCGACCTTCGCGGCTGACGGCGACAATAAGTACGTCGTCGGTACCGGCGTTGCGGCCCCGGGCACCATCACCCTGAACAAACCTGGCTCGCAGATCGTCATCCCGACCGGCAACGCTCTGACCCTGGGAAACTCGTACACCGCGAACGTGGCGTTTGCCCGCTCGGCCATCGTACTGGCCACCCGTGCCCCGGCAATGCCTGAGGGTGGCGACTCGGCGGACGACGTGATCACCATCACCGACCCGCTGACCGGACTGTCGTTCGAGATCGCGGTCTACCGCCAGTTCCTGCAAACGGCCTACCACGTCCGTCTGGCCTGGGGCTGCCGCGCGATCAAGGATGAGCACATCAGCTTGCTGGTCGGCTAACTCAACCACAACGACAACCAGGGGCCTCGGCCCCTGCGTTGTTTCTGGAGAATGACAATGGCTGGACTGACGAAAGAACAGAAGGCAGCAAAGGCGCTGCTGGCCAAGGCTATCGAGCTCAGTGGTTTGAGCGCTGAAGCTTTTGAGGCGCTGGGTGAGCAGGAGCGTGCTGACTGGAGCAAAAGCGCACAGGACGCGATTGATCTGGTTGCGGCAGACGCTCAACGCCTTGCGGATGAAGCTGCAGCGGCGAAGCCGAAAGGTAAGTCAGCCGTGGAAGACGATGAACCGGACTACACCGGCCTGGTGAAGGTTGAGCAGGGCGGCCAGGAGTTGCACGTTCACCCTTCCTGCCTGGATGACCACAAGCGTCTCGGTTGGAAAGAGGTCTGATATGGCTCTGGTGATCGAGAACGGCAAGGTGGTGTCAGGCGCCGATAGCTTCGCAACGGCCGCCGAACTGGTCACCTATGCCACGAACTTCGGCAAAACAATCCCCGTTGATGAGGTGGCGCAGGAATCCCTGCTGCGCCGCGCGGCTTTGCAAATGGACGCGATGCCATGGAAGGGCAGGGCTGTGAATCGCGATCAGGCGCTGGCCTGGCCTAGAGCTGAGGTCAAGCGTCAGGGCTGGGTGTTGCGGTTCGACGAGATCCCTCCACAGATCAAGGCTGGCCAGATGGCATTGGCCGCCGAGATCCATGCGGATGACCTGATCGCGCCTGAAACCAAAACGGGAGCAGTCGTTTCCGAAACAGTTGGGCCGATCAGCACCACGTTTGCAGTTGCCACCAAGTCGGTGAGCAAGCCAGCAGCAACCCGGCAGTCGTATGCGCAGTTCTCCGGGCTGCTGGAGTCCTCAAGTCAGGTCAACCTGGTACGCAGCTGATGGCAGATATCTATGATCGGGCAAAAGCAAATGCAGCAAGGATGCTCGCCCCGCGATCCAGGGGCGGCAAGGGGCTTGAGCTTTCGCTGATTCGGGTCACTACCGGCGAGTACGACCCCGAGGTCGGCGGGAGCCCGGCACTCACGGAGCAATTCGACGGCTCAGGGCTTCGCCAAAACTATCGCCAACAAGACATCGACGGTTCGCTGATCAAGCAGGGCGACGTCAAGATCCTGATCTCCCCGGTGCTGCTGGATGGCGCAGACACGCCCCAGCCAGTGACGCTGGACAAGATCGCGTTCGACGGCGACACCTACACGGTGCAGCACGTTGACCCATGGGATTACGCGGGCATCGCTGTCGGCTTCAGTGTGCAGGCCAGAAAATGAGCTTTAGTATCGATATTCGGGAGTTCGTCGAGAAGACCAAAAGTGATCTTGAGGAGGTAGTCAAGAAGACCGCCATCGACCTTCTGACCTCCGTTGTTGATCGGTCACCAGTCGGTAACCCAGAGCTGTGGGCGGTCAATGCCACCGCAACTCAGTACAACGACGAAGTTAAGAGGCTGAATACAGAGTTACGTAACGACCCTACCAATCTCACCAAAAATGGTCGCCTAAAGCCTGGGCGCTTGATCAAAGATGGTATGGACCTCGTTGCAGGTAAGGAATATGTAGGAGGTCGCTTTAGGGGTAACTGGCAGGTCTCTTTTGATACCGCAATCACCAGTAGCATCGACCGCATTGATCCAAAGAGCAGCGCAACAAGGGATGCGGGCGCAGCTCTTATCCAGACGTTTACGATTGGCAAAGGGGCGATCTGGATCACGAACAATCTTCCGTACGGCCCTCGGCTTGAGTACGAAGGCTGGTCCAACCAGGCGCCGGCCGGGATGGTGCAGATCACCGTGACGGAGTTTCAGATGTACATCAACAAAGCCGTCTCGGAGCTTTCAAAATGAGCGACCGGATTATCCGAAGTCTGTTCGAGGCACGCTTGAAGGCCTGGGCTGATACGCGCGCACCCAAGCTGGTGATCGCTTATGAAGGCGTGGCATTCACGCCGCCGGCTGGAGGGGATACTTACCTGAGGGCATACCTGATGCCCGGGAATACCGATAGCGAGGATCTTGCAGGCAAGCACGTCTCCTATCGGGGCGTATTTCAGGTCAGCGTGGTTACTGCGCCCGGCTCGGGCACGGGGGGCGCCGGCCTGATTGCCGAGGAGATTGCACAGCTGTACCCGAACAACTTGCCCCTGGCGAAAGCGGACTTCACTGTCTATGTCCGTTCGCCAATGGCGACTGCGGCAGGGATCCAGGGCGAGACGACAAGTACTTTGCCTTTGTCATTTCAGTACCGAGCCGACACCTTTTGATCCAAAGCGTTAGAATTCCTTCATGAATTTATGTGGGGATACCTGCGATGGACGAAATCAGGAAGCAACGACTTCAGTATCTAAGTGAATGGGTTGAGCACCATTGCTATAGGAATCGTGAAGAGATTGCCTTGAGTGAACGGTGTCTATGCGTCGGATGCGGTCTTTGGCTTGTGCCCACTGAAATTATAAAGTGGTACGAAGATAAGCATGCCTGCTGTCCAGACTGTGGCCTTACCGGTGTGGTTGTAGGTTCGAAATCCGGTATCCCTTTGGACGAGGTCCGAAGCAATATGAAAGTCGATTAGCAACAAACACATTTAGCCCGTTGGGCAAACATCGAAACCCGCCTCTGTGCGGGTTTTGTCATTTCTGAAAAGAGGAAACACCCATGGCCGGCATCCAAATGCCCAACGGCGCCACCCTTGAGATTGCGTCGACTTACGGCGTTGCAATCCCATTCACTGCGCTGACCAATGCCAATCCGGCAATCGCAACTGCTGCAGCCCATGGCCTGGCCGAGGACGATGTAGTCGCCGTCAATTCCGGCTGGACTCGCCTCGACGGTCGCGGTGTCCGTGTAGGGGTAATTGCCAGCGGCACCTTCGCACTGGCAGGCGTGAACACCACCAACACTCAGCAGTATCCAGCGGGCTCCGGTATTGGCTCTGTCCGTGAGGTGACTGCCTTCACCGAGATCTCGCAGGTCACCGAAATGAACTCGGCTGGTGGCGATCAGCAGTTCCTGACCTTTGGCTTCGTGGCCGACGACAACGACCGCCAGATGCCGACCACCAAGAACCCGATCACGCTGACTTATACCGTCGCTGACGATCCATCCAAGCCCTATGTGGCTGTCTGCGAGGCAGCGGACGACGACAAGCAGCCTCGCTTGCTCCGTCTGAACCTCCCGGGTGGTAGCAGCATTATCTACAACGGCTATGTGTCGATTACCGCGACGCCGACCATGTCACGCAACAACCTGATGACCCGTGTTATCAGCGTTGCCCTGACTGGCCTTCCAACCCGCTACGCGGCCACGGTGTAACCCATGGCCAAGTTCAAGCTGATCCAAAAGCCGACCTTCAAGGCGCCGGTGATGATCCAGCGGGCTGGATACAGCGCCGAAAAGGTGGAGTTCGAGTTCAAGTACCTGGATCGTACCGCGCTCGCTGAGCTGTACACCGGTTGGAACGAGCGGCACGACGAATTGAGCAAGCAGCTCGGCGACATGGACCTCAAAGCTTTCACCGCCGCTCAGATCGCCCTGCAAGCAGACCAGCTACTGGATGTGGTGGTTGGCTGGGATATCGAGGAGAAGTTCACGCCTGAAAACGTGCGCATCCTCGTCAACTCGATTAACTCGGCACCAAAGGCTGTGCTGAATGCCTACGCAGAAGCCTTCAGTGAAGCCCGCCTGGGAAACTCCTAAGCGCCTCCCGCGCCCTTTATGAGCCAGGGCCCTCAGATGCAGATCTGATGGCCTTCGGTTTGTCGCGCCAGGACATACCCGACAAGGAAGTCGGCATCTGGCCCGATAACTGGGACGTCTTCAAAGTCTTTGAGGCCATGAGCACCCAGTGGCGTACAGGCGCGTGCGGCGCAACGGGTATGGACTACAGCGTTCTTTCCGGAGTGATTCGGATGTGCGGTGTGCCGATCTGCCAGCGACAAACCATTTTCAGCGACTTCCGGCGAATGGAGGCTGAAGCCCTGCAGGTTATGGCGGAACAGAGAGAAAACAAATGAGCACCAACTTCGCTTCCCTGGGTATTGCGGTTGAGTCGTCGGATGCTGTCAAAGCCACAGACGATCTTGGAAAGCTGGTTACTGCTGCCGAGGGCGCGGAGAAGGCGGTAGATGGGCTGAGCAAAGCCAGTGATGGCCTTGCCGGTACCGGCAAAAAAGTCGCCCAGGCTGAAGCTGAGGCCGCTCTAGGCATCGAGAAGTCTACCGGTGCCAGAGAGCGGCAGGTCGGCGCGAGCCGCAAAGTAGCCGACAGCGCTGTCGCCGAAATCGCCATCATCAGACAGCTCGACAAGGCGATGACCGGCAACATCGACAGCATGGAGTCGCTGATTCAGGCCGAGGGTCTGCTGGAACGTGCCCGCAAGGGTGGTCTAGTCACCATTGAGCAACAGGAGGCATATCAGGAACGGCTCGGCAAATCCTTCGAGCGGATTGAGAAGGCCGAATCCAAAGAGCTTGCCCAGAAGCAGCGACTCATTGATGCGGAAAACCGCCGGATCGAAGGGCTGAAGCGTACCGTTAATGGAATTGATCCAGTCACCAACAAACTTGCGAGGCTGGAAGAACGCGAGCGTGCGCTAAACGAGCTTCATAAAATTGGCGTGAAAGACGCCAACGAATACAACGAAGCGCTTGCCAAAATCGGTAAGGACCGCTCTGGACTGACGGCAACAGAGACGGCTTTCGATAAATTGAAGCTCGGTACCCGCCAGGCTCAAGAAAACGTCATGCAGCTCACTAACGCCCTTCAGTCTGGGGATTGGGGGAGCGGGGCGCGGGCAGTTGCACAGTTGGGGGCCGGTGCTGGTGCGTCTGCAAAAAGTATGGCAGCCATGCTGATCCCCGCCGGCTTGTTGGTTGCCGTTCTCGGGTCACTTGGTTACGCCTATCTCGATGCAATGAAGCAGGCGCGCGAGTTCAATGCCGCAATCAACGGTGGCTCGAACGACGCAGGACAGACCATTGGTAGCTTGAAGGAGATGGCAGAAGGCGCTGGCCGCGTTACCGGCAATCTCTCCGGAGCGCGTGAGGCGGTTGTGTCCCTTGCCTCCGGAGTGGCCACCAGCGGCACGCAGATGCGCAACCTGGCGGAAGCCGCCGCAGCAATCAGTGAGATTACCGGCCAGGGGGCGGGCGAGCTCGCTAAGTCCTTTGCTACCGCTGGCGATACAGCAACTGAGGCCGCCGGCAAGATCAGCAGCCAATATGGCCTGCTGACGCTTGAACAGTACCAGGTGATCAAGGCGATCGACGATCAAGGCGACCATCAGCGGGCGCTGGATGTGCTCAGTGAAGACCTGAATCAGTCCGCCCTGGAGCGTTTGAAAACCTACCGCACCTCTCTCTCCGATGTAGAGCGCGACTGGGACGACATCAAAAATGCCATCAAGGGCGCCTATGCGGCTGTCCGGTCTGAGGTGTTTCCTGACCTGGCCAAGCAAATCGAGATCACTCAACGGGTACTCGACACGCGGAAGGGTGGCGGCATATCTGGAGCGATCTCCAACGGACTGAGCTCTCTCAACTCTGCGCTGGGCCTGGGCACTGGGGAGCATGACGATTCGACTCCGGCGCTTGAGGCAAAGCTCGCAGATCTCAAGGCACGACAGGCGGCGAGCGAAAGCCTTACTGCCTCTACTGGCGAGAGCACTCGTGCGAATAAAGAGTTGATTGCAACTGAGAAGGAGCTAAGCGCTCAACTCAATGACACCAACCCGCTTAACAAGCGTCTGGCCGGGCTTAAAAAGCTGGATGAAAAATTTACAAAGCTTTACCAATACGCTGATCGGACCGGGCAGAAATCACCGTTATTGGACGGTGTTGATTTTGACGGCAAGAAGTTCTCAGGGGGCGCTTACGACACGCTGTTGAAGGGGCTAGAAGATAAGAACAAAGATCCGAAAGCCGCGGGTAATCAGGTTGATCTGACGGCTTTCAACAAGACCAAGAACAGTCTGGCGGCCATTGTCGATGAGTACAAAAACGCTCAGAAGGAACTGGATGCCGCACAGAAGGCTGGCCTGGTATCGCAATCAGATTATGCCCTGAAGCGCGCCGCCATGATCGGCAACGAGCGCGACGAGGTGACGGCCGCTTACGAGGCCGAGATTGCCGCGCTGGAGGCCACCAAGGGCAAGAAGTCTACGACAGCCGCGCAAAGCATCCAGCTGGACCAGAAGATCGCCGATGCGCGGGCAGGGATGGTCAAGGCACAGAAGGATGCCGACAGCCAGCTAGAGGTGTTGGCTACCAATGAGACCGGGCGACTCGCCAAGCAGGAGCGGGCGATCAGCTCGTACGTGCAGGCGCTAGGGCAGCAACAGCGAGCGCTGGAGCTTGCCGGACAGCGTGCTGTGCTCGGCGTTGGCCAGGGAGATCGGCAAAACGCGCTCAACGGGGAGCTGAACAGTCAGCAAGATCGGTTTGCACAGCAGTCGCTGGATCTGGAAAACCAGCGCTCCGATCCATCGCGCAATATGTCGGACGAAGAATTCACCCGAAAATCGCAGGCGCTCGCCGATGCGAACAAAAAGGCAACCGACCAGATCCGGCAAAACTACGCGGATGTGGAGGCCGCCCAGGGCGATTGGACGAAGGGCGCGACATCGGCCTGGGAAAACTATCTGGATTCGGCACGGAACATCGCAGGGCAGACCAAGAGCCTGTTCGGCAACGCGTTCAGCTCGATGGAGGATTCAATCGTCAACTTCGCCATGACCGGGAAGCTGTCGTTTGCTGACTTCACCAAGTCAATTCTTGCCGATATGGCACGCATCGCGACCCGACAAGCAGCCTCTGGCCTTCTCGGCTCTCTTGTGGGGCTTGGTGTGTCTGCTGCTGGCTCGTACTTTGGCGGCGGTGCTACGACATCAGCAGGGTCGACTGCGGCCGGGTATAGCCCTGAAGTATTGGCTGGCTGGTCCGGTGTGACCCAGGCAAAGGGTGGTGCCTGGTCCGGCGGCGTGCAGATGTTCGCCGACGGCGGTGCGTTCACCAACTCCATTGTCAGCAAGCCAACGGCCTTCGGTATGGCTAATGGCAAGACCGGCGTCATGGGGGAGGCAGGAGAAGAGGCAATTATGCCGCTGACCAGAACCTCCAGCGGCAAGTTGGGTGTAATGGCAATGGGCGGTGGCGGGGCTGGCGCTACCCAGATCAATGTCGAGGTGCACATCGATGGTGACGGCAACGCGTCGTCCTCTTCTGACGACCCTGGCTACGACCTGTTCGGCAAAGAGCTGGCAACGTTCGTCGAGCAGAAGTACCAGGAGCTGCGGACGAAGGACATGCGCCAAGGCGGCGTCATCAACAAAGCAATCAAGGGGCGCTGATGGCCATCGAACGATTCATCTGGGAGACAGAGAAGGGCGCGGAAGGGGATGTCGCCCAGCGCGTCCGCACCAAGCAGTTCGGGCACGGGTACGAGCAGTCGGTCGAGGACGGTCTCAACAACCAGTCGCAGTCCTGGCCGCTCACCTTCACCGGCGCCAAGCCCCGGGTTCTGTTAATCAAGGCGTTCCTTGATCGGCACAAGGGGGCAAAGGCGTTTCTCTGGACGCCTCCCCTTGGGGATCTGGGCCTCTACAAGTGCAACGGATACAAGCCCGTGCATCGCGGCGGCCAGGTCTACGCCATCACCGCAACCTTCCAGCAAGCCTTTCACCCCTGAGATAACCGCCCATGGCACTGATCACGGACATCCAGAAACTGGAGCCCGGCGGCGAGATTCGCCTTTTTGAAATTGACGGGACCGAGTACGGCGCGGATTACCTGCGCTTTCACGGGCACGCTATTCCGCATACACCCGAAGAACTGCTGGCTTACGAGCATTCGGATGAGGAGCTCCCAGCCAAGTCGATTTGGTGGCAGGGCGAGGAGTACGCGGCCTGGCCGGTGCAGATTGAGGGTATTTCCTCGAGCAGCGACGGCACCGCTTCTCGGCCGACTTTCTCTGCCGGCAACGTTAACGGGCGGGTTACTGCACTTTGCCTCGCCTTCGAGGATCTACTGAAGTTCAAGCTGACGGTTCGCGAGACGCTGGCCAAGTACCTGGATGCAGTGAACTTCCCCGAGGGAAACCCAACTGCTGACCCTACTCAGGAAGCGCTGGAGATCTGGTACATCGACCAGAAAACCAGCGAGGACGGCGAGGCCGTGGTCTGGGAGCTGTCCTCCCCTGGCGAGATCGACAACCACGGTCTGCCCGGGCGCCAGATGACGACGCTGTGCCATTGGAGCATGACGGGGGGATACAGGGGCCCTGACTGTAACTACACGGGGACAGCGATGTTTGATGACGAAGACAACCCCACAGATGATCCAGCCAAGGATCAGTGCAAGGGCTGCCTATCGTCCTGCAAGCTGCGCTTCGGTGAAAACAACGAAAACTCGTTCGGTGGATTTCCCGCTGTGTCACTCATTGCCCGGAGTTGAAGAATGCGCAAACACATCATTGCGGCCATCCAGGCGCACGCGGCGGCGGAGTACCCGAAAGAGTGCTGCGGCCTATTGGTTGCCGTGGGCCGCGCGCAGAAGTATTTCCCGTGCCGGAACATCGCCACTGAACCGAAAGAAGAGTTCCGGCTTGACCCCGAGGACTACGCTGCGGCTGAAGATATTGGCGAGGTGATGGCAATTGTCCATTCACACCCCGATGCGACCTCCAGGCCATCACCTCACGACTTGGCCATGTGTGAGGCCACGGCCTTGCCCTGGCACATTTTGTCGTGGCCCGAGGGGGATTTGCGGTCGATCACCCCGACCGGCAGCGTGCCGCTACTCAAGCGCCCGTTCGTGCACGGCGCCTGGGACTGCTGGCAGGTCTGCGCCGACTGGTATCAGCGTGAGTGGGGGCTTGAGTTTGAGGCCTTCCAGCGCACCGACGGCTGGTGGGAGAGTGCGGAGAACGCAAGTCTGTACGAGGCGAACTACGAGGCCGCTGGCTTTGTGCGCGTCGACCGGCGGCAGCGGGGCGATATGATCGTCATGCAGGTGGGGCGCACCGTTCACCCGAACCACGCCGGGATATACCTGGGTACTGATCCTGCATTGCCTGGTGAAGAGTCAGGCACCTTTGGCCCAGGCCCCTTTCTGTTGCACCACCTGTACGGCAGGCCGTCCGAGATCATCGTTTACGGCGGCCCTTGGCATGACCGAACGCGCCTGATCCTCAGACACCAATCAGCGAAGAGCGCCAAGTGACTTAGCCTAAAGCGTGCGCTGAAGGTTATTAGGATCGACACTGCAGAGGAAATTGTGAACCCATGAAAGTAGAGAAGCATGATCCTGCGCAGAGCGGGCACGCGGATATATCGTTATCAGATATTGCGGCTCGCTTCCGCGAAACGAAAATTTCCGATATTCCCATTTTACATTTTGATGAAGTGCATCGGCGAGCCCGGGATAAGCAGCGCAATTCGTCGTTGACCAGTTCAGCCATAACTGATGTAGCCCGGTGATCAAATCTTCTCTTCTTGCAAGCGCTTGGTTTCTCGGGGTGAACTCAACGTAGGAATAATAAGCTGCGTCAGTGTCTCCGGTCAGGCAGCCGAGCGTCATGAACGCCCGGTCCGGCGCGTTCATCGACAGCAGTAGCTGCCGCAAGCCGTTTTCTTCAGTTGCTTCATGTATGAGCTCAATCAGCTCCGGGCTACCCACAAGATTGATCCCGCCGTTATTCCGGTCCCCGTTTATAGAAACCTCCGCCGACTGGAACGGCCAGATCTTGTAGCTCGTCGAGTCGTCAGTCATTTTCATTTCGGACATGCAAAACTCCCTGTCTTTATGCGCGCCGATATTGGCGCAACCCCAGTCCTTGGGCTTGCAGGCGAAGGACTGGGGAATCCTTACATTAATTTTTCACTGCCCGTCCGGCAGAAGGAGGGCTGCATGCAGTCAAGCCAGCGTTACGTGCTAACCATTCACGACCTTTTCACCATTACCGGCGGTGGTATCTGCGGCGCTGTCTCCGTGGTCGCCATTCTGGATGGCGGTGTCGAGATCGATCGTATGAAATTCTCCGGCAAGTTCCAAAGCAAGGATGGTTATCGCCGGCGCTACGACGGCAAGCCTTGCCTCACTGCGGAGCTTGCTTCGGGCCCTGGGCGAATCCACTTTGCCGCAGAGAGCCTTGCAGTCACTTCGGTGGTGTAAGCCCGCCAATGAACTCATCCGTGCCAAGCCGGTGAGAGCCGTATTCGACGATGTAACCGTTATTCAGTCGCGCGGCCTCAGCCTCGGCGATAGCCTTGCTTGCGTATACGTCTACCAGGTGCCAAGGCTCAAGGGCATCTCTGAGAACTGCCCAGCCGAGCACGCACCCTTTGTTGTCAGGGTCCGCCGGAAGGTTTTTCGCAAGACTTCGGATCGTCATAGCCACTCCATGGTTGATTGAAGGCAAGAGGCTACTATCGGTAGCTGCTGCTGCGTTACTGGCATTCCATCCACGCTGGATGCCTGGACAGGCAAGGTGCTATCGTACCGCTTCAATGATGGTTTTAGCTGCCAGCAGCAAGCAAAAGTCCTGCTTTGCGGTTTTTGGGGTGGGACAAATACTTTAATCAATTGCTATTGGAGCGTCAGTGCATGGAAGTAAGTACGATTCAAAGCGAGTACCGAAAGCCAGGCAACCTGGCTGGATTGGGCCGGCGGCTGGGAGGGCAGTGGATTGACTCGTTAATTACCCTCTTTGTGTTATTCGTCGTGGGGCAATCGGCTGAGTTTGCTGGCTTGCCCCAAGACGCGGTCGGGATTCTAGCTATTGGGATCGCTGCCGCGTATTACCTTTTTTCGGACGCAATGCCCAACGGCCAGAGCGTGGGTAAAAAGCTGCTGGGGATGCAAGTGGTTGATGAGCATACCAACCTTAATTGCAATCTATTTCAGTCATTTATGCGAAATATCACTACGCCTTTCTTAAATATTCTTGACTGGATATTCATTTTCTTTGGCTCACGGAAACGGTTAGGAGACATGCTCGCATCGACCGTAGTGATCCGTTCTAAGTAACTGTAAATCCTGTAGTGACGCCAAGCCAAAGAGGGAACGACATGCGGATTTTGATAGCTGCGGCAGCGGTGGCGATGCTGGCGGGGTGCGCCTCTTCGGCGATTTCGGTGCGGGATGCGAAGCCGGTTCCGTCGGACGAGGTCTATGCCTTCCAGACTAAACCTGTTGGCGAGAGCGGAAAAATCACCGTAGTTCGCGACTCGGGCGCGGTCGGCTCTGGTTGCGATATTGTTGTTTATGTCGACGGCCGCAGGGCTGCAAAAATAGGTACTGGTCAGCGGGCTACAATCTACCTTCCGCCGGGATCGCCCAATCTCGGCGCTGGCCTAGCGGGCTCAGGCTTGTGCGCAGGCGCTGCAATTCGAACCATCGCAGCGACGGTGAAGCCTGGCAAGGAAAGCCTGTACCGTATTAGCGGTGATATGGCCGGGTTCTACATTGGCCCTTATGTCGATTACAACTGAACCAAGAAAACCTTGAAACCGCCTCCGGGCGGTTTTTTATTGCCCGGAGAAAGTGATGCAAACATTAGCGATCAACTATCAACCGATGACAACGATTCGCCTGCACGGTCAACTCCGTCAGTTCGGAAAGTCCTTCAGGCTCGCGGTGAAAACGCCGGCGGAGGCGATCAAAGCACTATGCGTGCAGATCCCTGGATTCGAGCGGTTTCTGTCAAATGCCAAGTCGCGCGGGCTCGAGTTCGCTGTGTTTCGCGATAAACGCAATATCGGGGAGAAGGAACTGAGCTACAACGGCGCCGGAGACATCCGTATTGCGCCTGTGGTCGTAGGCAGCAAGCGCGGCGGTATTCTTCAAACCATCGTCGGCGCGATCTTGATTGTTGTGGGTGTTATTTTCTCGGCAACGCCTTTCGGTACTCCGCTCATAGGCGCAGGCATCGGCCTGGTCGCCGGCGGTGTGATCCAAATGCTCAGCCCGCAGGCCGGGGGCCTCAAGACCAGTGCAGCACCTGAAAACACACCCGGGTACGCCTTCGGCAGCGCAAAGAACACCACCGCCTCCGGCAACCCAGTACCGCTCTGTATCGGCGAACGCCGCTGGGGCGGGGCGATTATCAGCGCCGCGATCTACGCCGAAGACCAGATGTAGTTAACACCCGAATTACAGCAGCCGCCCCAGAGGCGGTTTTTTATTGCCTGGAGGAAAGCATGGGCGCAGCACGCAAGATTGATGTCTATGGCGCCAAGGGCGGCTCCGAGAAGCCCAAGACTCCAACCGAAGCACCGGACAGCCTACGCTCTGTCGCTATCGCAAAAATGCTCATTGCTATCGGCGAGGGCGAGTTCGAAGGCACGCCTACTGCGCGGGACATCTACCTCGACAACACTCCGCTGCAAGACCCCCAGGGCAACATGAACTTCCCGAACGTAAAGTGGGAGTGGCGCACCGGGGTGGTGGATCAGACCTATATCCAGGGCATCCCCTCGATCGAGAACGAAACCACGATCAGCACCGAACTGCGCAGTGGAACACCGTGGGTCCGGGCGATCAGTAACACCCAGCTTTCTGCTGTGCGAGTACGCTTCGCCTGGCCGGCGCTCCAGTCCGTGGACGCGAACAACAATATCAATGGTTACCGGATCCAGTACAAGGTCGAACTGGCAACCGATGGCGGGGCCTATCAGGAAGTCCTGAGTGAGGTAGTCGACGGCAAGACAACCAATCTTTACGAGCGAACCCGACGTATCGATTTGCCCAAGGCAACCAGCGGCTGGCTGATGCGGATAACGCGACTGACCGTCAACCAGAACAGTCCGGGCAAGTTCTCCGACATCATGCAGATAGCGGGTTTCACCGAGGTTATTGACGCCAAGATCCGTTATCCCAATACCGCGCTGCTCTACATCGAGTTCTCGGCCGAGCAGTTCCGCAGCATTCCGGCCGTCACCGTTGGCTGTAAGGCTCGCAAATGGCAGGTGCCGAGCAACTATGATCCCGTATCGCGCACTTACAGTGGCATCTGGGACGGGACGCTCAAAGAGGCATACACCAATAATCCGACCTGGGCCACTTATGGCATTACTACGGTTGACCGCTTCGGCTTGGGCCGCCGCATAAAGCCGTGGATGGTGGATAAGTGGGAGCTCTACCGCATCTCGCAGTACTGCGACCAGTTGGTGCCGGATGGGAAGGGCGGTATGGAGCCGCGTTTCATCTGCAACCTAAACCTGCAGAGCAAGGCTGATGCCTGGTCACTGCTGCGCGACATCTCGGCGATCTATCGAGGCATGACCTACTGGGCCCAGGGCCAGGTGTTCACCCTGGCGGATATGCCGCGCGCTACTGACTTCGACTTTGCCTATACCCGGGCAAACGTCATTGACGGCAAGTTCACCTACTCCAGCGCATCGGAGCGGACCCGCTACACCAGGGCCCTGGTCAGCTACGACAACCCGCTGAACAACTACGACACCGACGTCACGGCGGTGACCGACCAGAAGCTGCAGCGGCGTTACGGTGACAACCCTCTCGAAATCAGTGCAATCGGCTGCACCCGTGAATCCGAGGCTCAGCGCCGCGGGAAGTGGGCGCTGCTCACAAACTCCAAGGATCGGGCGGTCACCTTCAAGGTCGGCCTCGACGGGCGCATTCCGCTGCCTGGCTACGTGATCCCGATCGCGGACGAACTGCTGGCCGGTCGGCCGGTGGGCGGGCGTATCTCGGCAGTGAACGGCAAGGTCATCAAGTTGGACCGCGACACCCAGGCCAAGCCCGGTGACCGGCTGATCCTCAACCTGCCAGACGGCAAGTGCGAGGGGCGTACCGTACAGCTGGTCAGCGGTCGGCAGGTCACCGTGACCGTTGCTTACTCCGTGGTGCCGGAACCTGAGTTGGTGTGGGCGCTGGATGCCGATGATCTGGCCATCCCACTGTACCGAGTGGTCAGCGTGGCCCGGCCGGAGCCTGGCGTCTTTGAAATCTCGGCCGTGCAGTACGACCCGAGTAAATTCGCGCACATCGACACTGGCGCGCGCCTGGAAGAACGCCCAATCAGCGTTGTGCCGATCACAGTGGTTCCAGCGCCGGCGAGCGTCGATATCACGTCGAGTTACTCCGTCGACCAGGGCCTGGCCATCAGCACCATGAACATCTCCTGGCCCGCTGTTGCTGGTGCGGTCGCCTATGACGTGGAGTGGCGCAAGGACAGCGGCAACTGGATCAAGCTGCAGCGCACTGGTTCGACCAGTGTGGACGTTACGGGCATCTATTCGGGCGCCTATCTGGCCCGGGTGCGGTCGGTGAGTGCCTTCGAGATCTCCTCGATCTGGAAGAGCTCCAATCTGACCAGCCTGGAAGGCAAGGCCGGCCTGCCGCCGGCGGTGGCGTTCCTGACCATCACCAGCTTGGTCTATGGCATCGGCATCCAGTGGGGTTTTCCACCAGGTGCAGAGGACACCCAGCGTACGGAGATCTGGTACAGCGAGTCGCCGGACCTGACGACTGCGATCAAGCTGAGCGACTTCAGCTACCCGCAGGCCAAGCATGAAATGCACAGCCTGCTGGCGGGGGCGAGCCTGTTCTTTTGGGCGCGCCTGGTGGACCGGACTGGCAACGTCGGGCCGCTCTTCCCGATCCCGGGCGCGGTCAATGGCCAGGCCAGTTCGGCCCAGAGCGACTATGAGAAGTACTTTGCCGACAAGATCGGCAAGGGAGCCCTATACCAGGACTTGCGCGAAGAGATCGACCTGATTTCGGGGGATGGCCCTGATTCGGTCAACGAACGGTTGAAGGAGGCCAAGGCAGAGCTGGAGGGGCTGCTGGGGCAGATCACGGGTGCAGCGCCTTACGATCCCGGCAAGCCTTATCCGGTTGCCGCGTTTGTCCAGGAAGAGGGGCATATCTACCAGGCTATGCAGGCGGTGCCGGCAGGCGTAACCCCGCCGAACGCCACCTACTGGAAAGATATCGGGACGATCCTCGAAACCACGAACGCACTCACTCAGCAGATTGCCCTTGTCAGCACGAAGATCGAAGAGATCGACGGAAAGATCGTGGCCACCGCGTCCTCGATTGAGGCGTTGCGTTCAGCTGCTCGCGACGATGATGGTGCTGGCGACCTGGCGAACGCGCTCAAAGGCTGGCAGGCAACCGCTGATCTGGCGCTTGAGAAACGCACCAGGGCAACAGAAAACGAGTCCGTGGCGCAGCAGCTGCTGACGATGAACGCGCAAGTGGGGGCGAACAAGTCAGGGCTGACCGTTCTGGAGCAGGTGGTGGCGACCAACAGGGAGACGGCAGCCACTCAAGTAAACCAACTGAAGAGCGATCTGGCGCTGACCGATGAAAAGGTGGCCGGTAATGCCGTGGCTATCACTGGCCTCGACACAAAGGTCGCTGAGGTTGATGGCAGGGTCACCTCGTTGGCGGCCAGTAACGAATCGCTGCGGGCGGCGGTGCGCGGTGATGATGGGGCTGCCGATTTGGCCGGCGTCGTTAAGTCTTGGGATTCCACGGCTACCTTCTTCGCTGAGAAGAAGGTGCAGGCGTCTGCAAATGAGGCCTTGGGTAGGACAACAGAAACGCTGCAATCGAGCATCGGGCAAACCAATGCATCGGTTCAGCAGGTCAGCCAGACGGTAGTCAATCTCGACGGCAAGGTATCTGCCCAGACGACGATCAAGGCTCAGACCATTGCCAATGGCAAAAAGGTTATGGCCGGCCTGGCTCTGGGCAGTGATGGGGAAACGTCGGAGATTCTGGCGTTTGCACAGCGCTTCGCCATTGTCGACGAGGTCAGCGGGCAGTTGATTACACCGTTCGTTGTGAGCGGTGGCCAGGTGTTCATCAACCAGGCAGTGATCAACAAGGCATTTATCCAGGAGATCATCCTGGGCATGACGCTGCGATCTGCTGCTGTCGATGCCAATGGGCAGCCGCTAATCGAGCTGAATATGGAAACAGGCAAGTTCGTTTTCCGTGGGAGCAAAAACGGGAACTCTTCGCTGCTGAATAGTGACGGACTTAAATTCACCTATGCCAATGGTGTTGATGGCATCGACCTGAGTCTTTGACATGGTGGGATTAGTAATAAGGGACAAAGACACGGGCCTCATTAAGGTTGATATGACAAGCTTTATCAGTCAGGAGACTGGCAGCGTTGAGACTGGCGGGCAGAATGGATCTATTCAGATCCCGACTGCACCGCCAGGTCGGCACTTGTTTTTTTCCGTTTGTCCGCTGGTTGATTTGCAGGTGGAAAAAGGGAAGAGGCCCGGCGTCACCCTTGATGGAACCACCCTGTCTTGGGCCTATTCATACAACACGGCTGGCTGGGGTTTTTTCTCCGCCAATTGCCGTATCTCTTACGGGTACTATTAGATATGGCAGGACTTGTTGTTAGACTAAGTGATTCCAGTCTTCTTTATGACACAAACAACATAAGTTATGGTTTGGTCAAAAGTGGATATCTGTCATACGTTGAGAATTGGCGTCGGTTAAGATTGCGTGGAGTAAACGTTGATCCGAATATTGGCAGTAGCTGGGTCGAGCAAGGGGTTCCGGGTGACGACCAGTTCGGGTTTTCAATTGATAGCCCGCTATCTCCTATAGTTTTTTTGGTTGGCCCAGGTGTGGCTACAGGGGTGAAGGTGAGCGGAAGCACAAAGACCTATTTGTTTGCGGGCGCTAGCACTTCAACTAAGTTCTATTGTTTTGATCTTATGCGTGATGATTCTATTTTGGGGCCCAAGCTGAAGACTCGCGAGGAGCAGTCTGGTGGGATTTCATTTAACTCTAATCAGATCCCGCTCAATATTGTGGGGGCAATAGCAGCGCCGCAACCAGGTCCGCTAGATAGATTTGGTCGACCAGTCACCGCTTACATCGGTGGGCGCAATCAAAGGATTTCCCATCAAACGACATCAGGCGTGGCCAGCGTTCACAGCTTAGTAGACATTCCACTTGATGGGGGTGTTGAGTACGCGGCATTCCTTCCTTGGAACAGATCGTGCGGAATCATCGACCCCAAGGCCTACTCTGGCGGAGGGACAGATATATACGGTGTAGCTGAGGGGGCGTTTGGTATTGTTGGTGGCATATCGTTCGTCTTTGCCCCGCCAGGAAGAACAACACAGGATGCGTGGCCGGCCCAGAGTACAACGGGAGAGAGTTCCTTCCACCTCATGCCTACTGATAGATTCCCATCGGCACTAGTTATTAAAACAGCAGGATTGCCATTTCCATTTAACTGACAACCGATGAAAGAACACGCACCCGCCATGAGCGGGTTTATTTTTGCCTGGAGATTATTATGGGTTGGTACAAAGAGGGGAAGGTGAACGTTGTCGCTGGTCAAACCAACGTCACCGGCGTGGGTACGAACTTCGCAGCAAACACGCTTACCGGGGATGCGTTCATCGGCCCGGATGGCCAGTGGTACGAGGTCATCAATGCCCCGAGCCCGACCACGCTTTCGATCAGTCCTGCTTACCGCAGTGCGACGGTGTCGAACGCAAACTATGCGCTGATGCCTGTGCAAGGCTATCAGCGTGATCTGGCGATTGCTGCCGGGGCGATCATTCAGCAGTGGGGCTCTACGCTGGCAGGGCTTGGTACGGTCTCGACCGAGAACGTCGTCCCGGTTAACAAGGGTGGTACTGGTGGCGCAACAGCTGCGCTGGCTCGAGCCGGCCTGGAGCTAAAGACGGGCGCTGTAGCTGATGTAGAGGGCATTGCAACGGCCGGCGCCATTATCGAAAGAGGCTCAAATACATATGGCACCTATGTAAAGTTTGCGGGTGGCCTTCTTATTGGTTTTGGCCTGCAGCGATCCCCGACAATTGCTGCAAACACTTATGCCATGACAACGGTATTGACCTATCCGCATCAGTTTCTTGCCGGGACCTTCCCGTCCGTTTCCGGTGTTGCATATGGGCTTTCCTCGGCTGATCACTACGGAATGTACGATATGTCTGCATACACCGCTAACAGGCACATCAGCGGCACCGTAGCAATCCGGAACGGTGGGACTGCCCAGTTCTTTGATGTTCGATACATGGTTATAGGGGTGTGGAAGTAATGATCATAAATCTATATGGGGTACGCAACGATCTCTCGCTGGAACTGGAAAAGCGGGGAGACGCGTTGGTCGTCAACGGCGAGCCGTTTGATTTTTCCCGGATTGGAGAGGGTGACACGCTCCCCGTCGACGCGATCAGCAGCGAATTTTTTACCCGGGAAGTCACAAGGATCGGTGGAGAGTTGATCTTTCACATCAACCTCCCGAATCCAGTGAATTACAGCCCAGAGCAAGCCTTCCCGAGCCCCGTTTCAATCAAGGCAAACGGGGTGGTCAACCTTCCAAAGCCACTGGCTCCAATTGCAACGCTAGAGGTGAGTCAAGATGAGTAACATTGATTGGGAAAGGCTGGTTACTAAGGCGATGTCCGACGCGGCGCTTGCTGCCGAACAGGCCGCGATTCAGGTCGCGACCGAGGAGCAATGGCAGCGGGCTGAAATGGAAAGTATCGCAGGGCAGTTGCTTGCACTTGAAGACGGCGATCCAATTGCGCTCCCCGGCACTGACCGGGCGTGGCGCGACTACCGCATCCAGGTGCGCGCCTGGAAGGAGGGGGCCGCCGGATACCCCGACCAAACCCTCAGGCCTGTTCGGCCCATCTGATAAATCTACGGACGCTAGCACCCGCCATCGAGCGGGTTTATTTTTGCCTGGAGAAAAGTTATGACAGCTTCCGATAGAGATCGGGACATCCTGGCGCGCACGTTGTGGGCCGAGTCCCGCGGGGAAGGGCTGGGCGGCCAGATCGCAGTGGCCTGGACCATCCGCAACCGTGTGTTCGACGGCAAGGCCAAGTCCTGGTGGGGCGAGGGCTACGCCGGCGTGTGCCTGAAGCCATGGCAGTTCAGCTGCTGGAACCAGAACGACCCTAACTACGCCTACCTCAGCGGTGCGAAGCCGATCCCGGCCGCGCAGCTCGCCCAGGCCCAGCGTGCTGCTGACCAGGTGATGGCCGGCGCGGTACCGGATCCAACCGGCGGGGCCACGCATTACTACGCAACCACGATGCCTAAGGCCCCAGCCTGGGCGGCGAAGGCCAAGGAGACGCTGCGCATCGGGCATCACGTCTTTTTCAAGGATGTGCCGTGATGACACCCGTGCAGAAGCTGGCCGGGCTGGCGGTGCTGATCTTGGTGCTGATGGCCAGCGCCGCCGGCTTCACCTGGCAGGTGCAGGAATGGCGCATGGGCAAGAAGCTGGCCGAGCAGGCCGGCCTGCACCAGGGCGAACTGGCTGCCGTAAGCGCGACCGCCGCCAAGCAGGTGAGCGCCGAGCAGGGCAGGCGCCTGGCCCTGGAGAGGACGTTGGCTACATCCGATCAACAACACACCCGAGAACTTTCCGATGCTAAACGCAACCAGGCTCTGCTGCGCGACCGCCTTGCTACTGCTGATGTGCGGCTGTCAGTCCTTCTCGACGCCACGGATTCAGCCGGTGGCTGCAACGTGCCTGCCACCTCCGGCGCCGTCGGCGTGGTTCATGCAGCCCGTCGAGCCCAACTTAACCCAGCGCATGCTCAACGAATTGTCGCCATCACCGATGCCGGCGACCAAGGATTGATCGCGTTGCGGGCGTGCCAGGCGTATGTCAGGGCTATTTTTAAATAGAATTACTGTGGCTCTAAAAAATAAAATTTTGATTACGGGTTTTTACTTGCCTTGATAGCTTGTGTGGGGAAGTAGGGTAGTGCGTTTTGAATGATGAAGTATTGCTGAATTTTTGTGGGTGTTTCTGTTTGCTCGATGATTTTGTTTATGTTTTGGTTTATGGGGGATAGGGACTGGTTTATATTCTCAAGTGTTTTTGTTGTGTGCTCTGGTAGTGAAATGTCTGAATTGATTTGTATCAGGGAAAGAGCTGAGCTAATTATTGCGGCTGCTATTGAAATTATCAGGGCGTAAGTCGCGTATTTAGATGCGGAGTTTGCCGATAGTCGAGCTTCCTCTAGCTCGGCATGGCTAAGCAGTCTAAACTTGTCTGCAACTGTAAAGAATAGTTCTATGGTGTCTCGTTGTCTGTGTGTAAAATATAAAACTTGGTTGTGGAGAAAAATTTCTTTTCTGTCTATTTGCAATGCTAATATAGTTTCTTGGTTCGGCGTTAAATTAAGTGTGGTGGCCAGCTCTCTCAGGTTGAAAGACTCTTTGTTTTCTGCGTATTGCAGTGCCAGTATGTATATATCTTCGAGTTTGGACATTTTATGATTCTTTTGAAGTTAAATGCTGTGCTTATTTTGAGTTGTGATGCGCTCAACATATTTTACCCTATATGGTTCCTCATTAGAGCGCTACTTTGATTATGTTAGCAGCTTGATTTCGAATGTTCCCTACCGCCATGCTCACTCTAAACCATTCGAAGATTTCTGCGGGCTCGCCCTGGTGCAACACCATCTGCTCGGCACGCTCCTTGGGCGTGGTCGGGTCCAGCCATTCCCTGGCCAGTTCGGGCGTCAGCACCACGGGCCGCCGGTCGTGAATGTCCACCATGCCGCCGGCGCTGTCGGCGGTGATGATCACGAAGCCGTCATGCTCGCCCAGGCCTTCATCTGCGTCGGGCAGTTGGCCTATGGCCGCGCACAGCACCGGCGCACCATCCCGCCGCCGGATCAGATAGGGCTGTTTCTTCGGCCCGCCTTCATCGACCCACTCAAACCAGTTATCCACGGGCGTGATTGCCCGGTGCGGCCAGATCGCCCTGAAGAATGGCCCGTGGGCCACTTTCTCCACGCGGGCATTGATCGGGGCTGCTCTATCCTTGGCCCAGTGCGGCCGCCATCCCCAGCGCACCAGGTCGGCGTGCAAGGTTTCATCCTGGAGGTGGAGCAGGGCGACTTGGGTTGTGGGTGCCACGTTG
The DNA here is from genome assembly GCF_007858285.1 of Pseudomonas brenneri. Classification (GTDB taxonomy): domain Bacteria; phylum Pseudomonadota; class Gammaproteobacteria; order Pseudomonadales; family Pseudomonadaceae; genus Aquipseudomonas; species Aquipseudomonas brenneri. The sequence goes on along the minus strand of NZ_VFIL01000007.1, from coordinate 140,842 downwards.
TAGCGCTCAAGTGGTGCGTCACCCACGGAATTCACCAGGGCGCCTTTCATGCCCAGCGTGGCTACATACTCTCGAATGTCGCTGAACTGCGAAATCCTCCCGCACATACGCACCTCTCCGCCTGTCGAAATTTCCTACAGAAAATTGACCGCAAGCTGCCTATAACATTAACTGTACATCCATACAGTTCATGTAAAAGGCTTCGCCATGAGCTTTACAATTCTAGGTCCAATATCCGAAGGCGGCACGAAGCTGCCTTTCTGCTCGTTCCGGGTACCGGCTGGATTCCCATCGCCGGCAGCCGACCACATCGAGCAGCACATCTCATTGGATGAGGTTCTAAATATCAGGGCTCCCCACGTTTACCTGATCGCTATCACCGGCGAGAGCATGCAGGGGGCGGGTATCTTTGAGGGTGATCTGGCGGTCGTTGATCGCTCTATTGAGCCAGCCCACGGGCATATCGTGGTGGCTCTGTTGAACAATGACCCTATCTGTAAGCGCCTGTGCAAGCGTGGGAAAGAGGTCATCCTGTTATCGGAAAACCCGAAGTATCCGGTGCGTTACATCCTGGAAGGCGACGAGCTTTCAATCTGGGGGGTGATCACCAACACCGTGCGCAGCCATGTCTAAGCTGGAACCAGTCTTCGCCCTTATCGATTGCAACAGCTTCTATGCGAGCTGCGAGCGCGTCTTCCGTCCGGACCTGGCCAAGGTGCCCATCGTGGTTCTTAGCAATAACGATGGCTGTGTCATTGCCCGCAGCTACGACGCGAAGCCTTTCGTCAAAATGGGCGAACCCTATTTCCAGATCAAGCACAAGCTCAAGCAGCACGGCATCGTCCCGTTTTCCTCAAATTACGCCCTGTATGGGGATATGAGCGAGCGGGTTATGACGGTGATCGAGAGCATGGTCCCGGCGGTCGAGATCTACAGCATCGATAAGAATAAGTTGCATACTGTGGACACCTAAACGTAGATCGTGTCCCCATGGACATTGACGCTTGCTCTTACAGAGATTCCACTTGCCTACCGTCGAACACATTCACTTCAGTCCGTATGACCTTTCTGTCAAAGGCCGCCTGATTACCTACTCGCTGAATAGCTCCCGTGTAGTGATCGAAGGATTGCCACAAATATTCTGGGAAGACGGCTTGCCATGGAGAGAAGCCAATCTCTGGGCTATGGAGAGAGTCACTAATGGTGAGGCACTCCTTAAGACCGTTTCTAGCAACCTGAACGGGCTGTTGAACTACGCGAAGTTTTTGGAGAGTCGCAGGCTTCAGTGGTTTGAGTTTCCGACTCGAAAGGCTGACCGATGTCTTGTCCAGTACCGTGGGGCGCTTATCAAGGCTCGTGACGCTGGTCATATCAGTCCTGCCACGGCTTCCGAGTACATGCGTAACTGCATCAGTTTCTACAGGTGGGTTAGGAGGCGTGGCCTTCTAAACCCGCTATTGCTGCTGTGGAAAGACAAGCGCTATTTCATCAAATACTTTGACCAGGTCGGCTTCGAGCGAACGTTAGCTGGCACCACCACCGATTTGGGTATTCCAAACCGAAAACGCATTGGGGTCACTTTGGAAGGAGGCCTACTTCCTGTGTCTGCGGTTGATAGAGACACCATTCTTGATTTCGCAAAACAGAGCGCCTCACCCGAGCTTTACCTGATGTTGGCTTTAGGTTTCTTCACGGGTATGCGACTGGGAACGATCTGTGACCTTCGTATCGACACGTTGGAGCGTGCCCTACATGATCCGTCTGCTAAAGGTCTGCTTCTGATATCCGTAGGGCCAGGTGCGTCCCCGCCCGTGCATACCAAATTTGCAGTAACTGGCCAGGTATGGATTCCCGAAGCTTTGTGTTCAGAACTCTTGGAGTACGCCAAGGGTCTTCGCAGGTTGACTCGCGAGGCATCTGCTGCTGGCGAGCATCAAGACTTAGTGTTCTTGACACGTTTCGGAAACCCTTTCGGACGTCGCAACAGTGATCAGTCTTCGGCCATAAACGTTGAGATGTCATCGCTTAGAAAATTAGGCATCGCGTCGGGCATCAAAGCGCTCAGGAAGTTTCGCTTCCACCAATCCCGATGCACCTTTGGAACTGAGTTAGCTAGGCTCGCTTTAGCAAATTGCACTGATGTGGCGATAGTGATTGCGACTGTCAGCAATGCATTGCTTCACGGTCGAAATTCGGAGGCTACCACCTTCAAATACATCAAATTTGTGCAAGCCGCACCCGCCAAGCAGGCCATTGCGAACAGCTTCATGACTGCGTTTACAGGGATTGCTTCGATGCAGGGAGCAAGCAATGAATAATCTGACGTTTTCAGACCTAACGTTTCCAATACTTGAGTACGCGAAAAATGAGACGCCCTGGGATCTGGCACCACTTTTATACAGCGGTGGTGCTAAGGCAAAAGTGAAGACTGTACGCAGTGAAATCACATCAGGTGCTTTGGGTGATCCTTTGCTGGAGCGGGTAGAGCTTGTGAAGGGGCTCCATGACTGTTTGACCGACGACCTTGTCGGCGGGAGGAGCCGCTTTTCGGCAAATAACAAGATTGGTGCGTTGAGGAAGTTTTTTCAGTGGGTGGATCAGTGCGAGCGTCCGTTGAGCATTGATACGGTCGCGGAGGAATACTTGGGGTGGGCTGAACATCTTCTACAGCGTCATCGCGTGGAAAGATATCTAACTGCCGGATCATTATACGACGCGGCAAGTTTAACAGCGACGATGCTCGACCGAGTTCTAGGCCGAAGCTCGACGCTTCTGTACAGCACCCGAATCCGCAAGCCTAGATGCAACGGAAAGGCCAATAATGGGGGCGCTGATAAGCAAAGTTTAGAAGAGAGCTTTTCATTCGGGCAGTTCATTGCCGACGTCTGTACGTCCCTTACCTATGAAGCTGTGGCGGGGCCACTTCCCATCCACGTGGAGTTGCGGTCGGGTTCGACGATACCTATCTGGTGCGGCCTGCGCGATACAGAGAAGGAAGCGTCACGACGGATTCGACCTCAAACCAAATTCCAGATTGCGGCTATCCTTAGAAACCGCGAAATTCGGAGCGCTGACGTTTCAATCGAGACTCGATACCCGGCAGTGAATCTACGAATCGAAGCCGAGCTGCTAATGTTCATCGCACAAACCGGCATGAATTTGTCGCAGGCGCATCAGCTTCGGATCGACCAATACCATTACACGAGTCATTTTGATGGCTACCAAGTGAGGTCTTACAAAAATCGCCGTCAGGGTGAAGTGCTGTTTGACGTTTTCTCAAGCTACAAGCAGTGGTTCGAACGCTACATTGAGTGGCGTAACACGTGGTTTCCTGACGATCTAGAGGGACTTCTTTTCCCTCTCGTCCGCTCTGGGGGACGTCTCGTTTTAGAAGCTCCTCAGTTCACGGCTATTGCGCGCGTCTGCACCGATTCCAGTGTTCGATTCGTTCGACCTCGTAAGCTCCGGGGTGCGCGTATTAATTGGCTGTTACGTGAGTCGCAACGCCCCGAACTGGTGGCGGAAATCGCACAGCATACCGCTGAAACTTTGATTCGTGTGTACGCCGAGCCCAATCCGCAAATTGCGATGATTGAAATCACTCGATTTCACCGGCAAGCAGATCCCGTCGTTTGCTCACCTGCTCCAGGTACTTGTGTGGCGCCGATACCAGAATCGGTCGTGGATGCTCCGACTAATGCTCCTGATCCCGATTGTATCAACGCTGCGGGTTGCCTTTTCTGCGTCAATCATCGGGATATTGAAAGCGAGGATCACGTCTGGTCTCTGAGTAGTTTGCGAGTGCTAAAGAGCTTGGAGCTAGTTAGATATCGTCCAGCTTGCACGGATAGATCTGACGAGGCTGACCATCCTGCGATGCTTGCGGTCGAGCGTCTGAGTGCGAAGTTACGGTTCTTTCAAGAGAGTAGCGAGGTGCGTCGGCTTTGGGTGGATGAGGCACTGGCACGCATAGCTGAGGAGGACTATCACCCAGCTTGGGACGGATTTATTCGGCTTGCGGAAGTTTCAGGGGGGGCTTCCCTATGAATATGCTCACGACGTTAGGGCTTTCTATCGAGTCGCCTCTCGCCGTTCCTGGGGCATCGAATTACCGTCCAGAGAGCTGGCCTCCACCACCTGATTGGCCGGTCGTAATTGATGCACAGGGCAAAGTAATAAGCCGTTGGGGCGATCCAATTTGGAGGCTTGATCCATGGGCCAAGAAGGCACTGACGCTGAATTTTGGTGATGGGTCAGTTAAAAAAACAGCGACGTCAATTAGCTCAAAGAACGCAAATTTACTTCGAATCATCACTGGCTGGTGGCTATACGGGCCGTACGGCGCTCGTGGCTACAGATCCCTTAAAACGCGTTTCGATCAGATGCGGCGGCTGTTTGTTCTTTGCGAGGAGGCAGGAATACTTGCCAGCGAATTACGTCACTTTCCACGCGTATGCGAACGGATCCCTGCCTTTCTTCATACCTCAAGAAAAACCGAGTTTCTGACGTTAATGCATGAGCTTTACGCGTCCAGGGGTGCTGTAGGGTTTACGTTGTTGGATTCAGGCTCACTAACCCGCCTGGCTGCGCTTTTTCCAACTCACCACACAGCTCAAACACCTTACATTCCAACACGTATTTGGCGCTATCAAGTTACTAGGCTGCGAGAGTGCCTTGATGACTTCCTATCCCATCGAGAACAGATTGAAGCTTGTTACCGGTTCTGCTTCGCGGCTTACGAACATAACCAGAGAGTTTCGGAGAGAACGGCGTGCGTAAACGCACCGCCTTTTTGCGGCCATCATATGCAGTTATCAGGCGCTAAAACGGGGCTTCGTTTTCTCGGCGCATTTGCAGATACCGCGAAACGCTTCGGCATCTTTGAGCTGCTTGAACGTTGGGTGGGTCGCAGTGGCGACTTACAAGTAAGAGCGCTGACTAGCTATCTGAAACTGGTCAACGGCGCGGGATTAGCTTACATCCTTAACTTCAGTCTCATGCGGGTCGAGGAAGCATGGAATCTTCGAGCCGGGTGCCTTGACGTCGAGCACGACAAGAGCTTCGGCGACATTTTTTTGTTACACGGGCAGACGACAAAAACGCTCTCTGATAGCGACGCCCTTTGGGTCACATCCCCATCTGTGGCGGTCGCCGTGAAGGCGATGGAGGTCATTTCTCTATTTCGCTCACTGTACGCACCTCACAAAGCTGCGGGAGATCTCGCCGGGCGTTACTTGACCGATTTTTCTTACGAGCCCTGGAGTTCATTGCGCAATAAAGGTAATCACTCACTTAGACCGAACATTCGGCCATATTCCGACCTTTTGGGGCACGGGAAACTCTTTGACTTAGAACGTTTGCGTATCACGACTGAGGATTTGAAATTGGCCCGGCTAGCTACCCCTACACTGCCGGAGGAGTATCAAGTGGGCGCTGTATGGCCGTTGGCGTGGCATCAGTTGCGTAGAACTGGGGCAGTAAACATGCAAGCTTCCGGGCTCGTAAGTGATGCTTCGCTTCAGTACCAGCTCAAGCACGTCACTCGATCGATGAGCCTTTACTACGGTCAAAATCACTCGCGGTTGCGTCTGGAGGAGAAGGCTCACACCCTGTACGTTCGCACAATGTACGAGACGCTTGGAAGAGAGTTGCAGCAGCTTACGAGTGAGCGTTTTGTCAGTCCCCATGGAGACAAACGAAAGGCTGAGATCGTTCGGCTGATTTCGCCAGAGGATGCGAAGAAGATGATTGGTTTGGCAAAGAAAGGCGCGGTCGCATGTCGCCCGATCATTCTTGGCGTTTGTTCGAGTCGCGAGCCCTGTCCGTACGGCGGAATTGACAACATTGCCCATTGCGCGGGCGGTGATTCAGTGGATGCAAAACCTTGCCCTGATGTGCTGTATGACTCAGAACGATTGAGCGCGGTAGATGATCTTGAACATGTACTCAAAGAGCGGCTTGCTACTGCTCAGGATGGGAGTCCGCTAATGGAATCGTTGATGGCTCAACAGCGAAGCGTAGAGAGCTTCCGTCGTGTCGTAGGGAACGCAAATGGAAGTTGAGCTCCCTGCTCGCCGCAGCGCGGCTGATCAATATCGTGATGCTTTCGAGCGCCTGAAACTTGATAGGCCACAGCTTCTACCAAAGGGGACACCGGTCACTCAGAACAACGTGGCCAAAGAGGCCGGGAGCGATCCGTCGGCGCTTAAGAAATCTCGTTTCCCGAGTCTCATCGCAGAGATAAAAACCTACGTGGAGCAACATGCGGAGGAGCGACCCCCTTCGTTGAACAAGGTAAATCTTCTCGCCCGGCAGAAAAGCCGCGCCCTGCGTGATCGAATTGAGCAAGTTGCCCAGCAGCGCGACCAACTCGCAAGCTTATTGAGCGAAGCAGATGCAAAAATCGTTGAGCTGTATGACCGTATCGCTGAGCTTGAGCGACAGCTGCCTGCGTCAAATATAATTTCGTTGGATCCGCGCGGGTCGAGAAAGCTTTGAGATAACAGCACGATGTTAAGCGAGTTGGCATAACTAAAGTTGTGGTACGGTCCTACGAAGCTGCATAAAGGGGGCGTGGAGCGCTTACCCCAACTGAGAGGGAGCGCCACCATGCAAGTAGTGTTTATGGATGATGGGATTGCCACCGCGTGAAAATTCTCTCGTATAACCCGGGCCACGATGGCGCCATTGCACTGCTTCAAGATGGACATTTGATAATGTCTATCGAAGCGGAAAAAAACTCGAACTATCGGTATTCATCACTTGCTATTCCGGATGTTTTGGATGCGATCGGTGAGCTAGAAGACATCCCGGACGTCATTTGTGCTGGGGGGTGGTGGCCTCGTGATCATAATGAGTATCTTTATGGATCGAAAACGAATGTCGGATATCGTGGTGTATCCGATAGCGATATCATCATAAGCCAAAGACGTTTCCTAAAACGAGATGTGAAGTACTTTTCATCCTCACACGAACGTGCACACTTACTTTGCGCCTTTGGCATGTCTGCTTTCCCAAAAGGAACCCCTTGCTATGCCTTAGTGTGGGAGGGGGGCATAGGTGCCTTTTACGAGATTGATTCAGAACTGAACATCACACTGGTTGCCGACGTTCTAGGTCAGCCGGGTAATCGATACGGTCTGCTCTATGGCCTAGCCGATCCGACCTTTCCAAAAAATGGAGCGTATCCCCGGAACTCAGATGCGGGGAAACTCATGGCGCTGGCGTCATATTCGAATCGGAGCACGCCTTCCGCTGAAGAGAAGAAGTTGCTTAACTTTCTATTAAGTGGCCCGTACCAAGCACTCGACTCTTACGAGGGCATTGAAAGCGCGCCTCACTTCAATGTAGGCCTGGAAGACCATGAGTTTAGAAACTTTGCAGGAATTTATAGCGATGCAATATTCGATATCTTCTATCGGTTCGCGAAAAACCACTTGAAAAAGAAGTTTCCACTGGTTATTTCCGGTGGATGCGGATTGAATTGCGACTGGAACACGAAATGGATGGGGACTGGTCTTTTTTCGGAGATATTCGTGCCTCCGGTCGCCAACGATTCCGGCTCTGCCATAGGCACGGCCGTCGATGCGCAGTTCCGCTTTACTGGCAATCCTAAGATCGAATGGGATGTCTATGCCGGGCTGGAGTTTGGTACGCTCGGCGCATTCAATGCTGAGAGATATGACATTCGAAATGTCGATTCCGCTGCAATCGCCGATATGCTGGCGAGCGACCTCATCCTCGGATGGGTAAGCGGCCGATACGAGATCGGCCCACGTGCACTTGGCAACAGGTCTATCTTGGCTGCCCCGTTCCGAGATAGTACTCGAATCCGACTGAACGAGATCAAGCAGCGCGAACAGTTCCGTCCGATTGCTCCTGTATGCCTCCAGGATGATGCTGAGAGATGGTTCGGATGCGCACACGAAAGTCCACACATGCTTTTCACTCATCGTGCAACGACGAACGCTCTAGCAGCCGTCACGCATGTGAACGGGACGGCCCGTATCCAGACCGTCACCTCTAAAACCAACAAAAGACTTTATGATTTGCTTGTCGCGTTTAAAAGTCGCACTGGGTACGGAGTATTGTGTAACACGTCCCTGAATTTCAACGGGAAAGGCTTCATCAATAACATTGCTGATCTCGATGCCTACAGCGTGGAGCACGGATTGGACGGGTTCGTGGTTGAAGGGCAGGCATATCTGCTAAAGGTTTCCCAGCGATATCAAACATACAAGGCGGTCGTGGACTCTTCAGTTTTGGCGACCCGCTAACTGGGCAAAGACTAGCGGTAGTTGCGCCACGCGTCACACCTGACGGGGCACCAGTCGTGCGCCCCAATCCGATGTATGACTCTTACTGAGTAAGCGAAAATTATGGATTCATACCCACTGGGATTTGAGGAGGACGATCGCCTGCGATCCGCCTTTATCCGAAACCTCACGCTGCATCAACTGAACCGCTCGGCAACTTCGAATGTTGCCGGATCGAACCTGACTTCGAGTATTCCGAAGACACTCCTACAGTACTGGCACGATCCGCATGATGTGCCGGAAGACGTTCAAGTCTGTATCAACAGTTGGAAGAGGCTAAGCGCGGAGGGTTTTGCATTCCGGATGTTTAACGACGTATCCGGTGCCGAGTACATTACTGAGTGGTATGGAGAGTCGGAGCAAGAGGCATTCGCCCGATGTCGCCATCCGGCAATGCGCTGCGACTATTTGCGGATGTGCGTCTTGGTTGCAGAAGGTGGACTTTATGTCGATGCAGATGACGTACTGCTTGGAGACAACTGGAGATACCTTTTCCATGACAGCGCACTTAAGGTCCAGCCGCTTTGCTACGACATCCCATCTTGCAGCATGGTGCCAGCGTCAGAGATCTGGCGAAGTGATCTACTAACAGACGAACGCATCTTTTATGTCAACAACGATCCAATAGCTGCGCCAGCCCATCACCCCGTACTGAAGCGCGCGCTGTCTCGCTCGACCGAGAAGCTTTTAGGCAAAGCTCGCTTCCCAGAGATCCAAGAGACGACGGGTCCCGGAAATATCACCGCGTCTTTAGCCGCGCACGCACGTGATCTGATGATTAGGGGGGCACCTCTCGACTTCGAATTGTTAAATGACTGGGAGTCAATTGCGCAAACACGTTGGGACCTTTCCTACCGTAACGACGCCCGCAACTGGCGCAACATGGACTCCCATTGAGGCAATCTGGAGTAGGAAGTTTCGATGAATCTTAGGGACGCCTCTGGCATGTTGCGTGGGATAACATTTCGGTTTCTACGTGCCATAGCGAGCATTTTTCCGGGTGGGAAAATCTCGGCCTTTGGTACGGGCGAAGGGCTGATCAACTCGATTTTAATTGTCAACCTTGACCGGCAACCGCGTAGATGGCGGCGTGTGGTCCGAGAACTTAGGCGGTTCCGTACGGCCGACGATGTTTCCCTTGCCTCTATAGCTCGACGATTCGCGGCAGTGGATGCTCGCGACGGCCGCGCCGTCGCCGCAACTGCCGATGTCGACTCGACATATCGCATTGGTGACCAACTTTACGTCCAGCCGGATGCAAGGCTTGAAGAGTGTTTTCCTATCAACGAGCCGATAAAAATGACGCGGCAGGAGATAGCTGTAGCGAGGTCGCACGTCGAGGTTTGGAAGGCCATCGCATGCGGGGCAGACAATTATGTGCTGGTGCTCGAGGACGACGTTTGGTTCAAAACAGGTGCAGCGGCAGCAATCTCCTGCGGCTGGCGTGCTGCCATTCAACGCTGTTGTGCTGAAGGAGGTCCGCGTTTGTTGTATCTGTCCTATGAAGATGCCGGGGGAACAGCAGAACGTGTTGACCTCTGCGATGCACTGTTCCGACCGGTGCGGGGACTTTGGTTTCTCTCCGGCTACATCTTGTCGCGTGAGGGTGCGGCGGCACTGCTTCGGGCTATGCCCGTGATTGGCCCTGTGGACATGTGGTTAAACTATCGCTTTGGTGAGCTCGGTGCACTCGCCCTTTCCTCGCCCGTGATATTACAGCGACAGGACGGCGGCTCGGACAATTCCTATTCCGTGCTTCCTTACCTAGCGCGAGCGGGGATTGTTGATGCAGGCTCGGGCCCTATGGCACCCGAACGGGCGGGGGCGTTGTCGGTGTTGGCCTGGACCACCCGCGGTGAGCATGAACCGCTCGCAATGGCTTTGTCGATGTTGGGGTTGCGAGTGCGGGTGTTCGATGGTGATGAAGACGCAATTCGACCGCAAGACTTGTTGGAGCTTTTCGAGATGTTCGACGCTCTCGTTGACGCTCCACTAACGCCGGAGGCCATGGAAGCCATGACCGCAAGGACTGACGTAAGATTTCTTATGGAAGCGAAGGCAGTGTTTCGGTGCGAGACACGGCAGGGGGCTCTACCGCCTTCGCGCACCACGATTCTGTCGTATGACGAGTCAGAGAGTGGATTGTGGGAACCGATCTGCAGGCTTCTCAGACTCACCGAGCCCGTGCAGTCTTTCCCGGTTGGAACACCACGGAGCCTGAGGATGTTTCGAGTCGGTAGAGAAGACGGCGCGCACCGGATTGCCCCGTCGCATCCCCAGCAGATTTCTTTGCTAGATGAGTCACCTTGGGTCCTCTCGGCAAAATATGGGTGGCAGCCGAAAGTACCCTCGAATCGCCCCATACCACCTGTAGGGGAGCTGCTCGTTTTTTCCGAAATGACTACAGCGACCTCGTCTTTTTCCGCGCTCATCGAGACTTTTCCGGGGAATTTGGTCTCGTTTTCGCAGGATGCTCTCGTTCATGATAAGGACGGTGCCCATCTCATCGTCAGCAAGGTTGCCACTGGAACCAGGCAGTACCGTTCGGGAGCCTTCGCGTCAAAACGACTGTTCGGATACGGTCGCTTTGAGGCTGAGATAAAAGCCGCCAGCGGATCTGGCCTCATCACTGGTTTTTTCCTTCACCGAGATGCACCGAGGCAAGAGATTGATGTAGAACTGGCAGGAGATGATCCTCGAAGCATGCTGGTAAACGTCTACTTCAACCCAGGTGACGATGACGCAGCAATGAACTTCGGCTATAGGGGTTCGCCTTGCCGTATCGACCTCGGCTTCGATGCTACTTCGGACTTCCATGTCTACACGGTTGACTGGCGACCGGACCGTATCACGTGGTCAGTGGACGGCCATGTCGTGCATGAGCGTGTAGGCTGGGACCCCACTCCAATTCCACATCTTCCAATGCGACTCCACGCAAACCTCTGGGCTCCTCGGTCCGAAGAGCTCGCAGGACGACTCGATCCCCATCTCTTGCCAGCGACAGCGCGTTTCAAAAATGTCTCGGTGTGGGCGTGACTCCAATCGTAGTTACACGGTGGCGTGTGCAAAGTGAGGTTAAAACCCTCTAGCTGGAATTAGTCGCACCAGGTCCACCCAAGCCGCCCGTACCCAAAGATGGATTCTGACCTAGGAGTTGCTGTATATGCGTGCGTAATTGCATTCCACTTGACCACCCGTTTGCAATGCCACCGACCAGTCAATTGCATTCGACCTGACCAGGCGTATGCGTTGGACTTGACCAGCACGCTAGGAGTCTTTCACCGGCAGAAGTCGGCCAAAAGCAGCCATTCGATGTGACTATAGACACTCTTTTATTTGCAAAGAGTCTTACTGAAAAAAAGGCGTCCCGAGGGACGTCTTAAAGACCCACTTTTTAAATGAGCAAAGAGGCGTCCAAAAGTGAATTAGTATTTTAATTAAGCAAATTGAGTTTAGTCTTTCTGTGCTTTTTTAAGTTCCTCATGGTGCATTTCGAGGTTTTTAATAACTGAGACTCAGTTCCCCAATGAGGGGCGGGGCCACTGTAGGTACGCAAGTTAAAAAATGCTGATTATCTTAACCGCTGAAGTTCTTTTCTGGAAAAAGTAATCCGCATGATACTCTATTCTTTAAGGGCTTTTAAAAGAGCTTCGGTGGTAAGAATTGCGTGTGCATATGAGGGGCCATTAATCTCGTGAGCTGCGTGCATCGCTTCATGGCTAAATGCTGCGGTGGCATCTTTAACGAGCGTTACGTGATAGCCCATTTCCATGCCATAGCGCCCAGTAGACTCGATACAAGTGTTCGCTACAAATCCGACCAGAATGATTCGTTCGATCCCATGCTGTTTGAGTTGAGCATCCAAGTCAGTATTGGCAAATGAGCTTTGTGCCCAGTGTTCGTGGACGATGACATCCCCTGATTTGGGGCCGAATTCAGGATGCCATTCGCCGCCCCAGCTACCCTCCGCGAAGACTTGCCACTGCTTGGAAAGCTGTTGGGTAGGGTTCACGTGGCGCCAGCCATCGAAATCGTTGGGTTTGGAGCGGTGGTGTGGGAGTATAAAAACCGGTATCCCGAGAGCTCGGACTACTCCAAGTATCTCTCTCAAATGGTCAAACATCCCGACTGCCAGCGCAGTTTCCTTGATGGCGTCGTAAAGCTTTCCACCTTCGCTCATGAAGTCGTTATAGGGATCTACTAGCAGCAGGGCAGTACGATCTGTCAGATATTTTGAGTCAGTCATTTCAGTAGTCTCAAGTGTCCAAAACGTGGAAGGAATGCCAGTTAGCGTGATTCAATGGCTGGAAAGCCACCAAGGCTGTAGCTTCAAAATATGAAGCTACTGTGCTTGGCTGTCAAGTAGCTTCAAAAAAAGAAGCTATTTGAATATCATGCGCGGTATAGCTGAATCTAATCGTTTTTGGGGGGGGTAGGATGATTGAGGGCGTAGTGGACGATAGCTGTGAGACCCTGTGTCCAATAGCAAGGTCGCTTTCGGTCATGGGGGGCAAGTGGACGCTGCTTATTTTTCGCGAGCTTTCCATGGGCTCACGCCGTTTTGATGATATTCAGGCTCAAACGGGTATCTCTTCACACCTACTGTCCACCCGCCTGAAGGCGCTAGAGCAAAATGGTCTCATAGAGCGGCGGGCCTACTGCGTCCGACCGCCAAGGTATGAATACTTCGTGACGCCAAAGGGTAAAGAGCTCGATGGGGTGCTTTTGTTACTTCGTTCATGGGGAGCAAAGTGGTTAGCACGCACTGGGGAGGATGAGCCGGCCGTTGCTCTAAAACATAGGTCTACAGGCCAAGATGTGTCGGATGACGTGTTGGAGCTAAGTTTTGATAACTATGAGGCTACTTTGAGTAAAGCGTTCGAAAAGGAACGCTCCGAGAACCAGATTAAATTCCGCACCTCGTCTAAGCGCAAAGATGCTAAATGAGCTGATATAATAACCAGCTTGCTCTTTGTTGCGGATGCCCATGTAGCTGGTCATAGCACATTCACGAGCAGCGTCATCTAATATTCGTTGAAGTCCAGCATCCGCGCGGCACCGTCAAAGTGAACTGGCCAACCGAAAGTGCTGCTGTCTGCGCGACCTTTCTCCGAAACCTGCTGCGATGATCCGCATCGACTCCATCTGGCTCGCCACCGAACCGATGGACATGCGAGTGGCCAGAGTAATCGCGGTGTTCGGTGCGGCGAAGTCGCCTGTACTTACTCTGTTCGCCAAGTACGTGAGTGAACGAATATAACGCCACGTAACTGTCACGTACCGTCATTCATTAATCTCCCCGTATCAGGCAAGCAAATAGCCGGTTCAGGCAACCTGACCCACAAGCTGCTTCGTATACTCCGCCTGAATCATTGGGTCTAACACTCAGCAAGACGTAGGAGACAGTCTTTGGATGATCGAAGAGGAGCGCTTGATATGGAAGATAATGGTGTCCGGTTTGCTTGCAATGGCTGCGGAATTTGCTGCAAAGGGCGTCTGGTTCCATTGACGTTGAATGAAACGAGGCAGTGGCTGCAGCGCGGGCATGAGGTGGCCGTGATACTAGAGGCTTTTGATGAGTCGACCTGGCCATCGGAGCCGGGACAGTATGCCCATAGCGCACAACGGGGAGTGGACGTCGCCAGTGGTGATGCCTGGGTCCGGGCGGTTGCAGTGCTCGCGGGTAATGCGCTGCAGCAATGTCCGAACTTGGGCGAAGACGGTCGTTGCGGAATCTATGAGGAGCGGCCACTGGTCTGTCGCATTTATCCGATGGAAATCAATCCATTTATTGCCCTTAACCCGGAAAACAAGATTTGCCCACCGGAGGTCTGGGAGCAGGGCGAGGTCTTTTTCACCGACCGGATCGTCGACCCGGTGCTAGACGATCAAGTCGAGCGCTCTCGTCAGGCTGACAGGGACGACGCCCAGGCCAAGATTGCTGTTTGTGAAGCCATGGGGATTAGCGTTGCTGCCTGGAAAGATAATGCGATGGCGGTGTACTTGCCTGATCGAGCGTCTCTACTTGAGGCCATTCATCATTACGACGCCGGGATGAGGGTATCGACCAGCCACGAATGGAAGATACGAGTTGACGACCCTGAGTTACGGCAGCAACTGCAGGCCGCAGGCCTTGCTCTGGATGAGCGGCCGCAGGTCGACTACATCTTTCATCGACTATAGAGCGGGCTCATCGGATTAGGTATCAAGATGGTCTCACATAATTTGTAATATACGGCTACGACAAATAATAGCGCCAGTTGAGCAATCCTCCTATGCAGAGGCAGCTTCATACTGTGGTAGTCCTTATTAACGAAGTAGGACCGAAACGATGACCTCTCTTTTCACGCACTATGCCTTGAAAGACGTTACTCTGGGCAACCGTATCCTAGCTTCGCCGCTTTGCCATTACCACGTACATGACGGGTTGCTGAGTGAGTGGCACAAGACCCACTATGAAACTTTCACCAAAAAAGGCCGTCCGGTCCGATGATGGTAGAGTCTACTAACGTCTTTCTTAGGGGGGGCGGGTAATCTTGGGGGGAACGGGGCTCTGGAATAATCCACAAATAACTTATTTTTCATCTGTAGCACACTCCATCAAGGCAACTGGGGCCGTGGCAGGTATTCAAGTGGTGCATGCAGGTGTGGTAAGCCGGTTTCGCTACGCCTTGGTAAAGCGCAGAGTCGATCCCCAAGCCTAACGCCCATTGTACCCAAAGCATTGTTCTTTTGGGCCGGTACCTCGCATAACTCTGAGTAAATGACGCAGATATTCAACGCACGCAACATGACTTCTCCAGTGCTGCAGTCCGGGAGGGAAGACGGTGGCTCGAAATACATTTCGCTAACGGCTTTCTCTGCCAGAGTTTTTTCTCAGCCCGCCATCTTTCGTAACGACCGCTACGGGGTGAACCTAGAGAACGGCGCACGGTTCCTGATAGAATTTGTGGTCGAGTCAGTCGTGGCGCCAGGGCGTGGTGTAATCTGGTTAAGAGGTAGAACGGTCGTTATCCGAGTTAATACAGGCATTGGAGAGGCTGAAAGGCGTAAGAGGGGATTTTATCGACATTGACTTGCATTCTATACCGCAGGCGAACCCCTGCCTTGGGCGCCGAATTTTATGGTGCCTTATGCCGAGAAGAACCACGTACTAACAGGCCTGCCGCTGGGTGTTGGATGTTCACCGATGACAAGCGAGCAGATGATTTCGTGCACAATGCGCAACTGAGATAATGTGTTTTACTCGTGGATTATTGGCGAGTCGCATTTGCCGTTTTAAGCGGCCCGAGCCTTGAAAGTCGAGGACAAACCGACGGTGCTGCCAATCACTTATACATTCTAACTGCAGAATTGGGCGAATTGAATTCGCCTCCGCTGGCAGCGCGCGAACTCAAGGAATAACCTATTCGCCATGATCGAACCGCTGAGCAAGGCCCAGGACCTAAAGTCTATTTTTTGAAGCGCGCTCATGAACGTATCAGCCCGTGATGCCCGGCTTGACCAGTTCGTTGAACTCACTACTGGTCAGCTCCCACTAGCAACGGCTTGTGACGGAATTGGTCATGCGCGGGAAGCATTTACCTGCCTCTATCTGGCTTAATCAGTATACAAGTACATGTCAGTGATGCTAGAGATCTATCCAGCTTCAAGCTCACCGAACGCGAGCGGAGTGCCCTGTTCATCTGCGGCTCTGGAACAGCCAACACACCTTAAAACCGCGTTGGAAATAGTAAGGCAAGCCGAGTTACTCATTGGCTGCTCTATACAAAGCTAGTGATACCAGGGGTGGAGTATAAATGGTAGCGCCCTATTATTTCACCCATTACCCAAGCTAAACGAGCACTCCAGTATGGTTGTCACGACCTGGCCTAGTTTCTCTGAGGGGGCAAGTTCGGTGACGCCAATACGGTTACAGCGTAGACGATTTGGCCGTTAGACTAGTCCACGCTCAACGATTGGTCGCTATTTGTTGCAACCGCATGCGTTTGATGTCCCTCTGAGGTGGCTCTCCGAACAAGCGACGATATTCGCGACTGAACTGCGACGAGCTTTCATAACCCACCGACCCTCCTGCACTGCTCGCGTCAACATACTGAGTCAGCATCAACTGTCGAGCTGCCTGCAGCCGCAATTGTTTCTGATACTGCAGTGGACTCATACCTGTAACAGTACGGAAATGCTGGCGGAAGGTAGAAGGACTCATATTCGCATTAGCCGCCAAATCGTCCATGCGCAGCGCATGGCGAAAGTTAAGTTTCAGCCAGGTAAGTGTTTTGGCGATGTGTTGACTGGGCGAGCTCCCGGTGACGATATGTAGCAACTGTGAGCCATGAGCTCCGCTTAACAAGCGTGCGATGATCTCTTCCTTGATCAACGGTGCGAGTGTTTCAAGCAGTTGCGGCTCACTGAGTAGCCTAACCAAACGCCACAGCGCATCATGCACCCCAACGTCCAACGCCTGTACGTTAATAGGCCGGAACCCGTCATTTCTGAGGCGTTGTGATAAACGCATTCGCTCGGCGATCTGTATCACCGTGGCGCTGTCGAACGTAAGCATCATACCGAGGAACGGTTTTGTGAAACTGGCCTGAGTTACATGCGAAATAACTGGGAGGTCAACGCTGGTAACTATGGACTGACCAGGCGCGTAGCTAATTACCTCCTTCCCGACCATAACTTGCTTGCAGCCTTGCAAGGTAACGCCAATACCCAATCCGTAAATGCAGTGCACTGACGCTGACGCAGAATTACGCCGATGTAGGCTCAGGCCGGGAACGGCGGTGAGCTGGTCGCAGTCGCTGCGCACAATCTTGCTGACGATGCCAGCAAGACGACTTGTATCGCTGACAATTTCTTGGCTTTTAATTGCAGACTGCACAGTTGGTTCCTTGAGAACACAATGTTCATTACAGGTCACGAGCTACGCCGTTGTTCATACGAATAATCTCCGGCATGAAGCACTCATTTCAGTCATTCTGTAATACGAACTAGACAACAGAGCACTGTAATGTTGCTGGCAAGCTAGACAAATCAAATCCGGGTCACCGTTTGAGCCTTCGTAAATGCTTGCTCGTCGTCGGCTCTGGAGGGCCACGGAAACTTCATGTGCACCTACTCATCGACCAAACCGGCGCCCGGGCTGGATGTGCTGAAATCGGATTGTGAAGATTGAGCGGGGCTTGATATGGCCTCAAAGTCAGTCTCAACCAGCACTGTCAGCGCGGCGGTACCAATTCCAAGGCTTCGAGTCTCTCGAATTCACAGAGTGCGGCAGGGAAGTTGTTGCGGAAGCCGGCTAGCGCATCCAGACAGTTCCTTGCTTCATCATAGAGGCCTTTTCTTACATCATCTCGGGACACACTTACTTCGTGCCACAACTCACCGTCTGCCCGGCTAGACCTCTGGTCCATTGTTTCAGCCTGTAATCCACCGCCGTCACATCGAGTTCTTCCCTTGGGCGAACCGTTCATTCTGGTATGTTGGCGTCGTGCGCAAACTTCTTCGTCAGCAAATGCATCAGTCTTGGCTTAGCGCTGCCGGCTTGGGTAGCATGCGTTTCACGTAATACTGAAAAATACGACTGAACCAACGGTGCGGCAGGTAGCGTTTGGCCAGCCACATACACTCTCCCTTGATGTGCGGGAAGATGTAGGTCTGACTGCTAGTTACACCCTTGACAATACGCTCGGCCACTTCATCGGCACCAAGCTCGCCGCGAGCCGACAGCTTGTCCATCAGCCTCTTAGTGCCAAGATCTGTTGAGCGCACGGATTCATCTAGATTGCTATGGAAGAACGATGGGCAGGCCACGCTGACGCGTATGCCGTACTGCATCAACTCCTGATCGAGGGTTGTGCTGAGCGCTACTACAGCGGCTTTTGACGCGTTGTAGGAAGCCATCAATGGCACATCAAGCAAGCAGGCCATAGACGCAATATTAAGAATCTGACCATGCCCTTGTTTCTTAAAAATTGGAGTGAATACCTTGCACCCTCGCACCACGCCGAGCACGTTGATATTGAGAATCCACTCCCAGTCGCTCAAGGTAACTTTATCGATGGCGCCTAGCTGGGCGACCCCGGCATTGTTAATGAGCAAGTCAAGGCCATTCCATTGCACCCGTAGCGCATCGGCGATGCGCTGCAAGTCAGCCTCTATCGTTACATCTGCGTGGAAATAGAGCACTTTACCGCCATGGGCTTTCAGCAGCCGACTGGTGACCTTTCCGCGAACGTCATTGAGGTCTGCAATACACACATCCCAGCCATCGCGTGCATAGTGTAGAGCCAGAGCTTGTCCCAAGCCACTGGCACCACCAGTGATAAATACACGATTGTTCATTGACTCTCATCTTTCTTAGTGCCGTATGATTTGGAGTATCCGCGTTAGTTAGTTGTACTTTGGCAATAATTCAATTCCCTTGCGCACCTCATTCGGGCCATCCGCCAACGAAGATCCGAGCCTGAGCATCGAACGCGGTGAGCGGTACGACGCGGCTCAGGTCGGCACCTCATTGCAGTTGAATGTCTATGTCCGCCACGTATTGCAATACGTTAAGTACAACTACCTTGCTTACAGAGCTTTCGGTAATGGCGGCAAACGTTGTCAATGTTATCGATTCTCCAGGAGCGAGGAGGGTCAGTAGGTAAGCTCGATCAATAGCAATACGCGCATCAGCCAGGCACTCTATTTGCATCGCCACCCAGCCTCAGCAGTGGTTACCCTAATGCTGTGCGTTACATGCTCTGGTCAATTTTTTCGCAAAGCCGATGCCGCGCATGCATGGTGGATACGTACTGGACCTAGGGTGCCCCTGAGTAATTTCGAAGTCCATGTCTGGACTACCGATGAAATGGTCGGGCGGAACACGAAGGTTGGCCTCTCCATGGCTGTGTGAAACAACATATTCGCCAAACCTGTTGAGGCATAAGCCATTCCTTTACGTAGGTTTTTTACTGTCAATAAAAAACCGGGCCTGCCATTTGGGGCGAGACGGATTAGGCTAGCCGGAAGCCGCCATCAATGGCCAGTTCGATGCCAACAATGTTGGAGGAGTCTTCTGAGAGCAGGAAGCGTACGGCTTTGGCGCATTCATTGGGGGTGCCAAGCCGTTTGAGAACAGACTTCTCGATCATTGCGGCGACCATGCTCTTCTGCGTCTCAGCATCAAGCCCTGTCTTGCCTATGATCGGCGTGTCAATCGGCCCCGGACTGAGCACATTCACGCGGACACCGCGCGGAGCAAGTTCGATAGCGAGCACCCGACCGAAAGAGTTGACCGCAGCTTTGGTGGCGGAATAGATCGAAGCGCCGGGGAACGCCATGCTGCTTGCGATGGAGGACGTGAACACTACCGAGCTTGGGTTTTTCAGTAGCGGCAGCACGGACTGAAGCTGGAAGTAAAGGCCCCGCACATTGACGTTGAACTGGTTGTCGTATTCCTGCGCAGTGACACTCTCAAAGGGAGTTTGAGTGATCACGCCGGCATTCAGAAATGCACCGTCGAGATGATCTGTGTGCTCTTTCACTGCTGCGCCAAGGCTCTGCACGGAGGCGAGGTCCTCCGAATCGGATTGGATTACGATGGCATTCGGGAGTGCCTTTTTCGCCGCGTCCAGTGTGGCTGGGTTGCGCCCGGTGACGATCACCTTCGCGCCCTCTGAGAGGAGAAGCTGCGCCGTGGCGAGACCGATGCCGGTGGTTCCACCGGTGATGAGAATGACCTTGTTTTTCATGAGATTGTCCTTTAATTCAGAAATAATGAACTGCTGAGGTAGGTGTGGTAGCGCCATTGTTTAATTGTTCGGTATTAATGAACTAATGGTTGCGCTCTGTCAGACGCTGGGCCTTAGCGAAGGCCGCCGGCGACCAGCAGGTGGACGCCGTTGACAAAGGCGGAGTCGTCGGACGCCAGAAAGACGGCGGTCTTGGCTATCTCGTCGGTCGTGCCGAGGCGGCCGAGCGGCGTTCTTGAGATGAAACCCTTGGCGAAATCGGAGTCGGGGATGCCGTTGGCAACCGCGTTTTCGGTCGCGGTCAAGCCGGGTTTCAGGGCGTTGACTCGGATGCCGCGCGGTCCCAGCTCGTTGGCGAGGACGCTGGTGTAACCATCTATTGCGGCCTTGGATGCTGTGTAAACAGAGGAGCCGGGCATCGAGAAGTGCGTCGTGACTGAGCCGAGGTTGATGATGCTGGCGCCCGTCTTGAGGTGCTTCACGGCGGCGGCGGTGACGAGCATTGTGCCTAACACGTTGGTCTCAAATGTCCGCCGGTAAAGTTCTTCGTCGAAGTCCTCGACGGTTGCGACCTCGTGCCTGCCGGCATTGTTCACGACGATATCTAGCTGGTCGAAATAATCGATCGCCGTGTCCACGACGGCTTGCGCCGATTCCTTCTTCGCGATGTTCGCGCCGATGGCAACGGCGTTGCCGCCGGCCTTCTTGATATCTGCTACAACGATCTCCGCCCCGGCTTGGTCGGTGTTGTAATTGACGACGACCGAAGCCCCTTCGGCACCCAGTGCCCGCGCGATCGCGGCACCGATGCCGGTTGAGGCGCCGGTGACGATGGCGACCTTTCCTGCGAGTTTTTGAGACATGAGTATATTCCTTTGCGTTATGTTTTTTACCGAAAGGTACAAAATTGGGCGTGACAGTGCATCCTGGATCAGTTTGCTTTATTCGGTATGTTGGCCCCTGGTTGGTTGTGGAAGGAGCTCTGCTCAACAGAGGTTTTGTACCGATTGGTTTTATGATAGCGTTGCGAATTCGGCTAAGTCAATAAGGAATTGTATCTGTCGGTAAAAAACCTTAAGGTACTCTAAAAAAGATGGGAAATTCTTCAATCAAAAATCTCGGGGGGCGGCCCTTGGGATTTTGCATCGAGACAGCGCTTGTTGCCGCAACGGGCGTTTTTGCGTCGAAGGGATTCGAAGCGGCCTCGATGAATGATCTCTGCACAGCGATGGGGATCAACCGGCCGAGTCTCTATCTGCACTTCGGTAACAAGGAAGCGCTTTACCTGAAAGCATTCGAACGCTTCTCGCGCATGAGCGCACAGCTCCTAGAGTCCTGCCTTTCCGCCCCCTCCGCGCGGGCGGGGGTCGAGCGGCTGCTGCGCGAAGGTGTGATGATGTCCACCGATCCGCACGGGCCGGGTGTGTGTTTCATCACGCAAGCGCCGCTGAAAAGCGGCGAAGTGTCAGCGGAGGCACTGGGCGAGCTGGCGCGACGGCGAGCCACCGTTGCGCTCACACTGCGCGCTCGTTTTGATAAGGCGGTGATGGTCGGGGAGTTGCCGCCCAGCACGAACACGGAAAGCCTCGCCAACTATTATGCGGTGCTGATGCAGGGCCTGGCGCTGCAGGCGCAGCACGGTGGGGAGCAAGCGGCGCTGCTCGATGTGCTCGCTGTTGCGATGGCGGCCTGGCCGGCGCGCAGCTAGGCGCTATTTACGCTGACGTCAGTACGCCTGGCGGTACCGGTCCAGGATGCGGGCAACCTCTTGCCATACCTCTTTCGCCGATATCGTCGAGATGCCGAAGCCGGCCTCTTTTAACTATGCGATGATTTTAGGTGCGTTCGGGCTCTCGAAACCGGCAGGCCCAGGCCTGCTGCTCATAGGTCGCATCCGCGGTGGCGATGTCGTCTTCAGCCTAGGCCTTGAAGATTGCGGTGCTGCGTTGGTCGCGGGATACATCGTCCCTATTCGGTTCCGATTCGGGTGAAGTCATGCCCGCTCTATCATGGCGGCCACCACGGGCTGGTGTGCAGTTGCAGCCTTTGGTCAATGCGCTGCGCGACGTAGTGCTCGGGCAACAGGTTATCCATGCCGACGAAACGCCGGTGCAAATGCTTGCTCCGGGATCAAAGAAAACCCACCGATCTTACGTGTGGGCCTACGCCACCAGCCAGTTCTGCGAAACAGCGGCTGTTGTCTACGACTTCAGCCCCAGCCGCGCGGGGGAGCATGCTCGCAACTTCCTGCAAGACTGGAAGGGCAAGCTGGTGTGTAATGATTTGGGGGGCTACAAGGCTAGCTTCGAACTCTACACCACCAACAAAAGCCAGCTGGCCGAACAGACTCTTCGCTACATCCAGTTGCTGTATGAAATCGGGAGCGAAGTGCGCGGCCTGGAACCGGATTTGCGGCGCCGAAGACGGCAAGAAAATGCTGTCCCGGCGATGGATAGGCTGCACGCCTGGATGATCGCCCAGCGCGATCTCGTGCCTGAAGGTTTAGCCATCAGCAGAGCACTGGATTACAGCCTGAAACGCTGGGCAGCACTGTCTGACGGGGCCGTACCCATAGACAACAACTGGGCAGAGAACCAGATCTGGCCATGGGCTCTTGGACGCAAGAACTGGCTCTTTGCAGGATCACTGCGAAGCGGAAAACGGGCAGAGGCAATCATGAGTTTGATCCAGTCGGCGCGACTCAACGGGCATGATCCGTATGCTTATTTGAAGGACGTCCTCACGCGCCTGCCGACGCAGCGGGCGAGTGAAATTTCCGAGTTGCTACCGCATAAGGTGGCAACCGGTAGTCGAATCGGTCGCGTTTCGATCAGGGAACTCGTGCGTCTAATCTATCGATTCTAACAGTTCAATCCTGAGCCACTCTATCAGGGAGTTGGTTTCTCTTTGCTCGGTAATAACAGGGCGTTTAAAAACAGATATCGCTTGCGGTAAAAACACGCTTTCAGCGCAGGGCTTTCTCAAGTCTCCGCTTTCAACCAGCCTCCCCGCAGTTCGAGCCCAGCCGACGGCGATACCATGTCCTTCCACTGCGGCTTGAAGCATCATCGGGTAACTGTGTAATGTGGTTTTGATATTCGCAGTTCTAAGGGGCATGAGACTCTAAGAGCTCCTTTATACAAGCTTCGCGAAGATTACTTTTAAGGAAAGATTGACCAGAGCTAGCCGGAATGCTTGATGTGGCAGCTCCTGAGTGAGCGATTAGGGCACGCCGATGATGCCAACTCGCTACCAATTTTTCCACCGCCTGTTTTTGGCCGTGTTATGCCTCTCGCGACCGGCAGCTATTGGCCGATTTCTGCCGGTCAAGGCTAACCAGTGTGCTGGTCAAGTCCATGCAATTACGCATATGCGCAAGTGCTTAGGGACGTCAGCTGAAAAAAGGTCAAACGCGATGCAGCTAATAGAGGGTTGGATCAATGCAATGACGTATGGGCACCCCCTAGATTTTTCGCGGGAAAATGGAGGTGAAGTATGGACATCAGAGATCAGAGTCAACAGCAGACCATGACTGCTCTGTGGCTATGTCCATAGTTCACAATCTTTCCTTTACATTGACGAGGCCTTCGCCGATTTGACCGGTATCGATGACCTAGACGGCCTCGGACGAAGGATTCGAGCCCAGGTGCTGCGCGGTACTGGCATCCCTGTAGGTGTCGGCATTGCTCCCACAAAGACCTTGGCCAAGCTAGCCAACCATATGGCGAAGCGGTTGCAGGCTCAGACCGGTGGCGTGGTGAACATCACGAATCAGGTCAAGCGTGACTGGGTGCTGCGCAATACCGACGTGTCTGAGGTGTGGGGTGTCGGCCGAAAAATGAAACTCCACCTCGACGCACTTGGCATCAAGACCGCCATGGACCTGGCCAAGGCTGACCCATGGACGCTGCGTAAGAAGTTCAGCATCGTGATTGAGAAGACTGCCCGGGAGTTGGCCGGCACGTCGTGCCTGGAGCTTGACGAGCCCGACCCACCGAAGCAGGAGATCTGCTGTAGCCGGATGTTCGGTAAGCGCCTGACCGAGTTGCCGCCAATCAAGGAGGCGCTGGCTACCTACATGATGCGGGCCTCTGAAAAGCTCCGGGCCCAGGGCTCACTGTGCAAGAAGGTTCGCGTCTGTATCCGAACCGGGATGTTCAACCCGGAAGAGGCCAAGTATGCGAACGGGGTGGTGGTTGACCTGCCTTATCCAACCGACGACGTGCGCCTACTCACGAAGGCTGCGGTTGATGCGGTGGACCATATCTACCGGCCTGGCTTCAAATACAGCAAGGCCGAGGTGATGCTGCTCAACCTTTGCCAGCCGGGCGAGTACACCGACGATCTGTTCGCCGTGTCGCAGCCTGCGGAGGCTACCAGGGTGATGACGGTGCTGGACCAGATCAATGGACGGTGGGGAAGGGGAACGCTGCGGTCGGCCAGCGTTCCGACAAACCCTGACTGGGGGATGCGTCGGGAGATGATGAGCCAGAGTTATACGACAAGGCTTGATCAACTGTGGACGATTTCTTGCAAATGAGGGGGGTGAATGGTTTTTTAAATTTCGATGGATAGTCAGCGTACCCCAAACAGGAAAACTTCTTGCTGATACCCATTGCTTCAAAAGTGTACGACTCCGCACTCTAACTTTATATTACAAGTAGCTGATTGAAAAGGTGACTTCAGTATCGGCCGAGCCAGAAACAAGTTGTTGGCTTTGTAGCCGTACATAGGAAGCGGTTAAAGGAATGGAGAAGTTCCCCCCGGCCGTGTTGTAATCAGAAAACGTGTAAGATTGGTTCAGCTTGATCGGTAGACCGTTATCATTCATTAGTTTCAGGCCTACGCCTTCGGCCGTAGAGCTGGCATTGATTGAAACTATTCC
Source organism: Pseudomonas brenneri (assembly GCF_007858285.1). Taxonomy (GTDB): domain Bacteria; phylum Pseudomonadota; class Gammaproteobacteria; order Pseudomonadales; family Pseudomonadaceae; genus Aquipseudomonas; species Aquipseudomonas brenneri. The sequence continues at coordinate 115,904 of NZ_VFIL01000007.1, read as the reverse complement.
TCCTTCTCGATCAATGACTGGGGTCGTGGCGATCAGTGCATAAGTTACTTTCTTGATACCTTTGGGACAATTGATAAGCCCGATTTTGTAGCCGATAGGAGGGGTTTGTCCATTGTGATTGAAGTCACTCGGTGTATATTCACCCATTGGCACCAAAATGTTAGGTGTTACGCACGATAGTGCTTCCTGAGGAACCTCTTTTGACATGACAATGTCGATCATGGCCATTTGGTTGGCCTTGATAGTTCCCCAAATGCCTGCAGGCAACTTCGTTTTGCCAGTAATGTTGCCGGTTTTAATTATTTCTAATTTGAAATTATTTCTGTTACTGGACCAGGTGTACCAAATGTTAAGAGGGGGGAGTGTTGGCAAAATTCTACCTGGTGGTATTGAAGGAACTGGCCCCGCTAACAGTCCGCCCTCAGACGCAGTGATTTGCCAAGAGAGTCCAGTGCCCTTGATGGGGAATAGATTACCTCCCGCCGGTTGTTCAATGAGCGCAGGGTTAGATTTAATGCCAAACACAGCAGGTGTATCGCATCTGATGGTTGCACTAACACCGCTTTTGGTCTCTTCATAAACAACCGTTCCTGAGGGGGTATCCTCGGGTATGTTTAACGATGCCGGCCCCTGAAAACTCAAAGTAGCAGTTCTATTGTTCCAAGCTTCTTGGCAATCACCTATCGACCAAGCCGCAAATGCGCCAGGAATATAAACCGATGACATAACGACGAATGAAAAAATCTTTATCGTAAGGTTCATGACCGCTGACCGCTGACCGCTGACCGCTGACCGCTGACCGCTGACCGCTGACCGCTGACCGCTGACCGCTGACCGCTGACCGCTGACCGCTGACCGCTGACCGCTGACCGCTATTATATGTAAGTCATTGATAATAGTCAAGTTTTGCCTTCTGTTTGATATGGACGGCAGAACACTTTAGCGACCGTTTCGGGCAGTGAACATAAGGCATTCCTGAGTTTGTCTGCGGCTGCTGTCATGGCTTTTAGTCAAGTAGTGAGGGGGGCTTTTTTGGCCGAGCACGGGCTATCTATAAGTCTCAGACTGGCAATCTTGAAGCTTGTTTGGTGGTGGTTTGTGTTCGGTCGGCAGGACGCCGGGGGAGGGGGTGAATCTTGTACCACTTTTTGTACCAATGACTGTGTTTAGCAGGGTAAATCCGGGTATTTATGAGGGAGAAAACCCCCGGATTCATTGGCTTTCGCTACTTACCACTACCCATTGAAAATCGCTGTGTAATTCTGCTCCTCTCGATTGTCATTCTGGCGCCATCATCACTGAAAGCGTTATCTTGATGAACTCTTCATTCCGGTCGATGGCATCCAGCGCGCCACGAACGTTGTCGGCGATTTCGGTACCGCCTTGCTGCTCAACCCAGTTCGTAAGCTCCATGATGGCTGCTTCAAGGGCGAGTTGGTTTTCGTTGATTTTGGACAGCAGGGAAGGGAGCAGGTCAGAGTTCGGCATCGGTGTTCCTCCTTGGAGTGAACAGCGTAGCAGTTGGCGTTCGATACGGCTGCTCTAAGGATGTCCACTTCCGGCCAGAAGCAGTCATTTGCAGCCCAGAAAAAAGTGAGACCCAATCGAGTAAGGGATATATTGCCTGCCTCGAAACAGACTTGTATTCATGGAGGAAAAATTGCGGATTTACATTACAGGTGCTTCGTGTGCGGGCGTGACTACTTTGGGTCAAAACGTCGCGACTCTGCTCGGTGTACGCCAGGTCGATGTCGATGATTACTTCTGGATGCCCACTGACCCTCCTTTTACGACCAAGCGAACTCCCAGTGAGCGCGTGTCATTGATCCAGCAAAAGTTCGGTGATGACGATTGGGTGCTGACCGGTTCTTGCATGGTCTGGGGAGAAGCGCTGATTACCCATGTCGATCTGATTGTTTTCGTTGTAACTCCAACACCCACTCGCCTTGAACGGCTGGCCGCCCGTGAAAAGGAGCGTTTTGGAGATCGGATAGCACCGGGCGGTGACATGCATGAGATACATGTAGCCTTTCGGGAATGGGCTTCGCAGTATGACGATCCGAACTTTTCAGGACGCAACCGGGCGTGGCACGAGGCGTGGCTATCAGAGCAGACCGCTCCGGTCTTACGGATTGACGGGATCAACAGTGCTGAAAAGATGGTTGCGGATGTCATTCATGCTTTGTCGCAAGTAGCGCAATAGCTCGAGACCGGAACGGCTGAGGCACGACTCAACACGCTTTAGTAATGCCCGCTTCGGGTCGATACCTGCCATTTTGAACGTCTGCTTTTGGCCGGGAGCTGTCCATCACCAACGACTGCTTTTGGCCGAAAGCAGTCATGGTGTATCTCATAAGTCTTTGGCTTTTTTGGTATTTTTTTCATTCGGCGGAACGCCGGGGGAGGGGTAAAAACAGTTCCCAAACCAAAACCGCACCCCTTGCAGAATGTGGCCTGTAGCTTGGTTGGTTGCTGCGAGTAAAGGAACGCCGAAGGCCTTCAAGGTACCAGCCCGCTTGAGTTTGCATTGCGGTCTTGAAAACCGGCGAACGTTAATAGCGTTCCCAGGGTTCGAATCCCTGGTTTCCCGCCAAGATTCATACGAAAGCCCCGCGATTGCGGGGCTTTCGTGTTTCTGGGGGTTGGCTGTGGCGGGCTTGTATTTGCTCGGCGTTCCATAACTATTATGGAACCGTTCCAGAACTTTTCTATTTTGACGGCTTCGCAGTGGCGCCTAGCCTTCTGCACTCCGTCCTTTCAGGTCGTTCAGCAGCAACTGTGCGGCGTTTACGCCCCAAAATAAGATATTCACGCCGAATTGAATTCCACTGCAGTCCTTCCAAAGGGATGCGGTCGCCTGCCAATCTCTGCGTAAGCTTCTTCTCTGGTCATCGTCTTGCCTCCGTTGATTATCCGGATGACCCTGTCGCCAAGGTCATCGAGGAAATATGTTGTCTTGCTCGGCAAACCTTGCGTGTCGAATCCCGATCACGGAAGCAGGCCGTATTGCGTTATCTCCCCCAGGCTTATTGCCGGGCTGTCGTCGTCTTGGTTAATTATGTCGATGATCTGCTGTTTTTTTCATTCGGCTCTTGCAACCGGTCACTGCCTCTCAGGTCGGTGTGTGAGGCGCGCTGCAGTTCCTGGGTGGTGTCGATAATGAAGCTACGTAGCCAGCGGTTGTGCGGATCGTCGTTGTGCTCCACATCCCAGACCATGAACACGCGAAAGGCCGGGACGAAAATCGGTACAGGGCTGACGGTCAAACGCGCAATCCGCGCATAGGATAGTGCTGCAAACGTGGGCAAGGTAGCGATCACATCGCTGTGCACCAGGGTCGCCAGGGCGCCACTGAAGTGGGTGAACGATGCCGACACCCGACGGGCGACCCCTTCGCTTTCCAGCAGATCGTCAACGAACCCCCGGCGCCCGTCGAAGGAAATCCGCACATGTTCATGCATGAGGTATTCATCGCGGGTGAGCGGGTTTTTTAGGTTTAGCCTGGGTCCGTCGTAGAGGCATGAGTAGGACGAAGAAAACAGTACCTGTGAGCTGTAATGCGAAGTCAGTTCCTTGGGTTCGGAGCACAGGACCAGGTCGATATCCGGGTCGGCCAACGAGCTTTTCCACAGCGAACTGTTGCTCTGGTGAAAGGCAAATTTCACCGAAAGCCCGCGTGCTTTTGCTTCGTTGACCAGCCGTGGCGATACATAGCTTTCGATGTCATCCGACAGCGCAATGTTGAACACCCGCGTGGACGATTCGGCGGAAAACTGCGGGCGTTTGTCGACGATGGAGGCCACGGCGGTGAGAGCCTCAGTGACTTTCGGCGCAATCTCCAGCGCCCGTCGGGTTGGCATCATGCCGGTGCTGGTACGGATGAACAACTCGTCGTGAAACTGTTCGCGCAGGCGCTTGAGCGAAGAGCTGACCGCCCCTTGCGTGACATGCAGCACCGCTGCTGCACGGGTCACGCTGCGCTCGTTCATCAGGCACTGAAAAACGATGAGCAGGTTGAGGTCGATCCTGCTGATATTAGCAACGCTAATTATGGTCATCTATTGTATTCGTTTGTTTAATTTGACTCGACATTCTTATTCTCGGCCCTACGCAAACACAACAATAATCAGGTGGCCGGGGATGCAAGATTCAATAGTGCAATCGCAACAGGGTGAGCGCGCGGTCTCATCAAACGACGCAGCAGAGCTGCGCAAACGGGCCATTGCCGTCGGCATTGGCAACTTCATGGAATGGTTCGACTTTGCCATCTACGGCTACTTCGCCGCGGTGATCGGGCAACTGTTCTTTCCTTCCACCGCGCCCGGCGTTTCGCTGCTGTCGTCGTTGGCGGTGTTTGCCGTAGGCTTCCTGTCACGGCCCTTGGGCGCTGTGGTACTGGGCCCGATTGGCGACAAGCTGGGGCGGCGCGCCGTGCTGATCATCACTGTGTTCGGCATGGGCCTGGCCACCACCCTGATCGGACTGTTGCCCGGCTACGCCGCCATCGGTATCGCTGCACCGATCCTATTGGTTGCTCTGCGTTTTCTGCAGGGCATGATGGTGGGTGGAGAGTGGTCCAGCGCCGGCATCTACATTGTCGAAAGCGCCCCCGCCAACCGCCGGGCAACCGCAGCCAGCGTGATCACCGGCACCGCAGGCGCGGCATTCCTGTGTGGTACGGCCATCGCCGCCATCATCACCGCGACCCTGTCGGACGCAGACCTCATGGCCTGGGGCTGGCGCGTACCGTTTGTAGCCTCGATCATCATGGCCGGTGTGGCCATGTACATTCGCCGCAAACTGGGTGACACCCCGGTCTACGAGGCGCTGCAACACAAGCGTGCCACCGGTGCCGTGGAGCAGGTGTCGCGTGGGGCCAAGCAGCGAGCTTTCGTGGTCTCGTTTGCCTTCTCCGCCCTGTTCGGTGTGTCGCTGTACTACTTCATCACCTACGCCAACACCCACCTGACCCAGACCGTGGGCCTGAGCAAATCGACTGCGTTGGTGCTGTGCAGCCTGGCCTTGGTGCTCTACACCCTGTTCAACCCGCTGGTAGGTCGCCTGAGCGATCGCTTCGGCCGTCGTCCGTTTGTACTGACTGCCGCCGCCGGCCTGACCCTGTTGGCGTACCCGGTGTTCCTGTTGATGAATACCGGCAGCTTCGCCGCGATTCTGCTGGGGCTGGTGATCATGGCGGCGCTGGTGGCAATCACCGCAGTGATGGATGTGGTGCTGCTGGTTGAAGTGTTCCCGGCCTCGATCCGTTCGACCGGGGCTGCTGTTGGCCACAACGTCGCCTTGGCGCTGCTGGCAGGCCCCGGACCGTTCATTGCCGTGGCACTGATCCAGGCCACTCATAACCCGAACATTCCTGCAGCCTACCTGGCAGCGGTGTCGCTGATCTGCTTCATCGTGCTCTGGTTCCTCCTCCCGGAAACCAAAGACCGCGATATCACCCACGGTTAATGCCGATCCACACATTCATCAAGGGAAGACTCATGATCAAGGTTGCTGTTGTTCAAGCTTCATCCATTCCGTTCGAGCCGCAACTGAGTGCTGAAAAGGCCGTCGGGTTGATTCGTGACGCCGCAGAGCGTGGTAGTGAACTTGCCGTATTCCCCGAGGCGTTTCTCGGTGGTTACCCCAAAGGTGCAGCGTTTGGCACCGTCGTCGGCAGCCGTAATGATATCGGCCGCGCGCAGTACTTGCGGTATGTGCAAGGCGCCGTCAGCCTCGACGGTCCGGAGCTGGCCAAGATCTGTGAAGTGGTCAATGAAACCGGCGTCCATGTCGTCATGGGCATCATCGAACGCCTGGGCCGGACCCTGTACTGCACCGCCGTGACTCTGGCGCCGGGCAAGGGCGTTGCAGGCTATCACCGTAAGCTCATGCCGACCGGGCAGGAACGCATCATCTGGGGTTTCGGCGACGGCTCAAGCATCGCCCCGGTAGACACCCCGTTCGGCCGAATCGGCACGGTCATCTGCTGGGAAAACTACATGCCGGCATTGCGCCAGGCGATGTATGCCCAGGGTACTGAAATCTACTGTGCGCCGACTGCCGATGACCGTCCCACCTGGGCTGCGTCCATGGTCCATATCGCACTGGAAGGGCGGGTGCCGGTGCTCTCCGCTTGCCAGGCGATCACCCTCGGCGAGTACCCGGCAGCCTACCGGGAAGACTTCAGCCTGGAGGCCGCAGAAGGGGACTACATCATGCACGGCGGCAGCATGATCGTCAGTGCTACCGGTCAGGTGCTGGCCGGGCCGGTGTTTGATCAGGAGACGATTCTGTATGCCGAGATCGATTTGACTGTGGGGCAGGCCAGTAACCTCGACTTCGACGTGTGCGGGCATTACGCCCGGCCGGATGTGTTCACCCTGAAGGTCAATACGGCGGCGATGAAACCGGTGGTGTTTGACGGAGACTGACACCTTCTGCTGTAGGGGTCAGCCTTGCTGGCGATACCCGGCAAAGCCGGGCCAGGGGCACTACATCCTTGACGAACGCCCGGCGACTGGGAATCTCCAGCTGTCTACCAACCAAACCGAAGTCAGTCTGGATGATCGCCTTCTGTGCGGCATCCAGGTGAGGGTCGGACTGTTGCGTGCAAATGAGGGGTTGGTGTTCGGTCGGCAGGACGCCGGGGCGATTCACCGTGCAGGTCTGGGATGATTAAGATGTTCTCCATAGGTATGACTTGGGTCATGCCCCGATTTTGGCAGTCTGCTAGCGTGTCCAGTCGCTGACACGCTCAGGGAGGATCAGGTTCAGCCTACAACCATATTGATGACTGGAGCATTCACGGTGAAGAGCTGGCACTGCATAATTGGTATCTTGGTGGTTACTACACTAACGTTGCTGATTGAAATACCTATTGATACTTGGCTTACATCGGCAACTCTCAGCCTGATACTCGGAACTTGCGCATTGGTCTTTATGGCTGCTTCCTGCCTGCTGGCCAGTCGCTGGGGTGTAATTGAAAATCTATTTGGTGGCCTAGACCGGGTCTATGAGTCGCACAAGTGGCTAGGCATCTGGGCTCTCGTATTTGCCACTTATCACTTTGTGTTCAAGGCAAATCTGGATGTTTGGAACAGCGTGCCTATCCTGGAGCTATCAAAATACTGGACACGACTAGTGCGCCAGTTGAGCTATGTAGCTTTAGGCTTCATCGTACTACTTGCGCTGAACCGCAATATTCCTTACAGCGTATGGCGGTGGTGGCACAAGCTCTCCGGACCATTGTTTCTTGTCGTGATCTTGCATTGGCTTAGCTTCAAATCACCGATCACGTTGTTCAGCCCCTCAGGTATCTGGTTGGCGCTGTCCTGTGGGTTGGGTGTGTCAGCGGCCCTCTACAAACTGATTTTTTATCCATTTCTCGCACGTGCTGGCGAGTACAAGGTGACAGCAGTCAATAGAGGAAACAGGGCACTGCATTTGACGCTGGAACCAACCCATAATGGGTTTAACTTCAGCGCCGGGCAGTTTGCTTTTCTGGCAATGCGGCAAAAAGGTTTACGTGAGCCTCACCCTTTCACGATAGCGAGTGCTGGCGGTCCAAATGGGCAGGTTGAGTTCATAATCAGAGGGCTTGGGGATTACACCAAAAAGCTGTGCGAGTGCGCGAAAGCCGGAATGCTGGCCACTATCTATGCCCCTTATGGGCGATTTAAACGGGTTTCTCAGGCCGAGCGGGAAATCTGGATCGGCGCAGGTGTGGGGATTTCACCCTTCATTTCCTGGTTGCAAGATCCGAATGGCAAAGAGTTCAAAAAGGCAACCCTGGTCTATTGCTTCACCCCCTCACGCGTGTTTCCTCCTTCCGAGGAGTTGGAACGCATGACCGCAATGCGTGGCGTGCAATTTGTTCGTAATACAGGTGGTACTGAGCAGTTGGCTGAAACCTTGCGTGAGGCAGCAGCTCAAACCGAGCCGCACAAGATTCAAGTAAGTTTTTGCGGTCCAAAAGGCCTACTCGCCAAGGTGTATGAGCTTATGGAAATCAATCGGATTCCGAAGGCTAATCTTCAATTCGAACTTTTCGAGTTCCGTTGATTCGGCAGGATGCCTAATGCAGCTCACGCTACTTGGCTTTTGCAATCGTCCACCAGTGCTAGAGTCCCGCCAAACGAAAGAGGGAACGACATGCGGACTTTGATGGCGGCGGTAATGATGTTTGAAGCCAAATCACCGCTTCCGTCTTCGCTCACGCGCATCTTGCGGTGATGTAGCTCCAGCATCGTGTCCGCACCCTATTTGTTCCTCAAGTTGCCCGTGGCATAAGAGGTCCCTTAAAAACGCCTACTTGTAATACATATCCACCACCACTGCGGCGTCGAATACACCAGGGATCGGCTGCGTGCGCCATTTCAGGTCCGCGCGAAATTCATTGTGGCTCTGACCTTGCCCCATCAATGCCTGCAGCGTGAACCAGTCGTTGAAAGGCAGTGGCTGTTGGCTATCGACACGAGATAGCGAGATTCCCACTGACTTGTTGTTATCCGGCACCAGCAACCCATTGATCACACCGCCACCGCCTGGTGTGGTGGCGAAGCGCGCACTGACGGTATAAGGCGTGTCGCAGCCTTTGCGCAGGTTCAAGCTGAAGTTCGCGCTGCTGGCGACTTCTCCAATCGATGCTTTATGCGACGGATTGGGGAAATTGACCACACTGGGGCTGATGGTCAGATCGGGGGCGCACGGCACGAAGCGGATATCGTTCATGCCGGTGACCACATAGTTAAGGTTACTGTTGGGGCGGGGGTTGAGCCCGCCCTTGCCGTCCAGCTGGAATACACGGTACGAGGCCAACTGACTGGCCTGGCCGTTTGGCGGCGTGGTGCCATATTTCTCGATGAACACGCTGAAATTGAGGGTGAAGCGTGCCTTGTCCCAGCCTTGACAGTTGGCCCAGTTGCAACCGTGGTCGGAAAAGAATCCGGTAGCGACCGCCCCGGTGCTTTGGGTGATCAACTGGTTGTTATAGCGGATTCCCAAGCGGATACCCGTACCGATGTTGGCTTTGGCTGGATTGACGTAGAAATACACGCCTTCGCGGCCGGCTTCGTAGTCTTGCTTGCAGAGAATCTGGACGGAGCGTGGGCCGGACTCCCAGATGATAGTGCCGTCGGGTGCATCGGCTGAGATCGCCAGCGCCGTGCCCAGCGCTTCTTGAGTGATAGCCGAGTTGGTTCCGTCTTCAACACAGGCCAAGGCGTGGCTGGTAGCAGGCAATACCGCGCCGGCCCACAACAGTAGTGGCAGAAAACGTTTGGTCAGTGGCATAGGTGAAAATACTCCGTGATCGATCACTTGACTACCGCGCTGTGGTGGGACTGCAAGCCGATATCGTTGATTTCGGTGAAGTGGAGGGTGGCGCCTTTCGGCAAGGTGCCTTGGGCGCTTAGGGTTTTGCTCTCATAGGGTTTGAGCAGCAGATAATCGCTGAGGGCGTAGCCGGCGGTTTGCAGGTTCATCAGCGAAAGGTGGAATGCGCTGGGGTTGCTGACCGTTAGGGTGCGTCCGTCGTCGCTGCGCCAGACCAACTGCTGCACCGCTTCGGCCAAGTCACCCTTGAGCATGGGCGGTCGATAAAACAGCTTGAGTCGTTGGCGTATCGCAAACTGCACGCTGTTGGGACCTTCCGGCATGAGTGGGATTTCCATGACGTTGAGCCAGAACAGCGATTCGCGATCTATGGGCAAGCCTTCACCGGCATACAGGATGCGCAGTCGGTGATGCTCCCCGGCAGCCAGTTGCACTAGCGGTTCGGTGACGGCAAAGGGAACATCGCCGTCTGCGGCTTCGTCCTCGCTGGTGATCCAGGTTTGCACCAGCATTTTCTGTGGTGCCTGGTTGACCACGCCGATGCTGACCTCCCGGTCATGACCGAAGTAGATCAGGCGTGTGCCTTGGATTTTCAGTGCGGCGTGGGTTGACGGTGCGAGGGCCAGCAGTGCACAGGCGATCAGTAAGATTCTGAGGAGGGGCGGTAAGGATATTATCGTACGGGTAGGCGCGACCTTAGTGGCTGCTGGCTGCTGGCTGCTGGCTGCTGGCTGCTGGCTGCTGGCTGCTGGCTGCTGGCTGCTGGCTGCTGGCTGCTGGCTTGTATTTTACTTAACTCTTTGAAATTAGTCAAGTTTTTGTCCGGTATCTGACTCGTAAGCAGCACACTTTAGTGGCCACTTTGCGTCGTGAACATAAGGTGTTTCTGAGTTTTCTTGCGGTGGATGCCATCACTCATTGGGCAAATGCCGGTAACGCCAGGCAGAAACGGGCCAATCGCCTTTAATCTGAATGCTGCGTAAATCATAAGTTAGTGATAATGCTGGCTTAATTCAGATACGGTGATATCGCATGAATCAGAGCCTACGGCAGGCTGCTTTGAACCTGCATTCAATTGTAAGAGCCATTTTCAGCGACTACACTCCGGCCCATGAAACGCTATCTACGGTTTTGCCTCATCTTCTTTATCAGCTTGGCGCTTCCCCTCAGCGGGATGGCGGGTGTTCAGGCACCAACAGAACCTTGCCCAATGAAGACGATGGGCATGGCGATGATGGACGACATGGGGATGGACTGCTGCAACGATATGAAAAGCCCTTCCGAGCACGGTAAGCCTTGCAAGCCGGGCCAGGAATGCAAGACGGGCGGGATACTGCAAGTCTCGGTCTTCAAGCCTCCCGTAACGTTGTTCAGCCCAGTAGCAATTTCCTTTTTCAGCGATTCCCTACCTATACAGACCCTATCCGGGGTATGGCGACCGCCCCGCGTTTGATTCCTGTCCCACATTGAGCCTCATTCTGCATTAGCGGGATGGACTAGCTGTGCGCATGTCTTTTGACGCGTGCAGTGGATGATTACAGGAATCGTAAACATGAACTCCAAGTGCAATTGCACAGGCTGGTCTCTCGTGGCCGGCCTAGCGGCAAGCGTGTTGGCATTGCCGAGTTTCGCTGCCGCATTGACGCTCGATGAAGCGTTGCGGCTGGCAGAAAACAATGCGCCGTCGCTGACCGCACAAGACGCAAAAATTCAGGCTGCCAGCAGTGCAGCCATCCCTGCTGGTGAATTACCTGATCCCAAGCTCCTGGTGGGCGTGCAGAACTACCCCATCGGCGGCCCGGATCGTTGGCGTATCGACCAGGACTTCATGACCATGCAGATGGTCGGGATCAGGCAGGAGGTGCCCAATAGCGACAAGCGCAAAGCGCGTATCGAAGTCGCCGATGCAGCTATTGATCGTGCCTCTGCGCAACGTCGAGTCGAACGTCTGAAGGTGCGCCAGTCCACGGCGTTGGCCTGGATCAGCAGCTACTCGGTTGAGCGCAAGGATGTGCTGTTCCAGGACTTCTACAAAGAAAACCGCCTGCTGAGCGATACCGTCCGGGCCCAAATTGCCGGTGGCCGCGCTCAACCCGCCGATGCGGTGACACCCAAGCAAGAAGCCGCTCAACTGGCGGAGCAACAGGACGATCTGACTCTCCAGAGAGCACAGGCGCGAGCAGCCCTCAAACGCTGGATTGGCTCCGCCGCCAACGACAAGCCCGTGGGGCGTATGCCTGAATGGCCCGTAGATACCTCAGGCTACTCCCATAAGTTGCAACACCACCCCGAGTTGGCAGCGTTTGCACCGATGACCCGCGAGGCGCAGGCTAAAGTTCGTGAAGCCGAAGCGCAAAAGCAGTCGGACTGGAGTTGGGAGCTTGATTATCAGCGTCGTGACCGTCAGTTCGGCGACATGGTCAGCGTTCAACTTTCCTGGGATCTACCGCTATTTCCCGACTCTCGCCAAAACCCCAGGATTGCAGCCAAGCAGGCTGAACTCAACCAGTTGGAGGCCGAGCGCGAAGCGCTGTCACGCGAGCATACCCAGCAACTGGAAAATGAACTGGCTGACTATGAGCGTCTGAATCGCGCCGTGCGCAGAAATCAGGACAGCCTGTTGCCTCTGGCCAAGGAAAAGGTCGAACTCAGCATGGCCAGTTACCGTGCAGGCAAGGGCGATTTAAATGCGGTGATTGCCGCCCGACGTGAACTCATTGAAGCCCGTCTTAAACAGATCGACGTGGAAGAACAGCGAGCACTGACCAGTGCGCGTCTGTATTTTGCGTATGGGGAGTCCAGCCAATGATCCTTAAAAAATGGAGCGGGGCATTGCTGGTAGGCGTCTCGCTGGCATTCGGTGTTGCCGGTGGTTACTGGTTCGCACATCAACGCGTGAACGGAGTACCTGGTGCCAGCCCGGAGCAGAGTCCCAGCTCCCCAGAGGAGCGCAAGGCTCTGTATTGGTACGATCCCATGTACCCGCAGCAAAAGTTCGATAAGCCGGGTAAATCCCCTTTCATGGACATGCAACTGGTTCCTCAGTACGCCGGGGGCGCAGGAGATCGTGCGACTGTCAGTATCGATCCGAGCCTGACTCAGAATCTCGGTCTGCGTTTTGCGACAGTCACCCGTGGAATCTTTAATTCCAGTCTCGACGTCACAGGAGTCTTGGGATTCAACGAGCGTGATGTCGCTGTGATTCAGGCCCGCACCACTGGTTTTGTGGAGCGGGTCTATGCCCATGCTCCCGGCGATGTACTCAAAGCCAACGCGGCGTTGGCGGATATCCTGGTGCCTGAGTGGGCGGCCGCCCAGACAGAGTTCCTTGCCCTTAAGCGCAACGGTGATGCTGGCTTGTTGGCTGCCGCCCGCCAACGACTGCAGCTCACAGGGATGCCGGCAACACTGATCACTCAGTTAGAGCGTGGCGGTAAGGTTCAGCCCTACCTGACGCTCACCAGCCCTATTGGCGGCGTGCTGCAAGAGTTGAATGTCCGTTCGGGTATGACCGTGGCGACTGGCGACACTCTGGCGCGCGTCAATGGCTTGAGCAGTGTCTGGCTAGCCGTGGCCGTTCCAGAATCGGATTCCGGAGCTATCACCGTGGGGCAGGCGGTCGAAGCGCGACTGCCGGCCTTCCCAGGAACAACACTCAGTGGCAAGGTCAGCGCGATTTTGCCCGAAACCAATCCGGACAGCCGCACACTTCGGGTACGTGTCGAGTTACCCAATCCGGGCGAGCGCCTCAGGCCGGGTTTGACGGTGCAGGTACGCCTGAATCGTTCGACCGAGCAAAGTGTATTGTGGGTGCCGAGTGAGGCGGTGATTCGCACTGGCCGACGAGCCCTGGTGATGCTCGCCGAAGACGCTGGTCGCTACCGTCCAGTGGAGGTGCACCTGGGGCAGGAAAGCGATGGCAAAACCGCGATAGTGAAAGGTCTGGAAGCAGGTCAGAAGGTGGTTACGTCTGGCCAGTTCCTGCTCGACTCGGAGGCCAGTCTCAAGGGCATTGTTGCTCGCACGGAGGAAGAGTCGCCACCCAGTGAAACAGCCTCCAGCTCTCATGAGGCTGATGGGCAGATCGTTGAGATCGACGACAAAGACGTCACGCTCGCCCATGGCCCTTTCAAGACGCTGGGTATGCCTGGCATGACGATGACTTTCCCACTCGCTAGTCCGGCGCTGATGCAGGGCCTCAAAGCGGGTGACAAGGTTCGAATCGCGTTGAGCCAGACCGACGATGGCTTGCGTGTTGAACGCCTGGATAAATCGGGGAGCCAGCCATGATTGCTGCCCTGATTCGTTGGTCAGTGGCCAACCGATTCCTAGTACTACTGGCGACACTGTTTGTCACCGCTTGGGGCGTCTGGTCGGTGCAAAGCACGCCCATTGATGCGTTGCCAGACCTCTCCGATGTGCAGGTGATTATCCGCACCCCTTATGCAGGACAAGCGCCGCAGATCGTCGAGAACCAGGTCACCTATCCGTTGGCCACCACCATGCTCTCGGTGCCGGGGGCCAAGACCGTGCGTGGTTATTCCTTCTTTGGCGATAGTTTTGTCTACGTGCTGTTCGAAGACGGCACTGACTTGTATTGGGCTCGCTCGCGGGTGTTGGAGTACCTGAGTCAGATACAAAGCCGCTTGCCGGCCAATGCCAAGCCGGCGTTGGGGCCCGATGCGACGGGGGTGGGTTGGATCTATCAGTACGCACTGGTGGATCGCAGTGGCGGGCATGATTTGGCACAGCTTCGCGCTCTTCAGGACTGGTTCCTCAAGTTTGAACTCAAGACCCTGCCGAACGTTGCGGAAGTGGCCACCGTGGGTGGCATGGTCAAGCAGTATCAAGTGCAGCTCGATCCGCTGAAATTGGCCAGCTTCGGCATCACTCAGGCTGAGGTGACCGACGCCATCGGCAAGGCCAATCAGGAAACCGGTGGTGCCGTGCTGGAGATGGCGGAGACCGAGTTCATCGTGCGCGCCTCGGGCTATCTGAAGACGCTCAATGACTTCCGGGCGATCCCGCTTAAGTTGGGTGCGGGTGGTGTACCAGTGACCCTTGGCGATGTCGCAACGATCCAGTTGGGGCCGGAAATGCGGAGGGGCATTACCGAACTTGACGGCGAAGGCGAGACCGTCGGTGGCGTGGTGATTTTGCGCAGTGGCAAGAATGCTCGCGAGACCATTGCGGCGGTCAAGGCCAAGCTCGACGAACTGAAAAGCAGCCTGCCGTCCGGGGTGGAAATCGTTACCACCTACGACCGCAGCAAGCTGATCGACCGCGCTGTTGAAAACCTCAGCCACAAGCTGATCGAAGAGTTCATTGTCGTCGCGTTAGTCTGTGGAATCTTCCTCTGGCACCTGCGCTCATCCCTGGTGGCGATCATCTCGCTGCCTGTTGGTGTGTTGATTGCCTTTATCGTCATGCGCTACCAAGGCATCAACGCCAACATCATGTCCTTGGGCGGGATTGCCATTGCCATTGGCGCCATGGTCGATGCCGCTGTGGTGATGATCGAGAACGCTCACAAGAAAATTGAGGCATGGCACGCGGCCAATCCGGGGGAAGAACTGAAGGGCGAACGTCATTGGCATGTAATGACCGAAGCGGCGGCAGAGGTAGGCCCTGCGCTGTTCTTCTGTTTGTTGATCATCACCCTGTCGTTCATTCCGGTGTTCACGCTGGAAGCTCAGGAGGGACGGTTGTTCGGCCCTTTGGCTTTCACCAAGACCTACGCCATGGCGGCAGCGGCGGGATTGTCAGTGACCTTGGTGCCAGTGCTGATGGGCTACTGGATTCGAGGACGAATTCCCAGTGAACATCAGAACCCGTTGAACCGGTGGTTGATTCGGATCTATCAGCCAGCCCTGGACGCAGTCTTGTGTCGACCAAAGATCACGCTGCTGGTGGCGTTATTGGTTGTTGTCAGTACGCTATGGCCAATGTCGCGCTTGGGTGGCGAGTTTCTCCCCCCGTTGGATGAGGGTGACCTGCTCTATATGCCTTCAGCTCTGCCGGGATTGTCGGCGCAGAAAGCGGCACAACTGCTGCAACAGACTGACCGTCTGATCAAGACCGTGCCTGAAGTTGAACACGTCTTCGGTAAAGCGGGGCGCGCTGAAACCGCCACCGACCCTGCACCGCTGGAGATGTTCGAAACCACCATTCAATTCAAGCCGCACGAGCAATGGCGTCCAGGCATGACCCAGGAAAAGTTGGTGGAAGAGCTGGATCGAGTGGTACGAGTTCCTGGGCTGACGAATATCTGGATACCACCGATTCGCAACCGTATCGACATGCTGGCTACGGGTATCAAGAGTCCAATTGGGGTGAAAGTTGCCGGCACCAACCTGACGGAGATCGATGCTGTGACTCAGGCGGTCGAGCGGGTAGCCAAGGATGTGCCAGGTGTCAGTTCGGCTCTGGCTGAACGACTGACCGGTGGCCGCTATATCGACGTGGATATCGACCGCAAGGCCGCCGCCCGCTACGGGCTGAATATCGCCGATGTGCAGTCCATTGTGGCCGGCGCTATCGGCGGTGAAAACGTCGGGGAGACCATTGAAGGGCTTGCACGCTTCCCGATCAACGTCCGTTACCCCCGTGAGTGGCGTGACTCGCTCGGCGCCCTGGCGCAGTTGCCAATCTACACCCCGCTAGGCAGCCAAATCACACTTGGCACGGTGGCGAAGATCAAGGTCAGCGACGGGCCGCCGATGCTCAAGAGCGAAAACGCAAGGCCTTCAGGCTGGGTGTATATCGACGTGCGGGGACGGGACATTGCCTCGGTTGTCGCCGACCTGAGTCGGGTCATCAATGAACAGGTCAAGCTGCAGCCAGGCATGAGCCTGAGCTACTCAGGACAGTTCGAGTTTCTCGAAAGGGCCAACGCACGCCTCAAACTGGTAGTACCTGCCACGCTGTTGATCATCTTCGTTCTGCTCTACCTGACTTTCGCCCGCTTCGATGAGGCGCTATTGATCATGGCCACTCTGCCATTTGCACTGAGCGGTGGAGCATGGTTCCTCTATCTCTTGGGGTTCAACCTGTCGGTCGCCACCGGAGTCGGATTTATCGCCTTGGCTGGGGTTTCTGCCGAGTTCGGCGTGATCATGCTGCTCTACCTGAAGAACGCTTGGGCCGAACGTGAAGACGTCGGTGACAGCACTGAGCGCGGATTGATTGCGGCGATTCGTGAAGGTGCTGTGCAGCGAGTTCGACCTAAGGCCATGACCGTGGCCGTCATTATTGCGGGCTTGTTACCCATCTTGTTGGGCAGTGGGACTGGTAGCGAAGTGATGAGCCGCATTGCCGCGCCCATGGTTGGCGGTATGGTCACAGCGCCCTTGCTTTCACTTTTTGTGATTCCGGCAGCCTATCGCTTGATGCGTCGCCGGCACCTCTCAGTCGAACCCACCAAACCTGAAGGTAGCAGAGCCACGACTGTGTCTATTAAAAAATAAATACCTATGGTGGAAGTGTCCGGCACGCTTTGTTGTACCAGAGGGTGCTGGATCAGATTAATGGACGGTGGGCAAGGGGAGGGAATCGCTGTTTAAAATTACGGTGGGCAGCCAGCGTACTCTAAAACAGATCCTCATGAAGACTGCACTGTCCATCAATCGAAACTGGAAGATGGCCCACAAAAAATATATCGTGCCTCTTATTACTGAGAGGTTAAGCCATGGACTTCAACGCCGTCCGCATGTTCGTCAGCGTAGCGCAGACCGGCAGCCTGTCAGCTGCCGCCGAGCGCCTGGATATTCCATTGCCGACCTTGAGCCGGCGTATTCGCGAGCTTGAACAGCAACTGAAAGTGCAACTGCTCGAACGCTCTGTACGAGGCACCAGGCTCACCGATTCGGGGATGCGGTTGTACGAACATGCCAGTCGCGGCATTGAAGCGTTGGCCGAGGGCGAACAGGCGGTGATCAGTGATCAGGCGCTGCTCAAAGGCCGCCTTCGGTTGTCATTGCCACCTTCGTTTGAGCCCTGGTGGGATGTTTTGTCGGCGTTCCAGCGCCGCTATCCACAGGTCCAGGTCAGCGTCCATACCACCGAGCGGCGTATCGACTTGATCGAGGATGGTGTCGATGTGGCGTTGCGGGTCGGCATGATTGCCCACGAGACCATGGTTGCCCGCCGCCTGCTGAACTATCGCCACTGGTTGGTGGCCAGTCCGACGCTGATTGAAAGGCTGGGTATGCCTGCCAGTGTCGAGGCTTTGCACGGTTATCCCTGTGGCACCTGGAGTCAGGGAACCTGGCAGTTGGGAAGCGTGCTATTCAAGCCGCAGGCCATGTTGACCACGAATGACTATGCGCATTTGCGCAGCCGGGCGTTGGCCGGTGATCTGGTGACGGAGCTCCCGCCTTTTCTAGCCGGGCCCGCCATCCGCGAAGGGAAGCTGCTGGTGCTGCTACCTGAGCATCCACTGCCGGAGCAGCAGATTAACCTGATCTACCCATCACACCGTCATCCGTCGGCTATCGTGCGGGCGTATTTGGATTTTGCGCAGGGGTACGTGGAATATTTGGCGAGCGCGTCGTCAATGACCATTTTGGCTCCAGCCAGTTATTAAATCCGTCGACTATTCGCCGGGAAGCTATCAATGCGTTATTTACTTGGATGTCAGGTTTTGCTGGTGAAAGCCGTTGCGGTCGCTGGCGACCGTGCTGTGACTTCGGGTTCACATCTCCAGGGTAGGAATGGTCACCTGGCCACATTTGATCAGTTGGCCAGCAGTCACTTGAAGTCCATTATTTGGTTTGGCGGCATACCCGGCAAGAAAGCCGATGGCTACCAAGGCGATACAGAGCAGGGATCTTCGGATAATCATCGGGAATTCGCTGAGTCATTGGTATGAAAACATGCAGCACTGAGTCCCGATTGTGAAAAAGGTTCCTGGTGTGCGTTGCGCGCCAGCACCCTGATCAGTCGTTTGTCTGCTGCTGAGGCGCGATAAACATTTCCCCTGCGTCTCTGCGACTCCACATATCCGCCACGTCTCCCATCGTCAAGGGCTCGCCACTCTTGATCCAGGCCATGAACGGTCGGTCGAACTTGAACGACTCCCCGCACTCGCTGACCAGAAACTGACGCACCTTTTGCGTATTTCGGTAGTGCTTATCCAATGGGGTGGTGCGGGTGATGGGGCCGGAGTGCCAGTCGAAGATCATTGCCATTCCTTTGGTGATTAAGATGTGAGCGGTATGAGCGGCGTAGCCCCCTGGCTACCGGGAAAGGCCACAGTTCATCACCACCATCCCGATATCGGCCTTGTCGGTACTGAACGGTATTTCTCCTCGCACCTCGAACCCGCAGCTTTCATAGAAACGCTGCGCACTGGCATTGGACTTCAGCACCTCCAGCCAGATAGAGCCTTGCTGACGGTCTTTTGCTGACTGAAAAATGAACTGCAAGAGCTGCTTCCCGTAGCCTCGGCCGGCCTGTGTTTTGAGGAAGTAGACTTTCTGAAGCTCAGCACCAACCTGTCCAGGCAAGGGCATGGGTTTGGACCAGTTGATCTTGGCAAAGCCTACGCCTTGGTTGTCTGCATCAAATGCCATAAGCCAGCAATGACAGGCAGGCGACTCGATTGATTGCTGGAGTTCGCGGATTGAGAAGTCTTTGTTCAGGAAGTCCTGCATGCCCGCAGCGCTCCAGATGTCAGAGAAATGCTCTCGATAGGTCGCCATGCCGAGGTTCCGAAGTAGGGGGATGTCTTCTATGGTTGCTTCTCTAATACCGATCACTGTTTTGCTCCCTGTCTGAATTATCGGATGCGGCTGCTACTCGATTGCTCCTTTGGGTCAGAACCGGCTTTCAGTTGCTCGATACTCACCTGATAGGTCCCACCCGTCGCCAGCGTTACGCTGACCCAAAGTGGTGGGTCAGTTTGTTTGTAATCCGCCCGACGTTGATTGGGCGGTGATCATCGTCGTCGTTTCAGGCAATGCTTAGTGGTTGATAACAGAAAGGTAATCTTCAAGCTACCTTGGTGAAAGGGTCGGTTCGTTAATCTCAAGTCTGGAAAGTTTGCTGTAGTGACTTGAGAGATGAACCCTATGAACCTGTTAAAACTAAGTATTGCTGCATTGATGTTGTCATTGTCCACGGCCGCGCTCGCCACGGGAGGTGGTGACCGTGTGTTTGACCAGATGATGAGCGATAACCAGAAAGCCATGGCCGCTTATGCGGCAAAAAAAGGTAAGGACGAGCCCCAGGTCCAGGGCTATCGCTACGGGATGAAGCTGGACATCGCCAAGGTGGTCAACATAACGCCACCGATCCGTTCCTGTGACATCGTGCCATCGCGCATGACCTACGAGGACTCGGGCGGCAAGCTCAATACCATCGAATATAAAGTCATGGGGCAGTGCCGTAATAATGGCCGCTGAAAGGTTGCCTTATGACTGCACCGCCACCGTTGATTGACCGTGAGCTGGCGCAACGTTTTCTGACATGCGTACGTTGTGCCAGTTTTCGCCAGGCCGCCAGAAGTCTGAATATCCGCGCCGCAGTGTTGCGCAAGCAAATGATCCACCTGGAAAGCCATCTGGGTAGCCCGCTGTTTGTGTATCAGGACAGCGCCCTGCGCCTGACCCTCAAGGGGCAGCGTCTGCAAGCGGCACTGGTGGCGCGTTTTGGCGATGTCCAGCCACAGGCGAGCGTCTTGCCTCAACCGTTGTTGCGCCTGGCCGTGGAAGATTCCCTCATGCACGATCTGCTGGCGCGTGAGGTGTTGGATTTCATGCGCAAGCACCCGGCAATGCAGTTGGAAGTCATCCCGTTGACGGGCGAGCCGACGCGTCAGGCCGATATCATGGTGTGGCTGGCGGATCCTGGTCGCCCGCGTCCTTCCCCTGGGTTTGCCATGACCACGCCGCAACGGCTGGCACGCATTGATTACAGCCCGCATATTGCCAAGCGCTACTGTCGCGGTAACCGTTTGCCGGCGCAAATCGCAGACCTGTCTGACTTTATGTTGGTACAAGGTCGTACGAATGCTCCGGTTGCGGCTTTTGAGCCCTGGAACCGCCTGGTCAAACAACGCCAGAGGGCGGTAGCCCAGGTGCATTCCCAGGCGTGGGTGCGGGAGTGGATCAGGCACAGTGCCTGTGTCGGCTTGTTGCCAAACTACATCACCCATCTGGACAAGACGCTGCTGGGCCTGACGCCATTGTTCAGCGAGCGCATGGAGCGTTTGGCGTGGCTGTCCACTGCGCCCTTGACGGCCGAGCAACCTCATGTGCAAGCGTTGGTGGCGCTGATTCACAAAGCCTTTGACGAGCGCAGTGATTGGTTTGAAAGAGTGGTCAGCTAGCCCCCTTGAGGTGGAGGAGTGTCATCTGAGTCAGCAGCAACTTTAATCATTCTGAAATATTTGGCGAGATCCCTTGAAAAGTTGCTGGGCCCTTTGTTTATAAGGCTTGCGTCGTGATTCAAGAGCGAAAGTCGTCACCGTCACAAAAGTGTCTTTTAAATAAACCAAAACCGTCATCTGCTCTTTGGAAGCTCCCCGTCGCCAAGTTGTACTTAACGATAACGAGGGGAAGTTGATGTCGATTAGCGATTCGAAATACGTTGGATTCACTCAGTTGAGCCTGGCCGTCATGGGCGGCATATTGGCCATGTCGGTTCAGGCTGGCACGGTGACCACCGATGGTGCTGATATCGTGCTGAAAACCAAGGGCGGCCTCGAAGTTGCCACTGCCGACAAAGAGTTCAGCTTCAAGTTGGGCGGGCGTATCCAGGCTGATTACGCCAGGTTCAATGACTACTACACCCGTAACGGCAACTCGGCAGACGCCGCCTATTTTCGTCGGGCCTACCTGGAGTTTGGTGGTACGGCCTACAAGGACTGGAAGTATCAGATCAACTACGACCTGTCCCGTAACGTGGGCAATGACAGCACAGGCTACTTCGACGAAGGCAGTGTGACCTACACCGGGTTCAATCCACTGAACCTGAAAGTCGGTCGTTTCTACACGGATTTCGGCCTGGAGAAAGCCACCAGTTCCAAGTGGGTCACGGCCCTGGAGCGCAACCTTTCCTACGACGTGGCGGAGTGGATCAACGACAACTCCGGCATGGGCGTACAGGCCACCGGCGTCGTAGGGAGCATGGCCTACTTGTCCGGCAGCGTATTCAGCGAAAACAACAACGACACCGACGGTGACAGCGTCAAGCGCTACAACCTGCGTGGTGTGTTTGCGCCGCTGCATGAGTCCGGCAATGTGCTGCACGTGGGGCTGCAATACGCCTACCGTGACCTCAAGGATGCAGCCATCGACACCCGTATCCGTTCACGCATGGGCATGCGCGGCGTCGAGACCAATGGCGGCAACAGCGCGGGCACCAACGGTACCCGCTCGGTATTTGGCGGCAGCGCTGCCCAGCAGGGCTTGTGGCAGGACGATTCGGTGTGGGGCCTGGAAGGCGCCTGGGCGCTGGATGCGTTCTCGGTACAGGGCGAATACCTGCGCCGGACCCTCAAGGCCGATGCCGCACGCAGTGACATCAAGGCCAGCGGTTATTACGCACAGATGGCCTACACCCTGACCGGCGAGCCACGCATCTATAAACTCGATGGCGCCAAGTTCGACTCGATCAAGCCGCAGAACAAACAGATCGGCGCCTGGGAGGTGTTCTACCGCTACGACGCGTTCACTGTCGAGGACGACAATGTGGTGGTCAGCACCAATGTGCGCCAGGTCGGCGACAGCGAAGGCAAGGCACACACCCTGGGGGTCAACTGGTACGCTAACGAAGCCGTCAAGGTCAGTGCCAACTACGTCAAGGCCCGCACGGATAACGTCAGCAACACCGTGGGCGATGACACGGGCGATGGCATCGTGATGCGCTTGCAGTACGTGTTCTAGAACACGCAGGAAAGTGGGGTGCCGATGGGGCAGTGTTGATGCCCATCGGTGCCGCTCTGGCAGTATTTCATCGAGAAGGGTTCTCGGTCGCTACGTTGCTCATGTCCAGAGTCATCCCTCCCTTTCTCACCACACAGTTAACGGTCTTTGCCATCACGTTGTTCGTGCTGTCGCTGGGGCGCCGTTGCCCAAGAACCAAAGGCCCTGGTGCTTGATCTGATTCACCGAGCTTTTAGTCCCAATCCTATTTGCTTCTTTTTTGGCACTGATAAGCTTTTTTCCTGGATACAGTCTCGGGAAAATTTTGTCATGATCTTAAATGCCGCCGTGCCCAACGAGTTCAACGCCTTGCGCGTCATCACGTTGGCAACCGACGCTACCTGCGCAAGTCGGCTCTCCGGCGCCTTGAGTGCTATGGGTATTACGCCTCTGGCCAATGTTGAATCCTTGAGCGCAGTGCAGGCCTGGCTGGATGAAAGCCAGGTCGATGTCATTGTCTGCGAAATCCGGCTTGGCAGTGACGCCGGGTTGATGCTGCCCAGCCTGCTCAAGGGGCGGTATGACGCCGGCACTCTGATGCAGTTGCCGAGTATTTTCTGGACGGGTGAAACCACCCTGAATGCTCGGGCGCAAGCGGTCGACGGGGCCTGTGTACCGCCTCGACAGGCTAGCACCAATCAATTCTGGATCAGGCACATTGGCGGGGTGGCGGTGAGTGCGCTGGAGTCCCATGCCCGGCTGGCCCGCACCGCGGGTATTCTGGTGGAGATCCTGCGTGACGGTACGCCTCTGGAGCTGGGTGATGCCTTGCGAGCCGTGATGCTGACCCGCGCAGAAGCCGACCCCCAGTTGAACGTGGCCACCTTCGACGCCCTGGCCGAGGATGAAGTGATCAATGCCCTGACCACAGGAGAGGGGCTACGCTTCGTGTTCCAGCCACAGTTCGAACTGTTGAGTCGGCGTGTGGTGGGCGCCGAGGCGTTGGTGCGCTGGAAGCATCCGCAGTTTGGTGAAATACCGCCGTCAGTGCTGATGCCCCTGGTCAACCGGCTGGGCTTGGACCTGTTGCTGTTCAGTCTGGTTGAAATGTGGACCATCCGGGTCATGCTGGCCCTCAAGCGTGAACGCATCTGGATTCCCATTGCGGTCAATGCGTCGGCGAAAACCATTTGCACCCCGCACTTCGCTGACAGTATGGCGGCGCGTATGCGGCAGGCCGACCTGCCAACCCGGCTGCTGAAAATCGAACTCACCGAGGATGTGCCTGAGCCGGACGAACTCTTGCTGTCGGCTTCGCTGACGGCCATTCGCACCAAGGGTTTCCAGGTGTCCCTGGATGACTTTGGTACCGGGGCGGCCACCTTGAATCTGTTGGCAAACCTGTCGTTCGATGAGATGAAAATCGACGGCTCGTTCGTGCGGGCTGTCGAGCAGCATGCCTCGTCACGCAAGGTGATCGCAGGCATCGTCAATTGGGCGGGCTTGCTCAATTTGAACCTGGTGGCCGAGGGCATCGAGGATGAGTCCACCATCCCGTTGCTGCACCGCTTGGGATGTCGCGTCGGCCAGGGGTATGCCCTGGCTCGGCCAATGGAAATCGATGCGTTCCTGGGTTTCGTGATCGAGCAGGGAAAACCCCAGTAACGCGCCTCCGCTCGCCTTCAGTCCTAAGACTGATGGTGTTTTTAGGAGTGCTCCGATGTCCATTTCTGCGTTATTGCCTTAAATTCCCATCATCGAATTTTTTATCGCGGGCTCCAGGGATTAGTGCCTCTTTGCGTCGGGTACTTATTGCTTGCTGTAATTGGCTTGAAAAAAACGACTGTTCATCGGGCAACTTTAAAGTTTGTCTGTGGGCACTTCTTTGCGTAAACGAAAGTTCGCCCGTTACTCTTTTAGTGTGCGATTGCTCAGTTGCACGGATGTAATTGATGTTGTAGGTCCGTCAGCCATGACGGCAACTTACCAATGATGAATGGGTGTTATTCATCTTTTTGCTCGTTATACAGAGTGTCCTGTGATCTATGAAACGCTTACAAATTGCTTTGCTGGATGATCATGCAATCGTGCGACATGGTTTGGTCAATCGGCTGGTGCAGGAGCCTGACTTTGAAGTGGTCGGCGTCTATTCCCGCACGCGTGACCTGCTGGCAGGGCTGGCGAAAGATCCGGCGCAGGTCCTGTTGCTGGACTACGTGCTTGGGCCGAATGAGTTGGACGGAGTTTTACTGATTCGCGCACTGCGGGTGAAGTTTCCACAATGCCGCATTCTGGTGTTCTCCACGCACCATGATGCCGCCACCGTGATCCTGGCCCTGCGTGTCGGCGCCCGGGGCTTTCTCGGGAAGGGCGAAGATATGACCCAGTTGATCGATGCAGTACGGCTGGTGGCTTCGGGGGCGGTGTACCTGAGTCCGGACATGGCTTATCGGGTGGCCGAAGCCACAGCCAGCCCGTGTGACGGAGACGCCAGGAGCCGCGAGGACGCACTGCGTTTTGTCAGCTTGTCTGCCCGTGAGCAGGAAGTGATCCGCTGTTACCTGACGGGCATGACCATCACCGAAATTGCCGAGAAATTCAATCGCAGCATCAAGACCATCAGCTCGCAAAAAGCCTCGGCATTTCGCAAGTTGGGTGTGATGTCGAACAACGAGTTGTTCAAGATCAAACACATTATTGAAGGTGTGTGAACCAGTTGGCTTTATGCGCCGTGTCATTTTTCGTTTGTTACATATACTTAAGCAAGAGTCAGACGTTGTATCGGAGGGGTATCCCTGTTTTCCAGCAGCGCCGCGTGCGCTGGGCTGAGTGGGCTCGATTGCGATGAAACCTATACGTATTGCTTTACTCGATGACCATGCTGTTGTTCGTCATGGCCTGGCCAATACCCTGGCCGCCGAGACGAACTTTGAAGTGGTAGGCATTTATGAGCGCAGCCGAGACCTGATCGCCGGTCTCGCCACGGCGCCTGCCGACCTGTTGCTGCTGGATTTCTCCCTGAGCCCCGATGAGTTGGACGGCGTGTCGCTGATCCGCGCCTTGCGGGTCAAGTTTCCCGCCTGCCAGATCCTCATCCTGTCCAGTCATCACGACCCGGCGACTGTGGGCCTGGCCATGCGCGTCGGTGCCCGGGGGTTTGTCGGCAAGGGCGAAGACATGACCCAGTTGATCAAGGCCATCCGCAAAGTGGCTTCCGGGGCGGTGTACCTGAGTACCGACATGACCTATCGCCTGGCCGAAACCGTCACCAGCGATACCCGCAAGGGTTCGGACGAGGTCCCGGACGCACTGATCCTGGCAGAGTTGACCAGTCGTGAGCAGGAAGTCATCCGCTGTTACCTGGCAGGCATGACCATCACGGAAATCGCCGAAAAATTCAATCGCAGCATCAAGACCATCAGCACCCAGAAAACTTCGGCGTTTCGCAAGCTGGGGGTCACGTCGAACAACGAACTGTTCAAGCTCAACAAGATCATCGGTTCGCCATGAGGCAGTGGCTGTGTGGGGGCGTGCTGCTGTGGTTGATGGGAGGAGTGCCTGCCCTTTGTGCGGGGCCCATTGAGTTGAGCGAACAGGAGCAGCGCTGGATAGAGCAGCATCCGGTGTTGCGGGTGGGGGTGGTCGAAGGCTTGATTCCCTTCGAATACATGAGTGATGGGACACTGCAAGGGCGATCAGTTCAGTATCTGAAGTTGGTGACGGATACCACGGGACTTACATTCACGTACACGCCGGGAAAGACCCTGGAAATACGCGAGAAAATGCTCTTTGAAGGTCAGGTCGACCTGTTGTCCTCTTACCTGCATTTCAGGTCTGAGCCATCTACCGAGGGCCTTACCGCGCTGACCTATCACACCACCTCGCCGATCATCGTGACGCGGGTCGACAGCCCCGGTCTTTTCGATCTGGATCAACTGCAAGGCAAAACCGTGATGATCCCCGACACAGATCATTACGAGCAGATATTCAAGGCTACGGGTACCGGTGCCAACCTAATCAGAAGCACCTCGGCCCTGGATATGCTGACCCGCGTCGAGGATGGCAGTGCTGATGCAGCGGTCGCCTCCGAAACCTTCCTGATGCCTTATCTGTATCGGCAGTTCCAGGGCGTCCTGGAAACCTCAGGGGTGGTCGGGAGCCAGATACTGGATGTCAGCATGGCCGTTCGTGATGACCAGGCCATATTGCTTTCGATCCTCGGGAAGGTCCTGGACTCAATCACCGCCGAACAACGCAATCAGATCTACGATCACTGGTATCAAGACCTGGACCTGGATGTTCCGACCCTGTTCACGATTGCCAATCACTACTTGCATGTCCTGATCCTGGGGGCGTTGGTGCTGGCCAGTTTGTGTGTGCTGGCCTATCGCGGTCATCGCCAGCGGCTTAAAGCTGTGCGTAACGAGCAGGAAAAAACCATGTTCCTGGCGGTCATGGGCCATGAAATACGTTCACCGATGAATGCCGTGCTGGCGGCCATGGAGTTACTGGGGCACACCCGGCTCAATGAGCAGCAGCGCCACTTTGCGCACCTGGCCAATAGCGGTGCCAACGCCTTGGTGCGCTTGCTTGATGATGTGCTGCATACACCTGGCTCGGGCGCCAGGGCCCTGCGCCTGAACATCGAGCCGACCGATGTCACGGCGCTGGTGCAGGGCGTGGTCGGCTTGCATCGCCTGCGCGCCCGGGAAAAGCACCTGAGTTTGAATATGAACATCCAGGCACAGCTGCCCTTGCTGTTGCTCGACAGCTCCCGCCTGACGCAGATTTTTCATAACCTGCTTTCCAATGCCATCAAGTTCACCGATGCCGGAGGTGTCGACATCAAGCTGTGCCTGGTGGCCTCGCAGGCCGGTGACCCGCAGTTGCAAGTCAAGGTCCACGACACCGGGATCGGCATGAGCGAAGCGGTACAGGCCTCTTTGTTTCGTCCCTATGTCCAGGCCAGTCAATCGTACAAGCGCTCCGGTGGTACGGGCCTGGGCCTGGTGATCTGCCAGCAACTGGCGAGCTTGATGCAGGGTTCGTTGAGCCTCAGCAGTGAACCGGGCGTGGGCACTACCATCATTCTCTGCGTGCCGGTGACCGTTGCACCTGAGCCCGCTGCACAACCACCGGTTCAGGCGCCAGCGCCTCAGGCTGTCACCGACGGCCTGCAGATCCTCGTAGTGGAAGACACCCTGGCCAACCAGGAGGTGCTGCGCGCCCAGATCGGCGGTTTTGGCTGCCAGGCTGTGATCGCTGCGGATGCTGCCCAGGCCCGGCTCTTGTTCGGTGAGCAGGCCTACGAACTGATCCTGATGGACTGCGACCTGCCGGACCAGGACGGTTACAGCCTGGTCCGTGAACTGCGGGTGTTCGAGCGTCAGTTGGGGCGGGCCCGTTGCCCGATCATTGCCATTTCTGCCTTGACCGGCGAGCAACACCTTAAACGCTGCATGGATGCTGGCATGGACGCGGTATTGAGCAAGCCGATACGCCTGGGACAACTGCGCGAGGTGATCGAGCGCTGGTGCGGCGTCAAGTTGGCGGCACCCCGTGCGAGCCTGATGGCACCCAGGCTTGATCAGGAGGCGATCAATCGGGAAATGGCCAGTGACCTGGGGAGCCTGATCAAGGCGATAGCGCTTTGTGATCGTCCCAGCGCCGTGCATGTTGCCCACCGCGTGCACGGCGCGGCGCTGATTATGGAGTGGTCGGCCCTGGGCCAGAGTGCCGAGCGCCTGGAGAGCCTGTTGCGTGCGGAGCAGGGCTGGGATAACCCCGTCTATGCGCAGGCCTTGCAAGCATTGGTTGAGCATTGGCATGCCCTGGGCGCAGACACGGCCTTCGACGTACTGGCGCCTGCCCGGAGCACGCGGATGGCGCCGCGATGAGCGCCGTACTGGCACGCTTGCTGCTGATAGGGCTCCTGCTGGGTAACCTGGGTATGGCAGCGCAGGCCAGCCCAGTGCCGATGCAATTGACGCAGCAGGAGCTTGACTGGATTGCGGCCAACCCGGTGCTGCGTGTCGGGGTGTTCGACAACCTGCTGCCCTTTGAATACATCAGCGATGGCCAGCTCAGAGGGTTGTCGGCCAAATACCTGGGGCTGATATCTTCGCGCACGGGCCTGCGTTTCGAACCGGTGAGCACCACCACGCGCAGCGCCCGCAAAGACATGCTGATCAGTGGCGAAGTCGACATCCTACCCACCCGGCGCCAGGATGACGATCCCGTGCAGGATCGCGGGTTGCTCTACACCACGCCTTACAACACCAGCTCGACCATTCTTATCAGCCGTTTTGGCGATCAGCCTTTTGTGGCCTTGGAGCAGCTCGCCGGCAAGCGCCTGGTGATGTTGGGGCGCGAAGGGTATTTCGCGTTCTTGCAGCAGAAGGCGCCCGGTATCACCATCATCTCGGCGCAGAATGCGGTGGACATGATGGCGATGGTCAAGGACGGCCGTGCGGATGCGGCGATTGCTTCCGAATGGCTGCTGATTCCTTACCTGTCTCGCCAATACCGTGGGGTGTTGCAGATATCCGGTGTGGTCCCCGAGCAACATACCGGCGTGAGCATGGCGATACGTGACAGTGACCTGATCCTGCTGTCCATTTTGCAGAAGGCGCTGGCGTCTATCACCAGCGACGAGCGCAAGGCGATCTATGACGCCTGGTTCGTCGATATGAACCTGGATATTCCTACCATCAAGGCCATTGCCGAACATTACCAAGGTGAGTTGTGGCTATTGCTGTCCGTGGTGGCGCTGTTGCTCGCGCTGGTCGTGCAAAGTCGTCTGCAGCGGCGCCAGGCAATGCACAGTGAGCGGGAGAAAGCGATGTTTCTGGCCGTCATCAGCCATGAAGTACGCTCGCCGATGAACGCGGTGCTGGCTGCTGTCGAGTTGTTGGAGCACACGCCGCTTGACGAGCAGCAGCGTCACTTCACCGGGTTGGCCAATAGCGGGGCCAACACCTTGCTACGGCTGGTGGATGATGTGTTGGATATCTCCAAGATGGAGGCCGGGCAACTGACTCTCAATCTTGAGCCGGTGGATCTCTGGGCACTGGTCCTGCGGATAGTGGACGAGTATCGAGCGCCTGCCGAGGACAAAGGTCTTGAGCTGATGGTGACGGGCGAGCGCCCCGACGATCCCTTGCTGCTGGATGACCTGCGCCTGGCGCAGGTGCTGCGCAACCTGGTGTCCAATGCCGTCAAGTTCACCGATATCGGCCGGGTCGAGGTGCAACTGCAACTGCTGGAAAAGCCTGCGGTTGAGGTTCGACAGCTGGTGATTCGGGTCATCGACACGGGTATCGGCTTGTCCGAGCAGGCGCAGTCCTCGTTGTTCCGGCCTTACGCCCAGGCCAAGCAATCCTACCGGCGCACGGGCGGTACCGGGTTGGGCCTGGTGATCTGTCGGCGGCTGGTGCGGCTGATGCATGGTGAGCTGCTCCTCAGTAGCCTGCAAGGCGTCGGTACCCAGGTCGAAGTGAGGCTGCCTGTTGAGCGCGCCGCTTGCCATGAACTGCCGGCAACCGAGCCGGCTCCGATAGTTGAGATCAGTCACGGTTTGCAGGTGCTGGTGCTCGACGATTCGCTGCCCCGCCGGCAAGGGTTGCAGGCACAGCTCGGCAGCCTTGGTCACGGGGCGCTGCTGGCGGCGGATGCAGCCCAGGGGAGGGCGCTGTTCAGTGCCCGCAGGGTCGACATGGTGCTGATCGACTGTGACTCGCCAGAGGGTGACGCGCAACGCATGGCCGGCGCATTGCGTGAGTTGGAGCGTGAGCAGGAGCGCTCCTATTGTCCAATCATTGCCCTCTCGCCATCTGCCGGTAACGAATACCTTCAGCGTTGTTTCGACGCGGGTATAGATGGCGTGCTGACTAAACCGATCGAACAGGCCAAGTTGCAACAGATGATTGAACTATGGTGCGAAGTTCCCCAGGCTCCCCCGATTGAGCCGCGTCCGGAACCTGCCGCGGCGCCGGAGGAACTGCACAAGGAACTCAACCGCCTGATTGAGCGGCTTGCCCTGCGTGATCGCAGTTCGGCGTTGGACGCGATACAGAAGCTGCACATGGCAGCGTTGGTGATTGGCTGGGCAGACTTTGCGGCCACGGTGCAGCATATCCAAGCGTTGTTGCAGGACGAAGTGAGCTGGCCGGCAGAAGCGATTGCGGACCATGCTCGTAGCTTGCTGGAGCACCGGGGTGGGCTTGTCTGCGGGGCGCAGGTGAGCGGCTGAGCGGCTGTGATTGCGATGGGCTCACCGCGTTTTACTTGCCGGGCCGCAGCGCCAACATTCTATTTCGGTATTTGCCCAATAAGCTGGGTTTAAGAACTATTGGAGTGACTGCTTTTTAGGAGTGATCCTATTGACGCAGTGTCGATGATTTTTAAAAAGGAGTTAAGGCGAAACAGTAAGTTTTGCGGGGCATGTAAGTGCTGAAAAGTTTAGGCGTTAAATTGTTTTTCAGAGCACTCCTATATTGAGTTTGATGCGTCCTCCCTAAACTTCATCCCGCAACAACACAGAAGCTCTCCGGCAAGCGGAAGCTTTAAAACTTACTGTAGAACATCGCTCTCTCGGAGTTACTCATGAATTACAAAGCCCGCGCCCTCGCTGTACTGGTCGCTGCCACGGTGTCTTCTGCTGCTCTGGCTTCGGACGGCAAAATCGATTTCAACGGCGAACTTAAAGCCGAAACCTGCAAAGTTGCAGTGAACGGTGCATCCGGTGCGAATGGGACTACCGTCACGCTGCCAACCATCTCCACCGCTTCCCTGACTACCGCAGGCCAAGTGGCCGGCCAGACCGGTTTCAACATCGAGCTGAGCGATTGCTCTGCTGCGATCAAGACCGCTGCTGCCTTCTTCGAGTCGGGCGGTAGCGTTGACCCAGCCAGCGGCAACCTGAAGAACGTGAGTGGTTCTGCCACCAAAGTTCAACTGCAACTGGTTGACGCAACCAATGGCCAGGCGATCAAGGCCGGCAACACCGCGCAGGTCACTTCGACCAGCCGTGTCGACGTTGCAAACACCTCCGCCATCCTGCCATACGCAGTTCAGTACTTCGCCCAGGCTGCTACTACTCCGGGCACCGTTGTCAGCTCCGTGACTTACTCCATCAACTATCAGTAAGTCGCAGGCCATGGACACACGCCCCGCTGTTTATTGAAGGGGCGTGTTTCCATGCGGCAACGGGATTGCTTTATGTCTTGCAAGTTTCTATTCAAGCAACTGCTCCTCACGGGGATGGCGACACTGATGTGTTCCCAGGCCTTGGCTGGGGTAGTGATTACCGGAACCCGCCTGATCTACCCGGCGGGCCAGAAAGAAATCACCGTAAAACTCAATAACAACGGCACGCAGCCAGCGCTGACCCAGTCGTGGATCGACACCGGCGACGTCAAGTCGACCCCGACCAGCTCCAAGGCGCCGTTCCTGCTTTCGCCACCCGTGGCGCGTATTGATCCGACCAAGGGCCAAAGCCTGCGGCTGATGTTCACGGGGGCTCCCTTGGCCCAGGACAAAGAGTCGGTGTTCTGGCTCAACGTACTGGAAATTCCGCCCAAGCCCGAAGCCGGTACGGACCTCAATACCCTGCAAATGGCGTTTCGTTCGCGGATCAAATTGTTCTACCGCCCGAGCGATTTGCCGGGTACTGCCACTGAGGCGATTGAGCAGGTGCAGTGGCAATTGGTGCCGGCGCGTGACGGGCAAGGCCTGGCCTTGCAGGCGTTCAATCCGACGGCGTTCTACGTCTCGCTGGTTGAACTGGAACTGGTGGCCGGCGCCCAGCGTGAGCGCAGTGAAGACGGCATGATCGCTCCGGGTGAAACCCGGCAGTTCGAACTGCCCGCGCTCAAGGCGCGACCGGCTGGCGATGCCCAGGTGGAGTTCAACGCCATCAATGATTACGGCGCACTGGTCCCGACTCGGAAGCCACTCCAGCGCTGATCAATCCCTGACGTTTTTACTCGCGAGTCATTTATGTCGACCTCTTTCAGCAGCAGGCTTTTTCTGCGGGCGCGGCCTCGCTTCGCCTTGAATCCGCTCACGGCCTTGATCCTCAAGGTATTGGCCGTTGCCCCGGGCGTAATAGCCGTGCAGGACGCACTGGCGCAAGAGGTGCAATTCAATGACGCGTTCCTGCCTGAGGACTCGCGCAATCTCGACCTTGGTGCCTACCAGGCCGGCAACCCGGTGATGCCGGGGCAATACCGTGCAGACGTGGTGCTCAACGGCCAGTTGAACAGCCGCCAGGACATCCGCATCGAGGCCCAGGCCGACGGCAGCAAGCCGGTGGTGTGCATGACTCGTGGCTTGCTTGAGCGCCAGGGCGTGGAGATGTCCAGCCTGTCGCCCGAAGCCAGCCTGGCTCTCGACAACCAGGGCTGCGCTGCTGTTGGCATGTTGATCCAGGGCGCCACCGCAAACTTTTCACCGGATAACCAGGCCCTCGACCTGAGCATTCCGCAAATGGCGCTCAAGCGTAATGCGCGCGGCTATGTCAGCCCCGAGTTGTGGGACCGTGGCGTCACCGCCGGTATGCTCAGCTACAACTTCAGCGGCAACCGTAACCACACCCGCAGCGGCAATTCCGATTCCGCGTTTCTGGGTCTGCACGCGGGTCTTAATCTGGGTGACTGGCGCCTGCGCCACAATGCCTCGGTCAATTGGCAGTCGCGCCTGGGCACTGATTACCAGGCCCTGGACACTTACGCCCAACGCGATATCACTGCGCTGAAAAGCCAGTTGACGGTGGGCGAGTCCAATACCACCGGTGAAATCTTCGACACCTTGTCGTACCGTGGTGTGCAACTGGCCAGTGACGACCGCATGTTGCCCGACTCCATGCGCGGCTATGCCCCGGTGATCCGTGGCATTGCCCGCACCAACGCGCGGGTGACCATTCGCCAGGCCGGCAATATCCTGCTGGAAACCACCGTGGCCCCCGGCGCCTTTGTGATCGATGACCTGTACTCCACCGGCTACGGCGGCGACCTCAATGTCAGCGTGGCCGAGGCCGACGGTACTGAACAGAACTTCATCGTGCCGTATGCCTCGGTCAGCCAATTGCTGCGCCCGGGCACCTCACGTTTCAGTCTGACCGCCGGTGAAACCCGCAACAACTATGTCGACAAGCAGGTGCGCCTGTTGCAGGGCACTGTGCAATATGGCCTGAACAATACCTTCACCGGGTTTGCCGGTATGCAGTCGAGTGATGACTACACGGCCGCGCTGACCGGCCTGGCCTTCGGCACGCCTATCGGCGCCATGGCCGTGGACGTGACCCATGCCCAGACCGACCTGGCTGGCGGTGCTGCGAAAGGGCAGAGCATGCGGGTGTCCTACAGCAAAAACGTGCTGAGTACTGGCAGTAACTTCTCACTTGCGGCCTATCGTTTTTCCACCAGCGAATACCTGGATTTCAGCAATGCTGTGCAACTGCTCGATGCCGAGAAAAGTGGCTGGGACACCAGCATGTTCGGGCGCCCACGCAGCCGCTTTTCAGTCACCGCCGATCAGAGCCTGGGCGACTGGGGACAAGTGGCAATCAGTGGCTTTGCGCAGAACTATTGGAACCTGCCGGGCAGTGACTTGCAGTATCAGTTCAGCTACAGCAAGCAGTTCAATCGCATCAGCTTCAGTGTGAACGCCAACCGCAGCCGTATGGGCCTGGGCGATATGCAAAACAGCTTCTTGCTGACCATGAGCATGCCCCTGGAGTTTGGTGCGTCTGGCCATACCCCGCAAATAACTGCGCAGGTGGGGCGTGACACCGAAGGCAATTACAGCGAGCAGGCCGGTATCAGCGGCACCGCTGGCGATGACCGCCAGTATGGCTACGGTGCGACCATCGGTCATGACGGTGCCAACAACAGCAAGAGCGTGGCCCTTAATGGCCAGTACACCGGCGCTCGGGCCATGCTCAGCGCGGCCCTGGGCCGTGGCGATGGCTATACCAGCGCCTCGGTGGGCGCTAGCGGTACGGTGGTGGCCCATGCCGAGGGTGTGACCCTGACACCGTATCGCGGTGAAACCATGGCGGTGGTCAGTGCGCCGGGTGCCGAAGGCGCCAAGGTGTCCGGTTATCCAGGGCTCAAGCTCGACGGCAGCGGCAACGCGGTGGTGCCGTACCTGCGCCCTTATGAGTTGAACGAAGTGGCAATCGACCCGATCGGCAGCTCGCTGGATGTCGAACTCAACGAAACCAGCCAGCAGGTGGCCCCGCGTGCCGGCGCCGTGGTGCATCTCAAATACACCACCAACCAGGGCCGCGCGGTGTTGCTCAATGTGCGCCTCGACGACGGCAGCAGCTTGCCTTTCGGTGCGGGTGTGACCGATGCCGAAGGCACGTCGGTGGGCATGGTTGGGCAGGGCGGTCAGTTGTACGCCCGGATCAAGCCTGAAACCCGCCAGTTGCTGATCAACTGGGGCAGCAAGACCCATCAGCAATGCGCGCTGGTGATCCCGGCCGGCCCCGGCGAAGGGCAGCAGTTGCAGCAGTTGGACGCCGTGTGTGCGGCCGGTAAACACGTGGCTGGCAGCGTGCAGCCCAACACTCTTCAAAAGGTACAGTTATGAACATCGGGGCTTTGATCAAGGCGGGCCTGGCCGTCGGCGCATTGTGGGCGGTGGCCGGGACGGCCATGGCGGTCACCTGTACCTACATGGACGGTATTCGCCCGGCCGTAGGCTCCATGCCATTGCAGGTTTCGGCGATCACTGTCGGGCGCGATGTGCCGGTGGGTACTGAAGTGTATCGCCAGAAATTCAGCATGGCGGCAGGCCAGGCGCCCAAGCTTGAGTGCCTCTATGCCCCGTACCAGCAGTGGACCGAGCTGACTGTCGAATCCAGCTATGCCCTGGCCAGTGTGTCCAGCGGGACGTATGCCAACAAAGTCTACAGAACCAGTATTCCGGGGCTGGGGGTCGCCTTCAATAGCGCGGGTGGCCCGCTGCCAAGGCAATCGGGTAAAGCATGGACCACGTGTACGAATGGCTGGAGGTGCCTGGTCCCCTTTGACGGGCCCTCGAACTTTGAGCTGATCCTGATCAAGCTGGGCGATGTGACGCCGGGTGTACTGGTGGGCAGTACGTTACCGATCGTGAGCCTGTTCGGTAACTTCGGCGACGCCAGGATGCAGGGTTTCAGGATGGGCATCTCCGGCAGCATCCAGATTGTCTCGCGCACCTGCAGTACGCCGGATGTGTCGGTGCCCATGGGCTCGCACCTGACTGCCAAATTCACCGGGGTCAACAGCGCCACGGGTTGGACAGACTTTGCCATTGCCTTGAACAACTGCCCGGCGTTCAGCGGGATCTATACGACTAGCGGGCCGAACTGGGTCTCGCAAAGTGGCAACTCACCGTCTGGCAGCAGCACCAGTAGCGGTACCCGAGTCAACAACTCCTTGCAGTACCGTATCGACCCGGCCCGTGTGGCGATCAACGCAGCCAATGGTGTGCTTGCCCTTGACCCTAGCGGGACGGGGAAGGCACCTGCCGCTACCGGTGTCGGTGTGCAGGTGGCCACAAGCAACGGTACGGCTGTGCCGTTGGCAACCAACCGAGCCAGCGGCCTCACCTTGCGCACCAGCGAGGGCAGCTATTCGATCCCCCTGCGTGCGCGTTACCTGCAAACCGCGAACACGGTCACGCCGGGGCCGGCCAATGCCTCGGCGACGTTCACGATTATTTATCAGTGAGTGGCCAGCAACCGCGCAATCTCCAGTCGCAAGGCACCGTGGATGTCCTCGGCGTACGGCGTGGCAGTTTTCCAGTCGTAGAACCAGACCGGCATCTTGCGGTAGTGCTCTGCTTCCGAGGCGTAGCGGGGGAAGATGTGGCAGTGCAGTTCCGGCTCTGAATTGCCGAGGATTTCGTAGTTCATGCGCAGTGCACCGGTTGCCTGCAGCACGGCATCGCCGAGGCGGGCCATATCCAGCAGGTAGGTGGTCCTGGCCTGGGTATCCAGGTCGTTGAGGCTCGGCACCACGGGGTCGGGCAGCAGCAGGCAGTAGCCCGGAAGAAACTGCACATCGCCCATCACGGCCCAACCGGAGGCCATTTTGCAAATCACCTTGTCATTGGCGCCGCTGCGCGCCAGTGCTACACGTTGCGAGATCAGAGACATCCGTAGTCCTTAAATGGGCAGGCGAAATGCCGCATTGAAACACGGATCAGAGGGCGTGCGGTTGACTCCTGTAGGAGCGGGCTTGCCCGCGATGGCGTCCGCAAGAACGCCTCGACCCTCAAAACCGATCCAATCGATACGCCTCAAGTGCCGGCAACCCCTGCGGCTGTGGCACGTAGATCGGCGAAGCCAACTGCGCGATAAGCTCGGCCGTCACCGCCGCTTGCGTCAGGCCCAGGTGTTGATGGCCGAACGCGAGCAGTACTTTGCCGTCGCATACCCGGTCGATGATTGGCAGCGAGTCCGGCAGTGAAGGCCGAAAGCCCATCCACGGCGTCGCGTCTTCAGCACTCAGGTCATGCCGCAGCAGGCCGTGACTCAGGCGATGCAATTGCCAGGCGCGCTCCATATTCGCTGGCCGCTCCAGGCCGGCGAACTCAACGGTGCCGGCGAGCCGCAGCCCGTCGGTCATCGGCGTCATGATGAACTTGCGCTCCAGCGAGGTGACGGCAAACGGCAGCCGCTCCTGCTCATGGGGCAGCATCAGGTGATAGCCGCGCTCGGTGTCCAGCGGCACCTTTTTACCTGTCAGTGCCTGGGTGAGTCTGGCCGAGTGCGCGCCGCAGGCGATCAGTACCTGGCGTGCGTGCATTTGGCCTTGGTCGGTGATCAAGGCAACACCCTGGGCCTGTAACTGGCCGCCCCGGACCTGTTGTTGGAGAACGCGCACGCCACAGGCCTTGGCGGCTTCGACCAACTCGCCCACCACGCGATACGGATCCAGGAAGTGCCCGGTACGAGGAAAGAACAACCCCCCTTGAATCCGCTCACTCAATTGCGGCGCGGCCCGCTGTACGGCGTCGGCCGACCAGAACTCAACCGGCACCTGTTGGCGGGTCATGCGCGCTTTCAATCCTTCAATCGCTGGCCGTGATTCGGAACGCTCAAACACCAGCAGCGAGCCGTCTTCACGCATCAACCCAGGCCGGTCAATGCTTGCCAGCAGGCGGTGCCAGGCGCCCAGGCTGCTTTCGTTAAGGGCACGGATGCCGGCCACCGTGCGCTGGTAGGCCGTCGGCCGCAGGTTCAACAACAGGCGGGCAAACCAGGGCAGGGCGTGGGGCAGGTATTTCCAGTCCAGGCGCAGCGGCCCCATGGGGTCCATCAACATGGCGGGCAAACGCATCAGGATCGACAGGTCGGCGATGGGGAACACTTGCTCGGTCGCCAGGTGCCCGGCGTTGCCGAACGAGGCGCCCATGCCGGGTGCCTGCTGGTCGATAACCACTACGCGCCGGCCCTGGCGTGCCAGTTGCAGGGCGCAGGCAACGCCGATAATGCCGGCGCCGACCACGGCGATATCGATCTCGGGTTGACGATTGTCAGGCATGTTCAGGCTTCTCTCAGGCCGTCGAGCAAGCGGCGCAACGCCAACGGATTACTGTGCTTGAGGGCGTCGGGCAGCAGGCTGTCCGGGAAGTCCTGGTAGCACACCGGGCGCAGGAAACGCAGGATCGCGGCAGTGCCCACCGAGGTCGAGCGCGAGTCCGAGGTGGCCGGGAACGGCCCGCCATGCACCATCGCATCGCACACCTCGACCCCGGTCGGCCAGCTGTTCACCAACAGGCGCCCGGCCTTGCGCTCCAGGGTCGGTAACAACGCCCGTGCGTGCTCGATATCGCTGTCATCCAGGTGCAGGGTGGCGGTCAACTGGCCTTCGAGATGTTCGGTTACCTGGCGGACTTCGTCGTCATTGGCACATTGCACCACCAGTGATGCTGCGCCGAAGATTTCGGCCTGCAAGCGCGGGTTGGCGAGGAAGTCTTGTGCGCGGGTGGTAAACAGCTGCGCCTGGCACTGGTTCGGACCTTGTGCTGCCAGGCCGCTGGCCAGGCGTTGGGCATGTTCGGCCAAGGTGCCGACGCCCGTTTCATAGGCATTGAAGATGCCGGGGGTGAGCATGGTCTGTGCCGGGCGCTCTTTTAGATGCTCGCTGGCGAGGCTGATAAAACGCTCCAGCGCTGCTCCCTGAACCGCAATCACCAGCCCTGGGTTGGTGCAGAACTGCCCGGCACCCAGGGTCAGCGACGTGACAAAGCCTTGCGCCAGTGCCTCACCACGCGTCTTGAGGGCGCCGGCAAACAGGTACACCGGATTGACTGCACTCATTTCCGCATACACCGGGATTGGCTCAGGCCGCGCCTGGGCCGCCTGGCACAAGGCGATGCCGCCACTTTGCGAACCGGTGAAACCCACGGCCTTGATGCGCGGGTCGGTGACCAGCGCAATCCCCACTTCGCGGCCGGAACCGTACAGCAGGGAGAACACGCCTTCGGGCAAGTCACAGTGCTTGACCGCACGGGCCACGGCGCGGCCCACCAACTCACTGGTGCCCGGATGTGCGCCATGGGCCTTGACGATCACCGGGCAACCGGCAGCCAGTGCAGAGGCGGTGTCGCCCCCGGCCACCGAAAATGCCAGCGGGAAGTTGCTGGCGCCAAACACCGCCACCGGCCCCAGCGGCACCTGGCGCTGGCGCAAGTCAGCGCGGGGCAAGGGTTGACGGTCTGGCTGTGCGGGGTCGACCCGCACATCCAGCCATTCGCCGGCGCGCACGGTACGGGCGAAGGTGCGCAGTTGCTGGCAGGTGCGGCCACGCTCGCCCTGGATCCGCGCATGCGCCAAGCCGGTTTCGGCCACGGCACGTTCGATCAGTTCATCGCCGAGGGCTTCGATTTCGCTGGCGATGGTGTCGAGCAATTCAGCACGCGCCGCCAGGGACGTTTCGCGGTAGCTGTCGAAGGCTGACCATGCCAGCGCGCAGGCCTGGGCCACGTGCTCGGTGGTGCCTCCGTGGTAGGCCGGCTCCAGCGCAGCATTGGTGGCCGGGTTGATCGCACGGACGGCCTCGCGGGTGCCGGGTGTAGCATGCTGACCGATCAGCATATTGCCTGTCAAAGTCATGGTAAATCCTTGCTAAAAGAGTCCAGCCGCTGCGCAACACGATGGTTTCACAGCGGCGTGCGCGGCAGTCAGTCGACGTTCTGTTCCGCCGACCAGTTGGCGTACCACTGGCGGAACAGCGCGTACTGGTTCTCGGCATAGCGGCGCTGGGCATCGCTGAGCACATCGCTTTGGTTGAAGTGCAGGCGGTATTGCAGGTCGCCATTGAGCACCATCAGGTGCTTGTAATAGAGCACCAGGTCGCAGCCTTCATCGAAGGACGACAGCACTGCCAGTGCCGCTTCCAGTTCGCGGGCCTGGCGTCGGGCCTTGGCGTCGCCCTTGGCGGCTTTCTTGCTCAGGGCCACCAGTTGCAGGACTTCCCGTGGCAGGGCGTTGCCGATACCGGTGATGGCGCCGGTGGCGTTGCAGTTGACGAAACCGTGCACCACCTGGGTATCGACACCCACCATCAAGGTCACGTCATCGTCCTTGGAGGTGATGTGTTCGGCCGCATAGCGCAGGTCGGCAGCGCCGCCGAACTCCTTGAAACCGATCAGGTTCGGGTACTCGCGGCGCAGTTCGAAGAACAGGTCGGCGCGGGTCGCAAAGCCGTAGTAAGGGCTGTTGTAGATCACTGACGGCAGGTTCGGAGCGGCGCTAAGGATCGCCGCGAAGTGCGCCTTTTGTGCCGTCGCCGAGGCGCCACGGGACAGCACGCGGGGGATGACCATCAAGCCATGGGCGCCGACCTTGGCCGCGTGGGCGGCATGGGATATTGCCTCACGGCTGTTGACCGCGCCGGTGCCGACGATGGTCGGGATGCCGGCGGCCACCAGGCGCGCCACGCCTTCCTGGCGCTGGGCTTCGGTGAGCAGCGGCCAGTCGCCCATGGAACCGCAATACACCACGGCGCTCATGCCGATATCGATCAGCTCGCGGCCCTTGGCGACCAAGGCGTCGAAGTCCGGCTGACGCTCGGCAGTGCATGGGGTCATCAGGGCCGGGATGCAGCCGGTGAAGATGTTATCGCTCATTGTTTTATCTCCGTGGAAGGGTTTGGTTAAACGCTGCCGGGTGCGCAAATGCCCCAGGCAAAGGGATCCTGTGCGTCGATCAGCAACGTGCTGTCGGCGGTCATGTAGGCGCGGCCAGTGATGAACGGGCGGATACGCTGGCCTTCCCACTCAAAACGGCCTTCGAACTGGCTGGCGGTGATGCTGGCTTGTACCCAGGGTTCACCGGCCTGAAGTTTTCCATCGGCGGCCAGGCACGCCAGCTTGGCGCTGGTGCCGGTGCCGCAGGGTGAGCGGTCGTAGGCTTTGCCGGGGCACATGACGAAGTTGCGGCTGTCGGCCAGTTCGTCATCGGCAAACAGTTCGATATGGTCGATCAACGCGCCGTCTTCGCCCTGGATACCTTGGGCTTCGAGGGCCTTGAGCATCGCCCAGGTGAAGTCGGTGAGGGCGTCGACATTGCCCATGTGCAGTGCCTGGCCGTGCTCCGACACCAGGAAAAACCAGTTGCCACCCCAGGCGATATCGCCGTAGATACGGCCATGCCCTGGCACATCCACCGGCACTTGCTGGCGATAGCGATAGGCGGGCACGTTGCGCAGGGTCACGGCGCCGTCCTCATGCAGGGTGGCGCTGACCGGGCCCACCGGCGTGTCGATGCTGTGCACTCCCGGTGCGATGTGCCCCAGGTAGTGCAACGAGGCGACCAGGCCGATGGTGCCGTGGCCACACATGCCGAGGTAGCCGGCATTGTTGAAGAAAATCACCCCGCAGGTGGCTCCCGCCGAGACGGGCTCGCAGTACAGCGCGCCGACCAGGACATCGTTGCCACGGGGCTCCAGCAGGCAAGCGCGGCGCCATTGATCATGTTCGCTGCGCAGGCAGTCGAGTTGCTCGGCGATGGTTTGACCGGTAAGGGCGGGGAAGCCATTCATGATCAGGCGCGTGGGTTCGCCGCCGGTATGGGAGTCAATCACGTGCAGTCGTTTCATCAAGCTCTTCCTTAGTGATTGGCCAGTTGCGCGTTGGCCGGATGCAGGCCGGTGGTGGGCAGCACGGCTTCGCTTTCGTCGTCTTCGTGTTCCAGTTCAACCAGGTGCGCAGGCACGCCGGTGGCTGCGCCCCAGTAGTAGATGCCTAGTGCGCAGGCGGCGACGACCACGGTGTCGAACGGGTGGGTAAGCACGCCCAGGCCACCAAAGCTGCCGAGCTTGGACAGCACGATGGTCACCGCGTAGAAGCCGATCAGCCACGCGCTGGAGCGCACTTGCTGGGCGATGTTCAGGTGCTGGGTCGGCACCAGGCGACGGCACAGCAGGTACACCACAAACATCACGATTTGCAGGCCCAGCAGCCAGGACACGGTGTTCCAGCCCGACCAGTAGACGATCAGCGCGGCGATGATGAACGACAGCGGGCCCAGCACATTCATCCACTTGACCCGAAACGGGCGCGGCATGTCCGGGGCATTGCGCCGTAGTGCGGCGACGCATACCGGGGCCACCGCGTAGCTCAATACCAGGGCGGCGGATACCACGTTGATCAGCGCTTCCCAGGATGGGAATGGCAGGGTCCAGAATACCGACAGGCCAAAGGTCAGCCACAGCGCCGGACGCGGGATGCCGGACTTTTTGTCGATACGGGTGAAGATCTTGAAGAAGGTGCCAGTCTGCGCCCAGCCATAGATCACCCGTGGCGTGGCGTTCATATAGATATTGCCGCAGCCGCTGGGGGAGATCACCGCGTCGGCCACCACCAGGTAGGCCAGCCAGCCCACGCCCAATGCCAGGGCGATATCGCGATAGGGCAGCGCCAGTTCCTTGCTGATCCCGGCCCAGCCGTTGGCGAGCATTTCGGTGGGCACGCCGCCGAGGAAGGCCACTTGCAACAACACATAAATGGCCGTGGACAGCAGCACCGAAAGGATCAGGGCAATGGGAATGGTGCGTTGTGGATTCTTCACTTCGCTGGCCACCGAAATGATCGGCGTCAGCCCCAGGTACGCAAAAATCACCCCACCGGCAGACACCGCCATTTCGATCCCTGACAGGCCGAACGGCGCGAACCCTTGGGAGTGAAAATTGGCCGGCTTGAAGAAGGTGAACAGTACGCCGATCACCAGCAACGGCACGACAAACTTGAATAGACTTACCAGGTTATTGGCGATGGCAAAGGTCTTCACGCTGCGGTAGT
This sequence comes from Pseudomonas brenneri, assembly GCF_007858285.1. GTDB lineage: Bacteria > Pseudomonadota > Gammaproteobacteria > Pseudomonadales > Pseudomonadaceae > Aquipseudomonas > Aquipseudomonas brenneri. The sequence continues at coordinate 73,404 of NZ_VFIL01000007.1, read as the reverse complement.
TGAGCACGAAAAACAGGCACAGCAGGCCAAACTGCAGCAGCCAGCCCAGGGTGGTGGGATCGCTGGATCCCGCCTTGGTCAGTTCGGGAAACCAGGCGGCGGCGTATTGCCGTGCAGCAACCACTTCAATCGCCACCAGGCTAGAGAACGCGATCAGCGTGATAAAGCCCATCAGGTAGCCCAACAGCGGGCCGTGGGAATACACCGGGTAGCGCACAACGCCACCGGCACGGGGCAGGGCCGCGCCCAATTCGCAGTAGACAATGCCCAGCAACAGCACCGCAAAGCCGCCCAGCAACCAGGAAAAAATCCCCGCTGGGCCTGCGATGGACGACACGTGACTGGCGGCAAACAACCAACCGGAACCGAAGATGGCTCCCAGTCCGATAAAGGTGAGGTCGATCAGAGACAGCTGTTTCTTGAACTTGCCTTGGGCTGACATAGCGGCGCCTTCTTGTGGGTTATTGGATAGGCATGCAGTGGCGCTACAGTGAACCCATCGACCCGCTGGCGATTGATGTTTTGCGTGGCGATCAATGACGAATTCAGCACAATTGCCAGACTCGACAGGGCCATGGTCATCGGGCAATCTGCTGGCCTTGCGAGGCGATCAACGAGGCGGTGAGTGGCATGATGCAGAACGCGTTTGCAACCCTTTGCCAAGGCGGCGAGCAGCGGCCACACAGCCTCGAACAACTGCTGGCGGGCGTGGCCATGCTGTTGCCGATGCTTGACGTGATCCCCAATGCGACGATGTTTATCAAGGACGTGCAGGCGCGCTACGTCATGGCCAACCGCACGCTGGTGCAGCGTTGCGGCTTGAAAGACCGCCGGCCGCTACTGGGCAAAACCAGCGCCGAGGTGTTTCCCGCGCAGTTGGGGCCGGGTTATACCGAACAGGATCGGCGCGTGCTGGAACAGGGCCTGGTGCTGGAGGACCAACTGGAGTTGCACCTGTACGGCAGCCGCGAACCCGGTTGGTGCCTGACCCATAAATGGCCGTTGTACAACCACGAAGGCGCGATCATCGGCCTGGCGGGCATTTCGGTCGACCTGCAATCGGCCAGCGAAACCCACCCGGCCTATCAGCGCTTGGCTGCTGTGGACGAATACATCCGCGCCCATTTCAACCGACGTGTGACCCTGGGTGAGCTGACGCGCATCGCCGGTACGTCCGTGGCGCAGTTGGAGCGTTACTGCAAGCGCGTGTTCCACCTGACGCCCCGGCAGATGATCCAGAAAGTGCGCCTGGAGCATGCCCACCGCCTGCTGCATACCGAGTTGCCGATCACCGATGTGGCCTTGCAGTGCGGTTACACCGACCACAGTGCATTTACCCGGCAGTTCAAGGCGTTGACTGGTTTTACGCCGCGTCAGTATCGCCAGGCGACAAGTTAACCTTTGACCTTCAAACAACATTCTCAATGTGGTACGCCTTGCGCAGGGGCTCACCCATTTCTTCGTGAAGGCCGTTTTCCGTGAATGGCTTTGGGTTGGTAAATGTAGGCGGTGTGGACGGGTCTCTGTCGAAATCGAATGACTCGTTCGTCCATAAACCGACGGCTTGACGCTCTATATTATCTTCTAAACCTTTAGGTCCATCATTGATCTTGGTTTTTCCTTTAAATTCACTTTTGTTTACAGCGTTATAAGCGTGGGCCATTTCATGATATAAAATACTGATTGGAAATGTCTGGGGCTTGGTCCCCAAGTATGAAGGGTTGACGTTTATGTCCCGGAAAAAGAAGTGCCCGTCATCATCGTCTGCTTGCTTGATCTCGATGGGTTGATCTTCTTCAAATTGCCCGGTCTCCACGTTGTATATTTCAGCCCTCGGTGTATCACCGTCAGACGCAGTATTGCGCCGATAGGCTTCATCAAGCTCCATCAGCATTTTTTGCCCTGTGGGTGATAGGCGTAGTAGCTCAAAGTCATCTGCAATCCGCTGTTTGAATTCAGGGGTTCCTGAAACTTTCAAGCCCGCGTGCCCTGCGTCAGAGTATTTGGCCTCTACCAGTTTAGAGCCGGAAGTGCGTTGGACAGTATCATCTGTCTTGGCAAAAATCGTATCGGTATCACTGAGTGAGATAACCCGGTTTTTTTCTTTCCCAGTATAGATATGGCTACCGCCACAACTCATTATAAAGTTATTGCCCAGGCCGCCGTGCATAATAGTACGCCCACCCTTTGCGTACATTTCGTCATTGCCACGCCCACCATCCATATAGGTTCTTTGTGTGTTGCCAAAGTAGCCTGCAAACATTCTGTCCTTGCCATCATTTCCGTACAGTGCACCCATTCCGCGGCCTGCAATCAGTACATCATCTCCCTTGCCGCCCTCGGCATAACCAAAGCCGCTGCCAAGTCGCACCGTATCGTTGCCGGCACCCGCCAGCACCCGCGTATAACCACTTCCGGCCTGAACATAGTCAGCACCATCCCCGGTCTCGATGAGCATCCGTTCACTGACATCAGGATCGACCCAGACGTGGTCGTCGCCTCCGAGGGTTTTAATATGGATCTCCGGGATTTTCTGATCACGCTGCTGACTGTCTATATGGTAGGTCTTGCCGTTGATAATAATATCAATACTTTTATTGCTTGCTTTTTTTACGTGAACAGTGTCTGCATGACTTGTGGTTTCTATCACCAGGCGATCTTTTTCTACCTTGGTTTTAGGCGCTTCATATACCCACTTCAGTTCGCGAGAAACTGTTATATTCCGATCGCTTAGAATTGGGTAGTTTTTTGATAGCTCCTTTTTTTCAGGGAATACTCCCAGTGTTGGATTTTTTATTTCAGATATCGTCAGGGTGTTTGAAAAGTCACGCTCTTGCTTTTTTACCCCGACAGAAGATCCATTGCTGGATGATGGTTGATGTTGTGTGGCGTTAAAGGGGGTGGCAGGTGGTCTGTGTGATATTTTCATAGTACAGCCTCTGAACTGTTTTGCTTTTGTCGACACTGACGTAATAATGATTAGGCTGTTGCAGTTTTTAGCTGGGCCCGGAAAGTCCGCAATCCTAATCCATGCTTGTGTTCGTCATTGACTTGATAGCATCTGTGGTGTCGACGGCAACATAGTTCCACGGAACTTGAAGGGGTCATATCGCGTAAAGACTTTTCAACGCACTCCGGTATGCAGCTTCCTCTACCTGGTGATGTCAGTACTTATGGTGGCTGACCCAGATTTGATCGTCATTGCTGCAACTGCAGGGCCTCACGCTTGAAAAAGCGGCCAGGGCCACGTCGAACTGGCGGGTGGCGTCGGCGAACACCTGGCGATAGATCAGATCATGCTTGATGGAGGTCTGGGTCCAGAGCACGGCATCCAGTTGGTCGTTGGTGGGTGGGTACTGCTGACAACCGACCAATAGCGAAGAAAACAGGCAGATACTGGCGAAAGTAGGATTACGCGTGAAAGACTCGGCCTTAAAAGTGAAGGGGACTCAGGGTCAGTACATTAGCCTAATCGCCCAGGTTTGTACGTGACCCGCGTGTCAGTGCATTTACCCGGCAGTTCAAGGCGTTGACCGGCTTTACGCCGCGTCAGTATCGCCAGGCGACGGCTGTGTAACCCCTGGCTCTACCACCACTTCCATTTGCCTTGTTTTTTGAGGGTGACGACTCTCTCTTCACGCTTATTGCGGATTTCAACCATCTTTTTGCGCATTTCCTTGCACCGGTTGCTGTTGAGAATCAGCAGGCCTGCTAGCGGCCCAACGAGCGCCATGAGGTAAAGGTAAAGGCTTGGGCGATAGATGATTGCCGGAAGAGATATCAGCAGGCACGTGAAGTAAATTCCGGTACTTATCCAAACCCAATGAGTTCGACCGGACAGAACTTTGAATTTAGCGATCGTAAATATCAGGCCCGACCCCAGGCTACCGAAAAAAAATATCTGGGAGAGCAGAACCGTTGGGAGTGTAGAGAGGTAGGTCACCGTTACTAAGACGGTGGTTATAGCAATCGAGAAGCACCCGACAAGGAGGTCGCCCCCTATAACCGGCATATAACGTTTGAGGAGTGGCCATGGATCTTCAATAAAAAAATTGGAGTCGTAGAGCGTTTTCCGGCCTTTCGACTTTTTCAGGTCTAGTCTCCTTTGCCGGCTCATGGCATTACTTCTTCATAGATGCCAATAGCTAATGTGTTGATGTTCCCAGACATTGCGCTGCTGCCCAAGCCAAGGGTTGCGGCCATGGCGTCTCGAATATGGCTTGCGGTGGACGCCTGGATTTCTGTGGTACTGATGCGTTTTGGTAGACTTCCTGTGGCCTGTTTTAACTTGAGTAGTTTCGGCGTCAACCGTGGATCCTGAATTTTGAGCAACTCATTATTCAGTTTTATTCGTTCCTGTCGGGTAAGCCCTCTGAGCGCTTGGCGCAGGGATTTTCCGGTTGCTTTTGTGGTCATGTTGACCACCTTCATTGTGGTCAAAGCTGATGCCGCAATGCCCAGCACGGCAATGCCATCCAGTATATTCATCACGGCCTGGTACCAGGCTTCGCTATCTAGAGCATCATTAAGTGTTGGTGCATAAGCTTCAATTCCTGTTCTAAGGGCTCCAGCAATACACTGAGTGGTGCTTGCTACTGCCGCCGCCTGCCCAAGAAAAGAAATCACCGCACTGGTTCCGGCAGTGAACGGCATCAGAATAAAGCCACTCGTAATCACTGCCCAACTGAGCAGCGCACCGGCGCATGTCATTGCTGTATTCAGTGCGAGCGCGGTCAGTTCCGATTGCCGAGGCTCATGCTCCAGCATCCGCTTGAACTCTGATGGCCCGACATGTCGGGGCGCCTCACGTAACACCAGCTTTTTTGGCAGTACACTGCAAATAGGCTGGAACTCACGCAAGGTGACTACGTTGAATTGAGCATCTATATAGACAACTCCCGCACCGATCAGCTGCGGGTCTGCATCAATAGCGAAGAACAGTCGGCGCAGGTCAACGCTGCCTTCAATCTGTTGACGTGTGATGCGATGGGCTGAAGGAAACCCATCTCTGAGCGGGGACGAAGTCATTCCTTAACTCCTGGCTTTCATGAGGCCCGTGAGATTAAAGATGCGTCGTCGTGGATGAATGTCAGAAAAGTTCCTTTATGCTGAAAGGTGCTTCCCATATCGATTTTGGTGTCTTGCAGGCGCCATCCTGAATAGGAAAAGGTGCGCTCCTTGCCGCTACCGGCGAACACCAGGACAGGGAGTAACTATGGCAACTGACATGTTTTTGAGGTTGGGAGATATCAAGGGTGAATCACGGGACCAGATGCATCGTGATGAAATCGAGATTACCCACTGGGCCTGGGGCCTGTCCCAATCGGGCTCCATGCATAGCGGTACGGGGGGCGGATCAGGCAAAGTCAACGTCGCTAACTTGAACCTCAAGAAGGCCCTGGATAGATCCACGCCTAACCTGATGATGGCCTGTGCCAGCGGCACACATTATCCAGAAGCGAGACTCGTGGTGCGTAAGGCTGGCGGCCCCAATTCGTTGGAGTATCTGGTCATTGTGTTGAAGGAAGTCATGGTTACTTCCTATGACGTGCGTACTGACGATAACAGCGATATTTTGTATGAGAGTCTCGCGCTGAATTTTGCCAAGGTGGAAGTGAGTTACCAGCCTCAAAAAGCAGAAGGCGCAAAGGACGGAGGGCCGGTGAAGTTTGGCTGGAACATTCGCGAAAATATTAAAAACTAGAGTTACGGAGCAGCTTTGCTCTGCGGCAAGAGCCGGCAAGCCGACTCCTATATAAAGCGGGTTATTGCTGCAACTGCAGGGCCTCACGCTTGAAAAAGCGCTTCTGCGCAAACGGTATCTCTTCGCGGTCGCCATAGGGCGCGCTGTACCAGTTGCCGTAGGTAGGATTGGGCAGCAGGAACCAGCGCTGGCCGAACCAGCCCGCATAGGGTTCGACCGCCCGACGCTGGGCGGCCAGGGTGTTGTGTTCGGCCTGGACGAAATCCCCCAGGGAATCACCGGCCATCAACAGCACTCGCGCCTGGCTGGCGACCCATTGGCGTCGGCAGTTCTTTCCGTAGCCCGCTTGTTCGCAATGGCCGGTCGGGGTGGCGGCTGCCAGCACCTGTTCATTGTTTTCTATCGGGAAACCGCGCAAACGCAGGTTGTCGACGGTGGCCTGGACCTGGCTGTGCTCACGGTTGGTCAGGTAATACACCTTGATCCCGCGTTGCTTGGCCGCCTGCAAAAACGCCACGGCGCCGGGCAGGGCCTGGGCCTTGGCCTGGTCGACCCAGGTGTTCCAGCGGTCATAGGAGTAGACTTGGTTGTTGACGATGTCCCGGGCATTGAGCGGCACGTTGTCCAGGAGGGTTTCATCGATATCGACGATCACCGCCGGCGGCAGGCCGGCCAGGTTGCGTGGGGCAAAGGGCAGGGCGTCCCAGTCCTTGGTGGCCAGGGCCACGTCGAGCTGGCGGGTGGCGTCGGCGAACACCTGGCGATAGATCAGCTCATGCTCGATGGAGGTCTGGGTCCACAGCACTGCATCCAGTTGGTCGTTGGCGGGTGGGCGCTGTTGGCAGCCCATCAGTACCGAAGAAAGCAGGCATACGCCGGCAACATTCATCAGACGCATAAAAATAGTCGGCCTTAAAAAAATGGCGATAGTGGAACGACGATCGAGCTCCGCACAGTACCGCAGTATTGCGCGCCAGCCTGCATCAGGCGCTTATTTTCACAAGGGTTAGATCGTTTATTTCCTTATCGAAGGTACATAGCACTCCAGTGAATATCCATCGCTGCTATTTTCAGGTCGCTGCATCGGGAGTGGATGCAATAACAAGCATTTGTCTGCTCCCACGCTTTTACAGTCTGTCTTAAATGATAATCGGACGGTCTGACGTCTATTTCTGCTGCTCGGCCAGCGTCTTGCACCGCCGTGTGTCATCTCTAGAATCGGCCCCAGAATTTAGTCCTTTCCTGTCGATTACGGAGTTTCGAACATGATGAATGCCATGCAGATGCCAATGAACAACGCGATGCCGATGATGCCGATGATGGGCATGCCGATGATGATGGCCACCATGCAGTGTGAAATGACCGGTGATGCCATGATGTGCACGATGAAACCGGCAGCCGGCATGGACATGGCGATGTTCAAGAACAACGCCGAAATGATGGTGATGATGATGAACTGCGGCATGCCGATGATGATGCAGTGTGCCAATCTGTCGATGATGTGCATGTCGCAAGACACCATGGCCATGATGAACAACATGCCGGCGATGAACATGCCGATGGGGATGTCGATGCCGATGATGAAGTGCGTCATGGAATGCACCCTGCAAGCCGATGGCATGACCTGCAAGATGATGCCGATGCCCGGTATGAGCATGGTGATGATGGACAACTGCTGCATGCTGATGAAGAAAATGATGAATGACTGCGCCATGCCGATGATGATGAGTTGCAACGGCATGCCGATGATGTGCTGCACCTGCTGACAGGCTGTTCGCGGGCATGAAAAAGCCCCGCCTGATTGCTCAGGCGGGGCTTTTTGCGTTCAGTCCAGGCGTTCGGGGTGGATGATGACCAGGAACGCCAGCGCATCGCTGTCTGCCGGGTTGCGGTAGCGGTGGGGCTGGTCGGCATAGAACAGAATCGAGTCGCCGGTGGACAGCAAGTATCGCTCCTCGTTGACGCTGACTTCCAGCACGCCCTGAGCGACCACCAGGTTTGCCTGGATTCCTGGCCTGCGGCCTTCGCACACCTCTTCACCGCGCGCGCTCAGGCGTATCTCATAGAACTCCGACTGGCGTGACATGTCGTCGGGAAACAATGCACGGCTGACGAACGTACCATCGGCACTCACCAGGCGTTTGCTGTGGTGGGCGGGGAGCAATTCAACCCCTTCGAACGAGCGGTTTTCCAGGAACGCCGCCACCGATACTTTCAGGCCCTTGGCGATTTTGCACAGCACCTTGATCGACGGCACACTTCGTCCGGACTCGATTTGCGCGAGCATCGCCCGGCTTACTCCACAGGCGCGGGCCAGCGCATCCAGGGACAAGTAACGTTTGCTGCGCAGGCGCTGCAGGTTATGCGCGACGCACTGGCTGATGGCATCGTCGTCGCGGGTGGCGCAATCCTTGGGTTGAGCGGTGGGAGGCAGCCGTTCGGGAAGGGCCTGGAGAAAACTCATCGGCCTTATGCCCGGCGTGTATCGCTGGATGCGTTACTGGTCTGCAAGGTGAATCCCGACAGCCCGGCACGCGCCGCGTACATTGCCCACATCAGCTCGGCCGCTGCACGTGCCTGGCGGCGCTTGCGGTGGAGGGTGAAATCAATGACGTTGGCGGATATCGACATGGGGCAGTCTCGGGTGACGGTGGTGACTCGGTTGCTCCACATTACTGCGTGCAGCTTATTTCCTTAAATACTGAGTTAGCATTTATTAATTCTATTTTGGACTTAAAAACAGACGTGACCTACCGTACCCCTGGTTCTTCCAACGCTTGAACTTTTCCAGGATTCGGCCCATGCGCCTGCGACAACCTTTGCTGCTTCTTCCTTTCGGCGTCGCCCTGACATTCAGTCACCTGGCCCAGGCCCAGGAGGCACTGCAGCTGGCGCCGCTGCAAGTCACCAGCAGCGAGCTGAGCGAAGGTGAGGCGGCCCAGGCGCAACTGCGGCAGGTGCCCGGTGGGACCAATTACATTGACATGGCCAGCGTCGAGCAGGGGCGAGTCAGCAGCAACGAAGATGTACTCAAGTACCAGGCCGGCATCTACGCCAAGGCGGCGAACAACGAAGGGGTGAAAATCTCCATTCGCGGCTCGGGCATCAACCGTGGTCCCGGCAGCCACGCCTCCGGCCTGTATGAAACCATCGACGGCCTGCCACTCACCGGCCCCGGCGGCACACCTTACGAACTCAAGGACCCGTTGTGGCTCAGCCGGGTCGAAGTGCTGCGCGGCGCCAACGGCTTTGACCGGGGCGCACTGGCCCTGGGTGGTGCGGTCAACTATGTGACCCACACCGGCTACGATGCCCCCAAGTTGCGCGTGCGCTACGAAGCTGGCAGCCATGGTTACGCCCAGCGGGAAATCAGCTCCGGGCAAGTGCTGGGCGATGCTGACTACTACATCAGCCTGACCGACTCTGACTACGATGGCTTCCAGCAACAAAGCGCCGGCAGTGGCAAGGGTGTGGCGGCCAACTTCGGCTACCGATTCAACCCGGACCTGGAAACCCGCTTCTATTTCCGTTACCGCGAAACCGCCAACGACAGCCCCGGCAAACTCACGCGCGAGCAGATCGAGCACAGCCCGCGTAGGGCCAATGCCGTCAACCTGGCGCGCGACTCCAAGCGCTTGCAGCCGGGGTCTACCTGGATCGCCAACAAGACCACATTGCAGTTGGACGATAACTCTCGGGTAGAGGCTGGGCTGGTCTACCACGATTACCCCATGGACCTGCGCGAAGGCACCAACCGGTTGAAGGTGGCATACACCGATATCAGCGGCACCTTGAATTACATCCGTCAGGACACGCTGCTGGGGCGCGACAGCAAGACCATCGTCGGCCTGCGCACCACCCAGGGTTTGCCCAATAACGGTGTGTCCGAGTACGTGCGTGTACCCGCCGGCACCACTGCTAACTTCACTCCCGGCACCAAGACCCGTGACTACAGTTACCTGGGCTCGGATACGGTGTTGCACGTGAGCAACGACCTGGAGCTGTTGCCCGACCTGTGGCTGACCACCGGCCTGGCGGCGATCTACACCCGCCGCGAAACCGAAGTCACTTATCCCGACACCCGTGCCCCCTTGAGTACCCACGACTGGGACTACGCCCCGCGCGTGGGCCTGCGCTATGACTTCAACCCGCAGTTGCAGGTGTATGGCAACTTGAGCCGTTCGGTCGAGCCGCCGCATGCCTGGTCGATGATCTGGGGTTCGAACAAATTCTTTGCGAAAGACTCTGGCAGGCCGGAGGCGGGCCTGACCCGCGAAGGCGTGGAACTGCAAAACCAGACCGCCACCACCCTGGAACTGGGCGGGCGCGGCGAAGCCTGGTTCGGCCAGTGGGACCTGGCGTTGTATCACTCGCTGGTGCGCCATGAACTGCTCAGCGTCGAGACCCAGGCGGCCACGCTCAACAGTTCGCAGGTGGTTGCCGAGTCCAATGCCAGCCCGACCATCCACCAGGGCCTGGAACTGAGCCTCACCAGCCCGCTGTGGGACGGTGGTAATGCCGGCCGCCTGGCCCTGCGCCAGGCCTACACCTTCAGCAACTTCCACTACCGCGACGACCCACGCTTTGGCGACAACACGCTGCCTGGCATCCCCAAGCACTATTACCAGGCGCAGTTGCGCTACAGCCATCCCAGCGGTTTTTTCAGCAGCCTCAATGGTGAGTATTCCTCGCGGGTGGCGGTGGACTATGCCAACTCCTACTACGCGTCAGCCTATGGCTTATTGGGCGCCACCGTTGGTTACGACGCACCGAAACAGGACTGGCAAGCCTGGGTCGACCTGCGCAACCTGACCAACCAGCGCTACGCCAATACCGTGACCCCGGGTTATGACGATCAGGGCCGTGATATGGCGCGCTCGACGCCGGGCGATGGCATGGGCGTGTATGCCGGGGTTTCCTGGAGCCTGCGTTAAGGCTCCTAAACTTATAGCCAGGCGCCATCGTCGGGCCCTTGCCCTGCTATCGTTTTGCTGTCATCGTTTGCGCGATTGGTAATCTTTCTTGTTTGAGAATTTTTTGCGCATGCATGATTTTCCTGTGGCCGAATGTGATATCGCCCGCCGCCAGCAGACACTCACCGCGCTCTACAGCGACCACCACTCCTGGTTGCACGGTTGGCTGCGCAAGAAACTCGGCTGCTCACAGCATGCGGCGGACTTGGCCCAGGATGCATTCGTACGGGTGTTGTTGCTGGCCGAGCCCCACAACATTCAAGAGCCCCGGGCATTTCTCGCGACCACAGCCGGACGCCTGCTGATTGACGGCGCGCGACGGCGCAAGATCGAGAAAGCCTACATGCAAGCCCTGGCCATCCAATACGAAGACGCCGGCATGCCTGACCCGGCGACCATTCATGTGGCGCTGCAGGCCTTGGAGCGCATTGCGCTGATGCTCGCCGGTCTGTCGGACAAGTCTCGCGAGGCGTTCCTGCTCAGCCGCCTGGACGGGCTGACCTACAGTGAAATCGCCGCCCAGCTTCAGGTGTCGTCCAGCACGGTAAAAAACTACATTTCCAGCGCGCTGGTGCATTGCTACCACACGCTGCACGGCGCCGACCCGCTGTGACATCCACCGAGCAGATTGTCAGTGAGGCGGCGCGCTGGTTGGCGCTGCTCAATGACGAGGACGTCAGCGTTATCGACCGCGAGGCCTTTGAGGCGTGGTGCGAGACCGACCCACGCCATCGGGTGGCTTTCGAGCGCATGCGATCGCTGTGGGGCAGCCTTGATGAACTGCCTGCCGAGCCGGCACGCCTGGCGTTGAATCAGGCCTTTGTTCCACGTAAATCCGGGTACGCCGTGCGAGGTGGGCAAGCCCTGGCGTTGCTGGGTGTGTTGGTTATCGGTTGGCTGGGTATTGAGCAACTGCCGGTGTGGACAGCCGACCAACGTACCAGCGTCGGTGAGCGGCGTCAGGTTGTCCTGGCCGATGGTAGCCAGGTGCAGCTCAACAGCAACTCGGCGCTGGACGTGAAATTCGATGGCCGCCAGCGTGTGATCGAATTGCTCAAGGGCGAGATGTGGGTCGAAGTGGCCAAGGACGCGCAACGGCCATTTATGGTGCGCACTGACCAGGGCACGGCAACGGCACTGGGTACGCGTTTCCTGGTTCAGCGTGCAGTGGACGGCTCGACCGTGGTCACGGTGATCGAGTCAACAGTGGCCGCCAAAGGCAACGACAGCGAAGCGGTGAAAGTGACCGCAGGCCAGCGTGCGATCCTCAAGCAGGGACGTGCACAGCCGGCACAACCGGTCGGCAACAGCGACCCGGCTGCCTGGACCCGAGGCTTGCTCACGGTGGATGATCGGCCGCTGAGCGAAGTCCTGCAGACCCTGGCCAGCTATCGCCATGGCGTGGTGCATTTTGATCCCCAGGCGTTGCAAGGCATGCGTGTGTCGGGTGTGTTCAAGCTCGATGACAGCGACGCGGCGCTGGCGACCCTGGCGGATAACCTGCCGATCAAGGTGGAGTATTTCACTGACCTGATGGTGGTGGTCAAACCCATCTGAGCGGGCTGAAAACACCCATTCAAATAAAAAGGCTGCTCATTCATACCCGATTTCCCGACATGGCCGTCATGGAATATAGAACTCCATTTTCCAGGACCTCTCATGTCACGCTTTGCTCGTCCGTTGCACCCGCTGGCGCTGTCAGTGGCGCTGGCTTTTGCCGCTGTGCCCCTGACCATTCACACGGCATGGGCTGATGAAGGCAGCCATTTCTCGATCCCTGCCGGTGACCTGAGCCAGGCCCTCAACGGCTTTGCCGAACAGGCCGGGCTGGCCCTGGCCTTTGATCCGGCCTTGACCCGCAGCAAGCGCAGCAGTGGCTTGAGCGGGCAGTTGAGCAGCGACGCAGCACTGGCCCAATTGCTGGCGGGTAGCGGTCTACGTGCCCAGGCATTGTCTGCCAAGCGCTACCGCATCGAGCCCATCCCCCAGGCGGACGGTTCTGTGGAGTTACAGGCCACGACCATCAGCGGTGCCTATCAAAGCGAAAGCCCGATCGGCCCGGTATCCGGCTATGTCGCCACGCGCAGCCTGTCCGGCACCAAGACCGACACCGCGTTGATCGAGACCCCGCAATCGATCTCGGTGGTCACCAAGGACCAGATGCGTGCGCAGAATGCCGAGAGCCTCAACCAGATCCTGCGCTACAGCGCCGCGGTCGTCCCGGAAACCCGTGGCGCCACTGCCTCGCGCCTGGACCAGTTGACCATCCGTGGCTTCTCGCCGGTGACGTACCTGGATGGTTTGCGCGTGGCGTCAAGCCGCGATGCCTCGCCGCAAAAGGATGCCTTTGACCTGGAGCGCGTGGAGGTCCTGCGCGGCCCGGCGTCGGTGTTGTACGGCCAGGGCAGCCCCAGCGGTGTGATCAACATGGTCACCAAGCGCCCGCTGGATACGCCGTTCCATGAAGTGGGCGTCGAGTACGGCACCTTCAACAAGAAGCGCACCACCTTCGACCTCAGCGGCCCGCTGGACGAGCAAGGGGTTTATTCGTATCGCGTCGCCGGGTTGTTCGATGATGCCGACGGCCAGGTCGAACACACCGAGACCCGTCGTCAGTCCCTGTCGTCGGCCTTTACCTGGCGTCCGAATGAGGCCACCTCGCTGACCTTGCTCGGGCATTTCCAGAAGGACCCCAAGGGTGCGTCCTACGGTTCGGTCCCGGCCTGGGGGTCGGTGCTGCACAGCCCGCTCGGGCGCAAGATTGATGTGGATTTCTATGACGGCGAGAAAAACTTCGAGAAGAGTGATCGCGAGCATTACTCCATCGGCTATGCCTTCGAGCATCATTTCAACGATGTCTGGACCGTGCGCCAGAACGCCCGCTATATGCGCAGCGAAGGGATCTATCGCAGTATCTACAGCAATAATCTGCAGGCAGATTACCGCACCATGAGCCGCTCGACCATCGCCACCGATGTCGATATGGACGCCTACAACCTGGATAACCAGTTGCAAGGCAAGTTCGACACCGGCCCGGTGCAGCACACGCTGTTGATGGGGCTTGATTACCAGAACACCAGCGTCGATACCAAGGCCGGTTATGGTAAGGGATCGGACCTGGATATCTTCGACCCGGTATACGGCGTGCCAGTGCAGACGCCGGCATTCACCACTGACGCCACGTCTCGCAGCGAGCAGACCGGGGTGTATCTGCAAGAGCAAATGAAATGGGACAAGTGGGTACTGTTGATGGGCGGCCGTTATGACTGGGCCAGTACCGACAACACCACGCTGACCCTCAAGACTGGCGCCAAGTCCAAATCCTCCCTGGACAGCAAAGCCTTTACTGGCCGCCTGGGTGTGGTCTACCTCTTCGATAACGGCCTGGCGCCCTACGCCAGCTATTCCGAATCCTTCTCCCCGCAAACCGGTACCGGCTACGGCGGTTCGGTGTTCAAGCCGACCGAAGGCAAGCAGTACGAAATCGGCATCAAGTACCAGCCGCCAGGCAGCAACAGCTTTATCACCGCCGCTATCTTCGACCTGCGCCAGAACAACGTACCGACCATGGATCCGGACCCCACTCATCTGTGTGGCAGTGGTCGTTGCCAGGTACAGGACGGTGAAGTGCGCTCCCGTGGCTTCGAACTGGAAGGCAAGGCCAGCCTTAACGACAATCTGGATATCACGGCGGCCTATGCCTACCTCGATAACCGCATCAGCAAATCCAACAGCACCGTGCGCTACGCGCCGATCACCGACATTGGCGTAGGCCCGGCCGTACCGACCCAGGGCACCACCACCTATGCTGTACCGCGCCACACGGCCTCGGTATGGGCCGACTACACCTTGCACGACGGCAACCTCAAAGGGTTTGGCGTAGGTGCGGGCGCACGTTACGTCGGCTCGTCCTGGGGCGATACTGCCAATACCTTGAAGGTCCCGGGCTACACCTTGTTTGATGCGGCGGTGCACTACGACATCCCGCACATCAATACCCTGGGCGACAACCTGCGCCTGGCGCTGAACGCCACCAACCTGGCGGATAAAGAGTACGTCGCGTCCTGCTATTCGTACTCGTGGTGCTGGTATGGCTCGCAGCGTACGGTGCAGGCCAGTGCGACGTATCAGTGGTAAGTTGAAAAAACGCCCTGCGTAGCAATGCCGTCTCAAAAGGTCAGTTCATTATCGAGCTGACCTTTTTTATTGCAGCGGGCAAGGGTTTTGCTCAAATGTATCGAGAAGGCATTTTGCTGGCCCCCACGTCGCCAATGTTTCGCCAAAATCACTTTTATTTTCAGGTGGTTAGGTGGGATGCCAATGCGCAACGTAAAAATCACGCTGATTGCCTTGGCCCTGGCGAGCGGGACGACGGTGGCCCAGGGCAAGGCGCTGCGCGAAGGGGATCGGTACATGTGCAGTTGGGGGGCGGGGACGGCGGCCAGGGCCCAGGAACTGAAGTTGGCCGGCGTTTCATTGTATGCGGCGCGGCAGAAGATCCAGCGGTACAAGTTCGACAAGTCCTGGATGCGCATGATGGCCATGGGCATCACCGAGCAGACCTATGACAGCCCTTCGCGACTCAAGCCTACGGCCGTTCGCGCAAGCTTTTATGAAGAGTGCGTGCGTTACAAGTTGGCGCGCAAATAGACACTTGTAGGAGCGGGCATGCCCGCGAAAAACGTCAACGATAACGCGGGGTGTCTGGTCCCCCGCGTTGCTCTCAGGTGCTTCGCCGGCAAGCCGGCGCCTACACAAACGTCAACTGCGTTCATGGATGTTCATTAACCTGATAGTTATTAAGGTTTTAACCTGGCAAGTTTGCAAGTTGCACCAAAAAGTAGCACTGAGGAAGTCATGCTCCATAAAAAATGTGTGGTTATTGAATGACTTAGAGCTGTTTTAATCCGACGAAAGGCTATTAATCAACTTGTTACAAGTTGTCTCGCTGGTTATTATGCCCGGGCGTTCACCTCCCACGGTTTATGCATTTTTAAATCCCAAGTGTCCATCAGCTACTTGGGATTTTTTTTGCCCGGGATTTGACCTTCATACCTGAATGCTCGTGGTTTTTCTGGCGCCAATGCACCAGCGCCGTCGGGGAAAAGTGTGGGGTAGCTAACACTTTCGTAGGATTACTCACACGCGCTGCACAACCTGACCTACCCTGTATGAATCACGTCTATCGCGTCATGTGCGAGCAAGGGTGTCCAGGATGATTCCGATCGTTGAGTTGAGCCGCATCATGGCGTCCGGTTTCGTCCCGCTGTCGTGCGACTGTAGCGTCAACCCCCAGGGTTTTTTGACGATCCGTGTCTTCGAGCCCGAGTCCGGTCGTGTGGACCTGCTGTTGACCGGCGTGTCGCCCCAGGGCCTGGACAGCATCCGTGCCATCTCCAACCTGATCGGCGAACTGCGCACCGAGCTTGCGGCCGGGCGCCGTGGGTTTGCGGCATTCGGCTAGGTATCAGAGCCTGCGCAGAAACGAGCGGACAATCTGTTTGGTGGTATCGGTTGCGTCCAGTTGCTCCAAGGCACTGTAGGCATGCCACTGGCAATCGATGATTTCATTGCAGGGCCTGGCCTGGTCGATGTTCACCACCGAGGCTTCAAACACGTGATGCAGTGTGTCACTGGCCTTTAATTCTTGCAGATACAGCAAACCATCCACGTTCAGCCCGGTTTCCTCTTGCAGTTCACGCTCGGCCGCGCCGACCGGGCGCTCATCGCGCTCGACCTTGCCACCGGGTAATGCCCATTTCGACCTGGCCTTGCGCACGAACAGAATGTGCCCCTCGTGCTCGCAAATCACCGTTGCGCGTATTTTCATCGTCTGTGCCCCGCAGCTAGATGCTTGTCATAAAAGTGTAATGCAATTGTCATGCTGGGTCTTTATGGGGGGAGGCTGGAGGCCGCACAGGAAAACACCGATACTGCCCGACTGAAAGAATACTGATGAAGGAAAGTCAGATGAGCACCATCCGCTGGGGCATGATCGGTTGTGGCAGTGTTACTGAAATCAAGAGTGGACCCGCCTTCTACAAAGCGCCAGGCTCGGCCCTGGTGGCCGTGATGGGGCGGCGCGAGGAAGTGGTGCGCGATTATGCGGCACGCCACGGGATTGCCCGGACCTACACGGATGCCCAGGCACTGGTCAATGACCCCGAAGTGGATGCGGTGTACATCGCTACGCCACCTGACAGCCATCTGGAATACAGCCTGCTGGCGGCTGCGGCGGGCAAGCATTGCTGCGTCGAGAAACCGATGTCGCTGAATGCTGAACAGAGCGCATTGATGCAGCGCACCTTCGAACGCGCCGGGCTGCATCTGTTTGTGTCCTATTACCGCCGCTCCCTGCCGCGCTTCCAGCAGGTGCGCGCCTGGCTGCAAGAGGGGCGCATCGGCGAGTTGCGGCACCTCAGTTGGACGTTGTGCAAGCCGCCGTCGCCGACCGATACCCAAACCAGCAACTGGCGTACCGACCCGACGATTGCCGGGGGTGGCTATTTTGCCGACCTGGCCAGCCATGGCTTCGACCTGTTCCAGTACCTGGCGGGAGATATCGTCGAGGTCACGGGTTACACCGCACATCAGGCCGGGCGCTATGCGGCGGAAGATGCCGTTACCGCCTGCTGGAGCTTCAGTTCGGGCGCGCTGGGGATGGGCTGCTGGAACTTTGTCGCCGACCGTCGCGAGGATCGGGTCCAGTTGATTGGCAGCCAGGGGCGTATCACTTTTTCAGTGTTCGACGAGCAGCCGTTGCAACTGGAAGCCGAGGTCAGCGAGACCCTGCACATTGCCCATCACCCTCATATCCAGTGGCACCACGTGTTGGGCATGAACGCGCATATCCGCGGCGAGAGCGTGCACCCGGCCCTGGCGATCGAGGCCCTGAAGACCGACCGGATCATGGATCGGGTGTTGCAGCGCAAGCCTTGATGCCTGGAGCTGTTGCGCTTTCTGCTGCGCGGCGGCGCGTTGCCTGACTACCCGTTGGGGCGCAGGTTCAGAACACTGGCCGTTCACTTTAAAGAAGGATTAGCTCGATGAAATGGAAAGCCGCCTGGATCGCCCTGTGCCTGGTGTTGGCTACGCAGGCAGGCGCCGCCTCGCGTAACCAGGGGCAAGCCGGCGACTTTGATTTTTATGTGTTGGCATTGTCCTGGTCGCCGACTTTTTGCCTGACCCATCCGCAGGACCAGCAGTGCATCGGCAAGGGTTACGGCTTTGTGCTGCATGGCCTGTGGCCACAATATGCACGGGGCGGGTGGCCAGCC
This sequence comes from Pseudomonas brenneri, assembly GCF_007858285.1. Lineage (GTDB taxonomy): Bacteria > Pseudomonadota > Gammaproteobacteria > Pseudomonadales > Pseudomonadaceae > Aquipseudomonas > Aquipseudomonas brenneri. The sequence goes on along the minus strand of NZ_VFIL01000007.1, from coordinate 55,450 downwards.
TCTTGCCTGCCGCAGTCACGGTTGTCGGCCGAAGAAATGGCCAAGGGCATGTCATTGTTCGTCACCGAAAAACTGCTCAAGCATGAATGGGCCAAGCACGGCACATGCAGTGGTCTGGAGGCGTCCGACTATTTGGACAAGACCGATGCTGCATTGGGCGTGGTGCAGATTCCGCAGGCGTTCCAGCCCTTCAATGTGCCCGGCCCACTCGCCGCCAGGGACATTGAAGCCTTGTTTCGCGAGAGTAACCCCAGCATGGGGCGCCACGGCATGGCCGTGATCTGCAAGGGCAAGGTGTTGTCGGAGGTGCGGGTCTGCTTGAATAAGGAACTGCGCTTGGCCGGTTGCCCGCAGAGCATCAAGACGCAATGCCGTGGTGGTGAGCTCCGGATTCCTGCGCAGCGCTAGTTGTCTTCTATGTCGGCCCGGGGTATTGACCTTGGGCATGACAAGAGACCCATGGATGGGCTAGTTTCAAGGTGTACCAGTCATTGATTAACTTGCGGAGGTACTTCATGCCAGTGAAACATGATCTTTATCAGGATTTGGGGTTGAGCAAGGAGGATGTCCAGCAGCGTCGGGCAAGCCACCATCGGTTGGATGTATTGCTTACCCAATATGACGTCGCCGACAAGGAGGTATTGGAAGCTGAATCCGCAAGTGCCAATGACGATGATGTGGAGAACCTGAAGAAGAAACGCCTGTTGATCAAAGATAAAATCGTCGAACAACTGGAGCAGACCAAGGGGCATTAGCCAGCGCTGGCAGGCGTCCATATTTGTTCAGAATTGACCAAAGGACAGCCGTCCCGCCACTGCCTATTATCCCAACCGTTCGCCCGACCCTGGGGCACGTTGACTGCGCATGGAATGCGTTGTGGTGTCGGGCGAACTCTATTTTCTAGGTGCGCAGCGCCTGCAGGCAGGCGTCGATCGAGCGCTGCTGGGTGTCTGCATACAGCTGCAACTCATCAATGGTCCGGCGGCCCAGGGCCTGTTCAAATTCAGCCTGGTTGGCGTTGGCCGCGTAGTGACTCTGCGCCGTATCGCCCAGGTTCGACTGGAAAATCCCCGCCGCGCTGACCGGCAGAAAATCCTCGTATACCAAGGGTTCAATCGCCACGTGACCGGCCTCAAGCAGTGCGTCCAGATTGGGTCGCGGACTCTTATCGGCTACGCGGCCCTTGTCGGTCACAAAGTAGCGAAAGAACGCCAACCCTTGTTCGCGCATGTCCCGGTAATTATCCGCAAAAGCCTGGAAGTGCTGTTCCATCAGTTCGCTGTAGCGTTGGGCGTTGGTTTCATTGGGAAAGGCGCCCAGTTCGTCCCTGGCGGCGTTGAGTAACTGGTCGTAGAGCGCCCGGCCTTTGGGCGTCAGGGCCACGCCACGCTGTTCGATCTCGCCAAACCTTGCGCTGTGACTGCCTTTGGCATCGGTAAAGGCAATGGCTTCGTCGAGGGCCTTGAAGCTGGTCTGGCGCAGCAGGATCGGGCATTGGCGGCGGGGTGGGCCTTCGATCACGGCCTTGGGGGTGATGCCTTTGCCGGGCATGTCGGCTTGTACGCGGTCGATGTCCAGGGTGCGCGGGGTCAGGTGATTGATGTGCGGACCCTTGAAGGCCACCACGTCGGCAATCAACCGGTGCTGGTCGCTGAGTTGTTGGTATTGGGCGGCGCTGACCGTGGCGGTGTGGTGCCAGCGAAAGGTTTCCAGGGCCTGCTGGATAAAGGCCTGGGCATCACTGGCATTGAGGCCGCCGTCGGCTTCGGCCTGTTCGATCAGGGCCAGGGCCTGCGGGGTGAAGATCGAGCGCTTGGCCAGGGCGGCTTCGGCAAAGGCCCGCAGTTCAAGGTTTTCGATCAGCTCCAGGCGCAGCAACGAAGTGAAGACCCGGAACGGGCTGGTTTGCAAGGCGCTTTCATGCACTGCGCGAAAGGCTGTGGAATGCACCGGCACGCCAGCTGGGGTGAGGTCGTAGTAGCCCACCGGCTGCATGCCCATCACCGCAAACAAGCGGCTGATGGTTGCCAGTTCAAGGGCGGTGCCCAGGCGGATGGCGCCGTGGCGCTCCCTGTCCAGGCGCTGGATTTCACCGGTGCGCTGCAGTTGCTGCGCCAGGTCGGTATCGTTCGCCAGCACCCGGGCATTGGTTTCGGCCACCAACTCCAGCAACGCGCCATACAGCGGCACTTCCTCGCGGTACATGTCGGACATGGCCCTGGAGAAGTCTTTGCGGATGTCGTCGGGGCTGATATGGCGCGGGGTAGACATAGAAAAATTCCTGGCTGCGATAACGGTGGTATGGGCCGTAAGCCAGATTTTGTTGGGCGTTGCCCGTGGGCGCAAACGAAGATTCCTCTGGACTTCATTCTGCAAATGAATGAGCGCGACAGGCGCAAACAAAAATCCCGCCTGGGCAGGCGGGATTGGTCAATCCAGGGTTGCCCTGGATCAGGCCGGGAACAGCTCGCTCAGCTTCATCGCCAGCATCATGTCGCCTTCGGTGCGCAGCTTGCCGCCCATGAAGGCCTGCATGCCGTCGGTGGAGCCGTCGACGATGCCTTGCATGGTTTCACCGTCCATGACCAAGGTCACTTGGGCGTCTGGGTTCTCGCCTTCTTGCAGTTCGCAAGTATTGTTCTTGACGATCAGCGAGAAGTTCTTGGTGTCGTCGATACGGAAACCGAACACCAGGTCCAGGCCGTCGGCGGCGCTTGGGTTGAATTTGGCTTTCATTGCTTCTACGGCTTTAGCTACGTCAGTCATGGTTCGATCCTTTTATGGGTGGTGCCAGTGACCTTGGGGTCACGGTTGGCCGCAATTCATCGGAAGGTGATGAGCTGCGGCGCCTTCAACAGCTGCAAGTGGGTATGGCTGTTGAAGGAAGCCAGTGCCACTTCGCGACCACGGAACTTCAAGTGGTTGAGCGAAGTGTTGACAATCTGCCAGTTCAGCTCGAAAGCCTGGGCGGCAGGTATGCGGGTAATCAGGTGGAGCAGGGCGGTGATGGTCCCGCCCGAAGTAAATACGGCGATCTTGTGGGTGTTGTTGGCAGTCTCAAGCAGGCGTTGCAAGCCACCGCGGACGCGCTCGACAAACCCCAGCCAGCTTTCCAGGCCGGGCGTGTCGTAAGTCCCGCTCAGCCAGCGCTCGATGATCAGGGCGAAAATGCGCTGGAACTCGCTACGGTTCTGGGGGGCGTTGCGCAGGATCTCCAGGGCTTCGGGCTCGCTGTCGAGCAAGTCCGGGAGCAGGGCGCGGATGATTGCGTCGGCATCGAATTCGTTGAAGGCGCTGTCGATTTCCAGGGGCGGCACCGGCAAGCCTTGGGCGCCGATGGACTCGAAGGCGGCGTTGGCGGTGTGCTGCTGGCGGCGCAGGTCGCCCGACACGCAGCGGTCGAACGTCAGGCCAAGGTCAGCCAGGTGGCTGCCGAGGATCTGCGCCTGCTGCACACCAACGGGCGACAGCACGTCATAGTCGTCTGCACCGAAGGAGGCCTGGCCATGTCGAATCAAATAGATGCTGCCCACGTCCGTTCACCCGGTACGTTGAAAGTCTGGCGAGGTTATGAGGATGCCGGGAAGCTGTCAATGAAAAAACATACGCTTGTTTTAAAAGCTCGTTAGAGGCCCGTCTCAAGGGGTTTCAGCTCTGGCTCCCCGGCGGTCCCGTCGGTATGCTGGGGCGATCCGCGCTTGGCGCACCGTATCTGTAAGGAGTCCCATGGAGTTTCTGGCTGAGTATGCAAGTTTTCTGGCAAAAACCGTTACGTTGGTGGTCGCCATTCTGGTGGTACTGATCAGTTTTGCGGCGTTGCGCAGCAAGGGCCGGCGCAAGAATGCCGGGCAGTTGCAGGTCAGCAAGCTCAATGACTTCTACAAGGGCCTGCGCGAGCGCCTGGAGCAGACCCTGCTCGACAAGGATCAGCTCAAGGCCCTGCGCAAATCCCAGGGCAAGTCCGAGAAAAAACAGAAGAAAACCCCTGAGGCCAAGCCACGGGTGTTTGTCCTGGATTTTGACGGCGACATCAAGGCCTCGGCCACCGAGAGCCTGCGTCATGAAATCACCGCGCTGCTGAGCCTGGCCACGCCCAAGGACGAAGTGGTGCTGCGTCTGGAAAGCGGCGGTGGCATGGTCCACAGCTATGGCCTGGCGTCGTCGCAATTGGCGCGGATCCGCGAGGCGGGCGTGCCGCTGACGGTGTGCATCGACAAGGTTGCAGCCAGCGGCGGCTACATGATGGCGTGTATCGGCGAGAAGATCATCAGTGCTCCGTTTGCCATCCTCGGCTCCATTGGTGTGGTAGCCCAGCTCCCCAACGTCAACCGCCTGCTGAAGAAGCACGACATCGACTTTGAAGTGCTGACCGCTGGCGAATACAAGCGCACCCTGACCGTGTTTGGCGAAAACACCGAGAAGGGGCGGGAGAAGTTCCAGGAAGACCTGGACATTACCCATCAACTGTTCAAGAACTTCGTGTCGCGCTATCGCCCGCAACTGGCGATTGATGAAGTGGCCACCGGCGAAGTCTGGCTGGGTGTCGCGGCGCTGGACAAGCAACTGGTGGACGCCCTGCAGACCAGTGACGAATACCTGGCCACCAAGGCCAAGACCGCCGAGCTGTTCCATCTGCACTATGCCGAGCGTAAAAGCCTGCAGGAGCGGGTGGGCCTGGCAGCCAGCGGCTCGGTGGACCGAGTGCTGCTGGCCTGGTGGAGCCGCCTGACCCAGCAGCGCTTCTGGTAACACGGCCCACTGTAGGCGCGAGCTTGCTCGCGAAAAACTCAAGACCAGCGCGGTCATCCAGCAGACCCGCGTTATCCTTGACGACCTTCGCGAGCAAGCTCGCTCCTACAGGGTGTGGGAATCGGATGCCTCAGCAGCAGGCCCACCACCAGCGCCCCCAGCAGGCTCAACAGCCCCGCCACCCACAACACCCTGCCAAACCCACCGACAAACGCCTGCCATGCCAAGGGTTGCACCAGCCCCTGCGCCGATTCCGGCAGCAGCGCCATGGCCGCTGGCATGTCCCCGGCCACCACCCGCGAGGCAATTCCCGGTACTTGCGCCTGCCATTGCGCACCGAGACTGGCGTGCAGCAGATGCTCGCTATGACTGGCCAGCAGCGCCCCGTATACCCCGATTGCCAACATGATCGCGCTGAAGCGCATGGTCGTGCTCATGCCCGAGGCCATGCCAGCACGGTCCCGCGGCACACACGCCATGATGTTTTTCTGGGTATCGCCATTGAGCAGGCCGGCACCGGCGCCGGTCACTGCAATCGCCAGGGCGAACGGTAGATAACCGCCGACACTCACGGCCCAGGCGCTGAGCAGGTTGCCGCTGCCCACCAGGGCTAGCCCGCTCGCCATCAGGGTGGCCGGGGCGAAGCGGCTGGCCAGGCGTGCGCCGATCCGCGGGCAGATCAGCATGGTCAGGGCAAACGGCAGCATGCCCAGACCCGAGGCAATCGCAGAAAATCCCAGGCCGTTTTGCAGGTAGAACGGCAGCAACGTCATCATCACCTGGGCACAACCGGCATAGGCAAACATCCCGAGCAGCGCGCCGATAAACCGTGGGTACTGGAACAGCTGCAGGTCCACCATCGGCCGGCGTTGCAAACGCTCGACCCACACAAACAGACCCAGCAGGAATGCGCCGCCGAGCAACCGCGCATAGGTCAGCGGGTTGTCCCAGCCGATCCGGTTGGCTTCGATCAGCCCCCAGATCAGGCACAACAGGCTGGCGCTGAAGGTCAGGCTGCCCCAGGGGTCGAGGCGCGCCGATTGGCTGTCGCGCGATTCCGGTATGGCGTGCAGGACCAGCGCCAACAACGCCAGGCCCACCGGCAGGTTGAGGTAGAAAATCCAGCGCCAGCCCATGTAGTGGGTAATCAGGCCGCCGAGGGTCGGGGCGGCGGTCATCGCCACGCCCATGCAGGCGCCCCAGAAGGCCCAGGCCTTGGCCCGTTCCAGTTCATCGTGAAAGGCGTGGCCGATGGACGCCAGGGCTGAGGTCAGCAGTAATGCCGCACCGACACCTTTGACGGCGCGGGCAATATCCAGCAGCAGCACGTTGGGGGCGGCGCCACAGCCCAGGGAGGCGAGGATAAAAATAGCCAGGCCCCAGAGCAGGGTTTTCTTGCGGCCGAAGCGGTCGGCAATGCTCCCGGCCGGCAACAGCAGGGCGGCGAACGCCAGCATATAGGCGCTGACCACCCATTCGATATCGGCGAAATTGGCCCCCAGGTCGCGGGCGATAGTCGGCAGGGTCACGGCGACGATATTGGTGTCGAGGACAATCAGCGAACAGACCCCAGAGGCGGTCAACAGGGTAAGGCGTGGGCTGACCTGGCTCATGGCATGATTACCTGAAAGGCAACAGGCAAGGTGCAATTGACGAACATGATGAGGACTCTCTACTGTGGGCATCCTGTCAGCTTATCGTCGGCGCCCAGTGGTTCTGTTAGCCGAAGCGAAGCACATCATTACCTTTGAGCTAATCCTGCAATGGAAATACGCCATTTCCGCTACTTCCTGGCCGTTGCCCGGCACCGCAACTTCACGCGTGCCGCCGAGCAGTTGGACATTGCCCCGCCCACCTTGAGCCGGCAGATCCAGGATATGGAGCGTGCCTTGGGCACTCGCCTGTTTATCCGCCGCCAGCGCGACGTCAGCCTGACGGAGGCGGGCACTGCGCTGTTGGCCGAAGCCGAGGCCACCGTGCGCCAGTTCGAGTTTGCCCAGCGCAATGCACAGCGCGCCGGGCGTGGCGAGATCGGCCATATCGAGTTGGGTTATGTCGCGTCGGCGGTGTATTCGGGAGTGTTGCAACGGCAGGTCCAGGCATTTTGCGCAGAGTTTGCCGATGTCAGCCTCAGCGTACGGGAAAGCCCAATGGCCCTGTTGCCGGGGCTGGTGGCCGAGGGGCGCTACGACATTGGCTATATTCGCTCACCGATGACCTTGCCCGACGGTGTGGAGGCGCTACGCCTGGGCAGCGAAGGTTTTGTCCTGGCGTTGCCCCAGGGGTCGTGGCTGCTGGGTTTGAAGGCGATCACCTGCGAGCATTTGCAGAACGAGACCTTCATCCTGCCCGAGCAAATCAGCGGCACCTTGCAGGTGGCCGCGCAAGGCGGGTATGCCCCGCGCCTGGGGCCGCAGCCGGGAGGCCTGGTGGCGGTGATTGCCCTGGTGTCGCTGGGGCAGGGCGTGGCGGTGGTGCCGGAGTCGGTGGTGGGGCATGTCAGCCTGCCGGGTGTGCAATACCGCAACATCCAGGGCAGCGATGCCTCGTCGTGGCTGTCGCTGATTTACCGGCGCTTTGAAAAGGCCCCGGCGGTGGCGCGGTATATCCAGCACGTCAAACATAACCCCACTTTGTAGGCGTCGGCTCCTACAGGGTCAGGCGGGGTTGGATCGAGTCTGCCAGTTGCGTGAGGATCAGGCAGCAGGACACCGCCCCGGCATCCAGTACCCCCAGCGAGCGTTCGCCCAGGCGGCTGGCCCGGCCGATCTTGGCCACCAGGTCCTTGGTCGAGTCGCGGCCCTGGGAGGCTGCAGTTTTCATCGCGTCCAGGGCATCACCGAAGGACGCGCCCGCTGCCTGCGCCCGCTCAAACGCCTCCACCGCCGGAATCAGGGTGTCCATCAAGCACTTGTCGCCCACACCGGCTTCGGTGATGTCCTGCAACGAAGTCAGGCCGCCGCGCAGCAAATGGGCGAAGGTGGCGCCATTGATGTCTTCGCAGCCGCGCACCTCGTCGGCCATGCCGATAAACAGGCTGCCATATAGCGGTCCCATGGAGCCACCGATGCCTTCCATCAGGCTCAAGGTCAGTTCATCCAGGGCCTCGGCCAGGGTCAACTGCCGGCCTTCGATGGTGCGGCCGCAATGGGCGAAGCCCTTGGCCATATTGATGCCGTGGTCGCCATCGCCAATCGCACCGTCGACTTCGCTGAGGTACTCACGGTTGGCGACGATCACGCTGACCAGGTCGGCGACAATTGCACTGCCATCGTGGGTAGAAAAATGCTGGCTCATGGTTTATTCCGCCTGGGTCATGCCGATGGAGCGGCAAGGTTGGTCGATCAGGGTTTTCAGCTCGGCATCCAGGCCTAGCAGGGTCAGGGTCACGCCCATCATTTCCAGGGAGGTGAAGTAGTTGCCGACGTAGCAGCGATGGATCTTCAGGCCCTTGGCCTTGAGCTGGCTTTCGACTTCGGCGTAGAAGATGTACAGCTCCATTACTGGCGTCGCGCCCAGGCCCGAGACCAGCACCACCACGCTGTCATCCTGGCTGAAGTCACGGTCGGCGAGGATCGGTGCCAGCATGCGCGCGGCCATGGCGGCGGCGGATTCGATCGGAATCACTTCGATCCCGGGTTCGCCGTGGTGGCCGATACCCAATTCCATCTGGCCGTCGGGGATCTGGAAGTTCGGCTTGCCCACTGCCGCAATGGTGCAGGGGGTCAGGCCGATACCGATGGAGCGACAGTGATCGACGGCCTTCTGCGCGACGCGAATCACTCCATCCAGGTCGTAGTGCTGCGCGGCGGCGGCACCGCCGATCTTCCACATGAAAATCTCCCCGGCCACCCCGCGACGCTTGGCGATATCGGCCTTGGGGGCCGAGGCCACGTCATCGTTGGCGACCACGGTGCGGATCTGCATGTCCTTGCTGGCGGCCATTTTCATTGCCAGCTTCACGTTCATATTGTCGCCGGCATAGTTGCCGTACAGGCAAGCCACGCCAGCCCCATGGTCGGCGGCGCGGAAGGCATCGAAAAAGCTCTTGGCGGTGGGCGAAGAGAAGATTTCGCCGACGGCCACGGCGTCCACCAGGCCTGGGCCGACATAGCCGAGAAACGCCGGCTCATGGCCCGAGCCGCCACCGGTGACGATGCCGACGCAGCCCTGGCTGGAGGGCTTGGCCTTGCTGATCACGCGGGGATTGGTGTCGCTCTGGCGCAGTTCGGGATGGGCGACCAGAATGCCGCGCAGCATGTCCTCGACCACTTGGTCCGGATCGTTGATGACTCGATTCATAACGCGGGTTCCTGTTCTTGTTGTGAGCAACTGACTGTAGGAGCGAGCTTGCTCGCGAAAAACGTTAACGCTAACGCGGGCTGCCTGGATGAGTGCGTCGCCCTCAGGTTTTTCGCGAGCAAGCTCGCTCCTACAGTAAAAAGCGGTTGGGGTGTTTTAGGGTTCGAGCACGACCTTCAAGGATTTGTCCCCACGTTCCATTACCGCAAATGCTTCCTTGAAATCCGCCAATGCAAACTTGTGGGTCACCACGTCGCGCATGTCGATCTTGCGCTTGCCGATAAAGTCGATGGCCCGTGGGTACATGTAGGGGCCCAGGTGCGAACCCAGCACATCCAGTTCCTTGCGGTCGCCAATGATCGACCAATCTACCGTGGCCTCGTCGTTGAATACGCTGAATTCGACGAAGCGCCCCAGCTTGCGCAGCATCGCCAGGCCCTGGTTCACCGCCTTGTGGTGCCCGGTGGCTTCGATATAGATATCGCAGCCATAACCGTCGGTGATTTCGCGGATTTTTGCCAGTACATCCACCTCGGCCGGGTTCCAGACCTCGTCGGCGCCCATGCGCAGGGCCAGTTCGGCGCGTTCGGGTTTCATGTCGAGCACGATCAGGCGTTTGGGGTTACGCATGCGCACCGCGCCGATGATGCCCAGGCCCAGGGTGCCGGCGCCGGCTACCACTACGACATCGTCGAAATCCACATTGGCCCGTTCCGCCGCGTGCAGCGAGCAGGCCAGGGGTTCGATCAGGATCGCCTCGTCTGGCGCGATGGAATCCGGCACCTGGTGGATGATGCCTTCCTTGGTGAAGATCATGTACTGGGCCATGGCGCCCTGGACGTTGTTCTGGAAACCGTAGAGGTCGTGTTTCTGGCACATCCAGTACTGGCCGTGGTTGCAGAAGCGACAACCCCAGCAGGGCACGATCTGCTCGGAAATCACCCGGTCGCCAACCTTCACCCCACGCTTCTCGGCGCCAGGGCCCAGGGCGACCACGCGGCACACAAACTCATGCCCGGGAATCATCGGCGGCTTGACGTAGCGCGGCTGCTCGGCGTCGCCCCAGAACGATGGTGCGCCGCGATAGGTCTTGATATCGCCCATGCAGATGCCGCACAGCTCGACCTTGGTCAGGATTTCGTCGGGGCCGGGTGTCGGGACGTCGACGGTTTCCAGGCGATAGTCTTCCGGGCCGTGGCACACCACGGCCTGCATGGTCTTGGGGATTACCGGGTTGAGTTGTTCGGCGGTACGTTCGGTGGCGGTGGACATGACAAACCTCGCGACGAATAGATGGGTTACTGAATGCTGTAGCCGCCGTCGATCACCATATTGGCGCCGGTGATCATCTGGGCCGCGTCACTGAGCAGGTACAACGCCAGCCCGGCGATTTCATCCGGCTGGGCAAAACGGCCCGCCGGGATCTGCAATTTGGCCCGTTCGCCCACCTCGCCCGCCCAGGCTTTCTTGCCCAGGGCGGTTTCGACGATGGTCGGGGAGATGGCATTTACATTGATGTGCGGTGCCCATTCCATGGCCAGGACCTTGGTCATGCCGACAATCGCCGCCTTGCTCGCGCAATACGCCACGTGCCGGTCCAGGCCGATCACCGCTGCCTGGGAGGCCAGGTTGACGATGCGCCCGCTGCCTTGGGCCAGCATGTATTTGGCACAGGCCTGGGATACGAAGAAGCTGGCCTTGAGGTTGATGTCCAGGGTGATGTCCCAGGCGTTTTCGCTGACGTCGATGGCCTTGTCCAACATCACCACGCCGGCGCTGTTGACCAGGTAGTCCAGGCGCTTGAAGTGCGCGAACACGGAGTCGATGCTGCTCTGCACCTGGTCCAGCTGGCGCAGGTCGACGACGATACCCAGATGCCCGGCGCCGAGGCTGGCGGCGACTTCGGCCACGGCCGGATCACGGTCGAGCAAGGCCACGCGCGCACCGCGCTCCACCAGCAGGCTGGCACACGCCAGGCCAATCCCCGCGGCCCCGCCGGTGATCACGGCGCAGCGGCCACTGAGGTCGAAGGCTTGGTTCCAGAATCCAGACATTGGTTTAACTCCATTCTCAAAAACAGTGGAGATCAAATGTGGGAGCTGGCTTGCCTGCGATAGCATCGACTGGGTAACCCTGATACACCGAGGTGCTCGCATCGCAGGCAAGCCAGCTCCTACACTGGGCTGTATTTCAACTCAATATTTATTTAGTGCCACTGACCTGCTGGTACAGCGCATCCGCATTCGCAGTGGTCACGGGCACCCACGGCAGGATGTAGCTCTTGGCGGTGCCGTCGCCCCATTGCACGTCCTTGGCATAGCGCTCCCAAATCACGGAGCGCGGCTTGTAGTCCTTGCCGGCCAGGGCGCGCAGGGCTACGTCCAGGGCGCCTTGGGATTGCGCCTGGGCGTCTTGCAGGAAGGTGGTGATTTCGTTTCTTTTCGCAGCCTGGATGGCATCCGGCATGCCGTCGATGGACGTCACCGGTACTTCGGTGGGCGTCAGTCCGCGGGACTTCACCGCTTGCAGGGCGCCGAGGGCCATGTCGTCGTTTTGCGCGATGATCCCGGAGATGCCGCCATTGGGATGGGCATTGAGCCAGTCTTCGGTCAAGGCCAGGGCTTCGGCCCGGGACCAGTTGGCGGTCTTCATCTCGATAATCTTGATCTGCGGGTGCTTGTTTAGTACCTCCATCTCGCCCCGTTCCCGGTCGATCTGGGCCGACTGGCCAATCGGCCCCTGGATGATCGCCACATTGCCCTTGCCTTTGAGTTGCTCGACCATGGCCTGGGCCTGGAGCCGGCCACCCTCGACGTCATCGTTGCCCACGTAAGGAATCTTGGGGTCTGCCAGCTTGGCATTGGAGGCAATCACCGGGATGTCTTCGGCCATTGCCCGGGTCACGGTACCGATGCCGGCCTTGGTATCGATGGGGACAAACAGGATCGCATCGAAGCGCTGAGTGATCATGGTTTCGATCTGGTTGTTCTGGGTCAGCGCATCGTAGTTGCCATCGAATACGGTGATTTGCACGCTGCCGTCCTTGACCGCCGGGTGCTCTTTGAGTTCGCGCACCCAGTTCTGCATGAACTGGCCCTTGAGGCCGTAGACGGCGGCGCCGATCTTGTAGGGCTTGCCTTCGGCGGCCAGGGTGATGCTGCTGGCGAGCAGGGTGAGGGCCGCAACGGCGGCAAATGATGTAGCGAATTTCATGATGAGAACTCCGTTTATTGTTGTGGTCGTTCAGTTCGTTTCAGAGGAAAAGCGACTAGCGTTTTTTCTTGCGCCACACGTCAATCAACACCGCGAGCACGATGATCAGGCCCTTGGCGACTTGCTGGTAATAGGAGGACACACCGAGCAGGTTCAGGCCGTTGTTGATCACCCCGATCAGCAGGGCGCCGAACAGCGTGCCGACGATGGTGCCGACGCCGCCGGACAGGCTGGTGCCGCCGATCACCACGGCGGCAATCGCATCCAGCTCATAAGACATGCCGGCCTGGGGCAGGGCGGAGGTGGTGCGTGCTGCCAGAACGACACCCGCCAGGCCCGCCAGCAGCCCGGAGACTACGTACACCGAGAACGTCACCTTGCGCACCCCAATCCCCGAGGTGCGTGCGCTCTTTTCGTTGCCCCCTACCGCGTAGATATAGCGCCCGTAAGTGGTGTAGCGCAGCACCATCCAGAAAATCAGCGCGACCACGGCAAAGATGATCACCGGCACGCCAATCGGCCCGAACTTACCGATGCCCAGGGCCAGGTAGGCGTCCGGCAAGTCAGTGACCGGGCTGCCGTCGTTGAGGATGAAGGTCATGCCCCGGGCAATGCTGAGCATGCCCAGGGTCGCGACGAAGGGCGGGATCGACAGGTTGGCCACCATGAAACCGTTGACCACCCCCAGCATCGCGCCGGCAAACATCCCGGCGCTGACGGCGGCCAGCAAACCGTAGCCCTGGGTCGCGACCAGGGCGCTGCACAGGCCGGCGAAGGCGAGGATCGAGCCTACCGAGAGGTCAATGCCCTTGGTCAGGATCACATAGGTCATGCCTACAGCGAGGATGCCGTTGATCGAGGTCTGGCGCAGGATGTCCATCCAGTTGCGCCAAGTCATGAAGTATTCGCTGGAAAACGCCATGACCACACACAGCAGGATAAACACCAGCGGCAGGCCAAAGCGGTCGAGGGAAAGACGCAGGCGGCTGCGCGCGGGGGTAGTCAACGGAGCGGCAATGGTTTTGGCGTTCATGAGGCAAGACTCAACAAGGCTTCCTGGGAAAGGGCGGTGTCGCTGCTGATAGTCACCAGCCGGCCACCCTTGAAGACGGCGATACGGTCACTCAGGTGCAGCAGTTCCGGGGCTTCCGACGACACCACGATGGCCGCGCCACCGGCGCGCACGAACTGGTCCAGCAAGTGATAGATCTCCTGCTTGGCGCCTTCATCGATGCCTCGGGTCGGCTCATCGCACAGCAGGCACACCGGTTGGGTCGACAGGCATTTGGCAAGCACCACCTTCTGTTGATTGCCGCCGCTCATGGACGCCACCGGCAGGTCCAGGGAGGTGGTCTTGATTTGCAGGCGCTTGACCATGTCTTCGGCCAATTGGTTTTCCTTGCGCGCATTGATCAGCGACCAGCTCGACAGCTGCTTGTACGCCGATAATGCGATGTTCGAGAGGATGCTGGAGCTGAGCACCAGGCCACTTTCCTTGCGGTCCTCGGTAACCAGGGACATGCCCGCGCGGATGGTCGCCTTGGGCAGTCCGATGGGCATCGGCTTGCCTTGCAGGGTGACGCTGCCGGCATCCGGGGTGGTCAGGCCGTAAATGCAGTTGAGGAACTCGCTGCGCCCCGAGCCCATCAGGCCATAGATGCCGAGGATTTCGCCCTGGCGCAATTGCAGGCTGATGTCCTGGAACTCGCCGCTGCGGCTCAGGCCCTGGACGTCCAGGCAGCACTCGGCGGCGCTTTCACGCCCGGCCTTGTGGTCGATGCGCGTCAGCTCCTGGCCGACAATACCGCGCACCAGATGGGCGCGGTCGATATCGGCCATGCGTCCGCTTTCGACGAAGGCGCCATCGCGGAAGATGCTGTAGTCGTCGGCGATCTGCGCCAGCTCGCTGAGACGATGGGACACATAGACGATCCCGGCACCACGGGCAGTGAGGCGGCGGATAGCCTTGAACAGGGTTTCGGCTTCACGCTCGCCGATGGCGGAAGTGGGTTCGTCCATGATCATCACCTGGCAGTCATGGCTGAACGCCTTGGCGATCTCCACCAACTGGATCTGCGCCACGCTCAGGCGGTGCATGGGGGCGGTGGCCTCGACCTCGAACTCCAGGCTTTCCAGCAACTCGCGGGTGCGCCGGTTCAGTTCCTTGCTGTCGACGATGCAGCCGGCGCGCCGTGGTTCGCGGCCCAGCCAGATGTTCTCGGCGACGGTCATGTAAGGGATCGGCTCCAGCTCCTGGGTGATCATCGCGACCCCCGCCGCCAGCGCTTCGCTGGGGCGATGGAAATGCACAGGGGCGTCATTGAGCAGGATGTTGCCGGCATCACGCTGGGTGATGCCCATCAGGATGCTGAGGAATGTGGATTTGCCGGCGCCGTTGCCGCCGCACAGGGCATGCACGCTGCCGGCCCGCAGCGAGAGGCGGCCGTCACGCAGGGCAGGGATGCCGGCGTAGGCCTTGGCGACGTGTTCAGCCTGGAGCAGTAATGGCGTAGCCATCGGCGTGTCCTCGTGCTGTGAATTCTTATTAGGTACACAGTCGTGTTGCTGCGTGATCATATGTGTACCAAATGAAATTCTGATCAGTCAATCTCTTTCACTGAAAACTTGTAATTGCCCGCCATCTCTTATTTCGTGGCGTTTTAGAGGGGTTTGACTGGCGGGTCAGTTAAAACGTGCTTGACAGTTGCGAGGGAATATCCGAGAAATGACTGATAGAAATTTCATTGAGTGATCATATGATCAGTCTTAAGTTTCACCACGGCAGCGGAGCCTAATGTCATGAACTCACCTTTCCCGGTGGCTATCGGATGTGACGAAGCAGGTTATGAGCTCAAGGAGCTGTTGAAGCGCCATATCGAGGCGTTGGGGTATCCGGTGACCGACTTTGGCACCCATTCCACGGCGCCCGTGCTCTACCCGGACATTGCACTGGCAGTGGCCACGGCCATCAACGCCGGGCAACAGCGCCTGGGGGTGCTGGTGTGTGGCACGGGCATCGGCATGGCTATCTCGGCTAACAAAGTCCTGGGGATTCGCGCGGCCCAGGCCCACGACACCTATTCGGCGGAGCGGGCGCGCAAGAGCAACGATGCGCAGATCCTGTCCATTGGTGCGCGGGTGGTCGGGGCGGAACTGGCCAAGAGCATCGTCACTGCGTTTCTGGCCTCGGAGTTCGAGGCGGCGCGTTCCGGGGCCAAGGTCGAGCGCATCAATGCCATAGAGCGTGATGGGCATCAGTAGTGGACGTGGTGGGGCAAGAGTCGGGAGAATGCGCCTTTGACGCCGAAACGGAAGCCCGTCCCCATGAGTGACAGTACCCTGCGCACCGCCAGCGATATCGATCTGATGACCGAAGTGGCGATGCTCTATTACCTTGAGAACGTCACTCAGGAAGCCATCGCCAAGCGCTTTGACCTGTCCCGCGCGAAAGTCAGCCGGCTGCTCAAGCGTGCGCGCGATGAAGGGATTGTCGAGGTGCGGGTGTTGCAGCATCCGGCAATGAACAATGAATTGGAGCAGGCGCTGGTGGAGCGCTTCCAGCTGGACCGTGCGTTGATCGCGGTCGATCACAGCGACGCCGACACCCAGCGCTCCGCCGTGGCCAGCCTGGTGGCCAACTACCTGAACAAGACCCTGGGCGACGGCATGATTGTCGCCGTTGGCATGGGGCGCAATGTGGGGGCGGTGGCCGATAACGTGTTTTTGCCGGTGACGCGCAACTGCACGTTTGTCTGCGCCATTGGCGGTTCGCTCAAGGCGGGTGAATACATGAACCCCGACCATATCTGCCGGCGCCTGGCCCTGCGCTTTGGCGGCGAGAGTGAAAGCCTGTATGCCCCGGCGCTGGTCGCCAATCCGGAACTGCGCAGCATCTTGATCAGCAACGACACCGTGCGCTCGACCCTGGACCGCGCGCGCCGCGCCGATATGGCGCTGATCGGCATCGGTGACATGAGCGAAAACAGCAATATGGTGCGCATGGGCTGGTTCTCACCCCAGGAAATCGCCCAGGCACGCTTGTCCGGCACGGTGGGCGACATGATGGGCTACGACTTTATCGACATCCATGGCCAGCCCGCGGTCAACGCCATTCAAGGGCGGGTGATCGGCTTGACGGTACAGGAGCTGTTCCGTATTCCAGATGTAGTGGCAATCGCCAGTGAAAACACCAAGGCGGCGGCGACGCTGGGGGCGTTGCGCTCGGGGGTGATCAATACCCTGGCAACCACGGTAACGAATGCCCACACCATCCTGGCGCTGGACGACGCAACCCGCAAAACCTGAGCCGCCTCCTATCAAAATGTGGGCACTGGCTTGTGTGGGAGCTGGCTTGCCTGCGATAGCATCACCGCAGCGTGACTGATACACCGTGGCGTATGCATCGCAGGCAAGCCAGCTCCTACAGGCTTCGTGCGCCTGCTTTTACAGATCTTGTAATAGTTTTAAATTGTAGGAAATTTGTATTTCGGCTGTAGGATTAAAGTCCTTTTCTCACTGCAGGACTTGCATGAACACCCTCTCGGAGCCCCCCAGTCGTCTTTCCCCAAGACCTCTACTGTCGTTGTTCCCGCTGAAACATCCTGTATTCCGACTGCTAACCTATTCCCGATCACCTGATCGCGTTTTGCCATGCCCGGCATTCTGAATATCAAATAAAGAGACAGAGACTTTTATATGGAATGGTTAGCGGATCCAACGGCCTGGCTCGGCCTGTTGACCTTGATTGTGCTGGAACTGGTACTGGGCATCGACAACCTGGTGTTTATCGCGATCCTGGCAGACAAACTGCCACCGGAGCAGCGCGACCGTGCGCGGTTGATCGGTTTGTCCCTGGCGCTGATCATGCGCCTGGGCCTGTTGGCGAGTATTTCCTGGTTGGTGACCTTGACCCAGCCGTTGTTCGAAGTGTTCGACAAGAGCTTCTCCGGACGTGACCTGATCATGCTGTTCGGTGGTGTGTTCCTGTTGTTCAAGGCCACCATGGAGTTGCATGAGCGGCTCGAAGGGCATATCACCGAACGTACCGGCAATGCGGCCTACGCGATGTTCTGGCCGATCGTGGCGCAGATCGTGGTGCTGGATGCGGTGTTCTCCCTCGATGCGGTGATTACGGCAGTCGGCATGGTGGATGAGCTGGCGGTGATGATGATCGCGGTGATCGTGTCCATCGGCGTGATGATCGTGGCCAGCAAGCCGTTGACCCGCTTCGTCAATGCGCACCCGACAGTGATCATGCTGTGCCTGGGCTTCTTGATGATGATTGGTTTCGCCCTGACCGCCGAAGGCCTGGGCTTCCATATTCCCAAAGGCTACCTGTACGCGGCCATTGGTTTCTCGATCCTGATCGAGGTGTTCAACCAGATCGCCCGGGCACGTCGCAAGAAGTCCGCGCAAGGCCTGCGACCGATCCGTGAGCGCACGGCCCATGCGGTCATGCGCCTGCTGGGCGGTCGCAGCCTGGCGGTGGAAGAAGTGGGTGAAGACGTTACCGACCTGCTCGATGGCGGCGATAACCCTCAAGGCCCGCTGTTCGATCGTCGCGAACGGATCATGATCAGCGGTGTGCTGCAACTGGCCGAGCGGCCGATCCGCACCTTGATGACGCCACGGGCGAATGTCGACTGCATCGATCTGGCTGACGATCCGGAGACTATTCGCCTGAAACTGATGCACTCGTCCTACTCGCGTTTGCCGCTGATCCGTAACGGCGCGGTGGATGAGCCGTTGGGCTTCGTGCACAAGAAGGAATTGCTCAAGGAGTACCTGGCCGGCAATGAGCCCAACCTGGAGCACTTGGCGCGTCGGGCGATCAACCTGCTGGACAGTTTCTCGATCCTCAACGCCCTGGAGCAGATGCGCCAGGAGTCGACGCACATTGCCTTCGTGATCAACGAATTCGGCGACTTCATGGGAGTGTTGAGCATGACCGACATTCTTGAGTCCATCGCCGGTGAGTTGCCGGACGCCAGTGAAGTGGAAGGGCCGGACATCGTTGAAGAGCAGGGCGGTTACCGCGCCAACGGTGCGTTGAACCTGAACCTGATTCGCCAGCGCACCGGTTTCCAGGCGGTGGCCACCGAGGATTACCAGACCCTTGCGGGCCTGGTCATGAGCTTGTTGGATCGCCTGCCGGTGGTAGGGGATAGCCTGGAACACGAAGGTTGGCGCCTGACCGTGGCAGCGGTGGAGGAGCGGCGGGTGACGCAGGTGCTGTTGACCCCTGTTTCGGTGGGTTAACGAGGCTTTGCGCGTTTGGTCGGCACACCTCGGGTGTGCCGCTCGAAGGTTCTCTTCAGGGTCTGCTCCTGGGTCTCCCAGGGGCCGAACCCCTTGAGTTTTTCGACCAGCCTGCCGTTCTTCAAGATCAGCAGCGTTGGTGTGCCGGTCACCTCGGGATGGCGTGGGGTCTGAGTCGTATCCAGCACATAAAGCGCAGCCTGGCGGCGATAACGTCCGGCCACTTTGCTGAACAGTGGCTTGGCCGCACCGCATGCCGGGCACTGGGGCGATACAAAGAGCATGAATACCGTGCGTTGGGTCTCCAGCGCACTTCTATACGCATCCGCGTCGTCGATTACCGTGGTGATCAACCCCATGACAAGCTTCCTTTATGCCCATGGCTGTGTCCTGAACGCTAAGCGAGGCGGGTGGGCGGGTCTACTGTCAGAGTTCACAGGTAGCGCCTCTGATGTGTGCAAATGCGCACTCAAATAGAACCTTCCACCTTCGGTTGGGGCGCACGGTAGCAATCTGCCTGCCGAAGCTTGCGCAATGTTGTGTCGTCGATCCCTGCGTATCTGACTGATTTAAAACAGATTCAAGGCATCGATATTTTTCTGTTACTGGCTGTGGCACACTTTCTGCTGTCTATTCCGTTGTTACATACCAAGTTCCGGTATAGCGGAATACACAACTCCTG
Organism: Pseudomonas brenneri; assembly: GCF_007858285.1. Lineage (GTDB taxonomy): Bacteria > Pseudomonadota > Gammaproteobacteria > Pseudomonadales > Pseudomonadaceae > Aquipseudomonas > Aquipseudomonas brenneri. The sequence continues at coordinate 36,246 of NZ_VFIL01000007.1, read as the reverse complement.
GAGTGCTTGTCATGCATCACCGACCTTCCGTGTTCAAAGCGTGTGTTTTTCTCTTCGCCGCGCAGGCGTCTTTTGCAGGCCTGGTGCAGGCGGCAGACGGCAAACTCGACAGCGTGCTCTCCCGTGGGCACCTGATCGTCGGTACAGGCAGTACCAATGCGCCGTGGCACTTCCAGGGGGCGGATGGCAAGTTGCAGGGTTTTGATATCGATATCGGGCGCATCGTCGCCAAGGGCCTGTTCAACGACCCGAGCAAAGTCGAGTTTGTGGTGCAGTCATCCGATGCGCGGATTCCCAACCTGCTGACCAACAAAGTCGATATGAGCTGCCAGTTCATTACCGTTACCGCCAGCCGCGCGCAGCAAGTGGCGTTCACCTTGCCGTACTACCGCGAAGGCGTCGGCCTGCTGTTGCCGGCCAACAGCAAGTACAAGGAAATCGAAGACCTGCAAGCGGCGGGCGACGACGTCACCGTGGCCGTGCTGCAAAACGTCTACGCCGAAGAACTGGTACACCAGGCACTGCCCAAGGCCAAGGTCGACCAGTACGACAGCGTCGACCTGATGTACCAGGCCGTGAACTCCGGGCGTGCCGACACCGCCGCCACCGACCAGTCTTCGGTCAAGTACCTGATGGTGCAGAACCCCGGTCGCTACCGTAGCCCTACCTACGCCTGGAGCCCGCAAACCTATGCGTGTGCGGTCAAGCGTGGCGACCAGGACTGGCTGAATTTCGTCAACACGGCCCTGCATGAAGCCATGACCGGCGTGGAGTTCCCGACCTACGCAGCGTCGTTCAAACAGTGGTTTGGTGTCGATCTGCCGACCCCGGCGATTGGTTTTCCCGTCGAGTTCAAATGAATTGTGAGCGCGGGGCGTCGTTGCTGGCGCCCCGGTCAAGGTATTGCCGACCATGAACTATCAGTTGAATTTTGCCGCGGTATGGCGTGATTTCGACACCTTGCTGGTGGGGCTCGGCCTGGGCCTGCAACTGGCCTTGCTGTCGATTGCCATCGGCTGCGTGATTGGCCTGTTGATGGCCTTTGCCATGCTGTCCAAACACCGCGCGTTACGCATCCTGGCCTCGGTGTATGTGACGGTGGTGCGCAACACGCCGATCCTGGTGCTGATCCTGTTGATCTATTTCGCCTTGCCCAGCCTGGGCATCCGCCTGGACAAGATCCCCTCGTTCATCATCACCCTGTCGTTGTACGCCGGCGCCTACCTGACCGAAGTGTTCCGTGCCGGCCTGTTGAATATCCCCAAGGGCTTGCGCGAGGCAGGCCTGGCGATTGGCCTGGGTGAGTGGCAGATCCGCGCCTATATCACCGTGCCAGTAATGCTGCGCAATGTGCTGCCGGCCCTGTCGAACAACTTTATCTCGCTGTTCAAGGACACCTCCCTGGCGGCCGCGATTGCCGTGCCGGAGCTGACCTATTACGCCCGCAAGATCAACGTCGAAAGCTACCGGGTGATTGAAACCTGGCTGGTGACGACTGCGCTCTATGTGGCTGCCTGTTACCTCATCGCCATGCTGCTGCGTTACCTGGAGCAGCGTTTGGCGATCCGTCGATAAGAGGGGTTTTCCATGTATTGGCTGCATGAGTTGTGGATCGCCCGGGAAACCCTCTGGACTGGGTTCCAGACCAGCGTGTATTGCTCGGTGCTGGCGATTATCTTCGGCACCCTGATCGGCATCGTCGCCGGGCTGGTGCTGACCTACGGCAAGTTCTGGATGCGCGCGCCGTTTCGCCTGTACGTCGACCTGATCCGGGGTACCCCGGTGTTTGTGTTGGTGCTGGCCTGTTTCTACATGGCGCCGGCGCTCGGCTGGCAGATCAGTGCTTTCCAGGCCGGCGCCCTGGGCCTGACGCTGTTTTGCGGCTCCCATGTCGCCGAGATTGTGCGCGGTGCGCTGCAAGCCATTCCCCGTGGGCAACTGGAGGCCGGCAAGGCCATCGGGCTGACCTTCTACCAGTCCCTGGGGTATGTGTTGTTGCCCCAGGCGCTGCGGCAGATTTTGCCGACCTGGGTCAATTCCTCCACTGAGATCGTCAAGGCCTCGACCCTGTTGTCGGTGATCGGCGTTGCCGAATTGCTGTTGAGTACCCAGCAAGTCATCGCGCGGACCTTCATGACCCTGGAGTTCTACCTGTTCGCCGGGTTTCTGTTCTTTGTCATCAACTACGCCATCGAGTTATTCGGGCGCTACATTGAAAAGCGGGTGGCCTTGCCATGAATCAACCATTGCTCAACATCAGCGGCCTGCGCAAGCAATATGGCGCGGTCGAAGTGCTCAAGGGCGTCGATCTGTCGCTGCAACGTGGCAACGTCGTGACGTTGATCGGCTCCAGCGGCTCGGGCAAGACCACACTGCTGCGTTGCGTCAACCTGCTGGAAGAGTTCCAGGGTGGGCAGATCACCCTCGACGGTGAGTCCATCGGTTACCGCGATGTCGCCGGCAAACGCGTGCGCCATCCGGAAAAGGTCATCGCCCAACATCGCGCGATGACCGGCATGGCGTTCCAGCAATTCAACCTGTTCCCTCATCTGACCGCGTTGCAGAACGTTACCCTGGGCCTGCTCAAGGTCAAGCACATGGGCAAGGACGAAGCGGTGGCCCTGGCAGAAAAATGGCTGGAGCGCGTCGGCCTCCTGGAACGGCGCAACCACTTCCCCGGTCAGTTGTCTGGCGGCCAGCAGCAACGCGTGGCAATTGCCCGGGCGATTGCGATGAACCCGAGCCTGATGCTGTTCGACGAAGTGACCTCGGCGCTGGACCCGGAGTTGGTGGGCGAAGTGCTCAGTGTGATCAAGAACCTGGCGCAAGAGGGCATGACCATGCTGCTGGTGACCCATGAAATGCGCTTTGCCTACGAGGTCTCGGACAACATCGTATTTATGAACCAGGGCCGGATTGAAGAGCAGGGGCCGCCGAAGGCTATCTTCGAGCGCCCCCAATCACCGCGCTTGGCGGAATTTCTGAAAAATATTCGTTTTTAATCAAGGAGCAACTTTATGAGCATTACTCGTTACGGCGCTGGCAGCACTGCAGGTGGCGGCCAACCCCGCCCGTTTGCCCGCGCGGTGGAAGCGGATGGCTGGTTGTATGTGTCCGGGCAGGTGCCGGCGGTGGAGGGCGAAATCATCAATGGCGGGATTGTCGAGCAGACCCACCAGACCATGAAGAACGTCGTCGCGATCCTGGAAGAGGCCGGTTATGGTCTTGAAGACGTGGTGCGTGTCGGTGTATGGCTGGAAGATCCACGGGATTTCTGGAGTTTCAACAAGGTGTTCGGCGAATACTTCACCCCCGAACATGCCCCGGCACGGGCCTGTGTGCAGGCGAACATGATGGTCGATTGCAAGGTTGAGATCGATTGCGTGGCCTACAAGAAAAAAGGCTAAATGCCCGATCTGAAGACCACTCAAATCCAATCCCACAGGGGATTGGGTGCAAGCCCTATGATTTCCGGACCGAAGACTGCCATGACCGAAGACACCATCAAACGCCGCGCCAAAGGCCTCGACCGAGCGTTCGATATCCTCGATTTTCTCAAGGAAGTCGGCCAGCCCCTGCGCCCCAACGATATCGCCAGCGGCATCGGCAGCCCCAAGTCCACGGTCTATGAGCTGGTCGCGTCCCTATTGGAGCGGCGGATTCTCGAAGCGGTGGGCAAGGACGGCCACGTCTACCTGGGCCGTCAGCTGTACTTCCTCGGGCAGGCCCACTTGCGTCATTTCGACCTGACCCGCGAGGCCGATCACGCCCTGCAGGAGATCGTCAGCCAGACCCATGAAACGGCGCAGATGTGCCTGCTCAACGGGCGTAAATACACGGTGGCGCTGATGCGCGAGGGCGAGCGGCATTTCCGCATTTCCTCGGACATCGGTGAGAACGCGCCAATCCCCTGGACGGCTTCCGGGCGCCTGTTACTTGGGCACTTGAGCGACCAGCAGATTATCGACTTGATCGACCACGATGACTTCATCCTGCCGGACGGCCAGCGCCTGCCCCTGGAGACTTTCCTCGGGCAAATCCGCCAGGCCACGGTCGATGGTTTTTTCTCCTTCGACAGCGTCGCCGACACCTTTACCCACTGCTTTGCCGCCCCGGTACGCGATGCCCAGGGTATCGCCATTGCGACCCTGTGCATCGTCGCTCCACGGGCCGACGCCAAGAACAACTACAACGACTATCGCCGGGTGCTGATCGAAAGCGCCAACAATCTGGCCCGGCGCATCAACGAATAGCAAAACGGAGTAACCCCATGTCTGCCTTCAATGCTGTTGAAAAAGGCGCTGCTGCCAGCGGTGCCCACCTGGTGCGCGACGTCAGCCTGCCAGCCCTGGTGCTGCACCGTGCTGCACTGGAACACAACATTCGCTGGATGCAGGACTTTGTCAGCAAAAGCGGCGCGCAACTGGCGCCCCATGGCAAGACCAGCATGATGCCGGCGCTGTTTGAGCGTCAGTTGGCGCAAGGCGCCTGGGGCATCACCCTGGCCACGGCAGTACAGACTCGCGCGGCCTATGCCGGCGGGGTGCGTCGGGTGTTGATGGCCAACCAATTGGTGGGCGCACCGAACATGGCGTTGATCGCCGAGCTGTTGGCTGACCCGGGTTTTGACTTCCATTGCATGGTCGACCACCCGGACAACGTGGCTGACCTCGGTGCGTTCTTCGCTGCCCGTGGCCTGCGCCTGAACGTGATGATCGAGTACGGTGTGGTCGGCGGGCGCTGTGGCTGTCGCAGCGAGCAAGAGGTGCTGGACCTGGCACGGGCGATCAAGGCCCAGCCGGCCCTGGCGCTTACGGGTATCGAAGGTTACGAAGGGGTGATCCATGGCGAGCATGCCATCCGTGGTATCCGCGAGTTTGCCGCGTCCCTGGTACGCCTGGCGGTGGATATGCAGAACAGCGGTGCTTTCGACCTGGGCAAGCCGATCATCACGGCCTCGGGTTCGGCCTGGTATGACCTGATCGCCGAGTCCTTCGCCGCGCAAAATGCCGAGGGGCGTTTCCTCAGCGTGCTGCGCCCTGGCAGCTATGTGGCCCACGACCATGGCATCTACAAGGAGGCGCAATGCTGTGTGCTCGACCGGCGCAGCGACCTCAGCGAAGGCTTGCGCCCGGCCCTGGAAGTCTGGGCTCATGTGCAGTCGTTGCCGGAGCCGGGGTTTGCGGTGATTGCCCTGGGCAAGCGTGACGTGGCCTACGACGCCGGCTTGCCGGTGCCGCTCAAACGCTACAAGGCCGGCGTGCTGCCGGCGGCGGGCGATGATGTGAGTGGCTGCAAGGTCACGGCGGTGATGGACCAGCATGCGTTCATGAGTGTGGCGGCGGGGGTTGAGCTGCGCATTGGCGACATCATCTCCTTTGGCACCTCGCACCCGTGCCTGACCTTCGACAAGTGGCAGGTGGGGTGCCTGGTGGATGAGCAGTTGCAGGTGGTTGAGTCGCTGCGTACCTGCTTCTAGACCGCGGCCCACTGTAGGAGCGAGCTTGCTCGCGAAAATCGTCAACGATAGCGCTGGCTATCTGACAACCCGTGGCGATCTTGAGTTTTTCGCGAGCAAGCTCGCTCCTACAGTGGAGGTGTATTTGGAGATCTGTGACATGAAGCCAATCCCCCGCATCGCCCTGATCGGCGAATGCATGATCGAATTGCAACACCGCGCCGACGGCAGCCTGCAACAGAGCTTCGGCGGCGATACCTTGAACACCGCCGTCTACCTGCGCCGCGAACTCGGCGCACACAGCACGGTGGACTACGTCACCGCCCTGGGCGATGACAGTTTCAGTGATGCCATGTGCCAGCAATGGGCCGCTGAAGGTCTGGGCCTGGAACAGGTCCAGCGTCTGCCGGGGCGCCTGCCGGGTTTGTATTGCATCCAGACCGATGCCAGCGGTGAGCGTAAGTTTCTCTACTGGCGCAACGAAGCGGCGGTGCGCGACTGTTTCACCACGCCTGCGGCCGAACCGATTCTAGCTGCCTTGCCGAGTTATGACGTGTTGTATTTCAGCGGTATTACCCTGGCTGTATTGGGCGAAACAGGGCGCGAACGCCTGTTGGCGGTCTTGGTTGAAGCCCGCCAGCGCGGTGCTCGGGTGGTGTTCGACAATAACTACCGTCCACGTCTGTGGGCCGGTGTCGAAGCTGCTCGCGCGGCCTATCGGCAGGTGCTTGCCCATGTGGATATGGCCTTGCTCACCGAGGACGATGAACGGGCCTTGTTTGGCTATGTCGACAGCGAGCAGGTGTTCGCCGCCTACCCGGACATCAGTGAAGTGGTGCTCAAGCGCGGGGCGGATGATTGTCTGATTCGTTGTGGCGCTGAACGTTTCGCGGTGCCGGCGGTGGTGGTCGAGCAGGTGGTGGACACCACGGCGGCGGGGGATTCGTTCAGCGCGGCGTACCTGGCCAGCCGGCTGCGCGGTGGTTCGCCGCAAGAGGCAGCCTTGGCTGGGCATTGGCTGGCGAGCCGGGTGATCCAGGTTCCGGGGGCGCTGATTCCCAGGGATTGAGAGTGTAAGGTCGCCTGCGGCGGATCGCGGGCAAGCCCGGCTCCCACATTTTGGGCGGGTTCACACCTCCAAGTGTGGGAGCTGGCTTGCCTGCGATAGCGGTTTTGAGCCAAGCGCTCAGTCGCGGTAGAACACCTGCACCAGGTGATAACCAAACTTGCTCTTGATCGGGCCGTGTACCACCCGCAGCGGCTTCTTGAAAATCACCGCATCGATCACCCCGACCATCTGTCCCGGCCGTACTTCACCGAGGTCGCCACCGCGCTTGCCGGACGGGCAGGTGGAGAACTTCTTGGCCAGCACATCAAAGGCTTCGCCCTTGGCAATACGTTGCTTGAGCTGTTCGGCTTCTTCGCTGGTCTTGACCAGGATATGACGGGCTTGGGCTTTCATCGGGCAGTTACCTTGCAACGGTCGGGCTTGAAGGCGCGCGATTATGCATCAACTTGGCCTTTGACGTTGATCATGCTGCGGATTTTTGTGGCCAGCAGGTCGATGGAAAATGGCTTGGCCACCATGTCCATACCGTCCTCCAGGAAGCCTTGGCGTTCGGTCGCCGTTTCGGCATAACCGGTCATGAACAGCACTTTGAGCTGCGGGCGATGCTGGCGGGCGATTTCCGCCAGTTGCCGGCCGTTCATGCCGGGCAGGCCGACATCCGTCACCAGCAAGTCCACCCGCAGGTCAGACTCCAGCAACGGCAAGGCCGCCCGCGCGTCGGCGGCCTGGTGGGCAGTGTAGCCCAGCTCATCCAGCAGGTTGACCACCAGCATGCGCACCGCCGTATCGTCTTCGACCACCACCACGGCTTCGCCGTCCCGCGCCACCGGCGCTTCCATGGGGCTTTGCGGCAGGACTTTTTCCAGCGCGGTGCCATGCAGGCGCGGCAGGTACAGGCGCACGCAGGTGCCTCGGCCCGGCTCGCTATGGATCGTGACGTGGCCGCCGGATTGCTGGGCAAAGCCATAAATCATCGACAGACCCAGGCCGGTGCCCTGGCCGATGGGCTTGGTGGTGAAGAACGGGTCGAAGGCCTTGGCCAGGATCTTTGGCGTCATCCCGGCGCCGTTGTCGCATACGCCAAGCATCACATAATCACCGGCCTTGACGGGCTCCAGGGTGGTGATGTCAGTACCGTCCAGGTAGCTGTTGGCCGTCTCGATGCTCAGCAGCCCGCCATCGGGCATGGCGTCGCGGGCGTTGATCACCAGGTTGAGCAGGGCGTTTTCCAGTTGGCTGGCGTCGGTGTTCACCGGCCAGATATCGTTGCCCAGTTGCACCTTGAGGTCGATATGGGCGCCTTTGGTGCGGCGGAACAGTTCTTCCAGTGACGCGACCAACTGGTTCGGGTCCAGGGGGCGGCGATCCAGGGACTGGCGCCTGGAGAAGGCCAGCAGGCGGTGGGTCAACGCGGCCGCGCGATGGGCCGAGGACACGGCGGCTTCGGTGAAGCGGCCAATCTCATCGCTACGTCCGGCGGCGAGGTAGCGCTGCATCAGGTCCAGGCTGCCAATGATCCCGGTGAGCATGTTGTTGAAGTCATGGGCGATACCGCCGGTAAGCTGACCGACCGCTTCCATTTTTTGCGCATGGCGCAGGGCGTCTTCAGCGCGCTCGCGCTCGAACATCTCGTTTTGCAGGCGCTGGTTGGCTTCGGCCAGGGCCTGGGTGCGCTGGACCACGCGCTCTTCCAGGTTGTCATTGAGATGGCGCAGCGCTTCTTCGGTGAGTTTGCGTTCGGTCTCATCGATCACAAAGATATAGAAGCCGTTGACCGAGCCGTCCGCGCTGAAGCGCGGCAGGTACTTCATCAACGCATGCCGTGGCCGGCCATCGCGGTGGGGGGTGATGGTGACAAAACTGCAGGCCTTACCCTTGAGCGCGGCCGCGATTTTATCGGCGCGCCCGGCATAGATCTCGGCGCCGATGACTTCGCGAATGGTCTTGCCATACAGCTCTTGCGGCGTCAGCCCATACCAGTCGAGGTAGGCGCTGTTGTTCAGGCGAAAGCGTTCTTCGTGGTCGACATAGCCGATCAGCACCGGCATGGCGTTGATGATCAACTGCAGCTCGGTCTGGCTCTGGCGCAGGGCTTGTTCGGTCTGCTTGCGTTCGGTCAGGTCCAGCGCGGCGCCGAGAAAGCGCGCCGGCCGGCCGTGGTGATCCTTGTAGCAGCGGCCACGGGCAAACACCCAGCGCACCTGGCCGTCCGCCTGGAGCAGGCGATACTCTTCGGCGTACTCGGTGCCATGGGTAATGCAATGCTTGATGCTGCGGGCGACCATGCCGCGGTCTTCTGGGTGCACGCCTTGCAGGTAATCGCTGATGGGCAACTGTTGGGCATTGCATGGATCAACCCCATGCAACTGGGCGAAATGGCTGTCGGCGATAAAGCGATCTTCGCTGATGTCCCAGTCCCAGGTGCCTACCGCATCAGTGGCGGCCAGGGCCAGTTGCAGGCGTTGCTCGGTGTTGTGCTGGGCCTTGAGGCTGGCGTCGGAGCGTTGTTGCAGCTCTTGGGCCAGTTGCCGGCGTTCGTTGGTTTCAATCGCCGTCCCCAGGATCCCGGCGACCCGGCCACGTTCATCGCGAATCGGGCTGTAGGTCAGGTCCAGCCAGATTTCCGTATCGCGGTGATTGCGCTGCAGGACAAATCGTTGCTCGGTAAAGGTACGCACCTGGCCGGTGAGGACGGCGCTGTAGATCGGGTCGGTGAAGTGTTGCAGTTCCGGCCAGACCAAATGGGTGGGTTGGCCGAAGGCCTGGGGGTGTTTGTTGCCGGCCAGCAGGGCGAAGCCATCGTTGTAGATCTGTGTGAGTTCGTCGCCCCACAGCAACAGCATCGGCATCGGAGAGTGGATGACGATATCGATTGCCGTGCGCAGGCTTTGCGGCCAGCGGCTGGCATCACCGAGGGGGCTTGTGGCCCAGTCCAGCCGCGCGATCAGTGTCGCGGCCTCGCTGCCGGTGGGTGATCCGTTCATGTAGGTGCCCTGCGTGTAACGCTTGAAGAATGACCAAAGCCAGTGCTCCCGTGGTGCGGGAGTGGCTGATTACCCCTCGAAAAATAGCATGCTTGAGGGGTTTTTCTTCAAATGAGTGCGTTATAGCTGAAACCTTTCATCATTTATGCCAGTTCAGGGCGGTTGCGAAATTGCTCCAGGGCTTGGGGGTTGGCCAGGGCATCGGTGTTTTTCACCGGCTCGCCATGCACCACATTACGCACTGCCAGCTCGACGATCTTGCCGCTGATGGTGCGCGGAATATCGGTCACGCTGAGGATCTTCGCCGGTACGTGACGCGGTGTGGTGTTGGCGCGGATCACCTCGCGGATCTGCTGCTCAAGGGCTGCGTCCAGGTGTTCGCCTTCATTGAGGCGCACAAACAGCACCACGCGCACATCGTCCTGCCAGCGTTGGCCAATGGCCAGGCTTTCCATGACCTGCGGGACTTTCTCCACTTGGCGGTAAATCTCCGCCGTGCCGATGCGCACCCCGCCAGGGTTGAGCACCGCATCCGAACGCCCATGGATCAGCAGGCTGCCATTGGGACGTTGTTCGGCATAGTCGCCCTGGGCCCAGACGCCGGGGAACTGGCTGAAATACGAGGCCCGCAGTTTTTCCCCTTGCGGGTCATTCCACAGGCCGATGGGCATGGCCGGGAAATGCCGGGTACACACCAGCTCGCCTTTTTCGCCAACCAGTGGCCGACCCTGGTCGTCCCAGACCTCGATGGCCATCGCCAGGCTCTTGCACTGCATCTCACCGCGGCGTACCGGCAGCACCGGGTTGCCGATGACAAAGCAGGAGACGATATCGGTACCCCCGGACATCGACGACAGGCACAGCTCGTGTTTGATCTCGCGGTACACGTAGTCGTAGCTCTGGGGCGAGAGCGGCGAGCCAGTGGAGATCAGGCCCTTGAGGCTGCCCAGGTCATGGCTTGCGCGCGGTTGCAGGCCGGATTTTTCCAGGGTCGCGAGAAATTTCGGGCTGGTGCCGAACACGCTGATGCGTTCCTGGTCGATCAGGTCGATCAGCCGTTCGGGGCCGGGATGAAAGGGCGAGCCGTCATACAGCACCACCGTGGCGCCGATAGCCAATACCGAGACCAGCCAGTTCCACATCATCCAGCCGCAGGTGGTGTAGTAGAACAGGCAATCGTCGCGCGACAGGTCGGCGTGCAGGCCGTGTTCCTTGAGGTGGGTCAGCAGCACGCCGCCGGTGCCGTGGATGATGCACTTGGGCACGCCAGTGGTGCCGCTGGAGTAGAGGATATAGAGCGGGTGGTCGAAGGGCACGGCGACAAACTGCGGTTCGCCGCCTGCGCTGTAAAAGTCGTCCCACAGGCTGATATTGGCCTGGGTCTGATAATCGTCGACACGCGCCTCGGGCCGGGCGTAGGGCACGATGATCAGTTGTTGCAGGGAGGGCAGGCGTTCGAGGATTTCGTTGAGCTTGGCGCTCTGGTCGATCAACTTGCCGGCGTAGCGATAACCGGCACAGGTGATCAGTACCTTGGGTTCGATCTGGCCGAAGCGGTCGATCACGCCTTGGGTGCCGAAGTCCGGCGAGGAACAGGACCAGATCGCGCCGAGGCTGGTGGTCGCCAGCATGCCCACCAGGGTTTGCCAGGTGTTGGGCATGCACGCTGCGACGCGATCGCCCAGGCCCACTCCGGCCGCTTGCAGGCTGCGTTGCAGGCCGGCGACGTGCGCGGCCAGTTCGGCATAGGTCAGTTGTTCGCGCTGGCCGTCTTCGCTGATCGCGACCACGGCGGGGTGGTCATCGCGACGCCGTAGCAGGTGTTCGGCAAAGTTCAGGGTGGCGCCGGGAAACCACTGGGCGCTGGGCATCTGCGTGCCTTCCACCAGTATGGCGGCAGGCGGCGTGCGCCATTGCACGTCGAAGAACTCGACAATCGCCGCCCAGAAGTCCGGGCGCTGGTCGATACTCCATTGGTGCAGGGCTGGGTAATCGTTGATCTGCAAGGCGTGGCGATCATTGATAAAGCGTCGGAACTGGTCCATCCGGGTGTTGTGGATGCGTTCCGGGCTAGGTTGCCAGAGGATGTCGGACATAAGCACGTCTCTTGTTCTTGTCGCAGATGTTTGACACTGCAAAGATCCTAAGGTGGGAGCGGGCTTGCTCGCGAAAGCGGTGGTTCAGTAATGAATAGGTTGACTGACACACTGCTTTCGCGAGCAAGCCCGCTCCCACATTTGGATCGGCGTTGTGCTGAGGATGGGGTTATTGGGCCAGCCACCCACCATCGATATTCCACGCCGCGCCACGCACCTGGCTCCCGGCTTCGCTGCACAGAAATAGCACCAACTCGCCCAGTTGCGGCGGGGTCACGAATTCCAGCGACGGCTGTTTTTCAGCCAGCAGATCATGCTGGGCCTGCTGCGGGTCAACGCCGGCGGCGATGCGATCATCGATCTGCTTCTGCACCAGCGGCGTCAGCACCCAACCCGGGCAAATAGCGTTGCACGTCACATTGCTGGTGGCGGTCTCCAGGCCCACGACCTTGGTCAGGCCGATCACCCCATGCTTGGCCGCCACATAGGCCGCCTTGCCCACCGAGCCGACCTGGCCATGCACCGAGGCGATATTGACGATCCGCCCCCAACCCTTGGCCTTCATGCCCGGCAGGCTCAGGCGGGTGCTGTGGAACACCGATGAAAGATTGATGGCGATGATCGAGTCCCAGCGCTCTACCGGAAAGTCTTCCACTGCCGCTACATGCTGGATGCCGGCGTTGTTGACCAGGATATCGATACCGCCGAACTCTTGCTCGGCGTAGGCGACCATCTCGGCGATCTGCGCCGGGTCGCTGACATCGGCCGGGTGGTGGCCGACCTTGCCGCCAAAGGCTTGCACCTGGGCAATCACCGCGCTGGCATCGCCGAAACCGTTGAGGATCAGGTTGGCGCCGGCCTTGGCCAGGCTCAGGGCAATGCCCAGGCCGATGCCGCTGGTGGAGCCGGTGACCAGAGCGGTCTTGCCATTCAATGTCGTCATGAAAACCTCACACAATGCCGGTGGCGTAGAAAGTACCGATCACCACGAACACCGCGAGGGTCTTGATGATCGTGATGCCGAAAATATCCTTGTAGGCCTCGCGGTGCGTCAGCCCGGTGACCGCCAACAGCGTGATGACCGCGCCGTTGTGCGGCAGGGTGTCCATGCCGCCGCTGGCCATGGCCGCAACCCGGTGCAGCACTTCCAGGGGGATATTGGCTGCATGGGCCGCCGAAATAAAGCTCTCGGACATGGCCGCCAGGGCAATGCTCATGCCGCCCGAAGCAGAGCCGGTGATGCCGGCCAGCAGGGTCACGGTAATCGCTTCGTTGACCAGCGGGTTGGGGATGCCCTTGAGCCAGTCTGCCAGCACCAAAAAGCCCGGCAGCGAGGCAATGACTGCGCCGAAACCGTATTCGGACGCGGTGTTCATCGCCGCCAGCAGTGCGCCGCTGACCGCACTTTTACTGCCTTCGGCCAGCTTGCTCTTGATCGCCGAAAAGCCGAACACCAGGACCATGATGATCCCCACCAGCAAGGCGGCCTGCACCGCCCAGATCGCGGTGAGCTTGGCGATTTCGGTGGTCACCGGCGCGCTCATGCCCGGCAGGGCGAGGCTGTGGGTCTTGCCATACCATTGCGGGATCCAGTGGGTGAACAGCAGGTTCATCACTCCCACCAGAATCAATGGCGACAAGGCAATCCACGGGTTGGGCAGGCTCAGGTCTTCGGCGGTTTCCGGCTCGTTGCGCAACTCGGTGCCATAGCCTTCACCGGCACGCTGGGCCTTGTTGCGTTGGCGTGCCAGGTACAGCATGCCGGCGCAAAACACAAAGATCGTGCCGATCAAACCCAGCCAGGGCGCGGCCCAGGCAGTGGTGTTGAAGAAAGTGCTGGGGATGATGTTCTGGATCTGTGGGGTGCCGGGCAGGGCGTCCATGGTGAATGAGAACGCGCCCAGGGCGATGGTCGCGGGGATCAGGCGCTTGGGGATATTGCTCTGGCGGAACATCTCGGCGGCAAACGGGTACACCGCAAACACCACCACGAACAGCGACACGCCACCGTAAGTCAGCAGGGCGCAGACCAGCACGATCACCAGCATCGCCTGGCGGGTGCCGAGCAAGCGAATGGCCGCAGCCACGATCGAGCGTGAAAAGCCCGACAGCTCGATCAGCTTGCCGAACACCGCGCCGAGCAGGAACACCGGGAAGTAGAGTTTGATAAAGCCGACCATTTTCTCCATGAACACCCCGGTAAAGGCAGGGGCGACAGCGGAAGGGTCGGTGAGCAACACGGCGCCAAGGGCGGCGATGGGGGCGAACAGGATGACGCTATAGCCACGGTAGGCAGCCAGCATCAGCAGCGCGAGCGCCGCCAGGGCAATGATCACACTCATGGTGTGTCTCCATCGGATTGTTATTGTTGTGGGGTGAAGCTGTAGGAAGGGGCTGTAGCGGGAATTGTGCCAAGTTCGTAACTTATTGATATATATGAATATTTATAAATCTTTGTGACTGATTTTCAAATCCTGTCTCTATTTAAAGACAAATGAAGAGCAAATGTGGGAGCGGGCTTGCTCGCGAAAGCAGTGTGTCAGTCAACTGATTCATGGCTGAACCAGCGCTTTCGCGAGCAAGCCCGCTCCCACATTTAGGGGGTCTTTATTTTGAGAGTTGAGTCTCTTTATTGAGACTGTTCGATACCCAGCGCCACCATCTTCTTGTACAGCGTCGACCGCCCCAGCCCCAACCGCTTGGCCGCCTCGATCACATTGCCGCCGCATTGGCTCAACGCCGCAGCAATCAACTGCCGGTCAAACCGCTCCCGCGCCACGCTGAAAGTTTCGACGTCAACCGGTGCCACGGCATCGCGTTCCACCGGGCTGAACGTACCAATCGCCGCACGAATTTCCCGCGCATCCAGTATCAGGTCATCACTGAGCAAGGCGGCCCGCTCCAGCACGTTGCGCAATTCGCGGATGTTCCCCGGCCAGGCATGCTGGGCCAGCAGCGCCAGGGCTTCGCGGTCCAGTTCATGCTGGCTGCGCAGTTCTTCAAGGATCGCTTCACTCAACGCCGGAATATCATCCAGGCGTTCGCGCAACGGTGGCACCTGGATCGGCAACACGTTGAGACGGTAATACAAGTCGGCGCGAAACTCGCCGCGCTTGATCGCCGCTTCCAGGTCGGTGGACGTCGCGGCGATTATCCGCACGTCGCTGTGGATCATCTCGTTGGAGCCCACCGGCTCAAACTCTTTCTCCTGCAACACCCTCAGCAGTTTGCTTTGCAGGGGCAGTGGCATGTCACCGATTTCATCGAGAAACAGCGTCCCGCCCTGGGCGATCTGCAATTTGCCGGGGCGGCCCTTGCGGTCGGCGCCGGTGAATGCGCCGGGCGCGGTGCCGAAAAATTCGGCTTCCAAAAGGTCGTGGGGAATGGCCGCGCTGTTGATGCTGACAAAGGCTTTGTTGGCGCGTGGGGAGGCGCCGTGGATGGCCTGGGCCAGCAGCTCCTTGCCGGTGCCGGTCTCGCCCAGCAGCAACACCGGTGACTCGGCACTCGCACTGCGCCGCGCCCGGCGCTTGACTTCCAGGCTGGCGGCGCTGGTGCCGATAAAGTGTGCGAAGTTGTATTTGCTCTGGCGTGAGCGCAGCAGCGAGCGGGTCGAGGCCAACTCCTGTTGCATGCTCAGGTAGCGTTCGATCATCGGCGAAAGGTTGCGCAGTTCATCGAACAGGGCAAAGCCGATGGCGCCGATCACCTTGCCGGCATCGTCGTGGATCGGCAGGCGCATCACCACCAGTGGGCCTTTGGGCGTGTCCTGGATATCCAGGAGGATCGGCTGGTCAGTGCGCACCACCTGGCGCAACAGGCTGTTGGAAATGACCTGCTCGCACGGCTGGCCGATGGCCTGGTCGGCGCTTTTCAGGCCGAAACGCTTGGCGTAGCGCTCGTTCATCCACACGATATTGGCATCGCGGTCGACAATCACCGTGCCTTCACTGGACTGCTCGATAATCTCGAACAGGGACTGGATCGCCAGGCCGCGAACGTGCTGGTAGTCCTTGAGGCTTTCGGTGGTGTTCATGCAGGCGCCGCCAATACAAAGGTTATTAGGATCACACCGCCCCTTGTAGGAGCGAGCTTGCTCGCGAAAAACCTGAGGACCCCTCGGGGTGGCAGGCTTTTCGCGCTATCGTTAACGATCTTCGCGAGCAAGCTCGCTCCTACAAGGGCAGTTGTGTGGCTGCGAGCAGCTCCTGGGTGTAGGGGTGTTGCGGTGAGTCGAACAGTTCCTGGCTCGGGCCGCGCTCGACCACCTGGCCATCCTTGATCACGATCATATCGTGGGCCATGGCGCGCACCACGGCCAGGTCATGGCTGATGAACAGGTAGGTCAGGCCATACTTTTCCTGCAGTTCGCGCAGCAGCGTCACCACTTGTTTTTGTACGGTGCGGTCCAGCGCCGAGGTCGGTTCGTCCAGCAGCATCAGCGCCGGGCGCAGCACCAGCGCGCGGGCGATGGCGATGCGTTGGCGCTGGCCACCGGAGAACTCATGGGGGTAGCGATGGCGGCTGGCCGGATCGAGGCCGACGTCTTCGAGCACCTTGATCACTTGCGCGTCACGTTCCTTGAGGCTGCACGGCGCATGCACTTCCAGGCCTTCGCTGATGATCTGTTGCACCGACATGCGTGGGCTGAGGCTGCCGAATGGGTCCTGGAACACCACCTGCATCTGTTTGCGCCAAGGGCGCATCTGCTTCTGGTTGAGGCTGTCGAGAGCTTCACCCTGAAAGCGGATGCTGCCGCTGGAGTCGAGCAAGCGCAGGATCGCCTGGCCCAGGGTCGACTTGCCGGAGCCGGACTCGCCGACGATCCCCAAGGTCTTGCCCCGTTGCAGGTCCAGGCTGATGCCGTCCACCGCCTGCAGGTACTGCTTGGGGCGAAACAGCCCGCCCCCGATGGGGAATCGCACACTCAAGCCGTCGACCTGCAAGACGTTTTCGCGCGTGTCCTGGCACAGTGCCGTGCCGACCGGCTCGGCGTCCAGCAGCAGGCGGCTGTAGGGGTGTTGCGGGGCATTGAACAGGGCTTGGCAGTCGGCCTGCTCGACAATTTCCCCGGCCTGCATCACGCACACGCGCTGGGCAATGCTGCGCACCAGGTTGAGGTCGTGGCTGATCAGCAACAGCGACATGCCCAGGCGCTGCTGCAAGGATTTGAGCAGCAGCAGGATCTTGCGCTGCACGGTGACGTCCAGCGCGGTGGTCGGTTCGTCGGCGATCAGCAGTTCCGGCTCGCAAGCCAGGGCCATCGCAATCATCACCCGTTGGCGTTGGCCGCCCGACAACTGATGGGGGTAGGACTTGAGGCGCTCCCGGGGCTTTTGGATGCCCACCAGCTCCAGCAGTTCAAGGATGCGTGCCTGGGCCGCCTTGCCGCCGAGCCCCTTGTGCAGCAGCAGGGTTTCGCCGATCTGCTTTTCGATGCTGTGCAAGGGGTTGAGGGAGGTCATCGGCTCCTGGAAGATCATCGCAATCCGGTTGCCGCGCAGTTTTTGCAGGGCGCTGGGCCCGGCACCGATCAGTTCCTGGCCGCGATAACGCACCGAGCCTGTGGTCGTGGTGCCGGCCTGGGGCAGCAGTTGCAGGATCGAATGGGCAGTCACCGACTTGCCGGAGCCAGACTCACCCACCAGCGCCAGGCACTCGCCGGGGCGAACATCCAGGGACAGGTTGCGCACCACGGTCTGGCCGCTGAAGGCGACGCACAGGTCGCGGATCTCGATCAGGTTGTCGCTCATACGGATTCACTCATGAACGTGGGTCGAAGGCATCGCGCAACGCCTCGCCGATAAATACCAGCAGCGATAGAATCAGTGCCAGGGTGAAAAATGCGGTCAATCCCAGCCATGGCGCTTGCAGGTTCTGCTTGCCCTGGGCGATCAATTCACCGAGGGACGCGCTGCCTGCGGGCATGCCGAAGCCGAGGAAATCCAGGGCGCTGAGGGTGGAAATCGCCCCGGTCAGGATAAAGGGCAGGTAGCTCAAGGTGGCGGTCATCGCGTTCGGCAAGATATGCCGGCGGATGATCTTGCCGTCACCCAGGCCCAGGGCGCGTGCGGCTTTCACGTATTCCAGGTTACGCCCACGCAGGAACTCGGCGCGCACCACATCCACCAGGGCCAGCCAGGAAAACAGCGCCATGATCCCCAGCAGCCACCAGAAGTTGGGCTCGACAAACCCCGAGAGGATGATCAGCAAGTACAGGACTGGCAGCCCCGACCAGACTTCCAGGATGCGCTGGCCGAGCAGGTCGACCCAGCCGCCGTAATAGCCTTGCAAGGCGCCGGCGGCAATGCCGATGGTGGCGCTGATGACGGTCAGGGCCAGGGCGAACAGGATCGACACCCGAGCGCCGAAGATCACCCGCGCCAGCACATCCCGGGACTGATCGTCGGTGCCCAGCCAGTTCACCGCTGAAGGCGGGCTGGGGGCAGGGCGGGTCAACTCGTAGTTGGGCGTGTCGTCGCTGAACGGGATTGGCGGGAACAGCATCCAGCCGCCGTCCTTCTTGATCAGTTGCTGCACATAGTCGCTGCGATAGTCGGCCTGGAACGGCAACTGGCCGCCGAACTGTTGTTCGGTGTAGCGCTTGAACACCGGGAAGTACAGTTCGTCCTGGTAACTGAGTACCAGCGGCTTGTCGTTGGCGATCAACTCGCCGCCCAGGGTCAGGATGAAGAGGCCGATAAACAGCCACAGCGACCACCAGCCCCGGCGGTTTTGCTTGAAACGTTCGAAGCGCCGACGGGCCACGGGAGACAGATTGAGCATCAGGCGTTTCTCGCGGCGAAGTCGATACGCGGGTCTACCAGGGTGTAGCAGAGGTCGCCGATCAGTTTTATCAAGAGGCCGAACAGGGTGAAGATAAACAGCGAGCCGAAGACCACTGGATAGTCCCGCGACACGGCGGCCTCGTAACTCATGCGGCCGAGGCCGTCGAGGGAGAAAATCACCTCGATCAGCAGTGAACCGGCAAAAAACACACTGATAAACGCCTGGGGGATTCCGGAAATCACCAGCAGCATGGCGTTGCGAAATACATGGCCGTAGAGCACGCGCCGTTCGCTCAGGCCCTTGGCGCGCGCCGTAACCACGTACTGGCGCGTGATTTCATTGAGGAACGAGTTTTTGGTGAGAATGGTCAAGGTGGCGAACCCGCCGATCACCAGGGAGGTGACGGGCAGCACCAGGTGCCAGAAGTAATCGGCGATCTTGCCGACGGTGCTCAGTTGCTCGAAGTTCTCCGACACCAGGCCGCGCACCGGGAACCAGTTCAGCGTGGTGCCGCCGGCGAAGACCACGATCAGGAACATCGCAAACAGGAACGCCGGCATGGCGTAGCCGATGACGATGGCGGTGCTGCTCCAAACATCAAAACTGCTGCCATGGCGCACCGCCTTACGGATGCCCAGGGGGATCGACACGAGGTAGGTGATCAGCGTTGCCCAGAGGCCGAGGGAAAGGGTCACCGGCAGTTTTTCCAGGATCAGGTCGGTCACCGTCGCGCCGCGAAAGAAGCTGTTGCCGAAATCCAGTTGGGCATAGCTCTTGAGCATCAGCCACAGGCGTTCATGGGCTGGCTTGTCGAAGCCGTATTGTTTTTCGATGTCCTTGATCAGTTTCGGGTCAAGGCCGCGGCTGGCCCGCGAGCCGCTGCTGACCCCGTCGCCGGACGCGCCACCTACGCTTGCGCCGCCGATGCCTTGCAGATGGGCGATGGCCTGTTCCACCGGCCCGCCGGGCGCGGCCTGGACGATGACGAAGTTGACCAGCAGGATAATCACCAGCGTCGGAATGATCAGCAGCAGGCGCCGCACGATATAGGCAAACATCAGTGCGTACCTCGGGTCTTGTCCAGCTCGGCTTTCATCTGTTCATTGGTCAAGGGTGTCGGGCTGACTTCCCACCATGACTCCAGCGCTTCGTCGTTGCTGGCCGCGATGGCCGGGCGTCCGAAGCGGTTCCACCAGGCGGCCGAGGTCCCGGGCGGGTAGTAATTGGGGATCCAGTAGTAGTTCCATTGCAGCACCCGGTCCAGGGCATGGGCGTAGCTGAGCATCTGCGCCTGGGTGGTGGCGCGCACCAGGCCGGTGATCAGGGTGTCGACCGCCGGGTTCTGCAAGACGAAGTAGTTGTTGGCACCTCGGTCGAACGCGGCGGCTGAGCCAAAGTAGTTGTACAGCTCAAGACCTGGCGAGGTGGTGACGGGAAAGCCGCTGACGATCATGTCGTAGTCGCGGCTCATCAGCCGGTTGACGTACTGCGAGGAGTCGATGCGCCGGATGTTCAGGGTGATGCCGATCTGCGCCAGGTTGCGCTTATAAGGCAATAGCAGGCGTTCAAGGCCGTTTTGCACATTGAGGAAAGTGAACTCCAGCGGCTCGCCGGCGGCATTCACCAGTTTGTCGCCCTTGGGCGTCCAGCCTGCTTCTTCCAGCAGGGCCAGGGCTTGCAACTGCTTGTCGCGGATCATCCCGCTGCCGTCGGTGGTTGGCGCCTTGAACACCTGGGTGAAGACTTCGTCGGGGATTTGCCCGCGCAAGGGTTCGATAATCGCCAGCTCCTGGGCGTCGGGCAGTTGCGTGGCAGCCAGCGGGCTGTTGGAAAAGTAGCTTTGCTGGCGGATGTACAGGTTGCGCATCATCTGCCGGTTGGCCCACTCGAAATCCCAGAGCATGGCCAGGGCCTGGCGTACGCGGCGGTCCTGGAACATCGGTTTTTGCAGGTTGAACACGTAGCCTTGGGACGATTGCGGCGCGTCCTTGGCCAGGTGCGCGCGTTGCAGGCGGCCATCATCCAGGGCCGGGCCGTTGTAGCCGATGGAGTAGCCGGTGGCGGAAAATTCACGGTTGAAGTCGTAGGCGCCGCCTCGCAGGACCTGGCGGGCGACTTCGGTATCGCCGAAGTACTCCAGGCTCAGGCGGTCGAAGTTGTACAGGCCGCGGTTGACGGGCAAGTCCTTGCCCCACCAGTCGGGGTCGCGCTGGAAGGTGATGGTGCTGCCGGAGTTGATCTTGCTGACCTTGTACGGGCCACTGCCCAGAGGGGCTTCATAACCACCGCCGTTGGCAAAGTCGCGATCTTTCCACCAATGTTCGGGAAACACCGGCAGGGTTGCGACATCCAGGGGCAGGGTACGGTTTTCATTGCTGGAAAAGTCAAAACGCACTTGCAGGGGACCTTCCACTTCGACGTGCTTGACGTCGGCGAATAGCGTGCGAAAGCGCAGGCTGCCCTGGGTCATCAGCAGGTTGAAACTGTAGCGTACGTCTTCGGCGGTGATGGGCTTGCCGTCGGCAAACCGCGCCTTGGGGTTGAGGAAAAACCGCAGGAACAAGCCGTCCTCGGCGCGCTCCATCTTTTGCGCTACCAGGCCGTAGACCGTATAGGGCTCATCCAGCGAGCGGTAGGCCAGGGGCGAGTACACCCAACCGTCCACTTGGCTGACGCCGATGCCTTTGTCGATATAGGGCAGCACATGGTCAAAACGACCGACCTCAAGGGCCGAACGCTTCAGGCTGCCGCCCTTGGGCGCCTCGGGGTTTACATAATCGAAGTGGCTGAAGCCGGCAGGGTACTTGGCGGGTTCGCCGTAGACGGTCAGTGCGTGTTGAGGGGCCGCGAGCGATGCCGTGCTCGCCAGCAGCAGGGCCAGGGTAGAGCCAACTAACGTGAGGAAGTCCAGTCGCATTATCAGCCTTGAGCGCCGGGTGAAGAAGGAAGGGGACTTGTACCCTAACCGCGCGCGGGTCGCCAGTCACCCCGCCGGGGCACAAACACAACGGCCCACCAAAAGGCGGGCCGTTGTGGTTTGCTAAGACGCTGATCAGTCCTGGCGGCTGGTCACTTCCAGCAGGTGGTAACCGAACTGGGTTTTCACCGGACCTTGCACGGTGTTGACCGGGGCGCTGAATACGACAGTGTCGAATTCCTTGACCATCTGGCCTGGGCCGAACGAACCCAGGTTGCCGCCATCACGGCTCGATGGGCAGCTGGAGTTGGCTTTGGCGATTTCTGCGAAATCAGCGCCGCCTTCGATCTGGGCTTTGAGTTCGTTGCACTTGTCTTCGGTGGCAACCAGGATGTGGCGGGCGGTGGCTTTGGCCATGGTGGGTAACTCCTTGAATAAAAAAGGTGAGCCTACCGGATTCAGGCGGTTATTTCCCGGCAAAGTTCCACTGATTTGCGTCGGTACCTGATGTAAAGCCATCGCCGGCTTGCCGGCGATAGCGGTAGCTCAGGCGTGGTCGCGCAGGCGTTGTGCCGCTTCACGCAACAACTGCTCGGTGCCGTCCCAACCCAGGCAACCGTCGGTCACCGAAACCCCGTAGCGCATCGACGGGCTGAGCGGCTGGCAGCCTTCGAACAGATGACTTTCCAGCATCATGCCGATCAGCGAGGTGTCGCCTTGCAGGCGTTGCTCCAGCACATCATTGAAGACTGCAGGCTGGCGCATTGGGTCTTTGCCGCTGTTGGCATGGCTGCAATCGACCATGATCCGCGTGGCCACTTTGCTTTTGGCCAGGTCGGTCTTGACCTGGGCCACGCTCTGGCGGTCGTAGTTCGGACCACGGTGGCCGCCACGCAACACCAGGTGGGTGTCCGCGTTGCCTGGGGTCTGGATGATCGCCGGATGCCCCTGGCTGTCGACGCCGAAGTGGCGGTGCGGGTGGGCTGCGGAGCGCATGGCGTCACAGGCGATGGCCACGCCGCCATCGGTGCCGTTCTTGAAGCCGACAGGCATGCCCAGGCCGCTGGCCATTTCCCGATGGATCTGCGATTCGGTGGTGCGCGCGCCGATGGCGACCCAACTGAGCACGTCTTCGAAGTAACCGGCGGCCATCGGTTGCAGCAGCTCGGTGGCGACCGGCAAGCCCAGGCGCAGCATTTCGCGCATCAATTCCCGGGACAGGCTGAGGCCAGCGGCCATGTCATCGCTGCCATCCAGGTGCGGGTCGTAGGCCAGGCCTTTCCAGCCAATGGTGGTGCGCGGTTTTTCGACGTAGGCGCGGATCACCAGCAACATCTGGTCACTGACGTCATTGGCCAGTTTCTTCAGATTGCGCGCGTATTCCATGGCGGATTCAGGATCATGGATCGAGCAGGGTCCGACGATGACCAGCAATCGGCTGTCTTCGCCATTGAGGATTGCACGGATAGCCTGGCGATGAGCATTGACTTGCTCGGTCAGGAACGGGCTCAGGGGCAACTGGTGCTTGAGCTCAAGGGCGCTGGGCAAGCGCTGGGTCAGCGCTTCATTGGCGCTGGACAGGGTGGTGACGGGCAGGGCGGCGATGGAGGAGTTCATAGTTTCGGCTTCCTGGGCAAGCGGCGGGCTGTTCCCGCACGCTCTGCCCTACTGGGGTGTTCGACAATTGGCCGTATTGGCTGCGTGTGTTGGCTTGCCACCAATAGGTGACCGATCGGAGGCGGCAGGCTGTCCCGAACGGAGCTTGCTAAATCGCCAGGCGGTGCAGGTGTCGTAACGGTAATAAGTGGTGTAGTTCATGGTGTGATTCCCTTTAAGTTCGGTGTGTAGCAAAAAATGTTCAGGGCTGAAAAAACAAAACCCCCGGTCGGGGAGCCGACCGGGGGTTAGATTTCTCTGGCAGGCGACCCCTTGAGTAGTGGGCGCCGATTTCAGGTATCAGGCGCGCCAGTGGCTAAACCAATACCCAAAATAAAAGCTGACCAGTGCGCTCAAACCGTTCACGCGGGTAGCCACGACCGAACGCTGTGCGTTGGCAGTAGGGCGAGCCTGGGTGAGGGTGAGTTGCAACATGGTGTTTCTCCAAATGATGGGGTGGAGCTTAACTGAGGCACGCTGCTGGATTCAATCAGTAATTTCTATCGCGATGAGTGACTTAGCGCTATGACGCAAGTCCCGATATGCTGGATGGATACTCACA
The DNA here is from genome assembly GCF_007858285.1 of Pseudomonas brenneri. GTDB lineage: Bacteria > Pseudomonadota > Gammaproteobacteria > Pseudomonadales > Pseudomonadaceae > Aquipseudomonas > Aquipseudomonas brenneri. Next base: position 12,715 of record NZ_VFIL01000007.1, on the reverse strand, counting down.
CCCATTGCCAGGACGCGACCATGACCACCTTGACCCTTGCCAGTGCCCAAACCTGCTCCATCGCTGGCGACCTGGCAGCGAATATCGAGCGCCACCTGGCATTTATGGTCGCTGCTGCCGAGCACGACGTGCAATTGCTGGTGTTCCCGGAACTGTCCTTGACCGGCTATGAACCTTTCCTGGCAATGGAGTTGGCGATCGCGCCGAACGACGCGGTACTGACGCCGCTGCGGGAAATGGCGCGTGAGCTGAACATGACGGCGGTGGTCGGCATGCCCATTCGCTTGCCGTCGAGCACTGGGGTGCTGATTGGGGCGTTGGTACTGGCCGCCGATGGTTCGTTGGCGGTGTACAGCAAACAACATCTGCACTCCGGTGAAGAACTGGCATTTATGCCGGGACAGGGTGGCGAGGCGTTGGTATGGGGTGATGACCGGATCGCCCTGGCGGTTTGCGCTGACTTTTCCCACGCCAGCCATCCGCGTGATGCGGCGGCGCTCGGGGCCACAGTCTATGCGGCAGGCGTTTTGATCAGCGACGGTGGTTACGCTGCCGATAGTGCGTTGCTCCAGGGCTATGCTGGCGAACACTCGATGGTGGTGCTGATGGCCAACCATGGCGGGCCGTCCGGTGGCTGGGTATGTGCCGGACGTAGCGCGATCTGGGGCGCCGACGGCGCATTGATTGCGGCTGCGTCAGGTGTCGGCGATGCCCTGGTCATCGCGCGCAGGGAGGCAGGCAACTGGAGTGGCTGGTCAGTCGCGCTGTGATGCCATGGAGCACACTGTTATGGCATTCACGCTCAGGGCTGCATCGGATCAACACCTGGCCTTTGCGCGCAGCCTGACGCATCAGGCGATGGATCACTACTATCGACAGTACGATCTGACGTGGTCCGACAAAGGCTTCGATACCGCCTGGGCCGGGCGGGAGAACTGGTTGATCTGCCAGGGCGACAGGTTGCTGGGGTTTGTGAGCCTGAGCCGGGATGATCATGCGTTGTACATTCGCGAACTGCACATTCTTGATGCTTTGCGCTGCCAGGGCGCGGGCAGTTGGGTGTTGGAGCAGATGATCGCCAAGGCGAGGGCGGAAAGCCGGGGTTACTTGCGGTTGACCGTATTCAAGACCAATCCGGCAAAAAGACTCTATCAGCGCAAGGGCCTGAGTATTGTCGCTGAGGAGGGTTGTTTCTGGCGTATGGAGTCTGGCTGGCTGTCCGCAGGCTGAGCAGCACCTTGGCAGAGTATTCCTCTGTGGTGCCTGGAAAAACCCGGCCGGTCCTCAAGGAATCCTGACCTTTTACCCAGGAAACAACCCCGTTTGTCGCTCGGCAGGCGGTCGTAGCGTATTGAAACTCTATATATATGACGCGTTCAGCTAGGTCTGTGCCTTGGTTTTTTGCTAAGGTGTTCAGCAACCTATAAGACCATTTCGCGAGGTGTCTGCTTGATTAGGGTGCTAGTAGTCGATGACCATGATCTCGTTCGTACAGGCATTACACGAATGCTGGCTGACATCGATGGCCTGCAAGTAGTCGGCCAGGCCGAGTCGGGAGAGGAATCCCTGATCAAGGCGCGCGAGTTGAAACCCGATGTGGTTTTGATGGACGTCAAGATGCCGGGGATTGGTGGTCTTGGCGCTACCTGCAAGTTGTTGCGCAGTCATCCGGATATCAAGGTCGTCGTGGTCACTGTCTGTGAAGAAGACCCTTTTCCTACCAGGCTTCTGCAGGCCGGCGCGGCCGGTTATCTGACCAAGGGCGCGGGGCTCGCGGAAATGGTCCAGGCCATCCGCCTGGTATTCGCCGGCCAACGCTATATCAGCCCACAGATTGCCCAGCAACTGGCGATCAAGTCGTTTCAGCCTGTCAGCGACTCACCATTTGATGCCTTGTCCGAGCGCGAGATTCAGATCGCCTTGATGATTGTGGGCTGCCAGAAGGTCCAGTCGATTTCCGACAAGCTCTGCCTGTCGCCGAAAACCGTGAACACCTACCGTTATCGAATTTTCGAGAAGCTATCCATCAGCAGTGATGTTGAACTGACCTTGCTGGCGGTTCGCCACGGCATGGTGGACGCCAGCGCCTGAAATGCAAGCCACTGAAATAACAGCCGCGTTTGATCCGAGTGCATTTCTTGCAACCTGCAGTGGTCGGCCCGGCGTGTATCGCATGTTCGACAGCGAGGCGCGCCTGCTGTATGTCGGCAAGGCCAAGAACCTCAAGAAACGCCTGGCCAGCTATTTTCGCAAGACCGGCCTGGCGCCGAAGACCGCCGCCCTGGTGGGGCGGATCGCCCAGGTCGAAACCACCATCACCGCCAATGAAACCGAGGCGCTGCTGCTTGAGCAGACGCTGATCAAGGAATGGCGGCCGCCCTACAATATTCTGTTGCGTGACGATAAGTCCTACCCGTACGTGTTTCTGTCGGACGGTGACTTTCCGCGCCTGAGCATCCATCGCGGGGCGAAGAAGCAAAAGGGCAAGTATTTTGGTCCATACCCCAGCGCCGGGGCGATCCGCGAGAGCCTGAGCCTGCTGCAAAAGACGTTCTTTGTGCGCCAGTGCGAAGACAGCTTCTACAAGAACCGCACCCGCCCGTGCCTGCAATACCAGATCAAGCGCTGCAAGGCGCCCTGCGTGGGGTTGGTCGAGCCGCAGGAGTATGCCGAGGACGTGCGTCACTCGGTGATGTTCCTGGAAGGGCGCAGCAATGCCCTGGCCGACGAGTTGTCCGGTGCCATGGAGCAGGCGGCCAGTGTCCTGGACTTTGAGCGGGCCGCCGAGCTGCGCGACCAGGTGTCCTTACTGCGCCGGGTCCAGGACCAGCAAAGCATGGAAGGCGGCACCGGTGACGTGGATGTGATTGCGGCCTTCGTCAATCCTGGCGGCGCCTGTGTGCACTTGATCAGTGTGCGTGGCGGCCGGGTGCTGGGCAGCAAGAACTTCTTTCCGCAGACGGGAATCGAGGAGGAGGTGGCCGACGTCATGGCGGCGTTCCTCGGCCAGTACTACGTCAGCAGCCCCGAGCGCGACCTGCCGTCCGAACTGATCGTCAACGTGGTGCACGAAGACTTCCCTGCGTTGATCGAGGCGATCCACGCACTGCGTGGCCGTGAACTGGACATCAGTCACCGGGTGCGCGGCACGCGTGCGCGCTGGCAGCAGTTGGCGGTGACCAACGCCGAACAGGCCCTGAGTGCGCGCCTGGCCAACCGCCAGCATGTGGCCGCACGTTTTGAAGCGCTGGCTGACGTACTCAAGCTTGACGAGCCGCCGCAACGCCTGGAGTGCTACGACATCAGCCATTCCAGCGGCGAGGCGACCGTGGCGTCTTGTGTGGTCTTCGGTCCGGAAGGGCCGATCAAGTCCGATTATCGACGCTATAACATTGAAGGCGTCACCCCTGGCGACGACTATGCTGCCATGCATCAGGCCCTGACCCGACGCTTCAGCAAACTCAAGGACGGCGAGGGCAAGCTGCCGGATATCCTGCTGGTGGACGGCGGCAAGGGCCAATTGTCCATGGCCCGTGACGTACTCAACGAGTTGGCGGTGCCCGACCTGATCCTGCTCGGCGTGGCCAAGGGCGCGACGCGCAAGGCCGGTTTTGAAACGTTGTACTTGAATGATGCGGCCCATGAGTTCACCTTGAAGGGCGATTCACCGGCGTTGCACCTGATTCAGCAGATTCGCGACGAGGCTCACCGTTTCGCCATTACTGGCCACCGCGCCCGACGTGGCAAAACCCGACGCACCTCAACCCTGGAAGGGGTGGCGGGCGTAGGGCCAAAGCGGCGCCGCGAACTGTTGAAACATTTTGGTGGTTTGCAGGAATTGTCCCGTGCCAGCATTGAAGAAATAGCCAAAGCCCCCGGTATCAGTAAAAAGCTTGCTGAGTTGATTTATGCAAACCTACACAGCGAGTAGAATGCCCTCTCACCTCGTAGCCAGTTGTGCCGATGAATATCCCTAATCTGATCACCGTTCTACGCGTCCTGCTCATTCCGATTTTCATTTTGCTGTTTTACCTGCCCTATGAATGGAGCTACATGGCCTCCAGTTCGGTCTTTGCCTTCGCGGCCGCGACCGACTGGCTGGATGGCTACCTGGCACGACGCCTGGAGCAGAGCACGCCGTTTGGCGCGTTCCTCGACCCTGTGGCCGACAAGCTGATGGTCGCCGTAGCCCTGGTGCTGCTCGTCCAGGAACACGGCAACCTGTGGCTGACCCTGCCAGCTGCCGTGATCATCGGTCGCGAGATCGTCGTCTCGGCCCTGCGTGAATGGATGGCCGAAATCGGCGCACGGGCCCACGTGGCCGTGTCCAACATGGGCAAATGGAAAACCGCCGCGCAGATGCTGGCGCTGGTCATCCTGCTGGCCAACCCGTCGAACTTCACCTTCTGGGTCCTGCTGGGCTACGCCTTGCTGCTGATCGCCGCGGGCCTGACCCTGTGGTCCATGCTGCAATACCTGCGCGCCGCCTGGCCCCATCTGCGCACGACGGTTGAAAAGAAATAAAACTTTTTTGAATCAAGGGGTTGACGTGTGTTCTGGAATCTATAGAATGCACACCACCAAGACGCGGGAATAGCTCAGTTGGTAGAGCACGACCTTGCCAAGGTCGGGGTCGCGAGTTCGAGTCTCGTTTCCCGCTCCAATTATTGTTCTACAGGCTTCTATTGAAGTTTGCAGAAACTGAAAAAAGAGGCTTCGGCCTCTTTTTTCGTTCCAGTAAGTTCCACTCGAAAGCACTACCAGCTACGTTTTTTTAGTACATTTTTTAGTACATTAATCCGGTGTTTGGTGGATCATTTTTTCGTGGGACTCGCCTCTCTGAAAACCGTACAAATCTCCTCTATTCAAACGAGACGGAGAATGTACGATGGCTCTCACCAATATGGCAGTCCGGCACGCCAAGCCACTTGCCAAGGACTACGCCCTCCCTGACTACAACGGCCTCGCCCTTTTCGTGAATACGAAAGGCATCAAGTGCTGGCACTTCCGTTTTTCCAGGGCGGGTAAGCAACCCCTTATTTCTCTCGGTGCCTATCCTGAACTTAGCTTACGAGATGCTCGTGCTTTGCGTGATGTTGCGCGGGTACTGATGGCTAGGGGCATTGATCCGCGTGTCCATCGGCAGCTGGAACGTAATGCCAGGCGCCTAGCTACGGAAAACGCCTAAGAAACGGTTGTTCAGCATTGAAAGTGGTACGCAAAGTTGAACGTCGTGTTTCTGGTCATGGGTCTCGAAAGTCCGGTCGGACCCAGAACCTCCCGCTTCAATTGGTCGCCGAGTTGGCTGACAGCCAGGGCACTCAGTTTGAGATGTCGAGGGGGCGCCTTACCTTCGCTGTTCATGGCCGGTTAAGTCTTTAGGCCAGGTCGGTGATCAGTCGTTGGGTAGGTGCAGTTGCACTTCCATGGCGTCATGAAGAAGTCGGACGACCTCGATCACGTCGTCGTTTGCCACACGATAGAACATGATATGCCGTGGGCTTTTGACCGTTCCATGGGTTTGTTTGGTCTGCTGGCGTGAATAGATGAGGTGATAGCTGCGAAGGCCCGGTGCAAGCTCATCGCGGTCGTGGCTGCTAATGCGATAAGGCGTGTCGGCAATCGCTTGCAGCGCCGCGAGGATCAGTGCCTGGTAGCGCTGGCGTGCTGGATCGCCGAACTGCGTCTGGGAGAGCCTGAGGATGTCGACAATGTCGGCGCGCGCCGCGTTGGAAATCCGATACTGCGGCATGCTCAGTGTTTCTCGCTCGCGGGGATGGTTGCCTCAAGGCTCAAGCCCTCGAGGTAGTGCTCCAGATCCCCTTTGTTCAACTGAGCAAAGCGCCCGTGCTCAAGGTCCATGAGGCCGATCGAGGTCGCCTGGCGTAGGGCCTCAATTTTGGCGGTGTCTTCGGCGACGCGTTGCTCCAATAGCCGCAAACCTTCTCGCATCACTTCGCTGGCATTTTGATAGCGGCCGGACTGCACCAGGTCATGGATGACCTGCTCCTGGTGAGGGGTGAGCACAACGTTTCGTGTCGCCATCTTTAGCTCCAGCTCTGGGCAAACAGGTTCTTTCGATCATTGGCATATTATGCCATTTTACCCGCGAACACATAGTTTGTGATTTGTATCTGACGAACTGACCAGGTCGTACCCGCACAAAAGTTTTTGCTCTCACATCGCAGCAACTTAAAGCTGCGAATCAGCGAGAACACGCTGAACAATGCATTGCATCGGATGGGCTATGCCGACCTGCTCACCGAGCATGGCATGCGCGCGACGATCTCCACCGCGCTGCACGAGATTGGTTATCCCAAAAACTGGATTGATGCGCAGCTCTCCCATGCAGATCCGGATCCAGTCAGTGCACCTACAACCACGCCAGATACATCGAACAGCGCCGCACCATGATGCAAGATTGGGCGAATCGGCTGGACCTGTGGGCGCAGGGTAAACATGAGGCCGCGAGTTCGCCGTTGACGATTCGGTTGGAGGGGACAGCTTCGCTGCCGGAGGCGGTAGGTGCGGCTAGCACTTCGTTGGTCTATGACGTGGCGGCTGCGTCGAAAAGGGTGTTGGCACCCTCTAATGCTGAGGCTGTTGCTGCCTGCCTGAGCACGTCGGAGGAGGGGGCGGTAAAGGAGGCGGAACCGGCGATTTCGGATATTCAGCGTGAGCGTCAGGCAATGCTGGCGGCGTATGAGGCTCCGACTAATTTGACGGTGCCAGAGTTTGCGCGGTTGGCGGGTAAGTCGCGGGAACAGGTGAGTCGGGAAATCAAGGCGGGGCAGTTGTTGGCGATAGGGTTGGGGAATCGTGGGTTGAGGGTGCCGGATTGGCAGCTGGATTCTGTGCGCCTGGTACAAACGCAGACGATCTTGGCCACAGCCAAAGGCCCTTGGGAAGCCTTCTGGGCCCTCTCCACGTCGTAACCAAGCACTTGATCGGGTAGCCTCAGACCGCTCGTCTTGCTGGAAGCGCTACCCGGGTTCCGCCACTTGTACGTTATCCGTCATTTGGCGTATAAATTCGATCAAATGGAGGGAATTCTATGAGTGCTGCACTTCAACCTAAAACCCCAGTGGACACAGTCTTCGGGCGAATGGCGCGTCTGCTGGATATCAAGCTCGCTTCAGAGTCAGATGCCGTGCGTATTGTGGTCAATGGTATTTCCACCCACAGCTACAAACGCGTCGCCAGCAAGTTAAAGTTATCGTCCTCACTGGTCGCGCCAGAAAGCACCATCCGACGCCGGCTGAGCAACAATGCCCGCTTCAGCGAAGCCGAGTCCGAGCGAGTGGTTCGCTTGACGCGGGTGTACGCCGAGGCGGTCGAACTGTTTGGTGGCGACGAAGGCGCAGCATTGCTGTGGCTGAATACTCCGGCCGATTACCTGCCCGGCCAACCCGCAATTTCGCCCATGCAGTTGTCGGTAATGGACTCAGGCGCACGCTTGATCGAGTCTCACATACGTCGTACCGCCCACGGCATCTTCTGATGCAGTTGTGGCGTATTTCAGCCTTTCCTGGTTTGAGCGGGCTGGGTGGTCATCACACTGATGGTCGCTGGCACACCTTGCCACGCTCCGTGATCTACGCGGCTGAACATCCTGCATTGGCGATGGTGGAAGTGCTGGCGCACATGCGCCTGAGCCTGGCAAACATTCCTTCGACGTTGCAGTTGACCCGCATCGACGTTGCTCCGGGAGCGTCGATGGGGGCTTCACCAGCGTTACCAGTTGGATGGCAGGCTAATGAGCCGACTTCGCAGGTGGTGGGTAATCGTTGGCTGGATGGCGGAGGGGAATTGCTGTTGCCAGTGCCGTCTGCGTTGATTCCGCATGCGACTAATTATTTAGTTAACGCGGCGCATCCGCAGGTTCAGACGCATTTACTCGAGACGATTGAGCCGTTCTGGTTTGATAAGCGTTATTTGCGCTAAAGAAGAGTAGGGCGGTGCTGAGATGCCCGTGGCTCGTCCTTCTGGAAGGCTGCTTTCGGCCCAGAGTGTGTAAAAACGTCAGATTGGGTTTTCTGATCTGTACGACTACGTCAAGCACGTGCTTATGCCTGTCGAAGATCGTGTCTCAGGAAGAGATGTAATTCTTGTGTTCACACGTGATCAAGTTAACCGCAGTTACCCGAACGTAATTGCTACCGTTAGCAGACTGGTTCCTGGAATTACCGTTGACGTAAGATAAGCGCCTCGGATTATGGAGAGTGATGGATGAACGCTACGCCCCCCCAACCATTCTCTCTGGCTCTGCGCTCCTATTCTGGTCAGGTCGAGCTTCACGAACACGACTTTCATCAAATAGTCCTGCCCCAGTCCGGTTGTATGGAGATTGAGGTCGATGGACGTGGCGGCAAGGTCGATGCGAGCCAGGGCGTGGTGATCGCCTCCGGGGTCCGGCATACATTCCTGGCCAATACCCATAACAGTTTCCTGGTGCTGGACGTATTGACTCAGCGTGCCGATGGACACAAAAGCACCGTACAGTTACTTGACTCTCTCGATGACAAACGCTTTTTTGCGGTCAGGCCCGATATCCGTCATTTGCTCGATTACGCAAGCAGTAATGGACCACGGTTGATCAGTTCGCCCACGATGGCTGAGTCATGGAGCCGGTTGCTGCTGGGTTCTTTATTGCAGCCAGAGGTTGCACCGAACGATCCCGGGCAGTTTATCCTCGCCAGGGCATTGGCCTACATCGAACAGCACCTGAGTACGCCCATGACAGTGCATGACATTGCCCGTAACGCTGGCACCAGCGAGCGGCGCTTGTATGCCCTGTTCGGGCGGCACCTGAAAATCACCCCGTTTACCCATATAGCGACCTTGCGCCTCAATCTGGCCATCGACCTGTTGCACCAGACCGCTCTGTCGATCACTGATATTGCGCATCGCGCCGGTTACGCCGACCAGAGTGCACTGAGCCATGCCCTGAAGAGAGCCCGCAACCTGACCCCTGCCTCGGTGCGCAAGCAAGCGCGCGACCACTAAAAGCAGCAGACTTGAACAATTTTTTAGCGGGCTCGATCAATACGTCCTCGTACAACCTATCTATTGTCCCCGTATCAGGATTATCCGCAGACGGGCTTGTATGAACACGACTAACGCATCCATCACCATCACCAAAGGCGCCGTAGGTGCCACTCTGATTGGCGTGATTGCGGTGTTCCTGTGGGCGTGCCTGGCGCTACTGACCACCTTGACCGCCGGAATCCCGGCCTTTCAGTTGCTGGCATCGAGTTTCGCCGTCGCGTTCGTGGCCAGTCTCTGCACGCTCGGCTTGCGTGGCGCTGGGGGGTTCAGCAGTTGGCGACAGCCCTGGTATGTATGGGCAACGGGGTTCGCCGGCATCTTTATCTACCACTCGTTGTATTTCTTTGCCCTGAAGACCGCACCGGCGGCTGAGGCCAGCCTGATTGCCTACCTGTGGCCGCTATTGATCGTCCTGCTCTCAGGGTTCTCTACTGGCGAGTCGCTGCGCAAGCGCCAACTGTTGGGAGCCTTGCTCGGCCTGGCGGGGACAGCCTTCATCATGCAACAGCGTGCACAGGGTGAAAGCGTCGGCATGCCGCTTATCGGTTACGCCGCAGCCTTTGCCTGCGCGTGGGTCTGGTCGATCTATTCGGTGGTCAACCGGCGTTTCAGTAATGTCCCAAGCAGTATCATCGGTGGCATTTGCGGCCTGATCGCAGTGGCTGGGCTGCTCTGCCACCTGGCTTTTGAAACCACGGTGCGGCCGGACGCCGGCCAATGGGCAGCAATCATCGCCCTGGGGCTGGGCCCAGTGGGTCTGGCCTTCTTCGCCTGGGATCACGCGACCAAACACGGAAACCTAGCGATGCTTGGCGCCTTGTCTTACCTGGCGCCGCTGTTCTCCACCCTGCTGCTTATTGCCGTGGGGCAAAGCGATGCCAAGCCGATCCTGATAATTCCCGCAGTACTGATCATCACGGGGGCTGTCATTGCCACTTCCCGGTCACGCAAGACCTCACGGTGATATCGACCAACTAAGGAGACAGGCAAATGGATTTGATCGCTTCGCAGGGAACCATGAGGATCGAAAGCAACGGGCCCAGTTTTTCGGTCGCCCCCACGCGGCCCTTGCTCAACCATCTAGGACAGCCATCGCTACTCAGTAGCCGTACTGGCATCCGCCGTCGCGCCAATGGTGAGCCGCCTCGCGTATTGCTGTTCGTGCCACCCTACACACGTCTGATTGAACCCACACCTCACGACAGCGCGTTCGCCCGCATTGGCATTGATACGTTTGAAGTGATGAAACGCGCCGGTACCCCTATTGGCCTGTTGCGCATCGCCACGGTGGCCCGTCGCGCCGGTTATGAGGTGCAAATTGTCGATGCACCTTTTGCCGGCTGGTCCCAGGAGTCCAGTCTGGTCAAGGTCGATCAGGGGCATCTGATCCGCTACGGCCTGACCGATGCGCAGATGCGCGAGATCATCGAAACCGCACAGCCCGATATTGTCGGCATTCAATGCAATTACACGGTGCAATGGGGCAATGCACGGGCGCTGGCAGAACTGGTGAAAACCATCGATCCCAATCTGGTGCTGGTAACCGGTGGCGCCCACTCCAGTGGTGACTGGAAAAACGCACTGCTGGATTCGGCCTTCGACTTTACGCTCATCAATGAAGCCGACCGTGCCTTTACGTTATTGCTTGATGCCTTGACCCACGAGGGTACGAACATTAATGCCGTGCCTGGGGTGGCCTACCGCGATAGTCATGTGCAACTGGTTCGCCCCACCCATAAATCCAGCTACCTGAGCATCGTCCCCAAGCGCCAGGATCTCGATGAGCGACTTGGCCTCATGCCATTACCGGACTTCAGCTTTCTGGACATGAGCCATTACTTGCAGCCTTATCACTCATCAGGTGCCCGGGTACGCAAGCACGGCGCCTGGGCGCAGATCTTCTCCACGATTGGCTGCAACGTGAACTGTAATTTTTGCTACATCCCGAAAATCAACGGCCCGTGGCGTGCACTCGGCCTGGACTGGTTTGATCTGCACCTGGCTGACCTGGTCAAACAGGGCGTGACCGAAGTCCTGATCGAGGACGATCACCTGATGCACGACCCGCTGTATGCCATGGAGGTCGGCCGGCTGCTGAAAAAACATGATTTGCCCTGGGTCGAGGAAGGTGGGTTGAGTCTTTTCAACCTGATACTGCTGCACCTGGGCGAACCCTTTATCGCGCAGATGGATGAGAAAGAGCGCAAAAATCCACAATTTCGCAATGTGATCGACGCTGTCAAAGGAGGGCTTACGGCAAGGGAGTTCATTCGCTCGATTGCCGAAAATGGCTGCTACAACATCTATCTCGCGGTGGAGAGCGCCAACGAAGACAGCTTGGTTAACTCCAACAAGTCTCGACTGAACGCGATTCAACACTCGACGTTCGAACTCATAGAGATTTTTACCGAGCACGGGATCCAGGTTACCGGAGGTTTCATGCTGGGCTTCGTCAACCCACCCGGCGGGCCGGGGCAAAAGGCTTTTGTAGAGAGCCTGGAACTGATCGAGCGGACCATAGACTACGCGGTCAATCTGATGGGGGCCGGTATGGCCTATGCCAATCCGTTTATTGTCACCCCGATTCCTGGGACACCGATGTGGGAATACCAGCAGCAGTTTGTGGTACGCCATTACGATAACGGCTGGTCTCATGAAAAGGCCACCATGGCGACCGATCAATGGAGCGCCGAGGACATCGAAAAGGCCCGCATGGAGTTGCTGGTTCGGGCCAATGGCGCCGACCGTGTCCGGGAGATGGTACGTCGTGGTACCTGGCCCGTGGATGTGCAATGAAGTGCCATGGCCGTCGACGGTCAGATGCAGTCGGCAGTCGTGATTGGGAGGGCTGTGTATGTTTGTTCTTGGGGGGGCTGTCACGCCACCCAAGACAATGCAGGTGGAAGTAAGCCTTCGATACATGGGCAAGAACGCAAGGTAGACGAGAGCAAGTCATACGTGAAGGTCCAGGCAGTCGTGAACCGCTTGGATCGATCCGCATACAAAAATAAAATAGTGATCGCATATGAAATGCCTGATTTGTGTTGGTGCTGCAGAACGCGTTATGTGCGACGGCCCATGGGAAGAGCGAGATTGTCCAGGTTGTGGGCATTATCGAATCTCAGACGAACTGATCCTCGCGTTGATGGATTCGGGACAGATTTTCGACATATACAAGGCCAGAGCGTTGCTAGAGAGGCGACGCACTGAGGGCATCGTACCTTGCATTCAGATTCATGAAGCGCTGTTGGTTACTTTTGAGGGGGCTGACCGGCAACAGTGGCTCTTTCACGGACATGATTGATGTCCCAACGGCGCGCACGGGTGAAACAGCGCGTGCCGCTGGGAGTATGTATTTCTTATTGTTTGTTCTTGTCTCGTGCGAGCGGGATCGACATCTGGTGCCTGAAGAGGTTTTTAGGATCTACCTGATTTTTTAACAGAATCAAGTCTTCTACCAGTCCTGAGTTTCCATAGTAAAGCTCAAGCCAGCTGTCATTCGCTGCGCCATTCACCGTGAGCATGTCCACATCCGGGTAGTTGAATCGCCCCGGGTTTCGTAGACACCTCTTTGCCTTAAACTGAGGCCAATCAGGAGGTGCCATGAGCAACCCACGTTATCCCGAAGAATTCAAAATCCAAGCGGTCAATCAAGTGACCGAAAAGA
>NZ_VFIL01000006.1 GCF_007858285.1 Pseudomonas brenneri | reverse complement strand
TTCTTTTCGGTCACTTGATTGACCGCTTGGATTTTGAATTCTTCGGGATAACGTGGGTTGCTCATGGCACCTCCTGATTGGCCTCAGTTTAAGGCAAAGAGGTGTCTACGAAACCCGGGGCGATTCAAGCTTACGAAAAGCCTCAGTGCTCCGATGCTGGTGTTTTGCTGCAGTGCGCAGCGTGCTTCATCTCCTACACGACTATCGAAGGCCGCGACGCCACCACTTTGAATCCATTTGATGGGCAGACGTGCGAAGTCAGCTTTGACGTGGATGCTCATAAATCAGCTCCGTTTCCATACGACGGCAACCATAGCCACCGAAAGGATTATCACCGCACACAGTGCCAAGTTGAGAGGGTCTGCTGTGAGTGCGGTTGAGAAAATGCTCGTGATTGATTCCATATTGGCATGCTCCAAAATCAGTTATGGAGCCATTTCACACCCAACCGAGAACAGCATCTAGATGATCCATTATTCAAAAAACAGCGGCAATCCCTTATAGAATAAGGGCTGTACCTATTTTCGATTAGTTAATCTCAGCAGCCCTTACATGCAAAAAATGGCTATCAGAAATGCTAAAGTGAATCAGAATATGTAAATTGATTTGGTGGGAAATGATGGGATTCGTCGAACAAAATTTGAGAGAAAAGCTGCGAGAGCCGGACGCGGTTCCCTACGCACGACGCATTTCTGGGGGGCACTTTCTTTTAGAGATATCTACTGATCGAGGTGTTCATACTCTTCAGCGACAACGAGGGGGAAACAGAGTGTTCAAGACCTTCGAACCGCTTCTTAGTCTGCTGGCCGGCCTAGGGGTAGTTGAGTTCGCAATCATATTGGATAGCGCGAAGGTGACCCCAGGAGGACCGGTTATGCCTTGGAGTCGCCCTGTAAACCCGGACAAGATCTCCCACGCCTCTTGGCGGCACGATTTCGACATACCTTTCTAGTTGGGCTCGCAACTCTGTGTGCTCGATGTTCCTCACATGCATTCTGGTTTGAGCTTGGGAAGGGCTGAAAAGTGAAAGGCATGCGAATGGCCCCTGGTTTGCTGGGCATGCCTCGGGTTTCGCTTTTCACCGACCTATCTATTTTTTGATAGCAGATGGCCCTTCCTGCTAGCTACGATGACTCTCAGTTATCTGGATTGGGGGGCCGTATGGAGCAAACCGAAATTGAGCCGCTTTTGGCGACGGTATACGCGGTTCTCCGCGCAGAAGGTGCTGATGAGGCGGCGGAGGTAGTCCGCGGTCATCCTGCGAATGCGGAACTGACAGGCAACGACAACTGGAATGGCGGAACCAACTATTGGGAAATCCACTTCATCATTCCTGCTTTGGAGTACGCCAAGCTCGGGGTCAAACGGGTCCAGCTCCAGGAAAGGATCACAACCGCGCTGAGGACGGTAACTGAGCACGAGCAAAGCGACGCGTACTCGGCGCTGATCGTGCCTGCACGTGAGTATCATGTGGATTGGCGCTCCGGGAAGTCTTCCAACCTACCGAAATCGGTGCGGCAAAACATCACGGATGGCCTACGTCTTGAGAACGTGAAGTGGTATGGGGAGCTCAATGATGTTGAGTTTCTGAGTCGGCTGTATGAGCTTGAAACCCTTCCTTCCACGGACAGTCGCTACAAAGACGCCGTCGGCGACATTTGGCAACATCGCTATAACAATGATGACTGGGACGATGACTGGGTCTTCAGCGACTCCCGATTCAACCTCTTCGATGGGAGTGCTGAGGCATTTCTCCGGTTTCTCTGCGAAACGGTGCACCCCGTAGTTCGCCCCCAACGAGAAGAAGCGGTTAAGCTCGTTGAGCATTTCAACGATCAACTCCAGAACGCCGGCTGGGAGTTGTATCAGGAGCAGCAAATCGCCGGCCGCCCACGCTTTTCCTACCGTTTGATAAGCAGCGCTTCGACAGAAGGGAACGCAACTAGGTCGGTCATGCGAGCGAGAGTTGTTGTCGAGGCGCTGAGCGCTGGATGGATGGCGAAGCAAATTGAACGTCTGGAATATGCCGTCGATTCAGACCCCGAATTGGCGATCGGGACAGCCAAAGAACTGGTGGAAAGCTGCTGCAAGTCCATTCTCACGAAACGAGAAATTCCGTTCACCAAGGCCGATGACCTAGGCAATCTGACAAAGAAGGTTACCAAAGCATTGCAGCTGGTTCCCGACGGAGTCAGTGAAGCAGCTAAGGGCGCTGAAAACATCAAGAATATCCTCCGCAACCTCACTCAGTTGACCAGCAATCTCACGCAGTTGAGAGGTTTGTACGGTACCGGACATGGCAAGGACGGCCAACATCGCGGGCTGCAGCCTAGGCATGCTCGGCTTGCGGTTGCCGCAGCAGTGGCATTTATCGATTTCGTATCGGAAACGCATCGATACCGAGAAGCTTCCGAGCCGCAGAGTTAAAGAGCTTGGCAGATCAGTTGTTTTGATGGACCCGATGGGCATAGCGTCGACCGGCTCGCATCCAGCCAAACGCTTCTAGATACCCCTATCACCAAGCAGCGGGCTGGTGCCCGCTGTGGCCGAGAAAAAACTTAGCGCAGTGTCCGAAATTAGTTGACCACTACAGGTTGTGAGCGATGAAATCCTGTCAAATCCGTGTTGAGGAATTTCTATGAGTGATGGAGAGAAGAACGCCCAAGGTAGGATCATAGGCTTTGATCCACGCATCCTGTTTACCAAGGGACTTCAGTTGGATACGGCTGATCTGGTCGTCGGCGCTGCGACCGATGAAACGGTTGGGCGACTCAGCGCCATGAGCTTTCTGGCGCTTAACGACCGGAACGGCGCTCAGATTTTCCTTAACGTGACCATTGTGGCACCTCCATTTTCTGCTTGGCCGCTGTCCGACGATGACATTCTTGAGCTCGTGCGAAAGGGCTTTCTGGCTCTGAACGGTCAGTCGCTGGGGGAGCGAGAACTCGAATCAGTCCGAAGACGACTTGTCATTCGCCGGTGTCCCGATCTGGACACCAAGGGCTTGCTGGCTCAAATCAGTAGTCTCACCCGAACATTGGTGATCGTCCCGATGGCCCACGTCTATCGCGACGCTGCGGTCACCGACGTCGAGAATCCGAGTAGGGCAGCTTCACGTCTGGTGGAGCACTTGTGGGTACCCCATCTGGCTACGTGGTCGGACAAATGTGTTAAATCGCTGGCGGACTCTGGTAATTATCTGGTGTTGTCCACTCCTGAAGACCCGCCAACCGACGAGCGTCTAAAGGAGCAGCTCAATTCAGTTGAAAATCTATACCCCGTGTATTTGTTGAATGATGCAGTTGATCTAATTAACAGACTCATCTCCGAGAACGCGCCGCGCTGGATAGGGCTAGCAGTATGTGGTCGCGTGGATGAAGCGCTTAGCGAAATCTGGGCGCTGGACGTTGAAGAACCTGTGAAGCGCCAGTTGGAGATTCAAGCACTGAACCGCAGCAGTTTCCGGGAAAGAACGCTTTCTGCGCTCGAGGCCTACGTGGAGAAGGGCTTTGACTTAACGCCAGACCTTGCTGTCAGATTTGGACGTATCGCCTATCGCTCAGATGCACCGCATCTGGCAGCTCGGCTTATAGGCGATGGCGTAGATAGCACGCTTGATATCGGTCTGCTAGAAAAAACGCTGGTGACCTGTGACTCAATGGGTGACGGTGCTCTAGCGCTTCGAGTATCCCAGCGACTGAAGTCTTTATTCCCAGAGTCTCCCTTTCTAGATCGTTACAGAGAGGGTTGGCTGATTATGCTGAGCGGTGCGACCGATCTATCTTCATTTCATGAGGCACTGCCCACACTCGAGCTCCTCGGGTTTGAATCAGAGATCGCAAAAACGTTGCTTTCACCCTCGGATGCCGGGATTGACGCACTCATCGTCGCAGCGGGTAACGAGACCACCCATGATAAGGATCTGGCTTCTCTATGCGGAGCGACGTATGCATTGGCTCGCCTCGATGCCAAGTATGCTATCAACCGCGCCTTAAGTATCAGCCCCGCAGGCTTGTTCAAGCGCCGCGCAGCTTGGTTGCTCATCAGCGCAATGAGGCGTCTTTTCCTACGCAGTGCCCCGGGCGACGACGTTGTGGGGATCATTCAGCCACCTCTTGCCTATCTTAGGCATTACCTTTCTGAAAATCCTGATGACGTCGAGGCTCGCGAAGCATTCACCGCCCTGTTCGCGGTCGAATCCAGCGCAAGTTTAGGCACTCCGATTCTCATTGCTCAGACATTAAACCTTGCGCATGAGAGCCGAGCTTGTCTGGTGCAGGACAACCCCAAGGTCCTAATGGCGACCGCAGTACAGGTCGATAGATTTCTGGGTGATGCTGAGGCCTGGCTTGGTAAGGTCGGCGTATATGACGTGAGCCACACTGAAATTCCCGCTGAGCTGATTCAGGGTGAGCCACTTGCTCTGCTCAACGCCCTCGAGTCTCTGGTCAGGGAAATCTCCATCGATCCTGAGGGCAACCTTGAATACGCCGAACACCTCTCGTTCCTGGCCTGCGGGGTGGCACGCCATGTGAGTGATACAACGGCTGATATCAACGCCCTGCGATTCGTCGCTTGCTGCTATGCCGGCAGTGGTCAGACTCAACGAGCACGCGATCGCGCCGAGCAGATACTTGAGTTAACGGGAGACTCGGTTGCCAGGCAACGAGCGGCCTGGGTTGCATTCGCGGATATCTATCACCGCACGAGAGGCCCTTTGCCCGCCCTGCTCGGGCTGGCGTTCGCTTTGGAGTTAAAGCATCCGGTTAGCGCAGATGAGCTTTGGTGGGAAGGCTATACGTTGATTCGCATTGTCCGTGACCTTGGGCTTACCGAATACGCGCAGACGTCCCTGGATCATCTCAGGCAGGTCACTGCGTTACTCGATGAACCAGCTGATACTGAAAAGCGGATACGCACTCTTGAGCTCAGCCTACGCCTGATCGGCGCGCAGCACCTTGATGCCGCCATGCAGCTTGCCTTGGTGGATGACGCTGCGCAGCACTGCAGTGAAGTCTTGCAAGGGAGGGATGAGATTCTCCCCGCGACGGTGATACTGGCCCAGTCCATCGGGCTATTGGAGCACTCGGGGAATGCAGAGGCCTCAATTGACCATGCGCGCGAAACCTTGGAAAAGGCACTCGCCCGAATAGAAGCTTCCCAAGCCAACTATGTGCGCGCCATGACTGCCAGCGATCCGACAATTGAGGATATTCTTCACCTGACTCGACGCGTTGACCCAACCCGCAACAGCGGTGATGCACCGGGTGACCTGAGGGTCGCCGAAATCAGCGCAAGACGTTTTCTCAAAGCAGGTAAAGGTGCGCGGTCACCCGACGCGGTTGCTACCACGCTTGAGCTGATTGCCGATCGGGCGTTGGATCCGCTCCAAAACGCTCGTGAGCTGGAAACTCAGTGGCCATTAAAATACGCGCACACTCTCTGTCCTGAAGACGGTGCGGTAATGATGCTGGGCACGGATTCGGAGGGTGCATTGGTGACCCTGACGGTGGAGCAGGGGGAGACTGTTGTATCCACCCAGGATGCAAGCGAAACCGACTTTGCAACGGCGGTAGAGGATTGGACCAAGGTCTATCCACACCGATATGGCTATATAAACCGGGAAGAGGGCAACAACGAATTCTTCCTCAGCATGGCAGATCTGCACGTACCCATTCCGAAGGCCAAGCGCCTAATTGTTGTGGCCGAACCAGGTGTGCAGCAGGTGCCGATTAACCTCGCGCTGATCAACGATAACTTTGCAGGGTACCAACGTGCAATTGGATACGTGCCATCACTCACTTGGCTGGAAGCTAAGTCTCGGCAGCCACGCATCCTGGAACCAAGACGAGTCGCGTGGATATCGGAAGCCACAGGCGGCCATGAGAATGACGTACTGATACGGGTTCTCGAGCGTAACGAGTACACCCTCCGGGAACATGGGTTCGAGGTAGAGACACAAGGAAAGATTCCTTCAACGCTCAAAGCTGCGCAAATTGCCGTAGTGGCTGCGCACGGTGATGTCGGGGCGGGAGGCAGGTTCTTCCATCGAGTGTCGGATGAAGGCAGCCTTGTGGTTTCTCCTGCGGCGTTGGCCAACGCACTCGAAGGTTCGGATCTGGCGATTTTGTTTGTCTGCAGCGGCGGGCGAACTGACAAGCACCCGCATGGGAATACAGCAGTCGGCCTACCTAAGCATTTGTTGTCTCGGGGGTGCCGAACCGTGATCGCCTCGCCGTGGCCTTTGTTCGCTAGCATTGCCGGCCCTTGGCTCGAATCATTTCTAAGATCATGGGACGAAGGGGTATCGGCCTTGGATGCGACGTTTCTAGCCAATCAGGCCGTAGAAATGCATTTCGGCAATGTTCCTCAGTATTCGTTGGCAATGACGGTTTATGGGGATGTGCTCATGACGAAGGTTTGAGGCCCCACGAGTTGGCAGCAAGGCGAATGTAAGCCATACCGTACTAGGGGCGTCGATCGTTGACGTTATTTGGGGTATGAAAAATCATACCCCAGTCTTTGTCTGGCAATCTCCTGCTTCATCTGTGAAAGCGCCGCAGGAGTACGGAAATATGCATAGCAGCAAAATTTCTCAACGCGTTCAGAGAGTCAGGATCGGCCATTAAATAGCTTGCCAGAGTCCGAGCCACAGGGTCCTCCCCTGCGATAGCGTTGCCCTGCACGAACGTAAGAAAGTCGCGCAGTTGTCCAAACGTTCCTTCAAATTCACGAATTTTTTAAGTTCATTCGTAGGAGGGTTGGCCGGGCCCTCGTAATAATATTTTTCCAAGCAGATCGCCTCAGACTGAGGATGGATTCTCTTTCCTCCGGCTTTAACATCAACAGTTAGATTTCCATTTGAGTCAGCCCACGCACGAAGATAGACCCGAGGCACATAGTGCTGTCGAACGGTCAATTGCATTGAACCTATTTATCAGATAAATGCCAGTTTCGGACTCGATGAGGATGTTATCGCCAGCATAGGGTTGACCCGGTTACTGCTGAATACGTAATCCGGTTGCCTCGTGTTTGCGCTTCAAGGCTACATCAATATCCGCAATGAACCTCTCGGGCGTCATTGCTAGAGTTTCCCCTGTCAACCGGTGCACAGCGACTACAGTCTCCGCCCGAACGGCTTGATTGCTGGTGAGCTGAACTGTACGTACCAAATTGGATGGTTCGACAAAATCGCTCATCATTTTGGACAGAGCTGCGAGCTCTCGCTCCAGGCTCGTGATAGCGGCCACATTATTGAGAGTGGCCTCGGCATGATCGATTTCAGCGTTAGTAAGCTCATCATTGGCTGGGATGAGTTCGAGCTGTTTACGGTAATCCGATATCTGCCCGGCATACGTTTGATGGTCCCACTCAAGCCATGCTCCCAAACCGATTAGCTTGCCGTAGGAGCTCGGGTACCAACTTCTCTCGACAACCTTCTGCCCATTCTCGGTGCCTGTCTTGGTTATCTGATATTCCCAGACCACTTCCAGTCTATTCATCTTCCAGCGGTCGATTAATTTTTGCCAGATCTGTCGGGGAAATGCGTTGCTCAGTTCAGTGATTCGAGCTTGAAAATCCCTGTGCTGCATGTGAAGGGCTTTGCCCTGCTCTATGTAGGATTGCCTTTTCTTGAGTAGCGATTCCACCTTACGACGGCGAATTAATTGCCGCTGGTTGGCATCAAGTTGCTTGAAGCCTGCTTTGACCGATTCATCATCCAGACTGAGGTACTTGTAAGCGCAGCAATGGCCAATCAGAACCACGGAACCATCTGTACAGCTGACGACGTATCCTTTCTGGTGCTGCTGAGCACATCGCTTACCAAGCTTTTCATACTGGCAGCTTGCTTCAAGTTGGTAGAGTTTATAAGGCCACACCCCGTGGCTGAAATTCTCTTTGTTCAGCAGCAGATCTAGAGCGATGTCGAAGTGACCTTGGATGTCAGCGAGGGTCTTGAACTCCATGAACTCGGTTGATGGCATCAATTGCTCCAATCTGGTTAAAAACGGGAGAGGATGGGACGCGCAGGTGTATCTGTATGCATAAACAGTATAGGGTGCACAGGTCTTTGATGGAAGGCTTCGTGCCATCACTTACAGTGGCTAAGAGTCTTGGATGAGGCGGAGTCTGGTGAAACAGGAGGCCAGGAAGATTAGCCGACACCTTAGGTTAGCCTCTCCCTCGACGAATGCTCATGACCGGACGGAAGGCTGCGGCGTGTTTGGCTGCGACAGTTTTAATTCTCTAGAGCATGTGGTGCCAAGGACGATTTGGACGATTGCGACAGTTTTGCGTTTCCTTCGCCACTACATGGGGGCGCGTAAATTCGGGCATGTCAGCGACAGTTTTAATTCTCTAAATTCAGGGTGGTTTTAGAGAATTAAAACTGCCGCTGGTGTATTAAATCTGACGCAGGTAGCTGACCGTTCTGATCAGCGCCTGCTACAGACGCGCCACCGTCCTCAATGGCTGCACGAAGTAGCCTTGGCCAGATCCCTATAGGTGGAAGTCGCCCGCAGCTTCCGGTTGGTAAAGCACTTTCCTGATCTCAATCCGGCGGGTCCGATCAGAAATTCGCCAGTCGATGGCGTCCCCCTCCTGATAGCCCAGGATGGCGGCGCCGATGTCGGAATACACGGAATGCTTCCCTGCGTTGCTGTCCGCGTCTTCGGGGTAAACCAGGGCCACTTCGATCTCTTCGTCGTCCAGCTGCAGCAAGGCCCTGGAGTTCATCGTGACGACATTGCGCGCCACCTGCTGCGGCTTGACGACAATGGCTCGCTCAAGCTCGTGTTCGAGTTCAACAACGGCCGGGCCTTGTTCGAGCACGATTAGACTTTCGAGCCTGGCCTTGTCGATTTCAGTGATGTAGATCCTAGTGGAGTCGCCAACGCCACCTTCGCGCAAGGACTGGAGATAGCGGCCCACCGTCATGGAAAACGACTTCAATGTCGGTGTTTCGCTCTCAAGCACAAAGCCGCTGCGCAGAAAGGCTTTCAGCGAGCGCGCGTTGTCCGGGTGGATCTTGGCGATGAGCTTCTTGGCCCGCATGTCGAGGAAGGCCAGTTTCATGCCTTCGCGGATCGTACGGGCGCCAAGGTTCTTGCCCCATTTGTCGCTGTCTCCGATGACCAGGACGATCTCGCAATCTGAGCCGGTCTTGATGAGACGGACAAAGCCCACCGGCGCGTCATGCCGGTCATAGGCCATGAAGAATCGCCCGCCCCGGTTGAATAGATGGGTCAGGATCGGCAATTGAGTCCGATCGATGGCGTGCTCGATGGAGCGGGAGACATGACGCGAATCGCTCAGATAGCAGGTGACGCGCTCATCCTCCAACCAGTCCATCAGCGTCAGTGCATGCGCCCGAGTAATTTCGGGGCACAGCGAAATGAAAGGCTTGTTCATCTTCAGCACACTTATTTGTAGTCGAAAAGGGCGGAAGCCCTCCATGGTTATGGCCATGACGGTTCTTTCGGCAACCGGCTATGTTAAGACATAACGCGAGTAATGCCGAATAGCCTGGAGACTCGGCCAAACAGGTGGCGCCTGACATCACGTTTTCGCGCGCAAGCCCGCTCTCACATTTGAGCGTCGCGAGCCTTCGGATAGGTGTGACTCAGGTCCACCAATACCGCACCAGATGAAAGAAAATCGGTGCCGCGAAACACACCGAATCCAGCCGATCGAGCATCCCGCCGTGCCCTTCGATCATATGCCCCCAGTCCTTCACGCCCCGATCGCGCTTGATCGCCGACATCACAATCCCGCCGGCAAAGCCCAGCAGGTTGATCAACAGTGCTATCAGGAAGGACTGCCAGGGGTTGAACGGTGTGATCCACCACAGCGCCGCGCCGATCAGGGATGACAGCAGGATCCCGCCGACAAAGCCTTCGACGGTTTTCGACGGTGACAGGTTGGGGGCGATCTTGCGTTTGCCGAACAGTTTGCCGCACACGTACTGCAACACGTCCGAGAGCTGCACCACGATCACCAGGTAGGCGATCAGCAAGAGGTTGCGGCCCTCGTAGCCGACGATGTCGAGGGTCAGCAGGGCGGGGACGAAGGATACGCAGAACACCGCGATCATCAGGCCCCACTGCACTTTCGACGCCCGCTCCAGGAAGTGCGTGCTGTCGCCGCCCAGCGAGGCCAGGATGGGCAGCAGCAGGAATACGTAGACCGGGATAAAGATCGAAAACAGGCCGTACCAGTCAAAGTAGATCAGCAGGTATTGCAGCGGCAGCGCCAGGTAGAACGCGGCGACCAGCGCCGGGTAGTCGCTGCGGCGGGTGGGGGTGAGGGTGAGGAATTCGCGCAGGGCGTAGAACGACACGGCGTAGAACAGCAGGATCACCGTGCCGGTGCCGAGCCAGAAGGCGATGCCGATCACCACCACCATCACCCACCAGGCGTTGATGCGGGCGTTGAGGTTGTCGATCACCGCGTTAGGCGTGCCACGGGTGCGTAGCTTGAGGATCAGGCCGATCAGCGAGGCGAGCACCAGGATCATGCCGATACCGCCGAACAACATCAGGGTTTGGCTATCCATGTCAGGAATGCTCCGGGGCTAGGGCGAGCAGGGCGTCGCGGCTGCGGGCGAGGAATAGGGCCTTGTCTTCACCGTCTGCCAATTGCAGGGGGGCGCCGAAGCTGGTGGTGCATAGCAATGGCAGTGGCAGCACGCGACCCTTGGGCATCACGCGGTTGAGGTTGGCGATCCACACCGGGATCAGTTGCGCCTGTGGATAACTCTTTGCCAGGTGATACAGGCCACTTTTGAACGGCAACAGGCCATCCTCCAGGTTACGCGTACCCTCGGGGAAGATGATCAGCGAGTCGCCCTGTTCCAGGGCTTCGAGCATTGGCTGCAAAGGGTTATCCACAGGGTCTTTGCGTTCGCGGTCGATCAGCACGCCGTTGAAGACGCGGTTGATGATGTAACGGCGCAGCGCGCTTTTGTTCCAGTAGTCCGTGCCGGCCACCGGGCGTGTGGCTTTGCGCAGGTTTGGCGGCAAGGATGCCCAGAGCAGCACAAAGTCGCCGTGGCTGCTGTGGTTGGCAAAATAGATGCGCTGCACCGGTTCTGGCGCACAACCCAGCCACAGGCTGCGAGCGCCGGTCACTGTGCGGGCCATGGAGGTAATCAGGGTCGCGACCACGGGTTCGAACATGAGGATTCCTTATCCGGAGAAGGGCAGCCACGGGCTGGCCAGGATGACGGCCAATGTCAGTACTACTTGCGCGCCCAGCAGGTAAGCCTGTTTGCGCAGCAATTTGAGGGCGCCGCGCTGGCGCTCGGCCCAGGGTCGGCTGGCGCGGTTGGCCGGTTGCAGGCCCAGGCTTTGCAGGCTCTGGTCCAGTTCGCCGGTGCGCTCTATGTCCTTGGCCAGCAGCGCAAACAGATCGGCATCGAACGCCACCCGCAGTGCCCAATACTTTTGCAGCAGCCCAAGGATAATCATCCACAGGCTGAGCAGCAGGCAGATCGGCGCGATACTGACCATCAACAGTTGCGCCAGGCCAAACAGCACCCCGAGCAAGGTCAGGCCTGTGGATAACTGATCCAGCGAGCGGCCACGGCGCAGCAGGCTGGCGACCACCTGGAGTTGCATATCAGCGGGCATGCGGCAGTTCTCCCAAGGCTTGACGGTGATTGGCATGCAGGACCACATCCGGTCGTGCTGTACGAATAATAGCCAGTGCCTCATCCACCGTGTTGGCACGCCCGCTGTGCAGCAGCCATGCAGCCACGGCGCTGGCACTGCGCGAATAACCGAGGGCGCAGCACACCAGCAACGGCCCGTGTTCGCGCAGGCGCTCAATGGCTTGGGCCGCTTCCAGGCACTGTGCAGGTGTAGGTACGGTCAGGTCGAGGACGGGCAGGGCATGGTAAGCGCGGCCTTGTGGATAAACCGGCAGTTCGGCACACAGGTCGACCACGGCATTGAATGAATTTAACTGTGCTGCTGTCGGAATCCGCCCCAGCCAGACGTTATCCACAACCTGGTCGGGCTGTGGATGTTTGCGCGTCCAGAGCCGTGAGTTGAGCCACGCCGCCGCGAGATAAGGCGCATACAGCCAGCGTGCTGCCGGGCTGAGGCGCCCATCCGCGCGTTTCTGAAAACCTGTGGCGCCCAGCAGCCAATAGTTGAGTGCCACCAATAACACCGCCACGGCCGGCCAGAGCAGCCACAACCCTGCGCCCCCCAACGTAAAGGCCGCTATCGCCAGCAACAGGGCGCCCACGGCGTAACGCAAGCCCAGGCGCCAGCGTTTCGGGTCCTGGGTCAGCCGTGCATGCAACAGCGGGCTTGGATGATCCACCGGCCATAGCCACACACACAGCCAGCCGGCCAGGGCGCCTGTGGGTAAGTCGATAAAGTGATGCTGGTAAGTGGTCAGCACCGAAATGCCGATCAGGGCGAACCAGCCATGCACCAGCCAGCGCCACAGGCCCTGGGTATGGCGCTGGTACATGACCCACAGGATTACCAGCAAGGCGATATGCAGCGAAGGCGCCTGGTTGAACGGTTTGTCGAACCCCGCCAGCACCGCGAACAGCCAACCGAACACGCCGTCCATTTCCGGTCGCTCGAAGGTGAAGCGCAACGGCCAGAGCAGGAAGCAGCTCACGGCAATCACCTGGGCACTGAGCAGGCGCAGGGCATGTTGCTTGAGTTCATGGCGGCTGTTGGGCAGCAATAGGGAGAAACCGTAGAGCAGGTCGATCGACCAGTAGGGCACGATGGTCCAGGCCCAGAACGGCATATGGGTTTCCCAGCCGAACACCAGGGTGCCGACGTCGCTGCGCTGGCTGGTGACCCAGGTGGCGAAGCCGTAGGTGCTGAAAAACAGCGGTGCCAACAGCAGCAGCCACAGCAACGCTGGTTTGAACAGTCCCGGTTCGCGCATGCTCAGATCTTCTGCGCCAGTGACACGCTGAAGATGCCCCACTCATCCACGCGCTGGGTGATCTTGCGAAAGCCCGCCGCCTCCACCAATTGATCCATTTCCGCCTGGCTGCGACGCCGCATCACCCAGGCCTGGCCCTGGCGATGGCTGGTGAGGGCGCGGGCGATCAGTTCCAGCTGCGGGTGCCATGGTTGGCCGGTGTACACTAGGTACCCGCCGGGCTCCACGGCTTCGGCCAGGCCGGCCAGGGAGCCGCCGACCATGGCGTTATCGGCAAACAGTTCATACAACCCGGACACCACGGCCAACGTTGGCTTGGGCGCCAGCGCTGCCAGGTCGGCCCGGTCAAACGCATCGCCTTTGACGAACTGCGCAATATCCCCCAGGCCTTTCTCACGGATCAGCGCGCCGCCGTCGCGTACGTTGATATCGCTGTAGTCGCGCAACAGGATCGATTCCGGCAGTGGAGAAACGCCCTGCAAGGCTTCCAGAATGTACCGACCATGCCCGGCGGCGATGTCGACGATACGCACTTCACGAGCGTCGTCCCGCAGTTTGGCCATGGCCAGGCGCAGCAACTCTTCGACATGCAGTTTGCGCTGGCGAATCCCACGCCAGCCGATGGAGTTCAGGTAGTTGGTATCGATCATCCGCCCCAGCGCACCTTTGCCGGTGGGCTTGTTGCGATAGACATAGTCCAGGGTGCTGCCGGAATCGAAACCGGTGTCAAAGCCCAGTTTCACGCCCTCGGACAACTGGCGACCCAGGCCCATGCTGGCGCGGGTCATGCGCCAGTACAGGTCACGCAGTGAGTTGCGTGGCAGCGGCGCGGCGAGGGATTCGGATTCGGCGCAGGTCGCGCCGATCTTGTCGGCATCCAGCAGGCTGGCGCGGTCCAGCGGGTGTGCGAAGTTTTGCAGGATAAAACGCCTGGCGCTGGCCAGTGCCACGGCGCGGTCACGTTCGCCGAGGGTGTCGTGGAAAAAGCCGGGGAGGATGTGCAGTTCTTTTTTCAGGCTGCCAAGGCGTTCGAAGAATTGCTGCTGGGGTTTGCGATGCACCACAAAGTCCGAGCCGGAGATCAGCAGTTGGGTCGGCACCTGGATGGCCTGGGCGTCGGCGACCACGCGGTCGGCCGCTTCGTACAGGCCCAGCAGCACGTTCACCGAGATCGCCTTGGTGATCAGCGGGTCGCTGTCATAGGACGCCACGCGTTCGGGGTCATGGCTAAGAAATTTGGCCTTGACGTAGCTGTTGACGAAAAAGTTGCCGCGAAAGCGCCGCATCAGCGCCAGGCCTGGCCGGGCGAAGGGCACGTAGAGCTTGACCTTGAACGCCGGGGAGGCAAGCACCAGGGCGCGGATGTTCGGCGCGTAGTCGTGGACCCAGGTGGCGGCGATCACCGCGCCGACGCTTTGGGCGATGACGGCGAGGTTGGCGGGCTCAATGCCATAGGTTGTGCCGATATGGTCGCAGAAGGTCTGCACGTCCCGCGCGCTGGTGGCAAAGCTTGGGCTATCGCCACGCTCGCCGGGGGATTGGCCGTGGCCGCGGGCGTCCCAGGCGAAGAAATCGAAGTGCGGCAGGTCCAGCTCATCCACTAGGTGCGCAATGCGCCCGGAATGCTCGTGGCCACGATGGAACAGCAGGATCGCCTGGCGCGGCTCGCTGCCTGCCTCTGTGGTCGCGGGCCAGTGCCGATAGAAAAGTTCTACGCCGTCATGGGTGCTGAAGGTGTGTTGCTGCTGTTCGCGCATCGCAAGATCCTTATGCCGTCGGGGAGATGTCTTGTGGTTCTTTGAGGCCCTGGCGCACACGGTTGACCAGGGTGTAGGCGAGCAACGCAGCCATCAGCCACATCACCCCGTCGACCCAGCCGGCGCCGAGCCAGCCCAAGGCCACGCCGGTGGCGAGTACGCCGAGGACAAACGCACGGTCACTCTTGCCCATGGGCCCGTCATAGCGCCGCGATGCGCCGACCATGGGCCCGAGCACGCCAGCGTATTCGCTGAACACCGCCAGCAGTGTCACCAGCAACACCGGTGCCAGGCTGACCCCGGGAATCAAGGCAAATGGCAGGATCAGCGCGCTGTCGGCGATCACGTCGCACAGTTCATTGAGGTAGGCGCCCAGGCGCGACTGCTGGCCGAACTCCCGGGCGAGCATGCCGTCGATGGCATTGAGGGCCATGCGCAGGATCATCCACAGCGGGATCAACGCGAACAGCCAGGTGTACTGGGCGAAACCGGCGATCAGCAGGCCCACCAGCAACGACACGATCCCGGCCAGCACCGTGATCTGGTTGGCGGTGGTGCCGTTGTCATACAGGCGCTGTACCAGAGGGCGCAGCAGGTTTTGAAAACGCGGTTTGAGCTGATAGATCGAAATCATGAGAGTGACGCTTCCTTGTCCGTGATCCCGCGAAAAAGCTGCTGCGAGTGTGACGACAAATCGCGGCGGGCACTAGTGATGGCTCCTACAAGGATTCAGGAAACCACGAAAATTTTCACAGCGTTGTAACGTCCATCCGGCACCTCACTCTAGTGCTGTGTCGGGACGGAACAAACCGTTCAGCCGACCCCCTACAGACCCATGAGGAATACAACAATGAACTTCAAGAATGCCGTTTCCGGTGCTGCCCTGGCCATTGCTGCCGCCACAATGTTTGCCGGTGTCGCGACCCAGGTCCAGGCCGCCGATGAAGCGAATGTGCATTGCTACGGCGTGACCTCCTGCAAAGGCATGAACGATTGCAAGACCGCTGAGAACGCCTGCAAGGGCCAGGCTGTCTGCAAGGGCCATGGTTTCAAGTCTATGACCAAGGCAGCCTGCGATGCGGCTGGTGGCAAAGTCGGCGAATAACCGCGAATACGTGATCCCGCAGCGGTGTGCACGCCGCTGTGGACACTTTCCAGGAGTTCGTCATGTCGGTATCGGTTCCTTGCCTGGGCTACGGCCTGGGTTTACGCAGCGCTTACTATCAGGAGATTATCGAGCAGTCGCCCGATGTGGACTGGTTTGAAATCGTCTCCGAGAATTATCTGGTCCAGGGCGGTAAAGCCCTGTACTACCTGGACGCCATCGCCGAGCGCTATCCGCTGGTGATGCATGGCGTGTCCCTGTCCATCGGCGGGCCCCATGCCCTCGATATGGACTACCTCAAGCAACTCAAGCAATTGGCTGACCGGGTCAAGCCGGCCTGGGTGTCCGATCACCTGTGCTGGAGCCGTGGCAACGCCCATCAACTGCATGATTTGCTGCCACTGCCCTACACTGGGGAAAGCCTGCGCCACGTCGCCGACCGTGTACGGCAGGTACAAGACGTGTTGCAGCGGCCATTGGTGCTGGAAAATGTCTCCAGCTATGTGCGATCCAAGGACGATGAATTCACCGAGTGGGAATTCCTCAGCGCCTTGACCCACCTCAGCGGTTGCGAGCTGCTGTTGGACGTCAACAACGTATATGTCAGCTCGCGCAATCACGGTTTCGACGCCTGGACCTTTATCCGTAACCTGCCGCCGCAGCGCATCCGCCAACTGCACCTGGCCGGGCATATGGATTACGGTGACTACGTGGTCGATACCCATGACCATCCCGTGTGTGACCCGGTGTGGCAGCTGTATCAACAGACCCTGGAACACCTGGGGCCGGTGGCGACATTGCTGGAGCGCGATGACCATTTCCCGCCGTTCGCCGAGCTGCTCGACGAACTGGGCAAGGCCCGTGAGTTGGGGGCTGGCGCCTTGGCCAGGAGGTCGTTATGCGCCTGATCGAGTGGCAACTGGCGTTCGAACGACATCTCTTGGCAGACAGTGACAACAGTGGCTTTGGCAGCACGTTGATCGGTGGCCCGACCCTGGATGTCGACACTGGGCTGGCGATCTACCACAATGCCTACCGGGCTCGCCTGCTGGAAGTGATGCAAGGGGATTTTCCAGGGCTGTGGCATTGGCTGGGGGATGACGAGTTTGCTGGGCTGGTGGCGGCCTATGTGCATCGTTACCCCTCGACGCACTTCAGCTTGCGCTGGTTGGGGCAGCGGTTTGAAGGCTTTATTGGCGAGCATCTGGTCGCCGAACAAAGCGCCCCCCTGGCAGAACTGGCCCGCCTGGAATGGGCCTTTACCCTGGCGTTTGATGCGCCAGCGGGCCAACCCCTGACCCTGCAGGATATGGCGCAACTGGCCCCCGAGGCCTGGCCGTTGCTGCAGGTCGAGTGGGCCCCAGCAGTGCAGCAGGTGGTGTGCCACTTCAACAGCCTGCAGATCTGGCGCGCGGTCAAGGCGCAGGCTGAGTTTCCCGGTAGCCAGCCATTGCCGCTGGCCGAGGTGTGCCTGATCTGGCGTGACCAACAGGTGTGCCGCTACCGCAGCCTGGAGCCCGCCGAGGCGTACGCCCTGGCCGGGATGGCCGAGCGGGGTTGGACGTTTTCAGAACTGTGCGCCGAATTGGCAGTCACTTATCAAGAGGGCGCGCCGCTGCAAGCTGTCACGTGGTTGAAACAGTGGGTTCAGGACGGTTTGCTGCAACGTCGGGCCCCATAGAATGGGGCTATTGAATCGATAGCCTGCTACTTTTTTATGGATGGTCTACCCTCATTTCAGACGTCTGAAACAAGGGGGGACTACTCATGCTCGCGCAACTTCCACCGGCCTTACAGAATCTTCAGCTACCGCTGCGTCTGCGACTCTGGGATGGCCATGAATTCAACCTGGGCCCGGAGCCCAGCGTCACGATTGTGGTCAAGGACCCGGTGATGGTGACGCAACTGAGCCATCCCACGCTCGATTCCCTGGGCGCTGCCTTCGTTGAGGGCAAACTGGAGCTGGAAGGCTCCATCAGCGATGTGATCCGGGTGTGTGACGAATTGAGCCACGCGCTGGTCGAGGAAGATGAGCACGCCGGACCGGTGCGTTCGATCCACGACAAGGCTACGGACGCCGCCGCGATTTCCTACCATTACGACCTGTCGAACGAGTTCTACCAGCTCTGGCTGGACCGCGACATGGCCTATTCCTGCGGTTACTTCGAGACCGGCAGCGAATCCCTGGACCAGGCCCAGCAAGACAAATTCCGCCACCTGTGCCGCAAGTTGCGTCTGCAGCCTGGGGAATATCTGCTGGATGTCGGTTGCGGCTGGGGCGGGCTGGCGCGTTATGCGGCGCGGGAGTTTGGGGTCAAGGTGTTCGGCATCACCCTGAGCAAGGAACAACTGGCACTGGCCAGGGAGCGGGTGCTCGCCGAGGGTCTGGAAGACCAGGTGGAGTTGGCGTTGCTCGACTATCGCGACCTGCCCCAGGACGGGCGGTTCGACAAAGTGGTCAGCGTCGGCATGTTTGAACATGTTGGGCACGCGAACCTGGCGCAGTACTGCCAGACCCTGTTCGGCGCCGTGCGCGAAGGTGGCCTGGTGCTCAACCATGGCATCACTGCCAAACATACCGACGGCCGCCCGGTGGGGCGTGGCGCCGGCGAGTTTATCGAGCGCTACGTGTTCCCCAATGGCGAGTTGCCGCACCTGGTGATGATCAGCGCCCAAATCAGTGAAGTGGGTCTGGAAGTGGTCGACGTGGAAAGCCTGCGCCTGCATTACGCACGCACCCTGGACCACTGGAGCGAGCGCCTGGAAGACAACTTGGAAGCCGCTGCGAAGATGGTGCCGGAGCAGGCACTGCGCATCTGGCGCTTGTATCTGGCGGGTTGCGCCTATGCGTTTGCCAGGGGCTGGATCAACCTGCACCAGATCCTGGCAGTCAAACCCCATGCCGATGGCAGCCATGAGTTGCCGTGGACGCGGGAAGACCTTTACCGCTGAGATCTTTGACCGCACTGAAAGACCCAATGTGGGAGCGAGCAAGCCCGCTCCCACATTGGTTGCGCGTCGGTTTACAGGATCGGGGAAATCAGCCGCGCCACCCGCATGCCCAATTGTTGCAGGCGGCGGGTCTGCAGGCTTTCTTCCTGGCTGATTTCATGGGCCTGGGCAAAGTCGTCCAGCAGCATGTGTTCCACTTCGCTGGCGAAGGCTTTGTCGACCGTCAGCAACATCACTTCGAAATTGAGGCGGAATGAACGGTTGTCCAGATTCGCACTGCCGATAGCGCTGATTTCGCGGTCTACCAGCACCACTTTCTGATGCAAGAAACCGGGTTTGTAGCGGAATACCCGGACCCCGGCGCGTACTGCTTCAATCGCGTA
Source organism: Pseudomonas brenneri (assembly GCF_007858285.1). GTDB lineage: Bacteria > Pseudomonadota > Gammaproteobacteria > Pseudomonadales > Pseudomonadaceae > Aquipseudomonas > Aquipseudomonas brenneri. The sequence continues at coordinate 419,436 of NZ_VFIL01000006.1, read as the reverse complement.
CAGGCTGGACGCCGCATAGACAATCCGATGGTCGGGGCGTGATGGCAACAGCAAGCGCACATCCACACCACGCAATACCGCCAGGCGCAGTGCGGCGAATACCGCTTCATCGGGGATGAAATACGGGCTGGTGAGCCACACCCGCTCGGTGGCCGCGTGAATGGCTTCGACGAAAAACAGCGAGCAGGTTTCATACGGGTCCGCCGGGCCGCTTGCCAGCAGTTGGCAGAGCACGCCGTCATCGGCATAGGTGTCGGGCAGGATCAGTGGCGGCAGTTCGCGTGCAGCCCAGAACCAGTCTTCGGCAAACGACTCCTGCAGGCACGCCACCACCGGGCCGCTGACTTGCACGTGGGTGTCGCGCCAGGGCGCGAGCGGCGGTTTTTTACCCATGTATTCGTCGCCGACGTTATGCCCGCCGACAAATCCGCTAAGACCATCCACCACGACAATCTTGCGGTGGTTGCGGAAATTCACCTGAAAACGATTGAACCAGCCGCTGCGGGTGGCAAACGCCTTGATCTGTACCCCGGCGTCGCGCAGCGATTGCACATAGCGGTGGGGCAGGGAGTGGCTGCCGATGCGGTCATACAGCACGTAGATGGCCACGCCCTCGGCGGCCTTGGCCTTGAGCAGGGCGTGCAGTTGGCGCCCGAGTTCATCGTCATGAATGATGAAGAACTGTACCAGCACAGCCGTCCTGGCCGCGCGGATGGCCTCGAAGATGGCGCTGAAGGTCGCGTCGCCATTGACCAGCAAACGCACCTGATTATTGGCCAGGCACGGCATGCGTCCCAGCTTGGGCATGGCGCGCAGGGAGGCGTAGGCGTGGGAGTTGCGCGCGGCCAGGGCCTCTTCGACCCAGGGGCGCCAGTTCAGTTCGGTGATTGCCTTGTGCATCTCCTGGTTGGCCTGGCGCCGGGCCTGGATATAGGCATCGAAGCTACTGCGGCCAAAGATCAGGTAGGGAATCAGTGTCAGGTAAGGCATGAACATCAGCGACAGCGCCCAGGCGATCGAGCCTTGGGCGGTGCGTACGGTCAGCACCGCGTGCAGGGCGGCGAGGGAGCCGAGAAAATGCAGGGTGGCGATGAAGTAGCCAAGCAGGTGCGGGCCGAAGAAATCCATGGACAACATTACTCCTGACAATCCAATGCGTAACAGACCATGTTCGGCGGCGATTGTCGCTATTTTATTGAGCATGCAACGCCGACCACTTTACGACGTCTAACACCGACAATTACCCAGGAGTTACCCGATGAATGCTCGTCTGCTTGGTTTGGCCATGGTTGTTGGTTTGACGCTGCCGGTGGCAGCGCAGGCGCAGATGTTGGCGCCGGGCTTGTGGGAATTGACCACCAGCAATATGAAGGTCGATAACCAGAACCTGCCTGACTTGTCGTTGATCCTCGGTCAACTGAAGCAACAGATGACCCCGGAACAGCGCGCCATGCTGGAAAAACAAGGCATTACCATGGCCGGCAAGGGCGTGCAGGTGTGCCTGACCCCCGCGCAAGTAGCCTCCGATTCGATCCCGCTGACCGACCCGCAATCGGGTTGCAAGCAAGAGGTGACAGACAAGACCGGCAACCAGTGGAAGTTCCGCTTCAGTTGCCCGAAAGCCCAGGGCAGTGGCGTGGCGACGTTCCAGAGCCAGAAGGCGTTCACCACCTCGGTCAACGGCACTTTCAACGCCACCGGTATCCAGCAGAACGGCAGCCTCGACACTCAAGCCCAGTGGTTGGGCAGCGACTGCGGTACGGTAAAACCTCGCGGCTGAAGCATCCCCCTGTAGGCGCCGGCAAACCGTCTCCTACACATTTGGGTCAGCGTAAAAAGTGCAGGGGCAGCCCCTGGCAACTGTCGATCACCTGACCGTCATGCCAGGCCAGGTGCCCCGATACCAACGTGGTGCTGACACTGTGGCGAAAGCTACGCTCGGCAAACGGCGTCCACCCACAACGCGCCAGGATCGGCTGGCTGCTTACCGGTTTGCCGTGGGGCTCGGGCTTGATCAGTACCAGATCGGCCCAATAGCCTTCACGCAGGTAACCCCGGTCGGGTATGGCGAAGAGGTCGGCGACGCGATGGCTGGTCTTGGCCACCAACGTGGTCAGCGGCAGCAGGCCGTCAGCCACCAACTCCAATAATGCCGGCAGTGCATGTTGCACCAGGGGCAACCCCGCGGGTGCCTCGCGGTACGGCCGCTGTTTTTGCTCCCAGGTGTGAGGCGCATGGTCGGTGCCGATCACATCCAACCGGTTGCTGAGCAAGGCCAGGCGCAGGGCATTGCGGTCGGCACGGGTCTTGATCGCCGGGTTGCATTTGATCTGATGGCCCAGGCGCGCGTAGTCACGATCATCGAACAGCAAGTGATGCACACAGACTTCAGCGGTGATGAGTTTTTCTGCCAGCGGCTTGTCTTCGAACAGTGCCAGTTCCCGGGCGCTGGTCAGGTGCAGCACATGCAAACGCGTACCGTGGCGACGGGCCAGGTCCACCGCCAGGGACGAGGATTGGTAGCAGGCTTCGGCATCACGGATCAGCGGGTGCGCGACGGCAGGAATGGCTTCGCCGAAGCGGTTGCGCAAACGTTGCTCGTTGGCCTGGATGCTCGGCGTATGTTCGCAGTGCGCGAGCAAAATCGTCGGCACCTCGGAAAATAGCCGCTCCAGAATCTGCGGATCATCCACCAGCATATTGCCGGTGGAGGCCCCCATAAACACTTTGACTCCGGCAACCTTGCGCGGATCAAGGGCGGCCACGGTATCGAGGTTGTCGTTGCTGACCCCAAAGTGAAAGCCATAGTTGGCCACCGAGTGCAGGGCGGCGCGGCGTTTTTTGTCGGCCAGTGCTTCGAGGGTCAAGGTCGCCGGCTGGGTGTTGGGCATGTCCATGAAACTGGTGATCCCGCCGGCGACAGCTGCACGGGACTCGCTGTAGATACTGCCTTTGTCCGGCGCGCCAGGCTCACGAAAATGCACCTGGTCGTCAATCATGCCTGGCAGCAACCACTGACCCTGGGCGTCGATCTCGACAGCGGCGTTTTGCCCTTCGATGCTGCTGGCGATTTTTTTGATACGACCGTTGGTGACCAGCACGTCGGCGTCCAATTCCTGGCCTTCATTCACCAGGCGGGCGTTGCGGATCAGCAGGCTGCTCATAGTCAGAACTCGTTTTGCAGGGCTTTGTAGCCGCGTACCAGATCAACGTTTGTACGGGCCACGTCTTCGGAAAACTCCGAGGCACTGACACTCACTGGCGGGAACTGCGACAGGTCGGTGTTGGGCCCGATACGGGTGGTGGAGGGCACATAGAACGCGGCGGGCAAGTCGCGACCATCGACCACCGAGTTGTGCCGCACCACACAGCCATCACCGACCACACAGTTGAACAGCACGCTGTTGAAACCGATAAACACCCGATCGCCGACGATACAGGGGCCGTGGACAATCGAGCGGTGAGCAATGGAGGTGAATTCGCCGATGGTTACCGCCGCGCCGGATTTGGAGTGGATCACCACGCCGTCCTGGATATTGGAGTTGGCGCCGATAGTGATCGGATCCATGGCGCCGTCGGCGTTGACTTCGTCGGCGCGAATCACCGCATAGGGGCCGACAAATACATTTTCGCCGATGACCACTTTGCCGCAGATGATCGCGGTTTTATCGACGTAGGCTGACTCGGCAATGACCGGCAGATCGCCGGAGGGGTTCTTGCGGATCATGCAGCAGGTTCCTTGAGGGGCGCGGTGAGGATGTGTACCTGGTGGTCTTCAATGGCGTTGTAAAAGCAGGTCGGGCGCCCGGTGTGGCACGCCGGGCCTTGTTGGTCGACGATCAGCAGGACGGCATCGCCGTCGCAGTCCAGGCGTGCTTCGATCAACTGTTGCCTGTGGCCTGAGCTTTCACCCTTGCGCCACAAGCGCTGACGCGAGCGTGACCAGTAGCAGACCTGGCCGCTGGCGAGGGTTTCGTCGAGGGCCTGGCGGTTCATCCAGGCCAGCATCAATACCTCGCCGCTGCGGTGTTGCTGGGCGATGGCGGCAATCAGGCCGTCGCTGTTCCACGGCAAGGCATCCAGTACCTGGGCCAGGGGAAAGCGGCTGCCCACGGCGGCGGCTTCCAGTTCAAGCATCGACAGTGTCATGGCGTGCCCAAGGCGTCGGACAAGGTGTTGAGGTTGTATTCAAACAGGCCGATAAAGGTACTGGCCGGGCCTTTGGCAGCCAGGGCATCGGAGTACAACGTGCCGCCGATATGCGCGCCGCTTTCCTCGGCAATCTGCTTGAGCAGGCGTGCGTCCTTGATGTTCTCGATGAAGACCGCCTTGACGTGGGCCTGGCGGATCTGGGTGATCAGCGCGGCGACTTCGGCGGCCGATGGCTCGCGCTCGGTGGACAAACCTTGGGGCGCCATGAAGTCGATACCGTAGGCCTGGCCCAGGTAGCCGAAGGCGTCATGGGAAGTGACGATGCGTCGATTGCCCGCAGGCAGCGCGGCAAAATTGGCCTTGGCTTCGGCCAGCAGGCGGTAGATCTTTTGCAGGTACGCCTGGCTGTTGCGTTGGTAGTCGGCCTTGTTGGCCGGGTCGGCAGTGATCAATGCCTGGGTGATATTGCTGATGTAGATTTCGGCGTTGGCCAGGTTATGCCAAGCGTGGGGGTCGGGGATCTTTTCACCGTCTTCGTCCAGCGTTCGCGCGATCACGCCTTTGCTGGCGGTGACCACCGTGGCCGGGGTCTCGGTGCTGGCAACCAGGCGATCGAGCCACGGCTCGAAACCCAGGCCATTTTTGATGATGACGCGGGCCTTGAGCAGCGCCTTGGCATCGTCGGGTGATGGCTCATAGGTGTGTGCATCGGCATCGGGGCCGACCATGTTGCTGAGCTGGATATGTTCGCCGCCGACCTGCTGGGTCATGTCGGCGAGAATGCTGAAGCTGGTGACCACCTGGAGCTTATCTTGGGCGGTCGCGAACGACAGCGGTAGCAGGACGCTGAACAGTACGAGTAGAGCGCGCATCGGAAAACACCTCATTGGGATGTAAGCAAGGGCGGGCGGCGCAGCAAGCCATGTACCGGCCCGAACACCACGGACAGCAGGTACAAGCCGCCAGCCACCAGCACAATCGCCGGGCCGCTGGGCAGCGAGTAATAGAACGACAGCAACAAGCCAAGCCACACCGACACGCATCCGAGCAGCGCCGATATCGCGATCAATACCGGCAGCCGCCGGCTCCAGAAGCGTGACGCCGCGGCGGGCAACATCATCAGGCCGACCACCATCAAGGCGCCGATGGCCTGGAAACCGATCACCAGGTTCAACACCACCAGGGTCAGGAACACACCATGGGCCAACGGCCCGAGGCGACTGACGGTTTGCAGGAACAGGGGGTCGAGGGTGTCCAGCACCAGCAGTTTGTAGATCAGTGCCATGGCGATCAGGCTGAAGCCGGACACCCACAGCATGCCGGTCAAGGTCGGGCCGTCTACCGCCAGCGCCGAGCCGAACAGCAGGTGCAGCAGGTCCAGGCGCTTGCCGGCGAGACCAAGGATCAGCACGCCGGCGGCCAGGGAAATCGGGTAGATCGCAGCCAGGCTGGCATCTTCGCGCAGGCCGGTGCGGCGGGTGATCCACGCGGCGAGGCCGGCCATGCCCAAGCCGGCGCCGAGGCCGCCGAGGGTCAGGGCCGGCAGGCTCAGGCCGGCAAACCAGAAGCCCAGTGCGGCGCCGGGCAGGATGCCGTGGGCCACCGCATCGCCGATCAGGCTCATGCGCCGCAGGATCAGGAACACCCCCAGCGGCGCGGTGCTACAGGCCAGCAGCAGGCCGCCGAGCAGGGCGCGGCGCATGAACACGAAGTCGCTGAAGGGCATCCACAGTTGGGCGGTGAGGTGCATCAGGCGACCTGCATCTGCGGTTGTTGCAGGATCAGTGCGGTGCTCGGCGCGAGCACGCAACCGCTGCTTTTGATCTGCAACGCCTGTGGCAGATGTTGGCGGACAGCGGCCAGGTCATGGCAGACCACCAGCAAGGTGCGTCCTTCGGCATGCCAGGCGTGGATATGTTTCCACAGCAGCGCCTGGCCTTGTTCATCCAGTGCGGCATGGGGCTCATCCAGCAACAACACCGGCGCTTCGGCCAGGCTGAGGCGGGCGAGTAGGGCGCGTTGCAGTTCGCCTCCGGACAGGGCCATCAAGGGGCGCTGTTCCAGGCCGCTGAGGCACCAGTCCTCCAGCACGGCTTGCAGACGTTGGCTGCGTTGTTGCGGGGAGTGTTTTTTCGCCCAGAAACCGGCAATCACCAGTTCTTGAAGGCTGATAGGAAACTGCCGGTCCAGATATTGTTGCTGTGGCAGGAAAGACAGCCCGCCGCGTCGTGGAACATCCAGCGTGACATTGCCCGCCAGGGGCTTCTGCAGGCCGGCGATGACTTTCAACAAACTGCTTTTACCCGACCCGTTTGCGCCGATCACCCCGGTCAGGCTGCCTTTGTCCAGTTCGATATCAATGGCCGGTGTCAGCGGTTGGCCCGGAGCGCCCCAGCGCAAGGCATTGCAACGGATCACGCGCGAGCCCTCGTCCAACGGCTTTCGGCCACGGCGTCGTGGGCGTGCAAGCTTTCGGCGTGGATGACTTTGAGGTGAAAGGCTTGCACGGCGTCCGAGCGTTGCAGCGCCAGGTTCAGGCGGCGGGCGGCGTCTTCACAGAACATCAGGTTCTGCCCGTTGGCCAAGGCGAAGGCTTGTTCATCGGCCCGCTTGACCGCGGTTTGTACGGCAGTGCCAAGGGCGGCTTCGGCCTGGTCGATCAACTCAGTCAGTGGCAGCGAGGGTTGCCCAGGTTGCAGATCAACCCGCAAGTGCGCAGTGCTGCGCTGGCTGTGCGGTGTGGCGATGATCCCTTTGGCGCTGCCAAGCCAGGCCAGCACGTCTTCGTGTTGCAACGACGTGTTAGCGAAGTCATCGATAAATTGCTGCTGAATCAACTGCCTGGCGAGGGCAGCCGAGCACGGGCAGGTTGAGGAATAACTAACGTCAATTTTTAGTTCCACGTGGAACATCTGCTTTTCCAGGCGTGCTTCGATGCTCACCGGATAGCTCTTCCAACCGGCTAATGGGCTGACCAGCGCAGGACGTTTAAGCAACAAGTCGGTATGAACCCGCAGGTACGCACTGTTCGACAAGCCTTCATGGCTATCGAGAAAACGCTGTAGCACCTGACGCAGCAGCGCCGGTTGCAGGTCTTGTGACTCAAGCATTTCCAGCGCCAGGTATAAGCGCGACATATGAATGCCGCGCGCCTCGCCATCGTCCAGGCTTACTCCTGCATCGGCCTTGGCGCTCAAACGTTGGCCGTCGATCAGGATGGGCAGGGCAATGCCACACATGCCCACCCAGTCGAGTGGCAAGGCTTGGCGAGAAGCCTGCGCGGCGATATCCGGCAGAGTCAGCGCATTCATAAGCAGGTCCATCGTTGGATATAAATTGACATGTTATAGTATAACAATTCAGTCGACGATTATTTTTCTGCGGTGAATGTCATGCACAGACGTCAACTCCTTAGCCTGCTGCTGGCCAGCTCCGTGTTTACTTTGCCTTTTGCGCTGCATGCGACGCAGATCCGCAATGCGCGCCTGTGGCGTTCCAATGACAAGCTGCGGTTGGTGTTCGATCTCAGCGGCCCGGTGAGCTACAAGACCTTTTCCCTGAGCGCGCCCGAGCGGCTGATCATCGACTTGAGCGGCGCGGGCCTGAGCGGTGATTTCAGCCAATTGGCACTGGCCAACAGTGGCATTACCGCGATTCGCTCCGGGCGCCAGGGTACGGGCGACACCCGAATCGTCCTCGACCTGGCCCAACCGATGCAGCTCAACAGCTTTGTCCTGCCGCCGCAGGATGGGCAGGGGCATCGCCTGGTGCTGGACCTGAGCAGCAGCGCCCGCCAAGCACCGGTGGAGAAAGCGCATCCCAAGCGCGACATTATCGTCGTGGTCGACCCTGGCCACGGTGGCAAGGACCCCGGCGCTGTTGGCGCCAAAGGTGAGCGGGAAAAGGATGTGGTCCTGGCCATCTCCCAGTTGCTGGCCAAGCGGCTCAAGCGCGAGAAGGGCTTTACCGTAAAGCTGGTACGCAACGATGATTTCTTCGTACCGCTGCGCAAACGGGTGGAGATCGCCCGGCGCTACAAGGCCGATATGTTTATCTCGGTCCACGCAGATGCGGCGCCACGGCTGACGGCGTCGGGGGCTTCGGTGTATGCCTTGTCCGAAGGCGGTGCCACTTCGGCAACGGCGCGCTTCATGGCGCAGCGGGAAAACGGCGCCGACCTGTTGGGCGCCACCAGCCTGCTCAACCTCAAGGACAAGGACCCGATGCTCGCCGGGGTCATCCTCGATATGTCGATGAGTGCCACCCTGGCCGCCAGCCTGCAACTGGGCAATACCGTACTGGGCAGCCTGGCGGGCATCACCACGTTGCATCAAAAGCGTGTGGAGCAGGCGGGGTTCGCGGTTCTCAAGTCGCCGGACGTGCCGTCGATCCTGGTGGAAACCGGCTTTATCTCCAATGTCCGTGACAGCCAGCGGCTGGTCACTGCGCGTCATCAACAGGCAATCGCGGATGGCCTGTTTGAAGGGTTGCAGCGCTACTTCCAGAAAAACCCACCGATCAACAGCTACATGGCCTGGGCCCAGCAGCAGAAGAACGGCCAGGCCTAGCAGCCGGTGATGCGGCTACACGTGAACTTGGCGCTGGCGCCGCCGGAGCTGGAAAACCGGTTGATCGTGGTCCAGCCCACGCGCCGCGTGTAGCCAACCCATGCCTCACCATCGGAGGCCAGCCCGGTAAAAAACGTCAACTGGCCATAACGGCTGTTGGTCTGGGCCCAGTAGCGCTTGCCGATCACCTCGAACCCGCGCAAATAGGTGGTGCTGCCCACGGTGGCGACGCTGTACGCGTTGCCCTGGGCATCGACGCAGGCCAACAGGGTGGCGCTGCGAGTGCAGGTGGCCAATTGGCTCGGCACTTGCGCGCTGGCCTGGTTCGCGACCAGCAGCAACATGCCGCACAACAGGTATTTCATAAGGCTTCTCGGGGCATGGACGGGCTCAAGGATTGCGCCCTTCGTCGCGTCAGGCAAGCGGGGATTAGCTTATTTGCATTGTTATACTATAACATTAAAGCGAAGCCTGACCCGTGAACCGACCTGATGACTGAACAAGACCTGCTTGCCCAATCGCCCGCCGATTACATGAGCGAGCCCCAGCAAACCTTTTTCCGCCAGTTACTGCTGGCCCAGCGCGCTGACTTGCAAGCGCGCATCGACGCCGAGTTCATGGTGCTGCGCGAGCAGGAACCCAACAGCGACCCCGCCGATGTCGGCAGCGCCGAAGAACAGCGCCAATGGCAACTGCGCCTGCTGGAGCGAGAAAAGAAGCTGTTGGACAAGATCGACGAAGCCCTGGAGCTCCTGGCCCGCGGTGAATACGGCTGGTGCCGCGAAACGGGCGAGCCGATTGGCCTCAAGCGCCTGTTGCTGCGGCCTACAGCGACCCTGTGTATCGAAGCCAAAGAACGTGAAGAGCTGCGCGAACGCCATCAACGGGCGATTTGACCGGCCACCCTGATGAGGAACACCTGATGACCGACCGTCTACCCGTTACCGTGCTGTCCGGATTTCTCGGCGCCGGCAAAAGCACCCTGCTCAATTACGTCCTGCGCAACCGCGAGAACCTGCGGGTGGCGGTGATCGTCAACGACATGAGCGAGATCAACATTGATGGCGGCGAGGTCCAGCGCGACGTCAGCCTCAACCGCTCGGAAGAAAAACTGGTCGAGATGAGCAACGGCTGCATCTGCTGCACCTTGCGTGAAGACTTACTGATTGAGGTCACAAAGCTCGCCAGGGATGGCCGGTTCGATTACTTGTTGATTGAGTCCACCGGCATTTCCGAGCCGCTGCCAGTGGCCGAAACCTTCACCTTTCGCGATGAAAACGGCCAGAGCCTGGCGGATATTGCGCGCCTGGACACCATGGTTACGGTGGTCGACGGCATGAACTTCCTGCTCGATTACCAGGCGGCCGAAAGCCTGGCGTCCCGTGGCGAAACCCTGGGTGAGGAGGACGAGCGTTCTATCACTGACTTGCTGATCGAACAGATCGAGTTTGCCGACGTCATCCTGATCAGCAAGATCGACCTGATCAGCAGCCATGAACGTGAAGAACTGGTGGCCATCCTTGAGCGCCTGAATGCCCAGGCGCGCATCATTCCCATGGTCATGGGCGAAGTGCCGTTGGCCGAGATCCTCAACACCGGGCGTTTCGACTTCGAGCGCGCGGCCCAGGCGCCGGGCTGGTTGCAAGAGTTGCGCGGTGAACATGTGCCGGAGACCGAGGAATATGGCATTGCCTCCACGGCCTATCGGGCGCGTCGGCCATTCCACCCGCAACGTTTTTTCGACTTTATCGACCGCCCGTGGACCAACGGCAAACTGCTGCGCTCCAAGGGGTTTTTCTGGCTGGCCAGCAAGCACCGCGACGCCGGCAGTTGGTCCCAGGCCGGCGGCTTGATGCGCCATGGTTTTGCCGGTCGCTGGTGGCGCTTCGTGCCCAAGAGCCAATGGCCTGAGGACCAGGAAAGCGTTGCGGCGATCATGGGCAACTGGCAGTTGAGTACTGGCGATTGCCGCCAGGAACTGGTGTTTATCGGGCAGAACATCGATTTTGCGCAACTGCGTGTTGAGCTGGACGCGTGCCTGCTGACCGATGAAGAAATGGCCCTGGGCGTCGAAGGTTGGCGCCATATGGTCGACCCTTTTGGCCCTTGGTACGAGGAGGCAGCCGCCTGATGCTGGCACCTGTGATTCAACTGCGCCCGGTGATTCGCCAGACCCGTGGGGAAACCCCGCTGGCCCTCGCCGACATCCTGGACAACGGTGTGAACCTGGCGCTGTGGCAGCGCCAGTTGCCGCTGCATATTGCCGAGTTTGGCGCCTTGCTGGTCTCGCTGAACGAGCCGCTTGCCGAGTCGCTGGTGGTGGAGTTGGACAGCGAAGAGGCTGAGCCCAACTTGTTGGGCCTGGCCGCAGGCTGTCGTGATCTGGAAGGCTACGACGGGTTTATCGCCGATGTGGCGTGGCTGGTCAGCGCCTTTGCCTGCCTGTTGGGGGCCAAGCGCATCGGCGTGCGGCTGAGGCTGCTGGATAAGGCCATGTGCCCGCGTTTTCATGTCGATCATGTGCCGGTGCGCTTGATCACCACCTACGCCGGCATCGGCAGTCAGTGGCTGCGCGAAGGGGTGATGGACCGCCGCCAGTTGAGCCAGGCAGACGCGGAACCCAGCGAGCGCATCGAGCAGATCCACTGTGGTGAGGTTGCCCTGCTCAAAGGCGAAAAGTGGCGCGGCAATGAAGGCTACGGCTTGATTCATCGCTCGCCGGCGCTGGCCGCCAACGAGCGACGGCTGATTCTGACGCTGGATTGGTTGGCATAACCGGGTAGGATCAAGCCTCTCTACACGGTCAGAATAATGTCCAGCATGCTGCAAAATATTCCCACTCATGTGATTGCCGGGCCTTTGGGCGCCGGCAAGACCAGCCTGATCAAGCACCTGCTCGCCCAGCGCCCGCCCCACGAACGCTGGGCAGTGTTGATCAATGAGTTCGGGCAGATTGGCCTGGATGCCGCGCTGCTGACCCTGGATGACGATGGTATTGCCTTGGGCGAAGTGGCTGGTGGCTGCTTGTGTTGTGTGAATGGCGCACCGTTCCAGGTAGGCCTGGGTCGTTTGTTGCGTAAGGCCAAGCCCGACCGGTTGTTTATCGAGCCCTCGGGGCTTGGCCATCCGGCGCAATTGCTCCAGCAGTTGCGCCAGGCGCCCTGGCACACCGTGCTGGCCGTCCAGCCTTGTGTGCTGGTACTCGACGCCCAGGCGCTGGCGGCGGGCAGGTCATTGCCCGAGGCCCAGCGTGAGGCGCTGGTCAGTGCCGGGTTGCTGGTGCTGAACAAGGATGAAGGGCTGGACGCCGTACAGCGCGGCGAGATTGAAAGGGCGCTGCCGGCTTGCGAGGTTTTCTGGACCCGACAGGCGCAACTGCCATTGGCCCGGCTGCCGGGGCTCGATGCTCAGGCGGGGGCGGTTGTGGATAACTTCGAAACACCCAAGGGGCTGGGGCAGATCCCGGCTGTCTGGAGCGATCCGTGCGTGCCGATTTGCCTGCATCAGGCCCAGGCAGGTGCGTGGAGCATCGGTTGGCGCTGGCATCCGAGCCAGCAGTTCGACACCTGCAAGGTCCGGCAATGGCTGGAAAGTTTGGACTGGCAGCGCGCCAAACTGGTTATCCACAGTGTCGGTGGCTGGGTCTCGGCCAACGCTGTGGATAACACCACGCTCACCTGGCAGCCCAGCGAATGGCGGCGGGACTCACGTATCGAGCTGATTTTCAGCGAGGAACAGGACGTGGCCATGCTGCAAGCAGCCTTGGCCAATTGCCGTCAGTGACGGGTCTTGCTGTGCTCCTGGCGCCACTGGCTCAGTTCAATCACTTCGGCAGTGGGCGGCGGCGTCTTTATTTCAAACGGATAGGGCGCCAGTTCGATCTGCGCACTGTGGGCACCAAACTGGGTGATGGTACCGGGATGGCGTGCTTCGCCGGTCACGGTGAACTCAAAGTTGTAGACCCGCGCCAAACGCCGACGGCCGTTGGCGTCCTTGACGAAACCGATGCGTTTCAAGGCCACGGCGCCGTCGAGCAGCTCGATGTCGAGCTTGGCGCAATGCTGCTTGACCCTCTCCAGCGCGCGCTCGCGCAGGCCGTGGTTGTGCCACACCCAAGCGGCAGCCGCCGCCAGCAGCATCAGCACAAAGATATTTCCCAGGGTCAGCATGCGATTTGCTCCAACAAAGTAAGGCCAGCTTAACTGTGTCTCCGGTCTGTCGTACAGGCTGCTTTTAGTCGCATACTGCGCGGCCAGAATTTAACGGTTTTACGGAAATCCCCTGCATGAAACGTACGCCTCATCTGCTTGCGATCCAGTCCCATGTGGTCTTCGGCCATGCCGGCAACAGCGCCGCCGTGTTTCCCATGCAGCGGGTGGGGGTGAATGTCTGGCCGCTCAACACCGTGCAGTTCTCCAACCATACCCAGTATGGCCAGTGGGCGGGAGAAGTGTTGGCGCCGCAGCAAATTCCTGCGTTGGTAGAAGGGATCGCGGCGATTGGCGAGCTGGGTAACTGCGACGCGGTGCTGTCTGGCTACCTGGGCAGCGCCGCCCAGGGCCGGGCGATCCTGACCGGTGTGGCGCGGATCAAGGCAATCAACCCCAAGGCGCTGTACCTGTGCGACCCGGTGATGGGCCACCCGGAAAAAGGCTGCATCGTGCCGCAGGAAGTCAGTGATTTTTTGCTGGACGAAGCCGTCGCCATGGCCGATTTCCTGTGCCCCAACCAACTGGAACTGGACAGCTTCTCGGGGCGCAAGCCGCAGTCGCTGTTCGATTGCCTGGGCATGGCGCGAGCGCTGCTGGCGCGCGGGCCCAAAGCGGTGCTGGTCAAGCACCTGGACTATCCGGGCAAGCTGGCGGACGGTTTCGAGATGTTGTTGGTGACTGCCGAGGGCAGTTGGCACCTGCGCCGGCCGCTGCTGGCATTCCCGCGCCAGCCGGTGGGCGTGGGCGACTTGACCTCAGGTTTGTTCCTGGCGCGGGTGCTGCTGGGCGACAGCCTGCTGGCGGCCTTCGAGTTCACTGCGGCGGCTGTGCATGAAGTGCTGCTGGAAACCCAGGCGTGCGCCAGTTACGAGTTGGAGTTGGTACGAGCCCAGGACCGCATCGCCCACCCGCGCGTGCGCTTCGAAGCCACGCCGATCAGCCTGTAACACCACCAACCCTAATGTGGGAGCGGGCTTGCTCGCGAATGCGGTGGGTCAGTCAGCACCTGTATTGACTGATTCACCATATTCGCGAGCAAGCCCGCTCCCACATTTCGATTGGGTTTACAGTTTGGGATCAGAGGGCGTCGGCCTTGATTTCCTGGTAGCGCTTCTCCAGCTCCTGGCGAACCTGGCGACGCTGCTTGCCCTGGATAAACCGGCGCTTGTCTTCACTGTTCTGTGGCTGCAACGCGGGCACGGCGGCCGGTTTGCGGTCGTCGTCGACAGCGACCATGGTAAAAAAGCAGCTGTTGGTATGGCGTACCGAGCGCTCGCGGATGTTCTCGGTGACGACCTTGATCCCCACTTCCATCGACGTGTTGCCGGTGTAGTTGACCGACGCGAGGAACGTCACCAACTCGCCGACATGGATCGGCTCGCGAAAAATCACCTGGTCCACCGACAGTGTGACTACGTAGCGGCCGGCATAACGGCTGGCGCAGGCGTAGGCCACTTCGTCGAGGTACTTGAGCAGGGTGCCGCCGTGGACATTGCCTGAGAAGTTGGCCATGTCAGGGGTCATCAATACCGTCATCGACAGCTGGGCGTTTCCGGGTTCCATAGCACACTCACGGTTGTAGGCATTGGTTGGGGGGCACCTCTGCGGATGCTGGAATCATTACAGCGCCATCCCTTACGGGACGCCGGGATGGGGCTTGCCGTCACGCCGGGAGCGATCTGTTTCCATATATTGCACCGGCTTTCTGCCGGAAGTCGCGGTGTTACCCTTCAAAAGCCTATTTCAAGGGCATTTCTTACGATTAAGGCAGACTTTTCCTTCCGCACATTACGAGCCGTTGTGGTGGCTGCGTGGAACTTGGGAAAGTGCCAGTACCCTCAAGGAGCCCCTCGCCATGCACGCCATCAGCTTTATCCAGGACTTGGCCGTGATCATGCTCGTGGCAGGGGTGGTGACCATCCTGTTCCATCGCCTCAAGCAGCCAGTGGTCCTGGGGTACATCGTCGCTGGCTTCATCATCGGCCCGCACACTCCGCCATTCGGGCTGATCCACGACGAAGACACGATCAAGACCCTGGCCGAGCTGGGGGTGATCTTCCTGATGTTCTGCCTGGGCCTGGAGTTCAGCCTGCGCAAGCTGTTCAAGGTGGGCGCCACGGCGTTTATCGCAGCCTTCCTCGAAATCATCCTGATGATCTGGATTGGCTACGAAATTGGCCAATGGTTCGATTGGAACACCATGGACTCGCTGTTCCTCGGCGCGATCCTGGCGATTTCCTCGACCACCATCATCGTCAAGGCGCTCAACGACCTGAAGATGAAAAACCAGCGCTTTGCCCAACTGATCTTTGGCGTGCTGATCGTCGAAGACATCCTGGGTATCGGCATCATTGCCTTGCTGTCGAGCATCGCCGTCAGCGGTACAGTCAGCTCCGGCGAAGTGTTTTCCACCGTCGGCAAGCTCTCGCTGTTCATGATTGTGGCGCTGGTGATCGGCATTTTGCTGGTGCCGCGGCTGCTGGCCTACGTGGCCAAATTCGAAAGCAACGAGATGCTGCTGATTACCGTCCTGGGCCTGTGTTTCGGGTTTTGCCTGTTGGTGGTCAAGCTCGAATACAGCATGGTGCTGGGGGCCTTCCTGATCGGCGCGATCATGGCCGAATCCCGGCAGTTGCTGAAAATCGAGCGTCTGATCGAGCCGGTTCGCGACATGTTCAGTGCGATTTTCTTTGTCGCCATCGGCTTGATGATCGACCCGCAGATCCTGCTGCAATACGCCTGGCCGATCGCGGTGATTACCGTGGCGGTGGTGCTGGGCAAGATGTTGTCCTGTGGCCTTGGCGCGTTTATCGCTGGTAACGACGGCCGCACCTCGTTGCGGGTAGGGATGGGGCTGTCACAGATTGGCGAGTTTTCTTTCATCATTGCGGCGCTGGGGATGACGTTGCAGGTCACCAGCGACTTTCTCTACCCGGTGGCGGTGGCGGTTTCTGCGATTACTACGCTGCTGACGCCGTACCTGATTCGTGGTGCCGATCCTCTGTCGTTGAAGATTGCAGCGGTGATGCCGCAGCGCCTGAGCCGGGTGTTTGGCCTGTATGGCGAATGGCTGCGCAGCATTCAACCCCAGGGCGAAGGCGCAATGCTGGCGTCGATGATCCGCAAGATCATCCTGCAGGTGGGGGTGAACCTGGCGCTGGTGGTCGCAATTTTCTTTACCGGCAGTTTCTTCGCGGCGCGTATAGGCGGGTATCTGCAAGGCTGGATCAGTGATCCGAGCTGGCAAAAGGCATTGATCTGGGGCGGCGCATTGTTGTTGTCGCTGCCATTCTTGATTGCCGCGTATCGCAAGCTCAAGGCGCTGTCGATGCTGCTGGCGGAGATGAGCGTGAAGCCGGAAATGGCCGGGCGCCATACCCAGCGTGTGCGACGGGTGATTGCCGAGTTGATCCCGATCCTTTCGCTGCTGGTGATTTTCCTGCTATTGGCAGCCTTGTCGGCCAGTATTTTGCCGACCAACAAGTTGCTGGTGTTGATTGCGGTGGTGACCG
The DNA here is from genome assembly GCF_007858285.1 of Pseudomonas brenneri. Taxonomy (GTDB): domain Bacteria; phylum Pseudomonadota; class Gammaproteobacteria; order Pseudomonadales; family Pseudomonadaceae; genus Aquipseudomonas; species Aquipseudomonas brenneri. The sequence goes on along the minus strand of NZ_VFIL01000006.1, from coordinate 402,993 downwards.
CCGCAGTCGCAGCGGTGCTCTGGCGCTGGTTTATCCGCATACATACGCGCATGCAGGTGGCCTTGCTGGAAACCCTGGATAACCACAAGGACACCCACGAACACTGATCAGCTTTCCAGCCAGACGTCCCGCGCCCAGTGCCACACCGATTCCCAGGACTCTTCGGTGACCAGCTCTTCTTCGCCGGACCACAGCACGACCGTGCCGTCTTCCTCGACGCAGTAGTAATCGTCACCGTCCTGGCAGATCGGGATCAGCTCGCGAGGCACGCCGATATCCCAGGCATTGGCTGCGACTTCCGGCAGATAGGTGTGGGACTGTGGGTCGGTGATGGTCACCGGCTCCAGGCTGCCATACACCACATCGCTGACGGTCAGCAGGAATTCCTTGAACACAAACGGGATGTTGATAAACAGCTGTTCTTCGACTTCCACCAACTGGTCTTCGTCGGGCAGTTCCAGAGGAACCGGTACCGGTTCGTTGGCTTCACGCAATTGTTCGATAACTTCTTCCACGGCCGGGATCCTCATGCTAGATGGCGCGGTTTATAGGGGCGTTTTATACAGTAGCTCGCTATAAGTGCAACCGCGAAATAGAAAACCCGGTGAAGACGGTTAAAACTGCTTTTCCAGCTTTAGGCTGATGCTGTTTTTGTCGTAGGAATAAAGCCAGTCGACATTGCTTACGACCTTGTTGTACTTGACTGTCAGACTGGGCACCACATCCATCACCGCCAGGCGTGGGGCGCGCAGGATAAACGTGTAGCCTTGTTCATCGTCGCTGCGTCGGTCATCAACAATCGCGCTGTAGGCATCGTATTGGCGCTTGCGGTATGACGCGAACAGCACGGCGCTGACACCCACCTCGAAATCCTTGGCGACGCCCAGCCGCACACCTTTTTGCAGGTAAGCCTGGGTACGGTCCTGGGCGTTGCGCTGGCTCAGGTCCACGCCGCCGAACAGCGTCCAGCGCTGGGGCAGTGCCTGCCATAGGGTGGCGTAGACCGAACTGATGCCGCCGTCGAGGTTGGTATTGAGGTCGTGCTTGTAGGCCATGTCCTTGTATTCGCCTTCGAGCTTGAACATGCGCGTGGCCGATAACGTGTGGATCCATTCGCCCCGCAGCCCCCAGGCGCTGTACATGGCGTTGTCGGCAATGGTGTTGAACTCATACGACGGCCCGAAGGAGTACTGGTTCTTGGCATCGTGGTAGCTGTAGCCGGCATTGTTGATCACTGTGCCTTCGTTGTACTTGCTCTCTTTTTCATACGCCTGGCCGTACAACAGCGAGCGCATGAATACCCCGTGATGGCCGCTGAGGGCGATGCGTTTGTTGAGCGTGGCCTCGTAATCCGCGCCGTGGGCAGACACGGCCTTGGGCAGCGAGCGTTGGACCAGAATGGTTTCTTCGGCAGTGACGTAGCGATACGTCACCGTGCTTTCGGGTGACTGATTGAGGTTTTTGCCCCAGGTCGGGCCGATGGCGAAGGAGCCTTGCCAGTCTTCACGGTGATCCAGGGCCTGCTTGAAACTGTCGACGGTCTTGCCCAGGCCCATGGCCTGCGCGTCGGCGGGGCTGAGGCCGCTGCTGATCTGCTGGAATACGGCGTTGGACTCGCCATCCTTGCGGTTCTCGAACAGCACCCGCGCCAGCTCCAGGCGGCCGGGCAGGAAGTCGGACTGTATCGCCAGCAACTGCCGGTAATAATCTTCGGCCTGTTCCAGATCGCCATCGGCGCGGGCCAGGCCGCCCTTGGCATAGGCGGTGAGCATCGGGTCGTGGCCGGGCAGGGCGGTGTAGCGTTTGAGATAGTCCCTGGCCTGTGGCCAGTTCTGGCGCGAGAGGGACACGTACACCGCACGGCCCAACTCATCCAGGTTGTTGCCGACGGTGTAGTCCTGGCCATCGATGTTCAACAGTGGCGCGGCGCCGTCGCTGGGCAGTTCATCCTTGAGCAACTCGCGCTCTTGCTGGTTGGCGCGGTACTCGATGATCTGGTTCAGGCGCAGGCTGGTGTCCTGGTCGGCAGCAAATACCGCGGGGGCCATGAACAGCAGCAGGGAAAAGGGTAAAGCGTGGAGCGCAGGGGATCGTTTGCAGTAGGGCTGGGGCATTACTGGGCTCTCGGGATCGCTTCAAAACGCCAAAAACAAGTGCCTGGGGGCAGGCACTTGCTTGGGTGGTGCTACAACAGGTTCAACCGGCGATTACTTGGCGACGCCACCGAAGGCGGTGTCGTAGTTGCGATCGGAGAACTTGGCGATACCGGCCAGCGACGCGGTAGAGCCTGCGCCGAAGAAGCTGCCTTGCGAGGTGCCCGACGAAAGCAGTGCGTTGGTTGCGGTATTACGCGCTTGGGCAGTACCGGCGAAGCCTGCGGTGGCGGTGTCGATGGCGGCGGTGACTTGAACTTTCAGCGCGCTGTTGCTCAGCGAGCCGGTCAAGGTGGGTGCAGCGTTGCCGAACGAGGCGGTCAGGTCGCCGGACAGCACGTTAGCCCCGGAGTAGTTGTTGATGCCCTGTACGGCATAGGTCACGTTGGCTGTTGGCAGTACGCGGCCGGCGGTGTCGCCGGAGTAGTACACGACGCGAGTCGGGTCGTTGTTGGTGCCGTTTTGCGACCATTCGCCGTAGTACACCTGCTGGTTGGCGACTTGTTTGAAGTCGAAGTTGCCCAGGGCGGCGTGGGAGGCTGGCATCATGGCGGGGGTAATAGTGGTGACCCCATTGCCATCGGTGGCAACCATACCTTTCAAGCCACTGAACGGTACTTTTGCACCGCCGTAGAAGGCCACGACGCCAACAGCTGGCACCCCTGGGGAGCTAGGGTGGTTAGGCGACGAAGCGCCAGTACCGCCAACGACAATGGCACCGGTGTAACTTTGACCGGAAGCAGAATCTGCCTGGGCAACCCCAGTCAGACCAAGAAGAGCGATTGCCAGTACTGTGTAGTTTAAAGTTTTCATTTCATGATCCATTGAGTGATTTAAATTAAGTCAACACGTCAAGCAGTTGCCGATTGCTTCTTCAGCCTCCCATGGCTCACCTCGCAAGTTTAAAGTTGTGGAAAAACGATTCAGATAAGAAGTGGCTGTTACTTAACAACCCCACCGAACGCCGTGTCGTAATCACGATTCGCGAACTTGGCGATACCGGCCAGCGAGGCGTTCGCAGGCGGCGGCAAGTAGGCCAGGCTGTAAACGCCGCTGCTATCAGGGCGTGCATAGCCTTTTAGTGCATTGAAGGCGAGCGTTATACCGCTATGGAAGTTGGTAAGTTTCAGACCCGGTTGGCCTGGCACACTGGGATACTCGGGTAATCCAGAGTTATACGTGGAGCCTGCAACGAAATAATTAATGTAGCTTTGCCCTGAGGCGTTCCCCGCTTGAACGATACCAGCCAGACTAAAGGCGGTAAGAGCCAAAAAGGCACGGGTGATGACTTTCATTTTATCGCTCCTTGAATTCGATGAATGTTTTGAAACTTCAAAAGTTTGTGGTAAATGCAAGCTTCAGGGTTCGACCGGGAGCGGGCATTGCGGAACGCGTCAGGGGATCGATGTAGTAGAGGTTACTCAAGTTAGTACCGGTCAACTCAAGGGAGGCATCATCGGTCAGCTTGTAGTTGACGTAGGCGTCATAAGTGACAATGTCGTCCCACGACATGGGCGTATTGATGTAGTAACTGACCATGGCGCTGTTTGCATAGTTGCTATAGAACTTACTTTGGTGTTGGCGGTAATAAATCGCGCGTCCGCCCACTTCCAGCTTTCGATCAAAGAATCGCGCACCCAGGCCTAGGTTGGCTGACCACTCCGGCTGCGACATGCTCACCAGATAACCGCCTACAAAACCATCATCCACGCAATTGGGGGTACTGCCGTCGTAGCTGATCAACATCGCCGAAGTCTCGTCACAGACTTTGTTTTTCAATACATGGGCAAGGCTTACATCGGTGAAAAAACGCCCGCTGTCGTAGCGCCCTTGAAACTCGACGCCGGAGGTGGTTTGTTTTTCCAGGTTACTAAAGCGCAGTTCGGGGCTGCGTTCGATCACGTTCTTGATAGTGTTGTGGTAATAGGTCAGCTTGATATCCGCATGTTCACTGCCACCCCAGCCGGCGAGGTTATGGATGTAGGCGGCTTCGTAGTTGTAGGCGTGTTCGGGCTCAAGTCCCCAAGGGTTGGTCGATGACGAGAAGCCTATAGTGCTTTCAAACATGCTCGGGTAACGGATGGCCTCACTGTAGCGAAGGTAGACTCGGCCATTTTCCGAGGTGTAGAACGTGGCAGATAAGTTTGGCGCCCAGCCGCTGTCTTTCTGGTGTTTGGCCTTGATATCTTTTTGCTCATAGATTTCGCCCACCGATGCAGTGCACTGGATCATATTTTCTCCAGCAGCACCGTTGATACACGGATTGTTATCGCGCGAATAACGACCTTTGCCATCATGTTCCCAGTTCACCGTATGCTCGGTGTTTTGGACGCGCGGCGTATTGTTTTTAATAAGTTCTGTTAATTCCTGACGATCTGATTCAGGGGTGTCAAACATGTCCCAGAAGATTTTTTCGAAGGCAATTTTCCGGTCAATATCGGTTTGCCACTCAGTGTCTGTCAGGGTTTTTTGAGTGGTATAAGTGACTTTTCGCCCGGTTTCTACGGGTTTTGACGTTATGCCGGTCTTGTCTTGTTCACTTTTCAAATAGTCATCAAACGCCCAGTAAGATGAATAACGCATTCCGGCGTTGAATCGGGCAAAGCTGACAGGGCGCCAATCGAAGTTGAAGTTGTATTCCTTTTCCTCACGGCGCCCGGCCCGGGGGTACATGCGCAAGGTATCGCTGATGATGGGATCGTAGTAGTTGTCGTTCGACCCCAGTTTTTCATGTTGATAACTGCCGCCAAGAGTCAGGTCGAGGCTGTCGAGCAACTTGAATTTGTTGCTCGCAATCAAGCCGGTGCGGTCGTGCTGGGCATTGGCCAGTGCGGTGTTCCTGTACACCGGGTCGTCTATGGTGCTGGCATTGGGGACACCACCGCTGCTGTAGGTATCACTGCGGGTGTTGGTTGCCCACAGGTTGGAATAGAAATCTACCCACGGGTTATCTTCGGGCTTGAGGTTGTATTCCAGGTTATAGGCTTTGCTTTGTACATGGCTCAAGGGCCACTGCGGCACGCCGTAGGTGGCTGCGTCATATCGGTCCTGGGGCCTGAAGAACGAGATGCGCGATGGCATGATTTCGCCATATAGCGCATCCGTGTCGCGGTAGCCGAACTCCAGGGATTGGCCTTCATCGATCTTGAGTTTGGCCTTGGCCAACCAAGACTCCATCTTGCTGGAGGTATTGGGCACTTCATCGCCTGGCTTGTAGATATTGGCCAGGTTGGGGATGTAATCAAATTGGCCGTTGATCTGCTTACCGGTCGCGTAAAAGTCGCTTTTGTTCTTGCCAGCGTAGTGGTTGCCCTTTTCCCGGAAGGCGTAGGCAGCGAGCAGTTCGAATTTTTCCTGGCGCGTGCCCAGGGCCAGGCGATAGGCAGAGTCGTCACTGGACAACAGGTTGTTGCTACTGCTTGTGCGCGGGTGTTTGTACAGCGATGGATCGTAGTACGAGTGGACGGGATAATAGATATGGTCAGGGCTGGGCATCTGCCCGGTCATCAGCGTTGGCAGCTTGGGTGAAACCGAATTGTTGCTGCCTTCCATCTTGAGTTCGCCACCGAACTCCTGGTCTTGCTTGAGAATGTCATCGACGTTAAGGGTGCTGGCTACCACCGCACCACCGACGCCGCTATAGACGTTGCGCTCCAGGTTCGGGCCTTTGAGCACCTTGATGCTGCCGATCAGGTTGGGGTCGATGTAGTTGCGGTTGTTGGCGCCCATATAGCCGCGATACACCGTCAGTGCCTGCTCGGTGCCGTCGATGGTCAGCGGCACGCGCCCCGGGCCCTGGATGCCGCGGATGTTCGGGTCCAGCGCGCCGCTGTTACGCGAATCGCCGCTGTAGACGTTAAGCATGCCCTTGAACATATCGGCGGGGGCTGCGCCTTTGTAGCGCTCGATCTGCTCCTTGCCGGCATAGACCGTGGAGATGTCCTGGTCGTAGACGTCGTTGTAGCCTTTTTCATCGCGCGACTGTTTGCCCTCCATGCCAAGCACGTAGGTGGGATGCAGGTCGCCAGGCAGGATGCCGGCCGAGTTCGGCCCGGGCTGCACCTGGATGATCGGGCGGTCGGACGGGCCGCTGAGGCTGTAGGTGACACCTTGATTGGCCAGCAATGTTTGCAGCGCTGCGTCCAGGGACAGGCGACCCTTGACCGGGTTGCCGTAGCTGTTGGTGAAGTCGTTGCTGCCCAGGTACAGCTCGACACCGGCCTGGCGCGCCAGCAGCACCAGGGCTTGATCCAGGGCCAGGGTCGGCACATCGAAATTGTGCACATCAGTGGCCGGGGCGTGTGTTGCACTGACGGCCGGGGCTGCCAGTACCGGGCTGATAGTCGTGGCATCGGCGACCAGCGCAATGACGGCCAACTGAATCCCCAGGCTCAGTCGGGTACGTTTTGTTGCCTGGCGCTTTTTGTTGTTCTCGTGCGTCTGCAAAACCGGCCTCACTAAAGTAAATAAGATTTATTCACATGTAGTAGAAACGGCTCAGCTGCAAAAACGCGATAGATCGTTATGATCTATGAATATGATTTTTTATTTGATTTTTTAAGATCGATCAGTAGATCAGTGTCAGCCCAGGCAGCTCGACAATACGCCCATGAACTTGCGCCACCAGGTGCTTGAGCGCCTCGTCGAGGTTATCCAGGCGCATCACTGCACTGATTTTGACGTTGCGCAGTGCCTCACCTTTGACCAGTACCAGCCCAGGTCGATAGCGGTTGATGCGGGCTGCGGCGTCGGCCAGGGATTCACGCTGGAATACCAGTCGTCCTTCCTGCCAACTGGCCAGCTCCTCAGGGCTGGTGTTCAGTGGTACAAGCCCAGATTTTGGGCTGAAGCGCAGGCTGTTGCCCTGTTCAAGCAATGCCGAGCCGGCGGCCTCATCGCGCCCGTGATCGGTCAGATTGACCTCGACCCGGTGCTGCAATACGCCTACCCAGCCTTCGCGATCCTTGCCGATACCCACCAGATAGCGGGTGCCGCGTGCCGTGATATCGGCGCCGGGTGCCTGGACGGTGAAGGGGCGTCGCTCCTGTTCATTCATCGGCGCAGGTGTGAACACGGCTTCGCCCTGGCTCAAGCGCACACGCCGGGTCTGATCGTCGTAGGCCAGGTTGAGAATACTGTGGCTACCCAACTGCACCTGGCTGCCGTCGGCCAGGGTGATCTGGCGCACTTCGCCAAAACCGGTGTGGTAGTCGCTGGTCAGGGCTTGTGCCCAAAAGGGCGGCGCCAGCAGCATCCAGCAGCCGAGGGCGAAGGCCGTCGCCGCGCCTCCACTGATGATTGGCATGCGTAGCCAGGCCGAGCGCGGCGGGCGCTGGGGTTTTACATAACCGGGGCGTTGCTTGAGCGATGCCGTGGCCTGCCAGGCACGATTGGCGCGCTCAACGGCAGCCGCGTGCAATGGGTCGGCAGCCAGCCAACGCGCAAAAGCCTCAAGTTCACGTGCCGAAAGCTGTCCTTGGCGATGGCGCATCACCCAGTCGGCAGCTTTGCGCTCTACCGGGTCGATAGTCTGTGGGGAGGCGTTCACGGTTCGGTCTATTTACCTTTTGGCTCTTTGTCATACACAAGGCTCAGCCCTCTTGGTCTGGCTCTAGCGCCCGGCCAATCCTGGCCAGGGCCATTGCCATGTGTTTTTGTACAGAGCTTGTGGATATCCGTAAATAGCGCGCGGTCTCTTTGTGCGTCATGCCCTCGACGCGACAGAGCATAAATACGTCGCGGGTACGGGCAGGCATGCGTTCAAGCAGGCTTTCCAGGTGCTCCAGTTCGAGTGCGCCGAGTGCCTGTTCTTCAGGGCAACTGGTTTCATCGACCAGGGTGGCGAAAAAGGCCGTGGAGTCGTTTTCGTAGCGCTTTTCACCAAAGCGCCGGTGATGGTCGATCATCAGGTTGTGCGCTACCCGAAACAGATAGGACGGCGCGCAGAGCACGCGCTCCAGGCTCTCCAGCTGGGCGATGCGCAAAAATGTGTCCTGCACCAGGTCCGAGGCCAGGCTGGGGGAGCACTTCTTGCGCAACAGATATCGATGCAACGCAGGGGCGTGTTGAGTGAACAGTTTTTCCAGCACGGCGGCACTTTCCTATGCACGGGCAGAACCGGGGGAGGGCGAGTATAATGAGAGTCGTTCTCATTAATCCAGTAAAACTCCTCACTGAGTTTTCCACAGGCAAAAAAACACCCCGGTGGTGCAGGCTCTTTGGAGCACTGCACTCGACCGGGGTGTTTGTTACAGCAGGCTATGCGCCTTTGCGGATCAGCCGTTCTGGCGGATACCGGCTACCAGCCAAGGCTGGTTTTCGCCTTGCGGACGTTCCATGTTCCAGCTTTCGCTGAACACTTCGCCCTGGTCGAAGCGCGAGGTCTTCGACACACCGCTGAAGGTCAGGGTGGCGATGGTCTTGTCGGCGCGGTCATCCACACCTTCCAGTTGCACGCGCAGGTCGTCGATGTAGGTCGACTGGAAAGCGTCGCCCAACTCGGCACGTTCGCGCTTGAGGAACTCCAGCAGTTGCGGGGTCACGAACTCGGCGATCTTGTCCATTTCGTTGGCGTCCCAGTGTTGCTGCAGGGACTGGAAGTGGTTGCGGGCCGCTTCGACGAAACGCTCTTCGTTGAACCAGGCTGGCGCATTGATCACCGGACGCGCAGCCGCAGGTGCCGCCGAGCCGCCGAAGATCGAACCCATGGCCGGCTTTTGCTCGAACACTTCACGCTGCATTGGCGCGCCAGCTGGAGCCAGGTGCTCCTGTTGCTTGCGACGACGGGCGGCGATAAAGCGGAAGATCACAAAGGCGATGACGGCCATGATCAGGATGTCGAAGATCTGCATGCCCTGGAAGCCGCCGCCCATGAACATGGAAGCAAGCAGGCCACCGGCAGCGATACCGGCCAGAGGGCCCAACCAGCGCGAAGCACCGCCGGCCTTGGCAGCAGCGCCCGCGGCACCGGCTGCACCTGCGGTGGCAGCCGCTCCACCCATGCCGCCAGCGGCTGGGGCCATTTGGCTGGTCTGGTGGCTCGGCGCTGCGCCGGAGCTTTTACCGCCACCGAAGCGTTTGGCGTTGGCGTCGAGGCTCATCGTCAGGCCGATGCACAACGCCATGGCGATGCTAAGAAAACGTTTCATAAAGGGAATTCCCATTTGTGGATTGCACGCGCGCCATGTTGCACAGGTGTACTGACAGTGGCTAGCGACATAATGTTTCGGGCTTTTGCGTAAGGCCTAATCCGAATGCTCTGTAGGGTGTATCCGTGCCCTGTGTAGGAGCGAGCTTGCTCGCGAAAAACTCCAAGACACCACGCTCATCCAGGATACCCGCGTGATCGTTGACGATCTTCGCGAGCAAGCTCGCTCCTACGCAGGGCAGGCTTTAGACCGCTTCGAGCTTGGCGTAGCCCATCATCAGCCACTTGCTGCCTTCGGCGAAGTTCACCTGCACCCGGGCCTGGGCCCCGGCGCCTTCGAAGTTGAGGATCACACCCTCGCCAAAGATCGCATGCTTGACCAACTGGCCCAGGCTGAACGGGGTTTCGGGAATTTCCGCACCGGCAAACATGTTGCTGGAATTCTGCTGCTGGCCACCGCCAAACGGCCGGCTGACGCTATTGGACAAGCGCACTTCCTGAATCAGCCCTTTCGGCACTTCTCGTACGAAGCGCGACACCTTGTTGTAGGTCTCGCTGCCATACAGGCGACGCGTCTCGGCGTAGGTCATCACCAGGTTCTGCATGGCTCGGGTGATGCCCACGTAGGCCAGGCGGCGTTCCTCCTCAAGGCGGCCGGGCTCTTCCAGGCTCATCTTGTGCGGGAACAGGCCTTCTTCCATGCCCACCAGGAACACGTAGGGGAATTCCAGGCCCTTGGCACTGTGCAGCGTCATCAATTGCACGCTGTCTTCGTGCTCGTCGGCCTGGGTATCGCCGGCTTCCAGCGATGCGTGGCCGAGGAACGCCGCCAATGGCGACAGGTCGGCATCTTCCTCGCTGTTCTCGAAAGCCCGGGCGGCGCTGACCAGTTCCTCAAGGTTTTCTACCCGGGCCTGGCCTTTCTCGCCTTTTTCCGCTTCGTGGTAAGCGATCAGGCCGGACTGTTCGATCACGGTCTGGGTCATCAGGTGCAGCGGCATTTCCAGGCACTTGGCGGCGAGGTTGTCGATCAACTCGACAAACCCACCCAACGCCCCGGCAGCGCGACCTGTCAGGCCTTTATTGACGATCAGCAGGCGCATGGCCTCCCACATCGACACATCGCTGTGACGCGCGTGTTCGCGGATCGCCTCGACGGTTTTCTCGCCAATACCCCGCGCCGGTACGTTGATCACCCGCTCCAGCGCCGCATCGTTGCCGCGACCTTCCAGCAGGCGCAGGTAGGCCATGGCGTTTTTGATTTCCGCACGTTCGAAGAAGCGCTGGCCGCCATAGATGCGGTACGGGATACGTTCGCGCAGCAAGGCTTCTTCCAGCACCCGCGATTGGGCGTTGGAGCGATACAGAATGGCGATGTCGCTGCGGGCCAGCCCGGTTTTCAGGGCGCTTTCAATGGTTTCCACCACGTAGCGCGCTTCGTCGTGTTCGTTGAAGGCTGCGTAGAGGTTGATCGCCTCGCCTTCGCCGCCGTCGGTCCACAGTTCCTTGCCCAGGCGCCCGGTGTTATTGGCGATCAAGGCGTTGGCGGCCTTGAGGATCCCGGCGGTGGAGCGATAGTTCTGCTCCAGGCGAATGGTCTCGGCGTCCGGGAAGTCGTCGGAATACTGGTAGATGTTCTCGATTTTCGCGCCGCGCCAGCCGTAGATCGACTGGTCGTCGTCGCCCACCACCATCAAGCTGTCGCCGCCCTTGGCCAGCAGGCGCAACCAGGCGTACTGCACGGCGTTGGTGTCCTGGAACTCGTCCACCAGAATGTGCCGGAAGCGCTTCTGGTAATGCGCCAGCAAACCGGGGTTGTCGCGCCACAGGTCGAGGGCCCGCAGCAGCAATTCGGAGAAGTCGATGACGCCGGCACGCTGGCAGGCCACTTCGTAGGCTTCATAAATGCTGCGCATGGTGGCCAGGAACAGGTCACCGCTGGCCTGGATATGTTGCGGGCGCAGGCCTTCGTCTTTCTGGCCGTTGATGAACCACTGGGCCTGGCGCACCGGCCAGCGTTGTTCATCCAGGCCCAGCTCGCGGATCACCCGCTTGACCAGGCGTTGCTGGTCATCGCTGTCAAGAATCTGGAAGCTCTGGGCCAGGCCTGCTTCCTGCCAGTGGGCCCGCAACAAGCGGTGCGCCAGGCCGTGGAAGGTGCCGACCCACATGCCGGCCGGGCTGATGCCCATCAACTGCTCGATGCGGTGGCGCATCTCGGCAGCGGCCTTGTTGGTGAAGGTCACCGACAGGATGGAATGCGGGGACGCGTTCTCGACCTGGATCAACCAGGCGATACGGTGCACCAGCACTCGGGTTTTACCGGAGCCAGCACCGGCCAGGACCAACTGACGACCAACGGGGGCTGCTACGGCCTGGCGTTGGGCATCGTTGAGGGAGTTCAGCAAAAGGGAGAGATCATCGCGCATCGGCGCATTCTAGGGTGCCGGGGGAAGGGGGGCAAATCCCAATGCCGGGTGGTCGGCACAAAAAACCGCCGGTGATCTTCAATCGGCAAATAATCGCGTCGCCGTGATGACTGGTAAGTCATCGCCTGCAGCCCGCGTCCCGTCTTGTTCAGCCCCTCTGGGCCAAAGGTTTGCGCGGGTTTATTCGCAGAATTTTATGATCCAGAGCAGTTTGGTCTGCCGGCCTGCTTGTGTATGCTCCGTCGACGTTTCGGGCTCACCATTATAAGAACACTGCCTATGACCCTCAGCACTGACCTGCCTGGCCCTTCTGTCGCGCCGGCTCAGGTTATCCGCAAGCACTACGCCATGGAGATGGCGGTCGAGCGCACGCGTCTGTTGTACCAAGGTTCGTTGCTGCCCACTTTATTAATGTTGATCAACGGTCTGGTCTGCGCCTGGTTGCTCTGGAGCCCGCCGCGCTATGTACTGGTCGGTGGTTGGCTGGTGTGGTTGCTGGCGCTGGTGGCGATGCGGGTGATCCAGGTGGCGGCCTTCGACAGCGCCCTGCCCAGCCGGCAGGCACAGCCGATCTGGCGACGGATGTTCATGTTGGGCTCGGCGGCCAGCGGCCTGACCCTGGCGAGCGCAGCCATTGCCCTGGTGCCCTTGGACAGTTTCGTACAGCAGGCCTGGATCTTTGGCCTGATTGGCGTGGCGACGCTATCGGCCAGCGTGGCCTACGCCGTGAGTGTGCCGGCCTTTTTGTCGTTTGCCTTGCCCTGCCTGGTGCCCACCATCCTCTATCTATTCTTCAGCGGCGAACCGCGATTGCAGGGCTGGAGTTACCTGGGCCTGATTCTGCTGGCGTCCCTGAGTCTGGTGGCGTGGCAGGTCAACCGCCTGATCCAGCGCGGTTTGCTACGGCGTTTCCAGAACCAGGCCTTGATCGAACACCTGCAACAGGCCCGTCAGCGCAGTGAGCAGTTGAATCAGGAACTGGTGCGCGAGGTCGAGCAGCGGCGCCAGGTCGAACAGGAACTGCGCGAGGCCCAGGTCAGCCTGCAACATCGCGTCGAACAACGCGGCCAGCAACTGGACGCCGCCAGCCTGGCCCTGAGCAAAAGCGAGGCGCGCCTGGCCATGGCGTTGCAGGCCAGTGAACTGGGCTTGTGGGACTGGAACCTGCAAACCGATGAGGTCCATCACACCCAGCTCAAGGAATTGTTTGGCCTGGAGCCGGAGTACGTCACGGCGATGCTGCGCGACCTCAAGCCCCGCCTGCACCCGGACGATTTGCCGCTGCTCAAGCGCGCGCTGGTGGAGCATTTGACGGGGCGCAGCGAGGACTATCAAGTGGAGTACCGCGTGCGCCATGGCGATGGGCGCTGGGTGTGGATCGAGGACCGTGGGCGCGCTGTGGAGCGTACCGCCAGCGGACGCGTGACGCGCATGCTCGGTACCCGGCGCGATATCAGCGCCGGCAAGGCGGTGGAAGAACAGCTGCGACTGGCGTCGACGGTATTTGAGGCGGCCAGCGAAGGCATTGTGATCCTGGACCCGGAGTACGTGCTGATTGCGGTCAATCAGGCCTTCAGCCGCGTCACCGGCTTTGATATCGACGATATGCTCGGGCGCAATGTCGTGGAGCTGCCGTGCAGCCGCGATGCGCGCCGACACTTCCCGGTGATTCGCCAGGCCTTGTTGAGTCACGGCAGTTGGCAGGGTGAGTTGGTGGAGGCGCGCAAGAACGGCGAGCTTTATCCACAATGGCTGCAATTGAGCGTGGTGCGTGATGTTCGGGGAAATGTCAGCCATATCGTCGGCTTCTTCGCTGATCTGTCGGCACGCCGCGAATCCGAGGAGCGCATGCGCTACCTCACCCATTACGACGAGCTGACGGGCCTGGCCAACCGTTCGCTGTTTCGTGAGCGCCTGCGTGAAGCCCATCAACGGGTACGCCAGGGTGGCCGCAGCCTGGCGTTGCTGCATATCAACCTGGACCGTTTCAAGCTGCTCAATGACAGCCTGGGTCATGAAGTCGCCGACCAGTTGCTGCAAAAAATGGCCCGGCGCCTGATCAATGCATTACCGGAAGCCGACACCATTGCGCGGCTGTCCGGCGACGAATTCGCGGTGCTGTTCGATGCTTATGGCAGCCTGTCGAGTCTGGCGCGGGTCGCCACCCGGCTGCTGGCCAAGCTGCGGGTGCCGATGACGGTGGATGGGCATGAGTTGGTGGTCAGCGCCTCAATCGGGGTCAGCCTGTTACCCGATAACGCGCGGGAAATTTCCGCACTGGTCAGCCAGTCGAACATGGCCATGCAACACGCCAAGCACCTGGGCGGCAATAACTTCCAGTTCTACACCGACAGCCTGCAAGCCAGCACCCTTGAGCGCCTGCAGTTGGAAAATCAACTGCGCAAAGCCATTGATGAGCGCCAACTGAAGGTGTTCTACCAACCCAAGTTGTGCCTGGCCACCGGCAAGATGAACGCCGCCGAGGCGCTGGTGCGTTGGGACCACCCGCAATGGGGCAGCGTGCCGCCCGGTGATTTTATCGGGCTGGCGGAAGAGACCGGGTTGATTGTCCCGTTGGGTGAATTCGTGCTGCGCCAGGCCTGCTGGCAGGCGTGCGAGTGGCAGCGCCAGGGCCTGGCGCCGATCCGGGTGTCGGTCAACCTGTCGGTGCATCAGTTGCGCCAAGGCAAGCTGGTGAGCCTGGTGCGCCAGGTCTTGGACGAAACCGGGCTGGCGCCGCAATACCTGGAACTGGAACTGACTGAAAGCCAGTTGCTCGACAGCGTCGAGCACATCATCGCCACCTTCCAGCAATTGCGCGATCTGGGGGTGAAGTTGGCCATTGATGACTTTGGCACCGGCTATTCGTCCCTCAGTTACCTCAAGCGCATCCCTGTGGATTACGTGAAGATCGACCAGACCTTTATTCGTGGCCTGGGCCAAGGGCGTGAAGACCTGGCGATTACCCGGGCAATCATCGCCATGGCCCACGGGTTGGCGCTCAAGGTGGTGGCCGAGGGTGTGGAGGACCAGCAGCAGATGGATTTCCTGCGGGCCGAACACTGCGATGAAGTGCAGGGCTACTTGATCAGTCGACCCATCGAGGCCGAAGGCTTGGCGGATTTGTTACGAAAAAATGCGCTTTTTCCCTAGCCGGAACGCGTGCGCACCCGCAGCTACAAAGCATTTGCCCGCTGATTCAGGGGGCAGCAGGGCGATTTAGTGATGCATCGAACGGGCAAATCAACAATTCTTGTAGTATAACTACAAGCTTGCTACATCCCTGGCGTCTGCCAATAACAAGAGTCCAGCCCTTTGAACCTGTTGCAACATATCGCCCAGTCGCGCCACCTGTTACGCAAATCGGAACTCAAGGTTGCCGATCACGTGCTGCTTGACCCTGCGGCCGTGATGCACAGTTCCATGGCTGACCTGGCCCACAGCGTGGGGATCAGCGAGCCGACCATCGTGCGCTTCTGCCGCGCCATCGGTTGTTCGGGGTTCCAGGACTTGAAGCTGAAGCTGGCCCAGAGCCTGGCGGCCGGCGCCAGCTTCGGCCAGTTCGCCATTCATGAAGACGACTCCGTCGCCGACTACAGCCTGAAAATTTTCGACACCACCCTGCACACCCTGATGGAGGTGCGGGAGAAGCTCGACCCGATCGAGCTGCAAAAAGCCGTGACTGCCATGTCCCAGGCCCAGCGCGTGGAGTTCTATGGCTTTGGTGCGTCCGGCGCGGTGGCGGCGGATGCCCAGCACAAGTTCTTTCGCTTGCTGCTGACGGCGGCGGCCTACAGCGACCCGCACATGCAGGCGATGTCGGCGGTAACGTTGAAGCCCACCGATGTGGCGATCTGCATTTCCCAGTCCGGCCGTTCCAAGGACTTGCTGATCACCGCCAACCTGGTGCGTGAAAGCGGCGCCTCGCTGATCACCTTGTGCCCGAGCCAGACACCGTTGGCGGAACTGTCCACCGTCAACCTGGCGATCGATGTACACGAAGACACCGAGATCTACACCCCGCTGACCTCGCGTATCGCCCACCTGGTCGTGATCGACGTGCTGGCAATGGGCGTGGCGATGGCGCGCGGGCCGAGCCTGGTCAACCACCTCAAGAGCGTCAAGCGCAGTTTGCGCAGCCTGCGGTTGTCGCCCAAGTCCGTCAAAGCCCTCGACGACTAAGAGTCGTACACCGATCAAAAATGTGGGAGCAAGCCCATTCCCACATTTGGATCTTCAGCGGATTCAGGAAGATTCATCGTCCTGTAACCCCCGCGCCGCCAAACCGTCATCCCCCGCGCCCATCCTGTACTCCCCGTACTCGCATTGGGAGACTCGAAATGGCCCGGCACTACGAAGACAGCACCAGCACCGTCAAGACCCGTCGTCAGCAGGAAGACCAGCGCCGCATGGCGTTCCGGCGTGCAATTGAAGACCGTTGCGACCAGCGCCAATTACAGCAAAGCATCAGTGATTATCCGGAGCTGCACTGGCAGGCCCCCGCGGCCGCCCAGCGAAGCGTTCAGCCAACGCGCTGATCTGCACCCGCTCGTTGCGGATAAAGCCCAGGAACGCATGGGCCACCGGTGACAGGCGCTTGGCCTTGGCTTGCACCAGGCACCAACTGCGGTACAGCGGCAGCTCTTCCACCGGCAGCTCCTTGAGCCCGCCGGTGGCCAGCTCCAGGTTCAGGGCGTGGCGTGTCAAAAGCGCCACGCCCAACCCCGCCACGACGCACTCGCGCTGTGCCTCGGCCGAGGCCACTTCCACCGTCTGGGTGAAGTGCACGCGCTTTTCCTTGAAATATTCCTCGCAGGCCAGTCGCGTCCCGGAACCCGGCTCGCGCAGCAGCAGGGTGTAAGGCTCCAGGTCTTGCAGGCGCAACGGGCCTTGCAGGCTCAGCGGATGGTCTGGCGGCGCCACCGCCACGATCGGGTTGTTGAGAAACGGCAGGAACTCCAGGCCCATGTCCTGGGGCACCATGGACATGATCACCAGGTCGTCACGGTTGTCCGACAGCCGGCGGATCACCTGGGCGCGGTTGACCACCGTGAGGTGCAGTTGCACCTCCGGGTGCTGGCGCTTGAAGGCGGCGAACAAGTGCGGCACGAAGTATTTGGCGCTGGATTCCACCGCCAGTTTCAGTTGGCCCTGTAGCGAGCCCTGCATGTCCGAGAGCTGCATATCGAGGTTTTCCAGGCGCCCGAAGATGTCCCGGCTGGCGCGTTGCAGGGCTTCGGCGGCTTCGGTCATGTAGAGCTTTTTGCCTACGTAGTCGAACAGCGGCTGGCCGATCAGCTCTTCGAGCTGGCGGATTTGCAGGCTGACCGCCGGTTGGGTCAGAGACATTTCCTCGGCTGCACGGCTGTAGGAACGCAAATCGCAGACTTCATTGAAGATCTGCAACTGGCGTAATGTCATACGCATCAATGACTTACGCATAATTCAAAAGGTCTCGCCGGGGTCTGTCCGATCAACTATAAGTCTTTACTTATACACAACCCAATAATTATTGATTTTTGTTAATCCCTAAGTGCGCATAGTGTGTCTCTCGCGACTGGCTGGAAACATTTGGTCACGCGCCGACCTGGTCTAGCAGGTCGAAGAACGCAGCAATCGGCTCAAGGGAATTTCCAAGTGATAACAAAGATCCTGATCGCCAACCGTGGTGAGATTGCCGTCCGCATCGTGCGGGCCTGTGCCGAAATGGGTATCCGTTCGGTGGCGGTCTTTTCCGACGCTGACCGTCATGCCTTGCACGTCAAGCGCGCCGACGAGGCCCACAGCATTGGTGCCGAGCCCCTGGCCGGTTACCTGAACCCGCGCAAGCTGGTGAACCTGGCGGTGGAAACCGGCTGCGACGCGTTGCACCCCGGCTACGGCTTCCTGTCGGAAAACGCCGAACTGGCCGATATCTGTGCCGAACGCGGAATCAAATTCATTGGTCCATCGGCCGAAGTGATTCGCCGCATGGGCGACAAGACTGAAGCGCGCCGCAGCATGATCAAGGCTGGCGTACCGGTCACCCCAGGCACCGAAGGCAACGTCGCCGACATCGCCGAAGCCCTCACCGAAGGCGACCGTATTGGTTACCCGGTGATGCTCAAGGCCACCTCCGGTGGTGGCGGTCGCGGTATCCGTCGTTGCAACAGCCGCGAAGAACTCGAACAAGCCTTCCCCCGCGTAATCTCCGAGGCCACCAAGGCCTTCGGTTCGGCGGAAGTGTTCCTGGAAAAATGTATCGTCAACCCCAAGCACATCGAGGCGCAGATCCTCGGTGACAGCTTTGGCAACGTGGTGCACCTGTTCGAGCGCGACTGCTCGATCCAGCGCCGTAACCAGAAGCTCATCGAAATTGCCCCAAGCCCGCAACTGACCCCCGAGCAGCGCGCCTACATCGGCGACCTGTCGGTGCGCGCGGCCAAGGCCGTGGGCTACGAGAACGCCGGCACCGTGGAGTTCCTGCTCGCCGAGGGCGAGGTGTACTTCATGGAGATGAACACCCGGGTGCAGGTGGAACACACCATCACCGAAGAAATCACCGGGATCGACATCGTCCGTGAGCAGATCCGTATCGCCTCGGGCCTGCCGCTGTCGGTGAAACAGGAAGACATCCAGCACCGTGGCTTTGCGTTGCAGTTCCGCATCAACGCCGAAGACCCGAAGAACAACTTCCTGCCCAGCTTTGGCAAGATCACCCGCTACTACGCGCCTGGCGGCCCCGGCGTGCGTACCGATACGGCGATCTACACCGGCTACACCATCCCGCCGTTCTACGACTCCATGTGCCTGAAACTGGTGGTGTGGGCGTTGACCTGGGAAGAAGCCATGGATCGCGGCCTGCGTGCCCTGGACGACATGCGCCTGCAAGGCGTGAAGACCACCGCCGCCTACTACCAGGAAATCCTGCGCAACCCGGAATTTCGCAGCGGCCAGTTCAACACCAGTTTTGTGGAAAGCCACCCTGAGCTGACCAACTACTCGATCAAGCGCAAACCCGAAGAGCTGGCCCTGGCCATCGCCGCCGCCATCGCCGCCCACGCAGGCCTGTGAGGAATATAACAATGAGCAAGAAGATCTTCGTTACCGACACCATCCTGCGCGACGCCCACCAGTCGTTGCTGGCGACCCGGATGCGCACTGATGACATGCTGCCGATCTGCGACAAGCTCGACAAAGTCGGCTACTGGTCCCTGGAAGTCTGGGGCGGTGCGACCTTCGACGCCTGTGTGCGCTTCTTGAAAGAAGACCCGTGGGAGCGCCTGCGCAAACTGCGCGCTGCGTTGCCTAACACGCGTCTGCAAATGCTCCTGCGTGGGCAGAACCTGCTGGGCTACCGCCACTACAGCGACGATGTGGTCAAAGCCTTCGTCGCCAAGGCCGCCGTGAATGGCATCGACGTGTTCCGCATCTTCGACGCCATGAACGACGTGCGTAACCTGCGCGTGGCCATCGAAGCGGTGAAAGCGGCGGGCAAACACGCCCAGGGCACTATCGCCTACACCACCAGCCCGGTGCACACCATCGAGGCATTCGTGGCCCAGGCCAAGCAAATGGAAGCCATGGGTTGCGACTCGGTGGCGATCAAGGACATGGCCGGCCTGCTGACCCCGTACGCCACCGGCGAACTGGTCAAGGCGCTGAAGGCCGAGCAGAGCCTGCCGATCTTTATCCACTCCCACGACACCGCTGGCTTGGCTGCAATGTGCCAACTCAAGGCCATCGAAAACGGCGCCGACCATATCGACACCGCCATCTCCAGCTTCGCCTGGGGCACCAGCCACCCAGGCACCGAGTCGATGGTCGCGGCCCTCAAAGGCAGCGAATTCGACACCGGCCTGGACCTGGAACTGTTGCAGGAAATCGGCCTGTACTTCTATGCCGTGCGCAAGAAGTACCACCAGTTCGAAAGCGAATTCACCGCCGTCGACACCCGTGTGCAAGTCAACCAGGTACCGGGCGGGATGATTTCCAACCTGGCCAACCAGTTGAAAGAGCAGGGCGCCCTCAACCGCATGAGTGAAGTGCTGGCTGAAATCCCGCGGGTGCGTGAAGACCTGGGCTTCCCGCCGCTGGTGACCCCGACCTCGCAGATCGTCGGTACCCAGGCGTTTTTCAACGTGCTGGCCGGCGAGCGCTACAAGACCATCACCAACGAAGTGAAGCTCTACCTGCAAGGCGGCTACGGCAAGGCGCCGGGCACGGTGGACGAGAAACTGCGGCGCCAGGCCATCGGCAGCGAAGACGTGATCGACGTGCGCCCGGCCGACCTGCTCAAGCCGGAAATGACCAAACTGCGCGGCGAAATCGGCGCGTTGGCCAAGTCCGAAGAAGACGTGCTGACCTACGCCATGTTCCCCGATATCGGGCGCAAGTTCCTCGAAGAGCGTGAAGCCGGCACCTTGTCCCCTGAAGTGCTGTTGCCAATCCCCGAAGCGGGCGGCGTGGCGCGTGCTGGTGGCGAAGGTGTGCCGACCGAGTTCGTCATCGACGTGCACGGCGAAAGCTACCGCGTCGACATCACCGGTGTCGGCGTCAAGGCTGAAGGCAAGCGTCACTTCTACCTGTCCATCGACGGCATGCCGGAAGAGGTGGTGTTCGAACCGCTCAACGAGTTCGTCGGCGGCGGCACCAGCAAACGCAAGCAGGCCAGCGCGCCTGGGCATGTGAGCACCGCGATGCCGGGCAATATCGTCGATGTGTTGGTCAAGGAAGGCGACGTGGTCAAGGCCGGCCAGGCCGTGCTGATCACCGAAGCGATGAAGATGGAGACCGAAGTGCAGGCGGCCATCGCCGGCAAGGTCACCGCTGTTCATGTGGCCAAGGGCGACCGGGTCAACCCTGGCGAGATCCTGATTGAGATCGAAGGCTGATCGACAGCCTTCGACACTACCGCTTAATCCTCGGGGGGGCATGTGCCCCCCTTTTTTTTCGCCTGGATTATTAGAAGCTCAGCGTCCATTGGCCGAGGACACTCTGGTTACTGCTACGCGTGCCGAATTCGCTGCTGTAGGTCAGGCCGATGCTCTGGCTGGCGGAGACTCCCACATCCAGCCCAGCCTTCAGCGCAAGACTGTCGCGGTCCAGCGAGGAGCCGTCGATGACGAAGTCACTGTTGAACACGGCCTTGTTCACCCACGCCGAAGACTGGCGCACGCGACTGGTGACATCCCCGTAAAGGTGTTTCCAGTGGGTGCTCAGGTGTGGCTTGAGGGTCATCTGGTTGTCCAGTGTGTAGAGGCTGGCCAGGCGCACACCCAAGGTGCTGCTGAGGTTGTCCTGGGTCTGCGCGCCGACGTTCAGGGCTGTCATGCCGCCCTTTTCCTTGAAACTCTTACGCTGGTAACGCTGATAGCCCAGGCCGATAAAAGGTTCTGTATTGAACGTGCCGCTGTCCAACCGATAGCCCAACTCGGTGAAGGCATTCTGGCTTTGGGCCTTGTATTGGCCGTTGACGCGTTCGCGGTAGTCAATGAAGTCGAAGTCGATGCTGCGCTTGTTCTGACCACTGTGGTTGCTATGGATCGCCCCCAGGCGCAGCGCGAGTGGCCCATCCTGGCGCACGGCATACGCGCCCAGGTGCCAGCTGTCGAGGTCGGCCTTGAAGCGTTTGGCGCTCAGGTCACTGTCCGATTTACCGACCATTGCGCCCACCCGCCATGCGGGGTCCACCGCCCAGTCGGCGCCCAGCATCAAACCTTGAGTGCTTTGCTTCACACCAGCGCTGCCGCGTTGGCCGTCGAGCCTGCCGGTGTTACCCAGGCCCTGGACCCAGAGCCGGCCAGGGCCGGAGCGAGTGGTGGAGTCATTCAACTCGCGCATGGCCGAGAGCAGGCCGTTGCTGATCTGGTTCATGTTGTTTTGTGTGGCACTGCCCAGGTTAGCGTTCTGGCTGCCGGCCAGTTGCTCCAGCACCGCACCGATTCTTCCAGGGGCCAGGTTGCCCATGTAACGGGCGTCATCTGCAATCAGGTACTGCTCGCCCAGGCTCAGGTTGCCGGACTCCAGCAAGGCGTCCACCGCACGGTCCAGCACCTGGGCCACGCTCCGACCGTTGTCGGTGGTGGCGTAATCGACGAAATAAAACGGCGTGGCCGGTTCGGGGGCGGCGGGCTGATGATCGCTGGGCGGTTCCATATCCCCGCGTGCTGAGGCTATTTGAATGCTGAAGGCGCTCAGCGCGAAGGCAATGACAAGGGCAAGTCGCTTGGATGTGCAGGGCATACGGTCCCAACCTCTGGTATGTGAGGCGGGGAATTTAGCGAGGCTGCGGGAGGATAACTGTCAGGGGGCGTGTTCGAGGCAGGCGGGAGATGTCTTTAGTCCGGGGCGAATCAAGGCGTGGGTGTTGTGGTCTGAAAAGACGCTGCCGCCCTGCGACAAGGGCAGACGAGGTGGTTGATGGATTTGCATTTTATTGCGCTTTATAGGGTACTGATCTGCTCTGGATGCATTTTAATGCGTTAAATCAGCACGTCTTTCGATTTGAATGCACTATATTGCATATTAGGTACCGGCTAACCTCTTGAGGATGCATTAAATTGCAAATGGAACCGATCCACTCACTCATGCTGCAAATTTATACTGAGGGTCATTGGCACGATGCCATGCGGCTGGAGTTCTCCGAGCCGCAAAAAGGCTTTGAGGGGCCCTGTCGGTTTCACTATCGCCAGGATTATCTCGTCGAAAACCTTGATGACATTCAACAGGCGTTTTCCAACGCCGTGAGTGGCCGTTTCCCTCTGGAGTGGGATGTTACTTTCCTCAAGACAGCTCCCGCGTTCTTACACGACATTGCGCCGGCAGGTGCGGCGAAGCGTTTTCTGATGAGGCGAGTCGGCGAGAGCAAGCCGGACAATGTCAGCGTGGACCTGTTTTTACTCGGCCGCTGCACGCCGGCGCCCATTGGCAACTTGCGTATCAAGGAATCCGTTGAGGCATTGGGTGCCCGCTTGCCCATCGGCTTTGCCCGGCAGGATGTGATTAGCCGCGATAACGGTTTTCTGGAATATGCCTACGAGCAAGGCGCCGCCATTGGCGGAGCGACCGGAGCGGGAGGAGAGGCGCCGAAGCTATTGATGGCGCAGAGTCGCGAAGGCCTGCTGTATCCGGATGCGATTCTTGAAGACGCCGATGTTGCCCAGCATTGGTTTATCAAATTTGCCCGCAATGGTGCGACCCTCAACGATCAAGCGATCCTCAGGAGCGAATTTCACTACTACAAGGCGCTCCAGGCATTAGGCATCGAAACCGTCGCCGCCCAGGGGTTGGCATTGGAGGAGGCGTCCAAGCCCAGCCTGTGGATGCATCGGTTTGATCGTAATGTGACGGCGACGGGTGTCGAGCGGCTGGCGGTCGAGTCGATTTATTCATTGGCGGGTGTGATCACACCTGGCAGCTACATGGATCATCTGGAAGTTGTGCAGATGCTGGCCGATCAATGGATAAAGGTTGGCCAGGCAGATGAAGTCGCGGACCTGATTGCCGACTATTTGCGGCGGGACTTGCTCAACAAAATCCTCGGCAACTCGGATAACCATGGGCGTAACACCTCGATTATTCGCGAACGTGCCTCTGTGCGCCTGGCGCCGATTTACGACTTGGCCCCGATGGTCATGGATGCCGAGGGTATTACCCGCACCACCAAGTGGCCCAAGGCCCTGGAAGTGGCCGGTGAAATCAACTGGCGCGGCGTATGCACCGCGCTGGCCGGTTTTGTCGATCCGCAGCAAGCCTTTGAACGACTGCGAGCAGATGCCGAGCACTTGCGGGCGTTGCCGGACCTCCTGGTGGCAAGCGGTTTGCCAGCCGTCACCCTGAATCACCCGGCCATCGCGCTCGGCAAGCTGGACCAACGATTGAAGCAATGGGGGCTCGGATGACCATCAGCATGGATACACGCGCCTTGTTGATTGAGAGCGTGGAACAGGGCCTGGCCCAGGGCACCCTGCAGATCGGCGAAGCCGTGCGCCGGCTGCGGGTTGAAGTCACGGGCCTGCACCAGAGCCAATTCGCCAGGATGTGCAAGATTTCCGTGCGCACCCTGGTGCATATCGAGCATGGCGAGGGCAATCAGACGCTCAAGTCGTTGAACGCGGTGTTCCGGCCGTTCGGTTTGCAGATGGGCGTGGTCAAGGTGCGACGTCAGACGGGCTGAACATCAGCCGCGTCGTACATACCCCTTGCCGTAATGGCGCTCCATCCGCGCCTGGATCAGCTCCAGCCCGATGGACAGCATCCAGTAGATAATCGCTGCGGTGGTCAGCATTTCGATATAGCGATAGCTCGACCGGCCATAGGATTGTGCGAGGAACATCACTTCCCAGACGCCCATCACCGAAATCAGCGAAGAATCCTTGAGCATCGAGATGAACTGGTTGGTGGTCGGCGGAATAATCGTGCGCATGGCCTGCGGCAGGGTCACGTGCCAGAAGATCGCGCTGTCGCGCATGCCCAGGGCCAGGGCGGCTTCCCGTTGGCCGTGGGGTACGCCGAGAATGCCGGCGCGAAAAATCTCGCTCAGATAAGCGCCATAGTTCAGCGACAAGGCGATGATCCCGGCGGCGATGGCGCCCGGCACCAGGCCCAGTTGCGGCAAGCCCAGATAGATCAGCAGGATCTGGATCAGCAGCGGGGTGCCGCGAAAGAACGACGCGTAGAAACTGGCAATGCCAAAGGCCACGGCACTTTTCGACAAGCGCCCCAGCGCGGTGACAAAGCCCAGCACCGACGACGCCACAATCGAACACAGGCATAGAAATAGCGTCAGCGCTGCGCCTTGCAGGAAGCCATTGGGCGCTAGGTGCAGGCCCAGCAGATTGGGCAGTTTGTCGAGGATGATCGAGAACTTCAGGTCAAAGCTCAGGAAAAAACTCGCGAACAGCACAAACAATGCCGCCCAGGTCAGGTACAGGCGGGTGCGGAAACCGAACAGCCGCTGCACGCGCGATTCGGGAGGTGTAGGGAACGCGCTCATTGGCTGATATCGGCGCCGATCCACTTCTGCGACAGCTTGCTCAAGGTGCCGTCCTGTTTCAGTTGGGCGAAGACTTCACGCACTTTGTTGTCCCATTGCGGGTCGCCTTTCTCGATGGCCACCGAATTGGGCTCCGAGTACAGTGCCTCGCCGGCGAGCTTGAAACGTTTGTCTTCGCTCAGGCGCGGTTGGGCGGTTACCAGGTTGGTGAGGATCGCATCCAGACGCACACCAGCGCCCAGGCCGAGGTCCTGGAAGGCCACGTTATCGGTGTCGTAGGGCGCGATCTGCACATTCTCGAACGGGTACTGCAAGTGCGTGTCTTCGGCCCCTTCGATCACCAGATTCTTGTTCAGGTAGCTTTCATAGCTTGAAGCGCTGGTGAGCCCGACCTTCTTGCCGCTCAGGTCCTTGGCGCCGTGGATCCGCTCATCCTTGGCATTGACCACAATCACCGCCGGCGAGGCGTAGTACTGCACCGGGAAATCAAACACCTCGGCGCGGGCCTTGCTCGGGGTCATGGAGCAGATGCAAATGTCGTAACGCCCGCTCCAGCGGCCGGCGGCGATCACATCCCATGAAGGGGTTTCCAGGCGCAGCTTCACGCCCAGCTTCTGCGCCACCGCCTTGGCCACATCCACATCGAAGCCGTCGAGTTGGTTTTGCTCATTGAGGAACGAGAACGGTGGGTAGCTTTCCATCAGCACGCCGACCAACTCCTTTTTCTGCTCGATACGGTCCAGGGTGGCACCGCCGAAGGCTTGGGTCGAGGCAGCCAAAATTGTCAGGCCCAGGGCCAATAGCGGTTTGATGTTCAAGGAGGGCACCTGACTAAAAAAGAGGTTGTGATAAGGCGAATTGAGCGTATTAAATAGTTATAAGAACGACTCTCATAGTGAGTTATTTTCATAAGCTTATGAGTAAAAAGCATATGGGCGCAGCAACTACAGTAATTTTGGACGGCGGCATGGGCCGCGAACTGCAGCGCCGTGGCGCGCCCTTCAGGCAACCGGAATGGTCGGCGCTGGCATTGAGCGAAGCACCGCAGGCGGTGGAGGCGGTACACGCGGCTTATATCCAGAGCGGTGCCAATGTGATCACCAGTAACAGCTATGCGGTTGTGCCTTTTCATATTGGTGAAGCGCGGTTTGCCGCTGAAGGGCAGGCCCTGGCGGCGTTGGCTGGCGAACTGGCACGGCGGGCGGTGAATGCATCGGGTAAGGCGGTGCGGGTGGCGGGCTCGTTGCCGCCGCTGTTCGGTTCCTATCGGCCCGACCTGTTTGAGGCGGCGAGGGCAAGCGAATTGCTAGCACCACTGGTGGCAGGCCTGTCCCCCCATGTGGACCTGTGGCTGGCAGAAACCCAGAGTTCAATTGCCGAAGCACGCGCCATCCACGCGGGGCTGCCAGAGGACGGCAAGCCGTTCTGGCTGTCGTTTACCCTCAAGGATGAAGACACCGACGCAACACCGCGCCTGCGCTCCGGCGAACCGGTGGCGGACGCGGCCGAAGCGGCGGCACAGTTGGGTGTGCAGGTGTTGTTGTTCAATTGCAGCCAGCCCGAGGTGATCGGTGCGGCGATTGATGCCGCCCACCAGGCATTTGCCCGCCTGGGGGTGACGATTCAGATCGGCGCCTACGCCAACGCCTTCCCACCGCAACCCAAGGAGGCCACAGCCAACGACGGCCTCGACCCGCTGCGCGAGGACCTTGACCCGCCCGGCTACCTGCACTGGGCCACCGATTGGCAAGCGCGCGGCGCCAGCCATCTGGGCGGTTGCTGCGGGATTGGGCCGGAGCATATTGCGGTGCTGGCGCAAAAACTGGGTTAAGGCTTAAAGCGCCTGGCGGCGACACTCCGCCAGGCCCTTCAACTGGCCCGAACCCGCCTGGTTACCCTCAGACAACCACGCCTCAAACCCCGCGCCCACCGTCGGCCACTCCCCATCCAGAATCGAATACCACGCGGTATCGCGGTTCTGCCCCTTGACCACCATGTGCTGGCGGAATACCCCTTCAAAACTGAAGCCCAGGCGCTCGGCTGCGTACTTGGAGCGGGCATTGGCGTTGTTGCACTTCCATTCCAGGCGTCGGTAGCCCAGTTCAAAGGAATGCCTGGCCAGCAGATACACCGCCTCGGTGCTTTTTGGCGAGCGCTGCATCGGCGCGCCGAAGGTGACGTGGCCGATTTCGATGCGACCCTGGGCCGGGACGATCGACATCAGGCTGAGGATGCCCTGCACGTCGCCGCTGGCACGGTCGATCACACTGAAAAAGTACGGGTCGCTGTTAAGCGCGTGATTGTTCAGCCAGGCGTCGAAGGCCGCGCGCTCGGGAAACGGGCCATAGGGCAAGTAGTCCCACAGCTTGGGGTCGGCGCCGGGCCCTTCGAGGGCTTGCCACAAACCATCGCCGTGGCGGGCCGGGTCGAGTTTTTCCAGGCGGATAAAGCGTCCTTCGATCAGCTCTGCGCTGGGCGCCGGGGCGCCTTTCCAGTCGGCCGGTGATATCGACATGCGGTGCTCCTTAAAGGCCTTTGCGAAACTGGATAAAACCAGGGCGCTCGGCGATACGTTCGTAGAGGATAATGGCGGTCGCGTTGCTTTCATGGGTCAACCAGTGGACCTTGCAGCAACCGTCAGCCTTGGCGGTGGTGTAGACGAATTCGATCAGCTTGCGCCCAACCCCGGTACCGCGCTGGGCGGGGTCCACCAGCAAGTCCTGCAGGTAGCAGGCGTTCTCGATGCTCCAGTTGGAGCGATGGTAGATGAAGTTGACCATGCCCACTGCCTTGCCGTCGTGCCAGGCCAGGGCCGAATGGGTTGGTTCGTTGGGGTCGATCAGACGTTGCCAGGTGCTGGTGCTGACCGCGTCCGGCAGTTCGGTGTTGTAGAAGCGCAGGTAAGCCTGCCACAGCGGCAACCATGCGGCGTGGTCGGCATGGGTGACCTGGCGGATTTCAATCGGGTTCATACGGGCTCCTTGGGCATGAATCGGGCGAGGGTCTGGTCGCGCACATCGAGGCTGGCAGCCAGGCCTTCACGCACGCCGGCAATATCCGCCGCGCTGCGGTTCTGGCTGAGTTTGCGTTTGCCGATCAAGCGCTCGATCGGCAGGGCGAATCCGACGATGGCCTTGAGCATGCCGTCAATATAGTCGGCCGGGGCATCGCTGACTTTCCATGGCTGGGCGCGACCGGTTTCGTGGCGCTCGGTGAGGGCGCCGACGACACCCAGCAGGCGCTCGGCATCGGTGAACACCTCGGCCTGGCCGTAAGCGTGTACGGCGATGTAGTTCCAGGTCGGCACGACTTTGCCGTGCTCGGCCTTGGCCGGATAAAACGCCGGGCTGACGTAGGCCTCGGCACCAGCAAAAATCACCAGGGCCGCGCTGGCGTTTTGCAGGTCCTGCCACTGCGGGTTGGCCTTGGCCAAGTGTCCGTAGAGGGTGCCGTTGGGGCCTTCATCAGGATTGAGCAGCAACGGCAGGTGGCTGGCCTGCAGGCCCTGCTCGCCAAAGGTCACCAACTGCGCCAGGCGGGTGTGCTGGATCAGTTGCTGCAGCTCGGGCAGATCGTCGAGGGCAAAGGCACGGGGTGTGTACATGGAAATTTTCCTTGGCGAATGCCTGCATCCTAGGCAGGCTAATGGTTCGTTGTAAGAGCCATCTTTGGCCTATTTCATAGGTCCAATTTACGGAGTGTCTGTCATGCCCCCGTTAGAGCCGCCGCTGTCGTTCAACCCGGCCGGGATTGACCTGGATCGCCGCCAGGGCCTGACGCGCCAGTTATACGAGGCGCTGCGTCTGCGGGTTCTGGATGGGCGGCTGGTCAGCGGCACGCGACTACCGGCCAGCCGCGATCTGGCGGCGGCTTTGGCGATTTCCCGTAACAGCGTGGTGCGGGCCTACGATCAGCTGTATGCCGAAGGCTTTATCGAAGGACGGGTGGGTGATGGAACCTACGTGGCACAACTGCCTACCAGCAAGACGGCGGCCAAAAAACTATCCACAAAAGTGTCCACAGGCTTATCAACAGGCTTATCCCCAGCCTTATCCACAAAACGTGAAGATTTAGCTGGAAATTTGTCCAGTAAAGTTATCCACAGCCCGGCCCTGGAGCGCCTGCAAAACAACCATTTACCATCGCCACCCAGTGGTCCGCCTCGGGCTTTCAGGGTGGGTGTGCCGGCCTTTGATTTATTTCCGTTCGACGTCTGGGCCAAGCTCAATGCGGCTTTCTGGCGCAAGCCGGACTTACAGCAACTGTGCTATGGCGACCCGGCGGGGGACGAACGCCTACGCGGGCTGATCGCGGCCTACCTGCGCAGTTCCAGAGGCATGCAGTGCACCGCTGAGCAAATAGTGATCACCAGTGGCGCGCAACAGGGAATAAGCCTTTGTGCACAGCTGCTGGTGGAGCCCGGAGATGCCGTAGCGATCGAAAATCCCGGCTACCGGGCGGCAGGGCATGCGTTCGCGATTGCCGGTGCCAAACTCCATGGCGTAGCGGTAGACGCCGAAGGCATCGATTGCACGGCATTGAACGCACTCAACGACTGCCGTCTGGCCTATGTCACGCCGTCCCACCAGTACCCGACTGGGGTGGTGATGAGCCTGGTGCGACGCCTGGAATTACTGGCCTGGGCCGAGCGCACGGGCGGCTGGATCATCGAGGACGATTACGACGGCGAGTACCGTTACAGCGGCGCGCCCCTGGCACCGCTGGCGGCCCTGGATCGCAGCGGTCGGGTGCTCTACGTGGGCACATTCGGCAAGGTGGCGTTCCCGGCGTTGCGCCTGGGTTATCTGGTCCTGCCACAGGCAATGGTGGACGCCTTCACCCGGCGCCGCGCCGTGGATGTGCGGCATTCGGAGGTCAGCACTCAGGCGGTGATGGCCGAGTTCATGGTAGCGGGGCATTTCCAGCGGCATATCCGTCGGATGCGTCGTGCCGCCTTGAGTCGACGCAATGCCTTGCTGGCCGGTTGGCCTGCCAATGTGCCAGGTATGGGCAGCCTGCCCGGTGTCGCAGCAGGGTTGCACCTCACAGTGCGGGTGGAAAGCCTGGCTCGGGAAGCGCAATTGCTGGCCCAGGCCCGGGCGATGGATGTCGAAATCAACGGTTTGAGCAGCTACTGGTTGCCCGATTCCATCCCGATACCAGACTCGCGCGCCGGCCTGGTATTGGGGTTTGCCGCCGTGCCCGAAGAGGCCATCGCCCAGGCCCTGGCAAGGTTGCGCAAGGCCTGGCAGGTCGGATGATAATCAGCTCTGGAAGAATAGGGAGCGGGCCAACTGCGGACTGATTTCACTGCGATAGATTGCGATCTGGTCGCGGACACTCAAGCCTGTGCGGTGGATGGCGCCTCCAAGTTTCTGTTGGTTGCGGGTCTTGAGGTGGCCGGCGATGTAGTGTTCGAGCTCTGCTTGCGGCGACTCATAGTGAAAGTGCGCGTACCAAAGCACCGCGTGAGTTTGATGATCACGCACCTCGTATTCGTCGAGGTAGTTTTTCCCGGGGCCCTTGAGCCGTCGGCGGGTGAGCACTTTGGCGATTTTCACCAGCCCTTGGCTATGCAGCCATTCCACCCGTGCTGCCGTCGGCGGTTGCTGTTTGGTCATTTCGATGCGGGTGCTTGTTCCCAGCTCGTAGAGCCGCGTAGCCGCGTTGTTGAGTTTGCGGTTGAGGGTGGCGGCGGGAGGGCGGTCGCTTTCGGTGAGGTTGAGTTGAGTCAGAGCTTCTTCGATAGTGCTCGCCGCGCGTTCCAGGCGTGCAGCGTACTGATGAAACATTTCTTCGATTTCCACCGGGATGCGTCCGGCTTTCTTCGAGTGGCTCAAGGTTCGCAAGGTGGCGGCGGGCTCTTCGTCCAACAGGCTCTGCCCGGTATTGATACTCCGACTCAGGTCGATGGCCTGGGGTACAAGGGAAGCTGAGGAGGGGCTCTCCCGCTCGACCCAGACCCCTGGGCTTTTTTCGTGAAAGGTCGCGATGACCTTGCCCGTCACGGGTGCCTTGACGTCCACCAGGCTACGTTCGGCTTCACGGGGCTCGCCCACCACGACCCCGTTGAAGCGCGTCTTGATGACTTTGCGTTTGGGCGCCGGCGGTGTTTTTGATGGGCCGGGTTTGGGCTCCTGGGCTTTTCTTTCCTTGAGCAGCCCCACCAGTTCCTGAACCGCCTGCTGGTTGAATTGTTCGACTTGTTGGCGGAGGTTTTCCAGCGGCTCTCGTTGCACCTGCTCCGGGTATTCGGTGTGTAGGTCCAGCAGGCGCTGGTCGACAATTGCAAATTGGTCGAGCAGGCTGTTCAACACTTCAATGCGCTCGTTCAGGTCACTGACGCTGGCTTCTACCAGTGTCTCGATCCACGTTTGTACGTTGAGATCGGCGATATCGATGATGTCATTGAGTTGGGCGTGGGCGTTGGTGAAGGCCTCCCCACTGCCTTCGCCAATACACAGGTAGCGGCTGAGGGTGAGTTGCAGCGCCTTGAGGTCGTAAAGCTTGAATTCGGGCAAGGCTTTCATGGTGGTCTGGATGACTTTTGCACCCTCTATGCCTAGGCCCTCCAACTCGCGAAAGCGCGAAAGCGCGTACTCCATGCGGTTGATCATATCCAGGTTCAACTTAGCCATTGTCTGGGCGATTTCGCTGCGCTGTTTTAAGTTCTGGCCGGTAACGGCTTCTATGTCTCCCACCGCTACCAACAACTTTTCGCGAAAGACAGGGAGACGTTCTGAGATAGCAGAGCGTGTCAGCAGCAGTTGTTTGTTCAAGTAATCGATCATGCTGCTCTGGTAGTTGGGCACCGAGTCGAGGATGTTCAGCGATCGCAGTTGACGAATGGGCACGTCATATTCGGCCAGGCGGCTGTCCACCTTGTCGAGGAATGTCTGGCGCTGGCGGTCGGCGGACGGCCCGGGAGTCGGGTCTATCGCCGCGTGCGCCGCTGATACTTCGGCCTGACCGCGTTTTTCTTCGGCGTCGAATTTGTTGAGTTTCTCCCTGAGGTCGTTGATCCGGGAGGGTGTCTTGCCTCGGGCAGATTGCCGGCGGTTCCGGAAGCCGGCGCCACGCAGGCGCAGGCGGGTATCGACAAACCATTGACCGGCCAGGTTACTCACCAGTAAAGGGCCGTTGTGGGAGGGGCGTTTTGGGTCGACGATCACGACACTGTCGTTTTCATCCACCGTGACCTCGAACCAGCGGACTCCGACGGGTGCATACCATTTATCGGCAAGCGAATAGAGATGCAGGTGAGCCCCTGCTTCTTTGATCGGCTCCCCCAGCCCTTCGGGTTTGGCAATGTTGAAGCGCTCCAGTGTTGTTCCCAGGTTTGCGGGTGCGCGATTGAGCGGGCCGCTGGTATACAGGGGCCCTTGATGGTGAGCGGGTAGATCGGCATCGGGCAGGTTGGGTTGTTGCGTCACGGGGACTTTGCGGGCCGGTAGCGGTACGATTTCAGGATCCGTCACGGGGGTGGATTCAGGTACCGGCGGTTGCTCCTTGATCGTCTTTCGCCCCGGCGGATGTCGCAGGGCGACGTGCAGCACCAGGGCCATGCCCAGGTTGAGCAGCAGGTCGACCTGCGCCGCCCAGGAAGCTTTCCCGTCGGGCCCTGGCTCGGTTTGGGCGGATGCTTGCAGGTCGTCCATGATTTGCCAGATCCAGACGGCGATCCCGGCTGTACGCCCCATGAATGGCAAGGCTGCGCTGAAAATCATCCAGCCGGCTTGCCGGTAGCTTGCCCAGCGTTTCTTCACGTTGGATACCGATTGCCGAGTGGCCAGTTCAACCATCGCATTGGCGTTGTCCTTGAACAGCGTCGCCAGGGTGTCGTTGCCTACCACTTCATCGCTCAAGGCAATGGGACCGCTCATTTGCATCACCACCTGGGGCTCCACCAGCCCGCGCACGACGGTCCACGGTGAGGGCAGTGCGGTGGGGAAGACGTATTGCTCGTAGTTAAAGCGCACGTTTTCGGGTAACCAGGCCAGCACCGAGTCGCGCAAGGTGCGGTGATGCTTGATGGCATAGAGCAGGTTTTGCCGTGACGGGTACTGAACCAGCACCGGCTCCAGCAGTGGACGATACAGTAGGCACGGGCCTTGGGTGTGGTCGCGGGGACCGATCACGAACATATTGGCCACCACATCCTGTGTCTGGCCGGGGCGCAAGGTGGGGACAAACGCCAGGCGTCGGATGACGATTGCTTGCCCATCGACCTGCCGTTCATGCGCTTGCGCGTGCATGACAGCGGCGATATAGCGGTAACCACGATCATCGAGGCCATGCAGGCGTTGAATTTTCCACTGCAGTGCCAGCAGCGGCAGTTGCACCTGCAAGTGTGAGGTGTAGAGGGTTTGTCGGCTCTTTGACTCAATAGGGTCGTCAAGCAAGGTGCGCTTGATGAGGTTCGGATAGTGTTCGCCCAGGTCGAGGGTTTCGATCAGGTCCTTGAGGTAGCTGTACGTCAACCATGTGGGGCCATTGCCACCGTTGTAGCGCACGCTGGCCGTGCCGGTGGGTAGCCCGGTGAGATTATCCAGGGCCAGGTCGATCAGGTTGCACCGGGTGATGTCACTGGTGCCTGGTAGCACAAAGGTACCCCAGAGCACCGGGCTCTCGATACTGATCTCGATTTTGTCCAGGTTCAGGCTCGCGTCATTTCTGTGGGTCTGCATCTGGTTTTGCAGCTGCTGCCGGGCGTAGTCGCGGATCGGTGGGATACCGTCCTGGAAAGACTGCCCATGATTGTGCGTATGCAGTTCGGCCAGCTCGATCACGCACCGGCTGTAGGTCGATACATCCAGGTCCGAGGCACGAGCGAGCCAGTTGGGGAGCTGTTGATGGATCTGGCGGATATTCGACAGCGAGTCATCGCTCAAGTCTTCAATCACCGGCAGGATGCGGGCTACCGCCTGGCCGGTGACGACCGTTGCGGGAGGTGCTTCGAGGCTGGACGAGCCAACTACGCCGATTTCTTGCAGTTGCAGGGCGATCAGATTGCACGCCAGGCTATCGAAGAAATCACCGGTAGGTTCGTACAGTCGCCATTGCACACTCACGTCGGGTTGATATTGAGTAAGGCTCGCCGGCAACGCTTCGCCGAGTTTATCCAGCGACTCGAATTTCTCGTAACCGCTGATCAGCGAGTACGCCAGAATTCGCTGGCGCTGCTCGTGTACACCGATCAGCACGGCCATATCCGATAGGCCAATGTGAACGTCATTGTTGTTGTGATGCCCATCCATGTCGATCAGGTAAGCGTGTGTCTGGTACGTATCGGAGGCCTTGCGCTTGTCCAGCTCCGGAGCGTGGAACAACGTCCTGGCCATGGCGCAATCGTGCTCATCCCAACCTTCCTGGGTGGTGACATTCCACACCTTGCGCAGGGAATGGGAGAGCGTCTGCCAGCGCGGGCCTGACAGGCCATTGGAGGCATTCCAGTAATCGAGCTGCTGCTCCTGGAAGGCGGTGAATATCAGGGCCGATAGCTCATTGATCAACCGTGCGATGGCATCGATCTTCACCGGTAGGTGCACGGCAGGCTGGGCCTCTGGCTCCAGGGTGAGGAAATGCTCACCGTCGATATAGATCACCATGCTCGGCGACATGGCCTGGTTGGCCAGGATCGAGGTCAGTGATTGCGCGGAGGCGGGCGCCGACTGAATGACATCGCCGACGATGCGCCAGTGTGGCGTGATAACCATGGCCAGGTCCGGGTCGATAGTGAGTGTCGGGTATTGCTCAATGAGGGAGGAACGCAACAGGTTGGCGGCGACATCCCGAATGGACGGACCAACGCTCAATTGCGTCAACAGTTCATAGTTACTGGGAGGGTGGTTGTTGGTGAGGGATGAGTCGTTGGGCATCTGCAGCTCCTTGGCCAGTGTCAGGCTTTAAGAGCGCCAAGGTAGTTTCCGGGAGGGAGGGAAAGACGGTAGATAAATAATCATGGCCGGGGCGTGCTCTCCCCGGCCATGAGTGATTATGTCCCGGACTTGATCTTGGTCCAGGCGCGGGTCCTGGCACGTTCGGCATCGCGGGCCAGGGGTTTCAAGGTGTAGAGCGTGGCCATCGCTGCTTCGCTGGGGTACAGGTTGGGGTTGTTGCGGATCGCTGGATCCACCTGTTCGGTGGCGTCCTTGTTGGGGTTGGGATAACCGACAAAATCGCTGATGGGGGCGATGACCTGGGGTTGCAGCAGGTAGTTGATAAAGGTGTAGGCGTCTTGCGGGTTTTTGGCGCCCTTGGGTATCGCAAGCATGTCGAACCAGATCGGCGCGCCTTCCTTGGGCAGGCGCATATCGACCGTCACCCCGTTCTTGGCTTCTTTGGCACGGTTGGCAGCCTGGGAGAAGCTGCCGGAATAGCCGACGGCCACGCAGATATCACCGTTGGCGATGTCAGCCATGTATTTGGAGGAGTGAAAATAGGTGATGTACGGCCGGATCTTGAGCAGCAGGGCCTCGGCTTTTTCATAGTCCTTGGGGTTGCTGCTGTTGGGGTCCAGGCCCAGGTGTTGCAAGGCCAGGGGCAGGATTTCCGACGGCGAATCGAGAAGGGCGACGCCGCACTGCTTGAGCTTGCTGATGTTCTCTTCCTTGAAGATCAGGTCCCAGCTGTCTACGGGGGCGCTGTCTCCCAGCGCGGCCTTGACCTTGGCCGGGTTGAAGCCGATCAAAATGGTGCCGTACATGTACGGCACGGCGAATTTATTGCCGGGGTCGTTGGCCTCGATCAACTTCATCAGCTTGGGGTCGAGGTGGTTCCAGTTCGGCAGTTGGCTGCGGTCCAGGGGTTGGAACACACCGGCTTCGATCTGTTTGGCCAGGAACACATTGGACGGCACCACCACGTCATAGCCGGAGTTGCCAGTCAGCAACTTGGCTTCCAGGGCTTCGTTGGTGTCGAAGATGTCGTAGATCAGCTTGATCGCCGGGTTCCGGGCCTTGAAGTCGTCCAGCGCCTTGGGGGTGATGTAGTCGAACCAGTTATAGACCCGCAGGGTGTTTTCTTGTGCATGGGCGGTGGTGCTCAGCACGGCGGCGCAGAGCACAAGCGACTTGAGCATGTTCATTGGGCTGCTCCCTCGAAACCTTCGAGAACGTTGACGGCATTGATGCCGATTTCTTCCACCGCGTAACCGCCCTCCATCACAAACAGCGTGGGCCTGCCCAAGCGCGCGATACGTGCGCCCATGGCCAGGTAGTCCGGGCTGTCGAGTTTGAACTGCGAGATAGGGTCGTCCTTGAACGTGTCCACGCCCAGGGACACCACGATGATCTCGGCGCCGTAACGTTCAATCTCCGTGCAGGCCTCTTCAAGTGCTGCACTCCAGGATTCCCAGCCGGAACCAGCCGGCAGCGGGTAGTTGAAGTTGAAGCCTTCACCGGCCCCATCACCCAATTCGTCGGCATAGCCCAGGAAAAACGGAAACTCCGCTTCCGGGTGGCCGTGGATCGAGGTGAACAGCACATCGCTGCGCTCATAGAAAATCGATTGGGTACCGTTACCGTGGTGGTAATCCACGTCCAGGATCGCGACCTTTTTATGGCCTTGGTCAAGGAAGGCCTGGGCGGCAATAGCAGCGTTGTTGAGGTAGCAATAACCGCCCATCAAGTCACTGGCGGCGTGGTGCCCCGGTGGGCGGCAGAGTGCGAAGGCACTGTGGGCGCCCTGCTGGATGGCTGCCTGGGCTGTGAGAGCGACCTGCGCCGCGCTGTACGCTGCTTGCCACGTGCCGGCGGTGATCGGCGCGCCGCCGTCGAAGCTGTAATAGCCCAATTGGCCATGCAGGCTGGTGGGCAGTACACGCCGCAAGGTGCGTGCGGGCCAGGTGTAGGGCAACAGGTCGCCGTCTTGGCCGAACTCGGTCCAGCGCGCCCAAGCCCCCTTGAAGAAGTCCAGGTAGGCACGGCTGTGGATACGCTGCAGCGGTGCCAGGCCGAAATCCTGGGGCGCCTGCACCGGGCCCAGTTCGCGGTCCTTGACCCGTTGCAGCACGTGGTCGGCGCGCGAGGGCATTTCAAAGCAGGGCATCAATTGCCCGTCCATCAGTTCGCAACGGCCGTGGTGCAGGTGGTGATCGTCTGAGTAGATCGTCAGCATTTGTTGTTCTCCGCAGGCTGTATCGGTGAATGCAGTCTTGCGGCGAGCGCGATTTAAGAGAACGGCAGGAGCGGCCAAAAGGGGATTAATACGGCCAAATTATCTGTCCGAAATTCGCCCCATGTGGGAGCGGGCTTGCTCGCGAAGGCATCACCGCGGTGCGGGTCAGGGGCGAAATTGACTAGGCGCCACACCGCTCCAGCGCACAAATGCGTGCCGAAAACTTGCGGTCTCGCTGAACCCCAGGGCCTCGGCAATCCGATAGATCGGCCACTGGTCTTGCGACAACAGTTGCTTGGCCTGCTCGAAGCGCAGCTCGTCCAGCAACTCCTGGTAACTGCAGCCCAGGTCATGCAGGTGCCGGCGCAGGGTGCGCGGCGAACAGTTCATCTGCTGGGCCAGGCCATCCAGCCCGGGTGCGGCGTGCAGTTGTGCAGCGAGCAACTGGCGGACCCGTCCCAGCCAGGCCTCGCGCCCGGTGAATTCGGTGTTCTGTTTGCGGCAGCGCTCAGCCATGGCCCGGTGGGTCACGGTATCGGCCAGAGGCAAAGGTTGGGCAAGCCAGCGTTGGTCAAAGGCGAACGCATTGGCAGTGGCCTGGAACTGCAACGGGCAGTCGAAGCACTCGGCGTAGCGTGCCTGATAATCCGGCGCATCATGCTCAAAGCGCGCGCCCAGCAGAGGCAGCGGGTGGCCGAGCAGGTCGTCGCAGATAACCTTCAACGACCCCAGGCACAGCTCCACATTGAAGGCAGTTAGCGCCGGGTTTTCTCGGTAATCGCTGGCGGTGAACCAGATACGTTCGCCGTCCTCCTCCAGGCTCAGCTCAAACAGTGTTCCCAACAGCGCCGGATAACGCAGGGCCAGGCGCAAAGCGTCACCGAAAGTGGCACTGGTGAGCAGGGCATAGCCGAGCATGCCGTAGGCCGATACGTGCATTCGCTGTCCCACGATCAGTCCGATATCGCGCTGCAAGGCCACGGCATTGGCGCACACCTGCATCTCCTGGTGCGTGGCGATGCGCGTGTCGGCGCGGCTCAAGTCCGCCGCACAGATGCCACTGCCGGCCAGCAGCGCTTCGGCGGGCCAGCCTTCGGCCTTGAAGGTGCTGAGCACCAGGGAAACGGCATTGAGGGTAGTGAGGTGGGAGTGCAACATGGGAACTTCCAGCCAGGGGATGGCTGGAAGTGGAGCAAGTTATATGCCGCTCAGCTCAGTTCGCCGCACAGGTCCAGTTCCACCAGGCGGCGGACTTCGTGGGTTACAAGGCCGGCGCCGAGCAGGGCCTGTAATTTGCCGAACACCGCTTCGCGGGTCATGCCGCCTCCAGACAGAACGCCCACACCGCGCAAACGGCTGCCCGCTTCGTACACATCCAGTTCCACGCCGCCTTCATGGCATTGGGTAATTGCCACCACCACTACGTTGTGCTCCTGCGCACGCTGGAGGCTGGCGAGAAACGCCGGGTTATCGCTCGGCCCGGTACCGCTGCCGAAGCACT
Organism: Pseudomonas brenneri; assembly: GCF_007858285.1. Classification (GTDB taxonomy): domain Bacteria; phylum Pseudomonadota; class Gammaproteobacteria; order Pseudomonadales; family Pseudomonadaceae; genus Aquipseudomonas; species Aquipseudomonas brenneri. The sequence continues at coordinate 364,670 of NZ_VFIL01000006.1, read as the reverse complement.
CCAGGACCAGCGCCTGGATACCGCTGTCGACCAGTGCATCCAGTTGCCCAGCGGTGATGCCCGGCACCAGCGGCAGCACACCGACATTGGCCAGGGCCTTGGGTTGGCGGTAATCCAGGCCGGCGGGAATTGCCTGGGCCTTGGCCACGCCGCCGTTGCGCTGCAGTGCGGCAAACGGATGGCGACCAAAGCTGCGGACCTTCGCGCAGCGGGTCGGTGCCATCAGCGCGCCGTGGAAATACAGCTGCACACCCGGTGCCAGGCCTTCGCCCAACGCGGCCAGGGCGCCGCTGACGTTTTCCCAGGCATCGCTGTCGGGCACGCCGGCCGGCAGCATAGACCCGGTAAACACCACGGGCGCCGGCAGGCCCAGCAGTTGGAAACACATGGCCGCCGCGCTGTAGGCCAGGGTGTCAGTGCCGTGCAGGATCAGTACGGCATCGGCGCCGTTGTCCACAGCCTCGACCACGGCGCTGCGCAGTTGCTGCCAGTAAGCGGGGGTCATGTTGGCGCTGTCGATCAGCGGCGCCATCTCCCGGAAGCGCCACGCGGGCACTTGCATGTTGGCAAGCTGCTCGCGCATGCGCGCCTCGAAACCCGATGCAGGCGCCAGGCCGTTGGCGCTGGCTTGCATGCCGATGGTGCCACCGGTGTAGAGCACCATGACGTTGTTGGATGGGGACATGAATTTTCTCCTGAACGAAAAACGCCGCCGGGCCCAGAGCATGCCCAAGGCCAGGCGGCGTGTCATCTATCTACGCTCAGCGTTGCACTTGAGCGTTCAGTTCAACCGATGGGGCTGCGTCCGGTTGCACCGGGTTGGCCGGCCAGGCCTTGCGGTCCAGGTCCAGGTCGGGGAACTGGCTGGAGTCGAACACCGGGGTCTTGATCCCGGCGGCGCGCTGGTCGTCGTAGTCCTTGAGCAGGCGCATGGCGATCTTGAACAGGAACGCCAGGGCGAACAGGTTGACGAACGCCAGCATGGTCATGGTGATGTCGGCGAAGGCGAACACGGTGCCCAGGTTCTCGATCGAGCCCCAGAAGATCAGCACCAGCACCAGCGCACGGTAACCGATCAGCACCTTGCGGTTGTTACCCACCAAAAAGCGCAGGTTGCTCTCGCCCAGGTAGTAGTTGTACATGATCGAGGTGAACACGAACAAAGCCAGGGCCACCGAGATGAACATCCGGCCCCAGTCACCCACCACCGCAGCCAGGGAGTTCTGGGTCAGGGCAATGCCGTCGCCTTCAAAACCTGGGGTGTAGAACCCCGAGAGCAGGATCAGCAGCGCGGTGCAGGTGCAAATGATGAAGGTGTCGAGGAACACGCTGAACGCTTGCACCACACCCTGGGCGACCGGGTGCTCGACCGAGGCCACGGCGGCCACGTTGGGCGCACTGCCCAGGCCGGCTTCGTTGGCGAACACGCCGCGTTTCACGCCCATGATGATCGCGCTGCCCACCAGGCCGCCGAAGGCTTGGTCCAGGCCAAAGGCGCTCTTGACGATGGTCATCAACATGCCCGGCACCTGGTCGAATTGCAGCACGATCACGTAGACCGTCACGGCGATGTAGACCAGGGTCTTGACCGGCACCAGCAGGTCGGCGATCGAGGCAATGCGCTTGATCCCGCCGATGAACACCAGGCCCAGCAATACCGCCAGGGCCAGGCCGGTGTAGGTGGTGTCGAAGCCAAAAGCATTGTTCAGCGAGTGGGTCACGGCATGGGCTTGCAGGCCGTTGAAGGCAAAGCCGAAGGTCACCAGCAGCAGGAATGCCATGACCATGCCCAGCCAGCGTTTTTGCAGGCCGTGCTGGATGTAATAGGCCGGGCCGCCACGGTAGGTGCCTTCAGCGTCGGTGCGCTTGTAGAGCTGGCCGAGGGAGCACTCGATAAAGCTCGAAGACATGCCCACCAGTGCGGTGACCCACATCCAGAACACGGCACCCGGCCCGCCCAGGGTCACGGCAATGCCGACGCCGGCGATGTTACCGGCGCCCACCCGCCCGGCCAGGCTGAGCATCAGCGCCTGGAACGAACTGAGTTGGCCGGCGCTGCTTTTCAGGCTGTCGCGAAACACCGCGAACATATGAAAGAAGTGACGAAACTGAACGAAACGCGAGCGGATCGTGAAGTAGCCACCGAGCCCGACAATGAGCACGATCAGCACTTTTCCTGAGAGGAAGTCGTTGATGACTTCTAGCATGGAGTATTCCTCGCTGTTTTTTGTAAAGGCAAAAGCCGGACGGTTCGACACATCGTGTTACACACAATCGCGCAGGCAGCACGATAGGTGGGTCGAGTGTTCGTCCCGGTTCCAAGTCGCGGGTTGTTATTAGTTCGGCGTTCGCATGCGGTTGACGACCGTGCATGCGAAGAGGGGCGGCACTATACCGATGTGCGCGCCAGCCGTCTGCAAGCAGCGCAACTGGGCGAGGAATGGTAGGCGGGCAAAGGGCTGAACCGGTTCACTTTTGTAGGAGCGAGCGTGCTCGCGAAGAACGTTAACGATAACGCGGACTTGCTGGATGAGCGCGGCGCTCTCAGGTTTTTCGCGAGAAAGCTCGCTCCTACAGGGAGCAGGCGTTAAAAAACAGGCAAAAAAAAGGGCCTGAAGAACAAGTCTTCAAGCCCTCAAAAGGGTGAGAGGTGTCTAGTCCCTCAACCTGGTGAGCGGTGCTACATGCGTTCAGGCCTTCAAAGGCACCAGACGCGGGGCAATCATGTTTTCCGGGCGCAGGATGTCGTCGAGCATGGCGTCGTCGAGCAAGCCTTCTTCACGCACCAGTTCCAGCACGCCGCGGCCGCTTTCAAGGGCGATACGGGCGATGCGGGTGGCGTTTTCATAACCGATGTACGGGTTCAGCGCGGTGACCAGGCCGATGGAGTGTTCCACCAGTTCGCGGCAGCGGGCTTCGTTGGCGGTGATGCCGACGATGCAGTGTTCGCGCAGCATGTCCATGGCGCGTTGCAGCAGGCGGATCGAGTCGAAGATCTTGAAGGCGATCAGCGGTTCCATCACGTTCAGTTGCAGTTGGCCGCCTTCGGCCGCCATGGTCAGGGCCAGGTCGTTACCGATCACCTGGAACGCGACCTGGTTCACCGCTTCCGGGATCACCGGGTTGACCTTGCCGGGCATGATCGAGCTGCCTGGCTGACGCGCTGGCAGGTTGATTTCGTTGATCCCGGTACGCGGGCCGCTGGACAGTAGGCGCAGGTCGTTGCAGATCTTCGACAGCTTCACCGCAGTACGCTTGAGCATGCCGGAGAACAGCACAAAGGCGCCCATGTCGGAGGTGGCTTCGATCAGGTCGGCGGCTGGCACCAGCGGCTGGCCGCTGATGGTGGCCAGGCGTTGTACGGCCAGGGCCTGGTAGCGCGGGTCGGCGTTGATGCCGGTACCGATGGCGGTGCCGCCCAGGTTGACTTCGGTCAACAGCTCCGGAGCCAGGGTCTTCAGGCGGGCCAGGTCTTCACCCAGGGTGGTGGCGAAGGCGCGGAATTCCTGGCCGAGGGTCATCGGCACGGCGTCTTGCAGCTGGGTGCGGCCCATTTTCAGGACGTGGCCGAACTCGACACCTTTGGCGGCGAACGCCTGGATCAGGCTGTCGAGGCTGGCCAGCAGCGCGTCATGGCCCAACAGCAGACCCAGGCGGATCGCGGTCGGGTAGGCGTCGTTGGTCGACTGCGCCATGTTCACGTCGTTGTTGGGGTGCAGGTACTGGTATTCGCCCTTCTGGTGGCCCATGGCCTCTAGCGCGATGTTGGCGATGACTTCGTTGGCATTCATGTTGGTTGAAGTGCCAGCGCCGCCTTGAATCATGTCCACCACGAACTCTTCGTGGAAGTCGCCGCGGATCAGGCGGGCGCAGGCTTCGCTGATGGCAGCGTGCTTGGCTTCGCTGAGCTGGCCCAACTCGCGGTTGGCGTCAGCGGCGGCTTGCTTGACCATTGCCAGACCGACCACCAATTTCGGGTAATGCGAAATCGGAACGCCGGAGAGACGGAAGTTATTCACGGCTCGCAGGGTCTGGATGCCGTAATACGCTTGGGCAGGTACTTCGAGTACGCCAAGCAGGTCTTTTTCTGTGCGGAATGATGCAGCGGAGGACATGACGGAAATCATCTCGATATGGACCCGGAACAGGCCGGAACGCTGCGAATGCTAGGCTTGCAGAAGTTTTTGGGCCAATGCTGTTAAGCACTGGCCTATGCACAAACGGCATAATGTTGATGTGACCCGGTTATCATGGCGGGCGTGTGTGCCAAAATGGTGCATGCCCTGGAGAATCAGATGAACCTTGAAAGCAAATGGCTGGAAGACTTTAGCGCCCTGGCTGCCACGCGCAGTTTCTCCCAGGCTGCCGAGCGGCGCTTTGTCACCCAGCCGGCCTTCAGCCGACGTATCCGCAGCCTGGAGGCCGCGTTGGGGCTGACCCTGGTCAACCGCTCGCGCACGCCCGTCGAACTGACGGCGGCGGGGCAATTGTTTTTGGTGACGGCGCGCACGGTGGTCGAACAACTGGGCGAAGTACTGCGCCATTTGCACCACCTCGAAGGCGGGCAGGGCGAAGTCATGCAAGTGGCCGCCGCGCACTCCCTGGCATTGGGCTTTTTCCCACGCTGGATCGCGCAATTGCGCAATGAAGGGCTGAACATCGCCACGCGGCTGGTGGCCACCAACGTCGGCGACGCCGTGCATGCACTGCGTGAAGGCGGTTGCGACTTGATGCTGGCGTTCTACGACCCGGATGCCGCGATGCAGATGGACCCGGACATTTTCCCGTCGCTGCACCTGGGCAACACAGAAATGCTCCCGGTCTGCGCCGCCGATGCCGATGGCAAGCCGTTGTTCGACCTGGAGGGCGAGGGCAGCGTGCCACTGCTGGCTTATAGCGCCGGTGCGTTCCTCGGGCGTTCGGTGAACCTGTTGCTGCGCCAGCGCGCGCTGCGCTTTACCACGGTGTACGAAACCGCCATGGCCGACAGCCTCAAAAGCATGGCTTTGGAAGGGTTGGGGATTGCCTGGGTGCCGCAGTTGAGCGTGCGTGCCGAATTGGCCCGGGGCGAACTGGTGGTGTGTGGCGGGCCGCAGTGGCATGTGCCGTTGGAGATTCGGCTGTATCGCTGCGCGTTGGTGCGCAAGGCCAACGTGCGGTTGTTGTGGCGCAAGCTGGAAGGCGGCGCGGCGCAGTCCCCGGCGGCTGAGCGCGGTTAAATGTGGGAGCTGGCTTGCCTGCGATAGCGGTGTATCAGCTGACATTTCAGGCACTGACCCTCCGCCATCGCAGGCAAGCCAGCTCCCACAGTATTTTGTGGTGTTTTCGCTGACCTGGAAGTCAATAAAATCGCAGGTTTAAAGCGTAAGACAGATGGTCATCCAAGGGGCTGTTTATCTGCATTATTACGGTATACTGCGCGGCCTTCGGCCGGTCCAACCGGCCTTAATTCGTACAACAAGCCACGCCGGATTTCCCGCGTGGCTTGTTGTTTTTTGACGCGCCTGCGGGCGCCCAGAGAGAAGAGGCACGACGATGAGTGCATTGGTTGGCGTGATCATGGGCTCCAAGTCCGATTGGTCCACCCTTAGCCACACCGCCGATATGCTGGAAAAACTCGGCATTGCGTTCGAAGTGAAGGTGGTCTCTGCCCACCGCACGCCGGACTTGCTGTTCCAGTATGCCGATGAAGCAGAATCCCGTGGCATCGAGGTGATCATCGCCGGTGCCGGTGGCGCAGCCCACCTGCCGGGCATGTGTGCGGCCAAGACCCACTTGCCGGTACTCGGCGTGCCGGTGCAGTCGTCGATGCTCTCGGGCGTGGATTCGCTGTTGTCCATCGTGCAGATGCCGGCCGGGATTCCAGTGGCTACCCTGGCGATCGGCAAGGCTGGCGCGATCAACGCAGCATTGCTGGCCGCCAGTATCCTGGGCGCCAAGCACCCGCAGTTCCACGCGGCACTGAAGAAGTTCCGCGCGGAACAGACTGACAGTGTCCTGGACAATCCTGACCCACGCATCGCCTGAGGTTGATTGATGAAAATCGGTGTAATCGGTGGCGGCCAACTGGGCCGCATGCTGGCTTTGGCGGGTACTCCGCTGGGGATGAACTTCGCGTTTCTCGATCCGGCGCCGGACGCCTGTGCGGCGGCCCTGGGTGAACACCTGCGGGCGGACTACAGCGACCCGGACCACTTGCGCCAACTGGCCGATGAAGTCGACCTGGTGACCTTCGAGTTCGAAAGCGTCCCGGCCGAAACCGTGGCTTTTTTGTCACAATTCGTGCCGGTGTACCCGAGCGCCGAAGCCTTGCGTATCGCTCGCGACCGCTGGTTCGAAAAAAGCATGTTCAAGGACCTGGGCATTCCGACCCCGGCCTTCGCCGACATCCAGTCCCAGGCGGACCTGGACGCGGCGGTCGCCAGCATCGGCCTGCCGGCCGTGCTGAAAACCCGCACCCTGGGTTATGACGGCAAGGGCCAGAAAGTCCTGCGCACCGACGCCGATGTGGTCGGTACTTTCGCCGAACTGGGCAGCGTCGCCTGCCTGCTGGAAGGCTTCGTGCCGTTCACCGGCGAAGTCTCGCTGGTGGCTGTGCGGGCCCGTGATGGCGAAACCCGTTTCTACCCGTTGGTGCACAACACCCACGACAGCGGCATCCTCAAGCTGTCCGTGGCCAGTACCGACCACCCGTTGCAGGCGTTGGCCGAAGACTATTCCAGCCGCGTGTTGAAGCAACTGGATTATGTCGGGGTGATGGCGTTCGAGTTCTTTGAAGTCGACGGTGGCCTCAAGGCCAACGAAATCGCCCCGCGCGTACACAACTCCGGGCACTGGACTACCGAAGGCGCCGAATGCAGCCAGTTCGAAAACCACCTGCGGGCGGTAGCGGGCTTGCCGTTGGGTTCCACGGCCAAGGTTGGCGAGAGCGCGATGCTCAACTTCATTGGCGTCGTGCCGCCGGTGGAGCAGGTCATTGCGATTGATGACTGCCACCTGCATCACTACGGCAAGGCCTTCAAGGTCGGGCGCAAGGTCGGCCACGCCAACCTGCGTTGCAAGGATCGCGCGACCCTCGACGCGCAGATTGCCAAGGTCCAGGCGCTGATCGCCGCGCAATAACCCTGGGGTAGGCGGGAACCATTGGTTGCCGCCATCCTCTGATTGCAGGATGCCAAAGTCTGACTAGGCTTCAGCTAACTTTCATTCAGAGGGAAATGCCATGGGTATCATTGGAACCATCTTTATCGGTTTGATCGTCGGCCTGCTGGCGCGTTTCCTGAAACCAGGCGATGACAGCATGGGCTGGATCATGACCATCCTGCTGGGTATCGCCGGCTCTCTGGCGGCCACCTATGGCGGTCAGGCACTGGGGATCTACCAGGCAGGCCAAGGCGCAGGCTTCATTGGCGCGCTGGTCGGTGCCATCGTGTTGCTGGTGATCTACGGTCTGCTGAAAAAGAAATGATTTAGCGTCAAGCCCTCTGCGCTGCGCAGGCGCAGAGGGCTAGAATGCCGACACTTGTTTATTGGTCGAGCCACTCCATGCGCCGTCTTCTGTTGACTGTCCTTTTGCTGGGCTCAAGCCTGGCCCACACCGCTGAGCTGGCGGAAACCGACTGGCTGGAACTGATGCCCAAGTCGGACCAGAAAGCCCTCGAACAAATGCCTGATATCGACCACAACTCCCCGGAAGCCCTGGGCACCTTTACCGAAAAGGGTGGCCTGAAGCAGAGCAAGGGGTTGCCGGCGGTAATGTATTCGACCAAGACCGTGGCTGCCATGAATGGCAAGCACATCCGCCTGGGTGGCTACCCGGTGCCGCTGGAAACCGATGCCAAGGGGCGCAGCACCCTGTTCTTCCTGGTGCCTTACCCGGGCGCCTGCATCCACGTGCCACCGCCGCCGCCCAACCAGTTGGTGCTGGTGCGCTATCCCAAGGGCTTGAAGCTGGACGATATCTATACGCCGTTGTGGGTGACGGGCACGTTGAAGGTGGAGACGGTCAACAACGACCTGGCGGATGCGGCGTATGCGCTGGATGCGGGGGTGGTGCGGGTGGTGCAGGAGTCAGACCTGTAACCAGCGCCACAAATCCCCCTGTGGGAGCAGGTCTACAGGGGCAGGCTGGCGATACTCACGCCCATGGTGTGGCTCGCGCCAGGTGCCAGCACCACTACATCGTCCAGCACATTGGCCGTCTCGATGCACAGCATGCCCTGCCAGCCATCGTCGGCCATGTCATCGAGCGCCTTGGCGCGTTCAGTCCAGGGGTTCCAGATCACCGTCGATTTCGACCCTTCGCTGGTGAGCTGGATACGGCGCTGCCAGTCTTTATCAACGATGTTCAATTGTGCCGGGGTGTCGAGGTAGATGCGGTCGGTCTCGGCGCTGAAGTTCAGCGCTCCAGACTGTTGTTTGGTCTGCCAGCCGTCGGCGGTATCGATATAGTCCAGCCCGTCCAGTCCTTCGACCTGCACAGTGCGCACATCGCTGACGGCGAAGTAGCTGTGCAGCGCCTGGCTGATGGTCACGGTATCGCTGCCACGGTTGTGGCTGCTCAGGCGGATCTGCAGTTGATCATCCAGCAGGATGCTCATTTTCAGGTCGACCTGGTGTGGCCAGCCCGGGAACCCGCCCGCCGGCGCCGGTAGCACCAGCTCAACCCGGTTGTCTTCGACGCCGGCCAAGGTCCAGAGGGCGGTGCGCGCAAAACCATGGGCACCCGCTGGCTGATCACTCTGGCGCATCGCTTTCACGCTCTGCGGGTTGCGGTCGAACACGCCAAACCACGGCCAGCACACCGGCACGCCAGTACGGATGCCTTTGCCTTGTTTGAACAGCGCCTTGTCATTGGGCCAGATCACCGGTTTTGCGCCAGCAGGCTGGTAACTGAAGAGGTGCGCACCCTGTTGGGCCACCAGCACTTGGGCGCCGTTGTGGCGGATGCGCCAGCAGTCCAGCTCATCCATTTTCACGGTTTCAATGTGGGGCATAGGCATACAAGGCTCTCTCAATCACAGGCAATGGGGCAATGGACCGTCAAACCGCCGCGAGGTTTAACGCGCCCGCGATGGAACCGACCGGGTGCGACCGCTACCATCAATGGCAACGAACACAAACACCGCTTCGGTGACTTTTCGCCATTCGCTGGACAGCGGGTCATCGCTCCACACTTCGACCATCATCTGGATCGAGCTGCGGCCGATTTCCAGGGCCTGGGTGTAGAAGGACAACTGCGCGCCCACCGCCACCGGCACCAGGAAAGCCATGCGATCGATCGCCACGGTAGCCACGCGGCCACCCGCGACCTTGCTGGCCATTGCCGTGCCGGCCAGGTCCATCTGTGCGACCAGCCAACCGCCGAAAATATCGCCGAAACCGTTGGTTTCACGGGGCAGTGCGGTGATTTGCAGGGCGAGATCGCCTTGCGGGATAGGATCTTCTTGTTCGAGTTCGATCATGCCGGGGGTGCCTCTGACCCGTGACTCTTGGACTATGTAATCGGTGAATAGCCGTCTTGGAAAAACGATTCAGCCCCGAACATACTACGTTCGTCACGTTTTTCGAAAGGCGCCTTGAGGGAAACTCTGCGAAATCGGCTGGTCGGTGCCAACGACGTTTTCGCGCAACTTCCACTATAAGCAGGTGCAAGCTGGGCAGTATATCGGTCGGTAGCCTGTACGACGACTGTCGGTTCCTGATTTTGTACATCTATCTACATGGCTTTACAGGCGTCAAGAAAATGGCCAAAACAGTCAGGCAACTTGAGGGGTTTGACCATTGTTTCTTTTTAACGCTGGCCGCCAGTATTTGCAGGCGTTTTCGGGCCCCGACAATAATTCGAAGAGGGAACAGGCGGGCCTCGCAAGGGGGTGACTTTGCGAGTCGGCGCTAACCGCGGTGCAGGTGTTTAGACTGTGCTTTTCCAGGCAATTTGTTATCTTGCCGGACCTGCCTGGCGCAAACCCACGCTGTTGCGGATTCCTGATCTGACCTAATAAGAGAAGCCTTGCCATGACCACAGTGCCTTCAAGCATTGCGCCTCCCGCACGACCGCTGAACCGCAACGATTATAAAACCCTGTCGCTGTCTGCCTTGGGCGGGGCGCTGGAGTTCTACGACTTCATCATTTTTGTGTTCTTCGCCACGGTGGTCGGGAAGCTGTTCTTCCCCGCCGACATGCCTGAATGGCTGCGCATGATGCAGACCTTCGGTATCTTCGCTGCCGGCTACCTGGCCCGGCCGCTGGGCGGGATCATCATGGCGCACTTCGGTGACCTGTTGGGCCGTAAGAAGATGTTCACCCTGAGCATCTTCATGATGGCCGTACCGACCCTGATCATGGGCCTGCTGCCAACCTACGCGCAGATCGGCCTGTGGGCGCCGATCCTGTTGCTGCTGATGCGCGTGATCCAGGGCGCGGCGATTGGTGGCGAGGTGCCCGGCGCGTGGGTCTTCGTTTCCGAACACGTACCGCCACACCATATCGGCTACGCCTGCGGCACCCTGACCAGCGGCCTGACCGGCGGGATTTTGCTGGGTTCGCTGGTCGCCACCGCGATCAATACGGCCTATACCCCGGAGCAGGTCTCCGATTACGCCTGGCGGATCCCGTTCCTGCTGGGCGGTGTATTCGGCCTGTTTTCGGTGTACCTGCGCCGCTGGCTGCACGAAACGCCGATCTTCGCCGAGATGCAGCAGCGCAAGACCCTGGCGGCCGAGTTGCCGTTGCGTGCGGTATTGCGCGACCACCGTGGCGCCATCGTGCTGTCGATGTTGCTGACGTGGCTGCTGTCGGCCGGCATCGTCGTCGTCATCCTGATGACCCCGACGGTGCTGCAGACCATTTACCACTTCAGCCCGACGGTGTCGTTGCAGGCCAACAGCCTGGCGATCGTCACCCTGAGTTTGGGTTGCATCGCGTCCGGCGCCCTGGCTGATCGTTTTGGTGCGGGCCGCGTGCTGGTCGCCGGTTGCGCGTTGCTGCTCGCGACCTCGTGGACGCTGTATCACAGCCTGCTGGATCACCCGGACTGGCTGTTCCCGCTGTACGCCTTGACCGGTTTGTTTGTAGGCACCATCGGCGTGGTGCCCTACGTGATGGTCAAGGCCTTCCCGCCAGTGGTGCGCTTCAGCGGCCTGTCGTTCTCCTACAACGTGGCCTACGCCGTGTTCGGTGGCCTGACGCCGCTGGTGGTGTCGCTACTGATGAAAGAAAGCCCGATGGGCCCGTCTTACTACGTTGCCATCCTTTGTGTGATGGGGATGGTGGTGGGCGGGTACCTGTGGAAGCGCGGGCGCTGAGCCCCCTGTAGGAGCCGGCAAGCCGGCTCCTACAAGGTTTTGTAGGCAATCAACGTTTACAGGGTGTTTCTGAATTACCGCAATCCCGCGCTCCACCCCCGCATTTACTCAGCCTCTCCCCGCGCCTGCCTGTTCTTCCAATACTGGCCTTTCATCTAATTGTCATATTCCAGACATAGAGTGTTCACACGGCCTACCGATACTTGGCCCCGATCCAACTATCCCTATCTGCTAGGAGTAAGGCATGAAACTGAAGCGTTTGATGGCGGCAATGACCTTTGTCGCTGCTGGCGTTGCGACTGCCCACGCGGTGGCCGCTGGTGTTGACCCGGCAATTGCGGCCTATACCAAAACCACTGGTGTATCGGGCAACTTGTCCAGCGTCGGTTCCGATACCCTGGCCAACCTGATGACCTTGTGGGCCGAGAACTACAAGAAAGAATACCCGAACGTAAACATCCAGATTCAAGCCGCCGGTTCCTCTACCGCGCCGCCTGCACTCACCGAAGGCACCGCCAACCTGGGCCCGATGAGCCGCAAGATGAAGGACAACGAACTGCAGGCTTTCGAGCAGAAGTACGGCTACAAGCCGACTGCAATCCCGGTGGCCGTGGACGCCCTGGCGGTGTTCGTACACAAAGACAACCCGATCAAGCACCTGACCATGGCCCAGGTCGACGCAGTGTTCTCGTCGACTCGCCTGTGCGGCGCCAAGGCTGATGCCAAGACCTGGGGCGACCTGGGCGTGACCGGTGACCTGGCCAACAAGCCAGTGCAACTGTTCGGTCGTAACTCGGTATCCGGCACCTACGGCTACTTCAAGGAAGAAGCCCTGTGCAAAGGTGACTTCAAGCCAAACGTCAACGAACAACCAGGCTCGGCTTCGGTCGTGCAGTCGATCAGCTCTTCGCTCAACGGCATTGGTTACTCGGGCATCGGCTACAAGACCGCCAGCGTGAAAACCGTGGCCCTGGCCAAGAAAGAAGGCGGCGAGTTCGTCGAAGACACCGAAGAGAACGCCCTGAACGGCAAGTACCCGCTGTCGCGCTTCCTCTACGTGTACATCAACAAAGCCCCGAACAAGCCTCTGGCCCCGCTGGAAGCCGAGTTCGTGAAACTGGTTCTGTCCAAGCAGGGCCAGGAAGTTGTAGTCAAGGACGGCTACATCCCACTGCCAGCCAAAGTTGTCGCAAAGGCACTGGCTGACCTGGGTTTGAAAGAAGGTAAATAAGCTACGGGGCCGGGTAAAACCGGCCTTTTCTGTAGGAGCGAGCTTGCTCGCGAAAAGCGTTAACGATAACGCGCCGTATCTGAGTCAACGCGGTGCCTTGACGTTTTTCGCGAGCAAGCTCGCTCCTACAGAAACTCCTAATTTTTCGGTCCGCTGCCAGCCCTGCTACGCGGCGGATTTCTTGCGTCACTGCATTGTCATCTTTCTGTCATACAGGATCGCTAGGGTGTGCGCATGAATGATCTGGCCAATTCCACCATGACGACGACTTCTCCCCCCAAGCGCATTGATTTCAATACGCCTGAGCTGCAACGCAAGCGCCGCATCCGCGCGCTCAAGGATCGCCTGACCCGCTGGTACGTGCTGGTCGGCGGCCTCGCCGTTCTCGGCGCTATCACGCTGATTTTCTTCTTCCTGGCCTACGTGGTCGCGCCGCTGTTCCAGGGTGCCAGCCTGACCAAGGACGACGCCCTGAGCCCGGCCTGGATGCAGGATGCCGGCAAGCCGTTGCTGATCTCGCTGGAAGAGCAGAACCAGGTCGCCATGCGGGTTTCCGACAAAGGCCAGGCATTGTTCTTCACGGTTGATACCGGCGCTGAACTCAAGCGTGTCGACCTGGCCCTGCCAGCCGGCGCCAGCGTGGTGTCCATCGGTAAAGATCAGCCGGGCAGCCCGTTGGTGATCCTCGGTCTGTCCAATGGCCAGTCCCTGGTGTTCCGCCACTCCTATAAAGTGACCTACCCGGACGGCAAGAAGACCATCTCGCCCGAGATCGAATACCCCTACGGCGAAGCGCCGATGGTGCTCGATGAAGCCGGTCGTCCGTTGGAACACGTTGCCCTCAACGCCACTGACACCTCGCTGATCATTGCCGGCTCCGCAGGTTCGCACCTGAACGTGCTGTCGGTGAGCCGCGAAGAAAACATGATGACCGGCGAAGTGGTCAGCGAGCAGAAGCGCATCGAACTGCCACAAATGACTGAGCCGGTGAAAGCGATCTTCGTCGATCCGCGCCAGCAATGGCTGTACGTGATCAACGGTCGCGCCCTGGCCGATGTGTTCAGCCTGCGGGACAACAGCCTCAACGGTCGCTACAAATTGCTGGAAGATGGCAACGCCGAAATCACCGCCAGCACCCAGCTGGTGGGCGGTATCTCGCTGATCGTCGGTGACTCCAAGGGCGGCCTGGCCCAGTGGTTCATGGCCCGCGACCCGGATGGCGAGCAACACCTCAAGCAGATCCGCACCTTCCAGATGGGCACCACGCCTATCGTTGAAATCACCGCCGAAGAGCGTCGCAAAGGCTTCGTCGCCCTCGATGCCTCCGGTAAGTTCGGTGTGTTCCACAGCACCGCGCACCGTACCTTGCTGGTGGACCCGGTGGTCGAAGGCCAGGGCATCTTCGGCATGTCGCCACGGGCCAACCGTGTGATCGTCGAGGCCGGCGGCAAGCTGCAGCCGTTGGCGCTGGACAACCCGCACCCGGAAGTGTCCTGGAGCGCGTTGTGGAGCAAGGTCTGGTACGAAAACTACGACGAGCCTAAATACGTCTGGCAATCGACCGCCGCCAACAGCGACTTCGAACCCAAGATGAGCCTGGCGCCACTGACCTTCGGTACGCTCAAGGCCGCGTTCTACGCCATGCTGCTGGCCGCACCCCTGGCCATCGCCGCCGCTATCTACACCGCCTACTTCATGGCTCCGAGCCTGCGCCGCAAGGTCAAGCCGGTGATCGAGTTGATGGAAGCGATGCCGACGGTGATCCTCGGTTTCTTCGCCGGCCTGTTCCTGGCGCCGTATGTCGAAGGGCATCTGCCGGGGATTTTCAGCCTGCTGATGTTGTTGCCGATTGGCATTCTGCTGGCGGGCTTCATTTTCAGCCGCCTGCCTGAGTCGATCCGCCTGCGGGTGCCGGATGGCTGGGAAAGCGCGATCCTGATCCCGGTGATCCTGTTTGTGGGCTGGCTCTCGCTGTACATGAGCCCGTACCTGGAAACCTGGTTCTTCGGTGGCGACATGCGCATGTGGATCTCCCATGACCTGGGAATTACCTACGACCAGCGCAACGCCCTGGTAGTCGGCCTGGCCATGGGTTTTGCGGTGATCCCGAACATCTACTCCATCGCCGAAGACGCCGTGTTCAGCGTGCCACGCGGCCTGACCCTGGGCTCCCTGGCATTGGGCGCCACGCCATGGCAGACCATGACGCGGGTTGTGTTGCTCACCGCAAGCCCGGGGATTTTCTCGGCGCTGATGATCGGCATGGGCCGTGCGGTCGGGGAAACCATGATCGTGTTGATGGCCACCGGTAACACCCCGGTCATGGAAATGAACCTGTTCGAAGGCCTGCGCACCCTGGCAGCCAACGTCGCGGTGGAAATGCCCGAGTCGGAAGTGGGCGGCAGTCACTACCGGGTGCTGTTCCTCTCGGCACTGGTGCTGCTGTTGTTCACCTTCATCATGAACACCCTCGCCGAGCTGATCCGTCAGCGTCTGCGCAAGAAATACTCGTCGCTTTAAGAAAGGTAGAAGTCTGTGAAACAGAACTCCCTGAATGGATGGTTCAAGAGCGGCGCCCCAGGCGTCTGGATCAGCGGTGGCGCGGTGGCCATCGCGGTCATCATGACCATTGGCCTGCTGGCTGTGATCGCCGTGCGCGGCTTGGGTCACTTCTGGCCGGCCGACCTGATCCAGGCCAACTACAACGTGCCGGGCCAGGCCAACCACATCGTCATCGGCGAAGTGGTGCAGAAAGAACAAGTGCCACGCGAGCGCCTGAAAAGCGCGGGCTTGCCGGTGCCGGACGAAGGTCCGGAGTTCATGACCCGTGAGCTGATCAAGGTCGGCAACCGCGATTTGAACGGCAACGACTTCACCTGGATCGTCGGCGAGTGGCTGACCGACCAGACCACGCCTGCCGAGTTGATGGCTATCGAGCGTCGTGAGTGGGGCAACTTCTACGGCACCCTGGTCAACGTCAAGCAAGACGGCAAGGTGATCGCTGAAGGCCAGGCTGCATGGCCCGAGCTGCAAGCGCGGGTTGACCGGGTGAACCGGTTGGCCGCTGATCTCAAGAGCCTTGAGAAGAGCGACATCGGTGCGATCAACGCAGGTCTTGAGCGTATCCGCCTGCACGGTCGCAAACTGGAACTCAGCGGCAAGCTCGACGCCGCCGCCCAGGCCGACATGGATGCCGATCGCGCTGAACTGAATGCGCGTTACCAGGCTGTGGAAGCGCGCCTGACCGACCTGCATGCCCAGTTCAACCGCGACAGCCTGACGGCCCGCGATGCCAACGGCAAAGAGCTTGAAATCAATATCGGTCATGTGGTGCATGCGTTCCAGCCGAACGCCATGGGCACCATGACCAAGATCGGCTTCTACATCAGTAAGGTCTGGGAGTTCTTGAGCGACGACCCACGGGAAGCCAACACCGAAGGCGGGATCTTCCCGGCGATCTTCGGCACCGTGATGATGACCCTGATCATGGCGATGATCGTGACCCCGTTCGGCGTGCTGGCGGCGGTCTACCTGCGTGAATACGCCAAGCAGAACACCTTGACCCGCATCATCCGCATCGCGGTGAACAACCTGGCGGGCGTCCCGGCGATTGTCTACGGTGTGTTCGGCCTGGGCTTCTTCGTCTACGTGCTGGGTGGTTCGGTGGACCGGTTGTTCTTCCCCGAAGCCCTGCCGGCGCCGACCTTCGGTACACCGGGCCTGTTGTGGGCCTCGTTGACCCTGGCGCTGCTGGCGGTACCGGTGGTGATCGTGGCCACCGAAGAAGGCCTGGCGCGGATCCCTCGCACCGTGCGTGAAGGTTCCCTGGCACTGGGTGCGACCAAGGCGGAAACGCTGTGGAAAATCGTCCTGCCCATGGCCAGCCCGGCGATGATGACCGGCATGATCCTCGCCGTGGCCCGCGCCGCTGGTGAAGTGGCACCGCTGATGCTGGTGGGTGTGGTGAAGCTGGCACCGTCGCTGCCGCTGGACGGCAACTACCCGTACTTGCACCTGGACCAGAAGATCATGCACCTGGGCTTCCATATCTACGACGTCGGCTTCCAGAGCCCCAACGTTGAAGCGGCACGTCCGCTGGTGTACGCCACCGCGTTCCTGCTGGTGCTGGTGATCGCCACGCTGAACCTGTCGGCGGTATGGATTCGTAACCACCTGCGCGAGAAGTACAAGGCGCTGGATAGCTGATTGAATTGAACGCGGACCCAATGTGGGAGCGGGCTTGCTCGCGAATGCGGTGTATCAGTAACAGATGGGTCGACTGACCTGACGCTTTCGCGAGCAAGCCCGCTCCCACAGGGAACCGGGTTGGAAACAGATTTGAGGTAAACCGCAAGGCCCACTATGAAGCCGCGGTTCAACGAAACGAATTGGTAGCACAGGGAGCATCCCATGCAACATGAAACCCATTCCCACGGCATCAACATGTCAGCCCTGGGTCGCGACAAGCAGAGCCTGAGCCTGGCCGAAGAAACCGTAGCCATCGAAGTCCCGGGCCTGAGCCTGTACTACGGTGAGAAGCAGGCGCTGTTCGACGTCAGCATGAACATCCCCAAGCAGCGCGTGACCGCCTTTATCGGCCCGTCGGGCTGCGGCAAGTCCACGCTGCTGCGTACCTTCAACCGCATGAACGACCTGGTGGACGGTTGCCGTGTGGAGGGTGCAATCAACCTCTACGGCAGCAACATCTACCGCAAGGGCGAAGACGTGGCCGAGCTGCGTCGCCGTGTGGGCATGGTGTTCCAGAAGCCCAACCCGTTCCCCAAGACCATCTACGAAAACGTGGTCTACGGCCTGCGCATCCAGGGCATCAACAAAAAACGCATCCTCGACGAAGCCGTCGAGTGGGCCCTTAAAGGCGCGGCGCTGTGGGACGAGGTCAAGGACCGCCTGCACGAATCGGCCCTCGGCCTGTCCGGCGGCCAACAGCAGCGTCTGGTGATTGCCCGTACCATCGCCGTGGAGCCGGAAGTGCTGTTGCTCGACGAACCGTGTTCGGCACTCGACCCGATTTCGACGCTGAAAGTCGAAGAGTTGATCTACGAGCTCAAGTCCAAGTTCACCATCGTCATCGTGACCCACAACATGCAGCAGGCGGCACGGGTTTCGGACTACACCGCGTTCATGTACATGGGCAAACTGGTGGAATTCGGCGATACCGATACCCTGTTCACCAATCCGGCGAAGAAGCAGACCGAAGACTACATCACCGGTCGCTACGGCTAGGAAGCTGTGGTTCTGATTGCACTGACGCTGCGGTTCTCCGCACCTTACCGGACGCTCCAAGGACGCCAACATGATTAGCAAAGAAGGCCTTACCCACCACATCTCCGCGCAGTTCAACGCCGAGCTTGAGGAAGTGCGCAGCCACCTCCTGGCCATGGGCGGGCTGGTGGAGAAGCAAGTCAACGATGCAGTGACCGCGCTGATCGAGGCTGACTCGGGCCTTGCCCAGCAAGTGCGCGAGATCGATGACCAGATCAACCAGATGGAACGCAATATCGACGAGGAATGCCTGCGCATCCTCGCCCGTCGCCAGCCGGCGGCTTCTGACCTGCGCTTGATCATCAGCATCTCCAAGTCGGTGATCGATCTGGAGCGTATCGGCGACGAAGCCACCAAGATCGCCCGGCGCGCCATCCAGTTGTGCGAAGAAGGCGAAGCGCCGCGGGGTTACGTCGAAGTGCGCCACATCGGCGACCAGGTGCGCAACATGGTCCGCGATGCGCTGGATGCGTTTGCCCGCTTCGACGCCGACCTGGCGTTGTCGGTGGCCCAGTACGACAAGATCATCGACCGCGAATACAAGACCGCGCTGCGTGAGCTGGCGACCTACATGATGGAAGACCCGCGCTCTATCTCGCGGGTGTTGAGCATCATCTGGGTACTGCGCTCCCTGGAACGGATCGGCGACCACGCGCGCAATATCTCGGAATTGGTCATTTACCTGGTGCGCGGCACCGACGTACGGCACATGGGCCTCAAGCGCATGAAAGCCGAAGTTGAAGGCACGGCCGATCAAATCCCTAATGTTCCGGACGAATCTGACGATAAGTAAGATTGCCCGAGAAATAAACGCCCGGCCTCTGGTCGGGCGTTTTCGTTTGTGGCGTATGAGTTTTGCGCTGCGGGCAGCCATAAAGTCCCGGCGTGACTGATGAGTTTTTGGCAAAATGCCATCATTGTGAAGCGTTTTGCTTGCCGGGGTTTTGAGAGGATGAAGGGTCGATGAGTAAAGTCAGTGTGTTGGTGGTGGATGACGCCTCGTTTATTCGCGACTTGGTAAAGAAGTGCCTGCGTAACTACTTCCCCGGCATCAAGATTGAAGATGCGGTAAACGGCAAAAAGGCCCAGGCCATCCTGATGCGCGAAACCTTCGACATGGTTTTGTGCGACTGGGAAATGCCGGAAATGTCGGGCCTGGAACTGTTGACCTGGTGCCGCGAGCAGCCGCAGCTCAAGGCCATGCCATTTGTCATGGTCACCAGCCGTGGCGACAAGGAAAACGTGGTCCAGGCGATCCAGGCCGGGGTCTCCGGCTACGTCAGCAAGCCATTCACCAACGAGCAGTTGCTGAACAAGGTCAAGCAGGCCCTGAACAAGATCGGTCGCCTCGACGCCTTGCTGGCCAGTGCACCGACCAAGATGAACTCGGCCTTTGGCAACGACTCCCTCAGCGCCCTGACCGGCGGCAAGCCCGAAGCCGTCAAGCCAGCCCCGGTGGCCGCGCCGAGCAAAGGCCTGCTCAACAGTCCGCCTGTGCAAGCCTCCGTCGCCCCCTCGGCCGCCAGCGGTCGTGGCCAGGGCCAGTTGCGCCTGTCCAGTGGCACCCAGCAATGTGTGATCAAGGCCCTGAGCATCAAGGAGGCGCTGCTAGTGGTGCGCCGTGGCGACGTCCTGCCCCAAGTGCTGGAAAGTGCGGTGCTCGACCTGGAGCAAGGCGAGAACGCTGAAACCGCGCGCCTCAATGGCTACCTGCATGCAATCGTCGCCTACGAACCGCGCCCCGACAGCGACTGGCTGCAACTGACCTTCCGCTTTATCGACCAGGACGCGCAGAAGCTCGACTACATCTCCCGGCTGATCGCCCGGGGTACGGCGCAGAAGCATTTTGTGCCGGGTGCATAACCTGGGCAAAAATGCCGTGGATCGACCAATTGTCTGATTCTCGGCGCCCGTCTTGATTTATATCTGTTTCGATATAATCTCTCGATAGCGCTTCGGTGCTGTCGAGTGCCCGCCATGCCTTGAAACACACCGCTGCTGCTGTTGACTGAATCGTCGATTACGCTTTTTCTTTCCAGGAAAGGAGAAGTGAATGCCCAGGCACAAGGATGTGGTGTTTGTGGGAAGTGCACTCAAGGATCTCAGGTCGTTCCCGATTGAGGCGCGAAGAGCCGCTGGTTTTCAATTGGATCTTTTGCAGCAGGGCGAACAGCCTTTTGACTGCAAGCCGATGAAAACCATTGGGCGCGGGGTCAATGAGATTCGTATCACCGATGAGTCAGGAGCGTTTCGGGTGTTCTATGTGGTCAATCGGCCCGAGGCGGTTTATGTGTTGCATGCGTTTCGCAAAACCACGCAAAAAGCTGAAACGCGGGATATCGAACTGGCTCGCGCCAGATTGCAGGAGTTAGGTTAAGCCATGACTGACCAAAAGCTTCATACCGAACGCTTCGCCAGTGTTTGGGACGCCCTGGAAGACGCTCCCCAAGAGGCCGCAAACATGCGTTTGCGCTCAAAGTTGCTGCTGGAATTGTGCAAAGCCATTCGTGGCTGGAAGCTCTCCCAGAAGGACGCGGCCCAGCGGCTTCATATAAGCCAGCCACGACTCAACGATGTACTCAGTGGCAAGATCGACAAGTTCTCCCTCGATGCCTTGGTCAATCTGTCCGCCGCCGCCGATATGAACGTAGATATTTGCTTCTCGACGCAACCGGCCTGATCCACACAACACTGTCATGAACCCTTGCTAGCCTGCCGTTCGGTCATACCCGGCAGGTTTACCCCATGCTTGTGCGTTTTATGTTGTTTTGTGGCCTGTGCGCGGTCGCTTCATCGTCCCTGGCCATGACCCTCTATCGTTCCACCGATGCCCGTGGCGTGGTGTTTTTCAGCGACCAGAAAACCCCTGGCGCCCAGGCGTTTGTGTTCCAGGAGCGCCGGGTCGTGCCGGTGAAGCGCCAGGTGCTTGATCCCCTGCCGCCGCGTAACCTGCGGCCAGCGCAGTTTCAGCGCTACCCGTTGCCCTGGCGCGGTGGCCCCTTCCGCCTGACCCAGGGGCCTGGCGGCACGTTCAGTCACTCTGACGTCAAAAGTCGCTACGCCATGGATATCGCCATGCCTGAAGGCACGCCGATCATCGCTGCGCGGGGCGGGGTGGTGGTGAAGACCGAGAACAGCCAATCGGGGCGGGGCAGTGACCCGTCGGGCAACTTCGTGCGGGTGTTACACGATGACGGCACCCAGAGTGTGTATCTGCACCTCAAGCTGGGGTCGGTCAGTGTCAGGGAAGGGCAGCGGGTGGCGGTGGGCAGCCCATTGGCGCTGTCGGGCAATACCGGCAACAGCAGTGGGCCACACCTGCACTTTGTGGTGCAGCGCGATACGGGGGCGGGGTGGGTGTCGATTCCGTATGAGTTCACGCAGCCGGTACAGGCGTTGCCCAACTTTGCGTCGGGCACGCGGTAAGGCTTTTGTAGGAGCGAGCTTGCTCGCGAAAAACCTGAGGGCGCTGCCGGGTGTCAGGATCCCAGCGTTATCGTTAACGTCCTTCGCGAGCAAGCTCGCTCCTACAGGGGGTGTGCCCTAGTCGAGCATCAAGACCTTGGCCAGCACGATTTTCGGGCCTTTCATCTTCTTGATGATGATCCGCAGGCCTTCCACTTCCAGCACTTCTTCCTCTTCCGGCACCCGGTTCAGGGTTTCGTAGATCAAGCCAGCGAGGGTTTCGGCTTCGATGTGATCCAGGTCGATACCCAGCAGGCGTTCGATCTTGAACAGCGGCGTATCGCCACGTACCAACAGCTTGCCCGGCTGATAGGCGAGGATGCCGCGTTCGGCCTTGCGGTGTTCGTCCTGGATATCGCCCACCAGCACTTCGAGCACGTCTTCCATGGTCAGGTAGCCGATGATGTTGCCGTCGGCTTCTTCAACCAGCGCAAAGTGCGCGCCGCCCTTGCGAAATTGCTCCAGCAGTTGCGATAGCGGCATGTGCCGCGAAACGCGCTCCAGCGGGCGGGTCAGCTCGGCCAGGTTGAACGACTCGGGAATATGGTCCAGGGCCGCCAGTTCCAGCAGCAGGTCCTTGATGTGCAGCAGGCCGACAAACTCACCGCGCACGGCGTCGTACACCGGATAGCGACTGAATTTGTGGCGGCGGAACAGCGCGAGGATTTCCTTGAGTGGCGCGTTGAAGTCCAGCGTCACCAGGTCTTCTCGGGAGTTGGCCCAATCCACTACTTCCAGCTCGCCCATTTCCACGGCCGAGGCCAGTACACGCATGCCCTGGTCGCTCGGGTCCTGGCCGCGGCTGGAGTGCAGGATCAGCTTGAGTTCTTCACGGCTGTAATGGTGCTCGTGGTGCGGGCCTGGCTCGCCTTGGCCGGCAATACGCAGGATCGCGTTGGCGCTGGCGTTGAGCAGGTAGATCGCCGGGTACATCGCCCAGTAGAACAGGTACAGCGGCACGGCGGTCCACAGCGACAGCAACTCGGGCTTGCGAATGGCCCAGGACTTGGGGGCCAGCTCACCGACCACGATGTGCAGGTACGAAATCACAAAGAAGGCGGCAAAGAACGACACGCCCTTGATCACTTCAGGCGATTCGACGCCCATCGCGCCCAGCAGCGGCTCCAGGATGTGCGCGAAAGCCGGCTCGCCGACCCAGCCCAGGCCCAGGGACGCCAGGGTGATACCCAGTTGGCAGGCCGACAGGTAAGCGTCGAGCTGGCTGTGTACGGTGCGCAGGATCTGCCCGCGCCAGCCATTGGTATGGGCGATTGCCTCGACCCGGGTGGCGCGCAGTTTGACCATAGCAAATTCCGCCGCAACGAAGAAACCGTTGAGCAGTACCAGGATCAGTGCAAAAAGAATCATGCCGAAATCGGCGAAGAGTGTCGCGAGGGTGATACCAGGGGAAGGGTCCATGATGGGGTTTTGCGAGTTCCGTGTGTTCAAAAAGGGGTGATGGCTGTGCCTCAAGGGCGGGCACAAGTCAGGCAATGTAGCGGCTGAAGGAGCGCTTGCCTAGTGGCGGCTGCCGGGTGGGCGCGCGAATGCATGCTGCATAGGGCTTATGTGGGAGCTGGCTTGCCTGCGATGCAGACGCCTCGGTCTTACAGAAGCACCGAGGTGATGCTATCGCCGGCAAGCCAGCTCCTACATGGGATGGAGGGGATTTTCAGATTAATCCTTCGCCGCGATTGCCGGCGAGCGGCTGACCTGTGCTGGCGCAAAGTGGCAGGTAAAGGTACTGCCGTGGCCCAGTACGCTGCTGATTTCCAGGCGGGCCCGATGGCGCAACAGCACATGCTTGACGATCGCCAGGCCCAGCCCGGTGCCGCCGGTGTTGGAGTTGCGGCTGGAGTCGACACGGTAGAAGCGCTCGGTCAGGCGTGGCAAATGCTTGCTGTCGATACCGATCCCCGAATCCTGCACGCTCAGGTGCGCGCCGTGCTGATCGGCCCACCAGCGGATGCGGATCGTGCCTGTGTCCTGGGTGTATTTCACGGCGTTGAACACCAGGTTGGAAAAGGCGCTGCGCAACTCGCCCTCGCTGCCTTTGAGCAGCACCGACGGGTCGGCCTCCAGGGTGATGTACTGGCCGCGTTCGCCGGACAGGGCCTGGGCATCGTTCTTGATGGTCTGCAGCAGGCTCTGTACGGCCACGGGATGGTTGTCCGAGGGGTAGTCGGTGGCTTCCAGCTTGGCCAGCAGCAGTAGGTCGTTGAGCAGAGTCTGCATGCGCGAGCCTTGTTGCTGCATTTGCTGCAAGGCACGGCTCCAGCGCGGGTTGACCTCTTCGACGTTGTCCAGCAGCGTCTCCAGGTAGCCGCAGATCACCGTCAGCGGGGTACGCAGCTCATGGGAGACGTTGGCGACGAAATCCTTGCGCATCTGTTCCAGCTGATGGATACGGGTCACGTCGCGCACCAGCATCAAGTGTTCGTTGTTGCCGTAGCGCGTGAGGTACAGCTGGATACGCACCCGGTCGTTGGTGGGCGACGGGATTTCCAGGGCTTCTTCGTAGTTATCCTGTTCGAAGTATTCCTTGAAGCGCGGGTGGCGCACCAGGTTGGTCACCGGCTGGCCGCTGTCCTGGGGCGTCTTGAGGCCCAGCAGAGTCTCGGCGGCGCGGTTCCACCATTCCAGGTTGCCGTCGCTGTCGAGCATGATCACCGCGTCCTTGAGCGCGGCGGTCGACTCCTGGACCCGGTCGATCACCGCTTGCAGGCGGCCACGTACCCGTTGGTCGCGGCGTTGCAGGTGGTAGATGCTGTCGAACACCTCACCCCACAGGCCGTAGCCGTCGGGTGGTGCCTCATCGGGTTTGTGCTGGCGCAGCCACTCGTGCAGGCGCAGCAATTGCTTGAGGGTCCAGCCCAGGTAGAGGCCCAGGCCGATGGCCAGGCTCCAGCCGTAGTAGCCGCTGATAAGGCCGACCAACAGGCAGCCGGTGACCAGCAGGAGCATGTGGCGGATCAGGGTGCCATGCCAGTTTTGATTCACTTGAACATGCGTCCTTGTCGGCTGTTAAGTCTGGATAGGGCTGGCTCAGCCTTTGGTTGAAAACCTATAACCGGTACCGCGCACGGTTTGTACCAGATTCTCGTAGGCATCGCCCAAGGCTTTGCGCAGGCGGCGGATATGCACGTCAACGGTGCGCTCCTCGACATACACGTTGCCGCCCCACACCTGGTCGAGCAATTGCCCACGGGTATAGGCGCGTTCCTGGTGGGTCATGAAGAACTGCAACAGGCGGTATTCGGTGGGGCCCATCTCGGCCGGCTTGCCATCGATGGTTACGCGGTGGCTGATCGGGTCCAGCAGCAGGCCGCCGACTTCAATCGGCGCCTCGCCATCGGTCGGACCGGCGCGGCGCAGTACGGCCTTCAGACGTGCGACCAATTCCCGTGGGGAAAATGGCTTGGTGATGTAGTCATCGGCACCGACTTCCAGGCCCTGGATCTTGTTGTCCTCTTCGCCCTTGGCGGTGAGCATGATGATCGGGATATCCCCGGTCAGCTCATCGCGCTTGAGACGCCGGGCCAATTCGATGCCGGAGGTGCCGGGCAGCATCCAGTCCAGCAGGATCAGGTCCGGCTTGCGGTCGACGATAATGGCGTGGGCCTGCTGGGAGTTCTCTGCCTCCAGGCAGTCATAGCCGGCCATTTCCAACGCAACGGCGATCATTTCGCGAATGGGCGCTTCGTCGTCAACGATCAGAATGCTCCTGCCAACCATGCTAAGTCCTCTTGTCATTTAACTGTCTTGCGCCGCATTAGATAACGGAATTATTGCAGTCGTGTGACAGTATTTTACTGGCCTGCGCAATCGGACTGGTCCTGAACTACGCTTTGAGTCCGAATCCTGACAACCGCAAAAGGAAGGTTCCGATGACTCAACGTACTTTTTCCTGGAAAGCCCTGCTGGTCACGGCGGTGCTGACGCTGCCGACACTGGCATTTGCGGCAGAGCCAGCCATGACTAAAGACGGGATGTTGGTAGATCACAAGGGCATGACGCTCTATACCTTCGCCAAGGATGCTGGCGGCAAATCCATGTGCAATGACAAGTGCGCGACCAACTGGCCGCCGTTGAAGGCCGAGTCCACCGATAAGTCGATGGGCGAATGGACCGTCATCACCCGTGACGACAACACCAGCCAATGGGCTTACGACGGCAAGCCGTTGTACACCTTCATTGCCGACAAGAAGGCTGGCGATGCGACCGGCGACGGCAAAATGGAGGGCGCCTGGAAGATCGCCAAGCCCTGACCTTCCTTGTAGGAGCCGGCAAGCCGGCTCCTTATCGAAAGGCGTAGTCCGCCACAATCCCGAGAAAAATCGCCAGTCCCGCCCAATGGTTGTGCAAGAACGCCTTGAAGCACTTCATCCGGTCCCGATCCCGGGTGTACCAGAACTCCCAGGCAAAACACCCCGCCGCTGCCAGCAGGCCCAGGTGGAACCAGCCTCCCAGCTCAAAGCGCGAGCCTGCCAGCAGCAGGCAAACTAGCGCCAGCCCCTGCAAGGTGAGGATGATGATGCGGTCGGCATCGCCAAACAGAATGGCGGTGGATTTGACGCCGATTTTCAAATCGTCATCGCGGTCGGTCATCGCGTAATACGTGTCGTAGGCCACCGTCCACAGCAGATTGGCGATGTACAGCAACCACGCAATGGCCGGCAGGCTGCCGGTCTCGGCGGTGAACGCCATGGGCATGCCCCAGGAAAACGCCGCGCCCAGCACCACTTGCGGGTAATAGGTGTAGCGCTTCATGAACGGGTAGCTGACAGCCAGGGCCAGACCGCCCAGCGACAGCCAGATGGTCGCGGCGTTGGTCAGCAGCACCAGCAGGAAGCTGATGCTCATCAGCACTGCAAAGAACACCAGCGCTTCCTTGGAACTGATCTTGCCGCTCGCCAACGGACGTTGCGCCGTGCGCTTCACGTGGCCGTCGACCTTGCGGTCAGCCCAGTCATTGATCACACAACCGGCGGCCCGGGTCAGTGTCACGCCGAGGACAAAAATCACGATATTGCTCAGCGACGGCGAACCCTTGCCGGCGATCCACAGCGCCCACAGGGTGGGCCACAGCAGCAGGTAGATGCCGATGGGCTTGTCCATGCGCGTCAGTTGAACGAAGTCCCAGGCCCGAGGGTTCAGGCGGTTCAAAGATTGGAGCAGGCGCTGGTACATCAGCAATTCTCCGCAGATTCGTGCACCGCTTGCCACAGGCTTGGCAGGAAGACTTCCGCCACCAACACGCTCAACGCGCCGCGATCAAAGCGCGAGCGCCGGGCCCACAAACCGTTGGTCTGATCTGCCGTCGGCAGCCAGGCACGTGGGTAGTGGCAAACCTCGATAGCCTGGCGGGCGAAGGCCTGGTCACAAAACAGCAGTTCACCCAACGAGCGACTGCCCAACTCATCCATATGCAGGCCGTCGCCCTGCAAGGCACTACGGGCCGCCACGCTGCGGGCGAACACCCAGGCCTGGCCGTGACCGCGCAAATACACCTCGCGCACCCAGCCAATACTGGCCGCTGGCAGGTCGAGGGCGGCGCATTCGTCGTCTCGCAGGGGCTGCCAGCCTTCGAACAGTGGCGTGACACTGAAGCCATCGTTGGACAGGTGCGTCAGGCGGCGAGTCAGCGAGCCCTCATCGAACAGCCAGTCGAGGGCAAGGGGTGCGGGCAGAGGGTGCAGAAGGCTCTGGTTCAGCCATTGGCAGGCATCGGGAACGGCAATCGAATGCGGCACGGGGAGTCATTATTGGCAGTTAATGAGGCGCCGAGCTTACCATGCTCACCCGAATTTTTGCCGGGCTGCGCCGGGACATTGGGCCGAACGTGCTTGCATCTGGGCGCCCCGATCAGTACAAAACGCCCTGAGCCGGACGGCAATGCTGGATCTATCGACTGTCGGCCAGTAAGCCTGGACCCTGAGGAAGCAAGTAATGAAGAAGTGGCAATGTGTAGTCTGCGGCCTGATCTACAACGAAGCAGACGGTTGGCCGGATGATGGGATCGCCCCAGGCACCCTGTGGCAGGACGTCCCTGAAGACTGGCTGTGCCCGGACTGCGGCGTCGGCAAAATGGATTTCGAAATGATCGAAATCGGTTGATTCGCTGAATTTAAGAAACGAACTACAAGGAGAAAGGAATGAGCGCACCTGTCGTGATCATCGGTACGGGCTTGGCCGGTTACAACCTGGCTCGGGAGTTTCGTAAGCTCGACAGCGAAACCCCGCTGTTGCTGATCACTGCAGATGACGGGCGTTCCTACTCCAAACCCATGCTCTCCACCGGTTTTGGCAAAAACAAGGATGCTGATGGCCTGAGCATGGCGACCCCGGGCACCATGGCCGAGCAACTGAAGGCCGAAGTGCGCACCCATACGCGAATCAGCGGGATCGACCCTGGGCACAAGCGCCTGTGGATCGGCGAGGAGGCGGTGGCCTACCGCGACCTGATCCTGGCCTGGGGCGCCCAGACCGTGCAGGTACCGGTCGAGGGCGATGCCGCTGAACTGATTTTCCCGATCAACGACCTGGAAGACTACGCACGCTTTCGCCACGCCGCCGCCGGCAAGCGCCGCGTGCTGCTGTTGGGCGCGGGCCTGATCGGCTGTGAATTTGCCAACGACCTGATCCTCGGCGGCTATGCAATCGACTTGGTGGCACCGTGCGAGCAAGTCATGCCGACCCTGCTGCACCCGGCTGCGGCTGCAGCGGTGCAGGCCGGGCTCGAAGGCCTCGGTGCGCGCTTCCACCTGGGGCCGGTGCTCAACCGCCTGCAACGCACGGCTGACGGCCTGGAAGCCCATCTGTCCGATGGCACGGTGATCGAATGCGACCTGGTGGTCTCCGCCATCGGCCTGCGCCCCCGGGTGGACCTGGCGGCTGCGGCTGGCCTGCAAATCAACCGTGGGATCATGGTCGACCGCCACCTCAAGACCTCCCACGCCAATATCTACGCCCTGGGCGACTGCGCCGAGGTCGATGGCCTGAACCTGCTGTACGTCATGCCCCTGATGAGCTGCGCCCGCGCCCTGGCCCAGACCCTGGCGGGCAACGCCACGGCGGTCAACTACGGGCCGATGCCGGTCACAGTGAAAACCCCGGCCTGCCCGCTGGTGGTCTCGCCACCGCCACGGGGCACTGAAGGCGTGTGGAGCGTCGAAGGGCAGGGTGGTGACATCAAGGCTTTGTGCCGCGATTCCTCCGGGCGCCTGCTGGGCTATGCCCTGACCGGCACGGCGGTCATGGAAAAACTGGCCCTGAATAAGGAACTTCCGCCACTGCTGGCGTAAATGCTGGTCGTTCTGTCGGAATAACCACCTTTTTCCCCCTAGAAAGGTCGCCGTGAGACTGGCGCAGGCACCAATGGCATGCCATCCTCACTCCCGTCTGCCGCAGAGTAGAGCCTGCGGCGCCTTGGCGCTGCTCCAGCAGAGAGCAGCACGGACATAACAACAAAAAACCGTCAAAGAGGCTTCACCTATGCGTAAACCAGAACTCGCAGCCGCCATTGCAGAAAAAGCAGACCTGACCAAAGAACAGGCCAACCGCGTCCTCAACGCCGTACTTGAAGAAATCACCGGCGCCCTGCACCGCAAGGACAGCGTCACCCTGGTTGGTTTCGGCACCTTCCTGCAACGCCACCGTGGCGCCCGCACCGGCAAAAACCCGCAAACCGGCGAGCCGGTGAAAATCAAGGCGAGCAACACCGTAGCGTTCAAACCGGGCAAGTCGCTCAAAGACAGCGTCAACCCGTAAGCGCGGCACCGTCTCGAAGGGAGGCGGGGAGGTATGAAAAATGGGCACGCCGACTGGGTCGGGTGCCCATTTTTGTTGGGGCAGTGCCTTCCCAAGGGGCAGCGCATCGAGATTTTTCGAGTCATGCACGCCCGTTCCGCCCGGCCTCACTATCAGGTGTGGCCTGGTATCCAGAATAGGTTTTTACCACCGGACTTAATGATTTTCTCGACCAGCTCAGTGAATGATTTTGCGATCAGCGTGCTCTCATCGGCCGACGGATAACTGTCCCAGAACGAGTCGTAGCAATACCCAAATTGCGGGCCCGGCGTCAGGTCGATTGAAATTATTTGATCTTCACATTTAACCAGCACGTACCAGTTAGCTGAGTCGGGATCTTCCAAGTCTTCGTTCATTACGACAAAGTCGGAACGTTCAAGTATTGGTGACTGAATCGTGAAGCTGTAGCGTGCCTGCGGATAGAAAACTGCGCTGCTGTAATGCTGATAAAAATCGGCTAAGTCATTGGGGATGGGGCCGTTCGGCAATCCAGCGGAAGGTACTGTCGTGCAGTCAGAATTTTCTATCAGGTCAATGATTTTAGTCAGGCTCATCTTCCGCATCCCTTACACAGGTAGTTTTTCATTGCTTTGTTGTACAAGCTGCGTGAACCATTTAGGCCGTGTCTTCATGGTAAGGGGATAGATTTGTTTTTGTTAAACATATCTATTAACTAAGTCTGCCCCCTTTGTTTATTGTTTTTCACCTAGTATAAGCTGCGCACAAAAAGTTTCAGTGAGGATCTCCAAACGGGGGTGTTGATTTTTTCAAAATAAAGTTTCAGCTCGGTTGTGCTTTCTTTTACATAAAAAATGTCTGATAGTTGTTGTGTTTGTCGGCCTAGATGATCAAATAAATGAAAAGTCAATACATTGGTTTTCTGTGTTTTTGGGTTGTTTATTTTCCAAGTTATCTGGTCGTCACTTGTCTGAAATATATCAGTGGCGCTAACCGGATTTGATATTTCCCAGCCGGCCTGCTCCAAGGCTTCTTTCAATTCAACCATACGTGCCCGAGTCACTATAAACTCTCCCAGAATCCCTTTTGAGGCGTCACACCGCTACGGCTAAGGCCATGAGTGATATCCGCTTTATTCATACTGGTCCCCCCTTTCTGCCAGGTGTCGATAGAGAGTATTTGACCCTTTTTATCAGTAATGGTCACGCTATAAGCGTCCTCTCCTGTTTTCCGGACGTGGTATCGCGCATCCGGTGCTTTGCCTCCTCCTTTTAGGGCTTTTCCATGGCTGATATTTTTTATGCCGCGTTTGAGATACTGCGCAGGTGACGGATTGGAGTGGCGACGAGCATGGTCTTTTAGGCCCGAGTCATTCTTTTTGAAGGTACGCCTGCTCTTCTACGACGCCCCGTAGGATTTTAATCCTAGGGGATCGACCCAGCCTAAGGTGTTGGGCGCATATTGATAGCGGTTGATCCCTCCCGTTAGATCAATCGGATCCGGAGTAGTAATTCTCCCTACATCCGGACGGATTTTTGTGTGGGAAGATCACTCACCTTTTTTCTTTTTATCCAAATAGAATTTCAAATACTTTTTTGGTCTTTCTTTGAATGCTCGCTCCTTACCGAAAGCATAGGCGGCGTCAAAATATTGAAATGCCTTCTCTTCCTCATGAAGTTCGACGCAGACCATGCCCAAATCTATCAATGGCGCTGTATTGCGCTCCGAACTTCTGCCATCTAGTGTGATTTGAGCCCAGTATTTTGCAGTTTTGAAATCACCAGCGTCAAAATAGAAATTATAAAAAGAGCCAGCGATCCATCCAGTTAATAGTTTCCATCCCAGTCTTGGCTCTGGGAGTAATGCCCACGCTTGCTCATAGGCAGCGAGGGCTTCCAGCTTGTTGCCGGCTTCATCCAATTCGTTTCCGGTTTCCATGATGGAAGATATTCTTACTTCCAAGTCCGGATTTTCTTCTGACAGATCTTTCATCGGTAATGTTCTCACTATGGATATCGAGGCTTCTCGGCCGGCCCAATAAAGTCGCCTGGGTCCCTGTATCGATCCTTGAGGCTAGCACCCTGAGACCGGTTATAGCTGTAATGCTCCAACTCATAGTTGTTCGGGTCGCGCATCCAGCCACGTACTTCCTTGGTTTTGGCTCCATGGAAGCCGCCCGTCTGGTTCCAGTATCTGACAGCATCGGTTCGGTGCGCCATGTCGGCATCCTTGATTGGGTACCACTCGTCATCTACCCGACTTCTGAACTGCATATTTTTTCCTGCCCCTCTGATGCGATCATCAGCGCGCATACGTGCAATGACGATTTTGCCAGTTTTGCTCTTCTTGCCCGGCGTTCTACCCACTGAGTTCAAGCGGCATGAAAGACCAAGCGGGTCATTCCAACCGAAGGGGTTTCGTGCGTATACGTAGAAATTCAAGCCACCGTAGAGCCCAATCGGATCCGGCGTAATAAACCTTCCCACATCCGGATCATAAAACCTGAACGTATTAAAATGCAGCCCCGTCTCCCGGTCCAGGTACTGCCCCTGAAACCGCAGGTTCTGCTCTTCAATGAAGTACGGTTCCCGCACCTCTTCCACGGTATTGCCCCACACCCGATAAGTCGCCTGCCACAGGGTGTGCCCATCAGCCTCGGTCAGTTGCTCCGGCAAGCCGTTGAGATCGTTGTGGTAATAACGAATTTTTTGCAGCGCCCCGATGCCGTCGACGCGGGCCAGGGGTTGGTAGCCTTCGTCTTCATAGAGGTAAAGGCTGGTCTGGCTGTGCTTATGCTCCTGTAACAGGCGCAAGCCGTCCCACGTGAATTGGGTTTCGCCCAGCGGATAGCCATTGCTGCCGTGTTCGGTCTTGCCGATGCGTCGGCCCAGTGGGTCGTAGGCCATCCGCACCACGCTGGCGCCTTCATTGCGCACTTCGATCAGTCGGCTTTCGGCGTCGTACGCAAAGTGTTGTACGCCACGAGCGCCGCTGCGTTTTTCGATCATTCGGCCAAAGGCATCGTAGCGGTAGCGTTTGTCCTGATAGGTCAGCAGTTTGTTGTGTACCACCAGCCCGGCCCCGGACTGTGGGCCGTCCAGCAGGTTTGCCGCCGCGTCGTAGGCGAAGGTTTCGCGCTGGCCGTGCAGGCTGTCCTGGCTTGCGATAATGCGGCCGGTGGCGTCGTAGTGCAGGAGTTGGCGATGTTGCGCGCTGGGTTGTTGATCGAGTTTGCCGATCAGGTTGTCGGCGGGGTCGTATTCAAAGTGCTTTTGCACCGCCGCCGGCATCAACGCCGGCTGGCTGGTGTGACGGCGTTGGCGGGCGCGCAGGCGGCCGCTGCGGTCGTACTCGCTGCGGGTGCTGATCTGGCCTTGGGTGCGCAGCACTTCGCGGTGCAGGCGGTCACGCTCGAAGTCGCTGATGACCTGGCCGTCGAGGTTGATCTGATGCAGATGGCCACTGCCGTAATACAAGCGATTGAGCCAGCGGCCGTCGGGCAGTTGGGTCTGGATCAGGTTGCCGAGTTCGTCGTAGTGGTGTTGCAACTCGCCGGCCGAACTGCGCTCGGCGAGCAATTGGCCAACCGCGTCATAGGCAAAGCTCAAAGCTTGGGCATTGCCCTGCAGGTCGGTGAAGGACACGTCCGTAAGCTGGTCCAATGGATCGTAGGTGTAGTCCGTGCGGCCATCGTCAGTGGTTTTGGCAATCAAGCGGCCAATGGCATCGCGCTCCAGTCGATGCACGATAGGGGCGGGCGGTGTCTCGGGGACCACGGCCAGGCCCGTGCCATAAGGCGCCGCAAGGGCGGTCACAGTGGTGACGTTGTCCAGGCGGTCGTAGCTGTAACGCTTGGCGCTGCCGTCCAGGTCTTGCTGCTCCGTCAACCGATCCCCATCATCCCAGGCAAACCGATAACGTTCCCCGTTCTCGTTGACCAGCGCTTGCAGCCGACCAAAGCTGTCATAGCCGAACTGCACTTGCCGACCATGGGCATCGGTGCGCTGACGGACCTGGCCGCGACGGTTGTGTTGATAGCACGTGGTGTGGCCGGCCGGATCGGTGTAAGCCGTCAGTTGGCCGCTGATATCACGCTGGTACTGCTCGCTACGTCCGTCGGGTAATTGGCTGCTGAGCAAGCGACCCAGGGCGTCATAGTGGAACTGGGTCCGTTCGCCGAGGGCGTCGGTGATGACCTGCAAAAAACCCTGTTCGTTATAGCTGAACCGCGTCGGGTAACCCGAGCAATCGGTGTGTTCGACCAGTTGCCCGAACGGGTTCCAGCGCAGTTTTTTGCTTTTGCCCGTGGCGTCGATAATCTCGACGACCTGGCCATGGGCGTCATAGCGGTAGCGGGTGACATGGCCCAGCGGGTCGATGGCGACGGTGCAGTTGCCGCGTTGATCATAGCGGTAGCGCCAACTGTTGCCGGCGGCGTCGGTTTGCACCAACGGCAGGGCCCAGTGTTCCAGCCACAACGTCGAGTCGCTGCGCCCCAGGGGGTCGGTTTCGCCGATGAGGTTGCCGGCCTCGTCGTAGCTGTATTCATATCGGCCACCCTGTGGGTCGGTGGCGTTGAGCAATTGGCGCTCGTCGTTCCATTCGAACAGCCAGGTCTGGCCGAGGTTGTCGCTGTAGTGAGTGATCTGG
Source organism: Pseudomonas brenneri (assembly GCF_007858285.1). Lineage (GTDB taxonomy): Bacteria > Pseudomonadota > Gammaproteobacteria > Pseudomonadales > Pseudomonadaceae > Aquipseudomonas > Aquipseudomonas brenneri. The sequence goes on along the minus strand of NZ_VFIL01000006.1, from coordinate 330,967 downwards.
TGCTGGCTGTTCCAGTGGCGGATGCTGACACGCTGCAAACTGTCGGTAATACGTGTGGTGCCGGCCTGCACGTCATAGTCGAACTGGTAAGCGTCACCTTCGTTGGTCCAATGCTTGACCACGCGCCATTCCAGGCCATCAATCAAGGCCCATTCATAAAAGCAGTGCAAGCCGCTGGGCAACTGGTGTTCCACCATGCGTTGCCCGCTGTCGTAGGCAAAGCGCCGCTGCACCTGGCCGCTGGCATCGCGCACCTCGGTCAGGCTGCCGATGGCGTCGTAACCGTAGCTTGCGAGCACTTCTCGGCGTTGATCGGGGTACACGCGCTCGATGCAGGTCACGTGGGCCGGGTCGCGGATCAGTTCGACCTGCACCAGATCAAACGTGTCGCGCAGCCGCACCAGGCGTCCTGCGTCGTCATAATCAAGGTAGATGCGGTTGTCGTTGCGGTCACCCAGTTGGCTCAGGCGCAGCAGCGACGGGGTTGCGGGGGTGGGTTCAAACAAGCGGTACGTGCCGTCGTCGCTTTCAATCAACAATTGGCCGTTGCGGTTGCGCCGTACGGCAAGCCCTTCACCTGCACTGAATACTGCGCCGCCCAAGGGGATGGAACCCATGTCGATAGGCCGGCCCTGTTCATCGGTGTAGACAAGCGTTTCGCCGCCTTCGGGATGGGGTTGGATCTCGACGCACACCTCATACGGCACACTCCAGCCAGCGCCGAACAGACTGCCACGGCGTTCGTCGCGACTGTTGTAGAAGCGCTGCCAATCGAGCGGAAACAGGCCGGGCAGGACGAAATCCAGTTCCTGGTCATCGCCCAGCACCTTGGCGCCGGTAGCCGCATGCACCGGGTTCGAGGAACCCATGGCCGCGTTGGCCGCTGCGCCCATGGCGCTGCTGACGGCCATCGACGCGGCCCCGCCCACCAGCATGCAGGGCAGTTTGCTGAAAAACTTGCCCTTGCCACCTTTGAGCATCAGCAGCGCCGTGACGGCCAGCCCGACGCCTGGGGTCTTGCCGCTACGAATCTCGCGCACCACCACCGAACCGCCGCCAATGGTGACGTTGGAGGAGATCAGCCCGGAGGACACCACCTTCGCATCGCAGGTGCTGCGGTCACCGCTGCGTACGGCGGGCTGGCCGTTGATGGTCACCTTGTCCGAGCCTTCGGCCATGAATTGCGGTGGCATCGGAGGGTGCTTCATGCAAAGCACCAGGTCTTCCGGCTTGGTCTCCGTGCCTGGTGCAGGCGAAGCCACGGTGGGGCGCCACATCTGTGAGAAGAACTCGCCGGCCATGTCCAGGTAGCTGGCTTCTTCTTCCGGCGCCGGCATTTCCAACTCGGTGCCGGCCGGTGCGACATGTGAAACAACCGCCCCTGCCGCGCGGGCGGCGGGGATGTTATTGGTGAGCGTGTCGAGGGAGCCGGTGAGGATGTTGGCCTGCACCGTGGGCGGAAACAGCGCGTTGCCGATGCCCTCGCATAAATTGCTCAGGCCCTTGTCGGCCCCGCTCTTGCTCATCACAAGGCCCACGACCACGCCGACGACCGCGCCCAGGAGAAAGCAACCCAGCCCGCCCGTGACCACGGTAATCCCGGTGGCAGCTACTACCGCCGCCGTGGCCAGCGCGGTAATCGCGATGTTAGCCGCCACCTCCAGCACTCCGCCGAGAATGTCGGCCATCATCGAGGTGTGTTCCATCGCATCGCCCAGGCGGGCGGCCCATAACGCGTCAGACATGCAGGTCGCTCATCAGGAAACAGCGTCAAACGACAACGAGTTTTTAATCGTCGCCCAGTGCGCCGCTTCGGCATCGCCGAGTTTGTCGGCCTTCACATAACTCAGCGCGAGCATCTTGCGTGTGCCCGGCAACACCAGGGCGAGTTGATACTGAAACACCTTGTCGTTGCCCTTGCTGAACTGGCTGCGCAGCTCGATCCCTTCGACCTCCTGGGCGGCCCCCAGGCGCACCGGCACGCTGGGTAGGCAACGCAGGTCCTGTACTTGTTTTTCCAGGCGCTTGAGTTGGTCGTCGAAGTTGCTGTGCAAGGTTTCGCCTTCAGCCAGCAAGCTGCGGCTGACGATCAGTGAAGTCCCCAGCGCCGGGAACTTGAGGATATTGATGGTCGCGTCCTGCAACTCACTGGCGGGCAGTTGAAACTGGAATTCGTTGATGCGGTACGTCATGGCAGGCAGGTCTCGTCAGGAGCTTTTGGGCGCGGGGAACGCGGCTTTGATATTGGCGTCGATGCTGGCTTTTATGCCCTGGCCATCCGGTGTGGCGCCAGGCCCGCCGCCATTGTTGAGGTGCAGCACGCCGCCAGTGTTGAACTCGGCATCGCCACTGGCGTAGAAGCTGATCTGCACGCCGGTAAGGTTGATTTGCCCGCTGGCGTTGAGCTCCAGGATGCTTTCACCGCAGACCAGGCGCAGGTTTTCGCCGACCTCGATGACATAGCTCTGGCTGATGCTGTCGGTCTTCTTCTGGCCAACGGAAAGGATGTCTTCCTGTTTGACGATGCGCAGGCGGTTGTTGCCAATGGTCACCGTCTCGTTGTGCCCAATGCTCTTGTTGCGGTCATGCCCCACCGAGTGGCTTTCATCCACTTCCACCACAATGTCCTGATTACGCTCGGCATGGATGTACAACTGCTCCAGGCCCTTCTTGTCCTCCATGCGGATTTCATTGAAGTTCGCCGGGCTGCCGCCCTTGCTGGAACGGCTTTTCATGCCGCTCTGGGTGGCGTTTTCCGGCAGGTCGTAGGGCACCGTCTGTTCGGCGTTGTACACCCGGCCGGTAATGATCGGGCGATCCGGGTCGCCTTCGAGGAAGCTGACAATCACTTCCTGGCCGATGCGCGGGATCTGCATCGAACCCCAGTTTTTCCCGGCCCAGGATTGCGACACGCGAATCCAGCAGGAGCTGTTTTCGTTGGATTGGTCGTGGCGGTCCCAATAGAAATGCACTTTCACCCGGCCATACTGGTCGGTCCAGATTTCCTCGCCCTTGGGCCCGACCACCAGCGCGGTCTGCGGGCCTTTGACGATAGGGCGATGGGTGTTGGCCTGCGGGCGAAAGCTCTGTTGCGCGTCGATGCAGGTCAGGCTGCTGTCGAACTGCGCCGACCCGCCACCGCCGCCGGACTCCAGGCGTTCCTGAGTGATGCGGTAATGCGCAATGAGGATCAGGTATTCGCGGTTCTGGTCACGCCGACTGAAGCCGGTAAGGCTGAACAGGTGGCCGGCGCCCAGGCCGCGTGCATTGCCGCTGAACTCCACTTGTTCATGCAGGGCTTGCAGGGCTTCGATGCGGGTACGTGCGTAGTGTTCGCCGTCTTCGCTTTTGACGTAGGTGCCGGGGTAATCGTACAGCGGGTAGTCGCCGGCAGTGTGCGGGCGTGGCATGGCCGAGCGTACGTCGATGCTCGCGCTGGGGCGCTGGAAATCGTAGTCGTTGAGCTCAAGGGAGCCGGATTGAACTTGCTGCGCCAATTGCCAGTTGTGCATATGGTCGCGCTCGCGCTGCTGTTCGTCCTTGGGGTAGTAAGGCACTGAGGTGTAGCCGGGCACCGTGGCGTGGGCGCCATAGGCATCGGCCAACACCAGCACATGGCGGTCCTGTTCGTGGCGGAAGAAGTAGTAGATACCTTCCTGTTCCATCAGGCGGCTGACGAAATCGAAGCTGGTCTCGCGGTACTGCACGCAGTATTCCCACTCGCGATACGGCCGGCTCAGGGCGTCTTCGAAGTCGGAAAACCCCAGGTCGCGGAACACCTGCTTGATGATCTGCGGGATGCTCAGGTTCTGGAAAATCCGGCAGTCGGAGGTGCGGCTCAACAGCCACAGCCACGGGCGCAGCGTCACCTGGTAACTGGCGAACTGGCCCTGGTCGATGTTCTGGCTGCAGCGCGCGACAATGCCATGGAAATACCGCTCGCCGCCGTCCGCCAGTTGCAGGCTGACGTTCATCGGCTTGCCCAGCAACTGGTTGAGGTCGATGTTGGCGTCCAGCGAGTTCAGTTGCAGGTCGTAGTAGAACAGCCGCCCCAGCTCTTCGCCGCCGCCCATTTCATTGAGCAGCAGCACATCCGGCCCCAGGGGACTGGTGATCTTGGCCAGGCGTGAGGCTTGGTTGAATAGCATTGGTGGTCCCGTAAATACCGTAATGACTGAAGAAACCGACTCAGAAATGTGGGAGCGGGCTTGCTCGCGAATGCGGTGAATCAGTCACCGGATGCATCAACTGACACACCGTTTTCGCGAGCAAGCCCGCTCCCACATTTGGATTGCATTGCGTCAGGTCAATCGGCGTCGCTGAAGTCGTAGTGCAATTCGTTGTCCCGGCTGCTGATCCGCACCCCCGCCAGCGCCTTGCCTTCAAGCATGCGCGTGAGGAACTCGCGGCTCATGTCCGGCAGCAGGCTGTTGGTCAGGATGGTGTCGATCATCCGCCCGCCGCTTTCGGTTTCGGTGCAGCGTGAGACGATCAGGTCGATCACCGCGTCGTCGTAGTCGAACGCGACTTTGTGGGTGTTTTCCACGCGCTTCTTGATGCGGTCCAGTTGCAGGCGGGTGATCGCCTTGAGCATCACGTCGCTGAGCGGGTAATACGGAATCGTCACCAGGCGCCCGAGCAGGGCCGGCGGGAAAATCTCCAGCAGCGGCTGGCGCAGGGCCTTGGCGATTTCCTCCGGGTCGGGCACGTTTGCCGGGTCTTTGCAGACGTGGGAAATCAGCTCGGTGCCGGCGTTGGTGGTCAGCAGGATCAAGGTGTTCTTGAAGTCGATCACCCGGCCTTCGCCGTCCTCCATCACGCCCTTGTCGAAGACCTGGAAGAAGATCTCATGCACGTCCGGGTGGGCTTTTTCCACCTCGTCCAGCAGCACCACGCTGTAGGGTTTGCGCCGCACGGCTTCGGTCAGCACGCCGCCTTCGCCATAGCCGATATAACCCGGTGGCGCGCCCTTGAGCGTCGACACGGTGTGGGCTTCCTGGAACTCACTCATATTGATGGTGATCACGTTCTGCTCGCCGCCGTACATGGCTTCGGCTAGGGCCAGGGCGGTTTCGGTCTTGCCCACGCCCGAGGTGCCGGCCAGCATGAACACGCCAATCGGCTTGCTCGGGTTGTCGAGGCCGGCGCGGGAGGTCTGGATGCGCTTGGCGATCATCTGCAAGGCGTGGTCCTGGCCGATGATGCGTTTTTTCAGGTGCTGGTCGAGGTTGAGCACCGTCTCCAGCTCATTGCGCGCCATGCGGCCCACCGGAATGCCGGTCCAGTCGGCGACCACCGAGGCCACGGCCTGGTAATCCACGGTCGGCAAGATCAGCGGGGTTTCACCTTGCAGGGCGCTGAGGCGCTGTTGCAGGTCCACCAGTTGCGCACGCAATTGGTCGTTGCCGCTGTCGACAACGCCCGCTTTCTCGCGCAGGGTCGCGCGGGTGGCGAGCAACTCGTCGACCAGGGCTTTCTCTTCGGCCCAGCGGTTTTCCAGGGTTGCCAGGCGCTCGCGCTCGGCAGTCAGCAAGGCTTCGCTGTTGCTCTGGCGTGTGCCAATGGCGATGCCGATGGCATGCTCGCGGGCGATGATTTGCAGTTCGGTTTCCAGGGCTTCGATGCGGCGACGGCTGTCGTCCACCTCGGCCGGCACCGCGTGCAGGCTGATGGCGACGCGGGCGCAGGCGGTGTCCAGCAGGCTCACGGATTTATCTGGCAACTGGCGTGCCGGAATATAGCGGTGGGACAGCTTCACCGAAGCTTCCAGGGCTTCATCGAGGATCTGCACCTGGTGGTGCTTTTCCATGGTCGAGGCCACGCCACGCATCATCAGCAACGCCTTGTCTTCCGACGGCTCGGCCACTTGCACCACCTGGAAGCGCCGGGTCAGCGCCGGGTCTTTCTCGATGTGCTTCTTGTACTCGGCCCAGGTCGTGGCAGCCACGGTGCGCAAGGTGCCACGGGCCAGGGCCGGCTTGAGCAGGTTGGCCGCATCACCGGTGCCGGCGGCGCCACCGGCACCGACCAGGGTGTGGGCCTCGTCGATAAACAAGATGATCGGTTTTGGCGAGGCCTGGACGTCTTCGATGACTTGGCGCAGGCGCTGTTCGAATTCGCCTTTCATGCTGGCGCCGGCTTGCAGCAGGCCCACATCGAGGCTGCGCAGCTCCACGTCTTTCAACGCCGGCGGCACGTCGCCGGCGACGATGCGCAGGGCAAAACCTTCGACCACGGCGGTCTTGCCCACCCCGGCTTCACCGGTGAGGATTGGGTTGTTCTGGCGCCGACGCATCAGGATGTCCACCAGTTGGCGGATCTCTTCGTCACGCCCCACGATCGGGTCGAGCTTGCCGCTGCGTGCCTGTTCGGTCAGGTCCACGGTAAAACGCTTGAGGGCTTCCTGTTTGCCCATGGCACTCGGCGCCATGGCACCACTGGCCTCGCCCGGCACACTGCCGGCGTTGAAACCATCACTGGCGCTCAGGGCGTTTTCCGGCGAATCACCGACATATTCATCAAAGCGTTCGCTCAGGGCCTCGGCCTTGATCTTGTCGAATTCCGCAGACAAGCCCAGCAGCGCATGCCGCAGGCTTGGCGTCTTCAGGATTCCCAGCACCAGGTAGCCGGTGCGCACCTGGCTTTCGCCAAACATCAGGCTGCCGTACACCCAGCCGCGTTCCACGGCTTCTTCCACATGGGAGGACAGGTCGGTGATCGACGTTGAGCCACGGGGCAGGCGGTCCAGGGCTTCGGTAAGGTCACGGGCCAGGCGCGCCGGCTCGACGTTGAACTGGCGGATGATGCGATGCAGGTCCGAATCCTGCAGTTGCAGCAACTGGTGGAACCAATGGGCCAGCTCCACGTAGGGGTTACCGCGCAATTTGCAGAACACCGTGGCGGCTTCGATGGCCTTGTAGGCCACGCTGTTGAGTTTGCCGAACAGCGCGGCGCGACTGATTTCACCCATGCTCTGGATTCCTTGAGGTGGTGGCCTGATCGGCGTAATGCCGGGCCAGGATTAGGTCGTTGGCGTCCTGCCCGGGTTGGCCGAGCCAGGTGTTGAAACCCAACCGAAACTGCCCGTTGAGCTGCAACGGTGGCACTTGCGGTTGTTGGAGAATCAGGTTCAGGTCCCAGTCCAGTTCATGGCCCAGGTATTCGGCGACCCAGGCCACCAGCTCATTGAACGGCTGGCTGCCGGGCAGCATGCCCATGTAGTCGTCGAGCGTCAGGGGCCCGAGACGGATGCGGAATTTGTGCTGGCGATCCCACACATGGCTGCCCAGGCAGAAGTCCACGCCCAGCTGATTGGCACTGACGCTGACCCGGCTGCGCTCGGGCAGCTCCAGCCATTGGCCGACGTACTCTTCAATTTCGACCGGCAGGCCGAAATACTCGCCGAGAATCGCCTTCAAGCCGTCCGGGTAGCGGGTTTGCGCCGAGAGGTGGCCGCTGTAGTGCAGCTTTGCCGTGTCGGGGATCAGGCCCTGGCCGAGCAGGCTGGGCATGCCGCGGCCACTGAGCGCCGCGAGGCGGGCGGACCAGTAGTCATCGTCGGGCCGATCATGGCTGACGGTCGGCCGCGCCTCGGCCCAGGCCCGATAGAACAGAGTCAGCAGGCGATGGTGGAACACATCCAGGAAACGTTTGCTGGTGCTGTCGGCGCTGTTGCGCTGGCGTTCGCGCACGTACTCGGTGATGTGCAGCGGCAGCGGGCCGTTGGGGCCGCCGAGGCCGAAAAAGAACTGCTCCAGGCGCGCAGGTGTGCCGTCGCCGCCGGGATCCACCGACGCCAGGGTGGCCGGCGCGAAGGTGCAGTCAGCCCGTTGCCCGAGGCGCAGCGGATCATCGGCCAGGCGCAGGGAATGCCCCAGGCGCGGCAGGTGGGCCGATTCGCACTCGATACGGCGCAGGGCCTGGAAGAAGTCATATTCCCAGGGCTCCTGATGCATCGCATCCAGGGTACTCACAGGGTCGGACGCCGTCCGGGCTTGGCTTTCCATCGCATGATCTCGCCGCGTTCGGTGGTACGGATCACCGTCTCGGTAAAACTGTTGATCGACACGTAACGCGCCAGGAAGCGTTCCAGCACTGCGCCGAGCAGGAACACGCCGGTGCCGCGGAACGCGTTTTCATCAAATTCCAGGGTGATTTCCAGGCCCCGGCCAAACACGATCGGGCCGGGCATCGGCAGGCGCCGGGTCACCGCTTTGCTAGTGACCTCGCGCAGGCCTTCGATCTGCAATTGCAGGGCCGCGTCGTTGCTGTCGCCATACAGGCGCAGCAGCTCACGCAACGCCGCGGCACCTTGGCCCTCGCTCAGGGACAGGTAGTTGAGCGACAACTGGCTGATCAGGCGCCAGGCCTTGGCATCGTGGGCGTGGCTGGCGCGCGGCCGGCTGGGGCCGGCCACGCAGCGCACCGCCATTACCGGGGCACTGTCGGCCAGGGTGAAGTCGGTCTTGCCGTTGCCCACGCTCATGAACAACGGCAGGTCGCGGTTGGTGCACAGCGCGGTCACGCCCAATTGACGCAGGTCGTGGCGGTAGGGCGCCTGCTGGCTGTCCACCAGGCTGACAAAGGTCTCGCTGCCCACGTAAGTGGAGCGCGGACCATTGCGCCGCTGGTCGCTGGACAGCACGCGCGGCTCGCGGCGCACGCTGTAGTAAGTCTGGTCGCGGCCGTAGCGCGACGGATCACGCACGGCGTAGAACGGCAAGAAGGGTTGCTCCGGCCCGGTGCCGTGGCCGGTGATGCCGCTCAGGGAGTGAATTTCAAAATCCATGGGCCGGGTGCGGTCGGCAATCACATGGTGTTCGTTGACCCGTTCGGACAAGTGAATGCGGTCTACCCGCTTGGGGAACAGGTTGATCGCCGGGGTGCAGAAGGGCACGAACTGCGTTGCGCCAACACTGCCTTCCAGGCTCGGATCGTGGCGGTCGAACAGTACGATCAGCTCCAGCTCCTGGCCATCGCAGCGTTGTACGGCGCGGCTCAGTTCGGTGAACTCGACGAACAGGTAACGATGGGGCAGGGCGAAGTATTCCTGCAGCAGGCGGTAACCCTGGAAGGCTCGCGATACCACCGGCATCGCCGCATCGGCGTCGTCGAACCCGCGCGAGCGCAACGCGTCCTGCGGCAGGCGTTCCACCCAGTCACTGCCGGGCTGGCGCGCAAACACCGCGCAGACATTGCCCAGCAATTGCTCGTAGAGGCGGAACGGCTGCTCATCGGCGCCGCTCAGGTACAGCGGCAGATTGTCCAGGGCCAGGCTGTTGAAGGGCAGCTCGGCGCCGGTGCGCAGGGTCAGGCGCAGCCCGGCCTTGGCCTTGGGCTCTCTGGCGGCCAGGCGCCCGAGTACGGCGGACGGGTTGCCGAAGTAATCGGCCTGGCTGACCTGCAACGGCCACAGCATCACCGGGTGGGCGGTGCGGTACTCGCAGCAGGTCTGGGTTTCGCGGCCAAGGGCTGCGCGCAGCACGGTGTCGCGGGGCAGTGGAAAACCGCTGGCCAGCGAACCTTCATCGGGATCGGCCTGCAACTGCACCACGGTCATCGACGGGGTCGGCGCCAGGTAGTGCGGGTAGGCGATTTCCAGCAGGTTATGGGTGAAGGTCGGGTACTCGGCATCGAGTTTGAGTTGCACCCGGGCGGTGAGATACGCGAAGCCTTCGAGCAGGCGCTCGACGTACGGGTCGGCGCAGTCCATGCCGGACAGGGTCAGCCGACTGGCGATCTTCGGGTATTCCTTGGCGAACTCCGCGGCGCTCTCGCGCACGTGGTGCAGCTCCTGGTTATACAGCTCCAGCAGGCGCGGGTTCATGGGCGCCTCCGCTGGTCGGCGTTGACCACGCGTACGTGGCCGGACTCCAGGTCCAGGTCGGTCTGCAGCAGCAGGCGCAAGGGCACGGGCTGGGCCCACAGGTCGCCTTCGATCTCGAAACACAAGGCGTTGTGGTTCATCTCGCCATGGGCCACACGCGCCTTGACCCGCAGGGTGTGGCGCAGGATGCGCGGCTCAAAGGTGGCAATTGCCTGGTAGATCGAGGCCTCCAGGGCATTGATATCGACGCTCGACGCACTGTTGCCCGCCAGCGCCGGCAGGCCGTAATTGACCACGGATGTACCGGCCGGGGTGTGCAGCGTGGCATCGGCATTGAGCAGCGACGTGGTATTGAGCAGCCACGCCAGGTCCCGCAGCACCGAGGCTTTGAGCTGGGTCAGGGACAGCACGCGCTTGTCCGCACTTTCCTTGGGATTGCTCGGCTCGTCGTCGGTCAACCGGTCCAGCAGGGACGGTTGCAGACGGTCGCGGGTGGCGATTTCGGTTACCACGTGAAGGGCGCTACATACATTTTTTGGTCGCCACCCGAGCCGCAGGCCGCAAAGGTGCTAACTGCCCCCGCCTCAAAAATCCCTTGATACTGGCGAACAGCTTGCATCTTGCTGAGGCAGTCATGGCTGGGCGCGGGCATATGCTCGCTACGCCAAACTGCAAAAATCGGGGTGTTGTTGAACGTCTCTACGCGTAGCTTCTGCTGTGCATCCAGGCTGAAGCTGCAAGGCCACTCCATGTCTAACTGCATGCGAGTCTGGTCGGGCTTGACCAGCGTGCAGCGACCTTGATCATCTACCAGGCTCAGGGGCTGGTCGACAAACATCGCTTGTGTGGCAGCGGTTGGTGTTGGTACGTCTTCCGCCGCGCACGCACTCAGGCTTACAAGGCTCGCGGCCAGGGCCGCAAAAACAAAAGGCCTACGCATTACAAAAGCTCCCAGAACCAGATTTCCTTGGCACTTGAGGACAGGTCACCGCTCTTGGTCAGGCCACGGTTCCACAGGTCGATATGGTCGCCAGTGGGCTGGCCAGCCCGATCAGTATTGGTCTGGTAGCAGTCCTTGAAGAAGATGATGCCGGTCTTGCCCCGCAACGTGGCGCGGTCGGCCACGCTGTTGGTATAGGTTTTTGGTGGGCTGAGCTGGCGCTTTTTCGACAGCCAGTGTGCCAGCGACTCTGCACCCCGGGCGTGTCCATGCGCACAGAGTGGGCCGAGGTTATAGGTCGACGAGTTGACTGGTAGCGTGCGTTCGCCACACAGCGCAATGCTCACGCGAATGGCGCACTGGTTCGCCCAGGGACCGCTGCAGGCGGGGTCGGTATGGGTGTAGCGCGGATAGCTGTTCCACAAATTGATAAACGAAGGTTTGGCCATGACTCAGATACCGAAAAGGAGAAGGTCGAAATTCGAGCAAGCACCAAAAAAACCGGCGCGCGGCGCCATGGGGCTTCGTATCAATGCTGGGTGTTGGAACGGATATTCCAGCCGTGGCGGCATCCACAGGTCGCCCTCGATCTCGAACCTCAAGGTGCTGTGATTCATCTCGCCCTGGGCCACGCGCGCCTTGGCCCGCCGAGTGTGGCGCAGGATGCTCGGCTCGTCGTCGGTCAACCGGTCCAAAAGGGACGGTTGCAGGCGGTCGCGGGTGGCGATTTCGGTTACCAAATGAATAGGCCCGTATAATTTTTCTGATCACCTGTGCCAACCATGCAACTACCGCCACGAGCGATTATTGAGGGTTCGAGTTGGCCATTGATCTGGCGTATGGCGCGGTACTCAGAGCGACACCTGTCACTGTTCTCAGGGTCTGCCGCCGTATGAATAACGATCACAATGGGAACCTTACCGAAGGTCTCGACATGCGATTTGCCTTGTTGGTCAACCGTAAATTGGCAGGGCCACGGCATGTCGAGTGGCAATATGTTTTGGTCTGGTTTGCGTAATACGCAGCGCTGTTGGTCGTTTTCCAGGGTCAGTAGTTGCCCATTTATTGAGACGATCTGGGCCGCGGCAACGGATGGCGTCGCTATTTGATCTTGAGGCTCGGCACACGCAGAAAGGCTTGATAACAAGCAGCCAATAAACGCGAAATGATGGACTCTGATCATACGAGCTCCCAGAACCAGATGGCTCTTGATCGGTAGGCGGGATCGTCATACCGGCTAGCGGTAATGCCACGGTTCCAAAGATCGATATGGTCACCGGTACGGCTATCGGGAGACTCTCCCAGTTGTTGGAAACAATCCTTGAAGAAAACCAGGCCTTTTTTATCCATCAACTTGCGGCGCTCTTCTGAGCTGCCTCCAAGAATAGTTGGGCGCCCCAAGTGATGCTTCCACAACCAATTTGCCAGGGACTCAGCACCTCGCGCATGCCCATGGGAACATTTGGGCTCGGTATAGGTGGATTTGTTGACCTTGATAGTCAGTTCTGCGTTGAGGGTAATACTCATGCGGATGGCGCATTGATTGTCCCAAGGGCCATCACAGGGTTTTGCGTTTGGGTGCGTAACCAAAAGATCGGAATACGCCTTCCACAAATTAATAAACGAAGGTTTGGCCATGACTCAAATACCGAAGGAGGAAAGGTCGAATACGAGCAAGCACCAAAAAACCCCGGCGCGTGGCGCCAGGGGTCTTCGTATCAACGCTTGGTGTTGGAACGGATATTCCAGCCGAACTTGATCGGGCCGCCGTCCTTGGTGCCGTCGGCTTTCTGCGGCTGGTAGTCGACCATCACCTGGGCAAAGTTCAGGGTGACGTTTTCGGTCAGGCGATCATCGCTGCCCGAACCGCCGGTGCTCAGGGACGTGATCAGCACTTCTTCAAGGTTGATGATCATGTACTCGACCTGGCTCTCGCCGCCGGCCTTGCGCACGGTCAGCTTGACCTTGTCGATGTGCTTGCCGCTGGCGCAATGCATCATCAGGTTGGGCGAAGCCTTGTCGACGTACTTGGTCAGCGACAGGTCCTGGATGCTCACCTTGCCCGCGCCGCCGCCACTGCCAACGTGCATGTTGCCGGACTGGGCCATGCCCCAGCTCCAGTTCAGCACGTCGATTTCGTCCTTGTGGGCCTTGTCCATGGACTCGCCCTTGATGTCGCCGATCTTGATGAAAATATCAACAGCCATGTTTTCTCCCTGTGTGGTCTCTACCACAGTATTTGTTAACGTCGCCGACCTCTGTAGGAGCGAGCTTGCTCGCGAAGGCCGACAACGATGACGCGGGCATCCTGAATGAACGCGGCGTCTTCAAGTTTTTCGCGAGCAAGCTCGCTCCTACAGGGAGCGAGCCAGTCCTGATTTTTAGGCGCTTTTTGCCGAAGGCAGTTTCGATACCAGGCGCAACGACACGGTCAGCCCTTCGAGCTGGTAGTGCGGACGCAGGTAGAACTTGGAGTTGTAGTACCCCGGGTTGCCTTCGACGTCCTCCACGATCACCTCGGCGGCAGCCAATGGGTGCTGGGCCTTGGTGGTTTCGGTGGAGTGCGCAGGATCCCCGTCGACGTAGTTGAGGATCCAGTCCTGCAACCAGCGCTGCATCTCGTCCTTCTCTTTGAAGGAACCGATCTTGTCGCGCACGATGCACTTCAAGTAGTGGGCGAAACGGCAGGTGGCGAACAGGTACGGCAGGCGCGCGGCCAGGTTGGCGTTGGCGGTGGCGTCCGGGTCGTCGTATTCGGCCGGTTTCTGCAACGACTGGGCGCCGATGAACGCGGCGAAGTCGGTGTTTTTCTTGTGCAGCAGCGGCATGAAACCGTTCTTCGCCAGCTCCGCTTCACGGCGGTCGCTGATGGCGATTTCGGTCGGGCACTTCATGTCCACGCCACCGTCATCGGTCGGGAACGTATGGGCTGGCAGGTTTTCCACCTCGCCGCCAGACTCCACGCCACGAATGCGCGAGCACCAGCCGAAGTGTTTGAACGAACGGTTGATGTTCACCGCCATCGCGTACGCAGCGTTGGCCCAGGTGTACTTGGAGCTGTCGGCGCCGTCGGTGTTTTCTTCGAAGGCGAAGGCTTCCACCGGGTCGGTCTTGGCGCCATACGGCAGACGCGCCAGGAAGCGCGGCATGGTCAGGCCGATGTAGCGCGAGTCTTCCGACTCACGCAGCGAGCGCCAGCCGGCGTATTCCGGGGTGGTGAAGATCTTGGTCAGGTCGCGCGGGTTCGACAGTTCCTGCCATGAGCCCATGCCCATCACGGTCGGCGAAGCGGCGGCAATGAATGGCGAGTGCATGGCGGCGCAGACCTTCGACAGCTCGCCCAGCAGCTCCACATCCGGAGGCGACTGGTCGAAGTAGTAATCGCCCACCAGGCAACCGTAAGGTTCACCACCGAACTGGCCGTACTCTTCCTCGTACATCTTCTTGAAGATCGGGCTTTGGTCCCACGCGGTGCCCTTGAATTTTTTCAAGGTCTTGTGCAGGTCATTTTTCGAGATATTGAGCACGCGAATCTTCAGCTGCTCATCGCTCTCGGTGTTGTTGACCAGGTAGTGCAGGCCGCGCCAGGCGCTTTCCAACTGCTGGAAATCCGGGTGGTGGATGACCTGGTTGACCTGGGCGGTGAGCTTGGCGTCGATGGCGGCGATGATCGATTCGATCGACTTGATCGCGTCGTTGGACACCAGGTCCGTCTGCGCCAGGGCCTGCTCGGCCAGGGTGCGCACGGCGGTCTCGACGGCTTCGCGGGCACGCTCGGTCTTGGGCTTGAATTCTTGCAGCAGCAGGTTTGCAAACTCGCTGGCTTCTTGGGTGGCACCCAGGTTCTGAGCGCCTTCGCGGGCGGTATTGTCGGTCATGATTACTGGTCCCCAGCAGGTTTCGGCGCGCTCGCAAGGGCCTGCAGCAATGCCGGGTCCTTGATTGCCTTCATGATGATTTCTTCAGCGCCGGTCTTGCCGTCCATGTAGGTCAGCAGGTTCGCCAGCTGGGTGCGGGCTTCGAGCAACTGGTTCAGCGAGTCGACCTTGCGTGCCACGGCTGCCGGGCTGAAGTCGTCCATGCTTTCGAAGGTGATATCCAGGCTCAGGTTGCCTTCGCCTGTCAGCTCGTTGGGTACGTGGAAGGCCACGCGCGGCTGCATGGCCTTGAGGCGTGAGTCGAAGTTGTCGACGTCCACTTCAAGGAACTTGCGATCAGCCACCGGCGCCAGAGGCTCGGCAGGTTTGCCGGCGAGGTCGGCCATCACACCCATCACGAAGGGCAGCTGGACCTTTTTCTCGGCGCCGTAAAGCTCGACGTCGTACTCGATCTGCACCCGAGGCGCGCGGTTGCGCGCGATGAATTTCTGAGAACTTTGCTTCGCCACGTTGCTGCTCCTGGTCGCTTGAGCGACGGTGTTGTTACTGCAAAGCCTGGCGACTTACTCGCCGTCCGGGCCGCGCAGGTTTTCAAATTGGGACATGCCATCGGGAATCAGATTGCGCACGATGGCTGCAAAATCGGCGTGCACCAGGTTTTTTGCCCGGCTCAACAGCACCGGCAGCGGGCTCGAAGGCTCGTGCCGGGTGTAGTACGCAAGGATTCGGTCGAGGTCGCGCAGCACTTCTTCGCGGCTGGCGATCTCGCCCGTGTTGCGGGGTACGGCAGGGGCGCCAGCGTGTTCGACCGAGGCGTGGCTGTCGTCACTGACAACCTCGGGTTCACGGCTGTCGCCGCTCTGCGCAGCGAACTGGCTGAAAATCTGCAGGGCCTGCTTGAGCGGATGCTTCAGCGCGCCGAGGTCCACGCCCTGGGCGGAACCGACTTGCTCGCTGACGTATTGCTCAATGGTTTCACAGGCCGCACGGGCCTCGACGAGGGCGGCGTGGGTGGCTTGCAGCTGTTCTGGATCGCTGTCGAGGAAGGCTGCGGCCAGTTGTTCAGTACCGAGGTTTTCCCCGGGAAAGCTTTGCAGGCCGCTGGCATTCAGGGCGCCACGCAGGCTCACGGGGCCGAAGGCGCGCGAGCGTGCGAGGACGCTTTCGCGCAGCAGGCGGATGTTCGTGTCGCAGGTCAATCCGGTGAGGGCGTTGATGCGTACGGTGGGGTCGTTGTCATCATCGGCATCCAGGCGCGGATGCAGGTCGGCCCAGTATTGCTGGAGCAGTTCGCTGATCAGGGTCAGGGCACTGGCCAACCCACCAACGCCTTGCAGGGCGAGGGAACTTTGCAGCAGGAAATGGCTGATGCGCAGGTCTTTGCTGCGTTGCAGCAGGTCCAGGCTTTGTTGCTGGATGCTGCGCCACTCGGGCGGTTCGGCGGGCAAAATAGCGTCGCCCATGCTGCGCTCGGGTTGACCCTGGGCAGCACGTTCCAAGTGCAGGAAATCCGCGTCATATTCCAAGTCTTCGCCACACGGCGAAGTCGCGGAAACAGCGGTGAGCAGCAACGGCACATCCACTAAATTCGATCTCCATATCGGCCCTTTAGTCTCGGGCGGTTCATGCGTTAGTTGCGCAGCTAGTTGCGCATTTCATCGGCATGTTTTCTTGGTTCAGCTGGCGCATTGATTTCAATGTGCCACTACCTATCTTCAAGAAGTTGTGCATTTTTGGTGTAGTAGTTAGGCGTTGTCAAGGTAAGCTATTCGTCCCGTGTGACAGATGTGCGGTGCTTAACAACCTGTGCGACCCATGAGTCAAAGCAGGCACCGCTGGAAGATTTTTGTCACAAGAGCCGGTTAAGATCAGCGATCATGCTGGTAAAAGTGGCTTTTCAAGGTTGTTTAAAGGATTTTGCGGGTGACGCTTGGGAAGGGTTTTCCCTTGGGTCGGCCGTGCGCGAGGTTCAGCAAGGAGGCAAGATGTCGCTGTGTTTGACTATCACTAGTTATCACAAGATCACCCCAGGTCAATGTCCGGAAAAGTCCATGGATAGTGGAGTGATGGCAATTGGCCGCTCTAACGAAAATGACTGGATATTGCCTGATCCAGAACGTTTGGTCTCCGCGCAACATTGCGTAATTCAATACAAGGATGGCCGTTACTATCTAACCGATAACAGCACTAATGGTGTGGAATTGGTTAACGCCGGCATTCGCCTGCGCCGGGGAAACAGTGAGCCACTACAGGATGGCGAGTTGATCCGTATTGGTGATTACGAGATCCAGGCCCGTATCGACTCTGGCGTGAAAGTGACAGACAGCTCTCCGTTTGCCGGCGGGGACTCCAACAGTTTCGAAGCCCTGATGGGGCGCCAGGGTGCCGTCGTGAATGCGCCACTGCCCACTCCGGTAATCGCGCCGCAGTTCCAGGGCGCGTCGGCGATGGACACCCTGCCGGACCTGTTCGACTTTCTCACCCCAACCGCTGTTCCACCGCCGACCCAGCCCGATCATGTGCCGGCCGAACAGCACGACTTTCGCCCGCCGACACCCGTGGCCGAGCCGCCCGCACCGGTGATGTCGGGCCCGGTGATTCCAGAAGACTGGGACCTGCTTGGTGAAGCGCCGGCGCCGGTGATCAGCCCGCCGACACCTGTTGTCGTGCCTGAGCCACCCAGTGCACTGCCTGTGGTTGAGCCGCCGCTCGCCGTGGCAGATGCCGCCCAACCTGATTTGTTGCAAGCCTTCCTGCGCGGTGCCGGCCTGGATCAACTGCGCCTGGACAAGGCCCAGGCCGAGGCACAGATGGAAAGCATCGGCCGCAGCTACCGGCTGATGGTTGAAGGCTTGATCGACGTATTGCGTGCACGCAGCAGCCTCAAGGGCGAGTTCCGCATGCAGCAGACGACGATCCAGCCGGTGGAAAACAATCCGTTGAAATTCGCCCCCAATGCCGACGAAGCGTTACTGCTGCTGCTTCGCCACGGCAACCAGGCGTTTATGGCGCCGGATCTGGCTGTGCGCGACAGTTTCGACGATCTGCGTGCCCATCAACTGGCGGTGATGGCCGGCGTCGAGGCGGCTATCAAACACCTGCTGACGCGTTTTGAACCTGCGCAGTTGGAAGAGCGCATGGGCAAGCCCGGCGGGTTGTCGAGCCTGTTCAACGGTTCGCGCCAGGCCCAGTACTGGCAACAGTTCACCGAGCTCTACAAAAGTATTTCCCGCGAGGCCCAGGAGGATTTCCAGGACCTGTTCGGCCGTGAGTTCAGCCGGGCCTATGAAGCACACAGCGCACGACAGCGGCGCTGAAACTGGAACAACGGACAGCCACATACGTCATTGAGGACGCAGGATGATTTCCAGGTTTTTACTCGCTACCGCCAGCCTGTTGCTGCTGACGGCTTGTGCCAAGGATGCCGCGCCACCCCAGGCGCCAGAGACACCCATCGACTCTACCCGCGTCGAGTTGCACTTCCATGCCATCAGCGGCCTCAACCCTGGCACCACGGGCCAGCCAGCACCGGTGCGGGTGCGGATTTTCGAGCTGAAAAATGCCGCGACCTTCAGCCGTGCCGATTACTTCGCCCTGGCGGATCGCGCCCAGCCGACCCTCGGCCTGGACCTGCTGGACCAGGATGAAGTAGTGATCCAGCCCGGCCAGCAAGTGAGCATCCAGCGCGATCTCGACCCGGCCACCCGGCAGATCGGCCTGCTGGTGGGCTATCGCGAATTGGACCGCGCGCAATGGCGCACGGTCCTCAGCGTGCCGCCACGCCAGGCCAGCGAATACCAGATCAGCCTTGATGTGCGCGCCGTACGTGCGCACCTCAGTGTTGCCCCATCCAGCCCTGCCCAATAAGAAGCAATCGGAGCCCCCATGTCCTGGAACAATCGCGTGGTCTGGTCGGAAGGCATGTTCATCGGAACGCAGCACTTCCAGCAGCATGACCGTTACCTGGAAAACCTGATCGATGCCCGCAGTCGCCCACTGTCGGCCGGTGCCTGGGGGTTTTCCGAGTTGCTGATCGACCAGGGCCTGCTGGCCCAGGGCAAGCTGGCCATTGTCTCGGCGCGGGGCCTGTTGCCCGATGGCACGCCGTTCAACATTCCCCAGGACGACCTGGCACCAAGCCCGCTGAATATCGATGACAACCTGCGTGATGGCCTGGTGTACCTGGCCTTGCCCCTCAAGCGCGCTGGTGCCCGCGACACCGTAGATGAAGGCGAGGCCCTGGGCGCCGCGCGTTACCTGAGCCAGGTGCGCGAGGTGCGCGATGACAACGCACCTTTCGAAAATCGCGCCCCGGTGGCCGTTGGCTCGCGCGCCTTGCGCTTGCTGACCGCCGCCGATGGCATCAGTGACTACGCCGCCATCGGCCTGGTCCGCATCAAGGAAAAACGCGCCGACCGTGCCCTGGTGTTGGATGACAGTTACATCCCGCCGGTACTGGACGTGGCCGCGAGCAAGCCGCTGACGGCGTTTCGCAGCGAATTGCTGGGCCTGTTGCACCAGCGGGGTGAAGCCCTGGCCGGACGCGTGGTGGCTTCGGGTGCCGGTGGTGCTTCGGAGATTGCCGATTTCATGCTGCTGCAACTGGTCAACCGCGCCCAGCCGCTGATCCAGCATCTGAGCCAGTTGAGCCCGCTGCACCCGGAGCGTTTCTTCAGTGAACTGGTGAGCCTGGCTGGCGAATTCTCGACCTTTTCCACCTCTGGCCGCCGCCCGCAGGAGTACCCGCGTTACCAGCATGACGACCTGGCGCTGAGCTTCGCTCCGGTGATGCAGGCCTTGCGCGAAGCGCTGTCGATGCTGATCGACAGCAAGGCCACACCGATCCCGATTGTCGAGAAAGCCTACGGCGTGCACGTGGCGATGCTGGCGGATAAAACCCTGATCGACAGCGCCAGTTTCATCCTCGTGGTACGTGCCGATGTACCGGGCGAAACCCTGCGCGCGCGCTTCGGCCAGCAGAGCAAGGTTGGTTCGGTGGAACACATCCGTGACCTGGTCAACCTGCAACTGCCAGGCATCGGCCTGCTGCCGCTGCCGGTGGCGCCACGGCAGATCCCGTACCACGCAGGCTCCACCTACTACGAACTGGATCGCGGCAGCGAGCACTGGCAGCAACTGATCCACTCCGGCGGTTTTGCCTTCCACATCGCCGGGCAATTCCCGGGCTTGAACCTGGCCTTCTGGGCGATCCGAGGATAATCCGCGATGCATCCCAATGATGACGACCGCACCCAGTTCATGCCGCGCCCGGGTGGCCGTGCGCCGGAGCCTGCGCGTGCAGAGCCGGCGCCTCTGTCGATGCCGGCGGCGCCGATCCTCACCGGCAAGAGCCAGGGCCTCAACCCTCTGGAAAGTGCCGCCGGCCCACTGCTGGCGC
The DNA here is from genome assembly GCF_007858285.1 of Pseudomonas brenneri. Lineage (GTDB taxonomy): Bacteria > Pseudomonadota > Gammaproteobacteria > Pseudomonadales > Pseudomonadaceae > Aquipseudomonas > Aquipseudomonas brenneri. The sequence continues at coordinate 310,925 of NZ_VFIL01000006.1, read as the reverse complement.
TGCTGACACGCCTGCGTAACACCATCGCCCATCCCGCGCCGTCGAGCCTGCGCGCGCAATTGCTGGCCTACCTGCGCCAGTTCGAAGAGCGCGCCGAGGCGGCCGGAGTGGCCCGCAACGAGGTGCTGCTGGCCCGTTACGCGCTGTGTACCGCCCTTGATGAAGCGGTGCTGAGCACGCCCTGGGGCAGTGCCAGTGACTGGGGCAAGCAGAGCCTGTTGATCACCGTGCACAACGAAGCCTGGGGCGGCGAAAAGGTCTTCCAACTGCTGGATCACTGCCTGCAAAGCCCGCGCGAGCGCCTGTATCTGTTGGAACTGTTGTACCTATGTATGTGCCTGGGTTTTGAAGGCCGCTACCGCGTCATGAACGACGGGCGTAGCCAGTTGGAAGCATTGCGCGAACGCACCGCAGCGGCGATTCGCAGCGCCCGTGGCGAACATGAGCGTGAGCTGTCGCCCCATTGGCGCGGCGTCACCGTGGCCCGTGATCGCCTGGCGCAATTCATGCCGCCATGGATTGCGGTCGCCATCGGCCTGGCCTTGTTGCTGGCCTTGCTGTTTGGCCTGCGCCTGAAACTGGCGTCGGATGCCGAGCCGGTCTTCAAGAATATCCATGCCCTGGGCGAAATTCCGGTGCAGGCCATCGACCGTCCGGTGGCGCAGCCAAAGATCATCGAACGCCCGCGCCTGGCTGGCTTTCTGGTCGAAGACATCAAGGCGGGCCGGGTGGCGGTGGAAGATGCCGTCGACCGTTCCGTGGTGACGATCCGTGGCGATGAGCTGTTCGCCTCGGCCAGCTCCAGCATTGTCGATGACTACCAGCCGCTGATGCTGCGCATCGCCGACGCCATCCGCAAGGTCAAGGGCCAGGTGCGGGTGACCGGGCACAGCGATAACCGCCCGATTGCCACCCTGCGTTTCCCGTCCAACTGGGCCTTGTCCGAAGCACGGGCCAAGTCGGTGCTGGAGATCCTCGCGGCCAAGACCGGCCAGGGCGAGCGCTTCAGTGCCGAAGGTCGCAGCGACACCGAACCGGTGGCGACCAACGCCACAGCCGAAGGCCGTGCCCGCAATCGCCGGGTTGAAATCACCGTATTGGCGGAGGGCGTCGAGTGAAGGCGTTTTTCAGTTTTATGATTCGCTGGGTGATCCCCGTGCTGGGCCTGATTGCCCTGGGCCTGATCATCTGGTTTGTCGGGCCGTTGCTCGACGTGCTGGTGCCTGAAGGCCGACGCTGGGCGTTGATCATCCTGATATTCGTGGTGTGGATCGCCTACCGCGTGTTTCGCATCATCCAGGCCCGCCGCCAGGCCGCCGAAGTGATGCGCAGCCTGGCCGCCGAAACCCCGGCCGATCCCAATAGCGTCGCCACTGCTGAAGAACTCGCGACCCTGCGCCAGCGCATGGACGAAGCCCTGGCGCTGCTGAAAAAGGCCAAGCTGGGCGGCGACGAGCGGCGCAATCTCTATGAGCTGCCGTGGTACGTGATCATCGGTCCACCGGGCTCGGGCAAGACCACGGCGCTGGTCAATTCCGGGCTGCATTTCCCACTGGCCGCCCAGTTGGGCGCCGGCGCGGTGCGTGGCGTAGGCGGTACGCGCAATTGCGATTGGTGGTTCACCGATCAAGCCGTGCTGCTGGACACGGCAGGCCGCTACACCACCCAGGACAGCAACTCGACAGTGGATAAAGCCGCCTGGCTGGGCTTTCTCGACCTGCTGAAAAAGCAGCGCGCACGTCGCCCGATTGACGGCGCATTTATCGCCATCAGCCTTTCGGACCTGCTGCTGGGCAGCGACGCCGAGCGCGGCGCCCATGCTGCGGCGATCCGCCTGCGGATCCAGGAGCTGTACACCCAACTGGGCGTGCGCTTCCCGATCTACCTGATGCTGACCAAGCTCGACCTGGTGCCGGGCTTCATGGAGTTTTTCGACAACCTGAGCAAGGAAGACCGCGCCCAGGTGTGGGGCATGACCTTTGCCCTGGACGACGGCAAGCACAGCGACAGCCCGTTGGCCCATTTGCAAAGCGAATTCGCCGGCCTGGAACAGCGCCTCAACGAACGCTTGGTGGAGCGCCTGCAACAGGAGCGCGACCCGGCGCGGCGTGACCTGATCTACGGTTTCCCGCAGCAGTTCGGTGCGTTGAAGGACTGCCTGCAAAGCTTCCTTGAGGGTGTGTTCAAACCCAATGCCTTTGAAGAGCGCGTACTGCTGCGCGGGGTGTATTTCACCAGTGGCACCCAGGAAGGCAGCCCGATCGACCGACTGATCGGCGCCATGGCCCAGAGCATGAACCTGGACCGCCAGCACCTGGCGCGCCAGAGCGGCACCGGGCGCAGTTACTTCATCGAAAAACTGTTCAGCGCCGTGGCCTTTGCCGAGCGCGGATTGGTCGGAGTCAACCCGAAGGTCGAACGCCGCCGTAAATGGCTGGCCCGTGGCGTCCTGGCCGCAACCGTGGCGGTGGTGCTGGTGGTCAGTACCCTGTGGTGGGTGAGTTATCGCGCCAACCAGGCGTATATCGCCCAGGTCGACCAGAAAGTCGCGCCATTGGGCCAGGCCGTGCAGACCCTGAGCCCGGCACAGCGCGAGGTGTTGGCCGTGCTGCCGCTGCTCAATGCGGTGAAAAACCTGGCGGGCGACTCGCCAAGCTGGTCCGAGGGCCTGGGCCTGTACCAGGGCGACATGCTGGAAGCCGAGTCCGCTAGCGTCTACCGCAAGCTGTTGATTGCGGTCTTTGCGCCACGCCTGGTCACGCGTATCGAAGAGCAACTGCACGGCGGTGGCAATTCCGACTTCCTCTATGAAGGCTTGAAGGCCTACCTGATGCTGGCTGACAGCGAGCATTACGACCCGGACTTCATCAAGGCCTGGATCGCCCTGGACTGGGACCGCAACCTGCCGCGCGACCTGCCCGCCGACCAGCGTCAGGCGCTGACCGGGCACTTGCAGGCGCTGTTCGACCGCCATCCACCGAATGCGCGCCTCGACCCACGGCTGATCGATGACTTGCGTCGGCAGCTGCAACAACTGCCGGTGGCCCAGCGCGTATACGACCGGGTCAAGCGCCAGAAGCTGCCTGAAGGCGTGACGGATTTTCGCATCAACGAAGCGGCTGGCCGCGATGCCGCGCTGGTATTCAGCCGTAAAAGTGGCAAGCCGCTGGGTGAGCCGTTGAGTGGATTGTTTACCGCCAAGGGCTATCGCCAGGGCTTTTTGCTGACCAGCCTGAACCAGGCCGGCACCCTGGCTGAAGAGCAGTGGGTATTGGGTCATGCGCCCGCGGATCAACAGAATGTCGCCAGCCTTGCCGCTGATGTGCGGCGCCTGTATTTCCAGGATTATCAGCGCCAGTGGGACGCCTTGCTGGCCGATATCGACTTTGTGCCCATCACCAGCGTGGCCCAGGCGGCCGACGTGTTGCGAGTGATCTCCGGCCCGAGTTCGCCGCTGAAGAAGCTGCTGGTGGCGGTGGCCAAGGAAACCGACCTGCAGGCTGAAGAGCGTCAACTGGCTGCCAAGGGCGTGCCGGTGGAGGGGGGTGTCGACAAACTCAAGGAGCGTCTCGGCAGCCTGCTCGGCGAGGCCCAACCAACGGCCAGCGCGCCGGCCCTGACGGAAGACCCGGTGACCGCGCATTTTGCCGAGCTCAACAGCATCGTCGCCAAGAACGAAGGCGAGCCGGCCGCCATCGACGGCCTGCTGGCGGACATGAATGCGTTGTATGTGCAGGTCAGCGCCATGGTCGGCGCCAGTGGCGATGCCTTGCTCGGCGAAGCCAAGAACCAGGCCGCTGCCGCCGCCACGCGGGTCAGCCTGAATGCCGAACGCCAGCCGCCGCTGGTACAGGGCATGGTCAAGTCGGTGGTCAACTCCACCACCAACAGCATGATGGGCGGGGTGCGCAATCAACTGAACGCGGCCTGGGTCAGCGAAGTGGTCAATGTCTATCGCCAGTCCCTGGCCGGGCGTTACCCGATGTCTCCTGGCAGTGCCCGCGATGCCACCCTGGACGACTTCGGCCAGTTCTTCGGGGTGGGAGGGGTGATGGACAACTACTTCCGCAAATACCTGCAGCCTTATGTCGACACCTCGGCGCAAACCTGGCGCTGGCAGCCGGGGGCGGCGCAGAAGCTCGGGATCGCGCCGGGCGTGCTGCAAACCTTCCAGCGCGCGGCGACCATTCGCGATGCGTTTTTCCGCACTGGCGGCACCCAGCCCATCGTGCGCTTCGAACTCAAGCCGGTGGCGATGGACGCGACCATCACCCAGTTCCTGCTCGACCTCGACGGCCAGCAACTGAGCTACGACCACGGCCCGAGCCGGGCGGTGGCGATGCAGTGGCCGAATCCCGGCAACAGTGGCGGGGTGCGGATCTCGATCATGCCGCCAGCCGCCAGTGGGCGTTCGGGCGTGACCCTGGATGGCCCGTGGGCGTGGTTTCGCCTGCTGGAGCAATCGGACCTGTCTGCCGGCAATTCGCCGGATCGCTTCAACCTGCGCCTGCGGGTCGATGGCGCAAGCATCGCCTATGAGTTGCGTGCCAACAGCGCCTTCAACCCGTTCAAGAGCCGCGTGCTGAGCGGGTTCAGCCTGCCGGAGCGGTTATGACCACGTTGGGGTTCTACGGCAAGTTGGCCAGCCGCGGGGACTTTGTCAGCCGCGCCTTGCCCCAGAGTTTTATCGGCCCCTGGGACAGTTGGCTGGCCGCCGGTTTGCTCGCCAGTCAACACAGCCTGGGCGGCGACTGGCTCAACGTGTACCTGGTCAGCCCGCTGTGGCGATTTGTGCTGGCACCGGGGGTGTGCGGGCCGGATGCGGCGGCGGGTGTGGTGATGCCAAGCATTGATCGGGTTGGCCGGTACTTCCCGCTGGCGGTGGTGACGTTGTTGGATCACGACACCAATCCGGCGTCCCTGGTGGGTGGCCCGGACACCTGGTTCGAGCAGGCCGAGGAGTTGTTGCTGCACACCTTGGATGCTGGCGCCACGTTCGAAGGGTTCAACGATGGCCTTGACCGCCTGGGTTTGCCGCTGAGTGAGCCGCGTGCGCTGGACAGTCGCTTCGCCGGTCTGCAGCGGGTGGCCGCCACCGTGCCCGATGGCCGCATGGCCGCGCTTGCCGAACAGGCCTGCGAAGGCGCGAGCCTCTGGTGGGGCCGTGGCTCGCAACGTATTTCCCCAGGTTTGCTGCGGTGCCAGGGCTTGCCGGCTGCCGGTGATTTTGCGCAATTTCTGCTCGGACAAGAAGGTGTGATGTAGATGGGGTCGACGTACAAATCCGCGAGCAAAAGCCATGTGGGCATGGTGCGCCAGGTCAATGAAGACGCGTGCCTGGACCTGCCGGAAAACCGCCTGTGGGTGGTGGCCGATGGCATGGGCGGGCATGCGGCGGGCGACTATGTCAGCAGCTTGATTGTCGACAGTCTGCGCAGCCTGCCCGTGGGGCGGTCCCTGGACGAATACACGGCCGCACTGCGCACCGAGCTGACCCGGGTCAACGCGGCCGTACGTGAAGAAACCGCCAACCGTGGCGTGACCATGATGGGCAGCACCGTGGTTGTGCTGGCTGCGCGCGGCCTGCGCGGCGTGTGCCTGTGGGCCGGTGACAGCCGCTTGTATCGCCTGCGCGATGGCGAGCTGGAACGCATCTCCCGCGACCACAGCTACGTGCAGGATTTGCAGGACAGCGGCCTGCTCAGTGAGGCCGATGCGCGGGTGCATCCACGGGCCAATATCGTGACCCGCGCCATTGGCGTGGAGGCGCAATTGGAGCTGTCGGTGGTCGACCTGTTGATCGCCCCCGGCGACAGTTACCTGCTGTGCAGCGATGGCCTGAACAAGACCGTCGAAGACCACGAGATCCACGAAGTACTGAGCCATGCCGAGCCTGACGAAATTGCCCGCAGTCTGGTGCACCTGGGGCTTAACCGCGGTGCGCCCGACAACATCACCACCCTCGTCGTGAAGGTGTCGCCATGACCCTGATTATTCCCGGCTACGACATCGACGGCGAAATCGGTGAAGGCGCCATGGCCAGTGTCTACCTGGCCACCCAGCGCTCCCTGGAGCGCAAGGTGGCGTTGAAGGTCATGGCCGCTGCGCTGGCCGCCGACCCGAGCTTCTGTGAACGTTTCCTGCGTGAGGGCAAGACCCTGGCGCGGCTGTCGCACCCGCACACGGTGACCATCCATGACATCGGCAATGTTGGCGAACTGTATTACATGGCCATGGAATACCTGCCCAACGGCACGCTCAAGGAGCGCATCGCCGCCGGCCTGACGCCGGAGCAGGGGCTGGTGTATATCCGCCAGATCGCCTCGGCGCTGGGTTACGCCCATGCCCAGGGCCTGGTGCACCGCGACGTCAAGCCGGCGAACATCCTGTTTCGCGCCGATGGCACGGCGGTGCTGTCGGACTTTGGGATTGCCAAGTCCCTGGATGACCGGACCCAGTTCACCCAGGCCGGGTTTGCCGTAGGGACACCCAGTTACATGAGCCCGGAACAGGCGCGGGGCCAGGAAATCGATGGCCGCGCCGATCTCTACGCCCTGGGTGTGGTGCTCTATGAAATCCTTGTCGGCAAGCTGCCTTACAACGGCACCGATGCACTCTCCACGGCCCTGGCGCACCTGACCGAGCCCTTGCCGGAATTGCCGCTGCACCATGGCCGTTATCAACAGGTGCTGAAAAAGCTCCTGGCCAAAGATCCGGCAGAGCGCTACCCGGATGCGACGGCGTTGTTGCTGGCGCTGGATCAACTGCCAGCCGAAGCACCCCAAGAAGTGCTGGAGGCAACGCTGATTCGACCGGTCAGCCGCGATCTGGCCGGCATGACTCCAGTCTCCATCGACATTCCCAGCGACCCGCCGCAGCCGCAAGTGCTACGCCAGCCAGTGGTGACGCCCACCCAGCATCGCGCCGTTGCCGAACAACGGCGTGGCCCGGTCCTGGCATTGGCTGGCCTGGCGGTGGCTGTTGCGCTGGCCATGGGTGGCGCCAGTTACTGGTGGTTGAGTGCCGACGCACCGGCATCGCCACCTGCTGCGCCAGTGCCCGCTACGCCTGCAGCCGTCACACCGTTGGCCGCCGATATCGACGGCGGTCAACGCCCCTTGCTGATGGCTGGCAAGAAAACCCTGTTCCAACGGGTCCTGAGCAAGCCCGGCGCCAAGCTCTCCAGCGAGGCGGGCGGCGCACCGGGCAAGGCTTTGCCAGCGTTTTCCGTGCTGTATGTGTACCAGCGCAAGGACATCGACGGTGGCCCGTGGCTGCGCGTTGGCACCGCCACCGACGGGCGCAGCGACGGCTGGTTGCCGGCCGCGCAAGTCAGCGACTGGAAGCAGAGCCTGGTACTCAAGTTCACCGAGCGTTCGGGGCGTGCGCCGGTGATGTTCCTGCGCCAGGCTGGCGAGGTGGAAAAACTCCTGGCGGATCCCGCTTCGGCAAAAAACCTGCTGCTCAAGGCGCAGAAAAACCCCGAGGACAATCAGCAGGTCCTGGCCCTGGAGCCTGCCGCCAGCGCCGTGCCGCAGAACCAGTTCTACCTGTTGCCGATCTTCGATGCCAAAGAGAGCTTCGACGAGAATGGCCAGCCGGTGCAGTTGCTCAATGTGGCGTCCATCGATCCCGGTAGTGCCGCCGCCAAGCCGGCCACTCCGGTGCTCAGTGCGAATGCCGATGCCTTCCGCACCGCCGTGGTGCTGGTGGTGGACACCACCGTGTCGATGCAGCCCTACATCGACCAAGTGCGCGACGTGGTCCACGAGTTGCAGACCCGCATCGCCGAGCGTGGCGAGTTGGACAGCGTCAGCTTTGGCATGGTTGGCTTTCGCAGCAGCGTGAAGAAAACCCCGGGCCTGGAATATGTGGCCAAGACCCTGATCACCCTCGATCAGGGACGCGACCCCCAGCGTTTTCTCGACATGGCGCGGCAGGTCAAGGCCTCGACCGTTTCCAGCCACTCCTTCAACGAAGACGCGTTCGCCGGAGTGATGCAGGCGGTCGAAGGCATGGACTGGTCGGGCTACGGCGGACGCCTGATCCTGCTGGTGACCGATGCCGGCGCCTTGCGCAAGAACGACCCGTTCGCTGCGACCCAGATGAACGAAGCCGAAGTGCGCCAGGCTGCGCTGGGCAAGCAGATCAAGATCTATGCCCTGCACCTGCGCACCGATGCCGGCAAGAAAACCCATGGCGGCGCCGAATCCCAGTACCGCACCCTGACCGCCGACGCCAACCCGCGGATCGGCGATCTGTACACCGCGGTGCCGGGCGGCGATGTGCGCAAGCTGGGCGAGCGTGTCGATGAGATCGGTACGGTGTTCGCCAATCTGGTGCATCAAGTGCGCAGCAACACCCCGCAGCCGGTACCGTTGCTCAGCAGTGCGCCGAGCCTGGCGGACAAATCCGCCGCCGTCGGCTATGCCATGCATATGGATTTCCTCGGCCACAAAGGCGCCAGCCAGGCGCCGCAACTGGTCAGTGCCTGGACCGCCGACCGTGACCTGACCAACCCCGCACTGCCGGCGTTCCAGGTCTGTGTGATGCTCACCAAATTGCAGCTCAACGACTTGCAGCAGTCGCTCAAATTGATCGTCGATGCGGCCCGCAAGACCCAGACCTCACCCAAGGATTTCTTCCAGGAAATCGCCAGTGCCTCGGCCTACATGAGCCGCGACCCGCAGGCTTTGCGCAAGGGCGGCAACCTCGCCGCCGGCGGCATCCTCGGCGAATACCTGGAGGGCCTGCCGTACCGCAGCAAGTCCTTGAACATGACCCAGGACCTGTGGCTGTCGTTGAGCGTGGCCGAACAGGAAGACTTTATCGACGAACTGGATTCGAAAATCCGCCTCTTTGAGACCTTCCATAACGATGTGGCCAACTGGGTCCGTTTCGGTGATGCCGAACCGGGCGATGCGTTGTACCGCGTGCCATTGTCGACGCTGCCTTGATGCTGAACCTGAGCGCGGTGCACAAGAGCCGGGGCGTCGGTAGCCAGCGCTATAGCCTGGTGATTCCAGCGTTGCACCTGTGTGCCGGGGAGCAATTGGCGATTGTCGGGCCGAGCGGCTGCGGCAAAAGCACCTTGCTGGATCTGCTGGCGTTGGTATTGGCACCGGATCAGGTGGGCCGGTTTGAATTCAACCAACTGGATATTGGTGGTTTATGGCGCGCCAATCAGCAATCCATGTTGGCCGGGTTACGCAGCCGGCACCTCGGTTATGTGTTGCAGACCGGCGGCCTGCTGGGCTTTCTCGATGTGCGCGGCAATATTGCCCTGTCCCGGCAACTGTTGGGGCTCAAGGACGATGGCAGCGTGGCGCGCCTGGCGGAGCAGTTGCAAATCAGTGACCAGTTGGCCAAGAAACCCGCTGCGTTATCGGTGGGCCAACGCCAACGCGTCAGTTGCGCCCGAGCCTTGGCCCATGCCCCGCAATTGGTGCTGGCGGATGAGCCGACCGCGTCCCTTGACCCGCTTAACGCCGAGCGTGTCATGCAGGCGCTGCTGGCCCAGGCCCGCGAGCACCGCGCCGCCTGCGTGATCGCCACCCATGACGAGCCCCTGGCCCGCGCCAGCGGCTTGCAGGTGCGGCGCATCAGTTGCCAGCGCGACACTGACGGTGGCGTCACCGCGACCCTCGGGGAGGCGTGCTGATGCGTATCCCTCTGGTGGCCTCCCTTGCTTGGCAGGATTACCGCAACGATGGGTGGCTGTCGGCCTGTTCGGTGCTGGCGCTGGTGGCCGTGATCGCGCCGTTGCTGGTGTTGTTCGGCCTCAAATTCGGGTTGGTCAGCAGCCTGACCGAGCGCCTGGAGAATGACCCGGCGACCCGGGAAATCATCCCGTTGGGCGGTGGTCGCTTCAGCCGCACCTTTGTCGATCAGCTTGGCCTACGCCGCGATGTAGCGTTTGCCATCCCGCGCACGCGACAGATCGCGGCCACGGCGCAGGTGGGAGCGTTGACCCTGGAAATGTTGCCAACCGCGCCAGGTGATCCGTTGCTGGGCGGTCTGCCGATACCGGTGGGCCTGGACCAGATCGTGCTGAGCCACACCGCTGCCGAGAAGCTTGCAGCGCGGCCGGGGGATTGGTTGCAAACCCAGTTTGTGCGGCAAGTGGCCGGGCGCGTCGAGGCCCAGCATACGCGGCTGCAAGTGCTGGCGGTGTTGCCCCTGGAGGCGTTCGCACGGGACGGATTGTTTGCCGGGTTGAGCCTGCTGGAAGCGGTGGAAGACTACCGCGATGGCCGGGCCGTAGCGGCGCTGGGTTGGGACGGTGACGCGGCGGGAGTGAGCGAGCTGCGGGTGTATCCGGCGTTTCGTTTATATGCGCGCAGTCTCAGCGATGTAGAGGGGCTGCGGGTGTATTTCGCCGCGCAGGACCTGTTGGTCTCGACCCAGGCGCTGAGCATCGCCCAAGTGCAGTCGTTGAGCCGCAACTTGTCGATTGTGTTTTGGATCATCGCCGGGCTGGCCTTGGCGGGTGCATTTGCGGCGATCTTCGCCGGGGCGTTGGCCGCCGTGGCGCGCAAGCGTCGGGAATTGTCGGTGTTGCGCCTGCTGGGATTTTCCACCGGCGCGCTGTTGCTGTTTGTGGTGATGCAGGCGCTCTACAGCGCGGGTTTCGCCGCCATGCTCAGCGCCGGTCTGTATGGCCTGGCCGAGGCGGGTTTGAATCAATTATTCGTGCAGGTGCCGGGCGAATACGCCAGTCATCTGTTGACGCGGCATTACGCCCTGACCCTGCTCGCGGTGCTCGGCGTCAGCGCCGTGGCGGCCGCGTGTGGAGGGTGGCGTGTGGCGCGTATCCAGGCTTCTGAGGGCATCCGAGATGTATAAATTATTGGCCGCCGCCGTGGCGCTGAGCCTGGTCTCTGTGGCCTGGGCCGATGAGGCAGGCGACAAACTGGACAACCCCAAGCCGTTGGCCGATGACGTCAGCCTGCCGCTGCCGTGCGAAGGCAATATGGTGTTCCGCTACGCCTATGTCCTGGCCCAGGGCACCCTGGACGACCGTGAGGTCAGCCTCGGCTACCCGTTCAGCGAAGGTGAGGCGGGCTACAAGCAGTCGTTTATCTCCGGCTATCGCCGAGACTTTATCAACGGTCAATTCACCCTCAAGGATTTGCCCAAGGGCTGGAACAAGGTCATCGCGCCGCTGATGCCCAAGACCGACGCCAAGACCCCGCTCAAGCCGATGCTCTATTTTATCGGCAAGTACGAAGTCACCGCGCGCCAGTACGCGCAGGTCATGTCCCAGGCCCAGTCGCTGGCCAGCGGCGAGCCGGCCCCGGCGTGCGAGGTGCCTGAAGGCATGGCCGGGCGCTTGCCCAAGGTCAAGCTGTCGCGCTTTGAAGCCGAGCGTTTCTCGGCGGTGTACAGCGCCTGGTTGATGAAATACCACCGCGACTTGCTGCCGGTCAGTGGCCGTGGTTCTTCGGCAGAGGATGGCGGCCTGGGCTTTGTGCGGCTACCGACTGAAGTGGAGTGGGAATTCGCCGCGCGCGGCGGCCAGGCGGTGAGCCGCCAGGACCTCGAAGGCCGGTTGTTCCCCCGACGCATCGAGGGCAGCGACAGCGACGGCCCGCTGGCCGATTGGGCGGTGTTCAACCAGGTCGCCGGCGGCACTGGCCAGGCGGCGCGACTGATGCCCATCGGCACCAAGTTGCCGAACCCCATCGGCATGTTCGACGTGATCGGCAACGCCGCCGAGATGGTCCAGGAATCGTTCCAACTGGTGCACGCCGGCCGCCGCCAGGGCACCTATGGCGGCTTTATCGTCAAGGGCGGCAACTACCTGGAGGGCGAGGGCACGCTGTTCAGCGGCATGCGCCGCGAATACCCGTTGTTCGGCGCCGATGGCACTGAGCAAAGCAACGAGACCACCGGTTTTCGCGTGGCGATTGGTGCGCTGTCGGCACCACGTTCACGCTACAACGAACTGTTCGCCCAGTGGCAGAAAGAGGGCCGTCTGGCCGCGCTGACCGACGCCATCGACGACGCCCAAGACCCGACCAAACGCCTGGACAGCATCATCGCCGCCAGCGTCGACCCACGGTTGCAGGCCGAGTTGGGGCTGGTCAACGAAGAGCTCAAGCGCAACGTGTCGCTGATTGCCCAGCAGCGCGAGGAGGCGGCCGGCAACCTGATCCAGTCTGCTGCCCTGGTGGCCGAGACCATCAATAACTACAACATCCGCCTGATCAATCTGCAGAAGAGTCGCCAGCAGTCCCTGGACGCCAAGGACGAGGCCAGCGCGCAGTTGTTCGCCACGGCGATCGCCAATGGCCGCAGCGCGCTGGACGGCGCGGTGGCGATCTATATCGATAACCTGGCCACCGGCACGCGCTACACCGATGCGGTGATCCAGGCGCAGTTTCAACGGATCCAGCAAGAATTGGAGCGCAAGCCGGTACTGGGCAAGAGCCTGGTGACGCGCGCGACGTTATTCGTTCGCCATGTCGGCAACTATCGCAAGCAACAGCGAGCCGACCCGGCAACGATTTTGAAGCAATTGCTCGCAGCGAGCGGTCAGCGGTCTTGACCGTTGGTTGTATGGCGAGCCTGGAAGGGACTCAGGCGGCATGGGCCGTGCTGGGCAAGTCAAACTTAAAAGAGAACACACCTATGCTTTTTTCCCGTAAGGCGGTTTCCAAGCGTCACTTGCTGCTGGTCGCGGCTGGTTTCAGCACTGTGCTGACAGGTTGCGCCACGTCGCCGGCCTCCAAGGTCGCGTCGAGCACCAAGGTTGAGTACTACCCGAGTTGCTACGAGCCGGTGCAGCACCTGCGTGCCACCGATTCGGACATGACCAAGTCGGTCGTCACGGGCGCCGCCCTTGGCGCGGCCGGTGGTGCGCTGTTGGGCGCCCTGACCGGCGACTCCGACAAGCGTGGCCGCAACGCGGCCATTGGCGCGGCGGGTGGTGCCCTCGCGGGCGGCGCAGCGGGTTACTACACCGAGCGTCAGAAGCAGATCAGCGACGACAACCAGCGCATCGCGTCCTACGCCACTGACTTCAACAAAAGCGCCTCCGATATCGACCGCAGCACCGCGTACGCCAAGGCGTCCCAGCAGTGCTACCAGAGCGCGTTCACTAAGCTTGTGGCCGACCGCAAGGCCAAGACCGTCAACGACACCGAAGGCCGCAAGCGCCTGGCGGAAATCGTCGCCGGCCTCAAGGAGTCCAACGACCTGGTCGTTGCAGTCAACGGCAAGGCCAGCGAAGACCTGAACAACTACACCCAGGCCTACGAGAAAGACCTGCAACAGGTGGGCGTGCAGCGCAATGACGTGGTGACGGTGGCCACGGCAGAGGCCGCCCCGGCGGTGGTCCCGGCGAAGAAAGGCAAATCGACTAGCAAAGTCGTGACCAAGCGTCCGCCACTACCCAAGGTGCCGACAGAAGCGGTGAGCACCGAGAAAACCATCCAGACCGTCAAGGTCAAGCAGGCCGAGAGCAAGCAAGTGGCCAGCGCCGGTAAAGCGCAGATCGAAGGCACCTGCCGCGATCCGAATCTGGCTGACTGGGCACCGGTGCCTTGCCCTAACGTTTAAGCCAAGTTGTTGCTATAAGCGGTAAACGCCAACCGATCTCCTGCTAACGCGGGAGATCGGTAGCGTTCCGCGCACAAATCGTTAAACTGCTGCGGCCACCCAATAATTACACTGAGGCCGTGTGCATGAAATTTCGTTTTCTTCTGTGGGTGCTGGGCCTGATGATGGCCAAAGCCAGCCGCAACAACCCTGCATTCCAGCAGCAGTTGGGTGACAAGGACCTGGCGTTCCAGCTGCAGACCCTTGACGGCAAGGTTGCCCGTCACTTCATCGTCAAAGACCAGCGCATCACCAGCCGCTCGGGTGTCCACCCGGAGCCTGCGTTTGCTATTGCCTTCAAAGACGCCGCCTACGGCTTCGCCACGATGCAGGCGAAGAACAAGCAACTGGCGTTCATGACAGGGATTCAGGACAAGTCGATCCAGATCAAGGGCAACCCGGCCCTGGTGATGTGGTTCCAGGGGTTGACCAAGTATTTGAAGCCGAAGAAAAAGAAGTAGGGCTTCAGTCAGACCGAGGTGAACTCTTCGCGAGCAAGCCCGCTCCCACATTCGACCGGGTTCCAACTTTGGAATGCGGTCGAATGTGGGAGCGGGCTTGCTCGCGATAGCGATACAACAGACGCCCGCTTCACCCCTGGCTGAACTGCGACGCCAACTCCCGCAACAACACCTCGGCATCCAGCACCTTGCTCACTACATCCTCAGCTTTGCTGCGGTCCAGGCCCAGGCGCTCCAGCAGCTCGTCCGGGATCTCGGCCTCAGGCCCGGAGCCGATGCCGCGCCCGCGCAACAGGCGTACGGCCAGGCACACCAGGTTCGGGTATTCGGCGTATTGGCCGTCGTAGGTCGGGTCATGCTGGAAGCGCAGGGCAGTGGACAGCTCTTGCGGCATGTCCCAGTAACGCATCAACCAGGCACCGATCTGCTCGCGGCTGATCCCCAGCAAGTGTTGCTCGACATAGCTGTGGCACAGGTGCGGGTTGACCTCCAGGTGCCGGCAGATCAGCGAGAAGTGCGGCGGGAAGACGTGGGCCAGCAACAGATAGCCAAAGTTGTGCAGCAGGCCCGCCAGGTAGGTCAGGCCGGCTTCCGGGCGCTGGGCGCGCGGCATGGCACGGGTCAGCCCTTCGATTACCGCCGCGGTGTAGATCGACTGGTGCCAGTAGGGCGTAGCCTGTTGCGGATGGTCCTTGGGCAGGCTCAAGGTCTTGCCCAGCGCCAGGCCGAGGGCCAGGTTGATCACCAGGTCGAAGCCCAGCACGCGCACAATCGCATCTTCCACCGAGCGGATCTTGCCCGGCGAGGCGTAATACGGCGATGCCGCCCAGCTCACGACTTGCGCGGCCAGGGCTGGGTCGGTTTCGACCACGCCGGTAATGTCGTCGATGGTCGCGTTGGGATCGACCCGCAGCTTGATGATCTTCTGCGCGGTATCGGCCAGCGGCGGGATCTCGATGGTGGCTTCCAGGCGTTGCTGGATGCGGCGGGCGGTAAACGCCTGCATTGCCTGGGTGATCTCGTCACGATCGTCGGCAGGACGGTCGAAGTTGGGCCGGATGCTGCTCAGGGGCTCGCCGAAGTTGGCGGCACTGGCCTTGCTCAGCATGCGCTTGAAGTCATCGCTGGTGATTTCCAGCAGCACCGTGGCTTCGCCCGAATGCACCAGCAGGGTTGGCTCGCGCAGCAGACTTTCTTCGTACAGGCACGGTGAACTGGTCAGCGGCGGCAGACCAGGCAACAGGCTCAGGCTGTGCTTGCCGAGCATGCGCTCCAGGCGTTCCGGCGAGACAGCAGTCAGGTTGCGGCCGGTCAGTTCGGTGAGGCGGTTGAGGTCCAGCAATTGGCTCTGGGGGAACAGCACCATGAGGGCGCCCACGGCGTCATCGAGCAGCACCGCTTGAACCTTTCGGGCCGGATTCAGCCCTGGGTGTTCGGTGACTTGCGTGTAGCTGATGGCGAGTTTCGCGAGCAGGTCCCGAATGACCGAGGGTGCGGTCGGCGGGGCTGTGGCGTGGGCAACTTCTGACATGGCCGGATCCAATCTCCTACATTTGCTTGGAGTATAACCAGCTTGGTCCGGCTGAGTGGTGTCTAACTGTGGTTTGTGATGGTGTTGGCGGTCCCCATTACTGTAGGAGCGAGCTTGCTCGCGAAGAACCTTAGCGATAACGCGGGGCACCGGCATATACGTGGCGCCTGTGAGTTCTTCGCGAGCAAGCTCGCTCCTACAGGGGCGCTGGGTCAGACCTGGCCGTATTGCTGGCCATGACGCAGCCAGCGATCGAGCAACGGGCTGACGTGGTGCGGCCAGCGTTCCAGCAGGGCCTGGGCGGCGTCGCGCACCGCTGGCAGCAGGTCGGCATCACGCATCAGGTCAGCGACCTTGAACTGCAGCAACCCGGTCTGGCGGGTGCCAAGCATCTCGCCTGGGCCGCGCAGTTCCAGATCCTTTTCGGCAATCACGAAGCCATCGTTGGTTTCGCGCATGATCCCCAGGCGCTGGCGACCAATCTGCGACAGCGGCGGATGGTAGAGCAGCACGCAGTGACTGGCGGCACTGCCCCGACCGACGCGGCCACGCAGTTGGTGCAATTGAGCCAGGCCCAGGCGCTCGGGGTTTTCGATGATCATCAGGCTGGCGTTGGGCACATCCACGCCGACTTCAATCACCGTAGTGGCCACCAGCAGTTGCAGGTTGCCGGCCTTGAACTCGGCCATCACCGCGGCTTTTTCCGCAGGCTTCATGCGCCCGTGGATCAGCCCGACCTTGAGCTCGCCCAAGGCACTGGTGAGGTCTTCATAGGTGGTTTCAGCCGCCTGGCAGGTCAGCTCTTCCGACTCTTCGATCAGCGTACACACCCAATAGGCCTGGCGCCCTTCGGTGCAGGCCCCGCGTACCCGTTCGATCACTTCGACCCGACGGGTGTCGGTGACCAGCACGGTGTTGACCGGGGTGCGGCCGGGCGGCAGTTCATCGAGAATCGAGGTGTCGAGATCGGCGTAGGCACTCATGGCCAAGGTGCGTGGGATCGGGGTGGCGGTCATGATCAACTGGTGCGGATTCATCCGTCCGCCCACGCCTTTTTCGCGCAGGGCCAGGCGTTGCTGCACACCGAAACGGTGCTGTTCGTCGATGATCACCAGGGCCAGGTTCTTGAATTTCACTTCGTCCTGAAACAGCGCGTGAGTGCCCACCACCATCGGTGCGCCGGCAGCGATCTGCTCCAGGGCGGCCGTGCGGTTCTTGCCCTTGAGCTTGCCCGCTAGCCACGCCACTTCCAGGCCCAGGGGTTCGAGCCAGCGCTTGAAGGTGATGAAGTGCTGTTCGGCAAGGATCTCGGTCGGCGCCATCAGGGCCACTTGATAACCGGCCTCCAGGGCCTGCAGCGCAGCCAGGGCGGCGACCACGGTCTTGCCGGCACCGACGTCGCCCTGGATCAGGCGCAGCATGGGTTCTTTCTGGCTCAGGTCGTAGGCGATTTCATTGCCTACGCGCTGTTGTGCACCGGTCGGCGCAAAGCCCAGGTTGGCCAGGTATTGCGCGGGCAGGCGCGTGGCCTTGGGCATCGCCGGCGCGCGCAGGGAACGCATGCTTTCGCGCAGGCGTTGCTGGGACAGTTGATGGGTCAGCAGTTCTTCAAAGGCCAGGCGATGCTGGGCCCAGTGATGACCCAGAGCTAGCTCATCGACATCGGCATCGGCCGGTGGATGGTGCAGGTAGCGGATCGCGTCATCCAGGGGCGCCAACTGGTAGTCCCGGGCCAGCTCCTGCGGTAGCCAGTCGGGCAGGCTTTGCGGGCCGAGCAGGGCCAGGGTCTGCATGCATAATTGGCGCAGGCGCTGTTGCGTCAGGCCTTCGGTGAGCGGGTAGATCGGGGTGAGGGTGGTGTCTACCGGTGGTGGCTCGTCGCCGGTGATGGCGCGATATTCCGGGTGATAGATTTCCAGGCCCGAGGCCCCTGGCCGGGCTTCACCGTAGCAACGCACGCGGGTGCCACGCTTGAGGCCTTCCTTTTGTGCGTTGCTGAAATGGTAGAAGCGCAGGCTCAGGCCACCGGTACCGTCCTGCAGGCGCACCACCAGGCTGCGGCGCTTGCCCATCACCACATCTGCACCGCTGACGGTGCCCTCGACCACGGCATCCTGCCCGGGGCGCAGATGGCCGATGGGCACTACACGGGTGCGGTCCTGGTAACGCAGGGGCAGGTGAAACAGCACGTCCTGGAGGTTTTCCAGGCCAACCTTGGCCAGTTTCTCGGCCATGGATTCACCGACACCCTTGAGTGCCGTCACCGACACCTGCGACAGTTCAGTCATACAAGTGCTTAGCTCGCAGCAGGCGGCTTGGCCACCGAGCACAGGCGGATCGAGTCGGCGAGGATATCAATCGCTTTGGGGCGCGGGAAACTGGCACGCCACGCAATCGCCACGGTACGGAATGGCACGGGCGGGGTGAGCGGACGCACTTCAATCACGCCGGCAGCGTAGTGATGGCTGTCCACGGCCGACAGCGGCAGGATCGAGATGCCCAGGCCGGACGCTACCATGTGGCGAATGGTCTCCAGGGAGCTGGACTCCACAGTGGTGTGTTTGGCGCCGTCGTTGCCCTTGCTCAGGGTTGGACAGGCCTCCAGCACCTGGTCACGGAAGCAGTGGCCTTCGCCAAGCAGCAGCAGGCTCTTGTCGTTGAGCAGGCTGGCGTCGATCGTGTCTTTCTGGGTCCATGGATGGGACGCAGGCATCAGCACAGAGAACGGCTCGTCGTAGAGCGGTAGCGTCAGCACGTCGGCTTCGTTGAATGGCAGGGCGATGATGATCGCGTCCAACTCACCGTTGCGCAGCTTGTCGCGCAACACGTGGGTGAAGTTTTCTTCGATATACAGCGGCATCTGCGGCGCGACGCGGTGCAGTTGCGGGATCAGGTGTGGGAACAGGTACGGGCCGACGGTGTAGATTGCGCCGACTTTCAGCGGGGCGGTCAGTTGGTTCTTGCCGGCCTGGGCCAGCTCACGAATGCTCTGGGCCTGCTCCAGCACCTTCTGGGCCTGGGCAACAATGCCTTCGCCTACCGGGGTGAGGCGCACGGCGCTTTTGCTGCGCTCGAAAATCAGCACACCGAGTTCGTCTTCAAGCTTCTTCACACCCACCGACAGCGTCGGCTGGCTGACATGGCAACGTTCTGCGGCATGGCCGAAGTGTTGCTCTTGGGCGAGGGTCACGATGTAGCGTAATTCTGTAAGAGTCATAGCGGGCGTCCATGAGGTTGCGGGCCAAGCATACCGGCTGCAATCGATAGGCGCACGTTATCAGAACTGGAGTGGGGATTGAGCGGTTTGTGCGGGGGATTTTGCTGAAGCCCGGGACTGTCTGTATGAGCAGGCAAGCCTGCTCATACAGACAGGGGATCAGCGGCGACGTTTCTCGATGTTGTAGACAAACGGCGCAACGATTTCGATGCTGCCGTTTTTCAACATATCGGCCGGTGGCTTGGGCAGCGGCTGGGCACGACGGATCATCTCCAGGGTAGCGCGGTCCAGGTCGGCGTTGCCGGAGCGGCCCACCAGTTCATAGGACAGCACCTTGCCTTCGGCATCCACCACGAACCGCAAGCGGTTCAAGCCTTCCTTGCCACGGGCCTGGGCGCCTGGCGGGTACTTCTTGTACTTCGCCAAGTGACCGAGCAGCGTACTTTCCCACGTTGCCTTGGCCGCGATCTGCGCCGGCGAAGGACCGGGTTGTGGCTGCGCCGACTTTTCCGAAGGCGCATTATTCGCCGGGCTTTCGCTTGGCGGATCCTCGGAAGGTTTCTCCTTGGGCGGCTCGACCTTTTTCTCCGGCTTGGGCGGCTGTGGCTTGGGCTTTGGCTTGACCGGCTTGGGCACGGAAATGGTGGGTTTCGGTGCCTCGGCCAGCTTGGGCAATGGCAACTCTTCCACCGGTGCCGGCGGTTGCGGTGGCGTCACCACCTTCGGCGGGGCCGGAGGGGGTGGCGCCGGCATCGGCGCCAGGTCGATGACCATGGCCGCCGGTGGCAACTGCACCATGTGTGGCGCCGACCACTGGAGCGCGAGGATGATCGCGACGGCGTGGACGCCCAGCACGACGGCGAGGCTGGTGCCATAACGCGTCAGTTTGTGGCGCGTCGTGATCATTTCTTGGCTGCCGTCTCAAGTCCGACCAGACCGACCTTGAGGTAACCGGCCGCCCGCAGGGCATCCATCACGCTCATCAGGTCGCCGTAGTCCACGCCTTTGTCGGCCTGGAAGAAGATCGTCGTGTCTTTCTTGCCCTGGGTCCGGGCGTCGAGCACCGCACCGAGGGTTTCGGATTTGACTTCTTCTTCGCCCAGGAACAGGCGCTGGTCAGCCTTGACGCTGAGGAACACCGGTTTCTCCGGTCGCGGCGCGGGTTTCGCGCTGGAGGCGGGGAGGTCGACCTTGATGTCCACCGTAGCCAGGGGTGCTGCGACCATGAAGATGATCAGCAGCACCAGCATCACGTCGATAAACGGCGTGACGTTGATTTCGTGGTTCTCGACGAGCTCGTCGTCACCTTGATTCAAATGCAGGCCCATGGCCGATTACCCCACTTTCACCATGTGCGGTTGCGAGCTGCGCTCGGTAGGCAGGTGATCGAGGTCACGGCTGACCAGCAACAGGACTTCTGCCGAAGCATCCGACACCTGGGCCTTGTAGCCGGCGATCGAACGGGCGAACACGTTGTAGATCACCACCGCAGGAATCGCGGCGACCAGGCCCAGGGCAGTTGCCAGCAGGGCTTCGGCAATACCGGGAGCGACGACGGCGAGGTTGGTGGTCTGGGTCTTGGCGATGCCGATGAAGCTGTTCATGATGCCCCACACGGTACCGAACAGGCCGACAAACGGTGCGGTGGAACCGATGGTTGCCAGCACGCCGGTGCCATTGCTCATGTTGCGACCGCAGGCCGCTACCAGGCGCTCAAGGCGGAAACTCACACGCTCCTTGATGCCTTCCTTCTCACGGGTGTTGGCCGACAGGCGCATTTCTTCCAGGGCGTCGTGCACCAGCAGGTGCGCGAGGGTGCCCTTGATGGCCGCGCTTTCGCTGGCTTCCTTGAGGGTGGTGGCTTTTTTCAGGTTGGCGATTTCGGTGCGCAGGCGACGTTTGGCGCCCAGCAGCTCGAAGCCCTTGGCGATCCAGATGGTCCAGGTGATGATCGAGGCGATGGCCAGGCCGATCATCACGATCTTCACGATGATGTCAGCGTTCTGGTACATGCCCCAAGGTGACAGGTCGTGGGCCATGCCCAGGGTGTTGTCTTCTTCCAGGACAAGACCGGTTTCATCTGTGGGGGCTACGCCTTCGGCAGCGGCAGGTGCGGCAGCCGGGGCGCCGGGTACTGCGGCATTTTGCTCAGGTGCGGGGGCTGCGGCGGCCGGGGCCGGCGCAGTAGCGGCCGGCGGGGTAGCCGGGGCCGTGACATCGGCGAAAGCGGCGGTCGGTGCCAGCAAGGCGCTGAACAGCACCGCAGCAATCGCGCGCCAGGCGCGGGACGGGCTGTGAGGCTTGGTTGGCGAAGCGGGGAGGTTATTGCGTGTCATGCTGGCCGGACCTGAGAGTTGAAAATAAGTAATTGTCCTGCCAGGCCGGAGGGCGGCCGAGGACAAACGGGCGGTTATTATTGCAAGTAATTCTTGTTAACAGAAGTAATACAGTAACTTTATTTGTGCTTTTCCTGGCCGCTGGTCACCTGCGAGGGCTAATCTAGACCTTTGAGAACGGAGTTTTGTGATGTCTGCGCCTTCTGTGGTGATTGCCGGTTGTGGTGATGTAGGGAGCCGGCTGGCAAGTCAATTGCTGGCCGCGGGATGGGAGGTGCATGGCCTGCGACGTAATGTCTCGCGCCTGCCGGAAGGGGTGATTGGCATTGCCGGTGACCTGTTCAATAAAGAGTGTCCCGACACGTGGCCGATCGGCGGCGTGGATTACCTGGTGTACTGCGCCGCTGCAACCGATCACGACGAGGCGGGCTATCGCAAGGCTTATGTCCAGGGCCTGCAGCATGTGTTGGAGTGGCTGGGCGACTATGGCCAGGAGCCCAAGCATCTTGTTTTCGTCTCCAGCAGCAGTGTCTACGGCCAGCAGGATGGCGAGTGGGTCGATGAAACCTCGGCCACCCAGGCCGTTGGCTATTCCGGGCAGGTGATGCTGGAAGCCGAGCAAGTGGCATTCGACAGCGGTATCCCAGCCACGACACTGCGCTTGACCGGCATTTACGGTCCGGGTCGTGAGTGGCTGTTGAGCCAGGTGCGTCAAGGCTATCGCGTGGCTGTTGAGCCGCCTCTATATGGCAACCGCATACATGTCGATGATGCGGCGGGGCTGTTGGCCTTTTTGCTGTTGCATGTGGAGCAGGGCGGTACGTTGGACAAGGTCTATATCGGTGTCGACGATGCGCCTGCGCCGCTGTCTGAAGTCGTGGGCTGGCTGCGTGAGTACCTTGGGGTCACCGAGTGGGCCGAAGACGCCAGTGTGCGGCGCGCGGGCAGCAAGCAGTGCAGCAATGCGCGGGCCAAGGCACTGGGCTGGACGCCAACGTATCCAAGCTACCGCGAAGGCTATGCGGCCATCCTCAAAGGCTGAAGCGCGGTTGAAAATGTGGGAGCGGGCCCGCTCCCACATTTAGGTTACTGTTTTTCCAGCAACCACTGGCGTGGCCCGGGGCTCAACTGAGGGACTTCGTCTGGCCGGGAATGATTGATCGCCTGGACAATTTCCAGCGTGTTGCCGTAGCGTACGAAAATCCAGCTGTCTCCCACATCGCCTTTGCCCAGGTACAGGGTGTCATTGCCGGCGCCCTGAGTGGCGCAATCCCCGCCCAGGCATAGCTCGTAGCGGTCACTCTTCCCCAGTCCCGATAGGTTGCCATCCGCGTTGAACACTACGGTGCCGCCGGCGCCCTGCCCTTCAAGGATTTTCCATTGGCCACCCATATAGGCTGAGTTCAGCGCCTGCCGGAATGTGTTCCCCCATTGCGTACCCTCTGCGGCGGGTGGGTAGGGACGCTGGAACACTTGGCCGGGAAGATCCTTGCGAGGCAGTTGGAGTAGTTGCTGACCCTTTAATTGCAGTTCGTCACTGCCATAGCCGTTGTGGTCGACGGTCCATACGCCGGGTGCTTTTGGCAGGAGTTGGCCTTCATCAACCTCAAAGGCACTGCTGGCATTCGCCCTAGCGGTGCGGGTATCGATATCCCACTCCAGGTTCCGGCCATTGGCGCTCAGGGTCTTGAGTAACGGCCGGCCCTGCGCGGCGGCATCGATGGCGGTCTGGTTGATCCAGATCCCGCTGATGTCAGCGGGTTGCGGCGCTTGGGTGCAGCCGCCCAGCAAGGCCAGGCCAATGAGGAGTGGTTTGAACATGGAGTCGTCCGAGGCAAGGGAGTGTAACTAACGAAAAAGGAGCCCGTAGGCTCCTTTGTTCTGTATCACTGTTTTTCCAGCAACCACTGGCGTGGCCCAGGGGTGAACGAAGGCACTTCGTCGGCCTGGGACGTATTGATCGCCTGGAAAATCTCCAGTTGCTTGTCATTGCGGCTGAAGATCCACGGGTTGCCCTGGCCGCCTTGTTGCAGCCAGATGCTGTCGTAGCCACCGCTCATGGACGCGCAATCGCCTGCCAGGCACAGCGAATACTGGTCAGCGCCCGGCAGGCCGGTCACTTGGCCGTTGGCCTGGAACTGCACGGTCGCGCC
The DNA here is from genome assembly GCF_007858285.1 of Pseudomonas brenneri. Lineage (GTDB taxonomy): Bacteria > Pseudomonadota > Gammaproteobacteria > Pseudomonadales > Pseudomonadaceae > Aquipseudomonas > Aquipseudomonas brenneri. The sequence continues at coordinate 287,625 of NZ_VFIL01000006.1, read as the reverse complement.
GCTGCCGCTGCCGCTGGTGATTTTCCAGCTACCGCCCATATAAGCCGAGTACAGCGCGCGCTCGAAGTTGGCGCCCAGGGGTGCGCCTTCGGGGGCAGGGTCCTTGGGGCGATCAAAGAGCTGTTCGGGTTCGTTGTCGTTGGCTACTTGCAGCAACTGCTTGCCGTCACGCTTGAGTTCGGTGGTGGAGCTGCCGTAGAAGTCGACGTTCCAGGTGCCTGACTTTTCACCCTCCAGCTTGCCTTCAGGCCGTTCGAAGCCATTGAAGTAGCGCGCCTGGTAGGCCCGGGTATTGACCTCCCATTCGAGGTTCGGGCCGTAGGCTTGCAGGGCTTCACGCAAAGGGCCGCCCTTGGACGCCGCATCGATGGCGACCTGGTTGATCCAGGTACCGCTCACATCCCGGTCGGCTGGATTGCTGGCGCAGCCGCCAAGGAGTAGGGCGAGCAGCGTGGAGGCAACGAGCGCTTTGCGCATTACGAAATCCTTTTAAAACGAAGTCGGCGCAACCTATTGGGTTGCGCCGAATGTATTACTCGATGACCAGAATCGCGTCCATCTCAACCTGCGAACCCTTGGGCAGGGCGGCAACGCCAATGGCGGCGCGGGCTGGGTAGGGTTGTTCGAAGTACTTGCCCATGATCTCGTTGACCTTGGCGAAGTGGCTCAGGTCGGTGAGGAAAATGTTCAGCTTGACGATGTCCTTGAACGAACCGCCCGCTGCTTCGGCTACCGACTTGAGGTTTTCGAAGACTTGTACGGTCTGGGCTTCGAAGCCTTCAACCAGCTCCATGGTCTTTGGGTCCAGTGGGATCTGGCCGGACATGTAGACGGTGTTGCCCGCCTTGATCGCCTGGGAATAAGTACCGATGGCGGCAGGTGCCTTGTCGCTGGTGATAACAGTCTTGGTCATGAATGACTCCTTGTAATGTCCGGGCTATAGGGGAGGCGTTATGCGCGCATGCGAGTGATGCGGATAACCCCGGTCAGGGCACGCAGTTTCTTGATCACGCGGGCCAGGTGTACGCGGTCGTGCACGCTGACCACCAGTTGGACCACGCTGATGCGACCATCGCGTTCGTCCATGCTGATTTTTTCGATATTGCCATCGGCCGCGTTGACGCTGCTGGCCAGCAAGGCGATCAGCCCGCGCTGGTGCTCCAGCTCGACCCGCAGCTCGACGTTGAATTCGCCGGTGACATCCTTGGCCCATGACAGCTGGATGCATTTTTCCGGGTTGTGGCGGATTTCACTGATATTGCGGCAGTTGTCCAGGTGCACCACCATGCCTTTGCCGGCGGACAGGTGCCCGACAATCGGGTCGCCCGGGATCGGCGTGCAGCACTTGGCGTAGCTGAGGACCAGGCCCTCGGTGCCGCGAATGGCCAGCGGGCCTTCGGGGCTCGGTAGTTGCTCGCCTTCGCCCAGTAGGCGGCGGGCGACGACGTAGGCCATGCGATTGCCCAGGCCGATATCTTCGAGCAGGTCTTCGATGGTTTCCTGGCGGTACTCGTGGAGGATCGCCTGTACGCGCTCGGCGGGGATCTTCTCGAGGGAGCTGTCGAAACCGTTGAGTACCTTGTTCAGCAGGCGCTCGCCCAGGCTGATGGACTCGGAGCGGCGTTGCAGCTTCAGCGCATGGCGAATATGGGTACGTGCCTTGCCGGTGACCACGAAGTTGAGCCACGCCGGATTCGGCCGGGCCCCTGGCGCGCTGACGATCTCCACGGTGGAGCCGCTTTGCAGCGGTTCCGACAGCGGGGCCAGGCGACGATTGATCCGGCATGCGATGCAGCTGTTGCCGACATCGGTGTGGACCGCGTAGGCAAAGTCGACCGCCGTGGAGCCCTTGGGCAGCTCCATGATCCGGCCTTTGGGCGTGAACACGTAGACCTCGTCCGGGAACAGGTCGATCTTCACGCTTTCGATGAATTCCAGGGAGTTGCCAGCGCGTTGCTGCATTTCCAACACGCCCTTGACCCACTGGCGGGCGCGGGCATGGGTGCCTTTGGGCTGCTCGTCGCCGCTGGATTTGTACAGCCAATGGGCGGCGATGCCGTTGTTGGCCATCTCTTCCATTTCCCGGGTGCGGATCTGGATCTCGATCGGCACCCCATGCATACCGAACAGCGTGGTATGCAGCGACTGGTAGCCGTTGGCCTTGGGAATGGCGATGTAGTCCTTGAAACGCCCCGGCAGGGGTTTGTACAAATTATGTACAGCGCCCAGCACGCGGTAACAGGTATCGACCTTGTCGACGATGATCCGGAACGCATACACGTCCATGATCTCGTTGAAGGCCCGGCGCTTGCCGCGCATCTTCTTGTAGATGCCGTAGATATGCTTCTGCCGCCCGCTGACTTCGCCTTCAATCTCGTCGATTGCCAGGCAGTGGCTCAGGGACTCTTCGATCTTGTTGACGATTTCCTTGCGATTGCCCCGGGCGCGCTTGACCGCCTGGTAGATGCGCGCCGAGCGCATCGGGTGCATCGCCTTGAAGCCAAGGTCTTCGAATTCGATACGAATGGCATGCATGCCCAGCCGGTTGGCGATGGGCGCGTAGATTTCCAGGGTTTCCTTGGCGATGCGCCGGCGTTTTTCACCGGACAGCACTTCCAGCGTGCGCATGTTGTGCAGCCGGTCGGCCAGCTTGACCAGGATCACCCGGATATCCCGGGCCATGGCCATGGCCATCTTCTGGAAGTTTTCCGCCTGGGCCTCGGCCTTGGTCTCGAAGTTCATCTGGGTCAGCTTGCTGACCCCGTCGACCAGATCGGCCACGGTTTCGCCAAATTGCGCACTGAGCGCTTCCTTGGCAATGCCGGTGTCTTCGATCACGTCATGCAGCATCGCGGCCATCAGGCTTTGATGGTCCATGTGCATGTCGGCAAGAATATTGGCCACCGCAAGAGGATGGGTGACGTACGCCTCGCCGCTGCGGCGGCGTTGGCCGTCGTGGGCTTGCTCGGCGTAGAAATACGCTCGGCGGACCAGGTTGACCTGGTCGGTACCGAGGTAGGTCGATAAGCGATCGGCGAGGGCGTCTATGCTCGGCAAAGTATTAACTCCTGCCGTAGGCTGTGACCCCGCGCCGTGCTACGTCGACCAGGCATAGGCTTAGACGGCCTCGTTGGACTCGTCCTCGAACGCTGCAAACAGCGGTTCGTCTTCAACGATTTCAGCGCTGGCGATGTAGTCATAGCTCATCACGCCGGCAGCGATTTCGCGCAGGGCCATAACGGTAGGCTTGTCATTTTCCCAATTGAGCAACGGCTCTTTGCCGCCAGTGGCCAATTGACGGGCACGCTTGGTAGAGAGCATGACCAGCTCAAAGCGGTTATCCACGTGTTCTAGGCAGTCTTCAACGGTTACGCGGGCCATGGTATTCCTCGGAGCGAATGCAAGATGCGCGCTGCCCGGTTGGGCGAGCGGACTCAACAGTTTAAAAAATCACCAGCGTTTAGGGAAGCGCTGATTTTGCGCAGGCCCCGGCAAACACGCTACAAGTGCCAATGTAAGGCCCTTGCAGCGGTTTTGGGAAGAGCCATTCAACCGAGCAGTTCGGCCAGCAATTTGCCAAAACGCTGCTGTTGGCGTTTTTGCTGGAGCTGATTGGCGCGGAAAATCGCCTTCAGGTCATCCAGGGCGTGGGCAAAATCGTCGTTGATGATCAGGTAGTCGTAGTCGACATAGTGGCTCATTTCGCTGACGGCTTCGCGCATGCGCCCGTCGATGATCTCGTCACTGTCCTGGCCGCGATTGGTCAGACGCTGGTGCAAGGCCTCCAGGGATGGCGGCAGAATGAAGATCGAACGCGCCTTGGGCATCAATTGGCGCACCTGTTCGGCGCCCTGCCAGTCGATTTCCAGGATCAGGTCGTGGCCTTCGTCCAGGGTCTGCTGCAAATGGCTCTGGGACGTGCCATAGAGATTGCCGAACACTTCGGCACGCTCCAGGAAGTCGCCATGTTCGATCATCTTCACGAACTCGCTGCGCTCGACGAAGTGATAGTTCACGCCGTTCACCTCACCGGGACGCATGGCGCGAGTGGTGTGGGAGACCGACACGCGGATCTCCGGGTTGGCGTCAGTCAGGGCCTTGACCAGGCTGCTTTTGCCCGCGCCCGAGGGGGCGGAAATGATGTACAGGGTGCCGGTGCTGTGGGTCATGGGAGTTGCCTTACTCAATATTCTGTACTTGTTCGCGCATTTGCTCGATCAACACTTTGAGGTTGACCGCAGCCTGGGTACTACGCGGATCGAAGGCTTTGGAGCCCAGTGTATTGGCTTCGCGGTTGAGTTCCTGCATCAGGAAGTCCAGGCGCCGACCAGCGGCACCTGCCGACTTGAGCACGCGGCGCACTTCCAGGATGTGGGTGCTCAGGCGGTCGAGTTCTTCGGCGACGTCGCTTTTTTGCGCGAGCAGGACCATTTCCTGTTCCAGGCGTACCGGGTCGAGGTCGGCCTTCATGTCGGTGAAGCGGTCGAGCACCTTCTGGCGCTGGGTGGCCAGCATTTGCGGCACCAGTTCGCGCAGGGTCACGACGTCTTCTTCGATGGCCGTCAGGCGCTCATTGATCAGGCGGGCCAGTTCGGCGCCTTCGCGCTCACGGCCGGCCTTGAGCTCCTTGAGGCCCTGGTTGAACAGGGTCAGGGCTTCGGCGTTCAGCGCCTGCGGGTCAGTGGCGTCGGCCACCAGTACGCCGGGCCAGGCCAGGACTTCCAGCGGGTTCAGGGCCGCTGGCTGCTTGATCAGGCTGGCAATGGTTTCGGCGGCTGCGACCAACTGTGCGGCGCGCTCGCGGTCAACCTGCAGTGGCTTGCCGGTGGTTTCTTCGGTAAAGCGCAGGGTGCATTCCAGCTTGCCGCGCGAGATGCCGGCGCGCAGGGCTTCGCGCACTGCGCCTTCAAGGTCGCGAAAGGACTCGGGCAGGCGCAGGTGCGGCTCCAGGTAGCGGCTGTTGACCGAGCGCAATTCCCAGCTCAAGGTGCCCTGGACGCCGGCTTTTTCGACGCGGGCGAAGGCGGTCATGCTATGCACCATGGAGGTACCTCGCGATACAGTCCCGCAAACGGGCGGGCTGATAGGTAGATTGAAGCCAAGTGGCTGCGAAGGCGCAGGATTGTAGCGCAACGGGGCGAGCGCCCCCAAATGCTGGCTGTGACAAAGGGTGCCAGGGGTGTCTATTCGTAACCGAATTTATTAGCAGTGCCGAGAAGTGGCCTGCGGCTCTATAATGCTCGGCAGTTTTTCGTCCTCAGTACAGGTATCCCCTATGAAACGTCCAAGTGGTCGCGCTGCCGATCAGCTCCGCTCGATCCGCATCACCCGCAACTACACCAAACACGCCGAGGGATCTGTACTGGTCGAGTTTGGCGATACCAAGGTCATCTGCACCGTCAGCGTTGAAAATGGCGTGCCACGTTTCCTCAAGGGCCAGGGCCAGGGTTGGTTGACCGCCGAATACGGCATGTTGCCGCGCGCCACCGGCGAGCGTAACCAGCGTGAAGCCAGCCGTGGCAAGCAAGGCGGCCGCACCCTGGAGATCCAGCGCCTGATCGGCCGCTCCCTGCGCGCGGCGCTGGACATGTCTAAACTGGGCGACGTGACCCTGTACGTCGACTGCGACGTGATCCAGGCCGACGGCGGCACTCGCACCGCATCCATTACTGGCGCCATGGTGGCCCTGGTTGATGCGTTGAAAGTGATCAAGAAGCGCGGCGGCCTGAAAGGCGGCGACCCGCTCAAGCAGATGATTGCTGCTGTTTCGGTGGGCATGTATCAGGGCGAGCCGGTGCTGGACCTGGACTACCTGGAAGACTCGGCGGCCGAGACCGACCTGAACGTGGTCATGACCAGCACCGGTGGTTTCATCGAAGTGCAGGGCACCGCCGAAGGCGCGCCGTTCCAGCCGGCAGACCTGAACGCCATGCTGGCCCTGGCCCAGAAAGGCATGAGCGAAATCTTCGAACTACAGACCGCCGCACTGGCTGACTGAAACCAGCCTCAAGGAGCAACGCCATGAGTGACAACCAGCTTCCTGTGCCAGCCCAGACCAAGGAAGTGCGCCAGTGGGCCATGCTCTGTCATTTCGCGGCGTTCCTCGGCCTGGTGTTTCCGTTTGGCAGCGTGCTGGGGCCGTTGATCCTGTGGCAGGTGAAAAAGGACATGGACCCGCTGATTGATGATCAGGGCAAGGAAGCGCTGAACTTCCAGCTGACCGTGGCCATTGCCTGGCTGGTCTGCTTTGTCCTGGGTTTTGTGATCATTGGTTTCCTGATGATGGCGGTGCTGGTGATTGCCGCGTTGGTGCTGACCATCATTGGGGGCATCAAGGCCAATAAAGGCATTGCCTATCGCTACCCGTGCACATGGCGATTGATCAAATAATGATCGCCCACAAAAAAACCGACAGTGATGTCGGTTTTTTTGTACCTGGATATTGACCTCAGATGGTCAGGGTCCAGTCGTAATCCACGATCAACGGCGCATGTTGCGAGAAGCGCGGTTGACGCGGCAGGCGTGCGCTGCGGACAAACCGGCGCAGGCCGGGGGTCAGCAGTTGGTAGTCAAAACGCCAGCCCAGATTGAGCATCTCGGCCTGTTCGTTGTCCGGCCACCAGCTGTACTGGTCACCTTCGCGGCTGACTTCACGCAGGGCATCTACATAACCCATGTTGCCGACAATCTCGTCCATCCAGGCCCGTTCCGGCGCCAGGAAACCCGGGGATTGCTGGCTGTCGCGCCAGTTCTTGATATCCAGCTTCTGTTGCGCCACATACAACGAGCCACAATAAATGTACTCGCGGCGTTTGCGTCGCTGTTTATCCAGATAGCGGGCGAAATCGTCCATTAGCTTGAACTTCTGGTTCAAGTCTTCATCGCCGTTCATCCCCGAAGGGAGCAGCAAGGTAGCAATACTGACTTTGTCGAAATCGGCTTGCAGGTAGCGCCCGTAGCGATCGGCTGTCTCGAAGCCGAGGCCGCTGATGACCGCCTTGGGTTGCAACCGTGAGTACAGAGCCACGCCACCTTGGGCAGGGACTTCGGCATCACAGGCATAAAGGAAGTAGCCATCCAGTTGGAAGGCTGGGTCGTCCAGTTCAAAGGCGGAGGCGCGGGTGTCCTGCAGGCAGATGACGTCGGCATTCTGGGCTTGCAGCCAACTGAGCAAACCACGCTCGACTGCAGCCTGAATACCATTAACGTTCACACTGATGATCCGCATAAATGGCCCCAAAAATCGCGTGCGTGTATGATACACGCCGTCTACCTATTTAGCTAAATCCGTGGTATCTGAGGCTTTTTTCATGCAGGCGTATCAACGCGATTTCATTCGTTTTGCCATCGATCGCGGGGTTTTGCGCTTCGGTGAGTTCACCCTCAAGTCCGGGCGCACCAGCCCATACTTCTTTAATGCCGGCCTGTTCAACTCGGGTTCTGCCCTGGCGCAACTGGGGCGTTTCTACGCGGCCGCCATCGTTGAAAGCGGCATTTCCTTCGACGTGCTGTTTGGCCCAGCCTACAAAGGCATTCCGTTGGCTGCTGCGACCGCAGTGGCCCTGGCTGAGCATCACGGCCGGGATCTGCCGTGGTGCTTCAACCGCAAGGAAGCCAAGGCCCATGGCGAAGGCGGCAGCCTGGTCGGCGCGCCGTTGACCGGCGACGTGCTGATCATCGACGACGTGATCACCGCCGGCACCGCGATCCGCGAAGTGATGCAGATCATTGCGTCCCAGGATGGCGCCAAGGCCGCTGGCGTATTGATCGCACTGAACCGCCAGGAGCGTGGCAACGGTGAGTTGTCGGCGATCCAGGAAGTGGAGCGTGACTTCGGAATCCCGGTGGTGAGCATTGTCTCGCTGAACCAGGTGTTGCAGTTCCTCGAAGACGATCCACAGCTCAAGCAGCACCTGCCGGCTGTTCGTGCATACCGCGAGCAATTCGGCGTCTGACACCGCTCCCACATTTGGATCGCGTGCAAACAAAAGGCCCCGCTCAATTTGATTGAGCGGGGCCTTGTGTTTTCTGGTGCTTAAGGACGCTTGCGATTGCTGATCAGCGTGCCCATGCCGGTATCGGTGAAGATCTCCAGCAACACTGCGTTCGGCACCCGGCCATCGATGATCAACGAGCTGCCAACACCACCTTGCACCGCCTCCAGTGCGCAGCGGATCTTCGGCAGCATGCCGCCGTAGATGGTGCCGTCGGCGATCAAATCGTCGACCTGCTGGGTGGTCAGGCCGGTCAGGACCTTGCCTTCCTTGTCCATCAGGCCGGCGATGTTGGTCAGCAACATCAGCTTCTCGGCCTTCAGGGCCTCGGCAACTTTGCCGGCGACCAGGTCGGCGTTGATGTTGTAGGACTCACCGTTGGCACCCACGCCGATCGGCGCAATCACCGGAATGAAGTCGCCCTTGACCAGCAGGTTCAGCAAGTCGGTGTTGATGCCGATCACTTCGCCTACCTGGCCGATGTCGATGATTTCCGGCTGGGTCATCTCAGGGGTCTTGCGGGTCACGGTAAGTTTCTTCGCGCGGATCAGTTCGGCGTCCTTGCCGGTCAGGCCGATAGCGCTGCCGCCGTGGCGGTTGATCAGGTTGACGATGTCTTTGTTCACCTGGCCGCCGAGGACCATCTCCACCACGTCCATGGTCTGTGCATCGGTGACGCGCATGCCGTCGATGAAATGACTCTCGATGGACAGGCGCTTGAGCAGGTCACCGATCTGCGGGCCGCCGCCGTGCACCACCACTGGGTTGATCCCGACGGCTTTCATCAACACGATGTCGCGGGCAAAGCCGGTTTTCAGCTCGTCGCTTTCCATGGCATTGCCGCCGTACTTGATCACCAGCGTCTTGCCGACGTAGCGTCGAATGTAAGGCAGCGCTTCGGAAAGGACCTTGGCGGTGTTGGCGGCGGCTTCGCGTTCGAGGGTCATTCAGGGCTCCGGGGCAAATAATCAGAACGGTAGTTGGAGATCAGGGGCAACACGTTTCAACTGGGCGTGGAACACGTCCTTGATGCGCTGCAACTCGGCCTCGGTATCCGCCTCGAAACGCAGGACCAGCACCGGCGTGGTGTTGGACGCGCGAACCAGGCCCCAGCCTTCGGCATAATCGACTCGCACACCATCAATGGTGGTCAGGTTGGCGCCTTCACCCCATTGCGCATCGTGCAGTGCGTCAATGATGCTGAATTTGCTCTCTTCGGTCACATGGATATTGATTTCCGGCGTGGAAATATCGTTCGGGAAGGTCTCGAACAGATCTTCGGCGCTGGATTTCTCCTTGCTGAGGATCTCCAGCAGGCGCGCGGCACTGTAGATGCCGTCGTCAAAACCGAACCAGCGCTCCTTGAAGAACACGTGGCCGCTCATTTCGCCGGCCAGTAGGGCGCCGGTTTCCTTCATTTTCTTTTTGATCAACGAGTGACCAGTCTTCCACATCAGCGGACGGCCACCGTATTCCTTGATCAGCGGTGTCAGGCGACGGGTGCACTTCACGTCAAAAATAATCTCGGCGCCTGGGTTGCGCGCCACCACGTCGCGGGCGAACAGCATCAGCAGGCGGTCGGGGAACACGATGCTGCCGGTGTTGGTCACCACGCCCACGCGGTCGCCGTCGCCATCGAAGGCCAGGCCGAGATCGGCGCCCACTTCTTCGACCTTGGCGATCAGATCCACCAGGTTTTCAGGTTTGCCCGGGTCCGGGTGATGGTTGGGGAAGTGGCCGTCGACGTCGCAGAACAGCGGGATCACTTCGCAGTTCAGGGCTTCGAGCAATTGCGGAGCTATCACGCCGGCTGCGCCGTTGCCGCAGTCCACCACGACCTTCAGGCGACGCTCAAGCTTGACGTCACGGGTGATTTCATCCGAATACCGCTGGAGGATATCGACCTGGGTGATGCTGCCTTTGCCGCTGGTCAGGTCGTTGGTTTTCAGGCGCGTGTGCAGGGCCTGGATCTGTTCGTTGGCCAGGGTGTCGCCGGCGATCACGATCTTGAAGCCGTTGTAGTCCGACGGGTTGTGGCTGCCGGTGAGCATGACGCCCGACTTGCCGGCCAGCACGTTGGCGGCGTAGTACAGCGCCGGGGTCGGCACCAGGCCGACGTCGCTGACATGGCAGCCGCTGTCGGCCAGGCCCTGGATCAGGCGCTCCACCAGCTCGGGGCCGGACAGGCGGCCATCACGGCCTACCGAGACGTTGGGCTCGCCCTGGGCCAGGCTCTGGGAGCCGATGGCGCGGCCGATCCAGTAGGCGGTTTCGGCGGTCAGGGTTTTCGGCACGACGCCACGGATGTCGTAGGCGCGGAAAATGCTGTCGGGAAACGTCGGTGCGACTGGGGCTGCGTTGCTCATCACTGGGGAAACTCCATCGATACGGTACGGACAGGCCTGAATGTGGCGACCGGCAGGCTCAAACTGAAGGGTAAGACGGCGTTTTTGCCCTAGAGTTCGTGGTGCGAAAATGCCATCGGGGCATGTCGGACGCAGAGCCCGGCATGCCTGAGCGTAGTCAGTGGCTGCCGGAATGCCCGAAACCGCCCGCGCCACGCTGGGTTTCGTCGAACTCGGTCACCAGCTCGAAATGCGCTTGCACCACCGGCACCAGGACCAGTTGAGCGATGCGCTCGCCGACGGCGATGTTGAAAGCGGTCTGGCCACGGTTCCAGCACGAGACCATCAATTCGCCCTGGTAGTCGGAGTCGATCAGGCCCACGAGGTTGCCCAGCACGATCCCGTGTTTGTGACCCAGGCCGGAGCGCGGCAGGATCAGCGCTGCCAGGCCGGGATCGCCGACGTAGATCGACAGGCCGGTGGGGATCAGCAGAGTCTGGCCCGGCTCAAGGACGGTGTCCTGCTTGAGCATGGCGCGCAGGTCCAGGCCGGCGGAGCCCGGTGTGGCGTAGGCCGGCAGTGGGAATTCGCTGCCGATGCGGGGGTCGAGGATCTTGGCTTGCAAAGCGTGCATGGAAATTAAACCTGGTTCAGCCGTTGGGCGATAAAAGAGATCAGTTGGCGGGCAATCTTGCCCTTGCTGGTCTGGGCGAAAAGGGTGGCGTGCAGTTCGCGGTCAATCACGCTGCAAGCGTTTTCCTCGCTGTTGAAGCCGATACTCGGGTTGGCGACATCATTGGCAACGATCAGGTCGAGGTTTTTGTCTTTGAGTTTGCGTGCGGCGTAGTCCAGCAGGTTTTCGGTCTCGGCGGCGAAACCGACGCTGAACGGACGATCCGCGCGGGTGGCGATGGTGGCCAAAATGTCCGGGTTGCGCACCATTTGCAGGAGCAGGCCGTCGCCGCTTGTAGGGTCTTTCTTGAGTTTTTGCGGCGCAACCACTTCCGGGCGGTAGTCTGCGACCGCTGCCGAAGCGATAAACACATCGCAGGGAATCGCTGCCTCACAGGCCGCAAGCATGTCGCGGGCGCTGACTACGTCGATGCGGGTGACCCGGTCTGGGGTTGGCAGATGCACTGGGCCTGTGATCAGGGTCACGCGCGCGCCTGCCTCAACCGCCGCTTCAGCCAGGGCAAAGCCCATTTTCCCTGAGCTATGGTTGGTGATGTAGCGCACCGGGTCGATGTTTTCCTGGGTCGGGCCGGCGGTAATCAGCACGTGCTTGCCGGTCAGGGCCAGGTGCTGGAAGCACTCGGCGGCGCACAGCGCCAGGTCGGTGGCTTCGAGCATGCGGCCCAGGCCGACGTCGCCACAGGCCTGGCTGCCGGAGGCCGGGCCGAAGACCTTGAGGCCACGGCTTTGCAGCAGTTGGGTGTTGGCCTGGGTCGCCGGGTCGCGCCACATGGCCTGGTTCATCGCGGGAGCGATGGCGACAGTGGCGTCGGTGGCCAGTACCAGTGTGGTCAGCAGATCGTCGGCAATGCCTTGGGCGAGGCGGGCGATCAGGTCGGCAGTGGCGGGTGCGATCAGCACCAGGTCGGCCCATTTTGCCAGCTCGATATGACCCATGGCAGCTTCGGCGGCCGGGTCCAGCAAATCCAGGTGAACCGGGTGGCCGGACAGGGCCTGCATGGTCAGCGGGGTGATGAACTCACTGCCGCCACGGGTCATGACCACACGCACTTCGGCGCCCTGGTCCAGGAGCCTGCGAACCAACTCTGCGCTCTTGTAGGCGGCAATGCCGCCGCCGACGCCGAGAACGATGCGTTTCCGATACAGACGCTGCATTGGTTTGCCTTTCCAGTTCAGTGATGGCGTTGCGATCCCCCCTCCCCAGGTGAAATCGCGCGCAAAAAAGAGCGGCTAAGATAACACAGCGCCCGCCATGCAACAGCGGCGCACATGCACACGGAGGTGCCATGAGTATTCGCAACTGGCCTGTGGCGGAGCGGCCACGGGAGAAGCTTTTGGAGTTGGGGGCGGCGAGTCTCTCGGATGCCGAGCTGCTGGCGATTTTCCTGCGTACCGGCGTCTCGGGTAAAAGTGCCGTGGACCTGGCGCGCCATCTGTTGGCGCAATTTGGCAGCCTGCGTGCGCTGCTGGAGGCCCGGCAGAGCGTATTCATCCAGCATCTGGGCCTGGGGCCGGCGAAGTTTGCCCAACTGCAGGCTGTGCTGGAAATGGGTCGGCGCCATCTGGCCGAGCATGTGCGTAATGAGTCGGTGCTGGAAAGCCCGGTGGCGGTGCGTGATTACCTCAAGGCCCTGCTGCGTCATGAGCCCCACGAGATATTTGGTTGCCTGTTTCTCGACTCAAGGCATCGGGTGCTGGGCTTCGAAGCATTGTTCCAGGGCACCATCGACAGCGCTACGGTCTACCCGCGACAAGTGGTCAAGCGCGCCCTGGACTACAACGCTGCGGCATTGATCCTGTGTCACAACCATCCATCCGGGAGCACCGAGCCGAGCATTGCTGATCGAAAATTGACCAAAGTGCTGCAAAAGGCCCTGGATCTGGTGGATGTGCGGGTACTGGATCACATTATTGTCGGCGATGGTGACCCGCTGTCGATGGCCGAATATGGATGGATATAACGCAATCCCTTGTAGGAGCCGGCAAGCCGGTTCCTACAAGGGGCGGGTCAGGGTTTGACGCTGACTTTGGAGAAGTCCTGCCGCCCAAACGGGCTGACCTGGTACCCCTCGACATTCTTGCGTGTCAGGGCAAAGGCCGTCGGGTGAGCCAGTGGCAACCATAGCGCCTGCTGTTGGATCTGCGCCTGCGCCTGTTGGTACAGCTTGCTGCGCACGCCTTGCTCGTTGGTGGTCTTGCCAGCGCTGATCAGCTTGTCCAGAGCCGGGTCGCAGTAACGGGCGAAGTTGGTGCCGGATTTGACCGCCGCGCAGGAAAACTGCGGGGTCAGGAAGTTGTCCGGGTCGCCATTGTCGCCGGCCCAGCCCATGAACAGCAGGTCGTGCTCACCGGCCTTGGCGCGGCGGATCAGCTCGCCCCATTCGATCACGCGGATCTCTGCCTGGATGCCGATCTTGGCCAGGTCGGCCTGCAATAGCTGGGCGCCCAGGCTCGGGTTGGGATTGAGCAGGCTGCCAGATGGCCGGGTCCAGATAGTGGTCTTGAAACCGTCCTTGAGCCCGGCGCGATCCAGCAGCCCCTTGGCCTTGGCGATGTCCTGTGGATACCCCGGCAGCTCCTTGGCAAAACCCCAGGTATTGGGCGGGTAAGGCCCATTGGCAGCTTCGGCGGTGCCTTCAAACACAGCCTTGAGGTAGCTGGCCTTGTCGAAGGCCAGGTTGATTGCCTGGCGCACTTCGGGTTTGTCCAGTGGCGGGTGCTGGCTGTTGATGGCGACAAAGGCCGTCATGAAGGCGGCAGTTTTTTCCACCTTGAGCACTGCGTCCTTTTGCGCCTCACCGATATCCAGGGGCTTGGGCGACAAGGCAATCTGGCATTCATCCCGGCGCAGCTTCTGCAAGCGCACATTGGCGTCCGGGGTGATGGCAAAGATCAAGTTATCCACAGCCGGTTTGCCGGCAAAGTAATCCGGGTTGGCCTTGTAGCGAATGGCCGCATCTTTCTGGAAGCGCCCGAACACGAACGGCCCGGTGCCGATGGGTTGGCTATTGAGCTTTTCCGGGGTGCCGGCCTTGAGCAGCTTGCCTGCGTATTCGGCCGGGTAGATCGAGGCAAAGCCCATGCTCAGCGCGGCAAGGAACGTGGAGTCGGCGTGATCCAGGGTAAAACGCACGGTCAGCGGGTCCAGGGCGTCGATCTTTTTGATCAGCGCTGGCAGTTGCAACGACTGGGCATGGGGGAAGCCGCTCTGGGCGATCTTGTGCCAGGGGTTGGCCGGGTCGAGCATGCGCTCGAAGCTGAAACGCACGTCTTCGGCGGTCAGGCTGCGGCTCGGGCTGAAGTACGCGGTGCGGTGGAATTTGACGTCCGGGTGCAATTTAAAGGTGTAGGTCAGGCCGTCCGGCGAGACTTCCCAGCTATCGGCCAGGCTCGGCACCAGCTTGCCGCTCGCGGCGTCGAAGTCCACCAGGCGGTTCATCAGCACATCCGCCGAGGCGTTGGTGGTGGTCAGCGAGTTGTATTGCACCACATCGAACCCTTCGGGGCTGGCCTCGGTGCAGACGCTCAGCGTAGAGGCTGCCTGGGCCAGCGGGGCGAGGAAGAGCGGGGCGAGCAATAAGGGTAGGGCAGCGAGACGCATGGTCGGTTTCCTGTGCAGATCGAAGGCCCATCTGCGAGTGCAGTCTGGAAAAGTCCTACCGTAGTAGGCTGATTGGCAAATGACTAGCCCATATTTACCTGTGCAGGGGCCGTAAATGCTGTTTTGATGGCACTGCAGATCATTTTGCCCGGCGCCCTGGCGTACACGTAGCAGCGATAAAACATTCGGTGCGACGAGCGGTTCAATTGTACAGCGGCCCATCCTGGCTGCACTTGGGGCCTGTGTGGGCGAGATTTACAGCGGGAAAAACACACCGGCTGTTGTTGCACTGGGGTCTTTCTGGTATAAAGCAGCGCTCTTTTCTAGGGGCCCGGTTCCTTCACTGTAGGTGTAGCCGGTAAGACCCTTAAAGAAACGCGGCGCCTGGCGCCAAATGACTGAGAGATTAAGCGGCCAACCCATGCCGGGTTGGGCATGTGGTTTTAGAGGGCTGAGGCATGTCGAGAGTCTGTCAAGTTACCGGTAAGGGTCCGGTGACTGGGAATAACATTTCCCACGCAAACAACAAAACCCGTCGTCGTTTCCTGCCAAACCTGCAGCATCACCGCTTCTGGGTTGAAGAAGAGAAACGTTTTGTCCGTCTGCGCGTATCTGCCAAAGGCATGCGCATCATCGACAAGCGTGGCATCACTGTCGTGCTCGCTGAACTGCGCCGCGACGGCAAAATCTAAGGAGCTATATCATGCGTGAATTGATTCGAATGATCTCTAGCGCCGGTACTGGTCACTTCTACACTACCGACAAGAACAAGCGTACTACCCCGGACAAGCTCGAAAAGAAAATGTTCGACCCGCGCGTTCGCAAGCACGTGATCTACAAAGAAGGCAAAATCAAGTAATTGGTTTTCTTTCTTGTGAAAAAAACCCGTATCTCACGATGCGGGTTTTTTTTGCCTTGGAAAAAGTCGCGCGCGACCGATCAGGCTTTTTCTTCGAATATCACGTAGATCTTGCGGCATGACTCCAGCACTTCCCAGGTGCCACTGAAGCCGGCCGGGATGACGAAGCGATCGCCGGCGCGCAAGGTCTTGGCGTTGCCGTCGGCATCGCGCAGCACCGAAACCCCCTGCACGATCTCGCAATACTCGTGTTCGGTGTAGTTGACCTTCCATTGCCCGGCTTCACCTTCCCAGACCCCGGCGTTCATCTGGCCGCACGGGCTGTTGTAGTGGTTGTAGACCGTTTGCTCGGGATCGCCCTTGAGGATTTTTTCTGCGGCGGGGCGGTAGCGTTCGGCGGTGGTGTTCGCCTGGCTGAAATCGACGATATCCTGAATGTTCATGCACGTATCCCGTCTAGGCCTGGGGTTGGAGAGCCAAAGTCTATGTTTATTAAAATGAACATCGCAAGGGCGTTTGCTGCCGTTATGTCAAATATATTGAAACATCCCTTGTGGCTGGTTTAGGGTGGCGGGTGCCTCGGACCGAATAGCTGGCTGGCCGGGCAAGCATTTGGAAGGGAACTGGTGATAACGCCGGGCCCTTATATTTAATAAGAGGAGGACACTCGCATGACCACCCTGACCCGTGCCGACTGGGAACAACGCGCCAAGGACCTGAAGATTGAAGGCCGCGCGTACATCAATGGCGAATACACCGCCGCCGTTTCCGGCGACACGTTCGAATGCCTCAGCCCGGTCGATGGCCGCCTGCTGACCACGGTTGCCAGCTGTGACGTCGCCGACGCCCAGCGCGCCGTGGAAAACGCCCGTGCCACCTTCAACTCCGGCGCCTGGTCACGCCTGGCCCCGGCCAAGCGCAAAGCCACCATGATCCGTTTCGCCGCGCTGCTCAAGGCCAATGCCGAAGAGCTGGCCCTGCTTGAAACCTTGGACATGGGCAAGCCAATCGGTGATTCCCTGGGCATCGACATTCCAGGCGCAGCGCAAGCCCTGAGCTGGAGCGGCGAGGCCATCGACAAGATTTACGACGAAGTCGCTGCCACTCCCCATGACCAACTGGGCCTGGTGACCCGCGAGCCCGTCGGCGTGGTGGCGGCCATCGTGCCGTGGAACTTCCCGCTGATGATGGCCTGCTGGAAACTGGGGCCGGCGCTTTCCACCGGTAACTCGGTCGTCCTCAAGCCGTCGGAAAAATCGCCGCTGACCGCCATCCGCATCGCTGCCCTGGCCGTTGAAGCCGGTATCCCCAAAGGCGTGCTCAACGTGCTGCCGGGCTACGGCCACACCGTGGGCAAGGCCCTGGCGCTGCATATGGACGTGGACACCTTGGTGTTCACCGGTTCCACCAAGATCGCCAAGCAACTGATGATCTACTCCGGCGAGTCGAACATGAAGCGCGTCTGGCTGGAAGCGGGCGGCAAGAGCCCGAACATCGTGTTTGCCGATGCTCCGGACCTGCAGGCCGCTGCTGAATCCGCCGCTGGCGCCATCGCCTTCAACCAGGGCGAAGTTTGCACCGCCGGCTCGCGCCTGCTGGTGGAGCGTTCGATCAAGGACAAATTCCTGCCGATGGTGATCGAGGCCCTCAAGGGCTGGAAGCCGGGCAACCCGCTGGACCCGGCCACTAACGTCGGTGCGCTGGTGGATACCCAGCAGATGAACACCGTGCTGTCGTACATCGAAGCCGGGCACGCCGATGGCGCCAAACTGGTGGCCGGTGGCAAGCGTACCCTGCAGGAGACCGGCGGTACCTACGTCGAGCCGACGATTTTCGACGGCGTGACCAACGCCATGAAGATTGCCCAGGAAGAGATCTTTGGCCCGGTCCTGTCGGTGATTACCTTCGACAGCGCTGAAGAAGCCGTAGCCATCGCCAACGACACGCCTTATGGCCTGGCCGCTGCGGTATGGACCTCGGATATCTCCAAGGCACACCTGACCGCCAAGGCCCTGCGTGCCGGCAGCGTGTGGATCAATCAGTACGATGGCGGCGACATGACCGCGCCGTTTGGCGGGTTCAAGCAGTCGGGTAACGGTCGCGACAAGTCGCTGCACGCGTTCGATAAATACACCGAACTGAAGGCGACCTGGATCAAGCTGTAAGCAACCTAGCTGATCCCTTGTAGGAGCGAGCTTGCTCGCGAAAAACGTCAACGATAACGCGTTCTGTCTGGTTGAACGCGGTGTTCTTGAGTTCTTCGCGAGCAAGCTCGCTCCTACAGTTCGTTTTACCGTCCATGAATGAGTTATCCACAGGAGCGTGGCAATGCGTTGGGCGACTTATTTCGCCGTCCTGGCTTCGGTGCTCAGCGTCGGCCTTGCCCTGGGCGTCAGCATGCCGCTGGTGTCCCTGCGCCTGGAAAGCTGGGGCTATGGCAACTTTGCCATCGGCATCATGGCGGCCATGCCGGCGTTCGGCGTGTTGCTGGGCGCCAAGGTGTCCAGTCGCCTGGCTTCCTGGCTGGGCACGGCAAACCTGATGCGCCTGTGCCTGTGGGCCGGGGCGATTTCCATCGGTTTGCTGGCGGTATTGCCCAGCTACCCGGTGTGGCTGGTGCTGCGGTTGATGATCGGGGTGATCCTGACCATTGTGTTTATCCTCGGCGAAAGCTGGATCAACCAACTGGTGGTGGAACAGTGGCGTGGCCGGCTGGTGGCGCTGTATGGCTGTACCTACGCCTTGAGCCAGCTGTCGGGGCCGTTGTTGCTCGGCGTGCTGGGTACCGATCATGACTATGGCTTTTGGGTTGGCGTCGCTCTGTTGATCGTTGCGCCATTCCTGCTGCTGGGGCGTAGCGGGGCACCGACGGCGGAGGCCTTCAGCGTGACCTTTGGCGATTTATGGGGATTTTGCCGGGGCTTGCCGGCGATTGCCTGGGCGGTGGCGTTGTTTGCCGCGTTCGAGGCGATGATTCTGACACTGCTGCCGGTGTATTGCCTGCAGCAGGGTTTCACTGCCGAGGTGGCACTGGCGATGGTCAGCACCGTGGTTGTAGGCGATGCGCTGCTGCAATTGCCGATTGGTGCGTTGGCCGATTACCTGCCCAGGCGCACCCTGTTCCTGGGGTGTGCGGTGCTGTTGCTGGTGTCGAGCCTGGCGATTGCGCCGTTGCTCGATACCTGGCTGATCTGGCCGATCTGGGTACTGTTTGGTGCTAGCGCCGGCGGCTTGTTCACCTTGTCGTTGATTCTGATCGGCGAGCGCTACCGTGACGATGCGCTGGTGCGGGCCAATGCCCATATTGCGCAGTTGTGGGGCATTGGCTGCCTGATCGGGCCGCTGGTGGCGGGCGCCGGTAGCCAGTGGATCAGCGGGCATGCGTTGCCGCTGTTGATGGCGGCGGGGGCGTTGGGGCTGGTGATTTTGTTGCTGCGCCAAGGAGCGTTTGGCGCCGAGCAACCAGCCTAGGCAAGCCTGCTCCTACAGGGATTCAGAGCATGCGTTCCAAGCCCACCGTGGTGGCGAACCAGGCATTGAACCGGCGCCACCAACTGCCTGGTTCGCGGGTCAGGGTGTGCAGTTGGCCGTTATCTTCCGTCACCCAGACCACTTGGCCACCCTGCAGCTTGGCCTCATAACTCAAGGCCGGTGCCATCCCTTGCAGGGCCAGCTTGCGCACATGCTCGGCCAGCTCCGGGCTGTCCACCAATACCCCGACTTCGGTGTTCCACAGCACCGACCGCGGGTCGGAATTGAACGAGCCGATAAACGATTTTTGTCGATCGAAGATCATTGCCTTACTGTGTAGGCTGGAGTCCGAGCCATACAGCGAACGGCTGCCCAGCAGGTGCGGGCCACTGCCACCGCCGCCGTCTCCAGGTTGGCGGCGCAGCTCGTAGAGTTTCACCCCGTGTTCCAGCAGCGCCTTGCGATAGGGGGCGTAGCCGCCGTGTACCGCCGGCACGTCGGTGGCTTCCAGGGAGTTGGTCAAAAGGCTCACCGCAACCCCCGCGTCCGCGCGACTGGTCAGGTACACCAGGCCCGGTTGGCCGGGGACGAAGTAGGCCGAGATCATCATCAGTTCGTGGCGCACACCTTCCAGCTCGGGCGCCAGTTGAGTGGTGAGCAGCAAGCGTGGATCAGGATCGGCCTTGGCCAGGACCTTGCTCGGCGCGTCCCACAGCGCCTGGTTCCAGGCCCAGATCAGTTCCCGGCGCCAGATCTCCATGCGTGGTTGGGTCTTGTAGGTCCGCAGGCGGTTATACAGGGCATGGTTTTGCTGGCGCGACTCGGCCAGAGACGTCTCCAGCAGCCCGCGCGCCGTGGCCAGGTCGCGGGAGGACGGGGCGCTGGAGATAAAGTCGGCGATAGGCTTGCTCAGCGCACTGTTCCAGTACTGATCAAAGCTGTGGCCCAGCTGTTCGGCCACCGGCCCCACGCTGAGCATGTCGATGTCGGTGAAGTTCAGGTTGGGCTCGGCATCGAAATACTCATCTCCCAGGTTGCGCCCGCCGACAATCGCCACGCTGTTATCCGCCAGCCACAGCTTGTTGTGCATGCGCCGGTGTTGCAGCGACAGGTTGAACAACCGGCCCATGGCGCGCGTCGCCCCGGTGCTGCGGCCCAGGTGCAATGGGTTGAACAGGCGAATCTGGATCTGCGGGTGCGCGGCCAGGGTGGCGATGATTTGGTCCAGGCCGTCGCTGGTGGTGTCGTCCAGCAGGATGCGCACCCGCACGCCACGGTCGGCCGCCGTGAGCAACTCGTCTACCAGCATGCGCGTGCTGATACCGTCATGGACGATGTAGTACTGCAAGTCGAGGCTGGTCTGGGCATTGCGGATCAGTTCGGCGCGGGCCATGAACGCTTCGCTGCTGTTGGGCAGCAGGCGAAACCCGGAGCGGCCCTTGTAGGGCACGGCCTGGGCCTGGATCGAGCGGCCGAAGGCGGACTGCGTCGCCGGCAGCGCCTCGCTGGGCACGCGGGGTACGTCCAGGGTGGCGCAACCGCCCAGGCCCAGGAACCCAAGCAGGAAAAACGCTAACAGCCTTTGGCTCATCAAGGAGACAGGTTCCGAATCAGGGCGGTGGTGGGTATATGACGGTGATTGATGGCAAAAGGTCAGTCCACCCGTGGCTCGGCTTCGGCCAGCATCTTGATCGCTGTTGCCCCGACCTTGCGCACCGCCTCTTCAACCTGGGGTGTTGGCTTGGCAGCGTAGTTCATCCGCAGGCAGTTCCGGTATTTGCCCGAGGCGGAAAAGATGCTGCCTACCGCAATCTGCACCCCTTGTTCGACCAAGGCCCGGTTGAGCTTGAGGGTATCGAACCCGTCGGGCAGTTCCACCCACAGCATAAAGCTGCCCTGGGGCCGGCTGGCCCGGGTGCCGGCGGGGAAATAGCGGCTGACCCAATCGAGCATCAGGTCGCGATTGCGCTGGTATTGGGTACGCATCCGCCGCAAATGGGGTTCGAAGTGCCCGTTCTTGAGGAATTCGGCAATGGCGATCTGTGGTTGGGTGGCGGTGGAGCCGGTGCTGATGTACTTCATGTGCAGCACCCGTTCCAGATAACGGCCAGGTGCCACCCAGCCGATTCGCAGGCCGGGGGCCAGGGTCTTGGAGAATGAGCTGCAGAGTAGGACACGGCCATCTTCGTCGAAGGATTTGATGGTGCGCGGTCGTGGGTAGCTGTAGGCCAGTTCGCCATACACATCGTCTTCGATAATCGCCACGTCAAAGCGCTGGGCCAGGGTCAGCAATGCCCGCTTGCGCGCCTCGGGCATGATGTAGCCCAGGGGGTTGTTGCAGTTGGGGGTCAGCTGGATAACCTTGATCGGCCATTGCTCCAGGGCCAGTTCCAGGGCTTCGAGGCTGATACCGGTCAGCGGGTCGGTGGGGATTTCCAGGGCTTTCATGCCCAGGCCCTTGAGGGTTTGCATGGCGCCGTGGAAGCTCGGCGAGTCCACGGCGACGATATCGCCGGGCTCGCAAATCGCACGGATGCTGGAGGACAACGCCTCGTGGCAGCCGGTGGTGATCACGATGTCCTGGGCGTCGAGCTGGCAGCCGGAATCCAATGACAGACGGGCTATTTGCTCACGCAATTCCATACAGCCGTAGATGTTGTCGTAGTACAGGCCCGGCAGGTCCTGGCGCCGGCTGACCCGGGCGAGGCTGCGCAGCAAGGGCTTGATGGTCGGTGACAGTACATCCGGCATGCCGCGGCCCAACTGTATGACGTCTTTGCGCGGCACCGCGCGGACCAGCTCCAGTACCTGGTCCCACTGGGAAATTTCCACCGGACGCTGGGCCGGCCGACCCACGGCGGGCAGCGCCGGCAGCTCGCGCCCGACGGGCACGAAGTAGCCGGATTTTGGCTTGGGCGTGGCCAGGCCGTTGTCTTCCAGCAGCCGATAAGCCTGCTGCACGGTGCTCAGGCTGACCCCATGTTCCACGCTCAGAGCACGTACCGAGGGCAGGCGATCGCCGGGGCGATAGAAGCCCTGTTCGATGCGGGTACCCAGCAATTCGGCGAGGTTGACGTAGAGGGTCATGGCGGTCGCTCCCGGGGGACCAGTACAGATGAAGGGAAAATACAGGATTCAGCCCGTGTTTGGCAGTATCTGTATGGATTTAATAAAGGTTGGTTGAATCTGTAATGGTTTTGTCGCGCCATTCATTCTAGTCACTCATGGCAACAGGCAAATGAGGGGCAGGACAATGAGTGGCTTGAGCGATGTGCGGCTGGCGCTACACAGTCAGGAACTGGAAGCAGGGCAGGAACGTGGGATGACCGGGCTGGCGCCTGGCAATCCGAGCTGCTGGGAACTGTTCTGGCGCCGTCGCCATACGCGCAAGGCCTTGCTGGGCCTGAGCCGGGAGCAATTGCGTGATATCGGCCTGACTGCCGAACAGGCGCGCCAGGAAGGCTTGAAGCCGTTCTGGCGCGGGTGAGTCAGAGCAGTTCTTTCATGCGGTGCCAGAGCATGCCCAGGGCCAATAGCGGTGAGCGCAAATGCTTGCCGCCGGGGAAGGTGATGTGGGGCACCTGGGCAAACAGATCGAAGCGCCCACGGTGCTGGCCGCTGATGGCTTCGGCCAGCAGCTTGCCCGCCAGGTGGGTGGCGTTCAGACCGTGGCCGGCATAGGCCTGGGCAAAGTACACATTGGGGTGGTCGGCCAGCCGGCCAATCTGCGGTAGGCGGTTGGCACCGATGCCGATCATGCCGCCCCATTGGTAGTCGATCTTCACCTCGGCCAATTGCGGGAAAACCTTGAGCATCTTCGGCCGCATATACGCGCCAATGTCCTGGGGATCACGCCCGGAATAATGGCAGGCACCGCCAAACAGCAGGCGCCGGTCGGCCGACAGCCGGAAGTAATCCACTGTGACCCACTGATCACACACGGCCATGTTTTGCGGCAGCAGTTCGGCGGCCTGGGCCGGGCTTAAGGGTTCGGTGGCGATGATGTAGCTGCCGGCGGGCAGCACCTTGCCGCTCAGGTGGGGGTTGAGGCCATTGAGATAGGCATTGCAGCCCAGCACCAGGGTCTTGGCGCGCACGCAACCCTGGGCGGTGTGGACTTTGACTTCAGGGCCGTAGTCGATGCGCAGCACCTGGGACTGTTCAAACAGCCGTGCGCCCAACTGCTGGGCGACGGCGGCTTCACCGAGGGCCAGGTTCAGCGGGTGCAGGTGGCCGGAGCCCATGTCGATCATGCCGCCCACGTAACGGTCGGACCCGATCACGCTGCGCATTTCCCCGGCTTGCAGCAGGCGCAGTTCATGGCGATAACCCAGGTCGTGCAACTCTTCGGCATCGGCGGCCAAGCCTTGCAGGTCGCGGGGCTTGTTGGCGAGGTCGCAGTAACCCCAGGTCAGGTCGCAATCAATCTGGAAGCGCTCGACCCGCTGGCGCACGATTTCCACGGCTTCCAGGCCCATCAACTTCATCTGCCGCACGCCTTCGGTGCCGACCACATTGGCAAACTGATCGAGGCCATGGCCGACGCCACGAATCAACTGTCCGCCATTGCGCCCGCTGGCGCCCCAGCCGATCTTGCGCGCCTCCAGCAGCACCACGCTAAACCCGCGTTCAGCCAACTCCAGGGCCGTATTCAACCCAGAGAACCCGCCGCCCACCACGCACACATCGGCGACGACTTCGCCCGCCAAGGCCGGGTAATCGGGTTGCGGCAGGCTGCTGGCGGCGTAGTAGGAAGCGGTGTGCCGGGCGCTGGCGATCATGGGAAGCATCCGTGTCTGGAAAATTTGACGCAGGATACAGCGGTCGGGTGAAGCTGTCTCACCCAGGGGTTTTAGGGCAAAATCCACACCTATTCGCCGTTCGGTATGGGTTTCGATGAGTTGCAACAGCCAGAAAGTCAACGCGCTGCGCCGGCAGATTCCCTCGTTTGAGTGTGTGCCGGGTTGCCATGATTGCTGTGGGCCGGTGACTACATCCACCGAGGAAATGTCGCGCCTGCCGCGCAAGACCGCAGCCGAGCAGGAAGCGGCCATGGATGAGCTGAACTGTGTACACCTGGGGCCCAACGGTTGCACGGTGTACGACGAGCGCCCATTGATCTGTAGGTTGTTTGGTACTACGCCCAGCCTGCCATGCCCCAACAACCGTGGGCCGGTGGAGCTGATTCACCCGCGGGTGGAGAAGCAGATCCACGAGTACATGGCGACCACCCGGCAGGTGCTGGTCTGACAGAGGTACTCGGTCAAAAGGTGGGAGCTGGCTTGCCTGCGATGACGGTGTGCCAGGCAATGAAAATGGCGGCGGGTTGATCGCTATCGCAGGCAAGCCAGCTCCCACAGGATCAATCCGGGATCGGCAGGTTCAGGCTTTCCTTCACCTCTTCCATCACGATATAGCTCTTGGATTCGCGCACATGGGGCAGCTTGAGCAGGATGTCGCCCAGCAGTTTGCGGTACGAAGCCATCTCGGAAATCCGCGCCTTCACCAGGTAGTCGAAATCCCCTGAAACCAGGTGGCACTCCAGCACATGGGGCAGTTTCAGCACAGCACGTCGGAATTCTTCGAAGGTATCGCCGGATTTGTAGTCGAGGCTGATCTCGACAAACACCAGCAGGCTACCCTTCAAGTGCTGCGGATTGAGGCGGGCGTTGTAACCCATGATGATCCCCTCGCGCTCCAGGCGCCGGACCCGTTCGGTGCAGGGCGTGGTCGACAGCCCTACCTTTTCCCCCAGCTCGGTAAACGAAATCCGCCCGTCCGCTTGCAGGATGCGCAGGATGTTGCGGTCGATCTTGTCCAGCTCCCGCTTGGTCTGGGTATTGGTCCGCATAGGGGATGCTCCTCCGTGAAAAGGGTTTTTGCCGAGAATTGTCGCCAAATATAGGCACTTATATAGTGAAATGCACTGGTCATTGCTTTTTATACTGCCCACATCTTTGTGCTGAACAACAAACGTCAGCGGTCAAGCCGTGATGAGGATATAAAAATGCGCGTTTTGGTCTTGGGTAGCGGTGTCATTGGTGTGGCCAGTGCCTACTATTTGGCGCGTGCCGGTTTTGAGGTGGTCGTGGTCGACCGTCAGCCGGCCGTTGCAATGGAGACCAGCTTCGCCAACGCCGGCCAGGTCTCGCCCGGCTATGCGTCGCCATGGGCCGCGCCGGGCGTACCGCTCAAGGCTATCAAGTGGTTGCTGCAGCGCCATGCGCCACTGGCGATCAAGGCCACGGCCAATATCGACCAGTACTTGTGGATGGCGCAGATGCTGCGCAACTGCACCGCCAATCGCTATGCGGTGAACAAGGAGCGCATGGTGCGTCTGTCCGAGTACAGCCGCGACTGCCTCGATGAACTGCGCGCTGAAACCGGCATTGCCTACGAAGGCCGTAGCCTGGGTACTACCCAATTGTTCCGCACCCAGGCACAACTGGATGGTGCGGCCAAGGATATTGCCGTGCTCAAAGAGTCCGGCGTACCGTTCGAGCTGCTCGACCGTGCCGGCATTGCCCGCGTCGAGCCGGCCCTGGCCAGCGTCACGGATATCCTGGCCGGTGCCTTGCGCCTGCCCAATGACCAGACCGGCGACTGCCAGATGTTCACCACGCGCCTGGCCGATATGTGCAAGCAGTTGGGCGTTGAGTTCCGTTTCGAGCAGGACATCCAGCGCCTGGACCACGCCGGTGATCGTATCAACGGTGTGTGGATCGACGGCAAGCTGGAAACCGCTGACCGCTACGTGCTGGCCCTGGGCAGTTACTCGCCACAGTTGCTCAAGCCGCTGGGGATCAAGGCGCCGGTGTATCCGCTCAAGGGTTACTCCCTGACCGTGCCGATCACCAACCCGGCGATGGCTCCGACCTCGACCATTCTCGACGAAACCTACAAGGTCGCGATCACTCGCTTCGACAACCGCATCCGGGTCGGTGGCATGGCTGAAATAGCCGGTTTTGACCTGTCGCTGAACCCACGCCGGCGCGAAACCCTGGAGATGATCGTCAACGACCTTTATCCTCAGGGCGGTGATTTGAGTGAAGCGACGTTCTGGACCGGCCTGCGCCCGACCACCCCGGACGGTACGCCAATTGTCGGCGCCACCCCTTTCAAGAATCTGTTCTTGAATACCGGCCACGGCACCCTCGGCTGGACCATGGCCTGTGGCTCTGGTCGCTTGCTGGCGGACCTGATGGCCAAGAAAACCCCGCAGATCAGTGCCGCAGGCCTTGATATTTCCCGTTATGGCAGCCCTCAGGAGTCCACAAAACATGTCAATCCAGCGCCAGCTCACCAATGAGCGCATGAGCCAGATCGTTGTCCACAGCGGTACCGTGTATCTGGCAGGGCAGGTCGGCGACGACATGAGTGCCGGGATTGAACAGCAGACCCGTGAAACCCTGGCCAATATCGAGCGTTTGCTGGATCTGGCCGGTACCGACAAAACCAAGTTGCTGTCGGTGACGATCTACCTCAAAGACATCGACGCCGACTTTGCCGGCATGAACGCGGTATGGGACAAGTGGCTGCCAAAAGGCGTCGCACCCGCCCGTGCCACGGTCGAGTCGAAACTGTGTGAGCCAGAAATCCTGGTCGAGCTGTCTGTCGTGGCCGCTCTGCCTTAAACGATCCCTCTTCCGGTGCCGGCGCTGTCGGTCGGTACCGGTTTTTTCTTCCTACCGCCGCCTAGAAGCCTGCCGCCATGCGTCCTGCCCGTGCCCTGATCGACCTACAAGCCCTGCGCCACAACTACCAATTGGCCCGCGAACTGACCGGGGCCAAGGCCCTTGCCGTGATCAAGGCCGACGCCTACGGCCATGGCGCCGTGCGCGTGGCCCAGGCCCTGGAAGACCAGGCCGACGGTTTTGCCGTGGCCTGTATCGAGGAGGCGCTGGAACTGCGCGCTGCCGGAATTGGTGGGCCGGTGTTGTTGCTCGAAGGGTTCTTCGAGGCCGACGAACTGCCGCTGATCATCGAGCATGACTTCTGGTGCGTGGTGCATTCGTTGTGGCAGCTGGAAGCGATTGAACAGGCGCGCCTGAGCAAGCCGCTGACGGTGTGGTTGAAGCTGGATTCGGGCATGCACCGGGTCGGGTTGCATCCCAAGGATTATCACGACGCTTACCAGCGCCTGCTGGCCAGTGGCAAAGTGGCCAAGATCGTGTTGATGAGCCACTTCGCCCGTGCCGATGAGCTGGACTGCGCGAGCAGCGATGAACAGGTCGCGGTCTTCGAGGCCGCGCGCCAGGGCTTGGCGGCCCAGGTCAGCCTGCGCAACTCGCCGTCGGTGATGGGCTGGCCGAGCGTTTCCAGCGACTGGGTACGGCCCGGCATCATGCTTTACGGTGCGACGCCCTTCGGCGAAGACCAGGCGGTTGCCGCGTGTTTGCAGCCGGTGATGACCCTGGAGTCGAAAGTCATCTGCGTGCGCGAATTACCGGCGGGCGAGCCAGTGGGTTACGGCGCGCGATTCGTGACGCCCAAGCCGATGCGTATCGGTGTGGTTGCCATGGGTTATGCCGATGGTTATCCACGGCATGCGCCGACCGGCACGCCGGTACTGGTCGCCGGCCAGCGCAGCCAGTTGTTGGGGCGGGTGTCGATGGACATGCTGTGCATCGACCTGACCGATGTACCCCAGGCGGGTCTGGGTTCAACCGTCGAGTTGTGGGGCAAAAACATCCTCGCCAGCGATGTGGCGACCGCCGCCGAGACCATCCCCTATCAGATTTTCTGCAACCTGCGCCGCGTGCCACGGCTCTATTCCGGCGCTTAGCCGCCGGCTACAGATGAAGCCCACCGGGATTCAGACCAAAGTGTTGTAAATACTGAACGCTGTCGCCATGATAACGCTCAATTACAACAAAGCCTGAATCCTAGGAGGCTCCTGCATTGGACGTCGGCGAACGACTGCAATCCATCCGTAAACTGAAAGGTCTTTCCCAGCGTGAGCTCGCCAAGCGTGCGGGCGTCACCAACAGCACCATTTCGATGATCGAGAAAAACAGTGTCAGCCCCTCCATCAGCTCCTTGCGCAAGGTGCTGGGCGGCATCCCCATGTCCATGGTCGAGTTCTTTTCCGAAGAGATCCTCCAGGAAAAACCGACGCAGATCGTCTATAAAGCCAATGAGCTGATCGACATCTCCGATGGCGCGGTCACCATGAAACTGGTGGGCCGGGCACATCCCAGCCGGGCGATTGCGTTTCTCAACGAAATCTACCCGCCAGGCGCTGATACCGGCGAGGAAATGCTGACCCATGATGGCGAGGAAACCGGGATCCTGTTGGAGGGTCGTCTGGAATTGGTGGTAGGCGCCGAAATTTTTGTGCTCGAAGCCGGCGATAGCTACTACTTTGAAAGCACCAAGCCGCACCGTTTTCGCAATCCGTTCGATGTGCCGGCGCGACTAATCAGCGCAGCCACACCCGCGAACTTTTAACAGAAGAGGCGCCCTGCCTACCTTGCAGAGGTGCCCGTAGTTGCATTTCGCCCTGCTGAATCTCCCCTTGGATAATAGGGTTGTTTCAGTGAGGCGGCCTAACCGTTATACTTTCGCCGCCTGCGAAACCGTGGCCGCAGGCGTGAATAGCCACCATGAGGGTGAACGCGTGAACCTAATTATGAAAATGCTGGCTGTACCAGCAACCGTACTGGCCCTTTGGGCTGCCAGCGCTCAAGCTGCGACCAATGATGATATTGCCAAGCGCCTTGAACCCGTCGGGAAGGTCTGTATTCAGGGTGAAGAATGCAAGGGCATGGAAGTCGCTGTGACAGCGGGCGGCGGCGGCGCGAAAACGCCGGACGAGATCATTGCCAAACACTGCAACGCTTGCCACAGCACGGGCCTGTTGGGCGCACCGAAAATCGGTGACACCGCAGCCTGGAAAGAGCGCGCCGACCACCAGGGCGGCCTTGACGGCATCCTGGCCAAGGCCATCACCGGCATCAATGCCATGCCGCCTAAAGGGACGTGCGCCGATTGCTCGGATGCTGACCTCAAAGGTGCGATCGAGAAGATGTCTGGTTTGAAATAAACCGATCTTCGCCAAAAAGCCGCTGACCAGCGGCTTTTTTGTGCCCGCAATTTGGTTGCCAAGGCTGTTCATTGCAGCAAAGACCCGGCAAGCTCGGTCCAACCTCAATTCATGGAATGTTCAGGAGGGTCGGATGGTGCAGTTGTGTTCAATCGAGCAAGCGGTCGACGACGTACTGGCACGCTTGCCTGCGCATATTCACATGGGGATGCCGCTGGGCCTGGGCAAGCCGAACCTGTTTGCCAACGCGTTGTACCGGCGCATCGCCAAGCTGCCCGAGCGCGAGCTGACGATCTACACCGCCCTGAGCCTGGGTCGCCCGCCGTTGGGCGATGGTTTGCAGAAGCGCTTTCTCGAACCGTTTATCGAGCGGGTGTTTGGCGACTATCCTGAACTGGACTTCCTCGCCGCCCTGCGCAAGGGCAGCCTGCCGGCCAATATCCACGTGCAGCAGTTCTTCATGCAGCCCGGTAGCCTGTTGCACAGCGCCCAGGCCCAGCAGGATTACGTCAGCAGCAACTACAGCCATGCCGCCCGCGATATCAACGCTGCCGGCCTGAACCTGGTTGCACAGTTGGTGGCCAGCAGCAGTGAGCACCCGGATCGCCTGAGCCTGAGCTGCAACCCTGATATCACCCTCGACCTGTTGCCGATGATCGCCAAGCGCCGCGCGGCCGGGGAGACCATCCTGGTGGTCGGTCAGGTGCATGAGGACTTGCCCTACATGCCGGGCGACGCCGAGTTGGGCATGGACCAGTTCGACTTCCTGATCGACGAGAAAGACCACACCACACTGTTCTCCACACCGAACATGCCGGTGGGGTTCCAGGACCATTTCATCGGTTTGCACGCCAGCACCCTGGTGCGCGATGGCGGTACCTTGCAGATCGGCATTGGTTCGATGGGTGACGCCCTGACCGCTGCGCTGCTGGCGCGCCAGGCCGATAACGAAGGCTACCGGCAGTTGCTCACTGACCTGGATGTGTACCAATGGGCGCCGCTGATCAGCCGTGAGGGCGGGGTCGAGCCGTTTGCCCGGGGCCTCTACGGTTGCAGCGAGATGTTCGTCAACGGCCTGCTGGTGCTGGCCGATGCCGGGATTGTGCGGCGCAAGGTCTACGCCGATGTGGCGACACAGACGCAGGCCAACGCGGGCCTGCTGGACGATGCAGCACAGCCCGACGGCGTGTCGATCCATGGCGGTTTCTTCCTGGGGCCGCGTAGTTTTTACCATCGCTTGCAGGAAATGACTCACGCCAAGCGCCAGGCATTCAACATGACCCGCATCAGCTATATCAACGAGCTGTACGGGCAGGAAGAACTCAAGCGTTTGCAGCGCGTGGATGCGCGGTTTATCAACAGCGCGATCATGGTGACGTTGCTGGGTGCAGGCGTTGCCGACCAATTGGAAGACGGCCGCGTGCTCAGCGGTGTGGGCGGGCAATACAACTTTGTCGCCCAGGGTCATGCGCTGGAAGGCGCGCGCTCGATCCTGATCCTGCGCAGCTGGCGCGAATCGGCCGGCGAGGTCAGCTCCAATATTGTCTGGGAGTACGGCCATTGCACGATTCCACGACACCTGCGCGATATCGTGATCACGGAATACGGCATCGCTGACTTGCGCGGCCAGACCGACGCCAAGGTGATCGAGGCGCTGCTCAATGTCACCGACTCACGGTTCCAGGCCGACTTGATCGAACAGGCGCAAAAAGCCGGCAAGTTGCCCAAGGATTTTGCGCTCGACCCACGCTTTGCCGACAATACGCCCGAGCGGTTGCAGGCGGTGCAGGCGCGCCATTCAAGGCTGTTTCCGGAGTATCCGCTGGGCAGTGACTTCAGTGATGAAGAGCGGGATTTGTTGCGGGCGCTGAATTGGCTCAAGAGCAAGTTCAAGCTGACGGAGATTCTGGAGTTGGGCAAGGCGGCGCTGGATGCGCCGGAGCCTGCGGCGTTTCCCGGGCATCTGGTGCGGATGCGCCTGGATAAGCCGCAGGGGTTTAAAGAGGACCTGTATCAGCGCTTGCTGCTCGCAGGCCTCAAGGCCACCACACACTAACGGCCACCACAAACCCAATGTGGGAGCGGGCTTGCTCGCGAATGCGGTCTGTCAGCCAGTTCATGAGTGGCTGATCCACCGCTATCGCGAGCAAGCCCGCTCCCACATTTTTAACTGTGCTCGCTCACCTTCAGTCGATGAAGGTCACGACCCCACCGGCCAGGGACTTCACCCGCGCCAGCGATTCAACACGGTAGCCCTGGGCATCCAGCTCCGCACGGCCACCCTGGAACGACTTCTCGATCACAATCCCCAGGCCCGCCACGGTGGCGCCGGCCTGTTTGATGATCGAAATCAGCGCCTGGGACGCCTTGCCGTTGGCCAGGAAGTCATCGATTACCAGCACGCGATCGCTGCTGGTCAGGTGGCGCGGGGAGATCGCCACGGTGCTTTCGACTTTCTTGGTGAAGGAATACACCGTCGCCGACAGCAGGTTTTCCGTCAGGGTCAGGGACTGTTGCTTACGGGCGAAAATCACCGGCACGCCGAGGTTAAGGCCGGTCATGATCGCCGGCGCGATGCCCGAGGCTTCGATGGTAACGATCTTGGTGATCCCCGAGTCCTTGAACAGCGCGGCGAATTCGTCGCCGATCAGCTTCATCAGCGCCGGGTCGATCTGATGGTTCAGAAAGGCGTCGACTTTGAGTACCTGGTCGGAAAGCACGATGCCTTCTTCGCGAATTTTCTTGTGCAGTGCTTCCACAAAAGCTTCCTCTGGTGGCGCAAGGGGCGCCGAAAGTAGATTAAAAAGTAGTCGATTCTAGCGCTTTAGCATCGCGCGTATATCTGCCAGGGCGGTGTTGCCGCGTACCGCCTTGACTTCAGTCGGGGTGTCGTCGTTGCCTTCCCAGGCCAAATCGTCCGGTGGCAGTTCATCGAGGAAGCGGCTCGGGGCGCAGTCGATGATCTCGCCGTATTGCTTGCGCTTGGCCGCAAAGGTGAAGGCCAGGGTCTGGCGCGCGCGGGTAATGCCTACGTAGGCCAGGCGCCGTTCTTCTTCAATGGTGTCGGCTTCGATACTGGAGCGGTGTGGGAGGATTTCCTCTTCCATGCCCATGATGAACACATAGGGGAATTCCAGGCCCTTGGACGCATGCAAGGTCATCATCTGCACGCCTTCGGCGCCATCTTCTTCTTCCTGCTGACGTTCAAGCATGTCGCGCAGGACCAGCTTGCCGATCGCGTCTTCGACGGTCATTTCGCCGTCTTCGTCTTTTTCCAGGGTGTTCTTCAACGCTTCGATCAGGAACCAGACGTTGCCCATGCGGTAATCCGCGGCCTTGTCGCTGGAGCTGTTGGTGCGCAGCCAGTTTTCATAGTCGATGTCCATGACCATGCTGCGCAGGGCGCTGATCGGGTCTTCGCCGGCGCACTGCTCGCGCACCTTGTCCATAAAGCGCTTGAAGCGCGACAGGCGATCGGTGAAGCGCGTGTCCAGGTGCTCGCCCAGGCCGATTTCGTCGGTGGCGGCGTACATCGAGATCTTGCGTTCGGTGGCGTAGTTGCCGAGTTTTTCCAGGGTCGTGGAGCCGATTTCCCGGCGCGGCACGTTGATCACACGCAGGAAGGCGTTGTCATCGTCCGGGTTCACGATCAACCGGAAGTAGGCCATCAGATCCTTTACTTCCTGGCGTCCGAAAAAGCTGTTGCCGCCCGACAGGCGATACGGAATCTGGTGGTGCTGCAACTTCAGCTCGATCAGCTTGGCCTGGTAGTTGCCGCGATACAGGATGGCGAAGTCGCTGTAGGGGCGGTCGGTGCGCAGGTGCAAGGTCAGCAACTCGACGGCCACGCGCTCGGCTTCGGCATCTTCGTTGCGGCAGCGGATCACGCGGATTTCGTCGCCATGGCCCATCTCACTCCACAGTTGTTTCTCAAACTCGTGGGGGTTATTGGAGATCAGCACGTTGGCGCAACGCAGGATACGACTGGTGGAGCGGTAGTTCTGCTCCAGCATCACCACTTTCAAGGACGGGTAGTCGACCTTGAGCAGCATCAGGTTTTCCGGGCGCGCACCGCGCCAGGCGTAGATCGACTGGTCGTCGTCGCCCACCACGGTGAACTGGTTGCGCGTACCGATCAGCAACTTCACCAGCAAATACTGGCTGGCGTTGGTGTCCTGGTATTCGTCCACCAGCAGGTAGCGCACCTTGTTCTGCCACTTTTCGAGGATGTCGGCGTGTTCCTGGAACAGCTTGACCGGCTGCAGGATCAAGTCGTCGAAGTCCACCGCATTGAACGCCTTGAGCGTGCGCTGGTAGTGGGTGTAGACGATGGCGGCGGTCTGTTCCTTGGGGTTGCGTGCGTTTTCCAGGGCTTCGGGGGGCAGGATCAGGTCGTTTTTCCAGGCGCCGATCATGTTCTTGATCTCGTCGACGCCGTCGTCGCCCGCGTATTCCTTCTGCATGATGTCGGTCATCAGGGCCTTGACGTCGGTCTCGTCAAAGATCGAGAAGCCCGGCTTGTAGCCCAGCCGCGCATGCTCCTTGCGGATGATGTTCAGCCCCAGGTTGTGGAAGGTACACACGGTGAGGCCACGGCCTTCGCCACCCTTGAGCAGGGTGCCGACGCGCTCTTTCATCTCGCGCGCGGCCTTGTTGGTAAAGGTCATGGCGACGATGTACTGGGCACGGATGCCACAGTTCTGGATCAAGTGCGCGATCTTGCGGGTGATCACGCTGGTTTTGCCGGAGCCAGCACCGGCGAGCACCAATAGAGGGCCGCCGACGTAGTTCACGGCTTCTTGCTGCCGGGGATTGAGTCGGGACATACGGAATTTTGGGAGTCATTGTTCAAAAGGGCGGGCATTTTAACAGGCTGGCAAGATTCTGCTGCCTCTGAACGACAGTGTGACGTACCACTCGATCTAAATTTGCCGCTTTTGTTACTTTGACGCAGGATGTGCGGGGTTTTTGGGTCTATCGTTCGATCTAGAGCCGCACTGCGCGTATTTGATAACCAATATCATTGGTGATTATCAGGCTGCACGTCATAATGCCCGCCGCCAACGAAATCTTGCACAGTCTAGGGAGCTAGCTTGTCTACGCCTGTCGAACCCTTGCGTTTGCTGCTATTGGCCGATACGCCTACGTGGGCAGCGTTGTTGCGCGAGTGCCTGGCGCCGATGGGCGACGGGGCAGTGCTGATCAGTGCGCCAAACTGGGAGTCGGTGAGCAGCCTGTTCGATGACGACCGCACGGCCGTCTTGCTGACCACCCCCAGCCTGCAACCCGACCCGGGCCGTTGCAGCCTGCCGACCGTCTTGTTGCTGGAGCAGGAGCCGCTGGTTGCGCCGCTGGGCGCCAGTGACTGGCTGATCCTCGGTGCGTTTGATGTCGATACGGTGCGCCGCTGCCTGCGCCATGTGCGCGAGCGTGGCTTGCTGGAAAACACCCTGCAACGCCTGGCCGAACAAGATCCGCTGACCGGCATCGCCAATCGCCAGGGGTTCCAGACCCTGCTGGCCGCACGCCTGGCGGAAAACGACGGGCGGGGCCTGGCCCTTGGTCACCTGGACCTGGACAACTTTCGCCACGCCAACGATGCCCTTGGCCACCAGGCGGGCGACCGGCTGATCCTGCAAGTGGTCTCGCGGCTCAAGAGCCAGTTGGAAGCCGGCGACCAACTGGCGCGCCTGGGCAGTGACGAATTCGCCTTGCTGATCGACACCCGCCGCGCGCCGCAACGCGCCGAGTGGATGGCCGAACGTATCACCGAGGCCATGGCCGAACCTTACTGGGTCGACGGCGAGAGCCTGCTGATCGGTTGCAGCCTCGGTGTGGCCCACGCCCGCGCCAAGGCCGGCGCCGACCCGTTGATGTGGCACGCGCATATCGCCATGCAGCAAGCCAAGAGCACCCAGGGCTGCACCTTTCATATCTTCAACGAGCGTATCAACCGCAATGCCCGTAGCCTTGCCGACCTGGAAAGCGAACTGCGCCGGGCGCTGCGCCGAGACGAACTGGAGCTGCATTACCAACCGCGCCTGGACCTGGACGATGGGCATATCGTCGGCCTCGAAGCCCTGGTGCGCTGGCGCCATGGCGAGCGCGGCCTGTTGCCGCCGAGCGAGTTCGTGCCCCTGGCCGAGCAGAGCGGCCTGATCGTGCCGTTGGGCTACTGGGTGATTTCCCGTGCCCTGCGCGATATGCAGGACCTGCGCGAACGCGGCCTGCCGGCGCTGCACATGGCGGTCAACCTGTCGTTTCGCCAGTTTCAGGACAGTCAGTTGCTGTCGACCTTGAGCCGGCTGATTGCCGAGCGTGGGGTGGAGGCGCAATGGCTGGAATTCGAGCTTACCGAAACCGCCGTGATGCGCCGCAGCGATCTGGTCAAGCAGACCATGGATGCCTTGGGCCGCCTGGGTGTGCGTTTTTCCCTGGATGACTTCGGCACCGGATTCTCCTCGTTCGTCCACCTCAACAGCTTGCCGATTGCCTTGCTCAAGATCGACAAGAGCTTTGTCGGCGGCATGGAGGAGCGCGAGGAAAACCGCAAGCTGGTGCATGCGATGATCAACCTGGCCCACAACCTCAACCTGGAAGTGGTGGCCGAAGGCGTGGAAACCCCTGAGCAACTGGCGTTGTTGCGGCTGTTTGGTTGTGACCAGGCCCAGGGTTACCTGATCAGCAAGCCATTGCCGTTGCCGGAGTTGGTGGAGTATCTGACGTTTGGCAGCAGCCAGCAGGCGTTGTTGGGTGAGGTGATCTAACCCTGTAAACCCAATCAAAAATGTGGGAGCGAGCAAGCCCCACATTGACCGCATGCATCCTTCAGCTTACTTGGGCAATCATCCGCTTCATCTTTCTTTCAAACGCCCACGTCAGGGTAATCGCCGCACAGGCTAGGCCCAGCGCCAAGCCCCACCATACGCCAGTCGGTCCCCAGTCCAGGGTAAACGCCATCAACCAGGCCGCTGGTGCGCCAATCAACCAGTAGCAACCCAGGCCGACGAGGAAAGTGGTCTTGGCATCCTTGAGCCCACGAATGCAGCCCATGGCGATGGTCTGCACGCCATCGAACAGCTCGAACCACGCAGCCACGGCCAACAGGCTGACGGCCAGGCTGATCACCTGGGCAAAGGCTGGGTCGTCATGGTCCAGGAATAGGCCGATCAGCGGGTCCGAGAACAGCCAGAACACCATGGCGAACCCCAGCATTACCGTCGCGCCAAAGGTAATCCCGACCCGCCCGGCCAGCCGTGCGTCGAGTAACTGACCGCCGCCGTAGTGCAAGCCGATGCGCATGGTCACGGCATAGGACATGCCCGCCGGCACCATGAACGCCACCGAGACGATTTGCAGGGCGATCTGATGCGCAGCCAACTGCGTACTGCCCATGGTGCCCATGCACAGCGCAGCGAAGGCGAACAACCCGACTTCCACCGCATAGGTGCCGCCAATCGGCAGGCCCAGGCGCCACAGCTCGCGCAAATAGTGCAGGTTGGGCCGCAGCAGGCCCTTGCCCAGTGGATAGGCCGCGTAGGCACGGTTGTATTTGATGTACCACAACAGCGCCAGGGCCATGCAGTTGGCGACAATCGCGGTGACCAGGCCAATGCCCATCAGGCCCAGCTTGGGCAGGCCGAACATGCCTTCGATCAATGCATGGTTGAGCAGGTAGTTGATCACCGTGCCGCACAGGCTGATCACCATTACCGGCGTGGCTTTGCCGATGGCGCTGGTGAAGCCGCGCAGGGCCATGAACGTCAGGTAGCCGGGCAGGGCGAACGGCAGGATCATCAGGAACTGGCCGGCCGACTGCACGTTGGTTTCGGTCTGGCCGAACAGCAGCAGCACTGGCTTGAGGTTCCACAGCAGCAAG
Source organism: Pseudomonas brenneri (assembly GCF_007858285.1). GTDB lineage: Bacteria > Pseudomonadota > Gammaproteobacteria > Pseudomonadales > Pseudomonadaceae > Aquipseudomonas > Aquipseudomonas brenneri. Next base: position 250,738 of record NZ_VFIL01000006.1, on the reverse strand, counting down.
CCGGCTACCAGCGCCATCAGCCAGGCCAGCCAGAGCCCGGCCTGGGTCAGGCGGGTGGCTCCTTCGATGTCACCGGCGCCCTGGCGAATAGCGACCAGGGTGCCCACGGCGGCAATCACGCCGATGCAAAAGATCGACACAAACGAATAGCTCGCCGCACCCAGCCCGCCGCCGGCCAGGGCTTCGGGGCTCAGGCGGGCCATCATCAGGGTGTCGGTCAGCACCATCAGCATGTGCGCCAACTGCGAGGCAATCAACGGCCCTGACAGCCGCAGAATGGCCCAGAGTTCGGTACGTGCCGGATGCTGCATGATCATCACGCTCAATAATTCAGGAAGGGGTGCAAGGGTTGATTCTCGGCGCTCTCAGCGTTTTGCACAAAGGGATAAATGCGATCGTTCGCATGATTAAAACTCATGCAAGGATGATTCTGGTAGGGTTTCGGGATCGTGCCGTCGGAGTTTTCCTCATGTCTCGCCGTCTTCCTCCGCTGTATGCCTTGCGCGCATTTGAAGCTGCCTCCCGGCACAACTCCTTCACCCGCGCGGCCGAGGAGTTGTCAATTACCCAAAGTGCGGTCAGCCGGCATATCCGCACCCTGGAAGAGCACTTCGCCTGTCGCCTGTTCCAGCGCAGCGGGCGCACCTTGCAGCTCACCGAGTCGGCACGCCTGCTGCTGCCGGGTGTGCGTGAAGGGTTTGCCGCCCTGGAGCGCGCCTGCCATACCTTGAATGCCGAAGATGACATCCTGCGCATGAAGGCCCCGTCCACCTTGACCATGCGTTGGTTGCTGGCGCGGTTGAGTCGCTTCCGGCACCTACAGCCTGGTAATGAGGTGCAGTTGACCAGCGCGTGGATGAGCATCGATGAAGTGGACTTCAATCAGGAGCCGTTCGACTGCGCGGTCCTGCTCAGCGATGGGCATTTTCCTGCGGACTGGGAGGCCAGTTACCTGTTTCCCGAGTTGCTGATCCCGGTAGGCGCCCCGAATTTGCTCAACGATGGCCCCTGGGATGTGGAGCGCCTGGCCAGCGCTGAACTGCTGCACCCCACACCGGATCGCCGTGACTGGCGGCGTTGGCTGCAACGCACGGGATTGGCCGCACGGGTGGCGATCAAGGGCGGGCAGGTGTTCGATACGCTGGAGTTGGGCATGATTGCCGCTGCCCGGGGCTATGGTGTGTCCATGGGCGATCTGCTGATGGTGGCCGAAGATGTCGCCCAGGGACGCTTGAGCCTGCCGTGGCCGACCGCAGTGGCCAGCGGCGAAGGCTATTACCTGGTCTGGCCGAAGACTCGCCCCGGCGGTGAGCGTCTGCGCCGGTTGTCGGACTTCCTGCAAAACGAGGTCCGGGCCATGGAATTGCCGGCAGTCGAGCAACTCGACTGAATCGATGCAGCGCCCGCAAACCATGTGTTTGGGTGATACCCCTGTGATTTGCTCAAGTATTGATCCAGGCCGCCGAAGTAAGGGGTGTCGGAGCCGCCAATACGCCGCGGCCCAGCGTGCCCCCTATTTCAAGAAATTCGCCGATTAGCGCTATGAGATCAGGATGATCCGGCCTCGGCCAGGAGCTGTCATGTCTCAACCCCGCGCCCGCATAGCTTCGCAACTGGGCCTTGCCCTGGCGGTCATATTGGCTGTCGTGATCAGCGGCAGTACCGTGTTTGCCCTGCGCTCCCTCGATTCGGCCAACCTGCAGACCCGCGAAGAACACCTGGCCAGCGAAGCGCGTTTGCTCGCCGACCAACTCAATACCTTCCACAGCACCTTGCGCGAAAGCACCCAGCGTTTGAGCGGGCTGTTTGAAAAGCGCTTCGGCGCCGGCTTGAGCGTACGTCCCGAGCAGAGGGTGAACGTGGCCGGGGTGCAGACCCCGAGCCTGTACCTTGGCGATGAAGCGCTGAACAACAACTTCGACGACGTCGATGAGTTCAAGCAGATGTCCGGCGGCGTGGCCACGGTGTTTGTGCGCAGTGGCGAAGATTTCATCCGCATCAGCACCTCCCTGACCAAACAGGACGGTAACCGCGCCATCGGCACGGTGCTGGATCGCCAGGGGCCGGCCTACCAGCGTCTGCTCGCCGGGCAGAGCTACATTGGCCGCGCGGTGCTGTTCGAACGTTCCTACATGACCCAGTACAGCCCGGTACGCGATGCCAGCGGCAAGGTGATCGCGGTGTTGTTTATCGGCTTTGACTACACCGATGCGCAGAACGCCCAGTTCGCCAACCTCAAGCGTTTCCGCATTGGCCAGACCGGCTCGCTGGCGCTGCTGGACGAGCAAAAACACTGGCTGGTGCCGCCTGCCGGTGTGCAGGCGTTGGAGCAGGCGGTTCCCGTGATCCTGGAGTTGGCGCAAAAGCCTGGCCAGGGGCGTTTCTGGAGCGACCAGAGCGAAGACTTCTACAGCGTTGCGGTGCCGTTTGACGGCGGCCCGTGGTCGGTAGTGGCGAGCATGCCCAAGGCCGAGATTCGTGCCGTGACCTGGGCAGTGGGCATCCGCCTGGTAATCGGCAGTGTGTTGGCGATGCTGCTGGCCGTGGGTGCGGCGGTCTGGTTGCTGCGCAGCAAACTGCAGCCCCTGGGCGATCTGGTGCGCCAGGCCGAGGCCCTGGGCGCGGGTGATCTGAGTGCGCGGCTGAATGTGTCCAGCCATGACGAAATCGGTCAACTGGCGCGCAGTTTCAACCAGATGGGCGAGGCCCTGTCGACCATGGTCTCGCATATCCGCAAGGCGGCCGAGGAGGTCAATAGCCGTGCCCAGGCGCTGTCGGGCCTTTCGGGTGGGGCCTATGAAGGCATGGAGCAGCAGTCCGGCGAGATCACCAGCATGGCCGGCGCGGTGGAAGAGTTCAGCGCGACCTCGTTGAACATCGCCGACAACATGGGCAATACCGAACGCCTGGCCCAGGAAAATGCGCAGCAGACCCGCATCGGGCGTGATTCGATGCAGGAGGCGTCGTCGTCCCTGGAACATATCGCCACGGCACTCAACAGCACGGCCACGGTGATCAATACCCTGGGCCAGCGCTCCCAGGAAATCGGCGGCATCGTCGGGGTGATCACCTCGATTGCCGACCAGACCAACCTGCTGGCGCTCAACGCCGCCATCGAGGCGGCAAGGGCCGGGGAGCAGGGGCGTGGGTTTGCGGTGGTCGCCGATGAAGTGCGCAACCTGGCGTCGCGTACCCGTCAGGCCACCGATGAAATTTCCGGGATGATCCAGAGCATCCAGCAGGAAACCGGCAATGCCATCAGCACCATGGAGCAGGGTAATGTGCTGATGCGGGAAGGCCTGTCGCGCAATGCCGACGTCGCGTCGGCCCTGGCGCGCATTGACGAACAAAGCCGCTCGGCCGGCCAGCAGTTTGCCGCGATCACCACCGCCACCCAGGAGCAGAGCAGCACCGCAACCCTGCTCAGCAGCAACCTGCAGAGCATCGCCCTGGCCAACAGCGAACAGCGTGAAGTGGTGTCGAACCTGGCCGTTACCGCCAGGGAACTGGAGACCCTGGCGGCAGGGTTGCGCCAGGAAGTGGATCGGTTCCGCTAAGGCTGATCAGTCCCCCAGCCCCGGGTCCACCCGTTTGCCGATGTCCTTGAGCCGCGCCAGTTGATCAACCATCCCTGGCGCTTCGTCGAGGCTGCTGACAAAGGTCCACAGATAGGTCATCACTGCATAGATATGGCCGGCCTTGACCGCCGGTGACAAGGCCAGTTGGCTGATCGCGACGATGAACAGCAGCGCGGCCAACGCGCCGATGAACAGGTAGGCAGCGGCCTCGCGGTCCGACAGCCAGATCCGCAGGCGCGACAGCAGTTGATATTGGCGTCGAAGGGTTTGGGCGCCGACTTCCTCTACCAGGCCGATCTCCTTCTCCAGGCGGTTGTTCAACCGTTCGTGCAGTTGCTCGTTACGACGGGCAAAGCGCGGCAGCAGGGTGATGCATATCGCCAGCGCGGCAAAGCAAGCCAGGCCAACCCAAGGTTCAATCACCAATAACATCACGGCTGCACCGACGATGGACACCAAGGCCGTTGCAATAATTGGCACATGTTTTTCGAAGAAGTCGACAAAGTCCCGCGCCAGCACCACCCGCGCGGCGGCCTTTGACGTGCTGTGATTTTGCAGGCGCTGATTGAGAATCACCGGTACGGCAAGATCGGCGTAGATCCGGGTGAAGGTGCGGGTATCCAGGGCCCGGCGTGCGGCACCGACTACCCAGAAAGCCATCACCACCGCCGCATAGAACAACGCACTGCCGGCATCGCCGCGCAGGATCGAGTCCACCGCAAAACCGGCAAACAGGGGATAGGCCAGCAGCAATGCGTTCTCCAGCGCGACCAGTGACAGCGTGCAGAACAGCTTGCCGGGATAGGCCTTGGCGATTGCCTTGAGGGTTTGGCTGGCGGATTGCTGGCCGATTTTCTTGCTTTCTTCGATCAGGATGTTTGGCGTTACGGATGGCATGGGTGCACCAAAGGAGTAATAGGCGCTACTATTGAGCGACCGCTCAAGTATCCTTGAGCAGTCGCTCAAAAAGCAAGCGCCGCTTATCTGCCGGTGCCCGTAAGGAATTGCCCATGTCGCGTATCGACCGTAAAGACCAGATCATCGCTGCTGCCCTGGAGCTGTTTCGCAGCAAGGGTTTTGCCGATGTCTCCACCCGCGACCTGGCGGAGCATGCCGGATTATCCCGCAGCCACGTGTATCACTACTTCAGCGACTGGAAAGAACTGCGCCGTGAAGCATTCATCCGTTTTGCCAATGAGCAACTGGACGAAGTGCGCGCGCCGTTGGCGGATGCACCGCCGCTTGAGGCCCTGGTGGGCTTCTTGCGCGGCTGCCTGCCATGCACCGCCGATGCTGGCTGGGCACTCTGGCTGGATGCCTGGGATGAAGCGATGCATGACGCGGAACTGGCCCAGGCGTATCTGCTGATCAATGCCCAGTGGCAAGCCATGCTCGCCGAAGTGATCGAGCAGGGGATCGCCACCGGGGTGTTCCGCTGCGACTCGTCCAGCCGTGCTGCGCGCCAGATCTTTGCCGTGACGATGGGCTATACCGATGACCTGTTGCTCAAACCCTCTGTTGAGTCGGCAGAAGCCGTGCTGGAGGAGGTGATGGAAGTTGCGGGGCTGTTGCTGGATTTGCCCAGGGCGCTTTAACTCATGGCTGCCGGCCGGTACTGCAACGCTTCGGCCAAATGATTGCGCGTGATGCTTTCTGCCTGCTCCAGATCCGCCAGGGTGCGTGCGACCTTGAGTAGCCGATGAGCTGCGCGCAACGACAAGGTCAGGCGCTCGCAGGCGGTTTCCAGCCAGCCTTCATCGACTTTCGAGAGCAGGCAGTGGCGCCGCAGGCCCGTCAGGTCGAGGAAGGCATTTGCACAACCCTGGCGTTGCTGCTGGCGATCCCTGGCGCTGGCGACAAGGGCTGAAGCGCTGGCCGTGTCATTGCCGGTTTGCCTGGCCGGGTTCAGTGCGGTGCTTTCCCGGGCGACGGTCAGGTGCAGGTCGATGCGGTCCAGCAACGGCCCGGAGAGTTTGTTGCGGTAGCGCTGGATCTGCTCCGGCGTGCAACGACAGCGCCCGCTGGGTTCGCCCAGGTAGCCGCAGGGGCAGGGGTTCATTGCCGCTACCAGTTGAAACCGCGCCGGGAAACTCACGCGGTCGCGGGCGCGGGAAATCACGATATGCCCGGACTCCAGCGGCTCGCGCAGCACCTCAAGTACCTTGCGATCAAACTCCGGCAATTCATCGAGAAACAGCACCCCGTGATGGGCCAGGGTGATTTCCCCAGGCTGTGGTTTCGAACCGCCACCCACCAGCGCCGGCCCGGATGCTGAATGGTGCGGCTGACGGAATGGCCGGTGGGGCCAGTGGCTCAACGGAGCGAGGCTGACCACCGACTGGATCGCGGCGACCTCCAGGGCTTCCTGTTCACTCAGCGGTGGCAGCAAGCCGGGCAGGCGGCTGGCGAGCAAGGTCTTGCCGGTGCCGGGTGGTCCGCTGAACAGCAGGTTGTGGGCGCCGGCTGCGGCAATCAGCAGCGCGCGCTTGGCGGCAAGTTGGCCCTGCACCTCGCTCAGGTCCGGGTACGGCTTGTTCAGGTACAGCAACCCGTCGGACTTGTAAGGTTCGATCGGCACCAGCCCATTCAGGTGTGCCACCACTTGCAGCAGGTGATCCACTGCAATCACCTTCAGCCCGGAGGCCAGGCACGCCTCCTCGGCATTGGCCCGAGGCACGATCAGTGTGCGCCCGGCCTTGCGTGCAGCCAGGGCCGCCGGTAATACGCCTTTCACCGCTCGCACCTCGCCGGACAGGGCCAGTTCGCCAAGACACTCCACGTCATCCAGCTCCAGCGCTGGCACCTGCACACTGGCCGCGAGAATCCCCAAGGCAATCGCCAAGTCAAACCGCCCGCCGTCCTTGGGCAGGTCGGCGGGCGCCAGGTTGAGGGTGATGCGGCGTGCGGGGTACTGCAGCGCGCTGTTGAGAATGGCGCTGCGCACGCGGTCCTTGCTTTCCTTGACGGCGGTCTCCGGCAGGCCCACCAACGTCAGCGACGGCAAGCCATTGGCCATATGCACTTCGACCGTGACGGCAGGGGCTTCGACGCCGATCTGGGCGCGGCTGTGGACGATGGCGAGGGACATGCTCGTTCCTTGAAATGGGCGACCGCTTCCTGCGGGTTTTTCAAGGGTAGACGAGGGAGGGGAGGATGCCGTGCGCAGGTTTTACAGAACGTATCCATGTAGGAGCGAGCTTGCTCGCGAAAAACGTCAACGATAACGCGGGGCTTCTGGATGCACGCGGCGTTCTCAGGTTTTTCGCGAGCAAGCTCGCTCCTACAGGGGCGGCGTGTTATTGCTCGCTGGGCTTCAACCGTGCTTCCAGCTCCGCCACCTTCGCTTCCAGGCTCTCCAGCCGTGCACGGGTGCGGGCCAGGACGACCATCTGGCTGTCGAATTCTTCGCGGCTGACCAGGTCCAGTTTGCTGAACCCGCTTTGCAGCAAGGCCTTGAACTGGCTTTCGATTTCATTGCGGGGCAGCGGGGTGTCGCCGCTGAACAGGCGAGAGGCGTGGCCGCTCAGGGCGTCGAGGAGGTCTTTGGGCGCGAGCATGGGAAACATTCCGGAAAACAGTTGGCCGGCAGTGTATCACGCAGTGCCTATAGTCTTTTTCATGTGCCCTGCGCACGGTTTTCGCGCATTGGCCTGAATGGTGGTGCACTGTTTTTGTGCGTATCCAGGCCGCTGCACGGGCCCATGGGTGGACGTAAGCCGGCAACGGATTGATTTCAGTGATTTTTACGGAGCTGGCAAGGTTTCTGCTTAGACGATCATGACCCATGCACTGATGCAGTCGCTGTGACGAATGCAGTGCGCTGACGGACCAGGGTACATGTTTCGTCACCAACGGTTAGCTGGCGTCGCAAAGGCAATTGCCGAGGCGACGATGCGTTACAAAGCCAGGCACTGCGCTTAGACTTGAGACGGGTTTGTTTTCCTGGGGCAAGTCCACCAATTCGGGAGAGAGTTTTCATGAAGCTAGTCACTGCCATCATCAAGCCGTTCAAGTTGGACGATGTACGCGAGTCACTGTCCGAGATCGGCGTGCAGGGCATTACCGTCACTGAGGTCAAAGGCTTCGGTCGGCAGAAGGGTCATACCGAGCTGTATCGCGGCGCGGAATACGTAGTCGATTTCCTGCCGAAGGTGAAGATTGATGTCGCCATTGACGACAAGGATCTTGATCGGGTTATCGAGGCGATAACCAAGGCGGCCAACACCGGCAAGATCGGTGACGGCAAGATCTTCGTGGTCAATCTGGAACAGGCTATTCGCATCCGTACCGGCGAAACCGATACCGACGCAATCTAAGCCGCCAAACCCCAACGCCCCAGGAGAAAACAATATGACTCTGCGTAAATTCGCAGGGCTAGGAGCCCTGTTGTCCATCGTAATGCCCAGCCTGGCCATGGCGGCAGACGAAGTGGCGGCTCCAGTCCTCAATTCCGGCGACACCGCCTGGATGCTGACAGCTACCGCGCTGGTGCTGTTCATGACCATCCCTGGCCTCGCGCTGTTCTACGGCGGCATGGTCCGCTCCAAGAATATTCTTTCCGTGATGATGCAGTGTTTCGCCATTACCGGTCTGATCAGCATCCTGTGGGTCGTCTACGGCTACAGCATTGCGTTCGACACGACTGGCATGGAGCAGGGCGTCGTCAACTTCAACTCGTTCTTCGGCGGCATGGGCAAGGCGTTCCTGGCGGGTGTCACTCCGTCCAGCATCACAGGCCCTGCGGCGTTGTTCCCGGAAGCGGTGTTCATCACCTTCCAGATGACCTTCGCGATCATCACCCCGGCGCTGATCGTCGGTGCGTTTGCTGAGCGCATGAAGTTCTCCGCCATGCTGCTGTTCATGGCCATCTGGTTCACCCTGGTCTATGCGCCGATCGCGCACATGGTCTGGAGCGGCAACGGCGGCCTGATGTGGGACTGGGGCGTGCTGGACTTCGCTGGCGGCACCGTGGTGCACATCAACGCCGGTGTGGCTGGCCTGGTAGCGTGCATCGTGCTCGGCAAGCGTAAAGGCTACCCGACCACCCCGATGGCCCCGCATAACCTGGGTTACACCCTGATTGGTGCCGCGATGCTGTGGATCGGCTGGTTCGGCTTCAACGCCGGCTCCGCTGCAGCGGCCAACGGCACCGCCGGCATGGCGATGCTGGTGACCCAGATCGCCACCGCTGCTGCGGCGCTGGGCTGGATGTTCGCCGAGTGGATCACCCACGGCAAACCAAGCGCCCTGGGCATTGCCTCTGGTGTGGTTGCCGGCCTGGTGGCCGTTACGCCGGCCGCCGGTACAGTGGGCCCGATGGGTGCCCTGGTGATCGGCCTGGCTTCGGGTGTGATCTGCTTCTTCTGCGCCACCAGCCTCAAGCGCAAGCTGGGCTACGATGACTCCCTGGATGCCTTCGGTGTGCACGGTGTCGGCGGTATCGTCGGCGCAATCCTCACCGGTGTGTTCGCGGCTCCGATCCTGGGTGGCTTCGGCACGGTGACCGATATTGCCGCACAGGTCTGGATCCAGGCCAAGGGCGTTGGTTTCACCGTGATCTATACCGGTATCGTGACCTTTGTGATTCTCAAGGCGCTGGACCTGACCATTGGCCTGCGGGTGACCGAAGAGGAAGAGGCTGTTGGCCTGGACCTGGCGGAGCACAACGAACGCGGCTACAACTTGTAAGTACGCTTGAAAAAACATGCCCGGCTTGCCGGGCATTTTTTTGTCTGGTATTTGCTGTCATGAACGCGTGTGAGATTTTTTGTGCCGAGTTTGTGATTGGATCCACAAAGTACTTTTCACTGTGCGAATGTCTTACAGGCATGTAGGCGTATTCGGCACTTTGTTTTTTCCCAGAGCGCGCTAGAATGCGCGCCGATGGGCGCATAACTGTAGGTGGCAACAGGCTCTGATTACTCTGCGGGCCAGGCCCCGGGTCATTTCAAGGGTAGCCTGTCGAGCCGCCAACTGAGTTTGCCGGTCAAGTCCGGCCACTTGGTGATGGGCACATGGCAAAGCGTTTATCTGGGCGAGCAGCGTGATCATGACGGTGCTCGTGAAGTCCTCGCCACTTTGCATGGTGATGGGGCATAAGCCACTGGTTATCCGGTGGACGTTGATTTTTTTCCGGCAGCCTTCGACAGATGGTGAAGCTGGGCTATAACTAATCTGCTTTTCGCAAGTCATGAGGTAGAACATGAGCGACGATGATCTGGAAAACGACGACCTCGAAGTAGGTGACGACGATGAAACCGAAGAAGGTCTTGAGGCGGCTGCCGAAGACGTAGCTGACGACGACGGCGGCGATGACGCGCCGGCCCCGACAGCCAAAGGCAAGGCCAAGGCTGCTGTGTCGGTTGACGAGTTGCCGAGCGTTGAAGCCAAGAACAAAGAGCGCGATGCGCTGGCCCGTGCGATGGAAGAATTCCTCGCCAAGGGCGGCAAAGTGCAGGAAGTCGAGGCCAACGTGGTGGCAGATCCACCGAAAAAGCCGGATAACAAGTACGGCAGCCGTCCTATCTGAGGTCGGTTACTTGCTTGCTGAAAAAGCCCGCCGTCGCTGCGGGCTTTTTCATGGGCGACTCTTTTTCTGCGGTGATGACTTCTGTAGGAGCCGGCTTGCCGGCGAAGATCGTCAACGATAATGCGGGGTGCCTGACGTCACGCGGTGCTCTCGGGTTTTTCGCCGGCAAGCCGGCTCCTACAGTTATTTCCAGCTGTGGAGCAGTGAGGGCAGCTCGGTCAAGCTACGAATCTGCGCATCCGGCAATTTCTCGCCTTCCCAGGCCTTGCCCGTCGGGTTGAACCACACTGCCCGCAGCCCCGCCTGCTGTGCCCCGGCGATGTCATCACCCGGGTGATCGCCAATATGCACCGCCGCACTGGCCTCCACCCCGCCCCGCTGCAATGCTTCCTGAAACAAGCGCACATCCGGCTTGGCGATGCCGATATCTTCGGCCCGCAGGGCAAAGTGGAAGTAATCCGCCAGGCCTACGCGCTGTACATCGGCGTTGCCATTGGTGATCACCCCCAGCAGAAAGTGCTGGCGCAGGGCATCAAGCATTGGCTCTGCTTCCGGGAATACCGTGAGCTGGTGTCGCGCGTGAATGAACGCCTCAAAGCAGGTATCGGCCATTTGCGTAGCTTGCGGTTGTGGGTAACCGGCCTCTTCAAAGGCGTGCATCAGCACCCGGTGGCGCAGGATGCTGATCCGGTGTTTGAGCTCGGGATGACGCTGCAACACCTGCTGGCGCAGGCTGGCGAAATGCTCCAGGGAAAAGTCGCCGACCTTGGACGCATGGGTGGCCAGCCATTGGCGCATCGATGCTTCGGCGCTGATGATGACGGGGACGTTATCCCACAGGGTATCGTCCAGGTCGAAGGTGATTAGCTTGATGCTCATGAGTCGCCGCCTTTAACGCGTTTGGCCCGTGGATGGGCGCTGTCGTACACCGTCGCCAGGTGCTGGAAGTCCAGGTGGGTGTAGATCTGGGTGGTCTTGATATCCGAGTGGCCGAGCAGTTCCTGCACTGCGCGCAAGTCTTGTGACGATTCCAGCAGGTGGCTGGCAAAGGAGTGCCGCAGCATGTGCGGATGCAGGTTTTGCCCCAGCTCTCGCTCGCCGGCGGCCTTGACCCGTAACTGAATGGCTCGTGGCCCGAGGCGTCGGCCTTGCTGGCTGACAAACACCGCAGCGTCCGGCGGATTGCTCAATGCCCGCAGGGGCAACCACACCAGCAGGGCATCCCGGGCCTTTTTGCCGATGGGCAGCACGCGGGTCTTGCTGCCTTTACCGTGTACTTGCACCAGGCCATCGGCCAGGTCCAACTGATCGAGGTTGAGGCTGGTCAGCTCCGACAGGCGCAGGCCCGAAGAGTAGAACAGCTCCAGGATCGCCTGGTCACGGTGCGCCAGGAAGTCATCCTCGACCGCGCCATCGAGCAGTTGCAGGGTGCGGTCGGCATCCAGGGTCTTGGGCAGGCGGCGTTCGCCCTTGGGCGGTGCCAGGCCGTTGGCCGGGTCGTGATCGCACAGGCCTTCGCGGTTGAGGTAGTGATAGAGGCCGCGCACCGCCGACAGCAGGCGCGCCAGGCTGCGCGAGGACTGGCCTTGCTGGTGCAGGCGGGCAATCAGGCTGCGCAGGCCCTGGATATCGAGGGCCTTCCAGCTGCCGATCTGTTGTTTCTCGCAGAACGCCAGGACCTTGTTCAAGTCCCGCCGATAGGCCTCCAGCGTATGGGGAGACACCTGGCGCTCGCTGCGCAGATGAGCGCAGTAGGCGTCCAGTTGTCGTTCCATGGCTAGCGCACCGCGCGCAGGGCGGTGGTGAAGCGCGGCAGGCTGCGGCTCAACACTTCGGCAATGTAGGTCAAAAACAGCGTGCCTACGGTGCTCTTGTAGTGCTGCGGATCACGGCTGGCGATGGCCAGGACACCGTGCAAGCCTTGATGGCTGAGGGCGACCACCGCGGTAGAGCCGATCTGCACGCGCTGGTCCTCGCCAAACAGGAAGTCCAGCTCATGCTCACGCAGGGTGCCGCTGATGGTCTTGCCTTCCGACAGCAGGCCACCAATGGCGGTCTGCGCCTCGCTGCCCTTGACCCAGCGCCCAACCGGCATCGGGTTGTCGCTGAACAGGATCAGGCTGACAAACGGCACCTGGAAGTCCTGGCGCAGGCTGTCTTCGACGGCAATGGTCAGGTCTTCCAGGCTGCCTGCATCCAGCAGCGCCAGGATCAGGCGGCGGGTCTTGTCGAACAGACGGTCGTTGTCGCGGGCCACGTCCATCAGTTGCGAGAGTCGATGGCGCATTTCGATGTTGCGCTCGCGCAGGATTTTCATCTGCCGTTCCACCAGCGACACGGTATCGCCGCGCTGGTGGGGAATGCGCAAGGCCGGCAGCAGTTCTTCGTGTTCGACGAAGAAGTCCGGATTAGCCTCCAGGTAAGCGGCGACGGCCGCTGCCTCCAGGCTTTCGCAAGGGGATCCTTCGGGCTGCTTGGCGGGTGCCAGGGGCTTATCGGTCATTGGCGAGGCGCTCTCATAGACGGACTTGTCCTTCGTATACACGGGATGCCGGGCCGGTCATTTTCACCGGTTGGCCTGGGCCTGCCCATTCGATGGACAGGCGTCCGCCGGGCAGGTCGATCAGCAGTGGCGAATCCATCCAGCCCTGGCTGATCGCAGCCACGGCAGCGGCGCAGGCGCCAGTGCCGCAAGCCTGGGTTTCCCCGGCGCCGCGCTCCCACACACGCAATTGCGCACGGGAGCGGTCGATGACCTGCAGGAAGCCGACGTTGACCCGTGCCGGAAAGCGCGGGTGATGTTCGATCTTCGGCCCCAGTTCATGCACCGGCGCATTGTTGATGTCGTTGACCCGCAGCACGGCATGGGGGTTGCCCATGGACACGGCTGCCACCTCGACGACAGTGCCGTCGACATCCAGCGGATAACTCAGCGCCTGGGCGTCAGCCTGGAACGGAATATCGGCTGGCACCAGGCGCGGGGCGCCCATGTCGACGCTGATCTGGCCGTCACTGCGGATATCCAGCTCGATAATGCCGCTTTTGGTCTCGACGCGAATCTGCCGTTTGGCGGTCAGGCGCTTGTCCAGCACAAAACGGGCGAAACAACGCGCACCGTTGCCGCACTGTTCCACTTCGGAACCGTCGGAGTTGAAGATCCGATAACGGAAATCCACCTCCGGGTTGCTCGGCGCCTCGACGATCAGCAACTGGTCGAAGCCGATGCCGGTATGGCGGTCGCCCCACAGCTTGGCGTGCTTGGGCAGGATGTGCGCGTGCTGGCTGACCAGGTCAAGGACCATGAAGTCATTGCCCAGGCCGTGCATCTTGGTAAAACGCAGCAGCATGGGATTACTCCGGCAGCAGGCTTTCGCCAGCAAACAACTCGGCTACCGTCTCGCGGCGACGCACTTCAAACGCTTGATCACCGTCCACCAACACCTCGGCGGTACGCCCGCGGGTGTTGTAGTTGGAGCTCATGACAAACCCATAGGCACCGGCCGAATGCACGGCCAGCAGATCGCCTTCTTCCAGGGCCAGTTCACGGTCCTTGGCCAGGAAATCGCCGGTCTCGCAGATCGGGCCGACGATGTCATAGGCGCGGGCAACGCTTGCGCGCGGCGTCACGGCGGTGACATTCATCCAGGCCTGGTACAGCGCCGGGCGGATCAGGTCGTTCATCGCCGCATCGACGATGGCGAAATCCTTGTGTTCGGTGTGCTTGAGGTACTCGACCTGGGTCAGCAGCACACCCGCATTGGCGACAATATAGCGGCCCGGCTCAAACATCAGCGTCAGGTCGCGGCCTTCGATGCGCTCGCGCACGGCCTGGATATAGTCGGCAATCAGCGGCGGCTCTTCATCGCGATAACGCACGCCCACGCCACCACCGAGGTCGATGTGGTGCAGGTAGATGCCGCACTCACCGAGGCGGTCGATCAGTGCCAGCAGGCGATCGAGGGCGTCGATGAACGGTGGCAAAGTGGTCAATTGCGAGCCGATATGGCAGTCCACACCCAGCACTTCCAGGTTTGGCAACTGGGCGGCACGGATGTACACGTCTTCGGCGTCGGCAATGGCGATGCCGAACTTGTTTTCTTTGAGACCGGTGGAAATGTACGGGTGGGTGCCGGCATCGACGTCCGGGTTGACGCGCAGGGAGATCGGCGCGCGCACGCCCATCTCGGCGGCTACCACTTGCAGGCGCTCCAGCTCGTCGGTGGATTCGATGTTGAAGCAATGCACGCCTACTTCCAGGGCGCGGCGCATGTCTTCGCGGGTCTTGCCGACACCGGAGAACACAATCTTGTCGGCCTGGCCGCCAGCGGCCAATACACGCTCCAGCTCACCACGGGACACGATGTCGAAACCAGCGCCCAGGCGCGCCAGGACATTGAGCACGCCGAGGTTGGAGTTGGCCTTGACCGCGTAGCACACCAGGTGCGGTACGCCGACGAGCGCATCGGTAAAGGAGCGGTATTGCGCTTCGATGTGGGCACGGGAGTACACGTAGGTCGGGGTACCGAAGCGTTCGGCAATCGCGGACAGCGCCACGCCTTCCGCGAACAGCTCGCCGTCCCGGTAGTTAAAAGCGTCCATGATGTTCCCTTAGTTGGTGTCGTGCTTGTGCGCTTTGGATTGCGACGTTTGCGCCTGTTCATTCGGGTCTTTGCTGTCATCGGGCAGGTACAGCGGGCCTTTTTGACCACAGGCACTGACGAGGCAAGCGACCGCGACGAGCGCAGCAAGGGAAGAGATCAGGCGCTTCATGGCTAAATCCTTGAATATGCATTAATTGCGCCCGAGTATACCGACCACCCGCCAGCTTGCCTATGCGCCGGGACACCCGTCCGGCGGGGCTTTGCCGAGTATGTCGTGAAGTGGCCTACATCTATCGCGGATATTTCACGCGGCTGACGGGAATGAAATCGGTATCCTTTGCAATCATCATGGCGCGTCCGTATCGTGCGCCGCTTGAGCGTGAGTAGACACTTTTTGAGGTTCCCACCATGAGTTTGACCGAAGCCCGCTTCCACGACCTGGTCGATGCGACCCAGCAAGCGCTGGAGGATATTTTCGACGAGAGTGGCGAAGACCTGGATCAGGAGAACTCCGCCGGTGTGCTCACCGTCAAGTTCGAAAACGGCAGCCAGTTGATTTTCAGTCGCCAGGAGCCGCTGCGTCAGCTCTGGCTGGCCGCGCGTTCCGGTGGTTTCCACTTTGACTACGACGAAGAAAGTGGCCACTGGATGTGTGACAAAACCGAAGAGCAGTTGGGCGAAATGCTCGCGCGCCTCGTCCAGGAACAAGCCGGCGTCGAGCTGGATTTCGACGAGATCTGATTGTGACTCAGCCCGCACCCGCCCGAGCGCCCAAGCCGCTGTTCAGCAATGTCAGCCCGGCAGTGCCGTCACCTTGTATCAGTTTGTGTCGGCTGGATGAGCAAAAAGTCTGCCTTGGCTGCTTCCGACACGTGGAAGACATCCGTGAATGGCGCTCCGCTGACGATCAGCGGCGCCGCGTGATTGTCGCCCAGGCCGAGCAACGCAAGGCCGGCGCCTGACCTTCAGGCCTGCCCATCTTGTTTATTTGTTGTGCTGTGGTAGTGTCCGGGTACGCCTCAACTCATCGAGGTCCGTGAGAACCCCGCCTTTTCCTGGCGGGGTTTTGCTTTTTTGTGCAGAAAAAAAGGAGACTGCCGCAATCATGACTGCACCTTCCATCATCCTCACCCGTCTCGATGTGCAACGTCTTGAGCAACTGATCGACCGTATGGACGACAAATTGCCAGGCGTCATCGCCCTGCAAGCCGAACTTGACCGCGCTGACGAAGTGGTCGGCCACGATGAAGTGCCTGCCGGTGTCGTGACCATGAACTCCAGCGTCCATTGCCGTGAGCAAAGCAGCGGCAAGGACTATCACCTGACCCTGGTCTACCCCAAGGATGCGAATGCCGACGAAGGCAAAATTTCGATCCTGGCCCCGGTGGGCAGTGCGTTGCTGGGCCTGCAAGTCGGCCAGCATATCGATTGGCCAGCCCCGGGCGGCAAGACCCTCAAGCTTGAGCTGCTGAGTGTCGAAGGCCAGCCCAAGGACGGCGGCGCGTTCCCACTCTAAACCTGGTTCAACGCCTGGTTGAGCGCCTGCTCCAACTCGGCCTTGTAGCGCAGGTACAGATTGCTCGGGCTTTGGACATCACCGAGCAGGCCGGACAGGTCCAGATCGGTGATGTAGCAACGATAGCGCTCGGTTTCCCGGCGCTGCCCGACGATCTCCTGGGCGACGACTGCAAACAGTTGGTCGCCAAATTCCAGTTCGCAAAACTCCCGCTGATTGCAGTACAGGGTAATCCCTACCTGCCCTGGCGCGCCCTTGCCGATAATTGCCTGCACGTCGTAGAACGGTTTGTTGGCCGGCGTCTGGGGCGCAGGTCGTGGCTCGACCCGCCGGGCGCGGCCGCCTGCCGATGACAGTTGGTAATACAGCACCTGCACAGCCCCCAGTGGCTGCTGCGGGTCCAGCGGTGACAGCGCGTCACGCCGATAAATGACCGATTGCAGGAAACGTTGCAATGGCACCAACAGGCTCTGTTCATCGTGAAACGGCAGGCGTTGTTGCCAGAGCGCATTGAACTCGTCGAGCACGTACAGCTCGGCGAAGCCCTCGTTGATGCGATAAAACACTTGCACACAATCGGCCTGGCCCATGGGCAGCAAGGCTGCCAGGTCGTGGTCTTCGAGGGCCATGGCATCCAGGTGCAGCGGGCTGTAGCTGGCCAATTCTTCGCTGAGGTAATCCACCAGCGCCTGCTGGCTGGCCAGTGGCACATGAGTGGCTTGCCCTGGGGCCAGTTCCATGACGTGATAATGCTGTTGCACCTGGATCAGGTAGCGGTGGTTGAGCTGGCTGAGCATCAGGTTTTGCGCGGTATCGAAAATCTCTTCCACACGCTGGGCAATGAACTGTGCCCGGTTGTGGCAGAAACAGCGCACCCGCAGCCGTGGCAGTTGGTTGCGCGGCAACTGGTTCAGATAGTCGCGCAGGCAGTCGAGCAGGGCGTGGGGCCCGTCGTAGCGGCTGACCATCACCTCGTTCCAGCTGTTGAGCGTCACCTGATCCAGGGTCAGCACCAGGTTTTCCCTGACGCCGGCGTAACTCAACGAGTCGGTGCGCTCGGTGGTCATCAGGATATTCAAATCGCGGTGGTGCTTGAGCGGGTCGACACCGACGTTGACCAGCAACAGCACTTCATCGGGTATCGCTGTGCGCAGCAAGCGCTCCTCATCGACTGTGGCCAGGGGCAGGGCGACGGTCTGTTGCAGGCTGCCCAGCAGGTTGAACAGCTCGAACTCGCTCAAGTCGCTGGTGCCTGGGTGCAAGGCCAGGCGGGTGCTGCTGTCGATCACACCGTTGCGATGGCACCAGGTGAGCATCTCCAGCAGGTCACGGCTGCGCTTGATCGGGGCAAAGTGTTCCCATTCCAGTGCGGTCAGGCTGCCGTTGTACAGGCCCCAATGGGACTGGCCCGGCTCCTTGCGGTTGGGCGAGTGGACCAGGGTGAGGGTGTCTTCGGCCAGGTCTGGGGCAATCCCTGGGTTGATGAACTCGACTTTGCCGGCCTTGCGTTCAAAGGCGGCGTACAGGCGCCGGCCCAGCACATTGAGGTCGCGTTTGTTGATCAGGCTGACGGTCTGCTCGGTGCGGGCGAACTGGGTCAGGAAGCGATAGCTGTAATTGAGCTCGTTGACCAGCGCGCGGCGCTCGGACGCCACCTGGCGCACTTTCCACTGGCTGCGGCTATCGAGCAGGGCCAGTTGTCGCGGGTCCCAGCCCCATTCATTGGCCAGGCGCTCCAGCAGCGCACGTTGCCACCCGGTGGTGCGCTGGCCGGTGGTGAGCTTGCGGTTGACCTTCAGGTACAGGCTGCGCCGCACCAGTTCCAGGCGTTCGGGCTCGTTGCGGCCCAGCAGGTATTCCTCGATACGCCGATAGACCACGATGTACGGGTCCAGCTCATCCAGATCCAGTTGGTTGGCGAACACCGCCCGTTTGAAGCGCAGGCTCAGGCACTGCACCTTGGGGTGCTCGCTGGCATACACCTCGGTCAGCAACAGCTTGAGCACGGACTTATAGGGCGACTCGATGCCCTTGAACAGTTGCCACAAACCGGCGCCGATGAATTCTCCCGGTGGAATCTGAGCCAGGTGCCCGAGGTCGAGGGTTTCGTCGGCGCGGATAAAACGTTTGGAAACCAGCGCGTGGGTAAATTCGGCATAGCGCGCTTCTTCGTAGACCGGCACCAGCCACCAGATCGGCGTGCGTCCGGCCAGCCAGATAGCGGTGCGGTAAAACTCGTCCAGCAATAGATAGTGCTGGCTGGTACCGCAGTCATCCGAACTGAGCTGGGTATCGCGACCACCCTGTACAAAACGCTTGGGTTCGATCAGGAAAAAGTGCGCCTCGGCCCCCATGCTCAGGGCCCAGGTCTCCAGCAACTGGCATTTCTTGCGCAATTCGCCCAGTTCGACCTCGTCCAGGTCCTCGGCGTGGCAGACCCAGACGTCCATATCGCTCTGGTCGGCTTGGGCCAGTGTGCCGAGGCTGCCCATCAGAAACAGACCGTGGATCGGGGTTGGCGGGTTGCCGTGGCGTGGCTTGTAGGAAAACGAGCGGGTCAGGCGTTGGGCTTCGGCCAGGACCTGGGCGTCCGGTTCAAAATTCGACAGCCCGGCCGGGGTACTGCCCGAGACATAGCCCGGCAGCAGCGGGTGATTGACGTGGAAAAACAACGGCAGCAGCGCCAGCACGCTTTGCTGGCGCGGGGTCAGTCCTTCGACGGCACGGGCCATGCGGCCTGCGTTGAGGGTCAGGAAACGCGCGCGCAGTTGGGCCAGTACCTTGCGGTCAATGCCTTCATCCAAGTCAGGGCGGATTTCATGGGTACTGGTCATGTCGAACTCAATGGCTCGCAGGGCCCGGCGTGGGCAGCCGTGTAGGAGTTTACAGACAGAATCGTAGGAGGTTTAAGAGGAATCTGTTTTTGACGTCAGAATTTTATCGCGGGCGCAGGAGTGCCCGCGGAATCCATGAACAGAGGATCCCGTGGGCGATACGAGGTATCAAGCGGCTTCTTTGGTGGTCGCGGTGGTCAGAATCGTCAGCAAGGTCTGGGCTTGTTCGGCAGCGTCACGACCCAGGCTGGTCAGGTAGCCGCCATCTGGCTGGTCGATCAGTTTTTTCTCGAACAGGCGCTTGGCAGCAGCAATGGCAGTTGGAGCGGCGGTCTGGTGGACTTTCAGACCTTCATGAGTGCTATCCAGGGGGAAAAGTACAAGGATTTCCAGTTCGGCAACCAACTCAGGGGTATACGACATAAGGACTCCAGACGTTCTAGGAATTGTCAGACGCTAGCAGAGCCTAAGGTGAACGTACTTGAGCGAACTGTCCAGTGTGTAGGCGCGAGCTTGCTCGCGAAAAGCGCTAACGTTGACGCGGGGCAGTTGAGTAACCGCAGCGCGCTCAGGTTTTTCGCGAACAAGCTCGCTCCTACAAGGGCAGGGTCACTGGTTTTCGGGCGGCAGCTCTGGCAGTGCGCGCAGCGCCGTTTCATACCAATCGGTATTGAACGGGCGGTCTTCTTCCAGCATCGCGTCGATTTCGACGGCCAGCACGTGGGCCATCAGGTTCAGGATGTCTTCGCGCTCGTAGCCCACCAGGGTCAGCTTGTTGAACGTGGCCTTGGCCGCAGGCGGGTTTTCGCTTTCGATCTGGTTTTCGATCGCTTGGGTCAGGGTGGACTCGGCGAACTCTTCTTCGTCGTTGTCGATATCGGTTGGCTCGCTCATGGCAGCCTCCTGTCAGGAAAGGGCGCCAGTTTACCCCCATTCAGCCAGGTGATGCTGCTGGTCAGACGGCTCATCACGATCTATAACCTACCCAGCCAACCCCCTGCACGGCCTGGAGGCTTTGTGATGCTCAAGCTCTACGGATTTTCGGTCAGTAACTACTACAACATGGTCAAGCTGGCGCTCCTGGAAAAGGGCTTGCCCTTCGAGGAAGTGCCGTTTTATGCCGGGCAAACCCCCGAAGCCCTGGCGGTGAGCCCGCGCGGCAAGGTGCCGGTGCTGAAGGTCGAAAAAGGCTTCATCAACGAAACCAGCGTGATTCTCGAATACCTCGAACAGACACAGTCGGGCCCGGCCCTGCTGCCTGGCGATGCGTTCCAGCGTGCCCAGGTGTTGGCGTTGTGCAGGGAAATCGAGTTGTACATCGAACTGCCAGCCCGCGCGTGTTATGCCGAGGCGTTCTTTGGCATGTCGGTGCCAGAAGCGATCAAGGACAAGTCCAGGGCCGAGCTGCTGCTGGGGATTGCGTCGCTGGGGCGCCACGGCAAGTTTGCGCCGTATGTGGCGGGGGAGAGTCTTACGTTGGCCGACTTGTACTTCCTGTACAGCGTGGACTTGGCGTGTGCGGTCGGTGGGAAGCTGTTTGGCCTGGATCTGTTGGCTGAGTTTCCGCAGGCCAAGGCCTTGCTGAAGAAGCTGCAAGACATGCCTAACGCCCAGCGAGTGGCGGCGGACAAGGAGGCGGCGATGCCAGCCTTCATGGCGATGATCGCGGCGAAGAAGTAATAACGGTGGGAGCGGGCTTGCTCGCGATAGCGTTGTGGCAGTCGGTATATAAATTGACTGATCCGCCGCCTTCGCGAGCAAGCCCGCTCCCACATTTTGGACTGCCAGTTGTTAGCGGCTGGCGAGCAGTGCCTGGCCGCGCGCAGCGGCGGCCTTGACCTGGGCCGGTGCGGTGCCGCCGATGTGGTTGCGGGCATTCACCGAACCTTCCAGGGTCAGCACCGCGAACACGTCCTGCTCGATCTGGTCGCTGAACTTACGCAGCTCTTCCAGGCTCATTTCCGCCAGATCCTTGCCGGTGTCCACGCCGTATTTCACAGCATGGCCAACGATTTCATGGCAGTCACGGAACGGCAGGCCACGGCGCACCAGGTAGTCCGCAAGGTCAGTGGCGGTGGAGAAACCGCGCAGGGCCGCTTCACGCATGATCGCGTGCTTGGGCTTGATCGCCGGGATCATGTCGGCAAACGCGCGCAGCGAGTCGCGCAGGGTGTCGGCGGCGTCGAACAGCGGTTCCTTGTCTTCCTGGTTGTCCTTGTTGTAGGCCAGGGGCTGGCCCTTCATCAGGGTCAGCAGGCCCATCAAGGCACCGAAAACACGGCCGCTCTTGCCACGAACCAGCTCTGGCACGTCAGGGTTTTTCTTTTGCGGCATGATCGAGCTGCCGGTGCAGAAACGATCCGGCAGGTCGATGAACTGGAACTGCGCGCTGGTCCACAGCACCAGTTCTTCGGAGAACCGCGACAAGTGCATCATCGCGATGCTGGCCGCGGCGCAGAACTCAATGGCGAAGTCACGATCCGACACGCCGTCAAGGGAGTTGCCGCCTACTGCGTCAAAACCCAGCAGTTGCGCGGTGTATTCGCGGTCGATCGGGTAGGTGGTGCCCGCCAGCGCGGCGCTGCCCAGCGGCATGCGGTTGGCGCGTTTGCGGCAATCGACCAGGCGCTCGTAGTCGCGGCTGAGCATTTCGAACCAGGCCAGCAGGTGGTGGCCGAAAGTCACGGGCTGCGCGGTCTGCAGGTGGGTGAAACCGGGCATGATGGTGTCCGATTCACGCTCGGCCTGTTCCAGCAGGCCTTTTTGCAGGCGGGTGATTTCGCCCAGGATCAGGTCGATTTCATCGCGCAGCCACAGGCGGATATCGGTGGCCACCTGGTCGTTGCGGCTACGTCCGGTGTGCAGCTTCTTGCCCGTCACGCCGATACGGTCAGTCAGGCGGGCTTCGATGTTCATGTGCACATCTTCAAGGTCCACGCGCCAGTCGAAGGTGCCAGCCTCGATTTCGCCACGGATGGTGGTCAGGCCATCAATGATGCTGTCGCGCTCGGCATCGGTCAGCACGCCGACCTTGGCCAGCATGGTGGCGTGGGCGATGGAGCCCATGATGTCGTGGCGATAGAGGCGCTGGTCGAAGGTGACGGAGGCGGTGAAGCGCGCGACGAAGGCGTCGACGGGCTCACTGAAGCGGCCGCCCCAGGACTGGTTGGTCTTGTCGGTGCTCATGGATTCGCTCGTGATCTGCTTAAAAGAGGGCATGAAAGTGTGCCGTCGATAATAACAGGGTTGCCCGTGGAGGCGTTGATACGCCGCATCGGCATTTTTATTTGTTTGATGGATGGCAAAGTGCCTTGCCGTCGACCGCGTCCGGGATG
This sequence comes from Pseudomonas brenneri, assembly GCF_007858285.1. Taxonomy (GTDB): domain Bacteria; phylum Pseudomonadota; class Gammaproteobacteria; order Pseudomonadales; family Pseudomonadaceae; genus Aquipseudomonas; species Aquipseudomonas brenneri. The sequence continues at coordinate 228,345 of NZ_VFIL01000006.1, read as the reverse complement.
AGACTGGAGGCAGGATTGCACAAGGGCTTTAACGCGGGCGATTCCTGAGGTAAACATGGGGTGTTTATTGAAACGATATTTGACGATTGAGCTATATCGTCTTCATGAGCGTCTACAGTTCCACTGACAGGGGTGCAGTGCACCATTGCCGGGTGGTGAAGTCGAACTCCAGGCTAACCATAAAGTAGAGGGGGTGTTCATATTGTGTATCAGCAAACCCTATGACGATGCCCTGCGGTATCGGGCTTCTGGCGGTATTGAGCAGGTCCGGGTAAATATTGGTGCCGCTCTCGGGGCACTTTTTGCCGCTCCCGCTAGTCTTAGCGTGGATCGCCGTGACGGAAGTCACCGCACCTGTCTACGCTATCCTTGTGCGAGACTCACGCAGGAATCCAGCGCAATATGAATGTCCTGATCGTTGATGACGAACCCCAAGCCCGCGAGCGACTGAACCGTATGGTCAGTGAGCTTGAGGGATACACTGCCCTAGAGCCGAGCGCCGCAAGTGGCGACGAGGCCTTGACCTTGATCGAAAGCTTGAAGCCGGATGTCGTGCTCCTCGATATCCGCATGCCGGGCCTCGATGGCTTGCAGGTAGCCGCCCGGTTGAGCGAGCGCGAGTCGCCGCCAGCACTGGTGTTGTGCGCCACCGAGGAGGAATTTTCCTCGGATGCCCTGGCGGCCAGTGGTGTCAGCTTCCTGGTCAAACCGGTCTCTGCCGATGCAGTGCTCAAGGCCTTGAAGAAGGCGGAGCGACCCAATCGCGTCCAGCTTGCCGCCCTGACCCAGCCCGCAGCGCAAAGTGGCAACGGCCCGCGCAGCCACATCAGCGCCAGGACCCGCAAGGGCATTGAGCTGATTCCTGTGGATCAGGTGGTTTATTTTATTGCCGATCACAAGTACGTGACCTTGCGTCACGAGCACGGTGAAGTGCTGCTCGATGAGCCGCTCAAGGCCCTGGAAGATGAATTCGGCGAGCGCTTCGTGCGTATCCACCGCAATGCGCTGGTGGCCCGCGAGCGCATCGAGCGCCTGCAGCGCACGCCCCTGGGGCATTTCCAGTTATTCCTCAAAGGGCTTAACGGCGACGCGTTGATCGTCAGCCGGCGCCATGTCGCAGGTGTGCGCAAGATGATGCAGCAGCTTTAGCCCAAGGGTTGCGGCGATGTTCATGTCCCATATCCCGGTGCGATGCGGCCAGGGAGGCCCCGCACTTGCTGATTCAAATCAAGGCGCTTGTGCCTGAGCTGTTATTATCTGCCGTATCTATTCAGTACGGATTGATCCATGTCCTCTCGCGAAATCCGCATCGCCACCCGTAAAAGCGCCCTGGCCTTGTGGCAGGCCGAATACGTCAAAGCCCGCCTTGAGCAGGCCCATCCGGGCCTCACGGTGTCCCTGGTACCCATGGTCAGTCGCGGCGACAAGCTGCTCGACTCGCCGCTGTCGAAAATCGGTGGCAAGGGCCTGTTCGTCAAGGAGCTGGAAACCGCCCTGTTGGAGAATGAAGCCGACATCGCCGTGCACTCGATGAAAGACGTGCCGATGGATTTTCCTGAGGGCCTGGGCCTGTATTGCATCTGCGAGCGTGAAGACCCGCGTGATGCCTTCGTGTCCAATACCTACGCCTCCCTGGATGAGCTGCCGCTGGGCAGCATCGTCGGCACCTCCAGCCTGCGTCGCCAGGCGCAACTGCTGACCCGCCGCCCAGACCTGCAAATCCGTTTCCTGCGGGGCAACGTCAACACTCGCCTGGCCAAGCTGGATGCCGGCGAGTACGACGCGATCATCCTGGCTGCAGCCGGCCTGATCCGCCTGGGTTTTGAGGATCGCATCACCTCGGCCATCAGTGTCGAGGACAGCCTGCCTGCGGGTGGCCAGGGTGCCGTCGGTATCGAATGCCGCACCGCTGACCGCGAAATCCAGGCGCTGCTCAAGCCTCTGGATCACCAGCAAACCGAAATTCGCGTCACCGCCGAGCGTGCCTTGAACAAACACCTCAACGGTGGTTGCCAGGTGCCGATCGCCTGTTACGCGGTGCTTGAGGGCGATAACCTCTGGCTGCGCGGCCTGGTGGGCGACCCCGACGGCGGCTTGCTGCTCACTGCCGAAATCCGCGGGCCACAAGCCGACGCCGCGAACCTGGGTGTCCAGGTGGCCGAAGAACTCCTGGCAAAAGGCGCCGGTGCCATTCTGCAAAAAGTCTATGGCGAGGCCGGTCCGCAGTGACCGGCTGGCGTGTGCTGCTGACACGGCCTGCGGAGGAATCGGCAGCCCTGGCGGTGTCGCTGTCTGATGCCGGTATCTTCAGCAGCAGCCTGGCGTTGCTGGAAACCGAAGCCTTGCCCTTTGCTGGCGAACACTCGGTGGTTTTCCAGGACCTGGATCGCTATTGCGCAGTGATCGTCGTGAGCAAGCCGGCCGCGCGCCTGGCGCTGCAATTGCTCGATCGATACGCGCCAGCGGTGCCGAGCTTGCCGTGGTTCAGCGTCGGTGCGGCAACAGCCCAGGTCCTGGCCGAGCATGACCTGGACGTGAGTTACCCCGAGCTTGGGGATGACAGCGAGGCCTTGCTTGCTTTGCCCAGGTTGCGCGAGGCTGTCGCTGTCGACGCTGCCCGTGTCTTGATCCTGCGCGGGCAGGGTGGGCGCGAGTTGCTGGCTGAGCGTTTACGCGGCCAAGGTGCTAGTGTCGATTATCTGGAGTTGTATCGTCGTTTTCTTCCGGCCTACGACACCGGTGTGCTGATGCAGCGCATTGAAGTGGAACGCTTGAACGGCGTGGTGGTCAGCAGTGGGCAGGGTTTTTTACATCTGCAAGCGCTCGCCGGCACCGATTGGCCACGCGTGGCACAGTTGCCGTTGTTCGTGCCCAGTCCACGCGTCGCCGAAATGGCGCGGGCGGCGGGCGCGGAAAAAGTTGTGGATTGTCGCGGTGCCAGTGCCGCGGCTTTGCTAGTGGCGTTACGGAGCCAGCCCGTTCCCACTCTCTAATAACGCAAAGGATGGACACGTGAGCGAAACAGCCTTGCCTAAAGATGAAGCTCAGCCTGCGCTTGATGCGCCTGTTGAGACCCCGGTCACTGCGCCTCGCCGTGGTAACGGCCTGGCGGTCCTCGCCTTGTTGCTCGGTGCCGCAGGTGTTGCGGCCGGCGGCTGGGGGATCTGGCAGGTCCGGGCCCTGCAAGCCAGCAGCCAGCAGCAGTTTGGCCAGGTACAGACCCTGGACGAACAAGCCCAGGGCATCAAGCAGGCACAACAGCAGTTGGCCGCACGCCTGGCACAATTGCCGGGCGCTGATGAGTTGGAGGAGCGCCGTCGGTTGGTGGCGCAGTTGCAGGGCGACCAGCAACGCCTGAACCAGCGTTTGGAAACCGTCCTGGGCGCCAGCCGCAAGGATTGGCGCCTGGCTGAGGCCGAGCACTTGTTGCGTCTGGCCAGCCTGCGCCTGTCAGCGCTGCAGGACATCAACAGTGCCCAGGCGCTGGTGCAGGGCGCCGATGAGATCCTGCGTGAGCAGAGTGACCCCGGCTCCTACGCCGCCCGTGAGCAGTTGGCCAAGAGCCTGGCGGCGTTGCGCAGTGTCGAGCAGCCGGATCGTACCGGGCTGTACTTGCAGTTGGCTGCCTTGCGTGACCAGGTGGTGCAGTTGGCCGCCGTTTCCCCGGAGTTCCAGCTTCAAGAAACCGCACAGGGCCGCCCGACTACCGATACGGACAGTCGCTGGAGCCAATGGTGGGAGCAGATTTCCCGCTACTTCCGCATCGATTTCAACCCCGACGACAACATCCGTCCGCTGCTGGCAGGCCAAGGCCTGAACCAGGTGCGATTGGCCCTGAGCCTGGCGCTTGAGCAAGCACAATGGGCTGCGCTCAATGGCGAGCCAGCGGTGTACGCCCGCGCGTTGGGTGAGGCCCGCAGTGTGTTGCAGGGCAACTTCAACCAGGACAACCCGCAAAGCCAGGCCATGCTGGCGCGCATCACCGAGCTTGAGCCCAAGGCCGTCTCGGTGGTGACACCGGACCTCGCCGCGAGTTTGTCTGCGGTGCAGGCTTACCTTGAACGCCGCCATCTGTCTGCCGACGAAGCCAAGGCTTCCGCCGGTAAGCCGGCGACCCAGGAGTAACGCCGATGAAGCGTTTCTATGTGATCCTCGTGCTGGCGATTGCGCTCGCCCTGGCGCTGGCGGTGGGCATCTCGAAACACACCGGCTATGTGCTGATCAGCTATCCCCATGTGCTGCATTACGAGTCTGGCCTGTGGTCGACCCTGGTGGCGGTGTTTGTCGTCGGTCTGGCGATCTACCTGCTGCGGGTGCTGCTGGGCCTGGTGACGACCTCCGGTGGCGTGGTCAATCCCTGGTCGCGGCGCAACCGTAGCCGGCGGGTGCAGGTGGCTATCGAACAGGGTCAGATGGACCTGGCGGAAGGGCGTTGGGCCAGTGCGGAGCGGCATTTGCACCGTGCTGCGCAAGCTGAGCGCCAACCCTTGCTGTATTACCTTGGTGCGGCCCGGGCAGCCAACGAGCAGGGGCGTTATGAAGAGTCTGACAGCTTGCTGGAGCGTGCCCTGGAGCGTCAGCCCCAGGCCGAGTTGGCCATTGCTTTGAGCCACGCACAGTTGCAGATGGACCGTGGCGACACGGATGCCGCCCTGGTGACGCTACAGGCCATGCATGAGCGCCATCCGCACAACGCCCAGGTGTTGCGTCAGCTCCAGCGCTTGCACCAGCAGCGGGGTGACTGGTCCTCGGTGATCCGGTTATTGCCGGAACTGCGCAAGGATAAAGTACTGCCCGCCACCGAGCTGGCGGATCTGGAGCGCCGGGCCTGGGGTGAAAACCTGAGCCTGGCCGTCCAGCGCGAAGAGCACGGTGAAGCCGGCCTGCAATCCCTTGAGCGGGCCTGGCAGCAATTGACCTCGGCCCAGCGCCAGGAGCCGCAACTGGTGCTGGCTTATGCCGAACAATTGCGTCAACTGGGCGCCGATACCAAGGCCGAGGAGGCTTTGCGTGGCGCGATCAAGCGCGGTTACGACAGTCACCTGATCCGCTTGTATGGCCTGCTGCGCGGTGGGGATCCGGCCCGCCAGTTGAAATTCGCCGAAGGCTGGCTCAAGGACCATCCGGGGGATGCCAGCCTGTTGCTGACGCTGGGTCGGCTCTGCCTGCAAAACAGTTTGTGGGGCAAGGCGCGGGACTATCTGGAAAGCAGCCTGCAGGCGCAACGCAACCCCGAGGCCTGTGCCGAGTTGGCGCGGTTGCTGGCGCAGTTGGGTGATACCGAGCGCAGTAATCAACTGTTCCAGGAGGGCCTGGGTCTGTTGGACAGTCGCCTGCTGGCTTCACCGCTACCGGTGCCTGCCCGGGTTTAACGTAGGATATTTTGAAGGGTTGGCTCAGAAGCATCTGGCAACCAACTCTTCAAAATCCTTCGGTTTTGCGGGCTTCAGGGGCTTGAGGTGGTTTCCCACACGGCACCGCGTAAAGTTACCTGCCCTCTGACGGGATATCCCTGCAATCTCGCGGAAGCGTCTGCTCCAGCGCGTATTGAAAGGGGTAAGGTCTTTCCTCTACCGTAACTACCTATCTCTTGCGTTGCGGATAAACAATGTCTTTGGCCCCCTCACGCTCCTTGTTCTTCCTGGCGTTCATGGCCGGTGTGTTGACGTTGGGCGCGTCTTTTTATCTGGAATACGGGGCTCTTTTGCGACCTTGTTTCCTGTGCCTGATCCAGCGCAGCCTGTTGGCGGTGTTCACGCTGATCAACCTGATAGCAGCGATCCATGGCCCCAGGCGTGTAGGCATTTACCTGTATTGGGCGGCGAGCACGGGGTGTGCGTTGCTCGGTGCAGTGACGGCGGTGCGCCAGGTGTTATTGCAGAACATCCCCCCTGACCAGATGCCCAACTGCTGGCCAAGCCTGGAGTACATGATCGATAACCTGTCGCTGGGGCAAGCTCTGCAATTGGCATTCAAGGGCACCGTCGACTGTGTGGAAATCAACTGGACGTTGTTCGACCTGAGCATTCCGGAATGGAGCCTGCTGTTCTTCGTGGCCATGCTGATACTGGGGGCAACGCAGTTTTCCCGCTTGTTGTCCGGTCAGGGTTTGCGGTTCGTGAAGCACTGATTGGGTGTGTTGGGGCGTAGGAAGGGATTAAACACTTGTATGAACTTTCTGGTCTGCGTACCTTGAAGCCATAGTCATGCGGGCATAATCTGGCCCGCACGCGTTATTGAAACAGTTTGTTCGATGCGGCGTTGTCCGGTTGCCGCTTTATCCTCGAAGTGTTGCGCGGGCAAAAGCGGCACCGCCCATAAGGGAAGAGATCATCATGTTGGAAAGTTGTCAGAATGCTCAGGAACGCTGGGGTGGTGTGCACAAGCTGATCGATAGCTGGTTGAAGGCACGTCACGAACTGGTCCGCTCCTTTGATGCGCTTGGCGAGAAGCCTGAGGCGTTGGCTGAGAACCGTGGGCCTTTGCAGGAATTCTGTGGAGTGCTGGTGGATTACGTTTCGGCAGGGCACTTCGGGGTCTATGAGCAACTGACCAAGGAGGCCGAGGCTTTCGATGACCAACGTGGCCTGGAATTGGCCGAGACCATTTACCCGCGCATTGATGTCATCACCGAAAAGCTCCTCGCCTTCAACGACCTCTGTGACAAGGGCGAGTGCGTTGCCGCGAAATTCAAAGAGCTTGGCGGCCTGCTCCATGAGCGTTTCGAGCTGGAAGACTGCCTGATCGAAGTGCTGCACAACGCCCACAAGGAAGAGCCTGCAACCCAGGCTTGAGCCCCGGCGGCAAGACATAAAACGGTGCGCATGGCGCACCGTTTTTCGTTGGGTTCAGGCACCTGTGGCGAGCAACTCAATCTCGAAAACCAGTGGTGTGTAAGGTGCGATCAACTGGCCCGCACCGTCTGCGCCATAGGCCTGTGCAGAAGGAATCACCAGGCGCCATTTTGCGCCTACCGGCATCTGTTGCAGCGCGCTTTGCCAGCCGCTGATCACGCTGTCCAGGCGAAACCATTGGGGCTGCGTGCTCTGATCGAAAATCGTCCCATCGGGCAATCGTCCAACATACTTCACTTGCACACGGTCATTGGCGCCCGGTTTTTTCCCGCTGCCGGGAGTCAGTTCGGTGAGCAGGATGCCGTCAGCCAATTCACGCACGCCGGACTTGGCTTTTTCCGTGCTGAGAAATTTCTGTTCGGCGGCCAGTGCCTTTTCGCTTTGCGGCACCTGTGACTCGATGCTTGCCTGCGCTTCGTGCTGGGCCAGAATCTGTTCGATGCGTGCGTCATCCAGTGCCAGGGGCTTGCCTTGATAGGCTTGTTTGAGGCCGTCGAGCAAGGCCTGTATCTGCAGGTCGGGAACTTCCTGGCGCAGGCGTTCACCCAGGCTGGCGCCCAGGCTGTAGGCCAGGTCGTGGCTGTCTTTGGACGCCGCCGGCTCACTCGCGTTGGCCACTGAAAGCGACAAACCCAGGATGAAAAAAAGGTAACGCGACATGGGTATTCTCCAGCCGAAAGTGCGGTGGATTATGCCAGTGTGGAGGGGTAAATAACGGAGTGGTTTTTCGTTATATCGATAAGAATTTCTGTGCGGTGCAACGCAACGCATTCGATACTGTCAACATGCCCTAGCGGCGGTAAGAGCAGAGGGCTAGTATGAGCCGCACCCACGTCAGCCAGGAGGTAAACCATGTCGGCCAAACAGAAGCCTGTTAATACCCCGTTGCACTTGCTCCAACAACTCTCGGGCAGCCTGCTCGAACATTTGGAAAGCGCTTGCTCACAAGCCTTGGCTGATGCAGAGAAATTGCTCGCCAAGCTGGAAAAGCAACGCGGCAAGGCTCAGGAAAAACTGCATAAATCCCGCACCAAACTGCAAGATGCCGCGACCGCCGGCAAAGCCAAGGCACAAACCAAAGCCAAGGGCGCCGTAAAAGAACTTGAGGACTTGCTCGATGCCCTCAAGGATCGTCAATCCGAAACCCGCACCTACATCCTTCAACTCAAGCGCGATGCCCAAGAGAGCCTGAAACTGGCGCAGGGCGTTGGTCGCGTGAAAGAAGCGGTGGCTAAAGTGTTGAGCACTCGTACACCGGCCAAGGCAGTTGCTGCCAAGGCACCGGCTAAAGTTGCGGCCAAGCCTGCTGCTAAAAAAGCGCCTGTGAAACCAGCCGCCAAGCCAGCTGCTAAAACCGCTGCTGCGAAACCAGCCGCCAAGCCAACTGCTAAAACCGCTGCTGCGAAACCAGCCGCCAAGCCAGTTGCTAAAACTGCTGCCGCAAAACCAGCCGCCAAGCCAGCTGCTAAAACCGCTGCTGCGAAACCAGCCGCCAAGCCAGTTGCTAAAACTGCTGCCGCAAAACCAGCCGCCAAGCCAGTTGCTAAAACGGCTGCCGCGAAACCAGCCGCCAAGCCCGCTGCTAAAACCGCTGCCGCAAAACCAGCCGCCAAGCCCGCTGCTAAAACTGCTGCCGCAAAACCAGCCGCCAAGCCCGCTGCTAAAACCGCTGCCGCGAAACCAGCCGCCAAGCCTGCTGCTAAAACTGCTGCTGCGAAACCAGCCGCCAAGCCAGTTGCTAAAGCTGCTGCCGCGAAACCAGCCGCCAAGCCAGTTGCTAAAGCTGCTGCCGCGAAACCAGCCGCCAAGCCAGTTGCTAAAGCTGCTGCCGCGAAACCAGCCGCCAAGCCAGTTGCTAAAGCTGCTGTCGCGAAACCAGCCGCCAAGCCGGCTGCCAAACCTGCTGCTGCCAAGCCAGCTGCCAAACCTGTTGCTGCGAAACCAGCCGCCAAACCAGCGCCAGCTCCAGCTGCTGCCAAACCAGCGACCCCTGCCGCTCCAGCCGCTACAACTGCACCGGCCAGCAGCACGTCTGCCCCGGTAGCACCAGGCACCACCCCAACCAGCGCTTCCTAAGTGCCGGTGGCCGCGGCGCGCAGTTGATGCAGCGCGCCGTGGTCGAGGTTGGCGGCCTCGGTCGCCAGTCCTTCAAGCCATTTCTGATCCGTGGCGCTTCCTCCCGTTGGCCAAGCCTGTGCCAACGCCTCCAGACGTAACAGCAACTGCCGTTCGGCTTCCAGTTCCAGGGCCTTGACCTGCTCGCGCAACGCTCCCAGCCCGGCATCCTGCTGCGCCATAGCGCGCCATTGCTTGCGTACCTTGCGCAAGGGCTCCACTACGGTTACCTGCCAGGGCTCGGCAATTGTTCGCAGCGCCCGCACACGTTCAGGCTCAGGTACGGCCCCGCGTTGCTCCAGCCACAGCCCACACAACAACAGGCACACATCCGCCCCTTGTTCCTGCAAGCGCAGGCACGTGTCTTCCACGCCCGCACGGGCGTAGGTCGAAAGAGCAAAGCTCCACAGGTCAGCGCACATATTCACACCCAAGCCAGCGGCCAACGAAGCTGGTAGACTCCGCCGCCATTATGATCCGACTTCAAAGCCTAACATTACAGCGTGGCCCGCAACGTCTTCTTGAAGACGCCGAGCTGACCCTGCACGCCGGTCACAAAGCCGGCCTGATCGGTGCCAATGGCGCCGGCAAATCCACGTTGTTCGCCCTGTTGCTCGGTGAGCTGACCCCGGATTCCGGGGACTGCCTGCTGCCAGCCGACTGGCGTATCGCTCATATGCGCCAGGAGATCGACACCCTGGACCGCATCGCGATCGACTACGTGCTCGATGGCGACCTGCGCCTGCGCCAGGTGCAACACGACTTGGCCGAGGCCGAGAAAGCCCAGGACGGTGCCGCGCAGGCTCGCCTGCACTCGGAACTCGACAGTGCCGACGGCTACACCGCCGACGCCCGCGCGCGCAAGATGCTCGCCGGCCTCGGGTTCACCAATGAACAGATGGATCGCCCGGTCGCCGACTTCTCCGGTGGCTGGCGCATGCGCCTGAACCTGGCCCAGGCCCTGATGTGCCCGTCGGACCTGTTGCTGCTCGACGAACCGACCAACCACTTGGACCTCGATGCGATCCTGTGGCTGGAAGATTTTCTCAAGAACTACCAAGGCACCTTGCTGCTGATTTCCCACGACCGGGACTTCCTCGACGCCGTGGTCGATAACATCGCCCATGTCGAACAGAAAAAAATCACCCTCTATCGCGGTGGTTACTCGGCATTCGAGCGTGCCCGTGCCGAACGCCTGGCCCAGCAACAACAGGCCTTCGAGAAGCAGCAGGCGCAGCGGGCGCACATGGAAAGTTATATCGCCCGGTTCAAGGCCCAGGCCACCAAGGCCCGCCAGGCCCAGAGCCGGATCAAGGCCCTGGAGCGCATGGAAGAACTGTCGGCGGCCCACGTCGATTCGCCGTTCGACTTCGTGTTCCGCGAATCGGTGAAAATCTCCAGCCCCTTGCTCGACCTCTCGGATGCACGCCTGGGTTATGGCGACAAAACCATCCTGGAGAAGGTCAAGCTGCAGCTCACCCCGGGTGCGCGCATTGGTTTGCTCGGGCCTAACGGCGCGGGCAAGTCGACGCTGATCAAAAATCTTTCCGGTGAGCTGCAACCCCTGGCCGGCCGCCTGACCCGTGGCGAGAACCTGGTGGTGGGCTACTTCGCCCAGCATCAGTTGGACTCCCTCGACGCCAAGGCCAGCCCGCTGTTGCATTTGCAGCGCCTGGCGCCGACCGAGCGCGAGCAGACCCTGCGCGACTTCCTCGGTGGTTTCGACTTCCGTGGCGCGCGCATCGACGAGCCGGTGCTGAATTTCTCCGGCGGCGAAAAGGCCCGCCTGGCCCTGGCGCTGATCGCCTGGGACCGGCCGAACCTGCTGTTGCTCGACGAACCGACCAACCACCTGGACCTGGAAATGCGCCTGGCGCTGACCATGGCCCTGCAGGAATTCAGTGGTGCGGTACTGGTGGTGTCTCACGACCGCCACTTGCTCAAGAGCACCACTGATAACTTCCTGCTGGTGGCCGATGGCAAAGTCGAAGAGTTCGATGGTGACCTGGACGACTACGCCCGTTGGTTGACCGAGTATCGCCTGCGTAACGCGCCGGTCAGCAACACCCCGGTCAACCCGGACAAGACCGACAAGAAAGCCCAGCGCCAGGCCGCTGCTGCGCTGCGTCAGCAACTGGCGCCGCACAAGCGTGAAGCCGACAAACTGGAAGCCGAGTTGGGCAAAGTCCACGAGCGCCTGGCCAAGATCGAGGCCAGCCTCGGTGACAGCGCCGTGTACGAAGCGGCACGCAAGGATGAACTGCGCGACCTGCTGGCCGAACAGGCCAAGCTCAAGGTGCGCGAAGGGCAACTGGAGGAAACCTGGATGGAAGCCCTCGAATTGCTGGAAGGTCTGCAAGCGGAGCTGGAGGCGCTGTCCTGATGGAAGCCTTGCAACTGCCACTGCCGGCGCAATGGATCGAACCGATCTGGGTTGGCGTGCAAATCCTGTTGATCCTGCTGGCGGGCTACCTGACCCAGCGTTTTGTCGCCAAGGGCCTGACGCGCCTGGGCGAGCGCTACCCGTTCCCGCCGCAACTGCTGATGCCGCTGCGTGGTGGTCTGCGCTGGCTGATCATGGGCAGTGCGCTGATCTTTGTCCTCGAACGCCTGGGGGTTTCGGCCACTGTGCTGTGGACCGCACTGTCAGGCTTTGTGGCCGTGGCGGCCGTGGCGTTCTTTGCCATGTGGTCGGTGTTGTCCAACCTGCTGTGTGCGATTTTGATTTTCACCGTCGGGCCGTTTCGCCTGGGTGATGTGGTCGAGTTGGTGGATACCGTCGACAAGCCGGGCGTCAAAGGCCGGGTGATCGCGATCAACCTGCTTTACACCACGCTGATCGAAGTGGCTGAGGCGGGTACCGACAGCGCTGTGGTGCAAGTGCCCAACAGCCTGTTCTTCCAGCGCGCGGTACGCCGCTGGCGCGGCAGCGATATCAGCCCCCTGCCTTAAAATTCTCTAGCCAGCCCTCGGCCCTCGGAGTTAGCTTAGTGCTCACAACGAATTTGCTACGAGGTGTGTAATGGCGCTCGACACATGGCTGGCCTTTTTCCTGGCCAGTTGGATCATCAGTCTCTCTCCCGGTGCGGGTGCCATCGCTTCGATGTCCAGTGGCCTGCAATACGGCTTTGTGCGCGGTTACTGGAACGCCATCGGCCTGCAGCTGGGCTTGGCGATGCAGATTGCCGTGGTTGCCGGCGGCCTTGGGGCAGTGCTTGCGGCATCGTCTACCGCCTTCTACGCGATCAAATGGTTCGGCGTGGCCTACCTCGTGTACCTGGCCGTCAAGCAATGGCGTGCCTTGCCCATGGATATGACCGATGACGCTGCCGTGCGCCCTATTGGCAAGCCCATGGCGATGATGTTCCGTGGTTTTCTGGTGAACGCCAGCAACCCCAAGGCCCTGGTCTTCATGCTGGCGGTACTGCCGCAGTTCGTGAACCCGCAGGCGCCGCTGCTGATCCAGTACCTGATCCTCGGCGCGACGATGATCGGCGTGGATATGATCGTAATGGCCGGCTACACCGGGTTGGCATCGAAAGTGTTGCGCCTGTTGCGCACGCCCAAGCAGCAGAAGCGCGTGAACCGCACGTTTGCCGGGTTGTTCGTGGGCGCTGCGGCGTTCCTGGCCAGCTTGCACCGCGCCACCGCCTGACGGAATAAACCCAATCAAAACTGTGGGAGCAGGCAAGCCAGCTCCCACATTGATGTGTGCTAGCCGAGCCATTGAGGCTCAGCGCAGGATCTTCGGCGCTTCGTCCCTTGGCAGGTTGTTGCGCAATGCCGGCTGGCCGGGCTCTTGATCGCCGCCGCCCAGTTGCTCTTGTAGCTGGCGTGCCACGTCCTCACCCAAGGCTTTCGACACTTCCCTCACCACCCGTGGCCGGTTCAGGTTCACGCGCACATCACGACTGCTCACCAGCTTGGTGTCCTGGCCCTCACCCATGGCGGTAAACGCCGAGGTGATTTCATAGGTGCGGGTGTTGATCAGACTGAAGTCCGCCACCACGCTCAGCCCCAGCACTGCCGAATAGCTGCTGGTGCGATCCAGGGCGTTGATGTCCCGGGTGAAGCCGATGTCCGACAAGGTGCCGAACAGCACATAGTCCGCGCCCTTGAAGTGGCCGGCCTTGATCCGCTTGATCACGTCGTACACATCGCCCTTGGCTTCGCTGGTGTAGGGCGTGCCCTGGACCAGTTGGAATTGGCGCGACTTGAGAATCTCGCCCTTGATATCGCCGCTGAATTTGCGCAGTTCGCCCTGTTCGATGTAGCTGCTGCGGCTTTCGAACTCGCTGTAGCTGGAGGCGCCGCTGGCGTTATAGGCGCTGGCCTGGAAGTTGTTGCTGGCCGAGACTGCGTGGATGTATTCCTCTACGCGGGCTTCGTACGCCAGGTCAGTGACGGCGATCTTGGGGGCCGCCGAGGCGCCAAAGGCGCACAGCAGGCCGAGCAGGCCGATCCATAGGCGCATGGCTTAGCGCTCCGTGGTCTTGCGGATTTCTTTTTCGTCCATCCATTCGGCCAGGCCGCTTTCGACGTCGACCAGTTGCAGGCTGAACTTGTAGAACACGTCCTTGTAGTCGGCGCTGCGCTTGACGATGGAACTGATGGAGCCTTCCAGGCGGTACTTGGCGGCAATCATGTTGCCGGTCTTGCTGACCGTGGATTTCTTGTACAGGCCGCTCTGGTTTTGCAGCTTGAGCTGGTCAACCTGGCTTTGCATATCGGTGTTGTCGCTGGCGAAGCGGGCGGTGCCGGTTTTCATCAACTGCGTCTTGATCGAGGTGGTGATCTCGCGGGTATCGATATACTCGCTGGTCTTGTTCTTCACGTCATACACCTGCACCACCGGGCGGCCCTGGAGAATGCCGGACTGCGCCAGGGAGCGGGTCATGCTTTCGGCGATCATCTGCAAGTCGGTGGAGCCGAACTCGTTGGTCACCAGTTCCACGGCCTTGGTATCGCCGTAGCTGATGTTTTTGCCGCCGATGACCGGCGAGGTGTTGGCGCAACCGCTGGCCAGGACGGCGACTACGGCGAGGAACGAAAAGCGTGCAAGCATGGGAAAGTCTCTCGAAAGCTGAATAGGGGGCAGACTCAAGGCGTTTTCACTTCAAGGCGGAAATCGGCGGCATGGGGCAGATTGGCGATGGCCGGCAGGAAGGTGGCCTGGTTGGCATAGAGGTTCAGCACTTTCCAGGTTTCTTCATCGCCCACCGGGAAGCCATCGGCGCCCAGCCAGGCGAAGCGGTAATACATCATCTGGTTGCTGCTGGTGATGTTGCTCAGTTGCACCTTGGCGGTCAGGAAGCCGTTCTCGCGAGCCACGCGAATCGCGCCGACGGCGATGCCCTTGAACTTGCCCATCACCACGACTTTGCTCGCGGCGCTGCCCGGCTCCGGCGGCGGGGTGGCGCAACCGGCGAGGAAGACCAGCGCCAGGGCGCCGAGGATAAAATGACGCATAACGTGCTCCTTAAGGTTGTTTGAGACTGGCGACAGCCTGGGCCGGGTTGCTGGCGAATACCTGGTTGCCGACCACGCGCAAGGTGATCACCTGATGGCGTTGTTCGGCCTTGACCGTCACCAGGGTGCCGCCCAGGGCATTGGGCAGGCTCACCTGGTGCTCGCCATGCTTGAGGCGCAGGCGTGCGACCTGGGTCATGTCCGGCAGGGTGCGCCAGGTGCGGGTATCGGCGCCCTCGGTGACAGCGGAGGCGATGCCCAGTACCAGACCGGCCATTGGGTTGGTCTGGTTCAGGTTCTTTTGCGTCACGCCACGGCTGATGGCGCGCACGGTGGTGCGCAGGATGATCCCCGGCATATCGTCGCGCAGGGCACGGCGGGACATGGCGGTGGTGCTGTTGAGGGCTGTGAGGTTCTGTTGCCGGCCATCGACACCGATCTGGGCGAAGGTGGCTGTCGAGGTGTCTGGCTTGATCACCGGAAACGACAGCGGTGTGATCACCCAATGCCCGTCGATGGGGATCGGCAGTGGCAGGCGGATCGAGTCGCGCGCCGGCGCCAGGCCGCTCTGGACCACGATCAGCACGTCGCTTTCGTCAGCCGCTACGGCTGAGGCGTCCAGATCGAGCAGGGCCTGTTCCAGCAGCGGCGTGTTGGGGCGCAGTTCGGCGGCCTTGCGATAGCCCGGCGCGGCCAGGTCTTTTTCGCCCAGGGCTTCGTAGACGAAGCCGGCCAGGTAATGGCTGAACGCACTCTGGTAGCTGTTCTTCAGGCCCACCACGTCCGGCGCGTCGAGGCTTTCTACCGGATAGCCGCGCAGGTCCTTGAACTGCGTGGCCACGCCCTGGCGTTCGGCCTCGTTTTCGCGCTTGAGGTATTCCTTGTCCCGCAACTCGGCGATCACGGCTTCGCGTTCGTGGGTTTTCTTGATCTCGGTGCGGGCGCCGTCGAAGTCATTGACCGCCAGCAGGTTGAGCGCCATCTGGGTGGTGAGCATGACTTTTTCGTAGTCATAGCCTTCGTAGCGCCGCACTTTGTCATTGACCAGGAAGCTGCCGAATTGCGAAAGGTAGCGCTCGGTGTCGAACTTGACCGCCTCTTCCCACTTGTACACCGCCAGGTCCGCCCGGTGCCAGGCGGCCTGGCTGCCGGCCAGGTCGCCCTTGGCGCGCAGCAATTCGCCTTTCTCGAAGTAGTAGAGAAGGTCCTTGTCGTCGCTGCTGTTGTTTTTTTCCAGCAGGGTCAATGCGCCGTCGACGTTGCCGCTGGCCAACTGTTGGTTGGTGGCTTGCAGTTCTGTGTCGTAACTGCGGAACATCGAACAACCCGACAGCAGCGTAACTGCGGCGAGGGCAAGGGAGATGAAGACGCGAGATGCCATTGAGGTGCTGCTTCCCTGAGCGTAATCGGCCGAAGGGGCTGGTCGGGCCGAATAACCAATTGCAGGAAAAGCCTTTCCCACATATTCCTCATAAAAAGAGGAGCACAAATGCCGTTTCGCGATAACGAAGGCGGCGCATTATAGGCTGCGCTACTGGCAAAACAATGGCTTTTAAGCTCCATTGTGAAAGGCTTGTGCCACTATCGGAGCACGTCATTTCGGCGGGAAAAGCACTAACGCCTTGAGTCAAACCGATTAAAATTCGACAATGTGTTACTTCTTGTTTCCATTTGAGAGTCATTCATGACTGCCCCCTCCCGTTTTCTCGCCTGGCTGTTGTTGCCGGCGTTGGTGTCGTGCAGCTTCAATCTGCTGGCGGCCACCGCAGAAGGTGCGCCCCAGGCCCTGCATTTACTGGACTATATCGGCGCTGACTATCCGCCGACGGTGGAGGCGGGCAAGGTGGTCGATGAGTCCGAATACCAGGAACAGGTGGAATTTCTCGGTGTATTGCAGGGGTTGGTGGCCGAGCTGCCGGACAAGCCCGAGCGCGCAGGCCTGGTCAAGGGCGTCGATGAACTGTTGGCCGCCGTCACCCGTCACCAGGATGGCAACGCAGTCGCACGTCAGGCGCGGCAGTTAGGTGCGCAATTGGCGGTGGCCTATGAAGTCAGCCAGGCGCCGGCCATTACCCCGGACCCGACCCGCGGTGCGCCGCTGTACGCCCAGCATTGCTCGGTGTGCCACGGTGACGCCGGGGCGGGGGATGGCCCGGCCGGTGTCGGCATGACACCGCCGCCGGCCAACCTGCGCGATGCGCAGCGCCTGGACCGCCTGAGCCTCTACGGCATCTACAACACCCTGGGCCTGGGCGTCGAAGGCACCGATATGCCGTCGTTCGCCGACCAGTTGGATGACCGTCAGCGCTGGGACCTGGCGACCTACATCGCGGGCTTCACCGCTGACCCGGCTGCGGCGAAAAGCGAAAAATCCTTCAACCTGGCGGACCTGGCCCGCCAGACTCCGGAAGAAGTGCTGGCCGCCGAAGGCCCGGACGCCGTGCGTGTATTCCGTGCGCAACGGGCGCAGCCGCCGCAGGTCCAGCGTGGCCCGGCGCAATTGCTGGACTACACCGCTGCCACGCTGGATAAGAGCCTGGCGGCGTTTCGCAGTGGCGAGCATGAACAGGCCTACGACCTGTCGGTAGCCGCGTATCTGGAAGGCTTCGAGCTGGTAGAAAGCTCCCTGGATAACGTCGATGCCAACGTGCGCAAGGACACTGAGAAAGCCTTGATGGCCTATCGGCAGTCGTTGCAGGACGCTCTGCCGATCGAACAAGTCCAGCAGCGCCTGGACGTGGCCAAGGGCAAACTCACTGAAGCTGCCGGCTTGTTGGGCGGCGATGGCCTGAGCTGGTCGTTGAGCTACATCTCGGGCTTGCTGATTCTGCTGCGTGAAGGGCTGGAGGCGATTCTGGTACTGGCGGCGATTCTCGCCTTCCTGCGTAACACCGGCCAGCAGTCGGCGGTGCGCAGCGTCAACGTCGGTTGGGCCCTGGCATTGGTGGCCGGTGCAGCGACCTGGGCCCTGGCGGCCTATGTGATTGACGTCAGCGGCGCCCAGCGCGAGTTGCTGGAAGGCTGCACGGCGCTGTTTGCCAGCGTGATGGTGCTGTGGCTGGGTGTGTGGATGCACGACCGCCGCCACGCGGCCGCCTGGCAGGACTACATCAAGAGCAGTCTGGTGGGCGGTGGTGGGCGTTTTGGTTTTGCGATACTGGCGTTCTTCTCGGTATACCGCGAACTGTTCGAAGTGATCCTGTTCTACGAAACCCTGTGGCTACAGGCCGGCCCCGCCGGACACAACGCCGTCCTGGCCGGTGGCGCCACGGCGCTGGTGCTATTGATGGGGTTGGCGTGGATCATCCTGCGCGGCTCGGCGAAGCTGCCATTGGCGCTGTTCTTCGGGATCAACGCGGCGCTGCTGTGCGCGCTGTCGGTGGTGTTCGCCGGGCATGGCGTCAAGGCGTTGCAGGAGGCCGGTATCTTCGGCACCCGGCCGGTGGCGTTCTTTGACTTTGACTGGCTGGGCATCCATGCCGATGCGTATTCGTTGAGTGCCCAGGCAGTGGCGATCATTGCGATTGTGGTGTTGTACAGCCGCAGCCGGCTGGCCGAGAAG
Source organism: Pseudomonas brenneri (assembly GCF_007858285.1). Classification (GTDB taxonomy): domain Bacteria; phylum Pseudomonadota; class Gammaproteobacteria; order Pseudomonadales; family Pseudomonadaceae; genus Aquipseudomonas; species Aquipseudomonas brenneri. The sequence goes on along the minus strand of NZ_VFIL01000006.1, from coordinate 210,345 downwards.
CGCCGGGTGGCCTGATCGCCGGTGCCGGCTTCTGTAGGAGCTGGCTTGCCTGCGATGCAGACGCCTCGGTCTGTCAGTGACACCGAGGTGATGCTATCGCCGGCAAGCCGGGCTCCTACAGGGGGCGGGTCAGGCGTCGTTCTCGTGGGTCAGTTCCAGCACCCGGTCCACCAACTTGTTGATGCCTGAGGCCACTTCGCTGATGTTTTTGGCCAACATGTAGGCCGGTGTGCTCACCAGTTTGCGCGCCTTGTCTTCGACGATCTCGTCCACCGCGCATTCCTGGTGGGTGGCGCCCATCTTGTCCAGGGCTGCTGCCGTGCCAGCATCGTTGCCGATGGTGCACACCACGCCTGGGCCGTAGATTTTCGCTGCCAGCGCCGGCGAGATGCAGATCAGCCCCACGGGCTTGCCCGCTTCGGCAAAGGCTTCGGCCAGCGCCAGTACGTCCGGGTTGACGCTGCAACCAGCGCCTTCAACGGCAAAGTTCGACAGGTTCTTGGCTGCGCCAAACCCACCGGGCACGATCAGCGCGTCGAACTCTTCAACGTTGGCTTCGCGAATATCCTTCACTTCACCCCGCGCTATGCGCGCCGACTCCACCAGCACATTGCGTGACTCGGGCATTTCTTCGCCGGTGAGATGGTTGATCACATGGTGTTGCGCAATGTTCGGGGCAAAGCACTGAACCTGAGCGCCGCGCTGGTCCAGGCGCAACAAAGTGATCACACTTTCATGGATTTCAGCGCCGTCGTACACGCCACAGCCGGAAAGGATCACTGCAATCTTTTTGCTCATGGGCATTTCTCCTGATTTATGGCGTTAAATGTCTACTTATTTGTCGCTCATTGCCAATAGGGCATCCGGCCATTGCACCTAATCTTGATGTAACAATAATTGACCGGATTTGCCCATGGTTTTTGCTCCTTCACAGGAGGAGGACGAAAACGAGGCGGTGATCTTTGGCGTGGCCACGCCGCTGGCCAGTTGGAACCCGCCGTGGGCCAACCTGCAGTTCTATGCGCAATGGTGCAGTGATACCCGGCGCACCGAGAGTGGGTGGCACAAGCTGCCTTGGCCAGCGCATTGCCGCAGGCGGTGCCTCATCGGGCCGACTTACTCGGCGGGTGTCGTAGACTCGGGCTTTTTCGCTTCGGCCTGTACCTGCGCCAACTGGGCTTTCTCGGCGGCGCAGTTTTCCCGCGCCAGGCGGGCATTACGGATGCGCCGGCGCAACCATAAGCCCAGACCGAGCAAGAGCAAGGCGCCGAGCACCCACAGCTCGTACTTCTTGACGCTGCCCAGCATGCCTTCGAGCACGGCGCCGAAGTGGTAGGCCGCCGCGCCCAGCGCTGCCGCCCAGATCGCCGCGCCAATGCCGTTGAGCAACAGATAGCGTCCCGGCGGGTAGCCTGACAGGCCAATGGCCACGGGCATCACTGTGCGCAGGCCATACACGAAGCGGAAACTCAGGACCCAGATATCCGGATGCCGGCGGATATGCTCCAGCGCCCGATCGCCCAGCAGTTGCCAGCGCGGTTTGCGCGCCAGCAATTTGCGCCCATGTTTACGGCCCATGAAATACCAGAGCTGGTCGCCGGCATAGCTGCCGAAGAACGCAACCACCACCACCACGTTGATATCCATGTATCCGCGGAACGCCAGGAAGCCCGCGAGCACCAGAATGGTCTCACCTTCGAAGAACGTCCCCAGGAAGAGGGCAAAGTAGCCAAAGTCATTCAGAAATTGTTGGAGCATTGTCTGGGTGCTGGCGAAATGAACGCGCAGCCTACGCCTTCGTGAACATTCATGAAAGTATCGAGATGTGTCACAAAGTGAACATTTCCTACAGAAACCATGAATGCGGCGACAGGTCGCATGCCGGTTGTATGAGTAAGCACAACTGTCATTCCTTCGTCATAATGGCCGCTTATAACTGTCACGCTCGCCCGTCAAGCCGGGCTCAGGAGTCTGCCGTGAGCTTTACCCCCGCCCAACGCCTGTTTCCCGCTACCCGCCTGCGCCGCAACCGTCGTGATGATTTTTCTCGCCGCCTGGTTCGTGAAAACGTCCTGACGGTGGATGATCTGATCCTGCCGGTGTTTGTGCTGGACGGTGAAAATCGCCGGGAAGCGGTGGCCTCGATGCCGGGTGTCGAGCGTTTGACCATTGATCTGCTTTTACAAGAAGCGGCGCAGTGGGTCGAACTGGGGATCCCGGCGCTGGCGCTGTTTCCGGTCACGCCGGCCGGGCTCAAGTCCCTGGATGCCGCCGAGGCCTGGAACCCCGAAGGTATTGCCCAGCGCGCGACCCGCGCCCTGCGCGAGCGTTTCCCTGAGCTTGGGGTGATCACTGACGTGGCGCTGGACCCGTTCACCACCCACGGGCAGGATGGCATTCTGGATGAAGAAGGCTACGTGCAGAACGACATCACCGTCGACGCATTGGTCAAGCAGGCGCTGTCCCATGCCGCAGCGGGCGCCCAGGTGGTGGCCCCGTCGGACATGATGGACGGTCGGATCCAGGCGATTCGCGAAGCCTTGGAGCTGGCCGGCCATGTCAATGTGCGGATCATGGCCTATTCGGCCAAGTACGCCAGCGCCTACTACGGCCCGTTCCGCGATGCGGTCGGCTCGGCGTTGAACCTGGGCAAGGCCAACAAGGCCTCGTACCAGATGGACCCGGCCAACAGCCATGAAGCCCTGCACGAAGTGGCGGCGGACCTGGCCGAAGGTGCCGATATGGTGATGGTCAAGCCCGGCATGCCGTACCTGGACATCCTTTATCGGGTCAAGGAGGAATTCAAGGTGCCGACCTTTGTCTATCAGGTCAGTGGTGAATACGCCATGCACATGGCTGCGATTCAAAATGGCTGGTTGAGTGAAGGAGTCATCCTGGAATCCCTTACCGCCTTTAAACGTGCGGGGGCTGATGGCATCCTGACTTACTTTGCCGCCCGTGCCGCCCAATTGCTTAGAGAGCAACCATAGCCCTCACAGGAACACTCGATGAATACCGAAGGACTCACAGACGTTGCCGTAAAAGATGCGCATCCGGTGGTTGAACAAGTCGCCGAAACCCCGCCGGAGCTTGCACCTGAGCAGCCTGTCGTGCTCGCGGAGCCGATGGTGGCGGCACCGCCTATCGTGATTCCGAACCTGGATGACAGCAGCCTGTATATCCATCGCGAGCTGTCGCAACTGCAATTCAACATCCGCGTGCTGGAACAGGCGCTGGATGAGTCCTACCCGCTGTTGGAGCGCTTGAAGTTCCTGCTGATCTTCTCCAGCAACCTGGATGAGTTCTTCGAGATCCGTGTCGCCGGCCTCAAGAAACAGATCACCTTTGCCCGTGAACAGGCTGGCGCCGATGGCCTGCAGCCGCACCAGGCCCTGGCCCGCATCAGCGAACTGGTGCACGGCCATGTGGATCGCCAATACGCCATCCTCAACGACATTTTGTTGCCGGAGCTGGAAAAGCATCAGGTGCGCTTCATCCGTCGGCGCAACTGGACCGTCAAGCTCAAGACCTGGGTGCGTCGCTATTTCCGTGACGAAATCGCGCCGATCATCACCCCGATTGGCCTCGACCCGACACACCCGTTCCCGCTGCTGGTGAACAAGAGCCTGAACTTTATCGTCGAACTCGAAGGGATCGATGCCTTTGGTCGTGATTCGGGCCTGGCGATCATCCCGGCGCCGCGCCTGTTGCCACGGATCATCAAGGTACCGGAAGAGGTCGGGGGGGCTGGCGATAACTATGTATTCCTTTCGTCGATGATCCACGCCCACGCCGATGACCTGTTCCAGGGCATGAAGGTCAAGGGCTGCTACCAGTTCCGCCTGACCCGTAACGCCGATTTGGCCGTGGATACCGAAGACGTCGAAGACCTGGCCCGCGCCTTGCGCGGTGAGCTGTTCTCCCGCCGTTATGGCGATGCAGTACGCCTGGAAGTAGCGGACACCTGCCCAAAACATCTCTCGGACTACCTGCTCAAGCAGTTCAACCTGGCCGAGACCGAGCTGTACCAGGTCAATGGCCCGGTGAACCTGACGCGCCTGTTCAGCATTACTGGCCTGGACAGCCATCCGGAGCTGCAATACACGCCATTCACCCCGCAGATCCCGAAACTGCTGCAAAACAGCGAGAACATCTTCAGCGTGGTCAGCAAGCAGGACATCTTGCTGCTGCACCCGTTCGAGTCGTTTACCCCGGTGGTCGACCTGTTGCGCCAGGCTGCCAAGGACCCACACGTCCTGGCCGTGCGCCAGACCCTGTACCGCAGCGGCGCCAACTCGGAAATCGTCGATGCGCTGGTGGATGCCGCGCGTAACGGCAAGGAAGTTACGGCGGTGATCGAACTGCGTGCGCGGTTTGACGAAGAATCCAACCTGCAACTGGCCAGCCGCCTGCAAGCGGCCGGTGCGGTGGTGATCTACGGTGTGGTCGGCTTCAAGACCCACGCCAAGATGATGCTGATCCTGCGTCGCGAAGCCGGTGAAATCGTGCGTTACGCGCACCTGGGTACCGGTAACTACCACGCCGGCAACGCCAAGCTCTACACCGACTACAGCCTGCTGACCTCCGACGACGCCTTGTGCGAAGACGTCGGCAAACTGTTCAGCCAATTGATCGGCATGGGTAAGACGTTGCGCATGAAGAAGCTGCTGCATGCGCCGTTCACCCTGAAAAAGGGCATGCTCGACATGATTGCCCGCGAGACCCAGTTCGCCCTCGACGGCAAGCCGGCGCATATCATCGCCAAGTTCAACTCGCTGACCGATCCGAAGATCATCCGCGCGCTGTACAAGGCCAGCCAGTCCGGTGTGCGCATCGACCTGGTGGTGCGTGGCATGTGCTGCCTGCGCCCGGGCATTGCCGGGGTGTCGCACAATATTCACGTGCGTTCGATCATCGGCCGCTTCCTGGAGCACACGCGGGTGTTCTACTTCCTCAACGGCGGCGAGGAGCAGATGTTCCTCTCCAGCGCCGACTGGATGGAGCGCAACCTCGACAAGCGTGTGGAGACCTGCTTCCCGGTGGAAGGCAAGAAGCTGATCATGCGGGTCAAGAAAGAGCTGGAGAGTTATCTCACCGATAACACCCACAGCTGGAGCCTGCAGTCGGATGGGCGCTACGTGCGCAACACGCCGACCGGCAACCAGAACCCGCGCAGTGCGCAGGCGACGTTGCTGGAGCGGCTCGGCAGCCCGGTGCTGGCCGTTCGTTGACGCTCCCCTCATGGAAGCGGGCAGGTCCGCTTCCATGTTTCCCGCCTACATCCACCACTGAGAAATCGGACAAGCCTGTCGGATTTGCCAGGTTGGGGGTTGTATGTTCCCGTTCCTAGACTGACCTCTGGCTATCAGGCGATAGCCTGTACATGGCAGTTGAGGATTTTTCGATGATGGGATCAGGCATAGGAATCGGGTTGGGAGCAGCGGGGCTTTACGAGGCATTGACCTCGCCGCCGAAGGGCTACCGCAGTGCGCAGGCCATGTCGCGCGACATGGCCCGGGCGGCGGTGACGTCTGAGTCTCTGGTGCGGGACTCGTTGAAAAACATCGCAAACATCGATCATGGCTTGCAAGGCGGCAACGCGTTTGTGCAGATCAACCCCGATGCGCTTGAGCAGGCGCGGGCGCGCGATCAGGAGCGTAACCGCGGCGGGGTGTGCGGCTTTTTGCACGGTGTGCCGATTGCCCTGAAAGATGTATTCGAAACCCGCGGAAAAATGCACACCAGTGCGGGTTCCCGTGCGCTGCTAGGTTCGCCGACGACAAAAAACGCCAAGGTCGTGGATAACTTGCTCAAGGCGGGTGCAGTGATCGTGGGTAAAACCAATATGAGTGAGCTGTCCAACTTTCGCTCCAGCGTACCGGTTGATGGCTGGAGCTCCCGTGGCGGGCAAACCCTTAACCCTCATCGACTGGGTGGGCAGGTGGCGGGGTCGAGTACTGGATCGGCCGTGGCGGTAGCCCAGGGACTTGTCCCGCTCGCATTGGGCATCGAGACCAACGGTTCGATCATTGCGCCGGCGGCCTACAACGGTGTGCTCGGTTTGAAAACCACGGCCGGACTGGTGAGTACCGAGGGGGTGATGACCAGCTCAAGACTGGACTCGGTGGGCACGTTTACGCGTAACGTGCGCGATGCTGGCGAAGCGCTAAACGCCATGGTCGAAACAACGGTCTACACCGCCGGGTTGACGCCCGATGCCTTGCAGGGCAAACGCATTGGCTACACGCCGGTGCCTGAGTTGTCGCCAGAGCAGGCCAGGGACCCGGCCAGGCGCGCGGATAGGCAGTATTTCGAGGACGCGATCAGATTGCTGGTGGCCAAGGGGGCAGTCCTTGTGCCAATAGCCAGCCTGGACGCTGATGTGGCGCCAGAGACGTACGATCAATACAACGATGCGCTTTTTGCAGGGCTCAAGCAAAAAATCGACGGCTACCTAGCTGGCAGGCAAGGGTTGTCGGTGAAGTCGTTGGCCGAGCTTATTGCGTTCAACGAGCGTGACAGGCGAGCCGGAGAGCCGGACCAGGCGCTGCTGGAACACATCAACAGCCTGGCGGTGACGGATGAGCAACGGGAGCGGTTGTGGGAGGCTGTTCTCCCGATTTTCAGGGATATCTTCGATAAGCCACTGAAGGAGCATAAGCTGGACGCGGTGCTGTCGAGTTTTCGTTCAGACAGTTATTTCTTTGCCGCGGCAGCTGGCTACCCCGGCATATCGGTGCCCTCGGGCATGGATGATGAGGGCATGCCAACCGCGCTGCACTTTGCGGGTACGAGCAACAGTGAAGCCACACTGCTCTCGGTTGCGTATGGCTATGAACAGGCATCGCAGGCTATCCGCGAGCCGGCGTTCCTGCCTGGCGCGCCGATGTTGTCGTCGGCCGAGAGCGTCTAGGGATCAGCACACGTTCAGGCTTAAACCCACTCGCGTCAGCCACTCGGCTTCCTGGGCAAAATCCGCCTGGGTCAGTTGGTTCTCGTCCAGCCAATCTTCGGGGAATACCACATCCAGGCTGTCACCATTGGCGCGCAAGGTGACCTGCGGCATCTGCTGGGTGCCACGGATGTGGTGGAACAGGATCGCAAAGCGCAGCAGGGCGCACAGGCGAATCAGCTTGATGCCCTCGGCGCCGAACTCGGCGAACTTGTCCTTGGGAATATTGCGGCGATGACCGCGCACCAGCAGCGCCAGCATCTGCTGGTCTTCCCGGGAAAAGCCCGCCAGGTCGGAGTGCTCGATCAGGTACGCGCCGTGCTTGTGGTAATGGTAGTGGGCGATATCCAGACCCACTTCATGGACCTTGGCTGCCCAGCCCAGCAGTTCACGCCAGACCCCGTCCTGCAGGTCCCAATCCTCGGCGACCTGGTCAAACGCATGCAGCGCCTTGCGCTCCACCCGCGCCGCCTGCTCCAGGTCGACGTGGTAGCGCTCCATCAGTGAGCCGAGGGTGCGCTCACGCACATCTTCATGATGATGGCGGCCCAGCAGGTCGTAGAGCACGCCTTCACGCAGGGCGCCATCGCAGTGGTCCATGCGTTGCAGTTCTAGGGCGTCGAAGATGGCCTCAAGGATCGCCAGACCGGCCGGGAAGATGGTCCGGCGATCGGGCTTGATGCCCTCGAAGTCGATTTTCTCGGCATCGCCGAGCTTGAACAGCTTGCGCTTGAGCCAGGCCAGGCCTTCGGCATTCACCTCGCCGGTGCCGTGGCCGCCAGCCTTCAGGGCCAGGCCGATGGCGCGGATGGTGCCGGATGAGCCGATGGCTTCATCCCAGGTCAGGCGGTGCAGGGCATGCTCGATGCTCATGATCTCCAGCCGCGCCGCCGTGTACGCCTGGGCGTAGCGGGCCGGGGTGATCTTGCCGTCCTTGAAGTAGCGCTGGGTGTAGCTGACGCAACCCATTTGCAGGCTTTCGCGCAGCAACGGCTCGAAGCGCTGGCCGATGATGAACTCGGTGCTGCCACCGCCAATGTCAGCCACCAGGCGTTTGCCGGGGGTATCGGCCAGCGTGTGGGAAACACCGAGATAGATCAGGCGTGCTTCTTCACGCCCGGAGATGACTTCCACCGGGTGCCCGAGGATCTCCTCGGCGCGGCGGATGAATTCGCCACGGTTACGCGCTTCGCGCAATGCGTTGGTACCGACGATTCGCACGGCGCCCTGGGGCATGCCGTTGATCAGTTGGGCAAAACGCTTGAGGCAGTCGAGCCCGCGCTGCATGGATTCTTCGTTGAGCTTGCGCTCATCGTCGATCCCGGCAGCCAGTTGTACCTTTTCGCCGAGCCGCTCAAGGATGCGGATCTCACCGTTCTGGGCCTTGGCCACGACCATGTGAAAGCTGTTGGAGCCCAGGTCGATGGCGGCGATCAGGGACAGATTCTTGGCTTGGGATTGCGGCATGGGTAGGGGATCTCGGTCGATAACCTTGCCATCGTGCCACGATCAAACGCTGACGCCAACGCGTAGTGCTCGGTGATTTGTCCTACGCCTGCTCTTGATCAAGTTTTGTAGGAAATGTAGGGAAAATTTCCGGATGACCGATGACATATCTTTAGTGGGGTGTAGGGAACTAAAAGGCTTTTAGAGAATTTTGGAGATTATATAATTTCCTACAAGAGTAGTTAATTATACTCATCCTTAATCTGCTCTGGACTACTTTGGTGGGTGGTAAAAGAGTCAGTTGTTTTAAACGAGTCCCACAGAGTTCTGGGTGTCGTCTTATATTTATTGAGTGAGTCGAAGGTGAAACTGTCGGTCGGCAATGATGCCGTGGTGTTATTTATTTATAGCTTTGTGTTTCAGGGAGGAACTAATGGCGATGAAGGAATTGCCTGGTTATTAAAGAAGTAATGCCTGAACACTTTCTAACGACAGGTCGATCATGAAAAAAGTATTGGGTTTGACGATGGGTGTTATTTGCCTGGCTGCAAGTATTGGCGCTCAGGCAACAAACGTTGCTCAGTTGGTAGTGCGGGGGACGATCACGCCCGCAGCCTGCAATTTGAGCTTGGGTAATAGTGGCATCATCGACTATGGGGTTATCCGTTCCGGTGAGTTGTCCCAGACCAGCTTCAATCCTCGCTCACCGCAAACCACATCGTTGGTTGTCAACTGCGGTACCACCCCGGCCAAGTTCGGCCTGACCCTGACCGATTTGCAGGCGGGCAGCAAGGTCACTGGCATTCTCGGCGGCGGCTATACCGAAGCGCAGAACTTCGGGTTGGGCGCTGTATCGTCCCGACGTACCGGGGGGTACTCGGTCACTCTGCGAGATCTGAGGTCTTCAGGTCTCACGTTGAGTCCGATCATGCGGGTCAGCACCGGCGCCTGGCAGAACAGTGACGGAAAAGTCGCACAAGCGCCTACCCAGTACTCGTGGCGTAATGGTGCGAGCATAACCCCCGCATCCATTGCTCAGCTCACGGGCATCATTGAAGTGATGGCGGTCATTAACAAAGCGCAAGACTTGGACCTCACCCGTGATGTGACGCTGGATGGCCGCGCCACCTTAGTGCTTAGTTACATCTAAACCTCTAGTAACAGCCGATATTGAAACGAAAAGTGTCATGACGCTTTCGGGACTTGTCGGCTGTTTTTCTGTGCGTTTGCTATTTGTCTTGATCGTTGCGGAGAAAACACAGTGAGTTGTTTTTTGAAAGCAGGTGTGACGCTGTCGTGGTGTGCAATATTATTGTTTTGCGCAAGTGGCATGGCGGTGGCCGATGGTATGCAACCCGAAACAACGGTTGTCGTGCTTTATGAGGAGAACGGTGAAGCGACGATCAATATCAAGAACACAGATCCGGGGCCCGCACTACTTCACTCGGTGATCGAGAATATACCGGAGGATAAAGAGCCACTGCTGATCGTCACGCCACCGATTACCCGGGTCGAAGCCGGTGAGACCCAGTTGGTTCGTTTTATCAATACATCTGGCACGCCGCTCAAGACCCAACGATTGAAACGTGTTTCCTTTGAAGGCATTCCCCAGGCCCGCAGCCCTGGTGGGGCGACCATTGGCTTTACCCTGCGGCAGAATTTACCGCTGATCCTGCATCCCAAGGGGTTGGCCAAGCACCAGGCACCCTGGGAGTTGTTGAAATGGAAGCGCCAGGGCAGTGGCCTGGCCGTTCATAACGACAGTGCGTATGTGGTGCGGTTGGCGCTGGAGTTGCAACTGCTCCCGGGGAAAACGTTGGCAACCTTGCCGCGCAGTTACATCCTGCCAGGTGAAGTACTGGCGGTTGATGCCCAGGGGCCACTGGCGGGCGTTACCTCGGTCGTATTGCAGCCCGCCACGGTGTACGGGTTCACCGTTGACAGCTACAGCGCAGATGTTGCCGATCATGGGATTTAACCGAGTGGTGGGCAAGGGAGTGGGCGGCGCCTGTTATTCGGGGCTGTTCATGGGGTTGGCAACCCTTTTTGGGCATCATGGGGATGCATTGGCCATCGAGTTGGGGGAAGGGTTTGACCTGGCAGCCCTGACCACTCATGGCATTGATCCAAAAGTTTCGGACTATTTCCGCAGCGCGGCGCGTTTTCGCGAAGGTGTCCAGGTGGTCGGGCTGCGGGTCAATGGCGCGGCGCTAGGCTTGGTGGATGCCCGGTTCGATTACCAGGGCCAACTGTGTTTTACCCGGGGGTTACTGGACAAAGCTGGTTTGCGGGTGCCGCCTGCGGTCTTGCAGGCTGGTGTGACGGCCGACCAGACGTGTCACGATTTCCTTGGCGAGTTCCCGGCGACGTTGGTGAGATTGCGCCCCGGTAGTGACGAGGTGTCCCTGGTGGTACCTACGCAATCGTTGCGTGAACCCGAGTGGGAGGCTGGCAGTTTCAGCCAGGGCGGTACGGCCGCCATGCTCAATTACGATGTGCTTGGATTCGATAACCATGCGCGCGGCGACTCCAACCGTTTTGTCTCGGCCTATACCGAGGCGGGCTTCAATCTTGGCAACTGGATTGTGCGCAGTCGGCAGTTCTATGTTTCCGATAACGGCAAGGGTAGCAGCGAACATGTGTACGCCTATGCCCAGCGAGATTTCGCGGCCTTGAAGTCGACCTTCCAGGCGGGTCAGATTTCCAGCAGGAACCCGGTATTTGGCGGCCTCCAGCTCTCGGGGTTCCAGCTCTTTCCTGATGGTGTCGCCCGTGTCGGGAGCACCAACGGTGTAGTGGTCGAAGGCTTGGCCCATAGCCAGGCAAGGGTTGAGGTGCGCCAGTCCGGGGTGTTGATCCATTCGACCCTGGTGCCCGAAGGGCCTTTTCGCCTGACGGACCTGCCACTGCTCAATGGTACCAGCGACCTGGACGTGAGTGTCATCGGTACGCGGGGAGGCAAACGCAGTTTCGTGGTGCCTGCGGCGTCTTTCGGTGCCTACGTGCCCGTGCAACCTGGTTTCGACTTTGCGCTGGGCAAGGTGCGGGAAACCATCGCCAGCAACAGGGAGCAACCGGTGGTGGCGATGGGCAGCGGCACCTGGGATTTGGGTGCAGGCACAGCCCTGGGGCTCGGTTTATTGGGGACGGATGAATACCACGCGGCAGGTGGCACGTTGAGTCGTGTCTTTTTCCAACGGGTTTCAGTGAGAGCACGACACAATCGGTCCCGCGATAAGGTTCGCGGTGTGGGCGGGACACGCAACTCCGTGTCGCTGGGTAGCCCGTTGGGCGCGGGTGTTGAGGCAAGCCTGAGTGCCACCACCCAGAGTCGAGGTTACCGTGATGTCCTGGAGGTCGGCACAGCCTCGACCAACGATCTTCTGGACACGCGTTTTCAGCGCCAGTACACCGCCGGACTGAGTTGGGCCGCGCCGGTTTTGGGTACGCTCTCCGTCACCTACTCCCATAACGCGCAATTTGACGGGCAGAGCACCGAGCATGTGTTCGCGTCGTGGACCAAGCGTTTCGACGACGTCGATGTCGCACTCGTCGCCGACTCGCAGACCGGTCCGTCGCGCCGGCGAAAGCGCCGTTATGCCGTCAACGAGGAACTTCCCTCCGAAGGGCTGTCGGTGCGCCTGCAAGTCAGTGTGCCGTTTGGCGATGATCGCCGCCTCACATCTTTCGCCAGCCGGCGCAACGGCCGCTCCGATATCGGTACAACACTGTCGGAACGGGTCAACGAGTATGTGAACTATGAAGTGGGCACCGAGCGCGACCTTACGGATCGCCAGAAGGCGGTGCATGGTCGTGTAGACGTCATGCCTCGCTACACCCGCGTGGGTGCGGGGGTGAACCGGGACGCATCAGGCACCACCTACACCGGGCAATTGCAGGGGGGCGTCGTGGCTCATGGACAAGGGCTGACCTTTTCACCCTACGCGGTGCAGGATACTTTCGGCCTGCTATCGGTGGGAAACATCACGGGAGCCAAAGTCTCGACACCCCATGGGCCGGTCTGGACCGACTACCGCGGTCACGCGGTCATTCCTGGATTGCCGGCCTATAGCACCAGCCACCTCGAAGTGCAGACCCAGTCCCTGCCCAAGCGTGTCGATCTCAAGAACGGCACCCAAACGCTTGCCGCTGCTCGTGGGTCGTTCAATTCCGTGGAGTTCAAGGTGGTCAGCGCCCGTCGGGTTCTGTTGACGGCCCATGACCCGCAGGGACGTGCGTTACCCCAGGGCGCTGCAGTATTTGGCCAGGACAAGGCCTTCCTGACCAACGTAGTGGGCGACGGCCTGATTTTCCTGAATGACAGCCAGCCCCAACAGACCCTGAGTGTTGAGCTACCGGGCTCTACGAAGCCTTGCCTGCTGCAACTGAACCTTGAGCCAGAGCCCTCCAATGACAAACTTTATGAAACTGCTTCGGCGACCTGCCGTGCGTTGTAAATCGATCGGCAGGATTTATCCGTGTCTTTTATTCGTCGTGGCGTTATTGGCCAGCGAGGCCAGTCTCGCTACCTGTCAGTTGGCGTTAAGCCAGCCACGGGTCGACTACGGCGTAATGCGTCAAGCGCCCGATGAACATGTCAGTGCACAGTCTTACGGTACCCGGACCGTGCTCCTGAACGTGGTGTGCATTGATCCCGTTCCCATGGCAGTACGGTTCAGTGGGGTACCTGCGGGGCCTTTGGGCTTTCGGTTTGGCGCCACCGGGGCCTTTGCCCTGAATATCCGGCACGCCCACCTTGATGGCCGACCCGTGGAGTTGGTCGCCGAGAGCTCGGTGCCTGCGCACGCCAGCGAGCGGCTTGTGCCCGGGCAGGTCCTGATTGCCCGTGCGGCTGGCGTACCGATAACGGGCCGACGGCTATCGGCACAACTGGAGATCGCCCCATTCCTGCCGGTTGACGCGTTCTCTGTGCGCAGCGAAACGACGCTCCAGGGCCAGGTGCAGGTCGAGTGGTTGTCGCATGGCGTTGGCGTCAGCCCGGCGACTCCACCGAGCCAATGAAATTGGCCAGTTCGGCGGTGCGCGGTTGGGCAAATAGCACTTTCGGGTCACCGACTTCATGCACCTTGCCCTGGTGCATGAACACCAGCTTGTCGCCGACTTCCCGGGCAAAGCGCATTTCATGGGTCACCATGATCAGGGTCATGCCGTCCTTGGCCAGTTGGCGCACCACACTGAGTACTTCGTTGACCAGTTCCGGGTCCAGGGCCGAGGTGATTTCATCGCACAGCAGCACCTTGGGCGACATTGCCAATGCGCGGGCGATGGCCACCCGTTGCTGCTGGCCGCCGGACAGGCGATCCGGGAACGCGTCGAACTTCTCTCCCAGGCCGACACGGTCGAGCATCTGTCGTGCCAGTTCCGCAGCCTTGGCCTTGGTGACCTTTTGCACGACCTGGGGCGCGAGCATGACGTTTTCACCCACGGTCAAATGGGGGAACAGGTTGAACTGCTGGAACACCATGCCGACTTTTTGCCGCAGGCTGCGCAGGTCGGCACGGGCCGCATCGAGGTATTCGCCGTCGACTTCAATCACCCCGTCGTTGATCGACTCCAGGCCATTGAGGGTGCGCAGCAACGTAGACTTCCCCGAGCCGCTGCGGCCGATGATCGCCACCACCTGGCCTTCCTCGACACTCAAGTCGATACCTTTGAGCACATGGTGATCGCCGTAATACTTATGCAGCGCGGATATTCTAAGCAGAGGCATGCAGTCTCCTTTCCAGGTAGCGGGCACTGAGGGACAAGGGGTAGCAGAGCAGGAAGTAACCGAGCGCCACCAGGCCGTAGACCATGAAGGGCTCGAAGGTGGCGTTGGCGAGCATGCCGCCGGTCTTGGTCAGTTCGGTGAAGCCGATGATCGACGTCACCGCCGTGCCCTTGACCACCTGCACCGAGAAGCCCACCGTCGGTGCCACGGCAATTCGCAGGGCCTGGGGCAGGATCACATAGCGCAGTTGCTCATAAGGATTGAGCGCCAGGCTGGCGGAAGCCTCCCATTGGCCATGGGCAATGGAGTCGACACAGCCGCGCCAGATCTCGGCCAGGTAGGCGCTGGTAAACAGGGTCAAGGCAATCGCGGCGGCCAGCCACGGCGAGATATCGATCCCCAGCAAGGCGACACCGAAGAACACCAGGAACAATTGCATCAACAACGGCGTGCCCTGGAACAATTCGATATAGGTCCGGGCGATGTTGCGCGGTAGCGCCTTGGGGCTGATGCGCAGGGTCATCACCAGCAAGCCGATCAGCCCACCGCCGATAAACGCCACCAGCGACAACAGTAACGTCCACTGCAGGCCGGTCAGCAGGTTGCGCACGATGTCCCAGAATGAAAAATCACTCATCGGCTGTTCCTCATTACATAGCGGCGACCGATCCAATTGAGCAACTGGCGGATCATCAACGCCATGCACAGGTACACCAGCGTGGTCAGGGCATAGGTTTCAAAGGCGCGGAAATTGCGCGACTGGATAAAGTTGGCGGCAAAGCTCAACTCTTCAGTGGCGATCTGCGAACACACCGCCGAGCCGAGCATCACGATGATGATCTGGCTGCTCAGGGCCGGCCAGACCTTGCCCAGCGCCGGCAGCAGCACCACATGGCGAAACGCTTCAAAACGCGTCATGGCCAAGGCTGCCGCCGCCTCCAGTTGCCCGCGAGGAATCGCCTGGATACCGGCACGAATGATCTCCGTGGAATAGGCGCCGAGGTTGATCACCATCGCCAGTACCGCCGCCTGCCATTCGGAAATCTGCAAGCCCAGGGACGGCAGGCCGAAGAAGATGAAGAACAACTGCACCAGGAACGGTGTGTTGCGAATCAATTCGACATACACCCCGAAGAACCAGTAGAACGGCTGGATTTTCCAGGCGCGCACCACGGCGCCGACAATCCCCAGCGCCACCCCCAGGATCGCACCGATGGCGGTCAGCTCCAGGGTGAACAGCGCGCCACGCAACAGCAGGTCGGTATTGGCCAGCACCGGCACAAAGTCGAATTGATAGGCCATCAATCAGCTCCGCCTCAGAGATCGGCAGGCAATGGCTCTTTGAGCCACTGCATTGCGTTCTTTTCCAGGCTGCCGTCAGCCTTGGCGGCGACCAGGATCTGGTTGACCTTTTCCAACAGCGCCGGCTCGTTTTTGTTGACGCCGACATACACTGGCGAATCCTTGAGTTTGACTTTAAGCGCCGGCACCCGCTTGGGGTTGCGCTCGCTGATCGCCACCATCACCACGTTGCCACTGGCGATCAGGTCCACCTGGCCGGCGAGGTAGGCGGCGATCGTCGAGTTGTTGTCTTCGAAGCGCTTGATCGTGGCTTCCTTGGGCGCTACGGCGGTCAACTCGATATCTTCAATGGCGCCCCGGGTCACGCTGATGGTCTTGCCCTTGAGGTCGTCGAGGTGGGTGATGGTCGCTTCCGGCGGGCCGAATACGGCGAGATAGAACGGCGCATAGGCCTTGGAAAAGTCGATGACCTTCTCGCGCTCCGGGTTCTTGCCCAGGCTGGAAATCACCAGGTCCACCTTGCCGGTGGTCAGGAATGGAATGCGGTTGGTGCTGTTGACCGGCGTGAGTTCCAGCTTGACCTTGAGTTGCTCGGCCAGCAGCTTTGCGGTGTCGATGTCCAAACCGCGCGGTTGCATATCCGGGCCAACCGAGCCGAACGGCGGAAAGTCCTGGGGCACGGCGACCTTGAGGGTGCCACGTGCGACGATATCGTCCAGGCCATTGGCCTGGGCAGGCGCCTGGCTAAGCATCAGGCTGGCAAACAAGGCAGTGAGCAGGGCGCTGCAACGCTTGGTCATGGCAACTCTCCGAAAGTGGTGAAGGACATTTCTGAGTTTTGCCAGTGCATAGCCCATGCCATGACGCCCTGAAACGCCTGCAAGGCAGGTTTTTCCAGGCGTATATCGGTCTGACTGGTCTGAACAGTCAGGTCTCGTTTTGCACCCTTTTCGAGCGCTGGCAAAACCGCGCGAGCCCCTTTAGGGCGTGGCTTGCCGGCTGCCGAGAATAGCTTTACAACTAGGCCCACTGTTGACTGAAACCTCGGGTTTTTTCATGAATTCCATCGCCCAAGCCGTACCGGAAGCGGCCTTGCAAGCTATCCGCAAACTCATCAAGGAACAGGGCTTCGGCCCCGGCGATGCATTGCCTTCCCAGCGCGACCTGGCGCTGCAATTGGGGGTCAGTCGTGCCTCGTTGCGTGAGGCCTTGTCTTCGCTCAGTGCGCTGGGAGTGGTCAGTGTGCAGCCGGGCAAGGGCGTGTTTGTGCAGGCGCCGCCTGAGGCCGATCTGGGCGCAGTGGCCTGGCCATTTACCGCGCAGGCCAGCCCGCTGGATATCTTCCAGTTGCGTTATGCCCTGGAGGGGTTTGCGGCGGGGCTAGCGGCCATGACGCTGACCACCGAGGCGCTGGATGAGCTCGAAGACAATGTCCAGGCCATGCGCCGGGAACTCAAGGCCGGTGATTTCGAGGCGGCCGCACGGTTGGACTTCGCTTTCCACCAGCGCATCCTGTTGGCCAGTGGCAATCAGGCGATGGTCAGCATCCTCAGCGCCAGTGCCGAGGTGTTCCTGGAAAGCCAGAAACTACCGTTCATCCGACCGGAGCGGGCCATGGAAACCTGGCAGGAGCACCGCAAGATCCTCCGTGCCCTGGCCCGGCGCAGCAGCGCGGCGGCACATAAATCCATGCAGGAGCACGTGCGTAACGCGGCGCTGCGCACGGGCATCGCCTTTGTCACGCCGGCAACATCCTGAATCGGTAATACCGAAAATGATGACGCGTGATAGCAAGAGTCAATCAGCGGCGGCTTCCTGAACGAAGGAAGGGCGGCTATGATGGGCAACGTTTTTTTTGCTTACAACCCGGAGACATCCATGAGCAACGATCTTATCAAGCACGTCACCGACGCGACCTTTGAGGCCGAAGTACTGCAGGCCCAAGGCCCGGTGCTGGTTGATTACTGGGCTGAGTGGTGCGGTCCTTGCAAAATGATCGCTCCGGTCCTGGACGACATCGCAACCACCTACGAAGGCAAGCTGACCGTTGCCAAGCTGAACATCGACGAAAACCAGGAAACCCCGGCCAAGCATGGCGTGCGTGGTATCCCGACCCTGATGTTGTTCAAGAATGGCAACGTCGAGGCCACCAAGGTCGGCGCACTGTCGAAGTCGCAACTGGCTGCATTCCTCGACGCCAACATCTAAGCGTCGTCAAAAAGCCCCGCAAATTGCGGGGCTTTTTCGTGAAGCAGGGCTAGACGCTCTGAAATTCAGGTGGTACATTCGGCCCCGCACTGGTTTCTCCACTGCCCCCTGCAAGCCGTCGCCGACGCATTCCTTTCGATTAGTACGCGATCCTGTCGCCTTCTCTGCGGCGCGGCCTCATTAAGCCAAAAGCTTAATTCCCCCCCTCTATAAATGATTACGTCATTCCTATATGAATCTGACTGAACTCAAGCAAAAGCCGATTACCGACCTGCTCCAACTGGCCGAAGAAATGGGCATAGAAAATATGGCCCGTTCGCGCAAGCAGGACGTGATTTTCTCCCTGCTGAAAAAGCACGCGAAAAGCGGCGAGGAAATCTCCGGTGATGGCGTGCTGGAGATTCTCCAGGACGGCTTCGGCTTCCTTCGCTCTGCAGACGCTTCCTATCTTGCCGGCCCAGACGATATCTACGTCTCGCCGAGCCAGATCCGTCGCTTCAACTTGCGCACCGGTGACACCATCGTTGGCAAGATCCGCCCTCCAAAGGAAGGCGAGCGTTATTTCGCCCTGCTCAAGGTCGACACGATCAACTTCGATCGTCCCGAGAACGCGAAGAACAAGATTCTCTTCGAGAACCTGACGCCGCTGTTCCCGACCGTGCGCATGAAGATGGAAGCCGGCAACGGTTCCACCGAAGACTTGACCGGTCGAGTCATCGACCTGTGCGCCCCGATCGGCAAGGGCCAGCGTGGCCTGATCGTCGCGCCGCCGAAAGCCGGTAAGACCATCATGCTGCAGAACATCGCAGCGAACATCGCGCGTAACAATCCTGAAGTTCACCTGATCGTGCTGCTGATCGACGAGCGTCCGGAAGAAGTGACCGAAATGCAGCGCACCGTGCGCGGCGAAGTGGTTGCCTCGACGTTCGATGAGCCGCCAACCCGCCACGTGCAGGTTGCCGAAATGGTGATCGAGAAGGCCAAGCGCCTGGTCGAACACAAGAAGGACGTGGTGATCCTGCTCGACTCCATCACCCGTCTGGCCCGTGCCTACAACACCGTGATCCCGAGCTCCGGCAAGGTCCTGACCGGTGGTGTCGATGCCCATGCCCTGGAGAAGCCGAAACGTTTCTTCGGCGCCGCGCGTAACATCGAAGAAGGCGGCTCGCTGACCATTATCGCCACCGCGCTGGTTGAAACCGGCTCGAAGATGGACGAAGTGATCTACGAAGAGTTCAAGGGTACCGGCAACATGGAACTGCCTCTGGACCGTCGCATTGCTGAAAAGCGTGTGTTCCCGGCCATCAACATCAACCGTTCCGGCACCCGCCGTGAAGAGTTGCTGACTGCCGATGACGAACTGCAGCGCATGTGGATCCTGCGCAAGCTGCTGCATCCGATGGACGAAGTCGCCGCCATCGAGTTCCTGATCGATAAGCTGAAAACCACCAAGACCAACGACGAGTTCTTCCTGTCGATGAAGCGTAAGTAATACGACGTTTCAGGTCCGAAAGAATGGCGCCCCAAGGGGCGCCATTTTTTTTCGCCGGTTTTTTAAGCAAGTTCCGAGCGCAAATGCGCGGCGATAAGCTGCCAGCGGCCTTCAGAGCAGGTAGGATGTACGCCTATTTTACGGGTGGCATGGTTAATGAAATTCAAGGATCTTCGGGATTTCGTGCAGCAACTTGAGCAGCGCGGAGAGTTGAAACGTATTCAGGTGCCGGTGTCCCCGGTCCTGGAAATGACTGAGATTTGCGACCGCACCTTGCGCAACAAGGGCCCGGCGCTGCTGTTCGAGAACCCCACAGGCTTTGATATCCCGGTGCTCGGCAACCTGTTCGGCACGCCCGACCGGGTGGCCTTCGGCATGGGCGCCGAGTCGGTCAGCGAACTGCGCGAAATCGGCAAGCTGCTGGCCTTCCTCAAGGAGCCCGAGCCGCCCAAGGGCCTGAAGGACGCGTGGTCGAAGCTGCCGATCTTTCGCAAGATCATTGCCATGGCGCCCAAGGTGGTCAAGGACGCGGTTTGCCAGGAAGTGGTCATCGAAGGCGATGATGTCGACCTGGCGATGCTTCCGGTCCAGACCTGCTGGCCCGGCGATGTCGGCCCGTTGATCACCTGGGGCCTGACCGTCACCAAGGGCCCGAACAAGGATCGCCAGAACCTGGGGATCTACCGCCAGCAAGTGATCGGCCGCAACAAAGTGATCATGCGTTGGCTGAGCCACCGTGGTGGCGCGCTGGACTTCCGTGAGTGGTGCGAGAAGCACCCCGGCCAGCCGTTCCCGGTCTCGGTGGCCCTGGGCGCCGACCCGGCGACCATCCTCGGCGCCGTGACGCCGGTGCCCGACAGCCTGTCCGAATACGCCTTTGCCGGCCTGCTGCGCGGCAACCGCACCGAGCTGGTGAAGTGCCGTGGCAACGACCTGCAAGTACCGGCCACCGCCGAAATCATCCTCGAAGGCGTGATTCATCCGGGCGAGATGGCCGATGAAGGCCCGTATGGCGATCACACCGGCTACTACAATGAAGTCGACAGCTTCCCGGTGTTCACCGTCGAACGCATCACCCACCGGATCAAACCGATCTACCACAGCACCTACACCGGCCGGCCGCCTGATGAGCCGGCGATTCTCGGCGTGGCGCTGAACGAGGTGTTTGTGCCGATCCTGCAGAAGCAGTTCCCGGAAATCACCGACTTCTACCTGCCGCCCGAGGGTTGCTCGTATCGCATGGCCATCGTGACCATGAAGAAGTCGTACCCGGGCCATGCCAAGCGGGTAATGCTCGGTGTGTGGTCGTTTTTGCGACAGTTCATGTACACCAAGTTCGTTATCGTCACCGACGACGACATCAACGCCCGGGACTGGAACGACGTGATCTGGGCCATTACCACGCGCATGGACCCCAAGCGCGACACGGTAATGATCGACAACACGCCGATCGACTACCTCGACTTCGCCTCGCCGGTGTCGGGCCTGGGCTCGAAGATGGGCCTGGATGCCACCCATAAATGGCCGGGTGAAACCACCCGCGAGTGGGGCCGGGTGATCGTCAAGGATGAAGCCGTGACGGCGCGTGTCGATGCGATGTGGAAAGAATTGGGAATAGATTGATGCGTGTAACCCTGCAACCTTCCGGCGCGGTCCTTGACTTGCAGCCCGGCGAGCGGATTCTTGAAGGTGCACGGCGCCTTGGCTACGAATGCCCCCAGGCGTGCCGCAACGGCGTGTGCCACGTGTGCGCGGCCCTGTTGGTCGAGGGCCGGGTGCAACAGGCCGGCGAGGTGCGTGACCATGGTGAGTTCTACACCTGCATTGCCGAGCCGCTGGAAGATTGCATCGTGCTGTGGGATGGCGTGCTGGCGCCGGGAGAGTTGCCGGTGCGCAAACTTGCCTGCCAGTTGAGCGAGTGCGTGGACCTGGGTGGCGACGTGTGGCGCGTGCGCCTGCGGGCGCCGGCCGGCAAGGCGGTACGCTACCACGCGGGCCAGTACCTGATGATCGAGCGGGAAAACGGCGAAAAGTCGGCGTTTTCCCTGGCGTCGGCGCCCCACGCCGGGCGGGAGCTGGAGTTGCATGTGCTGGTGCGTGAAGACAGCGCCCGCAGCCTGATCGAGCAGTTGCTGCGCAACCAGATGGCGCGGGTCGAGCTACCATTTGGCGATACCCATCTGGCCGAATTGCCCGACGGGCCGCTGGTGCTGATCGCGGCTGGCACCGGTATGGCACAGATGCACAGCCTGATCGAGCACTGCCGGGCCAGCGGTTTCAAGCACCCGGTGCATCTGTATTGGGGCGTGCGCCAACCGGATGATTTCTACCAGGTCGAACATTGGGAGCAGTGGCAGCAATTGCCCAATCTGTTCCTGCACAAAGTGGTCAGTGACCTGTGCGGTTGGGAGGGGCGCTGTGGTTTGTTGCATGAGGCGGTGTGTGAAGACATCAGCGACCTCAAGGGTGTGCATGTCTACGCCAGCGGTTCACCCGCGATGATCTATGGCACGCTGGATGCGCTGGTCAACGCCGGCATGGATGCACACCAGATGCGCGCCGACGTGTTTGCCTACGCCCCGCGCTCCTGACCTGTGGGAGCGGGCTTGCTCCCACACTGGATTGTGTCTACTCAGGCCTGTCGGCGTCAGAACCGCAGGCCCGTGGTCACCATCGCCGCATTGAACCCCAGCAGCACGAACTCCGCCGCTACCGGCCCGTAGTGAGCCCCGACCGAAGGAATGATCACTGGCGCCACGCCATAGCGGTTCAATGGAATCTTGTCGCGGTACTTGCCGCGGTAGCCCTGGATCGCCCCGCCGGTCAGCTTCAAGTACACCGGATAGTCGGCCATGTCATAGCGTTTGCCCGCGTAAGCGTAATACGAGCGCTGGCGAAACGAGTTGCGAAAGGTCGCACCGCCATACACCCACCCCGAAGCGTCATTGCGCTCCAGGCCGATCAGGTCCTGGTTGTTGTTGTGCTCGGGGTCCGGCGCAAAGTGCCGGGTGTAGACGCTGGTCTGGGCGTACCAGAAGCCTTTGTCGTCGTTGGCTGGCGCTTCGGCGGCCAGGGCGGTGGTGGCCTGCGCCAGGAGCAGCAGGCCGGAAAGTCGGTTTTTCATGGGGCGACCTCGATAGTCGGTGAATGCACGGCTAAATGGGTCGTGACGCGGGCCTATTTTGAGGGTTCATCCTCCATAAAGGCTGAACGGGCGCTGAAAATAGCGGGGTTTTCTGGAGTAATCCTGACGAAAGGGGCACGTTGCTTATGCTTTTTCTTATTCATAAAGGGTATTTATTCGTACAAATAAATGTCATTAAGCTATATGTCGTCGGGCTACCGACTTCCCGCCAATACAGCTTGGTGGAAGGCGCTGAAGCGGGTACGCCCGGCGTGACTACGCGGCCTATAGCACTTTTTCGCCTTGCGGTTACAGCGGCGCGTTCTATTACGGTAAAGTCGCCTATAACTGGTAATGCACAGGAGACCTAAGCGATCTGCCATGACCGTTATTGAATCCGAACTTCTGCAATTGGCTTACCCACCGCGACTCGATCTGGGGCCGCAACTCACTCACGAACAATTGATGAGCTCGATGCAGGCCACCATGGGCCTGCACAAGGGTGGGCCGGTCTGGCTGTTTGCGTATGGCTCGCTGATCTGGCGCCCCGAGTGTTCGGCCACCCAGCGCCTGCGCGCACGGGTCCACGGTTATCACCGGGGCCTGTACCTGTGGTCCCACGAGCATCGGGGTACGCCGGAGTTGCCGGGGCTGGTATTTGGCCTGGATCGTGGCGGCTCGTGCAGCGGCTTTGCCTACCGCCTGCCGGAGGAGCAGTTGGAAGCCTCGCTCTATGCCTTGTGGCAGCGGGAGATGCCTTACCCTTCGTATCGGCCGCACTGGCTCAGTTGCCGGCTTGAAGATGGCAGCCAGGTGCAGGCATTGGGTTTTGTGCTGGAGCGGCACCTGCCCAGCTATGCTGGCAACTTGCCCGACAGTGTGCTGAATCAGGTATTCGCCAGCGCTTGCGGGCGCTACGGCACTACTCGCGATTATGTCGAGCAGACCGTCAACGCCCTGCGTAGCCACGCCATGCCAGACAAGAATCTGGAGGCGCGGCTCAAGCGATGTGCCAAAGGCTGCGGCGGCGATTAACGCGCCGAGCTGACGCTATTGGTGTGCCACAGCGTAGGAATCAGGAACGCGATGGCCAACAGGCACGCGCCGATCAGCAGCACAAAGCCGCCGTCCCAGCCGAAGTGGTCCACGGTGTAGCCCATGGCCGCACTGGCCGCCACCGAACCGCCCAGGTAACCGAACAGGCCGGTGAAGCCCGCCGCCGTACCCGCAGCCTTCTTCGGTGCCAGCTCCAGCGCCTGCAGGCCGATCAGCATCACCGGGCCGTAGATCAAGAAGCCAATGGAGAACAGCGCGATCATGTCGACCATCGGGTTGCCTGGCGGATTGAGCCAGTACACCAGGGTCGCGACGGTGACCAACGCCATGAACACAATGCCGGTCAGGCCACGGTTGCCACGGAAGATCTTATCCGACATCCAGCCGCACAACAGTGTGCCGGGAATCCCAGCCCACTCGTAGAAGAAGTACGCCCAGGACGACTTGTCGACCGTGAAGTGCTTGGCTTCCTTGAGGTAAGTCGGCGCCCAGTCCAGCACGCCATAGCGCAGCAAGTAGACGAAGACGTTAGCCAGGGCTATGTACCAGAGCATTTTGTTGCGCAGCACGTACTTGACGAAGATTTCCTTGGCGCTGAATTCCTCTTCGTGGCTGGCGTCGTAGCCTTCCGGGTAGTCGTTCTTGTACTGCTCGATGGGCGGCAGGCCCACAGACTGCGGGGTATCGCGCATGGTGATAAAGGCAAATGCCGCCACCAGCAGGGCCACGGTGGCCGGCACATAGAACGCCGCATGCCAATCGTTGAACCAGGCCATGCCCAGCAGGAACAGCGGGCCGATCAGGCCGCCGCCGACGTTATGCGCCACGTTCCATACCGACACCACGCCGCCGCGTTCTTTCTGCGACCACCAGTGCACCATGGTTCGCCCGCTCGGCGGCCAGCCCATGCCCTGGGCCCAGCCGTTGATGAACAGCAAAATGAACATCATGGTCACGCTGGAGGTGGCCCAAGGCGCGAAACCGAAAATGAACATCACCCCGGCCGATACCAGCAAGCCAAAGGGCAGGAAATAGCGCGGGTTGGAGCGGTCGGACACCAGGCCCATGAGGAACTTGGACAGACCGTAGGCAATCGCAATCGCCGACATGGCCAAGCCCAGTTGACCACGGGTGTAACCCTCGTCGATCAGGTACGGCATGGCCAGGGAGAAGTTTTTGCGCAGCAGGTAATACCCTGCGTAACCGATGAAAATACCGGCGAAGATCTGCCAGCGCAGGCGTCGGTAGGTACTGTCGATTTTTTCTTCAGGCAGGGGCGCCTGATGTGCGGCAGGACGAAAGAAAGCAAACATTCAAGAGCTCCAGATTTCTTGTTTTGACTGCGGATGCGAATGTTACAGTTTCGTTACCGAAAATAGCATCGCCTCTTATCTGCAAACACAGGAAATTTGAGCAATTGCATGTTCTTTTACGAACATGTCGCAAATAGATAAGTTGTGGTCGTAACTGGCTTCTGATAGCGCTGGAGATCAAAATGTGGGAGCGGGCTTGCTCGCGATTGCGGTGTATCAGCCACTGAAAATGTGACTGATACACCGCTCCCACATTGATTGCATTTCAAATCACTAGCGGACCTGGACGACTACCTTGCCCACGGCCTTGCGCTGCCCGAGGTCATTAATCGCCTGCGCTGCGTTATCCAGCGGATACACCTGCGACACCAATGGCTTCAACTTCCCCTCGGCATACCAACTGAACAATTGCTGGAAGTTCGCCGCATTGTCCTGGGGTTGGCGCTGGGCAAATGCGCCCCAGAACACCCCAACCACCGCCGCGCCCTTGAGCAGTGCCAGGTTCACCGGCAACTCGGGAATGCGCCCGCTGGCAAACCCCACCACCAGCAGCCGGCCGTTCCAGGCAATGGCGCGAACGGCCTGGTCAAACAGATCGCCGCCCACCGGGTCGTAGATCACGTCTGCGCCGTTGCCGTCGGTCAGGCGCTTGATTTCATCCTTGAGATTGGTCTCGCTGTAATTGATCAACTCATCAGCCCCCGCCGCCTTGGCCACGGCCAATTTGTCGGCGCTGCTGGCAGCGGCGATCACCCGGGCGCCCATGGCCTTGCCGATCTCCACGGCGGCCAGGCCCACGCCACCGGATGCGCCCAGCACCAGCAGGGTCTCGCCGGCCGCCAAGTGGCCGCGTTGCTTGAGGGCGTGCATCGAGGTGCCGTAGGTCATGCTGAAGGCGGCGGCGGTGTTGAAACTCATGCTCGGCGGAATCGGCAGCACGTTATAGCCCGGCACCGCGACCTGTTCGGCAAAGCTGCCCCAGCCGGTCAACGCCATGACCCGATCACCGACCTTCAGGTGGCTGACCTTTTCCCCGACTTCGCTGACCACGCCTGCCGCTTCGCCGCCCGGCGAGAACGGGAAGGGCGGTTTGAACTGGTACTTGCCCTCGATGATCAGCGTGTCCGGGAAATTCACCCCCGCGGCATGCACATCCAGCAGGATCTCGTTCTTCTTGATCGCGGGGCTGGCGACCTCTTCCAGCACCAGGGTTTCGGCGGGGCCGAAGGCTTTGCACAGCACGGCTTTCATCGGACTCTTCCTTTTGGCGTAGTGGCCGATAAGTGTAGGTGGGTCAGGTCACGGGTCAACGAGCATGCCCCGGCCTGATAAGTCGCCATAAGCTTGTGCTCTGCCTTGCTAGCGTTATGCTACTGGCAACCGAATTTGAGGAATGAACTGTGAAAGCGTGGATCCTGTTGATGCTGGCCCTGACGTTGCCGATGGCAGCCCATGCCGAAGAAGCCAAGGAAGGCGAAGCGCCGAAGGTCAGCTATTACAGCCTGACCCCGCCCTTTGTCGGCAACTATGCCCTGGATGGCGGCCCGAAACTGCGGGTGTACAAAGCCGATGTGGCCCTGCGCGTGACCGGCCCGGAAGCGGCGGCGGCGATCAAGGCCAATGAACCGTTGATTCGTAACCAATTGGTGGCGTTGTTTACCCAGCAGACTGTCGAGAGCATGGGCAGTGTTGAGGGTAAGGAAAAGCTGCGCCAGGAAGCATTGAAGCAGACGCAGCAAGTGATGAGTGACGAGACGGGTAAACCGGTGGTTGAGGATCTGTTGTTCAATAACCTGATCATTCAATAGAGCTGAACTGATTGAGTTTTTTGTCAGGTATAGAAAACCAGCAACCTAGGTTGCTGGTTGCAATGAAAATTATGCGGTAAGTAGTAATGTCTTATTGTCAACTATAGAGGCCCCGTCTGGATTTGAGTCGAAAATAAACGTAAAGGTGACGATTAAGCTAGGTTGACTTGTTTTATAATCTCCAGACGCCCCCCAGGCATGCCATTGCCCATCCTTAACAGGGGTGAATGATAGCTCAGGTCCTTGGATAAGCATGGGCTTAATTATGAATTTTGGATTTCGCGAGAATCCAGTGTCGTTCGCGCACATGTATCTAATAGCTTTAAGAGTATATATTAAGTCCTTGTGGGTATATTCAACCTCTATCCTTCCTAGGGAGCCATGTGGACTGAATTCTCCAGTGACCGTTGTTCTCCCTAGAGGTTTTTTTGGGTCAATAATGATTTTTATATCGTGTTTGATATCGTTGTCTTGGGAGCGGTTTTTATTTGATTCCGGTGAGTTAATCATTTTTTGCTTTCCTTGAAATGTTGAAGGCAATAAGTTTGCACTCGCTTTTATAATTAACCATCGGAGAGGGTCGCGGACTACTGTTATAACTGACAGGTCTTTATGGTATTTTTTACTAAGTGCAATATTTTTATAGCTTTTAGTTTTGAAGGTTTTATTCAAGAAGCCAAACTCTTCCTAAACCGCGCCAACGCCACCGCAAAAAACAACAACCCAATCCCCGCCAGCGCCAGCAAATCCGGCCACACCACGTTCACTCCCGCATCGCGGAACAGAATCGCCGCACTCAAGCTCACAAAATGCGTCGACGGCGAGCCCTGCATCACCCACTGCAACCATTGCGGCATGCTGTCCAGCGGTGTGCTGCCGCCTGACAGCAACAGCATCGGAATGATCACCGGAATCGCCAGCAGCCCGAACTGTGGCGTCGAGCGGGCGAGGGTGGCGAGGAAGATGCCCAGGGCGGTGCTGGCAAACAGGTACAACGCCGTCACCAGCAGGAACAGGCTCAACGAACCGGCCAGCGGCACGCCGAGCATGCCCTTGACCACCACTTCCAGCGACAGCCACGTACACAGCACCACCACCAGCATGTTGCTCCAGATTTTTGCCAGCATGATTTCCAGCGCGGTCAGCGGCAGCACCAGCAAATGATCGAGGGTGCCGTGCTCGCGCTCGCGCAGCAGTGCGGTGCCGGTCAGGACGATGGCAAGGATGGTGATGTTGTTGACGATCTGGATCACCGCCAGGAACCAGCCACCCTCCAGGTTGGTGTTGAACAGTGCCCGGGTGGTCAGTGTCGCCGGCGCCCGGCTGGCGACGTCGGCCTGGCCGCTGTAGGTCAGCAGTTCGCGCTGGAATATCCGCCCGATATACCCCGCGCCCATAAAGGCCTGGCTCATCGCCGTGGCATCCACGTTGACCTGCACGCTCGGTTGGCGTCCGGCCAGCAGGTCGGCCTGGAAGTTGGCCGGCACATTGATCACGAAGGTGTACTGGCCGCTGTCCATGACCTTGTCCAACTGGTCGTAGGCCAGTGGTGCGGCGGGCTGGAATTGCGGTGGTTGCAGGGCTTGCGCCAGTTGGCGGGACAGTTGGCCATGGTCTTCATCGACAAACGCGACGCTGGCGTTGTGCACGCCAATCACCGAGCCGGCCGCGGGCATATAGATAGCCACGGTGAAGGCGTAGAACAGAAACAGCAGCAATACGCTGTCGTGGCGCAGGCTGGTGAGTTCTTTGATCCCCAGACGCAGGATATGCGCAAGCTTATGCATCAGGCCTCCTGCTTCTTGAGCATGACCAGGCTAAGCCCGGTGAACCCCAGGAAAAACCCGAACAGCGCCAGGCACTGTGGCCATAGCTGGCGCAGGTCCAGGGCTTTGGTGAAGGTGCCAACGGCGACGTCGAGGAAGTAACCAGCGGGAAACAGCATACCCATCAGTGCGGCCGCACCTTCCAGGGATGAGCGTGGCACGATCAGCCCGGAGAACTGGATGGTCGGCAGGCTGGTGATGATCATGGTGCCGAGGATCGCGGCGATCTGGGTGCGGGTGAACGCGGAAATCAGCAGGCCCATGCTGGTGGTGGCCAGCACATACAACAGGCCGCCAAACGCCAGGGTCACGCCGCTGCCCTTGAACGGCACGCCGAATAGCCAGCGGTTCATTGCCACCAGCAACGCCAGGTTGATCAGGCTGACGGCCAGGTAGGGCGCCTGTTTGCCGAGGAGGAATTCCAGGCGGGTCAGCGGCGTGGCGTAGAAGTTGGTGATCGAGCCCAGTTCTTTTTCACGCACGATGCCCAGGGCGGTGAGCATCGCCGGGATAAACGCCAGGATCAGCGCCATCACGCCCGGGCCGATGGCATTTACGCTGACCACGTCCTGGTTGTAGCGAAAGCGGGTTTCCAGTTTGGCGGCAGCGGGTCGGGACAGCGGTGTGCTGTTGAGTTCGGCCAATTGCTGGAGATTGGCCTGGTGTACCGCTTCTACATAGTTGCGGCTGGTCTCGGCGCGAAACGGCATGCCGCCATCGAGCCAGGCGGCCACCGCGGGTTGGCGTCCGGCATACAGGTCGCGGCCAAAGCCGGGAGGAATCTCCAGGGCCAGTTTGATTTCCGAGCGTTGCAGGCGGCGGTGCAGTTCGGCCGAGTCGGTGATCGGTGGCTGTTCGGCGAAGTAGCGCGAACTGCGGAAGGCTTCCAGATAGGCACGGCTTTGCGGGGTCTGGTCCTGGTCATACACGGCGAAGGCGAGCTTTTCCACATCCAGGGAAATGCCGTAACCGAAGATCACCATCATGAAGATCGCGCCGAGCAGGGCAAAGGCCATGCGGACCTTGTCGCGCAGCAACTCCTTGCCTTCGCGGCTGGCTACGGCCAGCAAGCGGGCCAGGCTGAAGCCGCGTTTACTGATGGGTGGCGCACTGGCGGCGCTCACGGTTTCGTTCGGCGTGGCGGTTTCGGGGGCGCCCTGAGCCTGTTCCAGGCAGGTGACGAAGGCCGCTTCCAGTGTGTCGCCGTGGAACTGTTGTTGCAGGGCGTCTGGGGTGTCGCAGGCCAGCACCTTGCCGGCATGCATCAACGAAATACGGTCGCAGCGCTGGGCTTCGTTCATAAAGTGGGTGGACAGGAAAATGGTCACCCCTTGCTCGCGGGACAACTCCACCAGCAAGCGCCAGAAATCATCCCGCGCGGCGGGGTCGACGCCGGAGGTGGGTTCGTCGAGGATCAGCACTTCCGGCCGATGCAGCACCGCTACGGCCAGGGACAGGCGCTGGCGCAACCCCAGCGGCAACTTGCCGGACGGCTGGTCGGCGATATGGCTCAGGTCAAAGCGCTGGATCAGCTCATCGATACGCGGGCCACTGTCGGCCTTGGGCAAGTCGAACAACTGGGCATGCAGCACCAGGTTCTGGCGCACGCTGAGTTCGCCGTACAACGAGAAACTCTGGGACATGAACCCCACGCGCTTGCGGGTCGCCAGGTCCTTGGCATTCACCGGGTTGCCCAACAGCATGGCGCTGCCCTCGCTGGCCGGCATCAGCCCGGTAAGGACTTTCATGGTGGTGGTCTTGCCGCAGCCGTTGGAGCCCAGGAAGCCGAAAATCTCGCCACGCCCGATGGCGAAGCTGACTTTGTTCACCGCTATGAAGTCGCCAAAGCGCAGGGTCAGGTCGTGGGCTTCGATGGCGATGTCGCTGTTGCCGTTTTCCCGGGGAGGGATCACCAGCGGCTGGTTGTCGTGGGCGCTGTCGCCCTGGAAGTGGGTGAAGGCGTCATCCAGTTTGCCGCTGGGCGTGATGGCGGCCAGTTCATGGCTCAGGCCATCGGCGATCAGTTTGCCACGGTCGAGCATCAGGCAATGTTCGAACTGTTCGGCTTCCTCCATGTAGGCCGTGGCCACCAGTAGTGTCAGTTGCGGGCGCTCGCTGCGTACGCTTTCCACCAGTTCCCAGAAGCGTCGACGTGACAATGGGTCGACGCCGGTGGTGGGTTCATCGAGGATCAACAGGTCCGGATCGTGGATCAGCGCGCAGCACAGCCCCAGTTTTTGCTTCATCCCGCCCGACAGCTTACCCGCCGGGCGGTCGGCGAAGCGTGCCAGGTCGGTGGCCAGCAGCAGGTTGTGCATGCGCTGGTCGCAATCGGCCTTCGACAGCCCAAACAGGGTGGCGAAGAAACGGATGTTCTCGCGGATGGACAGCTCGGGGTACAGGTTGCCGCCCAGGCCCTGGGGCATAAAGGCGATCAACGGGTACAGGCTGTTGCGGTGGCGGCGGTCTTCGATGGAGCCGCCGAGTACCTGCAAATCACCGGCCTGCAGCTTTTTGACCCCGGCGATCAAGCCCAGCAGGCTCGACTTGCCCGCGCCATCCGGGCCGATCAGCCCGCAGCGCGTGCCGGCCGGCAAGCTGAAGGCAATGTCGATCAGTGCCTGTTGCTTGCCGTAGCGGTGGTTGATGCCGGTGGCGTGCAGCGCCAGGCCGTTCATTGCAGGTTGGCCGGCCAGTCCAGGTCGGCGGTGCGCACGTAGCCGGCGCCGGGCATGCCGGGCTTGGCTTGGGGCACGGCGCTGGGTTGAGTCAGGCGCAGCTTGACGCGGAACACCAGTTTCTGGCGCTCATCGCGGGTTTCCACTTCTTTGGGTGTGAACTGGGATTTGGCCGCGACAAAGCTGATTTTTGCCGGCAGTGGCTGATCCGGCAGGGCATCGAGCACGATCCGCGCTTCGCTGCCCACGGTCAGGCGCCCGGTGACGGAGGCGGGCAGGTAGAGGTTCATGTACTGGTCATTCGGATCAATCAGCAGCAACACCCGCCCGCCGGCACCGAGCACTTCGCCAGGTTCGGCCAGGCGCAACTGGATGATGCCGTCGATGGGCGCGCGCAGGCTGCTGTCTTCGATTTCACTGGTCAGTTGTGCCACCTGGGCCTGGGCAGCACCGATGGCGGCCTTGACCGCATTGACCTGGGCCTGGGCGGCGATCACAGCGGCATTGCCGGTGTTCTGGTGCGCCTGCTGCTGGTCGATCAACTGCGCGCTGGCGAAGCCGCGTCGGTACAGCTCCTGGGTGCGCTTGAGCTCCTGGCTGGCCAGCAGGTTTTCGCTCTGGCGCAGTTGCACGTTGGCTTCGGCGGCGGCGAAGTTTTCCTTGGCGCGCAACACTTCGGCCTCGGCCTGGGCGCGCTGGGCTTCCAGGGTGCGGGTGTCGATACGCGCCAGCAACTGGCCCTTTAGCACTTTGTCGCCTTCATCGACCCGTACTTCGGCCAGGCGGCCGGGGATCTTGGTGGCGATCTGCACTTCGGTGGACTCCAGCCGGCCGTTGCCCATGCTCAAGCCTTCCGGCAGGCGGTCGAGGGTGGACTTCCAGTAGCCGAAGCCACCGGCGGCTACCAACAACAGAATCAGGAGAAAGGCGAAAAAATGCGAACTGCGATGGGGCGTCGACATGGGTGCATCCTGCGGTGTTAGCGTCCTAGTTTGCCGGGATCGTAACCGATAGCCGTTGATACCGGTCAAATGAATCCCTTTAGGCGCTAGCGCAGGGTCATGATTGCCGCCCACTGCTCGGCTGTCACCGGCATCACCGACAAGCGACTGCCTTTTTGCACCAGTGGCAGTTCAGCCAGGGCGGTCTGCTGTTTGAGGTAGCCGAGCCCGAGGACTTTGGGGAAGGTTTCGACGTGGGCAACGGTGATCGCACTCCACGGATTTTTTTCCGGGGTGGCCTTGGCGTCGAAGTAATGACTGTCAGGTTCCAGCGCTGTCGGGTCTGGGTAAGCCGCTTCGACGATTTTCCCTACGCCGGCAATCCCCGGCTCCGGGCAACTGGAGTGGTAGAAGAAGAACGCATCACCCACGGCCATGGCCCGCAGGAAGTTGCGCGCCTGGTAATTGCGCACGCCATCCCAGCGCGCTTCGCCGAGGTTTTCCAGGCCCTTGATGGACAGCTCATCGGGCTCGGATTTCATCAGCCAATAGGCCATGGTTTTTGCTCCTTTGCAGGGGATTGGGCAGGTTGTGCGTCACTTTCATGACAAACCGACGGTCGGTTGACGTCAAGGTTTGCGTGTTGGTTCACGTTAACGCAGAATGCCGGGATTTTAAGCTTGACGCAGCTGGAACGGACTACTTTGGAACGTTGCTGTCATCGTGTGTGATATGCCTGAAGGGGGGCAATCGATGAAACGCAAACCGGATTTACTATGGATTTTGGTTATTTTGTTCGGTCTGGGCGTCGTGACCACCGGGTATGCACAGAGCTTGTGGTCGAACAAGACCGAAGCCCCCGTTGAACTTGCACAACAGCAGCAGCCACAATTGTTCAAGCGCTGACTCTATTTTGGCGCCGTTGATTCCAGCGGCGTCCCCTCTGCGACATACCACGTCCTATCGGTAACGGTGCCTTCCAGCGGCACATCCCAGTTTGCCTGCGCCAGTCGTTCGACTTTTTGGCATTCATGGGCCAGGCCCAACAGGGTTGGCTTGCGCCAGTGACTGCGGCGCGAAAGATAGGCCAGGCTGCGGTCATAAAAACCGCCACCCATACCCAGTCGCCCACCGGCATCGTCGAAGCCCACCAACGGTAACAACACCAGGTCCAGTGCCCAGACTTTGCGCTGTTGTCCGAGGTTGGCCCGTGGCTCAAGAATGCCGAAGCGATTGGGTTTGAGTTTTTCCCCGCGCCGCACGCGCTGGAACACCATCTTGGTCCGCGGCCAGGCGCTGAGCACCGGCAGGTAAGTGGCCTTGCCTCGGCGCTGGGCCGCGCGCAGCAGCAAGCGCGGATCGATTTCACCATCCATCGGCAGGTACAGGGAAATATGTTTGGCCCGGCGAAACAGCGGGTGCTGTGCCAGTTGCCGATACAGGCCAAGGGCGGCCTGGCGCTGCTCGCTCGGCGTCAGGGCACGGCGGGCCTTGCGTAACATGCGTCGAAGTTGCGGACGGGAAAGCGGCGCAGGTTCGGTCATGGTGGTCGGCTCATACAACAATGCCAGTCCGGGGACTGGCATTGAGTTTGGGAATCAGGCTCCCCGACAGAACCGCTGTCGACTTAGCCCTTGAACCCGAAAGTTCAAGGTGGAAGATGCAGTAGGCTTTAAGGCTTTCCGTCTAGCGGACATGCACACCAGCCCAACGTGCAACTTCCAGGGTAGTGCGAATCGGCTCAGGGACATCGCCGACTGGCAAGCACGCCAGGGAGTGAAGCGAGTATACCCCAAACAGCCGCTGCAATCAGCCCTTGGGTTGCTCTTGATCGTTGGAAAGTGCCAGGTCAACGCGCTCCAGCAGGTCGCGCACTTGCTCGCGTGTCGAGCCGTTGGCCTGTACGTCAGGGCGTTCCTGCTTGTGCAGCAGATCGTGGGTAATGTTCAGCGCGGCCATCACGGCGATACGGTCGGCGCCGATGACTTTGCCGCTACTGCGGATCTCACGCATCTTGCCATCCAGGTAGCGGGCGGCGCTCACCAGGTTGCTGCGCTCTTCCTGGGGGCAGATGATTGAATATTCTTTGTCGAGAATCTGCACGGTGACGCTATTGCTTGAACTCATGAGTCTTGCTCCAGGGCCTTCAGGCGCGAAATCATCGATTCGACCTTACGCCGGGCGATTTCGTTTTTTTCAATGAGGTGAGCGCGTTCCTCGCGCCAGGTCTTTTCCTGAGCTAATAGGAGTCCGTTTTGACTCTTTAGTTGCTCGACCCGGGTAATTAGCAATTCGAGTCTGGCCATCAGCGCTTGCAAGTCGGTGTCTTCCATGGGGTTCCACTGGATTTGTCTGATGAATGGCAACTGCAGGATAAACGATCTGACGCCCTTGATAGTCGGGTGCGTCTGCCGGTGCTAGGATACAGCGCTTCATTCTAGACATCGCGCCGCCTGGCGCCTAGCTCATCATGCCTATTCAGAACTCCCCGTACGACGCTTTTTCCAAACTGCTGAGCTCCAGCGGTCATCCTTGCTCGCCTGCCGAACTGCACGGCGTGCTGCTGGGCCGCAGTTGCACCGGTGTTGGCTTTGACGCCGACAACTGGCTGGCTGACGTTGCCGAGCTGTTGGAAACCGAGCCGTTGGACAACGTGCGCAATGCCTTGATCGGCCTACAAGAGATGGTCAAGG
Organism: Pseudomonas brenneri; assembly: GCF_007858285.1. Taxonomy (GTDB): domain Bacteria; phylum Pseudomonadota; class Gammaproteobacteria; order Pseudomonadales; family Pseudomonadaceae; genus Aquipseudomonas; species Aquipseudomonas brenneri. The sequence continues at coordinate 175,775 of NZ_VFIL01000006.1, read as the reverse complement.
GCGAACTGACCGGTGATGACGTCACTGTGGTCCTGCTGCTGCCAAGCGATGACGCCCCGCTCGCCGAACGCGCCGCCGCACTGGGCCAATGGTGCCAGGGCTTCCTCCATGGTTTTGGCGTAAATGCCGGTGGCCTGGAGTTGAGCAGCGACGCCAAGGAAGTGTTGCAGGATTTGGCAGCCATCTCCCAGGTGCAAGATGCCCTGGAAGAATCCGAAGACGGCGAAGGCGACTACATGGAAGTCATGGAATACCTGCGCGTCGCGCCGCTGCTGCTGTTCACCGAGACCAAAAAGTCCGCTGAGCCCGCAGCGCCCAAGCCGTCGCTGCACTAAGAGAGGGAACCCATCTGCCCATGATCCATATCCCCAAAGCGGAATACACCCGCCGCCGCAAGGCGCTCATGGCGCAGATGGAACCCAACAGCATCGCGATCCTGCCGGCCGCCGCCGTGGCGATCCGCAACCGTGATGTCGAACACGTCTACCGCCAGGACAGCGACTTCCAGTACCTGAGCGGCTTCCCCGAACCGGAAGCGGTGATTGTGTTGATGCCGGGCCGCGCCCATGGCGAATACGTGCTGTTCTGCCGCGAACGCAATGCCGAGCGCGAATTGTGGGACGGCCTGCGCGCCGGTACCGAAGGCGCGATTCGCGAATACGGCGCCGACGATGCTTTCCCGATTACCGATATCGACGACATCCTGCCCGGCCTGATCGAAGGTCGCGACAGGGTGTACTCGGCCATGGGCAGCAATGCCGAGTTCGACCGGCACCTGATGGAATGGATCAACGTGATCCGCTCCAAGGCGCACCTCGGCGCGCAGCCGCCGAACGAATTCGTTGCCCTGGATCATCTGCTTCACGACATGCGCCTGTATAAATCCGCCGCAGAAGTGAAGGTGATGCGCGAAGCTGCGCGGATTTCCTGCGCTGCCCATATCCGGGCGATGCAGGCCAGCCGCGCCGGGCTGCATGAGTTCAGCCTGGAAGCCGAGCTTGATTACGAGTTCCGCCGGGGCGGGGCGAAGATGCCGGCTTATGGCTCCATCGTCGCGTCGGGGCGCAACAGTTGCATCCTGCACTACCAGCAGAATGACGCGTTGCTCAAGGATGGTGATCTGGTTTTGATCGATGCCGGCTGTGAGATCGACTGCTACGCCAGCGATATCACCCGCACCTGGCCGGTCAATGGCAAGTTTTCCGCCGAGCAGAAAGCGATCTATGAAATCGTGCTGGCCTCTCAGGAAGCCGCCTTTGCGCAGATCGCACCGAACAAGCACTGGAACCAGGCGCATGAGGCGACAGTGCACGTCATCACCGCCGGGTTGGTGAAGCTGGGCTTGTTGCAGGGTGATGTGGACGAGTTGATCGCCAGCGAAGCCTACAAGGCTTTTTATATGCACCGCGCCGGACACTGGCTGGGCATGGATGTGCATGATGTCGGCGAATACAGGGTCGGCGGCGAATGGCGAGTGCTGGAAGTGGGCATGGCCCTGACCGTGGAGCCGGGCATCTACATTGCCCCGGACAACCAGAACGTGGCAAAGAAATGGCGTGGCATAGGCGTGCGCATCGAGGATGACGTGGTGGTGACCAAGCAAGGCTGTGAAATTCTGACCGGCGGCGTACCCAAGACCGTGGCCGAGATCGAAGCACTGATGGCGGCCGCCCGATGAGCCGGGTCAACCTGGCCATTATCGGCGGCGGCCTGGTGGGCGCCAGCCTGGCGTTGGCGTTGCAGGCCGGGGCCAAGGCCCGGGGCTGGAAGATCGTGTTGATCGAACCCTTCGCTCCCGGCGACAGCTATCAGCCGAGCTACGACGCCCGCTCTTCGGCGCTGTCGTTTGGTGCGCGGCAGATTTACCAGCGCCTGGGCGTGTGGCAGGACATTTCCCGGCGTGCCGAGCCGATCAAGCAAATCCACGTTTCCGATCGTGGCCGCTTCTCTACCGCCCGCTTGTCGGCGCTGGAAGAAGGCGTGCCGGCCCTGGGCTACGTGGTGGAAAACGCCTGGCTCGGGCAGTGCCTGTGGCAAGGCCTGGACAAGGACGTGATCAGTTGGCGTTGCCCGGCTGAAGTCAGCCGCCTGGAACCGCTGGCCGACGGCTACCGCCTGACCCTCAACGATGAAACCGTCATCGAGTGCGACCTTGCGGTACTGGCCGATGGCGGCCGCTCCGGCTTGCGCGAGCAGTTGGGTATTGGCGTCAAACAGCGTCCCTATAACCAGAGCGCGCTGATCGCCAACATCACCCCTAGCGAAGCGCATAACGGCGAGGCGTTCGAGCGTTTCACCGACGAGGGCCCGATGGCCTTGTTGCCGCTGGCGGACAACCGCTGTGCGCTAGTCTGGACCCGTGTCGGCATGGACGCCCAGCGCTTGGCGCAGTTGGATGAGCGCAGCTTCCTCAGTGAGTTGCAGGGCGTGTTCGGCTACCGCCTGGGCACCTTGAAACAGGTCGGCGCGCGTCACTTATATCCGCTGACGCTGGTGGAGGCCGAGGAGCAAGTGCGCTCGCACTTGGTGATCCTCGGCAACGCCGCCCACAGCCTGCACCCGATTGCCGGCCAGGGTTTCAACCTGTCGCTGCGCGACGCTTATGCATTGGCCGAGGCGTTGTTGGCCGGGCCGGCAATACCGGGCGACCTGGCAACGTTGCAAGCCTACCGTGAACGCCAGCGCCTGGATCAGCAAATGACCGTGGGTTTCTCCGACCAAGTCACCCGCCTGTTCGGCAGTGGCCAACCGCTGGTCGCCATGGGTCGCAACCTGGGCTTGCTGGGCCTGGACCTGTTGCCGCCGGCCAAGCGCTGGTTCGCTCGGCAGGCCATGGGCCTGGGTACGCGCCCCGATGCGTAAGTGGCTGATCGAGCGCCTGGGCAAGGCGCGGTTGTTGCGCTGGTTCTTGAGCCTATACCCGCCGTACCTGGGGGCTGGGGTTCGGGTGCAGCACCTGAGTGCGGATTTTCGTCACGCCAAGGTGCGCATGGGCCTGGGCTGGTACAACCGCAATTATGTCGGGACCCAGTTTGGCGGCAGCCTGTATTCGATGGTCGACCCGTTCTACATGCTGCTGTTGATGGAGAACCTGGGGCGCGACTACATCGTCTGGGATAAGGCCGCCAGCATCGATTTCATCTCGCCGGGCAAAGGCCCGGTGTATGCCGAATTTTCCATCGACGACGCCTTGCTGGATGAAATTCGTCGACAGACCGCAGGTGGCGAGAAGTATTTGCCCCACCTCAAGGTCCTGATTCATGACGGCTCCGGCACCCTGGTGGCGCGCGTCGACAAAACCCTTTACGTGCGGCGCAAGCCGCCAGCGAGACAGGCTTAAAGCATGGACATGCGCGCAGATGTGCTGATTGTCGGGGCCGGAATGGTCGGAAGCGCCCTGGCGCTGGCGTTGCAAGGCAGTGGCCTGCAAGTGCTGCTGCTCGACGGCAGCCCGTTGAGCGTCAAGCCATTCGACGCCGCGGCTCCTTTTGAACCGCGAGTGAGTGCCTTGTCGGCGGCCAGCCAGCGCATTCTCGAGCGCCTGGGGGTGTGGGATGGCATTGCCAGTCGCCGCGCCAGCCCGTACGGCGAGATGCAGGTCTGGGATGGCAGCGGCACCGGGCAGATCCACTTTTCGGCGGCCAGCGTGCATGCCGAGGTGTTGGGGCATATCGTCGAAAACCGCGTGGTCCAGGACGCCTTGCTCGACCGCCTGCACGACTGCGACCTGGGCCTGCTGGCCAATGCCCGCCTGGAGCAGATGCGCCGCTCCGGCGACGACTGGCTGCTGACCCTGGCCGATGGCCGCACCCTGCGCGCGCCATTGGTGATCGCCGCGGACGGGGCCAACTCGGCGGTACGCCGCCTGACCGGCACCGCCACCCGCGAATGGGATTACCTGCATCACGCCATTGTCACCAGCGTACGCAGCAGCCAGCCGCACCAGCGCACGGCCTGGCAACGTTTTACCGACCACGGGCCGCTGGCGTTCCTGCCACTGGTGCGCGATGGCCAGGAAGATTGGTGTTCCATCGTCTGGTCAACCACGCCGAGCGAGTCCGAACGCCTGATGGCCCTGGACGACGAAACCTTCTGCCGCGAACTGGAACGTGCCTTTGAAGGGCGGTTGGGCACCGTGGTCAGTGCCGACCCACGCCTGTGCGTGCCACTGCGCCAGCGTCACGCCAAGCGTTACGTCGCCGAAGGCCTGGCCCTGATTGGCGATGCGGCCCATGTCATCCACCCGTTGGCGGGGCAGGGCGTTAACCTGGGGTTCCTCGACGCGGCGGTGCTGGCCGAGGTGCTGCTGCAGGCGTCCGAGCGCGGTGAGCGCTTGGCCGATGTGAAGGTGCTCAGTCGCTACGAGCGCCGGCGCATGCCCCACAATCTTGCGCTGATGGCGGCAATGGAGGGCTTTGAGCGGTTGTTCCAGGCTGATCAATTGCCGTTGCGCTGGTTGCGCAATGCCGGGTTGAAGATGGTCGACCAGATGCCCGAGGCCAAGGCGCTGTTTGTGCGCCAGGCGCTGGGGTTGACCGGGGATCTACCGGATCTGGCCAAGCCCTGAGGCCAGTTGCCGCACCCCAGAATCCAGTTATGCAACATCTCGTAACGCCTCCACCAAGTGTTCGGTTGAGATGCTAAATGTGAGTCCTTATCATTTGCACTCCTTCGATTACGAGAGACCGCACCCATGTTGGCACCCAAGCGCCTCCTGACTGCCCTGGCACTCACCCTGATTGCCAGCACGACCGCCCAGGCGGCTGACGAAGTAGTGGTCTACTCCTCTCGTATCGACGAGCTGATCAAGCCGGTATTCGACGCTTACACCAAGAAGACCGGCGTCCCGATCAAGTTCATCACCGACAAGGAAGCGCCGCTGATGCAGCGCATCAAGGCCGAAGGCGAGAACGCCACCGCCGACCTGCTGCTGACCGTGGATGCCGGCAACCTCTGGCAAGCCGAGCAGATGGGCATCCTGCAGCCGTTCACCTCCAAGGTGATCGACGCCAACATCCCTGCGCAATATCGTGCTGCAAGCCATGCCTGGACCGGCTTGAGCCTGCGGGCGCGGACCATTGCCTACTCCACTGCCCGCGTGAAGCCGGGTGAGTTGACCACCTACGAAGCCCTTGCCGACAAGCAATGGGAAGGCCGCCTGTGCCTGCGCACGGCGAAAAAGGTCTACAACCAGTCGCTGACCGCCACCCTGATCGAGACCCATGGCGCGGCCAAGACCGAAGAAATCATCAAGGGCTGGGTGAGTAACCTGTCCACTGACGTGTTCTCCGATGACGTTTCCGTGCTGGAAGCGATCAACGCCGGGCAATGTGATGTCGGCATCGTCAATACCTACTACTACGGCCGCCTGCACAAGCAAAAGCCGGACCTGGGCGTCAAACTGTTCTGGCCGAACCAGGGCGACCGTGGCGTGCACGTCAACCTGTCGGGTATTGGCCTGACCAAGCATGCACCGCACCCGGAGGCGGCCAAGGCCCTGGTGGAGTGGATGACCACCCCAGAAGCACAGAAGATCTTTGCTGACGTGAACCAGGAGTTCCCGGCCAACCCGGCGGTACAGCCGTCTGCAGAAGTAGCTGCCTGGGGTAAGTTCGTTGCCGATACCCTGCCGGTGGAAGTCGCGGGCAAGCGCCAGGCCGAAGCGATTCGCCTGATGGATCGCGCGGGCTGGAACTGATACGGGCTTAAAAACACCGCAAATCTAATGTGGGAGCGGGCTTGCTCGCGAAGGCGGAGTGTCAGTTAATAGATCGCTGACTGACACACCGCCTTCGCGAGCAAGCCCGCTCCCACAGTGTTTTGTACATGCCTCCAAATCATCCACTGCTTGAGAATCCGCTTTTGGCCCACCCCGCCCAACGCCGCTGGTACCTGCCAGTCTTCACCGTCGCCGCCCTGGTGCTGCTGCCGTTGAGCGTCCTGCTGTTGTCCTGGCAAAGCATCGACACCCAAATCTGGTCCCACCTGTGGGACACCCAGATGCCGCGTCTGCTGGGCAATACCTTGACCCTGGTGCTGGGCGTCGGGGTTGGCGTAACGGTGCTGGGCGTCAGCCTGGCCTGGCTGACCAGCCTTTGTGAATTCCCCGGCCGGCGCTGGCTGGACTGGGCGCTGATGTTGCCGTTTGCAATTCCCGCCTATGTGCTGGCGTTTGTCTTCGTCGGCCTGCTGGACTTCTCGGGGCCAGTGCAGAGCCTGATGCGCGAGTGGTTCGGCACGGGCCTGCGCCTACCGCGCGTGCGCTCCACCAGTGGCGTGATCATCGTGCTGGTGCTGGTGTTCTATCCCTACGTCTACCTGCTGGCGCGCACCGCCTTTCTGGCGCAGGGCAAGGGGTTGATGGAAGCGGCGCGGGTGCTGGGGCAATCGCCGTGGCAGGCGTTCTGGCGAGTGGCCTTGCCCATGGCGCGACCGGCCATCGGCGCTGGCGTGGCCTTGGCACTGATGGAAACCCTGGCGGACTTCGGTGCGGTGTCGGTCTTTAACTTCGACACCTTCACCACCGCGATCTACAAGACCTGGTACGGATTTTTCAGCCTGTCCAGCGCCGCGCAACTGGCGAGTCTGTTGCTGTTGGTGGTGATGCTGGTGCTCTACGGCGAGCGCCGTGCCCGTGGTGCCAGCCGTCCCAGCAATGAACGGCCGCGCGGCAAGGCGCTGTATCACCTGCGTGGGTTCAAGGCGGCTGCGGCGAGTGGCTGGTGCGGGTTGGTCTTTGCCTGCGCCTTTGTCATCCCCATGATCCAATTGGTGGCGTGGTTCTGGCAGCGCGGTCGTTTTGATCTCGATGAGCGCTACGCTGGGCTGATCGTGCATACCCTCTACCTGGGGGGCATGGCCGCGCTGATCACCGTCAGCGTGGCGCTGCTGCTGGCGTTCGCCAACCGTCTGGCGCCGACCCGGGCGATTCGTTCCGGGATCAGCCTGGGTAACCTGGGTTACGCCTTGCCGGGTTCGGTGCTGGCGGTGTCGATCATGTTGGCGTTCAGCTATCTGGACCGTGAACTGGTAATCCCTGTTTCCGGCTGGCTGGGGGGCGCGGGCAAGCCGTTGTTGCTGGGCAGTCTGTCGGCACTGGTGATGGCCTATCTGGTGCGCTTCCTGGCCGTGGCCTATGGCCCACTGGAAAACAGCCTGGCACGTATTCGCCCGTCCCTGCCGGAAGCGGCGCGTAGTCTTGGGGTCAGTGGGCCACGACTGTTTTGCAAAGTGTATCTGCCACTTTTGCTGCCAGGCACTTTGAGCGCAGCCCTGCTGGTGTTCGTCGACGTGCTCAAGGAAATGCCCGCGACCTTGCTGATGCGCCCATTCGGCTGGGATACGTTGGCGGTACGCATCTTTGAGATGACCAGCGAAGGCGAGTGGGCGCGCGCCTCCTTGCCCGCTCTGACCCTGGTATTGGTCGGCCTGTTGCCGGTCATCGGCTTGATTCGACGTTCTGCCCGACGAATCGGTTAGGTGCCAGTCCTACGGCTTGAGGCTACAATGCGCGGCATTCGGTGCGGTCCATCTTTCAGATCGGATGGCTGAACGTGGCTGCAAGCCTTGTATTTCAAGGTGTGTAGCCCGAACGGCGACCGTCCGCACCTTCGCCACGCCCGGAAGGAGAAACCCATGGGACAGCGTACGCCTCTGTATGACCTGCATCTCGCCCTAGGCGCGAAAATGGTCGATTTTGGCGGTTGGGATATGCCTTTGCATTACGGCTCGCAAGTCGAGGAGCACCATCAGGTGCGCCGTGACTGTGGGGTGTTTGATGTTTCCCATATGACCGTGATCGACATCTCGGGGCACCAGGCCAAGGAGTGGCTGCAATTGCTGCTGGCCAATGATGTCGATCGTTTGCATGGCTGTGGCCATGCGTTGTACAGCGCCATGCTCAACGAGCAGGGCGGGGTGGTGGACGACATGATCGTCTACTGTGCCGACGACGGTTACCGGCTGGTGGTCAATGCGGCCACCCGCGACCAGGACCTCGCCTGGATGCAGGCCCAACTGGGCAGCTATCAGGTACACATGCGCGAGCGTCCGGACCTGGCCATGCTGGCTATCCAGGGCCCTCAGGCCCGGCACAAGATTGCCGAACTGGTCACCCAGTCACGCGGCGTCTTGATCCACCAGCTCAAGCCTTTCGAGGGCCGTGCCGACGGCGACTGGTTTATCGCCCGTACCGGTTATACCGGTGAAGATGGCCTGGAGATCGTCCTGCCTGCCGACCAGGCCCCGGCGTTCTTCAATGACCTGGTAGGCGCGGGTATCTCGCCCATTGGCCTTGGCGCGCGTGACACATTGCGTCTGGAGGCCGGAATGAACCTCTACGGCCAGGATATTCACCTGGGCGTTTCACCGTTGGCCGCCAATATGGCCTGGAGCATTGCCTGGGAACCCGCCAGTCGCAACTTCATTGGCCGCGCCGCCCTGGAAGCCGAGCGCGCGGCTGGCGTGCAGCTCAAACTGGTGGGCCTGGTGCTGGAAGAACGTGGGGTTTTACGCGCTCATCAAGTGGTTCGCATCGCTGATGTTGGCGAAGGAGAGATCACCAGTGGTAGTTTCTCTCCTACGCTGAGCAAATCCATTGCGCTGGCGCGTGTACCGATGGCCACCGCTGACCGTGCGGAAGTAGAGATTCGCGGTAAGTGGTACCCGGTGCGAGTGGTCAAGCCGACCTTCGTGCGCCATGGCAAGACCTTGATCTAACCTTTTCCGGCGGGCCAATGGCCGCTGACATTTCTTTTTGAGGACACAGACTATGAGCGATATCCCTGCCGCACTGCGTTTTGCCGAAAGCCACGAATGGGCACGCCTGGAAGCCGACGGCAGCGTGACCGTCGGGATCTCCGACCATGCCCAGGAAGCATTGGGTGATGTGGTTTTCGTTGAGTTGGCTGAAGTGGGCAAGGTGTTCGCCGCCGGCGACGCGGCGGGCGTAGTGGAGTCGGTGAAGGCTGCTTCGGATATTTATTCGCCAGTGTCGGGTGAAGTGATTGCGGTCAACGATGAATTGGCCGATGCCCCTGAGTCGCTCAATGAAAAGCCCTACGAGGCCTGGATCTTCAAGCTCAAGCCAAGCAACCCTGCCGAGCTGGAAAAGCTGCTGGATGCTGCCGGCTACAAGGCGGCCATTGGCGAATAAGCCTACGCACAACCCATTGTGGGAGCGAGCAAACCCGCTCCCACATTGATTGGGTTTAACCCGTCTGCAGTACTGTTTTCACCGCCGCGACAGCACGCTCCACATCCGCCTTGCTCATCGCCGTAAACATCGGCAACGAGACAATCAAACGCCCGACTTTTTCTGCTACCGGGAACATGCCTTCCTTGAACCCTTGTGCCCGATACAAACTCAGCAGGTGGATCGGCGGGTAGTGGTAGCCAATGCCTACACCCTGGGCCTGCATCTGCTCCATGAACGTGGCACGGGCCGGGAGGCCATCCTGACGCTCGGGCAGTACCAGTTGGAACAGGTGCCAATTGCTGTTTTCAAAGTCCGCAGGCGGTAGTTGCGCGCCGTACGTTGTCTCGAAATCGCTGCCAAAACACTCGAAATAATGCCGGGCCAGGGCCTGGCGATGGGCGGTGACCTGTTCGATCTGGGCAAACTGGCCCAGCCCGATTGCGGCGGCGATGTCAGTCATATTGAACTTGCCGCCCAGTACATCCACGTCCAGGCCATCGAAGCCGCTGCGAGTAACGCCTTGCAGCCGGTACTTTTCCGCCAGGCGCGCTTCTTCGGCGTTGTTCAGCACCAGGCAGCCGCCTTCGGAACAGGTGATGTTCTTGTTCGCCTGGAAACTGAACGAGACAAGATCCCCGGTGGCGCCAATCCGCTGGTCATCCCAACTGGAGCCCAGCGCCTGGGCGGCATCCTCGACGATACGCAACCCGTATTTGTTGGCTAAGGCGTAGAGCATCGGCATATCCAGCGGCAGGCCCGCCAGGTACACCGGAATGATCGCCTTGGTGCGCGGCGTGATGGCTGCTTCCACCTGAGCCAGGTCGATATTGCGGGTGACCGGATCGATATCGGCAAACACCGGTGTGGCGCCCACCTCCAGAATCACATTGGCCGTCGCCACCCAGGAGATCGGCGTGGTGATCACTTCATCCCCCGGCCCGACGCCGGCGATACGCAGGGCAATCTCCATGGTGCAGGTGCCGGAGTTGAAGGTGCGTACCGGCCGGCCGCCAAAGTACTCCGATAATTGCGCTTCGAACGCCTGCACCTTCGGCCCGCTGGTGATCCAGCCAGAGCGCAATACATCACCGACCGCCGCGATGGTGGCTTCATCAATGACCGGTTTTGAAAACGGCAGGAAAGGCAGTTGGCTCATGATGTCGAAGATACTCGCTTGAGAAAAACCAAGAATAAAAACTCAAATCAACCCCGGCATCGTCGCACGAGGGAACTGAATATAGCCTGTCGCCTGTGAACGTATCGTCGAAAAACAGGCAAAAAAAAGCCGCTCTAAAGCGGCTTTTTCATGCGCCGGATTTACTCGGCAGCCACAGCGTTTTTCGCCAGGATGGCGTTGGCCAACTCCATATCAGTGGCTTTCAGGCCTGGGTTGTCTGCACGCACTTTCTGCATGGCGGCTTCCAGGTATGGGCCACGGATACCGCCATCACTGGCGACGAAACTGCCGGCATCGTCCTGGGCGGCGACGACCAGCTTGTGGTCCTTGAAGGTCAGGTACGTGGAGCCTGTGGTAGCGCCCGACGAGATGACGTTACGCCAGAAGCTGTCGGCCATCGCTGAACCAACAGGAAGGGACAGCACGGCGAGGGTGGCGACAGCATATTTGAGACGCATGATGGGTGACTCCGACTGGGTTAACTGAACAGTTTGATTGTAGATAACCCAGCCTAGTTCCGTGGATGACTAAACAGTTTCGACCCGTAAAATCACACCGTCCTGGCCAACCACCCGGACTTGAGCGCCTACTGGCGAATCCTGCCCGGTGACCATCCACACGCCGTCACCGACCTTGATCTTGCCCCGGCCATCGATAATGGCTTGATGCACCATAAAGGTGCGACCAATCAGCTCCGAACCACGCATGTTCAGGCCCGGTTGGTCGCTGGCCTTGGCGCTGCTGCGCTGGCGTTTCCACCAGTACACCGCCGTCAGTATCGACAGCACGGCAAACAGCAGCAGTTGCAGCTCCAACCCAAGCCCCGGCATCAGGAACTTGAGCACGCCAACCGCTGCGGCCGCGATGCCCATCCACAGCAGATAACCGCCGGCACCAAACACTTCGAGAATCAACAGCACCGTGCCCAGCGCCAGCCAATCCCAGAACGACAGGTGTTGCAGGAACTCCCACATGGTGCGGGCCTCAGGCTTTCTTGTTGTCGAAGGTGGCCTTGACGATTTCGCCGATGCCGCCCACTGCGCCGATGACCTGGCTGGCTTCCAGCGGCATCAGGATCACCTTGCTGTTGTTGGCCGAGGCCAGCTTGCCCAGTGCATCGATGTATTTCTGTGCGACAAAGTAGTTGATGGCTTGCACGTTACCGGTAGCAATCGCTTGCGACACCACTTGGGTGGCGCGGGCTTCTGCCTCGGCCTGACGTTCACGGGCTTCGGATTCGAGGAACGCCGCCTGACGACCCCCTTCAGCCTCCAGGATTTGCGCCTGTTTCTTACCTTCGGCGGTCAGGATGGCGGACGCTCGCAGGCCTTCGGCTTCGAGGATCTGTGCGCGCTTGATCCGCTCGGCTTTCATCTGGCCCGACATGGCGGCCATCAGGTCGGCAGGCGGGCTGATGTCCTTGATCTCGATCCGGGTGATCTTGATGCCCCACGGCGCGGTGGCTTCGTCGACCGTGCGCAACAGCTTCTCGTTGATACCGTCGCGCTGGCTGAGCATGGCGTCCAGTTCCATGGAACCGAGCACCGTACGGATATTGGTTTGCAGCAGGTTGCGGATCGCATGTTCGAGGTTGTTGACCTCGTAGGCCGCCTGGGCGGTGTTCACCACCTGGAAGAAACACACCGCGTCGATCTGTACCGTGGCGTTGTCGGCGGTGATCACTTCCTGGGGCGGAATATCCAGCACGCTTTCCATCACGTTGATCTTGCGCCCGATGCGGTCCATCACCGGAATGATGATATTCAGGCCAGGCTTGAGCGTGTTGGTGTAGCGGCCGAAGCGCTCCACCGTCCATTGGTAGCCTTGGGGTACGACTTTGAAGCCCATGAACAGGATGGCAATGGCCAAGCCGACGAAGAGGAGAAGCACTGTTCCGATCTGCATAACGATTCCTTGTCTGGTGGTGGTGACGCGAGGTCTGTCGATTGTAACGGGGTTGTCGTAGATAAGAACGGTTTACTCGTTCAACGCTACAGTGCCGGCGTGACCCGCAACACTTCTTCCAGGGTGGTCAGCCCGTCGGCAACCTTGTGAGCGCCCGCCAACCGCAGGTTGCACATGCCGTCTTTGAGGGCTTCGCGACGCAATGCCTGCAGATCGGTATCGACGCAGACCAAGGTCCTGGCGCCCTCATTCATCAGCATGATCTCGTAGATCCCGATGCGTCCGCGATAGCCACTGTCCCGGCAATCCGCGCAGCCTTTGGCCTGGAACGCGCCGACAGGTGTCGGTAACGCCCATGGCCGCGTGGCATTGTTCCAATCGTCCTCGTTCAACGTCACCGGGCTTTTGCAGTGCGGGCACAACCGGCGCGCCAGGCGCTGGGCCATGACCCCCAGTAATGTGGCCTTGATCAAGTAATGGGGAATGCCCAGCTCCAGCAGGCGGCTGACCGCGCTGGGGGCGTCGTTGGTGTGCAGGGTCGATAGCACCAGATGGCCGGTCAATGCCGCCTGGATTGCCATTTCGGCGGTTTCCAGGTCACGGATCTCTCCGATCATGATGATGTCCGGGTCCTGGCGCATCAGCGCGCGGACGCCGCTGGCAAAGGTCAGGTCGATATTGTGCTGGACCTGCATCTGGTTGAAGGCCGGCTCGACCATCTCGATAGGGTCTTCCACCGTACACAGGTTGACCGTGCGGTTCGCCAGTTGCCGCAGGGTGGTATAGAGGGTGCTGGTCTTGCCTGACCCCGTGGGACCTGTGACCAGGATGATGCCGTTGGCCTGACGGGTCATATGCTGCCAGCGCTGCAGGTCATCGGCCGAAAGCCCCATCTGCTGAAAGTCCTGGAGCAGCACCTGGGGATCGAAAATCCGCATCACCAGTTTCTCGCCGAAGGCCGTGGGCAGGGTCGAAAGACGCAGTTCCACTTCGATATCCGTGGGCGTCTTGGTCTTGATCCGGCCATCCTGGGGTTTGCGCTTCTCGGCGACATTCATCCGCCCGAGGCTTTTCAGGCGGCTGACCACGGCGGTCGTGACCTGTGGCGGAAACTGATAGACATCGTGCAGCAACCCATCGATGCGCAAGCGCATGCGGCCCTGGTCGCCGCCGGGCTCGATATGGATATCGCTGGCGCGCTGGCCGAAGGCAAATTGCAGCAGCCAGTCGACAATGTTGACGATGTGCGCGTCGTTGGCATCGGGCTCCTGGTCGCCAGCGCCAAGGTTGAGCAACTGCTCGACAGGGGACGCCATGGGGTTGGTCTGGTCGGCCCCGCTGACCGACCTGGCTAGCCGGAAGAACTCCTGGGTACAACGGCGGATCACCTGGGGGTTGGCCACCACGCGCTTGATCGAACGCTTCAAGACATGACCCAGGCCCGTTTCCCACTCACGCAGATACGGTTCGGCACAGGCCACCGTCACGCTGTCGCGATCGAGGGCGACCGCCAGGATGCTGTGCCGCTGGGCGAAGGCGTGGGACATCAGTGGCACCACGCTCGCCACATCGATTTTCAGTGGGTCGATGCGCAGATAGGGCTGTTCGACGTGAATGGCGAGCCATTGTGTCAGTGCTTCCAGAGACAGCGACATGCCCGGCCGCGCAGGGTCGGGCAGTGACTGGTCGGCGAGAAACTCCAGCGGATGCAAGTCGTTGGTCGGGGTGCGCCGCAAGCGTTCGGCAAGGGCTTCGTCGAGCAGGCCGTGGGCGGTGAGGGCGGGCAGCAGTTCGTCGAGGCAGAGCCTGCGATCCTGAAGTTCTGGCACTGCGGGCATGGCGGTTTCCTGGGCGATTTCAAGCAGTAGCGCCAAGGCTAGTCCCACCCTGATTGCTGTCGCCCAGTGGGTTATTACCGGTTTTTACTGAGCCGCCGCCGATACCGCTTGCAGCCTTGTGGATTCAACAGGTTGCAGCTCCAGCGAGCACACGCTGATCAGGTTACGAAGTTTTTCACCGATCACCTGGGCGCGGTGCCAGCTCAGGCCGTCCATCACCACCTCGACGTTCAGCAGGTCTTCGTCGCGGGTCACGTTTACCTGTTGCGGCACCAGGAACTGCAAGGCGAAGTAATTGAGGATCCGGCACAGCACATCGGGTTCAGCCTCGGCGAGGATCTGGTAGCGCACCTGGCAATGGCTGTTGCTGACTGCCCAGGCATCGTGGCGGGTCGCGGGGCTGGTGGGGACTGAATGCATGGCCGTTCTCCAAATCTGACTGGAGAAATTTTTACATGGCGTGTCGGGTATTTCTTATCTATGTTTGAGCGATATGCCTTATAAATGACTTATACGATTCGTAGGTAATGGTTTGTAAGGTATTTTTATGCACAGTGAGTTGGATGTCTACGACCGCCGGATCCTGGCGTTGCTCCAGGAAGACGCGTCGCTCTCCAGCGCGCAGATTGCCGAACAAGTCGGGCTATCGCAGTCGCCCTGCTGGCGGCGGATCCAGCGGCTCAAGGAAGAGGGGGTGATTCGCGCGCAGGTGACGTTGCTCGACCGCAAGAAGATCGGCCTCAACACGCAGATCTTTGCCGAGGTCAAACTCAACGCCCACGGGCGGTCCAACTTCACGGAGTTCACTGAGGCGATTCGTGGATTCCCGGAAGTACTGGAGTGTTATGTGCTGATGGGGGCGGTGGATTTTCTGTTGCGCATTGTCACCTCGGATATCGAGGCGTATGAGCGTTTCTTCTTCGAGAAACTGTCGATGGTGCCGGGGATACAGGAGGTCAACTCGATTGTGGCGCTGTCGGAGATCAAGTCCACTACCAGTCTGCCAGTGTTGCGGTGAGAGTGCGGACGTCATCGCCGGCAAGCCCTAATGCCAGTCAGTTAAGGCTTTTTTGTAGGCGCGAGCTTGCTCGCGAAGAACGTGAGAGCGCCGCGTTTACCTAGCAAACACGCGTTATCGTTGACGTCCTTCGCGAGCAAGCTCGCTCCTACACGCGATAGCAATCTTACAGACGCAGCAAAGTCTTCCAGGCCCGGTTCTGGTACACCGCAATCACCTGATGCATCCGCGCATCCAGCGACTCATCAGTGATCGGCAGGTTGGCCAGCGCGGCCAACTTGTTCAGCTCACCGTACAAACGATCCAGCTCCGCAATTTCCAGCAGGTGGCGGGCATGGTGCAGCCACGCCTGCAGGCGCTCGATGCGCGGCAGTTGCTCGGCCAGGTCTTCCGGCTGTTGTTGGTAGCGCGGCAGGCGCAGGGCGACGGCTTCGTCGGCCAGCAGGCGCGGCAGCCAGTTGGCGACCTGGGCGGCGCCCTGGCGGTTGCCGCGCACGTTGCGGTCCAGGGTCCAGGTGCGGGCCAGCAGCCAGCGCGAAGTGTTCAGTGAGAACAGGCCCCAGCGCACGTCGTCCAATTCTTCGATGAACTGCTCTGGCGCGGCCTTGCGCACGTCTTCATCCTCTTCGCCGGCCTGGACCAGTGGGCGCCAGTCTTCCAGCAGGGCGTCGAGGGCACTGCGCAGTTCGCTGGTGGATTGACGTGGCGCAGCCTGGCCGAGGCTGCCGATCAGGGCGCGCATTTCGGCGAGGTTTTCCACCCAGTCCTGCAGCAGGCGCCAGTGGCCGTTGAAACGGTACTGCTCGGCCAGGCGCTGGCTGCTGCCCAGCAGATGCCACATCAGCGCGGCGAAAACGTCATCCAGAGGCATTTGCGGTTGCAGTTGTGGGGCAGGCAGGCTCAGGGAGTAGCTGCTGGCGTCGAACAGGCGGTAGCCGCGTTCGGCCTTGCTGATATCGCACGGCATCAGCGCCAGGGTCTGGGCCAACTCGGCAGCCAGTTCCAGCAGGGCGGCGGGTTCGCCTTCGCGCAGTTCCAGTTCCAGCTCGCAGATTTCTTCCTTCTGCTTGCCGGCGATCACGTGGCCCAGGTCCAGGGCTGCTTCGATCACTACCTTGGCTTTGCCACGGCCCCAGGCGATCTCGGCACGCTCACGGACGAAATCGGTGGTGAAGATCGGCTTGAGGGTCTTTTTGTCCAGTTCAGCCAACTGCTCGGGCCAGCATTCGCCGTCGAGTTTTTTCACGTCGAGCTTGGCCTTGGGCAGTTCCCAGTTGTACTCGTTACGTTCCGACAAACCGGCGACGCTCTGGCCACGGGTCTTGAGGGTCTGGATCACGTCGTCGCCGTCCTTGCGCAGGCGCAGGGCAACCTTGGCCTGGGCCAGGTCGCGCTCGGGGGTGTCGAAGTACTGGTTCATCAACTCACGGCGTTCCCAGCCACTTTTATTGCGTTTTTTCAGGAGCGGGTGCTCGCGCAGCGCGGCGAGGGTCTCGCGGCTGACGCGAAGCTTGATTTCGGTTTCTTTTTGCATGGCCGGAACATCCAGGATCGGGAGTGCAGCCGGGGGAAAAGGTGGCTGCCAAGGTCGTGCAGTGTACAGGACTGAGCCCGGCAACGTGCCGCAACGGGTTTATTGTGTAACGCAGATGGTTCTATGATGGGTTTCATCTGTGGAAGTTGAGAGACCGCGCATGCCTTTACCGTCCATGAAAGAACAATTTGCCGCACTGATTGCCGCGCCATCGGTCAGTTGCACCCAAGCGTCTCTCGACCAGACCAACCGCCCGGTGATCGACCTGCTCGCAAGCTGGTTGGGCGACCTGGGTTTCGCCTGCGATATCCAGCAGGTCAGCCCCGGCAAATTCAATCTATTGGCCAGCTTCGGCAGCGGCCCCGGTGGCCTGGTACTGGCGGGGCATAGCGATACCGTGCCTTACGATGAGGCGCTGTGGCAGACCGATCCTTTGAAGTTGACGGAAGTGGATGGCCGTTGGGTAGGACTGGGTAGCTGCGACATGAAGGGTTTTTTCGCCCTGGCTATCGAAGCGGTCCTGCCGCTGCTGGACCAACCGTTCAAGCAACCGCTGTTGATCCTCGCGACCTGTGATGAAGAAAGCTCCATGGCCGGCGCTCGCGCCCTGGCTGCGGCGGGCCGCCCCCTGGGGCGCGCGGCGGTAATTGGCGAGCCCACGGGCCTCAAGCCGATCCGCCTGCACAAGGGGGTGATGATGGAGCGCATCGATATCCTCGGGCGCAGCGGTCATTCGTCGGACCCGAGCCTGGGCCACAGCGCCCTTGAAGCCATGCATGACGCCATGGGCGAACTGCGCGGCCTGCGCCTGGCCTGGCAACGGGAATACCGCAACCCACAATTCACGGTGCCCCAGCCGACCTTGAATTTTGGCTGTATCCACGGCGGCGATAACCCCAACCGGATTTGCGGCCAGTGCTCCCTGGAGTTCGACCTGCGGCCCTTGCCCGGCATGGACCCCCAGGTGTTGCGCGACGCGATCCGCCTGAAACTGCAGCCCATCGCCGAACGCCATCAAGTAAAGATCGACTACGCGCCGCTGTTCCCCGAAGTGCCACCCTTCGAGCAGCCTGAAGACGCCGAACTGGTGCGTGTCGCGGAACATTTGACCGGCCATCGTGCCGAAGCAGTAGCGTTCGGTACTGAAGCGCCTTATCTTCAGCGCCTTGGTTGCGAAACCCTGGTGCTCGGCCCTGGGGACATTGCCTGCGCCCACCAACCGGGCGAGTACCTTGAAATGTCACGCTTGACGCCTACAGTGCGTCTATTGCGGGAACTGATTGAACATTACTGTCTCAAGCCTGCATAAATTAACCCCATTGCACCCCGTACATAGAAGGAGAGCGAGCGTGTCGCCAAGCCTGTTCCGACGATAACCATCAGCCCGCTGTGCGTTTAGCGATTCATCCTTTTTTGGCTGCTTTTTATTACAGGCCCAGGTTTTATGCCCGAATACGTCAATTGGCTTCGTCACGCTTCGCCCTACATCAATGCCCACCGTGACTGCACCTTTGTGGTCATGCTGCCGGGCGATGGTGTGGATCACCCGAACTTCGGCAATATCGTCCACGACCTGGTGCTGCTGCACAGCCTCGGCGTGCGCCTGGTGCTGGTGCATGGCTCGCGCCCGCAAATCGAAACCCGTCTCGCTGCCCGCGGCCTGACCCCGCATTACCACGATGGGATGCGCATCACCGATGCAGCGACCCTGGAGTGTGTGATCGATGCAGTGGGCCACCTGCGCATCGCCATTGAAGCGCGTTTGTCCATGGACATGGCGTCCTCGCCGATGCAGGGCTCGCGCCTGCGGGTGGCCAGTGGCAACCTGGTGACCGCGCGGCCGATCGGCGTGCTCGACGGCATCGACTACCACCACACCGGCGAAGTGCGCCGGGTCGACCGCAAGGGCATCAACCGTCTGCTGGATGAGCGCTCCATCGTCGTCCTGTCGCCACTGGGCTATTCGCCGACCGGGGAGATTTTCAACCTGGCCTGTGAAGACGTGGCCACCCGCGCCGCCATCGACCTGGGCGCCGACAAGCTGCTGCTGTTTGGCGCCGACCTGGGCCTGATCGACGAAAATGGCCGGTTGGTGCGCGAACTGCGCCCGCAACAAGTGCCGGCGCACCTGCAACGCCTGGGCAACAACTACCAGGCCGAACTGCTCGATGCGGCGGCCGAGGCCTGTCGTGGGGGCGTGGGGCGCAGCCATATCGTCAGTTATGTCGAGGACGGTGCGCTGTTGACCGAACTGTTTACCCGGGACGGCGGCGGTACGCTGGTGGCCCAGGAACAGTTCGAACTGGTGCGCGAGGCGGCGATTGAAGACGTCGGCGGCTTGCTGGACCTGATCAGCCCGCTGGAAGAGCAGGGGATCCTGGTGCGTCGTTCACGGGAAGTGCTGGAGCGGGAAATCGAGCAGTTCAGCGTGGTGGAGCGCGAAGGCATGATCATCGCGTGTGCCGCGTTGTACCCGATTGCCGATTCCGACGCGGGTGAGCTGGCGTGCCTGGCGGTCAATCCGGAATATCGCCATGGCGGTCGCGGTGATGAGCTGCTGGAGCGCATCGAAACCCGTGCCCGCACCCAAGGCTTGAAGACGCTGTTCGTGCTGACGACTCGCACCGCCCATTGGTTCCGCGAGCGCGGGTTTGTGCCGAGCAGCGTGGATCGCCTACCGTCGGCACGGGCGTCGCTGTACAACTTCCAGCGTAATTCGAAGATCTTCGAGAAGACCTTATAAACACGGTATTCGGTACACCCAATACCTAAATGTGGGAGCGAGCAAGCCCGCTCCCACATTTTTTGTCCGTGTTTATTCCTGGATAAATTTGTCTGTCACAAACGCCGAATAGTCCGGCAGCACAGTTTCCACCTTGCCTTGTTCCTTCAGGAATTTGGCGGTCTCCCCAATGGCCTTGGCCGTTGCGCCATTAAGCAAGGCGTCGGTTTGCTGCGCCTGGGCATCGGGGAAGGTGCTGCCTTCCAGCAGTTCAGGGATATCTGCGGCGTTTGCGCCGGTCAGCCTGGCGATCTTCTGCACCGGCGACGAATCCACCGTCCACTTGGCTTTATTGGCTGCGTAGTCGGCAAACGAGTCCAGGGTGACCTTGGCAAACTTGGCCACGATCTCTGGATGCTTCTCGGCAAAATCCTTGCGTGCTACCCACACCTCAAACGTCGGCGCGCCCCATTGGCCCACCTGAGCCGCGTCGGTCAGGGTCTTGCCGGTCTTGCGGATTTCCCCCAGGGCGGGTGACCAGACAAATGCACCGTCGATATCCCCGCGTTTCCAGGCTGCGGCAATTTCGCCTGGTTGCAGGTTCACCACTTTGACCTGCTTTGTGTCCAGGCCCCAGTGTTTCAAGGCCGCGAGCAGGCTGTAGTGGGATGTGGAGACAAACGGCGTGGCGATGGTTTTGCCGATCAGGTCCTTGGGTGCGTCAATATGGCTGCCGTTACGCACTACCAAAGCTTCAGAACTATTGATCTGGGCCGATACGATGAACGCTACGATGGGTAGGTTACGGGATGCGGCGGCCGCCAACGGGCTGGAGCCGAGGTTGCCGATCTGTACATCGCCGGAGGCAATCGCGGTGACCACCTCCGGGCCGCTGTTGAAGCGGCGCCAGTCGATTTTCTCGCCAATGGCCTGCTCATAAAGGCCGTCGGCCTGGGGCACTTTGCTCGGATCGATACCGGTTTGATAGCCGACGGTGAGGTTGGCCGCCTGCGCCCCAAAAGAAATTGTAAGGGATAGTAAAACTGTAACAAATTGACGAGAGGATGCGCGTTTGGCCATGATGGCGTCGCCTTTTTGATCGTGAGTGACGTGTGCAGGATTCTGTTCACACTAAACGATCTAAAAAATGGCTAACAAATACCCTTTAGGAATTAGCTTATGGAGCGATACCCCACTGCGGGTTGGTCGCCCCATGGAAAGTGTTATTCCTGAATAGTATGAAAAAGGACGAAATAATTCTTTTTGGGTGTATGAAAAACTCATTACCCTGCAGGGACCAAATCAACTGCGATTAGACGAAGGTAGTAGACACACAAGGTTACGATTGACTTGTCAGTCACGATCTGGCGCTAATCGCGCATCTGTGGATCGAGGGCGTCAGACCCGAGACCAAAGAACTACAAAAATTAGAAACGAGAGGAGCGGTACATGAAGAAGTCCACATTGGCGTTCGCCATCGCGGCTGGGGTTTTGGCTCAGCAAGCAGGCGCCGCTGGTTTTGTTGAAGACACCAAGGCATCCGTCAGTTCGCGGACCCTGTATTTTGATAACGATCAGCGTGAAGGTGGTTCTGACCAGCGCGAAACGGCCACCGGCCTGAAGTTCAACGTCCAGTCTGGTTTCACTGAAGGTACGGTTGGCTTTGGTATCGATGCCCAGGCATTGGTCGGCTTTCACCTGGACGGTGGCCGTGGCCACCACCCAGACAACAACTCCTTTGTTCCAAGCGACACCGACGGTTCGGCTGTGAGCAGCTGGAGCAGCGCGAGCGCCAACGTAAAGGCTCGCTTTTCCAAGACCGAGGCCCATCTGGGCGGAGCCCTGGCTCCGAACCTGCCGGTCGTGATCGCAAGCGATGGCCGTCTGCTGCCACAAACCTTTGAAGGCGGCACTGTCACCTCCAAAGAAATCGACAACGTGACGTTCAACGGCGGTCAACTTGAACACGCCACCGGTCGTGCTTCGAGCAACAGCACTGGCCTGTCGGTTGCAGGCGCCAGCCAGGAAAGCAACAAGTTCCGTTATGGCGGTGCTGATTGGAAGGTCACCAAAGACCTGACCTTGCAGTACTACTACGCCAACCTGGAAGACTTCTATAAGCAGCACTTCCTGGGTCTGGTTCACGTCTACCCGATCACCGAAGGCCAGTCGTTCAAAACCGACGTGCGCTACTTCGATAGCAGCTCCGACGGTAAGAACGGTCAGGCTGGCTACCAGTTCAACAACAATGGTGGTTATGCGAAGGACGCAGGCGAAGTTAATAACAAAACCTGGAGCGCCATGTTCACCTATAGCCTGGGTGGCAGTGCGTTCATGGTCGGTCACCAGCGTGTGAATGATGACGGCGGTTTCGTCTGGTTGAACCAGGGCGGTGTTGTCGACGGTAATGGCCGTAACGAAGGCGCTGGCGGTTCCAGCTTCTACCTCTTCACCGATAGCATGATCAACTCCTTCGTGCGTGCGGGTGAAAACACCACCTTCGGTCAGTACTCCTACGACTTCGCTGCATTGGGCGTTCCAGGTCTGAAAACCTCGATTGCTTACCTGCATGGCGACAACATCAAAGCCAAGAACGGCGGCAGCGACCAGTCCGAGTGGGAACGCGATATGCGTGTCGACTACACCATTCAGCAGGGCGCTCTGAAAGGCTTTGGCACCACACTGCGTCACGGTGTCTATCGTGGCAGCGGCACTGGCATCCAGGACCAAGACCAGACTCGTCTGATCTTCAACTACACTTACAGCTTCCTGTAAGAACCGTTGAGAAAAAAACCTCGCGTTAATCGCGAGGTTTTTTTTGCTCAGAAATTGGTCAATCAACGCAAAGCTGTATATTCATTTATGGTCTAAATAAATCGATATTTATTCTTTTTAAATTAAATTCAAAGCAGGCACAGTGGGCTCCATAAGCACTCATCAGGAGCCACACCATGAGCCTCAGACTGGGCGATATCGCCCCCGACTTTGAACAGGATTCCAGCGCCGGCAAGATTCGCTTCCACGAGTGGCTGGGCGATAGCTGGGGCGTGTTGTTTTCCCACCCGGCGGACTTCACCCCGGTGTGCACCACCGAGCTGGGTTTCACCGCCAAGCTCAAGGACGAATTCGCCCAGCGTGGGGTCAAGGCCATTGCCCTGTCGGTAGACCCGGTGGACTCCCACCATAAGTGGATCGAGGACATCAACGAAACCCAGGCCACTGTCGTCAATTTCCCGATCCTGGCCGATGCCGACCGCAAGGTTTCGGACCTCTACGACCTGATCCACCCCAATGCCAACGACACGCTCACCGTGCGTTCGCTGTTCGTGATTGACCCGAACAAAAAGATTCGCCTGACCATCACCTACCCGGCCAGCACCGGGCGCAACTTCCACGAAATCCTGCGGGTCATCGACTCGTTGCAACTGACCGACAACTACAAAGTCGCCACTCCGGCCAACTGGCAGGACGGTGATGAAGTGGTGATCGTGCCGTCGCTCAAGGATGAGGACGAGATCAAGCAACGCTTTCCCAAGGGCTATCGCGCGGTGAAGCCGTATCTGCGGCTCACGCCACAGCCTAATCGTTAACCCGCTCCCACAGGTTGATCGCATTTCAGTGCTCACATAGCAGGGGTTTTCAGGCCGTTTCGACGGCCTTTTTTTCGCCTGGCGAATGATTTCTCGCATATGCAATTTAAGAATAAACAAATGAATAAATAAGATTTATAGATATATAAATCTGCTGATAAGGTCTGTTCCATCTTGGCGCCATCGCCGCACCGCGAACCGCCGACACTTGCTCAAGGAAACTCCCAGATGCTGGTCGTAACACTTGGTGGCAGTCCCAGCCAACGCTCCCGCTCAGGGGTGCTGCTGGATCATTCGCGGCGCTGGTTGCAGCAGCAAGGCGTGGAAGTGGTGAGTTATCAGATACGGGACTTCCCCGCCGAGGATTTGCTGTACGCACGCTTCGACAGCCCCAAGGTCCTCGACTTGCTGGCCCAGGTAGCCAATGCCGATGGCTTGTTGATCGCCACGCCGGTGTACAAGGCGTCGTTTTCCGGCGCGTTGAAAACCATCCTCGATCTGCTGCCGGAACGCGCCCTGGCCCACAAAGTGGTATTGCCCATGGCTACCGGCGGCAGTATTGCCCACATGCTGGCGGTGGATTACGCCTTGAAGCCCGTGCTGTCGGCGCTCAAGGCCCAGGAGTTGCTGCATGGGATTTTCGCCGAAGACAGCCAGATCGCCTACGGCGAAGGCAGTGCCCAGGCGCAGTTGGTGCCAATCCTTGAACAACGCTTGAGCGAAGCCCTGGAGCAGTTCTACAGCGCCATGGCCCGCCGCCCGCAACCGCTGGACCCCCATGTGTTGAATGAACGTTTGTTGAGTGCTCGCTGGAGCATCTAAGCCTCACCCGGATGTAAGCCACACCCTAATGTAAGAAACCCTCACCTTACTCAGCCGCCATCGGCCAAGCAGGTGCAGCCACAACCCTCATCGTCAATTTGGAGAGCGTCATGCGCACTGTCATCTTGCGTCGGGGCCTGGTCGCACTGTTTGCTGCGGCTGTGTCCTTCGGCGCCATTGTTCAAGCTCAAGCGGCCGAAACCCTGCGGATCGGTTATCAGAAGTACGGCACCCTGGTGCTGCTCAAAGCCAAGGGCACCCTGGAAAAGCGCCTGGCTGAGCAGGGCGTGAACGTGCAGTGGACCGAATTTCCCGGTGGCCCGCAGTTGCTCGAAGGGCTGAATGTCGGCTCCATCGACTTTGGTGTGACTGGCGAAACCCCGCCGGTATTCGCCCAGGCCGCCGGTGCCGATCTGCTCTACGTTGCCTACGAACCGCCAGCGCCGACCAGCGAGGCCATCCTGGTGCCCAAGGACTCGCCGATCAAGTCGGTGGCTGAGCTCAAGGGCAAGAAAGTCGTGCTCAACAAAGGCTCCAACGTGCATTACCTGCTGGTGCGCGCCCTGGAAGA
The DNA here is from genome assembly GCF_007858285.1 of Pseudomonas brenneri. Taxonomy (GTDB): domain Bacteria; phylum Pseudomonadota; class Gammaproteobacteria; order Pseudomonadales; family Pseudomonadaceae; genus Aquipseudomonas; species Aquipseudomonas brenneri. Next base: position 151,402 of record NZ_VFIL01000006.1, on the reverse strand, counting down.
CGCCGGCCTGAAATACACCGACGTACAGACCGTGTTCCTGCCGCCCGCCGACGCCCGTGCCGCCTTCGAACGTGGCAGTGTCGATGCCTGGGTGATCTGGGACCCGTACCAGGCTGCCGCCGAGAAACAACTGCAAGCGCGCACCCTGCGTGACGCCACCGGCATTGCCGATAACCACCAGTTCTACCTGGCCACCAAGCCTTACACCGAAAAACATCCGGACGTGATCAGGGCGCTGGTGGAAGAAGTGCGCGCCGTGGGCGAATGGTCCAAGGCCAACCCCCAGGAAGTCACCGAACAAGTCGCCCCACTGCTTGGCCTGCCGGCTGACATCACCCTGACCTCGGTGAAACGCCAGGGTTACGGCGCGCTGTTCCTGACCCCGGAAGTGGTCGCCGCCCAGCAGAAAATCGCCGACACCTTCTACCAGCTCAAATTGATTCCCAAGCCCTTGAGCATCAAGGACGTGATCTGGACGCCACCTGCGACCGTGGCCAAAGCGCCGTAATCCGATTTCTTCAGGAGACAACTCCATGAGCCTCACTATTTTCTGGTTCCTGCCTACCCACGGCGACGGCCATTACCTTGGCACCGCCGAAGGCGCGCGCGCCGTGGATCACGGTTATCTGCAACAGGTCGCCCAGGCCGCAGATCGCCTGGGCTTTGGCGGGGTACTGATCCCCACCGGACGTTCCTGCGAAGACTCGTGGCTGGTGGCCGCCTCGCTGATCCCGGTGACCCAGCGTCTGAAATTTCTGGTCGCACTGCGCCCCGGGATCATCTCGCCGACGGTGGCCGCGCGTCAGGCCGCGACCCTGGACCGATTGTCCGGTGGGCGGGCGCTGTTCAACTTGGTGACCGGCGGTGATCCAGAGGAACTGGCCGGCGACGGTCTGTTCCTCAGCCATGAGGAGCGCTATCAGGCCTCGGTGGAATTCACCCGCATCTGGCGCCGCGTGCTGGAAGGCGAAACCGTGGACTACGACGGCCAGCACATCAGCGTCAAAGGCGCCAAGTTGCTGTACCCACCGATCCAGCAGCCACGTCCGCCGCTGTATTTCGGCGGATCTTCCGAAGCGGCCCAGGACCTGGCAGCCGAACAAGTGGAAATGGTCCTGACCTGGGGCGAACCACCGGCGGCAGTGGCGGAAAAAATCCAGCAGGTGCGGGCCAAGGCAGCCAAGCTTGGGCGTACCGTGCGCTTTGGTATTCGCTTGCATGTGATCGTGCGTGAAACCAACGATGAAGCCTGGAAAGCCGCCGACAAACTGATCTCCCATCTGGACGACGACACCATCGCCCGTGCCCAGGCCTCGCTGGCGCGCTTTGATTCGGTGGGCCAGCAACGCATGGCCGCCTTGCATGGTGGCAGTCGCGACAACCTCGAAGTCAGCCCCAACCTGTGGGCCGGCGTCGGCCTGGTGCGCGGCGGCGCCGGCACTGCACTGGTAGGCGATGGGCCGACCGTGGCGGCGCGGGTCAAGGAGTACGCAGAGCTGGGCATCGATACCTTCATCTTCTCCGGTTATCCCCACTTGGAAGAGTCGTACCGGGTTGCGGAGTTGCTGTTCCCGCACCTGGATATCGAACGTCCCGAGCTGCCGAAAAGCGCCGGTTACGTGAGCCCGTTTGGCGAGATGGTGGCCAACGATATTCTTCCCAAAGCCGCGTCGCAGAGCTGAGGCGCCGTCATGAATAGTCAACGGATTCTGCATCGACTGGCGCCCTGGGCGCTGCCGATCCTGTTGCTGGCAGTGTGGCAGTTGTCGGTGTCGGCGGGCTGGTTGTCGACACGTATTCTGCCGGCGCCCAGCGCAGTGATTGCGGCTGGGGTACACCTGGTCAGCAGTGGTGAAATCTGGACCCACCTGGCCATCAGCGGCTGGCGCGCGGGCCTGGGTTTTGTGATCGGTGGCGGCATCGGCCTGGCCCTGGGCTTTATCACCGGCCTGTCGACATGGGGCGAACGCCTGTTGGACAGCTCGGTGCAGATGATTCGCAACGTGCCGCACCTGGCGCTGATCCCGCTGGTGATTTTGTGGTTCGGCATTGATGAAACGGCGAAGATTTTCCTGGTCGCCCTCGGCACGCTGTTTCCGATCTACCTCAATACGTATCACGGCATCCGCAACGTCGATCCGGCGCTGGTGGAGATGGCTCGCAGTTATGGCTTGTCCGGCTTCAGTCTGTTTCGTCAGGTGATCCTGCCCGGTGCCTTGCCGTCGATCCTGGTGGGTGTGCGCTTTGCCCTGGGCTTTATGTGGCTGACGCTGATCGTTGCAGAAACCATCTCTGCCAGCTCCGGCATCGGCTACCTGGCGATGAATGCCCGGGAGTTCCTGCAAACCGACGTGGTGGTGCTGGCGATTGTGCTGTACGCGGTGCTCGGCAAATTGGCAGACCTGGCGGCGCGTGGCCTGGAGCGTGTGTGGCTGCGCTGGCATCCGGCCTACCAAGTGCAAAAAGGAGGTGCGGCATGACCGCTCAACAACCTCCACGCCTGCTGCGGGGTATCCCGTTGGCGGTGCGCAAGCTGCGCAAGGCGTTTGGCGCGCGGGAAGTCTTGCGCGAGATCGACCTGCACATTCCGGCGGGGCAGTTCGTGGCTGTTGTCGGCCGCAGTGGCTGTGGCAAAAGTACCTTACTGCGCTTGCTGGCCGGCCTTGATAGCGCCAGCAGTGGCGAGTTGCTTGCAGGCTCTGCACCGCTGAGCGAAGCGCTCGAAGACACGCGGCTGATGTTCCAGGAAGCACGCCTGCTGCCGTGGAAAAAGATCATCGATAACGTCGGCCTGGGCCTTAAAGGCAACTGGCGGCCCCAGGCACTTGAGGCGCTGGAGGCGGTCGGCCTGGCCGAGCGTGCCGATGAATGGCCGGCGGCGTTGTCCGGTGGCCAGAAACAACGGGTGGCCCTGGCCCGCGCGTTGATTCACCAGCCGCGCCTGTTACTGCTGGATGAACCCCTGGGTGCGCTGGATGCCCTGACCCGCATCGAGATGCAGCAACTGATCGAAAACCTGTGGCGCAAGCACGGTTTCAGCGTGTTGCTGGTGACCCATGACGTCAGCGAAGCCGTGGCCATTGCCGATCGGGTAATCCTGATCGAAGACGGCGAAATCGGCCTCGACCTGCATGTGGAACTGCCACGCCCGCGGGTCCGCGGCTCCCATCGCCTGGCGGCCCTGGAAACTGAAGTGCTCAACCGTGTGCTGTCACTGCCCGGCACGCCGCCGGAGCCGGAACCTGTTTCACCGTTGCCTACGCAATTGCGGTGGGCGCAATAACTCACTTGTCCCTTAAGGAGTAACACCATGACTATCAAAGCGATCAACGTGCGTAACCAGTTCAAAGGCACCATCAAGGAAATCGTCGAAGGCGACGTGTTGTCGGAAATCGACGTGCAGACTGCGTCCGGCATCGTCACTTCGGTAATCACTACCCGCTCGGTGAAAGAGCTGGAGTTGGTGATTGGCAGTGAAGTGATTGCGTTTGTGAAGTCTACCGAGGTGTCGATCGCCAAGCTGTGATCGGCTTCCGACCGCTATCGCGAGCAAGCCCGCGCCCACATTTTTGAATGTATTCACAAATCAAAATGTGGGAGCGGGCTTGCTCGCGAAGAGGCCGGCCCAGTCACCACAACACTTATCGCTTAGGTAAAAACACCGGCAAATAAAGCCCCACATACGCATCAAACACCCGCATCCCTTCCTCCGCCATGCGCGGGGTGATCTGCCCATGCTGATGTACCGAGCGCGCGTAAACGCGGTCGCTCAACTCCAGCGCCAGGGCAAACACGTCCACGTCCGCCGGCAGCACCGGTACTTCAAAGTGGCGGTTGAACACGTGCAGCATCAAGTCCCCCAACTCCAGGTCGTGCTGGCGGTCGGCCTGGGTGACTTCGGTGAGGCCGTGCTGGGCGAGGATCAATTGCCGGGCGGCGGCGTCGTTGCTGTAGATGGTCAGCATGCGCAACTCCACTACGCGCGACAGGTCGCGCCAAGTGTGCAGTTGATCGTGGTCGATGGGCGCTTGCAGCGCGGCGCGAAACGCGGCGTGCACGTCAGCTGTCAGCGCTTCGAGCAAGGCCGGTACGCTGGCGAAAAAGTGATACACCGACGACGGCGGAATCTGCGCCCGTTCGGCCACGCTGTAGATCGACAGGCTGGCCACGCCTTCGGCGGCCAGCAAGGTGCGGGCGGCGTCGAGGATCGCGTCGATCCGGGCCTGGCTGCGGGCGCGGGGTTTGCGAGGGGCGGCGGGGCGGGTCATGGAAGTCTCCTACAGGGCAGCGGGCATTGTATGAGCAGCCGTCTGTGTTGTCTGCCAGGACGCCTTCGCGAGCAAGCCCGCTCCCACATTCGACCGTATTCCACCTTTGAAATGAGGTCGAATGTGGGAGCGGGCTTGCTCGCGAAGAGGCCAGCCAGGTCTCCCTGAAGAATCCCAAAAAAAACGCCACAGACCAAAGGCCTGTGGCGTTTTTTCAATGCAACCACCGCTTACACGGTATGCAGGTACCAGTTGTACTCAAGGTCGGAGATGGAGTGTTCGAACTCCTCCAGCTCACTTTCCTTGCAGGCGACGAAGATATCGATGTATTTCGGATCGATGTACTTGGCCATCACCTCGCTGTCGTCCAACTCGCGCAGGGCATCACGCAGGTTGTTCGGCAGGCTTTGCTCGTTCTGCTCGTAGCTGTTGCCTTCCACCGGTGCGCCAGGTTCGATCTTGTTGGTCAGACCGTGGTGCACGCCTGCCAGGACCGAAGCCATCAGCAGGTAAGGGTTGGCGTCGGCGCCGGCCACACGGTGTTCGATACGTACCGCGTCGGACGAGCCGGTCGGTACGCGAATCGCCACGGTGCGGTTGTCCAGGCCCCAGCACGGCGAGTTCGGCACGTAGAACTGTGCGCCGAAACGACGGTAGGAGTTGACGTTGGGGCACAGGAAAGCCATTTGTGCAGGCAGGGTCTCCAGCACACCGCCGATCGCGTGACGCAATGCGGCGTTCTGCTCGGGATCCTCGCTGGCAAAGATGTTCTTGCCGTCTTTGTCCAGGATCGAAATATGCACGTGCAAACCGTTGCCTGCCTGGCCCGGGTAAGGCTTGGCCATGAAGGTGGTATCCATCTCATGGTCGTAGGCAATGTTCTTGATCAAACGCTTGAGCAGTACCGCGTAGTCGCATGCCTTGATCGGGTCGGCGACGTGGTGCAGGTTCACTTCGAACTGCGCCGGGGCACTTTCCTTGACGATGGCGTCAGCTGGGATGCCTTGCTCTTTGGCACCTTCCAGAATGTCCTGGAGGCAGTCGACGTATTCGTCGAGGTCGTCGATCAGGTAGACCTGTGTCGAGTGCGGGCGTTTGCCGGAGATCGGCGAGCGGGGAGGTTGTGGCCGGCCGTTCACGTTCTCCTGGTCGATCAGGTAGAACTCAAGCTCGAAGGCAGCGCAGATGGTCAGGCCTAGATCGTCAAACTTGGTTACAACTTGGCGGAGCACTTCGCGCGGATCGGCGAAGAAAGGTTCACCTTCAAGTTCGTGCATGGTCATCAGCAGTTGCGCGGTAGGGCGCTTTTGCCAGGGCTCATTGCACAGGGTATCGGGGATTGGATAACAGATTCGGTCAGCATCACCGATGTCCAGACCCAGGCCGGTGCTTTCCACCGTCGAGCCATTGATATCCAGGGCAAATAAAGAGGCAGGCAGGTTAATGCCCTTCTCGTAAACCTTGTGGAGGCTGGTGCGTTCGATGCGCTTACCGCGCACCACACCATTCATATCCGCAATTAGAAGGTCTACGTACAGAACCTCAGGATGATCCTTAAGGAACGCGTTCGCTTCGTTAAGCTGAACGGCACGCGGGGGTACCGACATGATGCAACACCTTTGTTGTTAAAAATATCAATCATTGATCTTTTCTGGTTTCAGTCAACCCGAACGGCATGCCGAAGTCAAGCGAGGCCTTTTTTGCCCTAAAAAAGCGCCTTGGGGGCTTTTTTGCGGCTTTTTTGGGCAGTTTTGCCAGTTTGACCGGCTTGGGACTAGCAGGCTTGAGCGGGCCGTGTTGTATTTTTTACGGGGGTGTTGTGTAAAAAAATGAACAAGGCTAAGCTCGATTCAAACCCATAACAGCAATAATACCGGGGTGCTTCATGTCTGGCCTGCCGTTAATCGGCGTCACCGCCTGCTCCAAACAGGTTGGTCTGCATGCTTATCACATCAGTGGCGACAAATACGTCCGCGCCGTGGCAATCGCTGCCAAGGGCTTGCCATTGATTATTCCGTCCCTGGCGGATCTGTTCGATCCGGCCAATATTCTTGACGGCCTGGACGGCATTCTCTTTACCGGTTCCCCCTCCAATATCGAACCCTTTCACTACGACGGCCCGGCCAGTGCGCCTGGGACTGCCCATGATCCTGCACGGGACCAAAGCACCCTGCCGCTGATTCGCGCCGCGATTGCCGCAGGCGTACCGGTGCTGGGGATTTGCCGAGGCTTCCAGGAAATGAACGTGGCCCTGGGCGGCAGCCTGCACCAGAAGGTTCATGAACTGCCGGGCATGATGGATCACCGCGAAGACGACACCCAGCCGCTGGAAGTCCAGTACGGCCCGGCGCACGCCGTGGCGATCAGCCCGGGCGGTGTATTGGCGAGCCTGGGCTTGCCGGACACGATCCAGGTCAACTCGATCCACAGCCAGGGCGTTGACCGCCTGGCGCCCGGCCTGCAGGTCGAAGCGCGCGCGCCGGATGGCCTGGTCGAAGCTTTTTCGCTCAAACAGGGCAAGGCTTTTGCAGACGCTTTTGCATTAGGAGTGCAATGGCACCCTGAATGGCAGGTAAGCTCCAATCCGTACTACCTCGCGATCTTCAAGGCATTTGGCGATGCCTGCCGAAAGCGGGCGAAACAAAGAGACGCGCACGCGTCAAACAACGCCTGACCTTTAATGGATGTCAGGAAACCCAGCCCAGAGGCATTTATGAGTAACAACCTCGACCAGCTCACCGATTGGTTGAAAGACCACAAGATCACAGAAGTCGAATGCATGATTGGCGACCTCACCGGGATCACCCGGGGCAAGATCTCGCCGACCAACAAGTTCATTGCCGAAAAAGGCATGCGCCTGCCCGAGAGCGTTCTGTTGCAGACCGTGACCGGCGACTATGTCGAAGACGACATCTATTACGAACTGCTCGACCCGGCCGACATCGACATGATCTGCCGCCCCGACCAGAACGCCGTGTTCCTCGTGCCCTGGGCCATCGAACCCACCGCCCAGGTGATCCACGACACCTACGACAAGCAAGGCAACCCGATCGAGCTGTCGCCGCGCAACGTGCTCAAGAAAGTCCTCAAGCTCTACGCCGACAAAGGCTGGCAGCCCATCGTGGCGCCGGAGATGGAGTTCTACCTGACCAAGCGTTGCGAGGACCCGGACTTCCCGCTGCAACCGCCGATTGGCCGTTCCGGCCGCCCGGAAACCGGTCGCCAGTCCTTCTCTATAGAAGCGGCCAACGAATTCGACCCCTTGTTCGAAGACGTCTACGACTGGTGCGAGCTGCAAGAGCTGGACCTCGACACGCTGATCCACGAGGACGGCACGGCGCAGATGGAAATCAACTTCCGTCATGGCGATGCCCTGTCCCTGGCCGACCAGATCCTGGTGTTCAAGCGCACCATGCGTGAAGCCGCGCTCAAGCACAACGTGGCTGCCACCTTCATGGCCAAGCCCATGACCGGCGAGCCCGGCAGTGCCATGCACTTGCACCAGAGCATCATCGACATCGCTACTGGCAAGAGCGTGTTCTCCAATGAGGACGGTTCCAAGAGCGAGCTGTTCCTGCACCACATTGGCGGCCTGCAGAAGTTCATTCCCGAGCTGTTGCCGCTGTTCGCCCCCAACGTCAACTCGTTCCGCCGCTTCCTGCCCGACACCTCGGCGCCGGTGAACGTGGAGTGGGGCGAAGAGAACCGCACCGTCGGCCTGCGCGTACCGGATGCCGGCCCGCAGAACCGTCGCGTGGAAAACCGCCTGCCGGGCGCCGATGCCAACCCGTACCTGGCGATCGCCGCCAGCTTGCTGTGCGGCTATATCGGCATGGTCGAAGGCATCAGCCCGAGTGCGCCGGTGGTCGGTCGTGGTTACGAACGGCGCAACCTGCGCCTGCCGTTGACTATCGAAGACGCGCTGGAGCGCATGGAAAACAGCAAGACCATCGAGAAATACCTGGGTCACAAATTCATCACTGGCTACGTCGCGGTCAAGCGGGCCGAGCATGAAAACTTCAAGCGCGTGATCAGTTCGTGGGAGCGGGAATTCCTGCTCTTCGCCGTCTGATGCGCCGGGTGCGGCCGGGATGCGCCGCACCCTCACCTGCTACTTTTGGAGATTGGTATGTCCAGCAACAACCCGCAAACCCGTGAATGGCAAGCCCTGAGCAACGATCACCACCTGGCGCCGTTCAGCGACTTCAAGCAATTGAAAGAAAAAGGCCCGCGCATCATCACCAACGCCAAGGGCGTTTACCTGTGGGACAGTGAAGGCAACAAGATCCTCGACGGCATGGCCGGCCTGTGGTGCGTGGCCATCGGTTACGGTCGCGATGAACTGGCCGACGCCGCCGCCAAGCAGATGAAACAACTGCCTTACTACAACCTGTTCTTCCAGACCGCCCACCCGCCGGTGCTGGAGCTGGCCAAGGCCATCGCCGATATCGCCCCGGCCGGCATGAACCATGTGTTCTTCACTGGCTCCGGCTCCGAAGGCAACGACACGATGTTGCGCATGGTTCGCCACTACTGGGCGATCAAGGGCCAGCCGAACAAGAAAACCATCATCAGCCGCAAGAACGGCTACCACGGCTCCACCGTGGCCGGCGCGAGCCTGGGCGGCATGACGTATATGCACGAGCAAGGCGACTTGCCGATCCCGGGTATCGTGCATATCGCGCAGCCGTACTGGTTCGGTGAAGGCGGCGACATGAGCCCTGAAGAGTTCGGGGTCTGGGCTGCCAATCAACTGGAAGAGAAAATTCTGGAAGTCGGCGTGGACAACGTCGGTGCCTTTATTGCCGAGCCGATCCAGGGTGCCGGTGGCGTGATCGTGCCGCCAGCGACCTACTGGCCGCGCATCAAGGAAATCCTCGCCAAGTACGACATCCTGTTTGTCGCCGACGAAGTGATCTGTGGCTTTGGCCGTACCGGTGAGTGGTTCGGTAGCGATTTCTACGATCTGACGCCAGACATGATGACCATCGCCAAGGGCCTGACCTCGGGCTACATCCCCATGGGCGGCCTGATCGTGCGCGACGAAGTGGTGGCGGTGCTCAACGAAGGGGGCGATTTCAACCACGGTTTCACCTACTCCGGGCACCCGGTGGCGGCTGCGGTGGCGCTGGAAAACATCCGCATCCTGCGCGATGAAAAAATTGTCAGCCGCGTCCATGACGAAACGGCACCGTATTTGCAAAAGCGTCTACGCGAGCTGGCGGATCATCCGTTGGTGGGCGAAGTACGTGGTGTCGGCATGTTGGGTGCGATCGAGCTGGTGCAGGACAAGGCCACGCGCAAGCGTTATGAAGGCAAAGGCGTGGGGATGATCTGCCGCACCTTCTGCTTCGAGAATGGCCTGATCATGCGCGCCGTGGGCGACACCATGATCATTTCGCCGCCGCTGGTGATCAGCAAGGCCGAGATTGACGAGCTGGTGACCAAGGCTCGCCAGTGCCTGGACCTGACTTTGGCGGCATTGCAGGGCTAAGTGCTAGGCTCAGAATGCAGCGGCTTGCGGCTGTTGCATTCGGGCAATGATAAATGCGGGGCTTTGGTTGAAAGCCGGCCCCTGAACTTGCCAGACTGTCGCCCTGTTTTGTCGCCCTTCGACGGGCCATGAAACGTAGAAAGATGTGGCCCAAAAAAGAAAAATTGGAGCATGACCGAATGAAGGCATTAGGTTTGAAGAACGCTGGCAAGACCCTCCTGGCCTTGTCCCTGATGGGCGCAATGGCCGGCACGGCCCAGGCTGCCGACAAAGTGCTGCACGTCTACAACTGGTCCGACTACATTGCACCGGACACCGTCGCCAACTTTGAGAAAGAGTCTGGCATCAAGGTGGTGTACGACGTTTTTGACAGCAACGAAACCCTGGAAGCCAAGCTGTTGGCGGGCAAGTCCGGTTACGACATCGTCGTACCGTCGAACAACTTCCTGGCCAAGCAGATCAAGGCCGGTGTGTACCAGGAGCTGGACAAGTCCAAGCTGCCAAACTGGAAAAACCTCGATACCGACCTGCTCAAGGCCGTGGGCGATGCCAGTGACAAAGGCAACAAATATGCATTCCCCTACATGTGGGGCACCATCGGCATCGGCTACAACCCGGACAAGGTCAAGGCCGCGCTGGGCGTCGACAAGATCGACTCGTGGGACGTGCTGTTCAAGCCCGAGAACATCGAAAAACTCAAAAGCTGTGGCGTGAGCTTCCTCGACTCGCCGACCGAAATGATCCCGGTGGCCCTGCATTACCTGGGTTACCCGACCGACAGCCAGGACAAGAAACAGCTGGCTGAAGCCGAAGCGCTGTTCCTCAAGATCCGTCCTTCGGTGGGCTACTTCCACTCCTCCAAGTACATTTCCGACCTTGCCAACGGCAACATCTGCGTGGCCGTGGGTTACTCGGGTGACCTGGAACAATCCAAGTCCCGCGCGGCTGAAGCCGGTGGCAAGGTCAAGGTTTCCTACGCCATTCCCAAGGAAGGTGCAGGCAGCTTCTATGACATGGTCGCCATCCCTAAAGATGCCGAGAACCTGGACGCCGCCTACCAGTTCATGAACTACCTGATGAAGCCTGAAGTCATGGCCGCCATCACCAACAGCGTACGTTTCCCGAACGGTAACAAGGCTGCCACGCCGCTGGTGAACAAGGATATCTCGGGCGATCCGAGTATCTATCCGTCGGATGATGTGAAGGCCAAGCTGTATGCAATCAGCGATCTGCCAGCCGCGACCCAGCGTCTGCTGACGCGCAGCTGGACCAAGATCAAATCGGGTAAATAAGCACGAACCTGTAGGAGCGAGCTTGCTCGCGAAAAACTCAAATGCGCCGCGGGGTGCCTGATGCCCCGCGTTATCGTTGACGACCTTCGCGAGCAAGCTCGCTCCTACAAAAAATTAAATGACAGAAAGTTTTGCCGGATCGGTTTATCGAGGGTAAGTTGCGCGCCGGTTTTGTTGCCGGGCAACAACTTCGGGCCCAACTATTTAAGAGGACCTCCACTTGCCAATTTCTTTATTTCGCAAAGCCTTGCTGGTTGGGGCAGGCCTCACGTTGGCAGTCAGCGTGCAGGCAGCTTCCACCGTGCATGTTTATAACTGGTCGGACTATATCGGCCCCGACACCCTGGCCAACTTTGAAAAGGCCACTGGCATCAAGCCCGTCTACGACGTGTTCGACTCCAACGAAACCCTGGAAGGCAAGTTGCTGGCCGGGCGCACCGGGTATGACGTGGTGGTGCCGTCCAACCACTTCCTGGGCAAGCAGATCAAGGCCGGTGCGTTCCAGAAGATCGACAAGTCGTTGCTGAGCAACTACGCCAATCTCGACCCGGCGCTGCTCAAGCGCCTGGAAAAGAACGATCCGGGCAACCAATACGCCGTGCCTTACCTGTGGGGCACCAACGGCATCGGCTACAACGTCGATAAAGTGAAGGAAGTGCTGGGCGTCGACAAGATCGACTCCTGGGCCGTGCTGTTCGAGCCGGAAAACATGAAGAAGCTGGCCAGTTGCGGCGTGTCCTTCATGGACTCGGCCGATGAAATGCTGCCGGCGGTACTCAACTACATGGGCCTGGACCCTAACAGCACCAACCCGGCGGACTACAAGAAAGCCGAGGAAAAACTGCTGAAAGTGCGTCCCTACGTGACCTACTTCCACTCATCCAAATACATCTCGGACCTGGCCAACGGCAATATCTGCGTGGCCGCCGGGTTCTCCGGCGATGTGTTCCAGGCCAAGGCCCGCGCGGCCGAGGCCGGCAAAGGCGTGAACATCGCCTACGCGATTCCGAAAGAAGGCGGCAACCTGTGGTTTGACGTACTGGCGATCCCCAAGGACTCGACCAACGTCAAAGAGGCCCATGCCTTCATCAACTATTTACTGCAACCTGAAGTGATCGCTCAGGTCAGTGATTACGTCGGCTACGCCAACCCTAACCCAGGGGCGGACACGCTGATGGAGCAATCGATACGCACCGACGAAGCGGTTTATCCACCGCAGGCGGTTCTCGACCGGACGTTTGTCAACTTCGAGCTACCCCCGAAAGTGCAACGCTTGATGACCCGTAGCTGGACCAAGGTCAAGACGGGCAAGTAAGGCTCAAATTATCCAAGGTTCGTCCGTATTGGACGTTCTGCACTCTTTTTTTTGGGAGTTTCGTAAATGGCAGTTGCCTCCGGCGCCTATAAGAAAGCCCTCGAGGGCGACCAGACACCGAAAAAGGTGTTGGTCAAAATCGACCGGGTCACGAAGAAGTTCGACGAGACGATTGCCGTGGACGATGTGTCCCTGGAAATCAAGAAAGGCGAGATCTTTGCCTTGCTCGGCGGTTCGGGTTCGGGCAAGTCCACCTTGCTGCGTATGCTCGCAGGTTTCGAGCGCCCGACCGAAGGGCGGATTTTCCTCGACGGTGTGGATATCACCGACATGCCGCCCTACGAGCGGCCGATCAACATGATGTTCCAGTCCTACGCCTTGTTCCCACACATGACGGTGGCGCAGAACATCGCCTTCGGCCTGCAACAGGACAAGATTCCCAAGGCCGAGGTCGAGGCCCGTGTGGCCGAGATGCTCAAGCTGGTGCAGATGAGCCAGTACGCCAAGCGCAAGCCGCACCAGCTGTCTGGCGGCCAGCGTCAGCGCGTGGCATTGGCCCGTTCCCTGGCCAAGCGCCCGAAACTGCTGCTGCTCGATGAGCCGATGGGCGCCCTGGACAAGAAGCTGCGCTCGCAGATGCAACTGGAGCTGGTGGAAATCATCGAGCGCGTCGGCGTGACCTGTGTGATGGTGACCCACGATCAGGAAGAGGCCATGACCATGGCCGAGCGCATCGCAATCATGCACCTGGGCTGGATCGCGCAGATCGGCAGCCCGATCGACATCTACGAAACCCCCACCAGCCGCCTGGTGTGCGAGTTTATCGGCAACGTCAACATCTTCGACACCGTGGTGGTGGATGACGCCGAAGGCCATGCGGTGCTCAAGTGCGCCGACCTGGACCGCGATATCTACGTGGGTTATGGCATCGCCACTTCGGTGGAAGACAAGTCGGTGACCTACGCCATCCGCCCGGAAAAGCTGCTGGTCACCACCGAAATGCCGACCTGCGAGCACAACTGGTCCAGCGGCAAGGTGCATGACATTGCCTACCTGGGCGGCCACTCTGTGTTCTACGTTGAACTGCCGAGCGGCAAGCTGGTGCAGTCCTTCGTCGCCAACGCCGAACGCCGTGGCGCGCGACCGACCTGGGGTGACCAGGTCTACGTGTGGTGGGAAGACGACAGCGGCGTGGTACTTCGCTCATGAACATGAAGAAATTCAAACGGCGACTGCACCGAATAATTCCCAGCGGCAAACAGGTGGTCATCGGGATTCCATTCCTGTGGCTGTTCATGTTCTTCATGCTGCCGTTCTTCATCGTCCTGAAGATCAGCTTTGCCGAAGCCGACGTGGCGATCCCGCCCTACACCGAGATCTATACCTACATCGAGCAGAAGCTGGAGGTGGTGCTCAACCTGGCCAACTACAGCCTGCTGGCCGGCGACGAGTTGTACATCGCCGCCTACCTGGGCTCGCTGAAGATGGCGTTTTTCAGCACGGCGCTCTGCCTGCTGATCGGCTACCCGATGGCCTACGCCATCGCCAGTGCGCGCAAAGAGATGCAGACCGTGCTGGTGCTGCTGATCATGATGCCGACCTGGACCGCGATCCTGATCCGCGTGTATGCGTGGATGGGCATTCTCAGCAACAACGGCTTGCTCAATGGCTTCCTGATGTCCATGGGGTTGATCAACGAACCGTTGCAGATCCTCAACACCAACATCGCGGTGTATATCGGCGTGGTCTATTCGTACCTGCCGTTCATGATCCTGCCGCTGTACGCCAACCTGGTCAAACATGACCAGAGCCTGCTGGAAGCGGCCTCGGACTTGGGTTCGAGCACCTTCAACAGTTTCTGGAAAATCACCGTGCCGCTGTCCAAGAACGGCATCATCGCCGGCTGCATGCTGGTGTTCATCCCGGTGGTGGGCGAGTTCGTGATCCCGGAACTGCTGGGCGGCCCGGAAACCCTGATGATCGGTAAAGTGTTGTGGCAAGAGTTCTTCAACAACCGCGACTGGCCGGTGGCGTCTGCCCTGGCGGTGGTGATGCTGGCGATCCTGATCGTGCCAATCATTCTGTTTAACCGCAGCCAAGCCAAAGAGATGGAGGGCAAGGTATGAAGCGCTTCAGTTTCTCCAGCTTCATGCTGGTCGTAGGGCTGCTGTTTATCTACCTGCCGATGCTGATCCTGGTGATCTATTCGTTCAACGAATCGAAACTGGTGACGGTGTGGGGTGGTTGGTCGATCAAGTGGTACGTGGGCCTGCTGGACAACACCCAGTTGATGGGCTCGGTGGCCCGCTCCCTGGAAATCGCCTGCTACACGGCGGTGGCTGCGGTGGCGTTGGGTACGTTGGCGGCGTTTGTGCTGACCCGTATCAGCCAGTTCAAGGGCCGCACGCTGTTCGGCGGCTTGGTGACGGCGCCGCTGGTCATGCCGGAAGTGATCACCGGTCTGTCGCTGTTGCTGCTGTTCGTGGCCATGGCGCAGATGATCGGTTGGCCCCAGGAGCGTGGCATTGTCACCATCTGGATCGCCCACACCACGTTCTGTGCGGCGTACGTGGCGGTGGTAGTGTCGGCACGCCTGCGTGAGCTGGACCTGTCGATCGAAGAAGCGGCCATGGACCTGGGTGCGCGGCCGTGGAAGGTGTTCTTCCTGATCACCATCCCGATGATCGCGCCATCGTTAGCGGCGGGCGGCATGATGTCGTTCGCGTTGTCGCTGGATGATTTGGTTCTGGCCAGCTTCGTCTCGGGCCCGGGTTCGACTACCTTGCCGATGGAAGTGTTCTCGGCGGTGCGCCTTGGGGTCAAACCCGAGATCAACGCCGTGGCCAGCCTGATTCTGCTGGCGGTGTCGCTGGTGACGTTCCTGGTGTGGTACTTCAGCCGTCGCGCGGAAGAGCGGCGCAAGAAGGCGATCCAGCAAGCCATCGAAGAAGCGGCAGCGGATGGCTGGAAACAGCCGGACGTGCGCCGCGCGCCCGCACCGGTCTAAAAATGTGGGAGCGGCGGTGCGACGATTCGACTTGCTCGCGAATGCGCAGTGTCAGTCACTGAAGAGGTGACTGACACTCTGCTATCGCAGGTAAGCCAGCTCCCACACTTGATTGCATTTCAAGTTGATTAGGCAGTCCACGGCGACTGGCGAATCACCTCGACAAAGTTCATCGGCTTGAACCCCGGTTCCTGATCCACCAACACATCGGTCTTCACGTTGCCAAACGTGGTCTGCGGGCGATGGCGCAAGCCGTCGGCAAACGCACAGATGATGCACTCCTTGAACCCTTCGCCCCGTGGATGCGCATGCACCACCGCTTCGCGCTGCACGTGGCTAAAGGCGGCGTAGTCCATGCCCAGCACATCCATCTCCACACCGGCCGTGACCAGCGCGACAGTGGGGCGCAGGTGCTGGGGCACGCCAGGGGTGGTGTGCAGGGCGATGGACAGCCACACCTGCTCGATATCGTCGTCGCTTAAACCGTAGGGCTTGAGAAAGTCGGCGGCAGCGTTGGCACCGTCTACTTCAAAGCGTTCGTTGTCGCTGCGATGGCCTGCCACCAGGCCCAGATCGTGGAACATCGCGCCGACGTAGAGCAGCTCCGGGTTGTAGGCCAGTTGCTTGCGTTCACCGCTGAGCGCGCCGAACAGGAACACCCGGCGGGAGTGGTGGTAGAGCAGGTCGGATTCAATGTCGCGGATGTACTCGGTGGTAGCCTTGGCCAGGGCGCTGTCGGGGATTTTGATACCGGCGATGGTGGTGCTCATGGTCATGATCCTCAAGAAGGCGCCGGGTTGGCGCTGATGAGTCCAGTTTGGTCGCGCCTGTGCGCGAGGGCCATCGCGGTGAGGATGCGATCCCGGCCAATGTGCGGTCACATCGTGCCACGTGAAATCGGCTAGGGTGTAGCAGGCACTGCTATCGCTTGAAGCCTGCAACAATCCAAATGTTTCTTCGTTTATTCCGATAGAAAGGTGTGCCATCCATGCACAAAACCGTCGCCATCCTGATCTTCCCCGGCGTCCAGTCACTGGATGTGACCGGTCCCATGGACGTGTTCTGCGAGGCCAATCGCTTCCTGGCGCCTGCGGATCATTACCAGCTCGAAGTCATCGGCCAGGTCCAGGGCAACATTGCCTGCTCCAACGGTCTGTCATTGCAGGCCCATATCCATTACAGCGATGCGCTGCAAGCCTATGACCTGTTGTTGGTAGCCGGTGGCCCGCAGTTGCCCTTCGAGGATTTCGGCCCGGCGTTCAATCAGTGGTTGCAAGGCGCCAGCGCCAGGGCTCGGCGTTTCGGCTCGATTTGCAATGGCGCGTTCATGCTCGCGCGCGCCGGTTTGCTGGAGGGGCGCACGGTCACCACGCACTGGGGTGACGCGGCGGATCTGGCGCGCCTGTGCCCCTCGACCCAGGTCGACGCCGACCGCCTGTACGTGCAAGACGCCAACCTCTACACCTCGGCCGGGGTCACGGCGGGCATCGATCTGTCGTTGTACCTGCTGGCCCAGGACCACGGCCCGGAAGTGGCCTTGAGCGTGGCCAAGCGCCTGGTGGTGTTTACCCAGCGTAGCGGCGGGCAGTCACAGTTCAGCCCGTTCCTGACACCCCATGCCGAATCTTCCTCGGCCGTGGCGCAGGTGCAGTTGTACGTGCTGGCGAACCTGACCGGCGACCTGGGCATTGCCGACCTGGCCCGCGCAGCCAACATGAGTGCGCGCAACTTCTCGCGGGTATTTGCCCGTGAGGCGCGAATCACCCCGGCAGAATTTGTCGAGCGGGCGCGGGTGGATGCGGCGCGGGTGATGCTCGAAAGCAGCAGCGCGCCGCTCAAGACCGTGGCCTATCAATGCGGCTTTCGTGATGCCCAGCACCTGCGCAGTGTGTTCAACCGCCGGCTGGGTGTGACGCCGCAGCAGTTTCGGCTCAACTTTGCGGCGCCGGTTTGAGCGTGTCGTAGGCTTCCAGCGCGCGCAGCGAGTAGATGTAGGCGGCGCCGGCATTCAGTGAGATGGCAGTGGCCAAGGTTGCGGCGACTTCTTCGCGGGTGGCGCCGGCCTTGATCGCGGCGTCGGCATGCACGCCGATGCAACCGTCGCAACGAGTGGTGATCGCCACTGCAATCGAGATCAGTTCGCGGGTCTTGGCATCCAGGACGTTGTTTTCCTCGGCGGCTTCGCCAAGCGCCATGTAGGCTTTGACCATCTTCGGGTTGCTCTTGCCCAGTGTGCCAAAGGCTTTCTTCACGGTAGGCAGCAAGTCGGACCAGTTATTGAACATTGCGATAACTCCTGAACGGGTTGGGTGTGAAGCCAGTGTGTTCCGTCCAGGTTTGGCGGTATTGTTCGATCCGCTCAACTTTTTGACCGATATTCGCAAATGAACGCTATCGACACCCTGATCACCATGGCCAACCTGCGCGGCAGCCTCGATGTACGTTGCCAGTTCCAGGGCGACTGGGCCCTGGACCATGCGCCCGAATCACTGGGCGTGGCGCCGTATCACATTGTGCTCAGTGGCACCTGCCACGCCGAGCTTTCGGGCGGGCAACGAGTGACCCTGGAAGAGGGCGACATCCTGCTGCTGCCCGGCGGTGCGACTCACCTGTTGCGCAGCCAGGGCGCGACGGTGCCAGCGATGTTACCCAGGGTGATCGACGACGGTGTCCTCAAGGTGCATCGCCTGGGTGGCGATCAGCCGGAGGTGGAGATGCTCTGTGGCAGCTTTCACTACAACCGCCAGTCGTTGCTGTTCGCGGCCTTGCCGGCGTATCTGGTGGTGTCCAGCCGGCAATGGCAGGCCGATGGGCAACTGGCGGCCCTGATTGCGCTGATGCGCAGCGAAGCGGATGGCGAGCGGCTCGGTGCGCGGTCGTTCATCGATGCGCTGTCGGTGGCCCTGTTCACTTTGCTGGTGCGTACCTGGCTGGCACAACAAGCGCCGTTGGCGGGGACGTTTGCCTTGCTCACCGACAAACGCCTGGGCCGCGCCTGGCAGGCGATGCTGGCCGAGCCCGGGCATGACTGGACCATCGACAGCCTGGCCGGCGCAGCGTCGATGTCCCGGGCCACGTTCATGCGCGCGTTTGTCAAAGTGGCGGGCGTATCGCCGTGGGTGTTGCTGACCCAGTTGCGCATGGAACTGGCGTTCAACCTGTTGCAGCAGTCGCGGTTGAGCCTGACGGATATCGCGGCCCGGGTGGGTTATCAATCCCAGGCGGCGTTCAGCAAGAAGTTCAAGGAGGCGTATGGCCAGGCACCCGGTCGAATGCGCAACGCAGATTAAAACTGTGGGAGCGAGCAAGTCGAATCGTCGCACCGCCGCTCCCACATTTATGATGGCGTTTCGTCAGGGCTGTTGTGGGGGGCGGGCCGGCAACAGCTTGAGGGTGCCGCGAGTATTGGCCTGGACCTCTTCTTCATCAAAATGCGCTTGCTCGTACCCGCCCTCGATGTAGGTCTCGGCCTGGTCGGCATAGTGCTTGTCGAACGGCACGCCGCTTTGCCCGACCGGGTTGATGGTCAGTGCGTGGGCGGCGTCGGCGAAGTCGACCAGGCGCCGGGTAGACGGACCATAAGTCACCGGCCATGGCGCCGGGCCAATGATTGCGGACAGGTTGTTCGGCACTTCGTGGCTGCCCGGTGAGGCAAACGGGCCGACATTGACGATCTGGTCCAACGGCTTCTTGATACCCAGTGGATGGCCGTGGGTCAGGGTGTGCGCCTTGCCCCACTGCCATTGGGTCGGGTCGTCGCCGAAGGTGGTTTTCAGATGGGCCAGGCTCTTGTCCCAGGCGCGCTTGACGGTCTCGGTGCGCTGCCCGTTCCACCACGGCGAGTCCGCGGCGGCGGCCAGGCGTGGCAGGGCGGCGTCGATCACGCGAGTGGTGATCAGGGTCTTGAACATGTCGTCACCCAACTTGGGGCGAAAGGCCGCGTCTGTCAGGTCATACAGCAACTGGTTGAACACGGTGGCCGGGATCGACTCCACCGGGTAGTCACCTTTCCATGTGGCCAGTTGCTCCACCAGTTTGAGCTCGGACGGATCCTTGACCACCTCACGCAGCACCGGCAACAGCGGCGCCAGCAGGCGGGGCCCGTAGGCGGTGGTGGTGCCCAGTTGCAGGGCCTGGCTGTTGTCCAGGTCCCATTTGACCTGGTTGTCGCTCAACTGCGCGTTTAGCTGCTGGCCACGATCCGCCAGGTTGTAATAGCCGGGGATCTGCATGCCGGTGGGCGATACCGGCTGGGCATTGGCCGAGACCACATAACCACGCGCCGGGTTTTCTTCCTGGGGGTTGGCGCTGAACGGGTAGAAGCCCAGCTTGTCAGCCTGAGGCGTGCTGCCGTCGAGGATAAACCCGGCATTGGCACCCGCCGGGCGGATCGGCAACTGCGCGGCTGCCCACCAGCCGATATCGCCCTTGGCATTGGCCCACACGATGTTGAGCCCCGGCGCATGCACCTTGGCGGCCGCCGTGCGCGCCTTGGCCAGCGTGTCGGCGCGGTTGAGTTGGTAGAACCCGTCGAGGATCGGGTTTTCGGTGTCGAGGAACGCCCACCACATGGCAATCGGTGTCTTGCCGGCGTTGGCTCCGAGTACGTCGTTGATGATCGGGCCGTGGGGCGAGCGGCGCAGGGTCAACGTCACCGGGGCCTGTCCCTTGACGGCGATATGCTGTTCGCTGCTGGTCATATCGACCCACTGGCCGCGGTACCACACCTGGTTGGGATTATCCGGGTTGACCTTCTCGGCGATCAGGTCGAGGTCGTCGTTCTGGAACATCGTCAGGCTCCAGCCAAACGCTTTGTTGTGCCCCAGGAACGCCACCGGCACCAACGCATTGTGATAGCCATAGAGTTCGAAGCCGGGCGCCGAGAGGTGCGCCTCGTACCACACCGACGGCACCGAGAAACGGATATGCGGGTCGCCCGCCAGCAACGGCTTGCCGCTCTTGGTGCGATTGCCGCTGATGGCCCAGGCGTTGCTGCCTTCGAACTGCGGCAGGCCGTTGTCGGCCAGGGCCTGCTCACTGAGGCGGGCGATGGCGTCGAGGTCTTGCCAGTCACCGGCGGTCAGGCCGAGGTCGCCCTTGGCTTTCCAGTCGAGGTCAAACACCTCCAGGTAGTCGCTGCCCAGTTGGTCTCGCACATAAGTCAGCAACGGTTCTGTGCGAAAGGCTGCAGCAAAGCTGTAGGCCAGGTAGCCGGCGATGCTGATGGTGTCTTCGGCGGTGAACGGCCGCTTGGGGATGCCCAGTACGTCAAACTCCATGGGGCTGGCGTGGTTGTCCTGATATTGGTTGATCCCGTCCAGATAGGCTTGCAGGGCCTTCCAGTGCGGTGACTGGCGGTCCATCTGCGCCGCGTAGGTGGCGGCGCGCTCGCGGATGCGCAGGGTGCGGAACAGTTTGTCGGTGTCCAGCAACTTGGCGCCCAGCACTTCGGCCAGCTCGCCCTGGGCCAGGCGCCGCATGATTTCCATCTGGAACAGGCGGTCCTGGGCGTGTACATAACCCAGGGCACGATACAGGTCAGCCTCGTTCTCGGCGCGGATATGCGGCACGCCACGGTCGTCGTAACGCACCGTGACCGAACCTTGCAGGTTGGCCAGCTCCACGGTGCCCTGGCGGGTGGGTTGCTTGCTGTAGACATACCAGCCGGCGCCGAGGGCGATCAGCACCAGCAGGGCCGCGAGACCCGACACGACGCGCTTCATGAACAATCCTTATTATTAGACGTGGGGCTACTTTAGAAGAGCTACGAACCTTCTGGCCAGGAACAATAGCAGCCAACCGCCAGGGTGTGGGTCGCGTTCACCGTGCGCCCGCCCTGGAGTGCCTGCAGGATCGGTTCGATAAAACTGTTGCTTGAATTACAGGTCAGCCCTTCGCTGTACGGCCCGAAATACGCCAGTTTACCGTTGCGATCCCAGATGCCGACCGCCGGGCTGGCGGGCACCTGATTGGCGCCGGGCAGGGCATTGAGGACTTTCATGGCGCCAAGGGTGGTGGGCAATTGGCCGTGGCTGCCGGCTTTTTGCAGGGCATAGAATTCCACGCCCAGGGGCGCGTATTGCTCGATCAGTTCACTGAGGTGTTGTTGATTGCCGACATTGCACGGGCAGGCCGGGTCCCAGAAGTGCACCAGGCGGATCGGGCCGGGGCCTGCGAGCTCGTCGGGCAGGCGCAATGGGTCGCCGGAAAACACCGCCGTGTGTGCGCTGAATGCCCGCAGGTAGCGGCCCTGGAACCAGTCATACGCGGCCCACAGAACGGCGGCGCAGATCAGCATGATCAGGCTGGCGAGCAGGGCGGTGCGGTAGGGTTTTCGCATTCAGAGCAATCCTCGAAGGTCGCGTAGCTTGCCATGCTTGCCCTGACAGATGAATATCGCGACTCGATATTCATCTGTCAGGGCTGTGAAGCCCTAGTCTGGAAGTTCTTATGCCCGTTACCTTTGACCCCGATCATTTGCGCGAAAGCTTGCGGCCCCTGGTGGACGCGCAGCCGCTTTCGGCCGAAGCCAGGGTCTACCAGCGCTTCTATGGGCTGGACCTGGCCGCGCGCAAAGAGCCTGCGGTCAGTCGCCTGGGGCGCTTCGAGGTGGATGGGTTCGAGGTGGTCAGCCAGGTCTGGTGGCCGGCGAAACCGGTGGCCACACTGTTTATGTTCCACGGTTTCTACGACCACATGGGACTGTACCGCAGCGTGGTGGAGTGGGGCCTGGACCAGGGTTTCGTAGTGATTGCCTGCGACTTGCCGGGCCATGGCCTGTCCAGCGGCGTGCGTGCCAGCATCGATGATTTTGCGGTGTACCAGCGGGTGGTGAGCGGCTTGTTCGAACAGGCCGACGCGCTGCAACTGCCCAAGCCCTGGCATCTGTTCGGGCAAAGCACCGGCGGGGCGATTGTGGTGGATCATCTGCTCAACCATGGCGCAGGCAGCCCGGCGCAAGGCCAGACTTTCCTGTTGTCGCCGCTGGTGCGGCCGCGGGCCTGGGGCTGGTCGCAGCTCAGTTATTACCTGCTCAAGCCGTTCGTCAAAGGCATCGCCCGGCGTTTCAGCGATAACAGCAATGACCCGGCGTTCCGCCCGTTCCTCGAAGCTGACCCCTTGCAGCCCCGGCAACTGCCCACCGCCTGGGTGGGCGCGTTGGCGCGCTGGATCAAACGCATCGAAGCTGCGCCACGCAGCACACGACGGCCACTGATCGTGCAGGGCGAGGAGGATATGACCGTGGATTGGCAGCACAACTTGCAGGTGCTGCGCGGCAAGTTCGATCAGCCACAGATCCTGATGTTGCCGCGTGGGCGGCATCACTTGGCAAATGAATTGCCTGAAATCCGCGAGCAATACTTCAAGTTCCTCACCGACCACCTGAAATAACCCTCACCCCTGTAGGAGCGAGCTTGCTCGCGAAGAACGTCAACGATAACGCGCGCTGCCTGGTTAGACGCGGCGTCCTTGAGTTTTTCGCGAGCAAGCTCGCTCCTACAGGGGGAGGGGCGTCAGGGGGCCAGGCTGGAGGTGCTTTGGCCGACCGCCAGGCCGGCACGGATCGCTGCCAGCGCCGCTTGGTAATACGCCTTGCCTTGCGGTGACTCGGCAAACGTGGCGAACTCTTCCAGCTCCGGGTCTGACAAGTCCCGATACACATACAACAAGGTGCTGTTCAGGTCATTGCCGATCTGCTGCATCAAGCGCTCGCGCTGACCGTTCAACATACTCTGCGCCTGACCGCCGCCCAACAGACCGGGGATCATCTGGCTCAGGCTGTCTGCTGCCACGCCAGCAATCGCCAGGCTGACCTCGGCCCCGGCTTCGCGGGCGGGCAGGGCCTGGGCCAAGTGGCCGATGATCAGGCTGCGGGTGGCGTCGGCCTGGATCTGTGGCAAGCCCTGGGCATTCTTGGCCAACTGGTCACGGCGGGTCGCCAGCAATTCGGCGGCGACAATCTTGCGCCCCAGAGGCGACTGGAAAAACGCCAGCGCGGGTTTTGGATCGGCCAGGTTCTGGCGCAACTGGGCTTCAGCCCGCTGATCCATGGCCTTGGGGGCGAAGCGTTTATTGCTGTTGTCCACCAGCGCCTGGTACACCGCCGGCGGCAAGCTGTTGCGGTAGCGCTGCTGGGCGGCACTCAAGGCGTCACTGAAATGCGCACGTTGTTGCGGCCAGCCGGCGACCGTGTACAACTGGTCATGGCTGTCTGCCCAGGCGGGCAACACGCAGAACATCAGCAAGGATAAAAACAAACGACGCATATGGACTCCTGTCAGTCGGCCACTATTGTCCGTGTCGGGCGTAGGATTTGTCGAGAAGTCCTATCAGTTGCCTGACTAAAGTGTATTTAGGTGCTCGGCGGCGCTGTCGGTTTTCCAGGCGTATGGATACTATGCGCGCCATGCAAATATCCCCTGATGACCCGCTGCTGCTACGCATCGTCGACGACCTGGCCGTGAAAGGTTGGTCGCAGCAGAACATCTTCCTGCCAGAGGCTCTGACCCTGGAACTGGCGGCTGAGTGCCATAAACGTGCCGTTGAAGGTGAATTGGCACCGGCCGCTGTCGGACGCGGGCCGGCCCAGGAGATTCGCGAGGGGATCCGTGGCGACCATATCCAATGGCTGGAGCCCGGCCAGGCGCCTATTTGCGATCGCTATCTGCTGTTGATGGACAGCCTGCGACTGGCAATGAACCGAGGGCTGTTCCTGGGCCTGGAAGAGTTTGAATGCCACTTCGCGATGTACCCGCCGGGGGCGTTCTACCTCAAGCACCTCGACCGTTTTCGCGACGATGACCGGCGCATGGTCTCGGCGGTGGTCTACCTGAACCAGGACTGGCTGCCCGAACATGGCGGCCAGTTACGCATGTACCTCAAGGATGGCGTCGAACACGACGTGGACCCCACCGGCGGGTGCCTGGTGGTGTTCCTGTCGGGGGAAGTACCCCACGAAGTCCTGCCTGCCCATCGCGAGCGCCTGTCCCTGACCGGCTGGTTTCGCCGGCGGGGCAACGAGCCGTTTTGAGCATGCAAAAGATTCTGGTCAGCCGCTGCCTGCTGGGGCATCGCGTACGTTATGACGGCGGGGCCAGCGGGCCGTTCGACCAACTGGCCGCCTGGCAGGCCGAAGGCCGGGTGGTTGCGGTGTGCCCGGAAGTCGCTGGCGGCCTGCCTACGCCACGCCCTTCTGCCGAGATTCCGGGCGGGCAGGGGATGGATGTGTGGGAAGGTCGTGCGCAAGTGCTGACTGCCGATGGCGAGGACTTCAGCGAAGCCTTTCTCGATGGCGCGCGGCAGGCCCTGGCCCTGGTGCAGCGCCATGGCATCCGCATCGCCGTGCTCAAGGCCAACAGCCCCTCATGCGGCAATCTGCTGACTTATGACGGCACGTTCAGTGGGGTGAAAGTCACGGGCGAAGGGGTGACGGCAGCGTTGCTCAAGCGCCATGGGGTGCAGGTGTTCAGCGAGTTGGAGTTGGCCGAGGCGGTGGTAGCCCTGGACCAGCTCCCAAACCCCACCTAAATCCAATCTAGGACCAGGCTTTTTGTGGGAGCGAGCAAGCCCGCTCCCACAAAAGCCCACTCACAAGCCTATTTGGTGGGTTTGCTGGTGTCGGCCTCCAGCCACTTTTGTGACAGCGCCGCCAGCCGTCCATCGGCCTTGATGCGCTCCAGCGCCTTGTCCAGGCTCGACTTGAACGCCGGGTTGCCCTTATGGAACGGGATGGCCAGGGTCAACGTGGCCTTGGCATCGACACGGTTGCGCAGGTCCACACCCTCGGTGGGCTTGGCGGCAAATTGGCTGCTGGTGAGGGTGTCGAGGTTGCCCAGCAGACGCTTTTGTTGCTTTTTCGCAAGCATCTGGGCATTGGCATAGCTATACGGCACGCTGAAATCGAAACGATCCTGCAGTTGCGCAGTCACAGCGATATGGTTAATCGCCACGTCGTACTTGCCGCTCTCTACACCGGGCAGCAAGTCGCTGTCGTCGGTGGTGATAAAGGAGGCACGTACGTCCATTTCCCGCGCCAGCAACTCACCCAGCTCCACTTCAAAACCGGTGAGTTTGTCGCCTTCCTTGAAGTTGAAGGGTGGCGTATCGGCTTCGAGGGCAATGCGCAGTTCCCCACGGTCAAACACGTCGTCGAACAGTTCGGCGTGAGCCAAGGGGCTCAGAAGAGGCAGCAAAAGTAACAGGCCAGGCAAAAAGCGCATGGTCACTCCTAAAGAATTCGAAGGTGCGAGACGCGGTTCAGGCTCGCTTTGCTATGGTGTCGAGTGCCTTGGACAACGTTTCGTCACTAAGTTGTCATAACCCTACAGATTTCACAGAAAAACTGGAGAAGTTAATGAAAGCCATTTTGTCTCGTGCAACCCTGGCCAGTCTTTTGCTGGGAGCTTCCATGCTGGCGTCAGCCGCCGATATCCCACGTACACCTGCGCCCAAGGGGGCTGAGGTGTTTATTGTCTCGCCTAAGGATGGCGCTACCGTCGACAAGACCTTCACCGTTGAGTTTGGCATCAAGGGCATGGACCTTGAGCCTATCGACAAACAAGTCCCAGGTGCCGGCCATCACCACTTGCTGGTTGATCAGAAGGCATTGCCTGACCCAAGCCAGCCGATTCCAGCCACCGATACCGTGATCCACTTCGGCAAGGCACAAACCAAGACCGAACTGACCCTGGCCCCGGGCAAGCACACCCTGCAACTGGTGGCGGGCGATAACGTTCACCGTCAGTTTGAACCTACTGTAGCCTCAAAAGTGATCACCGTTACCGTCAAGTAAGATTTGTTCAGACGAAAAAAAGGGAGCCCTCAGGGCTCCCTTCTTCGTGGTGCGTCTGAAACCTTAGAACAACACGCGGCTACGGATAGTACCGCTGATGTGCTGCAGCTTCTCTTGCGCCAGGTCCGAGTACTCGGCGTCGACGTCGATCACCACGTAGCCAACCTTCTCGTTGGTCTGCAGGAATTGACCGGAAATGTTGATGCCGTTTTCCGCGAATACCTTGTTGATCTCCATCATCACACCCGGGATGTTCTGGTGGATGTGCAGCAGACGGTGCTTGCCAGGGTGAGCCGGCAGGGCTACCTCCGGGAAGTTGACCGAGGACACCGACGTACCGTTGTCGCTGTACTTGACCAGCTTTTCCGCCACTTCCAGGCCGATGTTGGCCTGGGCTTCAGCGGTGGAGCCGCCGATGTGCGGGGTCAGGATCACGTTGTCCAGGCCACGCAGCGGGCTTTCGAAGATGTCATCGTTGGAGCGTGGCTCCACCGGGAACACGTCGATGGCGGCGCCGATCAGGTGCTTGTCCTTGATCGCGTCGGCCAGGGCATCCAGTTCGACCACGGTGCCGCGTGCGGCGTTGATCAGGATCCCGCCTTTCTTGATGGCGCGGATTTCCTTCTCGCCGATCATCCACTGGGTCTCAGCGGTTTCCGGAACGTGCAGGGTCACGATATCGGACATGCCCAGCAGCTCGGTCAGGCTCGACACCTGGGTGGCGTTGCCCAGCGGCAGCTTGGTCAGGGTGTCATAGAAGAACACCTGCATCCCCAGGCCTTCGGCCAGTACCGACAATTGCGTGCCGATCGAACCGTAACCAACGATACCCAGCTTCTTGCCGCGGATTTCGAAGGAGTTGGCCGCGCTCTTGATCCAGCCGCCACGGTGGCAGGAAGCGTTCTTCTCGGGGATGCCGCGCAGCAACAGGATGGCCTCGGCCAATACCAGCTCCGCCACGGAACGGGTGTTGGAGTACGGGGCGTTGAACACTGCGATACCGCGCTCGCGCGCTGCATTGAGGTCCACCTGGTTGGTGCCGATGCAGAAACAGCCGACAGCCACCAGCTTCTTGGCGTGGTCGAAGATCTCTTCGGTCAGCTGGGTGCGGGAGCGAATGCCGATAAAGTGCGCGTCGGCGATCTTTTCCTTGAGCTGGGATTCCGGCAGAGAACTGGTGATGTACTCAATGCTGGTGTACCCGGCGGCCTTTAGGACGTCGACGGCCGATGGGTGGACGCCTTCCAGAAGAAGGAACTTGATCTTGCTCTTATCGAGAGAAGTCTTGCTCATCTGCGTAAACCTGTATCCCGGAGAAAAATGGCAGGGAATCGAGCAGCGCAAGCTGACCCGGACGGCAGGAAAGCCGTCACCGCAGAAACGCCCTTGGGCTCTGTCCTGCGGGGGCGGTATGCTAGCATACGCGCCCCGCTAAACACTCATTCCTGCGACGTGAAGCGTTCTCAGGATGACCATGAATTGTTCGAGAGTTCTGTCGATGACCCATCCTGCCCTGATTGATGAGCTAAAGACCCTGGTTGAGCCCGGCAAAGTGCTGACCGATGCAGACTCCCTGGAGGCTTACGGCAAGGATTGGACCAAGCACTTCGCCCCCGCGCCGACCGCCATCGTCTTCCCCAAGACCATTGAGCAGGTGCAGGCCATTGTCCGTTGGGCCAATGAACACAAGGTGGCGCTGGTGCCATCCGGTGGGCGTACCGGTCTGTCGGCTGCTGCCGTTGCCGCCAATGGCGAAGTGGTGGTGTCGTTCGACTACATGAACCAGATTCTCGACGTGAACCTCACCGACCGCACCGCCGTGTGCCAGCCGGGCGTGGTCACCAAGCAATTGCAGAACACCGCCGAAGAAAACGGCCTGTACTACCCGGTGGACTTCGCTTCGTCCGGCTCCAGCCAGATTGGCGGCAATATCGGCACCAATGCCGGCGGGATCAAGGTCATTCGCTACGGCATGACCCGCAACTGGGTGGCCGGCATGAAGGTCGTCACCGGCAAGGGCGATGTACTGGAGCTCAACCGCGACCTGATCAAGAACGCCACCGGCTACGACATGCGCCAGCTGTTTATCGGCGCCGAAGGCACCCTGGGTTTTGTGGTCGAAGCCACCATGCGCCTGGACCGTGCGCCGAAGAACCTGACCGCCATGGTCCTCGGTACGACTGATTTCGACTCGATCATGCCGGTGTTGCATGCGTTCCAGAGCAAGCTGGATCTGACGGCGTTCGAGTTCTTCTCCGACAAGGCCCTGGCCAAAGTCCTCGGCCGTGGCGACGTGCCGGCGCCGTTCGAGACCGATTGCCCGTTCTATGCCCTGCTGGAATTCGAAGCCACCACCGAAGAAGTTGCCAACCACGCCCTGGAAACCTTTGAGCACTGTGTCGAACAGGGCTGGGTGCTGGATGGCGTGATGAGCCAGAGCGAAACCCAGTTGCACAACCTGTGGAAGCTGCGTGAGTACATCTCCGAGACCATCTCGCACTGGACGCCGTACAAGAACGACATCTCGGTCACCGTGTCGAAAGTGCCGGCGTTCTTGAAGGAAATCGATGCGATCGTCGGCGAACATTACCCAGACTTCGAAATTGTCTGGTTCGGCCACATTGGCGACGGCAACCTGCACTTGAACATCCTCAAGCCACAAAACCTGTCCAAGGATGAGTTCTTCGCCAAGTGCGCCACCGTCAACAAGTGGGTGTTTGAAACCGTCGAGAAGTACAACGGTTCGATCTCCGCCGAACATGGCGTGGGCATGACCAAGCGTGATTACCTGACCTACAGCCGCTCCCCGGTTGAAATCGAATATATGAAGGCGGTGAAGGCCGTGTTCGACCCGAACGGGATCATGAACCCGGGCAAGATCTTCGCTGTTTAATCATCACGAAAGAGGAAGTGGTCCATGAGCTATCAGCATAAGTACGTCGACGGCACCAACATCCACTTTCCACTGGGCAAAGTGGT
This sequence comes from Pseudomonas brenneri, assembly GCF_007858285.1. Lineage (GTDB taxonomy): Bacteria > Pseudomonadota > Gammaproteobacteria > Pseudomonadales > Pseudomonadaceae > Aquipseudomonas > Aquipseudomonas brenneri. The sequence goes on along the minus strand of NZ_VFIL01000006.1, from coordinate 122,255 downwards.
TTGCATCGGGCGCAACTACGCCGAACACGCCAAGGAGCTGGATAACCCGGTGCCGACCGAGCCGCTGCTGTTTATCAAGCCGGGCAGTTGCGTGGTGCCATTGGAAGACGGTTTTGCCATTCCGGCCGAGCGCGGTTCGGTGCATTACGAAGCGGAAATCGCGGTGTTGATCGGCAAGCCCCTGTCGAAAACCCCGAGCCGTGAAGAAGTGCTGGATGCCATCTCCGGCTTTGCCCCGGCCCTGGACCTGACCCTGCGCGACAAGCAGGCCGAGCTCAAGGCCAAGGGGTTGCCGTGGGAAATCGCCAAGTCCTTCGATGGTGCGGCAGTGATCGCGCCCTTTGTGGTCGGCAGCACGTTCCCGGACCTGGCCGATATCGGCATTCGCCTGACCATCAATGGCCAGGTGCGCCAGGACGGCAACAGTTCGCATATGCTCAACCCGATCGTACCGATGATCCAGCACATGGCCGGCTGCTTCTCGCTGCAGGCCGGTGATGTGATCCTCACCGGTACGCCAGCCGGTGTCGGCCCGCTGAATGTGGGCGATGAGTTGGTGCTGGAACTGCCGGGCGTGAGCCGCTTCGAAAGCAGCGTGCGCTAAACGAATGTGGGAGCGGGCTTGCTCGCGATAACGGACTGTCAGTTAACGAATATGTCGACTGATAGACCGTTATCGCGAGCAAGCCCGCCCCCACGATTTATTGGTGTGTATCCGCAAGTCGGGGTTTTGCATTTTTTTCACACGTTATCCGGATAATCCCCAGTCATAAGGCACGCGGGCGTATATCGCCTGGGCTTCCCCCTACAGCTGAATATCTGGAAAGCCTCCATGGCCGTGCCGCTCCCTTCTGTGAAACCCACTCCTCGTCCGCGCTTGAAGATGCGCTGGTACTCCTGGCTGTTCCTGGTCGGGGCGCTCATGTACGGGGTCTCCTGGTTGATGCACTGGGATGACCGTGGCGCGTTATGGGTGCTGGAACGTTTCGAAACCCCGGTTGAACGCCAGGAAAGTGTCTGGCTTCCGGACTACCAGGCCGTGATCGACGCCAAACCGTTGCCCGGCATGGAAAAGGACGAGGCTTCGGACTTGGCCTACAACCCCCAGACCAAAACCTTGTTCGCAGTCATGGGGCGCAACCCATTCCTGGTGGAGCTCAGCCTGCAGGGTGATGTGCTGCGCAAAATGCCTCTGGTCGGCTGGAGCAACCCTGAAGGCGTGACGGTGATGGAAAATGGCGTGCTCGGTATTGTTGATGAGCGCCGGCACTCCCTGACCCTGGTCAAGGTGGATGCCGACACACGCCAATTGGCTTTCGCGGACTTCCCGACCTATGACCTGGGCCCTTCCGAGAATCAGAACAAGGCGTTTGAAGGCGCAGCCTGGGATAAACGCAATCAACAACTGATCCTGGGCAAAGAGCGGCCAGCGCAGCTGTTTACCTGGAAAAGCAACGGCGGTCAGGCCCTGACGGGCGACAAGCAGGTATTGCCCAGTACCGAGTTGGATATACGCAACCTTTCCGCCTTGAGCATCGATCCGCGTACCGGTCACCTGTTGGTGTTGTCCGCCGATTCCAATCTGCTGCTGGAGCTGGACGAAAAGGGTGAGCAAGTCAGCTTCATGACCGTGCTCGGCGGTTTCAACGGTCTGAAAGACACCATCCCACGCGCCGAAGGCGTGGCCATGGACGAGAACGGTACGCTGTACATGGTCAGTGAGCCAAACCTGTTCTATCGTTTCGAGAAGCAGAAATAGTCGATTGATTACGTCGGATTCTTCCCTATGAGCGGCATTCGCCAGACAGTGAGGGGCGTTTAAGTTTAAATTCAGACTGCTGTGATATTCATTTGCCAGTTTTGACTTTGAGCCAGCCCCCATGCGCCGATTTGCCCGCCCCAAACCTGCACTTCTTATCCTGTTGTTGATCGCTCTGATCGGCGGTGGAGTGGTTGCGCAGAATTTCCGTTTATTCGAGCGTGCCTGGTTCAATTGGCAGTCCTGGCGTCAGCCGGCGGATGAGCGATCCATTGGCCTGGCGGATTATCAGGTGGTGCTGGAGGCGCAGATCATCGACGGCCTCGACGATGATGTCTCGGCACTGACCTTTGATCCGGTGCGCAAGAGCCTGTTTACCGTGACCAATCAAAACGCCGAACTGGTCGAGTTGTCCCTGGACGGCAAGATCCTGCGGCGGATTAATCTGGTGGGTTTTGGCGATGCCGAAGCGGTGGAGTTCATCAGCGAGAACACCTATGTGGTCAGCGATGAACGCCAGCAGCGCCTGATCAAGATTCACCTGGAGGACGACACACAGTTTCTCGACGCGGCCGATGCCGAGCAGATGACCCTGGGTGTGCACCTCAAGGGCAATAAAGGGTTTGAAGGGCTGGCCTATGACTCGGTGGGCAAGCGCCTGTTTGTCGCCAAGGAACGGGACCCGATGCTGATCTACGAAGTACACGGCTTTCCCCATTTCAAACCGGAAAAAACCTACTCGGTCCATGTCGTCAACAACCCCCGGCGCGATGCCGGGCTGTTTGTACGCGACCTGTCCAGCCTGCAATACGACGAACGCAGCGGCCACCTGCTGGCGCTGTCCGATGAGTCGTATTTGGTGTTGGAGCTGGATATCGACGGTCGCCCCTTGAGCAGTCTGTCGCTGCTCAAGGGGCGCCATGGCTTGAAAAAGCGCGTGCCTCAGGCCGAGGGCATTGCCATGGATGACGATGGCACGCTGTATCTGGTCAGCGAGCCGAACCTGTTCTACGTCTTCAAGAAAACACCCGATCCACTGTAGGAGCGAGCTTGCTCGCGAAAAACTCAAGAACACCGCGTTTAACCAGACTGAACGCGTTGGCGTTGACGTTCTTCGCGAGCAAGCTCGCTCCTACAAGGATCGTATGGGGCTCAGAACATCCACTGCACGCCCAGGGAATAGCCGGTCTGGCTACCTTCGGCATGGCCCAGGCGGCCGTTCACTTCGGCGTACACCCCAAGCTGCGGGGTGATCGCCAACTGGCTGCCGACCTGTGCGCGGCCAAAACTCTTGTCCACTGAACCCAGGCGCGCAGTGCGCACCTGGCCATCCGCCCGTGCAGTCAGGTCCAGGTCGTCCAGGCGGCCGTTGGCCAATTCCTTGACCCAGGCGATGTCGCCGTAGGGCATCAGGCTCAAGCCGTAAGGCAGGGCCACAGCACCGCGTACGCGCCAACCGAGGCTGGCTTCCAGGGAGTCGAAGGACTGTTCTTCATATTCAAGGGCGGTGCGCAGGTTCTGCTTCTCGTGGAACTTGTCGATGCGGTAGTGGCTGTAGTCCAGCCCGGCAAACGGCCCGGTCTTGAGGGTGCCCAGGTCGAAGTCATAACCACCGAGCACCCGAGCGCCGAGGGACAAGGCATCGGTCTCGCCAGTCAGTTGCTGGTTAAGCAGCACGGGGCCGCCATTGGCCTGGATCACCAGGTTACGTTTTGAGTCGAAGCTGCTGTGGCCCACGCTCAGGTCGCCGGCCAGCCAGGTTGGGCCGCCATCGTTCAACAAGGCATAGACTGCGGCTTGCCAGGTGTCGCTTTGCAGCTTGCCACGGTGCTCCAGTTTGTCGCGACCGTTAAGGTAGCTGAGGCTGGCGCCGATGTTCAGGTTGCTGCTCAGTTGATAGTCGCCCAGGGCATGCAGGCCCAGGCGCCGGGCTTCGGGGTTAGGGGCGGTGTCGAAGCCGCTGTCCGGGCTGTACTCGCCGTCCACGCCGATCTCGCCATCAAAGCTGCCCACTTCACGGCTGGCCGATTGCAACGTCAGCCAGCGGCGATCGTGCAAACGCACCATGGCCTGGTGCTGGCGCTGCAGGTTGTCCTGCATATTGCGCGCAACCGCACCGCCCGAGGTGGTGGAGGCCATCAAGTCGGCATTGGTCAGCTCCAGCACCAGGCGGCTGAGCAGGCGCGAATAGTCGCGCAGACGCTGGTCGATGCGTTCCTGGCCGAAAGCATTGGTCAGGACCGTCTTGTTGTCTTCGTTGGGGTCGTGCCAGGTCGAACCGCCGGGGATCGCCGGGTTGTCGGTCTGGGTGTAGCCGTCCAGGTCGCCCAGTTCCCAGTTGGTGGCTTCGATATACAGGATGGGAATGTTCAGCGGCTCGAAGGCTTCGCCGTCGCTGCAGCAACCGGTGCCTGCGGGGTATTTCGGGTCCAGGCCGGGGTTGGTGAACAGGTTGATGTTCAATTCCTTGGCGATCTGCATCGTGTGCTCACGCAGCGACGCCAGGGCTGGGTTGGCGGTGCTGTTCTGGCCGGCGTGGGCGTACATCATGTCGCCGGTGATCAGGCTGTCGAGGTTGATCATCGCCAGCATGTTTTCACGCTGGCTGGCACTCAGGGAGTTGACGAAGGCCCTGGAGCCGCGCAGGCCTTCCTCTTCGGCGCCGAAGCCGACGATCTGCAAGCCGTTTTCCAGTTGCAGGCCGCCGAGGTTCTTCGCCACTTCGGTCAGCACGCTGGCACCGGAACCGTTGTCGTCCAGGCCTTGCAAGGCCGGGCGGCCAAAAAAGGTATCGAAGTGCGCGCTAATCACCACGTACTGCGCCTTGGTGCCGGCAGCGTAGGCCACCACGTTCTGTGAGGCGCGGCTGCCGGCGTTCCAGGTGAAGTCCTGGCGACTGATGGCGTAGGCATTGCCCATCTGGCTCTGCATCCAGTCGGCAGCGCCGGCAAAATTGGCCGTGCCGCGATAACGGCCAGGGTAGTCGGTGATCAGTTTTTCCAGGGTGACATTGGCGTGTTCGCCATAGTCGTAGGCGTTGGATTGTGTCGAAAGCAGGGCACAGGCAACGCTGACAGCGAGAGCTAGGGGCTTGATCACAAGGTCTTCCTTGAAGGGGTTGAGGGAGTTGCTCGGCGGGACCGATTGCACAATGCGCGCCTCATTCCATGGGGCGGTCGCGGATTGGCGCGTTGTTGGAAGTGGGGGTCGCCTGGCTATAAGTTGTAACGGATTTGATACCAGATGCGGCGGGGGATGCCGTGACCTGGCGCACAAATTGGGGCGGGCGGGGGAGAGGTTGCTGCGAAAAGTAGCGTTTTTGTTACATGTCCATCGGACGGGACGCGATCAAAAATGTGGGAGCGGGCTTGCTCGCGAATGCGGTGTGTCAGTCAACATATCCATCACTGGCACACCGCATTCGCGAGCAAGCCCGCTCCCACAGGGGTTCTGCGTGGACTTAGGCCTTGAGGGTCTTCACGCCTTCGCTAGTGCCCAGCAGCAGCACATCGGCAGGGCGCGCGGCAAACAACCCATTGGTGACCACGCCAACGATGGCATTGATCTGGGTCTCCAGCTCCACCGGGTTGGTGATCTGCATGTTGAACACATCGAGGATGATGTTGCCGTTATCGGTCAGCACGCCTTCGCGGTACACCGGGTCGCCGCCCAGCTTTACCAGCTCGCGGGCCACGTGGCTGCGGGCCATGGGGATCACTTCCACCGGCAGCGGGAAGTTGCCCAGCACCGGGACCAGCTTGCTGGCGTCGGCGATGCAGATAAAGGTCTTGGCCACGGCCGCGACGATCTTCTCGCGGGTCAGGGCTGCGCCGCCGCCCTTGATCAGGTTCAGGTGCTCGTCGCTTTCGTCAGCGCCGTCGATGTAGAACTCCAGGTCGCTCACGGTATTGAGCTCGTACACCGGAATGCCATGGCCCTTGAGGCGCGCGGCGGTGGCTTCGGAACTGGCTACGGCGCCGTCGAACGCGCCCTTGTGCAGGGCCAGCGCGTCGATAAAGCAATTGGCGGTGGAGCCGGTGCCAACACCGACGATGCTTTTATCGTCGAGTTTAGGAAGGATTAAATCGACGGCGGCCTGGGCCACTGCCTGTTTGAGTTGATCCTGGGTCATGCGGGCTCCGGAACGGGCGGGGAGTAAAGAGGGGCGCGAGTATAACCCAACAAAACCTCTGGATTCGTGTGGTCGTCCGGCCAAGAGGCGGGTTAGACTCCTCGGCCCTGCCCAACCCGCCCAGTGATGCTTTCCGATGCTCGAACAGTACGTCAAGAAGATCCTCACCTCGCGCGTTTACGACGTTGCCGTGGAAACCCCGTTGCAGACCGCCCGCCAGCTCTCCGAGCGCCTGGGTAACAAGGTCTGGCTCAAGCGTGAAGACTTGCAGCCGGTGTTCTCCTTCAAGATTCGCGGCGCTTACAACAAGCTGACCCAACTGACGGCCCAGGAACGCGCGCGTGGCGTGGTCACCGCCTCGGCCGGCAACCATGCCCAGGGCCTGGCCCTCGCGGCCAAGGTGCTGGGGGTCAAGGCCACGATCGTGATGCCCAAGACCACCCCGGAGATCAAGGTCGAAGGCGTGCGTTCCCGTGGTGGCAAAGTGGTGCTGCACGGTGATTCCTTCCCGGAAGCGCTGGCGTATTCGTTGAAGCTGGTCGACGAAAAAGGCTACGTCTACATTCACCCCTACGATGATCCGCACACCATTGCCGGGCAGGGCACGGTGGCGATGGAGATCCTGCGCCAGCATCCAGGGCCGCTGGACGCGATTTTCGTCCCGGTGGGCGGTGGCGGCCTGATTGCCGGTATCGCGGCCTATGTGAAATACCTGCGCCCCGAGATCAAGATCATCGGTGTCGAACCCGACGACTCCAACTGCCTGCAAGCCGCCATGGCCGCTGGCGAGCGCGTGGTGTTACCGACCGTTGGGCTGTTTGCCGACGGCGTGGCAGTGGCGCAGATCGGCCAGCACACCTTTGATATCTGCAAAGACTATGTAGACGAAGTGATCACCGTCAGCACCGATGAAATCTGTGCGGCGATCAAGGACATCTACGACGACACCCGCTCCATCACCGAGCCGGCGGGTGCATTGGGTGTGGCCGGGATCAAGAAGTATGTGGAGACCCGTGGCGTCAGCGGCCAGACCTTTGTTGCCATCGACTCCGGGGCCAACGTCAACTTCGACCGTCTGCGTCATGTGGCTGAGCGCGCCGAGTTGGGCGAAGGTCGTGAAGCGATCATTGCCGTGACCATCCCCGAGCGTCCGGGCAGCTTCAAGGCTTTCTGTGAGGCCGTGGGCAAGCGCCAGATCACCGAATTCAACTACCGCTACCACTCCGGCAGCGAAGCACACATTTTCGTCGGAGTGCAGACCCACCCGGAAAACGACCCGCGCAGCGCGCTGATCGCCAGCCTGACCGAGCAGGGCTTCCCGGTGCTGGACCTGACGGAGAACGAACTGGCCAAGCTGCACATCCGCCATATGGTCGGCGGGCATGCGGCGCACGTGAGCAATGAAGTGGTGTTCCGCTTCGAGTTCCCGGAGCGTCCGGGGGCGTTGTTCAACTTTCTTAACAAATTGGGCGGACGCTGGAACATCTCGATGTTCCATTATCGCAACCACGGTGCGGCGGACGGCCGTGTGGTCGCCGGGCTGCAAGTGCCGGCCAATGAGCGTCACCTGGTGCCGGCGGCGCTGGAGGCAATTGGTTACCCGTATTGGGATGAAAGCGACAACCCGGCTTATCAGCTGTTCCTCGGTTGAGCGACTACGCTGACTGGGCGGCCATTAAGGAATCGAAAACATGGAATACCTGACGACCCTCAAGACTCTCCACATGGTGGCGACGGTGCTGTTGCTGGCCAGTGGCCTGGCACTGGCCGTGCTGACCTGGCGCAAGCGTAGCGCGGGCCCGGCGATTACCTTGCAACGGCCATGGCTGTTTGTCTGGCTGTTGATGGGCGTAAGCCTGGTGAGCATGCCATTTACCGGTTGGTGGCTGGTGCACCTGATCGGCTGGCCCTTGGGGCAGACCTGGATCCTGGGCTCCAGTGTGATCTACACCGTGGCGGCGCTGGCGTGGTTCTGGCTGGTGGTGCGCCTCAATCGCCTGCGCCTGGGTGGTACGGGCAGCGCGAAATTCACCTTGGCCCTGGCGGTTGTGAGCCTGGTGGGGTTTGTGGCGATTGCTGGGTTGATGGGCGCCAAGCCGGTCTAGCGTTCGTCAAACCATTGTAGGAGCGAGCTTACTCGCGAAAAACGTCAACGATAACGCGTACCCACTGATTAAACGTGTCGCGCTCAGGTTTTTCGCGAGCAAGCTCGCTCCTACAGGGATTCGGGTTATCAGCCGCGCAGGCTGATCACCGGCCACCCACGCTTCTGGGCCTCCGCCCGCAAATTCGCATCCGGATCCACCGCCACCGCATGAGTCACCTGCTCCAACAGCGGCAGGTCATTCATCGAGTCGCTATAGAAATAGCTGTCCTCCAGGCTATACCCGGTCTCTTCCAGCCACCGACTCAAACGTGTCACCTTGCCCTCACGGAAGCACGGCACATCCGTACTGCGTCCGGTGTAGCGGCCATCAGCCATCTCGCATTCGGTGGCGATCAGGGTTTCAACCCCCAAACGTGCGGCAATCGGCGCGGTGACAAAGCGGTTGGTGGCGGTGATGATCACCAGCGTGTCACCGGCAGCACGGTGCTTGGCCAGCAGTTCAACCGCCTTGGGCAGCATCAGCGGCTCGATGCAATCGCGCATGAAGTCGCGGTGCCATTCATCCAGTTGGGCCATGTCGGTGCGGCCGAGGATTTCCAGGCTGAAGTTCAGGTACGCGGCGTTGTCCAGCTTGCCGGCCAGGTAATCCTGGTAGAACTCATCGTTACGGGTCTTGTAGGCAATGGCATCAAGAATGCCGCGCTCACACAGGTAATCACCCCAGGCGTGGTCACTGTCGCCGCCCAAAAGTGTGTTGTCCAAGTCGAATAAAGCCAGGCGCATTGCGGTTACTCGCTGAAAAGTCTGTAAAAAGGCGTCCAGAATACGGTCTTTTCACAAGAGTGCACATAAGGTAAGCAGCCTCGTTGCCGCTGCAACAAGCTTTGTGGAACAATGCGGCGACATGCGTTTGCGAGGTTGTTGCCGTGATCGACCCCGATGGTTTCCGTCCAAATGTCGGGATTATTCTTACGAATGATGCCGGACAGGTGCTATGGGCTCGCCGTATCAACCAAGATGCCTGGCAGTTTCCCCAGGGCGGGATCAACCCCGACGAAACCCCTGAAGACGCCCTGTACCGCGAGTTGAACGAAGAAGTAGGCCTGGAACGTGAAGATGTGCAAATTCTCGCCTGTACCCGAGGCTGGTTGCGCTATCGTTTGCCGCAACGCCTGGTGCGTACCCACAGCCAACCGCTGTGCATCGGCCAGAAGCAAAAGTGGTTTCTCCTGCGCCTGGTCTCCAATGAGCAGCGGGTGCGGATGGATTTGACCGGTAAACCGGAGTTCGATGGCTGGCGCTGGGTCAGTTATTGGTATCCGTTGGGCCAGGTGGTGACATTCAAGCGCGAGGTTTATCGTCGCGCTCTCAAAGAGCTTGCCCCGCGCCTTTTAGCGCGCGACTGACGACGGAGTTCGACCCCGAGCCATGCTCAATACGCTGCGCAAGATCGTCCAGGAAGTTAACTCCGCCAAGGATCTCAAGGCGGCGTTGGGGATTATTGTGTTGCGCGTCAAGGAAGCCATGGGCAGCCAGGTCTGCTCGGTTTACCTGCTGGACCCCGAGACCAACCGTTTTGTGCTGATGGCCACGGAGGGCTTGAATAAGCGCTCCATCGGCAAGGTCAGCATGGCGCCCAATGAAGGTCTGGTGGGCCTGGTGGGGACGCGTGAAGAACCCCTGAACCTTGAGAACGCGGCCGATCACCCGCGCTATCGCTACTTTGCCGAAACCGGCGAAGAACGCTACGCCTCCTTCCTCGGTGCCCCGATCATCCACCACCGCCGTGTTGTCGGCGTGTTGGTCATCCAGCAGAAAGAACGCCGCCAGTTCGACGAAGGTGAAGAAGCCTTCCTCGTGACCATGAGCGCGCAGTTGGCCGGGGTTATCGCCCATGCCGAAGCCACCGGCTCGATTCGCGGCCTGGGTCGCCAGGGCAAGGGTATCCAGGAGGCCAAGTTCGTCGGCGTGCCGGGTTCGCCGGGCGCGGCGGTCGGTACCGCGGTGGTCATGCTGCCACCGGCCGACCTCGATGTGGTGCCGGACAAGACCGTCGACGACATCGACGCTGAAATCAAACTGTTCAAGACCGCCCTGGAAGGCGTGCGCACCGATATGCGCAACCTGTCGACCAAGCTGGCCACCCAGTTGCGCCCCGAGGAACGGGCGCTGTTCGACGTTTACCAGATGATGCTGGATGACGCGTCCCTGGGGAATGAAGTCAAGACGGTGATCAAGACCGGCCAGTGGGCCCAGGGCGCACTGCGCCAGGTGGTCACCGACCACGTCAACCGCTTTGAACTGATGGACGACGCGTACCTGCGCGAGCGCGCCTCGGATGTACGTGACCTCGGTCGCCGCCTGCTGGCCTACCTGCAGGAAGATCGCAGTACCAACCTGGTCTACCCCGACAACACCATCCTGATCAGTGAAGAACTGACCGCCACCATGCTCGGCGAAGTGCCGGAAGGCAAACTGGTGGGCCTGGTCTCGGTATTGGGCTCGGGCAACTCCCACGTGGCGATCCTGGCCCGTGCCATGGGCATCCCGACGGTGATGGGCCTGGTGGACCTGCCGTATGCCAAGGTCGACGGCATCTCGATGATCGTCGACGGGCACCGTGGCGAGGTCTTCACCAACCCCAGCGACGTGCTGCGCAAGCAGTATGCCGAAATTGTAGAAGAGGAGCGCCAGCTGTCCCAGGGCCTTGATGCCCTGCGCGAACTGCCCTGCGTGACCCTCGACGGCCACCGTGTGCCGCTGCTGGTCAATACTGGCCTGCTGGCGGATGTCGCGCGTGCCCAACAACGTGGCGCTGAAGGGGTGGGGCTGTACCGCACCGAAGTGCCGTTCATGATCAACCAGCGTTTCCCTAGCGAGAAGGAGCAACTGGCGATTTATCGCGAGCAACTGTCCGCCTTCCATCCGCTACCGGTGACGATGCGCAGCCTGGACATCGGCGGCGACAAGTCACTGTCTTATTTCCCCATCAAGGAAGACAACCCCTTCCTTGGTTGGCGCGGCATCCGCGTTACCCTCGACCACCCCGAAATCTTCCTCGTCCAGACCCGCGCCATGCTCAAGGCCAGCGAAGGCCTGAACAACCTGCGCATTCTCCTGCCGATGATCTCCGGCACCCACGAACTGGAAGAAGCCCTGCACCTGATCCACCGTGCCTGGGGCGAAGTGCGCGACGAAGGTGCCGATGTACCGATGCCGCCAATTGGCGTGATGATCGAAATCCCGGCAGCGGTGTACCAGGCCAAGGAACTGGCGCGGCAGGTGGACTTCCTGTCGGTGGGCTCCAACGACCTGACCCAATACCTGCTGGCCGTGGACCGCAACAACCCACGGGTGGCCGACCTCTACGACTACCTGCACCCGGCGGTGTTGCAAGCCCTGCAACATGTAGTGCGCGATGCCCATGCCGAAGGCAAGCCGGTGAGTATCTGCGGGGAAATGGCCGGTGATCCGGCGGCGGCGGTGCTGTTGATGGCCATGGGCTTTGACAGCCTGTCGATGAACGCCACCAACTTGCCGAAGGTCAAGTGGATGCTGCGCCAGATTAACCTGAGCAAGGCCAAGGAACTGCTGGCGGAGTTGATGACCATCGACAACCCGCAAGTTATCCACAGCTCGCTGCAACTGGCCCTGAAAAGCCTGGGGTTGGCGCGGATGATCAATCCGACCGCGACGAAAACCCTGTAGGCGCGAGCAAGCTCGCGCCTACAGGTTGATGTCTACCTCGCCGAGTCGCCCACCATGGGGCCCGAAGCTACGTTCCACCATCCGCCGCGTCCCATCGGCATGCACAATCAGCGCGGTACTCGCTCGCGTCCCATAACTGGGGCTGGCGATAAACACACTCGACAACAGGCTCTCCGTCGCCAGCCCCACCCCGGTATCCGGCAGATCGGCAAAGGGGGCGGTCTGCGGGTCGCTCAAAATTCCCAGCAAGGCTTCAGGCTGCGGATCGTCCAACACTTCGGCCAGCGCGGCCTTGGCCTTGAGCAGTTTCGGCCACGGCGTATCCAGCCCGGCATTGGATAACCCATAGACCCCGGCCATCAGTTGCGTGGGCGTCGACTCATTGGCGTTGTAATGCCACAACGCGTCCCGCGTCCCGATTAACAGGTTGAACCCGGCATATTCAATTGATCTGCCGTTAACATCGGCTAAATAGTCGTCAATTGGCAGTGACCCGTTGAGAAAGCGCGCTACCAGCTCGCCACGGGACTTGCGCGCCGGTGGCTGGTGCGGGTTGCGGATATTGGTCAGCGCGGCGAACCGTCCATCGGCGCCGACCCCCAGCCAGGTCCCGCCCGCTTCCTGGTCGCGGCCGGCATAAACCTGCGGTGCATCCGGCCACTGGGCCAGGGGCAGGCTGGGCCGGGCGTAGAACTCATCACGGTTGGCCGCGACGATCAGCGGCTGGGCATGGCCCGGCCGCCAGGCGAAAACAATCAGGCACATAAGGTATTACCTCTGTGTTTTTGCCCACTCTACCCATAGAGCCGCCGGCTATCCATCGTATCGAAGTTGGGCCAGATGCCTCCCATCCGTTAACATGCCAGGCTGCTTGGCGTGGGGGCGAACTTCTTCATTTGATCGAACTGCTGTAACGCAGGCTTAATCGCCCACCGGCATGGTCCGTGCGCACTAACGAATGATTTAACGAGGAGTCGCAATGCTGCCTTACCCGCAGATCGACCCGGTGGCCCTGGCCATCGGTCCGCTGAAAATCCACTGGTACGGCTTGATGTACCTGATCGGCATCGGCGGTGCCTGGCTGCTGGCTTCCCGGCGCCTGAACCGCTTCGACCCGACCTGGACCAAGGAAAAGCTCTCCGACATGGTGTTCTGGATGTCCATGGGCGTGATCGTTGGCGGACGCCTGGGCTATGTGCTGTTCTACGACCTCAGCGCGTACCTGGCCAACCCGACCCTGATTTTCGAGGTGTGGAAGGGCGGCATGGCGTTCCACGGCGGCTTTATCGGCGTGATGCTCGCGGCCTGGTGGTTTGGCCGGCGCAACGGCAAGTCATTCTTCCAGTTGATGGACTTCGTCGCGCCAATGGTGCCGATTGGCCTGGGTGCCGGGCGTATCGGTAACTTTATCAACGCCGAATTGTGGGGCAAGCCGACCGACGTGCCGTGGGCCATGGTGTTCCCGCCGTTCAGCGATCCGGCGCAATTGCCGCGTCATCCGTCGCAGTTGTATCAGTTCGCCCTTGAGGGCGTGGCGCTGTTCCTGATCCTCTACATCTTCTCGCGCAAACCACGGCCAACCATGGCGGTGTCGGGGATGTTTGCCCTGTTCTACGGGATCTTCCGTTTCATCGTCGAGTTTGTGCGGGTGCCGGATGCGCAGTTGGGTTACCTGGCGTTCGGTTGGCTGACCATGGGTCAGGTTCTCAGTATTCCGATGATTCTGGCAGGCCTGGGCATGCTCTGGTGGGCTTACAATCGCCCGCAGGCGATCAAGAACACCGCGCTATAAATTCGAACGCCGAGGCTCATGGGCCTCGGCTTCACCGATACAGGTAATGACATGAAGCAATATCTAGAGCTGGTTTCCCACGTCATCAACAATGGCACCAAGCAGGCCAACCGCACTGGCGTGAACACCATCAGCTTCCCCGGTGCGATGTTGCGCTTTGACCTGCAGGAAGGTTTCCCGGCCATCACCACCCGCAAAATGGCCTTCAAGTCGGCGATCGGCGAGATGTGCGGCTTTTTGCGCGGGGTGAACAATGCTGCCGAGTTTCGCGCCCTGGGCTGCAAGGTGTGGGACCAGAACGCCAACGAAAACGCACAGTGGCTGGCCAACCCGTTCCGCCAGGGCGATGACGACCTGGGTGAAATCTACGGTGTGCAATGGCGCAAGTGGCCGGCGTACAAGCAGATCCCGCTGAGCAACCAGGCCGCTATCGAGCAGACCCTGGCCCAAGGCTATCGCCAGATCGCCGAAGGCGAGGAAGACGGCCAGGCCTACGTGGTGCTGTACAAGGCCATCGACCAGATCCGCCAGTGTGTCGACACCATCATCAAGGACCCGGGCAGCCGCCGCATCCTGTTCCACGGCTGGAACTGCGCCCAACTCGATGAAATGGCCCTGCCGCCGTGCCACTTGTTGTACCAGTTCCACCCGAATGTCGAGACCCGGGAGATTTCCCTGACCCTCTACATCCGCTCCAACGACCTGGGCCTGGGCACGCCGTTCAACCTGACCGAAGGTGCTGCGCTGCTGAGCCTGATCGGCCGCCTGACCGGCTACACGCCGCGCTGGTTCACCTATTTCATCGGTGATGCCCACGTCTACGAAAACCATCTGGACATGCTCAACGAGCAGCTCAAGCGCGAGCCATTCGCTGCGCCCAAGCTGGTGATCAGCGACCGCGTGCCGGAGTTTGCCAAGACTGGCGTATACCAGCCGGAGTGGCTGGAGTTGATCGAGCCGGGCGACTTCTCGCTGGAAGGCTATGAGCACCATGCGCCGATGACGGCGCCGATGGCGGTCTGATCTAAACGCGGTCAAAAAATGTGGGAGCGGGCTTGCCCGCGATAGCGGTGTATCAGTCGACATCTTAATTGACTGGTCCACCGCTATCGCGGGCAAGCCCGCTCCCACATTTGGTTGGCGTTCACATTAGTTAATGGCCATGGCTTCTACCGACATGTGAATGCTCCGCCTCACTGGTCGCCACACTCCCGCTGACTTCCAGCCGCTGCAAAATCCCACACTGATCAATCTCCGGCCCTTCGCCACAGCGCTGGCGCAGGTCGAGCAGTTGCGTCTGCAACGCCAACAACCCATCGATCCGCGCCTTGACGTGATGGATATGCTCGTCGATCAGGGCATTGACGCTTTCGCACTGGTCCTGGGGGCTGTCGCGCAGGCCCAGCAGGCTGCGGATCTCTTCCAGGGTCATGTCCAGGCTGCGGCAGTTGCGGATAAAGGTCAGCCGCTCGGTGTGGGCCTGGGTGTACAGGCGGTAGTTGCCCTCACTGCGCGCAGGCGGCGGCAACAGGCCTTCCTTCTCGTAATAACGGATGGTTTCTACCGGGCAGTCGGTCAGTTTTGCCAGTTCGCCGATCTTCATCGCAGCAATCTCCAAAAGGGTGCTTGACCCTATAGTGGCTACAGGGTCTTTACTTGGCAACAGGCACCTTCACGGACGCGACACAATGAGCGATTCCATTCACACCCCGCATAAGCATGACCACGACCACGATCATGATCACGGCGAAAAACTGCAGCCTGTGCAAAAGCACGATCATGGCGGCTCCTGCTGTTCCGGCGCGGCTGCGCCATCCCTGGTGACGTTGACCGAAGCGCCTAGCGCCAACGCGCGGCTGAGCACCTTCCGCATCGAAGCCATGGACTGTCCCACCGAGCAAACGCTGATCCAGAACAAACTGGGCAAGCTGGCCGGTGTGCAGCAGCTGGAGTTCAACCTGATCAACCGCATCCTCGGCGTGACCCACGACCTGCCGAGCACCGCGCCGATCATTGAAGCCATCAAGTCCTTGGGCATGCAGGCCGATCCGATCGAAGAGGGTGCGCCTGCCGCCGAACCTGCGGCCAAGAAGCCCTGGTGGCCGCTGGCCCTGTCCGGTGTCGGCGCGCTGGCAGCGGAGGTGATCCATTTCACCAACGCCGCGCCGACTTGGGTGGTGGCTCTGGTGGCGCTGGTGTCGATCCTCAGTGGCGGCCTCACGACCTACAAAAAGGGTTGGATTGCCCTGAAGAACCTCAATCTGAACATCAATGCGCTGATGAGCATCGCTGTTACCGGTGCGGTGCTGATCGGCCAGTGGCCAGAAGCGGCCATGGTGATGTTCCTGTTCACCGTGGCCGAGTTGATCGAAGCCAAGTCCCTGGACCGTGCACGTAATGCCATCAGCGGCTTGATGCAGATGACACCGGAGCGGGCCACGGTGCGCTTGGCTGACGGTAGTTGGGTCGAACAGGAGGTCAAAATCATTGAACTGGGCGCCATCGTGCGGGTACGCCCCGGTGAGCGCATTGGCCTGGACGGGGAAGTCACCGCGGGCCAATCCACCATCGACCAGGCACCGATCACCGGGGAAAGCCTGCCGATTGAAAAGACCGTGGGCGACAAAGTGTTCGCCGGCACCATCAACCAAGCCGGTTCCCTGGAATACCGGGTGACCGCCGCCGCTAACAACTCCACCCTGGCGCGCATCATCCATGCGGTGGAGCAGGCCCAGGGCTCGCGGGCGCCGACCCAGCGCTTTGTCGACAGCTTCTCGAAAATCTACACCCCGGCGGTGTTCCTGTTTGCCTTGGGCGTGGCTGTTATTCCGCCGCTGTTCATGGGCGGGGTGTGGTTCGACTGGATCTACCGTGCGCTGGTGCTGCTGGTGGTTGCCTGCCCATGCGCCCTGGTGATTTCCACCCCGGTGACCATCGTCAGCGGCCTGGCCGCGGCGGCGCGCAAAGGCATCCTGATCAAGGGCGGTGTGTACCTGGAGGCTGGCTACAAGCTCGACTACCTGGCCCTGGACAAGACCGGCACCATCACCCATGGCAAGCCGGTCCAGACCGACTACCTGGCGCTGTCCGCCAATGATAATGCCCCGGCCTTGGCCGCCAGCCTTGCCGGGCGCTCCGATCACCCGGTATCGCTGGCCATCGCCAACGCGGCTGTGGATAAAAACCTGGCGCTGCTCGCTGTGGATAACTTCGAGGCCCTGGCCGGGCGCGGGGTCCGTGGCGAAATCAACGGCGAGGTCTATCACCTGGGCAACCACCGCCTGGTGGAAGAGCTGGGCCTGTGCTCGCCAGCCCTTGAAGAAAAACTCTTCGCCCTGGAGAAACAAGGCAAGTCCGTGGTGTTGCTGTTGGACAAGTCCGGCCCAATGGCGCTGTTCGCCGTGGCCGACACGGTCAAGGACAGCAGCCGCGAAGCCATCCAGCAGTTGCACGAGTTGGGCATCAAGACCCTGATGCTCACTGGCGACAACACCCACACCGCCCAGGCAATTGCCGCCCAGGTGGGGATCGACCAGGCCCAGGGCGATTTGCTGCCCACCGACAAGCTCAAGGCCATCGAGGATCTGTACGGCAAAAACCACCGGGTCGGCATGGTCGGCGATGGCATCAACGACGCCCCGGCCCTGGCCCGCGCCGAGATTGGCTTTGCCATGGCCGCCGCTGGCACTGACACCGCCATCGAGACCGCCGACGTGGCGCTGATGGACGACGATTTGCGCAAGATTCCGGCATTCATACGCTTGTCGCGACAAACGTCGAGTATCCTCAAGCAGAACATCGCCCTGGCGCTGGTGATCAAGGCGATCTTCCTTGCGGTCACCTTCCTGGGCATGGCCACTATGTGGATGGCAGTTTTCGCCGACATGGGCGTGAGCCTGCTGGTGGTTTTCAATGGTCTGCGCCTGTTGCGCAAATAGTCGATGAGAGGGTGGTGTGCTGAGTGCCGAGCTGAAGGCGTTTTACATGGTCGCCCGCCTGGGCAGCATTACCCAGGCGGCGAAAAAACTCGGCCTGAGCCAGCCCACGGTGACCACCCAGATTCGCCATCTGGAAAGCCAGTACTCGGTTGAGCTGTTCTATCGCGGTGGCCGCCGCCTCACCGTCAGCGACGAGGGCGCGCGGCTGTTACCGATGGTCAAGGCGTTGTTGCAGCAGGAAGCGGATATCGAGTTTTTCCTGCGCAACAGCGGCCAGGTCCAGGGCACCCTGAGAATTGCCGCCACCGCGCCTTATTACATCCTCGATCTGGTCAAGACCTTCCGCGAGCGGCTGCCGCAGGTGGAAGTCTCAGTGGAAATCGGCAACTCCCAGCAGGTGCTTGAAGCCCTGGATGACTACCGGGTGGACGTCGCGGCCTCATCGCAACTGCTGGAAGATCCTCGCCTGATCCGCCGGGTGCTGGGTACCGACCCGCTGGTGCTGGCGGTGCATCGCAATCATCCGTTGGCGGTGTTGGAGCATGTGCCACTCAGTGCATTGGCCGGGCATACCTTGTTGATGCGTGAGGCAGGCTCTACCACGCGGCGCCTGACTGAAGAAATGCTCGCTGGCGCGGGCGTGAGTTATGGGCCGCTGCTGGAAATCGGCAGCCGTGAGTCGATCCGCGAGGCGGTGTTGCGCAATATCGGCATCAGCATCATTGCCCGCCAGGAAGTGCCCCATGATCCACAGTTGCGGGTGCTGACCATCGAGAATGCGCCGCAGATTCCGGAGTACCTGTATTGCCTCAAGGAGCGCAAAGGTGCGCGGCTGCCGGCGGCGTTTCTGGGGTTGGCGCAGGAAATGTCGCCACTCTGAGGGTGTTGGTGGCTTTGAAATCGCCATCGCAGGCAAGCCCGCGATAACGCCAGGCCAGTCACCACAACTCCGCAACCCTACCCAAATCTACCAATACCACTATCACCCGCTTTTGCCTTCCTGCCACAACAGGGACGCATTTGCTCCCTAGCATGGCCTTCATCAGTTTGATGAGGTGCCACCATGAACACAGCCCAGCTCAACCCCGGCGCGCCGATGAAGGTGCGTGGTATCCAGAAGCGCTTTGGCGCCTTTACCGCCCTGGACCATGTGTCCCTGGATGTCGACGCCGGTGAACTGGTGTGCCTGCTCGGCCCCTCGGGCTGTGGCAAGACCACTCTGCTGCGCTGCATCGCCGGCCTGGAACGCCAGGACAGCGGCGAGTTGTACCTGGGTGATCGCGATGTTTCCCTACTGGCACCGCAGGCGCGGGACTACGGCATCCTGTTCCAGTCCTACGCGCTGTTTCCCAACCTCAGCGTCGAGGCCAACATCGGCTATGGTCTGACCGGCAGCGGCCGCGATGAAGTGCGCAAGCGCGTGGCGCAGATGCTGGAACTGGTCGGCCTGACCGGCAGCGAAAAGAAATACCCCGGCCAACTGTCCGGTGGCCAGCAGCAACGGGTCGCCCTGGCCCGCGCCCTGGCGCCGGCCCCGTCGCTGTTGCTGCTGGATGAACCGATGTCGGCCCTCGACGCCCGGGTGCGCGAGCACCTGTGTACCGAACTGCGCCAACTGCAACGCCGCCTGGGCATCACCACCTTGATGGTCACCCACAACCAGGACGAAACCATGCTGATGGCCGACCGCATCGCTGTGATGAACAACGGCAAGGTCGAGCAGTACGCCACTCCTCAAGAGATTTACGACCGTCCGGCCACGCCGTTCGTGGCCGAGTTTGTCGGCCAGGGCAACTGGCTGCCGTTCAGCCGCAACAGCGCCAGCCACGCCCAGGTCGGTGGGATGAATGTGCGCCTGGCCGATGACTGCGGTAAAGCCGCGTCGGGCCGCCTGTTCTGTCGGCCGGAAGCGATCAGCGTCAACCCGCCGGTGCATGAAGAAAACCTGTTCCCGGCCAAGGTCCGCGAGATCACCTTCCTCGGCAACCGTTGCCGCATGAGTTTCGAGCTGGACCAGTTGCCCGGTCACCCCATGCTCGCCGAACTGGCGCCGGAAGCCATGCCGCGCCTGGGCGCCCAGGATATCTGGGTCGCGCTGCCACCGCGCAGCCTGCAGGTGTTTGCCTGAGATGGCCGCTGACATGACCCTGCCGATACCCGACCGCGTGGCTCGCCAGGTTTCCCGTGCCGAAATCGGCGACCGCATCTTTGTAGTGGGCGGCAAGTTGCTGCTGCTGTGCCTGTTGGGCATCGCCGTGTTGTTGCCGTTGCTGGCGATCTTCTGGCGCGGCTTCAGCGCTGAAGACGGGCAGGGCGGTGGGCTGGTGGCGGCGCGCGAACTGCTGACCAGCGCCAACTTCCACTGGCTGCTGGGCAATAGCCTCAAGGTTTCCCTCAGCGTAGCGGCCATCGTCGTACCGCTGGCCTATCTGTTTGCCTACGCGCTGCAACGCACGCTGATCCCCGGCAAGACGCTCTGGCGTGGTCTGTCATTGCTGCCGCTGATGGCGCCCTCGATGTTGCCGGGCATCGCCCTGGTGTATCTGTTCGGCAACCAGGGCATGTTGCGCGGCCTGCTGTCAGACAACATCTACGGCTTCTGGGGCATTGTCCTCGGTGAAGTGATCTACACCTTTCCCCATGCGCTGATGATCCTGCTGTCGGCGCTGTCCCTGGCGGATGCGCGGCTGTTCGATGCCGCGTCGAGCATGGGCGCCAGCCCGGCCCGGGCGTTTCGCAGCATCACCTGGCCGGCGACGCGTCAGGCCGTGTTCGCCGCGTTCTGCCTGGTATTCACCCTGACCATTACCGACTTCGGCGTGCCCGTGGTGGTGGGCGGCGACTATCAAGTGCTGGCGCTGGAAGCCTACAAGGCGGTGGTCGGCCAGCAGCAGTTCGGTCGCGGCGCCCTGATCGGCATGGTGTTGCTGCTGCCGGCGCTGCTCAGTTTCGCGGTGGATACCTGGCTGCGCCGGCGCCACGGCGACTCCATGAGTGGCCGCGCCCAAGTGTTCCAGCCGGCGCCGTCGCGCCTGCGGGATGGTTGCTACCTGGCGATTGTGTTGCTGATCTGCGCGGTGTTGCTGCTGGTATTCGGCATGGCGGTGTATTCGTCGCTGGTGAAGTTCTGGCCGTACAACCTGTCGCTGTCGCTCAACCACTACCAGTTCAACGACACCGCCGGCGGCGGCTGGCTGGCCTATCGCAACAGTTTGACCATGGCGATCTGCACCGCACTGATCGGCAGTGTGCTGATCTTCACCGGCGCTTACCTGATGGAAAAGACCAAGGGGCAAAAAGGCCTCAACCTGGCGCTGCGCATGCTCAGTTTTGTGCCGATGGCGGTACCGGGCTTGGTGCTGGGCCTGGGCTATGTGTTCTTTTTCAACCTCAATGGCAACCCGCTGCATGTGCTCTACGGGAGCATGACGCTGTTGGTGGTATGCACCATTGCTCACTATTTGACCACTGCGCAAATGACCGCCACGACTGCCCTGCGCCAACTCGATGCCGAGTTCGAAGCCGCTGCGCTGTCGCTCAAGGCGCCGTTGTACCGCCACTATCTGCGGGTCACCGTGCCGATCTGCCTGCCGGCGCTGTTGGACATCCTGCGCTACCTGTTTGTCTCGGCGATGACCACCGTCTCGGCGGCGATCTTTCTCTACAGCCCCGACACCATCCTCGCCGCAGTCGCCGTGTTGAACATGGACGACGCCGGCAATGTTGGCGGCGCGGCGGCCATGTCGACCTTGATTCTGTTCACTTCAGCCGGCGTCTCGCTGCTGCTGGCGTGGGCCTCACGCGGCTTGTTGCGCCGCTCCCAGGCCTGGCGCCAAACCGCGCCCGGTCAATAACTCTGCCCCACACAAGGAAACGCACCATGTTCAAGCCCCTGGCCCTCGCCGCTGCTGTGCTCACCGCGTTCAGCCTGAATGCCTTTGCCGCAAAAACCGAGTTGACCGTGTACACGGCCCTCGAAGCCGAGCAGTTGAAGACCTACAAAAAAGCCTTCGAAGCGGCCAACCCGGACGTCGAGATCAAGTGGGTGCGGGACTCCACCGGGATCATCACTGCCAAGCTGCTGGCGGAAAAAGCCCGCCCGCAAGCTGACGCGGTATGGGGCCTGGCGGCGTCCAGCCTGGCGATTCTCGATCAGCAGGGCATGCTGCAAAGCTACGCACCCAAGGATCTGGACAAGATCGGCAAGAACTACCGCGACGCCGCCAACCCGCCGGCCTGGGTCGGCATGGACGTGTGGGCCGCGACTATCTGCTTCAACACCGTCGAAGCCGAAAAGCAGGGCCTGAGCAAGCCGATCAGTTGGCAGGACCTGACCAAGCCCGAGTACAAGGGCAAGATCGTCATGCCGAACCCGGCATCGTCCGGCACCGGTTTCCTCGACGTCAGCGCCTGGTTGCAGACCTTCGGCGAGAAGCAGGGCTGGCAGTACATGGATGATCTGCACCAGAACATCGGCCAGTACGTGCACTCCGGCTCCAAGCCGTGCAAGTTGGCGGCCTCCGGTGAGTTCCCGATCGGGATTTCCTTTGAATACCCAGCGGTGCAGTTGAAGCGCCAGGGCGCGCCGCTGGATATCGTTTTGCCCAAGGAAGGCCTGGGCTGGGACATTGAAGCCACCGCCGTGATCAAAGGAACCGCGCATCAGGAAGCGGCGCAGAAACTCGCCGACTTCTCTGCAAGCCCTGCTGCGATGGAGCTGTACAAGGAAAACTTCGCGGTCCTGGCCCAGCCGGGTATTGCCAAGCCGCAGACCGAGCTGCCGGCGGACTACGAGCAACGGCTGATCAAGAACGACTTTGCCTGGGCCTCGAAAAACCGCGATAACATCCTGACTGAGTGGCGCAAGCGCTATGACGGCAAGTCGGAAAAACAATAACTTCAACCGTTGCTAACACTGTAGGAGCGAGCTTGCTCGCGAAGAACGTGAACGATAACGCGGGCAGTCAGAATGCACGCTGCGCCCTCAGGTTTTTCGCGAGCAAGCTCGCTCCTACAGGGGGCGAACACCATGACACACCACACTGACCTACTGATCATCGGCGCCGGCATCCTCGGCCTGTCCCACGCTTACGCCGCCGCCAAGCGCGGCCTCAAGGTCAAGGTCTTCGAACGCACGGCCACGCCCCTGGGCGCCTCGGTGCGTAACTTCGGCCAGGCGCTGGTCACCGGCCAACCACCAGGCCCGATGCTCGACCTGGCCCGGCAAAGCCGTGATATCTGGGGGCAATGGGCACAACTGGCGAACCTGCAACTCAAGCGCAATGGCTCCTACCTGTTTGCCCGCACCGAAGCTGAAGAACACTTGCTGGAAGCGTTTTGCGCCGGTCGCGCCGAGGAATACGGTTACCGCGTCAACCTGCTGCAAGGCGCTGCGATGAATGATCTGTATGGCGGCCAGTTTCGCCATCATCGCGCAGCCTTGCACGGCCTGGACGATCAGCAGCTGTATTCACGCGAAGCACTCCCTGCGCTGATCAACTACCTGTGCCGCGAACTCAAGGTGGAATTCCACTTCTCCACCCTGGTGCGTGATATCGAACCCGGCCAACTGCACAGCACCGCCGGGAGTTTTCGCGGCGAGCAGATCATTGTCTGCTCCGGCCACGACTACCAGACCCTGTTGGCCGAGCAGATCGCCGAACTCAACCCGCAGATCTGCCACCTGCAAATGCTCCGTGCCCGGCCCAAGGTCGACCTGAACCTGCAACATGCGTTGCTGACAGGCCTGAGTTGCGTGCACTACGGCGCTTTTGCCGACTTGCCGGAAGCGGCGCCAGTGCAGGCGCAGATCCTGCGGGATGTGCCGCACCTGCATGAACACGGCATCCACCTGCTGATCAGCCCGACACCGTATGGCGAGTTGATCATCGGCGACTCCCACCATTACGGCAGCGATCCGTCACCGTTCAATGCCGAACAGGTGGACAACTGGATGATCGAGCTGGCAGAACAGACCCTGGGTTGCCAGATTCAGGTCGTGGAACGCTGGCAGGGCGTCTATGGTTCCCGTGGGCCGGGGCCGTTTTCGTTCCTGCGCGCTGCAGATGGCGTGAGCGTGGCCTTGATGCATACGGGCGTAGGCATGAGCGTGGGGCCGGCGATGGCCGAGCGCAATATCACTGAGCTGTGGGGGGAAGTGTGATGCAAGCTGAACACGTTATCGCGCAAGTCTTTGCCTTGTACGAACGGCATGGCGCAGCCGACTACATTGGCGAGCCGGTGTCGCAGATCGAGCATATGTCCCAGGCCGCGCAATTGGCCATGGCCGAGGGCTTCGACGACGAAGTGGTGCTGGCGGCGTTCTTCCACGATATCGGGCATATCTGCGGCCAGGGTGGCGAGAACATGGGCGGCTACGGCGTAGTCAGCCATGAACGCCTGGGCGCCGACTATCTGCGGCGCGCCGGCTTCAGTGAGCGCCTGGCAAAATTGGTGGAATATCACGTACAGGCCAAGCGCTACCTGACCTTCAGCCAGCCGGACTATTACGACCGTTTGAGCGAGGCCAGCCGCCGTACCCTGGGTTACCAGGGCGGGGTGATGACGGCCGATGAGGCCCGAGCGTTCGAGCAGGATCCGCTGTGCGCGGTGAGCCTGCGCATGCGCCACTGGGATGAACAGGC
The DNA here is from genome assembly GCF_007858285.1 of Pseudomonas brenneri. GTDB lineage: Bacteria > Pseudomonadota > Gammaproteobacteria > Pseudomonadales > Pseudomonadaceae > Aquipseudomonas > Aquipseudomonas brenneri. The sequence goes on along the minus strand of NZ_VFIL01000006.1, from coordinate 98,175 downwards.
CAAGGACATGCACGTGCCGGTGCTGGACCTTGAGGTGCTGAAGGCCAAGGCCCGGCAACTGCTGGCGGCTTAAGCCTCGTCCAGGCGCTGGGCCAGGGCTTCGATCTGTTCCTGGCGCTCGGCCTGGCTCAACCTTGGGTGAGGGTTGAGCGACGACCATTGCGGATGGGCGCGCGCCTTGTGCAGGGCGTCGGGCAGCTTGCCTTCACGCCAGGTCTTGTCCTGCGGGGTATCGACCTTGATGCTGTGCATCGCCGCATGCCCACGCAGGTTCAGGGCCTTGAGCAACTGCCGTTGGCGCAGGGCCAGCAGGCGCAACACGCTGTCATCCACGGTCAGCTCGCGCTGGCCCTTGATCTTGCCCAGCAGACGGCTGCCGTAGCTGCGCGCGGTTTGCAGCGCGCCGCCGGCAATCGCCCCGGCCAGGGCGGCGGCGCCCAGGGTCAGGCCGCCGACCAGCAAGTCCACACCGGCGCCGGCCGCGGCTCCTGCTGCAATCCCTCCGCCGACCCGCACCCCTAGTTGCTTGAGGGTTTCGGGGTTGAACAAATCATCGCCCCAACGCCCGTCCAGCAGCGGCAGGTCGCTGGCCGCAGCGTCTTGCGGGCGGAAACCGAACAACTTGAGCAGGGCTTCGACGCAACGTTGTTCGCGCTGGCGCACGGCTTTGCGCAGATCGCCGATGGCTTGTTGTTCATCCTCGGTGACCACACTGCGCCGGCACGCGGCGCAGTCGATCAGCAGCTCGGCGATCAGGCGGGCAGCGCTTTGCTGGCGCGCCTGGCGTTGAGCCTCTTGATCAAGGATCAGCCGTTCCAGCTGTGGGCGTGAGCTTTCCAGCAACAGGGCCAGGCTTTCATACAGCCGTCGCTCGCCATCTTCGGGGGGCGCCACACTGTCAAACCGCACCAGCGCATGCAGGCCCAGGCGGGCCAGGGCTTCGCGCCAGTCCGGCTCGCGGTGGTCGCTGCTGCTGACAAAGTTGAGCACCGGCAGCAGTGGCTTGCCGCAACTGGCCAGCACTTGCAGCTCGTCGCGGTATTTGGCCAGTACCGGTTCCCGGGCGTCGATCACATACAGGCCGGCATCGGACGCGAGCAGTTGACGCAGCACCTTGGCTTCCTGCTCGAAGCGTTGGCGGGCTTCGCTGCCTTCCAGGAAGCGGGCGAGGCGGGCCGGGCCGTCGAGACGCTCGCCCGGTCGGTCGAGGCGTTCGAGGTAATCGAGCAGGGCGATGGCATCTTCCAGGCCCGGCGTGTCGTACAGTTCCAGCAAAGCTTCACCGTCGACCGACAAGCGCGCGCCCTCGACATGCCGGGTGGTACTGGGGCGGTGGGACACTTCGCCAAAGCCCACGTCACGGGTCAGGGTGCGTAGCAGCGAGGTCTTGCCGACGTTGGTGTGGCCGACCACCGCCAGTTTCAGGGGTTTAGTCATGACCAGTCTCCAGCCAGGTAAGCGGTGCGCAATCAGCGAAGGGCAAACCCAGTTGCTGCAAGGCCGTGTGCCAATCACCGAGGCGCTCGGCATCCAGTGCCTGGCCCGGTGGTGCTTGCAGCAGCCAGACACGGGTGGCGCTGGCGCAGCGGGCCAGTTCGCCGATCAACGCCAGGCTGCCGCGATCCGGCGAGCGGCGTGGGTCACAGGCGATCACCAGGCGGGCGGGCGGGAAGCGGGTCAATTGTTCCAACAATTTGTTGCGCGACTCGCGGCTGTCGAGGATTCCGGCGTTCTTGACCGTGGCCGGCAGTTTGGGTGGCCACGGGTGCTGGTCGTCGAGTTCGATGGCCACCAGCAGGGCGCCATCGCTTTGCAACTCGCTGGCCCCGCCGCTGACTGGGTGCAACTGTTCTGGAGCCGCATCGTTCACACCGAGGCGTTCACTGCTGGGCATCAAGGCTTCACGCAACGCGCTGTAGCCGGGCAGGTTGAGGTCCAGGCGCAAGGCGGCACGCCCGCGTTGCCAGCGCCATAGGCAGAGGAGAGCGAGGACCAGCCGGGGCAGCAGGCCGTAGACCAGCAATACGCCCACCAGCCAGGCAGCCCAGGCCTGGCGGGCGCTTTCGATATTGAGTGCAGAGTCGCCGCTGGCGCGGATCATTTCCACCGTTGGCACGCTGAAACCGAGCAGGGCGGGCAGGCTGCCCAGGGCCTGGGTCACGCTGACAAAGGTGTCGGCGCCGAGAATGGTGGTTTCCCAGACAAAGCCGTAGCGCCGGGTGGCCATCAAGGTCAGCAGGATCACCAGCGCGCTGCACAGCGCCAGCAGCCACAGGCCATTGACCAGCACGCCGACCGCCCAACGGTTGAGCTTGTGGCGTTGCAGCAGCAACAACAACGCCGGCGCCAGTTGCGCGGCCTTGGCATCGCGGGCGAGTTTTTCGCTGAGCCACAACCACAGGCGGCCGAGGCTGGCGCTATGGTCGCCGGCAAACAGCAGGCCCAGGGCCCAGCTCAGCAGCAGGATCAGGTTCAAGCCCAGCAGGCTGCCCAGGGCCCAGAACACATTGACCGGGGTCAGGCCGTTGCCCAGTGCGGCGAAGGCCAGGCCGGCGCCGCTGACGACGGCCAGCACCATCAGCACGATCAGCGCCAGGCGCGCACCTTGCAGCCAATGGTGCAGGGCGGCGCTCAGGCCGTCGCGCTCGGCCAGCCATAGGGCACGGTTTTGAATGCGTGTCGGCAGGTCGCCGCCGCTACTGCGGGCCAGGCGATTGGCTTCCTGGTCCTCCAGGGCGCCTGCGTGTTCTTCACGCAGGCGCACGGTTTCCGTCAGCCAGAGTTTTTGCAGGGGGTTCAGTGCAGTCACGCGCCGTCCTGTTGTGTCAGTGAGCCTGGAGCATAACCCCTGGCCCGCGCCTCTGGTATTCTCGTCGTCATGAAAAAAACTCTCCCTTTAAGCCTGATCGCAGCCCTCGGTGAAAACCGCGTGATCGGCGTCGACAACAGCATGCCCTGGCATTTGCCGGGGGATTTCAAATATTTCAAGGCCACCACCCTGGGCAAGCCGATCATCATGGGGCGCAAGACCTGGGATTCCCTGGGGCGACCGTTGCCGGGCCGCTTGAACATTGTGGTCAGTCGTCAGACCGATCTGATGCTCGAAGGTGCGGAAGTTTTTCCTTCACTGGATGCAGCCGTTGCGCGGGCCGAGGCCTGGGCGTTGGAGCAGGGCGTGGATGAGCTGATGCTGATCGGCGGCGCGCAATTGTATGCGCAAGGGCTGGAGCAGGCGGATCGCCTGTATCTGACGCGGGTTGCGTTGAGCCCGGAGGGGGATGCGTGGTTTCCGGCGTTTGACTTGAACCAGTGGAAGTTGGTGTCGAATGTGCAGAATCCGGCAGAAGGCGACAAGCCGGCGTACAACTTCGAAGTCTGGGAAAAAGCCTAACTGTAGGAGCGAGCTTGCTCGCGAAGAACCTGAGAGCGACGCGGCCATTCAGTATGCCCGCGTCATCGTTAACAGTCTTCGCGAGCAAGCTCGCTCTTACAGAGTTATGCCTGTGCTAGTTCCGGATGCTCATCGGCATTGAGCAATTCTTTATCCGTCTGCTGCATGATCTGGCTGGTAATCGCCCCCGCCGTCATCGAGCCATTGACGTTCAACGCCGTACGGCCCATGTCGATCAGCGGCTCTACGGAAATCAGCAACGCCACCAACGCCACCGGCAAGCCCATCGCTGGCAGCACGATCAGCGCGGCAAACGTCGCACCGCCGCCCACGCCTGCCACACCGGCCGAGCTCAAGGTCACAATCGCCACCAATGTTGCGATCCACAATGGGTCGAGCGGGTTGATGCCCACGGTCGGCGCCACCATCACCGCCAACATCGCCGGATACAGACCGGCGCAACCGTTCTGGCCAATCGTCGCGCCAAACGAAGCAGCAAAGCTGGCGATGGACTGCGGGATGCCCAGGCGACGGGTTTGCGCTTCGATGCTCAATGGGATGCTTGCTGCGCTGGAGCGACTGGTAAACGCGAAGGTCAGCACCGGCCACACCTTGCGGAAGAAGCGCAGCGGGTTGATCCCGGCCAGCGACAGCAGCAGGCCGTGGACTACAAACATCAGCCCTAGCGCCAGGTAGGACACCAGCACGAAGCTGCCGAGCTTGATGATGTCTTGCAGGTTGGAGCTGGCGACCACTTTGGTCATCAACGCCAGCACGCCGTAGGGGGTCAGCTTCATGACCAGGCGCACCAGGCGCATCACCCAGGCTTGCAGGGTATCGATGGCGTTCAGCACTTTCTGGCCTTTTTCCACGTCATCCTTGAGCAGTTGCAACGCGGCAACGCCCAGGAACGCGGCGAAGATCACCACACTGATAATCGATGTCGGCTTGGCCCGGGCCAGGTCGGCAAACGGGTTCTGCGGGATGAACGACAGCAGCAACTGCGGGATGTTCAGGTCGGCGACCTTGCCCGCGTAGTCACTCTGGATCACTTGCAGGCGCGCCAGTTCCTGGGTGCCGGCCACCAGGCCTTCGGCGGTAAGGCCGAACAGGTTGGTCAGGCCGATACCGATCAGCGCCGCAATGGCGGTGGTGAACAGCAGCGTGCCGATGGTCAGGAAGCTGATCTTGCCCAGGGACGCGGCGTTGTGCAGGCGGGCCACGGCGCTGAGGATCGAGGCGAACACCAGCGGGATCACGATCATCTGCAACAGTTGCACATAACCATTGCCGACCAGGTCGAACCAGCCGATCGAGGCCTTGAGTACCGGGTGGCCAGCGCCGTAGATCGTGTGCAGGGCCACGCCGAAGGCAACGCCCAGGACCAGGGCGAACAACACCTTCTTGGCCAGGCTCCAGTGAGTACGGCGGGTTTGGGCCAGGCCCAGCAATAATGCGAGGAACACCAGCAGGTTGAGAATCAGCGGCAGATTCATTGAAGCTCCAGGTAAAGGACTGCCAATCGCATGAGCGTGCGACTGCGAACCGGAAATCCTAACAGCTTGAAATATATTGATTTAATACCGTTATGGAATGGCGACTGTCGTTTTTGGAATAAGGCGTTGACGTTCCTGTGTACGTGGGTGGCGGGATCAGGACGCCGTCGGTCGTGCGTGTAGCGGGCGTTGTCATACAGATTTGTTAGCGTTTATGCCTTTCACTCAGGGAGAAAACGCACATGAAGCTCGCGCCGAGACTGTTTGCCGCCGCGCTATGCCTGGGGCTTGCCAGCCAGGTCATGGCCGCCACCGAGTTGAAACACTGGCCCGCACCCGCCGCCAAGCAACTGAATGAGATGATCGCCGCCAACGCCAACAAGGGTAACTACGCGGTGTTCGACATGGACAACACCAGCTACCGCTTCGACCTCGAAGAATCGCTGCTGCCGTACATGGAGAACAAGGGCCTGATCACTCGTGACAGTCTCGACCCGTCGCTCAAGCTTATGCCGTTCAAAGACACCGCCGATCATAAGGAAAGTCTGTTCAGTTACTACTATCGCCTGTGTGAAGTGGACGACATGGTCTGCTATCCGTGGGTCGCCCAGGTGTTCGCTGGCTTCACCCTCAAGGAGCTCAAGGGCTACGTCGATGAGCTGATGGCCTCCGGCAAGCCGGTACCGGTCACCTACTTCGAAGGCGATGTGGTGAAGAACATGGAGGTGCAGCCACCGAAAATCTTCACCGGCCAGACCGAGCTGTACAACAAGCTGATGGAAAACGGCATCGACGTGTACGTGATGACGGCGGCCTCTGAAGAGCTGGTGCGCATGGTCGCGTCCGATCCCAAGTACGGCTACAACGTGAAGCCGCAGAACGTGATTGGCGTCAGCCTGCTGCTCAAGGACCGCAAGACTGGCGAGCTGACCACCGCACGCAAGCAAGTCACGGCCGGCAAGTATGACGAAAAGGCCAACCTCGGCCTGGAACTGACCCCGTACCTGTGGACCCCGGCGACCTGGATGGCCGGCAAGCACGCGGCGATCCTCACCTACATCGATGAATGGAAAAAGCCGGTACTGGTTGGCGGCGACACCCCTACCAGCGACGGCTACATGCTGTTTCACGATGTGGACGTGGCCAAGGGCGGCATTCACTTGTGGATCAACCGCAAGGACAAGTACATGACGCAAATGAACGGCATGATCGCCAAACACGCTGCGGCCCAGGCCAAGGAAGGCTTGCCGGTGACGGCGGACAAGAACTGGGTGATCGTCAAGCCCGACGAGATCCAATAACCCTGTAGGAGCTGGCTTGCCAGCGATGGCATCGACGCGGTGTATCAGGTACGCCGTGGTGTCCGCATCGCAGGCAAGCCAGCTCCCACATTTGATCTCCTGTGGCTTGGCGATTCAGGCAGGCAAAAAAATGCCCCGCACCTGGCGGGGCATTTTTATGGGCGGGACTTACAGACCGTCGAGCATGGCCTTGTTACGTACCGCACCCTTGTCGGCACTGGTGGCCAGCAGCGCGTAAGCCTTCAGCGCGGTGGTGACTTTGCGCGGACGCTTCTCCACCGGCTTCCAGCCCTTCTTGTCCTGCTCGACCCGGCGTGCGGCCAGTTCTTCATCGCTGACCAACAGGTTGATCGAACGGTTTGGAATGTCGATCAGCACCTTGTCGCCATCTTGCACCAGGCCAATCGCGCCGCCGGCAGCGGCTTCTGGCGAAGCGTGGCCGATGGACAGGCCCGAAGTACCGCCGGAGAAGCGACCGTCGGTCAGCAGCGCACAGGCTTTGCCCAGGCCCTTGGACTTGAGGTACGACGTCGGGTAGAGCATTTCCTGCATACCCGGGCCGCCTTTCGGGCCTTCGTAGCGGATGATCACGATGTCGCCTTCTTTCACTTCGTCGGCGAGGATGCCGCGTACCGAGCTGTCCTGGCTTTCGTAGATCTTGGCGCGACCTTCGAACACATGGATCGACTCGTCCACGCCGGCGGTTTTCACCACGCAGCCGTCGAGGGCGATGTTGCCGTACAGCACGGCCAGGCCGCCTTCTTGCGAGTAGGCATGCTCGACGCTACGGATGCAGCCGTTTTCACGGTCGTCATCCAGGGTTTCCCAACGGGTCGACTGGCTGAACGCCGTCTGGGTCGGGATCCCGGCAGGGCCGGCCTTGAAGAAGGTGTGCACGGCTTCGTCGTCAGTCTGGGTGATGTCCCATTTGGCGATGCCCTCGGCCAGGGACTTGCTGTGCACGGTCGGCAGGTCGGTGTGCAGCAGGCCGCCACGGGCCAGGGAGCCTAAGATCGAGAAGATCCCGCCGGCACGGTGCACGTCTTCCATGTGGTACTTCTGGATGTTCGGCGCGACTTTGCACAGCTGGGGTACATGCCGGGACAGGCGGTCGATATCGCGCAGGTCGAAATCGATCTCGGCTTCTTGCGCTGCGGCCAGCAAGTGCAGGATGGTGTTGGTGGAACCGCCCATGGCGATATCCAGGGTCATGGCGTTTTCGAACGCCTTGAAGTTGGCGATATTGCGCGGCAATACCGACTCATCGTTCTCGGTGTAGTAACGCTTGCACAACTCGACGATGGTGCGACCGGCCTGCAGGAATAATTGCTCGCGGTCGCTGTGGGTCGCCAGTGTAGAACCGTTGCCCGGCAACGCCAGGCCCAGGGCTTCCACCAGGCAGTTCATCGAGTTGGCGGTGAACATGCCGGAGCACGAACCGCAGGTTGGGCAAGCGCTGCGCTCGTATTCCGCGACCTTCTCGTCAGAAGCGCTGGAATCGGCGGCGATGACCATGGCGTCCACCAGGTCGAGGCCGTGGGAGGCGAGTTTGGTCTTGCCGGCTTCCATCGGGCCGCCAGAGACGAAGATCACCGGGATGTTCAGGCGCAGGGAGGCCATCAGCATGCCGGGGGTGATCTTGTCGCAGTTGGAGATGCACACGATGGCGTCGGCGCAGTGGGCGTTGACCATGTATTCCACGGAGTCGGCGATGATCTCGCGGCTCGGCAGGGAATACAGCATGCCGTCATGGCCCATGGCGATGCCGTCGTCCACGGCAATGGTGTTGAATTCCTTGGCCACGCCGCCAGCACGTTCGATCTCGCGGGCGACCAGTTGGCCCAGGTCCTTGAGGTGGACGTGGCCCGGTACGAACTGGGTAAACGAGTTGGCAATCGCGATGATCGGCTTCTTGAAGTCGTCATCCTTCATCCCCGTGGCACGCCACAGTGCGCGCGCGCCGGCCATGTTGCGGCCGTGGGTGGATGTTTTCGAGCGGTAATCTGGCATGGAGCACTCCGGGCGGCTAATCAGGAATCAAAAGGGGAGTGAGCTTCTATTGACGTCTGGAACACCCGAAAAATGGCACTGGTGTCCGGAAGTTGCCGCAAACGTGACGGGATCGCCGTGCGCATTGGCCTTGAGCTCATAAACCCGCCGGGGGATGACTGGCGATGAATAGGGTCGATTCTACACCGTCTTCCTGTAGGAGCGAGCTTGCTCGCGAAAAACCCATCGGCGACGCAGGTTGCCTGGGGGCGCTGCGTTATCGTTGGCGTTCTTCGCGAGCAAGCTCGCTCCTACAGGGGGTGTTTCAAAGCCAGATGGCATCCCACAGCGGGTATTGGCCGATATGCTCGACCAGACCGGCTCGCAAAGGATTGGCAATCATGTAGCGGGCCACAACCTTCAAGTCCTCTTCCCAGCGTAGCGCTCGGTCGAAGTAACCTTTTTGCCAGATCGTCCCGAAGGAGCGTCTCGTCTGATTGATGGCGCGGGCACTTCGCGATTTGGTGATTTGCATCAGCCTAGGCAAATCGCCGTTATGCAATTCGATCAGCCAATGGAAATGGTCAGGCATGACTACCCAGGCCAGCGAAGTTGCCTCGCCGTCTTCCTGTGCCCTTCTGAACTCGCTGGCAAGTAGGCGGCCGATACGCCAGTCCTTGAAGACTGCCTGCCGCTGGTGAGTCACGGCGGTGAGCAGATAGATTCTTCCAGGCTCTGAATAGCGCCCTGCACGCAGTCGATGCGCATTTTGTGAGGTGGACATTCCTTCGTCCTCTTCTGTGGTTAGAAGAGAAAAGGTAGGAGGCGCCAGCGTCTATGGGTGTTTAAACAGTGATTCCGAATATGCCCCGGCCCACTGTAGGAGCGAGCTTGCTCGCGAAAAACGCATAGGCGACGCAGGTTACCCGGTAGCACTGCGTTATCGTTGGCGTTCTTCGCGAGCAAGCTCGCTCCTACAGGGGTGGGTGAAGCCTTAGCTATTGGGCAACAACCGGCAGGTGATGCTCTTGATGTAGCGCGTCTCGACAATCGCGGGGTGCACCGGGTGGTCCGGGCCCTGGCCGCCACGCTCCAGCATCTGGATATTGCGGTCCAGGTGGCGGGCGCTGGTCAGCAGGATGTTTTGCAGGTCGTCTTCCGGCAGGTGCATGGAGCACGAGGCGCTGACGAGGATGCCGTCCTTGCTGAGCAGGCGCATGGCTTGCTCGTTGAGGCGGCGGTAGGCGCCTTCTCCGTTCTTCATGTCTTTTTTGCGTTTGATGAAGGCCGGTGGGTCGGCGACGATCACGTCGAAGCGTTCTTCGCTGGCTTTCAGTTCTTTCAACGCTTCAAAGACGTCGCCTTCGATGCAGGTCATCTTCTCCGCGACGCCGTTCAGCGCGGCGTTGCGCTCGACGCCGTCGAGGGCGAAGGCCGAGGCGTCGACGCAGAACACTTCACTGGCGCCGAACGTTGCAGCTTGCACGCCCCAACCGCCGATGTAGCTGTACAGGTCCAGAACGCGTTTGCCTTTGGCATACGGGGCCAGGCGTGCGCGGTTCATGCGGTGGTCGTAGAACCAGCCGGTCTTCTGGCCCTGGATCACCGGGGCTTCGAACTTCACGCCGTTTTCTTCGAGAGCGACCCACTCCGGCACCAGGCCGAATACGGTTTCGACGTAGCGGTTGAGGCCTTCGGCGTCGCGCGCGGCGGAGTCGTTCTTGAACAGGATGCCGCTCGGCTTGAGCACCTGGGTCAGGGCGGCGATCACGTCGTCCTTATGGGCTTCCATGGTCGCAGAAGCAATCTGCACCACCAGGATGTCGCCGAAACGGTCAACTACCAGGCCTGGCAACAGGTCGGAATCGCCGTAGACCAGGCGGTAGAACGGCTTGTCGAACAGGCGGTCGCGCAGGGACAGGGCGACGTTCAGGCGATGTACCAGCAGCGACTTGTCCAAAGGCAGCTTGATGTCGCGCGACAGCAGGCGCGCGCAGATCAGGTTGTTCGGGCTCATGGCCACGATGCCCAGGGTCTTGCCGCCAGCCGCTTCCAGAATAGCCTGGTCGCCTGCCTGGAAGCCGTGGAGTGGGGTGGCGGCCACGTCGATTTCGTTGCTGTAGACCCACAGGTGGCCGTTGCGCAAACGGCGATCGGCGTTGGCTTTGAGACGCAGGCTTGGCAGGGACATGACGTCGCTCCGGAAAAAAGAGCGGGAGTATACCCTTTGCGCATCCGTTCATGTGGGAGCTGGCTTGCCTGCGATGCAGACGGCGCGGTGTATCTGACGTACGGCGTTGATGCTATCGCAGGCAAGCCAGCTCCCACAAAAGACCGAGATAGAGGTTAGAATCGCCGCCTAGCCCAGAGTGTGTACTTATGTCCCAAGAGCTTTCCGCCGAACAGATCCAACAGGCCCTGCAAGGCATCAGCGTGCCGCCTCAACCGCAAATCATGGTGGATTTGCAGATGGAGCAATACATGCCCGATCCGGACCTGGAAGTGATCGCTCGGTTGATCTCCCAGGACCCCGGCCTGTCCGGTTCGTTGCTGAAAATCGTCAATTCGCCGTATTACGGCCTGAGCAACAAGATTGCCTCGATCCAGCGGGCGGTCAACCTGCTGGGCAGCCGTTCCATCGTCAACCTGATCAATGCCCAGTCGATCAAGGGCGAGATGAGTGACGACACCATCGTCACCCTCAACCGGTTCTGGGACACCGCCCAGGATGTGGCAATGACCTGCCTGACCCTGGCCAAGCGCACCGGCTCCCAGGCGGTGGATGAAGCCTACGCCCTGGGCCTGTTCCACGATTGTGGCGTGCCGCTGATGCTCAAGCGCTTCCCGGACTATATGAACGTGCTGGAAGAGTCCTACGCCAAAGCGGGCCCCGACTGCCGGGTGGTCGATACCGAGAACCGCGCGTTCCACACCAACCATGCGGTGGTGGGCTACTACACCGCCAAGTCCTGGCGCCTGCCGGAGCATGTGACCAACGCCATCGCCAACCACCACAATGCCCTGGCGATTTTCAGCGATGAGTCGGCGCGCAACAGCCCACTGAAAAACCTGCTGGCGATCCTGAAGATGGCCGAGCATATCTGCGCGTCCTATCGGGTTCTGGGCAACCAGACGGTGGACCATGAATGGGAGAGCATCGGCCATCTGGTGCTGGATTACGTGGGCCTGTCGGATTACGACTTCGAGAACCTGAAGTTGTCGATCCGCGAATTGGGCGCGCACTAACCTTTCTATCGCGAGACGAATATGCCTGAGCTGCCAGAAGTCGAAACCACCCGGCGCGGGATCGCGCCGCACCTGGAAGGCCAGCGGGTCAGCCGGGTGATCGTGCGTGAGCGCCGCCTGCGTTGGCCGATTCCCGAGGACCTGGACGTGCGCCTGTCCGGGCAGCGCATCGTGCTGGTGGAGCGTCGCGCCAAGTATCTGCTGATCAATGCCGAAGTCGGCACCTTGATCAGCCACTTGGGCATGTCGGGCAACCTGCGCCTGGTGGAAGTCGGCCTGCCGGCGGCCAAGCATGAACATGTGGACATCGAACTGGAGTCAGGCCTGGCCCTGCGCTACACCGACCCACGGCGCTTTGGCGCGATGCTCTGGAGTCAGGACCCGCATAACCACGCACTGCTGCTGCGCCTGGGGCCAGAGCCGTTGACTGACCTGTTTGATGGCGAGCGCCTGTTCCAGCTGTCCCGTGGGCGCTCCATGGCGGTCAAGCCGTTCATCATGGACAACGCGGTGGTGGTGGGCGTGGGCAATATCTACGCGACCGAGGCGTTGTTTGCCGCCGGGATCGACCCGCGCCGGGAGGCCAAGGGCATTTCTCGTGGGCGATATTTGAAGCTGGCGATTGAGATCAAACGCATTCTTGCGGCTGCCATCGAGCGTGGCGGTACAACCTTGCGTGATTTTATTGGCGGCGACGGGCAGCCGGGGTATTTCCAGCAGGAGTTGTTTGTCTACGGGCGCGGGGGCGAGGCGTGCAAGGTCTGCGCGAGTGAGTTGCGTAATGTGATGCTGGGGCAGCGGGCGAGTGTGTTTTGCCCAAAATGCCAGAGCTGACTTTGTGTGAGGGCGGTTGCCGTCATCGCGGGCAAGCCCGCTCCCACATTTTGATGTGTGAATACCTTCAAATGGGAGCTGGCTTGCCTGCGATAAGGCCCGCCCAGCCACCACAAGGTTTCAGGCCTTGCCGGTAATCAAGCGGTACTTCTCCATCAACTGCTCTTCTGTTTCCGGACGGGCTTCATCCAGCGGAATGCAATCGACCGGGCACACTTGCTGGCACTGGGGCTCGTCATAGTGGCCGACACACTGGGTGCACAGGTTGGGGTCGATCACGTAGATCTCTTCACCCTGGGAAATGGCAGCGTTCGGGCACTCGGGTTCGCAGACGTCGCAGTTGATGCAATCGTCGGTGATGATCAGGGACATGGAAACTCCTGCCAGGGCACTTGAGCCAAGGCATCTGAAAACTAATGCGCGCAATTGTGCCGCATTGGCGCCCGCAGTGCGAGCAGGCGCCGATCAAGCGGTCTTACTTCTTGAAGCGTAGGGTCAGGGCGTCGGCGACCGCAGGGTGCACAAACTTGGTGATATCACCGCCCAATGCCGCAATTTCCCGGACCAATGTCGAGGAAATGAACGAATAACGCTCCGACGGTGTGAGAAACAGGCTCTCGACGTCCGGTGCCAGTTGGCGGTTCATATTGGCCAGCTGGAATTCGTATTCGAAGTCCGACACTGCGCGCAGGCCGCGCAGGAACACATTGGCGTTCTGTTCCTTGGCGAAGTGCGCCAGCAGTGTCGAAAAGCCCACTACTTCAACGTTCGGCAGGTGCTTGGTGACCTCGCGCGCCAGTTCCACGCGCTGTTCCAGGGGAAACAGCGGGTTTTTCTTGGGGCTGGCAGCGACCGCGATGATCACATGGTCGAACAAGCGCGAGGCGCGTTCGACCAGATCGCCATGGCCTTTGGTAATCGGGTCGAAGGTACCTGGGTACAACACTCGGTTCATCGCGTCGTCCTGGCGGAGTCCGTTGGGGAACCGGATGGTATCGCAGCCATCCCGGTCGGCCAAGTCAACTTATTCAGAAGAAAGCACTATAGACACCGCGAATACCCCTATGAACCCCCTGTAGGAGCGAGCTTGCTCGCGAAGAACGTCAACGATAACGCAGCGCTATCAGATAGCCCGCGGTGCCTATGGGTTCTTCGCGAGCAAGCTCGCTCCTACGGGGGGCCATCATCGGTTTTTCATGCTGTTTTCAGGCGTTCGGCCAGTGCCGTCGCCAGTTGTGCGGTCAGGCCATACACCGACAGTTGTGGGTTGGCGCCGATGCTGGTGGGGAACAATGAACCATCGTGGATCGACAGGTTACGCAACTGGTGATGCCTTCCGAGGCTGTCGGTCACGGCGTTTTTCGCCTCTTCACCCATGGCGCAACCGCCCATCACGTGGGCGCTGCCCAGGCAAGTGCGGTGCAGTTCCAGGTTCAGGCCGTCAATCAGGCTGCGGGCTTCGGCCAGTGTGCTGACGTACCGTGCGTCATGGTGCAGCGGCTTGACCGACTTGGCACCGGCGGCAAACTGGATTTCGGCCATGCTGTGGAAGGCCCGGCGCAGGCCATCCCAGGCATAGGGCGAGACCTCATAGTCGAGTACCGGCGTGCCATCGCCCCGCAGGCCGACGCTGCCGCCCTGGCTATCAGGGTGGAACCCGTCCCGCAGCAACGCGAGCATCGCATGGGTCTTGGGCAACTGACTCATGTCCAGAGCGTTCTGCGTGCCATAACCACCGAACAATGTACTGGCCAGGGCCGGGTGCAAGGGCGGCGCTTCAAGCTTGTAGGACATTTTACCGGTGGTGCCGTCCTGCCATTGGAAGTGGTCGGAGTAAATCGACTGTGGCGCGCCATAGAACGGGTTGATCACCTCGTCGAACAGCCCTGCGGAAAAATTCACCAGATGCAGGAAGGTGCGCTTACCCAGGCGTGCATGCGGGTCGGGCGCGTCGGAGCGCATCAGCAGCGCCGGGCTGTTGATACCGCCGCCGGCCAGCACGTAATGCTTGGCCTTGACCGTGATCTTGCGGCCGGTAGGCGCTACGCAGCGTGCGTCCATGGCCACGCATTCGAGGCTGGTGATGGTGTCGCCGCTGAATTTCAGGCGCTCGGCGCGGGCCAGGTACAGCAGCTCGCCGCCTTGCTCCAGGGTCGAGGGAATGGTGGTCACCAGCATCGATTGCTTGGCGTTGACCGGGCAGCCCATGCCGCAATAGCCCAGGTTGAAGCAGCCGCGCACGTTGCGTGGGATCACGTGCCAGCTGTAGCCGAGCTTTTCGCAGCCTTTGCGGATCACATCATTGTTGGGGTTGGGTGGCAGGGCCCAGGGTGCGATGCCCAGGCGTTGCTCCATCTTTTCAAACCACGGCGCCATCTCGGCGCTGCTGTGACCCGCGACCGCGTACTCGCTGGCCCAGTGGGACAACGTCGGGTCGGGTGTGCGAAAACTCGACGTCCAGTTGATCAGCGTGGTGCCACCCACCGCGCGGCCCTGCAGGATGGTGATGGCGCCGTCCTTGCTCATGCGCCCGATGCCTTCCTGATACAGGCTGGCGTAGGCCTCGTCTTCCAGCAGCTTGAAGTCGCTGCTGGTCTTGAGCGGGCCTTCTTCGATCAGCAGCACCTTGTAGCCCGCTGCGCTGAGGATTTCGGCGGTGGTGCCACCGCCCGCGCCGCTGCCGATGATTGCGACATCGGCCTCCAGGGTCAGGTCCTGGTCAAGGGCGGCGCCATTGTGGGTTTTCCAGCCGCGGGCCATGCCATCGCGGAACACATCAGGTACGGGCATCAGCTTGTTCTCTTATTTTTATCAGGCGTCATGACTTGTAGGAGCCGGCTTGGGTGATCAAGGCTAGATCTTCGGCGGCCCGGGGTACCCGCAATGGGCCCAGGACTCAGGCCGGAAATACCAGGCCATGATCACCAGCTTGAGCAGCGAGCCGTGGCCCATGCGCAGCAGGTTGAGGAAGCTGTTTTCCCAGCGATGCAGGAAGTTGCGAATCTGCTCGCTGCTGGCGTTTTCCCAACTGCCCCAGACGCCGGTGAGCGGGCCACGGGTGACCGCCATGCCCAGCACATCGAACAACTGCTGGGTCAGCTTGAACATCTCCGGCGACAGGTGTTGCAGGCTGTAATCGAGTTTTTTCAGCGTGTCTTCAATCCCTGCGGTCACGACCTCAGCGCTGGCCGCCCCTTCCAGCAACACCGGGATTACCGCGCGCAGAAACGGCAGGTCGCTGTTGTGCAACATGGCAAAGCCGCTGGCGGGGGTGCTGCTGGAGCAGCCGCTGAGGCTGGCGCCAAGGCCGGCGGTCGCCAGGAAAGCGCTGGCGCACAGGCCGATTTTCAAGACGCCGCGCCGCGACAGCGCGGGTGATTCAGTCAGGCTAGGGTTCATTTTTATTGTTGTCCCGGTGATAACGGTTTTAGCGCACGAACAGCTTCTGGATCAGTTTCTGGATGGCTTTGCCATACGGCGGGTAAATCAGCTTCGCCGCGTTCAGGCGCTGCTTGATCAGTACGCCCTTGGCCTTGCTGAAGGTGAGGAAGCCTTCATGGCCATGGTAGTGGCCCATGCCCGACGGGCCGATGCCGCCAAATGGCATATCGTCCTGAGCCACATGCAGCAGGGTGTCGTTCAAGCACACGCCGCCGGAATGGGTTTCGTGGAGTACGCGATTCTGCTCGGCCTTGTTGTAGCCGAAGTAATACAGCGCCAGTGGGCGAGGGCGTTGGTTGATGTAGGCAAAGGCCTGGTCGATCCCGCGATAGGGCACGATGGGCAGCACCGGGCCGAAAATCTCGTCCTGCATCACGGTCATCTCATCGCTGACATTCAGCAGCAGGCTATGGGCCATGCGCCGGGCCTGGCCCTGGTCGTAGAGCGGCACCAGGGTCGCGCCCTTGTCGGTGGCGTCCTTGACGTAGGCATTGAGCCGGGCGAGTTGTCGCTCGTTGATGATGGCGGTGTAGTCCGGGTTATCGGTCAGTGTCGGATAAAACCCATGTACCGCCTGGGTGTAGGCTTCGACGAAGCCCTCTACCCGGTCCTCTGGAACCAGCACGTAGTCCGGCGCCACACAGGTTTGCCCGGCATTCAGCGCCTTGCCGAACGCGATTCGTTCGGCGGCGTCCTTGAGCGGTACATCCGCCGAGACAATGGCCGGGGATTTGCCGCCCAGTTCCAGGGTGACCGGGGTCAGGTGCTCGGCGGCGGCGCGCATCACATGCTTGCCGATGCTGGTAGCGCCAGTGAACAGCAGGTGATCGAAAGGCAGTTTGGAAAACGCCATGCCCACTTCCGCTTCGCCGAGCACCACGCATACCAGGTCTTCGGGGAAGATTTTCGCCAGCAGGGTCTTGAGCAACTGACCGGTGGCCGGGGTGGATTCGCTGAGCTTGAGCATCACCCGGTTGCCCGCCGCCAACGCACCGACCAACGGGCCGATGGCCAGATACAACGGATAGTTCCAGGGCACGATCACCCCGATGACCCCCAGCGGTTGATAGATAACTTTGGCAGACGCCGGCTGGAAGGCTATACCTACAGCGCGGCGCGACGGTTTCATCCATCCCTTGAGGTGTTTGCTGGCGTAGTGAATGCCGTGCAGGCTGGGCATCAGTTCGGCGAACAGGGTTTCATCGGCGCTGCGATGGCTGAAGTCACTGCTGATGGCCTCGATCAGCGCCTGGCGCTCGTCGCTGAGCAGGTCACGCAAGGCCTTGAGCCACTGCTGGCGCTGCGCCGCCGGCGGCATCGGGTTACCTGCGTAGGCGCGCCGTTGGGCGTCAAACAGGTCCTGGAGTTGGTCCAGCGCCTGGGAATCTTGCAGGTAGGCAACGTTGGCAGGCATGGCGCAGTTCCTGATTGTTATTGGTATAACTGCGTTTTTAGAGTCATTGCTCTATTTTGTCAAATGCCTTCGCAGCAACATGCAGTTTTATCCTGGCAAGGATAGACCGTAAGATGTTTGCATCAGGATTCAAGAAGCCGATACCCCATGGCACCACGAGTAAAAACCAGCGAACGCATTGTGCAAACCAGCCTGGAGCTGTTCAACCAGCAGGGCGAGCGCAGCATCAGCACCAATCACATTGCCGCCCACATGGAAATATCCCCGGGCAACCTGTACTACCACTTCCCGAACAAGCAGGCGATTATCGCGGTGCTGTTTCGCGAGTACGAAGCCTTGGTGGACAGCTTCCTGCGCCCGCCACAGGGGCGTGCAATGGTGGTCGAAGACAAGCGCTTCTATCTGCAGGCGGTGCTGGCCGGTATGTGGCGCTATCGCTTTTTACATCGTGACCTTGAGCATTTGCTGGAGAGCGACCCGGAACTGGCTACGGGCTACCGGCGTTTCTCCCAGCGCTGCCTGATTCAGGGCGGCGCGATTTACCGGGGGTTTGTCGAGGCCGGAATCCTGAATATGGACCCGGTGCAGACCGAAGCCCTGACCCTCAATGCCTGGATCATCCTGACCTCCTGGGTACGTTTTTTGTGTACCACCAATGAAAACTCCACGCACCTGAGTGCCGAGGCGATCAAGCGCGGGGTGTATCAGGTGCTGGTGCTGGAGGCTGGGTTTATCACGCCGCAGGCTAAAGAGGCCGTGGACGGGTTGTTCAAGGAGTTTTACGTGCCGTTGAATCAGGCACTGGAAGAAGTGAAGTAAGCCCTTTCCTAAACGTATTTCCAGGAGTCCGTCATGCCGCTCGCGCAACTGATCAGCCCGCCACAACTGGCCGAACGCCAGAAGCATGCAGGCTTAGTCATCCTCGATTGCCGTTTTGCCCTGGAAGACCCGGACTACGGGCGTTGCAGCTATGCCGAAGGGCATATCGAAGGTGCGCAGTATGCTGACTTGGAACGCCACCTCAGCGGGCCGGTGACCAAGGGCGTGACCGGGCGCCATCCACTGCCGGCGCCCCAGGCACTGATCCGGCAGTTGCAGGCCTGGGGCATCCATGCCGACAGCGAGATCGTGCTGTATGACGACGGCCCAGGCGCGTATGCCGCCCGTGCCTGGTGGCTGCTGGCGTGGTTGGGCAAGCGCGACGGCGTGTCGATCCTTGATGGCGGGCTGAAGGCTTGGCACAACGCAGGTTTCCCCTTGAGCCTGGATGCCCCGAAGATCGAGCCTGGAACCTTCGTCGGCAGCCCGGACAACCACCTGTTGCTGGATGCCGAACACCTGCAAAAACGCCTGGGCCAGCCAGGCCTGACCCTGATCGATGCCCGCGCCTTGCCGCGTTTTCGCGGCGAGGTGGAGCCGATTGATCCGATTGCCGGGCACATTCCCGGGGCGCAATGTGCGGCGTTCAACGAGAACCTGGGCAGTGATGGGCGTTTCTTGCCGGTGGAGCAGCTCAAGCAGCGGTTTGCCCAGAAGCTGCAAGACCGTTCGCCGGATGAGTTGGTGGCGTATTGCGGCTCGGGTGTGACGGCGTGCCACAACCTGTTTGCCCTGAGCCTGGCGGGTTATCCGTTGGGTAAGCTGTATGCGGGGTCGTGGAGTGAGTGGATCAATGATCCGCAGCGACAAATCGCAACCGGCGACTGAGTTGCCGGGCCTGTAAACCCAATCCAATGTAGGAGCTGGCAAGCCAGCTCCTACATTATTGACCGAGTTGCGACAGCAGCCATTGCGGGATCCGCCGCTCCAGGTAGTAGCCAGGCTGTTTCAGCGAACCGTCGACAAACCCCACATGCCCGCCCTTGGCCTGTAGTTCAAACTCGGTGCAGTCCGACAGCTCGCTGGCCTGGGGCAGGCTGTGGGCAAACACAAAAGGATCGTCCGCCGCCTGGATGATCAGCGTCGGTGTGCGAATCGCGCCTAGAAAGTAGCGACTCGACGCGCGCCGGTAATAGTCCTCGGCGCTCAGGTAGCCATGCAGCGGCGCGGTGACGCGCCCGTCAAAGTCCCAGAACGTACGCATCTTCTCCAGCGAGCCCAGGTCGGCCAGGGTCTTGAGCGCGTCTTCGCGTCCGTCCTGCTGGAATTGGCGTTGCTTGGCCCGGATATAGCCGAGCATCTCGCGCATGAAATGCTTCTGATAGACCCGTGAAAAGCCCAGGCCGATGCGGTCGGCGCACTGGTCCAGGCGAAACGGCACCGATACCGCCGCCGCCCCTTGCAGGCCAGAGCTGTCGCCGGTTTCGCCCAAGTGCTTGAGCAGTACATTGCCGCCCAGGGAATAGCCCACGGCATACAGCGGCGCCAACGGCCGCTTGGCCCGCAGGTGCGCGATGGTGGCCGCCAGGTCTTCGCTGGCACCGGAATGGTAACTGCGGGCCAGCCGATTGGGTTCGCCGGAGCAGCCGCGCCAATTCAGCGCAACGCTGGCCCAGCCCTGGCCGGCCAGGGCTTTTTGCAGGCCTGCGACGTAGGGCGAATTCGACGAACCGGTCAGCCCGTGCAGCACCAGCACCAGCGGCGCATGGGGATCATGCGGGCCATGCCAGTCGAGGTCGAGAAAGTCGCCATCCTCCAGCCACAGGCGTTCGCGCTGGCGATCGAGGTGGTTGGTAGCGCGCCAGAGCGGGCCCCACAGCGTTTGCAGATGGGGGTTGCCAAGGCCGAAGGCGGGGCTGAAGCGGTTGGATGAAGGCGTCATACACACCGATCATTGTAGGAGCGAGCTTGCTCGCGAAGAACCAACAAGCGACGCACCTCTATCAGATGCGCTGCGTTATCGTTGGCGGCCTTCGTCGGAACGCCGCCCGCAGACACGCTCGCTCCTACGCCGTACGTTGCCACAGCGCGTAATACACCCGCCCGGATTTCTGCTCGCGGTGCAGGCGCCAGTTGCCCGGCAGGCCAAGGGTCGAAGGCGCAGCTTCACTTTCGGTGTAGACCCAGGCGTCATCGGCCAACCATTGGCGCTCTTCCAGCAGCGCGCAGACCGTCGGCAACAGGTTCTGGTTGAACGGTGGGTCGAGGAACACTACGTCGAATGCACTGGCCGGCTGGGTTTCCAGATAGCGCAGGGCATCGGCGGTCTGTACATGACCGGTGGTGCAGCGCAGGGTGCCCAGGTGTTCGCGCAGGCTGGACACTGCCACGTTGCTTGCGTCCAGGGCCTGGCCCAGGGCCGCGCCACGGGACAGGGACTCCAGGAACAACGCCCCGCTGCCGGCGAACGGGTCAAGCACCTTGGCCCCTTCGATGTACGGCGCGAGCCAGTTGAACAAGGTCTCACGGACCCGATCCGGTGTAGGACGCAGGCCCACCACATCGGGGAAACTCAGCTTGCGGCTGCGCCATTGGCCGCCAATGATGCGCAGTTGGCCCACACCGTTGTGAACGTTATGGACAGGTTTTTTAGGGCGCGATGGACTGGCCATTAATGCTCCGGAACCCCGAGCGGTTGCTCGGCAGGTTTATCAGTGGGGGGCGGTAGTGGCTTTTGCGCGGTGGTTGGACCTGCGGTCACAATCACCATTTTATCGCTACTCAAGTGTTTGTTCATGGCGGCCTTGACCTGATCGACGGTCAGGGCCTGGGATTGCTGCATGAAGTCTTCCAGGTAATTGAGCGGCAGGTTGTAGAAACCCATGGCGCCCAGTTGCCCGACGATATCGGCGTTGCTCGCGGTAGACAGCGGGAAGCTGCCGGCCAGCTCGCGCTTGGCGTCATCCAGTTCTTTTTGCGTCGGCCCGGTCTTGAGGTAGTCGGCCAGCACTTGCTCCACCAGGCGCAAGGTGCCGCCGCTCATTTCGGCGCGGGTCTGCAGGTTGATCATGAACGGGCCACGTACCTGCATCGGCGAGAAGCCCGAATACACGCCGTAAGTCAGGCCGCGCTTCTCACGCACTTCGCTCATCAGGCGGGTGCCAAAACCACCGCCACCCAGGATCTGGTTGCCCAGGGACAAGGCCGCGTAGTCCGGGTCGGCACGGTTGATGCCCAGTTGTGCGAACAACAGATGCGTCTGCTTGGATGGAAACTCGATATGCCCCAGGCCAGCCTTGGGCTCGGTCGGTTCGGCGATCTTCGCCAGCGCCGGGCCCTTGGGCAGGGATGCGGACACCTTGGCCGCCATGGCCTCGGCGTCGGCGCGGGACAGGTCGCCGACCATCGCGATCACCGCGTTGCCAGCGGCGTAGGCCTTGGCGTGGAATGCTTGCAGCTGCGCCTGGGTAATCGCCGGAACGCTCGCAGGCGTGCCTTCGCTCGGGTGCGCATAGGGATGATCGCCGTACAGGCGCTTGAACAGCTCGATGCTCGCCAACTTGCCCGGGTTCTGCTTCTGGTACTCGAAGCCGGCCAGCAACTGGTTCTTGATCCGTGCCAGGGAGTCGGCAGGGAAGGTCGGCTGGCCGATCACCTGGTCAAACAGCGTGAGGGCGGCGTCGCGCTTGTCGGCGGCACTGAGGCTGCGCAGCGAGACCAGCGCCATGTCGCGGTAGGCACCGTTGCTGAAGTCAGCACCCAGGCCTTCAAAACCGGCGGCAATCTGCCCCACATCCTTGCCCGGCACGCCTTCGTTGAGCATGGCGTTGGTCAGCAGGGCCAGGCCTGGGGTGTTGCCGTCCTGGCTGCTGCCAGCGGCGAACAGGATGCGCATGTCGAACATCGGCAGTTCGTGGGCCTCGACGAACAACACCTTGGCGCCTTCGGCGGTGTTCCAGGTCTGCACGTTGAGCTTGCGGTTGGTCGGGTTCTTGCCGTCCAGTTCTGCCAGCGATTGCAGGGTCTTGCTGGACTTGGCCTGTTCCAGCGCCGGGCTGGCCACGGAGTCGTCCGGGCGACCGATATACACCGCGACCGCTGCCACCAGGGTCACGACGATCAGGCCGGGCAGCACCAGGCGGTTGTTTTTGCGATTACTCATGAGTGGTCTCCTCTGGCAGGACATGGGCGACACTCAGGCGTTCGCGGGTGAAATACGTGCGTGCGGCCTTCTGGATGTCCTCGGGCGTCACGCTCTGCAATTCGGCAAGTTCGGTATCCATGAGTTTCCACGACAGGCCGACGGTTTCCAGGGAGCCGATGGCCGTGGCCTGGCTGGTGATGGAGTCGCGCTCGTAGACCACGCCGGCAATGACCTGGGCGCGGATACGCTCCAGCTCCTCGGCAGTCGGTGGCTTGGCCTTGAGTTCGTCCAGCAGGCGCCAGAGCCCGGCTTCGGCCTGGGCGACGGTTTTCTTCTTCTGCTGGTTGGGCGTGGCGCTCAGGGTGAACAGGCTGTCGCCACGGGTGTAGGCGTCGTAGTTGGTCGAAGCCCCGGACACCAGTTCTTCACCGCGTTCCAACTGGCTTGGGATGCGCGCGCTGTAGCCGCCATCGAGCAGGGCCGAGATCAGGCGCAGGGCATTGACCGAGCGCTTGTCTTCGGCGGTGGCCAGGCCCGGGACGTTGAAGCCCAGGATGACGCTCGGCAATTGAGTCTGCACGTGCAGGGTCAGCAGGCGTT
Source organism: Pseudomonas brenneri (assembly GCF_007858285.1). Classification (GTDB taxonomy): domain Bacteria; phylum Pseudomonadota; class Gammaproteobacteria; order Pseudomonadales; family Pseudomonadaceae; genus Aquipseudomonas; species Aquipseudomonas brenneri. The sequence goes on along the minus strand of NZ_VFIL01000006.1, from coordinate 75,500 downwards.
CGCCCGGCTCGGCCAGCTCCAGCGGTTTTTTCGCCGGTGGCACGTCACGCTTGGGGATCGGGCCGAAGTAACGCTGGGCCAGGGTTTTCACCTCGTCCGGAGTCACGTCGCCGACCACCACCAGGGTGGCGTTGTTCGGCACGTACCAGGATTGGTACCAGTGGCGCAGTTCCTCGACCTTCATGCGGTCCAGGTCAGCCATCCAGCCGATGGTCGGCGTGTGGTAGCCACTGGCCGGATAGGCCATCGCCTTGAAGCGCTCGAAGGCCTTGGACATCGGGTTGTCATCGGTGCGCAGGCGGCGCTCTTCCTTGATCACTTCGATCTCGCGGCTGAACTCGTCGGCCGGCAGGCGCAGGGTGGCCATGCGATCAGCCTCCAGCTCCAGGGCGACGCCCAGGCGGTCACGGGCCAGTACTTGGTAGTAGGCCGTGTAGTCATCGCTGGTGAAGGCGTTTTCCTCGGCACCCAGGTCGCGCAGGATCAACGAGGCTTCGCCGGGGCCGGTCTTGGAGCTGCCCTTGAACATCATGTGTTCCAGGGCGTGGGACAAGCCGGTCTGGCCTGGGGTTTCGTAGCTGGAGCCGACCTTGTACCAGACCTGCGATACCACCACCGGGGCGCGATGGTCTTCGCGCACGACGACCTTGAGGCCGTTGTCCAGAGTGAATTCGTGGGTGGGTTGAGGATCGGCAGCCAAGGCTGAAAGGGGCAGACAAACTGTGCTGAGCAGCAGGCCTGCGGCGCGGCGGGCTAGAGCATTCATTCGTTTTTAAACCTGTTGGGCTGCCCGCTTGGTCTTAGCGTCGGCGGGCGAGGAGGTGCTAGGATACTGATCCGTATTAGCGACGGCCACTGCGGCGGTCATATCGTTTCGGATCCAGTCGTCGTAAAGATGGAGTTATCGGTGGGTTTCCCCGGTTTTCATCCGCTTTTCGCCGATTTTGTCGCTTCAGTCCTATATTGAATCGATTTGTTGAGGCTGTATTCACGCCTCACAAAATACTGCGCATGAACAAGCTGGCTAAAAAACAGTCTGTTGCGCATTGAATATTATTTACCGGGGCGCCACCTTGGCGCGTCGCTACCTTGAGATAGCCGTCCTCCATGTTTGGTTCCAACGACGACAAGAAGAACCCAGCTGCGGCTGGCGAGAAAAAAGGCCTGTTTGGATGGCTGCGCAAAAAGCCGCAGGAAACCGTCGTCGAACAGCCGCAAGTCCAACCTGAGCCTGCTCCGCAGCCGCTCCTGCAAAGTGAGCCGGTGATTGAGCGGGTGGCCGAGCCCGTCGTCGAGGCGCCGGCGCCGGTCGTGTTGCCTATCGCCGAGCCGGTTTTGCAGCCGGTGGTGGAAGCTGCGCCAGAGCCAGAGCCAGAGCACAAGCCATGGCCGACATTGCCGGTGGCTGAAGAGCCTGTGGCGTTGGTCGAGGATGTACAGGCCGAGCATGTGGCGCCGCCGATTCCTGCCATTGCCGAGCCTGTCGAGCCTGTCGAGCCGCTACCCGTCGTTGCTGAACCGGCCCCGCTGGTAGTCGAGCCCGCTCCGGTGGTGATCGCTGCACCCGCAGTCATCGAGGCTGCCTTGGTACCTGCACCTGTCGAAGCGCCTGCCGAAACCAGCAAGACCGGCTTCTTCGCCCGCCTCAAGCAAGGCCTGAGCAAGACCAGCGCCAGCATCGGCGAAGGCATGGCCAGCCTGTTCCTGGGCAAGAAGATCATTGATGACGAACTGCTCGAAGATATCGAGACCCGTCTGCTGACCGCTGACGTGGGCGTCGAAGCCACCGCCGTCATTATCCAAAGCTTGACCCAGAAGGTTGCGCGCAAGCAGCTCACTGATGCCGATGCACTTTATAAGTCATTGCAGGCCGAGTTGGCCGCCATGCTCAAGCCGGTGGAAGCACCGCTGGTCATCACCGAGAACAAGCCGTTCGTGATCCTGGTCGTAGGCGTCAACGGCGCCGGCAAGACCACCACTATCGGCAAGTTGGCGAAGAAGCTGCAACTGGAAGGCAAGAAAGTCATGCTCGCCGCCGGTGACACCTTCCGCGCCGCTGCCGTGGAGCAATTGCGGGTATGGGGCGAGCGCAACAAGATCCCGGTCATCGCCCAGCACACCGGCGCCGATTCCGCCTCGGTGATCTTCGATGCCGTGCAGGCCGCCAAGGCCCGTAACATCGACGTACTGATTGCCGATACCGCCGGTCGCCTGCACACCAAAGACAACCTGATGGAAGAATTGAAGAAAGTGCGCCGGGTCATCGGCAAGCTCGACGCCGATGCGCCGCACGAGGTGTTGTTGGTGCTGGATGCCGGCACCGGGCAGAACGCGATCAGCCAGGCCAAGCAATTCAACCAGACGGTGCAACTGACTGGCCTGGCGTTGACTAAGCTCGATGGCACGGCCAAGGGTGGGGTGATTTTCGCCCTGGCCAAACAATTCGGGCTGCCGATTCGTTATATCGGTGTCGGCGAAGGTATTGATGACCTGCGCACGTTTGAAGCCGAACCCTTTGTCCAGGCACTGTTTGCCGAGCGGGAGCGTTCATGATTCGATTCGAACAGGTCGGTAAGCGCTATGCCAATGGGCATGTGGGCTTGCATGAGCTGAGTTTCCGGGTACGCCGTGGCGAGTTCTTGTTTGTCACCGGGCATTCCGGCGCCGGCAAAAGTACCTTGCTGCGCCTACTGCTGGCCATGGAGCGTCCCACCACCGGCAAGTTGCTGCTGGCGGGCCAGGATCTGGCCACTATCAGTAATGCGCAGATTCCATTTCTGCGCCGGCAGATCGGCGTCGTGTTCCAGAACCACCAGTTGCTGTTCGATCGCACGGTGTTCAACAACATCGCCCTGCCATTGCAGATTCTCGGGCTGTCCAAGGCCGAGATCGTCAAGCGTGTGGATTCGGCCCTGGAGCGTGTGGCGCTGTCGGACAAGACCGACCTGTACCCCGGCGACCTGTCCACAGGCCAGCAACAGCGTGTCGGCATTGCCCGCGCCATCGTTCATCGCCCGGCCTTGCTGCTGGCGGATGAACCGACCGGTAACCTCGATCCGCGCCTGGCTGCAGAAATCATGGGGGTTTTTGAAGACATCAATCGCCTGGGCACCAGCGTGCTGATTGCCAGCCACGACCTGGCATTGATCGCGCGCATGCGCCATCGCATGCTGACCTTGCAACGCGGTCGCCTGATTGGTGATGGGGAGGCTGGCGTATGAGTGCCACACGTAGCCCTAAAGTCTCCGAGCGCGTGGCGCCGAAACCGGCCGACCCGCAGCCGCAGAAAAAGAAACGCGACGAAGACGACGGTCCGGACTTCAGCACCCTGCTGCACGCCTGGATCGAAAGCCATCGCGCCAGCCTGGTGGACAGCCTGCGCCGCCTGGGCAAGCAGCCGATTGGCAGCTTCTTTACCTGCCTGGTGATGGCCGTGGCCTTGAGCCTGCCGATGGGTTTGTCATTGCTGCTTAATAATGTCGAGCGCCTCGGCGGTTCCTGGCAGCGCGCGGCGCAGATTTCCCTGTACCTGCAACTGGACGCCAGCGCCAATGAAGGCGAGGCCCTGCGCGAGCAGATCAAGAACATCCCAGGCGTGGCGGATGCCGAGTACATCAGTCGTGAACAGGCCCTGGAAGAATTCCAGCAGCAATCGGGCCTGGGCGAGGCGCTCAAGGAGCTGCCGCAGAACCCGCTGCCGGGCGTAGTACTGGTCACGCCGAATGAGGTCGACAAGACCGCCCTTGAAGCATTAAGACAAAAACTGGCTGAACTGCCCAAGGTACAACAAGCGCAGCTTGATTTAGTCTGGGTCGAGCGTCTGGCGGCGATTCTCAAGCTGGGCGACCGGTTTGTCTTCGGCCTGACGGTGTTGCTGGTTTCTGCATTACTTTTGGTGATAGGCAATACCATTCGTCTTCATATTGAAAACCGCCGCACCGAGATAGAAGTGATTAAACTGGTCGGCGGCACAGACAGCTATGTGCGTCGTCCTTTTCTGTACATGGGCGCGCTTTATGGCTTCGGTGCCGGGATTCTGTCCTGGGGCGTATTGGCGTTTGGCCTGGATTGGCTGAACGACGCGGTAATCGGCCTGGCCGGTTTGTATGGCAGTGATTTTGCCTTGGCTGGCGTACCCGCTGCCGATGGTCTATCACTCTTGCTTGGCGCGGTGTTGTTGGGTTATATCGGTGCATGGATCGCAGTCGCACGCCATCTCAGGGAGTTGGCGCCGAAATAGTGTCTTTTTGCTTGTATTGACCTTTCAGCGTTTATAGGGAACTTGTCCTACGGTTTCCGGTCAATTTTCGCAGTGCTGAACTGCACGAGTTATGTGAGTCGGAGGTTTTTTCGTATGACCACTTCTTTGCAACCTGCTTATGCTCTGGTCCCAGGCGCGAACCTGGAAGCCTATGTGCACACGGTCAACAGCATTCCTTTGCTGACGCCCGAGCAGGAGCGTGAACTGGCCGAGAGTCTCTATTATGAGCAGGATTTGGGGGCGGCTCGGCAGATGGTGCTCGCCCACCTGCGTTTTGTCGTACATATCGCCCGTAGCTATAGCGGCTACGGCCTGGCCCAGGCTGACCTGATCCAGGAAGGCAACGTCGGCCTGATGAAGGCTGTAAAGCGCTTCAACCCGGAAATGGGCGTGCGTCTGGTGTCGTTCGCCGTGCACTGGATCAAGGCGGAGATTCACGAGTTCATCCTGCGCAACTGGCGCATTGTGAAAGTCGCGACCACCAAGGCCCAGCGCAAGCTGTTCTTCAACCTGCGCAGCCAGAAAAAACGCCTGGCGTGGCTGAACAACGAGGAAGTCCACCGTGTGGCGGAAAGCCTCGGCGTGGAGCCGCGGGAAGTGCGCGAGATGGAAAGTCGCCTGACCGGCCATGACATGGCCTTCGACCCGGCCGCCGAAGCGGACGACGACAGTGCTTTCCAATCGCCGGCCAACTATCTGGAAGACCACCGGTACGATCCGGCGCGTCAACTGGAAGATGCCGACTGGAGCGACAACTCCAACCACAACCTGCACGAAGCGCTGGAAGTGCTGGACGACCGCAGTCGTGACATTCTCTACCAGCGCTGGCTGGCAGAAGAAAAAGCCACGCTGCATGACCTGGCCCAGAAGTACAACGTGTCGGCCGAGCGGATTCGTCAGCTTGAGAAAAGCGCGATGAACAAGCTGAAACTGTCGATCGCCGCCTAACACGCAGCGAATGGCCAAAAAAATGCCCCGATCGAAAGATCGGGGCATTTTTGTTTGCAGTCGACAACCTCAAATATAGCGCGGTCACAAAAATGTGAGAGCGGGCTTACTCCCACATTTGGTTTTGTGTGGTGTCAGTTTGACCACGGCGCCTGACGTGTTTTGTTCAGCTCATTCAAATAGCCTGTACCGCCCAACTGCCCCATCTGCTGACGAATCCACGCCGCCCGCCGCGCCACATATGCCGTCGGGTGGCTGGCACTCCACACCCGCGGGTTAGGCAGCACCGCCGCCAGATAGCTGGCCTGCTGCCGCGAAAGCCCCTTGGCACTCACCCCAAAGTGGTGCCGAGCCGCCGCTTCTGCGCCAAACACCCCTTCATCCCATTCCACGCTATTGAGGTACACCTCAAGAATCCGCTGCTTGGGCCACAGGATTTCGATCAGTCCGGTAAACCAGGCTTCCAGGCCCTTGCGCAAATAACTGCGGCCGGCCCATAAGAAAAGGTTTTTCGACACCTGCTGGCTCAGCGTGCTGGCGCCGCGAATCGAGCCGCCGCGCTCGTTATGCAGCAGGGCGGCCTGGATCGCGCCGAAATCAAAGCCCCAGTGCTGGGGGAAGCGCTGGTCTTCGCCGGCCATGACCGCCACTTTCAGGTCGTCGGAGATCTCATCCCACGGCACCCAGGTGCGTTGCAGGTCGATGGGCTCGCCGTCGACCCAGGATTCGATCTTGCGTTCGATCATCAGCGCAGTGAACGGCGGCGGTACTACACGAAACAGCAGCACCAGCAAAATACTGCCGATGACAAACCATTTCACGACTTTGAGAAAACGACTGAAGAGGACACGCAGCATAGAGATGGCTTGGCCGAACCCGTTGAGCGGGCCATTATACAGACCCTGTCCAATGAGTCTGACTGGAGTTCCTCATGCTGCGTGGCTTTCTGATGTTGGCGGCTTTTTTCGGTTTTACCGGTGTTGCCCTCGGCGCATTTGCCGCCCACGGCCTGAAAAAAAGCCTGAGTGCTGAATACCTGGCGATTTTCCACACTGGCGTGACCTATCAGTTGGTACACGCCCTGGCCTTGTTTGGCGTGGCCTTGCTGGCCGCGCACCTGCCCGGGCGCCTGGTGATGTGGGCCGGGGTGTCGTTTACCATCGGTATCCTGCTGTTCTCCGGCAGCCTGTATCTGCTGACCACCATCGGCATCGGCAAGCTGGGGATCATCACCCCGTTCGGCGGCCTGGCGTTCCTGATCGGCTGGCTATGCCTTGGCCTGGCCGCCTGGCGCCTGCAATGACCGCTTGACGCTTGTAGCTGACCTTCAGGTCATGATCAGGCTAGAATGCTGGCCCCTAAAAACGATGGCGGCCCTGGCATGCGCATTCAGTTGAACGGCGAACCCTATGAACTGCCCGACGGTGAAACCGTCGCGGCCCTGCTGGCCCGTCTGGAACTGACCGGACGTCGCGTCGCAGTGGAGCTCAACCAGGATATCGTCCCGCGTAGCCAGCACCCCGACACCGCCCTCGCCGAAGGCGACCAGGTCGAAGTGGTCCACGCCATCGGCGGCGGCTAGCCTGCCGGCACGTATCCGGATTCTGCAGAACCTCAACCCATTGCGAGGATTTCCCATGAGCATCGTTCGTAGCGACAAGCCCTTCGTCCTGGCCGGTCGTACCTACCAGTCGCGTTTGCTGGTAGGCACCGGCAAGTACCGTGACATGGAAGAAACCCGCCTGGCTATCGAAGCCTCGGGCGCCGAGATCGTGACGGTAGCCGTGCGCCGCACCAACATCGGCCAGAACCCGGGCGAACCGAACCTGCTGGATATCCTGCCGCCGGACCGCTACACCATCCTGCCGAACACCGCCGGTTGCTACGACGCCATCGAAGCCGTGCGCACCTGCCGCCTGGCCCGTGAGCTGCTCGACGGTCACAACCTGGTGAAGCTGGAAGTGCTGGCGGATCAGAAAACCCTGTTCCCCAACGTGATCGAAACCCTCAAGGCCGCCGAAACCCTGGTCAAGGAAGGTTTCGACGTGATGGTCTACACCAGCGATGACCCGATCATCGCCCGCCAACTGGCCGAGATCGGCTGCATCGCGGTCATGCCGCTGGCCGGTCTGATCGGTACTGGCCTGGGGATCTGCAACCCGTACAACCTGCAGATCATCCTCGAAGAAGCCAAGATCCCGGTGTTGGTGGACGCGGGTGTCGGTACCGCGTCCGACGCTACCATTGCCATGGAGCTGGGCTGCGAAGCGGTGCTGATGAACTCGGCCATCGCCAACGCGCAACAGCCGATCATGATGGCCGAAGCCATGAAACACGCGATTGTCGCCGGCCGCCTGGCGTACCTCGCCGGTCGCATGCCGAAAAAACTTTACGCCAGCGCCTCCTCGCCGCTGGATGGTCTGATCAAGTAAGAGCCATTGATGACTGAATCAAACGAAACGCCGAACCCCGTGGAAGAAGGCGACGAGTCCAAGCACCGCCGCATCAAGAGTTTTGTGATGCGTGCCGGGCGCATGACTGAAGGCCAGCAAAAGGGCCTGGAACAAGGCACGCCGCTGTTCGTCCTGCCCCTGGCCGATGCGCCGGTGGACTTTGACCAGGTGTTTGGCCGCTCGGCCCCGCGCTCCCTGGAAATCGGCTTCGGCATGGGCCATTCCCTGCTGGAAATGGCCGCAGCTGCGCCCGAGCAAGACTTTATCGGTGTCGAAGTGCACCGTCCGGGCGTGGGCGCATTGCTTAACGGCGTGCTGACCCAAGGCTTGAAAAACCTGCGGGTCTACGACTGCGACGCGATTGAAGTGCTCAACCGCTGCATCGCCGACAACAGCCTCGACCGCCTGATGCTGTTTTTCCCGGATCCGTGGCACAAGAGCCGTCACCACAAGCGCCGTATCGTCCAGGCCTCCTTCGCGGAACTGGTGCGCAGCAAGCTGAAAGTGGGCGGCATCCTGCACATGGCCACCGACTGGGAACCCTACGCGGAGTACATGCTGGAAGTGATGAACGTCGCCCCTGGCTACCGCAACCTGGCCGAAGACGGCCAATGTGTGCCACGCCCGGCCGAGCGCCCGATCACCAAGTTCGAGCGTCGTGGCGAGCGGTTGGGGCATGGGGTTTGGGATTTGAAGTTCGAAAAGCTGGCTTGATCAGCTAGAAGACTGAAATGCGATCAACTGTAGGAGCGAGCTTGCTCGCGAAAAACGGACAGGCGACGCGGGCTACCTGATAGCTCTGCGTTATCGTTAACGTTCTTCGCGAGCAATCTCGCTCCTACAGTTTTTTGGTGTTGGGCTTTTGGTCAGCGGCGGTCGGCAACCACGCCAATCAGCACCAGCACCACCAACAACACCGGCGCCAAACTGTAGTTATTAAACTGGCTCAACCCCCGCACAATCCACGGCGTGGCGTAGATCAACGCAGCACCGCTGCCGATCATGCACAGCAGCGCCATCAACGGTACGCGCAAGGCGCCGGCGATGTTGCCCAGGCGTGCTTCGACCCAGCCCTTGATGTCGGCGCCAAACAGCACCAGCAGGCAGCCGACGAGCGCCAGGGATATTTCTGACAGGTTACTGCGGCTCCAGCGGGATACGGTGGCAAGCAGGTCGAGTACCAGATCCATGGGATTTCCTTAGAGCGATCAGCTCAAAAACTTCTGCAGCAGGTCATTGAGAAAGAGTTGCCCACGGTCGGTGGCCGCCAGGCGTGACGGTTCGACCTGCAATAAGCCACTTTGTTCTGCCTCGCGCCGGGACTCATCCAGGCTGGCCAGGTCCAGGCCGGTGCGTTCGGCGTAAAGACTGGCCTCAACGCCGTCGGTAAGGCGCAGGGCGTTCATCAGGAACTCGAAGGGCAACTCTTCGTTGGTCAGCTCTTTCATGCCTGCCTGAAAGCTTTTGGCCGGGTTGAGGTAGTCCTTCGGTGCGCGAGTCTTCCAGGTGCGCACGATGCGCCCGTCTGGATGGCTGAGCTTGCCGTGGGCACCGGCACCGATGCCGATAAAGTCGCCAAAGCTCCAGTAGTTGAGGTTATGCCGCGCGGGCCGGTCCGGCTGGGCGTAGGCCGAGACTTCATATTGGGCGTAACCGTGTTCGGCGAGCAGGGCCTGGCCGGCTTCCTGGATATCCCACAGGGTGTCGTCTTCCGGCAGCGTCGGCGGCTGGTTCCAGAACACTGTGTTGGGTTCCAGGGTCAGTTGGTACCACGACAGATGGGTCGGCTTGAGGGCGATGGCCTGGCGCAGGTCGCCCAGCGCATCGTCCAGGGACTGATCGGGCAAGCCGTGCATCAGGTCCAGGTTGAAGTTGTCGAAACCGGCCTGGCGCGCCATGCCGGCGGCTCTTACGGCCTCATCGCCATTGTGGATGCGGCCCAGGGCCTTGAGTTTTTCCTGCTGGAAGCTCTGGATACCGATGGACAGGCGATTGATCCCCAGCTTGCGATAAGCCACGAACTTCTCTTGTTCGAAGGTGCCGGGATTGGCTTCCAGGGTGATTTCGATATCGCTGGTAAACGGGATACGTTGTTCGACGCCCTTGAGCAGCCGGCCCAATGCCGCGGCGCTGAACAAGCTTGGCGTACCGCCACCAAAGAAAATCGAGCTCAACTCACGGCCATATACCGCGTGCAGATCCTGGTCGAGGTCCGCCAACAGTGCGTCGACGTACTCTTCTTCCGGCAACACCGGGCTGGCGGTGTGGGAGTTGAAGTCGCAATAAGGGCATTTGCGCACGCACCACGGGATGTGGATGTACAGCGCCAGGGGCGGCAGCACTGGCAGGGCCGCCCGAGGTGTTTGCGCGCCGCCGTGGATCAGCGGCAGCGCCGGGGTGTCGTGGGTCATTTCAAGCCCAGGCGCTGGCGCAGCAAATCCATTGCACGGGCGCGGTGGCTGATCTGGTTCTTGTCGGCGGGGCTCAGTTCGGCGCTGGAGACTTTGCGCTCCGGCACCCAGAACAGCGGGTCATAGCCAAACCCATGCTCGCCACTGGCCGCATGCAGGATGCGCCCGTGCCACAAGCCTTCGCAGAGGATCGGCAGCGGGTCGTCGGCATGCCGCACAAGGGCCAGCACGCAGACGAACTGCGCGCCACGCATCGCCTCTGGTACATCCTTGAGAGCGTCCAGCAACTTGGCATTGTTCGCCGCATCGCCTTTGCCGTCGGCATAACGCGCCGAGTAGATGCCGGGCGCGCCGCCAAGAAAGTCCACGGCCAGGCCAGAATCGTCGGCCAATGCCGGCAGGCCGGAAATGCGCGCGGCATTGCGGGCCTTGAGGATGGCGTTTTCAACGAACGACAGGCCGGTTTCTTCCGGTTCCACCTGGCTGAACTCGCCAATCGAGCGCAATTGCACCGATTCGCCGAGCATGGCCTGGAGTTCCTTGAGTTTGCCGGCGTTATGGCTGGCCAGTACGAGTTGTGTCAGGTTCATTATTCGGCCGGGAACAGTTCTTGGGTGAAACTGAAACCGTGGGCCTTGCCGCCGGTTTCAACATTGATGGTAAAGGTGCGGAATTCCTGCTGCGGCACTGAGTAGGGGGCGAGGTAGTAGATCGCGCCTTTTTCAGTGATTTGCTTGAAGGTCAGCATTTCACTCTTGCCGGTCAAGTCCTTGATCGTGCCGGTCACTTGCGCCGCCACGGGCTCGACACCCTTGATCACCGAGACGTTGATCATGCCCTTGTTCTTGCTGCGCACCACGCCTACAGCCTGGGCCGTCTCGGGTTGCAGGAAGCTGGAGGTGAAGGTGCTGTAGTGCACGGTGATATCACCAAACGCCTTCTGCCGGTTACTGTCGATAGGGCCGGCGGCCATGGCACTGGCGCCCAGGCAGGCGGTGAGTAGAAAAATAGCCAGGCGACTCATGATCGTCCTCCTCGAAAATGGTTAGACGGCAATCTGATGGTCGGTCAGGCCGGGACTGCTGACCCGATAAATCCCGATCTCACCTAAAAGATTAGGCCATAGCTTACTCGCCCAGCCGTGGCGGTGCTGTTGATCGACGGCAAGGCGGTTGATCACTTTGGCTTCGCGCCCGCTGCACAGTGCTTCGAAATCCTCGAAGGTGCAGAAGTGAATGTTCGGTGTGTTGTACCAGGTGTATGGCAGGAAGTCCGACACTGGCATCCGGCCCTTGGTGGCCAGGTACCAGCGGCAGCGCCAGTGGCCGAAGTTAGGGAAGGTAATGATGCACTGGCGGCCGACACGCAACATTTCGTCGAGGATCCGATCCGGGTAGTGCACGGCCTGCAGGGCCTGGGTCATCACCACGATATCGAAGCTGTTGCTGGCAAAGTTGCCCAGGCCCTTGTCCAGGTCTTGCTCGATCACGTTGATGCCCTTGGCCACGCACTGGGCGATGTTGTCCGGGTCGTTTTCCAGGCCATAGCCGGTGACTTGCTTGTTGTCGCGCAGCCAGCTCAGCAGTTCGCCATCGCCGCAACCGAGGTCGAGCACGCGGCTGCCGGCGGGGATCCAGTCTTGGATGATTTCCAGGTCGGCTCTCATGGCGTTCTCACAAAGTAATGCGGTTCATGTAGTTGCTGAAAGCCTGCAAATAACGTGGGATCGGGATCAGGAAGGCATCGTGGCCTTGCGGTGCATCGATCTCCAGGTAGCAGACGTCTTTGCGCGCGGCCATCAGCGCATCCACCAGTTCCCGCGAACGGGCCGGGGAGAAGCGCCAGTCGGTGGTAAACGACATCACGCAGAACTTGGCGCTGGCACCCTCGAAGGTTTTCGCCAGGTCGTCATCAAAGTTTGCCGCCGGGTCGAAGTAGTCCAGGGCCTTGGTCATCAGCAGGTAGGTGTTGGCGTCGAAACGCCCGGAGAACTCCTCGCCCTGATAGCGCAGGTAGCTTTCGACCTGGAACTCGACGCTGTGGAAGTCGTAGTTGAGCTTCTCGCTCTTGAGCCCACGGCCGAATTTCTCGCCCATGGAGTCATCCGACAGGTAGGTGATGTGCCCGACCATCCGCGCCAGCATCAGCCCGCGCTTGGGGATCACGCCCGCTTCCTGGAACGAACCGCCGTGGAACTCCGGGTCGGTGAGGATCGCCTGGCGCGCCACTTCGTTGAAGGCGATGTTCTGTGCCGACAACTTGGGGGCCGAGGCGATGGCCAGGCAATGGCGCACACGGTCGGGGTAAGTGATGGTCCATTGCAGCGCCTGCATGCCGCCCAGGCTGCCGCCGATCACCGCCGCCCATTGGCGTACACCGAGCAGGTCGGCCAGGCGTGCCTGGCTGTGCACCCAGTCTTCCACGGTCAACACCGGGAAGTCGGCGCCAAACGGCTTGCCGGTCTCCGGGTTGAGGCTGCTGGGGCCGGTGGACCCGTTGCAGCCGCCGAGGTTGTTCAGGCTGACCACAAAGAACTTGTTGGTGTCGATGGGCTTGCCGGGGCCGATGCAGCTGTCCCACCAGCCGGGCTTGCGCTCGTCGGCGCTGTGGTAGCCCGCCGCGTGATGATGGCCAGACAGGGCGTGGCAGATCAGCACGGCATTGCTGGCCGTGGCGTTCAGCGCGCCGTAGGTTTCATAGATCAGGTCATAGGCCGGCAGCGATCGACCGCAGGCCAGGGCCAGGGGTTCGCTGAAGTGCGCCACTTGGGGCACGACCAGTCCAACAGAATCGGGGGGGAAGGCAGCTGGCATCGACCCTGCTCTCGTTTAAATGAGGCGTAAGTCTAAAGAGCGGGGGGGCTAGCGGCAAGCGAACCTTGTCCGGGCTGATGACGGCTTGTTTCTGTAGGAGCCGGCTTGTCGGCGATGGCGTTTTCGCGGGTGCCATCGCCGGCAAGCCGGCTCCTACAAAGGTCAGATCAGCAGGCGCAGGATGTCCGGCATCATGGTCATCGCCGCCAGGTTGTTGATCACCAGCATATCCAGGAGCTTGAGCACCATGAACGCGAGGATCGGCGAGATATCCAGGCCGCCGAGGTTCGGCAGGATCTTGCGGAACGGCGCCAGGGCGGGCTCGCAGATCTGGTTGACCAGTTCGGCGCCAGGGTTATGGCTGCCCGGTGCGACCCAGGACAGGATCACGCTGATGATCAGGGCAAAGAAGAAAATCTTCAGGAACAGTGCGGTCACGCCGATCAGGGCCCACACCATCAGTTGCAGGAAGTTGCCGGTGGTGCCGTAGGTCAGCAACAGCGTCAGGGCCATCAGCGCCAGTTGGACCAGGATCGCCAGTACCAGCGATGACATGTCCAGGCCGAACAGGCTCGGGATCACCCGGCGCAACGGCTTGAGCAGCGGCTGGGTGGCCTTCACGGCGAACTGGCACAGAGGGTTGTAGAAGTTGGCGCGTACCAGTTGCAACACAAAACGCAACAGCACGATCAGCAGATACAGACTGCCGAGGGTTTGCAGCACGTAGACGGCTGCGGTGTTCAAACCAATCATATTGGCTCCTTATTGACCTAGTTGTTCGGCCAGTTCGGCCGAGCGGTGCGCGGCGGCACCCAGTGCTTTTTCGACCAGGGCTTCAAAGCCCCCGGCCTGGAACGATTCGATGGCAGCCTGTGTGGTGCCATTGGGCGATGTCACGCGACGGCGCAACTCGGCTGCATCCACATCGCTGGACACCACCATATGCGCGGCGCCGAGGGCGGTTTGCTGAGTCAGTTGCTCGGCGATTTCCCGTGGCAGGCCCAGCTTCACGCCAGCCTCGGTCATGGCTTCGACCAGCAGGAAGAAATACGCCGGGCCACTGCCGGACACGGCGGTGACGGCATCCAGTTGCTGTTCTTCTTCCAGCCACAGGGCCATGCCCACGGCCGACAGCAGTTCCTGGGCCTGCTCACGCTGAGCGGTGCTGACTTGTGCCGTCGCGTACAAGCCGCTCACGCCCTGGCGCAACAGCGATGGCGTGTTGGGCATGCAGCGTACGATGGGCTGGGCGCCGAGCCAGGTGTTCATGCTGGCGCAGTTGATGCCGGCGGCAATCGACACCACCAGTTGTTGCGGCGCCAGGCTTGGGCGCAGGGCTTCGCACACGGCCTTCATGGCCTGTGGCTTGACCGCCAGCACAATCACGTCGACACCCTGGATGGCCTCGGCGTTGTCGGCAAAGGTCTGGATACCGTGCTCGGCACTCACCCGTGCGCGGGTCTCGGCGCCGGGATCGCTGGCGCGAATCTGCGCAGCTTCCAGGCCCTTGGCCCGCAGGCCGCCGATCAGGCTGGCCGCCATGTTGCCGGCGCCGATAAAGGCTATACGCGTGTTGCTCATGACAGGTCCTTACTCAGATGGAAGTCAGCCATTTTCATGGCTGGCCGTAGTCGCGGGCGCCAAACAGGGCGGTACCGATCCGCACCCAGGTGGCCCCTTGGGCAATGGCCGACTCAAGGTCATGGCTCATGCCCATGGAAAGTGTGTCGAGCCCAAGGTTCAGGCTCGCTTGCAAGTCACGCACGGCTGCGAACGCGGCATCTTGCGCGGCACGGTCCTCGGTAGGCTCGGGAATCGCCATCAGGCCCCTTAGCTTCAAACGCGGCAGGGCGCTGATCGCCTCGGCCAGCGCTGGCAAATCGGCGGGTGTACAGCCGGATTTGCTGGCTTCGCCACTGACATTGACCTGAATGCAGATATTGAGTGCTGGCAGGTCGGCCGGGCGTTGCTCGGACAGGCGTTGGGCGATTTTCAGGCGGTCCACAGAGTGCACCCAAGCGAAGTTCTCGGCGATAGCGCGCGTCTTGTTCGATTGAATGGGGCCGATGAAGTGCCAACTCAAGGGCAGGTCGGTTAATTCGGCTTGTTTGCCGAGGGCTTCCTGCAAGTAGTTCTCGCCGAAGTCGCGCATCCCGGCGGCATAGGCTTCGCGCACGGCTTGCGCGGGCTTGGTCTTGCTGACCGCCAGCAAATGCACGCTGGATTCATCACGTTGCACGGCCTGGGCCGCAGCACGGATCCGCTGACTAACCAGGCCAATATTGTCTGCTATGGTCGACATTCAAGTTGCGCCCGTGGATATGGAGTCCGCGGCATTCTACTGGAAATGGATAGCCCTATGGACATCACTGAACTGCTGGCCGCAAGCGTCAGCCGGGGCGCCTCCGACCTGCATCTGTCGGCAGGGCTGGCGCCGAGGATGCGAATTGACGGTGAGGTGGTGCCACTCGATTGGCCATCATTGAGTGCTACGCAAGTTGCGGACTTGCTCAGCCCGATCCTCAATAAGCATCAACAAAAGGATTTCGAAACATCTCTTGAAACGGATTTTTCCTTCGAGTTACCTGGCGTTGCGCGCTTTCGCGCCAACGTATTCCGCCAGCACCGGGGGATAGGCGCGGTGTTTCGCACGATTCCCTCCCAGGTCCAGAGCCTCGAAACCCTGGGGCTGGGCGATATATTCCGGCGCATTGCCGAGTTGCCCAGGGGGTTGGTACTGGTGACCGGTGCGACGGGCTCGGGCAAGTCCACTACCCTGGCGGCGATGGTCGATTACCTCAACAACACCCGCCATCAGCACATCCTCACCCTTGAAGACCCCATCGAATTTGTCCATGAACCGCGCAAGGCACTGATCAACCAGCGCCAGGTACATCGCGACACCCACAGCTTTTCCACGGCCCTGCGCTCTGCGTTGCGCGAAGACCCGGACGTGATCCTGGTGGGTGAGTTGCGCGACCTGGAAACCATCCGCCTGGCCCTGACGGCGGCTGAAACCGGGCACCTGGTGCTTGGCACCCTGCACACCAGTTCGGCGGCAAAGACCGTGGACCGGCTGGTGGACGTATTCCCGGCAGGGGAAAAGGCCATGGTCCGTTCGATGCTCTCGGAGTCGCTGCAGGCGGTGGTTTCCCAGGTGTTACTGAAAAAAGTTGGCGGCGGGCGCGTGGCGGCCCATGAAATCATGCTCGGTACACCGGCGATCCGTAACCTGATCCGTGAGGACAAGGTGGCGCAGTTGTATTCGGCGATCCAGACGGGTGGGGCGTTGGGGATGAAGACGTTGGATATGAGCTTGAAGGGGTTAGTCGGGGAAGGGGTCGTCAGCCGGGAAGAGGCACAGCAGAAGGCGAGGGTGCCTACCGACATGTGAGGTCTTGCGGGCAATAAAAATCAAATGTGGGAGCGGGCTTGCTCGCGAATGCGGTGTGTCAGTCACCCTCTTTGGTGGCTGATCTATTGCATTCGCGAGCAAGCCCGCTCCCACATGTTTTACCGCATTTCAGCCTTGAATCAGCGTTGCACGATCCGCAGGTTGTTCTGCTCTTTAGGCAGCACACGCTTGGCAATCACGTAGTTCTTGTTCCAGAACGGCTTTTTCAGGGTGTCGATGCTGACCGACTTGCCACGCCGCGGTGCGTGAATGAAGCGGTCGTTGCCCAGGTAGATGGCAACATGGTTGACTTGGCGGCTCTTGAGCTTGAAGAACAGCAGGTCGCCAGGCTTCAAATCCTTGCGATCGACTTTCTGCCCGTGGCCGCTGGCCATGGCATTGGAGGTGCGTGGTAAATCCACCGCAGCTACATCATTGAAGGCGTATTTCACCAGGCCGCTGCAATCAAAGCCTTTACTTGGGCTGCTGCCGCCCCAACGATAAGGCGTACCGAGCACGTTGACCGCACGGCTGAGGACTTTGCTGCTTTGCTGGTTATTGCTCGCTACCAGGCCGGAAACTGCTTTACCGTGGGCCTTGCTCACTTGAGTCGGGCGCTTGACGGTGAGTTTTACCGATTTGGCGGAGCTGGTAGTGGCGTGGACTTTAGGGGTGAAACCATTGACGTTCGGAAGTCGTTGCTCACGATTGGTGGCGTGGGCGGCCAGTGGCATTAATAGGCAAATGGTTAGCCATGTCTTTAAAAATGGTCGCATAAGGCAGGCTCTTGTTGGTTTGCGCGCAACTTTATAACAGCTTTTAGTGTCTTTCTCAGGCCGTTTGTCGACTGAACCTTGACGTCAAAATCAGGAAAACCGCGACGAACCGTCGCAATTGTCCTACACAAGTCAGGCGGTACAAGGCTTTGAGGGAAGCGACGATATCATTTGCCGTACGTCGGGTGCCTGTAAAAAAGTCACAAAGAAACCAGAAATATTTATCTATCGAGGCAAAAGAGGTCATTCATGAACACCTATCGACAGGCTGTTTCGCAACAGGACACTCACAGCAAAATGATCGGTTACCTGCTCTGGATCTTCGGATTCACCGGCGCGCACCGTTTCTATTACGGCAAGCCGGTGACCGGGACGATCTGGTTCTTCACCTTTGGTTTGCTGGGGATTGGCTGGCTGATCGACCTGTTCCTGATCCCCGCGATGGACCGCGAAGCCGACCTGCGCTTTACCGCAGGGCCGATCGAATACAACGTGGCCTGGATTCTATTGGCGTTCCTGGGGGTGTTTGGCTTGCACCGTATGTATCAGGGCAAATGGCTTACCGGCCTGTTGTACCTGGTGACCGGCGGCTTGTTCCTGCTGGGTGTGCTGTATGACTTCTGGACGCTGAATACGCAGATTTCGGTGCGCAATGCCGAGCGGCTGGGCGGGCGCTGATCATCTCCAGCCTTGTGAGGATCTAATTGTGGGAGTGGGCTTGCTCGCGATGGCGGTGTATCAGTCGACCTATTTGTTAACTGATACACCGCTTTCGCGAGCAAGCCCGCTCCCACATTTGACTGTGCCCGCTTCAGTTCTGGATCAAGCCTGGTAGCTGATCCGTCCGTCCACCAGGGTGTAGCGCACATTCGCCGGCAAGCTATGGCCGATGAATGGGCAGTTTTCCCCCCTGGACAGCCACTGCTCGCCAGCCACGGTGGAACTGGCCGGATCAAACAGCACCAGATCTGCCGCCGAACCCACCGCCAACTTGCCCGCCGGCAGGCGCAACGCCTGGGCCGGGCCTGAACTCAGGCGTGCGAGCAGCGTTGGCAGGTCCAGCAAACCATCTTCCACCAGGGTCATCGCCAATGGCAGCAGCAACTCGACGCTGCTGATCCCAGGCTCTGTCGCGCCAAACGGTGCCAGCTTGGCATCCCGTTCGTGGGGCTGGTGATGGCTGGAGATCGCCGAAACTACCCCAGACTTCACCGCCGCGCGCAAACCATCACGGTCGGCGCGGGTGCGCAGTGGCGGTTGCACGTGGTACAGGCTGGAGAAGTCGATCAACGCCTCATCCGTCAGGATCAACTGGTACAACGCCACATCGGCGGTCACCGGCAAGCCACGGGCCTGCGCTTGGGCGATCAGGGCCACGCCCCGGGCGCTGGTCAGTTGGCTGAAGTGCGCGCGTACGCCGCTTTGCTCCACCAACAGCAGGTCACGGGCCAGGGCCACGGTTTCTGCGGTTTCCGGGATGCCCGCAAGGCCGAGGAAACTGGCGGTGGCGCCTTCATGGGCCAGGCCACCTTCGGCCAGGTCGCGGTCCTGGGAGTGGAAGATCACCGTCAGGTCGAAGGTGGCCGCATATTCCAGCGCACGGCACAGGGTGCGGGTGCTGCGGAAACTCTCCAGGCCATTGCCGAAGGCTACGCAGCCGGCGTCACGCAGGGCAATCAGTTCGGCCAGTTGTTCGCCGTCCAGGCCTTTGCTCAGGGCGCCAATGGGGAACACTTTGCAATTGCCGGCCTCGCGGGCGCGATCGAGGATCAGCTCGGTCACGGCCGAGGTGTCCAGTACCGGCTTGGTCTGCGGCGGGCAGCACAGGCTGGTCACGCCACCGGCGGCGGCGGCGCGGGTTTCGCTGGCGATGCTGCCTTTGCGGCTGTAGCCCGGTTCGCGCAGGGCGACGTTCAGGTCCACCAGCCCAGGCGCGGCCACCAGGCCTTTGGCGTCGATGGTTTGGGTCGGGCTGAAACCGCTGGGTGCGGCGCCGATGGCAATGATCTTGCCGGCTTCCAGGTGCAGATCGCTGACTTGATCCAGGCCACTGGCTGGATCGATGACTCGGGCGCCGAGAATGCTGAGCTTCACTGGGCGTTCTCCTGCTCGAATTGACGTTGGGCTGTTTGCCCGCTCATGGCCATGGACAGCACGGCCATGCGCACGGCGATGCCGTAGGTGACCTGGTTGAGAATCACCGAATGCGGGCCGTCGGCCACCGCCGACTCAATCTCCACCCCACGGTTGATCGGGCCGGGGTGCATGACAATCGCATCGGGCTTGGCGCCGGCCAGGCGCGCGGTGGTCAGGCCGAACAGGCGGTAGAACTCGCCCTCGCTGGGCAGCAGGCCGCCGGCCATGCGCTCGCGTTGCAGGCGCAACATGATCACCACGTCGACGTCCTTCAGGCCTTCGGCCATGTCGGTGTAGACCTTCACCCCGTATTGCTCGATGCCCACCGGCAGCAGGGTTTTCGGCGCAATCACGCGGATGTCCGGGCAGCCCAGGGTTTTCAGGGCCAGCATGTTCGAGCGCGCCACCCGCGAGTGCAGGATGTCGCCAACGATAGCCACCGAGAGGTTTTCAAAGCCGCCCTTGTGCCGACGGATGGTGAGCATGTCGAGCATGCCCTGGGTCGGGTGGGCGTGACGGCCATCGCCGCCGTTGATGATCGCCACCTGCGGGCACACGTGCTCGGCGATAAAGTGCGCCGCGCCCGAGTCGCTGTGGCGTACCACGAACATGTCGGCCGCCATGGCTTCCAGGTTGCGCAGGGTGTCGAGCAGGGTTTCGCCCTTGCTCGCCGACGAGGTGGAGACGTTCAGGGTGATCACGTCGGCTGACAGGCGCTGGGCCGCCAGCTCGAAGGTGGTGCGCGTGCGCGTGGAGTTCTCGAAGAACACGTTGCAAATGGTTTTGCCGCGCAGCAGCGGGACTTTTTTCACCGCCCGGCCGCCGACTTCGAGGAACGAGTCGGCAGTGTCGAGGATTTCGGTGAGCAATTCGCGGGGCAGGCCGTCGAGGGACAGGAAGTGTTGCAGTTGGCCCTGAGCGTTGAGCTGCAGCGGGCGCTTGGCATCTAGAGGCGTCATCGCGGGGACTCTTTACAAGGCGGTTTAAAGGGCGAGGTCTTGCAGTTCGAGTTCGAGCGGCGTGGGACCGGACAATTTTACCCGCTGCTGGGCTGAAAGCGACAGGGTTGCGCCCACGACATCCGGGCTGATTGGCAGTTCGCCAGCGTCGAGGTCGAGCAGGCAGACCAGGGTGATACTGGCCGGGCGGCCGTAGTCGAACAGCTCGTTCATGGCGGCGCGGATGGTACGCCCGCTCATCAGCACGTCATCGATCAGCACCAGGTGCTGGCCTTCGATCTCGAACGGCAGCTCTGACGGACGCACCTGCGGGTGCAGGCCGTTCTGGCTGAAGTCGTCGCGGTAGAAGGACACGTCCAGGGTGCCCAGGGGCGACTCACTGCCCAATTCTTGCAGCAAGGCCTGGGCGACCCACACGCCACCGGTGCGGATGCCAATGAAGCGCGGCTCGCTGATGGCACGGTGTTGCAAGTGGGTCGTCAGGCTCGTCGCCATCTGACGGATCAGTTCGGCGGGATTGGGCAGGCTCATGGTGGCTCCTTCAGGGGCTTGGGCAGCGTGACGCTGGCAAAGTCCGGGCTCAAACGTAAGAAGACGCGGCAAGCCGCGTCAGTCAGGATTCAAATAAAGCGGTGTTTTCATCCAGCCAGCCCTGCAACAGCAAGGCGGCGGCAATGGCGTCGACCGGGTTGTCGCGGTAGCTGCCCTTTTGCCCGCCACGATCGCGACGCTCACCCTTGGCCTCGAAGGTGGTCAAGCGCTCATCGTGGGTATAGAACGGCAGGTTGTAGCGCCCATTGAGGCGGCGGGCGAATTTTTCCGCGCGCAGGCACATATCGCTGGGGGTGCCGTCCATGTTCAACGGCAGGCCAACCACCACCGCGTCGGGCTTCCACTCCTTGATCAGGGCTTCGACCTGATTCCAGTCCGGTATGCCGTTCTGCGCCTTCAAGGTACACAGCTCGCGGGCTTGGCCAGTGATGACCTGGCCCACGGCGACGCCGATCTGCTTGGTGCCGTAGTCAAACCCGAGGATCAATCGCAAGGCCATCAGGCGTGTCCCGCCTGGCTGGTCAGCAGGTTGAGGTTGACCCCCAACTGTGCCGCCGCGGCGTTAAGACGCAGCTCGCTGGCGGTATTGAACAGAATGTCGGCATCAAACGGGCAGGTCAGCCAGGCATTGTTGGCCAGCTCTTCTTCCAGTTGCCCGGCTTCCCAGCCGGCGTAGCCCAGGGTAATCAGGCTCTGCTTGGGGCCGACGCCATCGGCGATGGCAAACAGCACGTCCTGGGACGTGGACAGCGATACCCCGTCCAGATCAACCGTTGCCTGAAACGTCGGGCCCGTGGGGTGCAGCACGAAACCACGGTCGGTCTGCACCGGCCCGCCGAAATAGATCGGCACCGCCTGGCAACTGGCGGGTGGGTCGATCTCCGGGCGCAGTTGCTCAAGGATATCGGCCAGGTTCAGGTCCTGCGGGCGGTTGACCACCAACCCCATGGCGCCATTGGCCGTGTGCTCGACGATATAGGTCAAGGTGTGCGCAAAGTTCGGGTCGGCCATATGGGGCATGGCGATCAGGAAGTGGTGCTTGAGGTAAGTCGGGCTGACATTTTTCATGTCCGCTAGTGTGGCGTTGGAGGGGCGAACTGACAAGCTGGGGATGTGTAGGAAATCGGTTAGCGGATTTATTTCCTGTGTAGGAGTAAGCTCGCTCCTACACCGTTGAGGGGGCAGATCAGTTGCTGGAAAGACGATCTCCCTTGGCAAAACGCCAGGTGCGGATGATTTCCAGGCGGTCGATATCGTTCAGGTCACCGGTAAACGGGGCGAACGGTGCGGCCAGGCGCACGATGCGTTGCGCCGCCTGGTCCAGCAACGGCTGGCCGGACGACTCCAGCACCAGCACTTCATATAAGGAGCCGTCGCGGTTGATCGACACCAGCAGGCGCAGGTTGCCGTAGATCTGCTGGCGCCGGGCCTCGTCCGGGTAGTTCAGGTTGCCGATGCGCTCGACCTTCTTGCGCCATTCGTCCTTATACCAGGCGCCTTTGTCGCGCATGGTCGAGGCGGCATTGAGCCGGTAGATGCGCGGGCGCTTGGCGTACAACTGTTGCTCATTGGCCAGTTCGGCCTCCAGGCTGGAGATTTCGCTGGAAAGTTGCGAGGCGTCGAATGTGGGGGCGGGTGTGCGTGGCGCAGGCTCAGTCTTCACGGCTTCGCGCGGGGTCGCGGTTTTCTGTGGCTTTGGCGCGACAGTGGCGACAGCCGCCTTGGGCACGGCCTGCTTGACCTCGGGTTTGGCCGCAGGAGGCGGCGTGACCTTATTGATCTTGTTGTCCTGGAAGGGCGCCACTTCGGTGGTCTTGGGCACTGCCTTCTTGTCCAGGGTACCGCTGCCTTGCTGATTATCCTGCGCCAGAAAGTCAGCCTTCTCGGGCTTTTTCTCACTTTTGAAGGTGGCGAGGGTGATTTCCAGGGTTTTACTGATCTGCTGGGGTTCGACGAAGGTAAAGCCCAGCCCGAGGATCAACGCCAAGTGAATCAGCGCTGCCAGGAACAGGGTAAAGCCGAGCCGATCAGCCGGGCGCACGCGGCTGCGGCTGAATTCGGGGGGCAGGTCAGACGGGAGCGTCATAGCAGGAAAACCAACATCGCGCGTTTCACAGGTGGCGCATGATAGCGCAATGTTGGTTTACATCCGGCTGTTCTATGTCACTTGGCTTGTAGCTTGTCGGCAATCGCTGCCATGAGCATTTCGCCGATATTGGTGCCGAACGCGTTGTCTATTTCGCGAATACAGGTCGGACTGGTGACGTTGATTTCCGTCAGGTGCTCGCCAATTACGTCAAGGCCTACAAACAGCAGGCCTTTTTTCCGCAGGGTCGGGCCAACCTGGGCGGCGATCCAGCGGTCCTTGTCGCTCAGCGGGCGGGCTTCGCCACGGCCACCTGCCGCGAGGTTGCCACGGGTCTCGCCGGCCGCCGGGATACGCGCCAGGCAGTAATCCACCGGCTCGCCGTCGATCATCAGGATGCGCTTGTCGCCATCCTTGATCGCCGGTAGGTAGGCCTGGCCCATGATCTGCTGGGTGCCCAGCGCGGTCAGGGTTTCGAGGATGACCGACAGGTTCGGATCGCCTGCGCGGTGGCGGAAGATCGAGGTGCCACCCATGCCGTCCAGCGGCTTGAGGATCACATCACCGTGCTTGGCGGCAAATTCACGCAGCACGTCGGCGCGGCGGCTGACCACGGTCGGTGGCGTGCACTGTGGGAACAGCGTGGCGAACAGCTTTTCATTGCAGTCACGCAAGCTTTGCGGCTTGTTGACGATCAGCACACCCGCGCGCTCGGCCTGCTCCAGCAGGTAGGTGGAGTAGACGAACTCCATGTCGAACGGCGGATCCTTGCGCATCAGGATCACGTCCAGGTCGCTCAGGGGGCTGTCGACCTCGTCTGCCAGCTCAAACCACTTCTCAGGGTTGGCGAACACCTGCAAGGGGCGCATCCGCGCCCGCGCCTCGCCGTCACCCTGGTAAAGGTCGCGCTGTTCCATATAGAACAGGGTCCAGCCGCGGGCTTGGGCGGCCAGCAGCATGGCCAGCGAGCTATCCTTTTTATAGGAGATGCTGGCGATAGGGTCCATGACAATGCCGACGCGAACGCTCATGGGGGATTTCCTCTAGCAAATAAGGGCGCATAAAAGTGGCGTCAGAGTGGCGCTGCGGCTGTTGTGGGTCAAGGAAAAACCACCTTGCCGGTCGGCCGATAGATTGCCTCCCCAGTCTGTGCTAAAAAGGCTGCCATGGCGTGTCGGCCCTTGAACCACAAGGGTTCTGGCGCTCGTCCCTGGCAATATCCGGCAGTACACACCGAAAACCGATTCGCTGTGGCGATGGTAGAGCAGATATGGAACAGCATTCCAACGCCTTGAAAGTGATGGTGATCGACGATTCGAAAACGATTCGCCGCACCGCTGAGACGCTGTTGAAGAACGTAGGGTGCGAAGTCATCACGGCCATCGACGGTTTTGATGCCCTGGCCAGGATCGTCGACCATCACCCGCACATTATCTTTGTCGACATCATGATGCCGCGCCTGGATGGTTATCAGACCTGCGCCCTGGTCAAGAACAACCCGGCGTTCAAGGCCATCCCGGTGATCATGCTGTCATCCAGGGATGGCCTGTTCGACAAGGCCAAGGGGCGCATCGTTGGTGTCGATCAATTTTTGACCAAGCCTTTCAGCAAGGAAGAACTGCTGAGTGCGATCAAGGCCTATGTGCCGGGTTTCGCTGCAGTAGAACAAGCACATTGACCCAGCCCCCTCGGGGCTTGCGTCAACCAATGTAGTGGGGAAAACCATGGCACGCGTTCTGATCGTCGACGATTCGCCGACTGAAATGTACAAACTGACGGGCATGCTGGAAAAGCACGGCCACCAGGTCCTCAAGGCCGAGAATGGCGCCGACGGCGTGGCCCTGGCCCGCCAGGAAAAACCCGATGCGGTGTTGATGGATATCGTCATGCCGGGCCTCAATGGTTTCCAGGCCACGCGCCAGCTGTCCAAGGAGCCGGAGACCAACGGTATCCCGATCATCATCGTCACCACCAAGGACCAGGAAACCGACAAGATCTGGGGCGCACGCCAGGGGGCCAAGGCGTACCTGACCAAGCCGGTGGAAGAAGACAAGCTGATCGAAGTCCTGAACTCGGTGCTCAAGCCCTGACGGCTCGCCCCCATGACCGAGTCGCAAACCGCCTTTGAGCTGCTGCTGGACATCGACCGCCGCTGCCGCCTGCTGGCCGCTGACCTGCCGTCCCAGGAAACCCGCTCCCACAGTTGGAGCGGCATCGGTTTTCGCCTGGGGGAGCATTGGTATGTCGCGCCCATGGGCGAAGTCGCCGAGGTGTTGCATGAGCCGCGCTGCACGCTGATGCCCGGGGTCAAGCCCTGGGTCAAGGGCGTGGCCAACCTGCGCGGGCGCTTGCTGCCGGTGATCAACCTGTGCGGGTTCTTCGGCTATGAGTTATCGGCCGCGCGCAAACAGCGCCGGGTGCTGGTGATCGAGCACGAAGACACCTTTGTCGGCCTGCTGGTGGATGAAGTGGTCGGCCTGCAACATTTTGCCCAGGACCTGCTGCGCCCGGTATCGGCCAGTGTGCCCGCCGCCAGCGCTGCGTTTATCCAAGGCCAGTTCAGCGGCGACCCGCTGTGGCAGGTCTTCAGCCCCTTTGCCCTGGCCCAGGCCCCGGGCTTTCTGGATGTTGCCGCATGAGCACCGTCACTCCCGTCAAACCGCAGCCAGCTTCGCGCAGCCGTTCGCAGATCATCGTGCTGTTTATTGCGCTGATCATCTTCATCATGCTGCTGTTCGCCAACTTTGCCTACCTCAACACCCAGTCCACCTATGACAAGCAGTACATCGGCCATGCCGGCGAGCTGCGGGTACTGTCCCAGCGCATAGCCAAGAACGCCACGGAAGCAGCGGCCGGCAAGGCCGCGGCGTTCAAGCTGTTGAGCGAGGCGCGCAATGATTTTGCCCAGCGCTGGGGCTACCTGAAAAAAGGCGACCCGGCCACCGGCCTGCCTGCCGCGCCCAGCGCCGTGCGCAGCGAAATGCGCGCCGTGCAGCACGACTGGGAAGCCCTGCTGAAGAACACCGACGTGATCCTGGCCAGCGAGCAGACGGTGCTGTCGTTGCATCAAGTGGCGGCGACCCTGGCCGAAACCGTACCGCAATTGCAGATAGAGTCGGAAAAGGTCGTCGAAATCCTGCTGCAACGCGGCGCGCCCGCCAGCCAGGTGGCGGTGGCCCAGCGCCAATCGCTGTTGGCCGAGCGCATCCTGGGGGCGGTCAATACGGTGTTGGCGGGGGACGAAACTGCCGTCAAGGCCGCCGACGCCTTTGGCCGCGATGCCAACCGCTTTGGCCAGGTCCTGGCCGGCATGCTCCAGGGCAGCGCCGGCCTGAAAATCAGCGAAGTACAAGACCCCGACGCCCGCGCGCGCCTGGCGGAAATCGCCGAGCTGTTCGAGTTTGTCTCCGGCTCCGTGGATGAAATCCTCGAAACCTCGCCGCAACTGTTCCAGGTGCGCGCCTCGGCGAGCAACATCTTCAGCCTCTCGCAAACCCTGCTCGATGAAGCCTCGCACCTGGCCATCGGCTTTGAAAACCTCGCCGGCGGGCGCACCCTCGACACCATCGGAGGCTATGTCCTGGGCTTGCTGGCGTTGGCCTCGATCATCCTGATCGGCCTGGTGATGGTGCGCGAGACCAATCGCCAGTTACGCGAAACCGCCGAGAAAAACGAACGCAACCAGAACGCGATCATGCGCCTGCTGGACGAAATCGAAGACCTGGCTGACGGCGACCTCACCGTGACCGCCTCGGTGACCGAAGACTTTACCGGCACCATCGCCGACTCCATCAACTACTCGGTGGACCAGTTGCGCGACCTGGTGGCGACCATCAACCTCACCGCCGGTGAAGTCGCCGGCGCCGTGCAGGAGACCCAGGCCACGGCCATGCACCTGGCCCAGGCCTCGGAGCATCAGGCCCAGCAGATCGCCGAGGCGTCGACGGCAATCAACCAGATGGCCCAATCCATCGACCAGGTGTCGGCCAATGCCGCCGAGTCCTCGGCGGTTGCCGAACGCTCGGTGGAAATCGCCAACAAGGGCAACGAGGTGGTGCACAACACCATCCATGGCATGGACAACATCCGCGAACAGATCCAGGATACCGCCAAGCGCATCAAGCGCCTGGGGGAGTCGTCCCAGGAGATTGGCGATATCGTCAGCCTGATCGACGACATTGCCGAGCAGACCAACATCCTCGCCCTCAACGCCGCGATCCAGGCAAGCATGGCCGGTGATGCCGGGCGCGGCTTTGCGGTAGTGGCCGATGAAGTGCAGCGCCTGGCCGAACGTTCGTCAGCCGCGACCCGGCAGATCGAGAGCCTGGTGCGGGCGATCCAGACCGACACCAACGAAGCGGTGATCTCCATGGAGCAGACCACCACCGAAGTGGTTCGTGGTGCGCGGCTGGCCCAGGACGCCGGGGTGGCGCTGGAAGAAATCGAGGGCGTGTCCAAGACCCTGGCTGCCTTGATCCAGAGCATTTCCAACGCCGCGCAGCAGCAAACCTCGTCGGCAGGGCAGATCTCGCTGACCATGAACGTGATCCAGCAGATCACCAGCCAGACCTCATCCGGCTCCACGGCCACCGCCGACAGCATTGGCAACCTGGCCAAAATGGCCAGCCAACTGCGGCGCTCGGTATCGGGTTTCACCTTGCCGCCCGTGCGCAAGACCGATGAATGACATGCCCACCCAAAACCACCGCAATCTAAATGTGGGAGCGGGCTTGCTCGCGAAAGCGGTGTATCAGTCACCTGATGTGCCGACTGACCCAGCGCTTTCGCGAGCAAGCCCGCTCCCACATGGATTCTCACGTTTCACCCATTCAGACGGGAGTCGTTATGGTTGACCGGCACGACTACGTCGCCCTCGAATGGGTCAAGGGCGAGATCGCCGACACCCTGAAGCAGGCCCGTTCGGCGCTGGACGCCTACACCGACGAGGCCAGCGATGAGGCCCTCGCGCAGTGCCTGGAGGGCATTCACCAGGTTCATGGTGCCCTGCAAATGGTCGAGTTCTACGGCGCGGCGTTGCTCGCCGAAGAAATGGAGCACCTGGCCCAGGCCCTGCAAGCCGGGCGTGTCAGCCAGCGCGAAGAAGGGATTCGCCTGCTGCAACAGGCCCTCGGGCAACTGCCGTTGTACCTGGACCGTGTCCACAGTGCCCGGCGCGACCTGCCCCTGGTGGTGTTGCCGCTGCTCAACGACCTGCGCAGTGTGCATGGCAAAAGCCTGCTCTCGGAAACCAGCCTGTTCAGCCCGCAACTGCTGGTGATCGCGCCGCTGCCCGAGGATGCACTGGCCCAACGTGCGCCGGCGGATTTTGCCGAGCAACTGCAGCAGTGGCGGCAAATGTTGCAACAGGGCTTGGCCGGGCTGCTGCGTGAGGACCACGGCCCGAGCAACCTGGAAGATATGGCCCGGGTCTTCGCCCAACTGGAAGCGCTGTGTCACGGCGCGCCGTTGCTGGCGTTGTGGCAAGTCACCTCGGCGCTGACCGAAGGCATGCTCACCGGGGTCATCGCCAATAGCCCGGCGTTGCGCAGCCTGTTCAAGAGTTGTGACAAGGTGCTCAAGCGCCTGCAAATCCAGGGCATCGAAGGGATCAACACCCCGGCGCCGGACCAATTGCTCAAGAGCCTGCTGTTCTATATCGCCAAAGTCACCCGGCCGACCCCGCGCATGCAAAGCCTCAAGGAACGCTATGGCCTGGATGAGGCCTTGCCCGACAGCGCGGTGGTCGATGCCGAACGTGCGCGCCTGGCCGGACCCGACCGCAATGCCATGGGCTCGGTACTGGGTGCGTTGTGTGAAGAGCTGGTGCGGGTCAAGGAACGCCTGGACCTGTTCGTGCGCAGCGACCGCCAGCACCTCTCGGGCCTGGACAGCCTGTTGGCGCCCTTGCGACAGATTGCCGACACCCTCGCGGTATTGGGGTTTGGCCAGCCGCGCAAAGTCATCATCGACCAGTTGGCGGTGGTCCAGGGCCTGGCCCAGGGGCAGCGTGAACCCAACGATGCGGTGTTGATGGATGTGGCCGGGGCGTTGTTGTATGTCGAAGCGACGCTGGCCGGGATGGTCGGTACCGTCGAGCCGCAAAGCCGTGAAGACAGCCGCCTGCCCACCACCGACCTGACTCAGATCCACCAGTTGGTGATCAAGGAATCATGCCAGTGCCTCAAGCAGGCCCGGGAACTGGTGATCGACTGCCTTGAAGCGCACTGGGATACGCAGCGCCTGGAGTCCCTGCCCGAACTGCTGACCCAGGTGCGTGGTGCCCTGGCGATGATCCCGCTGCACCGTGCGGCGAGCCTGATGCGTGGTTTCAATGACTACGTGGATGAGCAATTGATGGTCCACGCCACTGCACCAGCGGCGGTGGACCTTGAGCATTTTGCCGATGTGCTCACCAGTCTTGAGCACTACCTGGAGCGTATGCTGCAGGACCCGGATGCACCGGGCGAGCGCGTACTGGATATCGCCTTCGACGGGCTTGCGGCGCTCGGCTACGCGCCCGTACAGGCGCAGCAGCCCTGGCGCCAGGAGCGGGCCGTGCCGGCCGATGAGTTGCCGGTCGACTCCCAGACCCTGGCCCAGGCGCTCGCCAGCCCGACCCCGCGCCTCAACCCGCCGGCACTGCAACGCCCGGGCAGCCTGTTGCCGCCGCCTGCCGACGAAGAGTCGGTGGATGACGAACTGCGTGAGGTGTTCCTGGAAGAAACCGCAGAAGTGCTGGAAGTGTTGCAGCGCCTGGTCCCCCTGGGCGCTGCGAGCCTGGCCGACAAGACTGCCCTGAGCGACATGCGCCGAGCCTTCCATACCTTGAAAGGCAGCGGGCGCATGGTGCGGGCGTTGGTGTTGGCAGAGTTGGCCTGGGCTGTGGAAAACCTGCTCAACCGCGTGATCGAACGGGTCGTCGCGCCCGGCCCTGAAGTCCAGGCGGTATTGGACGATGTTGTGTTACTGCTGCCCGAGTTGATCGCCGAGTTCGCCTCTGACACTCAGCGCCAGCGGGACGATGCCGACCACCTTGCGGCACGCGCCCACGCCCTGGCCAATGGCGCGCCATTACCGGTTGCCGTGGAGCCGGACGACAACACGCTCGACCCGCTGCTGCTGGAGATTTTCCGCAACGAAGCGCTAAGCCACCTGGACAGCCTCAATCGGTTCTTGCACCAGGCCACCGAACAGATGCCGCTGCACGTCAGCGACGAGTTGCAACGCGCCCTGCATACCCTCAAGGGCAGTGCCTATATGGCGGGCGTCTTGCCAATCGCCGAACTGGCGCGGCCGTTGGATCACTTGACCTGTGAGTACAAGGCCCATCGCCTGGCGCTGGACCTGGATGAAGTCGAACTGTTGCTGGAGGGTGAAGCCCTGTTCCAGCGCGGCTTGCGCCAGTTGGGCAGTGATCCCCTGGTGCCTATCGAAGGCGCGCAGTCCTTGATCGAACGCACCCAGGCGCGTCTCGACAGCCAGCTCGAAGCCTTCCTCAACGCCCCGAGCACGGGCTTGCGGGTCAAGCGCGACCCGCAGTTGATCAGCAACTTCCTGGCCCAGGGCATGGATATCCTGCTGGACGCCGAAAGCCTGCTGCGGCGCTGGCAGCAACACCCCGGCGAGCGCCAGGAACTCAGCGCATTGCTGGACGAACTGACCACCCTGGGCGAGGGCGCGCACCTGGCCGACCTGCACCCGATGGACGAGTTGTGTGAAGCCTTGCTCGACCTGTACGGCGCAGTGGAAGAGAGCAGCCTGGCGGTCAGCGAGCGGTTTTTCCATGAGGCCGAGCAGGCCCATGAAGCCCTGATCAACATGCTCGACCAACTGGCCGCCGGCCAGGAAATCAGCCCGGCGCCGGCACGCATGAAGGCCTTGCGCGAGTTGCTCGATGAAGGGCTGGACCCGAGCGCCACCGGGCTGATCAAAAGCGATGGCAGTCGTACACTGAGCATTGCCGAATTGGGCGCGGCCACCACCCAGTTGCAACAGGACTGGGCGGTGGACGATGAGATCGTCGAGATCTTCCTTGAAGAGGCCGTGGATATCCTCGACAGCGCCGGGCAATCCCTCAAACGCTGGTTACTGGAGCCCGACGGCGTGGCGCCGCTCTCGTCCCTGCAACGCGACCTGCACACCCTGCGGGGCGGCGCGCGCATGGCCGAAATCGGCCCGGTGGGCGATCTGGCCCAGGAACTGGAAAGCCTTTACGAAGGCCTGGTGGACCGGCGCTACAGCTACTCCGGCGAATTGGCGCAAGTGTTGATGGACAGCCATGAACACCTGGCGTTGCAGTTGGAGCAGTTGCAAGAGCAGCAACCCTTGAGTGATTCCAGCGCCCTGATCAACCGTTTGCGCGAGGTACGCCAGAACGCCGCGCCGGTGGCGGTTCCCACACCGCTCGAGGCGCAGGTAGCCGGCAGTGATCCCGAGCTGCTGGACATCTTTCTTGAAGAAGCCGCCGACATTCTCGACAGCTCCGGCGCCGCGCTGTTGCGCTGGCAGGCCGAGCCGCAGAATCGCCAGGAAGTCGAGACCCTGCTGCGCGACCTGCACACCCTCAAGGGCGGCGCACGCATGGTCGAGATCGGCCCCATCGGCGACCTGGCCCATGAGTTGGAGTTTCTCTACGAAGGCTTGTCGGCCGGCTTGCTGGCGCCTACCGCTGAGCTGTTTGCGTTGCTGCAAGGCTGCCACGACCGCCTGGCACAGATGGTCGAGGCGGTGGCGGCGGGGTTGCCGGTTGGCTCGGTAGAACGTCTGATCGAGCGGATCAAAAGCCTGGTCCAACCTGTCGAAGCCCAGGCTGCCCCGGTCGCGATGCCCGCCGCCAAACCCGAGGCGCCGGCTGCCAGTGAGCCGGGCGCGGACATGGTGAAAATCTCTGCCGAACTGCTGGATGACCTGGTCAACCTCGCCGGTGAAACTTCGATTTTCCGTGGGCGTATCGAGCAGCAGGTCAACGATGCACGCACCGCCCTTACTGAGGTGCAAACCACCATCGAGCGCATGCGCGACCAACTGCGCCGCCTCGATACCGAGACCCAGGGGCGGATCCTCAGCCGCCAGCATGCCGAAGCCGAGCGCCTGGGCTACGAAGAATTCGACCCGCTGGAAATGGATCGCCATTCGCAGTTGCAACAACTGTCCCGTGCGTTGTCCGAGTCGGCTTCGGACCTGCTGGACCTCAAGGAAACCCTCGACCAGCGAAACCAGGATGCGCAGAACCTGTTGCAGCAACAGGCGCGCATCAACACCGAGTTGCAAGAAGGCCTGATGCGCACGCGCATGGTGCCGTTCGAGCGCATGTTGCCGCGCCTCAAGCGCATCGTGCGGCAAGTGGCCGGCGAGCTGGGCAAGGATGTGGAATTCGTGGTCGGCAATGCCGAAGGCGAGATGGACCGCAACGTGCTGGAACGCATGGCAGCGCCCCTGGAACATATGCTGCGCAACGCCGTCGACCACGGCCTGGAGTCGCGGGATGCGCGGCTGTTGGCGGGCAAGCCGGAGAAAGGTCGGATCACCCTGGACCTGAGCCACGAAGGCGGCGATATCATCTTCGACATGCGCGACGACGGCGCCGGCGTGCCGCTGGATGCGGTGCGGCGCAAGGCGATCAAGCGTGGCCTGCTGGACCCGGAGATGGAGATCAGCGACCGCGACGTGTTGCAGTTCATCTTGCAGCCGGGGTTTTCCACTGCCGAAAAAATCACCCAGATTTCCGGGCGTGGCGTGGGCATGGACGTGGTGCACGAAGAAGTGCGCCAACTGGGCGGCAGCATGTTCATTGACTCCACACCCGGCCTGGGCGTGCACTTTCGCATTCGCCTGCCGTTTACCGTGTCGGTCAACCGGGCGTTGATGGTGCAGTGTGCGGAGGACCAGTACGCGATTCCGCTGAACACCATCCAGGGCCTGGTACGGGTGTTGCCCAATGAGCTGGAAGGGCGCTACCAACTGGATCCACCTGTGTATGAATACGCGGGCCAGCGCTACGAGTTGTATTACCTGGGCGAGTTGCTGCACACCGTCGCCCGGCCCAAGCTGCTGGGGCAAGGCCAGCCGTTGCCGGTGCTGTTGATGCAATGCAACGAGCGGCACATCGCGGTGCAGGTGGACGACATGGCCGGTACCCGGGAAATCGTGGTCAAGGGCCTGGGCCCGCAGTTTGCGGCGGTGCAGGGGCTGTCCGGGGCGACCATCCTCGGCGACGGCCGGGTGGTGTTGATCATCGACCTGCTGGCGCATATCCGCGCCCTGGCACCGGCGTTGCCGGCCCAGGCAATGGAGAATCCGCTGACGGTCAACGAGCCGCAGAAAAAACGGCGGTTGCTCGTGCTGGTGGTGGACGACTCGGTCACTGTGCGCAAAGTCACCAGCCGCCTGTTGGAGCGCCACGGCATGAGCGTGCTGACCGCCAAGGACGGTATCGACGCCATCGCCGTTCTGGAGGAACACACCCCCGACCTGATGTTGCTGGATATCGAGATGCCGCGCATGGACGGCTTTGAAGTGGCGATCCAGGTACGCAACGACCCACGGCTCAAGCGCCTGCCGATCATCATGATCACCTCGCGCACTGGCCAGAAACATCGCGACCGGGCCATGGCCATTGGCGTCAACGACTACCTTGGCAAGCCGTATCAAGAGTCGGTGCTGCTCGAAAGCATCGCCTACTGGAGCCCGAAACATGCTTGACCACCGCACCAGTCAACTCACCGGCCTGCTCCTGCCCTTGGCCGACCGCCACCTGCTGCTACCCAACGTAGCGGTGGCCGAGCTGATCGATTTCCAGCGCGGCGAACCGGCCAGCGACGCACCGCCGTGGTACTTGCGGCAAGTGACCTGGCGCGACCAGCAATTGCCCTTGATCAGCTTCGAGGCAGCGTGTGGCGGTGCCAGCGTGGTCAGCGAACGCGCGCGGATCGTGGTCCTCAACGCCTTGGGTGGACGGGCGACGTTGAAATTTATCGCGCTGGTGATCCAGGGCATTCCCCGCTCGTACAAGCTCGACAGCCAGTTGAGCTATGTGGACGTGCCTCTATCGCCCCTGGAATTGGCGGCGGTACAGGTTGGCGAGCATGTGGCGAAAGTGCCGGACTTGATGGGGCTGGAGGCGCTGCTGGTCGAGGCTGGGTTGGCCTGAATGTGGAAGCGGGCTTGCGCTTGGCGCCAGCCCTTACTCAATCTGCGCAAAACGCTCAATGAGCGGTTGTTCACGGTGTTCCGCTTGCCAAAGATCGTAGGCACTTTGCATCGACAACCATAACCGCGCTTTGCTGATGCCTGCCCGTTCCAGCCTCACGGCAAGGTCTGGGCTGACTGGCGCGTGACCATGCAGGATCCTGGAGAATGTTTCCCTGGCAAAGCCGAGCCGCCGGGCCATTTCGGTAATGGTGATGCCCAAGCTGGGCATCACATCCTCAAGCAGGATTTCGCCGGGATGTGGTGGGTTGTGCATACCCATGTGCGTGCCCCTGTTCAATGGTAGTCAAGGTAATCAACCAGTTCGACGTGATCATCCAGCATACGAAAAATGATGCGCCAGTTGCCGCTGATGCTGACGGAACAGTAGTCGAGCAGATCGCCTTTGAGCCGATGAAAGCGCCATCCTGGGAGATTCAATTCGCCCGGGTGTTCTGCGCTATCCAGAATCAGCAGCACACGACGCAAGCGTTTCGCGTGACCCGCGTTGATGCCTTTGGTTGATCCTGTTTCATAAAAAGTCTGGAGTCCCTTGTGTTTCCAACTGACGATCATGGACGGATTGTGATGTGATACATCACGCTCTGCAATGGCCTTGTATCGGGTTTTGGGGTCAGATTCATGATGCTCTGCTGGTGGGATGATTCAAATCCAAAAGGCTAGTGAGGCGACATCCGAGCAACAACCCTAAAAGTTTGTAGGAATGATTGGTGGGGATGCAGCCCTCAGATTTTTCCCGCACGTTTTCGCGCCGCCCATGAACTTGTCGCTCGTAGCCTTCGCGCCTAGGCTTCGTCGGTCATCGCAAAAAACGGTGACACGGACGTGCAAGTCCGGTTACATATCGGCGCACCAACGCCCATAGCCATTCAACGGGCGTTTTTTATGCCTGCTGTGTTTGTTATGGCGGCTGTGCGTGGGAGATCTTCGGGTCTGCCGGGGTCCGATATGCCCGGTCTTGCACACCTGCGCACAGCTGCCACCCGATTTGCGTGCAAGCAAGCGGTGTCAGTCTCCTTCACATATCGGAGATGTTCACCATGATCAAACCCACCCCCAACCCGCCTACCTCATCCAATCTCTTCACCGTCAACCCGCACCAGAACACCGAAACCCTGCTGGTCAACGCCAGCGAAACCCTCGCGTCCCTCAACGCCCTGACCTGCGGTCTGGCCTTTGAGTTGAACGGCGCCCAGCGCGGCGTACTGCTGGCGATCCAACAAATGACCGAACTGGGCCAACTGCTGGTCGAGCGTGCGTTGGAGCAAATATCGCCTGCGGCCGCTGCGTAAAACTTGATCAGTCCCAGAAAAGGACCGTTCGTTCCCTTTTTGGGACTGATGCCTGCTCGGGTAAAGCCCTACGTAAGCCCGCCGATAACCCAAGGAGTCTTTCGGTGGAAGCAACAACACAATGTGGCTATTCGACGTATTTGCCCGGCTGTATAACCTCAACCCGTTTACCTTCGCTTTAATCATGTGGTTTGTGGTGCTGGTGATCACCGCCAGCGTGACGATGAAATGCCCAACCAGGCGCGGCAAGCTCGTAGGGTTTGGGATCACGTCCGTAGGCGCAGTGTTGATTCTGCGGCACCTGGAGCTGCTGACGCTCAGCGCCACGGGTAAAGAAATCAAAGGGGTCGTGACCAATTTTGTAGTCATGACCCTGGGCGGCCTGGGCTCGGGCCTGCTTGCAGTCGCTATC
Source organism: Pseudomonas brenneri (assembly GCF_007858285.1). Lineage (GTDB taxonomy): Bacteria > Pseudomonadota > Gammaproteobacteria > Pseudomonadales > Pseudomonadaceae > Aquipseudomonas > Aquipseudomonas brenneri. The sequence continues at coordinate 39,799 of NZ_VFIL01000006.1, read as the reverse complement.
TCGAAAGGGCCGAACAAGGCCGAAATCGAACAGACCCGCAATTTCATCCGCGGCTGGGGCCTGAGGGGCTTTGAATACCTGTACGTGTTTATCCTCATGTGCTCACTCGCCTTGTCTGTGCTCTGCCTGCTCTTGTGGTTCTTCGGTTGGCCTGTGGTGACGGGGCATGCAGTGTCGGGCTTGTTGCTGGTGTTCCTGGGCGCGGTGTTGGGCTGCGCGATCGTCTCCCGTCTGCGCCGGTTAATGAAATGGGAGCAGTGGGGCGTGGGTCTGTTGTTTGGGCTGTTGCTGTTTCTGCTGCCGGTGTATGTGCAGGCGATTGGGGGGCTGGTGAGCTGGAGCCTGGCGGCGGTGCTGGGGTTTCATACCGTGGCAGGCATAGCCATGGGCTGGACCGTGTGGCGCCAGCGTATGGAATGGCTGTAGGAGGTAGGAGCGAGCTTGCTCGCGAAGGACGAATAGGCGCCGCGCGTTACCTGATAGCGCTGCATTATCGTTGACGGTTTTCGCGAGCAAGCTCGCTCCTACAGGGGGGGATCGTTACTCCAACCGTAACGGTTCGCCGCCGAGCTTGATTGATACCCCCCCTCATTCACTCCTATGGTGAGCCCCACGACAGCGAACCCGTGGAGCGATCATGACAACAACAATAACCCCCGACTCGCGCTGGACGCGGCGACGCGATGAGAAACAGCGGCGCCTGGCGCGGGTGGCCTCCCTGACTGATGGCGTGGTGTTGCCCACCGAGCGCATTGTCGAGGCCCTTGAAGCCCTGATCCTGCCCGGCGACCGGGTGGTGCTGGAAGGCAACAACCAGAAGCAGGCCGACTTTCTCTCGCGCTCCCTGGCCAAGGCCGACCCGGCCGTGCTCCATGACTTGCACATGATCATGCCCAGCGTCGGGCGCTCCGAGCACCTGGATCTGTTTGAAAAGGGCATCGCGCGCAAGCTCGACTTTTCGTTCGCCGGCACCCAATCCCTGCGCATCAGCCAGTTGCTCGAAGACGGTCTGCTGGAAGTCGGTGCGATTCACACCTACATCGAACTCTATGCACGGCTGGTGGTGGACCTGATCCCCAACGTGGTGCTGTCTGCCGGCTTCATGGCCGACCGCGCCGGCAACATCTACACCGGCCCCAGCACCGAAGACACCCCGGCGCTGATCGAGCCGGCGGCCTTCAGCGATGGCATCGTCATCGTCCAGGTCAACCAGTTGGTGGATGACGTCAGCGACTTGCCCCGGGTGGACATTCCGGCGAGCTGGGTGGATTTTGTGGTGGTGGCCGACAAGCCGTTCTACATCGAACCGCTGTTCACCCGCGACCCGCGCCACATCAAGCCGGTGCATGTGTTGATGGCGATGATGGCGATCCGTGGCATCTATGAGAAACACAACGTTCAGTCGCTGAACCACGGCATCGGCTTTAACACCGCGGCGATTGAATTGATCCTGCCGACCTACGGCGAATCCCTGGGCCTCAAAGGCAAGATCTGCCGCAACTGGACCCTCAACCCGCACCCGACGCTGATCCCCGCCATCGAAAGCGGCTGGGTCGAGAGCGTGCATTGCTTCGGCACCGAACTGGGCATGGAACACTACATCGCCGCGCGGCCGGATGTGTTCTTCACCGGTCGCGACGGCTCGCTGCGCTCCAACCGGATGTTCTGCCAACTGGCCGGCCAATACGCGGTGGATCTGTTTATCGGCGCCACCTTGCAGGTCGATGGCGATGGGCATTCCTCCACCGTGACCCGTGGTCGCCTGGCCGGGTTTGGTGGTGCGCCGAATATGGGGCACGACCCGCGCGGGCGCCGCCACGGCACCCCGGCCTGGCTCGACATGCGCCACGGCGATGCCCCAGAAGCCCTGCTGGAGCGCGGCAAAAAACTCGTCGTGCAAATGGTCGAGACCTTCCAGGAGGGCGGCAAACCCACCTTCGTCGAAACCCTCGACGCGGTGGAAGTGGCGCGCAAAAGCGGCATGCCGCTGGCGCCGATCATGATTTACGGCGACGACGTGACCCACCTGCTCACCGAAGAAGGTATCGCCTACCTGTACAAGGCGCGCTCCCTGGAAGAGCGCCAGGCGATGATCGCCGCCGTCGCCGGAGTCACGGCCATCGGCTTGCGCCATAACCCCAAGGACACTGCGCGCATGCGCCGCGAAGGCTTGATTGCCTTGCCCGAAGACCTCGGCATCCGCCGCACCGACGCCACCCGCGAACTGCTGGCGGCCAAAAGCGTGGCCGACCTGGTGGATTGGTCCGGCGGCCTGTACAACCCGCCCGCCAAGTTCAGGAGCTGGTAAATGCACGCACTCAAACTGCACACACTGACCCTGGCCGAACAACTGGCGGACCTGGCGGTCGACGCGCTGATCGACGAAGCCGACTTGTCGCCCAAACCGGCATTGGTGGATCGGCGCGGCAACGGCGCCCACAACGATCTGCACCTGGGCTTGATGCATGCCTCGGCGCTGTCCTTGTGGCCGGCGTTCAAGGAAATGGCCGAGGCGGCGATTGAGCTGGGTGAAATCGGCTTGCCGCTGCGCGAAGCCCTCGGTCGTATCGGGCGCGAAGGTGAGCAAGCGATGCTCACCACCACACAAGGCGTGAACACCCATCGTGGCGCGATCTGGGCCCTCGGCCTGCTGGTGGCTGCCGTCGCGTTGGACCCCACGTCCCGCAACGCCAGCGCCCTGAGCCTGCGCGCCGCGCGCCTGGCCCTGCTCAATGACCGCTATGCGCCGCAACCGTTGAGCCATGGCGTGCAAGTCGCCCAACGCTACGGCGTGCGCGGCGCCCGGGAAGAAGCGCAATTGGGCTTCCCTGCGGTGCTGCAACGTGGCCTGCCGCAACTGCACGCAAGCCGCGTGCAACAACAGGGCGAGCAGAACGCTCGGCTCGATGCGCTGCTGGCGATCATGACCCAACTGGCCGACACCTGCGTGCTCTACCGTGCCGGCACCGAAGGCCTGCAAGCCATGCAGCAGGGCGCCCAGGCCGTGCTCGATGCAGGCGGCAGCGCCAGCCTGGGCGGGCGTCGCCGGCTCAACGAACTGGACCAACAGCTACTGGCCCTGAATGCTTCCCCCGGTGGCGCCGCCGACCTGTTGGCCGCCTGCCTGTTTATCGACCGCATCGAGTCTTGCGACGGAGCGTTTTGATGGAAACCCTATCTTTTGAATTCCCTGCCGGGCAGCCGCCCAAAGGCCGTGCGCTGGTGGGTTGCGTCGGTTCCGGCGACCTTGAAGTGCTGTTGGAACCGGGCACTGCGGGCACCTTGAACATCCAGGTGCAAACCTCGGTCAACGGCGCCGAGCAACGCTGGCAACACCTGTTCCAGCGGCTTTTCCAGGAACAGACACCGCCGGCCTTGAACATTCAGATCCACGATTTTGGCGCCACCCCCGGCGTGGTGCGCTTGCGTCTGGAGCAAGGTTTCGAGGAGCTTGGCCATGACTGACTTACTCAACCGACACAGCTTCGTCGAGCTCGGCGCCCGTCAGCGGGCCAAGGCGTTGCTGGATGCCGGCAGCTACCGGGAACTGATCGACCCGTTCCAGCGCGTGATGTCGCCTTGGCTGAGTCGCCAGGGCGTGGTCCCGCAAGCCGACGATGGGGTGGTGATCGCCAAGGGCACCCTCGACGGTTTACCCGTGGTGATCGCCGCCATCGAAGGCAACTTCCAGGGTGGCAGCCTCGGTGAAGTGGGCGGCGCGAAAATCGCCGGCGCCCTGGAGCTGGCCGCCGAGGACAACCGCAATGGCATTCCCACCCGCGCCGTGCTGCTGCTGGAAACCGGTGGCGTGCGCTTGCAGGAAGCCAACCTCGGGCTGGCGGCGATTGCCGATATTCACGCCGCGATTGTCGACCTGCGCCAGTACCAGCCGGTGATCGGCGTGGTGGCTGGGAGTGTCGGTTGTTTTGGCGGCATGTCCATCGCCGCCGGCCTGTGCAGCTACCTGCTGGTGACCCGCGAAGCCCGCCTGGGCCTGAACGGCCCGCAGGTGATCGAGCAGGAAGCCGGCCTTGAAGAGTACGACTCCCGCGACCGGCCCTTTATCTGGAGCCTGACCGGCGGCGAGCAGCGCTTCAACAGCGGCCTGGCCGACCGCTATGTGGCGGACGACGTGGCGCAGATCCGCCAGCAGATCAGTGAACTGTTGCAGCAAGGTTTGCCGGCCACTCAACGCAGTCGCCAGGCCGACTATTACCTGGCGCGCCTGGCTGAACTGGACGCCGCACCGCAGATTGAGCCGGCCACGGTTCGTGACCTGTATCAGGGAGAACGCTCATGAGCGGTTTGCAGTGGTTCAATGCATTGAGCGCTGGCGCAGCGCCGGTGGCGGGTTTGCCGGCGTCGTTGAAAGTGGCGGATGGCGTGCTCGGCGAGCAGGCCGTACGGTTTATCGCGGTGGTGCCGGATGCCGCCAACCGCTTCCCCCGCGCACGCCAGGGTGAGGTGGGTTTGCTGGAAGGCTGGGGCTTGGCCAAGGCGGTGGATGAAGCCATCGCCAGCGGCGATCAACGGCCGATCATTGCCATCGTTGATGTGCCGAGCCAGGCCTATGGCCGTCGCGAAGAAGCGCTGGGCATTCATCAAGCCTTGGCTGGCGCAGCAGACAGTTACGCCCGCGCCCGTCTGGCCGGGCATCCGGTGATCGCATTGCTGGTGGGCAAGGCTATGTCCGGTGCGTTTCTTGCCCATGGCTACCAAGCCAATCGCCTGATTGCCCTGCGCGATCCTGGGGTGATGGTGCACGCCATGGGCAAGGCCTCGGCGGCGCGGGTGACCTTGCGCAGCGTCGAAGAACTGGAAGCCCTGGCCGCCAGCGTGCCGCCCATGGCCTACGACATCGACAGCTACGCCAGCCTTGGTTTGTTGTGGGAGACCCTGACCGTCAGCCAGATTGAACAACCGACTGCCGACGACCTGGCGCGGGTCAGCGATTGCCTGGTGCAGGCGATCAAGGACATACAGAACAGCGGCGTGCGGGATTTGCGGGGGCGCCTGGGCGCCGTCAACCGTGCGGCGTCCAGCCATGTACGCGAGCTGCTGCGGGAGCAATGGTGAACGCTCACGACTTGCTTTGGGGCATGACCCCGGGGCATTTGCCTGCTGACGCACCGGCCTGGGTGCTGGACGTGATCGGCGCGGGACACCCGGTGGTGGTACGCCGGGCGCAGGCTGAACCGGGCCATGTGGCGGTGGGTGTGCGCGGGCGTTTGCGTGAGCAGCGCTTTGCCGCCGTGATGCCGCTTGCGGCAGTGCGGCGGCGGGTGGTGCCCGAGGCACTGTGCGACGTGATCTCGCCCCGCAATCTGCCGGCGCTGCGGGCACTTGCGCAGCTGCGGACGGTGCTGGCGAAGGAGATCTGGGGCGTCACTGGCAGTGCGGGTTTCGAGTTGGCTACGGGTATTGAAGCGCTGCATGCCCAGAGTGATCTGGATTTACTGCTGCGCACCCCCGAGCGTCTTGGACGGGGCGATGCCGAAGATCTGCTGGCGATTCTGGACACGGCGCCGTGTGCCGTGGATCTGCAACTGCAAACGCCGTATGGCGCGGTGGCCTTGCGGGAATGGGCCGGCCCATCGCAGCGGGTTCTGTTGAAAAATGCCAGCGGCGCGCACCTGGTCGTCGATCCATGGCAGGCGGTGGCATGAGCAGCCTTTTGGTATTCCCGGGGCAGGGCGCCCAGCGCCCGGGCATGCTCCAGCAATTACCCGCCAGCGTCCTCGACGAAGCCAGCGATGCCTTGGCGCACGATGTGCGCCAGCTCGATTCGGCGCAGGCCCTGGCCAGTACCCGCGCAGTGCAACTGTGCCTGCTGATCGCCGGCGTGGCTCATGCCCGTCAGTTGCAACACACGCCGGACTACGTGGCGGGCCTGTCCATCGGCGCTTACCCGGCGGCCGTGATCGCCGGCGCCCTGGCGTTTGCCGATGCACTCAGGCTGGTCAGCCTGCGCGGTGAACTGATGCAGCAGGCTTATCCACAGGGTTACGGCATGACCGCGCTGATCGGCCTGGAGTTATCCACCGTCGAAAGCGTGCTGGCCGAGATCCATAGCCCTGATTCACCGGTGTACCTGGCCAATATCAACGCCGACAACCAGAGCGTGATCGCCGGCAGTGATGCGGCCATGCAGAAGGTCGCCGACCGTATCAAAGGCCAGGGCGTGGCCAAGCGGCTGGCCGTCAGCGTGCCGTCCCATTGCGCGCTGCTGGAGGTGCCTGCGCAAACACTGGCCGAAGCCTTCGCCAAGGTCACGCTCAAGGCACCGACCATCACCTACCTGAGCAGCACCCGTGCGCGGCCAATCCGTGATGTTGAACAACTGCGCGATGACCTGGCCTTCAACATGTGCCGCATCGTCGATTGGCGCGGCACTGTGCAAAGCGCCTATGAGCGCGGCGTGCGCCTGCAAATCGAACTGCCTCCCGGCGCGGTACTCACCGGCCTTGCGCGGCGGGTATTTGAACAAGGCACCGTGATTGCCTTCGACGGTGCCCGCTTGGACACCTTGCAGGCCCTGCTGGAACAGGAGGGCCGCCGTCACCGATAAAGCATGACCTTGGCTTTCGAAGCACAAAAACAACAATTTCGATCAAGCATCAAGAGGACAACCAGCATGATTATCTACGGTGTGGCGTTTCTGGCGCTGTGTACCCTGGCGGGCCTGTTTATCGGCGAGCTGTTGGGCAAATGGATGGGCATCCCGGCCAACGTCGGCGGGGTGGGGATCGCGATGTTGCTGCTGATCGGCCTGGGCAGTTACCTGGGCAAGCGTGGCCTGTTTACTGGCAAGTCGGAGCAGGGCGTGAGCTTCTGGGCGGCGGTGTATATCCCGATTGTGGTGGCCATGGCGGCCCAGCAAAACGTCTATGGCGCGATCAGCGGTGGTCCCATGGCAATCCTCGCCGGCACCTGCGCGGTGGTGGTGGCATTTGCCCTGGTACCGGTGTTGGTCCGCATCGGCAACCGTGAGCCGGATGCGGTCGTCACCACCAAGTCGGCAGGGTGAGCGCGATGTACGAATCCTTGATGAAAGTCATCACCGGCTACGGCCTGATCAGTGGTTTTGCGGTGATCGGTCTGACCATGTGGGTGTCCTACTGGATCAGCGATACCTTCACCAAAGGCCGCTTGCATGGGTCGGCTATCGCGATCCTGCTGGGCCTGGTTCTGTCCTATGTGGGGGGTGCGTTTACCGGCGGGTCCAAGGGCGTGGTGGATATCCCGCTGCTGTCGGGCATTGGTCTGCTGGGCGGGGCGATGCTGCGGGACTTCGCCATCGTCGCCACGGCGTTTGGGGTGAGTGTCGATGAGCTCAAGCGCGCGGGGTATGTGGGGGTGCTGGCGCTGTTTGTCGGGGTCGGCTCATCGTTTATCGCGGGCGTCGGAGTGGCCATGGCCTTTGGTTATACCGATGCGGTGAGCCTGACTACCATCGGTGCTGGCGCCGTGACCTATATCGTCGGGCCGGTGACCGGGGCGGCGATTGGCGCCAGTTCCGAGGTGATGGCGCTGTCCATTGCGGCGGGGTTGATCAAGGCCATTTTGGTGATGGTGATGACCCCGTTCGTGGCGCCGCTGATTGGCCTGAACAGCCCGCGCAGTGCGGTGATCTTCGGCGGCCTGATGGGCACTTCCAGCGGCGTCGCGGGCGGGTTGGCGGCGACCGATCCGAAGCTGGTGCCTTATGGTTGCCTGACGGCGGCGTTTTATACGGCGCTGGGGTGTTTGTTGGGGCCTTCGTTGTTGTTTTTGATGATGCGGGGGTTGGTGGGGTAGGGCGTAGATCGCTGTTAAAAGATAGGGTCCCATCGCAGGCAAGTCAGCTCCCACATTGGAATGCATTTCAAATGTGGGAGCTGCGGTGCGACGATTCGACTTGCCTGCGATGGCGGTTTCAATCCTGCCGATTGGCATACATCCGACACTCTGCCAACAACGCCAGCAAATTCGGATCGCGCTCCTTGGCCTTCAAGAACACCACGCCAATGTGCTGCTGCAGCCGGTAGCGTGCCTGCAATGGAATCAGCTTCACCCGGTTCTCATACACCGCCGCAATCCTTCCCGGCAGCAATGCATATCCCACCCCCGAGCTGACCATGCTCAGCAAGGTGAAGATGTCGTTGACCTGCATCGCCACCTTCGGCTCGAAACCCGCCTGTTTGAACACCCGTGCGCCATCCTGGTGAGTGGCGAAGCCTTGGGTCAGGGTGATGAAGGTGGCGTCGCGCACCTGGGCCAGGTCGATTTCCTGTTCGCGGTCCAGGGGCGAATCGGCGGGGGTAGCGAGGAAGATGTCATCGGAAAACAGCTGGATCTGCGCGCAGTCCGGCTCCATCACCTGGTCGTCGAGGGAGATCAGGATCGCGTCGACTTCCATGTTCTTGAGCTTGTACATCAGGTCGACGTTGGAGCCCAGGATCAGGTCGATATTGAGCTCGCTGCGGCGGATTTTCAGGCCCATGATCAGTTGCGGCACGGTCTTGACCGTCAGCGAATACAGGGCGCCGAGCTTGAAGCGTTCGGCGGAGAAACCAGCGGCCTCGCGGGTCAGGCGCACGCTATCGACCACGTCTTGTACCAGCTTCTGTGCGCGTTCTTCGAGCACGTAGGCGCTTTCCAGCGGGGTGAGGTTGCGGCCTTCGTGCTTGAACAACGGGCAGCGCAGGGCGTTTTCCAGGGAGTGGATGGCCCGGTGCACGCTGACATTGCTGGTCTGCAACTCGGCGGCGGCGCGGGCCAGGTTGCCGGTGCGCATGAAGGCCAGGAAGATTTCCAGTTTCTTGAGGGTGAACTCTTCATCGATCTGCATGGCGATGACTCTTATTCGAATGCGTTCGATTGTGCCCTTAAAGCGCCGCAACCGTCATAACGGTCTTGCACTCTGGCCTGTCAGGCCTGAGCCTTACGGGGTCGATGCAGCAGTTTTGGAGGTTGGCGACACATGTATCACGGAGAACGATTCAACGCCTGGAGTCATTTGCTCGGCGCCGTGGCGGCCTTTATCGGCGCGGTGTGGATGCTGGTGGTGGCGAGCATGGACGGCAGCCCGTGGAAGATCGTCAGTGTGGCGATCTATGGTTTTACCCTGCTGGTGCTGTACAGCGCCTCGACGGTGTATCACAGCGTGCGCGGGCGCAAAAAAGAAATCATGCAGAAGGTCGATCACTTTTCGATCTACCTGCTGATCGCCGGCAGCTACACCCCGTTTTGCCTGGTGACCCTGAACGGGCCATGGGGTTGGACGTTGTTCGGGATTGTCTGGGGGCTGGCGGTGATCGGGATCCTGCAGGAGATCAAGCCGCGCTCCGAGGCGCGCATTTTGTCGATTGTGATCTATGCGGTGATGGGCTGGATCGTGCTGGTGGCGGTCAAACCGTTGATTGCCGCGTTGGGTACGGACGGTTTTATCTGGCTGGCGTCGGGTGGGGTGCTGTACACGGTGGGGATTATCTTTTTTGCCCTGGAGCATCGGCTGCGGCACTCCCATGGGATCTGGCATTTGTTCGTGATCGGCGGCAGCCTGCTGCACTTTGTGGCGATCATGCGCTATGTGCTCTGACAGACCACATGGAGCTGGTTTTTGTGTGGGCGCTGGCTCCTACAGGGTTCTGCGGTGTTTTAGAGGCGGTCTAGCTGCTCCTGGGCACGGCTGCCAAAGATCTCCAGCAGGCTGGCCAACATATGCGGCGGCGGTTCATCCGCGCGGGTCAGGGCGTACAGGGTGATGGGCAGCGGCGGGGCCAGGGGACGGATGCAGGTGCTGTCGGTGGAAGCGCCCAGCGCGGTGAAGGGGTCGATCACGGCCAGGCCGGCGCCGGACTCCACCATGGCCCGGGCCAGGGAGTAGGTCTGGACTGAAATGCGCACGCGCGGCGGCGGTTCGACGGCCTCCAGGTAACTATCGAGTCGCGCCGACAGCGGGTCGGCGCTGGACAGGCCAATCAACGGTGCGCCCGCCAGGGCCATCAAGGGCAAGGGCTTGCCCAGTTCAGCCTGTGCCCAGTAACCCCGTGGTGCCAGCGCGACCAACACGCCATGGGCCAAGGCCTGGGCTTTGAGCCCTGGATGGTCTGGGGACTTGAGCGTCAGCGCCACATCCATCTCGCGCATCAACAGGTTTTGCACCAGTTCGCGGCTGTGGGCGCTGGACAGTTCGCAGGCAATGTCCGGGTAGCGTTGGGTCCACTCGCCAATCGCCGGTGGCAACAATGACAAGGCCAGGGCCGGTGTGGCGCCGATGCGCAGGCTTTGGCCGGGCGCGCGCCGCAGGTTCTGGGACAGGCGCCGCACGCCTTGCAGGCTTTCGCTGACCTTATCGACTTCGCGCTCCAGGGCCAGGGCTTCCGGGGTGGGCTGCAGTTTGCCGCGTATGCGCAGGAACAGCGGGAAGCCCAGTTGCAGTTCGGCGTGTTGCAGCACTTTGGTCACCGCCGGTTGCGAGACGTGCAGCAACTGCGCGGCGGCGCTGACGGAGCCGGTCTGGCGGATGGCCTGGAAGATTTCGATATGACGCAAGCGCATGACGAGTCCATAACCTTTGTTTATAGGTGGTCCATCTTTATTCATTGTCCGGCGCCTGTCACCTGCCCCTAGTCTTGTACGCTCATAACAAGCATCGAGAACGCACATGGCTCAGCAGGTTTGCATCATTGGCGGTGGGGTCATCGGTCTGGCGAGCGCCTATGCCCTGGTGCGCGCCGGCATGGACGTGACGGTGGTCGAGGCCCGCGACAGCCTGGGCAGCGAGACCAGTTTTGCCAATGGCGGCCAACTGTCCTATCGCTACGTCGCGCCGCTGGCGGACAAAGGCGTGCCATTGCAAGCGATTGGCTGGATGCTGCGCGGTGACTCGCCGTTGAAGCTGCGGCCCCGCCTGGACCCGGCGCAATGGCGCTGGATGGCCTCGTTCCTCGGCGCCTGCCGGGCTTCGGTGAACAAGCGCAATGCCAGCCACTTGCTGCGCCTGGCCACCTTGAGCCAGGGCATCTTGCAGCAATGGCGCGAAGAGGATGGGCTGGACGGCTTCGACTGGCAGCGCAACGGCAAGCTGGTGACGTTTCGCAGCCATCACACCTTCGAGCATGCCCGGGGCAAAGTCATGGACCGCCTGCAACAGCAGGTGTTGTCCGCCGCTGATTGCACACGGCTGGAGCCGACCCTGGGCGCCCAGGATTTTGTCGGTGGGATCTACACGCCCAATGAAGAAGTGGCGGACTGTCATGCGTTTTGCCAACAATTAGCCGCGCGCCTGGAAGCGTCGGGCCGCTGCCGGTTTTTGCTGGGCCGCAAGGTCTCCGGTATTCGCCATGCCAACGGCACGGTGCAGGCGATTGAGTTGGGCGACGAGGTGATGCCGGTGGAGCACCTGGTGCTGGCAGCGGGGGTGCGCAGCCCCGAACTGGCCTTGCCGGGCATCGCATTGCCGTTGTACCCGCTCAAGGGCTACAGCTTGAGCGTGCCGATTGGCGAGGAGCATGCAGCGCCAAGGATCAGCATCACCGACTATGACCGCAAGATCGTGTATGCACGTATCGGCGAGCAGTTGCGGGTGGCGGCAATGGTCGACATCGTCGGTTTTGATACGGGCCTTGAGCCCAAGCGCCTGGCCCTGATCAAGCGCCAGGCCAGTGAGACCTTCCCCCTGGCCGGCGATTACAGCCAAGCCATCGAGTGGGCCGGCATGCGCCCGGCCACCCCCAGCGGCGTGCCGCTGATTGGCGCCAGTGTGTACCGCAACCTGTGGCTCAACCTCGGTCACGGCGCCCTGGGTTTCACCCTGGCTTGTGGCAGCGGCCAGGTGTTGGCGGAACTGATCGGCCAGCACAGACCTTCCATTGATATGCAGGGCCTTGCGCCCCGCGCCGCTTAGGACATAGCAATGACCATCACCCGGATCAACAGCAACAGTCGCCTGTCGGGCGCCGTGACCTTCCAGGGCCTGGTATTTCTCTCCGGCCAGGTGCCGGACGAAGGCCAGGACGTCACCACCCAGACCCGAGAGGTGCTCGCCAAGATTGATGCGCTACTGGCCGAGGCTGGCAGCGACAAGGATCATCTGCTCAACGCAACCATTTACCTGAAGAACATCCAGGATGGCTTTGCGCCGATGAACGATGTCTGGTCCGCCTGGCTCACGCCCGGCCAGGCACCGACCCGCACCACCCTGCAGGCGGAACTGGCACGCCCGAGCGTGCTGGTGGAAATCAGCGTCATTGCTGTACGTCGTCCATAACAAGAAAACCAACGGAGAATAACAATGCACAAAATCACGTTGATCGGCACTGCACTGGGGCTGCTGTTGACGGCCCAGGCCCAGGCCAATGAAGCGCCGCTGACGGGCACCCTGGCCAAGGTCGCCAATGCCAAGAGCATCACCCTGGGCTACCGTGATGCGTCGGTGCCGTTTTCCTATGTCGGTGACCACACCGGCAAACCCATGGGTTACTCGGTGGACCTGGCGAGCAAGATCGTCGAGCGCATCCAGCAGAAGACTGGCGTGCCCCAGCTCAACGTGAAGTACAACCTGGTCACCTCCCAGACCCGCATTCCGTTGGTGATCAACGGCACCGTGGACCTTGAGTGCGGCTCCACCGGGGTGACGGCCGAGCGGCAGAAGCAGGTGGCGTTTTCCTATGGCTTTATCTACGTGAAGGGCCAGTTGCTCACCGCCAACGACAGCGGTATCCAGCGCTTCGCCGACCTGCGTGGCAAGAATGTGGTGACCACCGCCGGTACCACCAACGAACGGTTCCTCAAGAGCTACAACCACGAGCACAAGTTGGATATGTCGGTAATCAGCGCCAAGGACCATGGTGAAGCGTTCCAGATGCTGCAATCGGGCCGCGCCGTGGCGTTCTATATGGATGACGCTTTGCTCTACGGCGAGCGTGCCAAGGCCAAGGACCCGCACAAATGGGTGGTGGTAGGCGAGGAGCAGTCGCGAGAAATCTACAGCTGCATGGTGCGCAAGGACGACCCGCAGTTTCTGGCGGTGGTCAACGAGACCCTGGGCGAGCTGTACAGCTCGGGGGAAATCAATGGGATTTACCAGCGCTGGTTTGAACAGCCGATTCCGCCGAAGGGCTTGAACCTGGAGTTCCCGATGACCAGCGAGCTGAAGGCGATCATTGCCAAGCCGGTGAGTGATCCGGTGGAGTAAACACTCAATCCCCATGTGGGAGCGGGCTTGCTCGCGAAAGCGGTGTGTCAGTCAATACATCCGCAGACTGATAAAACGCTATCGCGAGCAAGCCCGCTCCCACATTTTTGATTGGGTTTACATGCAGGGTTAGAAGTCGCCCCAGAGTTGTTGAGCAACGGATAGCGCGACTACCGGTGCAGTCTCGGTGCGCAACACCCGCGGGCCCAGTCGTGCGGCGTGGAAACCTGCGTGTTGTGCGGTTTCTACTTCGCCATCGGTCAAGCCACCCTCCGGCCCGATCAAGAACGCCAGGCTCGACGGCTTGGCATGGCTCACCAGCGGTTCGGCCACCGGGTGCAGCACCAGTTTCAAATCGGCCTCGACCTGTTTCAGCCAGTCGGCCAGCAACAGCGGTGGGTGAATCACCGGCACTGTCGAGCGGCCGCATTGCTCGCAGGCGCTGATTGCGACCTGGCGCCAGTGCAGCAGGCGTTTGTCGGCACGTTCGTCCTTGAGGCGCACTTCGCAGCGTTCGCTGAAGATCGGCGTGATGGCGTTGACCCCAAGCTCGGTGGCTTTCTGGATCGCCCAGTCCATACGCTCGCCACGGGACAGCCCCTGGCCCAGGTGAATGTGCAGCGGCGATTCGACCTGGCCGGCGAAGGCTTCGGTCAGTTGCACGGTCACGCGTTTTTTCCCGACTTCCAGCAGGCTACCGCGAAACTCCTGGCCAGAGCCGTCGAACAGTTGCACGGCATCGCCTTCGTTCATTCGCAGCACGCGGCTGATGTAATGCGCCTGGGCTTCGGGCAACTCGTGGTCGCCAAGGCTCAGCGGGGTATCGGTGAAAAAGCGCGACAGTCTCATGGGTGTTCTCTGCAAATAATGTGTGTGTTGCTATACGGCGGGAGCGACGCTTTTCCTGTAGGAGCCGGCTTGCCGGCGATGGAGGTCAACGATGACGAGGGTTGCCCGGATGAACGCGGCGTCCTCACGTTTTTCGCCGGCAAGCCGGCTCCTACAGGGGAGGGTTAGCCGGGGTCGCGAAAGCCTGGGTGAAAGTCTTTCGGGACTGCCACGCTGACTTTGCTGTTGGTGGCGATATCAATGCCTTCAGTCGCCACTTCGGCCAGGAAGTCGATCTGCTCCGGGGTAATCACGTACGGCGGCAGGAAATACACCACGCTACCCAGGGGACGCAGCAAGGCCCCGCGTTCCAGGGCGTGTTCGAATACTTTCAGGCCGCGCCGTTCCTGCCACGGGTAGGCGGTCTTGGTGGCCTTGTCCTGCACCATCTCGATGGCCAGCACCATGCCGGTCTGGCGCACTTCTGACACATGGGGGTGGTCCACCAGGTGCGCGGTGGCCGTGGCCATGCGTTGGGCCAGGGCCTGGTTGTTCTCGATGACGTTGTCTTCTTCGAAGATATCCAGGGTCGCCAGGGCCGCCGCACATGCCAGCGGGTTGCCGGTATAGCTGTGGGAATGGAGGAAGGCGCGCAGGGTCGGGTAGTCGTCGTAGAAGGCGCTGTACACATCTTCGGTGGTGACCACGGCCGCCAGTGGCAGGTAGCCGCCAGTCAGGGCCTTGGACAGGCACAGGAAGTCCGGACGGATGCCCGCCTGTTCGCAGGCGAACATGCTGCCGGTACGGCCAAAGCCCACGGCGATTTCGTCGTGGATCAGGTGTACGCCATACCGGTCGCAGGCCTCGCGCAGCAGCTTGAGGTACACCGGGTGGTACATGCGCATGCCACCGGCGCCCTGGATCAGCGGTTCGACGATCACGGCGGCGACGCTGTCGTGGTTGTCCGCCAGGGTCTGTTCCATGGCCTGGAACAGGTTGCGCGAGTGTTCTTCCCAGCTCATGCCTTCGGGGCGCAGGTAGCAGTCCGGGCTGGGCACCTTGATGGTGTCCAGCAGCAAGGCCTTGTAGGTCTCGGTGAACAATGGCACATCGCCTACCGACATCGCGGCGATGGTTTCGCCGTGGTAGCTGTTAGTCAGGGTGACGAAGCGCTTTTTGTTCGGCTGGCCGCGGTTGAGCCAATAGTGAAAGCTCATCTTCAGCGCGACTTCGATGCACGACGAGCCATTGTCGGCGTAGAAACACCGGGTCAGGCCTTCGGGTGTGATCTTCACCAGGCGCTCGGACAGTTCGATCACCGGCTGGTGGCTGAAACCGGCGAGGATCACGTGCTCCAGTTGGTCCACCTGATCCTTGATGCGCTGGTTGATGCGCGGGTTGGCGTGGCCGAATACGTTGACCCACCAGGAACTGACGGCATCGAGGTAGCGTTTGCCTTCGAAGTCTTCCAGCCATACGCCTTCACCGCGCTTGATCGGCACCAGCGGCAGTTGCTGGTGGTCTTTCATCTGGGTGCAGGGATGCCACAGCACCGCAAGGTCGCGCTGCATCCACTGGTTATTCAAGCCCATCTTTTAGTCTCCTCGAAGCGCTGCCACGGCCTGCGCAGGCAAAACAATCGCGCAAGCCTATGCAATGGCGGGCTGTGTCACAACCCATGAACGGTGAATTGGCAGTAAATGCAGGACGGTCTGTCACGTTTCTGCTGAATAGTCCTTAATCCCTGGTTAATTTAGTGTTCATAGGCTCAAGATCGGATTAATCGATCTTTCGAAGCAAAATTTTCCGCTTTATATCGATAGATAAATCGCTAGTCTTGGGCACAGTTCTTACGGGATTTGGGTAATGCAGCTACGAAACTCATCGACCCGCTACGGCTGGGTCAGCATTGTTATTCACTGGAGCGTGGCGCTGGTGGTGTTTGGTTTGTTCGCGTTGGGCCTGTGGATGGTCGGTCTCGACTATTACAGCGCCTGGCGTAAAGACGCACCGGATTTGCACAAGAGCATTGGCCTCACGCTGTTTGCCGTCATGTTGGTGCGTATTGTCTGGCGTCTGCTCAGCCCGCCGCCGCCAGCGTTGGCCAGTTATAGCCGCATGACGCGGATCGGCGCGGCATTTGGCCATGCGTTCCTGTATCTCGGGCTGTTTGCCGTGATGATTGCTGGCTACCTGATTTCCACCGCAGACGGTGTCGGGATCCCGGTGTTTGGTTTGTTTGAAATTCCTGCCGTGGTTTCCGGTCTACCGGACCAGGCAGACGTAGCTGGCCTGGTGCATTTGTACCTGGCCTGGGTACTGGTGGTGTTTGCCGGCCTGCATGGCGTGGCGGCCTTGAAACACCACTTTATTGATCGTGATGCGACCCTGGTGCGTATGCTGGGGCGCAAAGCCTGATGTTCAACCTCGACTCACAAGGAATAGAAAGCATGTTGAAAAAGACTCTCGCCGCTCTGGCAATCGGTTCTGCTCTGCTGTCTGCAGGTTCGGTGATGGCCGCTGACTACGTGATCGACAAGGAAGGCCAGCACGCCTTCGTCGACGTCAAGGTCAGCCACTTGGGCTACAGCTTCATCACCGGTACCTTCAAGGATCTGGACGGCAAGTTCAGCTTCGATGCGGCCAAGCCTGAAGATGCCAAGATCGAAGTGAATGTGCGCACTGCTAGCATCTTCACCAACCACGCCGAACGTGACAAGCACGTGACCAGCAAGGACTTCCTGGAGTCGGGCAAATTCCCTGACGCCAAGTTTGTCTCCACCAGCGTCAAGCCAACCGGTAAGAATGCTGATGGCAAGCTGACCGCCGATGTGACCGGTGACCTGACTTTCCACGGCGTTACCAAGCCGATCGTGGTCAAGGCTACTTTCCTGGGTGAAGGCAAGGATCCATGGGGCGGCTACCGTGCCGGCTTTGAAGGCACCACCAGCATCAGCCGCAAAGAGTTCCATAAAGACGGCATGGACGTTGGTCCACAGTCCGACAAAGTTGAGTTGTACATCACCTTTGAAGGTGTAAAAGCGAAGTAATCCTTCGTCTGTAGGAGCGAGCAAGCTCGCTCCTACAGTTTGAAGGCATAAAAAAACGCCCCGTATCGCAAGATACGGGGCGTTTTTTATGCTTTTGACAACCTAGCGGTTGCGAGTCAGCAACGCAGGTTTTTCACCACGAGGACGGCCTGGCAGTTGATCCAACTGTTCAGGTGTCAGGATCCGATCACTTTTCGATTCTTTGTGAATGATCTTCGGTGCAGGGCCGCCGCGCGGGTTCTGCACAGCCGGCTCTGACAAGCGCGGCTGCTCATCACGAGCCGGGCGACGGTTGCGCGACTCTTCGCGACGGGCCTGGCCATCACGCGGTGCGCCGTTACGCGGACCACTGCGCTTGGCAGGTGGCGTACCGGTGGTGCCACCGCTGTTGTTGCGCGGACCATTCTGGCGACCCTGTGGCTGAGCACCGGTGCGCGGAGTACCGGCGCCAGCACCCGGTGCCGGGGCACCTGGACGACGACCACGGCCCTGGGCCGGCTTGGCCTGGGGCACGTAGTCAACGCGGTTACCAAAGTTATCCACATCGTCGTCGAGGAACTCGTCCGGTGCGCGGTCAGCGGCAGCACGTGGCGGCTGGCTCGGCTGGCGCTGTTCGCGGGCCGGGGTACCTTCGCGGGGCTTCTGCTCACGGGCTGGGCGTTCGCCACGGCCGTTGGTTGGCGCTTTTTCCTTGCCGCCCTTGTCCTTGCCTTTGTCGCGACGACCACCGCCACCACCGCCGCCGTTCGGGCCATCGCCCTTTGGACCGCGTGGGTTGCGTGGGTTACGCACGTCCGGACGCTCGCGCACTTCCGGTTTTTCGGCTTCCACGGTGCTGGAATCGAAGCCCATCAGGTCGCCGTCGGCGATTTTCTGCTTGGTCATGCGCTCGATGCTTTTCAGCAGTTTTTCTTCATCCGGCGCGACCAGGGAAATGGCCTCGCCCGAACGACCGGCACGGCCAGTACGGCCGATACGGTGCACGTAGTCTTCATCGACGTTTGGCAGCTCGAAGTTGACCACGTGTGGCAGTTGGTCGATATCCAGGCCGCGGGCGGCGATATCGGTGGCAACCAGGATGCGTACGGAGCCAGCCTTGAAGTCGGCCAGGGCCTTGGTCCGCGCGTTCTGGCTCTTGTTGCCGTGGATGGCGACGGCGGTCAGGCCGTGCTTGTCCAGGTACTCGGCCAGGCGGTTGGCGCCGTGCTTGGTACGGGTGAACACCAGGACCTGTTCCCAGGCGCCAGCGGTGATCAGGTGGGCCAACAGCGAGCGCTTGTGGCTGGCTGGCAGGCGGAACACCCGTTGCTCGATACGCTCGACCGTGGTGTTGGGCGGCGTGACTTCGATGCGCTCGGGGTTGTGCAGCAGCTTGCCGGCCAGGGCGGTGATGTCATTGGAGAACGTTGCCGAGAACAGCAGGTTCTGACGCTTGGCCGGCAGGCGTGCGAGGACTTTCTTCACGTCATGGACAAAGCCCATGTCGAGCATGCGGTCGGCTTCGTCCAGCACGAGGATTTCCACGTGGGACAGATCGACGCTGCCTTGGCCGCACAGGTCGAGCAAACGACCAGGGCAGGCGACCAGCACGTCAACACCACGGGACATGGCCTGGACCTGTGGGTTCATGCCGACGCCGCCGAAGATGCAGGCGCTGACGAACTTCAGGTCGCGGGCATACAGCTTGAAGCTGTCATGCACTTGGGCTGCGAGTTCGCGGGTGGGGGTCAGGACCAGTACGCGCGGTTGGCGCGGGCCGTGACGCTGGGATTTGTCCGGGTGACCGTTGGGGAACAACCGCTCCAGAATCGGGAGGGCGAAGCCACCGGTTTTACCAGTACCTGTCTGTGCCGCGACCATCAGGTCGCGACCTTGCAACACGGCGGGAATGGCCCGCTGTTGCACCGGAGTAGGCTCGGTATAGCCCGCTGCCTCGATGGCGCGGACTAAAGCCTCGGAGAGACCGAGGGAAGCAAAGGACATGAGTAATCCTGTTTTAGTTAGGGCTTGGCCCAAAGGGATAATCTTGCCGGGCGCGAATGGCGCTTAGGGGAGCGCAATCCCGTCCGGTCCTGCTGCGTCTGGCGGGCACTCCACCGGCTCGCGCGGGCTGAAAAGCTGCGCTGTAGCGGGGTTGGGTGCCTTTTTCAAGACCTCAGCGGCCGGGCGTAAGCCTGGCGGAAAGGCCGGAGTATAACAGAGCAATCACTGCGCGCTGCTTTCCTGCTGCTCAACGGTGTCGTCCAGCCGTGCTGACGGAGCTATTTGTGCGTGTGAACCGGCATATTTTGCGCTCAAGGCCGCGTAGGCGGGCTCTTGCTTGAAGCGCTTGAGTTCGGCGGCAAAGCGCTGGACCAGCAAGTCCATGCCTGCGCCACGGCGTACGGCGAGGAATTGCTTCTGGCTGCTGATCACCGGCGGCGCCTGGGTAACCTGGTTTTCCAGGCCCAACGCCTTGAGCACATGTTGGCCGACCCGGCGGTCGGTGATCACCAGGTCAATCCGACCACGGGCCAATTTACCGAAGTTGGCTTCATGGCTGGGGGCCGGCTCACGGGTGAATCCCGAGGACTCGCTGAATTCGCGGCCATACAGGTAGCCCGGCGAGGTGCCGATGGTCAGCCCCTTGAGGTCATCCAGGGTCTGGAACGGATGTGGGCGCTGATTGGCGTAGAACATCACAAACTCAACCTGGGACAGCGGTTCGCTGGGGTAAAGCAGCGCTGCGTCCCGCTCATGGCTGTGAAAGATATCCAGCGCGCCATCGGCCAGGCCCTGGTCGAGCATGGCCAGGCAACGCTTCCAGGGCAGGAACTGCCATTGCACCTCGATCCCCAGGCGCTGGAACACGATGACCGTGGTCTCGTAGTCGAGCCCGCGCATCTGGCCGTTTTCTTCGTAGACGTAAGGCGCCCAGGGTTCGGTGACAATGCGCAATTTCTCGCCGTGGGCGGTCAGGCTCAGGCAAGTAAAAAGAACGGCGGTCAACAACTGGAGAATGACGGGCATACCCTGAGGTTACGACTGTCTCAGGTTAAAGAGAAGCTCTGGATCGGGGATCTTCAGGCAGCAAACCTGAACTTTTATTGTGCTGCCGACCCGCAAGGATTCCGGGCCGGCAGTACACAGGGCAGCCTCAGCGTGGCAGCTTGAGGTTGTTCCAGATCGCCAGGCTCGGGTCAGCCTGGTTCAGGGTGTAGAAGTGCAGCCCGGGTGCGCCACCTTGCAGCAGGGTCTCGCACATTTCACTGATGACCTGCTCGCCGAAGGCCTGGATGCTTTTGACGTCATCGCCATAAGCTTCCAGTTGCTTGCGCACCCAACGCGGGATTTCTGCACCGCAGGCGTCAGAGAAACGCGCCAGCTTGCTGTAGTTGGTGATCGGCATGATGCCCGGCACGATCGGGATATTCACGCCCAGGGCCTGCACGCGCTCGACGAAGTAGAAGTAGCTGTCGGCGTTGAAGAAGTACTGGGTGATCGCACTGTTGGCGCCGGCATTGGCTTTGCGTACGAAGTTGTGGAGATCGTCTTCGAAGTTGCGCGCCTGGGGGTGCATTTCCGGGTAGGCGGCCACTTCGATGTGGAAGTGGTCACCGGTCTCTTCCCGAATGAAGCTCACCAGGTCGTTGGCGTAACGCAGCTCGCCGCTGGCGATACCCATGCCGGACGGCAGGTCACCGCGCAGGGCGACAATGCGCTTGATGCCGGCGGCCTTGTATTGGGTCAGCAGGCCGCGCAGGTCGTCCTTGCTGTCGCCCACGCACGACAGGTGCGGAGCGGCAGGCACTTTGACTTCGCTTTCCAGCTGCAGCACGGTGTTGATCGTGCGATCGCGGGTCGAGCCGCCTGCGCCGTAGGTGCAGGAGAAAAAATCGGGGTTGTAGCTGGCCAACTGCTTAGCAGTCGCCATTAGTTTTTCATGCCCAGCATCGGTCTTGGTCGGGAAGAACTCGAAGCTGTAGCGACGGTCTTGGGACATGGTAATACCCTTGGAAACTCGAAGGCCTGGAAGGCATACACAATCGAAGCGGGTGCCGGGCTTTCTGTGGGAGCTGGCTTGCCTGCGATAGTGTCACCACGGTATTGCTCAAATACCGAGGTGCCTGCATCGCGGGCAAGCCCGGCTCCCACAGAAGAGCCGGCGCCAGCAGGGCCGATCAGTAGCGGTAGGCGTGCGGCTTGAACGGACCTTCAACCGTCACGCCGATGTAGTCGGCCTGGGTCTTGGTCAGTTGAGTCACGACGCCGCCGAAGCCGCGGACCATTTCCAGGGCCACTTCTTCGTCGAGTTTCTTCGGCAGTACTTCCACGGTCAGGCGCTCGGCTTTCTGGGCGGGCGACAGGTCGGCGTATTTCTGGCCGAACAGGAAGATCTGCGCCAGTACCTGGTTGGCGAACGAGCCATCCATGATGCGGCTTGGGTGGCCCGTGGCGTTGCCCAGGTTCACCAGGCGGCCTTCGGCCAGCAGGATCAGGTAGTCGTCGTTCTGCGGGTCGAAATCACCGGCACCGGTACGGTGAACCTTGTGCACCTGAGGCTTCACTTCTTCCCATGCCCAGTTCTTGCGCATGAAAGCGGTGTCGATTTCGTTGTCGAAGTGACCGATGTTGCATACCACGGCGCGCTTTTTCAGGGCCTTGAGCATGTTGGCATCGCACACATTCACGTTACCGGTGGTGGTCACGATCAGGTCGATCTTGCCCAGCAGGGCCTTGTCGATGCTGGCTTCGGTGCCGTCGTTCTGGCCGTCGATGAACGGCGAAACCACTTCGAAACCGTCCATGCAGGCTTGCATGGCGCAGATCGGGTCAACTTCGGAAACCTTGACGATCATGCCTTCCTGACGCAGGGACTGGGACGAACCCTTGCCCACGTCACCGTAGCCGATCACCAGGGCTTGCTTGCCCGACAGCAGGTGGTCGGTGCCGCGCTTGATCGCATCGTTGAGGCTGTGACGGCAGCCGTACTTGTTGTCGTTCTTGCTCTTGGTCACCGAGTCGTTGACGTTGATGGCCGGGATTTTCAGCTCGCCCTTGGCCAGCATGTCCAGCAGACGGTGTACGCCGGTGGTGGTTTCTTCGGTCACGCCGTGGACGCGGTCCAGGATGGCCGGGTATTTCTTGTGCAGCAGCTCGGTCAGGTCGCCGCCGTCGTCGAGGATCATGTTGGCATCCCAAGGCGCGCCATCTTTCAGGATGGTTTGCTCCAGGCACCACTCGTACTCTTCTTCGGTCTCGCCTTTCCAGGCGAAGACCGGGATGCCGGCAGCAGCGATAGCCGCCGCGGCCTGGTCTTGAGTCGAGAAGATGTTGCAGGACGACCAACGCACTTCGGCACCCAGGGCAACCAGGGTTTCGATCAGCACGGCAGTCTGGATGGTCATGTGGATGCAGCCGAGAATCTTCGCGCCCTTGAGCGGCTGTTCAGCGGCGTACTTGCGACGCAGGCCCATCAGGGCTGGCATTTCGGATTCGGCGATAAAGGTTTCGCGACGGCCCCAGGCAGCGAGGGACATGTCGGCGACTTTGTAGTCGGTAAAACCTGCAGGCGTGTTGACAGCGCTCATGAAGAGCCTCCATTCGTAGTGTGCGAATGGGCGCCGTTGTGCGTTTAGTATCCAACCAGGACAACCCGGCTGGGCAACGCCCCATCCGAGCCTGACAGGCCGGGGCCTGCTGCAGCGCCCCTCGGACAGGTGGCGGGAGAACGGTATCAATCGCAGATGACCGTTTTGAAACGGTGGCGATTATAGCCGCCTGCGCCCGACTTCCCAAGCCTTTCTGTCGGCGCCATGAAGATCGCTCATGACACTGATAGGCAATGCCTCATAGAGCTTGGGCCGGCGCTCTGCCATGATGTTGCCCATCATTTCGCAAGACGCTTTGGAGTGAACATGAACTTCCACACCCGCAAATGGGTAAAACCCGAAGACCTCAACCCCAACGGCACCCTGTTCGGTGGCAGCCTGTTGCGCTGGATCGACGAAGAAGCGGCGATCTATGCGATTGTCCAACTGGGCAACCAGCGGGTGGTGACCAAGTACATCTCCGAGATCAACTTTGTCAGCGCTTCGCGCCAGGGCGACATCATCGAGCTGGGCATCACCGCTACCGAGTTTGGCCGCACCTCCATCACCTTGACCTGTGAAGTGCGCAACAAGATCACGCGCAAGAGCATCCTGACCGTGGAAAAAATGGTCTTCGTCAACCTCGGCGAGGACGGCCTGCCGGCGCCCCATGGTCGTACCGAGATCAAGTACGTGAAGGATCAGTTTCAGGACGACAGCGAGTAACGATCCGCCGTGTAGCGGTGGTCATTGAACGCTCTTGAGGGCGCACTGGTCGTACCTGAAATCGCCCCCTCGTTCAGGTACGCCCATGGCCACGCAAAAAGACGGCAAGACCCCCAACCTGTCGCAGGAAGAGCAGCAGGACGTGGACAAGAACCAGCCACCCAGGGCGGCGGTGCTGCATGAAATCATTCGCACCCAGGGCGACCAGGAGCTGGAGCGCAGCGTAGCGGCGTTGTGGTGGTCGGCGCTGGCGGCCGGCTTGACCATGGGCCTGTCCTTGATGGCCATGGGGTTGCTCAACTCACGTCTGCCGGACGGCGAGGGCTTCAAGGTGATTGCCAGCCTTGGCTACTGCGCAGGCTTTCTCGCGGTGATTCTCGCGCGCCAGCAACTGTTCACCGAAAACACCCTGACCGCCGTGCTGCCGGTGATGAGCAAACCGACTCTGGGCAATGCCGGGCGCTTGTTGCGGTTGTGGACGGTGGTGCTGGTGGGCAACCTCTGCGGCACCTTGCTGGTGGCCTATGTGATGTTGCACTTGCCGATTTTTGATGCCAAGACCGACCTGGCCTTTCTCGACATCGGGCGCAAGGTCATGGAGAACGACACCGGCCAGATGTTCGCCAAAGGCATCGTCTCCGGTTGGATGATCGCCACCATGGTGTGGATGATCCCGTCCATGGAAAGCGCCAAGATGTGGATCATTATCCTGATCACCTACCTGATGGCGCTGGGCGACTTTACCCACATTGTGGTCGGCTCGGCGGAGGTGTCCTACCTGGTATTTGCCGGCGAGTTGCCGTGGAAGGACTTCTGGCTGGTATTCGCCGGCCCGACCCTGGCCGGCAATATCATCGGTGGCAGTTTTATCTTCGCGCTGATCAGCCATGCGCAGATTCGCAGCGAAAGCAGCTTGCCGGGCAAAAAGGCTGCGGATCCCAGGCATCCGCAGCCGATCGACAAGGATCAGTGACGCCAGGGTGTAGAGGGTGCGCCAGCGCGGTATTTGGTATAAATATGGGCTGACACATCACGAATCACTTATAGGAGGTTCCATTGCTTGCGACAGTCTTGGTACTGGTAGCGGCACTGTTGCATGCGACGTGGAACACCTTGATCAAATTCAGCGGCGAACGCCTGTTGGTGATCGCCTGCATGGACAGCGTTGCGCTGTTGTTTGTTCTGCTGGCGGTGGGGTTTGTGTCGCTGCCGCCCCTGGAAATCTGGCCGTGGATCATCGCTTCGGCCTTGTTCGAGTTGCTCTACCGTTACCTGTTGATCCAGGCCTATCGCGTCGGCGACCTGGGGCTGGTGTACCCGTTGATGCGTGGTTTATCACCGCTGGTGGTGCTGGCGCTGACCCTGGTGTTTGCCGGGGAAGTGCTCAGTACCCAGCAGATTGTCGGCATCCTGCTGATCCCGTTCGGCATGCTGTGCCTGTTGTGGCAGGGCGGTGGCGGGGATCGGTTGCCCTGGTCGATGTTGCCGGTGGTGGCGCTGATCGGCCTGTGCATCGGCTGCTATACCTTTCTCGACGGGCAGGCGCTGCGGCGCTGGTCGCACCCGTTGGATTACCTGGTCTGGCTGACACTGCTCAGCGCCTGGCCCTTTCCGCTGTTGGCCATGGTGCGCAAACGTGCCGCGTTCAGCCTGTTCTGGCGAACCCAGTGGCGATTGGGGCTGAGCGTGGGATTGTGCGTGTTGTTGAGCTACGCTCTGGTGCTTTGGGCCATGCAGTTGGGCTCGATTGCCGAGGCCGCCGCGCTGCGGGAAGTCAGCGTGATCCTGGTGGTGTTGTTCGGCATGCGTTACCTGAAAGAACCTTTCGGCCGCTCCCGGCTCTTAGCCTGTGGGTTGGTGTTGATCGGCATGCTCGTGATGAAACTCTAACCAGCGGATAAAACTAAAAAAGGAATGAGTGATGACTGTCGCTTTCTGGTGTGTGTTGATCGCAATTTTTCTGCCGTACCTGTGTACCGGCGTGGCCAAATTCAGTGGTGGCAAATTCGGGCCCCGGCAGAACCATGACCCCCGGGCCTTCCTGGAAACCCTGGAAGGCTTTGCCAAGCGTGCCCATAGCGCGCAGCTCAACAGCTTTGAAGTGACCCCGGCGTTTGCCGCCGCGGTGATCATTGCCCACATGGCAGGCAATGCGGAACTGGTGACCATCAACGTACTGGCGGTTCTGTTTATCACCAGCCGCCTGCTTTTCATCATCTGCTACCTGGCGGACTGGGCGATCTTGCGCTCGCTGGTGTGGTTCGTGGGCATGGCGTTGATTGCGAGCTTCTTCTTCGTCTCGATGTAAGGTCCACCGCAGATCCAGTGTGGGAGCGGGCTTGCTCGCTCCCACATTCGATCCTCAGCTTCCTGTCGGGGCGTCCGGCACTTTGGGTAGCGCTGCGCCCTTGGGCCACAGCATCCAGATCTGGCCCTGTTGCTTCATATTCCCGGCCAGTTCGCCTGCGGCATCACCCGTGCCCCAGAACAGGTCCGCACGTACCTCACCGACAATTGCACCCCCCGTGTCCTGGGCCGCTACCGGTCGTACCACCGGCGAGCCGTCGGGCCGGGTTGTCGACAGCCACAACAGGCTGCCCAGCGGGATGACCTTGCGGTCCACCGCCACGCTGTAGCCTGCGGTCAGCGGCACGTTCAGCGAGCCACGCGGGCCTTCATTGCTGTCGGGCCGGGTGCTGAAAAAGACGTAGCTGGGGTTGCTCGCCAGCAACTCGGGGATGCGTTCCGGGTGCGCCTTGGCCCAGGCACTGATTGCGCCCATGCTGACTTCTTCTTTCTTCAGCTCGCCTTGCTCCACCAGCCAGCGGCCGATAGGGCGATAGGGGAAACCGTTCTGGTCGGCGTAGCCCACGCGCAATTGGCGACCATCAGCCAGCTGGATGCGGCCAGAACCCTGGATTTGCAGGAATTGCAGGTCCATCGGGTGGGTCAGCCAGGCAATCGGCTTGGCGCTGGAGCCTTGCTGGTTGATGGTGCCAGCATCGTCATAAGGCTTGAGTACCCGGCCTTCCAGGCGCCCACGCAGGCGTTTGCCCTTGAGTTCCGGGTAGATGCTTTCCAGGTTGACGATGATCAGGTCGTCCGGCACCCCAAACACGGGGACATGGGCGGTTTTAGTTTCGGTGAGGCTGCCTGGATAGACCGGTTCGTAGTAGCCAGTGATCAGGCCATTGGGCGTATTGTCCGCCGAGCGCAGGCCGTAGACGTCCAACTGTTGCTTGAGGAAGCCGCGGATGTCGCCGGCATTGCCCGGCACATTGGCCGCTGCAGCACAGGTGGTGCCCCACACCGGATCGTTCTTCAGGCGTTGGCAGGCACTGCGCCAGGACTCGAAACCGGCTTGCAGGTCGCTGTCCGAAACCACGGGCAGGGCTTCCCAGGTAGCGCTGACATAGGTCGCCACGGCGTGAGGTTTTTCGGGCGCAGGCTTGGGGGCCGGAGTGTTGCCGCCGTCGCATCCGGCGAGCAGCGCGATCATTGGCAGAGCCCACACCAGTCGGCGGCTCCAGGGGGTGACGAGGTTATTCATGCAAGTAATTTCCAAGGCGATTGCCCGAGCCGGTCGCGGCGCAAGCATCCATATTATTAATAGGGCTATTGGTCTTTGCGGGCGGGGCGAGGATACTGGCCGCCGTTTCCCGTGACCCAGAGCCACCATGACTTTTAAAAAACTGACTGTTGTATTGCTGGCCTGCCTGACGCTGACCGCCTGCGGTGGTGTTGACCCAAATTCGCCGTTGGGCCAGCGCAAGGCTATCTTCAAGCAGATGCTCAAGACCGGCGAAGACCTGGGTGGCATGCTGCGTGGCCGTATCCCGTTCGACGGGGCGAAATTTGCCGAGGGCGCCGTCAAGCTTGACGCCCTGTCCCATGAGCCGTGGAAGCACTTTCCAACGGTGCGCGAAGAAGATCACACCAGTGCCAAGGACGATGTATGGCAGAAACAGGCCCAGTTCCAGGAACTGGCGCGCAACCTTGAGGCGGCCACCGGTGAATTGGTGATCGCCAGCCAGGTGCAGCCTTACAAGGCCAGTAACCTGGGGCCGGCCGTGCAGAAAGTCGAAGATGCCTGCAGCGCCTGTCATAAGCAGTTTCGCGACCATTGAGACGGATCGGCCAAGAAGGCTGTATGCGTCTTACTTGTCCAGATCGTCGAGGGCTTCCTGCAACTCTTTGCGCGACTCGGCGAGCTTATCCTTACGCTTGTTGATCTTCTCGGAATCGCCCTTTTTCATGGCCTTGTCGAGGTCGGCCTGACGGCGGCTGACTTCGTGCTTGGCATCCAGCACCTTGTTTTCGCGTTCCTTTTTCAGGGAGGCGTCGGTGCAGTGGGCGGTGACTTCGCTCAAGGCCTTTTCCAGACCGGCTTGTTGCTCACTGTTGCCGTGGGCCTTGGCCTGTTCGATTTGCAGGCTGATGGCCTGGCGCTTGGCGGCGCAACCGGTCAGTTGCGGGGCTGTCTCGGCAGCCAGCAATGGCGTGCTCAGGACGCTGGTGATGGTCAACAGGGCAAGCGGTGCAAGAAACTTCATGGAAACTCCAAAATAAACAAGATCGTTGTCAGGTGGGCAGGATGATTTCTGCTGGCACCGGTTAATGTAGTTGGCCCGGGACTAAAAGCCGTCGATCCCGGCAGCCCGTAGCGTTTCACTCATGGCCAACACCTGAGGGTCGTGAAAAAAGGCACTCAATTGTGCTGCACGTCCCGGACCGATTCCCGCTTCGGCCTGCCACGCTTGCGCGTCTCGGGCGGCCAGGGCCTGCCAGTCGCCTGCCAGGTTATTGCGTGCGCTAGGTGGTAAACCCAGGGCCTTCAACCATTGAGCAAACGGTCGCTGGCGCGCAGTGCGCAAGCTGGCCTGTAGGCGCGCACTGCTGCGGTCGCCGAATCCGTCAATGGTAGCAAGCTCTGTCTCATCAAGGTTCAACCAATCCACTAAACCACTGATTTGGCCGGCCTGGATCAAGTTGCTCCAGGTCTCGCGGCCAATGTGTGGCAGGTCCAGGCCCTGCTTGCCACTGAGCCAGGTCAAGCGGGCGAGTAACTGTTCTTCGCAGCCTGGGGCCAGTTGCCAGCAGCTCAGGTGATGGAAATCGCTCGCGACAGGTACCGTGACATCAACACGGGGGTGGCTGCGCAGGATGACCTGGTCGAGCCTTGGGATCACCTGGCCAGCAAGGCTGATGGATACCTGGTCTCCAGGGCGGATATCCAGTGCCTGCCAGCGCTTCAGGGAGCCGACACTGACGCGCTTGATCTGTCGGTCATCAAGCAACACCGGGTCGAGTTCCAGGATCGGTGTGATACGGCCGGTGCGGCCAATCTTGAAGCGGACCTGGCGCACATGGGCCAAGGCTTTGACGGCCGGATATTTCCAGGCGACGGCCCAGTACGGTGTGCTCGGCTGCCAGCGCTGTGCCGGGGCGCGCTGGCTTTGGTGCAGCACTACGCCATCGGTGGCGAATGGCAATGGCTGACCATGCCAGAAGGCGCGCCAGTGCCGGGCTTGTTCGAAGTTCTCGATGGGCTGGCTGTAGCGCTGGCTGTCGATAAACCCCCAGCGCGTGAGGTTATCCAGTTGCTGCTTGAGGTCTGCCGGCCCTTGCGGCCAGGCCCAGACAAACAAGCCGATACCGGCGGCGTCGGCGTCACTGAGTTGTTGGCGGTTCATCAGCCCGGAGATTTTGCTGCGGGCATTCATGCCGCCCGTCTCCCCTTGTATGTGTGCGTCGAGGCGCCAATACAGTTCACCCTGCAAGAGCAGGTCGATGGCCTCGGGCAGCCGTTGCACGATACCGGGAATCCTGCGGGCCGAGGCGGTCCAGTCCTGGCCCAGCAGGCCATCACCGCGGCTGATGACCTGAGTCAGGCGGCCCGCACGATAGACCAGGGTAACGGCCACGCCATCGATCTTGGGTTGTATCCACAGGTCGCTGCGTGTACGGATCCAGTCTTCCACGGCGCGGTCGTTGAGCAGTTTTTCAAGACCGGTGTGCGGGACGGGATGGGCGATGGTGCCCCGCGAACTGGACAAGGGGTTGTCGGCAGGTGACGGCACCTGTGCAAAGCAACCCCGCCATTGCTCCAGGCGCATGCGGGCCTGGTCGTAGAGTTCGTCGCTGATCAGGGATTGGCCGAGCCGGTGGTAGCTGTCGTCCCACAGGCCGATTTGCCGTTGCAGGGTGTTTATTTCGTCTTTGGCCTTGTCGGCTGGCCAGTCCGGGCAGCCCTGCGCCCAAGTGACGATAGGGAAGAGCATCAACAGCAGGTAGGTCAGCAGGCGTGGCGTCATCATGAGCATCCTTGCTCTGAAGGGGCGCCCAGCCTAAAGCAAGCAAACGCCCATAAAAAAGCCCCGCAGGCGCGAGGCTTTTTACCGGGTGTGTCTGCTTACTTGAACAGACCGCCCAGGGCTTTCACGGTGTCGTTGCTATCAGCCTTGGCCTGCTGCTTTTGCGAGGCTTCGTCAAGCTTGCCTTGGGACTCGCCGACTTTTTTGCAACCTTTGTTTACCTGATCCAGTGCGGCCTGCATGGCCTTCACTTTCAGGTCTTCGCCATTGGCTTTGGCGGCATCGACCTTGGCTTGCAGTTCCTGGCTCTGTTTTTCGCAGTTGCCGGACGCGCCGCCCAGTTGGGAGGTCAGGGCGCCGGTCAGGCCGCTCAGGTCAGCAGCGTGTGCTGGCAGGACGAACAGGCTGAGCAGAATGGCGGCAGGGGCGAAAGTGGCAATACGCATGAAAAACCTCAATGTTCGATTGCCTGCGCACTTGGCAATCCCGAGCAGGCGCAGTGCAGTATCCAATGTGGTTAAGGGCTCGGGAGGGGGCGGATTCTAGTGGGCCATCATTTGGCCTGCAAGGGTTGGATCCAATTAATGTGAGCTCGCTCCTACAATTAAGGCAATAAAAAGCCCTGCCGGGCGAACCGGGCAGGGCTTTGGGTGTTGCGTGCAGCGATTACAGGCCGGCGGCGGTCCGCAGGTCGTCAGCGCGGTCGGTTTTCTCCCAGGTGAACGTGGTGAAGGTGTCGTCGCCGACAGTCTTCTGTTCAGGGGTGCGGCCGAAGTGGCCGTAGGCCGCGGTTTCCTGGTACATCGGGTGCAGCAGGTCGAGCATGGTGGTGATTGCGTACGGACGCAGGTCGAAGATCTCACGCACCAGCTTGACGATCTTGTCGTCGCTGATCTTGCCGGTACCGAAGGTATTCAGCGAGATCGACGTAGGCTGGGCCACACCAATGGCGTAGGAAACCTGAATTTCGCAACGCTCGGCCAGGCCGGCCGCGACGATGTTCTTGGCCACATAACGACCCGCGTAGGCCGCCGAGCGGTCAACCTTGGAGGGATCCTTGCCGGAGAATGCGCCGCCGCCGTGACGGGCCATGCCGCCGTAGCTGTCGACGATGATCTTGCGCCCGGTCAGACCGCAGTCGCCCACTGGGCCACCAATGATGAACTGGCCGGTCGGGTTGATGTGGAACTGGGTGTCCTTGGTCAGCAGTTCGGCAGGCAGCACGTGCTTGACGATCAGCTCCATCACGCCTTCGCGCAGGTCTTTGTAGGAGACTTCCGGGTTGTGCTGGGTCGACAGCACCACGGCGTCGATACCCACCACTTTGCCGCCTTCGTAACGGCAGGTCACTTGGGACTTGGCGTCCGGGCGCAGCCAGGGCAGCAGGCCGGACTTGCGGGCTTCGGCCTGGCGCTTGACCAGTTGGTGGGAGAAGGTGATCGGCGCCGGCATCAGCACGTCGGTTTCGTTGCTGGCGTAGCCGAACATCAGGCCCTGGTCGCCAGCGCCCTGATCTTCCGGCTTGGCACGGTCGACACCCTGGTTGATGTCAGGCGACTGCTTGCCGATGATGTTCATCACGCCGCAGGTCGCGCCGTCGAAGCCGACGTCGGAGCTGGTGTAGCCGATATCGGTAATCACGTCACGGACGATCTGCTCCAGGTCGACCCAGGCCGAGGTGGTGACTTCACCGGCGATGATTGCTACGCCCGTTTTCACCAGCGTCTCGCACGCCACGCGGGCGAACTTGTCTTCAGCAATGATGGCGTCCAGCACCGCATCAGAAATCTGGTCGGCGATTTTGTCCGGATGCCCTTCAGACACGGACTCGGAGGTGAAAAGGGAATATTCGCTCATCTCGATGTTTTCCTGATATTTACCGATGGTGAGTGTCGCCAGATGGCCGCTGAAAGTGGCGGACCTGAATCTGGAAACCATTACGTAAGCCTACATAGAGGCTTTCCCCGGGAACGAGTCCCGCAGCGGTGGCCCAACGGGCCAGATCGTCCTGTTCAAACCCCAACCATAGATCACCGCAGGCCTCCCTGGCCCAACTCTGGTTGTGGCTGCATAAATCGGTGACCAACAGACTGCCGCCCGGTTGCAGCAAACCGGCCATTTGCTTGAGGGCATCGGCCGGGGCAGCGAAATGGTGCAGGACCATGTTCAGCACCACGCAATCGGCTTGCAGCCCTACATCATCCAAGGCATCGGCCAGTCGCAGGCTGACGTTGCCCAAGTGTTCGCGCTCGCAGAGCTGGCGTGCCAGTTCCAGCATGGCCGGGCTGTTGTCCAGCGCCGTGACCTGGTGAAAGCGACATGCCAGCTCCGGCAGGAACCCACCGTCGCCCGGGCCGACTTCCAGCGCCGTGGCGCCTGCGTCGAAGCCCAGTTTGTCGAGCAGCGCCAACACGCTTTCGCGGTATTGCGCCAACCCGGCAATCAGGTCCTGCTGGGCGCGAAACTTGTCCGCCACCCGTGAGAAAAAATCCTGGCTGGCGGCGGCGCGTTGCCCGTGGACCTGGGCGATGCGCGACTGCACGTCAGCCGGCAGGGCCAGGTTATCCACCTCTTCCAGCAGCGCAGCATGCAGCTTGCCACCCAGCAACTCGGTGTGGGGCAGGGCGCGGCGATAAAAAATCGCATTGCCTTCACGGCGCGTAGCCACCAGATCGGCCTGGGCCAGCACTTTCAAGTGGTGGCTCATGCCGGATTGGCCAATGGCAAAGATCCGCGCCAGTTCCAGCACGCCAAACGAGTCGTTGGCCAGGGCGCGCAGTACATTCAGGCGCAGCGGATCACCGCCGGCCTTGCACAGGGCCGCCAGCTCATCGCAGTCGTCGGGGCGAATGGAAGGCGCAGGTAAGTTCATAAGGCCAGCAGTCTAGTGATGAGGTGAAATCCTCGCAAGGCCAATATCAAAAAGTTTTGATATTGGTCGATAATCGGTGGTTATAAGCAGGCGCTATAACCTTTAGACGAACGGCGGGAAGTGTTCTTGCCGTCAATGCAGTCCAAACCACAGGAAAAACCTACATAAGTCGGTATCTGTCATTGCCCCTGAGGCCTTGGCTGAGGGAAAATGCCGGTCCTTTTTTCCGTTTCTTTTATTCAACCTCCAGGAGATCAGCGATGCCCAGCCGTCGTGAGCGTGCCAACGCCATTCGTGCCCTCAGCATGGATGCCGTGCAAAAAGCCAACAGCGGCCATCCCGGTGCCCCGATGGGCATGGCGGATATCGCCGAGGTACTTTGGCGTGACTACCTGAAACACAACCCGAGCAATCCATCGTTCGCCGACCGTGACCGCTTCGTGCTGTCCAACGGCCATGGCTCGATGTTGATCTATTCGTTGCTGCACCTGACGGGCTATGACGTCACCATCGACGACCTCAAGAGCTTCCGTCAGCTGCACAGCCGCACCCCGGGCCACCCGGAATTCGGCTACACCCCAGGCGTTGAGACCACCACCGGTCCCCTGGGCCAGGGCCTGGCCAACGCTGTTGGCTTCGCGCTGGCAGAAAAAGTCCTGGGCGCGCAGTTCAACCGTCCTGGCCACAACGTTGTCGACCACCACACCTACGTGTTCCTGGGTGATGGCTGCATGATGGAAGGCATTTCCCACGAAGTCGCTTCCCTGGCCGGCACCCTGGGCCTGGGCAAGCTGATTGCCTTCTACGATGACAACGGCATCTCCATCGACGGCGAAGTCGAAGGCTGGTTCACCGACGACACGCCCAAGCGTTTCGAAGCCTACAACTGGCAGGTAATCCGCAACGTCGACGGCCACGATCCGGAAGAGATCAAGACCGCCATCGACACCGCGCGCAAGAGCGAGCAGCCGACCCTGATCTGCTGCAAGACCACCATCGGCTTCGGTTCGCCGAACAAGCAAGGCAAGGAAGACTGCCACGGTGCCCCACTGGGTGACGCGGAAATCGCCCTGACCCGCGAAGCGCTGAAGTGGAACCATGGCCCGTTCGAAATCCCGGCTGATATCTACGCCGAGTGGGACGCCAAGGAAGCCGGCCGCGCGGCCGAAGCCGAGTGGGACCAGCGTTTTGCTGCCTACTCCGCCGAGTTCCCACAGCTTGCCAACGAACTGGTACGCCGCCTAGCCGGTGACCTGCCTGCCGACTTCTCGGAAAAAGCCTCGGCCTACATCGCCGAAGTCGCGGCCAAGGGCGAGACCATCGCCAGCCGTAAAGCCAGCCAGAACGCCCTGAACGCCTTTGGCCCGCTGCTGCCTGAGATCCTCGGCGGTTCGGCTGACCTGGCCGGTTCCAACCTGACCCTGTGGAAAGGTTGCAAGGGTGTCTCGGCTGAAGACGCCAGCGGCAACTACATGTACTACGGCGTGCGCGAGTTCGGCATGAGCGCCATCATGAACGGCGTTGCCCTGCACGGCGGCCTGGTGCCTTACGGCGCGACCTTCCTGATGTTCATGGAATATGCGCGCAATGCCGTGCGTATGGCTGCGCTGATGAAGAAGCGTGTGATCCATGTCTACACCCACGACTCCATCGGTCTGGGCGAAGACGGCCCGACGCACCAGCCGGTCGAGCAACTGACCAGCCTGCGTACCACGCCGAACCTGGATTGCTGGCGCCCATCGGACGCGGTCGAATCGGCCGTGGCCTGGAAGCACGCCATCGAGCGCAAGGATGGCCCTTCGGCGCTGATCTTCTCCCGTCAGAACCTGCAGCATCAGGTGCGTACCGACGCGCAGATCGCCGACATCAGCCGTGGCGGCTACGTGCTCAAGGACTGCATCGGCGAGCCGGAGCTGATCCTGATCTCCACCGGTTCCGAAGTGGGCCTGACCGTTCAGGCCTACGACAAACTGACTGCCCAAGGCCGTAACGTGCGCGTTGTGTCCATGCCGTGCACCAGCGTGTTCGAAGCCCAGGACGCCGACTACAAGCAATCGGTCCTGCCGTTGCAGGTCAGCGCGCGTATCGCCATCGAAGCGGCTCACGCCGACTACTGGTACAAGTACGTGGGCCTGGAAGGCCGTGTGATCGGCATGACCACCTACGGTGAGTCGGCGCCGGCGCCAGCGTTGTTCGAAGAGTTCGGTTTCACCCTGGAAAACATCCTGGGTCAGGCTGAAGAGCTGCTGGAAGACTAAGGCTGTAGAGTGGGGTGGTTGTACTGACGCCTTCGCGAGCAAGCCCGCTCCCACATTTGGAATGCATTTCAACTGTGGGAGCGGGCTTGCTCGCGAAGGCGGCGGTACATTCACCGCATCACCCAAGGTAATCGAGAACCCCATGCCTCAACCGCGTCCCTACAAAGTTGCACTCAACGGCTACGGCCGCATTGGTCGTTGCGTCTTGCGTGCTCTGTTCGAGCGAGGGGCGGCGGCCGGGTTTGAAATTGTTGCGATCAACGATCTGGCTGACATGGCCAGCATCGAATACCTGACACGCTTTGACTCCACCCACGGCCGGTTCCCCGGCGAAGTGCGGGTCGACGGCGATTGTCTGCATATCAATGGCAGCTGCGTGAAGGTCTTGCGCAGTGCTACCCCCGAAGGCATCGACTGGAAAGCACTGGGCATCGATCTGGTGCTGGAATGCTCCGGTGTCTATCACACCCGTGCCGATGGCCAGCGTTTCCTCGATGCCGGCGCCCCGCGCGTGCTGTTTTCCCAGCCGATGGCCAGTGAGGCGGATGTTGACGCCACCATCGTCTACGGCGTCAACCAGGACTGCCTGAGTGGTGACGAGTTGCTGGTGTCCAACGCCTCCTGCACCACCAACTGCGGTGTGCCGTTGTTGCGCCTGCTGGACCAGGCGATTGGCCTGGAATATGTGTCGATCACCACCATTCACTCGGCGATGAACGACCAGCCGGTGATCGACGCCTACCACCATGAAGACCTGCGCCGCACCCGTTCGGCATTCCAGTCCGTGATCCCGGTGTCCACCGGCCTGGCGCGGGGTATTGAACGCCTGCTGCCGGAACTTGCCGGGCGAATCCAGGCCAAAGCAGTGCGCGTGCCGACGGTGAACGTGTCGTGCCTGGATATCACGATGCAGACCGTCAGTGATACCGACGCTGGCGAGGTCAACCGGATCCTGCGCGAGGCCGCTACCAGCGGCCCGCTCAAGGGGCTGTTGGCCTACACCGAACTGCCGCACGCCAGTTGTGATTTCAACCATGACCCGCATTCGGCGATTGTCGATGCCAGCCAGACCCGCGTTTCCGGCCCCAGGCTGGTGAATATCCTGGCCTGGTTCGACAACGAATGGGGCTTTGCCAACCGCATGCTCGACGTAGCAGAGCACTATCTGCACATCGCCACTAAACAACCTCAACAGTAATTCAGGAACTGCGACCCATGACCGTGTTGAAGATGACCGACCTCGATCTGCAAGGTAAGCGCGTACTGATCCGCGAAGACCTCAACGTCCCAGTCAAGGACGGTGTTGTCACCAGCGATGCGCGAATCCTGGCCTCGCTGCCGACCATCAAGCTGGCCCTGGAAAAAGGCGCGGCCGTGATGGTCTGCTCCCACCTGGGTCGTCCGACCGAAGGTGAGTTCTCTGCCGAAAACAGCCTCAAGCCTGTAGCCGACTACCTGAGCAAGGCCCTGGGCCGCGAAGTGCCTTTGGTGGCTGATTACCTGGGCGGCGTCGAGGTCAAGGCCGGCGACATCGTGTTGTTCGAGAACGTGCGCTTCAACAAGGGCGAGAAAAAGAACAGTGACGAACTGGCCCATCAATATGCGGCGTTGTGCGACGTGTTTGTGATGGACGCTTTCGGCACCGCTCACCGCGCCGAGGGTTCGACCCATGGCGTGGCTAAGTTCGCCAAAGTGGCCGCTGCTGGCCCGTTGCTGGCTGCCGAGTTGGACGCACTGGGCAAGGCCCTGGGCGCACCGGCCCAACCAATGGCCGCCATCGTGGCCGGCTCCAAGGTGTCGACCAAGCTGGACGTGCTCAACAGCCTGAGCCAGATCTGCAACCAACTGATCGTTGGCGGCGGCATTGCCAACACCTTCCTGGCCGCTGCTGGCCATCCGGTAGGCAAGTCCCTGTACGAGCCGGACCTGCTGGACACCGCCCGTGCCATCGCGGCCAAGGTCAGCGTGCCACTGCCAGTGGACGTGGTAGTGGCCAAGGAATTCGCCGAAAGCGCCGAAGCCACCGTCAAGCTGATCGCAGACGTGGCGGCTGACGACATGATCCTGGATATCGGCCCGCAAACTGCCGCGAACTTCGCTGAACTGCTGAAAGCCTCCCAGACCATTCTGTGGAACGGCCCGGTTGGTGTGTTTGAGTTCGACCAGTTCGGTAATGGCACCAAAGTGCTGGCCAAGGCGATTGCCGAAAGCTCGGCATTCTCGATTGCCGGCGGTGGCGACACCCTGGCGGCCATCGATAAATATGGCGTAGCTGAGCAGATCTCCTACATTTCTACCGGTGGTGGCGCGTTCCTTGAGTTTGTCGAAGGCAAGGTCCTGCCAGCCGTTGAAGTGCTGGAAAGTCGAGCCAAGGGCTGAGACCCAGGGTCTGGAAAAGGAGCATTCCCATGATCAAGCCATTCGCGCTGGTGATTGCCGCAGGCCTGTTGGCCGGCTGCGGCAGTGCGCCCAAGGCG
This sequence comes from Pseudomonas brenneri, assembly GCF_007858285.1. Classification (GTDB taxonomy): domain Bacteria; phylum Pseudomonadota; class Gammaproteobacteria; order Pseudomonadales; family Pseudomonadaceae; genus Aquipseudomonas; species Aquipseudomonas brenneri. The sequence goes on along the minus strand of NZ_VFIL01000006.1, from coordinate 2,524 downwards.
GCGCCCGAGACTCAAGGTGCTGCGCCGGACAAGGGTTGCTACCAGTCCGACTGGCAGGCCGAGACCATGCCGGTGATCAACAAGCGCATAGGGCCTGACAGGCTGGAGAAGTACGACTCCCCGCCCAAAGGTAAGGAACAGGGTTGCCCTTGATGGGTCTGATTCACTAACCGACAGCAGTGGCGGCCCCTGGCCGCCGTTCGAGGATTGGCAATGAAAGGCGTTATCGCCCTGGCAGCACTGGCTCTATTGGCCGGTTGTGCCAACCTGAACATGTTCAACAAGGCAGAGCCACAGCCAGAGACATGGACCACTTGGGTGTGCGACAGCCAGGCCCAGGTGAACTGGCGGTTTATCGGCGCGGATCGCAGCCAGGTGGATGTACGCCTTGGCGGCTCCGACCAGGTGTATCGCCTCAAGCAAGACGTGGCGGCTTCCGGCACGCTGTATAGCAATGACCAGTTGGCGTTTCACACAAAAGGTGAGGAAGGCCTGGTTTACTGGGTCGCCACTGACGATTTGATCGGCCGGGGCTGCAAGGCCCAGTAATACAGAACACTGAAGATCTCATGTAGGAGCGGGCTTGCCCGCGCAAGCGGTGGGTCAGTTGGCGAATTCGGTGTCTGGTACACCGCGATCGCAGGCAAGCCAGCTCCCACATGATTCGGTTCCAGATTGGAATTTGGGTCAGGCCCAGTAGCAATAACGATTCAGCAGGCCAAGGCCCAACCCCTTGATCTGCAATAACTTGAATAGCAGCCGCCGCTACGGCAGGCTTGCACGATTAACGACCCTCGACCGGGAGAGAGACACAATGGCACTTATCAGCATGCGTCAAATGCTGGACCACGCAGCCGAGTTCGGCTACGGCGTTCCAGCCTTTAACGTCAACAACCTTGAGCAGATGCGCGCCATCATGGAAGCCGCTGACAAGACCGACTCCCCAGTGATCGTCCAGGCTTCGGCTGGTGCCCGCAAATACGCTGGTGCACCGTTCCTGCGTCACCTGATCCTGGCTGCGATCGAAGAATTCCCGCACATCCCGGTGTGCATGCACCAGGACCACGGCACCAGCCCTGACGTGTGCCAGCGCTCCATCCAACTGGGCTTCAGCTCGGTGATGATGGACGGCTCCCTGGGCGAAGACGGCAAGACCCCGACCGACTACGACTACAACGTGCGCGTCACCCAACAAACCGTGGCCCTGGCTCACGCCTGCGGTGTTTCGGTAGAAGGCGAACTGGGCTGCCTGGGTTCGTTGGAAACCGGCATGGCCGGTGAAGAAGACGGCATCGGCGCCGAAGGCGTGCTGGATCACAGCCAGATGCTGACCGACCCGGAAGAAGCCGCTGACTTCGTCAAGCGCACCCAGGTCGATGCCCTGGCCATCGCCATCGGCACCAGCCACGGCGCCTACAAGTTCACCAAGCCACCTACTGGCGACGTGCTGGCCATCGACCGCATCAAGGAAATCCACAAGCGCATCCCCAACACCCACCTGGTGATGCACGGATCTTCCTCGGTACCGCAAGAGTGGCTGGCGATCATCAACCAGTACGGCGGCGACATCAAAGAAACCTACGGCGTCCCGGTTGAAGAAATCGTCGAAGGCATCAAGCACGGCGTGCGCAAGGTCAACATCGACACCGACCTGCGCCTGGCCTCCACCGGTGCAATGCGTCGCCTGATGGCCACCAACCCGAGCGAGTTCGACCCACGCAAATTCTTCGGCGCCACAGTGACGGCGATGCGTGATGTGTGTATCGCACGTTACGAAGCGTTCGGCACTGCCGGCAATGCCTCGAAGATCAAGCCGGTGTCGTTGGAAGCGATGTACCAGCGGTATTTGAAAGGTGAGTTGAACGCCAAGGTCAATTAAGTCTGGTGCGTTAAATAAAAAACCCGCAGAGATGCGGGTTTTTTATGCATGAAATATTAGTTATGTGTGTTGGGTTGTTGTCGTGATGAGTTATAAAGAGCTTTTTGTTGTGGTGAAAAGCTAATATGGGTGGCTCATTTCTTTTTGCAGTAAATATTCAGGGATGTTATGCCGTAAATTTTTTTGGCATCGTCCTCTACTATCTTTGTCGCTTTTTTAACTGCCTCACTCTCAGACGAAGCGGTGACAGTTTCAGTTGGATTGCCGGGTAATGATGATATGCGACATAAGTATGTATCCTCCTTCGCGTAGACTGAAGAGGATACAGCGAGTGTGCAAGTCAGGATGGTTGCAGTGGCTAATATTTTTCTTAAGTTTAATGACTCAATAAAGTCTGGGGGTTTCATGTCTTTTGCTCCTCTGGGTTGATTTGAGATCTTAAGATAGTTACTTTTGTTTTTCTTCTCTACTGTGAAATGTCACAGGTCTAAAAGGGTTTTTATATTTTTGATTGCTTTCGTGAACTATATATTTTTACAGGTGAACGGGGTGGTAAAGGAAAGGGGGTTATTTAATTGCTACATAAATTCGTCCCCTTTACCCTCAAATAGTCTCCTTATTCCACCATTCTCCCCCTTTCTCCTC
>NZ_VFIL01000005.1 GCF_007858285.1 Pseudomonas brenneri | reverse complement strand
AATGCGGCAATGGAGAGCTTTTTTGGTACGCTTAAGTCCGAGTTTTTCTACCTGAAGCGTTTCGAGAGCGCTGAGGAACTGAAAGCCGGTCTGGACGAGTACATCCACTACTACAACCATGACCGCAGCAAGCTAAAGCTCAATGGCATGAGCCCTGTGAAATACAGGACTCATGCTGCTGAGGCTGCTAGCTGAAACTGTCCAACTTTTCGGGGGCAGTCCAAAATGTGGGAGCGGGCTTGCTCGCGAAGGGGCCCTTCCAGACGACATCCCTTTAATTGTGTACCCTGTGCGCATTACCCACAGGTCCCTCGCCCCATGCTCTTCCTGATCGCCTACATCAGCAGCGTCGTGCTGATCAACTTCGCCTTTTCCACCGCCCCGCACCTGGACGTCATCTGGTCCGCCTGGGGTGGCCTGGTGTTTATCCTGCGGGACATGGTGCAAACGCGCTTCGGCCACGGGGCGATCATCGCCATGCTCGCGGCATTGGTGCTGTCCTACCTCACCTCCGATCCGTCCATCGCCCTGGCCAGCGCCACGGCGTTCGCAGTGTCCGAGTGCATTGACTGGCTGGTCTTCAGCATCACCAAGCGACCGTTGCATGACCGCCTGTGGATCAGCTCGGCACTGAGCATTCCCCTCGATACCTTTATCTTTTTCGGCCTGATTGGCGCCCTGACGCCAGCGGTGGTCGGCACTGCACTGGCCTCGAAATTTGCCGGGGTCACCGTGGTGTGGCTGGCGATGGCCTGGCGTTTGCGTCGCCAGCGGCTCGCCAACTGAGGCCAATTGCTGCCGTTCATGTAAAATGCCGGCCTTTCTCCCCCTGATCCGCTCCCCTGAGGACCTGAGATGACCCGAATCGGAACTCCATTGTCGCCAACCGCGACCCGCGTATTGATGTGTGGCTGCGGTGAACTGGGCAAGGAAGTGGTAATCGAACTGCAGCGCCTGGGCGTTGAAGTGATTGCCGTGGATCGCTACGCCAACGCGCCGGCCATGCAAGTGGCGCATCGCAGCCATGTGATCAACATGCTCGACGGCGCGGCCCTGCGGGCGGTGATCGAGGCTGAAAAACCGCACTTCATCGTGCCGGAAATCGAAGCCATCGCCACCGGTACCCTGGTGGAGCTGGAAGCCGAAGGTTTCACCGTGATCCCTACCGCCCGTGCGGCGCTGCTGACCATGAACCGTGAAGGCATTCGTCGCCTGGCTGCTGAAGAGCTGGATCTGCCGACCTCGCCGTACCACTTCGCCGACACCGTGGAAGACTACCGCAAGGCCGTCGAAGACCTGGGCTTCCCTTGCGTGGTCAAGCCGGTGATGAGTTCGTCGGGCAAGGGCCAGAGCCTGTTGCGCAGTGCCGACGATGTACAGAAAGCCTGGGACTACGCCCAGGAAGGCGGGCGTGCCGGCAAGGGCCGGGTGATTATCGAAGGGTTTATCGACTTCGACTACGAAATCACTCTGCTGACCGTGCGTCACGTCGGCGGCACCACTTTCTGCGCACCTGTCGGTCACCGTCAGGAGAAGGGCGACTATCAAGAGTCCTGGCAGCCCCAGGCCATGAGCCCGGTGGCCCTGGCCGAATCCGAGCGCGTCGCCAAGGCTGTGACCGAGGCGTTGGGCGGTCGTGGCCTGTTTGGTGTGGAGTTGTTCATCAAGGGCGACCAGGTGTGGTTCAGCGAAGTCTCGCCGCGCCCGCATGACACGGGCCTGGTGACCTTGATTTCCCAGGACTTGTCGCAGTTTGCCCTGCACGCGCGGGCGATCCTCGGCCTGCCGATTCCGTTGATCCGCCAGTTCGGGCCGTCGGCGTCGGCGGTGATTCTGGTGGAAGGGCAATCGACCCAGACTGCGTTCGCCAATCTCGGTGCCGCCTTGAGCGAGCCGGATACCGCGCTGCGTCTGTTCGGCAAGCCAGAAGTGAATGGTCAGCGCCGCATGGGCGTGGCGTTGGCGCGGGATGAGTCGATCGAGGCTGCCCGGGCCAAGGCGACCCGTGCCTCACAGGCGGTGGTTGTAGAGCTCTAAAAGCATCGCGGGCAAGCCCGCTCCCACATTTGGATACATTCCCAATGTGGGAGCGGGCTTGCCCGCGATAGCGGTCTATCAGGCGACCTTGTTCAAATCATTATCCCGCGTCTCTTTCAGGCACAGCACCGCAATCAAGCTGAGCAACGCTGCCGCCGACACATACCCGCCGACATAACTCAGCCCACCCATCGCCACCAGTTTGGTCGCGAAAAACGGTGCGGCCGAAGCCCCTACGATTCCGCCCAGGTTATACGCCGCCGAAGCCCCGGTATAACGCACGCGTGTCGGGAACAATTCCGGCAACAGCGCCCCCATCGGCGCAAATGTCACGCCCATCAGGAACAGTTCCAGGCACAGGAACAACGCCACCGCCCAGGTCGAGCCGTGAGTCAGCAGCGGTTCCATGGTGAAGCCGGAAAGAATCGCCAGCACCGCACCGACGATCAGCACCGGTTTGCGCCCATAACGGTCACTGGCCAGGGCTGCCAGCGGCGTGGCCGCGCCCATGAACAGCACGGCAAAGCACAGCAGGGCGAGGAAGGTTTCGCGGCTGTAGCCCAGGGTACTCACGCCATAACTCAGGGAAAACGCCGTGGTGATGTAGAACAGCGCATAACACACCACCATCGCCGCCGCGCCCAGCAGCACCTGCAGCCAATGCTGGCTGAACAGTTCCACCAGCGGCACTTTCACCGGTTTTTCCTTGGCGACCGCGTTGGCGAACACCGGGGTTTCATGCAGCTTCAGGCGCGCATACAGGCCGACCATTACCAACGCTGCGCTGAGCAGGAACGGAATGCGCCAGCCCCAGCTGCGAAATTGTTCGTCGTCCAGGTTCATGGCCAGGATCAGGAACAGCCCGTTGGCCGCCAGGAAACCAATGGAGGGCCCCAATTGCGGGAACATGCCGAACCAGGCGCGCTTGCCCTTGGGCGCGTTCTCGGTGGCCAGCAAGGCCGCGCCACCCCATTCGCCGCCCAGGCCCAGGCCCTGGCCGAAACGCAATACGCAGAGCAGGATCGGCGCCCAGGCGCCAATGGAGTCGTAGCCGGGCAGCAAGCCGATCAACGTGGTACAGACGCCCATCAACAAAAGAGAGGCGACCAGGGTCGACTTGCGCCCGATGCGGTCACCGAAGTGCCCGAACAGCGCCGAGCCCAGTGGCCGGGCGATAAACGCGATACCGAAGGTCAGGAACGCCGCCAGCATCTGCGCGGTGCCGGAGCTCTGCGGGAAGAACACCGGGCCGATTACCAGCGCAGCGGCCGTGGCATAGATATAGAAGTCGTAGAACTCGATGGCCGTGCCGATGATGCTCGCGGTCGCGACCCGGCTGGTCGAGTTGGTCGGGGCAGCGGGCGCGCCCTCGTCATAGGTGGTGCTCATTGAGGTATCCCTGATGGTCATTGCGCCTTTGGCGCGGATTGTTATTGGTCTTGCACCCAGGGATCAGGGCAGTGCGCGGCATCGACTCGGGATGGGAGCGAGTGCCGGTCAGACTCGATAAAACGATGCCTGGACACGCTCAGTGCGGATAGCACGCGGTCGGGCGGGGCTTGGGTAAGCTGGATCGATTATAGGAAGGGGTTTGCGCTGCAAACAAGGGCTGGAGCTCGGTCTTTGGGGGTGAAGAGATCAAATGTGGGAGCGGGCCCATCCGCGGTGAGTCAGTTGGCTATCGGTGCCGAACCGATATGCCAGATCAACACCTTGCTCACCCGGTTGTCCTCGGTCTCAAGGATTTCCAGGCGGTAGCGACCGATTTTCAGGCACACCGCGCAATCGGGAATGGTCTCCAGGGCTTCGGTCACCAGGCCGTTGAGGGTCTTGGGGCCATCGCTGGGCAGGTGCCAACCGAGGCACTTGTTCAATTCACGGATCGATACCGCGCCGTCAATCACATAACGTCCGTCTGGCTGGGCCTGGATCAGCGGGTTGTCCAGGCTCTGTTCGCTTTCGAATTCGCCGACGATCTCTTCCAGGATGTCTTCCAGGGTGACGATGCCCAGCACTTCGCCGTATTCGTCCACCACCATGCCCAGGCGGCGTTGCTGTTTGTGGAAATTGAGCAGCTGCAGCTGCAGTGGCGTGCTTTCCGGGACGAAGTACGGTTCATGGCAGGCTGCCAGCAGGGCGTCCTTGGTCAGGCTGGCATCGGGCAACAGATGCTGGATCTGCCGGGTGTTGAGCACCGCCTCGACCTGGTTGATATCGCTGTGGAACACCGGTAGCCGTGTACGCTGGGAGGTGCGCAGTTGTTCGATGATGTCTTCGATGGGGTCGTCGAGGTTGATGCCGTCGACTTCACTGCGCGGCACCAGGATGTCATTGACGGTGATGTTGTCCAGGGCATGGATGCCAGGCATGCCCGGGGCACGGTCTTCGCTGTCGTCCGTGGCCTGCTCGTCGGCGTGGTCGGGCTGTGGCTCGTCGCTGTTCTTGACGACCCCGGACTTGCGGGCGAAAGGGCGCAGCAGCAGCAAACTGATGCCATTGAGGAGCCAGGCCAGGGGGTAGAGGATTTTCAGCGGTATGCCCAGCAGTGTATTGCCAAACCCCAGCACTGCATGTGGATAGCGGGTGGCGAGGGTGCGGGGCAGGTAGTCGGCCAGCACCAGCAGCAGCGCACTGGAGATCAGCCAGCCGAGCCAGGGACCGTTTTCGGCCCAGGCATAGATCGCCAACAGGGTGCAGAGGATCACCACCACCGCACGGCACAGGGTATTGCACAGGATCAGGCTGTTGCGGGGGAAGCTGAGGCGGGCGGCGGCCTTGTCGCCCTGGCGCGTGCCGGGGCGCAAGGCCAGCAAGTGGTGCTGGGCCGCTTCGATGGCGGTAAACAGCGCCGACCATAAGACCAGCAGGGCCGCTACCGCGAGCATGGGCTCAAGGGGCAAATTGTCCATAATCGCTGCCCGTCAGATATGCAGGATGAATTCGCGAACCAGCTTGCTGCCGAAATACGCCAGCATCAACAGGCAGAAGCCGGCCAGGGTCCAGCGGATTGCCTTGTGCCCACGCCAGCCGAGGCGGTTACGGCCCCACAGCAGCACGCTGAACACCACCCAGGCCAGACATGCCAGCAGGGTCTTGTGTACCAGATGCTGGGCGAACAGGTTCTCGACGAACAGCCAGCCGGAAATCAGCGACAGCGACAACAGCGTCCAGCCGGCCCAGAGGAAGCCGAACAGCAGGCTTTCCATGGTCTGCAGCGGCGGGAAGTTCTTGATCAGCCCGGACGGGTGCTTGTGCTTGAGCTGGTGATCCTGCAACAGCAGCAGCAAGGCCTGGAACACCGCAATGGTGAACATGCCATAGGCCAGGATCGACAGCAGGATATGCGCGAGGATGCCCGGCTCCTCGTCAATCACCTGCACCGTGCCGGTGGGGGCGAATTGCGCCAGCAGCACCGTCAGCATGCCCAGGGGGAACAGCAGCAACAGCAGGTTTTCTACCGGGATCCGCGCGCAGGCCAGCAGCGTCAAGGCAATCACGGCGGCGGCAATCAGGCTGGCGGCGCTGAAAAAGTCCAGGCCCAGGCCCACCGGGGTCATCAGGTGGGTGAACAGGCTGGCAGCGTGGGCCAGCAGGGCGAGCACGCCAAGCCCGGCCAGCAGGCGTTTGTCCGCCCTGGCGCGTTGGGCCAGGCGGGTGCCCTGATAGAGGGTCGCAGCGGCATACAAGAGTGCGGCGGCGAGACTGGGTAGCAAACTGGGTGACAAAGGGAGCATAAATCCTGTTAGGCAAGCCCGAAAGCCGATGAGTTTGGCACACACCTGCGTTCCACGAAAGACCAGCGGGCCAGACAGCGGGTGTGCATGGCGACAGTCTTCGCTATAATCCGCGACCTGCCCACGCCGCAGGCTCGCCGAGCGCTGTTTTTAATAGCGATTTATCACAGCCTGGGCCGCCATTACCTCGGTCTACCAATGCATTTCGATGAATAGGGCCTGAAAGGATCGCGCATGTTTGAAAATCTGACTGACCGTCTCTCGCAGACGCTGCGCCATGTCACCGGCAAGGCCAAGCTGACCGAGGACAATATTAAAGACACCCTGCGCGAAGTGCGCATGGCGTTGCTGGAAGCCGATGTCGCCTTGCCTGTGGTCAAGGACTTCGTCAACTCGGTCAAGGAACGTGCGGTCGGCACTGAAGTGTCCCGCAGCCTGACGCCGGGCCAGGCCTTTGTGAAGGTCGTGCAGGCCGAACTCGAAAGCCTGATGGGCGCGGCCAACGAAGATTTGAACCTCAGCGCCGTGCCGCCGGCCGTTGTGCTGATGGCCGGTTTGCAGGGTGCGGGTAAAACCACCACCGCTGCCAAGCTGGCGCGCTTCCTTAAAGAGCGCAAGAAAAAATCCGTGATGGTGGTGTCGGCCGACGTATACCGTCCGGCCGCGATCAAGCAGCTGGAAATGCTCGCCGGTGAAGTCGGCGTGACATTCTTCCCGTCCGACCTGAGCCAGAAGCCGGTCGACATCGCCAACGCTGCTATTAAAGAAGCCAAGCTCAAGTTTATCGACGTGGTGATCGTCGATACCGCCGGTCGCCTGCACATCGATGAAGAGATGATGGGCGAGATCAAGGCGCTGCATGCCGCGATCAACCCGGTAGAAACCCTGTTCGTGGTCGACGCCATGACTGGCCAGGACGCGGCCAACACCGCCAAGGCCTTTGGTGACGCACTGCCGCTGACCGGCGTGATCCTGACCAAGGTCGACGGTGATGCCCGTGGCGGTGCCGCACTGTCGGTGCGCGCAATCACCGGCAAGCCGATCAAGTTCATCGGCATGGGCGAGAAGACCGAAGCGCTCGAACCGTTCCACCCTGAGCGGATTGCCTCGCGGATCCTCGGCATGGGCGACGTGCTCAGCCTGATCGAGCAGGCCGAGCAGACCCTCGACAAGGACAAGGCCGACAAACTGGCCAAGAAGCTGAAGAAGGGCAAGGGCTTCGACCTCGAAGACTTCCGCGACCAGTTGCAACAGATGAAGAACATGGGCGGCCTTGGCGGCCTGATGGACAAGCTGCCGAACATGGGCGGTGTGAACCTGGCGCAAATGGGCAATGCCCAGGGTGCGGCAGAGAAGCAGTTCAAGCAGATGGAAGCCATCATCAACTCCATGACCCCGGCCGAGCGCCGCGACCCTGAGCTGATCAGCGGTTCGCGCAAGCGTCGGATCGCCATGGGTTCCGGCACCCAGGTGCAGGACATTGGTCGCTTGATCAAGCAGCACAAGCAGATGCAGAAGATGATGAAGAAATTTTCGGCCAAAGGCGGCATGGCCAAAATGATGCGCGGCATGGGTGGCATGATGCCCGGCCGTGGCATGCCTAAAATGTAAAGAATTCGCGCAAGGGCTTGCTCTTGCGCAGACCCACAGGGATGTGGGATCTCCAGCAAACCCGCCGTTGGCGGGAGCTGACTCGCCGTTTTAACCGACGGCTCTATAGCAGATCTGAATGGCACGCGGTCAGGTGCCGGAAAAAGACATTTGCAAAAGTCCGGATATTCCTTAGAATATGCGGCCTTTCGGGCACCCATGCCCGCTGTGCATTTAGATTTGCAGCACCGACTACAGGAACGATGTTCACATGCTAACAATCCGTCTTGCCCTTGGCGGCTCCAAAAAGCGCCCGTTTTACCACTTGACCGTAACCGACAGCCGCAACCCGCGTGACGGTTCGCACAAGGAACAGGTTGGTTTCTTCAACCCTGTTGCTCGTGGTCAAGAAGTTCGTCTGTCCGTGAACCAAGAGCGCGTAGCCTACTGGCTGAGCGTTGGTGCACAGCCTTCCGAGCGTGTTGCCAAGTTGTTGAAGGACTCGGCTAAGGCCGCAGCCTGAGCAATATGAACGCGACGCCAGCTGTTGCTGATGATTTGATCGTTATCGGCAAGATTTATTCTGTTCATGGCGTTCGCGGCGAAGTGAAGGTGTATTCCTTTACTGATCCGACTGAAAACCTGTTGCAGTACAAGACCTGGACGCTCAAGCGCGAAGGTAGTGTGAAACAGGTCGAGCTGGTCAGTGGACGCGGGAACGACAAGTTCCTGGTCGCAAAGCTCAAGGGTCTCGATGATCGTGAAGAAGCGCGTCTTCTGGCCGGTTATGAGATCTGCGTGCCGCGCAACCTGTTCCCTGAATTGACCGACGGCGAGTACTACTGGTACCAGCTGGAAGGTCTGAAGGTCATTGATCAACTTGGGCAATTGCTCGGGAAAATCGATCATCTTCTGGAAACCGGCGCCAATGATGTAATGGTGGTCAAGCCTTGCGCTGGCAGCCTGGATGATCGCGAACGCCTGTTGCCCTATACCGAGCAATGCGTGTTGGCCGTCGACCTGGCAGCGGGCGAGATGAAGGTGGAATGGGATGCGGACTTCTAAGCGTGGCTAACTTGCGCGTTGAAGTGATCAGTTTGTTTCCCGAGATGTTTTCCGCCATCAGCGAGTACGGCATCACCAGTCGGGCGGTGAAACAGGGGCTCTTGCAGCTTACCTGTTGGAACCCGCGAGACTACACGACGGATCGACATCACACTGTGGACGATCGCCCATTTGGCGGTGGCCCGGGCATGGTGATGAAGATCAAGCCCCTGGAAGACGCCCTGGTTCAGGCCAAGGCAGCAGCCGGGGAGAAGGCGAAGGTAATTTACCTGTCCCCTCAAGGCCGCCAGCTTAATCAGTCGGCGGTACGCGGTCTGGCGAATGAGGAAGCATTGATCCTGATTGCCGGTCGCTATGAAGGCATTGACGAGCGTTTTATTGAAGCTCATGTCGATGAAGAGTGGTCGATTGGGGACTATGTCTTGTCTGGCGGTGAGCTGCCGGCGATGGTCCTGATAGATGCGGTTACACGACTGCTGCCTGGAGCTTTAGGGCATGCGGACTCCGCGGAGGAAGATTCCTTCACGGATGGTTTGCTGGATTGCCCGCACTACACCCGACCGGAGGTGTATGCGGATCAGCGTGTTCCCGACGTATTGCTAAGTGGCAATCACGCACACATCCGGCGTTGGCGTTTACAGCAGTCCCTTGGTCGGACCTATGAACGACGCGCCGATCTTCTGGAAAGCCGCTCGCTTTCTGGAGAAGAGAAGAAGCTGCTTGAGGAATACATCCTCGGGCGGGACGATAGTTAACAACGTATCGATGGTAAATCCGACGATTTACCTTAGGAGCACAGCATGACTAACAAAATCATCCTTGCACTCGAAGCAGAGCAGATGACCAAAGAGATCCCTACCTTTGCCCCGGGCGACACCATTGTCGTTCAGGTGAAAGTGAAGGAAGGCGACCGTTCGCGTCTGCAAGCGTTCGAAGGCGTCGTTATCGCCAAGCGTAACCGTGGTGTGAACAGTGCTTTCACTGTTCGTAAAATCTCCAACGGTGTTGGCGTAGAGCGTACTTTCCAGACCTACAGCCCGCAAATCGACAGCATGGCCGTTAAACGTCGCGGTGACGTACGTAAAGCCAAGCTGTACTACCTGCGTGACCTGTCCGGTAAAGCAGCTCGCATCAAGGAAAAACTGGCTTAAGTCCAGCTTCCCGATGCAGAAAAAAGCAGCCTACGGGCTGCTTTTTTGTGCCTGCGATTTGACAAAAATCTGTGGCAAATTCATTGCTCGAATTGACGACATTCACATGTAGGCGCTGTCGAGCCTCGGCGAGGCTTGGCAGCGCCTACAGCGTGTTCAACTTGGCTGGATTACCGCCAACAACGTCCAGCCCGCCACCGGCTTCAAGCTGCTCTCTGGGGTCACCACATGCACCCAGCCGTTGGTATCGCGGGCAAACAGCAACGTCGCTCGCTCGCCATGCAGCGTCTGATAGTCATCCCAGCCAAAACCCTCGGTCAGGTTAGTGCTGTACAGCTCGGCACCTTGCCCCAACAAGCTCGCCAGTTTGGTGTAACTCAGCGGTTGGCTGCCCAGTAGCTGCCCGCGATGCTCACCGCTGGCCCGGTGTTTGTCGGTGCGTCGGCTTTCCTGGCTGCTCGCCAGGGCAAACAGCCGATGACCGAATTCATGACGAAAACGCATGGCGGCCAAGGTGTTCAGCTCGCCCGAGGGTGACAGCGCCAGCAGGTGGCCAAGGCCCACCAGGTCTAAGTGGGATTCGGCATGTTGCGAGGCCGGGTTGCCGAAGTAAGTGGGTAGGCCTTCCATGCGGCTGGCACGGATGTTTTCCCAACTGGAGTCGGTCAGCAGCACCCGGCTGCCCAACTGCTGGAGTGCCTTGCCCAGGATGCGCGCAGGAGCATTGGCACCGACAATCAGAAAGCCACTCGGCGCCGGCTCAGCCACTTTCAATAGGCGCGCCAATGGCCGTGCAGTGGCGCTTTGCAGCACCACCGTGCCGATAATCACCGCGAAGGTCAGTGGCACCAGCAGCAATGCACCTTCATGGCCGGCTTCATCCAGGCGGATTGCAAAAATTGCCGACACCGCCGCCGCCACAATCCCACGCGGGGCAATCCACGCCAGCAATGCCCGTTCCCGCCAGTTCAGGTTCGAGCCAAAGGTCGACAGTGCCACGTTCAAGGGGCGAGCAATGAACTGAATGATCAGCAGCAGGATCAACACGAATGGCCCCAGGGCAATCAGGGCGTTGAGGTCCAGGCGCGCGGCCAGCAAGATAAACAGCCCGGAAATCAGCAAGACACTGAGGTTTTCCTTGAAGTGCAGGATATGCCGCACGTCGACGCCCTTCATATTGGCCATCCACATGCCCATCAGCGTCACCGCCAGCAGGCCGGATTCGTGCATCACTTGATTGGACGCGATGAAGATCCCCAGCACCGCAGCTAGGGTTGCCAGGTTGTGCAGGTATTCGGGCAGCCATTGCCGGCGCATGATCTGCCCCAGCGCCCAGCCGCCGGCAATGCCGAACGCGCTGCCGCAGGCAATCACCCCGGCAAAGGTCAGCAGGCTATGGCTCAAGCCGTCGCCGGAAGCACGGGCGATGATAAAGCTGTAGACCACCACCGCCAGCAGCGCACCAATCGGGTCGATGACAATGCCTTCCCAGCGCAGGATATTGGCGATCGAGGCTTTCGGCCGGACCACCCGCAGCATCGGTACGATCACCGTCGGCCCGGTCACCAGGGTCAGCGTGCCGAACAGCAAGGCCAGCATCCAGTCAAAACCCAGTAGCCAATGGGTCGCGACGGTGATCACCGCCCAGGTCGACAGCGCGCCGACGGTGACCAGGCGGTGTACCACGCTGCCGATCTCTTTCCATTCCGACAGGTGCAGGGTCAGGCTGCCCTCAAACAAAATCAGCGCGACCGCCAGGGATACCAGCGGCATCAGCAGCGGCCCGAACATTTCCTGCGGGTCGAGCCAGCCCAGCACCGGGCCGGCGAGGATTCCGGTCAGCAGTAGAAACAGGATCGCCGGCAGTTTCAGGCGCCAGGCCAGCCATTGGCAGCCCAATGCCGCCGCGCCAATACCGCCAAAAGCCAACAGAATCTGTTGTTCGTTCATTGAAGCTCCCTGTTCCTTGAAGTTGCAGGCTATGAAAGACTAGTGGTCTACGTAACAGTTCACGAATATTTTGCGCAAAGCCCCGTGCCAGCGCTGCCTGAGTGCCCATGCCTGCTATCGACCATCCTCTGATTGACCGTTTCCTCGATGCCCTCTGGCTGGAAAAAGGCCTGTCGGACAACACCCGCCAGTCGTATCGCAGCGACCTGGCCTTGTTCAATGGCTGGCTGCTGGAGAGAAACCTGGAGCTGAGCCATGCCGGGCGCGACTTGATCCTCGATCATCTGGCCTGGCGCGTAGAGCAAAACTACAAACCACGCTCCACTGCGCGATTCCTCTCAGGAGTGCGTGGCTTTTATCGCTATCTATTGCGTGAAAAGCTGATAGCCATCGACCCCACTCTACAAGTCGATATGCCACAACTGGGTAGGCCTTTGCCTAAATCCCTGTCGGAGGCTGATGTCGAAGCCCTGCTGGCCGCCCCGGACTTGAGCGAAGCCATCGGCCAGCGCGACCGCGCCATGTTGGAGGTGTTGTACGCCTGCGGCCTGCGCGTCACCGAATTGATCAGCCTGACCCTGGAACAGGTCAACCTGCGCCAGGGCGTGCTGCGGGTGATGGGCAAGGGCAGCAAGGAGCGCCTGGTACCCATGGGCGAAGAGGCGATTGTGTGGGTCGAGCGCTACATGCGCGACGCCCGCAGTGAACTGCTCGGCGGGCGCCCCAGTGACGTGCTGTTCCCCAGCCTGCGCGGCGAACAGATGACCCGCCAGACCTTCTGGCACCGCATCAAGCACCAGGCCAGGGTGGCCGGGATCGGCAAGTCGCTGTCCCCCCACACCCTGCGACATGCCTTTGCCACGCATCTGCTCAACCATGGCGCGGACTTGCGGGTGGTGCAGATGTTGCTGGGCCATAGCGACTTGTCCACCACGCAGATTTATACCCACGTGGCACGTGCAAGGTTGCAGGACCTGCATGCCAAACATCACCCGCGGGGCTGACAGGTCCCAATTTGGCCGCTGGCGTCTGCCCTGGCGCCCAATTGTGGTAGGCTTTGCCGGTTTGCAAAGGGGACGGTCCCGAGCCGTGTTTCCAGATCGGCGTCCTGGCCTTCGTCCCTGCATCTGCCTTCAGGAGTTCCCATGCGCTTGACCCAGATTTTTGCCGCCGCAGCTATTGCGTTGGTCTCAACCTTTGCCGTCGCCGACGACGCCGCCGAGAAGACAATCCGTAAGAGTCTGGAAAGCCTCCAACTCGAAACCCCGGTCGAAAGCATCAGCGCCAGCCCGATGGCCGGCCTGTATGAAGTCAAGCTCAAGGGCAGCCGCGTGCTCTACGCCAGTGCCGACGGCCAGTACATCGTCCAGGGCTACCTGTTCCAATTGAAAGACGGCAAACCGGTCAACCTCACCGAGAAGGCCGAACGCCTGGGCGTGTCCAAGTTGATCAACGGTATTCCGGTTGCAGAAACCGTGGTGTACCCGGCCATTGGCGAAACCAAGACCCACATCACCGTATTCACCGACACCACATGCCCGTACTGCCACAAGCTGCACGCCGAAGTGCCTGAGCTGAACAAGATGGGTGTGGAAGTACGCTACGTTGCGTTCCCGCGCCAGGGCCTGGGTTCGCCGGGCGACAAGCAGTTGCAAGCGGTCTGGTGTTCGGCTGACAAGAAAGCCGCCATGGACAAGATGGTCGATGGCAAGGACATCAAGGCTGCCGCCTGTGCCAATCCGGTGTCCAAGCAGTTCGCCCTGGGCCAGTCGATTGGCGTGAACGGTACGCCGGCCATCGTTTTGGCTGACGGCCAGGTCATTCCGGGCTACCAGCCGGCACCACAAATCGCCAAACTGGCGTTGGGTGCCAAATAAGCAGTATCGTCGAGCCTTTGACGGTCAGACCCGCGACAAATCAACGGGTCATCAATAGCGAGCCGCAGTTGTGCGGCTGTTTTCACGGCCGACCTTGAGTCGGCCGTTTCATGGGGAGTGCTTCAGTGAAACCGGTCAAAGTAGGCATCTGTGGGTTAGGGACCGTCGGTGGCGGTACCTTGAACGTACTTCAGCGTAACGCTGAGGAAATTTCCCGCCGTGCAGGGCGTGGGATTGAAGTGGCACAAATTGCCATGCGTACGCCAAAGCCTCAGTACCAAACAACCGGTATTGCGATTACCAACGATGTCTTCGACGTGGCCACAAACCCTGAAATCGACATCGTCATTGAACTGGTCGGCGGCTACACCGTCGCCCGTGAGCTGGTACTCAAGGCCATCGAGAATGGCAAGCACGTGGTCACCGCCAACAAGGCGCTGATTGCCGTGCACGGCAATGAAATCTTCGCCAAGGCCCGTGAGAAGGGCGTGATCGTTGCGTTTGAAGCGGCAGTGGCCGGTGGCATCCCGGTGATCAAGGCGATCCGCGAAGGCCTGTCGGCCAACCGCATCAACTGGGTGGCGGGGATCATCAACGGCACCGGCAACTTCATCCTCACCGAAATGCGTGAGAAGGGCCGTACCTTTGAAGACGTGCTGGCCGAAGCCCAGGCCCTGGGTTACGCCGAAGCCGACCCGACGTTTGACGTCGAGGGCATCGACGCAGCGCACAAGCTGACGATTCTGGCGTCCATCGCCTTTGGCATCCCGCTGCAGTTCGACAAGGCCTACACCGAAGGCATCACCCAGCTGACCACTGCTGACGTGAACTATGCCGAAGCCCTGGGCTACCGCATCAAGCACCTGGGTGTAGCGCGTAGTACTGAGGCGGGCATCGAGCTGCGTGTGCATCCGACCCTGATTCCGGCCGATCGCCTGATTGCCAACGTCAATGGCGTGATGAACGCGGTGATGGTCAACGGTGATGCCGCTGGTTCGACCCTGTTCTACGGCGCCGGCGCCGGCATGGAACCGACCGCTTCGTCGGTGATTGCCGACCTGGTGGACGTGGTCCGCGCCATGACCAGCGACCCGGAAAACCGCGTGCCGCACCTGGCGTTCCAGCCGGACTCGCTGTCGGCCCATCCGATCCTGCCGATCGAAGCCTGCGAAAGCTCCTACTACTTGCGGATCCAGGCCAAGGATCATCCGGGCGTGTTGGCCCAGGTGGCCAGCATCCTCTCGGAGCGCGGCATCAACATCGAGTCGATCATGCAGAAGGAAGTCGAGGAACACGACGGCCTGGTGCCGATGATCCTGCTGACCCACCGCGTGCTGGAACAGCGCATGAACGATGCCATCGCCGCACTGGAAGCCCTGCAAGGCGTGGTCGGGCCGGTGGTACGGATTCGCGTCGAACATCTTAATTAATGCAGCTGCAAGCTATCAGCCACACGCTGCAAGCAAGAGCCGAATCGCTCTAACTTGCAGCTTGAGGCTTGAAGCTTGAAGCCCAAACCGAAGGTTTGCTTTTATGCGCTACATCAGCACCCGCGGCCAGGCACCGGCCCTGAATTTCGAAGACGTCCTGCTCGCAGGCCTCGCCACTGACGGCGGCCTGTACGTGCCGGAAAACCTGCCACGCTTCACCCAGGAAGAAATCGCCTCCTGGGCCGGCCTGCCGTACCACGAGCTGGCGTTCCGGGTCATGCGCCCGTTCGTCACCGGCAGTATCCCCGATGCCGATTTCAAGAAGATTCTCGAAGAAACCTACGGCGTGTTCTCCCACAACGCCATCGCCCCGTTGCGCCAGTTGAATGGCAACGAATGGGTGTTGGAGCTGTTCCACGGCCCGACCCTGGCGTTCAAGGATTTCGCCTTGCAACTGCTCGGTCGCCTGCTGGACTACGTGCTGGAGAAACGCGGCGAGCGCGTGGTGATTATCGGTGCCACCTCCGGTGATACCGGCTCGGCGGCCATCGAAGGCTGCAAGCACTGCGAAAACGTCGATATCTTCATCCTGCACCCGCACAACCGTGTGTCGGACGTGCAGCGCCGGCAGATGACCACCCTCTTTGGCGAGAACATCCACAACATCGCCGTCGAAGGCAACTTCGATGACTGCCAGGAAATGGTCAAGGCCAGCTTCGCCGACCAGAGCTTTCTCAAGGGCACGCGCCTGGTGGCGGTGAACTCGATCAACTGGGCGCGGATCATGGCCCAGATCGTCTACTACTTCCACGCCTCGCTGCAGCTGGGCGGGCCGGCACGTTCGGTGTCGTTCTCGGTGCCAACCGGCAACTTCGGCGATATCTTCGCCGGTTACCTGGCGCGCAACATGGGCCTGCCGATCAACCAGTTGATCGTCGCCACCAACCGCAACGACATCCTGCACCGCTTCATGAGCGGCAACCAGTACGTCAAGGAAACCCTGCACGCGACCCTGTCGCCGTCGATGGACATCATGGTCTCGTCGAACTTCGAGCGTTTGCTGTTCGACATGCATGGTCGCAACGGTGCAGCCCTGGCCGGCCTGATGGACAGCTTCAAGCAAGGTGGCGGTTTCAGCGTCGACCAGGAGCGCTGGACCGAAACCCGCAAGTTGTTCGACTCCCTGGCCGTGGACGATGCCCAGACCTGCGAGACCATTGCCGAAGTCTACGCCCAGACCGGCGAGCTGCTGGACCCGCACACCGCCATTGGCGTCAAGGCCGCGCGTGAATGCCGCCGCAGCCTGGATATCCCGATGGTCATCCTCGGCACCGCCCACCCGGTGAAATTCCCCGAGGCGGTGCAGAAGGCCGGTGTCGGCAAGGCCCTGGAACTGCCGACGCACCTGGCGGACCTGTTCGAGCGTGAAGAGCGTTGCACCGTGCTGCCTAACGACCTGAAAGCCATCCAGGCGTTTGTCAGCCAACATGGCAATCGTGGGAAACCGCTCTGAGAGCTGGCTGATCCAATGCTGTTCGCTTGAAAAAACGGCGTTTACCCAGTAATGGGAAGCGTCGTTTTTATTTGGGGTACATCGCTCACCGCACTCCCCCTGTGGGAGCTTCGCGTCAAATAACCCACAAGGAAACCCCCGCAGTGCGGTTCACGATTCGATGGCACCAGTGCCTATTGAGCATGCTGCTACTCGGCCACCTGCCGGCCAGCCTGGCCGCCGTCAGCCTGCCGTTCAATCTGGTGCCGGCGTTTATCGCCCTGTCACCCATGACCCTGGCCCCGGCCGAACAGCAATGGCTGGCGCGTCACCGCACGTTGAAAGTGGGGATCTCCATCGATGATTACCAACCGATTGATATCACCCGCGATCGCAATCGCTACCAGGGCATCAGCGCTGATTACTTGAGCCTGGTGGGTGCCCGGCTCGGCGTACCGATGCAGGTGATGGGCTTTGCCGAGCGGGCCCAGGCCGTGGAGGCCTTGCGCGCCGGTAGCATCGACATCCTCACCAGCGCCAATGGCTACGAACGTGACGTGCCCGGCCTGGCCTTTACCGCAGACTATATGCCCGACCGCTCGGTGGTGGTGATGCGCGGTGACGACGCCGCGCAGAACGACGCGCTCCAGGACAAGAAGGTGGTGTTGCTCGACGGCTACGCCAACGTCAAGAACGTGCATGCGGCCTACCCGCAAAGCCACATCATGCTGGCCCCCAACCTCTACAGCGGCCTGGAAGCCCTGGAGCAGGGCGATGTGGATGCCTTTATCGGCAATGAAGTGATCGTGCGTGCCTACAAGTCCCTGCGCCCTTACCTGAGCATGCAGATCAAGGAGCAAAGCCGCCTGGCGCCAATTGGCTTTGCCTTTGCCACGCGCCAGGCCGACCCCTTGCTGGGCCAGATGATGGACCGCGCGCTGCAGAGCATCGATGACTCGGTGCGCCGCGAGATCCTGGCCCGCTGGACCACCGGCCTTGGGGTTGACGTTGCCGGCGAACGCATCCCCTTGTCGGCAGCCGAGCAGGCCTGGGTACTGCACCATCCCCATGTCGTGGTGGCGTCCCAGCAATACTCGCCCTATGTGTTCAAGGACAAGGATGGCCGCTGGGTCGGATTGAACGTCGATTTGCTCAACCGTCTCTCGCGCATGACCGGTTTGCAGTTCGTCATGGAGGAAGTGTTTTCCACCGCGCAAAACCTCGCACTCCTGGAAACGGGCGGCGCAGACATGAGTACCACCCTGGTGGAAAACACCGAGCGTCGGCGCTTTCTCGATTTCAGCCATGGGTTTGGCGGTGCCGGCTGGGTGTTTGTCGAACGTCTGGATGCGCCGCCGCTGACCAGCCTTAGCCAACTGACGGGCGAGGTATTGGCGCTGCCGGCGCGGCATGTGCTGCAAGCGTATATCCGTCGCGAATACCCCGGGATCCGGCTGCGGTTGGTGCCCAACTACACCGAGGCCCGCGCCCTGGTGGCCCGGGGTGATGCGGCAGCGACTATCCAGAGTGAAGTGGAGGTGCAGAGTTACCCGGCCGATGAGTTGCGCGCCGGTCGCAGCGTCGATGGCAAGTGGTCCAGCGACAGCCTGTCGGTACGCAAGGACCATCCCGAGCTGCTGAGTATTTTGAACAAGGCCCTTGAAGCAATGCCGGTGGCGGAGTTGAGTGCCCTGCGCTTGCGCTGGATGGGCGCAGTGGCCGTCCCGGTGCCGGCCTGGCAGCGGGTGCCGCCGTGGGCCTATTGGACGGTCGCCACGGCCATCCTGTTTGTCCTGGTGTCGCTGGTCTGGAACAGCCGGCTCAAGCGCCAGATTCGCCAGCGCGTCGAGGCCGAGCAGCGGCTCAATGACCAGTTGGCGTTCAAGCGTGCGCTACTCGATGGCATGCCCAACCCGGTGTTTGTGCGTGACCTCGAAGGCCGTCTGGTCACGTGCAACAAAAGTTATGAGCAGCAGTTGGCCACCCGGCTTGAGCAGATCCAGGGCCTGACCCTGCCGGAGAGTGGAATACTGCCCGCCGCCACGGCCTTGCGCCTGCATGTGGGGCACATGGAGCAGTTGGTCACGCAGCAATCGCTGTTTATCGACCGTCAGTTGGACTTCAACGGCGGCACCGCCCATGTCTATCAGTGGACCGTGCCGTTCTATGATGCCCAGGGGCGGTTGCAGGGGCTGCTCGGTGGTTGGGTCGATATCAACGAGCGCAAGGTCCTGGAGACCCAACTGATGGATGCGCGCCGCGCCGCCGATGACGCGAATTTCGCTAAGAGTGCCTTTGTGTCGAACCTCAGCCATGAGATTCGTACACCGATGACGGCGATCATCGGCCTGCTAGAGCTGGAACAGGAGCGTGCGCTGGCCTCGGGCACTCCCGTCTCCGAGGCGCTGCAGGTTGCCCACCGCTCGGCACACGAGCTGATCGCCTTGATGGGCGACAGCCTGGACCTGGCGAAGATCGAAGCTGGCCACCTGCAACTGGCGCCACAGACTACCGACCTGCAAGGTTTCTTCGAGGGTATCCAGCGGCTGTTTGAAGCCACCGCGCAGAAAAAGGGCTTGCACCTGACCCTGGCTTTCGACCCCCAGGCGCAAGGCTTTTACTGGTTCGACCCACTGCGCCTGCGCCAGGTCATGCATAACCTTTTGGGCAATGCGCTCAAGTTCACACAGCACGGAGAGGTGCGTTTGCGTGTCGCCTGCCAGGTGGATGGGGAGGGGCATGAATACTTGCACCTGTGCGTCGAAGATACCGGCCCCGGCATCAGCGTCGAACAGCAGGCGCGGGTGTTCAAGCCGTTCATCCAGGGCAGCCCACTGACAGCCGCCGAGCATGGCGGCACCGGGTTGGGCTTGAGCATCTGCCAGCAACTGGTGGACCTGATGGGCGGGCACATCACCCTGCACAGTGCCCTGGGCGAAGGCACCACCGTGTGCATCGACCTGCGCCTGGACCGGGTCGGCAGTGATGATCTGCCTGAGCCTGCGGCCGTCGTGCCGTTGCTGCCGGCGGGCAGGGCATTGTCGGTGCTGATTGTCGACGACCTGCCGGCCAACCGCCTGGTACTGGCCCAGCAGTTGCAATTCCTCGGGCATCAGGTGGTGGCCCTCGATAACGCCGAGGCCGCCTTGCAGCGCTGGCGCAGCGAGGCGTTTGACGTGCTGGTGACCGATTGTCATATGCCGGGCATGTCCGGTTATGCCCTGGCCGAAGCCATTCGTCAGATAGAAGCCCAGGAGCAGCGCCCGCGTTGCGCGTTGGTTGGTTGCACCGCCGACGCCCAGGAAGGCGAAGACCGGCGCAGCCAATTGGCGGGGCTGGATGTGCTGCTGGTCAAGCCCGTGACGCTGGAGCAATGGACTCAGGTGCTGGCCCGGGTCACGGCTGTGCGGGCTTTCGATCTGCAGGCCCTGCGCAAGATGACCCAGGCCGACGGGCCGATCCTGCAAAGCATGTTGCAGGAGCTTTCGAACAACCTTGAGCATGAGCACCACCTGCTGGGCAGCGCCATGGCCGAGCACGACCTGACGCAGTTGCGGGCCAGCCTGCATCGCCTCAAGGGTATTTGCTGCCTGGTGGATGCGTTGCCATTGGCCAAGGCCTGCATCGCCCTTGAGGCCAGTGCGCGAGAACACCGGGATGATGAACTGGCGCAGCGCTGGCAAGCCTTGTCGACGGCAATCCAGGTATTGCAGCAGCAGATCCGGCCTTATCTGAAGGTGCAAGAATAGGACGCGTCCTATGGGGAACTCTCCAACTATTGCGTAGTGTGGGCAATCTCGCTCGTGCTCACAGAAGTTTCCCATGCGCTCACTTAAAGTCCTGATCCTCGAAGATCATCCGTTCCAGCTGATGGCCTTGCACCAGATGCTTAACGCCAATGACGTGTTCAACGTGTTGACGGCCGAAAGCGTCGACGCTGCCCGTCAGTCTTTGGCGAGCAAGGGACCGGTGGATATTGCCATCTGCGATCTGTACCTGGAGCAAGGTGACTCCCTGGAACTGATCCGCGAATTGGGCGAGCGCGGACAGGCTCAGGTGTTGATCCTGTTGAGCAACGCCGAGCCTGATGTATTGGAAGGGGTGGCGAACATGGCCCGTCAGGCCGGGCTCAATGTGCTGGGCTGTGCACCCAAGCCGGCTTCGGCGACGTTGATTGGGCAAATGCTCGCTGCGTGCCAGCAACGCCTGCGGCCAAGCCCACAGGCATTGGGCTGGGAGCGCGTGCGGCAGATGCTTGGGATGAATGAGTTCGAGGCACCACCGCTGGCGCCCAAGGTCGGCGAGGCTGCAATCAAGCGCTACGCCAGTGTGTGGTTCCAGCCCATCGTCAGCCAGGCTGGCGATTTGCAAGGCGTGGAGGCGCTGGCACGGTGGCAAGACCCCGAGCGAGGCCAGTTGTTGCCCCACGAATTCCTGCCGGTGCTGGAGTTGGCCGGCCTGGAAGAGGCCTTCACCTGGTACGTGCTGGAAGAGACGCTGCGCCTGTGCGCTCAAATGTCCCAGGACACAGGCAAGGACTTGCCCGTGGCGGTCAATATTCCCGGGCGGCTGCTGGAGCTGGATCACTTCGCACTGACCCTGCAAGGCCTGCTGCAACGCTTCGCTGTACCCGCCCACAACCTGACCCTGGAACTGGTGGAAACCTCGCGCCTGAAGACTGACAGTGCCCACTTCACGGGTTTGCTGCGCCTGCGGATGATCGGCTGCAAGCTGTCCATTGGCGATTTCGGCATCGGCGGCACCAGCCTGCAACGCTTGCTGGAGTTGCCATTCACCGAGTTGAAAATCCCCCCGGCATTTGCCAGCGGGATGGCCGGCGACGAGCGCAAGTGTGCGGTGGTTGCCGGGGCCATGAGCATGGCCGGGCATTTGGGGGTGGGGGTGGTAGTGACCGGCATTGAAACCCTTGCCGACCGTGATGCGGTCTGTGCACTGGGGCCGGCCTGGCTGCAAGGTTGCCTGATCGCCCGGCCAATGAGCGCCCAGGCGCTGCAACCGTGGGTTGCGCAATCGGCGGCGCCTACCGTGATGTTTTGATCTCAGGCCAGCCCGTGTTCCTGCACATAGATGAATAACGCGGCATCGCTGATCAGCCCCAGCTTGCGCATGGCACTGACTTTCTGCGCGCTGACGGTCTGTTTGCTGCGATTGAGATGGGCGGCAATCTCGCCCACCGTCTTGCCACCCGCCAACAGGCGGATCACTTCCAGCTCCCGAGGCGACAATTGCTGCTGTGAGTGCAGGCGATCAGCTCCCACCTGGCCGGCCAGGGCCAGCGCCTGATTGATCGTGCGCGCGACATAAGGCCGCTGTTGGCGCACCTGAGCGATGGCATCGGGCAGCTCATCGGCCAGGCTGGCCTTGCTCAACAGGCCCATGACCCCCAGCTCCAGGATCGAGTGAAACAGGCCGGCGTTATTGAGCATGGTCACGACCACGATAGGCAGGTCCGGGTAATGCCGGCGCAGGTGTTCGATCAGGCGCAGGCCATCGGCCTGGGGTTCGGCGGGCATCATGAAATCGGTGACCAGTACATCGCAGGGGCAGTGTTGCAGCAGGGCGGTAAGGGCCTGGGGCGAGTTGGCCTCGCCGACGATGCGCACCTGCGCGTCGCGTTCGAGCACTGCACGCAAACCAATCAGGAAAATCGGATGATCGTCGGCGATGATAATGCGCAAGGGCTGTTCAGACGCGTCTCTCACGGTGGACTCCGGCAATAATCAGGGGATTCTAGCCTGTCGGCGGCTGTTTTCTCTCTGTCATCTTTGCCATGCATGCTCGATAGGCTCAGCTCAAAGGCGAACTTTGTGCTTCGCACGAAGGTCATTTACCTGTAGGAGCGAGCCTGCTCGCGAAAAACTCAAACACACCGCGTTCATTCAAGATGCCCGCATTATTGTTGAATCTTTCGCGAGCAAGCTCGCTCCTACAGTAGTGGTTATTTATTTCTCCCATGATTGAGTGGTGATCGAGATGGAAAGTATCAGCCTATTGCTCGGTGAAGCGCTGAGCCCTTATCAGGTCACGCTGACTGCCTCGGGTGTACACGGCGAGTGTCTGGTGACGGTGAAGAACCCTACGGGGGCTATCGTGGTCGAGCGCGAAGTGGATCGCGCACAATTGAGCGACAAACGCGCCCTGGTGGACGTGGTGGATTGCCTGCACCGCGACCTGAAAATCGCTGAAGGGCGCCTGGAACCCTCGGTGATTGCGGCCTTGCGCAACGCTGCCCAGACGCGCATCACCGCCCAGGCATGAAGAAATTTTTATCTTTGGAACCTTCCTACAGGAGGGTGAGTCAGACGATGTAACAACAAGATCAAGCATTGTGCTCCGGTGCTTGTAGCTTGTTGTACTGGTCTTTGTAGGCCACGTTTAACCCCGAGTTGTCTCCCCACTGCTCGGGGTTTCTTTTTGCCTGGGATTTATCAAGGCTGCGACGTTTCGTTGAAAAACCTCGGGTTGTCCCTGAGGTATTGCTCGCGCATCAGCGGGTCCAGCCCGTTGGCGTAGGACTGGAGTAACGGTTCCTGTGGAATACTCTGTAATTCGCGGTTGATATGGCTCATGGCCTGACGCCCCAGCGGGGAGTTCGAGCAAGCGATATGGATGCGCTGATAACGCGGCGTGCCGCTGATGGGATAAAACAGCAGGTCCTGGGGATCAAGGCCCTGTTGTGCAGCCTGATAACGGATTTCCGTCCAGTACCCCAGCACGGCCTCCAACCGACCCAGGCGCTGCATCTGCAACAGACTGCCGAGGGCTTCGTTGCCGTAGTGGGGCGTCACCTTGAGCGGTGCGGCGTGGCTCAACTGCTCGTCAATGCCGGAGCCGTAGCTGCGTTCGGCGATCACCCCAAGACGGGACTGCTGCCCATCAAGAAATTTCGCCAGATCGAACGTGCCGTCAGCCACATACGGCGCCATGGCATCCAGTTGGCTACGGCGAATGGCAATGCCATTGCTCAACACGGCGAAGGCCGGGGTGGAAAAGACGATGGTCTTGGCCCGCGCCGGTGTCCACAGCAACGACGGATCACAGGTGAGGGAGGGCGCGTGGAGCATTTGCATGCCACGGGCGCGGTTGACGTGCTGGATCTGGTGGTGATACAGCGGCAGACGTTCGATCAACAACGCCAGCAGTTTGTCCACGCTGCCCTGGCCTTGTTTCGGACCCTCGAAAATGGTCATCGGCGGCAGGTCGCGCACCACCCAGGTCAACGTCTCCTGTGCCAGGCTCGATAGCGGCCAGGCCCCGAGCAGCGGGGCGATGAGCCACAAGCGCCGCAGCGCCCTGATGAAGCGGCCGGCCATTATCTTGAGCGTGCTCCGAACCGCATCAGATCGCGCCATCCTTGCGCAAACGGGCCACGGCGGTACTGTCGTAGCCCAATGATTGAAGGATCACGCCATTGTGCTCGCCCAGTTCCGGCCCGACCCACTCGCAACTGCCGGGTGTATCCGAAAGCTTGGGCACGATGCCGGGCATCTTGAAATCCTTGCCGTCGGGCAATTGGGCCTTGAGGAACATTTCCCGGGCAAGGTATTGCGGGTCGCCGAGCATGTCTTCGGCGCTGTAGATCCGGCTGGCAGGTACTTCGGCCAGGTTCAACTGTTCCACCACTTGCGCCAGTGGCAAGCCGTTGACCCAGCGGTCGATCACGCCATACAACTCGTCACGCCGGCTGTCGCGACCATCGTTGCTGGCCAGTTGCGGGTCATTGGCCAGGTCCTCACGGCCGATGGCCTGCATGAAACGCTTGAAGATCGCATCGCCATTGGCGCCAATCTGTACATGCTTGCCATCGGCGGTGGTATGGATCGATGACGGGGTGATCCCCGGCATGATGTTGCCGGTGCGCTCGCGGATAAACCCGAACACATCGAACTCGGGGATCATGCTTTCCATCATGGCGAAGATGGCTTCATACAGCGCCACATCCACCACTTGGCCGAGGCCGCCGTTGACCTCGCGATGGCGCAAGGCCATGAGTGCGCCAATCACTGCCCACAGCGCGGCGATGGAGTCGCCGATGGAAATCCCGGTGCGCACCGGCGGGCGGTCCTCGAAACCGGTGATGTAGCGCAGGCCGCCCATGGATTCACCGACCGCACCGAACCCCGGTTGATCCTTCATTGGCCCGGTCTGGCCAAAACCGGAGAGCCGTACCATCACCAGTTTGGGGTTCAGGGCGTGCAGGGTGTTCCAGTCCAGGCCGAGCTTTTCCAGCACGCCGGGGCGGAAGTTCTCGATCAGGATGTCGGCATCTGCCAGCAGTTGCTTGAGAATCGCCAGGCCGTCTGGGTGCTTGAGGTTCAGGGTCAGGGACTTTTTATTGCGCGCCTGCACAAACCACCACAGTGACGTGCCTTCATACAACTTGCGCCATTTGCGTAGCGGGTCGCCGCCGTCGGGGGATTCGACCTTGATCACTTCAGCGCCGAACTCGGCGCAAATGCGCGAAGCGAACGGGCCGGCGATCAAAGTGCCCAGTTCGATGACTTTCAGGCCGGCAAGCGGTTTGGCGGTAAACGACATGAGGATCCTTACAAGCGCAGGGCAGGTGTGTATTGCCTTTTAACATAGGCGAGTGGTGCAGGGATAAGGATGATACAGCGCAGGATTCGTTGAATGACCTCGCCATCGGTTAGACTGGCCGCCTTTTCCTGTCTCTAGAAGCCCGTTCATGGCCCAGCCGTCCACGACCTACAAGTTTGAACTCAACCTGACCGACCTCGATCGTTCGGTGTACGAGAGCGTCAAGCAAACCATCGCCCGTCACCCCTCGGAAACCGAAGAACGCATGACCGTGCGTTTGCTGGCCTACGCCCTTTGGTACAACGAGCAGTTGTCGTTTGGTCGCGGACTGTCAGATGTAGACGAACCAGCCCTGTGGGAAAAAAGCCTGGATGATCGGGTCCTGCACTGGATCGAAGTCGGCCAGCCCGATGCTGACCGCCTGACCTGGTGTTCGCGTCGCACCGAGCGTACCAGTCTGCTGGCCTATGGCAGCCTGCGAGTGTGGGAAGGCAAGGTGGTGCCGGTGGCCAATAACCTGAAGAACGTACACATCGCTGCGGTTCCCCAGGAAGTTTTGGAAACCCTGGCCAAGGACATGCCGCGGGTGATCAAGTGGGACGTGATGATCAGCGAAGGCACGATCTTCGTCACCGATGACCGCGGCCAGCACGAAGTGCAGCTGCAGTGGCTGGTCGGCGAACGCGGCTAATACTCAACACCGCCCTCTGTAGGAGCGAGCTTGCTCGCGAAGGGCATCAACGATAACGCGGGTATCCAGAATGAATGCGGTGCCCATGCGTTCTTCGCGAGCAAGCTCGCTCCTACAGGGTGAGCATTTTTATCTATAGCTAGAGAAGCCCCCATCACCCCATGCGTATCGATCCCCGCCCATTGCCCGCCGTCCTGCCGTTCCTCGGTGAATTGCCACCGTTGCTGACCCGTCTTTACGCCGCCCGTGGCGTGACCTCGCAGGATGAGCTGGATAAAAGCCTGGCGCGGCTGATTCCGTATCAGCAGCTCAAGGGGATCGAGGCTGCCGTGGACTTGCTGGTGACGGCCCTGGAGCAGCGCCAGCGCATCCTGATCGTCGGCGACTTCGACGCCGACGGCGCCACCGCCAGCACCGTGGGCACCCTTGGCCTGCGCTTGCTCGGCGCTGCCCATGTCGATTACCTGGTGCCCAACCGCTTCGAATACGGCTACGGCCTGACCCCGGAAATCGTTGCCGTGGCCTTGCAGCGTGAGCCGCAGTTGCTGATCACTGTGGACAACGGCATCTCCAGTGTCGAAGGCGTGGCGGCGGCGAAGGCGGCGGGGCTCAAGGTGCTGGTCACCGACCACCACTTGCCCGGCGATGAACTGCCGGCGGCCGATGCCATCGTCAACCCGAACCAGCCTGGATGCACGTTCCCCAGCAAGGCCCTGGCCGGCGTGGGGGTGATTTTCTACGTGCTGATGGCCTTGCGTGCGCGCTTGCGCAGCCTGGGTTGGTACGACAAGCAGCCACAGCCCAACATCGGCGAGCTGCTCGACCTGGTGGCCCTGGGCAGTGTGGCCGACGTGGTACCGCTGGATGCCAACAACCGCATTCTGGTCTATCAGGGCCTGGAGCGTATCCGCGCCGGGCGTGCACGGCCAGGCATCAAGGCGATCCTCGAAGTGGCCAAGCGTGACCACGCACGTATCACCTCCACCGACCTGGGTTTTATTCTTGGCCCACGACTCAATGCGGCCGGGCGCCTGGATGACATGAGCCTGGGCATCGAGTGCCTGCTCACCAGCGACTTTGCCCAGGCCCGGGAAATGGCCGCGCAACTGGATGGCATGAACCAGGACCGCAAGGCCATCGAGCAGGGCATGCAGCGTGAAGCCCTGGCCCAGCTCAAGGACTTGCCGGTGGAGTCGATGCCATTTGGCCTGTGCCTGTTCGACCCGGAGTGGCACCAGGGCGTGATCGGGATTCTGGCTTCACGTATGAAAGAGCGCTATTTCCGCCCGACCATCGCCTTTGCCGATGCCGGTGACGGTCTGCTCAAGGGCTCCGGGCGTTCGGTGCCGGGGTTCCATATCCGCGATGCCCTGGCGGTGGTGGCCAGCCAGCACCCGAACCTGATCGCCAAATACGGCGGCCACGCCATGGCGGCGGGCTTGACCTTGCCTGAAGCGAACTTCCCGCTGTTCGCCGAAGCCTTCGACGCCGAAGTACGCCGGCAACTGCGTGAAGAAGACCTTACCGGGCGCCTGTTGTCCGATGGCACCCTGGCGGTGGAGGAGTTTCACCTGGAACTGGCTCGCGCCCTGCGCAATGCCGGGCCTTGGGGCCAGCATTTTCCCGAGCCGCTGTTTCACGGGGTGTTTCAACTGGTGGAGCAGCGGGTGGTGGGCGAGCGTCACCTCAAGGTGGTGCTCAAGAGCGAGTGTGGCGCGGTGAAACTCGATGGCATTGCCTTTGGTATCGACCGCGAAGTCTGGCCGAACCCGACCATTCGCTGGGTAGAGCTGGCCTACAAGCTCGATGTGAATGAATTCCGTGGCCAGGAAACCGTGCAATTGATGATTGCCCACATCGAACCACGCTGAACCCTGTGCAATCCCCGGTTGTCGACTAGTCTCTAAGCACTGTGTGATTGGTCTGGTGACCTCGTCTGTTTTTAGCCCGAAGGGGACGGGCCTTTCATCTTCTCGTCACGTGCACCGGTCAGACAGAACCCTGGAGCCAATGCCCACCGGATACGAGAAGAGGTGCCCCATGAGTCTGTTGCTTGAACCCTATACCCTGCGCCAATTGACCCTGCTCAACCGCATTGCCGTGTCGCCGATGTGCCAGTACTCCGCCGTCGATGGCCTGGCCAATGACTGGCACCTGGTACACCTGGGCAGCCGCGCTGTCGGGGGCGCCGGGTTGGTTTTCAGCGAAGCGATCGCCGTGACCGCCGATGGCCGGATCACCGCCCAGGACCTGGGGCTGTGGAACGATGCCCAGATTGAACCCCTGCAGCGCATTACCCGCTTTATCAGCGCCCAAGGGGCGGTGGCAGGCATTCAACTGGCCCACGCCGGGCGTAAGGCCAGCACCCATCGGCCGTGGCTCGGCAAGCATGGCAGCGTCAAGCCCGAAGACGGTGGCTGGGTACCCGTTGGGCCCTCGCCGATAGCCTTCGACCCGCAGCACACGGCGCCGAAACAGCTTGATGAAGGGCAAATCCAACAGGTGATTGCTGACTTCGTGGCCGCCGCCAAGCGTGCCTTGAGCGCCGGGTTCAAAGTGGTGGAAATCCATGCGGCTCATGGCTACCTGCTGCATCAGTTTCTCTCGCCCCTGAGCAATCAGAGGCAGGATCAATACGGCGGCTCCTTTGCAAACCGCATCCGCCTGGTGCTGCAAGTCACCGAGGCTGTGCGCGGGGTGTGGCCGCAAGAGCTGCCGCTGTTTGTGCGTGTCTCGGCCACCGACTGGGTGGAGGATGGCTGGAACCCGGACGAAACCGTGGAGCTGGCGCGCCGCCTGAAAGACTTGGGCGTCGACCTGATCGACGTGTCCTCCGGTGGCACGGCGGCCAACGCAGAAATTCCTATCGGGCCTGGTTATCAAACGCGCTTCGCTGAACGCGTGCGCAAGGAGTCCGGCATGGCCACGGGCACCGTGGGGATGATTACCGAACCGGCCCAGGCCGAACATATTCTGCGCACCTATCAGGCCGATATCATCTTTCTTGCCCGGGAACTGTTGCGTGACCCGTATTGGCCACTGCATGCCGATGACGACCTGGGCGGGCGCAAGGCGATTTGGCCGGCGCAATACCAGCGGGCCACCCACCGCGACCAGCCGATCCATGAGTCTGACTTGCGCGACTGACTGTTTGCGCTTGTCAGCCAAACCCACCGTTGATCGCGGTGGGTTTTTTCTTGCCTATCATCGCCCGCTCCCCTGAGGTTTATTCGCTGCGCCGCCAGCTCGGCCAGGCCAGCAAAGTCACGGCTCGCAACAACCATTCGAACGGTCCGTAGGGATGGCGGCTCAGCCAGCGTGCACTCAGCCACATCTGCCCGATAAAAATCACACCGGCGATTGGCAGCAGCAGCCATGGCTCGATTTGGTTGATCCAGCCTGCACCATAGCCGGTGAATAGCAGCCCCAGCACGGCCGACTGCAGGAGGTAATTGCTCAAGGCCATCTTGCCCAGGGGGGCCAGCAGTGTGCACAGTCGCGCGCCGCCAGGCGTGTTGAACAGTGCGAGCATCAACAAGCAATACGTGGCGGTGAGCAACGGGGCGGTCAGTTGGCCGAGGCCGAAGGCAAAGGTTTCCAGGCCGCCGCCGGGCGCGTAGGCGGCTGCCAGGGCGTAGATCAAGGCGCCGAACAGGCCCACGGGAGCAGTGACTTTCAGCAAGCGTTGCAGCTTCCAGGCCGGCGGCGAGGCGAGCCAGTGTTGCCGTCCGGCGGCATAGCCGAACAGGAACATCGCCAGGGCGCTCGGCCCTTGCAGCAGCCACAACGCCGGCAACGTTTCCCACAGATGCAGGCTATGAAACTGCAAGGTCTGCCAGGCACTGCCGGAAAAGGCTGCCAGTTTGTCTGAGGCGTCACCGTTGGTGGCGCTGCTGGCCTCGCCCGCCAATCCCTGCAAAACCCCCAGGATCATCCAGGTCGAACAGGCGACTACCACCAGCCTGATCGCCCACCGTCGGGCGCGGGCCGGTGACAGGTTGCGCGCGGCCAGCAGCACCAGGCCCAACAGCGCATAAGTGGAGAGAATCTCCCCGTAGTACAGCAGGGCGCCATGGGCCAGGCCCAGCGCCAACAGTGCCAGTTGCCGGCGCAGCATACGCGGGACAAATGCAGCCTCGGCACGCTCGGCGGCAGCCATTTGCAGGGTGAAGCTGTAGCCAAACAGAAAGGAGAACAGCAGGTAGAACTTGGTTTCGAACAGCAAGGCCACCAGCAGGCGCACCCCATGATCGAGTGAACGGGTGTAGGCCGGGTTGCTGGAGATCGAGGCGTAGTAGGGATCGGCAAAGGCCCAGATATTGACGCTGAGAATGCCCAGCAGGGCAAACCCGCGTAACGCGTCGACTTGTATCAAGCGTGCATTGGTTACTGATGGCATGTTCAACGCCCCTGTAGAAGGTGAACCACCAAGCCTTGCAGGACCGTGGTCTGTTGCGCGGGGTGGAAGTTCGGGTCGGCAGCCACGCGAGCGAACATGCCGTCGATCAGGGCGGCGAGCCAATTGGCGGCTTCTGGCGCGCTCAATGAGGTCTGCAATTGCCCGGCCTTATCCGCCGCCAGTACCAGTGCTTGTAGGCCGTCACGCAAGGCGCGGTCATTGGCCTTCACCAGGCGCGCCACGGCTTCGTCGCGATGCCCCAGGGCTGAGATCTCCAGCGCCAGGCCTGCGTAGTGGCGGTCGCAGGCCAGTTGGCAGACCTGATCGAGGAAGGCCAGCAGCTGCGCCATTGGATCCGCCGCCTTGGCCAGCGGTGCCATGGCCTGTTGGATCTCTTCACCTTCGCGGGCCACCAGCGCCAGCAACACCTCGTGCTTGCTGGCGAAATAGTGGAACAGATTGCCGGCGCTCATGCCGGCCAGGGCACAGATGTCAGCGGTACGCGTGGCGACAAAACCCGCCTCGGCAAAACACTGGGACGCGGCGTCCAGGAGGGCCATGCGTTTGCTTTCGCGTTGCTGGGGATCAATGGTGCGCACGCTGGGTCTCATTAATTAATTGAGTGGTCACTCAATTTATGAGGTGTAAGAATTTTCTGCAAGCTTTTTGCTTCAAGGCAATTATTTAAGTGAATGCTCTAAAAAAATCTCACAAGCGTCTGGATAGTTTCTACGCTTGAAGTAAGACGGCTTCTGGCCCAGGAAGTCAGTCAGTTTGCTCGCTGAGGTATTGCACTTCGCGGACAGAGTTGTGGGGCGGGAGTTGTTGTTTATTAAACGGAGAAACATTCCATGGCCAAGTCCATTGGTGTCGCAGGGGTTCTGGCGCTTTTTTTCAGCCGCAAATTGTCATTGCATGGCCGCCGGCTGAGCTCGGATGAGGCGCAACTGCTTGAGCAGTACCGTGCCTTGACCGAAAACGATCAAGTGGCAATGCGCTATTTGATCGGGGCAATGAAGAGCATTTCGCGTTTCTGAATCGGGTGGGGCGTTCCCACGCCGTAACCAGCGTGGGAACGCATGCATCAGGTGTACTTGCGCTTGTCCGCGGCTGGCGGGAAGTACTGGTACAACCAGGTTTCACTCAAGGTCCGGTCATTGCTGCGAATGAACAGGCGCATTTCCACCGGCTCCACGCTGTCGCTGGTCGGGTACCAGTCAAAGAGAATGCGATAGCCCTTGATGTCGTCGAGTACCAGCACGCTGAAGTCTTTCACTTCACCATGGGAACAGGTGACCACCGGCTCGATCCCGGTGCCTGCGGGCAGGCGGTCGAGGCCACCACCCTTGAAATCCACGGCAAAACGGCGGGCCCAGACCGGCGGGTAATGCTCGCCCGGCGCCCAGCCTTCGGTAAAACCGCCCATGCCGGAACGGGTGGCATTGACCTGTGCCAGCGGCGTGCTGACCGGGGGCAGGGCGCTCCAGTAGAGCTTGTAGCCAAAGGTCAGGGAGTCGCCGGCGGCCACCGGTTTCTTTGGGGTCCAGAAGGCGACGATGTTGTCCATGGTCTCGCCGGTGGTAGGGATTTCCAACA
This sequence comes from Pseudomonas brenneri, assembly GCF_007858285.1. Taxonomy (GTDB): domain Bacteria; phylum Pseudomonadota; class Gammaproteobacteria; order Pseudomonadales; family Pseudomonadaceae; genus Aquipseudomonas; species Aquipseudomonas brenneri. Next base: position 473,011 of record NZ_VFIL01000005.1, on the reverse strand, counting down.
GGTCGACAGAGCCTTCACCCCACGCGGTGGTCGGTTCTACCCACAGGCTCGGGCGCTTGCTGTACCAGTCGACGGTGTCCTGGTAACTGGCGAATTCATGGTCGGTCTGCACCAGGCCGAAACCTTTCGGGTCTTTATCGGCGAAGGCATTGAATTGCAGCTTTGCCGGGTTGTTCAGCGGGCGGCAGATCCACTCACCGTTGCCACGCCACATCGCCAGGCGGTCGGAGTCGTGGATCTGTGGGTGGATGGTGTCGCACATGCGCCGTTCATGGGTGCCGCAACTGAACATGCTGGTCATCGGCGCGATGCCCATCTGCTGGATAGCGGTACGCGCATTGATATGGGCGTCGATGGCCATCACCACCTGCGTGGCCTGGCAGTCGATGTCGAAGCGGTAAGCGCCGGTGGCGCTGGGCGAGTCGAGCAGGGCGTAGACCACGAAACGGGTGCTGTCCTTGTCCGGCGTCTCGAACCAGAACTGGGTGAAATCGGGGAACTCTTCGCGTTTGTTGGCGTAGGTGTCGATGGCCAGGCCGCGGGCCGAAAGGCCGTACTGGCCGGTGTTATCCACCGCGCGGAAATAACTGGCGCCAAGGAAAGACACCACATCGTGACGATCCAGCTCCGGGGCCTTGAACAGCTTGAAACCGGAAAAACCCAGGTCGCCCTTGAGCTGCTGGGTATTGACTGTGGTTTTTTCATAGTTGAACAGCGACGGGCGAAAATGCACCTCCCGCGCCTGGCGGGTCTTGGGGTCGACACTGTGCATGCGCACCGGGGTCTTGAAGCCCATGCCGACGTGGAAAAACTGCACGTCCAACTGGCCTTTGAGGTCTTTCCACAGCGAATGATTACCGTCGTAGCCGATGGCATTGAAATTTTGCGGGGTCATGGTCGCCAGGGTGGGCGGCAGTACCTGCTTGGTGTCCTGATACTGTTTGCCGGACAGTTGCTTGGCCTGGCTCTTCAGCCAATCGAAGTCGAACGCCTTGGCGTCGCCATCGGCTGCACGATTACCGGCCCAGGCCTGGGCGGCCAACAGACCACTGGCCGACAGCCCGGTGTAGGCCGCGATGGCCATGGACGCTTTGAGCAAATTCCTGCGGTGCATAAATACAACCTGTGGTGAGCAATCCCGTGCCGTTCCTGGCGCGTGCTGGATCAGAAATAACGGTTCGGACATGCCTTCGGCCAAACGCAGCGGACTTTAAACAGATACCCGATAGCTTAAGGGGTTCGATGGGGAAGGAAAATTGATTGATAGCGGGATGATGGCGTTGCATATGAAACAAGACGTGTCAGCAGGGGGGTAAAGGGGGATATGTACCCAACCCCAACCCCAGTTGAGTTACATCTGGAAGCACTCTATATCCAGGAATATTGGCACTTAGTTTTACGCTGAGAGCCTATTGATCCTATGAACCCAAGTCTCTGGAGGCTATGAATGAATACCCGTGGATTGCTTGATCAGTTGCTCAAGTCCGGCCAGGACATGCTGCAAAACAAGGCTGGCGGTCAACGTAAAGGCGATGATAAAGGTGCACTCGGCGGCCTGCTCGGTGGTGGCGGCCTTGGCAGCCTGTTGGGCGGCGCGGGTGGCGGGGCATTGGCCGCCGGGGCCATGGGCTTGTTGCTGGGCAATAAAAAAGCCCGCAAGTTTGGCGGTAAAGCCCTCACCTATGGTGGTCTTGCTGCGTTAGGCGTGATTGCCTACAAGGCCTATGGCAATTGGCAGGCCCAGCAGGCCGGCGCGCCAAAAGGCGAGCCACAGACCCTCGACCGCCTGCCACCGGCCCAGGTCGAGCTGCATAGCCAGGCCATCCTCAAGGCCCTGGTGGCTGCCGCCAAGGCCGATGGTCATGTGGACGAGCGCGAGCGCGCCTTGATCGAAGGTGAGTTCGTCAAGCTGGACAATGACCAGGAACTGCAGCACTGGCTGCATGCCGAACTTAACAAACCCCTGGACCCCACGGATGTGGCCCGCGCCGCGAGCACGCCGGAAATGGCCGCCGAAATGTACATCGCCAGCGTCATGCTGGTGGACGAAGAGAACTTCATGGAGAAGTCCTACCTCGACGAGCTGGCCCGTCAACTCAAGCTGGAACCCGGCCTCAAGGCCGAGTTGGAAAAACAGGTGCGCCAAGCCACCGTGTGAACGGCAGCATGCTCTACCGACACCCCGTATGCGCCTGCGCTGCGGGGTGTTTTTGTATTCCTTGAGAACTGGCCCACAACCCATTGATAAATGATGGCACTGCCTCAGCTATACTCCTCGGCATTTGATCGGCCCTTGAGGAAATACTGTGAAGAACTGGACCTTGCGCCAACGCATCTTGGCGAGCTTTGCGGTCATTATCGCCATCATGCTGCTGATGGTTGTGGTCTCGTACTCACGGTTGCTGAAGATTGAAGCGAGTGAAAACCAGGTGCGCGACGACGCAGTGCCAGGGGTGTTTTTCAGTTCGATGATCCGCAGCGCCTGGGTCGACAGCTACCTGCAGACTCAGGAACTGATCGGGTTGCGTGAGCACCTGGGGGTTTCTGACGCCGACAAGCAGGAATACAAGTCGTTTGAGCAGCGCCTTGAGCAGCACATGGCCAGTTATGCCAGTACGATCAATCTCGATCAGGATCGCACCGAGTTCGATACCTTCGAAGCCCTGCACCAGAACTACAACAAGGTGCTGGCCCAGGTGCTGGAATTGCACATGGCCAATAAGGAAACCGAGGCCGTCAAGATGTTCGACGAGCAACTGACCCCGGCCTGGACCGCAGGGCGCTTGAAGCTCAACGACATCATCAACGAGAACAAAAAGGTCGCGGATGAAGCCACCGCCGCCATCGATGACGCCGTGGCTGCGGCGAAAATCAGCATGGGCGTTTCGCTGCTCCTGGCAGTCCTCGCCGCCGCCCTGTGCGGGCTGCTGCTGATGCGCGCAATCATGGCGCCGATGAAACGCATCGTCGATATCCTCGAAACCATGCGCACCGGCGACCTGAGCAAGCGTCTGAACCTGGAGCGCAAGGACGAATTCGGCGCGGTCGAGACCGGCTTCAACGACATGATGACCGAGCTGACTGCCCTGGTATCCCAGGCCCAGCGTTCGTCGGTGCAGGTCACCACCTCGGTGACCGAAATTGCCGCCACCTCCAAGCAGCAACAGGCGACCGCCACCGAAACGGCGGCCACCACCACCGAAATCGGCGCCACTTCGCGGGAAATCGCCGCCACGTCCAAGGACCTGGTGCGCACCATGACCGAAGTGTCCACCGCCGCCGACCAGGCCTCGGTTGCCGCCGGTTCCGGCCAGCAAGGCCTGGCCCGCATGGAAGAAACCATGCACTCGGTGATGGGCGCCGCCGATCTGGTCAATGCCAAGCTGGCGATCCTCAATGAGAAGGCCGGCAACATCAACCAAGTGGTGGTGACCATCGTCAAAGTGGCCGACCAGACCAACCTGCTGTCCCTCAACGCCGCCATCGAGGCCGAGAAGGCCGGTGAATATGGACGCGGCTTTGCCGTGGTTGCCACTGAAGTGCGGCGCCTGGCCGACCAGACCGCCGTGGCGACCTATGACATCGAACAGATGGTGCGCGAGATCCAGTCGGCGGTATCGGCCGGCGTGATGGGCATGGACAAATTCTCCGAAGAAGTGCGTCGCGGCATGTTCGAAGTGCAGCAAGTGGGCGAGCAACTGTCGCAGATCATCCACCAGGTGCAGGCCCTGGCGCCGCGCGTGCTGATGGTCAACGAGGGCATGCAGGCCCAGGCTACCGGTGCCGAGCAGATCAACCATGCGCTGGTGCAGTTGGGCGATGCCAGCAGCCAGACCGTGGAGTCCCTGCGCCAGGCCAGCTTTGCCATTGATGAATTGAGCCAGGTTGCGGTCGGTCTGCGCAGCGGCGTGTCGCGTTTCAAAGTCTGATGAGTGATCCAGCGGCGAAACGCGGCGCCGTGACGGCAGCCAAAAAAGCCTTGTTCCTGGTGTTTCATATCGGCAGCGAGCGCTACGCCCTCAAGGCCACGGAAGTGGCCGAGGTGTTGCCGCGCCTGCCGCTCAAGCCCATCGCCCATGCGCCGATGTGGGTCGCCGGGATCTTTGCCCATCGCGGCAACATGGTGCCGGTGATCGACCTCAGCGCCCTGACCTTTGGCACGCTGGCCCAGGCCCGCACCAGTACGCGGCTGGTGCTGGTCAACTATCAGCCTGAAACCTGGCTGGAGTCGCGTTGGCTGGGGCTGATCCTCGAACAGGCCACTGACACCCTGCGCTGCGATCCGGCGGATTTCCAGGCCTATGGCCTGGATAATCGCCAGGCGCCCTACCTGGGGCCGGTGCGCGAAGACGAACGGGGGCTGATGCAGTGGATCGGGGTGGGTGACTTGCTCACCGCCGAGGTCCGCGCCTTGCTGTTTGCCCCCGACCTGAGCGTTGGGGAGGCGAGATGAGCAATGACCAACGTTTTTTCGACTTCCTCAAGGAGCGCATCGGCCTGGACGTCGCCTCGGTGGGCGAAGCGATTATCGAGCGTGCCGTGCGCCAGCGCAGCCAGGCGTTGCAGGGGCTGAGTGCCGATCAGTACTGGCAGCGCCTGCAAACCAGCGGTGAGGAACAGCAGGCGCTGATCGAAGCGGTCATCGTCCCCGAGACCTGGTTTTTCCGTTATCCCGAGTCCTTTGCCACCCTGGCGCGGCTGGCGGTGACGCGGCTGGGCGAGATCAAGCACATGCGCGCCTTGCGCATTCTCAGCCTGCCGTGCTCTACCGGTGAGGAACCCTATTCCATCGCCATGGCCCTGCTCGATGCGGGCCTTTCGCCACACCAGTTCAAGGTGCAAGGCATGGACGTCAGCCCCCTGTCGGTGGAGCGGGCGCGGCGCGGGGTGTATGGCAAGAATTCCTTTCGTGGCCAGGACCTTGAGTTTCGTGAGCGGCACTTTTGCGCTGAGGAGGACGGCTACCACGTCGCCGACCGGGTGCGTGAACAGGTGCGGCTGCAAGTGGGTAACCTGCTGGACCCGCAATTGCTGGCCAATGAGCCGACCTATGATTTCGTGTTTTGCCGCAACCTGTTGATCTACTTCGATCAGCCAACCCAGAAGCAGGTGTTTGAAGTGCTCAAGGGCCTGACTCACGTTGAGGGTGTGCTGTTTATCGGCCCAGCCGAAGGCAGCCTGCTGGGGCGCCTGGGCATGCGCTCGATTGGTGTGCCGCAGTCGTTTGCCTTCAGTCGTCATGCCGAAGTCGCGCCTGAGCCGGTCTTTGCCCCAATACCGCCTCCGGTACCCCAGCGCAGTGCTGCACCGATCCCCACCAAACCCCGACCGTTCAGTGCATTCGCGGCGCCGGTGGTACCGATCAAGCCTGCGCCCGAGCACTCGGATGCCGCCGATCTGCTTGGTCAGATCGCGACCCTGGCCAATGAAGGCAAAAGCCTTGAGGCCCGTGCTGCCTGCGAGCGCTACCTGCAGAACCATCCACCGGCGGCCCAGGTGTTCTACTGGCTGGGCTTGCTCAGTGATGTGGCGGGTAGCGCCCTGGAAGCCCAGGGGTATTATCGAAAAGCCTTGTACCTGGAACCCCAGCATCCGCAGGCCTTGATGCACCTGGCCGCGTTGCTGGAGTCCCAGGGCGATACGGCGGGGGCACGGCGCTTGCAAGCCCGTGCCGCCCGTAGCGAGCGAGCCGCTGACAGTGAGCGTAAACGATGAGTAGCTCCGCATCCCCGGACACCGACCTGGACCTGACGGTAGCCGATACCCAGGCCATCGACGATTGCTGGAACCGCATTGGGATCCATGGCGATAAATCCTGCCCGTTGCTGGCCGAGCATATCCACTGCCGCAACTGTGCGGTGTATTCCGCAGCGGCCACTCGCCTGCTGGATCGTTACGCCTTGCAGCAGGAAGACCGTCACCCCAACGCCAGCACAGAAGCCGACGATGAGATCGCCACCCGTTCATTGCTGATGTTCCGCCTGGGCGAGGAGTGGCTGGGCATCGCCACCCGTTGCCTGGTGGAAGTGGCGCCGTTGCAGCCGATCCATTCCTTGCCCCACCAGCGCTCCCGGGCGCTGCTCGGGGTTGCCAATGTGCGCGGAGCACTGGTGGCTTGCTTGTCCCTGGTGGAGTTGCTCGGGCTCGACAGCACCGCCGGCGGCCCCAGTGGCGGGCGGATCATGCCGCGCATGTTGATCATCGCTGCGCAGGATGGGCCGGTGGTGGTGCCGGTGGATGAAGTGGATGGCATCCATGCCATTGATGAGCGCACCCTCAGCGCGGCGTCTGCCTCCGGTACCCAGGCCAGTGCGCGCTACACCCAGGGCGTGTTGCAGTTCAAGGGCCGCAGCCTGCGCTGGCTGGACGAGGCGCAACTGTTGTCTGCCGTGACCCGGAGCCTCACATGACCCCCGACCAGATGCGCGATGCCTCGCTGCTGGAGCTGTTCAGCCTGGAAGCCGATGCCCAGACCCAGGTGCTCAGCGCCGGCCTGCTGGCCCTGGAACGCAACCCGACCCAGGCCGATCAGCTTGAAGCCTGCATGCGTGCGGCACATTCGCTCAAGGGCGCGGCGCGGATTGTCGGGGTCGACGCTGGCGTCAGCGTGGCCCACGTGATGGAAGACTGCCTGGTCAGCGCCCAGGAGAGCCGGCTCTACCTGCAACCCGAACATATCGACGCATTGTTGCAGGGCACTGACCTGCTGATGCGCATCGCCACGCCGGGCAATACCGTGGGCCCGGCCGATATCGAGGCGTATGTGGCGCTGATGGAGCGCTTGCTCGATCCGTCACAGCCGACCGCCAAGGTTGTGCCTGCGCCCGCACCTATTCCGCAACCGCTGCCGTCCCTTGAGGAATCGCTGTTACTGCCCCTGGAGCCGGAGGCTGCTGCGCCCATCCACAGTGATGCGCCACGCCAGAGCAAACACATGACCGAAGGTGGCGAGCGCGTCTTGCGGGTCACGGCCGAGCGCTTGAACAGTCTGTTGGACCTGTCCAGCAAATCCCTGGTGGAAACCCAGCGGCTCAAGCCGTACCTGTCCAGCCTGCAACGCCTCAAGCGTATCCAAAGCAACGGCGCCCGGGCCCTGGATAACCTCGATGGGCAGCTCAAGACCCTCGACTTGAACCTCGAAGCCCAGGAAGCCCTGGCCGACGCCCGCCGCCTGCTGAGCGAAGCGCAGTTGCTGCTGGCAGAAAAGACCGCCGAGCTCGATGAGTTCGGCTGGCAGGCCGGGCAACGCGCCCAGGTGCTGTATGACACGGCGCTGGCGTGCCGGATGCGGCCGTTTGCCGATGTGCTGGCGGGGCAGGTGCGTATGGTGCGCGACCTGGGCCGCAGCCTGGGCAAGCAAGTGCGTCTGGAAATCGAGGGCGAGAAGACCCAGGTTGACCGCGATGTACTGGAAAAACTTGAAGCGCCGCTGACCCATTTGTTGCGCAATGCCGTCGATCACGGCATCGAGATGCCCGAGCAGCGCCTGCTGGCGGGCAAGCCGGCCGAGGGCCTGATCCGCCTGCGCGCCTCGCACCAGGCGGGTCTGCTGGTGCTGGAGTTGAGCGATGACGGCAACGGTGTCGACCTGGAACGCCTGCGCGCCAGTATTGTCGAACGCAACCTCTCGCCGCTGGAAACAGCCTTGCGCTTGAGCGAAGAGGAACTGTTGACGTTCCTGTTCCTGCCGGGCTTCAGCCTGCGCGACAAGGTTACTGAGGTCTCCGGACGCGGCGTCGGCCTGGATGCGGTGCAGCACATGGTCCGCCAATTGCGCGGTGCAGTGGTGCTGGAGCAGACGGCGGGGCAGGGCAGCCGCTTTCACCTGGAAGTACCACTGACCTTGTCGGTAGTGCGCAGCCTGGTGGTTGAAGTCGGCGAAGAAGCCTACGCCTTTCCCCTGGCCCATATAGAGCGCATGTGTGACCTGGAACCCGACGAAATCGTGCAATTGGAAGGCCGCCAGCATTTTTGGCACGAGGGCCGGCATGTCGGTCTGGTCGCAGCCAGCCAGTTGTTGCAGCGCCCGCCAGGGCAAAATAGTCAGGACACCCTCAAGGTCGTGGTGATCCGCGAGCGGGATGCGGTGTACGGGATTGCCGTGGAGCGGTTTATCGGTGAGCGCACGCTGGTGGTGCTGCCGCTGGACGATCGCCTGGGCAAGGTGCAGGACATTTCTGCCGGTGCGCTGCTCGATGACGGCTCGGTGGTGTTGATCGTCGATGTCGAGGACATGCTGCGTTCGGTGGACAAGTTGCTCAACACCGGTCGCCTGGAGCGCATTGCCCGGCGCGCCCAGCAAACCGTCGAGGCCGCGCGCAAGCGCATTCTGGTGGTAGATGACTCGCTGACCGTGCGCGAATTGCAGCGCAAGCTATTACTTAACCGTGGATATGACGTAGCGGTCGCCGTCGATGGCATGGATGGCTGGAATGCTCTGCGTTCCGAAGACTTCGACCTGCTGATTACTGACATTGATATGCCTCGCATGGACGGTATTGAATTGGTCACACTGTTGCGCCGTGACACTCGCCTGCAATCGCTGCCGGTGATGGTGGTGTCCTACAAGGATCGTGAAGAAGATCGGCGTCGTGGCCTGGATGCCGGTGCCGATTATTACCTGGCCAAGGCCAGCTTCCATGACGATGCCCTGCTGGACGCAGTGGTGGAGTTGATTGGAGGCGCCCGGGCATGAAGATCGCCATCGTCAATGACATGCCTCTGGCGGTCGAGGCTCTGCGTCGGGCCTTGAGCTTCGAGCCGGCCCATGAAGTGGTGTGGGTTGCCACCAATGGCCTGGAAGCCGTGCAACGCTGCGCCGAGTTGACCCCGGATCTGATCCTGATGGACCTGATCATGCCGGTGATGGATGGTGTGGAGGCGACCCGGCAGATCATGGCCGAGACGCCATGCGCTATTGTTATCGTTACCGTGGATCGCCAGCAGAATGTCAGCCGCGTGTTCGAAGCCATGGGGCATGGCGCGCTGGATGTGGTGGACACCCCGGCGCTGGGCGTTGGTGATGCCAAGGAGGCGGCAGCGCCCTTGCTGCGCAAGATCCTCAACATTGGCTGGCTGATTGGCCAGCGCGGCAGCCGGGTGCGGGCCGAACCGGTGCATCCGCGAAGTACGGGCAAGCGCCGCAGCCTGGTGGCCATTGGCTCTTCGGCAGGTGGTCCGGCGGCGCTGGAAATCCTCCTCAAGGGCTTGCCTCGGGACTTTGCGGCAGCCATTGTGCTGGTGCAGCATGTGGATCAGGTGTTCGCCGCCGGCATGGCCGAGTGGCTGAGCAGCGCCTCGGGCCTGCCGGTGCGTCTGGCGCGCGAGGGAGAACCACCACAAAGCGGCGTGGTATTGCTGGCCGGCACCAATCATCATATCCGGCTGCTGAAAAACGGCACGCTGGCCTACACGGCGGAGCCCGTGAACGAGATTTATCGGCCGTCCATCGACGTGTTTTTCGAGAGCGTCGCCAGCCACTGGAACGGCGATGCCGTCGGCGTATTGCTGACCGGCATGGGACGCGACGGAGCCCAGGGACTCAAATTGATGCGTCAGCAGGGCTATCTGACCATCGCTCAGGATCAGCAGAGCTGTGCAGTTTACGGCATGCCCAAAGCGGCGGCGGCGATTGATGCCGCTGTTGAGATTCGCCCATTGGACAGAATTGCGCCACGATTGCTGGAGGTATTCGCAAAATGACCGATATAACTCGCTGTCCTGGCCTGCACGTAGTAATTCAGGTGACCGCAAATGAATGATTTACAGCTCGACGACTTCAAAACCGATGAAAACGCCGCCATGGTGTTGCTGGTCGACGACCAGGCGATGATCGGCGAAGCCGTGCGGCGCGGTCTGGCCCATGAGGAGAATATCGACTTCCACTTTTGTGCCGATCCCCACCAGGCCATCTCCCAGGCGATCCGCATCAAGCCGACGGTGATCCTGCAGGACCTGGTCATGCCCGGGCTGGACGGCCTGACCCTGGTGCGTGAATACCGCAACCACCCGGCGACCCAGAACATCCCGATCATCGTGCTTTCCACCAAGGAAGACCCGCTGATCAAGAGTGCCGCGTTTGCCGCCGGGGCCAATGACTACCTGGTCAAGCTGCCAGACAATATCGAGCTGGTGGCGCGCATCCGCTACCACTCGCGCTCGTACATGACCCTGCTGCAGCGGGACGCGGCCTATCGCGCGCTGCGGGTCAGCCAGCAACAGTTGCTGGACACCAATCTGGTGCTGCAACGCTTGATGAATTCCGACGGTTTGACCGGGTTGTCCAACCGCCGGCACTTCGACGAGTACCTGGAGCTGGAATGGCGGCGCGCCATGCGTGACCAGACCCAGTTGTCGTTGCTGATGATCGACGTGGACTTCTTCAAGACCTACAACGACAGCTTTGGCCACCTGGAAGGTGACGAAGCATTGCGCAAGGTAGCGGCGACCATTCGCGATGCCAGCAGCCGTCCTTCTGACCTGCCGGCGCGCTACGGGGGCGAGGAGTTTGCCCTGGTGCTGCCCAATACTTCGCCTGGCGGTGCGCGACTGGTGGCCGAGAAACTGCGCCAGGCCGTCGCGGCACTGAAGATCCCGCACATAGCCCCGGCCGATGGTGCGAGTCTGACCATCAGCATTGGTTTGGCGACCATGACGCCACTGCTGGGGACCGATTGTCGGCAGTTGATCTCGGCGGCGGACAAGGGGTTGTACCTGGCCAAGCATAATGGGCGCAACCAGGTGGGGATTGAATAACCCACAGAACACCGCCAACCCAATGTAGGAGCTGGCTTGCCTGCGATGGCGTCTCCTCGGTCTACTTGATACACCAAGGCGTCTGCATCGCAGGCAAGCCAGCTCCCACATTTGCTCTTTATCGGGCTGTGGATATCGCACAAACCCCGCCTTTTCGGCCAAGCGGACTGCCGTTTTCGGCCTTTTGCCGTTATACTCGCCGGCTTTCAAAAGTTCGCCAACGAGTGCTGCCCGCCATGGAAATCAACCCGATCCTTAACACCATCAAGGACCTGTCCGAGCGCTCCGAAACTATTCGGGGGTATCTTTGACTACGATCAAAAGCATGAGCGTCTGACCGAAGTCAATCGCGAGCTTGAAGATCCGGCTGTCTGGAACAAACCTGAATACGCCCAGGAACTGGGCCGCGAGCGCGCTGCGCTGGCGCAGATCGTGGATACCCTCGACGAATTGAACACTGGTCTGGGCGATTGCCGCGACCTGCTGGACATGGCCGTCGAAGAAAACGACGAAGGCGCAGTGGGCGATGTCGTCGCCGAGCTGGCCCGTCTTGAGGAAAACCTCGCCAAGCTTGAATTCCGCCGCATGTTCAGCCACGAAATGGACCCGAACAACGCCTACCTGGATATCCAGGCTGGTTCCGGTGGCACCGAAGCCCAGGACTGGGCCAACATCCTGCTGCGCATGTACCTGCGCTGGGCTGACAAGCGCGGTTTCGAAGCAACCATCATGGAGCTGTCGGCCGGTGAAGTCGCCGGTATCAAGGGCGCGACCGTGCATATCAAGGGTGAATACGCCTTTGGCTGGCTGCGCACCGAGATCGGCGTACACCGCCTGGTGCGCAAGAGCCCGTTCGATTCCGGCAACCGTCGCCACACCTCGTTCTGTGCCGTGTTCGTCTCGCCAGAGATCGACGACAAGGTGGAAATCGAGATCAACCCGGCCGACCTGCGCATCGACACCTACCGCTCCTCCGGTGCCGGTGGCCAGCACGTAAACACCACCGACTCGGCCGTACGTATCACCCACGTACCGACCAACACCGTGGTCAGCTGCCAGAACGAACGTTCCCAGCACGCCAACAAGGACACCGCCATGAAAATGCTGCGGGCCAAGTTGTACGAGCAGGAAATGCAGAAACGCAATGCCGCGTCCCAGGCGCTGGAAGACACCAAGTCGGATATCGGCTGGGGTCACCAGATCCGTTCGTATGTGCTTGATGCCTCGCGGATCAAGGATCTGCGCACTAACATCGAACGCAGCGATTGCGACAAGGTGCTCGACGGTGACATCGACGAATACCTGGAAGCCAGCCTGAAATCAGGCCTGTAATACATGCAACGCGGGATTGGCTGACACTCCTCGACCCCTGTGGGAGCGGGCTTGCCCGCGATCCCCGGCCGCAGGCCGGGGACAACGAACCAGATGGAATATTTAAAGACATGAGCGACCAACAACTCGATCCGCAAGCCCTGCAACAGGAAGAAAACTCCCTGATCGCCCTGCGCAAGGAAAAGCTTGCTGCCGAGCGCGCCAAGGGTAACGCCTTCCCCAACGACTTCCGCCGCGAAAACTACTGCGATGCCTTGCAGAAGCAATATGCGGACAAGACCAAGGAAGAGCTGGCAGAAGCTGCGATCCCGGTCAAGGTGGCAGGTCGCATCATGCTCAACCGTGGCTCGTTCATGGTGATCCAGGACATGACCGGGCGCATCCAGGTCTACGTCAACCGCAAGACCCTCTCGGAAGAAACCCTGGCCTCGGTGAAAACCTGGGACATGGGCGACATCATTGCCGCCGAAGGCACCCTGGCCCGTTCCGGCAAGGGCGACCTGTACGTGGAAATGACCAACGTGCGCCTGCTGACCAAGTCGCTGCGCCCGCTGCCGGACAAGCACCACGGCCTGACCGACACCGAGCAGCGCTATCGCCAGCGCTACGTCGACCTGATCGTCAACGAAGAAGTGCGCCAGACTTTCCGCGTGCGTTCGCAAGTGATCGCGCACATCCGCAGCTTCCTGATGGCGCGCGACTTCCTTGAAGTCGAAACCCCGATGTTGCAGACCATTCCGGGTGGCGCTGCAGCCAAGCCATTCGAAACCCACCACAACGCACTGGACTTGGAAATGTTCCTGCGTATCGCGCCGGAGTTGTACCTCAAGCGCCTGGTGGTTGGTGGCTTTGAAAAGGTGTTCGAGATCAACCGCAACTTCCGTAACGAAGGTGTCTCGACCCGCCACAACCCAGAATTCACCATGTTGGAGTTCTACCAGGCGTACGCCGACTACGAAGACAACATGGACCTGACCGAAGAACTGTTCCGCGAGCTGGCGCAGTTGGTCCTGGGCAGCACCGACGTGCCGTACGGCGACAAGGTGTTCCACTTCGGCGAGCCGTTCGTGCGCCTATCGGTGTTCGACTCGATCCTCAAGTACAACCCTGAGCTGACCGCTGACGACCTGAACGACATCGACAAGGCCCGTGCCATCGCCAAGAAGGCTGGCGCCAAGGTCCTGGGCTTCGAAGGCCTGGGTAAGTTGCAGGTGATGATTTTCGAAGAGCTGGTGGAGCACAAGCTGGAACAGCCGCACTTCATTACCCAGTACCCGTTCGAAGTCTCGCCGCTGGCCCGTCGCAACGATGACAACCCGAACGTCACCGACCGTTTCGAGCTGTTTATCGGTGGTCGCGAAATCGCCAACGCCTATTCCGAGTTGAATGACGCGGAAGACCAGGCCGAGCGTTTCATGGCCCAGGTGGCTGACAAGGACGCCGGTGACGACGAAGCCATGCACTATGACGCTGACTTCGTCCGCGCGCTGGAGTACGGCATGCCGCCGACAGCCGGTGAGGGCATTGGTATCGACCGCCTGGTGATGTTGCTGACCAACTCCCCATCGATTCGCGATGTGATCTTGTTCCCGCACATGCGGCCGCAAGCGTAACCTTAGCGAATCCCGAAGCCGCCTTTTATAAGGCGGCTTTTTTGTGTGGCCTGTACTAACGTCAAGCGTACGGCGCCAGACTATTGTTGAGTGAGAGGACGATCTTTCGTGAAGCGCGTAATGGCTCAAGAAGGCGCCGCTGGCATTGCGGCTGCCGTGGCTGAAAGTGTTCAGTACCAGGGACGCAAGGCCAGCCGCCAGGGCAGTGAACAGCGTCGCCAGGATATTCTCGACGCGGCCATGCGCATTGTCGTGCGCGATGGCGTGCGTGCGGTGCGCCATCGGGCAGTGGCGGCGGAGGCCGGTGTGCCGTTGTCGGCCACCACCTACTATTTCAAGGACATCGACGATCTGCTTACCGACACGTTTGCCCAGTATGTGGAACGCAGTGCGGCGTTCATGGGCAAGTTGTGGGTGCGCAACGAGGGCCTGTTGCGCGAGATGGTGGCCTACGGTGACGGCAGTGCCGAGTCGCGCTCGCAACTGGCTGATGACATTGCGCGCCTGACCGCCGATTACGTCCTGCGCCAACTGCTCAACCGCCGCGAGTACCTGATGGCCGAACAGGCGTTTCGCCAGGAGGCTTTGTTGAACCCGCGCCTGGGCGAGTTGGTGCGCTCTCACCAGCAGATTTTGTTGCAGGGCACTTGCCAGTTCTTCCAGGTCCTGGGCTCCCGCGAACCTCAGCAAGATGCCAAAGTGTTGACGGCGATTATCAGTCGGATGGAATATCAGGGCCTGCTGTTCGAGCCTGAGGCGCTGACCGGTGAAGAGATGCTGGAAATTCTCAAGCGCTACATGCACTTGGTGCTGGCTTCGGTCTGAGGTTTTTGCAGCACTATGGACTTGCCCATGTAGGAGCGAGCTTGCTCGCGAAGGGCGTTAACGATGACGCGGGGAACCTGACTCCCCGCGTTGCCTTCAGGCTTTTCGCGAGCAAGCTCGCTCCTACAGAAGATCGCTCATTGCTGGAGTATCCGATGAAAGCTTGGCGTGTACTGGTGATCGCAATGTCGTTCCTGTTGCTCAGTGGCTGCTTGGTGACTTTCAAGGAGCCCTTGCCGGCCAGCGAGGCCGCCCCTGACGCGCTGCTGGGCAAGTGGGCCAGCCGCAATGCCTGGGGCGAGCCGCTCGACCTGCAGATCAGCCGGACGGGCCAGCATCGCTACAAGGCGGTGAGCACCTCGCAGGCCGAGCCGGTCAAGCGCGATGAGTATGAGTTCAGCGTGTCCCGCCACGGTAGCCGCTGGTACCTGTCGGCGCCGCTGCCAGACAAGCTCGGCGGGCATTTTATCCTTGCCGGCTTCGAATTGAATGATGCCCGCGAACTGGTGGTCTATAACCTCGATCCCGAGGCGGTCAACCAGGCCATCGCGCAGAAAATCCTGATTGGCAGCAGCGTGGAAACAGCCGAGGGTGACGGGACATTGATCGACAGCCCCATGAATCAGGTCCTGGCTTACCTGGACGACCCGGCCAACGCCGATGTGTTTGTCGAAGCCGTGCGCTATCAGCGCGTGGGCAAATAACGTTTAAAGAGGAAGCACCGGGTGGACGATTACCAGCAGACGATACGCACCTTGTCCGATCGCATTGTGCTGGCGCAAACACCGATTCGCGTCCTCGACGCCGTGAAGTGGGACGACAACATTCGCAAGGGGTTCCTGCAGGGCAAAGGCAAGCACATGCCGGCGGTGGACCGCGACTATTACCTGAACCGGCCATTGTCGTTCGATTCGAGCAAGGTGAAGCTGGAGTTCCAGAACATCGAGCGCGATATCACCCGCCAGTTGGGCCAGTTCAACCCGGTCGGGCAAATCATGCGGCGCATGTGCAAGGAGTACCGCATGGTGGTGCGCATGCTCGAAGCCCGTGGCACCGAGGACTTCGGCCTGATTTCCCAGGAACTCTACGGCGCCGCGTCCGATGCATTCCATGCCGGCGACCCGACCCTGGCCGACCTGGGCCTGATGCTTTCCGATTACCTGAACAACATCGACGGCCGTGGCGATCTCAAGGACGAAGCCAAGACCCTGACTGCCAAGGACGCCGTGAGCCTGCTGCAAAGCCGCTTGAACAAGGTGTTTGGCGAGGCCGAGGAAACCATCCGCGTATTTGAGTCCGACGGTATCGTCGCGGACGCGGCGGCGGGGGCCGACTACATCAAGATTCGCGCCGATGCGATGTTCAACGAGCGCGATGTGCGGGCCCTGGAAGTCCACGAAGGCCTGGTCCACGTCGGCACCACGCTCAATGGCCAGAACCAGCCGATCTGCACGTTCCTGTCCAAGGGCCCGCCGTCCTCGACCGTGACTCAGGAAGGCCTGGCGATCCTGATGGAGATCATCACCTTTGCCTCCTACCCCAGTCGCCTGCGCAAGCTGACCAATCGCACCCGTGCGATCCATATGGTGGAAGAGGGCGCGGACTTCTTGCAGGTGTTCGAGTTCTTTCGCGAACAGGGCTTTGAAATGGCCGAGAGCTATGGCAACGCCAGCCGGGTGTTCCGTGGCTCGACGCCGACGGGCCTGCCGTTTACCAAGGATTTGTCCTACCTCAAGGGTTTTATCATGGTCTACAACTACATCCAACTGGCCGTGCGCAAAGGCAAGCTGGAGCAGGTGCCGCTGTTGTTCTGCGGCAAGACCACCCTGGAAGACATGCGCACCTTGCGCCAGTTGGTGGACGAAGGCCTGGTGGTCCCGCCCAAATACCTGCCGGACCAGTTCCGCGATATGAACGCGCTGTCGGCGTGGATGTGCTTCTCCAACTTCCTCAACCACCTGAGCCTGGACCGGATCGAGGCGGATTACTCCAATATCCTCTAAGCAATATCCCTGAAGGAGGCCAAGTCAAAATGTGGGCGCGGGCTTGCTCCCACTTTTGATTTTCATCGGCCTGTCGATTTCCAACCCCATTTGCGAGGTTTCAACGGATGAGACTCCTCGGCATTCTATGCCTGCTCCTGACCCTCAACGGCTGCAGCTCGCTGCTGTTCTACCCCGAGCCCGGCCTGCCGTTTACCCCACAGCAGGCGCGCCTGGAATACCGCGACATCACCCT
The DNA here is from genome assembly GCF_007858285.1 of Pseudomonas brenneri. Lineage (GTDB taxonomy): Bacteria > Pseudomonadota > Gammaproteobacteria > Pseudomonadales > Pseudomonadaceae > Aquipseudomonas > Aquipseudomonas brenneri. The sequence goes on along the minus strand of NZ_VFIL01000005.1, from coordinate 456,248 downwards.
GACCACCGCCGATGGCTTGAAATTGCGGGCCTGGTGGCTGCCGGCCAAGCCTGGCGTGCCGCTCAAGGGCACGGTGCTGCACCTGCACGGCAACGGTGGCAACCTGGCCGGGCACCTGGGTGGCAGTTGGTGGCTGCCAGCCCAGGGCTATCAAGTGCTGATGCTGGACTATCGCGGCTATGGCGTATCAGAAGGCAAACCTTCGTTGCCGGCCATCTACCTGGACCTGGACGCGGCCTTCCAGTGGCTCGACCAGGCCCCCGCAACCCAGGGCCAGCCGCTGATAGTCCTCGGCCAGAGCCTGGGCGGGGCGTTGGCCGTGCATTACCTGGCTGCCCATCCCGAGCGCCAGCCTCGGCTCAAGGCGTTGGTATTGGACGGTGTACCCGCCAGTTATCGTGATGTAGGGCAATTCGCCCTGAGCACTTCCTGGTTAACATGGCCGTTTCAGGTGCCGTTGTCGTGGCTGGTACCGGACGCCGACAGTGCGATCCACGCCATGCCACAGCTGACTGGCGTGCCGAAACTGCTGTTCCACAGTCTGGATGACCCGATCGTGCCGCTTTCCAACGGCATCCGCCTGTATCAAGCTGCGCCGCCACCCAGGGTGCTGCAACTGACCCGGGGTGGGCATGTGCAGACTTTTGCCGACAAGACCTGGCAAACCGTGATGCTGCGTTATCTTGACGACCCGCAGCATTTCAATGGCTTGCGTCGCCTGGGGGAAATTCCCAATTACCCGGCGGCGCCCAATTCCAACATTGAATCATCAGAGAGCCCGCAATGAGCGAAGAACGCAACATGATCCCCCTGATCCTCACTGGCATCGGCACCATCATCGGCACCGTCGGCTGCCTGTGGTACTACGGCTACCTGCACTTCGCCAAGCCCGAGGATGCGTTGCTGCTCAGCGACTTCACCATGCTTAAGACCGTTCCTGGCGAGGACTATAAAGTCTCCCTCATGCCGGCTCCCCAGGTGGCGCAGTGCGTTGACGGTGTGCTGGTGTTGTTCGATACCGAGCAAAAAGGCCTGACGGGCGTGCTGGTGAATAACAAGAAGCAGGCGGTGCGTTGCATGGGCCAGGAAACCCCGCAATTGCAGGAGTAAGCCGGTCGGTAGTTTTTGGAACCATATCCTGTATGACACCACTGATTGGGTTGTCAGCGTTGCTGACAAGTAACCCTTTAATTCAGTGGAGTATCACTATGAGTATTGGTGGCGTAGGTGGTGGTAGCGGGTTTGGCAACTTCGGCGGTGCCGGCATGGGTGATTCCGGCAATATGGTCGGCAAGGGCGCCGAGGGTGGTCAACAGCAGGGCGGTATTGACCCTGAAGCGCTGAAGAAACTCCTGGCGCAACTGTTGGGTGGTGCGGGTGGCGCAGGCGGATCCCAGGGCAGTGGCGGCAGTGGTGGCGGCGAGGAGGGTGATCAAGGCCCTATGAGCAAGCAGATGAGTGGCGAGGGACAGCAAGGCATGCAGATGCCTCAAGAGAACGACAGTAAGATCAACTTCGGCTAATCGCAAGAAATCTGCCGACAGGTGTTTTTTTGCAAAAAAAGCCTTGCCTGGAACACAGGCAAGGCTTTCAGGCCAGTAGACGTCAGTCGGTTATTGCACCGAAGAGCGTGGCTTGACCGGCTGGTTGTCGTTGGAGATGGTCACTTCAACGCGACGGTTCATGGCACGGCCCGAAACGCTGGCGTTATCGGCAACCGGGTATTCCTTGCCGTAGCCGGCAGTCACGATGCGGCTTGGATTAACGCCCATCTTGATCAGCGCAACCTGTACCGAAGTGGCACGGCGCTCAGACAGGGTCTGGTTGTAGGCCGCGCTGCCGGTGCTGTCGGTGTAACCTTCAACAATCACTTTGCGATCCGGGTTTTCCTGGAGGAACTGCGCCAGTTTGTTGATGTTCACCAGACCGCTGGATTTCAGGTCGGCCTTGTTGGTGGCGAACAGCACATCACCGAAAGTCACCAGGGTACCGCGTTCAGTCTGCTTGGCATTCAAGCTGTTTTGCAGTTGCTTGATCTGCGCATCGCGGGCTTCGAGCAGGGCACGGGCACGTTCGTCGCCGGCGTTTTTCAGTTTGGCTTCGGACTCGCGCAGGGCGATGGTGTCCTTGGCTACTTCAACACGCTGGTTGGTCAGGTAGGCCAGTTGGTCGACCTTCTTCTCGTCTTCCTTGTCACGGTAGGCCTTGTCGGCCTTGTCCAGCCATTCGCTGGCGTCCTTGGTTTCCAGGGCGGCGATTTTGGTCGCTTGCGGGTTGGCTTGCAGGGCCGAGAAGTTGGTCCGTGCATTTTCCAGGTTCGCGTTCGGCGGGGTGGAGCAAGCCGCCAGTGCAACGCTCATCGCCAGCAGGGCAGGGATCATCAATTGTTTACGCATAGTGGTGTCGTCCTTTCAATTCGATTTCGGGTGCGATGCAAACAAGGGCGGTGCTTACTTCTGCTGGATCACAGCAGGGCGCATGCCTTCGTTACGCAGCTCCTGGACAGCCTTCTGGGAATCCTTCACCGACAGCTCGGCCTTGGCCGCCTGGGCCTTGCGCTCTGCAACGCGCGCATCCCATTCAGCCTGTTCGGCCAGACGACGGGCTTCGTCGTACTTCTTGTCATGCATGGCCAGCTCGGCTTGCTTGAGCTTGTCCTGGGCAGCCTTCATTTCCACGGCCGCGTATTCGGTACCGCCAGCGCTCACGGCGCTGTTCACGGCCGATTGGGTCACGGCGTACTGCTCGGTCGGCGGGTTGCCGGCACAGCCCGCGAGGACGAAGCTGGTGCCGATTGCCAACGCGGCCAATTTGAGCCCGCGCAGATGGTTAAACGAGGATTTGGCAGTGCTGGTCTTCATCGTCTTCAACTCCATTGGATACTCCAGAAAAACATCAAATCCATCTTCGGTGGTCAGCGTTTGCGGTTTGGCGATGAACCTGTGCATGCCTTTTCAAACGCCTGTTACAGGTGATGGCTTACTGGCTGTGACCCGAGGCTTTTTTGAATAGTTCAGCAAAGATGGCGATTTGCCCGAAAAAACATCTGAACAAATCTGACTAAGGGGTCAGCGTTTAAAAAACGGAACTTTTGCCACGTGCAGCGGTATGCCGGGCCTATAAAAGGCCCGGAGTTCAAGGGGTTGGTGGTTTTAACAGATGTTTATCAGTGCTTCTGATCGTCAGGCATGGCCGACATGTCGTGCAGATAGCGCCGTGACAGCGACAGGAAACGCGGCGTCGGGCCTACGTCTTCATACAAGGGATCACCTTCTTCATCGGTGGCCACCACGTTTCGGCCCTGGATATACGGAAAGCTGGCTTCCAGCTCTTCCAGGGCGGCGCCGATCAGTTCGCCGAGCAATTCCTCGGTGCTGCGCTTGGGGTACATCTCGCGGATGGCCGCCAGCCGTGCGGCGGCCTCTACATCCAGGTGGATGGCATATTCGGTCTTGGTCAATCGACCCTTGGCGGTCTCTTCCCATTGCTGGGCCAGTTCTCGGATTTTCATGGCAACCTCAGTAAAGCCCAGGGTAGCGGGCGGTGATGAGTGACCGGTCGCGGCGTGGATAACGCGTCGACGTAACCTTGAGACTAGCTGCAACCCACAAAGTTGTCGGAGCCGGCTTGCCGAACATTGCTTGTAAGACCGCGCCTTGATCGGCACTCTTGAAGGTCAAAGCATCCCGGATTCCTGGCTGGAGATTGGCTGATGAGCGATATCGATGCACGTTTGCGTGAAGATGTTCACCTGCTGGGTGAGCTGCTGGGCAATACGATTCGAGAACAATACGGTGATGAGTTTCTCGACAAGATCGAGCAGATTCGCAAGGGCGCCAAGGCCGATCGCCGTGGCGGGGCAACGGAGGCGGCGGCTGGCGAAGAGCTCAGCGCCAGCCTCAATCAGTTGCAGGAAGACGAACTGCTGCCAGTGGCGCGTGCGTTCAACCAGTTCCTTAACCTGGCCAATATCGCCGAACAGTACCAACTGATTCATCGACGCGATGAATCCCAGCCGGCGCCGTTCGAATCGCGGGTGCTGCCCGAGTTGTTAGCGCGTTTGCAACGTGAAGGCCATAGCAGTGAGTCCCTGGCCCGGCAGTTGGCGCGCCTGGACATCGAACTGGTGCTCACCGCCCACCCCACCGAAGTTGCGCGCCGTACCCTGATCCAGAAATACGACGCCATCGCCGCACAATTGGCCCTGCAGGACCACCGTGACTTGACCTGCGCCGAGCGCGAGCAGATTCGCCAACGCCTGCAACGCCTGATCGCAGAAGCCTGGCACACCGAAGAAATCCGTCGTACCCGGCCCACGCCGGTGGACGAGGCCAAGTGGGGTTTTGCGGTAATCGAGCATTCGCTGTGGCATGCCATCCCCAACTATCTGCGCAAGGCCGATCAAGCCTTGCATGCCGCCACTGGCTTGCACCTGCCCCTGGAGGCGGCACCGATCCGTTTCGCTTCGTGGATGGGCGGCGACCGTGACGGCAACCCCAACGTCACCGCACCGGTCACCCGCGAAGTGCTGCTGCTGGCGCGCTGGATGGCGGCAGATCTGTACTTGCGTGATATCGATCACCTGGCGTCCGAATTGTCGATGCAGCGGGCCAGCCCCGAGTTGCAGGCCAAGGTCGGTGATAGCGTCGAGCCTTACCGGGCGTTGCTCAAGCAATTGCGCGAACGCCTGCGTGCCACCCGCAATTGGGCGCATGCGGCGTTGACCAGCAGCCTCCCGGCGCCGGCCGATGTACTGCAAAACAATCGTGACCTGCTGGAGCCGCTGGAACTGTGCTATCAGTCCTTGCACGCCTGCGGCATGGGGGTAATTGCCGACGGCCCGCTGCTTGATTGCCTACGTCGCGCGGTAACGTTCGGTCTGTTCCTGGTGCGCCTGGATGTGCGCCAGGATTCCAGCCGGCATTCGGCGGCGATGACCGAGATCACCGATTACCTGGGCCTGGGTCGCTATGAAGACTGGGACGAGGATGCGCGCATCACCTTCCTGATGAAGGAGCTGGCCAACCGCCGCCCCTTGTTGCCGGGCTATTTCAAGCCTTCGGCCGATACCGCTGAAGTGCTCAATACCTGTAAGGAAATTGCCGCCGCGCCGGCGGCCTCCCTTGGCTCCTATGTCATCTCCATGGCGGGCGCGGCGTCCGATGTGCTGGCGGTGCAGTTGTTGCTCAAGGAGTCCGGGGTGCAGCGGCCAATGCGCGTGGTGCCGTTGTTCGAGACCCTGGCCGACCTGGACAACGCCGGCCCGGTGATCGAACGCCTGTTGCTGTTGCCTGGCTACCGTGCGCGGTTGCAAGGTCCGCAGGAGGTGATGATCGGTTATTCCGACTCGGCCAAGGACGCAGGCACCACCGCTGCGGCCTGGGCGCAATACCGCGCCCAGGAACGCCTGGTGGATATCTGCCGCGAGCAGCAAGTGGAACTGCTGTTGTTCCATGGTCGCGGCGGCACCGTTGGCCGTGGCGGCGGCCCGGCCCACGCGGCGATTCTGTCGCAGCCGCCGGGTTCGGTGGCAGGGCGTTTCCGTACCACCGAGCAGGGCGAGATGATTCGCTTCAAGTTCGGCTTGCCGGATATCGCCGAGCAGAATCTCAATCTGTACCTGGCCGCAGTGCTGGAGGCGACCTTGTTGCCACCACCGCCACCTGCGCCGGCCTGGCGGCATTTGATGGATGAATTGGCGGCTGATGGCGTCCGTGCTTATCGTGCGGTGGTGCGGGAAAATCCGCAGTTCGTCGAGTACTTCCGCCAGTCCACGCCCGAGCAGGAACTGGGCCGTCTGCCCCTGGGCAGTCGTCCGGCCAAGCGCCGTGCCGGGGGGATCGAGAGCCTGCGGGCGATCCCGTGGATTTTCGGCTGGACCCAGACCCGCTTGATGCTGCCGGCCTGGCTGGGTTGGGAAGCGGCGTTGAGCAAGGCGCTGGAGCGGGGCGAAGGTGAGTTGCTGGGGCAGATGCGTGAACAATGGCCGTTCTTCCGCACCCGTATCGACATGCTGGAAATGGTCCTGGCCAAGGCTGACGCGGATATCGCCCGGCTGTATGACGAGCGTCTGGTACAGCCCGACCTGCTGCCATTGGGTGCGCATTTACGCGACCTATTGTCGCAGGCGTGCGCCGTGGTGCTTGGCCTGACCGGCCAGTCGCAGTTGCTGGCCCACAGTCCCGATACCCTGGAGTTCATCCGCCTGCGCAACACCTACCTCGACCCGTTGCACCTGTTGCAGGCCGAGCTGCTGGCCCGGTCCCGCCAACAGGAAGCGACACAGGACAGCCCTCTGGAACAGGCGCTGCTGGTGTCCGTGGCCGGTATTGCCGCCGGGCTGCGTAACACCGGCTGACATTTGTCGCGTGTTCTCAAGGGCTTGCAGACAAAACCGCCGGCTGACCCGAAAGGGCTGTGCCGGCGGTTTTGTGTCGGGGTTGCACCAAGGGATACCGCGACCAAAAGGCTTGTGTGGTGCGGGTTCTTCCGACTTTTGGCGGCTTGTGTGGTTAGGGCTCGCTGTGTATCTTGATCAGCCTTTGGCCGTTTGGGCGGCCTGGATTCGTATTTTTACGAGCATATTCTACGAGATTGGCCCCATGCGGCGAATCCGAGCGTCATCTTTATAAAAAATTGAGGAGCACATCGATGCGCGTCATTCTGCTGGGAGCTCCCGGGGCCGGTAAAGGTACTCAGGCAAAGTTCATCACTGAAAAGTTCGGCATTCCACAAATCTCCACTGGCGACATGCTGCGCGCAGCCGTCAAGGCCGGCACCGAACTGGGCCTGATCGCCAAGAGCGTGATGGACAGCGGTGGCCTGGTCTCCGACGACCTGATCATCAACCTGGTCAAGGAACGCATCAGCCAGGACGACTGCAAGAACGGTTTCCTGTTCGACGGTTTCCCTCGCACCATTCCCCAGGCCGAAGCCTTGGTGAAAGCCGGTGTTGAGCTGGATGCCGTGATCGAAATCGCGGTTGAAGATGAAGAGATCGTCCAGCGTATCGCTGGTCGTCGCGTGCACGAAGCCTCGGGCCGCGTTTACCACATCGTCTACAACCCGCCAAAAGTGGCTGGCAAGGATGATGTGAGCGGTGACGACCTGGTGCAGCGCAAAGACGACACCGAAGAAACCGTGCGTCATCGCCTGTCGGTCTACCACTCCCAGACCAAGCCACTGGTGGAGTTCTACCAGAAGCTGTCGGCAGCCCAGGGCAAGCCGAAGTACAGCCACATCCCAGGCGTGGGCTCGGTTGAAGCCATCACTGCCAAGGTGATGCAAGCGTTGAGCTGATCTGACGATTGGCTTGATGTTCAACGGCCCGCTTGCGGGCCGTTGTTGTTTATACTGGCGAACTTTTTTTCGATTTGGACACCCACACCGATGAGCACCCTGCTGGCCCTGGACACCGCGACTGAAGCTTGCTCCGTTGCCCTGCTGCATGACGGCAAGGTCACGAGCCACTATGAGGTGATCCCGCGCCTGCATGCGCAAAAGCTGTTGCCGATGATCAAGCAGTTGCTGCTCGATGCCGGCACCACTTTGTCGGCGGTGGACGCCATCGCCTTTGGCCGCGGCCCGGGTGCGTTCACGGGGGTGCGTATTGCTATTGGCGTAGTGCAGGGGCTGGCGTTCGCCCTGGAGCGGCCGGTATTGCCGGTGTCCAACCTGGCCGTGCTGGCCCAGCGCGCGCTGCGCGAGCATGGCGCGCAGCAAGTCGCGGCAGCCATTGATGCGCGGATGGATGAGGTCTATTGGGGCTGCTACCGCGAGACCGCCGGCGAGATGCGCCTGGTGGGTATCGAAGCCGTGCAGCCACCCGAGGCCACTGCATTGCCGGCCGAGGCCACGGGTGACTGGTTTGGCGCCGGCACAGGTTGGGGTTATGGCGAGCGCATCGCCGTACCCACGGTCGGCCAGGATGCCGCGATGCTGCCCCATGCCGAAGACCTGCTGACCCTGGCGCGTTTTGCCTGGGAACGCGGCGAGGCGATTCCCGCCGACCAGGCCGCGCCGGTATACCTGCGCGATAAAGTGGCGCAGACCAAGGCCGAACGTGGGATTGTTTGACGTCAAAAAAACGGGGATTTAGCGGCGAATTTCACCAATCGTCAGAATTTGGCCGGGTGTTTAAACCTTTCTTCATTTATGTGTTCTAGTTATCACCAGAGCATTTGCGTGCCAAGGAAAGTGCCGCTAAATTGCCATCATTGATCGCGGATCTGCATGCATGCGTATAGACGGCTTTTCCTCCCAGTCCTACCCCCTCAAGCGCAAGCCACGCAAGGCGAACGTGACGGTAGATGAGTCCGTCGAAGAATCCCCCGACTTTATTGAAGTCCAGCCCGAAACATCCCAGGGCGCGGCGCTTTCCGCACGTTCCCAAGGGGCCAGCGGTGCGCGTATCGGCGGCGTTCCGGCCCGCCAGCAAGACATGGTCTTCCCGCGCTCCATGAGCAAGAACGTCGCCACGGCCCTGGCCAGCTACCTGACCACCGCCGGCTTTGTCGAATGGGATATGGAAGTGCTGGGTCTCGATATCCACATCTGATGTTGCTGCCTTATTTCCTCGGTTGCCCGTCCTGGAGTGAAAACGCCTGGCGCGAGTACCTGTACCCACAGGACGCCCGCACCACGGATTTTCTCGGCCTGTATTGCCAGGTGTTCAATGCCTGCGAAGGCAACACCACGTTCTATGCGCGGCCTTCGGTCGCGACGGTGCAGCGCTGGGCCGAGATCATGCCCGCGCACTTTCGGTTTACCGCCAAGTTTCCCGGTGATATCAGCCACAGCGCTGACCTGCGCGAACAACTACCCGCTGCCGAAAGCTTCCTCGGCTTGATGAGCCCGCTGGGCGAGCGGGTTTCACCGCTGTGGCTGCAACTGCCGGCCAGCTTCACCCCACAGCGCCTGGGTGAGTTGGCAGGCTTTATTGACGGCCTGGAGCGCCCGCTGGCGGTGGAAGTGCGTCATCGCGACTTCTTTGCCAAGGGTGAAGCCGAGCGCAGCCTCAACCGCCTGCTGCGTGACCGTGGAGTGGAGCGCATCTGCCTGGACCCTCGGGCCTTGTTCAGTTGCACTTCAACCTCGGCCGCCGTGCTCCATGCCCAATCGAAAAAGCCCAAGGTGCCACCGCGTCCGGCCGCGTTGACGCAGTTTCCCCAGGTGCGTTTTATCGGCCATCCAGAGTTGGAGGCCAACGATCCATACCTGGTGCCGTGGGTTGATAAAGTTGCGGGCTGGATCGAGGAGGGGCGAACGCCCTACGTGTTCCTGCACACCTCGGATAATCGCCTGGCGGCCCAGTTGGCGATGCGCTTTCATCAGCAATTGATGGCGCGTTTGCCGGGGTTGCCGGCGTTGGCGCAACTGCATCGGGAGCCCGCGGTGGAGCAGTTGGGGTTACTCTAGGATTCTTTTGTGCCTGGAGTCAGTCATGGATGCCCAAACCCTTCGCGCCGAATCCTTTAGAGCCCTGCACGAGCGTGATCGTGCATTCGTGATGCCCAATCCCTGGGACGCCGGCTCCGCCAAGATGCTCGCCAGCCTCGGCTTTGAAGCCTTGGCCACTACCAGTGCGGGGTTTGCCTTCAGTCTTGGGCGTCCGGATGCCGAGGGTGCGCTTTCGCTGGAAGATACCCTGGGCAACGCTGAGATGATCGTCCAGGCTACCGCGTTACCGGTGGCAGCGGATCTGGAAAACGGCTTCAGCGATACGCCTCAGGGTTGCGCCCAGAGCCTGTTGCGCGCCGCCGCTACCGGCATCGTTGGTGGCTCCATAGAAGACGCCACCGGGATTGCGGTCGATCCAATCTATCCTTTTGACCTGTCCGTTGAGCGGATTGAAGCGGCCGTCGTCGCCGCGCGCAGCTTGCCATTCCCCTTCATGCTGACGGCCCGTGCGGAAAACCTCCTGCATGGTCGCCTGGATTTACCCGACACCATTCGCCGTTTGCAGGCCTACGCTGAAGCGGGCGCCGACGTGCTATATGCCCCCGGCCTGCGCAGTGCCGAGGAAGTATTGGCGGTGGTGCGGGCGGTGGCACCCAAACCAGTGAATGTGTTGATGTCCGGTGGCCTCAAGCTCTCGGTGGTGCAATTGAGCGAGATGGGCGTCAAGCGCATCAGCGTCGGCTCGGCTATGGCCCTGGCTGCCTATGGCGAGTTCTTCAGGGCCGCACGGGAGGTTCAGGAGCTGGGAACCTTTACCTTTACCGAACGCTCGATGCCGTTCAGCCAGGCCAATCAGTTGTTCAAGGGGGAAGCGCCGAGTACGTAAGTGTCGTCGCCGTTACCGAGCTTGGGCGAGCCAGCGTTTTGCCGCGAAGCGGTCGTAAGCCATCTTGCACGGTCTAGCGGGTGGAGTGAGATCACCTGGATGGCGAGTGCTACGCGAAGGCGTAATCTGATCAAGCCGCCAGGCGCAGGTTCTGCAGGATCAGCGGGCGCGCCCAGCCGCAGTCGAAGTCCAGGGCCTTTTGCTGCTGCACCAATTCTTCTTGCGGGTACGGTTCGGCCGCAGGTGGCAGCAGGTCCAGTTCGAATTCGGCAATCGGCAGAAACAGCGGCTTGGGTTGCGGCGCAGGGCCGGGCTCGGGCAGTGGCTGGCCGGCAGTCAGCACGATTGGCCGCACCCAGCCACTTTCGAAGTTCTGCTGGCGCTGCTGGGCGACGATTTCATCCTCGGGGAATGGCACGGCCGCCGGTGGCAGCAATTGCAGTTCGAACTCGGCAATTGGCAGGAACAACGGTTCAGGCGGGGCGATCTCGGTGTCCTGAACATCGCAATGGCGCTGGGTAACGATTTGCGTCAGCAGGTCGCTGCCGGCGCTGGGTTCGACCGAGGCGTCCACCGGCACCGGATCTGCGGCCACCTGCGCACCTGGCTCCTGGCCAAGTTGCTCGGCCAGCGCCCGGGCGAAGAAGTCCTGCCACACATGACTGACGCCGGCCAGCGCTTGGGTATTGCGCAGGCCGAAGTGGTTGTGGGTCGGCAGTACACCGGTGAATAGGGAATGAATGTCTGACATTTCTCTCGGTCGACGCTCAGGGTCTGGCAAAATGCCTGATCCTTTTTTATCGGCCGCTGTTTGCCGATCCTTAATATTTTTGAGCGTAGTAAACGATGAGCGAACAACCTGCGGCCAGCCGCATTCGGGTCGAGGCCCTGGCCGATGGTTTCCAGGCCCGTGCCGAGCACTGGGCCGAGCAGTTGGGTCTGCCCTTACAGTTGGCAGACGCCGATTTTTCCCTGCAAGTGGGGGAGCATGGCTTGCAACTGCAACAGCTGGGGCCTGATGCACCGGGTGCGGTGCGGGTGGATTTTGTCGAAGGCGGCGCAGCTCATCGCCGGCTCTATGGCGGGGGCAGTGGGCAGATGATCGCCAAGGCCGTGGGGGTGTCTCAAGGCGTGCGCCCGCGAGTACTGGATGCCACGGCTGGCCTGGGCAAGGACGCGTTTGTGCTGGCCAGCCTGGGTTGCGAGATGAGCCTGATCGAACGTCAGCCGTTGATTGGTGCCTTGCTTGAGGATGGCTTGGCGCGCGCGGCAGATGATTTTGAAGTGGCGCCGATTGTGGCGCGGATGACCTTGCTCAAGGGCAACTCCATCGAGGTCATGCGCAACTGGGAAGGTGAGCCACCGCAAGTGATCTACCTGGACCCGATGTTTCCCCATCGTGAGAAAACCGCTTTGGTGAAGAAGGAAATGCGCCTGTTTCGCCCGCTGGTGGGCGACGACCCGGATGCCCCGGCGCTGCTGGCCGCGGCATTGGCCCTGGCCAGCCATCGGGTGGTGGTCAAGCGCCCGCGCAAGGCACCGTGCATCGATGGGCCCAAGCCGAGCCACGCGCTGGATGGCAAATCCAGCCGGTACGATATTTATCCTAAAAAAGCGCTCAAGAATTAAGCGACAAGCACTGGCCGCTTGCCGCTGCGTCAGCCCTATAAGCCCGCATAAACAACCCCACCACTTCCTGCACGTGCTCCTCGGCGGCCGCTTCGCTCAAGCGTTCGCCACAGCCATACAGCAAGCGGAAATTCGCCGTGCCCTTGAGCAGGCAAAAGAAGTGCTCGGCAGCGGTAAACGGTTTGTCGATATTCAGCGCCCCGCTCTGGTTGATCTTGCCCAGCAAGCGCTCCATCCCCTGCAACATCCGCATGGGGCCGGCTTCGAAGAAAATCTGCGACAGCTTGGGATCCTGATTGCCCGACGTCATCATCAGGCGATGCAGGTTCACTGATTCATCGCTGTTGATCAGCAGGTGAAAGCCACGGGCGATGTTCAGCAGCACCTTCTCCACCGGCACGCCGTCTGGCAGCTCGAAATACATCACCGGCAGTTGTGCTTCGCACTTGGCTTCGACGGCAGCGGTGAACAGTGTCTCTTTGTCGGTGAAGTGGCTGTAGACCGTCAACTTTGACACGCCAGCCTCAAGGGCCACGGCATCCATGCTGGTGCTTGCATAACCGTTGCTCAAGAACAGGATTTTCGCTGCGTCGAGGATTGCCTGGCGTTTTGCCATGTCCTTGGGACGCCCGGGGCTATTGGTGTTTACAGGATTGTTAGACATTTTCACTTTAATACTGGACTGGTGAGTTTGGTATTAATAACATACTGGCCAGTATAATTACTCCAAGCACCATTTGCGAAAGGTCCTTCAGCATGCGCAGCACTTTCCTGCCCCTCGCGTTGCCTGTCAGCCTGGCTTTTTTATTGGCCGCCTGCGGCCATGAAGAAGTGCCCCCAACCACCGTGCGCCCGGCGATGGTGGTGCAGCCGCAGCCCTCGGCGCTGGCAATGGACAGCTATCCTGGCGAGGTGCGTGCCCGTTATGAGCCGGACCTGGCCTTTCGCATTGCTGGCAAAGTCAGTCGACGGCTGGTGGAGGAGGGCGAGCGCGTCAAGGCCAACCAACCGCTGGCAGAGCTCGATCCCCAGGATGTGCGCTTGCAGCTGCAGGCCACGCGGGCCCAGGTCACGGCAGCCGAGGCCAACCTGAGCCTGGTGCGGGCCGAGCGTGATCGCTACAAGACCCTGATGGACCGTCAGATGGTCAGTCGTTCCCAGTACGATAATTCCGAAAACCTCTACCGCGCAGGTGTCGCGCGCTTGCAGCAGATCAAGGCCGAATTCGACGTGGCCAACAACCAGGCCGGGTATGCCGTGCTGCGCGCCCCCCAGGACGGAGTGGTGGCCAAGCGTGCGGTGGAAGTCGGGCAAGTGGTGTCTGCCGGGCAAACCGTGTTCACCCTGGCTACCGATGGCGAGCGTGAAGTACTGATCAGTTTCCCGGAACAAAGCTTCGGCCGCTTCAAGGTGGGCCAGCCGGTCTCGGTGGAGTTGTGGAGCCAACCCGAACAGCGTTTCGAGGGGCGCATTCGCGAGCTGTCGCCAGCGGCGGATCCCAAATCGCGCACCTTTGCCGCCCGTGTGGCCTTCAACGCCGGCAAAGTCCCGGCAGAGCTGGGGCAAAGCGCGCGGGTCTTCATACAGGCCGACGGTGTCATTCCCCTGTCGGTGCCGTTGTCTGCCCTCAGTGCAGAGAACGGTGCGTCCTACGTCTGGTTGGTAAAGCCGGACAACACCCTCAAGCGCACAGCCGTGCGTATCGGCGCGTTCGGTGAAAAAAACGTGCCGGTGCTGGAAGGCCTGAGCCCGTCCGACTGGGTGATTGCCGCCGGTGTCCATGTGCTCCATGAGGGCCAGCAGGTGCGCCCGGTGGATCGTTCCAACCGGGTGGTGAATCTGGCGGCCAACAAGGAGTAGTCCCCGATGGGTTTCAATCTTTCCGAATGGGCGTTGCGAAATCGCCAGATCGTGCTGTTCCTGATGCTGTTGCTAGCTGTTGTCGGTACGTTGTCCTACACCAAACTGGGGCAAAGCGAAGACCCGCCGTTCACCTTCAAAGCCATGGTGATCAAGACCAACTGGCCCGGTGCTACAGCCCAGGAAGTCTCGCGCCAGGTCACCGAGCGCATTGAAAAGAAATTGATGGAAACCGGGGAGTACGAACGCATTGTCTCGTTCTCCCGTCCGGGCGAATCCCAGGTTACGTTCATGGCCCGGGACTCGATGCACTCGGCGCAGATTCCTGACCTCTGGTACCAGGTGCGCAAGAAGATCAGCGATATCCGCCAGACCCTGCCGCCGGATATCCAGGGCCCGTTTTTCAATGATGAGTTCGGCACCACCTTCGGCAATATCTACGCCTTGACCGGCGAGGGTTTCGACTACGCAGTGCTCAAGGACTACGCCGACCGCATCCAGATCCAGCTGCAACGGGTGCCGGATGTAGGCAAGGTCGAGTTGCTCGGGTTGCAAGACGAGAAGATCTGGATCGAACTGTCCAACCTCAAGCTCGCCACTCTCGGCCTGCCCCTGGCGGCGGTGCAGCAGGCGTTGCAGGAGCAGAACGCGGTGTCCACCGCCGGCTTCTTTGAAACCCCGAGCGAGCGCGTGCAACTGCGGGTGTCGGGTAACTTCAAGACGGTCGAAGAAATCCGCAATTTCCCGATCCGCGTGGGTGATCGCACCTTCCGTATTGGCGATGTGGCCGAGATTCACCGTGGCTTCAACGATCCTCCTGCGCCGCGTATGCGCTATATGGGGGACGACGCGATCGGCCTGGCCGTGGCCATGCGCGATGGCGGTGACATCCTGGTGCTGGGTAAGGCTCTGGAAGGTGAATTCGCACGTCTGCAGAAGAACCTTCCGGCCGGGATGGAACTGCGTAAGGTGTCGGATCAGCCAGCGGCGGTGAAGACCAGTGTGGGCGAATTCGTCCAGGTGCTGGCCGAAGCGTTGGCGATTGTGTTGCTGGTGAGTTTCTTCTCCCTTGGCGTGCGTACCGGCATGGTGGTGGCACTGGCGATTCCGCTGGTGTTGGCGATGACCTTTGCCTGCATGTATTACCTGGGGATCGGCCTGCACAAGATTTCCCTCGGCGCCTTGGTCCTGGCCCTGGGCTTGTTGGTGGATGACGCGATCATCGCCGTGGAAATGATGGCGATCAAGATGGAGCAAGGCTACGACCGGCTCAAAGCCGCCAGTTTCGCCTGGACCAGTACAGCGTTTCCGATGCTGACCGGCACGTTGATCACTGCGGCCGGCTTCCTGCCAATTGCTACCGCGCAATCGAGTACCGGCGAATACACTCGGTCGATCTTCCAGGTAGTGACCATTGCGCTGCTGGCCTCGTGGGTGGCGGCCGTGGTGTTTGTGCCTTACCTTGGGGAAAAGCTCCTGCCAGATCTGGCGAAGATTCATGCAGCCAAGCACGGCACCGATGGCCCGGATCCCTACGGCACGCCGTTCTATCAGCGCGTACGGCGCTGGGTGGAATGGTGCGTGCGCCGCCGCAAAACCGTGATCGTGCTGACGGTGCTGCTGTTTATCGGCTCGGTGGCGCTGTTCCGCTTTGTCCCGCAACAGTTCTTCCCGGCCTCCGGGCGCCTGGAGCTGATGGTCGATCTGAAACTGGCTGAAGGCACCTCCCTGAGCAATACCGCCGAGCAGGTCAAGCGCCTCGAAGGTTTGCTCAAGGAACATGCGGGGATCGACAACTATGTGGCCTATGTCGGCACCGGCTCACCGCGTTTCTACCTGCCGTTGGACCAGCAACTGCCGGCGGCCAGCTTTGCCCAGTTTGTGGTACTGGCCAAGACCATCGAGGAGCGTGAAAACCTGCGCACCTGGTTGATTGAGACCCTCAATGAGCAATTCCCCGATGTGCGCTCGCGGGTTACCCGCCTGGAAAACGGCCCACCGGTTGGTTATCCGGTGCAGTTTCGCGTGACTGGCGAGCACATCGAAGAAGTGCGGGCCCTGGCGCGTAAAGTTGCAGCCAAGGTCCGTGAAAACACTCATGTGGCCAATGTGCATCTGGATTGGGAAGAGCCGAGCAAGATCGTCTACCTCAATGTCGATCAGGACCGTGCTCGTGCCCTGGGCGTGAGCACGGCCAACCTGTCGAAATTCCTCCAGAGTTCCCTGACCGGTTCCAGCGTCAGCCAATACCGGGAGGACAACGAGTTGATCGAGATCCTCCTGCGCGGCACCGTGCATGAGCGCACCGAGTTGTCGCTGCTGCCGAGCTTGGCGGTACCGACCGACAACGGCACCAGCGTGGCGCTGTCGCAGATTGCCACCCTGGAGTATGGTTTCGAGGAAGGCATTATCTGGCATCGCAATCGCCTGCCGACGGTGACTGTGCGTGCCGATATCTACGGCAAGGAGCAACCCGCGACCCTGGTCCAGCAGATCCTGCCGACCCTGGCCGAGGTGCGTGCCGAACTACCGGACGGTTACCTGTTGGACGTAGGTGGCACCGTGGAGGATTCCGCCCGAGGGCAGAACTCGGTGAAGGCCGGTGTGCCGCTGTTCATCGTGGTCGTACTGACCTTGCTGATGCTGCAACTGCGCAGTTTTTCGCGCACGGCCATGGTGTTCCTTACCGCGCCGCTGGGGTTGATCGGCGTGACGCTGTTCCTGTTGGTATTCCGCCAGCCGTTTGGTTTTGTGGCCATGCTGGGGACTATCGCGCTGTCGGGGATGATCATGCGTAACTCGGTGATCCTGGTGGATCAGATCGAGCAAGACATCAAGGCCGGCCTGGATCCGTGGCAGGCAATTATCGAGGCCACCGTGCGGCGCTTCCGGCCGATTGTGCTGACGGCGCTGGCGGCGGTGCTGGCGATGATCCCGTTGTCGCGCAGCGTGTTCTTCGGGCCGATGGCGGTGGCGATCATGGGCGGGCTGATTGTGGCGACGGCGTTGACCTTGCTGTTTTTGCCGGCGCTTTATGCGGCGTGGTTCCGGGTCAAGCCGAAGTCGGTATAGGCCTGCGTAAATCGGCTACAGGATTAGGAACTGTTTCTTGCGGATCTGCCACTCAGGGAAACCTGGAATGCAGGTACCTTTTTCTGGGTGACGGAGTTGCCACAGGACTAGGTTCTATTAAACCGTGAGGAGTTACCTATGGGCTTATTTGCGATGGGTGGAATAGGTATTGGTATCGGTATGATGCCGATGATGGGCTTCAAAATGGGGAAAGGTTTCGGCAAGGGCAAGGGCAAATCCAAGCCTCCGCCCTGCCATCATCATCACCACCACCACGCTCAACCGCCGTTTTCTAATAGCGTAAAGTTCGAGGGAAAAATCACCTACGGCTGATGATGGCCAGGTGCATACCCCTCGTGCAGTAACACAAACGCCCCGATTATTCGGGGCGTTTGTGTTTTGTGTCCGGCAGGCTGGGTGCAGCGTACTTACAGCGCGCCAAACACTTTCTTCGCCAGGCTGGTCGCGGCGGCTGCCGGGTTCTGGCGAATGCTTTCTTCCTGTTGGGCAATCATCTTGAACAAACCGTCCAGCGCTTGTTCAGTCACGTAGTTTTCGACGCTGTCGGCCTTGCCACCGAGCAAGCCCATTGGGGCTTTTTTGGCGAGTGCGTTGTACTGCTGGGCGACACCGACCTTGTCCGTGGATTGCTTGACGATCGGCAGGAACTTGGCGCGGATCTGCTCACGGCTGCTTTTGTCCAGGTATTGGGTCGCCGAGTCCTGGCCGCCGCTGAGGATGCCCTTGGCATCGCTCACGCTCATGTTTTTCACGGCATTCACCAGAATCGGCTGGGCCTGGGTCACGGCGGATTCGGCCGCTTTGTTCATGCTGGCTTCAAGTTGGGTGATCTGATCGCCCATGCCGAGCATTTTCAGGGCGCCGGAGGCTTTTTCCAACTTGCCGGGCAAGCCGATCTTGACCTCGGGGTTATTGCTGAAACCACCAGGAGCTCCCAGTTGCTTGACGGCAATCTGCGCGCCCTGGGTCAGTGCGTCCTTGAGGCCACCGGTTGCGTCGCCCTGGGACAGATCGCCCAGGGACAGGGCCATGGCGTTGGCGCCGAGCAGCAGGCCGGCACACAAGGTGGTGAGGCGAAGAGAGGTACGGAGCATGGGCGCTTCCTTTTAGTCGACGGGATCAGTGGGCAACGGCGTCAACGCGCAGGCGAAGCGGCTGCGGATCCTGGCCGTTCAACTGCACCGAATGGCGCTCGGTGGTGATAAACATTAGCTTGCCATCCAGCTCGATGCGAGCACTGACCGAATAGCTGTGGCCAGGCTTGACCTGTGCAGGGTCGTAGCTCAGGTGGAAGGGCAGCGGTACCTGCTTGCCATTGACCGGGCCTTTTTGCTCGGCCAGGGTGACGGCCGGTGCATCGGCCAGCGAAACATCTTGCAGGCTCACGCTCAGGGTCGCGGTAGGTGGCAGGGCTATGCGTTGCAGGTAGAACACTTCGCCATCAAGGCTGGCTTTAGGGGCAGGGTTCATCGAGTGACAGGCTCCCAGCAGGGCGGTCAGGCCCAGGAGAATGATTTTTTTCATGGTACAGCTCCTTGTCAACGGCGCCAGAAACACCCTGGCGCCTGGGTAAATCTAGCGGGTTTCGACCGGCTCGGCGTCCGGCGCGGACGTTTCCTCGTTGCGGTGCAACGCCACCTGGCGAATCGACAGGCGAATTTCCGCCGGCAACACCCGTTTGGCCGCGCCTTCGGCCAGCTCGCCGAGCAGGTCGTGGTAACTCAACTTACCGGCTTCATCGCGGCGCAGCACATCTTGCTCCAGCAACGTCTGAATGAAATGTCGGAAAAGGCTCTTATCGAAGAACTCCGGGGCATTCAAACCATGCAGGATCGACAGGCGCTGGGCCATGACCGTGCACAAGTCTTCCAGCTCTTCGGCGCTGATGCTGTTCTGGCCACTGTTGAGCAGCAGGGAAATGGCCATGTAGAAGCGTTGCAGGGTCTGGGCAATGCTCTTGGACAGCAGGGTCAGCAGTACAAAGTTGCGTGAGCTGGGGGCCGGGCGCAGGTAGATGTTGTTTTCAAAACGCAGCAGGCCTTGTTCCACCAGGGCTTGGAGCCATTGATCGACCACGGCGTCCAACTCGTCCAGGGACCAGCGGATAAACAGTTCCGACTGCAGGTACGGGTAGAGCGCGCGGGTGTAGCGCAGGATCTGTTCGCGGCTCATGCGCGAGCTGCTCTGGAAGAAGCTGGCGAGCAGCGCAGGCAGGGCGAAGATGTGCAGCACGTTGTTGCGGTAATACGTCATCAGGACCGCATTTTGCTCGTCCAGATACAGGATCTTACCCAGGGCATCGCTCTGTTCCGACAGCAGGTCCATGTCCTTGACGTGCTTGATCAGGGCCTGGCCATCGCCCTCGGGCAGCGTGGTGTGGGGCGAGTAGGGCACCCGGCGCAGCAGCGCCAGGTACAAGTCCAGCACCCGCGCCATGGCCTGGTCGTCCAGGGCCAGGCGGCTGGTAGACAACAGCGCCAGCGCCACCAGGTTCACCGGGTTGATCGCGGCGGCCTCGTTGAGGTGCTGGGCCACGCGCTCGCCGAGGCGGTTGGTGGTTTCATTGAGCCAGGCCGGCTTGTAGTTCGGTGCCAGTTCCTGGGCACGCCAGTCTGGTTGTTCCTGGTCGAGGAACTCAGCCAGCTTGATCGGCTCGCCAAAGTTGACCGCCACCTGGCCAAAACGCTGTTTCAAGGCGCCAATGACCTTGAAGATATCGAAGATCGACTCTTTCTTTTTCGTCGCGCCACGCAGCTCGCCCAGGTAGGTACGGCCTTCCAGCACCCGCTCGTAGCCGATATACACCGGTACAAACACAATCGGCATGCGTGAGGAGCGCAAAAAGCTGCGCAGGGTGATCGCCAGCATCCCGGTCTTGGGTTGCAGCATGCGCCCGGTCCGTGAACGTCCGCCCTCGACGAAGTACTCCACCGGAAAGCCTTTGGTGAACAGGGTGTGCAGGTATTCGTTGAACACTGAGGTGTACAGCGGGTTGCCCTTGAACGTACGGCGCATGAAAAACGCCCCGCCACGGCGCAGCAGGCTGCCGATCACCGGCATATTGAGGTTGATCCCGGCGGCAATGTGCGGCGGAGTCAGGCCGTTCTTGAACAGCAGGTACGACAGCAGCAAGTAGTCGATATGGCTGCGGTGGCAGGGCACGTAGATCACTTCGTAACCCTGGGCGACCTTTTGCACACCCTCGATATTGTTGACCTTGATGCCGTCGTAGATCTTGTTCCAGAACCAGCTCAGGACCACTTCGAGGAAGCGGATCGCGGTGTAGGTGTAGTCCGAGGCGATTTCGTTGCCATAGCGCAGGGCCTGGGCCTTGGCTTTTTCCGGGGCGATATTTTCTCGTTCGGCTTCATCGAGGATCGCCTGGCGCACCAGCGGCATATTGACCAGGCCTTTGACCAGGTTGCGTCGGTGGGACAGATCGGGGCCGATCACCGCGGTCTTCAGGTTGCGAAAATGCACCCGCAGGATCCGTTGGGCCATGCGCACCGTGCGTTCGTGGCCTTTATTGTGCTCGATCAATTCACGCAGGTTGATTGGCGCGGAGAATTGCACCCGAGTCTTGCGCCCCAGGATCAGGATGCTCAACAGACGGCGCAGGCGCCCGGTGACGGCCCAGCTGTCGGCGAACAGCAGTTTCCAGGGGCTCGACTCACTGGCTGGCGACTGGCCCCAGAACACACTGACCGGGATGATCTGCGCATTTTCTTCGGCATGTTCGGTCAAGGTGTTGACCAGGCGCGTCAAGGTCGGCGGTGCGCCGCGCTTGTCCTGGCGGCCGAGCCAGTCCGGGTCGGGGGTCAGGTAAAAGAATGCCGCCGGCTCCATCAATGGGCCAACGGACACCGGCAGCACCGGGCGCGGCAAGCCGGCCTTGGTGCACTCGGCATCCACTACGGCCAGTTCGGTCAGGGAGGGCGATTGCAGGACGTAGAACACCGGCCGGCTGCGGTCCAGGTTAAGGGTGAGGGACGACTGGTTGATCGTCTCGGAGCGAACCCAGAGGTACAACAGTCGGCGCAAGGTGCCAAATACCAGACGGCGGAACGGGGAGCGGGTCATAGGCGTGCTGCTTTGAGTGGAAAAAACCGAGCAGGCGCTCGGGCGGGTAGTGTGCCGTATTCGCCGAAAATCGGCAAAAAAGCAGCGATGTAAACTTGAGTTGATCGTTTTTGAGCCTGTCTTATACTCGGCAGTTCAATGCGAGCGACTCAACAATAAAAAGCATGTGGGAGTAAACAGATGACAACGCGCGAAACCGGTAATGTGAAGTGGTTCAACGACGCCAAGGGTTATGGCTTTATCCAGCGTGAAGATGGCAAGGATGTGTTTGTACACTACCGCGCCATTCGTGGTGAAGGCCACCGCTCCTTGGCAGAAGGCCAGCAGGTGGAGTACGCCGTGGTGACCGGCGAGAAGGGCTTGCAGGCTGAAGATGTAGTCGGTCTTTAAAGCAGATTTCTGCACCGCTGCTGAACCCATGTGGGCGCGGGCTTGCTCGCGATAGCGGTGAGTCAGTCACTGTAGAGGTTGACTGATTGACCGCTATCGCGAGCAAGCCCGCTCCCACATTTGATTGGGTTCACAGGTCAGGATCAGGCAGTTTTCCAGGTGATCTGTTCTTCACCGTCTTCGCTGATGCGGATCCAGGTATCGGCGCTTTCTTCACCTTCCTCTTCGACCCACGTACCCGGCGCGCAGCGCACTTCAACGTTCAGTGCGGCAAAGGCGGCACGCGCGCAGGCGATGTCGTCGTCCCAGGGGGTCTGGTCGCTTTCCAGGTACAGGCTGTTCCATTTGCCCACGGCTTTGGGCAGCCAGGTCACAGGCACGTTGCCGGCCTTGCACTTGTAGGTCTGGCCCTTTTGTACCCAGTCAGTACACGGCCCCAGGGCGCCGCCGAGCCAGGCAGCGATGGCCTTGTAGTCGACGTCGGCGTCCTTGAGGTAAATCTCGATATCGGGTTGGCGCATGGATGTTCCTCGTTGCGGGATTCGAAAATCCATTCGCGGATTCAGGTTGGGCATTGAATGCCCGGAAAGTCGGTTATTGAAGCACGAAATAGTCGTAGCGCATGGATACGGTGACCAGCAGCGGTTCGTCCTGCTCGATCACCTGGGCGCGGCGCTCGGCACTGGCACGCCAGCCGTGGGGCGTCATCGCCAGTAGGTTGGCGCGGTCCCTGGGCTCGGCCAGGCTGAGTTGGAACTCCAGGACTTCGCTGTGTTGCAGGCTCATGCCATCCGGTACCAGGGCCAAATGCTTGTCGTCGGTGTATTCGCGCACTTCGTCGTACAGGCGTTCGCGTAACTCCATCAGGTGGCCGCTGGTCGGGCCGACCTTCATCAAACCGCCGCCCGGGCTGAGCAGGCGCTTGGCTTCTTGCCAGTCCAGCGGGCTGAACACACTGGCGAGGAATTGGCAGCTGGCATCGGCCAACGGCACACGGGCCATGCTGGCGATCAGCCAGGTCAGTGTCGGGTTGCGCTTGCAGGCGCGCTTGACCGCTTCCTTGGAGATATCCAGGGCATAACCATCGGCGCGCAGCAGGGCGTCGGCGATTTGCGCGGTGTAATAACCTTCGCCACAGCCGATATCCAGCCAGCGCTGGGGCTTGCGCTCGGCGGCAAGTGCCGCCAGGCGTTTGGCCACGGGGGCGTAATGCCCGGCATTGAGAAAGTCGCGGCGCGCTTCAACCATCGCCAGGTTATCGCCTGGGTCACGGCTGTTCTTGTGCTGCACCGGCAACAGGTTCAGGTAACCCTGGCGAGCCCGGTCGAAACGATGCCCGGTCGGGCAGGCCACGCCGTTGTCCACTTCATTGAGTGGCGCGCTGCAAATGGGGCAAGCGAGCATCAGGCGAGCAACTTGATCAGGGTCTGGTAGTAGATTTCGGTCAGCACATCGAGGTCGCTGGCCAGAATGCGTTCGTTGACCTGATGGATTGTCGCGTTGACCGGGCCCAGTTCCACCACTTGGGTGCCGAGGGTCGCGATAAAGCGCCCGTCGGAGGTGCCGCCACTGGTGGACGCCTTGGTCTCGCGCCCGGTGATGGCCTTGATGCTGGCCGACACCGCGTCGAGCAACGCGCCCGGCTCGGTGAGGAACGGCAGGCCCGACAGCGCCCACTCCACATGCCAGTCCAGGCCATGTTTGTCGAGAATCGCCGCGACCCGCTGTTGCAGGCCTTCGACGGTGGACTCGGTGGAGAACCGGAAGTTGAACACCGCCGTCAGGTCGCCCGGGATCACGTTGGTCGCGCCGGTGCCGGAATTGAGGTTGGAGATCTGGAAACTGGTCGGCGGGAAGAAGGTGTTGCCGTCGTCCCAATGTTCGGCGGCCAGTTCGGCCAGGGCCGGGGCGGCCAGGTGGATCGGGTTCTTGGCCAGGTGCGGATAGGCCACATGGCCTTGTACGCCGCGTACGGTCAGGGTGGCACCGAGGGAGCCACGACGACCGTTCTTCACCACGTCGCCCACCAGGGTGGTGCTCGACGGTTCGCCAACGATGCACCAGTCCAGGCGCTCCTTGCGCGCGGCCAGGCGCTCGATCACGGCCTTGGTGCCGTGGTGGGCCGGGCCTTCTTCATCACTGGTGATCAGGAAGGCTACCGAGCCCTTGTGATCCGGGTAGTCCTTCACGAAGCGCTCGGAGGCGACGAGCATGGCGGCCAGGCTGCCTTTCATGTCGGCGGCGCCACGTCCGCAGAGCATGCCGTGCTCGTCGATCAGCGCGTCGAACGGGTCATTCTGCCAGGCTTGCACCGGGCCGGTCGGGACCACATCGGTATGGCCGGCGAAGCACAGCACCGGGCCTTCGTGCTTGCCGTGGGTGGCCCAGAAGTTATCCACATCTTCGATGCGCATTGGCTCAAGCGCAAAGCCGGCGTCGCCCAGGCGCTGCATCATCAGCTTCTGGCAATCAGCGTCGACAGGTGTCACCGACGGGCGACGGATCAGGTCGATAGCGAGTTGGAGGGTCGGCGAAAGGTCGGCGTGGGCCGTCATGGGGAAGCTCCGAAAGCGTGTTATGGGCGCAGGACGAATGTGGTAAAGCGGCGCAAATCCAATGTGGGAGCGGGCTTGCTCGCGAATACGGTGTGTCAGCCAATACATGTACTGACTGGCACACCGTATTCGCGAGCAAGCCCGCTCCCACATAAAGCAGGGCCTGAGCCATGCTCTGCAAAAGGGCCGTTATCTTATAGCAAAACGGCGACCAGAGGCCGCCGTTTAGTGGATTGCGCAAGTTTTTACGCCGCTGGGGCGGGCTCCACCACCGCTGCCGGCTTGGGCAGCGATGACAGGAACGCCATGATCAGCGCGGCGACATACGGCAGCGACTGCACCAGCAGCATCACCACCCAGAAGCGCATGTCATTGCTCGGCAGGCCTTGCACCAGGTAAATCCCCAGTGCTGCGCCCCACAGCAGCAACATGATGAACATTTCTTCGCGGGCTTCGGAAATCGCGACCCAGAAGCCGTGGTTATCCGCGTTTTTCGGTGTACGAAAGAACGGAATACTGGTGGTGAAGAAACCATACAGCACCGCCTTGGCAATGGTATGGGACAACGCCAATCCGGCCAGGGCCGCGCAGAACGCATCCTTGAGGTTCACGCCAACGGCGCGACGGTAGAGGAAGATGATCTTGCCGACCTTGAACACGAACAACGCCAACGGCGGGATCGCGAAAATCAGCAACGGCGGATCAACCCGCGTTGGCACAATGATCATCGCCGCCGACCACAACAGGGCACCGACGGTGAAGAAGATGTTCATGCCATCGGCCACCCACGGCAGCCAGCCCGCGAGGAAGTGATAGCGCTGGCCACGGGTCAGTTCGGTGTCCTTGCCGCGCAGCAGGCTGGCGGTGTGGCGCTTGATGATCTGAATCGCGCCATAAGCCCAGCGGAAGCGCTGTTTCTTGAAGTCGATAAAGGTATCGGGCATCAGGCCCTTGCCGTAGCTGGTGTGGTAGTACGCAGCCGACAGACCTTTCTCGAATACCCGTAGGCCCAGCTCGGCGTCCTCACAGATGCACCAGTCGGCCCAGCCCAGTTCTTCGAGCACCGAGCGCCGGGTCATGGTCATGGTGCCGTGCTGGATGATCGCGTCACGGTCGTTACGCGTGACCATGCCGATATGGAAGAAGCCCTTGTATTCGGCGTAGCACAGCTTCTTGAAGGTGCTTTCGTTCTGGTCGCGATAATCCTGGGGCGATTGCACCACGGCAATTTTCGGGTCGGCGAAGTGCGGCACCATGTGTTTGAGCCAGTTCGGCGATACGCAGTAGTCGGAGTCGATCACCGCGATCACTTCGGCATCCTTGGCGGTATGCGGGATCAGGTAGTTCAGCGCGCCGCCCTTGAAACCGGCCAGGGGCGCGACGTGGAAGAACTTGAAGCGCGGGCCTAGCGTCTCACAGTAGTCGCGCACCGGTTCCCACACGGCAGGGTCCTTGGTGTTGTTGTCGATGATCAGGACTTCGTAGTCCGGGTAATCGAGGGCGGCCAGGGCGTCGAGGGTCTGTTTGACCATCTCGGGGGGCTCGTTGTAGCAGGGCACATGGATCGACACTTTCGGGCGGTAGTCCGAATCCCCCTCAACCGGCAGGAATTCACGCCGGCGCTTGTGGGTCCAGACCGCTTCCGCCAACTCATGAGCCTCGGTCAGCAGCACGATAAACACCCCGAGCGCACCGAGTGCCAGGAGGAAACCCACTGTCAGGCTGAACCAGGTGCTGTATTGCTGGCTGTAGTCGTAGCCGATCCATACCAGCACCGAGCCACACAGGAACGCGATAAAGGTCAGGAAGGTGCGGCCACGCTGGCGCAGGGCCGAGCCGTCGATCATCAGTAAGGTCAGCGACAACAGCGCCAGCACCACCGAGCCGATGGCCAGCACCCGCCATTGCGGAATCGCCACCACCGGGCCTTCGAAGTTGAATTTCTGCTGGCGCGCGGCGTTGAACACGCCCCAATAGGCGCCGACCGAGCCTTCATCACTGGCTTTCCAGGGTTGGTCGAAGGCTTCGATCACGAAGTAGTTGTAGCCCTGGCGATTCAGCTTGTTCACCAGGGTACGCAGGTAGATCGCCTGGTCGGCAGGGGACGCGTCCGCGCCACCGCGCATCCGGCCATTGCTCGGCCAGCCGACTTCCGACAGCAGCAGCGGCTTTTTCGGGAAGGTCTTCTTCAGATCCTTGGCGCGGTCAAGGACGAATTGCCCGGCCTGGGCCATCGGCACATGTTCCCAATACGGCAGGACGTGCGCGGCGATCAGGTCGACATGCTTGCCCAGTTGCGGGTTGTGTTCCCAGATGTGCCACTGCTCGGAGGTGGTCACGGGCACTTTGACGGCGGCGCGCACCCGGTCCAGCAGGACAATCAGCTCTTCGGGGGTGATCTCCTTGCGGAAGATCGCCTCGTTACCTACCACCACGCGGACCACGCTACGCGAGCTGTTGGCAATCTCGATGGCGCGCTGGATTTCCCGCTCGTTGCGCTCAAGGTCCGGGCTGATCCAGATCCCCAGGGTCACCCGCAGGCCGAATTCTTCCGCCAGCTTGGGGATATTCCCCAGCGGGCCGTCGACCGAATAGGTCCGGATGTTGTCCGTCAGCTTGCTCATGATCGCAAGGTCCTGACGCATCTGCTCGTCGGTCGGGTACTGGTCTTTCTGCGGGTACTGGCCTTGCTGGAACGGCGAGTAGGAAAAACCGGAGATTTGCTGTGGCCAGTTGGGGGTGGTGACCGGGCGGTTGATCAGCGCCCAGAAACCGGTGAACAGCGCGGCAATCGCCAGCACTACCACCAGGTTGAGTCCAAATTTACGCGATGACATAGCTGTTTCGGGTTCCAAAGGGTGTGGAACGAATGGAGGTGTCGAACGGCGCGCATCCTACACCGGCCCTTCCCTGACCGTACAGCAAGCCGGGAAAAACCGGGCATTGGGCAGCGAAAGCACGAGTAAGTTCTTTACTTATAGCTTGTAGCTTAGAACTTATCGCTGCGTAGCCCTATAATGCGCGCCGGTTTTTGGGGTAATGGTCATGAGTACAGAAGATCCACGGTTTGCAGGCGTCGCCCGTCTCTATGGCATTGACGGCCTGGAGCGCTTGAAAGCGGCCCATGTGGCCATCGTCGGCGTGGGCGGTGTCGGCTCGTGGGCGGCGGAAGCCATGGCCCGTTGCGGTGTGGGCGAAATCTCGCTGTTTGACCTGGACGATGTGTGCGTCAGCAACAGCAATCGTCAGTTGCATGCCCTGGACAGTACGGTGGGCAAGCCCAAGGTCGAGGTAATGGCCGAACGCCTGCGCGCGATCAACCCCGATTGCACCGTGCATGCGGTGGCGGATTTTGTGACCCGCGACACCATGGCCGAGTACATCACGCCTGACATTGATTGCGTGATCGACTGCATCGACGCGGTCAACGCCAAGGCGGCGCTGATTGCCTGGTGCAAGCGTCGCAAGATCCAAATCATCACCACCGGCGGCGCGGGCGGGCAGATTGATCCGACGCTGATTCAGGTGTGCGACCTGAACCGTACCTTCAATGACCCGCTGGCTTCGAAAGTGCGCTCCACCTTGCGTCGCGACTATGGGTTCTCGCGCACCGTGACCCGCCATTACAGCGTGCCGTGTGTGTTTTCCACCGAACAGCTGCGCTACCCCAAGCCGGACGGCAGCATCTGTTTGCAGAAGAGTTTTGTCGGTGATGGCGTGAAGTTGGACTGCGCCGGCGGATTTGGCGCGGTGATGATGGTCACCGCGACGTTCGGCATGGTGGCGGCGACCAAGGCGGTGGACAAGATTGTGGCCGGGGTGCGCAGGCCTTCGGAACGGGTCAAGCCTGCATAAATATCACGACCCTGCATCAGTCAAAAATGTGGGAGCGGGCTTGCTCCCACATTTAGTGTTGTGTATGGCTCAAGTCGCGCATGCGTTGCAGGACTGCGTTCAGGCCATTGCTGCGCGACGGCGACAACTGGCGGGAAAGCCCCAGTTGGTTGAACCAGTCGGGCAGGTCGACCGCTTGTAACTCGTCGGCCGACAGCCCATTGACCCGCGCCAGTAGCAAGGCCACCAACCCGCGAATCAAGCGCGCTTCGCTGCTGGCAGCAAACTGCCAATGGCCGTCGTGCAGTCGCCCCACCAGCCACACCAGGCTTTCACAGCCTTGTACCAGATTGGCGTCGACCTTATCGGCATCAGCCAATGCCGGCAGCCGCTCACCCCATTGCATCAGCATTCGCGCGCGTTGCTCCCAACTTCCAACGGCCTGAAAGGCTTGCAGCGCGGCCAGCGCATCCACTGGCAAGTTCATCGCAGCATGTCCAGCGCCTGATCCAGCGCTTCAAAAAAGCGCTCCAGGTCGTCGGAATCGTTGTACAGCGCCAAGGACACCCGGATTGCCCCCGAGAGCTGCAGGCGTTTGAGCAGCGGCATCGCACAGTGATGGCCGGCGCGCACGGCGATGCCTTGTTCGGTCAGCAAGTGGGCGAGGTCGGCGTTGTGTACGCCCTCGACGACGAAGCTGGCCAGGGCCACTTGGGGCGCACCCAGCAGGCGCACGCCATTGCGTGCCCGCAAACCGCGCAGCAGATAGTCGTGCAGCGCGGCTTCATGGGCGATCAACGCCGATTGATCCAGGGAACTCAGGTAATCCAGGGTCGCGCCCAGGCCAATCACCCCGGCAATCGGCGGCGTACCGGCTTCGAAGCCCAGGGGGGCGGGACGGAAGCTGGCACTGTGGTAATCCGCCTGTTGCACCATCTCGCCACCAAACTGCCAGTGGCGGAGCAAATGCAAGGCTTCGGTGCGGCCGTAGAGCACGCCGACGCCGTCCGGGCCATAGAGCTTATGGCTGGAAAATACATAGAAATCACAGCCCAGCGCCTGCACGTCGTGGCGCCCGTGGACAATGCCCTGGGCGCCATCGACCACGGTCAGTGCATCGTGGGCCTTGGCCAGCGCCAACAGTTGCGGCAGGGGTTGCCAGACGCCCAGTACATTGGACAGTTGGCTCACCGCCAGCAAGCGGGTCTGCGGGCCGATAAGCTGGGCTGCGGCTTGTAGGTCGATCAAACCCTCGTCATCGAGGGGCAGCACCACCAGCTTCAGCTCGCGACGCTTGGCCAGTTGCTGCCAGGGCAGCAGGTTGGCGTGATGCTCCAGGGCGCTGATGACAATCTCATCGCCCGGGTTGAAAAGGGGCTCAAGGCCATAGGCCAGGAGGTTCAGCGCAGACGTCGCGCCGTGGGTAAAGATGATCTGCCCGCTGTCACCGACGTTGAGCCATTGCGCCACTTTGCTGCGACTGTCCTCGAACCCTTGAGTCGCATGGGCGCCCGGCAGATGCTGGGCGCGATGCACATTGGCTGCGCCATTGGCGTAGTAATGGTTCAGGGCGTCCAGCAGGGCTTGAGGTTTTTGCGTGGTGGCGGCGTTGTCCAGGTAGGTCTGGTCTTGCCGTTGCAAGGTAGCGATAGCCGGGAAGTCGGCGCGCCAGGGCGAGGGCACAAGCATGGTTTCAAGACTCATATGAACAGGCCGCGTTTTCGAGCGCGGCCTGTTCCGGTGGCATCGAGTCGCTGCTTAGTTGTGAGCGTGCAGCGCTGCGTTCAGTTCGATGGCCGACTTGTGGGTTTTGCACTCCACGGCACCGGTCTCGGAGTTACGACGGAACAGCAGGTCTGGTTGACCGGCCAATTCGCGGGCCTTGACCACCTTGACCAGTTGGTTCTGCTCATCGAGCAACGCCACTTTAGTGCCGGCAGTCACGTACAGGCCGGACTCCACGGTGTTGCGATCGCCCAACGGGATGCCGATACCGGCGTTGGCGCCGATCAGGCAGCCTTCGCCCACCTTGATCACGATATTGCCGCCACCCGACAGGGTGCCCATGGTGGAGCAACCGCCGCCCAGGTCCGAACCCTTGCCGACAAATACGCCGGCCGATACACGACCTTCGATCATGCCCGGGCCTTCGGTACCGGCGTTGAAGTTGACGAAACCTTCGTGCATCACGGTGGTGCCTTCACCCACGTAAGCGCCCAGGCGCAGGCGCGCGGCATCGGCGATACGCACGCCAGCCGGCACCACGTAGTCGGTCATTTTCGGGAACTTGTCCACCGAGAACACTTCCAGCAGCTCGCCACGCAGGCGCGCTTCCAGTTGACGCTCGGCCAGTTCGCCGATGTCGATCGCACCCTGGCTGGTCCAGGCCACGTTCGGCAGTTGCGGGAACACACCGGCCAGGCTCAGGCCGTGAGGCTTGACCAAGCGGTGGGACAGCAGATGCAGCTTGAGGTAGGCCTCGGGGGTAGAGGTCAGTGCAGCATCTTCGGCCAGCAGCGTGGCGACCAACGGCTTGTGGCTTTCGGCCAGGCGCGTCAGCAGGGCGGCTTGGGTGGCATCTACATTTTTCAGGGCGTCAGCCAGTTGCGAGGCTTGGGCAATGGTGAAAGTGATGGCCTGGTTGCCTTCGCTATAGCCGAGGATCGGCGCGATGGCGGCCACGATTTCAGCCGAAGGATTGAGCAACGGTTGCGCGTAAAACACTTCCAGCCAAGCACCTTGGCGGTTCTGGGTGCCGACGCCGAAGCCCAGGCTGAACAGGGAATTGGACATGTTGTTACCTCTACAAAAATGAAATGGCTGGCCTACTTGAGGGCCGCCGAATAACTATCTGGCTTGAAGCCAATCAGGGTTCTGTCACCGAGATCGAGCACCGGGCGCTTGATCATCGAGGGTTGTGCGAGCATCAGTTCAATAGCTTTCGCCTGGTCGAGATCGGCTTTGCGTTCGTCTTCGAGTTTGCGAAAGGTCGTGCCTGCACGGTTCAAAACCACCTGCCAACCGTGCTCGTTGCACCATTGGGTCAAGTGTTCGCGGTCGATACCGGCCGTCTTGTAGTCATGAAACTCATAGTTGACAGCGTGTTCATCAAGCCAGGTGCGCGCCTTTTTCATGGTGTCGCAGGCTTTGATGCCGAAAAGGTGCAAGGTTTTACTTGAATCGGTCAAGGAACTGCCCCCTTTGGGCTGATGGAAACGTAGGATCACGGATTATGCCATGACCGAAGGGTTTCGGTGCCGCTCGTCACGCCTTACGTGATCGGGTGCGACTTATGTGCAACGGTCAGCCGGCAGCATAGGCGGCTAATATGGCACTTCAAAGGCGCGCCGTTGCCTGATGTGTGTCGTAGTAAGTCGATTGTCCGGGAACTCCGCGTTATGCAAACCGCCTACACCGTTCTTATCCTGCTGATGCTGGTCAGCGTTTCGCGTCTGGTCGGGCGTGTTATCCCACTGCCGTTGCCGTTGGTGCAGATTGCCGCTGGTGCCTTGCTGGCCTGGCCAACCCTGGGGCTGCATGTGGCCCTGGACCCCGAGTTGTTTCTGTTCCTGTTCCTGCCGCCACTGCTGTTTTCCGATGGCTGGCGCATGCCCAAGCGCGAACTGTGGCGCCTGCGCGGGCCAATCCTGACGTTGGCGGTGGGCTTGGTACTGTTTACTGTGGTGGGTGCCGGTTACTTCATTCATTGGCTGCTGCCGAGCATCCCTTTGCCGGTGGCCTTCGCCCTGGCGGCGGTATTGTCACCGACGGATGCCGTGGCGGTGTCGGCTATTTCCCAGAACCGTTTGCCCACGCCCCTGATGCATATGCTTCAAGGCGAGGCCTTGATGAATGATGCGTCGGGCCTGGTGACGTTCAAGTTCGCCCTTGCGGCAGCGTTGACCGGGGTGTTTTCCCTGGCCGATGCCAGCCTGACTTTTGTGTTGGTGGCGGTAGGCGGCCTGGCGGTGGGCGTGGCGTTGAGCTGGCTGGTCGGTCGCCTGCGGGCCTGGATGATTGCCCGGGGCTGGGATGACCCGGCAACACACGTGGTGTTCATGTTGCTGTTGCCATTTGCCGCTTATGTGCTGGCGGAGCGTCTGGGCGCTTCGGGGATTCTGTCGGCCGTCGCGGCGGGCATGATGCAAAGCTGGCTGGACCTGTTGCCCCGCCAGACCAGCACACGTTTGCTCAACCGCAGTGTCTGGTCGCTGCTGGAGTTTGCCTTCAACGGTTTGATCTTCCTGCTGTTGGGCCTGCAATTGCCGGACATCATCAAGGCGGTGGTCAGTCATGAGTCAACCCTGTGGCCGACCTTGTTCTATCGCTGCCTGGATGTGGTCGCAATTTTCCTGGTGCTGCTGGTGTTGCGGTTTATCTGGGTGCAGAGCATCTGGCGCTTCTCGGGCCTGCTGCGACGCCTGCGTGGTAAAAGCGAGTTGACGTTGGTACCGACGGCGCGTTCCTGCTGGCTGTTGACCGTGGGCGGCGTGCGTGGGGCGGTGACCCTGGCCGGTGTGATGTCGGTGCCGTTGCTGCTGGCGCCAGGCGAGGCTTTTCCGGAGCGCGATCTGCTGATTTTCATCGCCGCCGGGGTGATTCTGCTGTCACTGGTGGCGGCCTGCATTGCATTGCCGCTGTTGCTGCGAGGGATTGAAAAAAGCCCGGACGACAAGCGTCGCGGAGAGATCCGCGATGCCTGGAAAAAAACCGCCGAGGCCGCCATTCATGCGCTGGAGGCCGAAGAAGCCAGCGAGCCCCAGGATGCTGCCCAGGCTGCATTGGCTGCCGAACTCAAAGCGCGGATCATGTCGGAGTATCGCCATCAACTTGACGTGTTCAACGACTCGGCCGAAGCCCAGGCGCTGGCGCTGCAGATGGACCAACTGGAACGCAAGTTGCGCCTCAAGGCACTGCGGGCGCAACGCTTGGAGCTGTATAGCCTGAGCCGTCATCACCAGATTGGTGATGACGTGCTACGGGAAGTGTTGGCAGACCTGGATATGAGCGAGGCCAATCTGGGTACTCAGAAATAGTCACGAACGGCCTTGTTCAATTCGCCCCGGTTATTTGGGGGGTGTACAGCCTTCTGATCGCCTCCTGGTCACCTTTGGAAAGGGATATGTTCTCAGAGCCTGTATGCCCGTTCTCGGTCAATTGTGCAGGGAAGGCATAGTGCATCACTGACTTGGGGTCGTAAGGCGTGATCTGTAAGTTGGGACCGGAAACGGGGTCGAGTACTTGTCTCTGAACGATCTCTTCGGGGTAGGCGTCGCTGACAAAATAGTCATGCACCGCTTGTTTGTTCCATTGCAGGGTGTTTTGCGGGTGTTGATGCTCATGCAGCAAGCCCAGGGCATGGCCGAACTCATGCAAGGCATTTGCGCGAAACAGCTTCGAGTTTTCCGTTCTGTCCAGGTGCAGGGTGGGCTCGTTTTTATCTCGCCATAATGCGTCTGTACCGATGTCGGACCAGTTGCCTTTTATGTTCTCGTCATCCGAGACACGAATATCCCCCTGTTTCCCGTCGACGACTTCAAAGCGCAGGTCGGGCGTGTGATGGGCCCACTCCTTGAGTGCATCGACTACCAGGGCTTTGCTTTTTTTATCCTTCAAGTCCAAGGCCACTGTAATAATGCCGGCCGGCCAGCGTGCGGAGATGTCTGCGACGCCTCTTTTCTTTCGCGCTGCACGTTCGGGAGGTGTGTTGTCGCTGAGGCGGGCAGGGTGGTGGATGGGAATATTGGGAGATAGTGGGGTTATCAGGCTCATGTTCTTTACTCGCCGAAGGGTTGTCGGGGGGAGTTAAAAGTGGGGCATATCAATTGAGTCAGGAACTCACCAGTTTCCTGATGGTGGTATTGAGCAGCTTGCCCAGCAATGAGTTATCTGCGGGATAAAGTGACTGGATAAAGTTTTTATCGCTCTCGGACAGTTGTGTGGGCTTGGAAATCGCTTTTGCGTCGTTGACTAATGACTCGGAAAAACCGTAATGCATGATGGAGTTTTGGTCGTAGGTGGAGAGCTTGACCTCGCGGCGTGGGAACGGCCTGATGATGTCGTGATTAGCCTCGTATCGTTCTTTTTCTAGTGACTTATACTTTTTGTAAATCTGCGCTTTATTGAGTTCCAGCGTGCGGTCAGGGTGTTGGTGCTCATGCTTCAAGCCCAGGGCGTGGCCGAACTCATGCTGTATCGTGGTAGCCACCGAGGCTGGCGGCCTGTCAAAACCAATGCTCATGGTCGGTTCTGGAGCGGGTGTGCGCTGCGCATCGGTACCGATCCGTGACCATGCAGCTTTGGTTTTATTGTTGGCAGTGATGCGTATATCACCGTCGGGCTTGTCGGTGAACTTGAAGAACAGGTTGGTGTGTGGCGCCCATTTGTTGATGTTCTCTTTGGTGACCTGCTTCTGTTCTGCGGTCATGTTCAGCAAAGAGATCTTCAGCACTGAATGTTGCGGCCAGGTTTTGTCCGGGCTGGCGACACCGCGCTTGTTTCTGGTGAGAGGGGGCTCGGTGAGTTGCGATTGTTCGCCGAGAGGTTGTTGGGAGGGCGTGGCGGGCGAGATGGTAAATGTCATGAGCGTGCACCAAGCAGCTGAAAACAGTTAGCCATTGGTGGGGGCTTCAAGCCTTTGTGTTCCAACTCAAAGGTGTGCAGATGTTGGCCGCTCCCGCACGGGAGCGGCCCTGGTGATCAACGACGACGCTGGATGAAGTTGCGAATTCGCTCTGCGGCTTCAACACACTCGGCCAGTGGCGCAACCAGTGCCAAGCGCACTCGGCCGGCACCTGGATTGAAACTGTCCACTTCCCGCGACAGGTACGAGCCCGGCACCACGGTCACGTGTTCTTCCACGAACAGGTCGCGGCAGAATGCGGCGTCGTCACCCTCGACGTTCGGCCACAGGTAGAAGCCACCGTCAGGGTTCTGTACGTCCAGCACCGGCTTGAGAATCGCCAGAACGGCCGCGAATTTTTCCCGGTACAGATCACGGTTGGCCAGTACATGGGCCTCGTCCTGCCACGCGGCAATGCTCGCCAGTTGGGTTTGCACCGGCATCGCACAGCCGTGATAGGTGCGGTACAGCAGGAAGGCCTTGAGGATCTCGGCATCGCCGGCCACAAACCCGGAACGCAGGCCCGGCAGGTTGGAGCGCTTGGACAGGCTATGGAACACCACGCAGCGCTTGAAATCCTGGCGACCGAGTTCCACACAGGCGCTGAGCAGACCTGGCGGCGGAGTCTGTTCGTCGAAGTACAGCTCGCTGTAGCACTCGTCGGCGGCGATCACGAAGTCGTATTGGTCGGCCAGGGCGATCAGTTTTTTCAGGACTGCGACGGGGATCAGGGCACCGCTCGGGTTGCCTGGGGAGCACAGGAACAGGATCTGGCAGCGTTTCCAGATATCCGGCGTCACCGCATCGAAATCCGGGTTGAAGCCGTTCTCATCCAGGCACGGCAGGTAATGCGGCTTGGCCCCGGCGAGGAACGCTGCGCCTTCGTAGATCTGGTAGAACGGGTTCGGGCTGACCACCAGGGCATCGTCGCCGCGGTTGACCACGGTCTGAGTGAAGGCGAACAGCGCTTCACGGGTGCCATTGACCGGCAGGATACTGCGCGCCGGGTCCAGCCAGCCCTTGGGCACGTTGAAGCGTCGTTCGCACCAGGCACCAATCGCCTCGCGCAATGCGGGAATGCCCAGGGTGGTCGGGTACACCGCCATCTGGTCGAGGTTGGTGGCCAGGGCCTGGGCAACGAAATCCGGGGATTTGTGCTTGGGTTCGCCGATGGACAGGGCAATCGGGCGCTTGTCCGGGTTCGGCGTGACGCTACCCAGCAGGGCACGCAGTTTCTCGAACGGGTAGGGTTGCAGCTGGTTCAGGGCGTTGTTCATCGCAAATCTCGTTCAATTCGGTTGAAAGCATGCGGCTTGCCAGGCAAAGCCATTCAAATGTGGGAGCGGGCTTGCTCGCGAAAGCAGAGTGTCAGTCGATGCTTCATTGACTGAATCACCGCATTCGCGAGCAAGCCTGCTCCCACATAAGCCAGGTTCCACTGGACTGGCCGGGTGTTCATAGGGTCAGGCGCGTCAGCTCGACTCCGGGCTCCTGGTTCACGCTCAATTGCGCGACGATGGCGTCCTGCAAGCGGCGGCACAATTCAGGGTCGGACAGGGGTTGGTTGTCGGCGTCGGTAATAAAGAACACGTCTTCGACCCGCTCGCCCAGGGTGGCAATCTTGGCGTTCTGCAGCGACAGGTCGAACTCCAGGAAAATCCCGCCGATCCGTGCCAGCAGGCCAGGGCGATCCGGTGCGCTGAGTTCCAGTACCGTCACGGGGCGCTGGGCGTCGTTGTGGATTGTCACCTGTGGCGCAAAGGCGAAGTGCTTGAGCTGGCGCGGTACCCGACGTTGGATGATAGTCGGGTAGTCGTCGGGGTTGCGCAGGGCTTCGGTCAGGCCTTCGCGGATCTTTTTCACGCGCTCGGGGTTGTCGCCGATGGACTCGCCTTCGGTGTCGAGCACGATATAGGTGTCGAGGGTGAACTGGCTGCTGGAGGTAATGACCCGTGCGTCATGAATGTTCAGGTTGAGCTGGTCCATTGCGGCCACGGTCACGGCGAAGAAGTCATGCTGGTCCGGGGCATAGATGAATATCTGCGTACCGCCTTCGAATTCGCGCTGAGTGGTTTCCTTGATCAACACCAGCGGGCCGCCGTCGGCCGGTTGCTGGAGGATGGCATCGGTATGCCAGGCCACGTCACCTGCGGTGTGACGCAGGAAATAGTCATCGCCCAGTTGGGACCAGAGCTGTTCGACATCATCCGGGTCATTGCCGCCGCGTACCAGGATATCCAGGGCCGCGCTCTGGGTGCGGCGGATCTGCTCTTCGCGATCCACCGGGTTTTCCAGGCCCCGGCGCAGCGCGCGCTTGGTCTCGGTATAAAGCTGGCGCAACAGGCTGGCGCGCCATGAGTTCCAAAGGGTCGGGTTGGTGGCATTGATGTCGGAGACGGTCAGCACGTACAGGTAGTCGAGGCGGGTTTCGTCGCCGACGATCTGTGCAAAGTCGTGGATGACCTGCGGGTCGGACAAGTCCTTGCGCTGGGCGGTGGTGGACATCACCAGGTGGTTCTGCACCAGCCACACGATCAGGCGGCTGTCCCACTGCGGCAGTTGGTGGCGCTGGCAGAAGGCTTCGGCGTCCACTGCGCCGATTTCCGAGTGGTCGCCATGCCGGCCCTTGCCGATATCGTGGTACAGGCCGGCCAGGTAGATCAGCTCAGGCTTGGGCAGCTTGGCCATCAACTTGCTGGCTAGCGGGAATTTCTCTGACACTTGGGTGTATTGCAGCTTACGCAGGTGCTTGATCAGGTTCAGGGTGTGGGCGTCGACCGTATAGATGTGGAACAGGTCGTGTTGCATCTGCCCGACGATAAAGCCGAACTCCGGCAGGTAGCGCCCAAGGATGCCGTAGCGGTTCATCCGGCGCAGGTTGCGGTGGATGCCGATCTTGCACTTGAACAGTTCGATAAACAGGCTGGTATTGCGGATGTCGTGGCGGAACTCGTCATCGATCAGATGACGGTTTTCCCGCAGCAAACGAATGGTGTCGGCGCGCACGCCCTTGATTTCCGGCTGCTGGGCCATCAACACGAAGATTTCCAGCATGGCAAATGGCGTACGCTTGAACACGTAGTCGTTGCGCGCCTCGATATAGCCGTCGTGCAGTTGGAAGCGTGCGTTGATCGGTTGCGGTGGCGCTTCGTCTTCGGGGGCCAGGATCACTTCTTCAAAGTGCTGGATGATCAGGTCGCTGAGCTGGGCGATGCTCATGACCACCCGGTAGTACTGCTGCATGAAGCTTTCGATGCTGGTCTTCGCGTCCTCGCCCTCGAAGCCCAGCAGGGCGGCGATGGAACGCTGGTGGTCGAACAGCAAGCGATCTTCGGAGCGTCCGGCCAGCATATGCAGGGCATAACGCACTTTCCACAGGAACTCCTGGGACGAGGCCAGCAGGGCGTTTTCGCTCTCTACCAAAAAGCCTTCGCCGGCCAGGGCCCGCAGGTTCAGGGTGCCGTACTGACGACGGGCGACCCACAAAATTGTCTGGATGTCCCGCAGTCCGCCAGGCGAGCCCTTGACGTTGGGTTCCAGGTTGTACTCGGTGTCGTTGTACTTGTGATGCCGGGCTTTCTGCTCGGCGCGCTTGGCCAGGAAGAACTCCTTGCTCGGCCACATATGCGCGGTACTGGTGACTTCCAGCATGCGCTGGCGCAGGCGCTCGGGGCCGCAGATGGTGCGGCTTTCCATCAGGTTGGTGACCACCGTCAGGTCGGCGCGGGCTTCTTCGGCGCATTCATCCACTGAGCGAACGCTCTGACCGACTTCCAGGCCGATATCCCACAACAGCGTCAGAAAACGCTCGATGGAATCGCGAAAGATCTCGTGGTCGGCACTGTCCAGCAGGATCAGCAGGTCGATATCGGAGTAGGGGTGCAGTTCGCCCCGGCCATAGCCGCCGACGGCCACCAGGGCAATATCGGCGTCCTCGCTCCAGTCGAACTGCTCCCAGGCCTTTTGCAGGATGTTATCGACGAACCAGGCGCGATCCTCGATCAGCCGGCGGATGTCCCGACCGCTGCGAAAGCGCTCGTCGAGCACCTCGCGGGCCTGGCGGATGGCCTTCTTGAAGGCGGCAATCGGGCTTGCCTTCAGTGCCAGTTCCGCCTGGAACTGGCCACGGTCGAAGAGTTCGGGATCCACCTGGGGCATCGATCGGCTTTCCTTTCTATCTATCTGGAGGTCACAGCGTTGCTATCTGGAAAGCCCGCTGCAAGCATCAGGCCGAAACGCGGGGAATCGTGTCATCGGCGCGCAGGGTGAAGATCTCGTAGCCGGTCTCGGTGACCAGCAGGGTGTGTTCCCACTGTGCCGAGAGCTTGCGGTCCTTGGTGATGGCGGTCCAGCCGTCGCCCAGTACCTTGGTGTCGGCCTTGCCCTGGTTGATCATCGGCTCAATGGTGAAGGTCATGCCTGCCTTGAGCTCCATACCGGTGCCAGCACGGCCGTAGTGCAGGATCTGTGGCTCTTCGTGGAACACTTTGCCGATGCCGTGGCCGCAGAATTCGCGGACGACCGAGAAACCGTTCTTTTCGGCGTGTTTCTGGATCACTTCACCGATATCGCCCAGGCGGCAGCCCGGCTTGACCAGTTCAATGGCCTTGTACATGCATTCCTGGGTGACCTGGGACAGGCGTTCGGCCCATACCGGCACGTTGCCGACGTGGAACATGCGGCTGGTATCGCCGTGGTAGCCGTCCTTGATCACGGTGACGTCGATGTTCAGGGTGTCGCCGTCTTTCAGCGGCTTGTCGCCTGGGATCCCGTGGCAGACCACGTGGTTGATCGAGGTGCAGATCGACTTGGGGAAGCCTTTGTAGTTCAGTGGCGCAGGGATGGCTTTCTGCACGTCAACAATATAGTCGTGGCAGATGCGGTCCAGGGCTTCGGTGGTCACGCCGGGTTTGACATGTTCGGCAATCATTTCCAGAACGTCGGCAGCCAGTTTGCCGGCAACGCGCATGCCTGCGATATCTTCGGCGGTTTTCAGGGTAACGGTCATACAGGCTCTCTCTAGCGCGACGCGCTGAAATCAGTACGGTTTACGGGCGTGCGACAAAAAGGTGCAACGTTCGCACAAGCCCAAAAAACGCGATTCTAACAGACGCAAGGTGCAAACCATGAGTGTCTGGCTATCGCTTCTCTCTATTAGGTGTGGGTATTTTCACCCGATTCAATGGCTTGGGTGGCGACGACGGGAGGTAAGTGCGATTGCGGGTTTCGTTTTTGTCGTTGCTGTGGTATAAAATGCGCCGCTTTCCGGGGATACCCCGCAAAGCTTAAATCCACACACGTGTCGACACGATGACCTGGGTGCCGGAGGCCTTGATGCCGCTGGTTGGTCATTGGGATACGTGGAGGCCAAACCCGACTTATTAAGGAACTATCATGTCCCAAGTCAACATGCGCGATATGCTGAAGGCCGGTGTGCACTTCGGTCACCAGACCCGTTACTGGAACCCGAAAATGGGTAAGTACATTTTCGGCGCGCGTAACAAGATCCACATTATCAACCTTGAAAAAACCCTGCCAATGTTCAACGAAGCTCTGACTTTCGTAGAGCGCCTGGCCCAGGGCAAAAACAAGATTCTGTTCGTCGGCACCAAGCGTTCCGCTGGCAAGATCGTTGCTGAAGAAGCAGCACGTTGCGGTTCGCCGTACGTCGATCACCGCTGGTTGGGCGGCATGCTGACCAACTTCAAAACCATCCGTGCTTCCATCAAGCGTCTGCGTGACCTTGAAGTGCAAGCCGAAGACGGTACTTTCGCCAAGCTGACCAAGAAAGAAGCGCTGATGCGCTCCCGTGACCTGGAAAAGCTCGATCGTTCCCTGGGTGGTATCAAGGACATGGGCGGTCTGCCTGACGCACTGTTCGTTATCGACGTTGATCACGAGCGCATCGCGATCACCGAAGCCAACAAGCTGGGCATCCCGGTTATCGGCGTAGTCGATACCAACAGCAGCCCGGAAGGCGTTGACTACATCATCCCAGGCAACGATGACGCAATCCGCGCTATCCAGCTGTACATGGGTTCGATGGCTGACGCTGTAATCCGTGGCCGCAACAATGTTGGCGGCGGCACCGTAGAGTTCGCTGCTGAAGAAGCACCGGTCGCTGCAGCTGAGTAATTGACGCCCTGGCGTTGACTCAGTAAGCAAAAAGGGGGCTTGGCCCCCTTTTTGCCACCTCGAAAACCATTTGTGAGCGGCACAGCTACAGCATCTGTAACGTGCAGCGGTTAACAAGGGTGGTTCGGGAAGAATTGAACGCCCGTACAAGTCGGGTGGAATGGTTGAAAACCTATCCAAGAGGAATTTGAAAATGGCAGCAATTACTGCAGCGTTGGTTAAAGAACTGCGTGAGCGTACTGGCGAAGGCATGATGGATTGCAAGAAAGCCCTGGAAAAGGCTGACGGCGACATCGAAAAAGCCATTGATGACATGCGTGCTTCGGGCGCGATCAAGGCTGCCAAGAAAGCAGGCAACGTCGCTGCTGAAGGCGCTATCGCTCTGAAAGAAGACGGCAAGTCCGCCGTTCTGCTGGAAGTGAACTCGCAGACCGACTTCCTGGCCCTGCAGGACGACTTCAAGGCATTTGTTGCTGCTAGCGTTGAAAAAGCGTTCGCCGACAAACTGACTGACGCCGCTCCGCTGATCGCCGCTCAAGAAGCCGATCGCCTGGTACTGGTCGGCAAGGTTGGCGAAAACGTCAACATCCGTCGCCTGGTACGTGTTGAAGGTGATGTTGTTGGTGGTTACCTGCACGGTAACAAGATCGGTGTTGCAGTTGTCCTCAAGGGCGGCAACGTTGAGCTGGCCAAAGACATCGCTATGCACGTAGCGGCCAGCAACCCTGAGTTCCTGCTGCCTTCGGAAGTTTCTGCCGAAGCGATCGAGCGCGAAAAAGCTGTGTTCCTGCAGCTGAACGAAGAAAAAATCAAAGGCAAGCCAGAAAACATTGTTGAGAACATGGTCAAAGGCCGTATCAGCAAGTTCCTGGCTGAAGCAAGCCTGGTTGAGCAGGCGTTCGTCAAGAACCCTGAAATCAAGGTTGGCGAACTGGCCAAGAAAGCCGGTGCTGAAATCGTTTCCTTCACCTACTTCAAAGTAGGCGACGGCATCGAGAAGCCGGTCGACAACTTCGCTGAAGAAGTTGCTGCCCAGCTGGCTGCCGCCAAGCAGTAAGACAGTTTTCAACTGTCGCCCAAGAGAGGCTGCCCGCTCACGCGCGCAGCCTCTTTTCAAATGGGATGTTCAATTTTATTTGGCTTCCCTTTGGAACTGGCTTACAAAGCCGTGTTCCGATGGCGCTGTGACAGCGTCCAGCTAGAGTGAACGCAAGCCGTAAACGGCTCGCCAAGAATTTTTTAAAAATACGCCGCAGGAGAGATTCGCAATGGCTCAGCAGGGCAGTGGTTATCAGGCTCGCTATAAACGCATTCTACTCAAGCTTAGCGGCGAGGCCCTGATGGGCTCGGAAGAGTTCGGGATCGATCCCAAGGTGCTTGACCGCATGGCACTGGAAGTCGGCCAACTGGTCGGCATCGGTGTCCAGGTCGGCCTGGTGATTGGGGGGGGCAACCTGTTCCGTGGCGCAGCGCTCAGTGCTGCTGGCATGGATCGGGTCACCGGCGACCACATGGGCATGCTGGCCACTGTGATGAACGCCCTGGCCATGCGCGACGCCCTGGAGCGTGCCAATATCTCGGCCATCGTGATGTCGGCCATTTCCATGGTTGGTGTGACCGATCATTACGATCGTCGCAAAGCCATGCGCCACCTGAACGCCAAAGAGGTGGTGATCTTTGCTGCCGGCACCGGCAATCCGTTCTTTACCACCGACTCTGCTGCCTGCCTGCGCGCCATCGAAATCGATGCCGACGTAGTGCTCAAGGCCACCAAGGTTGATGGTGTCTACACCGCTGATCCATTCAAGGACCCGCATGCCGAGAAGTTCGATCATCTGACTTATGATGAAGTGCTGGATCGCAAGCTGGGCGTGATGGATCTGACGGCAATCTGCCTGTGCCGCGACCACAAGATGCCGCTGCGCGTATTTAACATGAACAAGCCCGGCGCCCTGCTGAATATCGTACACGGCGGCGCAGAAGGGACTCTGATCGAGGAAGGCGAACAATGATCAACGAAATCAAGAAAGACGCCCAGGCGCGTATGCAAAAATCCCTGGAGTCTCTGGCCCACGCATTTGGCCAGATTCGTACCGGCAAGGCCCACCCAAGCATCCTGGGTAGCGTGATGGTGCCTTACTACGGCTCCGATACCCCGCTGAGCGGCGTTGCCAACGTTACCGTCAAGGACTCCCGGACCCTGCAGGTCGTGGCGTTCGAGCGCAACATGCTGGCCGCTGTCGACAAGGCGATCCAGAGCGCTGGCCTGAACCTCAACCCAACCAACCTGGGTGAGTTGCTGCTGATCTCCATGCCTGCCCTGACTGAAGAAACCCG
This sequence comes from Pseudomonas brenneri, assembly GCF_007858285.1. Classification (GTDB taxonomy): domain Bacteria; phylum Pseudomonadota; class Gammaproteobacteria; order Pseudomonadales; family Pseudomonadaceae; genus Aquipseudomonas; species Aquipseudomonas brenneri. Next base: position 413,428 of record NZ_VFIL01000005.1, on the reverse strand, counting down.
CAAGGGCTTCACCAAGCAGGCGCGCAGCGCGGCTGAAGATGCCCGTGTTGCCGTGCGCAACATCCGTCGTGATGCCCTGGGTGACCTGAAGAAGCTGGTCAAGGACAAGGAAATCAGCGAAGACGAAGAGCGCCGTGCCGTCGCCGATATCGACAAGCTGACCAAGGACGCCGAGGCCCAGATCACCAAGGCCACGGAAGAGAAAGAAAAGGACCTGATGGCCGTATAAGGGGTCAGGACGCCTTCATGGAAAAGACCAAGCAGACTGTACCCTCTGTGGTGCCGCGCCATGTCGCGATCATCATGGATGGGAATAATCGCTGGGCGAAGAAACGCTTTATGCCAGGTGTTGCCGGGCATAAAGCGGGTGTCGATGCGGTACGGGCCGTGATCGAGGTGTGTGCCGAGGCCAAGGTCGAGGTCTTGACCTTGTTTGCCTTCTCCAGTGAAAACTGGCAGCGGCCGGCCGACGAAGTCAGCGCCTTGATGGACCTGTTCTTCAAGGCTTTGCGTCGCGAGGCCAAGCGCCTGAACGACAACAACATCAGCCTGCGCATCATCGGCGACCGCTCGCGGTTCCATCCGGAACTGCAGGCGGCCATGCGTGAAGCCGAGGCAATCACGGCTGGCAGCAACCGCTTCGTCCTGCAAATCGCCGCCAATTATGGTGGCCAATGGGATATCGCCCAGGCTGCACAGCGCCTGGCGCGTGAAGTGCAGGCCGGCCATCTGCGCCCGGAAGACATCACGCCCGAGTTGTTGCAAACCTGCCTGGTGACCGGCGACCTGCCGTTGCCGGACCTGTGCATCCGTACCGGTGGCGAACACCGCATCAGCAACTTCCTGTTGTGGCAGTTGGCCTATACCGAGCTGTACTTCTCCGACCTGTTCTGGCCGGACTTCAAACACGATGCCATGCGCAATGCGCTGGCCGATTTCGCTTCCCGTCAGCGTCGCTTCGGTAAAACGAGCGAGCAGATCGAAGCTGGAGCCCGGGTTTAATGCTTAAACAACGAATCATCACGGCACTGATCCTGTTGCCAATCGCCCTGTGCGGGTTTTTCCTGCTCGAAGGTGCAGGCTTTGCATTGTTCATCGGCCTGGTCGTGACCTTGGGCGCCTGGGAATGGGCACGCCTGGCAGGGTTTGCCGAGCAATTGCCGCGTGTGGTGTACGCCGCCATTGTCGCGCTGTTGCTGTTCCTGATGTATATCCTGCCGGATGTCGCCCCTTGGGTGCTGGGGGCTGCGGTACTGTGGTGGGCGTTGGCGACGTTCCTGGTGTTGACCTACCCGCGTACCAGTGGCCAGTGGTCCAGCGTCGCCTGCAAGCTGGTGATCGGTCTGCTGATTCTACTGCCGGCCTGGCAGGGACTGGTCTATATCAAGCACATGGCCCTGGGTAACTGGTTGATCATGGCGGTGATGGTGTTGGTCTGGGGCGCGGATATTGGCGCGTACTTCTCCGGCCGTGCCTTTGGCAAGCGCAAGCTGGCCCCGGCAGTCAGTCCCGGCAAGAGCTGGGAAGGGGTGTACGGCGGTCTGGTGCTGACACTGGTGATTACCGCTGTTGTCGGCGTCGTACGTGATTGGAGCGTCAAACAGATACTTCTGGCGCTGATTGCGGCGGCAGTGGTGGTGCTGATCTCGGTGGTCGGCGACCTCACCGAAAGCATGTTCAAGCGCCAGGCAGGTATCAAAGACAGCAGTAATTTGCTGCCCGGGCATGGCGGTGTGCTGGATCGCATCGACAGCCTGACGGCGGCGATCCCGGTCTTTGCCGTGCTGTTGTGGATGGCTACCTCGTGAGCCGCTTGCAGCAGGTTACCGTGCTGGGGGCCACTGGCTCGGTCGGGTTGAGCACGCTGGATGTGATTGCCCGTCACCCTGAGCGCTATCAGGTGTTTGCCCTGACCGGCTTCAGTCGCTTGAGCGAGCTGTTGGCGCTGTGCGTTCGGCATGTGCCGCAGTTCGCAGTGGTACCGGATGCCGTTGCTGCTCGTGGCTTGCAGGATGATCTGCGGGCAGCAGGGTTGTCGACCCAGGTGCTGGTCGGCGAGGAGGGCTTGTGCCAGGTGTCTGCCGCTTCTGAAGTGGATACCGTGGTCGCGGCCATTGTCGGCGCCGCCGGCTTGCGTCCAACCCTTGCGGCGGTCGATGCTGGCAAGAAGATCCTGTTGGCCAATAAAGAAGCGCTGGTCATGTCCGGCGCGCTGTTTATGCAAGCCGTGCGCAAGAGCGGTGCCGTGCTGTTGCCGCTGGACAGCGAGCACAACGCGATTTTTCAATGCATGCCTGGCGATTTCGCCCGCGGCCTGAGCCAGGTGGGCGTGCGCCGCATCCTGCTGACCGCCTCCGGCGGCCCGTTCCGTCAGACACCGTTGGCTGAACTGGAGCACGTTTCTCCGGATCAGGCTTGTGCTCATCCCAATTGGTCGATGGGGCGCAAGATTTCGGTGGATTCGGCGAGCATGATGAACAAGGGCCTGGAGCTGATCGAGGCCTGCTGGTTGTTCGATGCCCGGGCTGAACAGGTCGAGGTGGTGATTCATCCGCAAAGCGTGATTCATTCCCTGGTCGATTATGTGGACGGTTCGGTTCTGGCCCAGTTGGGCAACCCCGACATGCGCACGCCTATCGCCAATGCCCTGGCCTGGCCCGAGCGTATCGACTCCGGTGTTGCGCCCCTGGACCTGTTTGCCATTGCGCGTCTGGATTTCGAAGCGCCGGATGAGCAGCGCTTCCCTTGCCTGCGCCTGGCGCGTGAGGCAGCAGAGGCGGGCAACAGCGCGCCGGCGATGCTTAACGCGGCAAATGAGGTGGCGGTTGCCGCGTTTCTGGATCGACGCATCCGTTTTCCACAGATCGCGCGTATCATCGAGGAAATTTTGAGCCTGGAGCCCGTGGTTGCCGTGAATGATTTGGGCGCCGTGTTCGAGGCGGATGCCAAGGCCCGGGTCTTGGCCGAGCAATGGTTGAAGCGTCACGCGGGTTAGTCGCCAGGCGCTGGATTGGAATGCGGAGAGATTAGATGAGTGCGCTCTATATGATTGTCGGCACCCTGGTTGCTCTGGGTGTGCTGGTCACTTTCCACGAATTTGGTCATTTCTGGGTGGCGCGCCGTTGTGGCGTCAAGGTCCTGCGCTTCTCCGTGGGCTTTGGTATGCCGCTGCTGCGCTGGCATGACCGGCGCGGCACCGAATTCGTGATTGCAGCCATTCCCCTGGGCGGCTACGTCAAGATGCTCGACGAGCGCGAAGGCGAAGTGCCGGCTGATCAACTGGATCAATCCTTTAACCGCAAGACCGTCCGTCAGCGTATCGCCATCGTGGCGGCTGGTCCGATCGCCAACTTCCTGCTGGCCATGGTGTTCTTCTGGGTCCTGGCCATGCTGGGCAGCCAGCAGGTGCGCCCGGTCATCGGTGCGGTCGAGGCGGGCAGTATTGCCGCCAAGGCCGGATTGAGCGCCGGCCAGGAAATCGTTGCCATTGATGGTGAGCCGACCACGGGTTGGGGCGCGGTCAATCTGCAATTGGTCCGGCGCCTGGGCGAAAGCGGCACGGTGCAACTGGTGGTGCGCGAGCAGGACTCGACAGCCGAGACACCGCGTGAACTGGTGCTGGACAAGTGGCTCAAGGGCGCCGACGAGCCTGATCCGATCAAGTCCCTGGGCATTCGTCCGTGGCGCCCGGCACTGCCGCCAGTATTGGCAGAACTCGATCCCAAGGGCCCAGCCCAGGCTGCCGGCCTGAAGACCGGCGACCGCTTGCTGGCCCTGGATGGCCAGGCACTGGGTGACTGGCAGCAAGTGGTCGATCTGGTTCGTGTACGTCCTGATACGAAAATTGTGCTGAAAGTTGAGCGCGATGGTGCTCAAATCGACGTCCCTGTCACGCTTGCGGTGCGTGGGGAGGCCAAGGCGGCCGGCGGGTATCTGGGCGCCGGGGTCAAAGGTGTCGAATGGCCGCCATCGATGGTGAGGGAGGTCAGTTTCGGGCCGTTGGCAGCCATTGGCGAGGGCGCGCGACGCACTTGGACCATGAGTGTGCTGACCCTCGATTCCCTGAAGAAAATGTTGTTCGGCGAGCTCTCGGTAAAAAACTTGAGTGGACCGATAACCATTGCTAAAGTGGCGGGCGCTTCTGCCCAGTCGGGTGTTGCTGATTTCCTGAATTTCCTGGCTTATCTGAGTATTAGCCTTGGGGTTCTGAATTTGTTGCCCATTCCAGTATTGGATGGGGGGCATCTGTTGTTTTATCTCGTCGAGTGGGTGCGTGGTCGCCCCTTGTCGGATCGGGTGCAGGGTTGGGGGATACAGATCGGTATCAGTTTGGTGGTCGGGGTGATGTTGTTAGCCTTGGTCAACGATCTGGGACGACTGTAACGCTTCGCTGAATTGCGAATCTGCCGCATTTTGCGGCAGTTTGTTTATTGCCAGTTGGAATAAGAAAGGACTTCATGAAACGTCTGCTGCTAACTGCGGTTCTCACCGTATTGATGATCGCCGAAGTTCACGCCGAGTCCTTCACCATCTCCGATATTCGCGTCAACGGCCTCCAGCGGGTTTCCGCGGGTAGCGTGTTTGGCGCCTTGCCGTTGAACGTTGGGGAACAGGCTGACGACCGTCGCCTGGTGGAATCCACTCGTGCGCTGTTCAAAACCGGCTTCTTTCAAGATATCCAACTGGGTCGTGAAGGCAACGTCCTGGTCATCACTGTCGTGGAGCGGCCTTCTGTCGCCAGTATCGAGATCGAAGGCAACAAGGCGATCTCCACTGAAGACTTGATGAAGGGTCTCAAGCAATCCGGCCTGGCCGAAGGCGAGATCTTCCAGCGTGCCACCCTCGAAGGCGTACGTAACGAGCTGCAACGTCAGTATGTTGCCCAGGGCCGTTACTCCGCTTCCGTGGAAACCGAAGTGGTACCGCAGCCGCGCAACCGTGTCGGCCTGAAGGTCAACATCAACGAAGGCACCGTGGCGGCGATCCAGCACATCAACGTGGTGGGCAACACCAAGTTCGCCGACGAAGACCTGATCGACCTGTTCGAACTCAAGACCACCAACTGGCTGTCGTTCTTCAAGAACGACGACAAGTACGCTCGTGAAAAACTCTCCGGTGACCTGGAGCGTCTGCGCTCCTACTACCTGGACCGTGGCTATATCAACATGGATATCGCTTCGACCCAGGTGTCCATCACGCCGGACAAGAAACACGTCTACATCACCGTCAACGTCAACGAAGGCGAGAAGTACCGCGTACGTGACGTGAAGCTCAGCGGCGACCTGAAAGTGCCTGAAGACCAGGTCAAGTCCCTGCTGCTGGTCGAGAAGGACCAGGTGTTCTCGCGCAAGCTGATGACCACCACCTCCGAACTGATCACCCGTCGCCTGGGCAACGAAGGCTATACCTTCGCCAACGTCAACGGCGTGCCGACCTCCCATGATGATGACCATACCGTGGACATCACCTTTGTCGTCGATCCGGGCAAGCGTGCCTACGTCAACCGCATCAACTTCCGTGGCAACACCAAGTCCGAGGACGAAGTGCTGCGTCGTGAAATGCGCCAGATGGAAGGTGGCTGGGCTTCGACCTACCTGATCGACCAGTCCAAGACCCGTCTTGAGCGTCTGGGCTTCTTCAAGGAAGTCAACGTCGAGACCCCGGCTGTACCGGGTGTGGATGACCAGGTTGACGTGAACTACGCCGTGGAAGAGCAAGCGTCCGGTTCGATCACCGCCAGCGTCGGTTTTGCACAGAGTGCCGGCCTGATCCTCGGTGGCTCGATTACCCAGAACAACTTCCTGGGTACCGGTAACAAGGTTTCCATCGGCCTGACCCGCAGCGAATACCAGAGCCGCTACAACTTCGGTTATGTGGACCCCTACTGGACTGCTGATGGCGTGAGCCTGGGCTACAACGCCTTCTATCGCACCACCGACTACAAAGACCTCGACGTCGACGTTGCAAGCTATGCGATCGACAGCCTGGGTGCCGGTGTCAACGTGGGCTACCCGATCAGTGAGACCTCGCGTCTGACCTTCGGCCTGACCGCGCAGCAGGATGAAATCAAGACCGGTGTCTACACCGTGGACGAGATCTTCGACTTCACCCGCCGTGAAGGTGACAAGTTCCTCAACTTCAAGGCCTCGGCCGGTTGGTCCGAGTCCACCCTGAACAAAGGCGTGCTGGCCACCCGTGGTCACTCCCAGAGCCTGACCCTGGAAGCCACCACCCCAGGTAGCGACCTGTCGTTCTTCAAGCTCGACTACCGTGGCCAGTTGTTCACGCCGTTGAGCGATAACTACACCATGCGCCTGCACACGGAGTTGGGCTATGGTGATGGCTACGGTTCGACTGATGGCCTGCCGTTCTACGAGAACTACTACGCGGGTGGCTTCAACTCGGTACGTGGTTTCAAGGACAGCACCCTGGGCCCTCGTGGTACGCCGAGCCGTGGTGTTGGCATTACCGGTAATACCGGCACCGTAGCTGACTCCGACAACGACCCGCTGCCGTTCGGTGGTAACGTATTGATTCAAGGTGGTGCGGAAATTCTGTTCCCGCTGCCATTCGTCAAGGATCAGCGTTCCCTGCGTACTTCGGTCTTCTGGGATGTGGGTAACGTATTCGACTCCAAGTGCGAGCAGGTCCGGAACCCATCGGGTATCAAGTCCAACACTCAGTGCAACGATGTCAGCCTGAGTAACCTGGCCAGTTCCGTGGGTGTAGGTGTGACCTGGATTACTGCCCTGGGTCCATTGAGCTTCGCCTTGGCGATGCCGATCAAGAAACCGGATAACGCTGAAACCCAGATTTTCCAATTTTCCCTCGGCCAGACGTTCTAAGCGTCCGACCCAAGATAACGACAACGGATTCTGTAGGAGTGCATCGTGCGTAAGTTGACTCAATTGGTTCTTCTGGCAACCGTGCTGGTCGCAACCCCGGCGTTTGCCGAAATGAAAATCGCCGTCCTGAACTATCAGATGGCCCTGCTGGAATCCGACGCGGCCAAGAAGTACGCCGTGGATGCCGAGAAAAAATTCGGCCCACAACTGACCAAGCTCAAGACACTGGAAAGCAGTGCCAAGGGTATTCAGGATCGTCTGGTCGCCGGTGGCGATAAAATGCAGCAAGGCGAGCGCGAGCGTCTGGAGCTTGAATTCAAGCAAAAGGCCCGTGACTATCAGTTCCAGTCCAAGGAGCTGAACGAGGCCAAGGCTGTTGCTGACCGTGAAATGCTCAAGCAACTGAAGCCAAAACTCGACAGCGCTGTGGAAGAAGTCATCAAGAAAGGTGCCTTTGACCTGGTCTTCGAGCGTGGCGCCGTGATCGACGTCAAGCCTCAATACGACATCACCCGCCAGGTGATCGAGCGCATGAACCAGCTGAAGTAAACCATGACCGCGACTATCAAACTTGGCGAGTTGGCCGAGTTCCTGGGGGCCACCTTACGTGGCTCCAAGGAGAAAGAAATCACTGGGCTAGCCACCTTGCAGGAGGCTGGCCCAGCTCAGTTGAGCTTCCTTGCAAACCCCCAATACCGTAAATACCTGGGCGACAGCCAGGCCGCAGCAGTATTGCTGAAGGCCGCTGACGCCGAGACATTTGCCGGGGATGCGCTGGTGGTGGCAGATCCTTATGCGGCTTACGCGCGGGTGTCCCACCTGTTTGACCCGAAACCCAAGGCCGCTCCAGGCATACATCCTTCTGCGGTCATTGCCGATGACGCACAGGTAGATCCTGCGGCGAGCATCGGTGCTTTTGCGGTGATCGAGAGTGGTGCGCGCATTGGCGCCGGTGTAGCGGTAGGGGCTCATTGCTTTATCGGTGCGCGCAGTGAAATCGGTGCAGGCGGTTGGCTCGCACCACGCGTGACCCTCTACCACGATGTGCGTATCGGGCAGCGTGTGGTGATTCAGTCCGGTGCCGTGATCGGCGGCGAAGGCTTCGGCTTCGCCAATGAGAAGGGCATCTGGCAGAAGATTGCCCAGGTTGGCGGTGTGCTGATTGGTGATGATGTGGAGATTGGCGTCAACACTGCTGTCGATCGCGGGGCTTTGGCCGATACCGTGATTGGCAATGGTGTGAAGCTCGACAACCAGATCCAGATCGCCCACAACGTACAGATTGGCGATCATACGGCTATGGCTGCGTGCGTCGGCATTTCCGGCAGCACCAAGATCGGCAAGCACTGCATGCTGGCCGGCGGTGTCGGTCTGGTGGGCCATATCGATGTGTGTGACAACGTTTTCATTACCGGCATGACCATGGTGACCCATTCGATTACCGAGCCTGGGGCCTATTCTTCCGGCACGGCGATGCAACCCGCGGCCGAGTGGCGCAAGAGCGCGGCCCGTTTAAGGCAGCTCGACGACATGGCGCGGCGCCTGAAACATCTGGAAAAGCGTGTTGGGGACGTGACCCCTGGCAGTAATGTTTCATCAGATGGCTGATACCATTTCCATATCAAGTGTGCACAGCAGCTAGACTGCCTTCTTGATTTGCTAGAGGGGCGTGCCTTAGTCCGCGCGCTCCCAATCTTTATTACAGGCTTCCCCCCGAAATGATGGACATCAACGAGATTCGCGAATACCTGCCTCACCGTTACCCGTTCCTGCTGGTGGACCGTGTAGTGGAGCTCAATGTTGAGGAAAAGCGCATTCGTGCCTACAAGAATGTCAGCATCAACGAACCCTTCTTCAATGGCCACTTCCCGGCGCATCCGATCATGCCGGGCGTGTTGATCATCGAAGCAATGGCGCAGGCTGCTGGTATCCTGGGTTTTAAAATGCTCGACCTGAAGCCTGCCGATGGCACGCTTTACTATTTCGTGGGCTCCGACAAACTGCGTTTCCGCAACCCGGTTACCCCGGGTGACCAGTTGATCCTGGAAGCCAAGTTCGTGAGCTGCAAGCGCCAGATCTGGAAATTCGAGTGCCAGGCGTCGGTTGACGGCAAACCTGTGTGCTCCGCCGAAATCATCTGCGCGGAACGCAAACTATGAGTTTGATTGACCCTCGCGCAATCATCGATCCGACGGCCGTGCTGGCCGCCGACGTTGAGGTCGGCCCGTGGTCGATCATCGGCGCAGGTGTGGAAATCGGCGAGGGAACAGTCATCGGGCCGCACGTGATCCTCAAGGGTCCGACCCGCATCGGCAAACACAATCGTATCTACCAGTTTTCCTCGGTAGGCGAAGATACGCCGGACATGAAGTACAAGGGTGAAGAAACCCGCCTGGTAATCGGTGATCACAACATCATTCGTGAAGGCGTGACCATTCACCGTGGCACTGTGCAGGACCGGGCAGAAACCACCCTGGGCGATCACAATCTGGTGATGGCCTATGCGCACATCGGCCATGACAGTGTGATTGGCAACCACTGCATCCTGGTCAACAACACTGCATTGGCCGGCCATGTACACGTTGACGACTGGGCGATCCTGTCCGGTTTCACCCTGGTGCATCAGTATTGCCATATCGGCGCCCACAGCTTTTCCGGCATGGGTACTGCTATTGGTAAGGATGTGCCGGCGTTCGTCACGGTATTTGGCAATCCTGCCGAAGCCCGCAGCATGAACTTCGAAGGCATGCGCCGCCGAGGTTTCAGCGAAGATGCAATCCATGCCCTGCGTCGCGCCTACAAGGTGGTGTATCGCCAGGGCCTGACGGTTGACCAGGCGCTGGCAGAGCTGGCTGAGCCGGCGGCGTTGTTTCCTGAAGTTGCCATATTCCGTGATTCGATCCAGGCATCGACTCGCGGCATCACCCGCTGATCATGGTCACACTGCGTATTGCATTGGTGGCAGGAGAAGCTTCCGGCGATATATTGGGCGCTGGCCTGATGCGCGCGCTCAAGGCGCAGCATTCATCGGTGGAATTCATCGGGGTCGGCGGCCCATTGATGCAGGCCGAAGGCCTGACTTCCTACTTTCCCATGGAGCGTTTGTCGGTCATGGGGCTGGTGGAAGTGCTCGGGCGCCTGCGCGAGCTGCTCGCTCGACGCAAACTGCTGATCCAGACCCTGATTGCAGAGAAACCGGATGTCTTTATCGGTATCGATGCACCGGACTTCACCCTCAATATCGAACTCAAGCTGCGTCAGGCCGGGATCAAGACCGTGCATTACGTCAGCCCGTCCGTGTGGGCGTGGCGACAGAAGCGTGTCTTGAAGATCCGTGAAGGCTGCGACCTGATGCTGACCCTGCTGCCTTTCGAGGCACGGTTCTATGAAGAACAGGGCGTGCCGGTAAGGTTTGTCGGCCATACCCTGGCCGATACCATCCCGTTGCAGGCCGATCGTGCCGCAGCCCGCGCCGAGCTGGGCTTGCCCGAGGGGCCGCTGGTGGCGTTGATGCCCGGCAGTCGTGGCGGTGAGGTCGGTCGTCTGGGCGCACTGTTCTTTGATGCGGCTGAACGCCTGCAGGCCCTGAAGCCTGGGGTGCGTTTTGTGCTGCCGTGCTCCAGCCCGCAGCGACGCGCACAAATCGAGGCTTTGTTGGTGGGGCGCGACCTGCCGTTGACACTGCTCGACGGTCACTCGCACCTGGCCCTGGCCGCCTGCGATGCGGTGTTGATCGCTTCCGGTACCGCCACGCTTGAGGCCTTGCTCTATAAACGCCCGATGGTCGTGGCTTATCGCCTGGCGCCGCTGACCTACTGGATTCTCAAGCGCATGGTCAAAAGTCCCTACATCTCCTTGCCCAACCTGCTGGCCCAGCGTTTGTTGGTGCCGGAGTTGTTGCAGGACGCGGCCACGCCCGAAGCATTGGCCCAGACCATTGCGCCGTTGATCGACGGTGGCGAAGAGCAGACCCGTGGGTTTGACGAAATTCACCGTACCTTGCGCCGTGATGCGTCGAACCAGGCAGCAGATGCCGTGTTGACCTTGATCGGCCGCCAGCAGGAAACCCTATGAAGACGCAAATCGGCCTGGATTTCAGCCTGGTTGCCCAAACCCACGAACTGGTTGCCGGTGTCGATGAAGTAGGGCGTGGCCCGCTGTGCGGCGCGGTGGTCACGGCGGCGGTGATTCTGGATCCGAATCGTCCGATCCTCGGCCTCAACGACTCGAAGAAACTGACTGAGGCCCGTCGGGAAAAGCTGTTTGACGAAATTTGCGAAAAGGCCCTCAGTTGGTATATCGCCAGGGCCGAAGTCGAGGAAATCGACGAGCTGAATATCCTGCACGCCACGATGCTGGCCATGCAGCGCGCCGTCGAGGGGCTGCACATTACCCCGAAACTGGCGATGATCGACGGTAATCGCTGCCCGAAGCTGGCGATGCCGGCCGAAGCGGTGGTCAAGGGTGATAGCAAGGTTCCGGCGATTGCCGCCGCCTCGATCCTGGCCAAGGTCAGTCGTGACCGTGAAATGGCGGCGTTCGAATTGATCTATCCGGGCTACGGCATTGGCGGCCATAAAGGCTACCCGACGCCCGTTCATCTGGAAGCCCTGGCCCGATTGGGCCCGACACCGATCCACCGCCGCTCGTTTGCCCCGGTACGCCTGGCTTATGAGGCGCGCGAAAACCTGGCCGAGCGTTAGGCGCAGGCTGATGTTTTACTCAAGGCCCGGTACAATCCGGGCCTTGTTGTTTTCACACGTATCTAGACAGGATCACTATGCCGGCTTCATTCGTTCACCTGCGCCTGCACACTGAATATTCCCTGGTCGACGGCCTGGTACGGATCAAACCGCTGGTCAAAACCCTGGTGGGCATGAACATGCCTGCCGTTGCGGTCACTGACCAGAACAACATGTGTTCCCTGGTCAAGTTCTACAAAAATGCCATGGGCGCCGGGATCAAGCCGATCTGCGGTGCCGACCTCTGGCTGTCCAACAAAGACCCGGACAACGCCCTGAGCCGTATCAGCCTGTTGGCGATGAATGGCGTGGGTTATCGCAACCTGACTGAACTGATTTCCCGTGGTTTCATCGACGGCCAGCGCAATGGCTCGATCATCATCGAGCGTGAATGGGTTGCCGAGGCCAGCGAAGGCCTGATCATGCTGTCGGCGGCTAAAGAGGGCGAGATCGGGATCGCGCTGCTCGGCGGTAATCCGCACGAGGCAGAGGTACTGGCGAGCGAGTGGATGCAGGTCTTCCCGGGCCGCTTCTACCTGGAAGTGCAGCGCACCAACCGCCCCAACGACGAAGAACACTTGCATGCCGCCGTGGCCCTGGCCGAAAAGCTGGGTGCGCCGCTGGTGGCCACCAACGATGTGCGCTTTATCAAGAAAGAAGACTTCGAGGCCCACGAAACCCGCGTCTGCATCGGTGAAGGCCGGGCGCTGGACGATCCACGTCGCTCGAAGAACTATAGCGAAGAGCAATACCTCAAAAGTGCCGAAGAAATGGCCGAGCTGTTCAGTGACCTGCCCGAGGCGCTGGAAAACTCCGTCGAAATTGCCAAGCGCTGCAATATTGAAGTGAAGCTGGGCAAGCACTTCTTGCCCAACTTCCCGATTCCCGATGGCATGACCATCGATGAGTATTTCCGCAAGGTGTCCTTTGATGGCCTGGAAGAGCGTCTTTCCGTTCTGCTGCCCAAGGACACCACTGAAGATTACGAAGCCAAGCGCCAGGTGTATGTCGACCGGCTGAATTTCGAGCTGGATATCATCATCCAGATGGGGTTCCCCGGTTACTTCCTGATCGTAATGGACTTTATCCAGTGGGCCAAAAGCAACGGCGTGCCGGTGGGGCCTGGCCGGGGGTCGGGTGCCGGGTCGCTGGTGGCCTATGTGCAGAAGATCACCGACCTTGATCCGCTGGAATATGACCTGCTGTTCGAACGCTTCCTGAACCCGGAACGGGTATCGATGCCCGACTTCGACGTCGACTTCTGCATGGATGGTCGCGACCGGGTCATCGAATATGTGGCCGAAAAATACGGGCGTAACGCGGTAAGCCAGATCATTACCTTCGGTTCCATGGCGGCCAAGGCGGTCATCCGCGACGTGGCGCGGGTGCAGGGCAAGTCCTACGGCCTGGCGGACCGTTTGTCGAAGATGATTCCCTTTGAAGTCGGCATGACCCTGGAAAAGGCCTACGAGCAGGAAGAAATCCTGCGCGACTTCATCAAGATCGATGAAGAAGCTGCCGAAATCTGGGACATGGCCCGCAAGCTCGAAGGCGTGGTACGTAACGTCGGTAAGCACGCCGGTGGTGTAGTAATCGCGCCGACCAAGCTGACAGACTTTTCGCCGATCTATTGCGACGAAGAAGGCGGTGGCCTGGTAACCCAGTTCGACAAGGATGACGTGGAGGCGGCCGGCCTGGTGAAGTTCGACTTCCTCGGTCTGCGGACCCTGACGATCATCGATTGGGCGCTCAAGACGATCAACCGCGAGCGGGCCAAGGTCGATGAGGCGCCGCTGGACATCGCGTTTATCCCGCTGGACGACAAGCCAACCTACGCCCTGCTGCAAAAAGCCGAGACCACCGCGGTGTTCCAGCTTGAATCGCGCGGCATGAAGGAGCTGATCAAAAAGCTCAAGCCCGACTGCCTGGAAGACTTGATCGCACTGGTGGCCCTGTTCCGTCCGGGCCCGCTGCAATCGGGCATGGTTGATGACTTTATCAATCGTAAGCACGGGCGCGCCGAACTGGCCTACCCGCACTCCGATTACCAGTACGAGGGCCTCAAGCCAGTACTGGCACCGACCTACGGCATCATCCTGTATCAGGAACAGGTGATGCAGATCGCCCAGGTCATGGCCGGCTACACCCTCGGCGGTGCAGACATGCTGCGTCGCGCCATGGGTAAGAAAAAGCCCGAGGAAATGGCCAAGCAGCGCGGCGGTTTCATTGAAGGTTGTGCCACCAATAACATCGACGCCGACCTTGCCGGTAACATCTTTGACCTGGTAGAAAAATTCGCCGGTTATGGCTTCAACAAATCCCACTCCGCCGCCTATGGCCTGGTGTCGTACCAGACTGCCTGGCTGAAAGCCCACTATCCGGCGCCGTTCATGGCGGCGGTACTTTCGGCGGATATGCACAACACCGACAAGGTCGTGACCTTGATCGAAGAAGTGCGGACCATGAAACTGCGCCTCGACGCGCCGGATGTGAACGCCTCGGAGTTCAAGTTCACGGTGAACGACGAGGGCCGCATCATCTATGGCCTGGGCGCGATCAAGGGCGTGGGCGAGGGCCCGGTCGAGGCGATTACGGAGGCGCGCCAGGACGGCCCGTTCAAGGATCTGTTCGATTTCTGCGCTCGGGTCGATCTCAAGCGCATCAACAAACGTACCCTCGATGGCCTGATCCGCAGCGGTGCTCTGGATCGCCTCGGGCCGTATTTCCATGACGAGCCGAAGGCCTACCAGGCCAATATCGACCGTAACCGCGCGGTGCTGCTGACCGCCATGGAAGAAGCGATCAAGGCTGCCGAACAAACCGCCCGTACCCACGACAGCGGGCATGCCGACCTGTTTGGCGGGCTGTTTGTCGAAGAAGATGCCGATGTGTACGCCAATCACCGCAAGGCCAAGGAACTGACCCTCAAGGAACGCCTCAAGGGTGAGAAAGACACCCTGGGCCTGTACCTCACCGGTCACCCGATTGACGAATATGAAGGCGAGATCCGTCGTTTTGCCCGCCAGCGCATCATCGACCTGAAGCCGGCGCGCGATACCCAGACCGTTGCCGGGATGATCATTGCCCTGCGGGTGATGAAGAACAAAAAGGGCGACAAGATGGGTTTCATCACCCTCGACGACCGCTCGGGCCGTATCGAAGCGTCGCTGTTTGCCGACGCCTTCCACTCCGCGCAGTCGCTGTTGCAGACCGACGCGATGGTGGTGGTGGAGGGGGAGGTCAGCAATGATGACTTCTCCGGCGGCCTGCGCCTGCGGATCAAGCGCGTGATGAGCATGGAAGATGCCCGTACCAACCTGGCCGAAAGCCTGCGCCTGAAGGTTAAAACCGAAGCCCTCAAGGGCGATCAGCTACGCTGGCTGGGGGAGCTGCTCAAGCGCCACCGTGGCGCGTGCCCGGTGACCATGGAGTACACCGGCAGCGATGCCAAGGCGATGTTGCAGTTTGGCGAGACGTGGCGAATTGACCCGGCCGATGGCTTGATTCAAGCATTGCGTGACCAGTTCGGGCGTGACAACGTCTTCCTCCAATACCGTTGACGGTCAGGGCCATTGTTTTGCCCCTGACCTCGACTCAACATTTAATCTCGACCTTGACGCGCCTCTCCCTTAAGGTAGGGCGCGAATAGACCACCGGCAGGCCTGGCACTCCCTGGCCGTCGACCCAAGACGGACGCTTATGAACCCGAATTTTCTTGATTTCGAACAGCCGATCGCTGACCTGCAAGCCAAGATCGAAGAGCTGCGCCTGGTCGGCAATGACAATTCGCTGAATATCGGCGATGAAATCTTGCGCCTGCAAGACAAGAGCAAGACGCTGACCGAAGACATCTTTGGCAAGCTGACCAGCTGGCAGATCGCGCGCCTGGCCCGCCACCCGCGCCGTCCGTACACCCTGGACTACATCGATCACATCTTCACCGAGTTCGACGAGTTGCATGGCGACCGTCACTTCTCCGATGACGCGGCGATTGTCGGCGGTATTGCCCGCCTGGACGACCAGCCCGTGATGGTGATCGGTCACCAGAAAGGCCGTGAAGTGCGCGAGAAAGTGCGTCGCAACTTCGGTATGCCGCGTCCGGAAGGCTACCGCAAGGCCTGTCGCCTGATGGAAATGGCCGAACGCTTCAAAATGCCGATCCTGACCTTTATCGACACCCCGGGCGCCTACCCTGGCATCGACGCCGAAGAGCGTAACCAGAGCGAAGCGATTGCCTGGAACCTGCGGGTGATGGCGCGCCTGAAAACCCCGATCATCGCGACCGTGATCGGTGAAGGCGGTTCCGGCGGTGCGTTGGCCATTGGCGTCTGCGACCAGTTGAACATGCTGCAATACTCCACCTACGCGGTGATTTCGCCGGAAGGCTGCGCCTCGATCCTGTGGAAAACCGCAGAAAAGGCCCCGGATGCTGCCGAAGCCATGGGGATCACCGCTGATCGCCTCAAAGGCCTGGGCATTGTCGACAAAGTGATTGCCGAGCCACTGGGCGGCGCTCACCGCGACCCGGCCGCCGTTTCCGCAACCATCCGTGCCGAACTCTGCGAACAGCTGGCTATGCTCAAGAAGTTCGACAACGAAGCGCTGCTGGCTCGTCGCTACGAGCGCTTGATGAGCTACGGCCTGTAAGGTACCGCATAGCCATATGGATTCGGGCTTGTGTGGGAGCGGGCTTGCTCGCGATAGCAGTGTGTCAGTGCCAGATTAACTGACGGATACACCCCTATCGTGAGCAAGCCCGCTCCCACATTTGCTTTGTGTATGCTTGGCTACCGTATTTCAGTTTTGCGGCGGTAACGTGTGATGAAACCAGCTCTACCCGCCAAACTCCTGCAATCCCTCGCCCCCTGGCGCAACGCCCCGGCCTGGCATATCGCCTACTCCGGTGGACTCGACTCCACTGTCCTGCTGCACCTGCTCGTCGACCTGGCAAAAACCCAACCCCTGCCGCCACTGCGGGCTATCCATGTTCATCATGGCCTTCAGGCTGCGGCTGACGCGTGGCCAGCCCATTGCCAGGCGGTCTGTGATGCCGCAGGGGTGGCGCTGCGCGTCATGCGTGTGCAAGTGCTGCCTGGTGCAAGTCTTGAGCGTGCGGCTCGTGATGCGCGCTACCAGGCGTTCGCCGAGGCGATCAGCCCAGGGGAGTTGCTACTCACAGGCCAGCACCGTGATGATCAGGCTGAAACCCTGTTGTTCCGTCTGCTGCGAGGCGCTGGGGTGCGCGGTCTGGCCGGCATGCCGGCGCAGCGTCCCTTGGGCGCGGGGGGGCTGGCGCGGCCGTTGCTGGACGTATCGCGAACCGAGTTGGAAGCCTACGCCCGCGACCATCAACTGACCTGGATCGAAGACCCGTCCAACAGCGATCCACGCTTCTCGCGCAATTACCTGCGCCATCAACTGTTCCCGCTGCTCACCGCACGCTGGCCTCAGGCTGTGAATGCCCTGGCGCGTACCGCCGGGCATTTGGCAGAGGCCCAGGGGCTGCTCGATGAGTTGGCGCAACTGGATGTACAGGCCGCCAACCAGCCGTCGGGGCTTTCGTGGCTGGCGCTGCCATCGTTGAGCATTGCACCGTTGCGCACTCTTTCCGACGCCCGGCAGCGCAACGCCTTGCGGTACTGGCTGGCGCCTTTGACACGCTTGCCCGATAGCGAGCACTGGGTTGGCTGGAGTGCCTTACGTGATGCCAAGGCGGATGCACAACCCATCTGGCGTTTGGCCGACGGCCAATTGCACCGTTGCAACGATCGCATTTGGTGGTTGCCTACCCAGTGGTCAGAGTTTTCCGACAGTCCATTGAGCTGGTCGCGCCCGCAAAACCCACTACAGTTACCCGGCAACGGCCAACTGCATTTCAGCGGATGTGCCCCTGATGGGCCTTTGAGCATTGGCTACCGCCTGGGCGGTGAAATCATGGAAGTGCCAGGCCGTGGCCGGCGTGACCTCAAGCGTTTGCTCAACGAAAGTGCGGTGCCGGGCTTTGTCCGTGGCAGATTGCCGCTGCTGTACCAGGGCTCCCGTTTGCTGGCTGTGGCCAACCTGGCCAGGGCCTCGACAGGGCAGGGGGATGACTGGCAATTACATTGGACGCCACCAACCTGCGATCAAGGTTTGAGCTGATAGCGCCTTTCCGGTAGACTACGCTCCCTTCTTGATACAACTTCTGTGGATTCTCCTGAAACACAGTCGTTGCCGATTACCAAGCAGTCTTTGCTGGGCGATTCCAAAAAATGTGTAGCGATCAACGTACCGGTGTTCCATTGCTGGTCTGTCACAACGCGGCGGTTTTTTTGAAAGGTGCACTGTGATTAATGCAGGTGATCGGGGGCTTCGGCCTTCCTTCGCTTTCCCCGGCGGCTCCGACCGCTTTAACGCAGACTTCTAGGGTTTTTCATGACGCGCTACATATTCGTCACGGGCGGTGTTGTTTCTTCATTGGGGAAAGGCATTGCCTCCGCTTCGTTGGCGGCCATCCTGGAGGCGCGGGGACTTAAGGTCACCATGCTCAAGCTGGACCCGTACATCAACGTCGACCCGGGCACCATGAGCCCGTTCCAGCACGGTGAAGTGTTCGTCACCCACGACGGCGCCGAGACCGACCTGGACCTGGGCCACTACGAGCGGTTCATCCGCACGACCATGACCCAGAACAACAACTTCACCACTGGCCGTGTCTACGAGCACGTGCTGCGCAAAGAGCGCCGTGGTGACTACCTGGGTGCAACCATCCAGGTGATCCCGCACATCACCGACGAAATCAAGCGCCGCATCATCAAGGGTGCAGGCGATGCCGACGTAGCGATGGTCGAGATCGGTGGCACCGTGGGTGACATCGAATCGCAACCGTTCCTCGAAGCCATCCGCCAGTTGCGTTTCGAAGTCGGCGCCAAGCGCGCGATGCTGATGCACCTGACGCTGGTGCCGTACATCGCCACTGCCGGCGAAACCAAAACCAAGCCAACCCAGCACTCGGTCAAGGAACTGCGTTCCATCGGCCTGCAACCGGACGTGCTGGTGTGCCGCTCCGATCACCCGATCGACATTTCCTCGCGTCGCAAGATCGCCCAGTTCACCAACGTTGAAGAGCGTGCGGTGATTGCCCTGGAAGACGCCGACACCATCTACAAGATCCCGGGCATCCTGCATTCCCAAGGCCTGGATGATTTTGTGGTCGAGCGTTTCGGCTTGCAGTGCAATGGCGCGGACCTGTCCGAGTGGGAAGCGGTGGTTGACGCCAAGCTCAACCCTGAGCACGAAGTGACCATCGCCATGGTCGGCAAGTACATGGAACTGCTGGACGCGTACAAGTCGCTGATCGAAGCGATGAGCCACGCCGGCATCAGCAACCGGACCAAGGTCAACCTGCGCTACATCGATTCCGAAGATATCGAGAACCAGGGCACCGCGCTGCTCGAAGGTGTTGACGCGATCCTCGTTCCAGGCGGTTTCGGCCTGCGTGGCGTGGAAGGCAAGATCACCGCCGTGCAGTACGCTCGTGAGAACAAAGTGCCGTACCTGGGTATCTGCCTGGGCATGCAAGTGGCTGTTATCGAGTTCGCCCGTAACGTGCTGGGCTGGAAAGACGCCAACTCCACCGAGTTCGATCACACCAGCGGCCACCCGGTCGTGGGCCTGATCACCGAGTGGGAAGATGCCACCGGCGCTGTTGAAACCCGTACCGAAACCTCCGACCTGGGCGGCACCATGCGCCTTGGCGCACAGGATTGCCTGCTGGAGTCCGGTTCGCTGGTGCACGACTGCTACGGCAAGGACGTGATTGTCGAGCGTCACCGTCACCGTTATGAGGTGAACAACAACCTGCTGCCGCAGATCAAGGAAGCTGGCCTGAAAATCTCCGGTCGCTCCGGTGATGGCAAGTTGGTTGAAGTGGTCGAGGCACCGGATCATCCATGGTTCGTCGCGTGCCAGTTCCACCCTGAGTTCACCTCGACTCCACGCGACGGTCACCCGTTGTTCAGCGGCTTCGTCAAGGCTGCACTGACGCAACATCAGAAGAAGGCGTAAACCTGATGGCCCAGAAGATCATTCGCGTAGGCGACATCGAGATTGCCAACGACAAGCCCATGGTGCTGTTTGGCGGCATGAACGTGCTGGAAAGCCGCGACATGGCGATGCAGGTCTGTGAAGAGTACGTCAAGGTTACCGAGAAACTGGGTATCCCTTATGTATTCAAGGCCAGCTTCGACAAGGCCAACCGTTCGTCCGTGACCTCCTATCGCGGCCCGGGCCTTGAAGAAGGCATGCGGATCTTCCAGGACATCAAGCAAGCCTTTGGCGTGCCGATCATCACCGACGTCCACGAGCCTGAGCAGGCTGCGGTGGTCGCCGAGGTGTGTGACATCATCCAGTTGCCGGCCTTCCTGTCGCGCCAGACCGACCTGGTTGTCGCGATGGCCAAGACCGGCGCTGTGATCAATATCAAGAAAGCCCAGTTCCTTGCACCCCAGGAAATGAAACACATCCTGAACAAGTGCGTGGAAGCGGGTAACGACCAGTTGATCCTCTGCGAGCGTGGTTCGAGCTTTGGCTACAACAACCTCGTGGTGGACATGCTCGGTTTCGGCATCATGAAACAGTTCGAGTACCCGGTATTCTTCGACGTGACCCACGCGCTGCAAATGCCGGGTGGTCGCGCAGATTCTGCTGGTGGGCGACGTGCCCAGGTGCTGGACCTGGCCAAGGCGGGCATCAGCCAGTCCCTGGCCGGCCTGTTCCTGGAAGCCCATCCCGATCCGGACAACGCCAAGTGCGACGGCCCATGCGCCCTGCGCCTGGACAAGCTGGAGTCATTCCTGGCCCAGCTCAAGCAGTTGGACGAACTGGTCAAGAGTTTTCCGACGGTAGAAACCGCGTAACCCGCGTTTCTCCGGTAAACTTTCCGCGCTTTATGCTCAGGCCCTAGGGCCTGAGCCTTGTCGTCTGCAAGCCTGCCCCGTTGTTCCACCCTTGCGGTCGGTCAAAAGATTTCCTTCAGCTGCGTCGTTTTCGTCAACTTTGGAGTGTTTACAACAATGGCAAAAATCGTCGACATCAAAGGTCGTGAAGTTCTCGACTCCCGTGGCAACCCCACCGTCGAAGCCGACGTGCTTCTCGATAACGGCATCATCGGCAGCGCCTGCGCGCCGTCCGGTGCTTCCACCGGTTCGCGCGAAGCGCTGGAACTGCGTGATGGCGACAAGAGCCGTTACCTGGGCAAGGGTGTCCTCAAGGCGGTAGCCAACATCAACGGTCCGATCCGCGACCTGTTGCTGGGCAAGGACCCGCTGGACCAGAAAGCCCTGGACCACGCGATGATCAAGCTCGACGGCACTGAAAACAAAGGCAGCCTCGGCGCCAATGCGATCCTTGCTGTGTCCCTGGCGGCTGCCAAGGCGGCTGCGCAGGATCAGGACCTGCCGTTGTACGCGCACATTGCCAACCTGAACGGTACTCCGGGTGTCTACTCGATGCCGGTGCCGATGATGAACATCATCAACGGTGGCGAGCATGCGGATAACAACGTTGATATCCAGGAATTCATGGTACAGCCGGTTGGCGCCAAGACCTTCTCCGAAGGCCTGCGCATGGGCACCGAGATTTTCCATCACTTGAAAGCTGTGCTGAAGGCCCGTGGCCTGAGCACTGCCGTAGGCGATGAGGGTGGTTTCGCACCGAACCTGGCGTCCAACGAAGATGCACTGAAAGTGATCTCCGAAGCCGTGGCCAACGCTGGCTACAAGCTGGGCACCGACGTGACCCTGGCCCTGGATTGCGCGGCCAGCGAGTTCTACGAAGATGGCAAGTACAACCTGTCCGGCGAAGGCCAAGTGTTCACCGCCGAAGGTTTTGCTGACTACCTCAAAGGCTTGAGCGAACGTTACCCGATCATCTCCATTGAAGATGGCCTGGACGAGTCCGACTGGGACGGCTGGAAGATCCTCACCGACAAGATCGGCGAAAAAGTCCAACTGGTAGGCGACGACCTGTTTGTGACCAACACCAAGATCCTGAAAGAAGGCATCGACAAGAAGATTGCCAACTCGATCCTGATCAAGTTCAACCAGATCGGCACCCTGACCGAAACCCTGGAAGCCATCCAGATGGCCAAGGCTGCCGGCTACACGGCTGTGATCTCGCACCGCTCCGGCGAAACCGAAGATTCGACCATTGCCGACCTGGCTGTGGGCACCTCGGCGGGCCAGATCAAAACCGGTTCGCTGTGCCGTTCCGACCGCGTTTCCAAGTACAACCAACTGCTGCGTATCGAAGAGCAATTGGGCGGTAAAGCCAAATACAACGGTCGCGGTGAGTTTCGCGGCTGAGTAGTTGATGGTAAAAAGACAACAGATTGTGTCGGAAAACTCACTGTAGAGTGAATTTGCGCACTAATCTGATGCCTATCAAGCACAAGCCTGGTTCTTCCAGGCTTCGTGCTATCAGTTGTTTCAAAAGTTTTGCATGGCTGTCTTTTTTCACTGGATACCCGATATTCGATGCGCAGTCCCAATTGGTTGTTCCTCGTCTTGCTCTTGCTGCTGGCTGGCCTGCAGTACCGCCTTTGGGTGGGCAATGGCAGCCTGGCGCAGGTAACCGACCTGACCCAGCAAATTGCCGCGCAGCACGCCGAGAACGAGGTGTTGCTGGAGCGCAACCGTGTGCTCGATGCCGAAGTGCTTGAGTTGAAAAAAGGCATGGAGACCGTTGAAGAACGGGCTCGTCATGAGTTGGGCATGGTCAAGGAGGGCGAAACCCTCTACCAGTTGGCCCAATGAGTTTCTGTTTGCCGGCCTTCTGGGCCGTGATTCCTGCCGCGGGCGTCGGTGCCCGTATGGCTGCTGACCGTCCCAAGCAATATCTGCAACTGGGCGGGCGCACTATTCTCGAACACAGCCTTGGCTGTTTTCTCGACCATCCGAGCCTCGAGGGCCTGGTAGTCAGTCTGGCTGTCGATGATCCTTACTGGCCAAGCCTGGCGTGTGCTGGCGACCCGCGCATCCAGCGTGCGGACGGTGGTTCGCAGCGTTCAGGCTCGGTACTCAATGCGTTGCTGCAACTTAATGCCCTGGGCGCCAGCGATGACGACTGGGTGTTGGTGCATGATGCTGCACGGCCGAACCTGAGCCGCGAGGACCTCGACAAGTTGCTGGCGGAGCTGGCGGACGATCCAGTCGGTGGTTTGCTGGCCGTACCGGCCCGCGACACTCTCAAGCGTGTCGACAAGCACGGGCGGGTCGTGGAAACCATTGACCGCAGCCTGATCTGGCAAGCCTATACGCCGCAGATGTTTCGCCTTGGGGCGTTGCACCGTGCCTTGGCCGATAGCCTCGTGGCCGATGCGGTCATCACCGACGAAGCCTCGGCCATGGAATGGTCCGGCCAGGCGCCACGCCTGGTTGAAGGGCGAGCGGACAATATCAAGGTGACCCGGCCGGAAGACCTGGAGTGGCTCAGGTTGCGATGGGCCAATCGCAGCTAGTCAGTTACACCGAGTTGACTCTATCGCAGGCACTTGACCGCATCCCACCAAGTATATGCGGTCCAAAATGTGGGAGCTGGCTTGCCTGCGATGAGGCCGGGCCTGACACCCCAGCAGATCACCCGCCATACTCCGCTCGCCCAGCCAACCCTTCCTTCAGGTAATCCACCAACTTGCGCACCTTCGGCGACAAATGCCGCTGCTGCGGATATAGCGCCCACACTGCGGTATTCGGCGGTTGATGGGCCTCAAGCAGTGAAACCAGTGCCCCGTTGTGCAAGTGCTCCAGCACGTAATAATCCGGCAACTGGCACAACCCGACCCCCTGCAACGCCGCATCCAACACCGCCTGCCCACTGTTGCAGCGCCAGTTTCCCTGCACCCTTTGGGAAAACTCGCGCCCATCCTGGGCCAACTGCCAAATATCCGAGCTGCCGATCAGGCAGTTATGCCGGCTCAGCTCCGACAAGCTATGTGGGCGTCCATACCGCTCCAGGTAGGACGGCGACGCGCACAGGTACATGCGCCGGGGTGCCAGGCGGCTGGCGACCATCCGCGAATCCTGCAGACGCCCCAGGCGAATCGCCAGGTCCAGGCCTTCATGCACCAGGTCGAGCGGGCGATTGCTCAGTTCGATGTCTACCCGCAATTGCGGATACAGCCCCATGAAGCGGGTGACCAGCGGCACGATGAAGCGTTCGCCATAAGCCACGGCGCAGGTCATGCGCAACATGCCTTTGGGTTCGCTGGTCAGGTCGCCCACGGCGCGTAGGGCTTCTTCGCGCCCGTCTTGCAGGCGCTGGCAATGCTGTAGGAAGGTCTGCCCGGCCTCGGTCAGCGTCACGCGCCGGGTACTGCGATAGAGCAAGCGGGTTTGCAGGCGTTCTTCCAGGCGTGCCACCTGGCGGCTGATATGGGATGAGGACACGCCAAGGCGCTCGGCAGCGGCGGTGAATTGGCTGCATTCGGCCACGGCGACGAATTCATCGATGCCTTCCCAGCGGTTCTCCAGCATGTTGATTATCCCTGTGTAGCAATAATGTTTTGCTTTTGCCTAGATTATTAATCAGTGGGCCATGTTTTACACTGCCCGTCTCACTTTTCAAGCCCCTGGAGAAACCCGGATGATCAAGTCACGCGCCGCTGTCGCCTTTGAAGCCAAGAAACCGCTGGAGATCGTGGAAGTGGATGTCGCCATGCCCAAGGCTGGCGAAGTCCTGCTGCGGGTGGTCGCTTCCGGGGTTTGCCATACCGATGCCTACACCCTGTCGGGCGCGGATCCGGAAGGCATCTTCCCGTCGATCCTCGGCCACGAAGGCGGCGCAGTGGTCGAAGCGATTGGCGAGGGTGTGACCTCGGTAGCGGTGGGTGACCACGTGATCCCGCTCTACACCCCGGAATGCGGCAAGTGCAAATTCTGCCTGTCGGGCAAGACCAACCTGTGCCAGGCCATCCGTGCGACCCAGGGCAAAGGCCTGATGCCGGACGGCACTACGCGTTTTTCCTACAAGGGGCAGCCGATTTTCCACTACATGGGGACTTCGACCTTTTCCGAGTACACCGTGCTGCCGGAAATCTCCGTGGCCAAGATTCCTAAAGAAGCGCCGCTGGAAAAGGTCTGCCTGCTGGGCTGTGGTGTCACCACCGGGATCGGTGCAGTGATCAACACCGCCAAGGTCAAGCCGGGCGATACCGTGGCTATCTTCGGCCTGGGCGGGATTGGCTTGTCGGCTGTGATCGGTGCGGTGAAAGCCAAGGCCGGTCGTATCATCGCCATCGATATCAACCCGGCCAAGTTCGAGATCGCCAGGCAACTGGGCGCCACCGACTGCATCAACCCGAAAGACTACGATCGTCCGATCCAGGATGTGATTGTCGATTTGACCGACGGCGGCGTGGACTTTTCCTTCGAGTGCATCGGCAATGTACAGCTGATGCGCGCAGCGCTTGAGTGCTGCCACAAAGGCTGGGGCGAGTCGGTGATCATCGGTGTCGCCGGTGCCGGCCAGGAAATTGCCACCCGTCCGTTCCAACTGGTGACCGGCCGCGTCTGGCGCGGTTCGGCATTCGGTGGCGTGCGTGGCCGCAGCGAGTTGCCAAGCTACGTGGCGATGGCCCAGACCGGCGAAATCCCGTTGGATACCTTCATCACCCACACCATGGGCCTGGAAGATATCAATAAGGCGTTCGACCTGATGCATGAAGGCAAGAGCATTCGTACCGTCATTCATTTCTGAGGTCGGCCATGAGTCTGGAAAATCTGTCATGCCAGAAGAGCTTCGGCGGCTGGCACAAGCGTTACAAGCATCATTCCGAGGTGCTGGGCTGCGACATGACCTTCGCCGTCTACCTGCCGCCCCAGGCGGAGCAGGGCGGCAAGTTGCCGGTGTTGTACTGGCTGTCGGGGCTGACCTGCACCGATGAGAACTTCATGCAGAAGGCCGGCGCGCAACGCATGGCTGCCGAACTGGGGTTGATCATCGTCGCGCCGGATACCAGCCCCCGTGGGCCGGGTGTGCCGGGTGACCCGGACAATGCCTGGGATTTTGGCCTGGGTGCCGGGTTCTACCTGAATGCCACGCAGGAACCTTGGAGCAAGCATTATCGGATGCATGATTATGTAGTGCAGGAATTGCCGGCATTGGTTGAGGCGCATTTCCCGGCTTCTGACAAACGCGGCATCAGTGGTCATTCCATGGGCGGCCACGGCGCACTGGTGTGTGCCTTGCGTAACCCGGGGCGTTATCAGTCGGTGTCGGCATTTTCGCCGATCAATAACCCGATGGATTGCCCTTGGGGCCAAAAAGCCTTTTCTCGCTACCTGGGAGAAGAGCGCTCCAAGTGGCGCGAATGGGACGCCTGTGTGTTGATCAGCGAAGCCTCGGAAAAACTGCCATTGCTGGTGGACCAGGGCGATCGCGACGACTTCCTGGCCAACCAGCTCAAGCCCGAGGCCTTGCAGCAAGCTGCCAAGGCTGCCGGCCACCCGCTGGAGTTACGCCTGCAACCGGGCTATGACCACAGCTACTTCTTTATCGCCAGCTTCATCGAGGACCACTTGCGTCATCATGGACGTGCTTTGCTCGGTTAATGTCCGGCAAAAGTAGGTAGAATCACGCCCTGAATTAAATCGGGGCGTTTTTTTATGCGTATTGGCCACGGCTATGATGTGCACCGTTTCGCCGAAGGCGACTTCATCACCCTGGGCGGCGTGCGTATTGCACACCACCATGGGTTGCTGGCTCATTCCGACGGCGACGTTGTGCTGCATGCCTTGAGCGATGCCTTGCTCGGCGCGGCGGCGTTGGGGGATATCGGCAAACACTTTCCGGACACTGACCCCACTTTCAAGGGTGCAGACAGCCGCGTGCTGCTGCGCCATGTGGTCGGCCTGATCCATGCCAAGGGCTGGAAGGTCGGCAATGTCGATAACACCATTGTTGCCCAGGCGCCGAAAATGGCCCCGCATATCGAATCGATGCGCGCACTGATTGCCGCTGACCTGCAAATAGAACTGGATCAAGTCAACGTGAAAGCCACCACTACCGAAAAGCTCGGGTTTACCGGTCGTGAAGAGGGCATTGCGGTGCACTCCGTCGCCTTGTTGCTGCGCGCATGAACGAGGCGCAACTGTTGGGCCCGCGGGCCTATGGCGAGGCACTGGGCAGTGCGGTGCTCAAGGCAACGGCCGAAGACTTTCAGGTGGATGAAGTGCTGGATATCCCGCTGACCGGCGAGGGTGAACACCTGTGGTTATGGGTGGAAAAGCGCGGCCTGAACACCGAAGAGGCTGCGCGACGCATTGCCAAGGCTGCCGGCGTGCCTTTGCGCACGGTGAGCTATGCCGGCCTCAAGGATCGCCAGGCACTGACGCGCCAGTGGTTCAGCGTGCAGCTGCCGGGCAAGGCCGATCCAGACCTCAGTGGCGCGGAAAACGACACCCTGAAGATCCTCAAGATCGCCCGCCACAAGCGCAAGTTGCAGCGCGGTGCGCATTCGGCCAATGGTTTTACCCTACGCCTGACCCAACTGGCGGGCGACCAGGCCGCGATCGATGCGCGCCTGCAATTGATCGCCAAGCACGGTATCCCCAACTATTTCGGCTCCCAGCGCTTTGGCCACAACGGCGGCAACGTCGTCGATGCCCGCGACTGGGCGGCCCGCAAGGCGTTGCCGGAGCAGCGCAATGTGCGTTCGCGCCTGCTGTCGACGGCGCGCAGTTTTGTGTTCAATAAAGTGCTGGCGGCGCGGGTTGCCGATGGTTCGTGGCAGCAGGCCCAGGTCGGTGACCTGCTGGCATTCACCGACAGTCGCAGTTTCTTCCCGGCCGGGGAGGCGGAGTGCAGCGATCCACGCCTGGCGATCCTCGACCTGCATCCCACCGGCCCGCAATGGGGGGAAGGCGATTCGCCCGCCACTGGCGCCACTCATGAACTGGAGCAAGCCATCGCTGCGAGCGAAGCAGACCTGTGCGATTGGCTGGCCAAAGCCGGCATGAGCCAGGAACGTCGCATTCTGCGGCTGCCCATTGGCGGGTTGACGTGGCATTATCCCTCGCTGGACATTCTGCAATTGGAATTCGTCCTGCCGGCCGGATGCTTCGCCACTGTCTTGGTGCGCGAGCTTGTTGATCTGGTGCCGGTGGGGCAGACGGACAGCCCATGCGTATTCTGATATCTAACGACGACGGGGTCACCGCACCCGGCCTTGCCGCGCTTCATGCTGCGCTGGCGGATTACGCCGAGTGCGTGGTGGTTGCCCCGGACCAGGACAAAAGCGGCGCCAGCAGTTCGCTGACGCTCGACCGTCCTTTGCACCCGCAGACGCTGGCCAACGGCTTTATCAGCGTTAATGGCACGCCGACCGATTGCGTGCACCTGGCGATCAACAGCTTGCTGGCCGATGAGCCGGACCTGGTGGTTTCCGGGATCAACCTGGGCGCCAACCTGGGCGATGACGTGTTGTACTCCGGCACTGTGGCGGCGGCCCTTGAAGGGCGCTTCCTGGGACGCACGGCATTCGCCTTTTCGCTGGCGTCGCGGCAGGTGGATAACCTGGCGACCGCGGCGTATTTCGCGCGCAAGCTGGTCGAGGCCCACGGCACTCTGGTGTTGCCGCCGCGTACGGTGCTCAACGTCAATATCCCCAATCTGCCCCTGGACCATATTCGCGGCATCCAGTTGACCCGCCTGGGCCATCGCGCGCGCGCGGCGGCACCGTTGAAGGTGGTCGATCCGCGTGGCAGGGAGGGCTACTGGATTGCCGCAGCGGGCGACGCCGAGGATGGCGGGCCGGGCACGGACTTTCATGCGGTGATGCAAGGTTATGTTTCGATTACTCCGTTACAGCTTGATCGCACCTTCAATGATGCCTTCGGTGGTCTCGATCCCTGGCTGGAGGGGCTGCGCTGATGGCTCGTGAACAGGACGACCTGTTGCGCCGGGGCATCGGCATGACCTCTCAACGCACCCGTGAACGCTTGATCCAGCGGCTCTACGAGGAGGGCCTGTCCAACGCCCAGGTATTGGAAGTCATCCGTCGAACCCCGCGCCATCTGTTTGTCGATGAAGCCCTGGCCCATCGCGCATACGAAGACACTGCGTTGCCCATTGGTCATAACCAGACCATCTCCCAGCCCTATATGGTGGCGCGGATGAGCGAGCTGTTGTTGGCCGCGGGGCCATTGGACAAAGTGCTGGAGATTGGTACGGGCTCCGGCTACCAGACCGCTGTGCTGTCGCAATTGGTTGAGCGGGTGTTTTCCGTCGAGCGGATCAAGGTTCTGCAGGATCGGGCCAAGGAGCGCCTGGTGGAGCTGAACCTGCGCAACGTGGTCTTTCGCTGGGGCGACGGCTGGGAAGGCTGGCAGGCATTGGCGCCTTACAACGGTATTATCGTGACGGCCGTGGCCACCGATGTGCCCCAGGCGCTCCTCGACCAATTGGCTCCGGGCGGGCGCCTGGTGATTCCGGTGGGGTCGGGCGAAGTGCAACAGTTGATGTTGATCGTGCGTGAAGAAGAAGGCTTTTCCCGGCATGTTCTGGGGGCGGTGCGTTTCGTTCCGTTACTCAATGGCCCATTGGCCTGATCATTTATGACGGCATACTGAATTCTATCCTTGGGTATGTGTCTTACAGCGGGGTTCATTGAGTCAACATCAAGTTGGGTAGTTATTAAACGAGATGAATTTTTCGTTTCTACCTTGTTGCCGGTTAAAGTCCGGCAGCCAGTTATACTTGCAGCATATTTCAAGCCTGATACAGGCGTTCATGTTTCAGCCACCACAAAGGGAGCGGCGGGTGAGTCTCACAGTCATTGCGCAGCGTATGAGTAAAACGAGCTTTCAGCGACTGGTGATTGGCCTTGTCTTGAGTTCCTTGTTGGCCGCCTGCTCCAGCACGGGCAGCGGGGCGCGGGTCGTCGACCGCAATAATGCGGCACCGCAACGGCCTACAGTGACCACCGGGCAATACGTGGTGCGCAAGGGCGATACGATGTTCTCGATCGCCTTCCGGTATGGCTGGGACTACAAGGCGCTCGCCGCGCGTAACAATATTCCTGTGCCTTATACGATACATCCTGGGCAGACCATTCGCTTCGATGGCCGCACCGGTTCAACGCCTACGGCAGTTGTGACAAAATCCGGTTCCTCGCCTTCCTCTTCCAGCAAAACCACGGTCTTTACGCGCCCCGCCGGCACTGCTGCGCCGGCTGCTGCGAGCAAGCCGGCACCCGCGCCGTTGCCACCTGCCGGGCCTGCACCGAAGGGGTGGGGATGGCCCTCAAATGGCATCCTTATTGGGAAATTCTCCTCAAACGGTAGTTTGAATAAAGGCATTGATATCGCCGGGGATTTGGGACAGCCTGTTTTAGCTGCGTCTGATGGGACGGTTGTATACGCCGGGAGTGGTTTACGGGGCTACGGCGAATTAGTCATCATCAAACACAGCGATACCTACGTCAGTGCCTACGGTCATAACCGCAGGTTGTTGGTTCGGGAGGGGCAGCAGGTCAAAGTCGGACAGACAATTGCCGAAATGGGGTCAACTGGTACAGACCGGGTGAAACTGCACTTTGAGATTCGCCGCCAAGGGAAACCTGTAGATCCGCTGCAATTCCTACCCCGTCGTTGATGTGTTGCCAGCCTGTTCCCTCACGTAGAAGGAACAGGCTCCAGCGTTGCCAAGGATAAAGGCGTCGCTTGAGCTTGAGGTCGAACTCACCAAAGGACTATAACAATGGCTCTCAGTAAAGAAGCGCCGGAGTTTGACATCGACGATGAGGTTCTCCTTATGGAGACCGGCATCGGGACGGAATCGATGTCGAATGAGGGACCCGCTGTACCTTCAGTTCGCACCAAGTCCAAAAACTCCACAGCGTTAAAACAGCATAAGTATATTGACTACACCCGGGCGCTTGATGCGACCCAGTTGTACCTCAATGAAATCGGCTTTTCCCCCTTGCTCACTCCCGAAGAAGAAGTCTTTTTTGCGCGCTTGTCGCAGAAGGGCGATCCGGCTGGGCGCAAGCGCATGATTGAAAGCAACTTGCGACTGGTGGTGAAAATCGCCCGACGCTACGTCAATCGTGGGCTTTCCCTGTTGGACCTGATCGAAGAGGGCAACCTCGGCTTGATCCGGGCAGTCGAGAAGTTCGACCCTGAGCGGGGTTTCCGCTTCTCGACCTACGCGACATGGTGGATTCGCCAGACCATCGAGCGGGCAATCATGAATCAGACCCGGACCATCCGGTTGCCGATTCATGTCGTCAAGGAGCTTAACGTCTACCTGCGGGCAGCGCGTGAGCTTACCCAGAAACTTGATCATGAACCTTCGCCTGAAGAGATCGCCAACCTGCTGGAAAAACCAGTGGGCGAGGTCAAGCGCATGCTGGGTCTCAATGAGCGTGTGTCTTCGGTCGATGTCTCGCTGGGTCCGGATTCGGATAAAACCCTGCTGGACACCCTGACGGATGATCGTCCAACAGATCCTTGTGAGCTGTTGCAGGACGATGATCTGTCGCAAAGTATCGACCAGTGGCT
Source organism: Pseudomonas brenneri (assembly GCF_007858285.1). Classification (GTDB taxonomy): domain Bacteria; phylum Pseudomonadota; class Gammaproteobacteria; order Pseudomonadales; family Pseudomonadaceae; genus Aquipseudomonas; species Aquipseudomonas brenneri. The sequence continues at coordinate 382,303 of NZ_VFIL01000005.1, read as the reverse complement.
TTCAGAGCTGACGGACAAGCAGCGTGAGGTGGTGATTCGCCGCTTCGGGCTGCGCGGCCATGAAAGCAGCACCCTGGAAGATGTTGGCCTGGAGATCGGCCTGACCCGTGAGCGGGTGCGGCAGATCCAGGTGGAGGGTCTCAAGCGCTTGCGGGAGATCCTGGAGAAGAATGGTCTGTCGAGCGAGTCGTTGTTTCAATAGCGACGCTTGACCCAATGTGGGAGCGGGCTTGCTCGCGAACGCGGAGTATCAGTCGACAGATGTACTGACTGATCCACCGCATTCGCGAGCAAGTCCGCTCCCACATTTTTTATGCTCGACCATAACGGTCGAATGGCAGGCATAAAAAAACCCCGCTTTTAAGGGCGGGGTTCTTTCGACTAAGTCAGTACAAGTTAGATAACTTGAACTTCTTCAGCTTGCATGCCTTTCTGACCGCGGGTAGCGATGAAAGAAACCTGTTGGCCTTCTTTCAGGCTTTTGAAGCCGTCGGATTGGATAGCTTTGAAGTGAACGAACAGGTCGTCACCGGATTGTGGAGTGATGAAGCCGAAGCCTTTTTCATCGTTGAACCACTTAACGGTACCAGTTTGGCGATTAGACATGGTGTATCTCCTTGGACAAAGTTAACTGCGACTCAGGAAAAGCCCTGGCCGAGACTGAGTGCAAAGAGCAGGAAAAATTCTTGGAGATGGTTGGATCGAAATTCAACATCGTGTAGAGATTCTCAGTGACACAAGCAGCACAGTGGCGCCACCTTAACCCTTTTTCCGGAACGTGCCAATGGTATTTCCGAAGGTTTCTCTATTTTCGTGACTGGCGGTGCCCTTTACAGGCCCGCGTGCCATCAATTCAGGGCCAGGGCCCGGTCTACACGGCTGACAGTGACCGGGCGCAACTTAATCAAGAAAAACCCCCGCGTCCTTTGAACCGCGAGGCCAGCCCCGGTAAGATGCCCAACAGAATTTTCCACCTCGCTATTCAGGACACCCGCCATGAGCATCAAATCGGACAAGTGGATTCGCCGCATGGCGCAAGAGCACGGCATGATCGAACCCTTCGTCGAGCGCCAGATGCGCGGTGAAGGCGCCGAACGCCTGATCTCGTTCGGGGTTTCCAGCTACGGCTACGATGTGCGTTGCGCCGATGAGTTCAAGGTCTTCACCAACATCAACTCGGCCACCGTCGATCCGAAAAACTTCGACGAGAAGAGCTTCGTCGATGTGAAGAGCGACGTGTGCATCATCCCGCCAAACTCCTTTGCCCTGGCGCGCACTGTCGAGTTCTTCCGTATTCCGCGCAACGTCCTGACCATCTGCCTGGGCAAGAGCACCTACGCGCGCTGCGGCATCATCGTCAACGTGACGCCGCTTGAGCCGGAATGGGAAGGCCACGTGACCCTGGAGTTCTCCAACACCACCACCTTGCCCGCCAAGATCTACGCCAATGAAGGTGTGGCGCAGATGCTGTTCTTCGAATCCGATGAAGAGTGCGAAGTGTCCTATAAGGACCGTGGCGGCAAGTACCAAGGCCAGCGCGGCGTCACTCTGCCACGCACCTGATAGAAACGTCTTACAGATCAAGGGAATTTGTCAGCGGGCAGGCACTCTATTGGGTGTACTGCCTCGGCGCGTGCACAGCGCGCCGAGCCACGCTTGAGGAGTACCCTATGAAGATCGACCCGCGAATCAGCGCCGAACTTGCCCGGCTGGAACCCAATCAGATTGGTGTTCTGGCCTGGTCCCTGATGGCCGACCCCGCCGCCGGCGGCATTCCAGGCCAGCCAGACCCCGACACCCCGGAACAACCCTCCGAACCTGGCGTTCCGACCCTGCCGGACGAGCCACCTCCCGCACCTGTGGCCTGACGCCTACACGTGTCCCGTCAGAAACTGTTGCAGCCGCTCGCTTTTCGGGTTGCCCAGCACGTCTTCCGGTGCGCCATGCTCCTCCACCAGGCCTTGGTGCAAAAACAGCACCTGGCTCGATACCTTGCGTGCAAAGCTCATCTCGTGGGTCACCATGATCATGGTCCGCCCCTCTTCAGCCAAGCCCTGGATCACCCTCAGCACTTCGCCGACCAATTCCGGGTCCAGGGCTGAGGTCGGCTCGTCGAACAGCATCACTTCCGGCTCCATTGCCAGGGCGCGGGCGATAGCCACCCGCTGCTGCTGGCCACCCGAGAGGAACGCTGGATACTGGTCGGCCACCCGTGCGGCCAACCCCACCTTGTCCAGATAGCGCCGGGCACGCGCCTCGGCGTCCTTTTTGCTGCACCCCAAGACCCGGCGCGGGGCCATGGTGATGTTTTCCAGCACGCTCATATGGCTCCACAGGTTGAAGTGCTGGAACACCATCGCCAGACGGGTGCGCAGGCGCTGCAGCTCATCTTCGTCGGCCACGCGCATGCCGTTGCGGTCGCTGACCATGCGGATTGGCTGGCCGTCGAGGCTCATGGCACCGTCATTGGGTTGTTCAAGGAAGTTGATGCAACGCAAGAAGGTGCTTTTCCCCGAGCCGCTGGCGCCGATCAGGCTGATCACATCACCGCTTTTGGCCTTGAGCGAAACACCTTTGAGCACTTCATGGTCGCCATAGCTTTTATGCAGGCCTTCAACGGTCAGTTTGTACATGGGGCGTGCATCCTCAAGGCGATAGTAAATAGCCGCTGCGATAGGGCGTAAGCCCGGCGATATGGGCAATGACCATGCCGGCCGTGGCCATGCGCCGCAACGATCGGGCATACATCAGGCCGGCGTGGCGGTTGTGAATGGGGGTGACGCGGTCGTGAATAGGGTCGATGACCTCGGCGACCAACTGCCCGGCGTCCAGGTATTCCCCTGGCAATGCGTGGAACACCAGCAGGCCACCCTCCGGGGTGGCTACCGGCTCGACGGCGGCCAGTGGCGTGGCGGGGTAGGGCAGGTCGGGCAGCGGGGCAGGCTCGCCGCTGATGGCGCCGAACTGGATCAGGTAGTCGATGATCGCCTGGCAGTCGAGGCTGGCCAGGCCGTGATTGACATCGCCCTGGCCGCGTAACTCCAGGGTCACGGAAAAGCTGCCGAGGGGAATCTTGAAGCGTTCGCCAAAACGTTGCTGCAACTGCCACCAGAGCAGGGTGAAACACTCATCGAAGGATTGCCCGCCGGAGTCGGTGGCCAACAGGCTGGCTTCGGCGCCGATGTAGCGGGCCAGCGGTTCGACCTGGGGCCAGGCCTCGGGTGTGGTGTACAGATGGGCGACGGCTTCGAAGTCGCAATGCAGGTCCAGCACCATATCGGCATCACAGGCCAGGCGTTGCAGCACCAGGCGCTGGGATTGCAGTTGCGTGACCGGTGCATGGCGGTCGAGAGCCTGGCGCAGGCTGTCGCGGATCAATGCGACGTTAAGCCTGGGATCATCCCCCAGCAGGCCTTCGACCTGGTTGCCGACCTCTTCGCTGAGGTCGATAAACAGGCGATTGAAGTTCTGCCCGCTCTCCAGTTCGTAGCGGCCCAGGGGAATATCCATCAGCACCTGCTCCAGGCCCACCGGATTGGCCACGGGCACCAGCACGATTTCGCTGCGCAGGCGCCCGGCGGCCGCCAGCTCTGCCAGGCGGGCCTTCAAGTGCCAGGCCACCAGCATGCCCGGCAGTTCATCGGCGTGCAGCGAGGATTGGATGTAGATTTTGCCTTCGGCCTGCTCGGGCCCGAAATGGAAGCTGTGGATCTGCCGTGCCGTGCCCGGCACGGGCGCCAGGAGGGGATAAATCTGTTGCCGCATAGGGGCTCCTTAATGGCTCGGCCCGAGAAAGGCCAGCCAGCGACGCTCCGCCAGACGAAACAGACCGACCAGGGCAAAGGTCACGGTCAGGTAGATCAGCGCAGCGATACCGAACGATTGGAAGGTCAGGAAGGTAGCCGAGTTGGCATCCCGGGCCACTTTGAGAATGTCCGGGATCGTCGCGGTAAAGGCTACCGTCGTCGAGTGCAGCATCAGGATCACTTCATTACTGTAGTACGGCAATGAGCGGCGCAGGGCCGAGGGCATGATCACGTAGGCGTACAGTTTCCAGCCGCTCAGGCCATAGGCTTTGGCCGCCTCGACTTCGCCGTGGGCCATGCTGCGGATGGCGCCGGCGAATATTTCGGTGGTGTAGGCGCAGGTGTTGAGGGCGAATGCGAGCAGGGTGCAGTTCATTGCGTCGCGAAAGAACGCATCCAGCACCGGTTGCGCGCGAATGGCGGCAAGGCTGTAGATGCCGGTGTAGCAAATCAGCAACTGGATATAGAGCGGTGTGCCGCGAAACAGATAGGTGTAGAACTGCACCGGCCAGCGCACCCAGCGGCTGGGCGAGACGCGGGCGATGGACAACGGGATCGACACCACGAAGCCGATGCAGAGCGAGGCCGTGAGTAGCCACAGCGTCATGGCAAGGCCGGTGATGTGGCTACCGTCGCTGTAGAGGAAGGGGCGCCAGTATTCCTGCAGCAGTTCGATCATCGCACCGCCTCCCGTACGCCTGCGGAGTAACGGCTTTCCAGCCAGCGCAGGACGAAGTTGGAGACGCTGGTGATGACCAGGTAGATCAAGGCCGCGACCACCAGGAAAAAGAACAGTTGGTAAGTGCTCTTGCCGGCGTCCTGTGCGGCCTTGACCACGTCGGCCAGGCCGATGATTGATACCAGCGCCGTGGCCTTGAGCATCACCATCCAGTTATTGCCGATGCCCGGCAGGGCGAAGCGCATCATTTGCGGGAAGGTTACGTAGCGAAAACGCTGCCCGCGCTTGAGGCCATAGGCGGTGGCGGCTTCCAACTGGCCACGGGGTACGGCGAGGATCGCACCACGAAAGGTCTCGGTGAAATAGGCGCCGTAGATAAAGCCCAGGGTAATCACCCCGGCGCCGAACGGGTTGATCTCGATGTACTCCCATTCCATGTAGTCGGTGAACCCGGTCAGCCAGGTTTGCAGGCTGTAGAAAATCAGCAGCATCAGCACCAGGTCCGGCACCCCGCGAATCAAGGTGGTGTAGAGCTGTGCGGGAATGCGCAATAACGCCAGGCTGGACAGCTTGGCGCTGGCACCGATCAGCCCCAGCACGACGCTGACGGCCAGGGACAGTACCGATAACTTGAGGGTCATCCAGGTACCTTGCAGCAACAGCGGGCCAAACCCTTTCAGGCTGAACGCGCCAAGCCCGAGGGTCTGCAACAGGTCTTCAAACATAGGGTATGCCTTTGGCCATCGGTCGTGCGCCCGCCCCTTGCCGGAGCGGGCACCGCAGCATTACTTGCCGCTGAACAGGTTCAGATCGCCAAAGTGCTTTTTCTGGAGGGTGGCGTAGGTGCCGTCATCGTGTAACGCTTTGATACCTTTATCCAGAAGGGCTTTCAGCTCTTTGTTACCTTTTGCGATGCCCACGGCGGTCTTGGAGGGCAGCAGTTCGCTGTCCACCGGCTTGCTGACTTCGTAGTCCGCGCCTTGTGGCGATTTCAAAAAGCCCAGTTCGGCTTGCAGCATGTCCTGGATCGATGCATCGAGGCGGCCCGACGTCAGGTCGGCATAGACCTGGTCCTGGTTCTGATAGGCCTGGGTTTTCACCCCGGCCTTATCCAGCACGGCCTTGGCGTAGGCTTCCTGGATGGTGCCTTGCTCATACCCCACCGTCTTGCCTTTGAGGGATGCGGTGTCTTCGCTCAGGCCCGAGCCTTTTTTGAAGACATAGGAGGTGGGCCCGGAAAACAGCTCATTGGAAAAATCGATGACTTTTTCGCGGGCCGGGGTCACGGTCATGGAGGAAATCACACCGTCGAATTTCTTGGCTTTCAGGCCCGGGATCATGCCGTCGAAGTCGCTTTCCACCCACTTGCACTTGACCTTCAGCTCCGCACAAATGGCATTGCCCAGGTCGATGTCGAAGCCCACCAGGCTGCCGTCGGCGGCCTTGGATTCAAACGGCGCGTAGGAAGGATCCACACCAAAACGCAATTCTTTGTATTCCTTGGCCAAGGCGGTACCGGCGGCCATGCACAGCGCGAGTGCAGAAAGGGTCAGCAATGCTTTTTTCATTAAGTAATCCCTGGAAACCAAGATAAGCGCTTGTGGCGCGATTAGGACTGTTACTGAACGGTGTCAGACGTATCCCAGGTAGCAATTTCTGCACCATAGTTCTGAACAGTCTTTTAAATTGGCAGGATTACGCGAAGGGCAACGTGGTAAGCGCCCGATATCGGGCGCTACAGATCTTCAGCACCATTGCAGTGCGGGCGGGTCACGAACTGTAGGAGCTGGCTCGTCAGCTCCTATATGGGGTTATTTCCCAGGGACCAGAGTCAATCGAGTCTTGCCGTACACCTTGTCAAAGTTCTGCGGCTGCATCGGGAAGCTCAAGTATTGCGCCTTGAGCCACGGATCGATGCCATTGGCATAGTTCGGGCTGGCGGGGTTGCCGGATTGGCCGATACCGCCCTGGCCCATCATCGGTTCCACCTGGCCGAAATCCACAATCATGCGCAGGGCCTGGACCTGAGTGGTGGCGAAGTCCTGCCCCCAGTTGTAGGGCGATGCATTCAAGGTGGTGTGATCGCCACCTGCCGCCACCGGACCACGCAGGGTCTGGCCGCTGGTGTTCTTCCAGGTGTAGCTGTGCAATTTGCCCCATTGCCAGGCCTTGTGATCTGCGCCCAGCAGGCTGTCGCCGGCGGTGATCGCAGCGGCCAGGCTGCGGGCGAGGATCACCGGTTTGTCTTCTTTTTGCGCAGTGCGCAGGTCGTCCCAGAATGGGCTGTCTTCGCGCCCCAACAGATGATCGGCCTGGGCGGCGTAGGACAGGTTGGCGTTGCTGACAAAGGCTTTCCAGGTGGCACTGGTTTGCGGGCCCAGTTCATCGAGGAAAATCTGCTTGGCGCTTTCTTGCAGGAACAGTTGGTAGATCGCAGCATCGCTCGACGTGGCAGCCAGGCGCCCGTCGAACGCCATCAGGCGGCCCAGGGTCTCCTGCGCCTTGGCCCGATCGGCAGCAGGCAGGGCATCGATCGCCTGTTTCAGTGGCAGGGCCATACCCGGCGCCTGGAACATGCTTTTGAGCTTGGCAGCGAACAGCGTGGTCTGGTCGTACTGCATGGCGATTACGCTACGGCTGTCGTGCTTGCCGTTACCGGCCAGTTGCCCCAGGCGTTCGCTGCGCTCTGGCGCGGCCCAGGAGTTGGACAGTTGCATGCCATAGCCGTGGGGCACGGTGCGCTGGTTGGCCGTGCCGACCCAACCTTGTGGCGGGTCCTGGTCATAGGGGTGCAGCATCGCGTCGGCGTAGCCATCCCAGTCAAAGCGCCCGTCCCAGCCTGGCGACGGCAGCAGGCCTTCGCCTTCGCGGCGGTTGGGGAAGCGCCCGGTGACCTGCCAGCCGATATTGCTGGCGTCGGCAAACACCATGTTCAGGGGGATCGCACGAATTTCGCGGCTGGCGTCCGAGGCTTTTTCCACGTTCTGCGCCCGGGACAGGTCGAAAAACGCATCCAGGCTCTTGTCATCCTTGAAGTCGGCGGTTTGCAGGGCCAGGCCATAACCGCTGGTCAGCGACTGGGCGCTGTTGAGCAGCGGCCCGTGGCGGGTTTCGTACACCGCCTCGCGGATCGGTCGCTGGCCCTTGGCGAAGAAGGTTTCGTTACGCACGATGGTCGGCAGCCATTTGCCATTGTGTTCGTAGTACAGCGCGCTGCCCTGGCGTTTGACCTTCTCCAGGAACAGGTCCTGGGTATCGCCGGACACCTGGCTCATGCTCCAGGCCACCTTGCCGTTGAAACCCGACAGCAGGGTAGGAATCCCGGCAATCGACACCCCGGCCGCCTGGTATTTCGGCGCGCGGATTTGTACGAAAGTCCACAGGGACGGCGCCTGCATTGGCGTCGACAGGTCGTTCGCCAGCAGGCTGCGGCCACTGCGGCTGCGTTGCGGGGCGATGGCCCAGTTGCTGGAGGTGGAAACCCCGAGGGTGTTGAGGCTGCCGAGGCGCTCGTTGATGCTGGTGAGCGTGGCGAGACCGGGAATCTGGCCGAGGTTGACGCCCTTGAGCTTGTCGGACTCCGCCGCAGGCAGCGGCTCGTCCGGGTAGCTTGGGGTCAGCCAGGCGAGTTTGTCGGCGCCGATTTTTTGCGCCAGTACCAGGGCGGACAGTTCTTCCTGCAGGTTGGCCGACTCACTGAAGTTGAGCAGGCAGAACAGCAGCGCCGAATCCTCCGGCTTCCAGTATTCGGGCTTGTAGCCGGTCTGGGCCAGGTCTGCCGGCAGCTTGTCGCGGTAGCGGAACAGGTAGGCGTTGACCCCGCGTGCATACACTTCGAAGAAGCGCTTGAGGCGCGGCGACGAGGCGTTGTACAGCTCGCTGGCGCTTTTCTTCAGGTTGACGGCACGCATGAAACGGTCGACATCCAGCACATCCGGCCCGGACATTTCCGCCAGACGGCCCTGGGCCAGCAGGCGCAGGGTGACCATCTGGTTGATCCGGTCGCTGGCGTGCACATAACCGAGGGTGAACAGCGCATCGTGGAACGTGCTGCTTTCAATCAGCGGCATGCCCTGGCTGTTGCGTCGTACGGAAACATTTTGCGCCAGGCCCTTGAGCGGCTGTACGCCGGAGACGGGAGGCAGGGTGTCCTGGCTGTTCAGTGACTGGCAACCGGCCAGGCCCAAGGCACTGGCCACTGCCGCGGCAACGCCGAACCGGGGAAGAAAACGTGAGAGGGCTGGCGAGGCCATGGCAAAGCTCCTGCGGGGGGTAACGTCAGTAAAGGCGCTACGTTAGTGAGCGCGGCGAACCGACGCAAGCGGGAGGCGATGCTAATTTTTTCAAATCCCTGTAGGAGCCGGCTTGCCGGCGAAAAACTACCCGGCGCCACGTTTATCCAGGCACTCAGCGTTTTCATTAACGATCTTCGCCGGCAAGCCGGCTCCTACAGGGCACGATCAGGATTTTGGCGGGTTGACCTTCTGCACCCAATCATAGGCCCGCACCGTCGCCGGACGCTCCTTGATCAGGTTGAACCAGCGATGCAGGTGGGGAAAATCTTCCAGGCGCTGGCTCTGCCATTTGTGGGAAACGATCCACGGGTAGATCGCCATATCGGCAATGCTGTAGGCCTCGCCGGCGACGAAGCTGCGATCGGCCAGGTGTCGGTCCAGTACGCCATAGAGGCGGGCGGTTTCATCGACGTAGCGTTTGATGGCGTAGGGGATTTTTTCCGGGGCGAACTGGCTGAAATGGTGATTCTGCCCGGCCATCGGCCCCAGGCCGCCCATTTGCCAGAACAGCCATTGCAGCGCTTCCTGGCGACCGCGCAGGTCCCTGGGCAGGAACTGGCCGGTCTTTTCTGCGAGGTACAACAGGATGGCACCGGATTCAAACAGGGAAATCGGTGCGCCACCGTCGCTCGGCTGCTGATCGACAATGGCGGGAATACGGTTGTTGGGCGCGATCTTCAGGAAGTCTGGCTTGAACTGGTCGCCCTGGCCAATGTTGATCGGGTGCACCTCGTAGGGCAGGCCGGCTTCTTCCAGGAACAACGAAATCTTGTGACCGTTGGGTGTGGTCCAGTAATACAGGTCGATCATGAAGCTCTCCAGGATTGGTGATGCTTGAGCGGGCAGGACGCCCGATGATGTGCCTGTAGGTATAGGTAATGTTCGACTACCGAAAATTCAATGAAATATTTGGGTCTATCGATAGAACTGTAGGAGCCGGCAAGCCGGCTCCGTGGGGTGTATCAGACACCGTGGCACTTCTTGAACTTCTTGGCGCTGCCGCATGGGCATGGGTCGTTGCGGCCCACATCCTTCAGGGCATTGCGCACGGGTTCCTGGTGGGCATGGCCGCAGTTCGGGCCGTGGACATGACCATGGTCGTGATCGTGGTGATCGTGATCGTGGTTGCAGTCAGGACCATGGACATGGGGTTGCTGAGTCATTGGTGTCGCTCCGGAATAAAATCGCCGGGGATTATCTCGTCATTGCGCATCACGTGCACGTCGTTACCGATGAATAATCCGGTTTTCAACTCACCTTCCAGGCGATAGGGGATGGGACGATCCGGATTTTTCAGCAGGTCGGCGATTTCCCGCACCTGCGGCCACAGGTTGGTGCGCACCGTGACTTTGAAAAATCCCCGGCCATGGGGCGCAATGGTCAGCCATTCGTTGGACTCGCCTTCGGTCAGTTCCACATTGGCCAGGCTTATCTTGTAGATCAGGCCGCGCACGGTCAGGTCCGAGTCACTGCGGTTATCCACACGAAAGTGCAGTTTGAATTTCTGCTCCAGCAGCTTGGCGCGCACCAACTCGACCTTGACCAGATGGATCTGCGGTGGCGGCGTGTCATCGGCGAACCAGGACGCGCAACCCGAGAGGCCAACGGTCACTGCGAGCAGGCAGCTATACGCGAGTAACCGGCTAACCATGGCGTGGTCCCTGTAGGAGCGAGCTTGCTCGCGAAAGACGTTAACGATAACGCACGTAGCCTGGATAAACGCGATGCCCTTTAGTTCTTCGCGAGCAAGCTCGCTCCTACAAAGAAGCGGAATTTTACAGATAGCTGGAACAGCACTTCTTGAACTTCTGCCCGCTGCCGCACAGGCAAGCATCATTGCGACTGGCCTTCACTTGTACCGTGGGATCAATGAAGTACCAGCGCCCATCGTTCTGTACGAAGGATGACTGTTCCCGGTGGCTGTGTTCTCCGGTGCTGTCATGCCAGCGCGCGGTAAAGGTGACGAAGGCGTGTTCAGGCTGCCCGCCAAACACCTCGGAGCTTTCCACTTCCAGGCCCAGCCAGGTGCTTTGGGCGCTCCAGGCACCGATGGCGTCACGGTCCAGGCCGCTCTGTTGCGCCGGTAGCGTGGTCGCCACCAGATAATCCACCAGCCCCAGCACATAGGCGCTGTAGCGCGAGCGCATCAACGCGGTGGCGCAGGGCGCGGGGTGGCCGGTGTGGTAATGGCCGCAGCAGGCGTCCAACAGGTTGCCGCTGCCGCAAGGGCAAATGGATGTACTCATGGTTACCACCAATACTTTCCGAAATTTTCCGGGTTGGCCCAGAACCGAGCGTTCAACCAATCCGGTACTTGTTTGTATTCAAGCAGATCGTAGGTAAATAGCGTCAGTACCTGATTGTCGCGGCAAAAGTGCTCGCTGGTCTGTAGGGCCAGGGAGAAAAAGTCGGTGTCCTTCCAGCCGCAGGCAGCCAGGTCGGCGAGGACGGCGATGCGGCTCGCGTTCAGGTTGCGTACCCCACCGAGTAACTCCAGCCCTGCACGTTTTGACAGGTGCTCCAGGCAGTCGACCACCAGGGCCAGGTCAAATCGCTGGGCGGCCAGTTCGCCAGGCAATGGTCCTGGCCCTGCGACGCAGACGACCGTATCAGGGTGTGCCTGCTTGAACGCATCCAGCGCCGGGAAGTGGCCGGCACCCAACACCAGCAGGCGTTTGGGGGCTTGTCGATCAAGTAGGGCAGCCAGTGCTTGCTGCGGCGTACGGGAAGAATTGCCGGCGGTCATCGAAGATCCTCACATCAGAACCGTGAAGACTAGCCTGCTTGAGCGTGCGGGCCTAGAGCGGGTGATGGCTTGTTGCTCGGTAAAAGCAGCCTGGGCCAATGAATACGGGCTTTTACGGGCTGGCGCAGATGAAAAGAGCGGTCTTTACTCCACCCATCGGCTTGCGGCCGATCCCCTCAGGAGAAATCAAATGAGCATCATGCGGACAGCTCTACCCTTGGTTCTGCTAACCGGAGTATTGACAGGTTGCGCAGGCTTGCAAAAAACCGACTGGCCCACCTGTGCAGCCCTCGGCGGCGTCACCGGTGCCGCGCTTGGCGCTACCGAAAGCTCGTCATGGGCTGGCGGCGGCGCGTTGTTGATTGGCGGGATGGCCGGCGCCTATTGCTGGGTGCATGGCGACGGTGACGAAGACGGCGATGGCGTACCGGACAGCCGTGACAAGTGCCCGGGCACCCCCAAAGGCGTGCAGGTCGATGCCAATGGTTGCCCGCCGGAACCTGAGGTGGTCGTCGTGGAAGAGGTAGTGGTGATCAAGGAAGAGACCATCGTGATCCGTGACGTGCACTTCGAGTTCGATTCGGCCAGGCTCACGGCGGCCGATAAAACCAAGCTCGACACGATTGCCACGCGCCTCAAACAGGAAGCACCGAGTGCGCAACTGCGGGTCAGTGGGCATACCGACAGCGTCGGTAAAGACGCCTACAACCAGAAACTCTCGCAAAAGCGCGCACATTCGGTGACCGAGTACCTGGTCCACTCCGGTGTGCCCCGCAGCAACTTTGTGTCCGTGACCGGGGCCGGTGAGAGCCATCCGGTGGCCGACAATAAAACCGCTGACGGCCGAGCCCTGAACCGCCGCGTGGAAATCCAGATCAACCGCTAGGGCATTTGCGATATGCCCTTGGGTGACTCCAAGGGCATTTCTGACGGCTGATTCCGACAAATCTCGGCGATCAGGACGCCAAGTTGTACGTTTCTCAAGTTTTTTAATCCTTCACTGGCAAATCGCCTGTAGAACTCGTTACTGTGCGCCCAAAGAATAATGTGCAAGGGGGCATGGGGCATGAAGCTGTTTTTGCGAGTGGGGAAGTTGCTGGCGTTGCTGTTCTGGGCGGTTGTATTGGTCAATCTGTTCAAACCACTGACCAATCCATTTCATCTGTTGGTCAACCTCGTCGGCAGCCTGCTGTTGCTGACCCATCTGCTGGAGTTGGTGCTATTCAACGCCAGCGTCAAACATCGTGCCCACCCCTGGCGTGACCGCCTGCTGATCCTGTTGCTGGGGATGTTCCATATAAAGAGCCTGCCTGCGCCTACGGCTGTTGATGATCAAGACAACAAGGATGCCAATCATGCGTAAGGTTTTTTTCCTGGCCCTGCTGGTCAGCCCCATTGCCCTGGCCGAAAGCGTCAGTGTCGAGACTCACTCGTTGCTGCGCCTGCCCAACAGCACCAGCGTGCTGCAGTTGGAGCGCCTGGAAGTGGCCGACTACGGCACCTTGTTGATTCCGGCGAATATCACACAGGTCACTGTCGACGAACTGCATCTGGGGCGAGAGGCACGGATTGCCATCGTGCCCAGCGCCTCGGCCCTGCAATTGCAGGTGCGGCATGCGCAGTTGGAGCATGGCAGCCAGATCACTTCCCGTGGCGCGCCTGGTACCCATGAAAAACCGGCCAAGCCGGGGCGTGACCTGACCTTGCGGATCACCCAGTTGAGCGCGGATGAACTGTCGGTTGATGCCCGTGGGGGCACGGGTGCCCAAGGCTATGCCGGCCTGGATGGCGCCAATGGCGAAGACCCGGGTTGCACCTGGGGTTCGGCCGGGCGTGGTGCCAATGGTGACAACGGCGGCGACGGGCTGCCAGGCGCTGCGGGTGCGGCAGTGCGCATCGAGTTGCCGCAGGATTATCCGCGCGAGCAGATCAAAGTCTGGGTTGATGGCGGTGCTGGCGGCTTGCCAGGTGTTGCCGGCAAGCCGGGCAAGGGCGGGCAGTCCAAGGGCTGCCTGGTGTACCGCGCCGATGGGGGCGAGAAGGGGCGGCCGGGGCTCGAAGGGCAGTCGGGGCCGGCGGGGCCTGCCGGTTCAGTGACCATCCAGCGGCTTTGATTCGCTGGGGCTGACGCTATCGCGAGCAAGCCCGCTCCCACACTTTGATTTGTGAATACCTTCAAAGTGTGGGAACGGGCTTGCCCGCGATGAGGCCCTGAAGCACACCCTCAGAACATCGGCCGAGCCGAGGCAATCGCCACCACCACCAACCCGACAATCAGATTGATCCCCACCAACTTTCGGATTTTTCCCAGCACCTGCGCGCCCGTCGCCCAGTCCTCGGCTGCCACAGCCGTGCGCAGTTCAGGCAGTTGCAACGCCTGGATCCGGATAAACAGCGCCGTCATCACCACATACAACCCCATCATCACCTGCACATAACGCGGTGCGGTTTCAAACCCGCTGAAGCGCAGTTGCAATAGGCCGACGCCACTGATCGGCAAGATCAGCACCGCCACCCAGACCCACACGAAAAAACGCGGAAACACATTCGCCCACAGTTTCAGCCGCGCCGGCCCCTCAAGCGCCGCCACAGCGGCCGGGCGCAGGATCATCCAAGCGAAAAACATACCACCGACCCATACCAGGGCGGCTAATACATGCAGGGTGTAGGCAAGGCTAAAGGCGGTCATTGAGGTACTCCGTTCTGCGCGGGATTAATTAGCGGGGTATGATAGCGGCCGATCCGAACCACTGAAAATTTATCCAGCGTTTTTTGCGCCCGACTATCCATGATCAGCACTGAACTCAAAACCACGATCCAGGGCGCCTACTCGCGTTTTCTCGAAGCCAAGAGCTTGAAACCGCGCTACGGCCAGCGCCTGATGATCGCCGAAGTGGCCAAGGTCCTCGGGGATATCGACACCGACGACGAAGGCCGGCGCAGCGGCGACCCCGCGGTCGTGGCCGTCGAGGCCGGCACCGGTACCGGCAAGACCGTGGCCTACAGCCTGGCGGCGATTCCCACCGCCAAGGCCGCCGGCAAGCGCCTGGTGATTGCCACCGCCACCGTGGCCCTGCAAGAGCAGATCGTCTACAAAGACCTGCCGGACCTGATGCGCAACAGCGGCCTGAGCTTTACCTTTGCCCTGGCCAAGGGCCGTGGCCGCTATATGTGCCTGTCCAAGCTGGATGTGTTGCTGCAGGAAGGCCATGCGCAAACCGCCACGGCCTCGCTGTTCGAAGAAGAAGGTTTCAAGATCGAAGTCGACGAAGCCAGCCAGAAGCTGTTTACCAGCATGATCGAGAAACTGGCCGGCAATAAATGGGATGGCGACCGCGACAGCTGGCCCAATGCCCTGGAAGACGCCGACTGGGCGCGCCTGACCACCGATCATAGCCAGTGCACCAACCGTCATTGCCCCAACTTCGGCCAGTGCGCCTTCTACAAGGCCCGCGAAGGCATGGGCAAGGTTGACGTGATTGTCACCAACCACGACATGGTCCTTGCCGACCTGGCCCTTGGCGGCGGCGCGGTGCTGCCTGACCCGCGCGACACGCTGTACGTGTTCGACGAAGGCCACCACCTGCCGGACAAGGCCATCGGCCACTTCGCCCACTACACCCGCCTGCGTTCCACTGCCGATTGGCTGGAAACCACCGCCAAGAACCTCACCAAGCTGCTGGCCCAGCATCCGTTGCCGGGCGACCTGGGCAAGCTGATCGAACAGGTGCCGGAGCTGGCGCGGGAGATCAAGACCCAGCAACAGTTCATGTTCAGCGCCTGCGAGCAGGTGGCGGACTTCAAGCCCGGCGAAGACGTTGAAGGCCGCGAACGGCCACGCCATCGCTTCGTTGGCGGGCTGATCCCCGAGCATATGCGCGAGATGGGCGTCGAGTTGAAGAAGGGTTTTTCGCGCCTGACCGATTTATTCACTCGTCTGACCGACCTGCTCAAGGAAGGCATGGACGGCGAGGTCAATATTGGCATCGCCAGCAACCAGGCCGAGGAGTGGTATCCGCTGTTTGGCAGTCTGCTGTCCCGTGCCCAGGGCAACTGGGAGTTGTGGACTGCCTTCACCGTCGAAGACCCGGAAGACAATCCGCCCATGGCCCGCTGGCTGACGCTGTCGGAGAGTGGTGCGTTGTTCGATATCGAAGTCAACGCGAGCCCGATCCTTGCGGCGGAAATGCTCCGGCGCAACCTGTGGAACGTGGCCTATGGCGCATTGGTGACCTCGGCCACCCTGACTGCCCTCGGGACCTTCGACCGGTTCCGCATGCGTGCCGGCCTGCCGAAAAAAGCCGTCACCGCCGTGGTGCCCAGCCCGTTCCATCATGCCGACGCTGGCGTGCTGCGGGTGCCGGACCTCAAGGCCGACCCACGGGATGCGCCGGCCCATACCGCGGCAATCATTCGTGACCTGCCGTCGCTGGTGGAGGGTTCCAAAGGCACGCTGGTGCTGTTCTCGTCACGCAAACAGATGCAGGACGTGTTCGACGGCCTTGACCGCGACTGGCGCAAGCAGGTGTTTATCCAGGGCAACCTGTCGAAACAGGAAACCCTGAACAAGCACAAGGCGCGGGTCGATGGTGGGGACTCCAGCGTGCTGTTCGGCCTGGCGAGTTTCGCCGAAGGTGTCGACTTGCCCGGGGCTTACTGTGAACACGTGGTGATCGCCAAGATCCCGTTCTCGGTGCCGGACGATCCGGTCGAGGCCGCACTGGCCGAATGGATAGAAGCCCGCGGAGGCAATCCGTTCATGGAAATCTCAGTGCCGGATGCCTCGTTGAAACTGGTCCAGGCCTGTGGTCGCTTGCTGCGTACCGAAGAAGACCGGGGCACCATCACCTTGCTCGACCGCCGCCTGGTTACCCAGCGCTATGGCAAGGCTATCCTGAATGCCCTGCCGCCTTTCCGGCGCGAAATTTCTTAATCCACAGTGGGCGATTTCGCCCACTTCGTGGTCTATCTCATGTATGTCATCAGGCCATTCACCGGCCGAATTGGGAGAACCTTGTTCGTATGATTCGCACGCTGCCTGCTCTTTTTGCCCTGTTGCTCGCTGCGCCATTGCTGGCCGCGCCGGTCGGGCAACAGACGCTGTTCAACTTTGTCCGGCCGGCCGACGTGGTCAAGGTGGCGACCCAGGACGCCAGCCTGCCGCAATACAATGCCGAACAGACTCCGGAAGGCGAGGTGTTGCGCCGCATCACCTTCAACCCGGCGGCGGAACCGAGCCTGGTGCTCAGCCCGCAGAACGGCGTGTGGGACTGGTCGCAATCGAGTGCCATGAGCCTGCGTATCCAGAGCGCGATGGACTGGGCGCTGACGTTGTACGTCAAGGTGCAGAGCAGCGACGGCAAGACTCTGGTCAGTCGTATTGATTTGCCAGCGGGGCCTGCGCAAACCCTGCTGGTGCCGCTGCAAGCCAACTCGCCCTTGAGCCAGGGCATGAAGGCCGGGCCGCCGATGCCGATCACCGTGGACGGTCAGCGCGTGATGCTGGCCGGCAGTGCGGGTGAAATCGATCGCAGCCAGGTGGTTTCGGTCACCCTGTCGATGATCAAGCCGGTTGCAGCGCAAAGCATCCTGCTGGAACGCTTTGGCGTGCAGGACAGCGAACCGGTGCTCAAGGCCGCCTACAGTGAGCTGGTCGATGCCTATGGGCAGTCCAACCGTGCGCGCTGGCCGGAAAAAGTCAGCAGCGACGAGCAGTTGAAAGCCGCTGCCGCCAAGGAGCAGCTACAGCTCAAGGGCTGGCTTGCGGAACATGACAAGGCCGCCCTGGACAAGTTTGGCGGCAGCACCAAGGGCCCGGCCTTTGAGGCCAGCGGTTTCTTCCGCACCCAGAAGCGTGATGGGCGCTGGTACCTGGTGACACCGCTGGGGCATCCGTTCTACTCCCTGGGCGTCAACACCGTGACCCCGGACAACAGCCAGACTTACGTCGCGGGGCGCGAATGGATGTTTGGCGCACTGCCCAAGGCGGGTGAGCCCTTCGACAAGTATTACGGCAGCGGCGACAACCGTGGCGGCAATGGTGCCGATGCTGGGCGCGGCTTCAATGTGGGGCGCTGGTACGATTTCTACGGTGCCAACCTGCAACGTACTTATGGCACCGAAGGTTTCGACCAGGCTCGCTGGCTCGGCCACACCCTGGACCGCCTGCAAGCCTGGGGTTTCAACACGGTCGGCAACTGGAGCGCCCCGCAATTGGGTGATGCTGATCGCGTGCCTTACACCATGCCCCTGTCGATCATTGGCGACTACACCAGCATCAGCACCGGTATCGATTGGTGGGGCGGCATGCCCGACCCCTTCGACCCGCGCTTTGCCATGGCCACCGAGCGGGCCGTGGCGATCGCCACCCGTGACCATCGCGACGATCCCTGGTTGATTGGCTTCTTTGCCGATAACGAGCTGGCGTGGGCCGGTCCCGGCGATGATGCGAAATCCCGTTACGCCCTGGCCTACGGCACCCTGCGCATGACCACGGATGTCCCGGCCAAGCGTGCGTTCCTCAAGCAACTGCGCGACAAGTACCGTAACGAAGAGGGCCTTTCCAAAGCCTGGGGCATCCACCTGGCTGGCTGGGAATTGATGGAAGATCCCGGTTTCGAACCGCCGGTTCCGAACGCCGAGCACCCGGAAATCGAGGCCGATTTCCAGTATTTCCAGAAAACCTTCGCCGATGCCTACTTCAAGACCATCTCCGATGCGCTGAAATGGCATGCGCCCAACCAGTTGCTGCTGGGGGGACGCTATGCGGTCAGTACCCCGGAGGCCGTGGCGTCCTGCGCCCAATATTGCGATGTGTTGAGCTTCAATATGTACACCCTGACCCCTCAGGACGGCTACGACTTTGCGGCCTTGCGCGCACTGGACAAACCGGTGTTGATCACCGAGTTCAACGTTGGCTCGGCCGACCGTGGTCCGTTCTGGGGCGGTGTGACGCAATTGGCCAGGGAAGAGTTGCGCGGCCCGGCCTATGCGACCTTCCTCAAGCAGGCCATGGCCGAGCCGTCGATTGTCGGCGTGCACTGGTTCCAGTACCTCGACCAGCCGGTGACCGGGCGTTTGCTGGATGGTGAAAATGGTCACTTCGGCCTGGTGGGGATCACCGACGTGCCGTTCCAGGGCTTCGTCGAGAGTGTGCGTAAAAGCAACCTGGCGGCGATCCGGCAGTTGGGCCGGGAAGCCGAAAAAGCCAAGGCAGCGGCGGGTTCCCAAACCCAGTAATGACTGGAACAATGGGCGCCACTTTACGTAGGTCTTTTCCGAGGGGGATGCAGGTGCAGATTCAGGGTCATTACGAGCTTCAATTCGAAGCGGTGCGTGAAGCCTTCGCCGCACTGTTTGACGACCCTCAGGAGCGCGGCGCGGCGCTGTGTGTGCAGATTGGCGGCGAAACCGTCCTCGATCTGTGGGCCGGCACTGCCGACAAGGATGGTGCCGAGGCGTGGCACAGCGACACCATCGCCAACTTGTTCTCCTGCACCAAGACATTCACCGCCGTTGCCGCTCTGCAACTGGTTGCCGAAGGTAAATTGCAGTTGGACGCCCCGGTTGCCAACGACTGGCCGGAGTTTGCCGCTGCCGGCAAGGAAAACATTACCCTGCGCCAACTGCTGTGCCATCAGGCCGGGTTGCCAGCGCTGCGCGAAACATTGCCCGCCGAGGCCCTGTATGACTGGCCCTTGATGACGGCGGCCCTGGCTGCCGAGGCCCCTTGGTGGACGCCCGGTGAAGGCCATGGTTACGCCGCCATCACCTATGGCTGGCTGGTCGGTGAACTGCTGCGCCGCGCCGATGGGCGGGGGCCGGGAGAGTCGATTGTGGCCCGGGTTGCCCGGCCGCTGGGCCTGGACTTTCATGTCGGGTTGGCGGACGAAGAGTTTTATCGTGTAGCCCACATTGCCAGGAGCAAAGGCAATATGGGCGATGAGGCAGCCCAGCGCTTGTTGCAGGTCACCCTGCGAGAACCCGCGGCAATGAGCACCCGGGCGTTTACCAATCCGCCTTCTATACTAACCAGCACTAACAAACCCGAGTGGCGTCGTATGCAGCAGCCTGCGGCAAATGGGCATGGCAATGCGCGCAGTTTGGCCGGCTTTTATAGTGGTTTGTTGGATGGAAGTTTGTTGGAAGCCGATATGCTTGAACAATTGACCCGTGAGCACAGTATCGGGTCGGATAAAACCTTATTGACGCAAACCCGTTTTGGCCTGGGCTGCATGTTGGATCAGCCTGGCGTACCCAATGCAACGTTTGGCCTTGGCCCACGTGCATTTGGGCATCCTGGGGCCGGAGGCTCGGTGGGATTTGCCGATCCGGAACATGATGTAGCATTTGGTTTTGTGACCAATACTCTGGGGCCGTATGTACTTATGGACCCGCGTGCGCAAAAGTTGGTAAGAATATTGGCCGGTTGTCTGTAAATAGCTTGCTGTCTGGTGTTTTTTTGTTAAAAAGGCACCTACAAAAGGCGCTGGAAAAGTATTGTTACTTTAAACTTCGTGAAGCGTCTGTTTAACGGGTCATTCAGACCCCTGTATTTTCTCATTTTGTGGATATCTCATGTTATCGAACAAGTCCTTGGCACTGGCGCTCTGCCTCACTCTTACTGGCTGTGCACAAACTCCACAAAATGATGCGTCTGGCGAGCATTGGTGGGCATTCGGGTTCGACAAGTCGGCGGCCAAGGATGTTACTGCCAAAACCGATGCCAAGGCGGCTGATGCAAAGGCTGACCTCAAGGCTGATCTGAAGGCGGCCACACCTGCCCCGACGACTGCCCCGGTGGTCGCCAAGACTGAAACCGACACCAAATGGTGGTGGCCGTTCGAAAGCAAGCCAAAACCCCTGAGCAAAGTCGATGTGACCAACATCCCGATGCCAGATCCGAAAATCACCCAAGCCTGGCTGGACGACTACGAGCCGCGCCTGCGGGCTGCGATCAAGGACAGCAACCTGCAACTGGAACGTCGCGATAACGTGTTGGTGGTGATTGCCCCGGTCGATGGTTCCTATAACCCGAAACGCCCGGCGATGCTGCTGCCAGTGACCCTGGGTCCGTTCACCCGTGTAGCCAAGGCCGTTGAAAGCGATCCCAAGACCGCCGTGCTGGTACTGGGCCACATCGACACCGTACAAAACCAGCCCCTGACCAAGGAACGTGCCCAGTCCATTGCGTCGATCTTCAGCCTCAGTGGCTTGAAGCAGGATCGCCTGATGTTGCGTGGCATGGGTGACCTGATGCCTCGCGCCGCCAACGACAGTACCCAGGGCCGCGCCTTGAACCGTCGCATGGAAATCATGTTCACCCAGCGCACCACCATGCTGGCACTGCTGAGCAAGTACAACTCGCCAAACCCGCCGAAGCCTGAACTGGTTGCGGTACAGGACGTAGTTGCCCCAGCGCCGGTCGCCAAGAAAGCCGCTGCTGCCAAGAAAGCACCTGCCAAGAAGGCTGCCGCCAAGCCCACCGCGAAAAAAACGGCCGCCAAGCCCGCCGCGAAAAAGCCGGTTGCCGCCAAGGCTGCAGCACCGGCGAAAAAAGTAGCGGCAAACGACCAGGCGAAAAACTGAGCAGTTGAGCAAGAAGGATAAAGCCGCATGACCCAGGCACTGGCTGATATGCGCCGTGACTACACACGGGACGGTTTGAGCGAGGCCCAGGCCCCGGACGAGCCGTTTGCCTTGTTCCACCAGTGGTTCGCCGATGCGGTCAAGACCGAGCAACCGCCGGTGGAGGCCAACGCCATGACCCTGGCGACCGTGGACAAGGAGGGCCGTCCGCACTGCCGTATCTTGCTGCTCAAGGGCCTGGACGCCCAGGGTTTTACCTTCTTTACCAACTACCAGAGCGCCAAGGGTGAGCAATTGGCGGCACGCCCCTTTGCTGCCATGACGTTCTTCTGGCCGACCCTGGAGCGCCAGGTGCGCATCGAGGGGCGGGTGGTCAAGGTCACGCCCCAGGAGTCGGACGCCTACTATCAGGTGCGTCCGCTGGGCAGCCGGATTGGCGCCTGGGCATCTCCCCAGAGCCGGGTGATTCGGGATCGCGAAGAGTTGCAGGACCTGCTCAAGGCCACCGAGCAACGCTTCAGCGATACCCAGCCGGATTGCCCTGAGCATTGGGGCGGCTATCGCCTGCTACCGGAGCGCATCGAGTTCTGGCAGGGCAGGACCAGCCGTTTGCATGATCGCTTGAACTATCGTTTGCAGGGGGCCAACTGGACCCGCGAGCGACTGGCGCCCTGAAGACATCACACGTGTAGGCGCCGGCAAGCTGGCTCCTACACGTCCTTCACTAAGAAGCTTCTACTCTGTGGCTTTGACCACATATTGCCGGGCTGCATCCTGCAGCCACTGCGGCAAATCCTTACGCTTGACCTTCTCCGCCTTGGCGCGGTCCAACTGTTGCAGCATAAAGATGCGCTTGCGCTGATCGTCTCCTGCCAGGGACAACGCAAGGTCGCGGTCTATCCAGCGCTTGATCCGCCGGTACAGCCACCAGTGGAAATACAGGCCGGCGGCGGTAGTCGCTACAATAATGAAGTAGTCCATGAAATTCCTTGTCTGGGTGCAGGTGCTACCGTTCGTCGATTTTCGCGATACAGCCTGTCTGTACTGGGGCTGAATGAAAGCAATTTTCTCCGGGCCGTGTCGTGACAGGCGTCAAGCAGCGGAGTCTAATAAAGATATGTCCTTTGGAGTTGATGCTATGCGTAAGTCTGTTCTGCTGGTTGCCTGCTTTACCACCATGTCGTTGCTGCTGGGTGGCTGCGCCTCCAGCCTGACCGGCGACTCGTACTCCCGTGACGAAGCCCGTCGCGTACAGAGCGTACGCATGGGCACCATCGAGTCCCTGCGTCCGGTCAAGATCGAAGGCACCAAGACCCCAATCGGTGGTGCAGCGGGTGCAGTTATCGGTGGTGTGGGCGGTAGTGCCATCGGTGGCGGTCGTGGCAGCATCGTGACAGCCGTTATCGGTGCCGTGGCTGGCGGCCTGCTGGGCTCGGCCACCGAAGAAGGCCTGACTCGCACCCAGGGTGTTGAAATCACCGTGCGCGAAGACGACGGCAGCATGCGCGCCTACGTCCAGGCTGTGCAGGAAAACGAAATCTTCCGCATCGGCGACCGCGTGCGCATCATGACCGTTGATGGGACCAGCCGCGTTACCCGTTAAGGGTTGGCAGGCGGTAAAAGAAAAACCCCGACCGGGTGACCGGGCGGGGTTTTTATTGCGCGCTCAGGTGAACAGAGCGCGTTACGCGTTGACCGTCGCCTGTTTGCGACTGGCCATCGCCGTCACGGCATAACCAATCAGTGCCGCAAGGATCGAGCCGGTGAGAATGCCCATCCGGTCCATCCCGGCGTATTCGCTACTGCCCGGCAGGAACGCCAGCGAGCCGACAAACAGACTCATGGTAAAGCCAATGCCACACAGGATGGCCACGCCCATGACCTGGCCCCAATTGGCGCCGGTCGGCAGGGCCGCAAGGCCGGTTTTCACCGCGAGCCAGGTCAGGCCAAACACACCGACGGTCTTACCCACCAGCAGGCCAGCGGCGATACCCATTGGCACATGATGGGTGAAGCTCTCCAGGTTGACGCCGGTCAGGGATACGCCGGCGTTGGCAAAGGCGAACAGTGGCAGGATGCCGTACGCCACCCAGGGATGCAGGGCATGTTCCAGGCCCAGCAGGGGCGACGGCTCGGCGTTCTTGGTGCGCAGCGGAATGCAGAACGCCAGGGTGACGCCAGCCAGGGTCGCGTGAACACCACTCTTGAGTACGCAGACCCACAGGATCAGGCCGATGATCAGATACGGCCCGAGCTTCACCACCCCCAGGCGGTTCATGGCGATCAAGGCGACAAGACAGGCGCCGGCGCCTGCCAGCGACGCGGTGGACAGGTCGCCGGAGTAGAAAATCGCGATGACGATGATGGCACCCAGGTCATCGATGATCGCCAGGGTCATCAAGAACAGCTTCAGCGACACCGGCACACGCTTGCCCAGCAGCGCCAATACCCCGAGGGCAAAGGCGATATCGGTGGCCATCGGGATGGCCCAGCCGCCCAGGGCGGCCGGGTTATCCTTGTTCAGTGCCCAGTAGATCAGCGCCGGCACCACCATGCCGCCAATGGCCGCAGCGCCTGGCAGCACGACCTGGGAAGGTTTGGACAGGTGGCCGTCGAGCAACTCGCGCTTGACCTCCAGGCCGATCAGTAGGAAGAACAGGGCCATCAGGCCATCATTGATCCACAGCAGCGAGGGCTTGGCGATTTGCAGGGCGCCGATCTGGACGGCGACGGGCACTTCAAGAAAGCTGTTATAGAACGAGGACAGCGGCGAATTGTTGATGATCAGGGCCAAGGCGGCTGCAGCGATCAGTAACAGACCACTGGCCGCTTCGAGCTGGAAGAAACGGGTAAACGTGCTACGCAGAGGCAAGGGATGCTCTCCAATCAAAGTTCAATAGGGGCGTACCCTAACCCGTACTGTTAGTTGTTAAAACAAAAGTTATATTCTTTTTTGTTATATAAAAGCGCCGTTGTATGGATTGCGTCAACGCCTGGCAATTATGTATCGAATTGAGTCATGACTGTATCTGTGTGCAGTGTAGGAAACACCCTAAGATCAAGCCTGAAAACTTAATGGAACTTGAGCATGAACGACCACCGTCCGTGGGCCCGAGAGGCCATCCGCATTATTGAAGCGGACTTCCAGCGCAGCGCCGACACCCACCTGATCCCACTACCGTTGCCGGGCTTGCCGGGAATCGAGTTGTATTTCAAGGATGAGTCCAGCCATCCCACCGGGAGCCTGAAGCACCGGCTGGCCCGTTCCTTGTTCCTGTATGCCCTGTGCAATGGCTGGCTCAAACCGGGCGCGCCAGTGATCGAAGCTTCCAGCGGTTCGACGGCGATCTCCGAGGCGTACTTCGCGCGCTTGTTGGGCCTGCCGTTCATTGCGGTGATGCCGGCCACCACCTCCCAGGAAAAGATTGCGCAGATCGCCTTTTACGGCGGCAAGAGCCACCTGGTGCAGGATCCCACGCAGATCTACGCCGAATCCGAACGCCTGGCGCAGGAAAGTGGCGGGCACTTCATGGACCAGTTCACCTACGCCGAACGGGCCACCGACTGGCGGGCGAACAACAATATTGCCGAATCGATCTTCCAGCAGTTGCGCTTCGAACGGCATCCCGAGCCGAGCTGGCTGATTTCCAGCCCGGGTACCGGCGGTACCACCGCAACCCTGGGGCGTTATGTGCGTTATCGCCAGCATTGCACCCGGGTGTTGTGCGCCGACGCCGAGCGTTCAGTGTTTTTTGAGTACTACCAGAGCGGTGATGCCAGCTTGCGCCTGGACTGCGGTTCGCGGATCGAGGGCATCGGCCGGCCACGAGTAGAGGCATCGTTCTTGCCCAAGGTGATCGATGCGATGGTCAAGGTGCCAGATGCCTTGTCGCTGGCGGCCATGCATTATCTGGCGCAACGCTTGGGACGGCGGGTCGGGGGGTCCAGCGGCACCAACCTGATTGGCGCATTGATTGCCGCGCAGCAGATGCAGGCGGCGGGGGAGTCGGGGTCTATCGTGGCGATTCTGTGTGATGGGGGCGAGCGTTATGCCACAACCTATTACGACGATGCGTGGTTGATCGGGCAAGGGTATGAGCTGGAAGTGTTGATTGACGCGGTGGCTGCCACTGTCGAACGGGGCGAGCCGTTGCCGGACAGCATCCTGCGCGCCAATATCTAAAATTTCCTGTGTATGGAAACCATTGTGGGAGTCGGGCAAGCCCGGCTCCCACAATAGAGAGGGGTCGTTTACGAGTGAACTGTCAGGCCTCGATACCGAGGATGTTGCGCGCCACGGCTTCAGCAATCCGAATCCCGTCAACGCCTGCCGACAAGATCCCACCGGCATAACCGGCGCCTTCACCAGCCGGGAACAGGCCTTTGACATTCAAACTCTGCATCGACGCGTCACGGGTGATCCGCAGCGGCGACGAGGTGCGAGTCTCGATCCCGGTCAGTACTGCGTCATGCAGCGAGTAGCCCTTGATCTGCTTCTCAAAGGCCGGCAGCGCTTCGCGGATGGCCTCGATGGCAAAGTCTGGCAAGGCCAGGGCCAAATCACCGAGGGCTACACCTGGCTTGTAGGACGGTTCTACAGTGCCAATGGTGGTGGACGGCTTGCCGGCGATGAAATCACCGACCAGTTGCGCCGGCGCTTCGTAGTTGCTGCCGCCAAGGATGAACGCGTGGGATTCCAGGCGCTCCTGCAACTCGATCCCGGCCAGCGGGCCGCCCGGATAGTCCACTTCCGGGGTGATGCCGACCACGATCCCGGAGTTGGCATTGCGTTCGTTACGCGAGTACTGGCTCATGCCATTGGTCACGACCCGATTCGGCTCGGAGGTGGCTGCCACCACCGTACCGCCCGGGCACATGCAAAAGCTGTACACCGAACGGCCGTTCTTGGCGTGGTGCACCAACTTGTAGTCGGCCGCGCCCAGTTTCGGGTGCCCGGCATACTTGCCCAGGCGTGCGGCGTCGATCAGCGATTGTGGGTGTTCGATGCGAAAACCCACCGAAAACGGCTTGGCTTCCATGTACACGCCACGACCGTGGAGCATGCGGAAGGTGTCGCGGGCGCTGTGGCCGAGGGCAAGGATCACGTGCTTGGAGAGGATCTGCTCGCCACTATCGACCACCACGCCATTCAACTGGCCATCTTCGATCAGCACGTCGGTGACCCGCTGTTCGAAACGCACCTCACCGCCCAGGGCGATGATTTGTTGGCGCATGTTTTCCACCACGCCGGTCAGGCGGAAGGTGCCGATGTGCGGTTTGCTGACGTAGAGGATCTCATCTGGCGCGCCGGCCTTGACGAACTCATGCAAGACCTTGCGCCCGTGGAATTTCGGGTCCTTGATCTGGCTGTAGAGCTTGCCGTCGGAAAAGGTCCCGGCGCCGCCCTCGCCGAACTGCACGTTGGACTCGGGGTTGAGTACGCTTTTGCGCCACAGGCCCCAGGTATCCTTGGTGCGTTGGCGCACTTCGCGGCCGCGTTCGAGGATGATCGGCTTGAAACCCATCTGCGCCAGCAACAACCCGGCAAAGATCCCGCAAGGGCCGAAGCCGACAACGATGGGCCGCTCGCTCAGGCCTGCCGGGGCCTGGCCCACGACCTTGTAGCTGACATCGGGCGCGGCATTGATATTGCGGTCGTCGGCGAACTTGAGCAGCAGGGCGGCTTCACCCTTGACCTCAAGGTCGACGGTGTAGATGAAGCACAGCTCCGACGATTTCTTGCGCGCGTCGTAGCTGCGTTTGAACAGGGTGAAATCGAGCAGATCATCACTGGCGATGCCCAGGCGCTGCACGATGGCAGGCCGCAGGTCTTCTTCGGGATGGTCGATGGGCAGCTTGAGTTCGGTGATTCGTAGCATGACAGGATCCGATATGCGGCGTTTGGTAGAGCCGGCGGTTTTGCAAACCGGCGATTATAAGCCCCAACGGCGCTTTCCCGTCATGCTAAAACAGCGCAGGGCCGAATCAGTCGTCCCGTGAGCCACCAAATGCCGCGCAGCCACGCTGTACCTGACCGTTGATCCGAAGTTCGGCGCTCATGTGTTGCAGGCTGCCGCTGACGCTGTCGATGCAGCGCTGGGGCGCGACCCACAATTCAATTTGCTGGCCGTTGGCTTCGGTGGTGAGGTTGAAGCGGCCATCACCCAGTTGCTCTTCCACATAAGGCACCGGCAACGGTGGCTGGCCTTCGCGTTGCAGGACCATGCCCTTGTTGGTCACATTCAGTGCCCAGGCTGGCTTATGCCCGTTGGCGCGCAGGATCATGCGCTTGAAGTCCGGGTCGTCACAGGCTGAGGTCGAGCGTTCGACGCGGTACAACTGTTGCAGGTCAACCTGGCCCTGGGTACCGCTGGCGACCCCGGAGAACTTGCCGCGCAAGTCGGCAAACAACGCCCCTTGCTGGCCGGCCAGGGACGCTGCTTCCTGGAGGATGCTGGTGCCGCCGGTATCGCTGACCACGTAGTTGCGCTGATCATGGCAGGGCTGGAACAGCAACTTGTCGCCGATGGCCGTCAACTCGCCCTGCATGCGAGTCAGGCCCGCAGTGGAGGACGTCTCCGGATCGTTTTCAAACACCTGGCAGGCGGCGAACAGGGGCAGCAGGGCAAACAGAGCAAGGATACGGGCGGCAAGCATTATCGGGTCTCCTGATAAGTGCCGCCACGTTACGCAGGCTGGCGCTGCATCACAAGCCTGGAATACAGGTTGAATTCATCCAACGATGTAAGTCTGCCCTGTCTGTAAACCTTCAACGCTTTTTGCGTAGGACAATGCCACATCCGCCGCAGGAACCGGCTTAAAACCCCTGAAATAAGGGGCATAGCTACCCATGGCTTCAACCAGCACGTTCGGGCTGACCGAGTTGATGCGCAGACCCCGTGGCAACTCTATCGCTGCAGCCTTCACGAAGGCGTCTATGGCGCCATTGACCAGCGCGGCAGAGGCGCCGGTGCGGATCGGATCGCGATTGAGGATGCCGCTGGTGAAAGTGAACGACGCACCGTCGTTGGCGAACTCGCGGCCTATCAGCAGCAGGTTGACCTGGCCCATCAGCTTGTCTTGCAGGCCGAGGTCGAAGTGGCTGGCGTCCATTTCGCCCAGGGGCACGAAGTTGACGCTGCCGGCGGCGCACACCAGGGCATCGAACTTGCCGGTTTGCGCAAACAGTTGGCGGATCGACGCGCTGTCGCTGATATCGACCTGAAAGTCGCCACTCTTGCGGCCAATAGTGATCACTTCATGGCGTTGGGACAGCTCGGCCTTGACCGCAGAACCGATGGTGCCGCTGGCGCCAATCAACAGGACTTTCATGGTGTCGTTCCTCCAGATATTCAGATGAGCCTTGAGTCTAGAGTGGTTTTTTCTGCAGATAAGCGCACTAATAGGCAACCTTTGGTTTTCAAATGGAAACAATCCATGAGCGTAATGGATGATCTGGCGGCGTTTGCAGTGTTGATCGAAGCCGGCAGCTTTACCCTGGCAGCCCAGCAATTGGGCTGCAGCAAGGGCCAGTTGTCCAAGCGCATCAGCCAGTTGGAGGCGCAGTTTTCGGTGGTGTTGTTGCACCGCACCACTCGGCGACTCAGCCTGACGGCCGCAGGTGCAGCGCTATTGCCCCAGGCGCAGGGGCTGGTGATTCAGGTCGAGCGTGCCCGACAGGCATTGGCGCGGCTCAAGGACGATTTGGCCGGGCCTGTGCGTATGACGGTTCCGGTGTCCTTGGGTGAGACTTTTTTCGATGGCCTGTTGCTGGATTTTTCCAGGCGGTATCCGCAGGTGCAGATCGAGTTGGATCTCAACAACAGCTATCGCGACCTGGCCCGGGACGGTTTTGACCTGGCGGTGCGTTCAGAGGTGGCCAACGATGAGCGCCTGGTCGCCAAGCCCCTGTTGGCCTGGCATGAAATGACCTGTGCCAGCCCGGCCTATCTGGAGCAATACGGTGAGCCGCTGACGCCGGCCGACCTGGTTGGCCACCGTTGCTTGCTCAACAGCCACTACAGTGGGCGTGAGGAGTGGTTGTATCACCAGCAGCACGAGTTGTTGCGGGTGCGGGTGGATGGCACCTTTGCCTCCAACCACTACAACCTGCTGAAAAAGGCCGCACTGGTGGGGGCCGGTATCGCCCGGCTGCCATCCTATCTGTTGCAGATGGAATTGGCTGACGGCCGGCTTCGTTGGCTCCTGCGTGATTATCAGACCCGCAGCATGCCGATGTACCTGGTCCATCCGTATCAGGGCGGGCTACCACGTCGTACCCAGGTGCTGGCCGATTACCTGGTGGGCTGGTTCAAGCGCAACGGTGAGGCACTGGACCGGCTTTAGCGCCAGCGCCGGGTAATCCAGTGATCAATCGATACCCGTCCTGGCCCCTTGGCCATCAACACCAGTAGCAAAGCGATCCAGGTGCCGTGGGTCGGGTACGCGTCGGGGTAGACAAACAGCTGAATCACCAGCGTCATGCCCAGTAGTGCCAGGGCTGAAAAACGCGTGGCAAGCCCCAGCAAAATCAGGATCGGGAAAAAATGCTCGGCGAACGTGGCCAGGTACGCGGCCACTTCTGCAGGCACAAACGGTATCCGGTATTCACTTTGAAACAACGGCACGGTGGAGTTGGCCAGGTGGGGTACGCCGAGTTCGAAGGTGCCGTCTACCAGATCGACAGCAAACCCCTGGACTTTGGTCTGGCCGGACTTCCAGAACACCGCCGCAATGGAAAAGCGTGCGACAAGGGCAATCAGGCTGTAGGGGATTTTCTCGAAGGTTTGAATGACGCGTGCAATCAGACTCGGGGCGGTAGTGTTCATGGTTGTACCTTGATATGGGTGATGGCGCGGTGGCTGATCAGCAGCCCCAGGCATTGGTGCAGGTCAAATTCACTGGACGCATCCAGGGCATACGCCACCGCCATTTCCAGAGGCCAGGCGTTGTTCAGGCTGTTGATAAACGTCACGCAACCGGCGTCGATGCAGAACACTTCGACTTCCAGGCCGTTGCGCAGGACCAGCGCACTTTGCCCATGCCATGGATCAAGGCTGGCGACGCTATCGGTGGTTTGATGCGCGGCCCATAACGCCACCACGGCATAGTTCGATTGCAGGGTGGCAACGGATGGATGCAATTGCAGGCTTACGCTGCCCAGGCTGGGCAGTTGTTGCAGTTGATTGATGACGGCCTGTGGGTCAGCGACAGGGGTGTCGGCGGCGTGATACGCATTGACCCGCAAGCGCTCCAGCCGGGCGATGTCGGCCAGGTACGGCACAGTGGCGGCGGGGGCGAACCCCTGGATAAAGTCGGCCAAGTCACTGCCGTACTCGTTGAGCAGTGGGCTGGTGGGCGGATACGCCTGGACGTACAGCCCGGCCATGGCCCGGAAAAACCCATCGCCCACCAGTTGCCGGGTCACGGGGTAGCTGTCGAGCAGGGCGTTGATCAACGAACTGTGGACGTTGTTGCGGTACACCGCAAAACGACTGGCGGGATCGGCGCCATTGTTGCTGAACAGGCCATCGGGGCAGGGCTGGTCTGGCGCCAGGAGAGCCTTGGCAAAATCCTCCTGCAGATTCATGAGTGCACCGCCACGGCCAGCAGGTGCTGGTCAGCTTGCTGGACCTCCGCCTGTAATACGTGTAATGCCGGTACATCGTTGTCACGCTCAATCAGCGTGGCCACCGGCCCGACCCGTTGCAGTGCCTGCTGATACAGGTGCCATACGGCGTTGTCGATGGGCGCACCGTGATCATCAATCAGCAGGCGGTCACCGAGGCTGTCGGAGTCTTCGGCAAAGCCTGCCAGATGAATTTCACCCACCGCGTGCAATGGCAAGGCGTCAAGGTAAGCCAATGGATCCTGCTGATGATTGATGCAGGACACGTACACATTGTTCACGTCCAGCAGCAAACCGCAGCCGGTGCGCCGGATGACTTCGCTGATGAAGTCGGTTTCATCCAGGGTGGAGCGTTGGAACTGCAGGTAGGTCGACGGGTTCTCCAGCAGCATTCGCCGCTTGAGGGTGGTTTGTACCTGGTCAATGTGCTCGCACACCCGCTTGAGGGCCGCGTCGTCATAGGCCAGGGGCAGCAGATCGTTGAGAAACACCGGGCCGTGGCTGGACCAGGCCAGGTGTTCGGAAAAGGATTGGGGCTGATAGCGTTCTATCAGTACCGCCAGGCGTGCAAGGTGGTCCTGGTTCAGCGGGCCTTCGCCGCCGATGGACAGGCCAACGCCGTGCAGCGACAGTGGGTACTGTTCGCGGATCAATCCCAGGTAGTGATGAAAAGGCCCGCCGGCCACCATGTAGTTTTCGGCGTGGACTTCAAAAAAACCAATATCGGGCAGGGTCGCGAGCACTTCTGCCAAGTGCTCGCTCTTGAGTCCCAGCCCAGCCCGGCGTGGAAGGCCGGGCGCCTGAGCCTGGGCGACATTGGGTAGGGATGAAAGCGTCATCGTCAGTACTCAGGCGGGGGGCTCAGGACTTGGCCTTGAAGGCTTCCAATTGGCCAAAACCGGTCGGCGAGGTTTTGCTTTCCATCTTCACGCAGGTGCCTTCAGGGACCAGATTCCAGGCGTTGGCCTGGTAGTCGGTTTTCGAGGTGCCCGCACAGGTGGTGCCGGCGCCTGCGGCGCAGTCGTTCTTGCCTTTGAGGGCGACGCCAAAGCATTTTTCCATCTTCGCGTCGTCAGCATGGGCAACAGTGGTCAAGGTGCTCAGGCTCAAGGCAGAACCCAGGGCCAGGACGAGGGTGGCGGCGGACAGAGAACGGGTGGTCATGGTGTTTCTCCAGCAGTGAGGTAGGTAAGGAAGCGTTTGTGCTTGCTTACCCCACTAGAGAAAGGGGGGAGGGGATTGTTACAAGGGGATCGAAGAAAACTTGAAAACAACGCAAATTTATCGGACCACACAAAGCAAATGTGGGAGCGGGCTTGCTCGCGATGGCGGTGGGTCAGTTAATAAATATTTGACTGACCCACCACCATCGCGGGCAAGCCCGCTCCCACACAAGCCCACCCACAGTTAGACCCGGTTTATCCAGCAACCGTTTTTAGCCGCCCAGGTAAGCCTCGCGCACTTTCGGATCGGTCAGCAGTTGTTCGCCGCTGCCCTGCATCACCACCCGGCCGTTTTCCAGCACATAGGCACGGTCTGCAATCTTCAATGCCTGGTTGGCGTTTTGCTCCACCAAAAACACCGTCACACCGTCCTTGCGCAGTTGTTCGATGATATCGAAGATCTGCTGGATGATGATCGGGGCCAGGCCCAGGGAAGGTTCGTCCAACAGCAGCAGCTTGGGCTTGCTCATCAGCGCACGGCCGATGGCGAGCATTTGCTGTTCGCCACCGGACATGGTGCCGCCGCGCTGGCTGAAACGCTCCTTGAGCCGAGGGAACAGGTGCAGCACCTTGTCCATCTGCTCCTGGTAGTCGCCCTTGTCGGTAAAGAACCCACCCATGGCCAGGTTCTCTTCCACGGTCAGGCGGGCAAACACCCGACGGCCTTCCGGAACCACAGCAATGCTTTTGCGCATGATCGCCGCTGAATGCTGGCCCACCAGTTCCTCACCCATGTAGCGGATGCTGCCGCTGTGAGCCTGGGGCGAACCGCACAAGGTCATCAGCAAGGTGGATTTGCCGGCACCGTTGGCGCCGATCAGGGTGACGATCTCGCCCTGGCGCACTTCCACGTTGACGTCATGCAGGGCCTGGATCTTGCCGTAGAAAGTGGAAACGTTTTCGAATTGCAGCATTTACGCTTCCCCCAAATAGGCTTTGATCACTTGCGGGTTGTCGCGGATCTGCTCCGGCGTCCCGTTGGCCAACGGCGTACCCTGGTTGATCACGACGATATGGTCCGAAATACTCATGACCAGTTTCATGTCGTGTTCAATCAGCAGCACGGTGGCGTTGTTTTCTTCACGCAGCACACCGATCAACGCTTTGAGGTCTTCGGTTTCCTTGGGGTTGAGACCCGCAGCCGGTTCGTCGAGCATGAGGATCCGCGGGCGGGTCATCATGCAGCGGGCGATTTCCAGGCGACGTTGCTGACCATAGGCCAGGGTGCCGGCCGGCCGGTTGGCAAACTCGGTGAGGTTGACCTTGTCCAGCCAGTACGCGGCGTACTCCATGGCCTCGCGCTCGCTCTTGCGGAACGCCGGGGTCTTGAACAGGCCCGCGAAGAAGTTGGTGTTCAGGTGGCGGTGCTGGGCGATCAGCAGGTTTTCCACTGCTGTCATGTCCTTGAACAACCGCACGTTCTGGAAGGTCCGCACCACGCCCTTGCGAGCGATCTCGTGACCGGCCAGGCCCTGGATCGGCTGGCCGTCCAGCAGGATGCTGCCACCGGCCGGCTTGTAGAAGCCGGTCAGGCAGTTGAACACCGTGGTCTTGCCGGCGCCGTTGGGGCCGATCAGCGCTACAACCTGCTTCTCTTTCACGGTCAGGGCCACGCCATTGACCGCCAGCAGGCCGCCGAAGCGCATGCTCAGGTTTTCGACTTTCAGGATCTCGCGGCTCATTTGCGCAGCTCCATATGTGGACGTTGCATGGGCAGCAAGCCTTGAGGGCGCCAGATCATCATCAGCACCATCATGGCGCCGAACATCAACATGCGGTATTCGCTGAACTCACGCATCAGTTCCGGCAACAGGATCATCACGATGGCTGCGAGGATCACGCCCAACTGCGAGCCCATGCCACCCAATACCACGATGGCGAGGATGATTGCCGACTCGATGAAGGTGAACGACTCCGGCGTCACCAGGCCTTGGCGCGCGGCGAAGAAGCTACCGGCAAAACCTGCGAACGCGGCGCCCAGGGTGAAGGCCGAGAGCTTGATGACGGTCGGGTTCAGGCCCAGCGCACGGCAGGCGATTTCGTCTTCACGCAATGCTTCCCAGGCACGCCCGATCGGCATGCGCAGCAGGCGGTTGATCACGAACAGCGCGGCCAGGGCCAGCAACAGGGCGACCAGATACAGGAACACCACCTTGCTCACCGGGTTGTAGGCAATCCCGAAGTACTCGTGGAAGGTCTGCATGCCTTCTGCAGCGGAGCGGTCAAACGACAAGCCGAAGAACGTCGGCTTGGGAATGCTGCTGATGCCGTTGGGGCCGCCAGTGATGTCGGTGAGGTTACGCAGGAACAGACGGATGATCTCACCAAAACCCAGGGTCACGATGGCCAGGTAGTCACCACGCAGGCGCAACACCGGGAAGCCCAGCAGGAAACCGAACGTCGCCGCCGCCATGCCCGCCAGTGGCAGGCAGATCCAGAAGCTCCAGCCCAGGTAATGCGAGAGCAGCGCGTAGGTGTAGGCACCCACCGCGTAGAAGCCCACATACCCCAGGTCGAGCAGGCCGGCCAGGCCCACCACGATGTTCAGGCCCAGGCCCAGCAGCACGTAGATCAGGATCAGGGTGGCGATATCCACCGCACCTCGGGAGCCGAAGAATGGCCAGATCAACGCGGCCACGATCAGGCCGATGATGATGTAGCGCTGGGTGCGCGGCAGGGTCAGGAACTGGCTGACCTTGGGCGATACCAGCGGGCCACGATTGGACTTGAGCAGCGCCCCGACCTGCTGGGTGAACAGCACCCGCAGGAACATCAGCACCGAGCACAGGGCAATGATGGTCAGGGTTACTGGCCCGGTGCCGTGTACTTCAAGGTTGATCCCGACAATGCTCAACTTGAGCCCGAGTACCGGAAAGGCCACGGCCCATACCAGCAAGGCGCTGAAAAACGCCGATTTAAGATATCTGCTCATACTTTCTCAACCTCCGGACGGCCCAGGATGCCGGTCGGCCGGAATAACAGCACCAGAACCAATAGACCGAAGGCCACCACGTCCTTGTACTGGTCGCCGAAGATATCGGCACCAAAGGCTTCGGCCACACCCAGCACCAGCCCGCCGAGCATGGCGCCCGGAATACTGCCGATGCCGCCCAGGACCGCCGCAGTGAAGGCCTTGAGGCCCACCAGGAAACCGGCGTTGGGGTTGATCACGCCATACTGCATGCTCAGCAACACGGCGGCGACAGCGGCCAGTGCGGCACCGATGACGAAGGTCAGGGCGATGATGTTATTGGTGTTGATGCCCAGCAGGTTGGCCATCTTGATGTCTTCGGCACAGGCCCGGCAGGCGCGCCCCAGACGGGAGCGGGAGATGAACAGGGTCAGGCCCAGCATCGCCACCAGGGTGACGACGAAGACCAGGATCTGCATGTAGGAAATCAGCACTTCTTGTGCGCCACCTGGGCCGAAGGAAATGCTCCCCGGGATCAGGTTGGGAATGGACTTGTCCTTGGAGTCCTGGGACAGCAATACGGTGTTCTGCAGGAAAATCGACATGCCGATGGCGGAAATCAACGGGATCAGGCGGTTGCTGCCACGCAAGGGGCGGTACGCAACGCGTTCGATACTGTAGCCGTAGGCACTGGTTACGACGATTGACGCAAGGAACGCGGCAGTCATCAACAGCGGCAGGGAGTGGATACCCATCATGGCCAGCCCGGCAATGGCAATGAAGGCCACGTAGGAACCAATCATGTACACCTCGCCGTGGGCGAAGTTAATCATTCCAATGATGCCGTAAACCATTGTGTAGCCAATGGCTATCAAGGCATAGGTGCTGCCAATGGTCAGGCCATTAACCAGCTGTTGGAAAAAATGATAGATCTCAGGCATTACAGCGCTCCTAAAAACCCGATACGCATTTCACTGGTGGAGTCATCTTCCAGCCCGGTGCTGTGTTCTGTGAGCACATTTGCACCAAGCATTTGCCAGCGAACCGCTGGTGACGGTTTTAAGATTTTCAGGTGAACCAGCGCCCGGATCGCGGGTGCGTGGCCCATAAACCTCGTAAAACAAAACCCACTGCTTGCACAGTGGGCTTGTTGTCCAGTAACGCCTGGCTTACTGAGGGGAAACTTCGGTTTTTGGTTGACCGAAGTGCCATTCGTAGACCACGAACTTGAAGTCCTTCAGGTCGCCCTTGGCATCGAAGCTCAGGTCGCCGGTCGGGGTCTTGAAGGTGCCTGCGTGGATGGCCTCGGCCACTTTGGTGGTGTCTTCGCTTTTCGCGGCAGTGATGCCGCCAGCGATGATTTCAACTGCCGAGTAGGCTGGGAACACGAACGGGCCGCTTGGGTCTTTGCCGTCAGCCTTGAGTGCGTCGACGATTGCCTTGTTGGCAGGGTCGGCGTCGAAGGATTTCGGCAGGGTGACCAGCAGGCCTTCGGAGGCTTTCTGGGCGATTTGCGAGATGGAGTCGTTGCCGACACCTTCCGGGCCCATGAACTTGGCTTTCAGGCCTTTTTCCTGGGACTGGCGCAGGATCAGGCCCAGTTCTGGGTGGTAGCCGCCGTAGTAGACGAAGTCGACGTTGGCTTGCTTGAGCTTCTGGATAATCGAGGAGAAGTCCTTGTCGCCGGCGTTCAGGCCTTCGAAGACGGCGACTTTCACGCCTTTTTCTTCCAGGGTCTTCTTCACGGCAGACGCGATGCCTTCACCGTATTGTTGCTTGTCGTGCAGTACTGCGACGACCTTCGGCTTGACGTGGTCGGCGATGTAGTTGCCGGCCGCAGGGCCCTGGGCGCTGTCCAGGCCGATGGTACGGAAGATCAGCTTGTAGCCACGGGCGGTGATATCCGGGCTGGTGGCAGCCGGCGTGATCATGATCACACCTTCGTCTTCGTAGATGTCGGTAGCGGGTTGAGTGGAGCTGGAGCAGAGGTGGCCGACCACGAACTTGACGCCGTCGTTGACCACTTTGTTGGCTACGGCAACGGCTTGTTTAGGATCGCAAGCGTCGTCGTATTCCTTGGCTTCGAGCATCTTGCCGTTGACACCGCCTTTGGCGTTGATGTCCTTGATGGCTTGCTTGGCGCCCATGAACTGCATGTCGCCGTACTGGGTCACAGGGCCGGTCTTGGGGCCGGCAATACCGATCTTGATGGTGTCAGCTGCGAACGAATGGCCGGCAACCCCAGCCAGGACCATAGCGGCAAACAGTTTGGAAATCTGCTTAGTAGCCTTATTCATAGTGCTCCACTCTTACTGTTGTATTTTTTATAGTTCTAGCGGCCTTGTGAGCTGCAGAACCGGATCAGATATCTCGGATATCCCCCCGGCGGCGGCCTGGCAACTGTACCGGTACAGTGTAGAGCGCCGGTTGATCGCTTGAAAAGCTGGCAGCTGGGGGCAAACGCCGGGTGTGTCGCTTAAATGAAAGAAAAAGACAGAATTGCGGCGGGCTTATGCCAGAGTTTCGGGCAATCCTTGGCATTCCTGACACTTTCAATCGGTGCCTCAATTGCTACTGGGTTTTTCTGGGGAAGTCTCGACGGTATCATTGCGCCGATTTTTTCCTCAGGTGAGTTCCCATGACGCAAGAACCTAGCACCCTCTATGCCAAGCTGCTCGGCGAAACCGCGGAAATTTCCTGGAAGGAGCTTGAGCCGTTCTTCGCCAAGGGTGCCCTATTGTGGGTCGAGGCTGGCCTGGATTTGATCGAGGCCGCCGAGGGCATGGCCGAAGACAAACGTGACAAAGTGGCCGCCTGGCTGGCCTCGGGGAGTCTTGGCGAAGTGTCTGCGACGCGGGCATTGGACTTGCTGGAGCGTGATCCGAGCCTGTGGGCAGTGGTGGTTTCACCGTGGATTCTGATCCAGGAAAGGGCATCGAATTAAGTGATGGCACCGAAATGGTGCGCGTTTTTCCCGGTTAGAAGTGTGTAGCGGAGTAACCGCTTTCACCATGATGGCAACTGGCCGTGAAGAAAGGTCACAGGCGAGGGTGACGTAAACGTCATGGGAACAGTTTTGCGGGCCGCGAAGTGCCTGGGGAATTGTTTCTTGGTGTGGCGAACTTGTAGAGGTTTGTTGCCTGTAAGACCGCTTTCGCGAGCAAGCCCGCTCCCACATTCGGCCGCATTCCAAGGGTGGCACTCGGTCAGCTGTGGGAGCGGGCTTGCTCGCGAAGGGCGCGCCTCGGTCTAGGCGGTCTTGCCCGTATGGTTGTTCAACGAGATCACCTTAGTCTTGCCAATCCTGTGACGGTAGATCTCACGCAAGTACTTGATCGCCTTCTTCACGCAATCGCGCGACAGACGGATGTCGTTGATCGAGACAAACTTCTCTTTGTCATTGATCAGCTCGCGGTACTTCTTCTCATACATCGGCTTGATCGCGTACCAGTTGGTATCGAGGATCTTTGCCGGGTTTTCGAATTCGTTGAGCAACTCGTCGATACGGTCCTCGTCGAAGTCTTCGTGGATGATGAAGTCCAGGATCGAGTTGTCCAGGGTCTCGTCGAAACGGTACGGGTTGCGGGCAAAGCAGCGTTTGATAAAGGCCACGATCAACGTCAGGAAGTCATCCGACAGGCACGGGCTCTTGGCGATCAGCGTGGTCAGCGACAGGTTGGCTGAAGCACCGATTACCAATGCGTAACGCTTGAGGGTGGTGTTGGGGAACAGGCTGTTGAGGTGAGTCTTGAGCCGGTTCAGGTCCATATAGGACAGCTTGTAGTCCTTGGGCAGGGAGACGATGGACACCACCGACGAGCAGTTCTTGAAGAAGTGCAGGTCATGCAGGGCCGCTGCGTCGTAGCCGGAATTCTTGTACTGCTCCAGCGACGCCCGATAGCGCTTGGACTCGATCGGCAGCAGGCTGATGCCTTCGATGGCCTGGGTGACCTTGTTGAAGTGGGGCAGGTCGATGGAGCGGAAGAACAGGTCGTCGATGTTCAAGCGCTGCGGTTCTTTTTCGAACACCTTGAACTTGTCATTCGACGGCGGCGGGGTTTCCGGGACCACGGATTCGGCATAGGCAATCGCCACCGGCCCGGCCAGGCTCATGAACAGGTCGTTGGCGTCCAGGCGAATGGTTTCGCCGATGTCGATGCCGGCGCGGCGGAAATAGTTCTGGTCGTAGTCGGTGGTGACCGCCTGGGCCGTCAGAATGTTGAAGATCTGCTGTGAGATGTACTGGTTGGCGTGTTTTTCCATGGCATTGACGTCAATGTTCTGGATGTTGCCATCATCACTTTCTTCGGCGTAACGCA
This sequence comes from Pseudomonas brenneri, assembly GCF_007858285.1. GTDB lineage: Bacteria > Pseudomonadota > Gammaproteobacteria > Pseudomonadales > Pseudomonadaceae > Aquipseudomonas > Aquipseudomonas brenneri. The sequence continues at coordinate 343,108 of NZ_VFIL01000005.1, read as the reverse complement.
TGATGTCGTTGGAGATCAGCATCATGGCGTTCCACGGGCGAATACGCCCTTTGACGCTGGCTTCGCTGCTGTCTTCATTGTCGAAGTTGTACGAAAAGTCCCATTCCTCCGACAGGTACTTGCACAGCAACCGTCCGGCGTTGATGTGCAGCGCCTCGGACATTTCACTGCGATGGTCGGAGATATTCGGCAGCACACAAATGCCGCTGGTGAAGATCGGCTCGAACACAAAGGCGTGGCCGCTCTTGCTGTCGTGCTCGTCGGCGGGCTTGGTGTCGAAGGTCTTGTTCATGTACGAGTGTTGCTGGGCCAGGCCAAACTCCGAGGCCATGCCCGAGCCGGTACCGCCACCGGCGCTGAAAATCGAGAAGTACAGGCGCGACTGGTTGGCTTTGATGCCGCAGGAGTCGATCAGGTACGAATGGATCATCTTCCAGTCGGGGCTGGAAAACCGCTGGGTGTCTTTATTGAGGATGATCTTGGCCAGGTACTGGCCGAGGATCGGTGCGTTACCGGCGCCACCGGCATGGACTTCCGACAGGTCCATGATTTTCATCTTGCTGTAGTCGCGTAAAAAGCCGCTTTTCTCACCCTTGCGCGAAAATCGGATCCGCCCGGCGATGTCTTTGTCGAGGTCGCCGAGCATCACCAAGGGTTCTACCAGGAACACCGGTTTACTGGCCTTGTTGGCCCCCAGGCGCAAGTTGTTGCGGATCCACTGGGCCGGGCTGTAGCCCTTTTCAGCGTAGGACTTTTCTTCGGTGCTGAACTCGTTCAAGTAGAACTTGCGGGCGTTGTACACCAGCTCCGCGACATCCAGGGCAATGTTGGAGCCGCAGCGCCCGAGGCCGATCAGGCACACCGAGGGAAATTCCTGCTCGCTGCGCAACTCGCTGTCACCCTCAAGGTGGAGCGGGCGCGGGAACACCATGTCGCGCAGGCCGTCGAGGTTATCGAGGATGCGATCAGTATTGGTTTCGGTGAAGTACAGGTATTGCTGGGTGGCCAGCGCACGTTGACCGTTCAATGACTTTGGGCCTGAGGGCTTTTCCGCAGGAGCTGTGAGCAACACGTCGGATACCGCAGTAACAGGATTATTTTTAGAAGTCATTGTGCGCCATGTGCCTGGACGGATGGCTGGAAAGCATCAAAGAGCCATCACCGAGTGAGAGTTCGCGACTTTTACAGTGCGTTTAGGCCTCAGCGAGCGGTCTTAACCTTATTGTTTCTAGGGAAAAGCGACGCTGGACTCTCATGAATCGGCCGTTCGTCGGCGTTCTTTAATCAAAATGATGGCGATTTGCCAAGTCATCTGCACTTCAGCGGATGGGGCGCACAACCGCCGATGTGTCTTTGCCGCCCGCCAGGCTTAACGGTGTCAGCGGGTGGTGCTGGTCAAGCGCCATGATCACCGCGCTGATTTCACTGGCCGGCACCGCGGCACTGAGCAGGTACCCCTGCACGTAATCGCAGCCATGTTTGATCAACAGCTCCAGTTGTTGCGGGGTTTCCACCCCCTCGGTGATGACTTGCAGGTGCAGGGTGTGGGCCATGCCGATGATCGCCTGGACAATCTCCATATCAGTGGTGGATTTGGGAATATCCTGGATAAACGAGCGGTCGATCTTCAGCGTGTTGAGGGGTAGGCGCTTGAGGTAGGAGAGGGAAGAGTAGCCGGTGCCGAAGTCGTCGATGGACAGCGCAACACCCAGCGCGCGGATTTGTCGCAGCAGGATCAGGGTGCTGCTGATGTTGCCCATCAAGGCGTTTTCGGTCACTTCCAGTTCCAGGCGGCTGGCGGCGATGCCACTGCTGCGCAAGGCGTATTCGATTTCATCGGCCAGTTCGTCGCGGGACAGGTTCAAGGCCGAGCAGTTGACGGCCATGATCAGGTCCGGATGACCCTGGTCCGTCAGCCAGCCCAGGTCGGCACAGGCTTGGCGTAGCACCCAGTTGTCCAGTTCGGCAATCAGGCCGTTGTTTTCGGCAATGCCGATAAACCGCTCGGGGGCCAGCAGCCCATGTTGCGGGTGTTGCCAGCGCACCAGCGCTTCGAGTCGTGTGACCTTGCCTTTGCGCAGGTCCAGAATCGGCTGGTAGTGCAGGACCAGTTCCTTTTGGTTGCGCAGTGCATTGCGCAGTTCTTCTTCCAGCTGCAGTTCTAGAAAGGCTCGGGTTTTCAGGTTGGAACTGAAGAAGTTCAGGCTGTTGCGCCCGCCATCCTTGGATTGATAGAGCGCCAGGTCGGCGGTTTTCAGCAGTTCCTCGCAGGTGGTTCCGTCCTCGGGAAACACGCTGATGCCGATGCTGGTGGTCATCACCATGCGTCGGCCGGCCAGTTCGATTGGCTCTTTCATTTTCTGCATGATGCGCTGGGCCATGTGCCGCGCTTCGTCGCGATGATGGATGTTGATCAGGATGCAGAACTCATCGCCGCCGAACCGGGCCACGACATCATTGTGGCTACGTACCGAACTCTTGATATGGCCGGCCAGGACTTTGAGTAGCTCATCGCCGGCGTCGTGGCCCAGGCTGTCGTTGATCCGTTTGAAGTGATCGATGTCGAGGAAGATGACCGCGAGCATGCCCCCGGTCTGGTTTTTCTCCACGAGTTTTTCGGCGAAGATCTGGTTGAAGCCCCGACGATTGAGCAGGCTGGTCAAGGCATCGTAATGAGCGACTTGCTGCAGGGACGCACGTGCCTGGTCCAGCTCGGTCAGCAAGGCATTGACCCGACGCAGGTCCCGCTCCTTGTGTTGCAACTTCTTGTCGGCGAGGGCCGCGCTGATGCTGCTGCCGATCACCAGCAACGTGATGACGGCCACCGACAGGCCCAGTTGTGTTGGGTTGTCGTCGATTGGCAATGAGGGCATGGCGCCGTTGGGCACCAGCAATTGCATAGCGGCCATGCCGGTGAAGTGCATGCTGATAATGCCGGCGCCGAGTACCAGGCTGGCTCCGTACTTGAGCAGTTGGTGGAACATGCCGCTGCCATTGCGCAGGTAGCTGGACAGCAGCAAGGCCGCGAGGCTAGCCCCGATGGCGATCGCCACCGATAACACAAACAGCCCTGTTGAAAAATACACCTGCGCCTCGGAACGCATGGCGGACATGCCCACGTAATGCATGAGGGCGATGCCCAGGCCCATCCAGATGGACGCCACCAGGTACCGATTAAAGCGCAGCTGGGCATGACTGAGGGTTTGCATGGCAAACAACGACGCGATCATTGCGATCAGCAATGACGCAAAGGTCATGAACAGTTCGTAATGGATGGCGATGGGCGCCTGGAACGCCAGCATGCTGATGAAGTGAGTCGACCAGATTCCGCCAGCCAGGCAACCGGCGCCGATCCAGCGCCAGCGGCGTTGTGCTGTCAGGTTGTCAACGTGGCCGACACGCTCGGCCATGTCCAGGGTACCGAAGCCCGCAGCGCAGGCGACCAAGTAGGCCAGTAGCACCAGGAAAGGGTTATGGGTGCAATTGAGTATTAGCTGCCCGCTCTCGGGAAGGGGGGTAAAAAAATGCAGACCCAGCCATTCCATAGCATGTCCCGTTACAGAGTCATCTCGTGTCACTGCGCGCGGCGATGACCTATGGAATCGAGTATAGAAGGCTCAACGGAATCGCAAGCAGTAATGGCATTTTGATTGCTTCGATTTTGGCATGCCAATCATAGCCAATGGTGCTAAGCGCTGATGGGCAGCTCAAACTCGTAAGGCGGCTGCTCCAGTGGCGCCAGGCCAAACGCGGCGCGTGCGGCGTCGCAATCGACGTTCACTTCCCCCTGGCTCCACGACGACTCGAAGTCTCGGCACACGCTTGACCGTTGCTCGTAGATTGAACAGCGTGTGCCGCTGCCCACTTCACCTTCCAGGCTGCAGCAACGGGCGGGTTTTTGGTCGGTGCCGATCATCGCCACCCGACTGGGGTTGATCTGTACTACAAGGTCATCGGGCACGGTGCCGCCTGATGAAGCGCATTCGCCCCAAAAGAAAGACACGCGAAAGTATGAACAGCAGGCACCGCAACTCAGACACGGACTGGCATCGGACATGGCACGTCATCAATAAGAGGTAAGGGGGGAACTGCGGAAGGCTCGCTATTCTATTCCTGCCAAGGCGCTTGGGAAGGGGGGCCAGTGCTTATTTTTTTGTCGGCCGAAACGCTGTTGTTGCAGATGGAATTACGCCCTATCAGCTTTACGAATCATTACAGACAACTGGGCCGCGCCTGACTAGATTGCAGGTTCCGGGCAGGATGCGTCGGCATCGAGCCTCTATAACAATAAAGAGACGGACCCATGCAGAACTCGACCCAAGCGGCGAATGCCTGGCGCATTCTGTTCCTGCTGTTCCTGGCCAACCTGTTCAACTTCTTTGATCGCACCATCCCGGCGATCATCATCGAACCGATCCGTATGGAATGGCACCTCAGTGACTTCCAGCTCGGCATCATCGGTACCGCGTTCACCATCGTCTATGCCATTGCCGGCTTGCCCCTGGGGCGCCTGGCCGATACCGGCTCGCGCAGCAAACTGATGGGCTGGGGCCTGGCGAGCTGGAGTGCGCTGACGGCGGTCAACGGCATGGTTGGCAGTTTCTGGACTTTCCTGCTGGTGCGCATGGGCATCGGCATTGGCGAAGCCAGTTATGCACCCGCCGCCAACTCGCTGATCGGCGACCTGTTCCCGGCACACCGCCGCGCCCGAGCCATGGGGATTTTCATGCTGGGCCTGCCCTTGGGCCTGTTGCTGGCGTTCTTTACCATCGGCGCGATGGTCCAGGCGTTCGACAGTTGGCGTGCACCGTTCTTTATCGCGGCCATCCCGGGGCTGATCCTCGCGGTGTTCATGTTCTACATCAAGGAGCCCAAGCGCGGCGCCGCCGAGACCGTGCAAGTCTCCCAGGAGAAAGTCGACCGGCCGATCCGGCGTGTGCTGGCGGTGCCGACTTTCCTGTGGTTGGTGCTTGCCGGGCTGTGTTTCAATTTTGCCACCTATGCCTGCAACTCGTTCCTGGTGCCGATGCTGCAACGCTACTTCCTGATGCCGCTGCAAGAAGCTGCGGTGGCAACCGGGGTGATTGTCGGTGTGACCGGCTTGTTTGGCCTGACCCTGGGCGGGCTGGTGGCCGACAAGATTCACCAACGTATCCCCAACGGCCGGCTGCTGTTTGCCGCGTTCAGCCTGATTATTTCCACGGTCTGCACCGCCTGGGCCCTGCACGCGGGGCGTATCGAGATTGGCGTGTTTGTCGCGGTGTTCAGTGTGGGCTGGCTGTTTGCCTATAACTTCTATACCTGTGTGTACACGGCGATTCAGGACGTGGTGGAGCCCCGCCTGCGGGCTACGGCCATGGCGTTGTTCTTTGCCGGCCTGTATCTGCTGGGTGGCGGTATGGGGCCAGTGGTGGTGGGTGCGTTGTCCGATCATTTTGCCCATGCGGCGATGTACGCGGCGGGTGCCGAACAAATGACCGAAGCGTTCAAGGCCGTGGGTTTGCATGACGCCATGTACCTGATTCCGGTAGCGCTGTTCCTGACCATGCTGTTTCTGTTCCAGGCTTCGCGGTGTTTTGTGCGCGATGCCAAGCGGATGAAGGATGGCTTGGGGGTGGTGGAGGTGCCGGGCCCTGCGGTGACTGCTTGAGGCTGAGGTGACTGCATGGGCTTGCTCGCGATGAGGCCCTGACTCACAGCACACATCCAACATGAATAAAAAAGGCCCGCATTGCGCGGGCCTTCTTGTTCAACAGGGCCGTGCGCGGATCAACCCGCGACCAACACCCGAATCGCTTCCAACCGCAGCGCCGCCTTGTCGAGCATGGCCAGGCCTTGCTCGCGTTGTTGGCGCAGGGCAACCAGTTCGCTGTCGCGTACGGTCGGGTTGACCGCTTGCAGGGCGGTCAGGCGTGCCAGCTCTTCGTCGGTGTCTGCCGCGAGGCGACGTTGTGCCTCGGCCACACGCTCGGCGTGGCGCGGGGCGATTTTCTCTTCGCCGGCGTTGATCCGTGGCGTCAACTGATCACGCTGGGCCTGCACGAATTTGTTGGCGCTGGCCCGTGGCACGCTTTCCAACTGATCGTTCAGGGTGGTGAACGACACTCGGCCCGACAAGTCATTGCCGTTGGCATCCAGCAGGCAGCGCAAGGCTGCCGGTGGCAGGTAGCGGCCCAGTTGCAGCGAGCGCGGCGCCACGACTTCACTGACGTAGAGCAGTTCGAGCAATACCGTGCCCGGCTTGAGCGCCTTGTTCTTGATCAGGGCCACGGCGGTGTTGCCCATGGAGCCGGACAGCACCAGATCCATGCCGCCCTGGACCATCGGGTGCTCCCAGGTGATGAACTGCATGTCTTCGCGAGACAGCGCCTGGTTGCGGTCGTAAGTGATGGTCACGCCTTCGTCGTCGCCGAGGGGGAAGCTGGCATCGAGCATTTTTTCGCTGGGCTTGAGGATCAGCGCGTTTTCCGAATGGTCTTCGCTGTCGATGCCAAATGCATCGAACAGGGTTTCCATGTAGATCGGCAGGGTGAACTGATCGTCTTGCTCCAGGATGTCCTCGACCAGCGCATCACCTTCGCCAGCGCCGCCGGAGTTGAGTTCCAGCAAGCGGTCGCGGCCGGTGTGCAGCTCGGCTTCCAGGCGCTCGCGCTCGGCGCGGGCTTGGTCGATCAGGCCTTGCCATTCGCCATCGTCGGCGTTTTCCAGCAACGGCAGCAGGCGCGGGCCGAACTGATGCTGCAAGGCGTTGCCGGTCGGGCAGGTATTAAGGAAGGCGTTCAGCGCTTCGTGGTACCACTGGAACAGCCGCTCTTGCGGGCTGGTTTCCAGGTACGGCACGTGCAGCTCGATCACATGCTTCTGGCCGATCCGGTCCAGGCGGCCGATGCGCTGTTCCAGCAAGTCCGGGTGCGACGGCAGATCGAACAGCACCAGGTGGTGGGCGAACTGGAAGTTGCGGCCTTCACTGCCGATTTCCGAACAGATCAGCACCTGGGCGCCAAACTCTTCATCGGCGAAGTAGGCGGCGGCGCGGTCTCGCTCAAGGATGTTCATGCCCTCGTGGAACACCGTGGCCGGAATGCCGGAACGCACGCGCAGGGCGTCTTCCAGGTCCATGGCGGTTTCCGCGTGGGCACAGATCACCAGGACCTTGGTGCGCTTGAGCATTTTCAACTGGTCGATCAGCCACTCGACGCGCGGGTCGAAGCGCCACCAGCGGTTTTCTTCTTCGATGTCCGGCTGCGACTGGAAGCTGACTTCCGGGTACAACTCGGCGTGCTCGCCCAGCGGCAGCTCCAGGTACTCGTCCGGGCACGGCAGCGGGTAGGCGTGCAGCTTGCGCTCGGGGAAGCCTTGCACCGCGGCGCGGGTGTTACGGAACAGCACGCGGCCGGTACCGTGGCGGTCCAGCAGCTCACGCACCAGGCGCGCGCTGGCTTCGGTGTCGCCATCGTTGACGGCGGCCAGCAGGGCTTCGCCTTCGTCGCCGAGGAACCCCAGGATGGTCTTGTGCGCGGCTGGCGAGAGGCGGCCCTTGTCCATCAGTTCCTGCACGGCTTCGGCTACCGGGCGATAGTTTTCGCTCTCGGCGCGGAAGGCTTTGACGTCGTGGAAACGGTTCGGGTCCAGCAGGCGCAGGCGCGCAAAGTGGCTGTCCTGGCCCAGTTGCTCCGGGGTTGCGGTCAGCAGCAGCACGCCGGGAATGGTCTCGGCCAATTGCTCAACCAACTGGTATTGCGCGCTGGCTTTTTCTTCGTGCCAGACCAGGTGGTGCGCTTCGTCGACCACCATCAAGTCCCAGCCGGCGGCGAACAGCGCATCCTGGGCTTTCTCGTCGTCCACCAGCCATTCCAGGGCCACCAGCGCAAGCTGGGTGTCTTCGAACGGGTTGCTGGCATCGCTTTCGATAAAGCGTTCTTCGTCGAACAGCGCAACCTGCAGGTTGAAGCGCCGGCGCATCTCCACCAGCCATTGGTGCTGCAGGTTTTCCGGGACCAGGATCAACACGCGATTGGCGCGCCCGGACAGCAACTGGCGATGGATCACCAGGCCGGCTTCGATGGTCTTGCCCAGGCCTACTTCGTCGGCCAGCAGAACCCGTGGTGCGATACGGTCAGCCACTTCACGGGCGATGTGCAATTGGTGCGCAATTGGCTGCGCACGCACACCACCCAGGCCCCAGAGCGAGGACTGCAATTGGCGGCTGGTGTGTTCCAGGGTGTGGTAGCGCAGGGAGAACCAGGCCAGCGGGTCGATCTGCCCGGCGAACAGACGGTCGCTGGCGAGGCGGAACTGGATGAAATTCGACAGTTGGGTTTCCGGCAGGGTGACCTGCTCGTTCTGCCCATTGAGGCCGTGGTAGACCAGCAGGCCGTCGACATCGTCGACTTCGCGCACGGTCATTTTCCAGCCCTCGAAATGGGTGATGGTGTCACCCGGCGAGAACCTCACGCGAGTGAGGGGCGCATTCCGTAGCGCGTACTGGCGGGTGTCGCCAGTGGCCGGATAGAGCACGGTCAACAAGCGCCCGTCCTGTGCCAGAACGGTGCCTAACCCCAGCTCTGCTTCGCTGTCACTAATCCAGCGTTGCCCCGGTTGATACTGCTGCGCCATGCTGCCTGACTCCCGCCGTGAAAAAGCCGACTATTCTAACGGAACAAGGCCCCCAGCCAAAGGACTCTGACAAAAACTACTCCGCTTGCAGGGATGAAAGCGGACGATTCGACGGGTGGCAGGGCACGGCTGACTGACGACTGGGTCACAAGTTGGCGGCCCCAGCCTCAAGTCGTTGGTGCAGCAGCCGACAGCCTGCTGACAGGAGACCCATAATTATGCTGCCACCGATCTTGCCCTTGAGTGTTGTGCCGGTCACGTCGCAACTCGACCCCGTGCGCCCAAAACCCGATATTCCACCGGTGGTCCCCGCGCAACCGAGCTCCAACGAAAGCACCATCGACCTCAAGCACCGTGACGCCGAACAATCGACCTTAATGCTGCGCGAAGAACAACGGCGCCAACAGGAACAGCAGAAACGCCGGCGTGAGGCCGATGAAGATCCCGAGCAGCACTTGGCCATTCCCGGTGATGAGCTCAACGCCGATAACACGGTGCCTGTGGCGCCGCTGATCGAGGACGCGCCCCGCCAGGGGTTGTGGGTGGACGTCGAGGTTTAGCCAGGGCGGTTTATCGGGTGACGTTGCCCTGTCCATGGCGTTTTTTCTCCCCTTTGCCGACCAGGCAATCATCTGCGTCACAGTGTCGGACCGTTTCTCGATTTTTTCAGTACCCGGTGTTTGAGATAACTCCTACATCGGCGCGTCTGTATTCAGGCAAGGGTATCTCCAGGGTTCTGCCCGCTATTGAGAAATACTGGAGAAATATCAGCGTGAAAAAAGTCCTGAAGACCCTATCGACTGTGCTTGGCGTTGCCGTGGCAATCCCAGGTGTGGCCCAGGCGAGTGAATCGCCTTTGGCTGGGGCCTGGCAATTGGTTGGCTATCAAGTCCAATCCCAGGGTTCGTTGAAAGAAGTTCCGGCCATGGGAGAGCATCCGACCGGGCGTGTGATTTTTACCGCAGATCATCGGGTTGCTTTCGTTCTGACAGGGGAAGGACGAACTGTTGGCAAGACGGACGCTGCAAAGTCGGCGTTACTGAACACGCTCGTTGCCTATACGGGAATTGAACAGATCGATGGAAACCAGTGGTGTACCCAGGTTCAGGCGGCCTGGAATCCTGAGTGGGTCGGTACCACCCAGTGCCGTGAGTTTCAGGTTGAAGGCGATCGCTTGAAAGTGCTGACCCCTTGGCGGCACATGCCGAACTGGCCAGGGGTAACGCGTTCGATTATTACCTTTGAGCGCGACAAGTAACCAGGTTTTGCCTACGCCTGTTTAATGGACGTGGAAGCTAAAGCAGGTTTTGTTACTTGGCTATTTGCCGCAAGGTGGATGAAGACGCATTATTAGGTCATCCCAACCACCACGTAAGCCATGCCATGAGTGATGACAAGCTGATCGACCTGAATACCGAACGGGCCAAACGGGTCCATGACCTCAATGACAAGCGCCTTAATGAAGTGCGCCAGGCGTTCGAGCAGGCCATGCCCTTGGGCAAAGCGAAGAAAAAGTCGAAAAACAAACCGAAAAAGCGCTGAACTGACCTGAATCTGTTGATTCAGGTCAGTTATTCCCCTTCTTTACGCCCCGTTGCGGGCGACATTGATCCCCGTCAATTTCTCCTCCCGACTTCTTGGTTAACTTAGCCCCATCGCAACAGGGCAAGAGCAGGAGGCCGGTCATGTTTTTCGATAATGTGGTTTTCGCCGGGGTGCTGACTGTCGGCCTCATGGTGCTGTTTTTTGTAGGGTTTGGTTTTTTTATCTGGAAAGACGCGAACAAGCGTAAAAAACCATAGGTTTTTCCAGGTTATATGAGCACGCAAGGCATTTTGGGCGACTTCGGTCGCCCTTTTTTTTTGCCCGGATTTTGAAGCCATTCCTGTAGGAGCCGGCTTGCCGGCGAAAATCGTCAACGATAACGCGGTGTGTCCGGTGGCCCGCGTTGCTTTCCAGTTTTTCGCCGGCAAGCCGGCTCCTACAAGGGGGGCGATAAAACGGCACAAAAAAAGGCGCGACCCTCGCAGGTCACGCCTTTTTCAATTGCGCGGGCTGTTAACTGCCCAGCGCCTTGGAGGCCAGCCAGAACAAGCCGGCCGACAGGCTCACCGTCGCAGGCAGGGTCAGTACCCAAGCCATCAGGATGGTTTTCACCGTACCGCCTTGCAGGCCGCTTTTGTTGGCGACCATGGTCCCCGCCACGCCCGAAGACAGGACGTGGGTGGTGGATACCGGCAGGGCGAAGATGTTGGCAAAGCCAATCATGGTGGCCGTGGTGATTTGCGCCGACATGCCCTGGGCATAGGTCATGCCCTGTTTGCCGATCTTCTCACCGATGGTCAGTACCACACGTTTCCAACCCACCATGGTGCCCAGGCCAAGGGCCAGGGCCACGGCGAGGATCACCCAGAATGGAGCGTATTCGGTGGTGGCGGTCAGGTCTTTGCGCAGTTTTTCCAGGTCTGACTTCTCGCGGGCTTCAAGGCCGGGCAGCTTGCCGACTTTCTTCGCGGTGTCGTCCAGGCACAGCAGGTAGCGACGTACTTCAATACGCTGGTCGGAAGTCAGTGAACGGTAGTCGGAGACACCCTTCAATGTGCCGAGAAGGGCGTTGATGGTCGGCTCGGTCTGTTGCGGGTTGCAGCGGAACTTGCCAGGCAGGTCGTCTTTGACACTTTTGCCCAGGGCGAGGAATTCACCGAGGGTTTCGTGGTTGCGCTGGTAGAACTGGTTGAGGTGCAGGGTGGCGTCGCGGGTACGCTCGATCTGGTAGGTAGTGCTGCCCAGATCGAGTACGAACTGTGCGGGCACGATACCAATCAGCACCAGCATGATCAGGCCGATACCTTTCTGACCGTCGTTGGAGCCATGCACGAAACTCACGGCCATCGCGGAAATCACCAGTACCAGGCGGTTCCAGAATGGCGGGTGTTTCTTGTCGTCGAGCTTGCGGCGCTGGTCCGGCGTCTTGTGCATCTTGGACAGTGGACGCCACCATTTAAGGCCAATCAACACCAGGGCTGCGACCAGGAAGCCGGCCATGGGCGAGAACACCAACGAGGCGCCGATATCGATCGCCTTCTGCCAGTTGACCCCGTCAGCCAGTGGAATGTCGTTGATCAAGGCATTGGCCAGGCCGACACCGAGGATCGAACCGATCAGGGTGTGGGAGCTGGATGCCGGGATCCCGAAATACCAGGTGCCAAGGTTCCAGGTGATGGCGGCGGCTAATAATGAAAACACCATGGCCAGACCATGGCCGGTATTCACATTGATCAGCAACTCCACCGGCAGCAGATGCACGATGGCATAGGCAACGCCTACCCCGCCGAGCAACACGCCAAGGAAGTTGAACACCCCGGAAAAGAATACGGCCAGGTGCGGCGGCATCGCTTTGGTATAGATGACTGTGGCCACCGCGTTAGCGGTGTCATGAAAGCCATTGATGAACTCGAAGGCGAGGACAAAGGCGAGGGCGAGCAGCAGGCTCACAAGAACCCAAGCATCTAGTCCGCTGAATAAATCGATCATGAAGGTTTTATGACCCGGTCGTAAGGGGGCGCGATTATGCCAGAAAACCTCAGTAATCTATGCACTAGCTGCTCGCCGGTAACATTCTTCAACGAATTAGTTTGGAGGAGGGGTGTGGCTACCAGATATTTCGGTGGTTTGGCAACTCATTGATTTATAAAGAATAGGCGTGTCGATGGAGGGTGCGACAATTGGGAGGAGTGGTCTGAAACGGCTGTATGAAATTTCGTGATGGTGCGAAAGGTGCCGATTGGCGGGCATAGCCAAGGCGCCCCTGCCAGGAGGTGCTGGCAGGGCGATGACTTGTCAGGAAGGCTCAGTCCGACAGCGCTTATGGCTCTTCGGCCTTGAGGTCCTTTTCGATCTTTTGGATTTCCTGGGCAAAAGCCTGGTCGAGCAGGCTGGCCCGTTTGCGCCACGGTTTGCGCTCAGGTTCTGGTTGGGCGGCGTAGGTGGTGACTTCCCCGCCGTAAACATCCTTGTAACGTTGTTCCTGGCGCTCAAGTTCCGCGCGCAGTTCGTCTTTCGTCACATTGTTACCTAAATGAGTTGAGTTGATTGCAGTGAAACGCGATGCCACTTTGTTACCGCACACGGCCACGGTACGAGGCAAGAACAGCTGTCGTAGCAACAGTTTTCTGTTATTTCACAATAATGGGCTGACAGTGGAACTGAGCACCCTTTAATTGCGACCAAGGCCAGGACAAGGCAACAGCGAGGTTCGCTGGCGTCACGGATCGTTCTCGGTGCCGACTCGACCTTATCGTACGGTGCATTATAGCGGCGTATTTGAATAAGACTATCGCCAACAAGTTAAAAATCGTCAACTTTGTTTGTGTGTTGTGACCCAATAGTGTCGAGAACTTGACGCCACACTTGCCTAATAGTCTGTGTGTGACAGTTGAATGTAAATGGGCATTAATTAAATCAACGCCGTTGCGCCTAATACCCATCAGTTAATCGGGCACCTTGAAAATTCTGGAGGGCTGTCGATGCCCGGCAGGGCTCAACAGCCCCACAGGAGTAAATTGCGATTATCGAATGACCGTCCGATAATCGCCCAATGTTGGCGGCCTTGCCTTGTGTATCCGTTGCCGGCCAGCTTGTAATGGTGATCGACAATAAGAGAAAGGACCTGAAATGAACGATCAATTGCGCAACTCTTTCGCCTCAGTGGCGCCGCCGATCGTTGCATCACCGGCCAAGCGTATCCAGGCATTTACCGGCGACCCCGACTTCATGACCTCCCTGGCCCGTGGGTTGGCTGTGGTGCAGGCGTTCCAGGAACGCAAGCGTCACCTGACCATCGCGCAGATCAGCCATCGCACGGAAATCCCCCGCGCTGCCGTCAGGCGTTGCCTGCATACCTTGATCAAGCTCGGCTACGCCACCACGGACGGGCGCACCTACTCCCTGCTACCCAAGGTTCTGACCCTGGGGCACGCCTATCTGTCTTCCACGCCCCTGGCGGTTTCTGCCCAGCCCTATCTGGATCGCATGAGCGAGCAACTGCACGAAGCCTGCAACATGGCGACCCTGGAAGGCGACGACATCCTCTATATCGCCCGTTCCGCCACGACCCAGCGCCTGATCTCGGTGGACCTCTCGGTGGGTGGACGGCTGCCGGCCTATTGCACATCCATGGGCCGGATCCTGCTGGCCGCCCTGGATGATGCGTCGTTGCAGGACTACCTCGATCATGCCGAGCTGCAAACCAAGACCAGCCGCACCCTGACCACCCCCGCAGAATTGCTGGAGTGTCTGCAACAAGTGCGGCAACAGGGCTGGTGCATCGTCGATCAGGAGTTGGAGCAGGGCCTGCGCTCCATCGCCGTACCGGTGTACGACGCGTCGGGCCAGGTATTGGCCGCGCTCAATGTCAGCACTCACGCCGGCCGGGTCAGTCGCAGCGAGTTGGAGCAGCGCTTCCTGCCGAGCATGTTGAGCGCCAGCCAGGAACTGAGCGCCCAGTTGTTTGCGTAAGCTGTTCGGTGACCGCACAGATCCCAGCCTGGGCAATTGACGGTGTTTCCCCTGGCTCATTAATGTCGCGGCAGCGTCATTGACCGCGACGACGCCTACCGTCGCGGCATCGGTTTCGCCCCAATAATAATGACGACTCGCCGTCGTTCGCCCGCCCATCGGTGTGGAAATAAAAATAATGAATCAGCCTTCACCTTCTGTTGGTACGTGTCTGGACGTGCAGTCCTTTATCAATGCACAACCGTTGTCCCGCTATCAGTGGCGGGTGGTGATCCTGTGCTTCCTGATTGTCTTCCTCGACGGGCTGGACACCGCGGCCATGGGCTTCATTGCGCCGGCGCTGTCCCAGGATTGGGGGATTGACCGTGCCAGCCTCGGCCCGGTGATGAGTGCCGCGCTGATCGGCATGGTGTTTGGCGCCCTGGGCTCCGGTCCCTTGGCCGACCGTTTTGGTCGCAAGATGGTGCTGGTGGGCGCCGTGCTGGTGTTCGGCGCCTTCAGCCTGGCCTCGGCCTACAGCACCAATGTTGATCAGTTATTGGTGTTGCGTTTCCTGACCGGCCTGGGCCTGGGCGCCGGTATGCCGAACGCCACGACATTGCTGTCCGAATACACGCCGGAGCGTCACAAGTCGTTGCTGGTGACCAGCATGTTCTGCGGTTTCAACCTGGGCATGGCCGGTGGCGGATTTATCTCGGCCAAGCTGATTCCGATGTTCGGCTGGCACAGCCTGCTGCTGATCGGCGGCATCCTGCCATTGATTCTGGTCGGCGTGCTGGTGCTGTGGTTGCCGGAGTCGGCGCGCTACCTGGTGGTGCGCAATCGCGGCACGGACAAGGTGCGCAAGGCCCTGGCGCCCATCGACCCGGCCATCGTCGCCCAGGCCTCAAGCTTCAGTGTCCCGGAACAGAAAACCGTCAAGGCGCGCAACGTGTTCGCGGTGATCTTTTCCGGCACCTACAGCGCCGGCACCCTGTTGCTGTGGCTGACGTACTTCATGGGCTTGGTGATTGTGTACCTGCTGACCAGTTGGCTGCCAACCCTGATGCGCGACAGCGGCGCCAGCATGGAGCAGGCGGCTTTCATTGGCGCGTTGTTCCAGTTCGGCGGCGTACTCAGTGCCGTGGGTGTGGGCTGGGCCATGGACCGGTTCAATCCGCACAAGGTCATCGGAGCGTTCTACCTATTGGCCGGGGTATTTGCCTACGCCGTGGGCCAGAGCCTGGGCAACATCACCCTCTTGGCGACCCTGGTGTTGATTGCCGGGATGTGCGTCAACGGTGCGCAATCGGCGATGCCTTCGTTGGCTGCGCGGTTTTACCCGACCCAGGGACGTGCCACAGGTGTCTCGTGGATGCTGGGGATCGGGCGCTTTGGCGCGATCCTCGGTGCGTGGATGGGCGCCACCTTGCTGGGGTTGGGCTGGAACTTCGAGCAGGTGCTGACGGCGCTGGTGATTCCGGCGGCACTCGCTACCACGGCGGTGGTGATCAAGGGCATCGTCAGCCACGCCGACGCTACCTGAGACTTAAAGCGGACACGGTTCAAAAATGTGGGAGCGAGCAAGCCCGCTCCCACATTTGACCGTGTTCGTCTTGAAAGATAGCTAGGCAACAATCTGTTCGATTATCGAACTGATAGTCGATTATCGGATTGTTTGGCCCATTGCCCCGGCTTACTCTTCAAGCACTTCGGCGCTGCCTCCAGCGTCTTTTTCGACCTATATCGGGAGCCCAACCCCATGGCTGAAATCCTTTCGCTGGCTGATGCGGTAAAGCAGTTCGTCAATGACGGCGATACCGTCGCGCTCGAAGGCTTTACCCACCTGATCCCTACAGCGGCAGGTCATGAAATCATTCGTCAGGGCAAGAAAGACCTGACGCTGGTACGCATGACGCCTGACCTGATCTACGACCAACTGATCGGGGCCGGCTGTGCGCGCAAGCTGATTTTCTCCTGGGGTGGCAACCCTGGCGTGGGCTCCCTGCATCGCCTGCGGGACGCGGTCGAGAAGCAATGGCCGCAACCGTTGGAGATCGAAGAACACAGCCATGCCGACCTGGCCAACGCCTACGTGGCCGGCGCTTCCGGCCTGCCGTTCGCGGTACTGCGGGCGTATGCCGGCTCCGACCTGCCCAAGGTCAACCCGTTGATCAAGACCGTGACCTGCCCCTTCACTGGTGAAGTGCTGGCGGCGGTACCGTCGGTGCGCCCGGACATTACGGTGATCCATGCACAAAAGGCCGACCGCAAGGGCAACGTGCTGTTGTGGGGGATTCTCGGGGTGCAGAAAGAGGCGGCGTTGGCGGCCAAGCGTTGCATCGTCACCGTCGAAGAAATCGTCGATGACCTTAACGCGCCAATGAACGCCTGCGTGCTACCGACCTGGGCCCTGACCGCCGTGTGCCATGTGCCGGGTGGTGCGCATCCGTCCTACGCCCACGGTTACACCGAACGCGACAATCGCTTCTATCAAGCCTGGGACCCGATCGCTCGGGATCGTGGGACATTTACCGCCTGGATCGATGAATACATCCACGGCACTGCTGACTTCAGTCAATTCCAGGCCAAACTGGCTGCCGCGCAGGAGGCCAAGTAATGGCTTACTCGACCAATGAAATGATGACCGTCGCCGCCGCGCGCCGCCTGAAGAACGGTTCGGTGTGCTTCGTCGGCATCGGCTTGCCGTCCAAGGCCGCCAACCTGGCACGCCTGACATCTTCCCCCGATGTGGTGCTGATCTACGAGTCCGGCCCGATTGGCGCCAAGCCGTCGGTATTGCCGTTGTCCATTGGTGACGGCGAGTTGGCGGAAACCGCCGACACCGTCGTACCCACCGGTGAGATTTTTCGCTACTGGTTGCAGGGCGGGCGCATTGACGTCGGTTTTCTTGGGGCGGCCCAGGTCGACCGTTTCGGCAATATCAACACCACCGTGGTCGGTGACTATCACCAACCCAAGGTCCGCTTGCCGGGCGCCGGTGGCGCGCCGGAAATTGCCGGCTCCGCCAAGAGCGTACTGATCATCCTCAAGCAGTCGTCCCGTTCGTTCGTCGACAAACTGGACTTCATCACCTCGGTAGGCCATGGCGAAGGCGGCGACTCGCGCAAGCGCCTCGGCCTGCCAGGCGCAGGCCCGGTGGGGATCATCACCGACCTGTGCATCATGGAGCCGGAGGAGGGCACCCATGAATTCGTGGTCACGGCTTTGCACCCTGGCGTGACCTGCGAACAAGTAATCGCCGCCACCGGTTGGGCGGTGCGTTTTGCCGATCAACTCGGTACCAGCGCCGAACCGACCGAGGTCGAACTGAACGCCTTGCGCGACCTTGAAGCCCGTACCGCCGCCGCCCATGGCCAAACCCCAGGAGAAGCCTGATGCGTGACGTGTTTATTTGTGATGCCATCCGCACCCCCATCGGCCGCTTCGGCGGTGGCCTGTCCACCGTGCGCGCCGATGACCTGGCGGCCTTGCCGATCAAGGCGCTGATGGCGCGCAACCCGTCGGTGGACTGGAACGCGGTGGACGAGGTGTTCCTCGGCTGTGCCAATCAGGCCGGCGAAGACAACCGCAACGTGGCCCGCATGGCTTCGCTGCTGGCCGGCTTGCCATCGAGCATCCCTGGCGTGACCCTCAACCGTCTGTGTGCCTCGGGCATGGACGCCATCGGCACCGCGTTCCGCGCCATCGCCAGTGGCGAAATGGAGCTGGCGATTGCCGGTGGCGTCGAGTCGATGTCCCGTGCGCCATTCGTGATGGGCAAGGCCGACGCTGCGTTCTCGCGCAATATGAAGCTGGAAGACACCACCATCGGCTGGCGTTTTATCAACCCGGTGATGAAGGCCCAGTACGGCGTCGATGCCATGCCGCAGACCGCCGACAACGTGGCGGATGACTATAAAGTCTCGCGCGCCGACCAGGACGCCTTCGCCTTGCGCAGCCAGCAACGCACGGCCGCTGCCCAGGCCGCCGGGTTCTTCGCTGAAGAAATCGTGCCGGTACGGGTCGCCCACAAAAAAGGCGAGACCCTGGTTGAACACGACGAGCATCCACGCGCCGACACCACCCTCGAAGCCCTGGCCAGGCTCAAGCCGGTCAATGGCCCGGACAAGACCGTCACCGCCGGCAACGCCTCCGGGGTCAACGATGGGGCTGCGGCCTTGATCCTGGCCAGCGCCGAAGCCGTGAAAAAGCATGGTTTGACTGCCCGCGCCCGCGTGCTGGGCATGGCCAGTGCCGGGGTCGAGCCCCGTGTGATGGGCATCGGCCCGGTGCCTGCGGTGCGCAAGTTGGTCGAGCGCCTGGGCCTGGCCGTCAGCGACTTTGATGTGATCGAGCTCAACGAAGCCTTTGCCAGCCAAGGCCTGGCGGTGCTGCGTGAGTTGGGCCTGGCGGACGACGCGGCGCAGGTCAACCCGAACGGTGGCGCGATTGCCTTGGGCCATCCGCTGGGCATGAGTGGTGCGCGCCTGGTCTTGACCGCGCTGCATCAACTGGAAAAAAACGGTGGCAGCAAAGGCTTGGCGACTATGTGTGTCGGTGTTGGCCAAGGCCTGGCCCTGGCGATCGAACGCGTTTGAGACTGACAAGAATAAAGAGGATTGCTCCATGAGTGACAAGCCCGGATATCGGCGCCCGCAAGCGGGTACTCAGCCTGATTACCTGCACCCGGCCTACCAGTCGACGAACCTGCGTTCGCCGTCCAAGCCGTTGGTGTTTCTGCCCCATTCGCTGTCGGAAATCACCGGCCCGACCATCGGCGCCGAACGCATTGCCGAGAAAGACAACGACCTGACCGCCCAGCACGATGGCGAGCCGCAAGGCGAGCGCATCATCATTCACGGTCGGGTCCTGGACGAAAACGGCCTGCCGGTGCCGGGCATCCTGGTCGAGATCTGGCAGGCCAACGCCGCCGGTCGCTACAACCACAAGCGCGATTTGCACGACGCGCCCCTGGACCCGAATTTTACCGGCACTGGCCGCACCGTCACCGATGCCGATGGCTGGTACCAGTTCCAGACCATCAAACCCGGCGCTTATCCGTGGGGTAACCACCATAACGCCTGGCGCCCCGCGCACATCCACTTCTCGCTGTTCGGCCCCAGCGTGCTGACGCGCTTGGTGACCCAGATGTACTTCCCCGGCGACCCGCTGCTGGCCTATGACCCGATCTACAACTGCGTGCCGGACACCTCGGCCAAGGAACGCCTGATCGCCCGTTTCGACCTGGAAAAGACCGTGCCGCACTACGCCCTCGGCTACCGCTGGGACATCGTCCTGCGCGGCCGCGACGCCACGCCGATGGAGAAATGACATGACCCTTAATGCGACCACGTCCCACACCGTCGGGCCGTACTACCACATCGGCCTGACCTGGCTGAACCGCGAAGACCTGGCCAATGCGGGCACCCTCGGCGAGCGCGTGGCGATCACCGGGCAAGTGGTGGATGGCAATGGCGATGTGGTCAACGATGCCATGCTGGAAGTCTGGCAGGCCAACGCCGCCGGCAAATATGACCACCCCGAGGATGACCAGGACAAAGCCCTGGACCCCAATTTCGAAGGTTTTGGCCGGGTGCCGGTGGATGCGCAGGGGCGGTTTCGCTTCAGCACCATCAAGCCCGGTAGCGTGCCGGGCCTCAAGGGCACGACCCAGGCGCCGCATCTGGTGGTGCTGGTGTTTGCCCGTGGTTTGGTGAAGCACTTGCTGACGCGGATTTATTTCGACGGTGAGGCAGCGAATGGCGATGACCCGTTGCTGGCGTGTGTGCCGGCAGAGCGGCGGCATACATTGGTGGCCAAGACGGATGCGTCGGGGGTGTATCAGTGGAATGTGATTCTTCAAGGGACAGATGAAGAAACGGTGTTTTTCGATTACTGATGCCCCCGTGTAGGAGCGAGCTTGCTCGCGAAAATCTTCAACGATAACGCAGGTTTCCTGGATAAACGCGGTGTCCTTGGGTCTTTCGCGAGCAAGCTCGCTCCTACAGGGGCAACCCACCCCCCAAAGGTCTGCTTGCGGAACGAGGTTGTTGCAAAGTATGTCTAGACTCTAACCCGTTCCCCTCGAGTGAAAACAACATGACAACAACTACCAGTCACTACACCGGAGAAGAGCGCAGCAAACGGATTTTTGCGATTGTCGGGGCCTCTTCCGGCAACCTGGTCGAATGGTTCGACTTCTACGTCTACGCGTTCTGTGCCATCTACTTCGCCCCAGCGTTTTTCCCCTCTGACGACCCCACGGTGCAACTGCTCAACACCGCTGGCGTGTTCGCCGCAGGCTTCCTGATGCGTCCCATCGGCGGCTGGCTGTTTGGCCGGGTCGCCGACAAGCACGGGCGCAAGAATTCGATGATGATCTCGGTGCTGATGATGTGCGCCGGCTCCCTGGTCATCGCTTTTCTGCCCACCTATAAAGACATTGGCGCCTGGGCCCCGGCCCTGCTGCTGATGGCGCGGCTGTTCCAGGGGCTGTCGGTGGGTGGCGAGTACGGCACCACGGCGACCTATATGAGTGAAGTCGCGCTCAAGGGCCAGCGCGGCTTCTTCGCTTCGTTCCAGTACGTGACCCTGATCGGCGGGCAACTGCTGGCGGTGTCGGTGGTGGTGATCCTGCAACAACTGCTCACCGAAGAAGAGCTACGGGCCTGGGGCTGGCGCATTCCGTTTGTGATCGGCGCTGTCGCGGCGGTGATCTCGCTGCTGCTGCGTCGCTCCCTGAAAGAAACCACCAGCCAGGAAATGCGTGAAAACAAAGACGCCGGCAGCATCAGGGCGCTGTTTCGCGATCACAAGGCCGCGTTTATCACCGTGCTCGGCTACACCGCTGGCGGCTCGCTGATTTTCTACACCTTTACCACTTACATGCAGAAGTACCTGGTGAACACCGCCGGGATGCACGCCAAGACCGCCAGCTACATCATGACCGGCGCGCTGTTCCTCTACATGTGCATGCAACCGCTGTTCGGCATGCTCTCGGACAAGATCGGCCGGCGTAACTCGATGCTCTGGTTCGGCGCCCTCGGCACCCTGTGCACGGTGCCGATCTTGCTGACCCTGAAAACCGTAACCAGCCCGTTCCTGGCCTTTGTGCTGATTACCCTGGCGCTGGCGATTGTCAGTTTCTACACCTCCATCAGCGGCCTGGTGAAAGCGGAAATGTTCCCGCCACAAGTGCGCGCCCTCGGTGTGGGCCTGGCCTATGCGGTGGCCAACGCGATCTTCGGTGGTTCGGCGGAATACGTGGCACTGGGCCTGAAGTCCATCGGCCTGGAAAACACCTTCTACTGGTACGTGACCGGCATGATGGCTATTGCGTTCCTGTTCAGCCTGCGCCTGCCGAAACAGGCTGAGTACTTGCACCACGATCTGTAAGGGAAGAGTTATGACGCTGCGCACGAGCAACCAATTGTTCGACGCTTATTTCACCGCTGACAGCATGGCCGAGGTGTTCTGTGACCAGGGACGCTTGCAGGGCATGCTGGATTTCGAAGCCGGATTGGCCCGGGCCCAGGCCCGGGTTGGGCTGATCCCGACGGCCGCTGTCGCACCGATTGCCCAGGCGTGCCTGGCCTCGTTGTACGACGTGGATGCCCTCGGTGTAGCGATTGCCACTGCGGGTAATTCGGCGATTCCATTGGTGAAAGCGCTGGGCAAGTTGATTGCCAGTGAAGACGCCGGCGCCGAGCGCTATGTGCATCTGGGTGCGACCAGCCAGGATGTGATGGACACCGGCCTGGTGCTGCAACTGCGGCGGGCGCTGGAGTTGATCGAGGCAGACCTGGCCCGGCTGGGCGCGGTGCTCGCCGCCCAGGCGCAGCGCTATGCCGATGTGCCATTGGCCGGGCGCACCTGGTTACAGCACGCCACGCCGGTGACCCTGGGGATGAAAATCGCCGGTTGGCTGGGGGCGGTGACGCGCAGTCGCCAACGGCTGGTGGAGTTGAAGCCGCGCCTGCTGGTCCTGCAATTCGGCGGGGCGTCCGGTACCTTGGCGGCGTTGGGCGAACAGGCAATACCGGTGGCGCAAGCCCTGGCGACGGAGTTGCAACTGGCGCTGCCGGAACAACCCTGGCACACCCAGCGTGATCGTCTGGTGGAGTTCGCCAGCGTTCTTGGCCTGATCGCTGGCAGCCTCGGCAAGCTCGGTCGGGACATCAGCCTGCTGATGCAGACCGAAGCGGCGGAAGTGTTCGAACCCTCGGCACCGGGCAAGGGCGGTTCTTCCACCATGCCGCACAAACGCAACCCGGTGGGCGCCGCTGTACTGATCAGTGCTGCCACCCGTGTACCTGGCCTGGTGTCGACGATGTTCAGCGCCATGCCCCAGGAGCACGAACGCAGCCTGGGCCTGTGGCATGCCGAGTGGGAGACCTTGCCTGAAATCTGCCGCCTGGTGTCCGGTGCCTTGCATCAGGCGTTGCTAGTGAGCGAGGGCCTGGAAGTCGACGCGCAACGCATGGGCAACAATCTCGACCTGACCCAGGGGCTGGTGCTGGCCGAAGCCGTCAGTATCGTGCTCGCCCAGCGCCTGGGCCGCGAAACCGCCCATCACTTATTGGAGCAATGCTGCAAACGCGCCGTCGCCGAGCAGCGCCATTTGCGCGCCGTACTGGCCGATGAGGCACAAGTCACGGCTCAGCTGTCGGCGGCTGAACTGGATCGTCTGCTCGACCCGGCCCACTACCTGGGGCAGGCCCAAACCTGGGTCAGCCGCGCAGTGACCGAACACGTTGCATTTTCTGCCTGAGGAGGCTGCTGTGGGATCTGTACAACTCGCCGATGGCGAACTGAATTACCAACTGGAAGGCCCCGAAGGTGCACCGGTATTGGTGTTGTCCAACTCACTGGGCACTGACCTGCGGATGTGGGACACACAGATGCCGGCGTTCACCGAACATTTTCGGGTGTTGCGCCTGGACACCCGTGGCCACGGCAAATCCCTGGTCACCGCAGGCCCCTACAGCATCGAACAGCTGGGGCGGGATGTGCTGGCGCTGCTGGATGCGCTGAACATCGAACGCGCGCATTTCTGCGGCCTGTCCATGGGCGGCCTGATTGGCCAGTGGCTGGGCATCAATGTGGGCGAACGCTTGCTCAAACTGGTGGTGTGCAACACCGCAGCGAAAATCGGCACCCCGGACATCTGGAACCCTCGCATCGAAATGGTCTTGCGCGATGGCCCTGCGGCCATGGTGGCATTGCGTGATGCGTCGATTGCGCGCTGGTTCACGGCTGATTTTGCCCAGGCTCATCCCGAACAGGCCAAGCGGATTACCGACATGCTCGCCGCGACAGATCCGGCAGGTTATGCCGCCAACTGTGGCGCGGTGCGCGATGCTGATTTGCGTGAGCAAGTATCGTCGATCACCGTGCCGACCCTGGTGATTGCCGGAACCGAAGATGCGGTAACGCCGCCGTCTGGCAGCCGTTTTATCCAGGAACAGGTGAGCGGCGCCGAATACGCCGAGTTCCACGCAGCGCACCTGTCCAACGTACAAGCCGGTGCTGCGTTCAGCGATCGGGTACTGACTTTCCTGCTGGCTCGCTGAGGACGCTCTTGTGGACGAAAAACAACGTTACGCCGATGGCCTCAAGGTGCGTCGTGAAGTGCTGGGCGATGCGCATGTCGACCGCAGCCTCAATGCCTTGACCGAGTTCAACAGCGAGTTCCAGGAAATGATCACCCGCCACGCCTGGGGGGATATCTGGACTCGGCCGGGCTTGCCACGGCACACCCGCAGCCTGATCACCATCGCCATGCTGATCGGCATGAACCGCAATGAAGAGCTCAAGTTGCACCTGCGCGCCGCCGCCAGTAATGGCGTGAGCCGCGCCGAGATCAAGGAAGTGCTGATGCAGAGCGCGATCTACTGTGGGATCCCGGCGGCTAACGCGACGTTTCACCTGGCGGAGTCGGTGTGGGATGAACTGGGTGTCGAGTCCCGCAGCTAATCTTCTGTTCTAAAGCAGGCCATGGGTGAGCGTCAGCTATAGCTATTGCGCTGGACAAGCCCCATTTCTTTACGCAAAGCGCTCTCTGTGAACGGTTCGGGATTGGTTGAGGTCGGCGGGGTGAGGGGGGCATCGTTAAAGTCGAACGGCTCGGCATCAGTCGGCAGACCGACAGCCTGCCGTTCGAAATAGGGTGTGTCTGTGTCATCGGCAGGTTCGCCAGCGACCGGCTCTTTAGTCGTCCCAGGCAGCACGGGGAAGTATCACTATCAGTGGGCGTCGGCGTCCCACACCCAGCTCCACACTCCCGGCAGGTACACCCTCTCGCTGGCATCTTTTACCGTCCGCGCCAGGGCGCCGCGCTCCAGTGCTGCACGGTCGGTGTAGAACGGCTCGGTCGCCGTCTTCAGGCCATTGGCCTGGGCGCTCTCTATCAGGATTTGCAGGTACTCCTGCAGGTGCCGGGCGGTGTAGCGGTTGATGTCGTGAAAGGTCACCACCACGGGGATCACCCCGTCTACGGTCGGCAACTCGCCCAGGGCAATGCGCTCGCGCACCAGTGACAGCTGCCGCAGCAGGTTGGCCCGTCGCCGGGGGCTGGCGTTGAACCCCCAGATTTTGCCGTCATTGGCGCTCAAGTCGGTCAACAAGATGTGCATGCCGTGGCGCTGATAGGCGGCGAAGGTGCGCTTGTCGTAATTCCAGAAGGGCGGGCGCACCAGGCTGGGCGCGACGCCGGTGACCGAGGCAATGCTGGCAGCGCCCAGATTCAGGGTGCGCTCCAACTCCTGATCGTTCAGCAGGCGATGATTGCTATGCCAGCGCGTGGCGGTGTGAAAGGCCAGGATGTGCCCAGCGGCATGCTCGCGTTGCATGGTTTTGCGCCCACGCGGGCTGCCGCCGGCGCGCCAGGCGTCGGTCTGTAAAAAGAAAATCGCTTTGATCCCTGGCTGCACTGGGTTGTGGGCCAGGTCCTGGATCACCGAGCGGCTCGGATTGGCATAACCCGAGGCGCTGGGGCCGTCATCAAAGGTCAGCAGAAAGCGGATCGGCGCCTGTGCGATCAGGCGTTGCTCGGTGCGCTCGGTCAGGGCGATGGGCGCGCTGATGCAACCGCTGAGGCTCAGGGTCGTCAGCAAACTCGATAAGACGATGGTGATGAGTTTCATGAAGGCCGGGTTCCAGGGATGTCGTCCTTGCCATCGTGATACGAGCAGTGGCGCTGAGTCGGTGCAACATACAGCAAAAAGCCCATGACTCAATGGGCACGGGGCTTGCGTAGGCGAGGAACTCAATGCTTCGTTGCAGTTAGGGGGGCCTGGCAGGAACCTTTTCACACGGGAGACCAAAGAAACAACACCTCTGCGAGGGTGCGAAAACCGTCAGGAACAGCGCTGCCAACAGGGGCAATCGACGACCCACTCTCCCGGAGAAACTCCATGATACAGCCCTTTACATTGCCTCCCTTTACGGGGAATACCTCGACTCAGCCCGAGACACCAGTGTTTCAGGCCAGCGCCTATGAACCCGAGACTGAACCTCATCTTAAATACGATCCAGACAATCGCTTCGAGACCCGTATCCAGCCGTTTTTCAATGATGGCAATCTCAAAGCAAGTTCACGGCTGACGTGGGAGTTGGACCCTGTGTCCAACCCATACCGACTCGGCAGTAGCCTGGTCCTGGAAACCGCTGATGCGGCAGATAATGTGCATGTACGCCAGGGTGCCGATGGTCAATTGAGTATTCGGGTCAATGGCCGGGATTACCTCTTCGCCAGCCATGACAAACACGGCAACGCCATGGAATTACTGATCCGGACAAACGGTGGCGATGACAAGGTGCTGATTGACGCCAATGTCACCCAGGCCGTGCGCATCGAAGCCGGTGATGGCGATGACCGAGTCCAGGCCGGAGGTGGCAGCACCCGGTTGTTCGGCGGCAAGGGCAATGACACCTTGAACCTTTGCAGCGCAAATGGTTACGTCGAAGGTAATGAAGGGGATGACATACTCATCGGCGGTACGGGTAACAACGTCATGTATGGTGGCCCGGGCCGCGACCGGTTGTACGCCGGCGCCGGCAGTAAGCGCAGCTATCTGGATGGCGGCAGCGGGGATGACCATCTGTATGCGGGTAATGGTCATACGGTCTTGAGCGGTGGGACCGGGGATGACGTCATGGTGGGGCACGATCGCAGCACGTTTTATACGGGCGCGGGCCGCGATAGCATTCGGCGCAATGGCCTGGGAGATCTTGTCTATGGCAAGCACAGTGATTTGATCAATCCTTCTCGCGGCTCGGTTTTCTGCGCCGTGACGCCTAAGGATGTTGGCTCACAAGCCTTTGCTGTGCGTGGTTCTGTCGAGTTCAAACAGCGGGTCGAGGATGACCTGGAGCTATTGCGCAGTTCTCCCCAAGGCCAGGCCATGCTCGCGCACATGGATGCCATGGCGAGAAGCAATGGTGCCCCGGTCACGCTCATCGAAGATATCCAAGATGAGGGCAGTCACTACCTCTTTGGTAGCCAGGAGCTCAAGCAGCTCTTTAACAACGAAAGGGCGCCTGTCATCGGTGACGATCCGAGATGGGGCTTCATGAAGGATGGCCTTGCGGGTTCCCGTGCAGATCGTGCCGTCATCGCCTATAACCGAGCGCAAATAGCTGAGTTAAACGGGGTGGCCTACTCGCCGATTGTCAGCCTTTACCATGAGATGGCTCACGCCTGGAACGGTGCCAATGGCACGTTTATTCCCGGTTTTACGCTGGAGTTCCCTCGTGGACGCTCAGCAATGATCCCCAACAGTGAGCGGCAGGCGATGGGGCTCGAAAACACGGGACGCCCCTTTGATTTTGATGGTGACCCTTCGACCGAACCTACGACCAGCAACCCCAAGCCATTGACTGAAAATACACTGAACGAAGAAATGGGTGTCCCGTTGCGCATGACCTATTCCTGAGCCTGAAAGTGTATGCCTGGCTGCTGCTCAGCAACGGCCTTGTTTCTGCTCTTTGGCGCAATGTCAGCAACAGCGGGACCGTAAGGGGCGGCCCATTTCTTCGTGCAAGGCAGGCAGCGTGCAGGTTCTACAACAGGGTTAATGGATAGCTGACAATCAATCGATTCTCATCGAACTCATTGTTGCTGTAGTCCCGGCGCATGCTGGAATTGCGCCAGCGCAGGGTCAGGTTTTTCAGGCTGCCGCTTTGCACGGTGTAGCCCACTTCGCTTTCCCGACCCCATTCCTTGCCGTTGCTGACGGTGGCAGTGTGCACGTTGCTGCCGCTGATGTAGCGGTTCATCAGGGTCAGGCCCGGTACGCCTAGCGCGGCGAAGTTGTAGTCGTGGCGCAGTTGCCAGGATTTTTCCTCGGCGTTGTCATAGCTGGCGTTGTAGCTGTCGTTGGCCAGGGTGCCGCCACTGGTGCCGTTGACCCGCATCCAGGCGCTGTTGCCGGTGAGTTTTTGCAGGCCGACGTAGAAGGTGTGGCCGCCGTATTTGGCTGAGAGCAGGCCGGACCAGGTCTTGTTGTCCAGGTTGCCTGCGCGGGCGCTGCCGTCGTCCTTGCCGTAGAAAAAGCCCAGGTTGGCGCCCAGGGTCCAGTCGCCAATCGGCTGGCTGTGGATCAGGTTGAGGTACTGCTGGCGGTAGATGTCCTTGAGCTGGGCATTCCATACACCGACTTGGGTGCGCTTGTCGTTGAACGCATATTCGGCGCCCTGGAAGTTGAAGCGATCCGAGGTGAAGGCGGTTTTACCGAACATCGACAGGTCCGTCATGCTGCTGTCGTCACGTGGGCTGTTGGCGCGGAACTGGCCGCCATACAGGGTCAGGCCGTCGATCTCTTTGGAGGTGATCTGCCCGCCGCGCAAGGTTTGCGGCAGGGAGCGGCCGTCGTCCGAGCGCAGGATCGGCAATACCGGCATCCATTCCCCGACTTTCAATTCGGTCTTGGAGAGCCGCGCCTTGAACGCGACACCCAGGCGCCCGAAATTGTCGGCCGGCTTGCCATCATAGTCCAGCGGTAGCAACTGAGTGCCGCCGGAACCGCCGCCGCCATCGAGTTTCTGCGAGTACATGCCCAGTACATCCAGGCCAAAACCGACGGTGCCCTGGGTGAAGCCGGACTTGGCATCGAGAATGAAACTCTGCGTCCACTCCTGCGCGCCGCCCTGGGCCTTGGTCGGGTTGGTGAAGTTGCGGTTGATGAAGAAGTTGCGCAGGTTGAGGTTGGCGCTGGCGTCTTCGAGAAAGCCGTGTTCTTGGGCGATGGCTGGCAAGGCAAGGCTGGCAACAGCGGTAGCCAGCAATAGCCGGCAAGGATGAAAAGTGCTCATGGCGTGGGACCTGTTGTTATTGGGGTTATGCAGGTGCGGGCCATGGTGCGGGGCGTTGCGGGGGCGGTTCAATCGGGGGAGGGCGGGTTCTGGGCGGTGATCGAACGGAACTGTATGCCCATGAAAAAGCCCACCAAAAGGTGGGCTTCCTGTGTCGCTACGCCGGTCAGAACAACTTGAGCTTCGGCGCTTCTTCTTTCAGCGGTTCATTCTTCGCCGTTTGCTCATTCCAACCGCCGCCAAGGGCCTTGTACAAGGTCACTTCGCTGGTCAGTTGGGCCAGGCGGTCGGTGATCAGCGTTTGCTGGGCACTGAACAACTGGCGCTGGGCATCGAGGAAGGTCAGGTTGCTGTCGACCCCGATACGGTAGCGACGCTCGGCCAGGCGGTAGTAGTCCTGGTTGGCCGCGACGAAATCACGTTGGGCCTGCAACTGTTGGTTGTAGGTCGCACGTGCTGCCAGGCCGTCGGAAACTTCCTGGAATGCCGTCTGGATCGACTTCTCGTAGGTCGCGACGTTGATCTCTTTCTGGATCTTCGAGTAGTCCAGGCTTGCGCGCAGGCTACCGGCGTTGAAGATCGGGATGTTGATCTGCGGGGCGAACGACCAGGTGCCCGAACCACCCTTGAACAGACCACCGAGGTCCGGGCTCAGGGTACCGGCATTGGCTGTCAGGCTGATGCTCGGGAAGAACGCAGCCCGTGCCGCGCCGATGTTGGCGTTGGCAGCCTTGAGGTTGTACTCGGCCTGCAGGATGTCGGGACGGCGTTGCAGCAGGTCAGATGGCAGGCCTGGTGGAACTTCGCTCAACAGGTCATCGGACAGCGGCTGGGTGGCGAGATTCGCCGGCAGGCCGGTGCCCAGCAGCAGGGTCAGGTTGTTCTCGTCCTGGGCCACCTGGCGGGTGTAGCGGGCCAGTTGGACGCGGGCGCTTTCAACCGAGGTCCGCGCCTGGCTCAAGTCCAGGGCCGAGGCCACGCCGACTTCGTTGCTGCGCGAGGTGAGCTTGAAGCTCTGCTCGTAGGCCGCCAGGGTGTCCTGGGTCAGCTTGAGCAGCTCTTTGTCGGCCTGCCAGGTCAGGTAGGCATTGGCCACGCTGGCCACCAGGCTGATCTGCGTGCTGCGGCGTGCTTCTTCGGTCGCGAAGTACTTTTGCAGCGCTTCTTCACTCAGGCTGCGCACCCGGCCAAACAGGTCCAGCTCATACGAGCTGACCCCGAGGGTGGCCGAGTAGGAGCTGGAAATGTTCGATTCGCCGGTTTGCGAAGCCCGTGCCGGAGTGCGCTGGCGGCTGCCGCTGCCATTGGCCGAGACGGCCGGGAACAGGTCGGCGCGCTGGATGCGGTACTGCGCGGCAAAGGCGTCGATGTTCAGCGCCGCGACACGCAGGTCGCGGTTGTTCTCCAGTGCAACCTGGATCAGCTGTTGCAGGGCCGGGTCGTGGAAAAACTGCTTCCAGCCTTGCTCGGCAGCGGCCTGGCTCGGCGCCTGGGCCGCCGAATACGCCGGCCCCTGTGGGAACTGGGCGGCAACCGGCGCTTCAGGCTGCTGATAATCAGGAATCAGCGAGCAGCCACTGAGCACGAATGCCGTGACTGCCAGGGAAAGTAGCGACTTGCGCATTAGCCAGCCTCTTTAGATGTGTGCGGTGTATCGGACTTGTCAGTTTTTTTGCGGCTGCCAATGGCAGACACGGTCACAAAGAACAGTGGCACCCAGAAGATCGCCAGGACGGTGGCGGTGATCATACCGCCAATTACCCCGGTACCGATTGCGTGCTGGCTGCCTGAACCTGCGCCCGAGGAGATCGCCAGCGGCAGTACGCCGAGGATGAACGCCATGGACGTCATGATGATCGGTCGCAGACGCATGCGGGAGGCCTCCACGGCCGCCTCGACGAGGCCCTTGCCCTGTTCATGCAGTTCTTTGGCGAACTCCACGATCAGGATCGCGTTCTTCGAGGCCAGGCCCACGGTCACCAACAAGCCCACCTGGAAGAACACGTCGTTGGACAAACCTCGCAGGCTGGTAGCCATCAATGCCCCGATGACACCCAGCGGTACAACCAGTACCACCGCAATCGGGATCGACCAGCTTTCGTACAGTGCTGCCAGGCAGAGGAACACGACCAGCAACGACAGGGCATACAGCGCAGGTGCCTGGGAGCCGGACAAGCGTTCTTCATATGACAGGCCGGTCCAGGCATAGCCCACACCTGCAGGCAGTTGCTTGGCGATGCGCTCGACTTCCGCCATCGCATCACCGGTGCTGTAGCCCGGCGCCGGCGTACCGAGGATTTCCATCGCCGGTACACCGTTGTACCGCGACAGTTTCGGCGAGCCGTAGATCCAGTTACCAGAGGCAATTGCTGATAGTGGCACCATTTTTCCGTCGTCGGCGCGCACGAACCATTTGTTCAGGTCTTCAGGGGACATACGGCTTGAGGCGTCGCCCTGGATATAGACCTTCTTCACCCGACCACGGTCGATGAAGTCGTTGATGTAGCTACCCCCCAGGGCAATTGCCAGGGTCTGGTTGATGCTCGACAGGCTGATGCCCTGGGCACTGGCCTTCTCGTCATCGATGGTCAGTTCGTACTGCGGCTCGTCGTTCACGCCGTTGGGACGAACGCCAGCCAGGATCTTGCTTTGCGCGGCCATACCGAGGAACTGGTTACGTGCGTTCATCAACGCTTCGTGACCTACACCGCCCTGGTCCTGCAGGAACACGTCGAAGCCGGTGGCGTTACCCAGCTCCAGTACCGAAGGCGGCACGATGGCAAATACCATGGCGTCCTTGAAGGTCTGGAAGAAGTAACCCTGGGCGCGCTTGGCCACCTCGAATACCGACGTCGAGGCATCGCGCTCATCCCATGGCTTGAGCATGACGAACGCCAGGCCCGAGCTTTGGCCACGACCGGCGAAGTTGAAGCCGTTCACGGTAAATACCGACTTCACAGCCTTGCCTTCGCCTGGCTCGCCTTCCTTGTCGTTCAACAGGAACGCGCGCATGTCGTCGATGACCACCTGGGTGCGTTCTGCCGAAGAACCGACCGGCGTCTGCACCTGGGCGAAGATCACACCCTGGTCTTCCTCGGGCAGGAATGCACTTGGAATACGGGTGAACAGCCAGATCATGCCGGCGAAGATGATCAGGTACACCAGGAACGAAGGCGCCTTGTGCTTGATCATGTTGCCCACGCCGCGCTCGTAGCTCAGTACGCCACGGTCGAAGGTGCGGTTGAACCAGCCGAAGAAACCACGCTTGGGTTGGCCGTGCTTCTCAGGGTCGATCGGCTTGAGCATGGTGGCGCACAAGGCCGGGGTGAAGATCAGGGCAACCAGTACCGAGAGGGCCATCGCTGACACAATGGTGATGGAGAACTGTTTATAGATCACCCCCGTGGAGCCGCCGAAGAATGCCATTGGCAGCAGTACCGCCGACAGAACCAGGGCAATACCTACCAGGGCGCCCTGGATCTGGTCCATGGACTTGATCGTCGCCTCTTTGGGCGACAGGTGCTCCTCGGCCATCACCCGTTCGACGTTCTCCACCACCACGATCGCATCGTCCACCAGCAAGCCGATGGCCAGGATCATGCCGAACATGGTCAGGGTGTTGATGGTGAAACCGAAGGCCGCAAGAATGCCGAACGTACCCAGCAATACCACCGGTACGGTCATGGTGGTGATGATGGTGGCGCGGAAGTTCTGCAAGAACAGGTACATCACCAGGAACACCAGGATGATCGCCTCGACGAGGGTATCGACTACCCCGGAAATCGATTCGGTCACCACCGGGGTGGTGTCATACGGAACCACGGCTTTCATGCCAGGCGGGAAGAACGGCTCCAGGGACGCGACCGTGGCGCGAATCGCCTTGGCAGTGTCCAGGGCGTTGGCGCCCGATGCCAGCTTGATCGCCATGCCGGAAGCCGGCTTGCCGTTGAACTGCGCGCTGATGCTGTAGTTCTGGCCGCCCAACTCGACACGGGCGACATCGCCCAGGCGCACCTGGGAGCCGTCGGTGTTCACGCGCAGCAGGATATTTTCAAACTGCTCGGCGGTTTGCAGACGGGTCTTGCCGATGATCGTGGCGTTCAGCTGAGTGCCGGGCAGGGCTGGCAGGCCACCCAGTTGGCCAGTGGCCACTTGGACGTTCTGAGCCTGCACGGCGGTGCTGACATCCACCGGGGTCATTTTGAAGTTGTTCAACTTGGCCGGGTCCAGCCAGATACGCATAGCGTACTGGGAACCGAAGACCTGGAAGTCGCCCACGCCAGCCGTCCGCGAGATCGGGTCCTGGATGTTGGAGGCGATGTAGTTGGACAGGTCATCCTTGGTCATGGTGCCGTCTTCGGACACCAGGCCGATCACCATCAGGAAGTTCTTCACCGACTTGGTCACACGGATCCCTTGTTGCTGCACTTCTTGCGGCAGCAATGGGGTCGCCAGGTTCAGCTTGTTCTGCACCTGCACCTGGGCGATGTCCGGGTTGGTACCCTGGTTGAACGTCGCGGTGATGGTCATGCTGCCGTCGGAGTTACTGTCCGAGGCGGTATAACGCAGGTTGTCGATACCGTTGAGCTGTTGCTCGATGACCTGCACCACGGTGTCCTGCACGGTTTGTGCGGACGCGCCTGGGTAGGTCACCTGGATATCAATGGCGGTGGGTGCGATCGCCGGGTACTGGTTGATGGGCAACTTCAGGATCGACAAGGCCCCGACCAGCATGATCACCAGGGCAATTACCCAGGCGAAAATGGGGCGGTTGATAAAAAACTTCGACATGAATTACTCCCCTTTGCCAGCGGCGGCAGGAGCAGTACCGGCAGGCTTGGCGTTGCTGGCCTCAACCGCTTTGACCTCAATGCCCGGCTTGATGAACTGCAAGCCTTCGGTGATCACGCGGTCACCGGCATTCAGACCCTTTTCCACCAGCCAGTAGGCGCCGGCGGTACGGTTGGCGACCAGCACGCGCTGTTCGACCTTGTTATCGGCGGTGACAACCAGCGCAGTCGGGATGCCCTTGATGTCGCGGGTCACGCCTTGCTGAGGTGCGAGGATCGCCTTGCTGTTCACACCGGCCTGCAATTGGGCGTGGACAAACATGCCTGGCAGCAGGGTGTGATCAGGGTTGGGGAACACGGCGCGCAGAGTGACCGAACCGGTGGTCTGGTCGACCGACACTTCGGAGAACTCCAGGCGGCCTTGCTGGGTGTACTCGCTGCCGTCTTCCAGGGTCAGCTTGACCATGGCTGCGTTTTCGCCGGCTTTCTGCAGTTGGCCGCTTTCCAGGTCGCGACGCAGTTTCAGCATCTCGGCGGAGGATTGCGTCACGTCGACGTAGATCGGGTCCAGTTGCTGGATCACCGCCATGGCGTCGGTCTGGCCGTTGCTGACCAGTGCGCCTTCAGTGACCGAAGAACGACCGATACGCCCGGAGATCGGCGCGAACACCTTGGTGTAGCGCACGTTGATCTGGGCGGTCTGCAGGTTGGCTTCCGAGGTCATGCGGTTGGAGACGGCGGTGTCGTATTCCTGGCGGCTGACCGCCTGCTCGTTGACCAACAGCTTGTAGCGGTCGGCAATCGACTTGGTCTGTTGCAGGTTGGCCTGGGCGCTTTTCAGGGTGGCGTCATAGACCGACGGGTCGATCTGGTAGAGCTGCTGGCCTTCCTTGACGTCGCCGCCTTCCTTGAACAGGCGTTTGAGAATGATGCCATTGACCTGGGGACGTACTTCCGCGATGCGGAATGCAGTGGTGCGGCCCGGCAAGTCGGAGGTCAGGGTATAGGCTTGAGGTTGAAGAGTGACCACGCCGACCTGAGGGGTTTGAGCGGGCGGCGCCGCTTCTTCCTTTTTACATCCGCTGAGCAGCGATGCCAGGGCGACGGCAGTGACCAGAGCGGTAACAGCTGGCTTAAGTTGCATGAAGATCCTCGGGTCAGGCGCGCTCAATGCGCACAAGAAGTGTGGAAGGGTAAAAAACAGGCATTGAGTAGATAAGTAGCTTGCTAGGCAATATACTTACGTTCATGGTTGTTTGTAAACTCTTGACAGGCTTCGCGGATTCCTTACAAAGCAACGCTGTAAGCCTCGATTCTAGTACGTTCGATGCCCATGAAGGCGTCGTCCCATAATTATTCAGATGGTGGTTATCAACCACCGCTCGTGTCCTGATTGAGGTGTTACTGCCATGGTTCGTCGTACCAAAGAGGAAGCTCAGGAGACGCGTAGCCAGATCCTTGAAGCTGCCGAGCAAGCCTTTTATGAGCGCGGCGTTGCGCGCACTACGCTGGCGGATATCGCGGCGCGGGCGGGTGTGACGCGGGGCGCGATCTATTGGCACTTCAGCAACAAATCGGACCTGTTGCAGGCACTGCTCGACACGCTGCACGAACCCCTGGACGAATTGGCCAGGGCCAGTGAAAGCGAGGATGAGGTAGATCCGCTGGGCTGCATGCGCAAGCTGCTGATCCATCTTTTTCATCAGGTGGCCCTGGACCCGAAAACTCGGCGCATCAATGAGATCCTGTTTCATAAGTGCGAATTTACCGACGAAATGTGCGACATGCGCCGTCAGCGCCAGACCCACAGCCTTGAGTGCAACCTGCGTATCGGCCTGACACTGCGCAATGCAGTCCACCGCGGGCAACTCCCGGAAAACCTCGACACCGCGCGCGGGGCGGTGTGCATTCATGCCTACATCAACGGGCTTGTTGGCCAGTGGCTACTGGTGCCTGACAGCTTTGAGCTGTATCAGCAGGCCGAGCGTCTGGTTGATATAGGGCTGGACATGCTGCGTTTGAGCCCCAGCCTGCGCAATTGATACAAAATGCGTAATTGTGCCCGCTTGTGTCAACAGTAAAGCCCAATGACGGTCAATCGTCCTTGCGGCTTATTTGTGGGGTGACTTTATATACGCGCTGGCGCTGGGTTGAAAGGTAGCCGGCTAAGTATTTTGTAGCAATATTGTTGCATTGCTGTGAAGGAATGTTTCCCACAGGACCGCACGCATAAAAAAGCCCCGGCTCTCGCGAGCCGGGGCTTTTGCTTTTCTGCTTTTCTGCTTTTCTGTAGGAGCGAGCTTGCTCGCGAAGAACCTGAGAGCGCCGCAATTAACCAGATGCACGGCGTTATCGTTTACGTTCTTCGCGAGCAAGCTCGCTCCTACAGGGAGGCTGGGTCAGAGCGCCAGGGTCGGGTAGTCGATGTAACCGACCGGGCCTTTACCGTAGAACGTCTGCGGGTTGGCTTCATTCAGCGGCGCATCGGCCTTCAGGCGCGCCGGCAAGTCCGGGTTGGCGATAAACGGCACGCCAAAGGCCACTGCATCGGCCTTGCCCGAGGCCAGCCAGGTATTGGCGCTGTCCTTGGTGAAGCGTTCGTTGGCGATGTACGGTCCACCGAACGCGGCTTTCAATTGCGGGCCAAGGCTGTCACCGGCTTCTTTCTCGCGTGCGCAGATAAACGCGATGCCACGCTTGCCCAGTTCGCTGGCCACGTAGGTGAACGTTTCTGCCAGGTTGTCATCGCCCATGTCATGGGCGTCAGCCCGGGGTGACAAGTGCACACCGACACGACCGGCGCCCCAGACTTCGATCGCGGCGTCAGTCACTTCCAGCAACAGTCGTGCACGGTTTTCCAGGGAACCGCCGTACTGGTCGGTGCGCTGGTTGGTGCTGCTTTGCAGGAACTGGTCGAGCAGGTAGCCGTTGGCACCATGCACTTCCACGCCGTCAAAACCGGCAGCCTTGGCGTTCTCGGCGCCCACGCGGTAGGCGTCGACGATATCGGCGATTTCCGCCGTTTCCAGGGCGCGTGGGGTCGGGTATTCGGCCAACGGACGCACCAGGCTGACATGGCCTGCCGGCTGGATGGCGCTCGGTGCCACCGGGCTCTCGCCATCGAGGTAGGACGTGTGGGAGACACGCCCCACATGCCACAGTTGCAGGAAAATCTTGCCGCCTGCGCCATGCACGGCCTTGGTGATGTTGGCCCAGCCGCGCACCTGGTCGTTGGACCAGATGCCCGGTGTGTCCGGGTAACCCACGCCCATCGGCGTCACCGAGGTGGCTTCGCTGAGGATCAGCCCGGCTGACGCCCGCTGCACATAGTATTCAGCCATCAGCGCATTGGGCACGCGGCCGGCGTCGGCACGGCAGCGGGTCAGCGGGGCCATGATGATGCGGTTCGACAGCTGCACATCACCCAGTTTGATCGGATCGAAAATAGTCGTCATCGCAAACACTCGTCTGTTCTAAGTGATTAGTTAGTGGCCGGGGCCAGGTCGGCATCGCCGCTCTGGCGGAACGTGATCAGCGTGACCACCAGCGCCAGGATCGCCAGGGCCGCAGCCGCCAACGGCACGCTGGTCAGGCCGAAGCCGTGGGCAATCACGCTGCCGCCGACCCAGGCGCCCAGGGCATTACCGATGTTGAAAGCGCCGATATTCAGGGTCGACACCAGGTTGGGCGCGGCCTTGCCGAAGGTCACCACGTTGATCTGCAATGCCGGGACGGCAGCAAACGAAGCGGTGGCCCAGAGGAACAGGGTGATTTCGGTGGGGATAATGGCGACGCTGGTCCAGGTCAAGGCAGTGGACACCACGGCCATGCTGATGAATACGCCGATCAGGGTGGCCGCCAGGCGTTTGTCCGCCAGCTTGCCGCCGATGATGTTGCCCACGGTCAGGCCCAGGCCGATCAGCAGCAGGGTCCAGGTCACGCCTTTGGGCGAGATGCCGGTGACATCGCCCAGCAGCGGCGCGACGTAGGTGAAGAGGGTGAACATTGACGCGGCAAACAGTGCGGTCATGCTCAACGACAACCAGATCCCGGCACCCTTGAGGGCCGCCAGTTCGGCGCGCATGTCGAGTTTTTCTTCATCGCGCTTGGCCGGCAGGAAGCGGATCAGGCCGATCAACGCAATCACGCCAATCACCGTCACGGCCCAGAAGGTCGAACGCCAACCGGCTTCCTGGCCCAGTGCGGTGCCCAAGGGCACACCGAGCACATTGGCCAGGGTCAATCCGGTAAACATCAGAGCCACCGCCGAGGCGCGCTTGTTGGCCGGCACCAGGTTGGCGGCCACCACCGAACCGATCCCGAAGAACGCACCGTGGCACAACGCGGTGACTACCCGGGCAAACATCAGCACGTTGTAGTCACTGGCCAGGGCGCAGAGCAGGTTGCCGATGATGAAAATGCCCATCAACGCTACCAGGGCCGCCTTGCGCGGCAGCTTGGCGGTGGCCAGTGCCATGAAGGGGGCACCAATGGCCACGCCCAGGGCGTAGCCGGTCACCAGCCAGCCAGCGCCAGGGATCGACACACCGAGGTCGGCCGCCACATCGGGCAACAGGCCCATGATGACGAATTCGGTGGTGCCGATGGCGAAGGCGCTTAAGGCCAGTATGAGTAGCGAGAGAGGCATTGTGGAATCCTTTACTGCGGTGGGCTGAGTTCTTGGGTGATGGCTTGGATAACGTCGTGGATCACATCTTCATTGCGCCGGAAAAAGTGCCACTGGCCAACTTTCTGGCTGCTGATCAATCCCGCCCGTTGCAGGGTGGCCAGGTGCGCCGACACGGTGGACTGCGACAGGCCGCAGCGCTGGTCGATCTGGCCGGCGCAGATGCCGTACTCGTGGTTGTGGACTTGCTCGGGGAACTGCACTTTCGGGTCTTTCAGCCAGTTGAGAATGTCTCGCCGTACTGGGTGTGCCAGGGCTTTTATTATTTCGTCGAGGTCAATGGACATGGCAGGGCTCGGTGTGGGTAAAACGTTATATCGCGATGAGGCGAACTTTAAATCGTCATATCCCGATATACCAATACGAATTTGATCTTGTTACCAGATAAATCGGTATATCGGGTTATAACGATACGATGTGGGCAGTGCTAGACTGCGCACTATGAATTATCTCGCACATCTGCACCTCGGCGGCCAACTTCCTGCACAACTGCTGGGTAGCCTCTATGGCGATTTCGTCAAAGGCCGCCTGCAGGGCCAGTACCGCCCGCAAATCGAGGCGGCCATTCAACTGCATCGCTCAATCGACCGATTTACCGACAGCCATCCACGGGTCGGGCAGGCGTTGTCGCGCTTTAGCCTGACGCGGCGGCGTTACGCGGGGATCGTTCTCGACGTGTTTTTTGACCATTGCCTGGCGCGGGATTGGGCGCTGTATGCCGATCAACCGCTGGAGCGCTTTACTTCCCAGGTTTATCAGGTACTGGCGGCCGAACCGCAGCTGCCGGGGCGCCTGGCGCAGATTGCGCCGTACATGGCGGCTGATGACTGGCTGGGCTCCTACCGCGAGTTTGCGGTGATGGAGC
Source organism: Pseudomonas brenneri (assembly GCF_007858285.1). GTDB lineage: Bacteria > Pseudomonadota > Gammaproteobacteria > Pseudomonadales > Pseudomonadaceae > Aquipseudomonas > Aquipseudomonas brenneri. The sequence goes on along the minus strand of NZ_VFIL01000005.1, from coordinate 304,338 downwards.
AAGTGCTGCGGGGGATTTCCCGGCGCCTGAGCCAACCCGAGGAACTGGGCCAGGCGATGCAGGAATTGCGGGTGCTGTATGAGCCGTTGAGCGAGGATTTCCGGGTGTTCTACCCCCAGTTGCAGGTATTTGCCGCCCAACACACTGCCTCTATGTAGGAGCGAGCTTGGCTCCGGGCGGCGTTCCGACGAAGAACGTCAACGATAACGCAGCACATCTGGTTTATCGCGGCGCTCTCAGGTTCTTCGTCGGAACGCCGCCCGGAGCCAAGCTCGCTCCTACAGGGAGGCTCATGCAGCTGCCAATGTTCCTATTTGCCTTGGTTCTGCTGGCAGGGCCACCTCGCCGAACAACGCCTTCTGCACCGCCTGCTGCGCCTGATACGCCAGCGCCGCACGCTCCTGCCCGGCGCAGGCAATCGGCTTGAGCAGGTGAATCTCCACATCGCCCTGATCATTGGCAAACAGGCGCATCAGGTGCGAGAGCAAATCATCGTCGCCAATAAACGGCGCCAGCGGGTCAACCTGACCAGCGCGCAAATAACGGATAGCCACCGGTTGCAGGGCTACGTCGGCATCTATCGCACTGGCCAGCAGCCGGCCATGGAAAGTACGCAGGCTGCGGCCATCCGTGGTGGTGCCTTCCGGGAACATCAGCAGCGGATGTTTTTGCAGCAGGTGACGGGTCATCTGCTTGCGGATCAATTGGCTGTCACCCGAGCCGCGACGGATAAACAGGCTACCGGCCTTGGCCGCCAGCCAACCGGCCACCGGCCAGGTGCGCACTTCGGCCTTGGACAGGAAGGACAGCGGCGCGACCATACCCAGCAACGGGATATCGGTCCACGACACATGGTTGCTGACCCACAGCATCGGCTGTTGCGGCAGTTCACCGTGCACCGTGACGCGAAAGGGCAGGGCATTGCCAAGGCGCGCCATGAAAAACCGCGACCAGCGCTGGCGCCGCACCATGGAATTGGCCACGCCCAGGCGTTCGAACAGGCCAAACACACCGGCCATGCTCAAGCCCAGGCCGACCACCAGCAGCACGCGGGCGATCCGCCCGTAGACCCGCAGGCGGCCCATCACATGGCCGCCTTGAAGTGGCGGGCATAACGCGGGCACAACTCGTCGCGCTTGAGCAGGATGAACACGTCGGCCACCTGGAAGTCCTCGTCCCAGCATGGCTCGCCGCAGATCTTCGCGCCCAGGCGCATATAAGCCTTGAGCAGCGGCGGCATTTCGGCGATGACGTTGGACGGCAGGTCCAGGTACGGCAGGGGTTTTTTCGGCTCGGCACGCAAGTGTTCGTTGCACAGATAGCGTTCGCGCAGGCGCTGCATGATCGCGTGGGCCTGGATGCCACCGTCGTGCATCGGGATGCTCGCGCAGCCCATCAGGTAGCTGTAGCCACCCTGATTGAGGACTTCAGCCAACTCGCCCCACAACACGGCGATGGTGCCGCCGTTGCGGTAGGCCGGGTCGACGCAGGTACGGCCAATCTCCAGGATCGGCCCCTGCAGGTGCAGCAGGCCATGCAGGCTGAACTCTTCTTCGCTATAGAACCGGCCCAAGGTGCTGGCCGCCTGGTGATCCAGCAGCCGGGTGGTGGCAACCAGTCGCCCAGTGTTCAAGTCCCGTACGCCAATGTGGCTGCAGTGAACATCATAGTCATCCATGTCCAGGCCCAGCTCCGCACCTTTCAGCTTGGCATTGAACTCGCCACTGAAAACGGTGAAACGCAGGGCCTGGGCTTCCTGCAAGGCCTGGGCGCCGATCAGGCGTTCGGCTTGCAGACGGCGTTCATTGCCGGTGTCACTGATGCGGGCGATCTGAGTCATGGCGAGTCTCCAGGTGCCGGCCAGGGTTGCGGCCAGTCGACTTTGTTGTGCAAAGTCAGGCTATGTACCCCCGGTGTCATCTCCATGAATCTACGGTGACGCTTAGATGACAGCCCCCAAGGAGCCTTCCATGCCCTGGCACGCTTTGCTCGATCGAGCTGACCGACTGCCCGTCCACGCCAACCTGGCCGAGGGCTACAGCGTTTTATTACAGCGTCTGGGGCCGGTGGCGCCCTTTGAGCTGGCAACACAGGGCGCGCGCCTGATGGCCACGCCTGGCCTGGCGTTTCTGGTGGGCTATCAAGCCGCTTTGCGCGCGTTATGGCCCAGCGCGCCCCACAGCCTGGGTGCTTTATGTGCGACCGAACAGCGCAGCCTGCGCCCGCTGGACATGCAGACACGCCTGGACGACCTGCGCCTGAGTGGGCGCAAGGACTTCGTCACCGCCGGCGATGCGGCCGACTGGCTGCTGATCGCCGCGCGCAGCGAGGCCGTTGGTGAAAAACCGCGCCTGAGCCTGGCGGTGGTCCTGGCCGGTGAGCCCGGCGTACGTGTGGAGCCCTTGCCTGCGATCCCGTTGATGCCCGACATCAGTCACGGGCGCGTCCACCTCGACCATGCCGCCTGCGAGCGTTTGCCGGGGGATGGTTGGGACGATTACGTCAAACCCTTCCGCACGCTGGAGGACACCTATGTATTGAGCGCGATGACCGCCTGGCTGCATGGCATCGGCCAGGAGTGTGATTGGCCCCAGGCCCTGCGTTTGCAGCTATTGGCGTTGCTGGCCGGCTGCGCCGAGGTCATTCGCCAGCCCACGGCCTCGGCGGCGGGGCATGTGTTGCTGGGGGGCTTGTTTGCACAGTTCGAGGCGCTGAAGCCGCAGGTTAATGACGCGATGGCTGCTGGGCAGTGGGCCGCTATGTGGCAGCGCGACCAGGCCGTGCTGGACCTCGCCGCCAGCGCCCGGGCCAAACGCCTGGAAAAAGCCCTGAACCCACCCCCTCTCTGACTGTGGGATGAGCGTGTGTGGGAGCGGGCTTGTCGCCAAACCGTCATTTATCTGCATTAGGCTCGCCGGTTTGAATGCCCCCGAGTGCTTGCCCATGGTCAAAGGCCTGCTGTGCGTCGCCTTACTGCTGTTCACTGTTAACGCACATGCTCAGGCCTGGCCGGCGAAGGATTGGCCCCAGGGCGCGCAATTGGCCGGCCCTGCCGTCAAGGCGCTGGAGGACTATGCGTTCCCGGCACGCAATGACATCACCCACGCAGGCATCCGCACCGACGCGCTGTTGGTGATTCGGGACGGCGAAGTCATTTATGAACACTACGCCGCCCCCACTACCGCCACCACGCCGCACTTGACCTGGTCCATCAGCAAAAGCCTGATGGCCACGGTGTTGGGCGTTGCCTACGGCGAGAACCGCTTCAAACTGAGCGACCCTGCCGCGCGTTTTTATCCGCCGATGAAACAGCACCCGAACATCACCCTGGCACACCTGCTGAACTGGACCTCAGGCCTGGACTGGCAGGAAGACTACGAATACGCACCGCTGAAATCCTCGGTAGTGGCCATGCTCTACACCCGTGGCCGCGCCGATATGGCGCAGTTTGCCGCTGATACCACCCCCTTCGCCGCGCCGGACCAGGCGTTTCGCTACTCCAGTGGTGACAGCAACCTGCTGTCCGCCGCCCTCAAGGGCATGCTCGGGCACAAGGCCTATGTCGATTACCCGTGGACCGCGTTGTTCACGCCCCTGGGTATTCGCAGTGCGGCCTGGGAAAGTGACGCCAATGAAACCTTTGTCGCCTCGTCCTATGCCTATATGACCGCCCGCGACTTGGCGCGGATTGGCTTGTTGATGGCACGGGATGGGCGGTGGGGCGAGCGGCAGTTGCTGCCCAAGGACTGGGTCGCGTTCAACCGGCAACCTGTAGCGCAATACCAGGCCGGGCAGGACAGTGCTGTGCCGGGTGGCCATTGGTGGCTCAACCGCGAGGCACAAGGCACCCCACGGCCCTGGCCAGATGCGCCCGACGATACCTTCGCGGCGCTGGGGCATTGGGGCCAGGCGTTATATGTGTTGCCCGAGGCAAAGCTGGTGATCGTGCGCTACGGCGATGACCGTGACGGCAGCTATCGCCACAACGAACTGCTCAAGCGCGTGCTCGCGGCGGTGCAACCATGATCCGTCGGCGTCCGTTTATCAGCCTGTTTCTCTTGCTGTTGCTCGCCTTGCTGGGGTGGGTCTGGCATGAGCGCGTCAACCTGCAAGCCTTCCCCGACATCATCGCTGCCTACACCGCCAAGGAGTATTGCTCCTGCCGTTACGTGGCGGGCAACCCGGCGGACTATTGCCTGGGCTACGTGAAGCAATATGTCCCCACCAGCGCCTTTGCCGATCATCCGGATTCGCGCCTGGTCACCGCCAGCGGACTGGGCCGCACCCACAGCGCCCAATGGCTGGGCGAACGCCAGGGCTGTCGCCTGTTGCCCTGAGGTTCCACAGGGTGGAACCACCTTTGATTGTCCTCGCACGCCCATCGCGGTTATCTGTGGCAATGCCACAAAAAAGAACGGGAATACCCGCCTGCGAGGAGAATCACCATGAGCCCACACCAGCACATCCTGGATTGGCTGAGCGATGTCGCCAGCGACCTGCACGCCGTGCGCCAGGATATCCACGCCCACCCCGAACTGGGGTTTGAAGAAAACCGCACCTCGGCCCTGGTCGCCCAATCCCTGCGCAGTTGGGGTTATGAAGTGCATACCGGCATCGGCCACACCGGCGTGGTCGGCGTGCTGCGCAATGGCAGCAGCTCGCGCACCTTGGGGATTCGGGCCGACATGGACGCCTTGCCGATCATCGAAAACACCGGCGTCGCCTACAGCAGCCAACACGCCGGCTGCATGCATGCCTGCGGTCACGACGGTCACACCACCATGTTGCTGGGCGCCGCGCGTTACCTGGCGGCGACGCGTCAGTTCGACGGCACCCTCAACCTGATTTTCCAGCCGGCCGAAGAAGGCCAGGGTGGCGCCGAAGCGATGCTCGCCGATGGCTTGCTGGAGCGCTTCCCCTGTGACGCGCTGTTCGGCATGCACAACATGCCCGGCTTGCCTGCCGGCCACCTGGGCCTGCGGACCGGGCCGATGATGGCTTCCCAGGACCTGCTCACCGTGACCCTCGAAGGCGTCGGTGGCCATGGCTCCATGCCGCACCTGACCGTCGACCCGCTGGTAGCCGCCGCCAGTACGGTGATGGCCTTGCAGACGGTGGTGGCGCGCAACATCAATGCCCAGGAAGCGGCGGTGGTCACCGTCGGCGCCCTGCAAGCGGGGCAAGCGGCCAACGTGATCCCCCAGCAAGCGGTGTTGCGCCTGAGCCTGCGTGCCCTCAACGCACCGGTGCGCGAGCAGATGCTGGAGCGGGTCAAGGCGATCATCCTGACCCAGGCCGAGAGTTTTGGCTGTAGCGCGCAGATCGAACATCGCCCGGCCTATCCGGTGCTGGTCAACCATGCCGCAGAAACCGAGTTCGCCCGTCAGGTCGGCATTGCCTTGCTCGGCGAAGCGGCGGTCGACGCCAATACGCCCAAGTTGATGGGCAGCGAAGACTTCGCCTGGATGCTCCAGCGCTGCCCTGGCAGCTACCTGTTTATCGGCAACGGTGTTTCGCGGCCGATGGTCCACAACCCCGCCTATGACTTCAACGACGACATCCTGCTGACCGGTGCTGCCTACTGGGGCGCCATGACCGAGAGCTGGCTCAAACCGGCCTGACTCCCTGCCTTTTTCCTGCCGCTGGACCTTTCCTCAACAGGTTGAATGGAGTGTTCTCATGCAGACTTCAATAAAAGGTGTGTCCCGCACCCGGCAAGTGGTTGCGGCGGTGGTGGGTAACGCGTTGGAGTGGTACGACTTCATCGTCTACGGTTTTCTGGCCAGCATCATCGCCCGGCAGTTTTTCCCTTCGGACGATGAGTATTCGTCGCTGCTGATGGCCCTGGCCACCTTCGGCGTCGGCTTCTTCATGCGCCCGGTGGGCGGCATTCTGCTCGGCATGTACGCCGACCGCAAAGGCCGCAAGGCGGCGATGCAGTTGATTATTCGCTTGATGACCGTGTCCATCGCGCTGATCGTGTTTGCCCCCAACTACGCCGCCATCGGCATGGGCGCGCCGCTGTTGATCGTGGTGGCGCGCATGCTCCAAGGCTTTGCCACGGGCGGTGAATATGCCAGCGCCACGGCCTTCCTGGTAGAAAGCGCACCGGCCCACCGCAAGGGTTTGTACGGCTCCTGGCAATTGGTCGGGCAGTGCCTGGCAGTGTTTGGCGGCGCGGCGATGGTGGCATTGGTCACACACTTCTTCACCCCCGAAACCCTCGACCTGTGGGGCTGGCGCCTGCCGTTTGTGTTCGGCCTGCTGATCGGCCCGGTGGGCTTGTGGATTCGCCGGCACATGGAAGACCCGGAGGAATTTATCGAAGCGCGCAAACAGGCCACCGGCCCGGCGCCAAGCCTGATGGATGTATTGCGCAACCATCGGCGCAGTATCCTGGTGAGCATGGGCCTGGCCTGCGGGGCGACGGTGTCGTTCTACGTGGTGCTGGTGAATATGCCGACCTTCGCCCACAAGAACCTCGGCCTGCCCCTGGACCAGGTATTGATGGTGCAGATGTTCGCCGTGGCGCTGATGACCGTGGTGATTCCGCTGTCTGGCCTGTTGTCCGACCGCCTGGGCCGGCGGCCGGTGTTGATGGGTTTCACCCTGGCGTTTTTCGTGATGGTTTACCCGTTGTACGTGTGGGTCGCGGCGGCGCCGTCCATCGAGCGGCTGCTGGTGATGCAAGTGATGTTGTGCATCGCCATCGGCGGCTTCTTTGGCCCGGCGCCGACGGCCCTGGCCGAGCAGTTTCCCATCGAGGTGCGCTCCACCGGGGTGTCGGTGGCCTACAACGTGGCGGTGATGGTGTTCGGCGGCTTTGCCCCGCTGATCGTCACCTGGCTGAGCAAGGAGCTGGGTACACCAGTGGCTCCGGCGTTTTATGTGCTGTTCGCTTGCGTCCTGACGCTGCTGGGCACTTACTGCATGCATGAAGCTCCGAGGGCTGCAGCGCCGGCGCGCTTTACCAAGGGAGTGAAGCCTTGAAGATTGTTGAGCTCGATGCAATTGCGTTGTCCCAGGCGATCCACGCCCGGCAGGTGTCCTGCCATGAGGTGATGCAGGCCTATCTGGCGCAGATCGCGCGTTTCAACCCGTCGGTCAATGCCCTGGTGTCATTGCGCGACGAAGAGCACGTGCTGGCCGAGGCCCGGGTCTGTGACCGGGAGCTGGATCAGGGCCGCTCTCGTGGCTGGATGCATGGCATGCCCCAGGCGATCAAGGATCTGGCGGCGACCAAGGGGTTGCGCACGACCATGGGCTCGCCGCTGTTCGCCGAACAGATTCCCGCTGAAGACGCCATCGCCGTGGCGCGGGTGCGGACCAGTGGCGCGATTATCATCGGCAAGAGCAACGTGCCCGAATTCGGCCTGGGCTCGCAGACCTACAACAGCGTGTTCGGCACCACTGGCAATGCCTATGATCCGGCCTTGGTGGCCGGCGGCAGCAGCGGCGGGGCGGCGGTGGCGCTGGCGTTGCGCATGCTGCCGGTGGCCGATGGCAGCGACATGATGGGTTCGCTGCGCAACCCGGCGGCGTTCAACAACGTGTTCGGCCTGCGCCCGTCCCAGGGCCGCGTGCCCCATGGGCCGGCGCCGGAGGTGTTTGTCCAGCAACTGGCCACCGAAGGCCCGATGGGCCGCAGCGTAGCGGATGTGGCGCGGTTATTGAGCATCCAGGCGGGCTTTGACGCACGGGTGCCGTTGTCGCTCAAGGATGATCCCAGCGTATTCGGCGCGCCGTTGGCCCGTGACTTCAAGGGCGCGCGCCTGGGGTGGCTGGGAGACTACAACGGCTATCTGCCAATGGACGACGGCGTGCTGGGCCTGTGTGAATCAGCCCTCGGCGATTTCAGCGCGTTGGGCTGCGCAGTGGAAAGCTGCCAGCCGGACTTTTCCATGGCGCGCCTGTGGCACACCTGGCTGGTGCATCGCCATTGGCTGGTGCAGGGCGCGCTGGGGGCGGCGTATGCCGACCCGCAAAAACGTGGGTTGCTCAAGCCTGAAGCGCAGTGGGAAGTGGAGGGCGGCCTGGACCTGAGTGCGGCGGATGTGTATCAAGCCTCCTTGGCGCGCAGCGATTGGTACCGCGCCTTGGCCAAGTTGTTCGAACGTTACGATTTTCTGCTATTGCCCAGTGCCCAAGTGTTCCCTTTCGATGCACAGCAGCCCTGGCCGCGCGTCGTTGGAGGGCAAACCATGGACACCTATCACCGCTGGATGGAGGTGGTCATCGGCCCGACATTGGCGGGGCTGCCGAGCATGAGTGTGCCGGTGGGCTTCAACCCCCGGGGACTGCCCATGGGCCTGCAAATCATTGGCCCGGTCCAGGCCGATCGCGCCGTGCTGCAACTGGCGTATGCCCATGAACAACTGACGCACTGGGTGCAGCGCCGGCCTCCAGAATGCTTGAAGGCGAACGCCTGAGCGGGCACGGCCTGTATCTTGCTGTGAAATTCGATCATCCATCAGCCACCGGGAGATCAAGCCATGGGCAGCAACGCCGACACAGGGACTGTACGTTCAGTGGAGCGGGCACTGGCGATCATCGAGCTGCTGGGTGAACACCAGGCGCTGGGGCTGGAGGAGCTGCATTACCTGACCTGCCTGCCCAAGGCCACGGTGTCGCGGATGTTGCTGACCTTGCAGGAGCAGGGCTGGATCTATCGCGGCCTGAGTGACCGGCGTTATCGCATCAGCGCCCAGCGCTTGTTCGGCGATACCCAGCAACGCTTCAAGCGCCGCCTGGTGGAATGCGCGGCGCCCTGGTTGCTGGAACTCAGCGAGCGCACGGGGCTAGTGGCGGACTTGTCGAACTTCGACGGCGAGCGCCTGGAAGTCATGGAAAGTGCAATCCCCACGGTGCTGCGCAAGCTGTACCCGAACAACTGCCAGATCGTCGGCCAGCACGCCAGCCTGTTCCACTCGGCCATGGGCAAGGCGTGCCTGGCCGAGCTGGCGCCCGACGAAGTGCAGCGCCTGGCCAGTCGCGAGCGCGTGGCGGCCGACGATCAGTACCGTGCTTGCGAACAATCCCAGCACCAGGGGTTTGGCCAGCGTACCGAAGGGTATTGGGAGTATCCGGTGCGCTTGCCGTTCCTGATCCGCGCGGTGGCGCTGCCGATACGGGCCAATGGGCGATTGGTGGGGAGCATGGCGTTGCATTGGCCGATGCACCAGGCGCCGGTGGAGCGGGTGTTGAATTTGCACCTGGCGAGCCTGGAGGCGACCGTGCAAGGCGTGCAGCACGCACTGGCCTGAAGCGGCACCCTCCTTGTAGGCGCGAGCGTGCTCGCGAAAAACCTGAGCACACCGCGAGCATCCAGGATGCACGCGTTAGCGTTGACGATTTTCGCGAGCACGCTCGCTCCTACAAAGGGTCTTTGCTACTGTTCGAGCAGGTTTTTCTCCGCGCGAGTGTTTAATGTTCAACGTATCCGTCTTCAAACCCCTGGCCTTCCTGCTACTGGCCGCCATCGCCGTGCCTGCGCAGGCCGCCTGGTACCTGGATAACGAATCCTCACGGCTGTCGTTCGTCACCACTAAAAACACCGACCTGTCCGAAGTCCATCGCTTCCTGGTGCTGCACGGCAAGGTCGATGACAAAGGCGCGGCGCAATTGGAAGTCGAGCTGGAGTCGGTCAACAGCGGCATCCCGCTGCGCGATGAACGCATGCGCAACGACCTGTTCCAGATCAAGACCCATCCCGATGCGCTGATCAACGCGCAAATCAACCTGCAACCAATCAATGACCTGGCCACCGGCGCACAGCTGGAGTTGCGCCTGCCGCTGTCGGTCACCCTGCACGGCAAGACCCAGGTCTACAACGCCGAATTGCTCGCCACGCGCCTGGATGACCGACGTTTCCAGGTGGTGACCCTGGAGCCGCTGGTGCTGCATGCCAAGGATTTTGATTTGCTTGCCGGTGTGGAAACCCTGCGCAAAGTCGCCGGCCTTGACGCGATCAGCCTGTCGGTGCCGGTGGGTGCGGTGCTGATTTTCACGGCGCGCTGACATGGGCGGCGCGGTGTTCCCTTGGCGCAGCGCGAACCGCTTCGAATTACTCATCGACGGGCCGAACTTCTTCCCGCAGATGCTGGTGGGCATTGCCCGCGCCGAACAGCAGGTGGAACTTGAGCTGTATCTGGTGGAGGCGGGCGCCTGTGCCGAGGCGATGGTCCAGGCGCTGGTGCAAGCGGCCGAGCGCGGGGTCCGGGTGCGTTGCCTGTTCGATGACTACGGCAGCCTGGCCTTTACCCTGGGCCTGCGCCGACGCTTGACCGATGCCGGCGTCGAGTTGCGTTTCTACAATCGCCTGCGCTGGCGGCGCTGGATGCGCAACCTCTACCGTGACCACCGCAAGTTGCTGTTGATCGATCAGAACGTTGCCGTTGTCGGTGGCACCGGTGTCACCGATGAGTTCTGGACCCCAGGCCAGGACACCTGCGATTGGCACGAGGTCATGGTGCAAATCAGCGGCCCGCTGGTGCAGGACTGGCAAGCCCTGTTCGACCGCCAATGGCTGGTCAACGATCACCGCCGCGCCTGGAAACCGGCCCGGCACTTTGGCCTGCCGCGCCTGCCCAAAGTGCCGGCGACCGGGCCGGGCCTGGGCCGGGTGGCGTATGCCGACGCCGGCCAGCACCGCGATATCTTGCAGTCACTGATCCGCGCCTTGAACAACAGCCAGCAACGTATCTGGCTGGCCACGCCGTATTTCCTGCCGACCTGGGGCGTGCGCCGAGCCCTGCGCCGGGCGGCCGGGCGCGGTGTGGATGTGCGCCTGCTACTGACCGGGCCGCGCACCGACCATCCTTCGGTGCGCTATGCCGGGCATCGTTACTACCCGCGCCTGCTCAAGTCCGGGGTGCAGATCTTCGAATACCAGCCGTGCTTCCTGCACCTGAAGATGGTGCTGGTGGACGATTGGGTCAGCGTCGGCTCGTGCAATTTCGATCACTGGAACCTGCGCTTCAACCTGGAGGCCAACCTGGAAGCTTTGGACCCTGAGTTGACGCTGGCGGTGGCGGGCAGTTTCGAGCGCGATTTTGCCCAGAGCCAGGCGGTCAGCCTGCAGGCATGGAAGGCTCGGCCATTGTGGCGTCGGGTGAAGCAGCGGGTGTGGGGCTGGATTGATCGGTTGGTAGTTAACCTGCTGGATCGAAGAGGTTAGGGAACACACCACCAATCCAATGTGGGAGCTGGCTTGCCCGCGCTTGCAGCACCTCGGTGTAATTGATAGACCGAGGTGTCTGCATCGCAGGCAAGCCAACTCCTACATACAGCTTCGAATCAGAGCAGTTCAAAGCTCTGCTGCTGCACATCCTGGGAATCCAACCCGATCTGCACATTGAACTCACCCGGTTCGGCGGCGAACTTGAGCTGGGTGTTGTAGAACTTCAAGTCATCCTCGCTAATGCTGAAGTGCACCACCTTTGATTCGCCGGCCTTGAGCAGGATCTTCTGGAAGTTCTTCAACTCCTTGATCGGGCGGATCATCGAGCCGGCCACGTCCTGGATATACAACTGCACCACGGTTTCGCCATCCACCTTGCCGGTGTTTTTCAGGGTGACACTGGCGTCGAGCTTGCCGGTCTTGTTCAGGGTGGTGGACGACAGCGCCATGTCCGACAGGCTGAACGTGGTGTAGCTCAGGCCATAACCGAACGGGTACAGGGGGCCTGTGGTGTCGTCGAAGTACTGCGAGGTGTAGTTGCCCGGTTTGCCCGGCGTGAACGGCCGGCCAATGGTCAGGTGGTTGTAGTAGGTCGGAATCTGCCCCACCGAGCGTGGGAAGGTGATCGGCAGCTTGCCCGACGGGTTGTAGTCACCGAACAGCACGTCGGCAATCGCGTTGCCGCCTTCGGTACCGGAGAACCAGGTTTCGAGGATCGCATCGGCCTGCTGGTTCTCTTCGAGAATCGACAATGGTCGACCGTTCATCAGCACCAGCACCAGCGGCTTGCCCGTGGCCTTGAGGGCCTTGATCAGGTCACGCTGGCTTTGCGGGATGTTCAGGTCGGTACGGCTGGAGGACTCGTGGGACATGCCACGGGACTCGCCTACGGCAGCCACCACCACATCGGCATTTTTCGCGGCCTTGACCGCTTCGTCGATCAGCACCTGGGCTGGACGTGGGTCATCCACCACTTCCGGGGCATCGAAGTTGAGGAAGTTGAGGTAATCGAGCACGGCTTTGTCGCTGGTGATGTTGGCGCCACGGGCATAGATCACTTTGCCTTTTTCGCCGATCACCGCGTTCATGCCATCGAGCAGGGTCACCGATTGCGCGGGTTTGCCGGCGGCGGCCCAACTGCCCATCATGTCGATGGGGGCCTTGGCCAACGGGCCGACCAGGGCGATGGTCGCGGATTTCTTCAGCGGCAGGGTATCGTTCTGGTTCTTCAACAACACCTGGCTGCGCCGCGCGATGTCGCGGGCTTCGCTGCGGTGCAGGCGGCTGTCGGCATAGGTGTCGACCGGATCATCCTCGACCTTGCCGATACGCAGGTACGGGTCGGCGAACAGGCCCATGTCGTACTTGGCGCCGAGCACTTCACGTACGGCGTTGTCGATATCTTTTTGCTCGATCTCGCCGGACTTCAGCAGCCCCGGCAGTTCCTTGTCGTAGAGCTGGTCGTTCATGCTCATGTCGATGCCGGCCTTGATCGCCAGCTTGGCCGCTTCACGCCCGTCCTTGGCCACGCCGTGCTTGATCAGCTCGAAGATCGCGCCGTGGTCGCTCACGGTCAGGCCCTTGAAGCCCCACTCCTTGCGCAGCAGGTCGTTCATCAGCCAGGTGTTGGCGGTGGCCGGTACGCCATTGATCGAGTTCAACGCCACCATCACGCCGCCGGCGCCGGCCTTGATTGCCGCGTGGTACGGTGGCAGGTAGTCCTGGTACATCTTGACCGGGCTCATGTCGACCACGTTGTAGTCGCGGCCGCCTTCCACCGCGCCGTACAGGGCGAAGTGTTTGACGCTGGCCATGATGCTGTCGGCCTGGGCCGGGCTTGGGCCCTGGAAGGCCTTGACCATCACTTCGCTGATCCGTGACACCAGATAGGTGTCTTCACCGAAACCTTCGGAGGTACGGCCCCAACGGGCATCGCGGGAAATATCGACCATCGGTGCGAAGGTGATGTCGAGGCTGTCTGCCGCCGCTTCCTTGGCGGCAATGCGCCCGGAGCGGCCGATGGCGTCCATGTCCCAGCTAGAGGCCAGGGCGAGGCTGATCGGGAAAATGGTGCGGTGGCCGTGGATCACGTCATAGGCGAAGAACATCGGGATCTTCAGGCGGCTGCGCATGGCCGCGTCCTGCATCGGACGGTTTTCCGGGCGGGTGATGGAGTTGAAGGTACCGCCAATGCGGCCGGCGGCGATTTCCTTGCGGATCATCTCGCGCGGCATTTCCGGGCCGATGCTGATCAGGCGCAACTGGCCGATCTTTTCATCCAGGGTCATCTGCTTGAGCAGGTCGCTGACGAAGGCGTCCTTGTCCTTAAGCGCAGCGGGCTTGGTCTCGGCAACGACAGGGTGACTGGCCAGAGTGGCAACAAGGCCCAGCAAACACAGCTTTTTCATGAATATCCTTTTTCGGCTCACTGCACCGTGTTCAAGGTAAACGCGGTTCGGCCAAAATGTGGGGAACGTCTATTGTTGTTCGGGTGTTGTTCAGATAAATAACGCACACTTCTGAACTCTGATTCGCGTTGGGCATCTTTTTAGCTGATTGATTCGATGCAATCCAGTTACGGTGGCCGATTATGCCCCAAGCGCGTGATGTATAGGGTGAGTCGTCACATTCCATTAAGGTTGGCCAGGAGAAACACCATGCAAGCAGCACAAACTATTCGATGGGGCTGGAAAGCCGCGGCCCTGCTACTGATCAGCAGCGTGCTGAGCGGTTGCGGCATCAACAAGATCCCGACCCTGGACGAACAGGTCAAGGCGGCCTGGGCCCAGGTGCAGAACCAGTATCAGCGGCGTGCCGACCTGATCCCCAACCTGGTGGAAGTGGTCAAAGGCTACGCGGCCCATGAGCAGGACACCCTCACCGCCGTGATCGAAGCGCGCGCCAAGGCAACCTCGATCCAGGTCGATGCCAGCACCCTCGACAACCCGGAAAAACTCAAGCAGTTCCAGCAGGCCCAGGAAGGCTTGAGTGGTGCCCTCAGCCGCCTGATGGTGGTGTCCGAGCGCTATCCGGACCTGAAGGCCAACCAGAACTTCCTGGCCCTGCAATCGCAGCTGGAAGGTACCGAAAACCGTATCAGCGTGGCCCGTCGCGACTTTATCGCCGCCGTGCAGGCCTTCAACACCGAGATCCGTACCTTCCCAGGCCGCCTGTGGCACAGCGTGATGTACAGCGACTTGCCAATGCGCGCCAACTTCGAGGCCACCAGTGCCGATGCCGATAAAGCGCCGCAAGTGAAGTTCTGATGGGCCAGCGCGTTTGGTGGCTGGCGGCGTGGCTGCTGTCTTTTTGCCTGACGGCCCAGGCAGCACCGGACTTTCCGGCGCTGACCGGGCGGGTGGTCGATAACGCACAAATGATCGACCCGCCGGTGCGTGCGCAACTGAGCCAGCAATTGCAGACGCTGGAGCAGACCACCGGCGCCCAGGTCGTGGTGGTCACCGTGCCCGACCTGCAAGGCCTGCCCATTGAAGACTTCGGTTTTCAACTGGGCCGGCACTGGGGCATCGGGCAAAAGGGCAAGGACAACGGCGCGCTGCTGATCGTCGCCCGGGACGAGCGCCAGTTGCGCATCGAAGTGGGTTATGGCCTGGAAGGCGTGCTCACCGATGCGCAGTCGTGGGTGATCATCAACCAGGTGATTGCGCCGGCGTTCAAGGCCGGCAACTTCACCAAGGGCATCAGCGACGGCGTGGCGGCGATGGTGCAAGTGGTTGGCGGTGAACCGCTGGCGGTGCCGGCCCATGTGGCCGACCCCAACTTTGCCAAGGACAACCCGGCGTTCTCCATCGGTCTGTTTATTTTGCTGCTGGTGGTGTTGTGGCTGTGCAACCGCATGGGGCTGCCGGTAGGCGCCATTCTGCTGGCCATTCTCAGCAGCAGTGGGCGTGGCGGCGGTGGAGGCGGGGGCGGCGGCGGTTTCAGGGGCGGCGGCGGTGGTTTTGGCGGCGGCGGGGCTTCAGGTGGCTGGTAATGACAATAACTAAAGAGCATCTACAACCATGGCTTTACTGACTGAACACGAGCAGCGCCAGGTCGCCGAAGCGATCGCCAGGGTCGAGCAACAGACCGACGCTGAACTGGTGACCGTACTTGCCGCCCGCGCCGATGACTACGCCTACATCCCGCTGTTGTGGGCCAGTGTGGTGGCATTGGTGGTGCCGGGGATCGTGCATTACCTGTCGGGTTGGCTGACCATGCACACCTTGCTGCTGGCGCAGTGGGCGACGTTTGTCGTGCTGTGCCTGGTGTTCCGCCTGCCAAAGATCACCACCCATTTGATCCCGCGTTCGGTGCGGCATTGGCGTGCGTCGAACCTGGCGCGCCGGCAGTTCCTGGAACAGAACCTGCACCACACGCTGGGCAGCACCGGGGTGCTGATTTTTGTCAGCGAAGCCGAGCGTTACGTGGAGATCCTGGTGGATGACGGGATTTCCCAGCGCCTGGATGACAGCAGTTGGGATGCCATCGTCAAGACGTTTACCCAGCAGGTGAAACAGGGGCAGACGTTGGCTGGGTTTATCGCCTGCATCGAGGCCTGTGGCGAGTTGTTGAAAGTGCATGTGCCGGTGACGCACACGCGTAATGAACTGCCCAATCGCCTGATCGTCCTCAAATAGTCCAGCTCACACAGATCCCAATGTGGGAGGGAGCAAGCCCCTTCCCACATTGGGATCTGCGGTGGCCGTCTAATCCTACCGTTGGGCAAATAACTCCGTGCCCTGGCGCCCCATCCCCCCTAAAATGTCCGGCATTCCCTGCCCGAGGCGTTTTTGTTCATGTCTGTCACCGCTAAACCCGCCAGCCCTGCGCCGGATCATCACGCCCAGTTCATCGAACTGTTGAGCGCAAGCCTTGGGCAAAACGCCTTTATCAAGCTGGTGCTGGCCAAGTACGTGGGTGAAGAAGCCGAGTTGCAGCGGCTGATCATCAAACCGGTGACGGTCAAGGAGCAGCCGTGCCTGTCCTTCGTCTATCGCTACAAGACCCGTGACATCACCAAGAACTTCTCCGTGGACGACGGGGTGGCGGCGATTGCCGCGCTGCTGCCTGCCTCGTTCAAGAACGCGCACCTGCTGTCGTTGACCGACGAGGCGCAGCTGGAATACAGCAAGAAGAACAAAAGCTCGCTGTTCAAGAGCAAACCCCAGCAACTGCGGGAAGCGCCGTCGGCCGAGCACAACCGCGAGAAGCATCGCTTCCTCGACCTGAATCGGCCGTTCCTCGCCGACCTGGGCGTGACCAACGCCAGGCACGAGCTGATCCCGGCGATGTCGCGCAAGTGGAAGCAGATCAACAAGTTCATCGAAGTGTTCAGCCATGCGCTGACCTCGTCCCCCTTGCAACTGGACCGGCCAGTGCGGGTCGCGGATTTTGGTTCGGGCAAGGGCTACCTGACATTCGCCATCCACGACTACCTGCGCAACACCCTCAAGGCCGAAGGCCAGGTGACGGGTGTCGAGTTGCGCGAAGACATGGTGACCCTGTGCAACAACGCCGCCGCCCGCCTGGAGCATCCGGGGCTGGTGTTCAAGTGCGGTGACGTGCGCAGCGTGGCGCCCAGCGAGCTGGACGTGATGATCGCCCTGCATGCCTGCGACATCGCCACCGACTATGCGATCCACACTGGCATCCGTTCCGGCGCGTCGATCATCATGTGCTCGCCGTGCTGCCACAAACAGATCCGCTTGCAGATCCAGAGCCCGGCGCTGCTCAAGCCGATGCTGCAATACGGCCTGCACCTGGGCCAGCAGGCGGAAATGGTCACCGACAGCTTGCGCGCGTTGTTCCTGGAGGCTTGTGGGTATGAAACCAAAGTGTTCGAGTTCATCTCGCTGGACCACACCAACAAGAACAAGATGATTTTGGCGGTCAAGCGTGCCGAGCCTTCGGATAATGCGCAGTTGCTGGAGAAGATCCGCGAGTTGAAGGCGTTCTACCAGATCAGCGAGCACTGCCTGGAAACCCTGCTGCGCGCCGATAACTACCTGCCCTGAGCCGCACGCAGAACCAAAAGTGTGGGAGCGAGCAAGCCCGCTCCCACAATTAGATTGTATGCGGCTTGGGAGTGGGCGCAGGCTGCACGGCCGTCTTGCGCCCCAGCATCACCGTCACAATCACCCCGCAGGCAAACAGCCAGGTAATCGGCTCGATGTGCTCGCCAAAAAACAACGCGGAAAAGGCGATGGTGAAAAAGATCTGCAGCAGTTGGATCTGGCTGACCCGGGCGATCCCACCCATGGCCAACCCGGCGTACCAGGCAAAGAACCCCAGGAACTGCGAGAACAGCGAGACGTAGCCAAACGCCCACCAGGTGCGGGGCGAAATCGCGCCTTCGTGTTGCAGCGCCAGGTACGCCACCGGCCCGATCAACAGTGGCGTCGACAGCACCAGTGCCCAGCAGATCACTTGCCAGCCCCCCATTTCCTTGGCCAGCCGGCCGCCTTCGGCATAGCCCAGGCCACCCACGGCAATCGCTCCGAGCATCAGCAAGTCCCCGGCCTGGATGCTACCGGCGCCGCTGATCAGCGCATAACCAAGCACCAACGCACTGCCCAACGCCGCGCAGGCCCAGAAGGCTTTTGACGGTCGTTCATGGGACAACCACGCCGCATACAGCGCCACGCACAGGGGTTGCAGGCCGTTGACCAGGGCGCCGTGGGAGGCGGGCAGGGTTTGCATGGCCCAGGCCGACAGCACCGGGAAACCGAGGATCACTCCGGCAATCACCAGGCTCAGGCCGCGTACCTGGCGCCAGGTCGGCCAGGCTTCGCGACGCCACAGCAACAGCAAGGCTGCCGGCACCGCCGCGAACAACGCGCGGCCCAGGCCATTGAGCAACGGATGGATTTCCTGCACCACGATGCGGGTGAAGGGCAGGGTCAGGCTGAAGATAATCACGCCGAGCAGGCCGAGGGCCATGCCGGTGTTTTCGCGCGAATTCATGGGAGAACCGGATCGAATGGGCTGGAAGAGATTGCCCATCTAGCCACAAAGCCCGCAGGACGCGGGCTTACAGCTGGGTGCAGATTGAACCGTACAGTTTCTGAAGGTGTGGGTGGGTTAGAAGAAGCGGGTCACGCTGATCTTGGCATTGCGTCCGACGCTGGTGGCGCTGTCGCCACTCAAGGCCGGCATGTAGCTGCGGTTGAACAGGTTGTCGACGGTGAAGTTGACTTCGGTGCCCTTGAGGTACGCCTGTTGCGGGGTCCATTTGGCAAACAGGCCCTGGGTGTCGTAGCTGTCGTTGGCGTACTGGTCATAAAAACTGTCGCCAAAACCGCTGTTCAGGCCACTTGAATATTTGTCGCTGGGCAGGCGGTCGGTCTTGCGCACGAACTGGCCTTGCCAGCCCACTTGTGCGTCCCAGGCAGGAATCTTGGTGCCCAGCATCGCGACCCATTTGGCCGGTGGAATGTCACGGGCCCAGACGTGGATGTCGGTCGCCCATGGGTTGGTGTAAGGGTTTTCGCGTTTGCCGGTGGCCCACGAGTAGCTCAGGGAGCCGAACAGGTAGGTCGAGTCGTAGTAGCCTTCGAGTTCGAAGCCCTTGATGGTCATGCTGCCGATGTTGCGGTAGTTGGTCTTCGACGCCATGTCGGTGCAGACCTTGGCGATGGAGCCTTCCATGTAGTTCTGTTGCTGGCAGCCGAGGCCAGTGGCCTTGAAAATCTCGTCTTCGATCGTGTTGTGGAACAGCGTCGTGCGCAGTTGCAGGCTGTCGCCGCTGGCAATCACGTTGGCGAAGCTGGTGACATTACCCACGGTAATGGCGGTGATGCGCTCCGGATCGAGGTTGCGGCTGGTGGAGGTGCGGCTGCCCAGGCCCTGGACTTCGTACTGTTCGTCGATCACCGGCGCGCGCCAGGTGCGGCTCCAGTTGGCAAACAGCGCCACGTCCGGGGTGACCTTCCAGAACGCCGCCAGGCGCGGCGACCAGCCGGCATAGGTGCGGTCGCCGTAATCGTGGCCGTAGGCCGGGTCGGGGTTGCTGTAGTACGGCGCGTCGTTGGCTTTGCCACGGTTGACCACATGGTCATAACGCAGGGACGGGGTGATGGTCACGTCGCCCAGGGTTACCGCGTCCTGGATGTAGAACGCGTTGGTGTCGACCTTGCCGTGGGGCATGAACGCCGGCTGGAAATGCCCGTAGTTGTACTCAGGCGTGTCGTACTTTGCGCCGGGCATCCAGCTTTCGGTGTCGCGGATGTGCTTGCGGATCTGCACGCCTGTGGTCAGGGCATGGTCCAGCGGTCCGGTGTTGAAGCGGCTGATGTTGCGCAGCTCAAGAATCTTGTCGGTGTAGGCGGTGTCCATCTTGCGCCCGCCGGTGGACAAACCGATGACGGCAGTGGCGTCGCGTTCGTCGGTCTGGTCGGTGTTGGACTCCGAGTAGCTGAGCTTCATGTCGATCAGCGGGTTGTCCAGGGGTTGGTATTGGTACTTGCCCGACCACGTGGTATCGACGGTGTGGCGACTGGCCAGGAACCGTCTGACGGCCGCATCGTAGCCATAGCGGTCGATATCGCTCTTGCGCGGTGGCGATGGATAGCTTCTGGCCGAGAAGGGCGTCCAACGTTCGCTGTTGGCCCGGGAGTAAGAGAAACCGAGGCTGTGCTCATCGGTGAGGTACATGTTCAGTTTGAACAGCTGACCGTCCACATCCTGGGCGCTGTTGGGCAGGCGCTGCGGGTTGATCGGGTAGTCCTTGCTGTCGTAGTCGCGCTTGTCGGCCAGCTTCATGTCGCCGCCGTCGCGCTTGGTCAGGTAGGCCAGGGCGTCGATGCGGCCGTCGTCGGTGCGGCCATACACGGCACCGCTGTAGACCTGCTCGTGGTCATTGCTGGAGTAGCCGTACTTGAGCATCGCACCGCTGTTGCGCCCGTCCTTGAGCAGGTCCGGTGCATCCTTGGTGACCATGTTGACCGTACCACCGAACCCACCGTTACCGGTGAAAGCCGAGTGCGGACCTTTTTCCACCTCGACGCTCTTGATCATCTCGGGCTCGATAAACACGGTGCCCTGTTGATAACGCTCGAAACCGCTTTTGGTCGCGCCATCGACAGTCATCGGCACGTCTTCAGCTTCACCCATCCCGCGAATGTTGATGATCTGCCCACCCGGTTTCATCGAGCCGCCCATGGTCACGCCCGGCAGCGTCTGTACCAGGCTGGCGATGTTGTTGGGCTGCAGGCGGTCGATATCGGCCTGGGACAGGGTCGAGCGGCCGACGGTGCTGGCATCGACTTGGTTGCCGGTGCCGATCACGCTCAAGGCGTCCAACTGGACGCTGGCGCTGTTGGTGGTGCGGCTTTCTTCGGGGCGCACGACATAGGTGCTGCCCACTTTGATCAGGGTGAATTCGCCGGTCTTGAGCAGGGTGCGGATCGCCACTTCGGGGGTGAAATCGCCGTTGATCGCTGGCGCCTGGATATTCTTCAGCAGGTCCTCATCGAACAGCAGCTGGATTTTTGCCTGTTGCGCCACCTGGCTCAGGGACGTGGCCAACGGTTGGGCCGGCAGTTGCAGTTTGAGCGACTCGGCCTGGGCGGTCAGGCTGACGGTCAGGCAGGCGGCGATCAGGGACGGTCGAAGAAACAGGTGCTGGGCAAGGCAAGGCGCGCGAAACATGAAATCCCCCAAGGCGGCTAAATAGCCAAAAAAGGCATGCGTATCAAACGCAGACCGGAGGAAGACGCGGCAGGAAAAAAAATCCTCACATGCGAATGCAAAATATTCTCATATGGTGTTACTTGCGGGCCTCGATACGGATATTGCCGTCACCCAGGGCCACGGTTTTCACCGGCAACAGAGCCGGCAGGGCATTGAGCAGCGCATCCGGGTCATTCACGTCGAGATTGCCGGAAACTTTCAGGTGCGCCACCGGGCCATCGGCCAAGACCACGGCCTTGGGCCGGTACAGGCTCAACTCATCGAGCAGGCTGGCCAGTTCGCGGTTGCGAAAGGATAAGTGGCCACTGCGCCAGTCGGCGACTTCGCCAGCGGCCAGGTTTTGTTGCTGCACGGAGCCCTTGGCATAGCTGTAGGTCGCCCGTTGCTGGGCGCCGAGCATCACGGCGCTGGCTTTCGGGTCGGGGGCGAAGGCGACCATTCCGTGGGCCACGCTGACCACCAGTTGCTGCTGGCTGCGACGCACATCAAAAGCGGTGCCTACCACCCGCACGTCGGCCTCGCCGGCACGCACGAACAGTGGTCGCTCCTTATCGGGCGCCACCTCCAGGTACAACTGGCCCTGGTCCAGGTGGATCACGCGGCGCTGGGCATCGAAGTCCACCCGCAATCGTGTGCTGGCGTTGACGTACAAGGTGCTGCCATCCGGCAGGTCCAGGGTGCGCATGCCTTTGTCCTGCGCCGCGACCTCGGTGTGATAGAGCCCGCGCGGGGCGCCCAGGTTGCTCGCGAGCAAGGCGCAGACCAGCGCGGCAGCCACGGCCAGCGCCGGGCGCCAAGGCGCTGGCTTGCGTGTGGGCAAGGGCACGGGTTTGTTCAGTTGCTGCAGCTCGCCAAGGTCGGCCCACAGTTGTTCGAATTCGGCGTAGGCACGCGCATGGGCCGGCACGGCCTGCCAGGCGACGAAGGCCTTGCGATCGAGGCTGCCGCCTTCGTTGCGATTGCGCGCAAACCAACTGGCAGCCTGTGCATCGATGTTGTCGTGCTCATCAATTGCGTGGCCGTCGCGGTTGCTCAAGCGGGTCATTCTGGCTGCTCCTTGCCCGGATCTTTTTGAAGTCGCTGCTTGCAGTGCAGCAGGGCAAAGGCGATGTGCTTTTCCACCATGCTGATCGAAATACCCATGCGCTCGGCGATCTGCGCCTGGCTCAAGCCTTCGAAGCGGTGCAGCATAAGGGCTTCTCGCCTGCGGGGCGAGAGTTCGGCGAGGACTTCTTTCAACTGTTCCAGGCGTTGGGTGCGTTGAGCGGCAGCCATGGGGTCGTTTTGCTCGTCGGTGACAGGCTCGGCATCCCATTCGGCCTGCTCGTTGTGGACGATGTGCCGCACTTTCTGTTTGCGCCAGTGATCACGCAACAGATTGCGTGCCATCTGAAACAGAAAGGCCCGTGGCTGCTCGACCTTGGCCCGGTCGCGGTAGTCCAGCCATTGGGTAAAGACATCCTGGGTCATGTCCGCCGCGTCGCTGGCGTTGTCCGTGCGTTTGCGCAGGTAATGCAGGATATCTGCATAAAACCCGCGAAAGGCGTCGGCCGACAACGGGTCGGGCTTGAAACGAGACATGGATATCCTTCTTGACGCAGCATGCTGCAGAAAAGTCGCGAATGATATCGAGAATTATTGCTATTTGTCTCCGTAAATTTAAAGGCCCATGCGATCCAATGTGGGAGCGGGCTTGCTCGCGATTGCGGTGTGTCAGTCACCCAATGATTGACTGATCCACCGCTATCGCGAGCAAGCCCGCTCCCACACAAGCCTATCTCTACACCGGATGGTGTTTAGCGCAGCAAGGTCAGCAGCTTCTGCAACTGCGCCTGGCCCGCCATGTCCAGCGGGAACACCGGCAATCGTGGATCACCGACTTCCAGCCCGGTCATGCGCAAGCCAGCCTTGATCGTCGCCGGCAAGCCACCCTTGAGGATGAAGTCGAGCAACGGCAATTGTCGATAGAACAGTGCGCGTGCCTGGTTCAGGTCGTTGGCCAATACGGCCTGGTACAGGTCCAGGTTGAGTTGCGGGATCAGGTTCGCCGCAGCGGTGCACCAACCCTTGGCTCCGGCGGCGAAGGCTTCCAGGGCCAGTGGGTTGCAGCCGTTGTAGAACGGCACCTGGCCTTCGCTTTGGCGGTACAACTGGTGCATGCGCTGGATATCGCCGGTGCTCTCCTTGACCATCGTCACGTTATCGACGCTGTTGACGATGCGCAGGATCAACTCCACCGACATGTCCGTGCCGCTGGTGGCCGGGTTGTTGTAGAGCATGATCGGCACGCCGACGCTGTCGCCGATGGCCGCGTAGTGCGCAAGGATCTGCGCCTCGCTGAGCTTCCAGTAGGAGGTCGGCAGCACCATCACCACATCGGCGCCCTCGGCTTCGGCAAAGCGCGCGCGACGCACGGCCTTGGCGGTGGTCAGGTCGGACACGCTGACGATGGTCGGGACGCGTTTGGCGACTTTTCGGATGCTGTAGGCGCTGACTTCATCCCACTCTGCATCGCTCAGGTACGCGCCTTCACCGGTGCTGCCCAACGGCGAGATGGCGTGGACGCCGCTGTCGATCAAGCGGTCGATGGACTGGCCCAGGGCGTCGAGGTCTAGGCGGCTGCCGTCGGCGCTGAACGGGGTGATGGTGTAGCCGATGATGCCGTGAATAGTAGGGCTGGACATGGAATATCTCCGGTCGAAAAAGGCTTCAGTTCAGGCAATCGGCGTGTTGGCGCAGGTTCTGCCGAGCGTAGTAGTTGAACGCGGCGCCGTGGCGCTTGGGCTTGGAGATCCAGTCATGGGCCTCGCGTCCCAGGGCCGGCAGAATCGGCTTGACGGTACCGGCACTCATGGCCAGCAGTTGCAGTTTGGCCGCCCGTTCGATCAATTGCGCGATCACGCAGGCTTCTTCGATGGTGCCGCCAGTGGACAGCTGACCGTGGTGGGACAGCAGGATTGCGCGCTTGTCGCCCAGGGCCTGGGTGATGATTTCGCCTTCTTCGTTACCCACTGGCACACCCGGCCAGGCTTCGAGGAATGCACAGTCTTCATACAGCGGGCACAGGTCCATGTGCGACACCTCCAACGGCACTTCCAGCATCGACAGGGCGGCGATGTGCGTCGGGTGGGTGTGGATGATGCAGTTCACATCCGGCCGGCCACGGTAGACCCAGCTGTGAAAGCGGTTGGCCGGGTTGGGCATGCCGTGACCTTCCAACACTTCCAGGTCTTCGTTGACCAGCAGCAGGTTGCTGGCGGTGATTTCATCGAAACCCAGGCCCAGTTGCTGGGTGTAGTAGGTGCCAGGCGTCGGGCCACGGGCAGTGATCTGCCCGGCCAGGCCGGAGTCGTGGCCGTTCTCGAACAGAATCCGGCAGGTCAGGGCCAGCTTTTGCCGGTCGGTCCACGTATTATCTGCCAGGCTGCTTTGCATCTGGGTCAGCGCTTGCTTGACCAGTTGGTCTTTGGGGAGTGCTAATGTCTTGGCCATATCGGTGTCCTTTGGGTGGTTCAATGGACGTCGATTTGCTGGTTCCCGCAGCTCGCAAGGTCGTTGGGTTCTGCAAATGACACCAAAGAGGCTATATGACACAATGTGTCATTGGCAAGTAAAAATCATCATCCTCTGGCTGGATTAATCGCTGCGCATGTCTATCCGTTTGAAATTATTGAGAAAAAAACTCGGTGTTACCTTGGAGGCACTGGCCGAGAAATCCGGGATGACCAAGAGTTATCTGTCGAAAGTCGAGCGCGGGCTGAACACGCCGTCGATTGCCGCCGCGCTGAAACTGGCCAAGGCGTTGAACGTTAAGGTCGAAGAACTGTTCAGCGAAGACAACGTCAGCCTCGACAGCTACAGCCTGGTGCGCAGCCATGAGCGGCCCGACACGTCGCCGGGTTATGCGGTGCTGGCCCATCAGGTCAGCGAGCGCAGCCTGCTGCCGTTCATCATCTATCCGCCAGCGGAGTTCAGCGACAAGACCTTCAAGGAGCACTTGGGGGAGGAGTTTCTGTTTGTGCATGAAGGCCGGGTGGAAGTGGACTTCATGAACGAACGGGTACTGCTGGAGCGCGGCGACGCATTGCACTTCAATGCGCAAAAACCGCACCGCATTCGTTCGGTGGGAGAAGTGCAGGCGCAGTTACTGGTGGTGGTACACAGCGCCGAAGAATGACAGAGATCTAATGTGGGAGCGGGCTTGTGTGGGAGCAAGCCCGGGTCTCCAGTGAGGCTGGGATCAGTGCTCGACCGGCACCGACAGTGCCGCTTTGCCCAGCGCATGGCTGCGTGCCGCAAAGAACCGCAGCTCCACCTCCATCCCTTCAAACAGCCCCGCATACCGCCGCTTCTGCTGCTGGATAAATCCTTCGCTGCGGCCAAATACCGAAATCGCCAGGGTCTTGATCTTCGAGCGGCGAATCGCCTCCACCAAGTGTTGATCCTGCTCGCCCAGGTGATGGCCGAAGATACACAGCGCACCTTCCTGGCCCAGCAACTGTTCATAGCAGAACGACAGATAATCCGAACTGCGGATGGTCTTGAGCTTTTCGCCGGTGGGCCCTTCGTTGATGAACAGCGGCACATCGTCGAGGGTCTTGATGGTGTTGTTGATCGCAAAACTGCTGAGCAACGTACTGTCGGTGGACGGCAATTTACGCGCCGAGCCATCCAGGTTACGCACCAGGTGCAGGCCGCCGTGCAGGTACAGAATGCGCGTCGCGGCGGTGGCGGTATCGCGCAGGTCAAAGCGTGATTCGGCACCGCGAAACAGGTCGTCAATGCCTGGCGTGTGCAGGATCGACCAGTAGTTGAGCAGGTCGTAATTGCTGGTGAACACTGTCTTGTAGCTCGCCAGTTCCTGATTGATCGTCACTAGCGTCGAAGGCTGCACCAGGCGCCAGGGGATGTGCACGGCGTGGATGGTGTTGATCAGCGCTTCCTTGATCGCGTAGTAGCGATTGCGCGGCGCAGCGGAGCTGACGGCCAGGGCCTTGTTGACGCGGCTGGTGGTTTTCAGGGCACCCAGCACTTGTTCGAAACTGCGGGTCTGCATCGCATCAAACACGCTCAGTTCGGAAGCGCTCAAGGGCTTTTCTTCCACGGTGCGTGCGTTTTCAAACAGTGAGTCGTAGGCAAAGTCTTCCCACACCGCGCGACTGGCACCGTTGCCGATCAGGATCGCGGCGAAGGCGGTGCTGCTGCGCAGTGCGCTCCAGTCTTCAAGGGCGGCGTCGATATCCTGGAAATCCTTCATTGCGGCGGGTCTACTCAAAAACGGCTGGGTGGTGACTTTATCACGGGCGGGCGTTGATCTTGGTCAAGATGCCGCAGCCCGCTGCGGTCGATGCTGTAGGCATCAACGTATCCCCGAGGGTTCACCATGAGCAGCACGTTCTTCATTCCCGCCGTCAACATCATGGGCATCGACTGCCTCGACGAAGCCATGAGCGCGATCCGCAACTACGGTTTTCGCAAGGCGCTGATTGTCACCGACGCCGGCCTGGCCAAGGCGGGCGTGGCCAGCATGATTGCCGAGAAACTGGCGATGCAGGACATCGACTCGGTGCTCTACGACGGCGCCAAACCCAACCCCAACGTGGAGAATGTCGAGAACGGCCTGGCGTTGCTTCAGGCCAGTGGCTGCGATTTTGTGGTGTCGCTGGGCGGCGGTTCGCCCCATGACTGCGCCAAGGGCATCGCCCTGTGTGCCACCAATGGCGGGCATATCGGCGACTACGAAGGGGTCGACCAATCGAGCAAGCCGCAGTTGCCGCTGGTGGCGATCAACACCACCGCCGGTACCGCCAGCGAAATGACGCGTTTTTGCATCATCACCGACGAAACCCGTCACGTGAAAATGGCCATCGTCGACCGCAACGTCACACCGTTGCTGTCGGTCAACGACCCGGCGCTGATGGTGGCCATGCCCAAGGGCCTGACCGCCGCCACCGGCATGGACGCACTGACCCACGCTATCGAAGCCTATGTTTCCACCGCCGCCAACCCGATCACCGATGCATGCGCGATCAAGGCGATCGAACTGATCAGCGCCAACCTGCGCCTGGCCGTGCGCGACGGCAGCGATATGGCGGCCCGGGAAAACATGGCCTATGCGCAATTTCTTGCGGGCATGGCCTTCAACAACGCCTCCCTGGGTTTTGTCCACGCCATGGCCCACCAGTTGGGCGGCCTCTATGACTTGCCCCACGGCGTGTGCAACGCGGTGCTGCTGCCCCACGTGCAAAGCTTCAACGCCAGCGTCAGCGCCGCGCGCCTGAGCGACGTCGGCCGCGCCCTGGGCGTGACCGATAAACACGTCAGCCCCGAAGAAGGCGCACAAGCGGCCATCGCGGCGATTCGCTGCCTGTCCCAGGATGTCGACATCCCGGCCGGCCTGCGTGAGTTGGGTGCCAAGCTGCAAGACATCCCGCTGCTGGCAAGCAATGCCCTCAAGGATGCGTGCGGCCTGACCAACCCACGGCGGGCGGATCAGCGGCAGATCGAGGAAATTTTCCGCAGCGCGTTTTAGTCTGTCCTGGCCCGGACGACGCACCACAGTGCGCCGCTCGCCAGCGCTACACATAACGCCGCCAACGGCCAGACCTGCTGACTGACCAGCAAGCTGGCCATGCCACCAATCAGCGCCGCCATCAACTGGTGCAAAAAACCACTTAGGGCCATGGCGTAGGAGCCGCCTACCGGAGAGTGGTCGTTGGCCAGGGACAGGCTGATGGGGTAACTCATCGACTGCCCGAACACCGCCACGCAATAAGGCAACCACAGCAGCAAGGCCCAATCACTGGCGAACCAGCCAGCGAGCAACATCACCGAACTGCCGCCCACTACCAATGTCACTCCCCATGTCATCATCGACAGGCGCCCGCTGCGGGCAACCCAACGATTGACCGTCAATGCACCCGCCAGATAGGCCGCGCTGATCGGCCAACCCAGCAGCCCATACTGCGTGGCAGTCCACTCGAAGCGGCCCTGCAGAATCAGCGGAGCGCAGGTATTGAACGCGATGATCACGCCATACCCCAACCCGCCCGCCAACGCTGCCCGTAGAAACGCCGGGTGTTGCAAAATCATGCTGTAGATACGCCATGCAGAAACTTGCCCATCGGCTTTCACCCGTGCCGGGAACGCCACCGCTTGCAGTACGCAAATCAGCCCGATTGCCGCCAATGCCAAGCCGTAGAAGATCGCCTCCCAACCCAACGCTACCTGCAATACCGAGCCAATGAACTGGCCGATACCCAGGGCGATCACGAAGGTCATGCCCAGCCACGACAGGCCTTTGGCCAACAATGCACCGCTGAAACTATCGCGCACCAACACCCGTGCCATCACCGAAACGCCACCAGCCCCCAGGCCCTGGACGAACCGTAGCGAGAGAAACGTCTCGATGTTGTGAGCCATGGGGATGGCCGCGCTGGCCAGGGCATACAGGGCCAATGCCGCCAGCAGCACCGGTTTCCTGCCCAGGCGTTCACCCAGGCTGCCCCATAGCAGCATGGGCAACGCCATGCCCACCAGATACACCGCCAAGGCCAGCGAGGCCTGGGACTCGGCGGCCTGCAGTGCCTGGGAAATGGCCGGCACTGCGGGCAGGTAAATGCTGATGCCGACTTGGGACAGGAAGGCGGTGCAGCAGGCTATGGCAAGGGTTGTGGTGTTTTTCAAAGGGTAAGGATTTTCTTTTTTGGGCGGTGGCGTCGCGTTGGCGAGAGTTGTGTTGTGTCAACGCAGACCATTAAAGCTTTCCGTGCTCCTTTAGCAAGTCTTTGAGATGTTCACAAAAAGAATGGATCAAGGCAGGTGGCATGTCCGCACGAAGTGTAATACGTATGGCTGCTTTGTTTTGCGGTACAACTGGGAAGAACACCGCAGATGTAAAAAAACCAATGTCAGCAAGTCTTCGTGAAATTTGAGTGGCCAGTGTTGCTTCGCCACAAGCTACTAAGCGTATCGCGGAGAATGATCTCTTTTGCTCTGTTTCTACTAAACTATCGAATAATCGAATATTTTTCTGAAGCTTTTCCTGAAGGACAGTTAATTCATCTGAAAGGTGGATTTTGATTGATGCCAAGCCCGCGCCGATGGCAGCTGAATTCAGGCTTTGGGACCAGTTGCTAGGGCCGCCGTAGCGATGCACTAAACTCTTTTGGCGTTCGCTCCCAAACATTACCAAACCACCACCTGCCGCGAATGACTTTCCGAGGGAAGCCACCAGCAGAATTTGGTCGTCTAATGCCGATAAGTGCGGGCGTACAAATCCTGCTCCATTCTTCCCTACTGCGGACAGCGCGTGAGAATCATCCAAGTAGAGAAAAAGTCCGTAGCGTGCCTTCAAATATAATAAGCTTTCTATGTCGGCAATGCCTCCCATGCTGTAAACGCCATCAGCGACATAAGCAACTTTTTTATGTTTTTTGCATAGATCTTCTATAAAGGAAATGTCGTTGTGGGGGGCTGTGATTACCTCTGTTTCGTCAGCGCACGCAGCTTTCAGATGATTCATTGAATAGTGGGATAACTTGTCGAAGATCATGACGGGAGGCGTGTCATTTGTAAAAGCACCGCTGGCGAGCAAAGGTAATATTCCAGAGCTGGCGGCACTACACGAAAGTGTACTCAGGCAGTTTGCACCGAATAACTCGGATAGCGCGGTTTCAAATTGCTCTAGTAATACCAGTTTGCAGCGGTTTTTTGAATTGGCTATGCGCAGTGTTCCCGCATCTTTTAATCCATCAATAGCTCCATTAAGGATGCTGGGGTGGTAGTCGAGTCCTAAATAAGACGTGGTGCAGAAGTGATGGATGTTTCGGTTATACTGATCGGTTAGGAAGTTGTTGCTGTTTACCGTTACATTTAATTCACTGATTCGTCCGGCTTTTGCACTTTGCCAGTCTGGGTCAGCGAGTGCTATGAGCTTTTTGTAGTTTGAATAGTTATTGATGTTGACGTTTGTAGTCATGGTTTACTGTCCTTGTAAAAGTGGTCCTGACTTTCGGAGTCGTAAGCTATCGGAATGAAATCTCTATGAAAAGTCAGCTGTTTCCTATGCCCATGGTTCTAAGTTGAGTTTTTGTCGTGGGTAATCGGCTACAGATTTTTAGTGCAAGGTTTGGGATGAGTTACACTATCCCTGTGTTCGACATTTTCGCCTCTGCGATTCGCTCGTCGCGTCTGATGACAAGCTGTTAATCTGGGCACCTCGTACTGCTCTTAACTTGAAGCTTGCAGCTAAAAGCTTGCCACTGAGGCCCCCCCTTATGAGAGTTCTGCTATTCGGCGCCACCGGCATGGTCGGCCAGGGCGTGTTGCGTGAGTGTCTGCTGGCCGCTGATGTGCAGGAAGTGGTGGCGGTGGGGCGCACGGCGTTGACCCAGGAGCACGGCAAGCTGCATCAGGTGTTGCACGCCGATATGTTCGACTTCCAACCCCTGGAGCATTTGCTGCAAGGGTTTGATGCCTGTCTGTTTTGCCTGGGGGTGTCGTCGGTGGGGATGGATGAGGCGACTTACACCCGTCAGACCTATGACCTGACGCTGGTCGCTGCCAGTACCCTGGCGCGGCTCAACCCGCAGATGACGTTTGTCTATGTGTCCGGCACGGGCACCGACAGTTCCGAGCAGGGCAAGGTGATGTGGGCACGGGTCAAGGGCAAGACCGAGAATGCCTTGCTGCGCCTGCCGTTCAAGGCGGTTTACCTGTTCCGTCCGGGGATCATCCAGCCGCTGCATGGCGTGCGTTCGAAAACCCGGCTCTACCAGGCGTTCTACACCTTGCTCGGCCCATTGCTGTCATTGGTTCGCCGTGTACGGCCGGCCTGGATCGTGAGTACCGAGAGCGTGGGTCGGGCGATGCTGGCGGTGGTCCGGCAAGGCGCCCCGCAAGCGGTGATCGAACCCGCCGACATCCACCGTCTGGCCGCCGAACGTATGTGATAGCAACGGATCAGCCCGCAGCAGCCAATGCCTTGGCTGGCGCGGCACTGAACTGAATCAACGCCACACCGCCGATCAACATCAGTACTCCGAGTAAACGGGGGGCGGTGAGGTGCCGTTCCACCAGGCCGAACAGGCCAAAGTGGTCGAGCAGCAACGAGGCGAGAATCTGTCCAGTCATGGCCAGGGCGATAAATCCCGAAGCCCCCAACTTCGGCAACAAGATCAGGGCCAAGGCAATAAAGCACACCCCAAATGCGCCACCCGCCCACATCCACATTGGGGCCTGGGTGATAAAAGCCATGCTTGGCAGCGGCAGTCGCAACGCCAGAATGACAGGCAATAACACCAGGATACTCACCGTTAGCGAAGCCAGGGTCGCCCACAGGGGATGCCCCAGGCCACGCCCGAGGTTGGCGTTAATCGCGCTTTGAAACGGCACCACCGCACCGGCAAACACCGCTAACAGCAACAAGCCCAGCCAATGCCACGTCGTCATATTCGTTCTCCCAAAGGTTTTACTGGACTCTACGGTATTCGTCGCGCAGATTTAAATTCCAAGTTCTTATGCTGAATATGCACGCTATGAATGATTTACGGCGCATCGACCTCAACCTGCTGGTGATCCTCGACGCACTGCTCAGCGAGCAACACGTCACCCGCGCCGCCGAGCGCCTGCACCTGAGCCAACCGGCGGTGAGCCATGCGCTGGCGCGGTTGCGAGATCTGCTCGGCGACCCGTTGCTGGTGCGCCAGGGCGGGGGGCTGGTCGCTACTGCCCGCGCGCTGGAGTTGGCGGCGCCACTGGCCGATGCGCTGGCCCAGGTGCAGTCATTGCTGGCACCGAACCGTTTCGACCCGGCATCGGCCAGGCGGACCTTTCGCCTGGCCATGTCCGATTACGGCGCGGCGCTGCTGTTGCCTGGGTTGGTGCGGGCACTGCGTGAGCAGGCACCGGGGATTGATCTGGCCATCACCCATGCCAGTCGCGAAGGCATGCAAGAAGGGGTGCTCAGTGGCGAGATCGACCTGGCGGCCGGCGTGTTTCCCGACCTGCCGGGCGAATTGCGCAGCACGCCGTTGTTTGAAGAGCACTACGCTTGCCTGGTCGACCGCGACAGCTTGCCTGCCGGTGGTGCGCTCGACTTGCCCACTTACCTGGCGCGGCCCCATGTGCTACTGGAAATGCGCGGCAGTGGTACCCCGGAAATCGAACGGGCGCTGACCGCGATCCGTGAGCGGCGCCATGTGGCAATCAGCCTGCCGCATTGGGGGATTGCCCCGCAGCTGATCCAGGGCACCGATCTGATTCTTACTGTTTCTTCGCAGGGGTTGCTGAACATCGATCCCCGGCACCTGCTGGTGGTGCCACCGCCGTTTCATATCCCGTCTTTCGGTTTTGTACTGGCCTGGCATAAACGCCGTGGTGGGGATGGCGCCTTGCACTGGCTGATCGCTCAAGTGCAGGACGTGCTGGCCAAACGCGCGGCCTAGCATTGCAGTGCCGAGTGGATTGTGCACAATCGACGCGGCCCTCCTATTTTCTGTCAGAGCGTGTAACCCATGACTTCATCATTGCTGTTTGCCGTCATTGCCTCGGGCTTTATTTATGGCATCACGCCGGGCCCCGGTGTGCTGGCGGTATTTGGCATTGGTGCGGCCCGTGGCCGCCGGGCCGGCGCAGGTTTTCTGTGCGGGCACCTGTTGGGCGATGTGGTGTGGTGCAGCACCGCCCTGGTCGCGATTGTCGGCGCGCGGGAGATCGGCAGCAGCGCATTTGATGTGCTGGGTGTGCTCAGTGCTCTCTACCTGTTTTGGCTGGGCATCCGTGCGATCCGCACCCGCAACCGCAGCAGTGAAGCGCCCCAGGGCGCGGCGCGCCAGCCGTTCTGGCATGGCATCCTGTTTGGCCTGACCAATCCCAAGGCGTATCCGGTGGCTGTGGCCACTTTCACGGCGCTGCTGTCCAGCCGTGCCGAATTGCTGACCTGGGCCATGCTGCCGTGGTTGATTGTCTTGAGCTTTATCGGTGGTCTGGTGGCCTATGCCATCCTGATCGGCATCGTTGGTGCCCGGCAGGTGCGTACGGTGTATCAGCGTCATGAAGTGTTGATCACCAAGCTGTGCGGCGTGATGTTTATCGGCTTCGCCATCAATGCCCTGGCGCATGCGTTGCCGGGCTTGATGGGCAGTAAAACGTCATGAGTCTGTGACGACCGTTCGTCGCGGCAACAAGTTTTTTCTAAACCTTTGCCGCCCTGAAAATTCAGATTCAGGGCGGGGTTCTTTCCCCGGCATGTATTTATTACCTGGAGGAACCCATCATGAGCCGCATGGCTAGCCGGTTACGCACCGCCACTTTCGCGATGCTGCTGGGCCTCGGCGCCAGCAATGCCTTGGCCCAAGGGCCTGCCGAGTTTATCGAGCAAGCCTCGGCCAAAGGCATGGCCGATATCGAAACCAGCCGCATGGCCCACGCCAAGACCTCGTCCCAGGAAATCAAGGACTACACCATCGAGGTCATCAACGAACGCACCCTGGCCAATCAACATTTGGCGGCCATTGCGAAAAAACTCGACTTGCCAGTGGCACCTCGCGAGCAGATCGCCGACAAGGCCGAAACCCTGATGCCTGAACTGACTGATGGCGACTCCTTTGACGCCGCCTACACGGCCCAGCAGGTCAAGGCCAACGAAGATGCCATCGCGCTGTTCAAGCAGGAAGGCGCGGCGTCGCAGATTCCCGAAATAAAGGCACTGGTCGACGAAACCCTGCCCAAACTGGAAACCCGTCTGGAAAAAGCCCGGGCGCTGGCTTCGTCCTATGGCAAGAGCCGTAACGGCGACGGTTGATTGCGAGGGCTGTGGTATTGAAACGGTGGTTGGACTACTCCAGCCGCCGTTTTTTTGCGTCGTAATTCCCATCACCCGTGGCAGCTTTCTACTGTCGCTTTCGGAAACAGCCGACAGTGACCCTCAGACGTTGAAGCAAGACTGGTTTTTTTGCCTGGACTTGCCGATGCCTACGACCGTCAATTCGCTTTACCACCGGACCGAAGCCCATTTTTTTTCCGCGACCTGCCCGTTGCACCGCAGCTTCAACGCCTGTGTGAGCGCCTATTTTGCTGACGAAGTCGTCAATGAATGGAACCTGTTGTTTGTCCGGGTCGGCAGTGAGCCGTTGGGTGGTGGGATGGCCGCCTGTGAGCAATTGATCCACAGCGTGGTTTTGCCCGTACGGATAGTGATTCATCAGGAAAAGGTCGAGGAGTTGGCGCAAAGCCTACAGGCGATGGGCTTTATCTTCGTGCAACAGACCAGCGCAATGGTCCTTGACCTGAAGAGCTTCACCGCTGCCGTCCGAACACCTGTCAGCGATACCATCAGTTTGACCCAGAGCCTCGACGATTGGGCGGCTCCCCTGGGCAGTGCGTTTGGCCTGACAGCCGAGGGCGTTGCGCGTTATCAGGCCAGGCATCAGGTTGCAATTGATCGCGGCGAAGGCTTTTATCATTTTGCGCTGTCAGTGGAGGGGCGGCCGGTGAGTGCCATAACCTTGTCCATGTGTGACGGGCTGGCGCGGCTCAATGACATGGGCACTCACATTGAGTTTCGCGGGAGAGGCTACGCAACTCGGTTGATCCAGGTCGCGTTGGCGCACGCCGTGAGCCTGGGTGCGCAAACGTGTTTTCTTGAGGCATCGAACGATGGGTTCTTACTTTATCGCTCGTTTGGCTTTCAAGCGCTGTTCGATTATCAGGCATTTGTACGTGGCCCATTGGTGAACGGGCGGTAGCTTCAGCCTGTTGCGCAATAGCCATCAAAACAGCGACCTTGTGGCCTCGCCATCCTCCAATGTCAGCAAGTACTGCTTGGCTACAAGCCCACCGGCAAACCCGGTCAGCCCGCCCGACGCACCAATGACCCGATGGCAGGGTGCGACGATCGAAATGGGATTGCGCCCGTTGGCCGCACCCACCGCCCGTACGGCTTTCGGGTTGCCGATCTGCTGGGCGATCTGGCTATAGCTGCGGGTTTCACCGAAGGGAATGGTCAATAGCGCGCCCCAGACTTTTTTCTGGAACTCGGTGCCATCAAAGTCCAGCTCCAGCTCGAAACGGTCGCGGGTGCCGGCAAAATACTCTTTCAACTGCCGCTCGGCTTCCAGCAGCACCGGGCTGTGGTTGACCTCCACCAACTCGCCCAGGCGCACGCGGTTGGCGCGCTCGGTTTCCCACAGGATCGCGGCGAGCTTGCCGTTGCGGGCTACCAGGGTCAACTGGCCGACGGGAGAGGGCATGAGTTTGTATTCACATGGCATGAGCGAGCTCCTTGTTGAGTGGGTCATTGACCGACAGGCCTGCACTTTAACGCTCATCGCTGATGGCCGAACTACGTTTCTTGCGGTCAAATTCGGTGGTGTTATCGCTCTTGTTGCAGCACCTTCAGCGCTGCCGAAGCGAGAAACCCCGAGCGGCTTTTTTCTTCCGGGTGATGCAGCACGTATTCATCAATACGGTTGAGCAAATAGCCAGGCAGCGTGATGTTGAGTTTCTGCGCCTTGCCCAGGTACTTGGTGACATCGATATCGACCACGGCCCAGGTGCAGCCGGCGTACTGCGGGTTGGCCGCATGCAGGGTGACCTTTTGCGCACTGGGAATCGGTGCTCCGTCTTCTGCCAGAAGCTCAAAATGACCCTCTATGGCTTCCCGTGCCATGGCCATGGCGTCGTCCAGATCATCACCAGCAGAGAAACAGCCAGGGATGTCAGGGACTTCTACACCCCAGGCGTGGTTGTCGTCACCGGTTGAAATTGCAATCGGATACAGCATGTTCGTTGTCCTCCAAGGGCGGTTTAACCGAGCAGGGCCTGTTTCAAAATGCTTTTGGCGGTCTTGTCCAGCAGGTCTTTCTTGGGATGGGGAATAGTCACCAGCCCAGGCTTGGTTGGGTGTTTGAAATGATGATGGCTGCCCCTGACGCGCGCCAGGTACCAGCCATCTGCAACGATATGGCCTATTAAATATCGGCTATCCACATCACCTCCTTGTGGTGTGTTGGTGGTGACTATAACCACTAAATAAAAATTATCAACACTCTACCCACCAATAAAAACGGCAGGGGTGTAAGAAGTGTATGGGCGTGGGGCGAGGCTGCAGAACGGAGGTATTACGGGGTTTTACTGGCAAATCCCAGGCATAAAAAAACCGGCCTCATGAGCCTAATGCCGATCAGTTAAGCGAACGCAATGCTCAAAGCAGGGGATCTGCGCTTAACTGATATGAACCTACTCGTAGTCTAGAAAAGGCATTAGATAGGTTTTGTGGTGTGATCAATCAGGTGAAACGACTCTAACGGTGTAATGTTAGAGTCGCAAAGCTATTCAGTTGGATGGGTTATTTTTTGAAAATTTTTCTTTTGGGTGGATGAATTTTTTCATGGAGTTTTTTTGCAATACTTGATCTGGATATTCGCACTAATATACAGAATACGGAGAAAATCGAAGTTGCGATGATCGTCAGAAGAAGCCCTCGTTGCCCCTTGAGCCCATTGTTTACATGCTCGCGGTATTTCTTGTCGTCAAAGAGCGAGCAGATGATGTTGATGTTTTTTTCTGTAAATTCTTTATTGAAAATTTCTTTAAGTGATTCCGGTGACTGGCACTCTTTTTCTGTCAGCGTTGGAGTGGATCTGAAAAAGCTAAATTTAGCATCACCCTCGGATAGGTAAAATGATGGCGCTTCCGGAGCGTCTCTCAATGAAACCATCAGGTATTTTGCGTTCGTAAGTGGTGCTGAGATGCTGATAATTAAGAAGAAAATGAAGAGTAGCCCAAAAAACATATATTGAGCATATTTAGAAAATAGAGCTTCTTTAAATGTGAGGCTGTTAAAGTCTTTCCAGTCTATATATTTTCTTACCCTTGCAACATCTCTATGACAGAAGCCATTTTTCTTGATCCATTCCTCAGCGAGTTTGGTGTCAGCCAAGTTCTGTGCAGGTATGTTGAACTCGAATCGGTAGTATTCAACTTCTCTCAGATTTTTTCGTATGTTTTCGTAGTCTTCGGTTTCAAATTTTGTGGAGCCTCCGAAAAAGCGCCACATTAAATCGCGTAGAAATATCAGTGAGCCGGAGCGTGAATAAATGTAAAAAACTAACAAACAGATAGCGATGCCGCTAACCAAGCTTGCCAGTGTTGCGTAGTTTTCAAATGTCCAGTTTACGATGTTGTCGTTGAAATTTTGCTGTGACACAAAGTCATCCTTGGTTTAATTCTAATGGAAGGTTTTATTGGTTCTTTAGCTTCGTTAGCCATTAAGAAATAGGCATTTTTGACTCATCCTTGACCTGGCGACTATGCAATTCAAGGTGCTGAGCATTATGTGCGAGCAACAAGCTATGCCCACGACATACCTGACAGTGTTGCTATACCGCCTCTTGCGCCTCCTCAAGTTCTTCCTGAGGTTCAAACTCAAGCTGATGCCGCGTCCACTGCTGCGCAATGACCGGGTTTTCTAGAATCTGCTGTTCAAGTCGGATAGTTTCCCGGAACTCATGTGCATCGGCTGCCATGGTCCAATGGGTTTCGACACCCAGGTTTTCCAATTCGGCGCGAATTTCTGTGAGCACCAAGCGGAAAAACTCTTTCCGTGGATTAACCTTGTTCATCTGGCGACGCAGGAAGTGGCGATGTAAGGTCTTTTCAAGGCCTGGAGCATCGTCACTGAAGATCATTGCATGCACGTCAAACTCAAACGGTACGCTGGCATCGCCGAGTTCGCGGATGCGGTCCTTGGGTTCCAAGCGTCGGGTCATGCCAATTTTGAACACCTCCTCACCGAAAGATCCAATATTAGAAATCACATACACATGGCCTGCTCTCGTCTGCTGAGCCATGGATAGCGCACGCTGGTTCTTTTCCTCGGCAACTTGGAGTTTGGCTTCAAGTTCTCGAAGTTTTACCTCGTACTCGGCACGTTGAGCATCGTTGGCGGTAGCGACTTGCTGGAGAACTTTATCCATCGCCTTTTTGATGGTTTCTTCTTCTTTCGCGGCGTCTTTTATTGCGCGTTCAAACTCTCGACGCGCTTTTTCTTCTTCTCGAATTTGTTCGCGCAGCTGTCGTTGTTCTTCTCGTTCCTGGTCTTTCAGTGCTTGTGCAGTGGCTGCCCACTTGAGTTCTTCAAGCCGGGAGGCAAGATATTCGTCAGTAATTCGAGCGTTTCTGAAGGCTGTACCATTATGGTTGACCAGCGCGAACGCATCCCGGATTTCCTGTTCCAATTTGCCGTGGTTGTCAGCTTTGTTTCTTGAGAGGATCGAGTCGACTTTGCCGTTGAAGGCATCGATAACAAAACGGATCGCGGTTCCCTTTCGATTGGCTTCAGCATAATCACAGGTTGCAGCTCTGCCTGATTTGACCATCGAGCGAGTTGCATCGCGGGCAGCTTTAAGCCTTTTCCCGGCGTCAGTAAAGGCGAACTCTTCAGCCAGGTCATCCAGCAGGTTATAGGTCGGTACGATATACGCATCACCATAACCCTCGACGATGTTTTTCATTGCTTTGGCGGTTTCTGCAAACTCCTTGGCACGGTTCATCGCTGCATAGGCTTCGCCTGCAATTTCTTCGGCTCGCTTGTTGGCCAACTCGATAATACGTTCAGCAGCCAACCTGGCTTGCTCCAGCTTTTCTTCGGACTGCTCGATTCTGGTTTTTGCAGAGAGATTGGCGCTTTGGCGTTCCAGGGCGGCGTCTTGTTTGGCTTTTGCCAATTCGAGCTCTGCTTCGGAAATGAGTTTCTTGGCCCATTCTTCGGCATCGATAATAGTTTGATACTTTGACAGGGCTGCGACTCGACTTAGCAGATCGAGGTTTTCCTGCTGCTGCCGGGCGATCACTTCTTCCCGTTGACGCAGGTCTCCTGTCAGCTTGGCAATAATCTTTGCGGCTTTGAATCGAAGAATCAAAAGCGCAAGGATGCAAGCGGCAGCAATGATGAGCAGTAGCTCCATGTGATCCCTCACAGATGGTCTGATTGAATATCGGAGCTGGACGCTATCCTTTAGCCAGTACGGTGTCCACACTCATTCTGATTCGGATTTTTTCTGTGGTGGGATTTGTACCTTCGAGAGATGGGTACGAAATGTAAGGAGAGCGGTTAGCCCGGATGTAGCAACATCCCGACTGACCGCCAAACCCGCAGACTGCCCCATTTCCCATTGGGCTTCTTGTACCGCAGCACCGTATCGGCCAAGGGCAGGCACTTGATATCGGAGCGTTTCATGGCATTTGTATAGCGTGGTTCGATCTAACTCCACTATACAAACCGCTATACAAGAAATTCCAGGCTGAAAAAACAAACGGCGGAATGCGAGGGAACGTGTTGGGTCGCTGAAAGCCCCGTTTTTACTGGGCTGGTCGCTGATGTTGAAACGTGGGGGATGATACGGAAAAACGAGGGAAAAGCAGAAGTGGAGCGGGTAGAGGGAATCGAACCCTCAACTAAAGCTTGGGAAGCTTTCGTTTTGCCACTAAACTATACCCGCTCAAAGCGGCTGACTTTGTACCAGATGTGCGCGGCAATTTGAAGTTTTTCTTTGGGAAATGTGCAAGTTGCGAGCGTCAGCCGAATTTTTCAGGCAACCCTGGGCAGTCTTTGTGCATCGTGCCCACCCAGGGTTCGCTTTCAAATCGCAAGTGCGTGCAGGGTCTGCCCCTGCTGATACCGCAGTCGACTCACTGACTGTTCCGGTTTCAAAAAGCTCATCAATGCCTGCCGACTGTCATTGCACGCGGCCTTGTGCTCCATGTCCAGGAAGTGCCCGGTGGCCTGGATGGTGCCAAAGCTGCTGTTTGCCACATGTTGCCCAAATATCCGGGCATCCTCGGCGCTGGTGTATTCGTCCCACTCGCCATTCAAGAACAGTACTGGAATGGCGATCTGCCGTGCGGCCTTGAGGTAGCACTGGCGGTCGCTATTGAGGACCTGGCTGATGTGGTAGTGCATCTGCCCGTATTCATGTTCGGCCAAAGTGCTGACATGCCGATAGTTGAAGCGCTTGAACAGCGGCGGCAGGTGTTTGCCGATGGTGCTGTTGACCAGATTCCCAACGCTGTGGCGGTCGAGGTTGCCGAGGTAGTCGACACCGCGTTCCAGGTAGTCGCGCATGGGCGTATTGATCACTGGGGAGAATGAGCTGATCACGGCTTTCTCCACGCGCCGCGGCCGCTGGGACAAGGCGACGAGGGTGGCGACGCCGCCCCAGGAAAAGGACAGCACATGCTCGGCGGCGAAGTGGTCGATGAGTTCCAGGAGGATCTGGCCTTCAATGTCCTTCGTCAGCATTTGTTCATGGCGGTTGTGGGCTTTGGAGCGACCGGCGTAGGGCTGGTCGTACAAAACCACATTGAATTGCGGGTACAGGCTTTTCACGGTCTGGGCGAAAGACGCAGTGGTGGCCATGGAGCCGTTAACCAGGATGATGGTCTTTTGAGCAGCGTCCGCGCGATAGAACTCCGTGTAAACCCGATACTGACCCTGTATATCCAGCACAGCGATTTCTGGCCTCATGTCATAAGACTCCTGGCAAGCGGGTGGTGCGCGCAGATCACTCTGCACGAGCTTTGTGACAGGTAGGCATACGCCTGGAAGGGAGGCCCATGTCGGTCCGTTGAAGCTGGCCGACGGGTGTTGTTATGGCGGGCAACTTGCCTGTAAGGCCCACACGTCAAGCAGTGCGGGCAGGCAATGTGTTTCTTGGACGGTTGGGTGACTCACCAGTCAGATGGCGGCTGGCGTTTTGATTCAAGCAGGAGGCGGGCCAGGTCGCAAGTTTCACCCAAAAGTTTTGCTGGTCATCGGCTGAACGGTCATATCTGACGGATTTCAGCCTCGGTCAGCGGTCGATATTGGCCGGGCGCCAGGTGTTCATCCAGCGCCAGCGGCCCCATGCGTTCGCGATGCAGGCGCGTCACTTTGTTATCGAAGTGCCCGAACATGCGCTTGACCTGGTGATAACGCCCTTCAATGATGCCCAGGCGCGCCGTTCTGGGGCCAAGGACTACCAGCTCTGCCGGTTGCGTGGTGAGGTTTTCGAAAGCGAAATACAGACCTTGCGCAAAAGTTGTCGCGTACTGCGGGCCGATCTCCTGCGCGGTCTCGACATAGTAGACCTTGGGCAGTTTGGTCAGGGGCTGGGTCAGGCGCCGCGACCACTGACCGTCATTGGTGATCAGCAGCAGGCCGGTGGTGTTGAAGTCCAGGCGGCCGGCGATATGCAGGTCGCCCTTGTCCGGTTCATCCAGCAGGTCAAGGACGGTACGGTGCTGCGGGTCCGAGGTGGCGCTGACACAGCCCTGAGGCTTGTGCAGCATAAAGTAGCGTGCCGGTTTCCCTGCTTGCAGGACGTCGTTGTCCACCATGACGTGGCTGAATTCGCGCACCTCATGATGCGGGTCGCTGACCACTTGGCCGTCGACCTTGACCCGCCGTTCCACCAGCAGCAGGCGCACTTGCTGGCGATTGAAGCGGGGCAGGTTGCTGAGGAAGCGGTCGACGCGCATTACGGCTGGGCCCTGCGCAATTGCTCATCGACCTGGGCACAGCGTGGGCACAGGCAAGCCTTGTTGCGCAGTGCCTCGGGCAACGCTTCAAGCACCGCCGGGTCGATACTGACGCTGTAGCACCAGCAGGCCTGGTCGACGGTACGTGGGTCGGCCAGGGTGCAGTCGTTGCGGGCGCCACAGGCCGGGCAAAGTGTGGGAGTGGTCATCGGTCGGTTCAGGCGTCATTCAGTCGAGGTTCCGGTGAAAACCGGTGTTCCTGGCACGATACAGACCTGGGCGATTTATTGCGCCACAGATGTATCAATCTATGTCGGGGTCGCACCAGATTCGGTTTTTGAGGTCTGATCCTTTGTCAGTCAGTGAAAGCTGTCTGGCGCCTCCCAGCGTCGCTGGTGTGTGCTCTTCCGCGGTCCAGGAGGCCGCCATGTATCGTCGATTGCTCATCACAGCTGTGCTCGGCTTGACCCTTTCTGCCTGCGTGCCTTATTACGGTGGAGGCTCCAGCTACTATCGATCCGAAGTCTATACCACGCCCGCGCCGGTCTATTACTACGGTGGCGGCCCGTCTTACCAGTACCGGCGCGGCTATTACGCACCGCCACCACGGTATTACCCGGCGCCGCGTTATTACCAGCCGGCACCCCGTTACTATCAGGCCGGGCCAAGGGCAGGCTACCGGCCATATCCCAATCAGGGCTGGGGTGATCACCGGGGCTATAGGGGACATGGCCGGGGTGGCGATCATGGCTCAGGTCATGGCGGGCACCGTTAAATCAGCTTTTCCTTGAAACGGCGCGTAATGCGCCGTTTTTTTGTGGTAGACCGTCTGTCCAGGCTGTCATATTTAACAGCTATATTAAGTGCCTTTCTAGGACTCTACTGAGTGGCAATTGCTCAGTAGCTCAACGGAATGACACATGATTAGCCGGATGCTTATCGTTTTTATCTTCGGGCTTTTCCCACTCGCTCACGCCAGCGTAGAGTTCGGTTGCCCATACCCCTCGTCGATCAAGCGCAAGGCCGACCATTTTCAAAGTGACAATGGCTATTGGAAAAGCCCCAAGGTCGAGTTTCCAGGCTTTTTGGACACGTTTGTCGGCGCGGTCTTCATCCCTGCCGAGGACGGGGAGCGCAAGCGAGGCCATTTGGAGTACTGCTCCTACAAAGCAGCCAACAACCAGTGGGTCAACCTCAGGTTCCAGGCACCCGAGCCCCTGGCCAGCATGTCACTGACCGACTCCACCCATTGGGTGCTGGCCCACGGGCCTTTTGACCAGGAAATCTACGTGTGTACGGACAGCCAGCCCGACAACTGTTCGTTCACCCTCGTCCCCCCAAAATCCTGGCCCGCCGGTTGACTCACGTCTGTCATAAATCAGAGAGATCTGCCAGCGGATGCCGTCCTTCCCAAGCCTTGTGAAAGTGCGCCTCGACCACGGCTTCGGGAACGCGGTTGATATCCGGCCAATGCCAGTGCGGCTGCTGATCCTTGTCGATCAGGCGTGCCCGAACCCCTTCACTGAACTCCGGATGCCGACAGCAATTGAGGCTCAAGGTGTACTCCATCTGGAAAACCTGCGACAGAGACAGGTGCCGTGCCCGTCGGATCTGTTCCCACACCAGGTGCGCGGTCAGCGGGCAGCCCTCGCTCAGGGTCCTGCCAGCCCGGCTGAACAGCGGGTCGCTATGCTCACGCAGTTGGCTCAAGGCGCGCCAGGCGCAGCGCACATCGCCCACATCCAGCCATTCGTCGATTGGTTGGCGTCGCGGTAGCCATTGTGCTTCGGGTTGCTGGCTGGCGGCTTCCTGGGCCAGGGCCTTGAACAGACTGTTGAGCTGCATCGCCGTCTGTTCCTGCCAATTGAGTTGCAGCAGGCCTTCGAGCATTTCGTCCTGTTGTTCATCCAGCAGGAAACGGTCGGCCAGGCCCAGGTCCAGGGCGTCGCGACCATTCATATGGGCGCCGGTAAGGCCGAGGAACAGGCCGAGCTTGCCGGGCAGGCGCGAGAGGAACCAACTGGCGCCGACATCCGGGTACAAGCCGATGCTGATTTCCGGCATGGCCAGGCGGCTGCTCGGTGTGACGATGCGGATGGCGGCGCTCTGCAGCAACCCCATGCCACCGCCCAGCACATAGCCATGACCCCAGCAAATCAGCGGCTTGGGGTAGGTGTGCAGGTGGTAGTCCAGGCGGTACTCGGCGGCAAAAAACTGCGCGGCCAGGGCGGGCACTTCACCTGGGTGCTCACGGCACGCCTGGGCCAGGCTGCGCACTTCACCGCCGGCGCAAAACGCCTTGGTGCCGTTACCACGCAGCAGCACGCAGACGATTTGCGGATCCCTGGCCCAACTGTCCAGGCGTTCGCTCAGGGCCAGGATCATCGGGAGAGAGAGGGCATTGAGAGACTTTTCCGCGTCCAGGCTGGCGATGCCGATACGGGCGCCGTCTGTGCCAGTGAGCTCTTCGAAGTGCAGATTCATCATGACCTCAATCGGTAAATTGAACGTTGAGTATGATCCCTTCGTGGGAAAGTGCCGGTTATGCGTCAGATCAATTGACAAGTGGGGTGGGCTTTCCTAGGGTTCGCCCATTCTTTTTACATGATGTGTTTCTGATGACTTCCGACGACCGTATCAAACTCGAACCGAGCTGGAAACACGCCCTGCGCGAGGAGTTCGAGCAGCCGTACATGACCGCGCTGCGCGAGTTCCTGCGCCAGGAGCATGCGGCGGGCAAGGAAATCTACCCGCCGGGCCCGTTGATCTTCAATGCGCTCAACTCCACGCCGCTGGACAAGGTGAAGGTGGTGATCCTCGGCCAGGACCCCTACCACGGCCCGGGCCAGGCCCACGGCCTGTGTTTCTCGGTGCAGCCGGGCGTGCCGGCGCCGCCGTCGTTGGTCAACATCTATAAAGAGCTCAAGCGCGACCTCAATATCGACATCCCCAGCCACGGCTGCCTGCAAAGCTGGGCTGACCAGGGCGTGTTGATGCTCAACACCACCATGACTGTGGAGCGCGCCAATGCCAATGCCCATGCGGGCAAGGGCTGGCAGTTCTTCACTGACCGGGTGATCGAGGTGGTCAGCGAGCATCAGCCGCACCTGGTGTTCCTGCTGTGGGGCGCCCATGCCCAGGGCAAGCAGAAGCTGATCGATGCGACCAAGCACCTGGTGCTGACCTCGGTGCATCC
Organism: Pseudomonas brenneri; assembly: GCF_007858285.1. Classification (GTDB taxonomy): domain Bacteria; phylum Pseudomonadota; class Gammaproteobacteria; order Pseudomonadales; family Pseudomonadaceae; genus Aquipseudomonas; species Aquipseudomonas brenneri. Next base: position 259,750 of record NZ_VFIL01000005.1, on the reverse strand, counting down.
GTCGCCATTGTCGGCGTATCGCGGGTTTTTGGGCTGCGGGCACTTCAGCCGGACCAACAAGTTTCTTGAGCAGAATGGCGAGACGCCGATCGAGTGGCGGTTGCCGCCCATCTAAGGCCCAACACAAAAAATGTGGGAGCAAGCCCGCTCCCACATTAGAGTTGTGCCAGGTTTTAGACGGTGTCCGGCTGGCGGTTCCAGTGGCGAAACAACGGCTCCGCCAGGAACAACACAAACAGCAACCGCATCACCTGCATCGCCGTCACTAACGGCACCGACAGTTGCAGGGTCTCCGCCGTCAAACTCATCTCGGCAATCCCTCCGGGCATCATGCCCAGCGTCAGCGAACGCAGATCCAACTGCGTCAACGCACTCAAGCCCACCGCCGCCAGGGTGGCGATCAACATGGTCAGCACTGTGCCGATCAAGGTGCGGGCCATGAAGGCTGGCGCCCGGCGGAAGAACTGCCGGTTGAAGTGGCAACCCAGGCCACTGCCGATCAGCCACTGGCCAATCTGGCTGCCGCCGTCAGGTAAACCGATGTGCAAGTCCCAGGTGATGCTGGCAATGGCACTGACCAGCAGCGGCCCGAACAGCCAGGGGTTGGGTTGACGCAGGCGCTGCCAGCCCCAGGCGACTAGCGCGCCGACGGGAAACAACAAGGCCAGCCAGGCCCAATTGACGGGTGCCGGATGAAACTGCGGTGCGCCACCCCCCAGCAAGTACTTGAAGATCGCTGGCACGCACAGCACCACCAGCAACACCCGCAGACTCTGGCCCGCCGCCACGCGGCTGAGCACCGCGCCATTGCGCGCGCCCAGGTTGACCATCTCCCCGGACCCGCCCGGCATGCTTGAGAAAAACGCGGTGGCGCGGTCTTCACCGCTGCGGCGCATCAACCACACACCGACAATGCTCGACAGGCTGGTCACCAGCGCGCCGAAGAAGATCAGGCCAAAGTGGCTCATCACCTGCTCGATCACCACTGGGGTGAAGTGCAGGCCAATGCCGATGCCCACTACCCACTGGCCGCATTTGCGCCCGCCGGGAATCTCAGCCAACTGCCAAGGCGTTAGACAGCGCACCAGGATGATCGCCAGCAACGAGCCGACCATATACGGCAAAGGCCAGCCGACGAGGCTGGCCAGGTAACCGCCGGCCAGGCCGACCAGCGGTGTTGCCCACCAATGTCTAAGGGTGACCTCAGACATCGGCTACGGCACGACGCTGCAGGGAGCGCTTGCGCCAGATGCGCAGCAATGGCACGAGCAGCATGATGGCGGTCAGTACCCAGACGCCGAAGGTGATCGGGCTGGACCACAGGATTTCCAGTGCACCATTGGAAATCGACAACGCACGACGCAGGTTCTGCTCCATCAAGCCACCGAGGATAAAGCCCAGCAGCAGTGGCGACAGCGGGAAGTCCAACTTGCGCAGGATGTAGCCGAAGATGCCGATGGCGATCATCAGGAACAGATCGAAGGTGGTGGCGTGTACGGCGTAGACGCCAATCGCAGTGATGATTGCGATCACCGGCACCAGTGCCCAGTTCGGCACCGCGAGGATGCGGGTGAAGATGCGGATCATCGGGATGTTGAGGATCACCAGCATGATGTTGGCGATAAACAACGAAGCGATCAGGCCCCAGACGATGTCCGGTTGCTGTTGGAACAGCAGCGGGCCTGGCGTGATGTTGTACAGCGACAGTGCGCCGATCATCACCGCCGTGGTGCCCGAACCTGGAACGCCGAGGGTCAGCATCGGCACCATGGCGCCGCAGACGGAAGCGCCGATGGCGGTTTCCGGGGCGGCCAGGCCGCGCATGTCACCCTGGCCGAATTTGCCGCTGGCGCCTGCGATACGTTTTTCGGTCATGTAGGCCACGGCCGAGGCCATGGTCGCACCGGCACCTGGCAGTACGCCGATGATGAAGCCCGACACACCGCACCGCAGGTTCACGGTCAACACCGACAGGGCTTCCTTGACGTTGAACATCATGCGCCCGGTGGCTTTCACTGCTTCCTGGCCACGGTGGGTTTTTTCCAGGAGCAGGAGGATCTCACTGATGGAGAACAGGCCCAGCACCAGGACCACGAACTGGATGCCGTCGGTCAGGTGAATATTGTCGCCGGTAAAACGGTATACACCGCTGTTGGCATCGATGCCCACGCAGGCAAGGAACAGGCCGATCAACGCCGAGACAAAGGTTTTCAGCGGCTTGTCACCGGCCATGCCGCCCAGGCAGACAATCGCAAACACCATCAGTACGAAATATTCCGCCGGGCCGAAGGCAATCGCCCATTTGGCCAGCAGTGGGGCGAACAGCACCATGCCGCAGGTGGCGATAAACGCACCGATGAACGAACTCCAGGCAGACAGCGACAACGCCACGCCGGCCATGCCTTTGCGGGCCATCGGGTAGCCGTCGAGGGTGGTCATCACGGTGGAGGCTTCGCCCGGGATGTTCAGCAGGATCGAGCTGATCCGGCCGCCGTATTCGCAGCCCAGGTACACTGCTGCCAGCAGGATCAGCGCCGATTCCGGCGGCAGGCCCAGGGCAAATGCAATGGGGATCAACAGGGCCACGCCGTTGATCGGGCCCAGGCCCGGCAACAGGCCGACCACGGTGCCGATCAGGGTGCCGCACAGTGCGGTCACCAGGTTATAGGGGCTCAGCGCGACGCCGAAACCCTGGCCCAAATAGCCAAAAGTATCCATATCAGTTCTCCAGAACGTCGAGCAGACCGAGGGGCAGTGGCACGTCCATGGTTTTATCGAACAGCAGATAAAGACCGATGCTCATCAAGGTGATGATCACCGCGCTGGGCAACCATCGGCCGCCATACAGCCGAGCCATCGGTATACCAATCAGAATGCTGCTGAGAATGAAGCCCAGGGGTTCGAAAGTGCCGGCAAACACCAGCAGCAGGGCCACGCAGATCCCGATCTTGATCAGGGTCGGGCGGTCCAGCGCCGGCTCATCGTCGGTGTGTTTGGTCGGTTGTGGGCGAATCAGCATGTAGAGCAGTGCCAGCCCCATCAGCCCGATCAACAACAGCGGGAAGGCCCGAGGCCCTACGGGCTCGTAGGAAAAGGCCGCCTGATACGGCCAGGCCATCAGCGCCAGGCCGATACAGGCCAGTAACATCACGGCAGCGAAAATGCGTTGTAAGAGCATGGAAAACTCCAGGGCCACCTTTGTAGGAGCGAGCTTGCTCGCGAAAAACGTCAACGAAAACGCGGCTCATCTGGTTTGACGCGGCGCTCTCACGTTCTTTGCGAGCAAGCTCGCTCCTACAGCGGCATTACATGACAGGGGGCGATTACTGGATCAGGCCGAACTCTTTGGCCAGCACTTTGTAGTCAGCCACCTGTTTTTTCACGTAGGTGTCCAGCTCCTGGCCGGTCATGGCAAACGGGAACAGCTCGCGCTGGTCACGCAGCTTGGCGAACTCTTCGGAGGCCAGCAGTTTGTCAAAGGCAGCTTTCCACCAGGCGTAGTCTTCATCGCTGACTTTTGGCCCGAGGTAGAAACCGCGCACCACTGGCCACACGATGTCGTAGCCTTGTTCCTTGGCGGTCGGAATGTCTTTCATTTCCGGTTCGTCGAGGCGGTTTTCCGCGAACACGGCCAGCAGGCGCATATCGCCGCTCTGGATGTGCGGCATGGAGTCGGAGATGTCGGTACTGCCCACCTGGATGTGGCCGCCGAGCAGCGCCGTGGCGATTTCGCCGCCACCTTCGAGCGCCACATAACGCAGGTCACGCGGGTTGATCCCGGCGGCCTTGGCGATCAGCGCGGTTTGCATCCAGTCCTGGCTGCCAACAGTGCCACCGGAACCAATCACGACCTTGCTCGGATCTTTCTTCAGTGCCTGGACCAGATCGTCGAGGGTCTTGTAGGGCGAATCGGTTTTCACCGCGATGGCGCCATAGCTGGTGCCAACCGCCGCCAGCCAGCGCACGTTGGTTTCATCGAAACGACCGAATTTGCCTTGGGCCAGGTTCAGCAGCGAGCCACTGGACCAGGCCACCAACGTACCGGCATCCGCCGGGCGCTGGGCCACCACTGCGTTGTAGGCCACCGCGCCCACGCCGCCTGGCATGTAGGTCACACGCATGGGCTTGGTCAAAAGCTTTTCGTTGACCAGCGCGCTTTGCGCCAGCTTGCAAGTCAGGTCAAAACCGCCGCCAGGGGAGGCGGGGGCAATGCATTCCGGGCGCTTGGGTTCGCCGGCGGCCAGCAATTGGCCGGCAAACAGCATGCAGCCGGCGGCCAGGGCAAATTTACGCAGTGATGAGGACATGGGGTACTCCGTCATTGTTGTTATTGGGGGAAGTGACGTTCAGGTTTACCAAAGTGCGACGCTGTAGCTGACCAGTACGCGCATTTCATCTGCGTCCCGGGCCGAGTAATTGGAGCGGTAGGTGGCGTTACGCAGGCGCACGGCCACGTCCTTGAACGTACCGCTTTGCACTACGTACTTGATTTCAGTGTTGCGTTCCCACTCTTTGCCGGTGTCGCCGTTCTTGAGTTTGATATTGTCGCCGGACAGGTAGCGGCTCATGAAACTCAGGCCGGGAATCCCCAGTTTGGCGAAGTCGTAATCGTAGCGGGCCTGCCAGGAGCGTTCTTCGGCGCCGGCAAAGTCATTGATCTGTACGAAGTTGACCAGGTACGGGTCGCTGCCATCCACATACGGGAACGCGCTGTCGCCGGACATGTGCTGGTAGCCGGCGCTCAGTTTATGGCCGTTGAGGGCGTAGCTGAAAATGCCGTTGAGGGATTTGTTATCAATGCTGCCGCCGCGCGCGCTGCCGGTGTCATCGCTGATCGCCAGGCGCAGGTCGGTGGCGAAGGTGCCAGGGCCCATCGGGCGGGAGGCGACCAGGCCAAGGAAGTGCTGGCGATACACATCATCGAGCTGGGCGAAGTGGTAGCTGCCAGTGATCTTGTCGGCAAACTTGTAGTCCACACCACCGAAGTTGAAGTGCTTGCCGGTGGCCCCGCCGACGAAGCGACCATTTTTGTTGTTGAGGGCGATGTCCTCGTAGTTGCTGTCGTCGCGGTCCTTGGCCTGGTCCAGGCGACCGCCGGTGAACGTCAGGTTCTTGAACTCACTGGAGGTCAGCAGGCCACCGTTGAAAGTCTGCGGCAGGATGCGCCCGTCGTTGGCCTTGAGGATTGGCAACTCAGGGATCAGCGAACCGATTTTCAACTCGGTGGCAGAGATTTTCACTTTGCCGGTCAGGCCCAGCTTGGAGTACTCGTCGGCGGCGCGCCCGTCATCGTGGGTTGGCAGCAGGCCACTGCCGGTGCGGTCTGGGCTGGAGTCGAGCTTGACCCCGAGCATGCCCAGCGCGTCAACGCCAAAGCCGACGGTGCCGTCGGTATAACCCGATTGCAGATTGAGCATGAAGCCCTGGGCCCATTCGTCGCGCTTGGATTGCTGGGCGCTGGTGCCGTCGCGAAAGTCGCGGTTGAAGTACATGTTGCGGGTTTCCAGGGTCGCGCTACTGTCTTCAAAGAAGGCAGCCTGGCTAAGCGGCGAAAAGCCGGCAAGGGCTGCGGCACTGGCGAGGGCGGTCTGGGTCAGGCGGGAAAAACGAACAGGCGGGCAAGCGTGGGGCTGTGTCGACAGCATCGTGGTGCACTCCGTTATTGTTCTTATTTGGCGAAAACGCATCGAGGCGTTTTTCGGGCGCTATCGGTGAAATAGCTCGGAGGGTGTAACCATCCGTTTCTGGATGCTAATCGGCGAACCTTTCACTAACCTTTCAGCGCCCTTTCAATGTTTTCGGGCTTCACAGCACAGGCAGCGGCTGTAAACTGCGCCGCGAGTTGGTAAACACAGGGCGGTATCGACCACCCCTTAACGAGGTACAAAACCATGCGTGTCCTGCTCGTCGAAGACCATCTGCAACTGGCCGAAAGTGTTGCCCAGGCGCTCAAGAGCACCGGGTTGACGGTCGATGTGTTGCACGATGGCGTGGCTGCGGACCTGGCCTTGAGCAGCGAGGAGTACGCCGTGGCGATCCTCGATGTGGGCTTGCCGCGCATGGATGGCTTCGAGGTGCTGGCGCGCTTGCGGGCCCGTGGGAAAAATCTTCCGGTGTTGATGCTCACTGCCCGCAGTGATGTAAAGGATCGGGTGCATGGCCTGAACCTGGGCGCCGATGACTACCTGGCCAAACCCTTTGAATTGACCGAGCTGGAGGCCAGGGTCAAGGCCCTGCTGCGGCGCAGCGTGCTGGGCGGTGAGCGCCAGCAGACCTGTGGCGTGCTGGTGTATGACGTGGAAACCCGGCGCTTCACCCTCGGCGGTGAACTGCTGACGCTGACCTCTCGCGAGCAGGCGGTGCTCGAAGCGCTGATCGCCCGGCCTGGCCGGGTCATGAGCAAGGAGCAACTGGCGTCCCAGGTGTTTGGCCTGGATGAAGAAGCCAGCCCCGATGCCATCGAAATCTATGTGCACCGCTTGCGCAAGAAACTCGACGGCCAGCCGGTCGCCATCGTTACCTTCCGCGGCCTTGGCTACCTGCTGGAAGCCCGCGATGCGTAAGCACAGCAGCCTGCGTTGGCGCCTGCTGTGGAACCTGGCGCTGCTGTTGGTGGTGCTGATGCTGGCCAGCGGCCTGAGCGCGTACTGGAATGGTCGCGAGGCGGCAGACACCGCCTACGATCGCACCTTGCTGGCTTCGGCGCGGACCATCGCCGCCGGGCTGTCCCAGCGCGACGGCACCTTGAGCGCCGATGTGCCCTACGTGGCCTTGGACACATTCGCCTATGACAGTGCCGGGCGGATCTACTATCAGGTCAATGATATTCACCAGAAGCTGATTTCTGGCTACGAACACCTGCCAGGCCCGCCGCCGGGCACGCCGCGCACCGACGATTACCCGGCCCTGGCGCGTTTTTATAACGCCAAGTACCAGGGGCAGAATGTGCGGGTGGTGAGCCTGCTCAAGGCGGTGTCGGAGCCGAACATGAATGGCATGGCAGAAATCCGCGTCGCAGAGACCGACGAGGCCCGTGTCAGCATGGCTCGCAGCCTGATGGCCGACACCCTGTTGCGTCTGGGCATGCTGGCCATTGGTGCCTTGCTGCTGGTGTGGTTTGCGGTGAGCGCGGCGCTGCGTCCGCTGGAACGTTTGCGCACGGCGGTGGAAGAACGCCAGCCGGACGATTTGCGGCCGCTGCCGCTGGTTGAAGTGCAGCACGAACTCGGGCCGTTGGTACGGGCGTTGAACCACTTTACCGAACGCCTGCGCGGGCAGTTCGAGCGCCAGGCCCAGTTTATTGCCGACGCGTCCCACGAGTTGCGCACCCCGTTGGCGGCGCTCAAGGCCCGCCTGGAACTGGGCCTGCGCGCCGAAGAACCGGCGATCTGGCGCAGCACCCTGGAAACGGCGGCGCAAGGTACGGATCGCCTGACCCACCTGGCCAATCAGTTGCTGTCCCTGGCACGTATCGAAAACGGCGCGCGGGCGATTGCCGAGGGTGGCGCGCAGTTGCTCGATCTCAGTCAATTGGCCCGTGAACTGGGCATGGCCATGGCGCCCCTGGCACATGCGCGGGGGGTGGCGCTGGCGTTGGAGGCGGATCAGCCGGTGTGGTTGCGCGGTGAGCCGACCCTGCTGAACGAGCTGTTGAGCAACCTGGTTGATAATGCCCTGGCGCACACGCCATCAGGTGGCAATGTGATCCTGCGGGTCACGGCGCCGGCGGTACTGGAAGTGGAAGATGATGGCCCGGGCATCCCGCTGGACGAGCGCGACCGGGTGTTCGAGCGCTTCTATCGGCGTAACCAGCAGGGCGCGGGTTCGGGGCTTGGGTTGGCGATTGTCGGAGAAATCTGCCGTGCGCACCTGGCTCAGATCAGCCTGCATGATGGTGAGCTGAAAGGGCTCAAGGTGCGGGTAAGCTTTATTGCCGGTTAACAGCGTTGGCGCAGGGTCAGTAGAACATCGAGCGTGCTTCGTCCAACTCGCTGCGCACCGCTTCATTGAGCGGGTCGATACGCAGCTTCTTGAGCGCCGGTAGGTTCGACAGCGCAGCGTTGGCCAGCGGGTGGTCAGTGTTTTTGTGGCAATACAGCACGGCCACCTGTACCAGGTCGACATAGTCCAGGCTGGCCGAGTCGCGTTCAAGATCCTGGTAGTGTGCGGGCACATTCACCAGCATTTCCGGAAAGTCCCAACCCCGCAGCAGCTTGTCCCCCAGCAACGGGTGAATGTTATCAATCACATGATTGAGGCTGACCGGGTCGGACAGCAACTCGTAGTGGTCTTCGGCGTAGGTCAGGATCGGCAGCACGCCGATCTGATGCACCAGCCCGCCGAGCGCCGCCTGGTCCGGCTTGAGCTGGCTGTGGTTGCGGCACAAGGCATAGCACACGCCCGCGACTTCGAGGCTGCGACGCCAGACGTCGCGCATCTTTTGTTCGACGACGTCGGAGCGGGCATGGAATATCTGTTCCATCACCAGGCCAATCGCCAGGTTGCTGCTGTAGTTGGTGCCCAGGCGGGTGATGGCGGTGTGCAGGTCGGTGACTTCCTGGGATGCGCGCAACAATGGGCTGTTGACTACCTTGATCAGCCGCGCCGTCAGGGCGGTATCGCGGCCGATGACCTTGCTCAGGTGGCTGATGCTGATTTCTGGGTCTTCGGCGGCCTGACGAATTTTCAGGGCCACTTCCGGTAACGTGGGCAGAACCAGGTCATCGTTATCGATGGCCATCACCAACGCCTGTTGGACTTTTTCCGCCAGTTTGTTCATTCATGCTCTCTAGGGTGCTGCAAAAGGGTATGGCGATTAACGCTGGATCTCGCGATCACGGTCCAGTGGGTAGGGCAGGTCGAGCAACTTGAGGCCTGGGCCTTCCAACGCACCTAAATGCACATCGCCACTGTCGGCTGCTTCGGCTTGCAGCACCGCCAGAAGTTCAATCCCTTCGTCGGCCCGGGCGGCAATCACCACCTCGCCGATGGCACTGTTATGGCTGGGGGCAAACAGGGGTGTGCCAGGCTCGGGCAGTTCGGTGCCTTCCAGGCTCAGGCGGTACAGGCGCCGCTTGAGTTTGCCCAGGTATTGCATGCGGGCGACGATTTCCTGGCCGGTGTAGCAGCCTTTCTTGAAGCTCACGCCACCGACCGCTTGCAGGTTGAGCATCTGCGGGATGAACATCTCGCGGGTCTGGGCCATGACTTGGCCGATGCCGGCGCGGACCTGCCCCAGCAGCCAGGCATTGAGATCGCCTGCGGCCATTTGTGCGGCCAGTTGGCTGCGCAGGGTGTCGGCTTGTGCCGCAGGTGCCCAGAGTTCGGCGCGGCCAGGGGACACGCGAATGGCGATCAGATCATCTGTACGGGCCACGCTGTCGGTGTCGGCTGGCAGTTCCAGGCCCAGGCCGATGAGTGCCTGATCGGCGTTCACCAGGCCAAAGCGTGCCCAGGCAGCGCTTTCGTCAGTCAGCTTGGACTTGGAAAACACCGCGTACTTCTTCAGGTCTGCCAGTTGTGCTTCCAGCAGTTCGCTGGCCATGGCCAGCAGCACGCCGTCACCTTGCAGCACGATACGGAAGCTCGACTGCATGCGTCCCTTTTGGGTGCAACGCGCGCCGAGGCTGGCATGGGTGTCGTTGAGGTAGTTGAGGTTGCAGGTCAGTTGCCCCTGGAGGAACTTGGCCGCGTCAGCGCCGCGAACGGCCAGGACGCCTTCGTGGGACAGGGGGCAGAAGAAAGCAGAATCAGCCATGGGTCATCGCAGTTGGAAAGTCATGGGTGCATCATAGAGGGGCGCCCGGCAAATGGGTAGTTTCATCAGCCCGACCAAAGCCGACTGTTCCGAGGGGCGTGGGCCTGTATACTTGCGCCCTATTTGAGGAGCGCTCCATGGTCGAAGATGTAGAAATCAATCGCCTGTACTGGCACAGCCGTCGCGGCATGCTGGAGTTGGATGTGTTGTTGGTGCCGTTCACCAAAGAGGTGTACGCGACCCTCGATAAGGTAGACCGCGACCTCTACGTCAGGCTGCTGACCTGCGAAGACCAGGACATGTTCGGTTGGTTCATGGAACGTGCCGAGTCAGAAGACCCGGAGCTGCAACGCATGGTCCGGATGATCCTGGATCGTGTCCAGCCCAAGTAATGCCTTCGAATGCCGCTGGCAGGCCTCGGGGCTGTTGCTGGCGGCGTATCTCTTTGCCCTGTGCCTTGCGCTGCTTGCGCTGTGCTTTCTCGATGTACCTCTGCTGATTGCCGTCCTCGGTGCCGTGGCGTGCCTGGCTCATGCCGTGTGGACGCTGCCGCGCTCTATTCGCCTGACTCACCCTTCGTCGGTTCGTGGCCTGCGCCGTACTGCTGATGGCTGGCAGTTGTGGAGCGTGGCACGGGGCTGGCACCGTGTGCAGTTGCGTCCCGACAGCCTGGCATTGCCGTTGATCGTGGTGCTGCGCTACCGGTTGCCGGGTGATTGGCGAGTGCGCTCGATCTGTGTGCCGCGCGATTCGCAGGTCGCCGATGTGCATCGGCGCCTGCGGGTGCGCTTGAAGTTCAGTCGCCGTAGGTGGTTGGCACCAGGATAGTGTCGAGGGCCTCTGGCAGCATCTGCGGATAGTCGAGGGTGTAATGCAGGCCCCGGCTTTCCTTGCGCGCCATGGCCGAGCGGATCATCAGCTCGGCGACCTGGGCCAGGTTGCGCAACTCGATCAGGTCGCGGCTGACCTTGTAGTTACTGTAGAACTCATCGATCTCATCGAGCAGCAACCGCACCCGATGCTGTGCCCGCGCCAAGCGCTTGTTGGTGCGCACGATCCCCACGTAGTCCCACATGAAGCGCCGCAGCTCGTCCCAGTTGTGGGCGATGATCACGTCCTCGTCCGAGTCGGTGACCTGGCTGGCGTCCCAGCGGGGCAGGGCGGCCGGCACCGGGATGCGCGGCAGTTGTTCGAGGATATCGGCAGCAGCGGAGCGGGCGTAGACGAAGCATTCGAGCAGCGAGTTGCTGGCCATGCGGTTGGCGCCGTGCAGGCCGGTGAAGCTGGTTTCGCCAATCGCATACAGGCCGGGGACGTCGGTGCGGCCTTGCTGGTCGACCATCACCCCGCCACAGGTGTAGTGCGCCGCCGGGACCACCGGGATCGGCCCTTTGGTGATATCGATATTGAAGGTCAGGCAGCGTTCGTAGACCGTCGGGAAGTGGGTCTTGATGAAGTCGGCGGGCTTGTGGCTGATGTCCAGGTAGACGCAGTCGATGCCCAGGCGCTTCATTTCGTGGTCGATGGCGCGGGCCACGATATCCCGGGGTGCCAGCTCGGCCCGCGGGTCGAAGCGCTGCATGAAGCGCTCGCCATTGGGCAGCTTCAAGTGCGCGCCTTCACCCCGCAGGGCTTCGGTGATCAGGAAACTCTTGGCCTGGGGGTGATACAGGCAGGTGGGGTGAAACTGGTTGAATTCCAGGTTCGCCACCCGGCAGCCGGAGCGCCAGGCCATGGCGATGCCATCCCCGCAGGCGCCATCGGGGTTGCTGGTATAGAGGTAGACTTTGGCGGCGCCACCTGACGCGAGGATGGTGAAACGCGCGCCGTAGGTATCGACTTCACCACTGGCGCGATTGAGGACGTAGGCGCCCAGGCAGCGCTCGCCGGCCAGGCCCAGGCGTTTTTCGGTGATCAGGTCGACCGCAACCCGTTGCTCCAGCAGTTCGATATTCGGCCGCAGCCGAGCCTGGGCGAGCAGGGTCTTGAAGATCGCGGCGCCGGTCGCATCGGCGGCATGAATGATGCGTCGATGGCTGTGGCCGCCTTCGCGGGTCAGGTGGAACTCGAAACCTCCGTCATCACTGCCGGCATGCTCGTCGCGGGTAAACGGCACACCCTGGTCGATCAGCCACTGGATGGCTTCGCGGCTGTGCTCGACGGTGAAACGCACCGCGTCTTCATTGCACAGGCCGCCGCCGGCGTTGAGGGTGTCTTCAACGTGGGATTGCACCGTGTCGGTGTCATCCAGCACGGCGGCAACCCCGCCCTGCGCCCAGAACGTCGAGCCGTTGGCCAGGTCGCCCTTGCTCAGTACGGCTATGCGCAGATGGCTCGGCAGGGTCAGCGCAAGGCTCAGGCCTGCGGCGCCGCTGCCAATCACCAGGACATCGTGTTGAAACTGTTGGCTCATTTATGGGATTCCGCAAAAAGCGATCCGAAGGGTTGGCGCAAACAGGACGCCTGGATCGGCGAATCAAAGGGTCACACGGCCCACTAGTATATAGAGGGGGGGATCGGCACAATAGTCGGGCATTCGTGGCATTGTGAGACTACGGTGAACGAACTGCACGGCTTTTGATGAGGCGTTCTGGTATCGAAACGGGAACTTTTACACTCGTTCCGACTCTATAACAGGATGCCCGAAAGCTGGGAATGCGTTGGTTTTATTGAGCGGCCTGGAGCATGAGGCGTGTCAGAAAACCGGCGACAAGATTATTCACGCAGCCGGCTATGCCCGCGCTGCGTTTTTCGTGTGTGCCAAAACAGAGCCCACCGGAAACTTGCTTGAAGGGGGAGAACTTTTGCGAAAAGTCCTAGTCTATGTTTGCAAGCCTGATCGTTTAGTGATGCAAGCCTCCTTCAAGTTCAACGAGGAGTGTTCATGCTAACCCAGGAAGAGGATCAGCAGCTGGTCGAGCGCGTTCAGCGCGGCGACAAGCGCGCATTTGATCTGCTAGTGCTGAAATACCAGCACAAAATTCTCGGGTTGATCGTGCGGTTTGTGCACGACACCCATGAAGCGCAGGACGTTGCACAGGAGGCCTTTATCAAGGCTTACCGTGCACTCGGTAATTTTCGCGGTGACAGTGCGTTCTACACGTGGCTGTACCGCATCGCCATCAACACGGCGAAGAACTATCTGGTGTCTCGCGGACGCCGCCCGCCAGATAGTGATGTGAGTTCGGAAGATGCAGAATTTTACGATGGTGATCACGGCCTCAAGGATTTGGAGTCGCCGGAGCGTGCATTGCTGCGCGACGAGATTGAAGGCACCGTCCATCGCACTATTCAGCAACTGCCAGAAGATTTGCGTACGGCGTTAACTTTACGTGAATTCGATGGTCTGAGTTACGAGGACATTGCGAGCGTCATGCAATGTCCGGTGGGGACCGTACGCTCCCGGATTTTCCGGGCTCGGGAAGCCATCGATAAAGCCCTGCAACCGTTGTTGCAGGAAAACTAAAGACAGCGGCGACAGCCAAGAGAGGAACCGCCATGAGTCGTGATGCCCTGCAGGAATCGCTGTCCGCAGTGATGGATAACGAAGCGGATGAATTGGAACTTCGTCGAGTGCTCAACGCATTTGATGACGCCGAAACCCGTGATACCTGGTCTCGTTACCAAGTCGCTCGGGCGGTGATGCACAAGGATCTACTAATCCCTCGTCTGGATATTGCTGCGGCCGTTTCTGCTGCGCTGGCCGATGAAGCCGTTCCGGCAAAAGTTGCGCGTGGTCCTTGGCGTAGCCTGGGTCGCCTGGCAGTCGCTGCTTCGGTAACTGTGGCCGTACTGGCCGGTGTGCGCCTGTACAACCAGGACGAGATCGCCGGTGCCGAACTGGCCCAGCAAACCCAGCAGCCGGTCATGGCCGGTCCGCAGGTCAAAGGCCCAGCCGTACTGGCCGGCTACAAGGAAAGCGCTGAAACACCTGGCCCGATGGCCAATGGCGTGCTTCAGGGGCAATCCGGCTGGCAGGACCAGCGTCTGCCAGGTTACCTGCGTCAGCACGCTCAGGAGTCGGCAGTAAAAGGCACTGAAAGCGCATTGCCTTACGCTCGCGCTGCAAACCTGGAAAACCGCTAGACCGCTAAGGAGCCTTATGCGTGCCATACCGCTCCTTGCGCTTTTGCTCAGTGGCTGGTTTGCAGCTCCTGCCCAAGCGGATGAAGGCCAGGATTGGCTGAAACGCCTTGGGCGGGCAGGGCAGCAAAACTACCAGGGCACGTTCATCTACGAGCGTAACGGTAGTTTTTCTACCCATGAGATCTGGCATCGCGTCCAGAATGGCCAGGTTCATGAGCGCTTGTTGCAGCTCGATGGATCGGCTCAGGAACTTGTCCGTATCGATGGACGCATCCAATGCGTTACCGGCAGCTTGGTGGTTGGCGTCGATAACTCCCCGGGCGCTCCCGCCCACGTATTCGATCCACAAAAGCTCAATACTTTTTACGAGATTGCCGTCAGCGGAAAATCGCTTGTGGCCGGGCGTAAAGCGGTGATCGTATCGTTGACCCCGCGTGACCAGTACCGCTATGGGTTTGAGTTGCACCTGGACCGTGAAACCGCACTGCCTCTCAAGTCGCTGTTGATTAACGACAAGGGGCAATTGCTGGAGCGGTTCCAGTTCACTCAACTTGAGACAACACTCCCTGATGAGCGTGATCTGCAGCCTGGCAGCGACTGCAAGCCATTGACGCCGTCCAGCGTCAAGACTTCAGCGGTGACGGGCCAGCCCCAGGCTTGGCATCCGCAATGGTTGCCGCCAGGGTTCGAGTTGACCCGCAGTGACGCGCGCAAGGATCCCAAGACCCAGATAGTTGTAAGCAGTCTGATGTATGAGGATGGGCTCGCGCGATTTTCACTGTTTCTTGAACCTGTAACGGGCGAGGTCGCCCCCGAAAGTCGTGTTCAGCTTGGGCCTACGGTTGCCGTATCCCGCCGCATGAGTACGCCTCAAGGCGATATTGTCGCGACGGTTGTCGGTGAAATCCCGATGGGCACCGCTGAACGGATTGCCCTCTCTGTTCGCAGCGGTCCGGCGCCCGAAAAGCCGTGAACCGTTAATCCTGTGCTCATCCAGATCGTTCACAGTGCGGCAGGAGACAGGCGATGGCTGCCTTGCTCTTGTGCCGAGAACATGAAATGTCTGGAGAGTATTTTCACTTGCAAAATCTCCTTATGTTTTTTATAGGTCAACTCCTCGGCTCTGGCCTTGCGTTGTTCACGCAATATTGACGTCGGTAGTAGTAGTCTTCGGCGTTTATTGAACCCTGTCGCCCAACCCTGCTCGTCGTAACGGGAGCTGTATGTCGATACCACGTTTGAAATCTTACCTATCCATAGTCGCCACGGTGCTGGTGCTGGGTCAGGCCATTTCCGCGCAAGCGGCGGAGTTGCCTGACTTCACCCAACTGGTGGAGCAGGCTTCGCCTGCCGTGGTGAACATCAGTACCACCCAGAAGCTGCCGGATCGTAAAGTCTCGAACCAGCAGATGCCCGACCTTGAAGGCTTGCCGCCAATGCTGCGCGAATTCTTCGAGCGCGGCATGCCCCAGCCGCGTTCGCCACGCGGCGGCGGCGGTGGTCAGCGTGAGGCCCAATCCCTGGGCTCGGGCTTTATCATTTCGCCAGACGGCTACATCCTGACCAACAATCACGTGATTGCCGACGCTGACGAAATCCTCGTGCGCCTGGCTGACCGCAGTGAACTCAAGGCCAAGCTGGTCGGCACCGATCCGCGTTCGGACGTTGCCTTGCTGAAGATCGAAGGCAAAGACCTGCCGGTGTTGAAGCTGGGCAAATCCCAGGACCTCAAGGCCGGGCAATGGGTGGTGGCCATCGGTTCGCCGTTTGGCTTCGACCACACGGTGACCCAAGGCATCGTCAGCGCTATCGGCCGCAGCCTGCCGAACGAAAACTATGTACCGTTCATCCAGACCGACGTGCCGATCAACCCGGGTAACTCCGGTGGCCCGCTGTTCAACCTGGCGGGCGAAGTGGTGGGGATCAACTCGCAGATCTACACCCGCTCCGGTGGTTTCATGGGCGTCTCCTTCGCTATCCCGATTGATGTGGCCCTGGACGTTTCCAACCAACTCAAGGACGGTGGCAAGGTCAGCCGTGGCTGGTTGGGCGTGGTGATCCAGGAAGTGAACAAAGACCTGGCTGAGTCCTTTGGCCTGGACAAGCCGGCCGGTGCCCTGGTCGCGCAGATTCAGGATGATGGCCCGGCTGCCAAAGGCGGCTTGAAGGTTGGCGATGTGATTCTGAGCATGAACGGCCAGCCGATTGTCATGTCCGCTGACTTGCCGCATCTGGTGGGCGCACTCAAGGCGGGTGGCAAGGCCAAGCTTGAAGTGATCCGTGAAGGCAAGCGCCAGAACGTTGAGCTGACTGTCGGAGCCATTCCGGAGGAAGGCCAGGAGCTCGCTCTGGGTGGTAAATCCGGCGCCGAGCGTAGCAGCAACCGCCTGGGTATCGCCGTGGTCGAGTTGACCGATGAGCAGAAGAAAAGCTTCGACCTCAAGAGCGGTGTGGTGATCAAGGAAGTCCAGGACGGCCCAGCCGCCCTGATCGGCCTGCAACCCGGTGACGTGATTACCCACTTGAACAACCAGGCCATCAATTCCACCAAGGAATTCACCGACATCGCCAAGGCGCTGCCGAAGAATCGCTCGGTGTCGATGCGGGTCCTGCGTCAAGGGCGTGCCAGCTTCATCACCTTCAAGCTGGCTGAGTAATCCGCTAGCGGTTGGTCAATAAAAAGCCCCGCTTTCGAGAGTCGAGAGCGGGGCTTTTTTGTGGGCGCCGGCTTTAGCTCATCATGCCTTTGACGATGCGTTCCTGTTCGATCAGTTCACGTTGGCGCGCGTCGATGCGTGACGACAGGGGGAAGTTGCTGCCGGCTCGGCGCTTGGCAAAGTCCAATTGCTGGATCGCCTGCTGGAAGTCGCCGACCAGTGCGAAGTACTCGGCGCGGGCTTGATGCAAGCCGATGATATTGCCTGACAGGCCACGGGTCTCGGCGACCTGATACCACACATCCGGATCGTCGGAGCGTGACTTGAGCAGACCTTCCAGGGCTTTTTCCGCATCAGCGGTGCGGTTCTGCTTGAGTAGTAGATCCACGCGCACCTGGTTCAACGGATAGTTGCTGGGATACTGGGCAAGCATGCGGTCGGTGCGTTGCTGTGCGTCGGGCATGCGATTGTTGGTGATATCCAACTCGATCTGCGCCAGGTTGTAGGTGATGTCATTGGGCGCCTTGGCCAGCAGCGGCTTGAGGGTTTCCCGCGCTTCATTGAGCTGGGTGCCCTTGATCTGGGCGATGGCCAGGCCGTAGCGCGCCACATCGCTTTTCGGGTTCTCATCCAGTTGGGCGCGGAAGCGCTTGGCGGCCAGTCCGGGTGTGTCTTCGTAATACAGCTGTACCCGGGCGCGTATCAGTTGATAGCGCAGGCTGTCTTCCGTACCGCCGACCTTGGCCTGTTCGGCGCGGTTGCGGGTGTCGGCAATCCGCGATTCGGTGACCGGGTGCGTCAGCAGGAATTCTGGTGGCTTGGCATCGAAGCGGTACTGACGCATCAAGCGCTCGAACATGGTCGGCATCGAGCGCGGGTCGTAGCCGGCCTTGACCATGTTGAGGATGCCGATGCGGTCGGCTTCCTGTTCATTTTGCCGGGAGAAGCGCCGCTGCTCCTGGATGGCGGCGGCCTGGCTGCCGGCAATCGCGGCAATCCCGGCATCCCCGGCGCCGGCGGCCGCAGCGATAATCCCACCGAGCAGCGCGGCCATCATCGGGATCTGCATCCGTTGCTGGGCCTCCACGCCACGGGCGAAGTGGCGTTGCGACAGGTGCGCCAATTCGTGGGCCATGACCGAGGCGTATTCGCCTTCGGTCTGGGCATTGAGGAACAGGCCGCCGTTGACCCCGACAATCCCGCCCGGCGCGGCAAATGCGTTGAGTTGCGGGCTGTTGATCAGGATGAACTCCAGGCGCCGGTCGTTGACCTGGCTGGTCTCCACCAACTTGTAGACGCTGGTCTCGACGTAATCCTTGAGTTGCGGGTCATTGAGAACCGAGACCTGGCCGCGCAGGAACGCCAGCCAGGCCCGGCCCAGTTGGTGTTCCTGTTGTGGCGAGACAATGGCAGAACTGGCGTCGCCAAGTGACGGCAGATCGTCGGCGAAGCCTGGGGAGGCAAGCAGGCAAGCTAGCGTCAGCAGGGTAGGGCGCAAAAAAGTCATGCACAAAGCCTTTCGACAAAGACCTTACTGTAGCCGGACACTGAGCCTGGGACCAGATATTCTAAGCACCCTCTGAAGCCGCCTGGAGCAAAACCATGACCGATGCTGTAAACCACGACGCCGAGCTTGATGCCAGTGGCCTCAACTGCCCGTTGCCACTGCTCAAGGCCAAGATGGAGCTCAATCGGCTGGCCAGCGGTGCGGTGCTCAAGGTGATCGCCACGGATGCGGGTTCCCAGCGCGACTTCCGCACCTTTGCCAAGCTGGCGGGGCATGCGCTGTTGCACGAAGAGGCCGATAACGGCGTGTATCGTTATTGGTTGCGCAAGGCCTGATGGCCTCATCGCGGGCAAGCCCGGCTCCCACACTTACCGGGTTGTCTGGCCGAGCACCGATCTAATGTAGGAGCTGGCTTGCCAGCGATAGCTATCTAACTGCCACCAACCACATCAAGCCTTGTCCAGGGCCTGCGCCGCAGCCAGCACCGCATCCACATGCCCCGGCACCTTCACGCCGCGCCATTCCTGGCGCAGCACGCCATTTTTGTCGATCAGGAAGGTGCTGCGATCCACCCCCATGTATTCCTTGCCATACAGTTTCTTCAGCTTGATCACATCAAACAGCTGGCAAACTGCTTCATCCTTGTCGCTGATCAGCTCGAAGGGGAAGGCCTGCTTGGCCTTGAAGTTCTCATGGGACTTCACGCCGTCCCGAGACACGCCAAACACTTCGGTGTTGGCCGCCTGGAAGGCTGCGTACTGGTCACGAAAACCCTGGCCTTCAGTGGTGCAGCCTGGCGTGCTGTCTTTCGGGTAGAAATACAGCACCACTTGCTTGCCCTTGAGCCCGGCGAGGCTGAACGTCTGCCCGCTGGTCGCCTGGGCTTCGAAGTCGGCGACCGGTGTGTCGATGGCTACAGCCATGAAAACTTCCTTACATTGGGTTCTGTGGGCGCCACGGTTCAATCAGTGCGTCCAGGTTCAGCGCATCGGCGAAATCCAGGAACTGGTCACGCAACCAACTGATCTGCACACCGGCCGGCAACGTCACGGTAAAGGTGGCATTGAGCATGGTGCCGCCGGTCTGTGGCGCCTGGTAGGTATCGCAGGTCAGGTTTTCCAGCTCCACGTTATGGTCGATAAAGAACTGGCACAGTTCATTGACGATGTCCGAACGGTAGGCCGAACTGACATAGGCCACGTACGGCAGCGCCTGGGGACGGTTCTCCAGGGCCGCACTGCGCACCACATTGACGGTGAAGTCGTGCTTCTTGGCCAGGGTCGGCAAGCCGGCTTCCAGGCGTGCCAGGGCGTCCCAGCTTCCGGAAATCTGCAGGACCAGCGCACTGCACTCGCCATGGCGAGTCAGGCGTGAGGTCACGACGGCGCAGCGATTCTCATGGCTGGCGCGGCACAGGACGTTAGTCAGCTCCATGGGGTTGGCGCCAAGGGCACTGATAACAAGGAATTGTTCGCGGACTGTGGGGGTGGACATGCAGCATTCCTAAAGCGATGAGCGGTCGATACGAACGTGCGGTACCGATCAAAGGATCAAGGGTAGCGAAAAGCGCCGCCAAGGGCTAGGACGTGGCGTTTTCATTGCATATTCAGTGGCCGTTGGCTGTGCTTTGGCCCAATGATGGCATTGCCGGCAACTAAGTTGATCCAGAACGCATCCTCAGAGGGTACTTCGCTTGTGCAAGCATCTTGGCGCCAGTACCATTACGGCTCTCTTTTTCCGGCAGGAGCGGTTGCATGATTGCGGGCAGTATGGTGGCACTGGTCACACCCATGGATGCACAAGGTAATCTCGACTGGGACAGCCTGGGCAAACTGGTGGACTTTCACCTGCAAGAAGGCACCAACGCCATTGTGGCCGTCGGCACCACGGGTGAATCGGCCACGCTTGATGTGGAAGAACACATCGAGGTGATCGAGTTTGTGGTCAAGCGCGTTGCAGGGCGTATCGCGGTTATTGCCGGTACGGGCGCCAACTCGACGCGCGAAGCGATCGAGCTGACCAAGAACGCCAAGAAAGCCGGTGCCGATGCCTGCCTGCTGGTGACGCCGTACTACAACAAGCCGACCCAGGAAGGCTTGTACCAGCACTTCAAGACCATCGCCGAAGCCGTCGACATCCCGCAGATCCTCTACAACGTGCCGGGTCGCACAGCGTGCGACATGCAGGCCGCGACCGTGATCCGCCTGTCGACCGTGCCGAACATCATCGGTATCAAGGAAGCCACGGGCGACCTGCAGCGCGCCAAGGACATCCTGGCCGGCGTAAGCAGCGATTTCCTGCTGTACTCCGGCGACGACGCCACGGCGGTGGAGCTGATCCTGCTGGGTGGCAAGGGCAATATCTCGGTGACCGCCAACGTGGCCCCGCGTGCCATGAGCGAGCTGTGCGCCGCCGCCATCGCCGGTGACGCCGTGACCGCTCGCGCGATTCACGAGAAGCTGATGCCGCTCAACAAGACCCTGTTTATCGAATCCAACCCTATTCCCGTGAAATGGGCGCTGCATGAAATGGGCCTGATGCCGGACGGTATCCGTCTGCCGCTCACCCAGCTCAGCCCAGCCTGTCACGAACCGCTGCGACAGGCCCTGCGCCAGTCCGGCGTCCTGGTTTAATTGAGGAAGCATTACGCATGAAGCGATTGGCCGGACTTTCCGCACTTGCCTTGATTATCTCCAGCACCAGTGGCTGCGGTTGGATCTGGGGCCCGGAAGGCTACTTCCGTGACCGCGGCAGCGATTACCTGGAAGCACAACAAACCGCACCGATGCAATTACCGCCGGACGTCAACGTCGCCAAGCGCCTTGACCCGTTGCTGCCGATCCCGCGCAACGTGGCCGACGACACCGTCAAGGGCGAGTACGAAGTGCCGCGTCCACAGCCGATTTCGGCCCTGGCCGATGCCAGCGACTACAGCCTGCAGAAAAGCGGCGATTCACGCTGGATCATGGCCCAGCGCCCACCAGCCGAAGTCTGGCCGGTGGCGGTGCAGTTTTTCCAGGACAATGGCTTCCGTATTGACGAGCAACGTCCGCAGACCGGTGAGTTCACCACTGCGTGGCAGCAGCCGAACGAATTGTCGGCCAACATGGCCAAGCGCTTGCAGTCCGGTGGTGTCGCCGCCGGTAGCGAAAGCCGCATCCGTGTGCGCATCGAGCCAGGCGTGCAGCGCAATACCAGTGAAGTCTACGTGGTCAGCGCCGAGCGTCCTGCCGGCAGCACCGCCAACGTCGAGTTCACCAATCGCTCGGTCAACAGCGGTGTTGATGCTGCGCTGGTCGACGAGATGCTTGCCAGCATGAGCCGCATCTCCGAGAAGGGTGGTTCCGTTTCCCTGCTCGCCGCCCGTGACTACGACACCCCTAGCCGTGTCAGCCTCACCGAAGACGGCAGCGGCAACGTTGTGCTCAACCTGGGTGAAGACCTGGACCGTGCCTGGGCCAGCGTCGGTCGTGCCCTGGAGCAAGGGCCATGGCGTGTCGAAGACATCAACCGCAGCCTGGGCCTGTACTACATCAACGTGGCTGAAAAGGCCGAGAAGAAAGACGACGAGCGTGGTTTCTTCAGCAAGTTGTTCGGCAGCGAGCCGACCAAGGAAGAGATCGAGACCCGCGCCGAGCGCTATCAAGTACGCTTGAGCAAGGTCGGCGACAACGTGCAAGTCACCGTCGAGAAAAACATCAACACCGTGGCACCAGCAGAAACGGCGCGCAAAGTGTTGGGCGTGATTCAGGACAACCTGGGCTGATCCGATGCGTTTTGCTGTTCTCGGCAGCGGTAGCCAAGGGAACGGCACGCTTGTAGCCCATGACGATACGTACGTCCTGGTGGATTGTGGTTTCTCCCTGCGGGAAACCGAGCGACGCCTGCTGCGCCTGGGGGTTCACCCCGCGCAGCTGAGCGCGATTCTAGTGACCCACGAACATGCCGACCACGTGCATGGCGTGGGTTTGCTGTCTCGGCGCTACAATCTTCCGGTGTACCTGAGTCGCGGCACCTTGCGCGGGATGCGCAAACCCATTGAACCCGCAGGTTTCCTGGCCGGTGGCGAGCAACTGCAGATCGGAGCCTTGAGCATCGACGTGATTGCTGTGGCGCATGATGCCCACGAGCCCACGCAATATGTATTCAGTGATGGCGAGCGCCGTTTTGGCCTGCTTACCGACCTGGGTTCCTACTGTGCCAAGGTGCTGGAAGGCTATCGTGACCTCGATGCGTTGATGATCGAGTCCAACCATTGCCGTGACCTGCTGGCGCGCGGTCACTACCCGTACTTTCTCAAGCAGCGGGTCGGTGGCGAACTGGGACATTTGAACAACCACCAGGCGGCGTACCTGGTGTATGAGTTGGGCTGGCAAGACCTGCAACACCTGGTCCTGGCCCACCTGAGCAGCAAGAACAACCTGCCGCAGCTTGCCCGGCAATGTTTTGTCGACACCCTCGGGTGCGACCCGGACTGGCTGCAACTGGCCGATCAAGATTCAGGGCTCGACTGGCGACATATCGCCTAGCCCACCTACTTACCAAGCGGAGCCCATCATGGAAAAACGTGAAGAACTCTACCGCGGCAAAGCCAAGTCGGTGTACAAGACCGACGACGCCAACCGCTTGATCCTGCTGTTTCGCAACGACACCTCGGCGTTCGACGGCAAGCGCATCGAACAGCTCGACCGCAAGGGCATGGTGAACAACAAGTTCAACGCCTTCATCATGCAGAAACTCGAAGCGGCCGGCATCCCGACCCAATTCGACAAACTGCTGGGCGACAACGAATGCCTGGTGAAAAAACTCGACATGATCCCGGTCGAGTGCGTCGTGCGTAACTACGCCGCCGGCAGCCTGGTCAAGCGCCTGGGCGTGGAAGAGGGCCTCAAGCTCAACCCTTACACGTTCGAACTGTTCCTCAAGGACGACGCCAAGGGCGACCCGTTCATCAACGAATCCCACGTCGTGGCATTCGGCTGGGGCACCGCTGAGCAACTGGCGCGCATGAAAGAACTGTCGCTCAAGGTCAACGACGTCCTGAGCAAACTGTTCGACGACGCCGGCCTGCTGCTGGTGGACTTCAAACTGGAATTCGGCGTATTCCACGACGGCTCCATCGTCCTGGGCGACGAATTCAGCCCGGACGGCTGCCGACTGTGGGACAAAGACACCCGCAAGAAGATGGACAAAGACCGCTTCCGCCAGGGCCTTGGTGACGTTATCGAAGCCTACGAAGAAGTCGCCAACCGTCTCGGCGTACCGCTGTAATCGACGCAAGCATCTGATAGCACGGAAAAAAATTGCTTCGGCGCTTTGCTTCCACGAAACAGGCTGTTATGATGCGCGCCGTTGGAGAGATGCCAGAGTGGCCGAATGGGACGGATTCGAAATCCGTTGTACCTTCACCGGTACCTAGGGTTCGAATCCCTATCTCTCCGCCATTATTGAACAAGACAAAGCCCCCGTAATTGTTATTGATTACGGGGGCTTTTTCGTTTCTGGCGTTCAAGTTAGGGCATTTTTAGGGCAAGCGCCGATTAAATACTCCCTGCACTTCGATCAAACACCTGTTCGCTCTCAACGTTCTGATCATCCAAAATGCATGCGCCTGTGACAGTTCGGACAGAGGGCAATTGCGTTCTCTACCGAGTCATCGCCGTTATCTGCCAAGCGAATTAAATGATGCACCTCAAGGTATGCGGTGCCATTTGATCGCCGGTGAAAGGGCGCTGGCTCACCGCAGTCTTCACAAACACCTTGAGCTCGGTCAAGAACCTCTACGACGACGTCAGCGTTGCGATAGTAGTCGTGGACGATACGTACGGAACGTTTTGGTTTTTTTGTGGCGAGCGCCAACCGCTGGCGTCGAAGTGCGGGATCATCCAAAGACGATGCACGTACTCGACTCTCAAGATCAAGTTCGGACTGAAGAACTTGAGCCGTATGTGCGAGCTGCAACTGGAACTCTTGGAGTAGGGCTTGTAGAGCGATAAGTGTTTTGCCACGACCAGCAAAGTATTCCAAGTGACCTTTTACGGACTGAAGGGCAGTGAGCAAATCATTTGCTCCACCAGTAGCGATAGTTTCGAGCATCACTCGGACAGCGTTCACAGATACCGTTGCTTTCCAAGGTGTACCGCGACGTAGGTGTGGGTAGCAATTCAAGTAAGCGTTGGCGGTGTGTGGTGCGAACTGGTACGTAGTCGTTAGGAGATTGAATGCAGCAACGCGTCGTAAGTGACCGCTTTCTACGCGTAGCGCAAGGTCCAGCGCAATCGCAGCATCTGCTTCTGAAACAAAGTTGCGAGACATGAAATACTCTTTGGGA
Organism: Pseudomonas brenneri; assembly: GCF_007858285.1. GTDB lineage: Bacteria > Pseudomonadota > Gammaproteobacteria > Pseudomonadales > Pseudomonadaceae > Aquipseudomonas > Aquipseudomonas brenneri. Next base: position 235,412 of record NZ_VFIL01000005.1, on the reverse strand, counting down.
ATGGGGGCGTATCGTCATGTAAAGAAACAGGGTCGTTGCTCTCATAAAATGACGAATTAGAGAGATTGTGACTGCACGGCGAAGTCTAGTTTCGAAATCCCAACATGTTCGACATGATCCCCGCCATGATCCTCGTATCATTGGGGGGCCACCGTCCATAGTGCTTTCTCACCATCGTCGTATCGTCATGGCCAAGTTGTCTGGCGACCTATTCAATGGGGACATAGTTTGAAAGCATCAGCTATACAGGCTGTGAATCAGAGGTAAGGCGTCCTGTGAGCTCTGCGAATGTGCCCACAGGATTATCTCGCGACGTTACTGCGAAGCTGCCAGCTCGCATTTTTGCAGGTGTGCTTGACCTACAGCTTCAGGGACGACAGTGAGGCTGGCACCACCTACGAACACCCCCATCTTTATTGACTGACGTATGTAGTAGTTCTTTCCACCTACAGCGACTAGGTTGATCAGGTTATCGCTGAACTCTGATTCTGTACCAATCGTATGGCTACCAGCGTTTACAAGTCGGTAGAAGTAAACGCGGTTAGCTGTCTCTCCAATCGCCTTGCCATCCACAGTCACAGTCTTCTTCAAGCCCTGTCCTGCGAAGCTATCCCGATAAATGTACAGTCCGGCTTGGTCCTGTGGGGGGGCTGAGAAGGTCTTGAGCTTGGCGTCCGCATCAGGGGCGCCCATTGGCACGGATGCGCAGCCGGTGAGGAAAGCGAAGCCAATACTACCTACAAACATCTTAATGCGAGAGTGCATCGTAAGTCCTTTATCGGTCTGGGCTTTATCAGGTTTCAGGCGACTCCAAGTCGCCATAGATATCATTATGCCATGATCGAGTGGCCGCATCAGATACTAAAGAGGTTCAGGAGCGGGTTGCCTGTCTGCTGGGTATCGACGACGCCCTGAAATGTACAGCGGTAAGCCAGCGGTCACCTTACCCAGCCTGCTGAAACGCCCGTTCGATGTCGTAGAACCCAACAAAGTTTGGGGCACCGACATCATCCAACGTCGAAACCTGACCATCAATCAAAGCACGATCTCCACTTGACGCTTAGAAAGACGTCGGCAGCAGCCGCCATCTTCTAAAGCCTTCTTTCCAGGTTTGGCTGCCGTGTTCTGATGATTTGCGGTGGGTGTTTTGCCTGGCGAAATGCTCGATCAAATGACGACCAGGCTTTTATTAAAAATAATAAATATAAAACAATCACTTACCCATTAAGCGATTTTGTTTTCCTGGCAGCACTTTACTTAAATTTCGCGAAATGCTTATATTTTGTCGTTAATTCAAAATACGATTTCGCACAGCGAAACTTATTGGATTATAAAAGCTGTAGCGCGCCTTTGCCCCTGGCAAGGCGCCGCAGGAGCTTCACACATAACAACAAAAATAGGGCTGCATCATGGAGCGCCATTCCCGCGTTATTGCCACGTGTCTGCTGTTTTCCATTGGGCAAATTGGCCTGTCAGCATCGGCGCAGGCTGGTTTTTTCGAGGACAGCAAGGCCAGCGTCGAGCTGCGCAATTTCTACATCAATCGCGACTACAGCCAGGCCAGCACCACTCAATCCAAGCAGGAAGAGTGGGCCCAGGGCTTTTTGCTGCGCTACGCATCAGGGTTCACTGCAGGCTCTGTCGGCTTTGGGCTGGATGCGATCGGTTTGGCCGGTTTGAAGCTCGACTCCAGCCATGATCGCGCCGGTTCCGGTTTGTTGCCTCGTCAACGAGATGGCCGTTCAGTCGATGAAAGTGGCGCCCTTGGCCTGACTGCCAAGGTGCGGGCGTCCAAGAGCCTGCTCAGGATCGGTACGCTGCATCCGCGTTTGCCGGTGGTGCAATTCAATGACACGCGTTTGTTGCCGCAAACGTTCGAGGGGGTGCATTTGAATTCCCAGGAGTTCGCCAATGTGACCGTCGATGCGGGCCAGATCCGCCAGGTGACCCAGCGCGATTCGACCAACCGGGAAGACCTGACGCCGTCAGTGGCCAACGCCAAGGGCATTCGTGTGACCAAGGGCGCGACCACCGATGAGTTCAACTTTGCCGGTGTCGGTTACAAGTGGAGCAACCAGTTAAGCGGCAATTACTTCTACGGTGAGCTCGACAGTTTTTATCGCCAGCACAATTTCAGCCTGTTGCATCTATTGCCACTGGGCGAAGGGCAGTCGCTCAAGAGTGACGTGCGCTACGCAAGGTCGACTAACCAGGGCAACAGCAATATCGACAACACGGCCCTGGCGGCGATGCTCACCTACACCCTGGGCGGTCATGCCTTTGGCCTGGCCTATCAGAAAATGAGTGGCGACACCGGCTACGCCTATATCCATGGCGCCGATGCCTTCCTGCCCAACTTTGTTTCCAATAACGACTTTGCCAATCGGGACGAGCAGTCCTGGCAGGCCCGCTACGACTTCAACTTCACCGCTATCGGTATCCCGGGCCTGACCTTCATGACCCGCTACCTCTATGGCAGCGGGATTGAGCTGGGTGCTGGCAAGCCGACCGGTTCGGAATGGGAGCGCGATACCGATATCGCCTACGTATTCCAGAGCGGCACGTTGAAAAACCTGGGGGTTAAGTGGCGTAACTCGTCCCTGCGCATGAATCACTTTGGCAGTGACCTGGACGATAACCGCCTGATCGTCAGTTACACCTTGCCACTCCTGTAGTCGAGTCGATGACAGCCTTCCGGGCGGGTCCATAACAACAATGAGGTCGTAGCGGCTATGAAGAACACACTTTATCCATCACGTGTACGCGCCTGGTTCACCGTCAGTGTGCTGATGCTGGCCTACGTTTTATCGTTCGTGGACCGGCAGATTCTCAACCTGCTGGTGGGGCCCATTCGTCAAGACATGGACATCAGCGACACCCAGATGAGCCTGCTGATGGGCCTGTCGTTTGCGATCTTCTATACCTTCTGTGGCATTCCCCTGGGGCGGATTGCCGACAGCAAGAGCCGGCGCAATCTGCTGATGTGCGGGATTTTGGTGTGGAGTGGCATGACCGCCGCGTGCGGGATGGCCAAGGGTTACTGGCAGTTTCTCTTTTGCCGCATCGGTGTGGCGGCGGGCGAGGCATCGTTGGCGCCTTGTGCCTACTCGATGATTTCCGACAGCTTCACCCCTGAGCGTCGCGGCACGGCCTTCAGCGTGTACTCGACGGCGATTTATCTGGGGTCGGGCGTGGCGCTGTTGCTCGGCGGCGTCGCGGTGCATTTCGCAACCAGCCAGGGCGATATGACGTTGCCGCTGATTGGCATCGTGCGCCCGTGGCAGATGGTGTTTTTGATTCTTGGCGCCATTGGCGTGGTCTTCTCATTGTGCCTGCTGTTGCTGCGCGAGCCGGTGCGCCAAGGGGTCGGTGCGGGGCTGCAATTGCCGTTCTCGGAGTTTGTCGACTACCTGCGTAAAAACCGTCGGACCATGCTCTGCCACAACCTCGGGTTTGCCTGCCTGACCTTCACGGCCTACGGCAGCAGTGCCTGGATCCCGACTTTCTTTGTGCGTTCGTTCGATATGAGCGTGCCGCAAGTCGGGGTGATTTACGGCAGCATGCTGGCGATCTGCGGCTCCCTTGGCCTGCTGCTGGGTGGACGCCTGTGTGACTGGCTGGTCAAGCGCGGTCATCGGGACGCCCCCCTGCGCATCGCGATCCTTGCCGCAGTGCTGACTTTGCCGTCGAACCTGGGCTACTTGGTTGACGACAAGAACCTGGCCTTGGTGCTGATGGCGTTTCACGTGTTTACCGTGAGCATGCCGTTCGGTGTTGGCCCCCTGGCGGTCCAGGAAGTCGTGCCCAGCCCGATGCGCGGGCAGGCATCGGCGCTCTATCAGTTTGCCGTGACCCTGATCGGCCTGGGTATCGGCCCGACCGCCGTAGCCTTGGGCACGGATTACGTGTTTGGCAGTGATTCGGCGCTGGGTTACTCGTTGGCCGTGGTTACTGGCATCTCCCTGGTGCTGGCGGTGGTGATTTTGATGGCCGGCCTGCGCTCCTACCGCGAGAGCTTGGAGCGCCTGAAAAGCTGGGCACCCAAGGATCCTGCCGTGGTGGTGCCTGGCCGGCAGGTGCCAGCGGCTGACGCCTGAGCCTTCAAGTTCTCCCGCTGACCAAGCTGACACCCTCCAAGGTGTCAGCTTTTTTTTAATCGGAGATCTTTCCATAAACCGTTTGCCAAAACATGTCTCTTTGATAATATCGATCCGCATGTTCCGCAGCGCGGAATATGATTCCAATAAAAACAATGTGTCGAGGCTCAGATGAATTCCAGCGTCAACTACGAGCGCCAAGGCGAGGTTGCACTGATCACCCTCAACAACCCGCCGGTCAACGCCCTTGGCCAGGCCCAGCGTGAAGGCTTGCTGCGGGCCTTGCACCAGGCCCAGATCGACACGCAGGCCAAGGTGCTGGTGTTGCTGTGCAGCGGCCGCACGTTCATTGCCGGGGCGGATATCAAGGAGTTCGGCAAACCACCTCAGGCGCCGAGCCTGCCGGAAGTGGTCAACGCCTACGAACAAAGCGACAAGCCCTGCGTTGCGGTGATCCATGGCACGGCCCTGGGCGGTGGCCTGGAAATGGCCCTGGGTTGTCACTATCGAATCGCGCGCCGCGATGCCAAGGTTGGGCTGCCGGAGGTCAAGCTTGGGTTGCTGCCGGGGGCGGGTGGCACGCAGCGCTTGCCCCGTTTGGCGGGGGTGGCCAAGGCGCTGGAGATGATTGTCTCAGGCCAGCCCATCAATGCTCTTCAAGCCCGGGAACATCAGATTGTCGATGAGCTGTTTGACGGTGATCCCCGCGCCGCCGGGATCGCTTTTGCTCAACGGGTATTGGACAGCGGCTTGGGCGTACGGCGTACCGGCGAGCAGGCTGCGGCGCTCAAGGGCGTCGACAACGGCGCATTGATCGCCGCCAAGCGCGCCGACGTCGCCAAGCGTTTGCCGGGGTTCTTTTCGCCACCCCGTTGTGTCGCCGCCGTAGAAGCGGCGACCTTGTTGCCGCTGGTCGAAGGTTTGCAACGCGAGCGCGCACTGTTCCAGGAATGCCTGGCTTCCGAGCAGCGTGCGGCCCTGGTCCACGGTTTTTTTGCCGAGCGCCAATGCGCTCATATCGACGACTTGCCCAAGGACACACCGGTGCGTGTCATTGAGCGCGTCGGGGTGATCGGTGGCGGCACCATGGGCGTGGGCATCGCCTTGAGTTTTGTCAGCGCCGGTATTGCCGTGATGTTGATGGAAGTCGACGAGCCCGCCCTGCAGCGGGCATTACAACGCGCCCGAGAAACCTGCGAAGCCAGCGTCGCCCGTGGCAGCTTGAGCCCTGCCGTGATGGAGCAGCGCCTGGCACTGCTGCATGGCGGGGTGGACTACAGCGAACTGGCCACTGCCGACCTGGTGATCGAGGCGGTGTTTGAAAGCCTGGAGGTCAAGCGCCAGGTGTTCGAGCGCCTGGATCAGGTGTGCAAGCCCGGCGCGATCCTTGCCAGCAACACCTCGTCGCTGGATCTGGACGTTATCGCCGGCTTCACTTCACGGGCTGAAGACGTGGTGGGCCTGCACTTTTTCAGCCCGGCCAACGTCATGCGTCTGCTTGAAGTCGTGCGCGGTCGGCACACCGGTCTTGAGGTGTTGGCCACGGTCATGCAACTGAGTAAGAGGCTGAACAAGATTGCCGTGGTGGTGGGCGTCTGTGATGGCTTTGTCGGCAACCGGATGATCTTCCAGTATGGCCGCGAGGCCGAGTTCTTGCTGGAGGAGGGCGCTACCCCGGAGCAGGTTGATGGTGCCTTGCGCAACTTCGGCCTGGCCATGGGCCCGAATGCCATGCGCGATCTGTCCGGGCTGGATATTGGCTGGAGCATTCGCCAACGCCAGCGCGCCACGCTGCCATCGAACTACCCGCTGCCCGATGTCCTCGACACGTTGTACGCGGCCGGAATGCTCGGCCAGAAGACCGGCCAGGGCTTCTACTGCTACGCCCCCGGCTCCCGCCGTCCCGAGCCCAACCCTGAACTGTTGCCGTTGCTGGAAGCCGTCTCCCGCGAGAAAGGCATCGAGCGCCGCGCCTTGAGCGATGACTACATCGTCGAGCGCTGCGTGTTCGCCTTGATCAACGAGGGCGCAAAAATTCTTCAGGAAGGCATCGCCCGACGCAGCAGCGACATCGATGTGATCTACCTCAACGGCTACGGTTTTGCCGCCTGGCGAGGCGGCCCGATGTTTTATGCCGACAGCCTTGGCCTGGACAACGTACTGGCCCGTATTCGCGAGTTCCACCAACGCTTCGGCGCCTGGTGGGAGCCGGCGCCACTGCTGGAACAGCTGGCGGCAGAAGGGCGGCGTTTCGCCGACTGGAAACTGGAGTCATAACGGCCTGCTTCACGGTCTATCAACGGCTTGGAGAAACAACATGGATATTCATTTTACCGCTGAAGAACTGGCGTTTCGCGATCAAGTCAGGGCCTTCTTGAACAACAAACTACCCCAGGACCTGGCCGACAAGGTGCGCCTGGGCAAGCCCTTGTCCAAGGATGACCACCTGCGCTGGCAGGCAATCCAGAACGCGCAGGGTTGGTACGCCACCCATTGGCCAGTAGCCTTTGGGGGGACTGGCTGGGGCGCGGTAGAGAAGCACATTTACGAAGAGGAATGTGCGCTGGTGGGTGCGCCGCGCAGCATTCCGTTTGGGGTCAACATGGTAGCCCCGGTGCTGATCAAGTTCGGCACGCCACAGCAACAAGACCACTACCTGCCGCGCATCCTCAGCGGCGAGGACTGGTGGTGCCAGGGCTACTCGGAGCCCGGCGCCGGTTCTGACCTGGCCTCGCTGAAAACCCGTGCGGTGCGCGAGGGTGACGTTTACATCGTCAATGGCCAGAAGACCTGGACCACCCTGGGCCAGCACGCCAACATGATTTTCTGCCTGGTGCGTACCGACCCGCAGGCGCAGAAGCAGCGGGGTATTTCCTTCCTGCTGATCGATATGACCAGCCCTGGCATCAGCGTGCGGCCGATCATCACCCTGGATGGCGAGCACGAAGTCAACGAGGTGTTCTTCGACAACGTCAAGGTGCCGGTGCAGAACCTGGTTGGCGAAGAAAACCACGGCTGGACGTGTGCCAAATACCTGCTCACTTATGAGCGCACGGGCCTGGCGGGGATCGGCGCGTCAAAGGCCGCGCTTGCCCACCTCAAGCGCATTGCCCGCAAGCAGATGAGCGAAGGCCGGCCGATATTCGACGACCCGCTGTTTCGCGCCCAGGTCGCGGAGGTGGAGATGCAACTCATGGCCACCGAAATGAGCACGCTGCGTACCCTGGCTGCGGCCAAGGACGGCGGGGTGCCGGGGGCAGAAAGTTCGATCCTCAAGGTCAAGGGCACTGAAGTCCGCCAGGCGATCAGCCACTTGCTGCGCAAGGTGATCGGGCCGTACGCGTTGCCGTTTCTGGAAGAAGAGTTGGACCTGGATTACCCAGGCGAACCCCTGCACGCCGACTACAGCGTGGCGTTGGCCAGCCAGTATTTCAACCTGCGCAAGCTGTCGATCTTCGGCGGCTCCAACGAAATTCAGAAAAACATCGTCTCCAAGATGATTCTCGAACTGTAAGGGGCTCTGACCATGGACTTCAAACTGACCGAAGAGCAGCAAATGCTGCAAGACACGGCGACACGCCTGGTACGCGATGCCTACAGCTTCGAGGCGCGAGAGCAGTATGCCCAGAGCGATGCGGGCTTCAGCCTTGCCTTCTGGCAGCAACTGGGTGAGTTGGGGCTGACGGCAGTGCCGTTTCCCGAGGCCCTGGGTGGTTTTGGCGGGGGCGGCGTCGACACGATGCTGTTGATGACTGAGTTCGGCCGAGGCTTGTGCCTGGAACCTTATGTGGAGTCGGTGATTTATGCGGGAGGGTTACTGATGCAACTCGGCAGCCCGGCCCAGCAAGACCTGTTGCAACAAGTGGCCAGCGGTCAATTGCTGCTGGCCACGGCCTTTGCCGAACCCCAGAGCCACTACCACCTGAACGATGTGCAGACCCGTGCCGAACAGACGGCCGAGGGCTGGACGCTGACCGGTAGGAAAGCGGTGGTGATCGGCGGGCATCAGGCCGGCTTGATGCTGGTCAGCGCACGGGTCAGCGGTGAGAGTCGTGATGAGCAGGGCATTGGCCTGTTCTTGATTGATCCGCAGGCCGTCGGTGTCGAGCGCCGCACTTATCCTACGGTCGATGGCCGCAAAGCCTGCGACCTGTATCTGGACAAGGTGAGGGTCTCTGCCGATCAGGTACTCGGTGAACCAGGCCAGGCCCTGGCAGCGTTGCGTTATCAACAAGGGCGAGCGATTGCCGCACAGTGCGCGGATGCCCTGGGCAGCATGCAGGAAGCCTGTCGCCTGACCCTGGAATACCTGAAGACCCGTCAGCAGTTCGGTGTGGCCATTGGTCAGTTCCAGGTGCTGCAGCACCGTATGGTCGACATGCGCACCGAACTGGAACAGGCCACCAGCATGGCCATCCTGGCCGCGTGCTGCTGCGACGAAGCGCACAGCCTTGAACGCACCCGGACCCTGGCCGCCGCCAAGTTCATCGTCACCCGCGCCGCGCGCAGCATTGCCGAACAGGCAATCCAGCTGCACGGCGGGATCGGCATGACGTGGGAATATTCCCTGGCGCACCACGCCAAACGCCTGGTGATGCTCAGCCATCAATTCGGTGACGATGACTATCACCTCAAGGCCTATGCCGCCTTGCTTGATGCCGCTTGAATGCCGTTTTTTTCACACTGAGAGATCCATTATGAAAGTCCTCGTCGCAGTCAAACGAGTGGTCGATTACAACGTGAAAGTTCGCGTCAAGGCGGACAATTGCGGCGTCGATCTGGCTAACGTCAAAATGTCGATGAACCCCTTCTGCGAAATCGCTGTGGAAGAAGCCGTACGCCTGAAAGAAAAGGGCATCGCGACTGAAATCGTCGTCATTTGCGTAGGGCCATCCACTGCTCAAGAGCAGCTGCGTACCGCTCTGGCGCTGGGTGCCGACCGCGCGGTGCTCGTCGAATCCGCTGAAGAACTGACCTCGCTGGCCGTTGCCAAGCTGCTCAAAGCCGTTGTCGACAAGGAGCAGCCACAACTGGTGATCCTCGGTAAACAGGCGATCGACAGCGACAACAACCAGACTGGCCAGATGCTGGCTGCACTGACCGGTTATGGCCAGGGCACCTTCGCTTCTAAAGTCGAAGTCAGCGGCGACAGCGTTGCCGTGACCCGCGAAATCGACGGCGGCGCACAGACGGTTTCCCTGAAACTGCCGGCCATCGTCACCACCGACCTGCGTTTGAACGAGCCGCGTTATGCGTCCCTGCCAAACATCATGAAAGCCAAGAAAAAGCCTCTTGAAGTGCTGACTCCTGATGCTTTGGGCGTTTCCACCGCCTCCACCAACAAGACCGTCAAAGTCCAAGCGCCAGCTGCACGCAGCGCGGGGATCAAGGTCAAGTCGGTGGCTGAACTGGTCGAGAAACTGAAAAACGAAGCGAAGGTGCTTTGAATTGGAGAGCCTGATCATGACTATCCTCGTAATCGCCGAACACGATAACAAGGTGCTGGCCCCGGCCACCCTGAACACCGTTGCTGCCGCCGCCAAAATCGGTGGCGACATCCACGTACTGGTCGCCGGTCAAGGCGCTGGCGCCGTGGCTGAAGCCGCAGCAAAAGTAGCTGGCGTGAGCAAAGTACTGCTGGCTGACAACGCTGCCTATGCGCACCAACTGCCGGAAAACGTTGCCCCGCTGGTTGCAGAGCTGGGCGCTGGCTACAGCCACATCCTGGCTGCCGCCACCTCCAACGGCAAAAACATCCTGCCACGCGTTGCCGCGCAGCTGGACGTTGACCAGATCTCCGAGATCGTTTCGGTGGAAAGCGCCGACACCTTCAAGCGCCCGATCTACGCCGGTAACGCCATTGCCACCGTGCAATCGACAGCTGCCGTCAAAGTCATCACCGTGCGTGCCACCGGTTTCGACCCGGTTGCCGCGGAAGGGGGTTCGGCTGCCGTTGAAGCCGTTGCGGCTGTGCACAATGCTGGCACTTCCAGCTTCGTTGGCGAAGAACTGGCCAAGTCGGATCGTCCTGAGCTGACCGCTGCCAAGATCGTTGTTTCCGGCGGTCGTGGCATGCAGAACGGTGACAACTTCAAGCACCTGTACGCCCTGGCCGACAAGCTGGGCGCGGCGGTCGGCGCTTCGCGCGCGGCGGTCGACGCAGGTTTCGTACCCAACGACATGCAGGTCGGCCAGACCGGCAAGATCGTTGCGCCACAGCTGTACATCGCGGTCGGTATCTCCGGCGCGATCCAGCATTTGGCCGGTATGAAAGACTCCAAAGTGATCGTTGCGATCAACAAGGACGAAGAAGCGCCGATCTTCCAGGTGGCTGATTACGGCCTGGTGGCGGACTTGTTCGAGGCGGTTCCCGAGTTGAGCGGTAGCCTGTAAATGGCTCCTGCAGGCGCGAACAGTTTCGCGCCTGCAGGACCCATGGCGATCAGGCGCCCAGGCTTTCGATGTCCCTGGCCAACATCACCAGTTGATGTGCCAGGGAGCTTTGCAGGGTGTCGGTCGGCAGTTGGAATTTCGGCGCGCCACAGGTCAGGGCCATGATGCTGCCGTCGGTCAGGCGCAGCGGAACGCCAGCGGCGTTGACGTTGCGGTCCCATTCGCCGAGGGACAGGCAAAAACCGAACTCCTCATACTCGCGAAACGATTCGTTCAGCGAGGCTTCCAGGGCCGGCCATTCGTCACCGGCCTTCTTGGCAATTTCGCCGATCAGGTGTGCCCGCTCGTTTTCCGGGGTGGCGGCCAGGTAGGCACGGCCCGCCGCAGTAGTGCTCAGGGGCAGGCGCACGCCGGCTTCCATGCGCAGGCTGGCCACGTCGGGTGGGCGGCAGCTTTCCACATAAATCATCGACAACCGATCGCGGCAGGTGAGGCCAACGGTGGTGTTGGTGCGCCGTGCGAACTCGTCCATCAGCGGTTTGCCCAACTGGCGGACCCGCAGGTTGTTGACATAGGCATACCCCAGGGCCAGCACCCCGGAGTCGAGTTGGTACTTTTCCACGTCTTGGTTGTAGCTCAGGTAGCCAAGCTGCGTCAGGGTGTAGGTCAGGCGCGAAACCGTGGGCTTGGGCAGCCCGGTAATCCGCGCGATGTCCTGGTTGCCCCGGGTGACGTTGCCGTGGGTGAACGCGCGCAACACTTCGAGACCCCGACTCAGGGCCTCGACGAATTTCCGGTCCTTGGGTTCGTTCTCGGGCGTTTCGATTTCTTCAGTCATGGAGGCTCATGTGGGCAGCGGGCTGGCAGTGGAAGAGGTTAGCCGATAATGCCAGGCAGTGTGGGCAGTAACCGGCGTGATTTCAATGCAATGACTTATATAGTCGCGCGAAATGGCAGCATAGCGGAATCCTGTTCCGCTAATGGTTCCATTGCACGACCCAGGACAGGGCGAGTAATACCGGGATGGCGATCAGCGCAAAGCGGCCATTCCAGGTAAGGACAATCGTCCACGGCAAGGTGCCTGCGGTACGCGCGAGGATCAACACGGCGGGCCCAAAGGGCGAGAGCAGCATCGCCAGGGAGAAGGCGCAGACCAGGCTGACGGCGGGGCCCAGAGGGTTGACACCGGCCGCCTGCAATTGGGCCAGCAAACCGGCACAAATGCTCAGGGTAATAATCGGCGCAATGCCGATCAGCGCGAGCCCGACGATACCCAGCAGGGCAATGCATTGCAGCACAAATACCTGGGAGGAACCGCCCAGTAGCGGCACCAGTTGATCCAGGGACACCAGTTGATTGAACAGCGCGCCGAACAGCGCGGAACAGCCGAAGATAAAGACCTCATTGCGCATGCCCGCCAGATGCTCGGCCAATTCGTCGTAGGCTTTGCCAGGGCTTTCAAGGAACAACCAGCCACTGACCAGCAGCGGCACCACCACCAACGACGCCTGGGTGATGTTCAGCCAACTGAAGCTTGCCAGCGCGACAATCGCGCCAATGCCCAAGGCCGTGCCAAGGACCAGAGGCGTGAGCGAGGCTGCGGGGATTTCTGGCGACTCATCCACCAATGTCTGCAAATGGCGGTTTTCCGTGCGTGCGCCAATGAGCATCAGCAGCACCGTGGCGATCACGCCGTAAGGCAACAGGTCGGTCCAGGTCAGGCTGGGGACTTCACGGGTAATGATCGCCACCACAATGCTGGTTGGCGCGATTAACGGCACCAGGGCAAAGCCGCGAATGGCAGCGGTCAGCACACCTCGCTGGCCATCGCGTTGGGCCGGGTGATCGGGTGCAAAGTGTTGCAGGTAACTGTGCAGGGTTGAACACATCAGGTTGAGCATGCCGAAACTGAGGATTGACCCCAACCCGAGCGCCGCCAACAAGTAGCGCGGATAGAGCAGGGCCCGTGGTCCACGCAACAAAAAACGATGTACCTCGCGCAGTGCCGGCAGGCGCTTGACCAGGCAACCCATCAGCCCCAGGCCACCAATGAACGCCGCGTAATAGGCGGCCGCGCTGCTGATGCGCTGGACGGTGGGCAGGTCCAGTGGGGCCTTGACCAGCCATATCGCGAGCAGCGCCAGCGTCGCCAGGCCCAGGCGCCGAGGGTAGGGCATGAGCGACTGCCAGTGACGGATAAAAAACAAACCGAACAGCAGCGCCGCGATCAGGCTGAACGCAGTGGTACGTGTGCCCAGGGCAATCAGTTCGCAGAGCAGGGCCAGTGGCAGCAGGCGTGTCAGCTTCACGCGGGCAGGCGCCGCAGGCGGCTGCGTTTGAACACCCCTTCAGCGCTGGCCAGCAGGTTGTCCTCGGCATCGAGCACATCACAAGCGGCCATGTAGATTTTCGGCCCACCGCCCCGCACCCGGGCAATGACCCGCACCCGACTGCCTGCGGGGGCGGGAGCCATGTAATTGATGTTCAGTGACAGGGTCAGGGACAAGCGCCACAGGTCCGGGTCGATATTCCAGGTGCCGCACATGCCCAGCGCCGCGTCGGCCATGGCCGCTATCACACCGCCGTGCAGGTTGCCGGCCTGGTTGAGATGCTCGGGGTTGACCAGCAACGCGATGACGGTTTGCGCCTGGCCGTATTCAACCAGATCAAGGCCCAGGTACGCAGCGAATCCACTGAACAGGCCTTGCAGGTCGCAGGGTGGTGAGACGGTCATGGTGTGTTCTCTTTTTGTTATGGGGTGAACGGCGGCACTTGCTACGCACGGTATGTTCCGCAAAGAGCCGTTTTTAGATTGAAGTTGAGCCTGACAATAATTAGTATTCTAGTCAATATGGAATTAGGTTCTGCACAGCGAAACATAAAATCGGAGAAACCATGTTTTCACGTATCGGTGTGATTGGCAGTGGCGCCATGGGGCGTGGCATTGTTCAGGTGTTTGCGACGGCAGGTTGCGAGGTGCTGCTGTATGACGTGCGTCCCGAGGCGGTCGAGCAGGCGCTGAGCTTTAACAAAGACCTGTTGGCGCGCCAGGTGGCCAAGGGCAAGCTCAGCCCCGAGCAATTGGAGCAGACCCTGGCGCGCATGCAGCCGGCTGACAGCCTGGAAGCCTTGGCCGGTTGCGATCTGTTGATCGAAGCCATCGTCGAGAACCAGGAGGCCAAGCAAGGGCTGTTTCGCCAGTTGGAGGCCATCGTTGCGCCGAGCGCCGTGTTGGCGACTAACACGTCTTCGTTGTCTGTTACACAGATTGCCAGCGGTTGCCAGCACCCTGAACGGGTGGCCGGGTTTCACTTCTTCAACCCGGTGCCGCTGATGAAGATCGTCGAGGTGGTGCGCGGTGAACGTACCCAGGCGCAGGTGGTAGAGCGCTTGTGCGCGTTGGCCGAGGCAGCGGGCCACTTTGCGGCGCAAACCCCGGACACACCGGGTTTTCTGGTCAACCATGCTGGTCGCGCCTATGGCACTGAAGCCTTGCGCATCCTTGGCGAGAACATCGCCGATGTCGAACAGATCGACCGCATCCTGCGCGATGGCCCGGGGTTTCGCATGGGGCCTTTCGAGTTGTTTGACCTCACCGGGCTGGACATTTCCCACGGGGTGATGGAGTCGATCTACGCGCAGTTTTATGGTGACCCCCGCTACACGCCTTCCTACCTGGCAGCCCAGCGCGTGGCCGCCGGTTTGCTGGGACGCAAGAGTGACGGGCATGGTTTCTATCGGTATGTCGACGGCCAGCAGCTGCGTTCGCCACCGCTCAAGCGCGCGGCTGTAGCGGTCGAGCGTGCCTTCTGGCTCGACAGCCAGGAGCCGCACGTGCGCGCTGAGGTGGCAACCTTGCTCGCCGCTGGCGGGGCGACGCTTGAAGAGGCTGTTCAACCACCGGCCAACGCGATCTGCCTGATTACCCCATTGGGCGAAGATGCCAGCAGCATGATTGCGCGCCTGGGTTTACCGGCTGAGCGCACCCTGGCCCTGGACACCTTCTGCGATTTCTCCAAGCGCCTGGTGTTGATGCGCCAACCGGCGCTTGAGCCTGCGTTGGAAGCCCAGGCGGTGCAGGCCCTTGGCAGCAGCGGCGTGCCGGTGGAAGTGATCAATGACTCGCCCGGTTTCATCATCCAGCGCGTGGTGGCCTGCGTGGCCAACCTGGGGGCGGAAATCGTCCAGCGTGGCATCGCCACCCCGGCCACCCTCGACCGTGCGGTGATGCTGGCGCTGGGTTATCCGCGCGGCCCGCTGGCCTTCGCCGAATTCTATGGTGCAGACAAGATCCTCACGGTGTTGCGCGGCATTCAAGGTTGTTATGAAGAGCCGCGCTACCGCCCCAGCCCCTGGCTGCGTCGCCGGGTGCAACTGGGCCTGAGCCTGCAATCCCCCGATCATCCCTCTGCTGTGCAGGAGCAATAACCATGTCCGCTTATATCTATGATGGCCTGCGTACACCTTTTGGTCGCAGCGCCGGCGCCTTGGCCAGCGTGCGCCCCGATGACTTGCTGGGCGAGGTCATTCGCGCCCTGGTGGCGCGCAGCCCGTTCGCTGGCGCCGACTATGAAGACGTCGTGGCGGGGTGTGCCTGCCAGGCCGGTGAAGATGCGCGCAACGTTGCCCGCAATGCGGCATTGCTCGCGGGGTTGCCATTGACCACGGGGGGCCTGACTGTCAACCGCTTGTGCGGCTCGGGGCTGGCGGCGTTGCTGGATGTGAATCGGATGATCCGTTGCGATGAAGGCCAGTTGTTTATCGCTGGCGGCACCGAGAGCATGAGCCGTGCGCCGTTTGTTGTCGGCAAGAGCGAGGCGGCGTTTTCCCGGGCCTTCCAGGTCTTCGACAGCAGCATCGGTGCGCGTTTTCCCAACCCGCTGATCGAGGCCGAATTCGGCGCCGACAGCATGCCGCAAACCGCCGATAACATTGCGCGCGATCTGGGCATCAGCCGTGCCGACAGTGATGCGTTCGCGGCGCGCAGCCAGGCGCTGTATGCCAAGGCGCTGGCCGAGGGTTTTTATGACGGGGAACTGATGCCGGTGCTGGTGCCACAAGGGCGCAAGTTGCCGCCCAAGGAGGTAGGGGCTGATGAGCACCCACGGCCGTCCACCGATGAGCCGGCGCTTGCCCGGCTGGGGGCGCTGTTCGACGGTGGCGTGGTCACGGCGGGGAATGCCTCGGGGATCAACGATGGGGCGGCGGCGCTGATCGTTGGCAACCGTGCGATCGGTGAGCGGTACGGGGTCAAGCCACGGGCGCGGATCGTGGCCGGTGCGGTCGCGGGGGTTGCGCCGCGGGTGATGGGGCTGGGGCCGGTACCGGCCATTGGCAAGGCCTTGGCACGTGCCGGGCTCAGCCTGGCGGATATGGATGTGATTGAAATCAATGAGGCCTTCGCCACCCAGGTACTGGGGTGCGCCAAAGAGTTGGGCCTGGCCTTTGACGACCCACGTTTGAATGCCCAAGGCGGTGCGATTGCCATTGGCCACCCGCTGGGTGCCTCGGGTGCCCGCTTGGCCCTGACGGCCTTGCGTAGCCTGGAGCGCCAGCAAGGGCGCTACGCGCTGGTGAGCCTGTGCATCGGGATTGGCCAGGGCATTGCCTGTGTGATCGAGCGGCTTGACTGAAGCCACTACATACTAGTGTGGGAGCGGGCTTGCAGCTTCGCGCTCTGGCTCGGTTTTTAGACGATCTCGAACAACCCCGCAGCGCCTTGTCCGCCGCCGATGCACATGGTCACTACCACATATCTGGCGCCGCGCCGTTTGCCTTCGATCAGGGCATGGCCGGTCAGGCGTGAGCCGGTGACACCATAAGGATGACCGATGGAGATGGAGCCGCCGTTGACGTTGATCTTCTCTAGGGGAATGCCCAGTTTTTCACGGCAGTAGATTACCTGCGAGGCGAAGGCTTCATTGAGTTCCCACAAGTCGATATCGTCGATTTTCAGGCCGTTGCGCTTAAGCAGGCGCGGGATGGCGTAGACCGGGCCGATGCCCATCTCGTCCGGCTCGCAACCGGCCACGGCAAAACCGCGGAAAATCCCCAGCGGTTCGAGGTTGTTGCGTTCGGCATACAGACTGTCCATGACCAGGCATACCGATGCCCCGTCAGACAACTGGCTGGCGTTGCCCGCCGTGATGAATTGCCCGGCTCCGCGCACAGGCTCCAGCAAGGCCAGGTTGGCCAGGGTGGTGGAGGGGCGGTTGCACTCGTCTTGGGTCAGGGTTACCGCCTGTTCACTGACCTCGCCGCTGTGTTTGTCCTTGACCAGCATGCGGGTGCTGAAGGGAACAATCTCATCATCAAACAACCCAGCGGCCTGGGCGGCGGCGGTGCGCTGCTGGCTGAGCAGGGCGTATTCGTCCTGGGCCTCGCGGCTGATGTTGTAGCGATGGGCAACGATGTCGGCGGTTTCAATCATCGACAGATAAAGCTCAGGCTTGTGCTCCAGCAGCCACGGGTTCTGCCCGCGATAAGTATTGAGCTTGTCGTTTTGCAGCAGGCTGATGGATTCCACGCCGCCGGCAATCATCGCCGGGACTTTCTCCGACACGATACGTTGGGCCGCGAGGGCAATGGCTTGCAGGCCCGAACTGCAAAAACGGTTGATCGACAACCCCGCCGTGGTGGTGGACAACCCGCCACGAATGGCTGCCAGGCGCGCCATGTTCTTGCCCTGGGCGCCTTCATGAAACGTCGCGCCGAGGATCACATCTTCAATCAGCCCCGGGTCAATCCCGGCCCGGGCCACGGCGTGCTGGATCACATGCCCGGCCAGGTCGATGCTGTGGGTGTTGTTCAGGGCGCCCCGGTAGGATTTGCCGAGGGCGGTACGCGCGGTGGAGACAATAACGGCGTCAGACATCAATCAGTTTCCTGTGCCAGTACTGGTGGGGGCGTGGGCAGCCCATTCTTCATCCTGCAACTGGCGCCATAGCAGTTTGCCGGCGCCGGATTGCGGCAGATGCTCGCGAAACTCAATGGTGGCCGGGACTTTGTAGGCCGACATATTGGCTTTGCACCACTCGGTGATGTCGTCGGCCGTGGTGTCCTGTCGCTCGGGGTGCAGGGTCACCAGGGCTTTGACGGCTTCCCCTCGGCGTGCGTCGGGGGAGGAGATGACGCAGCACTGCTTGATCGCCGGATGGCGGTACATCAGGCTTTCGACTTCCGAAGGCCAGACCTTGTAGCCGGAGGCGTTAATCATTCGCTTGATACGGTCGACCATGAAGAAGTAGCCGTCTTCGTCGTAGTAACCGAGGTCGCCGGTACGCAGGAAACGTTTACCTTGCAGTTCGATAAAGGCTTTTTCGGTGTCTTGCGGAAGCCGCCAGTAGCCTTTGAAAATTTGCGGGCCACGGCAGACGATTTCCCCCACCTCATGGGGCGCCAGTTCCAGACCAGTCGTACTGTCGATAACGCGCGAGTCCACGTCGAACGCCGGAATGCCCAGGCATTGGGATTTGCTGCGCGCCTTGGGGTTCATATGGGTCGCTGCCATGGTTTCGGTCATGCCGTAACCTTCGATGTAGTCCAGGCCCAATAGCTGTTTGAGCTTGTCCTTGACCGGGCCGGGCATCGCCGCACCGCCACCGCCAATGTAGTTGAGGCTCGATAAGTCATAGCGATCGAGCCCGTCCTGGGTCAGGAAATCCACGGCCATGGTGACGATATTGGACCAGTTGCTGACGCGATAACGTTGCATCAACTGCGCGGCGACTTCGCGGTTCCAACGGGTCATGACCACCACACAGGCGCCACTGAAAATCGGCCCGTTCATCGACGACTGCATGCCGGCGACATGGAACAGCGGCAGTGTGGTCAGTACCACGTCTTCGCAAGTGCGGTTAGTCCAGGCCTGGCGATGCACGGTCGTCGCCATCACTGATGCATGGGTGTGCAGGCAACCCTTGGGCACGCCGGTGGTGCCGGAGCTGTAAGGCATCACGCAGTGATCGTCCGCGCCACTGAGGTGCGGGCCGGGCTGTTGGCCGCAATCGAGTGCAGCCTGCCAGCGCACCACGCCAGGCAACGTCGCGGTTTGTACCGCAACGAGCAATTCGGGCGGCAGGGGCAGGTCGGTGGGCTGGCGCAGGTATTCGCAATAGGCGGTCGTCAGCACCTGGCGCAGCTTGAAACGGCCGAGCAGCGGCGTGACAAAAGGCGCGAGATCCTGAGCGCAGACGACGATCTCGCCGTCAGTATCTTGCAGGTAGTGTTCCAGTTCGCTGGCGCGGCTCATGGGGTTGAGCGGTACCACCATGGCGTCGGCGCGCAAGGCGGCGTAGTAGGTGATGATGAATTGAGGCGAGTTCTGCATGAACAGCAGCACCCGGTCGCCACGCTTGATCCCTTGGGACTGGAAATACCCGGCCAACCGCTCGACCTCATCAAGCAACTGGGCGTAGGTGATGAGGGTGTCGTAGTAAATGATCGCGGTCTTTTGTGGATAACGCCGGGCAGCGATCTCCAGGTTACAGAAAAGACTGGTGTCCGGCAGTGTCAGGTGGTGGGGCGCACCCTCCGGCCAATGGGGCAGGTGACGATTGAACATTCTAAAACCCTATTGTTATGAGTCTGGGTTAATCGATATGCGGGCGGTATGGCGAGTGCCATCTCGCTGGAGATTTGCATGCAATACGGCGGGATGTCAAATATATGGAATGTTATTTCGCTGTGCGGAATTATTGATTGGTTTTTCGTAAGGCCAGGAAGTCTGCAGGCCGCTTGTCGAAGAACGCCGCAATCCCCTCGCCAGCCTCATCGTCACCCATGGACTCCACCATATGGGTGGCTTCCAGTTCCAACTGCTGCTCCAGGCTTGCGCTGCCGGCCTGACGGCACAGGCTCTTGATCCGCGCCATTGCCCGCTGTGGGCCTGCGCCAATCCGGGCTGCCAGCGTGATGGCCGCCGCGAGCGCCTCACCGGGCTCGGCCAGGGTATTCACCGCGCCCAGGGCATGCAGGCGTTCACCGCTGATACGATCACCGGTCAGGCACAGTTGCGTCAGTACCTGGCGCGAGACAAATTCGGCGAGGAATGCCGTGGCGCCACCATCCGGGGTGAGGCCAACCTTGACGTAGGCCACCGAAAACGAAGCATTGCGAGCCGCTACCAGCATGTCGCACGCCAGCGCAATCGACAGGCCGGCCCCGGCGGCTGCCCCTTCGACGGCGGCGATCACCGGTTTGCTGCAGGTGTGGATCGAGCGGATCAGGTCATGCAGGCCTTCAAGGTTGACCCGTCGCTCTGCCGGCGTCATGGCCCGGCGTAATGCCAGCCGATGCAGATCGCCGCCGGCGCAGAAATGACCGTCAACACCGGTCAATACCACGGCGCCAATCGCCGGATCTGCCTCGGCCCGGGCCAGGGCCTGGGGTAATGCGGCATAGAACTCGGGCGTGAGGGCGTTACGTGCGCCGGGGTTGTTATTGGACAGCACTAGAACGGCACCTTCGCGGTGCACAAGAATCGGTTCACGCATGGTTTCACCTGTGGTGCTCAGCGGCTGATTATCCGAAGGATTATCGGAAGGCAAAGCTTCGTTGACAATCACAGCTCTGGTTGACAGGCTGTTCAAAATTCTTTGACAGTGATCGCCCATGGACCTCAAGTCGCTTACCTTGCTGGTCGAAATCATCGATGCAGGCAACCTCAGTGAGGCCGCACGGCGCCTCAAGGTCAGCCGGGCCAACATCAGCTACCACCTCAGCCGCCTGGAGCAGTCGATCGGTTTGCAACTGGTACGGCGCACTACGCGCCGCATCGAGCCGACCGAGATCGGTCTGCGCCTGTATGAGCATGGGCGAGCCATCCGCAATGAGCTGCTGGCGGCGCAAGAGTCGGTGTCTTCACTGGGGCAGAGCCTGCAGGGCCGGGTGCGTGTCAGTGTCCCAAGTGGCTATGGGCAATGGGTCATGGCCGACTGGCTGCTCGACTTCAAGCGGCTGTATCCCGGGATTGTGCTGGACGTGATGTTCGAAAACCGTGTCGAAGACCTGATGCGCGATGAAGTG
The DNA here is from genome assembly GCF_007858285.1 of Pseudomonas brenneri. Classification (GTDB taxonomy): domain Bacteria; phylum Pseudomonadota; class Gammaproteobacteria; order Pseudomonadales; family Pseudomonadaceae; genus Aquipseudomonas; species Aquipseudomonas brenneri. Next base: position 214,896 of record NZ_VFIL01000005.1, on the reverse strand, counting down.
GACATCGCGGTACGGGTCATGTCCGAGCCGCCGCAAAACCTGGTGGCGCGGGACATGGGCGTGTTGCGCTACGTGGCCTGCGTTTCTGCGGCCTACGCCCAGGAGCATGGTGTGCCAGAGCAACTCAGCGACTTGCGCACCGCGCCGCTGATTACGGCGGCGGTGGTCGGCCGGCAATTGCGGGTCGCCGCTTACCTGGATGAGGAGCGGCATGAGGTACTGCTGGAGCCCACCCTGATTTCGGAGAACTTCCTGTTCTTGCGCCAAGCCGTATTGGCCGGGTTGGGCGTCGGGCTGGTGCCGGACTACCTGGTGCAGGATGACGTGCGCCAGGGCACGCTGGTTACCGCACTGGACGCCTGGCGGCTGAGCATCTTCGGCACCAACATGTATATGCTCTACATGCCTGATCACCATCACACCCGCGCGACCTCGACCTTCATCGACTTCATGCTCGCCCGGGCCAGAACCGCGGAGGTAGACTGCGCCCCATGTCCATCCAACACGCACTCCTGACCTCACTCCTGGAAAAGCCCTCGACGGGGTATGAGTTGGCCAATCGGTTCGACCGCTCCATTGGTTATTTCTGGCAAGCCACCCATCAGCAAATCTATCGTGAGCTGGGCCGTATGGTCAGCGCCGGCTGGCTCGTGGCGCACGATGGCCCTGAGGATGACAAACGGCGCAAAAAAACCTACCAGGTGCTGCCTGCGGGGCGCGCCGAGTTGATGCGCTGGGCGGGCGAGCCGCAAGAAACGGGGGATCAGAGCCAGGCACTGCTGATCAAGCTGCGTGCCGAGGCGGTGATTGGCCCGCTGGGTCTGGGGGATGAGGTCCAGCGCCTGATCAAGCAGCATCAGGCATTGCTTGAGACGTACCGGCAGATTGAACAGCGTGACTTTTCATCCGCGTCTTTAACCACTGCACAGCGCCTGCAATATATGGTGCTGCGGCGTGGAATCATGCTCGAAGAAAGCTGGCTGGCTTGGGCGGACGAGGTATTGCCGTTGATTGAGGCTTGAGGCCAGGTAGGGCTCGACATTCATCCAGACCGAAATCCCGGACCCGCCGCCAATCCCCTGTGGGAGCTGTCGAGCTTCAGCGAGGCTGCGATGGCGGCGGTACAGGCACTGAAGATATCGCCTGATCCACCGCTAATGAGTAACGCCGAGGTCCAGGCGTTTGCGCGAGGCTTGATACTCACCCTTGAGCCGCTCGATCAGCTTGCCGGCCGGCAGGACCGACTTGACGGCGCCCACGCCCTGGCCTGCGCCCCAGATATCTTTCCATGCCTTGGCCTTGGCCCCTTCACCGGTGCCGAAATTCATTGTCGAAGGGTCGGACACCGGCAGTTCATCCGGGTCCAGGCCGCTGTTGGCGATGCTTTGGCGCAGGTAATTGCCATGCACACCGGTGAACAGGTTGGAGTAGATGATGTCGTCAGCCGAGCTCTCGACAATCATTTGCTTGTAGGCCGATTGGGCATGGGCCTCTTCAGTGGCGATGAACGCCGAGCCGATATAGGCCAGGTCAGCGCCTGCCGCCTGGGCGGCGAGAATCCCATTACCGTGTGAAATGGCCCCCGACAGCAGCAGCGGGCCGTCGAACCATTCACGGATTTCCTGGATAAGCGCAAACGGCGAAATTTTCCCCGCATGCCCTCCAGCACCCGCAGCCACGGCAATCAGGCCGTCGGCGCCTTTCTCAATGGCTTTTCTGGCGAAGGTATTGTTGATCACGTCGTGCAGCACGATGCCGCCGTAGGCGTGTACCGCCTCATTCACATCCACCCTCGCACCCAGCGAGGTGATGATGATCGGGACTTTGTACTTGGCGCACAGTGCCAGGTCATGTTCGAGCCGATCATTGGACTTGTGCACGATCTGGTTGACCGCAAACGGTGCAGAGGGCTTATCCGGATGCAGGGCATCGTACTCGGCCAGCTCGGTCGTGATTTGTTTCAGCCAATCCTCCAGTACTGGCGCCGGCCGCGCGTTCAGCGCGGGGAATGAACCCACTACGCCGGCCTTGCATTGGGCGATCACCAACTCAGGGCTGGAAATAATAAACAGCGGCGAACACACCACTGGAATCGAAAGACGGCCTTGCAAAACAGTTGGGAGAGACATGACGGCTCCAATCGGATCGGGTGTCGGGTACCCGGCGAGGAGAAATTAGCAGGGTGAATTTTAATATGCAACCAGTTGCATAGTTGGCTCCCTGACTGTTACCCGCAAGAAATGTGTTGGCTGTTCTATGCTTGTTTGGCGTGACTCATTCTTATGGACGGGAGGTAGGTATGACCAATCAAGACAAGCCGCGCGATGAGGCGCAACAGGAGCAGGAGCGCGCCAGGCAACGTCGCGAGGAAGAGAAGCCACAGACCTGGAAGCATCCGGATGACGGTACGGAACTGTCCGAACGCGATCAGGAACGTCCGCTAAAACCCTGACTGTAGGAGCCGGCAGCCGGCTCCTATCCGATAAGGCCCGCGTCAGTTTTGGATCGGCGTACACAACTCCACCAGTGTCCCATCCGGGCAGCGCACATACGACACCACCTGGCCCCAGGGTTTGCTGATCGGCGCCGTCAGCTCGGTTGCACCTGCGGCCAGCGCCTTGGCGTGGGCGGCCGGCACGTCATCGGTGACAAACCCCAACTCCATGCCCAGTGGTTGTTTCGAGCTGTGGGCTGGCACATGCCCACCGGGAAAATTCATCTCGCCCAGCTCATGGGCGGCGAAAGACAAGGTGGTGCCACCTGTTTCAAGTTCGCCATAGGTGCCTGATTCGTGCAGGAAACGCCGATTGAAACCGAAGGCGTTTTCAAAAAACTGCAGCGACGCGGCGACGTCCGGGACGTAGACGATGGTGTAGGCGAATTTCATGGCGAAGCGCTCCGTGCTTGAATGAGGCGCTTATTAGAGGGGCCGAGATGGGCATCGTCAACCGGCCGATACCAGCAACGCGGTCGGAAACCCTGACGCCAGCACCAGGTACGCGACGATGGCGGCCAGGCATAGCCCGACAAATACCCGCAGCAGTGTCCTGGCGGTCGGGTGGGCGATGAACCTGATGCTCCAGATGCACAGCCCGGCCATCAGGATGGCCAGGGCAAGAATGACCAGCACGGGGGTGTTCTCGGTTGCCATGGAAGCTGATTTATAGTCCCAAACAGGTGGGTTGGATAGTCGGCGCATAGACGCAGGCCCCGCTGTGTTCCTAAACTGCCGGCAGTCTTGGGCTGTAGGGCGTTCGCCATGAACCGCAATGAATTACGCAAGGCCGACATCAACTTGATGGTCGTCTTCGAAACACTGATGCTCGAACGCAACGTGACACGCGCGGCAGAGAAGCTGTTTCTCGGCCAGCCGACGATCAGCTCGGCCCTCAACCGCCTGCGCACACTGTTCAACGACCCGTTGTTTATCCGTGTCGGCCATCGCATGGAGCCTACGGCGCGAGCCGAGGAACTGATCCGGCATCTGTCGCCGGCGCTGGACTCGCTGTCGGCGGCGTTGAGCCTTACCCATGATTTCGACCCGTCTGTCAGCACCATGACATTTCGCATTGGCCTGTCCGATGACGTCGAGTTTGGCTTGCTGCCACCGCTGCTGCGGGCCCTGCGTATCGAAGCGCCGCAGGTGGTGTTTGTGGTGCAGCACGTTGATTACTGGCGTATCCCCGATTTGCTGGCCTCCGGCGATATCACTGTCGGCATCACCCAGACCCGTGGCCTGCCGGCCAATGCCAAGCGCAAGTTGTTGCGCCATATCCGCCCCAGCGTGCTACGCGCCGATGCCTCGGACCAGCCCCTGACCCTCGACGAATACTGCGCGCGCCCCCATGTGCTGGTGTCCCACACCGCCAACGTCGCAGGGTTTGCCGATGAGTGGCTGGCCGAGATCGGTCGCAAGCGGCACGTGGTGTTATCCGTGCCGCAATACAGCTCCTTGCCGGCATTGCTGGCCGGCACCGATATGATCGCCAGCCTGCCGGACTACACGGCCCAGGCCATGGCCGCGGCGGGCAACCTGTTTTGTGAGCCATTCCCGTTCGATACGCCGACCCTGGACCTGTCCATGGTCTGGCTCAGCCACGTTGACAGCGACCCGGCCGAGCGCTGGATGCGCTCGCGACTGGAAGCGTTTATGGGGGGATGACAGCTACAAGCAGCAAGCTTCAAGTGGCAAGTGATGTCTGTGCATCTCTTGCCGCTTCTAGCTTGCAGCTTGCCGCTGCCTGCACCACCTGCTCGCGAAACCACGCGTTGGCAGTTTCCTGCTCGCTGGCGTCGTTCCACTGCATATCCAGGGTAAACCCCGGCAGGCCGTTGGGGGCTTCGCAGTGGCCAAACGGCGGTTCCACGGCCAGCAGCTGTTGCACGCGCCGGGGCAGGGTGACGATGAAGTCGGTGCCGGCAATCATCTTCAGCGCGGCGCTGTAGCTGTTGGCCCGGGCGATAACCTGGCGTTTTTGGGCCTGGCGCGCCAGCCAGCCGTCGATCATGTTGGTGTCCGAGGTCCAGGGGGTGGGGAACACATGGCGCCGGGCGACGAAGGATTGCAGGCTGAACGCCGGTTCCCGGGGGGCGGCGCGTTTATCGAAGACACAGACCAGATCGTCTTCGAGCAGCATCTGGGTCCTGAGGTCCTTGTGCTCGCGATGAAAGTGCGGGCCGAAGCAGATCACCAGGTCCAGGCGCCCGTCGCGCAGCGCTTCGACGGGAATCTCGGTTTCCAGCTTCTGCACGTTGACGATCACTGGTAGGTCGGCATGATCGAAGTGTTTCAACAACCTGGGCAGGATCAGTTGCTCGAAGTACTCGGGCGCACAGAGGTTGAAGGTGACGGCTTTTTGCGTGGGGTCGAATGTCTGCGCACCTGCGTGGCAGAGGTTGATGCTTTCGAGGATTTTCTGCACATGCCCGTACATGGTGCTGGCCTTGTAGGTCGGGCGCATGCCGGCACGGGTGTTGATAAACAGGTCGTCCTCGAAGCTGGTACGCAGCTTCTTCAGGCTGTAACTGACGGTGGACTGGCTGACAAACAGGGTTTCGGACACATCGGTGACGCTGCTTTGCTCATACACAGCGACAAACACCATCAGGTCCTGCATATCGAGCTTTCTAAGCAAGTTACTGTTTAGCATTCGTTCCGTCCGTGAGCCTGTTGCGCGACCGCAGCGCAAACAAGTCAAAATGTTAACGGAACGCTCGTACCAATAGAAAGGTCCGTAGGACCTTTCTGTGTCGGTTGTGGGACAGATACTGTTTGGAATACGACGCCCTAGCGAATATGCCGTGCATAGTGGCGTGGGTCGAAGCGCAGGACGATCAGCAGCATCACCACCACCACGGCGGTGAGCGACCACCAGGCCCATTCGAAACTGCCCAGTTGGTCGCGGATCATCCCGGCAATCAGCGGCGACACGCCAGCAATCAGGTAGCCGATGCCCTGCACGAATGCCGTCAGGCCACCGGCGCGGCGCGGGTTGTCCAGGTGGTCGAGGGACAGGATCAGGCTCATCGGGAACAGCCCGCCAATGCCCAGGCCCAGCAGGCACGGCCACAGTAATGTGAGGTGCTGCGGCGAGAGGATCAGGCCACAGAAACCCGCAATGATCAGCACCAGCAACACGGCAACCACGCCGCGCTTGTCCTGGCGCCGGTTGGCGATGGCCGGGGTGATCAGCCCGGAGACCACTTCCATGGCCGTCAGGAAGCCCAGCAGCAGGCCGGCATTCTGTTCGCTCCAGCCTTGCTCGACGTAGTACGGCGCCAGCCACGCCAGTACGCAGGTGTAGGAAGCGGTACCGAGGCCGAAGAAAATCGCCAGCAACCACGCGCGGCGATTACCGAAAAATGACTCCTGCGGGCCGGCGCCGGCTTGGGGCAGGGGAGGCAGCGCCGCGCGCTGGGCGTACCAGAACAGCAGCGCCAACACGGCAAGCACTGCCCAGATGGCCAGGCCGATGCGCCAACTGCCGGTGTGCACCTGGATGAACGGCGAGAACGATGCCGCCAAGGCTGCACCGCCCATGATCGCGGTGACGTACAGGCCCATGAACAGCGAAACATTGTCACGAAAGTGCGACTTGATCAGCGCGGGCATCAACGCCTGGATCAAGGCAATGCCCACGCCGGCGGCAATGGCGCTGAGGATCAATTCAGCCGCAGAGTCGAGAAACAGCCGCGACAGGGTGGCGAGGCCAATCACCACCAGCGACAGCACAATGCTGCGATGCTCACCCAGCCGTTTGCCCAGGCCGATGCCAAAGAACATCGCCAAGCCCATCGCCATCACTGGCAGCATGGTCAACAACGAAGCGGTGCTGAAACTCAGGGGCACATCGGCGCGTATCGATGACAACAACGGACCAACCGCCGCCATGGACGGGCGCAGGTTCAGGGCCACTAGCACAACACTGAGCATCAGCCAGAGAGCGGTGGTGGGTTTTGCGTGGACGTTTTCCATGGGCGGGTCTTGAGCGGACAAGGTCGCTATTAGGCGGCGGTGCAGGGCGGGGGGCAAATGAGAAAGTCGCAGGGGCTATTGAAAAACTGCAGTTGCTGGAGCCGGCAAGCCGGCTCCAGCAGCGGTTGTGTGCTTAGTAGCCCACGGTAAAGCGCTGGCGGGAGTGTTTCGGTGTTTGCACTTCGTCAATCAGGGCAATGGCGAAGTCGGCAAAGCTGATCCAGCTACGGCCTTCGCTGCTCACCAGCAGGTCGTCCTGGCCCAGGCGGAATGTGCCGGTGCGCTCAGTCTCGACAAACTCTGCCGAAGGCGAAAGGAAGCTCCAGTCCAGCTCCTTTTCCTGGCGCAAGGTGTCGAGGAACACTGCGCCAGCACTGGCCTCGGCCTTGTATTCGGCAGGGAAGCCTGCGCTGTCGATAACCCGCCCACCGCCCGGCAACAGCAGCGAACCGGCACCGCCCACTACCAGCAGACGCTTCACGCCGGCCTGTTTTACCGGCCCGATCACCGCGGCAGCGGGCAGGGTGGCGAAGTGCGCGGCGCTGATCACCACGTCGTTGCCGCTGATCGCCTGTTGCAGGGCTGTCGCGTCCAGCGCATCCGCCTGTTTAACGATCAAGCCGGGACGCGCTGCGATAGTTGCGGTGTTGCGGGCGATGGCCGTGACGGTATGGCCGCGACGCAGGGCTTCTTCCAGCAGTTGGCTACCGGCACGGCCGGTGGCACCAATGATTGCAATCTTGCTCATGACGTTCTCCAGGGTGGGTAAAGGGTTGGATCAATTCACCACTTCATTTCGCCCTTGGCGACTTTGGCGCTCAGTTCCAGGGAGCTTTCATCGGCCAGGTTCGGGTAGCGTTTTTTCATGGCAGCGATCAGTGCGGTGAAATCCTTGGCCTTGGCGGTTTCTACATCGAACGCCTTGATGTAGTCGGCAGTGAAGGCGACAGATTTGGCTGTAGGCGTGCCCAGGTAGTGACCGGGTACCACGGTGACCGGTTTGAGTTTTTCGATACGTTGCAGGGTGCTCAGCCAATCGGCGTGGGATTGCGCGCCCTGGGTGTCGGCCATCCACAGGTGGATGTTTTCTGAGACCACCACGCCGCCGACCACGGCCTTGATCGATGGGATCCAGACGAAGCTGCGATCCGGCTGCGGGCCGTCCAGGCCGATCACTTCCAGCGGTTGGCCTTCGAGCGTCAGGCTATGGCCTTCGAGGACTTGGGGAATAATGGTTTTGGCCGGCTTGTCGGCGCCCATTTTCGGGCCCCAGTATTCGATCTTTCCGGCAACGGTGGCCTTGATATGGTCGACCACTGGCTGCGGTGCGAGGATCTTGGCCTGTGGGAAGGCGTTGGCCAGGGTGTCGAGGCCGAAGTAGTAGTCCGGGTCGCCATGGCTGATATAAATGGTGGTCAGCTGTTTGCCGCTGGCGCGGATCTTCTGCACCAGTTGCTCGGCCTGGCCTTTGCCGAACTGCGCGTCCACCAGGATCGCGTCTTTCTCGCCGCTGACCAGCACTGAACTGACGGGGAAGATCGCCGATTCGCCCGGGTTGTAAACATCGAGGGTAAGGTCGGCGGCGACGGCGTGGGCGGCAAAGCCGAGAACGGTAGTGGCCAATACAAAGCGCTTGAGGGTGGTGAGCATGGGCAGGTCCAGGTCAGAGGTGCCTTGATAGGCGATGGACAGAGCTTAGTTGCACTGAACGCAGCAAAAAATGCGATGCTGGAACATAGTTTGTTTCTGAAATCGGGCAAATCATGGATCGTCTTCAAGCAATGCGGGTGTTTGTCACCGTGGTCGACCTGGGCAGCCAATCTGCCGCCGCCGATCATCTGGACCTGTCGCGCCCGGTGGTATCGCGCTATCTGGCGGAGCTGGAGGACTGGGTCGGCGCCCGCCTGATGCACCGCACCACCCGCAAGCTCAGCCTGACTGCCGCCGGCAGTGAAACCCTGCCACGCTGTCGGCAGATGCTGGAATTGTCCTGCGACATGCAGGCCGCCGTCAGCGAACCGGACGACGCCCCCCGGGGCCTGGTGCGCCTGAGTGTCAGCACCTCGTTTGGCCAGGCACAACTGGCCGATGCGATGGCCGAGTACGTCAAGCGTTACCCGTTGGTCAGTATTGACCTGCAAATGCTCGACCGCACAGTGAACCTGGTGGATGAGCGCATCGACCTGGCGATCCGCACCAGCAACGACCTTGACCCCAACCTGATTGCGCGTCAGTTGACGGTTTGCCGCTCGGTAATCTGTGTCTCGCCGGCTTATCTGCTGGAACACCCGCAACCACAGCGCGTGGAAGAACTGGCCGGGCACAATTGCCTGACCCACTCTTATTTCAGCAAGAGCCTGTGGCACTTCGAGGAAAACGGCGAGCCGGTGTCGGTGCCGGTGCACGGCAATATCAGCGCCAATGAAGCCAGCACCTTGCTACGCATGGCCCTGGCGGGAGCGGGGGTGGCAATGTTGCCCAGCTATCAGGCCGGTGATTACATCCGTCGCGGCGAGTTGATTCGTCTGCTGCCCCATGCCGAGCCTCGGCAGATGAACATCTATGCGGTATATGCCTCGCGCAAACACATGCCGCAGGCGTTGCGCAGCCTCCTGGATTTCCTGGTCTTGAGGTTCCCGCCAGAGCCGCAATGGGATGCAGGATTGTAGGCCCGATAAGGCCCCTGAATACCCGTCAATACTGGCAACTCGCCCTGGCTGGCCTATGCTTAAGACAGCACCTTCTTGATCTGTCCGGAGGTCACCGCCATGACGATCAAAACCAGAAAGTACCTGATGATCTTTGCCCTCTGCGCCTTTGCCACGGCCCTCTACGGCACCGCCGCCTATCGCGCCGAACAGGCCCGCCTGCAACCGGGCATGGCCGCGGCGTGCAACCATGGGCAATGCACCTACTCGGCGACCTTGAGCGCTTTGCGCTGACACTCGGCCTGTAGGCGCCCGGTCAATCCGCGTTCAGTTGCTCACGAAACGCCTTGGGCGAAAACCCTACGCGTCGGCGGAACAGTCGGGAAAAGTTCGTCGGATCAGAGAACCCCAGCACGTCCGACATTTCATTGATGGTCATGCTGGTGTAAGTCAGCAGGCGCTTGGCCTCCAGCAATTGGCGGTCGTGCATGATCTGCAAGGCCGGCTGGCCGCCCAGTTCGCGGCAGGTGCCGTTGAGGTGCGACACCGAGATCCCCAGCTTGTGCGCCAGGTCTTCGATCTTCGGATGCTCACGGTAGTGCTGTTCCACCAACTGGGTGAAATGGCGGAAGTACTCACGACTGCGGGGTGCCCGTGGATGGCGGCGCTGGATGGCCTGGCGGCTGATCCACACCAGCAGCACGCTGACCAGGGCGTGCATCATCATGTCCCGGGACGGAAAGTCGTCGTTGTATTCATTTTGCAACCGCGCGAACAGGCTGTTGAGGTAGTCACTGTCCTTGCCCGCCGGGTAGCTGCCCAGGGCGCTCAAGCTGTCTACCGCCGAGCCCAACTGGCCTTGCAGGTGCGCCACCAGCGGTGCGGCCAGTGTCACCACAAAGCCTTCGACATCTTCGGCAAACCGAAACCCATGCACACACAGCGGCGGCAGTACTTGCAGGGTCGATTCCGTCAGCGTCGTGCGCTGGCCCTCGATCTCCAGTTGCGCCTGGCCCTTGTACACATAGAGCAATTGGCACAAGTCCGCATGTCGGTGGGGCTGGATCTCCCACTGGTACTCGCGGCTGCGCCGGGAGATGGTTTCACAGTGCAACAGATCCGGGGTCGGCCACTCTTGGCTTTCCCCATAAAGTTTGAACACTGGAATCGCGGGACTGGCGTTTTTGGTCATGGTTTCAATCCGATACTCAGGACAGTGGTTCGGTAATCGCCCCGATTGGCGAAAAGCGCAGGCTTTAGCTCAGTTTTCACCTTCTTATGGCGGCCACTCAAGTTAAAAATGCCAGCACCAAATCCAATGACAACGCTTTCACCGAATACGTTCGGGTGAAGTGTGCGGACCATAAAAATAATGAAAACGCTAAAAACCCAAGTCGCCATTATCGGCGCCGGCCCTTCGGGGCTGCTGCTCGGCCAGTTACTGCACAACGCGGGGATTGAAACCCTGATTCTAGAGCGCCAGGCCCCCGATTATGTCCTCGGGCGTATTCGCGCCGGTGTGCTCGAACAGGGCATGGTCGACCTGTTGCGCCAGGCCGGCGTCAGCCAGCGGATGGACGCCGAGGGCCTGGTGCATGAAGGTTTCGAGCTGGCGTTGAACGGCCGTTTGCAACATATCGACCTGAAATCCCTGACCAACGGTAAGACCGTCATGATCTACGGCCAGACCGAAGTCACCCGCGACTTGATGGCAGCGCGCGAGCAGGCCGGCGCGATCACTTTGTATGAAGCGCACAATGTTCAACCCCGCGACCTCAAGGGCGAACGGCCCTGGCTGACCTTCGAGCATCAGGGCCAGCAGGTGCGCCTGGAGTGCGACTACATTGCCGGTTGCGACGGCTTCCACGGTGTGGCGCGCCAGTCGATCCCCGGCGATGTGCTCAAGACGTTCGAGCGGGTCTATCCATTCGGCTGGCTGGGTATTCTTGCCGATACCCCGCCGGTCCACGAGGAGCTGGTATACGCCAAGCATCCGCGTGGCTTTGCCCTGTGCAGCATGCGTTCGCCCAGCCGCAGCCGCTATTACCTGCAAGTGCCGGCCGAGGAGACGCCTGACGCGTGGTCCGACCAGCGCTTCTGGGATGAACTCAAGGCGCGCCTGCCAGAAGAACTGGCAGCGCAATTGGTGACCGGACCCTCGATCGAAAAGAGCATCGCCCCGTTGCGCAGTTTCGTGGTGGAGCCGATGCAGTACGGGCGCCTGTTCCTGCTGGGCGATGCGGCCCACATCGTGCCGCCCACCGGCGCCAAGGGCCTGAACCTGGCCGCCAGTGATGTCAGCACCTTGTTCACGATCCTGTGCAAGGTGTATCGGGAAGGGCGTGTGGAGTTGCTGGAGAAATACTCACAGATCTGCCTGCGCCGCATCTGGAAGGCCGAGCGGTTTTCCTGGTGGATGACCTCGATGCTGCACCAGTTTCCCGAGGCGGATGGTTTCAGCCAGCGTATCGCCCAGAGTGAGCTGGAGTACTTTGTCGAGTCTGAGGCCGGGCGCAAAACCATTGCAGAAAATTACGTCGGACTTCCTTACGAGGCTATCGAATAGCCGGCTATCGAGTAACATGACAGGCATTGCCGCGGGCCTCTTTTCCGTGGCCTTGCCTGCAGGTTCTGTCGTGACTCAACCCACACCTTCCGTACGCAGTGTCCTCGCCGCGCTGATGCTGGCGATTTTCCTCGGCGCGCTGGACCAGACCATCGTCGCCGTGTCGATGCCGGCTATTTCCGCCCAGTTCAACGACGTCAACCTGCTGGCCTGGGTCATCTCCGGCTACATGGTGGCGATGACCGTAGCGGTGCCGATCTACGGCAAGCTCGGTGACCTGTATGGGCGCCGGCCAATGATGCTGATTGGCATGGGCCTGTTCACCATCGCCTCGCTGTTTTGTGGCATGGCGCAAAGCATGGAGCAGTTGGTGCTGGCACGCATCCTCCAGGGCATTGGCGCGGGCGGGATGATTTCCGTGAGCCAGGCGATCATCGGCGACATTATTCCGCCTCGCGAGCGCGGGCGTTACCAGGGTTACTTCAGCAGCATGTACGCGGTTGCCAGCGTGGCCGGGCCGGTGCTGGGCGGCTATATGACCGAATACCTGTCGTGGAGCTGGGTGTTTTTGATCAACCTGCCATTGGGTGCGGGTGCCTGGTGGGTGGCCCATCGCACCCTGGTGGGGCTGCCGGTGCCGCAGCGCAAGCCGATCATCGATTACCTCGGCACGTTGCTGATGATTGTTGGCCTGACGGCGCTGCTGCTGGGCATCACCGAAATCGGCCAGGGCCATCACTGGCGCGATGATCAGGTGCTGGGCCTGCTGGGGTGTGCGCTGGTGGCGCTGAGTGTATTTGTCTGGCATGAGCGCCGGGCGCGGGAGCCGTTGTTGCCCATGCACCTGTTCGCCAACCGCAGCGCGGTGCTGTGCTGGTGCACGATTTTCTTCACCAGCTTCCAGGCCATCTCGCTGATCGTGCTGATGCCCCTGCGCTATCAGAGTGTCACCGGCGCCGGTGCCGACAGCGCGGCCCTGCACCTGCTGCCGCTGGCGATTGGCCTACCCATGGGCGCGTTCTTCGCCGGGCGCATGACCTCGGTGACCGGCCGCTACAAACCCATGATCCTGACCGGGGCAGTGCTCACGCCGATTGCCATCCTCGGCATGGCTTTCAGCGCGCCCCAGTCCCTGATCCTGAGCAGCCTGTTCATGGTGCTCAGTGGCATTGCCTCCGGCATGCAGTTCCCGACCTCCCTGGTGGGCACGCAAAACTCGGTGGCGCAACACGACATCGGCGTGGCCACCAGCACCACCAACCTGTTTCGCTCCCTGGGTGGCGCGGTCGGCGTGGCGTGCATGTCAGCCTTGCTGCTGGCGTTGCTGCAGGACTCGAGTTTTGCCCACCTGGCCAGTGGTTCGATGATGGCTGAAGGCAGCTCCGGCAACGTCCTGCTCGACGGTCTCAACGCCGCGCCTGGCCCCGCGCAGGATGCCTTGCGCGCCGAGTTGCTGAGCACGTTCCGGCATTTGTTGATGGTCAGCGCGGCGGTGTCGCTGCTGGGGCTGGCGGCAGCGATTGTGATGCCTAACCACCTGTTGCGTGGGCGCGAAGACAAGGCGCGATAGTGTAGGCGCCGGCTTGCCGGCTCCTACAAGGAATGCAACTGCGCGCGTTGCCCGCTCAAGGGCTGTAGTAACCCACCGCCACCAGGAAATGCCCACTCTTGCGCAGGTAGGCATGCTTGTTTTCCACCTTGGCGGTCACCGGGTTTTTCCAGCGGTACTCGTACTCACCCTGCTCTTGTTCCTTCATCAATTGCAGGATCGGCTCACCCACGGGCTTGCCGTCCGGGTCCTTGATCTTGGCAAAGTCGGTGTTGATCAGGCGCAGGTTGGTGCCGTGGGCCACATAACGCCCGGTATCCAGGTCGACCACAAACACATACAGGTCGTCCTGCAGGAAGCCGCCCTGCAGTGCATTGATCGCCTTCAGCGTAGCGGTTTCGTTGTTTTCCAACGCCTTGACCGCCTTGTCCCGCAGGGCCTTGGCCTGTTCGGGCGTGGCCCGGGGCAGGTAGTAGCCGACGGCGAGGATGCGCTGGCCGATACGCTGGTAGAACACATGCTTGCGTTCGACCTTGCCATCGCTCCAGTTCTGCCAGCGGTATTCGGCCTGTTGGATGCCGTTGCCTTCGGGAATTCTCAACGCGTCCTTGAAGGATTTGCGCAGGTCCGGCCCGAGCACTTCGGACACGTCACGCCCAATCAGCGCCGATGAAGGCCCGCCGCTGGCCAGCAGCACGCCCTTGGTATCGACCACGAACACATAGCGGTCCTTGTCGACAAACTCGCCCTGGCGGCTGAAGGCGGCAAAGGCCTTGTCACCATTATCGTGATAATAGGCCAGGGCTTTCTCCAGCAAGGCCACGGCGGCTTTGGCGTCCTGTTCCTGGGTGGTTGCAGCGTGCACCTGGCTGAAACACAGCAACAGCAACAGCCAGGTGGTTCGGAGCATTGCCTTCATTACCCGTCCCTCGTTCTTGTCAATGTTTCAAGAGCGTAGACGGTTGTCGGCAAATCAGAACGGCTTGGTTGGCAGGTATTTACCGTCCAGGGTAATCACCGCGCGGGAACCGCCGTCCGGGTCCTCGACCTTCTTGATGTCCAGCTTGAAGTTGATGGCGCTGATGATACCGTCGCCAAACTGCTCGTGGACCAGGGCTTTGAGGGTTGAGCCATAGACCTGCAGCATTTCATAGAAGCGGTACACGGTCGGGTCCGTTGGAATGCCGCCCTGGATACTGCCGCGCAGAGGCACGCTTTGCAGCAGGCGACTGGCGTCCGCGTCCAGGCCAAGTTTGTCGCACACCCCATCGGCGGCGTCCTTGGGTAGCGGGTGCTGGCCAAGCAGGGCGGCGGTGACGAACGCCAGGCTCAGGCCGGTGCCGTCGGTGAGGTCCTGCCAGGACAGGTTCTTGCGGGCCTTGATGTCGATCACGGTGTCGGCCAGGGCCAGGCGTGGGGTTTGGGAAAATTGGGATTGCAACATGATGGTTTCCTCTTGGTTTGAATAACGTTCAGGCGGCGTGCGCGCGGGTCTGCGGGTGGTCCAGCAGGGAAATAAAGCGCCCGGTGCGGCCATCCAGGGCATTGATGCCGCCGCTTGCGATGTCATAGACCCAGCCGTGCAGGTTCAGCCGGCCTTGCTCCAGCGCCAGTGCAACGCTGGGGTGCGTCTTGAGATTGGCCAGTTGCGCGACTACGTTTTCCCGCACCAGGGCGTCCAGTCGCTCGGCTGCCGAGGCATGGGTGCGTGCGGCGTTGATCACCTTGGCCGATTCGGCATGACGCAGCCAATTGGCCACGGCGGGCAAGTGATCCAGGCATTTACAGGTGGAGATGGCCGTCATGGCGCCGCAATCGGAATGACCGCAAATCACGATGTCGCTGACCCCCAGGACGGCCACGGCATATTCCACCGTGGCCGAGACACCGCCCGGTTCCGGGCCGTAGGAGGGCACGATATTGCCGGCGTTACGGATTACAAACAGATCGCCGGGTTCTTGCTGGGTCAACAGCTCCGGGACTACGCGGCTGTCTGAGCAGGACACAAACAGCGTGCCGGGTTTTTGCGTGGTGGCTAGTTGTTTGAACAGGTCGCTGCGCTGGCTGAAGGCCTCACCCTGGAACTTGCGAAAGCCGTCGATGAGATGCTGCATGGTGGTTCTCCTTGCGTCGCTGATGGGGCAAGGATGGAAGTTTCAGGCTATAGCGTCCAAGACTGGCTTGTTATAGTTTCTATAAGCAGTACCTATAGTTGGAGAGGTTTTTATGCTGTTGCGCCATATCCGCTACCTGTTGGCCGTCGCCGACCACCGCAACTTCACGCGGGCGGCCGAGGCACTGCATGTGTCGCAGCCGACCTTGTCGCAACAGATCAAGCAGTTGGAAGAGACCCTCGGGGCACCGTTGCTCGATCGCTCCGGCCGTACTGTCAGCCTGACCGACGCGGGCCAGGCCTATGTGCGGTTTGCGCGCCTGGCGTTGCAGGACCTGCAGGCCGGTACCCGCGCCATGCACGACGTGCAGGACCTGAGCCGGGGCAATTTGCGCCTGGCCATGACCCCGACCTTTACCGCGTACCTGATCGGGCCGCTGCTGGCCCAGTTCTATCGCTTGTATCCGGGGATTAGCGTCAGCGTCGAGGAAATGACCCAGGATCGCCTTGAGCATGCATTGACCGAGGACTTGCTGGACATTGGCCTTGGCTTCACCGGTGAGCACATGCCGGACATTGCCTGCCAGGCGTTGTTTGTCGAGGCGTTGAGCCTGGTGGCCAGCGCCAGCCATCCAAGCCTGAATCGCAAGCAGTGGCTCAAGCTGGCGGACTTCCAGCAGCAACCCTTGGTGCTGTTGAACGCCGACTTTGCGACGCGTCGTTACATCGATGACTATTGCCGCACGCTGGCGATAAAACCGCAGATTGCCATGGAGGCCAACTCAATCAGTGCCGTGATTGAGATCATCCGCCACACCCACCTGGCGACGATCCTGCCCCGGGAAGTGGCGCAGACCCAGCAAGGCTTGCACGCGGTGCAACTGCGTCCGGCGCTGGCGCAGCGCACGGTGGCCCTGCTCAGTCGCAAGGGCGCCTATCGCAGTGCGGCATGCGGGGCGTTTGTCGAATTGGCGAGTACGTGGCGAATGTTTAGCGATTGCGAGAGTGAACTCCATCAAGACTGAATTTAATGGACTGACCCGGCATGTGACGCTGCCACTCATCTCTTCACTGTGATCACTGCATGGACGGTTCCCCCGACACTCACCCCGAGGCCTCGCCTGGCGCCATCGCGCCCAGCCGCCCGGTATGTCGGATGGACATTGATGCACTGCCTTCCGAACTGGCCTTTTGGGCGCTGTGGCACTGTCGCCATGCGCGCCCGCCGGATACCACCTCCTTACGCTGATTGCCCACCTCCGGGGCGCGCCGTCGTGCGTGCCTGCCTGACGCAAATGTAAGAGAGTTGCCATGAGTACCGTCTTTGCCAGCCTGCACGAAGCCCAATCCTTTCTTGATCACAACCCCGATATCGAGATGTTCGAACTGTTCATCCTCGACAGCAACGGCGTGCCCCGGGGCAAGTTGCTGCACCGTGATGAACTGCTGGCGGTCTACGCAAGCGGTCGGCCGCTGCCCAGTACCATTCTTGGCCTGACCCTCAATGGCGATGACGTGGAAAACTCCGGCCTGGTGTGGGAAGTGGGCGATATCGATTGCCGTGCCTACCCGATCAGTGGCAGTTTGCAACGCATGCCGTGGCGGTTGATTCCCACCGCCGCGGTGCAGGTCAGCATGCACCCTGAAGAAGGCCTGCCGGCGACGGTTGCCGATCCCCGGCATCTGCTGTCCAGGGTCATCGACGGGCTCAAGGCCGATGGTTATTACCCGGTGATGGCGGCGGAACTGGAGTTCTACCTGCTCGACCAGAAACCCGACAGCAATGGCCGCCCGCAACCGGCGCGGGATGTGGATGGCGGCCGCCCACGCTCGACCCAGGTCTATGGCCTGCGCGAGTTGGAACAGATCGAGCCGTTTCTGGCTGACCTGTACAGCGCCTGCAAACTGCAAGGCATTCCCGCGCGTACGGCGATTTCCGAATACGCCCCCGGCCAGGTGGAGATCACCCTGGAGCATCGCAGCGATGCCTTGCAGGCGATGGACGAGGCGGTGCGTTACAAACGCCTGGTCAAGGGCGTGGCCCACAAGCACGGGATGACCGCCTGTTTCATGGCCAAGCCGTTCGATGACCTGGCCGGCACCGGCATGCACATGCACGTTAGCCTGGCAGATGCCGACGGCAACAACCTGTTTGCCAGTGAGGCCCCTGACGGTACGCCGCTGCTGCGCCAGGCAGTCGGCGGGATGCTCAGCACCTTGCTCGATACGCTCTTGATGTTCTGCCCCAACGCCAACTCCTACCGGCGCTTCCAAAGCAACAGCTACGCGCCGCTGGCGGCCACCTGGGGTGTCGACAATCGCACGGTGAGCCTGCGGGTGCCGGGAGGCCCTGCGTATTCGCGGCATATCGAGCATCGGATCTGCGGCGCCGATGCCAACCCGTACCTGGCAGCGGCGGCGATCCTGGCCGGTATTCACCGTGGTATTCGCGAACAGCGCGACCCCGGAACCCCGGTTGAAGGCAACGGCTATGCCCAGGCCAAGGAGCTGCTGCCCACCGACTGGCTGACCACCTTGCGTGCACTGGAAGGCTCGGCCTGGGCGCGTGAAACGTTCGGCCAGGAGTTCCTCGGTGTGTACCTGGCGGTCAAGCGGGCCGAGTACCGGCAGTTCATGGGCGAGGTGGGCGAGCAGGACTGGCGCTGGTATCTGCACCAGGCGTGATGATGAACCTTTCGACCTTTTTTTCACGCGGGGGTGGTTAAGCTCAAGATCCAGTGTCCGTAGAGACCGGTTCATCTACATGAGTCCCGTGATGTCGCCACAACCCCCGTCGTCCATTGAGGCTGAGTTTGCCGCGCGCTGTGATCGTGATCACGCGCGGGTCTGTGGCGACACGCGGCCGCCCGGTTTGCTGCGGCGCTTGTGGTCATGGCGCGACGAGCGCCTGGTGCGCCACGCCCTTAAAGTCGCGGGGGAGCCCGGGCTGTTGCTGGACCTTGCCTGTGGGGCGGGACGTTTCTGGCCGGTGCTGGCCGAACACAGTAATCGCGTGATCCTCGCCTCGGACCCTTCCCAGGCCATGCTCGACCACGCCATGAGCCACCACGGCGCGACATTTTTGCGGCGGGTCAAGACGTTCCAGGGTTCGGCATTCGCCATCGGTCTGTCGGCCAACGCGGTGGACTGCATTTTTTGCCTGGAACTGTTTCGCCACGTCCCCACGGCCGATGCGCGATTGGCACTGTTGCGCGAGTTTCACCGGGTCAGCCGCGACACGCTGATTGTCTCGGTGGACAGCGACAGTCGCCATCGTCAACGCCATCCCGCAGGTGCGGGGCAACCCATGCTGTCCCATCGCGTCGAGGTGGAAGCGGAGTTTCGCCAGGCAGGCTTCACTGTGCTGAACCAGCAAGAGTTCATGCCCGGCTCGGCCTTGTGGCGGGTTTATGTGTTGCGTAAACGAGGATAACCCTCAACTGTCGGGCTATTCTTCGTCTCCTGTCAGAGTTTTCATGATGGCTGGCACACTGCGGGTGCTCGAAAGACCCTCGGGCGATATATACTGCGCGCCATTCTTCAAGGGAGAGCCGTGTGGCCATCGATATTCACTGGATCTGCGACAACGATAGCCTCGGCCAGCATTGCGCCAAATGGCAGCAGTTGCCATTCGTCGCCCTCGACACCGAATTCATGCGGGTCGATACCTTCTATCCCATCGCCGGGTTGATCCAGATCGGGGACGGTATCAGTGCTTATCTGATCGACCCCCTGACCATCGATAACTGGCAACCGTTGGCCGCCTTGCTGGAAAACCCGGCGGTGATCAAGGTGGTGCACGCCTGCAGCGAAGACCTGGAAGTGCTGCTGCGCCTGACTGGCAGCCTGCCGGTGCCATTGTTCGACACCCAACTGGCCGCCGCCTACCTGAACCTCGGTTTCTCCATGGGCTACTCGCGCCTGGTGCAAGCGGTGCTCGACATCGACTTGCCCAAGGGCGAGACCCGTTCGGACTGGCTGCAGCGGCCATTGTCCGAGACCCAGGTCAGTTACGCCGCCGAAGACGCGGTGCACCTGGCGCAAGTCTACACACGCCTGCGCCCGCAACTGTCCGACGAAAAATACGCCTGGGTCCTGGAAGATGGCGCCGAACTGGTGGCCAACCTGCGTCGAGAAATCGACCCTTTTGATGTCTACCGCGACGCCAAGCTGGCCTGGAAACTGTCCCGTGCCCAGCTCGCCGTGCTGCGTGAGCTGTGCGCCTGGCGCGAGCAGCAAGCCCGCGCCCGCGACCTGCCACGCAACCGTATCATCCGCGAACACTCGCTATGGCCCCTGGCCAAGTCGCAGCCGGATAACCTCGCCGCCCTGGGCAAAATCGAAGATATGCACCCGCGCACCGTGCGCCAGGACGGCGAGTTCCTGCTGGGCCTGATCAAGCGTGCCGCCAGCGTGTCGATGGACCAATGGCCGCCAGCCGTGCCTGAGCCTTTGCCGGTGGATGCGGCGGTGCTGATCAAGCAACTGCGCGCCCTGGGCCAGACCTTCGCCGAACGTCTGGACATGGCCCCGGAGCTGATGCTGCGCAAGAAAACCCTTGAGGCGCTGGTCAAGAGTGGCTACCCCGATGGGCCTTACCAATTGCCTGACTCGCTGCGTGGCTGGCGCCGCGAGTTGATGGGCCAGGCGCTGCTGGACAGCCTGGCCACTGCCGGAGAACAGCCTTGAAACATATTTGTTCCATCTACCGCAGCCCGAAACGCGCCGGCATGTACCTCTACGTGCTCAAGAGCGATGCCCTGGAGCGCGTGCCCGAAGGCCTGCTGACGGTGTTCGGCAAGCCTGTCCACGCGTTCAACCTGGTGCTGACGCCGGAACGCAAGCTGCAGCAGGAAGATATCGTGGCGGTCCTGGCCAACCTGCAAAAGCAGGGTTACCACCTGCAGATGCCACCGCCGGATGACGAGTACATCGAACACCTGCCCGAAGAACTGCTGCGCCGTAACGACCCGATGTGATCGACCCGTGCCCCGTTCGGGATACGTTTGAATCGAATGACCTGGCGAGCCCCGAGTTCAGCAGTAGTTTGCTGCCGGCGGCCGCCTGCACTGTTTTTGAAAGGTTTGAACCATGCGCGTTCTGATTGCAGAACAGGACCACCCGCTGTATGCCCGGCTGCTGCGCGAAGCGGCGCCGGATCTTGAAGTCCTGACCAGTGGCGACTCGGCCGAACTGTCGCGCCTGGCCGCCGATTGCCCGGTGTGGCTGGGCCAGCCGGACCTGCTGGCAACCCTGCTGCGCCAGGGCCACCACCCGCAGTGGCTGCAATCGACCTGGGCCGGCATCACGCCGCTGCTGGCCGATGGTTTGCCACGCGATTATCGGCTCACCCGCGCGGTCGGCATTTTTGGCCAGGTGATGGCCGAGTACGTGCTCACCTACATGCTCGGTCACGAGCGTGAAGTGCTGGCGCGGCTGGTCAGTCAGGTCGAGCGAAAATGGGATAACCGCATGGGCCAGAGCCTGGCGGGGCGCAAGGTGCTGATCGTTGGCACCGGTGATATCGGCCAGAGCGTGGCGCAGTTCCTGCTGCCCTTTGGCGTGGAGTTGTACGGCATTGCCAGCGAAGCCCGGGAGCAGGCCCCGTTTATCGAGGTGGCCGGGCCGGATCAACTGGGTCGCCTGGTGGGCGAGGTGGATTATGTAGTCAACCTGCTGCCCAACACGCCCAATACCCACGATCTGTACGATGCTGCGCTGTTCAAGCAGTTCAAGCCGACGGGGCTGTTTATCAACGTTGGGCGTGGTGTGGCGGTGGTCGATGCCGATCTGGTCGAGGCCCTGAAAGAAGGGCACCTGGCCGGGGCGGTGATCGACGTTTGCCGTCAGGAACCACTGCCACAGCGCCATCCGTTCTGGACCGCCTGGGGCTTGCTGTTGACGGGCCATAGCTCGGCGCCGACCTGCCCGCGCTTGATGGTGGCGCTGTTTGTCGAGAACCTGCGGGCTTATCAGGCCAAGGATGCGTTGCGCGGCGAAGTGAGTTTCGAGCGCGGTTACTGACCCTGTAGGAGCCGGCAAGCCAGCTCCTACAGCGTGTTACAGGCTGAAATCACCTGCCGCTACCAACTCGCTCAACGGGCGGCGCGGGCTTGGGGCTTCCCGGGCTTGCAGGTAGTCGGCCAGGGTGGCCTTGTCCCCCAGCTTGCCCACGGCGACCGCCGCATGCAGCGCATAACCCTCGGGAATTTTCAGCTCCTTGCGGGTCAGTTCCTGATCGAAACCGGCCATGCCATGGGTGTGCCAGCCGCTGATGCTGGCTTGCAGCGCCAGGTGGCCCCAGGCCGAACCGGTGTCAAAGGTGTGCCACAGCGCTGGAGTTTCTTCGCTGGCGCCCGGTACCGCGAAATCGGTTTTCGAGACCACGATGACCAGTGCCGATGCATGCTGCGCCCAGCTCCGGTTGAATTCGTTGAGCAAACCCAGGAAACGTTCCCAGTCTGGTGTATCGCGACGCGCGTAGAGAAAGCGCCATGGCTGCGAGTTATAGGCCGAAGGCGCCCAGCGCGCGGCTTCGAAGAAGCTCAGCAGGGTTTCCACCGGGATGCTCTCGCCAGTAAACGCACGCGGCGACCAGCGCTCGGTGAACTGCGGGTGGATCGGATAATCGGCAATACGTGGCTCAGTGCTCATCAGCGGATCCTGGAGAAAAAACGGCCTTCAAAGCTACTTCGCCACTGCGCGCCTGACAAGTCTTGCCCTACCGGCAGTCGTAAGCGCTTGGCCCCAGGGGGCTTGGGCACTAGACTGGCGGCCTTTTCACCTACCGAAACTGATGTAGAGCCATGGCCGCCAAAGTCGAACCTTTCTGGATACGCAAAACCCTTGAGCACCTCGACCAGGAGGAATGGGAGTCGCTGTGCGACGGCTGTGGCCTGTGCTGCCTGCAAAAGCTCGAAGACGAAGACGACAACAGCGTCTATTACACGCGTATCGCCTGCAAACTGCTGGACCTGAACACCTGCCAGTGCACCGACTATCCTAACCGTCGCGACTCGGTACCTGATTGCATCCAGCTCACGCCGGGCCAGGCCGATCAGTTCAAATGGCTGCCGCCGACTTGCGGCTATCGCCTGGTGAGTGAGCGCAAGGACTTGCCGCTCTGGCACCACCTGGTTTGCGGTGACCGCGATGCCGTGCACCACGAACGCATTTCCCAGTCCGGACGCATGCTCAGCGAAGGCAGCGTGCCCGAGGACGATTGGGAGGATTACCTGATTTTCCGCGCAGGCTGAAAAGGAGAGCGTATGACGGTCCAAGCCAAGCTGGCGGTGAGTCTGCTGTTGTTGGGGTTGAGCGCGGCGGCGTGGTCGGCGAAAAAAGTCGACCTCGATTATCACGTCAAACTCTTGCCCCAGAGCGATCAGGCCGAAGTCCGTTTAAGCCTGTCCCAGGGCTCGGCGGTGCGCAGCCTGGACTTCGACTTGGGCCGCGACGGTGACTACAGCGATTTCAAGGCCGACGGCCAGTGGCAGGTCAGGCCTGACGCGGGGGCCAGTCGTGGCCTGTGGCAGCCGGGCGCCGACAAGGCCAGCCTGACCTACCGCGTGCGCCTGAGCCATGCGCGCAAGGCCGGCATCTACGAGTCACGCATGACGCCCGGTTGGGCGCTGTTTCGTGGTGAAGACCTGGTGCCTGCGGCGCGTCTTGACCAGCAGGACGGTGTGGAGCTGGTGTCGCGGCTGACCTTTGAGCTGCCGGCGGGCTGGAAAAGTGTCGAGACCCCCTGGCCGCGCATCGGCAAGCACAAATTCCGCATCGACAATGTGTCCCGCCTGTTCGACCGTCCCACCGGCTGGATGCTCGCCGGTAACCTGGGCAGCCGCAGGGTGCGCCTGGGCGAAACCGAAATCACCGTGACCTCGCCCAAGGGCCAGGCCATGCGCCGCATGGATGTGCTGACGTTGCTGACGTTCGTCTGGCCCCAGGTACAAGCGGCGTTCCCCCGGCACCCGGCCAAGTTGCTGGTGGTGGGTGCCAGCGACCCGATGCGCCGTGGCGTGTTCTCCGGACGCGATTCGATCTATCTCAATAGCCGTACGCCGCTGGTCAGCGAAAATGGCAGCAGCCCGTTGATCCGCGAGGTGGTGCAGGCCATTGGCCGGTTCAATGACCATCAAGGCAGTGACTGGATCAGCGAAGGCCTTTCGGAGTATTACGCTATCGAGTTATTGCGGCGCGCAGGCGGTATCAGCGATGAGCGTTATGTGGCGATACAGGCGCGCTTGAGCAAGGACGGCAAAGGCGTGACGACCTTGCGCGGCGAGCACGTCAGCGGTGCCACGGTGGCGCGGGCGGTGGTGGTGTTGCAGGAACTGGATCGCGAAATTCGCCTGAAAACCCACAACAAGCGCTCCCTGGATGACCTGACGCAGGCACTGATGCGTTTGGATAGCATCAGTACCAAGGCGTTTGTGCAGTTGGCTGAAAGCGTGATCGGCGAATCGTCAGTGGTACTCGACAGCAAGCTGCTGCACTGACCGAGAAGGCCCGTGTAGGAGCTGGCTTGCCAGCGATAGCATCACCTCGGTGTGCCTGATGGACCGAGGTGCCTGCATCGCTGGCAAGCCAGCTCCTACAGTTTGATTGGATGTCAGTGGGTGGTTTTTTCGGCAGCCACTTCAGCGCGGGTCTTGAGGTTTTTCAACTCCTCGCCGGCGCGTTCGATCTTGGTCCGCACATTGTTCATATCCCGGCGGCTTTTTTCCAGCAGCGACTTGGCCGAACTATGGCCGCTGATCCCGCGCGCGAGCGCCACGCCGCCAATCGCCACCTGGATCAGGCCGAAAAAGCCACCTCGGCGAATGCCCTTGCCCATCATCACCACGCCACCGGCCAGCGAGCCAATGCGCTCCCAGCCTTGCACGTTCTGGGTCGGGTGGGTCTGGAACGGCGTCGATTCAATCACAGGTTTCAGGGGTTTGCTGTCGCTCATGGTCTGTCTCCAACAAAGGGCCATTGATATGCAACTGACTGCGCGCGGGTCGCGGATGTTCCCGAAAACTCAGTATTTGGGGCCCGAACGGGTGTTATTGCCCTTGGCCAGGCGGTCGTAGAGCACCACATTGACGGTGGCCGCGAGGTTCATGCAACCGGTGGTCGGGATGTAGATCACATCTTCGCACCAGTCACGAATCTCTTTGTCGAGGGAGCCGTCTTCGGGGCCGAAAATGTACAGCGCACGATCAGGATGGGTGTATTCCGGCAGCGGTCGGGCACCGTCCACCAGCTCCACGGCGACCGGGATACAGCCCAGGGGCAGGATCTTCTTCAGGTCGTCGATGCCGATCAGCGGGATGTCGTGGTGGACCTTCTTGGTGTCGGTAATAAAGTCCCGGGCCCGCTCATAGCGTTTACCGGTGTAGAACACCGAAGCCACGCCATAGCAGCCGGCGGCGCGCATGACCGAGCCGACGTTTTCGGGGGATTTGGGGTTGTACAGACCGATGCAGCTGTAGCGTTTATTGCCCACGGGGATGCCTTAAAAAGGCAGCATTATAACGGCAAGCTGCAAGCGGCAAGTTAAAAAGCGGGGCGGCTTTTTCTTGTAGCTTGCAGCTTCATGCTTTTAGCTGTCTTTTTTCATCAGCCCGGCCAACGCGGCAAACGGGTTGTGCGTGGCTTTGGCAATGGTCGGGCTGCTGGTGGAGCCTTCGCCAAAATACTGTTGGTCGGTATAGCGCGAGTGTTCGTTGTCGTGGCAGTACAGGCACAGCAACTCCCAGTTGGAGCCGTCCTGGGGATTGTCGTCATGGTTGTGGTTACGGTGGTGCACGGTCAGTTCGCTCAGGCGCTTGCCGGCGAATTCACGGGCGCAGCGGCCACACACGTGGGGGTACATTTTCAGGGCTTTGTCGCGATAGCCCATTTCCCGGTCGCGCTGGGCATCGGCGAGGATACGGTCCAGCTTGGCGGTGTGGGAGGGCGGGTTGGTCGAGCTCATCATGGCTCCTGTTCATTTATTTATTGGATAGATCACGGGTGACGTTGATTCTAGCTGCTCGCCTGGCAATTTACCTCAGCCCTTGAGCTTCTCGGCAATCCAGATGGTATGCCGGGTGCCCTTGTTGCCATGGGCGAAGACTTGCACTTCCTCGGCCTTGAAGCCGGCCTTGCGCAGTTTGTCGCTGAACTGCTTGTCGGCGCTGGCTGACCACACGGCCAGCACGCCTTTTGGACGCAGGGCCTTGGCGCAGGCGCTGAGGCCACCGGCGGAATACAGCCAGCTGTTGGCTTTCTGTGTCAGGCCTTCGGGGCCGTTATCGACGTCGAGCATGATCGCATCAAAGCCCAGGGGCTCGGCTTGCAGCACCTTGGCCACGTCTTCCAGGCGGATCACGGTGCGTGGGTCCTGCAACGGGTTGCCGGATTTTTCTCCAAGCGGGCCGCGATTCCATTCCACTACGCCAGGTACCAACTCAGCCACTACCACTTCGGCCGTCTTGCCCAGGTGCTTGAGCGCCGAAGCCAGGGTAAAACCCATGCCCAGGCCGCCAATCAACACCCGCGAGCCTGGACGACCGGCGACCTTGCGGCAGGGAATCTCTGCCAGGGCATCTTCGGAACCGTGCATGCGCGTGTTCATCAATTGCCCGCCGTCACCGCCCTGGATCTTGATCACAAAATCTTCGCCGTACTCGAACAGGCACAGGGCGCCGCCGTTATCGGGGATCGGAGTGGTGTCGAGCAGCACGAAACGTTTCATGGAAATCTCATTGGGAAGGGCATTCTTGCGCGGTTGGGAGTAGCCTTGGGACTGGTTAACAGTCAGGCCATGGAGCCATCGATGAAGTGCAGCATTCTAGCGGTCATTGTAGGAAGTGTGCTCACATTGGGTGCTGCGCACGCCCAGGAGTTGCAAGCCGTGCCGAACACACCGGCGACCACCACGGGTGCACCGGGTACCGCAACGCCGACGCCGTATCCGCAAGTCACACCGCCGACGGCACCCAAGCCACAAGGGACTGGGGCGCCTTTGTTGCCGCCGATTGAAATGCCCAAGCCGCCGAAGGACCAGACCTTGCCCGGCCTGCAGCAAAACGACAGCAAGCCGAAGGCGCCGGCGGCGGGGTCTTAAACCAGCCCCAGGGCCTTGAACACAAAGGCATATTCCAGGGCTACGTCACGCAGGCCCTGGTAGCGCCCGCTCATGCCGCCGTGGCCGGCCCCCAGTTCGGTCTTGAGCAGCAGCAAGTTGTCGTCGGTCTTGGTCGCACGCAGCTTGGCCACCCATTTGGCCGCCTCCCAGTACTGCACACGGCTGTCGTTGTAGCCGGCGATCACCAGCATCGCCGGGTAGGCCTGGGCGCTGACGTTTTCGTAGGGCGCATAGGCCTTGATCCGGGCGTACACCTCGGGTTCCTGGGGATTGCCCCATTCGTCATATTCGGTGACGGTCAACGGCAGGTCCGGGTCGAGCATGGTGTTGAGCACATCGACGAACGGCACTTCGGCAATCGCCGCCTGGAACAGTTCCGGGCGCTGGTTGAGCACGGCACCGATCAGCAGCCCACCGGCGCTGCCACCACTGATGGCCAACTGCTCTGAGGTGGTCAGGCCCTGGGCGATCAAGTGCTCGGCGCAGGCAATAAAGTCGCTGAAGGTGTTTTGTTTGTGCTCCTGCTTGCCGGCGCGGTACCAGGCTTCGCCCAATTCGCCGCCGCCGCGCACATGGGCAATCGCAAACGCCACGCCGCGGTCCAGCAGGCTCAGACGCGCATGGGAAAACCACGGGTCGAGGCTTGAGCCGTAAGCGCCGTAGCCATACAGGTACAGCGGTGTTGGCTGGCCCACCTGGTCGCGCCTGACCACCAGGCTGATCGGCACTTGGGTGCCATCGGCCGAGGTAGCCCACAGCCGCTGGCTGACATAATCGTCGGCATTGAATACGCCCAGTACCGGGGTTTCCTTGAGCACGTGTTGCACGCCGCTGGCCAGTTCCAACTGGCGAACCTGGGCCGGGCGATTCAGCGCTTCATAGCGCAGGCGGATCTTGTCGCTGTCGAATTCCAGGCTGTTTTGCACGTACAGGCTGTAGGCCGTGTCTGGCAGTTCCACACGATAGCTCGGCAGGCCTTGTGGGTGCACGTCGATCACCGGCAGGCCGCCGATACGCAGGCTCAGGGTCATGGCCCGGGCGTTGAGGGTCACGCCATCAAGCATCACCGCGTTATCGTGGGCGATCAGGTTTTGCCACTGGTCTTCGCTGGGCACGCCGGTGTTGTCAGCCGCCTGGAACAGCGCAAAGTTGATGCCGTCGCGGTTGCTGCGGATAAACCAGGTCCACTGTTCATTCAGCTTGCCGTGGTCGACATCGTACTCATGACCTTCAACCCGTGGCGCCAGGCAGGCAAACGCCTGTTGCGGCTGCTCGGCGTCCAGGGCCCAGATTTCACTGGTGGTCTTGCTGCCCAGGGACAGCAGCAATTGGCGTTCGGAGCTTGAGCGGTAGCAATGCAGGAAGAAACGTCCGTCGGGCTCGTGGAACACTTCTTCGGCAGTGGTACCGTCCAGGTGATAGCGATACAGCTTGTGTGGGCGATGAGTCTCGTCCAGCTCGCCGAAAAACAGCGTCAGGCTGTCGTTGGCCCAGGTCATGCTGCCGTCGCAGTCTTCGAAGGCCAGTTCGCTGACCTTGCCCGAAGACAATTCCTTCACGTACAGGGTGTAGATCTCTTCGCCGTTGGTGTCCAGGCTGTAGGCTAGGCGCTTGTGGTCCGGGCTGATGCTGAAGGCGCCAAGGGAGAAAAAGCCGCCATTGGCCAGGACGTTGGGGTCCAGCAGCAGTTCTTCGGCGTGTTCATCGATCTGCTGGCTGTCATCGGCCGGGCGTGGGCAGCGGTAATGGCGTGCGTATTCGTCACCGGCGGTGGTGCGCGTGTAATACAGGTATGGCCCCCAGGGCGAGGGCAGTGAAAGGTCGGTTTCGAGGATGCGCCCCTTAATCTCTTGAAACAGAGTTTCGCGCAGCTCTTTTTGATCTTCAAGCTGCGCCTCCTGCCAGGCGTTTTCGGCCTTGAGGTAGTCGAGCACCTCGCTGCTGTCGCGTTCCTGCAACCAGGCATACGGGTCCTGGCCTGGGGCGCTGCGGGCAATCGGGGCAGCAGTGATGTGGGTCGATGGAGGCATGGATCACTCTCTGTCTGGCAGTGGGCCGACGGCATTGCAGCCGTGGCACGGAAAAGCCGTTATCATACGGGCCTGTTTGCCTACCTTGCCATGGACACCATGACCGAGAACGACTATCTGACCGCTTGGGGCCTCTACGCCTTCGCCGCTTTGGGCTGCCTGTTGGTGTGGTTTCGCCTGACCCGCTGGATCTGGCGCTGGCTGCGCGAACCGCTGCGGTTGCTGATGGCGGTGCTGCTGTTGAGCCCGACCATTGTCGATCCGGTCAAGGAGCAGTTTGCCCCTGCCGTGGCCATCACCGCCCTGGATCTGCTGCTCAAAGTGGGTAATAACGCCTGGCGGGCGATTTCCGATTTGCTCATGTACGCGATGATCGCCTTTGGCCTGTACCTGGTCTTTGTGCTGATTCGCTGGCCCATCGAGCGTGCTGCCAAGGCCCGTCGCGAAGAGAAGGCCGCCGCTGCGGCAGCGGTCGCGGCCGAGCCTGAGGACGACGAGCCCTATGGCCGTCCGCCGGCCCCTGTCGGTGGCATGCGGGTCGAACCGCGCCTTTAACGTTGTCTGCCCTGCATCGAGAGTCCTGGCATGTGTGAATTATTGGGCATGAGTGCCAACGTACCGACCGATATCGTGTTCAGCTTCACCGGGCTGATGCAGCGTGGTGGGCGCACCGGTCCGCATCGCGATGGCTGGGGCATTGCCTTCTACGAGGGCCGTGGCCTGCGGCTGTTCCAGGACCCGGCCGCCAGCAGTGAGTCGGAAGTCGCGCTGCTGGTGCAGCGTTATCCGATCAAGAGTGAAGTGGTGATTGGCCATATCCGCCAGGCCAACGTGGGCAAGGTGAGCCTGTCCAATACCCATCCGTTCGTGCGTGAGCTGTGGGGGCGCAACTGGTGTTTCGCGCATAACGGCCAATTGGCAGACTTCACGCCCCAGGCCACGTTCTACCGCCCGGTGGGGGATACCGACAGCGAAGCGGCATTCTGCGACCTGCTCAACCGTATCCGCGAGGCGTTTCCCGAGCCGGTGGATATCGAACAGGTGCTGCCTGACCTGATCGCCGCCTGTGCCGAATACCGCAGCAAGGGCGTGTTCAACTGCCTGCTCAGTGATGGTGATTGGCTGTTTTGCTACTGCTCGACCAAACTGGCACAGATTACCCGTCGTGCGCCTTTTGGCCCCGCGCGCCTGAAAGATGTCGACGTGATCGTCGATTTTCAGGCTGAAACGACTCCCAACGATGTGGTGACGGTGATTGCCACCGAACCCTTGACCGAAAACGAGACCTGGACCCGCTACGAGCCCGGCCAGTGGAGCCTGTGGCGGCGCGGCGAATGCGTCAGCCAGGGCACAACCGAATAAGGACGTCGACTATGTTGCTCAGCTATCTGCGACTGGTGTTGTTTGCCATCGGCTTGTTGGTCGGGGTGCAAGTCCCGGGGTTCATCAACGACTACGCCAAGCGCGTCGAAGCCCATTTGATCGAAGCCCAGACCGGCCTGCGCGGTTTTGAAAGCACCGCTCAGCAGTTCTTCAATGGCGACTTACAGGCCCTGGTGGCGCATTACCGTGCCAGCGAGGATCCGGTGTTCCGCAGCGATGCCAACAGCCTCGGCAGCTTGCTCGATCGCCAGGTGGCATTGGACAAGCAGTTCCAGGCCATGCAGGGGCCGTGGTACATCCGCGCCTTGCAGGTGGCGGTGGCCGCCGACCCGGATATCCGCAAGGAGACCTGGAATGGCTACAGCTACCAGATCCTCCTGACCCCCGAAGCCATGGGCTGGGGCCTGGGCGGGGCGATGCTGTTGTCGTTCGGCCTGGAATGCCTGTTCCGCCTGATCGACTGGGTGGTGCTGGGCGGCAAGCGTTTGCGCCAGAGCCGGCCGATTGAAGAGCGGGACCTCAAGGGCCTTTAAGTACGCCGAAAATCCAACTGTGGAGCTGGGCTTGTGTAGGAGCTGGCTTGCCAGCGATAGCGGTATTTCAGTCGCCGGATACATTGACTGATCCACCGCTATCGCGAGCAAGCCCGCTCCCACAGGTTTAATCGGGTTTCTTCAGTGAGAGTGGTTGACTGAGCACCATGCGCTCTTCACCCACTTCCTCGGCATATCGCGCCACGACGCTCTGGCACAACGCAACCATCTCCTCCACCAACTCCACTCCCACCCGCCACGACACCACCACCTGCAGGTTCGGCAAACGCTGCGCCATGGGAAGCACTATCAACTCGCCGCGCGCCAATTCCTCGCTGACCAGCACCGGTGGCAACGCGCCAATACCGAAACCATCGCGCAGCAAGCGAGTGATGGCCGACACCGAGTTCACACAGTTCATGCGCGGTGCCGCTACGCCATGGGCCTGCATCAGGCTCAATACGTCCTGGTGTGGATGAGAGTTTTTCGAGTAGGTGATGATCCGTTCCTGGGCCAGCTCGGCGAGGGAGGCGTAGTCACGGTTGTAGATCGAATGGCTGGCGACGATCCAGCCCATGGGGTGGCTGGCCAGATCCAGGCTGCGCACTGATTCCTGGCGCAGCAGGTCGGTTTGCAGGATCAGGTCGAGAAAGCCTTTTTGCAACTGATCGCAGAGGTTCAGCGCGGTATCGGCCACCAGTTCGATTTCCACCAGCGGAAAATGGTCCATCAACTCGGTCACCAGCGGGCTGAGCCAGGTGTGGATCACGGTGTCCATCGCGCCGATACGGATCCGTCCGACCTTACTGCTGGTGGTTTCCAGCGACTGCTTGAGCCCCTGCATGGTGACCATCATCTGCTCGGCATAATCGAGCACCTTCACCCCGTCCGGGGTCAGGCTCACACCTCGTGAGTCACGCAGGAACAGCTTCACCCCCAGCTCGCTTTCCAGCACCGCAATGCGGCTGGAGATCGAGGCCTGGGTGGTGAACAGCTTCTCTGCCGTCAGCCGGAAGCTCTTGAGCCGGGCCACCCAGACGAAGGTTTCGAGGAACTTCAAATTCATGGGATCAACTTTTTCTTATGCATGGATCGGTTTTTATTAGTTGGACGCAACAGGGGCTGCGCGCCAAAAATCGGGCTGTCTCACGATAAGCGTCGTCGGGGCTCAGGACAACATCATTGCGGGATCTTGGTAAAAGATCCCACACTACAAAAAAATAAAGCCTACAGGAGTCCTCACCGTGAGCCGCCTGCTACTGAATTGCGACATCGGCGAAAGCTTTGGCGCCTGGACCATGGGTCTGGATGCCGAAGTCATGCCATTCATTGATTGCGCCAATATTGCCTGCGGTTTCCATGCTGGCGATCCGAGCATCATGCGCAAGACTGTCGCCCTGGCACTGCAGCATGGCGTGCAAATCGGTGCGCACCCGGCCTATCAGGACCTGGCAGGCTTTGGCCGCCGCTCCATGGCGTATGCGCCCCAGGAACTCCAGGACCTGCTGCATTACCAGATCGGTGCCCTCGACGGTATTTGCCGGGCCCAGGGCGGTCGTGTCAGCTACGTCAAACCCCATGGCGCGATGTACAACGACATGATGGCCAAGCCTGCGCAATTGCGCGCGGTGATCCAGGCCGTGGCAGCGTACGACGCCAGCCTGCCGTTGATGCTGATGGCCACCCGTGACAATCGTGCTGCCCAGGCCCTGGGTGATGAGTACGGCGTGACCCTGTGGTTCGAAGCCTTTGCCGACCGTGCCTACGACAATGCCGGGCATCTGGTCTCGCGCCAGTTGCCTGGAGCTGTGCATCACGATGCGCAGGTCATCCTCCAGCAAGCCCTGACCATTGCCCGTGGCGAAACCCTGGTCGCCAGCGATGGCAGCCCGCTGCTGTTGCAGGCCAACACCCTTTGCGTGCATGGCGATAACGCCAGCTCGGTGGCGGCGGTGCAGCGTATTCGCCAGGCGTTGAGGCCACAATGAAGCCACGGATTGAAGTAGTGGCCATCGATTGTTTGATGGTGCGCCTGTTTGAGGTGATCGCTGAAGACAACATGCCCTGGATGCTCGCCGCTACGCGTCGGTTGCGTGAAGGGTTTGGCGCAGCGCTGGTGGATTTGGTGCCGTCCTACACGACCCTGATGGTGCATTACGACCTGCTGGCGTTGAGTCCGACACAGGCCCGTGAATTGATCGATCAGGCTCTGACGGACTTGCAGCCACAGGCCCAGGGTAGTGGGCAGTGTCATGTATTGCCGGTGTGGTACGACCTGAGCGTCGGCCCTGAACTGGCCTTGCTCGCACGGCGTAGCGGGCTTGAGGTCAACGAGGTGATCCGCCGCCACAGCCAGCATCAATACCAGGTCTTCGCCCTCGGGTTTGCCCCGGGTTTTGCCTTTATGGGGCTGGTGGAAGAACAGCTTGCCGCGCCACGTCTAGGCACCCCGCGCAAACGGGTGGCGCCAGGCAGTGTCGGCATCGCCGAGCGGCAGACCGCAGCCTATCCGGTGGAATCCCCTGGCGGCTGGAACCTGATTGGCCGCACCCCGGCCAAATTGTTCGACCGTGAGCGCGATGGCTACAGCTTGGTGCAGCCGGGCGACAGCGTGCGTTTCGAAGCCATTGGACGTGCTGAATTTATCAACCTGGGTGGCGATGACACGCCCTTGGAGGCCCAGGCATGAGCCGCTTGTTGATCGAGGCCAGCACCGCGTTATGCCTGTTGCAGGATGCCGGGCGCTTTGGTGTGCGGCATCTGGGCGTGACCCAGGGTGGCGCGCTGGATTGGGTGTCGATGTCCTGGGCCAATTGGCTGCTGGGCAATCCATTGGATGTGCCGGTGGTGGAAATCACCTTGGGCGGTTTTACCGTACTGGCCGAGGACTATTGCGTGCTGGCCCTGGCCGGTGCTGACCTGGGGGCGTACATCGATGAGCGTGCCATCAGCCCTGGGCGTAGTTTCATTCTGCAAAAAGGCCAGCGTTTGCGTTTCACCCAACCCCACAGTGGAGCGCGGGCTTACCTGGCGGCGCCAGGTGGTTTTGATGCACCCAAGGTGCTGGGCAGTTGTGCCAGCGTCGCACGTGAAGCTTTGGGCGGGCTGGATGGTTTTGGCCGCGCCCTGGCTGAAGGCGCATCCCTGGTGTATTCCGGCACGGGCACTCATTTACGGGAGTTGCCTGTTGAGCGGTTGCCCACAGCGGCGTCCCTGGAGGTGATCCTTGGCGCACAGATCGGCCAGTTCAGTGGCCAGAGTCTGTTCGATGTGTTCAATACCGAATGGACCCTGGACAGCCGTGCCGACCGCATGGGTATGCGCTTGCTGGGCACACCGTTGCAGTATCAGGGGCCGTCGTTGATCTCTGAAGGCATTCCCTTGGGCGCGATTCAGGTGCCGCCCGATGGGCAGCCGATTGTCTTGCTTAATGACCGGCAGACCATCGGCGGCTACCCGCGATTGGGCGCGTTGACGCCGTTGTCATTGGCGCGCATGGCGCAATGCCTGCCGGGGGAGAAGGTGCGGTTGGCGCCGGTGATGCAAGAGACGGCGCACCGTGAGCATCTGAGCTATTTGCAGCGATTTACGAACCGCTAAAGGCATCGCAGGCAAGCCAGCTCCCACATTTAAACTGCGCTCACACAGTAAAGTATGTGAATGCATTCCATGTGGGAGCTGGCTTGCCTGCGATAGCGTCAGTGAATTCACCGCCTATTTAGAGAGAAAACGCATCCCCTCTTCAAGCCCCCGCAAGGTCAGCGGATACATCTGGTCCTCGATCAAATCGCGCACGATATTGGTCGACGAGGTATAGCCCCAGGTATCTTTCGGGTACGGGTTAATCCAGATCAGCTTCTTGTACTTCTCCATGAACCGCTGCATCCATACATACCCCGGCTCCTCGTTCCAGTGCTCCACGCTGCCCCCGGCCTGGGTGATTTCGTAGGGGGCCATGGCCGCGTCGCCGATGAAGATCACCTTGTAGTCGGCGCCATACTTGTGCAGCAAATCCTGGGTCGAGGTGCGCTCGGAGGTGCGGCGCATGTTGTTCTTCCACACCGATTCATAAATGAAGTTGTGGAAGTAGAAGTACTCCAGGTGCTTGAACTCGGTCTTGCAGGCCGAGAACAGTTCCTCGCAGATCTTCACATGGGCATCCATCGAGCCGCCGATGTCGAACAGCAACAGCAACTTGACCGTGTTGCGCCGTTCCGGACGCATCTGGATATTCAGCAGGCCGGCATCGCGGGCGGTGTGGTCGATGGTGCCGTCGATATCCAACTCTTCGGCCGCACCCTGGCGCGCGAATTTGCGCAAGCGGCGCAGCGCGACCTTGATATTGCGTGTGCCCAGCTCCACCGAATCATCGAGGTTCTTGTACTCGCGCTGGTCCCAGACCTTGACCGCCTTGCCCTGGCGCTGGCCGGCATCGCCCACGCGGATGCCCTCGGGGTTGAAACCGCCGGAACCGAACGGGCTGGTGCCGCCGGTGCCGATCCACTTGTTGCCGCCGGCGTGGCGTTCCTTTTGTTCTTCCAGGCGTTTCTTGAACTCTTCGATCAGCTTGTCCAGGCCGCCCAGGGACTGGATCTGCGCGCGTTCTTCAGCGCTCAGTGAGCGTTCGAACTCCTTGCGCAGCCAGTCTTCGGGAATCAGGGCCTGCAAGTGATCGTCGAGTTTTTCCAGGCCATTGAAGTAGGCGCCGAAGGCTCGGTCGAACTTGTCGAAATGACGCTCGTCCTTCACCAGGATCGCCCGGGACAAGTAGTAAAACTCGTCCATGTCGGCGAAGGTCACCCGCTGTTTCAGGGCGTTGATCAGGTCCAGCAGTTCACGCACCGAAACCGGTACCTTGGCTGCACGCATTTCATTGAACAGGTTGAGCAACATGGCAGAAGCCCTTATCGAGTGCCGCGACGGCTCATGAACGCCAGGCGTTCAAGCAGTTGCACATCCTGCTCGTTTTTCACCAGGGCGCCGGCCAGTGGCGGGATGGCCTTGGTCGGATCACGCTCGCGCAGCACTGCTTCGCCGATATTGTCGGCCATCAGCAGCTTGAGCCAGTCCACCAGTTCGGAGGTGGAGGGTTTTTTCTTCAGGCCCGGCACCTTGCGCACGTCGAAGAACACGTCCAGCGCTTCGCTGACCAGGTCTTTCTTGATGTCCGGGTAATGCACGTCGACGATTTTCTGCAGGGTGGTGCGGTCGGGGAAGGCGATGTAGTGGAAGAAGCAGCGACGCAGGAACGCATCCGGCAGCTCTTTCTCGTTGTTGGAGGTAATGATGATGATCGGGCGTTTCTTGGCCTTGATGGTCTCGTCGATTTCGTAGACGTAGAACTCCATCTTGTCGAGTTCTTGCAACAGGTCGTTGGGGAACTCGATATCGGCCTTGTCGATCTCGTCGATCAGCAGGATCACCCGCTCCTCGGACTCGAAAGCCTCCCACAGCTTGCCCTTCTTCAGGTAGTTGCGCACGTCATGGACCTTGTCCACGCCCAACTGCGAGTCGCGCAGGCGGCTGACCGCATCGTATTCATACAGGCCTTGATGCGCCTTGGTGGTGGACTTGATGTGCCAGGTGATCAAGCGTGCGCCGAACGATTCGGCCAGTTGCTCGGCGAGCATGGTCTTGCCGGTGCCCGGCTCGCCCTTGACCAGCAGCGGGCGCTCCAGCGTGATGGCGGCGTTGACGGCCAGTTTCAGGTCATCGGTGGCAACGTAGGCCTGGGTGCCTTCGAACTTCATCTATCAATCCTCGAACGTGACGCCGGTAGTCAGCATGGCTGCGACTATACCGCGCAGCCCCGGCGACTGTGAACGCAGACGGGTTATTCAGTCTCTGAATGACCAGTCACGCCAGGGTTAATCGGCATTGGTTTTTCTTCCCAGTGTATAGGCGGTTGACTGCGCAGGAGCCGGCAACGTTCCTCGACTGGACGCCTTGGAGTACGAGGCATACCCTTGTTGCCTTCTTGAACACCGCCTAAAGGACCCCGCCATGAGCCGCATTTTTGCAGACAACGCGCACTCCATCGGTAACACGCCCCTGGTTCAGATCAACCGTATCGCGCCGCGTGGCGTGACCATCCTGGCCAAGATCGAAGGGCGTAACCCTGGGTATTCGGTGAAATGCCGGATTGGCGCGAACATGATCTGGGACGCGGAAAGCAGCGGCCGACTCAAGCCGGGCATGACCATCGTCGAGCCGACTTCGGGCAACACCGGGATTGGCCTGGCCTTTGTTGCCGCTGCCCGTGGCTACAAGTTGCTGCTGACCATGCCGGCGTCCATGAGCATCGAACGGCGCAAGGTGCTCAAGGCACTGGGGGCCGAACTGGTGCTGACCGAGCCGGCCAAGGGCATGAAAGGCGCCATCGAGAAAGCCGGCGAAATCCTTGCCAGCGACCCGGCGACCTACTTTATGCCGGCCCAGTTCGACAACCCGGCCAACCCGGCCATCCATGAAAAAACCACCGGCCCGGAAATCTGGAATGACACCGATGGCGCTGTGGATGTGCTGGTAGCAGGTGTCGGCACGGGGGGGACCATCACAGGTGTTTCGCGCTATATCAAGAACACGGCGGGCAAGCCGATCCTCTCGGTGGCGGTGGAGCCGATCAGCTCGCCGGTGATTACCCAGGCGCTGGCCGGTGAGGAAATCAAGCCCAGCCCCCACAAAATCCAGGGCATTGGTGCGGGTTTTGTGCCGAAGAACCTCGATCTGTCGATGGTCGACCGGGTGGAGTTGGTCAGTGACGATGAATCCAAGGCCATGGCCCTGCGGTTGATGCAGGAAGAAGGCATCCTGTGCGGGATTTCCTGTGGTGCGGCGATGGCAGTAGCGGTGCGCCTGGCCGAGACACCGGAAATGCAGGGCAAGACCATCGTGGTGATCCTGCCGGACTCCGGAGAGCGTTACCTGTCGAGCATGCTCTTCAGCGATCTGTTCACCGATCAGGAAACCCAGGCCTGACCCTGTAGGCGCGAGCTTGCTCGCGAAGACCCTGAGGGCGCCGCGTCTAATCAGAAGGCACGCGTACCGTTTTCATTCTTCGCCTGAATGCCCCTTGCAAACACGCTCGCTCCTACAGAAAACGGGTTGATCCAAATCAGCCCGTTTTTAAGCCCCTTATGCATAATTGATTACTCGCCGCGCCCCCCTTAAAACGGATTGTTGTCTATCGCGGGTTTTTCCTCCGGCCTGGAATGTTTATCATGGCCGGCTGCTATGTCTGGTTTCCCGCTGCCGGGAGGCTATTTCCAGGAGTTGCTGCATGACCTTTTCTTTGGCCGCCAAGCTGTCGGTGCTGCTGCTGTTTATCGGCAGTACGCTTTACGTGCATCTGCGCGGCAAGGCGCGTTTGCCGGTGCTGCGCCAGTTCGTCAACCATTCGGCGCTGTTCGCCCCGTATAACGCCTTGATGTACATCTTCTCGGGCGTGCCGTCCAAGCCTTACCTGGACCGCAGCAAGTTCCCGGAACTGGATGTGCTCAAGGACAACTGGGAAGTGATCCGCGACGAGGCCATGCATCTGTTTGACGAAGGCTATATCCGCGCCGCCGAGAAGAACAACGACGCCGGTTTTGGCTCGTTCTTCAAGAAGGGCTGGAAGCGCTTCTACCTCAAGTGGTACGACAAACCGCTGCCATCGGCTGAGTTGCTGTGCCCGAAAACCGTGGCCCTGGTCAGCAGTATCCCCAACGTCAAGGGCGCTATGTTTGCGCTGTTGCCGGGTGGCAGCCACCTTAACCCGCATCGCGACCCGTTTGCCGGGTCCCTGCGTTATCACCTGGGGTTGTCGACACCCAACTCCGACGACTGCCGCATTTTCGTCGATGGCCAGATCTATGCCTGGCGCGATGGTGAAGATGTGATGTTCGACGAAACCTACGTGCACTGGGTGAAGAACGAAACCGAGAAAACCCGGGTGATTCTGTTCTGTGACATCGAGCGGCCTTTGAGCAACCGGTTGATGACTCGTATCAACCGTTGGGTCAGTGCCCAGTTGGGCCGCGCAACCGCACCAC
This sequence comes from Pseudomonas brenneri, assembly GCF_007858285.1. Lineage (GTDB taxonomy): Bacteria > Pseudomonadota > Gammaproteobacteria > Pseudomonadales > Pseudomonadaceae > Aquipseudomonas > Aquipseudomonas brenneri. The sequence continues at coordinate 176,447 of NZ_VFIL01000005.1, read as the reverse complement.
AGAACCTGGATGACGAGCGTGTGGGCGGGATCAACCAGGCCTATGCCTGGAGCAAGGGCTTCAGCGATCGTTTCAGTGGTGTGGTCAAGCAGTGGAAGCGCAAGCACCCCAAAGCCTATCGCGTCATGCGGCCGGTGCTGGCAGTGGTGGTGTTGGTGGCGCTGGGTTATTGGTTGTTTGGCTGATACTGGCATCCGAAATAAAAAAACGCTCTTTATCAGAGCGTTTTTTTATGTGCCGGATTACATGCGTCCTGCCAGCACGCCTTGCGGCTCGTCAACGCCCTCAAGTAGCGCCTGGATAATGCGCGGGTCAACTTCAGCAGGTCGCCCGTTGTTCCGGTCAGGGGCACGGTGTGCTTTTTTGCTCTTGCCTGATTTGGTTTTGATGAGACCTTTCATGGTGTCTCCAAAGTGATCATTAATTGAGCGATTTGCATGATGCTAGGTTCAGGTTATGTCCTTTGCAAGCCTGCCCGACGCATCGAATGCAAAACCGAGCTTTTCGTAGGTAGGGACCGCTCCCTGCATCGGTTCCTGTATTTCAATGGTCTTGCTGCCGACTATCTGCGCGTAGTGTTCAACGGCCATTAACGCGAGAGGGGCGATGTACCCGCGTAATGAATGTGTGCCTCCTGGCGTTGCTTCCAGTCGTACAACTCGCATCCGCATACGGCTGTGGTTCGGGTTAGCGAAACACAACCCGCAGAGTTCAAGATCCAACCAGATCGCTAAGTCGAAATACATCAGCTCTTTCGCTTTCCACTGTACGACGTCATCCCATGAAAAGTGGCTGGATTCCCAAGTGTGATAAGCGTTCAGTGCTGCCGTATCGATGGCTTCGAGCCTGACTCCCTGTAGGTCGATGCCTGTGTGCTTGGTTTGCCTTGTGGATGGCGGCAGCCGGGCAAGTGTTGCGTTGGCAATGTTCCTAGTTTTGGATCTGTTTAGTTGATACCTGAGAAAGGTGTGTGGTCGTGGTATCGATGCTCTTGAGTAATAATGGGTGGGTTTTTCGAGCCTAGGTACTGATCAGCCGCCTGTCCTTACTGGCCTTTTGGCAAAGCCATTGCAAAGCGTGTCACCGGCTGGTTATAGTCGACGCCAGGTGTTTCACGACACCTTTAAATCCCTTCAAAAAAGATCAGCCCATGCCTGCTTCCCAACGCATAGCGGTAGTCGATTCAGCGGTCAACGCTGCGGTCGTGCCGTGTGGGAGCCAGCAGCCTGCGCAGATCAGTCATTACCCCCCACCTGTCAGTAGCACGCCGGTGTACGCAGTCGTATCACCGCCGGGTGTTGGCATTTCGGGCTGATCAGCAGATCGCTGTTGCCCGTTGCCCGCCTGTACCGAACCTACTGAATTTCAGCCTTGGCTGAGTTGGCTTTTTGCCTGACTACAGGTGTTCATCATGTCTGTTCTTTCGAAACAATCCGTGGCCGCGGCGGCCTCGACGAGCCTGTTTGTCCTGCTGTGGAGCAGCGGGGCGATTTTTTCCAAGCTGGGCCTGGCCCATGCGTCACCCTTTGCTTTCCTGCTGATCCGCTTTGCCATTGCCCTGGCGGGTCTGGTGGTGCTGGTGCCGGTCCTCAGGCTCAAGTTGCCACGCCCGGGTAAACCGCTGTGGTATGCGGCGGCCACCGGGTTGGTGTTGTTGGGCGCCTATCAGATTTTTTATCTGCTGGCCCTGGACCTGAAGGTTACCCCCGGCGTGATGGCAACCATCATGGGCGTGCAACCGATCCTCACCGTGGTGCTGATGGAACGCCAGCGTTCATGGCGCCGGATGTTCGGCCTGGCGCTGGGGTTGGCGGGCCTGATCATGGTGGTGTACCAGGGCATCGGTCTGGCCGGCATGTCCCTGGCCGGGATGCTTTTCGGCTTGCTGGCGTTGGCGAGCATGACCCTGGGCTCGATCATGCAAAAGCGCATCACCGATAACCCACTGGGCACCTTGCCGGTGCAATACCTGGCGGGTTTGTTGTTGTGTGCGGTGTTTGTGCCGTTCCAGCCTTTTCATTTCGAGCACAACAGCGGCTTCTACTTGCCGGTTCTGTGGATGGGGCTGGTGGTGTCACTGTTGGCGACGCTGTTGCTGTACCGCCTGATTGCACGGGGCAACCTGGTGAATGTCACCAGTTTGTTCTACCTGGTGCCGGCCGTCACCGCCGTGATGGATTACCTGATCTTTGGTAATCGGCTGGCGTTGCTGAGTGTGATGGGGATGGGGTTGATCATCATCGGTCTGGTGTTCGTCTTCCGTAAAGCCTGATACCCCGCGTAGGAGTCGGCAAGCCGGCTCCTATGCGGTTTTGATCAGTTTCCCAGGGCGTAGCACCAGCCACAGCGCCCCCGCGATCAACAGCCCGCCATACAGATGGGCCATGGACAACGGCTCATCCAGCAGCAACGCCCCCCACAACACCCCAAACGGCGGAATCATGAAGGTGACGGTCATCGACTTGACCGGCCCGATGGCCGTCAGCAGGCGGAAGTACAGGATGTAGGCAAATGCCGTACACAGCAGCCCCAAACCGAGCAGCGACAACCACACATTCCAGCCGCCCCAACTGGCGGGCGGATGACTGAGGGCGCTCCAGCCAAACCACGGTAATAGAAACAAGGTGGCGCCGAGCATGCTGCCCAATGCCGAAAGACGGCTGTCCAGGCCACCCTGTTGATCCAGCCAGCGCCGCGCCAGGAAACCGGCGAAGCCATAGCAGGTGGTTGCCAGCAGGCAGGCGAGGGCGCCCATCAGCAGTTCCAGGTCAAAGGCCACCGGCCCGGCCCGCGTGAGGATGCCCACGCCGAACAGGCCCAGGCCTACCCCGGCAATCTTCGACAGCGTCAGCCGCTCATGGAAAAACAGCCCGCCAATCAATACGCCCATCAACGGCGTCGTCGCGTTGAAAATCGCTGAATAACCTGCGGGTAATACCTGGGCCGCCACCGAATACATGGTCGCGGGAATCCCCGAGTTGATCACCCCCAGCAGCAGGACCGTCTTGAATTTGCCCTGGAAGTCCCAGCGCACCCGCAGCATGGCCAGGATCACCAGCAAGCCGGCGGCGGCAATTGACACGCGGAAGAATGCTGTAGGGATCGTGCCGATCTCGGGGGCGATAATGCGCATGAACAGAAAACTCGCGCCCCAGATGGCGGCCAGTACCAGCAGGTACAGGGTGTCGACAGGTCTCACAGACAGCTCCTTTTTAATCAGGGCGAGAGTGTTGCCCAGGGACCTGTCCGACACAATCTTTTACTTGTTCCTACAGAGTAAAGCGCGTCACCAGGCCATAGAGGTCTGCCGCCAGACGCGACAATTGTTTGAGTCGCCCTTATCCGTGGCACATCGTCCTGCAAAAATTGTACTTCTCCTGTTTGCGCACACTGGCTAATCTCAGGTCTTCCGAATGCCCGCAGAGGTCTCCGACATGCCGCAGCAAACGCCTGCCATCGACACCGCGCAGTCCATCGCACAGATGATCCTTGATGGCTTCGACGATTACCGCGAGCACTTTCGCCAGATCACCGACGGCGCTCGCGAGCGTTTTGAAAAGGCCCAGTGGCAAGAGGCGCAAACCGCCTCGGCGGCGCGGATCAACCTGTATGAAGAGAAGGTCGGTGAAGTCACCACGCGCCTGCGGGCAACCTTTGACGAGGAGGCGCTGCTGGATATCCAGTCCTGGCCCCTGGTAAAGAGCGCCTATATCAGCCTGATCGACCTGCGGTTTGACGATGAACTGTCCGAGACCTGGTACAACTCGATTTTTTGCGGGCTGTTCAGTCATGACCTGATCAGCGACGGCTGCATGTTCATCCACACCACCCGCCCCAGCCTGCGCCGGGCCCGCGCCGCGCAAACCCGCACCTACAAGCCCCAGGGCCAACTGGCGGGCATGCTGGAGCAGATTTTCAGCGACTACCGCTTCAGCGAGCCCTACGCCGACCTGCCCGCTGACCTGCAGCGCCTCGAAGCGCAGTTGCGCGAGAACCTGCCGGATTGGGTGTGCAAGGACCCGGACCTCAACGTCGAACTGTTTTCCTCGGTGCTCTATCGCAACAAGGGCGCGTACCTGGTGGGCCGCCTCTATACCCGCGATGAACAATGGCCGCTGGTCATCCCGCTGCTGCACCGCGAAGGCCAGGGCATTCGCATCGACGCGTTGATCACCGACGAAGCCGATGTGTCGATCATCTTCTCGTTCACCCGTTCCTATTTCATGGTGGATGTGCCGGTGCCAGCGGAGTTCATCGGCTTTCTCAAGCGCATCCTGCCGGGCAAGCACATCGCCGAGCTGTACACCTCCATTGGCTTCTACAAGCACGGCAAGTCGGAGTTCTATCGTGCGCTGATCAACCACCTGGCCAGCACCGACGACCAGTTCATCATGGCGCCGGGCGTGCGCGGGATGGTCATGAGCGTGTTCACCCTGCCCGGGTTCAACACCGTGTTCAAGATCATCAAGGACCGTTTCTCGCCGTCGAAAAACGTCAACCGTGCCACGGTGATCGAGAAGTACCGCCTGGTCAAAAGTGTCGACCGGGTCGGGCGCATGGCCGACACCCAGGAGTTCGCCGACTTCCGTTTCCCCTTGAGCAAGTTCGAGCCCGAATGTCTGGCCGAGTTGCTGGAAGTGGCCGCTGGCACGGTCGAGGTGGAAGGCGACACAGTATTGATTCGCCACTGCTGGACCGAACGGCGCATGACCCCGCTCAACCTCTACCTGGAGAACGCCAACGAAGCCCAGGTACGCGAAGCCCTGGAAGACTACGGCCTGGCGATCAAGCAACTGGCGGCGGCCAATATCTTTCCCGGCGACATGCTGCTGAAAAACTTTGGCGTCACCCGCCATGGTCGCGTGGTGTTCTACGACTATGACGAGATCTGCTTTCTGACCGAGGCCAACTTCCGCCATATCCCGGCCCCGCGCACCCCGGAGGATGAAATGGCCTCCGAGCCCTGGTACTCCATCGGCCCGCTGGACGTGTTCCCCGAAGAGTTCCCACCGTTCCTGTTCGCCGATGCCGGGCAGCGACGCTTGTTTGATGAGTTGCATGGCGAGTTGTACAACGCCGACTACTGGAAAGGCCTGCAAGAGGCGATTCGGGCGGGGAAGGTGATTGATGTATTCCCGTATCGCAGGAAGGAGCAGCTATAAGCGGCAAGCTTCAAGCGGCAAGTAAACGCGCAACGGCTCTTACTTGCCGCTTGAAGCTTGCCGCTAGCCACTGCTTTTCTGCCACAATTGCCGGCCGTGCATTAATAGACGACCTCCAAAGTACCTGATGACTGACCAAGCGCCCGCTATCGACCAACTCCTGAAAAACCTCGATCACGCCATGCTCGCTGACCGCCACCGCTTGCGTCGACAGTTGCTTGAGCTGCGCAAGAAGCCCGATGAGGAGAAGCTGGCGCAATGGGTGGTGCGTATGCAGGCGTCCTGTGCCCAGGTGACGGCGCGTGGTGCCAGCGTGCCGCAGATTCGCTATGACGACAGCCTGCCCATCGCCGCCAAGCGCGACGAAATCAAGGCGGCACTGCAAAAGCATCAGGTGCTGATCATTGCGGGCGAGACCGGCTCGGGTAAAACCACGCAGTTGCCGAAGATCTGCCTGGAAATCGGTCGCGGCCAGTACGGCTTGATCGGCCATACCCAGCCCCGGCGTATTGCGGCACGCAGTGTGGCGAGCCGGGTTGCCGAAGAACTGGCGACGCCTTTGGGCGCGCTGGTCGGCTATCAGGTGCGGTTCGAGGACCAGAGCGATTCCAACACCCTGATCAAGCTGATGACCGACGGCATCCTGCTGGCCGAGACCCAGAATGATCGCTACCTCGAACGCTACGACACGATCATCGTCGACGAGGCCCACGAACGCAGCCTGAACATCGACTTTTTGCTGGGTTACCTGAAAACCCTGCTGCCACGTCGTCCGGACCTGAAAGTCATCATCACGTCGGCCACCATCGACCTGGAGCGCTTTTCCAAGCACTTCGACGATGCGCCGATTGTCGAGGTCTCGGGGCGTACGTTCCCGGTGGAAACCTGGTACCGCCCGCTGACCCTGGAGCAGGACGAGGAAGGTAACCGCGTCGAAGACGACTTGACCGTGGACCAGGCGATCCTCGCCACCCTCGATGAAATCGCCGCTTTTGAACGCAGCGAGCGCAAGAGCCCGGGTGATGTGCTGGTGTTCCTGCCTGGTGAGCGCGAGATCCGCGATGCCGCCGACATGCTGCGCAAGGCCCAGCTCAAGCACACGGAAATCCTGCCGTTGTACGCGCGCCTGTCGCCGGCCGAACAGCAGCGCATTTTCCAGTCCCATCCGGGGCGGCGCGTGGTGCTGGCGACCAACGTTGCGGAGACCTCGCTGACGGTGCCGGGCATCCGCTACGTGATCGATAGCGGTACCGCACGCATCAGCCGCTACAGCTACCGCGCCAAGGTCCAGCGCCTGCCGATCGAGGCGATTTCCCAGGCCAGCGCCAACCAGCGTAAAGGCCGTTGCGGCCGGGTCGAGCCGGGCATTTGCGTGCGCCTGTACAGTGAAGAAGATTTTATCGGGCGCCCGGAATTTACCGATCCGGAGATCCTGCGCACCAACCTGGCGGCAGTGATCTTGCAGATGCTGCACCTGCGCCTGGGCGAAATCACCGACTTCCCGTTTATCGAGCCGCCGGATGGCAAGGCCATCAGCGATGGCTTCAACTTGCTGCAAGAACTCTCGGCAGTGGACCGCAACAGCCAGCTGACGCCCCTGGGTCGGCAACTGGCGCGTCTGCCAGTGGACCCGCGCATGGGCCGCATGTTGCTGGAGGCGGCCAAGCTCGGCAGTTTGCAGGAAGTGTTGATTGTCGCCAGTGCCATGTCGATCCAGGACCCGCGCGAGCGTCCGCCGGAGCGCCAGCAGGCCGCCGACCAGGCCCACGCGCAATGGAAGGATCCGGACTCGGACTTCGCCGGGCTGGTCAACCTGTGGCGCGGCTTTGAAGAGCAGCGCCAGGAGTTGACCGCCAGCCCGTTGCGCAACTGGTGTCGCAAGAACTTCCTCAACTACCTGCGCCTGCGCGAGTGGCGCGACTCCCATCGCCAGTTGAGCCTGATCTGCCGCGACATGCAGTTGACAGTCAACAAGGAACCGGCGGATTTCCCGAAACTGCACAAGGCGGTGCTGTCCGGCCTGCTGAGCCAGATCGGCCAGAAAACCGAAGACGGCGACTATCTCGGTGCTCGTCAGCGGCGTTTCTGGATCCACCCGTCATCGGGGATCGGCAAGAAGCGCCCGCAGTGGCTGATGACTGCCGAGCTGGTGGAAACCACCAAGTTGTATGCGCGCATGGTGGCCAAGATCGATGCCGACTGGATAGAACCGCTGGCCGGGCATTTGATCAAGAAAAACCACTTCGAACCCCATTGGGAAAAGAAGCGCGGCCAGGTCGTGGCCTTTGAACAGATCACTCTGTTTGGCCTGATTGTGGTGGGGCGCCGGCCAGTGCATTACGGGCCGGTGGACCCGGTGGTGTCGCGCGAGCTGTTTATTCGTGAAGGCCTGGTGCGTGGCGAGATCCAGTCCCGGGCCAAGTGCCTGGTGGCCAATCAGCAGTTGCTGGAGCAATTGGACGAACTGGAAGCCAAGGCCCGGCGCCGCGATATCCTGGCCGACGAAGAAACCCTGTACGCCTTCTATGACGCACGCCTGCCAGCGGAGATCCACCAGACGGCGACGTTTGACAGTTGGTACAAGATCACCAGCCAGAAAGACCCGCAACTGCTGATCATGCGCGAAGAAGACGTGCTGGCCCGTGAGGCCAGTGAAGTCACCGCTGCGCATTATCCGGATACATTGCACCTGGGTGACCTGGCCCTGGCCTTGAGTTATCACTTTGAACCCAACCACCCTCGCGACGGCGTGACCTTGCGCGTGCCGGCGCCGCTGTTGCCGGCCTTGCCCGCCGAGCGCCTGGAATGGCTGGTGCCCGGGCTGATCGAGGCCAAGTGCATTGCCCTGGTGCGCAACCTGCCCAAGGCCCTGCGCAAGAACTTCGTGCCGGTGCCGGATTTCGTCAAGGCTGCGCTGCAACGTATCGAATTTGCCCAGGGCTCGCTGCCCCAGGCCCTGGGGCGCGAACTGCTGCGCATGACCGGGGCGCGGGTCAGCGATGAAGCCTGGAGCGAAGCCGCGCAGCAGGTGGAAAACCACCTGAAGATGAACCTTGAAGTGGTTGACGCCCAGGGCGAGTTCCTCGGTGAGGGCCGCGACCTGGCAGCGCTGACCGCACGTTTTGTCGAAGCCAGCCAGGCCGCCCTGGCGGTGCCGCAGACCGCCAAAAGCCAGCAGCCGGTGGAGGCCAAGGTCTTCGCCGCCGTGGCCGAGACCACCCAGCAGAAGATTGCCGGGTTGTCGATGACGGTGTATCCGGCATTGGTGGAGGAAAACGGTACGGTCAAGGAAGGACGTTTCTCTACTGCTGCCGAAGCCGAGTTCCAGCATCGACGAGCCTTGCAGCGTTTGTTGATGCAGCAATTGGCCGAGCCGGCAAAATTCCTGCGCGGCAAACTGCCGGGTCTGACCGAGCTGGGGCTGATGTACCGCGAGCTGGGACGTATCGACGCCCTGGTGGAAGACATCCTGCTGGCCAGTCTCGACACCTGTGTGCTGGAGGGCGAGGCCAGCCTGCCCAGGGATGGCGCGGGCCTGGCAGCCCTGGCCGAGCGCAAACGCGGCAGTTGGACCGAACATGCCGAACGCCTGGCGCGCTTGACCCTGGAAGTATTGAAGCTGTGGCATGGCCTGCAAAAGCGTTTCAAGGGCAAGATCGACCTGGCCCAGGCCGTGGCACTCAACGATATCAAGCAGCAACTGAGCAATCTGGTGTACCCGGGTTTTGTGCGCGAAACCCCGGCGCAGTGGTTCAAGGAACTGCCGCGCTATCTCAAGGCCATTGAGCTGCGCCTGGAGAAACTGCCCAGCCAGGTGCAGAAGGACCGGGTCTGGAGCGGCGAGTTGAGTGGCCTGTGGAGCCAGTACCAGACACGCCTGAACAAACACACCCAGGAAGGCAAGCGCGACCCGCAGCTGGAACTCTACCGCTGGTGGCTGGAGGAATACCGGGTGTCGTTGTTTGCCCAGCAGTTGGGCACCAAGGTACCGATTTCCGACAAGCGCTTGAGCAAACAGTGGAGCCAGGTCGAGCCTTGACCTGCAATACCGGGGGCAGGTGTGCGCGTGACAGGCGCCAAACCCCCCGGTTTATGGCAAACTTCGCCGCTATAAATGCCAGGATCGTCTAGATTGGCTGTATCAGCCTCGACGCGCCGGGACAAAGCGTTTCCCCGTTTGATGTCCGCACGGCGGACTAGAACGACTTACGGTTTGGTACGACGGTACCAATCCCTTCTGCCTGAACAGATTTAGAGGAACGACCGTGCATAACGTCGTCATCAGCGGCACAGGCCTGTATACCCCGGCCAACAGCATCTCCAACGAAGAGCTGGTGCAGTCTTTCAATGCTTACGTTCAACAGTTCAATGCCGACAACGCCGTGGCCATCGAGCAGGGTGACGTTCAGGCGTTGACCGAATCCAGCGCCGCCTTTATCGAAAAGGCTTCGGGTATCAAGAGCCGCTTTGTCATGGACAAGGAAGGCATCCTGGACCCCAAGCGCATGACCCCACGCTTGCCCGAGCGCTCCAATGACGAGTGGTCGATCCTCTGCCAGATGGCCGTGGGCGCCGCCGAGCAAGCCTTGCAGCGTGCCGGCAAGACGGCCGCCGATATCGACGGGGTGATCGTTGCCTGCTCCAACCTGCAACGGGCCTATCCGGCCATCGCCATCGAAGTCCAGGAAGCCCTGGGCATCCAGGGGTTCGGTTTTGACATGAACGTGGCCTGTTCTTCGGCCACTTTCGGCATCCAAAACGCCTGCAACAGCATCCAACTGGGCCAGGCCCGGGCGATCCTGATGGTCAACCCGGAGATTTGCACCGGCCACCTGAACTTCCGTGACCGTGACAGCCATTTCATCTTTGGCGATGCGGCCACGGCAGTGATTCTGGAGCGCGCCGACCTGGCCACGTCCGAGTATCAGTTCGACATCGTCAGCACCAAGTTGCTGACCAAATTCTCCAATACCATCCGCAATAATTTCGGCTTTCTCAACCGCGCGGCGGAAGAGGGGATTGGCGCACCAGACAAGCTTTTCGTGCAAGAAGGCCGCAAAGTCTTCCGTGATGTCTGCCCGATGGTTGCCGAGCTGATCGGCCAGCACCTGGTTGAAAACCAGTTGAGCATCACGGACGTGAAGCGCTTCTGGCTGCACCAGGCCAACCTGAGCATGAACCACCTGATCGTCAAGAAATTGCTGGGCCGTGAGGCCGAGATCGAAGAGGCACCGGTGATCCTCGACACCTACGCCAACACCAGTTCGGCGGGTTCGGTGATCGCGTTCCACACCTATCAGGACGACCTGCCCAAGGGCGCGCTGGCGGTACTCAGCTCGTTTGGCGCCGGGTATTCGATTGGTAGCGTGATCCTGCGCAAGCGCTAGGAACTAGCGCCTACAGGCAATTGCGGTCATATCCTGCACAATGAGGTTCTGAATGGCAGCAGCCGACGACGCGCACCTGCTTGAACGCCTGCTCAAGGGCGAACAGCGGGCCTACAAGGAATTGGTCACCACCTATCAGAGTGCGATGCGTGCGGTGGCCTACGCTATCGTTGGCCAGCGCCATGCCGACGAAGTGGTCCAGGACGCCTGGCTCTCAGTGGTGCGCAGCCTTGCCAGGTTTGAGGGGCGCTCCAGCCTCAAGACCTGGCTGCTGACCATCACCGCCAATTCGGCCAAGGGGCGCTACAAGCAGAACCGGCGAGAGGTGCTGCTGGACGACCTGCCGTCGCCCCACGGGACCATTGGTGATGAGCGCTTTGCTGCCGGTGACGGTCATTGGCTGGTCGCGCCGTTCGCCTGGCATGAAGACACGCCCGAAGCACTGTTGACCGAAAACGAGCTGCGCGAGTGCCTGGAGCACACGTTGCTGAGTCTTTCCGAGCTGCAAAGCAGCGTGCTGCTGTTACGCGAGCGTCAGGGACTGGAGTTGGAGGAAATTTGTAATCTTCTGGAGATCTCGCTCTCCAATGTGCGAGTACTGCTGCATCGGGCGCGGCTTAAAGTCTTCGCTACGGTGGAGCATTTCGAGGAAACCGGCGAATGTTGACCTGCAAAGAACAAGTGGCGCGCTCCAGCGATTTTCTCGATGGGCAACTGACCTTTCGTGAGCGCCTGCTTATGCGCCATCACTTGTTGTTCTGTGCCAATTGCCGGCGTTTCATCCGCCAGATGCGTCTGATGCAGGCTACGTTGCGCATCTTGCCTGAGCCAGAAGTGAGCGATGCCCAAGCGTTGGCCGAACGCCTGGCCGCGGAGCTTAAACGCAACTCCTGATCCCTGAGCTGTCCGTAGCACCCCAAGCCTGCGATGTCCCCGTCGCGGGCTTTTTTGCGTCCCTGAAACGCTTTTGGGTGGAAAACATTGCAGGTTTGTAAGTTTTTTTCACCTTTTTTTCACCTGGCATTTTTCGTACTTTTCCAGCTCAAACCCGCGCCGGCCATGGCGTTGCGCTTATGTCTCCTGGTTGTAAGAAAGTTCCCCTGTAATAAAATATTTATCTTCTGGCAACTTGTCTGAAATATCCCCTCGCCAAGATCCCCTCCCAACACCAGCGGGCCAGAACCCGTGTGTTTTCCAACGCTAAAGACCACCAATTAGGGGAATTCTTCGATGATCCGTAAGCACTTCGCCGGTTTCGCGGCCAGCGCCCTGGCCCTGGCCGTTACCGCCCAGGCTTTCGCTGGTACTGTCACTACTGACGGCGCCGATATCGTTGTCAAAACCAAGGGCGGCCTTGAGGTTGCTACTACCGACCAGAACTTCAGCTTCAAGCTGGGTGGTCGCTTGCAAGCCGATTACGGCACATTTGACGGCTTCTACACCAAGAACGGTGACTCGGGCGACGCCGCTTATTTCCGTCGCGCCTTCCTGGAACTGGGTGGCACCGTCTACAAGGATTTCAAATACCAGCTCAACTACGACTTCTCCCACAACTCGGGTAACTCCGACGACGGTTACTTCGACGAAGCGTCCATGTCCTACGTGGGCTTCAAGCCGGTAACCATCCGCGTCGGTCGTTTTGACCCGGATTTCGGCCTGGAAAAAGCCACCAGCTCCAAGTGGATCACCGCCATGGAGCGTAACTCGGCCTACGAGGTTGCAGACTGGGTCAACACCCACGAAAACGGCATGGGCATCCAGGTCAGCGGCACTGCGGCTGATCTGTTCTACGGCTCCGCCAGCCTGGCCTCCAAGGACATCAACGACGAAGACGGCAAGGGCGTGAAGCAATTCAACGGCCGTATCGTGCTGGCACCGATGAACAAAGGCGGCAACGTCCTGCACTTCGGCTTGAACGTAGCGGCGCGTGACTTGAACGACGCGGCCTTCGACTCCCGCATCCGCCCGCGTCTTGGCGCTCGTGGCGTGGCTACCACCGGTGGTAACGATGCCGGTACCAACGGCAACCGCGCTACCTTCGGCGGCGGTGTGGGCCTTAACGCCAGCAACCTGACAGCAGTGGGCGCCTACGACACCGATACCGTGTTCGGTGGTGAATTTGCCTTCGCCAGCGGTCCATTCTCGGTACAGGCTGAAGCCCTGAGCCGCAAGATGAAAGCTGACAGCAACGCCTACCAGGACGTGAAAACCAGCGGCTTCTACGGCCAGTTGGCGTACACCCTGACCGGCGAATCCCGTGCCTACAAGCTCGATGGCGGCAAGTTCGACGCGATCAAGCCCGAGAACAAGCAATACGGCGCCTGGGAAGTGTTCTACCGCTACGACAACATCAAGGTTGATGACAAGAACATCGTCGTCAGCAGCGCTACCCGTGAAACCGGCGACGCCAAGGCCAACGTGAACACCCTGGGTGTGAACTGGTACGCCAACGAAGCAGTCAAGCTGTCCCTGAACTACAGCAAGGTCAGCACCGACAAGATCACCAACGCCAATGGCGATGACAGCGGTGATTCGATCGTCGGCCGTGTGCAGTACGTGTTCTAAGCAACGGTAATACCGCACCAACGCGCTCTTTCTTCATCCGTTAAAGCGCGATCCTCTTTTTCACCCCGCCGATTGGCGGGGTTTTTTTTTGCTCCCCGCGCAGGCAGCGGGTTCTGTCAGAATGGCCCGAATATCGTGAGCGAGCGTTTACCGTCGGGGAATGGCATGCCGTTGAAACGTTTGAATAGCCTGTCCGAGATAGCGCCTGATGAGTGGAACGCGTTGGTCCCCGAGGATCAGCCGTTTCTGCGCCATGGGTTCCTCAGTGCACTGGAGGACAGTGCCAGCCTTGGCCGGCACTCTGGCTGGCAGCCGGAACACTTGCTGCATTACGAGGGTGAACGGCTGGTCGCGGCGCTGCCCAGCTACCGCAAATGGCACTCCTATGGCGAATACGTGTTCGACCATGGCTGGGCGGATGCTTGTGAACGCGCGGGTATCGATTATTACCCCAAGCTGCTGACTGCAGTGCCCTTCAGCCCGGTCAGCGGGCCGCGCCTGTTGGTGGCCAGTGGCGCGGACGGCTTTGAGCTGCTCAAGAGCCTGCCCGGCTACCTGGAGATCGAAGGGCTTTCCAGCGCCCATATCAACTTCACTGACGCCATGGCCGATGCCGCGCTGGGCCAGCAACCCGGTTGGCTTGCGCGCCTGGGTTGCCAGTTTCATTGGCAGAACCGGGGCTATCGCGATTTCCAGGACTTCCTCGATGCCTTGAGTTCGCGCAAGCGCAAACAGATGCGCAAGGAGCGCGAGCAAGTGGCGGGGCAGGGGATCGAGTTCGAGTGGCTGCAAGGCCATGAGTTGAGCGAGGCTCAGTGGGATTTTGTCTACGCCTGTTACGCCAACACCTATGCCGTGCGTCGGCAGTCGCCGTACCTGAGCCGGGCGTTTTTCAGCCTATTGGCCGAACGCATGCCGCAGGCGATCCGGGTGGTGCTGGCCAAGCAAGGGACGCGGCCGGTGGCCATGGCGTTCAGCCTGGTCGGTGGCGATAGCCTATATGGGCGCTATTGGGGTTGCCTGGGCGAGTTCGACCGATTGCATTTCGAAACCTGTTTCTATCAAGGCATGGATTACGCGATTGCCAATGGGCTGCAACGTTTCGATGCCGGTGCCCAGGGCGAGCATAAGTTGATTCGTGGGTTTGAACCGGTGATTACCCGTTCCTGGCATTACTTGCGCCATCCTGGCTTGAAAACCGCCGTGGCAGACTTCCTGGAGCGCGAGCGCGTGGGGATTCTGGCGTATGCCGAAGAAGCGCGTGCGGCGTTGCCGTATCGGCAGGAATAACGCTCAGGGAATTCAACCTGTTCCCCTGTAGGAGCGAGCTTGCTCGCGAAGAACCTGAGGGCGCCGCGTTTATCCAGAATGAACGCGGTGTACTTGAGTTCTTCGCGAGCAAGCTCGCTCCTACAGGGGGGGGTCAATACTGTTGGATCAGGCGTTTTCTTCCTTACCCAACCAGCGATAGGTGATGCCACCGATCACCGCGCCAAGGATCGGCGCCAGCCAGAACAGCCACAGTTGCTGGATTGCCCAACCGCCGACAATCAGCGCAGGCCCCGTGCTGCGGGCCGGGTTGACCGAGGTGTTGGTGACCGGGATGGAGATCAGGTGGATCAGCGTCAGCCCCAGGCCAATGGCGATGGGTGCCAGGCCCGCCGGTGCACGACGGTCAGTGGCGCCGAGGATGATCAGCACGAACATTGCGGTCATCACCAGTTCAGTGACAAACCCAGCCGCCATCGAATACCCACCCGGCGAATGTTCACCATAGCCATTGGACGCCAGCCCAGAAGCCAGTTCAAAACCCGGTTTGCCACTGGCAATGAAGTACAGCAGGGCCGCTGCGACCACGCCACCAATGACTTGCGAGACGATATACGCTGGCATCTCTTTGGCCGGAAACCGGCCGCCGACCACCAGGCCCACGGTGACTGCCGGGTTGAGGTGACAGCCACTGATATGGCCAATGGCAAACGCCATGGTCAACACGGTAAGCCCGAATGCCAGCGATACACCCAGCAGGCCGATTCCGACATCGGGAAACGCTGCGGCCAGAACCGCACTCCCGCAGCCACCCAACACCAGCCAAAACGTACCTAACCCTTCTGTAACGGAACGTTTGAACAGAGACATGAATGCGTCCTTCTAAATCAACTGATCGGTGATGCTTCCTTGCTGTCTGATGTCAGGGTCCTCCTGGACCCTGATTGCAGTACAGCAGGATTGTGATGTAACACCAGTGAGACGGTGAAAACTGTCAGATTTGTTCGGAATTGGTGGTGTTGCCTGTAGCCTCAAATCAGTCGATGCCGACGAACCCTCCGGTCTGGTGTTGCCACAATCGCGAGTAGAGCCCGCCGTGTGCCAGCAACTGGGCATGGCTGCCACTCTCGGCGATCTGGCCTTTTTCCAGGACTACCAACCTGTCCATTCGCGCAATCGTGGACAGGCGGTGGGCGATGGCAATCACCGTCTTGCCTTGCATCAGGGTTTCCAAGCTCTCCTGGATCGCCGCTTCCACTTCCGAGTCCAGGGCCGAGGTGGCCTCGTCCATGATCAGGATCGGAGCGTCCTTGAGCAGGACCCGGGCGATGGCGATGCGCTGGCGTTGCCCGCCGGACAGTTTCACCCCGCGCTCGCCGACATGGGCATCCAGGCCGGTACGGCCCTCGGCGTCCGACAACAGCGGGATAAATTCATCGGCGCGCGCCTTGCGTATGGCGTCCCAGAGTTCCTGATCGGTAGCGTCGGGCTTGCCATACAGCAGGTTGTCGCGGATCGAACGGTGCAGCAGCGAGGTGTCCTGGGTAATCATGCCGATGCGTTCGCGCAGGCTTTCCTGGGCCACTTCGGCAATGTTCTGGCCGTCGATCAGGATGCGTCCGCCTTGCAGGTCATAGAGGCGCAGCAGCAGGTTGACCAGGGTTGACTTGCCGGCACCGGACGGGCCGATCAGGCCGATTTTTTCCCCCGGTTTGATCACCAGGTTCAGGCCGCCGATGATGCCGCTGCTTTTGCCATAGTGGAAATCCACCTGTTCAAAGCGCACTTCGCCGTGGGGCACGCTCAGGCGCGGGGCGTTTTCGCGGTCGGTCACTGCCAGCGGCTGGGCGATGGTTTTCAGGCCGTCCTGGACCATGCCGATATTCTCGAAAATACCGTTGACCACCCACATGATCCAGCCGGACATGTTGACGATGCGGATCACCAGGCCAGTGGCCAGGGCAATGGCGCCCACCGAGATCAGCGACTGGGTCCACAGCCACAGGGCCAGGCCGGTGGTGGTGACGATCAACAGGCCGTTCATGCTGGTGATGACCACGTCCATGCTGGTGACCACACGGCTGGCCAACTGGGTTTTTTCGGTTTGTTCGATGATCGCTTCCTTGGCGTACTCCTGCTCGGACTGGGTGTGGGCGAACAGCTTCAAGGTGGTGATGTTGGTGTAGCCATCGACGATGCGGCCCATCAGCTTGGAGCGCGCTTCGGAGGAAATCACCGAGCGCTCCTTGACCCGTGGCACGAAGTAGCGCAACGCCAGGCTGTAGGCGACGATCCAGGTGACCAGCGGGATCATCAGGCGCCAGTCGGCCTCGGCAAACAGCACCAGTGAGCTGATGGCGTAGATTGCCACGTGCCAGATGGCATCCACGGCGGCCACTGCCGAGTCGCGCAATGAGTTGCCGGTCTGCATGATGCGCTGGGCAATGCGCCCGGCAAAATCGTTCTGGAAGAAGTTCAGGCTCTGCTTGAGCACATAGCTATGGTTCTGCCAGCGGATCAGGCTGGTCATGCCAGGGCTGATGGTCTGGTGGACGAGCAGGTCGTGCAAGGCACCGAAGATCGGGCGCAGCAGCAGGGCCACCACGGCCATCCAGATCAGTTCGGTGGCGTGGATCTGGAAGAAATTGGCCGGCGGCGTGCCCTGGGCCAGGTCGATGATGCGGCTCAGGTAGCTGAACAGCGCCACTTCGATCAGCGCGCCGATCAGGCCCACCACCAGCAGTGCGGCGAAGCACGGCCACACCTGGCGCAGGTAATAGAGGTAGAAGGGCAGGACTTTATCGGGAGGGGCCGCGCTGGGAGCGTCGCGGAAAATATCGATCAGTTGTTCAAAGCGACGATAGAGCATTGGGTCTGACGCCCGCCGGGCGGGCTCTCCTTGTTAAATACGCGCGCGGCCTTGTGGGCGGCGCGCGAGACTCCCTGTCGATCAGTCGATGATTTTGGCCGACTTGATAAGCACAGGGTCGATGGGCACGTTTTGCATGCCTTGCTTGGTGGTGGTCTGCGAGTTGACGATCTGGTCTACCACGTCCATGCCGCTGACGACCTTGGCGAAGACTGCATAGCCAGCATCGCGGCCCGGATCAAGGAAGGCATTGTCGGCCACGTTGATGAAGAACTGGCTGGTCGCCGAGTTGGGGTTGGAGGTACGGGCCATCGACAGGCTGCCGCGTACGTTATGCAGGCCGTTGCTGGCTTCGTTGCGGATCGGGTCCTTGGTGTCTTTCTGGACCATCTGCGGGGTAAAACCACCGCCCTGGACCATGAAGCCTGGAATCACACGGTGGAAGATGGTGTTGGTGTAGAAACCACTCTTCACGTACTCCAGGAAGTTCTTGCTGGAGATCGGCGCCTTGACCGGGTCCAGTTCGATTTCGATTTTGCCAAAGCTGGTGTCCAGTACGACATGCGGTGCCTTGGCGTCAGCCGCCATCAGGTTGGCAGCAAACAGCACAGAACCGGCAAAGAGGGCGATTTTTTTCAGCATGGGTCAGTGATCCTGAGTAGTGGTTGGAACGGTCTTGAGAAAGTCGAGCAGGGTTGTATTGAACGTTTCGGGCTGGTCCAGCGGTGTGGCGTGGCGCGAATCCTCGATCACCACCAACCGCGCATCAGGCAGCAGTCTTACATAGATTTCTTTCTGCGCCACTGGGGTGTAGTCGTGGTCGGCGCTGATGACCAGGGTTGGACAGGTGATTCGCGAAAGTCGTTCCTGCACGCCCCAGCCCACAATCGCATCGAAGCTTTCGAGGTAAGCACGTTTGTCGTTTTTTGCCCAGCGTTCAGCCATCTTGCGCCGCAGGTCGGCCTGGCCGGGTTTGGGAAACAGCCGGTCGCCGAGCGCCTTGCCGATGGTGTTCAAACTGAGCAGGCGTGCCAGGCTCCAACGCTTGGCCCATTGCCAATAGTCGTCGGCACTGCGCACCTTGACCTCGGGCGCGCTGTTGACGATGCACAGGCTCTTGAGCATCTGCGGTTGGTCGACCGCCAGTTGAAAGGCAATCATCCCGCCCATCGACAGGCCGACCACATGGGCGGCGGGCAGTTGCAGGTGTTCGATCAGCGCCACCAGGTCGGCGGTAAAGCCGGCGATGCTGTAGCGCTCGCGGGGCTTGTCGGAGCGGCCGTGACCGCGCACATCCATCACAACCAGGCGGTAATACCGGGACAATACCGGTATTTGCAGTTCCCAATCCTGGCAACTGGAGCCCAGGCCGTGGATCAGGATCAGCGGCTCGCCGTGGCCATATTCCTCGTAATGCAGGGTGCAACCTTCATGTTCGAAATAGGCCATGGGTGAACTCCGTGTCAGGCTTGCCGAGGGGCGGCAAAGGGTGCGTCCAGCGGTGCGGTATCAAAGGTGCGCAGCAGTTCGACGAGAATCTGCGTCGCCGGGCCCAGGGGCTTGTCCTTGTTCGAATACAGATAGAACGTCGGGTGCCGGCTGCCGCCTTGCTCCAGGGGCAGTTGCTTGAGCACGCCTTCCTTGAGCTCGCGCTCGATCAGGTGGCGGGGCAGCCAGGCAAACCCCAGGCCGCTGCCGACAAAGGTGGCGGCGGTGGCCAGGCTGCCCACGGTCCAGCGCTGTTCGGCACCGAGCCAGCCGACGTCGCGCGGTTGCTGGCGGCCGGAGTCGCGGATCACCACTTGCATCTGGCTTTCCAGGTCCTGGAAGCTTAACTCGCGATTAAGCCGGTGCAGCGGGTGCTCGGGGTGGGCCACGGCGACAAATTCGACATCGCTCATTTCCGTACCCAGGTAACCGGGAATGCTGAAGCCGCTGATTGCCAGGTCCGCCACACCTTCAATCAGCAGTTCCTCGACCCCGGACAACACTTCTTCGCGCAGGCGCACGCGGCAGCCACGGCTTTGCGGCATAAAGGCGGTGAGGGCGCGCACCAGGCGGGCGTTGGGGTAGGCGGCATCGACCACCAGACGCACCTCGGCTTCCCAACCTTGTTCCATATGATGGGCCAGGTCTTCCAGTTGGCTGGCGTTCTTCACCAGTTGCCGGGAGCGGCGCAGCAGCACTTCGCCGGCTTCGGTGAGGACCGCCTTGCGTCCGTCGATACGCAGCAGGGGCACGCCCAGTTGGTCTTGCATGCGGGCCACGGTGTAGCTCACCGAGGATTGCGAGCGGTGCAGTACTTCGGCCGCCTGGGCGAAGCCGCCATGGTCGACCACGGCTTGCAACGTACGCCATTGATCAAGGGTCACGCGGGGCGCTTTCAAGATGGGCTCCTCTTGTCCTAAGCTGGCGGTCCTTATTGGAGACTGCCGAATGAGAAAATTCTGTTGTGTGGTGCTGGCACTGTTGCCGTTGAGCGCGTTTGCCTACCCGATTGATGTCTCGAAATCGATCAAGGGGGTCAGCGTCGATTACAACGCGTCCGACGTTGATAGCGAGATCAGCTCCATCGAATTAAGTAACTACGGCACCAACGACGCCGCGTGTACGGTAGCGTTTACCAACGGCCCGGAGCCGGCGCGTGTGCGCAAGGTGACGGTCCCTGCTGGCAAAAGCACCAACACCACGGTCAAGTTCAGCCGCGCGATTATCAAGATGCGCATCAAGCTGACCTGCGAACCCAAATAAACCAGGCGCGGGGGCACGGCTATCGTGATGCTCCGCTTATAAACAACTTTATAGATGGTTTATAGCAGTTTTTTACGCTTTTTTATCGAACTGGCTCTGTTTAACCTCCACTTCATCGACTTACAGCAATTACCGATGGAGCCTACATAGTCATGTCCAACGTTCTGATCATCGAAAGCAGCGCCCGCCAGCAGGATTCTATTTCCCGCCAACTGACCCAACAGTTCATCAGCCAATGGCAGGCTGCCCACCCGGCCGATCAGATCACTGTGCGCGACCTGGCCGTCAACCCGGTACCGCACCTGGACGCCAACCTGTTGGGCGGCTGGATGAAACCGGCCGAACAGCGCAGCTCGGATGAGCAGGCTTCATTGGCGCGCTCCAACGAGCTGACTGATGAGCTGCTGGCCGCCGACGTGCTGGTCATGGCCGCGCCGATGTACAACTTTGCCATTCCCAGCACCCTCAAGGCCTGGCTCGACCATGTCCTGCGTGCCGGTGTGACCTTCAAATACACCGCCACCGGCCCCCAGGGCTTGCTGACCGGCAAGCGCGCCTTTGTACTGACCGCCCGCGGTGGCATTCATACCGGCGCGAGCAGTGACCATCAGGAACCTTACCTGCGTCAGGTCATGGGTTTTGTCGGCATCCATGACGTCACCTTCATTCATGCCGAAGGGGTGAACCTGGGGGGCGACTTCCAGGAAAAAGGCTTGAACCATGCCAAGGCGCTGTTGGCCCAGGTCGCCTGAGGCGTTAATCGCCAGATAATCGCGGGGTGTTTTTATAACCCCACGCAACCCTTCAAGTACGCGTATCGAACCTCCCTTTGCACTTGTTGCTCCTGAGTGCTCCTGCCCGACTGCCGCTTTAGCGAGGTCGGGTTTTTTTTGCCCTGAGTTTCGCCTGGCCGTGAAAAACGCTAATGTCGCGCCCATTCAAAGATGAGGCGAACATGGGCTATTTACTGATTGTCACGCTGATCCAGGCGTTTTCCTTCAGCTTGATCGGCGAATACCTGGCCGGTCATGTCGACAGCTACTTCGCCGTGCTGGTACGCGTGCTGCTGGCCGGGCTGGTGTTTATCCCGCTGACCCGTTGGCGCTCGGTGGAGCCTGCGTTCATGCGCGGCATGCTGCTGATCGGCGCGTTGCAGTTCGGTGTGACGTATGTGTGCCTGTATTTGAGCTTCCGTGTGTTGACGGTGCCGGAGGTGTTGCTGTTCACCATTCTCACGCCGCTGCATGTGACGTTGATCGAAGACGCACTGAACCGACGTTTCAATCCATGGGCATTGGTGGCTGCCCTGGTGGCAGTAGCGGGGGCGGCGGTGATCCGGTTTGACCAGATCAATCCGGACTTCTTCATGGGTTTCTTGCTGCTGCAACTGGCCAACTTCACCTACGCCGCAGGGCAAGTGTTGTACCGGCGCCTGGTGGCACGCCATCCAAGCGACCTGCCGCACTATCGGCGGTTTGGTTACTTCTACCTGGGGGCATTGGCGGTGGTGTTGCCGGCGTTTCTGTTGTTCGGCAAGGCCAACTTCTTGCCTGAGGCACCGTTGCAGTGGGGCGTATTGCTGTTTCTTGGCCTGGTCAGTACGGCGTTGGGCCTGTACTGGTGGAACAAGGGGGCGTGCATGGTCAATGGCGGCACCCTGGCGGTAATGAACAACCTGCATGTGCCGGTGGGGTTGCTGCTGAACCTGCTGATCTGGAACCAGCATGAGCCGTTGGGGCGGTTGTTCCTGGGCGGGGCGGTGATTGTGGCGGCGGTGTGGATCAGCCGGTTGGGTGCTCGCCCGGCTGTGGGGCTTGCAAACCGGTGATGAACGTTGTGGGAGCGAGCAAGCCCGCTCCCACAAGGGTGCAGCTTAGAGCGCGGCCTTCTCCGGTACCGGCAAATGACTGGCGCCCAGCACCGCCGGCAACACCCCGGCCCGCAGGTCATTGCCACTCGGTTGCTGGTACAGGCTCAAGCCAAACTCCGGCAATACCGCCAGCAGGTAGTCAAAAATGTCCCCCTGGATCCGCTCGTAATCGCCCCACGCCGTGGTGCGGGTAAAGCAGTAGATTTCCAGCGGCACACCCTGGGAGGTGGTCTGCATCTGGCGCACCATGCACGTCATGTTCGGCTGGATATCCGGATGGCTCTTGAGGTACGCCAGGGCATAGGCGCGGAAAGTCCCCAGGTTGGTCATCCGCCGGCGGTTGGCCGACAGTTGTGCGCTGTGGCCCTGGGCTTCGTTCCAGGCTTTCAATTCCGCCTGTTTGCGGCTGATGTAGTCGGTCAGCAGGTGGACCTGGGTCATCCGCACTTCTTCAGCGTCGTTCAGGAAGCGCACGCCCGCGGCGTCGATAAACAGGCTGCGCTTGATCCGCCGCCCACCCGAAGCCTGCATGCCACGCCAGTTCTTGAACGATTCGGACATCAGGCGCCAGGTGGGGATCGAGACGATGGTCTTGTCGAAATTCTGCACCTTGACCGTGTGCAGGGTGATGTCCACCACATCGCCATCGGCGCCGACCTGGGGCATTTCGATCCAGTCGCCGACCCGCAGCATGTCGTTGCTGGTCAACTGCACGCTGGCGACAAACGACAACAGCGTGTCCTTGTAGACCAACAGGATCACCGCCGACATCGCACCCAGGCCTGACAGCAGCAACAACGGCGAGCGGTCGATCAGGGTGGCGACGATGATGATCGCGCCAAACACGAACAGCACCATCTTTGCCAACTGCACATAACCCTTGATCGAGCGCGTGCGGGCATGCTCGGTGCGGGCGTAGATATCCAGCAGGGCGTTGAGCAGGGCGCTCATGGCCAGGACCTGGAACAGGATGGTGAACGCCAGCGCCACATTGCCGATGAACAGCGCGGCGTTTTTGCTCAGTTCCGGCACCAGGTGCAGGCCGAACTGGATCACCAGGGACGGCGTCATCTGTGCCAGGCGATGGAAGACTTTGTTGTGCCGCAGGTCATTGAGCCAGTGCAGCGCCGGCTGGCGCCCGAGCAGTTTGACGGTGTGCAGGATGAGGTAGCGTGCCACCCGTCCGACGATCAGGGCCACGACCAGCAGCACCAGCAGGGCGATGCTTGAATGCAGCAGCGGATGTTGGTCCAGGGCACCCCAGAGGTCTTGGACGTTGAGCCAGAGCTGTTTGATATCCATGGTTTAACGCGATTCTTCTGTAAGACATGACGGGTCGATTAGAGCATTTAAGTGCTGTAAAGTTGTGCAGGCAGACAAATCACCTGACAAAAAACCATCTGATTGGCCCACTTCGCGTAAAGAAACTCGGCCTGGGCGCCCGAAACCGTTACCCTATGCAGCTGATTTTTTGTATTTCTTCGAGGTAGCACCCGTGTTTTCCCAATTCGCCCTGCACGAACGCCTGCTCAAAGCCGTGGCCGAGCTTAAATTTGTCGAGCCTACGCCTGTGCAAGCAGCGGCCATCCCGCTCGCGCTCCAAGGGCGTGACCTGCGGGTGACGGCTCAAACCGGGAGTGGCAAGACCGCCGCTTTCGTCCTGCCGGTCTTGAACCGCTTGATCGGCCCGGCCAAGGTACGCGTCAGCATCAAGACCCTGATCCTGCTGCCGACCCGCGAACTGGCCCAGCAGACCTTGAAGGAAGTGGAGCGCTTCTCGCAGTTCACCTTCATCAAGTCCGGCATCATTACCGGCGGCGAAGACTTCAAGGTCCAGGCCGCGATGCTGCGCAAGGTACCGGATATCCTGATCGGCACTCCTGGGCGGATGATCGAGCAACTGAACGCCGGCAACCTGGACCTCAAGGAAGTCGAAGTGCTGGTGCTGGACGAAGCCGACCGCATGCTCGACATGGGCTTTGCCGACGACGTGCAGCGCCTGGTCGCCGAATGCGTCAATCGCCAGCAGACCATGCTGTTCTCCGCCACCACTGGCGGTTCGACCCTGCGCGACATGGTCGCCAAGGTCCTGAACAACCCTGAGCACTTGCAGGTCAACAACGTCAGCGACCTGAACGCGACCACGCGCCAGCAGATCGTCACCGCCGACCACAACGTGCACAAAGAGCAGATCCTCAACTGGCTGTTGGCCAACGAGACCTATCAGAAGGCTATCGTGTTCACCAACACCCGCGCTGCGGCCGACCGTATCTACGGGCGCCTGGTGGCCCAGGAATACAAGGCGTTCGTGCTGCACGGCGAAAAAGACCAGAAAGACCGCAAACTGGCCATCGACCGCCTCAAGGCCGGTGGCGTGAAGATCCTGGTCGCTACCGATGTTGCCGCACGCGGCCTGGACGTTGATGGCCTGGACCTGGTGATCAACTTCGACATGCCGCGCAGCGGCGACGAATACGTGCACCGTATCGGCCGTACCGGGCGTGCCGGCAACGATGGCCTGGCCATCTCGCTGATCTGCCATGGCGACTGGAACCTGATGTCGAGCATCGAGCGCTACCTCAAGCAGTCGTTCGAGCGCCGCACCATCAAGGAAGTCAAAGGCACCTACACCGGGCCGAAGAAGGTCAAGGCGTCGGGCAAGGCTGTCGGCGTTAAGAAGAAAAAGGTCGACGCCAAGGGCGACAAGAAAAAAACCGGCGCCAAGTCGCCGACCAAGCGCAAGATCGCCAACCGGCCGAAGACCGACAACCTGTCGTTGGTCAGCAAGGACGGCATGGCTCCGCTCAAGCGCCGCAAGCCAGAAGCCCCCGCTGCCGAGTAATCCTTGGCGCACTGAAAAACCGGACATTGTCCGGTTTTTTTATGCCTTCAGTTTTTTGCCTTGGCGGCGGCTTCCTTGAGTTCCTTGAGCCGGGCGTTGATCAATTGGCACTTGTCGGGGACCTTGGCACTTTCGGTGTCCAGGTCCATTTTTTGCAGCTCGTCATTGATCTCCTTGGCCTTGGTCGGGTTTTGCTGGGTGAGCGTCGCGACCTCCTGGGCCAGTTGTTCGCGTTTGGCCGTGGCCTCTTCCAGGGTGCAGGCCCAGGCGGGCAGGGCGCTGCACAGGGCAGCGGCAACAGTCAGTTGCATCAGGGTTTTCATGGTTTGGACCTCCATGGCGGTGATACCCGGTTGAGGCTGCGGGCCAGCAGAAAGTTCAGTCCAATCGCGCCCCGAGCAGGCTGAAGCTGTCAAATCTGTAATCTATCGCTAAGCCAACTGACAGGCGCCGATCCCTACTCTGCGGTGATTCAATTGACGGGAATGGAATCGGCATGCACTCCAACACTTCTCGACGAACCTTCGTCAAAGGCTTGGCAGCGGTCGGCTTGCTGGGTGGGGCAGGGCTGTGGCGCCCGCCCGTGTGGGCCCTGGCCAGCCCAGGCCAGCCGGGCGTATTGGCAGGCAGCGAGTTTGAGCTGTTTATCGGCCAGACCCCGGTCAATATCACCGGCAACGTGCGCACCGCGCTGACCATCAATGGCAGTTTGCCGGGCCCGCTGCTGCGCTGGCGTGAAGGCGATACCGTGACCCTGCGCGTGCGTAATCGCCTGGCAGAGCCGACGTCGATCCACTGGCATGGGATTATCCTGCCGGCCAACATGGATGGTGTGCCGGGCCTCAGTTTCAAGGGGATCGAGCCGGGCGGGGTGTATGTCTATCAATTCAAGCTCAACCAGCATGGGACCTACTGGTATCACAGCCACTCCGGGCTCCAGGAGCAGCAAGGGGTCTACGGCCCGTTGGTGATCGATCCCAGGGAGCCCGAACCCTTCACGTACCAGCGTGACTACGTGGTGATGCTGACGGACTGGACCGATGAAGACCCCGCCAGCCTGATGAAAACCCTGAAGAAACAATCCGATTACTACAACTTCCATAAGCCCACCGTGGGCGACTTCATCAAGGATGTGGCCGAGAAGGGCTGGTCGGCCACCGCCGCCGACCGTCTGATGTGGGCGCAAATGAAGATGAATCCCACGGACTTGGCGGATGTCAGCGGCGCGACCTACACCTTCTTGATGAACGGCCAGCCACCTGCGCAAAACTGGACCGGGCTGTTCCGCACCGGCGAGAAGATCCGCCTGCGCTTTATCAACGGCTCGGCCATGACCTACTTCGATGTGCGTATTCCGGGCCTGAAGATGACGGTGGTGGCGGCCGACGGCCAGCCGGTGAAACCGGTCAGCGTGGACGAGTTCCGCATCGCCGTGGCTGAGACCTACGACGTGATCGTCGAGCCGAGCGAAGCCGCCTACACCCTGTTCGCCCAATCCATGGACCGCACCGGCTACGCACGCGGCACCCTCAGCCGTGAGCCGGGCTTGCTGGCGCCGGTCCCTGCGCTGGACCCTCGCCCCTGGCTGACCATGGACGACATGGGGATGGGCGGGATGGACCACGGTGCCATGGATCATGGGACCATGGCTAATATGCCGGCCATGGATCACAGTCAGATGACCGGTATGGACGGTGGGGCTATGCAAGGTATGTCCGGCGGGGCGATGGAGGGCATGGACCACGGCGCCATGGCGGGGATGCCGATGGCGATGCCAATGCAAAGCCATCCGGCCAGCGAAAACAACAACCCGCTGGTAGACATGCAGGCGATGAGCACCTCACCCAAGCTCGACGACCCGGGCATCGGCTTGCGCAACAACGGGCGCAAGGTCCTGGCCTATGCCGATTTGCGCAGCACCTTTGAAGACCCCGACGGCCGCGAGCCCAGTCGCACCATCGAGTTGCACCTCACGGGGCATATGGAGAAGTTTGCCTGGTCCTTTGACGGGGTGAAGTTCTCCGATGCCGAGCCGCTGAGGCTGACTTATGGCGAGCGGGTGCGGGTGGTGCTGGTCAACGACACCATGATGACCCACCCGATTCACCTGCATGGCATGTGGAGTGACCTGGAAGACGAAAACGGCCAGTTCATGGTGCGCAAACACACCATCGACATGCCGCCGGGATCGCGCCGCAGCTACCGGGTAACGGCCGATGCCCTAGGGCGTTGGGCCTATCACTGCCATCTGCTGTACCACATGGAAATGGGCATGTTCCGTGAAGTCCGGGTGCAAGAATGAGGAACCGAGCATGAGCCATCTATTTCGTCCCGTAGCGCTGCTGATCGCAACATTTGCCCCCGTAGCGCTGGTCAGCGCCGAAACCATGGACCACAGCCAGATGCAGGGCATGACGCCAGCCAAACCGGTGGCGACCAGCCAGAGTCGTACGCCGATTCCACCGTTGACCGACGCTGATCGCGCCGCGGTCTACAACGCCCCGGGCGGGCATATGGTGCATGACAGTGGCATCAACTCATTGTTTGTGATCAATCAACTGGAATGGCAAGGCTCTGACGATGGCCGCGCCGTGGGTTGGGATGCCAAGGGCTGGATTGGCGGTGATATCGACCGCTTGTGGCTGCGCACCGAAGGTGAGCGCGCCAAGGGCAAGACTGAAAAAGCCGAGATCCAGGCCCTATGGGGGCATGCCATCAGCCCCTGGTGGGACGTAGTGGCCGGTCTGCGCCAGGACTTCAAGCCCGGTGACAGCGAGAGTTGGGCGGCGTTCGGCTTGCAAGGCATGGCCCTGTACAACTTTGAGGCCGAGGCCACGCTGTTTGTCGGTGAAGGTGGGCAGACCGCTGCGCGCCTTGAAGGGGACTACGATATTTTGCTGACCAATCGGCTGGTGCTGCAGCCTACCGCCGAGGCTAATTTCTACGGGAAAAACGATCCCGGACGCGGGATTGGTTCAGGCCTTTCGGAAACCGAGGTCGGGGTCCGGTTGCGCTACGAAATCCGTCGCGAGTTTGCGCCTTATGTCGGTGTGACCTGGAATCGTGCCTACGGCCAGACGGCCGAGTACGCCAGGGACGAGGGCGAGGACCGCAGCGAGGTGCGCTGGGTACTGGGTGTACGCCTGTGGTTTTGATGGATGCTGATTAAACAACTCTACCTATAACCTGCCGCCATGAGCGGCCAGGAGCCTTGCATGTCTGTGTTTAAAACTACGTTGGTGGCGGTTGCGCTGTGTTCTGGATTATTGCTCAGTGGACCTTCTTGGGCCCATCCGAAGTTGCTGTCTTCACTGCCAGCGGCCGGGGCAAGCGGGCCGGCGCCCGAGGCCATCGAGTTGCACTTTTCGGAAAACCTGATGACCCAGTTTTCCGGGGCCAAGCTGATCATGACCGCGATGCCCGGTATGGCCCATTCGCCCATGCCAATCAAAGCCAGTGTGTCGGGCAGCAGCGACCCCAAGGTGATGCTGATCAAGCCTGCGGCGCCGTTGCCGGCCGGGACTTACCGGGTGGACTGGCGCGCGGTGTCGTCTGACACCCACCCCATTACCGGCGATGTGGTGTTCAGCGTCCAGCCATGAGTGATTCAGTGGGCGTCGCCTTGCGGTTTGCGCTGTACCTGGACTTGATGCTGCTGTTCGGCTTGGGCTTGTTTGGTCTGTATGGTCTGAAGGCATCGGAGCGGATATCCGGTGCTGTGTTGAATTTCAAGGGCTGGCTGGTCGGTGCCGCGCTTCTTGGCGTGTTGCTTTCGATGGCTTCGTTGTTGGTTATGACTCAGGTCATGAGTGGCGAGCAAGAGTGGCAGGCGCTTGGGCCGCATCTGCAGATGATGCTGTGGCAGACCGAGTTGGGCTTGACCTGGATGCTGCGTATCGGCGCGATGTTGGTGGCCGTTCTGGCTGTCTTGACCAGTGCAAGATGGCCCAGTGCCAGTCTGTGGCTGGCGACCTGGGCAGCGGGTGTCGCCCTGGCGACACTGGCCTGGGCCGGTCATGGTGCGATGGATGACGGAGCGCTGCGGGCCTGGCACCTGATCGCGGACAGTGCACATCTGTTGGCGGCCGGCGCGTGGGTCGGGGCATTGGCGGCGTTTGGGTTGTTGTTGATGCCAGGCAGTGTGCAGGACATTAAGCGTGCAAGGATCCTGGCCAGGGCACTGACCGGCTTTGAGGTGATCGGCGCGGCGCTGGTGACGGTGTTGATACTGACCGGCGTGGTGAATTACCTGTTTATTGTCGGGCCGAACCTGGATGGCATCACGAGTGGCACCTACGGCATTTTACTCAGCCTGAAACTGGCGCTGTTTGGCGTGATGCTGGGGATGGCGGCACTCAACCGCTTCCACCTGAGCCCATTCATGCAACGGGCGGTGGATGCTGGCGAGTACACGGTGGCCTGTCGTGCCCTGCGGCGCAGCTTGAGCCTGGAGTTTGGCGCGGTGTTGCTGATCCTCGGACTGGTCGGGTGGCTGGGGACATTGGGCCCGATGTCGCCGGACTAGGCTTGGCTGCCCTTGAGACACTTGAGTGACTGGAAGTCGCTGCGCACCTTGTCGATTTTCTGCACCAGTTTCTGGCGCTGCTGCACTGTGCTTTCGGCCATCAAGTCCACCAGCAGGCTGCGGGCCGCGGCTTCGGTCTGGGCATAGGCCTGGCGATAGTCGGCGGTCCACAGGCTTTCACGGTCCACCAGCAGTTGCTCCATCCTCTGCGGGAAGTCGCTGTTTGCCCGTTGATCGAGCGCCGCGATGAACTGCGCCTGCCACTGGGCGCGGTTGCCGATCCATTGTTGGTTCTGTGCACCCAGGGCGGTGGACCAGTTGCGCACACGTTCTTGCTGACTGGCGCTCAATGGGCCCAACCAGCCATCCAGGCGTTTACTCATGCGCTCGCTGCGGTCCTTGATCTGTTGCGCCAGGGGCGGCTTGAGGTATTCGTCCTGGCGTTTACGCAGATCCTTGGCCAGTGCCAGGTCCATCTCGTGCACCTGTTGTTCATCCAGCCCGCGCAGCAACTCGATGGCTGATGGCGTGATTTGCCGGGCAACGTCGGCAATCGCCTGTTTGGCTTCAAGGGTGCGGGCTTGCAGTGTGGCGTCTGTCACTTGATGGTTGGCGACCATCTGTTGCAGGCGGTCGAGCCAGCCCAGGTAACCCGGCAATTGAGTGGTGCAATGCCAGGCCAGGTGTTCCTTGAGGGTGTCGTTGAACCAGCTCTTCTGCCCTGGGTTCATGTCCAGGTAGTCGTTGAGGGTCCAGGGGATGATCACGTCGAGGTTGCGATAGGCCAGGTCGACACGGCTACAGCCAGCCAGAGCGGCGCTCAAGGTCAGCAAGACTACCAGCAGTTTTAACCGACGCAGCATGGGCGTGTCCTTGTGCGGGCCAGGGGTGTTCATCTGAACCCGCCAGTGGCGCGACAGTTCAGCCCATCAATAAAACGACCGCTCGGCCTTCAAGGTCAACAGGCCATCACATTGCGAATTGTGTCCGGAGTAGGCCGAGCAGTCGCTGCCGCTGAGGTTGGAGTCGCTGTAGATCAGGTCCAGGTCGATGCCCATCCACGGCCGGGAGAATTTCACCGACCAGTCGCTGAAACTGCGAATCGAGCCACCATCCACTGCCGCTGGGGTGCCCAATTGATGGGTGGTGTACTTCATGCTAACGCCAATACCAAACGGCTGGGTGCCGCCGAGGTCGGCAAACAGGGTGCTGTCGCGGCGGTCGGGGTCGTTGCCCAGTGAAACGCCAAACCGATTGCCCAGCACATTCAGGCCGCCGTAGAACTCCTGGCTGTCGAGGGGGCTCAGCTTGGGGTAGCTGTAGTGAATCATCCCCAGTTCATAGCCCAGGGTCTGGTCGAACGGGCGCTTGAAGCCCATATAGGAGTCGACTTCGAGGTTGTTTGCAGGCGACAGGCCCATGCTCGGCGAGAACTGGCCGAAATACAGGCCGCTGGCGTGGCTCAGGTCGAGGCCGCCGTGGAACGAGTTGCTGCCCGGTGACGTGGGTTTGACTAGGCCCTGGGCCATGCTGCGGCTGGGCGTGGTACCCAGTTTCAGGTCGAAGTCACCCAACTCACGCTGGAACACCTGCGCTTCGGCAAGGGGGCTGGCGAGCAGGGCGCTGACCAGGAAAATGCAGGGTTTGAGCATGCGTCACTCCATGAAAAGCGAGGAGCAGTAACAGAAGGAATCGGGCAAACGCCCGTGCTAGACGTGTGCAAGCATACCGGCGAAAGTCAGGGGTTGAGGCCCGTTCGTCGATTGGCATGATTTGAGTGTGTGTCGGGGGGATGTTGCTTGCTCTAGTCCTAGCGCCTTGATAGGCAAGGCGCTTAGGGACCAGGTAGGCGGCTTGGCGCGCTTACTTTTTACCCAGGGTGATCTGCTTGGACGGGCCGAAGGTCTGGCCGCTCACGCCCTTGGCGATCTGCTGGATTTCGCCGCCAGACTTGAGGAACGCGGCGATTTGGTTGTTGATCGATTCGCTGGTTTCAACGGCGGGAGCTGGCTTTGCTTTGCTGTTGGATGCTTTTACGCGCATGGCGGCCACTAACCTGTAGAAAATTAACTTGGCCAGCTATCGTACATGAAATGCTTGACAATTGCTTGGTAAATATCTCCCAGGAATAAGCTGCGTTATTATAAATACCCTAAGTTGGTGTTTGGCTGAGGGCCCTAACTCGCTGTTTTAAATAGAAACCCCGGGTGAAAAATAGCACCTGGCCAGCGGTGCCGGCCTGTGGGTTGACCTGACGAGCGGAGCGATTGGCCAAAATCCTTGGCAAACCCGCGATTTTTCAGGGGGGCGCGCGCCTGGATACGGGACCGCGGCCTTCAACTCGGGTAGAATGCCGCCCACGCAATGAGGGTATTGGAAATGGCTTTAGTCGGGCGCTACAACAGTTTGCAAGTGGTTAAACACACTAACTTTGGTTTGTATCTGGACGGTGAGCAAGAGGGCGAAATCCTCTTGCCTAATCGTTATATTCCCAAAGATATTCCCAGTGAAGATGAAGACTGGCTTAACGTTTTTATTTATCTGGACAGCGATGACAAACTTATCGCGACCACCGAAAAACCGAAAGTGCAGGTGGGCGAGTTTGCCAGCCTGAAAGTGGTAGAAGTCAACAGCATCGGGGTGTTCCTCGACTGGGGCCTGCCCAAGGACCTGTTGCTGCCGTACTCCGAGGAAAAGCGCCAACTGACCGCCGGTGAATACTGCGTGGTACACGTTTACCTCGACAAGCACACCAAGCGCATCACCGCCACTGCGCGCCTTGACCGTTACCTGGACAAGACCCCGGCCAACTACACCGTGGGCCAGGAAGTCGACTTGCTGGTTGCCGAAGCCACTGATATGGGCTTCAAGGCAATCATCAACAACAAGCACTGGGGCCTGATCCACAAGAACGAAGTGTTCAAGTTCCTGCGTCCGGGCAAGGAAGAGAAGGGCTTCATCAAGGAAATCCGCGCCGATGGCAATATCAGCCTGAGCTTGCAACCGGTCGGCGAGCAAGCGGCGTCCAGCCTGAACTCGAAGATCCTCGCCAAGTTGCGTGAAAACAACGGCAGCTTGCCGGTCAGCGACAAGAGCGACCCGACCGTGATCAGCAACCTGTTTGGCGTCAGCAAGGGCAACTTCAAGAAGGCCATTGGTGCGTTGTATAAGCAGGGCCAGATCGTGATTCATGCCGATCGCATTGAACTGAGCTGATCAGTGGCTGGCCGGTTTGGCGCAATGGATCATTGCGCCAAACCGGCGGCAACAGCAGCGCTCCCGCCACTATCAAGCCACTTCCCTCGCGCAAAACACGCGGTCAGCAGGCCCGTGTTGGGTTGCGCACCGTGAGGCGCGACTACCCGCAAGCGTGCATCACCAACTGCATGCACACGCCAGGAGCGGCAGCCCCCAATGCCAAGCCCATGCCACCACCTCGCTGATGTGGCGCAAGGGCATGCTCGGGGCTAATCTCAATGCATGGATTGACCTGCAGCAAGAGGGCAAGACGCGGCAGGCACAAGAGCCCCGCGCGATTGCCTGACCGGCCCGTCAGGATTTGTATCAATTCAGTAATGGTTCGTTGCGGTTTCAAGCAAGCATTGCGTGGGACTTAGTACTACTATCTGTAGGAAGCAGCCACAGAATTCCAGCTGCTCAGCACTACCCTCAAAGGGGGCACCATGAAAGAAAAACTGCAAAACTGGCTGCACGACCTCGGCGTCGCACTTGGCTTGATCGAGCCACCGCTGCAACCGGTGCCTATCCGCACCGATGACGAACAGCGCCGTCCGCGTCGCAGGTAAGGCCTGAAAAGCGCTCAGACATTGGTGTTTGGGCGCGATCACTCGTCACACTGTCCCTGGATCACAGTAGATTGGGGCGTGCGTGCTTGTATGCGATAGCCCTGTACCGGTCGAAGACCTGGTTCCTAAATTAAGTTGCGTTCGTTTTGTCTGACTCTGGAAGTGCTCTGGTCGGACGTTTCCTTTTGTCTGTTTCCTCGACCTTTTCTGTATTTGCACGCTTTATATTCCTGCCCTCTTCAAGGAAGGAGGACAGGGCTATGTCGTTTGTTAACAGTTTTGCCTGTGACGAGTGCGACGACCTTTTTGAAAAAACTGGGCAGTAAACAAAAAAACGGATGCGACAACACCGACGTCGCACCCGCTGAAGAAAGCCTTGCTCAGGCTGCGTCGGCCGCCGTGGCCTCTGGTCGACGCGACAGCACACTCACCAGCACGAAACTCACCACGCTCACACCCAGGCTGTAGTAGATCGGTGTGTTTGCCTCCAAGCCATCCTTGATCATGAACACCAACGCCGTGGTGACGCCCAGTGCCATGGCGCTGATTGCGCCCGAGGTGGTGGCACGTTTCCAGTAGATTGCCCCGATCAATGGGATCAGCATGCCGCCTACCAGCAGGTTGTAGGCCAGGGTCAGTGCGCTGATCACATCGGTGACCACCAGGGCGATACCCAACACGGCGATGCCGGTGAGCAGGGTGAACAGGCGGTTGATGTTCAGGCTCGACTGTTTGCCGCCGCGCAGGCGTGGCAGCAGGTCTTCGGTCAGTACGGTGGATGCTGCGAGCAGGCCGGCACTGGCGGTGGACATCATGGCAGCCAGCGCCGCAGCGATCACCAGGCCGCGGATGCCATCGGGCAACGACAGTTTGACGATGGCGGCGAAGGCGTTGTTGACGTTGCCCAGGTCCGGGATCAGCACGTGGGCCGCCATGCCGATCAATGCGCAGGCCAGGCCGTAGAGGATGCAGTAGAAACCGGCGAAAGTGCCCGCATACCTGGCGACCTTTTCGTCACGGGCGGTAAACACCCGCTGCCAGATGTCCTGGCCGATCAGGATGCCGAAGAAATAGATCATGAAGTAGGTGAGGATGGTGTCCCAGCCGATACTGGTGAAGCTGAAGCTGGCCGCCGGTAGCTTGGCCACCAGCTCATCCCAGCCGCCCACGCGGTACAGGCAGATCGGCAGCAGGATAAACATCAGGCCGACGGTCTTGATCACGAATTGCACGATATCGGTCAAGGTCAGCGACCACATGCCGCCAATGGTCGAGTAGATCACCACCACCACACCGCCCAGCAGTATTGCTGCCCAGAATGGCAGGTCAAACATCACTTGCATCACGGTGCCGATCCCCAGGATCGAGGTCACCGCCAGCATCAGCGCATAGGCCAGCATGATCAGTCCGCTGGCCTGGCGGGCCATGGGGTTGTAGCGCTGCTCCAGGACTTGGGTCACGGTGAAGATCTTCAGCTTGAGCAAGGGTTTGGCAAGGAACAGGTTCAGCGCAATGATCCCCGCACCCAGTGCTGCGCAGAGCCAGAAGCCGGAAATACCGTGGACATAACCCAGGCGCACGCTGCCCACGGTGGATGCGCCACCGAGCACCGTCGCGGCCATGGTGCCCATGTACAGCGTCGGCCCCAGGTTGCGACCGGCGACCAGGTAGTCTTCATGGGTCTTGGCCCGGCGCATGCCGTAATAGCCGAGCACGAGCATGCCGGCGGCGTAGATGAGTACGACGAATAGATCCAGAGCCATAGTGGCGAGTCTCCCATTATTATTTTTATAGGTGTCCGGGCGGCGGGAAGCGCCGCCGGTTTATCGGTCTTACATCAACGGTGCGTGACGCCAGGCAGCACGCAGAGCATTTCGTACAGCAGGTTGGCGCCCAGCAACGAGGTGTTGCCGGTGGTGTCGTAGGGCGGCGAAACTTCCACCAGATCACAACCAATCAGGTCCAGGCCCTGGCAGCCACGGATGATCTCGATCGCCTGGATAGTGGTCAGCCCGCCGATTTCCGGGGTGCCGGTGCCGGGCGCCCAGGCCGGGTCGATGCCGTCGATGTCGAAACTCAGGTACACCGGGCCGCCGCCGACCTTTTCCCGAACTTCGGCCATCAAGGGCGCAAGGGACTGGTGCCAGCACTCTTCGGCCTGGACCACACGGAACCCCTGTTTGCGGCTCCAGTTGAAGTCTTCGGCGGTATAGCCCTGGGCGCGCAGGCCGATCTGCACCACGCGGTCGCAATCGAGCAGGCCCTCTTCGACGGCCCGGCGGAAGGTGGTGCCGTGGGCGATTTTCTCACCGAACATATGGTCATTGACGTCGGCGTGGGCATCGATATGCACCAGCCCGACCTTGCCGTGCTTCTTGTGGATCGCCCGCAGGATCGGCAGGGTGATGGTGTGGTCGCCACCCAGGGTCAGCGGGATCACGTCGTGCTTGAGGATCTCATCGTAGGATTCTTCGATGATGCGCACGGCGTCCAGCAGGTTGAAGGTGTTGATCGCCACATCACCGATGTCGGCAACCGACAGCGAGTCGAACGGCGCAGCGCCGGTGGCCATGTTGTAGGGGCGGATCATCACCGACTCGGCACGGATCTCGCGGGGCCCGAAACGGGTACCGGCACGCAGCGAGGTGCCGATGTCCAGGGGCACGCCGACAAAGGCGGCGTCCAGGCCGGCAGCGGTTTGCAGGTGGGGCAGGCGCATCATGGTGGCGATGCCGGCAAAGCGCGGCATTTCGTTGCCGCCCAGTGGTTGGTGAAAGATCTTGTCCACGGGAGTGCCTCATCGTTGTTGTGTTTATCAGAGGCTGATTCTGCGAAATGCCGGGCAAGGGAAGAATCGCTGTGGGGAAATACTTAGTTCAGATTTTTATGAACTAATGCCTGAGGTAGACTCCACCGGATTGCCGAACCCGTTCCCTGTAGGAGCGAGCTTGCTCGCGAAAAACCAGAGAGCGCCGCATGCATTCTGAATGCACGCGCCATCGTTAACGTTTTTCGCGAGCAAGCTCGCTCCTACAAGGGGGGCTATGTCAGCCGATTTTTTTGCCTGGAGGTTCCATGGCCAGCGCTTTACCCGACCTGAAACTGCTGCGTATCTTCGTCAGCGTCGTACGCCACCAGGGGTTTGCCTCTGCCCAGCACGAACTCAACCTGTCGACGTCGGCCATCAGCACCTATATGAGCCAGTTGGAAGGCGCGTTGGGCCTGGTGCTGTGCCATCGCGGGCGTGGCGGTTTCAGCCTGACCAGCAAGGGTGAGTTGTTTCATCAGGAAACCCTGCGCCTGCTGGGCGAACTGGAGGGCTTCGAGCAATATGCGGCGGCGCTCAAGGGCGAGTTGCGCGGCACGCTCAAGCTGGGTGTGCTCGACTCCACCGTCAGCGACAAGGCTCTGCCATTCGCCGAAGTCATTGGTGCTTACAGCCTTGAGCACCCGGCGGTGCATTTGCACTTGTCGGTGATGAGCCCCTACGAGTTGCAATTGGGGGTGCAGGACAACCGCCTGGACCTGGCCATCGGCGCTTTTTCCAACCGTATGAGTGGCTTGGTCTACATGCCGCTGTACCGCGAACAGCACTGGCTCTATTGCAGCTCGCGGCATCCGCTGTTCAGCGAGCGGCGTATCCCGGAGCAGGTGATTACCCAGCAACGCATGGTCGGGCGTGGTTACTGGAGCCAGGCGGAACTGGCGCGCCATGGCTTCAAACACAGCGCTGCCACGGTGGAAAGCATGGAGGCGCAGTTGATCCTGGTGCTGTCCGGCGCCTATGTCGGCTATTTACCCGAACACTACGCCCAGGCCTGGGCCGACAAGGGCGATTTGCGAGTGCTGCTGCCGGCGACTTTTGGCTACCAGGCGCCGTTTTCGATGATCATGCGCCGTGGGCGCAGCCGCGAGCCGTTGATCCAGACCTTCCGCGACTTACTCAAAGCACAGCTCAATCAGGCCTGACCATGTCCAGACCCCAATGCCCCCGCTGCCTGCGGCCGACCACCCATTGCCTCTGTGCGTTGATCCCGAGCCTGGACAGCCGCACCCGGGTGTTGCTGCTGCAGCATCCCAGCGAGGTCAACCACGCGCTCAACACTGCGCGCCTTGCCGCGTTGGGGTTGCTCAATGCGCAACTGGTGGTGGGCGAAGTGTTCGAGGATTTGCCGGCCTTGCTCAACCCGCCGGGGTATCAGGCGCGGCTGCTGTTTCCCGCCGAGGATGCGCAACCGTTGCAGGCGTATAGCCCATCCGACCTGCCGTTGCTGCTGGTGGTGCCCGACGGCACCTGGCGCAAGGCGCGCAAGTTGCTGCACCTCAACCCGCTGCTGGCGGCGTTGCCCCGGGTGACGCTGGCGGCGGGCGCCGTGTCCCGTTATCGGTTGCGCAAGGCGCCGGGGCCGGGAGCGTTGTCGACGGTGGAGGCGATCGTGCAGGCGTTGCAGGTGCTGGAGGCGCCGCAGTCATTCGAGCCGTTGTTGCGGCCGTTCGAGGCGTTGATCGAGGGGCAGATTGCGGCGATGGGGGAGGAGGTTTTCCAGCGCAATCATGGGGGTGATTAGCAGGCTCACCGAGGTGAGGCCATCGCAGACAAGCCAGCTCCCACATTGACCGCGTATGTCTTGAACGACGCGGTCAATGGACTGCCCCCCAAAAGTCACCTCAACGCTCACGCATCGCCTCCGTCCGCGCCTTCAACACCGGCTTGAGCAAGTAATCCAGCACGCTTTTCTCCCCGGTAATAATGTCCACCGTCGCCACCATTCCGGGAATGATCAGCAGCGGTTTGTTATCCCCGCCCAAATGGTTCTTATCGGTGCGCACCTGGATCAGGTAGAAGCTGTTGCCCTTGTCGTCGGTAATCGTATCGGCGCCGATCAGTTCCAGTTTCGCCGCCAGCCCGCCGTAGATGGTGTAGTCATAGGCACTGAATTTGACCATCGCCTTCTGCCCCGGATGCAAAAACGCCACGTCCTGGGGCCGCACTTTGGCCTCGATCAGCAGGTTGTCTTCCAGTGGCACGATTTCCACCATGTCGCTGCCCGGCTGGACCACGCCGCCGATGGTGTTGACCTTCAGTTGCTTGATCACCCCATGTACCGGCGAGACCACGGTGGTGCGGCTCACGCGGTCGTCAATGGCGATGCTGGTGGCGGTGATTTTCGACAGATCAGTGCGTTTTTCATTGAGTTCCTTGGCCGCTTCCGAGCGAAAGCTCTGCACCGACTCGTCGATCTTGCTCTTGATCTCATTGATCGCCGACTCCGCGCGGGGAATCGCCAGGGTCGTGGCGTTCAGCGAGCCACGGATCTCCACGGCGCTGCGTTTGAGGCGCAGGATTTCCACCGGTGATACCGCGCCGGTGCCCACCAGCGGCGCCGACATGTTCATCTCTTGTTGCAACAGCGCCAGGCTGGAGCTGAATTGGCCCTGCTTGGAACGAAACTCCGCCAGTTCCTGGGTTTTCTGCCGCAACTGTTCGGTCAGGGTCCGCTGCTCGCTGCTCAGGCGCCGCTGGCGTTGTTCAAACAGCGAGCGTTCGTCCTCGGCCACTTGCGGGGCCTTGGCGATCACTTCATCGGACAATTTGAACGGCCGCCCCTCGGCCTCGGCGGACAGGCGTTCGACCTGGGCGGTGAGGGCATAGCGGTCGACTTCGCTTTCGCCCTTGTTCGAGCGAAAGCGCGTGTCGTCCAGTTGCAGCAGCTTGTCGCCCTTGTCCACCATCTGCCCTTCGCGCACGTAGATCTGGGTGACGATGCCGCCCTCCAGGTTCTGGATCACCTGCACTTTGCTTGACGGGATGGCCTTGCCTTCGCCCATGGTCACTTCATCGAGTACGGCAAAGTTGGCCCACAGCAGGGCGCAGATGATCAGACCGGCGGTAAGCCACACGATAATGCGTGAACGGCGCGGCGAATCCTGCAGCGAAGCGCCCGCCAGTTCGGGCATGAATTCGCTGTCGGCGGTTTTGCCAAAACTCTTGAAGTAGCCCGGTGACGAGGGAGTGGCTGACATGGTGGGGCTCCTAGACCGCGGCCGAGCCGACACGGCCCTTGCGCAATGCATCGATCACACTTTCCTTGGGGCCGTCGGCCACGATGCGGCCGTTGTCCAGCACGATCAAGCGGTCGACCAGGCTGAGCATCGAGGTGCGGTGCGTGACCAGGAGCAACGTCTTGCCCTTGACCCACACTTCCAGGCGCTGGCGCAGGGTTTCTTCGCTGCTGTTGTCCATGGCGCTGGTGGGCTCGTCCAGCAGCAGGATCGGCGGATCGAGCAGCAGCGCGCGCGCCAGCAGCACGGCCTGGCGTTGGCCGCCCGACAACAACTGCCCGCGCTCGCCCACCGGCCGGTCGAAGCCTTGGGGGTGCTGGCGGGCCAGTTCGCTGACGCCGGTCAGCTCCGCCACTTCCAGCATCCGCGCATCGCTGACATAGCGCGCGCCGAGGGTCAGGTTGTCGCGCAGGCTACCGGCCAGCAGCGGCAGATCATGGGCGACATAGCCCACTTGCTGGCGCAGGTCGGCCACATCCAGTTGCCGCAGGTCGAGGCCATCGAGCAGCAGTTGGCCTTCTTGCGGCGTATAAAAGCCCATCACCAGCCGGCCCAGGGTACTTTTGCCCGAGCCGCTGCGGCCGATAATCCCCACGCGTTCGCCGGCCTTGAGCTGGAAACTGACCTGGCTCAGGGCCGGGGCGTTCTGCCCGGCGTAGCGGAAGGTCACCTGGCTGACTTCCAGGGCACCCGTCAGTTGCGTGCGTTCCAGCGGGCGCTGTTGCGGGTCGCGTTCCTGGGGCAGGGCCATCAGCGCGTCGGTGCTGCGCATGGTCAATTGCGCCTGCTGGTAGCGTGTGATCAACCCGGCGATCTGCCCCAGCGGCGCCAATACCCGGCTGCCGAGCATATAGGTGGCCACCAGCGCACCGACGCTGAGGCTGCCGGCAATAATGCTGTAGACCCCGGCGACAATGGTCGCCATCCCGGAAAACTGTTGGATGAACAGGGTGCCGTTGGTGGCCAGCGCCGAGAGGTTGCGCGCATGGCTGTCGAGGCGGGTGAGGGCGCCATGGGTGCTTTCCCATTGGTGCTGGCGCTCGCTTTCAGCGCTGCAGGCCTTGAGGGTTTCCAGGCCGCCGAGGGTTTCGATCAACAGTGCCTGGCGTTCGGCGCCCAGGCTCAGGCTTTTTTGCACGGTATCGCGCAGGCGGGCCTGGATCAGCATCGCAAAACCGATGGTCAGCGGGAACGCGCACAAAGGGATGATCACCAGCCAACCACCGAGCAGGCCGATCACCACCAGCATCAGCACGGCAAAGGGCAGGTCGATCAGGCTGGTGAGGGTCACGGCGGTGAGGAATTCGCGCAGGCCCTGGAAGTCATGGATGCTCTGGGCAAAACCACCGATGGTGGCCGGGCGCGCCTTCATCGACATGCCGGTGATGCGCTCGAACAGGGTTGCCGACAGAATCACGTCGGTTTTCTTGCCGGCGGTGTCCAGCAAGTGGGCGCGGACCACCCGCAGCACCAGCTCGAAACCCGTGCCGATCAGCAGGCCGATCACCAGCACCCACAAGGTCGACGTGGCCTGGTTCGGCACCACGCGGTCGTAGGTCTGCATGACGAACAGCGGCACCATCAGGCCCAGCAGGTTGATCAATAAGCTGGCGAGAATCGCATCGCTGTATAGCCAGCGCGACAGCTTCAAGGTGTCGCGAAACCACGCCTCGACCCGCGGCACCAGCGGCGCGCGCAGGTCTTCGATCTCATGCCGAGGCCGTGCGAACAATGCCTGGCCGC
This sequence comes from Pseudomonas brenneri, assembly GCF_007858285.1. Lineage (GTDB taxonomy): Bacteria > Pseudomonadota > Gammaproteobacteria > Pseudomonadales > Pseudomonadaceae > Aquipseudomonas > Aquipseudomonas brenneri. The sequence goes on along the minus strand of NZ_VFIL01000005.1, from coordinate 135,595 downwards.
TGTAGGCCGCGTCGAGTTCTGCGCGGCTGACCCATTGCTCGCCGCCCTCGGCTTCGCTGGGCAGGATCAGCGCCTGGCCATCCTCGCTCCAACGCCGCAGGACCGCACAACGCCCCTCCTTGAGCAGCAGCAGCACGGGCAGGTTCAGTGCCGAAATCGCCCCCAGTTCCCGACGCAAAACCCGCGCCTGCAAGCTGGCCCGGGCCGCTGCACGTGGCAGCAAGTCCAGGCTCATGCGTTGCTCTGCCAGGGGCAGCCCGGCGCTCAGGCTGGCGCGGCTGACAGTGCAACCGTGCAGCTTGCACAGGATCAGCAGGCCGTCGAGCAACGGGTCATCAAAGCTCTGGCGCGGGTCGACACCCGGGTTCAGCGGTTCCATCTGGCTCACGGCGGTCTGCTCCACGTCGTTGGCTACTTCAGGTCAGGCAAGTGGGCTTCGCTTCTGACTTCCGACTGGGCAATGGCTTCGGCCGGTACGACCACGCGCTCCTTGTTCAGCAACTCGCCCATGTTGGCTAGCACGCGGTACATGGAGAACTCTTCGGTGTAGCGCACTTCGGTGTAGCGCCGGTTGGCGTTGTACAACTCGTTTTCACTGTCCAGCAGGTCCAGCAGGGTGCGCTGGCCCAGGCCGAACTGGTCCTGATAGGCCGCACGCACGCGCTGGGTGGTTTCGGCGTATTCGCGGGCGGTGGGGGTCTGGATGCGCGCGTTGTTCATGGCATGCCAGGCCAGGTTGAGGTTTTCATTGAGCATGCGCAGGGCGTTGTTGCGGATGTCCATGGCCTGGTTGATCTTGTGCGAGTCCGACGCCAGGCGGGCCTTGTCGCTGCCGCCGCGGAACAGGTTGTAGTTCATCACCACGCCCACCCGCCATTCGTTGTCGTGGCCCAGGTCGCCCTGCACATTGTTATTGGCGCCCACTGCCGCCTCGGCGTCGAAACGTGGATAGAACGGTGATTTGGCCACTTCGTACTGGCTCTCGGCGGCCATCACATCGGATTGGGCGGACTTCAGGTAGGGGTTGTTCTCCAGCATGCTGCGCCGGGCGCCGAGTTGGTCGGCGGGCAACTCGCCCTTGATCGAGGCCGGGCTTTCCAGTTCGTCCGGCATGCGCCCGACCACGCTATAGAAGTTCGATTCGGCGTCTTGCAGGTCGACCATGGCCGTTTGGTAGTTGTTGTCCGCCAGGGCCCGACGGGCGGTGGACTGGTCGCGGTCGGCGGTGCTGCCGATGCCGCGTTCGGTACGCAGGCCGATCTGGTCGGTGACCCGCAGGTGGGCCTGCAGATTGTTCTTGGCCAGGGTCAGCAGGTCGCGGCGCTTGAGCACTTCCAGGTACACCTCGACGGTGCGCAGGGCCAGGCTTTCGGCAGTGCCACGGGTGTAATAGGCACGGGAGTTGACCACGGCCCCCGTGCGCTGCACTTCATTGGATGTGTTGAAACCGTCGAACAGCATCTGGCGCAGGCGCAGTTCCGACTGGGTGTAGTTGTCGGTTTCGGTGTGGTGATTGCCGCCACGGGCGCGGGTGGTGCTGTTGTCGCTGTAGCCACGGCCGTAGGCGGCGTTGAGGTCGAGGCTGGGGTAGAAGCCACCCTTGGCGACTTTTACATCTTCGTCGGCTGACAACCGGCTGTTACGGCTGGCGTTCAGTTCCGGGTGAGTGTCCAGCGTGCTTTGGATGGCTTGGGTCAGCGACATCGCTTGGGCATTGGTGCAGGCCATGGCGATCAGAATCGCGCTGCAGAGGGGGGTCAAGACGCGCATGGGTACATCTCCTGTGGATCAATGTTGCTGGTCTGTCGCCATTTATTTGACGAATTTATAGGGCCAAACCGTCTCAGGCTTGTAACAACAGAGCTAAGAACATTTGCGAGAGGACCTAAGAAGGATTTCTCATAATGTTTATGTCCAAAAAAACTTATGCGTTCTGCGCGAAGCAAGACATTGTTCAAAGCACAAGCCTTGAGTTATGTGCGCTTTGGCGCGTTTTCAGGCTTAAGGAAAGTTCAATCGCAAGTGCAAGCGGATGATGGGGTAGAGGAAAAAAGGGAATTTTCTGGTGACGGTTTTTTGTCACTTTGTCCCTGGGAAGGTTCTCTGCAAACGGCTTGAAGCGCGGGTTGGCGGCTGATTTGAATCAGTTTTGTGCCACTTTCGGGCGAGGCCCAGACCACCGGATCTGTTGCGCTTGTGCACGTAACCGAGGTTTCGACTACTGGGGTCGGACAGGGAGATAAGCACATGGCCAAGTTAATCGGTGTTGTCAGCAAGGTGGTTGGGGAAGTCTTTGCCGTGGCGGGAGATGGCAGTCGCCGTAGCCTGATCGAAGGCGACCGACTGTTTGCCGGCGAGCAACTGCAGACCGGCGCGGCGGGTGCGGTGGCGGTGCAACTGACCAACGGCCATGAGCTGACCCTGGGGCGCGACAGCAGCCTGGGCCTTTCCCCGCAATTGCTGGCCGGCCAGGCGCCGCAGGTGCATGGGTCTGAAGACCTTGCGCCCAGCCAGGCGCAGTTGACCGATGTGCAGCAACTGCAAAAAGCCATTGCTGCCGGTGCCGACCCGACCCAGACCGGTGAAGCCACGGCCGCCGGCCAGACCGGCAGCACCGCGGCTGGTGAATTGGGCGGTGGGCACTCCTTTGTGTTGTTGACCGAAGTTGCCGGGCGCGTGGAGCCGGTCATCGGGTTCCCGACTGCAGGCTTTGGCGCGATTCCAGAGTTTCCGTTGTTCCAGGTCGCCGGGCAGCCGGATACCGGCAATGGTCCGCCGGTAGTGGTGCCTCCCGATAACCCGGTGAGCCTGGATGGGCTGGCGGTCGAGGGCGGCGAGTTGACGCTCAACGAGGCCAATCTTGCCCAAGGCTCGGCCAGCAATCCGGCAGCGCTGGTGCAAAGCGGCACCTTCAACGTCTCGGCGCCCGATGGCCTGCAGAGCCTGACGGTGGGCGGCATCAGCGTGGTCAGCGGCGGGGTGGCCAGCAGTTTCCCGCAAAGCATCACCACCGGGTTGGGCAATACCTTGAGTATTACCGGGTATAACGCGGCCACCGGGGTGATCAGCTACAGCTACACATTGACGGGCAATGAGGCCCATCCGTCGGGAGCTGGAACCAACAGTCTCGGCGAAAACTTTGCGGTGGTTGCCATCGATAGCGACAACGACACCGCCACGGGTTCGCTGGATATCACGGTTATCGACGATGTCCCCAAGGCGCGGGATGACAGCCATGAAGGCAGCGCATCGGAAAGCCTGTTGACCCTTGTCGGCAATGTCCTGGACAACGATACCCAGGGCGCCGACCGCGTCGCCAGCGGCCCGATTGTCGGCGGTAGCTTCACGGGTCAATACGGGACTCTGGTCCTGGCTGCCGATGGCAGTTACACCTACACACTGAACACCGGCGATCCTGACTTTGTAGCGCTGCTGGGCGGCGGCAATGGCACCGAAACCTTCACCTACACCCTGACCGACGCCGACGGCGACACCAGCACCGCCAACCTGGTGCTGCAAGTGCATAACAACGATGACCCCGTGGTGATCGGTGGCATCAGTGTCAATGGCGCCGACCTGACGCTTTATGAAAAAAACCTGGTGGACGGCAGCAGTCCCGATGCTGGCGCACTGATCCGTACCGGCAGCCTGACGGTGTCGGCGGTGGATGGTTTACAGAACCTGTCAGTGGGCGGGATCAGCGTGGTATCCGGCGGTGTCACCGCCGGCTTCCCGCAATCGATCGCCACCGGACTGGGCAATACCCTGACCATCACCGGGTTTGATGCGGGCACCGGGGTGATCAGCTACAGCTACACCCTGACGGGCACTGAGGCGCATCCGCTGGCCGCTGGGGCCAATGAGCTGAGCGAAAGCTTCAGCGTGATCGCCAATGACACCAACAACAGCACGGCCACTGGCACGCTGCATATCAGCGTGGTGGACGATGTGCCGACGGCGGCCGATGACAGTAATGCGCAAGTGGCCTCTGAGAGCCAACTGATCCTGACCGGCAGCGTGCTGGGCAATGATGTGCAAGGTGCTGACCGCATCCCTACTGGTCCGGTGACACCCGCAACCATCGTCGGCACCTACGGCACCCTGAACTTGCTGGCCGATGGCAGCTACACCTACACCCTGGACAAGACCGATACGCAGTTCCTCGCTTTGAACGGCGGCGGTAATGGCACGGAAACCTTCACCTATACGTTGACGGATGCCGACGGCGATACCAGCCCTGCCAATCTCGTCTTGCAGGTGCATAACAACGACGATCCGGTGGTGTTGACCGGTCTTGAGGTAAATGGCGGCGAAGTCACCGTCTACGAGAAAAACCTGCCGCTGGGCAGCGCCAATGATGGCTCTGCGTTGACCCAATCCGGGACCTTCACCGTGACGGCGCTGGATGGTTTGAAAAACCTTACCGTGGGCGGTATCAGCATCGTCACGAATGGTGCGGTTTCGACTTTCCCGCAATCCGAACCCACCGGTTTTGGCAACACCCTGACCATCACCAACTACAACGCCACCACCGGCGTGATCAGCTACAGCTACACCCTCAACGGCACCGACACCCACCCAACCGGTGCCAATGCCAACAGTATCAGCGAGTCGTTTACGGTAACCGCGACCGACAGCAACAACAGCAGCGCAACCGGCTCGCTGGACGTCAACGTGGTCGATGACGTGCCCAAGGCCAACGACGACACCAATGCGCAAGTGGCCTCTGAAAGCCAACTGATCCTGACCGGCAGCGTGCTGGGCAATGATGTGCAAGGCGCTGACCGCATCCCTACTGGCCCTGTTACGCCCGCAACCATCGTCGGCACCTACGGCACCCTGAACTTGCTGGCCGATGGCAGCTACACCTACACCCTGGACAAGACCGATGCACAGTTCCTCGCCTTGAACGGCGGCGGTAATGGCACGGAAACCTTCACCTATACGTTGACGGACGCCGATGGCGATACCAGCCCGGCCAATCTCGTCTTGCAGGTGCATAACAACGACGATCCGGTGGTGCTGACCGGTCTTGAGGTAAATGGCGGCGAAGTCACCGTCTACGAGAAAAACCTGCCGTTGGGCAGTGCCAATGATAGTTCTGCGTTGACCCAATCCGGAACCTTCACCGTGACGGCGTTGGACGGCCTGAAAAACCTTACCGTGGGCGGTATCAGCATCGTCACGAATGGTGCGGTTTCGACTTTCCCGCAATCCGAACCCACCGGTTTTGGCAACACCCTGACCATCACCAACTACAACGCCACTACCGGCGTGATCAGCTACAGCTACACCCTCAACGGCACCGACACCCACCCAACCGGTGCCAATGCCAACAGTATCAGCGAGTCGTTTACGGTAACCGCGACCGACAGCAACAACAGCAGCGCAACCGGCTCGCTGGACGTCAACGTGGTCGATGACGTGCCCAAGGCCAACGACGACACCAATGAACAAGTGGCCTCAGAGAGCCAACTGATCCTGACCGGCAGCGTGCTGGGCAATGATGTGCAAGGTGCTGACCGCATCCCTACTGGTCCGGTGACACCCGCAACCATCGTCGGCACCTACGGCACCCTGAACTTGCTAGCCGATGGCAGCTACACCTACACCCTGGACAAGACCGATACGCAGTTCCTCGCTTTGAACGGCGGCGGTAATGGCACGGAAACCTTCACCTATACGTTGACGGATGCCGACGGTGATACCAGCCCGGCCAATCTCGTCTTGCAGGTGCATAACAACGACGATCCGGTGGTGTTGACCGGTCTTGAGGTAAATGGCGGCGAAGTCACCGTCTACGAGAAAAACCTGCCGCTGGGCAGTGCCAATGATGGGGCGGCGTTGACCCAATCCGGGACCTTCACTGTGACCGCGTTGGACGGCCTGAAAAACCTCACCGTGGGCGGTATCAGCGTTGTCAGCAACGGCATCGCCGCGACGTTCCCGCAATCGCAACCCACCGGTTTTGGCAACACCCTGACCATCACCAACTACAACGCCACTACCGGCGTGATCAGCTACAGCTACACCCTCAACGGCACCGACACCCACCCAACCGGTGCCAATGCCAACAGCATCAGCGAGTCGTTCACGGTAGCCGCGACCGACAGCAACAACAGCAGTGCCACCGGTTCGCTGGATGTGAACGTAGTTGACGATGTGCCAAAGGCCAACGACGACACCAATGGACAGGTTGCGTCGGAAAGCCAACTGATCCTGACCGGCAGCGTGCTGGGCAACGATGTCCAAGGCGCCGACCGCATCCCTACTGGCCCGGTGACACCCGCAACCATCATCGGCACTTACGGCACCTTGAACTTGCTGGCCGATGGCAGCTACACCTACACCCTGGACAAGACCGATACGCAGTTCCTCGCTTTGAACGGCGGCGGCAATGGGACGGAAACCTTCACCTACACGTTGACGGACGCCGACGGTGATACCAGCCCGGCCAATCTCGTGTTGCAGGTGCATAACAACGACGATCCGGTGGTGCTGACCGGTCTTGAGGTAAATGGCGGCGAAGTCACCGTCTATGAGAAAAACCTGCCGCTGGGCAGCGCCAATGATGGCTCTGCGTTGACCCAATCCGGGACCTTCACCGTGACGGCGCTGGATGGTTTGAAAAACCTTACCGTGGGCGGTATCAGCATCGTCACGAATGGTGCGGTTTCGACTTTCCCGCAATCCGAACCCACCGGTTTTGGCAACACCCTGACCATCACCAACTACAACGCCACCACCGGCGTGATCAGCTACAGCTACACCCTCAACGGCACCGACACCCACCCAACCGGCGCCAATGCCAACAGCATCAGCGAGTCGTTCACGGTAACCGCGACCGACAGCAACAACAGCAGCGCAACCGGCTCGCTGGACGTCAACGTGGTCGATGACGTGCCCAAGGCCAACGACGACACCAATGCGCAAGTGGCCTCTGAGAGCCAACTGATCCTGACCGGCAGCGTACTGGGCAACGATGTCCAAGGCGCCGACCGAATCCCTACTGGCCCGGTTACACCCGCAACCATCGTCGGCACCTACGGCACCCTGAATTTGCTGGCCGATGGCAGCTACACCTACACCCTGGACAAGACCGATACGCAATTCCTGGCCTTGAACGGCGGCGGTAATGGCACGGAAACCTTCACCTATACGTTGACGGACGCCGATGGCGATACCAGCCCTGCCAATCTCGTCTTGCAGGTGCATAACAACGACGATCCGGTGGTGCTGACCGGTCTTGAGGTAAATGGCGGTGAGGTCACCGTCTATGAGAAAAACCTGCCGTTGGGCAGTGCCAATGATGGGGCGGCGTTGACCCAATCCGGGACCTTCACTGTGACCGCGTTGGACGGCCTGAAAAACCTCACCGTGGGTGGTATCAGCGTTGTCAGCAACGGCATCGCCGCGACGTTCCCGCAATCGCAACCCACCGGTTTTGGCAACACCCTGACCATCACCAACTACAACGCCACTACCGGCGTGATCAGCTACAGCTACACCCTCAACGGCACCGACACCCACCCAACCGGTGCCAATGCCAACAGCATCAGCGAGTCGTTCACGGTAACCGCGACCGACAGCAACAACAGCAGCGCAACCGGCTCGCTGGATGTGAACGTAGTTGACGATGTGCCAAAGGCCAACGACGACACCAATGGACAGGTTGCGTCGGAAAGCCAACTGATCCTGACCGGCAGCGTGCTGGGCAACGATGTGCAGGGCGCTGACCGCATCCCTACCGGCCCTGTTACGCCCGCAACCATCGTCGGCACCTACGGCACCCTGAACTTGCTGGCCGATGGCAGCTACACCTACACCCTGGACAAGACCGATACGCAGTTCCTGGCCCTGAACGGTGGTGGCAATGGGACTGAAACCTTCACCTATCAACTCAACGATAGCGACGGCGATACCAGCCCCGCCAACCTGGTCCTGCAGGTACATAACAACAACGATCCTGTTGTACTCACCGGTCTTCAATTGAACGGCGGCGAGTTGACCGTCTACGAAAAAAACCTGTTCGACGGCACCAGCCCGAACAGTCCCGCACTGACCCAGACCGGCACCTTCACGGTCACTGCCCTGGATGGCTTGAAAAACCTGACAGTGGGCGGCATCAGTGTGGTCACCAACGGTGTCACCGCAACCTTCCCGCAATCTGAGGCCACAGGTCTGGGCAACACCTTTACCGTGACGGGCTACAACGCCACCACGGGGGTGGTCAGCTATCGCTACACCTTGCTCGACAACGAGGCCCATGCCACGGGGGCCGGAACCAACAGCCTCGTCGAGCAGGTCACCGTCACGGCCAGCGACAATGACACCAGCACCGCAACGGGTGTGATCGATATCAATATCATCGACGACGTGCCCAATGCCGTGTCCAGTGAGCGCATGGTCACGGCAACCGAGGTGGACTCCAACCTGCTGCTGATCATCGATATCTCCGGCAGCATGAACGATGCATCGGGGGCCGGCGGTACGCGGCTGGACCTGGCCAAGGCATCCATCACCGAGTTGCTCAACCGCTATGACGAGATGGGCGATGTGAAGGTGCAGATCGTGACCTTCAACGACAGCTCTCAACAGTTGAGCAGCCAGTGGGTCAGCGTTGCCACGGCCAAGACCCTGGTCAACGGCCTCACGGCCTTCAACGGCACCAACTACGATTCGGCCCTGGGCACCGCGCAGACCGCCTATGGCACCGCCGGCAAGCTGGACGGCGCGCAGAACGTGGCGTATTTCTTCTCGGACGGTAACCCCACCACGTCCAATACCAATAACCCGAACAACCCCGGCAACGCGGTCAACCCGGAATACGGCGATGGTATTGATGTCACCGAAGAAGGGGTATGGAGGGCATTCCTCGACGCCAACGGCATCAAGGCCTATGCCATTGGCCTGGGGGCAGGGGTCAACAGTATTTACCTGGACCCGGTGGCCTACGACGGCAGCACCCACACCAATACCAACGCGGTGGTAGTGGCCAACCTGGCGGGCCTGGACGCGGTGCTGGCCGGCACGATACAAGGCGCTCCGGTGACGGGTAGCCTGATGACCGACGGGACGTTTGGCGCCGATGGTGGTTTTATCAAGTCCCTTACGGTGGATGGCATTACCTACACCTACAACCCGGCGGCAGGAGGTTCGATGAGCGCCAACCTGCCGGGTGGCCAGGGCACGTTCGATACAGTGAGCAACAGCATCAGCATCACCACCAGCCAGGGTGGCACGCTGGTGGTAGACATGGACAACGGCGAGTTCCGCTACACGCCGCCGAAGCTGACGGACGCGCTGATTACCGAGAACTTCGGGGTCACCATCAGTGATAACGACGGCGATCTCGCGACTTCCAGCCTGGTGGTCAAGGTCAACCCGAACGCGGCGCCGGTGGCCGGTGATGACCATGTGATCACCAATATCCTGTCGAGCAATATCGTGGTGCCTGCGCAGTTGCTGCTGGCCAATGACAGCGATGCCAACCATGACAACCTGACGGCTATCCCAACCAGTTTTCCAACCGGTTGGGTGGCCAAGGGCGCTGCTTTTACCGGGACGGGAGCCAGAACGCTCAGCGGTACAACCCTGGCGGATGTACGCACCTCGTTTGCCGATATCGGGGCCATGACCGCAGTCCTTGTGATCACTGGCAGTCTCGGCAATGTCAGCGGCAGTACGGCCGACGATCGCATAACGGTCAGCCTCAAGGCGGGGGAAACCCTTAACCTGGATCACAATCGGCCGTTCGGTAACGTCCTCATGACCTATTCGATCAATGGGGGCAGCGAGCTCCCCCTCGCAGATGGCACGACGCTGACTGCGTTAGCGAACGCTACCTATGAGATTCACATTGCCAACACCACCAATCCATCAGGCGGCAACGCCAATGGCGCAGAAAACTACCAGTTGGACATGACCATCAACTATGCCGGCGCTCAGGACTACACGCCGGACTACCACGGTAATTATTCGGTCAGTGATAACCACGGCGGCAGTGACAGCGCCGCCGTAGACATCACCTACCAGGCCGGCGGCACCCTCACCGGTACCAGCGGGGATGACATCATCATGGCCGGCCCCGGCAACAATATCCTCAATGGCGGCGATGGCAACGATGTACTGAGCGCTGGCAACGGCAACAACGAGATGCATGGCGGCAACGGCAATGACCTGTTGTTCAGCGGCATCGGCAACGACCTGCTCGATGGCGGAGCAGGCATCGATACACTGAGTTACGCCAATGCCACGTCAGGGGTGACCGTCAACCTTGGCTTGGCAGGGGGGCAAATCACAGGTGGGGCCGGGACCGATACATTGACGGCCCTGGAGAACCTGATCGGCTCCAACTTCAACGACTTCCTCACCGGCAACGGCAACAACAACCTGATCTCGGGCGGACTGGGCAATGACACCCTCAAGGGCGAGGGCGGTGATGACATCCTGATTGGTGGTCCGGGCAACAACACCCTGACCGGCGGCGCGGGTGCCGATACCTTCCAATACCTGGCAGGCGGTAGTGGGCACGACGTCATCACCGACTTTGCCGTGGGCACCGACAAACTGGACTTGTCACAACTGTTGCAAGGAGAGAACGCGACGACGGCGTCCCTGGATGACTACCTGCACTTCAAGGTGGTGAGTGGTACGACCACCATTGATATCAGCGCCGTTGCAGGTGCCACGCCGACCCAGACCATCGACCTGGCCGGCGTCAACCTGGCGACCCAATACGGCGTGACGCCGGGGGCCGGAGGCTTGATTGCGAGCGGTGCGGATACGGCGACGATCATCAATGGGATGTTGAATGACCATTCATTGAAGGTCGATACGGTCTGAAGACAGTGACAAGCTGCAAGCTGTTAGCGCCACGCTTGCAGCTTGTGGCTTATAACTCGCAGCTATAAGCACCGCGAATTGCGTGATATGGCCTGCCAGCGTTTGCCGGTATGATAGGCGCCCCCGCAGTCTGGATTGCGAATACGCCATGACCTTGCAGTACCCAACCATCGCCGATTGCGTCGGCAACACCCCCCTGGTCCGCTTGCAGCGCATGGCGGGTAACACCAGCAATACCTTGTTGCTCAAGCTTGAGGGTAATAACCCGGCAGGTTCGGTCAAGGACCGCCCGGCGTTGTCGATGATCACCCGCGCCGAGTTGCGTGGGCAGATCAAGCCCGGCGACACCCTGATCGAAGCCACCTCCGGCAATACCGGGATTGCCCTGGCCATGGCCGCGGCGATCAAGGGCTACAAGATGATCCTGATCATGCCCGACAACGGCAGCGCCGAGCGCAAGGCGGCGATGACCGCCTATGGTGCCGAACTGCTGCTGGTCACTCCGGAAGAAGGCATGGAAGGCGCGCGTGATCTCGCCGAGCGCATGGCCGCCGAAGGCCGTGGCCAGGTCCTGGACCAGTTCGCCAACGGTGACAACCCCGAGGCGCACTACACCAGCACCGGCCCGGAAATCTGGCGCCAGACCCAGGGCACCATCACCCATTTCGTCAGCTCCATGGGCACCACCGGCACCATCATGGGCAACTCGCGCTACCTCAAGGAGCAGAATCCGGCGATCCAGATCGTTGGCCTGCAACCGATGGAAGGCGCGGCGATCCCGGGGATCCGCCGCTGGCCCGAAGAGTATCTGCCAAAGATCTACAACGCCGCCCGCGTCGACCGCATCATCGACATGGCCCAGCGTGAAGCCGAAGACACCACCCGTCGCCTGGCCCGTGAAGAAGGCATCTTCTGCGGCGTGTCCTCCGGGGGGGCAGTGGCCGGCATGTTGCGCTTGTCCGCAGAACTGGAAAACGCGGTGATCGTCGCGATCATCTGTGACCGAGGCGACCGCTACCTGTCGACCGGCATTTTCGACGCGCCCAACTGATGGCCAAGCAAGAGCGAGGCCTGCGTTTCCAGCCAACGGGCGGTAATCGAGCGCCACAAATCCCGGTTGGCAAAAAACAGCGCCTGACCATCGAGCGCCTGGCCAACGATGGCCGGGGGATCGTGTTTTTCGAGGGCCGCACCTGGTTTGTCGTGGGCGCACTGGCCGGCGAAGAGGTCGAGGCGCGGGTGCTGGGGGCTCATGGCAAAGTGGTCGAGGCCCGTACCGAGCGGGTGTTCAAGGCCAGCGAACTGCGCCGTCCGGCACCGTGTGCCCAGGCCGGTCGTTGTGGCGGTTGCAGCCTGCAACATTTGCCCCATGACGAACAGCTTGCCCTGAAACAGCGCATGCTCGCCGAGCAACTGTCCCGTGTTGCCGGGGTCGAGCCCCAGGAGTGGGCGGCGCCGTTGAGCGGGCCCGAGTTCGGCTATCGCCGCCGGGCCCGCGTGGCCGTGCGCTATGACGTCAAGGCCAAGCGCCTGGATGTTGGCTTTCGCGCCGTGGCCAGCCAGGACATCGTTGCCATTGATGATTGCCCGGTGCTGGTACAGGCCTTGCAACCGATCATGCAGCGTCTGCCCAACATGTTGCGGCGCCTGAGCAAACCTCAGGCCCTGGGGCATGTGGAGCTGTTCAGTGGCTCGTCCATCGCCGTGTTGCTGCGGCACATGGCGCCACTGTCGGACGCTGACCTGGTGGTGCTGCAAGAGTTTTGTGCATTCCATCACGCGCAGTTGTGGCTGCACGGTGAAGGCGAGCCGCAGCCGTTCGAGACTGGGCAGGCGCTGGGCTATCATCTGGAGCAGTGGGGCCTGGAGCTGGCTTACCGGCCGGGGGATTTTGTGCAGGTCAATGCCGGGGTCAACGAGGCGATGGTGGCCCAGGCGCTGGACTGGCTGGCACCGCAACCTGACGAACGGGTTCTGGACCTGTTCTGTGGCCTGGGCAACTTTGCCTTGCCCCTTGCTGGCAAAGTGCGTGAAGTGGTGGCGGTAGAAGGCGTGCAGACCATGGTGGACCGCGCGGCCGCGAATGCCGTCAGTAATAATTTGCATAATGTGCAGTTTTTTCAGGCCGATTTGTCCCAGCCGTTGGCTGATGCCGAATGGGCCAAAGCAGGCTTTTCTGCGGTACTCTTGGACCCACCCCGCGATGGTGCCCTGGAGGTTGTGCGCAAGCTCGCCACTCTGGGGGCTGATCGCCTGGTGTATGTGTCCTGCAACCCAGCCACGCTGGCGCGGGACACTGTCGAGTTGGTCAAGCAAGGCTACCGGCTAAAACGTGCCGGGATCCTCGATATGTTTCCGCAAACGGCGCATGTCGAGGCGATGGCGTTATTTGAAGCGAGCTAGGATGCTCGCTTAGTCCGACTGGCCTGCGTTCTCCAGGGCCTGTGACCTGCCAGGGAGTTCGCGTTACAAGGGTCAGCGATTTTGACGCGCTCAAGGCGCGTCGTAGGGAAGGTAAGCAAGATGGTACAGGTGAGAGCACACCAGCCGATCAACACCGACGGCAGTATCAATCTCGAGGCATGGCTGGATCATGCCGTCAGTGTCGATCCGGCACTGGACCGTGAAGCCTTGAAAGCCGCCTGCGAGTTCGCTCGCGAGGCAGAACAGCAAGACAATGCGGCCAAGAATCTTTGGGCCGAAGGAACATCGAGTTTTCGTACCGGGCTTGAAATCGCCGAGATCCTCGCCGACCTCAAGCTGGACCAGGATTCGCTGATCGCCGCGGTGCTCTATCGCGGTGTGCGCGAAGGGCACATTGCGTTGCCGCTGGTCAGCCAGCGTTTCGGCGCGGTGGTGGCCAAACTGATCGATGGCGTGCTGCGCATGGCGGCGATCAGCGCCAGCCTCAGCCCGCGCCAGTCGATGGTGCTGGGCACCCAGGGCCAGGTGGAAAACCTGCGCAAGATGCTGGTGGCGATGGTCGACGACGTACGCGTCGCGCTGATCAAACTGGCGGAACGCACCTGCGCGATCCGTGCGGTGAAAACCGCCGATGACGAAAAGCGCAACCGCGTCGCCCGTGAGGTCTTCGACATCTACGCGCCCCTGGCTCATCGCCTGGGGATCGGTCATATCAAGTGGGAGCTGGAGGACTTGTCCTTCCGCTACCTGGAGCCTGATCAATACAAACAGATCGCGACCCTGCTGCATGAGCGGCGGCTGGACCGTGAGCGTTTCATCAGCGATGTGATGGGCCAGTTGCGCTCGGAGTTGCAGGCCACCGGTGTCGAGGCCGATATCAGCGGCCGGGCCAAGCACATCTATTCGATCTGGCGCAAAATGCAGCGCAAGGGCCTGGCCTTCAGCCAGATCTACGACGTACGCGCCGTACGCGTGCTGGTGCCGGAAATGCGCGACTGCTACACCGCGCTGGGTATCGTCCATACGCTGTGGCGGCATATCCCCAAAGAGTTCGACGACTACATCGCCAACCCCAAGGAGAACGGCTACCGCTCGCTGCACACTGCGGTGATCGGCCCCGAGGGCAAGGTGCTGGAAGTGCAGATCCGCACCCACGCCATGCACGAAGAAGCGGAACTGGGCGTGTGCGCGCACTGGCGCTACAAGGGCACCGACGTCAAGTCGGGTTCCAACCAGTACGAAGAGAAAATCTCCTGGTTGCGCCAAGTGCTGGAATGGCACGAGGAATTGGGCGATATCGGCGGCCTGGCCGAACAGTTGCGGGTGGATATCGAGCCCGACCGGGTCTACATCTTCACCCCCGACGGCCACGCCATCGACTTGCCCAAGGGCGCGACGCCGCTGGACTTTGCCTACCGCGTACACACCGAGATCGGCCACAACTGCCGTGGCGCCAAGATCAACGGGCGCATCGTGCCGCTCAACTACAGCCTGCAGACCGGTGAACAGGTCGAGATCATCACCAGCAAGCACGGCACGCCGAGCCGTGACTGGCTGAACCCGAACCTGGGCTACATCACCACGTCGCGGGCGCGGGCAAAGATTGTCCACTGGTTCAAGCTGCAGGCGCGGGACCAGAACGTCGCCGCCGGCAAGACCCTGCTCGAACGTGAACTGGGTCGCCTGGGCCTGCCCCAGGTGGATTTCGACAAGTTGGCCGAAAAAGCCAACATGAAGATTGCCGAAGACATGTTCGCCGCTCTCGGTGCCGGCGACTTGCGCCTGGCGCAATTGGTCAACCTGGCCCAGCAACTGGTGGAGCCGGAGCGTGGCAGCGAGCAACTGGAACTGATCCCACGCAAGGCCACCGGCTACAAGCCGGGCAAGCGCGGCGATATCCAGATCCAGGGCGTGGGCAACCTGATGACCCAGATGGCCGGCTGCTGCCAGCCGTTGCCGGGCGATGCCATCGTCGGCTACATCACCCAGGGCCGTGGGGTGAGCATTCACCGCCAGGACTGCGCCTCGGTGCTGCAGTTGGGCGGGCGTGAGCCAGAGCGGATCATCCAGGTCAGTTGGGGGCCGGTGCCGGTGCTCACCTATCCGGTGGACATCATCATCCGCGCCTACGACCGTTCGGGGTTGCTGCGCGACGTCTCGCAAGTGCTGCTCAACGAGCGGATCAACGTGCTGGCGGTCAATACCCGCTCGAACAAGGAGGACAACACGGCGTTGATGTCCCTGACCATCGAGATTCCGGGGCTGGACGCGTTGGGGCGGCTGCTGGGGCGCATCTCCCAGTTGCCGAACATCATCGAGACGCGGCGCAACCGCACGCCATGAGACGGAGCGCTTGACTGTAGGAGCGAGCTTGCTCGCGAAAAACGTTAACGAAAACGCAGGCTATCTGGATAAACGCGTTGTCCTTGAGTTTCTCGCGAGCAAGCTCGCTCCTACAGGGAGCGGATAGAGCGATCTATGTATTCACTTGAAGACCTGCTACACCTGATGAACCGCCTGCGCGACCCGCAATACGGTTGCCCGTGGGACATCAAGCAAACCTACGCCACCATCGTGCCCCACACCCTGGAAGAAGCCTACGAAGTCGCCGATGCCATCGAGCGCGGGGATTTTGATCATCTGCAAGGCGAGTTGGGCGACCTGTTGTTCCAAGTGGTGTATTACAGCCAACTGGCCCGGGAAGAGGGGCGCTTCGAATTCGCCGGGGTTGTCGACAGCATCACTCGCAAGCTGATTCGCCGGCATCCCCATGTGTTTCCTAGCGGCGACCTGTATGCGCCGCTGGATATCCCGAAGCTGAGCGAAGAGCAGGTCAAGGAGCGCTGGGAAGCCATCAAGGCAGAGGAGCGCGCAGAAAAGTCTGACGCCCCCGAGCAACTGTCCCTACTCGATGACGTGCCCAGTGCCTTGCCGTCCCTGTCCCGTGCCGCCAAATTGCAAAAGCGCGCCAGCCAGGTCGGTTTCGACTGGCCAGCGGCATTGCCCGTGGTGGATAACGTGCGTGAAGAGCTCGATGAAGTACTCGAAGCCATGGCCGATAACGACCCGGCAGCCATTGCCGATGAAGTCGGTGACCTGCTGTTTGCCGCGGTCAACCTGGCCCGGCACCTCAAGGTCGACCCGGAAACTGCCCTGCGCGGTGCCAATGCCAAATTCGAAAGGCGATTCCGATTTATCGAACAGGCATTGCGCGACACCCACCGTCCCATGGAAGATTGCACCCTCGAAGAGTTGGACGCCCTGTGGGGCGAAGCCAAACGTCAGGAAAAGAATGTGTCCAGCTGCGGTTGAATAGCTGCCTAAGTGAGTAAGCACCATGAGCATTTCCCTTCGCGACCAGTTGCTTAAAGCAGGTCTGGTCAACCAGAAGCAGGCCAAGCAGGTCGGCAAAGAGAAGCAGAAACAACAGCGCCTGGTCCACAAGGGGCAGGCCGAGGCTGACGACACCCAGGCACGCCTGGCCCAGGAAGCGCAGGCCGAGAAGGTCAAGCGTGACCAGGAACTCAACCGTCAACAGCAGGAAAAGGCCGAGGCCAAGGCCCGTGCCGCGCAGGTCAAGCAATTGATCGAGACCTCGCGCCTGCCCAAGTTGACCACCGAGGACTACTACAACTTCGTCGATGACAAGAAGGTCAAACGCCTGTCGGTCAATACCTTGATGCGCAACAAGCTGAGTAACGGCTCGTTGGCGATTGTCCATCACGGCGGTAGTTACGAAGTGATCCCGCGCGAAGCTGCGCTGAAAATCCAGGAACGCGCGCCTGAGCGTATCGTCCAGCTCAACATCCTCACTGAAGCCCAAGTGCCGGATGAGGACGATCCATACGCCGCCTACCAGATCCCTGACGATCTGATGTGGTAAGGCTGTAACAAGGCTTCACTGTAGGAGCGAGCTTGCTCGCGAGAAACTCAAGGACAACGCGTTTATCCAGGTAGCCTGCGTTTTCGTTAGCGTTTTTCGCGAGCAAGCTCGCTCCTACAGGATTTCAGCTGTTCAGGAGCTGGATGCCTGGCGTCTCATCTCAAGGGTTTCGAGCTCGTTTTTATAATTATGAGCATCGCACTCGTTGTGAAACATGCCGACCAGCAGGTCTTGTTGGTGCACATCCCAGATGTGAATCCCGTGGGCCAGGGCTTCATGGGACATATGGGCATCGTCGCGTTCAGTTACTTTTACAGTCATCTGCTTGCTCCAGTCTCTGGTTGATCTGCGGCAAGGCGTCGCAGGCTTTTGTTATATATTTTGTTAGCTTGCTAAGTAAACTGACTTTGCGTGCAACAATTCATTGCAGTAAAAGCAACAATGCTCCAGGCCACGTAAACCGCGACATCACGTCGCAGGGGGCTGGGTTTTATGACAAAAGTTTCATGTTTGAGTAAGGCTTTGGCCTTGTACTAGTCGCCTCACTACAAACGCCAGGCGAAAAAAAGCCCCGCGTTCAGCGAGGCTCTTTCAATCAGCCAACGATCAGCTGCCTTTCACAACCTTGCCATTGACCGTGCCGTCCAACAGCATGATGTTGTATTCCTTGCCGTCGGTTTCGACTTGTTGCAGGCGAACCAGCAAGTAGTCCCAATCCTTGGCAAACCACATCACGGTGGTGCGCTTGCTTTGCGTCGGGTCGCGCACGCGCTCAACCTTGATGGCGTCGATCTTGCCGGCCTTGGTATCGACTTTCTCGGTACCCAGTACGCGGAAGTCATAGGTCTCGACTTCGCCGTCGTCCACCACCTGGTAGCTCATGGTTTTCTTGCCGGCGGCCACGTCATGTTGCAGGGCCAACTGGTAAGTGGATTTATCGACCATGCCACGGTTCAGCGGGATCTTGACCGCGTCGCCGCGATCAGTGCCGGTGACCATCTTGGCGGTCCAGTCGAAGTCCAGGTCGGCCTTCTTGGCCTTGCCCAGGCCACCGCGTTCAAAGTGGTAGGACTGGGGCAGCAGGGTGTCCTTGTCCAGGGTCAGGGTGCTTTCTTCCGTCAGGCTGGCGATCATCATCGAAGCCTTGAAACTGAGCTTCCAGACGCCGTTGCCGGTGCTTTCCAGGCTGCGGGAGGCCTGGCCGCTCATGGGCAACTGCTTCCAGTCGGCGGTGTAGCTGGCGGAGAAAGGCTGAAGATCTGCCGCGTGCACGGTAGGCAGGGCAAGCAGAGCAAAAGCGAAGAGCAGGGCGCGACGCATAAAATCTCCTAGGTACGAATCAAGTGGCCGCTGGCCGCAAGTAACTGGCCGTCCAACAATGCACCTTGTTCACCGAGCACCAAGCGTCCTTCGGCAAACCAGCGAACCGCCAGCGGGTAAATCCTGTGTTCCTGGGTGTGAACCCGTTGCGCAAGGCTCTGCGCCGAGTCCGCAGACTCTACCGGAACTACTGCCTGTACGACCAGTGGCCCGCCATCGAGTTCCTCGGTGACAAAGTGCACGCTGCAGCCGTGCTCCGTATCGCCGGCCTCAAGGGCCCGTTGGTGGGTGTGTAACCCTTTGTATTTGGGCAGCAGGGAAGGGTGGATATTCAGCAGGCGCCCCTGGTAATGACGCACGAAATCAGCGCTGAGAATGCGCATGAAGCCGGCGAGGACCACGAGCTTGGGCTTGAAGGCGTCGATCAGTTCGATCAAGGCTGCATCGAAGGCCTCGCGACCTTCGAACGCCTTGTGATCCAGGGAGCGGGTATCGATACCCGCGTCCTGGGCGCGTTGCAGGCCGTAGGCGTCGCTGCGGTTGGAGATCACCGCAGCGATGCGCACCGGGCTGTCGCCGGCGCGCGTGCTGTCGATCAGGGCCTGCAAGTTACTGCCGGTGCCGGAGAGCAGCACCACGACATCACAGGTTGCTGGCATCAGTGAGCCTTGAGGTTCTTCAGTTCAACCTGGGCAGCACCTTCGGCAGCGGTGGCGATCTGGCCGATCACCCATGGCTGCTCGCCGGCTTCACGCAGTACGTTCAGCGCGGTTTCCACGTGCTCTTGAGCCACGCAGATGACCATGCCCACGCCGCAGTTCAGCACGCGGTGCATCTCGGTCTCGTTGACGTTGCCTTTCTCTTGCAGCCAGTCGAAGACTGCCGGGCGCTGCCAGCTGGCCACGTCGACAATGGCCTGTGCGCCTTTTGGCAGTACGCGCGGGATGTTGTCCAGCAGGCCGCCACCGGTGATGTGGGCCATGGCCTTGACTGCGCCAGTGTCCTTGATCAGCTTGAGCAATGGCTTGACGTAGATGCGGGTCGGGGCCATCAGCAGGTCGGTCAAAGGCTTGCCGTCGAGTTGGGTGTTCTCGATGTCGGCGCCGGACACTTCGATGATCTTGCGGATCAGCGAGTAGCCGTTGGAATGCGGGCCGGACGATGGCAGGGCCAGCAGGGCGTCGCCAGCGGCAACCTTGGAACCGTCGATGATCTCGGCTTTTTCTACAACGCCGACGCAGAAGCCGGCCAGGTCGTAGTCTTCGCCTTCGTACATGCCTGGCATTTCAGCGGTTTCGCCGCCGACCAGGGAGCAACCCGACAGTTCGCAGCCAGCGCCGATGCCGGTGACCACTTGTGCCGCGGTCTCCACGTTCAGTTTGCCGGTGGCGTAGTAGTCGAGGAAAAACAACGGCTCGGCGCCGCACACCACCAGGTCGTTGACGCACATGGCGACCAGGTCGATGCCGATGGTGTCATGCTTGTTCAGGTTCAGCGCCAGGCGCAGCTTGGTGCCCACGCCGTCGGTGCCGGAGACCAGGACAGGCTGCTTGTAGCCGGCCGGGATCTCGCAGAGGGCGCCGAAACCGCCCAGGCCGCCCATGACTTCGGGGCGCGCAGTGCGCTTGGCGACGCTCTTGATGCGTTCGACCAATGCTTCACCGGCGTCGATGTCTACACCGGCGTCCTTGTAGCTCAGGGAGGGTTGCTTGCTCATGATCCAGGCCTTTAGGGGGGGATTCAGGGGTAACGACCGATGCGGTGGGGGTACGGAAGTTGAACACTTCAGGACGCCCAACCGTTGACGGTCTGCGAAGGCGCGCGATTTTATCAGGCTTGAGGGGCAGCGGCCATCCTCGGGCCGACGGGCAGAGGCATATGGCGCTAAAAAAACCTTAATCGGCACCGCGATCGCCTGTATTAAGGTATAGCCTTTAACCCGCTATCGTTATGACAGTACGAAAACTTACCGGGGCCTTGTGAATGTTTTGCCGGTCGCTGTGGTCACAGCCTTGCTTAACCTTCTTCACGCGGTCTGTTCCAGCCGCTTTTTTGTCGTTCGGGAATCTTTGTTCATGGGTCTGAGTAGATACATTTTTGTCGGCTGTTTGTCGTTGGTCAGCCTGGCGAGTCATGCCGAAACCCTCAATGGCCTCTATCAAGTGCTGGAGCCGGTCAGCAGCCAGGCGCCACAGGAGCGCGAGCAAGCCACCCAGCGCGCCTTGCAGACCCTGGTGATGCGCCTGACCGGCGACGCCAAGGCCGCCCAGGGCCCGGGCCTGGCGGCGATCCGCAAGGATCCGCAACAGATCATCAGCCAGTACGGCTACGACGCCGGCCCACCGGAAAGCCTGCAAGTGGATTTTGACCCGGTCAGCACCGACCGTGCGTTGCGCGATGCCGGCCTGGCGTTGTGGGGCAACAATCGCCCGTCAATCCTCGGCTGGTGGCTGAACGATTCCACTGAAGGCAGCAGCCTGGTTGGTGATGGTCAGTCGGCTGCCGAGCCACTGCGTCGTGCGGCGCAACACCGTGGCTTGCCGTTGCGCCTGCCGCTGGGCGACCTCGATGAGCAGATCGTTGCCACCGCGCCTAATCTTGAAAGCGCAGATCCGGCGCCCCTGCGCTCGGCCTCCGAGCGTTACGGCGCCGACGCGCTGCTGGCGGTGCATGCCCGTGAAGAGGCGGGCCAATGGCAAGCCAAATGGCGCCTGTGGCTGGGCGACAAGGCCGAGAACGGCACCGTACAAGGCGCGGACACTGCGGCCTTGGCCGATGCCGTTCTGCTGGCGGTCAGTGAGCGTCTTGCGCCGCGTTTCGCCGTAAAAGCCGGGGTTTCCAGCGAGCAGTTGCTGCAAGTGCAAGGCATGACCCTGGAGCGCTACGCCGCCCTCGGCCATCTGCTGGAGCCGTTTGGTGCGCAGTTGCAGCGGGTGGATGGCGACCGAATTGTCTATCGGGTCAATGGCAGCAGCGAGCAATTGCGCAGCCAACTGAGCCTGGCGAATTTGCAGGAAGTGCCAGCGGGTGAAGCGCTTGCGCCACCCCCTGTGCAGCAACCCGTGGCCGAAGGCGCACAACCTGCGCCCGTGCCGCAGGCCGAGCCCGAGCCGCAACTACGTTTTCGTTGGTAAATGATCTTCCTTATATAGAAGCAACTGAAAGATGGAGTGGTTTATGGTGGATACGCGTCGTTGGGTGTGGCTTGGCGGGATTGTCCTGCTGTGCGTTTTTGTGTTCCTGCTGCATTCGATCCTGACGCCGTTCCTGGTCGCCTTGCTGCTGGCCTATCTGTTCGACCCGGTAGTGGATCGCCTGGAGAAGGCCGGCCTGTCGCGTACCTGGGGCGTGGTGGCGGTGTTTGCGCTGTTTACCCTGATCGTCATGGCGCTGCTGTTGGTGCTGGTGCCGATGCTGGCCAAGCAACTGATCCGTCTGTACGAACTGGCGCCGCAGATGCTCGACTGGCTGCAACACACGGCGATGCCGTGGGCGCAGTCCAAGCTGGGCCTGGCCGATGGCTTCTGGAAGTTCGACAAGGTCAAGGCTGCGATCAGCGAGCATATGGGCCAGACCACCGATATTGTCGGGGTGATCCTCAGTCAGGCCACGGCGTCGAGCCTGGCGTTGATTGGCTGGTTGACCAACCTCGTGCTGATCCCGGTGGTGGCGTTCTACCTACTGCGCGACTGGGACATCATGATCGCCAAGATCCGCAGCCTGCTGCCCCGTGATAGCGAGGAACGCATCGTGTCTTTGGCCGAAGAGTGCCATGAGGTGCTGGGCGCCTTTGTCCGTGGGCAATTGCTGGTGATGGTGGCGCTGGGCATTATCTATTCTGGCGGGCTGATGGCGATTGGCCTGGAGCTGGGCCTGTTGATCGGCATGATTGCCGGCCTGGCGGCGATTGTGCCGTACATGGGCTTCGTCATCGGTATTGGCGCAGCGCTGGTGGCCGGCCTGTTCCAGTTTGGCGGCGACTTGTACCCGATGCTGGGGATTGTTGCGGTATTCATGGTCGGTCAGGCCCTGGAAGGCATGGTGCTGACGCCTTTGTTGGTGGGTGATCGTATTGGCCTACATCCGGTGGCTGTGATCTTTGCGATCCTGGCTGGCGGCGAGCTGTTCGGCTTTACCGGCATCCTGCTGGCATTGCCGGTGGCGGCAGTGATCATGGTGTTGGTGCGCCATGTACATGATGTGTACAAGGATTCGGACGTCTATACCGGCGCCGATGACCCCCAGCTGTAAGGCTCGACACAAACCCGGCTAAACGCCGGGTTTGTTGTCTGTGGGGCTTGGCATTTGGCGATCGCGTCAAACAATCTCCAAAAAATCCAATGAGTTAACGCAAACCTTTGATTTTGCTTATGGTCTGTTGCATTGTGCGCCCGGCGTCACGGGTATAAACTTTGCAAACTTTTCACAGAGGCCACTAACGGTTCGATTGGAGCCGTTCAGTCAGCATGAAACCGATTCAGCTGCCCCTAGGTGTGCGTCTGCGTGACGACGCTACCTTCATCAATTACTACCCAGGCGCCAATGCCGCTGCACTCGGCTATGTCGAGCGGCTCTGCGAAGCCGACGCCGGGTGGACGGAAAGCCTGATCTACCTCTGGGGCAAGGACGGCGTGGGGCGTACCCACCTGTTGCAGGCTGCCTGCCTGCGCTTTGAGCAGATAGGCGAGCCGGCGGTCTACCTGCCATTGGCCGAACTGCTGGACCGTGGCATCGGTATCCTCGACAACCTTGAGCAATACGAACTGGTGTGCCTGGATGACCTGCAAGCGGTTGCCGGTCGGGCGGACTGGGAAGAGGCGCTGTTCCATCTGTTCAACCGCCTGCGCGACAGCGGCCGACGCCTGCTGATTGCTGCATCAACCTCGCCTCGGGAGTTGCCGGTCAAGCTGGCCGACCTCAAGTCGCGGCTGACCCTGGCGCTGATTTTCCAGATGCGCCCACTGTCCGACGAAGACAAATTGCGCGCCTTGCAATTGCGTGCATCGCGCCGTGGCTTGCACCTGACCGATGAAGTCGGGCATTTCATCCTCACCCGCGGTACCCGCAGCATGAGTGCGCTGTTCGACTTGCTCGAACAACTCGACCAAGCCTCCTTGCAGGCTCAGCGCAAGCTGACCATTCCCTTCCTCAAAGAAACCCTCGGCTGGTAGCCAGCCCTTTGAAGCCGGGGCCTCTGGCAAATTACAGGCGCCAGAAAACCTGCGTTTTGGCCGGTTTGGCCACGCAAAAGGGTTTAAATGGGGTGTAAGGGCTTAGATGACATAGGTCAAACAAGAAGTCACATAGATCACGATTGAATTTGCAAATCGATGTCATAGAAGGCATAGTCTCGGCTTCTTTACACATCAGCCACGGTCGTGCCCATGCTAAATCGCTTCGCACCCCTCGTGCCTCTCGCACTCGTTACCCTGTTGTTTGGTTGCGCCACCCACCCTCAACAAGTGGCTGAGCAGCAAAAACCACAACAACAGCACCAAGCCAAATTCGTTGCAACACAGTCTTCTTCTGTTTATGAGGAAGAGGTGGCAACCGAAAAAGAACTGGCCGAACTCTCCGATAGCAAGCCTTATCAGCTGCCTTTGCTGGCTGATAGCATCCTCGAACGCGGCATGTCCCTGATCGGTACCCGTTACCGTTTCGGCGGTACCTCTGAAGCCGGTTTCGACTGCAGTGGCTTTATCGGTTACCTGTTTCGTGAAGAAGCTGGCATGAACCTGCCGCGTTCCACTCGCGAAATGATCAACGTGGATGCACCGTTGGTCGCACGGAACAACCTCAAGCCTGGCGATCTGCTTTTCTTCAGTACCAATGGCCGTGGTCGTGTCAGCCACGCCGGTATCTACCTGGGTGATGACCAGTTCATCCACTCCAGCAGCCGCCGCAGTGGTGGGGTACGGGTCGATAAATTGGGCGACAGCTACTGGAGCAAAACCTTCATCGAAGCCAAGCGCGCCCTGGCCATGGCCCCTACTAGCGTTACCGCTCGCAAGTAAAGTTAAAGTGATACTTGAAGTTTGACGCGTAAGCGCTAGAATCCTGAGATATTGTTGCGAACCTGACCGCGCAAGCTTTGCTTGCGCGGTCTAGTTTTCAGCGTTCGGCAGCGAAAGCCGCATCCAGATCAGGATTGTTCTGCCCATGTCGACCTCGGCCCGCCTAATTCTTCTCGTTTGCGCCGCACTGCTCAGTGCCTGCGCAAATCGTCCTCCACCCGCGCCTGTGGCCGTCAAGTCCAAGCCGGTGTTCAACTACACCACCCAGAACTTTTCGCCGGTTGCCGAAGACGTGCTGTTTCGCGCCCTGGGCCTGGTCGGCACGCCTTATCGCTGGGGCGGCAATACACCGGACTCAGGGTTTGATTGCAGTGGCCTGATTGGTTTTGTCTACCGCGATGCGGCGGGCATCTCGCTGCCGCGCACCACTCGCGAGCTGATCGTGATGCGTGCCCAGGACGTGCGTGAAGATGCGCTGCAAACCGGCGACCTGCTGTTCTTTGCCACGGGCGGCGGCTCGCAAGTCAGCCATGCCGGCATCTATGTGGGCGAAGGGCGTTTCGTCCATGCACCACAAACCGGCGGCACGGTGAAGCTTGATACCTTGTCCAAGGCCTATTGGCAGAATGCCTATTTGAGCGCCAAGCGCGTATTGCCGGCGGAGCATCTGGCGCGTAACCCTTAAGACTGCACCGATCAAAAATGTGGGAGCGGGCTTGCTCGCGAAAGCGGTGAATCAGTAACAGATGCACTGACTGATCCACCGCTTTCGCGAGCAAGCCCGCTCCCACATTGGTTTTGTGGCGTTGTCGAGTCTTGCTATTTAGCGGCCCACACCCGCCACACCTTATTCCCCACATCATCCGCCACTAGCAACCCACCTTGCGGGTCGATCACCACACCCACCGGCCGCCCCATGGCTTTCTCATCACTGTTGAGAAACCCAGTCAGCACATCCACCGGTTGCCCCTTCGGCTTGCCGCCTTCGAATGGCACAAAGATCACCTTGTAGCCACTGTGCGGTTTGCGATTCCACGAGCCATGCTGGCCGATGAACGCGCCGTTGCTGAACTGCGCGGGTAGCGTGTTGCCTTGTGCGAAGGTCAGGCCCAATGATGCGGTATGCGGCCCGACGGCATAGTCTGGCGCAATCGCCTTGGCCACCAGGTCCGGGTCCTGTGGTGTGACCCGCACATCGACATGCTGGCCGTAGTAGCTGAACGGCCAGCCATAGAAGCCGCCATCCTTGACCGAGGTGATGTAGTCCGGCACCAGGTCGCTGCCGATTTCATCGCGCTCGTTGACCGCCGTCCACAGCTTGCCGCTTTGTGGCTCCCAGGCCATGCCATTGGGGTTGCGCAGGCCGGAGGCGAAGATCCGCTGCTGGCCGCTGGCCCGGTCGACTTCCCAGATGGCAGCGCGTCCCTGTTCGGCCTCCAGGCCGTTTTCGCCGACGTTGCTGTTGGAGCCGACGCTCACATACAACTTGCTCCCGTCTTTGCTGGCGATGACATTTTTTGTCCAGTGGTGGTTGAGCGGGCCGCCCGGCAAGTCCACGACCTTGGTGCCTGGGGCCTTGATTGCGGTTTCTCCTGGTTGATAGGGAAAACGCAGTAGCTTGTCCGAATCGGCGACATACAAATCGTTGCCGACCAGAGTCATGCCAAACGGCGAGTTGAGGTTTTCCAGGAACACCGTGCGGGTTTCTGCCACGCCATCATGGTCGGCATCGCGCAGCAGGGTGATGCGGTTCGGGCTGGGCACACCCGCGCCAGCGCGGCCCATGACCTTCTCCATGACCCAGCCGCGAATACCCTTGCCATCCTCCGGCTTGGGCGGTGCATTGGTCTCGGCGACCAGTACATCGCCATTGGGCAATACATACAGCCAGCGCGGGTGATCCAGGTCTTCTGCAAAGGCTGCGACCTGGGTGCCGGCTGCGGCGGTTGGCTTGGCGCCTGCGGGCCAGCCAACCGCCGGGGCGATGTTGACGGTGGGGATCAGGGTTTTGTTCGGTTCCGGCAGTTTCGGTGAAGGCCCGGTGCCATCCGAGACCTGCAAGGTTGAGCTTTCCCCGCAGGCGGCGAGTACGCCTGCAGCCATGATCAGTAGGGCGAGTCGGGTCTTGTGCATGTTTTTCTCCTCAATGCCTGTAGTCATAGAGGTACAGCGCGTGGCGATGGTTCAAGTGTGTGGCCGGCTTTAATTGACGCTGTACCCCCAACCCACTAACCTTCGCCGCTTGTTTCAGGTGCTCTGTGGCGTGCGCGTCGACCGAGTGAAACAGGGAAGCCGGTGAGTGCGTGCACTTTTCTACAGTGCGGCCACGATCCCGGCGCTGCCCCCGCAACGGTAAATGAGTCAAGACGCTGCTTTTGCCACTGTATCGCCTGCGATATGGGAAGGCGCATCGTCGGACTGCCCTGTTCAACAGGGCACCACTCATGAGCCCGGAGACCGGCCTGATTCATCCAACAGCATCACGGTGGGCGATGCTTGGCTTCATGTAGATTGTCTTTTCCTGCCCGCCGTTTTTGTCCAGCCCCAACGGAGAGCTGCCATGACTGATTCCCCTGATCGTGACGAACGCCACCTGGCGCGCATGCTGCGCAAAAAAGCGGTGATTGATGAGCGCATTGCCAATTCACCGAATGAATGCGGATTGCTGCTGGTATTGACCGGCAATGGCAAAGGCAAGAGCAGTTCGGCGTTTGGCATGCTGGCCCGTGCCATGGGGCACGGTATGCAATGCGGCGTGGTGCAGTTCATCAAGGGCCGTAACAGCACCGGTGAAGAGCTGTTCTTCCGGCGTTTCCCCGAGCAGGTACGTTTCCATGTGATGGGCGAAGGCTTTACCTGGGAAACCCAGGACCGCCAGCGCGATATCACTGCCGCCGAAGCGGCCTGGAAAGTCTCCCGGGAAATGTTGCAGGATCCGTCCATTGGCCTGGTGGTGCTGGATGAGCTGAACATCGCACTCAAGCATGGTTATCTCGACCTGGACCAGGTCCTGGGCGACCTGCAAGCCCGCCCACCGATGCAGCATGTGCTGGTCACCGGTCGTGGCGCCAAGTCGGAACTGATTGAAATGGCCGACACCGTCACCGAAATGGGCATGCTCAAGCACGCGTTCCAGGCCGGGATCAAGGCACAGAAGGGCATCGAACTTTGAATCAGCCGCGCCATTGCCCTGCCGTCCTGATCGCCGCGCCGGCGTCGGGCCAGGGCAAGACCACCGTCACCGCCGCCCTGGCCCGTTTGCACCGCAACCTGGGGCGTAAGGTCCGGGTATTCAAATGCGGCCCGGACTTTCTCGACCCGATGATTCATGAGCGCGCCAGCGGCGCGCCGGTCTATCAATTGGACATGTGGATGGTCGGCGAGCAGGAAAGTCGCCGCCTGCTGTGGGAAGCGGCGGGGGAGGCGGACCTGATCCTGATCGAGGGCGTGATGGGGTTGTTCGACGGCACGCCGTCCAGCGCCGACCTGGCCCGCCATTTTGGTGTGCCGGTGCTGGCGGTGATCGACGGCACCGCCATGGCCCAGACCTTTGGCGCCCTGGCGTTGGGGCTGGCGCGTTATCAGGTGGACTTGCCGTTCGCCGGGGTATTGGCCAACCGCGTCGGTACCGTGCGCCACGCGCAATTGCTTGAAGGCAGCCTGACCGAAGGCCTGCGCTGGTACGGTGCGTTGTCCCGAGAGACCGGTATCGAGCTGCCCAGCCGCCACCTGGGCCTGGTGCAGGCCAGCGAGTTGAATGATCTGGATCTGCGCCTGGATGCGGCCGCCGAGGCCCTGGCCAGCAGTTGCGAGGTAGCGCTGCCACCACCGGTGGCGTTCGCCGCCCCCGAGCTGATCGAGGCCGAACCTTTGCTGGATGGGGTGCGGATTGCCGTGGCCCGTGATGAAGCCTTCGCGTTCACCTATGGTGCCAGTCTCGACGTGCTGCGGGCGATGGGCGCTGAGTTGCGCTTCTTCTCGCCGATCCACGACCAGGCGTTACCCGACGCCGACAGCCTCTATCTGCCGGGTGGCTACCCGGAGCTGCATCACCAGGCGTTGTCGCAAAACACCGCGATGTTGCAGGCGATCCGTGCCCATCACGCCGCCGGCAAGCCGTTGCTGGCCGAATGCGGCGGCATGCTCTATCTGCTCGACTCATTGACCGATGTCGAGGGGTGCCGCGCTGAACTGCTGGGGTTGCTCCAGGGCGATGCAGTCATGCAGAAACGCCTGGCGGCCCTGGCCCTGCAAACAGTCGAATTGCCGGAAGGCGTGCTGCGCGGCCACACCTATCATCATTCCCTGACCAGCACGCAATGGCAGCCGATTGCCCGTGGCCTGAGCCCCAATGGCGGGCGCGGTGCCGAGGCGGTGTATCGCCAGGGGCGGATGACGGCCTCCTATGTGCACTTTTATTTCCCGTCGAACCCGGCTGCGGTGGCTGCGCTTTTTGCGCCAGACCCTGAGGCCTCCATCGCAGGCGATTGCATTGCAACTGTAGGAGCGGGCTTGCCCGCGATAGGGCCATGACCGACAACGCCTTCCCCCAGGCTGAACGCCAGGCCATCTACCGCGCCATCGCCGAGCGCCGCGACATGCGCCACTTCAGCGGCGGCACGGTGGCCCCCGAACTGCTCCAGCGCCTGCTGCAGGCTGCGCACCAGGCCCCCAGTGTCGGCCTGATGCAGCCCTGGCGCTTTATCCGCATCAGCGACCGCACCCTGCGCGGCCAGATCCAGCAGTTGGTGGAAGCCGAGCGCATACGCACCGCGGCGGCCCTGGGCGAGCGCTCGGACGACTTCATGCAGCTCAAGGTCGAAGGCATCAACGACTGCGCCGAGGTGCTGGTCGCGGCGCTGATGGATGATCGCGAGCGGCATATCTTTGGCCGTCGCACCTTGCCGGAAATGGACCTGGCCTCGCTGTCCTGCGCGATCCAGAATCTGTGGCTGGCCTCCCGCGCCGAAGGCCTGGGCATGGGCTGGGTGTCGCTGTTCGAACCCCAGGAGCTGGCCGACCTGCTGGGCCTGCCGCCCGGCGCCAAGCCACTGGCCGTGCTGTGCCTGGGCCCGGTAGCGCAGTTCTACCCGGCACCGATGTTGCAACTCGAAGGCTGGACCGAACCGCGTCCGCTGAGTGACATGCTGTATGAGAATTATTGGGGAGTGAATCAATGAGTGTGGCCTTGCTGAGTGTCGCTGCAGTGGCGCTGGATGCGCTGCTGGGCGAACCCAGGCGCTGGCATCCGCTGGTGGCGTTCGGCAACTTTGCCGGGCGCATCGAGCAACGTTTCAACTCCGCTGGGCGTGGCTGGCGCAGCCATGGCGTGACCGCCTGGTTTATCACCGTGATACCGCTGACGTTGCTGGCCACGGCGTTGTCCTGGGCGCCTTACTTCGGTTGGGTAATCGAGATCCTCGCGTTGTACCTGGCCCTGGGCATGCGCAGCCTGGGTGAACACGTGTTGCCGGTGGCCCAGGCCCTGCGCAGTGGTGACCTGGACGAAGCGCGCACGCGCGTCAGTTACCTGGTCAGCCGCCAGACCAGCGAACTGGACAGTACTGAAGTGGCGCGCGCCGCCACTGAGTCGGTGCTGGAAAACGGCAGTGACGCGGTGTTCGCCGCGCTGTTCTGGTTTGTCGTGGCCGGGGTGCCCGGCGTGGTGCTGTACCGTCTGAGCAATACCCTGGATGCCATGTGGGGCTATCGCAACGAACGCTTTGAACGCTTCGGCTGGGCGGCGGCGAAGATTGACGACGTGCTTAATTACATTCCTGCGCGCCTGGTCGCCCTGACCTACGCGCTGCTGGGCAAGACACGCCTGGCACTCAAATGCTGGCGCCGCCAGGGCCCGACCTGGGATAGCCCGAATGCCGGCCCGGTGATGGCTGCGGGCGCTGGCGCGCTGGGTGTCGAGTTGGGCGGGGCGGCGATTTATCACGGTGAGTTGCACCAGCGTCCACCCCTTGGCGAAGGGCCGCCGGCCGATGCCGACTCCATCGAGCGTGGTTGGCAATTGGTGCAGCGCGGTGTGTGGTTGTGGGTGTTGATCCTGTGTGCAGGGGCGCAATTCTATGCTTGAACACGGTGGGCGGCTGCGCAAAGCCGCGATGCAGTACGGCATCGCTCAGGAAGACTGGTTGGACCTGTCCAGTGGCCTCGCGCCCTGGCCCTGGCCAATCTCGCCTATCTCACTGCGGGCCTGGGCACGTTTGCCAGAAACCGATGACGGCCTGGAACAGGCGGCCTGCGATTACTACGGTGCAGCCCAGGTGTTGCCGGTGCCGGGCTCCCAGGCGGCCATCCAGTTGCTGCCGCGCTTGCGTCGGGCGGGCAAGGTCGGCGTGTTGTCGCCGTGCTATGCCGAGCATGCCGAAGCCTGGCGTCGCGCCGGTTACATCGTGCGCGAAGTGCTGGAGCAGGAAGTGGATTTCTTCCTCGACAGCCTCGACGTGTTGGTGGTGGTCAACCCCAACAACCCTACGGGCTTGAGTATTGCGCCCCAGCGCCTGTTGGACTGGCATGCACGGCTGGCCCAGCGCGGTGGCTGGCTGGTGGTGGATGAAGCCTTTATGGACAACACCCCGCAGTTGAGCCTGGCGAACCAGGCCCATCAGGTGGGGTTGATTGTGTTGCGCTCGTTCGGCAAGTTTTTCGGCCTGGCGGGGGTGCGCCTGGGCTTTGTGTTGGCCGAGCGCAAGCTGCTCAAGCTGTTGGCCGAACAGGTCGGGCCATGGGCGGTGAGCGGGCCGACCCGGGAGTTGGGCCAGGTTTGCCTGCGCGACAGCGCCGGCCACACCCACCAGCGCCAGCGCTGCGAAGAAGCCAGCCAGCGGCTGTTCAGCCTGCTGGAGCAGTATGGCCTGCGCCCCCAGGGCGGCTGCGCGCTGTTCCAGTGGCTGATCGCCGATCGCGCCGAGCAGTTGCATGAGTTCATGGCCCAGCGCGGCATCCTGCTGCGCCTGTTTGTCCACGACAGCAGCCTGCGTTTTGGCCTGCCCGGGACTGACGCCGATTGGCAGCGCCTTGAACAAGCCCTGGCTGCCTGGAAGCAAGCCTCATGAGTACGTTGATGGTGCAAGGCACCACCTCCGATGCGGGCAAAAGCACCCTGGTGACCGCGCTGTGCCGTTGGGTGGTGCGCCAGGGCGTGCCCGTGGTGCCCTTCAAGCCGCAGAACATGGCGCTCAACAGCGCAGTCACGGCAGAAGGTGGCGAGATTGGCCGCGCCCAGGCCGTGCAGGCCCAGGCCGCCAACCTGGCGCCGCACACTGATATGAACCCGGTGCTGCTCAAGCCCAACAGTGACACCGGTTCACAAGTCATCATCCATGGCCGTGCCGTGACCAGCATGAATGCCGTGGCCTATCACGACTACAAAGCCATCGCCATGCAAGCGGTGCTCGCTTCCCATGCACGTTTGAGCGCCGCTTACCCGGTGGTGATGGTCGAAGGCGCGGGCTCGCCGGCCGAGATCAATCTGCGGGCCAATGACATTGCCAACATGGGCTTCGCCGAAGCGGTGGATTGCCCGGTGCTGCTGATTGCCGATATCAATCGCGGCGGGGTGTTCGCTCATCTGGTGGGCACGTTGGAGTTGCTGTCGCCGTCGGAGCAGGCGCGGGTCAAGGGCTTTGTGATCAACCGCTTTCGCGGCGATATCGCGCTGTTGCAACCCGGTCTCGACTGGCTTGAGGCGCGCACCGGCAAACCGGTAATCGGCGTGTTGCCCTACGTGATGGACCTGCACCTGGAGGCCGAGGACGGCATCGACCAGCGCCAGACTGACAAGGCGGCGCAGGTGCTCAAGGTGGTGGTGCCGGTGTTGCCGCGCATCAGCAATCACACCGACTTCGACCCGCTGCGCCTGCATCCCCAGGTGGACTTGCAATTTGTCGGGCCGGGGCAGGCGATTCCTGCCGCAGACCTGATTATCCTGCCCGGCTCGAAAAGCGTGCGCAGCGACTTGGCCTACCTGCGCGCCAACGGCTGGGACAGCGCGATTGCCCGGCACCTGCGCTATGGCGGCAAGGTCCTGGGCATTTGCGGTGGCCTGCAAATGCTCGGCGAGCAGGTTCATGACCCGTTGGGCCTGGAAGGGCCCGAGGGCTCCAGTGATGGCCTGGGCCTGCTGGCCTTCAGCACCACCCTGGAAGCCGAAAAGCAATTGCGCAATGTGCGCGGCCGACTGGCGCTGGAAGAGGCGCCGGTCAGTGGTTATGAGATCCATGCGGGCGTGACCCGTGGCACGGCCCTGGAGCGTCCGGCGGTGCTATTGGATGACGGTCGCAGTGACGGCGCGCAGAGTGACGACGGACAAATCCTCGGCACGTATCTGCACGGTCTGTTCGAAACCCCAGCGGCGTGCAGTGCATTGTTGCGCTGGGCCGGTTTGCAGGATGTGCAGGAAGTCGATTACCACGGCTTGCGCGAGCGCGATATCGAGCGTCTGGCGGACCTGGTGGAGCAGCATCTGGATACCCGGTTATTGCGCCAGTTATGTGGGATTTGAGGGATTGACCATGTTGCAATTGATCCTCGGCGGTGCCCGTTCCGGCAAGAGTCGCCTGGCTGAAAAGCTCGCCAGCGACAGCGCCCTGCCTGTCACCTACATCGCCACCAGCCAACCCCTGGATGGTGAAATGAACCAGCGGGTCGCCCTGCACCGGGAGCGTCGCCCGAGCCATTGGGGGCTGGTCGAAGAACCGCTTGAGCTGGCCCGGGTCCTGCGCGAACACGCCGCCCCTGGCCAGTGCCTGCTGGTCGATTGCCTGACCCTGTGGCTCACCAACCTGCTGATGCTGGACGATCCGCAGCGCCTGGGCATGGAGCGCGAACAACTGCTGGACTGCCTGGCGTCGCTGCCGGGTGAAATCATTTTTGTCAGCAACGAGACCGGTCTGGGTGTCGTGCCGCTGGGCGAATTGACTCGCCGTTATGTGGATGAAGCCGGTTGGCTGCATCAAGCCTTGGCCGAACGGTGTCAGCGTGTGGTGCTGACCGTTGCGGGCCTGCCCCTGACTTTGAAAGGTACTGCGTTATGAGCCCATCCTGGTGGCTGGAACCCTGCAAGGCGCTGGATGCCGTGGCCCATGAACAAGCCTTGGCCCGCCAGCAGCAACTGACCAAACCCGCCGGTTCCCTGGGGCAACTGGAGGCGCTGGCGGTGCAACTGGCCGGCTTGCAGGGCCAGGTCAAACCGACGGTCGAGCAGGTGTGGATCGCCATCTTTGCCGGTGATCACGGTGTGGTCGCAGAGGGTGTCTCGGCCTATCCCCAGGAAGTCACCGGGCAGATGTTGCACAACTTCGTCAGCGGCGGCGCGGCGATCAGTGTGTTGGCGCGCCAACTGGATGCACGTCTGGAAGTGGTGGATCTGGGCACTGTCACACCGTCGCTGGACCTGCCGGGCGTGCGTCACCTGAATATCGCCCCAGGCACGGCCAACTTCGTGCTGGGCGCGGCCATGACCGAGGCGCAGGGCCGTCTGGCCCTGGCGGCGGGGCGTGACAGCGTGCAGCGGGCGATCAGTGCTGGCGCGCAACTGTTTATTGGCGGCGAGATGGGCATCGGCAACACCACCGCCGCCAGCGCTTTGGCCTGTGCATTGCTCGATTGCCCGGTCAGCGACCTGACCGGCCCGGGCACCGGCCTGAATGCCCAGGGCGTGAGCCATAAAGTAGCGGTGATCGAGCGCGCATTGGCCTTGCATGCCGGGCAGCGCGGTGACCCGTTGCAGACCCTGTTCAATCTTGGTGGCCTGGAGATCGCCAGCCTGGTGGGGGCTTATCTGGCCTGCGCCCAGGCGGGTGTGGTGGTGCTGGTCGATGGGTTTATCTGCACTGTCGCGGCCCTGGTCGCTACACGCCTGAATCCATCTTGCCGGCCATGGCTGTTGTTCGGCCACCGCGGGGCTGAGCCGGGCCATCGCCACGTGCTGCAAAGCCTTGGCGCCGAGCCGCTGTTGGAACTGGGCCTGCGTCTGGGCGAGGGCAGTGGTGCGGCGTTGGCGGTACCGCTGTTGCGCCTGGCCTGTGCGTTGCACGGGCAGATGGCGACGTTTGCTGAGGCGGCTGTGGCGGATCGCCCGGCATGACCTTGCACCTGGACCTGCTGCGCCATGGCGAAACCGAACTGGGCGGCGGCTTGCGCGGCAGCCTGGATGATGCCCTGACGGATAACGGCTGGGAGCAGATGCGCCAGGCTGTGCTGGCGCAAGGGCCGTGGGATCGCCTGGTCAGCTCGCCGCTGCAACGCTGCGCGCGCTTCGCTGAAGCGTTGGGCGCACGGCTGGATTTGCCGGTGAGCCTGGAGCCGGATCTGCAGGAGCTGCATTTCGGTGCCTGGGAAGGGCAGAGCGCGGCGAAGTTGATGGAAACCGACGCCGAGGCGCTGGGGCTGTTCTGGGCTGACCCGTATAGCTTTACGCCGCCAGATGGCGAGCCTGTCGAAGCGTTTTCCCTGCGCGTGCGCGGCGCTGTCCTACGCCTGCACCAGCGGTATGCCGGGCAACGGGTGCTGTTGATCAGCCATGGTGGTGTCATGCGTTTATTGTTGGCCCAGGCCCGTGGCTTGCCCCGTGAGCAGTTGTTGAATGTCGAGGTGGGGCACGGTGGCTTGTTCAGCCTGCGGGTCGAGGCTGATGGCGTATTGAGCGAGGGCGTCTGAATGCTGCCATTCTGGATCGCCTTGCAGTTCCTCAGCAGCCTGCCGATTCGCCTGCCGGGCATGCCGCAACCCCAGGAGTTGGGGCGCTCGCTGCTGTTTTATCCGCTGGTAGGGTTGCTGTTCGGGCTACTGCTGTGGGGCTTGAACACGCTGTTGATGGGCGCGCCGTTGCTGCTGCATGCGGCGCTGCTGCTGACCGCGTGGGTGTTGCTCAGTGGCGGCCTGCACCTGGATGGCCTGGCGGACAGCGCCGACGCCTGGCTGGGCGGCTTTGGCGACCGTGAGCGCACCCTGACCATCATGAAGGACCCGCGCAGCGGCCCAATTGCCGTGGTCACCCTTGGCTTGGTGCTGCTGCTCAAGTTCACGGCCCTGGTAGCCTTGATCGAGCAGCACAACGGCGCGGCATTGATTCTTGCGCCCTTGATCGGCCGGGGTTCGCTGCTGGCGTTGTTCCTCACGACTCGCTATGTGCGCGCCGGGGGGCTGGGCCAGTCGTTGGCCGACCATTTGCCGCGGATTGTCGGGCAACAAGTACTGATCCTTACCGGTCTGGCCTGTGTGTTGATCGGTGGTTTCAGCGGTGGGATCGCCGTACTGCTCGCAGCCATCTGCTTTATGGGGCTGCGCCAGGTGATGATCAATCGGCTGGGCGGCACCACCGGCGACACGGCCGGCGCGTTGCTGGAGCTGCTCGAAGTGGCGGTGTTGATCGGCCTGGCCCTGTAACACTTTCTTGCATTTCCTTAATCGCGGGTATATACACGCTCTATGCTTGCCTCCCAATGTTTATGCACCAACCTGCGTCGTGCCGCCCGTGGCGTCAGCAGGCACTATGACGGCGCCCTCGATGGCTTCGGGATCAACGTCGCCCAGTATTCCTTGTTGTGTAACCTGCAACGCCTGGATCAGCCGAGCATTTCCAGCCTGGCCGATGCCATGGGCCTGGATCGCAGCACCCTGGGGCGTAACTTGCGGGTGCTGGAGGGTGAAGGCCTGGTGCGGTTGGTCGAAGGTAATGATCTGCGCAATCGCCTGGTGGTGTTGACCAACATGGGTAAGGAGCGCCTGGCAGCGGCGTTGCCGGCCTGGGAAGCGGCGCAGCAGAAGTTGATCGATAAATTGGGGGCGCAAAAACGCGAAACCCTGTTGGCCTTGCTGGACGAACTCGCTTAAACGCGAGCTGGTTCGATTATAAGCGGGTATATACCCGTAAGCGGAGAATAATAATGACCTCGATGTGGCGTACCAGTGGCTGGATTCTTGTCGGGAGTGCGCTGATCCTGGCCCTTTCCCTGGGTGTGCGGCATGGCTTTGGCCTGTTCCTGTCGCCCATGAGCAGCGAGTTCGGTTGGGGTCGTGAAACCTTTGCCTTTGCCATCGCCTTGCAAAACCTGATCTGGGGCCTGGCACAGCCGTTTACCGGGGCCCTGGCCGATCGGTTTGGCGCGGCAAGAGTAGTGATGATCGGTGGCGTGCTGTATGCCTTGGGCCTGGTGTTCATGGGCCTGTCCGATTCGGCGTGGTCGCTGTCCCTGAGTGCGGGCTTGCTGATTGGTATCGGCCTGTCCGGCACCTCGTTCTCGGTGATCCTTGGCGTGGTCGGGCGTGCCGTGGCCCCGGAAAAACGCAGCATGGCCATGGGCATTGCCAGTGCCGCCGGCTCTTTCGGCCAGTTCGCCATGTTGCCAGGCACCCTGGGCCTGATTGGCTGGCTGGGCTGGTCCGCCGCCTTGCTGGTGCTGGGCCTGCTGGTGGCGTTGATCGTGCCGTTGGTGACGATGATCAAGGACCGCCCGCTGCCAGTGATGGCCGGCCAGCAAACCTTGCGCGAGGCCCTGCATGAAGCCTGTTCCCATTCCGGTTTCTGGTTGCTGGCCTTCGGCTTTTTTGTCTGCGGATTCCAGGTGGTATTTATCGGCGTGCACCTGCCGGCGTACCTGGTAGACCAGCATCTGCCGGCGACCGTTGGCACCACGGTGCTGGCCCTGATCGGCCTGTTCAACATCTTCGGTACCTACACCGCAGGCTGGCTCGGCGGGCGGATGTCCAAGCCGCGTCTGCTCACCGCACTGTACTTGCTGCGGGCGGTGGTGATTGTGCTGTTTCTGTGGGCGCCAGTGACGCAGACCAGTGCCTACTTGTTCGGCATGGCCATGGGCTTTTTGTGGCTGTCGACGGTACCGCTGACCAACGGTACGGTGGCAACCTTGTTTGGCGTAAGAAACCTGTCGATGCTGGGTGGGATTGTGTTCCTGTTCCATCAGTTGGGTTCGTTCCTCGGCGGTTGGCTGGGGGGCGTGGTCTATGATCGAACGGGCAACTACGATTTGATCTGGCAGGTGGCGATCGTCTTGAGCCTGGTCGCGGCCGCCCTGAACTGGCCAGTGCGTGAGCGGCCTGTGGCAAGGTTGCAGGCGCAGATGGGGGTCGCATGAATTCGACGTGGGGCTGGATTGGCGCAGCGGGGCTGCTGACGCTGTTGCTGCTCGCCTGGTGGGGCTGGCAGCGCAGCGGGCTGGCGTTGATGCAACTGGGCATGGCGATCTGTTAAGTTGCTTGTCTGACTTTGTCTAAGGACACCCAACATGTTGATGCGCTGGCTTGCAGTACCTGCCCTGATGGTGGCTTTTGGCGGTGTGGCCATGGCCGCCGATTGCCCGTCGTTGCTCGAAGGCCAATTGCCGAAGTTGCGCGCCAAGGAATCCATCGACCTGTGCCAGCGCTTTGCCGGCAAGCCTCTGGTGATCGTCAACACCGCCAGCTTTTGTGGGTTCGCCCCACAGTTCAAAGGCTTGGAGGCGCTGTATCAGCGCTACAAGGGCGACGGCCTGGAAGTGATTGGCGTGCCTTCCGATGACTTCAAGCAGGAAGCCAAGACGGGCGAAGAAACGGCCAAGGTCTGTTATGTGAACTACGGCGTGACCTTCACCATGACCGAGCCACAGAAGGTCAGGGGCGCGGATGCCGTGCATCTGTTCAAGGTGCTGGCCGAGCAGAGCAACGCGCCGAAATGGAATTTCTACAAGTACGTAGTGGATCGCCAGGGCAAGGTGATTGCCAGCTTCTCCAGTATGACCAAACCCGACAGCCCGGAACTGATCGAGGCTGTGGAGCAGGCGCTGGCTTCCAAGCCCTGACTATCAGCCACTAAAAAGCCCCGCCTCCTTTGCAGGAGAGCGGGGCTTTTTCATGCAGCGTTGAATCAGAACTTGTACGTCATGCCCAGGCCGAAACCGTTGGCGCTGTTTTTGTACTTGGCGTTGTAGCTAGCCAGAGCGTTGGAGCGGTTGACGCTGACTTCTTCTTCCTTGAGGTAGGAGTAGGCCAGGTCGATGGTCATGTTATCCATCACCGCGTAGCCCAGGCCAACACTAAAGATGGTCCGGTCGCCGGTAGGGATACGTGGCGAACGATCAGTGTTGTTGGTTGGCGACTGGTCGAAGGTCAGGCCGGTGCGCAATACAACCTGCTTGGTCAACTGGTACGAGGTGCCCACGGCATAAGCCCAGGTGTCGTGCCAGTTCTGGTCTTCCTTGATGGTGCCCACAAGACCAGGGGCGAGGCCGCCACCGGCTGTGCTCACGCCTTTGTTGTTGACGGTGATGTCCTTCAGACGGCTCCAGCGCGTCCAGGTTGCACCGGCATACAGCTTCCAGGCATCGTTCATGTCCTGGGTAACCGACAGATCCCAGGATTCAGGCGTGTCGATTTTCAGCGAAGCGTCATAACGACCGGTCGCCAGGGCGCCGGAGGTCGCAGCAGGCGCGTTGACTTCGGTGTGGCCTTCAAGCTTGTACTTGACCTTCGAGTGGTACGTCAGGCCAACACGGGTGGTGTCGGTCGCCTGGACCAATACGCCTGCGTTGAAACCAATGGCAGTATCGTCACCCTTGATCTTGATCCTGGTATCTGGAACGGCCGGGTTAAGGGTCAGCTCAGATTCCAGGGTGCCGGCAATGCGGTTGAAAGTTGGGCCAAAACCGACGGAAACCCGATCGTTGAAGGCGTAGCTGACAGTCGGCTGGAAAGTGATGACTTGAACTTCACTCTTGCTGCCGAAGCCACGGCCCTGATATTTGCTTTCGTAGTCGGTAATCAGGCCGAACGGTGCATACACACCAAAGCCGACAGCCCACTGGTCATTGAGTTTATTGGTGTAGAAACCGAACGGTACCGCCGTGAAGGGGACCATGTCGCCTTTGTTGGTGCCGCGGGAACGACCGCTGACATCTTTGATATCGGTAGATGCGTCAATCACCGCAACACCGCCAGTGACTTGCTGGCCTTGCAGGCGAGCCATACCGGCAGGGTTGCCATAAACAGTACTTGCATCATCGGCAGAAGAAGAACGACCCGCAAAACCGGTACCCATCCCGCTGACACTTTGTTCGTTGAGGGCAAAGCCGCTTGCGAACAGTTGGGATGAGGCCATGGCAACGGCGAGGCTAAGTGTGGTCTTGAGCATTACTTTTTTCATTATTAGAACTCCTAGGTGATCACCGCTGCGGAAAGTAACAATAAAATTCACTTAGCGCTATAGGCTGTAATGTAGGAGATAGAGCGGTTTTGTAGGACAATCCGACCAAAATTACCGAATTTTGCCGAATCTTGCAAAGTGCCCGATCAGCAGGCGACCTGATTCACGGGTGATACACAGGTTTGCCAGGCATGGGTGTAATCGCGCAGGCGGCCCTGAGGATGAAATATTTCTTTCCAGATACGGGCCATGGCCAGCACATCGTCGGATCGAGGCAGTTCGGGGCGGTGTTGTTCCACCAGCAACCAGGCGATAGCGGTGGCGTAACGCAGGTTGACGGTCAGCTCCAACTGCGGCCCGCTGAGGAAGGCATGCTGGCTGGCGAGGCCGCGCACCAGGCTGGCACGTTCCGGGTCGAGGGCCAGGTAGTCATCCCACAGGGCTCTGTGGCGGGTTTCGGTAATGCGATACAAACCGTGGCCGCGTCGGTCGTGCAAGGCTGAGCCCAGTTCCGATTGGCTGGCGGCGACCCCCAGCAGCAGGGTTTCTGCGGTCTGGCTGTGGCGACCCAGGTAAATCAGCGTGGGGCGGATCACATAGCGACACAATTCGCTGGCGGCAATGCCCATAAAACCCTCGAAACCCTATAAATGGTCGACGAGGCCTGAGAAGGGGGGGCTTGGCAGCGGTGGATCGGATCTCAGGCTCGCCGGAGGCGGAACATGCCGCCTGAGTTGAAGTGTAGTGTCAGATTCGCGACGTAAAGGACTGTTTTTAAAATATTTCTGGCTGGTGGTTATAAGCGTTATATCTGTTTGGCCTAAAGGACCTCGGCAAAAACCGCGAATCGCAGGCAATAAAAAACCCTGCCTTGTGGGCAGGGTTTTCGATGTTCAGCGTCGGGTCAATCAGGCAACCAGGGCCTGACGGGTACGCTCGATCACGGCCTGCAGCGGCTCTGCGCTGGAGTATTGATCGGGGTACAGGCGTTCGCTGTGACGAGCGATGCCGTGTTCGTTGACCAGGGTGAAGCTGAAGCAGCCTTTGCGAGCGGCCATGATCAGGCAGTTCATTGGGGCAAAAGCATTGGTGAGGGTGCGAATGGCATCCTGAGTATGGATTTGAGTGGACATATTATGGGTGTTCCTACAAATGACACGGATAAGAACCGTGCAACGTTAAAACGTTCCAGTGACGCTGATCACCATTGATCATGCGAAGAACCCGACTGGAACAAAGCAGCCAGTTTGAAGCGCTAAATAGTTTGGCGCGCTTGGGCTGGCAGGTAGGTACTTAGGAGGGCAGGCAACACAACAGGGGCAAAGGTTCTGGGCCCAGGGTGAAGATCCTGATCAATCTGCAGGTTGGTTCGGTCAGAGTATGGAGACTTCGCGACACCCTTTGCATTGTTCAAAGGCAGTGTCGTCGCAAGTGATACCTGGAAACCATCGAGGTGGTCGATCCCATCAAGATTGACAGAACTTCTCTTTAGGGAAGCTACGTCGCGGGGATTTGTTCGACCAGAATTGACTTTCAGCTTGGTACTAACACCGCAGATAGTAATGGCTTGAAACGGGTAAAGCAAGTGTGTTAGCAAAAATACTTCAATCAGCCGCCCATCAGAGCGCGATAAACCAGCACTGTTGCCGCCGCCGCCAACGAACAGCCCAGCGCGTAGGCCGCCAGGGTCAGGCGTAGGGATTGGCCGGTTTCTATGACTCTCATTACATCCTGCATGGCATTGATCCGCCCATCCCCCAACTCGATGCACAGGCTGATTGCCGTGAAGGCCGCCGACAACAGGATTGCGATGGCAAACAGCGCGCCGTCAGGGGAGGGCAGTGCGGCATTGATCCCCAGGGACATCACACAAACGGCGAGTAGCAGTAATGCGAACACCAGGATCCCTTTCATGAAGCGGCGCCTCCTTGCTGTAGGGCCAACAGTGTGGCGAGACCAGGGTCGTTTGAAAAGTGGCGTTTAGATGTCACCCGTAACGTTTTGTCGTGCTGTTGGGCCACAAAACGGTGGGGATATAACCGCCAGGCAGGTAGTTGTGCACATTGGTTGCGCAGTGTGTCACCGGGATGGCAGCGTGCAGGATTGGCTTACGAATGCCTGCGTCTAAAATTTAAGTCAATGAAAAACCTGGCTTTTTTTTATTGGTGAAAAAATCGTCAGTTTAAGCGCGGCCCCCGTTCCATGGGGCTTTGCGCGAGTTAAAGCACGGTTGTCCACTGAGTTATCCACAGCTTCTGTGGATTGTCCCAAGCGCTTGCTCTAGAACGGGCGTGCAGGGTTTTTTCAGCTTTACGCGTACGAAAAAAGGAGTAGAGTGGCGCGCCTTCCGTTCTGCCCTACAGTGCTTTATGAAGTTTCGCTCCGTATCACCTTCTGTTACCGACAACCCTCCGAGTGTTACCGCACCCAAGCGTTTCTCCTTGAAGGTTGCCCTGTGGCTGCTGGATAGCCCGCGCATTGGCGACAACCCCAATATCAAGCATTTTGCCGGGCGTCTGCTCAAGCAACCGGCGCGTGAAGGGGTGGTTGTGGCACAGAGCCGCCTGGGCCTGTTGATGTGTCGCGAGTGCGGCAATGCCAGGGATCGTCGCATCGGCCACGACCTCCTGCGCCAGGCCGCCCGTGCCGGCGACCTGGGCGCCCAGCGTGAACTGGGTCAGATCAAAGACTGAGCTGTCCACGAAGCGCCTGCTTGGTTAACCTTCCTCTTTTACCGTAATGGCAGGAATGGCTATGGCTTTTGACTGGACCAGTGTTGCGCTGGGTCTCGCCGCTGCGGCGTTGCCTTTGTTGGTCCTATGCTGGCAGATCCAGCGCCGCCTGAATGCACGCAGCGCCGGTTGGGAGCTGTTGGAGGAGCGCCTGGCTACGGCGCAGATGGCCCAGGAAGGACTGGCCGCGCAACTGGACGCCAGTCGTGACGAAATCAGCGACCTGAGCCAGGCCAATGCGGCGAAACAGGCGGATCTGGCAGCGGTGCGCCGGGAAGTCGAGTTGCTGCAGATCGACCGCGATAACGCACGTGATGCGGCCCACGCCTGGAACATCGAGCGCTCCGGCAAGGAAGGGGAACTGCGTCGCCTGGACGCCTTGTCGGCCTCCCTGCGCGCCGAACTGCGCGAGCAGCAGGACAGTCATCAACAGCGCCTCAACGACCTGCAAGGCTCGCGGGATGAACTGCGCGCACAGTTCGCCGAGCTTGCGGGGAAAATCTTCGACGAGCGCGAGCAGCGGTTTGCCGAAACCAGCCAGCAGCGCCTGGGGCAATTGCTCGACCCGTTGAAGGAACGCATCCAGTCGTTCGAAAAACGTGTGGAAGAAAGCTATCAGAACGAGGCGCGCGAGCGTTTTTCCCTGGCCAAGGAGCTGGAGCGCCTGCAGCAATTGAACCTGCGCCTGTCGGACGAAGCCACTAACCTCACCCGCGCCCTCAAGGGGCAGAAGACCCAGGGTAACTGGGGCGAGTTGATTCTGGAGCGGGTGCTGGAACATGCGGGCCTGGAGAAAGGCCGCGAGTACCAGACCCAAGTCAGCCTCAAAGGCCCGGATGGCGAGCGTTTCCAGCCGGACGTGCTGATCATGTTGCCGGGCGACAAGCAGGTGGTGGTCGACTCCAAGGTCAGCCTGACGGCCTATCAGCAGTACGTGGCGGCCGATGACGAGGTGATCGGCCAGGTTGCCCTCAAGCAGCACGTATTGTCGCTGCGCAACCATGTCAAAGGCTTGGCCGGCAAGGACTACAAGCGGCTGGAAGGCTTGCACAGCCTGGATTTCGTGTTGTTGTTCGTGCCTATCGAGGCGGCGTTTTCCGCCGCGTTGCAGGCTGAGCCGAACCTGTTCCAGGAAGCCTTCGACCGCCATATCGTGATCGTCAGCCCGACCACCTTGCTGGCGACCCTGCGGGTGATCGACAGCCTGTGGAAGCAGGAGCGGCAAAGCCAGAACGCCCGGGAAATCGCCGAGCGCGCCGGCTGGCTGTACGACAAGTTCGTGCTGTT
Organism: Pseudomonas brenneri; assembly: GCF_007858285.1. Taxonomy (GTDB): domain Bacteria; phylum Pseudomonadota; class Gammaproteobacteria; order Pseudomonadales; family Pseudomonadaceae; genus Aquipseudomonas; species Aquipseudomonas brenneri. Next base: position 91,939 of record NZ_VFIL01000005.1, on the reverse strand, counting down.
TATCCAGGATCTGGATGAAGTGGGCAATCGATTGCAGCAGTTGGATAAGGCTTACAGTGCAGCGCGTAATAAACTTACAGATGGTCGCGGAAATCTGGTCAGCCGGGTCGAGCAGTTGAAGCTGCTGGGGGCGCGTGCCAGCAAAGGCTTGCCGTCCGAGCTGCTGGAAAAAGCGATGACTGATGAAGATGGCGTCGCCCAACTCCCTGACTAAACGCAGAACCCCAATGTGGGAGCAGGCTTGTGTGGCATTAGGGCAAGCCAGCTCCCACACGTTACAAAGGCAGATGCCGGTTCAGCAGCGCCCGCAACGCCGCCGGCTTCACCGGCTTGGCCAGGTAGTCCAGCCCCGCTGCGTGCACCTCGGCCACCATCTCCGGCCGGCCATCGGCGCTGATCACCACCCCCGGAATCGGCTCCGCCAGTTGTGCACGCAGCCAGCCCATCAACTCGGTCCCCGTCTCGCCATGGTCCAGGTGGTAATCGACCAGGGCCAGTTGCGGGCGCATGCCTTCGGCCAGCAACGCCGCGCATTGCGCCTGGTCGCGTGCGGTCCAGACCTGGCAACCCCAGCGACTCAACAGGCTGCGCATGCCAATCAGGATGCTGTCTTCATTGTCCACGCACAGCACCTGGGCGCCACTCAGTGGCAGGCCCTTGTCCGGCGCGGCTTGTACCTGCAAGTGGGTCTGCGCCTTGGCCAGCGGTACGCTGACGCTGAACACGCTGCCTTTGCCGGGCCACGAGCGCACGCGCAAGCGGTGGCCGAGTACGCGGCACAGCCCGTCAGCGATGGCCAGGCCAAGCCCCAGACCCTTCTCGGCACGGGTCTGGTGGCTGTCCAGGCGCTTGAACTCTTCGAAGATCACTTTCTGTTTATCCAGCGGAATTCCCGGGCCACGGTCCCACACCTCCAGGCGCAGTTCGCCGCGACGCCGACGTACACCCAGCAGCACCGGGCCGTGGGCATAACGGAAGGCGTTGGTCAGGAAATTCTGCAGAATCCGCCGCAGCAGCTTGATATCACTGTCGACGCGCAAGCGGCTGCCACGCAGGCGGAAGCGCAAGCCTTGCTCCTGGGCCAGCACCTTGAACTCCGCACCCAGTGCGTCGAACAACTCACTCAAGGCAAACGGCTGACGCTGGGGATTGATCTTGCCGTTTTCCAGGCGCGAGATATCTAGCAAATCGCTGATCAGGTCTTCGGCCGAGCGCAGCGAACTGTCCAGGTGCTGCACCAATTGCCGGGCCTCGCCGGACAAGCCTTCGCTCTGGTGGGAGAGGGCAGCGGAGAACAGGCGTGCCGCGTTAAGGGGCTGCATCAGGTCATGGCTGACGGCGGCGAGGAAGCGGGTTTTCGACTGGTTGGCCGACTCGGCCACGCCTTTGGCATCGGTCAGGGCAACATTGAGTTGCGACAGTTCATGGGTGCGTTCGGTGACCCGCTGTTCCAGGCCTTCATTGGCCTCGGTCAGGGCCTGTTCGGCCTCGCGGAAGGCGGTGATGTCGGTGAAACTCATGACAAACCCGCCGCCCGGCATCGGGTTGCCGATCAGTTCGATCACCCGGCCGTTGGGAAATAGCCGTTCCGAGGTATGCGCGCGGCCCTGGCGCATCCAGTGCAGGCGCCGCGCCACGTGGACTTCGGCTTCGCCCGGGCCGCACAGCCCGCGCTCGGCGTTGTAGCGGATAATGTCGGCAATCGGCCGGCCGACGCTGATCAGGCCGTCGGGGTAGTTGAACAGCTCCAGGTAGCGGCGGTTCCAGGCCACCAGCTTGAGGGACTGATCCACCACGCTGATGCCTTGGGTGATGTTCTCGATTGCGCCTTGCAACAGCGCTCGGTTGAACTGCAGCACTTCGGAGGCTTCGTCAGCGATACGGACTACGTCCTCCAGCTGCATTTCGCGGCCTTCAATCGCCGCTTTCACCACCGCCCGCGTGGATGAGGCACCCAGTACGCCCGCCAGCAGCCGCTCGGTGTGGGCAATCCAGTCGTTGTCGGCATTCTGGTTGGGGTTAAAACCTTTGCCTTGGCGGTAGGCAAAACGGATGAAGCTTTGCTGCGCCCGTTCTTCGCCGACAAAACGCGCAGCCAGGCTCAACAGGTCATTGATCTGCACCGACAGCATGGACCGCGCACTGGCGCGCTGGCTGGTTTCCTGGCCGATAAACCGCCCGGCCTGCCAATGCTCCGAGACCCGTGTGCGCGACAGCACCGAGACCCAGGCAAACAGGGTGAAGTTACCGGCCAGGGACAGCACCACGCCCTGGGTCAGCGGTGTGATCGGCAGCCCCAGCGGGTTGCCATGCAGCCAGGCCAGCCCCGGGAAGATATCCAGTGACCAGCCCAGGCTATGGGCGGCAATCGGCAACACCAGGGTGTAGAACCACAGGAAGGTGCCCGCCGCCAGGCCGGCAAACACGCCGCGACGGTTGGCCTGCTTCCAGTACAGCGCGCCGAGCATCGCCGGTGCCAGTTGGGTTACGGCGGCAAAGGCGATCTGGCCGATGGTCGCCAGGCTGGCGGTGGAGCCGAGCAGGCGATAGCTGACATAGGCCAACAGCAGAATAATCACGATGCTGACCCGGCGCACCGAGAGCATCCAGTGGCGGAAGACTTCGAATGGGCGCTCGGCGTTGGTGCGGCGCAGCAGCCACGGCAGCAGCATATCGTTGGACACCATGGTCGACAGCGCCACACTGGCGACGATGACCATACCGGTCGCTGCCGAAGCACCGCCGATAAATGCCAGCAGCGCCAGGGCCGGATGGGCTTCGGCCAGGGGCAGGCTGATCACGTAGGAGTCTGGCAGCACTGAGCTTGGCAGCAGCATCTTGCCGCCCAGGGCAATCGGCACCACAAACAGCGCGGCCAGCACCAGGTACGCCGGGAAGACCCACTTGGCCAGGCGCAGGTCCTGGGGCTCGATGTTCTCCACCACGGTGACGTGGAACTGCCGGGGCAGGCAGATAATCGCCATCATCGCCACGCCGGTCTGTACCACCATCGACGGCCAGTTGACGGTCTCTTTCCAGTATTCCTCCAGCCTCGGCGCGAGCATCGCCTGGCTGAACAGGTCGTTGAAACCGTCGTACAGGCCGTAGGTGACAAACGCGCCGACGGCGAGGAATGCGAACAGCTTGACCAGGGATTCAAAGGCAATCGCCAGCACCATGCCACGGTGGTGCTCGGTGGCGTCGAGGTTGCGGGTGCCGAACACAATGGTGAACAGCGCCAGCACCAGGGACACGATCAGGGCGGTGTCCTGGGCCCGTGTGCCGGTGGCATCGGCGCCGGCGCCAATCAGCAGGTTGACCCCCAGCACGATGCCTTTGAGTTGCAGGGCAATATAAGGCAGCACGCCGACCAGGCAGATCAGCGCCACCACCACCGCCAGAGACTGGGATTTGCCATAGCGCGCAGCGATAAAGTCAGCGATGGAGGTAATATTTTCCTGCTTGCTGATCAGAATCATCTTTTGCAGGACCCAGGGCGCCAGCACCAGCAGCAGTACGGGGCCCAGGTAGATCGGTAAAAATGCCCACAATTGTTCTGCGGCCTGGCCCACAGCGCCAAAGAAGGTCCAACTGGTGCAGTACACCGCCAGCGAGAGGCTATACACCCACGCACGCACCCGTGGCGGCAGCGGCGCGTGGCGGCGGTCACCGTAGAAGGCGATGGCAAACATAATGGCCATATAGGCCAGGGCAACGGCGGCGATCAGCCCGCTGGACAGCGTCATGAGTACTCCGGACATAAGAACACCCAGGCTTCCAGGCCCGGGACGACAGTCTCGCATGATGCTCGGGGTTAGTCAGTGTCGACGAAGGTCGTGTAGGGGGGGCCTACAATCGCGGCGGCAGGGTTTTCTGGCGCAGGATGTAGATTGTCACCAGCACCGCACTGGTCAGCATGAATCCACGTGCCCAGGGCAATGGCACCAGGTAACAGGACAGACCGATGCTCAACCACATCAGGCCGATGGCGTACACCTTGCCCTTGAGCGGGATGCCGTTGCCATCCAGATAATCCCGAATCCAGGGGCCCAGGCGCGGATGGTTGACCAGCCAGTGGTAGAAACGCGGTGAGCTGCGGGCAAAGCAGCCGGCAGCCAATAACAGGAAGGGGGTGGTTGGCAAGACCGGCAGGAAGATCCCGATCACCCCGAGTGTGACGCTCAACCAGCCAATGGCCAGCAGTGCGTAGCGCACAATCGGGGAACGGTTGCCCATGGGCGCCACGGGCGGGGGACTCAGTGGTGGCGAGGCTTGAGGATCGCCGGTTTTTCGTCGGGGGCGTTGCACAGCAGGTACAGGGCGGTCAGTGCTTCCGGGATCTGTACGATCATGTCGTCCATCAGGTTGGCATCGCTGGCGATATCGGCGAACTCAGGTTGGTCGTCGAACAGACCGGAACCGACCATGATCGGCAGCAGCATTTCGCTGACTTCTTCTTCGGCGGTTTCGAACCAGGCCGCTTCGCGCAGGAACACGCCTTCCATGAAACCGATGCACCAGCCGCGCAGGTCGGAGTCATCCGGCTCCTCGCCGAGGTCGAGGTCGCATGGCAGCTCGAATTCTTCATCGGACGCCAGTTGGCGGGAGATGTGGGCCTTGAGCTGGACCAGGGTTTCTTCGATTTCGGTGCGCTGGGCCTCGTCCTTGTAATGAGGTTCTTCGGCGAACAGCGCGTCGATCCATTCGCGATCAGGTACCGGCTCCGAGCAGATCGACAGCGCGGTCAGGTAGCCGTGGGCGGCCACATAGTCCAGCGCCTCGTCATGCAGCTCATCGGCATCGAGGAAGGCTTGCAGGCGGTTTAGTTGCTCAGCGAAGGACATTGAAAGACTACCTTGGGAATAAACGATGCTGAATTCTAGGCTTTCTTGAGCGTGCAGGCCAGCCGCACTGCATATTTGCAAGGTTTTCAGATGGGCCGCTATTCGTCAGTGGCGCCCTTTGCCGCAGAGTGCTCGGGTATACTGCCGCGTTTTGTGATGCCCCTGCAGGCCGGAGGTGGTTGCGGGAAAAGTTCGCTTACGGATTATTTTCCGGCCGGGCGCGCTTTTTCAACCAGCCTGTACAGAGGGATTTCGGTGGAATTTGGAGTTTTTCATGCTTGAACAGGCTCAACGCGTCCTCAAGGACATCTTCGGCTACGACAGCTTTCGTGGCCGCCAGGGTGCGATCATTGAGCGCGTGGCCAGCGGTGGTGATGCGCTGGTCCTGATGCCTACCGGTGGCGGCAAGTCGTTGTGCTTCCAGGTGCCTGCATTGTTGCGCGAAGGGCTGGCAGTGGTGGTCTCGCCGTTGATCGCGCTGATGGACGATCAAGTGGCTACCCTGGAAGAACTGGGTGTCGCCGCCGCTGCATTGAACTCGACCCTGAGCGCCGAACAGCAACGCGACCTGGCCGCGCGGATCCGCCGTGGTGAAGTGAAGATGCTCTACCTGGCGCCCGAGCGCCTGGTGCAGCCGCGGATGCTGGCGTTTTTGCAGAGCCTGGAAATCTCCCTGTTCGCCATCGACGAGGCCCACTGCGTGTCCCAATGGGGTCACGATTTCCGGCGTGAATACCTGCAACTGGGGCAACTGGCCGAACTGTTCCCCAATGTGCCGCGCATCGCCCTGACTGCCACGGCCGACAAGCGCACCCGCGAAGAAATCGTCGAGCGCCTGCACCTGCAGAATGCCGAGCGTTTTCTCTCCAGCTTCGACCGTCCCAATATCTTTTATCGCATCGTACCCAAGGAGCAGCCGCGCAAGCAGTTGCTGGCGTTCCTTTCGGAGCGGCGCAGCGATGCCGGCATTGTCTACTGCCTGTCGCGCAAGAAGGTCGATGAAGTGGCCGCGTTCCTCTGTGAGCAGGGCTATCCCGCATTGCCGTATCACGCCGGCCTGCCCAACGAGTTGCGGGCCTATCATCAGAAGCGCTTCCTCAACGAGGAGGGCCTGATCATGGTGGCGACCATTGCGTTTGGCATGGGCATCGACAAGTCCAACGTGCGCTTTGTCGCGCACATGGACCTGCCCAAGTCTCTTGAAGCGTACTACCAGGAAACCGGGCGTGCCGGCCGTGATGGCCTGCCGGCGGACGCGTGGATGGTCTACGGCCTGCAGGATGTGGTGATGCTCAAGCAGATGCTGCAGAACTCCGAAGGCGATGAGCGCCACAAGCGCCTGGAGCAGCACAAGCTCGATGCCATGCTGTCGCTGTGTGAAGAAACCCGCTGCCGTCGCCAGACCCTGCTCGCGTATTTCGACGAAGACATGCCCCAGCCGTGCGGGCATTGCGATAACTGCGTGGACGGCGTGCAGACCTGGGATGCCACCGAGCCGGCGCGCCAGGGCCTGTCGGCGATCTTCCGTACCGGCCAGCGTTATGGTGTTGGTCATCTGGTCGATGTGCTGCTGGGCAAGGACAACGAAAAAATCCGCAGCTTTGGTCACCAGCACCTGTCGGTGTATGGCGTGGGCAAGGCGCGTGCCGAAGGCGAATGGCGCTCGCTGTTCCGCCAGATGGTGGCCCGTGGCCTGGTGGATATCGACCTCGAAGGCTATGGCGGCTTGCGCCTGAACGACAGTTGCCGGCCACTGCTCAAGGGCGAGGTCAGCCTGGAGTTGCGCCGCGACCTCAAGCCGCAGACCACTGCCAAGTCCAACAGCACCAGCCAGGCCAGCCAACTGGTGCGTGGCGAAGAACGCGAACAGTGGGAAGCCCTGCGTGCATTGCGCCGCAAGCTGGCGCAAGAGCACAGCGTGCCGCCTTACGTCATCTTCCCCGACTCCACCTTGCTGGAGATGTTGCGCGAGCAGCCCACCACCATGGCCGAAATGGCCAGGGTCAGTGGTGTTGGCGCGCGCAAGCTGGAGCGTTATGGCCAGGCCTTCCTGGAAGTCCTTGGCGGCCAGGCCGAGGCGCCGAAGGAAGTCGCCGATATCCGCCACGAGCTGATCAGCCTGGCCCGTGCCGGTATGACACCGATCCAGATTGCGGGGCAGTTGCAGTGCTCGGAAAAGAACGTCTACACCTTGCTGGCCGAGTCCATCGGCAAGCAGCAACTGTCACTGGAGCAGGCCCTCGACTTGCCGGAAGACTTGCTCGGTGAAATCCAGGACGCGTTTCTCGACGGCGAAGGCGAATTACCACCTGTTTCCGATATAGCGCCGCTGTTTACCGGCCGGGTGCCCGAGGGCGTTTTGTACTGCGTACGGGCCGCTTTGCAGTCGGAATTCGAGATTTGATGCGTCAATTACGACAATGTAACGAATCAGTACATTGCAAACCTTGCCTACTGTCATGGGTCATGCTTAGCTGACTAATAATTAGCCACACTTTATTTTCAGTCTAACCCATGAGTTTTTTATGCCGTTAACCGATCAACACCGTTTTGGCATGCAGCTGGCGCAAATGTCCCGTGGCTGGCGCGCCGAACTGGATCGCCGCCTGGCGGGGCTGGGTTTGTCCCAGGCACGCTGGCTGGTACTGCTGCATCTTGCCCGCTTTGAAGAAGCGCCGACCCAGCGCGAATTGGCACAGAGTGTCGGGGTGGAAGGGCCCACATTGGCGCGTTTGCTCGATAGCCTGGAAGGCCAGGGCCTGGTGCAACGCCAGGCTGTGGTGGAAGACCGGCGTGCCAAGCGCATTGTACTGTGTGATACCGCACGGCCATTGATCGAGCAGATCGAGACGATTGCTACTGCCTTGCGCCAGGAACTGTTCGTCGGTGTTGATGAAGAGGATATGCGGGTGTGCATGCGGGTGCACGGGCACATCCTGGCTAATCTGGAAAAGACCTGAGCCGACTACGCCGCTGATCAAAATGTGGGAGCAAGCCCGCTCCCACACAAGTTCGCTCCACATTGGTCAAGGGCTGTTTTAGAAGGTCTGGCCGAGGTTCAGGTACACCGCCTTCTGATTGTCATCATTAAACCCATAGCTGAAATTCAACGGCCCCAGCGGCGTATCGAACCCGAGGAAGATGCTCGCGGCATTGATGTAGCCACTGTCGAATTCATTGTCGTTGTTCCACGCCCGCCCGCGTTCCAGGGAGGCGCCCAGGTACAGTGGGAAATCCAGTGGCAAGTACGAACGTGGGGTCAGGCGGCGGTAGTAGACGGCGCGCATCAGGCTGATGTTCTGCCCGGAAATCGCATCCTGGCGGAACCCTGACAGTTGTCGCGCACCACCCAGCAGGAAGCTGGAGATCACCACGTCCGAATCGTCCAGAGTGCGCCCATAGCGCCCGCCCAGCACCAGGGTGTCCGGACCGTGGCTCATGGCCTTGTCCAGCTTGAGCTCCCATTGCCGGTAGCGCTGGTCAGAGCCCAGGCCCGGTTCGAACTCACGGTAGGCCAGGCCAATATCCTCACCCGTGTGGGGGAAGTACACGTTGTCCAGGGAGTCGAACGAGTACTTGAGCTCATAGAAGCCCTCGCTGAAGCTCACACTTGGCAAGTCGCGGTCGCCGATGCGCACATCGGCCTTGCCCCAGGCTTCGCCGACGCCGAAGCGAATTTCGCCGTTGTTACCAATCTGTCGGCCGACGTTCAGGCCAAAACCATAGCGTTCCAGACGGTATTCGGAGATCGGATCGTTATCCAGGATCAGTTCGACGTTTTGCGCCTGGGCGCTGATATAGGGCGCGACGAAATAGCGTGAGCCGGTATCCATCGGCTGATAGAACTCGCTGTACAGCTCCTGGCGATCACCGATCTGCACCCGTGTCAGCCATTCGGCACCGAGGCGGTTGATGCCATTGACGCGGTAGCTGGCGCCAAGGTTGAAGGCACTGTCACCGCGCATATCATCGGACAGGTTGAGCCCCAGGCGCAGGTAGTCGGTGCCGCTGCGTTTACCGCGCGCGCTGATGACCAGGGTGTTGTCCGGACCTTTCTTCACTACCCGGTATTGCACCTGTTCGAAGTAATCCAGGCCGTACAGGGTGCCCATGTCCGATTGCAGGCGGGCCAGGTTCAGCGGTTCGCCGATCGGCTGGCGGATGTAGTAGCGGATCACGTCGTCGCCGACTTTCGAGTCGTTCTCCACCCTGATCGCGGTCACTATCGGGTTACGTTGGCCGGGCGTGCGGGCGGCGGTCAGTTCGGCATCCACTGAGCCTGTGGGGCGCAGGCGTGCCAGGCGGGTATCCAGCGCGCGGGTGGCGCGGTAGCCGGCGTCGATCATGTCCTCGGCGCGGCCAAAGTCGGTCACGCCATAAGCGGCCAATGGCGGCTGGATCAGCACGTCGCCGGGCTGCAGGGCCTTGAGTTGTTCTTCGGAGTTCTTGCGGGTCATCAGGGTGATGGATTGGTTGAGTACGTCCACCACCGTCGCCAGTTGCTTGCGGCTGCGCAGCGGCGTGCCGATATCCACCACGATGGCGATATCGACCCCCATCTCCCGCGCCACATCCAGGGGGATGTTGTCGGTCATGCCGCCGTCCACCAGCAGGCGGCCGTCCAGCTCCACCGGGGCGAACACCGCTGGGATCGACATGCTGGCGCGAATCACCTGGGGCAGGTGGCCTTTGCGAAACACCACTTTTTCGCCACTGGTGATATCGGTGGCCACGGCGCGAAAGGGGATTGGCAGTTTGTCGAAGTCGCGGGTGTCGCTGCTGTGGGCGAACATGCTTTCGAGCAACAGCGCCAGGTTCTGGCCCTGGATCACGCCCAGGGGCAGGCCGAGGCTGCCATCGTCGCGAAAGCTCAGCTTCTGCTTGATCAGGAAGTCCCGATCATCCTGCTTGCGCCGGAACGGTACGTCTTCCCTGGGCGGGGCATCGGACAATGCCAGTTGCCAGTCGATGCTCAGTGCGAGCTTTTCCAGTTCGTCGATCTTGTAGCCTGACGCATAGAGCCCGCCAATCACCGCGCCCATGCTGGTGCCGGCAATGGCGTCGATGTGAATACCTTGCTCCTCCAGGGCCTTGAGCACACCAATGTGCGCCAGGCCACGGGCGGCGCCGCCGGAGAGCACCAGGCCGATCTTCGGGCGTGGTGCTTCAACGGCTTGGGCAAGGAGAGGGAGCAGGCACAGCAGCAGGCAGGACAACAGGCGGCGCATCATCAATCTCGGGGCTGGACGGCAAAGGTCGGTATTATAGCCATCCGATTCCCCTGTCTCGTCATCTCAGGAGTTCTTCATTTTATGTCTGCGTCCAAGCCCGAGATTGTTATCACCTATTGCACCCAGTGCCAGTGGCTGCTGCGCGCCGCGTGGCTGGCCCAGGAACTGCTGAGCACGTTTGCTGACGACCTCGGCAAAGTGGCACTGGAACCGGCGACCGGCGGGGCATTTCGGATTACCTGTGACGGCGTGCAGATCTGGGAGCGCAAGGCCGATGGCGGGTTCCCGGAGGCCAAGGTGCTCAAGCAACGGGTGCGCGACCAGATTGATCCGCAGCGCGACCTGGGCCACAACGATCGCGTGCAGTAAAAGGCACTGCCGGCGCTGGGCCGGCAGTGACGGGCGGTTTATTTGGCCGCCATCTTGTTTTTGATCCAGCCGACGACAAACGTCAACACCAGGCCGCCCACGCCCCCGCCGACGATATTGCTGCCGACGGCGGCAATATCCAGCGCGCCCCCGGCGGGCATGCCAGTGATGGCTGCGAGGATCTGCCCCAGCACCAGGCCGCCGACGCCGCCGACCACGGTATTGAGCCCGGAGCCCAGGCCTTGCTTGCTCAGGCCAGCGATATTGCCGCCGACTGCGCCACTGATGATCTGAATGATCAGGGTGATGAACATGTCCATGGTGAAACTCCTGCGTAACGTTAGGGGAGTGACCACTCGCATGCAGCAACTTCAAGGACCACGGCTGTCGTCGAGGAGTCTGTATCCGTTGAACGACTGCTGACTGTTGCGGATACAAAAAGTATAGATCAGGCCACGACTGCCGGCTGTTTGGCCTTGGCGGGGCGCCTCATCAGGCCGGAGACGACGATGGCGGCAATGATCAGCGTGCCGCCGAGCAGCATGCGCAAGGTCGGGTTTTCGCCAAACAGCAACCAGGCCACGGTGATGCCGTACACCGGCTCCATGGCGAACACCACCGCCGCGGTGCGTGCCTTGAGCACTTTGAGGCTGGCGACAAACAGGCTGTGGGCCAGGCCGGTACAGAACACCCCCAGCAGACCGATCCACAGCCAGTCCAGGGCGCGCACTTCGCTGAGACCGGGTGCGGCAACGGGCAATAGGCACAGCGCCACCACCACGTTCTGGCACAGTGCGGCCTGTACCGGCGGGATGCTGCCGCTGGCCCGGTTGTTCAACGACAGCAGCGAGAACAACAGACCGGAGGCCACGGCCCAGATCAGGCCGCTGGTGGCCTGGCTGGCGAGGTCGAAGTCCGGGGTGACCAGCACCAGGCCGATGCTGACCAGCACCACCAGCACCATTTCATTGGCGCGGATCCGCTCGCGGAAGATCAACCCTTCGAGAATCACGGTGAACGCCGGGAACGTGGCAAAACCCAACGTTGCAATCGCCACGCCGGCCACTTTCACCGCAATAAAGAAACTCACCCAATGCCCGGCCAGCAGCAAGCCGCTGAGCAGCAGGCGTCGCAGGTCGGCGCTGTAGAGTTTTTGCCACGGCGTGCTGCTGGCAAAGCGCGCGAACAGCGCCAGGGCGAGCACTGCGAAAGCGGCGCGACCAAACACGATAATGCTCGGCGAGGCGGCGGCGAGCTTGCCGAAGACGCCGGTGAGGCCAAACATCAATGCACCAATATGCAAGGCGCCGAGGGCAGTGCGCGGAGTCATGACAGTCCTTAAAACAGTAAACAGGCAGGCATCCAGTCTAGAGCGGCGTGCGCTGGGGTGTCTGTCGTGGGAATCGCCGGTTTTATCGCAGGACTAGCGCCCGTTGTCGAGCCGACGCAGGGCTCCGGGAGAGTGGCCGAACGCACGCAAGACAGCGGCAGCAAATGCGCTTTGCGAGCCATAGCCGACCTGCGCAGCGATCTCGCCAATCGGCAGGAGGGTGTCGCGCAGCAGCCCACGGGCCATTTGCAGGCGACGGGTGCGAATATAGTCCATGGGCGTCAGCCCGCATTCGGCGATAAAACGTGCATGGAGGCGGGCGACGGAGATATCTGCCAGGCGCGCCAGATCCGCGACTTGCAGCGGGTAGGCTGCATGCCGGTCGATATGGGCGTTGAATGCGCCATAGGGCAGGCGTCGTGCCCCTTGCTGGGCGGGCGATTGGCCATTGAGGGTTGCCAGCAGCAAGACCGCGCCTTGCTGGGCGATCAATGGGTCGTCCAGTGTGCTACCCGCCAGCCAGTTGACCAATTGGCCTTGCCGGGTATCCAGTGTCACCCGTTGCGGTTGATCCAGCAGGCGCCGGCTGGCATCCGCGTGTTCGCCCAAAGATTGCACCAGCCAGTGTTCGTCGGGCACATCCAGCACCAGGCATTGGCTGCCCCGGGGGCTGCCACAGCTGTGATGGGTGGAGAAGGGCAGGACCATCACCCCTTGCGGGCGGATTTCGCCGCCGATGCCTTCCACCTCGAAATCCAGGCAGCCGGCCAGGCCGAACACCAGTTGCGCATGGTCGTGGCTATGGGCAATCAGATCATGGGTGTAATGGCGTAGCGTGAGGGTCGGTCTCATCGCAATCTCCCGGGCAGGCCGGCAGTTTACACCGAGCGATGAGTGGCAGGCGCTGTCATCTGACTGACGCAAGACTGTCATGGGCTATTAATTGCCCGGGAGCAAGCTGGCGAAAACACCCTTGAGGTATGCCCATGACCAGCGCCGAGCTCGCCAAACCCAGCCGCAAGCAACGGGTTCGTACCCTGTGGATCTCCGACGTGCACCTGGGCACCCGGGATTGCCAGGCCGAACACCTGTCGCAGTTCCTCAAGGGCTACCACGCCGACAAGGTGTACCTGGTGGGCGATATCATCGACGGCTGGAAAATGCGCGGCGGCATGTATTGGCCCCAGGCCCATACCAATGTGATCCGCCGCCTGCTGACCATGAGCAAGCGCGGCACCGAGGTGATCTACGTCACCGGTAACCACGACGAGTTCCTGCGCCGCTATTCAAAGCTGATCCTGGGCAATATCCAGTTGGTCGACGAAGCGGTGCATGTGACCGCCGATGGCCGGCATCTGCTGGTGATCCACGGCGACCAGTTCGACGTGATCACCCGTTACCACCGCTGGCTGGCGTTTCTTGGCGACTCTGCCTACGAATTCACCCTGACCCTCAACCGCTGGCTGAACCACTGGCGGGCGCGCTACGGCTACGGTTACTGGTCGCTGTCGGCGTACCTCAAGCACAAAGTGAAAACTGCGGTGAGCTTTATCAGTGACTTCGAGGAAGCCATCGCCCATGAAGTGACCAAGCGCGAGTTGCACGGCGTGGTGTGCGGGCATATCCACCACGCGGAGATTCGCAAGGTGGGCGAGGTGGACTACCTCAACTGCGGGGATTGGGTGGAATCGTGCACGGCATTGATCGAGCACTGGGATGGGCATATCGAGCTGTATCGACTGGCGGATGCCCAGGCCAAAGAGGCGCAGGTCAAGGCCGAGATGGTAGCGGGCTAAAGATCGCCTCGGTCAAAAAATGTGGGAGCGGCGGTGCGACGATTCGACTTGCTCGCGAATGCGGTGGGTCAGTGATGGATAGGTTGACTGATACACCGCACTCGCGAGCAAGCCCGCTCCCACATTTGATTCGGTTTCGTCAGTTGCGGCACACGTCTGCAATGGCCTCGGCCAGCAGACCCAGGCGCGTCTCATCAATCCCGGCGACGTTGGCCCGTCCGGAGTTGACCATGTACACGCTGTGTTTTTCCCGCAGCTGTTTCACCTGTTCGGCGCTGAGGCCGGTGTAGGAAAACATCCCGCGCTGCACGCCGACATGGGCAAAACGCTCGGCCAATCCATGGGGCACCAGCGCTTCTACCAACCCCGAACGCAACTGCGCGATGCGCGAGCGCATGCCTTCGACTTCTGCGCTCCAGAGCTGTTTGAGCTCGGCGTCACCCAAGATGGTGGCGACTACCGCCGCACCATGGTCCGGTGGGGTCGACCACAGGTTACGCGCGATAAACGCCAGTTGGCTGCGCACATCCAGCAGTTTCTCGGCATCGTGGGCGCAGACAATCAGCGAGCCTACGCGGTCGCTGTACAAGCCAAAGTTCTTCGAGCAAGAGCTGGTGATCAGTACTTCGGGCAGCTCATCGGCAAACAAGCGCACGGCCCACGCGTCCTGCTCCAGGCCGTCGCCAAAGCCCTGGTAGGCGAAGTCGATCAGCGGCAGCAGTTGGCGCTCGCGTACGATCTGCAGCACCTGGCGCCAGTCATCCTGGGACAGGTCGAAACCGGTAGGGTTGTGGCAGCAGGCGTGCAGCAGCACCACGTCACCCTCGGGCACGGTGGCCAGGGTGGCGAGCATGGCTGGCACGTCCAGGCGGTTGTCACTGCCCACGTATGGGTAGTGGCTGACCTTGAGCCCGGCCTTGGCGAAGATGGTTTCGTGGATCGGCCACGTCGGGTTGCTCAACCACACGCCACGGCCGGGCAGGCTGTGGGCGATAAAGTCGGCGCTCAGGCGCAGGGCGCCGGTGCCGCCAGGGGTTTGCGTGGCGCCAGCGCGTTGTGCCTTGAGCAGCGCGGAGCCGGCGCCCAGCACCAGTTCACTGACCAGTCGGCCGAAAGCCGGGTCGCCATGGCCACCGATATAGGTCTTGGTGGTTTGCTGCTCGACCAGGCGCTGCTCGGCGCGTTTCACCGCCTGCAGGATCGGGGTCAGGCCCTGGGCATCTTTATAGACACCCACGCCGAGGTCGAATTTTTGCGGGTTGGTGTCCTTGGCGTAGGACTCCATCAGCCCGAGGATCGGATCCCCAGGCACCCGGCCAATCGCGGCGAAATGCATCACTTGCGGCCCTCGGCATCCTTGGCCACTTCGTCGGTGCGTGCGGCCATGATGAAGTCGTTGCGGTGCAGGCCCTTGATGGAGTGGCTCCACCAGGTCACGGTGACTTTGCCCCATTCGGTCAGCAGGCCCGGATGGTGGCCTTCGGCCTCGGAGATCTCGCCCATGGCGTTGGTAAAGGCCAGGGCGAATTTGAAGTTCTTGAACAGGAATACTTTTTCCAGCTGCATCACGCCGTCGCGCACTTCGATGTTCCAGTCGGGGATCTGCTTGATCAACACCGGCAGTTCTTCGTCGCTGACTTGTGGGGCGTCGGCGCGGCAGGCTTCGCAATGGGCTTGGTTCAAGGTGGTCATAAAGGTGTTCCTGAAATCGAGTATGTGGAATTCGGTTGCCAGTGGCGTCACCCTAAAGCAACGCGCGGCCAGGGAACAGACTCACCTGGCCTTTAAAGTGGCAGTTCAAGCCGCCTTGGGCTTTGGGGGAAACTTCGGCGCGTGCAACCCCAACTGCATGCCGCGCTCGACCATGCCCATGATGTCTTCCTGCGCCACTTCGAACAGGCGCTTGAGGTTGGGCAGGGCGAAAT
This sequence comes from Pseudomonas brenneri, assembly GCF_007858285.1. GTDB lineage: Bacteria > Pseudomonadota > Gammaproteobacteria > Pseudomonadales > Pseudomonadaceae > Aquipseudomonas > Aquipseudomonas brenneri. The sequence continues at coordinate 76,444 of NZ_VFIL01000005.1, read as the reverse complement.
ACAGCGGCTGCAGGATGTCGATGCGATACGGCGTGCGCATCGCTTCCAGCGGGTCGAAGGCTTGGTGCTCGGGCTCGTCCGACAGGCAGTACACCGTCTCCTTGGGCGAAGACAGAATGCCGCCACCGTAGATGCGCCGGCCTTGCGGCGTGTCCACCAGGCCGAACTCAATGGTCATCCAGTACAGGCGCGCCAGGTACACCCGTTGCTCCTTGGTGGCCGCGAGGCCGAGCTTGCCGTAGGTGTGGGTGAATTCGGCGAACCAGGGGTTGGTCAGCAGTGGGCAGTGGCCGAAGATCTCGTGGAAAATATCCGGTTCTTGCAGGTAATCCAGTTCTTCGCGGGTACGAATAAAGGTCGCCACCGGAAACTGCTTGTTGGCCAGCAATTCAAAGAAAGTCTGGAAGGGAATCAGCGCCGGCACCCGCGCCACTTGCCAGCCGGTGGTCTCGGCCAGCACTTTGTTGATCTCCGCCAGTTGCGGAATACGGTCATGGGGCAGGCCGAGCTTGTCGATGCCGTCCAGGTATTCCTGGCAGGCGCGACCCTCGATCACTTTCAGCTGGCGAGTGATCAGGGTGTTCCACACCGCATGTTCTTCGGGCGGGTAGTGGATAAAACCTTGCGCATCGGGCTCGCGGGCCACGTATTGCGTCTGCTTCATACGGCTCTCCTGCTAGGCATTCGTTCTTGTTATGTCCTGCTATGGGCTTATTGATACTCCGCCTGGCCATGGATTCCACCTGCCTCCAAGGGAAGACTGTAGGAAAAAACGGCGATTTTTGTAAAGTATTCGTTACGGTTTTGCCGTTGCGCACGCTACATTGCGATTTGTCGGTTTGAAAAGGTCGGTACCTGTCACATAATCTTGACGACTATCTGCGTCTGGCGACAAAAAGACGCAGCCCGATCAGCCCTCCTACAACAAACCGGGCCTTTACATGCGTATCAAAGTGCATTGCCAGAACCGCATCGGCATCCTGCGGGACATCCTCAACCTGCTGGTGGAGTACGGCGTCAACGTCGCCAAGGGCGAGGTCGGTGGCGAGCACGGCAATGCCATTTACCTGTATTGCCCGAATCTGGTGAACATGCAGTTCCAGGCCCTGCGCCCGCAATTCGAGGCGATTGCCGGGGTATTTGGCGTCAAGCGGGTAGGGCTGATGCCCAGCGAGCGTCGGCATATGGAGCTCAACGCCTTGCTGGGTGCGTTGGAATTCCCTGTGTTGTCCATCGACATGGGCGGCTCGATTGTCGCGGCCAACCGGGCGGCGGCGCAGCTGCTCGGGGTGCGCGTGGATGAAGTGCCGGGCATTCCTTTGTCGCGCTACGCCGAGGACTTCGACCTGCCGGAACTGGTGCGCGCGAGCAAGTCGCGGATCAATGGCTTGCGGGTCAAGGTCAAGGGCGATGTATTCCTGGCCGATATCGCGCCGTTGCAATCTTCCGAGCATGACGACAGCGAAGCCATGGCTGGCGCCGTGTTGACCTTGCACCGCGCCGACCGCGTCGGCGAGCGTATCTACAATGTGCGCAAGCAGGAACTGCGCGGTTTCGACAGCATTTTCCAAAGCTCCAAAGTGATGGCGGCGGTGGTACGTGAAGCCCGGCGCATGGCACCCCTCGATGCGCCGCTGTTAATAGAAGGTGAAACCGGCACCGGCAAGGAACTGCTGGCGCGCGCCTGTCACCTGGCCAGCCCGCGTGGGCAGTCGCCGTTGATGGCGCTCAATTGCGCAGGTTTACCGGAGTCGATGGCCGAGACCGAACTGTTCGGCTACGGCCCCGGTGCGTTTGAAGGGGCGCGTGCAGAAGGTAAGCTCGGGCTGTTGGAGCTGACGGCGGGCGGTACGTTGTTTCTCGATGGCGTGGGCGAAATGAGCGCGCGGTTGCAGGTGAAGTTGCTGCGCTTTCTGCAGGACGGCTGCTTCCGCCGTGTAGGCAGCGATGAAGAGGTTTACCTGGATGTGCGGGTGATCTGCGCGACCCAGGTGGACTTGTCGGAGCTGTGTGCCCGCGGGGAGTTTCGCCAGGACCTGTATCACCGGCTCAATGTGTTGTCGTTGCATATCCCGCCGCTGCGCGAATGCCTCGACGGTTTGCCGCCGCTAGTCGAACACTTTATCGACCAGGCCAGCCGCTTGATTGGCTGCCCATTGCCCAAGCTGGCACCGGCGGCCATGGAGCGCCTCAGTCACTACCATTGGCCGGGCAATGTGCGGCAGTTGGAGAACGTGCTGTTCCAGGCGGTTTCGCTGTGTGAGGGCGGCACGATCAAGGCCGAGCATATTCGCTTGCCGGACTATGGCGTGCGCCAACCGCTTGGCGATTTTTCCCTTGAGGGAGGCCTGGAGGAGATTGTCGGGCGGTTTGAGAAAGCGGTGCTGGAAAGCCTGTATGCCGAGCATCCCAGCAGTCGCTTGCTGGGCAAGCGTCTGGGGGTTTCCCACACCACCATCGCCAACAAATTGCGCGATTACGCAGTGCTCAAGGCCGACAAATAACCCGCTGACACAACGGGATTAAAAATGTGGGAGCGGCGGTGCGACGATTCGACTTGCTCGCTCCCACAATGGATCTGTGTCCATGCCAGGGCCGGTGCTTGCCGCAAGCGGCAGAACTCCGCCGTTTTTCCGACTCTCCCCCATCCGCGCAGCAATGCGCAATACCGCCCAACCCCTTGCCCCTCCTGCCTTTCCCCGACTTTTAAAAAGTTGGTGCGCAAATTGCTAAAGACTCCTCAGTACATCGGTGGGCGGCAAACGTCCGTCAGTAAGAGGAATGAGCGTGGACAAGTACCTTTATGTGGCAATGACCGGCGCCAGCCAGAACGCACTGGCGCAGAAGGCTCATGCCAACAATCTGGCGAACATTTCCACCAACGGTTTTCAGCGTGACCTGGAACAGGCCCGCTCGATGCCGGTGTTTGGTGACAGCTTTCCGGCGCGGGCGTTTGCCCTGACCGAGCGGCCGGGCACTGATTTTTCCCCTGGCTCGATGGTCGAGACCGGTCGTGACCTGGACGTTGCCGTCGGCGGCGATGGCTGGATCGCGGTACAGACCCCCGATGGTGGCGAAGCCTACGTGCGCACCGCCAGCATGAATATCGATGCGCTCGGCGTACTGCGGGCCGGCAACGGCATGCCGATCATGGGCAATGGCGGGCCGATTTCCGTGCCGCCCGAGCAGAAGGTCGAAGTCGGCGAAGACGGCACCATCAGCATCCGCGCCATGGGCGAAGGCCCGCGGGTGATGGCTGAAGTGGACCGCATCAAGCTGGTCAAGCCGGACCTGGCCAACATGGTCAAAGGCCTGGACGGCGCGATCCACACCAAGGACGGCCAGCCAGCGGTGGCCGATGCCAGCGTCAAGGTGAATTCGGGCTTTTTGCAGTCGAGCAACGTCAATGCCGTCGAAGAAATGACCGCGGTGCTGGCCCTGTCCAAGCAGTTCGAATTGCACGTGAAAATGATGAACAGCGCCAAAGAAGACGACCAGGCCATGACCCGCGTCATGCAGATGAGCTGATTGCAGCGCCACTGAATACCAATTTCGTAACGCGGCGCCAACAAACAGGCGCACGAAGGAGAACAGCATGCTTCCGGCTCTATGGGTTGCCAAAACCGGTCTGTCCGCCCAGGACACCAACCTGACCGTCATCTCCAACAACCTGGCGAACGTTTCGACCACGGGCTTCAAACGTGATCGCGCCGAGTTCCAGGACCTGCTCTATCAGATCAAGCGCCAGCCGGGTGCGCAGTCGACCCAGGACAGCGAATTGCCGTCGGGCCTGCAAGTGGGTACCGGTGTGTCCATCGTCGGCACCCAGAAGAACTTCACCGCCGGCAACCTGCAGCAGACCGGGCAGCCGCTGGACATGGCGATCAATGGCCGTGGTTTCTTCCAGATACTGCAACCGGATGGCACTACCTCCTACACCCGTGACGGTACTTTCCACCTGGACTCCAACGGCCAGGTCGTGACCGCCAATGGCTTTGCCCTGGAGCCGGCGATTGTCGTGCCCAACGATGCCCAGACCTTCACGGTCGGCGCCGACGGCACCGTGTCCATCACCATCGCCGGCAACCCGGCGTCGCAAGTGATCGGCAACCTGCAGACCGCTGACTTCATCAACCCGGCCGGCCTGCAAGCCACCGGCAACAACCTGTTCCTGGAAACCGCCGCCAGCGGCGCACCGCAAGTCGGCACCCCGGGCCTCAACGGGTTTGGCACCACCCTGCAAAGCACCCTGGAAACCTCCAACGTCAGCACGGTGGAAGAGATGGTCAACATGATCACCACCCAGCGCGCCTACGAGATGAACTCCAAGGTGATTTCCACCGCCGACCAGATGCTTTCGTTCGTTACGCAGAATCTGTAATTCAGTCTATGGGGCGCTCGCAAGGCGCCTGCAACACCGTGAGGTAAGGGTCATGAGTCGCTTTGTTTCTGTTCTGGCATTGAGTGGGATTGCCGTGCTCGCGGGCTGCGTTGCCCCGACGCCAAAACCCAATGACCCGTACTACGCGCCGGTGTTGCCGCGCACGCCGCTGCCTGCTGCCGCCAACAACGGTTCGATCTACCAGGCCGGTTTTGAACAGAACCTGTACAGCGACCGCAAGGCGTTCCGGGTCGGGGACATCATCACCATCACCCTGAACGAGCGCACCACGGCGAGCAAGAACGCCAACTCCCAGGTGGCCAAGAACAGCAAGACCGGCATCGGCCTGACCTCGCTGTTTGGCGGAGGCTTGAACACCAACAACCCGCTGGGCAGCGGTGACTTGAGCCTGGACGTCGGCTACAGCGGCGACCGCGCCACCAACGGCAGCAGCAAGGCCGGGCAGGGCAACAGCCTGGTCGGTTCGATCACCGTGACCGTCGCCGATGTATTGCCTAACGGCATCATTGCCGTACGCGGCGAGAAGTGGATGACCCTCAACACCGGCGATGAGCTGGTGCGCATTGCCGGCATGGTGCGGGCAGACGATATCGCCACCGACAACACCGTGCCGTCCACACGGATCGCCGATGCACGCATTACCTATTCGGGTACGGGTTCGTTTGCCGACGCCAGTCAGCCGGGCTGGTTCGACCGTTTCTTCCTTAGCCCGCTGTTCCCTTTCTAGGTGATCACTTTGAACCTTAAACAGCTGATGGCAGCGGTGTTGTTGCTCTCCTTGAGCGTCGCTGCCCAGGCCGAACGCCTGAAGGACATCGCCAGTATTTCCGGGGTGCGCACCAACCAGTTGATCGGTTACGGCCTGGTGGTGGGCCTCAACGGTACGGGCGACCAGACCACCCAGACCCCGTTCACCCTGCAGACCTTCAACAACATGCTCTCGCAGTTCGGGATCAAGGTGCCGCCGGGTTCGGGCAACGTGCAGTTGAAAAACGTCGCGGCGGTGTCGATCAGTGCCGACCTGCCGGCGTTCTCCAAGCCCGGGCAAGTGGTGGACATCACCGTATCGTCGATTGGCAACTCGAAAAGCCTGCGTGGCGGCACCTTGCTGATGACGCCGCTCAAAGGTATCGACGGCAACGTCTACGCCATCGCCCAGGGCAACCTGGTGGTGGGCGGGTTTGATGCTGAAGGTCGCGACGGTTCGAAGATCACCGTCAACGTGCCATCGGCCGGGCGGATTCCCGGCGGCGCCACGGTGGAACGCACCGTGCCCAGCGGGTTCAACCAGGGCAACAGCCTGACCCTGAACCTCAACCGTTCGGACTTCACCACCGCCAAGCGCGTGGTCGACAAGATCAACGACATGCTCGGCCCTGGCGTGGCCCAGGCCATCGACGGCGGCTCGATCCGCGTGACCGCGCCGCTGGACCCAAGCCAGCGTGTGGATTACCTGTCGATCCTGGAAAACCTTGAGGTCGATCCGGGCCAGGCGGTGGCCAAGGTCATCATCAACTCGCGTACCGGCACCATCGTGATCGGGCAAAACGTCAAGGTGTCGCCAGCGGCCGTGACCCACGGCAGCCTGACCGTGACCATTACCGAAGACCCGATTGTCAGCCAGCCTGGGGCGTTCTCCAACGGCGAAACCGCCGTGGTCCCACGCTCGCGGGTCAACGCCCAGCAAGAAGCCAAGCCGATGTTCAAGTTCGGCCCCGGTACCACCCTGGATGAAATCGTGCGAGCGGTGAACCAGGTGGGCGCGGCGCCCGGCGACTTGATGGCGATCCTCGAAGCCCTGAAACAGGCCGGCGCCTTGCAAGCCGACCTGATCGTGATTTGAGGCCGTAGTCATGGACATGCGCAAGAGCGGTATCGCCAGCACGGCAGACTCGGGTTCCTACTCCGACCTCAACCGGCTTAACCAGCTCAAGTTCGGCGACAAGAACAGCGAAGGCAATATGCGCAAAGTGGCGCAGGAGTTCGAGTCGCTGTTTCTCAACGAGATGCTCAAATCCATGCGCTCGGCCACCGATGCCCTGGGCAAGGACAACCCGCTGAATACCCCAGCGGCCAAGCAGTATCAGGAAATGTACGACCAACAATTGGCGGTCTCGCTGTCCCGCGAGGGCGGCGGTATCGGCCTGGCGGACGTGTTGCTGCGCCAGATGCAAAAGAACAAGCCAGTGGAAGGGCAGGCCTCGACGTTGCAGGGCCCGGACGCAGTTGAGAAGAAAGTCGACGTGCCGACACCAATTGCCGCCGGCACCCAGGCCGATGGCCCGCTGGGTCGCGCCAATGGCCAGCGCGCGCTGTGGGCGGCGCGGGTCGAGGTGGCGCCACGGGCCGATGATGGCACCCTGCGCAATGATATGACGCTGATGAATCAGCGGCGCATCGCGTTGCCGAGCAAGCTTACCGATCGCCTGTTGGCCGGCATCGTGCCGGGCGTCGAAGCGACGGGGGCTGCCAAGGCCGCGCCATTGCGCAACAGCGCCGCCGAAGATGGCGTGATCAACGGCGCGGCGCGCACCTTTGCCGCCCGCGATTCGCGCATGCAGATTTACGGCCGCGCCGTGGCCCAGCCACCGCTGGCACCGGCGAAAAAAGCCTTCGGTTCGCAAGATGAGTTTGTCGCCACCATGCTGCCAATGGCCAAGCAGGCGGCCGAGCGCATCGGCATCGACCCACGCTACCTGGTGGCCCAGGCCGCCCTGGAAACCGGCTGGGGCAAATCGGTGATGCGCCAGCAAGACGGCAGCAGCAGCCACAACCTGTTTGGCATCAAGGCCGGCCAAAGCTGGCAGGGGGCCCAGGCGCGCGCGATTACCAGCGAGTTTCGCAATGGCGAGATGGTCAAGGAAACGGCGCAGTTCCGTTCCTACGACTCTTACCAGGACAGCTTCCACGACCTCGTGACCTTGTTGCAAAGCAATGAAAGATATCAAGAAGTGCTGAAGTCGGCCGATAACCCGGAACAGTTTGTACGCGAGTTGCAAAAAGCCGGTTATGCAACGGATCCGGACTACGCCAGCAAGATTTCGCAGATCGCCAAAACCATGAACAGCTACCAACACTACGCTGCCGCTGGCGCATCCACTCATTTATAAGGTTTGAACCATGGGTTTGCTCAATATCGGGATGTCAGGACTCAATGCGGCTCAAGGATCGCTTTCGACCCTGAGTAACAACATTGCCAACGCCAAGACCCCTGGATACTCGCGCCAGCAGACTACACAGACGGCCAACGGCATGTCCGGCGTCGGCGGTGTGTTCATCGGCAGCGGCACCACGCTGTCGGACGTGCGCCGGGTGTATAACCAGTTTCTTGACACCCAGTTGCAGACCACCACGTCGCTGAACTTCGACGCCAAGGCTTATCTGGACCAGATCGGTTCGGTGGACAAGCTCTTGTCCGACAAGTCCACCGGGGTCGGCGCAGCCTTGAACAGCTTCTTCGCCGCGTTGCAGACGTCTTCGGCAAACCCCAGCGACAACTCCGCGCGCCAACTGGTATTGACCATTGCCCAGACCCTGGGCAACCGCTTCAACTCGATTGCGAGCGAACTGAACAAGCAGAAAGAAGGCATCAACAGCCAACTGGAGACCATCACCGGCCAGGTCAACCAGTTGACCGCCTCGATTGCCTCCCTCAACCAGCAGATCTCCCAGGCCAAGGGCCAGGGCAACGGCGAGCCGGCGAACCTGCTGGACGCGCGCAACGAAGCCGTGCGCTCGCTCAATGAGTTGGTGGGGGTCAAGGTCACTGAGTCGGACGGCCACTTCAATGTGTCCCTGGGCACTGGCCAGACCCTGGTGGCGGACGGCGTGTCGAACAAACTGTCGGCGGTGCCGAGCAAGGATGACAAGAGCCAGTACTCGGTGGTGTTGACCACTGGCGGGCAGCCGATGGACGTCAGCTCGGTGGTCAGCGGTGGCTCCATCGGCGGCTTGCTGCGTTATCGTCAGGAGGTGTTGATGCCGGCTATCAACGACCTGGGGCGTACCGCCATGGTCGTTGGTGAAGCGATCAACACCCAGCTGGGGCAGGGCCTGGACGCCAACGGGCAGTTCGGTGCCGCGTTGTTCAATGACATCAACAGCGTATTCGCCATTGGCCAGCGCAGTGTTGGCGGCTCCAGCAACAGTGCGAACTCCGGCAACCTGAATGTCACGATCAAAGACACCAGCAAACTGAGCACCTTTGACTACAAGGTGACCTTCAGCGACGACAAGATGTACACCGTGCTGCGTTCGGACGGTAAGTCCATGGGCACCTTCGACATCACCCAGACACCGCCGGAAATCGACGGCTTTACCCTGGCCCTTGATGGTAAAGGGCCGGTGGCTGCTGGCGATACGTTCAAGGTCAGCCCGACCGCTGGCGGCGCGATGGACCTCAAGGTGGTGATGACCGACCCCAACAAACTGGCGTTTTCCGCGCCATTGCTGGCCGAGGGCAACAAGAACAACAGTGGTACCGGCGTGTTCACTCCGCCGACCCTGACCTTGCCCCTGGACATCCATGGCGGTGCCGACACCGCGCAGTTGGAAGCGGCAATCAAGAGTTCGATGCCGGTCAAGATGACCTTCGCCAAGCCCGCTGCCGATGGCACCCAGAGCTATGTGATCAATAACGCCCAGGGCCAGCCGATTGGCACCGGCACCATCGTGCCGGGCCAGGACAATAAACTGACGATCAAGGTGCCGTACGTCGACGCCAATGGCGACCCACAGACGTTCGGGGTCGACACGGTGATCCGTGGCGAACCGAAAGCCGATGACAGCTTCAGCGTGTCGTTCAACGCTGGCGGCAAACTGGATAACCGCAACGCCCTGCAATTGCTCGACCTGCAAACCCGCAAGACCGTGGGCGCGACCGATGGCAACGCCGGCGTGAGCATGAGCACCGCGTACAGCCAGTTGGTGTCGACCGTCGGCGGCAAGGCCAGCCAGGCCAACGTCGACAACAGCGCGACCGGGGCCATGCTGGCGGCCGCCACGTCCAATCGCAGCTCCGTGTCCCAGGTCAACCTGGACGAGGAGGCCGGCGACATGATCCGTTTCCAGCAGTACTACACCGCGTCGTCGCAGATCATTAAAGCTGCGCAAGAAACCTTCAGCACGCTGATCAACAGTCTTTAAGGGAGTTTGAGACGATGCGAATCTCGACCGAACAGTATTTCAATACCACGACTGCGCGTTATACCAACAACTTCTCCAACGTCACCAAGACGCAGCAGCAGATCGACTCCGGCGTGCGTATCCAGACCGCAGCAGATGATCCGGTGGGCGCGGCGCGTTTGCTGCTGCTGCAACAGCAGCAGGATATGTTGGGGCAGTACGCGGGCAATATCAGCAGCATGAAGAACTCGCTTAATAGCGAGGAAAGCGTACTTGCCAGTATCGACACCGCCCTGGCGCGCGCGGGTGAACTGTCGCTCAAGGTGGCGGGCAAGGGCGGTGGCGGTATCAGCGATGACGACCGCAAGGCCGTTGCCGCCGAGATTGGTGAAATCGAGAAACAGGTCCTGAGCCTGCTTAACAGCAAGGATTCGTCCGGCCATTACCTGTTTTCCGGTGGCAAGAGCGATACACCGCCCTATGCGCGCAACAGCGATGGGACCTACAGCTATCAGGGGGATGAGACGCCCTTGAGCCTGAAGGTTTCCGACACCTTGTCGATGGTGGTCAATGACACCGGAAAATCGATCCTGGAAGGTACGGTCAATGCCGGTCGTACTCAGGCCACCGGTTCGGTCAACGATGGCAAGGTGCTGGTTTCGGGCGGGATCGTTACCTCGCCGTCGACCTACGACAACAGCTTCACCGACGGTCAGCCGTACAAGCTGACCTTTATCAGCAGCACCGAATACACCGTAACGGACGGGGCGGGTAACGACATCACCGCGCAAACTCCCGGCAACGGCAAGTTCGATGCGACCAAGGAAGGCAGTGCTTCGGTCACCGTGCGCGGCGTGACTTTTGATGTCGACCAGAACCTGGGGGGGGCCAAGCCCGGCGCCGAGGCTGATGCGATCTACAAGGATCGTGAATTCACCCTGCAAAGCAAACCGGACAGCTTCAGTATCTCGCGCACGCCGAGCAACCAGTCATCGGCACAGTTGTCGGGCGGCACGGTCACCAGTCAGGCGGATTACAGCAGCACCTTCCCGAACAAAGGTGCGGTGATCAAATTTACCTCGACCACAGAGTACGAGGTGTATGCCCAGCCGATCACCGCCGACAGCAAACCGGTTTCCAACGGCACTGTGGTGCCTGGCACGCCAGCCCAGCCGGGGCCACCGCCTGTTCCCGCAACGCCAGACAGCATCACGGCCGCTGGGGTTAAGTTCGACATCACCGGCGCCCCAGGCATCGGTGACCAGTTCGCCGTGGGCTCCAATACCCACAAGACGCAAAATGCGCTGGATACCCTCAGCCAATTGCGCCAGGCCCTGGAAACCCCGTCCGACGGTGACCCGATTGCCCAGGCCAAGCTGACCGATGTGGTCAACGCAGCCATTACCAACATCAAGGCCTCCCAGGCCCAGGTCGATGGCGTGCGCGGTTCCATTGGCGCGCGGATGAACTCGCTGTCGATCCAGGAAACGGAGAACACCAGCATGGTGCTGGCCAACAAGTCGACCACTGCGGCTATTGGCGACACCGATGTGGCCACGGCCTCGATTGACCTGGCGTTCCAGAAGGCAATGCTGGAGGCCTCGCAGCTGGCCTTTGTGAAAATCTCCCAGTTGAGCCTGTTCAGCCGCATGTAATCGGCCCGGCAAGACCTGACGGCCCACCCTGGAAACAGGGTGGGCCGTTGTCGTTTCTGGCGCAGGCTTTTAAACAAAGCGCACAAAAATGAGTGACCTATGAGTCATAAAGCGCATCTTCACTGTATCGTGTGAAAAGGCCAGACCGCTTTCCAGGCGCTGGCTTCGGTAGTTTCGGCGGGTTTTTGCGGGGTTATCCCCTTTATTGTCAGCGCTCCTGAAGGGTTTTCAGGGGTGTTCTCCAGCTATTTTGTATTGGGAAGCCACAATGATTGGCATAAAAAGCATCGCCAGCTACGTGCCGGCAGAAGGGCTGGACAACTACGCCCAGGGTGCCAAATTCGCCAAGGATGAAGAGTTCATCATTGGTAAGATCGGCTCGGCATTCCTGCCGCGCAAGGATGCAGGCCAGGAAACCTCGGATTTGTGTGTCGAGGCGGTCAACGCCTTGTTTGCCAACAACCCCGAGCTCAAGCGTGAGTCGATTGACGCGCTGATCGTCGTGACCCAGAACGGCGACGAAGAAGGGCTGCCGCACACCGCAGCCATCGTCCAGGACAAACTGGGCCTGCCGACCCACGTCGCGGCCTTCGATATCTCCCTGGGTTGCTCCGGCTACGTCTACGGCATCTACGCGATGAAAGGCTTCATGGAAGCCGCCGGCCTGAAAAACGGCCTGCTGGTGACCGCCGATCCGTACTCGAAGATCGTCGACCCGGAAGACCGCAACACCACCATGCTCTTCGGCGACGCCGCCACCGCCACCTGGATGGGCGAAGACGCCCCCTGGCAGCTGGGCAAGGCCAAGTTCGGTACCGACGGCTCCGGCGCGCCGCATTTGAAGGTCAGCGACGGCGTGTTCTTTATGAACGGTCGCCAGGTCTTCAACTTCGCCTTGCTCAAGGTGCCGGCGCATTTGCACGAACTGCTCAATGAGTCGGACCTGAAGGCCGACGATATTGACGCGTTCTGCATCCACCAGGGCAGTGCGGCCATTGTCGACGCCGTGGCCCGCCGTTTTGAAGATGCGCCGGTGGAGAAATTCATCAAGGACATGGTCGAGACCGGCAACACCGTGTCGTCGAGCATTCCGCTGCTGCTGGAAAAGCACGTGATGGACGCCGAGTGGAAGCGCGTGGCCCTCAGTGGGTTTGGTGTTGGCCTGTCGTGGGGTTCGGCGATTATCTATCGGCCGTGATGCGCTGATAGGCTGCACAAAAAACGCCCGGGATCGAAAGATCCCGGGCGTTTTTTTGTGCACATCATGGTAGGAGCGAGCTTGCTCGCGAAAAACGTTAACGATAACGCGGGCATTCAGAATGCACGCGGCGCCCTCAGGTTCTTCGCGAGCAAGCTCGCTCCTACAGGGAGGATGTCCTTAACCCGTGATTGCTGGCATTTCGCGCTTCTATAAGGTCTTGAAATACAAGGGGTGGCACAGGGCTAGTAAAAAAATTCAAAAAAATCCTCAAGCAACCTGCTTTCACGACGATAACTATTACGAAGGTTCTCTAGGCCACACCCGGCGGTTGCCAGGGCCGGAAGCCGCAGTATCCAACTCACGAGGATTTCGTCATGGCAATGTCCGTAAACACCAACATTACTTCCCTGGGCGTCCAGAAGAACCTGAACAAAGCATCCGACGCTTTGAGCCAGTCGATGAACCGTCTGTCTTCCGGCCTGAAAATCAACAGCGCCAAAGACGACGCCGCTGGCATGCAGATCGCCAACCGTCTGAACAACCAGGTCAAAGGCCTGAACGTTGCAATCTCCAACGCCAACAACGGCGTGTCGATTGCCCAGACTGCTGAAGGCGCGATGCAAGAATCCACCAACACCCTGCAGCGTCTGCGTGAACTCGCCCTGCAAGCGGCCAACGGTGATAAAAGCGACGCTGACCGTGTTTCCCTGCAACAAGAATTCACCGCTAAAGTTGGCGAGCTGAACCGTATCGCCTCTACCACCACCTTCGGTGGTCGTAACCTGCTGGACGGTTCGTTCAACAACGTAGCGTTCCAGATCGGCGCCAACGCCAACGAAACTATTTCGTTCGGCATGACTGATATCAGCTCGACTGCTCTGAAGGGTAACTTCAAAGAGGCCGCTGTAGATGGCACAGCTATGACTGGTCTGGCGGCCACTGCGACTGGTTCTGCACTGGGTGAAAAGGCGGTTAAAACTGGTGCAGCAGCAACAGCTACAGTTGCTACAGATGCGTTCACCGTTAACGGCGTAGAAATCGCTCTGGGCGTCGCTGCTGCTGGTGGTCCTGCCGGTACTGCTGCAGCTGCAGCTATCAACGCTAAAACTGCTCAGACCGGTGTTAGTGCGACTACTACTGCTGCTGGTATCGTGACCCTGACCTCCAAGAGCGATATCGTTCTTGGCGCCTCCGCTGTAGGTGGTGCTACTGACGGCCTGGCTAAGCTTGGTCTCGGCGCTCCGGGTACTACCACAGCAGCGGCTCCAACAGCAGCTAGCGCTATGGGTGTTACCGGTTCGATCTCTGTTAACGGTACAGCAGTAACCTGGGCTGGTGCTGACACCATGACCGACGTGCTGACAGATATTGCAACCGCAGCCGGTGCTGGTGCCACTGCAACTTTCACTGACGGTCGCGTTAAAGTTACTTCGGGTGGCGGTGCAGATATCAAGCTGGCTAACACTGCATCTGGTTCGTTGTCGCAACTGGGTCTGTCGGCAGGTACTTCCCAGGCCAAGCTGACTGCTGATACCTCCATTGATGTGAACGGCGTTGAAGTCAAGTTCAAGAAGGGTGATACCGCTGACGCAATCGTAGCTTCGATCAACAGTGCCAGCACCGGTGTTCAAGCTAGCAAGAATGCTGACGGTACCCTGAATCTGTTCGCTGACAAAGACATCACCATCAAGGACGGCAGCGCCGGTACTGGCCTGGCTGCCCTGGGTCTGACTGCTGTAGCCAACGCCGGCACCAAAACTGCGATCACTATGGAAACCAGCGTTTCCGACCTGAGCATCCTGTCTGCCGCTTCGTCCCAGCAAGCCATCCAGGCCCTGGACGACGCCATGCAGCAGATCGACAGCCAGCGTTCGCAGCTGGGTGCGGTGCAAAACCGTTTCGCCAGCACCGTGGCCAACCTGCAGAGCATTTCGCAGAACTCCTCGGCCGCCAAAGGCCGCGTAGAAGACGCTGACTTCGCTGCCGAAGCCGCTGAACTGACCAAGCAACAAACCCTGCAACAGGCGTCCACTGCGATCCTGTCCCAGGCCAACCAACTGCCATCCGCTGTACTGAAGCTGCTTCAGTAATATCGGCTAGCGGTTAATCAACGGGGGGGTGCTAACGTGCCCTTCCGTTTTTTCAGTTTGGAGGTGATGACATGGACATGAGCATCAAGCTGAACGCGTCTTACCCGGCTGCTACCACCCAGGCTCCTGGCGCTGCGACGACACAGGCCAAACCGCCTGTCGCGCAGACCGATAGCGAGTCCGCCGAGGAACCACAGCGCGTGGCACTGGAAAAAGCTGTCACCGATATGCGTGAGTTTGTGCAGGCTTCACAGCGCAACCTGGATTTTTCCATCGATGACTCCACCGGCAAAGTGGTGGTCAAGGTGATCGCTACCGATAGCGGCGAAGTGATTCGACAAATTCCATCGGAGACTGCGCTGAAGTTGGCGCAGAACCTGAGCGATGCCAGCAGCCTGTTGTTTGATACAAAGGCTTGAGTTGGCACGAAACATGTTTCTGATTGCTGCTTGGGCGTTCGTACGCCAAAAAAGCGGCAACCGCAGGACAAGGAGAGTAGCAAATGGCTAGTTCAACGATTTCCGGCCCAGGTTCGGGCTACGACACCCAAGCGATCGTCAAGGCGTTGGTGGGGGCCGAAAGGGCGCCCAAAGACGCGCAGATCACTGCCCAGCAGAAAGACGCCACCGTCAAGCTGTCGGCCGTGGGCTCTGTGAAAACGGCGCTGGAAGCCTACCAGGCGGCAATCACCAAGTTGAACAACCAGGCCGCCTTCAATGGCCTGGCGGCCACGACCTCCGAAGAAAAGAACGCCAAGGTCACCCTGGGTGATGGCGCAGCCCCCGGCAAGTACATCCTCAAGGTCGATAATCTGGCGACCTCGTCGAAGGTCTCCAGCAAAGTTATCGAAGGTGGTGCCTCGGGCAAAGCCAACGCCAGCGATGAAACCCAAACGCTGACGATTACCCAGTCGGGTAAAAGCTACGATGTATTGGTGCCGGGTGGCGCGACCCTGCAGGAGGTTCGCGAATCCATCAATACCCAGCTCTCGGCCCAGGGCATCAGCGCCAACGTACTGAGTGACTCCAATGGCGGACGCTTGGTCCTGACCTCCAGTAACAGTGGTGTAGGTACCGACATCACCTTGAGTGGTAATTCGGAACTGGCGGTCGGTTATGACAAGGGCACGGCGCCGGTGAACGCCAAATACTCCATCGACGGCATTGAGATGGAGTCCACCAGCAACAAGATCACCTCCGCGATCAGCGGCGTGACCCTGGATCTGCTGGATGGCGACCTGACCAAGAAGGTCACGCTGACCGTCGCCAGCAACACTGACACCCTGAAGACCTCGGTGCAGTCGTTCGTCACCGCCTATAACACGTTGATGACCGCCATCAACACCCAGACCAAGGTCACCGCCACCGGCGATGCCTCGACCACCACCGCTGGCGCCCTGACTGGCGATGCGTCGATGCGCCAGTTGGTCTCCAGCCTGCGTTCCGAGCTGGTCAACGGCAAGGGTGCGGGCAGCATGACCAGCCTGGCCCAGATGGGTATCACCACGGACCAGAAAACCGGCCTGCTGAGCCTGGAAGACAAGGCGTGGGACAAGGCTGTGGTCAAGGGCGCAGGGGATATCGCCAAGCTGTTCACTGGCGATACCGGTTTGATCACGCGGATGAACAAGGCGACCAGCAGCTACGTCGGCTCCTCCGGCACCTTGGCGACCCGTGCGACGGATCTCAACACCAAGCTGACCGACCTGACCACCGAGAAGGCTGATCTGGATCGCCGCATGGAAGCCCTGCAAAAATCCCTGTCGGCCAAGTACACCGCCATGGACACCATGATCGCGCAGATCAACGCCAGCAGCTCCAGTATCCTGACCACCCTCAACTCGCTGAACAATCCTAAGTCGAACTGATGGATGGTGCGCCCGCAGGCCCTGAAAAAGGGCCCGGGCAGCGGGTAAGGGATTAAAGTTTTTCTCGGCACAGTCGAAAAACTGGTTAAGCAAATCTATTCGACTGTGGCCTGTAACGAGGTAGCAACATGAACCCAATGAGAGCCCTTCGCCAATACCAGAAGGTCAATTCCCACGCCCAGATCTCCGAAGCCAGCCCGCACCGTCTGGTGCAGATGCTGATGGAAGGTGGTCTCGATCGCATGGCCCAGGCCAAGGGCGCATTGAGCCGTGGCGATATTGCCCAGAAGGGCCTGATGCTGGGCAAGGCGATTGAGATCATCTCCGGTCTGCGCGATGGCCTGGAGCCGGAAAAAGCCGAGGATCCAGCGGCAGTTCAACAACTCGATGCGTTGTACGAGTACATGAGTAACCGTCTGGTTGAGGCCAATGGCGTCAACGATGCCGACATGATCGACGAAGTCGCGCGTTTGCTGATTACCGTCAAAAGTGGCTGGGATGCCATCGCGCCACAATAAGGCCGCCGGCCTTGAGGAACACAGCATGAGCCACGCACTGCAACGGATTGACGAAACCCGCGACGCCTTGATCGGCGCGCTGGCAGAACGCAATTGGGATGCTATCGGCGAATTGGACATGGGCTGCCGTGCCTGCATCGACGAGGTGCTCAGTGAAGCGCCGGTGGACGAGGGCGCGCTGCGCGAGAAGCTGGAGAGCCTGTTGGTGGTCTACCAGCAGCTGCTTGAGGTGACGACCGGCGAGCGTCAGGCGATTTTTGAAGAGATGTCGCAGATCAACCAAGCGAAAAATGCGTCAAAGGTTTACCATCTGTTCGGCTGATCTGGCTCAGTTAATCCGAACATAGCGCGTCATAAATTTGACTGTGCAGTCTTTTTTGACTTAACTAGTGCTATTTTCAGACGTCAGATGGCCGTAGCGCAGAAAATGCCTACAGCAATCTAGATTGCCCCGATTCGAGGGCATTAGAGTTTTACTAGGGAAGTTGCTATTGCATGTGGCGTGAAACCAAAATTCTGCTAATCGATGACGATAGCGTTCGCCGCCGCGACCTGGCGGTGATTTTGAATTTTCTTGGCGAAGAAAATTTGCCCTGCGGCAGCCACGATTGGCAGCAGGCGGTCAGCTCTTTGTCATCGAGCCGTGAAGTCATCTGTGTGCTGATCGGGACGGTAAACGCTCCTGGCGCAGTTCTAGGCCTGTTAAAGACACTCTCAACCTGGGATGAGTTCCTTCCCGTGTTGCTAATGGGCGATATTTCTTCCGTGGACTTGCCGGAAGACCAGCGCCGCCGAGTGCTTTCCACCCTGGAAATGCCCCCCAGCTACAGCAAATTGCTCGACTCCCTGCACCGTGCCCAGGTCTATCGCGAGATGTACGACCAGGCCCGCGAGCGTGGCCGTCACCGCGAACCCAACCTGTTCCGCAGCCTGGTCGGCACCAGCCGTGCGATCCAGCACGTGCGCCAGATGATGCAGCAAGTGGCCGATACCGACGCCAGCGTGCTGATCCTCGGCGAGTCCGGCACCGGCAAGGAAGTGGTCGCGCGTAACCTGCATTACCATTCCAAGCGCCGTGACGGACCTTTCGTGCCGGTCAACTGCGGGGCAATCCCTGCAGAGCTGCTCGAAAGCGAATTGTTCGGCCACGAGAAGGGCGCCTTTACCGGGGCGATCACCAGCCGTGCCGGGCGTTTTGAGCTGGCCAATGGCGGCACCCTGTTCCTCGACGAAATCGGCGATATGCCGCTGCCGATGCAGGTCAAGCTGCTGCGTGTGTTGCAGGAGCGTACCTTCGAGCGCGTGGGCAGCAACAAGACCCAGAGCGTCGACGTGCGCATCATCGCGGCCACGCACAAGAACCTCGAAAGCATGATCGAGGTCGGCAGCTTCCGCGAAGACCTGTACTACCGCCTCAACGTATTCCCTATCGAGATGGCTCCGCTGCGCGAGCGTGTGGAAGACATCCCGTTGCTGATGAACGAACTGATTTCGCGCATGGAACACGAAAAGCGCGGCTCGATCCGTTTCAACTCTGCCGCGATCATGTCCCTGTGCCGCCACGGCTGGCCGGGCAACGTACGCGAGCTGGCCAACCTGGTGGAGCGCATGGCGATCATGCATCCGTACGGGGTGATCGGCGTGGTCGAGTTGCCGAAGAAATTCCGCTACGTCGACGACGAAGACGAGCAATTGGTGGACAGCCTGCGCAGCGATCTGGAAGAGCGCGTGGCGATCAACGGCCACACCCCGGACTTCGGTGCCAACGCCATGTTGCCGCCCGAAGGCCTGGACTTGAAGGACTACCTCGGCAGCCTGGAACAAGGGCTGATCCAGCAGGCGCTGGACGACGCCAATGGCATCGTTGCCCGCGCCGCCGAGCGCCTGCGCATCCGCCGCACCACGCTGGTGGAGAAGATGCGCAAGTACGGCATGAGCCGTCGTGAAGGGGATGAACAGGCGGAGGATTGACGCCTGTTTTCCAAGCCGCTGATTAATCAGCGGTTTTTTTTCGGCACGGGTATTGCTACAGCACTCGCAACGTTCCGTTTAACTGACGGTCAGCCAAGCGAGAGAGCACGATGCCCCACGCCGCCCAACTTTCTTCAGTCCCCGACACCCAGGGACTTGTCCCGTCCGTAGAGCAGATCAGCCGGCAAGGGCTTGAGCAGGCGTTTTCGCTGTTCAGCCAGATGTCCAGCCAGTTGACTGACTCCTACAGTCTGCTGGAAGCCCGGGTTTCGGAGCTCAAGGGCGAGTTGGCGGTGGTCAGTGCCCAGCGCATGGAAGAACTGGCCGAGAAAGAACGCCTGGCCAACCGTCTGCAAAACCTGCTCGACCTGCTGCCCGGTGGCGTGATCGTGATTGACGACCAGGGCCGCGTGCGCGAAGCCAACCCCGCGGCCTGCGACCTGCTGGGCCTGCCGCTGGAAGGCGAGCTGTGGCGCCATGTCATCACCCGCTGCTTTGCCCCTCGTGAAGACGACGGCCATGAAATCTCCCTCAAGGATGGGCGCCGCCTGTCCATCGCCACTCGCTCCCTGGACGCTGAGCCCGGCCAACTGGTGCTGCTCAACGACCTGACAGAAACCCGTCACCTGCAGGACCAATTGGCGCGTCATGAGCGCCTGTCGTCCCTGGGGCGGATGGTCGCTTCTCTGGCGCATCAGATTCGTACGCCGTTGTCGGCCGCGTTGATCTACGCCAGTCATTTGACTGATGAGCAATTGCCGGCCGCCACCCATCAGCGTTTCGCCGGGCGCCTCAAGGAGCGCCTGCATGAGCTGGAGCACCAGGTGCGCGACATGCTGGTGTTCGCCCGGGGCGAGTTGCCGCTGACTGATCGCGTCACGCCCGCTGCCTTGATGCAGTCGTTGCAGGCCGCCGCCGCCACCCATGTCCAGGAAGCCTCGGTGCGCTGGCAGTGCGACAGCCACTGGGGCGAGTTGCTGTGCAATCGCGACACCCTGGTGGGCGCGCTGCTCAACCTGATCGAAAACGCCAGCCAGGCCAGCGGCCCGGCAGCGCGCCTCAAAGTGCACCTGTACAGCCGCGAGCAAACCCTGCGCCTGTGCATCAGCGACAGCGGTAGCGGGATTGATCCGCTGGTGTTGCAGCGCCTGGGTGAACCCTTCTTTACCACCAAAACCAACGGGACCGGCCTGGGGCTGACCGTGGTCAAGGCAGTGGCCCGTGCGCATCAGGGAGAATTGCAGTTGCGTTCCCGTGTGGGGCGCGGCACCTGTGCATTGATAACGCTGCCGCTGTTTTCAGGCGCGGCAAGCGCGGAGTAAGGATAAATGGCTATCAAGGTTTTACTGGTTGAAGACGATCGCGCCCTGCGTGAAGCACTGGCTGACACGCTGTTGTTGGCGGGCCATGACTATCGGGCGGTCGGTTCGGCCGAGGAAGCCTTGGAGGCGGTGGAGCAAGAGTCCTTCAGCCTGGTGGTCAGCGACGTCAACATGCCCGGCATGGACGGCCACCAGTTGCTCGGCCTGTTGCGTGCACGCCAGCCGCAATTGCCGGTGCTGTTGATGACCGCTCACGGCGCGGTAGAGCGCGCGGTCGATGCCATGCGCCAGGGCGCGGCAGACTATCTGGTCAAGCCATTCGAGCCCAAGGCCCTGATCGAACTGGTGGCGCGTCACGCCCTGGGGGTGATCGGTGCCGCAGACGGCGAGGGCCCGATTGCCTTCGAGCCGGCCAGTACGCAATTGCTGGAGCTGGCGGCCAAGGTCGCCCGCAGCGACTCCACGGTGCTGATCTCCGGTGAGTCCGGCACCGGCAAGGAAGTGCTGGCGCGCTACATCCACCAGCAATCCCACCGGGCCAGCCAGCCGTTTATCGCGATCAACTGCGCGGCGATCCCCGACAACATGCTTGAAGCGACCTTGTTCGGTCATGAAAAAGGCTCCTTCACCGGCGCCATCGCGGCCCAGGCCGGCAAGTTTGAACAGGCCGACGGCGGCACCATCCTGCTCGACGAGATCTCGGAAATGCCCCTGGGCCTGCAAGCCAAGTTGCTGCGCGTGTTGCAAGAACGCGAAGTGGAGCGGGTGGGTGCGCGCAAGCCGATCCAGCTGGATATCCGCGTGGTCGCCACCACCAACCGTGACCTCGCCGGCGAAGTGGCGGCAGGGCGCTTTCGTGAAGATTTGTTCTACCGGCTCTCGGTTTTCCCATTGGCCTGGCGCCCGCTGCGTGAACGCCCGGCGGATATCGTGCCGCTGGCCGAGCGCCTGTTGAACAAGCACGTCAATAAAATGAAGCACGCCCAGGCGCGCCTGTCGGCCGAGGCCAAGGCTTGCCTGATCAGCTACCCATGGCCCGGTAACGTGCGCGAGCTGGACAACGCGATCCAGCGCGCGCTGATTTTGCAGCAAGGCGGCCTGATCCAGCCCCAGGACTTCTGCCTGGCCATCGGCGTGGGCGCTGCGCCCATGCCGAGCCTGGTTCCGGCGCCGGCTGAAAGCGTTCCGGCAGAAGCAGCCGGTGGCCTGGGCGACGACCTGCGCCGCCGCGAATTCCAGATGATCATCGACACCCTGCGCGCCGAGCGCGGCCGCCGCAAAGAGGCTGCCGAGCGCCTGGGCATCAGCCCACGCACCTTGCGCTACAAGCTGGCGCAAATGCGCGATGCCGGAATGGATGTGGAAGCGTTCCTTTTCGCCAGCTGAGATACACATCAGCTGACAAGGTTTGTCGGCTTTTCTTACAAGTTGCCATGGAGCTGGCACCCTTGTTGCACCACCCGTACTAACCGCTGCGTAGTGTCAAAAAATTGCGGGTCGTCGGAGAGAGAAGTTCATGAGCCAAGGTGTTGAGTTCAATCGGTTGATGTTGGATATGCGATCCATGCAAATGGACGCCATGTCCCAGCCGAAATCCGTCGTGCAAGCGCCGGAATTGGGCCAAAGCAGCTTTGCCGATATGCTCGGCCAAGCCATCAACAAAGTCAGCGATACCCAGCAGGCATCCAGCCAGCTGTCGACCGCCTTCGAAATCGGCAAGAGTGGCGTGGACCTCACCGACGTGATGATCGCCTCGCAAAAGGCCAGCGTTTCCTTCCAGGCCCTGACCCAAGTGCGTAACAAGCTGGTTCAGGCTTATCAAGACATCATGCAGATGCCGGTTTAAGGACGAGATTTAAGTCATGGCAGAAGCAGTCGTGGATAACGTACCCGCCAAGACAGACGGCAAGCCGCCGCTGTTTGGCCTGTCGTTCCTGGAAAACCTCTCCGAAATGACCATGTTGCGTCAGGTAGGCCTGATGGTCGGCCTGGCTGCCAGCGTGGCGATTGGTTTTGCCGTGGTGTTGTGGTCCCAGCAACCCGATTACCGGCCGCTCTATGGCAGCCTGGCGGGGATGGATGCCAAGCAGGTCATGGAAACCCTGGCCGCCTCCGATATCGCCTACACCGTGGAGCCCAACTCCGGTGCCTTGCTGGTCAAGGCCGACGACGTGGCCCGTGCCCGCCTGAAGCTGGCCGGTGCAGGTGTGGCACCGACCGATGGCAACATCGGTTTTGAGATTCTCGATAAAGACCAGGGCCTGGGTACCAGCCAGTTCATGGAAGCCACCCGCTACCGTCGCGGCCTGGAAGGCGAGCTGGCACGCACCATCGCCAGCCTGAACAACGTCAAGGGCGCCCGTGTGCACCTGGCGATCCCGAAAAGCTCGGTGTTTGTGCGTGATGAGCGCAAACCCAGCGCTTCGGTATTGGTCGAGTTGTTTGCTGGCCGCTCCCTGGAGCCGGGCCAGGTCCTGGCCATCGTCAATCTGGTGGCGACCAGTGTTCCCGAGCTGAGCAAGTCACAGATCACCGTGGTCGACCAGAAGGGCAACCTGCTCTCCGACCAGGCGGAAAACTCCGCGCTGACCATGGCCGGCAAGCAGTTCGACTACAGCCGTCGCATGGAAAGCATGCTCACCCAGCGTGTGCACAACATCCTGCAACCGGTGTTGGGCAATGACCGCTACAAGGCTGAAGTGTCCGCCGACGTGGACTTCAGCGCCGTCGAATCGACCTCCGAGCAGTTCAACCCGGACCAGCCGGCCCTGCGCAGCGAACAATCGACCAGCGAACAACGCACCGCCGCCAATGGTCCTCCGCAAGGTGTGCCCGGTGCCCTGAGCAATCAGCCGCCAGCCCCGGCCAGTGCCCCGCAAACCACCGGCGGCGCCGCCACCGCTGCCGCCGCGATCCAGCCCGGCCAGCCACTGTTGGACGCCAATGGCCAGCAGATCATGGACCCGGCCACCGGCCAACCGATGCTCGCGCCGTACCCGGCCGACAAGCGTTCGCAATCGACCAAGAACTTCGAACTGGACCGCTCCATCAGCCACACCAAGCAACAGCAAGGGCGCTTGAACCGCCTATCGGTGTCGGTGGTGGTGGATGACCAGGTCAAGATCAACGCCGCCAACGGCGAAACCACCCGTGCGCCGTGGACCGCCGATGAATTGGCGCGCTTCACCCGCCTGGTGCAGGACGCCGTGGGCTTCGATGCCAGCCGTGGCGACAGCGTTAGCGTGATCAACATGCCGTTCTCCCAGGAGCGCGGTGAGGTGATCGCCGATATTGCGTTCTACTCTCAGCCTTGGTTCTGGGACATCGTCAAGCAAGTGTTGGGGGTGTTGTTCATCCTGGTGCTGGTGTTTGGCGTGCTGCGCCCTGTGCTCAACAACATCACCGGCCACGGCAAGAAGCAGTTGGCACCGTTCGGTGATGTCGAGTTGGGTGGCATGGGCGGCCTGGATGGCGAACTGGCCAACGACCGCGTCAGCCTTGGCGGCCCGCAGAGCATTCTGCTGCCAAGCCCGAGCGAAGGGTATGACGCGCAGTTGAACGCAATCAAAAGTCTGGTGGCAGAAGACCCGGGTCGTGTGGCCCAGGTCGTGAAAGAGTGGATCAACGCAGATGAGTGATAATCGAGCCTCTGTTGCCAAGCTGACCAAGGTCGACAAAGCCGCCGTGCTGTTGCTGTCCCTGGGTGAGACCGACGCGGCCCAAGTGCTGCGCCATATGGGCCCCAAGGAAGTGCAACGGGTTGGCGTGGCGATGGCGCAGATGCGCAACGTGCACCGCGAGCAGGTCGAGCAGGTGATGAGCGAGTTCGTCGAAATCGTCGGCGACCAGACCAGCCTGGGCGTCGGCTCCGACAGCTACATCCGCAAGATGCTCACCTCGGCCCTGGGCGAAGACAAGGCCAATGGCCTGATCGACCGTATCCTGCTGGGCGGCAACACCAGCGGCCTCGACAGCCTCAAGTGGATGGAGCCGCGCGCGGTGGCGGACGTGATCCGTTACGAGCACCCGCAGATCCAGGCGATTGTCGTGGCTTATCTGGACCCGGACCAGGCCGGCGAAGTGCTTGGCCATTTCGACCACAAGGTGCGCCTGGACATCATCCTGCGCGTCTCGTCGTTGAACACCGTGCAGCCAGCGGCCTTGAAAGAGTTGAACACGATCCTGGAGAAGCAGTTCTCCGGCAACTCCAACGCAGCACGCACCACCCTGGGCGGTATCAAGCGCGCGGCCGATATCATGAACTTCCTCGACAGCTCGGTCGAAGGCCAGTTGATGGACTCGATTCGCGAAATCGACGATACCTTGTCGGTGCAGATCGAAGACCTGATGTTCGTGTTCAACAACCTGTCCGATGTCGACGACCGTGGCATCCAGGCGTTGCTGCGCGAAGTCTCCTCCGATGTGCTGGTGCTGGCCCTCAAGGGCTCGGACGAGGGCGTCAAGGAAAAGATCTTCAAGAACATGTCCAAGCGCGCCTCCGAACTGTTGCGCGACGACCTCGAAGCCAAGGGCCCGGTGCGCGTCAGCGACGTGGAAACCGCACAGAAAGAAATCCTCACCATTGCCCGCCGTATGGCCGAAGCCGGAGAAATCGTTCTCGGCGGGAAGGGCGGCGAAGAAATGATCTAAGGCGCCGCGCATGTCGAACAAAGATGAGACGCCCAGCGACCTGATTCGCGCCCGGGACGTCGGCGGGTTCGACGTCTGGTCGCTGCCCAGCTTCGACCCGCACCGGCCCGAACCCGAGCCGGAACCCGTGGTAGAAACCCCGGTGGAAATGGAAGAAGTGCCGCTGGAGGAAGTCCAGCCACTGACCCTCGAAGAGCTCGAAAGCATCCGTCAGGAGGCTTACAACGAAGGCTTTGCCACGGGCGAGAAAGAGGGGTTCCACAGCACCACCCTCAAGGTTCGCCAGGAAGCTGACGCGGCCCTTGTTGTGAAGCTGGCCAGCCTCGAACGGCTGATGGGCAACCTGTTTGCGCCGATCGCCGAGCAGGACTCGCAGTTGGAAAAGGCCATGGTGGATCTGGTGCAGCACATCACCCGCCAGGTCATCCAACGTGAACTGGTGCTGGACTCCAGCCAGATCGAAAGCGTCATGCGCGAAGCCCTCAAGCTGTTGCCCCTGGGCGTCGGCAATGTGCGGTTGTACATCAACCCGCAGGATTTCGAGCAGGTCAAAGCCCTGCGCGAGCGCCACGAGGAAACCTGGCGCATCGTCGAGGATGCCGCGTTGCAGCCCGGTGGTTGCCGGGTCGAGACCGAGCACAGCCGCATCGATGCCACCGTCGAAACCCGCATCACGCAGATCATGGCCAAGTTGTTCGACCAGCTCCATGAACAGGCGCTGCACCCGGCGGCGCCGGACCTGAATATTGACCTGGACGCGCCGGATGCGCCTTGACCGCACCAGCTTTGCCAAGCGCCTGGGGGGTTATATCGAAGCCACCGAGTTGCCCGGCCAACCGATCCTTGAGGGTCGCCTGCTGCGTATGGTCGGCCTGACCCTGGAAGCCGAAGGCCTGCGCGCGGCCATGGGCAGCCGCTGCCTGGTGATCAACGACGACAGCTACCACCCGGTGCAGGTGGAAGCTGAAGTCATGGGTTTTTCCGGCAGCAAGATCTTCCTGATGCCCGTGGGCAGCCTCGCCGGTATTGCGCCGGGCGCACGCGTGGTGCCGCTGGCTGACACCGGGCGCCTGCCGATGGGAATGAGCATGCTCGGCCGCGTGCTGGATGGCGCCGGCCGTGCGCTGGACGGCAAGGGCGGGATGAAGGCCGAAGACTGGGTGCCGATGGACGGCCCGACCATCAACCCGCTCAAGCGCAACCCGATCAGCCAGCCGCTGGACGTGGGTATTCGTTGCATCAACGGTTTATTGACGGTCGGTCGCGGCCAGCGCCTGGGCCTGTTCGCCGGTACCGGCGTGGGCAAGAGTGTGCTGCTGGGCATGATGACGCGCTTTACCGAGGCCGACATCATCGTGGTCGGCCTGATCGGTGAGCGGGGCCGTGAGGTGAAGGAATTCATCGAGCACATCCTGGGTGAAGAAGGCCTCAAGCGTTCCGTGGTGGTGGCGTCGCCGGCGGACGATGCGCCATTGATGCGCCTGCGTGCCGCCATGTACTGCACGCGGATTGCCGAATATTTCCGCGACAAGGGCAAGAATGTCCTGTTGCTGATGGACTCCCTCACGCGTTTCGCCCAGGCCCAGCGGGAAATCGCCCTGGCCATTGGCGAGCCGCCCGCGACCAAAGGCTATCCGCCATCGGTCTTCGCCAAGCTGCCCAAGCTGGTGGAGCGCGCCGGCAATGCCGAGGCCGGTGGTGGCTCGATCACCGCGTTCTACACCGTGCTGTCCGAAGGCGATGACCAGCAGGACCCGATTGCCGACTCGGCGCGGGGCGTGCTTGACGGGCACATCGTGCTGTCCCGGCGCCTGGCCGAGGAAGGGCATTACCCGGCCATCGATATCGAAGCGTCCATCAGCCGGGTCATGCCGTCGGTGGTCAGCGCCGAGCACATGGTCCGCGCCCAACAGTTCAAGCAGTTGTGGTCGCGTTACCAGCAAAGCCGTGACCTGATCAGCGTCGGCGCCTATGTCGCCGGTGGCGACCGCGAGACCGACCTGGCGATTGCCCTGCAACCGCAACTGGTGACCTACCTGCGCCAGGGGCTGAACGACAACATCAGCATGGCCGAAAGCGAAGCGCACCTGGCGTCGGTGTTCGCACCAGCGCCTGGCGGTTAACCCCTGATGGCCAGCAGTCGCGCCGCGCGTCTTGCTCCGGTGGTGGAGATGGCCGAAAGCGCCGAACGCACCGCCGCCCAGCGCCTGGGGCATTTCCAGGGCCAGGTGCGCCTGGCCGAGAGCAAACTGGGCGACCTGGAGCGCTTTCGCGGCGAATACCAGCAGCAGTGGATCGATCGCGGCAGCAAGGGCGTTTCCGGGCAGTGGCTGATGAACTACCAGCACTTTCTCAACCAACTGGAAAGCGCCGTCGGCCAGCAGCGCCAGAGCCTGGCCTGGCACCAGAACAACCTCGACAAGGCCCGCGAAGGCTGGCAACAGGCCTACGCCCGGGTCGAAGGCCTGCGCAAGCTGGTGCAGCGTTACATCGACGAAGCGCGCGCTCTGGAAGACAAGCGCGAACAGAAGCTGCTCGATGAACTGTCCCAGCGCCTGCCGCGCCAGGACCAATACTAACTACCCGCGCCCGCCCCTGTAGGAGCGAGCTTGCTCGCGAAAAACTGGCGGGCACAGCGGGGCGTCAAGTTTCCCGCGTCATCGTTGACGACCTTCGCGAGCAAGCTCGCTCCTACAGGGGCGGGCGTGAGCAGTTCCGCCAAGGCAAGGTTGCCCACTCTGTGATCACCTGCTACACCTTGTTGCACATGCCCACGACAAGGAAGCAGTCGTATGTCGGTTGAATCAGAAGTATCCCTGGATGGGACGAAGTTGACGATCGCAGTCAAAGGCCGGTTCGATTTCGGCAGTCACCAGGCTTTTCGCGATTCCTACGAGCGGTTCTATAAGGTCCCTGATATCTATGTGGTGGACTTGAAGGAGGCCACCTACCTCGACAGCTCGGCCCTGGGCATGCTGTTGTTGCTGCGTGATCATGCCGGAAGCGATGACGCTGATGTGCGGGTGATCAACAGCAGCTCCGATGTGCGCAAGATCCTCGCCATCTCCAATTTCGACAAGTTGTTTGATATCTCTTGAGCCTGCTGACGGTCCTGATCGCCGAAGACAGCGCTGCCGATCTGTTGTTGCTATCGACCATTGTGCGGCGCCAGGGCCATCGGGTGCTCACCGCGACTAACGGTCAGCAAGCGCTGGAGGTATTCACTCGCGAACGCCCGCAGTTGGTATTGATGGATGCCTTGATGCCGGTGATGGACGGCTTTGAAGCCGCCCGGCAGATCAAGCAACTGGCGGGCGAGACGCTGGTGCCGATCATCTTCCTGACGTCCCTGAGTGGCAGCCAGGCCCTGGCCCGTTGCCTGGATGCCGGTGGCGATGACTTCCTGGCCAAGCCCTACAACCCGATCATTCTCGCGGCGAAGATCAACGCCATGGACCGCCTGCGCCGGCTGCAGGCCACGGTGTTGCAGCAGCGCGACCAGATCGCCCGCCATCATGAGTACCTGCTGCATGAACAGCGGGTGGCCAAGGCGGTGTTCGATAAGGTCGCCCATTCCGGCTGCCTGAACGCCGCGCGTAATATCCGTTACCTGCAATCGCCTTATGCGCTGTTCAACGGCGACTTGCTGTTGGCGGCCTACACGCCGTCGGGCGACATGCATGTGCTGCTCGGTGACTTCACCGGCCATGGCTTGCCAGCAGCCGTTGGCGCAATGCCGCTGGCCGAGGTGTTCTACGGCATGACCGCCAAGGGGTACGGCCTGGCGCAGACCCTGCGGGAGATGAACGCCAAGCTCAAGCGTATCCTGCCGGTGGACATGTTCTGTTGTGCGACGCTGTTGTGTCTCAGCGCCCAGCGTCGGGTGGTGGAGGTGTGGAACGGCGGGATGCCCGACGGCTACGTCCATGAAGTGGCCACGGGCAGGCGCACGCCGCTGGTGTCGCGGCATCTGCCCTTGGGTGTGCTGGCGCCCGAGGTTTTTGACGACTGCACGCAAGTCTGGCCGATGGCCCTGGGCGATCGGGTCTTCCTGTTGTCCGATGGGGTGATTGATACGGCGGATGCCAATGAGCAATTGTTTGGCGTGGAGCGTTTGCTACAAGTGTTCGCCGCCAACCGTGAGCCTGAGCGCCTGTTTGAGGACATCGAACAAGCCCTTGCCGGCTTTCGCGGCGAGGTGCGTGATGATGTCAGCCTGGTGGAAATCAGCCTGCTGCCTGAGCAGGCTCTGCATGCGTCGGCTATTCAGTACACCGACAGCGGCCAATCCTGCCCGCTGGACTGGTCGGTGAGTTTCGAGTTTCGTGCCGAGACACTCAAGCGTTACAACCCGTTACCGTATTTGCTGCAATTGCTCCTGGAAATCCACGGCCTGCGCGGCCAGAGTGGGGCGTTGTACAGCGTGATGGCCGAGCTGTATTCCAACGCCCTGGAGCATGGGGTGCTGGGCCTGGATTCACGGCTCAAGCGCGATGTGCAGGGTTTTGCCGACTATTATCGCCAGCGCAATGAGCGCCTGGCCCTGTTGAGTAACGGCTATATCCGTGTGCATATCGATGTCTTGCCGACAGGTGCAGGCGGTTGCCTGAGCCTGCGGATCGAAGACAGTGGCGCGGGTTTTGATGTGGAAACAGTCCTGGCGCGGCCGCTGGATATCGACCGTCTGTCCGGGCGCGGGCTGAACCTGGTCCGGCAACTGAGCAGCCATGTACGCTGGTCCGATGGCGGGCGCAGTGTGTGCGTGGAGTTTTGCTGGGAGGCTCTGGCATAATCCGCCGATTCTTGATCAAGGAGCGAACAAGTGACGCAGATACATATGGACCCTGAAGTGTTGATGGGTTTGCAGGAAGTCATGGAAGGCGAATACCCCCATTTGCTCGACACCTTCCTCGATGACTCGCAAAAGCGCGTCGAAGCGCTGCGCCAGGCGCGAGATGATGCCAAGGCGCTTGGGCAGATTGCCCATAGTTTCAAAGGCAGCAGCGGCAACCTGGGGGCCGTGCGTCTGGCGCGGTTGTGCCAGCGCCTGGAGGCCGAGTCGGCCAAGGCGCAGGTCGCCGACCTGGGCAAGCTGGTGGACCAGATCGATCATGAGTTCGCCCTGGTCAAGCCGATGTATGAGTCGGAGCGCCAGCGCTTCTAGGGTTCAATGGGCCGGTTGGCAAAGCTGGCCCGACTTTTGCTCTATCTCTCTTGACTGCGCCCTCGACCCTGCGCAGCGGAGACCAGACCTATGCCTCTCGCCCCTAACTCGCTCCTGCAGGCCGCCCCCGCGGTCAAGCCTCAGGCTTCCTCCGTCAATGCCCAGGCAGTGGCCGTGGACGCGCGGGCCAAAGCGCCAGGCTTTGCCCAGGTGTTCGCCAAGGAGTCCAGCGTTGCGCCTGCCAAGGCCACCGATATGGCGCCCAAGCCAAGCCGTGACAAGCCGGCGGATGTCAGTGCCAAGAAAGAGGTGGGCAACGACAAGCCTGCCGCTGGCACCCCAGCGGTTGCCGATAGCGGCAAGACCTTGCCTGCCAGCCCGCAGGTCAAGGACGACAAGACGGCCAGCCGCGATGACGAGACAAGCACCGGCAAGGATCCGGCATTGGCTGTACAGCCGGTGGCCGATCCGGTGGTTGACCCGGCGCTGATCGCGGCGGTCACGCCGGCTCCGGTTGCTGTCCCGGCCGCCGTGGTGGATGACGCCGTGGCGCCGTTGCTCGTGACCACCGCGCCGGTCACCGAAGAGGTTGCGCCAACCTTCGACCCCGAGGCCGATCCATTGGATGCATTGCCGGCCGTGCGCCTGGCGATGGAGCAGGGCGGGCATGTCTCCGCCAGCAGCCAGGCAGCGCAAAAAGCCGCGCCGACCCAGGCTGAGCCTACCGCCGCGCAGAACTTCACTAACGGCCTGGCGGCGATGGTCGATCAGCAAGCGGCCAAGGACAGTACCGACCAGGGGGGCGAGAAGGCTTTCAGCGGCCTGATCGAAGAGGGCCTCAAGGATTTGAAGGGCGCGAGCAGCGACACCCGCGTCGATGACTTTGCCAATCGCCTGGCCGCCCTGACCCAGGCCGCCACGCCCAAGACCGCCAACGCCTTGCCGCTCAATAACCAGCCGCTGGCCATGCATCAGAGTGGCTGGACCGAGGAAGTGGTGAACCGGGTCATGTACCTGTCCAGCATCAACCTCAAGTCCGCCGATATCCAATTACAGCCTGCCGAGTTGGGCCGCCTGGATATCCGCGTGAACATGACCGCTGACCAGCAGGCCCAGGTCAACTTCATGAGCGGCCACGCCGCCGTGCGCGAGGCCCTGGAAAGCCAGTCCGGGCGCCTGCGGGAAATGTTCGCCCAGCAGGGCATGGGCCAGGTTGACGTGAATGTCTCCGACCAGTCCCGTGGCTGGCAGGGCCAGGGTCAGGAGCAACAGCAGAACCAGGCGCGGGGAGTCAGCGGCAGCGGTGGGCACAACGATGGGCATGACACCGGCCTTGCCGGCGAAGCCACCGAAGTGGCGGCGCCGATAGCCCAATCCGTCATCGGCTCCAGCGCCGTGGACTACTACGCCTGAAACCTGACCTCTGTGGGAGCTGGCTTGCCTGCGATAGCGGTGGGTCAGCAATATAGCTCGTGCCTGACACACCGCTATCGCAGGCAAGCCAGCTCCCACACTGGTTTTGTAGCGTTGCTGAAATCCGTGACAACTCTGGCATAACACTTGCTCTTGCCTTCCCGTGGATCTATGAAACCCCGAATAGTGACGGATTATTGGCATGGCGAAGAGTGACGACGCAGCAACAGCACCTGCAGGCAAGAGCAAGCTCAAGATGATCCTGTTGATCGTCGTGGCCTTGTTATTGGCCATCGGCGTGTCGGTGGGCGCTACCTGGTACTTCATGCACAGCGCCCAGAGCAAGCCTGCACCTGCGGCCGAGACCGCGACCAACGTCAAGCAACCGGCAATCTTCGAGCAGATGCTTCCGGCCTTTGTCGCCAACTACAACCAGAACGGTCGGCAACGCTACCTGCAGGTGAGCATTTCCCTGCTGGCGCGCAACCAGGCGGACCTGGATGCCCTCAAGGTGCATATGCCGGTGATCCGCAACAACCTGGTGATGCTGTTCTCCGGGCAGAGTTTCGACAGCCTGGCCACCCCGGTGGGCCAGGAAATGCTGCGCCAGAAGGTCACTGCCAGCGTGCAGGAAGTGGCCCAGAAAGAACTGGGCAAAGTCGTGGTCGAGCAGGCGCTCTTCACTAATTTCGTATTGCAGTAGGATCACGACATGGCCGTGCAAGACCTGCTGTCCCAGGATGAAATCGACGCCCTGTTACATGGCGTCGACGATGGTCTGGTACAGACCGAAATGGCTGCCGAGCCCGGCAGCGTCAAAAGTTATGACCTGACCAGCCAGGATCGCATCGTCCGTGGACGCATGCCGACCCTGGAAATGATCAACGAGCGTTTCGCCCGCTACACCCGGATCAGCATGTTCAACATGCTGCGCCGTTCGGCAGACGTAGCGGTGGGCGGCGTGCAGGTGATGAAGTTCGGTGAATACGTGCACTCGCTGTACGTGCCCACCAGCCTCAACCTGGTCAAGATCAAGCCGCTGCGCGGTACCGCGCTGTTCATCCTCGACGCCAAGCTGGTGTTCAAGCTGGTGGACAACTTCTTCGGCGGTGACGGCCGTCACGCCAAGATCGAAGGCCGCGAATTCACCCCCACCGAATTGCGCGTAGTACGCATGGTGCTGGAGCAGGCCTTCGTCGACTTGAAAGAAGCCTGGCAGGCGATCATGGAAGTCAATTTCGAGTACATCAACTCGGAAGTGAACCCGGCCATGGCCAACATCGTCGGGCCCAGCGAAGCCATTGTGGTCTCCACTTTCCATATCGAACTCGATGGCGGGGGCGGCGACCTGCACGTGACCATGCCGTACTCGATGATCGAACCGGTGCGCGAGATGCTCGATGCGGGCTTCCAGTCCGACCTCGACGACCAGGACGAACGCTGGGTCAAGGCCCTGCGCGAAGACCTGCTGGATGTCGATGTGCCGCTGAGCGCCACCGTGGCGCGTCGCCAGTTGCGCCTGCGGGACATTTTGCATATGCAGCCGGGGGATGTGATCCCTGTCGAGTTGCCAGACGAATTGATCATGCGCGCCAACGGCGTGCCGTCGTTCAAGGTCAAGCTCGGTTCCCACAAAGGCAACCTGGCGTTGCAAGTGGTC
Organism: Pseudomonas brenneri; assembly: GCF_007858285.1. Lineage (GTDB taxonomy): Bacteria > Pseudomonadota > Gammaproteobacteria > Pseudomonadales > Pseudomonadaceae > Aquipseudomonas > Aquipseudomonas brenneri. Next base: position 43,407 of record NZ_VFIL01000005.1, on the reverse strand, counting down.
GAGCCGATCAACCGTCGCTGATTCCCCTCTAACTCCTGTTTTTTGCTGCGCCGAGGACATGTAATGGCTACCGAACACGAAAACACTTCCGCCGAAGACCAGGCCCTGGCCGATGAATGGGCCGCTGCCCTGGAAGAAACCGGCGATGTAGGCCAGGACGATATCGACGCTTTGCTGGCGGCCGATGCTGCCACTGCACCGGTGGGCAACCGCTTGCCCATGGAAGAGTTCGGCAGCGTGCCGAAGAACCATGAGCCGGTATCGCTCGATGGTCCGAACCTGGACGTGATCCTCGATATCCCGGTATCGATCTCCATGGAAGTGGGCAGCACTGAAATCAACATCCGCAACCTGCTGCAACTCAACCAGGGTTCGGTGATCGAGCTTGACCGCCTGGCCGGCGAGCCGCTGGATGTGTTGGTCAACGGCACGCTGATCGCCCATGGCGAAGTGGTGGTGGTCAACGAAAAGTTCGGCATCCGCCTGACTGACGTGATCAGCCCCAGCGAACGCATCAAGAAGCTGCGCTGAGATGAGTCGCTGGGTGGTGGGACTGTTGTGGGCGCTGCCACTGGGCGCATTCGCGGCTGAGCCGGTGGCCTTGGCCGCTGCACCGGCCGTCGGTGGCAATGTGGCCGGGCAACTGACTCAGTTGGTGCTCGGCCTGCTGCTGGTGGTGGGGTTGATCTTCGTCCTCGCCTGGCTGTTGCGCCGGGTGCAGCGGATCGGCCCGGGCAATGCCCAGGTCATCGAGCTGGTGGGTTCGCGGGCCTTGGGCGCGCGGGATCGCCTGGTGCTGGTGCAGGTGGGCGAAGAGCAGATCCTGCTCGGCCTGACGCCTGGTCGTATTACCCCGCTGCACGTGCTCAAGCATCCGGTGAGCGTGGCCCAGACCGAGGCCGCCACCCCGGAGTTCGCCCAGCGCCTGATGGAGCTGATGGGCAAGGACCAGAAGGATAAGAAGTAATGCGCGTTCTATTGGCGCTCATGCTGTTGCTGGCCGCGCCCTTGGCGTTCGGCGCCGACCCGTTGTCGATCCCGGCGATCACCCTGGGCACCAACGCGGCCGGGGCCCAGGAATATTCGGTCAGCCTGCAGATCCTGCTGATCATGACGGCGCTGAGTTTTATCCCGGCGTTCGTCATGCTCATGACCAGCTTCACTCGCATCATCATTGTGTTCTCGATTCTGCGTCAGGCCCTGGGTTTGCAGCAGACGCCGTCGAACCAGATCCTCACCGGCATGGCCCTGTTCCTGACGTTGTTCATCATGGCGCCGGTGTTTGACAAGGTGAACCAGCAAGCCCTGCAACCCTACCTGGCCGAGAAGCTCACAGCCCAGGACGCGGTGGACAAGGCCCAGGGCCCGATCAAGGACTTCATGCTATCGCAGACCCGCTCCAGCGATCTGGAGCTGTTTGTACGCCTGTCCAAGCGTACCGATATTGCCAGCCCCGACCAGGCGCCGTTGACCATCCTGGTGCCGGCGTTCGTGACCTCGGAGCTCAAGACTGCATTCCAGATCGGCTTCATGATCTTCATCCCGTTCCTGATCATCGACCTGGTGGTGGCCAGTGTGCTGATGGCCATGGGTATGATGATGCTGTCGCCGCTGATCATTTCGTTGCCGTTCAAGATCATGCTGTTTGTGCTGGTGGATGGTTGGGCGCTGATTATCGGCACCCTCGCCGGCAGTTTCGGAGGGGTATAGCGCCATGACTCCGGAAGTCGCCGTCGACCTGTTTCGCGAAGCACTGTGGCTGACCACCCTGATGGTCGCGGTGCTGGTGGTGCCCAGCCTGTTGGTGGGTTTGCTGGTGGCGATGTTCCAGGCTGCCACGCAGATCAACGAACAGACCTTGAGCTTCCTCCCGCGTTTGTTGGTGATGCTGGTCACGCTGATCGTTGCCGGGCCCTGGCTGGTGCAGACCTTCATGGAATACATCCTGCAGCTGTACGGCAGTATTCCGCAGTTGATCGGCTGACCTGATGCAGTCCTTGCTGGCATTGACCGACACCCAGATCAGCACGTGGGTGGCCGCGTTCATCCTGCCGCTGTTTCGCGTGGGCGCGATGCTGATGACCATGCCGGTGATCGGCACGACCCTGGTGCCCAAGCGTGTGCGCCTGTTCTTCACCGTGGCGATCACTGTGGTCATTGTGCCGACATTGCCGGCGATGCCACCGGTCAATGCCCTGGACCTCAGTGCATTGCTGCTGATTGCCGAACAAATCCTGATTGGCGCCTTGATGGGCTTCTCTTTGACCCTGTTCTTCCAGGCGTTTGTGATTGCCGGGCAAATCGTCTCGATCCAGATGGGCATGGGCTTCGCGTCCATGGTCGACCCCACCAACGGCGTGTCGGTGGCGGTGATCGGGCAATTTCTGACCATGCTGGTGACCCTGCTGTTTTTGGCCATGAACGGCCATCTGGTGGCCTTCGAAATCCTCACCGAGAGCTTCACCACCTTGCCGGTAGGCGAGGGCTTGATCGTCAACCACTTCTGGGAAGTGGTCGGGCGCCTCAGTTGGGTGCTGGGCGCGTCATTGTTGCTGGTGTTGCCGGCGATCACTGCGCTGCTGGTGGTCAACATTGCCTTCGGCGTGATGACCCGTGCCGCGCCGCAGTTGAACATTTTTGCTATTGGTTTCCCGCTGACCCTGGTGTTGGGCCTGGGGATTTTCTGGATCGGCCTGGCCGACATTCTCAATCAGTATCAACCGCTGGCCAGTGATGCCCTGCAGTTCTTACGTGATCTGGCACGGGCGCGCTGAGCCATGGCCGAGAGCGAGAGTGGTCAGGACAAAACAGAAGACCCCACGGAGAAACGGAAAAAGGACTCCAGGGAAAAGGGCGAAATTGCCCGTTCCAAAGAGCTCAACACCCTGGCGGTGATGCTCGCCGGGGCCGGCGGCCTGTTGATCTACGGCGGCGGCCTGGCCCAGGACCTGATGGAGATCATGAAGCACAGCTTTTCCCTGCCCCGGGAAGTGCTGCTTGACCCGCGCGCCATGGGCATCTACCTGCTGCACTCGGGGAAGATAGCGATCCTGGCCTCGCAACCGGTGCTGATCACCTTGCTGCTGGCGGCGCTGATCGGGCCGATTTCCCTCGGTGGCTGGTTGTTCGCGGCCGGCAGCCTGGCGCCCAAATTCAGCCGCATGAACCCGGCGGCCGGGATCAAGCGCATGTTCTCGGCCAAGGCCGTGGTGGAACTGCTCAAGGCATTGGCGAAGTTCTTCATCATCTTGTTTGTGGCGCTGGTGGTGCTCAAGTCGGATATCGACGACTTGTTGCGCATCGCCCATGAACCGCTGGAGCTGGCAATCATTCATAGCGTGCAACTGGTGGGGTGGAGTGCGTTGTGGATGGCCTGCGGGCTGATCCTGATTGCGGCGGTGGATGCGCCGATCCAGCTGTGGGAAAGCCACAAGAAGCTGCTGATGACCAAGCAAGAAGTGCGTGACGAGCACAAGGATCAGGAAGGCAAGCCGGAAGTGAAGCAGCGTATCCGTCAGCTGCAACGCGAGATGTCCCAGCGCAAGATGATGGCTTCGGTACCGGATGCCGATGTGGTCATTACCAACCCGACCCACTATGCGGTGGCGCTCAAGTACGACGCCGAGAAGGGCGGCGCACCGATGTTGCTGGCCAAGGGCAGCGACTTTACCGCCTTGAAAATCCGCGAAATCGCCCAGGCCAACGACATTTTGCTGCTGGAGTCGCCGGCGCTGGCGCGTTCGATCTTCTACTCCACCGACCTTGAACAAGAGATCCCGGCCGGGCTGTATCTGGCGGTGGCGCAGGTGTTGGCCTATGTCTATCAGATTCGCCAATACCGTGCGGGCAAGGGCAAGCGACCGGATCCGCTCAAGGATTTGCCGATTCCGCCGGATTTGCAGCGCGATTCCTGAGTTTTGAGCCATCGCGGGCAAGCCCGGCTCCCACAGTTGATCTCGGTCAAATGTGGGAGCCGGGCTTGCCCGCGATGGCGTCCGAACAGGTAGCAAGCATCAATGCCTGGCAACTAGCATCGCTTGCCCCCCATGTCTACCTGTCAACTCTGACAGTAGCCACCGCCTCTGCTTCGCGGTTTGATGGCGCGCGGATGTTCAAGCAAGGTTTCGGGAGAAGGGCAATGGCAACGGGCACTGTGAAGTGGTTCAACGACTCAAAGGGCTTTGGCTTCATTAAGCAGGATGATGGGGGAGAGGATCTGTTTGTGCACTTCTCGGCCATTCAAACCGAGGGGTTCAAGGCGCTGACAGAGGGCCAAAAGGTGCAATATGCGGTTGTCCACGGCCCTAAAGGCATTCAGGCAGAAAACGTCCAGCCACTCTAGCGGCTAACAATAATCCTCCCCCGGTATGCCTCAAGCAAAAGTTGGAAGGCTTCTTGCACAAGCCCTTCCAAGTCGCCTCCTGGCGTCAAAGTTTTGCTTCAAGGCAACGAGGAATACCGGTGGTGGATCGCTCTCAAATGCTCAACAACGCCCGTGGCACCCTGACGGACCTCTCGCGAGGCAACCTGGGTGTGCCGTTGTTGCTGTTGGTCATGCTGGCAATGATGATGTTGCCGATGCCGCCGTTCCTGTTGGACGTGTTCTTCACCTTCAACATTGCCCTGTCCATCGTGGTGCTGCTGGTGTGTGTATACGCGCTGCGGCCTTTGGATTTTGCGGTCTTTCCCACCATTTTGCTGGTTGCCACGCTGCTGCGCCTGGCCCTTAACGTGGCCTCCACGCGGGTGGTGATGCTCCACGGCCAGGACGGTCACGCCGCCGCCGGCAAGGTGATCCAGGCTTTTGGTGAGGTGGTGATCGGCGGCAACTACGTGGTCGGTATCGTGGTGTTCGCGATCCTGATGATCATCAACTTCGTGGTGGTGACCAAGGGCGCCGGGCGGATTTCCGAGGTGAGCGCACGGTTTACCCTCGACGCCATGCCTGGCAAGCAAATGGCGATCGACGCCGACCTCAACGCCGGCCTGATCGACCAGAACCAGGCCAAGGCCCGTCGTTCCGAAGTGGCCCAGGAGGCCGAGTTCTACGGTTCGATGGACGGTGCCAGCAAATTCGTACGTGGCGACGCCATCGCCGGCCTGCTGATCCTGTTTATCAACCTGATCGGCGGCATGGCGGTGGGGATCTTCCAGCACGGCATGACCTTCGGCGATGCGGGCAAGGTGTACGCCTTGCTGACCATTGGTGACGGTTTAGTGGCGCAATTGCCATCACTGTTGTTATCCACAGCTGCGGCGATCATGGTGACCCGTGCGTCCGGCTCCGAAGACATGGGCAAGCAGATCAACCGCCAGATGTTTTCCTCGCCCAAGGCCCTGGCCGTGGCGGCCGGCATCATGGCGATCATGGGCATTGTGCCGGGCATGCCGCACTTCTCGTTCCTGAGCATGGCCGCCCTGGCCGGCGGCGGTGCGTACCTGTTCTGGAAGAAGCAGAACACGGTCAAGGTCCAGGCCTTGAAAGAGGTGGAACGCCAGCAGGACTTACTGCCGTCGCCGGCCCGCGCCCAGGAAACCAAGGAGTTGGGCTGGGATGACGTGACCCCGATCGACATGATCGGCCTGGAAGTCGGCTATCGCCTGATCCCGCTGGTCGACCGCAACCAGGGCGGCCAGTTGCTGGCGCGGATCAAGGGTGTGCGCAAGAAATTGTCCCAGGACCTGGGCTTCTTGATGCCCACCGTACACATTCGCGATAACCTCGACCTGGCCCCCAGTGCCTACCGTCTGACGCTGATGGGCGTGACCCTGGCCGAAGCCGAGATCTACCCGGACCGCGAGTTGGCGATCAACCCGGGCCAGGTGTTTGGCACCCTGAGCGGCATCACCGCCAAAGATCCGGCTTTTGGCCTGGACGCGGTGTGGATCGAAGTCAGCCAGCGTAGCCAGGCGCAGTCCCTGGGTTACACCGTGGTGGATGCCAGCACGGTGGTCGCCACGCACCTCAACCAGATTCTGTACAAGCACTCCCACGAGTTGATTGGCCACGAAGAAGTCCAGCAACTCATGCAATTGCTGGCCAAGGCCTCGCCAAAGCTGGCCGAAGAGCTGGTGCCGGGCATCCTGTCGTTGTCGCAGTTGCTCAAGGTGTTGCAGGCACTGTTGGCCGAGCAGGTGCCGGTACGCGACATTCGCAGCATTGCCGAGGCCGTCGCCAACAATGCCGCCAAGAGTCAAGATACTGCCGCTCTGGTGGCTGCGGTGCGCGTCGGTTTGTCGCGTGCCATCGTCCAAAGCATTGTCGGGCTTGACTCCGAGCTGCCTGTCATCACCTTGGAACCAAGGTTGGAACAAATATTGCTCAATAGTATCCAGAAGGCAGGACAAGGCCAGGAAGAGGGCGTCCTGCTGGAGCCAAGCATGGCTGAAAAGCTGCAGCGTTCGTTGATCGACGCCGCACAGCGCCAGGAGATGCAGGGCCAACCGGTGATCCTGCTGGTGGCCGGCCCCGTCCGGGCGATGTTGTCGCGGTTTGGACGCCTGGCAGTACCGAATTTGCACGTATTGGCTTATCAGGAAATTCCTGACAACAAGCAAGTGACTATCGTCGCGACAGTAGGGCCCAACGGCTGAGGTAGTGGGTTATGCAAGTAAAGCGTTTTTTCGCCGCCGATATGCGTCAGGCCATGAAGCTGGTTCGTGATGAACTGGGCGCCGACGCGGCTATTATCGGTAACCGTCGCATTGCCGGCGGTGTCGAGCTGACGGCTGCCCTGGATTACAAACCCCAGGCCTTGGCGCCGCGCGTGCCGAACATGGAACTCGAAGACGAGTTGCGCAAGACCGCCTCGCGCATTGTCTCGGCCCAGGCCGAACTGAGCATGCGTGGCGACAGCGATGCGACCACCAACCGCCAATTGTTTGCCGGCCTGCCGCTGACTGCGGCCGAGCCATTGGTTGAGCCGACCTTCGTCGAGCCGCCGCGTCCTGCTGCGCCGGCGCCGGCTGCGGCGGTCGACCAGCGCGTGTTCGACTCGATGCGTTTTGAACTCAATGGCCTGCGCGAACTGTTGGAAGTGCAGTTGGGCTCGCTGGCCTGGAACCAGTTGCAAGGCAGCAAGCCGCAACAGGCCAACCTCTGGCGTCGCCTGCAGCGCATCGGCCTGTCCGGCCCGTTGTCGCGCGACCTGCTGGAGCTGACCACCGGTATCGAAGAACCTCGCCAGGCCTGGCGCATGCTGCTGGCCCACTTGGCGCGGATGATCCAGACCCCGGAAATCGAACCCCTTGAAGAAGGTGGCGTGATTGCCATGGTCGGCCCTGCCGGCATGGGCAAGACCACCACCCTGGCCAAATTGGCCGCCCGTTATGTACTCAAGTACGGCGCGCACAATATTGCGCTGGTGAGCATGGACAGCTACCGCATCGGTGCCCAGGAGCAGCTCAAGACCCTGGGCCGGATCCTCAATGTGCCGGTGACCCATGTCGACCCGGGCCAGTCCCTGGCCAACGCCCTCGACCCGCTGCTGCGCAAACGCGTGGTGCTGATCGACACCGCGGGCCTGCAAGCCAGCGACCCGGCGTTGCGTATGCAGCTGGAAAGCCTGGCCGGACGCGGGATCAAGTCGAAAAATTACCTGGTACTTGCAACAACCAGCCAAAAACAGGTTCTGACTGCTGCGTACCACAGCTACAAGCGTTGCGGGTTGGCCGGTTGCATCCTGACTAAGCTGGATGAAACCGCAAGCCTGGGCGAAGTGTTGAGCCTTGCCATCAGCCATGAATTACCGGTCGCCTACCTGACCGACGGGCCGCGGATCCCGGATGATTTGCATCTGCCGCGCCGTCATCAACTGGTCAGCCGTGCAGTCAGTGTGCAAATGCAGGACGAACCCAGTGAAGAGGCGATGGCGGACATGTTCGCCGACCTCTATCACAACCCAGCCAAGCGGGTCGGCTGAAGGCAACATGAAACACAGTGCAATGTACCTACATCGATGGTCTGCTACCGCGGCCACCCTATGTAGCCTGCGGCTAAGCAAGACAAGGTAAAGAAAGAACATGGGCAGCATGCATCCCGTACAGGTGATCGCGGTGACCGGCGGCAAAGGTGGCGTCGGGAAAACTAACGTGTCAGTGAATTTGTCCCTGGCCCTGGCAGAGCTTGGCCGCCGTGTCATGCTGCTGGATGCCGACCTGGGACTGGCGAACGTTGACGTTCTGCTGGGACTGACCCCCAAACATACCCTGGCCGATGTCATTGAGGGCCGCTGTGAACTGCGCGATGTGCTGTTGCAGGGGCCAGGGGGGATTCGCATCGTCCCGGCCGCCTCCGGCACCCAGAGCATGGTGCATCTGAGCCCGGCGCAGCATGCCGGCCTGATCCAGGCCTTCAGTGATATCGGCGACAACCTCGACGTGCTGGTGATCGACACCGCCGCCGGGATCGGCGAGTCCGTGGTCAGCTTCGTGCGCGCCGCGCAGGAAGTGTTGCTGGTGGTCTGCGACGAACCCACCTCGATCACCGACGCCTACGCCCTGATCAAACTGCTCAACCGCGACTACGGCATGAACCGCTTCCGCGTGCTGGCCAACATGGCCCAGAGCCCACAGGAAGGGCGCAACCTGTTCGCCAAGTTGACCAAGGTCACGGATCGCTTCCTCGATGTCGCCTTACAATACGTCGGCGCAGTTCCCTATGACGAGTGTGTGCGCAAGGCTGTGCAAAAGCAGCGTGCAGTCTATGAAGCGTTCCCTCGTTCGAAATGCGCGTTGGCGTTCAAGGCAATTGCTCAGAAGGTCGATACCTGGCCACTGCCCGCCAATCCTCGGGGGCATCTGGAGTTTTTCGTCGAGCGATTGGTGCATCAGACGAGTGCAGGACCGGTGCTATGACAGCCAGCGGCTACAACCTTTACAAAAAATCAGCGCGTGACAGCCAGGGCGAATTGATCGAGCGCTATGCGCCTCTGGTCAAGCGCATTGCCTACCACCTGCTGGCACGCCTGCCCGCCAGTGTCCAGGTCGAAGACCTGATCCAGGCGGGGATGATCGGCCTGCTCGAAGTGTCGACCAAGTACGACGCGAGCAAGGGTGCGAGTTTCGAGACGTATGCGGGTATCCGTATCCGTGGCGCGATGCTCGATGAAGTGCGTAAAGGTGATTGGGCGCCGCGTTCGGTTCACCGCAATACCCGGATGGTGAGTGACGCAATTCGCTCAATTGAAGCAAAAACCGGCCGCGACGCTAAAGATCACGAAGTTGCGGCCGAACTCCAATTGAGTCTCGACGATTACTACGGGATTTTGAACGATACCTTGGGCAGCCGCCTGTTCAGTTTCGACGACCTGCTACAGGACGGCGAACATGAAGGGCTGCACGAGGACGGCGCGAGCGCTCACCAGGAGCCTTCACGCGACCTGGAAGATGAACGCTTCCAGGGCGCCCTGGCAGAGGCGATTGCCAATCTGCCGGAACGTGAGCGACTGGTGTTGGCGCTGTACTACGACGAAGAGCTGAACCTCAAGGAAATCGGTGAGGTCCTGGGGGTCAGCGAATCGCGGGTCAGTCAGCTCCATAGCCAATGCGCGGCCCGCTTGCGGGGGCGTTTGGGAGAGTGGCGAGCGCGCTGACAGGCAGTGTGGGGACAGTGCGAGCGATAACCGCCAGGGCGCAAGCCGGGCGGGAGCGACCTGTGGTGTGCCCTAGCAGTCCTTTTTGTGTAATGCCTGTTGAATGATATGGCGCGCCCAGGTGCTGGACGCGTTTAAGACTGCTTGGAGGTCGAATTGGACAAGAACATGAAAATCCTCATCGTTGATGACTTCTCAACGATGCGGCGGATCATAAAAAACCTGTTGCGTGACCTTGGGTTCACTAACACGGTCGAGGCGGATGACGGCATTACGGCGATTCCGATCCTCAACAGCGGGAGCATCGACTTTCTGGTAACCGACTGGAACATGCCTGGCATGACCGGTATCGATCTGCTGCGCCATGTGCGCGCCGATGAAAAACTGCGCAATCTTCCGGTGTTGATGGTGACCGCCGAAGCCAAGCGTGAACAGATCATCGAAGCCGCCCAGGCCGGGGTCAACGGCTACGTGGTCAAGCCATTCACTGCATTGGCCTTGAAAGAGAAGATTGAAAAAATCTTCGAACGCATCGGTCATTGATGCTGCCACGGGGGAGCTATGGAGCATAAAGAATCATCGCAGGCCGACTTTGAATCGACCCTGAAAAAACATGCTCACCAACTCGTCGAAAGCCTGGAAAAAGGCCAGTTCGGCGACGCAGTGCAGTTGATCCATGAGCTCAACCAGACCCGCGACCGCGGCCTGTACCAGGAAGTGGGCAAGCTCACCCGTGAGTTGCACAGTGCGATCGTCAATTTCCAGATCGACCCGCACATGCCCCAGGCCGAGGAAATCTCGCAGATCACTGATGCCACCGAACGCCTGTCCTATGTGGTCAGGCTGACTGAGGCGGCAGCCAATCGCACCATGGACCTGGTGGAAAACGCCACGCCTTTGGTGAACGGCATGGCCAATGAGGCCAAGGCGTTGAGCGCTGACTGGGGGCGTTTCATGCGCCGCGAAGTGGGCGCAGAAGAATTTCGTGAGCTGGCGCGTCGGGTCGAGGGCTTCCTGTCACGCAGCGAGCAGGACAACCGCACGGTTTCCAGCAACCTCAATGACATTCTGCTGGCCCAGGATTACCAGGACCTCACCGGCCAGGTGATCAAGCGCGTGACCCTGTTGGTCACTGAAGTGGAAAGCAACTTGCTCAAGCTGGTGCTGATGGCTGGCCAGGTCGACCGTTTTGCCGGCATCGAACATGACCGCGAAGCGATCCTCTCGGAAAAAGATCCACAAAAACACCTCGCCAAGGGTGAAGGTCCGCAGATTCATGCCGATAAACGTGAAGACGTTATGTCAGGTCAAGATGACGTAGACGATTTGCTGTCCAGTTTAGGCTTTTAGGTCCTGATAACGGCAAATGACGGTCGCGCCGCGCCCCGCAAGGCGCAAGACTAGGCATGAGGAGAGAAGTTTGGTTTTTCCAAATGAACGACGAATAACGACGGATTGCGCCTTGCGGGGCGCGGCCCTCCGGGTTGGAGCTGTGAGCGCGCCATGCTGCGTTGCGGAACTTGACAAGGAAACAACCCTTGCCTGCGTTCCGCGCCTTGCCTGGCCCGCTCACAGCTCCAACGCGATCCGCCATTTGCCGTTATCAGGACCTAAAGGAGCACGTATATGAGCTTCGGCGCCGATGAAGAAATCCTTCAGGATTTCCTTGTAGAGGCCGGCGAAATTCTAGAGCAGTTGTCCGAGCAACTGGTCGAGCTGGAAAGCCGACCGGATGATGCGAACCTGCTCAATGCAATTTTTCGCGGTTTTCACACTGTAAAAGGGGGCGCCGGCTTCCTCCAGCTCCATGAGCTGGTGGAGTGCTGCCACATCGCCGAAAACGTGTTCGACATCCTGCGCAAGGGTGAGCGGCACGTTGATTCGGAACTGATGGACGTGATCCTTGAAGCCCTGGACGCGGTCAACGGCATGTTCAATGAAGTGCGCGAACGCGCACCGATTACCGCCGCCACCCCGGAACTGCTGGCCGCCCTGGCGCGCCTGGCAGAGCCTGCTGCCCTGAATGCCGCCCCGGTGGTTGAAGCCGCGCCTGAACCGGTGGCCGAGCCTGACGTTACCGACAGCGAATTCGAACAACTGCTGGACTCCCTCAATGCCGTCAAGGCGCAGGCAGAAGCACCGGCAGCGGCTGCGCCAGCCATGGTGCCGACCAGCGAAGACATTACCGATGCCGAGTTCGAGTCGTTGCTCGATCAGTTGCACGGCAAGGGCCAGTTCGCCCCGGACGCCGTGGCGGCAACGCCGGCGGCTGTGGAGCCTGCCCAGCCGGTCAGCACCGACATCACCGATGACGAATTTGAAGCACTGCTGGATCAGTTGCATGGCAAGGGCTCGTTTGCGGCTGATGCCTTGCCGGCAGTTGCAGCGGCGGCTGCACCGGTCGCTGCCCCGCCTGCTGCTGTTGCCCCTGCTGCGGATGGCCTGATTACCGATCACGAATTCGAATCCCTGCTCGACGAGCTGCACGGCAAGGGTAAGTTCTCTGAAGTGGCACCTGCAGCAGCGGCCACCGCCACTGCTGCCGTCGCCAAGCCGGCAGCGGTGGCAGCCAAGGCTGCTGCGCCTGCTCCAGCCCGCGCCGCTGCACCGGCACCGGCCCGCGCGCCGGCGGCTGCCGACAAGGCTCCGGCCAGTGAAGCCGAAACCACCGTGCGGGTCGATACCGCGCGCCTGGACGACATCATGAACATGGTGGGCGAACTGGTGCTGGTGCGTAACCGCTTGGTGCGCCTGGGCTTGAGCAGCGGCGATGAAGCCATGCAAAAGGCCGTGTCGAACCTCGACGTGGTCACGGCCGACCTGCAGACCGCGGTGATGAAGACGCGCATGCAGCCGATCAAGAAGGTCTTCGGGCGCTTCCCGCGCCTGGTCCGTGACTTGGCCCGGCAGTTGAAAAAAGAGATCGCCCTGGAACTGGTGGGCGAAGAAACCGACCTCGACAAAAACCTCGTCGAGGCCCTGGCCGACCCGCTGGTCCACTTGGTGCGCAACGCGGTCGACCACGGTGTGGAAACCCCCGAAGAGCGCGAAGCCAGCGGCAAGCCGCGCCTGGGCAAAGTGATCCTGGCGGCCGAACAGGAAGGCGACCATATCCTGCTGTCGATCACCGATGACGGCAAAGGCATGGACTCCAACATCCTGCGCGGCATCGCGGTCAAGCGCGGCGTCATGGACAAGGACGCCGCCGACCGCCTGACCGACACCGAGTGCTACAACCTGATCTTTGCCCCGGGCTTCTCGACCAAGACCGAGATTTCCGACGTGTCCGGCCGTGGCGTGGGCATGGATGTGGTGAAGACCAAGATCAGCCAGCTCAATGGCTCGATCAATATCTATTCGACCAAGGGCCAGGGCTCGAAGATCGTCATCAAGGTGCCGTTGACCCTGGCGATCATGCCGACCCTGATGGTGATGCTGGGCAACCAGGCGTTCGCCTTCCCGCTGGTCAACGTCAACGAAATCTTCCACCTCGACCTGTCGCGCACCAACGTGGTCGACGGCCAGGAAGTGGTGATCGTGCGCGACAAGGCGTTGCCACTGTTCTACCTCAAGCGTTGGCTGGTGGCGTCCGCCGCTCATGAAGAGCAGCGCGAAGGCCACGTGGTGATCCTGTCCGTGGGCACCCAGCGTATCGGCTTTGTCGTCGATCAACTGGTTGGCCAGGAAGAAGTGGTCATCAAGCCATTGGGCAAGATGCTGCAAGGAACGCCAGGCATGTCGGGTGCGACCATTACCGGTGACGGTCGGATCGCGCTGATTCTCGATGTTCCGAGCATGCTCAAGCGTTACGCCGCACGGCGTATTTGATTCGGCCCGGGCAGGGCGGTTGTCCCTCGCCCTGCCTAACGGAGTGGTTATGGTAGTCAAGGTTCTGGTGGTGGACGATTCGGGTTTTTTCCGCCGCCGCGTCTCGGAAATTCTTTCAGCGGATTCCAACATCCAGGTGGTCGGTACGGCCACCAACGGCAAAGAGGCGATTGACCAGGCACTGGCATTGAAGCCGGACGTGATCACCATGGACTACGAGATGCCGATGATGGATGGCATCACAGCGGTGCGCCACATCATGCAGCGCTGCCCGACCCCGGTCTTGATGTTCTCGTCGCTGACCCACGAAGGCGCCCGGGTGACCCTCGATGCGCTGGACGCTGGCGCCGTGGACTTTTTGCCGAAGAATTTCGAAGACATCTCGCGCAACCCGGAGAAGGTCAAGCAGATGCTCTGCGAGAAGGTGCACAGCATCTCGCGCAGCAATCGCAGCAGCTTCCGTGCCCCGGTGGCTCCCGCCCCGGTAGCGGCACCTGCACCGACCAGCAGCAGTTTCGGGCGCCCGGCGCCGGCCCCAGTGGCACGGCCTGCCGTGGCCCCGGCGCGTACAGCGGCGCCGAGCCCAGCGTCGCCTCCGCCCAAGCGCAAGGCCTACAAACTGGTGGCGATCGGTACTTCCACCGGCGGCCCGGTGGCTTTGCAGCGCGTCTTGACCCAGTTGCCGGCCAACTTCCCGGCGCCCATCGTGCTGGTCCAGCACATGCCCGCGGCCTTCACCAAGGCCTTTGCCGAGCGGTTGGACAAGCTGTGCCGCATCAGCGTCAAGGAAGCCGAAGACGGCGATATCCTGCGCCCGGGTCTTGCGTTGCTGGCCCCGGGTGGTAAGCAAATGATGGTCGATGGTCGCGGCGCGGTGAAAATCCTGCCGGGCGACGAGCGCCTGAACTACAAGCCGTGCGTGGATATCACCTTCGGTTCGGCGGCCAAGTCCTACGGCGACAAAGTTCTGGCGGTGGTCCTCACCGGCATGGGCGCCGATGGCCGCGAAGGCGCGCGCCTGCTCAAACAGGGCGGCAGCTCGATCTGGGCCCAGGATGAAGCCAGTTGCGTGATCTATGGCATGCCCATGGCCATCGTCAAGGCTGACCTGGCTGACGCGGTCTACAGCCTGGATGACATTGGCAAGCACCTGGTGGAGGCCTGTCACTGATGGATGTGTTGAGCCTGGTTGGGATACTCCTGGCGTTTGTCGCCATCATTGGCGGCAACTATCTGGAAGGCGGCCATTTGGGCGCCCTGGCCAACGGTCCGGCGGCGCTGATCGTGATCGGCGGCACCGTCGGCGCGGCGCTGTTGCAGTCGCCTTTAAGCTCGTTCAAGCGGGCGATGCAGATCCTGGTGTGGATCATTTTCCCGCCGCGCGTGGACTTGGCCGGCGGGATCGACCGCGTGGTCAACTGGAGCCTCACCGCGCGCAAGGAAGGCCTGCTGGGCCTCGAAGGCGTGGCCGATGCCGAGCCCGACAGCTACGCGCGCAAAGGCTTGCAACTGCTGGTCGACGGCGCCGAGCCGGAAGCCATCCGCAGCATCCTTGAAGTGGACTTCTACACCCAGGAAAGCCGCGATATCAACGCGGCCAAAGTCTTTGAAAGCATGGGCGGCTACGCGCCGACCATCGGCATCATCGGTGCGGTCATGGGCCTGATCCACGTAATGGGCAACCTGGCCGACCCCTCGCAACTGGGCAGCGGCATTGCCGTGGCATTCGTCGCCACCATCTACGGCGTGGCCAGTGCCAACCTGTTGCTGCTGCCGGTTGCCAGCAAACTCAAATCCATTGCCATGCGCCAGTCCCGTTACCGGGAAATGCTCCTGGAGGGCATCCTGTCGATTGCCGAGGGTGAGAACCCGCGTTCCATCGAATTGAAGCTCCAGGGCTTCATGGATTGATGGGCATGAGCATGCGCCTCCCTCTCCCTGTAGGAGCGAGCTTGCTCGCGAAAACCCCGAGAGCGCTGCGTTTAACCTGCCAGCCAGCGTTATCGTTCGCGACTTTCGCGAGCAAGCTCGCTCCTACAGTTGATGTGTGTTGCGAGGGGGATTGCCTGTGAGCCGTCGCCGCCGTGAGCCTGAAGAGCACGTCAACCATGAACGCTGGCTGGTGTCCTACGCCGACTTCATCACCTTGCTGTTCGCGTTTTTCGTGGTGATGTACTCCATTTCCTCGATCAATGAAGGCAAATACAAGGTCATCTCTGAAGCCCTGGTCGGCGTATTCACCGACTCGGACCGGGCCCTCAAGCCGATTCCCATTGGCGATGAGCGGCCCAAGACCACGACCCCGGCCAAGCCCCTGGTCAAGGACAGTGAAGAGACCGACGCCGGCATCAGTGGCGGCAGCGACCCGCTCAAGAGCATCGCCGACGATATCAGCGCGGCATTTGGCGACCTGATCAGCTCCAACCAGATGACCATTCGTGGCAACGAGCTGTGGGTGGAGATCGAGCTCAACTCCAGCCTGCTGTTCGCCAGCGCCGATGCCCTGCCCAGCGATATTGCCTTCAGCATCATCGACAAGGTGGCGGCCATTTTGAAACCCTTCGACAACCCGATCCATGTCGAAGGCTTTACCGATGACCAGCCGATCCATACCGCACAATTCCCCACCAACTGGGAGTTGTCGTCGGCGCGTTCGGCGAGCATCGTGCGTATGTTGGCGATGCAGGGCGTAAACCCTGGGCGCCTGGCGTCGGTGGGGTATGGTGAATTCCAGCCGGTGGCCAATAATGCGACGGCCGAAGGCCGCGCGCGCAACCGCCGGGTGGTCTTGGTGGTGTCGCGTAACCTGGATGTACGCCGCAGCCTGACCGCGACGGGTGCGGCCAATGCACAACCTGATGCAGCAATGAAGCGGGCTGGCACACAAACTGCACCGACGCCCGTAAAGCCGCCGGAACGCGGGAGTGCCGTCAATTCTCCGTCACCGGCTCTATAACCTCGTGCTATTTCTCGGTCGAGCCAGTGCCCACCGGGAGGAACAATCCGAATGAGAGTCTGGGCAGTTGCCAATCAAAAAGGTGGGGTCGGCAAGACCACCACCTCCATCGCCTTAGCCGGCTTGCTGGCCGAGGCGGGCAAGCGCGTGGTCATTGTCGACCTGGATCCCCACGGCTCGATGACCAGCTATTTCGGCTATGACCCCGATGCGCTGGAGCACAGCTGCTTCGACCTGTTCCTGCACAAGGGCAGCGTCCCCCAAGGCTTGCCCGGGCAACTGTTGTTGCCCACCAGCAACGACAAGATTTCGCTGTTGCCCTCCAGCACCGCGCTGGCCACCCTTGAGCGCCAATCGCCGGGGCAGAGCGGCCTGGGCCTGGTGATCGCCAAGAGCCTGGCGCAATTGTGGCAGGACTTTGACTACGCAATCATCGACAGCCCGCCATTGCTCGGCGTGCTGATGGTCAATGCCCTGGCGGCCAGCCAGCAACTGGTGATCCCGGTACAGACCGAGCACCTGGCGGTCAAGGGCCTGGAGCGCATGGTCAGCACCCTGACCATGATCAACCGTTCGCGCAAGCAGGCGTTGCCGTTCAGTATCGTGCCGACTCTGTTCGACCGCCGCACCCAGGCCTCCCTTGGCACCTTGCGTGTACTGCGTGACGCCTATCCAGAGACCATCTGGCAAGGCTATATCCCGGTGGATACGCGCCTGCGAGACGCCAGCCGCGCGGGCCTCACGCCTTCGCAGTTCGACGGCAAAAGCCGTGGCGTCCTGGCTTACCGGGCCTTGCTCAAGCATCTGCTGGCCCAACAACTTGTGGCACAGGTGGCGTGAGATGAGCACACATTCAAGTCCACGGGGCATCGCGCCGATAACCTTTGAATACACGGTTAACGGGGCTTGCGCGTGGGCATACAGATGAGCCGTCCAGTCGATATCAAGAGCCGCCCGCAGCTGGCGTTGCAGTCCTACCTGGACGCGCTGCTGCAGGATGCCACCGAGGAAGAACTGCCCGAACCGATCCTGGTGCTGGACGAAGTCGAACCGCTGCCTGTTCTTGAGCCTGAGACCCAGCTGGATGAGTTTCAATTGGCGGTCCTGGAAGAGCAGGCCCGCGATGCGGTGGTGATGCCTGTTGTGGTTGCGGTCGAAGTCCCGGCCCTGGAGGCGCCTGCGCCCCTGGTCCTGGTGCCACCCGTGGCCGAGGTGCATCGCCCGCCAAGCATTACACCGCCACCGGTGGAGACGGATGGCCGGCCGTCCTGGGCCGCCGAGCCGTTTGAATGCCTGCTGTTCGACGTTGCCGGGCTGACGCTGGCGGTGCCGCTGGTGTGCCTGGGTTCGATCTACTCCCTGGAAGGCCAGGAATTGACACCGTTGTTTGGCCAGCCGGAGTGGTTCCTCGGGATCCTGCCGAGCCAGGCCGGCAACCTCAAGGTGCTGGATACCGCGCGTTGGGTGATGCCCGACCGCTACCGCGATGATTTCCGCCAGGGCCTGCAATACGTGATTTCGGTGCAGGGCTACGAATGGGGGCTGGCGGTGCATCAGGTCAGCCGTTCGTTGCGCCTGGACCCCAACGAAATCAAATGGCGCAGCCATCGGGGCCAGCGGCCATGGCTGGCGGGCACGGTGATTGAACATATGTGCGCGCTGCTGGATGTCGCCGAATTGGCGGAGCTGATTGCCAGCGGCGCGGTAAAGGATCTGCCAGGTAACAAACGTACTTGATAAAAGACGCAGCGCCACGGCGCTGCCCAAGAAGAACACACGCCGTGCTCAACGGTATTTGAAGGGGTCAGGGGTATGAACAAGTCAGCGTCCGCACAGGGTTTGGATGATCCGATTCTGCAATGGGTGACCTTCAAGCTGGACAACGAGTCCTACGGCATCAACGTGATGCGCGTGCAGGAAGTATTGCGCTACACCGAGATCGCCCCGGTACCGGGTGCGCCGAGCTACGTACTGGGCATCATCAACCTGCGTGGCAACGTGGTGACGGTGATCGACACCCGCCAGCGCTTTGGCCTGATGCCGACTGAAGTCAACGACAACACCCGTATCGTCATCATCGAAGCCGACAAGCAAGTGGTCGGGATCATGGTCGACAGCGTCGCCGAAGTGGTTTACCTGCGTCAGTCGGAAGTCGAGACTGCGCCGAATGTCGGCAACGAAGAGTCGGCCAAGTTCATCCAGGGCGTGTGCAACAAGAACGGCGAGCTGCTGATTCTGGTTGAGCTGGACAAGATGATGAGCGAAGAAGAGTGGTCGGACCTGGAGAACATCTGATTGATGCTTGAGGTAGCGGTAATCGTCCTGGCCCTGCTGTGGGTCGGGACTCTGGTGGTGTTGCTGCGCCATATGCGCCAGCAACGCGAATTGGCGCTGCAACAGGCCGAGCGCGATGCCGTGCGCGACCAGCGCCTGCGCGAGATGGCCAAGCGCGTCGACAACTACCAGCAAAGCGCCGTGCGGGTAGGGGAGGACGTGCATGAACTGCGCGCCATCCTCGCTCCGTTACCCGACAAATTGTCGGCGCTGGAACAGCGTGACCCGGCCAACCTGTCCTTTGCCCAGGCGGCCAAGCTGGTAGGCATGGGTGCCACGGTGGACGAACTGACCCAATCCTGCGGCCTGACCCAGGCCGAGGCGCAGTTGATGAGCAAGTTGCACAAAAGCTGAGCTTGCCGCAGTTCCAATGTGGGAGCGGGCAAGCCCGCTCCCACATTTTTGATTGGGGTACACCTGCTGGGTTTCAGTAATCATCCCCGCGCGCGGTCACATCCCGCTCAGTCGGCTCAGCCTGAGGGTCATAGCCCACCGGGAACTTGCCCTTCAACGTCCAGGCGAAGGCAATAATCTCGGCGATGGTCCGGTACAACTCTTCCGGGATGCTGTCGCCCAGTTCCATGCGCGCCAGCAATTTCACCAATTCGGCGTTTTCATAAATCGGTACTTCATGTTCCCGCGCCAATTTGAGGATGGCTTCGGCCAGTGCGTCGTCGCCTTTGGCGGTCAGGGCGGGGGCGGCCTTGCCGTCGTATTTGAGGGCTATGGCCTGGCGTGGCGGGTTGGGATTTTTCATGCGGTTTCATCCACCCAGCGTTGTTCAAGCCCGGTCTTTGGCCCGCGTGGCGGGGTGCCGAGGTGGCAGTCGATGTCGCCGACGTTGAGGCCCGATGACACCAGGCGCTCGCGCAGGCTGCCCAGGTGGCTTTCGATCAGGCTGGCGGTGAAGGGGCGGGAGGCCCACAGCTGGCTGGAGAGTTTGCCCTCGCTCAGTTGTGCCTGGACCTGCAACGGGCCCAGAGGCTCCATGTCGAAGGCCAGTTCCACGCGCCACAGCATCTTTTTCGCGTCGCGCTCGATCTTGCGCTCGGGTTCGTCCTTGTCCGGCGCCGGTTCTTCGCGCTGGAACTTGACCTGCAACGGCACGATGTCCTGCAAGGTGCGCAGGGGGATTTCCATCTGCCAGGTGGTTTGCAGGCGACCATCGGCGGTGGTGCCGGTCTGTTCCAGGCTCGACAGTTGATGGCTCTGCAAGCGCGAGATGGCAGCGGCGGCCAGGCGTAGCAGGTTTTCCAGGCTGTTTTCACCGTCCAGGCGCTGCAACAGGCGCTCCGGCAGCGGGAAACCGCCCGGCGCGGTGCGGGCGCCCACCTGGCCGAGGGTGCCCAGGGGGCTGCGCACGAAGCTGGGCAGCATCTGCGCCAAGGTGTTGGCGGCCAGGATTGCATTGAGGTTGGTGCTGGCGGGCAGGGCGGGCATCAGTTCGGCCACCAGGCGTAGCAGGCTGCCCTTCATGTCCAAGGGCGGGATCAGCGGGTTTTGCCCGGCCAGCAGTTTGGCTTCGAGGAGCGCGCCACTGTTGTGCAGCAACTGTGCGAGGACCTTGGGGTTGCTGACCTGGGTCAGGTCCGGCATCCCGGCCAGTACCCGTTCCACGGCGGCGCGCAGATCCGCTGGCAGTTCGGCATTGCGCGGCAGGTTTTGCAGGGCGTTGAGCAAACCTTCCAGCGAGCCCTGGCGGCTTTGCTGGGTTGCAAGCTGCTGGCTGATCGCCAGTTGATCCTGGCGTCCGCTCAAGGGCACGAAGTCCAGGGCCTGTGCGCCCTGGACCACGGCACTGAGTAAACTGCCGATGCGCAGCGGCTGCGGGCTTTCCAGGGTCAGGGTCGTGCCGCTCAACGCGTTGTTGAGCACCGATACCAGCGAGCGGTACAGCGCCGGCTGCCCGGCGCCCTGGGGCAGCATCTGCGAGGTCAGCACCTTGGCTTGCAACAACGTGCCCACCGGCAACTGGTTTGTGTCGATACGGGTCAGGGCCGCGACATTGGCACTCAAGGCCTGTTGCAGGCTGATCGCCAGGTCGCCCGAAGCCGTCTGGCTCACCGCCACGTTGCTGCCCAGGGGCAACGGTTGACTGCTGGCGGCCTGCACCAGGGTTTGCCGGCCACCTTCCAGGGTCAGCTTGAGCAGCAGCTGAAAGGCTTCACCGCCTTGTTTGAGCGCCAAGACTTCGGCGTTCACGGTTTTGCCAGCGTCGATCAACCCTGTCTGGGGTTCCAGCAGTTTCAGCAACTCACCCACCGCAGGCGCAGGCCTGGGCCCGGTAGCGGGTGCTGGGGGAAGGATCGGAAGGTTGATGTCACCGCTCATCGTGGCCGCCGTCTCAAGGAAATTGCCCTCTTTAGAGTAGGGCATCGCATGTATAATGCCGCCCGTCTGCAAAGAGCGGCGCAAAAACATCACAACTGATTGATCCAGCTCTCTAAAACAGGCCGCCAATGCGTTTATTCTGCATCTCTTTAACGGCCGTTCCACCGCCGACTTGAACCGTAAAGGCCCGCGATCTTGTGACCAGTCCACTACTTGAAGCCGTTGCGCTTGCCTGTGAGCGAGACCTGCGGATGCTGTTCGAACATCTCGAACTGCGTCTGGCGGGCGGCGACATGGTGCAGATCAGTGGGCCCAACGGCAGCGGCAAGACCAGTCTGCTGCGCCTGCTGGCTGGCTTGATGCAGCCGACGGCGGGCCAGGTACGCCTCAACGGCAAGCCCCTGCACGAGCAACGTACGGAGCTGGCGCGCAACCTGGTGTGGATTGGCCACGCCGCGGGCATCAAGGATGTGCTGACGCCTGAAGAAAACCTCAGTTGGCTCAGCGCCCTGCATCACCCGGCCGCGCGCGAGTCAATCTGGCAGGCCCTGGCCGCCGTGGGCCTCAAGGGCTTTGAAGATGTGCCGTGTCACACCCTGTCGGCCGGCCAGCAACGCCGCGTGGCCTTGGCCCGCCTGTATCTGCCGGGCCCGCCGCTGTGGATCCTCGACGAACCCTTCACCGCCCTCGACAAACAAGGTGTGGCGCAACTTGAAGAACATCTGGCAAAGCACTGCGAACAAGGCGGCATGATCGCCCTCACCACCCACCACACCTTGACCCGCATGCCCGCCGGTTACCGTGAGCTGGATCTGGCACGGTGGTCGGTATGAGTGTATTTGCCCTGTTGGTCGCTCGCGAAGCGCGTTTGTTGTGTCGGCGCCCGGCTGAGTTGGCCAACCCGCTGGTGTTCTTCGCGATTGTCATCGCCCTGTTCCCTTTGGCGGTCGGTCCCGAGACTAAACTGTTGCAAACCTTGTCTCCGGGACTGGTGTGGGTCGCGGCACTTTTGTCCGTCCTGCTCTCGCTGGACGGGCTGTTTCGCAGTGATTTTGAAGATGGTTCCCTCGAACAGTGGGTCCTTTCGTCGCACCCCCTGCCTCTTCTGGTACTGGCCAAGGTACTGGCACACTGGGCCTTCTCCGGCCTGGCGCTGGTCCTGCTGGCGCCGCTGCTGGCGATGATGTTGGGCTTGCCTGCCGAATGCCTGCCGGTGTTGCTGGCCTCGTTGTTGCTAGGTACCCCGGTGCTGAGCCTGCTGGGGGCGGTGGGTGCGGCACTGACCGTCGGCTTGAAACGTGGTGGGCTGTTGCTGGCCTTGCTGATTTTGCCTTTGTATATCCCGGTGTTGATCCTGGGCAGCGGTGCCTTGCAAGCCGCGCTCATGGGGATGCCGGCGACCGGTTACCTCTTGTGGCTTGGCAGCCTGACCGCCCTGGCGGTAACCCTGACACCGTTTGCTATAGCGGCCGGCCTGAAGATCAGCGTCGGCGAATAATGAGGTCTGACTAGGCGTTGTCTTAGTCAGTAAAGACCCTAAGCTTCTTGCCACGACAAGAAGCAACCGTGATGGAAACAGCAATGAACTGGACCTGGTTTCACAAGCTCGGCTCGCCCAAGTGGTTCTATGGCATCAGCGGCAAAATGCTGCCCTGGCTCGCCATCGCCGCCTTCCTGCTGATCGGTATCGGCCTGGTCTGGGGCCTGGCCTTCGCGCCGCCGGACTACCAGCAGGGCAATAGCTTTCGCATCATCTATATCCATGTTCCTGCCGCGCTGCTGGCCCAGTCCTGCTACGTGATGCTGGCGGTGTGCGGCATCGTCGGGCTGGTGTGGAAGATGAAGCTGGCCGACGTCGCCCTGCAATGCGCGGCGCCCATTGGTGCGTGGATGACGGCTGTGGCGCTGCTGACCGGGGCGATCTGGGGCAAGCCAACCTGGGGTTCGTGGTGGGTCTGGGATGCGCGACTAACGTCCATGTTGATCCTGCTGTTTCTGTACTTCGGTCTGATTGCCCTGGGCAATGCCATCAGCAATCGTGAGAGTGCGGCCAAGGCTTGTGCGGTGCTGGCGATTGTCGGCGTGATCAACATCCCGATCATCAAGTACTCCGTGGAGTGGTGGAACACCCTGCACCAGGGCGCGACCTTTACCCTCACCGAAAAACCGGCGATGCCCGTGGAAATGTGGGCGCCGTTGCTGCTGATGGTCCTGGGCTTCTACTGCTTTTTCGGCGCGGTGCTGCTGATGCGCATGCGTCTGGAAGTGCTCAAGCGTGAAGCCCGCGCCAGTTGGGTCAAGGTCGAAGTACAAAACAGCCTGGGAGCCCGTGGATGAGCTTCGCCTCTTTCAGTGATTTTCTCGCCATGGGCCATCACGGCCTGTATGTCTGGACCGCCTATGGCATCAGCCTCGCGGTACTGGCCCTGAACGTTGTTGCGCCGATCCTGGCCCGCAAGCGTTACCTGCAACAAGAGGCGCGTCGTCTGCGCCGGGAGACCGAAAAGTGAATCCGCTGCGTAGAAAGCGTCTGTTGATCATCCTTGCCATCCTGGTGGGCGTCGGCATTGCCGTGGGCCTGGCCTTGAGTGCCTTGCAGCAGAACATCAACCTGTTCTATACCCCGACCCAGATCGCCAATGGCGAAGCGCCGCAAGACACGCGCATCCGTGCCGGCGGCATGGTCGAGGCTGGTTCCCTGAAGCGCTCCGGCGACTCCCTGGACGTGACCTTCGTGGTCACCGACTTCAACAAATCCGTGACCATCACCTACCGCGGCATCCTCCCGGACCTGTTCCGCGAAGGGCAGGGCATCGTCGCCCTCGGCAAGCTCAACGCCCAGGGCGTGGTGGTGGCCGATGAAGTGCTGGCCAAGCACGATGAAAAATACATGCCGCCGGAAGTGACCAAGGCCCTGAAAGAAAGCGGCCAATCCGCGCCAACCCCAGCCAAGGAGGGTTAAGCGATGACCTCTACATTGTTTATTCCCGAGTTGGGCCAGTTGGCGATGATCCTCGCCCTGTGCTTTGCCATCGTCCAGGCCATCGTGCCGCTGCTGGGCGCCTGGCGCGGTGATCGGTTGTGGATGAGCCTGGCGCAGCCGGCCGCCTGGGGGCAATTCGCGTTCCTGGCGTTCGCCTTCGCTTGCCTGACCTACGCCTTTATGACCGACGATTTTTCCGTCGCCTATGTCGCCAGCAACTCCAACAGCGCCTTGCCCTGGTATTACAAGTTCAGCGCCGTCTGGGGTGCCCACGAAGGTTCCCTGCTGCTCTGGGCCCTGATCCTCGGCGGCTGGACCTTCGCCGTGTCGGTGTTCTCCCGGCAGTTGCCGCAAGTGATGCTGGCGCGGGTGCTGGCGGTGATGGGTATGATCAGCATCGGCTTCCTGCTGTTCCTGATCATGACGTCCAATCCGTTCGAGCGGATCTTGCCGCAGATTCCTACCGATGGCCGCGACCTCAACCCGCTGCTGCAGGATATCGGCCTGATCGTCCACCCGCCTATGTTGTACATGGGCTATGTGGGTTTCTCCGTGGCCTTCGCCTTTGCCATCGCGGCCTTGCTCGGCGGGCGTCTCGACGCCGCCTGGGCACGCTGGTCGCGACCGTGGACCATCGTCGCCTGGGCCTTCCTCGGTATCGGCATCACCCTGGGCTCGTGGTGGGCCTACTATGAACTCGGCTGGGGCGGCTGGTGGTTCTGGGACCCGGTGGAAAACGCCTCCTTCATGCCCTGGCTGGTGGGCACGGCGCTGATCCACTCCCTGGCCGTCACCGAAAAGCGTGGCGTGTTCAAGAGCTGGACCGTGTTGCTGGCCATTGCCGCTTTCTCCCTGAGTTTGCTAGGCACTTTCCTCGTACGTTCCGGCGTGCTGACCTCGGTGCATGCGTTCGCCGCCGACCCTGAGCGCGGTGTGTTTATCCTGATTTTCCTGCTGTGCGTGGTGGGTGGTTCGCTGACGCTGTTCGCCCTGCGCGCGCCGGTGGTCAAGAGCCACGTAGGCTTCAACCTGTGGTCGCGGGAAACCCTGCTGCTGGGTAACAACCTGGTACTGATAGTCGCTGCCTCGATGATCCTGCTGGGCACCCTGTATCCGCTGGTGCTCGATGCCCTGACCGGCGCCAAGCTGTCGGTCGGCCCGCCGTACTTCAACGCGCTGTTCATCCCGTTGATGGGCCTGCTGATGGTGGTGATGGCCATTGGCGTACTGGTGCGCTGGAAAGACACCCCGGTCAAATGGTTGCTGGGTATGCTGATCCCGGTGCTGCTGGGCAGTGCCGCCTTGTCGGTGATTGCCGGGATTGCCTACGGCGATTTCAACTGGGCGGTGCTCGCCACCTTCATGCTCGCTGCGTGGGTGCTGCTGGCCGGTGTGCGCGATATCTTCGACAAGACCCGCCACAAGGGCCTGATCAAAGGCCTGCCGACCCTGACCCGCAGCTACTGGGGCATGCAGATTGCCCACATCGGCATCGCCGTGTGCGCCCTGGGCGTGGTGTTGTCCAGCCAGAACAGCGCCGAGCGCGACCTGCGCCTGGCCCCTGGCGAGTCCATGGACCTGGCCGGTTACCAGTTCGTCTTTGAAGGCGCCAAGCACTTCGAAGGGCCGAACTTCACCTCCGACAAAGGCACCGTGCGCGTCGTGCGCAATGGCAAGCAAATCGCCGTGCTGCACCCGGAAAAACGCCTGTACACCGTACAGAGCTCGATGATGACCGAAGCCGGGATCGACGCCGGGTTCACCCGTGATCTCTACGTGGCCCTGGGCGAACCGCTGGGCGATGGCGCCTGGGCCGTGCGCGTACACGTCAAACCGTTTGTGCGCTGGATCTGGTTCGGCGGCCTGCTGACCGGTTTTGGTGGTCTGCTGGCCGCGATGGACCGGCGTTACCGGGTCAAGGTCAAGAGCCGGGTGCGTGAAGCCCTCGGCATGCAGGGAGCTGCGGTATGAAGCGTTGGTTGATGGTGTTGCCGCTTGCAGTGTTTTTGGTGGTTGCGGTGTTTTTGTATCGCGGCCTGTCCCTGGACCCGGCCGAGCTGCCGTCGGCGATGATCGGCAAGCCGTTCCCGGCGTTCTCGCTGCCGACGGTGCAGGGCGACAAAACCCTGACCCAGGCCGACCTGATCGGCAAGCCGGCGCTGGTCAACGTGTGGGCCACCTGGTGCATCTCGTGCCGCGTGGAGCACCCGGTGCTGAACAAACTGGCCGAGAAGGGCGTGGTGATCTATGGCATCAACTACAAGGACGACAATGCGTCGGCCTTGAAGTGGCTGGCCGAGTTCCACAACCCGTACCAACTGGATATTCGCGATGAAGACGGCAACCTCGGCCTCAACCTCGGCGTCTACGGTGCCCCGGAAACCTTCTTTATCGACGCCAAGGGCGTGATCCGCGACAAGTTCGTGGGCGTGATCGACGAAGTGATCTGGCGCGAACAACTGGCGGCCAAGTACCAGGCCCTGGTGGACGAGGCCAAGCCATGAAGCGTTGGTTGACCGCCGCTGTATTGGTGCTGGGGCTGGTGGGTGTGGCCCATGCCGCCATCGACACCTATGAATTTGCCCGCGATGGCGACCGCGAGCGTTTCCGCGAATTGACCAAGGAACTGCGCTGCCCCAAGTGCCAGAACCAGGACATCGCCGACTCCAACGCGCCGATTGCCGCTGACCTGCGCAAAGAAATTTTCCGCATGTTGGGCGAAGGCAAGGACAACCAGCAGATCATCGACTTCATGGTTGATCGCTACGGTGATTTTGTGCGCTACAAGCCGGCGCTGACCGGCAAGACCGCTTTGCTCTGGTTTGGCCCCGCCGCCCTGTTGCTGGGCGGCCTGGTGGTCATGGCCGTGATCGTCCGCCGTCGCCGTGCGGCTCCCACCGATGGCTCCGACGCGCTATCTGCCCAAGAGCGCCAACGCCTCGACCAACTGCTGGACAAAAAAACTGATGATTGATTTCTGGCTCGCAGCTGGCCTGCTGCTCCTGGTTGCCTTGAGTTTCCTGTTGATCCCGGTGTTGCGCGTACGTCGCGCCCAGCGTGAAGAAGACCGCACCGCCTTGAACGTCGCGCTGTATCAGGAACGTGTCGCCGAACTGCAAACCCAACAAAGCGAAGGTGTGCTCAACGCGGCGCAACTCGACACCGGCCGCGCCGAAGCTGCCCGTGAATTGCTCGCCGATACCGAAGGCGTGGAAAAACCCCGCGAATCGCGCCTGGGCAAGCCGCTGCCACTGCTGGCCGCGGTGCTGGTGCCGGTATTGGGCCTTGCGCTGTACCTGCATTACGGCGCCATCGACAAGGTTGAACTGACCCGCGAATTCGCCGAGCCGCCGGTGTCTCTTGCTGATATGACCCAGCGCCTGGAACGGGCGGCGGCGGCGCAACCGGATTCGGCCGAAGGCCTGTACTTCCTGGGCCGCGCCTACATGGCCCAGGACCGTTCGGCCGATGCGGCCAAGGTCTTCGAGCGCGCCGTGGCCGTGGCCGGTCGCCAGCCCGAATTGCTCGGGCAGTGGGCCCAGGCGCAGTACTTTGCCGACAACAAACAGTGGTCACCCAAGCTTCAGGCCCTGACCGACGAAGCGCTGAAGCTCGACCCGAAGGAAGTCACCAGCCTCGGCCTGCTGGGTATCGCCGCCTTTGAAGGGCAGCGTTACCAGGAAGCCATCGACTACTGGAACCGTCTGTTGGCCTTGTTGCCGGAGAAAGACAACTCCCGCGCCGCGCTGCAAGGCGGCATCGACCGCGCAGCCGAGAAGTTGAAAGAGGGCGGTGGTACCGTCGCACCGACTGCCAAGACCTCCGTGATGAAAGTACGGGTGGACCTGGCGGCCGACGTCAAAGCCCGCGCTCTGCCGACTGACAGCGTCTTCATCTTCGCCCGTGCCGTTTCCGGCCCGCCCGCGCCACTGGCCGCCAAGCGCGTCACCGTGGCTGACCTGCCGGTGACCGTCGAACTGGGCGATGCCGACGCGATGATGCCGCAGTTGAAACTGTCCAACTTTCCCGAAGTCCAACTGGTTGCGCGCATTTCACGGGCCGGTCAACCGACTGCCGGCGAGTGGATCGGGCGCAGTCAACCCCTGGCCAGCAGCACCACCGCGACCCAGCAGTTGACCATCGACAGTCCGGACAAATAATTTCGAGGAAACCCCCATGACCGCCATCGCTCGTATCACCCTGCTCAGCCTGGTATTGGGCCTGAGTGCTTGCGCGGTCCACCGGCCACCTCCTGCCCCTACGGGCCCGACCATTCCACCGTCGGGTCCGTCGACCAAACCGGTGACCAAACCTTCCGGCCCGGTCACCGCCCCACCCAAAGCACTGCCCAGTTCCTCTCCCACCTTCGCTCCCCCTCCGGGCGCTGCCAGCCACTGGGACGGCAAGATGGGCGTCTACGTGCTGGACGAACAACCGGACACTTTCTACCGCCAGCGCACCTACTACCGCTGGAGCAACGGCTGGAGCCGCTCCATCAGCCCGAACGGGCCATGGGAAGAGACCAATGTGCAGGGCGTACCGCCGGGGTTGAGTAAGCACTACGCGCAATGACAAAAGGCGACCTTCGGGTCGCCTTTTTCTTTCCCGCCTGGAACACCGCCGTCCAGTCAACGCAGATCAAATGTAGGCGCTGGCTTGCCAGCGAAAAACTCCCAGACGCTGCGGTCATCCTGAATGCCCGCGTCATCGTTGACGTCCATCGCTGGCAAGCCAGCTCCTACAGGGACTCGCTTTCGCGAGCAAGCCCGCTCCCACAAGGGGGCGGCGGCTTCAAGAAACACGTGCCTGCGTCATTCCAACCTTTCACAAAACCTTAACCAAACCGTCCCCCTCCCGTCATGTGCAAGTCATAGGTCTGACACCTGCCGCGCCTACTGTCGTTTGAACTCAAACACAGCCATGGAAGGCTGTTCAAACCAAGACAGAGAAGCCCATGACTCCCGCTATCCATGTCGATCACCTGAACAAGACCTTTGCGAAGAAAACCGCACTGGTCGACCTCGAACTCACCATCGCCACGGGTGAGATGGTCGCGCTGATTGGTGCGTCCGGTTCCGGCAAGTCCACGTTGTTGCGTCATTTGGCAGGCCTGGCCTGTTGCGACAAGGGCAATGGCGGCAGCGTCAAGGTGCTGGGCCGGGAGGTGCAGGCCAGTGGGCGGTTGAATGGCAAGGTGCGCAGGTTGCGGGCGGATATCGGCTATATCTTCCAGCAGTTCAACCTGGTCAATCGCCTGAGTGTGATCGACAACGTGCTGCTCGGTTGCCTGGGCCGCATGCCGCGCTGGCGCGGCAGCCTCGGGTTGTTCAATGCCGAGGAAAAGCAATGTGCCATGCAATCCCTGGCGCGGGTCGGCCTGGCGGACCTGGCCCAGCAACGCGCCTCCACTTTGTCCGGCGGCCAGCAGCAACGCGTGGCGATTGCCCGGGCGTTGACCCAGCGTGCCGAAGTGATCCTCGCCGATGAACCCATCGCCTCACTCGATCCGGAGTCGGCGCGCAAGGTCATGGAAATCCTCGCCGACATCAATCGCCGCGACGGCAAGACCGTGGTGGTGACCCTGCATCAAGTCGATTACGCCATGCGTTATTGCCCGCGTGCCGTGGCGCTCAAGGGTGGGCGCATTCATTTCGACGGGCAGGGTAGCGCGATGAGCAGCCAGTTCCTCAACGATCTGTACGGTGCCGATGTCGACGCCAGCCTGATGATTTGCGACCAGTCCCGCCACGCCGAGCTGCCCCAACGGCTGGCCCTGGCACGCGCTTGAACCCTTACTCACGAGCCACAGGAGCCTGTTCCATGTTGAACCGTATCGGTCATGTTTTTCTGTCTGCGGTGTTGTTGGCCAGCGTCGCCATGGGCAATGCCCAGGCTGCCGACAAGGCGATCAACTTCGGCATCATGTCCACCGAGTCTTCGCAGAACCTCAAGAGCATCTGGCAGCCATTTCTGGATGACATGCACAAGAAGACCGGCCTGACCATCAACGCCACTTTCGCCTCCGACTACGCCGGCCTGATCCAGGGCATGCGTTTCAACAAGGTCGATGTGGCCTGGCTCGGCAACAAGGCGGCAATGGAAGCGGTGGACCGCTCCAACGGCGAGATCTTCGCCCAGACCGCCGCCGCCAACGGTGCTGCCGGCTACTGGAGCCTGCTGATCGTGCGCAAGGACAGCCCCCTCAACTCCGTTGAAGACATGCTCAAGAACGCCAAGAACCTGACCTTTGGCAACGGCGACCCGAACTCCACCTCGGGCTATCTGGTGCCGGGCTACTACGTGTTCGCCAAGAACAATGTGGACGCGGCCACCGCCTTCAAGCGCACGCTCAACTCCAGCCATGAAGTCAACGCACTGAGCGTGGCCAAGGGGCAGTTGGACGTGGCCACCTTCAACACCGAAAGCTGGGACCGCCTGGAGGTCACCCAGCCGGACAAGGCCGCGCAACTCAAGGTGATCTGGAAGTCGCCGCTGATCCCCGCCGACCCGCTGGTGTGGAGCAAGGCGTTGACCGACAGCGAGAAAACCAAGATCCGCGACTTCATCTTCAACTACGGCAACACCGATGAAGAGAAGGCGGTACTCAAGAACATGCAACTGGGCAAGTTCCTCGCTTCCAACGACGACCAGTTGCTGCCGATCCGCCAACTGGAGCTGTTCAAGCAGCGCACCACCATCAGTGCCGACAGCAAGCTGGCCGAGGCTGACAAGGCCAAGAAACTGGCAGAGATCGATGCTGACCTGGCCAAGCTGCAACAGCGCCTGACCGAGCTGGACAAGAAAACCGCCGCCAACAGCTAACCCCCTGTGGGAGCGGGCTCCCACAGGGGCCCAGTTCCTACAATCATCGAGAGTGACCCATGACTACGTTGCACGCTGAAGCCGTCGGCAAGCGCACCTGGCCGCAATACCTCGGCTGGGGCCTGTTCCTGGTGCTGCTGGCCTGGGCCTGGAAGGGCGCCGAGATGAACCCGCTGGCGCTGTATCGCGACTCGGGAAACATGGCGACCTTCGCCGCCGACTTCTTCCCGCCGGACTTCCATGAATGGCGCTCTTACCTCAAGGAAATGATCGTCACCGTGCAAATCGCCCTCTGGGGCACGGTACTGGCGATTGTCTGCTCGGTGCCCCTGGGCATCCTCTGCGCCGACAACATCACCCCATGGTGGATTCACCAGCCGCTGCGCCGGGTGATGGATGCCTTCCGTTCGATCAACGAAATGGTGTTCGCCATGTTGTTCGTGGTGGCGGTCGGCCTGGGTCCGTTTGCCGGCGTCCTGGCCTTGTGGATCAGCACCACCGGGGTCCTTGCCAAGTTGTTTGCCGAAGCGGTCGAGGCTATCGACCCAGGCCCGGTGGAAGGGGTGCGCGCCACCGGTGCCAGTGCCTTGCAGGAAGTGATCTACGGCGTGATCCCGCAAGTGATGCCGCTGTGGGTGAGCTACGCGCTCTACCGCTTCGAAGCCAATGTGCGCTCGGCAACGGTGGTGGGCATGGTCGGCGCCGGCGGGATCGGGGTGATCCTGTGGGAGAACATCCGCGCCTTCCAGTTCGTCCAGACCTGCGCGGTGCTGCTGGTGATCATCGTGGTCGTGAGCCTGATCGACGTGCTGTCCCAACGCCTGCGCAAGCGGTTTATCTGACTTCGGAGGGGTGCCTGAGGGCGCTTTTTTAAAGCATGCAGTTGTCTAGACAAGATGAGCCGGTGTACCGCGAACTCGCCGATATCCTGCGTCGCGAACTCAGCGACTACCAGGCCGGTGACTTCCTGCCGGGCGAGGTGCAATTGGCCGAACGTTTTGGCGTCAACCGCCACACGCTGCGTCGGGCCATTGATGAGTTGGTGTTCGAAGGCAGCCTGCTGCGTCAGCAGGGCAAGGGCACGCAAGTGCTGGACCGGCCGCTGATCTACCCGATGGGTGCCGACACTGCCTACAGCCAATCGCTGTCGGCCCAGGGCCACGGGGTGCAGGCGCTGTTGCTCAAGCGCCGTTATTGCTACGCCAGCCGTGACGAAGCGCAGCACCTGGGGATCGCCGAGATGGCGCCGATGATCGAGCTGCAAACCCTGCGCAAACTCGACCAGCAGCCGGTCAGCCTGATCCGCCATCGCTACTGCGCCAGCCATGCGCCGCTGCTGGCGGACTACAACGGCGGCTCCCTGCGTCAATACCTGCGCGAGCGCGACCTGCCGCTGACCCGCACCCAGAGCCTGATCGGTGCGCGCCTGCCCAACCGTGATGAAGCCGCGCTGCTGATGATGCCCCGGCACTTGCCAGCCTTGACCGTATTCACCCTTTCCCGCGATCGCGATGGCCGCCCGGTGGAGCTGGCGCAGTCCACCAGCCGTTCGGATCGCTTCCAGTACCAGGTGCTGACCTGATGGAGACTTTGATGAGCCTGTCCCCGCGTCAACACTGGATCGGCGTGCTTGCCCGCGCCCTTCGCAGTGAGCTGATCCCCCACGAAGCGGCCCTGCGCGACGCCGATTACCAACTGATCCGCGCCCCGGAAATCGGCATGACCCTGGTACGCGGGCGCATGGGTGGCAATGGTGCGCCGTTCAACGTCGGCGAAATGAGCGTGACCCGTTGCGTGGTACGCCTGGCCGATGGGCGCACCGGCTACAGCTACCTGGCGGGGCGCGACAAGGTGCATGCCGAATTGGCGGCCC
Organism: Pseudomonas brenneri; assembly: GCF_007858285.1. Taxonomy (GTDB): domain Bacteria; phylum Pseudomonadota; class Gammaproteobacteria; order Pseudomonadales; family Pseudomonadaceae; genus Aquipseudomonas; species Aquipseudomonas brenneri. The sequence continues at coordinate 10,687 of NZ_VFIL01000005.1, read as the reverse complement.
TGGCCGATGCCCATCTGCAAAGCGCACAGCCGAGCCAATGGCTCAGTGATTTGATCCGCGTACTGGCCAACGCCCAGGTCCGGCGCCGCGCGCAAAAAGAAGCCGATACCGCCGCCACCAAGGTCGAGTTCTTCACCCTGGTGCGAGGAGAAAACTGATGAATGCTCAATTATTACAACCGGCGTTTGTCGATCCGGTCCTGGATGCCCAACGCAGTTTTCGTGCAGCGCTCAAGGCCTTGGCCGAACCGGGTTTGATCCAGCCTCTGCCTGCGGCCCCGCACCTCGAAGGCCTGGCGCCGGCCACCTACGCCTTGTGCCTGGGGCTGCTGGATGCAGACACGCCGTTGTGGCTGGCGCCGAGCTTCGATACGCCGCTGATCCGCGCCAACCTGGCCTTCCACTGTGGCTGCCCGCTGGCCGCGCGCCGCGAAGACGCGGTGTTCGCCTTGTTGGGGGAACACGACCTGCACGACCTGAGCGGCTTCGACCACGGCAATGACCGTTATCCCGACCAGTCGTGCACCTTGCTCGTCCAGTTGAGCGACCTCGATAGCGGGCGCGGCCTGAATTGGAGCGGCCCGGGCATCCAGGCCCAGCGCCAGGTCAGCCTGCCACTGCCCCAGGCGTTCTGGCTGGAACGCCAGCGTCGCGAGGCGTTCCCCCGTGGCCTGGACGTGCTGTTCGGCGCCGGCCACTACCTGCTCGGCTTGCCCCGCAGCACCCGCGTCGCAGAGGAGTGTGCCTGATGTACGTAGCCGTCAAAGGTGGCGAACAAGCCATCGACAATGCCCACCGCCTGCTGGCGAAAAAACGCCGGGGCGACACCGCAATTCCTGAATTGAGTGTGGAGCAGATCCGCCAGCAACTGCCGCTGGCCGTTGCACGGGTGATGACCGAAGGCTCGTTGTACGACGAAGAACTGGCCGCACTGGCAATCAAGCAAGCGGCGGGGGACCTGGTGGAAGCGATCTTCCTGTTGCGCGCCTACCGCACCACGTTGCCACGCTTCAGTCCCAGCCTGCCGATCGACACCGCGCAGATGCAGCTCAGCCGACGCTTGTCCGCAACCTTCAAGGATGTGCCCGGCGGCCAGTTGCTTGGCCCGACGTTCGACTACACCCATCGCCTGCTGGATTTTGCGCTGCTGGCCGAAGGTGAGTATCCCGGCCCGCAGACCTCTGTGGATGCGTGCCTGGAACCTTGCCCGCGTGTGCTGGGGTTGTTGGCCAAAGAAGGCTTGATCAAGAACGAAGCCGACGACAATGCCCGCGTTGCCGATATCACCCGCGACCCGCTGGAGTTCCCCGCCAGCCGTGCCGAGCGCCTGCAAGCCCTGGCCCGTGGTGACGAAGGGTTTCTGCTGGCGCTGGGCTACTCGACCCAGCGTGGCTATGGGCGCAATCACCCCTTTGCCGGGGAAATTCGCATCGGTGACGTAGAGGTGTGGATTGATCCCGAAGAGCTGGGCTTTCCCATTTGCCTGGGCAGCATCGAAGTCACCGAGTGCGAGATGGTCAACCAGTTCGTCGGCTCGGCCACTGAGCTGGCACAGTTCACCCGTGGCTACGGCCTGGCGTTCGGGCATGCCGAGCGCAAGGCCATGGGCATGGCGCTGGTGGACCGTTCACTGCGCGCCGAAGAGTTCAACGAAGAGGTGGTGTCGCCGGCCCAGCGTGAAGAGTTTGTGCTGGCCCACTGCGACAACGTCGAGGCAGCCGGTTTTGTCTCGCACCTCAAATTGCCTCATTACGTGGACTTCCAGGCCGAACTGGAGCTGATCCGCAAACTGCGCCAACCGGCTGAGGGTTCCCGCCATGAATGACATTACCCAGATACCCACGCGTGATCCGGCGTACAACTTCGCCTACCTCGACGAGCAAACCAAGCGCATGATCCGCCGCGCCTTGCTCAAGGCCGTGGCAATCCCGGGTTATCAGGTGCCATTCGGTGGCCGCGAAATGCCGCTGCCCTATGGCTGGGGCACCGGTGGCATGCAATTGACCGCGGCAATCCTGGGCGCCGAGGACGTACTCAAGGTCATCGACCAGGGCGCCGACGACACCACCAACGCCGTGTCCATCCGCCGTTTTTTTGCGCGCACCGCCGGCATCGCCACCACCGAGGCCACCCCCGACGCGACGGTGATCCAGACCCGCCACCGCATCCCCGAAACGCCGTTGCAGGCCGGACAGATCATGGTCTATCAAGTGCCGATCCCCGAGCCGCTGCGTTTTATCGAGCCCTCGGAAACCGAGACCCGCACCATGCACGCCCTCAATGACTACGGGGTGATGCACGTAAAACTCTACGAAGATATCGCCACCTTTGGCCATATCGCCACGGCCTATGCCTACCCGGTAATGGTCGACGAACGCTATGTGATGGACCCCTCGCCAATCCCCAAATTCGACAACCCCAAACTCGACATGAGCCCGGCGCTGATGCTGTTTGGTGCCGGTCGCGAAAAGCGCTTGTACGCAGTGCCGCCGTACACCCAGGTCAGCAGCCTGGACTTCGAGGATCACCCGTTCGAAGTGCAGAAGTGGCAGCACTGCTGTGCGATCTGTGGCAGCCACGAATCATTCCTCGACGAGCTGATTCTGGATGACGCCGGCACCCAGAGTTTCGTGTGTTCCGATACCTGGTATTGCGCCCAACGGGTCAAGGAGAACAACCAGTGAGCCAGCCCTTATTGCAAGTGCGTGATCTGTCCCTGTTATACGGCCCGCAGAAGGGTTGCCAGGGCGTGAGCTTTGATCTGTACCCCGGCGAAGTGCTGGGGATTGTCGGCGAGTCCGGCTCGGGCAAATCCACCTTGCTCTCGCTGTTGAGCGGGCGCTTGCCACCCCAGGCCGGCAGCATCGGTTATCGGAGCAAGGAGGGCGAATGGCTGGACCTGTACAGCGCCAGCGAAGCCGAACGGCGCACTTTGCTGCGCACCGAATGGGGCTTTGTTGAACAGAATCCCCGCGACGGCCTGCGCATGGGCGTTTCGGCTGGCGCCAACATCGGCGAGCGCTTGATGGCCCAGGGCGTGCGCAACTACCAGCAGCTGCGCGGCGCCGGCCTGGATTGGCTGAGCCAGGTGGAAATCGACCCGCAGCGTATCGACGACTTGCCACGTACCTTCTCTGGCGGTATGCAGCAACGCCTGCAAATCGCCCGCAACCTCGTCTCCAGCCCGCGCCTGGTGTTTATGGATGAGCCAACCGGCGGCCTCGATGTGTCGGTGCAGGCGCGCTTGCTTGATCTGTTGCGCGGCCTGGTGCGCGAGCTGGACCTGGCGGTAGTCATCGTCACTCACGACCTGGCCGTTGCGCGTCTGCTGGCCGACCGCCTGATGGTGATGCGCCGTTCACGGGTGGTGGAAACCGGCTTGACCGACCAGATCCTCGACGATCCACAGCACCCTTATTCCCAACTGCTGGTGTCTTCGGTATTGCAGCCATGATGAATACGTTGATTGAGGTCCGAGACCTGTCGAAAACCTTCACCTTGCACCAGCAGAACGGCGTGGTGCTGAACGTGCTGCGCGGGGTGGATTTCAGTGTGCAGGGCGGTGAGTGCCTGGTGCTCCACGGCCAGTCCGGCGCCGGTAAAAGCACCTTGCTGCGCACCCTGTACGGCAACTACCTACCAGCGGGCGGCAGCATTCGCATCTGCCACGACGGGCAATGGCTGGAACTGGTGGGCGCACAGCCCCGGGACATTCTGCAGGTGCGCCAGCAGACCCTGGGCTATGTCAGCCAGTTCTTGCGGGTGATCCCACGGGTGGCGTGCCTGGATGTAGTGATGGAACCGGCATTGGCCCGTGGTTGGCCGAAACCTCAGGCCCAGGCGCGGGCCGAGCACTTGCTGGCGCGCCTGAATATCCCGCAGCGCCTGTGGCAGTTGGCGCCGGGCACGTTTTCCGGTGGCGAGCAGCAGCGGGTCAATATTGCACGCGGTTTCATGGTGGCCTGGCCGGTGATGTTGCTGGACGAACCGACAGCGTCCCTGGATGACAGCAACCGCCAGGTTGTCCTGGAACTGATGAACGAAGCCAAGGCCGGCGGTGCCGCACTGATCGGCATCTTCCATGATCGCGCCGCCCGTGAGGCGGTGGCCGATCGTCACTTGGACATGACTCCTGCCCATCAAGCCGAAGAGGAATACGCTCATGCCCGCTGAACAGATCCTCAGCAATGCCCGGCTGGTCACGGCTGATCGTGTATTTCTCGGCAGCGTGGTGCTGCGTGACGGGATGATCGTCGATCTCGCCGAAGGCCGCAGCCAGTTGTCCCAGGCCCAGGACCTGGGCGGTGATTTCCTGCTGCCGGGGCTGGTGGAGTTGCACACCGACAACCTGGAAAAGCACATGACCCCACGGCCCGGTGTGGACTGGCCGTCGACTTCGGCGGTGCTCAGCCATGACGCGCAAATCATCGCCGCCGGTATCACCACGGTGTTCGACGCGGTGTCCATTGGCGACGTCAATCCCAAGGGCAACCGCATGCAGAAACTGCCGGCGATGCTCAATGCCATTGCCTCGGCGCAAGAGGCTGGCCTGACCCGCGCCGAACACCGCCTGCATCTGCGTTGCGAGCTGTGCCACCCGGACACCTTGAGCGTGTTCCGCGACCTGGTGGAAAACCCGCTGGTGCAACTGGTGTCGGTGATGGACCACTCACCGGGCCAGCGCCAGTTTGTGCTGGAGTCCAAGTACCGTGAGTACTACATGGGCAAGTACCACCTGAACGACGAGACCATGGACGCGTTTATCGTGCTGCAAATGGCCAATTCCAAGGCCTACAGTGACCGCTATCGTGCTGCGATTGTCGAGCATTGCCTGGGGCGCGGCCTGTCGGTGGCCAGCCATGACGATGCAACGTTGGCCCACGTCGAGGAGTCGGCGCGCTACGGCATGAGCATCGCTGAGTTCCCCACTACCCTGGAAGCGGCGCGTGGTTGCCGGCAACTTGGGATGAACGTGCTGATGGGCGCCCCGAACGTGGTGCGCGGCGGGTCGCACTCGGGTAATGTGGCCGCCGCCGGCCTGGCCGCCGAGGGATTGCTGGATATACTTTCCAGTGACTATTACCCCGCCAGCTTGCTACAGGCGGCGTTCGTCCTGGCCGATCAGCAGGACGGCGGCGATCTTTCGCGTGCGGTCAGGATGATCAGCCTGGCTCCGGCACGCGCTGCGGGCTTGAACGATCGCGGTGAAATTGCCATTGGCCTGCGGGCGGACCTGGTGCAAGCTCGGAGCCGTGAAGGGCTGCCAGTGGTCCAACAAGTCTGGCGACAAGCCAAGAGGGTGTTTTGATGGCAGGCAGGTTGATCTATCTCATCGGGCCATCGGGTTCGGGCAAGGACAGCCTGCTGGATGCCGCGCGCCTACGTTTGGCCGAGCGCGGTTGCCGCATTGTGCGGCGAGTGATCACCCGCTCGGCGGAGGCGGTGGGTGAGGCGGCCGAGGGGGTCAGCCCCGCACAATTTGCGGCGATGAACGCCGAGGGCGCCTTTGCCCTCAGTTGGCAGGCCAATGGTTTGTCCTATGGCATTCCCCGGCAGATCGACGACTGGCTGGCGGTGGGGGACGATGTACTGGTCAACGGCTCGCGCGGTCATCTGGCGCAGACTCGCGAGCGTTATCCGACGCTGTTGGTGGTGTTGCTGACGGTTGATCAGGCGGTGCTGCGCCAACGCCTGCTGGCGCGAGGGCGTGAGTCGGTGGCAGAAGTCGACGCACGCCTGGCGCGCAATACACAGTTCACTGACAGCCTGACGGCGACTCCCGGCGTATTTCTGCTGGATAATTCCGGGTCGCTGGCACATACCGTTGAACGTTTGTTCAGGTGCCTGGACGCAGGGCACTCGGCATGCGCCTGACCTTGTTGGGCACCGGTGACGCCCGCCAGGTCCCGGTGTATGGCTGTGAATGCGCCGCCTGTGCCCTGGCCCGCAGCGATGCACGCTTGCGTCGCCGCGAATGCAGTGCGTTGGTCGAGTGCGGTGACCAGCGCTGGTTGATCGACAGCGGGCTGACGGACCTGACCGAGCGCTTCCCGCCACGCAGCCTCAGCGGCATTCTGCAGACCCACTACCACGCCGATCATGCCCAGGGCCTGCTGCATCTGCGCTGGGGCCAGGGCCTGACTATTGCGGTGCATGGCCCGGCAGACCCCGAAGGCCTGTCGGACCTCTACAAACACCCCGGCATCCTCGATTTCAGCCAGCCCTTCGCCGAGTTCGAGACCCGGCAGTTTGGCGAGCTGACGGTCACCGCGTTGCCGCTGCAACATTCCAAGCTGACGTTCGGTTACCTGCTGCAAGGGCAGGGCCGGCGTATCGCTTATCTCACCGACACCACGGGCCTGCCCCCGGCAACCGTCGACTGGTTGCGGCGCGAACCCCTGGACGTACTGGTCATCGACTGCTCCATGCCGCCGCAACCCCAGGCGCCGCGTAATCACAATGACCTGACATTGGCCTTGCAATGCATCGAAGCATGCGGCGCCGAGCTTGGCGTACTGACCCACGTCGGGCATACGCTCGATGCCTGGCTGTTGCAGTATCGCGGTGAACTGCCGCGCCACGTGACGGTGGGCTGGGATGGGCGGGTGCTTTAACTCAAGGCCTTCAGTTTTTCAATATCCGGCAAAACAACCGCCAGTCTGTTCCGGTAAATCTGTGCTTGAGTAAAAATAACTCTAGGGTTACTTTTATTCGGGCCAGAGCAAGGAGGCTGTGGTGCAAAGCAGGTTATTGATCAAGGAACTGCAAGAGGCGGGCTGGGTGCTGGATCGGGTTACGGGCAGCCATCATATTTTCACCCACCGTTATAACCCGTACACGATACCGGTGCCTCATCCCAAGAAGGACCTACCCTTAGGCACCGTGCGAAGTATCAGGCGGCGCGCCGGGCTGTTTTCGTTCTAGAACGGTTTTTCAGGAGAATATTCATGCAATACCCAATCTGTATCGAATGGGGCGATGACTTTACCGCCTCCGGTATCCAGATCCCCGATATTCCAGGTGCGGTGACCGCCGGGGACAGTTTTGAAGAGGCTTACAACGCCGCAGTGGAAGTGGCCCACATCATGCTGCAAGAGATGGCCAGCGAAGGCCGTGCGATTCCCATGCCGACCTCGGTCGCGGCGCATCATGGCAACACGGAATATGCCGGGATGGGCTGGGGCATGCTGGAGCTGGATATTTCGCCTTACCTGGGCAAGACCGAGAAGGTCAATGTGACCTTGCCAGGGTATGTGATCCAGCGCATTGACCGTTATGTACGCGAGCACAAAGTCAAAAGCCGTTCGTCATTCCTGGCGGATGCCGCGTTGGAGAAATTGGTGCGTTCTTAGTGGGTGGCCCCTCCATAGGTGAGGGAAAGTGCCTGACGTTGAGGCTGAAAATGTAGAGAGGATATTTCTTAAGATAGCGACGGTTTGGATTATACAAGCGTGTTCTTTTTTACGTTTTCTTAGTGGTGTCAGCGACTTGAACGCGCATTTTCGAGGCCGGGTGACACCGGGTAAATGTAAAAAACCATGTGTTTTGTCAGCAAACTAAACCGCAGCTCAACGCGTTTCAATAAGACTCAAAGCCCAGGTGGCGAGGTGGTTTTCTGCATGAAAGATTAGAGACGGATGACGCCGGCTGAGGCAGCTTTCTGCGATGAAAGGCGACGCCATTGGACGCTGTTATCCCTGTCATTAATCGATTTGGAGATCGCCATGAGTCAAATAAATAACGCTGTTATTCATCCTGGTTGCTGCCCGGAAGAAATGTATGGACCGTCCAAGGAGCAATTTTCCGCTCGCGGGAAACGCACCATCAGTACTGATCAGGCCGCCCAGCATCTTACGCGAGAGGGGACGCGCTTTCATGATCGGGATAGGGACGGCAAGACGCAGGTGTCTTTCAACTTGAGTAGTTTCACCGAGCAGCAAAAAACCTGTGCCCGCCGGGCGATGCAGGCTTGGCAAGACGTGGCCGATATCAGTTTTCATGAGAATGCCCGCAAGGCTGACGGTTCTATTCAGGTATCCGGCGCCCATAACTCGGACAGGGGGGTGGCATGGCGATCTGGCGAGCAAAACTCCAAGACAACCGCGCAGATCGGCACAAAAGGTGTGTCACATGACCCAAAGCCTGGGAGTCATTTTCACACCACCATGATTCATGAGATCGGTCATTGTCTTGGGCTCGCCCACCCCGGCCATTACAACGGCGGAGGTACGTACGAGAAGAATGCACAGTTTGCGCAGGACACGAAGGCTGGCACAGTCATGAGTTATTGGTCTGAACGCGAGAACGCTGGCCACAACTTCAACAACAAGGGGCCCTCGGCGCCCATGATGTACGACATCGCGGCCGTCCAACGTCTTTATGGTGCAAACCGCGCTACCCGTAACACGGACACGACCTATGGCTTCAATTCCAACACCGGGCGTGAGTCGCTGAGTGTCAAGAGCGCTGCTGATTCAGCAATATTTTGTGTGTGGGACGGTGGCGGGAACGATACGTTGGATTTTTCCGGGTATTCACAGAACCAGAACATTAATCTTAATGAACAATCATTCTCGGACGTCGGGGGAATGAAAGGTAATGTTTCCATCGCCAAGGGCGTAACACTGGAAAATACCATCGGCGGTTCAGGTACTGACGTGATTACGGGAAATGATGCGGACAATCGTCTCAAGGGTGGCGGGGGCTTAGACAGGTTGAGAGGGGGAGGCGGCGCTGACACATTTGTCTACGACAAAGCCAGCGAGTCCACATCGAAGAACTCAGACCTGATCGAAGATTTTACCAGCGGTGTCGACAAGATCGATGTTTCCGGCGCCTTGAGAGAAGCCGGTATCAAAGGTCTCAACTTTTCCAGTCAATTCAATGGCCGGCCCGGTAACGCAGTGCTGAGCCATGACCCGAACACAGGGCGTGGCAGTTTGGCTATCGATATGAACGGCAATGGCAAGTCTGACTTGCTGGTTACCACAGTGGGCAAAATTCAATCCGCCGATATCGTGACGGGAGGGCAGGTGCCGGCACCGGCACCAACACCGGCACCGGCACCAACACCAACACCAACACCAACACCAACACCAACACCAACACCAACACCAACACCAGAACCCACTGCTTCTCTACTTGCTACGCTGGGAAGTGTTCTGCACGGAACCCTCATGATGTTGCAGGGGCTTGTCCGTCTGTTGGAGAAAAGCCCGTCAGAGCAGCGATAAACGATAGGCAGGATCCTGAGCGTGTTGATGAGATATCGAACGTCAGGCGCTCACTGTCGAAGCGGCTCTGGACACACTCAGGAATCGTAACAGTGCCACCAGCGGGAACAGGCTGCCGACCACAATCACCCCAAGCCAGCCGCCATGTTCATACACACTGCTGGCAATCGCCGAACCGAAGGCCCCGCCGATGAAGATGCTGGTCATGTAGAGCGCGTTCAGGCGACTGCGGCTGTGGGCGTCCAGGGCGTAGATGGTGCGCTGGCCGAGGACCATGTTCATCTGCACGCAAAAATCCAGGACCACGCCGGTGACCATCAAGCCGATGACGCTGTAGGCCGGGTGTACCAGCGCTGGCAGAAAACTCAGGGCCGCCAGCAACATCGCCAGCAATGAGGCGCGATGGGTGTGGCCAGCGTCTGCCAGGCGTCCGCTGATCGGTGCGGCGATGGCGCCCAAGGCCCCAACCAGGGCAAACAGGGCAATCTCGCTTTGGCTCAGGCCATGGTTGCGTGAGAGCTCCAGCGGCACGGCGGTCCAGAACAGGCTGAAGGCGGCGAACATGCAGCCTTGATAGAACGCCCGTTGGCGCAGCGATGGCTGCTCGCGCAGCAAAGTGCCCAACGAGCGTAGCAACTGGCCATAGCTGGCGCTGTGGTCTGGCTGGCGCTTGGGGACAGTCAACAACAGCACCACGCTGATCACGGCCATCATCGCCGCTGCGGTCATGAACATCGCCCGCCAGCCGAAGTGGTCAGCTACCAGGCTGGAAACCGGACGCGCCAGCAGAATGCCCAGCAACAGGCCGCCCATGATACTGCCCACCACCCGGCCCCGTGATTCGGCGGGCGCCAGGTGTGCAGCCAGGGGGATCAGGATTTGCACCGATACCGAACTGAAGCCGATCAACAACGACACCAGCAGGAACAGGTTCGGCTGTTCGGTAAAGGCCGCGCCCAACAGGCTGGCGATGGCAACCACGGTGGTGATGATCATCAGCCGGCGGTTTTCCAGCAGGTCGCCCAAGGGCACGAGGAAGAACAGGCCCAGGGCATAGCCGATCTGGGTCAGGGACACGATCAGGCTGGCCATGGCCGGGGTCAGGCCGATGTCCGGGGCAATCAGCTCGATGATCGGTTGGGCGTAGTAGATGTTGGCGACAATAGCCCCGCAGCAGAACGCGAATAGCAGCACCATGCCACGGGTCAGGGTGGCGGTCGCGGGTGGGGTAGCGGTCATGGTGTTCTCGTTAAAGCGGGGAAGGAGGGGGTGAAGGGTAAAGGGTAGGCGAAGGAAGGGAGTAAGTGTTACTGATGATTTCAGTCATGCCTGGCATTGATGCCTTACGCGCAAGCCAATGTGGGAGCGGCGGTGCGACGATTCGACTTGCTCGCGAAGGGGGTGTATCAGTCAAAAACTATTTGTCTGACCCACCGCATTCGTGAGCAAGTCGAA
>NZ_VFIL01000004.1 GCF_007858285.1 Pseudomonas brenneri | reverse complement strand
GCAGCGCCAACAGGTAGCCCGTGGCGCTTGTGGGATTTTCGCGAGCAAGCTCGCTCCTACAGAAATTGGTGATGATCCGCTATTGATTCACACCACGTAGTTGTAGGAGCGAGCTTGCTCGCGAAAAACGTTAACGATAACGCAGCGCCAACAGGTAGCCCGTGGCGCTTGTGGGATTTTCGCGAGCAAGCTCGCTCCTACAGAAATTGGTAATGATCCGCTATTGATTCACGTCATGCAGTTGTAGGAGCGAGCTTGCTCGCGAAAAACGTTAACGATAACGCAGCGCCAACAGGTAGTCCGTGGCGCTTGTGGGATTTTCGCGAGCAAGCTCGTGCCTACAGAAATTGGTGATGATCCGCTATTGATTCACGCCATGTAGTTGTAGGAGCGAGCTTGCTCGCGAAAAACGTTAACGATAACGCAGCGCCAACAGGTAGCCCGTGGCGCTTGTGGGATTTTCGCGAGCAAGCTCGCTTCTACAGGGGGGAGGGTCAGTCTTCGGGCAGGTTGTCGAACAGGGTTTCCAGCAAGCTGTTGAGCTTGTTGAGTTGCGCGTCCGTCAGGCCCTTGAAACTGGTCTTGAAAATATCCGCCGTGACCTTGTGGCTCTGCTCGATGGTCTGGTACCCGGCCTCTGTCAAGGAGACCTGGGTGACGCGCCCATCGTTGGCGCAGACATTGGTCTGCACCAGGCCGTCGGCTTTCATGCGGTAGACGATTTTGGTCACCGTGGGCAGCTTGGCGATGGCGTGGGTGGAGATTTCCGAGATGCTCGACGAGCCGTTGTCCTTGAGGATCAGGAGGATGCGCCAGCGCGGAATGTCCATGTCGACTTTTTTCAGGGCCTTTTCCATCGCCATGGAATAGCGCCCGTTGACCCGGGCGAGCCAGTAGAAGGGGAACTCTTCTTTCTTGAAATCCTGGCTGGCAGGGTTATGACGATTCACACGTTTTTTCGCGGTGGTCATGCTCGGGCTTCGAATAATGGACAACGACCGATTGTTGCATATTCACGTGATTAACGTCGCGCTTGTCGCGCCGTGTGGGAGCCATCGGGCCCCACACGGGATAGAGCAATCAGCTCGCGAGCATTTCCTGATGCTTGCTGCTCAGGCCCAGGTAGGCCTCGATCACCCTAGGGTCGTCGGCCAGTTGCCGGGCGGGGCCGTGCATGGCGATCTGGCCGGTTTCCAGGACGTAGGCGTAGTCGGCGACCCGCAGCGCCGCCCGTGCATTCTGTTCCACCAGCAGGATCGATACCCCTTGCTCGCGCAGGCTGCTGATGATGCGGAAGATCTCGCGGGTCACCAGGGGCGCCAGGCCCAGGCTGGGCTCGTCGAGCATCAGCAAGCGTGGCTTGGCCATCAGCGCCCGGCCAACGGCGAGCATCTGCCGCTCGCCCCCCGACAAGGTCGCGGCCAATTGCTCGCGCCTCTCCCACAGGCGCGGGAACAGGTCGTATACCTGCTTGAGTGTCTGGCCGTGGTCACGCTCGCCCCGGCGGTGACGCTGGAACGCCCCCAGCAGCAGGTTGTCCGCGACGCTCATCGAGGTGAAGAGTTCGCGTTTTTCTGGCACCAGGCCCAGGCCCCGGCCCACCATCACTTCCACCTCGGGCACGCTTTGCAGAGTGCCGTCGAAGTTGACCTGGCCCCGGGAGCCCAGGACGCCCATGATTGCCGACAGCAGGGTGGTCTTGCCGGCCCCATTGGGGCCGATGACCGTGACAATCTGCCCTTCGCCGACGCGCAGGCTGGCGTTGCTCAAGGCTTCAACCTTGCCATAGGCCACGCTCAGGTTATCGATTTGCAGCAGGGTGGTGCCGGCGTTGCACGGTTCCATTGGCATATTCATGCGTCTGCGCCTCCCAAATAGGCTTCAAGCACTGCGGGGTTGTTTTGCACTTCTTCAGGCAGGCCCTGGGCGATGGGCTGGCCGAACTCCATGACCACCACGCGATCCACCAGGCCCATGACGAAGTCCATGTCGTGCTCCACCAGCAGGATCGCCATGCCTTCGGCGCGCAGGCGTTTGAGCAGTGCGGTCAGGGCTTGTTTCTCCTGGAGGCGCAGGCCCGCGGCAGGCTCGTCCAGCAGTAACAGGCAAGGATCGGCACACAGGGCGCGGGCGATTTCGAGGATACGTTGCTGCCCCAGTGCCAGGCTCGCGGCGTCCTCCTGCAACGCGTCACCCAGACCGACCCGTTCCAGTTGATAACGGGCCTCGGCCAGCAACTGCTGCTCCTCGGCACGGTCCAGGTTCAGGCTGGCGGCGATCACCCCCTGGTGCCCGCGCAAATGGGCGCCGAGGGCGGCGTTCTCCAGCACGCTCATCCCGGGCAGCAGTTTGACGTGCTGAAAGGTGCGGCTCATGCCCAGGCGGGCGACATGCCGTGAGGTTTTGCCATTGAGGGGCAGGCCTTTGAAGTGGATATCGCCTGAGGTGGGCCTGTCGACCCCGGATAACAGGTTGAACAAGGTGCTTTTGCCAGCGCCATTTGGACCGATCAGGGCGAGGATTTCCCCGGCGTCGATATGCAGGTTCATCTGGTTGTTGGCGACGAGGCCGCCGTAGCGCTTGGTCACCTGGTTGGCCTGCAGGATGCGGGTGCCGTGTTCGACCGCAGCGCGACGGGGCAGGGCCTGTGCCTGGGGCAACGGCGCGGTGCGTGTGCGGCCCTTGAACCACTTGCCCAGCCATGGCGTCAGGCCGCCCGGCGCGCAGTGCATCAGCAGCACGATCAGGATGCCGAAGACGATGGTTTCGTAGTTGCCGCCGTCGCCCAGCAGGTGGGGCAGCCAATCTTGCAGCCACTCCTTGAGCACTGTGAGGATGCCAGCGCCCAACAGTGCGCCCCAGATACTGGCCACCCCGCCGATCAGCGCCATGAACAGGTAATCGATACCCATGCCCAGGCCGAACGGGGTCGGATTGACGAAGCGCTGGGTATGGGCGTACAGCCAGCCCGATACGGCGGCAAACAGCGCGGCGATGACAAAGATCACCATCTTCGAACGGAAGGTGTTGACGCCCATGGACTCAGCCATCAACTGGCCGCCCTTGAGCGCACGGATGGCGCGGCCTTCCCGGGAGTCGAGCAGGTTGTGGGTGATCAGCATCGCTGCGCCCAGCACCAGCCAGATCAGGTAGAACATCTTTTCCCCCTGGTCCAGGGAAATCCCGCCGAGGGAAATGGCTGGCAGCCCGCCGACGCCGGTATGGCCACCCAGGGGTTCCAGGGTGCCGAACAGATAGTAGAGCGAAAGCCCCCAGGCGATGGTGCCCAGTGGCAGGTAGTGCCCGGACAGGCGCAGGGTCAGGGCGCCCAGCATCAGCGCCACCGTCACCGTCAGGGCCACGCCCACCAGCAGAGTCAGCCACGGCGAGGCACTCGCCCATTGCAGCCAGGTCGGCAGTTGCTCGGCGGTAGTCAGCCATGCCGTGGTGTAGGCCCCAAGGCCGACAAAAGCGGCCTGGCCAAAGCTGGTCATGCCGCCGACCCCGGTCAACAGCACCAGGCCAAGCACCACCAGGGCATACAGGCCGATGTAGTTGAGCAAGGTCACGTAGTAGGGGGCGAGCACCAGCGGCGCCAGGCCCAGCAGGGCAATCAGTCCGAGGATCAGGTAGCGTGGTTTCATTCGTGTTCCTCCACGTGACGGCTGGTGAGGGAGCGCCACAGCAGGAACGGAATGATCAGGGTGAAGACAATCACTTCCTTGTAGGCGCTGGCCCAGAACATCGAGAAGGCTTCGATCAGGCCCACCGCGAGGGCGCCCAGGGCTGCCACGGGGTAGCTGACCAGTCCACCCATGATCGCACCGACAAAACCCTTGAGGCTGATGATGAAACCGGAGTCGAAGTACAGGGTGGTGATGGGGGCGATCAGAATCCCGGACAGGGTGCCGATCAGGGCGGCCAGGACGAAGGTGCTCTTGCCGGCCATCTCCGGGGAAATGCCCATCAGGCGTGCGCCCATGCGGTTCACTGCCGTGGCGCGCAGGGCCTTGCCGTACAGGGTGCGCTCAAAGAACACAAACAAGCCGATGATCAGGCCCAGGGACGCGGCGATAATCCACAGCGTCTGGCTGTTGAGCGCCACCGGTCCCAGTTCCAGGCCTTGTTCGGAGAAGGGCCGGGTCCGCGCGCCTTCCGGGCCGAACAACAGCAGGCCCATGCCCACCAGGCTTACATGCACTGCAATCGAGACAATCAGCAACACCAGCGAGCTGGCCGAGGCGATGGGTTGGAAGGCCAGCCGATAGATCAACGGCCCCAACGGCACGACCAAGGCCAAGGTCAGCAGGGCCTGCAACGCCATGGGCAGTTGTGCCAGCGGCAGGTTGTTGACCAGGCCCACCATCGCCGCCGCGTAGGCGATCTTTACCAGGCTCTTGCGCGGCAAGCGCCAGGCGTGGGGGCGGCGGATCGAGGCGAGCAGGTCGAGGGCGCCATCGAGCAGGGTCAGGGCCAGCAGCAGCCAGACCAGTGCAGTGGGCTGGCCCGCTTGCAGGCTGGCCATGGTCAGGGCGCCATAGGTGACGAACTCACCCTGGGGGATCAACAGGATCCGGGTCACGGTAAACACCAGGAGAATCGACAAGGCCAGCAGCGCATAAATGGCGCCATTGGTGATGCCGTCCTGGCCAAGCAGCAAGGCTATCTGGGCATTCATAGGGCAACTCTTTGCACGGGGTCATCAGGCTTGCGGCGCCCGTCGGACACGGCTGGCCGAGCGGGCGATGGGGTGCGCTCTCAGTCTCTGAGCAGGGTCCAGGTGCCATTTTTCACCTGGATCAACTCCCGGCCTCGTTCATCGAACCCGCTGTGGTCGTCCGGGGTCATGCTGTAGACCCCTTGGGTGCCCGCCAACTCGTGGGTGCTTTCCAAGGCGTCACGCAGCGCCCGGCGGAACTCCACGGTGCCCGGCGCGGCCTTGGCGGCAGCCAGCGGGATTGCCGCTTGCAGCAGCAGGCCGGCATCGAAGGTATTGGCGCCGAAGGTGGCGGGCTTGCTGCCATAGAGTTTTTCGTAGTTGGCGGTGTAGTCCGCAGCGATTTTTTTCGACGGATTGCTGTCGGGGATTTCATCGAGCACCAGCATCAGGCTGGCGGCGAGGATCGTCCCTTCGACTTTCTTGCCACCCAGCTTGAGGAAGTCCGGTAGCGCGGCGCCATGGGTCTGGTAGACCTGACCACGGTAGCCCTGGTCGAACAGCGTGGCCTGGGGCATTACGGCCGGGCTGCCAGGCGCGGCTACCAGTACCGCGTCGGGGCGTGCGGCGAGCACTTTCAGGCTTTGCCCGGTGATTGAGGTGTCCTGGCGCTGGAAGCGTTCGTTGGCGACGATCTTGATCCCATGCTCGGTCGCCAGCGCCGTGGCTACCTTGGCCCAGTTCTCGCCATAAGGGTCGGCGGTGCCAATCAGGCCCAGGGTTTTTACCTGATGCCTGGCCATGTGTTCGAACAGCGCCTTGGCGATCAGTTCGTCATTTTGGGTGGTCTTGAACACCCATTTCTTCTCTGCCGTCATCGGCAGGATCACCGCCGCAGTGCCCACGGGCGACAGCAGCGGGACCTGGGCCTGGGCGACAAACGAGATCACTCCGATGGCATTGGGCGAGCCGCTTGGGCCGATGATCGCATCCACGTTGTCTTCGCTGATCAGCTTCTTCAGGGCCTTGACCGTGGCCGTCGGGTCGCTGCCGTCGTCCAGCGCGATGTAGCGGATGGCCTGGTCCCCGACCTGGGTCGGCAGCAGCGCCACGGTGTTTTTCTGTGGCACGCCGATCATGGCCAACGGGCCTGCGGCCGAGGTGATCACGCCGACCGTGACTTGCGCCTGGGCCAGGGATACGCAGGCCGCACTCAGTAGCAAGGTGGACACAGCTTTTTTCAAGAGCATGGAGTTCTCCGAAGCATTGCAAGGCTAAGCAAGCGCCCGTCCCTCGGCCCGTCGCCGCTTGAACAGCGGTCGCGATGCGCGATGGAGGCGAGCCCTTGGCGGTTGCCGCAACGGCGCGAGCCGCTGTTGATGGGCGAGTAGGGCGATAGCAGGTTGCATGCCAGAAAAATTCGGGACAGCGGTGTGAAGCAGGGTTTATCCCGGGCAGTGGACGTTGTGTTTGTCGTTCCGTGGCGAGACAAACCAGCGTTATGCGAAGGCGCTAGCTCGCGGTTTTATCGCTGTTTTTTATGATTTTTTAATTGAAAAAACATGCAAAAACTCAGGCTTATATCGATGGGTTTTGTTGCGCAAAAACAATCGGTAACTTTTCGTTTCTGCGCATTTTTTAAGATTTTTTGTGCTTCAGGTAAACAGAAGGAAAGCGTGGGCGATGTTGTATTTTTATTTTATGTATTTGAAATATAAGTATTTATTTTGATTTTTATTTTTGGTTTTGCGTTTTTTAGAGTGTTACCGAAATGCACGGCTCCGGTGCATCTCGTGGGAAATGTGCACCGAAAATACCCATATTTTAAAATAGATAATTCAATTGACATTTCACGTAAATATTATGATTTTAGATTTAAGCGTTGGGCAGGGGTTGATCTGTCCAGTCCACTGACAGGCGACGCGCAGGCGTCACAACATTGAGCGGGAGGTGGCATGACTATCGTCGTCGAGCATATGGCGTTGGGGGGGAGTGGTCTGTCGGTGATGGTCAAGGACACGATCGACATCGCAGGCTTTGCAACCCGTGCTGGCAGCCAGGCTTTGGAGAACGCAGCAGCGGCGCAGGAACATGCCCAAGTGGTCGAGGCCCTGCTCGCGGGCAACTGTCGGATTCTCGGTAAGACCAGCCTGCATGAGTTGGCCTTTGGCACCACCGGGATCAACCACTGGAGCGGCACCGCCGACAACCCGCTGTACCCCGGGTTGATTCCTGGCGGCTCCTCCAGTGGTTCGGCGGCGGCGGTTGCGGCAGGGCTGGTGGACTTCGCCCTGGGCACCGATACGGGTGGCTCGGTGCGTGTGCCGGCCGCCTGTTGTGGCGTGTTTGGCCTCAAGCCGACCTTTGGCCGGATCAGCCGTGCGGGGGTGATGCCCGGCGTCTCCAGCCTCGATTGTGTCGGCCCCTTTGCTGCCAGCATGGAACTGTTGATCGCGGCCATGCAGGTCATTGACCCTGGGTTTATTGCCCTGTCCTGCCCACCCAGTCTCAGCATCGGCGTGGTGCCCGTCACGGCGCACCCGCAGATCCTGCAAACCCTCGACGCGGCATTGGCCCGCAGCGGTTTTGCCCTGCACCCAACGCTGCTGCCTGGCATGGAGGCGGCCTACAACGCGGGCCTGGCCGTGATCAATCGTGAGACCTGGAACGCCTGTGGCCACCTGCTGCCCAGCGGCCTGCTGGGCGCGGACATCGCAGCACGCCTGCAAGCCGCGGCCTTGACCAGCGACGAAGCACTGCAGCAGGCCGAACAGGTGCGCGAAGCGTTCACCCATGAGGTGGATGCGGCCCTGGCGCAGCACCCGATCCTGGCCTTGCCCACCCTGCCCGATTACCCCCTGCAAGTGGCGCAGGCGGCAGATACCCGCGCTGCCATCGGCATGACTAGCCTGGTGCGCCCCTTCAACCTCACCGGCCACCCAGCCCTGAGCCTGCCGTTGCAAGGTCCGAGCGGCCTGCCAGTGGGCCTGCAACTGATCGCCGGCAAAGGCCAGGACGCGTTGTTGTGCGCCGTGGCCCTGATGATTTCGCAACGCCTAGAACAACAATCAGCCTGATTCTTTTTGGAGGTATTCCATGACTGCACTCCGTGCACAAAGTCCGAGGTCCGACCTGTCGATCATCGACGGTGAAGACTTCCAGCAACTGTTGGATGACATCCGTCGGCGCGCGCGTAGCGGTGAGTTCGACCAGCAAAAACACATCAGTCAGGACATCATCGAGCGCTTCCGCACCCTGGGCGTGTATCGGGCCCTGGTACCCAAGCGTTTTGGCGGGGACGAGTGTTCGCCGGCGCAGTTCTGCCAGATGGTTGAAGACATTGCCCATGCCGACGGCTCCGCCGGCTGGGTCGCGAGTTTTGGCATGAGCCTGGTGTACCTCTCGGCCTTGCCCCTGGCGAGTATCGAGCAGGTCTACGCCAACGGCCCGGATGTGGTGTTCGCCGGAGGGATCTTCCCGCCGCAACCGGCCGCGTTTGTCGACGGTGGCCTGGAGGTCAACGGGCGCTGGAAGTTCTCCAGCGGCTGCATGGGCGCCTCGTTGATCGGGGTTGGTATCGCCCCGAAAAACGGCGACATGCTCGGCCTGCCACGCATGGCCGTAATGCCCAGGGACAAGGTGCGCATCGAGCAGACCTGGGACGTGACCGGGCTGATCGGTACCGGCAGCCACGACCTGGTGGTCGAGGGCGTGGTGGTACCAGAGGAGTGGACGTTCGTGCGTGGCGGGCCGTCGAGCCTGACCGAGCCGTTGTTTCGCTATCCGTCGCTGTCGTTCGCCACCCAGGTGTTGTCGGTGGTCGGGCTGGGCGTAGCGCGTGCTGCACTGGATGAACTCAGTGGCATGGCCAATGGGCGCATTTCGGTGACTGGCGCGCCGTCCTTGTCCGATCGCCCCCTGGCCCAGGTGGAAGTGGCCAAGGCCGAGGCGGCCTTGCTTTCGGCGCGGGCCTGGTTCTACCAGGCCATCGATGATGCCTGGAGCAGCATCCTCGCCGGCGACCCGGTGTCGGTGGAACAAACCAACCTGCTGCGCCTGTCGTCGACCCATGCCACCCGCGTGGCCGCTGATGTGGCGCGCACCGCGCAGATGCTCTCGGGGATGAGCGGGGTGTACCGCAGCAGCCCGCTGTCGCGCTTCGTCAACGACGCCCAGGTCATTACCCAGCACGCCTTTATGGGTGACATGACTTACCAAAGCGCCGGTGCGATTTTCTTCGGCAACAAGCCGTTGCCCGGCTACCTGTGACGTTCAATTCTCAAGAAAAAAGGTGACTGCAATGAGCGATACCAAAGCCTTGCGCGTGCTGTTTTGCATGGGCATCAACCAGAATTTCTTCGACGCGCCGCGGGACGAACAACTGCAAGTCTGGGCGGCGTTCAGCCAGATGTGGAATGGCATCCATGACCTGCCGGGCGTCAAGGTGTTCGGCAACATGGATGACGACCAGAGCATGGTCGGCCCGTCCGCCGGCTACCCCTGGACCACCTACCTGCTGGCGGACGTGCCGGATATCGCCAGCGTGCATGCGGCTTGCAACCTGTTTCGCAGCACCCCGGTGGGGGACGGCACCTACAAGCTGTGGAAGTACTGCAAGGTCGAGGCCCGTACCGGCCGCGAACTGATTATCCAGCGCTGAGGCCCGGCCATGAACGACCCACTCCAAGCCCTGGAACAACGCCTGGACGCCCTGGAAAGTGCCAGCGCCATCCGTGCCTGCATGAACCGTTACATGCAGCTGTGCGACGACCTGGGCGCCCACTCGCCCCTGGACGAACTGGCCGGCCTGTTCACCCCCAACGCGATCTGGGAAGGCAAGGGCAGCAAGTACCAGGAGGCCTTTGGTGGCTATCACGGGCGTGCGGCCATTCGCGGGATGTTTGCCACCTACATGGTCGAGCCCGCGCACTTTGCCCTCAACGTGCACTTCCTGACCAGCGAACAGATTGAGGTCCGGGGCCTGCAGGCCGGCGGTGCCTGGGTGATGTTGCAGACCTCGACCTTTGCCAGTGGCGCGTCCCATTTGAACAGTGCACGGCTGAGCGTGACCTTCGAGTGTGAGGACGGCCAGTGGCGGATCGCCCATTTCCAGACCGAGAACCTGTTCAGCCGCCCCGTGAGCCTGTGGAACCACAGTGCCCGGTTGCCGGTGCCCCATAAGCCGGGTGAGTGAAACCCGCATTCAAGTGAGTCGGCCCGGCGGGTCGACGAGGAGACATCGTGAATAACCTGATTCAAGCAGTGAACCTTGAAAGTTGCCCGTCCGAACGCGTCCTGCCGGACCGGGTGCACACGTCGCTGTACACCGATGCGCAAGTCTTCGACCAGGAGCTGGAGAAGATTTTCTACAAGACCTGGATCTGGGTCGGCCACGTCAGTGAAATTCCCGATGCGGGCAGCTACAAGACCACCTACGTCGGCAAGCAGCCGGTGATTGTGGTGCGTGACCGCAAGCAGGCGATCCATGTGCTGCTCAACCGTTGCCGCCACCGCGCCGCGACGGTGTGCGAGCACAAGAAGGGCAAGACCAACAGCTTCGTCTGTCCCTACCACGGCTGGAGCTACGCCCTCGACGGTTCGCTGCGTGGCGTGCCTCATCCGGAGAGTTACGCCGACATGCTGGACAAGGGTGAGCACCCCTTGGTGAGCCTGCGGGTCGAGCAATACGCGGGGATGATTTTCGCCACTTTCAACGACGCCATCGAGCCGTTGGAAGACTTTCTCGGTGCGGCGAAAAAATGGATGGATCTGTTTATGAAACAAGGCGGTGGCTACCCGATCAAGGTCGCCGGAGAACACCGCTTCCGCTTCCCCGGCAACTGGAAAATCCAGCTGGAAAACACCACCGACGCCTACCACTTCCCGTTGGTGCACAAGTCGTTCCTGTCGTCGGTGGATAAGCAGACCGAAGAGATGCTCAATTTTGTCGGCGGCAGCGGTTATGTCGAGGACCTGGGCAACGGTCATAGCGTGATGGTGATGATCCCCGACCTGATCGACCTGGAAGCCAACCTTGAGTTGCCGATCCCGGCGCGTTTCGAAGAACTGGCCGGGCAACTGCGCGAAGAAGGGCATGACGAGAAAGCAGTGCGGCGCATCGTCCGCGCCGTGGGCGGCTCGGGGTTCAACCTCAATCTGTTCCCCAACATCGCGTGCTCAATGGCGTTCTTCCGGGTGCTGCAACCGATTGCCGTGGACGAGACCGAGATCCACCACGCAGTGATCACCATGGACGGCGGCCCGGCGGTCGCCAACCGCTACCGCTTGCGCCTGCATGAGCACTTCCAGGGGCCGATGGGCTTTGGCACGCCAGACGACTCCGAGGCGTGGGAGCGGGTGCAGAAGGGCGCCAGTGCCGGCACCGACCTGTGGGTCATGCTCAATCGCGGCCTGGCGGGCGAGCAGGCCAGCAACGATGGCCTGGTCAGTGATGTCAGTGCCGAAACCGGCATGCGCGCCGGCTATCAGCAGTGGAAAAAAATGATGTCGGCCCAGGAGACCCAGTGATGATCAACCTACAACTGCTCAACCAGGCCAGCGCCTTTATCTGGCAAGAAGCGGACATGCTCGATCACGGTGAGTTTGAATCATGGCTGGCGCTCTGGACCCAGGATGCGACCTACATCATCCCCATCGACCCGCTGGAAACCGACTTTGAGAACACCCTCAACTATGCCTATGACGACCATCACATGCGCCAGTTGCGGGTCACACGCCTGACCAGCGGCGAGTCGATTTCCACCACGCCACGGGCGCGCACCGTGCGCACGCTGTCACGGTTTCGCCTGCTCGCCGATGACGGCAAAACCGTCACCGTGCGCTGCGCACAGAACCTGCGTGAATGCCGCAAGGACGTGCTCAAGCACTACACCGCCGATATCACGTTCGAGCTGCTGCGTGACGGCGACAGTTTCAAGATCCAGCGCAAGCTGATCCACCTGATCAACTCCACCGACACCCTCGCCGGTATCGGTTACATCCTGTGAGGGCGCCGGCATGACACACATAGCCTTAGTGACGGGCGCTGCCCAGGGCCTGGGGTACGCCATCGCCGCCCAGTTGTACGCGGCGGGGTACGCGGTGGTGCTCAGCGACCTTTCCCTGGCGGCGGCAAACGCCAGCGCCCGGCGCCTGGACCCGAGCGGCGAGCGCGTGTTGGCGCTACGTCTGGACGTGGGCTGCAAGGCCGATTTCGAGCAGGCACTGGCGGCGACCCTAGAGCGTTTCGGCGCCCTGCATGTGTTGGTCAACAATGCGGCCATGACCCTGGCAACGCCGTTGATGCAGATCAGCCCCGAGGAGTTCGAGCGGGTCACCAACATCAACCAGCGCGGCACCTTTGTCGGTTGCCAGGTATTGGGGGCTTACCTGGCTGACCAGGGCTATGGGCGGATCATCAACATGGCGTCCCTGGCCGGGCAGAACGGTGGGACTGCTACCGGTGGGCATTACGCGGCATCCAAGGGCGCGATCATCACCCTGACCAAGATCTTCGCCAAGGAACTGGCGGCACGCGGGGTGACGGTCAATGCCATCGCCCCGGGGCCGATCGACTCGCCGGCAGTGCATGCCGTGGTCGCGCCCGAGCGCATGGAGCAACTGCTCGAAGCGATCCCGGTCAAGCGCCTGGGCAGTGCCGATTACATCGGTCGCCTGGTGGTGCAACTGGCGGAACAGGATGCCTATTTCGTCACCGGAGCGACCTGGGACGTCAACGGCGGGCTATTCATGCGCTGATGCGACAACGGGCCGACCGTGATCGGCCTTGGCCAATAATAACCAGCGGAACGAGCCGATATGAGCGTGCAAACATTATTGAAAGTGGTGGTGCAAAAACGCCAGGAACAGGGCCAGGGGGTGGTGGTCCTCGACCTGGCCGACCCTGATGGCCAGGCGTTGCCGGCCTTCGAGGCCGGGGCCCATGTGGACATTCACCTGCAAGCGGGCCTGGTCCGCCAGTACTCGCTGTGTGGCGACCCGGCCAATTCCCGGGTCTATCGCCTGGGCGTGTTGAAAGATCCGGGCTCGCGCGGCGGCTCCCTGGCGGTACACGAGCAACTGCTCGAAGGCCAAGTGGTGCAGATCAGCGCACCGCGCAACCTGTTTCCCCTGGCGGCCGATGCGCAACGCTCGATCCTGATCGGCGGTGGTATCGGCATCACGCCCATGGTGGCCATGGCGTATGCCTTGCAGGCCCAGGGGCGGGAGTTCCAGCTGCACTATTGCGCGCGGTCGCGCAGCCTCTGCGGTTTTATCGATGAGCTGCAGCACGCGTCATTCGCGTCGCGGGTACACACCCATTTCGATGACGAAGACCAGGGTCAACGCCTTGACCTGCAAGCGGTGCTCGGAGTGCCCGGCGCTGGGGTCCATGTCTACGTCTGTGGGCCGGCCGGCTTCATGGATTGGGTCATCAGTGAGGCGGCCAAGGCCGGTCATGCCCAGGACCATATCCATCGTGAGTACTTCCAGGTCGAGGTCGACAGCAGCGGCCAGGGCTTTGAAGTGGTCGCCGCGCGCAGCGGCAAGCAGGTGCAGGTGCAAGAAGGCCAAAGCATTCTCGACGCCCTGGCCAGTGTCGGTATCAAGATTGAAATCTCCTGCGAGCAGGGGGTGTGCGGGACGTGTCTGTGCGATGTGCTGGAAGGTGAGCCCGACCATCGGGATGTCTACCTCACCGACGACGAAAAGGCCGCCAATGACCAGATCCTGGTGTGTTGCTCGCGGGCCAAATCGAAAAAACTGGTGCTGGACATCTGAATTGGCGGAGGGCAAGACCATGGTAGATACAACAGGTTTTCGCAATGCAATGGCATTGCTCGGCGGCGCCGTCTCGGTGATCGCCACCGATGGCGCAGCCGGGCGCTTCGGCTTTACGGCCTCAGCGGTATGCAGCGTGACGGATCAGCCGCCGACCCTGCTGGTGTGCATGAACCGGGCGTCGACGTCCAATATCAACTTCAAGAGCAACGGTGTGTTGAGTGTCAACGTACTGACCGCCGATCACCAGGCGATTTCCGGGGTGTTTGCCAACCGTGACATGAACACCGAGCAGCGTTTTGCCTGTGCCCAGTGGGTGACCCTGGAAAGTGGCGCGCCGATTTTGCAGGAGTCGCTGGTGAGTTTCGATTGCCGCATCGCCCAGGCCCATGAGGTGGGCTCCCATACGATTTTCTACTGTGAGGTGCTGGGTATCTGCAATGGCGAAAGCCAGGAAGGCCTGGTGTATTTCAACCGTGCCTATCATCGCCTGGGGGACGCATCGAAGGCCGCTTCTTGATCGTTGCCAACTAACTTGTCCGGTTCTCTAAAACAACAATAAGCGTGCTCCGCACGCATGCGTCTTTTTGCAGCAAGTGGTTATAAAAACAAGACTGCGGATTAACTGCCCATTAGTTATCTGCCCCACTCAAATGTTTTGCGCGCATATAAAGGAACCACCGATGCCTCTTGAAAATAGAATGGCCCGCGACTGCGTGTTCGTCGGCCTGCTGGGCTGCCTGACGCCGCTATTTGCCCACGCCGACTTTATCAACGACCGTCAAATCAGCCTGGGCCTGCGCAACTTTTACCTGGACCGGGACTTTCACCAGACGGATGCACCCAAGTCCCGGGTCGGCAGTTGGACCCAGGGTTTCGACTTCAAGGCCGCCTCAGGCTACACCGAAGGCCCTATGCAGTTCGCCCTCGATCTCTACGGACAGTATGCGTACCGCCTGGACGGCGGTGGCGGGCGTGGGCCGGACTCGGTGATCCCGTACGACGACAGCCGTGGCGAACCGGTGCAGGACTACGGCCGGGCGGCGTTCGCGGCGAAAGTTCGCTATTCGAAAACCGAATTGAAGTTGGGCGAGCACCGCCCGACCTTGCCGGTGGCGTATTACGACGATACCCGGCAATTGGTGACCACATTTAATGGGGTCAGTATCGAGTCCAAGGACATTGATAAGTGGACATTGACCGCCGGGCGTTTCAACCAGATCAGTTCACGGGAATCATCCGACCGCGAAAAAATGTACCTGTTTAATGGCCCGGATATAAAACACCGCAGCGCCGGCCTGAACTTTGCCGGTGCCACTTATGCACTGACCCCACAGTTATCGGCGACGTATTTCTACGGTCAGTTGGAAGATATCTACCAGCAGCAATACTTCGGCCTGAGCCATGACCTCGACCTGGGTGGCGGCTATGCCTTGAAAAGCGACCTGCGTTATTTCGATAACCGCGAAGATGGCAAGGCGTTGTACGGAAACATCGATAACCGCTCCTATGGCCTGATGACCGCCTTGAAAAAGGGCGGCCATACTTTTGGCGTCGCCTACCAGCGCATGCTCGGTGACAGTGGTTTCCCCACCATCAACGGCTATGCACCCCAGCCGTACCTGGTGAACTGGTCCGTGGTGTCTTACGTCAAGCCCAATGAGAGCTCCTGGTCAGTGAGTTATGACTACAACTTCGCAGCGATGGGCGTCCCGGGGTTGAAGTTCAAGACGCGCTACTTCCGCGGGACAGGCATCGACCGTGGCAACAACGCCCTGGACCAGAACGTGGAAAGCGAACGCTGGCTGGCCCTTGGCTATGTGGTGCAGGCCGGGACCTTCAAGAACCTGGGGTTGGAGTGGCGCCGTTACGACGTCAAGACCCGTTATGGCAACGGCAGCGCGGCGGGGCCGGATTATACGGAGACACGCTTGATTACGACGTATGTGTTCAAGTTCTGAGGTGGGCTGAGGCGATTAGATATCACTCCACTGGGCTGGCAAGGAGTATGCAACTCGTTGCCAGCCAAATCACAGACAAAGAAAAGCCCGCGATGGGGAGTGCGGGCTTAAAGGTTTTCACTAGGAGCTGGGATCACCCTAGGCGCCCGACTGTGAAAGGGATGTGAAAGCGCCAAGCAATTTGCGTGCGCGCTGATCAGCGATGTGTCGATAAGCGATAAACCCCCACTGGCCACTGCACCAGGGATTTGCCCTTGTTGAACAGCGCAACGCGGTCCATTTGTGGGGTAGGCAGCCACAGCACTCCGTCCTTGTCCAGGAACGGCGCGTCAACCCAATGCAATCGCTCGTCCACGATCAGGGTTTCGATCTGCCCGTCAGTGCGGCGTACGCGAATGGCATCATGGGCCAGGTCGGAAAAGTACAGGTTGCCCTGTGCGTCCATGACCGAGCCACCGGTTGCGGGGATATCGGCAAAGAACTCAACCCGCGCGGCCAGTTGTTCCGGGCTCAGTGCCGGGTTGGCAAGGTCTTGGATACGCACCTTGGACCAGGGACCTTGCAGCGGGCCGTAATACAGCCAGATGCCATCAATGCTGACTTCCAGCGGATCGGCGTTGACGCGCAGGGGGGCACCATCGGGAGCCTTGACCACCTGGTTGCTGAGGATCAAGTCCCGGTCAGGCCGGGCGACCACCGATGCATGTTGGTTCAATACACGCCGGGCAGCGCCGGTCTTCAGGTCCACCACAATAATGCCGGCATTTCCCGCATCGGTGAGCAAAGCCATGCCGGCGCTGAAGCGCACGTCATCCACATAACTGCCGGCTGTGGCGATGTCCGCCCCGAAGAAGTAGGTCCGAACCACCTTGTTTGTAGGCAGATCGATACACACCAGCTTTGCGCCCTGGCTGACGGGGTTGCCGCCGAACTCGGGCGAGCCGGTATCCACCACCCACAGTTTGTCGCCTTCCAGGCGCAAGGCATTGATGTTCACAAAGGCATTGGTTGCATCCAATCCTGGCGCCCAGTTGTTCCAGGCACTGTTTGGATAGGCGCTGTGCTGGCCATTCTGGTCAACTGCCGTCAGTTGCGGGCCCTGGGTGCCGGTCCAGCGTGGCCCCGATAGAAACGTGCGGCCGCTGTAATGCGCCACGGCATTCCAGATCTGCCCGGAGCTTTGGACTGCGACGCCCAGCTCGGGCTGTTTGACGGTGCTGCACCCGATAAGCAGTGCCAGCATCGCAGCGCCCAGCAGCAAGCGGGTCATGGCCGTGCGCCCCCGGCGCGGGCACAGGTTTCCCATAACTCTGTGAGGCGTTGATGGAGGGTGTGCATGAATTGGCTGACGGTGGTTTTCGACATGGTGATTCTCCTGCATCCGGTATGTGACCTAACGAGGAGATAGCTTGATTGTTCGTGTTTGCCTGAAAAAGCCCAGGTTCAACGCATTCAGTTTCTTTAAAATATTGATAATCCGCACTTGAACATCACAACACGCGACGTTCGTTGCGCAATGTTTCTCCGAGTGAGAAACTGGCCTAATTGTGAACAGTTATCATCCACTGCCTATGTCATCTTCTTCCGCGCGCATCCTGGTCATCGAGGATGACGTCGAGCTGTGCGCCCATCTTTGTACCCATTTGAGCCGACGCGGTTTCGCCTTGAGCAGCGCGCATCGCGGTGATGAAGGCTTGAGCATGGCGCTGGACCCAGCGGTAGAGCTGATCCTGCTGGATATCATGCTGCCCAACGAAAACGGCCTGAATGTGCTGGCGCGCTTGCGCAACGAACGGGGCACACCAGTGATTCTGATGTCGGCACTGGGCGCCGAGCAGGACCGCATCATCGGTTTCAGCCAGGGCGCGGATGACTATTTGCCCAAGCCCTTCAGCCTCGCCGAGTTGGATGTGCGTATCGACGCGTTGCTGCGGCGTGTGGCGCTTGATCGCGGTACACCTGTCTCTAGGCCGCTATGGCTGGACCTGGATGTAAATGCCCGTGATGTTCTATTCAACGGCTGCCCGGCAGGCCTGACCGCTTCGGAGTTCCGCTTGCTGTCCACCCTGCATGAGCACGTCGGCGAACCCTTGTCCAAGGCGTTCCTGTACCAGCATGTGTTGCATCGCGTCTATACGCGTCTGGATCGTGGCCTGGATGTGCATGTGTGCAATGTGCGCCGCAAGCTGGCGGCAATTGATTTGCAGGGCGTGCGCATCGAGGCGGTGCGTCATCAGGGGTATGTGCTGCTGTGTGAAGGCTTGGGCTGATGCAGCGTCGGCATCCACTGCTATGGAAAATGGCGCTGTTGCAAGTGTGTTTCTGCTTGCTGCTGGTCTGGTTGGTCTGGGGCTGGGGCTTGCAGGTCGAGCGCAGTACTTATTTTCTTGCAGAGCCTGACCGCGCGGCCCTGACCGCCTATGCCGCGCAGGCCGAAGAGGTGGCCGCAACCGGTGACGCCAAGGCCGTGGAGCAATGGCGCCAGACCCTGCAGCAACGCGAGCAGACCTGGGTCGGCGTGCTCGATCCGTTCCTGCAAAGCCTTGGCACACAACCGCTGACGGCGGCTGAGGTCAGCCACCTGACCTTTATGCGCAAGCCCAGTTGGCCCATGAGCAAACGCCTGGAGGATGAGCTGCCCTATGTCAGCATCGCCTTCCCTCAACACCCGGAGCGTGGCCGCTTGGTCATGCAGTTGCCCGAGCGCTTGCTGCCACCGGGGCTGACGCCGTGGACGCATCTGTTTACCCACGGTGTGGTGCCGGTGGTTTTGGCCTTGGGCCTGGGCCTGTTGCTGTATCGCCACCTGGTGGTGCCTTTGAACGAATTGCGCGAGCGTGCGAACGCCCTGAGTGGCGGTGACCTGGCGCCGCTGGCCAGCAGTGCCGTAACCCGTCGCGGCGACGAGTTGGGCGAGTTGGCGCGTGCCTACGAACACATGGCCGAGCGCCTGCGGCAAAGCCTGCAACAGCAACGCCAATTGTTGCGCACCTTGTCCCATGAAATCCGCACGCCCTTGGCCCGCTTGAAAATCGCCAGCGAAAGCGGCCTGGCGCGCCAGCAGTTGGAACAGCGGCTGGCGCGTGAGGTCGAGGAGATGCGGCGCCTGGTGGATGATTCCCTCAACCTGGCCTGGCTGGATACTGAACGGCCGCAATTGCAGGCCGAAGATGTACGAGTGGCCTCGGTGTGGGAGGCGCTGGTGCAGGACGCGCATTTCGAGACGGACTGGCCATTGCAGGCGTTGGTGTGCGAGGTCGGTGAGGAGTGCGAAGTCAGGGTTCACCTCAACAGTTTCGCCCAGGCCCTGGAGAACATCCTGCGCAATGCAATCCGCCATTCCCCCCCAGGCGGTGTCATTCGCTTGAGCGGGGCACGTGAAGGCGAGACGTGGTTGCTGACCATCGAGGATCAGGGCGCCGGCGTTGCCGAGGCCGACCTGGAGCGGATCTTTGAACCCTACCTGCGCCTGGACGGTACGCCCGGTAACGGGTTTGGCCTGGGCTTGAGCATTGCCCGACGCGCCATCCAATTGCAGGGCGGCCAGTTATGGGCCAGCCAGGGCGGGCAAGGTCTGCGCATGCACCTGCGAGTGGCTGGGGCAAATGTTTAGAAAGTTAATGTTCTTTACTCGCAATTGCATCTGATTATCATCTGCGATCTTTGCTGGCCTACCGCTATCGGTGGGCTTGACGTTTCGGAGATCCCCGCATGCACCGCCTGCCGCCCCTGTCCCTGCTTGCCCTGAGTATTTGCAGCCTGCTGCCCGCCAGCAGCTTTGCCGCCGAGCCCGAGGCCCCTGCGCGTCTTGAGCTGCAAACCCAGACCGTCCTGGGCACGGCGCAGGAAGAGATAAAGCAGGCGCCCGGCGTGTCGATCATCACCGCCGAAGACATCAAGAAACGCCCGCCGGCCAACGATCTGTCGGACATCATCCGCACCATGCCCGGCGTCAACCTCACGGGCAATTCCAGCAGCGGTCAGCGCGGCAACAACCGACAGATCGATATCCGTGGCATGGGCCCGGAAAACACCCTGATCCTGGTTGATGGCAAGCCGGTGGGCAGCCGTAACTCCGTGCGCTATGGCTGGCGCGGCGAGCGTGACAGCCGTGGCGACAGCAACTGGGTGCCCGCCGACCAGGTCGAGCGGATCGAGGTCATCCGTGGCCCGGCTGCCGCCCGCTATGGCAACGGCGCCGCCGGTGGCGTGGTGAACATCATCACCAAACAACCCGGTACCGAGACCCACGGTTCGGCGACGATCTACCACAACTTCGCCCAGCACAGCGCCGAAGGCGAGACCGAGCGCATGAACTTCGGCCTGAACGGCCCGCTCACCGACACCCTCAGCTACCGGGTGTACGGCAACGTGGCGAAAACCAATGCCGACGACGCCGATATCAACAGCGGTCATGAGTCCAAACGTACCGGTAACCAGGTCGGCACCTTGCCGGCGGGGCGCGAAGGGGTGCGCAACAAGGACGTCAACGGCCTGTTGAGCTGGAAGATGACGCCTGAGCAGACCTTGGACCTGGAAGCCGGTTTCAGCCGCCAGGGCAACATCTACACCGGTGACACCCAGAACACCAACAGCAACGCCAACGTGAAAAAACTGCTCGGCCACGAGACCAATGTGATGTACCGCGAGACCTACGCCGTGACCCATCGCGGCGACTGGGACCTGGGCACCAGCCTGGCCTACCTGCAATACGAGAAGACCCGCAACAGCCGGATCAGCGAGGGCCTGGCGGGTGGCACCGAAGGGATCTTCTCCAGCCGCGACTTCAATACCAGCGTATTGCGTGACCTGACCGCCCACGGTGAAGTCAGCCTGCCCTTGCATGCCGGGGTGGACCAGGTGCTGACCGTGGGCACCGAATGGGTCGAGCAGCAACTGGATGACCCCAGCTCCAACGTGCAAACCACCACCGCCGGGGGCAGCGTGCCTGGGCTGGCCGGGAGCAACCGCAGCAGCTCGTCCTCGGCGCGGATCTTCTCGGTGTTCGTCGAGGACAATATCGAACTGCGCCCTGGCACACGCCTGACCCCGGGCCTGCGCATGGACCACCACGACGTGGTGGGTGACAACTGGAGCCCGTCGCTGAACCTGTCCCAAGTGCTCACCGACACCCTGACCCTGAAAGCCGGGATCGCCCGTTCCTACAAGGCGCCCAACCTCTACCAGCTCAACCCCAACTACTTGCTGTACAGCAATGGCCAGGGTTGCTACGGGCAGACCACCAGTTGCTACCTGCAAGGCAATGCCGACCTGGATGCCGAAACCAGCGTCAACAAGGAATTGGGGATCGAGTACCGCAATGACGGGGTTGTGGCGGGCCTGACGTACTTCCGTAACGATTACAAAAACAAGATCGAGTCGGGCCTGACTCCGGTCGGCAGCGCCAGCGGCGGCACCGGCACCACGGCCAACGCGAGTATCTTCCAGTGGGAAAACGTGCCCAAGGCCCTGGTCGAAGGGCTGGAAGGCACCCTGGCCCTGCCGTTGACCGAGCAGTTGAACTGGACCAACAACTTCACCTACATGCTGCAATCGAAAAACAAGCAGACCGGCGATGTGCTGTCCGTCGCGCCCAAGTACACCTTGAACTCGATGCTCGACTGGCAGGCCAGCGATGACCTGTCCCTACAAATGAGCGTGGCCTGGTACGGCAAGCAAACCCCGAAAAAATACGACTACCACGGCGAGCGCGTGACGGGATCGGGCAACAACCAGCTATCGCCGTATGCTATTGCCGGGGTCAGCGGTACGTACGCCTTCACCCAGAACCTGAGCCTGACGGCCGGCGTCGACAACCTGTTCGACAAACGCCTGTGGCGCGAAGGCAATGCCCAGGGTGTAGCGAATATCGAAGGGGCAGGCGCCGCGACCTATAACCAGTCCGGTCGTACCTTGTACACCAGCCTCACGGCGTCCTTCTGATGGGGCGCCTGATCAGCCTGGCGCTGTTGCTGATGGCCCAGGCTGCCGTCGCCAAACCTGCACCTGATCAGTTGATGGATGCGCCGGTGTTGCGTGAGGCCAGTGCCTACAGGTTCAGCACCCTGGAGCTGGAGTCGGCGGATGGCGCTCGCCATTACCGGATCTGGCTGGGGCAGCCGCCTGCGGTGAGTGACGCCAGCCCGGTGGCGTACCTGCTCGATGGCAACGCCGCGATGGCCGCGCTGGACAGCCAGGGTTTGAATCAATTGGCGCAGAGTGCGTCACCGCCGGTGTTGGTCGCCGTGGGTTATGCCACGCCGCTGCGCATCGAGCGCAATGCACGCACCTTCGACTACACGCCAAGGGTCGGCAGTGCCGTGGAGCAACGGGATCCGTTGACTGCGGTGCCCAGTGGCGGTGCGGATGTATTTTTGGATTTGCTGAGCGGAAATATCCGCCCGCAGGTCAATCAGCGTCTGGGTATCACCCCGCAGCGGCAATTGCTATGGGGCCACTCCTATGGCGGCCTGCTGGTGCTGCATGCCTTGCTGACGCGCCCGCAAGCCTTCGATGACTACGCCGCCGCGAGTCCTTCGTTGTGGTGGAATCAAGGCGTTGTGAGCGCCGAGTCTCAAGCTCTGGCACAACGCTTGAACGGCAGCCGGCCGCGCTTGCTGCTGATGCGTGGCGACCTGGAACCGGCCAGCCCGGCCAGTGTGTCGCCGTCCAAAGAGGCCAGCGACACGGCGTTCAAGACGCTAGTGGGCAGCCTGCAACAGGTCCATGGCTTGCAGGTACGCCAGCAGACCTTTGCCGGATTGGGCCACGGCCCGATGTTGCCGGCATCGTTGCGCTACACATTGCAGATGCTCAGCCAAGGCAGTCATGCCCGCCAGAGTGGTTCGCCCTCGTCATCCAGCGTCCAGTGAGGCAGGCCGGGCATGATCTGCACGCCACCGACCCAACGTGTGTGGCTTGCATGGTCTGGCCAGTACGCGCGGCCTTGCAACACCCTGGCGCCCAGCGGTGTCAGGGTCAATGTGCGGCCGGGCCATGGCAGATCAGCCTCGGACTCCGTCAGCAATGGATCGGCTCCGTCGATCAAGGGACGCAGCAGGGCATGAAACATCATGTCGCCGAGAAAGGGCAGGGGCTCACGCTTGGCCATCAACTCGGCGAACACCCGGGCAAACGCAGTGGGGCCGACCTCGGCGAGATACTGCAGGGCCAGGCGCTCGGTCAGCGACAGGCCATCGCGAGCGCCTGGTAGCTCCTGTAACTGCCGGCGCAATGCCGGGGCCAGCAAGGGCAGGCAGGGATGAGTGGCGTGGGCCAGTTGCGCCAGATTCACTGGCGAACTGTTGCAATAGGCGGCCCATGCTTGCCGAGCCAGTTGGCGCATGGCTTCATCGACAGGTCGCCGTTGTGGCCACAGCCAAGCCAATACCGGTGGCGCCAATTGGCCGATGCCGATAAAGCGTTGCACGCCGGGGATGCGGTCGACTTCGATCAGTTCCAGCCTGGTGGGCACGGGCTCAAGCCCGGCCAGCGCACGGATCAAAAACAACTGGTCATAGGCATCGGCCTCGCACCACAGCACGCTGTGATCGGCACTGCCCAGTTCCTCAAGATGCTGGTATTCGTCGTCCAGGCGGCGTGCGGCATCTGCCAGGTCTAGGGCAAACGCCTGGCTGATGAACCGCGCCCGTGTTGCCCGGTAGGCCTCGCCCGGCAAGGCCTGGACCGGGCCCATGCACAGCGGATCCGTGAGCATCCGAAACCGTCCCTTGAACCCCGCCACACCAAGGCTGTGGGCAATATCATTGCCGCAGCGCCAATGGGTGGTGCGCGCTTCATCGCTGGCCTCGAAACCTGGGTGGTTGGCGGCAAAATCCACGGCGTCCACATGGGCCTTGAGCTTGGGCCAACTGCTGAAACCCAACTGCCGGGCAACCAGCCATTGAGCATCGGAAAGGGTCGGTGGCAGGTTGGCAACCTGCGCCAGTTCAGCGGGCGCCGTGCCTTGTTTCATACGCTGCAAAAGCTCCTTGGCGCGCTTGCGCTGCTGCTCAAGGTTGATACGACCGTCAGTGGCCGGTGAGGCGGGGCGTTGCGACATACGATCTCCTTGCACAAACCTTGTCCGCTTTAAGGTTGGGAGTCGTAGTGATGGGGTATGCAGTCATGTCCTGGGCGCAGCCCTTTCCGCGGAAGGTGGCGTAGAGGGCGCCTGGCGCGAATATAGGCAGGGGAGAGGTTGATTGCAAGGCGTTCTGTTTCCAGATGTTGAAATATGCAACTTCTCCAAGAGCCGGAAAAACCGTTGAGGTAGCCTTGTTTCCTACAGACAACAAGGAGTCGTCATGCAACGAAGAACCATCAATCCCCCGACAGTCTTCAACTCCCTGCAATACGGTTTCAGCCAGGCCATGGAAGTGCGTGAGGGGCGGCGTATTCTCTTGTCTGGTCAGGTCGGCGTGGACGCTGATGAGCGCACCGTCGGCCCAGGCATCGCCGAGCAGACCGCCACGGCCCTGGACAATATCGAAAAAGTCCTGGCGGCGGTCGAGGGCGATCTGTCCCATGTGATTATGCTGCGCCTGTACATCGTCGAGTCCGCCCGCGATCAGCAGGAACCCATCGCCGCCGCTTTGCGCGAGCGTTTTCCGCGCAACCCGCCGCCGTCGTCATGGATCATCGTCAGCGGTTTGTCGCTGCCCGAGTGGTTGATCGAGATCGAGGCGGAGGCGCTGATCCCAGGGTAATCAATAACGCATCATGACCGACTTGAGTTCGGTGTAGTCCTCGATAAACGCATTGCCAAACTCGCGGCCAATTCCCGAGGATTTGTTGCCACCGAATGGTACGGCCGGGTCGAGCAGGGTGTGCATGTTGACCCACACCGTGCCGGCGTTGATGGCCGGGACCATACGCAGGGCCTTGCCCAAGTCGTTGGTCCACAGGCTGGCGCTGAGGCCGCCGGCAGTGTGGTTCATCAGTGCCAGCAACTCGTCCTCGTCGTCGTAGGGCAGGAACGTGGCGATGGGGCCGAAGGTTTCTTCGGTGAGCAGCGTATCGTTGATGCTGTTGGCGAGGATCACCGTGGGCTCGACGTAGCAACCGGGTCGATCCATCGGTTGGCCGCCGTAGATAATCGTGTTGTTTTCGGCGCGGGCGGTGGCAAAAAAACCTTCCAGCTTCGCTTGGTGTTGGCGATGGGTGACCGGGCCGAATTCGGTGCGCTCATCCAGCGGCGAGCCGATATTCAGTGCGCTCAAACGCTGGGCCAGGGCCTCCATGACTGGGTTGATTTGCGAGCGGTGGACAAAGAAACGCTCGGCCGCCGCACAGATCTGCCCCGAGTGCAGGAACCCGGCCTCGATAATGCCGTTGACGGCGGTTTCCAGCGGCACATCGCGTAGGAACGCCGCCGCGTTTTTGCCACCCAGCTCCAGAGTCGCCCGCGTCAGGCCGGCGCCCATGGCCGCGCGGCCGACCGCAATGCCGGTGGGCACCGAACCGGTGAACGACACCTTGTCGGTGCCGGGGTGTTCGATCAGCCCCTTGCCCACCTGGCCACCGCCGGTCAGCACGTTCAGCACACCGGCGGGCAGGCCGGCTTGCACCGCCAGTTCGGCAATGCGCAGCAGGGTCAGCGGCGTGAATTCGCTGGGTTTGATGATGATGCTGCAACCGGTCACCAGGGCCGAGGCGAGTTTCCAGATGGCAATCATGGTGGAGAAATTCCACGGCACGATGCCGACCACCACGCCGACCGGTTCGCGCAGGGTGAAGGCGGTGTAGCGCTCGCCGGCAAACGAGGGCAGCGACGGGGTGAGGGTCTGGCCGCTGATCTTGGTTGCCCAGCCCGCGTAATAGCGCAGGAAATGCGCGGCCTGGTCCACTTCAAAGGCGCGGGAAATCTGGATGATCTTGCCCGACTGGCAGGTCTCGATCTGCGCCAGTTCCTCGCGGTTTTGCTCCAGCAGGTCAGCCAGTTTCAGCAGCACATTGCCACGTACCGCCGGGGCGGTTTGTGACCACTGTTTGAAGCCGTGCCGGGCAGACGCCACGGCCAGCTCAATATCAGCCGCTTGCGCATCGATCACCGTCGCGATGACCTTGCCGGTGGCGGGGTTGATTACCTCCAGGGTCTGGCTGGACTGGCTGGGGACGTAGTGGCCGTCGATGAACAGGCCATGGTCTCGACGCAAGAAGGCTTCGACCTGGGGCAGCAGCGCGATATCGCTCATGGGGTGTTCCTGATCAAAAAGGAAAGCCTGAGGCTAACCAACGCGCAAGGTCACGGCTTGACTGTGCCTGCCGGGGCGTATGTCTGTGGCTGCCATGAGGGCGCAGAGCGCCCCTGTGGGAGCGAGCAAGCCCGCTCCCACATTGGGATGGCGGTAAGTATCCATAGCTCAGAACGGCACAGCGACCACCAACTGGCTGTACACATTGGTGCCATTGCCGCCGACCTGGTTGCCGCCGGTGTCCTGGTCCTTGTCCGGTTGGTACAGGCCAATCAACGGCGTGATGATCAGGTGGTCATTCACCGCCCATTCGGCATACAGGTCCAGCTCACGGCCATCGAGGTCGAGCATGTTGCGTTTGCTCACGGTCGTGTAGTCGAAGAACAGCGCGCCGAGGGCCAGGTTGTCCAGCGGTTTGACCTTGAGTGCCACATGTTGCACCGAAGTGTTGGTGTTGTAGGGGCCGGAGTAGTTGCCCGCCACTTCGCCCTGGACCCAGGTGCCAAAGCCCCGGTTGAAACCGGCAAACAGTGCATCCCAGTTCTTCGAATAGCGCGCATAACGGTAGGTCAGGTCCGGCGACCAGGGCAGGTCGGCAAAGGTATAGCCGGCTTCGGCGTACCAGGCTTTTTCCGGCCCTGGATCCTTGTCCTGCCAGGCGTATTCGAACGAGAAGTGCGCATTGTCGATCCCGGCATTCCCGCTGCCGCGCAGGCTGTAGAGGTTCATGCCCTTGCGTTGCTTTTGCACGTCACTGGCATAGCGTTCGTCGACATCAATGCCATGCAGGTACGTCAGGCCCAGGGTGCCCGGTGCGGCGCTGTATTCCAGGGTGCCGATGGCCATTTCGGTCAGGGCCTGGGCGCGGTTGTCGGACTCGATCCACATCAGGCTGCCATGCAGGCCGTCCTTGCCGCCCAGGCGCACCACCGCTGCCTTGTCGAAGGCATGCCGCGCCGCGATGTAATAGGCGCCACCGCGATCGAACTCACCATCGGCCACGCCATTGCCCAGGTTCGGGCCGTCGTCATTGATGATAAAACCATCGCCCACGGTGATGACCTGGCGCCCGTACGACAGGTCCAGGCCATCCTTGCCCAACGCGGGCAACAGATCGCCCGAGCGCCAGCCAGCAAAGGCTTCCTCGAACTTGGTGGTGCGCTCGCTGCCGTCGGTCACGCGGGAAGCATCGCCATCGCCCCAGGTACCCGAACTCACCAGATTGGTGGTGCCGTACACACTGCCCAGGTCGCCCAGGCGCTGGTCGATGCTCACGCCATATTTGATAAAGCCTTCACGCCAGGTCGAACCGCCCGGGCTGCCCTCGTAGTTCTTGCGGCTGTTGAACATCCCGTACACCGCGAGAAAGTTGCCGGTGACGGTGGTGTCGTCGTCGGCATACAGTTCGATTGCCTGGGCCGCAGGTTGGCCGATCAACAGCGCCAGACCCAGGCCGACGACCGGGTGTAGGTGGTGGGTTTTGCGTGTGTGCTCCATTGTTATAGTCCCCAGCAAGATGAAGTTGAGGGGGCATTAGGGCGAGCGTCGGCAGCGTAAGTCTTTCACCTGCGTGCCAGGCAATTGATCCTGGCCGCCAGGCCGCGAGCCCTGGCAGGGAGCAACAAAACCAGCGGCAGCCAGGGGCAAGACGATCAGGTTGGGCGGGGCGCACAGTGCAAGCACTTCTAAAAATCCCCTTCGAGGATCTGCACCATGTCGATCAATGACAGACTTACCGCGCACCTGAACCGGGGCACGGTGGGTTTTCCCACCGCGTTGGCCAGCACCATTGGCCTGATCATGGCAAGCCCGGTGATTCTCACCGCGACCATGGGCTTTGGCATCGGCGGCAGCGCGTTTGCGCTGGCCATGCTGATCGCCGTGGTGATGATGCTGGCCCAGGCCACCACCTTCGCCGAGGCCGCATCGATCCTGCCCACCACCGGCTCGGTGTACGACTACATCAACTGCGGCATGGGTCGTTTCTTTGCGATCACCGGCACCTTGTCGGCCTACCTGATCGTGCATGTGTTTGCCGGCACCGCCGAGACCATCCTTGCCGGCGTCATGGCCCTGGTGAACTTCGAGCACCTCAATACCCTGGCCGAATCCGCCGGCGGCTCCTGGTTGCTTGGGGTCGGCTTTGTGCTGGTGTTTGGTGTGCTCAATGTGTTCGGTGTCAGTGCCTTTGGCCGCGCCGAAATCATCCTGACCTTCGGTATGTGGACCACCTTGATGGTGTTTGGCGTGCTGGGCTTGATCGCTGCGCCGGCGGTGCAACTGGACGGCTGGTTTGGCGAATCCCTGGTGGGCAGCGACCTGGTGACGGTGTTGTCCCTGGTGGGCATGGCGATGTTCATGTTTGTCGGCTGCGAGTTCGTCACCCCGCTGGCGCCGGACTTGCGCCAGTCGGCCAAGGTCATGCCGCGGGCAATGATGCTTGGCCTGATGGGCGTGGCGACGTGCATGTTCATCTACGGCGCGGCGATGAAACGCCAGGTAGAAAACGTGGTGCTGGACGCGGCCAGCGGCGTGCATTTGCTGGATACACCCATGGCGATTCCACGCTTCGCCGAACAGGTGATGGGGCAGATCGGGCCGCTGTGGCTGGGGGTCGGCTTTCTGTTTGCGGGCGCCGCCACCATCAATACCTTGATGGCGGGTGTGCCACGGATTCTCTACGGCATGGCGGTGGATGGCGCGTTGCCGAAGGTGTTCACCTACCTGCATCCACGCTTCAAGACCCCGGTACTGTGCATCCTGGTAGCGATGCTGATCCCCTGCCTGCACGCGCTGTACCTGGGCGGTAACACCGATAACATCATGCACCTGGTGCTGGCGGCGGTGTGTGCCTGGAGTTTTGCCTACCTGCTGGTGACGGTGTCGGTGGTGATCCTGCGCATTCGTCGTCCCGACTTGCCGCGTGCGTACCGCTCGCCGCTGTTCCCGTTGCCGCAGATCCTGTCCAGCGCCGGCATTCTGCTGGGCATGTGGTTTATCACACCACCGGGGATGAATCCGGCGGATATCTACATCCCGTTCGGCGTGATGCTGGGCGGTACTGCGGTGTATGCGCTGTTCTGGACCCTGGTGGTGCAGAAGGTCAATCCATTCATGCCGGCGTCGGTGGAAGACGTGCTGGCCAAGGAGTTTGCCAATGAACCGGGTCACACTCACCACGGCTATGTCAGCGCTGCGGCAAAAACTGTCTGAACTGTTCAGCGCACAACGGGCGCCGGCGGGCTATCAGCCGGGGCGCACCCTTGGGCAACTGCGGCGCAACCTGGGGCTGGCACGGTTCGAGTGGGTCTCGCCGACCCTGGCGCGGGCCATCCTGGACGATGACAGCCTGCACCTGGAAATTTGCGAGCGCACCGAGTCGCAGCTGTTGATGCACCTGGTCATGACCGAATTCAGCCTGCGCCTGCCTGCCTCGACAGAGGGCGCGGCACACTTTGAATTGCACCATGGCGGGGCCATCCGGCGCACGGGGATCTGCTG
This sequence comes from Pseudomonas brenneri, assembly GCF_007858285.1. Classification (GTDB taxonomy): domain Bacteria; phylum Pseudomonadota; class Gammaproteobacteria; order Pseudomonadales; family Pseudomonadaceae; genus Aquipseudomonas; species Aquipseudomonas brenneri. Next base: position 493,394 of record NZ_VFIL01000004.1, on the reverse strand, counting down.
TCGGCAACGTACCGGCGAACGCGCATTGTTGGGGCAACTGCAGGCGTGTTTGCAGCCGGACAGTGCCCTGCATGGGGCATTGATGCTCCTGGATTTCAAGCGCCTGCATATCGAGCTGCACGGCCGTCAGTGGCTCGTGCGCCTGGAGCATATGGGCGGCAGCGAGGTGGTCAACCGCATGCCGGCCTTTCGGCGCTACATCGCCTTGAGCCGCGTGCAGCGGGATGCGCTGCTGGCTGTGCTGGCCGGCCTGCAACGCGTATTGCGCACGCTCTGATTGGCATTATTAGTGCTAACACAATGGCAGACAGGTACTTGTTGCGCGCATATAGGTAACATGTTAACTATTGCCCGACAAAAATAATAAGCCATTGTGGAGACACCCATGGGTATCCAACAGAGTGCACAACAGGGGCTCGACACCTGGAACCGCGACTTGCGTGCGATGTGCGGCCACTTCGACACCGAACTGGCTTTCAACCGTTCGCTGTTTATCGGCGAGTTTTCCATGCTTTCAAGCGGCGGGTTGCCCTTGGCCAGCCTGCGTACCAACGCCGGCCTGATCAAGCGCCAAGTGACCAATCCCGACCATGATAACGACCAGGATTGCTTTTTGGTCAGCCAGCGCAGCGGCTATTCACAGGTCGTGCAGAACGGCCAGCGGGTGCAACTGGCCCCTGGCGAACTGCTGCTGATGGACTCGGTGGGCTCCATTGAAATCACCCCGTTCGGCTTGATCGAACATATCTCGCTGTCGTTGCCGCGTGCCCAGGTGTGCAAGCAGATGGGCAGCCAAGCGAAGACCTTTGGCAAGATTTCCTCCAGCAAAGCCTGTGGGCGCATGCTGCATGTGTTGATGGACCAATTGTGCAAGGGCAGCGAAGGCGCCGAGGATGAGGTCGAGGCGTTGCAGCGTGCTTTTGTGTCGCTGCTGGGCTCAGCCCTGGAGCAGGATGACGACGCGCGCGACGACACCAGCGCGTTGCAAGGCAACAACCTGCGCAGCTACGTGCAGAAAGTCATTGATGAGTCCTTGAGCCAGCCTGGCCTGAGCCCTGTCGGCCTGGCCAGCCGCTTGAACATCTCGGTGCGTCATTTATACCGGCTGTTCGAGGAGCAGGACGACAGCGTCTGCCGTTACATCCAGCGTGCGCGGCTCAAACGCAGTGCGGATGACTTGACCAACCCGTTCTTGCGTAGCGAGTCGATCACTTCGATTGCCTATAAATGGGGCTTTACCGATTCGGCGCATTTCAGCCGCTCGTTCAAGAAGCAGTTTGAATTGTCACCCAAGGCATTTCGTTCCAGCCGGATGGCCTGAACTCCAATCATCAACCACCACACACCGAATGTGGGAGCGGGCTTGCTCGCTCCCACATAGAGCAAAGTAGTTATACGACCGCGAAGTAGTGTTTGACGAAGCTCTGGCTCAGCACTTCCCACAGCACTGGCGTGCCCTGGGTCACGAACCAGCTGTCGCCCGCTTTGTAGGTGGTGGTTTGGCCGCTGGCCTCGTCGGTCAGACGCACTTCGCCGGTGACCACCGTGGCCTGTTCGTTAAACGGGTAGACCATGCGGAACTTGCCCTGGGTGGTGCCGAAATAGGCGCTGCTGACCTTGTCGGTGGGCGCACCAAAGGTCATTTTGCCGAAGGCCTTGAGTTCGCCTTCGAGGATTTCGGAACCGAGATCGGCAACGGTGCCCCAGGCGTCGAGTTCAGACAGTTGGATATCTTTTTTGAGGGTAACAAGGGTCATTGCAGTTGCTCCAGAGGGATAAAAAAGGGGTTAGCGGCGACCATTCCAGTAGCCGGACAGTTGGTGCCAGGATTTGCCGGCGGTCAGCAACAGTGGGCGGATCGCGTCCTTGCCGATAATCGTCGGGCGATGCACCGAGCTGACCAGGTCATAGCGCGCCGAGCCTTCGCTCATGCCTTCGGCCAGGACCTTGCAGATGATGTGGCTGGGGGTGACACCGAAACCCGAATAACCCTGGACGAAGAACGCATTGCTGCGTCCCGGCAGAGTGCCGATCTGCGGGAACAGGTTCGGGCTGCAGGCCATCGGGCCACCCCAGGCCAGGTCGATCTTCACGTCCTTGAGGTAGGGGAAAATTTTCAGCATCAGCTTGCGGTTCCAGGCTTTCAAGTCGCCGGGAATGTGCTCCACCAACGGCGTGGCAGCGCCGAACAACAGGCGGTTCTCGTTGGTCACCCGGTAGTAGTCGATCACCGGACGGATATCGCTGTAGGCCCCGCGAATCGGGCTGATGCGCTGGATCAGCTCTTCGCTCAACGGCTCGGTCATCATCTGGAAGGCGTAGGTGTTGATGGTCGAGCGATGCAGCTCCGGCTCCAGCTTGTTGAGGAAACTGTCACAGGCCCACAACAACTTGCTGGCCTTGACCGAGCCGCGCCCGGTGCGCACGGTGATGCGCTCGCCGTAGCTGACTTCCAGTGCCGGGCTGTTCTCGAAGATCCGCACGCCATGGCCGGCGAGGGCGGTGGCTTCGCCCAGCAGCAGGTTCAGCGAATGCACATGCCCGCCACCCATGTGCAGCAGGGCGCTGCTGTAGGCGTCGGAGCCGATGATCTGCTTGACGTCGGAGCCGCCGAGGAAGCGGATTTCATGTTTGCTGTTGATCGACTTGAAGTCTTTTTCCCAGGCCCGCAGGGTCTTTTCCTGGCGAGCGTTGAAACCCATGTAGCCATAGCCGTGGCAGAAGTCGGCATCGATGTTGTACTTGGCGATACGGTCCTTGATGATGTCGGCGCCCAGGTCGCTGATCTCGAAGACTTGGCGCAGACCGTCCTCGCCCACGTCTTTCTTGATCTTCTCCAGGTCGTGGCCGATGCCGGCCATGATCTGCCCGCCATTGCGCCCGGTGCCGCCAAAGCCCAGGTAGCGCGCTTCCAGTACGACGATATTGGCGATGCCTTTTTCCGCCAGTTCCAGGGCGGTATTGATCCCGGAAAAGCCGCCGCCAATCACCACGACGTCAGCCTCGATGTCCTGTTCCAGGGTGGGAAAGCTCAGGTTGTACTTCTTGGTAGCGGTGTAATACGTAGGGGTTTCGATGTTGATCATGGCGCAGCCTGAAAAGTGAAGGAAGGCTCTAAAGCAGTGTCTTCATTAGGGCCCCTGGCGCGATCATTGTCTTGATCCTGCGTGCCGGGGCTTTTGATTCAGCGCGCCATGGACGTGCGCGACCCCTAAGTTATAGCGCGAGCGCGGGGCGGGGATGTTAGAGTTTCGTTAAAACATTAACTAAATATCACGTGATCCTGACTTTATGCTCAAACCCCGGCAATCCCTGACCCTCACCCTGTTACAGGCCCGCGAAGCGGCCATGAGTTTTTTCCGCCCATCGCTGAACGAGCACGGCCTGACCGAGCAGCAATGGCGGGTGATCCGCATCCTCAATCAGCACGACGAACTGGAGATTTATCAACTGGCGGAACTGGCCTGCATTCTCAAGCCGAGCATGACCGGTGTGCTGGTGCGCATGGAAGCGGCGGGGATGATCCACCGGCGCAAGGCCGAGCAGGATCAAAGACGGGTCCTGGTGACCCTGGCGGACAAGGGCCGGGCGAGTTTTGCGTCCATGAGCCAGTGCATGGAGGCCAACTATCAGCGCTTGCAGGAGCAGTTGGGGGCACAGAAGTTACAGACCTTGCTGGGGCTGCTCGATGAGCTGAAAAACATCAAGCGCTGAAACACCACGCATCGAAAATGTGGGAGCGGGCTTGCTCGCGAAAGCGGTGGTTCAGTCACCGAATATATTGACTGACACACCGCTTTCGCGAGCAAGCCCGCTCCCACATTGGGTCCTGCGCCGTTGGAAGTTGATTAGTACACGCCGCCAGTGCTCACAGGCGCCGGCTTGTCTTTGAATTTCCCCACCAACCCCTGCAACCCACGCATCAGCACGGTGGTATCCACCCCGACCGCGACAAACCCGGCCCCCAGCTCGATATAACGCCGGGCCAGTTTCTCATCGGCACTGAGAATCCCCGCAGCCTTGCCCGCCTGGCGAATCCGTGCGATGGCATCTTCGATGGCGGCTTGCACATCCGGGTGCCCCGGATTGCCCCGGTGCCCCATGGATGCACTCAAGTCCGCCGGGCCGATAAATACCCCATCGACGCCTTCAACGGCGGCAATCGCATCCAGGTTCGCCAGGCCTTGCAGGCTTTCGATCTGCACCAACAGGCACATCTGCGCATCGGCCTGGTCCAGGTAGCCGTCGATGCTGTTCCAGCGCGAAGCCCGCGCCAGGGCGCTGCCCACCCCGCGTATGCCCTGGGGCGGATAACGCATGGCGCGCACCAGCTCCCGAGCCTGGGCGGCGCTTTCGACCATCGGTACCAACAAGGTCTGTGCGCCGATATCCAGCACCTGCTTGATCAACGCGGTATCACCGATCACCGGGCGAATCACCGCCTCGCTGGCGTAGGGCGCCACGGCTTGCAATTGGCCGAGCATGCCGCGCAGGTCGTTGGGTGCGTGTTCGCCGTCGATCAACAACCAATCGAAACCGGCATTGGCCGCCAGCTCCGCACAGTAGGAGTCGGCCAGCCCGAGCCACAGGCCGATTTGCGCTTCACCGCTATTGAGCCGCTGCTTGAAGCGGTTGACAGGCATGTCCATGAAACAGTCCTCCTGAGGTCAGACGAAACGGCAGGAAATCGAGCCGAGCATGTCGTAGTCGACATGGAAGGTGTCGCCCGGGCTGGCCGCCACAGGGCGGGTGAAGGAGCCACCGAGGATGATCTGCCCCGGCAACAACGTGACGTCGTAGGGCGCCAGCTTGTTGGCCAGCCAGGCCACACCCTTGGCCGGGTGGTTGAGCACGGCGGCCGAGACCCCGGACTCTTCTATCACGCCGTTGCGGTACAGCACGGCCGGTACTTTGCGCAGGTCGATCTCGGTCGGGCGCACCGCACGGCCACCCATGACCACGCCCGCATTGGCGGCGTTGTCGGAGATGGTGTCGAACACCTTGCGCGTGGCCTTGGTGTGCGGGTCGATCTGCTGGATGCGTGCGTCGATGATCTCCAGGGCCGGGATCACCCACTCGGTGGCATCGAGCACATCGAAGATCGTGCAGTTGGGCCCCTTGAGTGGCTTGCCGAGGATAAACGCCAGCTCCACTTCGACCCGCGGCACGATAAAACGCTCGAAAGGAATGTCGGTGCCTTCCTCAAACAGCATGTCGTCGAGCAGCGCACCGTAGTCCGGTTCGGTGATGTTCGACGATACCTGCATGGCCCGCGAGGTCAGGCCGATCTTGTGCCCGACCAGCTTGCGCCCGCCCTTGATCTTCTGGGCGACCCAGGCGCGCTGGATGGCGTAGGCGTCCTCGATCGTGATGCCTGGATGATCGAGGGAAAACTGGCGTACCTGTTCGCGGCTGCGTTCGGCGTGGTCCAGTTGGGCGGCGGCTTGCAGGATGAGCTGTGGATCAAGCATGACGAAACTCTCTTACTGAGGATTGACGATGGCGGCGTTGGTGCGCAACACCAGCAGGCCGCCAAGGGCGATAAACAGCGCCAGCACATACAGGGCCAGGCTCGCGCTTTGGGTGGTGTCGCGCATCCAGCCGATCAGGTACGGCGCGAGGAACGAGGCGATGCTGCCGAACGAACTGATCATGGCGATTCCGGCAGCCTGGGTGCAGTTGGACAGGAACGCCGGTGGCAGTTGCCAGAACATCGGCAGCGCGGCGCTGGCACCCATGCCGGCGATGATCAGGCCGCTCATCACCAACAGCGGGTTGCCCGGTGCCAGGCCGGTGATGGCGATGCCCACGGCGGCCATCAGCAGCGGTACGCACAAGTGCCAGCGGCGTTCGCGGTTACGGTCCGAGGAGCGTCCGCAGCCGATCATGAAGAAACACCCGGCCAGGTACGGCACGGCACTCAACAGGCCGACCTGGCTGTCACGGCCGATGCCGGCGCCATGGATCAGGGTGGGCATCCAGAACGCCAGGGTGTTGACTGCCAGCATCACGGCAAAATAGATCGCGACCAGCAGCCAGACTTGTGGGTCGCGGATGATCCCGCCAAAGGAGGTAATGGATTTGCGTTTTTCCTCGGTACTCAACTGCTCGCGCAGCTGTTGCTTTTGCGTGTCGTTGAGCCACTTCACCGTTTCAAAACTGTCCGGCAGGCACTTGAGGACCACCAGGCCCAACAGCACTACCGGTGCGCCTTCGATCAAGAACATCCACTGCCAGCCGCGCATGCCGCCAAAGTCGTGGAAGTTCTCCAGGATCGCGCCGGACAGTGGCCCGCCAATCACCCCGGCCATGGGTACGGCGATGGCGAACAGGGCGGTGATCTGCGCCCGGCGACGGGCCGGGTACCAACGGTTGAGAAACACCAGGATCCCCGGGAAGAAGCCAGCCTCGGCCACCCCCAGCAGAAAACGCAGGACATAGAAGCCGCTGGCGCTTTCGACCCACAGCATGCTGGTGGACAGGATGCCCCACACCACCATCAGGCAGGCAATCCAGCGCCGTGGGCCGACGCGGTCCAGGGCGATGTTGCTGGGCACACCGAACAGCGCGTAGGCGATAAAGAACAGGCCGGCACCAAAGCCATACACCGTGTCGCTGAAGTGCAGGTCGGTGCTCATCTGCATCTTGGCGAAGCCGATGTTGATCCGGTCCAGGTGGGCAAACAAATAACAGATCAGCAACAACGGCATCAGTCGCCAGGTGACGGTGCTGTGGGTGCGATCATGCTCGGCAAGGGTGACGCTGTGGGCGGTATTGGCTGTGCTCATGATGTTGTACTTTTTGTCTGAGAGGCCGTTGGGGAGGCGAGACTGCACCGTCAAGCGAATGAAACCCACTGTAGGCGCGAGCTTGCTTGCAAAGACCTCAAGGCCATCGCGGTTATCCAGCAGGCACGCGTTATCGTTGACGATCTTCGCGAGCAAGCTCGCTCCTACAGGTGATCTCGTTCAGTTGATGGATATCAGCCCGCCTGGTTGTTTAAAAACGCGTGGACGTTGTTCTGCTTGAAGTTCAGTTGCGGGTGCAGCTCGATCATCTCGAACGACAGGGCCAGCAGCCGTTGCGCCTGCAAGGCGGCGAAGTGTTCGGTGATCACCGTGAACAGGACTTGCGCCACGGCCTGGCGGGTCGGCAGGTCGCGGCCGTGGCCGACCTTGAGGGTCATGTGGACGAAGGCGTAGTCGTGCTTGCCATCGGCCATGCGCCAGGTGTCCAGGCGTACGGCGCGGCTGCGGATACCGCCCAGGGGGAACACGCCACTGTCTCCCAGCACCTGGTGGACCTTTTCAAACAGCCCCGGCAGGTCAGCCTGGGGTTCGAGGTTGTCGGTGTATTCGGCGATGAAATGCGGCATGCAAAGCCTCCTTCTGTACGCGATTCAATGTGGGAGCTGTCTCGCCGGGCGAGACAGCTCCCACATGTATTCAGAGCGGAAAAATGGCGTTGATCTGGCCGGTGCCGGAGCTGCCGAATGGTTCGGTGATGATTTCGGCCGGGCGGTTGTATTCCGGCCCGCCGAGCAACCCCAGGAGCATCGCGGTGTCGTGCATCTTGCCTTCGCCAAAGCAATGCTCGGCGTAGTCCGGGAGCATCGCGCAGAACTCCTTGAAGCGGCCTTCGCGCCACATCTGCACCACGTGCATGTCCACTTGCTTGTCGAACTCGCGGGTCCAGTTGTGGATGTTGGCTTCGGCCTCGCGGTCGTCGGAGAAACGGTGCGACAGAGAGCCGGAAGCCAGCACCAGCACCTTGCGATCACTCTTCTCGATGGCCCGGCGCACGGCAGCGCCGAAGGCGAAGCTGTCTTCCAGGCGATGCCAGGCGCACCAGGCGGCGATGGAGACCACGTTGAATTTCTGTTCTTCGGGCACATCCATGTGCATGTAGCGCATGGGCACCAGGGTGCCGTACTCCAGCTCCAGGCTCGGGATGTTGTGGTTCATGGTGCGCACCCCGGCCAGGTTGGCTTCGGCGGCGATCAGTTCACCCAGTTCCGGGCAGCCGGGGTAGGCGTACTCCATGTTCTTGATGAAGTGCGGCAGCTCATTGCTGGTGTAAGTGCCCTGGAAGCGCTCGCCACCGTTGACGTGATAACCGCTGTTGACCAGCCAGTGCACATCGAACACCACGGCGGTGTCGGCCCCCAGCTCACGGGCGCGGCGGCCGATCTCCTTGTGCCCGGCAATCGCCGCGGCGCGACAACCGTGGTGCTTGCCTGGCAGTTCTGACAGGTACATGGAAGGGACGTGGCAGATTTTCGCCGCCAGGACTACTTCACCCATGATGACTCTCCTCAATTCATTATTCTTGTTGGTGCTCTGCGGACCCAATAGGAGCGAGCTCGCTCGCGAAAAACGCAAGGTCGCCGCGTTAACCCTGACAGCCAGCGTTATCGTTAACGACCATCGCGGCGGTGCGGCGATCCGACAAGCCCGCTCCTACAGTTACACGCCCCAGCGCGGGATGTGATGGCTGCCCATGGAGATACACACGTTCTTGATCTCTGCGAATACTTCAAAGCTGTACTGGCCGCCTTCACGGCCGGTACCGGAACCCTTGACCCCGCCGAACGGCTGACGCAGGTCGCGCACGTTCTGGCTGTTGATGAACACCATGCCGGCCTCGATGCCACGGGCCAGGCGATGGGCCTTGCCGATGTCCTGGGTCCAGATATAGGACGCCAGGCCATACTCGGTATCGTTGGCCAGTCGCAGTGCCTCTGCTTCGTCCTTGAAGGGGATCAGGCACACCACCGGGCCGAAGATTTCCTCCTGGGCGATGCGCATGTTGTTGTTTACATCGGCGAACACGGTGGGCTGGATAAACTGCCCGCGTGCCAGGTGCGCCGGCAGGTTGGCCGGACGTTCCAGGCCGCCCGCCACCAGGCTTGCGCCTTCTTCGATGCCAATCTTGATGTAGCCGGTGACTTTGTCATAGTGGGCTTGAGTGATCATCGAGCCGACCTGGGTGTTCGGGTCTTGCGGGTCACCGACAATCAGGCGCTTGGCGCGGGCGGCAAATTCGGCGACGAACTGCGGGTATACGCTTTCCTGGATAAACACCCGGCTGCCGGCGGTGCAACGTTCGCCATTGAGCGAAAAGATAGTAAACAGCGCGGCATCCAGGGCGCGTTCGAGGTCGGCGTCTTCAAAAATCAGCACCGGCGACTTGCCGCCCAACTCCATGGAGTATTTTTTCAGGCCGGCGGTCTGCATGATTTTCTTGCCGGTGGCGGTGCCGCCGGTAAAGGAAATCGCCCGCACATCGGGGTGGCGCACCAGCGCATCGCCGGCAGTGGCGCCATAGCCCTGGATCACGTTGAGCACGCCATTGGGAATCCCCGCTTCAACCGCCAGGCGCCCCAGTTCGTTGGCGGTCAGCGGCGACAGCTCGGACATCTTCAGCACCGCTGTGTTGCCCAGGGCCAGGCACGGTGCGGTCTTCCAGGTGGCGGTCATGAACGGCACGTTCCACGGCGACACCAGGCCACACACACCCACCGGTTGGTAGAGGGTGTAGTTGAGCATCTGGTCGTCCACCGGGTAGCTGTGGCCGTCCATGCGCGTGCAGACTTCAGCGAAGAAATCGAAGTTGTGCGAAGCCCGCGGGATCAGCACGTTCTTGGTCTGGTGGATCGGCAGGCCGGTGTCCAGGGTTTCCAACTCGGCCAGGCGGGGCACGTTCTGCTCGATCAGTTCACCGAGCTTGCGCATCAGGCGCGCACGTTCCTTGGCCGGGGTATTGGCCCACTTGGGGAAGGCTTCCTTGGCGGCAGCCACGGCCTGGGCGACTTCCTCGGCGCCGCCGCTGGCCACTTCACCAATCGCCTCGCCAGTGGCGGGGTTGTAGTTGATGAAGGTGTCTTTGCTTTCGACCTCACGGCCGTTGATCCAATGTTTGATCATGGTGCTCAAGCCTCTTTGGCGGCGGTGAAAAAGTCCGCCTCACTGACAATTCGGTTGACCAGGCGGCCGACACCTTCGACTTCCACCACCACTTCATCGCCTGGCACCACATCGGCCAGGCCTTCGGGGGTGCCGGTGGCGATCATGTCGCCGGGTTGCAGGGTCATGAAGCTGGACAGGTATTCGATCAGGTACGGGATATCGAAAATCATGTCGCGGGTGCTGCCTTCCTGGCGCAGTTCACCGTTGATCCAGGTGCGCAGGGTCAGGTTGCTCGGATCTGGCACATCGGCCACATCGACGATCCACGGGCCGACCGGGGTGGTGGCGTCGCGGTTTTTCACCCGCAGGTTGGGACGGTAGTAGTTTTCCAGGTAGTCGCGGATCGCGTAGTCGTTGCACACGGTGTAGCCGGCCAGGTACTCCAGGGCGTCCTCGCGCTTGACGTTGCGCGCCGGCTTGCCGATCACCGCCACCAACTCGCACTCGTAATGCATGTAGACGATGTTGTCGGGGCGCCAGGTGACCTGGTTATGCCCGGTGTAGGTGCCTGGCGACTTGACGAACGCCAGCGGCTCGGTCGGCGGGGCGAAGGCCAGTTCGGCGGCATGGTCGGCGTAGTTCAGGCCCAGGGCGAACATAGTGCCGGTGGCCGGTGGCAGCCACTCGACCTGGTCTTCGGCCAGCAACCGACCATCAGCCAGGCGCACAGCATTGAACTCTTCGACGTGGACCTGATGGACCTGGCCTTCAAAACGGATACGCGCGTGTTTCATGGCTGTTCCTCGGCCTGGATGTGGTTGACCAGGCGGCCCAGGCCGCTGATCTCGACTTCGACGGTGTCGCCGGGGTGCACATCCACCCGGCCTTCAGGCGTGCCGGTGATCAGCACATCGCCCTCATGCAGGGTCATGAATTCGCTGATTTCGGCGATGAGGCGGGGAATATCACGCACAAAGTTGGCGGTGGTGTTCTGCTGGCGCAGTTCGCCGTTGACGAACAGCTTGAGGCTCAACTGATGGGGGTTGGCAATCTGTTCGCGGGCCACCAGTTGCGGGCCGAGGGCGCAGAACCCGTCGCGGCACTTGGCTTTGACGGCGGGGCGGTAGTAGCTGTCTTCCGGCAGGCTGAATTCATTGACGATGGTGTAGCCCGCCACATAGTCCAGGGCATTTTCCACGCTGACGCGGCTGGCACTTTTACCCATTACCACGCCCAGGGCCGGGCCAGGTTGCAGGCGCTGGCCAGCAGGATGAAACACCACGCCGTCATGACTGTTGCGTGTATTGGGCGTCTTGATAAACAGCACCGGCTTGACCGGCGGCTTCTGGTACGGCGGCTGTTCGAATTCAGCGAGACGCTGGTTCAGCAAGCCTTGGTAGTTCAGCGCGACGCCGAACAGGGTGCCGCTGGCAACATCATGCAGGGTACGGCTCATGGATTTCTCCTGGCGATGGCGACTGCTCTGGAGGCAGTTCGTTAATGTATTAACGTTATAATTAATATGTTAACTACCGTCAAGCGTGGCAAAATCATCGGGTGCAAAAAACAATAAAGAGATGCCTGTGAAACCGATCCCCAATATCAACATCGGCCAGGTCTACGACCAGCGCTACAGCGATGCCGACGTGCATTACGACCGGCTCGGCAACCTGGCGGGATTTTTCGGGCGCAACATGCCCGTGCATCGCCATGACCGGTTTTTCCAGGTGCATTACGTCAAGAGTGGCGCGGTGCGGGTCTACCTCGACGACCAGCAATACCTGGAATCCGGGCCGATGTTTTTCCTGACGCCACCGACGGTGGCCCATGCCTTCGTCACCGAAGCCGACGCCGACGGCCATGTATTGACCGTACGCCAGCAATTGGTGCGGGCGCTGATCGATGCCGACCCAAGCCTTGCGCCCGGCCCGCAAGTGCCGCCGGCCTGCGTGGCGCTGGCCCGCCTGGGGCCGCAGTTCCAGCCCGAGATCAAGCGCCTGGAATGGTTGTTTGACGAGTTGTGCAACGAAATCAACAGCGCCGGAGCCGGTCGTGCAACGGCCTTGGAAAGCCTGACCCGGCTGATCATGATCAGTTTGCTGCGGCTCAGTGCCAACTCCCTGGAAGCGCGCCCGGCGCGTCATGAAGACCTGCGCATCTTCCATCGCTTCAATGAGCTGATCGAAGACCACTATCTGCTGCATTGGCCGCTGTCGGCCTACGCCGAAGCCATTGGCGTCACCGAAGCGCGGCTCAATGACGTATGCCGGCGCATTGCCGACCTGCCGTCCAAGCGCCTGGTGCTTGAACGGCTGATGCAGGAGGCCAAGCGCCTGTTGCTGTTTACCGGCAGTTCCGCCAATGAAATCTGCTACCAGTTGGGCTTCAAGGACCCGGCCTATTTCAGCCGGTTTTTCCAGCGTTATGCGCAGGCCACACCGGGGGAATACCGCCTGCGCCAATCCGGCCTGCGTTGATCACCACAGCGCCAGGCTGTAGCCGACGATGATGCGGTTTTCGTCGATATCACTGGTCAGGCCGTTGCTGGAGCGCAGCGTTGCGTTACGCAGCCGCACGTTGACGTTCTTCAGTGGCCCGCTCTGCACGGTGTAGGTCAGGTCGGTATCGCGCTCCCATTCGCGGCCATTGCGCACGCTGGCGGTCTGCACATGGCTGCCATCGACATAGCGCGTCATGAAGGTCAGGCCCGGCAGGCCGAAGGCGGCGAAGTTATAGTCGTAGCGCGCCTGCCAGGCATCGGTCTGGGCCTTGGTGAACACGTTGATGGTCACCAGGTTGACCGAGTAGGGGTCCAGGCCCGGGTAGGCGAAATCGCCGTCGCCCGAGAGGTTCTGATAGCCCAGGCCAACCTTGTGGCCGCCCATCGACAGGCTCAGCATGCCGTTGAAGAAACGGTTGTCGATCCGCCCACCGTCCACCCGTGAGGCGCCACGCAGTGCATGGCTGCCTTGCTCGCGCGTGTCGAAGTAACGCAGGTCGCTGCGCAGGTTGATGCCTTCGGCCAGCGGCAAGTCATGTACCAGGCCGATAAAGTGCTGGCAGTAGATATCCTGCATCTGCGCGTAGTAGTAGGTCGTCGCCAACTGCGGGGTGATTGCATAGGTGCCACCGGCGAGGTCCAGGTGGCTGCTGTCGACGCCAGCGTAGCTCATCTGATCGTTGCTGGACGAGTCGCGCAGGTTCTGTTTTTCCAGGCGGCCGAGGTTCAGGGTCAGTCCGGCGATGTCCTGGGAGGTGAGCAGTTCACCGGTGTAGGTCGAGGGCAGCAGCCGGGTGTCGTTGTAGGCGGCGACGGGCAACTGCGGTTGCAGGGTGCCGGCCTTGAGCACGGTTTTCGACACCCGCACCTTGGCCGTCAGGCCCAGTTCACTGTAGTTGTCGACGGGCTGCTGGCTGGCGCCATAAGGCAGCAGGCCGGTACCGCGCCGGTCACGGCTGGAGTCGAGCTTGACCCCCAACTCGCCCAGGGCATCCACGCCAAAACCCACCAGGCCTTCGGTGTAGCCCGACTCCAGGCGCAGCACAAAGCCCTGGGCCCACTCATCGGCCTTGTTCTGCGGCGCGTTGGTCTGGCGAAAGTCGCGGTTCATATAGAAATTGCGCAGGTCGAGGCTGGCCTTGCTGTCCTGGATAAACTCGGCGTAGGCGCTCAAGGGGCTGAACGTAGCGCACAGGCCGGCGCTGGCCGCCAAGGGGAGGAGGCGCAAATGCATGACAGATTCCTTTTGTTGTTTTTGTAGGTATCACCCTTCTGATCGCTGAAGGGATTGGTATATTGTTAACATGTTATATTTATTGCGGGTAGAAAATTTGTGCTTCTTGTAAATAATTCATGTCGAGATTAACGAGTTTGTGCGGCGGCCGGCTTGCATGCCCATGGAGCCGACCCTAAGCTTCGACGCTTCGATCTCTTTTGCGCGTGAACCATGTCCACTCCCAGACCTTCCCTGACACTGACCCTGCTGCAGGCCCGCGAAGCGGCCATGGCGTTTTTCCGGCCGTTGCTCAATGAACATCAATTGACCGAGCAGCAGTGGCGGGTGATTCGTATCCTGCGCCAGCAAGGCGAACTGGAAAGCCATCAACTGGCACACCTGGCCTGCATCCTCAAGCCGAGCATGACCGGCGTCCTGGCACGCCTGGAACGCGACGGCCTCGTGCGCCGCCGCAAGTCCAGCGAAGACCAGCGCCGCGTGTTCGTGAACCTCACCGAGCAGGGGCAGCAGTGCTTCGTCGAGATGAGCGCCGGGATGGAAAGCAATTACCAGAAGATTCAGGAACAGTTTGGCGAAGAGCAGTTGCAGCAGTTGCTTGAACTGCTCAACCAGTTGAAGAACATCAAGCCTTAATCGCTTGTAAACGCCGGCTTGACTGGCGATGGCGCGTCGTAGGCAGGTCAAACAATCATGGAAAGACGGCAATTCAGCGGCGGCATGAAAGGCAAGAACCTGCGCTACCTGAACGAAACCCCGGGCCAGGCCCCGCGCCTGATCCGTGCGGGGTTTGTGCTGCTGGAGCATTTCTCACTGCCGGCCTTCACCCAGGCGCTGGACACCTTCATCACGGCCAATCTGTTACGTCCGGGGCTGTTCACCTCGCGCACCTTCGGCCTGGGCGAGCAGGAGGTGATCAGCGACCTGGGCCTGGTGATTCGCCCCGACGCACGCCTCGACCACAGCGCGCTGGCGGAGCTTGACCTGCTGGTGATCTGCGGCGGTTACCGCACCCAGCTCAAGGCCAGCGAAACCTTTATCGAACTGCTCAAGGCTGCGGCGCAACAGGGGGTGATCCTTGCCGGCTTATGGAACGGTGCGTGGTTCCTCGGCAAGGCCGGGGTGCTGGACGGCTATCGCTGTGCCATTCACCCGGAACATCGCCCGGCCCTGACGGAAATCGCCAAGGCCACGCAGGTCAGTAGCGAGCCCTATGTGATCGACCGCGATCGCCTGAGCGCATCCAGTCCTTCGGGGGCGTTCCATATGGCCCTGGACTGGATCAAGAGCCTGCACGACAAAGCGTTGGTGGAAGGTATCGAAGATATCCTGGCCTTTGAGGAGTCGCGCTACCGGCGGATCAAACCCGCAGAAAATATCTGCGTCAGTGCGCCGTTACGCGAGGTGGTGCGCCTGATGGATGCCAACCTCGAAGAGCCCCTGGCCCTGGAGCAACTGGCGCTGTATGCCGGGCGGTCACGGCGCCAGTTGGAGCGCTTGTTCCGCGAGCAATTGGGTACCACGCCGCAGCGCTACTACCTGGAACTGCGCATCACCGAGGCGCGACGCTTGTTGCAGCACACCGAACTGTCCCAGGTCGATGTGCTGGTGGCCTGCGGGTTTGTGTCGCCGAGCCACTTCAGTAAATGCTACAGCGCCTATTTCGGCTATCGGCCGTCGAAGGAAACCCGCCTGGTCAAATAACCCGTCATTACACAGAGTGCGTCGCCTGTTTGAGCGCGGGAGCACGCTTGACGCAATGAGCCAGGGCCTGCTCGATATCGGCCAGCAAGTCCGCGATATCCTCCAGCCCCACCGACAACCGTACCAGGCCTTCAGAAATTCCGTGCTGGGCACGTTGTTCCGGGGTGTAGGTGGAGTGGGTCATGCTCGCTGGGTGCTGGGCCAGGGATTCGGCATCGCCCAGGCTGACCGCGCGGCTGAACAGCTTGAGCGCGTTCATGAAGCGTCGGCCCGTGGTGATCCCCCCCTTGAGTTCGAAGGCAATCATGCCGCCCGACAGTTTCATCTGACGTGCTGCCAGCTCGTATTGTGGGAAGGAGCGCAGGCCGGGGTAGGTCACCGACTCCACGGCCGGGTGGGCCTGCAACGCTTCGGCCACCGCCTGGGCATTGCTGCAATGACGATCCATGCGCAGGGCCAGGGTCTTGAGACCACGCATCAGCAAAAACGCATCCTGGGGCGACAGCACGGCACCGGTCAGGTCTTTCAAGCCTTGCAGGCGAATCCGTTGCGCCAGGTCGTGGCGGCTGACGGCGATACCTGCGGTGATATCGCCATGGCCGCTGAGGTACTTGGTGGCCGAGTGCACCACTACGTCGGCACCCAGTTCCAGCGGGCGTTGCAGGTACGGGGTGCAGTAGGTGTTGTCGATCACCACAGTAATGCCGGGTTGCTGGTGGGCGATCTTGGCCACGGCGCCAATGTCGATCAATTGCAGGTTGGGGTTGGCCGGGGTTTCGCAGTAGATCATGCGGGTCGCAGGGGAGAGTGCGGCGCGCAGGGCGTCGAGGTCCGACAGGTCGACATGGCGCACCTTGATCCCGAACTCGGCGATGCCGTGGTGCAGCAGGGCGAAGGTGCAGCCGTACAGCGTCTGGCTGACGATCACTTCATCGCCGGGGCGCAACAAGGTCCAGAAGGTTGCCGCAATCGCCCCCATACCGGAGCTGAACGCCACTGCGGCTTCGCCACCTTCCAGGGTGGCCATGCGCGACTCCAGCAGCGCCAGGGTCGGGTTGGAGATACGCGTGTAAAAGTGCCCGCTTTCTTCACCGGCAAAGCACCCGGCGCCGTATTCGGCGGTCGGGAAGGCAAAGGTCGCCGACAGATAAATCGGCGGCACCAGGGCACCATGGTGGTCTTGCGCATCGTAGCCGTAGTGAATGGCACGGGTGGAAAAGCCGAATGTGTTGTGTTTATTTTTCATGTCGGACGCTCCTTATTTCCTACAATGCTATGCTCATAACCGAGGCCGAACGTTGCCTACTTTGCCGAGAAAAACCTGTGGCGAAGGATGAAACCCCATAAAAATAATGATTTGAGGCAAGACATGCCCAGCAGTCTGGACCGTACCGACAAAGCCCTGCTCAACGCCCTGCAAGGCAACGCGCGCCTGACCGTCGCCGAACTGGCCGAACGGGTGTCCCTGACCACCTCGCCGTGCTGGCGCCGGGTCAAGAACCTTGAAGACAGCGGTGTGATCAGCGGCTACCAGGCGATTCTTTCGCCCAAGGCCCTGGGCTACGGGGTGACGGCGTTTGTCAGCATCATGATGGACACCCACTCCAAGGAAATCGCCCGGGCGTTTGAACAGCGGCTGCTGGATATCCCGGAAATCGTCGCCTGCCATAACGTATCCGGGCGCTATGATTTTTTGCTGGAAGTGGTGGCCAGGGACCTGGAGTCCTTCGGCGAATTTGCCCGCGAGGTGTTGCAGACATTGCCGTGTGTGAAGGAAATATATTCGAGTTTTTCCTACAAGTCGGTCAGACCGTTGCGGGTGATTCCGTTGCCGGGGTGATAGGACGGGCGTGAGCCTTGTGCGGGGCTTTATTCTTTCCTGCTCGTTTCAAAGACAAATCGTATTTCTTGCCCCGCCGTAACCCTTCAAGTTCATGTTTGAAGCGAGCACCACGCTGTTCGGTTCAGCTTTGAAAAAGGGTTACTGGCTCAGTGAGGGTATTTATGTCCGCAGTTACACCACGAGTAAGCAGCACGCTCCAGGATATTGACCAGTTCCGGCATCGCGATGACCGCGGCGGTACGATCAAGCACAACGGATTGCAGTCCAAAACCACTGAAGAGGCCGCACGGCAGCTGTGGCGTAGAAGTCCCGGATGGCCAGATAAAAACGGTGATGGCACGTACGATGTCAGCTACGAGTTTCTATCTGCTCCCGCTGATAAAAAACTGAAACGGGGTGGCAGGTCAGGGTTCACATCGATCCTTGAAAATCAAAGGAAGCAAACCGAACTCAGCCTTCAATCAATTGCCGATGTCGCAAACGTCAAGTTCAACGAAGGGCCTAGGACCGTCAAGAGTGAAGGGCATATTGCAATCGGTAACTATGGTCAGAGATTTGATAAGAATAATAAATCCATCGACGCTCAACCCCATACGGAACTGCCGGATAATAAAGGCCGGGGAGGCGCTGTCTGGTTTGTGAACAATGCTGAAGAAATGTCGGTGCCCAAGGCTCACCATGGTGATGCCGGTCGCCACACGATCACCCATGAACTGGGCCACGCGATGGGACTTACGCATCCGGGTAACTACAATGGCATTCTTGATCGCTCGAAGATCGACTCCCATGAGGACTCTCAAAGCCATAGCGTCATGAGTTACCGGGGTGAACGAACGAGCTATGCCAATCACGGTGGTTTCCGGGCATCGGCTCCCCAACTCGACGATATTTCTGCCTACCAATCGAAATATGGCGCCAATCACCAAACCCGCAAAGACGACACCACTTACGGCTTCAATTCCAATACCGATCGTGACTTCCTCAGCGTCAATACCAAGGACGACAAAATACTCGCCGCCATTTGGGATGGTGGTGGTAATGACACGCTAGATTTTTCGGGCTACGTCCAGGATCAAAAAATCAGTCTCAAAGAGGGTACGTTTTCCGATGTGGGTGCTCTTAAAGGCAACGTTTCCATTGCTTATGGCGCCACTATCGAGAACGCCATTGGCGGGTCAGGCAACGACTGGCTGGTCGGTAACACCGCGAATAACGAGTTGCGCGGTGGTGACGGGAACGATGTGCTCTACGGCGCCGAGGGGGCTGACAGGTTGTGGGGCGGCAAGGGCAATGACACCTTTGTCTATGGCAAGATCAACGAGTCCAGCGCGGCGGCACCGGACCGGATCGAGGATTTTGTCAGCGGCCAGGATAAAGTCGATGTATCAGGTATCAGGGTGCAATTGGGTGATAAGCCGCTGCAGTTTGTCAGCCGGTTTTCCGGGGCTAGCGGTGAAGCCATCGTCGCCTATGACCGGCGGTTGAACCTGAGCACGTTGCAGGTTGCTGGGGAGCCCAACGATCCGACCTTCGTGCTGCAAGTGCAGGATGAACTGCGGCGTAGCGATATCGTGAGCTGACCGTCAGAGGTGTCCAAGGGCTGTGGCCCAGTCCTGGCTGTTGAGTACGCCCAGTACCTTGAGCTTGCCGTTGCTGCGCACCTGGACAAACAGCGAACTGCCGTATTCGGCACCGTCAGCATGGGGGTAGCCCAGTACCCGCTCCAGGTCGCCGATGCATTCACTATGGGTGACCAGTAGCAGGTTGCGTCCGGCGACCTTGCGTGCAGGCAGGTCGTGCGTGAGTGTGGCGCCACACAAGGTCAGGCGGTCAGGTAATACATGGACGTCGCCGAACATGAACTGTGAGGTTTGCACGGTGCGAGTGGTAGGACTGCTCAACACATCGCTGTGGGACATGCCCAGGGTGCGGAACGCGGAGCCCACGGTGGCTGCCGAGACGCTGCCGGATCGGGTTAGGCCATCCGCAGGGCCCAGGCACGGATTACTGGAGCGGTCGCAGCGTTCTGCATGGCGCACCAGCACGATCAGGTTGCCACTGCGCCAGGCCGCCAGGGCCCCTGAAGTGACCAGGCGATTGTCGGCCCCCAGATCCTGCGGTGAAGTCGGCCAGAGCATGGCCCCCATCACTAGCAGGCACAGGGCGATGAGTGCGATGAACCGCAGCCACAGCTGTCTGAGCGTTTTCGCCAAGCCCCGATCTGCGCGGGGTTTGGCCTGGATCATGTCAACCACACTGTTCACCCTGGGAAGCTTTGGTATTGCCTTTGGCGTTGGCGGGCAATCTAGATCCCGGGGCGTGGGCAGGCAGTGAAATCAATGTGAAAAAATCGCGCGGCGCACGGTTAATACTGTAGGAGCGAGCTTGCTCGCGAAAAACCTCCAGACGACACGTTCATTCTGGATAAACCGTGCAGCTCTGAGAGCTTCGCGAGCAAGCTCGCCCCTACAAAGTTGGCATTCGGGGGGAGTTATGGCGGACTTTCTGTAGGTCTTGATCGCTCGCATAGTAGGCAACTTCCCAAATGTAATTGACAAGCCGCTTTTCATCCCTGGGCTTGTGCCAGGCCCGTTCTGCTTACTTATATTCCTACGCCCTATTCATTGCATCAGGGATGCGGGCGATGGCGCAGGCGTATATCAATGACCGGACCATAGATTTTCACAGCTTGAAATCCAGTTTGCTCAAGGACTCCTACAACCAACTGTCGGCGCAGTTCGATGCGTTGAACCTGCACTTGCGCCACGGCCTGGTCACACCTGGGCAGATGGTGATTATTCCCAATGACTACGGCATGGCCTGCACCTTCAACGATGCCTGGTTGATGCGCCATGCCGAGGACATCCGCCGCGGCCTGGAACAGGACACGGCACTCGGGACAGCGGTGGTCGGCAAGTATGATTTGCTGCAAAGCCTGCTCGGCTACAGCTCTTTAGGTGTCGGCAGTGCCACCTCGGCATGGGGTCGGCATCTGGATGAGGTCAAGCACACGCTGGAGGAGGTTGAACGGTTGCACCGACAGCTCAAGGACGGGGTGCTGGATCGCAACAATTTTGTACGCCATCGCCAGGTGTTGTTCAACAAGCTGGAGGTGCAACTGCAAGGCGCGGCGCGGTTTGGTACCAGTTTGCAGAGCCATAAATCGTTGAAAAAAGTGCTGGGGATTTCGACCAGGAGCTATCTGGATAAGAGTGAGATCGCCGGTTACACCCAGCGCATCAAGAGCATTGCCCAGACGTCGAAGTTTTTAGGCAATGGCACGTATGTGGGGCTGGCGCTGGATGTGGGGGTGGCGGGGTTGCAGATCAAGGAGGCGTGTATGAAGGATCGGGGGGAGCTGTGCAGCAGGGCGAGGTATGTGGAAGGGGGGAGGTTGGTGGGTGGTGTTTCGGGGGCAGCAGCGGGTGGAGCAATCGGGGCTCACCTTGCGCGGTCCATCTGCAACGTTGTCCTGGGTGTGGTTATGAAAGGTCAAGGGAAGTTGGCGTGCGGGATTATCGGAGGCGCTGCTGGTGGGTATGGCGGGGGGGCCGAGGGCGGGATTTTTGGAGAAGAGATGGGCGATCTTTTGTACAAGCCAGCAGGGATATAAACATGTCGTTATACACCTTGATCCTGATAGCGCTGGCACTTGGAATGTTCGTTTCTTTGGGCTTGCTCCTATACGCCGAGTATAAAAAACTGGATGAGATAGAAAGCTATTTCAGCGAGAACGAGGCGGTCCAAGGCAACAAGCGTTTTTGGGGAAGGAACACACGTATCGATAGAACCATGCGTATGAGCATACTCATTGGCTTTTTCATGCAGCCCAAAACCCATATGAAGAGCAATGAAGTGAGCAGGGAGGAGTTGGGGTCAGTCCCATTGGCACTCAAACGCTGGGCAACGTGGCCATTTTATTTCTCGGCAATCTATTTCGTGGCTTTGACGGCTTGGGTCATCTGGCGCAAGTGGTAGCCTAGCGAACCAAAGCCCAGCACTGCCTGGGCTTTGTCGTTTCTTCCTACGGCACTGCGCACACCTTTCTCGCATTTATTTCAAAAAATACTGTACAAATATACAGTATAAACCTACAGTCCATCCCAGGTGAACGGATTTCACCGCGCACCAAAGCCACAAATTTTTTAACTATGGATGGATAAAAAATGAAATCAAAAAAAGCCTTTATGCTGGGTGCGGCCATGGCGGCCTCCTGCTTTGTTTCGGCGTTTGCCCTGGCCGAGCAATACCCTTCGCAAACCCCTGCCAAACTGTCCGCGCAGGCGGTCAAGCGTGCGGTCGACCAGGTGCTTAAAATCGGTGGCCAGGTTGATCCGTCGAAGCTTGCGACCGAAATCAAGCAAAAGCTCAAGGCGGCCAAGGCCGGCAAGGCCAGGGCTGTGGCAAGTAAGGCCGCAGTCAGCAGCGCGCCGATGGATACGGTGGTTGGCGAGCTGAAAAAACCCAATGAGAAACAACTGCAAGGCGCAGCGATTGCAGCCTTTGCACCGTTGTTCCCGACCCTGGATATCAACACCCTGTACAACGTGACCGGCGTGGAAACCGGGGCGGAAGTTGCCTACCACTTCAACCTGGCGCAAAGCGCGCGCATCCAGCTGCAACTGCTGAACCAGAGTGCCGGCACCAATATGTCGCTGAGCCTGTTTCATGACGACGGCCAGGGCAACCTGACGCTACTGGGCACCTCTGATAACGCAGGCAGCGCCGACGAATACCTCAATGGCGTGATGCCCGCCGGCGACTATTACTGGTACATGGTGGCCAACACCGCGAGCAATGGGCAGTTCAGCTTTGGTGTCGCCGTGGACAGCAATATCGACGCCTTCGAGCCCAACGACACTGCGCAAACCGCGTTCGCGTTGCCGGATGCCTTGAACCAGGTGGCCGGTAACCTCGACAGCGTCAACGATGTCGATTACTTCGACTTCACCTCGTTGCGTGGCCAGGGCGTGGGCATGTTCCTGGGCGATGATGGCGAGGGCACTCGCAACCAGTGGATCTTCGAGCGCTTCGATGGCAACAACTGGGTGGTGATCCAGCCGAACAACACCTCCACCTACCCAAGCCTGACCCCTGGCTACACCGTTAAGGTACGGGTACGGGCCAACCCGGCAGTGGCACTCAACCCACAGGCGCGCTACATCCTGTCCTTTGGCTCGGCGCCACGACTGAACCAGAACAATGTGAACGGCGACAACGTGGTGCGTATCCCCAGCTCGATCATGCAACTGGCTACCCAGGCCGCCCGCAGCCTGAGCTGGAGCACCCAATGGTCGGACAGCACCGGCGAGCCGCTGCGCGGCGTGACCCCGGTGCTGCGGGTCGACAAGCGCTTTGATGACACCATCAACTACCACTGGGTCGACTACGAGGCCAAGACTGGCATCACCGGCGCGGCCTCTGGCAGTGTCGACCTGGGTACCTGCTCCGGCGATCTGAATGTGGTCTACCCGGACAGTTCGTCCGGCCAGACGTACAACTGGCGGACCTGGTTCAACATGGGCGGCTGGCGCATCGAGCTCAAGGAGTTCCCGGGCGTGGGCGTAGGCGGCAACATCACGCAGTATGTAAGCCTGGGCCACATTTGCAGCCAGACCATCGTGCGTTAACCCCGCCCACCTCTATAGGCGCCGGCTTGCCGGCGACGAAGCCCTCAAGTCTTGAGGGCTTCGTCGTTTCCTACAAAGCCAATGCCAGCTTCAGCGGCAAGCGCGCCATGCGGGTGTTCTTCAGCGAGCCCAGGTACAGCCACTCGCCATGTTCGCGGGCGCTGGTAATCGGTGAATAGTTGCCCGCGCTGCCATCTTGCAGGTTGGCGACCACCTGGCCCTGTACATCCAGCCCCAGCACAAAGGCTTTGCGTTCGATGGGCTTGGGCACCACCATCAGCGCCCGCACCATCATCTTGCGTATCGCGGGGTAACCGGCCAAGCCATCGAGCAGTGGGTTACGCGGTGAGTACAGCGCCACCCAGAACCGATCCCGACCGTTGAAGGTGAGGTTGTCCGGCAGCCCCGGCAAGTTGTCGATAAACAGATCATGGGTGCCCGCCTTGTCGCCCTTGAGCCAATAGCGGCTGATGCGATAGGCCCCGGTTTCATTGACCAGCACATAACTTTCATCCGGTCCCAGCGCTACGCCGTTGGCGAATTGCAGTTGATCGAGCAACAGCTCGGTCTGGCCATTGTGAAAGTCATAGCGCAGCAGCCGGCCATCGCCACCATGTTCGATGACCGCCTCTCCATCCTGGCCATAACCCCAGCGGCTGGAGGCGTCGCTGAAATAGGCGTAGCGCCCGGCGGCGTCCACCGTCACATCATCGGTGAAACCGAAAGGCACGCCATTGGCGCTGGTGCTCAGGGTGGTCAGTTTGCGCTGGGCGTCCAGCGCCAGCAGGCCCTTGACCCCATCGGCAATGATCAGGCGCCCGTCCGGATGCTGTGCCAGGCCCAGCGGGCGGCCGCCGGTGTTGGCCAGCACTTCCAGGGTCTGGCTGTCGGGCGCGGTGCGGATGATCCGTCCATCATGCAGGCCGGTGACCAGCAAACCCTGGGCATCCACCAGCAACGCCTCGGGCCCGGCAATGTCCTGGGCGCCGATGCGCTGGACATCCTTCAGGCGTAGGTTCTCGCTGTAAGGCCCATCCTGCATCGAGGGTGCCTTGGGCGGCGCCCAATTGACCGGCTGGACCTCGGTGGGCATCAGCAGCAGAAAGGCCACGACGGCGATCAATACCAACAACAGCAAATGACGGAATTTTTGGCTCATGGTGCTTCCCGAGAGTCTTTGGAGGGGCGCGTGGCAGGCTCCCAGTGCAACGTGCCGAACAGATAATCCATCAGCGGCAGCACGATGTTGAAGTTGCGGCCTTGCATCAACTCGCGACGGTGGTGCAACGCGTGAAGTTGGTGCATATGCCGGATCCACGGCAAGCGGGCCAGGGGATGGTCGGGTGGCAGGTGCTCACAGGCATGGAAGATTTCGTAGAGTAGGTAGCCCAGGATCATACATCCGGCGAACAACCCGGCGACGTTGGGATTGAGCTGCTTGAGCAGCCACCAGGCGGGGAGGGTGACGGCCAGGCTGTGGAGGATGATCAGCCAGGCCGGAAACAGGATCACCCGCCAGTCCCTGGGGCTGTCGTAAGTCATATGGCCGGGGGTGAAGAAACTGTGATGATCACCCGTGTGGCGCGCATAGAACAGCTTGGCAAACCCGTGTTTATGATGGCCAAGGTGGCGGTGGACGAGGTAGATACACAGGTTGAAGAACACCAGCGTCAGGGGCACGGCCAGCCATTCCCAAGCCTGAATGTGCTGGGTGCTGCCCCAGGCCAGGATGATGCAGAGCAAACCGTAGCTGAGCACAAAGCCGGCATGCAGCCACGGGTTGTAGCGCGGGTGGACAGCGGCGCGGTAGCGTTCGCGAAAGGCCTCGGTGGGATGGGTCATGGCGGTGCTCGTTATATTTTTTGTTGGGGACCAAGCTTAGTCCGGCCTGGGGATATCTCAAGGGGCTTGCACCGCCATCATTTCCTTGTTAGCTTCTGACAAAATGTTAACGATAACATTTGCTCTAAAAATAAAAACAAAACAGAGATCCACGCCATGAAAATGCTTCCGAAAACCCTGTGTTTGTTGGCTCTAAGCATCTCCACCGTCGCCCTGGCCGACACCCAGCCTGCGCCTCTGCGTATCGGCGCATCCTTCCAGGAAATCAACAACCCTTACTTCGTCACCATGAAAGACGCCCTGCAAGAAGCGGCAGCGACTATTGGTGCACAACTGATCATCACCGATGCCCGCCACGACGTGTCCAAACAGGTCAGTGACGTCGAGGACATGCTGCAAAAAGGTATCGATATCCTGCTGATCAACCCCACGGACTCGGTGGGCGTGCAGTCCGCCGTCAAATCGGCCCATGCCGCTGGTGTGGTGGTGGTCGCAGTCGATGCCCAGGCCGATGGTCCGTTGGACTCCTTTGTTGGCTCAAAGAACTTCGATGCCGGCTTCCAGGCCTGTGAATACCTGGCCAAAAACATCGGTGACAAAGGCAATATCGCAATCCTCGACGGCATCGCCGTGGTGCCGATCCTGGAGCGGGTGCGCGGTTGCAAGGAGGCGGTGGCCAAGCACCCGGAGATCAAGATCGTGAGTATCCAGAACGGCAAGCAGGAGCGTGACCAGGCGCTGACCGTGACCGAAAACATGCTCCAGGCCCAACCCACGCTCAAGGGCATTTTCAGCGTCAATGACAACGGCTCCCTCGGCGCACTGTCGGCCATCGAGGCCAGCGGCATGGACGTCAAGCTGGTCAGCGTCGATGGTGCGCCGGAAGCGATCAAGGCCATCCTCAAGCCTGGCAGCAAGTTCATTGCCACGTCGGCGCAGTACCCACGCGACCAGATCCGCCTGGCCCTGGGCATCGCCCTGGCCAAGAAGTGGGGCTCGCAAGTGCCGGCCACCATCCCGGTGGATATTGCCCTGATCGATCAGGCCAAGGCCAAGGACTTCAGCTGGTAAACCGTCCGTGCCCCACGTCAATGGTGGGGCATCGGGCATCCTTCTGAACGAGAGGTCGGCGGTATGAGCAGTCTTTTGCAACTGGAAAATATCTGTAAGCGCTACCCGGGGGTGCAAGCCCTCAAGTCCATCAACCTGCAAGTGGAGCGCGGTGAGATTCACGCCTTGCTCGGGGAAAATGGCGCGGGTAAATCGACCCTGATGAAAATCCTCGGCGGAGTCGAGCACCAGGACGAAGGGCGCATCCTGATTGACGGCCAGGCGCAGCAGTTCGCCACGTACCGCGATGCGATCGCCGCTGGCATCGGCATTGTGTTCCAGGAGTTCAGCCTGATTCCCTACCTCACGGCGGTGGAAAACATCTTCCTCGGCCACGAGCTGAACAACCGCTTCGGCCTGCTGCGCAAGCGCGACATGCATCAAGCGTCCCAGGCGTTGTTCCAGCGCCTGGGGGTGAGCATCGACCTGCAATGCCCGGTGAAGCACCTGAGCGTGGCCGAGCAACAGTTTGTCGAAATCGCCAAGGCCCTGGCCCTGGACGCGCGGCTGCTGGTACTCGATGAGCCCACCGCCACCCTTACGCCGAGCGAGGCCGAACTGCTGTTCGACATCATGCGTGAACTCAAGCGCCAGGGCGTGGCAGTGATATTTATCTCCCATCACCTGGAGGAGATTTTCCAGGTCTGCGACCGCATCAGCGTGCTGCGCGACGGCGGCAATGCCGGGGTCACCGATGTGGCCGACAGTGATATCGACCGCCTGGTAGAAATGATGGTCGGCCGGCGCCTGGAGTGCAGTTTCCCAGCCAAGCCTACAGCCGAGCGCGGGCCGCTGCTGCTGGAGGTCAAGGACATCCAGCTCAAGCGCAATGGTCCGCACAACCAGTTCCAACTGCATCAGGGCGAGATCCTCGGCTTTGCCGGGTTGGTCGGTTCGGGCCGCACCGAATTGGCCCTGGGCATGATGGGCGCACTGCCGTCAGTGACCAAGGATGTGTGGCTACGCGGGGTAAAAGTCAGCCTCGACGACCCGGCCCAAGCCTTGGCCCAGGGCATCGGCCTGCTACCGGAAAGCCGTAAGAGCGAAGGCCTGATCACCGATTTCAGCATTCGCGAAAACATCTCGATCAACAACCTGCGCAAGTACCAGGGCGCCAGCGGCCTGATCGACAAGACCAAGGAGTGCGCCAGTGTCGATGAACTGATGCGACAGCTATCGATCAAGGCGCCGAGCGGCGAAAGCCGGGTGTTCAACCTCAGTGGCGGCAACCAGCAGAAAGTGGTGATTGCGCGCTGGATCAACCATCACTGCGACGTGCTGGTGTTCGACGAACCCACCCGTGGCATTGACGTCGGCGCCAAGGCACAGATCTACGCGCTGATGCGCAAGCTCACCGAGCAAGGCTACGCAATCATCATGATTTCCTCGGAGCTGCCGGAAATCATCGGCATGTGCGACCGCGTCGCCGTGTTCCACAAGGGCGCCATCGTCAAGGTACTGGAAGCGTCCGCCGTCAACCCACAAGAGGTCATGCGCCATGCAACAGGGGGCTCAAGTGAATACGTCCATTAACCGCGCCGAGACCGGCTGGCTGCGCCTGAACCTGGCGCGGCTGGTGCGCTCGCCAGCGTTTTATCCGTTTATCGGGCTATTGGTGGTCACGGCCGTGATGATCGTGGCCAGCGACAACTTCCTCACTGCCAGCAACCTGTCGAACATTGCGCGCCAGGTGTCGATCAACGCGATCATCGCGGTGGGCATGACCTGCGTGATCCTCACGGGCGGCATCGATTTGTCGGTGGGGCCGGTGATGGCCTTGTCCGGCACGTTGACCGCCGGCCTGATGGTCGCGGGCCTGCCGCCCGGCCTGGCCATTGGCGCCGGGCTGCTGATCGGCGTGGCGTTTGGTGTCGGCAACGGTCTGTTCGTGGCCTACCTGCATATGCCTCCGATCATTGTCACCCTGGCGACCATGGGCATCGCCCGTGGCTTTGGACTGATGTACACCGACGGCTATCCGATTTCCGGGTTGCCGGAGTGGTTCGGCTTCTTTGGCCGCGAAAGCCTGTTCGGTATCCAGGTGCCGATCCTGATCATGCTGGTTACCTATCTCGTGGCTTATGTGCTGCTGCAACACACGCGCATCGGCCGTTATATCTACGCGATTGGCGGCAATGAAGAGGCCGTGCGTTTGTCCGGGGTGCGGGCGGCGCGTTTCAAATTGCTGGTATACGGCCTCAGCGGTTTGACCGCAGCGATTGCCGGACTGGTGCTGACCTCGCGCCTGATGAGTGGCCAGCCCAACGCAGGCATCGGTTTCGAACTGGATGCGATTGCCGCCGTGGTCCTGGGCGGCGCCTCGATTGCCGGTGGGCGCGGGGTGATTGTCGGCACCTTGCTCGGCGCCATGCTGCTGGGGGTCTTGAACAACGGCCTGAACATGCTCGGGGTCTCGCCCTATGTGCAGAGCGTGATCAAGGGCGCAATTATTTTGCTGGCGATCTTTATCAGCCGCCAGCGCCACAAGTAAAAAAACGCATCACCGCAACTCGGCCGCCGTGGCCGCGACGGGCTCTCTCATCTTCAATAAAGGTCAGTACACCATGGATAAGCACACCCAAATGCAAGCCGTCGTCTGCCACGGCCCGAAAGACTATCGCCTGGAGCGCATCGGCAAACCCCAGGCGCGGCCCAATGAATTGGTGATCCGCATTGCCGCCTGCGGGATCTGCGCCAGTGACTGCAAATGCCACTCGGGCGCGGCGATGTTCTGGGGCGGCGACAACCCGTGGGTCAAGGCGCCGGTAGTGCCGGGGCATGAGTTCTTTGGCTATGTGGAACAAGTCGGCGAGGGCGCCGAGGAGCACTTTGAGGTCAAGGTTGGCGACAAGGTAATCGCCGAGCAGATCGTGCCTTGCGGCAAATGCCGCTTCTGCAAGTCCGGCAAGTACTGGATGTGCGAGGTGCACAATATCTTTGGCTTCCAGCGCGAAGTGGCCGAAGGCGGCATGGCCCAGTACATGCGTATCCCCAAGACAGCCATCGTGCACAAGATTCCCGAGTCGGTGTCCCTTGAAGATTCGGCGTTGATCGAGCCGATGGCTTGCGCGATCCATACCGTCAACCGTGGTGACCTGCAACTTGATGACGTGGTGGTGATTGCCGGTGCCGGTACCCTGGGCCTGTGCATGGTCCAGGTGGCGGCACTGAAAACCCCGAAAAAACTGGTGGTCATCGACATGGTCGACGAACGCCTGGAACTGGCGAAAAAATACGGCGCCGATGTGGTGATCAACCCGTCCCGCGACAACGCCCGCGAGATCATCAATGGCCTGACCGACAACTACGGGTGCGACGTGTACATCGAGACCACTGGGGTGCCGGCCGGTGTGACCCAGGGCCTGGAACTGATCCGCAAACTGGGGCGCTTTGTCGAGTTCAGCGTGTTCGGTGCCGAGACCAGCGCCGACTGGTCGATCATCGGCGACCGCAAGGAGCTGGACGTACGCGGTGCGCACCTGGGCCCCTATTGCTATCCGGTGGCTATCGACCTGTTCGAGCGTGGCCTGGTGACGTCCAAGGGCATCGTCACCCATGACTTTCCACTGGATAACTGGGCCGAAGCGTTCGACCTGGCCAACTCGGTGAAGTCGATCAAAGTCCTGTTGAAACCGGCGCCGTGACGATGAACTACGTCATGGGTGTGGACATCGGCACGCAAAGCACCAAGGCGTTGCTGGTGGATGGCGAGGGCCGGATCATCGCCCAGCACAGCCAGGGTTATCGTGTGGATACCCCGAAAGTACGCTGGGCCGAACAGTGGCCGCAGGTCTGGCTGGATGCGGTCGAAAGTTGCGTCAACCAGTGCATGGCCAAGGCCGGTGTGCCAACGGATGCGGTCAAGGCGTTGTGTATCAGCAGCCTTTACGGCGGCTCGGGAATTGCCGTGAATGCCGCTATCAAGCCGCTGCATCCGTGCCTGATCTGGATGGATCGGCGTGCCGGCGAGCAGGTGGCCTGGGTGCGTGAGCATGTCGACCAGCAGCGTCTGTTCGAGGTTACCGGCAATTCGCTGGACAGCTACTACGGCTTTACCAAGATGCTCTGGCTCAAGCAGCACCAACCTGAGGTCTGGGCCAGCACACGCTATTTGCTACCGCCCAACAGTTATATCAACTACTGCCTGACCGGTGAGGTGGCGGTGGATCACAGCAGCGCGGGCAATATCGGTGGCGTCTACGATGTGGCCGCGCGGAGCTGGTCCGCCGAGATGCTGGCGGCGCTGGATATCCCGTTGGCGATGATGCCCGAGCGCTTGCTGTACTCCGGCGAAGTGGTGGGTGGCCTGCTGCCTGAATGGGCCCGGCGCCTGGGCTTGCCGGTGGGCATGCCGATCCTCGCCGGTGGTGTCGACGCGGCCATGGCCACCCTGGCGGCCGGTGTTACCCGGCCGGGCAACCACGTGGCGATGATCGGCACCAGCATGTGCTGGGGCTATCTCAACCAACAGGTCGATGCTCATCACGGTCTGGTGAGCATGCCCCATGTCTACAACGGCCAGCAGGACCTGTACATCTTTGGCGGGACGATTACCGCCGGGGCCTCGGTGAGCTGGTTTCGCGAGCAGTTCTGCCAGGCCGAGGAGCAGCAGGCCCGGGACACCGGCCAGGATAGCCTGTGGTTGCTGGAGCAGAGCGCGGCGAAGATTCCGGCCGGCAGTGAAGGGCTGCTGTTCCTGCCGTACCTGATGGGCGAACGCAGTCCGGTATGGGATGACCGTGCCAGTGGCAGTTTTGTCGGCCTGAACCTGTATCACAGCCGTATTCACCTGTATCGCGCGGTGTTGGAAGGAGTGACGTTTGCCCTGCGGCACAACATCGAGGCGGGCACGCAGGGCGCGCATTCACTGGACCCGCGGTTGATCGTGGTGGGCGGGGCGAGCCATTCGGATTTGTGGATGCAGATTATTGCGGATGTTACCCGCTACCCGGTGTACACGATTGTCCAGGAAGTGGAAGCAGCGCTGGGGGCGGCGTTGCTGGCTGCGCATACGGTGGGGTTGGTGGACACGGCGCAGATGGAAAAGGGCTGGGTACAACTGGAGCTGCGAGCTGAGCCCAAGGCTGAGCATGTGCAGGTCTATGACCGGGCGTTTGCCGACTACTTGCAGCTCTATCCCGCGCTGAAACCCGTCATGCACAGTTTGCAAAGCCACTAAGTGCACACGGACCAAAATGTGGGAGCAGGCAAGCCAGCTCCCACATTGATCTTCATTGTTTTTGGGATATTCATTCATGACCACCACCTTCGACTTCACCGACCAACGCATCCTCGTCACCGGCGCCACCAGTGGCATTGGCCGGGAAATCGCCGTGCAACTGATCGCCAGCGGGGCCCAGGTCTTCGCCATCGGCCGTGACGCCAACGCCCTCGCGCAATTGGGTTGCGAAACCCTGTGCCTGGATATCGCCAACAGCGCGGTCCTGGATTTGGCCCTCAAGGATTTGCCGGCCATGCACGGCCTGGTCAACTGCGCCGGTATCTCGCGCCTGGAACCAGCAGCGGCTATCAGCAGCGCGGCCTTCGATCAGGTGATGAACGTCAATGCGCGCGCCGCTGCGCAAGTGGCCAGTCGGGTCGCGGCGGCAATGATCGCAGCGCAGATTGCCGGCAGCATCGTCAACGTCTCCAGTCAGGCTTCACTGGTGGCGCTGGACGATCACCTCGGCTATTGCGCGTCCAAGGCTGCCCTGGATGCGATCACTCGCGTGCAATGTGCCGAATGGGGGCGCTTCGGGATCCGGGTCAACAGCGTCAACCCCACCGTGACCCTGACACCTATGGCGCAACAGGCCTGGTCCGATCCGGCCAAGCGCGACCCGGCGCTGGCGGCGATACCCTTGGGACGTTTCGCCCAGCCGCACGAAGTGGCGTTGCCGGTGCTGTTTCTGTTGAGCGCGGCGGCGAGCATGATCAGCGGTGTCAGCCTGCCAATCGATGGTGGCTACA
Source organism: Pseudomonas brenneri (assembly GCF_007858285.1). Taxonomy (GTDB): domain Bacteria; phylum Pseudomonadota; class Gammaproteobacteria; order Pseudomonadales; family Pseudomonadaceae; genus Aquipseudomonas; species Aquipseudomonas brenneri. The sequence goes on along the minus strand of NZ_VFIL01000004.1, from coordinate 461,653 downwards.
CCAGCCGCTAGCCGTTCTCCAGAGTGCCGGCAATCACCACCTTGTCTCGGGGTTTGTACGGGTCTTGCAGGCGGTCGAGCAGCAGGCGCACCGCACTGCTGCCGGCCAGCGAAGCATCGTGGGCCACGCAGGCAATCGGCACGCCGAAGATATCGGCGAAGGGCAGGCGGTCGATGCCGCAGATGGTCAGGCTGTCGTGGGGGATGTTGTGCATGCGCAAGGCGCGCAAGGCGCCGAGGGTGATCAATTGGTTGAAACCCATGATCGCATCCGGTGCGGTGTGCGCGGCCAGGTAGTCGAGGGTGTGCAGGTAGGAGGGCATCAGGGTGTAGTCGCCGGCGCACACTTCGACGTGCACCTGGGGGTGGCTGACCAGCACTTCGCGCAGGCCCTTGAGGCGCTCCACGGTGATCCGTGAATGCTCGGGCCCGGTCAGCACCAACAAGCGCTTGAGCGCCGGGTTCTGGCGCAACAGGTACTGCGCTGCCTCGATTCCACTGTGGTAATTGTCCAGCACCACACGGCTGAACGGGCTGTCGTGGATCGTGCGATCGAGCAGCACTACCGGGGTCTTGCCATTGCCCAGGCGTTCCAGGTAATCGGGCTGGTAGTCGGGCTCGTCGGAGACCGGTGACAAGATAATCCCCGCCACACGGTAGCCCAGCAGCGTATCCACAGCCTTGCTTTCCAGCTCTTCAAGCTCGTCGGTGTCCACCAGCATGATGGTGTAGCCGTGCTTTTTTGCCTCGCGGGAAATCGCCTTGATCATCTCGCTGTAGAACGGGTTGTCCACCGAGGCGGTGATCACCCCGATGATCAGGCTTTCGCTGCGCTTGAGCCCACGGGCGAAGGTGTTGGGCACGTAGTCAAGCTCGCGCGCGACTTCGAGGATCCGCGCCAGGGTGGCGGGTTTGACCAGGTCAGGTTTGCTCAGCGCCCGGGACACCGTGATGGTGGTCATGCCGACCCGTTTGGCGATGTCGCTGATAGTGACGGATTTTTTCTTGTTCATCGACAGGGGAGACCAGGAGAAAACATCAGGAGGCTAACATGGGCACCGGTTCAAAGCACCGGATCCCAGCGCTGAGACCAATCGCTCTCGGCCTTGACGACTGCGCGCAGCAGCACCAGAGCCTGCTGCAGGATCGCCGAATCACGTTCGCGCGAGTACACCAGGTAGGTCGGGAAACTGAACTCCGGGGCCTTGGGCACGCGCTCCATCACACCGCTGGCGAGGTAGCTCTGCACCACCCGTGTGCGGAAATAGCCGCTGCCACCATTCTCCAGTATGTACTGCAGGGCCAGCGGCCCGAGGTTGAAATTCACGGCGGCGCGGGCCTTGTCGGGCAGGGCGGCGTCATGTTGCTGGCGAAAGCCCGGGCCCCAGTCGATATACACATAGGGATCGGGGCGGGCGGCCAGGCGTACCAGGATCAGTTTTTCTTCCAGCACCTGCTCTACCTGCAGCCCCGGCCAGTACTGCGGCTGGAACACCAGCGCGGCGTCCAGCACGCCCAGCTCCAGCTGGCGCAACAGGTATTCACCGTCACGCACTTCGGTGCGCAGGGCATGGCTGGGGATGTGCTCGCGCAGGGCCTTGGCCCAACCGAGCATCAGCGGGTTGCACAGGCTGACTTCGCCGCCGATATGCAACACATTGCGATAGCCCTCGGGCAGCGGCAGGTCGCGGCGCGCGGCCTCCCAGGTCTGCACCAGTTGATTGGCATACACCACGAACGCCTCACCATCGGCGGTCAGCCGCGCCCCGGCGCGGTTGCGCACAAACAGCGTGCTGTCGAGCTGGCTTTCGAGCTTCTGCACCCGTGCGGTAATGGCGGTCTGGGTGACGTGCAGTTTCTCGGCGGCTGCGGCCAGGCTGCCGCAGCGGGTGATTTCCAGGAAGGTGCGTGCCAGTTCGATGTCCATGTCGGTCCCGAGGGTGAGTAGGACCGACATTGTAGTGTGACAATCGAAAATCGGTGTGTGAAATGCAAGCCAGTTCCCACATTGGGCTGGGTTTCAACCCAGGTCTTTTGGCGCCTGCAAGTGCTGGGTCGGGAATGCCTGGGCATAGGCCTGGCACACCCGCAGCACCTGCTCATCGGCAAACCGCGCGCCGACCACATGCAACCCCACCGGCAGCCCATTGGCCGCTAGCCCGCACGGTACCGAGGCCGCCGGTTGCTGGGTGAGGTTGAAGGGGTAGCTGAACGGCGTCCACTCCATCCATTCACCCAGACCGGAGCCCGGTGGCACGTTGTGCCCGGCGTCAAATGCGGTGATCGGCAACATCGGCGAGACCAGTATGTCGTAGTGCTCATGGAAGGCGGCCATGCGTGCCACCAGCGCTGCCCGTGCTTCCAGGGCCGCGTTGTAGTCGCCCAGGCTGAGGCGTTCGCCCAGTTGCGCGATACGCAGCAGGCCGGGGTCGAGCAGTGCGCACTGGGCGCCGGTCAGTGGCCCGGTCAGGCGTGCCGCGCCGGCACACCACAAGGTGTTGAACACCTCCAGCGGATCGCTGAAACCCGGGTCGATCTGTTCCACCTGTGCCCCCAGTTGCACCAGGCCGGCGACCGCTTGCGCGACCACTTTGGCCACCTGCGGATCGACCTTCACATAGCCAAAGTCCGGACTGTAGGCGATGCGTAATCCTTTCAGATCACTGCCCGGTGTGAGCCAGGGCGTGGTGCGTGGTGCGCCGATCAGGCCGTCCCTGGCATCCGGTTGCGCCACGGTTTGCAGCATCAGCACGGCATCTTCCACGGTGCGGGTCATCGGCCCCAGGTGCGAGAGGATGGTCATCGAACTGGCCGGCCATTGCGGTACATAACCGAAGGTCGGCTTGATCCCGAAGGTGCCGGTAAACGCGCAGGGAATGCGGATCGAGCCGCCCGCATCGCTGCCCTGGTGCAGCACGCCAAGGTTCAGCGCCGCCGCCGCGCCCGCGCCGCCGGACGAACCACCCGCCGTGGTGCGTGTGTCCCACGGGTTGCGGGTGATGCCGTACAGCGGGTTGTCGGTCACGCCTTTCCAGCCGAATTCCGGGGTGGTGGTCTTGCCCAGCAGCACCGCGCCGGCCTTGCGCATTAACGCCGAAAAAGGCGCGTCCACGTCCCACGGCCCGGCAGCGGATGAGGTGCGCGAGCCCTTGCGGGTGGGCATGCCGACGGTCAGGGTCAAGTCCTTGATCGAGGCCGGCACTCCGTCCAATGCACCGCAGGGTTGGCCCTTGAGCCAGCGCTGCTGCGAGGCCCGTGCTGCGCTCAAGGCACCCTCGGGGTCGACGTGGCAGTACGCGTTGACCACCGGGTTGTAGCGTTCGATGCGCAGCAACGTGTCCTCGGTCACTTCCACCGGCGACAGGCTTTTATCCCGGTAGCGTGCCAGCAGTTCCACGGCCGTCAGGTTGGCGATATCACTCATGCCGCGTGACCTCCCTGGGCTGCATTGACCATGGCCCGCAGCAATACCGCGCAGCCTGCCGCCAGATCGTCCGGTGCGGCGTTTTCGATTTCGTTGTGGCTGATGCCGCCTTCGCACGGCACAAAGATCATCCCGGCCGGACCCAGTTCGGCGACAAAGATCGCGTCGTGCCCGGCGCCGCTGACAATGTCCATATGGCTCAGGCCCAGCACACTCGCGGCATCGCGCACGGCGTTGACGCAAGAAGGGTGAAAGTCCAGCGGCGGGAAGTCGGCGGTGGGCGTCAGTTCATAGCGCAGGCCATGCTGCTTGGCCGTTGCCTCGATCACCTCGCGCACTTCATCGACCATCGCTTGCAGCTTGTCGGCATGCAGATGGCGCAGGTCGATGGTCATCTGCACCTGGCCGGGAATCACGTTGCGTGAACCCGGGTGCAGGCTCAGGCAGCCGACGGTGCCGCAGGCATGAGGTTGTTGTTCATGGGCAATCCGGTTGACCGCGCTGACCACCTGCGCGGCGCCTACCAGGGCGTCCTTGCGCAGGCGCATCGGTGTCGGGCCGGCGTGGGCTTCGACGCCGGTGAAGGTCAGGTCGAACCACTTCTGGCCCAGGCAGCCCATGACCACGCCGAGGGTGATGGCCTGGTCTTCGAGCACCGGGCCCTGTTCGATATGCGCCTCGAAATAGGCGCCCACCGGATGCCCGAGCACTGCGCGCGGGCCGGCGTAGCCGATGCGTTGCAGTTCGGCGCCCACCGACAGGCCTTGCTCGTCCTGCTTGTCGAGGGTCTCCTGCAAGTCGAATTTGCCGGCAAACACCCCGGAACCCATCATGCACGGCGGGAAGCGCGAGCCTTCCTCGTTGGTCCACACCACCACTTCAATCGGTGCCTGGGTCTCGATCTGCAAGTCATTGAGGGTGCGGATCACTTCCAGGCCGGCCATCACCCCATAGCAGCCATCGAACTTGCCGCCCGTGGGCTGGGTGTCGATATGGCTGCCGGTCATCACCGGTGGCAGGTCAGGGTTACGTCCGGCGCGGCGCGCGAAGATATTGCCGATGGCATCCACGCTGACGCTGCAGCCGGCGGCCTCGCACCACTGCACGAACAGGTCGCGGGCCTGGCGATCCAGGTCGGTCAGGGCCAGGCGGCACACGCCGCCCTTGGCCGTGGCGCCGAGCTGGGCCAGGTCCATCAAGGATTGCCACAGACGGTCGCGGTTGATCAGCGGGGCGTTGCTCTTGAGCGGTTGCGTAAAACTATTCATTTGCAAACTCCGGTCAGGCACTCAGGGCCAGGTAGCGGTTCTTGATGGTCGGGTCGGCGCGAAAGGCCTCGGCGCTGCCTTCGTAGACCACGCGGCCCTGTTCGAGTACGTAGTGGCGGTCGGCGAGCTTGTCGCAGACCAGCAGGTTCTGCTCCACCAGCAGCACCGGCAGGCCGTCGTCCTTGATCTTGCGCAGGATCTTTACCAGTTCGTCGACGATCACCGGGGCCAGGCCTTCGGTGGGTTCGTCGAGGATCAACAGCTTGGGGTCGTTGAGCAGGGCGCGGGCGATGGCGAGCATCTGCTGCTCGCCACCGGACAACGCATGGCCGGCGTTTTTGCGCCGCTCCTTGAGACGCGGGAACATGGCGTACACGTCTTCCATCTGCCAGCGGCTGGTCTTGCGCACGGCGATGCGCAGGTTTTCCTCGACCGTCAGCAGGCGGAAGATTCCGCGGTTCTCCGGCACCAGCGCCAGGCCCTGGCGCGCTATCTCAAAGATTTTCTGCCCCACCAGCGGCTGGCCGTTGAAGTGAATTTGCCCCTGGCGCGGGCAGATAATCCCCAGGATGCTGCGCAGGGTGGTGGTCTTGCCGGCGCCGTTACGGCCGAGCAGGGTCACCAGTTCGCCGGGGTTGACGGTCAAGGACACGCCCTCAAGGACGTGGCTCTTGTCGTAGTAGGAGTGAATATTGTCGACGGTCAGCATCAGGCGGCCTCTCCCAGGTAAGCAGTGCGCACGCGCTCGTCGGCGCGTACGAATTCCGGCGTGCCTTCCACCAGGATCTGCCCGTGGCTCATCACGGTGATGCGCTGGCTGATGGACATGACGATGCTCATGTTGTGCTCGATCAACAGCACGGTGTGGTCACGACCGAGGTCGCTGATCAGTTGGGTCATGATCGGGATATCGTCGATGCCCATCCCCGAGGTGGGCTCGTCGAGCATCAACAGCTTGGGTCTGGAGCAGATCGACATGCCCACCTCCAGCACCCGTTGCTGACCGTGGGACAGTTCGCCGGCCAGGGTGTCGGCGCGGGCGGTGAGTTGCAGGCGTTCCAGGACTTGGTCGGCCATCTCCAGGTGTTCGCGCTTACTGTCCACGCGGCGCCAGAAGTTCAGGGCGCGGACGCCGTCGCGGCCCTGTGCGGCCAGGCGCAGGTTCTCGCGCACGCTAAGGTTCTGGAACAGGCTGGTGAGCTGGAACGAACGGGCCATGCCCAGGCCCACGCGGCTGTGGGCCGGTTTGCGCATCAGGTTCTGGCCGTCGAAATGAATCGCGCCTGCAGTCGCTTGGCGCTCGCCGGTCAGGCAGTGAAACAGGCTGGTCTTGCCGGCACCGTTGGGGCCGATGATGGTATGGATGGTGCCGGCTTCGACCTTGAGGTTGACACCGTTGACCGCACGGAATGCACCGTAGGCCAGTTCCAGGTCTTTGGTTTCCAGCAGGATGCTCATAGCAGCTCCTCCTTGGTCACGGCGGTGGCCTTACGGCTGCCACGTACACGTTCGAACAGCGCCGACAGGCCGCCCCACAAACCGCCGCGCATAAAGATCACCACCAGGATCAGGATCACCCCCAGCAGCATCAGCCAGCGCGGCCACAGGTCGGAGAGAAAATCCCCCAGCAGCACAATGGACCCGGCCCCCAGCAACGAGCCGAACAGCGAGCCGGTGCCGCCGACGATGGTCATGATCAGGATGTTCTCCGACATCACCAGGTCGATATTGGACAGCGGCACAAAGTGCAGGAGCATGGCGTACAGCGCCCCGGCAATCCCGGTGACCGCGCCGGACAGCACAAACACGAGGATCTTGAAATGGCGGGTGTCGTAGCCGATGGCCGAGGCGCGGGTTTCGTTTTCGCGGATCGCCATCAGCGTGCTGCCGAACGGCGAGGCAATCACCCGGCGTGCGCCGATGAAGATCAACAGGAACAGCACCGCGACAAAGCCGTAGAACACCCGGGCGTCGGCCAGGGACAGCAGTACGGTGTCACCAATACGGATTTCCGGGCGCGGCACGCTGAGCAGGCCGTTGTCGCCACCGGTCCAGTCGCTCAGGGTGTAGGCGATGAAGTAAGCCATCTGGCTGAAGGCCAGGGTCAGCATCACGAAGTAGATACCGGTGCGACGGATCGCCAGGGCGCCCACCAGGAACGCCAGGAACCCACCGGCCAGCGCCGCGCCGAGCAGCGCGCTGAACAGGCCCAGTTGCAGGTGGATCATCAGCAAGGCTGCGCAATAGGCGCCGGCGCCGAAGAAGATGCCTTGGCCAAACGACAGCAGCCCGGTGTAGCCCAGCAGCAGGTTGCAGGCCAGGGCGGCGAGGGCAAAGATCAGGATCTCGGTGGCCAGGGTCGCCGAAGGCAATATCAACGGCAGGCCGATCAACACCGCCAGCACCCACAGCAACATGGCTTTGGATTGGGTCTTGGCAAACGGCAGGGGATTTTTCTCGCTCATGTCAGACTCTCCCGAACAAGCCGTAAGGGCGCACCAGAATCACCACGGCCATGGCGCCGTAGATCATCAGGCTCGCGCCTTGGGGCCAGAGTGTGGTCATCAGGCTTTGCACCACGCCCACCAGCAGGCCACCCACCAGGGCGCCGCCGAACGAGCCCATGCCACCGATCACCACTACAACGAAGGCGATACCGAGGATTTCCGGACCGACAAAAGGCTGGGCGCCGCGCAAGGGGGCAAACAGCACCCCAGCGATGCCGGCCAGGGCCACGCCGAGGGCGAAGGTCATGGAAAACAGACGGAAAATATTGGTGCCCAGCAGCGAGACGGTCTCGGTGCTCTCACTGCCGGCCCGCACCAGGGCGCCAAAGCGCGTGCGCTCCAGCAGCAGCCACAGGCCCAGACCCACCAGCGCAGAAAACACAATCAGGAACAGGCGGTAGTAGGGGTACACGAAGTCGCCGACCACCAGCACCCCGCGTAGCAATTCCGGCACGGCGACGCTCTTGCCCACCGGGCCCCAGATCATCACGCTGGCTTCCTGGATGATCAGCGCGATGCCCAGGGTCACCAGGATCTGGAACATGTGCGGCAGGTGATAGATCCGCTGGATCAATAATCGCTCGATCAGCCACGCCAGCGCGGCCACCACCAGCGGTGCGATCAGCAGGGCCAGCCAGAAGCTGTCGGTGAGGCTGACGGCGGTGTAGCAGATGTAAGCGCCCAGCAGGAAAAACGCGCCGTGAGCAAAGTTGACGAAGTTCAACAGGCCGAAAATGATCGTCAGCCCGACCGCGATCAGGAAGTAGATCATCCCCAGGCCCAGGCCGTTGAGAATCTGGAACAGGTAAAGATTGAGCATGCAGGAATCCTCCAACAGACGGCCGCGGTCAACGGCCCTGTCGTGTATTACCGGTGAAAGGGGCGGATCAGCCGAGCGTGCAGCCCGTGGCTTCTACCGGTGGGAATGACTGGCCGGCACTGAGGACCTTGGCCAGGTCATCCTTGTCGGCCATGTCGCCTGCGGCCTTGCCCACCAGCAGGTAGTAATCCTTGATCACCTGGTGGTCGCCGGCACGGATTGTTTCCTTGCCGGTCGGGCCCTCGTAGCTCAGGCCCTGCATGGCCTTGGCCACAGTGGGGCCGTCGAAGCTGCCGGTGGCCTTGATGGTGTCGAGCATGACCTTGGTGCTGATGTAGTCGGCCGCCAACGGATAGGTGGGGTTGATCCCGTATTTGGCCTGGGTCAGCTTGACCAGTTCGCGATTGAGCGGGGTGTCGACCTGGTGCCAGTACTGCGCGCCGAGGTACACGCCTTCGAGCACATCGCTGCCCAGTTCCTGGAACTGGTCGAGGCCGGCGGACCATACCAGCAGCACTTTCATGCGCTCCTTGATGCCGAAGTTCACCGCCTGGCGCAGGGTGTTGGACGACTGGCTGCCGAAGTTGAGCAACACCAGCACATCGGGCTTGGCGGCGATGGCGTTGGTCAGGTAACCGGAGAACTCCTGTTCCTGCAACGAGTGGTAGCTGTTGCCGACATGTTCCAGGCCGTTTTCGGCCAGCACCGTCTTGGCGCCTTCGAGCAGGGCTTCACCAAACACGTACTGCGGCGTGATGGTGTACCAGCGCTTGGCGTCCGGCAGCAGCTTGATCAGCGGCACCAGGGTTTCGCGGATCGCACCATAGGTGGGCACCGACCAGCGGAAGGTCGCGCTGTTGCAGTCCTTGCCGGTGACTTCATCGGCGCCCACCGGGGTCATGAACACGCCACCGACTTTGCCCACTTCCTTGGCCACCGCCAGCGCCGAGGAAGACAGGGTGCAGCCCTGGAAGAACCGCGCACCGTCCTGGCCAATCGCCTCCTGGACCTTGCGTACCGCCTTGCCGGCGTTGCCTTCGGTGTCGATCACCTTGTAGTTCAACGGGCGCCCCAACACGTCTGGGTACTGCGCCACGGCCAGGCGTGAACCCATGTCGGCAAATTTGCCATAACTGGCAAACGCGCCAGACATGGACTTGAGGCCGTAAAAGGTAAACGGTTCGGCGGCGAATGCGTGGCGCACGCTCAGCGGAAGACTGAGCGCGGCGGCGGCGGTGAGGCTGGCTTTCAACAACGTACGACGCTGCATGGGGTGACTCCCTGGTTTAGTTATTGGCAGGAGTGGCAATGGCGATACGGTGGAGCACGGCCTGTGGGCAGGCCTTTTATTGGGTGGCGCGGTCTATCGGGTGTACACGGTCAACTGTAGGAGCGAGCTTGCTCGCGAAGGTATTCCAAGCGAATCGTTGCGTTGGGGGGACGATTTTCGCGAGCAAGCTCGCTCCTACAGAGGGATTTTTGGTGTGTTTAAGAGTGATCGAACTCCAGCAGAAAGTGCGGGCTGACCTGGCCTTCCAGCGCGGTCATATGGTGTTCGGCGTCGCACATGTGCTCATGCATCAGGCTGCGCACGGCCGCTTCATCGCCGGCGCGAAAGGCGCTCAGCAGTTGTTTGTGATAGTCCAGGTTGGCCGCGTCGAACTGCTTGCGTTTGGGCTTGTAGGCCTTTTTCAACACCACCAGGTCGCGCAGCAGGTCGTTGAGGAACTGCGCCATGAAACTCAGCAACGGGTTGGGGCAGGCCCTGGCCAGCAGGTTGTGGAACTCCAGTTCCGCCAGGCGCTGCTCACGTTGTCCGGCTTCGCTGTCTTCGGGAGCGCTGCAAAAATCCACGTTGTCTTGCAGGGCACGATAGTCGTCTTCGCTCAAGCGGCCCAGCACCGACACTGCCAGCTCCACCTCGATCACCTTGCGCAGTTGATACACCTGCTCTCCGTCCAGATGCTGGAAGTGCAGGTAGTTGCGCAAAGCACGGCTGGCCGGCTCAGTGCCGGCCTGGTTCAGATAGGCGCCACCGGTGGGGCCGGTGCGGGTGCTGACCAGCCCTTCGACTTCCAGGGCCTTGAGCGCCTCGCGGGCCGAGCCCTTGGAGCACTGGAAGCTTTCCATCAACTCGCGTTCGGTGGGCAAGCGGTCGCCGGGCTTCAAGGCATCGGTGACGATCGAGCGCTTGACCGACTCGACAATCACATCGGAAAGCTTCTGGCGTTTGCGTCGCAGGGGGCGGCTGAGCATGGTTTTCAATTTATCGTATTAATGCGGATAAATAGCACTTAATAGGGGTTGGGCAGAGGCGTCAACGGCAGGCGTCGTTTTCAGGTAAAACAGGTCGTAAACCACCTTTTGACTCCCAGACCAATTCAAACCCATGTGGGAGCGTTCACAAAATTGAGTCTGGCGCAGTAATTGCCTCCCTTCTGGGTCCAGTCTTTGTGCAGGAGCACCCGACCATGCAATTACGAGCCTTGCGGTATTTTCACGAGGTGGCGCGCTGTGCCTCGTTGCGTAAGGCGGCCGAGCGTTTGTACGTCACGCCCACTGCCGTCAGCCGGCAGATCGAGCACCTGGAACACTTCTTTGGCGCCGCCCTGATTGAGCGCGGCCCGCGTGGCATCCGCCTGACGGTGGAGGGTGAGTGCCTGGCTGAGCAGGTCACCAGCACCCTGCGTGGTCTCGATCAAGTGCGCGATGTGATCGCCAGCCGGCAAAGCCAGGTGGCGGGTAACATCAGTATCCATGTGTCAGAAAGTATCGTTTCCACGGTTCTGGCGCCGGTGCTCGCGGCGTTCTACCGCGCCCATCCCAAGGTCACGTTCAATATTGTGATCGCCAGCGCCTCGGCCACCCTGGATGCCCTGTGCAGCGGTGAGGCCGATCTGGGCCTGGCGTTCTATCTGCAGGAGCGGGCCGATGTTGAAGTCACCGCGCAATGCGAGCTGTGGCACCGGGTGCTGGTCAGTGCCGAACACCCTTTTGCCCAGCGCGACAGCATTGAACTGCGTGAGCTTGAAGGCCAGCCCCTGGCCATCCCCGACTCGGCTTACGGTGTGCGCCAGGCCCTGGAGGCCGCGGCGAAAAAGCGTGGGGTGACGATCCAGCCGGTGTTCACCACCAGTTCCCTGGAAGTGCAAAAAAGCCTGGCCCGGCAACGGGCGGCGGTGTTGATCCTGCCCCAGGTGGATGCCGATGCCCGTGACCTGGGCGATGGCCTGGTCGCGGTGCCGATTGCCGATGAACACCTGGGGCGGATTCGCATCGACCTGTGCGGGTACCGCAACCGGCCACGCTCGGTGGCGGTACTCAAGTGCCAGGAAATGCTCGCCAGCGCGATGCAGCGTTGCGCGCTGGTGGACTAGTCGGCCAGGCAACGGGTCGACGATGGCGGCTGCCTGCCCTGGGCCAGGTAGGTGCCGACCCAGCGGTTCACGCACTGGCTGGCATCCGTGGTTGTGCTCTGTAGGTACGGGCCCTTGAGCCGCAGGGTGGCGGGCAGAGCCTCGAATGCCTGGGTGGTGGCTTCGACGGGCTCGATCAGCACCATGCGCTCGACGCGATCGGCAAACAATGCGGCATAACCGGCGCCGAGCAAATTGCCTTGGGCGATGCCCAGGAAGCTGATGCGTTGCTCTCCCAGTTGCAGGCGTACGAACTCCATGTCCCAGGCCGATTGTTCGTCGGCCGCTCCATTGCGTGGGCTTAGCTCGATGACATCGTAGAAACGCGTCAACGTGCGGTACGCCTCAGTGTTGTAGTACTTCCAGACCGTCGCCAGATGCACCGCAAAGACTCCGCGTAAATCTGCTTGAGGCGTGGCGGGGCGGGCGAAGATTACACCTCGGCGCTCCAGGGGCTGCCGGGCACCGACCCGAGTGATGGTCAGGCGATAGGTGCGTGCGTCAGGGGCTTGATGGTCCAGTGGCACGGTGACAATGCCGCACTGGGTGCGCGCGACCACCTCCTGATCCAGGGCCCGCCCGGGCAGGCGCGGGCAATCGACCAGCCATTCGATACCCGGCGGCGCGGCGTGGCTGGGTGAACTCAAGAGCATCATCAAACTACTGATGATGCAAAGCGCTGCTGTTTTCAAAGGATTCATCCGCGTTCCTGGGTAACCGTCCATAGGGGCAGACTTTTTACCAAGTGCGGCGATGAGCCAATGCCGGAGCAATCTTATGCAGGGTGTAAGAATTCTGAATATTTCCCGTCGGCATTGACTGGTGCCGACGGGCGGTTGTCAGAACAGGTTGATGGGAAAGTTGCCAACGATCCTGAATTCGTCATAGCTGCCATCAATCTGCCCGCCGCTGGCGCGGTGGTTGTAGACGATGGTGCGCACCACGGTGTTCTTCAGTTTCCCGGATTGCACCACATAGGCCAGCATCAAGCCGTTTTCGTTGTGCTTGGCGTTGTCCAGCCCGCGCACGTTGTAGCCGGTGTTGTGGCCGTTGCGATCACCCTCGTAGTGCGTGCCGTCGATGCCCCAGCCCTTGGCGTGCCACAGGCTCGCCGTCAGGCCGGGCACGCCGTAGGCGGCCAGGTCAATGTCGTAGCGCAGTTGCCAGGATTTTTCGTTGGGGCCGTTGTAGTCCGAATACAACGAGTTGGCCATGTAGTTGCCGGTGGACTCCCACACATAGTCGAAGTACTCGTTGCCGAACACCTGTTGCCAGGCCAGGGTCAGGCTGTGGGCCTGGTGGTTGGCGGTCACGGCCAGGCTGGCGGCGTCGTTGTCGATGTAGCCCAGGCGCTGCTGGCCGGAATCCTGGGTGTGGTAGTAGTGCAGGGCGGTCTTGAGGGCGAGCGCATTTTTGTCGCCGACGCGATGGGTCAACCCCAGGTAATACTGGTCCCACATGTCCTCGAAACGCGAGCCGTAGAGGCTGGCTTCCAGGCCATGGCCGGGCTTGAACGTGGCCCCCAGATAGCTGATGCGCGCGCCGCTGTAGGCGCGGTTGCCGAAGGTGGTGGTCAGGCGCTCGGCGCCGGTACCGGTACGTGGGATTGCGCGGTCGAAGCTGCCGCCCTGGATCGACAGCCAGTCCAGTTCGTTGCTGTACAGGCCCACGCCCTGGAAGCTTGAGGGCAGGGCGCGGTTGTCCTTGTAGCGCAGGATCGGGTTTTCGGTCATCAAGCGCCCGGCCTTGAGCTCGGTGTTGGACAGGCGAAACCGCACATCGCCCACCCCCAGCCGGCTCCAGGTCGGGATCGCGTCGCCGTCGCTGTCCACCAGCATGCGGTCGCCGCCATTGGCCACCTTGCCATGCCCGCGTTGCAGGTTGACGGCACTGAACACCCCCACATCCACACCCACGCCGATCACACCTTGGGTATAGCCGGAGCTGTACTTGAGCATGGCGGTCTGTACCCAGGTTTCACGCACGCGGGTGCGTTCGATGCCGCCGGGTTTCTTGATGCTCAGGTAGGTACTGCGCTGGGTGTGCTGGTTGGAATAGTAGTGACGCAGGTTCAGGTCCAGGCTGCTGCCCTCGATAAAACCGGGCGCGCTGGCCTGGGCGTTTTCTTGCGCATAAGCCTGGGTGCCGGCCGCCAGGGTGGCGGCCAGGAAAAGACGTGGATACATGGTCAATCCCCACACAAAAAAGGAACTGTAGGCGCGAGCTTGCTCGCGAAAAACCGCAGACCGCCGCGTGCATCCAGAATGCGCGCGTTATCGTTGACGATCTTCGCGAGCAAGCTCGCTCCTATAAAGGAGGGCCTATACGCATTGTTCTGCGAACCGGGGCTTCTGCGAGCCGGGGAGCACGGGCCGGGTTTCCTTGGCGAACCAGGCGGCGGTGAGGCACACCAGGTTGGCGATCAACAGGTACCAGACCGGTGACATCGGGTCGCCCGTGGTGCCGATCAGCCAGGTGATGATGATCTGCGCGGTGCCGCCAAATGCCGCCACACCGAAGGCGTAGACAATCGAGAACCCGGTGGAACGCACGGACTTGGGAAAGCTCTCTACCAGCAACACGATCAACGCCGCGCCACTCATGCCATGCAGGCCGGACAGCACTGCCAGGGTCAGGAGGAAGGTCGAGGGGCTGGGGTGTTCGGTCATCAATTGCAGCGCCGGGAACAGGATCAGCAACAGCACTACCCGTGGCGTCATCAGGATTGCGCGGCGCCCGAAGCGGTCGCACAACATGCCACCGGCAATGGCACACACCGCCATGGCGGCGCCGGCCACCAGGGTCGAGAGCATGGAGATGCTGGTGGGTAACTTCAGCTCGGTGAGGGCAAAGGTGGTCATGTAGTTGAGGAAGTACTGGGTGATGGTGCTACCCGAGAGAATCAGCAAACCCAGGACCAGGGCACGCCGATGCTTGCCGCAGACTTCGCGCACCAGGTCGCCCGTGCTGGTGGTTTCGCCTTGGCCATGGAAGGTCTCGGCCAGGTTGCGGCGGATATAGATACCAATCGGCAATACCAGCAGGCCGAACACGAACGGCACGCGCCAGCCCCAGCTGTTGAGGTCTTCGGGGGACATCACTTTGGTCAGGGTATAACCCACCAGCCCGGCCGCCATGGCAGCGACGCCCTGGGCTACCACTTGCCAGCAGGCATAGGTGCCACGCTTGTGCGGTGGAGCGGCTTCGAGGATGTAGGTGGTGGCGGGGCCCGCTTCACCGCCCCAGGCCAGGCCCTGAATCATGCGCGTGACCACCAGCAGGATCGGTGCGGCAATCCCGATGGTCTCGTAGCCAGGCAATATCGCAATACTGCCGGTGCCCACCGCCATCATCACCAGGGTCAGCAGCATCGCCGGCTTGCGTCCGACGCGGTCGGCGTAGGCGCCAATCAGCACCGCGCCCAGGGGCCGTACGATAAAACCGATGCCGAAGGCGGTGACTGAAAGCATCAAGCTGAGGAAGGCGCTGTCGGACGGGAAAAACGTGTGGCCGATCATCACCGCGAATGTCGCGTAGACCCCAAAGTCGAAAAACTCCACCGCATTGCCCAGCACCACGGCGAAGATGCTCTTGCGGCCGGCGTCCGGCGATGGCGTTTCAGGTGTGTGCTCGGGACCCTCGCGGGTCAATTGTTCAGTGTGCATACCAGCCCCTCGGTTTTAGTTATAGGTCGCCCAGGCCCCGGCCTTGGGGCCAGGGAACGGGCGTGTGGGTGGGCAGTTCAGTTACAGCGTCAAGGTCAGATCGGGTTCGGCCATTGGTGGATTGCGCCACGCCAGCTCTCATAGGTTTTTGCGATTTGCAGCAGCCAGATATCGGCGAAACGGGGTGCGATCATCTGCAGGCCGATGGGCATGCCATCGGCGGCGAAACCACAGTTGATCGACAGCGCCGGTTGCTCGCCCATGTTCCAGGGCACGGTGAACACGATGTGTTCGAACGGCAGTTGCGGATCATTGCTCGGTGATGGCCATTGCGCTGGGAATGCATTGACCTGGTTGGTCGGTGACAGGATCAGGTCGAGGTCGCTGAAGGCCTGGGCAGCACGGCGGCGCATTTCAAAGGTCTGGTTGAAACCCTGCACCGCCTGTACACCGCTGATGTCGGCACCGGGTGCGGCCCAGTCGCGGATGTACGGCAAGACCTTATCGAACTGCTCGCTGCTCAAGGCCGACAAGTCGCCCCATTGCCGGGCGCGCCAGAACTGGTCGAGGCCGTCGAGTTGGGCGCGGTCCATGATCGGCGGGATCAGCGTGACCTTGGCACCATGGGCTTCGAACAGTCGCGCGGCTTGCTCGACCGCTTCACATACGAAGCCTTCCGGTTGCAGGCCTGCACCGGGCTCCAGCATCAGGCCTACGCGCAAGCCCTTGACCGACAGCGGCTGGTTGCTCCACTCGCGGGTGAGCGGCGGCAGGCTGGTGGCGTCGCGGGCATCGGGGCGGGCCAGGTGCTGCATCATCAATACGCAGTCATCGACCGTGCGGGTCATGGGCCCGGCGGTGCGGCCGGTGTAGTACGGATCAATCGGGATACGCCCCAGGGTCGGCTTGAACCCCACCAGGCCGCACCAGGCGGCGGGCAGGCGCACCGAACCGCCGATATCGGTGCCGATATGCAGTGGGCCGTAACCGGCGGCGGCGGCAGCGGCGGCGCCTGAGCTGGAACCGCCGGTATTGTTGGCGGTGTTCCACGGGTTGCGCGTGATGCCATGGAAACTCGACAGGCCGGAGGAGAGCATGCCGAAATCCGGGACAGTGGTCTTGGCCAGCACAATCGCCCCGGCTTCACGCATCCGTGCGGCGGGTGGTGCGTCCCGGAGGGCCGGGGTCAGGCGGGTGGCGGCGCTGCCGAGGGGAATCGGCGTGCCTTCGGTGGCGACCAATTCCTTGATGGTCACGGGCACGCCATCGAGCACACCGTTGGGCTGGCCTTTGTTCCAGCGCTCGGTGGAGGCCTGGGCTTGCTGGCGCACCTGCTCTGGGTCGAAGGCATACAGGGCGCGGATCTTCGGCTCCCAGCGGTCGATGTGGGCCAGCAGATGGTCGTAGTAGTCGATGGGGGAGAGCTGGCGGCTGGAGAATTGCTCCAGCAACTGGGCGGCCGTGAGGTCGTGAAGATCGGTCATTGAGCGCTTCCTGGTGATGGGCCTTGGGGCTCATGGCGGGTGGCTGTTGATCTGGACTATATAAACCTGCCGGGGTATCGACCATCACAATCGAGGCGGTGCAGTGTTGCGTTTTTGTGTGCACTCAACGGCCACGACTGTGGGAGCGGGCTTACCCTAATGCCAGTCAGTTAAGGTTTTTTTGTAGGAACTAGGCGTCCCCCTCGCTCCTACAGAAAGCAGAATCCGTTTAACTGACTGGCATTAGGGCTTGCCCGCTCCCACAATGGATCAGCGCAACAATTGCTCGACCGCCGCCCACACCTGCGGGTCATCACAATGCGCCACGTTAAACCGCATGAAATCCCGTAGCCCTGGCTCATATCCAAACAACGCCCCCGGCGCCAACACCATGCCGCGCTTGAGCCCTGCCTCGGCCAGTTGCTCACCATTGACCCCCGCCGGCAGGCGCGCCCATATAAACATCCCGGCCGTATAGGCGATGGGCAGTTCACAGCCACAACGGCGCAGCCACTGCTCCACCCGTGCGCCGGCTTCGAGCAATCGCTGGGCCATACGCTTGCGGTGCCGGGCATAGCTGCCCTCATTGAGCAAGCGATAGACAATCTGCTCGAACAACTCTGACGTCACACCGCCGCTCATCAGTTTCATATTGGTCAGGTTGGCCGCCAATTGCGGCGCAGCTACCACATAGCTGACGCGGGTATTGGCGCTGAGGGTTTTCGAGAAGCCCGACAGGTAGGTCACCTGGTCCAGGCCGGCGAGTGCTGCCAGGCGTGGCGGCGGGTTGGGGTGCAGGTCGCCGTAGAGGTCATCCTCGATGATATGGCAGTGGTATTGGCGCATCAGTTGCAACAGCCCAAAGGCCTGGGCGGCGCTGAAGGAATGGCCGGTGGGGTTGTGCAAAATACCGGTGGTCAGATACAGGCTGGGCTGCTCGAAGATCAGCAATTGTTCCAGGGCGGCCAAGTCGAAACCGTCCGGGCCCCGTGGCAGCGTCACCACCTTGACTCCATGCAGTGCCAGGTTGGCGTGGAAGTTGAAGTAACACGGCGCATCCAGCAGCACTGTATCGCCGGGGCGGGCCAGCAAACGCATCAACATATCCAGCCCCTGCAGGGTGCTGGGCGTGGTGATGATCTGTTCCACCGGTACCGCCAGGCCATCGCCCTGCAGTTTTTGCTGCAGGGCCTGGCGCAACGGCAGGAAACCCGCCGGGGTGCCCATGCCGGCTATGCGCAGCGACGGCGCCCGCACCACACTGCGCATGGCCTGGCGCATGGCTTCGCAGTTGAGCCAGTCTTCAGGCAGGTGACCACCACCGGGGCGCAGTTCGCCTTGGCCGATGAGCATGGGCCTGCGCAGGACACTGAGCAGATCTTGGGGCAGCAGGTCGACCCAGTTGCTGGACGACGGCTGTGCCTGGCGCTGGGCAACAAAATGCCCACGGCCCTGGCGCGAGGTCAGCAGGTGCTGGCCGCGCAGACGGTCGAGGGCTTCATTGACCGTGAATTTGCCGACGCCCAGTTGCTCGCCCAATTCACGCACGGAAGGCAGTTTGCTGCCGGCGGCCAGTTCGCCCTGCTCAATGGCACGGGCAAAGGCCTCGACGATTTGCTGGACCTTGGGGCCTTGGTCATGGAAGCGTATCTGCGGAAGGGGCATCGCGACGTCCTGATGTTTGCCGGTCACTTTACCGGTAAAGTCTGCGTGAATAACCGCAGAGTTTACCTGCCCGCCGTCGAGTCCGCGCCCTAGACTGCACAACATTCCCCCCTGTCGTGAAATTACCCACCATGGTCACCGCCCTGACGCTGTCATCCTTCCTGTACTTCCTGCTGCTGTGCAGCACGTTGGCCTTCAGCCCCGGGCCCATGACCTTGCTGCTATTGAGCCTTGGCCTGAAGGACGGCTTGCGCCATTCGCTGCCGGCGCAGTTTGGCGCCAGCGTGTCGTACCTGATTTCGATCCTGATCTTTGCCGTGGGTTTTTCCGAGTTGATCAGGGGCTACCCGCTGATTACCCAAGGCATCCAACTGGTGGGCGTGGCCTACATCCTCTACCTGGCCTACAAGCAGTGGACCAGCAGCGGCGTGCAGATCAGCACTGCCGGGCAAGCACCGCAGACGCGCCGTGGCCTGTTCGGCAAGGGCCTGCTGACCGGGTTGTCCAACCCCAAGGCCATTATTTTGTTCAGCGCGGTGTTCCCGCAATTTGCCGCCGTGGGCCAGGACAGCGCCGCGGGCGACATTGCCATCCTTGGCCTGACATTCCTGATCCTGCAGTTCGCCAGTGGCTGCCTGTATTGCTATTTCGGCCAACGGATCAAGCATGTGCTGGAGTCGCCGCGCAAGCGTGTGCTGTTGCAGAAGGTCACGGCAGTGCTGCTGCTGGCCGTGGCGATGCTGCTGGCGCGTGGGTTCTCCCAGTAGGAAATGGCGCCAAGTCGTTGGCACTGCGGCCTGCACGCGGGATAAGCCTCTGAGCGGTAGTGGCTATTTGCCGTTGCCCTGATAGACTTCCAGCATTCATCCAGGATCAGCCAGATCATGCCAGCCGCAGGAGGGAAAGGACTTCCGCTCGCCAAACGCCTGTACAAATCGCGGGCCCTGGGGCTGACGCTCGGGTTTGTGTGTGTGGTCGCCGGTATGTACCCACTGGACCCGCCAAAATGGGTCTGGGCGTGGATGTTGATCAACGCTTTCGTCTGGCCGCACGTGGCCTACCAATGCTCACGCCGTGCCGCAAACTCCCTGCGCACTGAACGCCGCAATTTATTGTTTGACTCGTTTTGTGGCGGTTTCTGGGTCGGTGCCATGCACTTCAACCCGCTGCCCAGTGTCACCACACTGTCGATGATGACCATGAACAACGTCGCCATCGGCGGGCCGCGGTTTATGCTGCTGGGCTGGGTGGCCCAGGCGTTGGGCGTTGGTGTGGCGATGCTGATATTCGCCCCGGCCTATATCGCCCTGACCACCTCGACCCAACTCTACGCCTGCTTGCCGATCCTGATGCTCTATCCGTTGGCGCTGGGCTGGATCTGCTATCGCCAGGCCATCACCCTGGCCCGGCACAAGCGCGAACTACTGGCCCTGAGCCGCACCGACAGCCTGTCCGGGCTGCTCAACCACGGCGCCTGGAAAGACCATCTGGAACTCGAATTCCAGCGCTGCCGCGGCGGCCAGCAAGGCGCCGCGATTGCGTTGATCGATATCGACCATTTCAAGATCATCAACGACACCTACGGTCATGTCACCGGCGATATCGTGTTGCGCCAATTGAGCAAAGTCCTGCGCCAGAACCTGCGCGCCACCGACCTGGCGGGGCGTTATGGCGGCGATGAGTTCTGCGTGATCCTGCCGGACATGCCCCTGGGCCGCGCCACGGAGGTGATGGATGCCTTGCGCGATCGCTTCAGCTCCCTGGGTTATGCCCAGGACCCGACCCTGCGCGCCAGCCTGAGCATCGGCCTGGCGCCGTATCAACCGTCCCACGGCGATGCGACCAGTTGGCTCAGTGATGCGGATCAGGCGTTGTATGAGGCCAAGAGCAGTGGGCGCAACCGGGTGAGGTCGGTGCAGGGGAGTTGGGTCAGGTCGGTTTGAGGATGAATAAAGCGATGCTTGTCAGGTAGGGTATGAGATTCCCCCTCCAATAAAAAACAAGGATCCGTTCATGACTTTCAACCTCCACCGCACGATGCTGTCCGCCGCCTTGGCGCTTTCCCTGGGCATCGCCATGCCGGCCTTCAGCGCCGAACCTCACCAGCAGATCCAGGCCGATGCCGAGCAGTACAAGGCGCCGGCCTTGAAGTTGCTGGAGCGTCTGGTGAATATCGACTCGGGCTCTGGCTACGAGCCCGGCCTGACCCAGGTGCGCGACATTGCCGTCGATGAGTTGAAACAATTGGGTTTCAGCATTGAACTGGTGCCGGATGCAGCGGCCAATAACAGCCATGTGATCGCCACCCTCAAAGGTACGGGCAAGGCCAGAATCCTGCTGATGGCGCACATGGATACGGTGTTCAAGGAAGGCTCGGCGGCCGAGCGGCCGTTTCATATCAAGGACGGCCGCGCCTATGGCCCCGGGGTGATGGATGACAAGGGCGGGATCGTCGCCGGAATCTATGCCTTGAAAGTGCTGAAAAACCAGAATTTCACGGACTACGCGCACATCACCTTCCTGCTCGATGCCAGTGAAGAAACCGGTTCTGAGGCCGCCTCCGAACTGATCCGCAAAACCGCCAAGGGCCATGACGTCACCCTGAACCTGGAGCCCGGTCGCCCGGCCGATGGCCTGGTGGTCTGGCGCAAAGGCAGCGCCACGGCGGTGGTCGAGGTCAAAGGCAAGGCCGCTCATGCTGGCGTGGCCCCGGAGTTGGGGCGTAATGCGGCGATGGAGGCGGCCCACCAGATCCTGCAACTGGGCAAACTGGGGGATGAAGAGAAAAAGACCACGATCAACTTCACCGTGCTCAAGGCTGGCGACCGCACTAACGTTATCCCCGATCAAGCCACGGCCAAGGCGGATGTGCGGGCAGCGTTGCCGGAAGAGTTTGATCGGATCGAGAAAGATCTGGCGCGGGTTTCCGCCAACAAGCTGATCCCCGACACGCAGGTCACGACCAGTCTGAAACGGGGTTTGCCACCGATGCCGCAGACACCTGAGTCCGATAAATTGGTGGCTATCGCCCAGGGTATCTATGCAGAACTGGGCCGCAAGCTGACCATTGAAGGCAGCGGTGGGGCGGCGGACGCCAGCTTGTCCGCAGGTGTTGGCACCCCGACGCTGGACGGGTTCGGGATTGTCGGTGGCAATATCCATACAGCGCAGGAATATGCCGAGGTGGAGAGCGTGGCACCGCGGATTTATCTGTTGAGCCGGATGATTATGGAGCTGGCCAAGCGCTGATCTACCTGTAGGAACGGGTTTGTGTGGGAGCGAGCAGCCCGCTCCCACATTGGGGTTTATGGTGTCTGGGGGATTGCCGCCTGCACCTTGTCCCGCCCCAACACCAGGCTGCACAACGCCGGCAAAAACAGCAGCGTCAATAACGTCCCCACCAGCACCCCGCCAATCAGCACATACGCCAGCGACGACCAGAACACCGACAAGGTCAGCGGAATAAACGCCAACGCCGCCGCCAGCGCGGTCAAGATCACCGGCCGGGCACGGCGCACGGTGGCTTCGACAATCGCCTCGCCGGTCGCCATGCCATGCGCCTGGTTCTGGCGGATCTGGTCGGTAAAGATCAGGGTGTTGCGCATCAGGATCCCGCCAATCCCGATCAGCCCCAAAATGGCATTGAAGCCAAACGGCTGGTTGAACAGCAGCAGGGTCGGCACCGCGCCGATCAACCCCAGCGGGGCGGTGGCGAAGACCATGAACATCACGCCGAACGAGCGCACCTGGAACATGATCACCGTGAGGGTCAGCAGGATCATGATCGGGAACAGCGCGGCCAGGGCGACATTGGCCTTGGCGCTTTCTTCCACCGGGCCGCCGATGTCGATGCGATAGCCGGCCGGCAAGCCTGCGATCAGCGGTTGCAGGTCTTTGTAGACGGCCATTTCCACATCGGGCGGTTGCACGCCGTCGATGATGTCGGCGCGCACTTCGACGGTGCTCGCGCGGTTACGCCGCTTGAGAATCGGCTCTTCCATCACCGCCTGGAAATGCCCGACCTGGGCCAAGGGCACCGATACGCCGGCGCTGTTGGTCAGGGTCATGTTGTCGAGGTTGCCGAGGTCTTCGCGCTGGTTGCCCTGGGCGCGGGCCACCACGGACACGGTGCGGTTGCCTTCGCGCACTTCGGTGATGGGGTTGCCGCTGAGCAGGGCGTTGAGTTGGGATTTCACCTCGTTGGGGGTGAAGCCCAGCAGGCGCAGGCGATCCTGGTCCAGCACCAGGCGATAACCGCTGCTGCGCTCGCCCCAGTCGAGGAAGGCGTCCTTGGTCAGTCGGTTGGCGGCGACTACTTGGCGCACGTCTTCGGACACACTGCGCAGCACGTTCAGGTCCGGGCCGGACACGCGAAACACCACCGGGAACGGTACGGGCGGGCCGAACAGCAGTTGCGTAACCCGTACCCGCGCCGCCGGGAATTCGCCGGCGGCGATGCGTTCACGCATGCGCAGCTTCAAAGCGTCCCGCGCATGGGCGTCGGGGGTTTGCACGATCAGTTTGGCGAAGGCCGGGTCCGGCAGTTCGGGGTTCAACGACAGGAAAAAGCGTGGCGCACCGCCGCCCACGTAGGTGTCGACCATCGTGGTTTGCGGCTCTTGCAGCAGCGCCTTTTCCAACTGCGCCGCCACCGCTTCGGTGCTTTTGAAGGCACTGCCTGGCGGCATATACACCTCCAGGATCAGTTCGGAACGGTCGGAGTTGGGGAAGAACTGTTTTTTCACCAGGCCCATGCCCAGCCCGCTCACTACAAAGGCGGTCACCACCAGCCCGGTCACCAGCCAGCGACGGCGTACGCAGGTTTGCACCAGGTTGCGCAGTTTCTGGTACCAGGGCCCGGCATAAATCCCATCGTGGCCGCCGGGCACCGGCTTGATGTCGGGCAGCAGCTTGACCCCCAGGTACGGGGTAAACACCACGGCGACCAACCAGGACGCAATCAGGGCAAAGCCGACGATCCAGAAGATATTGCCGGCATACTCGCCAGCACCGGAGCGGGCAAAGCCCACCGGCAGAAAGCCAATGATCGTCACCAGCGTGCCGGTCAGCATTGGCGCGGCGGTGGAACTCCAGGCAAACGTGGCGGCGTGGATGCGGTCGAAGCCTTCTTCGAGTTTGACCACCATCATCTCGATGGCGATGATCGCGTCGTCCACCAGCAGGCCCAGGGAAATGATCAGCGCGCCGAGGGTGATGCGGTCGAATTCGCGCCCGGTCAACAGCATGATGACAAACACAATCGAGAGCGTCAGCGGCACCGCTGCCGCCACCACCAGCCCGACCCGAAAGCCCAGGGCCAACAGGCTGATGATCATCACCACGGCCAGGGCGACAAAGAACTTGAGCATGAACTCGTTGACCGCCAGGCTGATGTTTTTCGCCTGGTCGGCGACTTTTGCGAAGTTGATACCTAACGGCAGGTCAGCCTGGATTTTGGCTTCCTGGGCCTTGAGGCTCTTGTCCAGGTCCAGGCCGTTCCAGTGTTTTTCCATGATGATGCCCAGCATCAGCGCCGGGTCGCCCTGGTGGCGGATGCGGTAGCTGGGCGGGTCTTCGTAGCCGCGGCTGACGGTGGCGACATCGGCGATACGCAGCACTTTGCCGTCCACCGGCAGCGGCACGTTTTCGATCAGCGCCAGGCTGTCGAAAGCCCCGTCGATACGGATATAGGCGCGGGCGCCGGCGGTTTCGACAAACCCCGACGGGGCCACGGCGTTCTGCGCGGCGAGGGCGGCGAAGATCTGCTCGGGCTTGATGCCCAGGGTGGCCAGGCGCTCATAGGAGAACTCGACAAACACCCGCTGGGCCTGTTCGCCAAGGATGTTGACCTTTTTTACCCCCGCCAGATTGAGAAATTCCTGGCGCAGTGCTTCGGCCATTTGCACCTGCTGGCGATGGGGCAGGTGTTCGGCTTCGAGGGCGTACAGGGCGAAGTACACATCGGAATATTCATCGTTGAAGAACGGCCCGATCACGCCCTTGGGCAGTTTGGCGGCCTCATCGCTGAGTTTTTTGCGGGTCTGGTAGAACAGGTCCTGGATTTCGTTGGGGCGCGTGGATTCGAGGAAGGTCATGCGCATTGATACAAAACCCGGTTGGGCGATGGTTTCGACGCGGTCGTAGTAGTCCAGTTCCTGCAGGCGCTTTTCCAGGCGGTCGGCCACCTGTTCCTGCATCTCCTGGGCCGTGGCGCCGGGCCAGGCGGCGGTGATGGTCATGACCTTGACCGTGAACAGCGGGTCTTCGGCGCGTCCCAGTTTGCCGAAGGAGAAAATCCCCGCCGCCAGGATGGCGAGGATCAGGAATAACGTCACGGCGCGGTGCTTGACCGCCAGTTCAGAGAGGTTGATACCGCGCATGATCATTGGCCCTGCCGACGGCTGAGTGCCAGCGCCTGGGCGGGCAGCAGCCTTATGCTGTCACCGTTGTGCAACAAGTGGGCGCCGAGGGCGACGATGATCTGGCCGGGGCTGACGCCGCTGCTGAGTACGGCGTCTTCCTGGCCCAGGTAGGCCACGACCACTGGGGCAAAGCTGACCTTGTCGTCATCGCCGATTAGCCATACGCCAGTGCCGCTACCCGTGTCGTGCAGGGCGCCGATCGGCACGCGGGTCTGTGGCAACGAGCCGCTGCCTTGCAAGCGCAGGGTGATGGTGGAGCCGAGTGCAAAGCGATCAAAGGTGCCGTGCAGCACGTAGCGAGCACGATAGGTGCGGGTGACGGGATCGGCACTCGCGGACAGTTCGCGCAAGGTCGCCGTGACGGCCTGGTCGGGCGCGCCGAAGGGCAGGGCCAGGGCTTTGTGCGAGGCCTGCTCGCGCTGGTTTTCCGGCAGGTTGATGATTGCTTCCCGCGCACCGTCGTGGGCCAGGCGCGCGACAATCTGCCCTTCGGCCACCACTTGCCCGCGCTCGACGCGCACATCGGTGACCACACCGTCGTTATCGGCCCTGAGCACGGAGTAGGTGCGGCGGTTTTCGATCTGGCTGGCGTCTGACTGGGCGGCGGCCAGTTCGGCTTCGGCGACCCGCAGGTTGGTCGCCGACTGGTCGAAAATCTGCCGCGACACTGCGCCAGTGCTGGCCAGGCGTTGGTAGCGGCTTGCGTCATCACGGCGCTGGCGCAGTTGCGCCTGGGCGGCGTTGACGCGGTTTTTCGCCGAACGTAGCGCCAGTTCGAAGTCGCCGATATCCAGTACCAGCAAGGTGTCGCCACGGGACACATGTTGGCCGGGATCGACCTTACGCTCGATCACCTTGCCGCTGACCCTAAAACCCAGGTCGCTTTCGGTACGGGCTGCCACCACGCCGGTATAGGCACTCTGCTGACTGGCGGCGGTTTCAACTTTGGCCGCCAGCACCGGGCGCGGCGCAGGTGTGTGGGCGGCGGTATCGGCAGGGCTGTTGCAGCCGCTGAGGAGGATCAACAGCGCCAGGGACGGGAAAAGGCTGCGAAGGGGAGGACGTGGGCTCATTTCAGGCTCCTGCTGCTGGACTATTAAAAAATTACGGTCGTAATATTAAGTCGTATATTATGACCGAAATATAATTAAATCCAGCCCTTCATTTTCAAGCTCGACAGTGACTACGGGATACGCGGGGTGGTGGTTGTCACACTTTGTCCAAGTTAAACGGGTGCAGATGATGATTCTCTTTTGAGATCAATCCTGAAGGTCTACGCCCATGCTTCCTGCTTTTCGTTTTGCGCCGCTGTCATTGGATCGTCCCATGTATGGAACGATGCGAGCCATATTCGCCGCCTACCGCCTTATTGGTATTGGATTTAAGGTGTATTCACTTTGGAGGATCATCATGAAAAACATCATTGGTATCTACACCAGCCCGCGTAGCCACTGGGTAGGCGACGGTTTTCCGGTTCGCACGCTGTTTTCCTACGACACTATGGGCAAACATATCAGCCCGTTCCTGCTGCTGGACCACGCTGGCCCGGCGGATTTCACCCCCACCACTCAACGGCGTGGCGTGGGCCAGCATCCGCATCGCGGCTTTGAAACTGTGACCATCGTCTACAAGGGCGAAGTCGAGCACCACGATTCCACTGGTGCCGGCGGCAAAATCGGCCCAGGTGACGTGCAGTGGATGACGGCTGCCAAGGGGATCCTGCACGAGGAGTTCCATTCCGAAGCGTTCGCCAAAAGTGGCGGCGCCCTGGAAATGGTGCAGTTGTGGGTCAACCTGCCGGCCAAGGACAAAATGAGCGACGCCGGCTACCAGACCATCCTCGACGGTGATATTCCGTCGCTGCCCCTGGCCGATGGCGCCGGCAGCCTGCGCCTGATTGCCGGTGAGTTCGCCGGCGAGAAAGGCCCGGCCCGCACCTTCACGCCGATTGACGTGTGGGACCTGCGCCTCAACGGCGGCAAGGCCGTGACCCTGGACCTGCACGCCGGGCGCAATACCGCGCTGGTGGTGCTCAAAGGCACCGTGCAAGTCAATGGCAAGGAACTGGCGCGCGAAGGGCAACTGGTGTTGTTCGAGCGCGAGGGTGAGCAGATCAGCCTGGAGTCGAACAACGACGCCATGGTCTTGCTGCTCAGCGGTGAGCCCATCGACGAGCCCATTGTCGGTCACGGCCCGTTCGTGATGAACACCGAGCAAGAGATTCATCAGGCCTTCGCCGACTTCCAGTCCGGCCAGTTCGGCCAGATGCACGGCTGATACTGAGTGAGGCTGCGATGGCGGCGGCACAGGCGCTAGAGAAGTATTGCCTGATCCACCGCTATCGCAGCCTCGCCGGGGCTCGACAGCTCCCACACTTGATCCATGTCGCGACCAAAATCCCGGACCTGCCACCCATCCCTGTGGGAGCTGTCGAGCTTTAGCGAGGCTGCGATGGCGGCGGTACAGGCGCTAGAGATGTATTGCCTGATCCACCGCCATCGCAGCCTCGCTAAAGCTCGACAGCTCCCACACATGATCCATGTTGCGGCCAAAATCCCGGACCTGCCACCCATCCCCGTGGGAGCTGTCGAGCTTTAGCGAGGCTGCGATGGCGGCGGCACAGGCGCTAGAGAAGTATTGCCTGATCCACCGCCATCGCAGCCTCGCCAGGGCTCGACAGCTCCCACATTTGATCCATGTCGCGGCCAAAATCCCGGACCTGCCACCCATCCCTGTGGGAGCTGTCGAGCTTTAGCGAGGCTGCGATGGCGGCGGCACAGGCGCTAGAGATGTATTGCCTGATCCACCGTCATCGCAGCCTCGCCGGGGCTCGACAGCTCCCACACTTGATTTCTGTCGATGCCAAAACTCGGGCACACCGCCGATCCCCTGTATCTGGACCCACAGGGTTTGCGTTTCGTTTGTCAGGCCCTATACCCGTCAATCCCGTTTCGTGCGATCTTCACGGCATTCGCCCTGGAGTCGCCTGGATGCTGCCTTTTATCTCCGATCACCCGATGGTGTGCGCCCTGGCGCTGATCCTTATCGATATCGTCGTCTGGCGTCTGTTTTCTGCCAGCTCCGGCAATTGGAAGCTGGTCGCCCGCCTGGTGATCTTTGCCACCTACAGCGCGGTGCTGTTCAACGACGGCATGAACCCGATGCAAATCGCGCCTTATGCCGACAACACCCCCTTGCACATGGCCGCCACCGCCTTGCAGATTGGCTGGTGGTTGTTTGCCGCCCGCACCCTGACGGTGTTGCTCGGTGCGTTGATGATGCAGCGAGTCGGCCACACCGGACGGTTGCTGCAAGACCTGATGGGCGCGGTGATTTTCCTGATCGCGATCATCGCCGCCATGGCTTACGTGCTGGACCTGCCGGTCAAGGGCGTGCTGGCGACTTCCGGCGCGGTGGCGATCATCGTCGGCCTGGCGCTGCAAAGTACCTTGAGCGATGTGTTTTCCGGGATCGTGCTCAACACCACCAAGCCCTATCAACTCGATGACTGGATTTCCATCGACGGCACCGAAGGCCGGGTCACCGACATCGACTGGCGCGCCACGCGCCTGCAAACCTCCCAGGGCAGCATGGCGGTCATCCCCAATTCGCTGGCGGCCAAGGCCAAGATCATCAACTTTTCGCGCCCGGCGGACATGTTCGGCCTGGCAGTGAGCCTGCAAGTCAGCCCGCATGCGCGCCCGCAAACGGTGCTCGAAGCCCTGGAGCGCGCCATGCAAGGTTGCCGGCAATTGCTGGCCAAACCGGCGCCGAGCGTGGCTTTCAAGACGTCCACTGGCGGTGGCGTGGAGTATGAAATCAGCGGCTTTGTGCCGGCCATGGGCCTCAAACGCGAGGTGCGCAACCAGCTTTACGACCTGGCCTACCGGCATTTGCAGGCGGCTGGCGTGAGTTTGCTATCGAGTGCCGAAAGCCCGACCTCGCCGACCACGTCGCCAGCGCGGGCATTGCTGGAAAGCTCAAATATCTTCTCCACCCTGCGCCAGGAAGAGAAGGAAACCTTCAGTCAGAACATGACGGCGCAAACCTTCCGTGCAGGCGACATGATCCTGCCGGCAGGGGAGGCCAGCGATCACCTGTTCATCATCGAGTCCGGGGTGGTTTCGGTGATGCTGGCCAAGGCCGGGCACACGTTCGAAGCCGGGCGCATGGGGCCGGGGGAAGTGATCGGCGAGGCCGGGATCCTCGGTGAGCAGGGCGTACCGGCGGATTTTGTGGCCAAGACCTATTGCACCCTCTACCGCATCGAAAAGGAATACCTCAAGCCGTGCCTGGACGCGCGCCACGATATCAGTGAAGCCATGCAGAACCTCCTGGATTTCCGCCTGCACGCCGCTCAGCACCTGACCCAGGACGCGCCGATCGTGCCGGTGAAAAAGGGCTTCTTGCATTGGCTGCGCAACCGGGTCTGAACGGTCTGGCATTGGCTACCTGTTCTTCGCCCGGATTGGCTATTTGTCCGCCGCAGTGGGGTGATTAAGCTAGGCACCAATCCCCACTGTCCTGGAGTTACACCATGTCTGCCCGTATCGATTTCTACACCGCTTCCCCAGACGCGATGAAAGCCATGCTCGCCCTGGAAGCGGCCGTCGGTAAACTGTCCATCGAACTGCCCCTGCTGGAACTGGTACGCCTGCGCGTGTCGCAGATCAACGGCTGCGCGTTCTGCCTGGATATGCACACCGCCGATGCACGCAAGGGCGGCGAGACTGAGCGTCGTCTGTACACCGTGTCGGCCTGGCGCGAAACGCCATTTTTCACCCCGCGCGAACGTGCCGCCCTGGCCTGGGCCGAAAGCCTGACCCTGATCAGCCAGACCCACGCTTCGGATGAAGATTATGCGTTGCTCAATGCCGAGTTCAGCCCGGCTGAGCAGGTGGACCTGAGCGTGGCCATCGCCACCATCAACAGCTGGAACCGCCTGGCGGTGGGCTTTCGCAAGATGCCCAAGTAATCAGAAATTCACTGATGCACTCAAGCGCGCCGTCAACGGCGCGCCCTGGAACAGGTAGTCATCGCCCATATACTCGCCCGCGTCGCGCCAGTAGCGCTTGTCGAACAGGTTGTCGACGCTCAGGCGAAACACTGTTTCGTAGCCGTCGACCTTGGTGCTGTAGCGGCTGCCGATATTGACCACCGCATAATCTCCAACCTCCACATTGCCGGTGCGATTGGCGTTCTTGCTGGCGCTGTATTGCACGCCACCGAGAACGGCGAGGCCGTTGACCCACGGTAGGGCATAGTCGGCGTACACGCTGGCGCGCAGCTTGGGCACGTTGATCGTCTGGTGATCTTCGTATTGCGGCGTACCGCTGCCGTTCACCCGCGCGCGAATGGCTGCCACGCTGGTAGCGATCTGCAGGCGCTCGGTGGCCCAGCCGTTGGCCGACAGTTCCAGGCCGGTGTTTTTCTGCTGGCCTTGCTGCACATAGGTGAAGTCACCGGCGCTATCGGGCTTGGCGTATTGATAAGCCTGGCGGGTCTGGAACACGGCGGCGGCGAAGCTGATGCGGCGCCAGTCGTATTTGACCCCGGCTTCGAGTTGGCGCGAGACGGTCGGTGCGAGGATTTCCCCATCATTACTCGCATACCACGGTGCTTCGCCGCCTAGGGACAGGCCTTTGCTGTAGCTGGTGTACAGCGAGAGATTGTCCATCGGTTTGTAGATCAGCGCAGCGTTGGGCAGGAACTCGTATTGCTGGGTGTGGCGTTCCTGGACGCCAGTCTGATCGAAGGCTTTTTCATCCAGACGCACTTCGCGGCCGCCCAATACGGTTTGCCACTGCTCGTTGAAGCTGATGCGGTCGGTGACGAACAGCCCGTACTGGCGGCTGTCGAGGCGTCGATGACTGTCGTTCAAAGGCTTGTCGGTAGGCGTGAAGGCTGGTGGGTCCTGATCGATATTGCCGCTGCCGATGGGCTCATTGACCGACTTGCGCTTGTCAATCACCCGGCGAAAGGCGCTGGTGCCGAAGGTCAGCTCATGGCCTATGCCTGCGGTTGTGAACAGGCCGGTCATGGCCGCCTGGATTTCATCATTGCGCCGGGTATCGTCAGGGCTGCGGTAGTCAGCGATGTCGTAGTTGCCTTCCGGACTGAAGTAGTTCGGTACTTTGACGCCTTCGCAACTGGCGGAGCCGTAGCACCCCCAGGCAAACGAGCTGTAATCATCAATCACCACCTTGCTACGCGCTGCGCTGATATTGCCTTTCCACTGGTCACTGAAGCGGTATTCGAACTTGCCGTTGAGGTTCAGCGAGTCGATGCCCACCTGCTTGGAACCACTCTGGTGGCCGAGCAGTTTTTTCGGTGATGCGTCATGGGGCACTTCGGTGCCGCCGAGCAACTGGTAACCGGGCACCGAGCGCTGTTGCTTGTCCTGGTATTCGGCATCCAGTTGCAGCACAGCGTCGGGGCTGATGTTCCAGTCGAACGCCAGGGATAGGAAATCGCGCTGGCCATTGGCGTGTTCGACATAGGAGTTGAGGTCTTCATGGGCGACGTTGGCGCGCAGGCCGAACTGCTGCTCGCTGCCAAACCAGCCGCCGACATCGGTGGCGATATAGCCGCTGCCGCGATCATCGGTGGACACGGTGACCGAGCGCACGTCTTCCGGGCGCTTGGTCACGTAGTTGATCACGCCGCTGGGCTCGGAGATCCCGCTTTGCAGGCCCGCCAGGCCCTTGAGCAATTCCACCCGTTGCTTGTTTTCCAGGGCCACGTTCTGCTCGCCGGTGATGGTGCGCCCGTTGATCTTGTAGCTGCTGGCGGCATTCAGGGAAAATCCCCGCACCACGAAATTTTCGTAGTAGCCGATCGGCGCGTAGCTTTCACCCACCGAGGCGTCGTTGCGCAGCACTTCGCTGAGCAGGCGGGCTTGCTGGTCCTTGATCAGCGCGGCGTTGATCACGGTAATCGAAGCCGGGGTGTCGAGCAGCGGCGCGTCTTCGAAGCCGCCGACCGATGCGCTTTCACTGCGATAACCGGACTCATCCTGGCCCAGGATCTTCAGCGCCGGCAGTTCCAGCTCAGCCGCCAGGCTGTTGCCGATGCCGCCGCTGAGCAACAGGCCGAGGGCGAAACGTGAGGTGACGACGGGACGAAAACGCAAAACCATGGGGCAAGGCCTTAAAGCGCGGGCGGGGGCGCATAAGCTAGGCATAAGTGCGCGCCTTTACAAGCACTCGCCTTGGCCGAGAACATCGTTAACGATAACGCAGCGCTAAAAAGTAACCCGAGGTGCCTGTGGGATTTTCGTCGGACCGCCGCCCGCAGATAAGCTCGCTCCTTGATTTATCGGCCGTGCCTTGATACCTGTCAAAACCCGCCGTGACGCTTTGCCTCATGCTGCACGCCTGATTGTCATGGCTCACGGAGTTCCCCATGAACGCCCCCGCAACACCCGCTGTTTCCTTCAAATTGCCCATGGGCCTGGTCATTGCCGTGCTGGTGATGGTCTGCGTCTTGCTATTGCCGCTGCCGGCTGATTTACCGGTAGCCGGCCACCGGATGCTGGCGATCCTCGCGTTTGCGGTGGTGGTGTGGATCACCGAAGCGGTGTCCTATGAAGCCAGTGCGATCATGATCACTTCGCTGATGGCTTTTCTGCTGGGCACCGCACCGTCATTGCAGGACCCGACGCACCTGATCGGTTCCAGCCCGGCCATCAGCATGGCGCTCACCGGGTTTGCCAACCCGGCCCTGGCCCTGGTGGCCGGTGCGTTGTTTATTGCCGCCGCCATGACCCACACCGGCCTGGACCGGCGTATCGCTCTGGTGACCCTGACTCGGGTCGGTACCAGCACCCGCGGGATTCTGCTGGGGGCGATTGCAGTGACTATCCTGCTCAGCCTGGTGGTGCCCAGCGCCACCGCGCGCAGCGCCTGTGTGGTGCCGATCATGATGGGGGTGATTGCCGCGTTTGGCGTGGATAAACGCTCCAATATCGCCGCCGGGATCATGATTGTCGTCGCCCAGGGCACCAGCATCTGGAACGTCGGGATCCAGACCGCTGCCGCGCAGAACCTGTTGACCGTGGGTTTTATGGATAAAATGCTCGGCCAGCGTGTGTCATGGATCGACTGGCTGATCGCCGGGGCGCCGTGGGCCGTGATCATGTCGGCGGTGCTGCTGTTTCTGGTGCTCAAGTTGCTGCCACCGGAAAGCAATAGCATCCCGGGCGGCAAGGAAGCCGTTGCGCAATCTTTGGCCGATATCGGCCCGATGACCGGCCCGCAGAAGCGCTTGCTGACGGTCTCGATCCTGCTGTTGCTGGCCTGGGCCACTGAAGGGCGCCTGCACAGCTTCGACACCACCTCCACCACGTATGCCGGCCTGGTGCTCCTGCTGATGCCGGGGATCGGGGTGATGACCTGGAAGGATGTGCAGTCGCGCATTCCGTGGGGCACGGTGATTGTGTTCGGGGTGGGCATCAGCCTTGGCACGGCCCTGCTGACCACCCAGGCCGGGCAATGGCTGGGCGCGCAGGTGGTGGGGCATACCGGCCTGGATCAACTGGGCCCGCTGGGGGTGTTTGCGATCCTTGGTGCGTTCCTGATCGTGATCCACCTGGGCTTTGCCAGCGCCACTGCGCTGACCTCGGCCTTGCTGCCGATCCTGATTGCCGTACTGCAAACCCTGCCGGGGGATTTCAGCCGGTTGGGCATGACCATGCTGCTGGGGTTTGTGGTCAGCTATGGCTTTATCCTGCCAATCAACGCGCCGCAGAACATGGTGTGCCTGGGCACCGGCACCTTTACCGCCCGCCAGTTTGCCAAGGTGGGCCTGCTGGTGACCTTGATCGGTTACCTGCTGATGCTGGTCTTTGCAGCCACCTACTGGAGCTGGCTGGGCTGGATCTGATGATCCTTTGTAGGAGCCGGCTTGCCGGCTCCTACACAAGGATTGTGCTTTCGACATGACAAGATGAACTTAGCTCAGGTCTACTACGCTCTGAGTCATGGTTTTACCGGCCTTGTGCGTCGGTCATCAAGGTCAGGCAATGGATAAATACACCCCGCACACCTGGCAACCCCACGAGCGCCCGAGCTTGCCGGGGTCGCCGTCGACACCCCATCACCCTACGCTCAAACGCTGGGCCTTTGCCCTGGTCGGCATACTGGTGGCGATCACCGGCGGCCTGGGTAATGCGCTGGTGATCGCCAACCTGCCGTATCTGCAAGGCGCATTGGGCGCGACCACCGCTGAAATGGCCTGGCTGCCTGCGGCCTATGTGATGACCAACGTTTCGATGAACCTGCTGCTGGTGAAGTTTCGCCAACAGTTCGGCTTGCGCGCGTTTACCGAAGTGTTCCTGGTGCTGTATGCGCTGGTGACCTTTGGCCACTTGTTCGTCAACGACCTCAGCTCGGCGATTGCCGTGCGGGCCGCCCACGGTATGGTCGGTGCGGCGCTCAGCTCCCTGGGCTTGTACTACATGGTGCAGGCGTTCCCCGCGAAGTGGCGGCTCAAGGCCCTGGTGTTGGGCCTGGGCACGGCGCAACTGGCCTTGCCGCTGGCGCGGCTGTTCTCCGAAGACTTGCTGCAAATTGCCGAATGGCGTGGCCTGTATCTGTTTGAATTGGGCATGGCACTGACCTGCCTGGGCTGCGTATTCATGCTCAAGTTGCCGCCGGGTGACCGTTTCAAAACCTTTGAAAAGCTCGACTTCCTGACCTTCGGCCTGCTCGCCTCGGGCGTGGCGTTGCTCTGCGCGGTGCTGTCACTGGGGCGCATCGACTGGTGGCTGGAAGCGCCGTGGATCGGGGTCGCCTCGGCCTGTTCGCTGGTGCTGATCATGGCCGGATTGGCCATCGAACATAACCGCGCCAACCCGTTGCTGATGACCCGTTGGCTGGGCGGCGGGGTGATGATTCGCCTGGCCCTGGCGGTGATCCTGATCCGTATGGTGCTGTCCGAACAGTCCACCGGCGCAGTGGGCTTCTTGCAGGCGCTGAACATGAGCAGCGAGCAGATGCGCACCTTGTACCTGGTGATGCTGCTGGGAGCGATCAGCGGCCTGGTGATCAGCGCCTTGACCATCAACCCGGCCCACTTGCTGATGCCGCTGGTGATTTCCCTGGCCCTGATGGCCACAGGCTCCGTGATGGACAGCTTTTCCAGCAACCTGACCCGGCCGCAGAACATGTACTTGAGTCAGTTCCTGCTGGGGTTTGGCGGCACGTTTTTCCTCGGGCCGACCATGGTGCTGGGCATGCGCAATGTGCTGACCAATCCGCGCAACCTGGTGAGTTTTTCGGTGCTGTTCGGTATTTGCCAGAACCTTGGCGGGCTGCTGGGGGCAGCGTTGCTCGGCACGTTCCAGATCGTGCGCGAGAAGTTTCACTCCAGCATGATTGTCGAACACCTGACGCTGCTGGATCCGCGCGTGGCCGCCCGCGTGCAGAGCGGCGGCTCGGCCTATGGCTCGGTGATTGCCGACCCTGAACTGCGCAACCTGATGGGCATCCGCAGCCTGGCCACGGCGGCCACCCGCGAAGCCAATGTGATGGCCTATAACGACGTGTTCATGCTGATCGCGATCATCGCGATCCTGACCATGTTGTGGATCTTTACCCGCAGCCTGTGGCTGATGAGCACCACCCAGAAAGCTGCCGCCAGTGCAGCGCCTTCCGTTCAACCTAGCGGCGCACTTCCTTCATGACCGAACCTACGGCTACCACCACGACCACCAACGCCATTGCTTCCACCCCGGAAGGCACCACGCCACCCGGTGCCACGGTCACCGAACCGCGCTCGTTGGGTGTGCGCATCATCTCGTCCCTGGGCTTTGCCGCGATTGCTATCGTTGGCGTGTTGATCGTGTTGTACGCCTGGCAACTGCCACCGTTCAGCAGCGCGGTAGAAACCACGGAAAACGCCCTGGTGCGTGGCCAGGTGACGATCATCGGCCCGCAACTGAGTGGTTATGTATTCGAAGTGCCGGTGCAGGACTTCCAGCACGTCAAGACCGGGGATTTGCTGGTGCGCCTCGATGATCGCATCTACAAGCAGCGCCTGGACCAGGCCCTGGCGCAACTGGCGGTGCAGCAGGCGTCCCTGGCCAACGTGGTGCAGCAGCGCAACAGCGCCGAGGCGACCATCAAGCTACGCCAGGCCGCCTTGGCCGACAGCCAGGCCCAGGCGCGCAAAAGCACCGCCGACTTGCGGCGCAATGAAGAACTGATCAGCGATGGCTCGGTGTCGCGCCGTGAGTTGGACGTGACCCGCGCGGCCAACGCGCAGACGATTGCAGCCGTGGCCCAGGCCCAGGCCAGCCTGGAAATCGCTCGCCAGGATTTGCAGACGGTGATTGTCAATCGCGGCTCACTGGAAGCTGCTGTTGCCAGCGCTGATGCGGCCGTGGAGCTGGCGCGCATTGACCTGTCCAACACCCGCGTGCTGGCGCCACGGGATGGTCAATTGGGGCAGATCGGCGTGCGCCTGGGCGCCTACGTCAACTCCGGTGCGCAGTTGATGGCGCTGGTGCCGAACCAACTGTGGGTGATCGCCAATATGAAAGAAACCCAGATGGATCACGTGCAGGTGGGCCAACCGGTGACGTTTACCGTCGATGCCCTGAACCACCGCAAGTTTCATGGCACGGTCCAGCGCATCTCGCCGGCCACGGGCGCCGAGTTCAGCCTGTTGCAGGCGGACAACGCCACCGGCAACTTCGTCAAGATCGCACAGCGGGTGCCGGTGCGGATTACGGTGGACCCGGATCAGGAACAGAGCGAGCGCCTGCGACCGGGGTTGTCGGTGGTGGTCAGTATCGACACGGCGGGCCGCCTGAAAAACAGCCCGCCCTGATATTCAACGCACCCCTTGTAGGAGCGAGCTTGCTCGCGAAAAACTTAACGACAACGCGGTTACCCAGGCAACCCGCGTTATCGTTGACGACTTTCGCGAGCAAGCTCGCTCCTACAGCATCGGGGGCAGGGTGCCCAGCAGGGACACCGCCGCCACCGCGGCCACGCCCAGCAACCATTCGAGCTTCACACTGGCCTGCAATGGGCCCACTCGCTGCTGGCAATCCTTGATCCGCAGCCGGTTCAGCAACGCCAACCCCAACATCCCCGCGACCAGCAGCACCTTGATCAGCAGGATCAAGGCAAACCCACTGAACAGTGGGGTCGGCCATAATTCTCCGGTGAGTACGCGGATGTTGATCAGCCCGCTGATCAGCAGGCCGGCCACCAACACGTAACCGACACCGCTGAAGCGCCGAAGGATTGTCTCCAGCGGGTACAGCGCCGCGTGCCGCAGGATCAACACCAAGAGCAACAAACCACCGAGCCAGGCACCGACGCAAAGCAGGTGCACGATCTGGTTGAGGATCAGCAATTGCCCGCTGAGGCCACTGAGCATGGCGCCGTGCCCCACTGGGGCCAGGGTTGCCAGTAGCAGCGCGCTGAGGGGCAGGCGCAGGTGATTCCAGGGTGTCAACAGGCTCAGGACCAGCAACCCATTGAGCAGCAGGTGGACGCTCCAGACCTGGCCGAAGAAGGTCTTGCCCAGCACCAACTGCACCGTCGCCAGTTCACTGCCGGCCATGCTGGCACTGATCAACAGCAGCCAGCTCACGCCAGAGCCCAGGGCCAGCCAGGCCAGTAGCCTAGTGATGCGGGATAGTTGCCGGTCCAGGGCCGGCCTGGGGCTTGCGCCCAATAACCAGGGCCTGAAGGCACAGGCCCCGAACATCAGCAAAACCACCATAAAGTGCAGGAAACGACACAGCACCAGCAGGGTTGCCATGGGTTACTGGCCGACCTTGAAGCTGTAGCTGCCTGCGCTCTTGTGGGTATCGACGGAGATCGCGTGCCACTCCACTTTATAGGTGCCGGCGGCCAGCGGTGCGGCTGGGGTCACAACCAGGGTTTTCTTGTCGGCGTCTGGGGTTTCCAGGCCCTTGACCGCGACTTCGGTGCCGTCCTTGCTCAGGGAAACCTTGGTGAACGTGGCTTCGACGCCTTCGGAGAACACCAGGCGCAGGTCGGCGGGCGCGGCGACGGTACTGTTGGCGGCCGGCGTGGCGCTTTTCAGGTGGGCGTGGGCCAGGGCTGCCTGGGCGCCGAGCAGAGAGGCCAGCAGGGCGGCGATTGTCAGGGTGTTTTTGATCAACATTGTGCAATCCCAATCAATGAACAGGACGGGCAGTGTACGAAGTTTCAGCTCAGGCTGTCGCCCCGATCTAGAGCGGATGGTAGTCTTCGGGACATGTCGTGGTCAGGGAGCCCCCATGGGCAATCACAAGATCGGTATTCGTCGGGTCAACGTCGAAAAGATTCTGCTGGCGGCAGAAAAGGTTTTCGCTGAAAAAGGCTATGGCAGCACCGCCATGGCTGACATCGCCGAACAGGCGCAACTGCCACGCTCCAACCTGCATTACTACTTCAGCACCAAGAGCGAGCTATACAGC
This sequence comes from Pseudomonas brenneri, assembly GCF_007858285.1. Lineage (GTDB taxonomy): Bacteria > Pseudomonadota > Gammaproteobacteria > Pseudomonadales > Pseudomonadaceae > Aquipseudomonas > Aquipseudomonas brenneri. The sequence continues at coordinate 423,542 of NZ_VFIL01000004.1, read as the reverse complement.
GCGGTGTTGTTCGACCTGCTGGAGGTGTGGAAGCAGGATGCGTTGTGCTTCGAGATGTTCGATGATCCGCGCGTGGTGCTCAGCAGTTACATTCGGGCGAAGATGCAGCATTCGCGCAGCCGTCCCTATGGTTCGAAAGTCTGGGCCAACGAAATCATCCACGGCGCACCAACCCTTGGCGAAGCGCTGGACGCGAGCCTGTATGACTGGGCCAAGATGAAGGAAGCGAAAATCCGCCAGTGGGTGGAAGACAAACGCATCCTGGCGGTGGAGCCGTCGAGCCTGCTGTACATGATCTGGGCTTCGACCCAGCACTATGCCGATTTTGACCATCAGGTGATGATCCTCAATGACCATCAGGCGCTGTCGGATATGCAATTCGAGCGGGCGGTGCAGACGGTGACCAGTGTGATTTTGCGGGGGATCGGGTTGGAGCCTTGAGCTGTGTGGTGAGATTGATGGCCTCATCGCTGGCAAGCCAGCTCCTACAGGGAAATGCATTCCAAATGTAGGAGCCGGCTTACCGGCGATAGCGGTCTAAAGGTTTACACCGCCTCCCGGTAAGGATTTCGCGGATCCTGGGTCCAGTTCAAAAACGGCTTGCCCGTGTCCATCGGCACCATTTCGATGCAGTCCGCCACCGGGCAGGTGATCTGGCACAGGTTGCAGCCCACGCATTCATCATCGATCACTTCATATTTATGCGTGCCATCGGCCTGTTTCAAACTGGCAATTGCCTGGTGCGAAGTGTCCTCGCAGGCAATATGGCAGCGTCCGCAACCGATGCACGCCGCTTGGTCGATCTTGGCGATGACCTGGTAGTTGATGTCCAGGTATTTCCAGTCTGTGGTGTTGCCCACCGCGCGCCCGGAAAAATCCTGCAAGCTGCTGTAGCCCTGGCTGTCCATCCACCGCGACAAGCCATCCTTCATTTCCTCGACAATCCTAAAACCATGCAGCATCGCCGCCGTACACACCTGCACGGCACCGCAACCCAGGGCAACGAATTCTGCCGCGTCGCGCCAGTTGCCGATGCCGCCAATCCCACAGATCGGCAGGCCCTGTGTCTGGGGATCGCGGGCAATTTCAGCGACCATGTTCAAGGCGATTGGCTTGACTGCTGAACCACAGTAACCGCCATGGGTGCTCTGGGTGCCGACCACCGGCAGGGCGACCATGCGCTCCAGGTCGACACTGGTGATGGAGTTGATGGTGTTGATCAACGACACCGCATCGGCACCGCCGCGATAGGCCGCCCGGGCCGCCACGCGGATATCGGTGATATTGGGCGTGAGCTTGACGATCACCGGCAGCGAGCAATAGGTCTTGCACCAGCGTGTGACCTGTTCCACATATTCCGGCACCTGGCCCACCGCCGCCCCCATGCCTCGTTCCGGCATGCCATGGGGGCAGCCGAAGTTCAGCTCGATACCATCGCAACCGGTGGCTTCCACCAGCGGCAGGATGTTTTTCCATGATTCTTCGACGCACGGCACCATCAGCGACACGATCAGGGCGCGGTCCGGCCAGTCCTTTTTCACCTGGGTGATTTCCCGCAGGTTGATCTCCAGGGAACGGTCGGTGATCAGCTCGATATTGTTGATGCCCAAGACTTCACGGTTGGCGCCAAAGTGCGCCGAATAACGGGACGAGACGTTGACCGCCGCCGGGTCCTCGCCGAGGGTTTTCCAGACCACGCCGCCCCAGCCGGCTTCAAAGGCTCGGACCACGTTGTAGGCCTTGTCGGTGGGTGGCGCGGAGGCCAGCCAGAATGGATTGGGGGCTTTGATACCGGCGAACACAATCGATAGATCGGCCATTTACGCAGCCTCCACATTGAGCATGAGTTGAGCGTGCATGGCTTCGGCAGCCAGCTTGCCGTGTTGTACGGCCTGGACGGTGAGGTCCTGCCCGAGGCTGACGCAGTCGCCACCGGCATACACCCCGGGGATGCTGGTTTGCAGTTGTGCATCGACAAAGATCCGTTCGCCCTGGCGTTGCAACTGCTGGGCCAGTGGGTCGTGCAGGGCGTGGTCGTCGAAGCCTTGGCCGATGGCCTTGAAGATCGCATCTGCTGCCAGTTCGAAGGTGTCGCCGGTGGCTTGCAGGCGGCCGTTTTCCAGGCGTGTGCGAGCAAAACGCATGCCGCGCACCTGGCCTTGGTTATCGAGTAGCACTGCTTCGGGTTGGGCCCAGGTCAGCAGGCGTACCTGATTGGCCTTGGCGATGTCCTGTTCATGGCCGGTGGCGCCCATGTCGGCAAAGCCACGGCGGTACACCAGGTTGACATCGCGCGCGCCCAGGCGGGCCATTTGCACGGCCATGTCGATGGCGGTGTTGCCGGCACCGAGCACGATGCAGCGGTCGGCCAGGGGCAGTTGGCTGAGGTCGTCGGCCTGGCGCAGTTCGCGGATGTAGTCGGTGGCGGCGAGCAGGCCGGGCGCATCCTCGTGGGGCAGGCCCAGGTGCTTGCTGGCGGCCAGGCCGAGGCCGAGGAAGACCGCGTCGAAGTGCTGGTGCAGGTCGCTCAGGCTCAGGTTATCGCCCAGGCGCTGGCCGTGACGGATTTCGATCCCGCCGATTTGCAGCAGGAAATCCAGCTCCTTCTGGGCGAAGTCATCCACCAGTTTGTATTTGGCGATCCCGTACTCATTGAGGCCACCGGCCTTTTCACGGGCTTCGAAAATCACCACGTCATGCCCATGCAAGGCGCTGCGATGGGCGCAGGACAAGCCCGCAGGCCCGGCACCGACCACGGCGATGCGCTTGCCGGTCGACGCGGCGCGCTGGAACGGGTGTTGATCAAAGTGCGCGTTGTCGATGGCGTAGCGCTGCAACAGGCCAATCAGCACCGGGGCGCATTCTTCGCTGTTGTTGCGCACACAGGCCTGCTGGCAGAGGATCTCGGTCGGGCAGACCCTGGCACAACTGCCGCCGAGGATGTTGGCCGAGAGAATCTTCTGCGCCGCGCCCTGCACGTTGTCGGTGTGGATATTGCGGATGAACGATGGGATATCTATTTCGCTGGGGCATGCGTTGACGCACGGTGCGTCGTAGCAATACAGGCAGCGCGAGGCTTCCAGGTGGGCTTGCCGGGCATTGAGGGGCGGTGCCAGGTCGGTGAAGTGGCTGGCGAGGGTCGCCCCGTCTTCGTCGGGGTGGGGAAGGTGGTTCAGGGTCTGGATCACGGTAATGGCCTCACGGTTTTTTTGCCTCTGGCGGGCATTGGTTTTTTTGTGGTTTGCACTGGCCTCATCGCGGGCAAGCCCGCTCCCACATTTGAACTGTGTGAACCCGATCAAGTGTGGGAGCTGGCTTGCCTGCGATCGGCGATGTCAGCGTTTCACCGCGGCGGGCTTGGAACGCTCCGCGCGCTTGAGCAACTGCTCGAACACCGCCGGATACGCCGGCCGCTCGACATAGCGCCCGGCACCGCGCTCGGCGCGCAAATCGCCGTCGACCCACACCAGCTTGCCCTGGCTGATGGTGTGGCTGGGCACGCCGCGCACGGTCTTGCCTTCGAAGATGTTGAAGTCCACCTGCTGATGGTGGGTCTTGGCCGAAATGGTCCGTGTGCCCTGGGGATCCCACAACACCAGGTCGGCATCGGCACCGACCCGGATCGCGCCCTTGCGTGGGTAGAGGTTGAAGATCTTCGCGGTGTTGGTGGAGGTCAGTGCAACAAACTCCTGCATCGACAAGCGCCCGGTGTTGACCCCTTCGTCCCACAGCAACGCCATGCGGTCTTCGATGCCGGCGGTGCCATTGGGGATCTTGCTGAAGTCGTCACGCCCGGCAGCCTTTTGTTCGGCGCAGAAGCAGCAGTGATCGGTGGCGGTGGTGTGCAAGTTGCCTGATTGCAGGCCACGCCAGAGTGCCTCTTGATGCCCGTGCGGGCGGAAGGGCGGGCTCATCACGTAGCCTGCGGCGGTTTGCCAGTCGGGGTGTTGGTAGACGCTGTCGTCCAGCAGCAGGTGCCCGGCCAGGACTTCGCCATAGACCGCCTGGCCCTTGGCGCGGGCGTAGGTGATTTCGTCGAGGGCTTCCTGGGTTGAAACGTGTACCAGGTACAGCGGCGTGCCGATGGTTTCGGCAATGCGGATCGCGCGGCTGGCGGCTTCGCCTTCCACTTGCGAGGGGCGGGACAGTGGATGGGCCTCGGGCCCGGTGATGCCCTGGGCCAGCAGCTTGCGTTGCAGGTGATACACCAACTCGCCGTTCTCTGCGTGCACGGTGGGCACCGCGCCCAGTTCCAGGCAGCGTTCGAAGCTGGCGACCAGGGTGTCGTCGGCGGCCATGATCGCGTTCTTGTAGGCCATGAAGTGCTTGAAGCTGTTGATGCCGTGATGGGTCACCAGCTCGGCCATTTCCTCGCGGACCTGTTCGCTCCACCAGGTAATCGCCACATGAAACCCGTAGTCGGCCGCCGACTTCTCGGCCCAGCCGCGCCACTGGTGGAAGGCTTCCATCAACGACTGCTGCGGGTTGGGAATCACGAAGTCGATGATCGATGTGGTTCCGCCTGCCAGGCCCGCTGCCGTGCCGCTGAAAAAGTCTTCGCTGGCCACGGTGCCCATGAAGGGCAGTTGCATATGGGTATGGGGATCGATACCGCCGGGCATCAGGTACTGGCCATTGCCATCGAGTATCTCGGTGCCGGCGGGAATATCCAGATCAGTGCCAATGGCGCGGATTAGACCGTCTGCGCACAAGACATCAGCTTTATAACTTTCATCATGGGTAACAACGGTGGCGCCACGGATCAACAGAGACATGCCGAGTTCCTCAGAGGCTTGACCGGCTTATGCCAGTTCTAAGTGTTGTAGTGCTGCACACTGTGCAAGGTTTATTCTTGTCAGTGGTGACAGGAATAGAAGCTAGCCCGAGTTTTTCGAATGATCAAGATTATTTTTTATAAGCATGTATCTGTATTAACTTATTGATATGTAAGGATAAAAACTTAAATTCACCAAAATGTAGCGCCCTCTCACCATTTTGACGCACTTGACAGGTTCGTAATATGAGCAACATTTCCTATTGCAAATCAGACGCTTGAGAGTTGCCTCTTGACGGCGGGCAGCAATAAAAATAATTGTGTTGCACCAGATTGAGTCCTGATTGTTCGGACAACTTCTGCGTTATTTGGCCTGAGTAACGTTGCAAGTGGCGTGGGACTTTTCGGTTAAGACAATAAAGCTGATAAACATCAGCCAGTTATATAAGCAGTACGGATGGGGCGATGGCTTGCGGCACGGTAATTGAGTGCGCTGCCGGTTGGCCGGGTCCGTGATGTCATGTTCATGCGGGACTACGGCCATCCAGCGTTGAGCGCCGGATGAGCAACAATAATTTTAAGAAAACCGTGGAGCGGCCATGCAACAGAACAGATCGCAAGTCATAGAACGCGACGGCCTGTATGAACTCGACGCCGGCAGCGACGTCCTCGACAGCCCCCGTTACAACCACGACATGGCACCGACCAAGGTGCACGAACGAACCTGGAACAAGTGGCACATCACGGCATTGTGGGTCGGCATGTCGATCTGCGTGCCGACCTACACTTTGGGCGGCGTGCTCACCGCGTACTTCGGCTTGTCGGTAGGCGAGGCGCTGGTGGCAATCCTGCTGGCCAATATCGTGGTGCTGGTGCCCCTGACGCTCAATGCCTTTCCCGGTACCAAATATGGCATTCCGTTCCCGGTGCTGCTGCGCTCATCCTTTGGCATTCTCGGTTCCAATGTGCCGTGCCTGATCCGCGCGCTGGTGGCCTGTGGCTGGTTCGGCATCCAGACGATGTTCGGCGGGCTGGCGATCCACTTGTTCCTCGGCTCGATCTTCGAGGGCTGGAAGAGCCTGGGCGGCACCGGCGAGGTGATCGGCTTCATGATCTTCTGGGTGTTGAACCTGTGGGTGGTGCTGCGCGGCGCCGAGTCGATCAAATGGCTGGAAACCCTGTCGGCACCGCTGCTGGTGGCGGTGGGTATCGGCTTGCTGGTGTGGGCGTTGCCCAATGTGTCGATCAGCGAATTGATGGCCATCCCACCCAAGCGCCCCGAAGGCGCGAGCCTGACGGGTTACTTTATGGCCGGACTGACCGCGATGGTCGGTTTCTGGGCCACCCTGTCCCTGAATATTCCTGACTTCAGCCGTTATGCCAAAAGCCAGAAGGACCAGATCCTGGGGCAGATTTTCGGCCTGCCGCTGACCATGTTCCTGTTCGCCGCACTGGGCGTGATCATGACGGCGGCCTCGGTGAAACTGGTGGGCGTCAGCGTCTCCGACCCGGTGACTCTGATCGGACATATCCAGAGCCCGGTGTGGGTAGCGGTGGCGATGGCGTTGATCATCATTGCCACACTGTCGACCAACACGGCGGCGAATATTGTCTCGCCCACCAATGATTTCCAGAACATCGCGCCCAAGTTGATCAACCGCACCACCGCGGTGGTGCTCACCGGTCTGGTGGGGTTGGCGCTGATGGCCCATGAACTGCTGAAAAAGCTCGGGCTGATCGTTTCCGATGTCAGCCTGGAAACGGTCTATTCCAACTGGCTGCTCGGCTATTCGAGCCTGTTGGGGCCGATTGCCGGGATCATGGTAGTGGACTATTTCCTGATTCGCCGCCAGCGACTGGATCTGGCGGGTTTGTATCGCGATGACGTGTATCCGGCGTGGAATGTCGCGGGGTTCATCGCCTTTGGCGTCCCGGTGCTGCTGACCCTGTTGTCGCTGGGCAGCGATGCGTTCAGTTGGTTCTACAGCTACGGCTGGTTCACCGGCTCGGCGCTGGGCGGGTTGTTGTATTACGGCCTGTGCAGCAAGCGCAAAACAAACCCTGTCGCCGCGAAGACAACCCTGTAGTCGAGGTGAAATGCAATCAACTGTGGGGGCGAGCAAGCCCGCTCACACAGTTGGATCGCGTCAATCATAAGAAATATTGCCTGAGGAGATCACCATGAACGCTGCCATCGACGTTCTGCAATCCACCCATCAGCACATCAACCGTGACCGCCTGTGGCAGTCGTTGATGGACCTCGCCAGGCTCGGCGCCACGCCCAAGGGCGGCGTGTGTCGCCTGGCCCTGACCGACCTCGACCGCCAGGCTCGCGATCTGTTTGTGCAGTGGTGCGAGGCGGCGGGCTGCACGGTGACCATCGATGGCGTGGGCAATATCTTCGCCCGTCGCGCGGGGCGCAATCCGGCATTGCCACCGGTGATGACCGGCAGCCATATCGACACCCAGCCAACGGGCGGCAAGTTCGATGGCTGCTTCGGTGTACTGGCGGGCGTGGAGGTGTTGCGCACGCTCAATGACCTGAAGATCGAAACCGAAGCGCCGCTGGAAGTGGTGGTATGGACCAACGAAGAAGGCTCGCGCTTCCCTCCCTGCATGATGGGCTCCGGGGTGTTCGCCGAAAAATTCAGCCTTGAAGACACGCTGGCCAAAACCGACGCAGAGGGCATCACGGTGGGTGATGCGCTGAACGCGATTGGCTACGCGGGCTCCCGGCCAGTCAGCGGGCACAAGGTTGGGGCTTACTTCGAAGCCCATATCGAGCAGGGCCCGATCCTGGAAGATGAACGCAAAACCATCGGCGTGGTGCTGGGAGCGCTCGGCCAGAAATGGTTCGACCTGACTCTGCGCGGTGTCGAGGCGCATGCCGGTCCGACGCCGATGCACCTGCGCAAGGACGCCCTGGTCGGTGCGTCGGCAGTGGTGGCGGCGGTCAACGCTGCCGCACTCGGCCATCAGCCCCATGCCTGTGGCACGGTGGGGTGCCTGCAAGCCTATCCCGGCTCGCGCAATGTGATCCCTGGCGAAGTACGCATGACTCTGGACTTCCGTCACCTGGAACCGGCACGCCTGGATTCGATGATTGCCCAGGTGCGTAAGGTGATCGACGACACTTGCGCCAAGCACGGCCTGAGCTTCGAGATGGTGCCTACCGCTGACTTCCCGCCGCTGTATTTCGACAAGGGGTGTGTCGATGCCGTGCGTGAGGCGGCCAATGGCCTGGGCCTGTCGAACATGGATATTGTCAGTGGCGCCGGGCACGACGCGATCTTCGTCGCTGAGTTGGGGCCGGCCGGGATGATATTCGTGCCATGTGAAGGCGGGATCAGCCATAACGAAATCGAAAACGCCGCACCCGATGACCTGGCGGCGGGGTGCGCGGTGTTGCTGCGGGCGATGGTGGCGGCTTCGGCTGCGGTGGCCCGCAAGCAGGTGGCGTAGATCTGCAGGAGCCGGCTTGCCGGCTCCTGGATTCGGTCAGGCGTGATGCGCGACTGGCTTGTGGGTCTTGGCGCGTGCCTCGGCCTTGGGCTGTGGATGAGGGTGCCGGCGGGTCACGCGCAACACGCCCCACAGCATGGCGCCGGCGACGGCCAGCCAGCCAAGCACCAACAGGAAAATCGTGGTTGTCAGGCTCATGAGTGCCTCCTTTTGCCCTGTGCAGGGCACACACTGTCTTTGCAATGGACAGTCTAGCTGCCTCCCGGTTGCGTGCTATTGACCAATGGTCGTGTGCGTCCAACTTGTTTGCTCTATCCCGGGCTTTTTACTGCTGCCCAAGGCTATACCCGGGCCCAAGAGCGTCCTATGATCAACGCCCCAGCCCGCAGATGATCAAGAGAGTGAAGAAGTTGCGTTTACGGTCGAACCTCAAAGCCTCCTTGCTGGTGGCTGCCTGCGTCCTTGGCTTGGCCGCGTGTGCCGGGCATCCCACACCTTCAAAAATCAAGGGCCTGCCCGAACGTGTAGAGCTCAACGGCGTGCCGGCGTTTCGTGGCGACACGTACCAGGGCGGTCCGGCTGCCCTGGCCAGCATGCTGTCGCAACAAGGCATTGTGATTACACCGGGCTTGCTGGATAAGCCATTGCATCTACCCGGTGGGGAAGCCGACCTTGAGCGCAACATGCAAGTGCTGGCGCGCGAATACGGGATGTTGGTGTATCCGCTGGATACCAGGCTGACGGCGCTGTTGGCGCAGGTGGCGGCGGGGTATCCGGTGATGGTGCGGATTACCGAAGGCTCGACACTCTGGGCCGAGCCGCGTTATGCGGTACTGGTGGGCTTTAACCAGCAAAACAGTACGGTGTTGTTGCGCGTCGCCAGGGATCGGCGACGCCCGGTGGCGTTCAGCGACTTCGAGTCCGCCTGGAAAAGCGCCGGGCAGTGGGCGGTGCTGGTGCAGCGTCCGAGCCAGTTGCCGGTCAACCTGGATACGGCGAGGTGGCAGCAGGCCGCCAACGCCACCGCCCAGGCCGGCCAGGAACAGGCGGCGGCACAGGCACTCAAGGTCATGGCTGAAAGGCCAAAGCAGCCATAACGCAAACGGCGCTCGAGAGCGCCGTTTTTGTCAGTCGTACATCAGTGCGATTGGGCGACCCCGGTCTGGCGGCCCTTGAGGTTCTTGTCGGCCTTGTATTGCAGGGCCACATCTGGCACCGAGCCGCTCTTGCCCGTTTCAATCCACTTGCGAATACGGCTGGCATCGGCAAAGTGCGTGAATTTGCCGAAGGCATCGAGGATCACCAGCGACACTGGGCGGTTGCCCATGCTCGTCACCAGCACCAGGCAGTGACCGGCCTGGTTGGTGAAACCGGTCTTGGTCAGCTTGATATCCCAGTTGGCGCGGTTGACCAAGTGATCGGTGTTGGAAAAACCCAGGGTGTAACTGGGCTTGCGGAACGACACGGTCTTTTCCTTGGTGGTGCTCAATTGCGTGAGCAGCGGATATTTGTGCGCGGCCTGGACCAGCTTGCTCAAGTCGCGGGCGGTGGACACATTATGGATCGACAGACCGGTGGGCTCGACATAGCGGGTGCTGGTCATGCCCAGGGCCTTGGCCTTGGCGTTCATTGCGGCAATAAACGCCGTATAGCCACCCGGATAATGGTGGGCCAGGCTGGCAGCTGCACGGTTTTCCGAGGACATCAGGGTAATCAGCAGCATTTCCTTGCGCGGCATTTCGCTGTTGAGCTTGACTCGCGAGAACACGCCTTTCATTTCCGGGGTGTCGCTGATGTTGATGGAGATGTACTCATCCATATTCTGCTTGGCATCCAGCACCACCATGCCGGTCATCAGCTTGGTGACGGAGGCGATCGGTACGACCACGTCGGGGTTGCTGGAATAGATGACTTTGTTGGTTTGCAAGTCCACCAGCATCGCGCTGCCTGAGGCGATGTGCAGTTGCGAGGTGTCCCGTGGGGCCAGGGTGGTTTCACTGGCGTTGGCGACAGTGCCTGCGAATGCGAAGAACAGGCTGATGAGAGAAAGATGAATTTTCACGCGGATGAACTCGCTAAAAGGTAGAAAAATACCGGATGCAGCCGGTTTTATGAAAAATGACGTTACATATTATTAGTATGGATCACAAACTGATAGAGAGCCTTTAAATAAAGGCTGTAAGCCGATGATTGGTTAGGTTTGTAGCGCAAGCGCGTTGGCGATAAGGCTCCGTAAAAACGGTCCTGTCGGTCTTGGGTGTGTAGGACTGATACAAAAACCTCAGAGCCTTTGATATGGGCTTTTTGTTAACGTTGAATTGAGGAGGCGTTGTTGAAAACAGGGACGTAGATGAACGGCAAAACGATCCGATGGGCGACCAATTTATTACTGTGTGTGGGCACAGGCTTCATGGTGACGGGTACTACAACGTTGTTGATCGCTGGAGCCGTTGATGCCAATGCGCTGAGAGCCAGTGCGACAATGGCGATTGTCAGTTTTTTTGTAATCGTCGTGTCGTACGTGGTGGCAATACTTGAGGAGGATGTATGGCACTGACCATCATAGGGTTATGGAGTTTGGGGATTACGCTCCTTATAGGTGTGGCCTTTAAGCGCGCAGGCATCATTTTCAGGAAACCGCGGCGTGCTGTTCCTGTTGACAGGGAGCAAGTCAAATCTCTCGGGCAGGAATAAAAAAATCCGCTGCCAGATATCTGATAGCGGATTTTTCAGGAAGCCCGGCGTGACCTAACAGCATTGCGTCAAGGCGGGGTCCTTTTAGCTGTGCAACGTTTCGGCTGCGTACAGCGTGTTTTCCAGCAGGCATGCACGAGTCATCGGGCCAACACCACCAGGTACCGGGGTGATCCATCCGGCGCGGGGCAGGGCGGTTTCGTACACCACGTCGCCCACCAGCTTGCCGTCATCCTGACGGTTGATACCCACGTCGATCACGATGGCGCCTTCCTTGATCCACTCGCCCTTGACCAGGCCTGGCTTGCCCGCGGCGACCACGACCAGGTCGGCACGCCCGACGTGGCCTGCCAGGTCCTTGGTGAAGCGGTGGGTGACGGTCACAGTGCAGCCGGCCAGCAGCAACTCCATGGCCATCGGGCGACCTACAATGTTGGACGCGCCAACCACCACTGCATCCAGGCCGTACAGGTCGACGCCGGTGCTTTCCAGCAGGGTCATGATGCCCTTCGGTGTGCAGGGGCGCAGCAGGGGAATGCGCTGGGCCAGGCGACCGACGTTATAAGGGTGGAAGCCGTCCACGTCTTTGTCGGGGCGGATGCGCTCCAGCAGCAGGGAGGCGTCCAGGTGCTCTGGCAGCGGCAATTGCAGCAGGATGCCGTCGATGTTCGGATCGTCGTTGAGACCGTCGATCAGGTCGGTGAGGGCCTGTTGGGTGGTGTCGGAAGGCAAGTCGTAGGCCTTGGAAATAAAGCCGACCTCTTCACAGTCTTTACGCTTGTGCGAGACATAAACCTGGGAGGCAGGATCGCTGCCGACCAGGATCACCGCGAGCCCCGGCGTGCGCAGGCCAAGCTGGCGACGCTCGGTGACACGTTTGGCGATCTGCTGGCGCAGGCTGGCGGCGATTGATTTGCCGTCGATAAGTTGTGCAGTCATTACGCGTGATTAACCATCGAGAGGGGGAGGAAAAGTGCGCGCATTCTCGCACGCCAGGACGTGAGGGCAAAGGCGCTTGGTCTGCAAATTCCCCTAACCCCTTAAATAAAATGAATTTTTTTCAAAAAAGATTTGACGGCCCCTAGGGGCGTCTATACTATTCGTCGCACTTGTCGGGCACAGCCTAGCACTGGTTAAGAAGGTCGAGCGCAATAGCCGTTTTATTGTGTAAGGCTGGAAGCATTTAGTTTGTAGTCCTCCAAGAGTACAGATTAATCAGGCGCCCGTAGCTCAGCTGGATAGAGCATCCGCCTTCTAAGCGGATGGTCGCAGGTTCGAGTCCTGCCGGGTGCGCCATTAGGCAGCTTTGGCACAAGTAGCGCAAGATGGTGGGCGTAGCTCAGTTGGTAGAGCACGGGATTGTGACTCCCGTTGTCGAGGGTTCGATCCCCTTCGTCCACCCCATATTTGAAAAGGCGCCAGATTTAACGGTCTGGCGCCTTTGTTTTAAAAAAGCTTCAAGCCGCGGATGTGGTGGAATTGGTAGACACACTGGATTTAGGTTCCAGCGCCGCGAGGCGTAAGAGTTCGAGTCTCTTCATCCGCACCAAATAAAGCGTCACCCCTGCATTGGCTGGGTTGGTGCTCGGCAGAGAAGGCAGTTGGCTTCTTTGTCACGCAATATGGTGGGCGTAGCTCAGTTGGTAGAGCACGGGATTGTGACTCCCGTTGTCGAGGGTTCGATCCCCTTCGTCCACCCCATATTCCGAAAGGCGCCAGATTTAACAGTCTGGCGCCTTTTTTGTTTTAGCGGTTTGCGTATTCGGCGACTGCAGGTTTTGGGTCGCAGGGGTGGGGCGTTTCGTCGTATTTTTGTTTCTCGATGATGCCGTTCTGCCCGTCGGCCTTGTGTGCAAGGTCGGCAGCCGGGGAGATGGTTGGCAGCTTCTTCTATATATAGAAGGGTTGGCACAGAGCCCTGGCGTGATTGGCTGTATTTGTCACTGGGGCGAGGAGCATTCGTGCATTCGTACCTGTAAAATGCCTGCTGTTTTTTAACCCGTTTTCAGTAGGGTGACTTCTTGAGTTTGACCCACTAGAATGCATGCCCTTGATTCTTGGGTCGGAAACGGCCGGCTAACGTCTGTGCAACGAGGAATATCCATGCAAGTTTCTGTTGAAAATACTACTGCTATCGAGCGCCGCATGAGCATCACCGTGCCGGCAGAGCGCATCGAGACTGCGGTCAACAAGCGTCTGCAGCAGACTGCCCAGAAGGCCAAGATCGCTGGTTTCCGTCCAGGCAAAGTGCCGATGAGCGAAATCAAGCGCCGTTTTGGTGCTGATGCGCGTCAAGATGCCGTAGGCGACGTGATCCAGGCTTCCTTCTACGAAGCTGTTGTCGAGCAAAAGCTGAACCCGGCTGGTTCGCCTTCCATCGAGCCTAAGTCCCTGGAAGCTGGCAAGGACCTGGAATACGTTGCCGTATTCGAAGTGTTCCCAGAGTTCGAAGTGGCTGGTTTCGAAGGTATCGAAATCGAGCGCCTGAGCGCCGAAGTGGCTGATGCCGACCTGGACAACATGCTGGAAATCCTGCGCAAGCAGAACACCCGTTTTGAAGTGGCCGATCGTGCCGCCCAGAACGAAGACCAGTTGAACATCGATTTCGTGGGCAAGGTTGACGGCGAAGTATTCGCTGGCGGCTCGGCCAAGGGCACCCAGTTGGTTCTGGGTTCCAACCGCATGATCCCGGGTTTCGAAGACGGCCTGGTTGGCGCTAAAGCCGGCGAAGAGCGCGTCCTGAACCTGACTTTCCCTGCTGACTACCAAAACCTGGACCTGGCTGGCAAAGCTGCCGAGTTCACCGTGACGGTCAACAGCGTTTCCGAGCCTAAGCTGCCAGAGCTGAACGAAGAGTTCTTCGCCCAGTTCGGTATCAAGGAAACCGGTATCGAAGGTTTCCGCGCCGAAGTTCGCAAGAACATGGAGCGTGAGCTGCGCCAGGCCATCAAGTCCAAGGTCAAGAACCAGGTAATGGACGGTCTGCTGGCCGCCAACCCGATCGAAGTGCCTAAGGCCCTGCTGTCCAATGAAGTGGATCGCCTGCGCGTACAAGCTGTTCAGCAGTTTGGTGGCAACATCAAGCCTGACCAACTGCCGGCCGAGCTGTTCGAAGAACAAGCCAAGCGCCGTGTCGTGTTGGGCCTGATCGTGGCTGAAGTGGTCAAGCAGTTCGACCTCAAGCCTGACGAAGACCGCGTTCGCGAAATGATCCAGGAAATGGCTTCGGCCTACCAGGAGCCTGAGCAGGTCGTGGCTTGGTACTACAAGAATGACCAGCAACTGAACGAAGTCCGTTCGGTTGTGCTGGAAGAACAAGTTGTGGATACTGTTCTGCAGAAGGCTAAGGTGACCGACAAAGCGGTCTCTTACGAAGAAGCAGTCAAGCCGGCTGAAGCAGCACAAGCCGACTGATTGTCCAACTCGTTTGAAAATACACCCATAAGCCAGCCTCGCGCTGGCTTATGCGTATTCAAGACATGACTATTTGGGAGTAACTGCAGAGCATGTTCCGTAATTCGTATATTCAGCAGAACTCTGATATCCAGGCCGCAGGCGGCCTGGTCCCGATGGTTGTCGAGCAATCTGCTCGTGGCGAACGCGCCTATGACATCTACTCGCGCCTGCTCAAGGAGCGAGTGATCTTTCTGGTTGGTCCGGTAGAGGACTACATGGCCAACCTGATCTGTGCGCAACTGCTGTTCCTTGAAGCGGAAAACCCGGACAAGGACATCCATCTCTACATCAACTCCCCAGGCGGTTCGGTAACGGCGGGCATGTCGATCTACGACACCATGCAGTTCATCAAGCCGAATGTATCCACCACGTGCATTGGCCAGGCCTGCAGCATGGGTGCATTCCTGCTGACAGCCGGTGCCGAAGGCAAGCGTTTCTGCCTGCCCAACTCGCGCGTGATGATTCACCAGCCACTGGGCGGTTTCCAGGGGCAGGCATCGGACATCGAGATCCACGCCAAGGAAATCCTGTTTATCCGCGAGCGTCTCAACACGCTGATGGCCAAGCACAGCGGGCACACCCTGGAAGAAATCGAGCGCGATACCAACCGCGACAACTTCATGAGTGCCGAGGCCGCGCGTGAATACGGGCTGATCGACGCCGTGATCGACAAGCGCCCCGCTTAATATAAGCAGCTCAAAATAGGGCTGGTCGGCATGTCCGACCACTGGCGGGCTTGAAAAAGCCCGCATAAGCCTTCATCTTGTGTTGCAAGCCTATCGGATTTGGATCGAACGAATGACTGACACCCGCAACGGCGAGGACAACGGCAAGCTGCTCTATTGCTCCTTCTGTGGCAAAAGCCAGCATGAAGTGCGCAAATTGATTGCCGGCCCCTCGGTCTTTATCTGCGACGAGTGCGTCGACCTGTGCAATGACATCATCCGTGAGGAGGTGCAGGAGGCACAGGCCGAAAGCAGCGCGCATAAATTGCCTTCGCCTAAAGAAATCAGCGGCATCCTTGACCAGTACGTGATTGGTCAAGAGCGTGCAAAGAAGGTTCTGGCCGTAGCGGTGTACAACCACTACAAGCGCTTGAACCAGCGTGACAAGAAAGGCGACGAAGTCGAACTCGGCAAGAGCAACATCTTGCTGATCGGTCCTACAGGCTCGGGTAAGACCCTGCTTGCAGAAACCCTCGCTCGCCTGCTGAACGTTCCGTTCACCATCGCCGACGCCACCACCCTCACCGAGGCTGGCTACGTGGGTGAAGATGTCGAGAACATCATTCAGAAACTGCTGCAGAAGTGCGACTACGACGTAGAGAAAGCCCAGATGGGTATTGTCTATATCGATGAAATCGACAAGATTTCGCGCAAGTCCGACAACCCGTCGATCACTCGGGATGTTTCCGGTGAAGGCGTGCAGCAAGCCCTGCTGAAGCTGATTGAAGGCACGGTCGCTTCCGTACCGCCCCAAGGCGGCCGCAAGCACCCGCAGCAGGAATTCCTGCAGGTTGATACGCGCAACATCCTGTTTATCTGTGGCGGCGCGTTCTCCGGTCTGGAAAAGGTCATCCAGCAGCGTTCCACTCGGGGTGGCATTGGTTTCAGTGCAGAAGTGCGCAGCAAGGAAGAAGGCAAGAAGGTGGGCGAGTCCCTGCGTGAAGTCGAGCCTGACGATTTGGTCAAGTTTGGTCTGATCCCGGAATTCGTTGGTCGTCTGCCGGTCCTGGCCACGTTGGACGAGCTGGATGAGGCTGCTCTGATTCAGATCCTCACCGAGCCGAAAAACGCCCTGACCAAGCAATACGCCAAGCTGTTCGAAATGGAAGGCGTGGACCTTGAGTTCCGTTCTGACGCGCTCAAGTCGGTGGCCAAGCGGGCACTGGAGCGCAAGACCGGCGCACGCGGTTTGCGTTCGATTCTCGAAGGCGTACTGCTCGACACCATGTACGAAATCCCCTCGCAGTCCGAGGTGAGTAAAGTGGTGATCGACGAAAGCGTTATAGAAGGTAAGTCCAAGCCACTGTATATCTACGAAAACAGTGAGCCGACTGCCAAGGCTGCGCCAGACGCATAAGCGTTGCGCAGTTTCGGTACAAACAAGGGGCCTCTAGGGGCCCCTTTGTTTTTCATGAGGATTTTTACTGTGTGTAACTGCCAGCATTGAGCTTGTTTTTTTTACACGCAGCCCCCATCTTGGTTTCAAGCTTACTTTCATCTGTCATAGAGGCGAAATCATGAAGACAACCATTGAATTGCCTCTCCTGCCATTGCGTGATGTGGTTGTGTATCCGCACATGGTTATCCCGCTGTTCGTGGGGCGCGAGAAGTCTATCGAAGCCCTTGAGGCAGCGATGACGGGCGACAAGCAGATCCTGCTGTTGGCCCAGAGAAACCCGGCTGACGACGATCCTGGCGAAGACGCCCTGTATCGCGTTGGTACTATTGCAACCGTTCTGCAATTGCTCAAGCTGCCGGATGGCACCGTCAAGGTGCTGGTCGAAGGTGAGCAGCGCGGGGCGGTCGAGCGCTTCATGGAGGTGGATGGCCACCTGCGTGCGGAAGTGGCATTGATCGACGAAGTCGATGCACCTGAGCGCGAATCCGAAGTCTTTGTGCGTAGCCTGCTGTCCCAGTTCGAGCAATACGTGCAACTGGGCAAGAAAGTCCCGGCTGAAGTCCTGTCCTCCCTCAACAGCATCGATGAGCCAAGCCGCCTGGTCGACACCATGGCCGCGCACATGGCGCTGAAAATCGAGCAGAAGCAGGACATCCTCGAAATCATCGACCTGTCGACCCGGGTCGAGCACGTCCTGGCGCTGCTGGATGCCGAGATTGACCTGTTGCAGGTCGAGAAGCGCATTCGTGGCCGCGTAAAGAAACAGATGGAGCGCAGCCAGCGCGAGTACTACCTGAATGAGCAGATGAAGGCCATTCAGAAGGAACTCGGCGATAGCGAGGAAGGCCACAACGAAATCGAAGAGCTGAAAAAGCGCATCGACGCCGCTGGCCTGCCGAAAGACGCCCTGACCAAAGCCACCGCCGAGCTGAACAAGCTCAAGCAAATGTCGCCGATGTCGGCCGAAGCCACCGTGGTTCGTTCCTACATCGACTGGCTGGTGCAGGTACCGTGGAAAGCCCAGACCAAGGTACGCCTGGACCTGGCGCGTGCCGAAGACATCCTCGATGCCGATCACTACGGCCTTGAAGAGGTCAAGGAGCGCATCCTCGAATACCTCGCCGTGCAGAAGCGGGTGAAGAAGATTCGCGGCCCGGTGTTGTGCCTGGTGGGTCCTCCTGGCGTGGGTAAAACCTCGTTGGCTGAGTCGATCGCCAGTGCAACAAACCGTAAATTCGTGCGTATGGCCCTCGGTGGCGTGCGTGACGAGGCGGAAATTCGCGGCCATCGCCGGACTTACATCGGTTCGATGCCGGGAAGATTGATTCAAAAGATGACAAAGGTCGGGGTGCGCAACCCGCTGTTCCTGCTCGATGAAATCGACAAAATGGGCAGCGACATGCGTGGCGATCCAGCATCGGCCCTGCTGGAAGTACTCGACCCCGAGCAGAACCACAATTTCAACGATCATTACCTGGAAGTCGATTACGACTTGTCTGACGTAATGTTCCTGTGCACCTCCAACTCCATGAACATTCCGCCAGCCTTGCTGGACCGGATGGAGGTGATTCGTCTGCCGGGTTACACCGAAGACGAGAAGATCAATATCGCGGTCAAATACCTTGCGCCCAAGCAGATTTCGGCCAATGGCCTGAAGAAGGGCGAGATCGAATTCGATGTCGAGGCGATCCGCGATATCGTGCGCTACTACACTCGCGAGGCCGGTGTGCGGGGGCTTGAACGCCAGATTGCGAAAATTTGCCGCAAGGCGGTCAAGGAGCATGCACTGGAAAAACGCTTCTCCGTGAAGGCTACGGCCGACTCGTTGGAGCATTACCTGGGTGTGCGTAAATTCCGCTACGGTTTGGCCGAGCAGCAGGACCAGGTAGGGCAGGTCACTGGCCTGGCGTGGACCCAGGTAGGCGGCGAATTGTTGACTATCGAAGCCGCAGTGATTCCTGGCAAAGGGCAATTGATCAAGACCGGTTCTTTGGGTGACGTGATGGTCGAGTCCATCACCGCCGCGCAGACCGTGGTGCGCAGTCGCGCCCGTAGCCTGGGAATCCCCCTGGACTTCCACGAGAAGCACGACACTCACATCCACATGCCTGAGGGGGCTACACCCAAAGACGGCCCTAGCGCTGGCGTAGGCATGTGCACGGCCCTGGTCTCGGCCCTGACCGGCATCCCGGTACGCGCTGATGTGGCCATGACCGGGGAAATTACCCTGCGTGGTCAGGTATTGGCCATCGGTGGCTTGAAAGAGAAATTGCTTGCTGCACACCGCGGTGGTATCAAGACCGTGATCATTCCGGAAGAGAATGTTCGCGATTTGAAGGAAATTCCTGACAACATTAAGCAGGATCTGCAGATTAAACCGGTTAAATGGATTGACGAGGTCCTGCAAATTGCGCTGCAATACGCGCCGGAGCCCTTGCCGGATGTGGCTCCCGAGATAGTCGCGAAGGACGAAAAGCGCGAGACTGACTCTAAGGAAAGAATTAGCACGCATTAATACGTTTAAGCCTGGGGGCTTCCTTGACAGATTTTTAGAGCCCTTGTTATAAAGCGGCTCTTAAGTGTCTGTAGGCCATTCAGCACTGGTTTTTGCTTTCACCAAAAAACTTAGAATCATACTCAATAGATATAAGGGGACTTAGAGTGAACAAGTCGGAACTGATTGATGCTATCGCCGCATCTGCTGATATCCCGAAAGCCGCTGCTGGCCGTGCGCTGGACGCAGTAATCGAATCCGTCACTGGCGCTCTCAAGGCCGGCGACTCCGTGGTACTGGTAGGCTTCGGCACTTTCTCTGTGACCGATCGTCCAGCTCGCACTGGCCGTAACCCACAGACTGGCAAAGCACTGCAAATCGCTGCTGCCAAGAAACCAGGTTTCAAAGCCGGTAAAGCCCTGAAAGAAGCCGTTAACTAAGCTTCGTTCAAGCCTTTGCCTATCCGGGCCGGACGCAGGTCTGGCCTGGCAGCGGAGCGGCAACTGACCCAAGTATCCATTGGGTCGCTACGCCGGGGGGCGGGTTCAACACCCGTCCGTTCCGCCAGTTACGAGAAGGCGCATCCTCGGATGCGCCTTTCTTCTATCCGGATTCTACCCACGCTCCACGGTTGCCTAATTTTGAAGTTCAACCGTTTCTGGGGGACGCATGCTGCAGAATATCAGGGACAATTCACAAGGCTGGATTGCCAAGACCATTATCGGGCTCATCGTTGTACTGATGGCCTTCACCGGTATCGAGGCCATTTTCCAGGCTACGACCAACAGCCAGGACGCGGCCAAGGTCAATGGTGAAGAAATCAGTCAGAACGAGCTGAGCCAGGCCGTCGACATGCAACGTCGGCAGCTGATGCAACAATTGGGCAAGGACTTCGACGCGTCCTTGCTGGATGAAAAAATGCTGCGCGAAGCGGCCCTCAAGGGCCTGATCGATCGTAAGCTGCTGCTGCAAGGCGCGGCCGATTCGAAGTTCTCCTTCTCGGAAGCTGCACTGGACCAAGTGATCCTGCAGACGCCGGAATTCCAGGAAGACGGCAAGTTCAGCGCTGAACGCTTCGACCAGGTGATCCGTCAACTGGGCTACAGCCGTATGCAGTTCCGTCAGATGCTGACCCAGGAAATGCTCATCGGCCAACTGCGCGCAGGCATTGCCGGCAGCGGTTTTGTCACCGACCAGGAAGTCCTGAACTTCGCGCGTCTGGAAAAACAGACCCGTGATTTCGCCACCGTCAGCGTCAAGGCCGACCCGGGTGCCGTGAAACTCACCGACGACGAGGTCAAGGCTTACTACGACCAGCACGCCAAGGAGTTCATGACCCCGGACCAGGTCGTCATCGACTACCTGGAGCTGAAGAAGGCTTCGTTCTTTGACCAGGTAACGGTCAAGGACGATGAGCTGCAGGCCCTGTACGAGAAAGAGACCGCCAACCTCGCTGAACAGCGTCGTGCCGCGCACATCCTGATCGAAGTCAACGACAAGATGACCGAGGCGCAAGCCAAGGCCAAGATCGAAGAGGTCCAGGCGCGCCTGGCCAAGGGCGAAAGCTTCGAGGCCCTGGCCAAGGAGTTCTCCCAGGATCCAGGTTCGGCCAACAATGGCGGCGACCTGGGTTTTGCAGGTCCTGGTGTCTACGATCCTGACTTCGAAACCGCCCTGTACGCCTTGAACAAGGACCAGGTTTCGGCGCCGGTACGTTCCAGCTTCGGCTGGCACCTGATCAAGCTGTTGGGCGTTGAAGCACCTGAAGTGCCATCGTTCGCCAGCCTGAAAGACAAACTGACCCGCGAGCTGAAGACCCAGCAAGTGGAGCAGCGCTTCGTCGAGGCGACCAAGCAACTGGAAGACGCGGCATTTGAAGCCTCCGACCTGGTCCAGCCGGCCTCGGACCTGAAGCTGACCGTACACACCTCGGCGCCGTTTGGCCGTGAAGGTGGTGAAGGCATCGCGGCCAACCGTGCCGTGATCCAGGCTGCTTTCAGTCCTGAAGTGCTGGATGAAGGTGCCAACAGCACCGCCATCGAGCTGGATCCGGAAACCATCGTGGTCCTGCGCGCCAAAGAGCACCGCAAGCCTGAGCAACTGCCACTGGCAAGCGTGGAAACGGCCATCCGTGCACAGTTGACCAAGGAGCGTGCAAGCGCTGCGGCGAAGACTCACGCTGACGAACTGATCGCCAGCCTGCGTGATGGCAAGTTGCCGTTGGATAAGCCGGTTGATGGCCAGGCCTGGAAAGTCACTGAAGCAGCCACCCGTGGCCAGGAAGGCGTTGAGCCTGCCGTGCTGCAGGCTCTGTTCCGCATGGCCAAGCCGGCGGCGAAGGACAAACCGACCTTTGCCGACGTGACCCTGCCTGACGGCAGCTTGATGATCGTACGCTTGAACAGCGTCAACGAAGGGGCTGCACCTACCGATGAAGAGAAGGAGCAGTATCGTCGCTTCCTCGCTTCGCGGGTCGGTCAGCAAGACTTCGCTGCGTTCCGTAAGGAACTGGAAGCCAAGGCTGACATCAAGCGGTTCTGATGTCGTGAGATAGCCTTAAAAAAGACCCCGGCCTGAAAGCCGGGGTCTTTTTTTGCCTGCGCACCGAGGTTTTGTAGGCGCGAGCGTGCTCGCGAAGAACCTGAGAGCGCCGCGTATACCCAGCAAGCCCCCTTTATCGTTAACGTCTTTCGCGAGCAAGCTCGCTCCTACCTTACTGGGGGCTCCGGGTCTTTAAGGTTGCGATCAATGCCAGCATGGCCAAGCCAGCGACCGCCCAGGGAAAGGACATCACGCCCCATCCTTGCAGCAGCACACCACCTACCAGCCCGCCGCCGGCAATTCCCAGGTTCCACACCGTCACCAGCATTGATTGGGCAGCATCCGCAGAGTTGCCGGCAGACTTGGCCAATGCCGTTTGCAGCAGGGCAGGCAAACCACCAAAGGCCAATCCCCAGAGGGCGATGGATGCATAGACGATATCGGCATCCGTCATCCACAACCCCAACCCCAACGCCGCCGCGCCAAACATCACACAACTGACCAGCAGCAGGGTGTGGAGGCGCCGATCAATCAACAGGCCGACGATCCAGATCCCCATCAGTGCAGCCAGGCCAAACACCAGCAGCACCTGGTCAATGTCAGCGGCGATCCCGGCGGGCACCAGGAACGGCGCGATGTAGGTGTACAGAATGTTATGCGCCAGCACGTAGGTAAAGGTCACCCACAGCACCGGACGTACCCCCGGCAAGCACAGGACCTGGCGTAAGCCCAGACGCTGTTGCGCCCCTTGCCCGGCAAAATCGGGCACCTGCCAGCGTACCCACGCCAACAGCACCACGGTCAGCCCGGTCATGATCGCAAAGCTCAAGCGCCAGCCTACCGCCGTGCCGAGAAAGGTCCCGGCCGGCACCCCGAGGGACAGCGCCAGGGGGGCACCAAGCATCGCCACGGCAATCGCCCGGCCTTGCAGGTGTGGCGCCACCATGCGGCTGGCATATCCCGCCAGCAGCGCCCAGAGCAAGCCCGCAAAGACCCCGGCCAGCAAGCGCGCAACCAGCGTCAGCCAATAGACACTGGAAAGCGCCGTGACACTGTTGACCAGCGCAAAGCCGCCAATGGCGATCAGCAGCAAGGGCCGGCGCCGCCAGCCACGGGTGGCGATGGTCAAGGGAATGGCGGCCAGCAACGAACCAAGGGCATACAGCGTCACGAGTTGGCCGACCAGCGCCTCGCTAACCCCCAGGCCGGCGCTCATCTGGGGCAGCAGGCCGGCGGGCATCGCTTCGGTGAGGATGGTGATGAAACCGGCGGTGGCCAGCGCCAGCAAACCCATCATGGGCAGGCGTTCGCGGGGGCTGGACAGGCATTGGGTTGTACTGCTGTCGTTCATGTGGCTCGGCTCCGTATTCAAGGCATCAGGACATTGGGGCAGAGTAGGGGGCTGAAGCGTTGGGAAAAATAGGCTAAGGTTCCGAACTTATCGGATGTTTATGTCCGTAATCAGCAGGAAGGGACAATGGACAGCCTGGGCAGTATTTCGGTGTTTGTGCAGGTCGCGGAAACCCGCAGCTTTACCCAGGCCGGTCGCGTGCTGGGGGTGTCTTCCTCGGCCGTCGGCAAAAGCATTGCGCGTATGGAGCAACGCCTGGGTGTGCGCCTGTTTCATCGCAGCACCCGCAGTATCACCCTGACTGCCGAGGGCGCGCTGTTCCTCGAACGATCGCGGCGGATCCTGGCTGAAGTGGACGCGGCGGAGCAGGAGTTGATCGAAGCGACGGCCATCCCCCGTGGCAAATTGCGTATCAGCTTGCCCCAGGTCCGGGGCTTGTTGATGCCGGTGCTGACCGAGTTCATGCGGGCTTATCCGGATATCGAGTTGGACGTGGATTTTTCCGACCGTATGGTGGATGTGATCGAAGAAGGATTCGACGCCGTGGTGCGCACCGGTAAACCTGAGGATTCGCGGCTGACGGCCCGACTGCTGGGGCACTATCGGTTGGTGTTGGTGGGATCGGCACAGTACTTCGCCCTACATGGCACACCGGTTTGTCCTACGGATCTGAATCGCCACGCCTGCCTGCGCCACAAATTCTGCGCCACGGGCAAGCTGGAAGCCTGGCCATTGCGCCATCTACCGGGTGAGCCCGAGCCCGTGTTGCGCGCGCCGTTGATCAGCACCACCATCGAGTCGTTGAACCATGTGGTGCATGAAGGCCTGGGGATCGCCTGCCTGCCGGACTTCATGGTTCGTGATTCCGTGGAGCAGGGCCGCCTGCAACGGGTACTGGACGATTACCTTGAGCACCACGGCAGCTTCTGGATGCTATGGCCGTCAAGTCGGCATGCCTCGGCCAAACTGCGGGTGTTTATCGATCATATGAGTGCCAGGCTTTTTCCTACGCCTGGCGTCGCGTCAGCCGCTGGCGTCTTACCCACAGGAATCCGCGCGCAGACCACATGATCTGTTGCACAATACCGCCCTGACCGTTTTCCTCAGGATCATCAATGTCGACTTCATTTCACTTGCGTGGCCTCGCGCTTGCGCTGGTGCTGGCAGGCGCCACGGGCTGCTCGTCGCCCAAGACCGCTATCTACGAACATGAGAATTTCGACGACTCCGGTACGTTTTCACGCAATTACCCGGTCAGCGATGTCGCGGCCTGTGAAGCGGCACGCCGGGCGTTGCTCAGCCAGGGCTATATCATCACCAGCAGCGACCCCAAGCTGGTGAGCGGCAACAAGAGTTTCCAGCAGACCGGTGAGACCCATCTGCAGATCAGTTTCAACGTGGTCTGTGCCGAAGATGGCAGCAGCGAGCATCATGCGACCATGTTTGCCAACGCCCTGCAGGATCGCTATGCGCTGAAGAAGGTCAATAACTCCGCCAGCCTGGGGGTGGGTGTACTCGGTTCGGTATCGATGCCGATCGGCTCCACCGACGACTCTATGGTCAAGGTGGCCAGCGAGACGGTCACTTCGCCCAAGTTCTATGACCGCTACTTTGCCTTGGTGGACGTATTCCTGCCTCAGGAAGTGAAGGCTGCCGAACACATTCAAGAGGCGCCCAAGGCTGACCTTGGCGTGCCGGAGCCCAAGCCCGCGCCGCTGATCGAGAAGGTTGAGACACCCGATGAAGCGCCGGCTGCGCCTGTTGCTCCAGCAGTCTCGGAACCGCTGTCGCTGCCACCGGAGACAGCGCCGATCATGCCCCAGCAAACGCCAGCGCAACCGACGGAACCGGCGCCAGCCACGCCTTTGCTGCCGGCACCGACGGAAGCGATCCCGCCGCTGCCGGCCCAGTGACTACACGTTGACGGGGTCGGTCTTGTCGACGTCGATCCCGTAGCGGCTGATTGCCTCGCTGACCTTGGCGCGGTTGATCAGGCCATCGTCCGCCAGGCCCTTCAATGCGGCCAGGACGATGAAGTGGCGATCTACCTCGAAGAATTCGCGCAGCGCTTCACGAGTATCGGACTGGCCAAAGCCATCGGTACCCAGGGCGACCAGGCGCCGGCCCGCCATGAATGGGCGAATCTGATCGGCGAAGATTTTCATGTAGTCGGTGGCAATCACCACTGGCCCTGCGCGGTCCGTCAGGCATTGCTCCACGTAGCTAGTACGTGGCGTTTCCTGCGGATGCAGGAGGTTCCAGCGCTCCACGGCGTGACCATCGCGGCGCAGTTCGGTGAGGCTGGTGACACTCCAGACGTCAGAGTCCACGTCAAAGTCCTTGCGTAACAAGTCCGCGGCGGCGATCACCTCGCGCAGGATCGAGCCACTGCCCATCAGTTGCACCTGGGGCTGCTGGCCGGCTTTCAGGCAATACATCCCCTTGAGAATTCCGTCTTCGACGTCGTCGGGCATGGCCGGGTGCGGGTAGTTTTCGTTGAGCAGGGTGATGTAGTAGTAAATGTCCTGCTGCTCGACAAACATGCGCCGTATGCCCTCACGGATGATTACGGCAAGCTCGTAGGCAAAGGTCGGGTCGTAGGACACACAGCAAGGGATCACCGAGGCCATTACGTGGCTATGCCCGTCATCGTGTTGCAACCCTTCGCCCATCAGTGTGGTGCGCCCGGCAGTGGCGCCCAGCAGGAACCCGCGGGCCCGCGCATCGCCTGCGGCCCAGGCCAGGTCGCCAATGCGCTGGAAGCCGAACATCGAATAGAAGATGTAGAAGGGCACCATCATCACGCCGTGGTTGGCGTAGGACGTACTGGCAGCGACCCAAGAAGAAAACGCACCAGACTCATTCAGGCCTTCCTGCAGGATCTGGCCGTCCTTGCTCTCTTTGTAGTAGCTCAGTTGGCCCGCGTCCTGGGGGGTATAGAGTTGGCCCACGGCAGAATGAATACCGATCTGGCGGAACAGGCTCTCCATGCCGAACGTGCGGGACTCGTCCGGCACGATAGGTACGATCAGCTTGCCCAGGTTAGGGTCTTTGAGCAGGGTGCCGAGGATGCGGACGAAGGCCATGGTGGTGGAAATGGCGCGCTCGCCGGTGTCTTTGAGTTGCGTGGCAAAGGCCTCGAGCGGGGGGGCTTGCAGCGCTGGCACCGAACTGTGCCGGGCTGGAACGTAGCCGCCGAGCGCTTGGCGTCGAGCGGCAAAGTAGCGCGCTTCTTCGCTGTCTGGCGCCGGCTTGAGATAGGGGATTTGTGCCAGTTGGTCGTCGGCCACTTCGAGGCCGAACCGGTCACGGAAGGCCTTGACCGCCTCGGCGCCCATTTTCTTCAGTTGGTGGTTGATGTTCTGGCCTTCGCCCGCTTCACCCATGCCAAAACCCTTGACGGTTTTCGCCAGGATCACTGTAGGTTGGCCGGTATGGCGAACGGCGGCGGCATAGGCGTTATAGACCTTGTCGGGGTCATGGCCGCCCCGTGAGAGCTTCCAGATTTCATCGTCGGAAAGATCCGCCACCAGCGCCAGCAACTCCGGGTATTTGCCGAAGAAATGTTCGCGCACATAGGCGCCGTTTTGCGACTTGTAGTTCTGATAGTCGCCGTCTACGCACTCCATCATGCGCTGACGCAGCAGGCCGCTGGTGTCCTTGTCCAGCAGGGCGTCCCAGCCACCGCCCCAGATGACTTTGATCACGTTCCAGCCGGCAGCGCGGTACAGGCTCTCGAACTCCTGGATCACCTTGGCGTTGCCGCGTACCGGGCCATCGAGGCGCTGAAGGTTACAATTGACCACGAAAATCAGGTTGTCCAGTTTCTCGCGCCCGGCCAGAGAGATCGCCGCGAGGGATTCCGGCTGGTCCATTTCGCCATCCCCCAGGAAGGCCCAGACCTTGCGCCCCTCCTGCGGCTTGAGGGCGCGCAGGTCCAGGTAGCGCATGAACCGCGCCTGGTAGGCCGCAGTGATGGGCCCCAGGCCCATCGACACCGTAGGAAACTGCCAGAAGTCCGGCATCAACCGGGGATGGGGATAGGAGGACAGGCCCTGACCACCGGCCTCGCGGCGGAAGTTGTCGAGTTGTGCTTCGTTGATACGCCCTTCAAGGTAGGCGCGACCGTAAATGCCTGGCGAGGAGTGACCCTGGATGTACACCAGGTCGCCGGCGAAGGTCTCGGTACGGCCACGAAAGAAATGGTCAAAGCCTACGTCGTACAACACTGCAGCCGACGCATACGTGGCGATATGTCCACCCACGCCCGAGTGCTTGCCGGCGCGCAATACCATGGCCATGGCATTCCAGCGGATAAACGCATTGAGCCTGCGTTCTACCGCCAGGTTGCCGGGGTAGGGCAGTTGGCGGTCCACCGCGATGGTGTTGACGTAAGGGGTGGTGACCCGTCCGTGGAAGTCGCCATGGCGCGCTACGTCGAAATCCAGCAACTGATCGATCAGGTAATGGGCGCGCGGGCGGCCTTCGGTGGACAGCACCGATTCGATGGACTCCAGCCATTCGCGCGTTTCCTGTGGATCGTCGTCGAGTCTTACTGCGTTGTTCGCGTTCATGTGAGGCTCCAGGGTGTGCGGTTATCAACGTGCGGGCTTCTTGTGGAAGGTGATTGGGCACGCTGTAAAGTGATTGCAATTGCAACTACATGACTGAATTTAGCGCGGGATGAGCTACCATTGCAACCTTCTCGAATTCCCCGGATGGTGTTGCATGGCATCGAAAGAGCCTGATGTATGGTTTCGGTTTGTCAGGGCCCACAGGGCGGTCATCCGTGAAATTGAACGGCGCCTGACCCAGGCCGGCTTGCCGCCATACGCCTGGTACGACGCCTTGTGGGGCCTGGAAAGCGGTCCTGATGGCACTCGGCGCATGCATGAGTTGGCCGATGTACTGGCCATCGAGCGCTACAACCTGACGCGGTTGGTGGACCGCTTGGAAAAGGACGGCCTGGTGGTGCGCTCGCGCTGCGAGGGTGATGGGCGCGCCGCGTTTGCCTCGATCACCGATGAGGGCCGGGTGTTGCGTAAAAAGATGTGGGGCATCTACGAAAGTACCGTGGATGAATTGTTCCTTTCGCAACTCAACGCCGAGCAGCGTCAGGGCTTTTCCGATGCGCTGGAGCGCACGGCGGGGCTGGCGATGGCCAGTGCGCAAACACGGGGACGGCGCAGGTCTGAAACGCCATAGGCAAGGGCGTCTTCCCGCTCATCTGAGGCGGTACTGCTGCAATGCCCGTTCCACCTGTTGTGGTCCGATCAGCCCATCCTCTGCCAGTGCTTTTAAAGCCAGTGCGGTAATCCAATAGCGGTCAGGTGCCGCTGGCCGGACTGAGCCGGCACCCAGGGCGACAAAGCGTGCACGCACATGGGCCGCCAGCGGGTCGACGACGGACTGCGGATAGCCGGTGACCGCGATCACTGGGCTGTCGTTGCCCGCCAGGCAATCGCGTAAGTGACTGCTGCGTTTTTCTGCCAGTGGATGCAGGCGGTTCCAGCGCTCGGCGGCATTTGCTTCGCGCACCAATCGGGTGTAGCTGGGGCAGCTCCATAGCTGCGCCGATACGTTCCAGTCCTCCTCCAGCAACCTTGCGGCATGCACGACTTCTGCAAACACGTAGCCTGCACCCAGCAGGCGCACGTGCAGAGGTGCCGGTGGTTCGCGCCCGATCCGATACATCCCCTTGATTGCATCCGCGCGGTCTTGTTGCGCCAATCCCGGCCCGTCGTGCTGGTCATGCAGGGCCAGGTAATAGAAACCCGGCCTGCCCTCGATATACAGCGCATGCAAGGCTGCCAGGACTATCGCCCGGGTTTCTTCGCCGGAGGCCGGATCATAGGGGGTGCAATGTGGATTGCTGGCCAGCCACAGCGGGAGTGAGGGGTGTGCGCCTCTGGTCCACCTGGCGGGACGGGTCTGGATGTCGTTGCACAGAATCCCCCGTTGCTCGGTGCCGCGAGAGAGGGAACACAGCTGCGCCGATGAGGTGGCGCTATGCAGGTACAACAGCGGTTTTTCCCCACGGTTACGGGCAAACCAGGTGGGCCAGGTGGCAATGCGCCTGGAGTGGGACTGGCCGCGAATGACCCAGGCTTGCCTGCACGTCGCGGGGTTGAACTCTAGGGTGTTGGCCATAGCCATCACCGTATACAGCGGCGAGCTGCGGGGCGGCTGCTGATTGTTCAAGGTGTCGATGCAGATTTGTGCGGATTGCGCAGTGCTAGCAGTCAAGAGTCGCGTCCCATTGGCGGTGCAGAGCATCACCCTAATGGAAGTTGCGCAATGATTGCAACTGCAATGATTGCATTTGCATTTACTTTGCCTGTTTAAATCCGTGCCTGGCTGCTACGTTTAATCTTCAAGCTCAGGAACGTCATGACCCTGTCTTTTTTTCGTCACGACGGCACTTTAGGCTGGTGATGTGGGTCACTTAAGCCACCTGCTTTGATTACACAAGGAGTCGACGATGGACGATTATCAAGAAGAGCTGTTGGAGTATCAGGCATTCGAACTCGATCCCCTGGATCCGGCCGACGATGCCACCGAGCTGTAGGACAGACGTCAGGCGGAATGCCGCTGACTGCGGCGAAATTCCCCTGGGGTCTGGCTGTTCCAGCGCTTGAAGGCCCGTTGAAAAGCTTCCGCTGAGGCAAAACCGAGCAAATAGGCAATTTCCCCAAACGCCAGTTCCGTGTCGCGAATGTAGGTCATGGCCAGGTCGCGGCGGGTGTCGTTGAGAATCGCGCGAAACTGTGTGCCTTCCTCGGCCAGTTTGCGCCGTAGGGTCCAGGTCGGCAGCTTCAGGCGCGCGGCCACTTCTTCCAGGTCGGGTTCCCGGCCGCCATTGAGCATCGGCCCCAGCAAGCGGGTGATGCGCTCGCGCAGGCTGCGGGTGCGCGTCAGTTGTTCCAATTCCCTTTCACACAGTTGCAACAACAAGTGCCAGGTGCTCGGGCAGTGCTGCGGGTTGCGCAAGCCCAGGCTGTGCTGGCTCAGGCGCAGTTGATTGAGTTCTGCGCCGAACTGCACCGGGCAATCGCCCAGCACGTTGTAGCTGGCGCTGTAGTCTGGCGCGGCGAATTCGATTTCGATCCGCTCGGCCAGCACCGGCTGCTGGCACAAGGTCGCCATCTGATGCAGCCAGCCGGCGAGAATCGAATCCACCACGAAGCGGTTATAAGCGTTGTACGGGCTGATGGAATAGAAGCGCAACCAGGCGCCTTGGGCGTCCTCATGAAAGCTGGATTGGCCACGGTAATTGGCACCGTACAGTGCCTCGAAGCGCGTCAGGGTGCGCGCGGCTTCGCGCACGGTGGGGGCCTGGGCGGCGGTGACACCGGCCAGGCCGAGCTGATTCATGCGACTGAATTGGCCCATGCGCAGGCCCAGGCCGGGATCGTTGGTCAACTGGATGGCCGCATGGCCCAGGCGCATGTAGCGGGGGATCGACAGGCGCGCACCGGGTTCGCTCAGGCGTGCCGGGTCGAGGCCGTATTGCAACAGCAGCGGCTGCGGGTCCAGGCCATGGCTGAGGATGGCATCGGCTACGGTATGCACGATGCCCACCGATAAATCCCCGAGGCGCATCGGTGCCGGTTTCATGGGCTTATAGCCACACGTTCAGCAAGCGCGCACCACGCGCGTTGCCATCGGCGAAGACCTGGCCCTGGGCGCTGAGAAAGCTCTGGCCGCTGGTGCCCTGGTCCCAGAATTGGCCACGCATGAACACGCTGATGCCCGCGCCGGCCAGGCTGATCGGCGCCTGGCTGATCAGGCTCAGGCGA
Source organism: Pseudomonas brenneri (assembly GCF_007858285.1). GTDB lineage: Bacteria > Pseudomonadota > Gammaproteobacteria > Pseudomonadales > Pseudomonadaceae > Aquipseudomonas > Aquipseudomonas brenneri. The sequence goes on along the minus strand of NZ_VFIL01000004.1, from coordinate 392,847 downwards.
TGCCAGGCTTGGCCTTCGCTGAGTTCTTCGGGCTTGAGGCTGACTTCCGGTGGCGTGGATACGCTCTTGAAACCGCGCCACGGCTTGTCCCAGGTATCCCGGCCAATCACCAACGCCGGCACCGCGACCAATTGCGCGCCTTGTTCGTTGAGCTTGCGGTAGTTGTCCGGGTACCAGCTGTCGCTGCCGATCAGGATGCCCAGGCGCCCGGCCGGGGTGTCGATGACATTGACCACGCCTTCGTCACCCGGCGCGATAAAGCCGCGCTCATCAAAGATCGGGTAGAGCTGGCGTTGGGGCTGGCCCAGGGGCAGGCCATCGCGGTCGAATACCAGGCTGGTGTTGTACAGCGCACCATGGCCAACCTGCAATTGGCCCTGGCTGACGCTCGGGTTGGGCAGGGCGATGGAGCCGGCCACCAGCGTCACCCCGAACTCCTTGGCCAGGCCGCCAAACAGCACCTGGTAATCGCGGGCCATGGCCGGGGCCTTCATGCGCAGGTAGGCGTCGTCCAGGCGGTTGTCGCCCTGGGCACTGATCAGTGCGCGCAGGAACAGCAATGGGTTGCTTGCTGATAGCCAGTTCATCGCCTCTTTAAGGCTGGTGGCTTGGTACAGCTCGTTTTTTTCGCCACTGACCATCAACCAGGTGCCGACATGTTCCGGCAGGACCACGATGGTTTTGTCGTTGAGCAGGCCCATGTCCCGGGCGTTGCGCAGGTACGCCGAGAGCTTGAGGTGCAAGCGCTCCAGGCTCTGGTAGTCAGCGGGGAACAGTTCTGGCTGGATGCCCAGCAGGTTGCCGTGATCGGCGGGCGTACCCTGGTTGACGGCCAGGTTGATCCGCAGGTCCGACAGGTAATGCCCCACGGGGCGCTCCTGGGTCCAGACCAGATAGGCGGAAACGGCGGCGACCAGGGCCATGGTGAGGGTCAAGGCAAGTAATTTACGCATGGAGAACAGACAACAGGCCGTGTGCAGGGTTCGCCCCTAGGGTAGGGCGCGTTGTCACGCTTGCCAAGGGGCGCTGCACATTTGGATCAATAACTTGTCAGTTTCAGTCATTGAGCGCCAAGGGTATGGCTCTTAGTCTGTGGGTCATAAACCGATGGTCTGCCATTCGAGCCTGCCACGTCCCGTGATGATCCGTTGTGGAGCTGTACCATGACCGCTGCTGCCTACCCGCACCTGCTGGCCCCGTTGGACCTGGGTTTTACTACCTTGCGCAATCGCACCTTGATGGGTTCGATGCACACCGGCCTTGAAGAAAAGCCCGGCGGCTTCGAACGCATGGCTGCTTATTTCGCCGAGCGTGCCCGTGGCGGTGTGGGCCTGATGGTCACCGGCGGCATTGGCCCGAACGATGAGGGCGGGGTGTATTCCGGGGCCGCCAAGCTGACCACCGAAGCCGAGGCGCTCAAGCACAAGATCGTCACCCAGGCGGTGCACGAGGCGGGTGGCAAGATTTGCATGCAGATCCTCCATGCCGGGCGTTATGCCTACAGCCCCAAACAAGTCGCGCCAAGCGCGATCCAGGCGCCGATCAACCCGTTCAAGCCCAAGGAGCTGGACGAGGAAGGCATCGAAAAGCAGATCAGCGACTTTGTGACGTGCTCGGTACTGGCCCAGGTCGCCGAGTACGACGGTGTGGAAATCATGGGCTCGGAAGGTTATTTCATTAACCAGTTCCTCGCCGCCCACACCAACCATCGTACCGATCGCTGGGGCGGTGCCTACGAAAACCGCATGCGCCTGCCGGTGGAAATCGTGCGTCGGGTGCGCGAAGCCGTGGGGCCGAACTTCATCATTATCTTCCGCCTGTCGATGCTCGACCTGGTGGAAGGCGGCAGCACCTGGGAAGAAATCGTGCAACTGGCCAAGGCCATCGAGCAGGCGGGCGCGACGATTATCAACACCGGCATCGGCTGGCATGAAGCGCGTATTCCGACCATCGCCACCAAAGTACCGCGCGGAGCATTCAGCAAAGTCACGGCCAAGCTGCGTGGCGCGGTGCAGATCCCGTTGATCACCACCAACCGTATCAACACCCCGGAAGTGGCCGAGCAGATCCTCGCCGAGGGCGATGCCGACATGGTGTCCATGGCCCGTCCTTTCCTCGCCGACCCGGAGTTCGTCAACAAGGCCGCCGCTGGCCGTGCCGACGAAATCAACACCTGCATCGGCTGCAACCAGGCCTGCCTGGACCACACCTTCGGTGGCAAATTGACCACCTGCCTGGTCAACCCGCGCGCCTGCTACGAGACCGAGCTCAACTATGTGCCGGTCACCCAGGTCAAGAAGATCGCCGTGGTGGGTGCCGGCCCTGCCGGTCTGGCAGCCGCTACCGTCGCCGCCGAGCGTGGCCATCAAGTGACGCTGTTTGATTCGGCCAGCGAGATCGGCGGCCAGTTCAACGTGGCCAAGCGCGTGCCGGGCAAGGAAGAGTTTTTCGAAACCCTGCGTTACTTCAAGCGCAAGTTGCAGACCACCCATGTCGAACTGTGCCTCAACACCCGGGTAGATGTGGCGCAACTGGCGGCCGGCGGTTACGACGAGATCATTCTCGCCACGGGTATCGCGCCCCGTACCCCGGCAATCCCCGGCGTGGAAAACGCCAAGGTGCTCAGTTACCTGGACGTGCTCCTGCAGCGCAAACCGGTCGGCCAGCGCGTGGCGGTGATCGGTGCCGGCGGTATCGGCTTTGACGTTTCGGAGTTCCTCGTGCATCAGGGCGTGTCCACCAGCCTGGACCGCGAAGCGTTCTGGAAAGAGTGGGGCATCGACACCCACCTTGAAGCACGCGGCGGTGTGGCCGGCATCAAGCCCCAGCCCCATGCCCCGGCCCGTGAAGTATTCCTGTTGCAGCGCAAGGCTTCCAAGGTCGGCGATGGCCTGGGCAAGACCACTGGCTGGATCCACCGCACGGGCCTGAAGAACAAGCAGGTGCAGATGCTCAATAGCGTCGAGTACCTGAAGATCGACGATCAGGGCCTGCATGTCCGTATCGGCGCCGAGGGCGAACCCCAGGTGCTGGCGGTGGACAACATCGTCATCTGCGCCGGCCAAGACCCGCTGCGCGAACTGCAGGACGGCCTGGTCGCCGCAGGCCAGAACGTGCACCTGATCGGCGGTGCCGATGTGGCCGCCGAGCTGGACGCCAAGCGCGCCATCAACCAGGGCTCGCGTCTCGCCGCCGAGCTGTAAGACCCGGGAAGGGGCGGTGTTAGACTACCGCCCCTTTTTTCATGCAGACATGCCCTGATGGGTCCTTTCGATTGGCTTCCCCAGGCTCCCCTTGAACCCTTGCAGCTGGATTGGCTGAACGGGGTCGAGGTGGCCGTGCTGCGCCTGGACCGCATCGACCCGCTGATCAGCGGCAACAAGTGGTTCAAGCTCACCGAGCACCTGGCCCAGGCGCAACAGGCTGGCGCCACGGGCATCATCAGCCTGGGCGGGGCCTACTCCAATCACTTGCACGCCCTGGCGGCAGCCGGCAAACGCTTCGGTTTTGCCACTGTCGGCCTGTTGCGCGGGCATCCCCAAGACACTCCGACGGTCCTCGATCTGCAAGCTTTGGGCATGCAACTGCACTGGCTGGGTTACGGCGGCTACCGCGCGCGCCATGCACCGGACTTTTGGTTGCCTTGGTGTGAGCGCTACCCGCGTCTGCATCCCGTGCCTGAAGGCGGCGGCGCATTGGCTGGGGCGCTGGGCTGCGGAGTGTTGGTCGAGCAAGCCCGACGACAGTTGCACACCTTGGGTTGGGCCGATTACGACGCCTGGTGGTTGGCGGCTGGCACGGGCACCACACTGGCTGGGTTGGTGCTGGCGGAGGCGGGTGCCCATCCTGTGTATGGGGCACTGGCGGTGCCGGATGATCATGGCGTCGCGCAGAACGTGCAGGCCATCGTGCAGGGCGGGTATGAACTGCTGGATGCCAGCCGTGGCGGCTTTGCCAAGGTCGATCAGCCATTGCTTGAGTTTATCGCCACTACCGAACAGGCCAGCGGCATGCTGCTGGAACCGCTGTACACCGGCAAGGCACTGCTGGCGCTCAAGCAGCAGATCGAAGCCGGGCGCTTTGCCCCCGGCATTCGCTTGATCTTTGTGCACACCGGCGGCCTGCAAGGCCGCCGGGGTTTTGCGGACTAACGCTTGGGCAACATGCGCAACACGGTGTTATCGCGCATGAAGTAGTGGTGATACAGGCCAGCAGCTGCGTGCAGGCCGATCAACCAGTAACCGATGGTGCCGCCCAGCACGTGCCAGCCTTCGATCTGCTTGGCCAGGTCTTTGTTCTCGCCGATCAACGGTGGCAACTCAAGCCCGTAGAACCACACCGAATGCCCTTCGGCACTGACGATCAGCCAGCCGAAGATCGGCATGCCGATCATGAACATATACAACGCCACGTGCATCAGGGTCGCCAGCAAGGTTTGCCATTGCGGCGGTGCCGGCAAAATCTTCGGCGCCACGCCAAGGCTGCGGGCAAACAGGCGCAGCCAGACCAGTACGAACACGGTCAGGCCGAACATGAAGTGCAGTTCCTTGATTAACGTGCGTCCGCCACTGCCTTTGGGGAAAATCCCGCGAAATTCAATGGTGGCGTAGACCGCGACCAGCAGCACCAGCATCAGCCAGTGCAGGGCGATGGACATCGTACTGTAACGGGACTCACTGTTTTTCCACGGCATCGCGTCTTTCCTCACTCATCAGGGGCAAACCTCCGTTCTTTGGCGACGAAGTCCCTTCAGCCTAACCCTGTTATGCAAGGTTTGCCCGAGTGAGGGGCGATGTATTGACCTCTATCAGATGCCTTGCGGCATTTCACCGCGGGCCAGGCGCTGATTGATGTCGGCGATCACGCCGGGCAGGTCGGTGATGGTGTCGATCAGGTAGTGCGGGCGCGAGCCGGCAAACAGCGTTTCGATACGCTTGCGTTCGCTGGCCAGCGTTGCAGGGTCGAGGGCGCGGAACTGCTCGTAGGTCAGGCCCAGGGCGTTGCCCGAGCAGGTCAGCGCCACGGTCCACATCCCGGCGCGGCGGCCTTCGAGGATGCCCGGCACGGTGTCGTCGATCTTCACGCAGGCGGCCACGTCATCGATACCCAGGGCAATCACATTGGCCAGGGCCTGGGCCGGCCAAGGGCGGCCATTGGGCACTTCGTCGGTGGCCACCACGTGGTCGGCGATATAGCCGTTGGTGGCGGCCAGTTCGACCACCTTGTCCATCACTTGCTTGGGGTAGCCGGAGCAGGAGCCAATCTTGATCCCTTGCGCACGCAGTGCGGCGATGGTCTCCAGGGCACCGGGAATCAGCGCCGAGTGTTCGGCGATCTTCTCGATCTGCAGCGGCATGAAGCGCTCGTAGATGGCGGTCACGTCAGCGTCGGTCGGCGTGCGGCCGAAGGCCTTGCGATAGCGCTCGGCCACTTGCGGCTGATCACACAGGGTGCGGATGTGGTCCCACTTGCCCATGCCCATCGGGCCACGGGCTTCTTCGATGGACACCTGCACGTCGAATTCGGCGAAGGCCTCGACAAAAATCTGCGTGGGGGCGAACGAGCCGAAGTCGACCACGGTGCCGGCCCAGTCAAGGATGGCGGCTTGCAGGGTGTTGGGGTTCTGATAGTTCATGGTGCAAATCCTATGGCTAATGTGGCGTTTTTTGTAGGAGCGAGCTTGCTCGCGAAAAACCTGAGGGCGCCGCTGTGAAGCAGGCCGCCCGCGTTATCGTTAACCCACTTCGCGAGCAAGCTCGCTCCCACACATCTCTTGCAGCGCCTGGGCAATCGCCGCCACCGCTGCTTGCATCTCGGCCTGGTTGACGTGACCGATGCAGCCGACGCGGAAGGTTTCGACCTGGGTCAATTTGCCCGGATACAAAATGAACCCCTTGGCCTTGACCCGCTCGTAGAAGTCCTTGAACTGGTAGCGCGGATCGTTCGGCGCGTGGAACGTAACGATGATCGGCGCCTGGATCGCGGCGGGCAGGAAGCTGCGCAGGCCCAGTTCGGCCATGCCGTCCAACAGCGTCTGGCAGTTGTCTGCATAGCGCTGGTGGCGGGCCGGCAGGCCGCCTTCTTCGTTGTATTGCAGCAGTGCTTCATGCAGCGCCGCCACCACGTGGGTCGGCGGGGTAAAGCGCCATTGGCCGGTCTTGGCCATGTAGGCGTGCTGGTCGAACAGATCCATGGCCAGGGAATGGCAGTTGCCCTGGGCGGCGGCCAGTGCGTCTTTTTTGGCAAAGACAAAACCCATGCCCGGTACGCCTTCCAGGCATTTGCCGGAGGCGGCGATCAGGGCGTCAAACGGCACTTGGGCGGCGTCGATGGGCAGCGCGCCAAAGGAACTCATGGCGTCGATGATCAGGCGCTTGCCGTGGCGCTGGATGACCTGGGCGATCTCCGGCAGCGGGTTGAGAATACCGGTGCTGGTTTCGCAGTGGATCAGCGCGACATGGGTGATGCTGCTGTCAGCCTGCAACAGCCGATCCACATCAGCGGCGGTGGTGGGCTGGTCTTCAGCGGTTTCGAAGGTGCTGAACGGGCGGCCGAGCACTTCGCAGATCTTCGCCAGGCGCTTGCCGTAGGCACCGTTGATCAGCACCAGCACCTTGCCATCCCGTGGCACCAGGGTGCCGATCGCGGCTTCGACGGCAAAGGTGCCGCTGCCCTGCAAGGGCACGCAGTGATGGCTGTCGCCACCGTTGATGATCGCCAGCAGTTGCTCGCAGAGGCTGGCGGTCAGTTGGTTGAAGCGGTCATCCCACGAACCCCAGTCAACCATCATCGCCTGGCGGGTGCGGGCGGACGTGGTCAGGGGCCCAGGTGTGAGCAGGATCGGCGCGGCAGTACTCATTCTCATGTCCTCGCAAAGCAGTGGGATGAAGCTACGGGACATAAATTGCAGTTTGGCTTGTCATCAATCAAATTGTTTGTTGTTATGCCAGCCATCAGTGAGGCCGATAGCTATGAATCTTTTCCAACTCCGTGCGTTTGACGCCGTGGCCCGGGACGGCAGTTTTACCCGGGCCGCCGCGCGCCTGTTTATCAGCCAGCCCGCCGTGACCGGGCATATCAAGGCGCTGGAAGAGCACTACCAGATCACTCTGCTGCGGCGTACCGCGCGGCGGGTCGAGTTGACGGAAGAGGGGATCAAGCTCGCGGCCATCACCCGCAGTATCTTCGGCCAGGTGGATGAAGCGCAGACGCTGCTTGAAGCCAACCGGCAACTGCTGACTGGGCGCCTGGAAGTGGCGGCGGATGGGCCACACATGGTCATGCCGATGCTGGCGCGCCTGCGTGCGCGCTACCCGGGGATTACCGTCAACCTGCGTTTGGGCAATGCCCAGGAAACCCTGGCCGCGCTGCTGTCCGAGCATGCGGATGTGGCGGTGTTGACTGAGGTTGAACCGCGCAAGGGTTTGCATTTGCAGCCGTTGAGCGAGTCACGGATCTGCGCGCTGGTGCCCGCCGGCCACCCATGGCTGGCAGACCCGGCCGGTATCCGCCTGGAGCAACTGGACCAGGTGATCATGGTGCTGCGTGAGCCCAGTTCCATTACGCGTCGGACTTTCGACGACGCCTGTGCCGAGGCTGGCGTCAATCCCCGGGTGCTGCTGGAACTGGACAGCCGTGAGGCGGTGACGGAAGCGGTGGCCGCCGAGTTGGGGGTGGGCGTGGTGTCGTCGGTAGAAGTCAGCCGTGACCCGCGGGTGCACGCGATTCCAATCCAGGGCGAGGGCTTGCTGAACCAGCATATGCTCGGCTGCATGGAGCGGCGCCGGGAGTTGCGCTTGATTCAGGCGTTTTTCGAACTGGCCTCCAGTTGATGGGTGTTGATCAGACTCTGTGGCGAGGGGGGGGCCATCAATTAAGCGCAGATCCCCTGTGGGAGCGAGCAAGCCCGCTCCCACATTTGATCTTTGCTGCTTTGAGTATTGCGTTCGCTCAGGTATCGAGGCTCTCGCGGACAATCTCCAGAAAGGTCGCCACCACCCGTCGCGAGCTCTGTTCTTTGAGGCACACCAGCGTTTCCTTCATGCGCTGGGTGCAATCGCGAATCGGCATGGCATACACCCGTGAGTCCGCACCAAACTCCGACGCCGAGACCACGCCCACGCCAATCCCCACCACCACCGCTTCACGGGCGGCCTCGCGGCCTTCTACCTGGATCGCCGGGCGAATCCGCAGCCCGGCCTGGTGCATCTCCCGCTCCAGGGTCTGACGGGTTACCGAGCCGGTTTCCCGCAGGACCAGAGGTGTGTCATCCAAGTCCGCCAGTTCGATGAATTCACGCCCGGCCCACGGGTGGTTGCGTGCAACAAAGGCCAGCATCGGGTCATCGCGCAGCGGGATCGAGAGCAGGCGCTCATCGTCAACGTCGCGCCCCACCAGCGCCAGGTCAGCCTGATAGTTGTACAGGCGATACAGCGCATCATCGGTGTTGCCGGTCTCGATCTTTACCGTGATTCCCGGATAACGTTCGCAAAACTGCGCGATCTGCGGCAGTACATGCACCGGCGCATCCACGGCCAGGGTCAGGCTGCCGGTCTGCAAGGCCTTGGAGTCTTGCAGCAGTTCCTCGGCCTCGGCGGCGATCACAAACAGGCGCTGGGTGATACTCAGCAGGCGCTCGCCCAGGTCGGTCAGGCGCACGGAGCGTTTGTTACGATGGAACAACAGCACACCGAAGCGCTCTTCGAGCTTGCGCACCTGGTCGGAAATGGCCGGCTGGGTGAGGAACAGCCGCTCGGCTGCCAGGGTAAAGCTGCCGTGGACGGCAACGGCATGGAAGGCTTTGAGTTGCGCGTGGGAAACCGACATGGCACGACCTCTTACAAGCTGAGCTTATATTTGAAATACGATAAATCGATTTTACCTATTAGTCAGCCATTGCTTTGATAGCCCTCAGTCGCCGTAGGTTGAGTCCTACAACTTCGGCGATCATGGGTCGTTGCGTGCAACCTTGCAGGACTCATCTGACCAGTACCTGGCGCCCTGCGACCCGGTACTGCAGTGCAAAACAATAAAAACACAGGCAATTGCTTCTCGATTCTGCCGGCACACTCACACCTGAGGTCAGAACCACCATGAATATCCCTATGGGTAGCATCAAGCGTTGGCGCGTGCAGATTTTCGCCATCACCTGGCTGGCTTATGCCGCCTTCTATTTCACCCGCAAAGCGTTTTCCGTGGCCAAGCTCGGCATTGTCGACGACCCGAACTTCCCGCTGGACAAGATGATGATGGCCAACCTCGATGGCCTGTACCTGGCGGCGTACGCCGTCGGCCAGTTCACCTGGGGCATGCTGGCCGACCGTTTCGGGCCACGGGTGGTAGTGCTCGGTGGCCTGGTGATTTCCGCGTTGGCCGCGTTGGTGATGGGCACCTTTGCCACGTTGCCGATCTTTATCAGTTGCATGCTGATCCAGGGGCTGGCGCAGTCCACCGGCTGGTCGGGCCTGTGCAAGAACCTTGGCAGTTTCTTCCCGGCGCAGCAGCGTGGGCGGGTGCTGGGGCTGTGGAGTTCCTGCTATGCCTTTGGCGGCCTGGTGGCGTCACCGTTTGCCGGGTGGTGGGCCTATACCCTGATCGGTAGCTGGCACGCAGCGTTTATTTCCAGCGCGGCGGTGGTGGCAGTGGTTGCGGTGCTGTTCTTCATCTTCCAGCGCAACACCCCGCAGGATGTCGGTTTGCCCGCCGTGGAGCCGGAGCCCGCCTTGAGTGCAGAAGAGGCGGCAGCAGCCAGGAAGATCAGCATTCTTGAACCGTTGCGCGAGATCTTGCGCAACCGCACGGTACTGACCCTGGGCCTGGCGTATTTCCTGTTGAAGCCGGCGCGTTACGCGATCCTGTTGTGGGGCCCGGTAATTGTCTACGAGCAGATGCCGTCGGTGGGCAAGGTCGGCGCAGCCATTGTGCCCACCGCGTTCGAGCTGGCGGGGCTGCTGGGGCCGATCATGATTGGCCTGGCGTCCGACAAGCTGTTCGGTGCGCGGCGCATGCCGGCCTGTGTCCTCAGCCTGCTGGCGCTGACGGTGTCACTGGCGTTGTTCATGGGCGCGTTGCACACCGGCAGTGTGTTGCTGGTGATGGCCTTGCTGTTTGTCATGGGCCTGACCCTGTACGGGCCGGACTCGATGATCAGCAGCACCGCCGCGATCGATTTCGGCACGGCCAAGGCTGGCGCCACGGCGGCGGGTTTCGTCAACGGCTGCGGTTCGGTGGGGGCGATCCTGGGTGGCCTGCTGCCGGGTTACTTCGACACGGTGACGGTGTTTATCGTATTTGCCGGTTGCGCGTTGTTTTCTTCGCTGGTGTTGATGCCTTACTGGAACGCTCGGCCTGCGGTATTGGCGCAAGTCGGGGACTTTGTGCCGGATCGCGCCATGGCGATCAAACCCCTGCGCACCTGAGCCACCTGCGTCGCTGGCCGGTTTTTTGGTGGAAGAGAGTGTTTTTGCCCTATAAACTCTGCCGCCAAAGCGCCGGCCAGTAGACGTCTCGGCGCCACGGATATCAAGAGAGTGAGTCATGGGCGCACAGTGGAAGGTTAAACATAAAGAAGCGGCATCCAATGCCAAGGGCAAGATCTTCGGCAAGCTGGTGAAAGAGATCACCATTGCCGCCCGCAACGGTGCAGACACCGCGACCAACGCCCACCTGCGTCTGGTGGTCGAGCAGGCCAAGAAAGCCTCGATGCCCAAGGAAACCCTGGAACGTGCGATCAAGAAAGGCGCGGGCCTGCTGGGCGAAACCGTGCAGTACCATCGCGTGACCTATGAAGGGTTCGCCCCGCACCAGGTGCCGTTGATCGTTGAATGCGTGACCGACAACATCAACCGTACCGTGGCGGAAATCCGCGTGGCGTTCCGCAAGGGGCAATTGGGGGCTTCGGGCTCCGTGGCCTGGGACTTCAACCATGTGGGGCTGATCGAGGCCTCGCCGGATACTCCGGATGCCGATCCGGAAATGGCCGCCATCGAAGCCGGCGCCCAGGACTTTGAAGAAGGCGAAGAAGAGGGTTCGACCCTGTTCATCACCGAGACCACTGACCTGGACGCGGTACAGAAAGCCTTGCCGGAGCAGGGTTTCACCGTGTTGTCGGCCAAGTTGGGCTACATCTCGAAAAACCCGGTCACTGGTTTGAGCGACGAGCAGATGGCTGAAGTCGAAGCCTTCCTGGAAGGCCTGGACAACCATGACGACGTGCAGGATATGTTCGTCGGCCTGGCGGGCTAAACCCAGTCTAGAACGGTGATGGCGGGCTTGTGTGGGAGCGGGCTTGCTCGCGATAGCGGTGGTTCAGTCAATATTTCTGCGACTGACACACCGCTATCGCGAGCAAGCCCGCTCCCACATTTGCATGGCATTTCAGAATGAGGACAGTTGCGCCTCGATCTCTGCGAACGCCGGTCGTGCCAGCACCTGTGGCTGGCAGCAATGGTCACGCAGTGCTTCCAGCGCCAGGCGCTGTTGATCGCTCAAGCCGCTGTCAATCCGCTCCAGCAACTCCCCCAGCAACACCCCGAACGCGCGCACTTCAATGCGTTGCAGCGCCCTGGTTTGCAAGGTGTCTACCGTGGCGTGGAACGATGCCGCGCCAAAGTCCCCGAGCAGGCAATCACCCTCGGCATTGCACAGGATATTGTGGCCATACAGGTCGCCATGGGTAATGCCGTGCCGGTGCAGGTGGGCGGCCACCGAGGCGATGCCCCGCGCTATGCGCAATGCCACCTCGGCGCTGAAACGTGTGGCGGGGTCGTAGATGTCCCGGGTGCAGGACGCCAGGCTTGGCAGGCCGGCGAGGTTGCGGTAGCTCGGCTCGATCAGGTCCATCACCAGTGCGGCCTGGTCATCGGGGTGGCCAACCACGCGGCCTTGCACCCTGATCAGGTTGGGGTGCAGCCCGGCGGCAATACAGGCCTGCATTTCGTGCAGCGGCGAACCGTCGCTGGTGATGGTGCCCTTATAGAGTTTGACGGCGACAGGCGCGTTCGAAGGTTTGCAGAGTGCCTTGCGGATCACACCTGAGGCGCCTTCGCCCAGCACTTCGGCCAGCGCCAGTTCGGCCCAGGGAATATTCGGCGTGTCGTCGTCATTGGCCACATCCACCGCCATTTCCACCGGGTTGCCGGCATAGGCCAGCCAGGTCAGGCGCGGTAGTGTCAGCAGCCAGTGCGGCAATTGCGCCAGGCGGTTGGAGGCGATGCGCAGCAGTTCGAGGTTATGGCACTGGGCCAGGCTCGCCGGCAGTTGCTCCAGGCGGTTGCCGGCCAGCATGAGTTTTTGCAAGCGTGGCCGCTCGCCGAGCTCGTCCGGCAACTGGCTGATGTGGTTGTCGGTAAGGATCAGCCAGCGCAGCTGCGGCGGCAGCGCGGCAGCGGGCACATGCTCGATCTGGTTGGCTTTGAAGCCAACCATGCTCAATTGCGGGCATTGGCCCAGGCACGCCGGCAGTTCGGTAAAGGCGTTGTCCGAGCAAAACAGCACGCGCAGGTGGGGCAGGCGGTGCAGATCGTCGGGCAGGCTGCTCAGGGCATTGCCACTGAGGTTGAGGATTTCCAGGGAGTCGGCCAGGTCGAAGATTTCCCGGGGGAACTGCGTCAGGCCACAGGACAGGTCCAGGCGCTTGATGCCAGCCAGTTGGCCAGCCTTGAGTTGGGCAAGGGTATCCATGAACAGCAGCGTCACTCGACAAAGGCAAAGGCGCTCATGATAACGGCTTGGGCGCGATCGAGCTGATTTGTTGCAACTGGCCCAGGCGGCTGCGGGTGCGCGCCAAGTCGATCGCCTGGCCCTCCAGGGCATCGTCCAGTGGCTGTTGGCCCAGCAGTGTCAGGTGCTTGTCCTGGTCGTACAGCACGTCGATCAGGTTGATAAACCGTTGTTGCACGGCAATCGGGCAGTCGTCCAGCCGGGGCAGGCCGTCGATGATCCAGTGGTCGAAGTCCTCGCACAGCAGCAGGTAATCCATCACGGCAGTGGGTTGTTCACACAGGTCGTTGAAGGTGGCGCCCAGGGTGCGCGCCTGATGCCAGCGGACCTGCAGTTGTCGTGCTCCCACTGCCAGGGCCAGGGGCGGGCCATCGGTGTCGGGCAGCCCCCGCTCACTGCGTTGGGCCGGGGTGCCGGGCCAAACGTACAGGCCATGGGTGAAGCGCTGTTGCCGATGGTTCTGTGCCAAGCCTCGATAGTCGTGGGGCGCGCTGACTTGCATGACGTCCATGCGTGCGCCGATCAAGTCGATCACCGGCTTGAAGCGCTGGTGATACAGCGGGTTGGGCAGCAAGCCCTGTGGCGGGTAATTGGAGGTGAGCAGCACCAGGATGCCCCGTTGGAACAACGCCTTGAACAGACGGGTGATCAACATCGCATCGCCGATGTCATGCACATGGAATTCGTCGAAACACAGCACCCGGCAACCGTCGAGCAATTGATCCAGGGTAGCGGCCAGGGCGTCGGCCTGCTGGCGGTGAGCAAACATGCCTCGGTGCAGGCGGGCGAAAAAGTCGTGGAAATGCACCCGCTGTTTGTCCGGGCACGGCAAGGCCTGGAAAAACCCGTCGAGCAACCAGCTTTTGCCCCGGCCGACGGCCCCGTGCAGGTACAAGCTGCGGGTCGGACGCCGGGCCTGCAAGTGCGCGGTTTGCCGGGTCATGGCCGCGATCACCTGCCATTGGCTGGGGCTGAGGGTGTAGCCCTGTTGCCGGGCCTTGTCTTCAAAGAACCGCTGAATGGCTGGGGCATTATCGGTGGTGGTTGTTTTGCCCAGCAGCCGTTTGAACAAGGGCAGGCGACGGGGGCGGCTATCTCGAAAAGGCATGGCGTTGGCGTCCTAGAACCTTGTGGTCTGCTTGAGCAATGGGGTGGTCGGCTCGTCCTCTTGGCTGACCATCGCATAGTTGTAGCCGGGGCTGGACCAGTACTGGGCCTGGAGCCCGTCGGCATTGCGACTGCCCGGTGGCAGCAAGGTGTTCTGCGGGCCCGGCGGGCGAATGTAGAAACTGATGCGCCGGCCCTGCGGGTTCTCGTAGAGCACCATCGCCGCTGCGCCTTGATCAGTGGTGAGCAGGCGCCCGCTGACCGGGTTGAAACCGGCCTGGCTCAGGTCTGGCAGGCGATGGGCCTGGGTGAAGTAACGGTCGAGCCAGGCTTGCATATCGCCGCTGCCTTGCACCTGGTAATCGGCGGGCATGATCCGCTCCTGGGCGAACAGGCGATAGGCCTGCATGGCGTCGGTCATCGGCAGTGCCGTGGCCACAAGGGTTGCCTGCCGTGCTTGCCAGCCACCCAGGCCGCCCAGGCTGACGGCGAGCACCAGCATGGCGGCAGTGGCCAGTTGGCGGCGCGACTGGTGCTTGAGACGCTGGCGAATCAGTGCCGGATCCAACTGCGGATTAGCCGCTGGCGCAGCGCCGAGGGCCGCGCGCAGGTGCTGGGCATCCTGTTGCCAGGCGTGGACCTGGGCCGCGACCTCGGGGTGGGCGGCGAGCCAGATCTCCAATTGGCGTCGGTCCACCTCCGAGAGTTGGTGGTCGACGTAAGCGTGCAGGTCGCGTTCGTTGGGGGGCAGGCTGATCATTTGAGTATCCGCAGGGAGGGGCGGTTGATGTCGCCGTCGCTGAGCTGGCGCAAGGCCTGGCGGGCGCGGGACAGGCGTGACATCACGGTGCCGATGGGCACGTCGAGGATATGGGCGACTTCCTTGTAGCTCAAGCCTTCCACCGAGACCCACAGCAGCAGGGCGCGCTGCTCGCCGGTCAACTGGTCGAAAGCTTGCAGGGTCGACTGGGCGATCACCTCGCGTTCGACCGAGGGTTGCGCGTCATCGCGCCCGGTAAAGAACTCCAGCATCCGTGCATAGCGTCGCGAACGCCGGTGCGCGTCGAGAAACTGCCGGTAGAGGATCGAGAACAACCAGGCGCGTAAATCACCGTCGACGCGCCTGTCACGCCAACTGACGATGGCGCGCTCCAGGCTGGCCTGCACCAGATCATCGGCGCTGCTGGGGTTGCGCGTCAGGGACAGGGCAAAGCGCCGCAGCCTGGGAAGGAGTTCACGCAACTGTTCGTCGAGTTCGTGCATGGGGGCCTGCGTGTCGTGGGCGGTGTTGAGGGAGACGCCTACCGGCAAAGGTTGTTCCATTTGTAGGAAAAATAAACGCTACAGATGGCCTTGGTCTTTATCGTTTGTAGGCTCCCGTAGCCCTGTAATGTCGTGAATCGTCCTCAGTCCAGCTCCCAGCCTGCCCGATCACTGTGAGGCAGGCGCCAGATGAGGAGTTGACACATGATATCGGCGACAGCAGCAGATAGCGGATTTGCTTGCACCAAGGCACTGGGCCATTTGCCCATCATCCAACGTAATACCCTTGAAAGTTGGGGATGCGGGCCGGCACGGCCACTGCCGTACGCGTGTATACACCTGGCCTTCGAGGCGCAAGCCGCAGCAGCTCCCCAGCAGATAGCCGCGCTCTGTCTGGAGCAGAGCATCAGCTATGAGCAGTTGAACCGCCAGGCCAATCGGCTGGCCCGGCACTTGATCGAGCAGGGCGTGGTGGCGGGAGACACGGTAGCGCTGTTTGTCGAGCGGTCGATCCCCATGCTGGTGGGCCTGCTGGCCGTGTTGAAAATCGGCGCGGCGTACGTGCCGCAGGATGCCAGGATCACTCCGCCGGCCCAGTTGACGATGATCCTTGAGACATTGTCGAGTGCCGTAGTACTGACCCTATCCGGGCTCAAGGACCGATTGCCGCTGGCGGCGGGCCAGCCGTGCGTGTGCCTGGATGAGTTCCTGGCGCAACAGCCCTGGGTGGCCGAGGAATGCCTGCTGGACGTCGCCGCGCCAGACCCTGCCAGCCTGTGTTTTGTGCTGTTTACCTCCGGTACCACAGGCCGGCCAAACGGGGTGCGGGTGACCCACCGCAATGTCTGCAATATCTTGCTGACGGCCCCGGGAAACCTCGGCATCAAGCCAGGCATGAGCGTTGGGCAGATACTCAACATCGCCTTTGACATGGCGGCCTGGGAGATCCTCGGTTGTCTGGCCCATGGGGCGACGTTGCTTATCCGCCAGCAAGACATCGGGGAAACGGCACGCCATTGCCAGGTGCTGATCGCCACGCCGTCGATTCTCGCGACCCTGGATCCCCGGCAATGCCCCACGCTTGAGGTGGTCGCGGTGGCGGGCGAGCCATGCCCCCAGGCCCTGGCGGACCGCTGGGCGGCCCATTGCACGTTCTACAACGGTTGCGGGCCGACTGAAACGACCATCGTCAATACCCTGCATCGGCATGTGCCAGGGGCGCGATTGACCATCGGCAAGCCGACACCCAATAACACCGTGTATGTGCTCGATGAACATGGCCAGGCCTGCGCGCCAGGGGCAGTGGGGGAGATGTGGGCCGGGGGCGATGGGGTGACGGCCGGTTATCTGCACAACCCGTTGTTGACTGCGCAACGCTACCGACCTGATCCATTCCTGGGGGCGGGCCGGATGATGTTCCATACCCGCGACCTGGGCCGCTGGACGGACGAAGGGGCGTTGGAGCATCTGGGGCGGGTTGACGATCAGGTCAAGGTCCGCGGTTTTCGCGTGGAGTTGGATGCGCTTGCCACCACGCTTGAGGCCTGCGGTGCCTGTAGCCGGGCGGTGGCGTTGAAGTTCGACAGCCAGCACCTGGTGGCATTCGTGACCCCCGCCACGGTGGATATCCCGGCAGCCAGGCAGTACTGCGCGCAACGGCTGGCCTACTACTGTGTGCCCGCGGTGATTTTCGCCGTGGACCTCCTGCCGCTCACAGCGCGTGGCAAGGTCGACAAGGCTTTGCTGCTGCAATGGGCCCGTGACAGCGAGGAGGGGCGCCAGTTGCTCCTGAGCACAGGTGGCCGAGCATGATTGAACGGTGGATGGCCACGGTGCTGCCCGCCCGGCCTGGCGGGTGGCGGCGCTGGCGTGGCAGGCCGATATTTTCCCATTACAACTGTCTGGTGGCAGGGGTGCTGATGGGCAACGGCTGGTTTGCGCTGGCGGGCTTGACCCTGCCCTTGATCGACGTGCAACAGGTGTCGCTGCTGGTGATGATTAACCTGTCCCTGGCGATCCTGGTGCGCCAGCAGTATGTAATCAACGGGCTGTTCTGGTTGGCGACGCGTATTCCCGTGAGCTGGCCGCTGTATATACGCCGCCGCGCCGCCAAGGTCTATCACCTGGGCGGGCTGCACAGCGGCGGTGCGCTGGCTGCCACGGTGTGGTTCGCGGTGCTGGTCGGCAGCCAGGGCTGGCGCTATCTGCAACAGCCTTCGAGTGTGTCGGTGCCGTGGTTGCTGGTCAGTGCGGCGCTGCTGGGTGTGTTGCTGTTGATGGTGGTGATGGCGCAGCCGGGGATTCGCCGCCGCTTTCACAATGGCTTTGAGCGCGTGCACCGGTTTGCGGGGTGGGCGGCCTTGCTGTTGTTCTGGGTGCAGACACTGCTGGCCGAGGCTCCCGCGGGGGCGGTTTGGGTATTGCTGGTGCTGACCCTGAGTATTGCGCTGCCTTGGTTACGCTTGCGCAAAGTGGTAGTCAGTCATCAGCGGCCTAGTGGCCATGCCGTGATCAGCACATTGCGCCACACCACGCCCTTTGCGGGGTCGTCCACCGCGATCAGCCTGCAACCGCTGCTGGAGTGGCACTCGTTTGCCAATATCCCGACACCGGGCCAGCCGGGTTTTCGCCTGATTATTTCCCGGGCCGGGGATTGGACGGGGCGCTTTATCGAGCAGATGCCGTCCCATGTGTGGGTCAAGGGTATTACCACGGCGGGGGTGGCCAACGTCGAGACCTTGTTCAAGTCGGTGGTGTACATCGCCACTGGCAGCGGCATTGGCCCGGTGATGCCGCATTTGCTGGCCAAGCAGGTGCCGATCCAGTTGGTCTGGTCGACCCGCAGCCCGGCCAAGACCTATGGCGAGGAACTGGTTGCAGAAATCCTTCGCGCACAACCCGGTGCAGTGATCTGGGACACCGATGTACGGGGCAAACCTGACCTGGTGCAACTGGCCTACGCGGCGGTGCAGGACTTCGCTGCCGAAGCGGTGATCTGTATCGCCAACCAGGCGGTGACGCAGCGGGTGGTCGAGGAAATGGAGGCTCGGGGGATACCCGCCTATGGGGCGATCTGGGACTCCTGAACAAGGCTCTGATGAAAATGCCTACGGCCCTGGGGGAATAAGCCCGTGCGAGCGGCGTCCTATTGCACCTATCCCCTGTGGCCATAGGCCTCGGAGCATTTCATGCCAGATCATCCATCCCCACCACGCCCGCCGTTGGGGCGTGCCAGCCTGATGCTGCGCCTGGCGGCTATTGGCGCGGTTGTTGGTGTCGTGGCGGGGGCTTTTGCCTACGTCAACGGCACACTTGACCCACAGCGTTTGCGCCCCAAGACGTTGGTCAATGCCCTGGAAACCAATAATGGCGTACACCAAGGCTACCGACGCAATCACGCTAAAGGTGTGTGCGTGGCCGGCTATTTCGAGAGCAGTCCTGCGGCTCGGGCGTATTCCAGCGCACAGGTATTCAGTGAGGCCCGCACCCAGGTGATCGGGCGTTTCGCCCTGCCCAGCGGCAACCCCTATGCCCCGGACAACAGCGTGCCGATCCGCAGCCTGGCCGTGCAGTTCAGCCAGGCCAACGGCCAGCAATGGCGCACCGGGATGAACAGCATGCCGGTGTTCCCGGTGGGCACGCCTGAGGCGTTCTACCAGATGCTCAAGGCCGGTGCCCCAGACCCTGCGACCGGCAAGCCGAACCCGGCCAGTATGCCGGCGTTTTTTGCCAGCCATCCCGAGGCCGCGCCGTTTCTGGCGTGGGTCAAGACCGCCAAGCCCTCTGCCAGCTATGCCACCGAGACCTATAACGCGATTAACGCTTTTTACCTGATCAATGCCACCGGGCAACGCCAGGCCGTGCGCTGGGGCGTGGTACCGCTGAGCCAGGATGCCAGCGGCGCCATCACGCCTGAAGGGGCGGATTCCCTGCAGGCAGATTTGATACAACGCTTGAAGGCCGGGCCGCTGCGCTGGCAATTGCAGATCACCCTGGCCAACCCCTCGGACCTGGTAGATGACGCCAGCAAGGCCTGGGTCGGCGCGCACACGGTGCTGAACGCCGGCACCTTGGTGCTTGAAAGCAGCCAGCCGCAACTGGACGGCGATTGCCGTGATATCAACTTTGACCCCTTGATCCTGCCCAGCGGTATCGAAGCCTCCAATGACCCGCTGCTGGCCGCACGTTCTGCCGCCTATGCCAGTTCATATTTGCGTCGCACCGGCGAAGTCAGCCAGTTGCACAGCGCCCCTCAGGAGTCCCGGCCATGAATGCCCAACCGCGTTTTTTTGCGCCGCTGGCGCGCCTGCTGCACTGGCTGATGGCGCTGATGGTGATCGCCATGCTGTTTATCGGCGCTGGCATGGTGGCGTCGGTTTCCGAGCGCCATGAGTGGTTGTTGCACCTGCACAAGCCGCTGGGCATTGCGATTCTGCTGTTGGTGATCGTGCGGCTGGGGGTGCGCTTTTCTACCCGTCAGCCGCCGTTGCCTGTCGACTTGCCGGCGTGGCAGGTGATGGCGGCCAAGGCTTCGCATGTGCTGCTGTATGGCTTGATGCTGATCCTGCCGTTGCTGGGGTGGGCGATGATTTCGGCGGCCGGTGATCCGGTGATGCTGTCCAGCGCCTTGCAGTTGCCCGGATGGGTGCCGGCCAATGCGCAGTTGTTTGCGGTGCTGCGCAAAGCCCACGGTTACCTCGCCTATTTGCTGTTTCTGACGGTGTTGCTGCATTTGGCGGCGGCGTTGTTCCATGGCTGGGTTCGTCGCGATGGCGTGCTGCAAAGCATGCTCGGCAAGGACTGAGGTGCAAGGGTCGCCCGCCAGTAAACCAGGGCCAGCAGGTTGATGGCGGCGCCCAGGCCACACACGCCGAGCCAGCCGGCCCAGGCATACATCATCGTCGCCGCGACCGAGCCCAGGGCGCTGCCTGCCGAATAGAACAGCATGTAGCCGGCCACCAACCTGCTCTGGGCGGCGGGGCGCACGCTGTAGATCAGGCTTTGGCTGGTGACATGCACGGCTTGCAGGCCGAGGTCGAAGGTAATCACCCCGAGCAGCAGCGCCCACAGCGAGGACTGGGTGAAGGCGATGGCCAGCCACGACACCAACATCAGCCCCAGGGCTGCGCCGCTGGTCCACTGGGCCAGGCCCCGGTCGGCCAGGCGTCCGGCATGAGCCGCGCCCAGCGCGCCAGCAGCACCGGCGAGGCCGAACAGGCCGATCTGGGTGTGGGACAGCGACAATGGCGGGGCGCTCAAGGGCAGTACCAGCGGGGTCCAGAGCACGGTGCCAGCGGCAAAAATCAGAAACGCCAGGACCGCGCGGTCGCGCAGCACTTTTTCTTCACGCAACAGGCTGAACACCGAGCCGAGCAGCTGTAGATACGAACCTGGTGCCCGGGGCTGCTCGGTGGCCGGCAAGACGCGCCAGAGCAACAGTGTCATCAGCAGCGTCAGGCCAGCCGACAACAGGTACACCGAACGCCAGCCGGCCAGGTCTGCCATGACCCCGGACACCGTGCGTGCCAGCAGCAGGCCGACCACGATGCCGCTGGTCACCAGGCCCACCACATGGCCCCGTTGCTCGGGCCGCGCCAGGTTTGCGGCGTAGGCCACCAATACTTGTGCCACCACCGCGAGCAAGCCGGTCAGCAGCAGGCCAGCCAGAAACCACAGGCTGCTGCTGGACAGGCCGAGCAGCAAAACCGCGGCGGTGGACAGCAGTAACTGGCCGACGATCAAGTGCCGGCGATTGAGCAGGTCGCCCAACGGCACCAGCAGCAACAGACCCATGCCATAACCGACCTGAGTCAGGCTGATCACCATGCCGATGGTGGCGGGGTCCATGGCGAACGTGGTGGCCATGGCATCAAGCAGGGGTTGGGCGTAATAGACATTGGCCACCGACAAACCACAGGCAATGGCGAACAGCAGCACCACGGCGCCGCTCAAAGGGGGAGTTGGCATGCTGGATTCCTTTGTGGTTTTAAAATGAAACTAGTTGTACGGTAGATAGGCCGGTTTTATATTGCAACTACATTTTTCATCAGGCAGGTGTTGCGCATGGTCAAACTCACTCGCTTTGAAAGTGCCGAATGCCCGGTGGCACGCTCACTGGAGGCCATTGGTGATGGTTGGGCGCTATTGATCATTCGGGATGCATTCGATGGCATCCGCCGCTTCGGCGAGTTCCAGCGCAGCCTGGGGATGGCCAAGAACATTCTGTCGACGCGCCTGCGCAATCTGGTGGCCCACGGGATTTTCGAGATTGTCCCGGCTTCGGATGGCAGCGCTTACCAGGAGTATGTGTTGACGCAAAAGGGCAGGGGACTGTTCGCCGTGATCATTGGGCTGCGGCAATGGGGCGAGGGTTTTTTTTACGACGAGGGCGAGGCTCGTTCGGTGATGTTGGACCGTGAGCACGGGCAGCCGCTGCAGGCCTTGGCGGTGCGTGCAGCGGATGGCCGGGTGCTCGGGCCGCAGGATTGCCTGCGGGTGGCGGCGCAATCCGGGGGCTGAACCTGGCCCCCGGGGTAAGCAGGATCAGCGCAGCACGCTGACCATATCCGCCACGGTGCTCAGCACGTCCTTGCCCAGTTGCAGCGAGCGTTTGCCGGACCAGCCGGTATGCGGATCGGGTGCATCGTCGTTGTCCTTGAACGGCATTTCCAGGGTCAGGGACAGGCAATCGAATTTCTCGCCCACGCTGTTGCACGCCAGGGTCATATTGGCCTGGCCCGGCAAGTCACGCGTGTAGCCATGGGTGGTCTGGAAGTCGCGGGTCAGGGCGCTCAAGTGGCTGCGGAAGTGTTTTTCCAGGCCTTCGATACGCGGTGTGTAACCGGGGTTGCCTTCACAACCGGCGGTGAACACGTAGGGGATTTCCTCGTCACCGTGGATGTCCAGGAACAGGTCGACGCCGTATTGCTCCATTTGCTGCTGGACGAACAGCACTTCCGGGCTTTGTTCCTGGCTTGCGCTTTGCCAGGCGCGATTGAGGTCCTGGCCCATGGCGTTGGTGCGCAGATGACCGTGAAACGCGCCATCCGGGTTCATATTCGGCACCAGGTAGAGGTCGGCAGCGGCCAGGAGTCTGTTCAGTTCGTCGTCACCGTGCTGTTGCAGGCGCTCGATGATGCCTTCCATAAACCACTCGGCCATGTGCTCGCCCGGGTGTTGTTGGGCGATGATCCAGACTTTGCGCTGCCCTGCGCCACCCTTGCCACGGCGCAGGAGCGGGATATCACGGCCTTCGACGCTCTTGCCGGTGGCCAGCAATTGCGTGCCGGCGCGGTTCAGTGCCTGGTCGATCAACCAGGCGTGACGCTCGCGGCTGTAGGGTTCGAAGTAGGCGAACCAGGCGTGTTTTTGCTCGGTCTGGAATTCGATGTGCAAGGTTTCGCCGTCAAAGCGCGTTGGCACCCGGAACCAGTTGATGTGGTCGTAGGACGCCACGGCGTTGTAGCCGCTCCAGGCATGTTTGTAGGAGGACTGGCCGGCGTTGCTCAGGCGGAAGGTATGGGTATGGCCAATGTGCATCCCTTCGGCCTTGAAGTGGAACCATTGGAAGTGCTGGCTGCGAGTATCGGGTTTGATTGCGAGCAACAATTGATGGGCATCGCTGGTGTCGAGCACCTGGATATTGCCGCTGTCGAAATCGGTGCTGATCTTAATGGAGGTCAAGGCCACGGTCATAGTCTGGTTGCCTGAATATGAGGGGTGTGGCGGGTAGTTTACACAGGCGCGGGGTAAAGTCTGGACGCAAACTTTTGCGAAAAAGAAGGGGGCGTCGTCCATGACGCAGCCGCAGCTTAGAGTCTGTGAGATTGATTCTCAAGTGCTAATTTGGAAAGATCCGGGCCAGAGCGCTTTATCGACTTTCTTTTCGCGATAGTCTTTTGCTACCATGCGCGCCATCAAGCAACACACAGTCTTCATTAGCCTGAAGCCACGCCAGAATAACTGGCAAAAAAAGACCCGGCCAAAGAGCCGGGTCAAAAACCGTGATTAGCCTGATGAGGAGATATTCCAAGAGTCCGACCTAAGGTCTCTTGGTCTATCGACTGATCTCGCGACCAGCTGCTTGCAATAATAATCATTATCATTTGCAAGTCAAATGTTTTTATCAACCAGATAGAAATATTTTTCCTTTTGTTCCTGCATGCCTACCTGGCTATGGGGTTTTCCCGCCTGCCAGTTGCAGTGGACGCTCCAGCATGGCCTTGGCCATATCAATCAGGTACACCACCGAAAACGCCAGGTCCCGGGTGCCTCCCAGCTTGTTGTCGGCCAGTTCATAGGCGATGGCGGCAGCGCTGCGCAGCAGGTCCGACGCGTGGATCAGGGCTTCTTCACTGCTGACAGCGGGGTTGGCCTCGAACCATGTCACATCGTCCGATGCCAGGCCTGGATCTTCTTTCAAGTAGTAGTCCAGCGCGCGCTGGGCAGCGGCGCTGTCCTGCAAGAGCTTTATTTCATCATCAGGTGTACCAGGCAGGTGATCCGGGGTTGTGTTCATGAGGTCGGTGCTCTGGGTGGGAAGGTGAACAGGTGGAGCTGATAATAATACGAACTGTATTTATGTCATTTGATTGATTACTACAAACTGTTTATTGTCGCGCTGAATACACCCGGTATCGTCTGCCCCATGGATAAATGGATCGCGTTGGTCAAAGCCAACATGAAAGACCGCAAGGTCACGCAAGACCAACTGGCCACGCGGCTGGGCATGTCCCAGGGCGGCATCGGCCACTGGCTGGGCAAGCGCCGTGTCCCCAGCCTCGCCGACATGAACCGGGTGCTCGAAGAACTGGGCCTGGGTTATCTGGAAGCGGCGCTGGTGATCCGCGAGAAGGGCGACGCCCCGGCAGACGACGAAGCCGCGTCGGCCGTTCAATACAACCCGTATTTTCGCTATCCCGTGAAAGACTGGAAACAGCCCATCCAGGTGCACGAGCAGCGGCCAGCCTATGGCCAGGCGCGTTTTCAGGCGAGCGACTACGATGCCGACGGCGAAGCGTTCTGGCTCCAGGTCTACGGCGATGCAATGACCGCACCCAGCGGGCCGAGTATCGCCGATGGGATGATGATCCTGGTGGACCCGGCCCTCGACGCCGAGCCCGGCAAGTTGGTGGTGGCCCAATGGGCCGGCAGCAGCCAGGCGACCTTTCGCAAACTGATCGAGGAAAGCGGCCAGCGTTACCTGGTGCCGCTCAACCCGACCTA
The DNA here is from genome assembly GCF_007858285.1 of Pseudomonas brenneri. Classification (GTDB taxonomy): domain Bacteria; phylum Pseudomonadota; class Gammaproteobacteria; order Pseudomonadales; family Pseudomonadaceae; genus Aquipseudomonas; species Aquipseudomonas brenneri. The sequence goes on along the minus strand of NZ_VFIL01000004.1, from coordinate 368,532 downwards.
TCCAAAGGCGCTGCTGACCGATGCCTGCCAGATCATCGGCGTGGTGGTACAGGCCACGGTGAAGTTCTAGGCCAAGACTTCCAGCTCCACCAAGGCGCTGCCTTCGCCGACCATTTCGCCTTCCTGGCAATACAGCGCCTTGATCACACCGGCATGGGGTGCGCGAATGCTGTGCTCCATCTTCATCGCTTCGAGCACCACCAGTTGCGTGCCAGCCTCGACCGTCTGCCCGACGTCCACCAGCACCCGCACGATGCTGCCGTTCATCGGCGCAGTGAGGCCGCCCTGATGCGCCTGCCCGGCATCGACGGCGGCGATCGGATCAAACAGCGTCACACTGCGCATCTCACCTTGCCAGCGCAGGAACAGCGTCTGTCCATGGCGTACAGCCAGGTGCGAACGGCGTAGGCCGGCATCCTCGATCAGCAGGTGCTCGTTACGCAGTTGTGGCGCGGCGTTGGTTTGCAGGGTCACCAGGCGGTCCTGGCCGTCGCAGCTCAAATGCAGTGACGTCTCGGCGGGCAGGCCCGCGCGAAAACCCAGTGCCGCAGCCCACGGCGAGGCGAGGTCATCTTCGCGCAGCCGGGCTGGCTGGCTCTGCATGAAACCATGGCCAGCCGCCTGCCAGAACTCATCGCTCAACTCACTGGCGGCAGGCAGCAGTTGCTCCTGGTACCGCGGGATAAACCCGGTATCTAACTGCGCCGCAGCGAACGCAGGGTGGCCGATGATGCGTCGCAAAAAGCCCAGGTTAGTCTTCAAACCACCGACCGCAAACTCATCCAGCATGCTCAGCAGGCGCAGGCGCGCCTGTTCGCGATCCTCGCCCCAGGCAATCAGTTTGCCGAGCATCGGGTCGTAGAACGGGGAGACGTCGTCACCTTGCTCGACGCCGCTGTCCACCCGGCGTCCCGGGCCTGGCGCCGACTCGCGGTACAGCGCCAGGCGCCCGGTGGCCGGCAAGAAATCATTGGCAGGATCTTCGGCATACAGCCGCACTTCGATGGCGTGACCGCGCAACGGCACCTGATCCTGGGTCATCGGCAGCGGTTCGCCCTGAGCGACACGGATTTGCCAGGCCACCAGATCCAGGCCGGTAATGGCCTCCGTCACCGGGTGTTCCACCTGCAAGCGGGTGTTCATCTCCATGAAGAAGAACTCACCACGCGCATCCAGCAGGAACTCCACCGTGCCAGCACCGACATAGCCAATCGCCTGGGCCGCACGCACTGCCGCCTCACCCATGGCCTGGCGCAGGGCAGGGCTGAGACCGGGCGCCGGCGCTTCTTCGACGACTTTCTGGTGCCGACGCTGGATCGAGCAGTCGCGTTCATTGAGGTACAGGCAATGACCGTGTTGGTCGGCAAATACCTGGATCTCCACGTGGCGTGGCTGGATCAGGTATTTCTCCACCAGCATCTGCGCGTTGCCAAACGACGACTGTGCTTCACGCTGGGCCGAGGCCAGGGCTTCGGCCAATTGGCTTTCGTCCTCGACCACTTTCATGCCCTTGCCGCCACCGCCAGCAGTGGCCTTGAGCAGCACCGGGTAGCCAATGCGCGCAGCAGCCTGGCGGAAGGTTTCCAGATCCTGGGCGGCACCGTGATAACCCGGCACCAGCGGTACGCCAGCGGTTTCCATCAAGGCCTTGGCGGCGGACTTGCTGCCCATGGCATCAATGGCCGAGGCGGGCGGGCCGAGGAAAATCAGCCCGGCGTCAGCAATCGCCCGCGCAAAGCCCGGGTTTTCGGAAAGAAAGCCATACCCCGGATGAATCGCCTGGGCGCCGCTGGCCTTGGCGGCGGCGATCAACTTGTCGATCTGCAGGTAGCTGTCGGCAGCCTTGCTGCCGCCCAGGTCCACGCGGATATCGGCTTCGCGGCTATGGCGCGCATCGCGGTCAGTAGCGCTGTGCACGGCGACGGTGGTCATCCCCAGTGCCTTGGCCGTGCGCATGACCCGGCAGGCGATTTCGCCACGGTTGGCCACCAGCACGCAGGTAATCAACGGTGAACTCATGAACGAGGCTCCTGGGACTGCCAACTGGGTGCACGTTTTTGCAAAAACGCGCGCAATCCTTCCTGGCCTTCGGCGCTGACGCGGATGCGCGAGATGGCGTTTTCGCAGTAACGGCGCAACGCTGGAGTGAGCGCGCCGTTGCCGACTTCGCGCAGCAAGTCTTTGCTGGCACGCATGGCCGCCGGGCTGTTGAGCAGCAGGTTGGCGGTCCATTGCTCGACCTGTTGATTCAGCTCGGCGAGGGGGTAGCTTTGCGCCAGGAGCCCGATGGCCTGGGCCTGGTGGCCGTCGAAGCGCTCTGCGGTCAAGGCATAACGCCGTGCCGCGCGTTCGCCAATCGCCTGCACCACAAATGGGCTGATCACCGCCGGGGCGAGGCCGATGCGCACTTCCGACAGGCAGAACTGCGCGTCATCGGCGCCAATGGCCATGTCGCAGCAACTGATCAGGCCCAGGGCGCCGCCATAGGCCGCACCCTGGACCACCGCGAGTGTCGGGATCTTCAGCTTGGCCAGGTTGTACATCAACTCCGCCAGCTCGCGGGCGTCGTCGAGGTTGGTGTGGTAGTCCAGCTCAGCCGACTGTTGCATCCAGGCCAGATCCGCGCCGGCGCTGAAATGCTTGCCGCGCCCGCGTACCAGCAAAAAACGTAGCGAGGCATCGGCCTGGACCTGGTCCAGGGCAATGATCAGCTCACGGATCATTTCGGCGTTGAAGGCGTTGTTCTTCTGTTCCCGGCTCAACCACAGCGTGGCAAAGCCACGGGGGTCGCTCACCAGTTCCACGGTGTTGAAATCGCTCATGGGTGCAGCTCCAATTACATGCGGAACACGCCGAAGCGGCTCGGCTCGATGGGGGCATTCAGCGCGGCGGACAGGGCCAGGGCCAGCACGTCACGGGTCTGCAAGGGGTCGATGACGCCGTCATCCCACAGGCGGGCGCTGGAGTAATAGGGGTGGCCCTGGGTTTCATACTGGTCGAGGATCGGTTGCTTGATCTGCGCCTCTTCCTCGGCGCTGAACCCCTGGCCACTGCGTTCGGCCTGTTCGCGCTTGACTTGCACCAGCACACCGGCGGCCTGTTCGGCGCCCATCACGCCAATACGTGCGTTGGGCCACATCCACAAAAATCGCGGATCGTAGGCGCGCCCACACATCCCATAGTTACCGGCACCAAAGCTGCCGCCGATGATCACCGTGAATTTCGGCACCTTGGCGCAGGCTACCGCCGTGACCAGCTTGGCGCCGTGCTTGGCGATGCCGCCGGCCTCGTACTTCTGGCCGACCATGAAGCCGGTGATGTTCTGCAAGAACAGCAGGGGAATCCCGCGCTGGCAGGCCAGTTCGATAAAGTGCGCGCCTTTTTGCGCCGCTTCAGCGAAGAGGATCCCGTTGTTGGCGAGGATCGCGACAGGATAGCCATGCAAATGGGCAAAACCGCAGACCAGCGTGGTGCCGAACAGCGCCTTGAATTCATCGAATACCGAGCCGTCCACCAGCCGCGCAATCACTTCGCGCACATCGAACGGCTGCTTGGCATCGGCCGGGATCACGCCGTACAGCTCGTCGCTGGCATACAGCGGCGCGACGGGTGTGCGCTGTTGCAACTGCCCCTGTTTGCGCCAGTTGAGGTTGGCGATGCTGCGGCGGGCCAGGGCCAGGGCGTGTTCGTCGCTGTCGGCGTAATGGTCGGCTACCCCGGAGATCTTGCAGTGCACATCGGCACCGCCAAGGTCTTCGGCGCTGACCACTTCGCCCGTGGCGGCCTTCACCAGCGGCGGCCCGGCGAGGAAGATGGTCGCCTGCTGGCGCACCATGATCGCTTCGTCCGCCATCGCCGGCACATAGGCACCACCGGCAGTGCAGGAGCCCATGACCACGGCAATCTGCGGGATGCCCTGGGCGCTCATGTTGGCCTGGTTGAAGAAGATCCGCCCAAAGTGCTCGCGGTCGGGAAACACTTCGTCCTGGCGCGGCAGGTTAGCGCCGCCGGAATCCACCAGGTAGATGCACGGTAGGCGATTCTGTTCGGCGATGGTTTGCGCGCGCAGGTGTTTTTTCACGGTCAGCGGGTAATAGGAGCCACCTTTTACCGTGGCGTCGTTGGCGACGATCATGCACTCGACGCCTTCGACCCGACCGATTCCGGCGATCACGCCAGCGGCGGGTACGTCTTCACCGTAGACCTGATACGCCGCCAGTTGGCTGAGCTCAAGGAACGCCGAACCCGGGTCGAGCAGGCGGTTGATGCGTTCGCGCGGCAACAGCTTGCCACGGGAAGTGTGGCGCTCCTGGGCCTTGCTGCCGCCGCCTTGCTGGACCTGGGCAAGCAGGGTGTGCAGGGCATCGACTTGTTTGAGCATTGCCGCGCTGTTGGCGGCAAACTCTGCCGAGCGTGGATTGAGTTGGGTGTGCAGGGTGGCCATGGTGCACTCCCTCAGCGGGTTTCGTTGAACAGTTCGCGGCCAATCAACATGCGCCGGATCTCACTGGTACCCGCGCCGATTTCATATAGCTTGGCATCGCGCAACAGGCGGCCGGCCGGGAATTCATTGATGTAGCCATTGCCGCCGAGAATCTGGATCGCATCGAGGGCCATCTGTGTCGCGCGTTCGGCGCTGTACAAGATCACCCCGGCGGCGTCCTTGCGTGTGGTTTCGCCACGCTCGCAGGCCTGGGCCACCGCATAGAGGTAGGCGCGGCTGGCGTTGAGCTGGGTGTACATGTCGGCGACCTTGCCCTGGATCAGTTGGAACTCGCCGATGCTCTGGCCGAACTGCTTGCGGTCGTGGATGTACGGCACGATCAGGTCCATGCAGGCCTGCATGATCCCGGTCGGGCCACCGGAGAGCACCACGCGCTCGTAGTCCAGGCCACTCATCAGCACTTTGACGCCGCCATTGAGCGCGCCGAGGATGTTTTCTTCAGGCACCTCGACGTCGTCGAAAAACAGCTCGCAGGTGTTGGAGCCGCGCATGCCCAGCTTGTCGAACTTGTTGCTGCGGCTGAAGCCTTTCGAGTCGCGCTCGACGATAAACGCGGTAATGCCGTGGGCGCCTTTTTCCAGGTCGGTCTTGGCGTAGATCACGTAGGTGTGGGCATCGGGGCCGTTGGTGATCCAGGTCTTGCTGCCGTTGAGCACATACACGCTGCCGCGTTTGTCGGCGCGCAGCTTCATCGAGACCACGTCGGAGCCGGCATTCGGCTCGCTCATGGCCAGGGCGCCGATGTGCTCGCCGCTGATCAGCTTGGGCAGGTACTTGAGTTTTTGCGCGTGGCTACCGTTGCGGTTGATCTGGTTGACGCACAGGTTGGAGTGCGCACCGTAGGACAGCGCCACCGAGGCCGAGCCGCGGCTGATTTCTTCCATGGCCACCACGTGGGCCAGGTAACCCAGGCCGGCACCACCGTATTCTTCCGGCACGGTGATGCCCAACAGGCCCATGTCACCGAACTTGCGCCACATATCCACGGGGAACAGGTTGTCGATGTCGATCTGCGCCGCCCGTGGCGCCAGCTCCTTGGCCACGAAGGCCTGCACCTGGTCGCGCAGCATGTCGATGGTTTCACCGAGGGCGAAGTTCAGGGTCGGGTAACTCATGGGAGGGCACCTATAAACATTATTGTTGTGGGGCTGGCGATGCCATTGGGCGATCACCTTTACGTTAACGTAAACTTGCGTTGCATGACTGTCAATCGTAGCTTACGTTAACGTCAAGCTCGCGCCTGATCGGCGCACCGTCCACCTACAAAAAAGACAATAGGGGTCGTCATGGATCAACCGAATCAGAGCTACAGCCGTGGCCCACAGGACAAGGCCCTGCTGGCCATGACCATTGGCCAGGCATTTGACCGCACAGTGGCGCAGTACCCGCAGGGCGAGGCCCTGGTGGTGCGCCACCAGCACCTGCGCTACACCTGGCGGCAACTGGCCGCAGCCGTGGACCTGCATGCACGCGCTCTGCTGGCCCTGGGTTTGCAGGCCGGGGATCGCCTCGGCATCTGGGCGCCGAATTGTGCCGAGTGGTGCATCAGCCAAGTGGCCAGCGCCAAGCTCGGGGTGATCCTGGTCAATATCAACCCGGCCTACCGCAGCAGTGAGCTGGAATACGTGCTTAAGCAGTCGGGTTGCCAGTGGTTGATCTGCGCCGGTTCGTTCAAGTCCTCCGACTATCACGGGATGTTGCAGGCGCTGGTGCCCGAGCTGACGGAGCAGGGCGCTGGCCAATTGCGCTGTGAGCGGTTACCCGAACTGCGCGGGGTGATCAGCCTGGATGCACGACCGCCCTCGGGGTTCCTGCCCTGGTTGCAATTGTCGACCCTCGGTGCAGGAGTCCCTGTGCAGCAGTTACACCAGCGCGAGGCCAGCCTGCACTTCGACCAAGCCGTCAACATCCAGTACACCTCCGGCACCACGGGCTTTCCCAAGGGTGCCACCCTCAGCCATCACAACATCCTCAACAACGGCTACATGGTCGGCGAAAGCCTGGGCCTGACCGCCCAGGACCGCCTGGTGATCCCGGTGCCGCTCTATCATTGCTTCGGCATGGTCATGGGTAATCTGGGCTGCATTACCCATGGCACCACCATGATCTATCCCAATGACGGCTTCGACCCGCTGCTGACCCTGACGGCCGTGGCCGAAGAACGCGCCACTGGCCTGTACGGCGTGCCCACGATGTTCATCGCCATGCTCGATCATCCGCAGCGCGACGAGTTCGACCTGTCGACCCTGCGCACCGGGATCATGGCCGGCTCTACCTGCCCGATCGAGGTGATGCGCCGGGTGATCAGCGACCTGCATATGAGCGAAGTACAGATTGCCTACGGCATGACCGAGACCAGCCCGGTGTCGCTGCAGACCGGTGCGGATGACGACCTGGAGCGTCGCGTGACCACGGTCGGGCGCACCCAGCCACAATTGGAAAGCAAGATCATCGACGAGGCCGGCAACACCGTGCCACGCGGGCAGATCGGCGAGTTGTGTACCCGTGGCTACAGCGTGATGCTCGGCTACTGGAACAACCCCGAGGGCACCCGCGAAGCCATCGACGACGCCGGCTGGATGCACACCGGCGACCTGGCGAGCATGGATGAGCAGGGCTATGTGTGCATCGCGGGGCGCAACAAGGACATGATCATTCGCGGTGGCGAGAACGTGTACCCGCGGGAACTGGAGGAGTTCTTCTTCACCCACCCGGCGGTGGCCGATGTGCAGATCATCGGCATTCCCGATGAGCGCTACGGTGAAGAGATCGTGGCCTGGATCAAGTTCCACCCGGGGCATGTGGCCAACGAACTGGAACTGCAAACCTGGTGCAAGGGGCGCATTGCGCACTTCAAGACGCCGAAGCACTTTCGGTTTGTCGAAGCGTTTCCGATGACGGTGACGGGCAAGATCCAGAAGTTTCGTATGCGTGAGATCACGATCGAGGAACTGGGGCGCGAACCCTGAGGCCTGGCCCAAACCTGATGTGGGGTTGGGCTTGTGTGGGAGCGGGCTTGCTCGCGATAGCGGAGTATCAGTCAAGTATTCATCAATTGACCCACCGCCTTCGCGAGCAAGCCCGCTCCCACAGGGGATTGAGGGGGCACAAAATGCATTTCACCCAGACAGCACAAAGGGGAGCCGAAGCTCCCCTTTAATTTGTTGTTACGTGCTCTTTTTTTATTATTGAGGGGCGGTCTATTGTTGTTTTTGGCAACCGTGGCCCTTTACCGCTGTTTTTGGCGACCCCCATCCGGGGTCAAGAGCAAACGTATTTTTTTGAGCGCTGATCTGCTTCTTCGCACGCGATCCAACCAGTGGGTAGCTACCTTGAGGTAGTTTTATTGTTCTCTGCCCGGTTGCGAGTGGCGGCTTGCGCCGTACCCTGCGAAGCACATCTTCTCCAAAAAAATCTGTTAGCTGCGTCTCTGCCGTGTTGTTTTTGTTATGTCAGAGTCGTTACGTCTTATTTTTATTAGGTTTGGTGCTTTTTATTCTTGTTATGCCATAGAGATAGCAGAAGCCGTGCCAACTTTTTAAAACCCTTTAAAATCAATGGTTTGATTTTTTCGTGGGAAATTTACTTCAGGAAATGCGACAAAATATGTTCCCGTGTTACCCGATGTGTAGCCGCGAGGTAACACATCGTCACGGGTGCGCTACTCAATGGGCACTGCGGGCCTTGGCCACGCGTGAGCCGGTGGGGCGACCCAGGACCGTACAGATCTGTTGGCCCGCCACGATCAACGTGTCCATGTCGATGCCGGTCTCGATGCCCAGGCCGTTGAGCAGGTACAGCACGTCCTCGGTCGCCACGTTGCCGCTGGCGCCCTTGGCATAGGGGCAGCCGCCGAGGCCGGCGATAGAGCTGTCGAACACCTCGATACCCTCCAGCAGGCTGGCGTAGACATTGGCGATGGCCTGGCCATAGGTGTCATGGAAGTGCCCGGCGAGTTTTGCCCGTGGCACGTCCTTGCCCACCACCTCGAACATCCGCCGAGTGGCGCCTGCGGTGCCGGTGCCGATGGTGTCGCCCAAAGACACCTCGTAGCAGCCCATGGCATGCAACTCACGGGCCACTGCGGCCACTTGTTCTGGGGCGACCTGGCCTTCATACGGGCAGCCCAGCACGCAGGACACATACCCGCGCACACTGACGCCATGCTGCTGCGCTGCCGCCATGATGGGCGCAAAGCGCTCCAGGCTTTCGCTGATGGAGCAGTTGATATTGCGCTGGGAAAACGCCTCGGACGCCGCCGCAAACACCGCGACCTCCTTGACCCCGGCCGCCAGCGCGTCCTCGAACCCGCGCAGGTTCGGTGCCAGGGCGCCGTAGATCACCCCCGGCTTGCGCTGGATCTGCGCAAACACCTCGGCCGATCCGGCCATCTGCGGTACCCATTTAGGCGAGACAAAACTGCCGACTTCGATATAGCCCAGGCCCGCCGCACTGAGGGCGTCGACCAGACGTACCTTGTCGGCCACGCTGATCGGTTGCGCTTCGTTTTGCAGGCCGTCGCGCGGGCCGACTTCGACCAGGCGCACATGGGAGGGGAGAGACATGGGATTTACCTTTTTTATTGGGGTTGGCCGACCTGGCTCTGGATTGTCTGTTCCAGGGCCTGGGTGCAACGTTCTTCGGCGGTGTCCAGCTCCAGCTTCATCTGTTCGATGTCGAGCAACTGTTGTTCCAACTGCTCGCGACGTTCGCTGATTTTCGCCAGCATACTGTGCAGCTGTTTTTGATTGCCGCTGGTGGGGTCGTAGAGCTCGATCAACTCGCGGCACTCGGCCAAGGAAAAACCGATGCGCTTGCCGCGCAGGATCAGCTTCAGGCTGACTTTGTCCCGTGGCGAATAGATACGCTCCTGGCCCCGGCGTTCGGGGCTCAAGAGACCTTGTTCTTCATAGAAGCGAATGGCCCGGGTGGTGATGTCCAACTCGCGGGCCAGGTCGGAGATGCTGTAGGTCGTGCTCATGGTGGCGCTCAAGGAGGGTCTTGGCGCTACGCTAATGGCTGCTTGACGTAAGCGTCAAGCAAATCACCGCCTACGGGTTATCCAACTTCTTCTCGCGCGCCGTGACCTGCTGGCACAACTCGATCATCTGCTCACGCATCCAGCGGTTGGCCGGGTCCTGGTCGGTGCTTTCATGCCAGTACAAGTGGGTTTCCACCGGCGGCACATCATTGACCGGCAGGTTGAACGAGTGCAGGTCGTTACGCCTTGCAAAGCGCTCGGGCACGGTCATCACCATATCGGTCTGCTGCAATACCTGGGAAGCCATCAGGTAATGCTGCGAACGCAGGGCGATCTTGCGCTGGATGCCCATCTTGCCCAGTGCCAGGTCGACGTGGCCCAGGCCATTGCGGCGGCTGGAAATATGAATATGGGTCAGTCCCAGGTAGTCATCCAGGCTGAATTTTTCCTTGCCCGCCAGCGGATGCCCCTTGCGCATGGCGCACACGTAGCGGTCTTCCATCAGCTTGACGTGACGCACTTGCGGGTCAGTGTTGAGCGGTGCATCCACGGCAAAATCCAGGCGCCCGGCGGCCAGTTCCTTGGTGGTTTCCCGGCGCTTGGACAAAAAGCTTTCGATGATCACCGTGGGCGCCAGGCGGCGCAGGCGCTGGAACAGCGGCGGCAGGATCACGGCCTCCGTGAGGTCGGTCATGCTGATGCGGTAGGTCTTGGCCGCTTGCAACGGGTTGAAGATCCGGCTTTCCTGCACCGATACCCGCAACAGCGACAAGGCGTTGCGCACCGGGCCAATGATGTTCTGGGCCATGGGCGTCGGCACCATGCCTTGGGCAGTGCGCACGAACAGCGGGTCGTTGAAGGTCTCGCGCAGGCGTGCCAGGGCGTTGGATACGGCCGGCTGGGTAATGCCGACGATCTGCCCGGCGCGGGTCAGGTTGGCTTCGGTGTAGATCGCGTCAAAGACGATGAAAAGATTGAGGTCGACCTTGCTCAGATTCATTTCGCTGCGCTCTTCTTGTTAGGTTTTCATGCGCCGATCATATATCGGTGATGAATGTTAATACACGCCGAGAATAGGCTAGGTAAATTATCAACGCTGTTCTAGCATCGATTGCATGACCTAAACAACCTCTCAAAGAAGGGAGCTGCTCATGGATTTTGCCTATTCGCCCAAGGTTCAGGAACTGCGTGAACGCGTCACCGCGTTTATGGATGCTTACGTTTACCCCGCCGAGCCGGTGTTTGAACGCCAGGTCAGCGAAGGTGACCGTTGGCAGCCCACCGCGATCATGGAAGAGCTCAAGGCCCGCGCCAAGGCTGAAGGCCTGTGGAACCTGTTCCTGCCGGAGTCCGAGCTGGGCGCTGGTCTGACTAACCTGGAATACGCGCCGCTCGCAGAAATCATGGGCCGTTCCTTGCTCGGGCCGGAGCCCTTCAACTGCTCGGCGCCCGACACCGGCAATATGGAAGTGCTGGTGCGCTACGCCAACGAAGAGCAGAAACAGCGCTGGCTGGAGCCGCTGCTGCGCGGGGAGATCCGCTCGGCGTTCGCCATGACCGAACCGGACGTGGCGTCTTCCGACGCCACCAACATGGCCGCCCGCGCTGAACGCCAGGGTGACGAATGGGTGATCAACGGTAAAAAGTGGTGGACCTCCGGCGCCTGTGACCCGCGCTGCAAGATCCTGATCTTCATGGGGTTGAGCAACCCGGATGCGCCGCGCCACCAGCAGCACTCGATGATTCTGGTACCGGTGGATGCGCCCGGTGTGAAAATCGTCCGCCCGCTGCCGGTGTTCGGCTACGACGACGCACCCCATGGGCATGCCGAGGTACTGTTCGACAACGTGCGGGTGCCGTACGAAAACGTCTTGCTGGGTGACGGCCGAGGCTTTGAAATTGCCCAGGGTCGCCTTGGCCCCGGGCGTATCCATCACTGCATGCGCTCCATCGGCATGGCCGAGCGCGCCCTGGAATTGATGTGCAAACGCTCGGTCAGTCGCACTGCCTTTGGCAAGCCGCTGGCGCGCCTGGGTGGCAACATCGACAAGATTGCCGACTCGCGGATGGAAATCGACATGGCACGCCTGCTGACCTTGAAGGCCGCTTATATGATGGACACGGTCGGCAACAAGGTGGCGAAAAGTGAAATCGCCCAGATCAAGGTCGTGGCACCGAACGTGGCCTTGAAGGTGATTGACCGGGCGATCCAGATCCACGGCGGTGCCGGGGTCTCCAATGACTTCCCGCTGGCCTATATGTATGCCATGCAGCGCACCCTGCGCCTGGCCGACGGCCCGGATGAAGTGCACCGGGCGGCGATTGGCAAGTTTGAAATTGGCAAATATGTGCCTAAAGAGCTGATGCGCAGCGGCCAGTAAGGCCGCGTCGCCTGTATCGCGAGCAAGCCCGCTTCCACACTGTGGGAACGGGCTTGTCCGCGATAGCGGGGGGCAATCAACCCCCGTCTTCAGGCTTCAATAAACCCAGACCTCCACCCGACGATTCTTGATCCGCCCCTCATCCACGCTATTGGTCGCCACCGGCATCTCGGCGCCAAAGCCGCGAATATCGCGCAACACCACACCACTCTTGACCAGTTCCCGGCGTACCGCCATCGCGCGCAATTTGGAGAGCAATGCCGCGCGCTGCGGGTCACTTTTGGCATCGCCAAACCCCACCAGCGTCACCCGTTTGTCGAGCTTGTCGTGGCTGCTGAGATAAGCCACCACCCGCGCCAGGTCCTGGCGTGCCTTGTTGTCCAGGCTGGCACTGCCTTCTTCGAAGCGGAAGTTCACCGTCAGTCGCTGCGCCTCGCGGGCGATGGCCTGATAGGCCGCGGGCATCGGCGCCCGTGGCTGCACGGTGATGGCCTGGACCTGTTGGGCAATAAACCCATTGGCGGCAACGATGGCCTGGCCTTGGGCGCCTTGGGCAAAGTCCACCAGCGCTGCGGCCCAGGGGTTCGTATTATTGGGTGGCAGGTAGAAGAACAAGCGGCGCGACAGTGGGTAATCCTCGGTGGCGATCAGGCTGTTCTGCGGCAACATGGCCTGGGAGTCGCCGTCACTGATGGCCGCCGCCTTGGCCTGGCGTACGTAGGGCAGGCCAATAAAACCAATGCCTTGTGGGTCGCGACTGACCGCGTCGGACAATTGCTCGCTCGATTCGAAGCGTTTTGCCGTGCCGTCGAGGGTTTTGCCGTAACGGTTGAGCACCAGTTCCTTGAAGGTGTCGTAGGTGCCGGATTGATCATCGCGGGCGTATAGCTGGATCTTGCCACCGCTGCCGCCCAAGGCTTCCCAGGTACTGATTTCACCGCTGAAAACCTGCGCCAGTTGCCCGCTGCTCAAGGTGTGCAGTGGGTTGCGGGGATGCAGGATGATTGCCAGGCCATCAATGGCGATCACCTGTTCGGCGCCGGGGCTTTTCAGGTCGCCCAGGGGTTCGAGCTCGACCAGTTCATGGTCCTTGATCGGACGCGAAGCGGCGGCCAGGTCCGCCTCGGCATTTTTCAGCGCGACAAAGCCGGTGCTGGAACCATGGGCGGCGATTTCCACTGACACACGCTGGCCTTGGGCCGTACTGCCGACGATGCGTTGCTCATTGGGGCGGGGCGCCGGCTCGCGGTGTATGGCCTTGAGCCCCTGTTGTTCCATCAAGCCTTTGACCAGTGCGGGCCCCAACGCCGCGCCAATGGTGTTGGAGCCCTGGATGCGCAGGGCCGGACCGTGTTCGGGAAAGGGAAGAGGGGTTGCAAGGACCACAAGAGGAAAAGTGCTGCAGAGTGCCAGCAGGTACAGAGCGCGCAGCATCATGCCGCCACCTTCTCAAGCCATAGGAAGTGCGGGCAGATTAAGTCAGTAAGATTTCCATAATATGACTGGCGCCCAACAGAGCCAAATGTATTCACAGATCTAAATGTGGGAGCGGGCAAGCCCGCTCCCATATTTTTGACTGCGTTGTCGCAAGAATCAGCTCAGTTCAAGCCAGATCGGTGCGTGATCCGAGGGCTTTTCCAGGCCGCGCAGTTCATAGTCCACGCCGGCATCCTTGATTCGTGGCAACAGGCCATTGGAGGCCATGATCAGGTCGATGCGCAGGCCGCGCTTGGGTTCGTCTTCAAACCCACGGCTGCGGTAATCGAACCAGCTGAAGCGATCTGCCACGTCCGGGTTCAAGTGCCGGAAACTGTCGGTCAGGCCCCAGTTCTTCAGGCGGGCCATCCACTCGCGCTCTTCCGGCAAGAAGCTGCATTTGCCGGTCTTGAGCCAGCGCTTGGCGTTGTCGGCACCGATACCGATGTCGCAATCCTCGGGGGAAATGTTGACGTCGCCCATCACTACCAAGGCCTGGTCATTGCTGAACTGGCTTTCTAGCAGCTGTTGCAGGTCTTCGTAGAAGCGCTGCTTGGCCGGGAACTTGGTCGGGTGATCGCGGCTTTCGCCCTGTGGGAAATAGCCGTTCATGATGGTGATCGGGTTGCCATGCTCATCGGCAAACGTGCCCCAGATAAACCGGCGCTGGGCATCCTCTTCGTCGCTGGCAAAACCCTTGTGCAAGGCCAGCGGTTCCTGGCGCGAAAGCAGGGCGACACCGTAGTGGCCTTTCTGCCCGTGGTAGTACACGTGATAGCCCAGGGCCTGGACTTCGGCCAGCGGGAATTGGTCGTCGTGGACCTTGGTTTCCTGCAGGCCGATCACGTCCGGTTGATGTTTCTCGATCAGGGCCGCCAGCTGATGAGGCCGGGCGCGCAGCCCGTTGATGTTGAAGGAGACGATTTTCATGGTCGGCAGTCCAGTCTGGCAAAAGGGCGATGCTAGCCGACAAGTCGGACGGGGGCCAGCGTGGCGGTAGGACAGATGCACTGCTAATGTCTCTCAGGGAGCCAATGGCAGGGAACGACTCAGTTGCCCCGGGCTCGTAACAATAAGAGCGCGACCTGTTGAGTTGCGTCCAGGGGAGAGACGACTGATGCCCGACACCTCGACCGCTATTGCCCAGGTCCACCTGCTCGACAGCGGCTATTCGCGCGAAGCGCGTTCGCTGCTGTATCACGCCTATCGCCATGAGCCGACCTTTGCCTACCTGTTCGAAGCCGAACGTTCTGGCTACGAGCAGCGGGTACGCGCCACCGTGCGCGAGTTGGTCAAGCAGCACTTTCTCCAGGAATTACCGGCCATTGGCCTGCTGGTCAATGACCGCCTGATCGGCATTGCCCTGATTGCACCGCCGCAGCGGCGCCTGGGCATCACTGAAAGCTGGGCCTGGCAATTGCGCATGTGGCTGGGCACCGGTTTCAGATGCACCCGGCGCTACCTCGACTACCATCAGGCGGTGTTGGCCTGCCTGCCGTCCGCGTCAGTGCATGTCTTGCCGTTGCTGGGGATTCACCCGCAATTTCAGGGCAAACATTACGGTGAGCAACTGCTTGAGGCCGTGCATAACTGGTGTGCCGAAGACCCGCACTCCCAGGGCGTGGTGCTGGACACCGGCAACCCGCTGTACCTGGAATTCTACAAGCGCCAGGGTTATGAAGAAGTGGGCGAGGTGGCCGTAGGACCGATCCTGGAGCATGTGTTTTTTCACCCGAACCCACAGGTGTTACAACCTGCAACGCCTTAACACAGAATTATTCAGATGATTCCCGGTTCTAAGGTGCTCCCTTGCTCGTGTAGCATCCGCGCCTATGAAGTTTCCCAATAGAGTTACCAGCGGCTTGATTCTGCTGTTCACAAGCTGCGGCGCATTGGCGCAAAGCGAGTTGGACGTGCGCATCAAACCTTCAAACGACGCGCTGAAAGCCAATATCGAAGGCTATATCGGCGGGGTTGGCGAGCGTGACGAGGAAGCCTTGCAGCGCTTCAGTCGTGGTGCCGAGGAGCAGGCCCGCAAGGCCGCCCAGGCACTGGGCTTTTACCAGCCGCAGATTGCCAGTGAGGTAAAGGGCGGCAAGAACCCGCGCCTGATCCTCAGCATCGACCCCGGCGAGCCCGTGCATCTGCGTAATGTCACGATTCGGGTCGACGGCCCGGCGGCCGAGCTCAAGTCCTTTCGTGTCCCCGACAGTAAAGACCTCAAGTCCGGCGCCGTTCTCAACCATGGCCATTACGAAGATGCCAAGCGCCTGATTCAGAATCAGGCCTCGCGGTTCGGTTTTTTCAGTGGTCGTTTCAGCAGCCAGAAGCTATCCGTCGATCCCCAGGCCGGTGTGGCCGATATCGAGTTGGTCTACGACAGCGGCCCGCGCTACACCCTTGGCAAGGTCAGTTTTGCCGGTGATACACCCTTTGACGAAGAACTGCTGCAACGCATGGTGCCGTTCAAAAGTGGCACGCCTTACGACTCCGAATTGATTGCCGAACTGAACCAGGCGCTGCAATCGAGCGGCTTTTTCGAGAGCTTGCGGGTGGATGCCGCCCCGGCTGCGGCAGCCAATGATGTGATCCCGGTGGCCGTCCAACTGCAAACCCGCAAACCACGGACCATGGGCCTCGGCCTGGGGTACTCGACCGACGTCGGCCCGCGCGGCAAGGCCAACTGGACCCGTCACTGGGTCAACCCCCAAGGCCACAGCTATGGCTGGGAGGCCGAGTTGTCGGCGCCGCGGCAGAACGTCGGCCTGTGGTATGACATCCCCCTCGATCCGCCGCTGACCGACAAGCTGCGCTTCGCCGGTGGTTACCAGAACGAAGAAATGGCCAATACCGACACCGTGAGCAAGCTGCTCACCCTCGGCCCGGAATGGCACAGCAAGTTGCCCAGCGGCTGGACACGGGTGATCTCGCTGAAATGGCAGCGCGAAGAATACCGCCTGGGCGATGACTCCGGCCTGAGCAATTTGCTGATGCCGGGCCTGAGCTATTCCTACCTGCGCAGTGATAACCGCATCGACCCGCACAACGGCTACCGCCTGCAATTCGACACCAAGGTGGCCAAGGAGGGGGTGGGCTCGGACACCAACCTGCTTTATGGCACCGCCATGATCAAGGGCTTGACCACCGTGTGGGACAAGCACCGTTTCCTCGGCCGTGCGCAGTTTGGCGGCAGTGCCACCAATGGCTACAAGTCCGTGCCGCCATCCCTGCGCTTTTTTGCCGGTGGCGACCAGAGCGTGCGCGGCTACGAGTACCAGACCCTGTCCCCGGAAAACAACAAGGGCGACCGCATCGGTGGCCGCTACATGGTGGCCTTGAGCGCCGAATATCAGTATTCCATCGCCGAAAAGTGGCGGATCGCGACGTTTGTCGATCAGGGCAACTCCTTTAACAACCTGGATTTGCCGAGCCTGAAAACCGGTGTCGGTGTGGGGGTGCGCTGGGTTTCGCCGGTCGGCCCGATTCGTCTCGACCTGGCCCATGCCCTGGAAGATCCGGGCGGTATTCGTTTGCACTTTTCCATGGGGCCTGAGTTGTGATGCGTGCTTTGAAAATAACGGGCTTGAGCGTGGTGGCGCTGATCGCCCTGGTGTTGCTGGCCGTGTGGACCGTATTGGGCACACAAGTCGGCAGCCGCTGGACCCTGGGCCAGGTGCCGGGGTTGGCCGTGGACAATTTCCAGGGCCGCCTCGGCGGGCAATGGAGCGCCGACCGCCTGCTGTGGCAACAAGACAGCAGCCGCGTGGAACTCAATGCGCCGAAGTTCGACTGGTCGCCGGCGTGCCTGCTGCGCATGACCTTGTGTATCCAGCAACTGGACGTCGAGCAGATCAGCCTGCAATTCCCGCCCAGCACCGAAGAAAGCAGTGGCCCGATTACCCTGCCGGACTTGAACCTGCCCGTAGCCATTGAGCTGGGCGACGTGCGCGTCGGTAGTCTGCTGTTCAATGGCAGCGAAGAGCTCAAAGGCCTGCAACTGGCGGCACACTGGACCGCCGAAGGGATGAAGATCGACACGGTACACCTGCAGCGCGACGGCCTGGTGTTGGACCTCAGTGGCTTGCTTAATCCAAGTGGCGATTGGCCGCTGACGGCGACCGGCAACTTGAGCCTGCCCTACGCCCCTGGCGGTGCGCCGTGGACGGTGGCACTGAACGTCGAGGGCAACTTGCTCAAGACCCTCAAGCTCGACGCCGACAGCAGCGGCTACCTGCCGGCCAAGCTCAGCGGCGAGCTGCAACCCCTGGTCGAGAACCTGCCGGCGCAGGTGCGCATTACCGCCGATGGTTTCAAGGCCAGCGCCGACCTGCCGGATACCTTGCAGCTCAATCAACTGGACCTCACCGCCAAGGGCGATCTGGGCAAAGGCTATCAACTGCTGGGCAAAGCCGTACTGCCCGCCGAGAAAGGCCCGGTCGACCTGCTGCTGCAAGGCCGGGTCGATGCCAAGGGCGCGCAGATCGCCGGCCTGGACCTGACGGCCGGTGACAAGCAAAGCCTCAAGCTCAGTGCCCAGTTGGATTGGCAGCAGGGTTTCAGTGCTGACGCAAAAATCGACTGGCTGGACTTTCCCTGGCATCGCCTCTACCCAGTGATTGATGAGCCGCAAGTAGCGCTGCGTACCTTCAATGGAGAAGTCTCTTATAAAGACGGCAACTACCTGGGCAATCTCAAGGCCGACCTCGATGGCCCGGCCGGCAAGTTCAGCCTGGTCACGCCCTTCAGTGGCGACCTGACCCAAGTGTTCCTGCCGGAGCTGAAGCTGGTTGCCGGCCAGGGCAAGGCCGAAGGCCACCTGAACCTGAAATTTGCCGATGGCATCGCCTGGGATACCGCGCTGGACCTGTCGGCGATCAACCCGGCGTACTGGGTCGCGGAACTGCCGGGCACGCTCGCCGGGCCGCTGCGCAGCCAGGGCGAAATGAAAAACGAGCAACTCAAGCTCAATGCCGACCTCGACCTCAAGGGCCGTCTGCGCGGCCAAACCGCCGTGCTGGCCGCCAAGGCCGAGGGTGCGGGCGAGCAGTGGACCCTGGCCAACCTGGATATCCGCCTGGGCGACAACCGCATCAACGGCAGTGGCAGCCTGCAACAACGCCTGGCTGGGCAGATTGATATCAAGCTCGCGCGCCTGGCCCAGTTGTGGCCGCAGTTGCGTGGGCAGGTCAATGGCCGGCTCGACGTGGCCGGTACCTTGAAGGCGCCGCAAGGCAAGCTCGACCTCAAGGGCCAGCAACTGGCATTTGAAGATAATCGCCTGCAAGCCCTCAGCCTGGACGCCACCCTGGATAATGCCCAGCGCGCGAAGATCGACCTCAAGGGCAGCGGCATCCAGGCCGGTGACACCCAGCTCGGCACCCTGACCGCCAGCGCCCAGGGCGATATCAAGAGCCAGAAAGTCCAACTGGACCTGATGGGGCCGCTGGTCAAGCTGGCCCTGGCCCTGGACGGCAACCTCGACCAAGGCAACTGGCGCGGGCGCTTGGCCAGCGGTGATATACAGGCCGGTGGCCAGGACTGGAAGCTGCAAGCCCCGGCGAAAATCGAGCGCATGGCCGACGGCAAGCTGACCTTCGCCGCCCATTGCTGGGTCTCCGGGCCCGCCAGCCTGTGTGGTGAAGACCAGCGTCTGATGCCCGATCCCAAGCTGCGCTACCACCTCAAGCAATTCCCCATCGACAGCCTGGCGCAATGGCTGCCCAAGGATTTTGCCTGGCAGGGCAAGCTCAACGCCGATATCCAGCTCGACCTGCCGGCCAGCGGCCCCAAAGGTCTGGTCTCGGTGGATGCCAGCGGCGGTACCTTGCGTGTCAAGGACAAGGACCAGTGGCTGGATTTCCCCTACGACACCCTCAAGCTGGAAACCACGCTCAATCCCACGCGCATTGATACCCAGCTGAATTTCCGCGGCGGCAAGCTCGGTGAGTTGTTGTTGCAGGCGCAGATCAACCCACTGGCGAAGAACAAGCCGATCTCCGGCAATTTCAGCCTTACCGGCCTCGATCTTGCGGTAGCACGGCCGTTCGTGCCGATGGTGGAAACCCTCAACGGCAAGCTCAACGGCAGCGGGCGGATTTCCGGCGGGCTGCTGGCGCCGCAGGTCAACGGCAACGTCAACCTGATCGCCGGTGAGATTTCCGGACCTGAACTGCCCATCAGCCTCGAAGGTCTGAACCTGCAGGCGCTGATTGCCGGTGAAAGCGTGCAACTCAACGGCGGCTGGCGCAGTGGCAAGGCCGGGCAGGGCAGCCTCAAGGGCCAGATCGACTGGGGCCGCGCCCTGGCGGTCGATCTCAGCCTGCAAGGCTCGCAACTGCCGGTCACGGTCGAACCCTACGCGGAACTTGAAGTGGCGCCGGACCTGAAAATCACCCTCAAGGACGACAAGTTGGCGATTGCCGGCAAGGTCCACATCCCGCGTGGTGATATCACCGTGCGCGAACTGCCGCCGTCGACCGTCAAGGTCTCGGACGACACGGTGATCGTCGGCAGCCAGACCGAAGAGGGCAAGCCGCCGATGGCGATGGCCATGGATATCAACGTGGTGGTGGGCGAGGACCAGCTCAACTTTGCCGGCTTCGGCCTGACCGCCAAGGTTCAGGGCCAGGTGCATATCGGCGACAACATGGACACCCGTGGCGAGCTCTGGCTCAACGATGGTCGCTATCGTGCCTACGGCCAGAAACTCGATGTACGCCGTGCGCGCCTGATGTTTGCCGGGCCCCTCGACCAGCCGTATCTGGACATCGAAGCCATCCGCAAGACCGACGACGTGATCGCCGGGATCCGCCTGAGCGGTAGCGCCGAACAGCCCACCACACAGATCTTCTCGGAGCCGGCGATGAGCCAGGAGCAGGCGCTGTCGTACCTGGTGTTGGGGCGTCCGTTGAGCACTACGGGTGAAGACAACAACATGCTGGCGCAGGCAGCGCTGGGCCTGGGCTTGATGGGCAGTGCCGGGGTGACTTCGGACATCGCCAAGAACCTGGGGATCCAGGACTTCGAACTCGATACCCAGGGCAGCGGCAACAATACGGCAGTGGTGGCCAGCGGCAAGATCACCGAGAAACTCAGCCTGCGTTACGGGGTTGGGGTGTTTGAGCCGGCCAGCACCATTGCCTTGCGCTATCTGTTGAGCAAGAGGGTGTATCTGGAAGTGGCCAGCGGCGTGGCCAGCTCATTGGATATCTTCTACAAACGGGATTTCTGACGGCCAGGCGCAAATCAAAATGTGGGAGCGGGCTTGCTCGCGAAAGCGGTGGATCAGTACCAAATTGGCTGGCTGATACGACGCTTTCGCGAGCAAGCCCGCTCCCACATTGTTTTGCAGTGTTTTTATAGCCTAGGGCTGGCACACCAGCGACACCCGCTCAAAGTTCAGCGCCTTGTCACGTTCTGCCAGCGTATAGGGCGCCTGGCATTGTTGCTCGCCCCACTTGATGACCAAGTTGCCTGAGTCCTGCTCCATCAGCGCCAGTGCCTTGCCGCTAGGGTCGGCAATCGCGATCTGTTTGCCTGCCATGTCCTCGATGGCCGCGCCAAATGGAATCGGCTGGCGCTGGGCATCAAACAACGCGAACTGCACGCGGCGCCCGGTCTTGCTGATGTACCGCGCCAACACGATTGCACCACGGCGTGGTACCACCTGTTGGGTGGCGTTATCGATCTCGATGTCTGCCCCCAGGTCGCGGGTGTCCAGGCTGATCCAGTTCACCCGATAGGGTTGGGCGTTGGACACCACGGCAAAGCCGTTGCGACCTGTCTCGGCGCCGCTGTAGCTGCCAATTTTCACCCCGGCCACGTCCGGCACTTCGGCCAGGGCAAAGGTCTCGCCCACGGTCTGCCCCAGGTTGATACCGCCTGCGTGGCCCACGATCGAGCCGGACAGGTTGAGGTTTTGCGAGTTGTAGCCGCTGCCCTGGCCATACCCTGCGCTGATGTCCATGACAGAGGTGCGGGTGCTGAGGTTGGCCGAACCGGTACTGCCGCCGTTGCTGCTATTGCCGCCTTGCACCGAGTAGTAGGTGTCGCTGTTTTCCGAGAGGTAACCGTTGATGCCCACTTGGGTGCTGTCGCTGTTCTTTTGCGTACTGGCAGAGACAAATGCCCGTGGCGCGCGAGGTGCCGAACCCAAGGGGAACGACAGCGACAGGTTGACCAGGGTGTCATTGTTCGCCGGCCCGTAATTGCCAACATCCTTGGAATAGGTGGCTGACAGGTTGTAGCTCATTTCGCCCCAGTAGTTGCTGTAGCCCGCCGACACGCTCTGGGAGCCGCCGCGTCCCCAATAACGCTGGTCGCTGGCGTTCATATAGACGTTGCCGTACTGCTGGTTGCGGCCCAGGCTCTGGTTGACGGTCAGGTCGGTACGGGTTTTCGAGTTGCCCGTGCGCTTGAGGCCATCGGCGCTCAGTTCCTCGACGTGGTCGGTCAGGGTCCGATAGCCTTCAGTGGAGTAGCGATAGGCGGCCAGGGTAAAACTGGTATCGGTGCCGGTGAACGTCTTGGCATACAACGCCCGCAGGCTATTACCCTGGACTTTCTGGCCCTCGGTGCGGCTGGATGAGTGCGTCACGTCCACCGAAACCGCACCAATCGGCGTATTGCGACCGGCGCCCAGGGACAGGGCCTGGAAGTTCTCCGTGGCCTGCACCCCGACAATGCCCGACAGGTTGCTGCTGATGCCGTAGGCCAGGGTGCTGCTGACAAACTGTGGCGTCGCTTGGTCGTCGTTATTGCTGTTGTACTTACCGGCCGAGACGCTGTATTTCACCTGGCCCTGGCGAACCATGATCGGCAGGCTGGAAAACGCTTGCATGGTGACCCGGCGCCGACCATCGGCTTCGATGACGGTCACTTCCAGGTCGCCGTTGGAACCGCTGGGGTAGATATCGCTGATTTCGAACGGGCCCGGCGGCACGTTGGCGGTGTACAGGATGTAGTTGTTCTGGCGGATCTCCACGGTCGCGCTGGTCTGCGCCACGCCACGGATGATCGGCGCATAGCCGCGCTCACTGTCGGCGCGCATGCCCTCGTCGGACGCCAGTTTCAGCCCGCGATAGCGCACGCTGTCGAACAGGTCGGCATCGGAGAAGATATCGCCGGCGCTGAATTGGCCCTTCAAGGCGGTCACGTCATGTTGCAGGTAACTGCGGTTGCTCTTGAAGGTGCTGGGTCGGCCGGTGCTGCTGTTGAAGTTCGACTCGTTGCGCAGCCGCCACGCGCCCAGGTTGATGCCGTTGCGCAGGCCCAGGTTATTGGACAGCGTGGTGTTGTAGTCGGTGTGGTTACGGTTGCTGCTCAACTGATAGTTGATAAACGCCGCCGACACGCCGTCGTCCCACAAGGCCGGGTCCACGTAGCCACGGCGGCCGCGCTCCATGGCCTGTTGCGGCACGCTGACCAGCAGGCGCAGGCGGGGGACGTCGTAGCGCACGCTGGCGTGCTCAATCAGGGCGGGCAGGTCATAACAGGCTTGTGGGTCATCGAGGGTGAGTTTTTCACTGGCTTGCAGTTTGGCGATGTCGATGCCCAGTTGTTGCAGCATTTCCAGGGTCAGGCAAGGATCAACCTTGCCGTTGGCGGGGTTGCGGCGAAAGTCGATATCGCGACGGCCCACCAGGGTGTCGTTGCTGTAGAGGTCAACCCGGTAGTTGCCAGGCAACACACTGTTGGCTGCCAGCAGCAGTTGCAGGTCGACGGAGGACGGTGCGCCTTGCAGAAACGTGGTGTTGAACTGTTCAGTGGAGTCCTGCTCGCTGCCTTCGGCCAGGCACGTGGTGCTGGAGGTGATGACAATAAGCAGTGGCGCCCACTGAGTCAGCCGCCCACAGCGGTTCCCGCCAAGATTTAATCTGCTGCGCATAAATAAAAACATGTAGGAAACCTATATCACCTCCGATACGAACTAACGGAGCGAAGAGAAATACGGTAGAAGTACGTGTGCCAACCAGGCAGGTACGTTAAGGCGACTCTTTGTCTGGTGTGGCCTGGGAGTCGGCAGTGTTGGACAGTTTCGCGGTATATCGATCTTGTGCGCCGTAATCGTTGATGCTGCTAAATAGCAATGTGGCTGTGTGGGTGCGATCTAGCTGTTTCAGTGCAAACTCTTTTTGTTCGCCGGGTGCAATCATCGTTGAATCAAAAGGCTTATCTTTTAGTTGCCCTGACTCAAGTGTTATATCCGCGATTGAAACGTGATAAAGCCCCGGATTATTGACACGCAGGACGGTTTTGCCAGCACGCTCTTCCAGGCGCCATAACAACGCTACTGGGGCCTGATAGGCGTTGGATTCCAGCCCGGCAGGGCGGAAGAACACCTTGATGCGCTGGCGCACTGCAAGCTGCAAGGTGTTTTGTGTTTTCGAGGCCTGGGGGATTTCCTGGACGTTGAGCCAGACCACCGACTCTTTGTCGGTTGGCATGCCTTTGCCTTCGTAGATCACCCGCAGTAACTGCTGCTCCTGGCCACTGACCCGGGCCAACGGCGGGGTGACTGCAAAAGGCACTGAGTTTGCATCAGCGCTGTCGGTATCGATCCAGGACTGGATCAGCACGGCGTCACCGCTGTTGCGCACGGTAATGCCGGCTTCCTTGTGCTGGCCGTCGAACACCAGGCGGGTGGCGCTCAGGGAAATGCTGGCATGGGCCTGGCTGATGGCGAACAGGCCAAGCAGGCCCAGGCACAATGACCGAGAGGAATGAGAAAACATGATGAGTACCGCTGGTTTGGAAGAAAGGGCGGGGCTGTAAAGCCCCGCACCAGGGTTCAGGCGTGTTGCAGGTTTATTCGTATTGCAGGGTGAACGGCAGGGTAGCGTCAGCACGACCGGCAACCACGGTGTCCAGTGCAGCAGTGGTGACGTAGGCTGCGGAGAACTTCAGCGTTGCGTTGCTATCTTGCAGATTGCTCTCGATCTTGGCCGCGGCTGGCGAGCTCAGGTCGATGATCGCGCCATTGGCGTCGAGCAGGGCAATACCGACGTTCTTGGCAGCGCCCAGACCACCAATCACGTTCAAGACCTTGGTGCCGGCCACGATGCCCGTGCCTGCGCCTCGGGTGGGTTCAAAGAGCATCGCCACTTTGGTACCCGCGTTGCAGTTGATCTTCATGTCGAAGTTTTCAGCGCTCAGTTTGCCGCTGCCAATCGGTGCAGCAGCAGTGCCCATGTCCTTGATGGACACTTCACCCATTTCCACGGAAATGTTTTTGTTGAGGCCAGCGCCTTCAACGGAACATGCGTCGTTGTTGATCACGCCGGTGAAGTTGATGGTGCCGCTGCCAGCCTTGACAGGAGCTACCGGATCACCTCCAGCTGCATAAGCGGCGCCAGTGGCGGCGAACATCGAAAGGGTCAGAAGTGCGAGGGAAAGCTTTTTCATGCTCAATTCCATTGTTTGGGTTAAGAGGTTCTATGAAGTGCCAGAACACGATATAGAACCCCCCCAAAGGGAGGAATCAGACGATCCTTAGAAGCGCGGATTTGAGCGCTGCCGCAGGGTTTTTTAGTTGTTATTGTTAGTTGAAAAGTTTGCGCTCGATACAGTAAGCAAGTAACGCCTGGTCGCTGGTAACTTCCAGTTTGCGCATGGCCGATACTTTTTGCGTACTGATGGTCTTGGCGCTTCTATTCAACCCCCGTGCAATCTCATTGACACTTTGCCCGCTGATGAACAGGCGCAATATTTCGTGTTCCTTGGGCGATAACAGGGTGAAGCGTTCGTCCAGGTCGACGGATTCAATGACCGAAGTCGATTGTGGCCCGGCACTGTGGAAAGGCGTGCCATTGGCGATGGACTTGAGCGCTACCTGGATTTCGTCGTGCAGTTGGTTCTTCTGGATCACCCCGACCACCCCGAGCTCCTGCAAGCGGGTCAGGATCAGCGGGTTGGAGATCATCGTCAGCACCAGGATATGCACCGCAGGAAAGTGCCGCGTCAGGTACTCCACCAGCTTGAGGCCGTCGCCGTAGGGGGAGTCGGCCGGCATATTGAAGTCGGTGATCACCACGTCGACCGACTGCTGCTCAAGCAGGTTGACCAGTTCGGTGGAGTCCAGGGCTTCGCCCACCACGTTGAAGCGCTTATCGCGCTCTACCAACTCGCGAACGCCCACCAGTACGATCGGATGATCGTCGGCAATGACTACGTTTAACTTTTCCATGACGCAATATCCATAAGGGCGAAAAGACGGTGAAGTTACCCAAGCGTATTGATTAAAGCCTCCAGGCGTTCGAGCTGCCCCCGAACCTCCTGTGCCAGGGCGGGGGTGACGCTCAAGCCCATCAACCGGCACTCAAGGTCAACAAAGGCCGTGGCCAGGTTTTCTGCCCGCACCGCGCCCAGGGCGCCGGCCATGCTGTGCAGTTGCTGGGCAACGGCATTGGCATCGGCACGCTCCAGTGCTGCGCGCACACCCT
This sequence comes from Pseudomonas brenneri, assembly GCF_007858285.1. GTDB lineage: Bacteria > Pseudomonadota > Gammaproteobacteria > Pseudomonadales > Pseudomonadaceae > Aquipseudomonas > Aquipseudomonas brenneri. The sequence continues at coordinate 342,750 of NZ_VFIL01000004.1, read as the reverse complement.
GTATATCGACCTGTAGGGTGCTGGCAAACAGCTCACGCATTTTCGGCGATAACTGCACCTGGTCCATCACGACGATGCCAGGCTCTGCCACGTTTGCCTTGCAATGCAGCAACAGTTGCTTGCGCAAGGTAGACAAGCTCAGTGGCTTGACCATCCAGGCGTTCATGCCGACCGCCGCGCAGTGCTCGCCTTCCTCGCGCAAGGCGTTGGCCGTGACGCCGATGATGGGTATATCGGCATCTTGTTGGCGCAGGGCCTGGGCCAGTTCATAGCCATTCATCAGCGGCATATTGACGTCAGTCAGCACCAGGTCGAACTGCCCAGGCCGCCACTGCACCAGAGCCTGCTCGCCGTTGACGGCGGTCACCACCGAGCAGCCGAGGGCTTCGAGTTGTTCCTTGATGATCGCTGAATTGATCGGGTTGTCTTCGGCCACCAGGACCTTCAGGTTCAGGCGTTGCGTGTGTTCGGGCTGCGCTGGCCGGCTCGGTCCTGTGCTGCCAGCCTGCGCCAGGCACACGGCCCAGGCAATCGCGCGTACATCATAGGCATCGACCTGCCAGGCGCCGCCCGCGTAGGCCGGCGGGTTTGGCCCGTCGGCGCTGGCGATGACCCGTGATCCAGGCCAGGGCGCATCTTTGGCGCTCGGCAATACATCCACCCACACGGCTGACGACAGGGCTGGTGGCAACTGAGGGCTGGCTTCCACGCCCAGGCGATTGAGCCAGGCGCACAGGTGCTGCGCCAACTCCGGCACTGGTGCGCGCACATAAATCGCAGGCGCCTGCGGCGCGAACTCGGGGCAGTCGGCCAGTGTGCCGGCTACCGGTTCAAGGTCCAGTTGCAGGGTAAAGCTGCTGCCCAGGCCAGGCTCGCTGACGACGGTCAGCGAGCCTGCCATCAACTCGCACAACCATTTGCAGATCGCCAGGCCCAGCCCCGCACCGGTTTGATGGCCGGTGCCGTGGACCTGATAGAACGGGTCGAACAACTGCACCTGCTGGGCCTGTGAAATGCCCACGCCCGAGTCGCTGACCTGCCATTGCAGGCGCGCCCGGTCGGCATCCAGTGAGCGTAGCCGCAGCACCACTCGCCCGTGGTCAGTGAACTTGATGGCATTGCTCAGCAGGTTGTTGAGAATCTGCCGGATCCGCAACGGATCGCCCCGCACCCGGTCCGGCACCGTCGCGTCGATGCAGGCATAGAGTTGCAAGCCTTTGGCCCGGGCAAAGGCGCTGTAGGTGCGCACGGTGTCCTCGGTCAATTCCAGGGGGCAGAAGTCCTGGGCTTCCAGGGTCATTTGCCCGGACTCGATCTTCGACACATCCAGCACATCGCTGATCAGTTGGAACAGCGTGGCGGAGGAGCGCTGGATGGTGTGCAGGTAATCCTGCTGGCGCGGTTGCAGCGGCGTCAGTCCGAGTAATTCCAGGGTGCCGAGTACGCCGTACAAAGGCGTGCGGATTTCATGGCTCATGGTCGCCAGGAAGCGGGTCTTGGCTTCATTGGCCGAGTCGGCGGCGTGGCGGGCGTCTTCCAGGGCAATCGCATCTTCGATATGCCGCGTCACATCATGGAAGGCACACAGCCAGGCGTCCTGGCCTTGATAGCGGGTATTGATGAAGGCCACTTGCAGATGGCGCCCGTCGATCTCCAGGTCGGCCTGGCCGGACTCGCTGAGGTTGCAGTGCTGGCACAGGGCATTGATCAGCTTTGGCGTGCCTTGCCACTGCCGCGCGCGCTGGTTTTCCAGCAGCACGTGATGGTCGCTGCGGCGTATCACGCACAGGCCGGCCGGTGCGGTATCGATCACGGCACGGCTGAAGGCTTCGCTTTCGGCAATGCTGGCGTGGGCCTGGTGGGCGGGCAGGATTACATGGTTTTTGTACCAGCGATTGAAGGCTCGGCCGCCGCCCAGGCCTGCCAGTATCAGCACGGCCAGGCACAGCAGCGGCCACAAGGCATAGCTCAAGAAACTCTTGAAACCGATGACATAGATCGCCGTCCAGGGTTGTGCATCGGGGCTGGTCAGCTTGAACACCAGCCCATCACGGGTGAAGTTCACCCCGTTTTCCAGGACTTTTCCTGCGTTCTGGGCCCCGGCCAGCACTTCGCCGGACGGTGCGATCAGGGTGAAGTGGTCGTAGATCGACCACTGCATGAGGCGCTCGATGTTATTGACCTGGGACGGTGCCAGCAGCGAGGCGACCAGTACATGGCTGCTGGCGCCCTGGATATGCAGGCTTGTCGGGGCCAGGTCAATGTGGATATAGGCGAGCAAGGTGGGGGTCACCGCGCTGCTGGAGGCGTCACCGAAGGCTTTCCAGTGGACTTGGTTGTCCGGCGGTTGGCGAGGGTTTTCGTGCAGGCTGGTTTCTACCCGGTGCACCACATCGGCAAAGGCCCCGCCCTGGATCTGCCCTGCATCACGCAGGGCACCGGCTGAAGGTACCGAAATATCAAAGTTGTCCGGCCCGTTGAACAGCAGAACCTGGGGTGACTGATAGTGCGAAGCCGACCAGAAGGCGCTGTAGAAAGCCGTCAGGTGGGCGGCCAGGTCAAACACCTTGGTGCGTTGGCTGGGGGCAATACGTGCCGGGTTGAGCTTCACGCTGTAAGGCAGGGAATAGCTGAACTCCCGGCCTTCATAAATATTCGGCCCCTGCTCGGGCAACGCCCTGGGTGTGGGCTGTGCAGAGGTCAACGGTGGCAACAGGTCGCCCTGGGCACTTTGCTGGGAAACCGTGGCAAGAAAGGCCTGTTGTTCCGCGATGTTTTCCATCAACCGGGCAAAGTGAAAACGCGTGGTGTCGCTCTGTTCGCCGATCATGCGTTGCACGCCCACGTAGCTGATCCCCGCCAGCACCAGCACCAGGGCGCCGAGCACCATCAAGCCTTTGTTCAGGCGCAGTGAACTGCTGGCCAGTTTCTCCAGGAAGGCATTGGGCTGATTCATTACGCGACCCGGCAGGCGGGAAGGGGAAAACGGTCGGACACAATGGCCTCTGAAATAAAGTCTCAATAGGTGCTTGCCGGACCGTCCTGGTTCAGCAACTGCTGGAACTGGTCTGAAGAGACCGCGTGGGAAATCAGGAAGCCCTGGACCTGAGTGCAGTCGATCTTACGCAACAGCGCAAGTTCTTGCGCGGTTTCCACGCCTTCGGCCACTACGGTCAGGCCCAATTGTCGGCCGAGGGCGACAATGCTGGTCAGTGCCTGTGCCAGTTCTTCGTTGTCGTTGCAGCCCTGGACCAGTGCGCGGTCGATCTTCAGTTCGGTAAACGGCGTCGACACCAGGTTCATGTACGAACTGTAGCCCTTGCCGAAGTCATCCTGGGACAGGCCAAAGCCCTTGATCCGCAAACGGCAGGCGCCGGCGTAGAAATTACTGATGTCCTGGGGCACCGAGCACTCCATCAACTCGAAACAAATGCGCCCGGGAATGCCCTGGTGTTCCAGGACGAAAGCGAGGATGCGGTCGGCCAGGTCATAGCTGTTGAGCAGGTGCGTGGGCAGGTTGATCGACACCGGGATGTCATAGCCCTGTACCCGCCAGCGGGCCTGGGCGGCGATGGCCTGTTCCAGTACCCGCCACAGCAGGCGCTCCTCCAGGCTGTAGGCCTTGAGTGCGGGCAGGAATGCACCGGGCAGCAACACGCCGTACTCGGGGTGGATCCAGCGCACCAGGGCTTCGGCGGCGACAATGCGCGCGTTGGCCAGGGCTTTCTTGGGTTGGAACCAGGCTTGCAACTCGCCGTTGTCCAGGGCTTCAAGAATGGCCTGGCGCTCGATGCCCGGCGCCGTTTCGGGCAGTACCACCTGGCGCAGGCCCAGCAATTGCTCGGTGAGGTTGCGCAAGGCTGCGATGTTCACCGGCTTGGATATCAGCCCGATCACATTCACTTGCAGGTTACTCGCCACCAGGCTTGCGCTCATCAGCATGCGTCGGGAGGCGGCGCTCATGATCGCCAGTGCCGGCTTGGCGCGCAGAGTGGCCAGGCCCTGGATAAATTGCACACCGTCCATGCCGGGCATCAGCAGGTCGGTCAGCACCAGGTCGAAAGTGCGCCGGCGTAGACAGGTCAATGCCTCTTCGCCATCGCGCGCCGATTCCACATGGAAATCCCCCAGCTCACTGAACAGATGCTGCAGGTACTGATGCTGGAAGGGGTGGTCTTCGACGATCAAAATGCTACAGCGATTCATGGAGGGCTCGTTCATAGGGAGCCAGTTCATTGAACAAGGCTCGCAGGGTGAAGGGTTTGACCAGGCAGTGATTCATCCCGGCCGCCAGGCATAAGGCTGCTTCGCCACGCATGGCGTTGGCGGTGGCGCCGATGATTGGCACGTTGCAGCCCAGGCGTCGTAGTTCCTGGGCCAGTGCGTAGCCGTTGAGCTTGGGCATGTTGACGTCGCTCAGCACGATGTCGAACGTTCCAGCGCGCCAGCGTGACAGGGCTTCTTCGCCGTCCGAGGTGAGTTCCACGGTGCAGCCCAGCTCTTCTAATTGATCGCGCAGGATCAGTTGATTGATGACGTTGTCCTCGGCCACCAGGATATGCAGGTGCAACTTGCGCAGATGGCGCTGCTCATGGCTCGCCTGGGGTGTCGCCACCGGTATGCCCTGGGCCTGGCTCACCGCGTGGTGAATGGCGTGCAGGTCATTGAGGTTGACTTTGCAGCCGCCCAGCATGATCTGCGGCACTGTGCAGCCGTCGCTGCTGGCCAGCACCAGTGGCCCGTTCCACTGCGGTGCCAGGCGTAGCTCGGCCTGGCCGGGGTGCAGCTCGATCAACAGGCCCGCGCCGGCCGGGTCCATGGCCGATGGCAAGCCGATCTGCGGGCGGGCGCCCCAGCGGCGCAACCAGCCGCTGACGGCCTCGGCCAGTTCGCGGACCGGCGACACCACGTAAATGACGTCTGGCAACAAGGCCGTCATGCTGGCGGGCAACACGTCTTTGGCGCACTCCACCAGCGGCAGGGTCAGGGAAAAACTGCTGCCCAGCCCGGTCTCGCTGACCATGCGCAGGCTGCCATTCATCAAGTGTGTGAGGCGCAGGCAGATCGGCAGGCCCAGGCCGGTTCCGGCCACTACATTGGTGTTGCCGGCGGTCTGGTAGAACGGGTCGAAAATAAACGGTTGATCGTCACCGGCGATGCCTTTGCCGGTGTCCGAGACCTGCCATTGCACGCTGGCGCGTTCGCCATCGCGGCTCAACAACGTGGCCCGCAAGACGATGCGCCCGGAGTCGGTGAACTTCACGGCATTGCTCAACAGATTGTTGAGGATCTGGCGGATCCGGCTGATGTCGCCGATGACCCGGTCGGGCATCTGTGGGTCGATGCAGGCATACAGGTGCAAGCCCTTGCTCTGGGCCGCCGCGGCATAGCCGTGGACCACTTCCTGGACCAGGGCCAGGGTGGAAAACTCGCTCAGTTCCAGGGCCAGTTGCCCGGCCTCGATCTTGGACACGTCGAGCACGTCGCAGATCAATTGCAACAAGGTAGCGGAGGAGCCTTCTATGGCTTGCAGGTAGCTTTTCTGTTGCGGGTCCAGATGGGTGCGGGCCAGCAGTTCCAGGGTGCCCAATACGCCATACAGCGGGGTGCGGATTTCATGGCTCATGGTCGCCAGGAACAGGGTCTTGGCCTCATTGGCGGCGTCGGCCAGTTGCCGCGCCTGCTCCAGCGCCGCTTCGATCTCGGTGCGCGTACTGATGTCGCTGAAGGCGCACAGCAACACGTCCTCACCTTTGTAGCGGGTGGGCGCACAGCTAAGGTACAGGTGGCGGCCGTCGGCGGTTTCAAAGTAATCGGAAAGCGTCGGCGCCTGGGTATCGAAGGCTTGGCGGATCCAGCCAGGGCTCAGCTGTTCGCGTTCACCGCTCTGGCCCAGCCATTGCTGGCACAGGGTGTTTTCCAGCACCACTTGGCCGTCGGTGCGGCGCAATACACACAGGGCCACAGGGGCGGTCTGGATCACGTCACGGCTGAACAGCTCGCTTTCCACCAGGGCCTGGATACGGTGGATCGCGGGCGCAATGAAGCGGTGTTCAATGCGGCGGGTCAGCAGCCACACCAGGCTGATACCAAACACACAGAACGCCAGGGCGCCGAGCAGTTGTGGCCACAACGATAACAGCACCGCACGCAGGTCGATGGAGTAGGTCAGTTGCCAGTCCGAGGACTTCAGCTGTTTGCGCAGCACCAGTTGCTCGGGCAGCCATCCATTGCCGACAAAACCAAAGAAATCATGTTGCAGCAGGCGCGGCAAGGCCTGGCTGGCCTGGGGCCGGGCGCTGTTGCTGAACAACGGCAACCCTTGGGAGTTGAACATGGTGAACTCCCCGGCGCTGTGATCGCTCAGGGTGTTGGAGACTTCGCGGTCATCCATTTCCAGGCCCAGCCAGCCGGAGTCCGCATCGCGCTCGTCCAGGCGAATGAAAATGTACAACTGGGAGTGGCCTTGGGTGCTTTGGGTCAGCCACAGTTCTTGCAGGGCGGGAGGGTTTACCTGTTTCAGGTGGTCCAATTGCTTGAGCAGGTCCTTTGGCAAATCACTCGCTGGCGGGGTGGCGTTGTACAGGCGCAGCACCTTGGCCTCGGCGCCACTGGTGACGTAGATCAGGTTGAGTTGCTTGTCCTTGAGGTAATCGCGCATGCGCTGGGTCAGCCAGATACTCCATTGCTTGGCGGGGCGGGTGCCCAGCAGCAGGTGGATTTCTTCGGCGGACACGGCGCTGTCGGCATTTTTAACGCGCCGGGTGGCCGACAGGCTGAGGCTTTCGAGCAGGGATTCTCGGGTGGTGAAAAACGTATGAGCTTCGGCAATGGCGCTGCTCATATAGCTGCGCCGCTGGGAAATTTCATTGTTGAACGTGAACAGCAGGAAGCTGTACACCCCACCCAGGATGCCCACCAGCACCACCAACGCAAAAATGCGCAACAGGCGGCGGGCGGCGTCGGGGGTAGACAGAATCGGGCTGATCTGGTGCAGGTAGGTCTTCAATCGCATGCCGGCACTTTAGGTGTCGCCGGGTGTAGGGAAAATCAGACGATCCTTAGTTTGCTACAGGTAGTTCACGATAAACGTCACGCTGGTGTTGCCGTTGCCGGCCTTGAGTTCAGTGCTGCCCAGGCGGTAGTAGGCCGCCGACAGCGGGATGTTGAAGCTGGTGCCGCTCGTGGTGAAAGCGTTGAAGGGATAGGTGGTATCCAGTGCCAGGGGCTGTCCGGCCTGATTCATCAATTGCAGGGCGATGTCCTTGGCGTTGGTCTTGTCGTTGCTGAGCGCAACAATGCCTTTGGCTGCGTCGATGACCGGGGTGTTGGCCTTGATCGAGTAGGTCACCTTCTTGATGCCGGTCTGGCACTGTTTCAGGGCAATGTTGAAGGGTACTCGACGTTGGGTGGGACCAGTCCGGGGGAAGTCTTCGAGGGTGTAGTCGATCCCCATGTCCACCGGGACGGAAGGGGTCTGGCAGGAGGCGCTGTTCAAGACGATGGCATTGGTCAGGTTGAATCTTTTCAGGATCAGATCATCGTCTTGCAAAGTGCCCAGGAGGCCTGCACTGATCCTGACTTTATCCGTCAGTTCGCCAGTCTTGATGATTTCCAGGCGCACCGACCCTGCACTGATCCCGTAGTTGGCGTTTGAGGGGATTGGCTGCAAGGAGAGTTCGTAGCGGTTTAACGAATCCATCCAGATACGGTAGGAGAGCCCGCTTTTGCCCAGGGGGAAGATCGATTCCCTGCCAGTGATCGTCCCGTGCGACGGATTGAGGAGTACGCCGTACTGCGAGGTTGCCGTGCATCTCCAGAGGTGAGCGCTTGCGGACAGAGTGTCTTGGTAGACCACGGTGCCATTGGGAGTATCGGCGGGTATCGTCAGGCCGGCGCTGGCCAGGCTGGCGCCGAAGTTGAGGGTTTGCGTGACGGAATCGGTGGCCGTGCAACTGCCCGCCATGGCGACTGAGGAGCAAGCCAGCGTCATCATGACGATGAAGGTGAGCAAGGGGCGCGGAAGTGTTGAACGCTGCATGAGGGGCTATACGTGCTGGCAAAGGAGGGCTACACGGTAATCACGCCATCCGCTGCTGCCTATCAGGTGATCCTTAGAACATACCGTTGAGTAGTCAATTGCCAAGCAAGCTAAGCATTTTGTTTGACATTCACTGCCTAGGCAGTAATATTTAGTCACATATTCGCTGCCTAGGCAGTAATAAGGTGACTTGCCGATGGATCACTTCACCCCGAAAAACTTCCACAACTGCCACCTCGGCCTGTTGCTGGGCCGCGCCGCGATCCTCAAGGACCGCATCATCGATACCCACATGGAACCCCACGGCATCACCGCCGCGCAGTTCAAGGTGTTGATCATCATGGCCCAGTTCGGCGTCGATACCCCGGCAGAACTGTGCCGCAACCTGTCCCTGGACAGTGGCTCGATGACCCGCATGCTCGACCGCCTGGAGCAAAAGGACCTGCTGGCGCGCAAGCGTTCCGAACAGGATCGGCGCCAGGTGCAGCTTGTGCTCACTGCTGAAGGCCAGCGCCTGGCAGACCTGTTGCCGCAGATCGGCGCCCAGGCCCTGAACCAGTTGGCCGGCGTGCTGGAGCCCGGCGAGTTGCAGACCCTGGAACGCATCCTCAAGAAAATCCTTATCGCGGCAGGTGATCCCATCACGCTGCAGCGCGTAGGGCGTACTGATTAACCCAAGGTACTTGTCATGGCGACTGCCCAAGCAAACAACACCGCTGAACCCCAACCCAACGACAGCAACCCGCGCAAACGCAAAATCATGCTGCTGGGCCTGACCCTGATCGTGGTCCTCGGCATCGTCGGTGTGTGGGGTTGGCACGAACTGTATGGCCGTTGGAGCGAAAGCACTGATGACGCCTACGTCAACGGCAATGTGGTGGAAATCACCCCGCTGGTCACCGGTACCGTGGTCAGCATTGGTGCCGATGATGGCGACCTGGTGCATGAAGGCCAGGTGCTGATCAACTTCGATCCCAACGATGCCGCCGTCGGCCTGCAAAGCGCCCAGGCCAACCTGGCGCGTACGGTGCGCCAGGTGCGTGGCTTGTACAGCAATGTCGATGGCATGAAGGCTCAGGTACTGGCGCAAAAAGCCCAGGTGCAAACCGCCCAGGACAACTTCAACCGCCGCAGAATCCTTGCCCAGGGTGGCGCGATTTCCCTGGAAGAACTGTCCCATGCCCGCGACGCCCTGAGCGCGGCGAGCAACTCCCTGGCCAACCTGCAACAGCAACTCAACACCTCCACCGCGCTGGTGGATGACACGGTGATTTCGTCCCACCCGGATGTGCAGGCCGCCGCTGCGCAATTACGCCAGGCCTATCTGGCCAATGCGCGCAGTACCCTGATCGCACCGGTCACCGGCTACGTCGCCAAGCGCACCGTGCAACTGGGTCAGCGTGTCGAACCGGGCACCGCATTGATGGCGGTGATTCCCCTGGACCAACTGTGGATCGACGCCAACTTCAAGGAAACCCAACTGCGCAATATGCGCATTGGCCAGCCGGTAGACATCGAGGCCGATCTCTACGGCAGTGATGTGAAGTACAGCGGCACCGTCGACAGCCTCGGCGCCGGAACCGGCAGCGCCTTTGCCTTGCTGCCGGCGCAGAACGCCACCGGTAACTGGATCAAGATTGTGCAGCGGGTGCCGGTGCGCATTCATATCAATGCCGAGGAGCTGGCCAAACACCCATTGCGGGTGGGTTTGTCGACCCAGGTGGAGGTCAATCTGCACGACCAGAGCGGCCCGGTGCTGGCGCAACAGCCGCCGCAAAAAGCCTCGTTCAGCACCAATGTGTACGACCGCCAGTTGAGCGAAGCCGACGCGATGATCACCCAACTGATCCATGACAACAGCGTGGCCGTGCCCAAGGCAGCGCAACGCTAATGAGCGATAACGCCTCCTTCACACCGCCCAGCTTGCTGATGGCCACCATTGGCCTGTCCCTGGCGACCTTCATGCAGGTGCTCGACACCACCATCGCCAACGTGGCGTTGCCGACCATTTCCGGCAACCTGGGGGTGAGTTCGGAGCAGGGCACCTGGGTCATCACCTCGTTTGCGGTGAGCAATGCGATTGCCTTGCCGCTGACCGGCTGGTTGAGCCGGCGCTTTGGCGAAGTGAAGTTGTTTTTGTGGGCCACCCTCCTGTTTGTGCTGGCCTCGTTCCTGTGTGGTGTCTCCACCTCGATGCCCGAGCTCATCGGGTTTCGGGTGCTGCAAGGCCTGGTGGCGGGGCCGTTGTACCCGATGACCCAGACCCTGCTGATTGCGGTGTATCCGCCCGCCAGGCGCGGCATGGCCCTGGCGTTGCTGGCGATGGTCACGGTGGTGGCACCGATTGCAGGTCCCATTCTCGGTGGCTGGATCACCGACAGCTACAGCTGGCCGTGGATCTTCTTTATCAACGTGCCCATCGGGATTTTTGCGGTGATGGTGGTGCGCTCCCAGCTCAAGAAGCGCCCGGTGGTGACCAGCCATCAACCGATGGATTACGTCGGGTTGTTGAGCCTGATCGTCGGGGTCGGGGCCTTGCAGATCATCCTCGACAAGGGCAACGACCTGGACTGGTTCGAGTCCAACTTCATCATCATCGGCGCGGCCATCTCGGTGATCGCCCTGGCGGTGTTCGTGATCTGGGAAATGACCGATAAACACCCGGTGGTCAACTTGCGGCTGTTTGCCCACCGCAATTTTCGCATTGGCACTATTGTGCTGGTGCTGGGCTACGCCGGGTTTTTTGGCATCAACCTGATCCTGCCGCAGTGGCTGCAGACGCAGATGGGCTACACCGCGACCTGGGCCGGGTTGGCCGTGGCGCCGATCGGGATTCTGCCGGTGTTGATGTCACCGTTTGTCGGCAAATACGCGCACAAGTTCGACCTGCGCCTGCTGGCCGGCCTGGCATTCCTGGCGATTGGCCTGAGCTGCTTTATGCGCGCCGGGTTCACCAATGAAGTGGACTTCCAGCACATCGCCATGGTGCAACTGTTCATGGGCATCGGTGTGGCACTGTTCTTTATGCCGACCTTGAGCATCCTGATGTCTGACCTGCCACCCCACCAGATCGCCGACGGCGCAGGCCTGGCGACATTCCTGCGGACCCTGGGCGGCAGCTTTGCGGCGTCGCTGACCACCTGGATCTGGATTCGCCGGGCCGATCAGCATCATGCCTACATGAGTGAGAGCATGAGCACCTATGACTCCGCCACGCGGGATGCGCTCAATGCCCTGGGCGGTGCCGGGCACAAGGCCTATGCGCAACTGGACCAGGTCCTCACCAGCCAGGCCTATATGATGTCCACCGTGGATTACTTCACGTTGCTGGGGTGGATGTTCATGGGCTTGATCCTGCTGGTGTGGCTGGCCAAACCGCCGTTTACCGCGAAGGCGGGGCCGGCGGCGTCAGGTCACTGATCTTGCAGTGCATGCGGTCAAACATGTGGGGGTGCCCCAACATTCACTGAGTCACTAAAGAACCACCACCGCGACCAACCCACACACCACCCCCATCAGCATGGTCAGCCCAGCCACCGTCACCAGCACCCGCGCATCGAAATCCTTGCGCAGCATCAACAGTGACGGCAGGCTCACGCTCGGCAGGGTCATCAACAGTGCCACCGCCGGCCCGGTCCCCAGCCCGAGGGCCATCATGGTTTGCACAATCGGGATTTCCGCCGCCGTCGGGATCACAAACAAGGTGCCGACAATCGCCAGCGGCACCAGCCACAGCAAGCTGTCGGCCATTGCGCCATCCACATGGGGAAACAGCCACACCCGCGCCGCGCCCAGCAGCAACACCGCCAGGATGTACACCGGGATGGTGCTCCAGAACAACTGCCACAGGGTGCGCAACCAGCGGCTGAGGAACGGCTGGGTCTCGGTGCCACTGACGTCGGCCACGGCCTCCAGCGCCACCTGTGGCACTTGCTCAGGACGAGCGATACGTTGGGCGATCAACGCTACCCCGATCACCAGCACGATCCCGGCCACCAGCCGCAGCGCGGCAAAGTCCCAGCCCAGGACAAAGCCCATGAACACCAGCGTGGCCGGGTTGAGCACCGGGTTGGCCATCCAGAACGCCAGCGCGGCCCCCACCGAAACCTGTTGGCGGCGCATGCCGGCCGCCACTGGCGCGGCGCAGCAACTGCACATCATGCCCGGCAGGGCGAACAGCCCGCCGCGTACCGTGGAGCCAAGCCCGGCGCGGCCGAACAAGCGCAACAGCCAGTCCCGTGGAATCAAGACCTGCAGCAACGAGCCGAGAATCACCGCCAGCACGGCGGCTTTCCAGATCGCGAGGAAATACACCTGGGCATAGGCCAGGGCCGCCGCCAATGGCGAGCCTTGCTGGTCATTGAGAATCGAGTTACCGATGCTATGGCTGTCGGCCGCGACGAAGGCCTTGAAGTAGTAGGGCGACCACTTCACGTAATACAGGCCGACGCAGGCCACCAACAGGAACAGCGCCGGTTTCCACCAGAAGGACCAGCCGCGTGCAGGGCTGGCAGAGGTGAGGTTAGACATGGTCAAGATCCGCAGATAAGTCGATAGCGACGCATCATACGCGGTCATGAACCTTGTAGGAGCCAGCTTGGTGGCGATAGCGGCCTGTCAGACGGGACGCGATCGCCGGCAAGGTCATGCATCGGCGTTGTTTACGTGCGTCGCATCCGGGCACGTGTGCAAGCCGTTATCCAGCCCTTGCTTGTAGTTGCGGCTGAGCAGGCTGGCCTTGCCGTTGTGCCAGGTCAGGGTCAGCACGTACAACGTGTCGAAGTCACCGCCGGACCAGTCTTCGGTGATGGTGTATTTCTCACCGACCGCTTCGCTCGCCACCTTATTGATCAACTCCGGCAGGTAGCCGTGGGACCAGGCCGTGTAGATGGTGGAGTTGTGGTATTTGTCTTCCATCAATTCGTCAGCCAGGTCGCTGGTATCGTTGGCCGAAAACTCGATGTTGACTGGTAGCCCAAGTTTGATCGCGCTGGGGCTGATGGTCATCAATGGACGAATATAGCTGTAGGAATTGTCGAACTCGCCTTCCTCGACATTGCGCGTCGGATTGGCGGCGAACACGAAATCGGCGGCGCCGAATTTTTCCGGCAGCACCGTGGCCAGGTTCATCGCGCGGTTGAGGCCCTGGCAATTGAGCTGGCCCAGGCCGCCGGCGGGTTTTTCGCCATGGCGCAGGAAGACCAGGGTCTGTACGCCGTTCTTCGGCTCGGCACTGCTTTCGCGAGCTTCGAAGGCCAGCATCAAGGCGCCGCCTACGAAGAACATCGGTAGCAGGTAGTAAGCATATCGTTTAAAGCGTTTACCAAGGCACAGAGGCTTGATTGTCATGAGGTTTCGAGTCTTCAGTGCTTCGGATCAAGACCGCAAGGCCCAGCCACAGCGACGCTCCAAGCATCGTGCGGTTTTCCATGAGTATGGCGGTATGCCTCCATTCAACCGTTCAAGCGCTTCTAAGAGTGCGCCATAGCGTTTTGGTTCGCTGAAATCCGAGATTAGCGCGCCGATGTTGCGGATTGAAGACCAATGCAGCCTGGCCGCTAGATGGCTATCATGGGTTTTTCTCAGCTTGGGGTATATCGATGATTTCACTCGCAGCGTTTCCGATTATTACCAAATGGCCAGCCCAGCATCCCGAGCGTTTGCAGTTGTACTCGCTGGCGACCCCCAATGGCGTCAAGGTATCGATCATGCTCGAAGAGGTGGGCCTGGCGTATGAGGCGCACAAGGTCAGCTTCGACACCCAGGACCAGCTTTCCCCGGAGTTCCTGTCCCTGAACCCCAACAACAAGATCCCGGCGATCATCGACCCCAATGGCCCGGGCGGCGAACCGCTGGCGTTGTTCGAGTCGGGTGCGATCCTGATCTACCTGGCTGAAAAAACTGGCCAACTGCTGCCCCAGGCCCCCGCTGCGCGCTATGAAACCCTGCAATGGCTGATGTTCCAGATGGCCGGGATCGGGCCGATGTTCGGCCAGGTCGGTTTCTTCAATAAGTTCGCCGGCAAGGCCTACGAAGACAAACGCCCCCGCGACCGCTACGCCGCTGAAGCCCGGCGCCTGCTCGGCGTGCTGGAAAAGCACCTGCTGGGCCGTACCTGGATCATGGGCGACGAGTACAGCATTGCCGATATTGCTACCTTCCCCTGGATCCGCAACCTGATTGGTTTCTATGAGTCGGGCGATCTGGTGGGCATTACCGACTTCCCTAATGTACTGCGGGCGTTGGATGGCTTTGTCGCCCGGCCAGCGGTGATCCGTGGCCTGAATATTCCGAGCTGACCCATGCCGACTTTCGATTTCAAGCAACTGGACGTGTTCAGCAGGGTCGCACTCAAGGGCAACCCACTGGCTGTAGTGCTGGGCGCCGATAGCCTCAGCGACCAGCAGATGGCCGACTTTGCCCAATGGACCAACCTCAGCGAAACCACCTTCCTGCTCCAGCCCCGGGACCCACGTGCCGATTACCGAGTGCGGATTTTTACCACTGTGCAGGAACTGCCCTTCGCCGGCCATCCGACCCTGGGCAGTTGCCAGGCATGGCTGCAAGCCGGTGGTGTGCCCCGGGGCAGCGAGATCATCCAGGAATGCGAGATCGGCCTGGTGCGCATCCGCCGCGAGGGTGACGAGTTGGCGTTTATCGCCCCACCCTTGATCCGTTCGGGCCCGTTGGATGTTGAGTTGCTGGAGCGTGTACGCCTGGCCCTGAACCTTGAGCCCGAGGCGATCCTTCGCAGCCAATGGGTCGATAACGGCGCGGGCTGGCTGGCCCTGATGTTGACTGATCGGCAGGCGGTACTGGCCTTGCAGCCGGACTATTCAAAGTTGCTGGGGCTGGCGGTGGGCGTGATTGCCCCGTGTGATCCTGCCCGCGATGAGGTTGATGCGCAGTTTGAGGTGCGGGCGTTCATTGCTGGTGATGGGGCGCCGGAAGATCCGGCCACTGGCAGCCTGAATGCCGGCCTGGCGCAGTGGTTGCTGGGCGAAGGCTTGGCGCCCGATGCGTATGTGGTCAGCCAGGGCACTACCATGGGGCGTGTAGGGCGAATCCGTGTCGCCCGGCAAGGTGATGAAGTCTGGATCGGTGGTGCCGTGACGCTCTGCATAGAGGGCTGTCTACGGCTGTAGGTCAATGCAATTGTTACCGCCAGGGGAATAAACTGTTGTTCCCCAGCGTTTGTTCTGATGGGTGCGTAGGGCATAAGCTTTCGCCCCTAGGTTTTTTCGCCTGTTTTTTTCAGGAGCATTCATGTCCAGCCAGTTCCCCGAAACCCGTCCTCGCCGCCTACGTCGTTCCCCCGAGTTACGCAGCCTGTTCCAGGAAACCGAATTCACCCTCAATGACCTGGTGTTGCCGATTTTTGTCGAAGAAGAAATCGACGATTTCGTACCGATTACCAGCATGCCCGGTGTGATGCGCATCCCTGAATCGAAACTGGCCAGTGAAATCGAGCGCTTTGCCCGCGCCGGGATCAAGTCGGTGATGACGTTTGGCGTGTCTCATCACCTGGACGCCAGCGGCAGCGACACCTGGAACGAGCGTGGGCTGGTGTCGCGCATGTCGGCGATCTGCAAGGACGCGGTGCCGGAGATGATCGTGATGTCCGACACCTGCTTCTGCGAATACACCGATCACGGCCATTGCGGCGTGATGCACGGTAATGAAGTGGACAACGACCGCACCCTGGCCAACCTGGGCAAGCAAGCAGTGGCGGCCGCCCGCGCCGGTGCCGATGTGATCGCGCCGTCGGCGGCGATGGACGGCCAGGTCCAGGCTATTCGCCGGGCCCTGGATGCGGCCGGTTTCAACCATATCCCGATCATGGCCTATTCCACCAAATTCGCTTCGGCCCTGTATGGCCCGTTCCGCGAGGCGGGCGGCAGTGCGCTGAAGGGCGATCGCAAAAGCTACCAGATGAACCCGATGAACCGCCGCGAAGCCGTGCGCGAATCCCTGCTCGACGAGCAGGAAGGTGCCGACTGCCTGATGGTCAAGCCGGCCGGCGCCTACCTGGACATCATCCGCGATATCCGTGAAGCCTCGCGCTTGCCCGTGGCGGCCTACCAGGTCAGTGGCGAATACGCGATGATCAAGTTCGGTGCCCAGGCAGGGGCCATTGATGAAGCACGGGTGGTGCGTGAGACCCTGGGCTCGATCAAGCGTGCCGGTGCGGACTTGATCTTCACCTACTTTGCGATGGACCTGGCGCTTTCCGGGATCTGATCCTGACGCTACACCCCTGTAGGAGCCGGCTTGCCGGCGAAAAACTCACAAACAACGCGTTCATTCAGGTGGTACGCGTTACCGTTGACGTTCTTCGCCGGCAAGCCGGCTCCTACAGGGGTGGGTGTGGGTTTGTGAGATAGTGGGTGCTTTCATCGGCTTACAGGACACCCTCGCATGCTTTCATCCCGGCTGATTCTCTGCCTGGCCGCCTTGTTGGTCATGGCCGGCTGTTCAACCCAACGCAGCCAGCAACAGCCCGAGCGCAGTGAGGCCGAGGTCAAGGCGCAGATCGTGCGGCTGATGCCGGCCAAGGTGTCGGATCGCGCCGGTTGGGCCCAGGATATCTACACCGCCTTCGACAGCCAGGACATCTACCCCAGCACCGAGAATATCTGCGCGGTACTGGCCGTGACCGAGCAGGAGTCCACCTACCAGGTCGACCCGCCGGTGCCGAACATGGGCAAGATCGCCCAGGATGAAATCCTCCGTCGTGCAGGCAAAGTGCATGTGCCGGCCGTGCTGGTGCGTACCGCGTTGCAACTGCGTTCGCCCACGGGCAAGTCCTACGCCGAGCGCCTGAGCGCTGCGCGTACCGAAAAAGACCTGAGTGGTATCTTTGATGATTTCATTGGCACTGTGCCGTTGGGGCGCACTTTGTTTGGCAGTTTCAACCCCGTGCATACCGCAGGCCCGATGCAGGTGAGCATTGCCTTTGCCGAGAAACAGGCCAGGGGCTATCCCTACACCGTGGACGGCAGCATTCGCCGGGAAGTGTTTACCCGACGGGGTGGCATGTACTTCGGCATCGCCCATTTGCTCGGCTACCCGGTGAACTACAGCCAGCCGCTGTACCGTTTTGCGGATTTCAACGCCGGTTGGTACGCCAGTCGCAATGCGGCGTTCCAGGCTGCCGTCAGCCGCGCCTCGGGCACGCGTCTGGCGCTGGATGGGGATCTGATCCTGCATGGCTCCATCATGCCCGGCACCACGGAGCTGGCGGTGCGTTCATTGGGCAAGAAGCTGGACATGCGCAACCCGAGCATTCGCAGCCAGCTAGAGCAGGGCGATCGCCTGGATTTTGAAGAGACCACCCTGTACCAGCGGGTGTTTGCCCTGGCCGAGAAAGCCGAAGGCAAACCGCTGCCGCGGGCGATCCTGCCGGGTATTGTGCTCAAAAGCCCGAAGATCACCCGCAACCTCACCACGGCCTGGTTCGCCCAGCGCGTGGATGAGCGTTACCAGCGCTGCATCAAGCGCTGAGGTCAGGGGCGACGCTTGACCAGCTTGCGCCACAACCAGACCCACAGCCACAACACCGGGAACGCGAGGATCACAAACGGCAGCACATAGCTGGAGCGCTCCAGGGCATCGGCGGTGCCATCGACCAGGTTGTCGCCCAGGTTGCCGAACATCCTGGCAAAGCGCGATTGCTGATGTTCGCCGTCTGAGGGTTGGAAGTTCAGGGTCACGCGGTTGGTGTCCAGGCGCCGCTGTTGGCCGGCGGCGATCTGTGCCAGTTCCTGCAGCTCGTTTTCGATGGCGGCCTGTTCCTTGCTGAGGGTGATCAGATCGCCCACGGTGATGTCCTTGCGCGCAGCCAGTTCATCCAGGCGTTTTTGCTGGGCCTGCAAGCGTTCCTGGCGACGGCGCACATCGGCCACGGCGTCGGCCAGGTCCTCGGCGCTGGTGATACGCTGGCCCAGTTGACCGCCCTCGGCCGCCATGCTCACCAACGGCTCGACACCGTTTGGAACAATGCGTAGCACGATCATGCCGCCGTCGCTGTTCTCTTCGATACGCAGGATATTGCAAGCGCCGAACTGCGCCGACTCACAGGCTTGGCGAGTGGCCTGCATGCGCAGTGCCAGCAGGGCTACTGGCATCGCCAGGCTCAACTCATGCTCATAGGCCAGCAGCGCGCCGGCCCGGCCCTGTTCGCCACTGATGGCCGTGGCCTCGGAGTACTCCTTGGGCGAGCAGCCGCCGAGCAGCAGGCCAGTCAATAACAACAGTGCAGTGAATCTGCCTTCCAGATGGCGCATTACAGTTCCTTCAAGTGTGCGGGATAAAGTGCGCGGCGATTAAAGCGGGTTTGCCCGGCGAACGCAAAGCGGGCGTAGGCTTATCGCCACAGATTTGCCGCATTGATCTTGATGGCTGCAACGCGCGCCCAGGGTTAAACCTTGTGTCTGCACACAAGGACGATCCGACCATGACTGTTATTCCTGAAGGTTTTATCCCATTGCCCCGCAGCAGCCCGCTCCTGGACTTGCTTGGTCCGGTGTATTGCCGTGGCGAAGGCCTGCACTTGCAACTGGGGCTGCGCGCCGACAATCGCCATGCCAACGGACGCGGCACGGTCCACGGTGGCGTGCTTGCGACCCTGGCGGATGTTGGCATGGGTTACGCCATGGCGTTTTCCAGCGACCCGCCGTTGCCGTTGATTACCGCGAGCATGACCCTCGATTATCTGGGGGCGGTACAGGTAGGGGAGTGGATCGAGGTGCACTTGGAGCATCACAAGCGCGGGCGGCAGATGGCGTTTGCCACGGTCAGTTTGCAGGTGGGAGAAAAGGTCGTGGTGCGGGCCAATGCGGTCTTCGCCGTACCCCAACCTGGCTGACGATGGCGATCTATTGTAGGCGCTGGCTTGCCAGCTCCTACATTGAAGGACGTTCGCAAATCAGATAGGCAAAAAAAGGCCCGGTTTTCGTGGAACCGGGCCTCTTTCATGTTGCTCGTTGAATCAGTCGCGCTCAAGGGCCAGTGCCACGCCCTGACCGCCGCCGATGCACAAGGTGGCCAAGCCTTTCTTGGCATCGCGCTTGATCATTTCATGCAGCAGGGTCACCAGCACGCGGCAGCCTGAAGCGCCAATCGGGTGGCCGATGGCAATCGCGCCGCCGTTGACGTTGACCTTGCTCGCATCCCACTCCAGTTCCTTGCCCACCGCCAGTGCCTGTGCGGCAAACGCTTCGTTGGCTTCGATCAGGTCCAGGTCGGCCAGTTGCCAGCCGGCCTTGTCCAGGCAACGGCGGGTCGCAGACACCGGGCCAATGCCCATGATTGCCGGGTCGACACCTGCGTTGGCGTAGCTGGCAATACGCGCCAGGACCGGCAGGCCGAGGGCCTTGGCTTTGTCGGCGCTCATCAGCAGCACCGCAGCGGCGCCGTCATTGAGGCTCGACGCGTTGCCGGCGGTGACGCTGCCGTCTTTCTTGAAGGCTGGCTTGAGCTTGCCCAGGGATTCGGCGGTGGTGCCGGCACGGGGTTGCTCGTCCACGGCAAAGGCAATCGGGTCGCCTTTGCGCTGGGGAATCAGGATCGGCGTTATCTCGTCGGCAAAGCGCCCGGCTTCAATCGCGGCGACGGCTTTTTGCTGGGAGGCGGCGGCGAACGCGTCCTGGGCTTCACGGCTGATACCGTATTTGTCCACCAGGTTTTCCGCAGTGATACCCATGTGGTAGTCGTTGAACGCATCCCACAGGCCGTCGGTGATCATGCTGTCGACCATCTTCGCGTGGCCCATGCGCAGGCCGGTGCGGGCGGATGGCAGTACGTAGGGGGCCAGGCTCATGTTCTCCATGCCGCCAGCGATGATCACCTCGGCGTCACCGCAGCGGATGGCTTGCGCGCCCAGGTGCAGGGCCTTGAGGCCCGAGCCGCAGACCTTGTTCAAGGTCAGGCTCGGCACCGCATGCGGCAGGCCGGCGAGGATCGACGCCTGGCGCGCCGGGTTCTGGCCACTGCCTGCGGTCAGCACCTGGCCGAGGATCACTTCATCCACTTGCGCAGGATCGAGACCCGTCTGCTCCAGCAGGCGGCGGATCACCGCAGCGCCCAGTTCCGGTGCCGGGATGCTCGCCAGGGCACCTTGGAAGCTGCCCACGGCGGTGCGGGTGGCAGCAACAATCACGACGTCTTGCATGGAATCTGTCCTCACTGGAAATGCATTTCTGGAACGTGGTCCGGGACGATCAGTTTACCGGCGGTCTTGCTGACAATCTCTTCAACGCTGACGCCAGGTGCGCGTTCCTTGAGGACAAAAGCGCCATTTTCGATTTCCAGGTAGGCCAGGTCCGTCAGCACGCGCTTGATGCAGTTGGCACCGGTCAGCGGCAGGCTGCATTGGCTGAGCAACTTGGACTCACCGTCCTTGGAGGCGTGGGTCATGATCACGATGATGTTTTCTGCGCCGGCCACCAGGTCCATGGCGCCGCCCATGCCCTTGACCAGCTTGCCTGGGATCATCCAGGACGCGATGTTGCCATGTACATCCACCTCAAAGGCGCCGAGTACCGTGAGGTCGACATGCCCGCCACGAATCATGGCGAAGGATTCGGCGGAAGAGAAAATCGAGGCGCCGATGCGTGCGGTAACGGTCTGCTTGCCGGCGTTGATCATGTCGGCGTCGATGGTGTCTTCGGTAGGAAACGGACCCATGCCCAGCAGGCCGTTTTCCGACTGCAGCATCACTTCCATGCCGTCGGGGATGTAGTTGGCCACCAGGGTCGGGATGCCGATGCCGAGGTTGACGTAGAAGCCGTCCTGCATTTCGCGGGCGACGCGTTGAGCCATTTGTTCGCGGGTAAGAGCCATTTTATGTGTCCTTATTATTCGGGCTAGAGGATTACTTGCGGACGGTGCGCTGTTCGATGCGCTTCTCGAATGTGCCGCAGATGATCCGGTCGACGTAGATGCCAGGGGTGTGGATCTGCGCCGGGTCCAACTCGCCCGGTTCGACGATTTCCTCGACTTCAACCACGGTGATCTTGCCGGCGGTGGCCGCCAGCGGGTTGAAGTTTTGCGCCGTGTGGCGGTAGATCACGTTGCCGAAATGGTCGGCTTTCCAACCTTTGACGATGGCGAAGTCGCCGGTAATGGATTCTTCCATCAGATACGGGCGACCGTTGAATTCACGGGTTTCCTTGCCTTCGGCGACCGGGGTACCGACGCCGGTGGCGGTAAAGAAGGCCGGGATGCCGGCGCCGCCTGCGCGCATTTTTTCCGCCAGGGTGCCTTGGGGCGTCAACACCACTTCGATTTCGCCGCTGAGCAGTTGCTTCTCGAACAGGGCGTTTTCACCGACGTAGGAGGCGATGACCTTACTGATCTGTTTTTCTTCCAGCAACACGCCCAGGCCGAAACCGTCGACGCCGCAATTGTTGGAAACCACCGTCAGGTCGCGGGTGCCTTTGCGCTTGATTTCGGCGATGAGATTTTCCGGGATGCCACACAGGCCAAAACCACCGGAGAGTACGGTCATGCCATCTTCCAGGCCTGCCAGCGCTTCTTCATAGGACGCCACGCGTTTATCGAAACCTGCCATATGCACCTCTTTTATTGTTTGTGGTCCAGCCAGTGAACCGAGTGTTGCGCCGACGGATTGATTTGTTAAGTTGTTTTTTAAGGTTGATTGATTTAAAAAACAGCACAATTACCCATGCGTTGGAGCAGCGTCATGACAGTTAAACAGATGCGGGCCTTCCTTGCCGTGGCCCAAAGCCTGAGTTTTGCCGCCGCCTGTGAGCGCCTGCATTTGTCCCAGTCGGCCCTGAGCCTGACCATCAAGGGCCTGGAAGAGGGCTTGGGCGGGCGCCTTTTCAGCCGCAATACCCGTAACGTGGCACTGACCCCTGAAGGTGAATCCTTGTTGCCGCTTGCGCGTCGTCTGATTGCCGATTGGGACAATGCCGAAGATGAATTGCGCCAGCGTTTTACCCTGCAACGTGGGCGGGTAACGGTGGCGGCGATGCCGTCGTTTGCCGGCAACCTGCTGCCGCCGATCTTGAAGATCTTTCGCGCGTGCTTTCCTCAGGTCAACGTGACGGTGCATGACCTGATCAACGAACAAGTGCTGGAAATGGTCCGTGATCGCCAGGTGGAGTTGGGGGTAGCGTTCGAACCGGCGCCGGGGTCGTCGCTGGCATTCACCCCGCTGTACCTGGACCGCTTTATCGCCGTCGTGCCCGGCGATTCGCCATTGGCGCAAATGGCCGAGATCGATTGGAAAACCCTGCTGGTGCAACCTTTTATCACCCTGCAGCGGCCTTCCACTGTGCGGGTGATGCTGGAAGAACACCTCGGTGCCTTGCAAATGAAGTTACCCGTGGCCCTCGAAAGTCATCAACTGGCCACAGTGGGCAAGATGGTTGCCAATGGCTTGGGGGTCAGCGCGGTGCCGGCGTTATGCGCGCAGCAGATGGAGGAGGCGGGCGCTCATTGCATCACCTTGACCGGGCCGGTGATCGAGCGGCCGATTGGTGTGCTGACCAAGCCGGGGCATGAGCTGTCGGCGGCGGCGCAGGCACTGTTCGATATCTTTCTGGCTGAGGCGGGGAAGGGGCATTACCCCAACAGTTGAAGTTGCACATAAACAAATGTGGGAGCCGGCAAGCCAGCTCCCACAAAGGTAGCGTTATTCTTAGTAGTAGCGGTCGATTACTTTAACTTGCGAGTTGTCCTTGAAAGACTCCCAGGCATTGTTAAGTGTATCGAACACTTGCTCGATAAAGTTGCGATCGGCTGCCGCTTTCTTGCCGACATAACCCTGGCCGCGGCGGTACATCTTCAGGCGCGCCGCCAGTTCGCGGTTATTACGGTCGAACTCGGCTTCTTCGGTATGGGGCGCCAGGCAGTCAATTTGCACTTCGCCCGATTTTCCAATCCACAGGATATGGTCGTCGAGTGTGTCTTTCTGCGCTGCGAACATCTCAGCCAATTCGTCGATAGTTGGTTGGTTGTTCAGATTCATGTGTAAGCCCCTTGACCAGTTGGCGATCTTCAGTTGATTCGTTAATACACTTTTAAGTTGTCTCCGGTTCCGAAAACCGGGCGTCAGTAACGGTCTGCCGAATACGGGCAGGGTCTTGAACCTGATGCATGTAGTGTTGCTGATGACCTGCTACGCAATGGTTTCATAACGAAGACAAGCAGCATTTGAGCTTCTTGTACCGATCCTTGCGGGCCGGTCAGCTTCATCAATCTGCCTTGTGGGCAGTGCACATCCGGAAAAACAGCTCGGCGGTCAGACGAGCCTGTTCAAAACGCTTGTTGCCAACGCTCCCGATCCGGGAGACGTCTGAATCATGCAAGGTCAAAATGGTTACGTCAACGGTTATGTAGTGATTATTTTTACTCACTACATAATTTTTTTTGTGCAGGGGAGGATGCGGGGAAAGGTGACTTGTGCGTCACTTTTTGTGCCGGTGGGTCGCATGCAAGGCCGGGTTCAGCAGTGATCCATGTAGGAGCTGGCTTGCCTGCGATGCAGGCGCCTCGGTGCATCAGTTACACCGAGGTGATGCCATCGCAGGCAAGCCAGCTCCTACATAAGCCAGTTCTCACCGGGGGCGTGGTGGTGTCGAGAGTAGGGTCATTCGCCGCGGATGTATTGCTCCAGTTGCTGGATCAGGGCCGCCTGCTCAGCGATGGCTTCCTTGACCAAGTCACCGATGGACAGCAGGCCCAGCAGTTCTCCGTCTTCCACCACCGGCAGATGACGCAGGTGGCCGTCGGTCATGATGCCCATGCAGTCTTCGACGCTTTTGTGGGTGTCCACGGTGATCGCCGGTGAGCTCATCACTTGGTGTACCTGTGTGCTCGTCGAGGACAGTCCGTGGAGAATCAGTTTGCGCGCGTAGTCGCGCTCACTGATGATGCCGACGACTTTGTTGTCCTTGACCACCGGCAAAGCGCCGACGTTCTTCGCTGCCATCACCACCAGCGCTTCAAACACGGTGTGATTCCACTGGATGGTATGCACTTCCTGATTCTTCTGGTCCTTGGACTTGAGCAACTGTGCGACGGTTTTCATGGCGGCCACTCTGGTGTTGTTATTAGGGCTGTGCCTACAGAATCCTAGACCGCAGGCGCTGGAGCAAGACCCAAAGCGGCGTATATCCCGTCAAAAAGCGTCATTTTATGGATTTTTTCACCCAATTAGCCCTTGCTTGCCGGTTTTGCCGCCCGTTTCGGGCTGGTGCCAGTCTTGCGCTTGGCCGGCTTGCGTTTGTTTTTCCAGGGCGTGGCAGCACGACCTGCCGGGCTGGCCGGGCCGCTGATGGTCATTTGCAGGCCATTGCAGCGCGCCACTTGTTTACTCATCCAGGCTGCCTGTTTGGCGACGAATTCCTCCAGGCTCATCTCACCGCTTTGCACCATATCCAGGGCCTGTTCCCAAATGGCGGTGGTGCCAGGGTCGGCAATGGCCCTGGGCACCGCGTCGATCAGGCTGAAGGCCGCCGGTGTGGCTGACAATGCCTTGCCATTTTTTACCAGGTAACCGCGGTCCAGCAGGCCCTGGATAATCCCGGCCCGTGTCGCTTCGGTGCCGATGCCGGTGGTGTCCTTGAGTTTCTGCTTGAGCAGCGGGTCGTCCACCAGCTTGGCGACGTTTTTCATGGCCTTGATCAAGTCGCCCTCGGTGAAGGGTTTGGGCGGCTGGGTCCACAAGTCTTTGAGGTTGACCTTGGCCACTGCGTAGTCCTGGCCTTGCACCAATGGTGGCAAGGGTTGTGGGGCCGGCGCCTCGCGACCCTTGCTTGGCGCCAGGGCTTCGGGCAAGGCCCGCTTCCAGCCTGGCTCCACCACCACTTTGCCCACGGCGCGCAAGGCTTCGCCGGCACAGTTGAAGTCCGCCTGGGTGCGGTCGTATTCGTGGTTGGGCAGGAACTGCGCCAGGTAACGGGCGCGGATCAAGGTGTAGACGGCGCGGTGCTTGCCGGCCAACTGTGCCAGGTCCTTGCCGGCCCCAGTGGGGATAATGCCGTGGTGGGCACTGACCTTGGCGTCGTTCCAGGCGCGGGAGCGGCGTTGCGCATCGATGTGCGGCATCAGCGCATTGACCGCCGGATCGGCCCGGCCCAATGCCGCGAGAATGCTTGGTGCGTCGCCATGCTGGCTGACGGGCAGATAGCCGCAGTCACTGCGTGGATAGGTGATGACCTTGTGGGTTTCGTAGAGGGACTGGGCGATATCCAGGGTTTCCTGGGCGCCGAGGCCGAGTTTTTTCGAGCAGATTTCCTGCAGGGTGCCCAGGTCGAAGGGCAGCGGCGCCACTTCGCGCATGCGCTCTGTGCGCAACTTCACCAGCCGGGCGCTGGCCGCGTTGCTCATCGCGCTGGCGGCCTGTTGCGCGCGTTGCGGGTTGAGGCAGCGGCCCTGGTCGTCGCAGATATCGTCGGCGGCGCGCCATTGCGCGATAAAGCTCATCGACTGATGGCGCAATTCGACATCAATGGCCCAGTACGCCACGGGGACAAAGTCGGCAATGCTACGGTCACGGTCCACCACCAGGCGCAGGGTCGGGGTTTGCACCCGACCCACCGGCAGCACGCCCTGGTAGCCGGACTGGCGGCCGAGCAGGGTAAACAGGCGGCTCATGTTCATGCCGATCAGCCAGTCGGCGCGGGAGCGACCCAGGGCCGAATGGTAGAGGTTGAAGGTCTCTGCGCCAGGCTTCAACGACGCCAGCGCCTTGCGGATCGAGGCATCGTCCAGCGCCGACAACCACAACCGCTGGATCGGCCCGCGATAGCGGCAATGTTCGACCAGTTCCCGGGCGATCATCTCGCCTTCGCGGTCGGCGTCGGTGGCAATCACCAGTTCCCGGGCCTCGCCCAGCAGGCGCTTGACGGCCTTGTACTGGCTGGCGGTCTTGGGCTTGACCGTCATCTTCCATTTTTCCGGGACAATGGGCAGGTCGGCCAGCACCCAGCGTTTGTACTTGGCGTCGTAGGCGTCGGGCGGGGCGGTTTCCAGCAGGTGGCCGATGCACCAGGTGACTGTGACGTCGGTTCCCAGCCAGCAGCCGTCGCCCCGGCGCCTGGCGCCGAGCACGGCCGCGATATCCTTGGCCTGGGAGGGTTTTTCACAGAGGTACAGCCGCATGCTCAGCCCATTCGTTACGCAGTTGAATGGGAAGCAGGATGGGCAAAAGAAGGGGATTGAGCAACCTTTATCTGGATGGATATACAGCAATTTGTGTGGGCGCCGGGAACCAATGTGGGAGCGGGCTTGCCCGCGATGATGCTGTGTCAGTCACTAGATGTATTGACTGATCCACCGCCATCGCGAGCAAGCCCGCTCCCACAAGGGATCTACAGTGTTTGCGGGATATTTAGTTGTTGTCGATATCCACGTTCTTGGTTTCCTTCAGGCACAGCAGCCCGACAATCAGGCTGACCCCGGTAATCACCACTGGGTACCACAGCCCGTAGAAGATATCGCCGGTGTACACCACCAGGGCAAACGACACGGTTGGCAGGAACCCGCCAAACCAGCCGTTGCCGATGTGGTAGGGCAGGGACATGGAGGTGTAGCGGATGCGCGTCGGGAACAGTTCCACCATCAGCGCGGCGAGTGGGCCGTAGCACATCGCAGCGATCAGGATCAGGGCGACGATCAGCACCACCACCATGGTTTTGTTGACCTGGGCCACGTCCGCCGATTTCGGGTAGCCGGCCAGGGTCACGGCGCCGCGCAGGGCGTCTTCGTCATAGCCGTCGATGCGCACATCGCCCACGCTGACCTGCACTGCGCTGCCGGTAGGTGCGGCTTCGCTGCTGTAGGGCAGGCCCTGTTTGACCAGGAAGGTCTTGACCTTGTCGCAGGGGCTGTCAAACCGCGCCTTGCCCACCGGGTCGAACTGGAAGGTGCAGGTAGCCGGGTCGGCCAGCACGGTGATCGGCGCCTGGCGGCTGGCCTGGTCCATCGCCGGGTTGGTGTAGTGGGCCAGGCCCTTGAAGATCGGGAAGTACAGCGCGGTGGCCAGCAGCAGGCCGACCATCAGCACCGGCTTGCGCCCCAGCTTGTCCGACAGCCAGCCGAAGAAGATAAAGAACGGCGCGCCAATCACCACGCTGATGATCAGCAGCATATTGGCCAGGGCCGGGTCCATCTTCAGGAACTGGGTGAGGAAGAACAGCACATAGAACTGTGCGGCGTAGAAGGTCACGGCCTGGCCGGCGTTGATGCTGAACAGCGCAATCAGCACCACCTTGAGGTTTTCCCAGTTGCCGAACGACTCGCGGATCGGCGCCTTGCTGGCCTTGCCTTCCTCTTTCATTTTCAGGAACGCGGGGGATTCGTGCAGGCTCATGCGGATCCAGGTGGAAATCCCCAGCAGCACGATCGACAGCAGGAACGGCAGGCGCCAGCCCCAGACTTCAAACTGATCGCCGGTGAAATACCGGCAGGCCAGTACCACCAGCAGTGACAGCAGCAGGCCGAGGGTTGCGGTGGACTGAATCCAGCTGGTGTGGAACCCGCGTTTGCCTTGTGGCGCGTGTTCGGCCACATAGGTTGCGGCGCCGCCGTATTCACCGCCCAGGGCCAGGCCCTGGAGCATGCGCAACACCACCAGGATGATCGGTGCGGCGATGCCGATGCTGGCGTAGGTCGGTAGCAGGCCCACACAGAAGGTTGCCACGCCCATCAGGACGATGGTGGCCAGGAACGTATATTTACGTCCGATCATGTCCCCCAGGCGGCCGAACACCAGCGCGCCGAAGGGGCGCACCACAAAGCCGGCGGCAAAGGCCATCAAGGCGAAGATAAAAGCCGTGGTGTCGTTGACCCCGGCAAAGAACTGCTTGCTGATGACTGCCGCGAGGGCGCCATAGAGGAAAAAGTCATACCATTCGAACACCGTCCCCAGGGACGAGGCGAAGATGACCTTTTGCGACTCTTTGCTGGTGACAGTGGCGCCGACGGTGGCGTCCAGGGGTTGAGCACGTTCTGACATGGGGTAGCCCTCACAGTGATTATTTATTGTTGTTCCACTGTCGGCGCCAACTTCAGCGCCGCTTTTACCCTGTAGGAGCATGCTTGCTCGCGAAAAGCCTGAGAGCAACGCGTTTATCCAGGATGCCCGCGTTATCGTTGGCGATTTTCGCGAGCAAGCTCGCTCCTACAGGTCATGCCGGTGTTGTCTGTTCTCGTTGGGGGGTGAGGTTCCTCGTTGAAGGGGACAGGATCAGTTGCGCGGCTTTTTCCGCGATCATCAGTGTGGGTGAGCAGGTGTTGCCGGAGGTGATGCGCGGCATGATCGAGGCATCGGCGATGCGCAGGCCGGGAACTCCGTGCACGCGCAACTGGGCATCGACCACCGCGTCCTTATCGTGGCCCATGCGGCAGGTACCCACCGGATGGAAGATCGTGGTGCCGATCCGCGCTGCGGCTTCCTGCAATTGTTCGTCGCTCTGCAGGGCTTCACCGGGCAAGTATTCCACCGGGTTGAAGGGGCGCAGGGCCTGGGCGCCGACAATGCGCCGGGTCAGGCGGATGGCAGCGGCGGCCACGCGTAAATCCTCAGGATGGCTCAGGTAGTTGGGTTGGATCAGCGGCGGCACAGAAGGATCTGCCGAGCGGATATCAATGCGCCCACGACTCTGTGGGCGCAAGTCGCAGACCGACGCGGTAAACGCCGGGAACGCGTGCAGCGGCTCGCCAAAGCGTTCCAGTGACAGTGGTTGCACATGGTATTCGAGGTTGGCCGTGGCCTGTTCCGGCCCCGAGCGGGCAAAGGCGCCGAGTTGGCTGGGGGCCATGGACAACGGGCCGCTGCGGTCATACAGGTATTGCAGGCCCATGCCCAGCTTGCCCCATACGGAGCCGGCGATCTGGTTCAGGGTGCGGGCGTTTTCCAGTTTGTAGATCAGGCGCAGTTGCAGGTGGTCCTGCAGGTTGCCGCCGACTCCGGGCAACTCGTGCAGCACCTCGATGCCCAAGGGCTTGAGGACGCTGGAAGGGCCGATGCCGGAGCGTTGCAGGATGCCGGGCGAACCCACGGCACCGGCGCACAGGATGATTTCCTCGCGTGCTTTCCAGGTGATGGCTTGCCCATGCTGGCGGCCAACCACGGCACTGGCGCGGCCGTCGTTCAATAACACACGATCGACCTCGACTTCGGTCAGCACCGTCAGGTTGGGGCGCTGGCGAATTGGCTTGAGAAACGCCTTGGCCGCGTTCCAGCGCACGCCGCTTTTCTGGTTGACCTGGAAGTAACCACAGCCTTCGTTATCGCCCTGGTTGAAGTCGTCGATATTGGCGATGCCACTTTGCTTGGCCGCTTCGCGGAACGCGTCGAGGATTGGCCAGTGCAGGCGCTGTTGCTCCACGCGCCACTCGCCGCTGTCGCCATGCAGGGGCGAGGCACCGGCAAAATGGTTTTCGCTTTGCTTGAACAGCGGCAGTACATCGTCCCAGGCCCATCCCGGGTTGCCTTCGGCGGCCCAGCCGTCGTAGTCGTTGGCCTGGCCACGCATGTAGATCATGCCGTTGATCGACGAGCAGCCGCCCAGCACCTTGCCCCGTGGATAGCTCAAGGCGCGGCCTTGCAGGCCTTCCTGGGCTTCGGTCTTGAAGCACCAGTCGGTGCGCGGGTTGCCGATGCAGAACAGGTAGCCGACGGGGATATGGATCCAGGGGTAATTGTCGCGGCCACCGGCTTCGAGCAGCAGCACGCGATGGGCGGGGTTGGCAGACAGTCGATTGGCCAGCAGGCAGCCCGCAGGGCCGGCACCTACTACCACGTAATCGTATTGCTCAGTTGCAATAGTCATCTGGGTCTCGCTTGTTTTTCTTATTGGCTCCATCCTAGTTGTTAGTTTTCGTCTTAAAAATGTTAGTTTTTACCCAGCTGCTGTGCGTTTTTAAACAGCGCTGTTCTCATGGCCGGGAAGGGAGGCGACATGTTCGACTGGAATGACCTGCGGTATTTTCTTGAGTTACAGCGCAGCGGGCGCCTGCTGACCGCTGCCCAGCGCCTGAAAACCACGCATGCGACCGTGGCCCGGCATATCGAGGCCATTGAGAAAAGCCTCGGCACTGCGCTGTTTGTGCAGCATGCCCAGGGTTATGAACTGACGCCGTCGGGTGAGGCGCTGCTCAAGCATGCCGAGGCCATGGAAAACGTCGCGCTGATGGCTGAGGAGGAACTGACCCATTCCGCCGCGCCCCTGGGCAAGATTCGCCTGGGAGTGGCCGAAGGGCTGGGGGTGATGTTCCTGGCCGGGCGCATGGGTGGCCTGTTCGAGCGTTATCCAGGGTTGGAAGTGGAGTTGGTGGCGGTGCCGCGGTTTGTCAGCATCCTTAACCGCGAGGCCGAGATCAGCATCCACCTGGAGCGGCCCAGCGTCGACCAACTGGTTACGCGCAAACTCACCGACTACCGCCTGGCGCTCTATGCCAGCCGCAGCTACCTGGCCCGCACGCCGCCTATCGAGAAGCGCGAAGACCTGGTTGCCCATGCCTGGATCGATTACGTCGACGACCTGTTGTTCAGTCAGGAGCTCAAGCTCCTCAGCAGTTTTTGCCGCAACCCCAGGGTGGTGTTCCACAGCACCAGCGTGATCGCCCAGCACCAGGCGGCGCGTTCGGGCCTGGGGATTGCCGTGCTGCCGTGCTTTATGGCCGCAGGCGACCCGGACCTGGTGCCGTTGTTGCCGCAGGAGGGCATCCAGCGCAGTTACTGGATCAGTTCCCGGCGCGAACTGCACAAGTCGGTGCGGTTGCGGGTGTTGTGGGATTACGTGGTGGAGTTGTGTGCCAAGGAGCAGGGGCTGCTGTTGGGCGGACTGTAGGGCGGCTTGCCGGCGATGGCGTCCAATAGGTTTGCGCGGGACTCAAGGACCTCATCGCCGGCAAGCCGGCTCCTACAGTTTCACGGTCTGATGCACCTGTTCACCACACGCACGGGCATCGTTGATCATCTTTTCAAACGGCGCACTGACGATTTCATCATGGCTCAACCAGCGCACTTTCTGGGTCAGCCGATAGTGATAGCGCAAGCCGTCCTTGAGCGGTTCGCCATCGAGCTCCAGGTCATACCAGGGCGAGCTGATCTTGCAGCCCTGCACCGGTTTGTCCATCTTCCCGCCGGTCAAGGTAAAGGTGTAGTCGACAGTGTCCGGATTGCCCAGGTACAGGTCGCCCTGTTGCCCGTTGCGGCGGTAGTTGAACAGGTCATCCCACTTCTCTTTCAGCGATTGGTCGGTATAGACGTAGCCGTTGTCGAGTTTCTCCAGGGCGCGCAGGTCGGTCATGCTGGCGTTGACGGTGTAGGTGTCGGGCACCACGAAACCGGTGGGCAGGCGGGTGACCTGGCAATCGCTGATTTCCCGGCCGAAGTTGTCGCAGATGTTCTGGTCGGTGGCGGTAGCGCCTTGCTCGCGGTCAGCGACGCTCAATTGCATCAGTGTCAGGCGGCTGAAGGTGACGCTGGCGCGGGTCGCACCGTTGCCCTGTTTGTCGTAATGCACCTGTTTGTCCAGGCGGATGCTGGTTTCAGGGCGCGCCAGGGGGATATGTTCCTCGCGTACCTGGCCCTGGGTGTCGTTGACGAGTACCCAGCGATCCTGGATGTCGGGCATGGCCTGGCCCGGGGCGAACACCGGGTTGGTTGGGTCCAGCCACCACACCTGGCCGGCTACTTCGGCACGCACGATGGCGTGGTTGGGCGCGCCGGTGCCCGGAATCAGCAGTGAATCCACCACATCCCCACGGCTGACCCAGGCGGTCTCGGCCTTGATCCCGCTGGCCTTGAGCATGGCGGTCAGGAGGATCGCGAGGTCCTTGCAGTCGCCATAACCGTGCTGTTCGATCTCTGCCAGGTTAAACGGCACATAGCCGCGATCCGTGGCGCGCCAGTCACCCAGGTAACGGTAGTGATCGTTGATGTGCTGCATCAGGCCGGCCACTTGTTGCGCCGGGGCCAAGTCTTTCACCGTAGCCACGGCGGCGGCACTGCCTGCCGGTAGCTTGGCCGCGAGGATCTGGTTGTAGCGCTGGGCAAAACCACCGAAATGCTTTTGCACATCAAGGCTGCTGCCCACTTCGATACGTGGGATCAACCGCAGGTAGGCGTGACTCGATTCGTTGATGTAATTGAGATAGGTCGGCGCCTTCAGTTCGATATCCAGGGTCTTGCGATTGACCGAGGGGGTGATGGTGAAACCGTCCATCAACTCCGCGCGCCACTCGATTGGCCGTTCAGCCGTGAACCGTGCCTTGAGGCGGTCGCGACGGGCAGTGCTGGTGCCGAACTGCAGGGCGTAGTGGAACTCGGTCATCAGCGGCTTGGCGGCGTGATGTTCGCGCACGGTGTAGCGGATTTGCGTGCCGACCCGCAGGTTGGGAAAGGCCAGGGACGTTTGCTTGAGCCGGGAAAACCCCTGGTCAGGGTTGGGCGCGGTGCGCGTATCGATCTGCGCTTCGTCGAGGGGCTGCGGCTTGCCGCCGGGCTGGGTGGACTCGGCGTGCAGTACTTCAAAACCATCGCCCTCGGCATAGTTGAAGTCGATTTGCGACAATATTTCCCGGCCACTGGGCTTGAGGATGGTGTAGCGGTAGGTGGTGGTGCAATCGGTGCTGGCGTCACGGTTGAAGTGGCAGTGCAGCTCGGATTCGTTGGCAAGTGCAGCTTCGGCCATGGGTTGCGGCGCGGCGTAAGCGTGGTGCGAAACAAGCCCCAGACTTGCGCAAATCAAAGGGCGGTAAAACGAAAAACAGTGCATGGGCGCCTCAGGTGGAACGTTGACACAGATACCCTCGCGGGTACCAAGAAGGCGGCAGATGATAATGGATCGCAACACCAAAGACCAGCATTGTAGGACAATAAATATCGCTGAAAGGCCCGAGATAGAGCCTTTTGTTTGGTGGGAAGGGTCAGTCGATCAGCTCAAATTCACTGCTTGCCAGGCGTTCACCGTTCACAAGTACATGCACGGTGTGCTGGCCGGGGTAGTGCTTGCGCGTGGTCATGTCGCGGATGTGTTGGCGACGTAAAACTGTATGCCGCTCATCCGCGCCGAGGGTAAAGGTCTTGAGCTTGAACACCTTGGCGGCGCTATGGCCGGCGCTTTTTACATAGTCGATGGCGTAGTCCACCACCAGTTTTTGTGAGGTGCTGGCCATGGATTGCAGGGTAAACGACAGGTTGATGCGCTCACCCAGGCGAATCACTGCGGGCTCGACCTTCAAGTGCTGGATCTTCACTTCGGCACGCGCGCCTGCGCCCATGATCGTCAATGCGCGGGTATTGCCTTGCTTGATCAGGCTGCGCAGGGCGTGGCGAGCGATCCAGGCGGTGTGAGGGTTGTCCAGTGACCAACTCTCGATAACATCCAGCACCCAGTCCGGATGGTCCTTGGTGATGTCGTTGAGGTGGTTGGCCACGGACTTGCGTACATACAGGCTGTTGTCGGCCTTGAGGTTATCCAGGATCGACGCGCACAGGCGCGGATCGGCCTGCACCCGGGCCAGGCGAAACGACCACGGCAGCCTCGGCCGCGAGCCCTCACTGGCGAGGCGGCGCACGTGCTCATTGTCGTCCAGCGACCACTGCTGCATCACCGCAGCGTGGGTTCCAAACCCTTGAGCAGAAAAGGCCGCACGGCAAACTCGGCAGAACCAAAGGTGGTGAAGTACTTGAGCGCTGCCATCGAGCGCTTGAAGTCATCCTGGCCGTAGCTGGCCACAAAGTGCGGCAGGAACAGGCTGACAAAGCTGCTGTTCAGGCGCGGAGCCAAGGCATACAGATGCTTGAGGGTATGCGCATAGTCCAGGGGGATGACCGCGTGCAGGCTTTCGCTGACACGGGCCATGCGCTGCATCACCGACAACTGGGCCAAACCCTGCATGGCGTGCTTGAGAAACCCCTTGGCGTCAAACGCCGGGTACACCGCACGCATTTCATCGGCGATGTGTTGCAGGCGTTCGAGGTTGAAGATTTCCTTGAGGGCAGGGGGGCTTTGGTCGGTCATGGGCAGTCCGCAGGAGAGGGCGATCATAAGACCTTTGCAAGGTAACACCTTGCTCAAGGCCGCGAAGATCAAAATGTAGGCGCTGGCTTGCCAGCTCCTACAGGGGGGCGGTCGCTACAGATACCAGCGATATTCCCGTGCATTGATCTCCTGCTGGAAGGCCAGGTGATCCTGGCGTTTGTTCTCGCAATACACGTCGACAAACTCCGCGCCCAGGCCCTTGCGCAGGGCCGGTTGTGCCTGCATGGCGCGCACGGCCTCAAGCATTTCCAGGGGGAAGTCGTGGCCGCTGTCACGGTCCTCGTTCAACGGTGCGATGGGTTCGCGCGCAGCCTCCAGGCCATGTTCGAGCCCGACCAGGATGGCCGCCAGCACCAGGTAGGGATTGGCGTCGGCACTGGCCAGGCGATGCTCGATCCGCAGGTTGCGCGGATCAGACTCGGGGATACGCACGCAGGCGTCACGGTCTTCATAGCCCCAGCAGGCCTTGGTCGCTGCGTTGACCGTACCGCCCAGGCGCCTGAAGGCGTTGTGGTTGGGCGAGAAAATCGGCATGCAATGGGGCAGCAGTTCCAGGCAACCCGCCACCGCGTGGCGCAACGGTTGCTGCTGATGCGCCGCCAGCAGGTTATTACCGGCGCCATCGTACAGGCTGACATGCACATGCATGCCGCTGCCCGGATGTTGCAGGTAGGGCTTGGCCATGAAACTGGCGCGATAGCCATGCTTGAGGGCCACGCCCCGGGTACTGCGGCAGAACAGGGCGGCCCAGTCGGCGGCGCGCAGGCCATCGTCGAGGTGGCCGAAATTGATTTCGAACTGGCCGGGGCCCAACTCGGCCGTGATCACCGTAATATCGATGCCCTGTGCCTGGGCGGTCTGCACCATGTCATCGAGCACCGGGGCAAACCGTGACAGCCGCTCGATATGCAGGGTGGGCTGGTCGTCCGGGTCATCGCTCAACGGGTCGCGGGCAAATTGCGGCAGGCCGTCGGCGAGTTTTCTGTCGAACAGGTAGAACTCCAGTTCAAACGCCACCACCGGGTGAATACCCTTGCCGTGCAGGCGTTCGAGGACCTTGGCCAGCACTTCGCGGGGTTCGAATTCGATGGGCGCCTCGGTACCGTCGGAGGTGATCAGCATCTGTCCCAGGGGCTGCGCCTCCCAGCTCACCGGCTTGAGCGTGCCGGGCACCAGGCGGCGGTTGGCGTCCGGGTCGCCGTCATGGAAGCAGTAGTCGCCGATCTTGAACAAACCGCCCTGGGCGCCTAGCAGCACGGCGTTCTGTGGCAGTTTCAGAGGGCTGCCGGCGGCGACTTTTTCCAACATTTCAACCGGGTAGCGCTTGCCGTAGAACCGCCCGGGAATGTCCAGGGAAATCAGGTCGACGTAACGTACATCCGGATGGTTCTGGCGAAAGGTCCGCACTTCGGCCAGTAACGTGGAGGAATGGCTTTTCACGGGTGACGCTCCTTGGTGTGCCTCAGTTGTAGACCCACAGCACGCGGGCCGGCAGGTCAGTCAGGTTGCCGTAGCGGCAGTGGGCGAAACTGGCCAGGTGAAAGCTGTCGCCGGGGCCCAGGGTGACCGCGTCGGCCTCGCCTTCGACCCATAGCGTCAGGTGGCCTTCAAGCACAAACCCGGCCTGTTCGGCGCGGTCGCTCATGGTCTGTTCACCGCTGTTGGCGCCAGGGGCCAACCAGCTGTCGAGCATCGAGAACGCCCCGTTCATGCTCGGTGAGACGAGGATGTCGGTAATGCCATTGGCGTAGTACACCGTGCGCCGCTCGTTGGGCCGCGTGACCCAATCCACGGCCTTGGGCTTGGGTACGCTGTAGAAATAAGTGGTGGGCACATCGAGGGCGTGGCTGATAGCAGTCAGGTCTGCCACGGTGGGGCGCGACAAACCGCGCTCGACCTGGGACAGGAAACCCACCGAGCGTTCGATCTTTTGCGCCAGCTGGGCCAGGGTGAGTTTCTTGTACTTGCGCAGGTCGTGGATCAGGGTCGCCAGGGCGTCCAGTTCTTCTTGTTTGTCCATGGGAGTATTTTCGTGAAATTCTTATCTTTAAATTTCATGAAAAAATACATGATTAATTTCACGGGCGCAACGGACAAGCGCCCTGTCTGGCTTGATTGAACGGTTTGAACCTTACTCGCGCTCAAAACTGCTTGTCTGGTTACCGTCAGCATCGAACACATTGACCCGGTTCGGCACCTGCGCATCCCAAATGCTGTAGGTCGCATCGTTGCTGTTGGACGGGTAGCTGTAGCTGGTATAGGAGCCAAGTTTCTTCGCCACGCGGTTGTTCTTGTCGATCAGCACCAAGCCCTCAAACCCATCCATTTCTGCAGCGGCCAGGTTCTTCTGGAAGGGGGTGAGCTTGGTGTAGGTCACGGGCACGCGAAGTTTGCCGTTCGTATCAATGGCGCCGTAACGGCTGCCTTTTTGCACCACCGCCATGCCGTTGGAGAACGTATTCACGTCATCGAATGGCAGGCTGAACGGCAGCGCCTTGCCCTGTTCATTGATGAAGCTGTATTTGTTGCTTTTACGGTCCTGGATCAATAACGGCTGGCCCTGCACAAACTGTCCGAAGACCGTTGCGCCGGCCGGATTGAGTTTTTTCATGCCCAGGTCGTAGACGTCGGTTTGATGCTTGTCGGCAGAGGTGGCGTAGATAAAGGCTCCCGCGCCGTTAACGCTGGAGTAGCGTGGCGCCAGCAGCTCCTTGCCGCTCAGGTTCCAGGCACCGTATAGCGAGTCCGAGCCATAGGTTTTCTGGCCCGGACGGGCGATGAACACCTCGCCGACGACACTGGGGTTGACGTACTTCATCGGCACCACGACCTGCAACTTCTTGACGTCGTAGACACCGTAGGGGCCATTGGTCTCGCGCTGGACCACCATCAACCGGTCGTTGATCTGCTGTTCGATGCTTTCGAAGGGCAGTTCATTGAGCGTGTGCGTGCCAGGCACAAAGGCAAAGTACTTGAACAGCAACTGGCTCCAGCCCTCGCCAGAGGACTTCTCGCCGACCATCATCTGGTAGACATCAGGCATTTGGGTGTACTCGATACGCTCGAAGCGTGGCTTGACCACCCATTGTCCCTGGTTATCGATAAACCCCTTTTTTTCGCTGGCGCTGTCGAAGGCAATGTAGCGATCACGGGGCGCCAGGTTGTTGCTCATTTCCAGATCAATCGTTTGTGGTTGCGCCGGTTCCAGCAGGTAGATGACCACACTGGCAGGCGTGTCTTCGAACTGGTAAGTCACCTGGACATTGCTCAGGTCGCTGTCTGAGCTGGGCAGGCTGCTGGCGAATTTTTCTAGGTGATCCTGCACGGCTGCGGCATTTTTGAAATCGTCGAAATGGTCTTCCATGCGCAGCAGTTCGTTGTAGTACGCCTTCAGGTTGGCCTTTTGTGCGGCCGTGGGCGAGGTGTTGGAGCTGCTGCCGCCGCTGTACAGGGTCTTGCCGTCGGCGGTCAGGCCCTGGATCACATAGGACTTGTGCTTGGGCGTGGCCAGTTGCAGGGCCGCGCGTGAGTCGCCGAGGGCGGTCAGTTGGTAAGTCTCGCCGTTTTCACCGGTGACTTTCGGGTTGGCCTGGTCCAGCAGGATTTTCTTGAAGCCAGGGTAAGCCTGGTAGTGCAGGGCAACACTGATGCGCTCAACCGGCTTGTTGACCTTCAGCTCGGTGCTGGTGTGGTTTGGTTCTTCTTCGCTATTGGCGTCCTCAAGGACCACCTCGGCAAACGGCTGTTGGGTGCCATCGCGAAAATGCACGGTCTGGATCTGGTAGCTGCCTGTGCTTTCCTGATCCGGCAGCGCGCCAAGCTTGAGGGTGTCGCGGATCGTTTCGACATCCAGATTGAGCCCGGAGCCATAGTCGAAAAACACCTGTTGGAAGTGCAGCGGTGTTTGCTTGAGGGTGGTCAACGCAGCCTTCAATTGCTGATCGGGGAAGGGCACGAACGGCTTGTCGTAGCTCAGTTCTTTGTGCGCCTGGGGTTCGCCGGGCGTGGGGGTGGCCGGGCCGATTTCCAGGCGCATGCTTTCGATCACCGCAATGCGGTTGAGGCTGTCGCGCATATCGAGGATCAGGTAATTCAGGCGCTTTTTCGCTTCCGCCAAGGGCAGGTCCCGAATGCCATCCACACCGCCTTCATTGAGCTGTGCCTCGCTGTACTCGGCGTCTTCAAGCAACTCGGTGTCAGCATTGCGGCCCAGCAGGTAATACGTTGCGCCGCCGATCACCGCGATCACAATCAAGGCGCTAGCCAATAGTTTGGTTCGGGACAGAGCTGTTTTCATCGTGCTTGGACTCGTCAGTAGGCTGGCGCAAGGAGAGTAGTACCGTATACACGTTATTCAGAATTGTGGATTTAATTTTTGCATAAATGCATAAATCAGCATTTTTTGCCGCTCATCCTGCGTTAAGGTAGCGACTGGCCCCATTGCAACGAATGCCTTCAGAGAAAGAGAGCAGGATGCTGACCACAATAAAAAGTTACCCCCGCACCGTGAACCTGCTGCTGTCAGCCACGCTGATTCTGACGCTGGCCAAGGCGATTACCTTTCCGTACATGGTGATCTACCTTACGAGTCACTTTGCCCTAGGCATCAGCCAGGTAGGCCTGGTGATTGGCAGTTCGCTGATCGTCGGCTCCCTGCTGAGTGTGTACGGCGGCTTCCTGGTGGACCGGGTCAACAGTTATCGCTTGTTGCTGGGCCTGAGCCTGCTGTTTGTCCTGGGGTTTGTCGGCACGCTGCTGGCGCGTGACCTGTGGTTGTTCTATGCCTGCCTGATCCTGATCAACCTGGCCTATGCGGTGATCGATATTGCGGTCAAGGCCGGGTTTGCCAGCCTGTTGCCCGAGGATGCGCGCAGCGAAGTGTTTTCCATCAAATACACCCTGACCAATATCGGTTACGCGGTAGGGCCGTTTTTTGGTGCGATGATCGCCAAGGCCGATATCAGCCTGCCGTTTGTATTGTCGGCGGTACTGGGGGCTGGGTTTTTCCTACTCTACTGGCGTTGGGGCGACCGCACCCTGGCGACGGTTGACACGGCGCAAAAACCGGTGTCGTTCCTTGCCGTTGGCCGGGTGTTGCTGCGTGATCATCGGCTGGTGTGCTTTACCGTGGGCGGCTTGCTCAGCGCAGTAGTCTTTGGACAGTTCACTGCGTACCTGTCGCAGTACCTGGTGACGACCTCAAGTGCGGAGTACACCTACAAGGTCATCAGCGCGATTCTGACCACCAACGCACTATTGGTAATCGCCCTGCAATACGTGATTGGCCGGCAGATCAGCCACCGTCACCTGAGCCGCTGGCTGATTCTCGGGCTGGGCATGTTCATGCTGGGGGTGATTGGCTTTGCGCTGTCCACCAGCGTGTGGTGGTGGGTGGTGTCGATGGCGATCTTTACCGTGGGGGAAATCATCGTATTCCCCGCTGAATACATGTTTATCGACCGCATTGCCCCGGATCACCTGCGGGGCATGTACTACGGCGCGCAAAACCTCTCCAACCTCGGTGCCGCCCTGGGGCCGGTGTTGTGCGGGCTGGTGCTGGCCAGCCTGCCGGCGCACTACATGTTCTATATGCTGGCGGGGTTTATCGTGGCCGGCGGGCTGTTCTATTTTATCGGCGCGTCGTTGAAACCGCGTCCTGACACCGCACACCCCCTGTAGGAGCCGGCTTGCCGGTGAAGGGGGTGAGCGATGATGAGCACAACCAGGCAAAACGCGGTGCCCTGGCGTTTTTCGCTGGCAAGCCAGCTCCTACAGAGGTGGGGTGTCAGATGGACAATGTCTCGCCCACGGTGTTGCTGTGCAACTCATAGCGCAATTCCTCGACCATCGTCGCGACGTCCTGCGGGGTCTTGAGCTTATTCACGCTGATCCCGGTGACGACCAGGTCCACCCGGCCGCTCTCGGCGTCAAACACCTTCAAGGTCAGTGACGAGTCGCGACACAGGGTGAACTCGCAGGTCAGCGGCAACAAGGCTTCCTCGATGCAATTGCGCAGTTGGGCCAAGGTAAACATGCCAGCCCCCATTAACGACGACGCAGCAACAGACCCAGGAGCAGACCCACGCCCGCCACGATTGCCACAGTGGCCAGGGGTTTGCGTTGGGCAAAGTCACCGACATTGTCCAGCACATCGCCATAGGTCTGTTGCAGTTGGCCGGCCGCCTGGCGCGCTACGCCCTTGGCCTGGAGCTGTTCGTCGTCGGTCATGTCGCCGAGAAAGTCCTGAGCTTTGCCCGCCGCTTTTGCGATGCGGCCTTTGACCTGTTCACTGTTCATGATGCCTCCTTGAAGGGCAAAAAAATCGCCATGGCACAGGGCGTCAAACCCAGTGCCTACCCTTCAAGGTTAAGCAGCGCAGCGGTGTGCAATAAGGCGAATTTGCACTGGTAGTCCTAGTGCATTTGCACCTTATTTCGGGTTTTTTGCCCGCCGCTCCCCGGCAAACAACCCTCGTTCGCGGGCCCAGACGATGGCGGCACTGCGGCTGTGTACGTTGAGTTTGGAATAGACCGTAGCCACATGATTGCGCACGGTGTTGGGCGCCAGCTTCAGGCGCGAGGCGATTTCCTTGTCGGCCAGGCCTTCACAGATCAGCCCCAGTACATCCCGCTCACGGGCGGTCAAGTCGGTGAACGCGATGTTCGGCAGGTTGGGGCTGTTGACGCTCTTGGCGTTGGCCAGTTTTTCAATCAGGGTCTGACTGAACCAGGACGCGTCCTTCATCACTTCTTCGATGGCCGATACCAACTCCAGCTCCGAGCGTTTGCGTTCGGTGATGTTCATCATCACCAGCAGGTAACAGGTGGTGTCCTGAATGCTCACGGTGTCGGCCGACACCACGCAATCAATCACTTCGTTGCCTTTCTTGCGGATCTTCAGATCCTGGCCATCGAGGTTGCCGGCCTTTTCCAGGGTGGCGAACAACTGCGTGCAGGCCTCGCTGCTGTCGATAAAGTTGATCTCGGTGATGGACTTGCCGATCAGTTCTTCACTGGTGTAGCCGGTGATGCTCATGAACGCGTCGTTGACGTCCACCACTTGCTGATTGCCCGCATCGCACACCAGGGTCGGCACCGGTGTCAGGCGGAAGGACTTGGCAAACCGCTCCTCGCTCTGGCGCAGGGCGGTTTCGGCCTTGCGCCGGGGCTCAAGGTCAGTGAAGGAAAACAACATGCATTCCTCATCGTTCATATCCAGCGGCTGGCCGGCGACAATCACCAGCTTGCTGCCGCCTTCAGGCAGCTTGAGCTCGGCTTGCATCTGCGGGATGGTCGCCCCTTCGCCCAGGCGCTGGATCGCCAGCTCCTTGCGTTCGGCCTGTTCCAGCACATCCAGTTCGTATACCGAGCGGCCGATCACCTGATCGCGGTTGTGACCGGTCATTTCGAGGAAACCCTGGTTGACCTTGATATAGCGCAAATCGCTCAAGCGGCAGATCACCGCCGGTGCCGGGTTGGCGTTGAAGGTCTTTTCAAAGCGCTGCTCGGCGCTGGCCCATTCGGTGGCGTCGCTGAGGATCAGCACCAGCAGTTCCGGCTTGCCGGCGCTGTCGGTGAGCGCCAGGCTGCGCAAGCGATGAACCCAGGTGCGGTCGGCGTCGGCGGTGGGGGTGACTTCGACTATCACGTCACTGAACGCTTCGCCGTTGGCCACCCGGCTCAGCGGATAGGCCTCCAGGGCCAGCGGGTGATTGTTGCGATAGCGCAGGGCAAAGCGCTCGGCGTATTCGGCGGTGTTGGCACCGAGCCCGGCAATGTCATCCAGGCCATGCATGGCCAGCGCGGCTTCGTTGGCCCAGAGAATGCTCTGGTCGACCTCGGCGAGAATCACCCCATCGGACAGCCCGGAGATGATCTGCTGCAATTGGCGGCGATTGGTTTCTTGGGCGAGGACGGCCTGGCTCATGGTTTCTCCAAAATGGGTAGGTAAGGACAACCGTGTCTCCTGTAGGCGCGAGCTTGCTCGCGAAGGTCTCCAACGGTAACGCGCGCGCCCTGGAAGAACGCGGCGCCCTCAGGTTCTTCGCGAGCAAGCTCGCGCCTACAAAACAGGGCGTGTCTGGCACATGTGGAGTACGACAACAGAGCCTGAGCATAGTGCAGAGCCAATCACCCTGGCAGGGTGCGAATGCACCAGTGTACCTAGTGCAATTGTGCCGAGACCGCAGCCACCGACCTGGACACACTGAAGGCCTACTCATTTGTCCAAGGATCGATCATGACCACCCTCTATGAAACCAACCGTTCGCCGTTTCGCGTGTCTTGGGGCTCGGTACTGGCCGGTAGTGCAATTGCCCTGGTGACCTCTCTGGTACTGAGCGTACTGGGCACCGCCATCGGCGCCAGCGCGGTCGACGCGATGCAGGCCGGTAACCCGTTGAGTGGCTTTGGTACCGGCGCTGGTATCTGGCTGTTTGTCTCCACGCTGCTGGCGATTGGCGTGGGTGCCTTCGTTGCCGGGCGCACGGCCCCGGATCGCGGTGGCCTGCATGGCATCCTGAGCTGGACCATCACCACCTTGCTGACCACCTGGCTGCTGGCGGCGTTGGCCACCAGCGTTGTCGGCGCAGCGGGCAATGTCGTAGGTAAAGGCCTGTCGGCGGCGGGCAGCGGGATTGCCGCCGTGGCGCCGGGTATCAGCGACAGCGTCAAGCAGCAGTTGAACGAAAAGGGCATCAGCCTGGATTGGGACAGCTTGCAGGGCGAACTCGACACCTTGCTCAAGCAAAGCGGCAAGGCTGAGCTGGATCCGGCCACGGTCGAGCAGAAAGCCGAGCAGATTGGTGCTGATGGCAAGCAATCGGCCACCGATGCAGCAACCGACCCGGCCCAGGCTGCGACCGAACTCAAGCAATGGTTCGAGCGCGTCAAGGCTTCCGGTGAGCCTGCGTTGAATGCGGCGGACAAAGAAGCG
This sequence comes from Pseudomonas brenneri, assembly GCF_007858285.1. Classification (GTDB taxonomy): domain Bacteria; phylum Pseudomonadota; class Gammaproteobacteria; order Pseudomonadales; family Pseudomonadaceae; genus Aquipseudomonas; species Aquipseudomonas brenneri. The sequence continues at coordinate 299,745 of NZ_VFIL01000004.1, read as the reverse complement.
CTGGTCAACATTGTCGCGGCCCGCACCGGCAAGAGCCAGGCCGAGGCCAGCCAGATTGTCGAGAACTATGCCCAGGCATATCAGCAGGCCGTGCAGAAAGTCGAAGAGCTCAAGGCCCAAGCTGAACAAAAGGCCCGCGAAGCCGGTGAAATCGCGGCTAAGCAACTGTCCCGCGCGGCCTGGAGCACATTGCTGATGTTGCTGTTGGGGGCTGCATTGAGCTTTGGTATGGGGCGCCTGGCCATTTCGACTCGTAAAGTGCCAATGGCTTGATCAAGGCCAATTGATGTCTTAGCGGCATCACCTTGCGTGAGCGCGTAAACTGTCGACCTTTTACGCGCATCACGCAAAGGTATGCTTTTGACCCTGCTAAAAACCACAACCCTGCTGTTACTCACCCTCCTGCTGGCAGCGTGCGGCACTTCACCGCCACGCACGCCCAATGACATCTGTGGCATCTTCCGCGAAAAGGATGACTGGTACGACGCGGCCAAAGTCACCCAGAAGCGCTGGGGTGTGCCGATCCAGGTGCCGTTTGCCATCATGTATCAGGAGTCGGGCTTCCGGCAGAACGCCAAGACCCCGCGCAAATACCTGTTGTGGATCATTCCCTGGGGCCGTGTCAGCACCGCCGCCGGCTACGCCCAGGCCAAGGATGAAGTGTGGGGCGACTACCAGAAAAGCACCGGCCGCAACTGGGCCAGCCGCCAGGACTTCGACGATGCCATCGACTTTGTCGGTTGGTACATGGACAAGACCGCCACCATCAACGGCGTGTACAAATATGACGCCTATGGCCAATACCTGAACTACCACGAAGGCTGGGGCGGTTACCGTAACCGCACCTATGCCAGCAAGGCGTGGCTGTTGCCGGTTGCCGGCAAGGTCAAGGCCCGCTCCGATATGTATGCACGCCAATATGCGGGGTGCAAGGCGGACCTGGAGCGGGGGTTCTGGAGCCGGTTTTGGCGGTGGTTGTGAGTGAGCGCGGGTAAGGCTCATGGGCCTTACCCGCGTGTTTACGCGACCAATCTTCCAACCAAAGGCACAATCAACAAGGTGCTCAGCGCCATCGAAATCACATTGCCGATGTAAGGATGAAAGTGCGCCGGCATCCGTCCTGCAATTGCGCAGGCCAATGGCGGCGCAACCAGCGCCCCGAGCAATGCACTTGAGCCGATCACCATCCAACTGCCGCCATGGGTCAGCACTGCCGCTGGCACGACCGACACCAACGGCACATAGGTGGGATACCAACCGCGCTTGATCCACTGGCTGCGCCAGATCACCACGCCCAGTGCCGAAGTCAGCGCCTGGGCGCCGACCAGTTGCAGCACCAATCCCGAGCCATAGGCGGCGCTCACGGGGTTCAAGGCATACGCCAGCATGACCCCGGCCAGCAGGCCGAGGCTGGCCCACTCATTACCGAAAAACGGCGCTTCGGAAAAATCAGCCAACACCCTGCGCAGGCTCCAGGCCACGCCATAAGACGGTGGCTTGGCCGGGGCCGGCCTGGGCGGGGCGATATAGCCGGAACGCACCAGCACCGGTACGCGTCGGCACACTACAAAGGCAATCACGCTGCCCACCGCCATGCCCAGTACGTTGCCAATCACGACAGGCAAACCCAGCGGGACACAGACAAAATTGACGATCAGCAAGCACGTTGGCGTGACCAGTAGCGCACCCAGCAACGCGCCGTTGAGCGTGACCTTCCAGCCGCCGCCAAACATCAGCACCATTGCCGCCGGCAATGACACAAACGCCGCAAAGGTCGGCTGCCAGGTAGCGGCGGTGACCGTCCACCCCCACAGCAGGTTACTCAGCAGCAGGCCCAGCAGGGAACTGGTTACCAGCCACGGCCATAACCCACTGCCGTAGCAAATCGCAAAACCCTGCCAGCGCTTGCCGGTTCGGCTGGCCCACCAGGCCAGGTATGCACCCGCCAACAAACCGAGGGAGGCCAGTTCATGTTTGTAGAAGGCCACCTCGCTGATATCCCCCACTACCCAGCGTAGCCAGGCGATGGGCTCCGGAAAGCCCTCCACCATATCGTTGTAGCCGGGCCAGGAGTCTGGGTGTGTGAATGCAATCCAGAGGATCAGCAAGGCGCTGATGAGCCCTAGTGTGATGACCGCCTTATCGACCGATGATCGTTCGGTGCCGGGTTTCAGGAACAGGTTTTCCATGATCCACCGTCCTTTTAGCGTGGCAGGGCGGGGTGTTGGGAATACCCGAGCATCTGATCGTAAAGATCATTGCGCCGGTCACGTTGCAGGTCATTGAGGCTGTTCCAGATCGGCGCACTGCGGGCACTGGTCAGGTCGATATCGGCGAACAGAATTTCCTGGCGATCAGCTGACGCCACTTTGCCGATGGGCCAGCCATTGGTCCCGGCAATCAACGAGCAGCCCAGGTAGCGCGCGTCGCGCTCCTCACCGATACGGCTGGCGGCGGCGATGAACACGTTGTTGACGTGTGCCGCAGTCATGGTCAGATAGGACGCCATGCATTTGCCTGCCTCATCGAACAGCGGCGGCGGTGTCCACACCCAGTTGTTGAGGCTGCAAATAATGTCGGCGCCTTGTTGGCTGAGGATGCGTGGTACTTCCGGGAACCAGATATCCCAGCAGATCAACAGGCCAATCCGCCCGATAGGTGTTTCAAACACCGGAAACCCCAGGTTGCCGGGGGTGAACCAGAGTTTTTCCAGGTTCCACAGATGAGCCTTGCGGTATTTGCCGATCAACCCATCCGGCCCCAGCAATACCGCGGTATTAAACAGTTGCCGGCCATCGATCTCATTCAGGCCCGTCACCAGATACACCTGGTGCGTGGCGGCAAACGCCATCCAGGCCTGCACACTGGCGCCGCCTGGAATGACCTCGGCATGCTCGAATGCATCCTGGCGACTGCTGAAGAAATAGCCGCAGTTCGACAACTCGGGCAGTACGATCAGGTTAGCCCCACCGTTGACGGCCTCGGCGGCCAACGCCAGGCTGTGGCGTAGATTTCTTTCGCGGTTATCCAGGCCGACCTGGGGGGCGAACTGCACGACAGCGACGCGGACAGGGCTTGTTGGTTCGCTCATTGCGGGTGACCTCTTATTGTTATGCAACCGGGGTGGTTGGTTTTTCATAAGAGGGGAAAAAATGGGTGAGGTTAAGTCAGATGCTTCTGGCTGAGCTGTAGCCTGGATCCTTTAGAGGGCGCTTGCCAAAGGCGCTTGATTCTGGGAAAAAGCCAGCCTGTATGAACCCAACGAGACCCCCATGAGCAACGAAGAACTGCAAATCACCGACCTGCGCCAAGGCGACGGAAAAACCGTGGTCAAGGGGGCGCTGATCACCACCCAATACACCGGCACCCTGGAAGACGGTACGGTGTTTGATTCCTCCTGGGAGCGGGGCAAGCCGTTCCAATGTGTGATCGGTACCGGTCGAGTGATTAAGGGTTGGGACCAGGGCTTGATGGGCATGCAGGTCGGTGGTGTGCGCAAGCTGTTTGTACCGGCGCATCTGGCCTATGGCGAGCGGGCGATGGGTGCACATATAAAGCCCCATAGCAATCTGCATTTTGAGATCGAGTTGCTGGAAGTGCTGACGCGCGATGATTGAAGGTCCAAGACCCGACTCCTACAGTGATTTGTCCTACCGTTCGCCTGTCTCCCCTTGAATGGCGGGTGCTGCTGCTGATACTGTATAAAAATACAGTATTTGGTAGCCCGCCATGCAGTTGATCGAAAAACTCAGCATCCTCGCCGATGCCGCCAAGTACGACGCGTCATGCGCCAGCAGCGGTGCGCCCAAGCGCAGTTCCGAGGGCAAGGCGGGGCTGGGCTCGACCGACGGTATGGGCATCTGTCACAGCTACACCCCGGACGGGCGCTGTGTGTCGTTGCTCAAGGTATTGCTGACCAATTTCTGCCTCTACGACTGCCAATACTGCGTCAACCGCCGCTCCAGCGACGTGCCCCGTGCGCGGTTCAGCCCGGAGGAGGTGGTGACGCTGACCCTGGACTTCTATCGACGCAATTGTGTCAGCGGGTTGTTTCTCAGTTCGGGGATCATCCGTTCGGCGGACTACACCATGGAGCAACTGGTACGGGTCGCCAAGTTGCTGCGCGAGGTGCATGACTTTCGCGGTTATATCCACCTCAAGACCATTCCCGAAGCGGATCCTGCATTGATTGCCGAGGCCGGGCGTTACGCCGATCGCTTGAGCGTGAACATTGAACTGCCCACCGATAAAAGCCTGCAGATCCTAGCGCCGGAAAAGCAGATCGGCTCGATCAAGCAGGCGATGCAGACGATTTTCACCGGCGAGCAAACCGTGCTCAACGAACCCCGTGCACCGCGTTTTGCGCCAGCGGGGCAAAGCACGCAGATGATTGTCGGTGCCGATGACACGGACGACAGCACCATCCTCCACGGCGCCGAGGCGTTGTATGGCAACTTCAAGTTGCGCCGGGTCTATTACTCGGCGTTCAGCCCGATTCCCAATAGCCCGAAAAGCGTGCCTCTGGCGGCGCCGCCGTTGATGCGTGAGCACCGCTTGTATCAAGCGGATTTCCTGCTGCGCAGTTATGGTTTTCGCGCCAATGAACTGTTCGCGGGGCCGGGGGATCTGGCGCTGGATATCGACCCCAAGCTGGCCTGGGCCCTGGAGCATCGCGAGGTGTTCCCGCTGGACCTGAACCGTGCCGAGGCGACCTTGATCGCGCGTATCCCGGGGATTGGCCTGCGCACCACCGAGCGTCTGGTGGAACTGCGCCGGCAACGCAAGATCCGCTTTGAGGACCTGGCGCGCATGCGCTGCGTGCTGACCAAGGCCAAGCCGTTTTTCATCACCAGTGACTACCATCCCCAGCAGGCCGAAAGCACCAGCGTGCTGTTGCGCGAGCAACTGCGTGATCGTCCGCAACCGCAACAGATGGGGTTATGGGGATGATCAGCCTGGAGTGCGACAACCTGTTCAGCACCTGGCGCGAGCAGGCGCGCTGGTTGCTCAGCCATCAGATCGACCCCAGCCATGTGAGTTGGGGCGAAGTGGAAGTGGCCGACCTGTTCGCCACCGATGAGCACTATCCGACCCACAATGGCCCGTTCCAGGCGCGTATTCCCAAGGCCCTGCTGGAGCTGCTGGAAAGTGCCGCCTGTTACCACGGCGAACAACGCTGGAGCCTGCTGTACGAAGTGCTGTGGCGTGTCAGCCATGGCGACCGCACGGCGATGATGGCGGGGGATCAACTGGGCAGCGAACTGCAACGACGGATCAAGCAGGTACGACGCGAAGCCCACCACCTGCATGCGTTTGTGCGCTTTATCGCCCTGCCGGCGGCAGTGGGCCCGCAGATGCCGGAGTACGTGGCGTGGCATGAGCCGGCCCACGATATCCTGCACAGCGCCAGCCAGCACTTTGTCGGGCGCATGGGCCGTCATCGCTGGATGATCGCCACGCCACTGGATGGGGTGTATTACGACGGTGAGCAGTTGATTCATCAACGCCAGTGCCCGGAGCAATGGCAGCAATTGGCACGGAATGTCGAGGATCCACACAGTGCCATGTGGCTGACCTACTACAGCCATATCTTCAACCCGGCGCGGTTGAATCCCAAGGTCATGGAAGGGCACTTGCCGAGCCGGTTCTGGAAGAATCTGCCGGAGGGCAAGTTGATACCGGGGTTGATCAGCGAGGCGCGGACGGGGAAGCAGCGGGATGGACAGGCGAGCCTCGTGGCGGCTCGGCGAGGTAAGAAAATATCAAGCGGGCACAGTTAAATGTGGGAGCGGGCTTGTGTGGGAGCTGGCTTGCTCCCACAGTTGATCTCTGTTGTGTCAGGGGGTGGTGATTAGGCCAACTCAGTCGCGGTGTTTTTCACCACCGCCAACTCCGGATGTGCCACCAATTTATCAATGTGCAGCTCGTCATTGTTCAACCAGGTTTCCGTCAACACGCGGTAGTGCTCCATGTCCCGGCAACGCATGCGCAGGCTGTAGTCGAACGGCCCGCTGATCAACTGGCATTCGAACACCTGCGGGCACGCCTTGACGCAGGCTTCGAAGGCCTTTTGCGCCGAGCGCCCGCTCTGGTTGGACAGGGCCACCAGCACCAGCAGCGACAACCCCGGCGAGACCATCTGCACATCGATGATCGCGCCATAGCCACGAATCACCCCGCGTCGCTCCAGCTTGCGCACCCGTTCCAGGCAGGGCCTGGGCGTCAGATGCACCAGCGAAGAGAGCTTTTCGTAGGTGATACGCCCCTGATGGCGCAGGACATCGATGATGGCTTCATCAATGCGATCCAGCGCAGGGGAGGAGTGGGGTCCGTTGGCCTTGGTATCCATGGTCGATTCTGTATTCACTTCAAGCGGTTGGAGAGAAATTGCTGCAAGCGTTCGCTGTTGGGATGGTCGAGGATCTCGGCACTGCCTTGCTCTTCGACGCGGCCCTGGTGCAGGAACAACACCTGGCTGGAGACTTGCCGGGCGAAGCCCATTTCGTGGGTGACCATGAGCATGGTACGACCTTCCTCGGCCAACGTCTGTATGACTTTGAGGACTTCTCCTACAAGTTCTGGATCCAGCGCCGAGGTCGGTTCGTCGAACAGGATAATCTCCGGCTCCATGGCCAGGGCCCGCGCGATAGCCACCCGCTGTTGCTGGCCACCGGAGAGAAACGCCGGGTATTGATCAGCGACCCGGCCCGGCAGGCCGACTTTGTCCAGGTACATCCGTGCGCGTTTTTCCGCTTCGGCGGCGCTCACGCCCAGCACCCGGCGCGGCGCCATGCAGATGTTTTCCAGCACCGTCATGTGGCTCCACAGGTTGAAGTGCTGGAACACCATGGCCAGGCGCGTACGCAGGTTCTGCAGTTGTGCCTGGTGCGGCGCCTGTACACCGGCGCGGCCCCGGCGCATTTCAATGCTGATGCCATCCAGGGTAATCACCCCGGCGTCGGGTTGTTCGAGGAAGTTGATGCAGCGCAGCAGGGTGCTTTTGCCGGAGCCGCTGGCACCGATCAGGCTGATCACATCGCCCTTGCTGGCGTTGAGCGAAACGCCCTTGAGCACTTCATGCTCGCCGTAGCTTTTATGCAGGTCTTGGACCTTGAGCTTGACGCTGGCGCTGGCCGCAACAGCCGTCGGGCGGGAGACGGCAAGGTCAGCAGGGTGAGCGGCCAGGGCCTGTGCGGACTGGTTCATGGGTTAGCCTCGGGTCGGGACAAGAAAGCGCATCCAGCGTCGTTCGGCCAGTCGGAACAGGCCCACCAATGCAAAGGACAGCAGCATGTACAGCAGCGCGGCAATGCCGAAAGCCTGGAACGTCATGAACGTCTCGGCATTGGCATCGCGGGCCACCTTGAGGATGTCGGCGATGGTTGCGGTAAACGCCAGGGACGTGGCGTGCAGCATCAGGATCATTTCGTTGCTGTAGGCCGGCAACGCGCGGCGCAGTGCAGCGGGAATCACCACGAACAGGTTCATCCGCCAGCCGTGCAGGCCATAGGCCCGCGCGGCTTCAATCTCGCCATGGGGAATATTGCGAATGGCCCCGGCGAAGATCTCCACGGTGTAGGCACAGGTATTGAGTACAAACGCCAGCAGCGTGCAGTTCAGCGCGTTGCGGAAAAACTGATTGAGCAGGGCGTTGTCCTGCACCATTTCCAGGCTGTACAGGCCGGTGTAGCAAATCAGCAATTGGATATACAGCGGCGTGCCGCGAAACAGGTAGGTGTAGACCTCCACCGGCCAGCGCAGCCAGAAGTGCTCGCTGACGCGGGCAATCGCCAGCGGGATCGACAGGAAAAACCCGAGGATCACCGACACAATAAACAGCCACAAGGTCATGGCCACCCCGGAAAAGCCCGAGCCATCGGTCCACAGGTACGCCAGGCCGTATTGCTGGATCAGTTCGATCATCGCGCGAGCCCCTTGATGCCGACGTTGTAGCGCCGTTCCAGGCGTTTGAAGATGCGGTTGGAGAGGGTGGTGATCAACAGGTACACCAAGCCCGCGAGGATCAGGAAGTACAGCGGGTCATTGGTGGTCTTGCCGGCGTTCTGCGCGGCCTTGACCAGGTCTGCCAGGCCGATGATCGACACCAGCGCCGTGGACTTGAGCAGCACCAGCCAGTTATTGCCCAACCCCGGCAGCGCAAAGCGCATCAATTGCGGGAACATCACCAGCCTGAAGCGCTGCCAGCGACTCAAGCCGTAGGCCGTTGCCGCTTCCAGTTGGCCCACAGGCACACTGAGCATCGCGCCGCGAAAGTTTTCGGTGAAATATGCCCCGTAGATAAAGCCCAGGGTGATCACGCCGGCAGTGAACGGATCGATTTCGAAGTAGTTCCAGCCGAGCATTTCGGTCAGGTCATTGAGCCACAGTTGCAGGCTGTAGAAGATCAGCAGGATCAGCACCAGGTCCGGCACGCTGCGGATCAAGGTGGTGTAGAGCGTGGCCGGGATACGCAGCAGTTTGTGGCTGGACAGCTTGGCACCCGCAGCGATCAGGCCCAGGGCCAGGCTCAGCACCAGCGCCAGGAACGCCAGCTTGATGGTCATCCAGGCGCCCTGGGCCAGCAGCGGGCCGAAGCCTTGCAGGTTGAGGAGTTCATTCATGGAGGGAGATCTCGATGGGCACGGTTTCCCTTTTGTAGGAGCGAGCTTGCTCGCGAAGAACTCAAGGGCACCGCGTTTAATCTGGTTTTACGCGTTATCGTTGACGTTTTTCGCGAGCAAGCTCGCTCCTACAGGGGAGAGGCGATTTGAGGACGTTATTCGTGGTAGATATCGTCGTCGCCGAAGTACTTCTTCTGGATCAGCGCGTAAGTACCATCAGCCTGGATGGCAGCAATGCCCTTGTTGATCAGCGCCAGTAGCTCCTGGTCGTTCTTGCGCAGGCCCATGGCAATGTCCAGCGGCAAGGTCGGATCCTTGAAGGCCGGGCCGGACTGGTAGTCGGCGCCTTCAGGCTTGGACAGGAAGTTGAGCTGGGCTTCGAGTTTGTCGGTCAGCGTCGCGTCGAGGCGACCGTTTTGCAGGTCGGCATAGTTCTGGTCCTGGGACTGATACGCCTTGACCTGGGCGCCGAGCTTGGCCAGGTGCGCGCGGGCGTAGGCTTCCTGCAGCGAGCCCTGAAGTACACCGACCTGCTTGCCTTTGAGCGATTCCGGGGTGTCGCCGAAGCCGGCGCCCTTACGGGTGATCACCGAGGTGGGGCTGAGGAACAGGCGGTCGCTGAAGTCGATCTGTTTTTGCCGGGCCGGGGTCACGGCCATGGAGGACATGATGGCGTCGAACTTGCGCGCACGCAGCGCCGGGATCATACCGTCGAATTCGTTGTGGACCCAGGTGCATTTGACTTCGAGCTTGGCGCAAATGGCGTTGCCCAGTTCAATGTCGAAACCTTGCAGGCTGCCATCGGCGGCCACGGATTCAAAGGGTGGGTACTCGGGGAACACGCCGAAACGGATTTCTTTCCATTCCTGGGCCTGGACGGCGGTGGCGCACAAAGGCAGGAGCAGCGCGGCGATGAGTGATCGGAGCGGAGTCATGGTGTTTTCCCTATATTTTGTAATTGATGTCAGGGCAGTAGAAAGGGTGCTGCATGCATTCATTTGCTGACTCTTTGGTCGCGCTCAGAATGCTTCATGGTGGTGCGTTTTTTGTGTCGTTTACCGGGGTGTTGGCATGCGGAATACGCTGTTAAAACGCGGGCGGCAGCGGAATCGGCTGCAAGACCCGGTATATCGGCTTTTCAAACCGCCTATCTCGGCCTGCTACTTGCGCAAAGCAGCAGGCCAGAGCGGTTTCAGGCGCGCTTTTTATGCTGTGCGGCCGGTTGCTGCGCCAGGCGTGCGAACAGGTCCTTGGGGTCGGCCAGGTCTGGCACCAACTCCAGCTCGCTGCCCACGTCGAGGGCCTTGGCCACGTCCAGCACATAACGCAGGGCCGAGTAGTCTTCGAGGGCAAAACCCACCGAGTCGAACAGGGTGACCTGGCGTGCGTTTTCCCGGCCCGGCTTCTGGCCGTTGATGACTTGCCACAGCTCGGTGACTGGCGAATCCTCGGGCATATGCTGGATTTCGCCCTCAATACGGCTTTGTGGTTCGTACTCGACGATCACCCGCGCGCGCTCGACGATACGGCGGTCCAGCTCGGTCTTGCCGGGGCAGTCGCCGCCGACGGCATTGAGGTGCATGCCCGGCTCGATCATCTCGTCGGTGAGGATGGTGGCGTAGGCCTTGTCGGCGGTGACGGTGGTGACGATATCGGCGCCTTTGACCGCTTCGGCCACGCTGCCGGCCAGGATCACCTTGATCGCCGGGAAGGCCTTGAGATTGTTTGCCAGTTTGGCCATGGCCTTGGCGTCGATATCGAACAGGCGGATTTCTGTGATCCCGAGCATGGCGTGGAACGCCAGGGCCTGGAATTCACTTTGCGAGCCGTTGCCGATCAGCGCCATGCTGCGGCTGTTGTCGCGGGCCAGGTAGCGCGCGACCAGGGCCGAGGTGGCGGCGGTGCGAATCGCGGTGGTCAGGGTCATCTCGCTGAGCAATACCGGTTTGCCCGTATCCACATCCCCCAGGGCGCCAAAGGCCATGACGGTGAGCATGCCGCTCTGGGTGTTTTTCGGGTGGCCATTGACGTATTTGAAGGCATACAGCGAAGCATCCGAGACCGGCATCAGTTCGATCACACCCTCGGGCGAGTGGTTGGCCAGGCGTGCGCATTTCTCAAAGTCATTCCAGCGCAGGTAGTCGGCGCGGATGTACTCGGCCATCTCGGTGATGCAGGTTTGCAGGCCCTTTTGCGATACCAGGTAGCTGAGGTCGTTGACGTCGATATAACGGGTCATGGGGAAACTCCTTATTGGAATGAGGCGCGGGCCGGCAGATGCACTTCGGCCAACATGCAGCGGGCACTGCCGCCGCCGATGCGTTCGATATTGTCGATATTCACCACCACCGGGTGGGTATGGCGCTCCACATGCTGGCGCTGCGCGGGCTTGAGCGATTGCCAGGCGCTGTTGGACATCACCAATAGCGGCTGGCCGTCGCGGTCGTGGACTTCCAGCATGTTGCCGGCGAAGGCTTCCAATTGGTCGAAGTCCAGGGGCAGGATGTCCTTGCCGGTATCGCGCAGGGAGCGTTCCAGGCCCTGGCGTTCGTGCTCTTCGGGCAACGCTTGCAGGCACACCACCGACAGGTCGCGGCCCACGCTCATCATCACGTTGCTGTGATAGATCGGCGCGTGATGACGGTCGACGGCATGGAAGGCGCAGACCTGATAGTCCAGGCGCTCGGCGAACTGGCGCAGGGCGTCATGGTGGGTGCGCCCGGAATGGCAGGCATAGCTGATGCGATGCTGGCGGTCGAGGACCATGCTGCCGGTGCCTTCGAGGAACATGTTCTGTTGTTCGAGGTGGCTGAAGTCGATGGTGCCTTTGATTGCGAAGCGTTGCTCCAGCACTTGCAGCACGCCTTTGTTGCGTTCCAGGCGGCGGTTCTGTCCTTCCATCGGGTACAGCACCAGGCTGCCGTCGGCGTGGCTGCTCCACCAGTTGTTGGGGAAGATCGAATCCGGAGTGTGGGGCGCGGGGGTGTCCTGTACCACCAGCACTTCCACGCCATGCTTGCGCAGGGTGTCGACGTAACCGTCGAACTCTTCCAGCGCTTTGTGCTGTGCGGCCTGGGGATCGGCGGGCGCGCGCTGGAAGCGGTTGTTGATCGCGGTGTCCGGGTTAAAGGCAAAGTGTGCCGGGCGGATCATCAAGACGGTATTGGTGGTTTGCATGGGGGCACGAGTCCATGAGGTTGGGCATTGAGGCTATTGTGTGCGCTCTGGTTGCAGAATCCCGGCTGAAACAAGGTCGCGCCTCAGCCGGGAAAGCTGAAAAGAGGGGTGAGGCAGCCGAATCGGCTGTAGCGTCGAGCGCCGCTCAAAATGTGGGAGCTCCCACACAAGCCCACACATAGGTATTGTGGTGGCTGTCGTAACGTCGTCCGTCAGGAGGAGTCATGTCTACCGCCGTTCGCCTTGCTCAAGCCTCGGATGCCGAAGGCATCAGCCAGGTCATCCTTGCCGCCCTGCACAGCAGCAACGCCGGCGATTACCCGGCGGACGTGATTGCCCGGGTGGCGAGCAACTTCACGCCGCAGGCGGTCCTGCAATTGCTCACGCGGCGCACCGTGCTGGTTGCACTCCAGGATCAGCAAATCGTCGCGACCGCCGCCCTTGATACCAATGTCGTGCGTTCGGTGTTCGTCAACCCGGCACTGCAAGGGCAGGGCATCGGCCGCCAACTGATGGTCGATATCGAACAGCGGGCCCGTGAAGCTGGGGTCACGGTGCTGAGCGTACCGTCGTCCCTCACCGCCGAGCCGTTCTATACCAGGCTGGGGTTTCATACCGTGCGCGATGTGTATCACGGCAACGAGCGCACGCTGGTGATGGAGAAGGTATTGTCGTCACGCCATCCCATCGGCGTCTATCGCGACCGCCAGCACCGTGCCCAGGTGGCAGCGCTGTGGCAGCAAGCGTTTGGTTATGACACGCCACACAACCGGCCGGAACTGGCGATTGATAAAAAGCTGGCGGTCGACGATGGGCTGTTTTTTGTCGCTACCGATAAGACGGCGGTGATCGGTACCTTGATGGCCGGTTACGACGGGCATCGTGGCTGGTTGTATTCGGTGGCCGTGCATCCCGACTATCGCCGCCAGGGCCTGGGCGCGTCATTGGTGCGGCATGGGGAGCAGGCGTTGATCGCCCTGGGCTGCCTGAAGATCAACCTGCAGATCAATCTGGGTAACGATACGGTGGTGGGGTTCTACGAAGCGCTGGGGTATGGCGTGGAACCGAGGATCAGCATGGGCAAGAAGATTGCGCAGAACCTGCCCAAACCCTGAAACCATCCCCAAACACATGTGGGAGCGGGCTTGCTCGCGAAAGCGGTGGATCAGTCTATACATCTGGTGACTGACCCACCGCATTCGCGAGCAAGCCCGCTCCCACACAAGCCGGCTCCTGCAATCAGTGTTGGCTTAGACCTTGACGATCCAGCCCGCTGGCGCTTCGACATCACCGGACTGCACACCGGTCAGCTCTTTGTAGAGCTTCTGGGTGACCGGGCCGACGTCTTTTTCGCTGTAGAACACGTGCAGCTTGTCTTTGTACTCAATGCCGCCAATCGGCGTGATCACGGCAGCGGTACCACAGGCGCCGGCTTCCTTGAAGTCTGCCAGTTTGTCGATCAGCACATCACCTTCAACCACTTCCAGGCCCAGGCGGGTCTTGGCCAGCTCGATCAGCGACAGGCGGGTGATGCCTGGCAGTACCGACGGCGAGTTCGGGGTGACGAACTTGTTGTCGTGGGTGATCCCGAAGAAGTTGGCCGAGCCGACTTCTTCGATTTTCGAGTGGGTGGCCGGGTCCAGGTAGATGCAGTCGGCAAAGTTGGCTTTTTTCGCCAGGGAGCCGGGCATCAGGCTGGCCGCGTAGTTGCCACCGACCTTGGCGGCGCCGGTGCCGTTTGGCGCGGCGCGGTCGTAGCCGGAGATCAGGAAGTTGTGCGGGGTCAGGCCGCCCTTGAAGTAGGCGCCGACCGGGATGCAGAAGATCGAGAAGATGAACTCGGGCGCGGTACGCACGCCGATGTTGTCACCGGTGCCGATCACGAACGGGCGCAGGTACAGCGCGCCGCCGGTGCCGTACGGCGGGATGAAACGCTCGTTGGCGCGGACCACTTCCTTGCAGGCTTCGATAAAGGCTTCGGTCGGCACTTGTGGCATCAGCAAGCGGCCGCAACTGCGCTGCATGCGGGCGGCGTTCTGGTCCGGGCGGAACAGGTTGATCGAGCCGTCCTTGCAGCGATAGGCCTTGAGGCCTTCAAAGCACTGCTGGCCGTAGTGCAGGGCAGTGGAGCCCTCGCTGATGTGCAGCACGTTGTCGTCGGTCAGGGTGCCTTCTTGCCAGGCGCCGTCTTTCCAGGTCTGGAGGAAGCGCTTGTCGGTCTTGATGTAGTCAAAACCCAATTTGTCCCAATTGATGCTTTCGTTACTCATGACACCCTCTATCTCTTTGCAACCGCCTGGTCGAAGGCAGGCTTTCGGTTTATTTCCGGATGGGCGCAACAATACTTCATTCCGCTGCTGGTCTTCCAGTTGCATACGGTTCCTGTAGGAGCGAGCTTGCTCGCGAGAATCGTCAACGATAACGCGTATAACCAAAATAAACGCGGTGCCCTTGAGTTTTTCGCGAGCAAGCTCGCTCCTACAGGGTTGTGTGTGGCTTTTTACAGGTGCAGGGCATGCCCCAAGGCCCGCAGGGCTGCTTCCTGCACCGCTTCGCCCAAGGTTGGATGGGCATGAATGGTGCCGGCCACATCTTCCAGGCGGGCGCCCATTTCCAGGCTCAGGCCAAACGCCGTGGACAGCTCGGACACGCCAACCCCCACTGCCTGCCAGCCGACAATCAGGTGATTGTCGCGGCGCGCTACCACCCGCACGAAGCCGGTTTTTGACTCCAGGGTCATGGCCCGGCCATTGGCGGCGAACGGGAAGCTCGACACGATGCAGTCCAGGCCTGCCGCCTTGGCTTCGTCCGGGGTCTTGCCGACCACCACCAGTTCCGGGTCGGTAAAGCACACCGCCGGGATCGCCGCCGGGTTGAATTCCCGGGATTTACCGCTGATCAGTTCGGCGACCATTTCGCCCTGGGCCATGGCCCGGTGCGCCAGCATCGGCTCGCCGCTCAGGTCACCGATGGCCCAGACATTGCGCATGCTGGTCTGGCAACGGTTGTCGATCTTGATCGCCGCACCGTTCATCGCCAGGTTCAAGGCTTCCAGGTTCCAGCCCTGGGTGTTGGGTTTGCGCCCGACGGCGACCAGTACCTGGTCGGTGTCCAAAGAGAGCGTGTCGCCATTTGGATCGCGTACCTGCAGGCTGCCACCTTCAAACCCGGTGACGCTGTGCTTGAGGTACAACTTGACCCCCAGTTGCTTGAGGGACTCGGCCACCGGTTGCGTCAGCTCGGCGTCGTAGGCTGGCAGGATGCGATCCTGGGCTTCGACCACGCTGACCTCGGCGCCCAGTTTGCGATAGGCAATCCCCAGCTCCAGGCCGATGTAACCGCCACCGACCACGATCAAGCGTTTGGGTACGCGGGTTGGCGCCAGGGCTTCGGTGGACGAGATGATCGGCCCGCCAATCGGCAGCATCGGCAGGTTGACGCTTTTCGAGCCGGTGGCCAGCAGCAGGTGTTCGCACTGGATGCGTTGCTCGCCTACCTCCACGGTCTTGCCGTCGATGACCTTGGCCCAGCCATGGATCACCTGGACCTTGTGCTTTTTCAGCAGCGCGGCGACGCCAGTGGTCAGGCGGTCGACAATGCCGTCTTTCCATTCCACGCTCTTGCGGATATCCAGGCTCGGCACATCCACGTCGATGCCCAGGGCCGAACCCTGGCTCAGGTGTACGGTTTGCTGGAACTGTTCGGCCACGTGAATCAGCGCCTTGGACGGAATGCAGCCGATGTTCAGGCAGGTGCCGCCCAACGCCTGGCCTTCTACCAGGATGGTCGGGATGCCCAGTTGGCCGGCACGAATGGCTGCCACATAGCCGCCAGGGCCGCCGCCGATAATCAGCAGCGTGGTGTTCAATGCTTGCGACATGACTTACTCCAGGAACAGGCTGGCGGGTTGTTCGAGCAAGCCACGGATGGCCTGGATGAATTGCGCCGCGTCCATGCCATCGACCACCCGGTGATCGAAGGAGCTGGAAAGGTTCATCATCTTGCGGATCACGATCTGCCCCTTGATCACCATCGGCCGCTCGACGATGCGGTTGACCCCGACAATCGCCACTTCCGGCAGGTTCAGCACCGGGGTGCTGACAATCCCGCCCAGCGCGCCAAGGCTGGTCAGGGTGATGGTCGAGCCTGACAGCTCGTCGCGGCTGGCCTTGCCATTGCGTGCAGCAGTGGCCAGGCGGGTGATTTCCTCGGCGGTACCCCACAGGCTGCGTGCCTCGGCGTGCCGTACCACCGGCACCATCAGCCCAACATCGCTCTGGGTGGCGACGCCCACATGCACCGCGCCGAGGCGGGTGATGACCTGGGCTTCGTCGTCATAACGCGCGTTGATCTGCGGGAAGTCACGCAGCGCCACGACCATCGCCCGCACCAAAAATGGCAACAGGGTCAGCTTGCCGCGGCTGGCACCGTGTTTTTCATTGAGGTGTACGCGCAAGTCGTCGAGGGCCGTCACGTCGATTTCTTCGACGTAGCTGAAGTGTGCGGCGCGGCGGGTCGCGTCCTGCATGCGCTGGGCGATCTTGCGACGCATGCCGATCACCGGGATCTGCTCTTCGTCGTTGCGTTCGGCATACGGGTTGGCGCCGGCCGAGGCCCGCGTGGAACCCTGTTGCAGATAGGCATCGAGGTCTTCATGCAGAATGCGCCCGGCCGGGCCCGAGCCCTGGACCAGACGTAACTGGATCCCGGCGTCCAGCGCATGCTTGCGCACGGCCGGGGAGGCCAGCGGGCGCTCGGCGGCGTCACGGGCCACCGGGGCTTGCGCTGTTGTCACTACCGGCTTGGTCGCTGCCGGCTTGCTTTCAACCACGGGTGCCTTGGTTTGGGCTTGCGGTGCCGGCGCGGCTTGTGCAGCCACCGCCGACAGCGCCGATTCCTTGGTATTGCCGGCGCCTTCCACTTCAATGCTGATCAGGATGCTGCCCACCGCCATGACTTCACCCGGCTCGCCGCCGAGGGCAATCACCTTGCCGTGGACTGGCGAGGGGATGTCCACCATCGCCTTGTCGGTCATCACATCCGCCAGTACCTGGTCTTCGACGACCATGTCGCCGACCTTGACGTGCCACACCGACAACTCAACCTCTGCGATGCCTTCGCCAATGTCCGGCATCTTGATAACGTGCGTGCCCATTCAGACCTCCATGACCCGTTGCAAAGCCGCGCCCACACGGGACGGGCCAGGGAAATACGCCCACTCTTGCGCGTGGGGGTAGGGGGTGTCCCAACCGGTCACACGTTCGATTGGCGCTTCCAGGTGGTGGAAGCAGTGTTCTTGCACCAACGACACCAGCTCGGCGCCGAAGCCGCAGGTACGGGTGGCTTCATGCACCACCACGCAACGGCCGGTCTTTTTCACTGACTTGACGATGGTTTCCAGGTCCAGCGGCCACAGGCTGCGCAGGTCGATGACTTCGGCGTCGATCCCGGTTTCTTCGGCGGCCACTTGCGACACATACACCGTGGTGCCATAGGTCAGCACGGTCACGGCCGAGCCAGGGCGCACGATGGCGGCCACATCCAGCGGTACGGTGTAGTAACCGTCCGGCACCTGCGCCTGCGGGTGCTTGGACCATGGCGTTACCGGGCGATCGTGGTGGCCGTCGAACGGGCCGTTGTACAGGCGCTTGGGCTCCAGGAAGATCACCGGGTCATCGTTTTCGATCGAGGCGATCAGCAGGCCCTTGGCGTCATACGGGTTGGACGGCATCACCGTGCGCAGGCCGCAGACCTGGGTGAACACCGCTTCGATACTCTGGCTGTGGGTCTGGCCGCCATAGATGCCGCCGCCGCAAGGCATGCGCATGGTCAAAGGCGCGGTGAACTGGCCGGCCGAGCGATAGCGCAGGCGCGCCGCTTCCGAGATGATCTGGTCGGTGGCGGGGTAGACATAGTCGGCGAACTGGATCTCGGCTACCGGCCGCAAGCCATACGCGCCCATGCCCACGGCCACACCAACGATGCCGCTTTCGGAGATCGGTGCGTCGAATACCCGCGAGGTGCCGTATTTGGTCTGCAAGCCTTCGGTGCAACGGAACACGCCGCCGAAATAACCGACGTCCTGGCCGAACACCACCACGTTGTCGTCACGCTCAAGCATCACATCCATGGCCGAGCGCAGGGCCTGGATCATGGTCATGGTGGAAGTGGTCATGGCGGTTTCCAACTCGATTTTATTGTTGTGATCGTTCATGTCAGATCCCCAACTCTTGACGCTGGCGCTTCAAGTGCTCCGGCATCTCTTTATAGACGTCTTCGAACATGCTCGCGGCGCTCGGGATCTGGCCACCGGCCAGGGTGCCGTACTGTTCGGCTTCTTTCTGCGCGCTGATCACTTCGGCTTCCAGCTCTGCACTGACTGTGGCGTGTTCCTCTTCGGACCACTGGCCAATCTTGATCAGGTGCTGCTTGAGGCGGGCAATCGGGTCGCCCAGCGGGAAATGGCTCCAGTCGTCGGCAGGCCGGTACTTGGATGGGTCATCCGAGGTGGAGTGCGGGCCAGCGCGGTAGGTGACCCATTCGATCAGGGTCGGGCCGAGGTTGCGTCGCGCACGTTCTGCGGCCCAGGCGGAGGCGGCGTAGACGGCGATGAAGTCGTTGCCGTCCACGCGCAGGGAGGCGATGCCGCAACCCACGCCGCGTCCGGCAAAGGTCGTGGCCTCACCGCCGGCAATCGCCTGGAAGGTGGAGATTGCCCACTGGTTGTTGACCACGTTGAGAATCACCGGCGCGCGGTACACGTGGGCGAAGGTCAGGGCGGTGTGGAAGTCCGATTCGGCGGTGGCGCCATCGCCGATCCACGCCGAGGCGATCTTGGTATCGCCCTTGATCGCCGAGGCCATGCCCCAGCCCACGCCCTGTACGAATTGGGTGGCGAGGTTGCCGGAAATGGTGAAGAAACCAAAGTCCTTGACCGAGTACATGATCGGCAACTGGCGGCCCTTGAGCGGGTCGCGCTCGTTGGACAGCAGTTGGCAGATCAGGTCCACCAGCGGCACTTCGCGGGCCATCAGGATGCTTTGCTGGCGGTAGGTGGGGAAGCACATGTCGTCGATGTTCAAGGCCAGGGCCTGGGCGCTGCCGATGGCTTCTTCGCCAAGGCTTTGCATGTAGAACGACATTTTCTTCTGGCGTTGGGCGACCACCATGCGGTTGTCGAAGATTCGTGTCTTGAGCATGGCACGCATGCCACGGCGCAAAATCTCTACCGGCACACCTTCAGCCCAGGGGCCCAGGGCCTGGCCCTGGTCGTCGAGCACGCGGATCAGGCCCTTGGCCAGGTCGGCGGTGTCGGCGGGTTCTACGTCAACAGCGGGTTTGCGCACCGTACCGGCGTCGGTCAGACGCAGGTAGGTAAAGTCGGTCTTGCAACCTGGGCGGCCGGAAGGTTCGGGAACGTGCAGGCGCAGCGGTTCATAGTGCTGGGTCATGGCTTTCTACGCTCGATCTTGTGGATTTCTTATAGTGGGCGCGCTTAGCTGACAGTCAGTCCCCGGGTAAGGGAAATCTTGTCCTACAACAATCATAGGCCGGGCTGGGGAGAATATTTATCTCTGTTTGGTTGCGCCTGAGATCATTTGCGGATAAAAAATCTGCATAAACATAATAAACAGGTGGTTTTGTCTCATGCGCAAGCTGGACCGTATCGATATCGGGATTCTCAACAGTCTTCAGGAGAACGCCCGCATCACCAACGCCGACCTCGCACGCTCGGTCAACCTGTCGCCTACACCGTGTTTCAACCGGGTCAAGGCGATGGAGGAACTGGGGCTGATCCGTGACCAGGTGACACTGCTGGACGCTGACCTGCTGGGGTTGCACGTCAATGTGTTTATCCACGTCAGCCTGGAAAAACAGAACGAACTGGCGCTGCAACAGTTCGAGGGGGCGATTTCCGACCGGCCGGAGGTGATGGAGTGCTACCTGATGGCCGGTGATCCCGACTATTTGATCCGGGTACTGGTGCCGACCATCCAATCGCTGGAGCGCTTCATGATGGACTTTCTGACCAAGGTACCGGGGGTGGCGAACATCCGCTCGAGCTTTGCGCTCAAGCAGGTGCGCTACAAGACGGCGCTGCCGTTGCCGGCCAATGGCATCAACCTGGGTTGATGATTGGAATGCGTTTGAAAATGTAGGAGCTGGCTTGCCTGCGATAGCGGTAGATCAGGCAAAGCTGTGTTAACTGGCCCACCGCTATCGCAGGCAAGCCAGCTCCTACAGGGGGCGGTGTTTCACAGTTGGTTGAGGGGGATCTTCAGGTACACCACCCCGTTGTCTTCCGCCGGCGGCATATGCCCCGCCCGCACATTCACCTGGATCGCCGGCAGCAACAGCGTCGGCATGCCCAGCCCGGCATCGCGCGTTGTACGCATCTGCACAAACGCCGCCTCATCCACCCCGTCATGCACATGAATATTGCCTGCTCGCTGCTCGGCCACGGTGGTCAGGCATTTGGCCGGGCGGCCTTGCGGTGGGTAGTCATGGCACACATACAACCGTGTGTCGTCGGGGAAGGCCAGCAGCTTGCGCATCGAGGCATACAACTGGTGCGCATCGCCGCCGGGGAAGTCGCAGCGGGCGGTGCCGACGTCGGGCATGAACAGCGTGTCGCCGACCAGGATCATCTGGTCGTCGATCAGGTAGGCCATGTCCGCCGGGGTGTGGCCGGGCACGTGCAGGGCCTGGGCCTTGAGCTGGCCGATGTGGAAGATCTCGTTGGGGGCGAACAGATGGTCGAACTGCGAGCCATCGACGCGGAACTCCGGCTCCAGGTTGAACAGGTTCTTGAATACATCCTGGACCTTGCTGATGGATTGCCCAATCGCGATCTTGCCGCCCAACTGCCGGCGCAGATAAGGCGCGGCAGAGAGGTGATCGGCGTGGGCGTGGGTTTCCAGCAGCCATTGCACTTGCAAGCGGTGCTCAACCACAAAAGCGACCAGCCGCTCGGCCTGCGCGGTGCTGGTGCGCCCGGACGCCGGGTCGTAATCGAGTACCGAATCGACGATGGCGCAGGGGCCACCGTCGGCTTCATAGACGATGTAGGTCCAGGTCGACGAGGCCTCGTCCAGGAAGGGTTGAATCAGCGCTGACATGACGGCGGTCCCTGATGGCTAAAAAAAGGCGTGATATTCACTTTATATTTAAACATAATGTTTTGAGCTTAAGTGAGAGAAAGGACCGAGGCAAATGGAATCCAGTCTGAGTGAAGGCGAAGTCGCCCAGTTGCGTGCATCGGCGTCCAAGGCGTGCACCTTGCTCAAGGCCCTGGCCAATGAGGACCGGCTGTTGATCCTCTGTCAGTTGACCCAGGGTGAACGCAACGTCGGTGAGCTGGAAACCATGACCGGCGTGCGCCAGCCAACGTTGTCCCAGCAGCTGGGGATCCTGCGCGATGAGGGGCTGGTGGCGACACGCCGTGAAGGCAAGTACATCTTTTACGGGCTGGCCAGCCACGAAGTGATTCAAGTGATGAAAACCCTCTCCGGGTTGTACTGCGGGGCGGTGATAAAAAGCTGGGCGTGACGCCATGCGGCAGCGACCCTTGTGTGCATTGATTCAAAAGGCGATAGACCATGAACGAGCAACACTGTGGCCCAACCATCAGTGGCGATATCGTAGTCATCGGCGGCGGCTCGGCAGGCATCGGCCTGCTGGCCAGCCTGCTCAAGCGCGACCCGCAGCTGAATATCATCCTGATCGAACCCAGCGCCGAACATTACTACCAGCCCGCCTGGACCCTGGTGGGCGGCGGCGCCCATGACATTCGCAAAACCATGCGGCCCATGGCCCGGGTGCTGCCCGATGGCGTGACCTGGGTCCAGGCGGCGGTCAGCGAGCTGCTGCCCGACGAGCAAGCCCTGCTGCTCGACAGCGGCCAGCGCGTGACCTGGAACAACCTGATTGTCTGCCCGGGCCTGCGCCTGGCCTGGGAGAAAATCGAAGGCCTGGAGCAGACCCTGGGCCACAACGGCGTCACCTCCAATTACAGCTACCAGCACGCGGCCTACACCTGGCAGTTGGTGCAGCAGCTCAAGGGTGGCAAGGCGATCTTCACCCAGCCGGCCATGCCGATCAAATGTGCTGGCGCGCCGCAAAAAGCCCTGTATCTGTCCTGTGATCACTGGCTCAGGCAAGGCGACCTGCACCACATCGAGGTTGAGTTCAACCTGGCGGGCGCGGCCCTGTTTGGCGTCGCGACCTTTGTCCCGCCGTTGATGAAGTACATCGAGAAATACCGCGCACGGTTGGCCTTCAATTCCAACCTGATCAAGGTCGATGGCCCGGCGCGCAAGGCCTGGTTCGAGGTCAAGGACGCCGAGGGCAATGTCAGCGTCGAGGAAAAATCCTTCGACCTGCTGCACGTAGTCCCCCCTCAAATAGCCCCGGACTTTATTCGCCACAGCCCGCTGGCCGATGCTGCCGGCTGGTGTGAAGTCGACCCTCACAGCCTGCAGCAGGTGCGCTACCCGCACATCTTTGCCCTTGGCGATGTGTGCTCCACCAGCAATGCCAAGACAGCGGCGGCGGTGCGCAAGCAGATTGTGGTGGTGGCCGAGAACCTGCTGGCCCTGCGCAGGCAGGCGCCGTTGCCGCTCAAGTACGACGGCTATGGCTCCTGCCCGCTGACGGTCGAGAAGGGCAAGGTGGTGCTGGCCGAGTTCGGCTATGGCGGCAAGCTGTTGCCCACGTTCCCCCTCGACCCGACGGTGGCGCGGCGCTCGGCGTGGTTGCTCAAGGCGACGCTGCTGCCGTGGTTCTACTGGAACGGCATGCTCAAGGGCCGCGAGTGGCTGACCCGTCTGGCCAAGGTGGATTGAGAGAACCCTATGCTGCTGGCAAGTTTTTTTGGCGTGATGATGGGCCTGGTCATGGGCTTGACCGGGGCCGGGGGCGGGATTCTCGGCGTGCCGGCGTTGGTGCTGGGGCTGGGCTTGAGCATGACTGAAGCGGCGCCGGTGTCGTTGTTCGCGGTCGGCGCGGCGGCGGCTGTCGGTGCCATCGATGGCCTGCGCCATGGCCTGGTGCGTTACCGCGCGGCGCTGTTGATCGCCTTGCTCGGCGCGCTGTTTTCACCACTGGGGGTGTTTTTTGCCCATCAACTGCCGGACAAGATCCTGATGGGCCTGTTCAGCGCGCTGATGGTGCTGGTGGCGTGGCGCATGCTGCGGCGCGAGAAGGTCGAAGCCGGCCCCAGCGATCACGGCGCAGCGTCCTGGGGGCAGAAGAACTGCATGCTCGATCAGCAGACCGGGCGCTTTTCCTGGACCGCTAAATGCACCGCGACCCTGGCGGCATTGGGTGCGGTGACGGGGGCGGTATCGGGCCTGCTCGGCGTGGGTGGCGGCTTTCTGATTGTGCCGGCGTTCAAGCAACTGACCGATGTGCAGATGCGCGGGATCGTCGCCACGTCGCTGATGGTGATCAGCCTGATCTCGCTGATCGGCGTGGTGGGGGCGTTTCATGCGGGTGTGACCATCGACCCTCTGGGCTGGGTGTTTATCGGCGCCAGCATTGTCGGCATGCTCGTTGGCCGGCGCCTGGGTTCGCGGGTTCCGGCGCGGGTGCTGCAAGTCGGTTTTGCCAGCCTGTGTGTGGTGGTCGCCGGCGGGATGTTGTTCAACGCGGTCTAACCTGCGCACCGCTCACCTTGCTCGTGAAAAAACCAAGGACGCCCCCGTTCTTTCAAGCACCCCGCGTCATCATTGACGACCTTCGCGAGCAAGCTCGCTCCTACAGGTGTAAGCCTTAAGTGGCGGGCCCTTGCCGCCGTCCAAAGCACCGCACATTCCCCTCCAAGGCAGCGTTTAACCGCGCAGCCTGCCTTTCGATAATCGCCTCCGACACCCAGACCCCCGTCGCGGAGCGCGCCATGCATAACAATAAGAATGTCCCCCGTCATTTGTTGCCTGTCTTTATCGCCAGCCTCGGTTTGAGCTCAGTGGCCCAGGCCGAAATAGTGCTGTACGACAAGGACGAGACCACGTTCTCGACCGATGGCTATATCAACGCCTTCTACGTCAACAGCGATGTGGACCGTGCCGGCGAACAGTACGACCGGCGCCAGTCGCGGGTGAAGATGGGATTTCTGCCCAACTACCTGGGTTTCAACATGGGCAAGCAGGTCGATGACCTCAAGCTCGGCGCCCGGGCCTCGTTCTGGGTGACCATCAACGACAGCGAAACCAACGGCACCGACACCGCCATCGACGTGCGCCAGTTCTACGGCACCGTGGCCAACCCCGAATGGGGCGAGGTGTTGATCGGCAAGGACTTCGGCCTGTTCGCCCGCTCCAACATCCTGCTCGACGAACTGCTGGCCGGTTATGGCCAGGTCAGCGACAGCCTGGGCCTGGTGGACGGCGGCGGGGTGTCGTTCGGCAATATCGGCAGTGGTTACCCGTACCCGTTCCCCACCTCGCAGATCACCTACCGCACCCCGGTGATGGAAGGCCTGCGCGTGGCGGTGGGCATCATGGATCCGGTCGATACCAACGACAGCAGCACGCTGGGCAAGGCCTACCAGAAGAACCCGCGCACCGAGAGCGAGATCACCTACCAGTTCGATGTCGGCGGGGCGAAGATCTACAGCTGGCTCAACGGCAGCTACCAGACTTCGGACAACACCGATTCCACCGTCGAATCGGTGACCTCCAAGGGCCTGGGCTACGGCGTGCAGGCGAAGATGGGCGGCTTGTCGCTGACCGGCTCGGGCTTCCAGGCCAAGGGCATCAACCCGTTCTTCACCAACAACGCGGGTGAGGCGACGCTGCGTAATGTCGACAGCAACGGCTACCTGTTGCAGGGCTCCTACAAACTGGGCAAGAACCGTCTGGCCCTGTCCTACGGCAAGACCAAGGACGACGGCAACGGTGTGGTCGGCAGCGGCGCGGATTATGAAACCCGTGGTATTGCCCTGTTCCATGACATCAACGACAACCTGAAACTGGTGGCCGAGTACAACCAGTTCGAGATCACCGGCCACGACACCAGCGCGCAGAACGAAGACACCGATACCTTTGCCGTAGGTGCGGTGCTCACCTGGTAATGACTTGGAATGGGATCAAAATGTGGGAGCGAGCAAGCCCGCTCCCACATTTTTTGATCTCATTTCACATGGATTGCTCGCCAACCTGGCGTTCTCATCCCATCGAAGCCCCGACCCAGTACCCAAGTAGCATAGGTTGCCATCCCGCGCGTTCGTACACTTGAGTTTCAAAGGCGGAGATGACCATGCAACAGATGCACAGCGAAGGCGTAGTCACAGCCATGTCCCAGGCCAGCGAGGCGTGGCAGGTGGCTGATGAGCTGGCCAGCCAGTTGTTGCACCCGTACCTGGGTTTCGTGCTGTTCTTCTGCTCCGCCACCTATGACCTAAAGGCCCTTGGCCAGGCCCTGCAGCAGCGTTTCGGCGGGGTCCGCGTGGTGGGTTGCACCAGTGCCGGCGAAATCACGCCCCAGGGCTATGGGCGCAATTGCGTGACAGCGGTGGGGTTTGATCATGCGCACTTTTCCATCGCTACCGAATTGATCGACCAGGTGGAACACTTCAGCCTGATCGACGCCCAGCAAATGGTCGAGCGCCTGGTGGGTGGCTGTCGCAGCAACAGCCTGGCGCCGATCAAGGGCAACAGCTTTGCCTTGACCCTGCTCGACGGCCTGTCCAGCCGTGAAGAGATGGTCCTGGCCGCCCTGAGTGCGGCTCTGGGCGATATCCCGCATTTTGGCGGCTCGGCGGGTGATGACAACCACCTGACCCACACTCACGTGTACTTCGACGGTGAGTTTCACAGCGGCGCGGCGGTGGTGGTGCTGGTCAATACCTGGCTGGATTTTGAAGTGTTCACCACCCACCACATCCTGCCCCGGGCGCAGAAACTGGTAGTGACCGGCGCCGACAGCCCTTCGCGGCGGGTCTTCGAACTGAATGCCGAACCTGCCGCCGAAGAATACGCCCGGCACATCGGCGTGGCGGTGGAACAACTCGATCACCGGATCTTCGCCGCCCACCCGCTGGCGGTGCGCATCAACGACCAGTACTACGTGCGCGCGATCCAGCGGGTCCACGCTGACCTGAGCCTGAGTTTTTACTGTGCGGTAGAGAACGGCATCGTCCTCACCGCCATGACGCCGGGGCCGATCCTGCCCAACCTGCAAACCCTGTTCGACGGCCTGCAAGCACGCCTTGGCGACCTGCTGCTGACCATCGGCTGCGACTGTTTCCTCAGGCGCCTGGAGCTGGAAGACCACGGTACCCTGGAGTCGATCGGCACATTTTTGCGTGAGCAACGGGTGATGGGGTTCAACACCTACGGAGAGCAGTTCAATGGCATGCACATCAACCAGACCTTTACCGGGGTCGCCATTGCCCGTGGTCGTCCCCCTGGACAGCGCTGAACTGCAGGCGCAGATCAGCGCCCTGCAGCAGGACAACCACAAGCTGCAACGGATCAACGCCGCGCTGATCGAACGCATCGAGTCCGGTGCCACCCGTGGCAACGACCCTTATGCGGCGTTCCAGCATTCGGTGGTGCTGGCCGAGCAGGTCCGCGAGCGTACCGATGCGTTGAACCAGGCCATGGCCGAACTCAAGGCCAGCAACCATCTGCTGAGTGATGCACGACTGCGGGCAGAAACCGCGCACCAGCATCTGATCGATGCCATCGAGAGCATTTCCGATGCCTTTGTGCTGTTCGACCAGCACCAACATATTGTGTTGTTCAACAGCCGCTTCCAGGGGTTCTGGAGCAACAGCCCGGTGCAGATTGTCGCGGGCATGGGCCTGCGCGAGGTCAAGCGGCTGATGACGGTCAACGGTCTGTTCACTGAAGAGGCCCACGGGCACGCCGATGAGACCCTGTTCTATCGCCTGGATAACGGGCGCTGGCTGCAAGTCAGCGAACGGCCGACCCAGGACGGCGGCCGGGTGATTCTGTTTACGGATATCACGGACGTCAAACTGGCCGAGACCCTGCGCCGAGAACAAGCCGTCGCGCAGAAATCCCAGGAGAGCGAGCGCTGGATTCGCCTGATTACCGACCATGTGCCAGCGTTGATTGCCTACCTCAATGGCGACTTGATCTACGAGTTCACCAATAAAGTCTACGAGCAATGGTATTGCTGGCCCCAGGGCGCGATGCTCGGCAAAAGCCTGCGCCAGGCCCACAGCGAACAGCATTACCAGCGTCTGGAAACCTACGTGGCGCAGGCGTTGGCGGGGGAGAGCGTGACCTTTGAGTTCGCCGAAACCAACAGCAACCACCAGGAGCGCTACATGCTGCGCTCCTATGTGCCCAACCGCCTGGCCAGTGGCGAAGTGGTGGGGATCTTTGTGCTGATCCGCGACATTACCGAGCGCCGCCGCACCGCCGAAGCCTTGCACCAGGCCTATCAGAACCTGGAGCTGCGGGTACGCGAGCGTACGGCCGAGCTGACCTCGCTCAACGACCAGTTGTTACAGGAAATCGACGAGCGTCGCCGCGTGGAATCGCGCTTGCTTGAGGCCAAGCTGGAAGCCGAGCAGGCCAATTTGTCGAAAACCAAGTTTCTCGCGGCGGTCAGCCATGACCTGCTGCAACCGCTCAATGCCGCGCGCTTGTTTACCGGCGCCTTGCTGGAACGGCGCGACCCGGTGGCCAACGAGACGCTGGTGCGTAACGTCAGCAACTCCCTGGAGGATGTGGAAAACCTGCTGGGTACCCTGGTGGATATTTCCAAACTCGATGCTGGGGTGATCAAGGCCGATATCGCGCCGTTTGCCTTGAGCGAACTGCTGGACAACCTGGCCGCCGAATACACCCAAGTGGCGCGCAGTGAGGGGCTGGAATTGCATTTTATCGGTTGCTCGGCACTGGTACGCAGTGACGTTCAACTGCTGGCGAGGATCTTGCGCAACCTGTTGAGCAATGCCATTCGCTACACCTTTAGCGGGCGTGTGCTGCTGGGCTGTCGGCGTGAGCATCAGCGCTTGTCGATCCAGGTCTGGGACACCGGCATGGGCATCGCCGAGGAGCGTCTGGAGGAGATTTTCCAGGAGTTCAAGCGCGGTGATGTGCAACGCCCGGATCAGGATCGCGGGCTGGGCCTGGGCCTGGCGATTGTGGAGAAGATCGCCAGGATTCTCGGGCACCGGATCACCGTACGCTCATGGCCGGGCCGGGGCTCGATGTTCAGCGTGGAGGTACCGCTGAGCAGCACCGCGCCCAAGGCTTTGCCCAAGCCGGTGATGAGCGAGCCGATGCTGGAGCGTTTGCAGGGCGCGCGGGTGTGGGTGCTGGATAACGACGCCGCGATCTGCGCCGGCATGCGCACGCTGCTTGAGGGCTGGGGCTGCCAGGTGGTGACGGCCTTGTCCGAGCAGGACCTGGCGCGCCAGGTGGACAACTACCATGCCCAGGCGGATTTGCTGATTGCCGACTATCACCTGGATGACGAACAGAATGGCGTGGACGCGGTGGCCAGGATCAATGCGCGGCGGGCCAGCGCGATCCCGGCGATGATGATCACGGCCAACTACAGCAATGAACTGAAACTGCAGATCCGCGAGTTGGGGCATACGTTGATGCACAAACCGGTGCGGCCGATGAAGCTCAAGACAGCCATGAGCCACTTGCTCGGCCGGCCCTGACACTGTTGCGATCACAGGTGGGTGTCATATCCCCTGTAGGCGCAGAGTTATTTGCCACTGGTAATCTGCCTTACCAGCAGCCCATGCCCTGTCACGTCCTCGGCCCGGGAAATGGCCTGGATCACCAGCAACCGGTTGCCGGAGCCGGCCAGGAAGGTCGAGTTCAAGGTCTTGCCGCCGCCCATGCTCGCGGTGGCATCAATCTGGCGCAGGCCCACGCCTTTGATCAGCAGTTTCTTCTGCGACAGTTTTTTGTAGTCCGGCAGGCTGGTGCCGACGTCCTTGAGGAAACCTTCAACCGCGCTATCGAGAAACAGCGGTTCGTCGTCCTTCAGGTCGATGCCGTCGTTGCGCAGGGTCTGGGCCACGACCACCACGCTTTTTGACGCCTGGTTGATGTACATCGTGCCGTTGGCGCCAGCGGTACCCTGGGCTTGCGCGCCAGCGGGCAAGGCGTCGGCGACATAGCCTTTGGGCAGGGTGAAGGTGAATTTGCCGTCGAGGGTCGAGACGATCTGGAAGTCGTCCGGTTGCGCAGTGGCCGGCTTGGCTGCCGCGAACAGCGGGCTGGCACCCAGGCTGATGGTCAGCGCCAGGGCCAGGCGGGCGGCGGTTTTGCTGAGAATGGCCATGAGGTGGTCCAATGGGTGAACGAAATTGCGACCTATTCTGTCAGAAAATTCGCAATTTCGTTCGGATCCATCCTCAAGCCTTGCCGGACTCTTCCTCAAGACGGTCCATTTCAAACAGACGGGCCAATTCTGCACGGGACTCCTGGGCCGACTGCATCACCTTGGCCGCGTCGTCGTACACCGCGTGCTGGGCGGTCAACAGTTGCAGGTCATGGTGTTTGAAGCGGTTGATCCGCGCATCGGCCTGGGTTTCGCTCAGTCCCAGGCCGACCAGGGTGCGGCGGCTCATTTCCAGGCTGGAATAGAAGGTTTCGCGCACCGGTGACGCGTCCAGGTCCACCAGGCGATGCACGTGCTGGCGGTTACGGGCACGGGCGATGATCTTCATGTGCGGGTAGAGGTTGCGCACCAGTTCAGCGGTCTTGATATTGATTTCGGGATCATCCATGGCGATCACGAAGTACTCGGCCTGGTCGACCTTCGCCGCATGCAGGATCTCTGGCCGCTGCGGATCACCGTAGAACACCGGCATGCCGCCGAAACTGCGGGTCAGCTCGATGGTTTCCACCGAAGTGTCGAGGGCGATAAACGAAATGTTTTGCGCCCGTAGGATCCGTGCCACGATCTGCCCCATACGGCCCATGCCGGCGATCACCACCCGAGGCGCATCGCTCTCGATGGCGCGGTACTCTTCTGGCACTTCCACCGGCTTGGCCTTGGGCCTGAACAGTTTCGGGCACAGCAACAGCAGCAGGGGCGTGAGGGCCATGGACAGGGTGATGGTCAGCACCAGCACGTCGTACAGGTGCGGGGCGAACAGGCCCTGGTCGCGGCCGATCTTGAACACCACGAAGGCAAACTCACCACCGGCCGCCAGCACCACACCCAGGCGTACTGCGCTCTCGCGGTTCAGTTCGCCGACCATCTGCCCGACCGCGTACAGCAGCGGCAACTTGATAGCGATCAGCAGCAGGGTCAGCCCCAGCACCACAAAGGGTGTGCTGAACAACAGGCCGATATTGGCGCCCATGCCCACACTGATAAAGAACAAGCCCAGCAGCAGGCCCTTGAACGGTTCGATCTGCGATTCCAGTTCGTGGCGGTATTCCGAGTCGGCCAGCAGCAGGCCGGCGAGGAACGCGCCGAGGGCCATGGACACCCCCACCAGCTCCATCAGCCAGGCGGTGCCGATCACCACCAGCAGCGCGGTGGCGGTAGACACTTCGCGCAGGCCGGTCTTGGCGACGATACGAAACACCGGGCGCAGCAGGTAGCGGCCGCCGATGATCACCACGGCGATGCTGCCCAATACCTGCAAACCGTGGTTCAGGTCCTGGGCGGCGGTGGTGGTGTGGTCGCTGCCGGCCAGCAGCGGCACCATGGCGATCAGCGGGATTGCCGCGATGTCCTGGAACAGCAGGATCGCAAAGGCCAGGCGCCCGTGGGGGCTGTTCAGTTCCTTGCGTTCGGCCAGGCTTTGCAGGCCGAAGGCGGTGGAGGACAACGCCAGGCCCAAGCCCAGCACAATGGCGCTGTTCCACGACTGGCCAAAGGCCCAGAGTGCCACTGCGCCCATCACCATGGCGGTCAACAGCACTTGCGCCAGACCCACGCCAAACACCGCCTTGCGCATCACCCACAGGCGTTTGGGCGACAGCTCCAGGCCGATGATGAACAGCAACAACACCACCCCCAGCTCGGAGAACTGCGCGACGCTTTGCGGGTTGCCTATCAGCCCCAATACCGAGGGGCCGATAATCACGCCGGCGAACAGATAGCCCAGCACCGCCCCCAGTTTCAGGTGCTTGGCCAGGGGCACGGTGAGCACCGCGGCCAACAGGAACACCACGGCCGCTTGTAACAGGTTGCCTTCATGGGGCATCGCTTACTCCAGGATCTTTGAGGCGAATCGACAGGGCGCTATTAGAGCGCGCTTTTACGCAGTTGAATCTGAATTTTTGCCGAGCTCCGGCGCTTCACTCCAGCGCCTGTTGAATGTCGTGCAAATCCTACAGGGCACTTACGAAAGTATTAATACCATTTATTTCAATGACTTTAACGCGCGTCAGCTACGGTTCTGACAACAGGATTGTTGTCATCACGGTCAGGTAATTCGCTTTTGATGCGTGTTGGATCTGTTACATGGGGCTTCTACGCATTCACGGACGAAAGGCTTGGACCACGAAGGAGTGACCCGTGGAAAGAAGACTTGTTGCTGGCGCTAAAACTCGTGTTTCTCCTCTCTCTCTTGCGATTCGTCTCGGTGTGCTCGGGCTGGTGGTTGGCCTGGTGAGCCCCGAGGTGTTGGCGGCGTGTACGACGGTGGGTGTCACGGTGACGTGTACCGGGGCGCCAAGCCTGCCCCTGACGCCAGCGAACAGTTTTGCCAGTTCGGCCAATGACCTGCAGGTCACTGTCCAGGCCGCAACGCGGATGAATAGCTTAGTGGGCACGGTATTGAGCCTGACCGGCAGCGGTGTATCGCTGACCAACCTGGGCGTGATTGATCCGGCTTTCCTGTTGTCCCTGAGCGTCTTGACCAGTGGTGTGGTGATTGGCAACTCCTCAACCTCAGGCAATGTGTCAGTGACCAACAGCGGCACGATCAAGGGCACTATTCCCCTGGTGGATGTGGCCTCGTTGCTGGGCGGCGCGGCGCTGAGTATTACCAATGGTGCAGGCTTCACCACCACCCTCAACAACAGCGGCATCATCGGCGCCTCCAGCATTGGTGTATCCGTGTTGCAACCTGACGAGGCAACTGTCGTGGTGGTGCAGGGGGGCTCCCAGGTCAATATGACCAACAGTGGCACCGTCACGGGTCGGATCGGCTTTGAGGCGTCAGGTGTCGCCGGTGGGGTGGGCAACTCGTTTATCAATGCCGGCACGCTCAACGGTGGGGTTTCCCTGGGTGCCGGGCGCGGTGGCAATACATTTACCGCGGTTACCGGGTCTGCGGTGAATGCCGGTACCGGGATCAGCCTGGGTGGGCTGGTCAACATCAACCTGTCGTTCGCGCCCACCGGCAAAGTCGACGGCGGTGTGGGCGGGACCAACAACACCCTGATCCTCGATAACCAGTTGGCTGGGGTGAACGCCGCAATCCAGACGGGCACCGCATCCAGCGGCCAATACATCAACTTCAACAACCTGGTGATCAATGGCGGGACCTGGACCCTGCTAGGGGCACTGGTCAATGGCTCGACTGCGCTCAATGGCGGCATCGTGCAGTTCGACAATAACGCCACGTTTGGCAGCGGCTTACTGAGCGTCAATGGCGGGACCCTGGCGGCGAGCGCCGGTAACTTGAGCCTGGCCAATGATGTGGTGATCGGCGCCAGTGGGCTGGCGGTACAGGGCGTCAACGGCTTTACCTTCGGTGGCAACCTCAGCGGTACGGGGGCCTTGAGCAAGACCGGTACGGCTGACTTGACCCTCAGTGGCACCAACACCTACGGCGGCGGTACCACATTGAGCGGCGGCCGCCTGTTGCTTGGCTCGGGCAGTGCCTTGGGCACCGGCACGCTGACGGCGGCGGGCAGTACTTCGCTGGTCAGCAACAGCCAGATCACCCTCAATAACGCCGTGACCCTGGGTGGCGCGGTGAGCCTGCTGGCGGACGGGATCAGCCACCTGACCCTGAACGGCCAGATCGGCGGCACTGGCAGCCTGGTCAAGACCGGCGCGGCCAACCTCATCCTCAACAATACCAATGCCTACAGCGGTGGCACCCAGTTGAACGCTGGCACCCTGGTGGTCGGAGCAACGGGCGCGCTGGGTACCGGTGCGTTGAACGCCGCCGCAGGCACCGCACTGGATGCCAATGCCGCAGCAACCCTGAGCAACCAAGTCAGCCTTGCAGGCGCGGTCACGGTAGGCGGCAGCGCAGACCTGACGCTCGCCGGGCCGGTTATCGGAGCAGGCAGCCTGATCAAAAATGGCATCGCCAACCTGAGTCTCACTGGCGCCAACAATTTCCTCGGCGGTCTGACCCTTAATGCCGGGACGCTGACGGCGGGCAGCAGTTCTGCACTGGGACTGGGTAACTTGACCGTGGCGGGCGCCGCGAAACTGGACAACAGTACAGCGGTTGCCCTGGGCAACAACATCGTCCTCAACGCCGGCCTGACTGTGGCGGGTAGCAACGCCCTGACCCTGGGTGGCGTACTCAGCGGCGCCGGTCCACTGATCAAAGAGGGCGTGACCAATCTCACCCTCAATGGGGTCAACACTTACCAGGCGGGCACTGTGCTCAATGCCGGTAGCCTGACCCTGGGCAATGCCGCGGCCCTGGGCGGCGGTGCGTTGACTGTCGACGGCCCGGCGAGCCTGGAGAACAGCGGGGTGTTCACCCTGGGTAACAACATCACCCTCAATGCCGACCTTGCCCTGGCCGGCACCCAAAATCTGACCCTGGGCGGCGTAATCAGTGGCGCCGGCGGCCTGGTCAAAAATGGTACGGCCGACCTGACTCTGACCGGCACCAACACCTTTACTGGCGCCTTGAACATCCAGGGTGGCAGCGTGTTCGCCAGCAGCGCCGCTGCCCTTGGGGCCAACTCCGGGCTGACCATCGGCGCCGGCGCCAGTCTCAACCTGGCAGGCAATGGTGTACTCGGCGGCTTGAGTGGTGCGGGTGTTGTCGATGTGGGCTTGAACAACAGCTTGACCGTAGGCGGCGCCAACACCAACACCACGTTCAGCGGCAGCCTCACTGGTAGCGGCGACCTGATCAAAGTGGGCAGCGGCGAACTCGACCTGATCGGGGTCAACAGCCTTAGCGGTAACATCCAGGTCAATGCCGGCATCTTGAAGGTGAGCAATACCCTGGCAAGTGCCATCGTCGATGTGAATGCCGGGGCGACCCTGACCGGCGGCGGTTCGTTGCTGGGTACGCTGAATATCAACAGCGGCGGCCATCTGGCCTTGAACAGCGCGGATACGCTGTCTGCTGCTTCGCTGGTGGTAGGCAGCGGCGCCAGCCTGGATGTGAGTCTCGGCGCGCCGTCCCTGACGCCACTCCTCGATATCGGCGGCAATGTGAGCCTGGATGGCAACCTGAATGTGAGCAATGGCGGAGCCTTTGGCGCGGGTATCTATCGGTTGATCAACTACACCGGCAGCCTGGCCGGGCAGGGCTTGACGGTGACCGGTGTGCCGCTGGGCTTCAACCTCGGCGACGTGCTGGTGGATGTCACCACGGCCAACCAGGTGAATGTAGTGGTGTCGGTGGCCAATATGCTGTTCTGGGACGGTAGCCAGATCACCGGTAATGGCACGGTCGAGGGTGGCAATGGCACCTGGAGCGTCGGCGGCAGTAACTGGACAGTCATCGGCGGCACGCCCAACTCGGCCTGGGCCGGCGGGTTTGCGGTGTTCACCGGCGCGGCGGGCACGGTCACTGTGGACGGTACGCAGCAGTTCACCGGGCTGCAATTTGCCAGCGACGGCTACAACGTCGTGGGCGGTACGGCGGGGCAACTGACGGCGATCGGCAGTACGACAATCCGGGTTGATCCGACACTCACCGCGACCCTGGGCGTCAATATCGACGGTAGCGGCACCCTGGCCAAGGTCGACAGCGGCACTCTGGTGCTCAATGGCAACAACAGCTACACCGGCGGCACTTCCCTCGACGGTGGGGCAGTGGTGGTCGGCAGCGATACCGCGCTGGGTAGCGGCCTGTTGAGCGCGGCCGCAGGCACCGCACTTTCCAGCAATAAAACCGTGACCCTGGGCAACGATGTGGTCCTGGCTGGCAACCTTAGCGTCGCCGGCAGCAATGCCCTGGCCTTGAATGGCGTGATCAGTGGCGTAGGCGGCCTGCTCAAAAATGGTACGTCGCAGCTCACGTTGGGCGGTGTGAACACCTACCTCGGGCCCACCGCGCTGAACACCGGTGGCCTGATCCTGGCGAACAACGGCGCCTTGGGTGGCGGTGCGCTGATTGCGGCAAACGGTACAAGCCTGGATAGCAGCACCGCCGTCAGTGTCGGCAATGCTATTAACCTGGCGGGCAACCTGGCCATTGGCGGTAGCGCTGACCTGACCCTGGGCGGCCTGGTCAGCGGTACGGGTGCGTTGATCAAAAATGGCGGGGCTAACCTGACCCTCAATGGCCTCAATAATTACCAGGGCGGCCTGACCCTCAACGCGGGCACACTGACCCTGGGCAACGCTGCGGCACTGGGCACGGGCGGCCTGATCGTGGCGGGCAATTCGACCCTGGCCAACAGCACACCGCTGGTCCTGGCCAACGACCTGACGGTCAACGCCGGCTTGAGCGTGGGTGGCAGCAACAACCTGACGTTGGCCGGGGTGGTGGCGGGCAATGGCAGCCTGATCAAGACCGGTACTTCGGACCTGGCATTGTCGGGAAACAACACCTTCAGCGGTCTGCTGGATATCCAGGCGGGCAGTCTGACCACCCTGGGCGCAGGTGCGCTGGGTAACAACAGCGGGATCAATCTGGCGTCCGGCACTACCTTCAACCTGGGCAGTTCCGCCAGCCTGGCCAACCTCACAGGGGCGGGCACAGCGGTGGTCGGCCTGGGCAATACCTTGAGCCTGGGTGCCAATAACGCAAACAACACCTTTGGCGGCATTCTTGCCGGCCTGGGCACTGTCGAAAAACTTGGCAGCGGTACTCTAACCCTGTCCGGGATCAGCGCGCTGACAGGCAACACCCAGGTCAGCGCGGGCACCTTGAACGTCAATGGCCAACTGGCCAGTGCCGGCGTCAATGTGAACAGCAGCGCGACCCTTGGCGGCTCGGGCACCTTGCTGGGCGCGGTGAACATCGCCGACGGTGGCCACCTGGTGGTGAACTCCGGCAGCACCCTGACCACCGGCTCGCTGGTGCTGGGGGCCAATGCCAACCTCGATGCCGGCCTCGGCGCACCCTCCAGCGGCGGCACCGAGTTGCTCAAAGTGCTGGGCAACCTGACCCTGGACGGCACTCTCAACATCAGTGATATCGGCGGATTTGGCGCCGGGCTCTATCGCCTGATCGACTACACCGGCGTGTTGACCAACAACGGCCTGCAACTGGGCAGCCTGCCCGGTGGCGTCCTGCCGGGCAGCCTCGACCTGCAAACCGCTATTGGCAACCAGATCAACCTGCTGGTCACTGGCAGCACCAATGTGCAGTTCTGGGACGGCAGCCAACTGGTGGGCAACGGTACCATCGAAGGCGGCAACGGCACCTGGAGCGCGGCGGCCAACAACTGGACCGGGATCAACGGCAGCCTCAACCAGGGCTGGGCACCCAATAGCCTGGCGGTGTTCCAGGGTGCGGCCGGCACGGTCACGGTTGATGGCGCGCAGGCGATCACGGGCCTGCAATTTGTCACCGACGGCTACAACCTAGTGGGGGGGACGGCAGGGGGGCTGACGCTGTTCAATGGCGCCGGCGGCAACACGGCAGTGCGGGTTGATCCTACTGTCACCGCAACCCTGGATGTGAACCTCAATGGCGGCGGCACTCTGGCCAAGCTCGACACCGGCACCCTGGTGCTCAATGGCAGCAACGCCTACACGGGCGGTACGGCGCTCAACGGCGGCACCTTGATCGTCGGCAATAACAACGCCCTGGGCACGGGCCTGTTAACCAGCGCCAATGGCACCACCCTGGACAGCAACACAGCCGTGGTGCTGACCAATGGTGTGGACCTCAATGGTAGCCTGACCATCGGCGGTAGCAATGCCCTGACCCTGGCGGGCAGCGCGAACGGTGCCGGTAGCCTGATCAAAAGCGGCATCGGCAACCTGACCCTCGCCGGCAGCAACGGCTATGTCGGCGGTACCCAACTCAATGCGGGCAGCCTGACCGTCGGAACGGACAGCTCCCTGGGCTCTGGCACCTTGCTGGTCAACAGCCCGGCGACCCTCGATAGCAGCACGAATGTGACGCTGAACAATGCCGTGACCCTCAATGGCGCGCTGACAGTGGCCGGCAGCAATGGCCTGACATTGGCCGGGATAGTCGACGGCGCCGCGCAGTTGATCAAGAACGGTGGCGCCAACCTGAGCCTCAATGGCGCCAACAACTACGGCGGCGGTACATTGCTCAACGCCGGTACGCTTACCCTCGGCAGTAGCACTGCACTGGGCAGCGGCAACTTGAGCGTAGGCGGTGTGGCCACCCTGGATAACAGTGCACCACTGGTGCTGGCCAATGCCATCGACCTCAATGCCGACCTGACAGTCGCCGGCAGCCACGACCTGACCCTGTCCGGCATCTTGGCCGGCAACGCTGCGCTGATCAAAAATGGCACGGCGAGCCTGACCCTCAGTGGCAACAACCTGTTAAACGGGCCGTTGAATGTGCTGGGCGGTACGCTGACCACGGTCGGCGCCGGCGCCTTGGGCAACACTTCCGGGGTTACGGTGGGTAGCGGTGCAACCCTTAACCTGGGCGGTAGCGCCACGCTCAACACTCTGGCCGGCAATGGTGCGCTGCAAGTGGCGGTGGGCAATACGCTGACCGTCGGCGGTAATAACACCTTCGGCGGCAGCCTGGGCGGCAGCGGTGCCCTGGATAAAATTGGCACCGGCACCCTCGACCTGACTGGCAATAGCAGCCTGAGCGGTGCGACCAGCGTCACGGGCGGCACGCTCAACGTGGCCGGCAGCCTGGCCAGCGGCAGCGTGACGGTCAACAACGGTGCGACCCTGACCGGTGGTGGCACCTTGGCGGGTGCGGTGACGGTGGCCGATGGCGGCCATCTGGGCCTGAGCAGCGGCAGTGCGCTGACGCTGGGCTCGCTGGTGCTGGGAGGCAATGCCAACCTGGATGTGGGCCTTGGCGTACCGGTAGTCGGTGGCGGCAGCGGGCTGCTGAATGTCGGCGGCGACCTGACTCTGGACGGCAACCTCAATGTCAGCGACCTCGGTGGTTTTGGCACGGGCGTCTATAACCTCATCAACTACAGCGGGGCCCTGACCAATAATGGCCTGACCCTCGGTACCCTCCCATCCAGCGTGATCGCCGATGACCTGCAACTGCAAACCGCGGTCAACAACAAGGTCAACCTGGTGGTGATCGCGCCCAACACCAGCGTGCAATTCTGGGACGGTGGCCAGTTGATCGGCAACGGCGCTATCGAAGGCGGCAACGGCACCTGGGGCAGTGGCACCAATTGGGCGAATGTCGACGGTAGTCTCAACCAGAACTGGAGCGACAAGTTTGCGGTGTTCCAGGGCGCGGCAGGCACGGTCACGGTGGACGGCAGCCAAAGCCTGACGGGCATGCAATTTGTCAGTGACGGTTACAACCTGGTGGCCGGTACCGCCGGCCAGTTGAATCTGGTCAATGGCGGCACTGGCAACACCGCAGTGCGGGTCGACCCCAACGTCACCGCGACCCTCGGTGTAACCCTCAATGGCAGCGGTACCCTGGCCAAACTGGACAGCGGCACCCTGGTACTCAACGCCGCTAATGCCTACACCGGTGGCACCGCCCTTAATGGCGGCACGCTGGTGGTGGGCAACAACAGTGCCCTGGGGACGGGTCTATTGACCGCCGCCAACGGCACCACCCTGGCCAGCAACACGGCTGTGACCCTGGGCAACAACGCGCTGCTCAACGGCGTGATGACCGTGGGCGGGGCCAACGGCCTGACGCTGGATGGGGTGGTCAGTGGCAATGGCAGCCTGGTCAAAACCGGGGCATCCAGCCTGACCCTCAATGGCGTCAACACCTACATCGGCGGCACCAGCCTTAACGCCGGGCAGTTGATTCTTGGCAACAACGCTGCGCTGGGCAATGGTGCCCTGAGCGTAGGCGGCGCTGCACAGTTGGATGGCAGCAGCGCCCTGCAACTGGCCAATGCCATTACCCTGGGGGGGCAGTTGACGCTATTGGGCAGCAATGACTTGACCTTGAGTGGCGCGCTCAGCGGTACCGGTGCCCTGGTGAAAAGCGGTAATGGTGTGCTGTTGCTTACCGGCACCAACACCTATGGTGGCGGGACAATTCTCAATGGCGGCAGCACCACGGGCAGCACCAGCAGCCTGCAAGGGGCGATTGCCAACAACGCGGCGCTGACCTTCGAGCAAAATGCCGATGGCACCTACACCGGCAACCTTACAGGCAGCGGCTCGCTGACCAAGACCGGCACTGGCGATCTGTTGCTGAGCG
This sequence comes from Pseudomonas brenneri, assembly GCF_007858285.1. Taxonomy (GTDB): domain Bacteria; phylum Pseudomonadota; class Gammaproteobacteria; order Pseudomonadales; family Pseudomonadaceae; genus Aquipseudomonas; species Aquipseudomonas brenneri. The sequence continues at coordinate 260,523 of NZ_VFIL01000004.1, read as the reverse complement.
GCAACAACAGCTTCACCGGCAGTACTAACGTCACGGCCGGCGGCCTGGTGGTCAACGGCACCTTGAACAGTGCTGCCGTGCAAGTCGCCAACGGCGCCTCGCTGGGTGGCAGTGGGCAACTGGCGGGAGCGGTGAACATGGCTGACGGTTCGACACTCACTGCCGGGGCTGCGACGCCGCTGTCGGTGGGAGCCCTGGCATTGTCTGCGGGGACGCGGTTGGACTTCGCCCTCGGCGCACCGGGCTCATCGACCACGGTGGTCAACGTGGCCGGCAACCTGACCCTGGATGGCACCCTCAATGTCAGCGACGCCGGCGGGTTTGGCGTCGGCGTCTACCAACTGTTCCGCTACGGCGGCAGCCTGACCGACAACGGCTTGCTGTTGGGCACATTGCCAACCGGGATTGTGCCGGGCGCACTGAGCCTGCAAACCTCGCTGGCCAACCAGCTCAACCTGTTGGTGCAAACCACGCCTGGGCAGATCCAGTTCTGGAACGGCGGCACCACCAGCCCTGACGGCACGGTGCATGGCGGCAGCGGCACCTGGGGCCCTGGCACCAACTGGACCGATCCTACCGGCACCCAGGGCCAGGCCTCGAACAACCAGTTCGCCGTGTTTGGCGGGCAGGGCGGGACCGTGACCGTGGCGGGTAACCAGAGCTTCACCGGCCTGCAAGTGCTGGACAGCGGCTACTCCCTGGTCGCTGGCACCGGTGGCAGCCTCAGCCCCACCAATGCCGCAGATGGCAGCCTGGCGGCGATACGCATCAATGCCGGGGTGACCACAGAAATCTCGGCGCCCCTGGTGGGTAGCGCAGGGATCAATAAAGTCGACGCAGGTACCTTGTTGCTGACCGGCAGTAACACCTACAGCGGCGGGACCATTGTCAGCGGCGGGACGTTGGCGGGGAACACCACGAGCCTGCAAGGGGCAATCACCAACAACGCGAACCTGATGTTCCAGCAAGACAGCAATGGCCAGTTCAACGGCACGCTGACCGGCACCGGCACGCTGGTCAAGCAGGGCAGCGGCAGCCTGCTGCTGACCGGCAACCAGCCCTTCAGCGGTGCAGTGGCCGTCAACCAGGGGCTGCTGCAAGTGGGCAATGCCAGCAACCCGGGGACCGTGCTGGGCGGCCAGGTGACCGTCGCCAATGGCGCAGGCCTGAGTGGCAATGGCAGCGTCGGCTCGCTGGTCAACCACGGCGTGGTCACTCCCGACAGTGGCAAGCTCAGTGTTGCCGGCAACTTCACCAATGCTGTCGACGGCACCCTTAACCTGGTGATTACGCCATCGGTGGCCGGCTCCTTGGCGGTCGGCGGTAGTGCGAACCTGGCGGGCAGCCTGAATGTGGTCAACCTGGTGCCTTACACCGGGCCCACCACCTACACCCTGTTGACGGCAGCCGGCGGCGTGACCGGCACCTTTAGCAACACCAACCTGGAGAACCTGGCGTTCCTCGATACGGCCCTCAACTACAGCCCGAACCAGGTGGCGCTGGCTGTGAGCCGCAACACCACCAGCTTCGCCAGCGTGGCGGCCACCGGCAACCAGCGGGCGGTTGCCACGGCATTGGGCAGCGGTGTGGCAGTGGGCGGCAGTGCGATACAAAATGCCTTGCTGACCGGCAATGCAGCCAGCGCGCGGGCGGCCTTCGACAGCCTGTCGGGGGAGATCCATGCCAGCACCGCCAGCGCCATGCTTGAAGACTCGCGCTACGTGCGTGACGCGGTCAACGAGCGCATGCGTCAACCGGGTTGCTACCGCCAGGACGATCCGCGGAACAGTCTGGCACCCAGCGAAAACCGCCTGAGCAGCGCCGGTTGCCACGGCGAAATGGTTGGCTGGATGCGCGTCCTCGGTACCTGGGGCCACCTGGGCGGCGACAGCGATACCGCGCGCCTGGATCGCAACCTCAGCGGCTTCCTGTTGGGCACTGACAAGCAACTGGACGACGCCTGGCGTGCCGGTATCGCTGCTGGTTATACCCGTAGCGACCTGGACGCCAAGCGCCGTAACTCCAGTGCCGATGTCGACAGCTACCACCTGATGGCCTACACCGCGTACCAGCAAGAGGCTTTCGCTGCGCGCATGGGTGTGGGCTACACCTGGCACGACATCGAAAGCAAACGTGACGTGGCAGTGGGCACCGAGGGCCAACGCCTGAAAGCCGACTACAAGGCGCGCAGTGCGCAAGTGTTCGGTGAAGTCGGTTACACCATTGAGGCTGGCGGCCTGGCCGTGGAACCGTTCGCAGGCCTGGCCTACGTCAACTACGACAGCGACACCCTCAAGGAAAAAGGCGGTTCGGCCGCGCTCAAAGGTGATGCCGACCAGGACATCACGTTCTCCACCCTTGGCGTGCGCCTGGGTAAAACCATCAGCCTGGGCAACGGTTCGAGCATCACCCCACGGGGCAGCATCGGCTGGCGCCATGCCTTGGGTGACAGCAAGCCGGATGCAGACCTGAGCTTTATCAACGGTGGCGCATCCTTCAGCACCCAAGGCGTGCCGATTGCCAAGGACAGCGCGGTAGTGGAAGCGGGCGTGGATTACCAGATCAGCCCTAACGGCAAACTGGGACTGGGTTACTCGGGCCAGTTGTCACGCAATGACAAGGACCATGCGATGACCATCAGTTTCTCCCTCGGCTTCTGATCAAGGCTGAGTTCTTCAAGCCGCCCGTGAGGGCGGTTTTTTTGTGGATCAGGGCACACGGGGTATATGAGCGCTGTGCGAATCCCTTGTGGGGGCTCGACAGCTTCCACATTGGATTTCGCAATCTTGTTACCATCCTCCTCCGTCGTCACCAGGAGCCACCGCCTCATGCAACACCAGTGGGATGAAATGCACCGCACCCGCAAGCCCTCGTTCGTGCTGTGCGGCGAGCCCCGGGGACAGGTGCTCAATCTCTATGTCCATGGCTATTCCGCGTTTTTCAACCCGCAACAGCTGGCCAGTTTCCAGGCGCAACTGGCGGCGATCGAGGGTTCGACCAACCTGATGCTGTTCTGGCCGGCCGGGCATTTCCTGGAAAACCTGTTCGCCCCCTTCAAGGACATCATCGCCTCGATGCTCGGCGGCGGCACCCTGGGCGCGGCGACCGTGGGCCTGGGCAAGGCGGTGGGCTATTTTCTCGATCACTACAAAAGTGTCGAAGCGCGGGTGGACGAAGTGGCCAGGACACTGCTGGTGGAGTTGGCCAACTACCTGCACGCCGAGTCAATCGAGGTGCGCCAGATCAACCTGATCGGCCATTCCCTGGGCGCCCGCCTGCTGGTCAAGAGCCTGCTGGCCAGCCCCGAGCTGGCCCGGGAACTGCCGCTCAATCACCTGTTGTTGATGGGCGGCGCAATTTGCACCTCCAGCCCCTGGGAGCAGGTGTCGGCGCCGCTCAAGGGGCGGGTGATCAACTGCCATTCCAGCAAGGACTGGGCCCTGGCGCTCAAGCCGGATACCGAGCGCTGCATTGGTCGCTATGCGATTCCCTTGACGCCATCCCTCAAGGGCAAAGTGACCAACGTGCATCTGGTCACTTTCGACCACGCTGCCTACTGGCCGCAGTTGCAGACCGTGGTGCAGTACACCGACTTGCTGCACGAGCGCCGCGGCATGATCCGTGCGGACCAGCGCAGTGCCGAGGTGCGTTTTGCCGAGGAAGACGTGGACCTGTTCCCGGTGCTGCGCCAGGCACGGGCGCCAGAGCTGCAGTTTCTCGCCGAGCTGATGGCCGCCAAGCGCAGCGCGACCATCGAAGCCGAGGTACGCGACCCATTGCAGTTGGCTATCGAGTTGCAGCGTATGGGCGGTGACAGCTTTATGAACCTGGCCCGTGGGCACGGGGTGAGTTATCGCCAATTGGCCCAGGACGTGGCCCTGCGCGTCGGTCTCAAGTTTGACCAGCCCATCGACAGTGTGGCCCTGGTGAGCCTCGAAGAGCGGGTCGCCGAGACCCTGATCGAGCAGTACAAGGATAAACTCAGCCTGGCCGACCGCGCAGTGTTCGAGGCCGAACTCAGGGCTGCGGCGCAAAAGGAACAGGGGTTTTTCAACCGTTTCGATGTCGCTCGTTCGGCCACTACCGCCTTGAGCGGTACGGCGCTGGCCGGGCTGACCGGGTTTATCCTGCGCCGAGGTGCGGCCACGGCGATCCCGGTGGTGGGGCAGGCGCTGGCGGCGGCCATGCTGCTGGTGAGCGGGGTGCGGGCGTTTTCCGGGCCGGCGTATTCCATCACGACCCTGGCGGTGCTGGTGCTGGGGGTGATTCGCCAGCGCATGGAGCGTGAGGCGCTGAATCAGGAAATGGACCTGGTGGTGCAGGTGGTCGAGGCCTTTGACCTGCCCCGGGAAACGCTGATGCGCACGGTCTCGCCGGACTGCTAAGCTGCGTCCTTGTCCTGTGTGTCTGCCTGGTACCCCGCGTGAAATTCAGCCTGCCGAAAATTGCCACTGCCCCGTTCTGCCCGCCAGAAGTGGCGGGCACCATCCCCGTTGATCCCCGCGCGTCGTTTTTCAAACGGGTGCTGCAGTTTGCCGGCCCCGGCCTGCTGATTTCCATCGGCTACATGGACCCCGGCAACTGGGCCACGGCCATCGAGGCCGGGTCGCGCTATGGCTACAGCCTGTTGTTCGTGGTGTTGCTCGCGAGCCTGGCGGGGATGGCGGTGCAGTGCCTGTGTTCACGGCTGGGCATCGCCACCGGCAAGGACTTGGCGCAGTTGTGCCGCGAACGCTACAGCCAGCGCTCCGCGCGCACGCAATGGGTGCTGGCGGAAATCTCGATCATCGCCACCGACCTGGCCGAAGTCCTCGGCTGCGCCCTGGCGTTCCACCTGCTGCTGGGGGTATCGCTGACCACCGGCATTGTCATCACCGCGTTTGACACGTTGCTGATCCTGGCCCTGCAAAACCGTGGCTTCCGGCGCCTGGAAGCGATCATGTTGGCGCTGGTGGCGACCATCGGCGTGTGCTTCTTCGTCGAGCTGGTGCTGATCAAACCCTATTGGCCGGACGTCTTGCGTGGTTTCACGCCGTCGCTCTCGGCGATCAGCGATGCCGCGCCGCTGTACCTGGCCATCGGCATCCTCGGGGCCACGGTGATGCCCCATAACCTGTACCTGCACACGTCCATCGTGCAAACCCGCCTGTTCGGCCAGGACCTGGCCAGCCGCCAGGATGCGGTCAAACTGGCGCGCATCGACACCATCGGCTCCCTGGCCCTGGCCTTGCTGGTCAATGCCGCGATCCTGGTGCTGGCGGCTGCGGCGTTCCACCAGACCGGCCATACCGAGGTCGTGGAGATCCAGGATGCCTACCATCTGCTGGATCCGCTGGTGGGCGGCGCCTTCGCCAGTATCCTGTTCGGCATTGCCTTGCTGGCGTCCGGGCAAAGCTCGACCTTCACCGGGACCATCGCCGGCCAGGTGATCATGGAGGGCTACCTCAACCTGCGCATTCCCTGCTGGCAACGCCGCCTGATCACCCGTGGCCTGGCGCTGATCCCGGCGTTCCTCGGGGTGTGGTTGATGGGGGACGATGCCATTGGCAAGTTGCTGATCCTCAGCCAGGTGGTGCTCAGCCTGCAGTTGCCCTTTGCCCTGTATCCACTGATCCGCATGACCGGCGACCGGCAATTGATGGGGCCTTTCGTCAATCGCCTGCCCACCAGGATCCTGGCCTGGAGTCTGTTCAGCGTGATCAGCGGCGCCAATGCCTGGCTGATCGGCCAGTGGCTGTTCTGATTCAGCGGTCCCGGTAAGATAGGTGGTGCGTGCAAACTTCTTCGCTTGAGGCGGTGGGCCACCCACCAATGGCACGAGCGCCGACAGGCAGCGTAAGCTGGCCTCCCTTTTCCTCATGTTGTGGAGTTTTATCGTGGCCAAAGCCGCTGCTTTTATTGAAATCCCGGCCTCGGCCGACGAAGTCTGGCACCTGGTCGGCGGCTTCAACTCGTTGCCCGATTGGCTGCCCCTGATTGCCAAGAGCGAACCGGGCGAAGGCGGGCGTGTGCGTCATCTGCAAACCGTGGATGGCGCGGTGGTGGTCGAGCATCTGCAGACCTTTGATAACGCTGCGCGCACCTACAGTTACACGATCAGTGAATCGCCGTTCCCGGTGAGCGCGTATCTGGCGACCTTGCAGGTTGAAGCGCTGGGTGAACACTCGGCCAAAGTCACTTGGTCAGGTGTGTTCACCCCGATCGCCGGTGTGACCGAGGCTGAGGTCGAAGCGCTGTTCAGCGGCGTTTATACCGGTGGTGTCGAGGCCTTGCGCAAAAATTTCCCGGCCTGACCTTGTAGGCGCCGGCAAGCCGGCGCCTACAGTGGGTTTTTTGGGCGGCATTGCAGGGTCAGTCGCGCGCCGCCGCGCTCGCTGCTGCCGACTTCCAGCCCAAAGCCATGCAGGTTGATGATCGCCGCCACAATCGACAGGCCCAGGCCAAAGCTGCCCTGTTGCTGACCGTCATCGACCCGGTAAAAACGCTGGAACACCGCGGCCCGTTCTGCTTCTGGAATTCCTGGGCCGGAGTCCACTACATCGATGCGCGTACTGCCAGCCTCGTTGCTCCCTCGCACAATCACTTCGCCGCCCGGCGGGGTGAACTTGATCGAGTTGCTCAGCAGGTTGGCCAGCGCTTCGAACAGCAGCGCGCGGTCACCATTAATCGGCGGCAGTGCTTCGGGGACCTGCAACAGCAGCGCTAACTGGCCTTCTTCCGCCAACGGCAGGTAGAAGTCATGGAGTTCCTGAAGCAACGGCAGGGGATCGAACACCAGGAAGCCGGAGCGTCGTTGCCGGTCTTCCAGTTCGGAAATGCGCAGCAAGCCGCGAAAGCGCGCCATCAGCGTGTCGGTCTCGTTGATCACTTCATCGAGTTGCAAGGCCAGGGGCGAGTGTTCATCGGCCTGTTGCTTGATCCGGTACAACTGCGCACGCAAACGGGTCAGCGGGGTACGCAGGTCATGGGCAATGTTGTCGCACACGCCCTTGACCTCGTTCATCAGTTTTTCGATGCGCCCGAGCATGGCGTTGACGATGGCCGCCAGCATGTCCAGTTCGTCACGACGGTTGGACAGCGGCAGGCGATGGGTCAGGTCGCCGGCGACAATGGCTTCGGCGCTGGCCTGGATTGCGCGAATCCGGCGCAACGGGCGCCGGCGCAGCAGATGCCAGCCGGCGACGCCGGGGATAATGGTCAGGGAGATCGCCCAAAGCAGGGCTTGCAGGATGATCCGGGTCACGCCCAGCAATGAGCCGTTATCGCGTACCAGCACCAGCCAGCGGCCATCCTGGGTCTGGGTCGCCACGGCGTCGCAACTGCCCAGGGGCAGTTTCGGGTCATCCGACTCGATGCAGTTGGCCAAGGCATGGATGCGCCCGTCGAGGGGCAAGCCTGCTGGAATCTGCTGGATCGGGCCGCTGAGTGGGCGTTGTTGCCCATCGAACAGGCCGTAGGCGTCGATGCCCTTCATGTCGAAGGTCATGCTGGTGGCCAGGGCTTCATCCAGTTGTGCGCCCTCGAATCGCTGGAACAGGTGTTGGCGTTGCATCAACGAGTGGCGCGAAAGGTCGCCCAGGTATCCCGAGACCTCGTAGTACAACACCCCCATGAGGATGCAGCTCCAGGCCACGAACAGCGAACTGTACAGCGCCAGCAACCGGCTGCTGGACGAGCGCCAGCCGTTAGACGGGTTCAGCAATGACATAGCCCGAGCCTCGTACCGTGCGAATCAGCGGCGTCTGGCCCGGGGGGTCGATTTTCTTGCGCAGGCGGCCGATATGTACGTCGATCAGGTTGGTGCCCGGGTCGAAGTGATAACCCCAGACTTCCTCGAAGATCATCATCCGCGAGAGGATTTGCCCGGTGTTGCGCATCAAGAACTCCAGCAGCTTGTACTCGGTGGGCAGCAGGCTCAAAGGCTGCTCGGCGCGGCTGGCTTCACGGCTGATCAGGTTCAATTCCAGGTCGGCCACGCGCAGTGCGGTTTGCGCAGCCTTCACCGCATTGTTGCGGCGCAGCAGCACCTCGACCCGGGCCGCCATCTCGTCGGAGGCGAAGGGTTTGGTCAGGTAGTCATCCCCACCGGCCCGCAAGCCGCGGACCCGTTCATCCACGTCGGAAAGGGCGCTGATCATCAGGATCGGCGTCGACACGCCGAGGGTACGCAGGGTGGTGACGATGGCCAGGCCATCGAGCTCCGGGAGCATGCGATCGAGGGTGATCAGGTCGTAATCGCCGCTGACGGCCCGGCTCAGGCCTTCGCGGCCGTTATCTACCCAGTCCACGTCCAGGCCATGACTGCTCAGCTCGGCGACGATCTCGCGGGCCGTCACAGCGTCGTCTTCGATGGTCAAAATACGGGTCATGGGGGCTACCTGGTCAAACTGGAGTGAAGCATTTTGCCAAGAAATGATAGTGAGGTTTCTAAAAGAAAATTCATGTAGGCAATTCTCAGGGCCACCTCGGTCAAAATGTGGAATATGGCGCAGGCCTTTTTAGTCGTCGAACCCCACCTGTTCGTGAATCTCATCGACCTTCAGCTCCAGCCGGTACGCCACGGCAATAAACAACGCCTGGCACAGGCACAGCGTTGCGCTCAACGAGCGAAACGCGAACGAAGACCCTTCATTGACCAGTAACACCGCGTTGGCCCGCTTGGCCAGCGGCGACAGGTTGCTGTCGGTGATGATCAGCGTCTTGGCCTGGTGGTGCTGGGCGATGCGCAGGCAGTGCTGGGTTTCCTTGCCGTAGGGCGTGAAGCTGATGGCGATCACCAGATCATTGGCGCGTACGCTGCGCATCTGTTCGCGGTAGCTGCCGCCCAGGCCCGAGACCAGGTGGATGCGCTTGTTGGTGTGTTGCAGGTTGTAGACCAGGTAGTCGGCCACCGCAAACGAGCGGCGTACGCCAACCACGTAGATATTGTCGGCGTTGACCACCAGGTCCACGGCTTTCTCGAAGGCCGCGTCGTCCAGTTCCAGGCCCAGGCGCTCGATGCCGGACAGCGTGGCGCTCACGCACTCGCGGGCGAGGTCGCCGCCGCTGGCTTTCTGCGACTTGTTGGCGATCATGCTGCGGATGCGCTGCTGGTAGTTCTGCACCGGCGTGGTCTTGTGGGTATACGCCTCGCGAAACAGCGCCTGCATTTCACTGAAGCCACTGAAACCAAAACGCTGGGAAAAACGCACGATGGCCGACGGGTGGACTTCGCATTCCCGGGCGATATCGCTGATGCGGTCGACCATGATCCGATCGCTCTGCTGGCTCATGTAGCTGGCGATGCGCTTGAGCTGGCGGGGCAGGCTTTCGTATTCGTCGGTGATCAACTGCAACAGACGTTCGGCATTGATCGGAGGATTGGCGAGAGCGTCGGTCTCGGCGCAAGACTGCTGATCGGTGCGGGACATAAGCAATCCTTCTGGCTTGTTCTTACAGGGCAGGTGACAGGCACGGTGCCCCTGACAATAGGTCAATGGGCGCAAGTCTACAGGGAAGGCACCAAAAAATACCTTAATGGAAAATATATTCCACATAAAATATTTATAGAATAAATATTGATTGATGGCGCCGGACGTCCTAGTCTGCATCCACCAAGAGCGTCGCCGTTTTGACGGCAGGCGCGGGCTGATAAAAATAACAGGAGCCAGCATGGGCCAGACTCGTTTTGCCAGTGGGCGTCAATTGGATCTGATTTGTCTCGGGCGCCTGGGCGTCGACCTGTACGCGCAGCAAGTCGGGGCGCGGCTGGAGGATGTCTCAAGCTTCGCCAAGTACCTGGGTGGATCTTCCGCCAATATCGCTTTTGGCACGGCGCGACTGGGGCTCAGGTCGGCGATGTTGAGCCGGGTCGGCGACGATCACATGGGGCGTTTCCTGGTGGAGTCGTTGGTGCGTGAAGGCTGTGATGTGAGTGGCATCACCGTCGACCCACAACGCCTGACCGCCATGGTCCTGCTGGGCCTCAAGGACCGCGAAACCTTCCCGTTGGTGTTCTACCGCGAAAACTGTGCGGACATGGCCCTGCGTGCCGAAGATATCAGCGAAGCCTTTATTGCCAGCAGCAAGGCGCTGCTGATCACCGGCACCCATTTTTCTACCGGCGACGTGTACCAGGCCAGCCTCCAGGCCCTGGATTACGCCGAGCGGCACGGCGTCAAGCGCGTGCTGGATATCGACTATCGCCCGGTGCTCTGGGGGCTGGCGGGCAAGGCCGACGGCGAGACCCGTTTTGTCGCCGACCAGAATGTCAGCCAGCATGTGCAGGGCATCCTCGGGCGTTTCGACCTGATTGTGGGCACCGAAGAAGAGTTCCTGATTGCCGGCGGCAGTGCGGATCTGCTCAGCGCCTTGCGCACGGTGCGGCGCCTGACGACGGCGACCTTGGTGGTCAAGCTCGGCCCGCAGGGTTGCACGGTGATCCACGGCGAGATCCCGGCACGGTTGGCAGACGGTGCGATTTACCCTGGCGTGCGCGTCGAAGTGCTCAATGTACTGGGGGCCGGCGATGCGTTTATGGCGGGTTTCCTCAGTGGTTGGCTGAACGAGGCCAGTGATGAGCGTTGCTGCCAGTTGGCCAATGCCTGCGGCGGTTTGGTGGTGTCGCGCCATGCCTGCGCCCCGGCAATGCCGACCCCGGCGGAACTCGAATACCTGTTCAACAGCCCGGTGCCCATCACCCGGCCGGACCTGGACCCGGTATTGCAACGTTTGCATCAGGTCAGCGTGCCGCGCAAAAACTGGAAGCAACTGTTTGTGTTTGCCTTCGATCATCGCTGGCAACTGGTGGAGCTGGCGCAAAAAGGTGGCCAGGACCCCGCGCGGATCAGCGCGATCAAGCAGCTGTTTATCCAGGCGGTCGAGCGTGTCGAAGGCAAGCTGCGCGAGCAGGGCGTCGAGGCCGATGTGGGCATTTTGGCCGACCAGCGTTTTGGCCAGGATGCGCTGAACGCCGCCACCGGCCGTGGCTGGTGGGTCGCGCGCCCGGTAGAGGTCCAGGGCTCGCGGCCGTTGGCGTTCGAGCATGGCCGTTCGATTGGCAGCAACCTGATCGCCTGGCCCCAGGAGCAGATCATCAAGTGCCTGGTGCAGTTTCACCCCGACGACGAGCCGTTGCTGCGCCTTGAGCAGGAAGCCCAGCTCAAGGGCCTGTACCAGGCAGCGCAAACCAGCGGCCATGAACTGCTGCTGGAAGTGGTGCCACCCAAGGATCATCCTTCGACCTACCCGGATGTGCTCTATCGCAGCCTCAAGCGCTTGTACAACCTGGGCATCTACCCGGCGTGGTGGAAGATCGAGGCGCAGACTGCCGAGCAGTGGCGCAAGCTCGATGAGCTGATCGAGGAGCGCGATCCCTATTGCCGGGGCGTGGTATTGCTGGGTCTCAATGCTCCGGCGCAATCCTTGGCCGAGGGCTTCCAGCAGGCGGGCCAGAGCCGGACCTGCCGTGGGTTTGCCGTGGGCCGCACGATCTTCCAGGAGCCGAGCAGGGCGTGGCTGGCGGGTGAAATTGACGACGAAACGTTGATCCAGCAAGTGCAGCAGATCTTCGAGCAATTGATCCAGGCTTGGCGCAGCTCCAGAGTTTAAACACGATCAATTGTAGGAGCTGGCTTGCCTGCGATAGCGGTCTGTCAGATACACATTAAGTGCCTGACCCACCGCTATCGCAGGCAAGCCAGCTCCTACAGAAAGCAGATCCCAGTGATCTCAGGTTAAAACAATAAAAGGTGCAGCCATGCCCGCAATCCGTATTGGCATCAACCCCATCTCCTGGAGCAACGACGACCTGCCGGCCCTGGGCGGCGAGACGCCCTTGAGCACCGCGCTCAGCGAAGGCAAGGCCATCGGCTACGAAGGTTTCGAGCTCAACGGCAAGTTCCCCAAGGACGCCAAGGGCGTGGGCGATGTGTTGCGCCCCTACGACCTGGCGCTGGTCTCCGGCTGGTACTCCAGCCGCCTGGCCCGACGTTCGGTGGCCGAGGAAATCGACGCCATCGCCAGTCATGTGCAACTGCTGCGTGAGAACGGTGCCACGGTGCTGGTCTACGGTGAAGTGGCCGACTCGATCCAGGGCTCGCCGGTCCGCCTGATCGAACGTCCGCGTTTCCACTGTGAGCAGGCGTGGCAGGCCTACGCCGACAAGCTCACCGAGCTTGCGCGTTTTACCCTGTCCCAGGGCGTGCGCCTGGCCTATCACCACCATATGGGCGCTTATGTCGAATCCCCGGAAGACATCGACACCTTGATGCGCCTCACCGGCCCGGAGGTCGGCCTGCTGTTTGATTCGGGGCACTGTTACATGGGCGGCGGCGAGCCGGTCGAGGTGCTGCGCAAGCACCTGGCGCGCATCTGCCATGTGCATTTCAAGGACGTGCGCAAGCCGGTGGTGCAACTGGCGCGCAACCAGATGTGGAGCTTCCCCGACTGTATCGTCAACGGCACCTTCACCGTGCCGGGGGATGGCGATATCGACTTCGCCGAGTTGCTGGACGTACTGTTGGGCGCCGGTTACAGCGGTTGGCTGGTGGTGGAGGCTGAGCAGGATCCGGCCGTGGCGCCCAGCTATATCTATGCAAAAAAAGGCTTCGATACCTTGCGGGCGCTGTTGGATGCGAGGGCTGGACAATGAGCCTGTTGGTCAAAAGCACGCCGCGCGGGCAAACCATGGTCGCGCTGCCAGCAGGCGGCCTGGAGTATGTGGGGTTTGCCGCTTACCGCCTGGGCCTGGGGCAAACGCTGCCGGTCAGTGCCGACGACAAAGAGTTGTGCCTGGTACTGCTCAGTGGCCGAGTGACGATCGAAGGCGAGGGCTTCAGTTGGCAGAACCTCGGGGATCGCCAGTCAGTGTTCGAGGATAAATCGCCGTTCGCAGCCTATCTGCCGCCCAACACGGTGGCCCAGGTGACAGCCCTGAGCGATGTGCAGATCGCCGTCTGTGCCGCGCCGGGCTCTGCCGCCGCCGGTCTTGCGCCCCGGCTGATCCGTCCCGAGCACTGCCGGCGCAGCGTGCGCGGCAAGGGGGCCAACACCCGCTATGTCTGCGACATCCTGCCCGACAGCGAACCGGCCCATTCGCTGCTGGTGGTGGAGGTGCGTACGCCGTCCGGGCATTCGTCCAGCTACCCGCCGCACAAGCACGACACCGATGACCTGCCGCACCAGAGCTTTCTCGAAGAAACCTACTACCACCAGATCAACCCATCCCAGGGTTTTGTCTTCCAGCGGGTGTACACCGACGACCGCAGCATCGACCAGGCCATGGCCGTGGAAAACCACGATCTGGTGGTGGTGCCCAAGGGCTATCACCCGGTCAGCGTACCGTATGGCTACGAGTCGTATTACTTGAACGTGATGGCCGGTCCCAAGCGCGCCTGGCACTTTCACAACGACCCCCGGCACAGTTGGTTGCTGGATCTTTAACAACGCCAAATCCAAAAGACACGGGTGCGAAACATGACCACAACCCGATTGACCATGGCCCAGGCCCTGGTGAAGTTCCTCGATAACCAGTACATCGAAGTCGATGGCGTGCAGAGCAAGTTCGTCGCAGGGGTGTTCACCATCTTCGGCCACGGCAATGTGCTGGGCCTGGGCCAGGCCCTGGAACAGGACAGTGGCGACCTGGTGGTGCATCAGGGCCGCAACGAACAGGGCATGGCCCATGCCGCGATTGGCTTTGCCAAGCAGCATCTGCGGCGCAAGGTCTACGCTTGTACGGCGTCGGTCGGCCCCGGCGCGGCAAATATGCTCACCGCCGCCGCGACCGCCACCGCCAACCGCATCCCGCTGTTGCTGCTGCCGGGTGATGTGTATGCCTGCCGCCAGCCGGACCCGGTGTTGCAGCAGATCGAACAATTCCATGACCTGAGCATCAGCACCAACGACGCGTTTCGCGCCGTGAGCAAATACTGGGACCGTATCAACCGCCCCGAGCAGTTGATGAGTGCGGCAATCCACGCCATGCGCGTGTTGACTGACCCTGCCGAAACCGGCGCCGTGACCCTGGCCTTGCCCCAGGACGTGCAGGCAGAGGCCTGGGACTACCCGGATTATTTCCTGCAAAAGCGCGTACACCGCCTGGACCGTCGCCCGGCCACCGAAGCGATGCTGCGCGAGGCTGCCGCGCTGCTCAAGTCCAAGCGCAAGCCACTGATTATCTGCGGTGGCGGGGTCAAGTACGCCGGGGCGAATGCGGCGCTGCAAGCGTTTGCCGAGCGTTTTCAGATCCCCTTTGCCGAGACCCAGGCCGGCAAGAGCGCAATCGTCTCCAGCCACCCCTTGAATGTCGGCGGTATCGGTGAAACCGGTTGCCTGGCCGCCAACCTGCTGGCCCGCGACGCCGACCTGATCATCGGCATTGGCACGCGCTATACCGACTTCACCACCTCATCGAAATCGCTGTTCCAACACCCCGAGGTGCAGTTTCTCAACCTCAATATCAGCCCCGGCGATGTCCTGAAGCTCGACGGCGTGCAGGTGCTGGCAGATGCCAGGCTGGGGCTGCAGGAGTTGACCGGCGTCCTGGGCGATTACTGCGCGCAATGGGGCGAGCAGCCACGCCAGGCCCGTGCGCAACTGGATGCCGAAGTGGACCGGGTCTATCAGGCGCGCTACACCGACGCCGACTTCACCCCCGAGATCAATGACCACATGGACCCGGCGGTACTGCGCGAGTTTATCGAACTGACCGGCTCCTGCCTGACCCAAAGCCAGGTACTGGGCGTGCTCAACGAGGCCCTGGCCGACGATGCGGTGATTGTCGCCGCTGCCGGCAGCCTGCCGGGGGATTTGCAGCGCAGTTGGCGCAGCAAGGGGGTCAATACCTACCACGTCGAGTACGGTTATTCGTGCATGGGCTATGAGATCAACGCGGCCCTGGGCGTGAAACTGGCCGAGCCGGCGCGTGAGGTCTACGCCCTGGTCGGCGATGGCTCTTACATGATGCTGCATTCGGAGCTGGCGACCTCGATCCAGGAGCGGCGCAAGATCAACGTGGTGCTGCTGGACAACATGGCCTTCGGTTGCATCAACAACCTGCAGATGGGCAACGGCATGGACAGCTTTGGCACCGAATTCCGTTTCCGCAACCCTGCCAGCGGCAAGCTCGATGGTGGCCTGGTGCCGGTGGATTTCGCCATGAGTGCGGCGGCCTATGGTTGCAAGACTTATAAGGTCACGACGGTTGCGCAACTGCACGCCGCGTTGGCCGATGCACGCGAGCAGAGCGTGTCGACCCTGATCGACATCAAGGTTTTGCCCAAGACCATGATCCACGGCTACCTGTCGTGGTGGCGGGTCGGCGTGGCGCAGGTGTCCACCAGCGCGCGCACCAACGCCTGCGCCAAACAACTCAATGAACGCCTGGCCAAGGCCCGGCAGTACTGACAATAAGAGGAGTGTTGCCATGTCTTTGAAGTTGGGTGTGATCGGTACGGGCGCCATCGGCCGCGACCATATTCGCCGTTGCAGCCAGACCTTGCTCAACAGCCAGGTGGTGGCGGTCACCGATATCAACCTTGAACAGGCGGCCCAGGTGGTGGCGGACCTGCAACTCAATGCCGAGGTGTACGCCGATGGTCATGCGCTGATTAACTCGGCGCAGGTCGAGGCGGTGCTGGTCACCTCCTGGGGGCCGAGCCACGAGGCGTTCGTGCTGGCGGCGATTGCTGCGGGCAAGCC
The DNA here is from genome assembly GCF_007858285.1 of Pseudomonas brenneri. GTDB lineage: Bacteria > Pseudomonadota > Gammaproteobacteria > Pseudomonadales > Pseudomonadaceae > Aquipseudomonas > Aquipseudomonas brenneri. Next base: position 244,842 of record NZ_VFIL01000004.1, on the reverse strand, counting down.
GGTGTTCTGTGAAAAGCCGCTGGCGGTCACAGCCCAGGGCTGTCGCCACATCGTCGAGGCCGAAGTGGCCCATGGCAAGCGCCTGGTCCAGGTCGGTTTCATGCGCCCCTACGACCAGGGCTATCAGGCGCTCAAGGCGGTGATCGACAGTGGCCAGATCGGCGAGCCGCTGATGCTGCACTGCGCCCATCGCAACCCGAGTGTGGGCGAGAACTACAGCACCAGCATGGCCATTACCGACACCTTGATCCATGAACTGGACGTGTTGCGCTGGCTGTTGGCCGATGACTATGTGTCGGTGCAGGTGGTGTTCCCGCGTAAAACCAGCAAGGCCCTGAGCCATTTGCGCGACCCGCAGATCGTGCTGCTGGAAACCGCCAGGGGCACGCGGATTGATGTGGAAGTGTTTGTGAACTGCCAGTACGGCTACGACATCCAGTGCGAAGTGGTGGGGGAGACCGGTATTGCCAAATTGCCGGAACCGTCCCAGGTGCAATTGCGCAGCGGCGCCAAGCTGTCGAATGCGATTCTGATGGATTGGAAAGATCGCTTTATCGCTGCCTATGACGTCGAGTTGCAGGCCTTTATCGATGGTGTGCGTGCCGGCCAGGTGGGTGGGCCATCGGCGTGGGATGGCTTTGCCGCAGCGGTGGCGGCGGATGCGTGTATCGAGGCCCAGGGCAGTGGGCAGATCGTCAAGGTCAGCCTGCCGGATCGCCCTGCGTTCTACGGCTAGCGCCTCCCATTCCACAGGTGAAACGCGGTCGTTGTAGGAGCTGGCAAGCCAGCTCCTACATTTTGATGGGGTTTGCACTTCAAGCAAGGAGTTGGTTCATGCGCATCGGACTGGTTGGATACGGCCACGGTGGCCGTTTTTTTCATGCCCCGCTGATCGCCACATTGCCCGGGGCGACGTTTGTCGGTGTGGTGACTCGCTCGCCCGAGCGGCGCCAGCAACTGGCGACGGAGCATCCCGGATTGCCGGCATTCGACAGCATCGCGCAGATCGTTGAGGCCGGGGTGGATGTGCTGGTGATTTCCACCACACTCAAGGGCCGCCCGGCCCTGGTGCTGGAGGCCATTGAATATGGTGTGGCGGTGGTCAGCGACAAACCGTTTGCCAGCAATGCCGAGCAGGCCCAGGCGCTGATCACCGCAGCCGAACGTGAAGGGGTGAAACTCAGCGTCTACCAGAACCGGCGCTGGGACTCGGATTACCTCACCTTGCGCAAGCTGATCGACGCTGGCGCTCTGGGCACCATCACCCGCTTTGAATCCCGAGTGGAGCGCTACAACCCGCAAGCGGTGGGCAATGCCAGCGGCGGCGGGTTCCTGCGGGATCTGGGCAGCCACTTGGTGGACCAGGCTTTGCAGTTGTTCGGCCCGGTGGAGCGGGTGTTTGCGCAATTGCAGTACAGCGCCGAGCATCCCACGGTCGATCATGGTTTTTTTGTCTGCCTGACCCATGCCAATGGGGTGATTTCCCACTTGTGGGGCAGCGCCCTGCAAAACAGCCCGGCCCCGCGTTTTCGGGTCAATGGCACGGCGGGCTGCTACACCGTCGAGGGCCTGGACGGCCAGGAAGAAGCGCTGATGGCTGGCAAGACCCCGAAGACTGAAGGCGAGCACTGGGGCGCCGAAGAACATCGGCGCTGGGGCTGGTTTGAGCAAGGGGCGGAACGCGAGCGAATCCCCTCGCAAAAGGGCGCCTGGAACGAGTTCTACCGGCAGTTGCAACGTGCTGTGCAAGGCCTCGGCGCACTGCCGGTGGAGTCCCGGGATGCCTGGGAAACCACACGGGTGCTGGATGCCGCCAGGCTCAGCGCCGAGCACCGGCAAGTGGTAGAGATGGCCGCGGTGAAAGGGGGGGGACGAAAATAGAATAAAATTCTAAAATGAGTTGATATGGAAATTATTTTCCAATAAAGTCATTCCAGGTTGCTGAAAGTCCGTCTCGGCCTTCCTTTCTAAAGGAGCCGCGGGACTCAACAAAAACAAGATAAAAAACAACCAGGTACCGTCAGATGAAAATCTCCAACGCTGTACTGCAAGTGTTACGTTCTGCCTTCCTGCCCCGCGCACGGCCCTTCTATTTCTCTTTTCTCAATGTCCTTTGCGTCGAAAGCAAGGGCGCCCTGGTGTGCTGCATCCCAGGGGCGCCAGTGGTGCGACTGCCTGCTTCAACACCATCGCTCTGATAAACGCTACGTCCAGAAAACCAACAAGAAAGTGGAGACAGACCGTTCATGAAGACTCAGATCCGTTTCGCCCCGCTGGCCTTGGCGATGCTGCTTGCCAGTGGTGTGGCCGCCGCCGCCGATCTCAAGATTGGCGTCAGCATGTCGCAGTTCGACGACACTTTCCTGACCTACCTGCGTGAAGACATGGACAAGCAAGCCAAGTCCTACCCCAAGGGCGACGGCGTGCAACTGCAATTCGAAGATGCCCGCGCCGACGTGGTCAAGCAACTGAGCCAGGTCGAGAACTTTATCAGCCAGAAAGTCGATGCCATGGTGGTCAACCCGGTGGATACGGCCTCCACCGCCCGTATCACCAAGGCTGCGGTGGCGGCCGGCATCCCGCTGGTCTACGTCAACCGCCGCCCGGATCAGACCGACCTGCCCAAAGGGGTGGTGACGGTGACGTCCAATGATGTCGAGGCCGGCAAACTGCAAATGCAGTACCTGGCCGAGAAGATGGGCGGCAAAGGCAAGATCGTGATTCTGCTGGGTGACCTGGCCAACAACTCGACGACCAATCGCACCAAGGGCGTCAAGGAGATCCTCGGTCAATATCCGGACATCAAGGTTGAACAGGAGCAGACCGGGATCTGGCTGCGGGACAAGGGCATGACGCTGGTGAACGATTGGTTGACCCAGGGCCGCGAGTTCAATGCGGTGGTCGCCAACAACGACGAAATGGCGATTGGTGCGGCCATGGCGTTGAAAACCGCCGGCGTCAAACCGGGCAGCGTGTTGATTGGCGGTGTCGATGGCACGCCCGACGGGTTGAATGCGATTTCCAAGGGGGAGATGGCGCTCTCGGTGTTCCAGGATGCCAAGGGGCAGGCGGTCGGTTCAGTGGAGGCTGCGGTGAAAATGGCCAGGGGCGAGGCGGTCGAGCAAAACGTCGTGGTGCCTTTCCAACTGATCACCCCGGACAATGTTGCGTCATTCAAGTAGCGTTCAATAACAACAATAAGCCTGCAGGGTGATCACCGTCGCCCTGCTGATGGAGCCCCGATATGCTCGCTCAAGCGACGGCTGCGCAGCCCGCCGGCCTGGAACAACCCTACCTGCTGGAAATCGCCCATATCAGCAAAGGCTTTCCCGGCGTCGTGGCCCTGGACGATGTGCAATTGCGGGTGCGCCCCGGCTCGGTCCTGGCGCTGATGGGAGAGAACGGTGCCGGCAAGTCGACGCTGATGAAAATCATCGCCGGTATCTACCAGCCCGATGCCGGAGAAATCCGCCTGCGGGGCAAACCGGTGGTATTCGATACGCCATTGGCCGCGTTGCAGTCGGGCATTGCGATGATTCACCAGGAGCTCAACCTGATGCCCCATATGAGCATCGCCGAGAACATCTGGATCGGTCGCGAGCAGCTCAATGGCCTGCGGCTGGTCAATCACCGGGCCATGCACCGCTGCACGGCCGAGTTGCTGGCACGGTTGCGGATCAACCTCGATCCTGAGGAACTGGTCGGCAGCCTGAGCATTGCCGAGCGGCAGATGGTGGAGATTGCCAAGGCGGTGTCCTATGACTCTGACGTGTTGATCATGGACGAACCGACGTCGGCAATTACCGACAAGGAAGTGGCCCATCTGTTTTCGATCATTGCCGACCTCAAGGCCCAGGGTAAAGGCATCATCTATATCACCCATAAAATGAATGAAGTGTTTGCCATCGCCGATGAAGTGGCGGTGTTTCGCGACGGCGCCTATATCGGCCTGCAACGGGCCGACAGCATGGACAGCGACAGCCTGATCTCGATGATGGTCGGGCGTGAATTGAGCCAACTGTTTCCCGTGCGCGACAAGCCCGTCGGCGAGCTGCTGCTGTCGGTGCGCGACCTGCGCCTGGAGGGTGTGTTTGAGGGCGTATCGTTTGATCTGCATGCCGGCGAGATCCTCGGTATTGCCGGGCTGATGGGCTCGGGCCGCACCAACGTCGCCGAAACCCTGTTCGGCATTACCCCAAGCGACGGTGGCGAAATCCGCCTCGACGGCCAGGTGCTGCGCATCAGCGACCCGCATCTGGCCATCAAGCAGGGTTTTGCACTGTTGACCGAGGACCGCAAGCTCAGTGGCCTGTTCCCCTGCCTGTCGGTCCTGGAAAACATGGAAATGGCAGTGCTGCCGCACTATTCGGGCAATGGCTTCATCCAGCAAAAAGCCCTGCGGGCCTTGTGCGAAGACATGTGCCAGAAACTGCGGGTGAAAACCCCTTCCCTTGAGCAGTGCATCGACACCCTGTCCGGCGGCAATCAGCAAAAGGCCTTGCTGGCCCGTTGGCTGATGACCAATCCCCGGCTGCTGATCCTCGATGAACCGACCCGTGGCATCGACGTCGGCGCCAAGGCCGAGATCTATCGCTTGATTGCCTTGCTGGCCAGCGAGGGCATGGCGGTGATCATGATTTCTTCGGAACTGCCGGAAGTGCTGGGCATGAGCGACCGCGTCATGGTGATGCACGAAGGCGAGCTGATGGGCACCCTGGACCGGGCCGAGGCCACCCAGGAAAAAGTCATGCAACTGGCTTCCGGTATGACGGCAGTCCACTAACGAATAAAAAGGTGACGGGTAATGAACGCGATACTGGAAAGCAAACCCGAGGAAAAGAAGCCCGCCACGGCACCGGTCAAGAGTCGGCGGCGGTTTCCTACCGAACTGAGCATTTTCCTGGTGCTGATCGGCATCGGCCTGGTGTTCGAATTGTTTGGCTGGATCGTACGTGACCAGAGCTTCCTGATGAACTCCCAGCGCCTGGTGCTGATGATCCTGCAAGTGTCGATCATCGGTTTGCTGGCGATTGGTGTGACCCAGGTGATCATCACCACGGGGATCGACCTGTCCTCGGGCTCGGTGCTGGCGCTGTCGGCGATGATTGCTGCGAGTCTGGCGCAAACCTCGGATTTTTCCCGTGCGGTGTTTCCATCACTGACTGACTTGCCAGTGTGGATCCCGGTGGTGGCCGGCCTGGGCGTGGGGTTGTTGGCGGGGGCGATCAACGGCAGCATCATTGCCATTACCGGGATCCCGCCGTTTATCGCCACCCTGGGCATGATGGTTTCGGCCCGTGGCCTGGCGCGTTATTACACCGAAGGCCAGCCGGTGAGCATGCTGTCGGATTCCTACACGGCCATCGGCCATGGCGCGATGCCGGTCATTATTTTCCTGGTGGTGGCGGTGATCTTTCACATTGCCCTGCGCTACACCAAGTACGGCAAGTACACCTATGCCATCGGCGGCAATATGCAGGCGGCGCGGACTTCGGGGATCAACGTCAAGCGCCACCTGATCATTGTCTACAGCATCGCCGGGCTGCTGGCCGGGCTTGCGGGTGTGGTCGCCTCGGCGCGGGCCGCTACCGGGCAGGCCGGGATGGGTATGTCCTACGAACTGGACGCAATTGCCGCGGCGGTCATCGGCGGCACCAGCCTGGCGGGCGGGGTAGGGCGTATCACCGGCACGGTGATTGGCGCGCTGATTCTCGGGGTGATGGCCAGCGGGTTTACCTTCGTGGGGGTGGATGCCTACATCCAGGACATCATCAAGGGCCTGATCATTGTGGTGGCGGTGGTGATCGACCAGTATCGCAATAAGAAGCAGCGCAAGCGTTAAGCTTCAAGCTGCAAGTGCGGCGGGCTTGACAGCTTGTCGCTTGCAGCTTGCAACTTATAGCTGCTTTATGAAAATTCCTGCTATAAACGCACTCCGATAACCGCCTGCCAAGCCCGTCCTGGTGCCTTTTGGGAGAATGTCGGACAAATTGCCTGTCATTTCAGTTGCTGCGCCCTCAAGTCAGCCGTAGACTGCCGCCCCTCGTAAATTGAGTGCCGGGTGGCGCTTGGAATGGACGGCGTCTTTCCCCGATCTGCAGAGGTTGGCCGGAACGCTCCCTTATTCGCCTTAATGCACGTATTTTTTATAGAGAAATCAATGACAAAGGAAAAGTTGCTGGCCATGCCGGCGGATGACTACATGAATGCCGAGCAGCACGCTTTTTTCGAGCAGTTGTTGCAAGACATGAAAGTCGAACACCACGAGCGCATTGAGCAGAACCGCATCGCCATTGAAAGCCTGGACACCCCGGCTGACCCGGCTGACGCCGCTTCGGTAGAAGAAGAGCGCACCTGGCTGGTAAACGCGATCGACCGCGACCAGCGCATGCTGCCGCAACTTGAGCGTGCCCTGGAGCGCATCAAGGAAGATTCCTTTGGCTGGTGTGATGACAGCGGCGAGCCTATCGGCCTCAAGCGCCTGCTGATCAGCCCGACCACCAAGTACTGCATCGAAGCGCAAGAGCGCCACGAGCAAATCGACAAGCATCAGCGCCAAGCCTGATCTGTCCGCCCCTGTAGGAGCGAGCTTGCTCGCGAAAGTCGTCAACGATTACACGTGTATTCTGGATAAACGTGTTGTCCCTGAGTTCTTCGCGAGCAAGCTCGCTCCTACATCAGGTGAGGGTCAGCAACCTCATCCCCCCAGTCTATTGATCTGCTGCAAGCCCTAACACCAAAGGCCCATGGATAATGGCCAATTAGTGGCGTTTAATGCAGGCACAATAATGACAGACAGTGGGGTGACAAGCATGGCTGGGGATGGATCTCTGATGGGCGCCGCCGTGGTGCCGCATGCGGTGAGCCGCCAACTGCCTGGTTGGGTGACGCCGTTCCTGCAAAGCATCGCCCTGGTGCTGATACTGTTGGGCCTGGCGTTTGCCGAGCTGTCGATCTACCTCTGCGTGCCCGTCGCCCTGTTGCTGGTCTGGCTGCCACGCCTGAAAAAACCGGCCCGCAGCCTTGCGCCTGATGTGGCCGAGGATGCCATGGGCGCGTTGACTCGCGATCTGTCCTACACCACCAGCCATAATGCGTTGTCAGCAGCTGGCGTGGCCTATTCGGTCAAGCAACTGGCGGCCAGGCTGCAATCGCAATTGGGCGCTGCCCAGCAAATCGTCAACAGTGCCGAAGTGATGATTGGCACCGAGCAACAGACTTCCCAGCTCAGCCGTGAGGCCCTCAGTGCAGCGGGCCAGGCCCATCAGCGCAGTACCGAGGGGCGGGCGGTGCTGGGGGAATCCATCAGCCGCATGCACCAACTCAGCCAGCGCGCCAGCGACAGTCGCCAATTGATCGAGGCCCTGAGCCAGCGCAGCGAAGAAATCCAGCGCGTGACCCTGGTGATTCAGTCCATCGCCAGCCAGACCAACCTGTTGGCCCTGAATGCCGCGATTGAAGCCGCCCGTGCCGGTGAGCATGGGCGCGGGTTCGCCGTGGTGGCCGATGAAGTGCGTGGCCTGGCGGGCCGTACGGCGACCGCCACCGATGAAGTGGGGGTGATGGTCGCGGACATCCAGCAGCGTACCGCCCAGGTGGTGGAGCAAATTCGCCAACTGTCCGTGGATTTGCAGGCTGGCGTCGAGCAGGTGGAGCACGCCGGCGAGCAACTGGAAAGCATTGCCACGTTGGCGGCGGGAGTGGAGGGCCAGGTCAGCGCGATTGCCCAGGGTACCGAGACCAATCGGGTGCAGCTCGACAGCCTGTTCCATGCGGTGGAGCAGATGCGTAGCGACTTGACCGTCAGCGACCAGCAGACCCAGCAGTTGGCCCAGGCCGCCGTGCAAATGGAAGGGCAGGCCGAAACGATCAGCGAGCGCCTGGCTGAAGTTGGCCTGGACGACTATCACCAGCGCATCTACGACCTGGCCCGCGAAGGTGCGAGCCGGATTGCCGCGCAGTTCGAAGCGGATGTCCAGCAGAACCGCATCAGCCTCGACGACCTGTTCAATCGCAGCTACACACCGATTGCCAACAGTCACCCGACCAAATATCACAGCCGTTTCGACGGCTACACCGATCAAGTATTGCCCACTATCCAGGAAGCCTTGCTGCCCCGTCACGAAGGCTTGGTGTTCGCGATTGCCTGCACGCCACAGGGTTATGTGCCGACGCACAACAAGGCGTTTTCCCAGGCGCTGACCGGCGATACCCAGGTGGACGCCGTGAACAATCGGACCAAGCGCAAGTTTGAAGACCGCACCGGGATTCGTTGTGGCAGTCACCAGCAGGCCGTGTTGTTGCAAACCTATACCCGTGACACCGGGGAGTTGATGCACGACCTGTCCGTGCCGATCATGGTCAATGGCCGGCATTGGGGCGGTTTACGCCTGGGTTACAAGCCTGAAGGGCAGGCTGGCGCGCAGTAGGTCCGGGCCCGGATTGTTGCGTGTTCTGCAAGGAAGCTTCTACGCCGATAGCTTTTTCCAGCGTAGGGAACAGCTTAAGATATTGCATATTGTTAGCTTGCTAACTAATCCTGCGGAGAACTTCCATGCGAAGCAAAGTCGATGTGGCGGTGATGATTGGCAGTGGTGTGCCACAGACCCTGCGTGCGCTGGGCCTGAGGGCCTGCTGGGTGGTGTTGCTCAATGGCGAACAGCGCGGCACCGCCTTTGCCAGCCGTGACGAGGCCCAGGAGTGCCGCGCCGCCTGGCAGGCATTACTGGACCTGGAGCGATCAGATCGCTTGCATTGAGTGCTGGTTACACGCTTTGTTGCAGTCGACGCTTAAGGTGTTGTGGTGCAGAGCAGGGCTTCCAACTCTTTGGCCAAGGCGCAAGCCTTGTTGTGATCGCTGCGAAAGCCTTTGACCCGACCGCTGGGCACTTCAAGAATATGGAAAAAATTCCTGCCAGCCGGGACGACCCGATACAGCGCGAAATCCGGGCACACGTTGTTGGCATGTACACTGTAGAATAGCGCGCTACCCTTGCGGGACAAGGTGCCGCAAGCCTGTGTCGGTTGACGTTGAACTCGTTGCATGGCCAGCTCCTGTCGATCTGTTGACCTACGTGCAGCTTTTCGGGTGGTTTTAAGCCGTGTTGCTGTTCTAATATTGTTGTCGGCAGCCCACGTTCGGTTCCATCCAACGTTTTTCCGTTGTTTATGGCTGTCGGAAACCACCCTTTCAAATGGGGTATTCTCTGAAGTGGGGCGTCCAGTATTCTCTGGCCGATAAACCTGTGATTTCCTGCAATGCCTGACGACCTTGTATAAGGCCTGTCCGGCCCGGCTGTACGAGTCTGGCGGGGATCAACTTCAGTTTTTCAGTGTGTCGTGCCGTATCGGCCTTTTTTGTGCTGCCTGCCTGGGCGGGTAGCGCTTTTTTAGATGTGGGGGCGTTTCCTTGGCAGTCAGTAATCTGGATATGCACGCATTGTTCGTGCTGGGTGATTTGCGCGCAAAGTTGGTTAAACAGTTTCAATCGCGGTTTGTTTACATCACGGAACAAACCCCGGAAGGCATTTATATTGCTGAAATCGATACTGAAACAGCGCTGGTGGTCGATGACAAGCCGCGGTTGGAACTCAAGGTCGGTGATCATTTTCGCGCGGCAGTACTGCCCAGTCGTGAAGGTGGCAAGTTCGAACTGAAGTTTCGCGATATCAAGTTGACGGTCTATGGCCTGGGCGACTACGCGTTTGTTTCCACGGCGCAGGGCGAGGGCATTGTGTTCAAGGAAGGCCACAGCGTGATGCTGGTGTTCGCCACCCACGAACAGTTGCAGGAAGGCCTGAGCAAAACCCTCAAGGCCGTGACCGGCAAGGCCGCCAAGTGGCGCAAGGGTGAGCTGGTGACCTTCAAGGCCAGCGAATAATGAGCGAAGGCCGGGCCCGTTTTCACCAGCAGCACCTGGCAGATGCCCAGGCCAAGGCTGCCGAACTGCTGGCTCGCAAAGATGACTTGCAAGGCGCCTGGCTGAACTGGGTGGCCAGTCAACTCTATGCCCTGCGGCCCGCCGAGTACGCCAGCATGGTGCGCCGGGAGCTGCAGCGTTTGCATCAGCAGCCCTGAATACCGGCAACCGTTTGAACCTCTACTACAGTTGCGTGGACTTAATTATTCAGGGGCTTTCGCGGCGTGACAGCAAAGCCATCCGTCATGGCTGTGTAAACGCGAGGTTCAAAGGCATGAAAGCAATTCGAGCGCTGTTGGCAGCGTCCCTTACCACTCTGGGCCTGTCGATGGCCGTACCGGTAGCGGCTGCCCAGGCGCCTATCCACTTTGCCGACCTGAATTGGGAAAGTGGCAGCCTGATCACCGAAGTCCTGCGGTTTATCGTCGAGAAGGGCTACGACTTGCCCACCGACACCTTGCCCGGTACCACCATCACCCTGGAAACCGCCCTGGCCAAAAATGATATCCAGGTGATCGGCGAGGAATGGGCGGGACGCAGCCCGGTGTGGGTCAAGGCTGAAACTGAGGGCAAGGTGGTCGGCCTGGGCGATACCGTCAAGGGTGCAACCGAAGGCTGGTGGGTGCCGGAATATGTGGTCAAGGGCGACCCGGCCAGGGGCATCAAGCCGCTGGCTCCTGAGCTGCGCAGCGTACAGGACCTGGCGCGCTACAAGGACGTGTTCAAGGACCCGGAGGCACCTGGCAAGGGGCGGTTCCTCAACAGCCCTATTGGCTGGACGTCGGAAGTGGTCAACAAGCAGAAGCTCAAGGCGTATGGGCTGGACGCGAGCTACGTGAACTTTCGCAGCGGTTCAGGCGCGGCCCTGGATGCCGAAATTGCCTCGTCGATCCGCCGTGGCAAACCGATCCTGTTCTACTACTGGTCGCCGACACCGCTGATGGGGCGCTACAAGTTGATCCAGCTGCAAGAGCCGCCGTTCGATGCCGAGGCCTGGAAGACCCTGACCGATGCCGACAACCCCGACCCCAAGCCGACACGGTCGTTGGCGTCCAAGCTGAGTATTGGCGTGTCCACGTCGTTCCAGCAGCAGTACCCGCAGATCGCGCAATTCTTTGAGAAGGTCGACTTCCCGATTGAACCGCTCAACCAGGCCCTGGCGACAATGAGCGAAAAACACACCCCGCCCCGTGAAGTGGCGCAGGCGTTTCTCAAGGAGCATCCGCAGGTGTGGAAGGCATGGCTGACGGAGGATGTGGCCGCAAAGGTCGAAGCCAGCCTCAAATAACCTCTTATATGAAGACCAAACTGTGGGAGCGGGCTTGTGTGGGAGCGGGCTTGCTCGCGAATGCGCAGTGTCAGTCACCAGATGTATAGACTGACCCACCGCATTCGCGAGCAAGCCCGCTCCCACAGGTTTAACTGCATTCCAGCCTTAGAACTTGGTCTGCACCGCCAACTCGAAGGTGCGCGGCGATCCCAGGTAATACGCCGGCGACACATGGGCAAACTGCGCATACACCTCATTGGTCAGGTTGCGCACCCGGCCTGTCACCGAGGTGTGTTGATCGACCTTGTAGGTCAAAAACGTGCCAAACAGGGTGTACGCCGGCACAGTCAGGGTATTGGCGTTGTCGGCATACACCTGCGCCACGTAGCGCGCATCCACGCCGCCTTGCCAGGCAGGTGCGATGTCATAGGTCAGCCACAGGTTAGCCACCCGTTTCGGCACGTTGGTCGGCGTATTGCCCTTGCGCGAGACCACCGCGCCGCTGGCGATTTTCTCGTTGAAGTCATCGTATTGCGCATCGACCCAGGCGAAGTTGCCTTCCGCCAACAGCTTGGGAGTAATACGCAACGAACTGGCCAACTCGATGCCTCTGGACGTCTGTGCGCCCACTGCAAGGCTGCGGGTAGGGTCTTGTGGGTCGGTCACGGCAAAGTCCTTGCGCTCGATGTGGTACGCGGCAACGGTGGCTGAACCGCGACCGTCCAGATAATCGAACTTGCTGCCCACTTCCCATTGCTTGCCGGTGGACACATCAAACACCTGGGTGGTGCTGGTGGGCTGTTCGGCTGCGGTGCTGTATTGCACATAGACATTGGCCGAAGGGATGAACTGGTAGGTCAGGCCAACGCGTCCGGTGACCGGCTCCCAACGGCGTTTGACGTTAGGTTGATTGTCACGGTGGCTGGTCACGTCCAGGTCGATGGCGTCATAGCGCAGGCCGGTCAGCAGTGACAGTTTGTCGGTCAGGCCCAGGCGGTTCTCGACGAACAGCGCCTTGGTCGTCACTTCGGTGGTCTTGTCCTTGATAAAGCCTGGTTTGGTGCCAGGGAGGTCGTAGAAATGCCCCGGATCATAGTGGTTCGGGTCCACCGCGTTCTTGCCGGACACGTTCAGCGGGCTGGCGGTGGTGCTGTTGACCTTGTATTCGAAACCGCCGGACCAGGTGGTGGCCAGGCCGAACAGGCTGTTGTCATGGCGCAGCTCGAACTGGTTGCCGTTCTGCTCACCCTGATGGCGCACCTGATAGGCCGTCGAACGGTTCACCACGCTGTTGTCGGCGCTGTACTGGTAGGTCTCCAGGTTGCGGTAGTCGCGCTGGCTGTCCAGGTGATAGAGGGTGTTGCGCAAGGTGGTGCTGTCGTTGATCCGGTAGTCGATGATCGATCGGGCCCAGATTGTCCGCTGTTCGTAGCGGCCATCGGCGACGTTGTAGTTGTTGAAGCGGTTGTGCTTGTCGATCTTCAACTCGCCGGCCTTGGGGTTGAGCACCGGGGTGCCCCAGTACGGGCTGTCTTCGTGTTCGTCCTGATACTCCAGGGCCAGGGTGTGGGACAGGTTGGGTGTGAGGTCACTGAGCAGGGAAAAGGCCACGCTCCAGGCGTCACGTTGCTGGCGGTCGATATGGGTGTGGTTGGTGTTGCGGCTGACATCCAGGCGCGCGTAGTGCTGGACCTCGGCCCCGGGCTCGGTCAGGGCGTGGTTCAGGCCCAGGGCGATGCCGGTGGTGTCGTAGCTGCCATAGTTGATCTGGCCTTCGACGGCCTGTTCTTCGCGGGTGGCGAGCTTGGTCACGTAGTTCAGCGAGCCGCCCACGGAGCCGGCGCCGTTGATCAGCGAGGAGGGGCCGCCCACCAGCTCCACTCGGTCATAAATCCACGCATCCACCGGCCGTGCGAGGCCACCGGCGACGTTGATGCCGTTGAACATCTGGGTGATCTGGCTGCTGGTAAAGCCCCGATAGGAGATGAAACCACCAAACCCCGGCGGCGCACTGGCGTTGACCCCGGGCAGGGTATTGGCCGCATCCTGGAAGGTCTTGGCGCCACGGCGCTCGATATCATTGCGGTCGGCGATGCTGATGGAGGCCGGGGTTTCCCGCACGCTCAGCCCCAGGCGCGAGGCCATGCCGCTGGATTGGTCCAGGGCCAGGCCAGGCTCGTTGCTGGCGGCGCCGTCAATGGTGGTGGGGGCCAGCTCAAGGGCCCAGGCGCCAAAAGGCAGGCAGCCGCACAGGCCCGCCAGTAGAGGTAAATGTTTCATCGATAAATCCTGAAAAGCATGGCTTGGAAGCAACGCACAGCCGTCCGCGCTTCCCAGGGGAAGCAGCGTGGTATGCGGGTCAGAAAGCGCAGGTATCAGGCGTAGGCGGGTGGGGCGCGCGGATTAGCCGCAGGCCAGGTAAAACGGGTGGGAATGTCAGCCGTGACCACCACGGCTGGCGGTGGCGCGTGAGGCTGGGGCAGGACCGCAACGTTAAGGCTGGAGTTGAGCGCCGGGCCCATGCCGCCGGTGGAACACAGCGGGCAACCGAAGGCCTTGGACAACGTAGGCAGCGACTCATCGCCCGTGTTTACGGGGGCTGGCGCCTGGGTGCGCGGGTCTACGGTACAGAACTGGCCGCCAATGCCGTTGAGCTGCATGCCGACCATTTGCCCATGGCCAATACTGCAGGCGAACACGTTGAACAGGACGCAGCCATAGAGCATCCAGGCAATCAACGAGCGGTCGGCACGGGCGAGTTTCATGGGGCGGCACTTTATCACCAGACGACTAAATGCCTGCAAAAAATCTGAAAAGGACTATCCTCTTTCGAACTTTTTAAGGGGTATCCAGCCATGAGCTTTGTTATTGCGAGGTGGGTTGTCGGGGTATTTGCGTTTATCAGCATGGTCCATGTGTACTGGGCCGCAGGCGGCAAGTTCGGCAGCACGGCGGCGATCCCGCAACTGCCCGGCGAGTTCGCCAGCGGGCCGCGACCGGCGTTCAAACCGTCGGCGCTGGGCACCTTCCTGGTGGCCGTGGGGCTGGTGCTGATTGCATTGCTGGTGTGCCTGCGGGCGGGGCTGTTTTTCCAGCAGGTGGGCCATCAGGCCTTGCAGTGGGGGATCAGCGCGATTGCCTTGATCATGTTTGCGCGAGCAATTGGGGACTCGGAGCTGGTGGGGTTTTTCAAGAAGGTTGGCGGCTCGCGGTTTGCCCGGCTGGATACGTTTTTCTATTCGCCGCTGTGCCTGGTGTTGGGCACAGGGTTGCTGGTCGTCGCCTGGGCCTGAATGTGGGAGCGAGCAAGCCCGCTCCCACATTTTTTTACCGATCAGCTACCACTCTCGGTGCGACGGCTGCTGACCTCGGCCGGCACATCTTCCCCCGCCATGCGCTTGCGAAACAGCGATGTGCGCGCCAGCAACAGGGTGGTCACCGGTACGGTGATCGACAGCAGGATCGGAATCAGCCAGCCGTGCAGCACCGGCCCGGACTTGAGGGTCGAGAAATAGATAATCGACGCCAGCGCCACGCACCAGGCGCCAAGGGTCGAGGCCAGCGCCGGTGGGTGCATGCGCTGGAAAAAGTCCTTCATCCGCAGCAGCCCAATCGCACCAAGCAGCGCAAACAGGCTACTGAGCAGCAGCAAGATTGCCACGAGCACTTCCACCCACAGCGGCAGTTCACTGACATTGATCATTCGATCACCTCTCCACGCAGCAGGAACTTGGCCAGGGCAAACGAGCCGACAAAGCCGAACAGCGCAATCAGCAGCGCTGCTTCGAAGTAGGTATCACTGGCGTAACGAATACCCAACGCCAGCATCATCAGCATCGCCAGGATATACAGGTAGTCCAGGGCCAGGACCCGGTCCTGGGCCGACGGTCCCTTGAACAGGCGTACCAGGGTCAGGACCATGGCCAGGGAAAACAGGAACAGGCTGGCCAAGATCGCATTGGAGAGCAGGGCACTCATTCGAAGATCTCCATCAGGGGCCGTTCATAGGCCTGCTTGAAGTGCTCGATAAACTGCGCGTCGTCATCCAGGTCGAACACGTGCAGCAACAGGATGCTGCGGTCCAGGGCCAGTTCCGACCAGACGGTGCCTGGGGTCACGCTGGTGATCATCGACAGTACCGCCAGGCCGTTGGCGTCACGCAGGTCCAGGGGGATTTTGACAAAACGCGAGCGCGGCGGCCGTGTGCCGCAGGTCAATATGCCCCAGGCCACGTGCAGGTTGGAGAGGATGACATCGCGGCCGACCAGGAAGAACAGACGAATGATTACGCCAGGGCGGCGGATACGGACCGGCAGTGGGCGCAGCGGCGCCATCATCAGCGGCGCGAGAAAACCCAGGATCGCCCCCAGCAGCAGGTTGCCGGGGCTGATCGACAGGTTCAGCACCAGCCACAGTGCCCACAATGCCAACGACAACCACGGGGCGGGAAACAGACGTTTCATGGCTGCACCTCCACGGCGGCGGCCTGGGCTTGCGGGCTGGGCACTGGGCGGGTGGCCATGACGGCCATTACATAGTGCTCGGGGTTATTGAGGCGGTTGGCGGTGTCCTGGGTAAAGCGCATCAGCATCTCTGCCTTGAAGGTCAGGCCAATCGCCAGGCCAAGCAGGACGAAGATCGGCACGCACTCCAAGCGGCGCAGCAGCGGTGAAGGCCGTTCTTCCGGGGTCCAGAAGCGCTGGATGCCCAGTCGGGCAAAGGCGATCAGCGAGGCCAGGCCCGAGAAGATCAACAGCGCGACCAGGCCCCAGGCCGCCGGACGGATCGGCTCACTTACGGCATGGCCCAGGCCCAGCGGGTTGATCAGGGCGCTGAGCAGGCTGAGCTTGCCGATAAACCCCGACAGCGGCGGCATGCCGATGATCAGCAGGGCACAGGCAATAAAGCTCAGACCGAGAAAGGCCATGGTCCACGGGATGACTTGGCCGACCACGGCCTTTTGTTCATCGTCGAGGTTGGTACCCTTGGGTGGATGCGGGGTTTCCATGGGGCGCGGCAACGTTTCGATTTCATCGTCCAGCAGCAGTTCATTGGACGAGCGCGAGCGTTCGATCAGTTCGGCCAGCAAAAACAGCGCGCTCAAGGCCAGGGTCGAACTGACCAGGTAAAACAGCGCGCCAGCGGTCAGGCTGGGCTGGGCAAAGCCTACCGCCGACAGCAGGATGCCGGCCGAGACCAGGATGCTCAGGCTGGCCATGCGCTCCAGGCGTTGGGCGGCGAGCATGGCCAGGGCGGCGCAGAGAATGGTTGCCATGCCGCCGTACACCAGCCAGTCGCCGCCAAACAGCGCCGAAGCGCCGGCTTGCCCGGAAAACAGCAGGGTCCACAGGCGCAACACGGTGTACACGCCGACCTTGGTCATGATCGCAAACATCGCCGCCACCGGCGCGCTGGCCGCGGAGTAGGCCGGCGTCAGCCAGAAGTTCAACGGCCACATCCCGGCCTTGGCCAGGAACGCCGTGGCGAGAATCGCCGCGCCGGCATGCAGCAGGCCGCGGTCGGCTTCCGGGACCAACGGGATCTTCAGCGCCAGGTCAGCAAAGTTCAGGGTGCCGGTGACGCCGTAGATCAGCGCCGCGCCAATCAGGAACAGTGACGAGGCCAGCAAGTTGATCGAGATGTAATGCAGCCCCGCCGACACCCGCGCCCGGCCCGAGCCATGGAGCATCAGGCCGTAGGAGGCCGCCAGCAGCACCTCGAAGAATACGAACAGGTTGAACAGGTCAGCGGTGAGAAAGGCGCCGTAGAGGCCCATCAACTGGATCTGGAACAGCGCGTGGAAGCTTGTACCGGCGCGGTCCCAGCGGGCCATGGCGAACAGCAGGGCGCTGACGCCAATGATCCCGGTGAGCACCAGCATCAACGCAGACAGTTGGTCCACCACCAGCACGATGCCGAACGGCGCCTGCCAGTTGCCCGGCAGGTACACGCCGATGGAGGCGGGGCCACCTTTTTGCGTCCAGTACAGCATCAGCACCGCGATGCCCAGGCCGGTCATGCTCGACAGCAGGTTGATCTTGGCCTTGAGCGGGCGGTGTTTCTCGCCCAGCATCAGCATCAGCGCGGCGGTCAGCAACGGCAGCAGGATCGGCGCGATGATCAGTTGGTTCATCCAGCTCATTCCTTGGGCTCCCGGCCGTCCACATGGTCAGTGCCGGTCAGGCCCCGGGACGCCAGCAGCACCACCAGGAACAGCGCAGTCATGGCGAAGCTGATCACAATCGCCGTCAGCACCAGGGCCTGGGGCAGGGGATCGGTGTAATTGAGCAGGTCCTGGGGCACGCCGTCCTTGATGATTGGCTCCTTGCCGATAAACAGGCTGCCCATGCTGAAGATGAACAGGTTGACCCCATACGACAACAGGCACAGGCCCATCACCACCTGGAAGGTCCGCGGCCGCAGCACCAGCCAGACGCCGGAGGCCGCCAGGACCCCAATGGCAATTGCGATGACTTCTTCCATCAGGCGGCAGCTCCTTGTGGGTTGGCGGCGGCTTTCGCCTGGTTGCCGGGTTTATGGGCCCGCACCGATTGGTGACCCAGGGCGGTGAGCATCAGCAGGGTCGAACCGACCACCATCGCGTATACGCCCACGTCGAAGAACAGCGCGCTGGCGATATGGATGTCTCCCAGCACCGGCAAGCTCAGGTGCAGGGTACTGGTGGTGAGGAACGGGTAGCCGAAGAACAGCGCGCCCAAGCCGGTCAATGTCGCCGACAACAGGCCGAAGCCCATCCAGCGCAGCGGCCGCAGGTTCATCTGCGCCTCGACCCACTGGGTACCGGCGACCATGTATTGCAGGATAAACGCCACCGACATCACCAGGCCTGCGACAAACCCGCCGCCCGGCTGGTTGTGGCCGCGCATGAACAGGTAGAACGACACCACCAGGGCAATCGGCAGCAGCAGGCGCACCAGCACCGCTGGCACCATCATAAAGCCCAGGGCGGTGTCGCTGGCCTGGCGTGGGTTGACCAGGTCGGTGTCCACGTCCGGTGCCAACAGCCGCTGTTGCGCGGGCAGTTGTTCGCTTTCCTTGGGCGGGCGGAAGCGGCGCAGCAGCGCATAGACCGTCAAGGCCACAGCGCCCAGCACGGTGATTTCGCCCAGGGTATCGAAGCCACGGAAGTCCACCAGCATCACATTCACCACATTGCTGCCGCCGCCTTCAGGCAGGGCACGACTGAGGTAGAACGAGGAAATGTCGTTGGGGGTCTGGCGGGTCAGCATGGCATAGGACAGCAGCGCCATGCCGCCACCGACCACAGTGGACAGCAGCAAGTCGCGCAGCCGGCGAATGCGCGCCTTGCGCAGCGAGTTGGGCAGCGGCGAGACCTCTTCGATCCGCCGTGGCAGCCAGCGCAGGCCCAGCAGGATCAGCACGGTGGTCACCACTTCGACCACCAGTTGTGTCAATGCCAGGTCCGGCGCAGAGAACCAGACAAAGGTCACGCAGGTCATCAGGCCGCAGACGCTGACCATGGTCAGGGCTGCCAGCCGGTGATACTTGGCTTGCCAGGCGGCGCCCAGGGCACAGGCAATCGCCAGCAGCCACAGGGTGACGAAGACGATGGAGCCGGGAATCTTCGGCCGGTCGCCCCAGCTCAGGCTGTTGCCCAGCATCGGGATCATCCCGACGACCACCGCCGCCAGCACCAGCAGGAACAACTGGGTCTGCAGGCGCTTGGTGCTGATGTATTTTTCAAGCCGGCGCACACCGCGCATCATCACCACCAGGCAGCGCTCGAACATGCGCTTGCCATTGAAGTAGCTGATGATCGGCGGGTACTTGAAGCGCCCGCGCTTGAGTTGCTTGCGCAGCAGCAGGTACAGGACCACGCCACCGGTCATGGCCACCAGGCTCATGATCATCGGCGCGTTCCAGCCGTGCCAGATCGCCAGGCTGTACTGGGGCAATACACCGCCGACTACCGGCAGGGCGGCGGCGGCAAGGATCGAACCCACCACCTGGGCCGGGAAGATCCCCACCAGCAGGCAGGTGAACACCAGCAGCTCCACCGGCGCGCGCATCCAGCGTGGCGGTTCGTGCGGGGTGTGCGGCAGGTCAGTGGCCGCCGGGCCGAAGAACACATCCACGGTGAAGCGCAGGGCATAGGCCACGCTGAAGGTACCGGCGATGGTCGCGATCACCGGCAGGGCAATTTCCACCCACTGGGTCGAGGAGATAAATACCGTTTCGGCGAAGAACATTTCCTTGGACAGGAAACCGTTGAGCAACGGCACCCCGGCCATGGAGGCGCTGGCGACCATGGCCAGGGTCGCGGTAAACGGGATCAGGCGCACCAGGCCGCTGAGCTTGCGGATATCGCGGGTGCCGCTTTCGTGGTCGATGATGCCTGCTGCCATGAACAGCGAAGCCTTGAACGTGGCGTGGTTGAGGATATGGAACACCGCCGCGACGGCGGCCAGCGGGCTGTTGAGGCCCAGCAGCAGAGTGATCAGGCCCAGGTGGCTGATGGTGGAGTAGGCCAGCAGGCCCTTGAGGTCGTTCTGGAACATCGCGCAATACGCGCCGAGCAACAGGGTCAGGGCACCGGCGCCACCGACCATCCAGAACCATTCTTCGCTGCCCGACAGCGAGGGCCACAGGCGGGCCAGCAGGAACACGCCGGCCTTCACCATCGTGGCCGAGTGCAGGTAGGCCGACACGGGCGTCGGTGCGGCCATGGCGTGGGGGAGCCAGAAGTGGAAGGGGAATTGCGCGCTTTTGCTCAGGGCGCCGATCAGGATCAACGTCAGCAGGATGGGGTAGAGGGAGTGGGCACGGATCTGGTCGCCGGCGGCAAGCACCTGGTCCAGATCGTAACTGCCGACGACATGGCCGAGCAGCATGACCCCCGCCAGCAGGCACAAACCACCCGCACCGGTCACCATCAGCGCCATATAGGCACCACGGCGCGCATCGGAACGGTGGTGCCAATAGCCGATCAGCAGGAACGAGAACAGGCTGGTCAGTTCCCAGAAAAACACGATCTGGATCAGGTTGCCGGAGATCACCAACCCGAGCATCGCGCCCATGAACGCCAGGAAAAACGCAAAGAAACGCGGCACCGGGTCATCCGGCGACATGTAATAGCGGGCGTACAAAGACACCAGGCTGCCGATGCCCAATACCAGCAGCGAGAACAACCAGGCGAAGCCATCCATGCGCAACACGAAATCCAGGCCCAGGCTGGGCAGCCAGGAGAATTCTTCGCGGATCACGCCACCGTCGGCGATCTGGGGGTAGAGCAGGGCGACTTGTACAGTACCGACCAGGGCCACAAGGCCGGCCAGCAGGGATTCAGTATTACGTGCGTTGTGCGGCAGCAAGGCCGCCAGACAGCTGCCGATGAAAGGCAGAAGCAGTAGAACTATCAGGGACATAGGCTTCTAATCTGCAGTGGTTTGGGATGCATCATACGTGCCGGAAACCGGATTACCAAACGGCAAGCTGTGGCAGGATCCTACAAGATGCACCGAAAACCCTTAACTGTCCCTGTGTAGGAGCGAGCGTGCTCGCGAAAAACCTGAGAGCGCTGCGGGGTATCAGGTTACCCGCGTCATCGTTAACGCTCTTCGCGAGCAAGCTCGCTCCTACCAGTGGACTTCTGTTGCCGGGTCTTCATCTCACTGACAATCACCGCCGCCACAATCAACACCGCCCCCAGCATGGCAATCGGCGGGAAGCGCTCACCGGCGATCCGCCCGATCACCCCGGCCCAGACTGGCTCGCCGGCATAGATCAAGGTGGCGCGGGTCGGCGAGACGCTTTTCTGCGCCCAGTTCATCGCCAGTTGAATCACCGCGCTGGTCAAGCCCAGGCCCATGGCGATGAACAGCAGTAACCAGGAAAAGCCCGGTAACGATTCGCCCATAGGCACCATCAGCAGGAACGACAGCAGCGACGCGGTGGCCAGTTGCACCACCGTCACCCGGCGTACATCCACTTGGCCGGCGTAGGCGCTGATCAGGATGATTTCGGCGGCAATCGCAATGGCACCGATCAGGGTCGCGATTTCACCGGGGCTGAAGTTCAGCGATGCACCGGCGGGGCCGGTCAGCAGCATCAGGCCGGCGAAGGCCAACATGATGCCAATGCTCGGCATCAAGCCCGGGCGCCGCCCCAGCACCAGCCATTGCAACAGCGGTACGAAGGGCACATAGAGTGCGGTGATGAACGCCGACTGGCTGCTGAGGATCGTTTGCAAGCCAATGGTTTGCAGGCCATAGCCAAACATGATCGCGGTGCCGATAAAGGCCCCGGCCTTGAGTTCAAACAACGTCAGGCCGCGCAGGTTGCGCAGGGAAAACAGGCCCACCACCAGCGCCGCCGCCGCGAAACGCAGGCCGACAAAGAACATCGGCCCGCTGACGGTCATGGCATGTTGCACCAGGATAAAGGTTGCGCCCCAGATCATGGTGATCAGCACCAGCACGCATTCGGCTTTGCTGAAACGGGAAAACAGTGCGGAGGAGGTCGAGGTGGTCATGGCGGCTCTGGTCTTGCACAGGAGGGGCGCGGAACGCACAATGCGCCGCAGCTGGGCAGTATACTGCGCAAACCCATCGAGTGAGCAATATAGTGCACAAAGAAAATCCGCAACGGGCTTCGGTCCTGCAGCACGTCAGCCAGAACGTTCGTCGCCTGCGCCACGCGGCCGAATTGAGCCAGACGGCCCTGGCGGAAAAATCCGGGGTCAGCCGGCGCATGCTGGTGGCCATCGAGGCGGGTGAAAAGAACGTCAGCCTGTCCACCCTCGACCGTGTGGCCGAAGCGCTGGACGTGGCCTTCAGCGACCTGATCCAGGCGCCCGATGCCCGTGACCACAGCCGCATCAACGAACTGGCCTGGACCGGGGAAATCGATGGCAGCAAAGCCGTGCTACTGGCCAAGGCTACCGCCCGGCGTGAGGTTGAACTGTGGGAGTGGCGCCTGGAACCGGGCGATCGCTATTGCCCGGACCCCGACCTGGAAGGTTGGAGCACGCAATTGTTTGTGTTCGAGGGCAGTCTGACCCTGGTGGTGGGCGATGTCGAAACCACCATCGCCGCCGGCGAGTTCTTTATGTTTCCCAGTCACCAGCCCCATGCCTATCGCAATGAGGGGCCCGTGGCGGTGCGCTTTATCCGCAATGTGGTGATCTAGATCCACACATCATTGAGCATGGTCCGCTCGCCGCCCTGATCACCGGTATTCAACACACCGCAGGGCTCGACCAGCAGTAATTTCACCTCACCCTCGGCATACGGTTTGTGCTCGACGCCCTTGGGCACCACAAACATCTCACCGGCGCCGATCTGTACCGCACCATCGCGAAAATCAATACGCAGCGCGCCGTCGAGGACAATGAAGGTCTCATCGGTATCCGCGTGGCTGTGCCAGACAAAATCCCCCTCGATCTTCACCACCTTGAATTGGTAGTCGTTCATCTGCGCGACGACCTTGGGTGTCCATTGCTCGCTGAACAGGCTGTATTTGTGCGCAAGGTTGATGGCGGTGTAGGAGGGCATGGCAGTCATCTCAGGTGATCCAGGAAAGGCCTGAGCTTAGTAGCGGCGCGATAGCCGGTATTGAATGATTGTGCGATTGTTTGGCAAATAGAAATGTTATATTGTATCTATCAATAACGATTCTCATGTATCTCCATGCCTGAGGTCGGCTCGTTTACTTTTGGCTCAAGGGATTGCAGATGAACCAGTTGCACGGGATTGCTCCACGGTTTCCCACATTGTTGGCAGTGGGGCTGATGTCCTCGCTCACTGGCTTACCCGCCGTCGCAGCAGAAGATCGCGAAGAATCGGTCACCGAGCTTGAAGCCACCCGGGTCAGCGCACCGCTGAACAAGGCGCTGGAAGTGAATGCCGGTGGTTTTGGCGCCAAGGACGCCATGGAAATCCCCCTGGCCATCCAGAGTTACTCCAGCAAGACCATCGCCGACAGCTCCGCGCGCACCGCCGTGGACGTGTTGAGCCTCGACCCTTCGGTGCTCAGTGCTTCAGGCGGTAGTGGGTTTGACAACTTCCGCCTGCGCGGCTTTGCCATGGACAACTTCAACACCATCCGCCGCGACGGCCTGACCCTGGCACCGCACCACGATGTGCCCCTGGAAAACGTCGAGCGCATCGATGTGCTCAAGGGCCCGTCGGGCTTTCTCTACGGTTTCAACTCGCCGGGCGGCACCATCAACTACATCCTCAAGCGCCCGACCCTGGAGCCGCTGCTCAATGTCAGCGTGCAAGGCTCGTCGTTGCTCGGCCGCTACGTGGCGATTGATACGAGTGACTCATTCAACGACGGCGCCTTTGGCTATCGCCTGAATGCCGGCTACGAAAAAAACGGTGACTTCGATCACGCCCGCGACATGGAGCGCAAGTTCATTGGCCTGGCCACCGATTTTCGCTTGAGTGATCGTGCGCTGTTGCAACTCAACGCGGACTGGTCGCGCAAATCCACGGTCTCCGACCCATTGCTGCGTGCCGACCAGAGCGGCCGCGCCAATCCGCTGGATCCGTCCAGCTATGTACTGCCGCCCAAGATCAATCGCCGGGATCTGCTGACCGGTTCCTGGTTCCGCCACCAGACCGAAGGCGCCAACCTCGACGCCAAGTTCGAGTACGAACTCGATGACAACTGGACGTCCGTGACCCAGGGCAACTATTCGCGGGTCGAGCGCCACGGCGGCTACAACGACCTGTTCGGGATCAAGCCCAACGGTGATATTGGCTCGGCGGACTTTTATGTGTCCCGTGGCGAAGTGTTCAGCACCTGGTCACTGCAGTCGTACCTGGCCGGCAAGTTCGCCACCGGCAACATCTATCACGACGTGTTCTTCGGCACCGGCTACAAGCAATTCAAGGATGTCAGCCCGTTTTGGGACTCGGTGGACAGCGGCACTCCGGGCATCAGCATCGGTGACGTCTCGGTAGGCAACATCCTGCACCCGGTCAACCCGCCGAAATGGCATTTCGGCCCGGAGCAGCCCACCGACTTTGTGTCCTCCATCAAGGAAACCTCGGTCTTTGCCAGCGACCTGATTTCCCTGAACGAACAGTTCCAGGTGATGCTCGGTGGGCGCTATATCTGGTACCGCGCCGATCATCTTTCGGCCAAGGCGCCGGCGCAAAGCCACAACGTATTCGTGCCCAGCGCCGCGCTGATCTATCGGCCCTGGGACAGCCTGATGACTTATGTCAGCTACTCCAAAGGCTTTGAAAAGGGCGACTACGCACCCCACACCGCGACCAACGCCAGCCAGCCCACCGACGCCATTGAGTCCCAGCAGTACGAAGTCGGCCTGAAGCTGGACCTCAATGATCGCCTGAACCTGGGCCTGGCGATATTCGATATCCGGCGCGAGGCCAGTTACCTGAATACCAGCAACACCTACGTCAGCAACGGCGAATACCACCACCGTGGCGCTGAACTGACCCTGTCCAACCGCGTCACCGATGCCCTGACACTCACCGCCAATGCGGCTTATTTGTCCACGCGCATGGAAGATGTCGATGACGTCACGGTAGAAGGCAAACGCACCGAAAGTGTGCCCAAGTGGAAAGGTGCGGTCGGTGCCTTGTACAGCGTGGCTGCCGTGCCCGGTCTGTCGTTGGACAGCACCTTGAGCTACGTCGGCAGCCGCCCGGTGGATCCACAGAACAGCGGCTACATCCCCAGCTACACCTTGCTCGATGCCGGCGTCAGTTACCGCTCGAAACTGGCGGATACCCCGGTGACCTACCGCCTGCACGGCAAGAACCTGACCAACAAGTACTACTACGCCAGCGCCTATTACCAGGGTGGGCTGGATGTGGGGCGCGAGCGCGAAGTGTTCCTCTCGGCCAAATTCGAGTTCTAGACCGATGACCCATTCCAGCTCATTGCCCGGCCTGCGCCACCTGTGGGTCGAGCGGCTGCTCGATCAGCACCGCACCCGATTGACCGAACTGGTCGACGGCCTTGGCTCGCCATTGCATCTGCTGTGCCCGCAGATCTTTCACGCCAATGTCGAAGCCTTCCAGCACAGCTTCACCGACGCCCAGGTGCGCGGCAGCCTGTTATTTGCCAAGAAGGCCAACAAGGCCAACTGCTTTATCCAGGCCTGCGCGCAGTGTGCGATTGGCGTGGATGTGGCCAGCGTCGGTGAGCTGCAAAAGGCCTTGGCGGGCGGGGTTGCCGGCGGTGATATCGGCGTGTCCGGCCCGCGCAAGAGTGATCAGTTGCTGGGGTTGGGCTTGAGCCACCAGTGCTTGCTGGCGGTGGATTCGCTGGAGGAACTGATGCGTATCCAGCAGTTGGCGCAATCGATGCGACAACGGGCGCACCTGCTGTTGCGTTATTGCCCCAGCAGCCAGCCCCACAGCCGCTTCGGCTTGAATGCCCGGGAGTGCGACCAGGCCCTGGTGTTCTGCCGCCAGCATGTGGCGAACCTGGACTTGCAAGGCTTTTCCTTTCACCTGGGCGGTTATGACACCGAGCAGCGGGCGCAAGTCGCCAGCCACTTGATCGATCTGTGCCAGGCCAGTGAGTTGGACAACTGCCGCACGGTCAACCTGGGGGGTGGTTTTGCCGTGCGTTATGTCGACCCGGCGCAGTGGCGGGCCTTTATGGCCGAGGACTGTGCCGAGGGTTATCACGGGGAAAAAGGGTTTGTCGGGTTCTATCCCTATGGTGCGTTGCGCGCCGGGGCCGAGGCCCTCGACGATATCCTCGCCACGCCCGTCAGCCCCGGCCTGAGCCTGGCGCAAAAGGTCATCGAACACGGGGTGCGCCTGATCATTGAACCTGGCCGCGCCTTGCTCGACCAGGCCGGCATCAGTGTGTTCCGCGTGCAGGGCGTCAAGGACCGCAGCGCCAGCGACGGGTATGCACTGGTCACCGTGCAGGGCAGCAGCTTCAGCCTCTCCGAACAATGGTTCAACAGCGAGTTCCTGCCTGACCCACTGCTGCTGCCGGCAACGCCACGGGCGCCGTCGCCCTTTGTCGCCTGTATCGGCGGAGCCACCTGCCTGGAGTCGGACATGCTGACCTGGCGCAAAGTCGCCTTCGACTGCCCGATCCAGGCCGGCGACTTGCTGATCTACCTCAATACTGCCGGCTATCAGATGGACTCCAACGAGTCGCCATTTCACGAAGCCCCATTGCCCCACAAAGTGGTGGTGGAACTGCGTAATCAACACCTGCGCTGGAAGCTGGACAGCCTGGCGTGAGCGTTAAAACCATTGCACAAGGAGCCTTGAGTGAACAGTTCGAACAAACCCGCTGCCCCCGCTGATCTATGGGTGCTGCCCCAAGCCGCGCTCGAAGACCTGGGGGTGAGTTACCGCGAAGTGCTGCAGGTGGTCGAGCAGGCGTACAAGGCCTTGCGCAGCGGCGACTCGCAGAACCCGCTCAAGACCATTGTCGAACCGGCAGACCGGCGCTCAATCAGCTACTCGATGGTCGGCCGCGATGGCGCGAGCCAAACCGTGGGTTTCAAGGTGGTCTACGAACATGATCCGCAGCGCACCCGCGATGCCTATCAATTCCACTCGTTTATCTTCTTGTGTGATGACCGCACCGGCCGTCCGATTGCCTTGATGGATGTGGTCAAGCTCGGGCCGCTGCGCACCTCGGCTACTTCGGCGTTGATGGCCAGGGCCGCGTGCCCGGATGCCCGCAGCGCCCTGGTGGTCGGCACCGGTGTGCAGGGCCAGGTGGCGCTGCCCATGCTGCTGGCGGCCATGCCGGACCTGGAGCGATTGTATGTCTATGGGCACTACGCCGAGGGCCTGCGCGCAGTGCGGGACAACCTGCACAAACACTATCCGTTGCGCGATGTGATCGTGGTCGACGACCTGCAGGCGGCGGCTGGCGAGGCCGATATCATCCTCGGCGTCGCCGGGCTTTCGGCGCGCCAGCAAGTGCAGCGGGCCTGGCTCAAGCCGGGCGCCGTGGCAGTGCTGGTCGGCTATGGCATCGATGCCGACGTGCTGCATGGCGCTGACTACCGCATCGCCACCGACATCGCGCAGATGCAGGTCACCAGCGCCGACCTGGCGGCGGCTGACGGCAGCCTGCCCGAGGTGGACGCCGAACTGCCGGATATCCTCCTGGGCCTGGCACCCGCACGGCGCCATCGCGATGATGTGGTGTTTGCCTACAACAGCGGCATGGTGGTGACCGATGTCGCCCTCGGTCGCTTGATGGCCGATCGCGCGCTGGCGCAGAACCGTGGGCAGAGGGTCCAGCTATGGTCGGCTTGAATACCGCGCAACCTGGCGCCTGGCGCGCTGACAGCCGGGCACTGTTGCTACTGGCACTGCCGCTGATCCTGACCAACCTGGCGTATGTGGCCCTGACCACCATCGATATCGTGGTGCTTGGCACCCTGGGCGCCAAGGAGCTGGCAGCCGGTGGCCTGGCACTCGCCCTGTTCAACCAGTTGCGCACCACCGGCACCGGGCTGGTCACGGGCGTCAGTAATCTGGTGGCGCAAGCCAACGCCAGGGGCGATGAAGCTCAAGTGCGTGCGCTGCTGGTGGCGGGCCTGTTCTGGGCCACCGTCAGTGGCCTGGTGTTTATGGGCGTGTTGTTGGCGTTGCGTCAACCACTGACATGGCTGGGCCAGGACGCCAGCGTCGTGGCGGGGGCCATGGACTTCCTGTTGATTATTGCCCCAGGCCTGTTGCCGTGCCTGTGGTTCCAGGCGCTGCGCCACTTCACGGTCGGCCTCAAGTTCCCCGGCCCGTTGCTGGCAATCACCTTGGTGTCGATCGTTCTTACGGCGGCACTGAACTACGTGCTGGTGTTCGGCAAACTGGGCCTGCCGGCCTATGGGCTGGCAGGGGTGGCAATCACCAGCGCGGTGGTGTTCCTGCTGTCGTTCCTGATGTTCCTCGTGGTGGTGCTGACCCACCGGCGCCTGGCCGGCTACTTCAAGCTTGCACAGCTGAGTTTTTCGCCGACGGCGATCAAGGCCGTGTGGAAGCTCGGGCTGCCGATTGCCGGGACCTATGCCAGCGAGGCCGGATTCTTCAGCGTGCTGACCCTGCTGATCGGCACCCTGGGCATGGAAGCGCTGGCGGCGCAGACCGTGCTCAACCAGATCATCTACATCGTGTTCATGTTCTCGGCGGGGATCTCCCACGCGGCCTCGATCCATATCAGCGAGGCCTGCGGCACCGGGCAGTATCAGCGCGCCCGGCAGCTGGGGCGCCTGGGGCTGGGGCTCGGAGTGGTGGTCATGCTGCTGTTTGCGATTCCCTATGCACTGCTGCCCGAACAGGTGATCGGCCTGTTTATCAGCACCGAACACGCCAACAACCAGGATGCAGTGAGCCTGATGGCTACCGGTTTGCTGATCGCCATCGTCCTGCAGATCTTTGATGCCAGCCAGAACATCGGCAACGGCATCTTGCGCGGTATCGGCGATACGGCGGGGCCGTTGCGTATTTCGCTGTTCGGCTACTGGCTGGTGGGGCTGCCCGCCGCCTGGTTGCTGGGCATCGTCAGTCCCTACGGCATCTTTGGCGTATGGGCCGGGCTGGCGATAGGCCTGGCGGCCACGGCGCTGCTGCTGATCGTCTCGTTTGAACGGCAACTCAAGGCGCTGGACCGCGCAGGCGCCATCGCACTGTCATAACAAGGAGGTGTTCAATGCATCAAGACAACCCCGCCCACCGCATCGAGGCGCTGGTGCGGCCCAGTGTGCGACGCTTGCCCCTGTACGACCCGGGCGCCGATCCACGTAAGCTCGGTACGCCAACGGTGACCAAGCTGTCCAACTGCGAAAACCCCCTGGGCATGTCGCCGGCCGCCGCTGCCATGCTTGCGCGTCAGGGCGGGGCAGGGTTGGAGCGTTATCCCGACCCCAGCGGTCGGGCGTTACGGCAACTGATCGGTGGGCAGTTGGATATCGATCCGGCCAGAATCATCCTCGGCAACGGTTCGGAAAACATCCTCGAATTGCTGTGCCTGGCACTGCTCGATCCCCAGGATCGGGTCGTCACCCAGCAGCCTTGTTTCAGCCTGCATGAAAGCCTGCCGTTGATGATGGGGGCGCAGGTGGACAAGGTGCCGCTCAACGATGACTTCAGCCTCAATTTGCCGGCCTGGGCTGCGGCCCTCCAGCCACCGGCGAAGATGCTGATGCTGAGCACGCCCTGCAACCCGGTAGGGACAGCGCTATCGCCGGTTGAACTGACTGAGCTGGTTGCCGCCGCCCATCCCGACACCTTGCTGGTGATCGACGAGGCGTACTTCGAATTCGTCGAGGACGGCGCCGACGCCCTGGCGATCCTGGGCGCGCAGACGCGGCCGTGGATCATCCTGCGCACATTCTCCAAGGCCTACGGGCTGGCGGGGCTGCGGATCGGCTATGGCATTGCCTCGCACCCCAGCCTGATCGACGCGCTGCACCGGGTGCGTACGCCGTACAACGTCAATCAACCGGCCCAGGAGGCTGCCCAGGCCGCCTGGCTTGACCAGGCGCACGTGGTGCGCAGCCGCGAATTCATCACGATCGAGCGCCAGCGCCTGACCCAGGGGCTACAGGCTGCGGGTTTTCGCGTGGCGCCGTCCCAGGCCAATTTCCTGTTTATCGATACCGCCCGCAATGCCCTGGAAGTGGTCGAAGAACTGCTCAAGGACGGGATCATCGTCAAGGCCTGGCGCGAGCCGGGGTACACCGGTTTCATTCGCGTGTCCCTGGGCCTGGCCGAGCAAAACCAGGCGTTTCTCGCCAGCTTGCAACGCGCCGTCGCGGCCCTGGCCGGCTAAGCGCCGCGCCTGTTTTTCATACTGCCCAGAGGTTGTCATGATCAAGACTTGCCTGTCCGAACTGATCGGCGATACGCCGCTGCTCAAATTATGCGTCACTGAAAACGGCAGCTGCGTGCTGCTCAAGCTGGAGCAATTCAACCCCACCGGCACCGCCAAGATCCGCATGGCCCGGCAGATGCTCGATGAGGCACAGGCCTCGGGGCAGCTTAAGCCGGGTGGACGGATTGTCGAATCGACCTCGGGCAACACCGGGTTGGGCCTGGCGTTGCTCGCCGCCGAGCGCGGTTATAGCTTCACCGCAGTGGTTGACGAACACGCCAGCCCCGACAAACTGCGGGCCATGCAGGCCTTTGGTGCGCAGTTGGTGCGGGTTGGCGATCCCGGTGGCGGGCTGGCTACTGCCGACCGGGATGCCACCGCCGAACGTATCGCCAGCGAGCAGGGCGCCTACTGGACCCGCCAGCACCACAACCCGGCGAATGCCAATGGCTACACGGCGCTGGCAGCGGAATTGCGCGCGGCGCTGGGGGACGAAATCCACTATCTGGTGGGCGCCGTGGGCACCGGCGGCTCGCTGTGCGGCACTGCGCGCGCCTTGAAACGCCATGCCCGCGGCCTGCAGGTGATCGGTGTCGAACCCTGTGGGTCGGTGATCTTCGGCGGCCCCGGTGCGCCGTATCACCAATCCGGTACCGGCACCCCCGAAGGCGCGGAAATCGGTGCCGTGGTCGACTATGCGCTGATCGATAAAGGATTGACCGTCAGCGATGCCCAGGCCTTTGAAACCGCACGCTACCTGGCCCGGCATTACGGCTTGCTACTGGGCGGCTCGGCTGGCGGCGTGGTCTACCAGGCCCTGCGCGAGGCCCGGCACGCGCCGGCCCACAGCGTGATCGTGGCGCTGGTGTGCGATGGCGGTGAAAAGTACCTGGACACGGTATTCAACGACCAATGGATGGCTGACCGGCAACTGCTGGCGCCACAGGTCCATCGTGAGTTGGAGCAGTGGTTGAGCGCAGCGCCCCAGGCCAGGCAGCAGGCCGTCGCCGGGGGGTAGCGGCTTGCCTGGGGCGCCGCCCTTCGCTACTGTGGCGCCCCGCCCGCGTGAGCCCTGCCATGAGTGACACCACCGTTGAACTGATCCAAACCGGCCCTGAACAGGCCGAGCTGATCCGCAACCTCTACCAGTTCTATGCCTATGAATCCTCGGATTGGGAACAGGAAGACGTCGAGGCGGACGGCCGTTTCTATATTCACGAAGAACACCTGTCGCGCTACTGGCAAGACCCGCAATGGAGCGCCAATCTGTTGCTGGTCGACGGTTATATCGCCGGTTTTCTATTGATCGAACGCAGCGAGCTGGCGGGAATCAACGCCCTGGAGTTGGCGGACCTGTTTATCCTCAAGCGCTATCGCCGCAAGGGCATTGGCCGTGCCGTGGCCACTCAGGTATTGACCAGCGGCGAGGCTGACTGGCTGGTGCGTTTCTACGACCAGGACGAGGCCTCCCAGGCGTTCTGGCGCAGCGTGCTGGACCACCTGCCGCGTCCGGTGCAGGCGATTGAACTGGAAGACGAGCCGCAGTTGTTGAGTTTTTTGGTGACCCGGGCTGTCGTTCACTGAGCCGACCCAAAGCGTTATTTTTCCCTGTAGGAAGGACTTGTGTGGGAGCGGGCTTGCTCGCGATGGCGGAGTGTCAGTCGACACATGTGCTGAATGATCCGCCGCTATTGCGGCATGAGTATCTACACAGTTCTTTTCTTCTTGGCGTTGTGTACCTATCCGTTTTTTGTGTAACGGCGGCTAATGGTTCCGCTTTTACAGCGGCTCACTTTTGAACAGCGCAAAAGTAAGCAAAACGCTCTTGCCCCACCACTCGGCACCTCGCCTAGGCTCGGTGTGCCCGTCATCCGATATTGATTTGGGGGGGGGCGCCCCCAAATCAATGTCGGATGACGGCCAGCGTGGTTTAACGGGGCGCCTAAGATCAAAATCAAAAACAAAGCGAGGCGGCCTGACAGCCGGCCTGATCGTCGAATCGTGCGCGTACCCCTGTGGGAGCGGGCTTGCTCGCGATGGTCGTTAACGATGACGTTGGGTATCTGACACTCTGCGGCGTTCTTACTGACGCTTTCGCGAGCAAGCCCGCTCCCACAGGTAAGTAGCTCCGCACTTTGCTTTTGCTCTTGCTGTTGATCTTAGCCGCCGTTACACAAAAAACGGATAGGTACACAACGCCAAGAAGAACAGAGCTGTGTAGATACCGATGGCATCGCAGGCGAGCCAGCTCGTGCAATCAGCGGGCGCTGTAAGGCAGCAAAAACGCCACACTCAGCCCCGCCAGTGAAATCAACCCAAACCACGCCACCGGCCCCATGGCCCAGCCCCATACCTGCACACTCACGGCAAAGCTGGCCGCCAGCAGCACCCAACCCATCCCCCGCAAGCCACGCCGCAGCATGGGCGAGGGCAGGCGTTGCCAGAGTTGTTTGTAATGCCGTTCCAAGCCCAGGCATAAGCCCAGCATTCCACCGCAGGCCAGCAACAACGCTGCTATCAATGCCATCTCAGTTGGCCTCTGCCACAGGTTGCTTGCCTACGCGCCGTGGGGCACGTTCCTTGGGCGCCTGGCACAGCTTCCAGCACGGCCAGGCCAGCATCAGGCCGAGGGCGACGGTGGTCAATTCCAGGTAGAAGTAATCACCCTTGCTGCCCCCCAGCAGGTTCAGCGCCGGCAGGCCGATACACAGCGCAGCCGCCAGTGCCAGTTGTTCACGCCAGGCACTGCGCCACGGACGGACAATGGCGTGGCCGAGGCTCAACAACCACACCAGGAAAAACACCCGCACCTCCCAGCCACCGCGTTGGGCCAGTTCCACCGGCAGCAAGCGGTTGGCCCACAGGAAGGCCACGCACGCCACCATCAAACCGGCCACCACCGCCACGTTCAGGCGTTCGGCGACGTGGTAGAGCAGGGCGCCGACAGCCCCTTCGCCATCGTGGCGACGGCGGCGCTTGACGGTAAACAGCACCACACCGGTCGCCAGCATCGCGCAACTGGCCAGGCCGCAGACAAAGTACAACCAGCGCATCGAGTAGCCGCCAAACTGGGCGAAGTGCAGGCCGGCCATGACCTTTTGGGTCAGCAGGCTCGGCCGGCTGACGGCGGGTTGGCGCAGAATCTCACCGCTGACCCCGTCAAACAGCATGCTCTGGCCCTTGGTCAGTTCGATGCGGTTGCCCAGCACCGGGCGCGCCTCGATACGCGCGTCGCTGCGGCCCGGGTTGTGGATCGACAGACTGGACACTGGCCCCATGGCTCGCTCCGCTGCGAGCAGCAGCGGTTCCAGCGCCGTCAACTCGGCGGCTTCGCTACGTGTGGGGCGTTCGCCGCGCGCCTGTTGTTCGGCGGGCGCACCGCGCAGGGCCCGGCCCAGGTTGTCGCGATCGCCATCAAACAGTGCATCCACCGCCGCCGGCATGTAGATCAGGTAGAAAATCACCAGCCCGGTATAGGTGATCATCAGGTGAAACGGCAGCACCAGCACCGCCGTCGCATTGTGCGCATCGAGCCAGGAGCGTTGGCCCTTGGCGGGGCGGAAGGTGAAGAAGTCCTTGAAGAACTTCTTGTGAATCACAATCCCGCTGATCAGCGCCACCAGCATTGCCATGGCCGCCAGGCCGACGGTCCAGATCCCCAGGTCACGGGGCAGGTTGAGGGTGAAGTGGAAGCGGAAGAAGAACCCGCCACCGGCAGTTTCGCGCACGCCCAGGGGCTCGCCGGTGTGTGGGTCGAGCGCGGTGCCGCCGCCACGGCGTTGCTCGCCGGCCGATACCGTCAGGGTGTCGGAACGCTCGCCAGGCAAGCCGATGTTCCAGGTCTTCGCCTCGGGATGCTGGCGCGCCAGGTAGCCGAGGGCCTGCTGCGCGGCAGCGCTTTGCGACAGGCTGGTGGTGGGGACTTCCGGGCGCATCCAGCCGTCGATTTCCTTGTCGAACACCGCCAGGGTGCCGGTGAGGAAGATCGCAAACAGCAGCCAGCCGAACACCAGCCCACTCCAGGTATGCAGCCAGGCCATGGCCTGGGTCAGGGTCTTGTGTTTCATCCCAGCACCTCGCGCCATTGTGGCCAGAACCCGATGGCGGCCAATGGCAGCGCCAGGGCCACTCCGGCCCAGGCGCGCCAGGCGTTGCGACAGCCAAAGGCCCAGAGGATTACCAGGGTGTAGATCAGGAAAGAAGGCAGGGTCGCGACGACCAGGGCATCAACCTTGTCCATGGGCAACAGGCGCGCCAGGGCGGCGGTAAACGCATAGGTAAACAGGTAGCCGCCGATCAGCGCGGCGACAATCCGCGAGAGTGTCGGCCAGGCAGGGGATTTGCTTTTCATGGTGGGCTCATCGGGGCCAGATCAGGCAACACAACCCCTTTGGGATCGAGTTGGTCACAAGTAATGCATGGCGCCAATGCTAGTGATTCTCATATGGGAGTAAACGCAATTTACAACTTATACACTTTGAGCCGCAGATGCAGGCACAGGCCGGGCGTGGTGTTTTGCGCCCATAACGTGCCGCCCTGCAACTGCACGATGCTGCGCGCAATCGACAAGCCCAGGCCATAACCGTCACCGCCCGGGCGGGCGGCATTGAGGCGGGTGAAGGGCAGGAAGATCTGCTCCAGCTTGTCCGGCTCGATCCCCGGCCCCTGATCCTGAATGCACAGGTGCCAGAAATCGCCCTCAAGCTTACCGGTCAGGCGCACCACACCCTGTTCTGGGGAGTGGCGGATAGCATTGCGCAGGATGTTTTCCAGGGCCTGGGCCAGGCCATTGAGGTTGCCCAGCACCCAAACGCCTGCGGGCAGCTCGCAAGGCAGGCGCTCGCTCGACCAGCCGCTTTCAAAGCAGGCGTCTTCGCGCAACAGGTCCCACAACGGCTCCATCTCCACCGCTTCCACCGGCATCGACGGGCGTTCGGTATCCAGCCAGACCAGCTCCAGGGTGCTGCCGATCAAACGTTCCATGCCTTGCACTTCGCGCTCCAGGCGTTGGCGCAATGCCGTTGGGTCGGGCTCGCGCTCACCGGCCACCCGCAACCGACTCAAGGGCGTACGCAGTTCGTGGGACAAGTCCCGCAGCAAGCGCCGCTGCAGGACCACGGTGCTCTCCAGGCGCTCGGCCATATGGTCGAAGGCCCGGGCCAACTCGCCCAGCTCATCGCGGCGGCGTGTCACCTGGGGCCCGACCCGTGACGCCAGGTCACCGGCGCTCAGCGCATTGGCCTGGCGCCGCAGGATCACCAGCGGCGAAATCAGCACCCGGTACAACAGCACGCCGAACAACAGCGCCAGTGAGGCCGGCAGTACGTGTTGCAGGAGGATGTTCCAGCGGCCATTGTCCTTGCGCGGGTCCAGGTGCAAGGGCAACTCCATCACCAGCCGCGATTGGCCATCGCTGAACGGGATATAAAACGTTGGCCGGCCACCGGGGCGACCCACCGGCCAGTCGATCCGGCGCACGAAATCCAACTTGCGCCGTTCAAGCCTGGTCAGTGCCTGGGAAGACAGCGAATGGTGCTCATCCACCACCACCGCCCACACCTGCTCCCTGGCGCGCAAGGTATTCAGGAACTCGTCGACGCCCGCCGCGCCGCGCTCATGCCAGGCGGCTTCGGCCTGCTGCGCATAATCGGTAAGAACTTGCCGGGTGGGCGCGGGCAAGCGCGCAGTGGCTTCCTGGATACGCTGGCTCACATCCACTTGCAGGCTGACCACCAGCAAGCACAGCACCGCCAGTAGGCCGATCAGTTTCCACAACAGCGAATGACGGTGGGGCAGCCTCATGGCGCCAGCCGGGTCAGGATGTAGCCGGTGCTCCTGACCGTCTCCACGCGTCCGGCGGTGTAGCCGATGGCCTGCAACTTGCGGCGGATGCGGCTGACATGCATGTCCAGGCTGCGATCATGCCGGGAATAGGCGCGGTGCATCACCTGCTGGTACAGGAATGCCTTGGTCAGCACCTCATCGACATGGGCCACCAGGGTTTCCAGTACCCGATACTCGGTCGTGGTCAGGTCGGCCCACTGCTCATTGAGGCTGACATCGTTGCGTTGCTCGTCGAACGTCAGCTGTGGGTCCTCATTGCGCGCCGTGCCGGGCACCTCATGTTCATAGGCCACGCGGCGCAGGATCGCATCGATGCGCACATCCATTTCCAACATGCTGAACGGCTTGGGCAGGTAATCGTCGGCCCCCTGGCTGAACCCGGTGATGCGATCCTGTTCGGCGCCGAGGGCTGACATCAGGATCACCGGCACCCGTTGATGCCGGCGTAGTTGCGCGAGCACCTCCAGGCCGCTGCTGCCTGGCAGCATGATATCCATCAGGATCAGGTCAAAAGGCTGGGCGCGCACCAACTCGACGATTTCTCCACCGTTCTGGCGCAACGTGACCTCGAAGCCACGTTGGCCCAGGTGGCTGTCCAGATGGGCGGCGAGCACCGGGTCATCCTCGACGGCGAGGATGCGACGCGCAGCGGGGAGCGAAGGGTGGGCGTGCATGGGAATATCCTGCGAATGCGAATGTTTCTAAGTTGCGCATTCTGGCAAATCTTTCGGCACATTCCTATTGATTGCGGTTTATTGCTGCATTTGCCGGATGATCCGACAGAACACCGGGTCATCCAGATACGCCACGTTGAGCCGGGTCCAGGGCACGACGCTCTTGGGTTGGGTGGAGAAAATCGCCCCTGGTGCGAGCATCACGCCCTCGGCCAGGCACAGGCGGGTCAGCAGGTTGGCGTCGTCGACCTGGGGGAAACGCGCCCACAGGTACAGGCTTTGTTCGGGGCGACAAAATACTTCGGCACCCAGTTCGTCGAGCAAGGCCAGGCCGCGGGCGGTGGCCTGGCGCAGGCGATCTTGCAGGCGCGACAAGTGCCGCAGGAACTGACCTTCGCCGAGAATCACGTCGATGGTCCGCTCGCTGTACTCGGCGCCGCTGTTATGCAGGATCATCTTGATATCGGCCAACTCTTCGACCCGCTGCTTGCTGCCGGCGATAAACCCCACCCGCAGCGCCGCCGACACCGACTTGGAAAAACTGCCCAGGTACAACGTGCGGTTGAGTTGGTCCAGGGCCGAGAGTTTGATCGCCGAGCTGGGCTTGAAATCGGCCATGGCGTCGTTTTCCACCAGCAGCAGGTCATAGGTTTCGGCGATGCGCAGCAACTGGTGCGCCTTGGCCGGTGACAGGTCCGAGCCCGTGGGGTTATGCCCGATCGATTGCAGGAAGAACAGCTTGGGGCGATGGGCCTTGAGCAACTGTTCCAACACCTCCAGGTTCGGCCCGTCGGGCTCGCGTGGCACGCCGAGCATGCTCGCGCCTTGCAATTGCAGTTTGCCGAACAGCGGGTAGTAGCCCGGGTCTTCCACCAGCACCGGGTCGCCCGGGTTGACGTAGCGGCGGATGATCAGGTCCATGGCATGGTTGGCCCCAAGCGTTGTGACCAACTGGCGGGTCGAAACCTTGATGTTGTAGTCCGCCAGCTTCTGGACCAGGCGTGCGCGCAGCCCGGCGTTGCCCAGGCGCGTGCCATAGCGAAACAAAGTGGTGACACCGGCCCGCACCACCTGGCGATGGAACTTGTCCAGGCGCATATCCATCAGCCATTCGACCGGCGGGAAACCTTCCCCCAGGGGCGAATGCCCAGGGTCGCGCAGGAACTGCTGGCGCATCATCCAGATGGTGTCCAGCGCCCGGTTGTAGGGCAGGCTGTCGTCTTCTTCGCGGGGCTGGGCCACGCGCTTGATGACAAAAAACCCCTGTCCGTGGCGGGCCTCCACCAAGCCTTCGGCGGCCAGGTGTTCGTAGGCGGTGATCACGGTATTTTTCGAATGACCGTGCAGGCGCATGTATTCGCGCAGCGACGGCAGCTTTTCGCCGGCTTTCAGGGCGCCATCGGTGATTTGCTGGGCGATGGCGCTGGCTACCTGCTGCGCGAGGGTCGAGCGCGCCATGGGGCATTTCCTCGTGGGGTGCTTGTTATGGGTACAGTCGCGTAACTGTCCGGCAAAACTGTACCTTCTTTCAAGGCTACAGATCGGGCAATTTGGCGTCATCCAATAACAAATGACTCCCCAAGGAGCCCCTGATGCCAATCGATTCGCGCTTGCCCAATTTTCGTAGCCTGTCCCCCCGCCAGCGTCTTGACCACCTCCAGCAACTGTTGGGCCTCAGCGCGGCAGATGCCGACCTGTTGCGCGGGGCTGGCGCGCTGCCCCTGGAGATCGCCGATGGCATGATCGAAAACGTGATCGGCACTTTTGAATTGCCTTACGCCGTGGCCAGCAACTTCCAGGTCAACGGCCGCGACGTCCTGATCCCGTTGGTGGTGGAAGAACCCTCGGTGGTCGCCGCGGCCTCGTTCATGGCCAAGCTGACCCGTCACGCCGGCGGTTTCCAGACCTCCAGCAGCGCGCCATTGATGCGTGCGCAAGTGCAGATTGTCGGGATTACTGACCCGTTCAATGCGCGCCTGAGCCTGTTGCGGCACAAGGATGAAATCATCGCCCAGGCCAACAGCAAGGACCAATTGCTGATCAAGCTGGGTGGCGGTTGCCGCGACATCGAGGTCCATACCTTTGCCGACAGCCCGCGCGGGCCGATGCTGGTGGCGCACCTGATCGTCGATGTGCGCGATGCCATGGGCGCCAACACTGTCAACACCATGGCTGAAGCCGTGGCGCCGCTGATGGAACGCTTGACTGGCGGCAAGGTGCGCCTGCGCATCTTGTCCAACCTTGCGGACCTGCGCCTGTCCCGTGCCCAGTTGCGCATCGCCCCTGAGCATCTGGCCACCGCCGCGTACAGCGGTGAAGAAGTCATTGAAGGGATCATCGACGCCTACACCTTTGCGGTGATCGACCCGTACCGCGCTGCGACCCATAACAAAGGGATCATGAACGGCATCGACCCGTTGGTGGTGGCCACCGGCAATGACTGGCGTGCCGTGGAGGCGGGCGCCCATGCCTACGCCTGCCGCAACGGTCACTACGGCTCGCTGACCACCTGGGAAAAGGACAGCGCCGGGCACTTGGTCGGCACCCTTGAGATGCCAATGCCGCTGGGGCTGGTGGGCGGGGCGACGAAGACCCATCCGCTGGCGCAATTGTCGCTGCGCATTCTGGGCGTGAAGACTGCCCAGGAACTGGGGGAGATCGCCGTGGCCGTGGGCCTGGCGCAGAACCTCGGCGCCTTGCGTGCCCTGGCCACCGAAGGCATCCAGCGCGGGCATATGGCCTTGCATGCGCGCAACGTTGCGTTGTCGGCCGGCGCCCGTGGTGAAGAGTTGGACTGGCTGGTCAAACGCATGGTCGAGAGCCATGACGTGCGCGCTGATCGGGCCGCCGAGCTGTTGCTTGAAAAGCGCGGGCAGTAACCGTGGACTCTGTGCGGTTGGTGGAAGTGAGCGCGCGCGATGGCCTGCAAAATGAGGCCCGCAGCCTGCCGGTAGAAACCCGCGTGGCGCTGTTGGAGGGGCTGGTCGCGGCGGGGCTGAGAACCCTGGAGGCGGGGGCCTTTGTCTCGCCACGCTGGGTGCCGCAGATGGCCGGCACCGACGAGGTGCTGCGCCGTCTCGGGCAGCCAGCCGGGGTGACCTACAGCGCCCTGGTGCCCAACCTGCAAGGCCTGGACGCCGCGCTGGCGGTGGGGTGTCGGGAGGTGGCGGTGTTTGCGGCGGCCTCCGAGGCGTTTTCCCGCAAGAACATCAATTGCTCGATTGCCGAGAGCCTTGAGCGCTTTGGTCCGGTGTTGGCCAAGGCGCGCGAGGTAGGCGTGGCGGTGCGTGGTTATGTGTCCTGCGCGTTGGGTTGCCCGTTCAGTGGCGAGGTTGCGCCCGGCGACGTGGCACGGGTGACGACGGCACTGCATGAGATGGGCTGTTATGAAATCAGCCTGGGCGACACCATCGGCGTCGGTACTGCGCAAGCCACTTCCCGGCTGATCGCGGCCTGTGCTGCAGAGGTGCCAGTCAGCGCCCTGGCCGGGCATTTCCATGACACCTATGGCATGGCCGTGGCCAACGTCCAGGCGGCATTGGAGGCCGGGGTCAGGGTGTTCGACAGCTCCGTCTCCGGCCTGGGTGGCTGCCCTTATTCACCGGGAGCCACCGGTAATGTGGCAACCGAAGAGTTGGTCTACCTGCTGGAACATCAGGGTTTGGCAACCGGTGTCGACCTTGAGCGATTGATCGAGGTCGGCGTGTTTATCGACAGCCAGTTGCAGCGCGTCGGCGGCTCGCGAGTGGCGAAAGCCATAAAAGCGCGTCAATGCTTCTCATAAAAAGCCTTAATAAAAACAACAAGCCCGCAAGGGCGCGGAGGGCACCATGCAGCAACCTCTTTCACCGCCAAAAAAGCAAAACCTCTATGAGGTCTGGGGCGACACCATCGATGGCCGCGACCTGGTGCTGTCCATCGGCATCGGTGCAGTGGTCAGCCTCGGTGCGTATTTCGGCGCACATTACCTGCTGCAACCCATCGTCGAGTCGGCGCAGATGGCCAAGACCTACGCCATGCTGGTGGGCGTGCTCGGCTGCCTGGGTGCAGGCGTGATCAGCGCCAAGTTGTTCCCGCCCAAGCGTGACGTGCAGGAGCACGCGGCGGACCCGGCGTTTCGCGCACAAGTGGTGGCCGATCTGCTCAAGGAGTACGGCAGCCTTGGTCGGTTGGAGGACTTGTCTGACGAAGTGATCGCCGAGTTGCGCGAACTGGAGCTGTACGACTTGTTCCGTGAAGGCCAGGCTCGTGAAGAACAGGCGCACCTGAACGGAGGGCGACCGTGATGGAAATGCTGATGCATGAAATCATGATGGCGTTCGCCTTGGGGCTGCTGGGGGCGGTGGTGTTTTCCGCCATCGGCCTGGTCTCGGGCACCGACGAAACCGCCACCCTGGCGCCGTTGACCATGCTGGTGGTGTTGCTCGGCGCACCGCCTGCCGGGGTGTTGACGTTCTTCCTCGCGGGCGCGGTGGCCAAGCACATGACCCACGCGGTGCCCACGGCTCTGCTGGGCATTCCCGGTGATACGGTGGCCACCGCCTTGCTTGGCGACGCCAACTACCTGCGCAAACTCGGCGTGCCACATATCGCCCTGCGCAAAATGATCACCGGCGGCGCGGTGGCGGCGTTGATTGCGGTGCCGTTGTCGGTTCTGTTCGCGGTGTTACTGGCGCCGTTTGGCGGGGTGATCAAGCAGTTCGCGCCGTGGGTGTTCCTGTGTGCGGCCCTGGCCATTGCCTATTTCTCCGCCGGGCGCTGGGCCTCGGTGCTGACCCTGGTGCCGTTTGTGGTGGTGATCGTCGCGTTGCAGGCCTTGACCGGCCACTACGGGGTGAAACTGTCAGTCAGCTATTTCCTCGGCATCGCCGTGGCGCCGCTGATTGCGTCGCTGTTTTCGCTGTTGGCCCCAAGTGAGCGCGAGCACATGCGCCGCAACGAATACCGGGTGTTCTCCCTGGCGCCGGACGTCAAGGGCTGGAGCGGCTACTTCCCCAACCCGTTCAAAGTCATCAACCGACGCCAGGTGAAAGTCACGGCCATGGCCGCCAGCGTGTCGAGCGCGACGTTCGTGTTCAGCCCGGTGGCGATGACGGTGATCATGGGCGAAGTGATCGGCGCGCGGATCAAGCAGGCGTACGACCGCCTGACCACGGTGATCACCGCGCGAAACGGAGTTACCGAGTCCACCTACATTGCCGAAACCCTGATCCCGCTGATGGCTTTCGGTCTGCCCCTGAGCCCGGTGGCTGCCGGCCCCGCTGCGCCACTGTTCAACGCACCGCCACGCTTCTGGGTGGACAACGCCAGCGGCCAGGTCAACAACCTGCACAACTTGCTCAGCACCTGGGACTTCCTCGGCTACGGCATGCTCGCCGTGATCGTGGCAATCCTGGTGGCCTACCCGTTCACCATGAACTTTGCCCATGGCGCCGCCGCCTTTGTGGTGCGCAAGATCAGCCACGAAGCGGTGATCGCAACGTTTATCGGCCTGGTGCTGGTGATCGGTATCTGGGAGGGCGGTCTGCTTGGGCTGCTGGTGATCGTCACGGTGGGGTTGCTGGGTGGTTTCCTGGCACGCTTTCTGGGTTTCAACACCGGCGTGCAATTCATGGGGTATTACACGGCGGTGCTCAGTGTGCCGGCGATCATCGCGCTGGCGGGCTAGGTAACCCAGCAGCCTCTTAGCTAGAACCACCACGACATTTTCCCGGCAGATAGCGGTTTATCTGCGACGGGAGAGTGTTGCCTGTCAAAAAGCAAAGGAATAACAACAATGAACATCCTTTCCCGTTCCAACCCTGTGCTGCTGGGCTGCCTGGCGTTTACCGCCAACAGTTATGCCGAAGGTTTTGTCGACGACGCCAAGGCCTCGTTGAACCTGCGCAACTTCTATATCAATCGCAACTTTGTCGATGATCGTTACTCCCAGGCCAGGGCCGAGGAGTGGACGCAGAGTTTTATCCTCGATGCACGCTCCGGCTTTACCCAGGGTACCGTGGGCTTTGGCCTGGATGTCCTGGGCCTGTATGCGGTGAAACTCGATGGCGGCAAGGGCACCGCCAACACCCAGTTGTTGCCGGTGCACGACGACGGTCGCCCGGCGGATGATTTCGGGCGATTGGGCGTGGCATTGAAGGCGAAGCTTTCCAACACCGAGCTCAAGGTCGGGGAGTGGGCACCGGCCCTGCCGGTGTTGCGCTCTGACGATGGCCGTTCGCTGACCCAGACCTTTCGTGGCGCGCAATTGACCTCCCGCGAGCTCAACGGCTTGACGCTGTACGGCGGCCAGTTCCGCGCCAACAGCCCGCGCAATGACGCGAGCATGGAAGACATGTTCATGGCCGGGCGCGCGGATGTGACCTCGGACCGTTTCAACTTCGGCGGCGTCGAGTACCAGTTCAACGACAAGCGAACCCAAGTGGGCGTGTGGTACTCGGAACTGGTCGATATCTATCAGCAGCGCTACTTCAACCTGATCCACAGCCAGCCCCTGGGCAGTTGGGTATTGGGGGCCAACCTGGGTTATTTCTCTGGCGAAGAAAACGCCAAGGCCCTGGCTGGCGACCTGGAAAACCGTGCGCTGTCGGCGATGCTCTCGGCAAAAACAGGTGCCCATACCCTGTACCTGGGCGGGCAACGCATGTCCGGGAAAAATGGCTG
The DNA here is from genome assembly GCF_007858285.1 of Pseudomonas brenneri. Lineage (GTDB taxonomy): Bacteria > Pseudomonadota > Gammaproteobacteria > Pseudomonadales > Pseudomonadaceae > Aquipseudomonas > Aquipseudomonas brenneri. The sequence continues at coordinate 201,653 of NZ_VFIL01000004.1, read as the reverse complement.
GATGCGGGTCAATGGCACCGCCGGTACCAGCCTGGCCAACGACAGCTACAACGCCAGCTACGACGCAGCGCGCGAGCGTTCCTGGCAACTGCGTTATGACTATGACTTCGCGGCCCTGGGCGTGCCGGGGCTGACGTTGATGACTCGCTATATCCGCGGCAGCAATGCCCATGTAGGGGCGGTCACTGATGGTCGGGAATGGGGGCGGGAGTCGGAGTTGGCGTATGTGGTGCAAAGCGGGGTGGCGAAGAACCTCAACGTGCGCTGGCGTAACTCGACGTTGCGTCGCGATTACAGCACGCTGGAGTTTGATGAGAACCGGTTGATTATCAGTTATCCGTTGTCGTTGTTGTAAGTGGAGGGCGTGGCGGCCTCAGGGCCGCTGCGGCTTCACCCCTGTCCCAAACGTATTGCCCATCCGCACGCTGGTCGCCGCAGGTGTCGACAAGCCAATCTGGTTCGGCGGCCGCTGATGGACCGGTTTTTCCCGGGTCTCGCGGTTTTTCTGCGCGGCCTTGCCGCCCATCTGCTGGCTCAAGCACCCATAGTCAGGCGCCTTGTACCCATCCACCCTGGCTTCGACACAACCGCCCGGCGTGTCCTCGGCCTGCACGACCGACACCAGGCCCGCACACAGCAACAGCATCACCAACCGCTTCATCAGGGCCTCCTGGCTGGCCCGAGGAAGTGGGCCGTAAGTGCTTGCCAGTCTAGCCCGATGAAACAGGCGAAACCGTGATGTTTTTTTTGCCATCACCGTAACATCAGGTTCATAAATTGGCCTCAGGATGACGCTTTTCCCAGGACACGTCAGCCGTGCAGCAAGGCAGAGCAGGGGTCGAACGGTGGGCTTGGAGGCGCACACACTGCTGCCTGGCCTTGCTGTTGGCCTGGATGTGGTTGCCACTGCCCGCAGCCCTGGCTGGGGAGCCGAAGGTGTTACGCCTGGATCTGCCTGCGCAAAGCCTGGTGCCAGCCCTGGAAGCCTTCAGTCGTGCCACCGGGATGGCGGTGTTGGTGGACCGCGAGTTGACCCACGGGCGGCGTTCGATTGGCGTGCATGGGCACTACAGTGCCCAACAGGCCTTGGGCCTGTTACTGACCGGGAGTGGTCTGATGGCGCGTTACGCACGCAGTGATGCATTTACGCTGCAGTTGCCTGAAGTCAGCCAGTCGCTGGCCGGTCGAGGGGTGTCGCCGCGCAATGCTGCACGGCTCAACCGCAGTTATGCCACGGCCTTGCAGCAGGCCGTCGAAGCCAGCCTGTGCCGTTCGCCCATGACCCGCCCCGGCAGTTTCCGGGCGCTGGTACAGGTCTGGGTCAACCACGACGGGTGGATTGAACATAGCCGCCTGGTCAGTTCCACCGGTGATGCGCAGCGTGATGAAGCGCTGGTTCGCAGCCTGGGCAGCACCCGGATAGAACGCCCGGCACCCAGTTCGATGCGGTTGCCGTTGACCCTGCTCTTAATGCCCGACACCACAGGAAAACGCATGGAATGCACAGCACGGGAAGGAGTTTCCGGGGCATGAAGGATACCGGGCACACGCCAATGGTCAGGTTGTTCCTGGCCTCCTACGAAGACTTCAAGGTGCGTTTGCGCAAGCGCCTGGGTTCGGAGGACCTGGCCAATGACGTCCTGCATGAAACCTACCTGCGGGTCGACCGCATGGACATGCCGGCCAACCTGCAACAACCCAATGCCTATCTGTATCGCATGGCCTTGAACATCGCCGCCGACCGGCGCCAGGCTGATGCCCGCCTGCTGACCGGCAGTGAGGTCCAGGAGTTGCTCAACATCAGCGACGAAGCCCAGGATCCCTCGCGGGTGGTGGGCGGCCAGAAAGAAATCCAGTCCTTGCTCAAAGCGCTCTACGAACTGCCCGCCCGGCGCCGCAAGATCCTCATCGCGGCCCGCCTGGAGGAAGCGCCGCACCTGGAAATCTCCCAGCGTTTCGGCATCTCCACGCGCATGGTCGAGAAGGAAATCAAGGCCGCCCTGGGGCATTGCGCCCAGCGCCTGGAAAGAAAAGTCATCCAGCGGTTCGGTCCCGGCGCCGGAAAACCGTCTTAGTGTTGAGTCCCTGACAATCCGTGAGTACCTGCGCGCTTGAAAATTTTTAGCTTTCCCACTGCCCGGGGCACGCCCGACAGCCGATTGCACGACGAAGCGCGCGATTGGCTGGTCCTCCTGACCTCGGGCCAGGCGACCGTGGCCGATGCCAAGGCCTTGCGCCAGTGGTGCGCCCAGAGCCCGGAGCACGCCCAGGCTTTCGAACACGCCAAGCGGTTGTGGCAACAATTGACCCCGGCGCTGGCACAGGCCCAGGCACCCCGGCATTTTGGCCGGCGTGCGTTCCTCGGCGGGGCGCTTGCCGCCTCGGTTGCCTTGGTGATGGTACGCGTCACGGTGCCCGGTGGTTTTGCCGGGTTGAGTGCCGACTACCGCACGCAGGTGGGTGAGCAGCGGCGGGTTGAACTGAGCGAGGGCATCAGCCTGGAGCTCAACACCCAGACCCGTATCAGCCGACGTGAGCAGGGCATTGAATTGCTTGAAGGCGAGGTCGAGGTGCTGGCGGCGCAGCCGCTGACGGTACAGGCGGGGGCAGGGTGGCTGAGTGCGAGCCAGGCGCGATTCAATGTGCGCAACACCGATCACAGTGTGTGCGTGACCTGCATTGAAGGCTCGCTGGCGGTTGCCGTGGGTGGGCGCAGCGTGCGCCTGGACAGCGGGCGCCAGTTGACCTACGACGCGGCAGGGCTGGGGCAAGTGCTGACGGTGGACACCGAGGCCGTGATCGCCTGGCGCGAGCAGGTGCTGGTGTTCAATAACGCCACGCTGGACACGGTGATCGACGAGATCAACCGTTACCGGCCGGGGATGTTGGTCTTGCTCAATCGCGAACTGGGCAAACGCCGGGTGCAGGCGCGCTTCAGCCTGGAGCAATTGGCAGGCGTGGCATTGCTGATTCGCGATGCCTATGGGGCCAAATGCACGCAGCTGCCGGGTGGGGTGGTGTTGCTCAGCTAGGCGCGGACTCTATTCCCTCCTGTCGGCGAGGTTCCCTGTGGGAGCGGGCTTGCTCGCGAAGGCGTCGGCCCAGCAAACATTGATGTTGACTGACCCGCCGCTTTCGCGAGCAAGCCCGCTCCCACAGGTAAGCAACCGCGCACAAGGGGAGATCGCTGCAATTCAGTCCAACGGCCCCAGCACCTGCCGATAGCGCTCCACCCCCTGCGGTGTCTGCCGCACCAGGGTGATTTCCAGCCCCGCCGGATGGCTTCGGCGATTGCCGCTCAACTGCCGCCAGCCCTTGTCGTTATCCCAGACCCGTACTTGCAGGTCGCTGACCTGGCTCAACACCGCCACCGCCTCCTTGGGGGCCGGTAGCGGATAGCGATCCCGTGCCGGTGCCGCGGCGCGGTACAAGGTGTCGCCCTTGAGCCACCATCGCACCCGTTGCAGACCATCGCCCGGGGTTGGCGCGCTGCGGATCAGCTCCAGGCGAAACCCCTTGCTGTCGGAACTGCGCACAGTCACCGCCGGCAAAGCGTCTGCGGCGGGGGGCTGGTCGGCGGTGGGTGGCGGCGCCAGTTCCACCCCGGCGCGCAGGCTGACGTCCAGTTGCAACTGGTTCAGGGCACGCAGCAGCGCCTGGGTCTGTTCGGTACTCGCCTGCAAGTGGGCGTCGGCGCGGGTCACGCTGTCCAGGCCGCGCCAGGCAATCAGGCTGACGACCGCCATCAGCATGATCGCCACCATCACCTCGATCAGGGTAAAGCCTTGCTGGTTACGGTTCATGGCGGGCTCACCACGCGCAGGGCGCCGGTTGCATCACGTTGCAGGCTGAGGCTGTGCTGCCCGTCCGACAACAGCACCTGCAGCGGCGGATTGATCCATTCGGCATTCAGCACCAGGGTTTGCCGGGGTTCGATGCGCACCTGCAGCGGCGTGGTGTCCCAGGTCCGTGGGCGCAGTTGTGGATCGCCCTTGAAGTCCTCCAGCCCTGGGCCATCGTCGCGGCTGCGGCTCAAGCGGTAGCCGTTGGCATCCGCGCGCCAAGTGATCGCACGGCCATCGGCGCGGGCTTCGGCCTGGGCGATTTGCAACACCTGAGCCAGGCGCTCGGCGTCCTTGCGCAACAGGTGCAAGGGGTCCGGCTTGATGCTCAGGCTGATGGCAGCGCTGGCGATGCCAATGATCACCAGCACCACCATCAACTCGATCAAGGTGAAACCTCGTTGCCTGCGATCCGTCATGCGTGTGCCCTCAACCGGATCAACCACTGAAATAAAACCGTGAGATTTGCCCTGTAGGCTGTCGGGATGGACAAACAGGAGGTCCCGCCCATGGCATTCATCGATCGCTTATCTGCCGCCCACGGCGTCCAGGCCCTGGCCTTGCTGGCGACGCTGGCCGGGGTTGCTACATGGACGCCGCTGCTGCTGACGTCCGCGCAGTCCCATACCCCGCCGATTGCACCCCAGGCGTTGGCGGCGCGCAGTGACAGCCCGGCGCTGCAATGGTTTGCCGATGTGCCGGCGGCGCTACAGGTCAAGGTGTCCGGGGTGCTGGCCGGCGCCCAGGGTGCAGTGGCAATCCTCAGCCTCAACGAAGGACCGCCACGCAGCTTTCTCGCCGGTGAGCGCCTCAGCCCCGGCGTACGCCTGGCGGCCATCGAGGGCGATGGGGTGGTGATCGAGCGGGGCACCGAAAAGGTCCGGGTCAATCTCGATAAACTGCCCGAGGCACCAGCCTTGCCCAGGCTCACTCGACCTTGACCTGTTGCAACGCAGGCGCGCGGTCCACCCGGGTTTCCAGGCGTGCCAGGGGCGGCGCCTCGCGTGTGGCATCCAGCACCTGCACGCTGACCTTCAATAGGGAACCATCGCCCGCCACCACCTGTTCACAGCGCAGCTTCAAGCGCCCCTGATCACACTCAAACGTCTTGCGTCCGGGGCTTGCGCGCCCCTCCAGGCGCAGTTGGGCCAGGCGACTCTGGGCCGCCAGCATGGCGATGGATTTGTCGCGCAACAGGCCATTGCCCTGGGTCATCAACCCCGCCACCCGCACAGCCGCCGCCATGGCCACGGCAATAATCGCCAGGGCCACCAGCACCTCGATCAGGGTGAAACCTTGGTTCTTCTGACGACCACGCATGACGTGCTCAATGCCGGGAAACAGGCCCGCAGACTAGCCGCTGCACTTGACCGATTGGCGACCAAAGCTCCCGAGGATTTTCAATACGACTGACATGTTGGCTTGCAACACTGCGCGACGAAAAGCACTCAAGCCAAGGAATGTCGAGATGGATATCGCGCACGTCACATCCACCCCGCGAGGCCCTCGGGGCCAGCGTGGCTTCACCCTGATCGAGATCATGGTGGTGGTGGTCATTCTCGGGATTCTCGCTGCCATGGTGGTGCCCAAGGTGCTTGACCGCCCGGATCAGGCGCGGGCCACAGCCGCCAGGCAAGATATCGGTGGCTTGATGCAGGCGCTCAAACTCTACCGCCTGGACCACGGCACCTATCCGAACATGACCCAGGGTCTCAAGGTCCTGGTCGAGCGCCCGGCCGATGCGAAGAGCAGCAACTGGCGCGCCTACCTCGAACGTTTGCCCAACGACCCGTGGGGCCGCCCGTATCACTACCTCAACCCTGGCGCCAATGGTGAAGTCGATGTGTTTTCCCTCGGGGCCGACGGCCAACCGGATGGCGACGGCGTGAATGCCGATATCGGCTCCTGGCAGTTGTAAGGCGCGCCATGAACAGGCATTTGCCCAGTGCGGCGAAGCAGCATGGCATGGCGATTATCAGCGCGTTGCTGATCGCCGCCGTGGTGGCGGTGCTCGCCGGGGCCATGCTCACCCGCCAAAGCGTGTTTACCCGTAGTCTTGAGGCCGAACAACTGCGGGTCCAGGGCAGTTGGCTGTTGCAGGGTGCGCTGCAAGCCAGTCGACAACAGTTGTGGGATGCGCGGCGTAAAGACGTGCTGACCCGCCTCGATCAGCCTTGGGCGCGACCCTTTGCCGGGGCGGTCGAGGGGCGCCTGGATGACGAACAGGGCAAGTTCAACCTGCGCAACCTGGTCCGCCAGCAGCAGCCCGATGCTGCGCAATTGCAGAGTTTCCAGCGCCTGTGCCAGTTGCTTGGCATCGACCCTGGCGTCGGCCAGCGCATCAGCCAGCGGGTGCTTGCTTCGTATGCGCAACGTGCGGGCGAAAGTGAGGTGATCAGCCTGCGCAGCACTTCACCCGAGGCCGCCCAGACCCTGCTGCCGGCCAAGGCCCCGATGCTGCGCAGCCTGGATGACCTCGCCGGTATCGACGGCCTTGAACCGCGTGTGCTGCAACGCCTGGCGGCGTATGTCAGCGTGCTGCCCGGCAATACCTGGGTCAATGGCAACACTGCCAGCGCCGAAGTGCTCAGTGCGGTGGTGCCCGGGCTCAGCCTGCCCCAGGCCCAGGGATTGGTGGCCGAGCGGGACAGCGGGCGCTGGTTTATCAACCGGGGCGATTTTGTCAACCGCCTGCGCATGCCCCACCTGGTGGTGGATTCGGTGCAGGTGGGGATCACCAGCGAGTGGTTCCGCTGGCACGGCCGCGCGCGTCGCGAGCAGCGCCGGGTTGCCGCGCAAGCGCTGTTGTATCGCCCTGAAGACCGGCAACCCCAGGTGATCTGGTGGCGGGTGGGCGCATGACGCGCTTGCGGATTGCCTTGCCGCCGCTGGACCAACTGAGCGCCGAGAGCCTGGTGCACTATGCCTGGCTGGACCGCACCGGGCAGGTCAGCCGGCAAGGGCAGGCCAGCCTTGGGCAGTTGGCACCACCGCGCAAGACCCTGGCGGCCGAGTGCTTCCTGCACCCTTGGGACAGTTTGCTGAGCAGCCTGGAACTGCCGCCATTGACGGCGGCCAAGGTGACGGCAGCTGTGACCTGTGCAGCCCAGGCGCTGATCCTCGGCCCGGTGGCACAGGTGCAGGTGGTCCATGGCCCCCGGGAGAGCAACGGGCAAGTGCAAGTGGGGTGGCTGCCAAAGGCGGGCCTGGAACAACTGAACCGGGTCCTGGCCCAGGTGCATATCAGCCTGCGTGGCCTGTACCCGGCGCCCTATGCCTTGCCCGTACCGCCGGCGGGAGGCTTGAGCGTGGCCTGCGTCGAGGGGCATCTGCTGCTGCGCCAGAGCCTGCACCAGAGCGCCTTGCATCCCCTGGGCGCGCGAGCCCTGGAGGCGCTATTGAACGGTGGCGCGCAACTGCATCAGATCGATGAGCACACGGCCCAGCGCTGGCAGGGTGTGGTGCCGGGCTGGGGCTTGCACGGGCGCCTCAAACGCCCCAGCAACGGAGGTTGGGGGCGGGCACTGGGGCTCAGCGCATTGGCCGTGGCGGTCTGGACCCTGGGCCTGAACCTGTACGCCGCGCGCCAGGTAGGCGAAGGGCAACAGCTCAAGGCGCAGATGATCGCCCAGGTCAAGCAGGCCTTCCCGCAATTGCCGGTCATCCTCAATCCGCTGCAACAGGCCCGCCAGCAATTGGCCGCCGCGCAAGGCGCCGGCGCCGACCCCGGCCAGCGTTTCAGCAGCCTGGTGCAATTGGCGGGCAGCCACCTGCCGTTTATGGTTGGCAGCGTCCAGGCCCTGGCTTTTGAACAAGGCCGTTTGCACCTGCAATTGTTGCCCGACAGTCGCAACCCGACGGCCGCAGGTGATTGGCAGGCGGCGCTGGCCCAGGCCGGTTTCACCGCCACCCGTGATGATCACGGCTGGACCCTTGGGCCGCTCGACAGCCCGGAAGACGCCAATGAGTAAGCTCAGCTATCAACGCCTGCGCGCGCAGTTCCAAACGTTCTGGAGCGCCCTGGCGCTGCGCGAAAAACGCCTGCTGGGCGGCGGCGGGGCAGTGTTGGCGGGCCTGCTGGTGTGGTTGCTGTTGATTGAACCACCCTTGCAGCAGATCGACTACTGGCAAGCCGAAACCCCCAAGCTGCGTACCCAGGCTGCCACCTTGCAGGCGCTGTTGCAGGGCGCCAGTGCCGGCGCGCGCGCCGGGCAAGACCGCGAAGGTGCCTTGCGCCAGGCCCTCGACGCTGCCGGACTTGAAGGCCGTTATCAATTGCAGGTCGTGGACTCCAACGGCTGGCGCCTGACCTTTACCGACGCGCCAGCGGATGCCGTGGTCGGATGGTTGCTGGCGAGCCCACGCGCACTTTCCCTGGAGGTGTCCCAAGCGCGCTTGCAGCGTGTTGGCGACACCGCTGAAAACCCGGCCGGCAGATTGTCCGGGACCGTTCGCATGGATCAGGCGCCTGGCGCTAAGGAAGCTTCATGAAGTGGTCATTCGCCCTTTCGGCGCCGTTTCGCCAGGTAGCGCCGCTGCTGTTGCTGGCGCTCAGTGCCTGTAGCAACACCCAGTCGCCGACACCTGCGCCATTGCTGGTGGACAGCGAACTCGGCCAGCCCCTGGCCGATACCCGGCGCAACGGTGTGCCGATACCCGAGCGCCAGCGCGAAATCACCCCTCAGCCACGGGCCCAACACCCGGTGACCCAACGCGCCCGTGGCCATGCCGCCGCCCCGGCCAAAGTGCGCAACCCGCTGGGCGACCAGCCGGTGCAATTGAACTTTGTCGAAGCCGACATCCAGGCGGTGGTGCGCGCCTTGTCCCGCGCCACCGGCCAGCAGTTCCTGGTGGATCCACGGGTCAAGGGCAACCTGACCCTGGTCAGCGAAGGCCAGGTCCCGGCGCATCAGGCCTATGACATGCTGCTGGCGGCGCTGCGCATGCAGGGCTTCAGCGTGGTGGACGTCGGCGGTGTGGCCCAGGTGGTCCCGGAAGCCGATGCCAAGCTGCTGGGCGGGCCGATCTACAATGCCGCCAGCCCCAGTGGCAATGGCATGCAGACCCGCACCTTCCGCCTGCAATACGAAAACGCGGTGAACCTGATCCCGGTATTGCGGCCCATTGTCTCGCCAAACAATCCGATCAATGCCTACCCCGGCAACAACAGCATCGTCATCACCGACTATGCGGAAAATCTCGCGCGGGTGGCGCAGATCATCGACGGCATCGACACCCCGAGCGCCATCGACACCGACGTGGTGCCGGTGCAAAACGGCATTGCCGTCGATATCGCGGCGATGGTCGCCGAGTTGCTGGAAACCCAGGGCAACGACCAGACCCAGAAGATCGCCGTGGTCGGCGACCCGCGCTCCAATTCGATCATCATCCGCGCCGGCAGCCCCGAGCGTACGGAACTGGCGCGCAACCTGATCTACAAACTCGACAATGCCCAGAGCAACCCCAGCAATATGCACGTGGTGTACCTGCGCAACGCCCAGGCCGGCAAGCTGGCGCAATCCCTGCGCGGCATGCTCACCGGTGAAAGCGAAAGTGGCGTGAGTGACGAGGCCCGCACTAAGTTGAGTGCAATGGGCGGGGCAGGCACTACCAGTCAGGGCAGCCCCCAGAACAGCAGTGGCGCGCCGACCGGTAGCGCTGTCCAGCCCAGTGGTTATGCAAAGGACAGCACAGGTGCGAGCAATACCACCAGCGAGCAGAACACCGCTTTCAGTGCCGGCGGCGTGACGATCCAGGCCGATGCGACCACCAACACCCTGCTGATTTCCGCACCCGATCCGCTGTACCGCAACCTGCGTGAGGTGATCGACATGCTTGACCAGCGCCGCGCCCAGGTGGTGATCGAAAGCCTGATCGTCGAAGTCAACGAAGACGATGCCAGCGAATTCGGCGTGCAGTGGCAGGCCGGCAACCTGGGCGGCAAGGGTGGTTTTGGCGGGGTCAACCTGGGCGGTAGCGGAATCAACGGCACCCCCACCAGCAAGACCAGTATCGACGTGTTGCCCAAGGGCCTGAACATCGGCCTGGTGGACGGCACGGTGGATATTCCAGGGATCGGCCGGGTGCTGGACCTCAAGGTCCTGGCGCGGGCGTTGAAGAGCAAGGGCGGGACCAATGTGTTGTCCACGCCCAACCTGCTGACCCTGGACAACGAAGCGGCGAGTATCTTCGTCGGCCAGACCATTCCCTTCGTCACCGGCAGCTACGTGACCGGTGGCGGTGGCACCAGCAACAACCCGTTCCAGACCGTGCAGCGTGAAGAAGTAGGCCTCAAGCTGAACGTGCGGCCACAGATCTCCGAGGGCGGCACGGTGAAGCTGGATATCTACCAGGAAGTCAGCAGCGTCGACGCCCGCGCGTCGGTGGAGGCGGGGACGGTGACCAACAAGCGGGCGATCGATACCAGCATCTTGCTCGATGATGGACAGATCATGGTGCTGGGCGGGTTGTTGCAGGATGGCTATACCCAGAGCAACGACGCGGTGCCGTGGCTATCGGACATCCCGGGGCTGGGTGCGCTGTTTCGCAATGAGTCGCGCAGTGTGAACAAGACCAACCTGATGGTGTTCTTGCGGCCCTACATCATTCGCGACAGTGGCGCGGGGCGCAGTATTACGCTTAATCGCTATGACTTTATGCGCCGTGCCCAGGGTGGGTTGCAGCCGCAGCACAGCTGGGCGCTGCCGGATGTGCAGGCGCCGCAGTTGCCGGCGGTGGAGAAGGCGATTCCGGGGGCGGTGCCGGTTCGTGGGAGTACACAGCCGTGAGTTGTATCACCTGTAGGGGCTGGCTTGCCTGCAGTGGCGGCAATTGTGTTGTGGGGGTACATATCCATCCCTGTGGTAACGGCTACTTAGGGTTCCGCTCTTACAGCGGGTCACTTTTGGCAAACGCCCCCCCAGTCAATGCAGCCAGTCCAGAGACACCCCATTCAAAATGTGGGAGCTGTCGAGCCCTAGCGAGGCTGCGATGGCGGCGGCATGATCAACATCTATGTCGCCTGACCCACCGCTATCGCAGCCTCGCTAGGGCTCGACAGCTCCCACAGGAGGTTGCTGGTACTTTTGATCTTGAGCGCCCCGTTCCGAGCCTGGGCGAGGCAGCGAGTGGTGGGGCAAGAGCCTTTTGGTTACTTTGGGGCTTTTCCAAGGTGACTCGCTGTAAGAGCGAAACCACCAGTTGGCATCACAAAAATAACGGATATGTCCCCAATCAAAGGGCTCAAACACCATGAGCCTGCTCCCCTACGCCTGGGCCAAATCCCAACGCATTCTCCTGCACCCCACCCCCAGCGGCCCGCGCCTGACCATCTGCCCCTCGACTCCCGGCTGGTCGATCAGCGAAGTCCATCGCCAATTCGGCCAGGCCCCCATCGAACACGTACGCGACGATGAACTCGACGGCCTGCTGGCCAGCGCCTACGCCGACACCGGCAGTGCTGCAGCGGTGGTCGGCGCGGCCGAAAACGAAGTCGACCTCGACCGCCTGATGCAAGACATCCCCGAAATCACCGACCTGCTCGACACCCAGGACGGCGCTCCGGTGATTCGCATGATCAACGCCTTGCTGACCCAGGCCGCCCGTGACGAAGCCAGTGACATTCATATTGAGCCCTTCGAAACCCACTCGGTGGTGCGCTATCGCGTCGACGGCACCCTGCGCGATGTGGTGTCGCCGCGCAAAGCCCTGCATGGCGCGCTGGTGTCGCGAATCAAGATCATGGCTCAGCTCGACATCGCCGAAAAACGCCTGCCCCAGGACGGTCGTATCGCCCTGCGGGTCGCCGGGCGGCCGATTGATATCCGCGTGTCGACGGTGCCTACCGGCCATGGCGAGCGGGTGGTGATGCGCCTGCTGGATAAACAGGCCGGGCGCCTGCAACTGGAAACGCTCGGCATGGACCCGCAACTGTTGGCGCGCCTCGATGGCCTGATCCGCCAGCCCCATGGCATCGTGCTGGTCACCGGGCCCACCGGCAGCGGCAAGACCACTAGCCTCTACGCGGCCCTGGCGCGGCTGGACGCCAGTACCAGCAATATCCTCACCGTGGAAGACCCGGTGGAATACGACCTGCCGGGGATCAGCCAGATCCAGGTCAACGCCAAGATCGACATGACCTTCGCCCTGGCCCTGCGCGCGATTCTGCGCCAGGACCCGGACATCATCATGATTGGTGAAATCCGTGACCTGGAGACCGCGCAGATCGCCGTCCAGGCCTCGCTCACCGGCCATCTGGTGCTGGCCACGCTGCACACCAACGATGCGGTGTCGGCGGTCAATCGCCTGATCGACATGGGGGTGGAGCCGTTCCTGCTGGCCTCGTCGCTGCTTGGCGTGTTGGCCCAGCGCTTGGTGCGGCGCCTGTGCCCGCACTGCAAGCAGCCGGACCCGGCGGCGCCCGGCACCTGGCGCCCGGTGGGGTGTGACCAGTGCAACCAGGTCGGCTACAGCGGCCGTACCGGTATCCATGAACTGTTCTGCGTCGATGATGCGGTGCGTGGGCTGATCCACAAGGGCGCCGGCGAGCAGGAAATACGCATCGCCGCCCGCGAGGCCGGGATGTTCAGCATGCGTGAAGACGGCGAGCGCTGGGTCCGCAGCGGCGCCACTTCGCCGCAAGAAATCCTGCGCGTAACACGGGACGCCTGATGAATCGCTATCGCTATGAAGCCTGTGATGCCAGCGGCAAGCTGGAAACCGGGCACCTGGAGGCCGAGAGCCAGGGCGCAGCCTTTGCCAGCCTGCGCAGCCGGGGCCTGACCGCGTTGCTGGTGCAGGTCGAAGGCAGCGCCAACGCAGTGGGCAGCAGCAGCCTGTTCAGTGCCAAGCTGTCGGACAACGACCTGGCGTGGGCCACCCGCCAACTTGCCAGCCTGCTCGGTGCCAGCCTGCCCCTGGAGGCGGCGCTGAGTGCCACGGTCGAGCAGGCGGAAAAAAAACACATCGCCCAGACCCTCAGCGCGGTGCGCGCCGATGTGCGCAGTGGCATGCGCCTGGCCGATGCATTGGCCGCACGGCCACGGGATTTCCCGTCGATCTACCGGGCGTTGATTGCGGCGGGGGAGGAGTCTGGCGACCTGGCCCAGGTCATGGAGCGCCTGGCCGACTACATCGAGGAACGCAACAACCTGCGCGGCAAGATTCTTACCGCGTTTATCTATCCGGGCGTGGTGGGCCTGGTGTCGATTGGCATCGTCATCTTCTTGTTGAGCTACGTGGTGCCGCAGGTGGTCAGTGCCTTTTCCCAGGCGCGCCAGGACCTGCCGGGGCTGACCCTGGCGATGCTCAATGCCAGTGACTTTATCCGCGCCTGGGGCGCGCTGTGTTTTGCCGCCCTGGTGGGTGGTTTCTGGTGTTGGCGCCTGTACCTGCGCAACCCCGTGGCGCGCTTGAACTGGCACAGCCGGGTATTGCGCCTGCCGCTGATCGGGCGGTTTGTGCTGGGGCTCAACACTGCGCGCTTTGCCTCGACCCTGGCGATCCTCGGTGGCGCCGGGGTGCCGTTGCTGCGTGCCCTGGAAGCCGCGCGCCAGACCCTGTCCAACGACCGCCTGAGCCAGAGCGTCAGTGATGCCACGGCCAAGGTGCGCGAGGGGGTCAACCTGGCGCCGGCACTGGCGGTGGAAAAGGTCTTCCCCCCCGTGTTGATTCACCTGATCGCCAGCGGTGAAAAAACCGGCTCCCTGCCGCCCATGCTGGAGCGCGCGGCGCAAACCCTGTCACGGGATATCGAACGGCGGGCCATGGGCATGACGGCCTTGCTGGAGCCGTTGATGATCGTGGTGATGGGCGCGGTGGTGCTGGTGATCGTGATGGCGGTGCTGTTGCCGATCATCGAGATCAACCAACTGGTCACTTGAATCCGACTGACACCATTGCCCAAATGTAGGAGCTGGCTTGCCTGCGATAGCATCACCTGGGTGTGACTGAAAAACCGAGTTGCCTGTATCGCAGGCAAGCCAGCTCCTACATTTGGATCACCTAACCTCGGGTTCCTCATTTCGTCATTTTTTAACCCACGGCACACAGCCGGTGTTCCTTCCAGCCCACGCCTCGAAACAACCCCTGCAACCTTGCTGTCACTCAGCCCGTTAAAAGCCAGAATCATTGCCAAAACACCCGAGAATCTTTTTAAAAATCAAGCTGTTCCTCCCGAGGTTTTTTCCTACATCTGTCATCGGAAACTGCGAACTTCGTGTCCATGGCCTCGCCCGGCAAGCCCTCTGGATCAAGGCGTGTGAACCGAGTGCCATGGCGTCATGCAAGAGCCATCTACCTCAACGTATGAACACGACGAAAGGAGCTTCTTCATGTTTAAGCGCAATGTTCTCGCGGCATCCATGACCCTCGCGGCCCTGTGCTCGGCCCAGGCAGCATTTGCTGATATCAACGGCGGCGGCGCAACCCTGCCACAGCCGCTGTACCAGACCCCCGGCGTACTGACTGCCGGTTTCGCCGCGTACATCGGTGTCGGCAGCGGCAACGGCAAAGCGGCATTCCTGGAAAACAAGTACGACAAGCTCGTACCTGGCGTGACCACCAAGAACGTGCACTGGGCGGGCAGCGATTCCAAGCTCAATGCCACTGAGTTGTCGACCTACGCATCGGCCAAGCAACCAGGCTGGGGCAAGCTGATCCAGGTGCCTTCGGTAGCCACTTCGGTTGCCATTCCTTTTCGCAAGAGCGGTGCCAACGCCGTTGACCTGAGCGTCAACGAGCTGTGCGGTGTGTTCTCGGGTCGTCTCACTGACTGGAGCCAGATCACTGGCGCTGGCCGTAGCGGTGCAATCACCGTGGTTTACCGCAGCGAAAGCAGCGGCACCACCGAACTGTTCACGCGCTTCCTCAACGCCCAGTGCGCTGAAACCGGCAGCTTCGCCGTTACCACCACCTTTGCCAACAGTTACAGCGGTGGCCTGCCGGCCGGTGCCGTTTCTGCCGCCGGCAGCCAAGGTGTGATGAATGCCTTGAACGATACGACGGTCGCTGAAGGCCGTATCACCTACATGAGCCCTGACTACGCCGCCACTACCCTGGAAGGCCTGGACGACGCTACCAAGGTCGCTCGCGTTGGCAAGGACGTGGCCAGCAACACTGCAGGTGTATCGCCAGCGCCGGATAACGTTTCCGCTGCGATTGATGACGTGTCGGTACCTGCCGTGGCTGATCGCTCCAACCCGGACAAGTGGGTACCTGTATTCGGTAAAAGCGGCGTAGCCGGTGTGGTGCCTTACCCAACGTCGGGCTACCCGATCCTGGGCTTCACCAACCTGATCTTCAGCCAGTGCTATATCAACGGCGACCAGTCCAACCAGGTGCGTGACTTCTTTGCCCAGCACTACGGCGAGACCGTCAACAACGATGACGCCATCCGCGCCAACCGTTTCGTGCCACTGCCAGACTCCTGGAAAAGCGCGATCCGCAGCAGCTTCCTGACCGCCGGCAACTCCCTGAGCATCGGCAAGACCGACGTCTGCAACGGTATCGGTCGTCCGCTGTAACCCCAGCGTTCATCGACCTGCGACACCTGATCAGCAACGGCCTGTGCCGTTGCTGATTTTTTATTTGCCTACCCGCCAACACCGGCCCCGGTAGCCGTTGCCGAGGGCGGTGGGCGCTAGATGAATTTTGCATGACAGAAGTTCAGTCCCGTCCCTCGCCAACCGCCTAACTCCCATACGTGATGTGCATCTCAACACACAAGGATGATTCCAGATGGTCCGCTGCAAACCACCGGTTAACCTGAATGCCCGCGGCCCGCACGGCCAGACAGTCTTGCGCCTCAAGCCGTTGGCCCATGCCATTGCCTTGTTGCTGGTGGCGGGCAGTGCCCAGGGGGCCACGGCGTTCAGCTCTGGCTGGTTTGCGGCCAAGGGCGCGTCCCAGGCGGCCACGGCGGCGCGTCCGGGGGCGCAGGTGCCGGGGATGCCGCCGCCGTTGTCCCAGCAGGCGCGGGTCAACCAGCAGATGCAGCGCTCACTGAGCACGCTCAACAACAGCGTTGCGGCGATTGCCGCCCAGCAGGCCGCGCAGGCGGCGGGGCGCCAGGCAGCGTTGGGGCAGGTCTCGACGATTCCCGATGGCCTGGGCAAGGGCGGCTTGCAGGTAGACAACAGCCTCACCCAGGGTTGGATCAACGCCAAGGGCCCGACCCAAAGCCAAGCCGGTGGCCAGACCACGGTGAGCATCGAGCAGACCGCCGACAAGGCCATCCTCAATTGGGAGACCTTTAACGTCGGGCGCAACACCACTGTCGACTTCCAGCAGCAGTCCAACTGGGCCTTGCTCAACCGCGTCAATGACCCCAACGCGCGCCCCAGTGAAATCCAGGGCCAGATCAAGGGCGCTGGCACTGTGATGATCATCAACCGCAATGGCGTGGTGTTCAGCGGCAGCAGCCAGGTCAATGTGCGCAACCTGGTGGCGGCCGCAGCGAATATCAGCGATGAGCAATTCACCCAGCGCGGGCTCTACGTCGACGCCAACGGCACCCAGCCAACGTTCACCGATGCGGCGGGCAAGGTCCAGGTGCAGCGGGGCGCGCTGATCCAGACCCATGATGCGGCCACGTCCACCGATGCCGGTGGCTATGCCTTGTTGTTGGGCTCGGAAGTGGAAAACGCCGGGACCCTCATCACCGCCAAGGGCCAGACGACCCTGGCCGCCGGCGACAGTTTTTATATCCGCAAAGGCGTGGGCACCACCGGCAATGCACGTTCCACCACACGCGGCAATGAAGTCGCCAGCAGCCTCAAGGCCGGCAGCAGCGCGGGCAGCGTGACCAACAGCGGCCTGATCATGGCCGCAACCGGCGACATCACCCTGACCGGCCACGCCGTGCAGCAAAACGGCGTCGCCCTGGCCAGCACGTCGGTGGACACGCGTGGCACCCTCCACCTGCTCAATTCGTCCACTGACACCACCGGCAGCGTCAGTCTTGGCGAAGGCAGCACCACCGCGATCCTGCTCGACAGCAGCGGCTCCACCGCACTCAACAGCCAGCGCGACAATGGCCTGGTCAATCTTGACGGGCTGGCGAACCCCTTGATCAGCGGGCAGTTCAATAACCTGGGCAGTGTGGCTGACCGTACCGATCAGTCGCGCATCGAGATTGTCAGCGGCGGCACCGTGGACTTCCAGAAGGGCTCGATTACCCTTGCCACCGGTGGCCAGGTCGCGGTCAGCGCCGGCCAGCGCAGCCTGGTGCGCGACGGTGCGATGATCGACGTGTCCGGCGCCATCGGCGTCAAGGTGGCGATGCAAGCCAACAACATCAAGATCAACGTGCAGGGCAACGAGCAACGTGATGCACCGGTCAACCGCGATGGCGGGCAGTTGATCAACAACGATGTGTGGGTCGACCTGCGCGAATTGGTGTTTGTGCCAGCGGGTACCAACGGCTACGCAACGGATCGCTGGTACACCGCTGGCGGCCTGCTGGAAGTCGGTGGCTATCTGGGCACGCAAGGGCACGCGGTGGGCGAGTGGATGGCCCAGGGCGGTACCGTGACGTTTACTGGCCGTGACGTCGTGACCCAGCAGGGTGCGCAGATCAATCTGTCGGGCGGCACCGTGGATGTCCAGGCCGGTTATGTCCAGCAAACCTGGCTCAAGGGGCCGGACGGGCGCTTGTACGAGCTGTCGAAAGCACCGGGCGATATTCTCTACAGCGGGCTTTACAAAGGCTTTGAAGACACCAGTGAGCGCTGGGGTCGGACCGATCTCTATTACAACCCGTTGATCGCCCCACAGCGTCGCTTTGAGGCGGGTTACACCGTGGGCCGCGATGCCGGCAAGCTGGTGGTGGGTACGCGCAGTGCGGTGCTTGAAGGCCAACTGATCAGTGATGTGTTCCAGGGCGATCGCCAGACCCTGGCACCGAACATCAACCTTGACGGTTACCAGCAGTCGCAAAAGGCTCAGGCCCAGCGTGCGCAACTGATCATTGGCCAGTACACGCCGATCTTCAACAAAAGCACGGGTACCCTGCGTTACGCCCTGACGCCGGGCATGGAGCAGCTAGTGATCGAGAGTGGCGCGCCAGCCATCGCCGACAGCCTGGACCTGAGCGCCGCGCTGCCGGCCGGGCGCCAGGGCAGGCTGGTGCTCGACAGCGAGCAGCTCAACGGCTTCCAGTTGGGCGCGATCAAGGTGGGTGCCAAACAGCAGATCACGGTCAATGGCGCGTTGTCGGTGGCGGACGGTGGCGATATCACCCTGTATGCGCCGCAGGTGGCGGTCAACGCCAACCTAACGGCCCACGGCGGCAGCATCAATGCCGGCAACGTACTGAGTCAGGTCAACCTCAATCGGCAGAATGGCGTTGAAGATGTGATTCTGGCGGGGATCGGGCAAGTCGCTGTGGCCTCCGGGGCGGTGCTGGATGCCTCCGGGCGCTGGAACAACCTGGCACTGCAGCCGTCCATCATCGGTGGTGTGGCTTACGCCAATGGCGGCAAGGTGTCGCTGCGCAGCACCGGCGATGTGAGCCTGGGGGCGGGGAGCCTGGTGCAGGTGTCTTCGGGCGCGACTGCTGGCCAGGATGGCAAGGTCAGCGGGGGCAAGGGCGGCAGCGTGACGTTGGGCGCGCTGGGGGCGCTGGTGTTGGGCGGTGAGATTCGGGGTTACGGTGTCAGCGGTGGCGGCACCCTGGCGTTGCAATCGCACAAGGTGCTGATCGGTGAGGCAAGCACTCCAGACGCGGACACCCTGCAACTGGCGGGAGACTTTTTCAACAAAGGGTTCTCGGCGTATGACATCACTGGCAATGAAGGATTGATCGTCGCTGACGGCACTCAGGTCGCGGTCAACATGCCGGTCTACCGTGTTGGCGAGCAGGTGCAAACGGTGCCGAGCGGCAGTGATCCGGCCAGCCTGATGGCGCTGTGGACACCCCCGGTGTATCAGCAGGATGCGCTCAACAGCGTGCTGAGCCAGCGTCGCGGCGCCAGCTTGAGCCTGACGGCCGGGCATCAGGAGTCCACCGCTGCGCAATTGGCAACCACGGCGCTGAGCGTGGGCCAGGGGGCGGTCATCACGGTCGACCCGGGCCAGGCGATCAACCTGCGCAGCGTCGGCCAACTGACCCTCAATGGCACGCTCAACGCCTGGGGCGGCAGCGTCAGCCTGAGAGGCCTGAACGTGGCCAGTTCCGAGGCGGTGAATGCCGCGGGTCACGGGCGTTCGATCTGGGTTGGCGAGCAGGCGCTGATTGATGTGGCCGCGCGGGCGGTGAGTGCCGTGGACAGTCGTGGCCGCAGCTATGGCCTGGTGCGCAATGGCGGCACGATCAGCCTTGGCGGCGAGCTTGACCTCGCCACCGGCATTGCCAAGGCCAGTGATGTGTTTGTGGTGGTACGCGATGGCGCGCGCCTGGATGCGTCCGGTGCCCAGGCGGGCCTGGATCTGCCGGGTCGGGGCCGGGTGCAGGTGGCCAGCAATGGCGGCAGCATCAGTGTGGCCTCCAACAATGGCCTGTACCTGGACGGCAGTCTTGTGGCCCAGGCCGGCGGTGCCGGTGCATCGGGCGGGAGCCTGGCCCTGGCCCTGGAAAGCCCTTACTACATCAAGAATGCGGTCTCCGACCGGGTGCTCATGCCACGGGAGCTGGTGCTCAGCCAGACCCGGCAGGACAGCACCCTGGCGGGCACTGCCCAGGCTGCGGCTGTCGAGCTGGAATATGGGCATGCTCGCCTGGGCGTGGATCAGGTCAGCGCCGGTGGCTTTGACAACCTGGCATTGCTGAGCAATGGCCTGCTGAGTGTTGACGGTGATCTATCGCTGCAGATGGGCCAGAGCCTGCGCCTGTACAGCGGCGCCCTCGGCCTGAGTGAGAATGCTGCGCCAGATGCCCGGGTCAACCTGTCGGCACCTCACCTGCTGTTGGCGGGCATCCTTGCGCCCTTGGAAGCCAAGGACCAATACCTGCATCCGGTGTTGACCAGCGCCATGTCGCAACGCGCCACCGAGGCGGTGTTCAACGCCAACGCCAATCTGCTGGAGGTACGCGGCAATGTGTTGTTCGGCAACAAGAGCAGCCTGACTCAGGCCGACAATAGCCAGGTGAGTGTCGAACGGCGTGGTTTCGATGATGTGCAACTGAGCAGCCAGGGTGACCTGCGTTTCCTCGCCGGGGCCAGCGCGGATGCAATCGCCCTGGGCATCAGTACCCAGCTCATGACCCGGGGCGACATGACCCTGCGGGCCGCGCAGTTGTACCCGGCGACCGAAGTCGGGGCACGGGTGCTGGCTGGCTACGTGGACGGGGTTGCCGGCTACGACCCGACGCGCACCCTGACCATCGCCCGTACCGGCAACGAGGCAGGCGCTGTACCTTACTCGGCCTTCGGTCGCCTGCAACTGGGCGGCCCGACCATCCAGCAGGGCGGGGTCGTGCGCGCCCCCCTGGGGCTGATCGAGGTCGGCATCCTGGGCACCCAAAAAGTCGAGCTGCTGCCCGGTAGCCTGACTTCGGTGAGCGGCAAGGGCCTGGTGTTGCCCTACGGTGGCACGGTGGATGGCCAGGTCTACCAGTACAACGGTAAGACCGTGTCGTTCCTTGGCCAGGGGGCGATTGCGAACCTCAATGGCGACCTCAATGTGGGGGTGATCCTTGGCGGTCAATCGGTGGCGGTGCTGCCAGAGGCCACGCTGGACCTGTCCGGTGGCGGCGAATTGCTCGGCGCCGGGTTTATTTCCGGACGCGGCGGTTCCACCGATGCGCGCTACAACCCGCTGATGCAGATCGGCACCAACGGCGGCTTTGTCCTGCCGGGCCTGGGCAGCAACCCGGTCTACGCCATCGTGCCTGGGGGGCAGCCGGGTTATGCCCCGGTGGCACCGGAGGGCGGCGCGGTAGACCCGTTGATCGGCCAGCAAATCACCCTGGACGCTGGCGTACCGGGACTGGCTGCGGGGACCTATACCCTGATGCCCTCCACCTACGCCTTGATGCCGGGGGCGTTCCGTGTGGAAATCAACGGCCTGGCGGGGCGCGGGACCGAAGACGTGCCACAGGCACTGCGCAATGGTTCATGGTCGGCTGCCGGGCGCCTGTCCATCGTCAATACCGGGATCAGCAACCGTGTGGCCAGCCAGTTGATCCTGACTTCGGCCGACACCCTGCGCCGTTACTCCCAGTACAACGAAACCGGTTATGCCCAGTTCGCCGTGGCCGATGCCGCCAAACTCGGCGTGCCACGGGCGTTGCTGCCGGTGGATGCCAAGACCTTGAAACTGGCGTTGAACCCCGGTGGCGGGGCAGACGCCTTTTCCTTCGCCGGTATCGGCCGCTTCGAGGCGGCAACTGACGGTTATGCCGGCACGGTTGCCGTGATGAACATGGGGACCGGTGGGATGGAGGTGGTGGCGCCAGGCAAGGCGGCCACTGATGGATTCGGGGGCGTCACCGTGGCGGCGGACAGCCTCAACGCCCTGGGCGCGGCACGCCTGATGATTGGTGGGATGACCCAGGTTTCGTATGGCCAGAGCGGCAACTACATCAATGTGGTCGGTGCCAACAGCGGCTCTATCACCTTGCGTGAAGGGGCGAACCTGGCTGCACCGGAAGTGTTCCTGGTGAGTACCACCGGCGAGATCATCATGGAGCAGGGCGCCTCGATCAATACGATTGGCCGGGGCAAGGCCAGTTATGACGCACGCGACGGTTTTGTCTACCAGGTCGCGAATATGCTGGCGGTCTCCAACGGCTTGCTCAACGTGGTCAACGCCGTACAGGCGGGCGGTGCCTCCAGTGGCGGCATCAATCTGGGGGTGTGCAACAGCGCGCCCTGCGATGGCCAGACTGCCCTGTATTCAGACGGCAGTATCGTCGCCCTGACCGACAAGACGTTGCAGATGGGGGATGAGGTGCGCTACGGCACCCGTCATCTCAACCTGGGGCTGGCCAGCATCAACGTCGGCAGCCCGCAAGCGTTGGCCGAGGCGGCGGCCGGCAATCGCCTGCCGGCCGGCATGACCCTGACCCAGGATGTGTTGAATCGCTTGTTGCGTGGCGACACGCAATTCGGCGCGCCGGCCCTGGAAACCCTGCAACTCTCGGCCCGCGACAGCTTCAACTTCTATGGCTCCAGCACCCTCGATACTTATGACGCAGTGACCGGCAAATCGTTGCTGAGCAACCTGATGCTCGCCACCCCGGCGATCTATGGGGCCGGCAGTGCCAGTGATGTGGCGAGCATTCACACCGCCAACCTGATCTGGCTCGGCGCGCAAACACCTGCCGGCGCGGCAATCGCGGGCGGGGCCGGCAGTGGTAGCGGGCGCCTGGATATCAGTGCCGAGCGTATCGAATTGGGTTATGGCGATTTTGCCCAACCGAGCACCACCCAGCGCTTCGACCGCCTCGCGTTGGGATTTGCCGACGTCAACCTCAAGGCCAGCGAGCGCATCACCGCCAATCACAAGGGCAGCCTGTCGGTCTATCAGCGCCAGGGTGCTTACGACCCCATCAAAGGGTTTGCCTACACGGGCGGCAACTTGAACATCCTGGCGCCGTTGCTGACCGGTGAGGCGGGATCGGTCAACCGCATCACCGCCGGTGGCGTACTGGATATCGCGGCAGCAAAGGGTGTGCGTGGCAAGGTCGAAGGCCAGGGCGGCGAGCTGGCGTTGCAGGGCGACAGCATCCGCCTGGCCAGTGCGGTGGTGTTGCCCAGCGGCAAGGTCACCCTCGACGCACGTGGCGACGTGGTCTTGAGCGATGACGCACTGATTGATGTGGCCGGGCGCGCCATCGTCTTCAACGATCTGACTAAATACGGCGCGGGTGGCGAGGTCTCGTTGCAAAGCCGCGAGGGCAATGTGCTGCAGGCCGCAGGCTCGACCATTGACCTGTCGGCCCAGCACAACCAGGCGGGCAAGCTGCGGGCGGTGGCGGTGGGTGAAGCCGGCGGCGTGGTTGACCTGGCGGGCAAGCTCTTGGCGGGCAGCAGCGGTGACTACGATGCCGGCGGCACCCTGGTGCCGTACCTGGCCGGTGCGGTTGAGATCCAGGCCCAGCGCTTGGGCACTCGCGGTACCCTGGACGAGCAGTTTGCTGCTCTCAACCAGCGGCTCAACCAGGGCCAGGTATTTGGCGCGCGCAGCTTCCAGCTCAAGCAGGGCGACCTGAGCATCGGCAATGACGTCAAGGCCAACAGCGTCAGTGTCTCGCTGGACAATGGCAGCCTGCGCGTTACCGGGCGGGTGGATGCCAGTGGCGAGCGGGTGGGCAGCATCAACCTGCTGGCCAAAAAAGGCCTGGCCCTGGACGGCAGCGCCGTGCTCGACGCCCATGGCAGCCAACTGCGGGTGGACAGCCATGGCCAGATCATCGATGCGCCGAACCGCGCCACGGTGGTGCTCGGTTCGGGCCAGGGCCAGTTGACCCTCGCCGATGGCGTACGCATTGACCTGCGCCACGCTACCGAGGCGACGGGCAATGATGGTCGCAGCCGTGGCACCCTGGAACTCAATGCGCCGCGCTTGGGCAGCAATGACATTGCCATCGATGCCCGTGGCCGCCTGGATATCCAGGGTGCGCGCTCGATTGCGCTCAACGGCATGATCAGCTACGACGATGCGCTGATCAAGACCGATGCCACGGCCAGCGGGCGCCCGTACCAGGTGATCGACCAGAAGTACCTCGACGCCAAACATGCCTTGAGTGTGTTGTTCATCAACGCTGCCCTGAAGAACAACGACCTGCTGCAGAACAAACTGGCAGGCTTGAACAACGCCACCTATGCCGACGCTTTCCATCTGCGCCCGGGTGTGGAGATTGTCAGCAAGACGCCCCAGGGCGATCTGGTGGTGCAGGGCGATCTCGACCTCTCCGGTTATCGTTACGCCAGCCTCAGCCCGCATACCCAGAAAAACGCGGATATCTACGGCTCCGGCGAAGTGGGTCGCCTGACCCTGCGCGCCGGCGGCGACCTGAATATCTACGGCAGCATCACCGACGGCTTTGCGCCGCCACCGCCGACCGACGATGACAACGGCTGGGTACTGCGCCCCGGTATCGATTACACCGGCGGCACCCAAGTGGTGCCGGGTACGGGCGTGACCCTGGCTGACGGCACGAAGTTTCCGGCGGGTGCGGTGCTCAACTTCGATGTGTCGATCAAGGCCCTGAGCCTGGCGAACGGTACACGGCTGCCGGTACCGGTGACCCTCAGCCAGCCTCTGGTACTGCCTGCGGGTACGGTGCTGGCGGCAGCGATACTGGATGCATCCGGCAAGGAGCTGTTTGCTGCGGGGACGCTGCTGAGCCAGAGCCAGACCCTGGCGAGCGGCACTGTACTGGGGGCCGGCACCCTGCTGACCAGCAACACCAGCGTGCGGGCGTTTATCTGGCCCAAGGGCGTGCCATTGCCCGGGCGCCTGGGCAGTACGGCATTCGTGACCCTCAATGGCAGCAAGGCACTGCCCCGTGGCGCACTGCTGCCGGCAGGCACTGATGTCAAGTTGTCGGGCGGTGTGAAGTCGGTGAAATTGCGCGTCGAGGAGGCGGGGCGTCAGGGCAAGAACTGGGGCGTTGCGCCGATGCTGACGGAAGGCTCCCAGGCGTGGTCGATCCGCCTGGTGGCCGGGGCTGACACCCAGGCGGCTGACAGTCGGCTGCTGCAGCCGTATCCGTCGACCGGCAACCTGCGCCTGGCCGACAGCCATTTCGGCATGTTCGCCGAGGGTGTGCTGGTGTGGACCGAGCAGGGCTCCATCGACAATTACGGCGACACCAGCATGGTCGGCAAACCCGTGAGCGCCGGCAACCTCGGAACGTGTACTGACTACCCCGGTTCCTGTGAGTCCGGCGGTGATGCCTACAGCCTGGTGGCGGGGGGCAGCAGCCGTTTCAGTGTGATCCGCACTGGCGCAGCCGACCTGGACCTGCTGGCGGCTGGCAACCTGAGCATGGAATCGCTGTACGGGGTCTACACCGCTGGCAGTTCTTCCACGGGCACCTCGGCCAACGACCCCTACAACCTGCCGCGGGCACTGGGCGAAAATGGCAAGGTGTTGGGCAATAGCGTGGGCGGCAACGAGAAACTGGTCAACGGCGGCGCCGACAGTGTGTACCGCGCCTGGTACCCGCAGGCGGGTGGCAACCTGTTGTTGAAAGTGGGCGGGAACCTGACTGGTAACATCACCAGCCCGTCACTCAGTGTCTCGGGACGCCCGGTCAGGAGCGATCGTGGCCAGGACTCGGCGAATGTCGGCAACTGGTTGTGGCGCCAGGGCAATGGTTTGAGTGGCCCTGAGGCGCAAGCCACTGCCTGGTGGATCAACTTTGGCTCCTACGCCACCAACCTGGCCCAGGCGGGAGGCGCCGACCAGATGCTGGGCTTCACCGGCTTCGGCACGTTGGGCGGGGGCAACCTGAATGTCGAGGTGGGCGGCGATGCCGGGATCATCCGGCCGTTGGCTGCCGGTTATGTACCTCAGGCGGTGAACTTGCGCAGCCAAGGGGTGGTGTTGGCGGTGGGCAGCAGCGGGCGCGTAGCGGCTGATGGCAGCCTGCAATTGACCGGCGGTGGCGACTTGAACCTGCGGGTCGGCGGCGCGGTGAATCCAGGCAGTCAGATCGCTATGGATCACCTCAATGGCGCGCTGGTGAACCTGCGCGGGAATGTGCAGTTGACCGGCGGTGCCCTGGGCAGCCTGACCTTGCGGTATGGCAGCCGGGCTATCGACCAGAGCCCCAGTGAAGTCCGCGCCTATGACCCACTGCGCGCCACATCGGCCTCGGCGGCCGGTGGCTTGAGCCTGTTGCCCGGTGATGCCACCTTCAACCTGGCCACCCGTGGGGACCTGGTGTTGCAGGATGTGGCCGATCCAGGGCGCGTCGCCCAGACAAATGCCCTGGCCTACGTAAACAATGGGGTCAACGGCGTCGGGCAAAGCTGGTTCAGCCTGTGGACCCGCAACACGGCAGTGGACCTGTTCTCTGCCGGCGGCAACCTGACACCGCTGACCCAAACCCTGGAAACAGACATGGCGGCGGTCTATCCCGCCACATTACGTGCGGTGGCCGCCAGCGGCAGCCTGTATTACGGGCGTGCGGCGACTGCGAACCCCGGCTCGATGCCAGCGCTTGTGGCGCTGGTACTGGCGCCATCGGCCAACGGCCAATTGCAGTTGCTGGCCGGGGATTCTATCTATGGCGGCGACCTGACCGTCAGTCGCTCCAGCGCCGCGCCGGACAGCCTGGCAACGATCCTCAACCCGGCGTTCCTGGGCTTTGCCAATTCCCTGCCGATCGCGGGCAGCGGCAACCTTA
Organism: Pseudomonas brenneri; assembly: GCF_007858285.1. GTDB lineage: Bacteria > Pseudomonadota > Gammaproteobacteria > Pseudomonadales > Pseudomonadaceae > Aquipseudomonas > Aquipseudomonas brenneri. Next base: position 175,511 of record NZ_VFIL01000004.1, on the reverse strand, counting down.
GCGGTGATAGCAATATTGCGCGCCTGGGGCTTTCCCCGCTGTTCACCTTCGGTGCCAACACGGCCAGCACGTTGTGGGGCGATACCCTGGACCCTGCGCGCTTTTATGCGCTGAGCGGCGACCTGCTGGGCGTCAACAGTGGGCGTGCCCTGACCATCACCAGTGCCGGTGACCCGCGTGTGGGGCAAACGTTTTATGAAGGCGCAGGTCCGGTATGGATGCTGGCCGGACGTGACATCGTCAGCAGCGGCACGCGTCTGGGTGGCGCCAGCGGTGGCGAATCGGCGACCGGTGAATATGCTTTCGACGCCAACCTGTTTGTGCATAACGGCCTGACTGATATCTCCATCGTCAGTGCCGGGCGCGACATTCTCTATAGCAGCTTCAATGCGGCGGGGCCCGGTACGCTGGAGTTGATGGCCGGGCGCAACATCCTCATGGAGGACAAGGTCAGCGTCAACAGCCTTGGCGCTGTGGCAGCGGGTGATAGCCGTGCCGGCGCGAGTATCGTCATGCAAGCCGGAGCCGGCCCCAACGGCCCGGACTACCGACGTTTTGTCGAGGCTTACCTGAACCCTGAGAGCCAGTTGCAAACGGGCGAACCCTTGACGCTGCTGGGCGGCAAGGTTGCCAAGACCTACGAGCGTGAACTGCTGGACTGGCTGGCCGGGCGTTTCGGCTTTGTCGGTGACAGCCAGCAGGCCAGGGCCTACTACGCGGCGCTGCCAGCGGAGCAGCAGCGAGTGTTTGCCCGTGAGGTGTACTTCGCTGAACTCAAGGCTGCCGGCCGCGAGTACAACCAGGCGGGCGGCGTACGCGAGGGCAGCTATGTGCGCGGTCGGGCGGCGATTGCCGGGTTGTTCCCGGACAAGGACGTGGCCGGTAATGCCATTGCCTACAAGGGCGATATCACACTGTTTGGCGGCGCGGGGGTGCACACCAACTTCGGTGGTTCGATCCAGATGCTCACGCCGGGTGGTGGCCAGACCTTCGGTATCGAGGGCGCTGCGCCGCCGTCGACGGCTGGGGTCATCACCCAGGGCGCGGGCGATATCCAGCTGTATTCCCTGGGCAGCATCCTGTTGGGCCAGAGCCGGATCATGACCACCTTTGGCGGCTCGATCATGGGCTGGTCTGCTGCGGGCGATATCAACGCCGGGCGGGGGTCCAAGACCACCGTGGTCTACACCCCGCCACGGCGGGTGTACGACAACTGGGGCAATGTCAGCCTGTCGCCGTCGGTGCCGAGCACCGGGGCGGGCATCGCCACCCTCAACCCGATCCCGGAAGTGCCGGCGGGGGATATCGACCTGATTGCGCCATTGGGCACCATTGATGCGGGTGAGGCGGGGATCCGTGTGTCGGGCAATATCAACATTGCCGCGTTGCGGGTGGTCAACGCGGCGAATATCCAGACCCAGGGCAAATCGTCGGGGGTACCGGTGTCGGCGGCGGTCAATACCGGGGCGATGAGCTCGGCCAGTGCGGCGGGGGCGGCAGCGTCCCAGGCGGCCGAAGACGCGGCCCGCAATCAACAGGCAGCGGCGCGCCAGGGCCGGGCGTCGATTGTGACGGTGGAGGTGCTGGGGTTCGGCGCGGAGCCGGTGCAGCGGGGGCAGGAAGAGGCACGCAGGGCGCCGGCGTATGACCCGCACAGCCCGGTGCAGGTGTTGGGGGCGGGGCCTTTGAGTGAACAGGCCAAGGCGCGGTTGACGGATGAGGAGCGGGGGCAGATTAGTTTGTAGGGAGAGTGTGCATATCCGGTGCTGCGGTAACCACGGCTACCCCGGCATCCACTGCACAATACCTGCCTGCGGCCAGTGTGGTTGAACGGGTCGCCTAAGATCAAAAGCAGAGCAAAAGCAAAGTGCGCAGCTGCTTACCTGTGGGAGCGGGCTTGCTCGCGAATGCGGTGTATCAGTCACCGCAAGCGTTAGCTGGTCCACCGCATTCGCGAGCAAGCCCGCTCCCACAGGGGTACGCGCACGATTCGACGATCAGGTCGGCTGTCCGGCCGCCTCGCCTAACGCTGACAAGGATCCGTCTTGTTCAACAAATTCCCCGTCGAATACCAGACCCGCTGCGCCGCCGGCCCCAGGTCCAACGCCACTGGCGCATCCGCCCGGCCTTCGAGCAAGGTCGGATAGACCCCAGGCTTGAGCGGTGACTGGCAGACAATCGGCAGCGACTGCACGGTGGTGAAGTTCAAATCCACCGTAGACACCAGTTGCGCCGCCGAAAACGGCGCTGGCGGCCCAGGCAGGGCAATGATCTCCTGGAAGTCCGGATCCTGGGCGATGTAGTGGGTCAGGTGCGCCTCCTTGCCCCGGCCAAACAAGGTGTACACCAGCTGTTTGGGCCGGTCGATGCCCAGGTTGAACGGCCGGTAAATCACCACCGACTCGACCGTCACCGGCACGTTGTCAAACAGCACCGGCCCTGGTGTGCCGCCGCCGTCATTGGAGTAACCGTCATAGATCGTCGCCTTGAACGAGGTCACTTCACCGGACTTGAGTTGCGGCAAGGTGAACGTGTCGTTATCGACGTTGATCAGGTTATACGGCTTGCTCGGATTGGCCGCGCGCAGCGCCTGGTACTGGGTCATCACGTCAGCCGGCAGGCTGGCCTGCAGGACGATCTGGTACATGTGTTTTTCCGTGGTGAACATCGGCATATGCACCAGGAACAAGGTCTGCGAACCGACCATGAACATGCCGTGGTTGCCCGGTGCATCGGCATCGGCGCCGTTGCTCACGGCGTGCAGTTCGTGAGCCGAGTGGGCGAGGGCGTGGGGGCTGAGGACTGTCAGCAGGGCGAGCAGCAGGGTGGCAAGTGAGCGTTTCATGGTTGGACGTCCTTGAGGGTTTCGAAAGCCTGTACACGTTTGATCAGGCCATTTTGCGTAGCCGAGTCGGCATTGTTGAACAGGAACGAGAAGTCCGAGGCCAGGGTGGTACTGCCGGCGATCGTCGCGTTCTGATGGCACACGTTGCATTCCTTGCCCTGCACGTAAGTCTCCATGGTGGTGTTGGCCACCGGCACGTTGTCCTGGCTGATGAAGGCGCCGTACGACAGCGGTACCGTCGCTTTGGGCCCCGGCTCCGGGATGTTTGGCGGCGTCGGTGAGGTGATCCACAGCACGTTGATCAATTTGTAGTACTGGAACACTGACTGGCCCTGGGTCTGCTGGGCGAAGCTGGCCTGGACTGCGGCGTTGAGCGCTTGCATTTCCGAGGGTACGGGGTTGACCCGGGTGGTCTGTACCGGCTGGTCCCGTGGGTAGGGTTCGGTGCATTGGCGATCCGGGTTGTGCTGCTGGCATTGGATGCGCGCCACGTTGGGCGTGCACACGTCCGGGCCACCTGTGCAGTCGGGGTTGTTGAAGGTGAAACCTTCAGCCGGCGGCTGCTGTGCGGGCACTTGGTCGGGTTCGGGCACATTGTCGACCTGTTCGAAGGTGGTCCAGATGAAGTTCGGTGAGCTTTGGGTCTTGTTGATGATATGCAGGCCCACCAGGCCCACTACCTGCTGGTTGCATTGCAGGGTGGCGGGGTCCTTGAGCCAGGCGACGGTGGTCAGGTAGCGCCCGTAGAGCTGGGGCTGGCCGGTGAGAATCCGCCAGGCGGCCTTGAGCTCCAGTGCTCCGAGTTGGTCCTGGGGCAGCGGGGTCTTGGGCATCGAACGCAGCTCCTCGCCAGCGGGCAGCGACAAGCCAGCCGGGTGCTGGCCGTCGACGTTCTGCGCCACGGCCAGTTGCTGGGCGGCGTCATACAGCTGGTTGTTGACGATGTAGTTGAATTCGGCCTTGCCTACCTTGCGTTCGAAATACACCAGGTTGCCGGTCTGATCGGTCAGCCAGCCGCCGTCCGCTTCCATGATCGGGTCAGGAAGGGTGGCCAGGGTGCCGCTGGACAGGTGAAAGCGATGCCGGGCATTGATTGCGCTTTCCGAGGTGGCGTTCATGAACTTGCGCGCCCCTACCGACAAGGCTTTGAGGCTGCCCTCACTGCTGCAATTGGACGGCACCAGTGTCTGTACGCCCCAGCCTGTGGGCGGTCGGGCGCCGGGCAGGAAGATATCGTTGGCGTCTTTGTAGCTGGCCCACACCGGTGCGGTGGCCATGGGTTGCCCTGCGGCCTGGGGCACGCCAAATTGCGCCATGGTGATCTTGCGGTTCGGCTCGCCCGCGAGGGCCGCATTGGCTGGCCACCCGGGATCCACTGGCCAGTTCAGGGCAATAAACAGCTGCCAGCCAAAGCAGTTCATAAAGCTCTGGCCGGTGGTGTTGAAATTGTTGACGGGTAGAAAACCGCCGCTGTTGGGATCGAACACCAACTGCTGCTGGACGCAGGTGTCGGCATCCGATGCCTGGGCCGAGGGCAGGAAAAACAGGGACAGCAGCGTGCTGACCAGCAGCAGTTTGCTCAAGCGGAACTTGTGCATGATCGCGCTCCTTGCATGAAGGTGAAGCTGATAACGGCCCTGTAGGCGCTGGCAAGCCAGCGCCTACAGGGGGCGGTGTTTGCCCTTAGGTGGACGGCACCAACGCCAGCCCGGACTCCCACGGATGGTCCGCCGCGCTGACGTTATCCGCCTCGCCCGGGTTGAGCGCGCGCACCGTCACCAACCCTGGCGCAGCGTTTGGCGCGACGGTGATGGTCATGATGTAACCCTGGGTCCCACCCGAATTGGTCTGCCCGGGAATCGCCGAGGCATCGGGCAGAAATTGCGTGACCTGCGCCGTGACCCCGGGGTTGCTGAACTGGATCCGCGCGGTGGCGGCGGTGGTCTTGAGGTCGGCGCCTTGTACCACCAGGGCAAACGGGTTGCGGGTGCCTTGGGCGAGCCAGGCCGGGAGGTCGGTGGGCGACTGGCCGTAGAACAGGTCCAGCGGTAGCAATTGCACCGGCCAGGGTTGCAAGCCATTGACCCGATCCTGCACACAAGGCGACGACGGCGGCGTGCTGCTGATCGGCGTGGCGGTCACACTCAGGCCCACCAGCAACTGCTGGGCAATCACCCACACGTAGTCGACAGCCTGGCCGTTGATGGTGATGTCATTGATCGAAAATCCTGCGCTGGCCGGTACTTCAAACACCGCCTGCAGAATTTGGTCAGAGCCGTTGACCGCTGATTTGGCGGTGCCTCGGGTAATGCGCCAGTACTGGCTGACATCCTGGCCCTGCGGGCCTTTCCACGCCGAGAAGTTGGTGGGCTGTTGCAGGTACAGGGCGATGGGGTTGGTCAGGGAAATCCGGTTTTCGACGGCCACGCCGTTGGCCGCAAAGCCGATATGCGGGTCGGAGTTGCGATAGTTCTGCCCGTATTGCGCGCAGCAGATCAACGATTGCGGGCTCTGGCTGCTGCTCAGGGGGCGCATGATCGTGGCCGCTGCTGCCAGGTACACCTCGGCGCTGAGGGTGTTGGGGCCGGAAGTCAGGTGCATCGCGCCGCCGAACTGGCCGGGGGTGCAGGCGGTGCCGGCGTTCCACTTGTTGACGGTGTCGTAGGCGGGCTGGCCCGTGGTGGGGTCGATCACCGGGTCGCCGGCCTTGCCGGTCGGGCAGTCGGCGGTATAGCGCAGGTACAGGTCTTCCAGTTGTACGGCCGGGTCGATGTAGTCGCGATACAGCCCCAGCACGGCATTCGGATCGATGCGCCACATCGCCAGGAAATACGCCGGGTTTTCGCTGGTGAAGGTGATCTTGCGCATGTCGCCATTGGCATCGCGCACAATCGACCATTCGCAGTATTCGTCCAGCCAGCCGCGTGGCCCCGAGGGCGAGAAGTCTTTGTATTTACCCTGCCAGTCGATGCTCGGGCAGCGGGTTACCGGCAGTTGCAGCAGGGTGCCCTTCTTGTCCGGGTCGTACAGGCTGTACAGGGTGTCGTTGATGGTGATCTGGCCGTTATCGGTCAGTTCCATGACTTGTTGCAGGGTCATGGCCTTGCCGCCCAGTTGCGGGATCACCGCCGTGCCGTTGTTGTAGAAAAAGGTCCACAGCCGGTTGGGGAAGGGCTGCCAGGTGATCGCAGGCGGGGTGTCGGGGCCATAACCCTCGACCAGCGGGTTGTAGTAGCCCGAGCGGGGTGCGTCATACAGGCCCGACCACGGGTTACCGATGATCGCGGCTTCGGTCCAGCCGGTGACGTCGTTGTTCCAGTCGGTTTCAAATTGCGGCAACTGGTTTTCCAGGCCCAGCTTGTTGTAGTCCTTTGGCGCTTGCCCAGCGGGGGAGGTGAATTGCTTGAAGGGCGTGCTCATGTCAGATCTCCATGGGGTGTGGGGGTAGCTGCACAGCAACCGGCACTCGGGGGAGGGTCGGCAACGGTCTGGCGCGGGTCGTCCCACACCAGTTGGGCGATAAAGCCAGGCAGCGGCGCGTACTCTTGCGGCGCCAATACCCGGCCACTATCGAGATGGGTGACCAGCAGGCTCAACTGCACGGCGTGCGTGGGGCCAAGGTGCAATGCCGTGGCACTGCGCGCGGCATTCAGCGCGCGGCATACGCCGTGGGTGATGCAGCGCCCCTTGTCATCCACCAGCCCCATGCCAATGCGACTGAAGCGCCCGACGTAGTGCGGGTTATCGGCGTTGACTTGCTGTGGCGTGGCGTCGGGCTGGTTGAGGAAGACGTCGATCAGGTAGGTGTCGTGGGTGCAGCGCACATGGTCGAACACCACCCACGGGCCGCTGGCCTGCACCTGCTCCTGGACAGGCGCGGCACTGTGCGGGCAGCAGGCTTTCGCGCTGGCGCGGCGTGCGCCAAACGGCGGCGCCACTGGCGTGCCGTAGTCATAGCCGATATGCCGGCTGTCCTGGGCCATATCGCCCAGGGTGGTATAGCGCCAGGCATCGGCACTGGTGAAGGTCACCGTCTCGGCCTGGCTGCCGGCAAACGGCTGGAGCAGGCACTGGGTGGTGTACTGCGCCGCCGGGTTGGCGCGGATCCAGAGTTCCAGCACGCGGTCGATATTGGCGTGGTAGGAGCAGAACACCGGGTCAAACGCGGTGTAGGCGTTGTCGGCCATATCACCACCGATCCAGCCGTGATAGTTGTCGTGGGGTTGTTCGTAGAGGCCATCGAAGTTCAGCGTGCGGTTGGGGTACAACTCGTCTTTTTGCGGTGGATCAAACACGGTGATATTGGCCCAGGGATACCCCGGCACGCCCTGGGGCTGGCTGAAGGTCTTGAACGTCAGGGCGTCGACCACCTGCTGCTGGAAAATCCGGCTCATCCCATACAGTTGGGTGCGTTTGAGGCGCTGCTGGTCACCCTGGGTATAGAACAGCGGGTTGCGTTGCACGAACCGGCAGTCCACGCCCTCGACGTTGCCCGAGGCACAGACTTTCGAGCGACCGTCCTTGGCCGCTGCATAGCGCAACGGGTTGCGCCGCACTTCACCGCTGTGCGGGTGTACATAGGTTTCATCGAGAAAGGCCTGGGGCAGGCCGGCCTGAGGGCTGCCATCGACACTGGCGTCCTCGGCCATCCAGTCCCAGTACGGGATCGGGCAGTCGATCAATGCCTCCAGGTACAGCAGGTAGGCGCGATGCCACAGGGCAAAGGCCTCCTGGTAATGCAGGCACCAGTTGGTGTGGATATAGGCGTAGCGCTGCCAGGGTGAGCCGCTGTCCGGGTTGCCTATCTGCATCACGTCGTCGAGCCGCGCGCGGTACAGGTCCAGTTGTGCCTGGCTCAACGCGCGGATGTCCTGGCGCACGCGCTTGACCGGGTGCGGCAGGTCTGGAGGCGGGATGCGCTCGGCGATGTCGAACGGCGAAAAGCTGTTCAGGCGCCAGCCCTGGTTGACCCACAGGCGGAAGGTTTCCAGGGCATCGATGGGCCAGAACTGCCGGTCATCCAGGGTCAGCGGCATATTGCGCGACGCCAGGTGCTGGTAGATGGTTTCTGACCAGGTCTTGACCGAATCGGGGTCTTCGAGGAACACGTCGTAGGCGTTCATGCAGCGCACCCACGAGCCTGCGACGATGGCGCGATCTGCGGGTGGTATCCAGTAAGGCGCGGTGAAAAGCCCTTGGATATCAGCGGTCCATGTCGGTTTGGCGACTATCATAGGATCCCTCTCATGCAGCCCCCATGCTGGATCTGCCGGGGCTGCTAAGCTGGATTTGATAGTAACGGGCCACTGTGCAGTGATTTGTGCAAATTGGTCGGCGGTTACGGCGGATTCATTGCAGTTTTCTCAAGGAAGAAGTGGAAATAATGACAGACGCCATGGATTTGAAAATTCTCGGCAAATTGCAGAAGGATTGCACCCAGAGCCTGGACCTGCTCAGCGACAGCGTGGGGCTGTCCTCGACCAGTTGTTACCGGCGCATCCGGCGGTTGGAGAGTGCAGGAATCATCAAGGCGAAAGTCGCGGTGTTGGATGAAAAAAAGCTGGGGATCCAGGTCACCGCGTTCTTTTTGATCAAGCTCGACAAGGACAGCAACGACATTGATCGCAAGATGCAGCACATCCTGGCCAGTCACCCGGAGATCCAGGACTGTTACCTGATGACCGGGGAGTTTGATTTTGTGATGGTGGCCAAGTTTCGCGATGCCACGGAGTACACCGAATACATCTATCGGTTTCTCGATACTTACCAGGACATTCCGATTCGCACGTATTCATCGACGTTGGTGGTGCGCACGGTGAAGAAGTCTTATGAATTGCCGTTGCAGGGCGTGCAGCATCTATAGGAGCGAGCTTGCTCGCGAAAAACGCAAGATCACCACGTTCCGTCAGGCCCCCCGCATTATCGTTGACGACCTTCGCCGGCAAGCCGGCTCCTACACAGGGGGCGTCAAAGAGTGAAGCTTTTGTGACAAAAGTTCGGTAGCTCCCCCGTCCCCCCGTCTTGCCTATGTAACGCGCTCAAGCACGCGAAACAGGCCAGGAGTGGGGCGGATGGGAACTATGGAACGCTACTCGAAAGTAGGCATGCAGGAGCTCGACCAGCGCCTGTCAAAGATCGTCGAAGCCGCGCGCAAGAAGCCGGTTTCGGTCTATCGCTATGGCGCGCCCTGGGTCTGGATCGTGTCCCAGGAGGACTGGCAGGGCGCCTTGAAAGAAGTGTCCAGCTACATACCCGCCGGTCACTCCCTGGTGTTGCTGCGCCCGCAGATCGACGAGGTGCTCGACCAGCACCGCGACTTGCTCCAGGCCCTGAATGCCGAGCCCGGCATGCTCATCGCCCCGCGTACGGTGTTGCAGATCCTGTTGCTGCAACTGCTCTATTCGGTACCCAGCGAACAGCAACTGCATGAGCAGCTCAACTACAACCTGCTGTTTCGCTGGTTCGTCGGCCTGGACCTGACCCAACGGGTCTGGGGCATCCACATCCTGCAACGCGATATCGCCACGCTCCTGGGCAACCCACGGGCAGTGCAGTTGATCCAGAAAATCATCGGTGAAGTGTTCTGTGGCGCCTTGCTGCACATGCCGGAGTTCTCCTTGAACTTCGCGCTGCTGCACACCTGGCTGGCACGGCATGCCAATACCTCGACATCCAGCAATTGAGCAGGCCAAACGCTGTGCCAACAACAGTGAAGGCCAATAACTTCAGTAATCCAGGGGGCGGTGTGACGCATCTGTTCAAATCAACGTTGGCACTGTGTTGCCTGACGCTGGGGGCGCTGGCGCCGCCGGTGTGGGCTGAGGAAGAGGCCGCGGTGCGCCGGGTGGACGTCAATGAGTACTTCGTGCGCGGCAATACCGTGCTCGACGCCCGGGCCATCGAGGAGGCGGTGTACCCGTTCCTCGGCCCGCAAAAGACCCTGGTCGACATCGAGGGTGCCCGCGATGCCCTGCAGAAGATCTACCAGGCACGTGGTTATCAGTCGGTGTTTGTCGAATTGCCCGAGCAGAAGGTCGATGACGGCATCGTCTACCTGCAAGTCAGCGAGACCAAGGTCGGCCGTGTGCGAGTGGTGGGGGCCAAGCACTATTCGCCGGTGGAAATCCGCGAAGAGGTGCCAGCACTGAAGGAGGGTGCAGTGCCGGATTTCGCCACTGTACAGACTCAGCTGGCGGGCTTGAATCGCGGGGCAGGGCGCCAGGTCACGCCGTTGGTGCGTGAGGGCCAGCGCCCCGGCACCATGGATGTGGATCTGCAGGTCGAAGACCAGAATCCCTGGCACGCCAGCCTCGGCTTGAACAACGACTACAGCGCCGACACCGAGAAACTGCGCAGCGTCGCGACCCTGGGTTACGACAACCTCTGGCAACTGGGGCACAGCGTGTCCCTGACCTTTTTCACGGCGCCCCAGGACAGTGAAAACGCCAAGGTCTGGTCGGGTTCCTACAGCGCACCGCTCAACGAGCGTTGGACCTTGCAGTTCTCCGGTTACCAGTCCGACAGCAATATCGCCACGATTGGCGGCAGCAACGTGTTGGGCAAGGGCCACTCCTACGGCGTCTCGGCGATCTACAACCTGCCGGCCACGGGCAGTTGGGCCAATTCGTTGTCGGTGGGAGTGGACTTCAAGGACTTCGACGAGCAGATGCAGTTTGGCGGCAGTCGCGACCAGATCCCGCTGAAGTACGCGCCATTGACCTTCGGCTACAACGGCTACCGCTATACCGAGCAGGCGCAACTGGGCCTGGGCCTGAACCTGGTGGTCGGCACCCGTGCGTTTTTTGGCTACGGCAGCGACGCCGAAGAGTTCCAGTACAAGCGCGACCAGGCCAGCCCCAGTTTTGCCGTGCTCAAGGGCGACCTGAATTACACCTACACCTTCACCGGCGACTGGCAGTCGGCGACCAAGACCGCCTTCCAACTGGCCTCCGGGCCGCTGGTGTCCAACGAGCAGTACTCCGCCGGCGGTGCCACCTCGATCCGTGGCTACCTGGCCGCCGAGCGCACCGGGGATGAGGGCTACTTACTCTCCCAGGAACTGCGCACGCCGTCCCTGGCCAAGTTCCTCGGCAGCTATGTGCAGGAATGGCGTTTCTACGCCTTTGCCGAAGGTGCGCGCCTGCGCCTGCACGACCCGTTGCCCGAGCAGGAAGACGAATACAGCCTGGCCAGCGTCGGCCTCGGTACCCGCGCCAGTTTGAGCAAGTGGTTGTCCGGCAGCCTGGATTGGGGCTACCCGCTGCTCGATGGACCAAACACCCAGAAACAGGACTCGCGACTGCACTTCAGTGTGCAGACGACTTTCTGACCCTTTTTTCCGGAGAACCCTTCACATGCAACGCCTATTTCTGAGCCTGTTGATCTGCCTGGGCTTCGCGCTCCCGGCCACCGCCCATGCCTGGTGGCAGGACGACTGGCATTACCGCAAGCAGATTTCGGTGGACACCACCCCCCAAGGTGCCGCGATCAATCAGGCGCTGGGCCGCACCGCGTTGCTGGTGCGCCTGCACACCGGCAACTTCACCTTCGACGGGGTCAAGGAAGACGGCGCCGACCTGCGCTTTGTCAGCGTCGATGACAAGACCGTGTTCAACCACCAGATCGAAAGCTTTGACCCACTGATGGGCATGGCACTGATCTGGGTCGACATGCCCAAGGTCGAAGGCGGCCAGCGCCAGGACCTGTGGATGTACTACGGCAACGAGAAGGCCCCGGCGACCGGCAACGGCCAATTGACGTTCGATCCGAGCTACACCGCGCTTTACCATTTCGATGGCGCCAACGGCACCCCGGCCCGTGACACCACGGCTTATGGCAACACCGCGCTGAACGCCACCGGCGCGAGCATCGACGGCGTGATCGGGCGGGCCTTGCAGTTCAGCGGCCAGCCCTTGCTGTTGCCGGCCAGCCCATCGTTGCAGCACACCGCCAACGGTGCCTTTACCTTCAGCGCCTGGCTGCGCCTGGATCAGGCCGGCGGTGAGCAAGTGGTGCTGGCCCGGCGCGAAGGCACCGCCAACCTGCTGCTGGGCTTGAACCAGGGCACGCCGTTTATCGAGATCGACGGCCAGCGCGCGGTGTCGACCCAGCCGCTGAACCCCGGCCAATGGCAACACCTGGCGTTTACCGCCGCCGGCAATAGCGTGACGCTGTACGTCAACGGCCGTGAAACCGCGAGCCTGGCGCAGGCGATGCCGGCGTTCAACTCACAACTGGCCATCGGTGCCGACCTGCCGCAATCCACCAGCGGCTTGCTGCCATTTACCGGGGCGATGGATGAACTGCGCCTGTCCAAGGTGGCGCGTGCGGCGGGGGTGTTGCTGGCCGATGCCAGTGCCCAGGGTTCCGAGTCGAAACTGCTGGCCTATGGCGTGGACGAAGAACAGTCAGGCTTCGGTTTCGGCAGCCTGGGCTTTTTGCTCAAGGCTGTGCCGATCGATGCCTGGGTGATCATCCTGGTGCTGGTGGCGATGATGTTCCAGTCGTGGGTCATCATGATCCGCAAGAACCGCATGGTCAGTCGCGTCAGCAGTGCCAACGAGGTATTCCGCGAGCAGTTCGCGCAGATCGGCACCCGCCTGGAAATGTATTACGACGACCAGCTCCTGGCCGAGCGCCTGACCCACTCGTCGCTCTGGCGCCTGTACCGCGTTGCAGTCCAGGAAATCCGCACCCGCCGCGCCCAGGGCGCCGACACCAGTTCGGTGTCGGCGGCCACCATCGAAGCCATCCGTTGCTCCATGGACGGCGTGCGCACCCGGGAAAACCAGCAACTCAGCGCCAAGCTCTCGACCTTGTCCAACGCTATCGCCGGCGGCCCATACATCGGCCTGCTCGGCACGGTCCTGGGGATCATGGTGGTGTTCCTCGGCACGGCCATGGCCGGTGACGTCAACATCAATGCGATCGCCCCGGGCATGGCCGCCGCCTTGCTGGCCACGGCCATGGGCCTGTTCGTCGCGATCCCCGCGCTGTTTGGCTACAACCGCCTGATCACGCGCAACAAGGAAGTCAGCGCCGACATGCGCGTGTTCGTCGATGAGTTCATCACTCGCCTGGCGGAGATGCACGGCGAGAGCCAGTCCAGCGAGGCCGCGCATCGGCGCGTCCAGCCCGCCCACGTACCGGCCTGAGGAGAACCCGCATGGCTTCTGTGAATGCCTCCCACGATGATGAAGAAGACGCCGCCGTCGACAGCATCAACATCACGCCCCTGGTGGACGTGCTGATGGTGGTGCTGGTGATGTTTATCCTCACGGCCACGGCCCAGGTCTCGGGGATCCAGATCCACTTGCCCAAGGCCAGCGCCTCGGTGTCGTTGTCCGAGGCCAAGACCAAGGCGATCTCGGTCAACGACGGCGGCCAGGTGTTCCTCGACGCTTACCCGGTGACCCTGGGTGAACTGGAAGAGCGCCTGCGCATCGAGAAGGCCCTGAACCCCGAGTTCCCGGTGATTGTGCGCGGCGACGCCACGGTGCAGTACCAGAAGGTCATTGAGGTGCTCGATCTGTTGCGCCGCCTGGAGCTGTCCCAGGTTGGCCTGGTCACCGGAAAACCGTCATGACCGCACAAGTGCCAATCCCGCCCACGCCCGTGAAAAAGTCGCCGCTGCGCCCGCTGAAGTGGGGCGCGGGCCTGCTGGTGGGCGCCGTGGCCGCGTGGTTTTTGTGGCAGTGGGCCAATGACATGAGTGGCGTGCGCCGCGAAGCGCCCAAGGTACCGATGATTATCCCGCTGCCGCCACCACCGCCACCGCCACCGCCGCCGGAACCGCCCAAGGAGCCCGAGCCCCAGGTCGAGGAAAAAATCCCCGAACCCGAGCCAACCCCTGCGCCGCAAGAGGTCAAGCCCGAAGAGCAGGCACCGCCCAGTCCCGCCGACGACTTGGCCAACCCGATGCAGATCGACGGCGATGCCCAGGCCGGTAACGACGGTTTCAACGTTGGCGCCGGCAAGGGTGGCGGCATGGCTGGGTCAGGCGCGGGCGGCCTGGGCACGGGAACGTTCAAGCAGTACCTGGTCGGGGTGTTCCAGCGCCTGCTACGTGAAGACCCGCAGTTGCGCAAGAAGGCCTATGCGGTGCAGGCCGACTTGTGGTTGAGCGGCGATGGCGAGGTGACGCGGGTGGAGCTGGCCCAGTCCAGCGGCGATGCCGACACCGATGCCCAGGTGCTGGCGGCGCTGCGGGCCACGCCTCGTTTGAAAGAACGCACACCGGCCTCCCTGACCTTGCCGGTGCGCCTGTCCCTCAAGGGCCGACGCCCGGAGTGAGTGAACCTTTTTTGCAGTTTTCTACAGGAGTTGTGTGCAGATGATTTCCCACGTGAATCGATTGACCCTGGCGGTCGGCATGGTCATCGCGACCCTGGTTGGCCAGGCAACGGCCGCCCCGGTCGCGCCCTCGGAAAACGCCACGATCAACCTGATCCGCCTGCTGGTGCAGCAAGGCGTGCTCAAGCAAGAACAGGCCGATGGGCTGATCGCCCAGGCCGAGAAAGAGGCAGTGCAGGCGCGCCAGACGGCAGTGGCCGCCGGGCCTGCGGCGGCACCCGGGGATGTGCGGGTGCAGTATGTGCCGGCGGCGGTGCGTGATCAGATCCGCGACCAGGTCAAGGCCGAAGTCATGGCCACCGCCAAGCAAGAGAATTGGGCGCAGCCCAACACCTTCCCGGATTGGGTATCGCGCATCAGCTTTGACGGTGACATTCGCCTGCGCGACGAATCGCGGTTTTTCTCGGGCAATAACAGCAACGAAATCGTCGACTACGCCAAGCTCAACGAGAACGGCCCCTACGACGTCAATAAAGACACCAACACCCGCCTGCCGCCGTTGCTCAACACCCGCGAGGACCGCGAGAACCTGTTCCGCCTGCGCGCGCGCCTGGGCATGAAGGCAATCATTTCGCCCGAGTGGACTGCCGGTATCCGCATCGGCACTGGCTCCGACAACAACCCGGTGTCCACCACCCAGACCCTGGGCGGCGGCTTTGGCAAGAAAGACATCTGGCTCGACCAGGGCTACCTGACCTGGAAGGCCACCCAGGACCTGACCCTGACCGGCGGGCGGATCGCCAACCCGTTCTATTCCACCGACATGATGTACTCCAACGACCTCAACTTCGACGGTGTGGCGGCGATCTTCAACCACAGCCTCAACAACGAGTGGGGCCTGTTCGGCACGATCGGCGCGTTCCCGGTGGAGTACACCTCCGACACGGCCAGCAGCAACGGTTTCGACAAGGAAGACAGCGACACCAAATGGCTGTTCGGCGGGCAGATCGGCGCCAACTGGAAGATCAACCGCAGCAACAGCCTCAAGGGCGCGTTGGCCTATTACCGCTTCGACGACATCGAAGGTCAGCGCTCCAGCCCTTGCTCGCCGTGGGCCGGTGCGCCGGGTTGCGACACCGACGGTTCGCGCGTGGCCTTTATGCAAAAGGGCAACAGCGTGTTCCTGCTGCGCAATATCAACGCCAACCCGGCGACTCCGGGCCTGACCCCGCAGCCACAGTACGTGGGTCTGGCCTCCAAGTTCGATGTCCTGGACCTGAACCTGGTGTGGGACAGCGAGCTGCCGCAAGACTTCAAGCTGCGCAGCCAGGCCAACTTCATTCACAACCTGGCCTACGACAAGGGCGAAATGCTCAAGCGCAGCGAAGGCGAGATCGTCAACAACATCAACAGCAAGGGCCAGTTTGAAAGTGGCGGCAATGCGCTGATGGTGCAGTTCACCCTCGGCAGCGCGCTGGAGATGAAAAAGGCCGGCGACTGGAACCTGTTGGCCGGCTACAAGTACATCCAGCCAGATGCCTTGCCGGACGGTTTCAACGACTCGTCGTTCCACCTCGGTGGCACCAACGCCAAGGGCTATTTCATTGGCGGCAACTACGGTATCGACAAGAACATCTACGCCAGCGCCCGTTGGTTGAGCGCATCAGAAGTGTATGGCGCGCCGTTTGAAGTCGACGTGATGCAACTGGAACTGAATACGCGCTTCTGACGCGTCGGGAGAAACCCATGAACATGCGAATTTGCGGGCTGGTCCTGGCCCTGGTCGCCACTGGCGCCTCGGCTGAAGGCATGGAGGAGCGCCTGCGCACTCAGTTGCGCAGCACCACCGCGCAATTACAAGCGCTGCAAAGCGAGCAGGCCCAGGCCGCTGCCGCACGGATTGCCGCCGAAAACCAGGCCAGGCAGGCCCAGGTGCAGATCAAGCAATTGAGCGCCGATTTGGACAAGGCGCGCGGCGTCGCCGAGCAGTTGGCCGGCCAGCAGCAGAGCCTGCACAGCCAGGCCCAGGCGCAAGTGGCGGCGAGTGCCGAGCAGACCGGCAAGTTCAAGAAAGCCTACGAGGAACTGCTGGTGCTGGCCCGTGGCAAAGAAACCGAGCGCGCACGCCTGCAGGCGCAATTGAGCGAACGTGACACACAAGTGCAGCAATGTTCAGCCAAGAATCAACAGATGTACGGCGTGGCCCAGGAGTTGCTCGCGGCCTACGAAAAAATCGACGTGGCCGAGGTCATGAGCATCCGCCAACCGTTCGCCAGCGGCGCGCGGGTCAAGTTCGAGGAACTGGCCCAGGGGTTTGGCGACGGCCTGTACAACAGCCGCTTTGATGCGCCCCAGGCGGCGCTCAATCACTGATCAACCAAGGAAGAGATGAACATGAGCGAATTGATGAGCAGCGTGACCACCCAGAGCCTCACCGAGTTGCTGCAAGAGGCCGGCTACCGAGTCAACCAGAGCGAACAGAACGGCATCGTGCAGTTGCTCAGCGCCAGCCAGGGCATCGGTTTTGCCGTGCGTTTCGGTAATCCGGCGCCAGAGCAGGGCGCCTACGTGGACTTCACCTACAGCTGCGCGCTGCGGGTCCAGGGTGAGCTGCCCGAAGGCTTGACCCAGGTGTGGAACACCTCGCGACGCTTTGCCCGGTTGTCGGTGCAGGGTGAATTCCTGCTGATGGAAATGGACGTGGTGGTGGCGGGCGTCGGTGCCCTGTATCTGCGC
Source organism: Pseudomonas brenneri (assembly GCF_007858285.1). Classification (GTDB taxonomy): domain Bacteria; phylum Pseudomonadota; class Gammaproteobacteria; order Pseudomonadales; family Pseudomonadaceae; genus Aquipseudomonas; species Aquipseudomonas brenneri. The sequence continues at coordinate 158,638 of NZ_VFIL01000004.1, read as the reverse complement.
AGCCAATTGGAATTGTGGGACCGGCTGTTGCAGGAATTTATCGTCTACCTGCGTGAGTACAGCCAGACTGCCGCGCAGCTCCAGTCCCAGGACGCTCCAGGCGTTGAAACCCGTGAAGAGGCGCCGGTGCTGTGAAAAAACCAACCCTGGTGGTGGGTGCGCTGGCCCTGTTGGTGGTGGCGGTCGGGTTGGGCCTGCGCTCGGGCAGCGACCCGGTCGCGGCCCAGCCGCCAGCCCCGGTGAGCGTTGCGGACGGCCCGGCGGTGGCGCGCCTGGGCAATCAGCAGGTGGCGGTGCCGGAACTGCAAGCGTTGTTGGCCACCTTGCCGGCCGAATCGCGCGAGCAATTGCGCGCCAATCGAGGGGCTCTGGAAACCTGGATCCGCTCGCGCCTGGCGCAAAAAGCGGTGCTCGAACAGGCCGACGCCCAGGGCTGGCGCCAGCGTCCGCAAGTGGAACAACAGACTCGCGCTGCCACCGAGCAGATCGTGTTTCGCGACTACCTGTTGTCGGTCAGTCAGGTACCGGCCGACTACCCCAGCGCTGCTGAATTGCAGTTGGCCTACGACAGCGGCAAAGCGCAGTGGATGACGCCGCCGTTGTACCGGGTCAGCCAGATTTTCCTCGCGGTGGATGACCCGCAAAGTACCGAGGCCGTACGGCGTCAGGCCCAGGAACTGAGCCGTCGGGCCCAGGCCGCACCGGCGGAGTTTGCCGGGTTGGCCAGCCAGTATTCCCAAGAACCGGGCAGTGCCGGGCGTGGCGCTGATTCGGGGCTGCAACCCTTGCAGCAACTGGTGCCGGAGGTGCGTAGCGTGGTGGCGCAACTCAAGCCGGGCGCTGTATCGCAGGCTGTGCAAAGCGCAGCGGGGTTCCATGTGCTTAAGTTGACCGAGCAACAACCGGCGCGTACTGCCAGCCTCGATGAACTGCGTCCACGCCTGACCGAGGCCCTGCGGGCCCAGCGCCAGGAGCAGATCGCCAAGGCTTACCTGGAAGGCATGCTCAACACCGCCACCTTGAGCATCGACGGTGCGCAATTGAACAAGGTATTGGAATAAAAACGGCAGCACGCATGGATGCACAGACCCAATCAAGACAGGGAGTTCCCCATGGACTATCTAGAGCCCGCTGCACCCCAGGGCATGATGCCCTACCGCGCGCCCGGCGAACCCCGGGAAGCCTGGCTGGCCCTGGCCGCCGGCATCGACCCGGAGGTGGCGCGCTACTTCCTGATCAGCGCCCGTTGCGGTTGTTTCATGCAGGCGGCGCGCAGCCTGAACATCAAGGCCACACTGCTGCGCAAACGCCTGGCGCTATTGGAAGAGCAGATGCGCCGTTCACTGTTCAGCTACCAGGGCAACGTCCTGGCCCTGAGCCGTGATGGCCTGCAATTGCAGGCGCGCTTGGTGACCCTGGCCAACGAACGGCGCTTGCCTGTGCAGGAGCAACCCTTGATTCGCCTGGCGGTGGCCGAAACCATCCTGCACGACATCCTCGGGCGCGACCTGATCTCCCTGCTGCGTCGCAACGCCAGTGTGCGCCTGGAGATTGTCTCCATCGACAGCCCGCAGGCATTGCAGGCGGTGGAGGCCGACGTGGTGCTGTGGCTGGCGGGTGTCGACTCGCCGCAGCCCGGCCCGGGTTTTGCGACCCACCCACCGCAGGCGCTGGCTTGCCTGGATTACGTGCCACATATCGCCAAGCGCTACTCACGCCTGGCCGCGCGGCCGGACAGTGTGGATGACTTGGCGGACTACATGTTGGTGCAATGGCAGCCCGATGGGTTGGTCGAGGCCTTGGCGCCGTGGAACCACGTGGTGGAACAGCGATTGGCGGGGGTGGTGCAGGTGCAGGCATATCCGCTGATGCTGGAGATGATCCGCTGCAGCGCCTGCATCGGGTTATTGCCGCGCTACATGAGTTGCTTTGACCGGGGCTTGATGGCGCTGCCAGGGTTGTTTGCCCAGGACATGCAGCGCCAGGTATGGATGGCGGTCAATGCCGGGGCGGCGCATCCGCAGGAGGTGCAGATGATTGTGGCGATGGTGGTCAACACGTTCGAGGAACGGCGGGAGTGGTTTGGCTGAGCAGAGCCATCCCTGTGGGAGCGGGCAAGCCCTAATGCCAGTCAGTTAAGCGGATTCTGCTTTCTGTAGGAGCGAGCTTGCTCGCGAAGGACGTCAACGATAACGCGTGTTTGCTAGGTAAACGCGGTGCTTTCAAGTTCTTCGCGAGCAAGCTCGCTCCTACAGGGTTATGCATTTGCTGTAATGATCCGGTTGCCTATCAGGCCGCCACAGCCTGAAGCTGCAACCCACCCTCGACATCCTTGACCAACCCGCTGGCCAGCAACAACGGCAGCAAGCGCTTGTGCAACTGTGGCTCGACAAATTCCTTCACCGTTTCCAGCGCCAAGTCACCACTGCCAGGCAGCTCGGCCTTGGTGTATGACAGCCAGGCTTTTTTCAGCATCTGCAACACATCGCTGCCAGCGGTCAACGCAAAGCGGCGGTGGGCGGTGTGGCCCTGGAAGTTGAAGGTGTGCTGATACTCGTAGCCTTTCTCGTCACCTGCGCTGGCAACGCAGCGCACGCAGGTGCAAGGACCGTCACCAAAGGCGGCCAGCAGGTAGCTATTGAAGTCCACCACGGGCTTGAGCGACAGGCGCTTGTCCACTTCGAACAGGTCGCCGGTCATTTTTGCGTCGTTACTCACGGTGCATTTCCTCGCAGGTCTACGGCTGGTTTTTCAAAGCGCGGCATCATACCAGCCGACAGCGTGGGCAGTCGCCAAGACTTGTCCGCTCACTGTCAGGGGCTGTGGCCCAGGTGGCCCTTGATCCAGTCGTACAGGTTATTACCCTCGCTCGACAGCTCACTGTTGGCCCGGCGACACAGGTAATACTGGCGACCGTCATCGACCGGCACATCAAACAATTGCACCAGCTCACCGCTGGCCACCAAGGGCGCCACCAACGGCGCACGCAGCAGCGAGCAGCCAAGGCCGGTGAGGGTGGCGATCAGGGTCAACTGGCCGTCCTCCAACAACAGACCATTGTGCGTGTTGCTGTGACTGGCCTCGGCGACATCGAACCATTGCCCCCAGGTGCCGCGTTCTTCGTCGTGCAGCAGTGGCAGTTCGCTGAGCGCCTGCGGTGTGGCGATAGGACCGTGGCGCTGGAGGAATTGGCGGCTGCAAAACGGCGTGACTGCGCCGCTGATCAGTGGCTCGCTGTGATAGCCCGGCCAGTGCCCGGTGCCGAAGCGGATCGACAGGTCGGCGGCATCGCTGGGGTAGCTGCGGTGGTTGGCGTAGGTGATGTTGATGTCCAGCGCCGGGTTGGCACTGAGAAATTGTGGCAGGCGCGGGATAAACAGGTTGGTCGCGAACATCGGAATCAGGCTGATGGTGACCTGGCGCGTCGCGCTTTTTTCCCGCACATGTTCGGTGGCGCTGCGCAATACCGCGAAGGCCGAGCGAATCGCCCGGTAGTACTCGCGGCCTTCTTCGGTCAGCCCCAGGTTGCGGCCCTGGCGCAGGGTCAGCGGCTGTTGCAGGAAGCTTTCCAGCAAGTGCAGCTGATGGCTGACAGCCGAGGGCGACACCCCCAGTTCGCGGGCGGCGGCATTCACCCCGCCATGGCGGGCAAAGGCCTCGAAGGTGCGCACGGCACGCAACGGTGGATCGTTGGCTAATTGTTCTAAATTATTCATGTGTTGAATTAAATACTAAGTAAAAAGATAAATAAAGCGGCTTTTGTATGGAGAAAACGCCGTAAATAGGGCGTTTTTTATTTGGTATAAACATATTCCTTTCAGATATTTGATAAAAACAGAATAAATAACTAGTGTTCCGCGCTCGGGCTTTTAGTCGGTGCGCCCTGGCACCGATGTTTTTGTGTATGGAGTTGATGGTTCTCATGGATGCGTTTATCCAGCAACTGCTTAACGGCTTGCTGTCGGGCAGTCTCTACGCGCTAGTGGCCTTGGGTTACACCATGGTCTACGGCATTTTGCGGATCATCAACTTTGCCCACGGCGATGTGTTGATGATCGGTGCGCTGGTGGGCCTGTCGGTGATCCGTGTGCTGCAGGCGGCCTTCCCGGATATGCCGCCGGTGCTGTTGCTGCTGGCCGCGGCGATGATCGCCATGGCCTTCTGTGCGGTGCTGGCGGTGGTGATTGAGCGCGTGGCTTATCGGCGCTTGCGTAACGCGCCGCGCCTGGCGCCGTTGATCAGTGGTATCGGCGTGTCGCTGTTGTTGCAGACCGTGGCCATGCTGGTCTGGACCCGTAACCCGCAGATGTTCCCGCAGCTGCTGCCCCTTGCCCCCATCGAAGTGCTGGCTGGCGATGCCACCCATGCCGCCGTGACCAATGCCACTGCGCTGACCACCATTGGCGTGGCGTTGAGCCTGATGGTCGGGCTGTTGCTGCTGGTGGAGCGCACGCGTTTTGGCCGGGCCATGCGCGCCGTGGCCGAGAACCCGCAAGTGGCGAGCCTGATGGGGATCAATCCCAACCGCATCATCGTCATGACCTTCGCCATCGGCGGCGCCCTGGCCGCGCTGGCGGGCATCATGATGGCCAGCAACTATGGCAGCGCGCATTTCTATATGGGCTTCCTGCCCGGCATCAAGGCGTTTACCGCGGCGGTGCTGGGCGGCATCGGCAACCTCAAGGGCGCCATGCTCGGCGGCCTGCTGCTGGGGCTGATCGAAGCCCTGGGCACCGGCTACCTCGGTGCCGCCACCAACGGCGTGTTCGGCAGCAACTATCAGGACGTGTTCGCCTTTATCGTGTTGATCGCGGTGCTGGTGTTCCGGCCCCAGGGGGTGTTGGGCGAACGACTGGCGACTCGCGCATGAGCCTGGCAACCGCTGTGAGCCCTTCGAGCAAACGCGCCAGCCTGGGTCTGTTGCTGTTCGCCCTGGCCCTGGTATTGGCCCCGTGGATTGTCGGGCATGCCGGCGGCAATACCTGGGTGCGCACCCTGGACTTTGCCCTGCTGTACATCATGTTGGCCCTGGGCCTGAACATCGTGGTGGGTTATGCCGGCCTGCTGGACATGGGCTTTATCGCCTTCTATGCGGTGGGTGCCTACCTGGCGGCCTTGCTCTCGTCGCCCCATCTGTTGCAACAGTTCCCGGCCTTGCTGGCGTTGCTGCCGGAGGGCATGCACACCTCGATTTGGCTGATCCTGCCGCTGGCAGCGCTGCTGGCGGCCGGGTTCGGGGTGATCCTTGGGGCGCCGACCCTGCGCCTGCGCGGCGACTACCTGGCCATCGTCACCCTGGGTTTTGGCGAGATCATCCGCATCCTGCTGCGCAACCTGGACCGCCCGGTGAATCTCACCAACGGGCCCAAGGGCATCGCCCAGGTCGACCCGGTGACACTGCTGGGCGTCAACCTGGGGCGCACCCAGGAGCTGTTCGGCCTGCGCCTGCCCTCGGTCTACCTCTATTACTACCTGTTCGCCGCACTGGTAGTGCTGATCCTGTTTGCCTGCATCCGCCTTGAGCGCTCGCGTATCGGCCGCGCATGGATGGCGATCCGCGAGGACGAAGAGGCGGCCCAGGCCATGGGCCTCAATACCTTGCGCCTGAAGCTGTTGGCGTTTGCCATTGGCGCAGCGTTCGGCGGTATCAGCGGGGCGCTGTTTGCCTCGTTCCAGGGCTTTGTTTCACCGGAATCCTTCACCCTCAACGAGTCCATCGCCGTGCTGGCCATGGTGGTGCTCGGTGGTATGGGGCATATCCCCGGGGTGATTCTGGGCTGTGTGTTGCTCGCCGCCCTACCCGAAGCGTTGCGCGCCAGCATGGGCCCCTTGCAGCAGGCGCTGTTTGGCCAGGTGCTGGTGGACCCGGAAATTATCCGCCAGCTGTTCTACGGCCTGGCGCTGATTCTGGCGATGCTGTATCGACCCGCCGGCCTTTGGCCGAGCCGCACAGGAGGTGCACCTTGAACCATCCGTTATTGCAGATCGAGAAGGTCAATAAACAGTTTGGCGGCGTGGCCGCGCTCGATGACGTGAGCTTGAGCATCGAGGCCGGGGAAATCTACGGCCTGATCGGGCCCAATGGCGCCGGCAAGACCACCTTCTTTAATGTGATGACGGGGCTGTACACCCCGGACTCCGGGCGCTTTCAACTCGACGGCCAGGAGTACCAGCCCACGGCGGTGCACCAGGTGGCCCGCGCCGGCATCGCCCGCACGTTCCAGAATATCCGCCTGTTCAACGCCATGAGCGCCCTGGAAAACGTCATGGTCGGGCGCCACGTGCGCACCCATAACGGCGTCTGGGCAGCCTTGAGCGGGCATTCGCGCGGGCGCGAGGAAGAAGCACAGACCCGCGCCCATGCCCACCGCCTGCTGGCCTATGTCGGCCTGGCCGGGTTTGCCAACTACCGCGCCGACAGCCTGTCCTACGGCCACCAGCGACGCCTGGAAATTGCCCGCGCCCTGGCCACCGAGCCGCGCCTGCTGGCCCTCGACGAGCCGGCTGCGGGGATGAATGCCAGTGAGAAAGTGCAACTGCGCAGCCTGCTGGAAAAAATCCGCGATGACGGTCATACCCTGTTGCTGATTGAACACGACGTGAAGCTGGTGATGGGCGTGTGTGACCGCATCAGCGTGCTGGACTACGGACGCGTGATCGCCGTGGGGGCGCCTGCCGAAGTGCGTCGCCACCCGCAAGTGATCCAGGCCTACCTGGGAGCCGGCGCCCATGTCTGAAGCGTTGTTGCAGATTGCCGGCCTGAAGGTGCGCTACGGCGCCATCGAGGCGGTCAAGTCCCTGGATCTGCATATTGATGAAGGCGAGCGGGTCACGTTGATCGGCGCCAATGGCGCGGGCAAAAGCTCCAGCCTCAAGGCCCTTACCGGTCTGCTGCCGGCCGCTGCGGGGCAGATCCGTTTTGCCGGGCGCTCGATCCTGAACCTGGCGCCCCATGAGCGCCTGACCCTGGGCATCGCCATGGTGCCGGAAGGGCGTGGCATTTTTGCGCGCATGAGCGTGCTGGAAAACCTCCAGGCCGGCGCGTTCCTGCGCCGCGACCCACAGCAGGTCAACCTGGAAATCCGCCAGCTGTTCGAACACTTTCCGCGCCTGGAAGAGCGCTTGCAGCAGTCGGCCGGCCTGCTCTCCGGTGGCGAGCAGCAGATGCTCGCCCTGGCCCGTGCGTTGCTGTCCAAGCCACGGCTGCTGGTGCTCGATGAACCGTCCATGGGCCTGGCGCCGATCATGGTCGAAAAGCTGTTCCAGGTGATCGATGATGTGTGCCGCCAGGGCATGACCCTGCTGCTGGTGGAGCAGAATGCGCGCCTTGCGCTGCAAGTGACTGACCGCGCCTATGTGATGGATACCGGGCGCATCAGCCTCAGCGGTGCCAGCGACCAATTGCTCGACCACCCCGAGGTGCGCAGTGCTTACCTCGGTGAATAACCTCAATACAAACGCCACCGGACGCCCGGCGTGTTTCGCCCACCCCACAGGCCATGAGGGCCTGATGAGAAACAGGAAAAAAGCATGAACAAGACTGCCCCCTTCAAACGTGTACTGTTGTTGAGCCTGGCCCTGAGCGGTGTGGCCCAGGCCGACCAGACGGTACTGATCGGCCTGGCCGGCCCCTTGACCGGCCCGTCGGCGCGGATCGGCAAGGACCTGGAGAACGGCGCGCAACTGGCCATTGACCAGGCCAACGCCAAGCACCCGAAAATCAATGGTGAGGCCGTGACCTACAAGCTGGTTTCCGAGGATGACCAGTCCGACCCGCGCACCGCCGTCACCGTGGCCCAGCGCCTGGTGGACGAAGGTGTGGTCGGCGTGGTCGGCCACTGGAACACCGGCACCAGCATTCCTGCGGCGCGGGTCTACCATGACGCCGGGATTGCCCAGGTCGCACCGGTGGCTACCGGTCACGCCTATACCCAGCAAGGTTTCGATACCAGCTTCCGGATCATGGGCCACGACGATGACGGCGGCCAGGTAGCCGGTGACTACGCGCTCAAGACCCTCAAGGCGCAGCGCATCGCCGTGATCGACGACCGCACCGCATTCGGCCAGGGCCTGGCGGACCAGTTCGTCAAATCCATCGAGGCCGGTGGCGCCAAGGTGGTTGCGCGCGAATACGTGGACGACAAGACCATCGATTTCAGTGCGGTGCTGACTAACATCCGCGGGCAAAACCCGGACCTGATCTTCTTTGGTGGTGTCGACTCCCAGGCTGCACCGCTGGCCCGGCGCATCAAGCAGTTGGGGATCAAGGCCCCCTTGATGGGGGCTGGCGGCTTTGTCAGCCAGACCTTCCTGCAACTGGCACAGAACGAAGGCGAGGGCGTGATCGCCCTGGAACCGGGCCTGGCCGTGGCACAGATGCCGGGTGGCCAGGCGTTTGAAGAGGCCTACAAGACGCGCTTCAAGAGCAATATCGAGCTGCACGCACCCTTCGCCTATGACGGCGTTGGCGTGTTGATCGCCGCGATTGAGCAGGCCAACTCCACCGATCCGCAGAAGTACCTGCCGGTACTGCGCGCCATCAGCTATCCAGGCGTGACCGGGACCATCGCGTTTGATGCCCAGGGCAACCTGCAGAACCCGTCGTTCACCGTTTACCAGGTCAAGGCCAATCAATGGCAACCGGTGAGCGTGGCTGGCGGTAAAAAGTAACGCGCTGAATTTCAATGTAGGAGCTTCTTATAAGGGAGCTCCCACATTGGATCTTCGCAGCCATTTGAATGAGGTACACCATGAGCAAACTGGAAGGTGAACTGGGCATCCTGGCCCGCCGGCGCATCGAAGCCGAGATCATCAAGCCGATCTACGAAATCCTCGTGCGCGAGCAGGGCAAGGCCTTTGCCGCAGCGGTGATTGGCGAAGCGGTGGGCAACGCCGCGATCCAGGCGGGCAAGCACTTTGCCGCCCAGGAAGAGCAGGGCGCCGACCTCAAGAGTTTCGTTGAGCTGCAAGTGCTGTGGGAAAAGGACGATGCGCTGAAAGTCGAGATCATCGCCAGCGACGCCGAGCATTACGACTATGACGTCAAGCGCTGCCGCTATGCCGAGATGTACCACGAAATGGGCCTGGGCGAGATCGGCCACCTGTTGTCGTGCAACCGCGACGAGCTGTTTATCGTCGGCTACAACCCGAATATTGAATTGACGCGCACCCAGACCATCATGGGCGGCGCGCCAAGCTGTGACTTCCGCTACCACGCCAAGCCCCAGGGGCCACGCTCGTGAGCGCCCTGGCGCGGGTCAACGGCGAGCGCTTGTGGGACTCGCTGATGGAAATGGCGCAGATCGGTGGCACGCCCAAGGGTGGCGTGTCGCGCCTGGCCCTGACCGACGAGGACCGGCGCGGGCGTGACCTGTTCGTGGCCTGGTGCACAGCGGCCGGCTGTAGCATTCGTGTGGACGCCATGGGCAATATCTTCGCCCGCCGCGCTGGCCGCCATGACCACCTGGCCCCGGTGCTGACCGGCTCCCATGGCGACTCGCAGCCAGCCGGCGGCAAGTTCGATGGCATCTACGGCGTGCTTGCCGGCCTGGAAGTGCTGCGCACCTTGAACGACCTGGGCATCGAGACCGACCGGCCGATCGAGGTGGTCAACTGGACCAACGAAGAAGGCTCGCGTTTTGCTCCGGCGATGATTTCCTCGGGGGTGTATGCCGGGGTGTTTGACCTGGAATACGGCTTGTCCCGCGAAGACAAGGCCGGCGTGACCATCGGCCAGGCGTTGCAACAGATCGGCTACGCCGGCGCGCACCCGGTGGGTGGCCAGGCGGTGCATGCGGCGTATGAACTGCATATCGAACAGGGCCCGATCCTCGAAGCCCAGGACCTGACCATCGGCGTCGTTACCGGCGCCCAGGGCCAGCGCTGGTATGAAGTCGAACTGAGCGGGCGCAGTGCCCATGCCGGCACCACGCCCATGGATCACCGCCTGGATGCACTGCTGGGCTTTGCCCGGGTGGTGGAAGCGGTCAACCAGATCGGCCTGGCCCAAGGCGCCGAAGGGCGTGCGACGGTGGGCATGGCCAATATCTTTCCCAACTCGCGCAATGTGGTGCCGGGGCGGGTGTTCTTCAGTGTCGAGTTCCGCCACCCCGATGAAGCGGTGCTGGGTGTGCAGGACCAGCAACTGCATGAGGCGGTGGCCCGGATTGCTGAAGGGATTGGCTTGCAGGCCAGCGTCAAGCAGATCTTCCAGTACGCGCCGATTGCCTTCGACAGTGACTGCGTGGAAGTGGTACGGGCCTCGGCCGAGGCCTTGGGTTATAGCCATCGGCGGATGATTTCCGGCGCTGGGCATGATGCCTGCTACCTGAACAAGGTCGCGCCGACGGCGATGATCTTTGTGCCCTGTGTGGATGGCTTGAGCCATAACGAGGCGGAAGAGATCCACCCGCATTGGTCGACAGCCGGGGCGGATGTGCTGTTGCAGGCGATTCTGGCTTCGTCGCGCGAGTGATGGGGGTACCCGCCCAAAAATGTGGGAGCGGGCTTGCTCGCGAAAGCAGTGGGTCAGTCAACATCAATGTTTGCTGGGCCGACGTCTTCGCGAGCAAGCCCGCTTCCACAGGGGACAAGATATACCCCAAAAAACCTTAGCCGCGCACAAACAGCCTGCTCATCACCTGCAACAAGCGGTCATCCTCGCCCGCCGCGCCAATCACCTGCAACCCCACCGGCATGCCCCTCACGTGCCCCACCGGCAGGCTGATCGAGGGCAGTCCGATGAGGTTCCAGGCACTGGTATGGCTGAGCACGGCGGCGCGCACATCAATGTCCTGTTCGCCTACCCGGACTTCGCGCGCATTAACCTCGGTGGCGGTAATCGGCACGCTGGGTGAGACCAGCAAGTCATAACGTTCGAACAAACGTGCCATCGCCGCTTTGTACTGCGCCTGGCTGGCCTGTGCGCGAATGTATTGCCAGCCTTTGACTTCGCGCGACACCTCAAGGCGTTCGCGTACCTCAGGGTCAAACGTGTGTGGCGCATCGCGCATGCGCTCGGCATGCACCTCAAAGGCTTCGGCACGTTGCAGTGTCTGCAAGGTGTCCTTCATGCCGGCCGCCATTGTTTGCAGTTCGTCAGTCTCCTGCAGCGCGTCGCCGAATAACTGCTGCGCCGCCTGATAAACCTGTCGATTCACCTCGGCGTCGACCGGGCCGAAGCTGCCACTGGTGATCCAGCCCACCCGCAGTGGTTGCGCATTGGCAGCCGGCGCACAAGCGCGGCCTGCCAACACTTCGAACAGCAGGCGCGCATCTTCAACGTGGTTGGCGATGGGGCCTACGTGGTCGAGGCTGGAGGACAGTGGGAACACGCCTTCTACCGGCACGCAGGCAAACGAGGGCTTGAAGCCGACCGTGCCGCACAATGCCGACGGAATCCGGATTGAACCGCCGGTGTCCGTACCCAGCGCCAGCGGCACCATGCCGCTGGCCACCGCCGCGGCACTGCCGGCGCTGGAGCCGCCGGTGATGCAACGGGCATCCCACGGGTTGCGTGCAGCCCCTTGCAGCGAGCGGTCGCCGGTCGGGCCGTAGGCGAACTCGTGGGTCAAGGTCTTGCCGATAATCACGGCTCCAGCCTCGCGTACGCGTTGCACGCACAGCGCATCGTGGTCCGGCTGGAAGCCGTCGAAATGCGCTGAGCCGTAGGTGGTGACATAGTCAAACGTGTCGATGTTGTCTTTGACCGCTACCGGTATGCCGTGCAGCGGGCCCAGGTCCTGGCCTTGGGCCAACAGCGCATCGGCCTTGCGCGCCAGGGCCAGTGCGACGGGTGCATCGACGCTGACGAACGCATTCAATAGCGGATTCAAGCGTTCGATGCTGTCCAGGGCGGCTTGCGTCAGCTCGACACTGGTCACGTTGCCGGCACGCAGGCGCTCGGCCAGCGTGACGATCGACAGGCCAAAAAAGTATCCAGTGTGGGTAGGCTTCACCAGGCTCATATAAGCAACTCCATCAAACAACGGCGGGTATAGAGGACGGGGCTTGCTGGCGCCCACCTGGGCGCACCATCAGCATGGCGCTCATGCCCAGCGCCGTGGCCACGGCAGCGGCTACGAACATCGATGAGTAGCCGTAACGAACGGTCAGGTAGCCAGTGAGCATTGGGGCGATGAACGAAGCGGTGTTGGCGATGAAATGCGTCATGCCGCTGTAGGCGCCAACCCGATTGGAGGGCGCAGTGTCGATCACCACGGCCCAGTAGACGGAGTTGGGCAGCGCGTTGAGCGCGTTGGCCAGCGTCATCAGGGCAATCACACCCCAGACGGTCTGGGCCTGGGAAACCATGATGAAACACAGGGTTGTCAGCAGCAGGCAGGTCGCGGCCAGCCAACTGCGGGCGACTTTCAGGTTGCCGGTGCGGCGCAGCAGCAGGTCCGAAATCTTGCCGCCCAACAGCACGGTGAAGCAGGCGCCGGTCCAGGGGATCATGCCCATGTACCACAGCGACGACAGGTTGTAGTGGAACTCGTCCTGCAGGTATTTGGGGGTCCAGGTCAGCAGCAGGAAGGTCACGTATACAAACGAGAAGTAACCGACGGCGTTGAGCAGTAGGTCCTTGTTCTTGAAGAAGTGCCAGATCGGCGCCACGCTGGTGGTGGGCGTTGATGCATTGGCGGCTTCGGCGCGCTCTTTGCGCAGGAAGTCGAGTTCCGCCTTGGACACGCGCGGGTTTTCATCCGGGGTGTTGGTGAAGCGGGTCATGAAAAAGATCAGCAGCAACAGACTGACCACACCCAGCACCACAAACATGCTGCGCCAGCTACCGGTCAGGGTTTGCAGGCCCACAGCCACGGGCGCGGTCAACAGCGCACCCAACGGGGTGCTCAAAAGCCCGACCGAGACGACGAAACCGCGCTCTTTGGGCGTGGCCCAGTTGGCCACGCTCTTGTTGATCACCGAGTACGCCGGACCTTCGGCAAACCCGAACATCACGCGGATCGTGGCAAAACCGGCCATGGCCGAGCCTCCCAGGAACGCCAGCCCGAAATCGCCGGCAAAGGCCGTGGCAATTTCGAAGATCGACCACGTGGCGCCGGCGATCAGCCAGATGCGCTTGGCACCAAAGCGGTCGGCCAGGATGCCACCGACCAGTGCCCCAAGAATGTAGCCGTAACCGAAGTAACCCAGCACATTGCCCCAGTCGGCTTTGTCGAAACCATACTCGGGAAGAATGCTCGCCGACGCATAGGCAATCGCGCCGCGGTCAATGTAGTTGAGCAGGGCCATCAGCATGATCAGGAAGAAAATCTGATAGCGGAAAGACGGGATAGCAAGGCTATTCATAGGGATCTGACTCTTCAAAATGATGGCAGAAGTCAAAAAGTCGGCCGCGTCCGGCGTATTTTTATTGTGTTGCCCAAACGTTTGGGTTGGCGAAATGTAAGGCGGCAGAAAATTTTAGTCAAACGTTTGGGTAAAGATTTATCTGCGGTTGCGACGCGCCTGTTCGGGTAGACTCTGCGCGCTAAATAACCGACTGCTGGAAGCCTCTCAACCATGTCGAGCCCATCTCGCCCAGCCACCTTGAAGTCCATGGCGACCGCACTTGGCGTGCATGTTTCCACCGTGTCCCGGGTACTCAATGGCGACCCGGCGGGGGTAGAGCGTGCGGCGTCGGCAGACGTGGTGGCGCGTATTCGTGCATTGGCCACAGAGCTGGACTATCGGCCGAACACCCAGGCATCGAGCCTGAAGTTGCGCAAAAGCCAGGAAATCTGTGTGCTCATGCCAAGGCTCACCGATCTGGTGATGGCGACTATTTATGACAGCATTGACAGTGCCGCCGAACAGGCCGGCTACCTGACCTTCGTCTCCAATACCGACGACCAGCAAACACGCCAGATGGCACGTGCCGAACACGCCTTGCGCCGCTCGGTGGCGGGGCTGATCGTCGGTGATTCACATGTGGGCGAAAGCCAGCCGCTGCTCGACCTTCTGACGCGCAAACACATTCCCTACGTGCTAGTCAGTCGCCAGATTGCCGGGCATCTGGCTGCGTGCAGTGACGATGAACTGGGCGGCTGGTTGGCGGCCGAGCACTTGTACCAGTTGGGCTGTTGCGAGGTGGCCATTCTGGCGGGTGAGCGGCATGCCTCGACCGGAGCTGATCGCACACGCGGGTTTACCCGCTATTACCGCGAGCAAGGCATCACGCTACGCCCGGAGTGGACGCTCAATGGTCCTTTCGACAGCCTGACCGGGCACCGCCAGGGCGAGTATCTGTTGGGCCTGAGCCCACGGCCCCAGGCGTTTTTTGCGGTCAATGACTTCCTGGCCATCGGCTTGATGGGGGCCGCACGTGACAAGGGCTTGATGCCGGGCAAGGACATTGCCGTGGTGGGTTTCAACGACATACCGCTGGCCAATGAATTGATGGTGCCACTGACCAGCGTGCGCCTGCCGTTGGCCGAGATGGGCCGACATGCGGTTGAGCTGTTGCTCAAGCGCATCCAGGGTGAGGCTGTCGAATCGATCATGCTGACGCCGCAGTTGCAGGTGCGGGCGAGTTCTTCGGTGTTGCGCTGAAGGTGTGGGAGCGGGCCAGAGATCAGCGAAAAAACTCCCCTGGCGTCGCATCAAACTGCTGGCGAAATGCCGCAATAAACGCCGAAACCGACTCATACCCACACCCCAGCGCCACATCCGTCACCCGTTCCCCGCGCTCCAGGTCGGGCAGGGCGCCGAGCAATCGCAACCGTTGGCGCCAGGCGCGAAATGTCAGGCCGGTATCGCTCAAGAACAACCGGCTCAAGGTTTTCTCGCTGATGCCCAACTTCTGGCTCCACTGCCCCAACGTGGTCGCCTGTTCCGGGTGCAGGCTCAAGCTGCGATAGATCTGCCGCAACCGGCTGTCCACAGGCAGCGGCAGCATCAAGTCGACCTGCGGTGCGGCGGCCAATTGGTCCAGCAGCACCTGCGCCAGGCGGCCGTCCGGGCCATCCTCGGCATATTCCACCGGCAGTTCGCTGAAACGCCGAATCAGTTCGCGCAACAGGTCGCTCACCGCCAATACCTGGCAGCGCTCGGCCGCCCAGGTCGTCACGCTACAGTCCAGGTACAAGCTGCGCATTTCGGTATGGGGCGAACTGAACACGCGGTGCGCCATCCCCGCCGGGATCCACACGGCCCGTTGCGGCGGAGCGATAAAGCGCCCGGCGCTGGTCTGGATCTCCAGCACCCCGCTGATTGCATAGGACAACTGCACCCACGGATGGCTATGGCGGCGGGTCAGGGCGCGGTTGGGCAGGGATTCGGTGCGGCCATACACCGGGCGCGGCAGGCTGGAGAGCCCGGGGATGGTGCGGCGAACGGCCTTTGCATGTCCTTTAGGCGGCATTTACTGGCTCATTGGCGTTAGTCGGTAATAGGTCGTTACGTTAGAGTCGGCACAACGCCCTGGCAACCCCCGGAAAAACAGCCCATGACCCGCCCCCGGTTTTTACCCGACAATTTCACCCTGACCTTGATTGCCACGGTGCTCCTTGCTTCCTTGCTGCCAGCCAGCGGCCAGACCGCTGTGGCCTTTGGCTGGGTGACCAACCTGGCGATCGCGCTGTTGTTCTTCCTGCATGGCGCCAAACTGTCGCGCCAGGCCATCGTCGCCGGGGCCGGGCACTGGCGTTTGCACCTGCTGGTGTTCAGCCTGACCTTCGTGCTGTTTCCGCTGCTGGGTCTGGCGCTCAAGCCGCTGTTGGCGCCGATGATCGGCAAAGACTTGTACATGGGCATGCTCTATTTGTGTGCGTTGCCGGCCACGGTGCAGTCGGCGATTGCCTTTACTTCGCTGGCGCGGGGCAATATCCCGGCGGCGATCTGCAGTGCGGCGGCGTCCAGCCTGTTCGGGATTTTCCTCACACCGTTGCTGGTGACTCTGCTGCTCAACG
Source organism: Pseudomonas brenneri (assembly GCF_007858285.1). Taxonomy (GTDB): domain Bacteria; phylum Pseudomonadota; class Gammaproteobacteria; order Pseudomonadales; family Pseudomonadaceae; genus Aquipseudomonas; species Aquipseudomonas brenneri. The sequence goes on along the minus strand of NZ_VFIL01000004.1, from coordinate 142,727 downwards.
TACACGGTGATGGCGGCTCTACCCTGGATGCCATTCTCAAGATCAGCGTGCAACTGCTGCTGCCATTCATTGCCGGGCAGATCGCCCGGCGCTGGATCGGCGAGTGGGTGGGGCGCAATAAAAACTGGCTGAAGTTCGTCGATCAGGGTTCGATCCTGCTGGTGGTCTACGGCGCTTTCAGCGAAGCGGTCACCGAAGGTATCTGGCACCAGATCCCGCTATGGGAATTGGGCGGCCTGGTGGTGGCGTGCTGCATCTTGCTGGCGCTGGTGCTGGCAGCGTCCGCGCTATTGGGTAAAGCGTTTGGTTTTAATCAGGAAGACCGCATCACCATCCTGTTCTGCGGTTCGAAGAAAAGCCTGGCCACCGGGGTGCCGATGGCCCAGGTGTTGTTCGCCGGCAGCACCATAGGCGTGTTGATCCTGCCGTTGATGCTGTTTCATCAGATTCAATTGATGGTTTGCGCGGTACTGGCCCAGCGCTATGCCAACCGCCCGGAAACCATTCCCGAGATCATGGCGCAAGTCGATCCCTGAACCATCGTGTTACTATTTTTGCGCGCCGCTCAAGGGCTGGCATCGGGCCGTCAGGATCGGCGCGTAACAGAGTAAAACGACCCGTCGATGAGCACTTGCGCCGCAACACCTCAAGCCAACTGGCAACCGGTCATCGCCCTGGCGTTGGCCGCCTTTGTATTCAACACCACGGAATTTGTGCCGGTCGGCCTGCTCAGCGCCATCGGCGCGAGCTTCGACATGCCCATCGCCAAGGTCGGCCTGATGCTCACGATTTATGCGTGGGTGGTGTCATTGACGTCGCTGCCGGTGATGTTGCTGACCCGTAACGTTGAGCGGCGCAAGCTGCTGATCGTGTTGTTCGGCATGTTTATCGCCAGCCATATCCTTTCCAGCGTGGCTACCAGCTTTGGCTTGTTGATGGTCAGCCGTATCGGCATTGCCTTGTCCCATGCGCTGTTCTGGTCTATCACCGCCTCCCTGGCAGTGCGCCTGGCGCCGCCGGGCAAGCAGGTGCAGGCGCTGGGCTTGTTGGCCACAGGCACCTCGTTGGCGATGGTCCTGGGCATTCCCTTGGGTCGCCTGCTGGGTGAAGCCATGGGCTGGCGCACCACATTCATTGTGATCGCCGGCTTTGCCGCCGCCCTGGTGTTCTGGCTGGCGCGCACCTTGCCGCTGTTGCCGAGCCAGAACTCCGGCTCGCTGCGCAGCCTGCCGATGCTGTTCAAGCGCCCGGCGCTGGTGGCGTTGTATATCTTGACCGCAATGGTGGTCACTGCCCAATTCACTGCCTACAGCTACATCGAGCCTTTTGTCGAAGGCGTCGCTGGCCTGGGAGGCAATGCGGTGACCCTGGTGCTGCTGGTGTTTGGCGGGGCGGGGATCATTGGCTCGTTGCTGTTCAGTGTGCTGCACCGTTTCAATCCCTACCGTTTTCTGCTGGTGGCCGTATCGGTGCTGGCGCTGTGCCTGGGGCTGCTCTTGCCACTGAGCGGCGATGTCTCGTACCTGGTGGTGTTGAGCGTGTTCTGGGGCATGGCGATCATGGCCTTTGGCTTGGCCTTGCAATCGAAGGTCCTGGTGCTGGCGCCGGATGCCACGGATGTGGCGATGGCGATGTTCTCCGGGATCTACAACATCGGCATTGGGGGCGGGGCGTTGCTGGGTAGTTGGGTTGGCGGGCACTTCGGCTTTGCCTGGATTGGCGCAGCGGGGGGCTTGCTGGCGGTGGCGGCGTTGGGGCTGTATTGCCTGTCGATTTATCGGTTTGGGCAGGGTGGATCAAGCGAATAAGGCAAACGACGTTTGCGGTATGAGCCGGCAAGCCGGCTCATACCCGGGAGACGTTTATAGCCCTGCCAACACGGCCTCCAGCTTCTCCTGATCCCGCGCAAACTGGCGAATGCCCTCGGCCAGTTTTTCGGTCGCCATCGCATCTTCATTGGACGCCCAGCGAAATTGCGCTTCGCTTAGGTGCTGACGCGGCTCACCGGCTACGCCCGGCTGCAATTTGCGCTGCAGCGGCCCCTGGTCGGCATCCAGTTGTTGCAGCAGGTCGGGGCTGATGGTCAGGCGGTCGCAGCCGGCCAGTTGTTCGATCTGGCTCAGGGTACGGAAGCTGGCGCCCATGACCACGGTCTGGATGTCGTTGGCCTTGTAGTAGTTGTAGATGCGCGTCACCGACTGCACGCCTGGGTCCTCAGCGCCGGTGTAGTCCAGGCCGGTGCTCTTGCGGTACCAATCGTAAATGCGACCCACGAACGGCGAAATCAAAAACACCCCGGCGTCAGCACAGGCCTGGGCCTGGGCGAAGGAGAACAGCAGGGTCAGGTTGGTCTGGATCCCGGCTTTTTCCAGGCGCTCGGCAGTGCGGATACCTTCCCAGGTCGAGGCCAGCTTGATCAGCACCCGGTCACGCCCCACGCCAGCCTGGTCGTAGAGGGCGATCAATTGGTTGGCCTTGGCCCACAGCGCCTCTTCATCGAAGGACAGGCGCGCATCGACTTCGGTGGAGATACGCCCCGGAATCACCTTGAGAATGCCGCAGCCCACCGACACCGCGAACTGGTCGCACGCCAGGCCCACATCACCCTTGGCCTGGGCGACGGCGCTGCGCAGCAGGTCGGCGTAGTCCGGGATGGCGGCGGCCTTGAGCAGCAGTGACGGGTTGGTGGTGGCGTCCACCGGGCGTAGGCGGGAGATGGCGTCAAGGTCGCCGGTGTCGCAGACCACGGTCGTGAATTGCTTGAGTTGTTCGAGTTTCGAGGTCATGGGCGGGCAATCTCCTTAAAGGTTAGGTGTTGAGGGCCTGGGCGGTTTCCAGGTCGGTGACCAGTACGTCCAGATAGCCGCCCTTGAGCGCGCCACGAATCGCCTGGACCTTGTTCAGCCCGCCTGCCAGGCCCAGCACGCGTTGGATCGCGCGCAACTTGGGCAGGGCGACGGACACGACGAATTCTTCATCCTCTTCCAGTACCGGGCGGCCTTCGGCGTCGAAGTAACGCAGGCAGATATCGCCCACTGCGCCACGCTCGGCCAGCAGGCGCAGCATGTCTTCGGTGTAGTAGTTGCCGCTGTTGCGCAGCAGTTGCGAGGGTTCCAGGTCACCGATGCCGACAATCGCCAGGGTGATGCTGTCGAAGCGGTTGAGGACTTCCTTGACCTCTTCCATCTCGATGATGCGCTGCTTGCTCTCCACCGATTGCTCGATGCTTTGCGAGGGCAGCAGGAACGCCGGGCAGTTGAGCAGGGTGGCCAGGCGCTGGGTCAGCAGGGTGGCCTCGAACGCGCCTTTGTTGCCGACGCCGCCGAGCAGTTGCACCACTTCCTCGGCGCCTTGCTTGCCGGGCTGCACATGCAGATGGCCAACCATGGCACGGATGGTGCTGCTCCACGATGAGATGCCGATATGGTCCTGGGGCGACAGGCTGGTTTCCAGGTAGTGTGCGGCGGCCGAGCCGATGGCTTGCTTGATGCTCTCATCGTTGCCCGGTTCCGTGGCTTCGACCACGATTACCCGGCGCACGCCATAGCGGCGCTGCAACTGGCTTTCCAGCTCCAGGTGCAGGCCTTGCAGGCGCATTACGCTGATTTTTACCACGCCTTCCTGCAGCGCCCGGCGCAGGGCGCGGCTGATAAAGGACTGGGACAAGTCGAGCTGTTCGGAAATCTCGGATTGCTTGAGCCCTTCCTCGTAATAGAGGCTGGCGATCTTGGTGATCAGGCGCTGTTCTTCGATCTGGCTCATGAAGGCCTCAGGTTCCTTATCGTGAGGGGCACAACAACAATGCCGGTGAGGATACCAAACCGGCGCCGCTCGTTACGACATGATCAGCCCACCGTCGATATTGATTGCCTGGCCGGTCAGGTAAGCGGCGTCATCCGAGGCCAGGAAGGCCACCAGGCCGGCGACGTCCGAAGGCTTGCCGGCGCGGCGCAACGGGATGTTCTTGACCCATTCGGCCATCAACTCGCCCTTGGCGTAGCGCTTTTCGTCGGTGCTGAGGATTTCGCCCCACACGCGGTCGTTGTAGTCCCACATCTCGCTTTCGATGATGCCAGGGCAGAACGCGTTGACCGTAATGTTGTGCCGCGCCAGTTCCAGCGCCAGGCTTTGGGTGATGCCGATCACCCCCATTTTGCTCGCGGCGTAGTGCGGGGTGTAGATAAAACCCTGGCGGCCCTGGCCGGAAGAGGTGTTGATCAACCGCCCGCTGCCTTGCTTGACCATGTACTTGGCCGCTTCCCGGCAACCCAGCCAGACCCCGGTGGTGTTGACTTGCAGCACCTTGTCGAAATCGGCGCGGGGCATTTTGTCGTAGTGGTCGATGGTGATGATGCCGGCGTTCTGCACTGACACGTCGATGCTGCCAAAGCGTGCATGGGCATCGTGATAGAGCTTTTCGATATCGCTTTCGCAGGTGACATCGATGGCCATTGCCAGGGCCTCGACCGTGTATTCGCGGGCCAGTTGCTCGGCGGTGAAGGTCACGCGCTCCAGGTCATTGGAGGCCAGCACCAGGTTGGCGCCTTCCTGGGCAAAGCGCTCGGCAATGCCGGCGCCGATGCCACGGCAGGCGCCGGTGATCACGATGGTTTTACCGCTGAATCGTTGCGACATGTCACGGGCTCCACGGTTGTTTTTCAAAGGCTTACCAGCAGACAAAACCGCCATCGACCAACAGGTCGACACCGGTGCAGAAAGACGATGCCTGGCTGACCAGGAAAATCGCCGGGCCGACCATTTCTTCCACACTGGCCATGCGGCCCATGGGGGTGGTCTGTTCGAAAATCTTCACCTGGTCGGCGACCTCAGGGCGCGAATTCATCGGCGTGGCGGTGTAGCCGGGGCTGATGCAGTTGACCCGCAGGCCCTTGTCGGCCCATTCCATCGCCAGGCTTTTGCTCAGGTGAATCACCCCGGCCTTGGAGGTGTTGTAGTGGGCTTGCAGCAGGCCGCGGTTGACGATGCTGCCGGACATCGAGGCGATATTGACGATGGCACCCTTGCCTCGTGGCAGCATCACGGCGGCCTGGGCCTGGCAACTGAGGAAGATCCCCGTGAGGTTGATATCCAGGGTGGTTTTCCAGCGTTCCAGCTCCAGGTCTTCGGCCGCCTGGGCATTGGCAATGCCGGCACAGTTGACGGCCACACTCAACTCGCCGAGGGCTTTCTCGGTGCGGGCGACAGCGGCGTCCAGCTCATCACGGCGGGTGACCGTGCCAGCCAGGGCCAGGCCGCGACGGCCAAGGGCCTCGATGCGTTCGATGGTGCTGCGCATACCGGGGCTGCCGGGCAGGTCGAAACAGGCCACATCGGCACCGGCTTCAGCCAGGCCGACCGCGATGGCCTGGCCGATGCCACTGCCGGCACCGGTGACGAAGGCAACTTGGCCTTTGAGACTGAACAGTTGCATGGGGGGACTCCGAGTCAGTGTGTATTTGTGAGAACAATGGAGATCAAAATGTGGGAGCTGGCAAGCCAGCTCCTACAAGGGGCAGCGTTGTTCAGGCGGTGGCCATCTCCATCACCGAGACGGGGGTTGCTTCACCACGCGCCAATATCCCCATCTGCCGCCCGCGGCTCATCACCATCACTCGATGGGACAAGCCCAGCACTTCATCCAGGTCGGAACTGACCACAATCACCGCCATGCCCTTGGCCGCCAGGTCCGCGATGACTTCATAGATCGCCGCCCGCGCGCCGACGTCGATGCCACGGGTCGGCTCATCGAGAATGAACACCTTGGGGTTGCGCGCCAGCCATTTGGCGATGATCACTTTCTGCTGGTTGCCGCCCGACAGGCTGGAAATCCGCTGCTGCGGCGCACCTTTGACGCCGAGGCGCGCTACTGCCGTCTGGGCAAATTCGCGCAGGCGACTGGGGATGACCCAACCGCTTTTATCCAGCAGGTCGGTATTGCCATACACCAGGTTGTCCTCGATGCGATGCTCGACCACCACCCCTTGCTGCTTGCGATCTTCGGGTACCAATACCACGCCGGCCTGGATCGCTTCGCAGGGGGTGCGCAGGCGGCGAACCTGGCCGTCCAGTTGCAAGTGGCCCTGGATATCTTCGGCGGCGCCGGCGATGGCGCGCACCAGCTCGGTACGCCCGGCGCCAACCACCCCGGCGATCCCGAACACCTCACCGGCCCGCACGCTGAAATCAATACCGTGCAAGGCAAACTCGCGGCAACTGAGGTCCTTGACCTGCAACATCACGTGTTCCTTTGGCGCATGCAGGGTCGGGAAGATCCGCTCCAGGCTGCGCCCGACCATTTGCTCGACCAGCTCGCGCACCGGCACCTGGGCGCTGGCGTGCAAGGCAATCTGCCGGCCATCGCGCAGCACCAGGATGCGGTCGGCGATGCGTGCGATTTCTTCCAGGCGATGGCTGATGTAAATGAACGAAACGCCTTCGGCCTTGAGCCGTTCGACCTGCTGGAACAGCAACTCGGTTTCCTCACCGCCCAGGGCCGCCGTTGGTTCATCGAGGATCAGCAGCCGCGCCTTGAGGGTCAGGGCCTTGGCGATCTCCACCAGTTGCTGGGCGGCGACGCTCAAGCCTTCGACCTTGCGGGATGCCGGGACATTCAGGCCCAGGCGTTGCAACTGAATCTGCGCCTGGGCTTCGATGTATTCACGGTCCACCCGGCCAAAACGCATGGGCAGGCGGCCGACAAAGATATTCTCGGCAATCGACAGTTGCGCCAGCAGGCGGATTTCCTGGTGGATCAGGCCGATGCCAACCCCCAGCGCCGCGCCGGGGGAGGCGGGCGCATAGGGCTGGCCCTGCCAGGTCATCGAACCGCCAGCATCGGGTTGCACCACACCGGCAATGATCGACGACAAGGTGGACTTGCCGGCGCCGTTCTCGCCCAGCAAGGCCAGCACTTCGCCGGGACGGATATCGACATTGATCTGCGACAGCACCTGCACCGGGCCGTAGGCCTTGCCGATATCGCGCAGGCACAGTACGGCGTCCGGTTGGGGGTGACGGTTATCCAGTGCGGCTTGCATGGCGAACTCCAGGGCTCAAGGGTGTTGTTGCAGGAAAGGCGCGACGTTGTCCTTGGTGGTCAACACGGTTTCCAGCAGTTGTTCCTTGGGCACCGCCTTGCCGGCCTTGAGGTCGATCGCCGAGGCCACGGCCAGGCGTCCCATTTTTTGCGTCTGTTGGGTCATGGTTGCGTTGAGTACACCGTTTTGCACGGCCTTGAGACCGGCGACATCGCCGTCAAACCCCACCACGACCACCTTATGGTCGAGATTGCCGACTTTTACCGCCTGCGCGGCGCCCAGTGCCATGGCATCGGCCCGCCCGAAGAATACGGTGATGTTCGGGTCGCGCTGGAGCAGGTCCTGGGCCACGGCGAAGCCTTTGTCCTGGGCCCATTCGGCCGGCTGTTCGGCGACCACTGTGAGTTCGGGGAACGCTTTGAGACCTTCGGCAAAACCCTTGGCCCGATCGTTTTCCGGGGTCGTACCCAACTGGCCCTGGAGGATCGCAATGCGGCCCTTGCCCTCGGTGACTTTGCCCACGTACTCGGCGAGCGCCTTGGCCCCGGCCACGCTGTCGCTGGCAATAAAGGTATCGCCCGGTGCGTCAGGTGCATTGCGGTCCACGGCGATCACCGGGATACCCGCAGCCTTGGCGGCTTTGACCGGCACACCGGCAGCCGTGGCACCGGCGGGGATGTAGATGAGCACGTCGATCTGGCGGGTGATCAGGTCTTCAATCTGGCTGACCTGGGTCGAGGAGTTGCCCTGGGCATCGACGGTGATCACCTTGATCCCCTTGGCCTTGCCCTCGGCTTCCACCGATTGTTTGATCTGGTTGAAGAAGTCGGCTTGCAGATTGGCCACGGCCAGGCCGATGGTCAGGTCCTTGGCCCAGGTGGTGCCGACGCTGCCCAGTGTCGCGGCGGCAAAGGCAGTGGCAAGCAGCAGTTTCTTGGTGATGAACATGTCGGTGACTCCTGGTTTTATTGTTGGAGGGTGTCAACTGGCGGACAGGTTTAACGGGCGGTACTGGAACGGCGGCGCAGGGTGTCGATGGTCACGGCCAGCGCAATCACCACACCAATCACCACTTGTTGAATGAACGGGGAAACCCCCAGCAGGTTGAGGCCGTTGCGCAGCACGCCGATGATCAGCACACCCACCAGGGTGCCACCGACACTGCCGACGCCGCCGCTGAGGCTGGCTCCGCCAATCACCACGGCGGCGATGGCGTCCAGTTCCAGGGTCAGGCCGGCGCTGGGTTGCGAGGAGTCGAGGCGGGCGGCCATGGTCACGGCAGCGATCCCGGCCAAGGCGCCGCTGACGGCGTACACCCACAAGGTAATCGCCCGCACCTTGATCCCCGACAGGCGCGCCACTTCCGGGCTGCCACCAATCGCATAGAGGTTACGGCCACCCGCGCGAAAGCGCAGGAACACCCAGGCCACTACCAGCATCACCAGGAACAACCCGACGGTGGCCGAGAGGAAGCCGAAATGGCGCACGGTCGCCAGGTTGGTAAACCATTCCGGGTAGCCGACGATCTGCCGCCCTTGCGTGAGGATGTTGGCCAGCCCGCGAGCCACCGACATCATGGTCAGCGTGGCAATGAATGGCGGTAGCTTGGCGTAGGTGATCAATGCGCCGGACACCAGCCCGGCGAGCATGCCCGTGGCAATCGAGATCGGGATGGCAAAGCCCAGCGGCACGGCCTGATCCTGATACAACCAGCCGAGCATCATCATCGAGAACGCCAGTACCGAACCCACCGAGAGGTCGATACCGCCGATGACGATCACGGCGGTCATGCCAATGGCGAGGATGCCCAACACCGTAACCTGATCAAGAATGTTCAGGCCATTGCGCAAGGAGAAGAAGAATTCGGAACTGAAGGAGAAAACCAGCACCAGCAAGGCCAGGCCAATCAGCGGGCCGCCGATATTACTGGGCAGTAGTTTGACCAGCCGAGGGCGGCGGGTGGGCTTGAGGTCAGCCTGATGGACCGAGGCTTTGGCGTCCACGTGGTTCTCCTGATTTATTTTTTTTGGAGGTCGTCATGGCCATCTGAATATATATGCATGCCTGACTGTTAATTCAGATTCCGGTGCCACGGGGGTAAAGTCAAGCGCTTTAATTTTCTTCGAGGGCTTGTACAACCTGCCAAGACCTCCCTGTAAGCCTTGAACCAGAGCGATTGCAGCGGGATTTTCACCGTCTGTCCGAGGGTTTTTTTAGCGATTTATTTGATTTTCAGCCAGTCGGCCCCTTGACCCGACGCGTGAACGGCGCCTAAATAGAAATATATTGTCACGGCTGAATAAATATTCAAAAGGCAGCCTTGGACACTTTCACCTCGCGTGGTCAGCCCCACAGGAGCCGCTGCATGAATGCCTTCCAGTACGACGCCCTGCAAATAAAGGAACAGGCTCGCCTGATCCGGCGCAATATCATCCGCCTGAACGCCGACTCGCCAGCGGGCGGCCATACCGGTGCCGATCTCTCGGAAACCGACATCCTTGCCACCTTGTACTTTCGCATCCTCAACGCAGGCCCGGAGCGTACTGAAGATCCCGAGCGCGATATCTACATCCAGAGCAAAGGCCACGGCGTCGGTGGCTTGTATTGCTGCCTGGCCCAGGCTGGCTACATTCCAGAGCAATGGCTGGGGACCTATCAGCATTTCAACTCCCACCTGCCGGGCCACCCTGTGCGCCAGAAAACCCCAGGCATCGAACTCAATACCGGCGCCCTCGGCCATGGCTTGCCCGTGGCTGTGGGCCTGGCGCTGGCGGCGAAAATGTCCGGCAGCCCAAAGCGCATCTATGTGCTGACCGGCGACGGTGAGCTGGCCGAAGGTTCGAACTGGGAAGCGGCGATGGCGGCGGCCAAGTATGGCCTCGACAACCTGTTTGTGATCGTCGACAAGAACAAGCTGCAACTGGCCGGGCTGACCGCCGAGATCATGCCGCTGGACCCGCTGGACGTGAAATGGGCCGCCTTCGGCTTTAGTGTCAGCGAGTGCGACGGTAACGACGTGGCGCAACTGATCGACTCCCTGGAACGCATGCAAACCCGCCATGGCGCGCCGCAGGTGCTGATCGCCCACACCATCAAGGGCAAGGGCGTGTCGTTTATCGAAGCCCGTCCCGAATGGCACCACCGCGTGCCCAAGGGTGATGAAATCAACGCAGCACTGGAGGAGTTGAGTCATGGCGAGTGAACATTTGGCGAGCGTCATGGTTGAGGCTTTCATGGCGGCGGTGGATGCCGGCCTCGATGTAGTCCCTGTGGTCAGCGACTCGACCTCCACGGCGAAGATCGGCCCCTTCATGCAGCGTTTTCCCGAGCGCGTGATCAATGTCGGGATTGCCGAGCAGTCGCTGGTCAGCGTCGCTGCCGGGCTGGCGCTGGGAGGTAAGATTGCGGCCACCTGCAATGCGGCGCCATTTCTGATCTCGCGGGCCAATGAGCAGATCAAGGTGGATGTCTGCTACAACCAGGCCAATGTAAAGATGTTCGGCCTCAATGCCGGCACCAGCTACGGCCCGCTGGCCAGCACCCATCACAGCCTGGACGATATTTCGGTGATGCGCGGCTTTGGCAATGTGCAGATATTTGCTCCGGCCGACGCCATCGAGTGCCGGCAAATTGTTGATTACGCTCTGCGTTACCAGGGCCCGGTGTATATCCGTCTGGACGGCAAGGCGCTGCCCGATGTGCATGGTGCGCAATACCGTTTTGTACCGGGGCAGGTCGATGTGTTGCGCCAGGGCGCGGACCTGAGCATTGTCGCCTTGGGGTCAGTGGTGCATGAGGCGGTGGACGCGGCGGCACGTTTGGCCGAGCAGGGGATTGAGGCCCAGGTGATCAACCTGTCCTCGATCCGGCCGTTGCAGCGCGATGTCTTGCTCAATGTGCTCAGTGGCACGCGTGGGGTGATCAGCGTGGAAGAACACAATATCAACGGCGGCGTCGGCAGCCTGGTGGCCGAAGTGCTGGCCGAGGCCGGGCTGGGCGTGCCATTGATTCGCCTGGGCATTGGGGATGGTGAGTACGCCGCCGCCGGCGCCCGCGAACCGACACGCGCCTTGCATTGCATCGACGCGGCTGGGATTGTGGCGGCTGCCACTCGGTTGCGGTGATGCCCATGAACGAAACGACTCCACTGATCCTGGCGATTGACGAGGGCACCAGCAATGCCAAGGCGGTGCTGGTCAACGAGCTGGGGCAGGTGATTGCCCGGGGCTCGCGGCCCTTGAGCCTGAGCCATCCCCAGGACGGTTTTTCCGAGCAGGACCCGCAACAGATCTGGGAGAGTACCCTGGCGGCGATTGATCAATGCCTGGCCCAGGTTGACCGGCCGATCACCGCCATGGCTATCAGTAACCAGCGCGAATCGGTGGTGGCCTGGGATCGCAATAGTGGTGAGTTACTGTCGCCGTGCATCAGTTGGCAATGCCGGCGTTCGACGCCGTTGTGCGCGCAGTTGCACGCCCAGGGGCATGAAGCGAGCATCCTGGAGAAGACCGGGCTGGCGCTGGACCCGATGTTTTCTGCGGGGAAAATGCGCTGGATTCTCGACCACCTGGAAAATGGCCATGCCCGTGCGGCGACTGGTGAAATCTGCCTGGGTACCGTCGACAGTTGGCTGTTGTACAAGCTCAGTGGCGGCCAGGTATTTGCCACCGACTACTCCAATGCTGCACGCACCCAACTGTTCAACCTGCACACCTGCCGTTGGGACGAAGAGCTGCTGGCCTTGTTTGCCATCCCGCTGGCGGCACTGCCGACGATCCAGGCCAGCGCCGGTTTTTTTGCCCAGACGGTAGCCTTTGGTCGACTGCCGGCGGGTATCCCGGTGATGTCGATGATTGGCGACTCCCACGCCGCACTCTACGGGCAGGGCGGTTTTGTGCCGGGGCTGGTCAAGGCCACCCTGGGCACCGGTTCTTCGTTAATGACCCCCATGAGCGGGCCGCTGGCCTCGACCCACGGCTTGTCCACCACCCTGGCCTGGCACGACGGCGTGGCAGCGACTTACGCGATGGAGGGCAATATCGTCCACACTGGCGCGGCCGTGCAGTGGGCCTCGCGGCTGGTGGCGGGGGAGTCCCTGGACCAGTTGACCGAACAGGCGGCGCAACTGCCGGATAACGGTGGTGTGTACTTTGTCCCGGCGTTATCGGGGCTGGGCGCACCGCATTGGCAAGCTGACGCGCGAGGGTTGATCTGCGGGCTGACCGAGGCGACGTGCGGGGCGCATATCCTGCGGGCGGCGCTGGAGTCCATCGGTTATCAGATCCGCGATGTATTTGATGCCATGGCGCAAGACATCGGCAGCCCACTGAAGGAGTTGTGGGTCGACGGTGGCGTCACGCGCAATCGCTGGCTGATGCAGTTCCTTGCCAACCTGTTGCAATGCCCGGTGGTGCGCAGCCTGTCACCGGAAGTCTCGGCTCTGGGCGCAGCTCATCTGGCGGGCAAGGCGCTGGGAGTATGGGCCGACGACCAGGCACTGGCGCAATTGGAGCGCCAGCGCGAGCGGTTTGAGCCGGACAACGGAGCATCGATGGAGGCGCACTACAGCGCCTGGAAAAAGGCGCTGCAACGCACGCTGTCTTGACCCACCGCAATCGCAGCCAGCTCCCACACTTGATCCATGTCGCGGCCAAAATCCCGGACCTGCCACCAATCCCTGTGGGAGCTGTCGAGCTTCAGCGAGGCTGCGATGACGGCGGCACAGGCGCTAGAGAGCGTGTCAGAACTGCGGGGTGTATTTGACGCTGAACATCACATTGCGCGGGTCACCGTAGAAGTTGTTGCCATTCAACTGGTTGTACCCGGATGCGTAGTAGGTCTTGTCGAACAGGTTGTTGGCATTGACTGCCAACCCCACTTCTGGGGTCATCTGGTAAGCCAGTCGGGCATTCCAGACCGTGTAGCCCGCCACGTCATAGGTGTATTCATACCCCAGGGTATGGCTCTGGGTGGTGAAGCCCAATCCGGCGCTGACCTTGCTCCAGTCGCCGCTGAACTGGTAGTCGCTCCACACCCGCAACATATGCTTGGGCGTCCACTGGCTGAACACCCGGCCTTTGTTGTCGCGATCCTCAAGGTACTTGGTGGTGTTGTAGGTATAGCCGGCAAACAGTTGCAGGCCGCTCAGCACTTCACCGCTGATCTCGGCTTCAAGGCCCTGGCTGCGGACCTTGCCAGAACCCGTTGCGCAGTAAGTGCCGCCGCAGATTTCGCCCAGGGAATAATCGGTGATCGCACGGTTTTCCTGGTCATAGCGGAACAACGCCAGCGACGTATTGACCCGTCCGTCCAGCAATTCACCCTTGAGGCCGACTTCGTAGTTGCTGCCAATCACCGGCTTGACCACCGCGCCACTGAGGTCGCGTTGGGTCTGTGGCTCGAACACATCGGTATAGCTGGCGTACACCGCCCACTCGCGGCTCAGGTCGTAGACGATCCCGGCGTAGGGCGTGACTTCGCCGGTTTCGTTAGTGGTACTGGGCTTGTTGACGGTGGTGGCGTGGGTCACCGCCGTGATGCCCGAGGAGGTGTAGCTGTAGTCATACCAACTGACACGGGCGCCGAGCACCAGGGTCAACGGATCGATCGGCTTGACGCGCCAGCTGCCATACAGGCCTTTCTGGCGGATGTCGTACTTGCTTGGCGTCGCCCGGCCGCCGGGCGTATTCATCAGGCTTTCGTAGGTGACTTCGGGGCGATGGTTATTGATGTCGAAGATGTTGTCGGCGCTGTCGTTGAACGTCCGCGCAATGATGTCGTTGGTGGTGTACTTGGAGTAGTTGCCGCCCAGGGTAATTTCCTGCGCCATGGACAGCGCCTCGAAACGCCCGGTGAGGTGGGTGTCCAGGCCGATCTTGGTGCCGTCGAAATCGGTGTACCAGTCGGCGTATGACACGCCGCTGCCGTCGGCTTCAATGCCTTCGTTGTTGGTCTGCACGCGCTGGTGGGTCGAGGTGTTTTCTTCCTTCATGCGCACCGCGCCGACCTTGAACTTCCAGTCGTCGTTGAAGCGGTGCTCCAGGTCGGCATACAGGGTGGTGACGTCGATCTGCGAGTGGTTCCAGCGTGAGCCGGTGAAGGTCGAACGTGACAGGTCGATCGACTTGCCGCTGGCATAGCGTGGCAGGCCGCGCAGCATGGGCCGCGACTCGGCGTTGGTGCGGCTGACGGCCAGGCCCAGGGTGGTGTCTTCCTGCAGGTCGAAGTCCAGGGCGCCGTACAACGAGTGGGTCTTGCTCCATTCGTAGTCGATGAATGAATCGCTCTGGTCTTCATCCGCCACCATCCGCCCACGGACCGTGCCGCTCTGGTTCAGCGGGCCGCCGGCGTCCAGTTGCAGGCCGTAGTGGTCCCAACTACCGGCCTTGGCGGTGAGGGCGACGGTGGGTGCCGCTTGCCCGCGCTTGCGCACCAGGTTGATCGCGCCACCGGGGCTGCCGGTGCCCTGCAGCAGGCCGGAGGCGCCGCGCAGCACTTCCAGGCGGTCGAAGAAAATCAGGTCCTGGGTCGCCCAGTTGCCCAGGGCATAGGTATTGCGCGGGATCGGCACGCCGTCGTATTGCCAGTCGTCGATCTGGAAGCCTCGGGAGGTGATGATCATGCCTTTGCCCACCCCTTGCACGCCCACCAGGCCGGTGGTCTGGTTGACGGCGTCCTTGAGGTCGACCAGGCCCTGGTCATCCATTTGTTTGCGGGTCATCACCGTGATCGACTGGGGGATTTCCTTGAGGGTGTGGGTGCCCTTGCCGATAGTCACGGCCCGTGCGGCGTAGGAGCCGGAGTCTTCAGTGATAGTGGGGTCGATGCTGTGGGCGGCAATGGACGTCACGCCCAGTTGCAGCGCGGCGCCGCTGTCGGCGGCAGGCTCGACGCTGAAATTACCTTGCCCGGTCACCCGCAACTGCAAGCCGCTGCCCGCCAGCGCACGGTCCATGGCCCGTTCGGCCGGCATCTGGCCACTCACCGCCTGGGCCTGTTTGCCCTGCACCAACACCGGGTCCAGGGACACAATCCGCCCGCTCTGGCTGGCAATGGCGTTCAGCGTTTGGGCCAGCGGGCCGGCCGGCAGATTGAAAGACAGGCTTTGGGCCTGTACCAGGGCAGGGCTCGCCAGGGTTGCCAGGGCAACGGCGACAGAAAGGGCATGGGGCCAAGGGTTGAGCACAGCATTCTCCTGAAGGTGTGGACGTGTCAGGAGATAGGTGGGCCGAGAAATGAAAACCGGACACAAATAAGAGTGATTTGCATAAAAAACGTTGGTCCGGGTTATCGGGGGCGAATCAGGGTCAGCCATGGGCTGTAGTGATCGACCCGGATCGGCAGGGTTTCAGCCAGTGCATCGAGGGCGCGATGGGGGGCGTTGAGCGGGAATACACCTTGCACGCGCAATTGGCGAACCTGTGGATCGACCCGCACAAAGCCCCGGTTATAGGGGCGCAGGGCGTTGACCACCTGTTCCAGGGAGTCGTCCAGTACGCTGAGGTGGCCGTCGAGCCAGTCGGCACGGTAGCGTTGGTCGCCCGCCACCGGCTCGATCCGGTCGGCATAAAGCAATACCGACTGGCCTTGCTGTACGGTGCGTTGGGTACCATCGGGCAGTGTGGCCAGCACCGAGTGTTCCAGCACTACCACGCGTGTGGCATCTGCTTGCTGAGTGACCAGGAACCGCGTGCCCAACGCTTGGATGCTGCCTTGGGCGGTGCGCACCCGCAACGGCCTTTGCGGATCGGCTGCCACCTGAATCACCAGCTCACCCTGGCGCAGGATGATCAGGCGCTGGTGCTCATTGAATTGCAGGTCCACCGCGCTGCCAGCATTGAGGCTCAACACACTGCCATCGAGCAAAGTGAACGTCTGGCGCTGGCCGCGCCCGGTGTGCAGGTCGGCCAGCAGGTTGTCACCCAGCGGGCTGCGTGCCGCCAGCCACAGGCCGCCACCGAGCAGCCCCAGGCCCGCGATGGCGCGCAGCACTTCACGGCGTGAGCCCTGGGGTTGCAATAGCACCTGGCGTGCTTCGCCGGGCAGGCGTTTATCGAGGCTGCGCAAGGTGTTCCACGATCCGCCCAGGCGTTCCTGCAAACGGGTCCAGGCCTGCGCGTGGGCGGGGTCCATGCCCAGCCAGGCATTGAAACGCTCCTGTAGCAACGCATCCGGTTTACCGGCGCGCAGGCGCACCATCCAGTCGATGGCCTGTTCGCTGACCGGGTCCAGGCGGGTCTTGCTCATGGGGCCATCTCGGCCAGGTAGCACTGGCGCAGGGCCTGTTTCATGTAGCGGCTAACGGTGCGCTCGGACAATTGCAGCTTGCGCGCAATTGCCACGTAGCTCATGCCGTCGAGCTGGCTGTAAAGGAACGTGGCCTTGACGATCAGCGGCAAGCCATCGAGGGCACGGTCGATCGCCACCAGGGCCTGGATCAGTTGCAACTGGTCTTCGGGGGAGGGCGCCAAGGCTTCGGGCGCTGCGGCCAGGCGCTCCAGGTAAGCGGTTTCCAGGCGGCTGCGGCGATAACGGTCAAAGATCAGCCGGCGGGCGATAGTCGAGAGATAGGCCCGTGGCTGCTCAATGCTGTCGGGGTCGACCCGGGCGGCGAGCATCTGGCAAAAGGTATCGGCGGCGGTATCTTCGGCGTCGGCGTGGTTACGCACGCGATGCTGGATATGTTGCAGCAGCCACCGGTGATGGTCGTTGAAAAAGAAGCCCAGCTTGCGGATTGGAGGTGATTGCACGGGACGACTTTCTCAGGGTGGTATTGTGAATCGTTCTCAATACTACCTTTTGTGCGAGTACGGCTGCAACAATCGGTAATTGTAGGAGCGAGCTTGCTCGCGAAAGACGTCACCGATCACGCGTGTTGGCGGGGTAAGCGCGGCGCTCTCAGGTTTTTCGCGGGCAAGCTTGCTCCTACACGGCATTACGGTGTTAGAGGGCCGGTTGTGCGCAGCTGTCCAGTGCCTTGTCGACCAGCATCTGCACGCCGTCGAGCATCCGGCAGATACCCAGCGCCATGCTGCGGGAGGTGCCGTCGACTTCAAAGGCCAGGTGAGTGGCAAGCACATTGATCGAGGCCAGGTCTTGTGCGGCATTGACCAGCAGGGTTTCGGCGTCCAAGTCAGTGCGCACGCTGAATAATCCCGCTAACACCGGGTCGCTGGGGGCAGCGGTTGGGGCTGGGGAGGCGGGCTGTAGATAGTGGTTGATCGCACGATAGGCGGCATCACGAAGCCGGCTGGCATCGTAGCTGGGTGGGGGATTGGGGCTGTGTTTGATCATGGTGAAGCTCCTGGTAGGTGGAGCTGCCACCATTCGCGGTCAAACGAATAGGGTGGCAGCTGTACGCGGGTTGACCGACCGGAACCAGTGATCCGGCATACCCGAAGGTATCCCGCGCACAACTGCCGCGACACGATACCTCAAGCATAAAAAAAACGCCTGAAATAGGTCTTGGGCGCTTTGGCGCACTGGTTCACGCGGACGGTCAAATCCGGCCGCTGATTTGGCAGCGGCGTCGGGAAGGTTAGTCAGCGCCCGTCCGAGGGACAACCTGAAACAGGTGTGGGAAACGTCTGGCCCTTCAGCGTTTTTTGCCACCAATACCAGAGCCAAACTTCGGCAGTACCATGCCAACGCTCTTCTGATAACACCGGTACTGTTGGCCAAAGAGCGCAACCAGGTCCCGTTCCTCAAAGTGGGCGCCGATAAACAGGTAGGCCGACATCCCCAGCGCAAAGAGCAGCCGGCCGGCGCTCATGTCCGGTGTCGCCCAGAACACAATCAAAAAACCCAGGTACAACGGATGGCGCACCCGCTTGTAGGGCCCTGGCGTTTTAAAGGCATGGGCGCGGGGGGCAGCGTTTCGGTAGCGGTCGATGGCCTGCCTGAGGCCAAACAGCTCGAAATGGCTGATCAGTAGCGTGGCCACCAGGACCAGCCCCCAGCCCAGCCAGAATATTGCGCTCACTATCACTCGCAGCAGGCTGGCTTCCACTGTCCATACCGGCGCGGGCATCGGTTGCCAGAGCCAGAACATCAGCATCAACACCAGGCTGCTGAGCAGCACGTAGGTCGAGCGTTCAACGGCTGTGGGAATGTAGCGGGTCAGCCAGGACTTGAAACCTTGACGCGCCATCACCGTGTGCTGCAGCGCAAACAGGAGCAGCAGCGACAGGTTGATCAGCGCGGCCCACCAGCCGTTGATGACAATGCCATTGTCTATGTTTTTGGGCACGACCACGCGGCCAATAAAGCCAATCAGGTAGAGGAAGGTGAGGAGGAATATCAAATAACAGCAGGCGCTGTAGATCAATCCAGCCAGGCGCACTGTCAGGCCGTTTGTGGTTGTATCGATGTTCATGGACGACTCCTTTCGTACATGGTGTATCCGTGACCGGCGGCCACGTGGGAGAGCGTGCGCGGACTTCCTTTCTCGCCTAAACGGACAAGGCTAGGTACAGAACGGTATCTGGTCAAAGAAAAGAATAAAAAAGGCTGGGGATCGATAACCCCTACAGGGGTTTTTGATCACTCCCACAGGACGTGGGAGTGATCCGAGGAACAAGACGCTATCAGGCGATAGCATCCCAGGCGCGGTCGCCTTTCTCGTCCTTGATACGGGTCGGCAGGCCCATCACGTCCAGCGCCTTGAGGAACGGCTCGGCTGGCAGTTCTTCGACGTTGGCCATGCGTTGCACGTCCCACTCGCCACGGGCAACCAGCAGCGCTGCGGCTACAGGCGGCACGCCGGCGGTGTAGGAGATGCCCTGGCTGTCGGTCTCGGCAAAGGCTTCTTCATGGCAGGCCACGTTATAGATGAACAGCTCACGCGGCTGGCCATCCTTGGTGCCCTTGACCAGGTCGCCGATGCAGGTCTTGCCGGTATAGCCCGGTGCCAGCGACGACGGGTCAGGCAGCACGGCCTTGACCAGTTTCAATGGCACCACTTCCAGGCCTTCGGCGGTGGTGACCGGCTTCTCGGAGAGCAGGCCGAGGTTTTTCAGCACGGTGAACACATTGATGTAGTGCTCGCCGAAGCTCATCCAGAACCGCACGTTGGGCACGTCGAGGTTTTTCGACAACGAGTGCACTTCATCGTGACCGGTCAGGTACAGGTTCTGCGAACCGACCACCGGCAGGTCGTCGGTACGTTTGACTTCGAACATGGTGTTGCTGGTCCACTGGCTGTCCTGCCAGCTCCACACCTGTCCGGTGAACTCGCGGAAGTTGATTTCCGGGTCGAAATTGGTGGCGAAATATTTGCCGTGGCTGCCGGCATTGACGTCGAGAATGTCGATCGAATCAATGCGGTCAAAATGCTGTTGTTGTGCCAGCGCCGCATAGGCGTTGACCACCCCTGGGTCAAAACCAACACCGAGGATCGCAGTGATGTTCTTCTGCTTGCATTCCTCCAGGTGGTTCCACTCGTAGTTGCCGTACCACGGCGGGGTCTCGCAGACCTTGCCCGGCTCTTCGTGGATGGCGGTGTCCAGGTAAGCC
This sequence comes from Pseudomonas brenneri, assembly GCF_007858285.1. Taxonomy (GTDB): domain Bacteria; phylum Pseudomonadota; class Gammaproteobacteria; order Pseudomonadales; family Pseudomonadaceae; genus Aquipseudomonas; species Aquipseudomonas brenneri. Next base: position 123,177 of record NZ_VFIL01000004.1, on the reverse strand, counting down.
ACGCCGGTATCGATGCAGGCACGCAGTACCGACATGTTGAGGAAGGCGGAGCCGACGTTGATGACGATCTGCGATTCGGTTTCGCGGATCAGTGCCTTGGTCGCTTCCACGTCCAGGGCGTTCAGCGCGAAGGCCTGGATCTGGGCGGGTACCTTGAGGCTACCCTTGGCCTTGACGCTTGCGATGATGGCCTGGCATTTGGAGATGTTGCGCGACGCGATAGCAATCCGACCGAGTTCGTCGTTGTGCTGCGCGCACTTGTGGGCCACCACCTTGGCGACACCTCCTGCACCAATGATAAGAACGTTCTTTTTCAATTGCTTTATCTCTCCTTTATCTGCCAGCTCAGGACAGGCTGGACAGGTAATCTTCGAAGCCAAATTCACGAACCACTTCGACTGTACCGTCGAGTTGTTTCACTACGATGGACGGCATTTTCAGGCCGTTGAACCAGTTTTTCTTGACCATGGTGTAGCCTGCGGTGTCGATGAACGACAGCCGATCGCCGATGGCCAGCGGACGATCGAATTGGTATTCACCGAAGATGTCCCCGGCCAGGCAGGATTTGCCGCACACCATGTAGGTGTGTTCGCCATCGCTCGGCGCCAGTTTGGCGTTGAGGCGATAGATCAGCAGGTCCAGCAGGTGGGCTTCGATGGAGCTGTCTACCACGGCGAGGTTCTTGCCGTTGTAGAGGGTGTCGAGCACGGTGACTTCCAGGGAAGCACTGTTGGTGATCGCCGCTTCCCCGGGCTCCAGGTAAACCTGTACGCCGTAGGTCTGCGCGAAGGCCTTGAGCCGTGCGCAGAATGCGTCGATGGCATAGCCTTCGCCGGTGAAGTGGATGCCGCCGCCCAGGCTGACCCACTGCACTTTATGCAGCAGGTGGCCGAAGCGTTCTTCGATGGTGCACAGCATCTTGTCGAACAGCTCGAAATCACCGTTCTCACAGTTGTTGTGGAACATGAAGCCTGTGATCTGGTCGATCACGCCTTCGATCTTCACCGGGTCCCACTCGCCCAGGCGGCTGAACGGGCGCGCCGGGTCGGCCAGCAGGTAGTCGGAGCTGCTCACTTGCGGGTTGACGCGCAGGCCGCGGGTCTTGCCTTCGGATTTCTGGGCAAAGCGCTGCAACTGACCGATGGAGTTGAAGATGATCTTGTCGCAGTTATCGAGCATTTCGTCGATTTCATCGTCGGCCCAGGCCACGCTGTAGGCATGGGTCTCGCCTTCGAACTTCTGGCGACCGAGCTTGAGCTCGTACAGCGACGAGGACGTGGTGCCGTCCATGTACTGCTGCATCAGGTCAAACACCGACCAGGTGCCAAAGCACTTGAGTGCCAGCAACGCCTTGGCGCCGGACTGTTCGCGCACGTAGGCGATCTTCTGCATGTTGACCAGAAGCTTCTGTTTGTCGATGAGGTAATACGGCGTTTTGATCATTTTTCAGAGCCTGTGGCGGAGCCTGCCAAAAAAGGACAGGCATTGTGCCCGCACTTCGTCAGGATCGAAAGGTTAGTCAGCGGAATTTGCAGGTTGGGGCCATTGATACGCCATCCCCGTTACTTTTTTGTAGGCGCCGGCTTTGCGGCGATGGTGGCGCAATTGCTGGCGGCGGTGAGTCAGCTTCTGGCGCTGATCCTGGGTGTTGTGCACGCTCGTAAACTGCTGTCATAGCACCTGTGGAACCTATGGTGCTGAAGTACGACGTACTGGGGAATACATCATTGCTGGGGATACTACTGTGACAGTTAACCTGAACGCTTACTCAAGTGCCTACCCACTGAGTTATTCACCCAACGATAGCGCCGAGCAAACGGACAACCGGGAGGCCTCTGCACTGTCCAGGCAAAAGCGCGGGGTAGCATCAACTTCGGCGTTGTGGCCACAACATTCGGTCATAAGAATTTCCCTGATGGGTATGACCAACGAGCAAGAAACGTTCACAAAAGCCAACATTAATAAATGGGCGCCTCACGTCAATCTGACATTTGAGTTCACAGACGACGCCGATGGGGATATCAGGATTGCTGCAAACAACGACATTTCAGGGGGGCATTCGTACGTGGGTTTCCATGCGCTCGATGTGCCAGCCGAAGAACCTACAACGGTCATCGGTTTCAAGAATGGTCTCAATGCTTTTAACGCCGGTACGATCCAGCATGAATTTGGCCATGTTCTGGGGTTGCAGCATGAGCATCAGCACGAGAACAATGATTTGGATATTGACTGGTTGGAAGTTAATAAAGACTACGCAGATAAAGGCGGAGCGGAAGAAGTGAAGTTGAACTTTGAGCCCTTGGTTAACGATGTAGTTACCTCTGATTATGATCGCCAATCCATCATGCACTACGGTTTTGATTCATCCTTGCTCAATGGTGGAAACGCCATCGCGGATAACAACGAGCTCTCTGAGGGTGACATCAACTTTATTCGCTCGCTCTACCCACCTGTGGTCAGGAAAAAACCGGCCACCCTCAGTTGGTGGGATTTCCGTCAGGCTCACAAGCCTGCTTGAAAAGCACTGTGCGCCAATCATGAATAAATTTCGTGATCATCAAAAATAAAATGAGTTTGTCTCACGATGACCTGCTGCCGACAATAGCTCCCATCCCAACACATTGGAGTTTTTTGTCATGGCAGTCGCTCATTCCCTTGGATTTCCGCGCATTGGACGCGATCGTGAACTGAAAAAAGCGCAGGAAGCGTTTTGGAAGGGCGAGCTGGACGAAGCCGGCCTGCGTGCCGTAGGCCGTGAGCTGCGCAAGACCCACTGGGACTTGCAGAAACAGGCGGGCATCGAGCTGCTGCCCGCTGGGGATTTTGCCTGGTACGACCAGGTACTGACTCACTCGCTGATGTTCGGCGTGATCCCCGAGCGTTTCCGCCCGGCTGATGGCAAAGCCACGTTGCAGACCTTGTTCGGCATGGCCCGTGGTGTCAGCGACAGCTGCTGCGGCGGTGCCCATGCCCAGGAAATGACCAAGTGGTTCGACACCAACTATCACTACCTGGTACCTGAATTCAGCGTCGACCAGCAGTTTCACCTGGGCTGGGACCAGTTGTTCGAAGAAGTCAAAGAGGCCCGCGACCTGGGGCACACCGTCAAGCCGGTGGTGATCGGGCCGTTGACTTACCTGTGGCTGGGCAAGGCCAAGGGCGGCGACTTCGACAAGCTCGAACTGCTCGACCGCCTACTACCGCTGTACGGCCAGATCTTCCAGCGCCTGGCGGACCTGGGCGTGGAGTGGGTACAGATCGATGAGCCGATCCTGGTGCTTGACCTGCCTCAAGACTGGAAAAATGCGTTTGAGCGCGCCTACAACCTGATCCAGCGTGATCCGTTGAAAAAACTGGTCGCCACTTACTTTGGGGGCCTGGAAGAGAACCTCGGCCTGGCGGCCAACTTGCCGGTCGATGGCTTGCACATTGACCTGGTGCGTGCACCTGAACAGTACCCGACGATTCTCGATCGTCTGCCGGCCTATAAAGTGCTGTCCCTGGGTGTGGTCAACGGGCGTAACGTGTGGCGTTGCGACCTGGAAAATGCCTTGGCCACCTTGCAGCATGCCCATGAACGCCTGGGTGATCGCTTGTGGGTCGCGCCTTCATGCTCGTTGCTGCATAGCCCGGTGGACCTGGGGCGTGAAGACAAGCTGGATGCCGAGCTGAAAAGCTGGCTGGCCTTCGCCGTGCAGAAGTGCGAAGAAGTGGCCGTGCTGACCCAGGCCATCAACCAGCCAGAAGCCGCGAAGGTGCTGGCGGCCTTGGCCCAAAGCCGTGCCGTGCAGGCCGCCCGTGCTGCCTCGCCGCGTATCCACAAACCGGCTGTACAAGCGCGCGTTGCCGCCATCACCACCAAGGACAGCCAGCGCCAGTCGCTGTTTGCCCAGCGTATCGCCAAGCAGCGCGCCGGCCTCGACCTGCCGCTGTTCCCGACCACCACCATTGGCTCGTTCCCGCAGACCGCGTCGATCCGCCTGGCACGCCAGTCGTTCAAGGCTGGCAAGTTGAGCGAAGCCGAATATGTCGAGGCAATGCACAGTGAGATCAAACACGCCGTTGAAGTGCAGGAAAACCTCGGCCTGGACGTGCTGGTGCACGGCGAAGCTGAACGTAACGACATGGTTGAGTATTTTGCCGAACAACTGGACGGCTATGTGTTCACCCGCTTTGGTTGGGTGCAGAGCTACGGTTCGCGCTGTGTGAAACCGGCGGTGATCTTCGGCGACCTGAGCCGCCCGAAAGCCATGACCGTGGAGTGGATCCGCTACGCACAAGGCCTGACCGACAAGGTGATGAAAGGCATGCTGACCGGCCCGGTGACCATGCTGATGTGGTCATTCCCCCGTGAAGATGTGAGCCGCGAAGTGCAGGCCCGGCAACTGGCGCTGGCGATTCGCGACGAAGTGGTGGACCTGGAAGCGGCTGGCATCAAGATCGTACAGATCGATGAAGCGGCGTTTCGTGAAGGTTTGCCCCTGCGCCGGGACCAGTGGCAACACTACCTGGACTGGGCCACCGAAGTATTTCGCCTGTGCGCTTCGGGTGTGCGTGACGAAACCCAGATCCACACCCATATGTGCTACAGCGAATTCAACGATGTGATCGAGTCCATCGCGGCGATGGATGCCGATGTGATTACCATCGAGACCTCACGTTCGGATATGGAGTTGTTGGACGCGTTCGAAGCCTTCGCTTACCCGAATGACATCGGCCCGGGCGTCTACGACATCCACTCGCCACGGGTACCGGAGGTCTCGGAAATGGCCAACCTGTTGCGCAAGGCTGCCCGGCGCATTCCTGCCGAACGGCTGTGGGTCAACCCCGACTGCGGCCTGAAGACCCGCGGCTGGCCTGAGACCGAGGCGGCGTTGATCCATATGGTTGCGGCGGCTCGCCAACTGCGTACTGAGCTGGCTTAACGGCAAACACCGAGCTTGGTGTGGGACCGGTCAGTGTGGGAGCGGGCTTGCTCGCGAAAGCGGTGGTTCAGCCACTACATCTGGTGGCTGGCACGCCGCCATCGCGAGCAAGCTCGCTCCTACAGTTGGATGTTTGGGGTTAGAGGTATTTGAGCCAGGCAATATCCCGTCGCCGGGCCTTCAGCCCGGCAAACCAGCGCACTGGCAGGTACAGCGCCAGCGGCAACAGCAGCGCCACCAGCCACACCGCCCCGACGTTGTCGAACCCAAAGTACGTCCCCTGGTTCAGGCCAAACAGCGCCACGCCCATCACGTACAACACTTTCAGCACATACAAGTGCAGCAAGTAGAAGAACATCGGCACTGCGCCGAACACCGCCAGGGTACCGATCCAGCGTCGCTGCCCGGCGCGTTCGAAGGCCAGCAACAGCAATAGCCCCACACCCAATGTCAGCGCGAGGAACAGCAGCGAAGGTGGGTATTTGGTGATGTTGAAGAAACTCATCAGCGTCTGCACAGGGCTGTCATACACCTGCCATGGCGCCTCGCCGTAACCATTGATCGCGCGCAGCACTACAAAGCCAAGCAGTGCGCTGATACCTGCCAGCCACAGGTAGCGCTGACGCCGCGCTGCCGGCATCGCCCCGGCAAACCACGGGCCAATGCCGTAACCCAGGGCAATCACCCCGATCCACGGCAATACCGGGTAGGTCGTGCGCAGACGCAGGCTGTCGCCCACCTCGATCCAACTGCGTTCGTGCAGGATCGTCCAGGGAATGTGCAACGCCGAACCCGCTGCGAAATGCACGCCATCGAGCAGGTTATGCCCGCCAATGATCACCAGCGCCAGGCCGATCAGCAGTGGGCGGGGCAACCACACCAGCACGGCGAGGGCGATCATGCTCACGCCGATGGCCCAGATCACCTGCATATAGATGACGCTGGGCGGCAGTTGCAAGGTCCAGGCGAAGTTCACCAGGGTAAAATCCAGCACTACCAGAAACAGCCCGCGCTTGAACAGAAACGCCGAAACGTCACCACGGCCCTGGTATTTTTCGCCGTACAAATATGCCGACAGGCCGGTCAGCAACACAAACACCGGCGCACACAAGTGGGCCAGGGTGCGGCTGATAAACAGCGCCGGCTCCGTCGTGTCGATGTTCATCGGATCGCTGACTTGCCGGTGCAGCAGGAATGTCTCGCGCACGTGATCGAGCAACATGAACAGGATCACCAGGCCGCGTAAGGCGTCGATGGACAACAGGCGTTGGCGTGAACGGGCAGCGGGAACAGCGTCAGTCATGGTGCAAGGTCGCCGGAGGGAAAGGGGAGTGGTGGTTATCTTATAACATTGACTGGCAGTCGTGGATTTCCGAGTCGGAATCAGGCCAGGCAGATGCTAGGGTAGGGCGCAGACCTTGACGACCCAGGAGTCATTTATGAGCGTTGCGATTGATATCAAGGCTGTCGTGCAATTCTGGACGACGGCGGGCCCATCGCGCTGGTTCAAGAAAGATGAACAGTTTGATGCCGAGTTTGGCGCGCGCTTCCACGAGGCGCACTTCCAGGCGGCCAGGGGCGAGCTGGAGCACTGGATGAACGAGCCCGAAGGCGCACTGGCGCTATTGATTCTGCTTGATCAGTACCCGCGCAATGCCTTCCGGGGCACCGCCCATATGTTTGCCACCGACCCCCTGGCCAGGGCTTACGCCGGGCGTATGGTCGATGCGGGGATGGACCAACGGATCGACCCGGCATTACGGGCGTTTTGCTATTTGCCTTTCGAGCACTCCGAAAGTCCCGAGGACCAGCAGCGCTCCCTGGCGTTGAACCAGCAACTGGATGCCAACACGTATCACTGGGCCAGGGAACATGCCGAGATCATCGAGCGCTTCGGCCGTTTTCCCCATCGCAATGCGGCGTTGGGCCGGGTGACGAGCGATGAAGAGCAGGCGTTTCTCATGGGCGGGGGGTTCTCGGGCTAGGTTCCACCTTGGGTTGTCGACAGAGTTCAAGGGCATCCAGGAACTCGGCTTTGTTACTCAGTTTGCGTTTCGCTATTTCATCCTGATATTTGATGACTTGGGCTGAGGTCAGTCTCAAGCAACTGCCGAACAGCTCGTTGGCCTGTTGGATCACCGTGACTTTGTCTTGTGCGGTCACGGTGATCGCGGGATCAAACCAGGTGGAGACAAAGTTCAGCGCTGCCGCTCTTCGCCGTGGGGTGTCTGCATCACTTTCCTGGATATCTGCCAGGTAGTTTTTGCTGTCGTTGCGGTTTTCGGCGCTTTCCAGGCTGGCCTTGATGATGTCGATCCTCTCGGGGGTGATCTGCCGGCTGCCGGCTTCGCCATCCAGTTGGCTCTTGAGCGCGGAAAACACCAGTTGCTGGGAGTCATTGACCATCGCGTCTTCAGCCTTGCGCACCTCCAGCACCACATAGGAGTTGCCGCGATAGTCACAGGCGCCAGTGTCGATCTTACCGGCTACGCACTCAGCGATTTCCAGACGTCCGGTTGAGGTATTGAAGGTCAAGTCCTTCCACGGTGGCGAGGTGTTGCGATCCTCGGTACGGATCAGCACGTAGTCGCCGCTTTCCAGGTAGCCGGTTTTCGGGTTTTTTGAATTCACGCGTTTTTTCATGCCGACCAGATCAAAGGAATAAGTGAACGCATTGTCGTCCTGGTCATCCTTGATAAACGTGTCGGCCAGGGCAGACAGCACACCCGCCGCCGGGTGCGCCGGCGGATAAAAGGTTTTGCCCAGGCTGGCCAGGCTGCCGAGCATTTGCCGTACTTGGGCGCCGCTCTCATCCAGTTCGATGATGTAGATATCCAGCTTGAACGGGTTGCCGTTGTAGGTCATCGGGCCGTAGACGTTGCTGAGGTTGGCGAGGTTCAGGAATTGATTTTCCCGCACATCATTGGAGTAGAAGATGACCTTCGAGCTGCGAATGCCTTCCGCCCCCTGTTTGCGGTCGCAGGGGCTTTCACAGGTGCTTGCGACAAGCGCCACATCCCCGGTGGCCGGGTCACCACGAAAAAGACGCAATGGCGTTGCAAACTCTGTCAGATCCTTGATGAATACGGTCTTGAGCGAGATGGCGATAGGGTCGCCGGCCTTGAAGATGTGGGTCGCCTCCTTGGCGTAGATGTTCTTGGACGTCAAGGTGCCGTCGTTGGTGCCGGGACGGTGGTATCGATAGTCGATAGCTCCCTGGTTGCTGATTGCGCAGCCGCCGAGTGTCAGCAGGGTGGCGGTAGCCAGTAGGTAAGCAGGTTGCAAGGTGCGCATGGGGTTCTCCTTGACTGGCGGTCGCCTCGGCGAAGGATAGTCAAGGTTGGTGGCTTTGCCATTAAATTGCCATTGCCGGAAGGCCCCGTATTCATTGGCCGCTCCTGCACTTTTAACTGCTATTCCTCCCAGGAATGCCCCCATAGAAACTCGGCATTGTATTTATCGCCGTCCATCTCGTAGCGTGGCTGCTCACCCAAGGAGATGCCGCCGTGAGTAACCTGCCGATGCGCTTGTATGTGGATGCACCGTTCACCAGCCCGTATGCGCTGTCGGTCTTTGTGACCCTGCGTGAAAAAGGCTTGGCGTTCGAGGTACACACCCTGGACCTGGACGCGCTGGAACAGCAGGCGCCGGCCTTTGCCGGGCTGTCCGTGACCCAGCGGGTACCGACGCTTGCGCAGGATGGGTTTGCCTTGTCCGAGTCTTCGGCGATTACCGAGTACCTGGAGGATGTGTTCCCGCAGGTACCGGTGTACCCCCGGGAGCCACGTCAACGCGCACGGGCGCGGCAGATTCAGGCGTGGTTGCGTAGCGACCTGCTGCCGATCCGCCAGGAACGCTCCACGCTGGTGGTGTTTTACGGGGTCAAATACGGCCCGTTATCAACCTCGGCCCAAGCCGCTGCCGACAAACTGATTGCAGCGGCGCAGCATTGGCTGGCTGCAGGTGATGACTATCTTTTTGGCCAATGGTCGATTGTCGATGTGGACCTGGCCTTGATGCTCAACCGCTTGATCCTCAACGGTGATCCGGTGCCCGCGCCGTTGGTGGCGTATGCCCAGCGCCAGTGGCAGCGGCCATCGGTGCAGGCCTGGGTCAACCAGGTACGTCCGACGTTGTAGCGCCCAGCGGCCATTGCTGCGCGACCCGGCGGTCGAGGTCTTCCCAGTCTTCCATACCGAGCACCCGGGTCGTGTTCAAGCCGCGCAGATAACCGCGCAACTGTTGGGCGGCGACGCAGGCCTGGGCGGTATCGGTAGTTGGGTCCTGCAGGATATTTTCGTACTCGACCAAATAGTCGGCGACGCGCTCGCGAAACTCCGGCAGGACGGCGTTGCGGATGCGATCAAAAGTCTTCTGATGGGGTTTCATGGATAGGTCCTTCTTATAGATTTTATGGTGTGCCTGTGCCGCAACTATCAGCCTGGCATGGCTTCACGGCTGAATGCATCCACCGCCGACACCAGCCCCTTGGCGGCCAGGGCCACCAGTTCACCGCCTTTCTCAGGTGTGGCCAGCGCCGGGTCGGAGCCCATGCGCCCATCCGGGTGGCGGGCCCGGAAGTCCTGGGCTTCGCGGATCGGGCCGGCGGGTGCGATCCGGGGCGAGTAGTCTGCCGTCTTGATCGCATCCGGGTAAGCCCACTGGGTAATCGCGATCTCGGAAGGCGTGGCATGGGTGCCGTGCCCCGTCGGGAACTGCGCGCGCGCCAATTCGCCAACACCTTCCAGGTCCCACCAGTTGCACAGCTTCAAGGCGAAGCCGGCGGGGCGGCGGGCAAAGCTGGCCTCGGCGTACAACTCGGAAAAGGCTGCTTCAATGGTGGCGATGTTGCCGCCATGGCCATTGAGAAAGAGGATTTTCTCAAAGCCATGGGCCGCCAGGGAGCGGGTCCAGTCGCCAATCGCGGCGATAAACGTCGACGGGCGCAGGGAAATGGTGCCGGGGAACCCGAGGTGATGTTGGGCCATGCCGATATTGAACGTCGGGCCGACCAGGATATCAGCGTCTTTTTGTGCGTGATGGGCAATGATTTCCGGGCACATCCAATCGGTACCCAACAGGCCGGTGGGGCCATGTTGCTCGTTGGAACCGATGGGGATCACCACGGTGCGGCTGCGGTCGAGAAATTGGCCAATCTCGATCCACGTTGACTGGTGCAAAAGCATTTCAGGTCCTCTCTCTGGTCAGGCTCGGCCTGCCAGATACTACCTCAACCGGCGCTGGCGATCTGGCGCGGCTTGCAATTGAGGTAGGCCGAGGACTTCAGCCAGCGTTGGTCGGGGTACCAGGAAAACATGAACTGCCCACCCTTGAGCTTGTCCACCACCTGGCGCGCCACTTGCGGGCGCACGGCGGGGCAGCCCTGGCTGCGGCCGATCCGGCCTTCACGCTTGCTCCACTGGGGGCTTACGTAGTCGGCGGCATGGATCACGATGGCGCGGTCGCGGGCCAGGTCATTGAAGCCCGGTTCCAGGCCGTCCATGCGCAGCGAGTAGCCGTGGGTGCCTTGATAGCTTTCCTGAGTGCGGAACAGACCAAGGCTGGATTGGTGGCTACCTTCGTTGTTGGAGAATTGGGTGGCGAAGTTTTCCCCGGATTTTTGCCCGTGGGCCACCAGGTCGCGCAGCACCAGCTTTTTTTTGCGCAGATCGAAAATCCACAGGCGCCGGGCGGTCGAAGGTTGTGAGTAGTCGATCACTGCCAGGCGTTGCGAACGCTCCTGGCCGTTATTGACGGCGCATTGCATCGCATTGAGGGCGCTTTGGAGGACTGTGGGATTGAGTTCTGGAGCCGAACGCGCCAGGCTGCTATACAAGGTATGAGGTTTGGCATTCTCTGCGAAGGCACCCGTGCAGAACGCGGCCAGGGTGGCGGCGATCAGGCCGAGTCGGCAGTAAAAATTCTGCATTTATCTAGCATCTCCGCCGTGGATTGGAGCTAAGCCATTGTTCAAAAAACACGCATGTTACTTGAGCCTTTGCTTGCTCGTAGCACCATTGGTCGCAACAGCCGATGAAGTGCCGGTCGAGCCGTCAAACCCAGTACAGCTGGCACTTGCGCAGTTGTCGAGTGTTTGCCCCGGTTTGGCTACCCAATTGGATACCACTGCCGAACTGCGGCTGCAGGATTTTTACCAGCAACAAGGCAATGTCGGCCTCTGGTCAGAGGACGGGCGCCGAGAGGCATTGCAGGGCCAGTTGCTATTGCTGGCCGACGACGGCCTGGACCCGGCGCACTATCGACTGCCTGACGCGGTAGCCAGCGCCAATGTGTTGTGTACCGACTTCGAAACCACCCAGCACTATCTGCAAGCCCTGCATGACTTGCATTATGGCCGTCTGCAACAGTCCCATTACGAACCGCTGTGGCACTCCCAGCCACCGAGCGAGGACCCGGCCCTCGCTGTGCTGGCCCTGGCTAATACAGGGCTTGCGGACATGCCGGCAGCCTTCGATCAGGCCAGGCCAGGTGCCGAACTGTACCGCAGCCTGCGCAAGGCCTACGCCGCGCAACGCCTGCAACCCTTGCCGCAGTGGGGCGTGGTTGCCGACGGCCCGCTGCTGCGCCCCGGCCGCGAAGACCCCCGGGTGCCCGCACTGGCCCGGCGCCTGCTCAGTGGCGGCTACCTGGCGAGCCTGCCCACAGGCCCGGCCCATCTCTACGGCAACGACCTGGTGACGGCAGTTAAGAGCTTCCAGGCCAGCCATTCGCTGCAAGCCGATGGGGTGATCGGCCCGGGCACGGTGGCGGAGCTCAACGTCAGCCCGGCGGTGCGTCGCGAGCAACTGCGGGTCAACCTCGAGCGTTTTCGCTGGCTGGCCCAGGACCTGGAGCCTGATGGCATCCTGGTCAACGTCGCGGCTGCCCAGTTGAGCGTCTACCAGGGCGGTGTCCCCGTGTGGCAGACCCGCTTGCAGGTGGGCCGCGCCGAACGGCAAACGCCGCTGCTCAAGTCGCGTATCACGCGGTTGACCCTCAACCCCACCTGGACGATCCCGCCGACCATCATGCGCGAGGACAAGTTGCCGGCCATTCGCCTGAACCCGGAGTACTTGCGCCAGCAGAACCTCAAAGTGCTCGACAGTGAAGGTCGCGCCCTGTCGCCCGAACAAGTGGACTGGTCGCGCCCGGGTAATATCCTCCTGCGCCAGGACGCCGGCCCGCGCAACCCGTTGGGCAGGATCGTCCTGCGTTTCCCCAACCCATTCTCCGTCTACCTGCACGATACGCCCAGCCAGCCGTTGTTCAGCAAGGGACCGCGGGCGTTCAGTTCCGGGTGTGTGCGGGTGGAGCAACCGATGGTGCTGCGCGACTTGCTGGTGAACCCGGCGGAAAAGGCGCGGACCGAGGAATTGCTGGCGACCGGGGTGACCCATGAGTTCCGGCTGGCCACGCCGGTCCCGGTGTTGCTGGGCTATTGGACGGTGCAGGTGGATAGCCAGGGTGCGTTGCTGTACGCACCGGATATTTATAGCCGCGACGGTGTGCTGTTGAAGGCCCTGGGCGCTGTCCTGTAGGGGCTGTCGTGAAACTGCGCAATATGAGACCCGGTTGGCATCCTTGAAAGAATAGCCATCAGATAATTCTGAAAAGCTCAAGAAACCAACCATGCTTGCCGACGTGATGGGTACATACCCAGGAGCGTTCAATATGAGCAGTCAACGTTTGGCAGTTGGTATCAGCCTGTTTCTTGCGCTCGTCAGTGGCAGTGGCCAGGCGGCCACGACCGTGGCCCAAGGTGTTATCCAGTTCCGTGGCAGCATTGTCGAGGCGACGTGCAATGCGGGCGATGGGGCGGGGTCGACACTGGCCTTGAGGGGTTGCCCGATGTTTGCACCTGGGGGCAACATCGGCGCCTATGGCGTCGAGCCGGTTCGTACGGTCAGTGCGCCGGATCGCTCGGCGGTCAAGGTCACGCTGGTGGCCGAAACGACGGGTGATGGCCGTTACTTCGACCGGCAATACCGCTTGAACGATGCGGCGGGAAAACCGTTGCAGTCGGGGGCTTACCTGGTGACGCTGAGTTACCCATAAGGCCAGTCGAAGGCTTGCCGGATGCGCGGTTCCGGCAGGCTGCGGCCTAGCTCAGCTGTTCACACAGGAACGCGGTGCTGGCAAGTCTGGAGGTCGGGTGGAATGCCAACAAACGAGTGGCAACCAGCAGATACGCGACCTCTTCTGAAGACATGAAGGCCATGCCTCCCAGGATTTCGAAAGCGCGAGTGCTAATGCGGTTCACGGCGTCCTGTATGGCAAACCGGGTTGCCTGTGCTCGCGCCAAATCACTGCGCAAGAAGCGATTGTCGTCTATCGACGCTGCCAGGCCGCGCAAAGCCATTGTGGCGCCTTGCAGATCGATGAGCAGCAGGGCTCGATCTTCTTGCGAGCCTTTTTTACCGGTCAATGCACGTGACGCCAACGCCGATGCCATTCCCAGGTAGGACGCGCTGGCCAGCAGTTGAAACCAGATGGCGAACAAATGGTTGCCGGTTCCTTGTTGAGCCTCATCGAGTTGATCATCGACGGCTGCGCTGAAACACATCATGGCTTCGGGAACCATCAAGTTATTGAAGATGACTTCATGGCTGTCAGCCGCCTGCAAATGCGGTACGGACCAGAACTCTTTCCGCTCGATGCTCGGGTCTGCGGCAAATCCTACGCCTATGCCGATTTGGGGCTGGCCTTGAGGGGCCATGTAGTTGACGCCAAAGGTGATGAGGTCGAAGTGATGTGTCATGGTGCAAGGTTTCTTGCTGCCGTTGACGAGGTAGCCGCCGAGGGTTTTTTGAACGGCCATTGTCGACGCTAAAATAGGCGTATTCGTGCGCCCTTCGGCAAAGCCTGAGGCAACTAATAAGTTGTCGCGAGCGATCATGGCCAACAATCCCTGGATATCTGGGAAGAAATGCCTGGCGGCCATCATTCCGGCGACAGTGTGGTGATGCATGGTCATCATAATTGCCAGGGACGGACAATGTGCACCGACCCAAGTATGCAGTTGCGCCATGTCCAATGCACTGGCACCTGCGCCACCCAGCTCTTTGCCAATGGTGAGCGCGGGTTGGCCGAACTTTCGAAATAGGTCGGCTAAGCGCCGAGACTCTCCACGCTCAAGATCAAGAAGTGAGGCGGTTTCAAGAAAAGATACCATCTCCGGCATCCATTTGAAGGCAGTGTTTCTTTCTTCTTGTAATAACATATCGATTAAGTTCTTTAAGGTTCAGGAGGGGTGTGCAGGCGTATCTGTCTTCAGGTAATGACGCGCATAGCGGCTGTCCAACTTCGACAGTGGTAACAACATAAAGAAATCAGCTGCATTGTAATCAGGATCCCAGGCGGGCTCGCCACACACCCAGGCGCCGCTGCGCAAATAACCCTTTAACAGCGGAGGCATCTGTGGAATATGTCCACTTTCACGCTCATGCACGGGAAATGGATTGTGCGGGGTCACGTGATATTCGCTGGGGGCAAAGTTTTGCGCGGTCAAGGCGTGATACAACGCTGCGGCATTGTGGCCGCCATCCGCCAGGCTTACGCTGGCGCAACCCACCAAATAATCGCTGCGTTCACGTCGCATATACATGGCCAACCCCGTCCATAACAGCATGATGACACTGCCGCTGCGGTAATCCGGGTGCACGCAGGCATGCCCTGCTTCGGTCATGCGCGGTCGTAAGTGATTCAGGCGACTGAGGTCAAATTCCTGCTCGCAATAGTAACGTCCCATGCGTTGTGCGGCCGTGGGGCTCATCACGCGATAAGTCCCCACCACGTATGATGTCTGAGTGTCGCGCACTATCAGGTGATCACAGTAGGCATCAAACTCATCAATATTTAAACTGCCGGAGTTGATAGGTTCGGAAAGCTGGAAAGTTTTAGTGAAAACTCTATGGCGTAGACGTTGTGCTTCACGTATTTCTTGCGGTGTGCTGGCAAGACTTATGGTCAATTTTGTATGTTTTAAGTGTGCGCTTGAATGGCTCTCATTGGACGGTGTCATTGATTGCATGCGACTTCCATTTAGATTTGTTTAATCCTGTCTGATAGCGCTCGAAATAATAACGTTCCACTTTTGGCCGCGGCATAAGGAAAGTCTGAAGTGTTCGCAAATACATGCGTTGAGAATAAGACAGGACTCGTCTGTGGACCTCGCTGTCCTGGCCGGCGCATGGTTATGGACCGAGAGGCTGGCCCCGTCGCGATTGGTTGTTGCAGCTCGCGTTCGTACTTGACACGGTCGGTGGTGCCGAACTGTGCCAGGGGCTCGGGCAACGGGTCATTGGCCATGAATAACTATCCATGGCACCAGAAAGCCATCCATCGCGTCCGCACAGGCCGGCGCCTACCAGGTCATACAGCACCACGCGAAAACGCTCGATGAAATAGGGCAGCAGGTAATTCCACATGACCTGGTTGCAGTCAAAGCCATGGGAAAACGACCAGGGTCGTGGAGCCATTGCCCATTACGTTGACGTTGTTGCGATGTCGAAGGTCCATGGGAGTACTAGTGAAGTCATTTTGCCATGAGATTTTGCCGTCAATTTAGAGCGTCATCCGTATGGGGTCACTAGGTATAGCGTTGATAGGTTAAAGTCGCTGCCTTCAGGATGAAACGTCAGGTAACAAAGTATGCGGCTGTTTTTACGGCAATCGGCCCTGGGCCTGCTGGTCATGGTGTTCACCGCGCTGGCCTTGGCGCAAACGGCGCCACCGGCACTGGTCAACGTGGCATTGAACCAGCGGGTGATCGACCTGACCAATACCCTGGATACCTCGACCCAGCAGCGTCTGACCAACCAGCTTGCGGATCTCGAACAGCGCAAGGGCGCGCAGATCGCCGTGATGCTACTGCCAAGTACCGGCGACGCTGATATTGACGCGTTCACCACCCAGCTGTTCCGCGCCTGGAAACTGGGGCGCAAGGGCATCGACGACGGTATTTTGCTGCTGGTGGTCAAGGACGACCGCAAGGTACGGATTGAAGTCGGCTACGGCCTGGAAGGGGTGGTCACGGACCTGTTGAGCCACCGGATTATCGAGGAACAGCTGACCCCGGCGTTTCGCCAGGGCAATTACGCTGCGGGTGTGCAGCACGCCGTGGATGCCCTGACCATGCTGGTAGAGGGGGAGGACATGCCGGCGGTGGACGACACCCGGGAGACGATCGATGAGTCTGCGGTGTTACTGGCGTTGCTCCTCGGCGCTGTTGGCGGGGTGCTGCTGGCCGCGGGCAAGCTGCATTGGCGACGGGGCCTGATCGCTGCCCTGGTGTTGACCGTTCTGCTGACGGCGTTGGCCGCGATCAATGGCAAGGCCTGGCCGTTGTATATGCTGGCACTGCCGTTTTGCATGTCGATCACCGCGGCTATATTTGGCGCATTGTGGCAGGCCAAGGCGGTGTTTTATTTCGTGCTGGGGCTGATTGCCTACAGCGTCGGCCTGGGGCTGGTGGATCACTACCTGACGCAAGTGTCCTTCATCAACTGGCTGGCATGGCCGATGGCCGGGTTGGTGGTACTTGGCCTGTACCTGATCCTGTTCATGGTGATGAAGGCTGCCTGGAAAAACAGCCCGCTAGGGTTCTGCGTGCAGTCAGTGATGGTGCTGGGGGTGTATGGCGCGGCGGGCTACTTGTTGGAGCTGGGGCTTGAAGGCTGGTTGTTCGCCTTGCCCATCAGCTCGTTCGCGGCGCTGTTCATCTATGGCCAGGGTACGGGGGGATCGGGCTCCAGTTCCAGTTCCAGCGATCGCTCAAGCTCCAGCTCCAGTTCGAGCTCAAGCTCCGGTGGTGGGTTTTCCGGTGGCGGCGGCTCCAGCGGCGGCGGTGGGGCCTCGGGGAGCTGGTGAAGCCCGGCGTCTGTTCAGAGCGCCATTACCATCTCATGCCACGCCATCCCGCCGTGGTCTGATGCCGAGGGCTGCACATACTGGTAGCCCATGCGCGTGTACAGCGGCACATGCTGTTGCTTGCACATCAGGTGGATGGTTTGCTTGCCCATCTCGCGCATCTGCTGCACAAATGCCGTCATCAATTGCGTGGAATACCCCTTGCCCTGATGCGCCGGGTCGACCACCACCGACATGATCACCACATTTGGCGCATCTGCCGAGTGCCCTACCAATTCCTTGAAGGCCTCGTCCGACATCGCCACGTCATGGGCGCAACCGCCGTTGATAAAGCCTGCGACCTGGCCGTCGACTTCCAGGATCAGGAAACCTTCCGGGTACAGGGCGATACGCGTGGCGATCTTCTCCAGTGTCGCGGCTTCATCACCCTCGTAGGCGCTGATTTCGATCTCGTAACAGCGCTCGGCATCTGCCGGGGTGGCGTTGCGTAGGGTGAGGGTGGGCATGGCGGTTCCTGGGCTGGGCGGTTGAGCGAGGGGCTGCATGATAGCGGGGTAGGTGTACTGACGAAAATCCCATAGATAAAACCCGCCCACAGTAGATGCCGGCAAGTCGGCACCTACAAGGACGCGCTGTATTTGACGGCCGCCGCCGCCCGCGATGGTACGTTCAGGCTTCTCAGCAATCCCGAGACATGGATGCGCACGGTAAACGGTGAAATATCCAGGGCCTTGGCGATTTCCTTGTTGGTCTTGCCTTGGGCGATCAGCCGCAATACGTCTTGCTGACGCGCGGTCAGGGTGTTGGTGTCCAGCGGCAACAGCCCCGAGGGTGCAAACTTGACCAGCACCTCGCCTTGGCGAATGGCGAGCAGGGCCTGGCCGATTTCTTCGGGGGCGATGTTTTTGCCGATAAAACCATCGGCGCCCATCGCCATCACCTGTTCGATCAACTGCGGGTCATCGACCATCGATACCACGATCAACGTAGTGCGCCGCAGTTGCTGGCGCAGCTCGCCCAACTGGCTGATGCAGGTCAGGCCCGGGAAGCGCAGGTCGAGGATCAGCGTGTCGACTTCGCCGCCGGTCTTGAGCATTTCCAGCACCGTGTCCAGGTCGCCCGCCTGTTCCACGCAGGCCTCGGGCAGCAGGCGTTGCACGGT
Organism: Pseudomonas brenneri; assembly: GCF_007858285.1. GTDB lineage: Bacteria > Pseudomonadota > Gammaproteobacteria > Pseudomonadales > Pseudomonadaceae > Aquipseudomonas > Aquipseudomonas brenneri. The sequence goes on along the minus strand of NZ_VFIL01000004.1, from coordinate 105,222 downwards.
ACGCAGCATGCCCTCGCGAAACATCGGGTGATCGTCGGCGATAATGATCCGGCATGTCATGGGGTGCTCCTCCCTGGGGCCAGGTTGTCCTGTGGCATGCTACTTTAACACTCTGCTCAGCGCCTGCCTCCCAGGCGCACAGATATGACGATGACCGTACAAGGACGTTGCCCATGAAGTTCGTGAAAGACGCCGAACTGGATCAAGCCAACCTGCGCATTGTGGTTGCCGCCATAGCCCTGGTTTACATCGGCCTGCTGGGTTTTCTGCCGGGGCAATCGGTGGCGCGCTATGTGCCGGTAATGATCTATATCGGCCTGTTCCTGCTGGTCTCGATTGTGCTGCGCCAGGTCATCGCGCGCTGGCCGGGGCATTACCCGGCACGGCGGATTTTCGGGATGATCCACGACTACACTGGCACCTCGTTCGGCCTGGTGGTGGGCGGGGAGGCGGCGCTGCCGCTGTATGCGGTGATGGTCTGGGTCAACCTCGGCAACGGCATGCGCTATGGCTCGCGCTACCTGGCGATTGCCACGGGCCTGGCGCTGCTGGCGCTGCTGATCGTGTATCGGCTGACACCACTGTGGCAGGCACAACCGTTTATGGTGTTGATGCTGATGATCACCAGCACGGTGATCCCGATCTACGCCCACCTGTTGCTGGAGCGCACGCGCAAGGCGTCTGAAGAAGCCATCGCCGCCAACCTGGAAAAGTCGCGCTTCCTGGCCCAGGCCAGCCATGACCTGCGCCAGCCGATTCACTCCATCGGCCTGTTTACCGCGTGTCTGCGCGAAGCACGGCTGGGCGATGAAGAGCGGCGCCTGGTCGACAATATCGACCGTTCGCTGCTCAACGTATCGCAGTTGTTCCGCTCCATCCTTGATCTCTACACCTTGGACAACGGCCGGCTGCTGCCCAAATACCAAGCGGTTCACCTGGACGAGTTGCTCGCCGACCTGGTGCGCCAGAACGCCGAAGCCGCGCGTTGGGCCGGGGTGGAGCTGCGTTTGCGGCCATGCGCCCATTGGGTCAGGGTCGACCCGGCACTGCTGGCGACCATGGTGCAGAACGTGCTCTCCAATTGCTTTAAATATGGCGGCCAGCACCCGGTGCTGATCGGTGTGCGCAAGCGCGGCGACGGGGTCGTGATAGACATTCATGACCAGGGGCGGGGGATTGCCGAAGAACATCTGCCCAAGGTCTTTGAAGAGTTCTATCGCGTGCGTCAACAGCGGGACAAGGACGTTGAGGGCGTCGGCCTGGGGCTGTCCATCGTCAAGCGCCTGGGCCAGTTGATGGAGCTGGACGTGGTGTTGCGTTCACGAGTTGGCCGTGGCACCTCCGTCAGCCTGCAGGGCTTGCCCCTGGCGGTAGCATCCCGGCCGATGCTGGTTCGCGACGACGCGCGCCAGGTTGGACTGCTGACCGGGTTGAAAGTGTGCCTGGTGGAAGATGACCACAACGTGTTGCTGGCCACCCAGGCCTTGTTGGAACGCTGGGGCTGTGAAGTGCAGGCCGAATCCTCAGGGCACAACCTGGTCAGTGATTGCGACATCATCGTCGCCGACTATGACCTGGGCAATCAGGCCACCGGTATCGAGTGCATCGACCACCTGCGCCAGCAGCGCGGTTGGGCGGTGCCGGCGCTGATCCTCACCGGACACGACGTAGAGAAGATCCAGGCGGCATTGCATGATCGCCAGATCGCGATCCTCTCCAAGCCCGTGCGCCCCGCAGAGCTGCGGGGTACGCTACGAGCGCTCAGCCAGCAGGCGGCAATCAGTTAAACGGCATCAGCGGGTTGCCACGGGCACCCTTGGGTTGGCAGTAGGCGGCGGGTTTCATCAAGCCAAAGCTGGCCACGGCAAACATCCCGCCGCTGGCACCGCTGGGCACGGAGCAGTTGTAGTCGCCGGACGCGGTGCTGGCGATGTAATAGGTGGTCATGGAGTCGCTGCGAACATTGGAAACACGCTTGACCGGCTCGCCGAGGTTGGTTTCCGAGAGGGTCTTGAGATGGTCTTCGGTGGGCTTGATATTGCTGCAACCGGCAACGCCGATCATCAGGGCGCCCAGCAGGGCAAGGCGGGTGACAGGGGAGTGCAGTTTCATGGCGCTTCTTCCTTGGGGTTGTTTTGGTTTTTTCAACGCACAACGATCCCTTGCACGGCGGGTTCGACGTGCTGGCGGGGAGCATTGGGGTTGCCGGGGAATATAGCGCCGGGTGCTTGCGAGGTCGATTAGCACAAGTGTGCTAATGGCACCTTGAGGTCATGGCAAACAGGTTTATTCAGGGAGATTCGAATGCTGCATATCAGACGCGCCACTCACGACGACGGCCCCATCGCCTTCGACATCCGCCTGCAGGCGATCCGCAGCCAATGCATCGGCGCCTACACCGCCGAACAGATGCTGACCTGGACCCGTGGCGCGGCCGAGGACGGCTATAGCGCACTGATGGGCAAGCCGTTCTACCTGGGTTGCGTCGACGGTGAGCCGGTCGCTACCGGCATGCTCGACCCGGACCATCGGGAAGTCGGTGCACTGTTTGTACTGCCCGGTTTTACCGGGCGCGGGTTTGGCGGGCAGATGCTTGAGCACTTGGAGCAGGTGGCGCTGGAGTTGGGGATTGCGCAGGTGGTGCTGGATGCAACCTTGAATGCCGCACAGTTCTATCGCAGCCGGGGTTACCAAGGCTGCGAACAGTCCATCTATCATTCGCCCACGGGGCTGGATCTGGCGTGTATCCCGATGGTCAAGCGCCTGTCCCCTTGAACGCTTCACGCAGGCGCTCAATCACTGCCGGTACCGAGAGCCCGGCAGTGGCTGGCGGCGTCGGGTTTTCACCGAACTCGCGCCAGATAAACAGAGTGAGTTCAGCCCCATCCGTCAACGATTGCCCGGAGCTGCCAGCGCCGAAGTTTTGCAGGACCCTGTAGCGTTCATCCTGCCAGAACAGGGTCTCGACCCAGTCATAGACCGGGATCAAATGAAAGTGCAACGGGAAGCCGGGCATATGCCCAAAGCGGCTGATATACAGCCATTTGGGTTGCAGTTGCGCTTGCATCACCCGCTGGGTTTTCGCCAGCAGGCCGCCCAGTTCCGCCAGGGCCGCGTCCGGCAGGTCAGCCAGTGAGCTGACCGGCGTCTTGGCCCCCAGCATCAAATAACCGGGCAGGGCCGAGGCCAAGTGATGGTTGAGCAGCCAGTGCTCGGTTTCGTGGAGGATATGGGATGGGGCAATGTGCATGGTTGGGCACCTGGCAGGTCGGACCGGCAGGATACCAAGGGCAAATCCTGGATCCCATCGGTGCTGATGGCAGGGATTAGTTATCAGGCTGGCGGAGGGCCTAAAATCACAAACAAAGCAAGGCGGTCTGACAGCCGACCTGATCGTTGAAGCGTACGCGTTCCCTGTGGGAGCTGGCTTGCCTGCGATGGTCGCTAACGATGACGGATGAATACCTGGCACCCTGCGGCGGCCTTATTGACGCCATCACAGGCAAGCCAGCTCCCACAGGGGGATGCAGCTCCGCGCTTTTGCTCTGCTTTTGATCTTGGGCGCCCCTGCGGATCAGTGGTGCATGTGTTCGCCGTCAGCGCTGCCCAGGCTGCGGGCAGGGGCCTGGACCTGAATGTCCTGCTTCTCGCCCTTGGCATTTTCCACGGTCAGGGTCAGCGGCACCTGGTCGCCTTCCTTGATCTGGCCCGTCAGGCCCATGAGCATCACGTGATAACCCTCGGGATCGAGCTTCACTGCCTGGCCGGCCGGCAGGGCCACGGAGTCCACCGGGCCCATGCGCATGACGTCGTCCTTCATGCTCATCTCATGAATCTGCACATCCTTGGCCACCGGCGACTTGACGCTGAGCAACTTGCTGTCGCTGTCGGCGGTCAGGGTCATGAACGCCCCGCTCGAATGCTGGCCCGGCACAGTGGCGCGGGCCCAGGCGTCGCTGATCTGGACCTGGGCGCTGGCGTGGGCGGCGAGGCCCAGCAGGGAAAGACCGAGGGCGATGCGCTTGAGGGTTTGGACAGCAGTCATTAGCAGACCTCCATGACGGTGAGCAGGTCTTCTGCGCACTCTTTGGCGTTAAGGGATGCCGACAGGCCCAGGCGCAGGTTGCTGCGGGTGTCGAACACAAAACTGGTGGCGGTGTGAGACAGGGTGTAGGTGTCGCCGGCGGGGATCTTTTCATAAAAGATCCCGAACTCCTTGGCGGCCACGGCGATTTCTTCCGGGGTGCCGTAGAGTGCTTCGAAGCTGGGGTCGAAGGCCTTGACGTAGGCGTCGAGCACCTGGGGCGTGTCGCGTTCCGGGTCCAGGGTGATGAAGATCACCTGCATGATTTCGCCGTCGCGGCCCATCAGCTTCTTGGCCTGGGCCATGCGCGCCAGGGTGGTAGGGCACACAGCCGGGCACTGGGTGAAACCGAAGAACACCACCGGCATCAGGCCGCGGAACGAGGTCAGGGTCACGGTTTCGCCAGCGGTGTTCTTGAGCTTGAACGTGCGGCCCATGATCTTGTTGCTCAGGTCCTTGCCGTACTTGAAGTTCAGCTTGGGGCCGGTGTCGCAGCCGCTCAACAGGCCCAGGCCCAGCAGGCCCATACCGGTAAGGACCTTACGACGGGTGAATAACGTACTCATGAAAGGGGCGTCCCGTGAAGCGCCTGACGGCTGCGCATAACAGGTCAGTCAGGCTTTGAAAAGCGGTGAACAGGAAGGTGGGTAGTCTACCGACCTTGATCGCGCTTGATAATCTGCGACGTTCTGCCACAGGGGCGGTGGCCACCTTACCAGCCAAGGGGGTAATTGCGTCTGTGGCACACTGTCGCAGACATCGGCAAAGGCCCGCCGCACAAGGCTTGGGGCAAATGTATCAACGATTATCAGGGCCCTTGACCCGCATCAAGGCAGCGCTTGCTCGCTGTAGGGCACAGTCACGGTATAAGGACCGGCCACCGTGAGGCTCTGATGCTCTATCTTTTGTTCCTGCTGGCCCATCTGTTCGCAGCGCTGATTTTCATCGGCACGGTGTTCTTTGAAGTGTTGATCCTTGCCAGTGTGCACAGGCAACTGCCGGCCCGCGTCATGTTGCTGGTGGAGCAAGGCATTGGTCGCCGGGCCAGGGCTTTGATGCCGTGGGTGCTGCTGGTGCTGTTCGGCGCCGGCATCGGCATGGTCTGGCTGCGCTACCTGCCGGTGCTGGCCGCGCCGTCGAGTTCGGCATTCGGTGCGCTGCTGACCCTCAAGCTGATCCTGGCCGCCAGTGTGCTGATGCATTTTTTGCTGACGGTGGGGTTGATGCGCCGTGGGCAGGTCAGCGCGGCCTATCTGCGCTTTGTCCATCTGAGCCTGTTCTGCCATATGGTCGCCATTGTGTTGCTGGCCAAGGGCATGTTCTACATCACCTGGTAATCGCCGGCGCTTGATGCATATCAAGGTGCGCTGTCCGGTCGCACCGCACAATGACCCACCGTAGCCAGACCCGGAGGCCGTCATGCTCACTGTCATTCATCCCGCCCGCGAGTGGCGCCTGCGCCGTGACCAAAGCGTGCTGGACCAGGGTCAGGTGGATATCGGCAGATTTCATTCGGGCATCGGCTCCCTCGACCTGCTGCGCGCCTTGCGCAGCAGCCGCCAGCGGCAACGGCCCCTGGCGCTGAACCTGCAATGGCCGGCCGGCCTGGTGGCCGATGATTACCTGGGCGCGCTGGAGCAGGAGATCCACCTGGTCGGTTGCCATGTGGGCGGTCGGCAACCGGTGGATCAATTCCATCTGGGCGGCGCCACACCGGCGATTGCCGACCTGCAACGCTTGATGGCGCACCTGCGCAGTCGCCTGCACTTTCTTGAGCACGACCAGGGTGACTACAGCCTCGATCTCGACCCACTGCATACCGACTGGGCGACCATGGGCCTGCTGCGCGAGATGGGGTTCAACCACATCAACATCGGCGTGCCGGATGCCAATGCCGAGGTCACGCCATCGGTGGCCGGCTATCAGGACCCGGCGCCGATCCAGTCGCTGATCGATGCGGCGCGCACCTTCGGCTTTCGCTCGGTGAATGTCGACCTGGGCTATGGGCACGCCTGGCAGACCTGCGACAGCTTTGAAGCCAAGCTGGCCAGCCTGATCGCCCTGGAGCCGGACCGCCTGCAAGTGTTCGACTATGCCCAGGCCCCACGGCGCTACCAGCAGCAGCCACGGCGTGCGCTGTCGTCGAATGTCGACAAATGTGGCATGCGCCGCATCGCCTTCCAGCGCCTGGAAGCCGCCGGTTATCACTACATTGGCCTGGGCCAGTTCGTACGCCCCGACGATGACCTGGCACTGGCCCAGGAGCGCGGGCACCTGAGTCGCAATTGCCAGGGGTTTACCCGTCACGGCTACTGCGACCATATCGGCTTTGGCCTGGGCGCCATCAGCCAACTCGACACCCTGTATGCGCAAAACACCGACGACCTGGCGCGCTATCGCCAGCAGTTGGACAGCGACCTGTTGCCCACCGCCCGCGGCTGGCGCTGCGAGGCGGGCGACCAGATCCGCCAGCATGTCATGGAGCGCCTGGCCTGTGACCTGGAGCTGGATATCCAGGCCCTGGAGCGCCGCTATGGGGTGATTTTTCCCCGCTATTTCTCGGCGATCTGGCCGCTGCTGGAGCATCTGCACCAGGACGGCCTGATCGACTTGTCCGAGCGTTTCCTCTGTGTGCTGCCGGCTGGCCGGCACCGGGTCGAAGCCCTCTGCGCGCTGTTTGACCGGGCCGCCAGTGCTGTCCCTCCTTGCTCCAACGATGAGACCATCGACCATGAAAGCGTTTGAGTTCAACCGGGCCCTGGTGCAGAAATACGACCGCCCGGGGCCGCGCTACACCTCGTACCCGACTGCGCCGCAGTTTCACTCAGCCTTTGCCCTGGATGACTACCAGCAGGCGGTCGCGACCAGCAACCACGCGGTGGCGCCCAAGGCGTTGTCGGTGTACATCCACGTCCCGTTCTGCCAGAGCCTTTGCTACTACTGCGGCTGCCACAAGATCATCACGCGCAAGACCCACCGCGCGGTGGAGTACCTGAGCTACCTCAAGCGTGAAATCCAGATGCAGGCGGCGCTGTTCGACCGCGCGCGGCCGCTGACCCAGTTGCACTTGGGGGGCGGTACGCCGACCTACCTGGACGATGGGCAACTGGCCGAGTTGATGGACTGCCTGGCCCAAGGGTTCAGCCTGGATACCAGTGATCGCCATGAGTTTTCCATTGAAGTGGACCCGCGCACCATCAGTGTCGAGCGGATCCACAACTTGCGCGGGCTGGGTTTCAATCGCCTGAGTTTTGGCGTGCAGGACTTTGATGCGGATGTGCAGGCGGCAGTCAACCGTGTGCAGAGCGAAGAGCAGATCGTGCAACTGGTCTCGGCGGCGCGTGAGGCGCGGTTCAAGTCGATCAGCGTAGATCTGATCTATGGCCTGCCGTTGCAGACCGTGGCCAGTTTCGACGTGACCCTGGGCAAGCTGATTGCCTTGCGTCCCGACCGCGTGGCGGCCTACAGCTACGCGCACCTGCCGACACAAATCCGTGCCCAGCGCATGATTCGCCCCGAAGACATGCCACCGCCGGAGCGCAAGCTGGAATTGCTGGAGTTGACCATTCGCCGGCTGACCGAGGCCGGTTATGTGTATATCGGCATGGATCACTTTGCCTTGCCCGACGATGAACTGGCCCTGGCCCGGGCCAATGGCACCTTGCAGCGTAATTTCCAGGGCTACTCGACCCATGCCGATTGCGACCTGATCGGGCTCGGTGTCTCGGCCATCGGCAAGGTGGGCGACAGCTACAGCCAGAGCGTCAAGGAGTTGTCCCAGTACTACGCACGTATCGACGCCGGCTTGTTGCCGGTGCAGCGCGGCTACCGCCTGAACGCGGATGACGTGCTGCGTCGCGACGTGATCAACGGCCTGATGTGCCACGGGCGTATTGACTTTGCCGGGGTCGAGGCGGGGCACGCGATCCAGTTTACCGAGTACTTCGCTCAGGCCCTGTCGCGCCTCGATGAGCAAGTGGCGGATGGTTTGCTGCATATCCAGGACGATGCCGTGCAACTGCTGCCCCAGGGGCAATTGATGGTGCGCAGCGTGGCGATGGCGTTTGATGCGTACTTGGGCGGGCAGCAGAAGGGCCAGTTTTCCCGCACGGTCTGACCCGTGCAGTGCCTGATCAAACCTGGGGCAAGGTGACTTGTCCTAATACCAACTGTAGGAGCGAGCTTGCTCGCGAAAAACTTAACGACAACGCGTTTACCCAGGCAACCCGCGTTATCGTTGACGACCTTCGCGAGCAAGCTCGCTCCTACAGCGGTATTTGGCCAAACCTATAAGATCAGGCCCCGGCAACGGCGTTGGTGCGCTCTATCTCTTCAACCAGCTTATCGATCCCTTCCAGCCGCGCGCGGTTGTCGTGATCCCATGGATGAAACCCCGGCTTGAAGTAATGCAGCCACGGCCGGGCCATGCGCGGGAATACGCCCCTAGTGCCGTAGAGAAACTTCAGCATCCGCCAAAACCCCTTCAGATGCCCACCCGCGCGGCGGTCGGCGAACAGCAGGCGCAGGTGGAAATCAAACACCACCAGCCAGAAAAACACCGTGGTAAACAGCATGGTCCCGGTGCGCAGCAAATAGCGCCTGGGCCCTGGCTTGATTACGCGGTTCCACACATCGAAGGCCACGGCCTTGTGTTCCGTTTCCTCAAGCGCGTGCCAATACCACATCTGCTGGTAGCCCTTGAGCGAATCCCCAAAGCGCGTGGGATCGCTGAGCAGGATTTCCGCGAGCATCGCGGTGTAGTGTTCCAGGGCAATGGTCACCGCCAGGTTGAAGGACGGCGGCAAGTGCTTCTTTTGCAGGTCGAGGATGAATTTCAACCGACGGTCGAGCAGATGGGCCGGCAGCCCGGCGGCTTGCAGCAGATCGTTATAGGCCACATGTTCACGGCTGTGCATGGCTTCCTGGCCGATAAATCCCTGGATTTCCTTCTTTAATACCGGGTCGTCGATGCGCTGGCGATAGTGGCGCACGCTGTCCATGAAGAACAGTTCACCCTGGGGAAACAGCAGCGACAGGGCATTGAAAAAATGCGTGATAAAGGGACCTTGCTCGTGCCAGTCCTTGATGCGCTCGGCGGGCAGGGCAAAATGCAGGTCGCGGCGAATGGGCAGCATTATGGCGACTCCTGTTCAGTGATGGGGGTGGGCACCGGGGCCTTGCGCTTTTTCGGTGCCATGCGCCGGCTGGCAAAGACCACCAGCGCCTGATAGGCCGCCGGCAGAAAGCGTGCGAGCAAGTCCAGGGCGTAGGCATCGCGACCAATCAGCACGCGGCGCTTGTTCTTGCGCACGCCTTGCAGGATCACCTTGGCGGCTTGGTCGGCGTCAGTGATAAACAGCTTCTCGAAGTCGGCGCGGGCCTGTTGTTCGCTGTGGATCAGGAACCCGGTCATGTTCGCGTCGATCCGGCTGCTGCGGCAGATATCGGTACGGATCCCGCCAGGATGCACGCAGGTGGCCGAGACCCCGCTGCGTTGCAAATCCAACTCCTGGCGCAAGGATTCGGTGAAGCCGCGCACCGCGAACTTGGTGGCGTTGTAGCCGCTCATGCCGGGTTGGGCGAACAGGCCGAACACGCTGGAGGTGTTGACCACATGCCCGTCGCCGCTGGCCTTGAGGTAGGGCAGAAAGGCCTTGGTGCCGTAGACCACGCCCCAGAAGTTGATGCCGACGATCCATTCAAGATCGGCGTAGTCCACACCTTCCACGGTACTCGACAAGGCCACCCCGGCATTGTTGAAGATCAGGTTGACCTGGCCGTGCTCCGCCGCACAATTGGCTGCCCAGTCCTCCATGGCCTGGCGGTCGGACACATCCACCTCCCGGGAGGTCACGCGGACCGGTGCCAGGGTGCCGCGCTGGATCAGCTCCACGGTTTCTTGCAAACCGGCCTGGTTCTTGTCTGCCAGCGCCAGGTGACACCCCTCGCGCGCCAGGGCCAGGGCCAAGGCGCGACCCATGCCTGAGGCGGCCCCGGTGATGGCCGCCACACGGCCATTGAATGACTTCATGACAGGCTTCCTTCTGCGGTGGAGTGGGGCGGCGCGAGGGGATGCAGTGCGGTGCCGCTAACCAACGGCGTGACGTGATAATCGCGCAAGGCGAACTGGCGGGTGACCTGTTTGAAGCGCCAGGTCGAACCGGGCCACAACGTGGTGTTTTTGCCGGTGCGCGGGTCGAGGTACCAACTGCGACAGCCGCCGGTGTTCCAGATGGTGCGCTGGAGTTTTTCCTGGATGTGCAGGTTGTAGGCGCTTTCCACCGCTGGCTTGACGTCCACCGTGGCAATTTGCTGGCGGCGCATCTGTTGCAGGGCGTCGAGGATGTAGGTGACTTGCGCCTCGATCATCAGAATCATCGAGTTGTGGCCCAGCCCGGTGTTGGGCCCGACGATCAGGAACAGGTTTGGATAGCCCGGCACGGTGGTGCCCTTGTACGCATGGGCGCCATCGCGCCAGGTGTCCATCAGGTCCACGCCGTCGCGCCCGATGATGCAGTCGCGGGGCAGGGGATCGGCGGCCTGGAACCCGGTGCCGAAGATCAGGCAGTCAGCCGGGTGCTTGATGCCATCGGCGGTGATGACGCCGTCGGCTTCGATCCGCAGCACATGCTCGGTAACCACCTCGACATTGCTGCGTGACAGCGCCGGGTAGTAGTCATTGGAGATCAGCACGCGCTTGCAGCCGATGGTGTAGTCCGGCCGCAGCACCTTGCGCAGGGAAGGGCGCGCCACTTGTTTGTGCAGATGGCGCAGGGCGATTTTCTGCACCATTTTCATCAGCCGCGGGTGCAGCGCAAACCCTACGACTCGGCCTTCCAGGGCCCAGTAGAAGGCCCCGCGCACCAGGCGCTGGGTGAACGGCAGGTGCTTGAAGGCCCAGCGCTCAACACGTGAAATGGGCCGGTCCGGCTTGGGCATGATCCACGGCGGGGTGCGCTGGAACAGGTCCAGGTGCGCCACCTGCGGGGCGATCTGCGGCACGAACTGGATGGCACTGGCGCCGGTGCCAATCACCGCCACGCGCTTGCCCTTCAATGAATACTCGTGGTCCCACTGCTGGGAGTGAAAGCGCTTGCCCTTGAAACTGTCCAGCCCCGCAATATCCGGCAGCGCCGGACGTGACAGACCGCCCATCCCCGACACCAGCACCCGTGCACTGACGTGGCGGCCATTGCTGAACTGCAACTGCCAGCGTTGCAGTTGCTCATCGAACACCGCCCGTGTAAGACCCATGCCAAAGCGCAGGTACGGCGCCAATTCAAAGCGTTGCGCACATTGCTCCAGGTAGGCGCGGATTTCCGCCTGGGGGGCGAACTGTCGGGTCCAGTCCGGGTTGGGCGCAAACGAAAACGAATAGACGTGGGATTGCACATCACAGGCGCAGCCCGGGTAGTGGTTGTCGCGCCAGGTGCCGCCCAGGGAATCGGCCTGTTCGGCGATGAAGAAGTCGTCGAGCCCGGCTTGCTTGAGTTTGATCGCCATGCACAGGCCGGCAAAGCCTGAGCCAATGATGGCGATGTCTACGCAATCTGCCGGGCCGCTCGGGCGGGTAGAGGCATTCATAGGGTGTCCCTCGTGGGCTGTGGGCGCCTGACGGGTTTTGACATCGGATGTGCTCCTGTTTTTGTTTTTGGCTTTTAGATAGAACACCATTGCAAAGAAAAATTGTATTTATTATTTTAAAAAAGATTTTAAATAATCTACCTGAAAATATCGCCTACGCTAGAGCCTTGTCCTTTATGTGCGATTTGTCCGACGGACGAACCTTTTGCGCACGTAGTTGAAGTCCAGGGTGTGGACGATGGCTGAGGTCTTGACCAATACCGGTCGGATCGCCAGCAGCAGGGAAGCAGAGGACCGAGCTATGGCTGTCGAATGGGTTGTCGCTGCGGGTGTGTTTATCGGCGCAAGTGCGGCGTTGTGGGGCTTGAGTGCCTGGATGACGCGTCGTATCGAAGCGGCTGTTCCAAGCAACGGGCGCTTTCTGGAGGTGGATGGCGAGCGCTTTCATTATGTAGACGAGGGCAAGGGCCCGCCGCTGGTGATGATCCACGGCCTGATGGGCAGCAGTCGCAACCTGACGTATGCCTTGTCTGCGCAATTGCGCGAGCACTTTCGGGTGATCACCCTGGACCGCCCCGGTTCAGGCTATTCCACCCGGCATAAAGGCACCGGCGCCGACCTGCAAAGCCAGGCCCGGCAAGTGGCGACCTTTATCCAGACCCTGGACCTGGGCCAGCCCTTGGTGCTGGGGCACTCCCTGGGCGGGGCGATTTCCCTGGCCCTGGCCCTGGACCATCCCCACGCTGTGTCCGGGCTGGTGCTGGTGGCGCCATTGACCCATCCCCAACGCATGCTTCCCCTGGTCTTTTTGTCACTGGCCGTGCGCCCGGCCTGGCTGCGGCGCTGGGTGTCGCGCACGCTGACCATACCCATCGGCATGCTCACCAGCGGTGCGGTGGTCAAGGGCGTGTTCGCTCCCGACCCGGCACCGGCCGACTTCGCCACCCGTGGCGGCGGGATGCTGGGCATGCGCCCCGACAACTTCTATGCCGCCTCCACCGAGATCGGCCTGGTCAACGAGTACCTGCCGGAGATGGTCAAGCGCTACCCGCAGTTGCGCCTGCCCATCGGCCTGATCTATGGCTCACGGGACAAGGTGCTGGACTTTCGAAAGCACGGTCAGGCCCTGGCGGACAAGGTGCCGGGGCTGAAGCTGCAGTTGGTCGAGGGGCGCGGCCATATGCTGCCGATCACCGCGACAGAGCGGGTGGCCGCACTGGTCCAACAGGTTGCCAAACGCCGCCAGCCGGTGGAAAGCGCCACTGTCCTGCACCCGCCATTTGCACTGGCGAGTAAATAATCATGAACCCCACGGCGTGGTCGAGACGCGGTAACGCTTGCCCTAGACACCTGACCGAATGGATGAAAAAGAGACTGCCCGGTCACGTCGAAAAGGCCTCGAAAAAGTAGTTGACGACCTAACGGTTCCGCGCTATTTATTTAAAAAAATATTTCAATATTTATTTTGAAATGATTTTTGAAATGCCTAAGAGCGAATAAAATAATGAAAAAAACGCCTTTTATCGCATGGTTGATTTCAAGTGGCTTTCACTGCTGCCTGAACCTGTTTTCTGCCCCTGTTGCTTCGCTCCCACTCCCTGCCGCGCAGTGCGCCCGGAGGTTGCCATGAATCAGACCCTGGCTGCCCCGCACGTCTGGACCGATGGCAAGCGCCACCTGTGGTGGCTCGGCATCATGCCGTTGGCAACCCCGCTGCTGTCCGGCGCCCTGGCCATCACCACCGGTGTACAAGAACTGTGGTGGGTGGGTGTGCTGGTGATTTTCGGCCTGATCCCGCTGATCGACGGCCTGCTTGGCGAAGACGTCAGCAACCCGCCGGAATCTGCGGTCAGCGGCCTTGAATCGCAGAAGTACTATCGCTGGATTGTCTACACCGGGGTGCTGCTGGTGATTTCCTCCCTGGTGATGACCGGTTGGATGGCCGTCAGCGGCATTGACTGGATGATCAACGGCGGGTTGTTGCAACTTACGGCGTCCCTGGACCCTTCGGGCTGGATGGCGCAAACCGCCAGCTTCCTGACTGCCCGGGTGCAACTGCACGGCGAGGTCAGTTGGTTCACCTACCTGGGCATGGCCATGTCCACCGGCGCCGCCACCGGGATCGCGATCAACACCGCCCATGAACTGGGGCACAAGCCGCGCCTGCTGGAGATCGTGCTGGCGAAGATCACCCTGGCGCCGACCTTCTACGGGCACTTCTATACCGAACACAACCGTGGCCATCACGTACGCGTCGCCACCCCGGAAGATCCGGCCAGTTCCAGGCTGGGGGAGAGCTTCTGGGCGTTCCTGCCGCGCTCGGTGTGGTTCAGTGCGCGCTCGGCCTGGAACCTGGAACGCGAACGCCTGCGCAAGCTCGGCCTGCCGGCCTGGCACTGGAAGAACGGCGTGCTCAGCGCCTGGATGTACAGCGTGGTGCTGTGGGGTGCAATGATTGCCTGGCTGGGTGTGGCGGTGATTCCATTCCTGTTGATCCAGGGTATCTACGGCTTCTCGTTGCTGGAAGTGGTGAACTATGTCGAGCACTACGGGCTTAAACGCCAGAAGTTGCCCAATGGTCGCTATGAGCGGTGTTCGCCGCGCCATTCGTGGAACAGTAACCGTATTGTCACCAATATCTTCCTGTTCCAGTTGCAGCGTCACTCCGATCATCACGCCAACCCGACCCGCAGTTATCAGTCGCTGCGCCACTTTGATGAATCGCCACAACTGCCGTATGGCTACGCCAGCATGATTGTCTGGGCCTATGTCCCTTACTTGTGGCGCCGACGTATGGATCACCGGGTACTTCGGCACTATTCGGGGGATGTCACCCTGGCCAATATCCAGCCATCCAAACGCCTGAAGATACTGGAAAAGTACGGCAATACCAGCACCTTCTAATGTGAGTTAACTGTTGTAGGGCGCACTCGGGATCTGTGCATCGCGCAGGTTTTCATCGCCCACGGTTTGCCGGTTTCGAGTGCTGCTTAGTTGCAAGAAAGTTGTTTGACCCTGACAAAAATAAAATCAAGGGAAGGACGTACACCATGCAAACGCCTGCCAAGTTCACTGCTCATATCCTGCTCGCAGCACTGGGTCTTATTGCCTATCACCAGGCCCAGGCCGCGCGTATCGAACCCGCCGGCAGTGCCTTTACTGCCCAGGGCCCCATCAGCTTTTCCAAGGGCGCGCTGATCAGCGCCGACTGCATCATCAAGGTGGCCGGCAAAGTCGCGGCCGATGGCTCGCACGTCAATGTCGACAAGGTCGAGTTCGACGGTGGCCTCAAGTGCAGTCGCGTCGAAGCCATCAACTTGCCGTGGATCCTCGTGGCCAAGGACACCAAGAGCGGCTCCATGTCGAAGATCAGCGTCGACGTGCACGCCTTTGGCCTGGGCGGCAAGTGCGGCCCATCCACCGCCGAAGGCACCTGGGATAACGCCACCGGCAAATTGGAAGCGGCCAATGTGCCGATTGGCGAAGACTGCACGATCAAGACCGTGTCGATCAAGATGCCGCCGACGTTCAAAGTCGTCGAGTAAACCCCCGAATTTGTAGCGGTAGTTGAATTGAAATTTGGCTGGAAAGGGAAGTTCTGCTGTTTTTCCGTGACCTCTCGATCATGGCCATTACCCCGGCGAAATGACTCGCCATACATGTGAGGAAAAATAATGAAAAGTTTCAAAACCCTCGTTTGTGTAAGTTCGTTTGCTCTGTGCTTTGGTGCGGCTTCGATGGCCAGTGCGGCATCGATCACGCCTGATGGCCCATTTACCACTAACTCGGGCACTCTCGTGGTGAAAACGCCTTCTGCACCTGGCGATATCACTTGCAATGTGACCTTCGGTGGGAACGTTTCCGGCGGGGTGGCCACCATTACTTCGGCGCAGCTTTCGGGCAACGTGCTCTGCAGCCTGCCAACGTTGAAGAACATTCCTTCCCCAGGTTGGGTACTAACTGCAAACACCTTTGACCCGGGTACCCAAACCGGTACTGGCACCGTGACTGGTGTGGGCTGGACCATCACCTTCCCAGCGTCCAACTGCGGCCCAGGCCCACTCAACGTAGTGTGGGACGAAGCAACCAAAACCCTGTCGACCACTGGCAGCCAATCGCTGTCCGGTAACTGCTTCGTCAGGTCGCTGAACGTCAAGGCCCCAACCCTGAAGTTGCAATAAGAGCAAAGGGCTGATCACCCCTGAGAGAAGCAGGTGCCTCGTTAGAGGCACCTGTTGAGGCAAAGCGGCTCGGTTGTACCGGTTGTGATGAATAAAAATAATAAGGAGTGGCGCATGAATAACAAGAAACAGCAGGCCCAGGCGTTATTAGGCCTGGCATTGTTGGGCGGGCTGATCGCCTCGGCAGGAACCGTTCAGGCGGGTGGCTTCATGACGCCAACTGCGAATACTGCTGGCTGGGGCCGGGCATTTGGTGGCGGTTCAATGTTCAAGAACGATCCATCAGCGGCCTACAACAACCCGGCTGCAATGGCTTTCATTGATAAAACCATTTCGCAGTTCACCCTCAACTACGCGAATATCGATATCAAATACAAAGGCTCGGCGTATGACTACGCTGGCAATCCGACGTCCAACACCGTCATGGATCCTGCGACTGGGGAACTTGTCTCGTCGACCCCGCGCACCGGTAACGGCGGCCAGGGCGGGTTCGAAGCATGGGTGCCTACCGGCTTTATGGTGATTCCGATCAACGATCGTTTTGCCTTTGGTTTGAGCCAGGTGGTGCCTATGGGCGCCCGTACAACTTGGGATGAGGATTGGAAAGGCCGCGACTTCGCGGTGGATACCCGCATTGAAACCGTTGGCCTGACCGGCTCCCTGTCGTTCAAGGTCAATGATGAGTTCTCCATCGGTGGCGGTGCGATTCTTCAGCACACCAAAGGCTTTGTGAGCCAGAACGTCGACCTGTATGCCGCTGCTGCGCAATCGCCGGACTTCGGGATGATTCCGTTCCCCGCTGGCCAGGGCTTCGCCTTGATGCGCGTCAAGGTCGACAACAACTCTCTGGGCTGGTTTGCAGGGATGACCTGGAAACCCACGGCGCAAGACACCCTGGGCTTGAACTACCACGCCAAGATCAAGAACAAGCTGGAGGGCAAGTACAACATGTACGCCGATCCGACCTCGGAAGGGCTGATGACCATTCCTGTGGTCGACGGTAAAACCCTGGTGGAGCTGGCTTACCCTGGCCTCAAGCTGTATCCGGGCGGTGCCAATGCCTCCACGCAACTGGATATTCCTGCCAACGCGTCCCTGGACTGGGTGCACGACTTCTCTGACCGCCTGACCCTGGGCGCCAGCGTGACCTGGACCCAATGGTCATCCTTCGAGGCGCTGACCTTGAAGTCCAATGGCAGCACCATCGTGTCGATCCCGTACAAGTACAAGAACACCTGGATGTATTCGTTCGGTGGCGACTACAAGCTCACGGATGACTTTACCGTGCGCGCCGGTGTGGCCTTCGACCAGACCCCAACCCGCAACTCCACCCGTGACCCACGTATCCCGGATGGTGATCGCACCTTCGCCTCCCTGGGCTTTGGCTACAACATCCGCGCCATTCCTGGCCTGAGCATCGACGGCGCGTATTCCCGCCAGTTTGTGGAAACCGTCAAGCTCAAGACCAAGAACGTTGATCGTCTTGGCGCGGCATCGCTGGATGGCAAGTCCGAGGCCAAGGGCGAAGTGGTCAGCCTGTCGGCTACCTACGCTTTCTGATCTGTCGTTGTATCTGCGTAGTCCCAGCGTAAACGCGTAGTCGGCGCATCGTTCTACTGCGTTTACCGGGTGCCGCACCGGTGGGTCGCCCACGCGACCCCTTGTGATTTCCTTCCCCTTTGGCATTTCGGCTGACGCGTTCGGCCGTGAATTTTTTCGCGAAATGATTAAATAAAAATTTCAAAACAAAATTTGAATTTAGCTTTTCAAGTTTGTAGTGTGGTGATCAGTCGCAGGCCATACCGACCTGCTGATAGGCGTGCCGCGCCCTGAACAAGTAGAGGTATCTCCATGGTTATCTGGTTATTGGCAGGACTCGCTGCGGCAATCGCCCTGGCGTATCGACAAGCGGCAGCCAGCCTGTGGCTGGGCGTTGGCCTAGCCTGGTTGGCGGGCGGTTATCTGTTCAATGGGGTCGCAGGGTTTGGCCTGAGCGTTGCGGCGCTGCTGGTGGTATTGCCGGCGCTGCTGCTGAGCATCAAGCCTGTGCGCCGTGCGCTGCTGACCAGCAAGGCCCTGGGTCTGTTTCGCACGATCATGCCGGCCATGTCCGACACTGAGCGCGCGGCTATCGAGTCCGGCACCGTGTGGTGGGACGCCGAGCTGTTCAGCGGCAAACCCAACTGGCAGCGCCTGCTGCAAGCCGCCCCGGCACGCTTGAGCGCTGAAGAGCAGGCGTTCCTCGACAACGAAGTGGAAACCCTTTGCGACATGGCCAACGACTGGGAAACCACCCAGGTCTGGCAGGACCTGTCGCCTGAAGGCTGGCAGTACACCAAGGACGCCGGTTTTCTCGGCATGATTATTCCCAAGCAATACGGCGGCAAGGGCTTCTCCCACTACGCCCATTCGCAGGTGGTGATGAAGCTGTCGACCCGTTGCTCGGCGGCGGCGATTTCGGTGATGGTCCCCAACTCCCTGGGCCCCGCCGAGCTGTTGCTGCATTACGGCACCGATGCCCAGCGCAATTACTACCTGCCGCGCCTGGCCCGTGGTGAAGATATCCCGTGCTTTGCCCTGACCAGCCCCTATGCCGGCTCCGACGCTGGCGCCATTCCTGACCTGGGCATCGTCTGCAAGGGCATGCATGAAGGCCAGGAAGTACTGGGCTTCAGCGTGACCTGGGACAAGCGTTACATCACCCTCGGCCCCATCGCCACGGTGCTGGGCCTGGCCTTTCGCGCCGAAGACCCGGACGGGCTGCTGGGCCAGCCCGGTTCGCTGGGTATCACCTGCGCGTTGATTCCCACATCCCATCCCGGGGTGAACAGTGGCCGCCGTCACTGGCCCCTCAATGCGGTGTTCCAGAACGGTCCGACCACGGGCAAGGACGTGTTTATCCCCCTGGAGTGGGTGATCGGCGGCCGTGAGCAAGTCGGTAATGGTTGGCGCATGTTGATGGAATGCCTGGCGGCCGGACGGGCAATTTCCCTGCCGTCGGCCAACGTTGGCCTGGGCAAGGTGGCGGTGCGCGGTACCACGGCCTATGCGGCGATGCGCAAGCAGTTCGGCCTGCCGATTGGCAAGTTCGAAGGCGTGCAGGCGCCCCTGGCGCGCATGGCCGGGCACCTGTATGCCTGCGACGCGGTGCGCAAGGTGTCGGTGGCGTCTTTGGATGCCGGCGAGAAACCCTCGGTGATTTCGGCGATTGCCAAATACCACGTCACCGAGCGTGCGCGAATCATCGTCAACGATGGCATGGACATCGTCGCCGGTAAGGGCATCTGCATGGGGCCCAACAACTTCCTGGCCCGTGCCTATCAACAAAGCCCCATCGCGATCACGGTGGAAGGCGCGAACATCATGACCCGCTGCCTGATCATCTATGGCCAGGGCCTGATCCGTTGCCATCCTTACGTGTTCCGTGAGATGGAAGCGGCACGCAACACCGATCATCGCCAGGCGTTGCTGGCGTTCGACAGCGCCATGTTCGGTCACCTGAGCTTCGTGCTGGCCAATACCGTACGTGCGGCGGTGCATTCGCTGACAGGCGGGCGGCTGATTGCCGTGCCGGCCAAAACCGATCCGGCGCTGGCATCCTACTATCGCCAGGCCAATCGGCTGTCGGTGGTGTTGGCGTTGATTTCCGATATTTCCATGGGCGTGCTGGGCGGGGCGCTCAAGCGCAAGGAAAGCATCACCGGGCGCCTGGGCGATATCCTGTCCCAGCTCTACATTCTGTCCTGCGTGCTCAAGCGTTTCGAGGACGATGGCCGGCCCCAGGCGGACCTGCCGCTGGTCCACTGGTCGGCCCAGGATGCACTGTTGCGGGCCCATGAGGCTCTGGCCGAAGTGCTCGACAACTACCCCTCGAAGCCTGCTGCGGCGGTGATTCGCGGCTTGAGCTTCCCGTTCGGCATTCCCCAGCGCAAACCGTCGGATCGCTTGCTGGCCCAGGTCGCGGAACTGGTGCAGACCCCGGGCGAAAGCCGTGACCGTTTGCTGGCCAATTCCTACATTCCACGCCCGGAAGTCGACAAGCTGGCCTATGGCGAATTGGCGTTCCGCTTGTTGCCGCAGGTAGAGCTGATCGAAGGACGGCTCAAGGCGGCGGTCAAGCAAGGCACTCTCGATCCGATGCCAATCAGCGCCACGGCCTTTACCGCCTGGCGCATCAAGGCCCGGGCCCTGGATTTGATCACCAGCGAGGAAGACACCTTGCTGGCGCGCTATGTGGAGTACGCCGACCACGGCATCCAGGTGGATGACTTCCCTCAGGACTTTGGCTTGCTGGAGGCGTTGCAAAAGCGCCAGCAAACCTTGGAGCAAGCGGCCAAGCCCAGCACCAGAAAGCGTGAAAACGCCACGGTGAACTAAAGACCAACGCGCTCGATGTAGGAGCTGGCTTGCCAGCTCCTACAGGAGATTGGGTTTGCAGGTCAGGAAAACGGATCGATTTATGAGCGACAGCTACCTCTCTTTTGTTAATTCTTCCTGGGGCCGTCGCCTGGCCCAGACCATTGGCTTGCCACAACCCTTGCCCCTGCAACGCCACCGCAGCGGCCAGCAAGGCCTGGCCAACCCGGTGATCATCGCCGGGGCAGGGCGCCTGGCGGACGAGGTGCGGCGCATCTTCAAGGCTACCGACACCGTGCCGGCCCAGGCCGCCACGCTCAAGGCACCGTCCACGGTCAAGGTCCAGGGCGCAGTGTTCGATGCCAGCGCCGTGGTCGACCTCAAGCAACTGGACGAACTCTACGAATTCTTCCACGCCAATGCCCGGCGCCTGGGGCAACACGCACGGGTGGTGGTACTGGGCACCGCGCCCGAGCACTGTCAGGATTTGCCCCAGGCCATCGCCCAGCGCGCCCTGGAGGGTTTGGTACGGTCCCTGGCCAAGGAGTTGCGCCGGGCGATCACCGTGCAGTTGATCTATGTCGCGCCGGGTGCCGAGCAGGACCTGGAAAGCAGTCTGCGGTTTTTCCTGTCGCGGCGTTCGGCCTATGTCTCGGGGCAGGTGGTGCGCCTGGAAAAATCGGTGGACGGCGCGCCCAGTATCGACTGGGGCAAACCCTTCAGCGGCCGCCGTGCCCTGGTCACCGGCGCCTCCCGCGGTATCGGCCTGGCCATCGCCCAGGTCCTTGCCCGTGATGGCGCACAGGTGGTGTGCGTGGATGTGCCGCAAGCATTGTCATCCCTGGAGCAGGCGGCCAGCAGTGTCGGCGGCCATGCCTGGGCGCTGGATATCACCGCCGCCGATGCGGTGCAGCAGTTGCAGGCCTATGTGGCCGAGCACGGCGCATTTGATGTGGTGGTGCATAACGCCGGGATCACCCGCGACAAGACCATTGCCAAGATGACCGAAGCCGCCTGGCGCAGTGTGCTGGCGGTCAACCTCCAGGCGCCGTTGCAACTGAGCGACGCCTTGCTGCAAGGGCAGGGGCTCAATGCGGGTGGGCGGATTGTCTGTGTGTCGTCGATTTCCGGGATCGCCGGCAACCTGGGGCAGAGCAACTACGCCACGTCCAAGGCCGGGGTGATTGGCCTGGTGCAGGGCCTGGCACCCGTGGCGGCGGCGCGGCAGGTCACGGTCAACGCCGTGGCGCCGGGGTTTATCGAGACCCAGATGACCGCAAAAATCCCGCTGATGATTCGCGAGGCGGGGCGGCGCATGAACTCCCTGTCCCAGGGCGGGCAACCCATCGACGTCGCCGAAACCATCGCCTGGCTGGCGCACCCGGCCTCGGGCGGGGTCAACGGCCAAGTGGTGCGGGTATGCGGCCAAAGCCTGTTGGGAGCCTGAGCATGGACTACGTGACACAGATCATCGACCCGCCTCCGTCGCGCAATCGCCTGCTGCTGGATGGCCTGTTGGCACTGCGCAAGCCCAAGCTCGAGGGCGCGCCAACCTTGCCCAAGGCGCGCCTGGTGCGCTCGGCGGTGGAGTTGATCGCCAATGATATTGCCGCCTATGGCCGGGCCTGTGGCTTTCGGCGTGAGCAAGGGGTGCCGTTGTCCTATCCCCATGTGCTGGCGTTCCCCTTGCACTTGATGCTGCTGACACGCCCGAGCTTTCCCTACCCGGCCAGCGGCATGGTGCATCTGGCCAATTGCATTCGCCAGCATCGACGCCTGCAGGAGGGCCAGGCCCTGCGCCTGGAAGTGTTTGCCGAACGTTGGGTGGCCCATGCCAAGGGCCAGGCCTTGAGCATCGCCACCCATGCCTATAGCGCCGGCGAGTTGGTGTGGCAAAGCGAGAGCCTGTACCTGCGTCGGGATGTCGCCAACCCGGTGGGCGAGCCTTGGGGCGACAGCCTGGGGTTGCCCGAAGAAGGCTTGCGGCGCACTCAGCGCTGGGTGCTGCCGGCGGATCTGGGGCGGCGTTTTGCCAAGGTATCGGGGGATTTCAATCCGATCCACACCTCGCTGATCGGTGCGCGCCTGTTCGGCTTTCGTCGGGCCATCGCCCATGGCATGTGGACCTTGGGCCGCGCCTTGGCCGCCCAACAACCGCCAGGCGGGCTGGACGTGGCCGAGGCCCATTGCGAGTTCAAGTTGCCGATTTTCCTGCCCGGTCAGGTCGCCCTGTGGAATGCCCCGGCAGACGGCCCCCGCCGTGCATTCGAGGTGCGCAACCCGGCCGGGGACAAACCCCATATGCGTGGCCTGTTTATCTGGCATCCACGTTTTGATGAGAGTCGTCCATGAGTGACTACAGCTTCAGCCCCGCCCCGACGCGCCGCGTGGCGATTGTCGGCGGCAACCGCATTCCGTTTGCCCGCTCCAACACGGTGTACGCCCACGACAGCAACCAGGATTTGCTGGTGGCCGCACTGCAAGGCCTGGTGGACCGCTACAACCTCCACGGCCTGCGCCTGGGCGAGTTCGCTGCGGGCGCGGTGATCAAGCACTCGCGGGATTTCAACCTGGCCCGCGAATCGCTGCTGTCCACCACCTTGTCTGCCGAGACCCCGGCCTACGACCTGCAACAAGCCTGTGGCACCGGCCTGGAGGCGGCGTTGCTGGTGGCCAATAAAATCGCCCTCGGCCAGATTGACGTGGGGGTTGCCGGGGGCGCCGATACCACCTCCGACGCGCCCATCGGCATCAACGAAGCCCTGCGCCGTACGCTGCTGGCGGCTAACCGCGCCAAGGGTACTGGCAACAAATTGCGCAGCCTGTTGCAGGTGCGCCCGTCGATGTTTTTCAAGCCGCTGCTGCCGCGCAATGGCGAGCCGCGTACTGGCTTGTCCATGGGCGAACATTGCGAAGAAATGGCCAAGCGCTGGCAGATCAAGCGCCTGGCCCAGGACGAGTTGACCCTCAACAGTCACCAGCGCCTCGACGCGGCCTATAAAAACGGCTTTTTCGACGACCTGATCAGCCCCTATCGCGGCCTGGCCCGCGACAACAACCTGCGCGCCGATGCCAGCCTGGAGAAGCTCGCCAGCCTGGCCCCGGCCTACGACCGGCAGAACGGCACCCTCACGGCCGGTAACTCCACGCCGCTGACCGACGGCGCTTCGGTGGTGTTGCTGGCCAGTGAGGAATGGGCCGCTGCACGCGGCCTGCCGGTGTTGGCCTACCTGCGTACCGGTGAGACCGCCGCGGTGAATTTTGTCGATGGCAGCGAAGGCTTGCTGATGGCCCCGGCCTATGCGGTACCCCGCATGTTGGCGCGGGAAGGCCTGAGTTTTGCCGATTTTGATTTTTTCGAGATCCATGAAGCCTTCGCCGCCCAGGTGCTGTGCACCCTCAAGGCCTGGGAAGACGCTGATTATTGCCGGGAGCGCCTGGGGCTGGAAGCGCCGCTGGGGCCAATCGAGCGAGCCAAGATGAACGTCAACGGCGGCTCGCTTGGGTGCGGTCATCCATTTGCCGCCACCGGGGGCCGACAATTGGCAGCACTGGCCAAGGCCATCCACCAGCGCGGTGGCGGGCGCGGGCTGATTTCCATCTGTGCCGCCGGTGGCTTGGGCATTACCGCCATCGTTGAAAAGTAGCCGTACAAAAACAACAACAAAGGAGACTGCCATGAACGCTGTGAGCCAGGAACAAACCGAACGTATCTGGTTGAACGCCTACCTGCCCGGGGTGCCCACGGACATTGAGGCCGGTATCGAGGACTACCCGTCGTTGCGCGAGGTCTTCCTGGAGCATCTGCACAAGTACCGTGACCGTGTGGCCTACGTCAGCATCGGCACCGAAATGACCTACGCCGCCTGGCAAACCCAGGGCATTGCCTTTGCCGCCTGGCTGCAGGCCCAGGGTGTGCGCAAGGGCGACCGCGTGGCGTTGATGATGCCTAACTGTTTGCAGTACCCGATCTGCCTGCTGGGCACCCTCCTCGCCGGCGCGGTGGTGGTCAACGTCAACCCGCTGTACACCTCTCACGAACTCAAGCACCTGCTCAAGGACAGTGGCGCCGAGACCGTGGTGATCTTCGAAAACTTCGCCCACACCCTGGAAAAAGTCGTGGCCGGCAGCACAGTCAAACGTGTGGTCATTGCCGCTATCGGCGACCTGCTCGGCACCTTCAAAGGCGCGGCGATGAACTTCATCCTGCGCCGCGTGCAGAAACAGGTGCCGGCGTTCAACCTGCCAGGCGCGGTACGCTTCAACACCGCGCTCAAGCAGGGGCGTGGCCAGACCCATACGCCGGTGCCGCTGGCGCGTGAAGAACTGGCGTTCCTGCAATACACCGGAGGCACCACCGGCGATGCCAAGGGCGTGATGCTCAGTCACCGTAATATCATCGCCAACCTGTTGCAGGCCAAGGCGTGGGTCGGCGATCAACTGGACCAGAATCAGCAGGAAACCAACGTCACCCTGTTGCCGCTCTATCACATCTTTTCCCTGACGGTGAATTGCCTGATGTTCATGTGCCTGGGCGGGCGCAACATCCTGATCGCCAACCCTCGGGACGTGAAGCGCGTGCAGATGATCCTGCGCAAGGAGCGTTTCAACGGGATCGCCGGGGTCAATACGCTGTTCAACGGCTTGCTGGAGAACGCGGAGTTCCGTGCGCGGGATTTTTCCGACCTGCGCCTGGTGATCGCTGGCGGCATGGCCACGCACACCGCGGTGGCCAAGCGCTGGAAAGAAGTCACCGGCCTGCCGATCATCGAGGGCTATGGCCTGACGGAATGCTCGCCGGTGGTGAGCATCAGCCCCATCGATATCTCACGCATGCGCGACATGGAATTTACCGGCAGCATCGGCGTGCCATTGCCGTCGACCTGGGTGCGCTTTATTCGCGAGGACGGTGCAGTGGCTGACATCGGCGAGCCGGGCGAATTGCAGGTGCGCGGCCCGCAGGTGATGCAGGGCTACTGGAAACGCCCCAAGGAAACCGCCGAGGTGCTGGACGCCGAGGGTTGGCTGTCGACCGGGGATATCGGGGTGATGAATGCACAGGGTTTCATTCGCCTGGTGGACCGCAAGAAGGACATGATCCTGGTGTCGGGCTTCAACGTGTACCCCAATGAGATCGAGGATGTGGTGGCCTTGCACCCGGGCGTGGCGGAAGTGGCGGCGATTGGTGTGGAAGACGGGGTGACCGGGGAGAAGGTGAAGATTGTGGTGGTGCGCCGTGATCCGAACCTGACCCAGGAGCAACTGCTGGCTCATTGCCGGGAGTACCTGACGGGCTACAAGGTGCCCAAGTTTGTGGAGTTTCGCACCGAGGAACTGCCCAAGACCACCGTGGGCAAAGTCCTGCGCCGGGCGCTACGCTGACCTGACCCGATCTAATGTAGGAGCTGGCTTGCCTGCGATGGCGGAGTATCAGCCAGCACATTTACTGACTGACGCTCCGCCATCGCAGGCAAGCCTGCTCCCACAGAGGATTGTCTATATTATTCAGACCTCGTTCACCTTGACCCAGCGCTCTTCCCGCGCAGCCATGCGAATGGCTGTCGCCAGCCGCTCCACTGCCCAGGCTGCTTCAAAATCAGTGCCCTCAGCACCTTGCCCGGCCAGCGCCATGATCAACTCCTGCACCTCCAGGGTCTTCAACTCGTTGTACCCCAACTGATGCCCCGCCGCCGGGCTGAACGCGGCATAGCCGGGCAGGGTGGGGCCGGCCAGTAAACGCTGGAAACTGTCTGCTCCAGCCCGGCATACCCGCAGTTCATTCAAACGCTCCTGGTCGAAGGCCAGCGTGCCTCGGGTGCCACTGATTTCGAAACTCAAATGGTTCTTGTAGCCACGCTTTAGCCAACTGCTGCTGACGGTCCCACGCGCGCCGTTGGTAAAGCGCAGCAAGGCATGCACCTGGTCGTCGATCTCGATCGGGCGCATCTGGCTACTGCCAGGGCTGGCCGGTCGTTGGGCGTGTACCGTCTGGCTGTCGGCGCAAACGTGAGTGATATCGCCCACCAGGTACCGCGCCATCGCCAGCAGATGACTGCCCAAGTCCGCCAGGGCGCCGCCGGCATGTCCCACTTCGCAGCGCCATGACCACGGCGAAGTCGGGTCGGCCATGAAGTCTTCACTGAACTCGCCTTGGAAACTGATGATCTGCCCCAACTCGCCAGCCTCGATCATCTGCCGTGCCAGGACGATCATCGGGTTGTGCTGGTAGTTGTAGCCAACCCGTGTCACCACCCCGGCCGCGCGGGCGGCACGGCGCATGGCGTCAGCTTGTTCCAGGCTCACGGCCAGGGGCTTTTCGCAATACACCGCCTTGCCCGCCGCCAGCGCGGCCATGGCCATGGGGTAGTGCAGGTGATTGGGGGTGGTGATGGCCACCAGGTCCACTTGCGGGTCATCGATCAACTGTTGCCAGTCGCCATGGGCCTGGGCGAACCCCCAGGCGCTGGCGCAGCGCTGGGCGCGTTCGGTGTCGGCATCGGCCAGGGCCGCCAGTTGCACATTGACCGGTAACTCAAACACCGTACGGGCGTTATTGAACGCCAGCGCGTGGGCACGGCCCATGAAGCCTGTACCGATCAGGCCGATTCCAAGTGCTCGCATAGCGGTGGTCCTTGTGGATTATTGTTTTCAGGAGGGCAATTAATAGAATAAAAATTCTCAACTATCAATATCTAGAATAAAAATATCGCTGCCTTGTAGGCGCGAGCTTGCTCGCGAAGGTCGTCAATGATGACGCGGGGCACCAGGCTCCCCGAGGTGCTCTGGGGTTTTTCGCGAGCAAGCTCGCTCCTACAGAGCAATGTACGAAACTATCATTTCGGCGAATGCGGCTATATTCAGCCAGCAGGCAAAAGGCCTTCAGTTAACAAAAGATAACGTAGCGCCGATTGTCAGACGATTCGAAAGCCCGATAGGATGGCCCCTGCTTCCTCAAGGGGCTCTAGATTGCAGGTTTGCGCACTGCGAACACCCTGGAAGGTGTTACGACCTAACAATAATAAATGGGAGAAAGGTCTATGAGTGAGCCTGTCATGGGTGTGGGTTTTTGCCGCCCGCTCGCGTCGCGCAAGGTCGCGGTGCTGGCTACAGCGCTCTCGCTGCTGGGGGTTGTTGCGTTGTCGACG
Source organism: Pseudomonas brenneri (assembly GCF_007858285.1). Taxonomy (GTDB): domain Bacteria; phylum Pseudomonadota; class Gammaproteobacteria; order Pseudomonadales; family Pseudomonadaceae; genus Aquipseudomonas; species Aquipseudomonas brenneri. The sequence goes on along the minus strand of NZ_VFIL01000004.1, from coordinate 77,872 downwards.
GCTGCCCAGGCTGCAACCAACGTCGCAGAGCCTGCGACATTTGCCATTGAATCGCCAAGGGCCGAAAAAGGTCTGATGATCGACGTCGTGCACGCCGGCAAACGCCTGGTGGCGGTCGGTGATCGCGGGCATATCCTTTATTCCGATGATCAGGGCGCCACCTGGGTGCAAGCCAAGGTGCCGACCCGGCAACTGCTCACGGCAGTGTTTTTTATCGACGAGCAGCACGGTTGGGCGGTGGGGCATGACGCCAAGATCCTCGCCAGCACCGATGCCGGGGCCACCTGGACTGAGCAGTTCAAAGACCTCAGCCGTGAAGCGCCGTTGCTGGACGTGCTCTTCAACGACGCCAACCATGGCTTTGCCGTGGGCGCCTACGGTGCGTTGATCGAGACCACCGATGCGGGCAAGACCTGGACCGATGTCAGCGACCGCCTGGACAACGAAGACCAGTACCACCTCAACGCCATCGCCCAGGTCAAGGACGCCGGCCTGTTTATCGTCGGCGAGCAGGGCAGCATGTTCCGCTCCAGCGATGAAGGGCAGACCTGGGAAAAACTCGAAGGCCCCTACGAGGGCTCGCTGTTCGGCGTGATCGGCACCGCGCAGCCCAAGACCCTGCTGGCCTACGGCTTGCGCGGCAACCTGTTCCGCTCCACCGACTTTGGCGACACCTGGGAGCCGGTGGCGCTCAAGGCCGACCGTGGTGCCCTGGAGTTTGGCCTGTCGGGTGCGACGCTGCTCGACGACGGCACCCTGGTGGTGGTCGGCAACGGCGGCAGCGTGGTGGTCAGCCACGATGATGGCCTGACGTTCAGCGTATTCAATCGCCCGGACCGCATTTCACTCTCGGCAGTCACGGCAGCGGGCAATGGCGACTTGATTCTGGTGGGGCAGGGTGGCGTGCGCGTCGCCCTGCCAACCGGCGCCGAACGCAAAAAACAATAAGAAGGCGGGGATAGAATGAGCAGTCATCACAACGATAAAGCGACCTTTCTTGAGCGCCTGATTTTTAACAACCGCCCGGCAGTGATCGTGATCTGCCTGCTGGTGAGCATTTTCCTGTTCTGGCAGGCGACGTTGATTCGCCCGTCCACCAGCTTTGAAAAAATGATCCCGTTGCAGCACCCCTTCATCGAAAAGATGATGGAGCACCGCAACGACCTGGCAAACCTGGGCAACACCGTGCGCATCTCGGTGGAGGCCAAGGACGGTGACATCTTCAGCAAGGAGTACATGGAGACCCTGCGCCAGATCAACGACGAGGTGTTCTACATCTCCGGTGTCGACCGCTCCGGCCTCAAGTCCCTGTGGAGCCCCAGCGTACGCTGGACCGAAGTGACCGAAGAAGGCTTTGCCGGCGGTGAAGTGATCCCGCAGAGCTACAACGGCTCGCCGGAAAGCCTCGATCAGTTGCGCAACAACGTGCTCAAGTCCGGCCAGGTCGGGCGCCTGGTGGCCAACGACTTCAAGTCGAGCATCGTCGATATCCCGCTGCTGGAGTCCTATCCAGACCCGCAGGACCAGGGCAAGTTGCTGGCCCTGGACTACCAGAAGTTCTCCCATGAACTGGAAGACAAGATCCGCACCAAGTTCCAGGAGCAAAACCCCAACGTCCAGATCCATATCGTTGGTTTTGCCAAGAAAGTCGGCGACCTGATCGACGGCCTGATCATGGTGGTGCTGTTCTTCGGCATCGCGTTCGTGATCACCCTGGTGCTGCTGCTGTGGTTCACCAACTGCGTGCGCAGCACCATTGCGGTGTTGATCACGACGCTGGTGGCCGTGGTCTGGCAGCTCGGCTTGATGCACTTCTTCGGCTTCGGCCTGGATCCGTATTCCATGCTGGTGCCGTTCCTGATCTTCGCCATCGGCATTTCCCATGGTGTGCAGAAGATCAACGGCATCGCCCTGCAATCGAGTGAGGCAGACAACGCCCTGACGGCGGCCCGCCGCACGTTCCGGCAGTTGTTCCTGCCGGGGATGATCGCGATTCTCGCGGATGCGGTGGGCTTCATTACCCTGCTGATCATCGACATCGGCGTGATCCGTGAGCTGGCCATCGGGGCCTCTATCGGCGTGGCGGTGATCGTGTTCACCAACCTGATCCTGCTGCCGGTAGCGATTTCCTATGTCGGCATCAGCAAACGTGCGATCGCCAAGAGCAAGAAAGACGCAAACCGCGACCATCCGTTCTGGCGCCTGTTGTCGAACTTCGCCAGCCCGAAAGTCGCCCCCATCTCCATTGCCCTGGCCCTGGTCGCCTTCGGTGGCGGCCTGTGGTACAGCCAGAACCTGAAGATCGGCGACCTCGACCAGGGTGCCCCGGAACTGCGTCCGGACTCGCGCTACAACAAAGACAACAACTTCATCATCAGCAACTACTCCACCAGCTCCGATGTGCTGGTGGTGATGGTCAAGACCAAGTCCGAAGGCTGCTCGCGCTACGAAGCCATGGCGCCCATCGACCAGTTGATGTGGAAGATGCAGAACACCGAGGGCGTGCAGTCGGCGATCTCCCTGGTGACCGTGTCCAAGCAGATGATCAAGGGCATGAACGAGGGCAACCTGAAATGGGAAACCCTGTCGCGTAACCCGGATGTGCTGAACAACTCCATCGCCCGTGCCGATGGCTTGTACAACAACAATTGCTCCCTGGCGCCGGTGCTGGTGTTCCTCAACGACCACAAGGCCGAGACCCTCGACCGTGCGGTGAAGGCAGTGCAGGATTTTGCCAAGGAAAACAACAAGGACGGCCTGGAGTTCATCCTGGCCGCCGGCAACGCCGGGATCGAAGCGGCCACCAACGAGGTGATCAAGGAAGCCGAGCTGACCATCCTGATCCTGGTCTACCTGTGCGTGGCGACCATGTGCATGATCACCTTCCGCTCCTGGGCGGCGACCCTGTGCATTGTGCTGCCGCTGGTGCTGACTTCGGTGCTGGGCAACGCGCTGATGGCGTTCATGGGCATTGGCGTCAAGGTCGCGACTTTGCCGGTGGTGGCGCTGGGCGTGGGGATTGGCGTGGACTACGGCATCTACATCTACAGCCGCCTGGAAAGCTTCCTGCGTGCCGGTTTGCCGTTGCAGGAAGCCTATTACCAGACGCTCAAGTCCACCGGTAAAGCCGTACTGTTCACCGGCCTGTGCCTGGCGATCGGCGTGTGCACCTGGATCTTCTCGGCCATCAAGTTCCAGGCCGACATGGGCCTGATGCTGACCTTCATGCTGCTGTGGAACATGTTTGGTGCGCTGTGGCTGCTGCCGGCACTGGCGCGGTTCCTGATCAAGCCGGAGAAACTTGCCGGGCAGAAGGGCAATTCGTTGTTTGCCCACTGATCCAATCCAGCCTGCAGAAACGCCCGATGTCAGAACCATCGGGCGTTTTTGATCAGGTGGTTGAGGGGGCGATGGCTAAAAACAGTTGATCCTCAGGCGGCGTGATCAATACATACAGAATCTTCTCGATAGGTTCGGCCCCCGGCGCCTGCTGGTTGCTTAACCGCGCTTGAATATGGGCCTTGAGCAGGTCCTTTTGCGTGTATTTACGCTGACTGGCCAATTTCAAATGCGCCCTGGTGTAGCGACTGGGCGGTGCGTTGGCAGTTGCATAGTGGAAATGGGCATACCAGAGCACCTGCGGTGGCTTTTGAGCTTTGTCATACACGGCGTACTCGGTGAAAAAATCACCGCTGAGGGTGGGCCGCTGCGGGTCTGCCTGGCTGGTCAGGTTGATGTCGATTTCTTTTTGTCGCCACAAGTATTCAAGGCTTTGCAGTGTTGGCCACTGGCGTTTGTAGGCCTCGCTGCACACCCGCTTCGCCATTCGCTGCATGTCTCTGGCATGTGCCCGATAGTTGTCGATCAGGTCCAGCGCCAACGGCTGGTTGCGGTGTGCTCGCGAGATTTCATCGGCCAGGTCGGTTAACTTTTTGGCTTGTTCGGTAAGCAGCTCATTCCAGTCTGCTGGGTTGACGTCTTGCAGGCTGATGGGGCTTTCCAGCTTCTGTTGCTGAGTGGTTATGACTCGTTCGATCTCGGTACGCTGCTGGATCAGTATTTCGCCCTGGGTCCTGAGCACCACCAGGGAACTCGCTTGGGGGGCTGGTTCTGGTAGGGCAACGCGTGTCTGGGGAGCCTCTACCCAACTATCGGAGTCAAATTGATTGAATGAGGAAACGGTTTCGCCAGTGAATGTGTTGGTAATGGTGAGATGTTCATGAGGGTGTTGGCCATCAGCAGGTATCAGGTTACCCACCAGGTATTTTCGATTGCGGGTTTTGAAAATGCGCTTTGTCGGCGCTTTCGGTCTGCGTAGCGTTGCCAATGATGCCTCGACCTCCAGTGCCTCCTGGCTGCGGACTACGGCTTCCAGCTCTGTTTCGGCAAGCGTGTGGGCATGCTTGAGCCCATTGAGCAGCCGCTCGGCGATGGGGTGTATGCGTTGCGGATTTATAAACTTGAGAGCTTCGATGGCGTGCGCATAGCTGCGGTACTTATCAAGCAGGGTGTCGTAGAGCATACGCTGCGCATCGAGTGGGTAGCCGGTGCTGCTACGCACTTCGGTGTGCGACAGCAAGGCCTGGCTCAGGCTCGAATCATCGAGATGTTGGATATACAGGGCCTCCAGTGGGGAGGGCTCAATCGCTGACGGTTTGACGACCCCCCACGACAGCGGGATTAGCGCGTGGATTTCCAGGTTGTCTGAAAAAAAATGTTGGGGGAAGTCGATTTTTGCCAGTAACTCTTCACGGATGGCACGTCCCGCTACGGAGTCCTGCTCCAACAGCGCAAGGGTGGTTTCCATTTCTCTAGAGCGAGCGGCCATGCGTTGGATGACGTCTGCCAGTCCACTCGATCGAGTCATGTGTTCGTTATAGATCCAGGGACGTCCGCTCTGTAACTCAGGCAGCATCCGCTGAACCAGGTCATTCATAGGCTCACCAAGATCGCTGAATAGAAAGGTATCTGCCCATTTCTGCAGGTAGATATGCACACGCTGCTGGTCATCCCAGAGCGTTTTCAGGGTTGTCGCCCGGTCCTGGACATGGCCACGAGCTCCTGCGTATCTTTCCAGGTCCTGGCCCACCTTGAACAGTTCAATCCGCTTTGGCAGCAGCAGGGCATGTTGTCGCTCCAGCCTCTCCAGGACGAGTTCATAGTCGGTGCGGATCTTTGAGTAGTTTGATATTTCTTGCTCGTGGCGCGCTTGAAGGGCCGATTTCTGAGCGCCGCTGGCTGTTTCCAGAAGGCGCCATACCAGTTTCAATGTATTGATTTGTTTTATCAGCGTTTCGCGGTTGCTGTTTATTCGAGTCAGCCAGTTTTTGAGTTCGGGCATCGCGTGGGTAAGTTCTACACTGAGTACTTGCATGCGCCCCTGAAGCTGCTCTATCTGGCGCTGGTTTTCCTCGCGCAAGGCTGCCAGGCGCTTGGGGCCACCGCCTGCCAGTTTCAGCCCGCGATCCAGGGTCCAACGGCCTAAGCTATTGGCGCGGAGCTTGATTCCGGGATGCTCTGGTTTTTCGGGGGCAATGATGAATACTTCATCAACCCCTGGGGTAATCCCCACGCGGAAAAACAAGCCGGCCACGGAGCTGTACCAGAGGTTGTCGAGCTTGAACAACCCCTTGAGCGCACCTGTCGCGATGGGTTCCGGTGCCGGTTCGGGCCAGGGAACGTTGACCTCAAGCAGTTTTTGCAGCAGGCGCGCCGATGCACTGTCGCTGGCCAGGGAACGGTCAATATCCAGCAGGGTTTTGCCGCCCCCTGGCGGTTCGGAAGGCAGTCCAACGATGCCTCGCTCAACGATGGGGCGCTGACTGATTGCCTGGTTGTAAGGCTGCCTCAATGGCAGGGCTACCAAGGGCTGTTGGGCTGCACTATCTTCGATCAATGGCCTGCCTGCTGCTGGGGAGGGCAATCCATGGTGGATCAAGACCATGCTGAGGTTGAGCAGCAGATCAACCCACGCAAGTTCCCTGGCAATAGGGTCTTGGCTCGCCAGGGCCGGCAGGTCATGCTCAAGGCTCAGGGCCAGTTGCATGAACCAACCCACTGCCGCCAACGGGCCGCGCACCAGCATCAACAATGTATTGAAACCCAGTTGTACCCCTTCAAGAATCAACGCCCATCGGCTTTCGGCATTGGACGTTGACTCTCGGTCGGCCTGACCCAGTAACTGACGGGCTTCGCAAACAAACAAGTACTCCATCAGTTGGTTGTTGTTCAACGCCTGCAGGATCTGATCGTTGCTTTCATCGTCGGTACTTGCCAGCGTCGGGGGTTTCGGGACGCTGGGCAAGGGGTCGAACTCTGAACCTATCCCGCTGACACGTACGTAATGCGGTTCTTTAAAGCCACCATTGCTGTAGACATCCCTGGCATCATCCGCCAGCCACGTCAGCACGCTCTCCTGGATTGCCCCGGGCTGTGCGATGGCCGCCAATAAGCTGTGGCGGCTGGCAAATTCCAACAGCGCGTCCTGATAAGCCGGGCGATAGAGCAGGTGCGGCCCGGACTGTCCGTTGCGCGATTCAATGATGAACATGTTCTGCGCCACATCGGCCTTGGCCCCAGGTTTGCGTTGAAACGCCAGGGCTCGAATGACGATTTCATCATTGTCGACCCAGCGCTCTGTACGGTGGGTGCCGACCACGGCCATGACGTAGCGCAAACCTCTCGGCGTCAGCCCGGCTTGCCCCTTGATTTTGTGCTCCAGGGCCTGGATCTTCAGGTCGATTGGCCGTTGCCCGCAGAACAGGTGTTTGCGTTTTTCAGCCTCCGCAGTGTCACTCAGCAGTTGCTGCTGGATATAGACCGGGTAGTTCAGGCCGACATTGACGCGTTGGACCAGCTCATCCAGGTAAGCCTGGGTCAGCCATGCCTCGATCTCCTGACCGCCAGTGTGGCGCAAGCTCACAGTGCCACTGGGTTTTCCCGAAAGGTTTTTCAGGGCCAGATCGACCAGGCTCATCGTCACCTTCTCGATGTAGCCACTTTGTAGAGTGCCGACGGCCACATCGAAGGTCAGTTCCAGTTCGTTGGCCTTGTACTTTGAGTGTGCAATGTCTGTACAGGTGTGCGTGCCGTGCAGCACGAAGTTTCTCTTCAAGCACAGTTGGTGGTTCAGATGGCTGGCGGCATAGGTGCGGATATCGTCCAACCCACTCAAGTAGCCTTCGCCCCGTGTCAGGCGCCTGAGGCTGGCCTGTTCGATCACGCATTGGCGATAGGCAAAGAGGTCAGCGGGCGAGGCCGCTCGCAGCCACTCGGGGAGGGCGGCCTGGACCGGCGACAGGGTCTTGACTGGTGTGAGTGGCGAATGGGTAAACAACGTGGCTGGGTTGGTGATCGACTCAAAGAGTCCTTCCACCTTGCTTACCGAGGTGCCAGCAGGCAGCTGGATCGCCGCGAGATCTTCCAACTGCTGGTTTAATGCCAACGCGGCTTGTACCTCGAAAATATCGCCATCGGGCTCGTATTGGCGCCAAGTGATTTTGTCGGCGATGAACTGCTGCCCCATGCGCTCACCCCATGCCTGGGCGAATGCATCCAGGCTGGCATAGAGTTCAACCTGGCCTGCCAGGGTGTACAGAAACACGCGCTTGCCGCTGACCACCAAGAGATCGCTGGACTGCAAGGTCAGCGTGGTGCTGTCACGTACCAGATGCGCTTCGAGGGTATAGGCATGGATCGAATTGTCGGGCCAGGGCAGGTTGGCCCTGGCTTCCCGGCTGGGGTAGCTGGCCAGTGTGCTGAGTATCTGCAATTGTTCGGCATCATCGCCCGATTGGCGAATGGCCGCAGTTCTCAGCATGCCTTGCAGCAGCCTGGCAAGCCACTGCCAGCGATTGCCACCGGCGTCGCTGTTTTGTCCCCAGTAGTCAGCCAGGGCATCTTGAAAACTGATAAACAGAATCAAGGACAGTTCCCATACCACGGCTTTGACGACGTGCACGTCATATGTGTCCAGACGGGTACCGGTGGCATCACTCAGGTAGCAGTCAAGGTTGTCGCGAGTGGACAAGTCGGGGAAGCTGCCGTCGGCAATATGCTGCAGTGCCACATCCAGCAGTGGCTGCAGGGTTCGACCGCCACCGTCGCGGGGGAGCGCCAAGTAAAGGTCGCTGGATTGATAGGGTAAGAGTGCATATTTCTCTTTCAGGGTGTATGTCAGTGTCTGAGCGGCCACTGAGCGCAGAGTGGGGCGAGTGGAGAAGTGTGCGGCCACTGCTTTTTGCAGAATATTTTCGGATGGGTTTGTCGTGGGGTTTGGCACAGGTGAAGTCCTTTACAGAGGGAGGCGTATTCCCCCGTAAAGTACTGTCAACGTCGCGCCTGGTGCGGTAACCCGCTACCGCTGGGCAAAGCAAGGCAGGAAAGACGCAAGGGATTGCCCTATCATCAGCGTTTTTCCAACGGATGAATGATCCCCGATGACTGCCGCTACCCTGCTGACTGAACTTGCCTCCAGCGATATGCTCGTAATCGATGGCCTGCATGCCTTTGACTTCAACTTAACGGATCAACAGTTGCTGATTAAAAGCATGGACGGTCGGGCCGAGAAGCGCTGGACGTTCAGCATCGCGCAAGTGCAGGCGGCGATCTTTGATGAAAGCTTGCAAAGCTGGACCCTTGCCGGCGATACGGGCGAGCATCGCCTGGTGTGCCTGAGCGCGGTCACCGGCAACAACGACGACGAGGAAGACGAGCATGCTGATGCGTAAATTCTGGCCCCTGCTGATGGCTGGCAGTGTCGGCGCCATGTCGGTCCAGGCCGCACCGGTCGATACCGTTGAGCTGTTGGTGGGCAGCTATACCGCCGGCACCAGTGAAGGCATCTACCGCCTGCAGTTCGACAGCCGCACCGGCCAGTTCAGCGGCCCGCCGGTGCTGGCAGCCAAGACGCAAAACCCGTCCTGGCTGACCCTGTCCAAGGACCGCAAGCGCCTGTTTGTGGTCAACGAAAACGGCCCCGGCCAGCAAGACCCGGTAGGGCGTGTCAGCAGCTACAGCATTGACCCGGTCACCCATCAACTGACCCTGATCAACCAGGTGCAGAGCCTGGGTAACGAGCCGACCCACGCCAGCCTGGCCGCCGACGGGCGTTACCTGTTTGTCGCCAACTATTCGGTGCTGGAAGATCCGGGCGGCAGCCTGGCGATCCTGCCGGTAGACGGCGAGGGCAAACTGTCGCCGCCGGTGCAACTGAGCGCGCACCCGGCCAGCCGGGTCAACCCCGAGCGCCAGGCATCCAACCATGTGCATTCGGTGGTGTCGTCGCCCGATGGCAAGTACGTGTTCGTGCAGGACCTGGGGGCGGACAGGCTTTTTGCCTACCGCTACGACCCCAAGGCCAACCCCGAACTGCCGCTGACGCCGGCCGATCCGGCCTTCGTGCAGTTGCCGCCAGGCAGTGGCCCGCGGCACCTGCTGTTCAGCGCGGACGGCAAGCATGCCTGGCTGACCACTGAGATGAGCGCGCAGGTCGCGGTATACGACTACCTGGACGGCAAGCTGACCCAGCGTCAATTGGTGGAATTTGCCGCCGGCCAGCCAGTGTCAGACAAGGCCGGTGCGGCGCTGCATGCGTCCAGTGACGGCAAGTTCCTCTACGTCAGCAATCGGGGGACCGCCAATCAGATCGTGGTGTTTGCCATCGATCCGGCCAGCGCGCAGCTCAAAGAGATCCAGCGACGCTCCGTGGAAGGCGATCATCCCCGTGAGTTCAGCCTTGACCCGAGCGGCAAGTTCCTGCTGATTGCCAACCAGAAGAGCAACCAGATCGTGGTGATCGAGCGCGATACCACGACCGGTCAATTGGGCAAGACGGTACAAAAACTGCCGATTGATGCCCCCAGCGACCTCAAGTTCGTGCTGCGTCAATAAGCCACAGGCCCCGCCGTGCGGGGCCTGACTCGTTGTATTAATCCCAGTGATAACGGCTACTGTTTCAAAGCATTTCAGCCAGCCGGTACCCAGGCGTAAGTTTGCTCCAAGGCCTTCACAAGCCATCCAGCCAACTGAACACAAGGGTTACCGCCATGAACTTCAATCTCTTCTCGATCATCGCCGCCTCCGCTGTTTCCGCCACCGTTGCCCTGCCTGCCAGCGCCAGCGTGGAGATCAGCAGCAAAAACTCCAGCACCAGCGCCTACACCCAGAAGTACCTGCAACAGAGCGCCAATTTCTATGCTGCCCTGGACCATAAGACCCAAGCCTGAAGTCTTGTAGGCGTCAGTTTGCCGGCGATGGCGGTGTGTCAGTCACAGTAATTCCAACTGACAGATGGCTATCGCCGGCAAGCGGGCTCCTACAGTGGGTTGTTTTTGGCCATGATCGCGGTAAACAGCGACGACGCCAAAAACCGCTCCAACCATTGCTGCAGACGCAGATAAGGCGTGGTTGCAAACCACTCCCGATCGACATGGGCAAACTGCCGTACAAACGGCACCAGCGCCACATCTGCCAGGCTCAAGTGATCGGCCAGCAGGTAATCGCGTTGGCCCAGCAACTCTTCCAGCCTGCGCAAAAACACCTCACCCTCGGCCCGATACTGTTCCATCGTCTGCTCCGGGTAGCGCTCGGCGTATTTGTAGCGATTCAAATGCACCTTGAAGGCCTGGTCATTCTCTTCAAGTAAACCCGCCATCAGCGCCTGCGCCGCCGGATCGTCCTTGAGCAGCCAATCTTCGGGATCATTTTGCGCCAGCGCCCAGTGCATGATCGCCAGGCTCTCGTCGATCACCTGGCCAGCTACCGCCAGCACCGGCACCGTGCCCTTGGGCGACAGCGCCAGCATCTGGGCGGGCTTGGCCTTGAGGCTGACTTCGACAATGTTCACCGCCACGCCTGAGTAACGCAGGGCCATGCGCGCACGCATGGCGTAGGGGCAGCGGCGGAACGAATACAGCACGACGTCGCTCATTTCACCTCCAGGGTGCTCAGGCCATTGCCTTGGCGCTTGACCTGGATCTGTACCGGAATCCGCTCGTGCATTTCCTGCACATGGGAAATCACCGCCACCTTGCGGCCCTGGGCCTGCAAGCCGTCCAGGGCATCCATCGCCAATTGCAGGGATTCGGGGTCCAGGCTGCCGAAGCCTTCGTCGATAAACAACGACTCGATTTTCAGCGTGCTGGAGGCCATCGATGCCAACCCCAGGGCCAACGCCAGCGACACCAGGAACGTTTCGCCGCCGGACAACGAATGCACCGAGCGCAGTTCATCACCCATTTCTGTGTCCAGCACCAGCAGGCCGAGCATGCTGCCGCCGCGCTTGAGGCGGTAGCGACGCACCAGTTGGCGCAGTTGCACGTTGGCGTGGTGTACCAGCAGGTCGAGGTTGTAGGCCTGGGCGAATTTACGGAACTTGTCGCCGGTGGCCGAACCGATCAGCGCATCGAGCCGGGCCCAGCGTTGCCATTGCTCATAGGCCTGGGCGGTGGCGAGTGCCAGGGTCTGGTTGGCGTCCTGGCGCCGCTGGTCTTCGGCTTGGCGTGCGCGCAGTTCGGCGCAGTGTTTTTCGCCGCTGCTCAATTGCTGGTTGAGCTCGGCCAGGGCGCTGTCCAGCTGTTCGGTGTCAAGGTTGCCGTTGTGCAGGGCCTGGTGGTCCTTGAGGCGTTGCTCGCGTTCTTGCAGCAGGACTTTGGCTTGTTCGATGGCTTTTTCGCTGTGCTGCACCTGCTGGCGCAGTTCGCTGATACCGGCCTCGTCGAAGGCCAGCAGGTGCGCCAGGCCGGTGTCGTCGAGTTGCGGATGCTGGGCGCGCCATTCGCCGATACGGCTGTGCAGCGCCTGGAGTTCGGTGTCCAGGGCGTGCTGGCGTTCCTGCCGGGACTTGAGGTCGGCGGCCAGTTGGATCAGTTCGTTGCGGGTGTCCTGCAACTGTTGATTGGCCTGGGTCTCGCTGTGGCGCGCCTGTTCCACGGCCAGGTCGAGTTGCTGCTGCCAGTGCTCGGCGCTGGAGTGTTCGCCCACCAGGGCGCGGAGTTTTTCCTCGGCGGCTTGCTGCTGGGTGGTCAGGTCGACCAGTTGCTGGTGCAGCACGGCCAACTGTTGCTGGCGATGTTGCTGGCGGTCCTGTTCTTTTTCGATGGCTTGCTGGCGCTGTTGCTGCTCGGCCAGTTCATCCTTCTGGTAGCCAAGCTGCTCCAGGCGCTGGCTGATCTGCTGGTCCAACAGCATGAACGTGGCGGCCGGCTCCGTACGCAAACCTTCGAGGGTCTCGGCCGGCAGCAGGCTGGCGAAGGCGCTCAGTTCCTCGTCCAGGCGCTCGCGGTCGTTGGCCAGTTCCCGTTGCTGGTCGATCAACTGTTGGCGGGACTGCTGGCTGGCGTCCTGGGCGGCTTGCAACTGCTGCTGCATGCGCCCGGCGTTTTGTTGCAGGTTGAGCAGGGCGCCCTGGCGTTGTTCGTCCTGGGTGATGCTCTGGTTGAGCTGGCCCAGTTGCTGCGCCAGCCAGGCGCTGCGCTTGCCGCTGTCCTGATTGAACAGGGCGGCGCTTAACGGGTGGGCATCGAGGCTGGGGACCAGCGCCTGGCACTGGGACGCCAGTTGTTCCTGCTGTTGCAAAAATTCCTTTTGCTGGGCGATCAAGCCGCCGACTTCACCGCGCAACTCGGTGAGCTTTTCCTTGAGGGTGTCGACGGCCTTCTGCGCATTGGCTTCTTCATTTTCATCATGGCGCGTGAGGCTGTGCAGCAGGGCTTCAGGCTGGTGATACGGATGCTCGACGCTGCCACACACCGGGCAAGGCTGCTCATCCTGCAATTGCCCACGCAGTTCTTCGACACTGGCGCTGCGCGCCAGGCGCTGGCGTTCGAGTAACTGCTTGGTCACGCTCAGCGTCTGCTCGGCCACGCTCAGTTCGGCCTTGGCTTGCAGGCCGGTCTGGTTCAACTGCTCGCGCTGTTGCTGGGCGGTGGCCTGCTTGAGGGCCAACTCCTGTTGCTGCTGGTCCAATTGCTGCTGGCTGTCCCACAGCCGCGTCAGGTCCTCGAAGGCCCGTTGCTGCTTGCGGTTGTCCTTGAGCAGGCTGTCGAGCAACTGGATCTGCTCGGCCACGGCGTGGGGTTCGGCGCCGGCTTCCTGATACAAGAGGTCCAGGGCCGTGCGCTGTTGGGCCCATTGCTCGCTGGCGCTGTTGGCACGAGCCTCCAGTTGGGGCAGTTCGGCCTGGCCTTTGTTCAGGCGATTGCCGATCAGCATCAGCTGTTGCAGGCGGTCGCGGTAGGCGTTCCAGGCATCGCTCAAGGGCGCAAGGGCAGCACTGCGTTCAAGCTGTGCCGCCAGTTGTTGCAGGCGGCTGGCAACCTGCTGTTGCTGGGTGTGCAAGGCATCCAGGCTGGCCTGGCCCTCGGTGCAGGCGGTTTGCCCCAGTTGCTGTTGTGCGCGGCTTTGGGCCAGTTCGCGAGTCAGGCGGGCGAGGGTGCTTTGCGCTTCGAAGGCCTGGCGTAGCAGAGGCACGGACTCGGTCTGCTGTTGCAGGGCGGCGGCCAAGGCGCTGTGTGCGCTGGCTTGCTGCTGTTGCAGTTGTTCCTGGCGCGCGTGCAGGGCGGTCTGCTGCTCAAGATGCTGGCGGATCTGCGCGGCCAGGGGCTCCAGTTGGCCGGTCAACTCGCTGTGCCGCGCGAAATGATGACGCTGCGGTGCCAGTTGTTCCAGGCGGCTCAAGTCCAGGCGTTGCGGGCCCTGGTTGTGCCACGCCTGCTCGGCCTGTTGCAGTTGCTCAACCGCACTGTGCTGGCGCTCTTGCCACTCACGCAGCTCCTTGAGCCAGGTGTGCTGCAGCTCCAATTGCTTGAGCTGGGCCTGCTGGGTCTTGAGCTGTTGCTGGGCCGTACTCAACTGTTGATCCAGCTCGGCGCGGTCTTCGGCCGGCAGCGGCGTGACGCCGCTGGCCTGGTCCTGCAGCAGTTTGTGGGCTTCCTTGGCCTCTCTGGCCTTGACGAACGCGCGCTGCCCCAGCTGGGTGTAGAGCGCAGTGTCGGTGAGCTTTTCCAGCAATTCGCTGCGCTCATTGTCGTTGGCCTTGAGAAAGGCGCTGAACTCACTTTGTGCCAGCAGTACGGCGCGGGTGAACTGCTCGAAATTCAGACCCAGGGCCAGTTCCAGCTGAGTCTTGTATTCGGTTTTCTGGCTGGCCAGCAATTGCTCGCTGTCCAGGTCGATCAGGCTTTGCCGGCTGTTCTGCAGCTTGCCGCTGGCCTTGTCGCGGGCACGGTTGGCTTCCCAGCGCGCACGGTAGCGGCGCCCGCTGACCCCGATAAAGTCCACCTCGGCATAACCACCCCCGGTGCCGCGTCGGATCAGGGTGCGTGGGTCGCCGATGGAAATATCGGTATCGGCATCGGGCATTTTCGCCTGGCCGGTGTCGCCCAGGCGTGGCACGGCACCAAACAGTGCCAGGCACAGGGCATCGAGCAGTGTGCTTTTACCGGCACCGGTGGGCCCGGTGATCGCAAACAACCCGGCACTGGCCAGGGGTTCGGCAGTAAAGTCGATCTCAAACGGCCCGGCCAGGGAGGCGAGGTTTTTCAGGCGGATGGCGAGGATTTTCATGGCTGTTCATCCTCCTGTTGCACTTCCTGGAGCAGCACGGCGAAATCCTTCAGGGTCTGTTCGTCCACATCATTGCCGTAGCTGTCCTGCCAGGCGCGGCTGAACAGCTCCTGGGGGGTGAGTTGGTCGAGTTCGATCAGGCTGTTTTCGTCACTGGCATCGCTGGCGCGTTGACCGGCGTACTCAGCGGCGATGCGCACCAGGCGCACGGCCTTGCCAAGTAGGGCGGTTTCGATTTGCTGGCGCAGGTCCGGTTGCGGTTCGTCGAGGCGCACCCGCACTTCGAGCCAAGGGTGGCGCTGGGTTTCGGCGAGCAGGTCGATATCCGGCAGATCTGCCAGGGCCTTGAGGATATCGGCCAGGGGCGCGGCTTCCAGGCGTTGCAGGTTGACCGCGCGCGGAATCAGGAGGGGTTCGACGCTGACCAGCATTTGGCCCTGGAATGTCACGTCGAGGATCTGGTGTTTGTAGCCGATTTCGGAAAACGACAGCGGAATCGGCGAGCCGCTGTAGCGAATCCGCTCTTCGCCATTCACCTTTTGCGGCTTGTGCAAATGGCCGAGGGCAACATAGCTGACACTTTTGTCGAACAGCTTGGCCGGCAGCGCCTCGGCGTTGCCGATGATCAGACTGCGCTCGGAGTCTTCCGACACCGAACCACCGGCCATATGCGCGTGACTGATGGCAATCAGCGCCTGGCCTTTTTTGCGTTTGGCGTTGGCAGCGGCAATGAGCCATTCATGGACCTGGCCGATACCGCGCAGGTAGTCGTCACCCAGGTGCGCACCGGTCACTTCTGCCGGGCGCAAGAAGGGCAGTGCAAGGCACCACGCGGCGATCTTGCCCTTGGCATCCGGCAGGGGGATCAGCAGGCGCTCGGCATCCAGTTGGCCATCATCCAGCCACAACACGCGACCCACTGCATGGGTACGCAAACGACGCATCAACGGCGCAGGCAGTTCGATACGCGAGCCGGAGTCATGATTACCGGCGATCATCACAATCGTCAGTGTGGGATTTTGCTCATGGGCGCTGATGATGAAGTCATACAGCCGCTCCTGGGCCTTGAGTGGCGGGTTGACCGTGTCGAAGATATCGCCGGCGATCAGCAGCACGTCGGGGCAGTGCTGCTTGATCTGGCCCAGCAGCCAGTCAAGGAAACAGGCGTGTTCGAAGTCGCGTTCCTGGCCGTGGAGGTTTTGGCCCAGGTGCCAGTCGGAGGTGTGAAACAGACGCAAGGCGAACTCCGTGGGGAATTGATAAAGGTGGGGAGTTTACCTGTAAATGCCTGCACGCTTGCATCCATGCAGGCAACGTGTAGAGGGTCAATGGGGTTTGAGGCAGTCGAGCGCGCGGTCAGCTAGGGTTTTTGCCTTGTCTATCAAGTGCGCGGTGGCACCAGCCATGTGGCGTTGATCGCCGACCATCCCCTGGGTGGTGCCGGCGGCGGTGGCGGCTGCGCAGCGCAGCAGGTCGCAGATTTGGGCAAGGGCGTCTTCGAAGCTGAGGTCTTGCTGCACGGTGAAGGACGGGGGCGAAGTGGGTTGCAGGTAGTGGCGCAGGGCGCGGTCGAAGATTTCGCGGTCGGGGGTGAAACGGGGTGGGTCGGGGACGATTTTGTTCATGCAGAAGCTCCTACTGAAAAGGGAGCCATCTCGATGCCGGTCTCACTCGACAACAAGGTGGCAGCTATGTGCGGGGTGAGAATACCGGACAGTAGGACTCCGGCCAGACCGAAGTCTGCCCGCACACAGCCGCCATAGAACATGGTGCAGACGGTTGTGGCGCTTGGCGCCTACTGGTTCACAGGTTCTCACACCCGATCGCTGATATGCAGCGACGGAGCGAAGGCTAGCCAGTGAGGTGAACAGGCGCAAGGCCGTGGGATTGTCTAGGAAACGTCCTGCAAATTAAAGGGATAGGGATTGCTGGCCTTTAACAATGCATGTCAGGGAGCTTACGGTTATTTGGGATACAGCGGCGGCAGGCTGGTGCTGTCGGCCACCGGCGCCTGTTCGCGTTCGGCCATGGGGATGGCCTTGACCGCCCGCCACAACTCCTCGCCCTGCCAGTACTGGCCGCTTTCGCTGTAGAGCGCACCATTCAACCCATCCAGCGCATCGGACAACGGCACAAACCGCGCGGCCATGTCCGCCAGGGTTTCCGGTTGCTGGCGTGCCCAGGCATCCAGGGCCTGACGCGTGGCCTGGGGGTCATTGGCCTGGCTCGCGCGCTTGAGGTCATCGAGCAAGGTACGCGGGCTGGGGCCGGTCTGGGCGGCGCGCAGGATTGCCGGGCGTGAGCGGGCGCGCCACCACAGGCCGAAGCCGAGCAGGGTGGTGCAGGCGAAGATCAGGCTGGTCAGTTGCCAGATCCACAGGCGGCCATCGTCCGGCGCAGTGATGACCGTGGGGGTGGCTGGGGTGTCGACCACCAGGCTCGGGTTGACCGCCACTTGCAGGGTGCGGGCCGGCAGGCTGGTGCGTTCCAGGTGGTCCTCGTGGGTGTTCCACCACACCACCTCCACCGCGGGCAACTCCAGGGCGCCGGCGCGATTGGGCACCAGGGCTTCGCGGTCTTCGCGGCTGCCGATCACCCCGCGTTCGCTGTTCTGGTTGCTCAGCACCGGCTGGTCGGGGTAGCGCCGCAGACCGGCGATTTCGGTGCTTGGCAGCGCGGGCAACTGGGCGCTGGCCAGGCCTTCGGCCTTGAGGGTGAGGATGCGGGTGAGGGAGTCGCCGACCTGTACGTTTGTCGGTTCCGGGTTCCAGCTTTCGCCCAGGCTCAGGCTGCGGGCCGGCAGCCAGGGGGCATCCGCTGGATAGAGCGCCGGCTTGGGCTTGACTGTCAGGGGGATCTCGGTGGAATTGACATGCAGCAGCTTGCCAGGCCTCGGCGCCTGGGGCGCAGTGCCCTGGGCCGGGCGCGGTTCGACCATGGTCGCGCTGAACATTTGCGCGGGGATCAGCAGTTGTCCGCTGTGCTGCGGGTAGATCCCGTAGCGCATTTCGATCACGCCATGGCGCACGCCGTTGATGACTTTTTCATAGGTGCGTGAATCGCCCACTTGCTCGACCCGCGCGTCAGACAACTGCAAGGGGGCGAGGCTGCTGTCGTCATACAGCGCCACCGAATGGTAGATGCGCACGGTCAACAGGGCCTGGGCCTGCACATAGACGCTGTCCTGGTCGAGACTGGCTTCGATGAAGACCGGCGCCAGTTGGTTGTCGCTGTCCTGGCCCAGGGTTTCGTCCACTTGCAGGCTGAGCGCCTGGGTCTTGAACTCACCCAGTTGCAGCGACGGGATCACCACGGTGCCGGTGGTCTTGGGCTGCAAGGTGATGATCCAGCGAGTCGTCGCGTGGTTGGCTCCGTCGAGGGTGGTGAGTTGGTTGATCTGGCGGGTGCCGCGTACGTCGAACAGCGGGTCCAGGGGCGACAGGTCCGGCTTGCCGAACTGGGTGACGTCGTTGGACTCGATTGTCAGCTCCACTGTTTCCCCGGAATTGACGCGACTGCGGTCGAGACTGGCAGCCAGTTCGACCGCCTGGGCGTGGCCGGCCCACAGCGCGAGTACTAAGAGGAATGGGGTGCAGCGGCTCATCGAGTCTTGTCCTGATGTTGTTGCTGTTCGTACCAGAATTTGCGTCGCAACAACTCGCCGGGGTTGTCCGGGATCTGTCGCAGCCATTGTTCCAGGGCCTGGCGGTGCTCCTCGTCGAGGTTGGCTTCGGCCGGGCGCAAGGGGGGCGTGGTGGTCTGTTCGTCGCCCAGTTCGCTGCCGGGTACTTCGTTGTTGCCAGCAGGCGGCGGGGGGGCGGTGGGTTTCTCAGCCGTGCCCGCCTGGCCCGCGCCCTGGGGGGATTGCTCGCCGCTGCTGGTTTGCTGGCTGTTGTCGCCTGGTTGCGCAGTTTGGCCGGGTTGGGCGGATTCGTCATCCTCGTTTTTTTCAGGTGTTGGCGGTTCGGGTTCCGGTTCTTCCAGCAACAGGCTTTCGACAAGGGCTTTGTTTTTCAAGGCGGGCTGCAAGTCCGGCTGGGCTTCCAGCGCTTGCTCATAGGCGTCTATCGCGGCTTCCAGCTCCCCGGCGCGGGCCAGGGCGTTGCCGCGATTGTAGTGGGAATAGGCGTCATTGCCCTCGGCAAAGCGCCGGGCTGCCTCGGCGTAGTTGCCTGCCTCATACAGGGCGACACCTTGCCATTGCGGGTTTTCAAAGTGTTCGGCGGCCTCGGCCGGGCGCTTT
This sequence comes from Pseudomonas brenneri, assembly GCF_007858285.1. Classification (GTDB taxonomy): domain Bacteria; phylum Pseudomonadota; class Gammaproteobacteria; order Pseudomonadales; family Pseudomonadaceae; genus Aquipseudomonas; species Aquipseudomonas brenneri. The sequence continues at coordinate 59,064 of NZ_VFIL01000004.1, read as the reverse complement.
TGCTTGAGCAGATACTGGCCCTGTTGGTCGGGGCGCAGCCACAGATCCTGGAAGTCGAACGCATAGCTGGGCTGTGGTGCTGCCAATAGCAGCAACGGCAGGCAGAACAGCCAGCCCCGGCGCCCGGCGCAGGCGGCGAGCAACAGCAGCGGCAGCAGCAACCAGTAACCCTGGTCGGCCCAGGTGTCCAGTTGCAGGCGCTGGCCGTCGTCGCGCAGGTTTTGCGGGCCGTCCAGCAGACCCAGGTTGCGCAGGTCCTTGTCATCCAGGCGCGCCTGGCGATAGCGACCGCCCATTTCGCTGGCGAAGGCCTTGAGCGTCGGGCTGTCCAGGCGCGGGATCAGGATCGCGCCTTGTTCATCCTTGAGGAACTCACCGCTTTCCTGGGTGACAGGTGTGCCTTCGCGGCTGCCGATTCCGAGGATCGACAGGCTCGGCGCCTGGCCTTGCAGCAGCAGGCGAATGCCCTGGCGCTCCTGTTTGGACAGTGACGAGCCTATCAGCAACAAGCGACCCTGGCCGAGGCCGCCGTGCTTGAGCAGGTCCAGGGCTTTTTCCACTGCCAGGTCCGCACGATGGCCGGCCTCGGGCATGATCGAGGGGCGCAGGGCATCCAACAGGTTGCGGCTGGTGGCCAGGTCATCCGACAGCGGCACCAGCGTATGGGCACTCCCGGCATAGACGACGATGGCGGTCTGCGCATCGCTGCGCGCCTGCAGCAGGTCCACCAGCTTGCGCCGCGCCTGTTCCAGGCGGTTGGGCGGGCTGTCGGTGGCGAGCATCTCGGGAGTCAGTTCCAGCAGTACCACCAGCGGGTCGGCGGGTTTCTGGCTGATCTGTTCGACTCGCTGCCAGCCAGGGCCGAGCAGGGCCAGCGTCGCCAGCAGCCAGGCCAGGCCCAGCAGCAGCCATGGCGACTTGCTTTCCCGGCCATTGCCGCCACTGAGCAGGGCGGCGTGGAAAGCCGGCGGCAGGATCATCTGCCAGCGCCCGGCGCGTTTCTGCCGATGCCACAGTTGCCACAGCAACCAGCAAAGTACAGGCAGCAGTAACAGCCACCAGGGGCGCATCCAGTGCGGCCATAAAGCGATCATCGCCGCCTCCGTAAACGCAGGCGGTTGAGGCGTTGGCGCCATTGCGGGTGCTGTTGCAGGAAATGGCCCTTGGTCGAGAGTTTATTGAGCAGACGCTGCAGGGCGTTGTCCGGCCAGCGCTCCTGGATCACCAGCAACAGGCTCAGAAACAGCGCCAGGGCCAGCGGCCCGCTATACAGCGCCTGGGCCGGACGGGCCTGGGTCGGCTGTTGCGCCACCGGTTCCAGCTGGTCGAGGGTTTCCTTGATCGCTTGCAGTTCTGCACCGTCGTGGGCGCGGAAGTACTGCCCGCCGGTGGCCTCGGCAATGGCCTTGAGTGCCGGCTCGTCGAGGTCCAGGCTCGGATTGAGGCCGAGCATGCCCAGGGTCCCGGTTTGTTCTGGGTTGGCGCCGATGCCGATGGGGTAGATCTTCACCCCTTCTTCGCCGGCCAGGCGGGCGGCCGTCAGCGGGTCGATTTCGCCGCCATTGTTGGCGCCGTCGGTGACCAGGATCAGCACCCGGCTTTGTGCCGGGCGTTGGCGCAGGCGCTTGAGGGCCAGGCCGATGGCGTCGCCAATCGCGGTGTTTTTGCCGGCAATGCCGATGCGCGCTTCATCCAGCCAGGTGCGCACGGTGCGCCGGTCGAAGGTCAGTGGTGCTTGCAGGTAGGCCTGGCTGCCGAACAGGATCAGGCCAACACGGTCACCTTCGCGGCTTTCGAGAAAGTCTCCAAGCAGGTGCTTGACCAGGCTCAGGCGGCTGACGTCTTCGTCCTGCCATTGCATATCAGGGAAGTCCATGGAGCCGGATACATCCACCGCCACCAGCAGGTCGCGGCCGCTGGCAGCGATTGGCAACGGCTCGCCGAGCCATTCCGGGCGGGCGGCGGCGGTCAGCAGCAACAGCCATAGCACTACGAAAGGTGCCTGTTGGCGCCAGCCTGGCAGGTTGATCCGCGCGCGCCGCCGGGCCAGGCCTTCGAGGTCGCCGAGGAAGCTGACTTTCAAGGCCGGCTCGCCGCTGTCGGCCACCGGCAGGATCAGGCGCATCAACCACGGCAAGGGCAACAAGGCAAAGACCCACGGCCAGGCGAACTCAAACATGTTTGCGAATCCAGGTGTCGACCGCTTGCGTCAGGCCGGCAATGGCCTTGTCGTCGAGTTTGCATTCGGGTTTGTAGGCGCCTTCCACCAGGACCATCCATCGCGTGAGGCCGGCCGCCGGGCAGCGGTTGTCGAGAAACGCCAGCCATTTGCGGCCATTGAGGGTGTGGCTCTGGCTGTAGGGGTAGTCGTTGCGGCACAGGCGCTTGAGCAGGCCATTGAGCTGTTGCAGCCAGGCGCCGGCCGGTGCGCCATCGTAGGGCTTGGGCATCAGCGCCAGTTCTGCGAGGGCGGCAATGCGCAATGGGTCCAGAGGCTGTTCGGCCCGGCCCACGGGGCGTTTGCCCGGCAGGAAACGACGCAGTGACCACACGCCCCAGCCCGCCAGGGGGATCAGCACCAGCAACAGCCACCAGCCCGGCGCCGGTGGCCAGAAACCAATGGCCGGCGGGGCGATCAGCGGTTGCAGTGGGTCCAGGCGGCTCATGGCTTTTTCACCGGGCGTTGCGGGTTGAGGTATTCGCGCAGTTGCTCGACCATTTCGCTCTGGGTGCTCAAGGGCATCAGCAAGACCCGTAGCTTCTGCGCGAGCAACTCCCAACGGGCGATGCGTGCTTCGGCCTGGGCCTTGTAGGCCTGGCGCAGTTCGAAGTTCAAGGTGTCGATTTCCAACTGCGCGCCGCGCTCGGCGAAACGCAGCAGCCCGGCGGCGGGCAGGGCATGGTCCAGCGGGTCGGACACCGGCAGCAGCAACAGGTCGCAATGGCGTGATAACAGGCTCAGCTGTTGCTCGGCACCTTCGGTCAGGGCGCGTTCATCGCAGATCACAATCACCAGGCTGCCGGGGCGCAGTACTTCACGGCCACGGCGCAGGGCCATGCCCAGGGCATCGGCCTCGGGACGGCTCTCGGTGTTGAGGCTCTGGTTGACCCGCACCAGGCGGTTGAGCAGTTGCAGCAGGCTTTGTTTGCTGCGTCGCGGCTTGATTTCATAGTGTTCGTTGTCACCGAACACCAGGCCGCCGACCCGGTCGTTGTGGCCCAGCGCGGCCCAGCCGATCAGGCTCGCGGCCTGGGCGGCGAGAACCGACTTGAACATCAGCCCGGAGCCGAAAAACAGCCGGCAACTTTGCTCCACCATGATAAAGATCGGGCGTTCGCGTTCTTCATGGAACAGCTTGGTGTGGGGCTCCTGGGTGCGCGCGGTGACGCGCCAGTCGATGGTGCGCACGTCGTCGCCGGCCTGGTACACCCGCACCTGGTCGAAGTCGACGCCGCGCCCGCGCAACTTGGAGTGATGCAGGCCGATCAACGGGCTGCGTTGGCTCGGCGTGGAAAACAGTTGCACCTCTCGCACGCGATGACGCATCTCGATCAATTCGCTGAGGGTGACACGGATCCCGTCGCCGGTATTCATGGGGATCAAGCGACGGCTACGACGTCGAGAATACGCTGCACCACGCGGTCCTGGTCGATGCCGGCCGCCTCGGCCTCGAACGACAGAATGATCCGATGGCGCAGTACATCGAACAGCACGGCCTGGATATCTTCCGGGCTGACAAAGTCGCGGCCGGCCAGCCAGGCGTGGGCCCGGGCGCAGCGGTCGAGGGCGATCGAGCCCCGGGGGCTGGCGCCGTAGGCAATCCACTCGGCCATTTCCGGGTCGAACTTGGCCGGGGTACGGGTGGCCATGACCAGTTGCACCAGGTATTCCTCCACCGCATCGGCCATGTACAGGCCGAGGATTTCCTTGCGTGCAGCGAAAATCGCCTGCTGGCTGACCCGCCGCTCGGGCTTGGTCTCGCCATTCAGGGCTTCGCCACGGGCCTGTTGCAGGATGCGCCGCTCCACGGCGGCGTCAGGGAAGCCGATCTTGACGTGCATCAGGAAGCGGTCGAGCTGGGCTTCGGGCAGGGGGTAGGTGCCTTCCTGCTCGATGGGGTTTTGCGTGGCCATCACCAAAAACAGCGGCGACAGCTCATAAGTACTGCGCCCGACACTGACCTGGCGCTCGGCCATGGCCTCCAGCAAGGCCGACTGCACCTTGGCCGGGGCACGGTTGATTTCGTCCGCCAGCACCAGGTTGTGGAAGATCGGCCCTTGCTGGAACACGAAGCTGCCGGTTTCCGGGCGATAGATCTCGGTGCCGGTGATATCGGCGGGTAACAGGTCGGGGGTGAACTGGATGCGATGGAACTGTGCTTCGATCCCTTCGGCAAGCTCCTTGATGGCCTTGGTCTTGGCCAGGCCGGGAGCGCCTTCTACCAGCATGTGGCCGTCGGCGAGCAGGGCAATGAGCAGGCGCTCGATGAGTTTTTCCTGGCCGAGAATCTGCGTAGAAAGAAAGGTTCGCAGCGCGAGCAGCGCTTCACGATGTTCCATCGATGACGGTTCCTGGAAAGATGAGCCTGGGGAGTGTGAAAAATGCCAGGGCCTGGGGGGCTTACTTTAATGCATTGGAGGGGCTGGCGACTAACGAACCCGGGGGTATTTTTTGGGGTTTGTGGGAAAGGTCTGGGGTTTTTGGCGTCGCTGAGGGCCTCATCGCGGGCAAGACCGCTCCTACACCAATCCAAATGTGGGAGCGGGCTTACCCTAATACCAGTCAGTTAAGCCTTTTTGTAGGAGCGAGGGGGACGCCTAGTTCTTGCTCGCGAAGAACTTGAAAGCGCCGCGTTTACCTAGCAAGCACGCGTTATCGTTGACGTCCTTCGCGAGCAAGCTCGCTCCTACAGAAAGCAGAGTCCGCTTAACTGACTGGCATTAGGGCTTACCCGCGATGGCGATTTTTCAGCCGCCAATCAAGGCGTGCGGATGTAGGTGCCGGTGCCCTTGAGAATGTTCTGCAGGGTTTGCTCCACCTCGGCCATGTCCGAATCAGGCGTGCTGTGTGTGATTTGCAGGTGATCGCTGCCGCCCAATGCGTCCTTGTCCGCCGCACCAATCTCCACCAGCAAGGTGGTTGCACCGAGGGTGATCTTCAGGCCGTCCAGGGTCGAAGGCTCGTAATCCCAGGTGAGCTCCACCTCGTCCTCATCCGGATAACGGGACAGCATGAACATCTCGCCATGGGTGCCGTGGCAGCAGAGCATGGCCATGTTGTCTTCTTCGTCGTCGCAGGGGGTGGCGAGCAGGTGGGCGGTGGTCAGTTGCATGTGGAATCCTGTCTGGAAAGGCGGCTTCAAGGCCGGCAGGTTTTAATTCTGCCATTACCTCGGGCTTTGTGTCGGCTTTTGTATCAAGCGGGCATCAGGGTTTGAGGGCCCAAGCACTGATTGTGCTGCCTATCGGTTTTAAGGCATTCCCCAAACCACTGGTAAAGATTGGTGTAAGGGTTTTCGAGGCACCTTCGCTGATGAGCTTGTCTGCCTCTGGGCGCTTGTTGATATAGCTGTCTATGCCAACGCCGAACTCGGCTGCACCCAGTGAGACGCTTGCCACAGTCAGTGCAATCCCCAGCGGTGGGTAAGCGATGCCTAGCGGGGCTAGAAGGAGCAGCCCATATTTTGCCCAGTCGAGGTACTTGAACACCGTCTTTGCCGTGACGTCGCGATTGAGTACGAATTGAAAACGAGTGGCGCTTTTCAGGTCCTCCTCGGTGCGTTGCTGGAGTTCCTCGAACGGGTTCCCTTGGACAACCTGGCCGCCGAATAGGCCGCCCTCGTCAAAGTAGCCGAGCTTTTCTTGCGTGGAGACAGGAAGGTCACTGTTAAGCACATCGCGGGTATTGTCTATGAGTGCATCGATGCCTTTGGACAGGAATTCATTGGGGCGGTCCTGGGGGCGGAAGTAAAGTTTGAAATTTTCGGCTTGTTCCGGATCTTTCAATTGCTCGGCCAGCCACTTATTCATTTCTTTCTTGGAATCGAAGCCTTTCAACATGGATGCCTGGCCAGGTAGATACAACAAGATCCTTCCTGTGGACTTATCCTGTGTGTAAAAAGCGCGCATGTTAAAACCTTTGAACGTGAGGAATTTGGTTTCCAGATTTGGATCAGCCTTGTAGGGCTGTATCAGGTCATTGTGATTGAGGGACAGGTAATTTTTGTCGGCCGGTATGCCTGCGACGCCCATGGCAGTCTGTCGATCATTTTCGGTAAGGGACCTGTCCTGGTGTTGTGTGTGCGATGCCTTCAAAAAGGCGCCTCTGGACGCTTCGGTATAGGCATGTCGGGAATTGCTGGTCCAGTAACTGTTCAGATACTGGTCATAGGGGGACTTGTAGCTGTTGTCCCAGACCATCTGTTTGAAGTCAGTTGCTGAGATGTCGATTCTATTGCTTGCATCATAGACATTCGCAGACGCCTGCTGCGGTTCAGTGTAAATGCCTTGAAAGTGGCTGCTGAACCCGGTCTCATTTGGGCGGGGGAACATACCAAAGGCATCAGGCTTTTCTGTATGCCTTGAACTTTTTCTTATTTCAAAGGGGCCGTCTTCTTTTGAGCGTTTCGCCCCGTGGAAATCAGGTTCGTCCTGCTGGTTGAGCCTTGCCGCCTGGGTCAGTGATATTTTTTGAACAATGACTCCACTATAAGGTGGGGTGTTAGTACGGTGATCATACTGAATACTCACTAAGTAAGTTTTATCGGGGTCAATATCTTTACCAAACTTTTCCTTGATCTGGCGCCTAACCTCAAGCGAAGTGACTTCGTCCGGTGTCTTGGGGTACGTATAGTCGGTGATGAGTTGTTCCACTGCCTTATTAGCGGATACTGGCGCTTCGAAATAGGCCGCCGAAAGGTCCTGCCTGGGTGCAATGGCTGCCTTGTCCGGGCTTGATTGCGTAGCGGGCCGTACGGAAGGGACCTGGTTCCCACCGGATGGGGTGCTAATAGCGGGTGAATGTATGTTCAATTGAGCCTCGTTGAGTGGTAGTAGGGCCTTTGCTGAAGGAAATACCTGCTCAAACTAAGTGACTGAATTTTGAAGTGCGGTTCCTGTATGGAGCTAGGAATTAGATTGTACGAATGTATGAGATTTTACCTGTCAGCTAACGGGTCATTCATGCATGACCCGCCTCGCTTTTAATCGGCAGTCAACACTTGAGTGGCGGGGGCGGTTGCTCTTGGTGCAACCGTGCATTGCCGGGTGTTGACCGAATATGTCGCAGTGCAGCAAGCAGCCTGCTTGCTGCACTCGTTAAGCTGCGTAACGGATGTGCCTTCTGCGTGACCCTGACCTGCCCGTCGTGCCGTCGTCCGCAGGTGGCACATCCAGTGGACGTCGAATGTGACCTCATTGACTTGTCCAGCTTCACCCACCTGTCACCCTGATTCGTTTATGGTGTTTATCATCATCACCTGCGAACAGAAATGACGGTCTCCCCGCAAGGGGATAACACGCGACGCTTCCATCAATAACAAGCCCAAGCGGAGTACCACAGATGGCGTTCTTCACCGCAGCCAGCAAAGCCGACTTCCAGCATCAACTGCAAGCGGCACTGGCGCAGCACATCAGTGAACAGGCACTGCCACAAGTGGCGCTGTTCGCTGAGCAATTCTTCGGCATCATTTCCCTGGACGAACTGACCCAGCGTCGCATGTCCGACCTGGCCGGTTGTACCCTGTCTGCCTGGCGCCTGCTTGAGCGCTTTGACCACACCCAACCGCAAGTGCGGGTCTACAACCCCGACTACGAACGTCACGGCTGGCAATCGACCCACACGGCGGTCGAAGTGCTGCACCACGACCTGCCGTTCCTCGTGGATTCGGTGCGTACCGAGCTGAACCGTCGCGGCTACAGCATCCATACCCTGCAAACCACCGTACTCAGCGTGCGTCGTGGCAAGAAGGGCGAGTTGCTGGAAATCCTGCCCAAGGGCACACAGGGCGATGACGTTCAGCAAGAATCGCTGATGTACCTGGAAATCGACCGCTGCGCCAATGCCGCCGAACTCAACGTCCTGAGCAAGGAACTTGAGCAAGTGCTGGGCGAAGTGCGCGTGGCCGTGGCTGATTTCGAGCCGATGAAGGCCAAGGTCCAGGAGCTGCTGGCCGGGATCGACAACAGCCAGTTCGCCATCGAAGGCGAAGAAAAGGCCGAGATCAAGAGCTTCCTCGAATGGCTGGTGGGTAACCACTTCACCTTCCTGGGCTATGAAGAGTTTGTGGTGCGCGACGAGCAGGACGGCGGTCATCTGGAATATGACGCCAATTCCTTCCTCGGCCTGACCAAGCTGCTGCGCGCCGGCCTCACCGCTGAAGACCTGCGCATTGAAGACTACGCCGTGGCCTACCTGCGCGAGCCGACTGTATTGTCGTTCGCCAAGGCCGCGCACCCAAGCCGTGTGCACCGCCCGGCTTACCCCGACTACGTGTCGATCCGCCAGATCGATGCTGACGGCAAGGTCATCAAGGAATGCCGCTTCATGGGCCTCTACACCTCTTCGGTGTACGGCGAAAGCGTGCGAGTGATTCCTTATATCCGGCGCAAGGTTGCGGAAATCGAGCGCCGCTCGGGCTTCCAGGCCAAGGCGCACCTGGGCAAGGAACTGGCCCAGGTGGTCGAAGTGCTGCCCCGCGACGACCTGTTCCAGACCCCGGTGGATGAGCTGTTCAGCACCGTGATGTCCATCGTGCAGATCCAGGAACGCAACAAGATCCGCGTGTTCCTGCGCAAAGACCCGTACGGTCGCTTCTGCTACTGCCTGGCCTACGTGCCGCGTGATATCTACTCCACCGAAGTGCGCCAGAAGATCCAGCAAGTGCTGATGGATCGCCTGAAGGCCTCGGATTGCGAGTTCTGGACATTCTTCTCCGAGTCCGTGCTGGCCCGTGTGCAGCTGATTCTGCGGGTTGACCCGAAGAACCGCCTGGATATCGACCCGCTGCTGCTGGAAAAAGAAGTGGTGCAGGCCTGCCGCAGCTGGCAGGACGACTACGCCAGCCTGGTGGTCGAGAGCTTCGGCGAAGCCCACGGCACCAACGTGCTGGCGGACTTCCCGAAAGGCTTCCCCGCAGGCTACCGGGAGCGCTTCGCCGCACACTCGGCCGTGGTCGACATGCAGCACCTGTTGAACCTGACCGAAGCCAAGCCGCTGGTGATGAGTTTCTATCAGCCGCTGGGCCATGTGACCGGCCAGCAGGAGTTGCACTGCAAGCTGTACCACGCCGACACCCCGCTGGCGTTGTCCGACGTGCTGCCGATCCTGGAAAACCTCGGCCTGCGCGTGCTGGGTGAGTTCCCGTACCGCCTGCGCCACGCCAATGGCCGCGAGTTCTGGATCCACGACTTTGCGTTCACCGCCGCCGAAGGCCTGAACCTCGATATCCAGCAGCTCAACGACACCCTGCAGGACGCGTTCGTACACATCGTCAATGGCGATGCCGAGAACGATGCGTTCAACCGCCTGGTGCTGACCGCAGGTTTGCCATGGCGTGACGTGGCGCTGTTGCGTGCCTATGCCCGTTACCTGAAGCAGATCCGCCTGGGCTTTGACCTGGGCTATATCGCCAGCACCCTGAACAACCACACCGACATCGCCCGCGAGTTGACCCGGTTGTTCAAGACCCGCTTCTACCTGGCGCGCAAACTGACCAGCGACGACCTGGAAGACAAGCAGCAACGCCTGGAACAAGCGATCCTCACTGCCCTGGACGATGTGCAGGTGCTCAACGAAGACCGCATCCTGCGGCGCTACCTGGACCTGATCAAGGCCACGTTGCGCACCAACTTCTACCAGGCGGATGCCAACGGTCAGAACAAGTCGTACTTCAGCTTCAAGTTCAACCCGCACGCCATTCCTGAATTGCCCAAGCCAGTGCCGAAGTTTGAAATCTTCGTCTACTCGCCACGCGTCGAAGGCGTACACCTGCGTTTTGGCAACGTCGCTCGCGGCGGCCTGCGTTGGTCCGACCGCGAAGAAGACTTCCGTACCGAAGTGCTCGGCCTGGTAAAAGCCCAGCAAGTGAAGAACTCGGTGATCGTGCCGGTGGGCGCCAAGGGCGGCTTCCTGCCGCGTCGCCTGCCACTGGGCGGCAGCCGGGACGAGATCGCAGCCGAGGGCATCGCCTGCTACCGCATCTTCATTTCCGGCCTGTTGGACATTACCGACAACCTGAAAGACGGCGCCCTGGTGCCACCGTTGAACGTGGTGCGCCACGACAACGATGACCCGTACCTGGTCGTGGCGGCCGACAAAGGCACCGCGACCTTCTCCGATATCGCCAACGGCATCGCCATCGATTACGGCTTCTGGCTGGGCGATGCGTTTGCTTCCGGTGGTTCGGCCGGTTACGACCACAAGAAGATGGGTATCACCGCTAAAGGCGCGTGGGTCGGTGTGCAGCGTCACTTCCGCGAGCGCGGCATCAACGTGCAGGAAGACAGCATCACCGTGGTCGGCGTCGGCGATATGGCCGGTGACGTGTTCGGTAACGGCTTGCTCATGTCTGACAAGCTGCAACTGGTCGCGGCCTTCAACCACCTGCATATCTTTGTCGATCCGAACCCGAACCCGGCGACCAGCTTCGTCGAGCGCCAGCGCATGTTCGAGCTGCCGCGTTCGGCCTGGAGCGACTACGACACCAGCATCATGTCCGAAGGCGGCGGGATCTTCTCGCGCAGTGCCAAAAGCATCGCCATCTCGCCACAGATGAAAGAACGCTTCGACATCCAGGCCGACAAGCTGACCCCGACCGAACTGCTGAACGCCTTGCTCAAGGCACCGGTGGATCTGTTGTGGAACGGTGGTATCGGTACTTACGTCAAGGCCAGCACTGAAAGCCATGCAGACGTGGGCGACAAGGCCAACGACGCACTGCGGGTCAACGGCAACGAACTGCGCTGCAAGGTGGTGGGCGAGGGCGGTAACCTCGGCATGACCCAACTGGGTCGTGTGGAATTCGGCCTCAATGGCGGCGGTTCCAACACCGACTTCATCGATAACGCCGGTGGCGTGGACTGCTCCGACCACGAAGTGAACATCAAGATCCTGCTCAACGAAGTGGTGCAGGCCGGCGACATGACCGACAAGCAACGCAACCAGTTGCTGGCGAGCATGACCGACGAAGTCGGCAACCTGGTGTTGGGCAACAACTACAAGCAGACCCAGGCCCTGTCCCTGGCCGCGCGCAAAGCCTACGAGCGTGCTGCCGAGTACAAGCGCCTGATGAGCGACCTGGAAGGCCGTGGCAAACTGGACCGCGCCATCGAGTACCTGCCGACCGAGGAGCAGCTCACCGAGCGCGCTGCCACCGGCAAGGGCTTGACCCGTCCGGAGCTGTCGGTGTTGATCTCATACAGCAAGATCGACCTCAAGGAAGCCCTGCTCAAGTCCCTGGTACCGGATGACGACTACCTGACCCGTGATATGGAGACCGCGTTCCCGCCGAGCCTGGTGGCCAAGTTCTCCGAGGCCATGCGTCGTCACCGCCTCAAGCGCGAGATTGTCAGCACCCAGATCGCCAACGACCTGGTCAACCACATGGGCATCACTTTCGTGCAACGACTCAAAGAGTCGACCGGCATGAGCCCGGCGAACGTGGCCGGCGCCTATGTGATCGTGCGTGACATCTTTCACCTCCCACATTGGTTCCGTCAGATCGAAGCCCTGGACCACCAGGTCTCCGCTGAAGTGCAACTGGCGCTGATGGATGAGCTGATGCGCCTGGGTCGCCGTGCCACGCGTTGGTTCCTGCGCAGCCGTCGTAATGAGCAGGACGCAGCGCGAGATGTGGCGCACTTCGGTCCGCATCTGGCGGCGTTGGGCCTCAAGCTCGACGAGTTGCTGGAAGGGCCGACCCGCGAAGGCTGGCAGAACCGTTATCAGAAGTACGTCGAGGCTGGCGTACCGGAGTTGCTGGCGCGCATGGTTGCTGGCACGACCCACCTGTACACCCTGTTGCCGATCATCGAAGCGGCCGACGTCACCGGCCAGAGCGCCGCGGATGTGGCCAAGGCTTACTTCGCTGTGGGCAGCGCCCTGGACTTGCCGTGGTACCTGCAGCAGATCAGCGATCTGCCGGTAGGCAACAACTGGCAGGCCCAGGCCCGCGAAGCCTTCCGCGATGATGTGGATTGGCAGCAACGGGCGATCACGATCAAGGTGCTGCAGATGGCCGATGCGCCAGAAGACATGGAGACCCGCGTGGCTCTGTGGCTTGAGCAGAACCTGGGCATGGTCGAGCGCTGGCGCGCAATGATGGTGGAAATTCGTGCTGCAGTCGGTACGGATTACGCCATGTATGCAGTTGCTAACCGTGAGTTGCTGGACCTGGCGTTGAGTGGTCAATCGGTGCTGTAACCGTCTCGCTCAAGCGCTGAAAAAAAAGCCCCGTATCGTACGATACGGGGCTTTTTCATGGTTTGCGCAAAGGCTGGGCGTCAGTAGGCTCTGCCCAGAATGACCATGGGGTTGAGGGTTTTGAACACGACCGGCAGGGTGTCCTGGAGCTCGTTGAGAATGGTCTGTGCCGTGTGGCTGTCTTGTGGGGACAACTGGTGCCGCAGTGCCCAGGCGTCTTGCTCGACGGTCTGTAGAAGCAGTGCACCGTCTGTTTTCATCAGTACGAACTGCAGCATTGCATAGGCCTTGGGCAGGTTTCTCTCAAGCCCATAAGTGTGTGGTGCCCTGGTCCTGTCCTGCGACAGACCGGCCAGTGCATAGCCATATTCCAGGATTCCGTCCAACTGCCCCATCAGTGCCAGTTGAGTAATCCGTGTTTGTTTTTCCTCGACACTGACCGTTTTATCCGACGTAAAAGCCCGGGTGTAGACCGCTTCTGGATATCCACTGTCGGCAGACTTTTGATGCAGCTCTGCAATCAGTGCTGCACGTTCTACCGTGTTGGTAATCAGCTCTGGTCGTTCGCGGTAAGCCTCGGCAAGTGTGTACTGAGCTTCGGGGTTGCCCGTTGCTGTGGCCTTGACCAGCCACTCGGCATCCTGGGTCAGTGTATACAGGTACAGCATGGCGCGAGCACTGCCGTCGGCTGCAGCACTTGTTGCCAAGTCCTTGGCCTTTGCCAGCGAGTCGCGGTCGCCCAGTCGCATCAGTGCCGGAATGTGATCCTGGGCTGCAGCCAGTCTCAGCCATTTTTTGGTGTTCTCACTCGCAGAGCGAAATCCTCCGTCCAGGCGTGTTTCACAGGTCGCCATGGCGTATTGCGACTCTGCGTCTCCAGCGGCGGCGGCAATGGTCAGGTGGTACCTGGCTTTTTCATAGTTCTCCAGTTTGAACAGTGCAAGTCCGGTTTTTTTGGCCGCCTCATTCAATTGGCCCAAGGAAAGGCCCAGGACTGCTGGAGTTGTTTCGGCCTGGGTGTTCAGCTGTGTGAGCAGAGTGAACAGCGACGACAGCGCGGGTGAATCAATAGACATATTCGATACCTGTAATAAAGCACTCAAGTTGTGCGAGATACAGGCTATGGAGAATTTGCTGGTAGGAGTGGCTAGATAGTTACTGCAAGGGTCTGCGGTCGATTAGCCTCGATCGGGCTGGCCCAAACGGTGCTGGAGATGTTCCAGGTGTTGGGTCATCCGTGCAGCGGCGATTGTCGCATCAGCGCTCCCTAGTGCTTCAACAATGGCCATCTGTGCCTGGCCTGCACTATCGCTGTAGGCCTGTGCGTCGTGTCGGGCAACGAACAACGATGTCAGCGGCACCAGGCTATTGAGGAAATGTGCCAACGGTCGATTTCCTGCAATTGTTGCCAGATGCAGGTGAAACTCCCCCGACAGTCGAATCGCCGACCCATACTGGCGCCGCTCGGTGCATTCGTCCTGCTGTGCGATCAGCTCGCGCAATTGGGATATCTGAGCGGGTTTTGCCTGGGCGCAAGCCAGGTGGACCACCGTCACCTCCATTAACCGCCGTGCTTGCAGGACTTGCTGCATGTGGTGGGTATCCGGTGCCGCCACTTGGGCGCGCAAATTGGGGCGAAGGATGATTACTTGCTGATCGGCCAGGCGTGCCAGGACTCGACGAATTGCGCTGCGGCTGACGCCAAAACTGTGTGCCAGGCTTTCTTCGGTAAAGCGACTGGTCGGCACGATGCGTTGCTCCAGAATGGCATCGAACAGTTGTGGGTAGATGTCCTGCGCCGAGCGCTTTTTACCGGCCACCAGGCACATGCTGGGCGGGGCGGTGACAGCGATGTTGCGTAGCAGGGCGTGAGCGTTCATGGCCAGTCTCCGGAGTCAGTTGCCGAGATGATCGTCAGGAATGTTCAGGGCAACGCCCATGCGCTGGCCTTCGTTGAGGATATGGCGGCGCATTTCGGCACTGGCCAGGGCACTGTTTTTATTGCGGATGGCGCGCACGACCGCATCGTTTTCCTGCAGGCGTTCGGCCAGGTGCTCGGGGGAGTTGCGCAGCACCTGGGCGCTTTGCTTGAGGGCGTTGCTGGTCTGCTGCACCACATTCTGGAAGATCGGGTTGGAGGTCAGGGCGAACAGTTCTTCGTGGAACGCGATGTAGGCGTTCATTCCCGCCTCGCTGTCGTTGGCGTCGAGGGCTTCGCGCATGTCCATCAGGGTCAGGCGCAGTTGGCCGATTTCCTTGCTGGTGATGGACTGGGCCACCAAGCCGACGATAAACGGCTCCAGGGTGTAGCGCAGTTGCAGGATGTCGGCGAGGCTGGCGTCGGCCACAGCGTCATGGGACTGGGGGTCGTTGACGCTGGTTTCCAGCACAACCACGCCTTTGCCGGGCATCGAACGTACCAGGCCGAGGGTTTCCAGCACGATCACTGCTTCACGCAGGCTGGGGCGGCTGATGCCCATTTGTTCGGCCAGTTCGCGCTGGCCGGGCAGCATTTCGCCACGCCGCCATTGGCCTCGGGCCAGGGCGGCGCGCAGTTTTTCTACGACTGAATTGACGACGGTTGAGGTGCTGATCACGTCGTGGGCTCCTTGAATTTAAATAACCCTTCAACTGTAGGTGCGAGCTTGCTCGCGAAGGTCGTCAACGATAACGCGGGCAGACTGGGGGCGCGCGGTGCCTTGAAGTTTTTCGCGAGCAAGCTCGCTCCTACAGTGTATGGGGAAGGTTCAGAACTCCTGATGGGCCGGCAACACCGGCTTCTTGGCCTGGAACGCATACCCTTGTTGCCCATCGAGCACCTTGTTGGCCCGTTGGATATCAATGTCTTTTTCCCAGCGTGCAATAGCCACGGTGGCCACGCAGTTGCCGATCAGGTTGGTCAGCGCCCGGCCAATCCCCATGAACCAGTCCACCGCCAGCACCAGCACCAGGCCTACCACCGGGATCGCGGGAATGGCGGTCAGGGTCGCGGCCAGAATCACCAGGGCCGAGCCCGGGATGCCGTGGGCGCCCTTGGAGGTGATCAGCGATACCAGCAAGATTGTCAGCAGGTCGGTCATCGACAGCGGTGTACCGGTGGCGTTGGCAATAAACACAATGGCCAGGGTCAGGTAGATCGAGAAACCGTCGAGGTTGAACGAGTAACCGGTTGGGATCACCAGGCCGACCGTGGAGCTGCCAATGCCCAAATGCTCCAGTTTACGCATGATCTGTGGCAGCACCGCGTCGGAGGAGGCGGTGCCCATCACGATCAGCAGTTCTTCGCGCAGGTACTTGAGCAGTGGCAGCATGCGCAGGCCCGAGAAGCGCATCACGGCGCCGAGGATTATGGCGACGAACGCCATGCACGTCAGGTAGAACAAACCCACCAGGCTGCCCAGGTGTTGCAGCGAGTCCAGGCCGTAAGTGCTGGTGGTAAAGGCGATGGCGCCGAATACACCAATCGGCGCCAGGCGCACGATCATGCCCATGATGCGGAAGATCACATGGCTCAACTCGTTGATCAGACGTGAAATGCCCGAGGCCGCTTCACCCACCAGGTTCAGGGCGCTGCCAAATAGCACCGAGAACAACAGCACCTGCAATACGTTGTTGTCAGCAAAGGCGCCGATCACCGAGTTGGGGATCAGGTCCATCAGGAACTGGCTGGTGCCCTTGATGTGCTGGCCGCGATCCGCCAGTTCATTGAGACCTGCTGAAGACAGCTGTTCCAGGTGGATGTTGGCGCCACTGCCGATCCCGGTGCTGAAGGCCAGGATCAAGCCCAGCACCAGCGCGATGGTGGTCAGCACCTCAAAGTAGATCACCGACTTGAGGCCAATGCGCCCGACCTTTTTCAGGTCGCCGGCACCGGAAATACCGCTGACCACCACGCAGAAGACGATCAGGCCAATCAGCATCTTGATCAGCTTGATAAAGCCGTCACCCAGGGGTTTGAGTTGTGCGGAAAATTCGGGAAGGGCCAAGCCGCAAGCGATGCCGAGCATCAGGCCTATGACGACTTGCAGGAAAATCGAACGCGAGCACCATCTGAGCATGGGAAGGATCTCTATTCGGTGCCCTGGTGGGTCCAGGGCTTAATTGTTGTGGTCTGACCGGTAAGTCCAGTGCGTGGCCAGTCTACGCTGGGTTTTTTGCAAACTACAAGGGGGGAGTGGGGTGTTTAGAGTCTCCGGTCTGACCAGTTGCTCGGTAAGCGTGATGCTTGAGCGGTTGGTCGCCTGGAATTTTTTTCGCTTATCATCTCTCGCTTGGCCGTTGAGGTGATAAATGGATAAGCCCGGACTGACGACGGATGAAACGGGACTGACCCGTTGTACATGGCGCACGGCCGCCGCCCAATACCCTGATTATCACGATCACGAGTGGGGCGTGCCGGTTGCCGATGACATTGCGTTGTACGAGAAGATCTGCCTGGAAGGCTTCCAGGCCGGTATGGCGTGGATCACCATCCTGCGTAAGCGCGAGCACTTTCGCCGGGCGTTCGAGGGCTTTGATTTTCGTCGCGTGGCGCTGTACACCGAGCGGGATGTTGAGCGCTTGATGGCTGATCCTGGCATCGTGCGCAATCGGGCGAAAATTGTCTCGACCATCAATAACGCGCGCAGGGCCTGTGAGCTGGTGGATGAAAGCGGGTCGCTGGCCGCCTGGCTATGGGCGTTCGAGCCGGGCACCGAGGAGCGTCCGGCGTTGGTGGACCTGGCTTATTGGACGGGCAATCCGACGTCGCCGGCGTCGGTGCGTTTGTCCAAGGCCTTGAAAAAGCGTGGCTGGACATTCGTGGGACCGACGACGATGTATGCGTTCATGCAGGCGATGGGCATGGTCAATGACCACTTGGAGGGCTGCGCCTGCCGGCAGCCGATCGAAGATCTGCGGCGCCAGTTCAGGCGCCCTGAACTTTAGTTCTGCGCTGGCAGGGGCGTCAGTACCTCAGCCTTATCATCCAGAACCATCACCACCAGCAACTTGGCCGGCTGGGTCTGGCTGGCATTGCTGGATTCGAAGTGGCGCGAGCCGGCCGGTTCGTAGAACGACTGCCCGACCTTGTAGGTAATGGCTTTCTCATCGTTGACCCGCGAGGTGATTTCACCTTCGAGCACGTAGGCCACGGCGGTGCCGGTGTGGCTGTGAGGGACGGTGGCCTGGCCCGGCGCATAGTCCACGGTCAGCATGATGGTTTTCTTGCCTGGCACGTTGCTCAGGGCGTGCTCTTGCAGCACCTTGATCGATTCCTGGTTGTAGACCGGTTCGTGGGCGAAGACGTTTAACGAAGCCAATAGAAGGGTGGTGCCGAGCAGGGTTTTCATGGTGAGGTTTCCAGTAATTCCAGACCCCTTAACCCTACGCCCGGCAGCGTGGCGTACCTATAGCCAATCGGCCGGAAAAACCCTCAGCCAATCTGCTGCAAGATCGTGCGGACCTTGTCCAGCGAAGGGTCGATATCCAGGGTCTCGATGGCGCCAAAACCAATGATCAGGCCACTGCGCACCGGTGTCTGATGAAAAAATACATCCAGCGGATACAGCCCGACTTCGACCTGGCGCGCCAGCTCGATCAGCAGCGCAATGTTGACGGGTACCTTGCACAGCGCCGCCAAATGGAAGCCTGCCACGCTGGGCACGACGTCGAACCAGGGTGACAAGTCGCCGGCCAGGCGGCTGAGGATGCGCTCGCGGCGAGAAGCGTACACGGTGTGACAGCGCCGGATGTGCTTGAGTAAATAGCCTTCGTTGATGAACTTGGCCAGTGCCCATTGCGCCAGTGTCGAGGTGTGCTGGTCTGTCAGTTGCTTGGCCTTGAGGACGGCGCCGTGGATCACCGGCGGCAGTACGGCATAGCCCAGGCGCAGTTCCGGCAGCAGGCTTTTGGAGAAGGTCCCGACATAGGCGACCATGCCCCACTGGTCCATGCTTTGCAGGGAGTGGGTGGGGCGGCCTTCGTAGCGAAAGTCACTGTCATAGTCGTCCTCGATCACAATGGCACCCAGCTCCAGGGCTCGCGCCAGAAGGGCTTCACGCCGTGGCAGGCTCATTGGCATGCCGAGGGGGAACTGGTGCGATGGCGTGACGTAGATCAGCCGCGTGCCGTCGGGAATCAACGCCACTTCAATTCCTTGTTCGTCCACCGGCACGCAGGCAACCGATGCGCCCATGGCTTCGAACAGTAGGCGCGCCGGGGTGTAGCCGGGGTCTTCCATGGCGACGATAGTTCCCGGCTCCAGCACCACGCGGGCGATCAGGTCCAGCGCCTGTTGGGCGCCGTTGCACACCACAATGTCGTCGTCCCGGCAGTTCACACCTCGGGAAAAGGCAACGTGCCCGGCAATCGCACTGCGCAAGGCGGGCAGGCCTTCGGGCTGGCTGTAGAAGCCACTGTTCTGGGCGGCGCGGCGCAATGCGTCCTGGGTGCAGCGTCGCCACTCGTCCTGGGGGAACAGGCTGCGGGTGGTGGCCCCGCCGATGAATTCGTAGCGCAGGGTGCTATCGCGGGTTGGATGGCGCATGGGGGAGGGCAGTGTCTGCCACTTGGCGAGGTTGGCGGCACAGGCCAGGTCCGTGGCACTTTGCAGCTGTTTGGCACGCAACGCGTGGGCGTTGACGAAGGTCCCGCGCCCGGTCTTGCCGATCAGCAAACCTTCGTAGGTCAGCGTGGTGTAGGTGTCGGACACGGTCTTGCGCGACACCCCCAGTTGCTCGGCCAGCAAGCGGCTGGGGGGCAATTGCGCGCCGGCTGCCAGGCGCCCCGACTCAATGGCCTCGCGCAATTGTTGGTAAAGCTGTTCGGCCAGATCCTTGCGGCCGTTGATGACAACGTGCAGTTCCATGTTTGATCCCGAAGCGGTCGATCCTGCCAAGGTTACTCGCAAGTGCTGCGTGCCGGTATCGTCAAGATGGCCTCCCGCTAAACCTGCAGATTGGCTATTGGGCTTGTGGCAGGGTGCCGTTAGGCTGGATGGTCACCGCATTCGCCACCCGAGATTGCCCAATGGAACGCCTCAATTACTACACCGCCTCGCCTCAAGCGCTCAAGGGCATGCTGATGCTGGAGGCGTCGATCTTTGATCTGTCCATCGAAAAGCCGTTGCTGGAACTGATCAAGATCCGTGTGTCACAGCTCAATCGCTGTGGGTTTTGCACGGACATGCACTCGACGGCTGCGCGTCAACATGGGGAAAGTGAGCGCAGGTTGTTTGCCCTGTGCGTGTGGCAGGATTCACCGTTTTTTACACTGCGGGAAAAGGCCGCGCTGGCCTGGAGTGAGTCGATTGCCTTGCTGCCCAGCTCCAATGTGCCGGATGAACTGTATGCGTCGATGCGCGAGGTGCTCAGTGAGCAGGAGCTGGTGGACCTGACCATGGCGGTGTCTGCCATCAGCGGCTGGAATCGCTTGGCGGTGAGCTTTCGCAAGCAACCGCCAAACCCCTAATCAAAAATGTGGGTCAGGAGAGGAAACCACCGTCCACATTCAGCGATACGCCGGTGGTGTAGGTCGATGCATCGCTGGCCAGGTACAACACGGCGCCGGCCATCTCGCTCGGATCGGCCACACGCTTGAGCGGGATCTGCGCCAGGGCCATGTTGAGGATCGATTCGTTCTTGACCAGCGCCGAGGCGAACTTGGTGTCGGTCAGGCCCGGCAGCAGGGCGTTGCAACGGATGCCGAATGGCGCGCACTCCTTGGCGAAGACCTTGGTCATGTTGATCACGGCGGCCTTGGTCACCGAGTAGATGCCCTGGAAGTGCCCTGGGGAAATACCGTTGATCGAGGCCACGTTGATGATGCTGCCGCCGCCGTTTTCACGCATCAGCTTGCCGGCTTCCACCGACATGAAGAAGTAGCCACGGATGTTCACGTCAACGGTTTTCTGGAACGCGCCCAAGTCGGTGTCCAGCACGTTGCAGAACTGCGGATTGGTGGCGGCGTTATTGACCAGGATGTCCAGGCGCCCGAACTGCTGGCGGATGCCGGCGAAGACCTCGGTGATCTGCTCCATCTCGCCGATATGGCAGGCAATGGCCGTGGCCTTGCCGCCGGCGGCGACGATGGCGTCGGCCACGTGCTGGCAGCCATCGATCTTGCGGCTTGAGACAATCACATGAGCGCCTTGCTGGGCCAGCAGTTTGGCAATGGCTTCACCGATGCCACGGCTGGCGCCGGAGACAAAAGCGATCTTGCCGTCGAGGTCAAACAGGTTGGTCTTGGACATGGTGGTTCCTTGTGAGGGCTATCAGAGGGCGGATTTGCCGATGACATTCAGGCTCATCTGCTCCAGTAATTTGTTCATGTGAATGAACTGCGCAAAACGTTTGTCCTGGGTCTGGCCATGGAAGAAGCGGTAGTAGATCTGCTGCACGATGCCGGCCAGGCGGAACAGGCCGTAGGTGTAGTAGAAGTCGAAATTGTCGATCTGGATGCCTGAGCGCTCGGCGTAATAATCGACAAACTGGCGGCGGGTGAGCATGCCGGGAGCGTTGCTCGGTTGGCGGCGCATCAGTTGCACGGGCGCAGGGTCTGCGGCTTCGATCCAGTAGGCGAGGCTGTTGCCCAGGTCCATCAGGGGATCGCCCAGGGTGGTCAGTTCCCAATCCAGCACACCGATGATTTGCATCGGGTTGTGCGGGTCTAGGATTACATTGTCGAAGCGATAGTCGTTGTGCACGATGCTGGAGGTCGGATGATCGGCCGGCATCTTGTCATTGAGCCAGGCACGCACGGCCTCCCATTTCGGCGCGTCGGGGGTCAGGGCTTTTTCATAGCGCTCGCTCCAGCCACGGATCTGGCGCTGCACGTAACCCTCGGGCTTGCCCAGGTCTGCCAGGCCGCAGGCGTTGTAGTCGACCTGGTGCAGTTCGACGAACTTGTCGATAAAGCTCTTGCACAAGGCCTCGGTGCGCGCCGCGTCCAGGCCCAGCTCCGGCGGCAGGTCCGAGCGCAGGATGATGCCCTTGACCCGCTCCATCACATAGAACTCGGCACCGATCACCGATTCGTCGGTGCAGTGCACGTAGGCCTTGGGGCAGTAGGGGAAACCATCCTTGAGTTGATTGAGGATGCGAAACTCGCGGCCCATGTCATGGGCGGACTTGGCCTTGTGGCCAAAGGGCGGGCGCCGCAGGACGAATTCCTGGTCGGGGTACTCCAGCAGGTAGGTCAGGTTGGAGGCGCCGCCAGGAAACTGGCTGATTTTGGCGCTACCACTCAAGCCAGGGATATGGGCCTTGAGGTACGGGTCGATGAGGCTGGCATCCAGTTCTTCGCCGGGGCGGATCTGGGTGGATTGGTCATTGAGCGCCATGCTTATCCCTTCTGCTTATTCTTGAGGCCTTGGACTATTGGCTAATCTAATGCGCACAGCCGACCCGCCACAAGGCTGGCACGGCTTAATAGGTTAGCGTGTTGGATGATAATCAGCGTGCCTGATCGGTCACTTTTCGGGCGTAGGCAAGGCCACCGGCGTGAGGACCGGGCGCCCGGCGAAGTACTCCAGCAGGTTGTCCGCCACCCGTTGCACGGTGTCATGGGCCGCTTCCGGCGACAGACCGGCTACGTGCGGGGTGAGGACGGTGTTGCAGAGGCGCTTGAGGGCGTCGGGTACGCTGGGCTCATCGTCGAACACATCCAGCGCCGCACCGCCAATGCGCCGTTGTTCGAGGGCGCTGATCAGGTCGGCGGTGGCAATCACGCTGCCACGGGCGATGTTCACCAAAAAGCCATGGGGGCCAAGGGCGTCCAGGGCTTGGCGGTCGATCAGGTGGCGGGTGCCGGGGCCGCCGGGGGTGGCGATGACCAGGAAGTCCGCGGTACGGGCCAGTTCAACCGGCGTGGCGCAGTAGGTGTAGTCCACATCGCTACGGGGCTGGCGGCTGTGATAGCTGATCTGCATGTCAAACCCCAGGGCTGCGCGCTTGGCGATCGCCAGGCCCACCGCGCCAAGGCCCAGGATGCCCAGGTGCTTGCCGGCCAGGGACGGGCGCATGACCTTGGGCCATTCGCTGCGCCTTACGGCAGCGTCTGCCCGGGGAATGTCTCGCACCATCGACAGCAGCAGTGCCATGGCGTGGTCTGCCACCGACGGCGCATTCACGCCCGCGCCGTTGGTCACCACTATTCCCCGATTGCTGGCGGCTTGCAGGTCGACATGCTCATAGCCGGCACCGATCACACAGATGATCTCCAACAAGGGCAGGGCAGCGATTTCCTCGGCATACAAGCCCAGCGGACCACGGGTCAATACGGCCTGGATCTGTCCGCCATGGGTCTTGATTGCCTGGCTGCGCTCAGCAGGTGTGGGGGCGAGGATCACGTGAAAGCCGTTGCTCTCGATGATCGGCAGGTAATCATTGATGGTTTCAACCAGGACCAGAACGGTTGCGGGCATGGGGCGGCTCTTCCTGAGGGGGCGGATGGAAGAGAGAGTATGCGATATTTTATGTGATGGCGGCGTGAGCGCCTGCACCCGTAGCGATAGGGCAACGAATCTATTGCGTAATAGATTCGGTGCCCACAGGGTGTGGCGAGGTTTAGCCAATTCGAGGCGTGGGTATCAAGGTATTGCGAGGCTTGGGCGGGGCGGTGTATTCCACACCGCCGAACGTGAAGGTATTAGTCTGTTGTTGTTTGGGTTTGCCTTGCGCAGCCATTAGGTCTGCAATGTGGGATGACACGCTATCGATGATGTGGCCGGCGTTGTCTATGCTCGATAATGAGGTTGTCATAATGAGTCTCCAGTCAGGGGTAGAGCTTCAACTGAGTGGGCTGCATCGTAAAAAGCGTTCCTGACTCACACATATTGTCGTCAATCGGATTTATCTGCTCCGCACAACCATTCCTCAGCTAAGTCTTTGCTTATTCAGGCGAATCCCGGACAATCGCGCCCCTGTTACGGTCGTGGCGCTGCCTGTCAGGTTTTTCTGACTCGTCGCGATCGTATGAAAGCGGAGATCCGAGCGGATGAATGATCAGGCCAATAGCGTCGATGAACGCTACGCAACGACACCTGTAACCCTCACGGGCTGGAGCCGCCAGGACACAACCTGGATGCTTGGCCTGTTCGGCACGGCGATTGGCGCCGGTACTTTGTTTCTGCCCATCAATGCTGGCCTGGGCGGCTTCTGGCCGTTGCTGATCCTGGCGCTGCTGGCGTTCCCGATGACCTACTACGCACACCGTGGCCTGACGCGTTTTGTCTTGTCGGGCCGTGCGGGCTCGGACATCACCGAGGTGGTTGAGGAGCACTTCGGCATCAAGGCCGGTGCATTGATCACCTTGCTGTACTTCTTCGCGATTTTCCCGATTCTGCTGATCTACAGTGTGGCGCTGACCAATACGGTGGGCAGCTTCATGTCGCACCAATTGCACATTGAACCGCCACCTCGGGCGCTGCTGTCGTTTGTGCTGATCCTTGGCCTGCTGGCCGTGGTGCGTTGCGGCGAACAGGTGATCGTCAAGGCCATGAGCCTGATGGTGTATCCGTTTATTGTCGCCTTGCTGTTCCTGGCGGTGTATCTGGTCCCGCACTGGAATGGCGGGATCCTGAGCACTGCCAGCACCGTGCCGGCGCCGTCGGCGCTGCTGCATACGCTGTGGCTGGCGATTCCGGTGATGGTGTTCTCGTTCAACCACTCGCCGATCATCTCGGCCTTCGCCGTTGACCAGAAACGCCAGTACGGCGCCCACGCCGAGGAGCGTAGCTCGCAGATTCTGTCCCGTGCCCACCTGTTGATGGTGGCGATGGTGATGTTCTTCGTATTCAGCTGCGTACTGACGTTGTCGCCAGGCCAACTGGCCGAGGCCAAGGCGCAGAACCTGTCGATCCTGTCTTACCTGGCCAACCACTTCGATAACCCGACCATCGCCTTTGCTGCGCCATTGATTGCGTTCGTCGCAATTGCCAAGTCGTTCCTGGGCCACTACATCGGCGCCAGTGAAGGCCTCAAGGGCCTGATCGTCAAGAGTGGCCGCCGCCCGGGTGCCAAGGCCCTGGACCGCATGACCGCAGGCTTCATGCTGGTGGTGTGCTGGATCGTCGCCACGCTGAACCCGAGCATCCTGGGAATGATCGAGGCACTGGGTGGGCCGATCATCGCTTCGATCCTGTTCCTGATGCCGATGTATGCGATTCGCAAGGTGCCAGCCATGGCCAAGTACCGTGGGCAGGCGTCCAATATCTTTGTCACGGCGGTAGGCTTGGTGGCGATCACCGCGGTGGTGTACTCCCTGTTGGCCTAAGCCTCAAGGCTGTACAGCGCTAAGCGGGATTGCTCGCGATAGCGGTGGGTCAGTCAATTAAGATGTCGACTGACCCACCGCTATCGCAGGCAAGCCAGCTCCCACATTTGTTTTGTGGTGTGTCCAAAACTCCCTACCTCGCCGAGATCCCCTGTGGGATCGGGCTTGCCCGCGATGAGGCCACAACAGGCCCCAAATTTCTCCAGGCATAAAAAAACGCCGCGTACCTTGCGATACGCGGCGTTTTTACATCAACAGACCTTAGGCTTGAACCACCGGAATGTTGGCGCTTGCAGCGATTTTGCGGAACTCTGCGATCTGGTCGAAGTTCAGGTAGCGGTAGACGTCACTGGCCATGGTGTCCAGTTTGGCCGCGTAGCCCATGTACTCTTCGACGGTCGGCAGGCGACCCAGCGTGGAGGCGACTGCCGCCAGCTCGGCCGAGGCCAGGTAGACGTTGGCGCCATCACCCAGACGGTTCGGGAAGTTACGGGTCGACGTCGACACTACGGTCGAATTCGGCTCAACACGTGCCTGGTTACCCATGCACAGCGAGCAGCCCGGCATTTCCATGCGCGCGCCAGCCTTGCCGTAGATGCCGTAGTAGCCTTCTTCGGTCAGTTGGTGAGCGTCCATCTTGGTCGGCGGCGACAGCCACAGACGGGTTGGCAGCTGACCCTTGACCTGTTCCAGCAACTTGCCGGCAGCGCGGAAGTGACCGATGTTGGTCATGCACGAACCGATGAACACTTCGTCGATCTTCTCGCCAGCCACGCTGGACAGCAGACGGGCATCGTCCGGGTCGTTTGGTGCGCAGAGGATTGGCTCGTTGATGTGTGCCAGGTCGATCTCGATGACTTCGGCGTATTCGGCGTCGGCATCGGCTTCCATCAGTTCTGGGTTGGCAACCCAGGCTTCCATCGCTTGGGCACGACGTTCCAGGGTACGCGCATCGCCGTAGCCTTCACCGATCATCCAGCGCAGCAGGGTGATGTTGGAGTTCAGGTACTCGGTCACGGAGTCTTTCGACAGCTTGATGGTGCAACCGGCAGCCGAACGTTCGGCCGAGGCGTCGGACAGTTCGAAAGCCTGTTCCAGCGTCAGGTCGTTCAGGCCTTCGATTTCCAGGATGCGGCCGGAGAAGGCGTTTTTCTTGCCTTTCTTCTCAACGGTCAGCAGGCCGGACTGGATCGCGTAGTAAGGAATGGCATGAACCAGGTCACGCAGGGTGATGCCAGGTTTCATTTTGCCTTTGAAGCGCACCAGAATCGATTCCGGCATGTCCAGTGGCATCACGCCAGTGGCTGCGGCGAACGCGACCAGGCCAGAACCGGCCGGGAACGAGATGCCCATCGGGAAACGGGTGTGGGAGTCACCACCGGTACCCACGGTGTCCGGCAGCAGCATGCGGTTCAGCCAGCTGTGGATGATGCCGTCGCCTGGACGCAGCGATACACCGCCACGGGTCATGATGAAGTCAGGCAGGGTGTGGTGGGTGGTCACGTCGATCGGCTTAGGGTAAGCCGCGGTGTGGCAGAAGGACTGCATCACCAGATCGGTCGAGAAGCCCAGGCACGCCAGGTCTTTCAGTTCGTCACGGGTCATGGGACCTGTGGTGTCCTGGGAGCCGACGGTGGTCATCTTCGGTTCGCAGTAGGTACCTGGGCGAACGCCTTTGCCTTCTGGCAGGCCGCAGGCCTTGCCGACCATTTTCTGCGCCAGGGTGAAACCCTTGCCAGTGTCGACAGGTGCTTCAGGCAGCTTGAACAGGTCGGTAGGGCCCAGGCCCAGTTCGGTGCGCGCCTTCTCGGTCAGGCCACGGCCGATGATCAGCGGGATACGACCGCCGGCACGGACTTCGTCCAACAGGACCGGGGTCTTCATTTCGAAGGTGGTCAGGACTTCATCGGTGCCGTGCTTGCAGACTTTGCCAGCATGCGGGTACAGGTCGATCACGTCGCCCATGTGCATGTTGGTGACGTCGAATTCGATTGGCAGTGCGCCAGCATCTTCCATGGTGTTGTAGAAGATTGGAGCGATCTTGCTGCCGAAGCAGAAGCCGCCAGCGCGCTTGTTCGGCACGTAAGGAACGTCGTCGCCGAAGAACCACAGTACCGAGTTGGTCGCCGACTTACGGGACGAACCGGTACCGACCACGTCACCGACGTAGGCGATCGGGAAGCCCTGGCCGCGCATTTCTTCGATCTGCTTCATCGGGCCGGTCTTGCCTTGCTCGTCCGGCACGATGCCTTCACGGGCCATTTTCAGCATGGCCAGGGCGTGCAGCGGGATGTCAGGACGGGACCAGGCATCGGGAGCAGGGGACAGGTCGTCGGTGTTGGTTTCGCCGGTGACCTTGAACACGCGCAGGCTGATCTTGTCGGCCAGGGTCGGGCGGTTCTTGAACCACTCGCCGTCGGCCCAGGACTGGATCACTTCCTTGGCGTGCTGGTTGCCATTCTTGGCTTTTTCCGCGACGTCGTGGAAAGCATCGAACATCAGCAGGGTGTGCTTGAGCTGGGCAGCTGCAACGGCGGCCAGTTCGGCGTCGTCCAACAGCTCGACCAGGGTCACGATGTTGTAGCCGCCTTGCATGGTGCCGAGCAGTTCAACAGCGCGTTTTTTGTCGATCAGGGGAGAAGAGACTTCGCCCTTGGCCAGGGCAGACAGGAAACCGGCCTTGACGTAGGCAGCTTCGTCAACGCCTGGTGGAATGCGGTTGGTGATCAGGTCAACGAGGAACTCTTCTTCGCCAGCCGGGGGATTTTTTAGCAGCTCGACCAGGCCTGCGGTTTGTTCGGCGTTTAGCGGCTGGGGAACGATACCCAGGGCTGCACGCTCTTCGATATGTTTGCGGTAGGCTTCAAGCACAGTTATTACCCTCATCAGTGGTCCCACGGGACGCTCATCCAGACATGCACGGCACGCATGCGCTCGGGGGCTTTTTGGGCCGTAGAACCAGCGCTGCCGGCATTTCTCACAGAAGCTGCTTTCAAAGTTTTACGCCTGCAGAACGGAGCTGATGAGGGTTGGCGCTGGTTATTTAAAGGGTAAATAACCAGCGCCAACACCGTTCTGAAGGAACGACTGTGCTCGTGACGCTTTGAAAACAGCTTCCAACGGATTATTTGGCGCCTTACAAGGCCGGATGATTCTACGGCAAAAAATTTCTAAAGGTAAGTTGCCACAGCAAGTTTGCAGGGTGATGAACCTTAGACAAAGGGCTAACATGGGCCACTGTTTCTGATTCGTGCGTTGCCACCCATGTCCAACCAAACCATCAAGACCCCCTGCATCGGCCTGTGCTCCACGGTTTACGGCGATCTTGTATGCCGGGGCTGCAAGCGTTTCCACCACGAAGTGATCCAGTGGAACGGCTATGGCGAGGAAGAAAAACGTGCCGTATGGCTGCGGCTTGAGCAACTGCTGGTGCAGGTCATGGCGGGCAAACTGGAGGTTTTCGATCCCAAACAGCTGCGTTGGCAGCTGGAACAGCGCAAAATCCGCTTTGTGCCGCACCAGTCCGAATACTGCTGGGCCTACCAGTTGATCGCCCGGGGTGCGCGGGTGATCAACAATCTGGAAGCCTATGGGATGGTGCTGATGCCGGAGTTTCGCGACTGGAACCTGCCGGAACTGCGCGATGCCATTGATCGGGAGTTTTTTATCCTGTCCGAGGCGCATTACCAGCGTTACATCGCGCCTGGGTTCCTCAAGGATGCACTTTCTGGCTGAAGACACCGATCAAAATGTGGGAGCAAGCCCGCTCCCACATTTTTGATCTTTGTTATTCCTGGCTGGCCAGTTCTTCCAGGTGATCGATGATGCTCTGGGGCTTGAGTACCAGCACATCACTCTCCAGCGCATCCAGCACCACTTCCGCCGTATTGCCAATCAATGCCCCGGAAATCCCGGTGCGCGCCACGGTGCCAATGATCGTGACCGCCGCGCGCAATTTATGGGCAGCATGGGGAATCAGCACATCGGCCGGGCCTTCTTCGATATGCAGGCGGCTGTCATCAATGTCGAATTCGGCCTGGAATGCCTTGCACTGCTCGCGATAGCGGGCTTCGATGGTTTCCTTGAGCTGGAACACCGGATCCGCGGCCGACAACATGGGCGACGGATGGGCGCTGATCACATGCAACTGACCCTTGGCCAGGCTGGCGATGTCAAAACCATGATCGACAATGGCGGCATGCAGGGTTTTATGCTCGTTATCGAGGTTGCCCACGTCGATGGCCGCCAGGATCACACCGTCGGTCCATGGGGTCGCGGTCTTGACCAACAGCACTGCCGCTGGGCACAAACGCAAGAGTTTCCAGTCATCCGGCGTCAGCAGGGCCTTTTTCAACGGGCTGTCGGGGTAGTGCTGCTTGATCACCAATGCGCACCCTTCGGCCTGTTGAACGTCGATGATGGTTTCGTGTCGGTTGTTGCTCCAGGCCTGTTCGGTGCTGACGCTGTAGCCGTCTGCTAGCAGTTGTTCCTTGAGCAAGCTCAGCAATGCCGAATGCTCATGTTTTCTGTCGCACACCAGCAAATGCAGGTGGGCGTCGGTCACCCCGGCAATCAGCTTGGCGCGCTTGAGGGCCAGGCTTTCTGAATGTTCGGGCTCGATGATCACCAGGATTTTGCCAATTTCGTTCATGAGCGGGATCTCCAGGGGTGGGAAGGGCAAGGCTTGGAACAACTATAGTTGTTGCCCGCCGTACGTCATGTTGATGCACATCAAGGCCCGTGACTGGTGGTCTGCGGCGGGGTCGGTATAATCGGCGGCCTTTTGTGATCCTTTGCCCGTGAGCCCGATGAACCTGCCAGAAATCCACGACTTCCTCGGTTGCCGCACCCCCGACGCCTGGGTCCAGGCGGCACTGGCCGACCAGGAAACGATGCTGATCGACCACAAGAACTGCGAGTTCAAGGCCGCCAGCACCGCCTTGAGCCTGATTGCCAAGTACCACTCCCATGTCGACCTGATCAACATGATGTCGCGCCTGGCCCGCGAAGAGCTGGTGCACCATGAGCAGGTCATGCGCCTGATGAAAAAGCGCAAGATCGAGCTGCGCCAGCTGCATGCCAGCCGGTATGCCTCGGGCTTGCGCAAGGTGGTACGCAGCCACGAACCGGTCAAATTGGTGGATACCCTGGTGGTGGGCGCCTTTATCGAAGCCCGTAGTTGCGAGCGTTTCGAAGCACTGGTGCCACATCTGGACGAAGAGCTCGGCAAGTTTTATTTCGGCCTGCTGAAAAGCGAGGCGCGGCATTTCCAGGGTTACCTGAAGCTGGCCTATCAGTATGGTGAGGCCAAGGACGTTGCCCAAGTGATCGAACGGGTGCGTGCCGCCGAGCAGGCGTTGATCGAATCGCCGGACGTCGAGTTCCGTTTCCACAGCGGCGTGCCAGCCTGAGGCTAAACCCCCGTAAAAGACTGCGGGCTATTTGTTAAAAACTCTTAAAAACATGAAGTTTGCGCCAAAGCCCCTCGGCAAAGGGGTTGGGTGCGCGTGTCGACCGGTGTTGGCCCCTATAATGCGCGCACTTCAATCAGTGCTCGTACAGTGGAAGCTTATGGAAAACTTGGGTCTTGGCAGGGTATTGCTCGTTGAGGATGATCAGAAGCTCGCAGGCCTGATTGCGCACTTCCTGTCCCAGCACGGTTTCGAGGTGTCGACCGTGTATCGCGGGGATCAGGCCTTGGCGGCCTTTCTCGCATTCAAGCCCAAGATCGTCGTCCTTGACCTGATGCTGCCAGGCCAGAGCGGCCTGCATGTGTGTCGCGAAATTCGTAATGTGTCCGACACGCCCATCGTGATCCTCACCGCCAAGGAAGATGACCTGGACCACATCCTCGGCCTGGAGTCCGGCGCCGATGACTATGTCATCAAACCCATCAAGCCCCCGGTGTTGCTGGCGCGCCTGCGGGCCCTGCAACGGCGCCAGGCGCCCGAGCCGACCGTGCGTGGTTCGCTGGCGTTCGGCCAGTTGGCGATTGATCGCAGCTGCCGGGGGGTGAGCCTGGGTGACGAGAAGATCGACCTGACCACCATGGAGTTCGAGTTGTTGTGGTTGCTGGCCAGCAGCGCGGGGAAGATCCTCTCGCGTGACGATATCCTCAATCGCATGCGCGGGATCGCCTTCGATGGGCTCAACCGCAGTGTCGATGTGTATATCAGCAAGCTGCGCAGCAAACTCAACGACAACCCCCGCGAGCCCGTGTGCATCAAGACCATCTGGGGCAAGGGCTACCTGTTCAATCCGTTTGCCTGGGAGGTCTAGCCAGATGCTGCGCCTGTTCCTGCGTCTTTACATCATCCTGGCCCTGGGGTTGGCAGGGGCGATCTGGCTGGTGAACTACACCTTCGACGAATTGCTGCCCGAAGCCAACGAAACCTACAACCGTGAAGCCTTGCGCGGTCCGGCCTACGGCCTGGTGGAGCAGTTGCGTCCATTGCCGGCTGGCGAGGCCCGCGTGGCGCGCCTGGCCGAGCTGCAAAAGCACTATGGCTTGCGCCTGGGGTTTATTGACCGCGACGCCGCCGGGCTCAACCCCCGCGAACAACAATTACTGGCAGACGGCAAGTTGGTGGTGCGCGGCGATTTCATGGAATTCATTACTGAAATCGACGGCGGCGTGCAGTTGCTTGAGGTCAAGCTGCCGGTGGAACCGCGCTGGCTGTACCTGTGGGCCTACAGCTTATTGGGCTTGTGTCTGGCCATCGTCCTGTATTTCTGGGTGCGGCCGCACTGGCGTGACCTGGAGCACATCCGCCTGGCGGCCCAGCGCTTTGGTGACAATGACCTGGGCTCGCGCATCCTGTTGCCGCGCCGCTCCACCGTGCGTGAGTTGGCCGGGCACTTCAACCAGATGGCCGAGCGCATCGAGCACCTGATCGCCAACCAGCGCGAACTGACCAATGCGGTGTCCCATGAGTTGCGCACACCGATTGCGCGCCTGTCGTTCGAGCTCGATCAGCTCAAGCAGGAAGCGGATCCGCGCCAGAGTCACGCGCTGATTGGCGACATGTACGCCGACCTCGGCGAGCTGGAGGAGATGGTTTCCGAACTGTTGACCTACGCCAGCCTGGAGCGTGGTGCAACGCAGGTCACCCGGGAGAATATCGAAGCCCACAGCTGGCTCGACAGTGTGATCGGCAGCGTGGCCCTGGAAGCGGAGGCCGAAGGCGTGCAGTTGTCACTGCGCACCTGTGAAGTCGATTTCATCCAGATCGAGCCGCGATTTATGGCGCGCGCGGTGATCAACCTGCTGCGCAACGCCATTCGATACGCCGAGCATCGGGTGGAGGTGTCGCTGGTCAGGTTTGGCGGTGGGTATGAGGTCCGCGTCTGCGACGATGGCCCCGGCGTTCCCGAGGACGGTCGGGAGAAAATCTTCCAGCCCTTTATGCGCCTGGACGCCAGCCGTGACCGTCGCACCGGTGGTTTCGGCCTGGGGTTGGCATTGGTGCAGAGGGTGAGCCAGTGGCACGGCGGGCAGGTACAGGTCCTGGATTCGCAGTGGGGCGGGGCGTCGTTCCGCATGACCTGGGCTTATGCCGACTGATCCTGTGAAGATCCAAAAAATGTGGGAGCGGGCTTGCTCGCGATAGCATCACCGCGGTGTAACTGATACACCGCGGTGCCTGCTTCGCGAGTAAGCCCGCTCCCACATTTTTGATTGGGTTATCCAATCAGAAGGTGTAGTTCAGCACGCCCATCACCGACGTCTGCATCCTGCGCTCGACAATCGGGCTTTTACCCGCATCGCCGGACAAATACTGCATATCCAGCTGGGTGGAGAAGGTGGTCTGGTCGCTGATGGGCAGGGTCCAGCTCACATTCAAGCCGCGGCTGACCATCCCGCCCTTGGCGTCATACGCGCGAAAGCGGCTGCGCTGGGCCTGGCCTGGGGTCACGCCATACCAGGTCTGCACATAGTTGCTATCGCCAAAACGGCTGTTGAGGCTGGCGTCCACGGTGCCGTAGTCACCGTCATACAGGTTGGTGCCGATGCTCAGTTCTAACGAGGTGAACGCCTTGCCGCTGTCTTTCTTGTCGTCTTCCTCCAAGGCATGTTCCAGGGTCGCGCCCAGGATCGCCGAGCCCAAGGTGTAGCTGGCGCTGACGCCGATCTGCGGCCGCGACTTGATATCGCCCATGCCCTTGAGTCGATCGGAGCCGAGGTGGCCGCTTTTCTTCTTGTCCTTGCGCGACGCACTGGCCCCGACGTAGGCGCTGAAGCTGGCGTTGTCATCCTCATAGCCCCAACCCAGCCCCGTATGGGTGTCGAGGAAAATCCCCCACGGGCTGACGATTTGCCCGCCCAGCACTGGCAAGGTCGTCCGCTCATCGCTGCCGCTATAGCGTGGCATGCTGGCTACGCCGGCCTGAAGGCTGTACTCCCAGTCAGCCGCGGTGGACAGTTGGGCCCAGGTAACCAGCCACAGTGACGTGGCAGACAGGTAGATCGTTTTTGTACGCATGGTGGCCTTCATCGTTCTATCGAAGGCTCAAATGCTAGGCAGTGGGTGTCCAGCGGTCTTTGACAGCTTTGTCGGGAAACTGTCAAAGACTGTTAAGCGCGGGTTTCAGCCTGTTGGCTCTGCTCGCAAAGTGGCAATCAGTGCCTTGATCGCCCCCGGCAGGGCATCCAGTTCGCGTACCAGAATGCTGCGTTCGCGCACCGCCCAGCTTTCATCGAGCTTGACGGTCACCAGTTGCATGGTCCGGCTGTGCCGCACGGCAGCGGACTCGGGGATGATGCCGATGCCGACCCCGGCTTCGACCATCCGGCAGATGGCCTCGAAGCTCGACATCTGGATACGCAGTGACAGCTGCTTGCCCAGGCGTTCGACGTGTTCACGCAAGAAACTGAGCAAGGTGCTGCCTTCGTGCAGGCCGATATGTTGATAGGCCAGGGTTTGCTCCAGGGTGACTGCCGGCTGGTTGGCCAAGGGATGGCCCACCGGCACCGTCAGTACCAGGTGGTCGGTGCTGAAATGCAATACCTGCAAGCCCGGTGCCTGCACGGGGCCGGCGATGATGCCCATGTCACTGGTGCCGTCGAGCACGCCGCGCACGATGTCGCGGGACAGGCGCTCTTGCAGGTCGACCGTTACACCCGGGCGCTGGGAGAGGAAGCCAGCGAGGATTTCCGGGAGAAACTCGGTGACCGCCGTGGTGTTGGCGAAGATGCGGATATGCCCGGCGGAGTCGGCGCCATATTGGGTGAATTCGCTTTTCAGGTAATCGACCTGGCGCATGATCAGCCGTGCGTGATGCAGCAGTCGCTCGCCGGCCGGGGTGATTTCCACGCCGCGACTGTCACGGTACAGCAGGCGCGTATCCAGTTGGCCCTCCAGGGCCTTGATCCGGGCACTGGCAGCCGCCGGCGAGAGAAACGCGCGTTTGGCGCCCTGGGTCAGGCTGGGGGATTCGGCGATATGGATAAACAGGCGCAGGTCGGCCAGGTCGAAGTGCATGCAAGGCTCCCGGGTAAGGACGGCGGCGTTCAGCATAACCGAACGCTGGTTTATTGAAATGCAAATTCTCAGAACGGCCAGGCGCTTGCATGATCCGGGGCAGACACCCACTGCCCGAGGACCTGCACCCGATGAGCGCCACTGATTGGATCGGCCGAAGCGAAACCACCCGCGACCATTTGAGCTGTAACCTACTCAAGCGTATTGCCGCCACCTTCGGCGAGGCGGTGCCGGACGACGGAGCGGATTTACCACCGCTATGGCAGTGGTGCTTCTTCCAGGACCCGTTGCCGGAAACCGCCCTGGGTGCCGACGGCCATCCGGCCCGGGGCGGGTTCCTGCCGCCGGCCGATAACCGCAACCGCATGTGGGCCGGCGGGCGTATCGAGTTCCTGCATGCCCTGCGTGCCGGTGAGGCGGCAACCCGCGTGTCGACCATCACCCAGGTCGAGGAAAAGACCGGTCGCAGTGGCTCGTTGTTGTTCGTCACCGTGCGCCACGACTATTCCCAGGACGGCCGCCTGGCGATCCGCGAAGAGCAGGACATCGTCTACCGCGAGCCCACGCCGCCCAAGTCGGGCAGCGGTGATGCCCTGGTCCGGGGCGAGTGGCTTGAGGTGATCGAACCCACGTCGACTCTGCTGTTTCGCTACAGCGCCGTGACCTTCAACGGCCACCGCATTCACTACGACTACCCCTACGTGACCGGCACCGAAGGCTATTCGGGGCTGGTGGTGCATGGGCCGCTGATTGCCACCTTGAGCCTGCGTGCCTTTTGCCGAGCGCATCCCGAAGCGACCTTGCGCCGGTTCGCCTATCGCGGCGTGCGCCCGTTGATTGCGCCGCAGCCGTTTGAAGTGGGCGGGCGGGTGATGGCGGCCGGTGTTGCCCAGCTATGGGCCGGTAACGCCGACGGCCTGGCGCAGCAAGCTGAAGTGCATTTCGAATAATCCAAGAACAACAGGCGGAGAGCCGTTTATGAACCCCAATGACAACGAAGAACTCAACGCCATCCGCGAAGGCGTGCGGGCCTTGTGCGCTGAATTCGATGCCGCTTACTGGCGCAAAGTCGATGAAGAAAAGGGCTTTCCCGAAACCTTCGTCAAGGCCCTGACCGATGCTGGCTGGCTGTCGGCGATGATTCCCGAGGAATACGGCGGCTCCGGCCTGGGCCTGGCCGAAGCCTCGGTGATCCTTGAGGAAGTCAACCGCTGCGGCGGCAACTCCGGCACTGTCCATGGCCAGATGTACAACATGTTCACCCTGCTGCGTCACGGCAGCGAGGCGCAAAAGCGCTTCTACCTGCCCAGGCTGGCCAGCGGCGAATTGCGCCTGCAGTCCATGGCTGTCACCGAGCCCACCACCGGCACCGACACCACCAAGATCAAGACCACCGCAATCAAGCGTGGCGACGAATACGTGATCAATGGGCAGAAGGTGTGGATCTCGCGGGTGCAGCATTCCGACCTGATGATTCTGCTGGCGCGCACCACGCCGCTGGCCGAGGTGAAGAAAAAGTCCGAAGGTATGTCGATCTTCCTGGTGGACCTGCGCGAAGCTATCGGCAACGGCCTGACCGTGCAACCCATCGCCAATATGGTCAACCACGAGACCAACGAGTTGTTCTTCGACAACCTGCAACTGCCCCTGGACAGTTTGATCGGCGAGGAAGGCAAGGGCTTCAAATACATCCTCGACGGCTTGAATGCCGAGCGCACGCTGATCGCTGCCGAGTGCATCGGCGATGGCCGCTGGTTTATCGAAAAGGCCAGTGCCTATGCCCGAGATCGCGTGGTGTTTGGCCGGCCCATCGGGCAGAACCAGGGCGTACAGTTCCCGATAGCCCAAGCCCATATCGAGATCGAAGCGGCGGACCTGATGCGCTGGCGTGCCTGCGAGGAATACGACAGCGGCGTGAATGCCGGGGCCAGCGCCAACATGGCCAAGTACCTGGCGGCCAAGGCGTCCTGGGAAGCGGCCAATGCCTGCCTGCAAACCCATGGTGGTTTTGGTTTTGCCTGCGAGTACGACGTGGAGCGCAAATTCCGCGAGACGCGCCTGTACCAGGTGGCACCGATCTCCACCAACCTGATCCTGTCTTACGTGGCCGAGCATTTGCTCGAACTGCCACGCAGCTTTTGAGGGCCTGAACATGAGTCATACCCAAGCCTTGTGTCGGTTCCTTGTCGAGTTGAATTACCCGCAGTTGCCCGAGGCGGTGCTGGCACGTACCGAAGATCTTTACCTGGATTGGCTGGCCTCGGCGCTGGCCAGCCAAGGCGCGCACCCGATTCCATTATTTGAGCGCTATGCGCAAAAGATGGGCCCGGCCACAGGACCTGCGCAAGTGATCGTCAACGCAGGCAGCAGCAGTGCATATTTCGCAGCGCTGGTGAACGCAGCCTCATCGCACCTGGTGGAGCAGGATGACTTGCACAACAGCTCGGTGTTGCACCCGGCGACTGTGGTGTTCCCCGCTGCCCTGGCCGCTGCGCAAGACCTCGGCAAATCCGGTCGCGAGTTGTTGCTGGCCTCGGTGGCCGGTTATGAGGCCGGGATTCGTATCGGCGAATTCATGGGCCGTTCCCACTACCGCATCTTCCACACTACGGCCACGGTCGGCACCCTGGCGGCGGCGGTGGCGGTCGGTAAGTTGCTGGCGTTCAACGAGGAGCAGTTTATCAATCTGCTCGGCAGCGCCGGCACCCAGGCTGCCGGGCTCTGGGAGTTCCTGCGCGATGCTGCCGACTCCAAGCAATTGCACACGGCCAAGGCCGCTGCGGATGGCTTGCTTGCCGCGTACCTGACGGCGGATGGCCTGAGCGGTGCGCGCAATATCCTTGAAGGCGACCAGGGTTTGGCAGCAGGCATGTCCACCGACGCGCAGCCGAGCAAATTGTCGGCTGGCCTCGGTAGCCGCTGGGCACTGCTGGAAACTTCGTTCAAGTTCCACGCCTCGTGCCGCCATACCCACCCGGCCGCCGATGCGTTGCTGGACTTGATGCAGCGCGAAGGGCTGGCCGCTGCGGATATCGCCAAGGTCCAGACGCGTGTGCATCAGGGCGCCATCGATGTACTCGGCCGCGTGACGGTGCCGGCCAGCGTACACCAGGCCAAATTCTCCATGGGCACCGTGCTCGGCCTGATCGCCGTGCATGGCAAGGCCGGGCTCACCGAGTTTCACCAGTTGGCCTTGAGCGATCACGCCGTCGCTGCGTTTCGTGACAAGGTCAGCATGACCCTCGACCGCGAAGTCGACGACGCCTATCCGCAACGCTGGCTGGGCCGCGTCACCGTGACCTGCGTCGATGGCCGCACATTGCACGGTGCGATTGACGAGCCCAAGGGTGACCCGGGCAACACCCTGAACCGTGGGCAGTTGGCGGACAAGTTCCAGCGCCTCTGCCAGTTCAGCGGTGCCCGCACGCCGGCCCAGGCCAGTGCCTTGATCGAAAAAACCTGGAACCTGCGCAATGCCGTGTCCATGGCCCATTGGCTTTGAGGAATTGTCATGACTGCTAATCAACGGCCGCTGGACGGCATTACCGTGGTCAGCCTGGAGCACGCGATTGCGGCGCCATTCTGTACCCGTCAACTGGCCGACCTAGGCGCGCGCGTGATCAAGATCGAACGCCCGGGCAGCGGTGATTTCGCCCGTGGCTATGACGAGCGTGTGCGCGGCCTGGCCTCGCATTTTGTGTGGACCAACCGCTCCAAGGAAAGCCTGACCCTGGACCTCAAGCAGGATGAGGCCGGTGCAATCCTCGACACGTTGCTGGGCGATGCCGATGTACTGGTGCAGAACCTCGCGCCCGGAGCTGCGGCGCGTATGGGGCTGTCGTTCGAGGCGCTGCAGGTGCGTTTTCCACGGCTGATTGTCTGCGATATTTCCGGTTATGGCGAAGGCGGCCCCTACGAAAAAAAGAAGGCCTATGACCTGCTGATCCAGAGTGAGGGCGGCTTTCTTTCGGTGACCGGTGGCCCCGGTGAAGACCAGATGGCCAAGGCCGGTTGTTCCATCGCCGATATCTCCGCCGGCATGTATGCCTACAGCGGCATTCTCTCGGCCCTGCTGCTGCGCGGCAAGACCGGCAAGGGCAGCCGCATCGACGTGAGCATGCTGGAAAGCCTGGTGGAGTGGATGGGGTATCCGATGTACTACGCCTTCGAGGGCGCTCCCCAGCCACCGCGTGCCGGCGCGGCGCATTCGACGATCTACCCTTATGGGCCGTTTCCCACGGGCGACGGCGGCACCGTGATGCTCGGTTTGCAGAACGAGCGCGAATGGGCAGCGTTCTGCGACAAGGTGCTGCTCACGCCTGAGCTTGCGACGGATGAGCGCTTCTCGGCCAACTTCAAGCGGTCGGCCAATCGCGAAGTGCTGCGCCAGATCATTGTCACAAGTTTTGCCCAACTCGACGCGCACGCTGTGATCCAGCGCCTGGAAGACGCGCAGATCGCCAGTGCGCGGGTCAACGATATGCAAGGCGTGTGGGATCACCCGCAACTCAAGGCCCGTGACAGCTGGCGTGAAGTCGACAGCCCGGCCGGGCCCTTGCCGTCGCTGTTGCCGCCGGGACGCAATAGCGCATTTACCCCGCGCATGGACGCTGTGCCTGCGCTGGGGCAACACAACCAAGGGATTCTCCAGCGCTTGGGTTACACCCGTGAGGCCATCGAATCCCTGAATACTCGCGGCATCATCTAACCGGCTCCTACAGGAGGGGTGAAAACAGGAAGGTCAGTTATGAAGCATTCTATTGTGCGCTCCGCGCTGTTCGTGCCGGGCAGCCGCCCTGAGCGTTTTGCCAAGGCCCTGGCCAGTGGCGCTGATGCAGTGATTGTGGATTTTGAAGACGCGGTGCAAGAGCCGCTCAAGCGCCAGGCGCGGGACAACCTTGGCGCATTCTTGCAAGCTCATCCTGACGCCCGGGTGTGGGTACGGATCAACGCACCGGAGCATGATGAACACTTTGAGGATGTGGCGTTCTGCAAAACCCATGCAAACGTCGCAGGCGTGCTGCTACCGAAGGTGGAAAGTGCGGCGCAGGTGGCAGTAGTGGCCGCCGCTGGCAAGCTGATCTGGCCGATTATCGAAAGTGCCAAGGGCCTGCTGGCTATTGCCGAAATTGCCCATGCACCACAGGTGCAGCGCCTGTCGTTTGGGGGGCTGGACCTGGCGCTGGACCTTAACCTGAGCAGCCACTCGGCGGCGGCGAATTTTGCCCTTGATCAGGCGCGCCTGGCGCTGATCGTGCACTCCCGCGCCGCCGGCCTGGAGGCTCCGCTAGATGGCGTACACCCGGCCATCGACGACCCCGAGGGCCTGCGCCACTCGATCCGACATGCCTATGAAATGGGTTTTACCGGGGCGCTGTGTATCCACCCCAAACAGGTGCAGGTGATCCATGAAGCCCTGGCGCCGAGTGCGGCGGACCTGGCCTGGGCCCAGCGGGTAGTGGATGCCGGTGCCCATGGGGCAGGGGCCTATCAGATCGATGGGCAGATGGTGGATGCGCCGGTGTTGTTGCGGGCGCAAAGGCTGCTGGCAGCCCAGCTCTGACTGACCAAGCCTGATCTGAATGCAGGCGCTGGAGCTGCATTGTTCCTAGGGTTGGCGTTCGGCTTGGCCGAACGCAGGGTTCAAATATTTGAAATTCACTACACGCGTGACATCAGGCACCTTGCCTGACACCACCACAACAATAAAAAGGTGATTCCCATGCTCAAGCTTTCTCGGGCGCTGTTGTGCGCCGCCACGTTGTTTGCCGCAGGCCTGGCCCAGGCGGCGGATCCGATCGTCATCAAGTTCGCCCACGTGGTTGCCGAAAACACCCCAAAAGGCCAGGGCGCGCTGCTGTTCAAGAAGCTTGTCGAAGAACGCTTGCCGGGCAAGGTCAAGGTCGAGGTGTACCCCAACTCGTCACTGTTTGGCGACGGCAAGGAAATGGAAGCGCTGCTGCTGGGCGACGTACAGATGCTGGCGCCGTCCCTGGCCAAGTTCGAGCAATACACCAAGCAAGTG
Organism: Pseudomonas brenneri; assembly: GCF_007858285.1. Lineage (GTDB taxonomy): Bacteria > Pseudomonadota > Gammaproteobacteria > Pseudomonadales > Pseudomonadaceae > Aquipseudomonas > Aquipseudomonas brenneri. The sequence goes on along the minus strand of NZ_VFIL01000004.1, from coordinate 18,884 downwards.
CAGATCTACGACCTGCCATTCCTGTTCAATGACCTGGCCGCCGTCGACCGTTTCCAGGCCGCCGAGGGCAAGCAACTGCTGACGTCGATGCAGGACAAGAACATCCTCGGCCTGGCGTATTGGCACAACGGGCTCAAGCAACTGTCGGCCAACAAGGCCTTGCATGAACCCAAGGATGCCCGCGGCCTGAAGTTTCGCGTGCAGGCCTCCAGTGTGCTGGAAGAACAGTTCAAGGCGATTCGCGCCAACCCGCGCAAGATGAGTTTTGCCGAGGTCTACCAGGGGTTGCAGACCGGCACCGTCAATGGCACCGAAAACACCTGGTCGAACTATGAAAGCCAGAAGGTCAACGAGGTGCAAAAGTACTTCACCGAGTCCAACCACGGCCTGATCGACTACATGGTGATCACCAACGCCAAGTTCTGGAATGGCCTGGCGCCAGAGATCCGCACCGTCCTGGAGCAGGTCATGGTCGAAGTCACCGTCGAGGTGAACAAGCAGGCCGAAGCGCTGAATCAGTCGGCCAAGCAAAAAATCATCGACGCCAAGACCAGCGAAATCATCGAGCTGACCCCTGAGCAACGCCAGCTATGGCGCGAAGCCATGCGCCCGGTGTGGCAGACGTTCGAGGGGCCGATTGGCGCTGACCTGATCAAGGCCGCGGACGCTGCCAACCAGTGATTTCGGGGTGTACCAGTCTCCCACATTTTGACCCGGTTACCACCCGACCATCCATCTCTGCTTCGCGAGGTTTTGCCATGCAATCCCTAAGGCGCGTCTGGGAGCATCTGGAGGAAGGTTTTATCGCCTTCCTGCTGGCCGCCATGACCTTGGTGACGTTTGTCTACGTCATGCTCAACAACATCTACACCCTGTTTTTTGCCCTGGCTGACAAGTGGGCCTGGAGCAGTGGCTTTTTCAACGCCCTGGGCGACGGCACCATGACCTGGGCCCAGGACATGACCTGGAGCGTCGCGCTGACCAAGGCGATGTTTGGCTGGCTGATTTTCTTCGGTATTTCCTATGGCGTGCGCACCGCCGGCCACTTGGGCGTGGATGCCCTGGTACGCCTGACGCCACGCCGGGTCCAGCGCCTGCTGGGGATGCTGGCGTGCCTGTGCTGCCTGGCTTACGCCGGGCTGTTCATGGTTGCCAGCTACAAGTGGGTGAGTGCGGTGATGACGGCCGGGATCGGTGCCGAAGACCTCGACCATTTTGGCCTGGAGGTCGGGCATATCGTGCTGATCGTGCCGGTTGGCTTCGCCTTGGTGCTGATCCGCTACCTGGAAATTTTCTACCGCCTGTTTACCCACCGCCAGGTCGGGTTGGGGTTGGCCGATGAAGCCGGTGAAGCCAGCAAATTGGCCGGCAGCCATGAGGAGCGTGACTGATGGCCGTTCTCTGCCTGTTTTTGCTGCTGTTGGTGTTTATGTTTCTCGGCGTGCCCATCGCCATTTCCCTGGGCTTGTCGGGCGCGATGTCGATCCTGATGTTCAGCCAGGATTCCTTGAGTTCCCTGGCGATCAAGCTGTTCGAAACCAGCGACGCCTATACCTTCCTGGCGATTCCGTTCTTCCTGCTGTCGGGGGCGTTCATGACCACCGGTGGGGTGGCGCAACGCCTGATCGATTTTGCCAACGCCTGTGTCGGGCATATCCGCGGTGGCCTGGCGATTGCGGCAGTACTGGCCTGCATGCTGTTTGCCGCGTTGTCCGGTTCATCGCCGGCGACGGTGGCAGCGGTGGGGTCGATTGCCGTGGCCGGCATGGTGCGCTCTGGTTACCCCAAGGAGTTCGGTGCCGGGATCATCTGTAATGCCGGGACCCTGGGGATCCTGATTCCGCCCTCGATCGTGATGGTGGTGTACTCGGCGGCGACGGAAACTTCCGTGGGCAAACTGTTCATGGCCGGGGTGATCCCGGGCTTGCTGCTGGGCCTGATGCTGATGATCGCGATCTACATCGTGGCGCGGATCAAGAAGCTGCCGGCCCAGCCCCGGGCGACGTTCAGCCAGTGGCTGGGCTGTGCCCGCCGCGCGTTCTGGGGCCTGTTGCTGTTGGTGATCATCCTGGGCGGTATCTACAGCGGGATGTTCACCCCCACTGAAGCGGCAGCCGTGGCGGCGGTGTACTCGGCGTTTGTCGCGTTGTTCGTGTACAAGGACATGCGCCTCAAGGACTGCCCCAAAGTACTGCTGGAGTCTGGGCGCCTGTCGATCATGCTGATGTTCATCATCGCCAACGCCATGCTGTTTGCCCATGTCCTGACCACCGAGCAGATCCCGCAGGAAATCACGGCTTGGGTCATTTCCGAAGGGCTGACCCCGATTGGCTTTTTGCTGATGGTCAACGTGGTGCTATTGATCGCTGGCAGTTTTATGGAACCATCGGCGATTGTGCTGATCCTGGCGCCGATCTTCTTCCCGATTGCGATGAAGCTGGGCATCGACCCGATTCACCTGGGGATTGTGATGGTGGTGAACATGGAGATCGGCCTGGTGCACCCACCCGTAGGGTTGAACCTGTTCGTGACCTCGGCGGTGACCGGCCTGACCCTGGGCCAGACCATCCGCGCCGCGATGCCGTGGTTGATGATCCTGTTGGCGTTCCTGATCCTGGTGACGTACGTGCCATTTATCTCACTGGCGCTGCCGGGTTGGTTGGGGATGTAGCCCCGCGCCCTAACGCCGCACCCTCCCCAGACTTGATTTCAATCAAGGGCTCACTGGCCACCTGCCACCTACCATCGACTTCATATTCCGGCCGTTGAAGTCAGTGAGCCCATGAACCGCCCCAAGCCCTCGACCCTCGCTACTCTGGCTGCAAGTCCTGTCACCTGGCTGGTAGTGCTGGTACTGCTGTTCAGCCTGGCTGGCCCGGCCCAGGCCAAGACCTACGGCGCGATCGAGCAGCAACGCATCGACAAGATCTTCCCGCAGGCAGACGCCATCTCCGGCCCCGAAGGCCAGTTCAAGGTACGCACGCTGTCGGCCAAAGGTGTGGTCATTGGCTATGTGTTCCAGAGTCTGGATGTGGTGGATATCCCGGCCTATTCCGGTAAACCGATCAACACCCAGGTGATCCTCGATCCGGCCGGGGTGATCCGTGATGCTTATGTGCTGGAGCACCACGAACCGATTCTGCTGATCGGCATTCCCGAGGCCAAGTTGCATGATTTCACCGCCCGCTACAGCGGGATCAACGTCAAGCAGCGGGTGGTGGTGGGGCGCTCCAGCGACAGCCAGGCGGTGACCGTGGATGCGGTGGCCGGCGCCACGGTGACGGCGATGGTGGTCAATGAAGTGATCATGCGGGCGGCCCATGAAGTGGCGGTGTCGCTCAAGCTGATCGAGGACAAGGCCAGCACTGCGCAGAGAATCGCCCTGGTACGCAGCGACCTGTTTGAACCCGCCAGTTGGGCACAGTTGACCGGCAATGGCGCAGTGCGCCGCCTGCATCTGACGCGTGGGCAGGTGGATGAGGCGTTCAAGGGCACCGAGGCTGAGGGCGTCGAGGTGGCGGGGCCGGGGCAGGGCGACGAGACGTTTATCGACTTGTATGTCGCTGATCTCAACGCACCGAGTATTGGCCGCAACCTGTTGGGCGAGGCGCAATACCGAGTGTTGATGCAGGGCCTCAAGCCTGGTGAGCAGGCCATCGCGGTGCTGGGGCGAGGCTTGTTTTCATTCAAGGGTTCGGGCTACGTGCGCGGCGGGATTTTTGATCGGGTGCAGTTGCGCCAGTTCGGCAATGTCATCAGCTTTCGCGATATGGACCACCAGCGGCTGTACGACCTGTTTGCCGAGGGCATGCCCGAGTTCGATGAAATGTCGCTGTTTATCGTGCGGCCCCAGGCGAAATTCGATCCGGGTTCGGCCTGGACCCTGGAGCTGCTGGTGCGGCGCCAGACCGGTCCGGTCAGCGGCACCTTCACCAGCTTTGAATTGCCCTACCAGATGCCCGAGGCCTATCTGGAGCGGCCCTTGCCGACCGCCGCTGAACAGGCCGCCATCGACGAAGCCAACCGGCCGATGTGGCTGACGATCTGGTACCAGAAGCAGTTCCAGATCCTGGTGCTGGGCGCTGCCCTGGCGGTGTTGACGGTGATTCTGTTCCTGCAGGACAGCCTGGCCCGGCGCCCGCGCCTGCTGCACTGGGTGCGTCGCGGGTATCTGCTGTTTACCGTGGTGTTTATCGGCTGGTACGCCCTGGGGCAGTTGTCGGTGGTCAATGTGCTGACCTTTGTGCATGCGCTGTTCCAGCAGTTCCGCTGGGAGCTGTTCCTCACCGATCCGCTGATCTTCATGCTTTGGGTCTTTACCGCCGCGAGCATCCTGCTGTGGGGGCGCGGGGTGTTCTGTGGCTGGCTGTGTCCATTTGGTGCCTTGCAGGAGCTGATCAACGAGGCGGCACGCAAGCTCAAGGTGCGCCAGTTCGAGCTGCCGTTTGCCGTGCATGAGCGGCTGTGGGCGATCAAGTATTTGATCCTGCTGGGGCTGTTTGGCCTGTCCCTGGAGTCGATGGCCACCGCCGAACGCTTTGCCGAAGTGGAGCCATTCAAGACTGCGATTACCCTTCATTTCGACCGCCAGTGGTGGTTCGTGGCCTATGCACTGGCGCTGTTGGTGATCAACATCTTCACGCGCAAGGTCTATTGCCGCTATGTCTGCCCGCTGGGCGCGGCGTTGGCAATCCCGAGCAAGTTCCGCCTGTTCGACTGGCTCAAGCGGCGCAAAGAATGCGGCGATCCGTGCCAGTTGTGCGCCAAGGAGTGCGAGATCCAGGCGATCCACCCCGACGGTCATATCAACGCCAATGAATGCCACTACTGCCTCGACTGCCAGATGACCTGGCACAACGACCACAAATGCCCGCCCCTGATCAACAAGCGCAAAAAACGCAACAAGGCCGCACCCACCACCGGGCAATTGATCCCGGTGGTGCAGGTGGCGGTGCCTGAATGACGGCCTTGGGCACCCACTTTTCCCCTCTGGAGCACATCATGAACGACAGCGAATCGAAAACAGCCGGGGCCACCCCGGAACCCGAAGGCCTGAGCCGGCGTGGTTTCCTTGGCACTGGCGCAGTCACCGGTGCAGTACTGGCCGGGGCCACGGCCCTTGGCGGCACGGTATTTACCCGCGAGTCCTTTGCGGCGGCGGCCAAGGAAGCCAAGTCGAAGATCCACGTGGGGCCGGGTGAGTTGGACCAGTACTACGGTTTCTGGAGCGGCGGCCACCAAGGCGAAGTGCGGGTGCTGGGTGTGCCGTCGATGCGCGAACTGATGCGCATCCCGGTGTTCAACGTCGACTCGGCCACTGGCTGGGGCCTGACCAACGAGAGCAAGCGCATCCTAGGCGAGGGTGCCAAGTACCAGAACGGCGACTGCCACCACCCGCACTTGTCCACCACCGATGGCCGCTACGACGGCAAATACCTGTTTATCAATGACAAGGCCAACACCCGCGTGGCGCGGATCCGCCTGGACATCATGAAGTGCGACAAGATTGTCACGGTGCCCAACGCCCAGGCGATCCACGGCCTGCGCCTGCAAAAAGTGCCGTACACCAAGTACGTTTTTTGCAACGCCGAGTTCATCATCCCGCACCCCAATGACGGCCACACCTTCGATCTGCAAGACAAAAACAGCTTCACTATGTTCAACGCCATCGACGCGGAAAAAATGGAAATGGCCTTCCAGGTCATCGTCGACGGCAACCTCGACAACGCCGACATGGACTACACCGGCAAATACGCCGCGGCCACTTGCTACAACTCGGAGAAGGCGTCCGACCTGGGTGGCATGATGCGCAACGAGCGTGACTGGGTAGTGGTGTTCAACATCCCGCGCATCGAAGCGGCGATCAAGGCCGGCAAGTTCATCAACCTCGATGGTGTCAAGGTGCCGGTGGTGGACGGGCGCAAGGGCGACGATGGCAAGGACAGCGAATTCACCCGTTACATCCCGGTGCCGAAGAACCCCCACGGCTGCAACACCTCGCCGGACGGTAAGTACTTTATCGCCAACGGCAAGCTGTCACCGACTTGCACCATCATCGCCATCGACAAGCTCGACGACCTGTTCAGCGACAAGATCAAGGACCCGCGCGGCGTGGTGGTCGGCGAGCCGGAACTGGGCCTGGGGCCGCTGCACACCACCTACGATGGCCGGGGCTTTGCCTACACCACGCTGTTTATCGACAGCCAGGTGGTGAAGTGGAACATCGCCGAAGCCATCCGCGCCTATGGCGGCGAGAAGGTCAACTACATCAAGCAGAAGCTCGATGTGCACTACCAACCAGGCCACAACCACGCCTCGCTGACCGAAACCCGGGACGCCGACGGCCAATGGCTGGTGGTGCTCAGCAAGTTCTCCAAGGACCGCTTCCTGCCCACCGGCCCGTTGCACCCGGAAAACGACCAGTTGATCGACATCTCGGGCGATGAAATGAAACTGGTCCACGACGGTCCGACCTTCGCCGAACCCCACGACTGCGTAATGGCGCGGCGCGACCAGATCAAGACCAAGAAGATCTGGGAACGCAACGACCCGTTCTTTGCCGAAACCGTGGCCATCGCGGCCAAGGACGGGATCAAGCTGGAGACCGATAACAAGGTGATCCGTGACGGCAAGAAAGTGCGGGTGTACATGACCTCCATGGCGCCGACCTACGGCCTGACCGAGTTCACCGTCAAGCATGGCGATGAAGTCACCGTGACCATCACCAATATCGACCAGATCGAGGACGTGACCCACGGCTTTGTCATGACCAACCATGGCGTGAGCATGGAAATCAGCCCGCAGCAGACCTCTTCCATCACCTTCATCGCCGACAAGCCGGGGCTGCATTGGTACTACTGCAGCTGGTTCTGCCATGCGCTGCATATGGAGATGGTAGGGCGGATGTTGGTCGAGCGGACCTAACGGCGAGCGCCCACCAATGTGGGAGCGGGCTTGCTCGCGAAAGCGGTGTGCCGGCCAGGAATTACTTGACTGACCCACCGCTTTCGCGAGCAAGCCCGCTCCCACACTAGATCTGTGTCGCTCCATAGATTGGGCTTTGATCAAAAGGAATACTCCGTGGCTCGACCCCTCACGTTATTGACCGGGTTTGTGTGGCTGCTGTCTTCGGCCATAACCAGTGCCGCTGTATTGCCCATCACCGACTTGCCGTTGGTCGCCGCAGGCCCGCACCACTGGCGCCTGCCCGTCGGCGACTACCAGGGCTCTTTCAGCATCGACCAAGCCCTGCAACTGACCTGCGAACCCGGTGCGGTGATCCATAGCCAGGGCTTGGGCAACGGCCTGTTGATCAACGCGCCCGACGTCACCGTCGAGGGCTGTACCTTCCTTGATTGGGGCCATGACCTCACCGCGATGAATGCGGCGATCTTCATCCAGCCCAAGGCCCACGGTGCCGTGATCAAGGGCAACCACATGCGCGGCCAGGGTTTTGGTGTGTGGGTCGATGGCACGGCGGATGTGAGCGTGATCGACAACCAGATCCAGGGCGACCCGGCGATGCGCTCCCAGGACCGGGGCAATGGCATCCACCTGTACGCGGTCAAGGGCGCGCGGGTGATTGGCAACCAGGTGCGGGATGCCCGCGATGGCATCTACATCGACACCTCCAACGGTAACCTGCTGCAAGGCAACACCCTGGAAGACCTGCGCTACGGCATCCACTACATGTTCGCCAACGACAACCAGGTGCTGGGCAACATCACCCGCCGCACCCGCACTGGCTACGCCCTGATGCAAAGCCGCAAGCTGACGGTGATTGGCAATCGCTCCGAACAGGACCAGAACTACGGGATCCTGATGAACTACATCACCTATTCCACCCTGCGCGACAACGTCGTCAACGATGTGCGCGACGGTACCACGGGCGACACCATGATCACCGGTGCCGAAGGCAAGGCGCTGTTTATCTACAACTCGCTGTTCAACAGCATCGAACACAACCACTTCGGGCGCAGCGCGGTGGGCATTCACCTCACGGCCGGCTCCGAAGACAACCGGATTGCGGGCAACGCCTTTGTCGGCAATCAGCGCCAGGTCAAGTACGTGGCCACGCGCTTGCAGGAGTGGTCGGCGGATGGTCGCGGTAATTTCTGGAGCGACTACCTGGGTTGGGACCGCAATAACGATGGCCTGGGGGATGTGGCCTATGAGCCTAACGATAACGTCGACCGCCTGCTGTGGCTGTACCCCCAGGTGCGCCTGTTGATGAACAGCCCCGGCATCGAGTTGCTGCGCTGGGTGCAGCGGGCGTTTCCGGTGATCAAGTCGCCGGGGGTGATGGACAGTCATCCGCTGATGAAAGACCCCACGCTATCCCTGCTCAAGGAGCCCGCATGATGCCTGTCGTCGAAATCGAAGGTGTGACCCAGCGTTATGGGCACGCCACTGTGCTGCATGACCTGAACCTGAGCCTGGCGCCGGGGGAGGTGCTGGGCCTGTTCGGTCATAACGGCGCGGGCAAGACCACCAGCATGAAGCTGATCCTGGGTTTGTTGCAGGCAAGCAGCGGCCAGGTACGGGTGTTTGGCCGCGCGCCCAGCGATCCTCAAGTGCGCCGCATGCTTGGGTATCTGCCCGAGAACGTGACCTTTTACCCGCAACTCAGCGGCCTGGAGACCTTGCAGCATTTTGCCCGGCTCAAGGGCGCGCCGATGAGCCAGGTCGCGACCCTGCTGGAAGACGTCGGCCTGACGGCGGCGGCACGGCGGCGGGTCAAGACCTACTCCAAGGGCATGCGCCAGCGCCTCGGGCTGGCCCAGGCCCTGCTTGGCGAACCACGCTTGCTGTTGCTCGACGAGCCCACCGTGGGCCTCGACCCGATCGCCACCCAGGATTTGTATCGCTTGCTCGACCGCCTGCGCGGGCAGGGCACCAGCATCATCCTTTGCTCCCATGTGCTGCCGGGCGTGGAGGCGCATATCAACCGTGCGGCGATCCTCACCCAGGGCCGATTGCTGGCTCTTGGCACGCTGGCGGCCTTGCGCGAAGAAGCCGGGCTGCCGACCCTGATCCGCAGCAGTGGCCTGCAGCGTGCGGCGCTCTTGCAAAAACGCTGGAGCGAGGCTGGCCACGTCACGCGGCGCTGGGGTGTGGAAGGCCTGCAAGTGGCCGCGTTCAACGGCAACAAGCTGGACCTGCTGCGTCAGTTGCTGGATCAGGACAGCCCCAGCGATGTGGAAATCATCGTGCCGTCGCTGGAGGACCTGTACCGCCATTACATGGACAACCCCGTGGAGTACGCCCAATGACGCCGATCTGGAACATGGCCCGCAAGGAGTTCAGCGACGGCCTGCGCAATCGCTGGTTGTTAGCGATCAGCCTGTTGTTTGCGGTGCTGGCCATCGGCATTGCCTGGCTGGGCGCGGCGGCGTCCGGGCAACTGGGCTTTACCTCGATCCCGGCGACCATCGCCAGCCTGGCCAGCCTGGCAACCTTCTTGATGCCGTTGATTGCGTTGTTGCTGGCCTATGACGCGATTGTCGGTGAGGACGAAAGCGGCACCTTGCTGCTGTTGCTTACTTATCCCCTGGGGCGAGGGCAGATCCTGCTGGGCAAGTTCGTCGGCCATGGGTTGATCCTGGCCCTGGCGACCTTTATTGGATTCGGCTGCGCCATGCTCGCCATTGCGCTGCTGGTGGATGATGTCGAGTTCAGCCTGCTGCTCTGGGCCTTTGGTCGATTCATGCTGACCTCGACCTTGCTCGGCTGGGGCTTTCTGGGGCTGGCGTATGTGTTGAGCGCCGTCTCGGCAGAGAAGTCCACGGCGGCCGGGCTGGCCCTGGGCGTGTGGTTCTTTTTTGTCCTGGTGTTCGACCTGGCATTGCTGGCGCTGCTGGTCATTAGCGAGGGTCAGTTCAGCCCGACGTTGTTGCCCTGGCTATTGCTGTTCAACCCGGCGGATGTGTACCGGCTGATCAACCTGTCGGGCTTCGATACCGGCCCGGCGTCGGTGGGCGTGATGGCCCTGGGCGGCGACCTGGCGGTGCCAGCGGCGATGTTGTGGCTGTGCCTGGCGGCATGGGTTGCAGGGCCACTGGCCTGGGCCTATTGGCTGTTTGGGCGGCGCGCAGCCTGAGTTTTTATTAGTGGAGCAGATGAGCATGAAAATCGGGTTGGTGTTGCTGTTGAGCCTGCTGTTGGTCGGGTGTGAAAAGCCGGTGGCGGCGGGCGTAGGTGATGGGCCGGTGGCGTTTCATCCGACGGATGAGTGCCATGTGTGCGGCATGGTGATCAGCGAATTCCCGGGGCCCAAGGGCGAGGTGGTGGAGCAGGGGGCGGCGAAGAAGTTTTGCTCCACGGCAGAAATGCTCGGCTGGTGGTTGCAGCCGGAAAATCATCACACGCCGTCCAAGCTGTACGTGCATGACATGGGGCGCAGCCATTGGGACACCCCGGATGATGCACATTTGATCGACGCCAAGACCGCTTACTACGTGCTCGGTACCGGGCTCAAGGGCGCCATGGGCGTGGTATTGGCCTCGTTTGCCGAGCAGGCGGTGGCACAGAAAGTCGCGGCGGATACCGGCGGGCGGGTGCTGCGCTTTGAGGAGATAGATCTGGCGCTGTTGCAGCAGCCGGCAGGCATGTCCCATAGCGGCCATTGATGTTGTCCTGATATTGCATCCCCTTGTGGGAGCGCTCCTACCGGTTGACCAACTTCGCCGGCAAGGCGATTACCAGCAAGCAGCTCAGTACCAGGCTCCCGGCAAAGAACCACATCGCCCCGGCGCTGCTGCCGGTCACGTCGATTGCCAGGCCCATCAACGAGTTGCTGACCAAGCCGGCGATATTCGCCAGGGAACAGGCCAGGGCAAAGCCGGTGGCCGCCGCGGTGCCGGTGAGGAACGTCGCCGGCAGGCTGAAAAACACCGGCACGGCGCCGAGGATCGCCGCCGAAGCCACGGCAAACAGGGCCACGGTGGCGACCACGTTATGACTGAAGAAGGTGCTGCTGGCCATGGCCACGGCACCCACCAGAAAGGGCACGATAATGTGCCAGCGGCGCTCGCGGTATTTGTCGGAGCTGGCGCCGATCAGCAGTATGCCGGCCAGCGCGGCGACACTGGGCAGGGCGGTGAGCAGGCCGATATGGAAGGTGTCGCTGATCCCGGCGTTGCGGATCAGGGTCGGCATCCAGAAACCCATGGCATAGGCACTGAGCAGGATCGAGAAGTCGATGCCGCCGAGCATCCACACCTTGAGGTTAAAGAACCCATCACGAAAGCGCCGTGGGCTGTGGCTGGCGTGGCTGTCATCGGCGCGCAACTGCTCTTGCAGCAAGGCCTTTTCTGCGGCGGACAACCATTTGGCCTGGTGATAGGTATTGGGCAGCGCCCAGAATGCCAGCACTCCCAACAGCACGCTGGGTAACGCTTCAAGCAGGAACAGCCATTGCCAGCCGCGCAGGCCGCCCATCTGGTCGAAGTGGCTCATGATCCAGCCGGACAACGGCCCGCCAATCACACTGGACAGCGGCAGGCCGATCATGAACAGCGCAATGACCCGCCCCCGGCGATGGGTGGGGAACCAGGTGGTCAGGTAATACAACACCCCCGGCAGGAATCCTGCCTCGGCGACACCCAGCAAAAACCGCAGCACATAGAACTGGGTGGTCGAGGTGACCAGCAGCGTGCAGGCCGAGAGCAGGCCCCAGGTGATCATGATGCGGGCGATCCAGATCCGCGCGCCGACGCGTTCCAGGATCAGGTTGCTCGGCACTTCAAACAGGATATAGCCGACAAAAAACAGACCGGCGCCCAGGCCGAACGCGGTTTCGCTGAACTGCAACTGGTCTTGCATCTGCAACTTGGCAAAACCGATATTGATCCGGTCCAGGTAGGCAGCCAGGTAGCAAAAGCACAGGAAGGGAATCAGCTTCCAGGTGATCTTGTGGTACAGCGCGTGGATCGGGTCGGCGACCGTGGGCATCGGTGTGTCTCATGGGCAATGAGTAGGGCGGGGCGAATATAGCATTCCGGCACCGACAAGCTCTGTCTGAAACGCGCCACCTGGCTGGGGTTGCTGTGCGAAAGCAGCTACGTTTAACGCTTCCAATAAACAGAGTATCCACGGATGAACTACCAACCCTTTACCCGAACCTTGATCGCGACGGCCCTGGTCCTGACATTCAGCGGTGTGCAGGCGGCCTCCCAGGCCCCGGTGGCCGGTGAAAACGGCATGGTGGTGACCGCCCAGCACCTGGCGACCCACGTGGGCGTCGATGTCTTGAAGGCTGGCGGCAACGCCGTGGATGCGGCAGTTGCCGTGGGGTACGCCTTGGCGGTGGTCTACCCGGCAGCGGGCAACCTCGGCGGTGGTGGGTTCATGACCGTGCAACTGGCGGACGGGCGCAAGACCTTCCTCGACTTCCGTGAAAAAGCCCCATTGGCGGCCACCGCCAACATGTACCTGGACAAGGACGGCAACGTCGTCCCCGGCCTCAGCGCCAAAGGCCACCTGGCCGTCGGCGTACCCGGCACCGTCTCCGGCATGGAACTGGCCCTGAGCAAATACGGCACCCTCAAGCGCGCCCAAGTGATCGCGCCGGCGATCAAACTTGCAGAAAACGGCTTTGCCCTCGACCAGGGCGATATCGACATGCTGCACAGCGCTACCGAAGAGTTCAAAAAAGACCAGGACCTGCGCGGCATCTTCCTCAACAAGGGTGAGCCACTGCAGGTCGGGCAGAAACTGGTGCAAAAAGACCTGGCCCGCACCCTGCGGGAAATCTCCGCCAAGGGCACCGATGGCTTCTACAAAGGTTGGGTGGCCAAGGCCATCGTCGACTCCAGTCAGGCCGGCAAGGGCATCATCGCCCAGGCCGACCTGGACAAATACCAGACCCGCGAACTGGCGCCCATCGAGTGCGACTATCGCGGCTACCACGTGGTCTCGGCGCCGCCGCCCAGCTCGGGCGGCTTGGTGATTTGCCAGATCATGAACATCCTCGAAGGCTACCCGATGGCCGAACTGGGCTACGGCTCGGCCCAGGGCACCCATTACCAGATCGAAGCCATGCGCCACGCCTACGTGGACCGCAACAGCTACCTGGGCGACCCGGATTTTGTACAAAACCCGGTTGAACACCTGCTGGACAAGAACTACGCCGCCAAACTGCGCGCCGCCATCGAGCCGCAAAAGGCCGGCGACTCCATGGCCATCAAGCCCGGCGTCGCGCCCCATGAAGGCAGCAACACCACCCATTACTCCATCGTCGACAAATGGGGCAACGCGGTCTCGGTGACCTACACCCTCAACGACTGGTTCGGTGCTGGCGTCATGGCCAGTAAGACCGGGGTGATCCTCAACGACGAAATGGACGACTTCACCGTCAAGGTCGGCGTACCCAACATGTACGGGCTGGTCCAGGGCGAAGCCAACGCCATCGCCCCAGGCAAGGCGCCACTGTCGTCCATGAGCCCGACCATCGTCACCAAGGACGGCAAGGCCGTGATGGTCATCGGCACACCAGGCGGCAGCCGCATCATCACCGCCACCTTGCTGACCATCCTCAACGTCATCGACTACAAGATGAACATCCAGGAAGCTGTCAACGCCCCACGCTTCCACCAACAGTGGATGCCCGACAGCACCAACCTCGAAACCTTTGCCCTGAGCCCCGACACCCAGAAAATCCTCGAAAGCTGGGGCCACAAATTCGCCGGCCCCCAAGACGCCAACCACCTGGCCGCCATCCTCGTCGGCGCCCCGTCCCTGGACGGCAAGCCTGTGGGCAACAACCGCTTCTACGGCGCCAACGACCCACGGCGCAATACCGGGCTGTCATTGGGCTACTAAGCGTAGGCAGGGCAGGGGCCAGCCGCCCCTGCTGTGCTTCACAGAAGAATATTTTTTGAAATCAAGGGCTTGCCAGCCTCGGCAAATCAGTACATAATTGCCGCCATCGAACGCACTGAGGCATAAAAAACTTCAATGTTTTCAATGAGATAGAGTAGAGGCAGGCTTCACATAGCCCACTCAAGTTTATATGCGGTGAATGTCGGTGGTTTTGGCATTGATCGTTTGAGGCCGAGTAGCAAAATGGTTATGCAGCGGATTGCAAATCCGCCTACGCCGGTTCGATTCCGACCTCGGCCTCCACTCTTAAAAACCCCGTAGATTAACGTCTACGGGGTTTTTTATTGCCTACAATTTTCTGATCGCTTCCGCAACTTTTTGAATCGCTTCCGCAACTCGCCTCCTTTTTTGGCTAGAAACGCGCCGCATTTGGTGAGATTGTCATTTGATAAAGTTCGCTCTCGATGCTGCAAGCCGGTTTCTTACAATTGGAGTGGATTTTTGCCACCATCTGGTGGCACATTCGAAGTTATGATGTAGGTTGAGGAGCGCTTGGAGTGCTCACGGAAGGACCATCACCACGTGGCAAGTGAGTGCGTGATTTACCTATCTGAGGGTACAGCCTATGCTTTAGTGCTTTCTCGAAAAGCCAGACGCGATAAGTGTCAATAACCTTTTCGCAATTCGAAAATTATAATACAGGGAAGTACGTCGTTAATGTCAAAGCCTAAGAAAGAACATAATTATGGATATCTGAATTTTTTTGATATCGAGCGTAGCGGTCTCTATCGTGTTCAGCGAAAGTCCTCTGGAAAGGAGCTGATTTCAAAAAATTATGGACTGGAAACCAGCACTGTTTTTCGCGCGCTTACCAAATGGGTAAATAGTCGCGGCTTTAAAGACACTGCTCCTTGGCCGACAAAAGGAGAGTCCGGCACTGATTCCGTAATGTGCTACTGTCGCGAAATTAAGGAGTTTCCTAACGGCGAGTTTATGGTCGTATTGTGGAAGCATGATCCGACAGATACTCGGGGTTTTCGAGGTCTGGAAATCGGGTCAGATGGAAAACCCACGGGTAACTATATTACGAATACTGCCTCGACGACAGGTGAAAATTATGTTTGGGGACACCCTTGCTACTATTGGATTTTGCCGGATAAGGATCTAGTTGTTTCTCTTAAGTTTGATGACTCAAAGTGCGATTCGGAGCTTATGCAGAAGTGGGTTAATTATTGTGTAAGGTACCGACTTAAATTCCCTGGTTATAACTCTCGCCAGCCTGGTGACTCAGAGACGAGAATTGCGTTTAGTCTCCCTCAAAGCCCTGAAACATATAATTTGCTTTACAAGTTCTCTGCTTGCATCAAGATCTTTAAGACGAGTGAAGAGTATTTGGAGAGGATTTGCGAAAAAACCAAGTATATGCTATTGCGTAACGAGGTTGTCGTTAGCGATGCCGCTAAGGAAGTAGAGATGGAGGTGGTTGTCTCGGGGAAAGATGGCCTCGACAAGGCAAATATTGAGATATTTAATTATTTTCAAACGTTCATGGCGAAGTTTTTTCCTAAGGCGAAAGAGACAGACGACAATATCAGAAAGGTTGAGATTAGGTTGGAGGCTACGCCCTCTCTTGAACAAATAAAAGAATTGATCACGTATTCATCTGGCTTTAGTGATGATGGCTGGGCGGATGTTATATTTATTGATGAAAATGAAAGTGGTACATCGATTAAAAGCCATAGAATTGTGGAGCGTGTTGTACTTCCGCCAGCCATCGATGCATACAGCTGTGATCAATTGTATAAGGCATTGTCGGCAACTAGGGATGTGTTTTTACCAATTGTAAGCGGTGCTAAAAAAACGGATGAACCAGCCGAGTCGGTAGCCAGGGTAACTTCATGAAAGCGATTATTGCTTGCTTGATAACTCCTCTCTTGATGCTTTTTTTTAGAGTTGAAATCGATCCCGCCGCGGTATCAAGCATACTTGGCTTGCTCGTTGGCATCGCGGGTGCAATTTTTACAATTATGAGTATTTGGGTTGCATTTCTATACCCCAGTGTTTTGAAAACACTTAAGGGTGAAAACTTAGTAAATGTAGACTTTTCTGCCGGTGGAGAGTACACCGCAAGACTTACAGAGATTATTAGCGTTATAGTGCAGTCAGCTTCAACTATGATTGTTGCGGTTGTGCTTTTAGTACTTGTATCTATTGGGAAAAATTTTGGCTTCAATGCAGAAGCTTGGATCAAAGGTACATGTCAGTTTGGTCTCCTTTTCGTCAGCGGACTTCAAATCTGTGCATTGATAAGCACTATTCGTATTAATTTGAGTTTTATGGATGTCCTTGAAAAGCAAAGAAGTAAACGTGCGAAAGATTGGGATGTTTGATGGTTGGAAAATGACTCCGTGTGATAGTGTTTTTTATTTATGAAGGTTTAACCGCTACGCTTGCAATCGTGTGAAAATGGTCTTGTAAATAGGCGTTGTTGATGGTTTTTTGATTTGCGCTCATGCATAGGTAAACAGATAATGCGTATTTATAAGCCGGGTGAGAAACTGCCCTACTCTAAAGATTGGCCTCCAGAGAGTTACTATGTCAAGTCTAGCGCGGTCAGTAATGCCACCAAAAAAGCATTTATGGAACTGCTTAAAGATGGCGTTAGTGAGACCGTCGTAGATTCTTTTCTTAGAAAGAACTCGGCGTTTTTTGGTCAGTGCCTAAATTTTACAAATTTTGGCCATCATGGCATGTGGGTTGTTTCTCAAAAGTTAATTGATCCCGGGGCAACCCCGTCACAAAAAGGCTTACGCCCTGACTATCTGTTTGGCGGAAAAAATTCAGACGGCTTCTACTGGTGCGTGGCCGAGTTGAAAAGTCCAAGTGCTCGCCTATTTAAGCGCGGGAAAAATGGCAGAAATATTTCGTTCTCCGAAACTGCAAATCAGGGCATCTGTCAATTGCTACGGTACATGGATTACTGTAGTGCGAATCAGAGTTTTTTTCGCGATCATTTCAAATTGACTGATTTTCGCGAGCCAAAAGGGTTTCTCATCATAGGGCGTGAAGAAGAGTTAGAATTAGATGAGCAGCTGCAAGAGTTGAAGAGTGCTTGGAATCGATCGTCTGGTGGGCGAATAATGATTCGCTCCTACGACGCTTTGCTCCGAAGTTCCTCCTCCTCCTGGGCAGAGATCGAACACGGTTGATCTCGAGGTACTCAATAAACTTCTGCCAGCAAAAAAAGGTAAAATCTTGAGAATCGTATTCGATGAAGCTATGGATCTAGATGAGCCGATATGGCGTTATCTCAGGCCCGATCGATTTCTTGACTTAATGGGTAGCGAAAATCTTTATTTCGCTGCAGCACGTCAATTTCAGGATCCATTTGAAGGTGCGACTGCTGTGCTGCCACCTGGCACAAAACTCGATCCGCGGTTTCTACCGCAGAACGAGTATGGCGAGAAAGCCTTTGAAGAATTGCGGCGTCTCACAAAGATTTGCTGCTGGCATCGTGCCGAATATGAAAGTGATGCTATGTGGCAGCTATATGCCTCGGCCTGGAAAGGCGTGGCTATTTTAAGTAGCCCTAGAAAGCTAGCTGAAGCAATCCAGCCCTTTAAGCTGAGGGAGGACTATACAGATGAAACTCTCTGGGCTGGCAATGTCAGATACATCGATCTTCTTCAAGAGAGGCTCGAAGTCAACATGCTTGAACGTTTCATGTATAAACATCAGGCGTTCTCTTGGGAGCAAGAGTTTCGTTTGGTGATATCTCTTAGATTGGCTGAGGAGTACGGTGCCGAGGTTCCTAATGAAGGTATTAGGGTGGTAGTCGATCTTCGCCTACTCGTCGACCGGATCTACCTCGGACCACACCTCGCAGAAGAGGACATTAAAGCGATTAGGCTAGCCGCGGAAGCTGCAGGCGTGGGTGATCGGGTAATGGTGTCTAGTATGCTTGGTGTGCCTAGATACACCTGAGTGATGGGTACGTGATCGGCTAACTCGGACCGTTTTGACTACGGTATGTGAGTCATTTCGTAGGTTTTACTATCTCACCGACTCGCCTATAGACCTTCTTAGTGATCTCCTCGGTAGAGTGGCCCAATAGCCGGCTCGCGTGTGTCAGGTCTATCTCGCTAGCAGCTTTCGGCCGAATGTCCTTGAACTGAAATTGTCGAATGCTCGTGGCCAATGCTGGGTCGCCATCAGCCGCAGCTTTGATTGCCGCCTTCTCCCGCGCGTCGTCCCACCGATTGCGCAACATCTGCTGGCTCATTCGAAGTCCAGACGCGTTGGTGATCAAGGTTGAGGTCCGAATACCGTTGATTGCTCTACGTTCCTGCAGGTCTTCGATAAAGGCGCTCAGCCCGGACTGTACGCCTGCATCCTCCAAACGAAGGCGTAGGCGTTTTTCGGTCTTGCCCTGGCCAATCAGCAAGAAACCGTTGTTCAAGTCGGTGGCTGCAATCTTGAGCACATCGGCGGGGCGTTGGCCGGTAAGGTAGGCCAGATCCATCGCGTCCTTCAGCTCCTGTACCGCCTCTGCGTATACCGCGTTCCATACTGTTTCACCTGCATAGTAGTCCCGTGGCTTTTCCTTGTTGCGGCGAACGCCAAAGCAAGGGTTTGCTTTGTCAGTCAGCCCCCATTCGCGTGCAATGGTAAAGGCATGGGAGAGCAGGGCGATCTCACGGTTGGCTCTGACCTTGGCTGTCCTGGCGTCTCGGTATTGAGCTATTACTTGGGGCGTGATTGACTCAATGGGGGCGCTCTCAAACGCTCTTCTCAGTTGCTTGAGTTCTTTGCGGTTATCGGACTGGGTACGAATTGACTTGCCTGGGATGATTTCTTTTTCATACCGGTCGAACACGTAGCCCATAAGATGGTTGGGTTTCGGTGGTGTTTTTCGCTCGAGCCTTGCCCATTCGACTGAATCGCCCCGGATTCTCTAGACACCTTGCAAGCTCATTGCGTAACGCTTTTCAAACTCTACCGGTGACAGCTGATTGTTGAAACCATGGCGGCGTTTTGCGTTGTAGAACATCTCGATGTAATCA
>NZ_VFIL01000003.1 GCF_007858285.1 Pseudomonas brenneri | reverse complement strand
CACAAGCACCCACACGAATTGCTTGATTCAGTTGTTAAAGAGCGGTTGGTTAAGATCTTTCGTCTCAACCGAGGCGCGCATTCTACAGCAGCCTCATTTGCTGTCAAGTGATTATTTTCAGAAGTTTCCAAGGAATCCTTAACAACTTCAACCACTTGCGCCTTCGATCTCTCGTCAGCGGGAGGCGAATTCTACAGCGTTACACGCTGCTGTCAACACCTCTTTTTCAACTTCCTTTTGGCTTCGATGAACTGAAGCAACCTGCTGCCGAAAACTGCGTAACTCACTGTTTACCAAGGAGTTTTCCGTTTCGACTGCGCCGGAAGTGGGGCGAATTATAGACAGATATAAATCGCCGTCAACCGTTAATTTAGTTTTTCTATCGATATACCCAAAAGCCCTCTGTTCTATTAGAGAAGACGCACAAAACTGAGCAATATATTGCCCATTCTGAACCAGTTGATCATCATAGCGGCTTCTGCCTTTATATGACCCTGGACAAACACCCCCAATGACCACCTCATCCCGCAGCCTGGGCTCCGCGCTTTTCCCTGTCGGCCTGCTGCTCATTGCCATGGCCTCGATCCAGTCGGGCGCCTCGCTGGCCAAAAGCATGTTCCCTGTCGTAGGCGCCCAAGGCACCACTACGCTGCGCCTGGTTTTCGCCAGCATCATCATGCTGCTATTGCTTCGTCCCTGGCGTGCAAAACTCACCGCCAAGTCGCTGCGCACCGTCATCGTCTACGGGATGGCGCTTGGCGGCATGAACTTCCTCTTCTATATGTCATTGCGCACCGTGCCCCTAGGGATTGCGGTGGCCCTTGAGTTCACCGGCCCACTGGCCGTTGCCATCTATGCTTCGCGGCGTGCCGTCGACTTCCTGTGGATAGCCTTGGCCATCATCGGCCTGCTGCTATTGATACCGGTTGGCGAAGCCAGCCAAGGCATCGACTTGACCGGCGCCGCCTATGCATTGGGCGCGGGTATTTGCTGGGCCCTCTATATTCTGTTCGGGCAGAAGGCTGGCGCAGACAACGGTGTCCAGACAGCCGCCCTCGGTGTGATGATTGCTGCACTGTTTGTCGCGCCTATCGGTATCGTCCATGCCGGTAGCGCCCTGCTGACACCCGCACTGATTCCAATCGCCATCGGCGTGGCGATTCTTTCCACCGCCCTCCCCTACACCCTGGAGATGGTCGCCCTGACCCGACTGCCCGCACGTACCTTCGGCACCCTGATGAGTATCGAGCCCGCATTCGGCGCGCTTTGCGGGTTGTTTTTCCTCCAGGAATACCTGTCCCTGGCGCAATGGCTGGCTATCGCCTGCATTATCCTGGCCTCCGTGGGCGCGACGCTGACTATGCGCAGCCAGTCAACGCCAATCGTCGCGGCAGATTGAGACAGGATTTAACGAAGCTCTGGCATTTGCCGCTCAATTAGGCCATGTTTAGGCTGTAACTCGGTGTCAGTCATGGAATTTTTCAAATAGGGACATCCACGAACGCTACACTTGAGAGCGAGCAAAGCCAGCATCGGGCATTCCAACGGCGCGGCTATTAAGGATGGTAATGAAGCGAATTTTGATAGTGCTTGTCGTCATCGCCCTTGCAGGGTGTGCAGCAACCACCAAGACAGAAGTCAAACGCGGAAAGAAAGGGCTGCATATCAACTGCTCCGGCCTGTCCTCCTCCTGGGACCAGTGCTATATCAGCGCAGCCAACTCGTGCGGCAAGAAGGGCTACAGAGTCATCGCCAAGTCCGGCGACAATAGTGAAGAGCCGGGTGACTACCCCTTTGGCCTCAACCCTGCCGGCTATACCAGCCGAAGCATGATCGTGCTCTGCAAGTAAGTGGTCATTGCTGGGCGATTCTCTGGCTGAGCTCTTTATAGCTCGATGAAAGCACCTGCTCCTGAACGTGCGGGTCGACCATCATTCTGGCCACCACCAATGCGCCCACGCACTGGGACAAAATGGCCCAGGCCAGGCTGTCACTCTCCAGAGTCCGCGCCCAGTTGGCCTGCAATCGACAAATCCACTCCTGTGCCTGCTGGCGTACAGCTATATCAGCGCGAGCAATATCCGCCCCCATGCTTGGCAAAGCACAGCCGTCTTGCACCTGCTCCACGTGGGCCATGCTCAAATAAATCTTCAGGCACCGCCCCAGGCGCTCGCGACTCTGCACGTCTCCCGCCCCCAGACGCTCAAGGCTTTGGCTCAACTCGCGCTCGACGATTGAACTGAACAGCGCATCCTTGGACGAAAAGTGGCTATAGAACCCCCCCCCGCTCAAGCCAATAGCCTTCATCAAGCCGTCCACGCCAACACTGACAAACCCTTCTTTTTTAGCCAGGGCCGCACTGCTTTGCAGGAGCTTGTCTCTGGTTTGCTGCTTGTGACTGACTGAATAGCGCATCGCCTCTCCCCCTGAATACAGTGCCTTGACGCCTGCCAGATCGTAGCATAACGTACGTTTAGTTAACGATCGTTTAGCAAAGGACTTCCCCATGACTGAGAATAAGAAAATCGTACTGGTCGTCGGCGCAGGTGATGCTACAGGCGGCGCAATCGCCAAGCGCTTTGCCCGTGAGGGTTATGTAGCCTGCGTCACTCGCCGCAGTGCCGACAAACTACAACCCTTGGTGGACAGCATTCAGGCTGCAGGCGGTGAGGCCCACGGTTTTGCCTGCGATGCGCGCAAGGAGGACGAGGTCATCGCGCTGATTGAGCAGATCGAGAGCGAGCGGGGTCCGATTGAGGCTTTCGTGTTCAACATCGGCGCCAACGTGCCTTGCAGCATTCTGGAAGAAACCGCACGCAAGTATTTCAAGATATGGGAGATGGCCTGCTTCTCCGGCTTCCTGAATGCCCGGGAAGTAGCAAAGCGCATGGCAACCCGCCGACGCGGGACGATCCTGTTTACCGGTGCCACCGCCGGGTTGCGCGGCGCCGCTGGCTTCGCTGCCTTCGCCGGGGCCAAACATGGGATTCGCGCCCTCGCTCAAAGCATGGCGCGCGAGCTTGGCCCGATGAACATCCATGTGGCTCATGTGGTGGTGGATGGCGCCATCGATACGGACTTCATCCGCGACAACTTCCCAACCAAATACGCGCTCAAGGACCAGGATGGCATCCTTGATCCCGCACATATTGCCGACAACTATTGGTACCTGCACAGCCAGCCACGGGATGCCTGGACCTTCGAGTTGGATCTGCGCCCCTGGAACGAAACCTGGTAAGCACGCCTACATAACAATAAGCAGCGAGCATCCGACATGAGCAAAACCCTGGAATTTTTCTTCGACCTCGGCAGCCCCACCACCTACCTGGCCTATACCCAACTGCCCGGAATCTGTGCCGAAACCGGCAGCCAATTGGTGTATCAGCCCATACTCCTGGGCGGCATCTTCAAAGCCACCGGAAACGCCTCTCCCATCACAATTGCGGCCAAGGGCCGCTACATGCTGCAAGACCTGGCACGCTACGCCAAGCGTTACGACGTGCCGCTCAAGTTCAACCCGCACTTCCCCATCAACACCCTGACACTGATGCGCGCCGTCACCGGCATTCAACTCCGTCAGCCGGAACGTTTTATCGACTTCATCGACTGCCTGTTCAGGGCGCTATGGGTGGATGGACGCAACTTGGGGGATCTGGCAGTGGTAGCAGCGGTCTTGGCCGAACACGGCTTCGACCCTGCCCAGGTACTGGAATTGACCCAGGATGAGGAAGTAAAGGACACCCTCAAGCACAAGACCGAAGAGGCGATTGCCCGGGGCGTGTTTGGTGCACCTAGCCTGTTTGTCGGTCAACAGCTGTTCTTCGGCCAGGATCGCCTGGATTTTGTCCGCGAAGCCTTGAGCTAAGACCTGCAAGCCGCTCGCAAGCCTGCGCCTGCGAGCGGCCGCCCCTTAGATGGCAGCCGTACGCACCTGCAACCACTCCAACGCAGCGCCACTGAGCAACGGGCTCAAGCGATGACGCACCTCAACGTGATAGTCGTTGAACCACTGGCGCTCCTCGGTCGTCAGCAATGACGGCACCAGGCAACGGGTATCGATCGGGCACAGGGTCAGGGTTTCGAACTTGAGGAATTCGCCGAACTCGGTCTTGCCCGCCTCGCGGTTCAACACCAGGTTCTCGATACGCACCCCCCAACGACCCGGGCGGTAGGTACCCGGCTCAATGGAGGTGATCATTCCCGGCTGCATCGCGGTTTGCGGTGCGGCCGCAGCCTGGTAGGCAATCACCTGCGGACCTTCATGAACATTGAGGAAGTAGCCAACCCCGTGACCGGTGCCATGACCGTAATCCACACCCTCGGCCCAGATCGGCGCACGGGCGATGGCGTCCAGCAAGGGCGAGAGAATGCCCTTGGGGAAATGCGCACGCGACAGCGCAATCACCCCCTTGAGCACACGAGTGCAATCGCGTTTTTGTTCCTCGCTCGGCGTGCCGATTGGCACCATCCGCGTGATATCGGTGGTGCCGCCCAGGTATTGGCCGCCAGAATCAATCAACAACAGGCCATCACCTTCGATCACCGCATGCTCTTCTTCGGTCGCATGGTAATGCGGCATCGCGCCATTGCCATTGAAGGCGGCGATGGTATTGAAGCTCAGCGACACATAATCCGGGCGCCGGGTACGCGCAGCCGTCAAGTGCTCGTCAATCGTCAGCTCGGTAATGCGCTCGCGCCCCAGGGCCGAGTCCAGCCAGGCGAAAAACTCGCACAGGGCCGCGCCATCCTGCTCCATCGCCCGGCGAATATGCTCGGCATCCGCCAGGCTTTTGCGGGACTTGGCCAGCGTGGTCGGGTTGAGGCCTTCCACAAGCTTGACGCCACTGCCCAGGTTATCCAGCAACCCTGCGGTCACGCGCGCCGGGTCGACCTGCAGGCTGGCACCGTCCGGCACTTCACCCAGGGCCGCCGCCACTTCACTGTAGTCACGCAGCGTCACGCCATCCTGTTCCAGCACTTCACGCAACGGGGCATCGACCTTGCCGAGGGCAACAAACAGGGTTGCCTGCTGCTGGTTGATCAGGGCGAATGACACAAACACCGGGTTGAACGAAACATCTGCACCACGCAGGTTGAACAGCCAGGCGATGTCATCCAGGGTGGCGATGAAATGCCAATCCGCACCCTTGTCCTTCAGGCCGGCGCGCAGTGCAGCGAGTTTTTCGCCTCGGCTGACAGTGGCCTGGGGCGGCAGGTGCTGGTAGATCGGCTGGTTTGGCAGCGCCGGACGGTCGGTCCAGACTTCACTCAACAAATCGATGTCAGTACGCAGGCGAGCACCACGCTCCGCCAACTTGCCGCCCAGGGTGCGGGCCGACGCAACGGCCATCACCGCACCATCCACCGCCAATACCCCGCCTTCCGGGGTGTGTTCGCCCAGCCATTCCAGCGGGCCGGACTGCCCCGGTTGCAGCTTCACCAACTCAATGCCGCTACCGCTGAGCTCCTTGGCCGCCTGCTCCCAGTAACGGCTGTCAGCCCAGACGCCGGCGAAATCAGGCGTGACGATCAACGTGCCTACCGACCCATGAAACCCCGACAACCACTGCCGCCCCTGCCAGTAGCCCGGCAAGTATTCGGACAGGTGCGGGTCGGCGGATGGAACCAGCAGGGCATCGATGCCCTCCCGTTTCATCAACTCGCGGGTATGCGCCAGGCGCTGGGGAACCGTTCCATGGGTCAAAGGCTGCGTACTCATCTTGTCTCCTGCTAACCACTAATAATTGTTATGTGTTTCAAACTGCCCAGAAGGCCGGTGCGCTGGCCAACGCGGCCTTGATCAATTGCACTGCCTGATCGATATCCTGCTCGGTGGTAAACCGCCCCAGGCTCAGGCGAATGGTGCGGCCGGCACTGCGCGCATCATGCCCCAGGGCAAGCAGCACATGGGAGGGTGCATTGCTGGCCGAATTGCAGGCGGAGGTTGCCGAAAAGGCAATGCCGGCGCTCAAGGCTGCCGAATTGAACTCGCCTTCACTGAAGGTCAGGCTCAAGGTGTGGGGAATGCGCTGGGTGGCGCTGCCATTCAGGCGCACGCCGGGGATGCTCAGCACTTGCTCAAGCAGACGCTCGCGCAGGGCGACAATGCCCGCCGACTCTTCGGCAAAGGAGTGCGCAGCCAACGCAAAGGCGCTGCCCATGCCCGCGATCTGGTGGGTCGCCAGGGTGCCGGAACGCAGCCCGCCTTCATGACCGCCACCGTGGATCTGCGCCGTGACGTTCTGCTGTGCTCGCGGCCCGACATACAACGCGCCGATGCCTTTGGGGCCATACAGCTTGTGCGCAGAAAACGACATCAGGTCGACCGGCCAACGCGCCAGGTCAATCTCGACCTTGCCCGCCCCTTGCGCCGCATCCACATGCAACAGCGCGCCATGCTCACGCACCCGCACGCCGATGGCCGGGATGTCATTGAGCGTACCCAGCTCATTGTTGACCAGCATCAACGACACCAGGAACGTGTCTTCACGCAGTGCCTGGCTGACGGCCTCGACGGTGATCAGGCCGTCGGCGTCCGGCACCAGGTAGGTCACGGCAATTCCGGCGTCCTGCAATTGGCGCGCGGTGTCCAGCGTCGCCTTGTGCTCGATCTGGCTGGTGATCATATGACCACCGGCCACGCCGCGCGCCTGGGCTACGCCCTTGAGCGCAAGGTTGTTGGACTCGGTGGCACCGGAGGTCCAGACGATCTGCTCGGGCTGGGCGCCGACCAACTCCGCTACCTGCCGACGCGCCTGCTCGACCGTGTGCCGGGCCTGTTGGCCAAACGCGTGGGAGCTGGACGCAGGGTTACCGAAATTGGCGTTGAAACCCAGACACTCGACCATGACCTGGATGACCCGCTCATCCACCGGTGTGGTGGCGGCGTAGTCGAAATACAAAGGACGTTTATTCATGACGTTAAAGACCCGCAGAGCATGTTCCCGAGATCAGCGTCCCAGGGGCAGCGACCAGTACAGAGATTGTCAGGTTAACCCGATCGGATGCCGTTAAAGAATTTAAAAGTGCGTAGGAACGCTCCTGAAATTGAGCTTAACAGGCTCGATGAAAAGGATGGAAAACAAAAAGCCCGAAGTACCTGCTCGGAACCTCGGGCCCTGGGACACCGCCAATCGTTTCAACTGGGACGGCCATGCAGCGTTACGCTGCGTTCGGCATTCATTTCACCTTGGCGATCAAAGCCAAAAGGTTTCTGTGGCTGGGCAGCCAGTTCGGCTTTCTTGTGTTGGTATTCGTCAAACGACAAACCACGGCGGTTAAGCCCCTCCATCGCCAACTGCCTGGTTTCCTCAGCGGTATACGGGCGCAGTTCGGGTCCAGGCTGAGCGGCACAACCGGCGAGGAAAGAGGCAATCAGCAACAAGGCAACAGAGAGTGAATGGTTCATGGCGAAGGTCCTGCGAATGGGCTGTCAAGGCAATGAACACAGGCTACTCCCAGCCCTTCGCAGGGAAAAATCATCCTCTGTGATAGTCGCTATCAGCCAATTCCACATATTCATTAAAGATATATAAATATAGAAATCAGTTCGTTTACGGAATAAAAGAGACGCTCT
The DNA here is from genome assembly GCF_007858285.1 of Pseudomonas brenneri. Classification (GTDB taxonomy): domain Bacteria; phylum Pseudomonadota; class Gammaproteobacteria; order Pseudomonadales; family Pseudomonadaceae; genus Aquipseudomonas; species Aquipseudomonas brenneri. Next base: position 605,849 of record NZ_VFIL01000003.1, on the reverse strand, counting down.
ATAACAGTCCCCCAACGCCGCAACTGTTGCCCATACAACTGTTGATCCGGCAACACTCCCTGTTGAACACCGCTCAAGGACTTGTCATGGATGTTTTCTGGTTTCTTCCGACCCATGGCGACGGCCATTTCCTCGGTACCACCCAAGGCGCCCGCCCAGTCACCCTCAACTACCTGAAACAAGTGGCCCAGGCCGCCGACAACCTCGGCTACCACGGCGTACTGATTCCCACAGGCCGCTCCTGCGAAGACTCCTGGGTCATTGCCTCGGCGCTGGTGCCCTTGACCGAGCGCCTGCGCTACCTAGTGGCAATCCGCCCGGGGATCATCTCGCCCACCGTGTCCGCGCGCATGGCCGCCACCCTCGACCGCCTGTCCAACGGCCGCCTGCTGATCAACGTGGTGACCGGCGGCGACCCCGATGAAAACCGCGGTGACGGCAGCTTCCTCGACCACAGCGAACGTTATGAGGTGACCGATGAGTTCCTCAAGATCTGGCGCCGGGTATTGCAGGGCGAATCTGTCGACTTTGAAGGCAAACACCTGAAGGTGCAAAACGCCAAGGCCCTCTATCCGCCGGTCCAGAAGCCCTACCCGCCGCTGTACTTCGGTGGGTCATCCGATGCCGCCCATGACCTCGCCGCCGAGCAGGTGGACGTGTACCTGACCTGGGGCGAACCACCGGCAGCTGTCGCGGAAAAACTCGCCGATGTGCGCGAGCGCGCAGCCCGCCATGGCCGTACCGTCAAGTTCGGGATCCGCCTGCATGTGATCGTGCGCGAAACCGAAGACGAGGCCTGGAAAGCAGCCGCCAGGTTGATCGAGCACATCAGCGACGACACCATCGCCGCCGCGCAAAAATCCTTCTCGCGCTTTGACTCCGAAGGCCAGCGCCGCATGGCTGCCCTGCACGATGGGCGGCGCGACAACCTGGAAATCGCCCCCAACCTATGGGCCGGCGTCGGCCTGGTGCGCGGAGGTGCTGGCACTGCATTGGTGGGCAACCCGCAGCAAGTGGCCGAGCGGATCAAGGAGTACGCCGACCTCGGTATCGAGAGCTTCATTTTTTCCGGCTACCCGCACCTGGAAGAAGCCTATCGCTTTGCCGAACTGGTGTTCCCGTTGCTGCCGGAACCCTACGCCAGCCTTGCCGGACGTGGCGTCACCAACCTCACCGGGCCGTTCGGCGAAATGATTGCCAACGATGTACTGCCAAAACGCTGATATCAACTTTATGTGGGAGCTGGCTTGCCGCTCCCACAGTGATTGCGTCAGGCATTAGGTTTTTTGAGGAGCTCCGCGTGACAGCCAAACCCCATAGCGTCCTGCCAACCCCCTTGCAGACCGCCAAGCTGCTGGCCGCCGAATTCGCCCTCAGCGCCGTGGAGCGTGACGAGCGCGGCGGTACGCCCAAGACTGAGCGCGACGCCCTGCGCCACAGTGGCCTGCTGGCCCTGAGCATTCCCACCCAGTACGGCGGCCTTGGCGCACGCTGGAGCGAAACCCTGGAAATCGTGCGCGAGTTCGCCAAAGTCGACAGTTCCATCGCCCACGTCTTCGGCTTCCATCATCTGATGTTGGCCACCGTGCGCCTGTTTTCCCGCCCGGAGCAATGGCAGCCCTGGTTCGAACAGACCGCCCGCAAGCACTGGTTCTGGGGCAATGCCCTGAACCCGCTGGACACGCGCACGGTGGTCAAGGATTTCGGCGGCTGGCGTGAGTTTTCCGGTAAAAAGAGCTTCTGCTCCGGCGCCAGCGACTCGCAGATGCTGATCGCCTCGGCCGTCGATGAAAGCGCCGGCGGCAAGCTGCTGATCGCCGCCATTCCCAGCGGGCGCAGTGGCATTACCGTGCATAACGATTGGAACAGTATCGGCCAGCGCCAGACCGACAGTGGCAGCGCCAGCTTTGAACGCGTCCGGGTCGAAGAGTCAGAGCTGTTGCTCGACCCCGGCCCCCTTAGCACGCCGTTCGCCTGCCTGCGTCCATTGATTGCCCAACTGACATTCACCCATATGTTCCTCGGCATTGCCGAAGGCGCGTTTGAGGAGGCGCGCAACTACACCCTCGCCGAAACCCGGCCCTGGCATAAATCCAGCGTCCAGGATGTGCGTCAGGACCCTTATGTGCTCAACCACTACGGCGAGTTCTGGGTCGCGCTGGAAGGCGTGCGCCTGCTGGTACAACGGGCCGCCGAGTTGCTGGACCAGGCCTGGGCCAAGGGCCCTGCCTTGAGTGAAGACGAGCGCGGGCAACTGGCGATTGCCATCGCCACGGCCAAGGTCGCCGCCACCCGCAACGGCCTGGAGCTGTGCAGCCGCCTGTTTGAAGTCACCGGCGCCCGCTCCACCCACGCCTCGCTGCGCCTGGACCGCCACTGGCGCAACCTGCGCACCCAAAGCCTGCACGATCCGGTGGACTACAAACTCCACGAACTGGGTGACTGGGCCTTGAACCAGTCCCTGCCGACGCCAACGTTCTATTCCTAAGAGGTGCCCATGCAGCTTTTGACCCTACCGCCCTCGCCCGCCCTCGCCACGTCGATTCGCGCCACCGCGCAAGTCTTCGAGGACCCGAAATCCCAGGCCCTGCTCGCGCATATCCAGCAAGTGGCGCCCAGCGAAGCCAGCGTGCTGATCATCGGCGAAACCGGCACTGGTAAAGAGCTGGTGGCCCGCCACATCCACAACCTCAGCGCCCGGCGCAACCGGCCCTTCGTGGCGGTGAACTGCGGGGCGTTTTCCGAATCGCTGGTGGAGGCAGAGTTGTTCGGTCATGAAAAAGGCGCGTTCACCGGCGCCCTCAGTGCCAAGGCCGGCTGGTTCGAAGAGGCCGACGGCGGCACCTTGTTCCTCGATGAGATCGGTGATCTGCCCATGGCCATCCAGGTCAAGCTGCTGCGCGTCCTGCAAGAGCGCGAAGTGGTGCGCCTGGGGTCACGCAAGAGCATTCCCATTGACGTGCGGGTACTGGCGGCGACCAATGTACAACTGGAAAAAGCCATCAACGCCGGGCATTTCCGTGAAGACCTGTATTACCGCCTGGACGTGGTCAGCCTGGAACTGAGCCCCTTGCGCGAACGCCCCGGCGATATCCTGCCCCTGACCCGGCACTTTATCGACGCCTACAGCCAGCGCCTGGGCTACGGCCCCATCACCATCAGCCCCGAGGCCGAGCAAAGGCTCAAGGGTTACAGTTGGCCGGGCAATATTCGTGAACTGGAAAACGTCATTCACCACACCCTGCTGATTTGCCGCAATGGCGTAATCGAGCGCGATGACCTGCGCCTGTCGAACATGCGCATCGAGCGCCAGGACGACAGCCAGCACTGCATCGACAACAGCGCAGAAGCCTTGTTGGAGCGCGCCTTCCAGAAGCTGTTCGACGAACAGGCCGGCGCCTTGCATGAAAAAGTCGAGGACGCGTTGCTGCGCGCCGCCTACCGCTTCAGCCACTACAACCAGGTACATACCGCCAACCTGCTGGGCCTGAGCCGCAATGTCACGCGTACGCGCCTGATCAAGATCGGTGAACTGGCGGTGAACAAGCGCCGCCCTGGGGGAAACCTGCAAGGTGAACGCATGCTGCATCTATCTATATAGGTTGCACGCCAAGGCGTTGTCCTGGCTGCGCTCGATACTGCGCAGCACCTGGAATGAGCCAAAGGTCACGGCCGTGGCCTGATGGGCACGAATCAATGTCCAAAAATCCTCGCCCTCACGCTCCAGGCACTTGAACGCCGTATCGCCATCTTCGCGGGTCTGCCACTGCAGGTAGTTGAGCACCCGCCGCCCATCTTCGCTGACCTGCACACTGGCGCTCAGAAACCCCTCATGGCCTTGGGCCAGGCGCTCGGTCTGCTCAGACAGCGCCAACACCAGCGCGGACTGCTGCCGGGGCTCGATCTGAAACTCGATCATTTGGGTAAAACCATGACTTTTCGCTGATACCTGCATGACCAATCCCCTCTCTCTGTAGGTGCAATCGTGCGATCCGATGCCACGCAGGGTAAAACCTCTAGTTAAGTCAAGGTCAAGCCTCTGTTGTGCAAATATTCAGGGGGCAGCGCTCACGCCAAGCCAAACATGACAGTCGTCGGGTGCCCAGAGGCCACGAAAGACCTGGCCTATAGTGAACAGACCGGAAAAACCGGCCCCCTGTACAACCTCAAGGAGAACGAAATGAGCGTCAAACCCATTCCCGAGGGCTATCACAGCATCACGCCCTACCTGGGTATCGATAAGGCGGCTGAAGCGATCGAGTTTTATAAAAAAGCCTTCGGTGCCATTCAAATCATGCGCCTGGACATGCCGGACGGTAAGGTTGGCCATGCCGAGCTGCGCATTGGTGATTCGCCAATCATGCTGGCCTCACCCTGCGATGAAATGGCCTTCGGCAGTCCTGGCAGCCATCCCACCAGCGTTGGCCTGCACCTTTATGTGACAGACGTGGACGCGCAGTACAAACAAGCCATCGCAGCCGGCGCCACGGTAATTTCCGAACCCAAGGATCAGTTCTACGGCGACCGCTCCGGGACGTTGAAGGATCCGTTCGGGCATGTGTGGTTCCTCGCCACCCATATAGAAGAATTGACCGAGGAACAGATTCGCCAGCGCGCCAAGGATCTGTTCCCATAGCCGCTATACGTTGCAACATGAGAACCCGATCACATGTAGGAGCCGGCTTGCCGGCGAAAAACCCGAGAACAACGCGGGGCATCAGGCATGCCCCCGTTATCGTTGACGATTATCGCTGGCAAGCCAGCGCCTACAGTTTGGTGCACGTCAGGCAGAACTACCGGCAAATGCACATCTGAAACATTTACTTTCATTTTCGCCTTAGGGTTTTGCGATTCTCATCCGTCTTAACTTAGATACAGCCCGTCGCGTAAGCAAAAGCTACGACTGGGCCTTTCCCGGGCCTTCTCTGCCCCCTCCCGATCAAGACCCCCATAGACATGTCGAAGAAGTCACGCTCCAAACTCTGGTTTCTCGTCCACAGCTGGCTGGCATTGCCCATCTGGTTCTTTGTGCTGATCGTCTGCGTCACTGGGACCCTGGCGGTGGTCAGCCAGGAAATCGTCTGGCTGGCCAACCCGGATATCCGTGCCGACAAGCCCGCTGATGACACCGAGCTATTGAGCTATGACCAGATCATCAAGGCGATGAACCGCGCCGAACCGGACCTGATCGTCACCGACCTGATCCGTCACGACGAGTCCCACTTTGCACTGATGGCCCGGGTCACCTACCCCGACGGGCGCGCCGTGACGGTCTACGTCAACCCCTACACCGGAGTGATCCAGGGCATCAGCCCATCGTTCAACTTCGAGCAGTTCACCCGCGCCTTGCATGGGTGGTGGCTGGTGCCCTTCACCAATGGCTACAGCTGGGGCTGGTATCTGGTGTCGTTTCTCGGCTTGCCGATGCTGGCGTCGCTGGTCACGGGCCTGGTGGTCTACAAACGTTTCTGGAAAGGCTTTTTCAAACCCACCCTGCGTTTCAAGCATGGCGCGCGGATCTTCTGGGGCGACTTTCATCGCCTGAGCGGGATCTGGTCGATCTGGTTTATCGCCGTCATCTCCATTACCGGCACCTGGTTCCTGATCGAAGCGACACTGTCGGATAACCAGATCACTATTTCCACAGCGCCAATTGTGCCGGTGATCAGCCGGGACAAGGTGCCGATGTCTGACCCTGGCGTACCGGCCCCCATGATGCCCATCGACGAAGCGATTCGTATTGCCACCGAGCGTATTCCCGGGCTGGAAACCACCTTCATCACCCTGCCAAGTACCGCCTACAGCCACCTGAGCATTGGTGGACGTGGCTGGTACCCGCTGATGTTCCAGACCGCCGAGATCAACCCCTACAACGGTGAAATCGCCTCCTCGCACCTGCTGTCAGACCGCTCGGCCCTGGAGTTCGTCACCGAGTCCATGCGCCCACTGCACACCGGCGACTTTGGCGGCCTGTGGATCAAGCTGATCTGGGCGTTTTTCGGCCTGTTGCTGAGCATGATGGTCCTCAGCGGGCTGTTGATCTGGAGCAAACGCACCGCGCTGGCGACGCTGCATGCTTTCAAACGCAACAACAAGGCACAACGCCAGGCCGAGCACTCTCAAGCCACGCCAGCCCTGCAGACTGAAACCCCGGAGGGCATACGATGAACAAGGCCACTACCGTGCAACCACCCTCGCCGCTGCGGGCCTTTTGGCACAAATGGCGTTTTCATATCAATGTCCTGCTGTTGCTGGTGCCTCTGGGCTTCATGCCCAAATACTTTGCCGATGCCGCACTGTTTCGCGGCGACAGCGGCCTGGGCGAACGTGAAGTGGGCGAGGTGCAGGTCGGCCCGTGGAGCCTGACACTGGCCGAACTGCGCAACGAAGCCCCGCGCCCGGACCCGGCAGGCCCGATGAAATCCTTCAATGCCGCGCTGTGCAAAGAGTGCGTCAAGCAGGTCAAGGCCACTTACCTGCGTATCGGCAAACCCCGTAGCCTGCGCGCCGCCGGGGTGATTTTCTTCGGCACCCCATACCGCATGGGCGCCGCCCTGCCGGTTCCTGAACGCACATCGCCCGACGCCGAACTGTGGATCACCATGGAAGGCTGGGACGGCAGCATGCAACAGGCCTCCATTCCCTTGAGCCAGGCTTCGCCTGCCACCGTCGCCTGGTTGACCCAGCAAGGAGTTAAACCATGACTTTGATTCGCCTGACACGCGCCTGCGCCGTGCTGATCCTCTGCGCCGGCGCAAGCACCCAAGCCCTGGCCCACAACCCGATGTGCGAATGCAAGGAAATCCCCGGCGAGCAGATCCAGTGCACCGGCGGTTTCTCCGACGGCAGCGGCGCGCCCGGCGTGACCCTGGATGTGATCGGCTACGACGAGACCATCCTGGTCCCCGGTAAGCTGGGCGCAGACTCTACGTTGACCTTCAAGAAACCTTCCGCCGAGTTCTATGTGCTGTTTGACGCAGGTCCCGGTCACGTTGTCGAGATCGACCAAGCGGATATCCAGGCCCAATGAGCAGCGTAACCCCAGGCACCACCCAGGTCGTCCGGCCTGCCGGCGCCGGCCACGAAACCCTCTATGTCCTGCTGCTGTGCCTGATCATCCTGGCCGTCGCCGGCACGGTGGTGTCCCTGCACGGTGAAACCCAGGCAGTCGAGGCGGTGTCCAGCCACCAGTTGGACGCCCGTCGCGACTTGAGCGCCGCCGAGCAAGGCATCTATGCCGACCTGCGGGTGACCCTGGATGAAATCCAGTTGCTCCAGCAGGAGCAGAGCGCCCTGCCAACGCCCGCGCAACTGGCCGAAGAAGGCTTCGCGCCGTTCGCCCAGGACGCCAGTTCGGTCAGCCGTGGCGACCACCGCTGGCAGTTGCTGGCGCCTTCGGCGTACCTGGGCTTGAGCCAGGCCAACAAAACCAGCGGTTCGCTGCTGATGCGCGTGAGCGGTGCCGAGCCGGATATCTGGCTCAACCGCAGCGCCAACCTGGCCGCCCCGACCGACCTTAGCGACCAGGGGCTGATCGCCGCTGGCTGGCAGCAGGTCGTTGCGCAATTCGACGCTGGTGTCACCCGCCAGCATCGCCACTGAATTCACGCTGTTTCCGAGAGAAGATCGATTGCCCATGTCTATGTCATCTCCCTTGCTCCGCCTGCTGCTGGTGGGCCTGTTCAGCGTCTTGCTGACACCCCTGGCCAATGCCGAGGCGGCCAAGCGCCTGCGTATCGGTATCACCCTGCACCCCTACTACAGCTATGTAGCCAATATCGTCGGCGACAAGGCCGAGGTGGTGCCGCTGATTCCGGCCGGCTTCAACCCCCATGCCTACGAGCCGCGCGCCGAAGATATCAAGCGCATCGGCAGCCTGGACGTGATTGTGCTCAATGGCGTCGGCCATGATGACTTCGCCGACCGCATGATCGCCACCAGCGAGCGCCCGGACATCCCGGTGATCGAGGCCAACGCCAACGTGCCGCTGCTGGCCGCCACCGGCAATGCGGCCCGTGGCGCTGGCAAAGTGGTCAACCCGCACACCTTCCTGTCCATCAGCGCATCCATTGCCCAGGTCAACAACATCGCCCGGGAGCTGGGTAAGCTCGACCCGGACAACGCCAAGACCTACACCCAGAACGCCCGTGCCTATGGCAAGCGCCTGCGCCAGATGCGCGCCGATGCCCTGGCCAAGCTCACCAGCGCGCCCAACGCCGACCTGCGCGTGGCCACGGTGCACGCCGCCTACGACTACCTGCTGCGCGAGTTCGGCCTGGAAGTGACCGCCGTGGTGGAACCGGCCCATGGCATCGAGCCAAGCCCGAGCCAACTGAAGAAGACCATCGACCAACTGCGCGAACTGGACGTGAAGGTGATCTTCTCGGAGATGGACTTCCCGTCCTCTTACGTTGACACCATCCAGCGTGAGTCGGGGGTCAAGCTGTACCCTCTGTCGCATATTTCCTACGGTGAATACAGCGCCGAGAAGTACGAAGTGGAAATGACCGGCAACCTTAATACCGTGGTCCGGGCCATCCAGGAGTCGGGGGCATGACGGCGGCTGAACACCTGAATGTGGCCAGCATCGGCCCGACGATCGAATTCGACAACGTCTCGCTGACCCTGGGCCGTACCGCGATCCTCGACAACGTGAGTTTCCAGGTGCAACCGGGCAGTATCCACGCCCTGGTCGGCCCCAATGGTGGCGGTAAGAGTTCGTTGATCAAGACCCTGCTGGGGCAGACCCCGCACCAGGGCCAACTGAGCCTGCACTGGCCCGGCGCCACAGGCACCATCGGCTACGTACCCCAGGCCCTGGAGTTCGACCGCGGCTTGCCGATGACCGTCGACGACTTCATGGCCGCCATGTGCCAGCGACGCCCGGCATTTCTTGGGCTGTCCCGGCATTACGCCGGCGCGATTGGCGAGGCACTGGAGCGCGTGGGCATGCAAGACAAGCGCAAACGCCGCATGGGAGCGCTGTCCGGCGGCGAGCGCCAGCGTGTGTTGCTGGCCCAGGGCTTGATCCCGGCGCCGCAACTGCTGGTCCTCGATGAACCGATGTCGGCCCTCGACGAAGCCGGGATCCAGGTATTCGAACGCCTGCTGAGCGACTGGCGCCAGGCCGGGATCACCGTGCTGTGGATCGAACACGACCTGGAGGCCGTCGGTCGCCTGGCCGACCGCGTCACCGGCCTGAACCGCCGCGTGCTGTTCGACGCCACGCCCAAGCAAGCACTGACCCCGGAGCGCCTGCTGACGCTGTTTTCCACCCATCCACGGAGCACAGCCCAATGAGCTACGAAGCCTTTCGCTTGATGGTCCAGGGCTGGGCTTCATCCGGCTATCTGCCGGAAGCCCTGGCCTATGGGTTTGTGGTCAACGCCCTGCTCGCCGGCCTGCTGATCGGCCCGGTGCTGGGTGGCCTGGGCACGCTGGTGGTGGTCAAGCGCTTTGCGTTCTTCTCCGAAGCCGTCGGCCACGCCGCACTCACCGGCGTGGCCGTGGGCATTCTGCTGGGGGAACCCTACACCGGGCCTTATGGCAGCCTGTTCGGTTACTGCCTGTTGTTCGGCATCCTGCTCAACTACCTGCGCAACCGCACCGGCCTGGCCCCCGATACGCTGATCGGCGTGTTCCTCTCGGTGTCCCTGGCGCTGGGCGCGAGCCTGCTGCTGATCCTCGCGGGCAAGATCAACGTGCACATTCTGGAAAACGTGCTGTTTGGTTCGGTGCTGACCGTCAACGGCAATGACCTGCTGGTGCTGGCGATTGTCGGCTCACTGGTGATGGCCCTGGCGCTGCCGCTGTACAACCGCATCATGCTCGCCAGCTTCAACCCACAACTGGCCGCCGTGCGTGGTGTGGCCGTGAAGACCCTGGACTACCTGTTCGTGATCCTCGTGACCCTGATCACCGTGGCGGCAGTCAAGGTCATCGGGGCGATCCTGGTGGGTGCCCTGCTGGTGATTCCCGCCGCTGCGGCGCGCCTGTTGAGCCAGTCGCTCAAAGGTTTCTTCTGGATCTCGGTGGTGATTGCCACGGTCAGCACCCTGTGCGGGATTCTGCTGCCGATCATCTTCGACCTGCCCATCCCGTCCGGTGCCGCGATCATCCTGGTCGCCGGCATCGCCTTCGCCCTGGCCGCCATTGCGCGCGGCACGGTCCCCAGCCTGAAAGGGAATCTCGGATAATGCGCCCTGTTCTACGCCCCCTGGCCCTGGCCATCGCTTGCCTGATCAGCCCTGCGCTGCTGACAGCCGCCCCTGCCAAACCACTGCCGGCCGCCGCCCAATCGGCCAAACCGGTCAAGGTCCTGGCGGCCTTGCCCGTCACCTACGGCCTGGCCGAAACCCTGCTCAAAGGTACCCAGGTCACGCTTGAACGCGCGGCACCGGCCAACCTGCCGGGCTCGCGCCAGACTTCGTACTTTACTGGGCGTGGCGCACCGGCCTTGCACACCCTGGCGCTGGACGCCGATGCCGCGATCGGCCTGCGCTCGCTGTGGCCGGATGACCCGCTGTACCCGGTAGCCCGACGCAGCAATATCCGTATTGTCGAAGTGGACGCCGCGCGCCCGGTAGACGGCGGTTTGCCGGGCGTGGCCCTGCAACCGGGCACCGTCGATGGTCTCAACAGCCAGCCGTGGCAATCGAGCAACAACCTGGGGCGCATGGCCGATGTGATGGCTGCCGACCTGAGCCGCCTGGCGCCTAGCGCCAAGGCACAAATCGACAGCAACCTGGCCAGCCTCAAGCAACGCCTGCTCAAGCTCACTGCCGACAGCGAGGCACGCCTGGCCCAGGCCGATAACCTGAGCGTGGTCAGCCTGAGCGATCATTTTGCTTATCTGGTGAGTGGCTTGAACCTGGAGTTGCTCAGCACCGACCCACGGCCGGATACCGAATGGTCCGCCGAGGCGTTGCAAACACTGACGGCCAGCCTGAAGGACAACGACGTGGCACTAGTGCTGCACCATCGTCAACCGGCTGAGGCGGTGAAAGCCGCCATCAGCGCGGGGGGATCGACGCTGCTGGTGCTGAGCACCGACGGCGCAGACCCGGTGGCGGAGTTGGAAGGGAATGTGGATCAGGTGATCAAGGCATTGGCGCCCTGAAAGCAACGCAATACCTATGTGTGTGTGTGTGCGAGCTTATGTGGGAGCGGGCTTGCCCGCGATGACGGTGTATCAGTCAATTAATGTATCGACTGACACTCAGCCATCGCGGGCAAGCCCGCTCCCACATTTGTTTGCGTTCAGCCAGCAACTACCTGCGCATCCATCTTCTGGCGCAGACTCAGCGGGCGCATATCAGTCCACACTTCTTCGATGTAGGCCAGGCACTCTTTCTTCATCCCGCTTTTACCCACGGTGCGCCAGCCTTCTGGTACAGCCTTGTAGTCGGGCCAGATGGAATACTGTTCTTCATGGTTGACCACTACCTGGAACAGGATGTCTTCGCGGTCAAATACTGAGGTCATTGCGGTTCTCCGTCACTTAGAGGCTGCCACGCACTGCGCGTGGCTGATGTATGTAGGAACGTATAGCGGTGCAGGAAAATTAGAGGCTGGCCACTGCCGCCGCCAACGCCCGCCCGAAGATCTCTGCTACCCGGTCGATTTCTGCGGCGGTGATGACCAAAGGGGGCAGGAAACGCACCACACTGCCATGACGCCCGCCCAATTCCAGGATCAACCCGCGCTTGAGGCATTCGCGCTGTACCAGCGGCGCCAATTGCCGATGGACCGGCGGGTGGCCCTGGACGTCGGGCGTGCCGCTCGGGTTGACCAACTCCACCCCGAGCATCAGACCGCGTCCGCGAATATCCCCCAGGTGCGGGAAGTCCCGTTGCAGAATGCGCAGGTGTTCGGCCAGGCGCTCCCCCATGGCCGCCGCGTGATCGGCAACCTTGTGTTCCTTGAGATAGCGCATCACTGCCGAACCCGCCGCCATGGCCATCTGATTGCCACGGAAGGTGCCGGCATGGGCGCCCGGCAACCAGGTGTCGAGCCACTCGCGGTACACCACTACTGCCAGCGGTAAACTGCCGCCAATGGCTTTGGACAACACCACCACATCCGGAACAATGCCGGCATGTTCAAAGGCAAACATCTTGCCGGTGCGACCGAAACCGCTCTGGATCTCATCGACAATCAGCGCCACGCCCGCCTGCTCGGTAATCCGCCGCAGGCCGCGCAGCCAGTCGAGGTCGGCCGGAATCACGCCGCCCTCGCCCTGCACCACTTCGACGATCACCGCCGCCGGCAGCAACACGCCCGCCTCCGGGTCATTGAGCAGGTTTTCCAGGTAATGCAGGTTGACCTTGACCCCTTCTGCCCCCCCCAGGCCGAACGGGCAGCGGTAGTCATAGGGGAATGGCAAAAATTGCACGCCATTGGCCAGCAAGGCGCCCAACGGCTTTTTCGGCCCCAGGCTGCCCATCAGGCTCAACGCGCCCTGGCTCATGCCGTGATAGCCGCCCTGGAACGATAACACCGTGCTACGCCCTGTAGCGGTACGCACCAGTTTCAGCGCGGCTTCCACCGCATCGGTGCCGGTGGGGCCGCAAAACTGGATCTTCGCTTCCCGGGCCAGCTCCGTCGGCAACAGGCCGAACAGGTCTTGCACAAACTGATCCTTGACCGGCGTGGTCAAGTCCAGGGTATGCAGGGGCAACTCGTCCAGCAGCACCTGCTGGATCGCCTCGATCACCACCGGGTGGTTATGCCCCAGCGCCAATGTACCGGCCCCGGCCAGACAGTCGATAAAGCTGCGGCCTTCAACGTCCTCGACATAAATACCCTTGGCCCGCTTGAGCGCCAGGGGGATGCGCCGGGGGTAGCTGCGCGCATTAGATTCCTGCTGGCGCTGGCGGGCCAGCAGCGGTGATTCATCGAACTGGTAAAGCATTTCTGCTGGAGTCGGGCTGGCCGACGCCAGCGAATCCTCAATGCGACTGGTAGCGACTGACATCTCAAGATCCCTCAATACGCTGATGATGGTGACCAAACTGCCAACCCGTTGACGTCTGGCCCCCAAAGGGCGTGCGCACGGATTTCCTGTTCTGGAAACGCTTCAGCGGCGCGAGGATTTACACCCGGCTCGATGAAAAACCGGCAAATGACCGGTCACTCGCCGGCACTGGTGTACTTTTCATTCAGCGCATAAAGAATCGCGCAGGTCTCGATATCCAGTTGCCCACGATAATCGGTGGGCCGAAAGTGCATCTGGAAGGCACGCACCCGCTGCTGGAACGCCTGGCGGTTTTTCGCCGGAGCATAACCGTAGCGCTGGAAGGCCCGCTCGACCTCCACCTCCTGCGGCAAGCCCATGCGAAAACGCCGCACAAAGGCATTCTTGGCGGCCTCATCGAACCAGGCGCCGAGACCCGCCGCGAACAAGGCGGGCCAGGGCAACTGTGGCCCAGGGTCACTTTTGCGCCAGAACGCAACATCCGAATGGCCGACGATATCAGTAGCGCCTATCTGCGGATGACGGGTGCAAATGTCGTGAAGCAGCGCGATCAACACCTCGACTTGCTCCGGATCATAGGGCGGGAAGGTAAAGACACCAGCATCCTCACGGGCCAGGTTGACGATCTCGATGCCGATGGAATGGCTGTTGACGTTATCGCGCCCCGCCCAATGACTGGCTCCCGCATGCCAGGCACGCTGGCGTTCATCCACCAACTGGAACACCCTCAACTCGTCGTAGCCGGCGTCCCGATAACCCGCCTCACGGGGGTCGGGCAACAGGTAATGGGCACTGACACCCTGCTGGGTCAGGGTGCGCAGGGAGGAGGCAAAGGGCGCGGCGGTGTAATGCACCACCAACTGGCGCACGGCTTCGCCATTGCGCTGATTAAAGTCTTTGGCGGGGTAAGTGGAGTCGATGACCAACATAGGTGCTGTCCTTTTCAATACAGGCTGAGTCATTCAGCCGGCAAACCTGCAAACACAAAAATTAACGCCATCCTGAAGCGTCGGGCCTGAGGATGGCGGTAGTTATGTGTATGCAGGAAGGATCAACGCCGTAACGGCATGCCCAGGTCGACCCGCAGGCCATCAGCCTGGCTGTCGAAAGTCAAAGAACAGGAACAACGCTGGACAATCGCCTGCACGATGGCCAGGCCCAGGCCACACCCGCCGCTGTTGCCATTGCGCCAGAAACGCTGGGTCAGGTGTTGCAGGTCTTCACTGGAGATCGGCGCACCGTGGTCACGCACGCGGAACACCACTTGATTGCCCAGGGTGAACACGCTCAATTCCACCCGCGTATCGTGCGGGGTGTGGCGCAGGGCGTTATCCAGCAGATTGCGCAAGGCGGCAACCGCCAGGCCCACGGGCATTTCCACCGGGTCCTGGGGCAGGTTGTCCGGCAGGATCAGGTCGATCCGCCGATTATCCCCAGCGTTGGCGTCCTGGATCGCCAGGCGTGCCACTTGTTCGGCACTGGACTGCAAGCCGTCATCAAACGACAGGCTACCTTCGACCCGCGCCAGCAGCAGCAGTTGCTCAAGGGTGCGATGCAGGCGGTCGGCGCCCTCCTCGGCATGGGCCAGGGATTGATCGCGGGCAGCACCGTCGGTCATGCGCGCCACTTGCAGATGGGTCTTGATCGCCGTGAGCGGGCTACGCAATTCGTGGGCCGCATCACCGGTCAGGCGACGCTCACGCTCGATGGTCTTGGCGATGCGTTGCAGCAGCTGGTTCTGGGTGTCGAGCAGCGGTTTGAGTTCGCTGGGCAACGGATGAATCTGCAACGGTTCAAGGGAATCAGCACTGCGGCGCATCAAGGCATCGCGCATGCGATTGAGCGGCACCAGGCTCTGGCCGATCCCCAGCCACAACAGGCACAGGCAGCCCAGCAGGGCCACGCCCACCGGCACCGAAGCCGCCAGCAGGATCGACATGTTCAGCGCCTCGCGCTCCACCTGGCGGTCTGCCGTGGTGATGAACAAATCGCCCCGCGCCAGGGTAAAACTGCGCCAGGCAGCACCGTCAATGATCTGGTCGCGAAAGCCGCTTTGCCGGGACTCCAGCCCCTGGTCCGGGGTGGTGTGACTGCGGGCGAGGATTTCACCGCGCAACGAACTGACCTGGCACGCCATGCCGCCCGGTACATTCAGTTGTTCGGCGCCAAAGCGCTTGCCCTCGCCCACGCTCGCCAGGCCCGGCATCTGTTCCATCAGCCCGGCCACCATGCGCGCCGACGCCACCAGCCGCTGGTCCAGGGAAAACATCATCTGGTTACGCAGGTCGTTGAGCATCCAGGCCGCCGCCAGCACCCAGATCAGCACAAAAGCGGCGCCCAGCTTGAAGGTCAGGCGCAGGCGCAGGCTCGTCACGAGGCGTCCTCTCCGGCGTCCGCCGGGCCCAGGCGGTAACCCAGGCCGCGCACCGTTTCGACGATGCCATTGCCCAACTTGCGACGCAGGTGGTGGATGTGCACGTTCAGGGCATTGCTTTCCAGCTCATCGTTGAAACCATAGACGCTGTCCTTGAGTTGCTCACTGGACAGCACCCGGCCACGGTTGTGCAGCAGTGCCTGCAACAGGGCTTGCTCGCGACGGGACAGGTCTACCGGTTTGCCGCCCAACAAGGTTTCGCGGCTGCTGGGGCTGTAGGTCAAGCGGCCATGCTCGATCAGGTCGACGCTGCGTCCGGCCACCCGGCGCAACAGGGTTTGCAGGCGGGCGGCCAACTCGCGCAGGTCAAAGGGCTTGAGCAAGTAATCGTCGGCGCCGGCTTGCAGGCCGTCGACCCGGTTGGTCACCGAATCCCGGGCAGTGAGGATCAACACCGGGATTTCCAGGCCCGCACTGCGCTGCTGCTGCAGCAGTTTGAGGCCGTCTTCATCCGGCAGGCCGAGGTCCAGCACCATGATGTCGAACTGCGCCGCCTTGAGCATCGCCCGGGCGGCTGCGGCCGTGCCCACGCGCTCGACCGTAAAGCCCTGGGCGCCGAGGCCGGCAACAATGCCACTGGCAATCAGGTCATCGTCTTCACAGACCAGTACGTGCATGGTGAACCCTGTGCAAAAAGGTTGATTTAAAGGAGGACGGATTAAGTACGCATTATGCCGTGAAAAGATGCGCGCCCCGATAATCCCTACACTCTAGAATAGCCCGGTTAATCATCGGTTAATCAGCACCACACATTGTGTGCCCCACTTGCATCGAACTAAGGCTTGACCATGCGGCATCTGTTTATCTTCCTGCTGATAGTGTTCACCGGATTGGCCCAGGCCACGCCTGGCAGCAATCCTTTCGAGACCAAAGCCCAATTCCTTCCGGTGGGCAAAGCCTTCACCTTTACCTCTGAGCGCCTGGCTTCGGGTGAAACCCAACTGTATTGGCAGATTGCCGATGGTTATTACCTGTACCAGCAACGCATGAAGTTCGACGGCCTGGCCCAGCAGCCGGTGCTGCCGCAGGGCGAAGCCCATAGCGACGAGTTCTTTGGCGAGCAACAAGTGTACCGCCAGGGCCTGGAAGTGAAGCTGCCAGCCGGCGCCACCGGCCAGGTCAAGCTGGGCTGGCAGGGCTGCGCCGATGCCGGCCTGTGCTACCCACCGCAATCGCTCACCGTTGACCTGGGCGGCAACCCGGCGGTTGCCGCCACCGCCGAGGCCCAGGATGAGAGCCTGGCCAGCGGCCTGCAACAACGCAGCCTGGGCTGGAGCCTGCTGGTGTTTTTCGGCCTCGGCCTGTTGCTGGCATTTGCCCCTTGTTCGCTGCCGATGCTGCCGATCCTCGCCGGCCTGGTGGTAGGCAGCGGTGCCAGCCCACGCCGTGGTTTTGCCATGGCCACCAGCTATGTGGTGTGCATGGCGCTGGTGTATGCCGCGCTCGGCGTGCTGGCCGCGCTGGCGGGCAGCAACCTGGCTGCACTGCTGCAAACGCCGTGGATCCTCGGCAGCTTCGCCGCGCTGTTTGTGATCCTGGCCCTGCCGATGTTCGGTTTCTTCGAGCTGCAATTGCCGGCCTTCCTGCGCGACCGCCTAGACAACGCCACTCGCCAGCAAAGCGGTGGCAGCCTGCTCGGCGCCGGTGTGCTCGGGGCCTTGTCCGGCCTGTTGGTGGGCCCGTGCATGACCGCGCCCCTGGCCGGCGCCCTGCTGTACATCGCGCAAAGCGGTAATGCCCTGCACGGCGGCCTGATCCTGTTTGCCATGGGCATCGGTATCGGTGTGCCATTGCTGCTGTTGGTGACCGTGGGCAATCGCTTCCTGCCCAAGCCTGGCAACTGGATGAATGTGCTCAAGGGCGTCTTCGGCTTCCTGTTCCTTGCGACCGCCGTGTTGATGATTCGCCCGGTGGTCGACGAAAGCCTGTGGCTTGGCCTGTGGGGCGTGCTGGCCCTGGTCATGGCTTACTGCGGCTGGAGCCTGGCCCGCGAATACGGGCTGGTCGCCAAGGTACTGGGCGCAGGTTCCCTGGTCCTGGGGCTGTGGGGTGCCATTCTGGTCATCGGTGCCGCCGGTGGCAGCGATGATCTGTGGCAGCCGCTCAAGGTCTTCGGCGGCTCGCAAGTCGCCAACGCACCGACGGCCCATGATGCCTTCACCACGATCAACGACCCGTTGGCCCTGCAAGCCCAGCTCGACAGCGCCAAGGCCCAGGGCCAATGGGTGCTGCTGGACTACTACGCCGACTGGTGTGTGTCGTGCAAGATCATGGAAAAACAGGTATTCGGCAAACCCGAAGTGATGGATGCACTGAAGAACGTGCGCCTGTTGCGCCTGGACGTCACTGCCGACAACGCCGCCAGCCGTGAACTGCTGGGCCGCTACAAAGTCCCCGGCCCACCGAGCTTCGTATGGATTGGCCCCGACGGTGAAGAGCGCCGCGCCCAACGCATCACCGGCGAAGTGAATGCGCAAGCCTTCCTGCAACGCTGGACCCAGACCCGGGATGCACTCTGATGCTGACCTTGACCATCGGCACCTTCGCCATCGCCTTGAACCACCTGCTGCTGATCAGTGCGCTGATCCTCGCCACACTGGTGGGTTGGCGCGTGGCCAAGCGCGGCGGCGAGAACCCGGAGTCAGTGCTGTTCAGCCTGTTCCTGCTGGGCATGCTCAGTGCGCGGATCAGCTTTGTGCTGATGTATTGGGCCTATTACCGTGACGATCCACTGCAAATCGTCGACCTGCGCGACGGCGGTTTTCTCGCCTGGCCTGGCGTCATTGCCCTGCTGCTTGGCGCCGTCCTGTGGGGCTGGCGTCGCCCGGCCCTGCGCAAGCCGTTGAGTGCAGGCGTGATCACCGGCCTGGCTTTCTGGGCACTGGCCAGTTTGTCCCTGAACATCTTCGAGCGAGGCACGCGCCTGCCGGACATCGCCTTGCGCAATGCCGATGGCGAAACCGTGCAACTGGCCGACTACCAGGGCGGCCCGTTGGTGATCAACCTGTGGGCCACCTGGTGCCCGCCGTGCCGACGAGAAATGCCGGTGCTGGAAAACGCCCAGAAACAACGGCCTGATGTGACCTTCCTGTTCGTCAACCAGGCCGAAAGCATGCAAAGCGTCAGCACCTACCTGGCGACCCAGGGCCTGAACCTGGACAACGTCCTGTTCGACGCCAGCGGCCGCCTCGGCCAGGCCGTGGGCTCCATGGCCTTGCCCACCACGCTGTTCTACCAAGCCGACGGTCGCCTGATCAACAGCCACCTCGGCGAACTGTCCCAGGCCAGCCTGGCCCGCGCCATGGAATCTTTCGACCCCACGGACTCGACCGCCGCCCAGCCGGCCACAACAAGGAAAACCCTATGCCCCGCCTCCGCCACCTGCTAACCCTGCTGCCCCTGACCCTGGCAGCGACCCTCGCCCATGCCGAAGAATGGCCGGCGCCGATCAAACAGATCGAAGCCAAGGGCGCCAAGATCATCGGCAGCTTCGACGCACCGGGTGGGCTCAAGGGCTATGCCGCGCAGTACCAGAACCGTGGCATGGCCCTGTACCTGACCGCCGACGGCCAGCACGTGCTCGCCGGCAATCTGTACGACGCCAAAGGCAATGACCTGAGCACCGCGCCCCTGGAAAAACTGGTCTACGCGCCGATGGCCAAGGAAATCTGGGCCAAGATGGAACAGAGCAGTTGGATCCAGGATGGCGATAAAAATGCGCCACGTACCGTGTACCTGTTCAGCGACCCCAATTGCCCGTACTGCAACATGTTCTGGGAACAGGCGCGGCCTTGGGTAAAAGCGGGCAAGGTGCAGTTGCGGCACATCATGGTCGGGATCATTCGCGAGGACAGCCCGGGCAAATCGGCGGCGCTGCTGGCAAGCCAAGACACAGCCAAGGCCCTGCAAGAACATGAGTCGGCGGGTAAAGCCAGCAAGCTCAAGGCGCTGGCCAAGATCCCTGCCGAGATCCAGGCCAAGCTCGATGCCAATATGAAGTTGATGGAAGAGTTGGAGTTGTCGGCCACGCCGGCGATTTTCTATCTGGATGACAAGGGGCAATTGCAGCAACAGCAAGGGGCGCCATCGCCGGATAAGTTGGGGAAAATCCTCGGTCCCAAATAAAAATCAGCACATCACTGATACAGACAGCAAGTGCGCCCGCCGCAGCCGGCGCACTTTATTACTTACGCAAACCTTTAAAATTTTATTTGCGCATACGCCAACTTATTTGCTTGAGACTACGTATTAGCACGTTCCCCCCTATGCCATATAGTTAATGAATCAATAGAGCCATGCTGGGTGCTCAACACGCTAACATGAGTGATAGTTCCTCCAACGGGTGCTTCAAACTCAACCCATGTTCCTGAATGCACAACACGCTGCCCCAACGGCTTATTCTGCTGATCATAGGCAATAAATGTAACGCTATGCGTGCCGATATTTGAATAACCAAACCTGACTCTTGTGCACTTCCATTTAAAACGCATATAAGCCAGTTGCGGACCACTTCCACCGCCACAAAATACAGCCAATGATCTACCGCCGACCATACCTGGCACATTCTCCCCAGCAGTTCTAACATCATGAATACTGATCGTCGAGGTCGAGGTACTTGGCAAGTCAAGCACGACTAGCCATGTATCAACGCGGCTTCCTGGAGGTAAAAACTCCTGATTAGGATAAGAGTCAAAGTTATCCGAATCATTTATTGTCGACAGACGAACCACCAGAGCCAAAGTCGGTAACACAACGGCGTCCCTCTCCTGATCACTGCCATCCGTCGTCACCTTGCAGGTAAAGGTCAAAGTACTTCCGTCCATCAACATATCGAGTTCAGCTCGCTGCAAGGTGCCCTTCAACCCTACACTCACCTCCCCTGCCACCACCGCTTTCCCTACATAGACACTGAGGATACGTGGGCCTCCATTTGCCCCTGTCCCGACACCCCGCAACCATACCTTCTGACCTGGCAAGATGAACCACCAAGGCTCTACGGTGATACTCGCGTTCCCTGCAAAGGTGCTCAAATCCAGAATATTGTTGGTAGCCTGTGGCACCACAGGCGTTGGCAAACGTACCGGCACACTGATTTGCAAAGGCAAGGTCCTGGAAGACGCCAGCTTGCAAGCGCTGGTAACGGTGTAATGAATCAGCACCGTTTTGCCCGCGCCATAAATCACTGCTTCACGAGGTATGGCGAAATCGACATAGCCTGGATCGCTGTTACCCGTCTTGGGCTCCAGCGGCAGGCTCGCGCCATCCTGGCGGAGCCACTGCACATTGATCGTGTGATCGGGGCTGATGCGCTCGTACTCAACCCGTACGGTTACACCATCCCGGCCGTTCCAGATCGTCAGTTGCTCGCCCACAGCTTCACGCACTGTCGGGGCATCAAGGTCCAGATCCTCCTGCACGACATGCAGTACCAACGGTGGAAACGCCTTGGCACTGGCTTTATCGGACTGGCCGTTGAAATTCACCGCGAAATGCACTTCAACGTCACGGCAATCCGCCAGTTTCTGCAACTCATCACGCGGTAGTGGCGTGTTGACGCCACTGGCCAGCCACTCCTCGGTTACCGGCTCACCTTCCAGCACTTCAAAACTGTAGGCGCTGCCACTCTCCAAGACTCCCGTCACCCACAGCCAGCAGGCTTGATCCAAAGCAATATAAGGCCACGCACTCTCCGTCGCGGTGGCATCACCGGCAAAGGTATTGAGGTCCAGCGTGCTGCCCGTGGCCTGTTCCACCGCAGGCGTGGGCAGGCCACTGAGGTCAAGTACCTTCACCACCCGTGCCGGCGATGGCCAGGGCCCGGTGCCGTTGTAGTACACCTGATATTCCAGGGTAATCGGCAACCCAAAGTTGGCACTGATAGGCGAAGGTGGCACCAGGAACACAAGGCTGCTTTCACCTTCTTGCACAGTGCGGCATTCCAGCGCCGGCGATCCTGCGCCAGCCGTACCGGTGAAGGAGGGACACACAATATCCCCGGCGTGCATGCCCTCGTAGGCAATCACAATATGCGCCCCGTCCACCGTATTCAGCGGGTTGACCAGCCAGCCATCCGTGCCGCAATCCACCGACTCCTTGAGATGGGGCGGCGGCAGTTCCAGTGCTGGATCCACCCGCAACAACGTGGTGGTCCGCAGGTGAAAGTCCTGGGCGTTGAGTGGCAAAGGGTTTTCATGCACCAGGTCATCCGGGTTTGGCAGTACCGGTGCTGAACCGTCCCAAATCACGCCCATGTGGGTGGTCAGGGCCGAGTAATCCTGGCGGCGCGCCAGCCAGCCGCGGGCGAGCCTGAACTCGAACACATGTTCCGGATTGGCCTCTTCGGCCTGCACAACATGGTCAAACGCCACCCAGGTGAACGCATATGGCACCTGATGCTGGTCACCGGCCACGGTCACAAACAACCGCTGCCCAGCCTGGATCATCGGCCAGGCCTTGATGCGGATGATCTCATCACCCTCAAACTCGTACATGTTCAGCCACAGGGTGTTCCATTCCAGCCGCGCATGAGCAAATACCGGCAGCGACTCCCGAAGGTCCGTTTCGCGGATGTCCTGGATCTCCAGCTCCAGCACCAGCGACTGCTTGAGCTGCCCCCCCACCATCGCGGTATACCAGATCAAAACGGTATGCCCAATACAGGTACTGACCCACTGCCACGGAATGTGGATGTCGATACTGCCGCTAGTACTGCCCGGCTGCACAATGGGCTTAAACACAGGCTTGTCCTGGTCCTTGATGGCCCAATACAGGGTGATGGGTGTCGCGCCCATGCCCGAAAAAGCGATGGTCGCGGCAGTACCGTCAATGGCATCGATAGGGTACAAAATGCTGTTATTGGTGGCGTACTGGATCTGCGGATAGGGTAACTCGACAGCGATTTCGGCAAGTGGCTGGGTAGTCACCGATTGCGAACTATTGGCGGTAGTTTTTTTAACCATGAGAAGACCTCCTGTCCTGGGAAAGATAACCCGCGGGCCTGAGTGACAGGCCCTGAATCTGCTGGTATCTAGCCCCTGAAACGGGAAGTTTGCCTACTGTCAGAGTTGACAGTTCAGGCACTGCAAAAGCGCACAACAGACCAACGGCGTGCCGCCCGTGTCAGCCACGGGCGGCCCTTTCTCCGGCTTAAAGCCCCTCCAGTTCCGCCATCAGATCACTCAGCCGATCCACTGTCCCCGCACTGATTTCATTGGCCGCCAATCCGTCGATGTACGCCGCCAATTCCTCTACCGTGCTGCATTCGAACATCGCCCGCAGCGGCACATCGCGCTGCAGGGTTTTCTGCACCCGTGAGGCGATTTGCGTGGCCAGCAACGAATGCCCACCCAGTTCGAAGAAGTTGTCCAGCACCCCAACCTTGTCAACCTTCAGCACCTCGGCCCAGATCGTGGCCAGGGTCTGCTCCAGTTCGTTGCGCGGTGCCAGGTAGTCCTGGCTGTGCAACTGGCCGATCTCCAAGGCCGGTAGGGCCTTGCGGTCGAGTTTGCCGTTGGCGTTCAACGGCAGGCGGTCGAGCCACAGCCAGTGCAGTGGCACCATATATTCCGGCAGTTCGGCACGCAGGCGTTGCTTGATGCGGTCTAGGCGTTCGCCAGGGTTGAGGCTGGCATCACTGGCAACCAGATAGCCGACCAAGTGCTTACCGTTGACACCTTCCTGCACGCCGACGGCAGCATCACGCACCTCGGGCTGCTCATGCAGGCGGGCCTCGATTTCACCCAGTTCGATGCGGTAGCCGCGAATCTTCACCTGATGATCGATACGCCCGACATACTCCAGCACGCCGTCACTGCGCCGACGCGCCAGGTCGCCGGTGCGATACAAGCGCTCCCCCGGTGCACCAAACGGATCCGGCACAAACACCTGGGCGGTACGCAGCGGATCGCTGACATAACCGCGCCCCACTCCGGTGCCGGCCACGCACAGCTCACCGACCGCACCTTGCGGCACCAGCTCCAGCGCACCATCGAGCAGGTACAAGCGGTTGTTATCCGTCGGGGTACCAATCGGCAAGTAGGTGCCACGGGTCGAGGCCAGGTCGACACGGAAGAACGCCACGTCATCCGAGCATTCCGCCGGGCCGTAGGCATTGACCAGGCCGATATCCGGGTAACGTAACAACCACTGGTGTGCCAACTCCGGCGGCATTGCCTCGCCGGTCGGCAGCATCCAGCGCAGGCCATCCAGGCTGATACGGTCCTGGGCGAGCACGCCCTGGATCAGCGACGGCACGCTTTCCAGCACCGTGATGCCCTGGGCCTGGACATGGGCCAGCAAACCCTGCGGGTCATGGGCGATGGTATTGGGCACGATGTCCACCCGCGCGCCGAACAGCGGTGCGGCGAGGAACTGCCACACGGAAATATCGAAACTCTGGGACGCGGTCTGGGCGATCACATCCTGCTCGCTCAGTTGCAGGTACGGCACCTTGCTCAGTTGGTTGTTGAGCATGCCGCGCTGTTCGACCATCACGCCCTTGGGTAGCCCGGTGGAGCCGGAGGTGTAGATCACATAGGCGAGGTTGTCCGGGGCACTGTAGATCCCCAGGTTGGTGTGCTCACCTGCCAGCTCTTCCCACACCAGCAACTTCGGCCGCGCGCCGCAGGCAAAGTCTTCGAGCAATGCCTGCGCCTGTTCACGGCAGGCCTCGGTACACACCAGCAACGGTGTGCGGCTCAAGTCGATGATACGGCTCAGGCGCTGGGTCGGCAGACCCGGGTCGAGTGGCAGGTAACCGGCACCAGCCTTGAAGCTGCCGATGATCATGCCCAGCAGATCCAGGCCACGCTCGGCCAGCAGCGCCACCGGCTGATCCAGGCCGACACCCGCCGCGACCAGCGCATGGCCCAGGCGATTGCTGTGCTGGTTCAGCTCGGCATAAGTCCATTGCTGGTCCAGGCAACTGGCGGCAATGCGCTGCGGATGCTGTGCCACTTGCTCCTCGAACAGTGCGACGTAGCTGCGCTCCAGCGGGTAGTCATGGGCGCTCTGGTTACAGCCGTCCACCAGGAATTCACGCTCCTGCTCGCCAATCAGCGGCAGGTCGGCCATATCGCCATGGAAGCCCTGCACCAGCGCCAGCAGCAAGCGCTTGAACTCAGCGAGCATGCCTTGCACGGTGGTTTCATCGAAATAACGCTGGTCGTAGGACAGGTGCAGCCCCAGGTCATCGCCCGGGTAGCACACGGCTGTCAGCGGGAAGTTGGTGTGGGTGCGGCCCGAGTCCGAGGTGGCATTCAGGCTTTGCGCACGGTCCAGCACCGAGACTTCCACCGGGGCGTTTTCAAATACAAACAGGCTGTCGAACAGCGGCTGGCCCTTGGGCAGTTCGCTGTGTTCCTGGATCGTCACCAGCGGCAGGTACTCGTATTCGCGCAGTTGCATATTGCTGTCGAGCAACGCGCTCAGCCACTGGCGCACGCTGCACGGCTGATCGTCCTCGGGCAACTTGACCCGCAGGGCGATGCTGTTGATAAACAGGCCGACCGTGCGCTGCATCTGCGGCATGTCCACCGGGCGCCCGGCCACGGTGACGCCGAACAGCACGTCACGCTCACCGCTCAAGCGCCGCAGCACCAAGGCCCATGCCGCCTGGGCGAAGGTATTCACGGTCAACTGATGAGCCTGGGCCAGCTCGCGCAATTGCGCGCCGTCGCGTACATCCAGACGGGTGTAGCAATCACCCACCACCATGCCGCCACTATGGCCGGCGTGTTCGCGCATCAATGGCCGGTCGCTCGGAATGGGCGTGGTGCGCTCAAAGCCTTGCAGGTTCTGCTGCCACCACTGCCGCGCCTCGGCCAGGTTCTGGCGTTGCAGCCAGGCAATGTAGTCGCGATAACGTGGCGGCGCTGCCAACTGCGCCTCGCGGCCTTCACCCAATGCCATGTAGATATCGAAGAAGTCATTCATCAACAACGAGCGGCACCAGGCATCGATCAGAATGTGGTGGTTGCTCATCATGAACCAGTAGCGGGCTTCGCCGACGCGGATCAGGCGCAGGTGGAACGGCGCCTGGTTGAGCAGATCAAAACCGGCTTCGCGCTCATTTTTCAGCAACGCTTGCAGGCGTGGCTCCTGCTCGGTTTCAGGGACAGTACTCCAGTCCAGATACTCGATGGGCGTGCTGCCGGGCTTATGGATCACCTGCAACATGTCTTCGCCCACGTTCCAGCAGAACGACGCCCGCAAGGCTTCATGCCGGGCAATCACGGCTTTCCAGGCCAGGGCAAAGCGCTCGGGGTTGAGCTCGCTGTTGATGCGGTAGCGGTCCTGCATGTAGTACAGACCGGTGCCCGGCTCCAGCAGGGTATGCAACAGCAAACCCTCCTGCATCGGCGTCAGCGGGTACACGTCTTCGATGGCGCTGGCCGGCACTGGCAACGCGTCCAGTTGTGGCTGGGTCAGGTGCGCCAGCGGGAAATCGGACGGCGTCAGGCCGCCGGCATCATCGCTCAGGCAGTGGGCGATCAGGCTCTGCAACTCGCCCAGATAGGCCTCGGCCAGTTCGCTGATGGTCTGGTGGTCATGGCGCTCACGGCTGAAGGTCCAGCGCAGTACCAACTCGCCGCCGTACACCTGGCTGTCCACACTCAAGGCGTTGGGCAGCGGCGCATCCGGATCATGGGCCGGCCCGGCAGACGCTTCCAATGGATGGAACAGCGCCTGGCTATCAAAACTCTGGTCGAACTGCCCCAGGTAATTGAAGGTAATCGAAGCGCTCGGCAACGCGGCCATGGCCTGGCGACAGGTGCTGTCAGCCAGGTAGCGCAGCACGCCATAACCCAGGCCCTTGTGGGGCACCGCCCGCAGTTGCTCCTTGATCGCCTTGATCGACGCGCCCTGGCCACTGGCGTCTTCGATCTGCAGCGGGGTCAGGCGCAGCGGGTACGCGCTGGTGAACCAACCGACACTGCGGGTCAGGTCGATTTCATCGAACAGGGTTTCGCGGCCGTGGCCTTCCAATTGGATCAGCGTCGACTCGTGCCCGCTCCAGCGGCACAGCACGCGGGCCAGTGCGGTCAGCAACAGGTCGTTGACCTGGGTGCGGTAGGCACTCGGCGCCTGCTGCAGCAATTGGCGGGTGTGCTCGGCATCCAGGCGCACGCTGACGGTCTCGGCGTCGCGATTGCGCAGGCTGCCATGCGCGCGGTCCACCGGCAGTTCAACCGCCGGGCCGGCCAACTGTTGCTGCCATAGGCTCAGTTCTTCACGCAGGGATTCGCTGCTGGCATAGGCCTGCAAACGCGCGGCCCAGTCGCGTAACGCACTGGTCTTGGCCGGCAGGCTGACGGCCTGGCCGTCGCTCAATTGGCGATAGACGTTTTGCAGGTCTTCGAGCAATACACGCCAGGACACGCCGTCCACTACCAGGTGATGGATCGCGATCAGCAAGCGTTGCTGGCCAATCGGCCCGTCCACCAGCAAGGCGCGCAGCAGCGGGCCGTGTTCCAGGTCAAGGCTGCGCTGGGCATCGGCGAACAGCGCCTCGCACTGCTGCATATCCGTCACCTGGGCCAGCCACAACACCCCGCCTTCCGGCACCGCCAGATGCTCGGCATGCCATTGCGCGTCGCGCTGGGTGAAGCTCAGGCGCAAGGCGTCGTGGTGCTCCAGCACGGCCAACAGCGCCTGTTCAAGGCGATGCGGGTCCAGAGCCTGCACCGGCGCCAGCAACAAGGCCTGGTTCCAGTGCTGGCGCGCCGGGATGTCGCTGTCGAAGAACCAGTGCTGGATCGGCGTCATCCCCGAGGGCCCCGTCAATACACCCTGCTCGGCAGTGATCAGCTCACTGCGCGTGGCCACCGCTGCCAGAGCCTGCACGGTCTGGTGCTGGAACAGGTCGCGCGGGCTGAAGTGAATCCCCGCCTGCCGCGCCCGGCTGACCACCTGGATCGACAGGATCGAATCGCCGCCCAGCTCGAAGAAATTATCGTGCAATCCGACCTGCTGCACGTTGAGCACCGCACACCAGATCGCGGCGAGGCTCAGTTCCAGCTCATTGCTCGGCGCCACGTACTGCTGGCGGTTGGCTTCAGGGTCCGGTTGCGGCAGGGCACGGCGGTCGAGCTTGCCGTTGGCGGTCAGCGGCATGCTGTCCAGCACCATCAGGTGCGTGGGCACCATGTAGTCTGGCAATTGCGCCTTCAGGTGCGTCTTGAGCGCCTCGCGCAAGGCTGTGTGATCGCTGGCATCGCTGACCAGATACGCCGCCAGTTGCTTGCCACTCGGCGCGTCCAGGGCCAGGACTACGGCCTCACGGACCGCCTCATGCTCAAGCAGGCGGGTTTCGATCTCGCCCAGTTCGATGCGGAAACCCCGGATTTTCACCTGATGGTCGATCCGCCCCAAGTACTCCACCAAGCCATCGGCACGCTGGCGCACCAGATCGCCCGTGCGATAGAGCCGCCCGCCATCGGCATACGGGTCAGCCACAAAACGTTCGGCGGTCATGCCCGGACGCTGGTGATAACCCTGGGCCAGGCCCGCACCGCCGACGTACAACTCGCCAGTGGCACCTTGGGGTACCAGTGCCAGGTCGGCATCCAGAATATAGGCAACCCGCGCACCGATGATGCTGCCGATCGGCACGCTGCCAGCGCCCTCCTCCAGCACTTCGGGGGCCAGGCTGGCCAGGGGCATGACCACGGTTTCGGTCGGCCCGTAGGCGTTGAAAAACAGCGCCGGCTGGAATGCTGCGCGAATCCGCGCCAAATGCTCGCCGGTCAGGGCTTCGCCGCCGGTGATGCACATGCGCACCGGCAAGGTCTGGTTTTGCGTGGCGAGCCATTGCGCCAACTGGCTGCCATAGCTTGGGGTAAAGCCGAGGATAGTGATCCGGTGCTCACGGATCAGCCCGCAGATTTCTTCGGCATCCCATTGGCCCTGGGCGCGCAATACCACCTGCGCGCCGCTGAGCAGCGGCACCAGCAGGCGCTCGGTGGCGGCGTCGAAGTTGATCGAGTAGAAATGCAGTTCGCAATCGTCAGGGCGCATGCCAAACCGCCCGATCACCGCCTGGCAATGCATGGCGATCTCACCGTGGGACACCACCACGCCCTTGGGCTTGCCGGTAGAACCGGAGGTGTAGATCAGGTACGCCTGATGTTGCGCCAGGCTGATCGCCGGCAGGTCGCTGGCCGGGTAATTGGCGAGCACCGGCAGGTCATCTTCCAGGCACCAGCCACTGACGCTGGCAGGCAGTTCGCCCAAGGCATCGAACATCGCCGCATCGCTGAGCAACAGGCCGATACCACTGTCTTCAATCATGTAGTGCAGGCGGTCCAGCGGATATTCCGGGTCCAGCGGCACATAGGCGCCACCGGCCTTGAGAATCGCCAGCAGGCCGATGACCATTTCCAGGGAGCGCGGCAGCGCCAGGCCGACCCGCACCTGCGGGCCAACCCCACGCTCACGCAGCATCCAGGCCAGGCGATTGGCGCGGCTGTCCAGCTCGCGGTAGCTCAGGGTCTGGCCGGCAAAGGTCAGCGCCGGGGCATCGCCACGGGCCTGGACCTGCTGGCTGAACAGATGATGGATGCACTGGTCGAGACGGTGCTCGCCGGCCTCGATCCCGAGGCTGTCTTGCTGGGCACGCTGCTCATCGATCTGCAGCAGCGCCAGCTCGCTCAAACGCTGCTGCGGATCGGCGATCAGCGCCTCCAGCAGGTTGCACCAATGGGCCGCCATGCGTGCAATGCGCGGCTCGTCGAACAGGTCAGTGCTGTAGGTCAGGCAGCAACCCAGGCGATGGTCGAGGTCGGTGACTTCCAGGTTGAGGTCGAACTTGGTAGCACGCGCATCGTTGGCCAGGTATTCGACGGTCATTGCGGCCAGCTGTCGGCTTTGCTGGAACTCCCAGCGCTGCACGTTGCACATCACCTGGAACAGCGGGTTATACGCGGCACTGCGCGGTGGTTGCAGGGCTTCCACCAGATGATCGAACGGCAGGTCCTGATGGGACTGACCCTCGATCACGGTGTGGCGCACGTGCTCAAACAGCTCGCCGACACGCATCTGCCCATCGAGCTGGCAACGCAATACCTGGGTGTTGAGGAAGGCACCGATCAACCCTTCGCTTTCCGGGCGAATACGGTTGGCCACTGGCGCGCCGATACGCAGGTCGGTCTGGCCGCTGTAGCGGTAGAGCAGCGTCGCCAGGGTCGCGGTCATGGTCATGAACAGGGTCAGGCCATGCTCGGCATTGAACGCGCGAACCCTCGCGGCAAGGTCGTCACTGAGGTCAAAACGGTACAGCTCGCCCTGGTGACTTTGCACCGCCGGGCGTGGCCGATCGCTGGGCAATTCCAGCAGTGGATGCTCATTGCCCAGTTGCGCGGTCCAGTAGTCGAGCTGGCGCTGGCGCTCGCCGGCCTCCAGCCATTGGCGTTGCCACACGCTGTAGTCCAGGTACTGCACCGGCAGGGGTTCGAGCGGCGACTCACGCTCATCGATAAAGGCTTCATACAGCGCGCTGAGTTCACGGGCAAAGATGTCCATGGCCCAGCCTTCGGTGACGATATGGTGCAGGGTCAGCACCAGGTAATGCTCCTGGTCACCAGCCTTGACCAGGCAGGCGCGCAGCAACGGCCCGGTTTCCAGGTTGAACGGGCTGTGGGCTTCCTGGTCGGCCAGTTGCTGCAGACGCAGTTGGCGCTCGGCCTCGTTCAGGGCCGAAAAATCCTGCCAGCTCATGCGCACGCTGCTTTGCGCGGCGACTTTCTGCTGGGCCACGCCATCGATACTCGGGAACGTGGTCCGCAAGGTTTCATGACGCATGATCAAGGCTTGCAACGCCGCCTCGAAACGCCCCACATCCAGCACCCCGCGCAAGCGTGCCATGCCACCCACGTTATAGGCCGGGCTGTCCGGCTCCATTTGCCAGAGGAACCACATGCGCTGCTGGGAATAGGACAGTGGCACCGGCTGGCGGCGATCGACCTTGCCAATCGCGGTCTGCTGGTTACGCCGGCCGCTGGCCTGGATCTCGCGGACCTGCTCGGCAAAATCCCCCAACTCGCTGGCTTCGAACAAGGTGCGCAGCGGTAGCTCCACATCACAGGCCTGGCGTGTGCGGGAGATGATTTGCGTGGCCAGCAGCGAGTGGCCGCCAAGGGCGAAGAAATCGTCGCGCAGACCGATACGCGGCACACCCAACACCGTGCGCCAGATCCCGGCGATTTGCTGTTCCAGCGCGGTGTGCGGCTCCACATGCTCACGCACCTGCCACACCGGTTCCGGCAAGGCACGACGATCCACCTTGCCGCTGGGGCTCAGCGGCATGACATCGAGTTGTATCAGTTGCGCCGGCACCATGTACTCCGGCAACTCGGCGGCCAGGGCGGCTTTCACGTCCTGCTCAGCCTGCTCGCCGCTGGCGGTGTAGTAACCGATCAACTGCGCACCGCCAGCGGTGTCGCGGATCAGCACCACCGCCTGGGCAATGCCGTCTTGGGCCAACAGCCGCGCCTCGATTTCTTCCGGCTCGACGCGAAAGCCGCGCAGCTTGACCTGCTGGTCCAGGCGCCCGAGGTACTCCAGCACGCCATCGGCAGCCCAGCGCACGCGGTCGCCGGTGCGGTACAGGCGTGCGCCCGCCGCGCCCAGTGGGTCGGCGACAAAGCGCTCGGCCGTCAGCCCTGCACGCCCCAGATAACCACGCGCCAGGCCAATCCCGCCGATGCACAGCTCGCCCGGCACACCTGCCGGCAACAGGTTGAGTTGCTCGTCCAGCACCCTGCAAATCACGTTGCCCAGCGGCCGGCCAATCGGTGAGCGCTCTCCATCTGCGCGCTGACAGTGCCAATGAGTGACGTTGATCGCAGTTTCGGTCGGGCCATAGCGGTTGTGCAATTGCACCGCTGGCAGTTGCGCCAGGACCCGATTGCGCAACTCGGCGGGCAACGCTTCGCCACCGGAGAACACCCGGCGCAGGCTGCTGCACTCGGCCGCCAGCGGCTCATCGACAAACAGCTGCAACAGTGGCGGCACAAAATGCAGGGTGGTGACCCCATGTTCCTGCACCAACTGCGCAATGCGATGAGGGTCACGATGCTCGCCGGGGCCGGCCAGTACCAGGCGGCAACCGGTGATCAGCGGCCAGAAGCATTCCCACACCGACACGTCGAAACTGATCGGTGCCTTTTGCATCAGCACATCGCTTTCATCCAACGAGTAGGTGGCCTGCATCCATTGCAAACGCTCCGCCAGGGCGCCATGGGTGTTGCCCACGCCCTTGGGCTGGCCGGTGGAACCCGAGGTGTAGATCACATAGGCGAGGTTGTCGCCATTGAGGTGCAGGCCCGGCGCCTGGGTCGGCCAGCTGTCGAGCTTGAGGCTGTCCATGGCGATTACCGACACGCCCTCAGGCGCTGGCAACTGCGCCAACAGAGAGGTCTGGGTCAGCAGCAATTGCACGCCGCTGTCGGCCAGCATGTAGGCCAGGCGGTCGGCCGGGTAGTCCGGGTCCAGCGGCACGTAGGCGCCACCGGCCTTGAGAATTGCCAGCAAGCCGACCAGCAGTTGTGGCGAACGCTCGGCAGCAATCGCCACGCACACGTCCGGGCCGACACCTTTGTCACGCAGGTAATGGGCCAGGCGGTTGGCCTGGGTGTGCAGTTGGGCAAAGGTCAGGCTGGCGTCCTGCCAGACCAGGGCGGTGCGCTCGTCGTTATGCTGGTTGAGCTGCTCCGGCACCAGGCGCTGCGCCGGTGCGCACGGTGCCTCGCTCCAGGTGCGTTGCTGGGCATGCTCGTTGGCGCTCAGCAGCGGGATATCGCCCAGAGCCTGCTGTGGTTGCGCGCAGACGGCCTGCAACAGGCTGACCAAATGCGCGGCCAGACGCTGGATAGTACTGGCGTCGAACAGTTCGTCGGCGTAGTCGAATGACAGGTTCAGGCGCCCATTGCGGTCTTCTTCGCTGTGCAGTTGCAGGTCGAACTTGGCTTCGCGGCTATGCCATGGCAACTCCTCAGCGAGCAGGCCCGGCAGGCGGCGCAAGGCGCTAAGGTCGCGCTGCTGGTGGTTGAACATGACCTGGAACAGGCCCTGTTCGCGCGCCTGCGGGAAAGCTTCCAGCAGTTGCTCGAACGGCAAGTCCTGATGGGCCTGGGCCTCGGTGGCCGTCAGGCGGGTCGCCGCCAGCAGCTCGCTGAACGGCAGGCGCGCATCCACCTCGGCGCGCAGCACCAAGGTGTTGATAAAGAAGCCGATCAGGCCCTGGGTTTCGTGACGCCCACGGTTGGCGTTGGGCACGCCGATGCGGATATCGCGCTGGCCGCTGTAGCGGTGCAACAGGCTCTGGAATGCCGCCAGTAACAGTACGAATGGCGTGGCCTGGTGGGCCTGGGCAGTCTGGCGGATGGCTGCGCCGAGATCCGCATCCAGACGCACGCTGTAGCGCGAAGCGCTGTGCCGTTGCTGGGTCGAACGCGGGTGATCGGTGGCCAGGCTCAGGGTGGGATGTTCGTCACCCAGTTGCTGCTGCCAGTAGGCCAATTGGCGCTGGCCTTCGCCTTCGGCCAGCCATTGGCGCTGCCAACTGCCGTAGTCGGCGTACTGCACGGCCAGGGCTGGTAACTCGATGGCCTGGCCTTGGGACGCGGCGGCGTAGAGGCGCGAGAATTCATCGATCAATACATTCAGCGACCAGCCGTCAGCGATGATGTGGTGCATCGTCACCAGCAACTGGTGATCCTCATCGTCCAGGCGAACTAGCGTGACCCACAGCAGCGGGCCCTGCTCCAGGTCGAACTGGGTGCGTGCCTCGTCCTCGCGGACCTGTGCGGCGCGGGCTTCGCGCTCGGCCACGGGCAAGTCGCGCAGGTCGATGACTTGCACGGCAAACTCGCGCTGGGCATCGACACACTGCATGCCCTGGCCGTCGCGCTCATAAAAACGCGTACGCAGCGCTTCGTGGCGCTGGATCAGTTGCGCGAAGCTTGCATGCAGCGCGTCTTCATCCAGCTCGCCGCGCAGGCGCAATGCACCGGGGATGGTGTAGGCGCTGCTCTGTCGGTCCAACTGCCAGGTGATCCACAGGCGGTTCTGCGCCAGGGATTGCGGCATATCCTGCTGGCGTGACAAGGTGCTGATTGCGCCCTGGGCCACACCACCGTCCTGCTGCAATTGCCCGACGCTGGCGGCAAAATCAGCCAGCACCGGGGCCTCGAACAACAGGCGCAGATTGAGCTCCAGACCCAGGACCTCGCGCAGGCGGGCAACCACCTGGGTGGCACTGATGGAGTTGCCGCCGAGCAAGAAGAAGTGATCATCACCAGCCACCTGTTCCACCTGCAACTGCTCACACCAGATCGCGGCGATCTGCTGTTGCAGCCCTGACACCAAGGCCTCATCACCCGCCTGCACCTGCAGGTCGGGGAACTGCGCGTAGCTGTCGAGGCTGCCATCGGCCAGGCGAGTGCGGCAGGCCGAACGCTGGACCTTGCCACTGGAGGTTTTCGGCAGCGCGCCGGGGTTAAGCAGCACCACCACGCACGGCGCCTCTTGATAGGCCTCGGCCACCGCCTGGCGGATGGCCTTGATCAGGGCTTCGGGCGGCAGGATCTTCTGCACGCTGCGGCTGATCTCTGCGGCAATGCCAATCCCTTCCAGGCCCTGGTCATTCACCGCAAACGCCGCGACACGGCCCTTGCGCACCACTTCCACTTCGCGCTCGACGGTTTGCTCGATGTCCTGCGGGTACAGGTTATGGCCACGCACGATCAGCAGGTCCTTGAGGCGCCCGGTGATAAACACCTCGCCGTCGCGCATAAAGCCCAGGTCTCCAGTGCGCAGCCAGGTGCGACCGGCATGCTGCACGAAGGTCTTGGCCGTGGCTTCGGGGTTGCGCCAGTAGCCGTGGGCAATGCTCGGGCCGGTGGCCCAGATTTCGCCGACGCAGTTGTCGGCCAGTTCAGCCAGGGTATGGGGCTCGACGATCAGCACCCCATGCTCGGGCTGGCGGGTGCCGCAGCTCATGATCGCACTGCCCTGCCCCGGCTCCGCCCGGTTGGCGGCCAGCGCCTGTTCGTCCACACGCAAGGCCGGTATGCCCTGGCCACGGGTGCCGCCGGCGACAAACAAAGTCGCCTCGGCCAGCCCGTAGGAGGCAAAGAAGTTGTTCGGGGTAAAGCCACAGCCGGCGAATTTCTCGGCGAAACGCTCCAGGGTGTCCAGGCGGATCGGCTCGGAGCCGGAATAAGCCACGCGCCAATGACTCAGGTCGAGGCGCGCAAGGGCCGAGTCGCTGACCCGCTCACTGCACAGGCGGTAGGCGAAGTCCGGGCCACCGCTGATGGTCCCGCGGTATTGGCTGATCGCTTCCAGCCAGCGCAAGGGCCGGCCGAGGAAGTACCCCGGCGACATCAGCACGCACGGCACGCCACTGAAGATCGGTTGCAGCAGGCCGCCAATCAGGCCCATGTCGTGGTACAGCGGCAGCCAGCTGACAATCACGTCATCGGGGTTGAGGTCGATGCCAAAGCCACGGCGGATCAGCAGTTCGTTGGCCACCAGGTTGCCGTGGGTGACTTGCACGCCCTTTGGTAAGGCGGTGGAACCGGAGGTGTATTGCAGGAAGGCGATGTCGTCATCTTGCAGGTTTGGTGCGACCCAGCCTGCGGCAATGTCACTGTGCAACTCATCCACGCAGAGCAAGGGTGGCGCCTCCTGGATCTGCCCCAGCGAGTCGCGCAAACCGCTACTGGTCAGCAACAGCCTTGGCTCGGCATCGGCAATGATCGACAGCAACCGCTCCTGGTGATGGCGACGGGTCGACTCCGGCGGATAGGCCGGTACCGCGATGACCCCGGCGTACAGGCAGCCAAAAAACGCCGCGACATAATCCGGGCCGCTGGGGAACAGCAGCACCGCACGCTCGCCCAGCCCGGCCGAGGCCTGCAGGGCGGCGGCGATGGTGCGGGCGCGCAGGTCCAGGTCACGGTAGCTGAGCACTACGGTGTCGTCGGCAGACTCGGCCAGAAAGCGCAGGGCCACTTGGTCCGGGGTCTGCGCGGCACGGCGCTGGAGGGACTGGACCAGAGTGCGGGGAAGTTCGAAGGCGTCCATCATGAGGGGTTCCTGCCTGAAATCGGCTTACGGGGAAATCGGGGATAGAGGGCGTGGGCGCGTGGCGACGTGTTCAGCCGGTCGCCAGGGCCGCTCGTCGCGCAGCACCATGGTGCCTGCGGGTCGATGTGCTCATCTCAGACCACCCTTGCCTGGAACGCTGGGTTCTCGCGATACAAACGCATGTCGTCCTCCTCCGGGTGCAAATCCTTGGCCGGCGTGCTGGCTGGCCTGTCACCAATGAGAACGGATGGCCCGACAAAATAATTAGTCAGCAGGCCCAGGCCCACACACAAAGAGAAGCACCTCACAATTTATATTTCGGAATAAGATTAATCCTACTTCTCATTTGACAATCATTATCATTAAGAATAATTTGTTGCCCGATATGTAGGAGGCCTCAGCAGGGATGCCCTCCACTAAAACCTTATTGCAGCAAGGTGATTTCCATGACGGAACAAGTATCCACAAGCAGGTGCGATTCACCGTTACTCCAGGCGTTTGTCGATAATCGACTGATCCTGGTCAAGATCGCGGCGCGCATTACCGGCTGCCGTTCCCGCGCCGAAGACGTGGTGCAGGACGCCTACTTCAGACTGCAATCGGCACCGCAGATCACCTCATCGTTCAAGGCGCAACTGAGCTATCTGTTCCAGATCGTGCGCAACCTGGCTATCGACCACTACCGTAAACAGGCCCTGGAACTGAAATACTCCGGGACGGAAGAGGAAGGCTTGAATGTGGTTATTCATGGCGCTTCACCCGAAACCTCGCATATCAATTTTTCCACCCTGGAAAACATCGCCGACGCCCTGACCGAGTTGCCCCAGCGCACGCGCTACGCGTTCGAGATGTACCGCCTGCATGGCGTGCCGCAGAAGGACATTGCCAAGGAACTGGGCGTGTCGCCGACCCTGGTCAACTTCATGATCCGCGATGCGTTGGTGCACTGCCGTAAGGTTTCGGGGACGCATAGCGATACCTTTGCCCGACGCGTCTGAACACCACGCGTGTGGGAGCGGGCTTGCTCGCGAAGGCGGTGTATCAGCCAACGAATCAATTGACTGACAAACCGCCTTCGCGAGCAAGCCCGCTCTCACATTTGATATTCGTTGCCCTGTAGCGCTCAGACCAACCCACACCGCTCAAAAAACCGCTCCCGCCCCAGGATCATCAGCGCCGCACGCTTGTGGGGGAAATCGAATTCCTTCTCGCAGTGGAAACACTGGTTCTGCATATGCCCGATCATCTTCGCATTGTCGGCTCGCGGTTCCGCCACCACGCGCTGGGTGCGCGGGTCGTCGAGGAACAGGTAGTGCACCAGCGCCGACAGCCAGCTGGCAACCTTGTGCGGCCCACGATGATGCTCCTCCCCCACCAGCATATGGATACCCCGGTCGTAATCGTCCGCATCATAGAACGGCGCGATGCGGTCTTCCTTGGCCCAATACGCCTCAAAATAGGCAAAGGGCTCATCGTCGAGACAGCCGATCAGCGTCAGGGTATGCGGGTCGGCGTCCAGCTTCGTCAAGTAGTCGCGATGCTGCTCCAGGCTGCCGCTTTCCTGCCAGAAGTTGGCGACACGCGCGCTGTTCTGCCAGCGATTGAAGCGAGCCAGGTCGACATCGATCTCCAGCGTGCGCAGTGAGATCCACGCACCCAGGCGTGCATCGAAACGTCGATAGACTTCACCGCGCGGCTTGGGCGCACGCACCGGATGGCGCTTGCCGTTGCTGATAATCATCTGTTGCGGATAGGCATCATTCAACGGCTGGCCCAACCACGGCTGCGGCAATTGCCAGAACAGGGTGCGCTCGCAACGCAACTGCCCCACCACGTCGGTGGCCAGCAGCAGGCCGCTGCGCAGGGCCTCGTCAGGGGTGTGCTCCAGGTGCCAGGTCAGTTGCTGGCGCTCGGGTTCCCGGGCAAACAGCCAGTAACACGCCGCCCACAAGGCTTGCACCGAAGGAACCTCAGCGGGGTTTTGCAGATACACGTCCAGTGCATCGCCGCGCTCCAGGCGCAGGCGCACCAACGGCTGGCCTGCAAGGGTCAGGGTCAGGCGGCTATCGCTTTCGTCTGCGTTCAGGGTGGGCCCTGCCGGAAGTGGCAGGACTGACAAATCATTGGGATTAGGCATGGAAGGGGCTCACGGTAATCGTCGACAGTTAGACGAAGTGACGTGAGCCAACAGCAAAAATTTAAGCGCCGTTACCGGGATCAGGGCGCATCCGCTACCGGCAGCACATCAATGCGGTACGGTTCGAAGATCTTCAGCAACTCGCCACTGTCGCGCAGGCCCTTGAGCAACTCGGCAAACGCCGGGCCACTGATCGCGGCCTTGGGCCGTAGCAATGCGTAGTGGTGGTAGACCTGGTCAATGCGTTCGGACACCAGGAACTGCCCGGCAGTGTCGGCATTGCGCACCATGAAGTCGCTGAGGTAGGAGCGCGTCACCAGGGCAATATCCGCACGGCCACGGGTCACCATCAGCAAGTTGCTGTCATGGGAATAGGTCAACGTGGCATTGAACTGCGCGGCCATGGCCTTGGGGTCGGGGTTGAAGCTGGCAAAGGCGTAGTGGTAGCCGCTGAACACTGCCAGGCGCTTGCCCTTGAGTTCAGCGAAATACCCCTGGTCGCGACCGGACTGGCGCTGGGCAACAAAAATTTCGGCGTCCTCCAGGCCCATGTCGACGCTGGTATGGGGAATATCCTGCCACCCCCACTGCGGGTTCTCGAAGATAGCCATGTCGACCCGGCCTTGTTCGAAATCACGAAAACGCCGGGGGATGGACGTCGGCACCAGTACGAACTGGTACTCGGTCTGCGCACGATTCAGCGCCTCCAGCAGTTGCGGCAGCAATCCGGTGTCGGCGCCCTGCTCCGGGCGCACGGTGTACGGCGGAAAATGCGCGGCACCGATCCGCACCAACTGGGCCGCCGAAACTTGCGCCTGCCACAGGGTGCCCATTGCCAATACTGTAAGTCCCGCAGCCAGCCGCAATGGCGAAAACATCAGGCACGCACCGTTCAAATCTGAATCTCGCTAAGCTAGGCGTTTTTGTCTGGAGAGACAACTTTCGACCCGACAATAAATGGCTTGCACTCCAGGCCTAATCAGCCTTGAGAACCATCAGCAACGCCTCATCAGCCAATTGTTCGAGGGTCATGCTGCCCTGGGCGCGAAACCAGGTCGTGGTCCAGGACAACGCCCCGGTCAGAAAACGCCGGGTGATAAACACATCGCCCTTGATATAACCCGCCTGCTTGGCCTCGCCCAGCACCTGCAGCCAGATATCTTCGTAGACATCACGCAACGCCAGCACCTGGGCCTGCCCTTCTGCCGACAGCGAACGCCATTCATACACCAGCACGGCCATGGCTTCGCCGCTGCCGCCCATGATCGACTGCAACTCACAGCGAATCAGCGCCAGCACCCGCTCGCGTACGTTGCTCGCTTCGGCCAGGGAGGCGTGCATCAGCGCGGTGTTGTAGTGGATGGTTTCTTCCATCACCGCCCGCAGGATTTCATCCTTGCTCTTGAAGTGATGAAAGATGCTGCCGGACTGGATCCCCACGGCACTGGCCAGGTCACGCACGGTGGTGCGTTCAAAGCCCTTGTTGCGAAACAGGTGAGCCGCGGTCTGCAGCAGCTTGCCCCGGGCGCTGTCGGGGTCGGTCAGTTGCCCGCCGTCCACCATGGTGCGCATCACCTCCAGGGCTTTTTGCTCATCCATGCTGCTCTCCTCAACTACTTTGATTGCGTCATGGCCGGCAATTTAGGCCGTGACAGCCACCCAAGCAAGCGCTTGGGCAAAAGTTATGAGCAGAGTTTACAAACCAAGCGCTTGCTTGGTAGTCTCGACCCAGCGATTTTCCAGAGAAGGACGTCCCATGGACAAGACCGTTCGTATCGGCTGCGCCAGTGCATTCTGGGGCGACACCTGCACCGCCGCCGCGCAGTTGGTGCACGGCGGCACCCTGGATTACCTGGTGTTCGACTACCTGGCGGAGGTCACCCTGTCGATCCTCGCCGGGGCGCGGATGAAGGATCCCCAGGCCGGCTACGCGACGGACTTTGTCGAAGTGCTTGCGCCATTGCTCGCCGATATCCAGCGCCAGGGCATCCGCGTGATCAGTAACGCCGGCGGCATCCACCCCCAGGCCTGCGCCGCGGCATTGCAGGCTGTCTGCGACCAGGCACGGGTGCCGCTGAAAATCGCCGTGGTGCTGGGCGACGACCTGCAACCGCAGTTCAAGCAACTGCAGGGCATCAGCGATATGTTCAGCGGCGCGCCGTTGCCGGCGATGTGTGTGTCGACCAATGCCTACCTCGGCGCGCCGGGCATCGTCCAGGCCCTGCAACTGGGCGCCGATATCGTCATCACCGGGCGCGTAGTGGACAGCGCGGTGGTCAGCGCGGCCCTGGTGCATGAGTTCAACTGGTCGTGGCAGGACTACGACCGACTGGCCCAGGCCGCGCTGGCCGGGCATATCATCGAATGCGGCGCGCAGTGCACCGGCGGTAACTTCACCGATTGGCGCGAGGTGCCGGACTACGAGCACATCGGCTTCCCGATTGTCGACGTCAGCGCCGACGGCCAGTTCACCGTCAGCAAGGCACCGGGCACAGGCGGGTTGATCAGCGAACTGAGCGTCGCCGAACAACTGCTGTATGAAATTGGCGACCCCCGCGCCTATTTGCTGCCGGATGTGATCTGCGACTTCAGCCAGGTCACACTGGAGCAACAAGGCGAAAACCGCGTGCGCCTGCACGGCGCTAAAGGCCTGGCGCCGACCGATCAGTACAAAGTCAGTGCCACCTACCCCGACGGTTTTCGCTGCACCGCCAGTTGCCTGCTGGCCGGCATGGATGCGGTGGCCAAGGCCGAGCGGGTCAGCCAGGCGATCATCAACAAAACCTCGCAACTGTTCAGCCAGCGCGGCTGGGCGCCCTACACCGAGGTCAATATTGAATTGCTCGGCAGCGAAGCCACCTACGGCGCCCACGCCCGGCGCCAGGATTGCCGCGAGGTGGTGCTCAAACTGGCGGTGCGTCACCCGAGCAAACAAGCACTGGTGCTGTTCGCCCGGGAAATTGCCCAGGCCGCCACCGGCATGGCGCCGGGCCTGACCGGCATCGTTGGCGGCAGACCCACCGTGTATCCGCTGATCCGCCTGTTTTCGTTCCTGATCGATAAGCGCGCCTGCACCTTGAGCGTCGACTTCCAGGGCCAGTCCCACCCCTGCGAACTGCCTGCCACAGCGGCCCTGGGCACGCCCCACACACCGCTCGACCCGCCCAAGCCCGAAGGCCGCGCCGATGCCAGCGTGCCCTTGGTCAAACTGGCCGTGGCGCGCTCCGGTGACAAGGGCAATCACAGCAATATCGGGGTAATCGCACGCCGCCCCGAATACTTGCCATGGATCGCTGAGGCGTTGACGCCCGAGGTGATCGTCGACTGGATGAGCCACGTCCTCGACCCACTGCATGGGCGCGTGGAACGCTGGTACCTGCCCGGCAGCCACAGCCTCAATTTCCTCCTCGAAAATGCCCTGGGCGGCGGCGGTATCGCCAGCCTGCGCATCGACCCACAGGGCAAGGCCTTCGCCCAGCAACTGCTGGAAATACCGATTGCCGTGCCCCGCCACCTCGCCGATCAACTCAACTAAGGGACTCTCGCCGTGGCCTTCGACTCGATCTTCAAAGCCGACCTGTTCCTGGGGCAGACCATTATCGTCACCGGTGGCGGCAGTGGCATCGGCCGCTGCACCGCCCATGAACTGGCAGCCCTCGGCGCCCATGTGGTGCTGGTGGGGCGCAAGCCGGAAAAACTCCAAGGTGTCGCCCAGGAGATCAGCGATGACGGTGGCCGCGCCAGTTGGCAGGCCTGCGATATTCGCGATGAAGAAGCGGTCAAGGCGCTGGTCAGCCAGATCATCGAAGCACACGGGCCAATCCACGGCCTGGTGAACAACGCCGGTGGCCAATACCCCTCGCCCCTGGCGTCGATCAATCAAAAAGGCTTTGAAACGGTGCTGCGCACCAACCTGGTGGGCGGTTTCCTGATGGCGCGGGAAGTGTTCAATCAATCGATGAGCAAGCACGGCGGCACCATCGTCAACATGCTGGCCGATATGTGGGGCGGCATGCCTGGCATGGGCCACTCCGGCGCGGCGCGCTCGGGGATGGACAACTTCACCAAGACCGCCGCGTTCGAGTGGGGCTACGCCGGGGTGCGGGTCAACGCCGTGGCGCCAGGCTGGATCGCCTCCAGCGGCATGGACACCTACGAAGGTGCGTTCAAGGCCGTGATCCCGACCCTGCGCGAGCATGTACCGCTCAAGCGCATTGGCACCGAATCGGAAGTCAGCGCAGCGATTGTGTTCCTGCTCAGCCCCGCCGCCGCGTTCGTCAGCGGCAGCACCTTGCGCATCGACGGCGCCGCCAGCCTGGGCAGCCGCGCCTGGCCGCTGCACAAGGCCCAACCGCCGAGCCCATCCTTCAATGGTTTTCACCGCGCCTACCTGCCAGATGTGCTCAAGGAGGGCCAATAAACCATGCCGGTCATCGACTCGCTACTCGACGCCCACCACCCGCAGTTCGCACAGAACCGCGAGGCCATGCTCACGGCCATCAACCACTTGCGCCAACTGGAACAGAACCTGTTGGACAAGGCCGCCGAAGCCAAGGGCAAGTTCGACAAACGCGGCCAACTGCTGCCCCGCGAACGCCTGAACCTGTTGCTAGACCCCGGCGCGCCCTTCCTCGAACTGGCGAGCCTGGCCGGCTACAAATTGCACGATGACAAGGACGGCAGCGCCGCCGGTGGCGGCTTGATTGCCGGTATTGGCTATGTCAGCGGCGTGCGCATGCTGGTGGTGGCCAATAACAGTGCGATCAAGGGTGGGACGATCTCGCCATCGGGCCTGAAAAAATCCCTGCGCCTGCAACAGATCGCCATGGAAAACAAACTGCCGGTGGTGACGCTGGCCGAAAGCGGCGGCGCCAACCTCAACTACGCCGCCGAGATTTTCGTCGAAGGTGCGCGCAGCTTTGCCAACCAGGCACGGATGTCGGCCATGGGCCTGCCGCAGATCACCGTAGTCCACGGTTCGGCCACCGCTGGCGGTGCCTATCAGCCAGGACTTTCGGATTACGTGGTGGTAGTGCGCGGCAAAGCCAAGCTGTTTCTGGCCGGCCCACCGTTGCTCAAGGCGGCCACTGGTGAAGTGGCGACGGATGAAGAGCTGGGCGGCGCCCAGATGCATGCGCAAACCGCCGGCACCGCCGAATACCTGGCGCAAAATGAT
Organism: Pseudomonas brenneri; assembly: GCF_007858285.1. Lineage (GTDB taxonomy): Bacteria > Pseudomonadota > Gammaproteobacteria > Pseudomonadales > Pseudomonadaceae > Aquipseudomonas > Aquipseudomonas brenneri. The sequence continues at coordinate 563,035 of NZ_VFIL01000003.1, read as the reverse complement.
GCCGATGGCGTGCGCATCGTGCGCGAGATTGTCAGCCTATTGCCGTGGGACGATCGGCTGCCGCCCCAGCCGGTGCGGGCCTACGCTGAGCCGTTGTATCCGATTGAAGAGTTGCTGGGCCTGATCCCCGACGACCCGAAAAAGCCCTACGACGTACGAGAAATCATCGCGCGCATCGCCGACGGCTCCAACTTTCTCGAATTCAAGGGCGAATACGATCCCCACACCGTCTGCGGCCACTTGCAGATCCAGGGCCGCGCCTGCGGGTTTATCGGCAACAACGGCCCAATCACCCCCAAGGGCGCGAGCAAGGCCGCGCAGTTTATCCAGCTGTGCGACCAGAGCCAGACCCCGCTGCTGTTCTTCCACAACACCACCGGTTTTATGGTCGGCACCGAATCCGAACAACAAGGGGTGATCAAGCACGGCGCGAAGATGATCCAGGCGGTGGCCAATGCCCGCGTGCCCAAGCTGACTGTGGTGGTCGGCGGATCCTACGGCGCCGGCAACTATGCGATGTGCGGCCGCGGCCTGGACCCGCGCTTTATCTTTGCCTGGCCCAACAGCCGCACCGCCGTGATGGGCGGCGCCCAGGCCGGCAAAGTGCTGCGCATTGTCACCGAGGCCAAGCAATTGAAAGACGGCCTGGTGCCCGATCCCAAGATGCTCGACATGCTCGAACAGGTCACCGCACAGAAACTCGATAGCCAGTCCACGGCCCTGTATGGCAGCGCCAACCTGTGGGACGACGGGCTGATTGACCCACGGGACACCCGCACCTTGCTGGGTTACCTGCTGGATATCTGCCAAGAGGCCCAGGTGCGCCAATTGCAACCCAACAGCTTCGGCGCCGCGCGCTTTTAACGATCAGGAGAACAATAAAAATGATCTTCACCCAGGAACACGAAGAGCTGCGTCGTACCATACGGGCTTTTGTCGACCGCGAGATCAACCCCCATGTCGACGCATGGGAAAAAGCCGGGCGCTTCCCGATCCACGAGATTTTCCGCAAGGCCGGCGACCTCGGCCTGCTGGGCATCTCCAAGCCCGAGAAGTTCGGCGGCATGGGCCTGGATTACAGCTACTCGATTGTCGCCGCCGAAGAGTTCGGCACCATCCATTGCGGCGGTATCCCGATGTCCATCGGCGTGCAGACCGATATGTGTACCCCGGCCCTCGCACGTTTTGGCTCCGATGAGTTGCGCGAGGAATTCCTGCGCCCGGCCATCAGCGGCGAACAAGTGGGCTGCATCGGCGTCTCGGAAACCGGCGCCGGCTCCGACGTGGCGGGCTTGAAAACCCACGCGCGCAAGGATGGCGACGACTACGTGATCAACGGCAGCAAGATGTGGATCACCAACTCCCCCAGTGCCGATTTTATCTGCCTGCTGGCCAACACCTCGGACGGCAAGCCGCATATCAACAAGTCACTGATCATGGTGCCGATGAACACCCCCGGTATCAGCGTCAGCCCGCCCCTGGAAAAGCTCGGCATGCACAGCTCGGAAACTGCCCAGGTGTTTTTCGATGATGTGCGCATCCCCCAGCGCAACCGCATCGGCCATGAAGGCGCGGGGTTCATGATGCAGATGCTGCAATTCCAGGAGGAACGGCTGTTTGGCGCAGCCAATATGATCAAGGGCCTGGAATCGTGCATCGACAGCACCATCGCCTACTGCAAGGAGCGCCAGACCTTCGGCAAGGCCTTGATCGACAACCAGGTGATCCACTTTCGCCTGGCCGAACTGTCCACCGAGATCGAATGCCTGCGTGCGCTGGTCTACCAGGCGACCGAGCAATACATCAAGGGCCAGGACGTGACGCGGCTGGCCTCGATGGCCAAGCTCAAGGCCGGGCGCCTGGGCCGTGAAGTCAGCGACAGTTGCCTGCAATACTGGGGCGGCATGGGTTTTATGTGGGACAACCCGGTGGCCCGCGCCTATCGCGATGTGCGCCTGGTGTCGATTGGCGGCGGTGCCGACGAAATCATGCTGGGGATCATCTGCAAACTGATGGGCACGCTGCCGGGTAAAAAGTCGTGAATACCTGCGAGACGCTGATGCTGGAGCCGCACAACGGCGTGCTGCACATCACCCTCAATCGCCCGCAGAGCCGCAATGCCATGAGTTTGCAGATGGTCAGCGAACTGCGCGCGGTGCTGGCGGATGTTGCGGGTGACGAGCACGTGCGGGCGCTGGTGATCAGTGGCGCCGGTGGGCACTTCTGTGCCGGCGGCGATGTAAAGGACATGAGCCGTGCGAGCAGCCGCGAGGGCTTGCGAGATCTGAACCGGGTGTTTGGTGCGCTGCTGCAAGAGGTCCAGGCATTGCCGCAGGTGGTGATCGTGGTGTTGCAGGGTGCGGTGTTGGGCGGTGGTTTTGGCCTGGCGTGCGTTAGTGACATTGCGATTGCCGATCACCAGGCGCAGTTCGGCTTGCCGGAAACCAGCCTCGGCGTGTTGCCGGCACAGATCGCACCCTTTGTGGTGCAGCGTATCGGCCTGACACAGGCCCGGCGCCTGGCGTTGACGGCGGCGCGGTTTGACGGGGTCGAGGCGCATCGCCTGGGGGTGGTGCATTTTGTCGAGCATGATCCCCAGGGGTTGGCGCAGCGCCTGGATGAGGTGTTGGGCCAGGTGTTGCGTTGTGCGCCGCGTGCCAATGCCCGGACCAAGGCGTTGTTGCTCCAGAGTCTGGATCAGCCGTTGGAACTGCTGCTGGACCAGGCTGCCGATTGGTTTGCCGAGGCGGTGACCGGGGAAGAAGGAATTGAGGGAACGCGGGCGTTTGTCGAGAAGCGCAAGGCCAGGTGGGTGAGTTGATCTTGAAAACGCCACATCACCTGTGGGAGCCCGCACCTGCGCAACCAATCAAACAGGGACCGAACATGCCCAGTTTCAATAAAATACTGATCGCCAACCGCGGCGAAATCGCCTGCCGGATCCAGCGCACCGCCCAGGCCCTGGGCTACCGCACCGTGGCAGTCTATAGCGAGGCCGACGCCAACGCCCTGCACGTCCGCATGGCCGACGAAGCCGTCAACATCGGCCCTGCCCCGGTGCAGCAGTCCTACCTGAACATTCAGGCGATCCTCGACGCCGCGCGCCTCACCGGCGCCGATGCGGTCCACCCCGGTTATGGCTTTCTCTCGGAAAACCCCGAGTTCGCCAAGGCCTGCATCGCCGCCGGCCTGGTATTCATCGGCCCCAGCGCCCACGCCATCGAATTGATGGGCAGCAAGCGCCTGTCGAAAATCGCCATGCTCGCCGCGGGTGTGCCGTGCATTGCCGGCTATCAGGGCAGCGCACAAGACGACGCCACCCTGCAAAACGAAGCCGAGCGCATCGGCTACCCGTTGATGATCAAGGCCAGTGCCGGCGGCGGCGGACGCGGCATGCGCCTGGTGCATACACCTGCGCAACTACTAGAACAGTTGCACACCGCACGCTCCGAAGCCCTGAACGCGTTTGGCAGCGACGAGCTGATTCTGGAGCAGGCGTTGATTGCGCCACGCCATGTGGAAATCCAGCTGTTCGGCGACGCCCACGGCAACCTGATCTACCTGGGCGAGCGCGATTGCTCGGTGCAGCGCCGCCATCAGAAGGTCATCGAAGAAGCACCCTGCCCGGTCATGACCGCCGAGCTGCGCCAGGCCATGGGCGAGGCGGCGCTCAAGGCCGGGCGCGCGGTGGAGTATGTCGGTGCTGGCACCGTGGAGTTCCTGCTGGACCAGAACGGGCAGTTCTATTTCCTGGAAATGAACACCCGCCTGCAGGTGGAGCACCCGGTCACCGAACTGATCACCGGCCTGGACCTGGTGGATTGGCAACTGCAAATCGCCGCCGGCCTACCCCTGCCGTTGCGCCAGGAGCAGGTGACGCTGACCGGCCATGCCATGGAGGTGCGACTGTACGCCGAGGACCCGGCCCAGGGTTTCTTGCCACAAACCGGCGAGGTACTGCGCTGGGAGCCGGCGGCCGGCGTCAGGGTCGACCATGGCTTGCAGGCCCCGCAGCGCATCAGCCCGTTCTATGACCCAATGCTGGGCAAGATCATCGCCCATGGCGCCACTCGCGAAGAGGCGCGGCGCAAGCTGCTGCGCGCGGTGCAGGACTGCGTGTTGCTGGGGGTTCCCAGCAATCAGCGGTTACTGGCGGACCTGCTCCAGCATCCACAGTTTGTCGCGGCAGATTTCAGCACCGGGTTTATCGCCGAACATTTCAGCGATATTGCCCGCCCCGCCATCAGCGAAGAAGCGCTGGCACTGGCCGCCGCCCTGTTCTATCGGCACAGCGCGGCAGTGCATCGCCCGGCCCTGGCGGGCTGGCGCAACAACGCCAACGTGCCCTGGACCTACCGCCTGGGCATCGATGAACACCGTCACGAGGTCAGCGTGCGGCTATTGGCGGACGATCATGTGCAAGTCGCCAACATCGATATACACATCCGCCACAGCGACGGGCGCTGGGCCAGCCTGGACATCAATGGCGTTCGGCGACGGGTTGCCTATCACTTGCAAGGCACCCAGCTCTGGCTGTTGCACGCCGGCAACAGCCTGTGCGTGAGCAATCAGACGCAAACCGTGGCCAGTCGTGAAGCGCCAGCCAGCAACGGTACGGTCAAGGCGCCGATGGACGGGGCCATCATTCTGGCGCAGGTGCGCGAAGGCGATAGGGTGAGCAAAGGCCAACTGCTGCTGGTACTCGAAGCCATGAAAATGGAGCACCCGCTCAAGGCGGGCATCGACGGTGTGGTCAAGGCCATTCACGTCACCGCCGGCGATCAGGTGCGCAATCGCCAGGTATTGCTGCAGATCGAGTAGCCCTGGGCGGAACTACCAGGCTTGGCTACGCTCTATCCCCATCAGAAAGGGATGAGTACGGGAACCTGCGATGCCTCATTGGCTGATTATTGATCTTGAAGCCACAACGGATGAAGGCGGCTGGCCCGTGTCGGAGATGGAAATCATCGAAATCGGCGTGAGCCTAGTCAACCGTCAAGGCCGCGAGCTGGATCACTTCCAGCGTTTCGTGCGGCCGTTGCGCCGCCCACTGTTGACGCCGTTCTGCCGCCAGTTGACGCACATCAGCCAGGCCAATATCGACAGCGCTGCGCCGCTGACCGAGGTCTGGCCGCTGTTCGAACGCTGGCTGGGCCAGCATCATTCGCGCCTGGAAGGCTGGGCCAGTTGGGGCGACTACGATCGCCAGCAACTGGAGTTGGAGTGGCAGCGCCATAGCTTGGCCAGTGTGCTTGGCCAGACGCGTCATGTGAACCTCAAGCAACGCTTCGCCAAGGCCCGGCGCCTGGACAAGCCGCTGGGGCTCAATGGCGCGTTGCAACTGGCTGGCATGCAGTTCAACGGCCAGCAACACCGGGCACTGGAAGATGCGCGTAACACGGCACGCTTGCTGCCGTTGATTTTGCCCGTGTAGAAGGCATACTGGCCGGCCTTTCTTGCCCCTTTTTTCGAGGATCCACCCATGTTCAAAGTCAATGAGTACTTCGACGGCACCGTCAAGTCGATCGCTTTCGGTACCCCGGAAGGCCCGGCGACCATCGGCGTCATGGCACCGGGTGAATACGAATTCGGCACGGCCCAGCGGGAAATCATGCACGTGGTCTCGGGCGCGTTGACCGTCAAGTTGCCAGGCAGCGACGCCTGGGAAACCTTCGCCGCCGGCAGCCAGTTCAATGTGCCTGCCGACAGCAAGTTCCAGCTCAAAGTGGCCGTGGACACTGCTTATCTGTGCGAATACCGCGGCTAAGCCTTTCCCATGCGTAAAAAAAATGCCCGTCTCGATGAGACGGGCATTTTTCATGGGGCCAGGGTTATTCGAGGATCGTCACCGGCATGCCGATTTCCAGGCGGCCAACCCCGTCATTGACCAGGTTCTGGCCGAACATCACGCCATCGGGCTCTTTACGGTAGGTTTCCAAGGTTGCCAGCGGCTGACGGTCAGCACTGCGCTCACCGGTTGCCGGGTCGATGGTGGTGAGGATGCAACGGGAACAGGACTTGACCACCCGCAACTCCACATCGCCAATGCGGATACGCTTCCAGCCATCCTCGGCAAAGGCCTCGCTGCCTTCAATCACCAGGTTGGGGCGAAAGCGCAGCATTTCCATGGGCCGACCGATGCGCTGCGACAGATCGTCGAGGGACGCCTGGCCAATCAGCAACAACGGGAAACCGTCGGCGAACGCGACCTGATCATCATCCTTGCCATAACCGGCCGCCGTGGTGCGCGCACGCTCCAGGGGCACCTGTACCAGCCGGGTCGGTTTGCCGATAAAGTCGCTGACCCAGCGTGCAGCTTCATCGCCGGCATCGGGAACTCGCAAGGTGTCGCGCCAAATGGTGACGCCACGCAACTCGGCGTCAGCGCCGGGCAACGCCACCTCCAGGGTGGGCCGACCGGTACCGCTCAAGGTCAGGCCACCGCTGGCACTCCAGAGTGCCGACAGCTGGCTCATCTGCGCCACCGCCCTCTGGGTCAGGAAACGCCCGCTGGCCTCATCCACCAACATCCAGCGTCGATCCCCGTCCAGCCCGAGTTTATCCAGGCCGATATGCGCCAAGGTTTCTGCCTTGCCTGACTTCAAGGGGTACCGATACAACGCACTGAGACGAAGCATGAGCCTGGGTTCCTGTGAGCAAAAACGTCACCCTATACGAGGCCGCTGGCAGAATCAAAATATCCGCGGGCATTCAAGGCGCCATCACCTGTAGGAGCGGGCTTGCTCGCGATGGTGTCTGTAAGAGCGCCACAGGGTGTCAGATACCCAACGTCATCGTTAACGACCATCGCGAGCAAGCCCGCTCCCACAGGGGTACGCGCACGATTCGACGATCAGGTCGGCTGTCAGGCCGCCTCGCTTTGCTTGTGATTTTGATCTTAGGCGCCCCGTTAAACCACGATGGCCGCAGACAGGTATTGCGCAGTGGGCACCCCGGCAGGATGCCCGGGTAGCCGCGACACGGCCATGGATGGCCGATCGCGGCGGGCCCACGGAGCAATGCCTGACTGCGGGCATGCCGAGCCTAGGCGAGGCACCGAGTGATGGGGCAAAAGCGTTTTGCTTACTTTTGCACTCTTCAAAAGTGAGCCGCTGTAAAAGCGGAACCATTAGCCGCCGTTACCGCAGCAATGGATATGTCCCCTGCACCAGCCCAAAACCCAGAGCCCAGAGCCCAGAAGTATTAGAGAGTTGTGTAGATACTCATGGCCATCGCCGGCAAACCAGCTCCTACAGGGGTGGGGATCAGGCCGGGATTTCATCCAGCATCAGGCGCTGGCGCACCACATCCACCAGTTTGTCGGGCTGGAACTTGGAGAGGAAGTTGTCGCAACCGACCTTCTTCACCATCGAGTCGTTGAAGCTGCCAGACAACGAGGTGTGCAGCACCACATAGAGACCGCGCAGGCGCGGGTCGTTACGGATCTCGGTAGTCAGGCGGTAGCCGTCCATCTCGGGCATTTCGGCATCGGTGAAGATCATCAACAGTTTGTCGGTCATCACCACACCGCTGTCCGCCCACGCCTTGAGCATGTTCAACGCCTTGAGGCCATCGCTGGCGATATGCATCTTGACCCCCAGTTGCCCCAGGGTGTCGCGCAGTTGCGACAAAGCCACATTGGAGTCATCCACCAACAGCACTTCGCGGCCACGGGCCCGTTCGAGCACTGGGTCTTCGAGCTTTTCCCGGGAGACCTTGGCGTTGTAGGGCACGATCTCGGCAAGGACTTTTTCCACGTCGATGATCTCGACCAACTGCTCATCCACCTTGCTGATCGCCGTGAGGTAGTGCTGGCGCCCGGCGCTGGCTGGTGGCGGCAGGATCGACTCCCAGGTCATGTTGACGATGCGGTCTACGCCGCCCACCAGGAAGGCCTGTACCGAACGGTTGTACTCAGTAACGATAATGGTGCTGTTAGGCCCCGGCACCAGCGGGCGCATGCCGATTGCCTGGGACAGGTCGATCACCGGCAAGGTCTGGCCGCGCAGGTTGACCACACCGCAGACAAACGGGTGGCGCTGGGGCATCAGCGTCAGCTTGGGCAATTGCAGGACTTCCTGCACCTTGAACACGTTGATCGCGAACAGCTGGCGCCCTGCCAGGCGAAACATGAGGATCTCCAGGCGATTCTCACCCACCAATTGCGTGCGTTGATCTACCGTGTCGAGAATGCCGGCCATTGAAGACTCCTGGGGTGCGCTGAAAGATTTGCTGCTTACTGGAAGAGGTTATCGGCAAACAGTGCCAGACCTTGACCCCCGCTAAAATGCCACGCAAATGCATTGATGTCACACTGACATCATGCTTTACTGAAGTCATCTCACTGTCAGCCCGTCAGCCACGCGCGACTCTCAAAACACCACTAGGTTCCACGCCATAGGGGATTCCCCTAGTCACAATCGGGTCCAACCTGATATTCGCGATATCCAATAGCCATTAATGTGACGCCATTCTCATTGCATGAATGGAGTCAGGCTTTTGTTTGCTATCGCAAGCCCACGGCCCAAGGGCCTTCCAGGCATTAACACCTGGGCAATCGAAGTGATGCGAATGCCTCTGAATGTTTCTACTGCAAGCAGCGCCAGCAGTCACGACGCTCATCAGCCAAATAAAAGTACTACTAAAAAATCAGAAACGAACTACAGATTCCGGTCATATTTCGGCGCTAGTTTGCAGCTATTACGCCAGTACTACATCTCACTATCTGACCGTATGTTGTGGAGACTTTCATGATGAACGACGGTAAAGAGTGGCAAGATGCACTTCCCGAGTTCCTTCTGGAGGCCGAAATGCTGCTGGCCAAGTCGGAGGAATGCTTGAGCCACCTGCATTTGATCCGCAACGACAACGATGCCATCGACTGCATGAAAAACAGCCTGACCCGACTGGCCGAGAAAGCCGACGCCATGGCGCTGGAGGTCATCGGCAATTTTTCGCGGCATATCCAGGTCCTGATCAGCAATGCCCAGAACCCGGTGCAACTGCACGATGCGGCGCTCTCAGCCCTGCATGACTGCCTGACATTACTGGCCTGGCAATTGGAATTGATCGATATCAAGACCGGCAAACTCAGCCTGGATGAAGCGGAACAAACCACGCTGATTGAAACCGTCGCCCGGCAGATCCCACAGAAGGACATTGGCAGCGCCTATCGCCAATCCGTGCCCCACGCCTCCTGAACCGGCCTCGCGGTTAATCCGGGCATGCCAGCGGGTGCCCAACTAGTGCCCGAGGAGGTATTTAGCCAGCCAACTATCAATGAGCCAGCATTGGTAATAACGATGCAAGACAAAATTAATAATACAACTAGCCATCGTTGAACTAAGCACCGTTCCAGGCGACCAGCGGTAATTGTTGATGGTACTATTGCCGCGTTCGAAGTGGCTGACCGGCATGCTGTAAAAACCCCGAGAACGCCTTCGAACTCTTATCAGACTCAATATGCTTTTCAAACAGAGCCCAGTCAGCGGTCGTGACCGGTCTACCCGCAGCGAACACCCATCGGCTCCATCTGCTATGTACACCAGCCCCAAGTCACTTATCGCCAGGTTCGGATCCCGAAGCAGTACTCGCTGGATCACGCTTGGCCTGTGCCTGTGCGCGACCCTTGTCAGCCTGTGGGTATATGCCCACCAGGCTCCGCTGCCGATACTCCTGCTACTGCTCAACCTGGCCATCCTGGCCGCCGTTGGCCTGCAGCGTTGGCGCTCGCGCAAGTCCATCAAGTTTCAACCCCAGGAATTGGCCGACCGCCTGTTGCAAGTCCAGGAAAACGAGCGCCATCGCCTCAGCCGCGAGCTGCATGACGATATCGGCCAACTGCTGACCGCCGCCAAGCTGCAAGGCGACTGGCTCCAGCGTCGCCTGCCGGCAGAGTTGCAGGAGCAGTGCACTGTGCTGTGTAACACCCTCAACGAAACCCTGGCCAAGGTGCGCGACGTCTCGGCCATTCTCAACCCCCGGCAGTTGGCCAGCCTGGGCCTGGAAGCAAGCCTGCGCGCGCACCTGCTCAAGACCCTGGAAAACACTCCTGTGCACTGGAGCCTGGAATGCCAGCAACGCCTGGCCGGGATTCCGGAAGAGATGGCGGTGGCGGCCTTTCGTATCACCCAGGAGGCCGTGACCAACATGCTGCGCCATGCCCAGGCACGCAACCTGCTGGTGCGCCTGCAACGCCTGCCCCAGGGGTTGTCGCTGTTTATCAGTGATGACGGCCAGGGATTCTCGCCCGCTACCGACCCCGGCCTGGAGGGGCAACGAGGCATGGCGGGCATGTCCGAGCGCATTGATCAACTGGGAGGCACGTTGTCTGTCAGGAGCCAACCCGGCTTCGGGACACGGATCGAGGCGCTTTTCCCCTGGGCGCCCCGCGCCCTCGAACGGGCCAGTCCGCCTAAGGTTTTAGAGTGACCTGCAATTTACTCCTGGTGGATGACCACGCACTGATCCGGGCCGGCGTGCGTGCACTGATCCTCGATATCCCCGGCTACGCCGTGATCGGCGAAGCCAATGATGGCGCGCAGGTGCTGGCACAATTTACTGCCTTGCAGCCCGATATCGTCCTGCTGGACCTGTCGATGAAACACACCAGCGGCCTGGATGCGTTGCAGCAACTCAAGCACGCCTACCCCAAGAGCAAAGTGCTGATCCTCTCGATGCACACCGACCCGCAATTGATCATGCGTGCCCTGGAGTCAGGCGCCCACGGCTACCTGCTCAAGGACACCACCGCCAACGAGCTGGAGCATGCGTTGCTGGCCCTGCGCAATAACGAGCGCTACCTGAGCCCGGCCATCGCGCACACGGTGATCAACCAGGCCTTGATCCACAGCCAGTCGCAAACCACGCAGCCGGTGCAGCGCCACAACCTGACCGCACGCCAATTGGAAATCCTGCGCTTGATCGTGCGCGGCAAGTCCACCCGGGAGATTGCCCACGGCCTGGGCCTGAGCATCAAGACCGTGGAAGCTCACCGCTCGCAAATCATGAAGCGCCTGCAGATTTTCGATGTCGCCGGCCTGGTGCTGTTTGCCGTGCGCGAGCAGATCATCAGCCTGGACGATTAGCCAGCAACGGTGAGTCCAACGGCAAGTGCACCTGCAGAGCCTTGGGCAAGGCACGAAAGTGCAGATCATTGCCTTTGAGCGGTTCGCCATCGAGGTTGATATCCAGCCCTTCGGCCACCTTGATTTCCACCCACGGCAGGCGTGCCCGCACAAACAGGTTGTCCAGGCCCCAGCCGTCGGTCATCAGGCTGCGCAAGGTGCCGACCACTTCCTGAGGCGCCGGCAGAATGCTGATATCCAGCAAACCATCATCGGCCAGCGCGCCCGGACACAGTTCATGCCCGCCACCGGCCTGGCGACCGTTACCGATCCCCAGCGCCAGCAACTCACCGCGCCAATGAAAGTCCGGCCCCACCAGTTCCCCGTAGGCCGCCCGCAACTCGCTGAAACGCGACAGGCCGGTAAACAGGTAGGCCGCGCCGCCCAGCACCTTTTTCAGATCCTCGGAGGTGTTGGCCGTGACCTGGCTGCCAAAGCCGCCGGTAGCCATGTTGAGGAAAACCTGCCCGCCCACTTCCCCCAGGTCAATGGCGTGCGGTGCAACGTCCAGCAGTTCCAGGGCCAGGCGCGGCTCCAGCGGCACACCGGCCGCACGGGCAAAATCATTGGCGGTGCCCAGGGGCATCAACACCAGGCTGGCGTCAGTCTTGGCGCGGGCCATGGCCTCGGCCACATCGCGCAACGTGCCGTCGCCGCCACCCGCGATCAGGCGTGTGTAACCGGCCTCCAGCGCCTCGCCCACCAGGCGCTGGGCATCGCCGCCCTCCCAGGTGACGCGAACCGCCAGCTCCCAGCCCTGCTCACGCTTACCTTGCACTGCCGCCCGCACGTCTTCATTGAGGGCTTGCTTGCCGTGCAGAATCAGCAGTGCCTTGGGTGTGCTCATGAGGTGAAGCTCCTATCGTTGCAGGGGACCTGAGGGATGTTGACCTTCGGCAAGCGGAAAAAAGCCATTGGGCTGTCAATTAATTCTTCAGCCCAGCAGTTCACTCAGGGGAATGAAGTTCACCCGGTCACCGATGGCCAATGTGGTGCCTTCCAGGACTTCTACCAAACCCTCGGCCCAGGCGGCACTGCGCAATACACCGGAACTCTGGTTCTGGTAGATCACCGCCCGCCCTTGCTCAAGGCGCCCGCGCAGGTATTCGCGACGATTGCCCGGTTTGGCCCAGACGAATCCCACCGGCACCTCGAAACGCAAGGGCTGCACCGCTTCGACACCCTGGCGGCGCAGCAGGTAGGGCCGTGCCAGCAGGGAGAACGTGACCAGGGTGGACGCCGGATTCCCCGGCAGACCGATCACCGGCACACCGCGAAAATGGCCGAATGTCAGCGGTTTACCAGGCTTGATCGCCAGCTTCCACAAGGCCAGCTCACCCTCCTCGCGTAGAGCGATACCGAGGAAGTCGGCCTCCCCCACCGAGACACCGCCGGTGGACAGAATCAAATCCACCGCACCCAGTGCGCCCAGGCGGGTACGGGTCAACTCCAGGTCATCGGGCAAGATACCGGCGTCGATCACCTCGCAGCCCAGGCGCTGCAACCAACTGCACAATACTCGGCGGTTACTGTTGTAGATCTGCCCCGGCCCCAACGGCAGGCCCGGCTCGATCAACTCGTCGCCCGTCGACAACACCGCCACACGCACGCGGCGCACCACAGGCAGTCGGTCGCGCCCCAAGGAGGCTGCCAGGCCCAGCTCAATCGGCCCCAGACGCGTGCCGGCAGCCAGGACTTCTTCACCGACAGTTGTCTCCTGGCCTTTGGGGCGGATGTTTTGCCCTAGGTGCAGCGCCTGGGTAAAGCTCACGCGCTGATCGGGCTGCACCTCGGCGTTTTCCTGCATTTCCACGCAGTCGGCCCCTTCGGGTACCGGGGCTCCGGTGAAAATCCGCGCACAGGTACCTGGCGCCAAGGGCTCAGGGGCCTGGCCGGCGAAGATGCGCTGGCTCACCACCAGCGGTTCCCCCGCCCAATCGGCCGTGCGCAAGGCGTAGCCATCCATGGCACTGTTGGGCCAGGGCGGCAGGTCGAGGGTGGACACCAGCGCCTCGGCCAGCACGCGCCCGTCGCACTCGGCCAAGGGCAGGTGTTCCTGCTCACGGATCGGCGCAGCCTCGGCCATGCTCAACAGCCGCTCAAGGGCCTCTTCTACGGGCATCAACGCACCGGTTTTGCCGGGCTTATCCACGAGATTCACACGGTTCGGCGAGCTTGAGGTGCGGCACGAAATTGCACGGGCGATGGCGCGCATCCAACTGTTCGGCGAGGATCCCGTCCCAACCGGTACGCACCGCATTGGTGGAGCCCGGCAGGCAGCACACCAGGGTGCCATTGGCCAGGCCGGCCAAGGCGCGGGACTGTACGGTGGAGGTGCCGATATCGGCGACCGATATCTGCCGGAACAGCTCGCCAAACCCGTCCACTTGCTTGTCCAGCAAGCAACTGACGGCTTCCGGGGTGCTGTCGCGACCAGTGAAGCCGGTGCCGCCAGTGATCAGTACCACTTGCACCACATCCTCGGCGATCCAGTGCGCCACTTGCGCACGGATTTTGTAGAGGTCATCTTTGAGCAGTACCCGTTCGGCCAGGCGATGGCCCGCCGCGAGCAGGCGGTCGACGAAGACCTGCCCGGAGGTGTCGGTTTCCAGGGTACGGGTGTCGCTGACGGTCAGTACAGCGATGTTCAGAGGTACGAAAGGCGCATCAGCCTTGGCTTTCATGGCTCGGTCCGGTTGTCGAAGGAACAGCCCGATGTTATATCACAGCCCCCTATTTCACTGCCCCTGCGGAGCCGTCATGCCATTCAATTCTTCGCCCCTGCCCTGCTCGATTCTGTTGTTGGCCGGCGGTCGCGGCCAGCGCATGGGCGGGCTGGACAAGGGCCTGCTCGACTGGCACGGGCAACCACTGATTGCCCATCTGCACCAGTTGGTGCGGCCGTTGACCGACGACCTGATCATCTCCTGCAACCGCAATCAGGCGCAGTACGCCCCCTATGGCGACCAGTTGGTCAGTGACGACAGTGCAGACTTCCCCGGCCCCTTGGCCGGCATCCGCGCCGGGCTGACTGCCGCACGCCATGAGCACTTACTGGTGTTGCCCTGTGATGTGCCGCACATCGATGGGCAACTGCTGGCCGACCTGCTCGAAACCGCACGGCAACACCCACAGGTGCCGGTGATGATCCGCCACGGCGCGTTCTGGGAACCTTTGCTCTGCGTCATACCGACGCATCTGCGCGAGGCGGTAGAAAACGCCTGGCTGGCTGCAGAGCGCAGCCCGCGCCAGATCCTGCTGAAACTGGGGGCACAGGCGCTCGATTGCGCAGAAAACGACCCACGCCTGGCCAACCTCAATACGCCAGAGTTGTTGCACCCACGCCCTAGCGTGTCAGAATGAGCGCTAGACAAGGAACTTTGCCGACGTTGCACACGTCACAAGGTCAGAACTCAATACAGCATTACTTTCGGAGAAGACTCATGACCCAACGGACCATCGCCGCTCTCATGCTTGCACTGGGCCTTGCTACCCTCGCCGGTTGCGCCTCGCCAACAGTGATCACCCTGAATGACGGTCGCGAAATCCAGGCTGTCGATACCCCTAAATTCGATCAGGATTCGGGCTTCTACGAATTCGAACAACTGGATGGCAAGCGCACCCGCATCAACAAGGATCAGGTTCGCACCGTTAAAGACCTGTAAGTCTTAACGCCAGATACAACAAAGCCCGCTTTTGAGCGGGCTTTGTTGTATCTGGCGTGTGGCAAACATCACCACTCAAGCTTGATCCTGCTGCTGAAACTGCGCTCCTCGCCCGTCACCGGGTCGATAAACCGTACACCCTGGGCCAGCAACTTGAGCGGGTTGGCGTAATCATCCACGGCATCCTTGATAACCTGGGGGTAAAACGGATCATTGCAGATACTCGCACCCAGCGCCGTCATATGCACGCGCAGTTGATGCTTCTTGCCCGTCACCGGAAACAGGCCATAGCGCCACAGGTCGCCGTTCTTCTCACGCACCTGCACTGCCGTTTCCGTGTTGCTCACACCGGGCCCTTCCTGCATGCGGAAAAACGGTTCGCCATCGACCAGACGGCTCTTGTGGACTAACGGAAATGTCAGCCCAGGCAAGGCCGGTGCAATGGCTTCGTAGAATTTATCGATCTGACGGGTGGGGAACAGTTGCTGATACGCCGAGCGGCTTTGTGGGTTGGCAGAGAACAGCACCAGCCCAGCGGTATGGCGATCGATCCGATGCAGCGGTACCAGTGACGGGTTATCCAGGCGGCGGATCAAGCGGCGCAGCAGCGTCTGCTCGACGTATTCGCCGGCGGGAGTGACGGGCAGGAAATGCGGTTTGTCGGCCACCACCAGATGCTCATCGGCGTACAGGATGGTCTCCTGCACCGGGATCGGTTTTTCATCCGGCACTTCGCGAAAGTAGTGGATGCGCAAGCCTTCCTTGTAGGCCAGGTCCACGCCTATGGGCTGGCCATTGCCATCCAGCACCCGACCACGGGCAATACGGTCCAGCCACTGCTCACGGCCGATGGCACGAAAGTGCCCGCACAGACAATCGAGCACCGTCGCCCAAGAGCCAGGTGGCAGGTACAACGTACTGGCTTGGTTCTGGGCCGCGGAAAAACCGGTATCGGACATGCACA
This sequence comes from Pseudomonas brenneri, assembly GCF_007858285.1. Classification (GTDB taxonomy): domain Bacteria; phylum Pseudomonadota; class Gammaproteobacteria; order Pseudomonadales; family Pseudomonadaceae; genus Aquipseudomonas; species Aquipseudomonas brenneri. Next base: position 547,280 of record NZ_VFIL01000003.1, on the reverse strand, counting down.
CACTCAAGACTTGAAAAACCAAGGGGGCATTATCCCCCAAATTCTCAAGCCTTGACCAACTCGGCCCGCAGTACCGGCGAGGCACTGGCCGCCTCGGTGAACTCCTTGAGCCAGCGCAGTACATCCACTGCCTCCCAGCGGCCAGGGTCATAGAGTGCATACAGCAAACCCTGGTAACCCACCACATCCAGTTGCTTGTGATAGCCGGCTCGCTGGAACAGCGCCTCGATTTCGGCAAAGCAGGTATTGAAATGCACTTTGTTGAACGGCGTCTTGCCTTCCGTGACCAGGCCATCGAGCCGCAGCTCATTCACAGCATCGCGCACAATATCGACGGACATGCGGTTGACGCTGCTTTTCAATTGTTCAACATTCACCACGGGCATTCCCTCTCACTCAATCGCTGTACAAACATACAGTAACCGAATAATCGGCAACCTGCCATGGGATTAGCGCTAACGTAGAAAGGCAACCACTTGCTCAGTGTCGAAAGGCCAATCCAGTTCCGCCCCGGTATCTACCCGGCGCAGCACCGGAATCCTTAGGCCATAGGCTTCGAACAGGGTTTCGGATTCACTGATATCCATCAGCTCAACCAACAGTCCGTGTTCGACCAACGGCATGATTTCTTCTTCGGCAAGCTCGCAAAGGTGGCAGGCCAAGGTGCCGAACAGCTGGCATTCAGGAGGCATGATGAACAGACCCGATAGAAAACAGGCGTTCATTCTAGGCCGTCGGAAAAACCTCGCCAAGTCACGACAAACACCTGATCCAGATCACCATGGCCTATAACTGATTCAGCGATTCTCGCGGCTTTTTTCCCGCAACACCCCGACGGAGATGTCTGTGTTTGCCAACCTGCTGATCATTCTTGCCTCATCCCTGGTGGTCATTGCGCTGTTTCGCCGGCTGCAGCTGCCGCCGGTGCTCGGCTACCTGTGCGTGGGCCTGGCCGTCGGGCCAACGGCCCTGGACTGGGTCAATGACAGCGAAGACCTGCCGGACCTCGCCGAACTGGGGGTGGTATTCCTGCTGTTTTCCCTGGGCCTGGAGTTTTCCCTGTCCAAGATGCTCACCCTGCGCCGGGTGGTGTTTGGCCTGGGCAGCCTGCAGGTACTGTGCTGCTCGGTATTGCTGGGCGGGTTGCTGCTGTTGATAGGCATGTCGCCGGTGGCCGCGTTGCTGCTAGGGGCCGGTCTGGCCCTTTCATCGACTGCCATTGTGAGCAAGGAGCTGACCAGCCTGGGGGAGATTTTCAGCAGTCATGGGCAGAATGCGATTGGCGTGCTGCTGTTCCAGGACGTGGTCGCGGTACTGTTGCTGACCCTGGTCCCGGTGTTCGCCGGTAGCAGCGAACAAGCCTGGTACTGGGCGCTGCCCCTGACCCTGGGCAAGACCGTGGTGCTGTTTCTCGGCCTGCTGCTCGCCAGCCGTTGGCTGTTGCCGCGCCTGTTTCACGAAGTGGCCGCCTCACATTCGGCGGAGCTGTTCGTGCTGCTGGCCCTGGTGATCGTGCTGCTTACGGCCTGGCTGACGCACCTGCTGGGCCTGTCGCCAGCCCTCGGCGCATTCCTGGCGGGCATGTTGCTGGGGGAAAGTCATTACCGGCACCAGATCGAAGCGGATATCCGGCCGTTTCGCGACATCCTGCTGGGGCTGTTTTTTGTCAGTATCGGCATGCTGATCGACCTGCAGCTGTTCATCAGTCACAGCCTGCAAATCCTCGGGTTGACCCTCGCGCTGATGCTGATCAAGGGTTGCGTCGTTGCCGCACTGGTCAAGCTGCGCGGCAGCGACAGCGAAACCGCCTGGCGCAGCGGCCTGGCCCTGGCCCAGGGTGGTGAATTCTGCTTTGCATTGATGGCGCAGATGCAACTGAGCAATATGCTGCCAGGCAAAATCAGCAGCCTGCTGCTGGCAGCGACATTCTGCTCCATGCTGCTGACGCCCTTGCTGCTGCGGGCCGCGCCCGCTATCGCGCTGCGCCTGCATCGCAAGCCCAACCAGCAAGTGCAACTGGAAGCAATCACCGCGCTCAACGCCGAACTGCGCGGGCACGTGCTGATCTGCGGCTATGGCCGCGTTGGTCAATCCATCGGGCGTTTCCTGCGCCGTGAACAACAGGCGTTCATTGCCCTGGACGATGACCCCGAGCGCGTACAGGAAGCCGCCACCGAGGACAGCAGCGTGCATTATGGCGATTGCCGACGCGGCGCCTTGCTCTGCGCGGTCGGCCTGGAGCGCGCGCGCCTGGTGGTGATTGCCGTGGACAATGCAGATGTAGCCCTGGTGGTGCTCAAGGAAGCGCGGCGGATCAACCACAAGGTGCCGATCCTGGTGCGCACCCGCGACGACAGCCAACTGACCGAACTGAAGGCTGCCGGAGCCAGCGAGGTGGTGCCCGAGTTGCTGGAGTCGAGCCTGATGCTCGCGTCACACGCGCTGATCATGCTCGGCCAGCCTGACCAACAGGTGCGCGAGCGGGTCGACGAAGTGCGGCGCAACCGTTACCGCTTGCTTCACGGTTTCTACCAGCACACCGACGACAGCCGGCAGGCGCCGATCAATCCTGACTGACCGCACCAATCTTATGGATCGACAAGTCCGCGCCGTAGTACTCCTCTTCCTGACTCAAGCGCAGGCCGCAGATGCGCTTGAGCACGCCATACACCAGCAACCCGCCAGCCAAGGCCACCACCACCCCCAGGCCGGTGCCGATCAACTGGCTGATCAGGCTCACGCCGCCCAGCCCACCCAAGGCGCTCTGCCCGAAAATCCCGCAGGCAATCCCGCCCCACACACCGCACAAGCCATGCAGCGGCCAGACACCCAGCACATCATCGATCTTCCAACGCGCCTGGGCGGCGATAAAGCACCAGACGAACAAGCCACCGGCCACCACGCCGGTGATCAATGCGCCCACCGGGTGCATCAGGTCGGAACCGGCGCAAATCGCCACCAACCCGGCCAACGGACCATTGTGCAAGAAGCCCGGGTCATTACGCCCGATCACCAGCGCCGCCACGGTACCGCCCACCATCGCCATCAGCGAGTTGACCGCCACCAGCCCGCTCACACCGGAAAGGGTCTGCGCACTCATCACGTTGAAACCGAACCAGCCGACGATCAATATCCACGAGCCCAGCGCCAGGAACGGGATGCTCGAAGGCGCGAACGCCACCAGGCGTCCATCGCGATATCGTCCCTGGCGCGGGCCCAGCAGCAGCACCGCAGCCAACGCCAGCCACCCGCCCATGGCGTGGACCACTACGGAACCGGCAAAGTCATGGAACGTCGCGCCAAAGGTCGCCAGCAACCAGGCTTGCAGACCGAAGTTGCCGTTCCACACCATGCCCTCGAAAAACGGGTAGATGAACGCCACGATCAACGCCGTAGCGCACAGCTGTGGAGCAAAGCGTGCACGTTCGGCAATGCCTCCGGAGATGATCGCCGGGATGGCAGCCGCGAAGGTCAGCAGGAAAAAGAACTTCACCAGGCCATAGCCATGGTCGGCACTGAGCACTGCGGCCGGCTGCATAAAGCTGACCCCATAGGAGATCCAATAGCCTATAAAGAAATAGGCCAGGGTCGAGACCGCAAAATCACTGAGGATTTTCGACAACGCGTTGACTTGGTTCTTCTGCCGCACCGTACCGACTTCCAGAAACGCGAAGCCGGCATGCATCGCCAGGACCATTACCGCGCCAATCAGAATAAACAGCGTATTGGAGCTGTGGACCAGGGTGTCCACCGCGCTTTGCACATTTTCCATGGGAATTGGCAGGCCTGCAGTTCAGGAAAAAGCACCAAATCAGTTCATTGCCAACGGTCGCGCACTAAATTGGCACCACGCGTTCCACCCTTCTTGAGAGGGTTTGAACCGCTTTGGCGCGACGACAGATGAAGAAGGCAGTGACTTGTGGGTTTTTCCACGGGTTTTAGTGATTTAGGGTAAGGTTTTTCAAGGCTTTTGCCGAAACCGCCCACATTGCGCGCAAGCCTTGCGGCTCGCGCACCAAGGCAAAGCAAAAGCTGTACCAGACAATTGCAGTGAACCTTCACCGATACCGGCGACTCTCAACCAAAACCCTGCAAAAGCATCAGACAGCCACTCACGGAGTTAACCATGGCCAGAAAAACGGCAAAGACTGCTCAAGAAATACTGATGGAAGATTTCCAGACCCTGGTCAGCGATACCGAAAAACTGCTGGACGACACCGCGATTCTGGCCGGTGACCAGGCTGATGAACTGCGTTCGAAAATCCACGACAGCCTGCTGCAGGCCCGGGAAACCCTGAAGTTGACTGAAGACTCCTTGCGCGAACGCGGCAAGGCGGCAGTCACCGCCACCGAAGACTACGTACAGGCCAACCCTTGGCAGTCCGTGGGTATCGCGGCCGGCGTGGGCTTTCTGATCGGCCTGCTGGCTACAAGGCGCTAATCATGTCTAATGGCGAAACCGGCTCGTCCACGGGCCCAAGCTCCACCTCGCGGCGCCTCGGCGCGGCTGTCCTGGGCTTGCTGCACAGCCATGTCGAGCTGTTCGGCATCGAGTTGCAGGAACAGAAGGCACGCACTGTCAGCCTGCTGCTGTTTGCCGGCCTGGCGCTGGTGTTTGCCCTGTTGCTGCTGGTGGGGTTATCGGCGCTGGTCATGATCCTGGTCTGGGATACCTATCGCCTGACCGGGATCATCAGCCTATGCGTGTTTTATGTACTCGCCGCAGCGTTCTGCGGGCTGCGCTTGAAGGCCGCGGTATTCGATGAGTCCACGCCTTTCCACGCCACCCTCGAAGAGCTGGCCAACGACCGGGAGCGCCTGCTGCCATGAGCCTGACTGAACTGCCGCAAACCAACTCCCGACGGGAAATGCGCAAGGCACTGATCCGCCTGCGCATGGAAATGCACCGCCAGGAAATTCGCCACGAATCCCAGCAATTGCTGCTGCCCCTGCACAAGGTGCGCAACATGGGCCAGAGCTGGCAGGACGGGTTCGGTATCAAGCATGCGCCGCTGTGGGGCGTCGCGGCGGTGACCCTGCTGGGATTTTTCACCGGTAAAGGCGCCAAGAGTGGCGGAATCGGCACCATGACCCGTCTGGTACGACTCGGTGCAGGACTGATCCCCTTGATCAAGCTCGCCATGCAGAGTGCCGCCCGCAAGCCCTGACGCAACTGGCTGCATTCTTGCAAATGGATCAGGCCCGGTGCCCTCTCTGTAGGGGCCGGGCCTTTTTCATACCGAAGCATCCTAAGGAGGCTCTGTGATTGACGGGCAACCGCTCGCCTTTTTCCAACCGTTTATCGACACCGCCACCGGCCGTATTGCCGGGGTGGAAGCACTAGGCCGCCTGCAACAGACAGACGGGCAATTGCTGTCGGTCGGCCCGTTGTTCGCCGATGCCCGTACGCCTACCTCGGCGTTGCGCCGCCTGGACCGCAAGATCCGTGACAATGCCCTGAGCCGCCTGCATGAAGCGCCTGAAGACTGGTTCCTGAGCCTCAATATCTCCCCCCGCTGGATCACCCTGCTGCGACCGGGCCAACCGCTGCCCAGCCTGAAACAGTTGCAGGCCCATGACATCGATCCAAAACGCATTGTGTTTGAGATCACCGAACTGGGAGGTGATAGCCAGCGCCTGGCTGAAGTCGTCGCACGCTACCGTCAGGCCGGTGCACGGATTGCCATTGATGATTTTGGTGCCGGGTATTCGCAACTGGATCGGGTCCTGGCCTTGCGCCCGGATATCCTCAAGCTGGATATGCGCCTGTTCCAGGCTGCGGCCCTGGGAGGCCCAAGCAGTGAGGTGGTACGCGCCCTGGCCCAAATGGCGGAAAAAACCGGGTGCTGGATCATTGCCGAAGGTGTGGAAACCGAAGCGCAACTGAACTTTGCCCTTGAATGTGGCGCGCGCTATGTCCAAGGCTACCTGTTTGCCCAGGCGCAACTGAACTGGTTCGCAGCCGATGCCTTCGTCTCGCGTTTCGCCGTGCTGCGCCAGGCATATGTGCAGCAGAAACTGGCAGAGCGCGGGCGAATCATGCTGCTGCGCCAGCAACTGATCGAGTTGATGCAGATCCTGCAAGGCTGGGTGCTGGCCCAGGAGCCGCTCAATCAACTGCCATGGTTGCCGGGTTTCCCCAGGCTGCTGCGGTTCTATCAGTGCGATAGCCACGGCACCCAACTGACTCCCAACTTCGAGTGGCGCCAGGATGCCTGGCAAGCGGACGGCCGCTACCTGGGTCACAACTGGTCGTGGCGCCCCTATTTCTATCACCTGCTGGCCGAAGGTTGGGAAGAACGCCGCGTGATTCTCTCCACCACCTACCGCGATGCCACAACCAATCAATACTGCCTGACAGCAGGACAATTCTTCGATAACGGTCAGCGCTTGCTGCTAATCGATATTGACGCCGCCGGCCTGTAGTTTTTCGCTTGCTCCGGGCACGCCGAACCGGGAAGCTTGGGGTCGACATTCATCCCACGGAGAGCCCTCGCCTTGGATTGGCCTACCCTGCTTACCCGCGAACGCCTTGGAAAACCCCTGCACAGCCCGGAAGAGCTGGGTCGCAGCCCATTTCACAAAGATCATGACCGGATCATTTTCTCCGGGGCCTTTCGTCGTCTGGGTCGCAAGACCCAGGTCCACCCGGTGACCAGCAACGATCATATCCATACCCGGCTGACCCACTCGCTGGAAGTCAGTTGCGTCGGGCGCTCCCTGGGCATGCGCGTCGGCGAGACCATCCGCAGCGCCCTGCCCGACTGGTGCGACCCCAGTGACCTGGGGATGGTCGTGCAATCGGCCTGCCTGGCCCACGACATCGGCAACCCACCGTTCGGCCATTCCGGCGAAGATGCGATTCGCCACTGGTTCCAGCAGGCTGCCGGCCGTGGCTGGCTGGATGATATGAGCGGCGCCGAGCGCAATGACTTCCTCAACTTCGAAGGCAATGCGCAAGGGTTCCGCGTCCTGACGCAATTGGAATACCACCAGTTCGACGGCGGCACGCGCCTGACCTACGCCACCCTGGGTACTTACCTGAAGTACCCATGGACCGCCCGTCACGCCGACTCCCTGGGCTACAAGAAACACAAGTTCGGCTGCTACCAGAGCGAGCTGCCGATCCTTGAGCAGATCGCCCAGAAGCTTGGCCTGCCCCAACTTGAGGAACAACGCTGGGCCCGCCACCCGCTGGTCTACCTGATGGAGGCGGCCGACGATATCTGCTACGCCCTGATCGATCTTGAAGATGGCCTGGAAATGGACTTGCTGGAGTACGCCGAGGTCGAATCATTGCTGTTGAACCTGGTAGGCGATGACTTGCCGGAAACCTACCGGCAACTGGGGCCCCTGGACTCCAGGCGACGCAAACTCGCGATTCTGCGCGGCAAGGCGATCGAGCACCTGACCAACGCCGCCGCGCGGGCGTTCGTCGAGCAACAACCCGCGCTATTGGCCGGGACCCTGCAAGGTGATCTGGTGGAACACATGCATGGCCCAGCCAAACGCTGCGTGCTGAATGCCAAGGACATGGCGCGCAAAAAAATCTTCCAGGACAAACGCAAAACCCTGCATGAGATCGGCGCCTACACCACCCTGGAGATCCTCCTGAACACCTTCTGTGGCGCAGCCCTGGAACAACATGGCGGCCGTACCCCATCCTTCAAGAATCGGCGTGTCCTGGATTTGCTGGGCAATAGTGCCCCCCATCCTGATTGGTCGCTGCATCGCTCGTTCCTGCGCATGATCGACTTCATCGCCGGCATGACCGATAGCTACGCCAGCGAAATGGCCCGCGAGATGACCGGGCGTTCGCACCCTCAGTGACCCGTGCCCCAGGCAGGTTTTCCTGCCTGGGTGCTTGCCTCAAAGAATTGACCTACACAGGCACCAGAGCGGCCTGATCGAATTCGCCCCAACACCCGATGAATAATCACCCCTCTCTGATCCACCCCAGCGATCAGCTCCTACATTCACGCAAACCTTCGATCGCCCAGCGCCTGGTTCACTGGGCAAATCGTCATTGGCACTGGCTGGTATCTTCCGGCTTTAGCTACGTCCACGGAACTTCCTATGCCCGAACGACAATTGCGCATCCTGTTGGTGGAAGATCATCCTTTTCAACTCCTGGCCCTTCAGTGCCTGCTCAAAAGTTTCGGCTTCAATCAACTGACACCTGCCGAGAATGCCGAGCAGGCGATCAAGTTGATGAGAACAACCGAAGCCCCCTTCGATGTGATGTTATGTGATCAATGCCTGCCCGACCTTACCGGGTTGGAGCTGGTGGAGATAGCCAGCCATGCAGGCTTTGTCAAAAGTGCTGTATTGCTAAGTGGACTACCCGCCCTCGAACTGGAACATCTGAAAACCTTAGCAATACAACGTGACTTGCGTCTGCTTGGATACTTGGCTAAGCCCTTGAACAAAGAAGCCTGGATCGAGTTGATCAGCCAATCAGGGCTTGCCTACGATTAAAAAGTACTGTTTTGCACTTGACCACAAATTGCCTGACAAACCTGAAGTGCTCCACGACACCAACACCCTGTTGATTGCTCAGGTATTTTTCAACATTTAACGTAGGATACTAAACGCTCACACAAATGAAATGTCACCTCTATTCAGCCTGCAAACAACACCGCACAACTTTAAAACCTTTCACCCAAGAAACTCTTACAGCGCAGCCAACAAAGCCTTAGCGCATCGTAGTCCAACACCTTTTTATGCGTAGGAATTTTCCTGTTTTATATCTGCTCAGCCTTCCCTTCATGCTCCTACCCCACCTTCTGAGCTACTGTGCGCGCTTATTTGCACTAGTATGGAATTGGCTCATGAATACAGTCTTTATTATTGACGACCACCCGGTTATTCGACTTGCAATCAGAATGTTGCTGGAACATGAAGGTTACAAAGTAGTGGGTGAAACAGATAACGGTTGTGATGCAATACAAATGGTCCGCGAATGTCTTCCAGACCTCATCATACTTGATATCAGCATTCCAAAACTCGACGGTCTGGAGGTTCTCTGCAGGTTCAATGCCATGAGCACCCCAATGAAAACCCTGATTCTGACAGCCCAGTCCCCGACACTTTTTGCCACACGCTGCATGCGTTCAGGTGCCGATGGTTATGTCTGTAAAGAAGGCGACCTAAGTGAGTTGTTAAGTGCCATCAGGGCCGTACTTTCAGGTTACAACTATTTTCCAAGTCAGGCATTGAACACCAATGGCACCGAGCTCGGCGAAAACGAAGAATTAAATCTTTTCAAATCAGTCAACGACCGAGAGCTTATGGTCTTACAACTTTTTGCGCAAGGCCGTACAAACAAGGAAATTGCCAAAGGCATGTTTCTCAGCAACAAAACTGTCAGCACTTATAAAAAACGACTGATGCAAAAACTCAAGGCCAAGTCTTTGGTAGAGCTTATCGAGATGGCAAAACGCAACGCGTTAGTGTGAGAAACAGGATGCCAAGGCGTTTAAAGGACTATCTAATCATTTTGAGTGCCGGACTGTGCTTGAGTACAGCCGTGCCAGCCACTCAAACCGCTCCAGAACGCTACTCACTGCTGAGTCGTGCCGGCATCGTTCAGTTGGACACTCAACTGAACCACACGCAGCGCCAATGGCTACAGAACAAACGCGAACTGGTGCTGGGAACCTCGACACCCGACTACCCCCCCTTCGACATCACCGCCAGCGGTCATGACTATGAAGGTATTACTGCAGATTACGCAGGCATCCTGGCCAAAGCCCTGGCATTACCCGTGACGGTGATGCGCTACCCGTCACGGGAGGCAGCCATCCAGGCACTGAAAGACGGGAAAATCGATTTACTGGGTAGCGCCAACGGTTTTGAAGCGAACAACGCCGAGATCGTCCTGTCAACGCCCTACGCGGTCGACCAACCCGTGCTGGTCACCCGTGACGCAGAAACCCGCCCGCTCAATGACGGGCTGGCGGGCATGCGCTTGAGCCTTGTCTACCACTACCTGCCGTTGAAGGAAGTCAAAGCGCTTTACCCCAATGCGATCATCCAGGTCTATCCGTCCTATTTGAATGCGCTGAACGCCGTGGCCTTCGACCAGGCCGATGTGTTTCTCGGCGATACCATTTCCACCCATTACATGATCAACAAGGGCTACCTGAAGAACATCCGCATGGCCAATTTCGGCAAGCACGAAGCGTACGGCTTCAGCTTCGCCGTACACCGCGACCAGCAAACCCTATTGGGCATCGTCGATACGGTCCTCACGGGCATCGGTACCTACGAGCGAGAAAACATCGCCAAACGCTGGAGTGCAGGCAGCGCTATCCTGCTGACCGACCACAAGTTGCAGTTGAGCCAACGTGAAGAGCGCTGGCTCAAGGACCACCCGGTGGTGAAAGTGGTCATCAACGAAACCTTCGCCCCCTTGACGTTCGTCGATTCAGACGGCCAGATGCGGGGCATGACCGCCGACCTGCTGGAGTTGATACGGCTGCGTACGGGCTTGCGCCTGGAGTTCCAGCACACCCGCAACGTCAACCAAATGATCGAGCAGGTCGAAAATGGCAGCGCGGACATCATTGCCGCCATCAGCCCAAGCCCCGAACGCGAAGCCAGGCTCAACTTCAGCCGGCCCTACCTGCAGAACTCCTACGTCCTACTGACACGCAAGGAGCCTGGAGCGCCCTCAAGCCTTGAGCAACTGGCAGGAAAGAAACTGGCGATCACCGAAGGCAACCCCTTGGTGGATTATCTGCGTCGGAATTTTTCGCAGATCACCCTGGTGCAGGCCAGCGATACCTTCAAGGCCTCAGAAATGCTGGCCCAGGGGCATGTAGACGGGGCCGTCAACTCTTTGGTGGTCGCCAACTATTTCCTCTCATCACACTTTTTCCAAGGTCAATTGCAGATCAGTTCGAGTATCGGCACGCAACTGGCGTCTTTTTCCCTGGCCACGTCACGCAACGCCACCGAACTGGCCTCCATTCTTGACAAGGCCCTGCTCAGCATCGCGCCCGATGAACTTGGCGTTATCAACAACCGCTGGCGTGGCTACACAGCCGCATCCGATAGCTATTGGCGCAACTACCACCGCCTGATCATCCAGATCATCAGCGCCGCCGGGCTACTGCTGCTCACATCACTGGCCTGGAACGGCTACATGCGCAGGCAGATCAAGCATCGGCAGATGGCAGAGCGAGCCCTCAGTGATCAATACGAATTCATGCGCGCCCTGGTCAATGAAACCCCTCACCCGATCTACGTGCGTGATCGCAACGGTTTGCTGCAGACCTGCAATGACAGTTACTTGCAGGCCTTCGGCGTCAAGCGCGAGGAGGTCATCGGTAAGAGTGTCATACAGAGCAGCCTGGCCAACGAAGCCCAAGCCAAGCAGTACCATGCCGACTATCTGCGGGTGGTGGCCGAAGGCAAGCCGCTGATCCTTGACCGCCCGTTGCATATTCACGAGCAACACCTGACGATCTATCACTGGATCCTGCCGTACCGTAACTCCGTCGGTGAAGTCCAGGGCATCATCGGCGGCTGGATCGACATCAGCGAACGTCGCCAACTGTTCGATGACCTGCGCGCCGCCAAGGACCGCGCAGATGAGGCCAACCGAGCGAAAAGCACGTTCCTGGCGACCATGAGCCATGAGATCCGCACGCCCATGAACGCGGTGATCGGCATGCTGGAGCTGACCCTCAAGCGCGCCGACCACGGGCACCTGGATCGTCCGGCCATCGAGGTCGCCTACAATTCGGCCAAGGATCTACTGGAGTTGATTGGCGATATCCTCGACATCGCGCGCATCGAATCGGGCCGTCTGAGCCTGGCGCCGGAACGCGTCAACCTGCGGGAACTGATCGAGTCAGTCGTGCGTGTGTTCGATGGCCTGGCCCGCCAGAAGAATCTCAACCTGTTACTGGAGTTCAATCCCGGCGTCGAAGAACGCGACGTGCAGATCGATCCCCTGCGCTTCAAACAGGTCTTGTCCAACCTGGTAAGTAATGCCATCAAGTTCACCGAGCAGGGTGAGGTGAAGATCAAGGTGGATATCCAGCCCACCGGGCAGCCACAACAGATCCAGATGAAACTGGTGGTCGAGGACACCGGTATCGGTATCAGCCGGGATGATCAGCAACGCCTGTTCGAACCTTTTTCCCAGGCCGACAATTCCGGGCATCTGGCCAGGAGCGGCGCCGGTCTTGGGCTGGTGATCTGTCGCAGCCTGTGCGAGATGATGGGCGGGCAACTGACCCTGAGCAGCGTAGCCAGCGTCGGTACCCAGGTGTTTGTCTCGCTGCAGATGACCAGCCTGCCACCGGCCTACCCGCTGATCGAACTCAAGCCCGCGGCACAGGATGCTGCAGCGGTGTTGAATGTGCTGGTGGTGGACGACCATCCGGCAAACCGCTTGCTTATGTGCCAGCAATTGGGTTTCCTCGGGCATCGCTTCACCGCAGTCCAACATGGCGCAGCGGGCTTCCAGGCCTGGCGCCAGGAACATTTCGACCTGATCATCGCCGACTGCAATATGCCAGTCATGAACGGCTATGAACTGGCCCGCTCGATCCGTGAACAGGAGCAACGGGAGAACATCACCCCCTGCATCATCCTGGGCTTCACCGCCAATGCCCAGCCGGAGGAAAAACAGCGCTGCCGGGATGCAGGCATGAATGACTGCCTGTTCAAGCCCATCAGCCTTACGACGCTGGAACGCCACCTGGCCGAGATCACCCCGCTGTCGCCAGCGCGGATTTTCGATCTCGAAAGCCTGAACGCCCTCACCGGCGGTGATCCACTGTTAAGCCAGCGTCTATTGGAAGAACTGCTGAGCAGTAGCCGTCGTGATCGCGAGGAACTCATGGCATTGCTCGTACAAGGCGCTCACCAGGACCTGATCGACCAGGCCCACAAGATCAAGGGCGCTGCCAGGATCGTCCAGGCCCGTGCACTGGCCGAGCAATGCGAGAGGCTGGAACAGGCTAGCGAGGATACTGACCAGGAGCAGGTCGACACCTGGGTCAAGGCCATCGAGAAAGCCATGCTCGACCTTGAGCAGGTGCTGCAACAACAGTTGGACAGCCTGCCACCACACTGATTGAACGCTCATCCACTGTAGGAGCGAGCTTACTCGCGAAGGACGTCAACGATAACCCAGGCTTGCTGAATAAACGCGGCGTTATCAAGCTCTTCGCGATCAAGCTCGCGCCTACCAAAAGGCTTAAGCGCGCTTCTCTCAGCACTCCGTCAACCGCAGGAAAATCGCGGCCAGCCGCTCAATCCCCACCTGATCCTCAGAACTGAAACGCGCCAGTTTCGGGCTATCCAGATCCAGCACCCCAATCAACCTCCCCGCCTTGATCAAGGGCACCACCAACTCGCTATTGGAAGCGCTGTCGCAAGCAATATGCCCGGCAAACGCATGCACATCCTTCACCCGCTGGGTTTGCCGCGAAGCCGCCGCCGCACCACACACACCTCGGCCAAACGGAATCCGCACACAGGCGATCTGCCCCTGGAACGGTCCAAGTACCAGTTCTTCATCACGATTGAGATAAAAACCAGCCCAGTTCAAATCATCGAGTTGGTTGAACAGGAACGCCGAAAACTGCGCCGCATTGGCAATAAAGTCGCGCTCATCGGCCAGCAGCGATTCCAGCTGCGCACAAAGCATGGTGTACCCATCAAGGCCGCTGCCCGCCTGTTGCAAATCGATCATGGCTGACGCTCCAGCAATTTAAGTCCCACCCAGTAACGGGCAAATTGGTAAGCACAGCGGCCATTGCGATTGCCCCGGCCGGTAGCCCAGCGCACGGCAAGGATGTCGAGGGCCTCATCGCGCTGCCACTGCAGACCCGCTTTGCTCGCCAGCTCACCGATCCAATGCTCCACCACATCCAGGAAATGCTCCTGGGTGAACGGGTAGAACGACAACCACAAGCCAAAACGGTCGGACAAGGCAATCTTGTCTTCCACCGCCTCACTGGGGTGCAGCTCACCGTCCACGCGTTTCCAGTTGTCGTTGTCGCTCTGGTTTTCCGGCACCAGGTGACGACGGTTGGACGTGGCATACAACAACACGTTTTCCGGGGCCTGCTCCAGCGAGCCGTCCAGCACGCTCTTGAGCACACGATAATCGCCTTCGCCGGCCTCAAACGAGAGGTCGTCGCAGAACAGAATGAAACGCTGCGGCAACTTGAGCAGTTGCTCGACCACACGCGGCAGATCGGCCAGGTGATCACGCTCGATTTCGATCAGGCGCAAGCCGGCCTTGGCATGCTGGGCCAGCAAGGCGCGGACCATGGACGATTTGCCCGTGCCACGCGAGCCCCAGAGCAATGCATGGTTGGCAGGCAGGCCATCGATAAACTGCTGGGTATTGCGTGCCAATTGCTCGCGCTGCTTGTCGACACCGATCAAGTCGGACAGACGCATATCCAGGCTGACCTCCAGCGGCATCAAAAACCCGCTGCGGCCCTCGCGCTGCCAGCGGGCCGCCAGGCAGTGGTTCCAGTCAATGACCTCGCGAGGCGCTGGCAACAGGGGTTCCAGACGAGCGAGCACCGCATCGGCCCGTTCAAGAAAGGCATTCAATCGAGAATCCATGACTATTCCTGTGGCAAGTTCTTATAAAAAATGGCGTATTGGCAACCCTGACGCAGTTGCCAGACAACTGCACCTGAAAAACCATTCATACCGGGCAAGGCTGGCGCAGAGGATGTTCAGCTATGCTTGCCGGGCGAAGGGAAACGTAAAGTGGTTCAGCACCCAATGGATATCAAGTTCGCCCACCGCTTGTCTTATAAACAAGCCAGACTGACTGTGCTGGTCGGTTTCGTCTTGGGAACCTTGCTCAGCCTGATCCAAATCGGCATTGATTATGCCAGCGAAGACACGTCCATCAACCGTGAAATACACGCGCTGCTTGAAATCAGTCACAACCCTGCCTCACGTATCGCCTACAACATCGACGCTGAACTGGCCCAGGAACTGACCTTGGGCCTGCTGCACTCCCCCGCCATCATCCGGGCACAGTTGGTCGACAACAATGGCCTGGTGCTGGCTGACGTTGGCCGCTCTCGCAAGGAGAGCCCCTACCGCCCTGTCAGCGACTTTTTGTTTGGCGCCAACCGCCAGTTCGAAGACCGCCTCTACCTCACGCACATGCCCGGTGAATCCCTGGGCGTCTTACGCCTTGACGTCGATACCTACGCATTTGGCAGCCGTTTCCTGCGCCGTGCAGAGATCACGCTGCTTAATGGCTTTGCCCGCAGCCTGATCCTGACCGCCATCCTGCTGGGCCTGTTCTATGTGATGCTGACCCAGCCGCTGATCCGGATCATCCGCGAACTGAGCACCCGCAACCCCGGCAGTGCACCCCTGACTCGCCTGGATTGCCCACCCGGGCACGAACACGACGAGATCGGCGTGCTGGTCAACGTCACCAACCAGCAATTCGAGAATATGGAGACCGAGATCCAGCAACGGCGCCACGCCGAGGACCGCCTGACCGAGTACCTTGGCCAGTTGGAGAGCATTGTTTCGAGCCGTACCACCGAACTCAAGGCGATCAACCAGCAACTGAGCCAATCCAACGAAGAACTGGAAGCCTCGAAAATGACCGCTTTGGGCATGGCCCAGGCACGCGCGGCCTTCCTAGCCAACATGAGCCATGAAATCCGCACCCCGCTCAATGGCCTGCTCGGCATGATTGCCCTGTCCCTGGACAGCGCGTTGAATGCCGAGCAGCGCCAACAATTGTCGATTGCCCATGACTCCGGCAAAGTCCTGGTGGAACTGCTCAACGATATTCTCGACCTGTCCAAGTTCGATGCCGGGCAACTGGAACTGGAGAGCATTCCCTTCGACCTCGGCTCCCTGGTGGAAGATACTGCCAACCTGCTGTCGCAAAACGCCGCGCCCAGCGTCGAATTGACCTGCCTGATCGATCCGCAGTTTCCTGCCCAGGTCGTGGGTGATCCGACCCGGGTCCGGCAGATTGTCAGCAACCTGTTGTCCAATGCCTTGAAGTTCACCCGTTTCGGCCGCGTTGATGTACGCCTCAGTGCGCACCCCGATGGCGTGCGGATCGAAGTGTGCGACACCGGGATCGGCATTGCCCTGGAGGCCCAGGCGCGGATTTTCAACCCCTTCACCCAGGCGGGTGCCGGCATTACCCGCCAATTTGGCGGGACCGGCCTGGGCCTGGCACTGACCCACAATCTTTGCGAGGCCATGCGCGGCCGGCTGACCATCAGCTCGGAAACCGGCTTCGGCAGCCAGTTCTGTGCCGAACTGCCACTGCCCGCCCACACACCGGCGGCGCGGCTGGGGCCGTTGAAGGGCGAGGTTGCTGTCATTACCGGGGCCAGCAGTGGCCTGGCAGAACTGCTGCTCACCCTGCTACCGCACTGGGGACTGACGCCGTACTGCAAAACGATCGACGATGACTTGAGTGGCCTGGCACCCGACATCCTGATCACCGATTGCCCCGAATGCCTATTCCGCCTGCGCCCGACCGTCAGCGCACCGATCCTGCTGGTCACCGCCTACGGCAACTTCATGCCCAGCGA
Source organism: Pseudomonas brenneri (assembly GCF_007858285.1). GTDB lineage: Bacteria > Pseudomonadota > Gammaproteobacteria > Pseudomonadales > Pseudomonadaceae > Aquipseudomonas > Aquipseudomonas brenneri. The sequence continues at coordinate 530,712 of NZ_VFIL01000003.1, read as the reverse complement.
AGAAGTGGTCGCCCTGGCCCCCTTGCAACAACAGGCGCGCCCACTGAGTCGCGCCGCGCTGTATCAGGTGCTGCACCGTACCCTGCGCGCCGACAGCGAAATCGTCCTCGACCTTGTCCAGTTGGAAACCAGCCCGGTTGCGCATCGCGCGCGCATCCTTCTGGTAGAGGACAATCTGGTCAATCAACTGGTGGCCAAAGGCATGCTCGGCAAGCTCGGCTGCGAGGTCGTTGTAGCGGCCCATGGCGCAGAGGCACTGAAACAGTTGGACGAACAACGTTTCGATATGGTGCTGATGGACTGCAACATGCCGGTCATGGATGGCTACGAGGCGAGCCGGCAGATCCGCCGCAGCGGACGCTGGCCAGAGCTGCCGATTGTCGCGCTGACCGCCAATGCCCTGGCCGAAGAGCGCGAACGCTGCCGGGCGGCCGGCATGAACGACTACCTGGCCAAGCCCTTTCGCCGCGAAGAGCTCAACGCCCTGCTCGACCTCTGGGTGCCGACTACGACAACCCTCTGACCTGCTGGAGCAACTGGTCCAGGCCCTGACGCAAAACGTCGGCCTGGCCCAGATCGACTCCGCTGTCACACAGCAGGCGGGCCTTCAGTGGCTGGACGCGCTCACGCAACGCCTGGCCCGCGTCGGTAAGGCGCAGGTGCACTTCACGCTCATCGACCGCGCTACGACGGCGCGTGATCAGCGCCAGGTGTTCCAGGCGCTTGAGCAACGGCGTCAACGTGCCGGAATCAAGCAGCAAGCGCTCCCCCAGCGCCTTGAGCGTCGGCTGGAGCGGCGCGGCGGTGTGCCACTCCCACAACACCAACATGACCAGGTATTGCGGATACGTCAGGCCCAACTGATCAAGCATGGGTTTATAGGCCCGCGTCACCGCTCGAGAGGCGGCGTAGAGCTTGAAACACAGCTGGTCATCCAGGGCCAGGGATGTGGCAGGCAAGTCCGTCATTTGAGCAGCGCTTCGATCTCTTGAGTCAGTTCCTGGGGTTTGGTGGTCGGGGCAAAACGCTTGACCACCTGACCGTCGCGCCCGATCAGGAACTTGGTGAAGTTCCACTTGATGCCCTTGGAACCCAGCAGCCCCGGCGCCCGCTGCTTCAATTGCACAAACAACGGGTGGGCCTCGCCACCGTTGACATCAACCTTCTTGAACAAGGGAAAGCTGACGCCGAAATTCAGTTCGCAAAACTCGGAAATGGCCCCCTCGTTGCCCGGCTCCTGCTTGCCGAACTGGTTGCACGGAAAACCCAAGACCACCAGGCCCTGGTCCTTGTACTGCTGCCAGAGCTGTTCAAGGCCTTTGTACTGTGGGGTGAACCCGCATTTGCTGGCGGTGTTGACCACGAGGATCGCCTTGCCGGCGAAGTCCGCCAGGGTCTTTTGCTCGCCCTTGATGGTGGTGCAGGGGATGGTCAGCAGGTTGTCGCTCATGACAAGGCCTCAAGAAGTAGGGAAGACAAGATAAACATAGCGAGCAATTCAATTGCACACAATGTAATTGACCAAACTGATACCCCAACATTCTCCCCTGTAGGAGCGGGCTTGCCCGCGAAAAACGCCCAGACGCCGCGTTCACCCAAGCAACCCGCGTCACCGTTAACGATCTTCGCGGGGAACCAGGTCCAGGCACACCGAGTTGATGCAATAGCGCAAGCCAGTAGGCGGCGGCCCATCAGGGAACACATGGCCCAGATGCGCATCGCACTTGGCACAGGTCACTTCGGTGCGAATCATTCCGTGGCTGACATCGCGAATCTCGATCATCGCGCTATCGGCAATCGGCTCATAGAAACTGGGCCAGCCACAACCGGCATCGAACTTGGTACTGGAGTCGAACAGCGGTTCATTGCAGCAGATGCAGTGGTACACACCGTCTGTGGTGGTCGCATTGTACTTACCGGAAAACGGCCGCTCGGTGCCCTTGAGGCGACACACTTGATACTGCGCCGGGTCGAGCATTTCCCGCCATTCATCCAGGGTTTTATCCAACTTTTCCATCAATACACCTCGACAACTGAAAAAGCCTGATCTGTGTCTTTTCCATGGATCAGGCGGCACGTATGATTGCGCCTCTTCAAAGCGCCAGTCTGGCACCCGCGTTATCGGCATTCAAACGTATTTATGGGTCAAGCCAAACGCCGGATTCCCAGCACGGTAGTCTTCACATCGTCTGGATCGTTCATTTTCAGGATCACATCGCCATGCAGGTCAGCAAATCGAACAAGCTCGCCAACGTCTGCTACGACATTCGCGGCCCAGTGCTCAAGCACGCCAAACGCCTGGAAGAGGAAGGCCATCGCATCCTCAAGCTGAACATTGGCAACCCGGCGCCCTTTGGTTTCGAAGCGCCGGACGAAATCCTCCAGGACGTGATCCGCAACTTGCCCACCGCCCAGGGCTACAGCGACTCCAAAGGCTTGTTCAGCGCACGCAAGGCGGTGATGCAGTACTACCAGCAAAAACAGGTGGAAGGTGTCGGCATCGAGGACATCTACCTGGGCAACGGCGTCTCCGAGCTGATCGTGATGGCCATGCAGGCCTTGCTCAACAACGGCGACGAAGTGCTGGTGCCAGCGCCTGACTACCCGCTGTGGACCGCCGCCGTGACCCTGGCCGGCGGTCACCCGGTGCACTACCTGTGTGACGAGCAAGCCAACTGGTGGCCGGACCTGGCCGATATCAAGGCCAAGATCACGCCCAACACCAAGGCGCTGGTGATCATCAACCCGAACAACCCGACCGGCGCGGTGTATTCCAAAGAAGTGCTGCTGGGCATGCTGGAGCTGGCGCGCCAGCACAACCTGGTGGTGTTCTCCGACGAGATCTACGACAAGATCCTCTATGACGATGCCGTGCACATCTGCACCGCCTCCCTGGCCCCGGACCTGCTGTGCCTGACGTTCAACGGCCTGTCCAAGTCCTACCGGGTGGCGGGTTTCCGCTCCGGCTGGGTGGCCATCTCCGGCCCCAAGCACAATGCCCAGAGCTACATCGAAGGCATCGACATGCTGGCCAATATGCGCCTGTGCGCCAACGTACCCAGCCAGCACGCGATCCAGACCGCGCTGGGCGGCTACCAGAGCATCAACGACCTGGTGCTGCCAGCCGGCCGCCTGCTGGAACAGCGCAACCGCACCTGGGAGCTGCTCAACGATATTCCTGGCGTCAGTTGTGTCAAACCCATGGGCGCCTTGTATGCGTTCCCACGGATCGACCCGAAAGTCTGCCCGATCCACAACGACGAGAAGTTCGTCCTCGACCTGCTGCTGTCGGAAAAGCTGCTGGTGGTGCAAGGCACCGCGTTCAACTGGCCGTGGCCTGATCACTTCCGCGTGGTGACCTTGCCGCGTGTGGATGACCTGGACATGGCCATCGGCCGCATCGGCAACTTCCTGAAGTCCTATCGCCAGTAACCCTGCTTTCGCTGTACGACCCGGCACAGGTCGTACAGCGAGTATCTGGCAACACATCTGTGCCCACTCCAGGCAGAAACACCTTCTTGCCCCGCCCCACGCCCCATCGACTCTGTAGTCCCCAACAATCACAGGGCCCCAAGGCTGCCGAACGGGAATTTCCCTCGGCATTCAGAGTCAGAAAAAACCTTCAAGGCTCTACATTCAAGCTGTAGGACACAGTTTGAAATAGTCGCCCGGTTGAATAGCCCAGTGCCGCACCTTATATACCCCGCAGTACGCGACATATTAAGCATGAGGAGAATTCTACAACCATGATGCGCATCCTGCTGTTCTTGGCCACTAACCTGGCGGTCGTGCTGATTGCCAGCATCACCCTGAGCCTTTTCGGCTTCAACGGGTTCATGGCGGCCAACGGGGTTGATCTGAACCTCAATCAGCTGCTGGTTTTCTGTGCCGTCTTTGGTTTTGCCGGCTCGATCTTCTCGCTGTTCATCTCCAAGTGGATGGCGAAGATGAGCACCAGCACCCAGATCATCACCCAGCCGCGCACCCGGCATGAGCAATGGCTGCTGCAGACCGTCGAGCAACTGTCCCGCGAAGCCGGGATCAAGATGCCCGAAGTCGGGATCTTCCCGGCCTACGAGGCCAACGCCTTTGCCACCGGCTGGAACAAGAACGATGCTCTTGTTGCCGTCAGCCAGGGTTTGCTGGAGCGTTTCTCGCCCGACGAAGTGAAGGCCGTGCTGGCCCACGAAATCGGCCACGTCGCCAACGGTGACATGGTGACCCTGGCACTGGTCCAGGGCGTGGTGAACACCTTCGTGATGTTCTTCGCACGGATCATCGGCAACTTTGTCGACAAGGTGATCTTCAAGAACGAAGGCGGCCAGGGTATCGCCTACTACGTGGCGACGATCTTTGCCGAACTGGTCCTGGGCTTCCTCGCCAGCTCCATCGTGATGTGGTTCTCGCGCAAACGCGAATTCCGCGCCGACGAAGCCGGCGCCCAGTTGGCCGGTACTGCCGCCATGATCGGCGCCCTGCAACGCCTGCGCTCCGAACAGGGCCTGCCGGTGCATATGCCTGACACCCTGAATGCCTTCGGCATCAACGGTGGCGTCAAGCAAGGCCTGGCGCGGATGTTCATGAGCCACCCGCCGCTGGAAGAGCGGATCGACGCACTGCGTCGTCGCGGCTGACAGCCAAGCAGGTCAAAAAGGGGCGATTGAATCGCCCCTTTTTTGTGCTCGCGTGTTTTACCGCCCCGTCAGTTGGTAAACCCGCTCCTCCAGCCGCGCGACGCCTTCCTGGGCGAACTTCGGGCTCTCGGCCAGGATATCCCGCTGCTCCAGGACACTCAGGCGCCAGTGCACTCCCAGCAGCCCCCGAACCTCATCGTCGCTCACTGCAAATGGCGGCCCTGCCTTCAGGGCCTGCTCATAATCCAGGCTGATCAACAGGCCGTCCTGCACCTGAGGTGCAATCGCCTGCAAATGCGCGACATAACGCTCACGCATCGGCGGCGGCAAGGCTATCAGCGCCGCACGGTCGTACAGTGCAGTGCATCCCGCCACATCAGCACCGCTCAATTGGAAGAAATCACCGCACCACAACTCGATAGCGTCCGCCTGATAAACCTTGAAATCCCCCCGCTGGCTGACTTGCGCAGTCAGGTGTTGCTCCTGGAAGAACTCTTCAACAGCCTTTTGCGACAACTCCACACCCAGGACCCGATACCCCTGCTGCACCAGCCACAGCAGGTCCAGGCTTTTGCCACACAGCGGCACCAACACCCTGGCCCCACTGGCCAACCCCAAACCCGGCCAGTGTCGCTGCAAATAGGGATTGACCTCTGGCAGATGAAAGCCGATCTGATTGCGTGCCCAGCGGTCATGCCAAAAAGTGGAATCCATGAATACCCCTGAAAACTTGATCAAATAGCGCTAAAACTTATATTAGATTTAGATCAATGATCTGATTGAAGATGGTGCCATCTTAACCTTGAGGGCCCTGCTCATGCTCCCCAGCCTGTTTATTTCCCACGGCTCCCCCATGCTTGCCCTGCAACCCGGCGCCAGCGGCCCGGCACTCCAGCGCCTGGCCGCTGACTTGCCACGCCCCAGGGCAATCGTGGTGATGTCCGCGCACTGGGAAAGTCGCGAGCTACTGGTCAGTGGCAGCCCTGCCCCAGAAACCTGGCACGACTTCGGCGGCTTCCCCCGCGAACTGTTTGCGGTGCAATATCCAGCGCCCGGCGACCCAGCACTGGCGCAACAGATCGTCGAACTGCTCGCAGCCGATGGCTTGCCTGCCCGCCTCGACAACCAGCGCCCGTTTGACCATGGCACCTGGGTGCCGCTGTCGCTGATGTATCCGGCGGCCGATATCCCAGTGGTACAGGTCTCGCTACCTAGCCATATGGGCCCTGCGTTGCAAACCCGGATCGGGCAGGCACTGCGCAGTTTGCGTGAACAAGGCGTGCTGTTGATCGGCTCCGGCAGCATCACCCATAACCTCGGTGAGCTGGATTGGCGAGCCGGGCCGGAAAGCATTGAGCCCTGGGCGGGGGACTTTCGCGATTGGGTGGTCGACAAACTGTCGGCACAGGATGAGACCGCGCTGCACGACTACCGCAAGCAAGCGCCTTATGCGGTGCGCAGCCACCCCAGCGATGAGCACTTGTTACCGTTGTATTTCGCGCGCGGGGCCGGAGGCGAGTTCAGCATCGCGCACCAAGGCTTCACCCTGGGCGCATTGGGGATGGACATCTACCGCTTCGGATAACTTCGCGCCTACAGTCCTGGCCCAAATCCCAGGCAAAAAAAATCCCCGAACCAGTCGGGGATTTTTTATGTTCGATCAATCAACCCTAAGGTCGATCAATCTTCGCGATAGCGACGCAGCTTGAGCTGCTTGCCGGCAACGCGGGTGTCCTTGAGCTTGGCCAGCAACTTCTCCAGGCCATCTTCCGGCAGCTCCACCAGGGAGAAGCTGTCACGCACCTGGATACGACCGATTGCTTCACGTGCCAGGCCACCCTCGTTGAGGATAGCGCCCAGCAGGTTTTTGGCGGCGATACCGTCACGTGCGCCCAGCGCGGTACGGCAACGAGCACGGCCTTCAGCCAATGCAACCGGAGCACGACGCTCGCGATCACCACGGTCCGGACGGTCGCCGGTACGCTCTGGACGATCACCGCGTGGAGCGTTGTTCGGCACCAGTGGACGTTCTTTCTCGATCGCAGCCAGGGTCAGGGCCTGACCGTTGGTAGCCTTGCGCAGCAGGGCTGCAGCCAGGGCACGCGGGGTGCAACCGATATCGGCAGTCAGGCGGTCCAGCAGATCACCGTGGGTCGATTCAGCATCAGCCACCAGCGGCGACAGGCTGTTGGTCAGTTTCTTGATGCGCGCATCGAGAACGGCCTGGGCATCCGGCAAGCGGACTTCGGCAACTTTCTGACCGGTTACACGCTCGATCACTTGCAGCATGCGGCGCTCACGCGGAGTCACCAGCAGCAATGCACGACCTTCGCGACCCGCACGACCGGTACGGCCGATACGGTGAACGTAGGACTCTGGGTCGTACGGCATGTCAACGTTGAACACGTGGGTGATACGTGGAACGTCGAGGCCACGAGCAGCAACGTCGGTCGCCACAACGATGTCCAGACGGCCATCCTTGAGGGAGTCGATCACACGCTCACGCTGGTTCTGGGCGATGTCACCGTTCAGCGCAGCGGCTTTGTAGCCTTTGGCTTCCAGGGCACTGGCCAGGTCCAGAGTCGCTTGCTTGGTGCGCACGAACATGATCAGGGCATCGAAGTCTTCGACTTCCAGCAGGCTCAATACAGCCGAGGTCTTCTGGTCAGCGTGAACCAACAGGTGAGCCTGTTCGATCGCGGTAACGGTCTGGGTCTTGGTCTGGATCTTCACGTGTTGCGGATCGCGCAGATGGCGTTCGGCAATGGCACGGATCGACTGCGGCAGGGTGGCCGAGAACAATACGGTCTGACGGGTCGGTGGCAGCGCCTTGAAGATGACTTCCAGGTCATCCATGAAGCCCAGCTTCAACATTTCGTCAGCTTCGTCGAGAACCAGGTGATTCACGGTCGACAGCACTTTTTCGTCACGACGCAGGTGGTCGCACAGACGGCCCGGAGTGGCGACAACGATCTGTGCGCCATTACGGATGGCTTTCAGTTGTGGGCCCATAGGGGCGCCGCCGTAAACGGCCACAACGGTAACGCCCGGCATTTGCTTGGCGTAGGTTTCGAAAGCGGTTGCTACTTGCAGCGCCAACTCACGGGTTGGCGCCAGGATCAGGGCTTGCGGCTCGCGCTTGGCAGGATCGATGCAGTGCAGGATAGGCAGGGCGAACGCGGCGGTTTTACCGGTACCGGTTTGCGCCTGGCCAATCATGTCCTGGCCGGCCATGATGATCGGGATCGATTGCTGCTGAATAGCCGAAGGTTCTTCGTAGCCAGTCGCGATGACGGCAGCAAGAATGTTCGGGTTAAGATTAAAAGCGGCGAAGCCGCCGGTTTCCTGGGTCATGGGTCTGCCTCTAAGTGCATCCGCAAAGACCCATGCTCCAAAGCTGCGCATGCCGTGTTGAGACTCAAGAGTCGCCCTGGCTGCTTTGTCGGCGGGGATTTGCGAAAACGAATGAATGAAAAAGATTCGTCAAGGAAGAGTCCGCTGTGCGGACGTGCAGCCGAAGCTGACTTCGGGGAATTGCGCTACCTAAACGCGGCCCGGTTAAAGGCCGGCGCGCACTATACCGGAAATCCCTGAAAAAGGGAGCTTTTTTTATCGGAAAAGGCCATTCAACTGCTCTGTGTCACAGGCTTTGCGCATCCTCGCAGGAACGTCTATTTTTCAAAGGCCCGGCCCTGTTGGTCATTGCGCTTAAACGCTTCACCTTTTGCAGCGGGCCCTTCGGTCCGAAACTGCCTTTCGCGCCCGAGGATCCACCCATGAAACAAGCCAGCAGCAGCCGCGTCAGCCGTGAACTACAAGGGCATGTCCTGCTGCTGGGACTTGATCGGGTCGCCAAGCGCAACGCTTTTGACCTCGACCTGCTCAACGAACTGAGCCTGGCCTATGGCGAGTTCGATCGCAATGAAGAAGCGCGCGTGGCCGTGGTGTTCGGGCATGGCGACCACTTCACCGCCGGGCTGGACCTGATCAACGTCGCCCACACCATGGCGCAAGGCTGGCAACCGCCGCTGGGAGGCTGCGACCCATGGGGCGTGTTCGCCGGGCCCAGGGTCAGCAAACCAGTGATCGTTGCCGCGCAGGGCTATTGCCTGACCATCGGTATCGAATTGATGCTCGCGGCGGACATCAACCTGTGCGCCAGCAATACGCGCTTTGCGCAGATGGAAGTACAGCGTGGGATCTTTCCTTTTGGCGGCGCCACCCTGCGCCTGCACCAGATCGCCGGCTGGGGCAATGCCATGCGCTGGTTGCTGACGGGCGATGAGTTCGATGCCCATGAAGCGCTGCGACTGGGGCTGGTGCAAGAGGTCATGGCCAGCGAAGACCTGCTGCCCCGGGCGTTGGCCCTGGCCAATCGGATCGCCAGCCAGGCGCCGCTGGGGGTGCAGGCCACTTTGACATCGGCACGCCAGGCGCGGGATGAAGGCGAGACCGCTGCGGCGGCCGGGCTGCCAGTGCTGGTCGAGAAACTGCTTAACAGCGAGGATGCTAAGGAAGGGGTGCGGGCGATGCTGGAGAAGCGGCCGGGGGTGTTCAAGGGATTGTGAGCAGATGTGATGGCCTCATCGCGGGCAAGCCCGCTCCCACTGGTGTACGCGGTCATCTTGACCGCGATGAGGCCAGTACAGGCAACTAGGTCGCCGGACGAACAGCCTTGATCAACGCCTGCAACGAATACCCCAGGCGCGGCGCCAGCGCCTCGGCCCGCGCTGAAACCGCCGCCAGGTCCAGCGTCTGCTCCAGATCCGCCGGCACCAGCAGGATCACGTTGCCCTCCTTCACCGGCAACTCCCAGTAATGCCGATGATAAAGCCCGCGCAACAGTGCAGCACCCAGCGGCTTGCCATCATCGGTCGCCCACTGGTTGATCACCAGCCAGCCACCGGGGTTGAGTTTCTTCTGGCAATTTTCCAGGAAGGTCCAGGCCAGATGGCCAACCCCCGGCCCCACATCGGTATACAAGTCGACGAAAATCAGGTCCGCCGGCTCCGCAGTCTCCAGCAACTCCAGTGCATCGCCCACGCGGATGTACAACCGCGGGTCATCATCGAGCCCTAAATACTCGATAGCCAGGCGCGGCACGTCCGGGCGCAACTCAATGGCCTCGACATCTTCCAGGGGCAGGAATTTGAGGCAAGCCTGGGTCAGGGTCCCGGCACCCAGGCCGAGGAACAGCGCACTTTCGGGCTGCTCATGGCACAGGGCACCAATCAGCATGGCACGGGTGTAGTCATACTCCAGCCAGCTCGGATCGGCAGTAAACACACAGCTCTGCTCGATGGCATCGCCAAACTCAAGAAAGCGGTAATCGGCCACTTCCAGCACACGGATCATGCCGAAGTCGTCATGGACCTCAGCCAGCAGGCGCTCGACGCGCTCCTCAGACATTTCATCTCCTAATGGCCCCGGCACGGGTGCAAGCCGCCTGGTACCAGGCGGGAAAGGCGCGATTGTCGGCCAAGCAGCGCCAGCAGGTCACGCACTAATTGCTGATAACATGCACGTCCCCGACATTCATTCGAGTTCACGATGAGCCAACCCTGGAGCCCTGACAGCTGGCGCGCCCTGCCGATCCAGCAACAACCCCGCTACCCTGACGCCGCGCACTTGTTGCAGGTCGAGCAGAGCCTGGCCAGTTACCCGCCGCTGGTCTTCGCCGGCGAAGCCCGGGAGCTGCGCCGCCAGTTTGCCGAGGTGACCCAGGGTCGCGCGTTCCTGCTGCAAGGTGGCGATTGCGCCGAGAGCTTTGCCGAATTCTCCGCCGCAAAGATCCGTGACACCTTCAAAGTGCTGCTGCAGATGGCCATTGTCATGACCTTCGCGGCCGGCTGCCCAGTGGTAAAAGTCGGGCGCATGGCCGGCCAATTCGCCAAGCCGCGCTCGGCCAATGATGAAACCATCGACGGCATCACCCTGCCCGCCTACCGTGGCGACATCGTCAACGGCATCGGTTTCGACGAGAAAAGCCGCGTCCCGGATCCCGACCGCCTGCTGCAGTCCTACCACCAGTCCACCGCCACCCTGAACCTGCTGCGGGCCTTCGCCCAGGGCGGTTTTGCCGACCTGCACCAGGTGCACAAGTGGAACCTGGACTTTATTGCCAACTCCGCCCTGGCCGACAAGTACAGCCAACTGGCAGACCGCATCGACGAGACCCTGGCCTTCATGCGTGCCTGCGGCATGGACACCTCGCCCCAATTGCGCGAGACCAGCTTCTTCACCGCCCACGAAGCCCTGCTGCTCAACTACGAGCAAGCCTTCGTGCGCCGCGACAGCCTGACCAACGACTACTACGACTGTTCGGCCCATATGCTGTGGATCGGCGACCGCACGCGCCAGCTCGATGGCGCCCACGTCGAGTTCCTGCGCGGGGTGAACAACCCGATCGGGGTCAAGGTCGGCCCGAGCATGAACCCCGACGACCTGATTCGCCTGATCGACATCCTCAACCCGGACAACGACCCCGGCCGCCTGAACCTGATCGCGCGCATGGGCGCCAACAAGGTCGGCGACCATCTGCCCAACCTGATCCGCGCCGTGCAGCACGAAGGCAAGCAGGTGCTGTGGAGCAGCGACCCGATGCATGGCAACACCATCAAGGCCAGCAGCGGCTACAAGACCCGGGACTTTGCGCAGATCCTCAGCGAAGTGAAGGAGTTCTTCCAGGTTCATGAAGCCGAAGGCACTTATGCCGGAGGGATTCATATCGAAATGACCGGACAGAATGTTACCGAATGCATTGGTGGCGCGCGGCCGATTACCGAGGATGGCTTGTCGGACCGCTACCACACCCATTGCGACCCACGGATGAACGCCGATCAGTCGCTGGAATTGGCGTTCCTGATTGCCGAGACATTGAAACAGGTCAAACGCTAGAGCGGTGGTGGCCTGATCCACCGCTATCGCGGGTAAGCCCGCGATAGCACCCTACCTGGCAACTTCCATCGCCAGCATCGCCACCCGCAACCGGGCCGCACTGTGCCGCTGACAGTTGATCTGCACCTGCGCCAACCCCAGCCAATCGGCCATCTGCCGCAAGTTCAACGCCAACGCCAGCATCCCCGCCTCGTCCAACCCCGGTTCTTCCTCGTGCACGGCATGCACCGCCAGCCGGCCATTGGCCCGCTCGGCCCGCAAGTCCACCCGCGCAGCAATCCGTTCGTTGTGCAGAAACGGCAGCACGTAATAGCCATACACCCGTTTATCCTGCGGGGTGTAGATTTCCAGTCGATAGCGAAAGTCGAATAATCGTTCGGTGCGGCTACGCTCCCAAATCAGTGAATCGAAGGGCGACAGCAAGGCACTGGCCACCACCTTGCGCGGGACGCTTGGCTCGGGCAGGCAATAAGCCGGCTGCTTCCAACCCTGAACCTGGCAGACCTGCAATTGCCCATCCTCGACCAATTCGGCGAGGCGCCCGCGACTCTGCGCGGGTTCCAGGCGGAAGTAATCGCGCAGGTCCTTTTCCGTAGCGACACCCAACGCCGTTGCGGCATGCACTATCAGACCACGCTGGGCGCTGGCTTCGCTCAAGGGCGCCTGTTGCAGAATGGCCGCTGGAATGACTCGCTCCGGCAAGTCGTACAACCGCTCGAAACCCCGCCGCCCGGCCACCGTCACCCAGCCCGCGGCGAACAACCACTCCAAGGCGTGCTTTTCATCACTCCAGTCCCACCAGGGCCCGGCGCGCTCTTCACGGGTCGACAGGCTGCCGGCTCCCAGCGCGCCCTGTTGTTCGACGATAGCCAGCACGCGGCGGATGGTGGCCTGCTGCTCGCGGCCAAAACGCGCCATCTGCTGATAGATCCCCTGCCCCTCGGACGCGCGCTGCATGCGCCAGCGCATCAACGGATACAGCGCCATGGGCAGCAGGGAGGCTTCATGCCCCCAATATTCAAACAGCGTGCGCCGTCGGCCCTGACTCCAGGCGGCCTGTTCGAGCAGCAGCGGGGAATAATTGCCCAGGCGGGAAAACAGCGGCAGATAGTGGGAGCGCACCACTGCGTTGACCGAATCGATCTGCAATACGCCCAGGCGCTCGATCAGGCGATTGACCTGCGCGGCCTTGACCTGCGCCGGCGGCTGGCGCCCGCTGAAACCTTGGGCCGCCAGCGCCAGACGGCGCGCCTGCTTGAGGGAAAAACTCAGTTCTGCGGGCATGTGCATCTCCTGATTGCGCCCGCGAACTGTAGCGCGATGCCCGTCATTTACCCAACGGATCATTCCAGAAATGCCGGTGGCGCTCCTGCTCCACATCGGCACGCGTCAAACCGATATCCTTGAGCGACTCATCACTCATGCTTGCCAGCAACTGACGTTCGCAATGCAGGGCATACCAACGAGAAACCCGCTGAAACAGCCCGGAAAACGGTCGCCTTACCATCAACACAAAACCTTTCTGACCTTTCATCATCTCGCCCTCCAGTGGGGATGACTGAAGTCTGTGCCTGCGGCTATGATCAATCCAACGAATGTTTCTTATGTTATACATCTCGGAGATTGATCAATTGTCCAACTACCCGAGCATCGACACCGACGTGCTGCGCACCTTCGTCGCCATCGCCGACCAGGGCGGTTTCACCCGCGCCGGCGAGTTGGTCAATCGCACCCAGTCCGCCGTGAGCATGCAGATGAAGCGCCTGGAAGAAGACGTGCTGCAACGCAAGCTGTTCGAGCGCGATGGGCGGCAGGTCAGGCTCACACCCGAGGGCCAGGTGTTGCTGGGGTATGCGCGGCGCATCCTGAAACTGCACAGCGAGGTGTTCAACACCCTGCGCGAACCGCACATGGTCGGGCTGGTGAGGATCGGCACCCCGGATGACTATGTGATGCGCTACCTGCCGGGCATTCTCAAGCGGTTTTCCAAGGCATACCCGCTGATCCAGATCGAGATGCACTGCGAAGGAACACCCATCCTGATGCAGCGACGCGACCTGGCACTCACGGTGGTCAGCCGCGAGGCGGGTAATGAAATCGGCGAGCTGTTGCGTAACGAACGCATGGTCTGGGTGGCCTCCCCCTGCTTCTGCGTGGATGAACACGAAGCCCTGCCCCTGGCGATTTCCGGCATGGACAGCTTCTGCACCCAATGGGCCCGCGCTTCGCTGGATGCCATAGGGCGCGAGTATCGCCTGGCCTATCACAGCTCCAACGGCGCGGCGATCCAGGCGGTGGTCGGTGCGGGGCTGGCGGTGACGGTCATGATGGAAAGCCTGGTCACCGAAGATCTGCGCATACTCGGCAGTGACGAAGGTTTCGGCCCCCTGCACACGGTCAACCTGCGACTGCTGCGCAACCCGAGCATGTCCTCCCCCATCACCGAATGCCTGGCGGAATACATCCTGGAGGGTTTCAGACTTTAAAGGTCAACATCACCGCGCACATCACCAGGAAGCCGCAGAACAAACCGCGCAACAGGCGCTCCGGCAATGCGTGGGCGATTTTCACGCCCCAACTGATGCTGAGCAACCCGCCGACGGCCAGGGGTACGCCGATCAGCCAATCCACTTCGTGGTGCCAGGCATAGGTCACCAGCGTGACGCCTGTACTAGGCAAGGCCAATGCCAGGGAAAGGCCCTGGGCGACCACCTGGGTGGTGCCGAACACACTGGTCAAGACCGGCGTCGCAACCACCGCGCCGCCGACACCGAACAGGCCACCCATGGAACCCGACGCCGCTCCCAACACCCCCAGCCACGGCCAGGAGTAACGCATCTGCGCACTGGGTGGCGCATTGCTGGTGACCATACGCAACAGGTTGTACGCCGACAGGGCCACCAAAAACGCAATAAAGCCAATACGCATGACGCCCGCATCGATGCCTACCGCCCAGATCGAACCCAGCCAGGCAAAGCAGAAACCCGTGACGCCAAGGGGCAAGGCATGGCGCAGCTCAATGCGATTACGCTGGTGATAACGCCACAAGGCCAGCATCACATTCGGCACCACCATCACCAGCGCCGTGCCTTGGGCGATTTGCTGATCGAGGCCAAACAGCACGCCCAGCACCGGAATCGCGATCAACCCGCCACCGATGCCAAACAGACCGCCGACGGTACCCAGGGCTATGCCCAGCACCACATACATCGCCATATCCACCACAGCTACACCCCCGCACTGACTCAAGCCCTGCATGCTACGCAGTCCACTCTGGCATGGAAACGCATAGCAACGCACAATGGCTATGCCAAATACGCACAAGCGAATCCCCCATGAACCCCACGACCTTGACTGACCAACTGGGCCTGTTCCTCGATGTGCTGGAGGCCGGCAGCTTTTCCGCAGCCGCGCGCCGCCATCCGCTGACCCCTTCCGCTGTTGCCCGTAGGATTGACAGCCTGGAGGGCGCCCTGGGCAGCCAGTTATTCCTGCGCAGTACCCATGCGGTACTGCCCACCCCCGCCGGCCTGGCGTTTGCCGAGCGCGCGCGGCGGATTGTCCGGGAGTTGCAATTGGCGCGGGCCGAAGCCGTGTCGCTGAGCCATGCGCCCGAGGGCCTGATTCGCGTGGACGCGCCCGCCGCCTTTGGCCGGCGACACCTGGCGCCGGCCATTGCGGACTTTCTGACCGTCTACCCGGGCCTGGACGTGCACCTGCACCTGATCGACAGCTTTGTCGACATGCAAGGCGAACACCTGGGCAAGGTGGATCTGGTGCTGCGCGCGGGACATATCGTCGACACCCGGCTGATCGCCACGCCATTGGCCAGCATCGTGCGAATCGCCTGTGCCAGTCCGGCCTACCTGAAAAACCGTGGTACACCGACCCACCCCAGCCAACTCAACGAACACGATGGCCTGGATTGGGAAGGACTGGCGCCGATGTTCGCCTGGCGCTTTGAACTCGATGGGCGCAAGAACACTTACCGCCCACAGCGTATCCGCATGAGCGCCAACAATGCCGAAGCCCTGCTGTCCGGTGCCCTGGCCGGCCTGGGCATCGCTCACCTGCCGACCTGGCTGGCCAGTGAATACCTTGTGCGCGGCGAACTGGTACCGTTGTTCTGCGAAAACGGCCTGCCTACCGCCGAAAGCGCGGGTATTTACGCCCTGCGCCTGGAGCAGCAGGCCAACGCCCGCAGCCGCCTGCTGCTGGAGTACCTCAAGAGCCGTTTCAGCCCCGTCCCGCCTTGGGATCTGGCACTGCAAAGCGGCTGGGGCTGACAACTGCCACAGAATTATCTGGCGCGTTAAAGATTTGGCCGCTAGATTCCAGATCAAATACGCTTTAAGGCACTGCCATGAAAGACTCTTGCGACGCCCTGCTTCTGAACAACCAACTGTGCTTCGCCCTGCACTCCACGTCGTTGTTGATGACCAAGGTCTACAAACCCCTGCTGCAAGCCCTTGGCCTGACCTACCCGCAGTACCTGGCCATGATGGTGTTGTGGGAAAAGGATGGTTTGACCGTGGGCGAAATCAGCAACCGCCTACTCACCGACCCGGGCTCGCTGACGCCACTGCTCAAGCGCCTGGAGGCCGAAGGCCTGTTGAGCCGTACGCGCAGCCGTGCCGATGAGCGCGTGGTCGTGGTGGAGTTGACCGAGGCAGGTCGAGCGTTGCGAGACAAGGCTATGGATGTTCCTCCATGCATCTTCGGCGCCAGCGGGTTGCAGATGGAGCAACTGCAGAAGCTGCAGGCGGACTTGCTGCAATTGCGCAGGAACTTGCAGGGTAGCGTCTGACCCTCTCACTGTTTTCGACCGAACATAGGCCCCTATAGAGGCCGGCTTGCCGGCGAAAATCGCCAACGATAATGCGCGGTGCCAGGTGCCCCGCGTCGCGCTCAGGTTTTTCGCCAGCAAGCTGGCTCCTACAGGTAATCGTGTTCATTTAAAAAATATATTGCGCGCAAAATACTTGCACGGTAGATTTATCTCGCCAACTACTTATCGCGCTAACTTTTAGCGCAGAACAAGCGAGGAAAAACCCATGCAAACCCTCTATACCGCAGTAGCCACCGCCACCGGCGGCCGTGATGGTCGCGCCGTTTCCAGCGACAACATCCTCGACGTCAAGCTCGCCACCCCAAAAGAGCTGGGCGGCGCCGGTGGCCAGGCCACCAACCCCGAGCAACTGTTCGCCGCTGGCTACTCGGCCTGCTTTATCGGTGCCCTGAAATTCGTCGCCAGCCAGAGCAAACGCAAAATCCCCGATGACGCCTCGATCACTGCCCATGTAGGCATCGGCCAGATCCCCGGTGGTTTTGGCCTGGACATCGACCTTCACGTATCCCTGCCCGGCCTGGCCGCGGATGAGGCACAAAGCCTGGTGGATGCCGCACACCAGGTCTGCCCGTACTCCAATGCCACTCGTGGCAATGTCGATGTGCGCTTGCATATCACTGTGTGACGGGAAAACAGGCATAAAAAAACCCGACTCTTGGTCGGGTTTTTGTCAGTAACGCCAGAATTACTTCTTGGCGCGACCTTTGTACGAACCACCTTCGCGGGTGTCGATCTCGATCATGTCGTCGATTTCGATGAAATCAGCCACTTGCAGCTCGGTACCGTTAGCCAGCTTGGCAGGCTTCATCACTTTGCCCGAAGTGTCGCCGCGAGCGGAACCTTCGGTGTAGGCAACCTTACGCACGATGGTGGTCGGCAGCTCTACGGAAACCAGGCGATCTTCGAAGAAGATGGCTTCGCAAACGTCGGTCATGCCTTCTTCCACGAACGGCAGAACGGCTTCGATGTCTTCAGCGTTCAGCTCGTACATGGTGTAGTCGGTGGTGTCCATGAACGTGTAGGTGTCGCCGCTGATGAAGGACAGGGTCGCTTCCTTGCGGTCGAGGATCACGTCGTCCAGTTTGTCATCGGCGCTGTATACGGTTTCGGTCTTGTAACCGGTCAGCAGGTTCTTCAGCTTGGTCTTCATGATTGCGCTGTTACGACCAGACTTGGTGAACTCAGCTTTCTGAACCAACCAAGGGTCGTTGTCGATACGGATCACGGTACCGGGTTTCAGTTCTTTACCAGTTTTCATTACGAATATCCGAAATTTGGATGGGATTTACAAAAATCAAGGTCGCGTATCATATCCAATTTTCATAAAACTGTACCAGCGCCGTCGCAAGATCGGCTTGCAAGGCCTGTTCCAGACACCATTTTTCGGCGTGTGTGGTCAGTTCCGGCCAATGCTCAAGCAGCATTTTCCAGCTTGGGGCCATATCGCTGTCTGTGTTCCAGGCTTGCCATAGGGCAATCAGCGCAGCTTTCGCCGGTGCAGACAGGTCCTGGGTGTAGAGCGTGAGGAAGGCATCGAGCTTGTCCAGGTGAATGTCGTCATCCTGTCGGTAGATATGCCATAGCAACGGACGTCCTGCCCACTGCGCCCGCACAAAGGAGTCTTCGCCGCGTACGGCGTTGAAGTCACAGCACCACAGCAAGCGGTCGTATTGTTCCTGCCGCACGAACGGCAGCACCTGTACCGTCAGGGTACCGCGCAGATGAACATCCCCCGCTGCCAACGTCTCGATACTCAACCAGCGTTGCACGTCGCCAAGGATGCGCCCTTCCGGCACCAGCAGATGAGTGGCTTGCCCATCAGACGCCAACACGTCCAGCCAACTGGCCAAGCCGGCGTTTTCATAGGCAAACAACGACATCAAACGCGCGCCCTTTGCGGGAAAGACGCCCAGCGCTTGTAGGAATTGTTGCTGAGCCTGCCGATCACGCCCAAAGGCCTGCCGCTGTTCGATCAGCCCGGCCTCACGCAGCAAGCCGCCCGTACCAGGACGAAATCCGGGAAAGAAGAAATACTTTTGCACGCCCTTGAACTTCACCGACGGCAGGCCGTGGCAACCGACTACCCATTCTTCGGCACTCAAATAGTCGAGGTTCATCCACAGTGGCGGGAGCTCACGCCCAGCCATGGCCTCCATGTAGTCATGGGGCAATTGGCAGGCAAAGGCGGCGATCACCACATCGGCTGCCGGCGTCGCAACCCACTCCTGCGACCAGTGACGGACATCGACACCCTCTTGCCACTGCTGGTCCAACCGCACATCCACCTCTGGGCACATGCGTTCGAACGCCCGTAAATCATCGACCCACAAGCGCACCACGCAGGCGTGTTCCGCTGCCAATTGCCGGGCCAGGCGCCAGGTCACGCCGATGTCGCCGTAGTTATCGACGACGCTGCAAAAAATATCCCAGCGGGCTTTCATTCCGGGCTCCATCATTGAAAGGCTCGATTGTCCGCATAAATGCCGCCATGCAGAAGGGTTGATCGCGATTATTCTGCACGCCGGCTGTGCGACAATCCGCAACTCACCGCAACCGCCCGCCAGGAGGCCGCCATGTCCGATCGCCCGCTGTCGATGTTCAAACTCAGTATTGCCGTGGCCCTGGGCCTGTGGCTGGGCTTTGTCGCCATCGTGCTGACAGGCTGGCTGGCCTCGCGCTACCTGTTTGAACAGCCCGTGGCCCAGGTCGTGCAACAGTTGGGCAAGCCGCCTGCCGTGACGCCTGAACCGCCGAACCAAATGTTCGAGCAATACCAGCAAAACCTGCACAAGCAGGAGCAACAACAGGCGATGGAGCAGGCGCGCGCCAACCCGCGCAACCTGTCCAACCCCAAATGCCAGTTCTGGCTCCAGCAGGACCAGAACGCCCCCAGCGACAAGAGCCGGGCCAACGTCCTGCAATTGTGTGATTGAGCCGCAAGCCCCCATGAATAAACACGCCGTCCTCCAGTTGATCCTGGAAAAACTCGCCGCCGATCTGGATGTGGCCCAACGCGCCGCGCAAACCGCGTACGAAACCGCGACCCACGAAGAAAATATCGCCGAGAACAAATACGACACCCTGGGCCTGGAGGCGTCTTACCTTGCCGCCGGACAGGCCAAGCGCGTCGAGGAGATCAAACAGTCACTGGTGCTGTGCCAGAACCTCAACCTGCGGCCCTACGATGAGCAACGAGGTATCGAAGTGGGCGCCCTGCTCGGCCTGGAAGACGACAACGGTCGCCAGCAATGGCTGTTCCTCGCACCGGATGCGGCAGGCTTGAAAGTCTACGTGGTGGGGCAGTTGGTGACCGTCATCACCCCTCGCTCGCCGCTGGGCAAAAGCCTGCTGGGCAAGTTCGAAGGGGATGAGGTGGAGATTCTGGTGGCGGGCGCCCGGCAACAGTTCACCGTGACCGAGGCCCGCTGAGCCGATCAGTGAACCGGCAGTTCAACGCCGTCGAACAGTTCTTCCAGTTCCTGCTTGTTGTGGCACTGGATCGCCTTGGCCATGACTTCACGGGTCAGGTGCGGGGCGAACTTCTCGATGAAATCGCACATGAAGCCGCGCAGGAACGTGCCACGACGAAAGCCGATCTTGGTCACGCTGGACTCGAACAGTTCGCTGGCATCGAGCACCACCAGGTCGCTGTCGAGCTTGGTATCGACCGCCATCTTGGCCACGATGCCGACGCCCAGGCCCAGGCGCACGTAAGTCTTGATCACGTCAGCGTCAGCCGCGGTGAACACCACTTTGGGCGTGAGGCCGCGATGGCTGAAGGCTTCGTCGAGTTTGGAGCGGCCGGTGAAGCCGAACACGTAGGTGACAATCGGGTATTCGGCCAGGGCTTCAAGGGTCAGCTTCGGCAGTTTGGCCAATGGGTGTCCCTGAGGGACCACTACACAGCGGTTCCAGCGATAGCACGGCATCATCACCAGGTCACCGAACAGCTCCAGGGCTTCGGTGGCGATGGCGAAGTCGACGGTGCCGTCAGCCGCCATTTCGGCGATCTGCATCGGCGAGCCCTGGTGCATGTGCAAGGCCACGTCCGGGTACTGCTTGATGAACGAGCTGATCACTGGCGGCAGCGCATAACGCGCCTGGGTGTGGGTGGTGGCGATCGATAGGGTGCCTTTTTTCTCGTTGGAGAACTCCTGGGCGATCTGCTTGATGCTTTCTACCTTGCGCAGGATTTCGCCGGCCGTGGTAATGATGCGCTCACCGGCTGGCGTGACGCGGGTCAGGTGTTTGCCGCTGCGGGCGAACACTTCGACGCCCAGTTCGTCTTCCAGCAGGCGGATCTGTTTACTGATACCCGGTTGCGAGGTGTAGAGGCTTTGAGCCGTGGCGGAAACGTTGAGGTCGTGGTGCGCCACTTCCCAGATGTAGCGCAATTGTTGAAGCTTCATATGTGTCCCTCAAAGCAGATAGACGCCACGGATATCAGCGACGGTATATAACTATATTAAAGGTTTGAATGATAAATCTAGAACTTTTTATCGTTTACGCCCCATCACACATCATCACTGCGCCGACGCTGCAGCAAAGGCACCAGATAAACCGGTACCTGGGACAACTGCAACACCCGCGCCGCCGTACGTCCCAGTGGCGTGGAGGCCCCCGTGCCCTGGCTATGACTTCCTACGATCAACAAATCCACCGAGAGTTTCTGCGCCTGGTCGAGAATCACTTGGGCGGGATCCCCCTGGATCACCCGCACCGAGCGAATCAGTTTCAAATCCTGGGCGTCGTCGTCCAGCTCTTCGCGAAAGCTGTCCAGTACCCGCTGCTCAATACTCGCCATCACTGTGTCCAATCCCTGGGTCTGCCATTCACTCAGTGCATGCTCATCAAGGTAGCTTTGCAGCACCGACTCGGCGAACAGCCCGATAGGCTCTACAACATGAATCACATAAAGATCAGCCTTGAACGTTCGCGCCATCGCCAGCGCATGTTGCATCACATAAGGCGCATAAACACCCAAGTCAGTGGCGTACAACATCGAACCGATCATAAAACCTCCTGGACTGCCAGGATGGCGGGGATTGCTTCAGCTTAGCAGCGCCTTGGCGACTGCGATGGACTTAGCTTTCGACCTGGATTTTTGGTTCATTGCTGATGCCATGGGGCACATGCCCGGTGGCCACCACCGCCCTGGCTTTTTCGCAATGACCGGCCTGATCGTCGAAAAACACATCGGCAGCAAACGCCTCAAGGAACGCTGATTTCTCCAGGCCACCCAGAAACAGCGACTCGTCCAGGCGGATATCCCACTCACGCAAGGTGCGGATCACCCGTTCGTGGGACGGCGCCGAACGCGCCGTCACCAGCGCCGTGCGGATCGGGCATGACTCGTCGGAAAATTCGCGCTGCAGCAGATTGAGCGCCGCCAGGAAGCCTTTGAAGGGACCGCCGCGCAGAGGCTCGCGGGCCGACTGCCGCTCGCTGGCCTGGAACGCTTCCAGGCCACCGGTTTGGTAGACACGCTCGGACTCATCGGAAAACAGCACCGCGTCGCCATCGAAGGCTATCCGCAGTTCGGCGCTGGAGGCCCGCCGCGCGCCTCCAGACAAAATAGTCGCGGCGGCAAAACCTTCGTCCAGCGCACTGCGCACATCTTCGGCGTGGGTCGAAAGGAACAAGTGACTGCCAAACGCGGCCAGGTAAGGGTGCGGGTTACGCCCACCGACAAACGCGGCACGGGAAATATCCAGACCGTAATGCTGGATCGAATTGAACACACGCAAACCGGTGTCGGCACTGTTGCGCGACACCAGCACCACTTCGACACGAGCCCGCCCGAGACTGGCGTTCAGGCTCAGGAGTTTCTTGACCAAGGCAAAGGCTTCTCCCGGCTCAAGGATTTCCTCCTCGTGCTCAATCTGGTATTTGCGGTACGCCTCGACGCCTTGGGCCAGGTAGATCTTGTGGCTTTCGCTCAGGTCGAACAGCGCTCGCGAGGAAATCGCCAGCACCAGTTTGTCGCTTATCCCTTTGGCCATGTCAGTTCCTCAGCCGTTGCGTCGATCGATAAAGCTCAGGGCCTGGTACAGCGCCTGCATCCGCGGCAACTCACAGCCTGCGGCCCTGGCAGCGGCCAGCGGGCGGGCGTAGATCGCGGCCAGTTCCAGCGGGCGCTGGTGCTGATGATCGTGATACATGCTTGGCCAGTAGTCCGTCAAACGCTCGGTCATGTTGAACATCTGCTCGGCGTAGCCAGGCGCGATCTCATGACCGCACGCCCGTGCGCCCTGCACCACTTCAGCCATCAACCCCTGGATCAACTCCCGGCTGGATTCGTCGGCCATCAACGTCGAGGTGTTCGCACCGAGCAGCACCGACAGGCCGTTGTACGGCACATTCCACACCAGTTTGTGCCAGCGTGCCTGGTCGAGGTCGGGCATGGCCTGGGAGTCGATCCCGGCCTCGCGGAACAGCCCGGCGCCCTCTTCGACAATCGCCTGGCGGCGTGCAGCATCATGAGTGGCACTGCCACTGTGATAGCCAAGACTGACCCGGCCCATGGCCTGATGCTCGACAATCCCCGGCCCGGAACGGTGTACGCAGATATAACAAAGCCCACCGAGCAAATGCAGGGACTCAGGCAAATGTTCGCGCAGGTCATCCTCGATACCGAGGCCATTTTGCAACAGCACGACCTTGGCACCCGGCGCCGCCACCTGGGCAATCGTCGGCGCCAACTCAACGTTACCAGTGGTTTTGGTGCCCACCAGCAGCCAGTCGCAAGGCGGCATGTCGGCCGCATTGGCGTAGGCCTGGACCGGGTGCAGGTTCAAGGCCCCATGCACCGCACTATTGAGTTGCAAGCCACGCTCACTGACCGCCGCGTATTCACTGCGCAGCAGGAAATGCACGTCGAAACCGGCGCGCGCCAGCATCAACCCGTAAAAACCACCGATGGCACCGGTGCCGATAATCCCAATGCGCGGGCCAGGCTCAACTGCACTCGTCATGGCAACTCCTCTGGTTCTTGTTTGAGCGCCTCATTTATAGCGTCGCTGAGGTCGCTGGGGTTCAGGCCCACCTGCAGTGCACCGTGGAGTTGACCCTCGCACACTACAAATAAAGCCGGCAAATGAAAGATCCCGTAGCGCTCCACCGCACCACCATTGTGCCCAGCGTCGACCCAGCAGATGCGCGCCACCGGCAGGTTCCAACCCGGTATCTGCTGGCGTGCCCAACGACAACTGGAACAGCCGACGCTGGTAAACACCAGCAGCGAAGTGCCCGGTAACGTCAGTAACTGCTGGTCGATATCCAAATCCGTCAATTCAAACGCTTTCACTCGATCCACACCACGCCCTTTAACCAGGCAACACACTATCAGGCCGTACGCCACTGCGCGCAATTGCCCATTGTCGAGCCGGCGTGTACGCGCTAAGGTTCGGCTCCCCGCTGCATTTAAATCATGCTGTGCTCCGCCGCACGGGGTTCGCTGGCGGCCGGCACCCGTGACCCTGACGAGTAACACGATGGCTGATTTACCGATCAACGACCTAAACGTCGAATCCAACGAGACCCTGATCACGCCCGATCAGCTCAAACGCGAAATCCCTTTGAGCGACGCTGCACTGCAGACCGTCACCAAGGGCCGCGAAGTCATTCGTGACATCCTCGACGGCACTGACCACCGCTTGTTCGTGGTGATCGGCCCTTGCTCGATCCACGACCTCAAGGCTGCCCACGAGTACGCCGAGCGCCTAAAAGTGCTGGCTGCAGAAGTGTCTGACACCTTGTATCTGGTGATGCGCGTGTATTTCGAGAAGCCACGGACCACCGTCGGCTGGAAAGGCCTGATCAACGACCCATACCTGGACGACTCGTTCAAGATCCAGGACGGCTTGCATATCGGCCGCAAGCTGCTGCTGGACCTGGCTGAAATGGGCCTGCCCACGGCCACTGAAGCCCTGGACCCGATTTCCCCGCAGTACTTGCAGGACCTGATCAGTTGGTCGGCGATCGGTGCGCGTACCACCGAATCGCAAACCCACCGCGAAATGGCCTCCGGCCTGTCTTCGGCCGTGGGTTTCAAGAACGGTACCGATGGCGGCCTGACCGTGGCGATCAATGCCTTGCAGTCGGTTTCCAGCCCACACCGCTTCCTGGGGATCAACCAGGAAGGTGGCGTGTCCATCGTCACCACCAAGGGCAACGCCTATGGCCACGTGGTACTGCGTGGCGGCAATGGCAAGCCCAACTATGATTCGGTCAGCGTGGCCCTGTGCGAACAGGCGCTGACCAAGGCGAAGATCAAGCCAAACATCATGGTCGATTGCAGCCACGCCAACTCCAACAAGGACCCAGCCCTGCAACCGCTGGTGATGGAGAACGTGGCCAACCAGATCCTGGAAGGCAACCAGTCGATTATCGGCCTGATGGTCGAAAGTCACCTGAACTGGGGCTGCCAGGCGATCCCCAAGGATCTGGCCGACCTGCAGTACGGCGTGTCGATCACCGATGCCTGCATCGACTGGTCCGCCACCGAGACTACCCTGCGCAGCATGCACGCCAAGCTCAAGGACGTATTGCCCAAACGCAAACGTACCTGACGCACACAAAAACGCCGGGCTAAGCCCGGCGTTTTTTTATGCGTGTCTATCGGCTTTCACAGCTTCGCGGCATGGCGCTGGTGGCGCTCCATGTAGCGCTCGACGTAGGAACAGGACGGGATCACCGTGTAGCCCATGCTCTCGGCGTATTGCAGTGCCTCTTCGGTCAGCGCAGCAGCAATGCCGCGTCCACGCAGGGCATTGGGCACAAACGTGCGGTAAATATCCAGGGTCTGTTTCCCCAGGTCCATGTAGGTCAGATAGGCACGATGACCGTCCACATTGGTCTCGAACTGATGACCAGCCTGGTCATGGTGGATGGACAACGCCTCGCTCATCACTACTCCTCGCGGGTCTTGGTTTCTGACCCCTACCTTACCGATGTTTTTCCGGCGAAGGAACATCTACGCCACCCCGTGCCGGTTTCGACAACGAGAAAAGCCCTACAGCACTCACGCCCCGCACCCAGGAATAGTAGGCACCAATCCTGTCATTGCTCAAGGGACGCTTGTCATCCATGGGGCTGGCGGACATAGAAAGGGCTGATCGAGCATCCGCTGGTCGATAGCCTGAACATTGCCGGCAGTTGAAGCTTGAGACGAACAGCGGCTCTTAAAGTCACCTCTACATGCGCAAAAGATGCCCGTCAACGCCAGGAAATTCTGAACAATAGTGTTCGCCTTGATATATAAATTGACTTGCGCTTACAACGCTTAACACTTGCCAGCTGGCGCTTTCAGCCTGGATCCAATCTTTGACTGCGCATCAAAGACTGGACATTTTTTATACAAACTCGCTAAAGATTAGCCAAAATAGATGCGGTACAAGAATTTTTTTTGCTTCTTGCGCTACGTCAGTTTACTTACTACAAGTAATGGGTAGTATGTACGCCGGCTATTAGCTCACTCTGAGATAGTAGCCATTAAATAGAAAGTCCTTGAAGGGGAACACGATGAACAACGTTCTGAAATTCTCTGCTCTGGCTCTGGCCGCAGTTCTGGCTACCGGTTGCAGCAGCGTCTCCAAAGAAACCGAAGCTCGTCTGACTGCAACTGAAGACGCAGCAGCTCGCTCCCAGGCCCGTGCAGACGAAGCCTACCGTAAAGCTGATGAAGCTCTGGCTGCTGCTCAAAAAGCACAACAGACTGCTGATGAAGCTAACGAGCGCGCTCTGCGCATGCTTGAAAAAGCTAGCCGCAAGTAATAATCCCTCGGGATTGTTATCAAGCCGATCCATTTTTGGATCGGCTTTTTATTGCCCGTAATTCGGCACCGGATCCCAGGCAATAAAAAGCCCGCCAGGGAATAATCCGTGGCGGGCTTCTATTGGGTGACGTTATTGCAGCAAGTCGCCCGGCGCGCTGGTGACCATAGGTGCCTCGCCCGGCTCGCCGATTTGCGCCGGCAAGCCATCTTCGGCCGCCACGACATCACGCACCTCATCCCAATTGACCCGCAGGTTGTTGGCCAGGTCTTCGCGCTTGAGCATCGCGTTGATGACGGCCGTGTGCTTGTCGACCACCGACGGCGTGCCATCGTCGTTCAATGGCGCATGCGCCTCCAGGTAAACCTTGCCGCCGCTGATGCCAAACTTGTAGGCGTCATTGATGATCCGCACAGGCGTACCCACCGGAACCATCTTGGCCATCTCCAGCACGTTGTTGTTGAACATGCGGAAGCAGCCATGGCTGGTACGGGTACCAATGCCAAACTTCTTGTTGGAGCCATGAATCAGGTAGCCCGGCGTACCCAGGGTGAACTTGAATGGCCCCAGGGGGTTGTCGGGACCTGCCGGCACCACGTTGGGCAGCGGGTCACCGTCAGCCGCGTGCTCGGCCTTGATCGACGCAGGCGGGGTCCAGGTCGGGTTGGGGGTCTTGGCGATGATGCTGGTATGGGCAATCGGCGAGCCCCAGCCTTCGCGACCGATACCGAGCGGGAAGGTGTACACCACGTCCTGACCCTTGGGATAGTAGTACAGGCGGTACTCGGCCAGGTTGATCACGATGCCTTCCCGGGGGCCCGGCGGCAGGATGAAACGGGTCGGCAATACAATCTCGGCGCCGGTCCCCGGCAGCCAGGCATCGACACCCGGATTGGCCGCGACCATCTCCGAATAGCCCAGGTCATATGTCACCCCCAGGTCGGCAAAGGTGTCTTCGTACTTGGCCTTGATCACCTGGACCTGGCCGACAATGTCTTCACCCGGCGGTGGCAGGGGCAGTTGCAGGGCTGCAACAGGACCGGCTGCACACAAGGCAGCGAGAGACAGGCAACGGGTGACGACAGGGAGGCGCGACAACATCCGGGAAATCCTTCGCAGATCGACGGGGGGTAAAATGGCGATTGTAGCGTGTAGCGGCCCTTAAAGCTCGAAGCGCAGCTCAGGCCAGATAGGCGGTGTGCCGCGTTTTTGCGATTCAAGAATCGCCCGGCACAGGGGGCACAGGCGCTGATCCTGGAAGATCGAGCGATCCACCGAGGACCAGCGTGGCTGGGCAGGCAGCAATGTGCCACAGAGCGTGCGGTCGATGGTGCCGCCCAGCTCCAATTGGCGCGTCACCAGATGCACCTTCACTTCCTGGCAGGCGAACAGATCCAACTGCTCGTCGGGCTCGATCAGTTGGTAGGCAAACAGGGACCAGGCAGGACGCGACGACATCGGGGGCTCCAAATCGGGGGCGCCACCTTAGCCGAAAGACCGCTGCTAGAAAAGCGTCATAACAGCGGTTTTAGCGTCGGCCAGACATTTTCCAGCAACTTGGCCTGGGCGCCGACTGCCGGGTGCAGTTGATCAGCCTGCATCATCTGCGGATGCCCCCCCACGCCTTCAAGGAAAAACGGCACCAGGGGAACGTTTTTTTCCTTGGCCAACACGCCATAGACCTCGGCAAATGCCTTGGTGTATCGCGGGCCATAATTGGGCGGTAACTGCATCCCCAGCAGCAGCACCTTGGCACCGCCGGCCTTGGACTGGTCAATCATCGACGCAAGATTTTGTTGCAATTGCGCCGGGGGCTGCCCGCGCAAGCCGTCGTTACCACCCAACTCGATAACCACCACGTCTGGCTTATGCTCTGCAAGCGCCGCCGGCAGCCGCGCGAGGCCTCCAGCACTGGTGTCGCCGCTGATGGAGGCGTTGACCACTTTGTCGTCAAAACCCTCCTTCTTGAGCTGTTGCTCCAGCAGCGCCACCCACCCTTTGCTGGTATCCAGGCCGAAACCGGCACTGATACTATCGCCAACGATCAGGACAGTACCCGCCGCTGCGTTCTGGGCCATGCACATCAGGGCCAGGCCAGCACTCAAAAACCATATTCGCATCGGATTCTCCATGGGCGCATGCATTCTCACCGCGCAGAACCTTAGCAAAGTGGTTCCCAGCGCGGAAGGTGAACTGACCATCCTGCACGAACTGAGCCTGGAACTGAACAAGGGCGATAGCCTGGCTATCGTCGGCAGCTCCGGCTCCGGAAAATCCACGCTCCTTGGCCTGCTGGCCGGGCTCGACCTGCCCAGCAGCGGTGAAGTCACCCTCGCCGGCCAGGCCCTGAGCCTCCTGGATGAAGACCAGCGGGCACGCATCCGCGCCGAACACGTCGGTTTTGTGTTCCAGTCGTTCCAATTGCTCGACAGCCTCAACGCCCTGGAAAACGTCATGCTGCCCCTGGAGCTGGACGGGCGCAAGGACGCCCGCGAACGCGCCCGGCACTTGCTCGAACGGGTCGGCCTGGGCCAGCGCCTGACCCATTCGCCCCGCCAGCTCTCCGGTGGCGAGCAGCAACGAGTGGCGATTGCCCGGGCGTTCGCCGCCGAGCCGGACGTGCTGTTTGCCGATGAACCCACCGGCAACCTCGACAGCCATACCGGCGAGCGCATCAGCGACTTGCTGTTCGAACTCAATAAAGAAAACGGCACCACTCTGGTGCTGGTGACCCACGACGAGCGCCTGGCCCACCGCTGCCGACGCCTGATCCGCCTTGAAGCCGGCCTGATGGTCGAGCCCCTGGAGCCTTGATGGCACGTCTGCCGCTGTTACGCCTGTTCAGCCTTGCCCTGCGCCAATTGCTGCGCGATGCCCGTGCCGGTGAGTTGCGCGTGTTGTTCTTCGCCCTGCTGGTGGCAGTGGCCGCCAGCACTGCCATCGGTTATTTCGGTGCGCGGCTTAACGGCGCGATGCTGCTGCGCGCCACCGAGTTCCTCGGCGCCGACCTGGTGCTGGAGGGCAGTTCCCCGGCCCGCTCCGAGCAGTTAACCAGCGGCACGCAACTGGGCCTGACGCACGCCAGGGTGGTGGAGTTCTCCAGTGTCATCGCCACCGACAACGGCATTCAGCTTTCGAGTATCAAGGCGGTCAACGAGCAATACCCGCTACGCGGCCAACTGAAAAGCGCGGCTGAACCGTTCGCGCAAGAGACCTCGGGCGGCGGCCCGAAACCCGGCGAGGCCTGGGTCGAGGCTCGCCTGCTGACCGCACTGGACCTGAAAGTCGGCGACAGCATCGACGTCGGCATGAAAGCCCTGCGCATGACCCGCGTCCTCACCTATGAGCCGGATCGGGCCGGCAACCTCTACAGCCTTACCCCACGGGTGATGATCAACCTGGCCGACCTTGAGGCCACCGGCGTGGTCCAGCCAGGCAGCCGCGTCAGCTACCGCGAGCTGTGGCGCGCGCCGCCAGCCAGTACCGCCCTGCAAACCTACCGCGACCAGATAACACCTGGCCTGGCGGCCAACCAGCGCCTGCAGGATGCACGGGACGGCAACCAGCAAATCGGTGGTGCCCTGGGCAAGGCCGAGCGCTACCTGAACATGGCCAGCCTGGTCGCCGTGCTGCTGTCCGGGGTGGCCGTGGCCCTGTCGGCGAATCGCTTTGCCAGCCGCCGCTTCGACGCCAGTGCACTGTTGCGATGCCTGGGCCTGTCGCGGCGCGAAACCATGCTGCTGTTCAGCCTGCAACTGACCGTCCTGGGCTTGCTGGCCAGCCTCGCCGGTGCGGCACTTGGCTGGCTGGCGCAGTTGGGGCTGTTTTACCTGTTGCACGATCTGCTGCCGGCAGATGTCCCGCCTGGCGGATTGCTGCCAGCCGTCGCCGGCATCGGTACCGGGCTGGTAGCCCTGGCCGGTTTTGCCCTGCCGCCCCTGGCGGCGCTGGGCCGCGTACCACCACTGCGGGTTCTGCGGCGCGACCTGTTGCCGATCCCCTCCAGCACTTGGATGGTGTATGGCGCGGCATTGTTTGCCCTGGGCCTGATCATGTGGCGCCTGAGCCTGGACCTGGTGCTGACCTTCGCGCTGTTGGGCGGCGGGGTTATCGCCGCGCTGCTCCTCGGCGGCCTGCTCCTGCTGCTATTGCAAAGCCTGCGCCGCCTGCTGGCGCGTGCAGCCCTGCCCTGGCGCCTGGGGCTGGGCCAGTTATTGCGCCACCCGTTGGCGGCGGCGGGCCAGTCCCTGGCGTTCGGCCTGATCCTGCTGTCGATGGGGTTGATCGCCCTGCTGCGTGGAGAACTGCTGGACACCTGGCAGAACCAACTGCCCAAGGATGCCCCCAACTATTTCGCGCTCAACATCCTGCCGGCCGACAAGGACGCCTTCGGTGCCCGCCTGCTGGAGTTGCAAGCACAGGCAGCGCCCTTATATCCGGTGGTACCAGGGCGCCTGATCAGCATCAACGGCGAACCCGTGCAGGAAATTGTCAGCAAGGACTCCAGTGGCGATCGTGCGATACAGCGGGACTTGAGCCTGACCTGGGCCGCCAACCTGCCCCCGGGCAACACCCTGACATCGGGCACCTGGTGGGCGGATCAGCCGAAGGATGAAATACCGGGTGTCTCGGTAGAAACCAAGGTCGCCGAAAGCCTCAAGCTCAAGCTCAATGACCACCTGGTCTTCACCGTTGGCGGGGAAAACCGTGAGGCCCGGGTCACCAGCCTGCGGGAGATCAACTGGGACAACTTCCAACCCAACTTCTTCATGATCTTTCAACCTGGCACCCTGAAGGACCTGCCGGCCACGTACCTGACCAGCTTCTACTTGGCCGCCGGCCATGACCAGCAGATCGTCGACCTGTCCCGGGCCTTCCCGGCAGTCACCATCCTGCAGGTCGAGGCGTTGCTGGCCCAACTGCGCAGCATCCTGGCCCAGGTCACGCTGGCCGTGGAGTATGTGCTGCTGTTTGTCCTGGCGGCAGGCATGGCGGTGCTGTTCTCCGGCCTGCAGGCCACCCTGGACGAACGCATCCGCCAGGGCGCCTTGTTGCGCGCCCTGGGGGCGGAGCGCAAGTTGCTGGTCAAGGCCCGGCGTATCGAGTTTGGTCTGTTGGGTGCGGTCAGTGGGCTGCTGGCGGCGCTGGGTACCGAGTTGGTGACCCTGGTGCTGTATCGCTATGCGTTCGACCTGGTCTGGCACCCTCACCCTTGGTTGTTGGTACTTCCGGTGATTGGTGCGGTCTTGATCGGCGGTGCGGGGGTGTTCGGTACACGCCGTGCGCTGAACGCCAGCCCGCTGACGGTATTGCGCGAAGGCTGAAACAAAAAAGCCGGCCCCCTTGTGGGAGCCGGCTCACTGCATCACGGCGTTCTTCCTGGCGCCATCGCCGGCAAGCCGGCGCCTACCTGATGTACTCGATGCCGGTGATCCACCAGCACATTTCGCCGCCGGGCGTCTGCACAATGGCCTCATCGTCCACCTCTTTGCGCAGCAAGGCCCTGGCCATGGGGGAGTCGATGGAGATGTAATCCATGCGCTCATAAATTTCGTCATAGCCCACGATCCGAAAACGCTTGGTATCGCCCTGCTCGTTCTCGATATCCACCCAGGCCCCGAAGAATACCTTGCCCTCCTGCTCGGGCATGTATTCCACCACCCGCATATCTTCCAGGCGCTTGCGCAGGTAACGCACCCGGCGGTCGATTTCGCGCAGCAGCTTTTTGTTGTACTGGTAGTCGGCGTTTTCGCTGCGGTCTCCCAGCGAGGCAGCCCAAGTGACCTTGCGTGTTGTATCGGGACGCTTTTCTCGCCACAGGTAATCAAGCTCTTTCTTCAGCGCCTCATGACCTTCTTTGGTAATCAGCTTGGTACTCAAAAGCGTCACATCCCCAGGAAATGTCCATTGGTTCAAACCACCTCTGCATCAGCCAAGAATGCACTGGCTGCCTGACGGCAATCGGTCGGCTTTGATGATAAATGAACGCCAGAAAGTAGCCAGGCCTGATTCCCCTGGTCAATCAGGACCAGGCACATTGCCTGCATCCGCACCCTGCCGCCGGTCAACTTTCTCAACCGGAAACAAGGTTCCGTCCAAGCGATAAAGTAACCCCTTCAGATCACCTCTGAAACCCGATAACTGCCCCAGTCCGGTCGCCAATTGCTCAGCCTGTTGCTGCGATGCCCTATCCAACGCTTGTAGCCTGAACGACTCTTCTTCCAACTGGCGGGCCCAGCTCTCCAGGCGGCGTTGTTCTGCCTGCTGCAACTGCGCATCCTGGGCCAGGTGCTCCTCACGCCCATTCAACGCTTCGGTTCGCTGCTGCAAGGCTGACTCCAGTACGGCCAGCTGTTGATTGGCCTGCTCCAGTGCGGCCTTTTCCCGTAGCAACTGACTTCTGTGCTGCTCAAGCTCCTCCTGCTGTTGGAACACTGCACGCTTTTGTTGCGTCAACTCTTGCGCCACACGGGCAAGATTGGTCAGCGTGGTGTCCACTTCAAGCAGGGAGGACTGATCCCGGGCCACGACTGACGAAACGGCTTCTGGCGGCGTAACAGGCTGCTGCACTCGCGGAGCGGGCACCTGCGGCACCGACTCCTTAGGCGGGGGAGGCAATAGGTCAGCAGGCGCTGCCACCGGCAAGACGACTGACGGTTCCTCATCCGCCCCCTGCGCCACAGCCTCAGTGCCATCTGCCGTACTGGGAGGCGACACCATTTTTGACGAGAAACGAATAGACGGCACAATCAACTCGGTACTCTCAATCGCGGGTAGACCAATGACTGACGTTCCGAGGGTGATCACCTTCATCACCAATGCCTTCTTGATCATCAGCGAGTGGTGATCCTCCGGTCTAGCCGTCGGTAGCTTGCTACCCTTCAGGTCAATGAAGTGGTAAGGCACCTGTGCCTCTGAGGTATTGCCATCCTTGACACCGGACCCCGTGGCCAGGGTGATGATCTGCTTGAGGACCCTCATCGCCAGTTGCAGGTTCTCCTTGGACTCGATGCCGCCAAGAAAATAACGCTCGGCCTTTTTGCGCAGGGCGGCGATATAGACCCGAGAGCTCCCCGGCTCAACCTCTTCGTCCAGGCTATAGACAAGAAAGTTCGAAGCGATTTGGGGTATCGCAAAGCAACAGAGCAATGCACCGTTAACCGGGGAATCATGACCAGAGTGTTCAAGAACAAGAGTACGTAGAAGCATCATGAGTGTCGGACTCCATTACGGTAGTACTTCATATACACGCCATCTATCAAATAAAAATCAACACCACATCAAGAGCAACACAATTGTTTCAGCGAGTGATTGAGCCACATGTAGGACTTCCCTTATTTCAGCACCTCAGCGTTTCCAAGCGATCCTATTGAACGTACCATTTTTTAACAAAGCCGCACCTGAAACACTTGATCAATACTTTTCGCCTTCAACCTTCGGAATTTTTCAACCTAAAGACACAGGCTTATTGAGGCCACCGCATACTCGCATACCCAGGCAAACAACCAAGTAGAAAACCCAATGATCGAAATAACAAATCTAACAAAAAAAACAGGACGGGCGACGGCCATCGACAACTTGTCATTTAGCGCCCATCCCCGGGAATGCCTAGGGTTATTTGGACATGATGGTGCTGGCAAAAGCACGCTACTCAAATTGCTCTCAGGCGCAATTCCGGCAACCTCCGGCACTATGAAAATATATGATATTAATATCTCTACCCACCCCATAAAGGCAAAAAAAATAATAGGTTACCAGCCTGAATCCGCACTCGGCCATGGCGACATGAAGGTAAAAAATTTTCTGGGTTACATGGCCGAAGTCCGCGGATTCCATGGCCTGGAAAAGCGCAAGATGGTCGATCGAGCCATCACCCGCCTGGAGCTTTGGCGAATACTTGACTCGCCGATCGCAGCCCTTCCTCCAGGGCACCAGCGCAAAGTGGCGCTGGCCCAAGCCATCCTGCATGACCCCAGGCTACTGCTACTCGATGAACCAACAGAAGGCCTGGCCCCCCTACAAAAACAAAAGGTCGGGACGCTTATCCAGTCGCTGACCGAAGACATGACGGTCATTATCGCCTCACGCAATCCAGAAGAGTTCTCCTGTATCTGCCAACGGGCGCTGGTTCTGTCCGAGGGTAGATTACTGGCCGATGCCCCCATCACCGAGCTACAACGTAGTTCGCGTCATTACCAGGCAATCACCCTGGCTGGCGATACCCCCCTGGACCTCCTGGCACTGGCCGTGCTTCCGGGGGTGGCTGGCATCGAAGAAGACCGGCATGCCGACGGCAGCGTGACAGTACTCGCGATGCCGGGGCAAATCATCTACCCACATGTCAACGCCCTGGTCGCCAACCGCCGCTGGAAGATCAATACCTTGAGCCTTGAGCCGGGACGCCTGAGCGATGTCATCCACCATTTGAGCCAGGGGGCGCCCAATTGAAACGTCTACCCGTGATATTCAAACGACAACTGAGTAACTACTTGTCGACCCCGTCCACGTATTTTGGCATCGCGATCTTCTTGATTGCCAACACTGCGCTCGGTTTTTATGTAGGAAAATTCCTGGAGAATACGCCAACAAACTTGCACGCTTTCTTTCAGTACCACCCATGGCTTTATCTTTTTTTCATTCCATTTATTTCCACTCTACTTTGGTCGGACGAGTACAAAGACAATGCTTTTTCCTTTACAAACACACTGCCAGTATCAGCCCTAGAACTGACACTGGGTAAATTTCTAGCCGCCTGGATCCTTTGCGCACTAACGCTTTCACTGACGCTCCCACTGGTCATTACCATTAACTACCTGGTCATAGCAGACAATTCAACCATACTGGCTCAATTCATAGGGAGCTGGCTACTGGCAGGTGCCTATCTCTCGTTCGCCTGCCTTGTTTGTGTCATGGCCTATAACCGCCTGATTATTTTCGGCATCACACTCGCGCTGTTACTGACAGCAAGCACTTTATCGTCAGTATTGGATATGTTGTCCCATCAGGCCCCCATCTGGGTAGTTGACAGTTTGATTTCACTCAATCCACGAATACGTTTCAGTACGATAGACAGCGGTCTTCTGACGCTACAAGACACGTCGTACTTCATAAGCATGATCATTGCCTTCCTCACCGCGACCACCCTTATTTTAAATTTCAGAAAAAGCTGAGGAAGGAAATTCCCATGAGGAACCTTATGAACTTCGGTGTGACGTTGATCGTCATCGCCCTGCTTTTTCTCGCCTTCAATCTGGTATGGGCACTGAAGCTGCCCAATTATAGGCTGGACCTCTCAGAGAAAAAAATCCACACCCTGTCACCGTCTACCAACGCCCTGCTCGCGGCACTTGAAACCCCCATGGACTTGTATTTTTTCAACGCAAGCCATCCCCCAAAAAGTGAAGCCTTGAAAAGCCATGGCGAGTACATCGCCCTGCTACTCAAGGCCTATGAAAGCGCGTCAAAGGGCAACGTTACGCTGCACCTGATTGACCCTAAACCCTTTTCAGAAGATGAGTACAAGGCTGAGTTATTGGGCCTGGATAGCAAGCATGGGCTGTTTGGCCTCATCGGGACCCGTACCAACCATGAACCTCAGAAAATCGAACGATTCGACCCTGCCCAGGCGGGCTTCCTGGAGTATGAGATCAGTCGCCTGATCCACAACGTCGCGCGCCAGGAACAACCCATAATCGGGCTACTCTCCGGATTAGCCATGGACGGCAGCCGGGATGAACCCAACCAGGAAATCGCACCTTCGTGGCAGTTACTCAAGGCACTCCGCAGTCAGTTTAATCTGATGAGCCTGGGCAGCGACATCTCGCGCATCCCCGGGCATGTAAAGACCTTGATGGTCATCCATCCCGATCGTCTACCGCAACAGACACTGTTTGCCATTGATCAATTTGTCCTGGGTGGGGGTAAGTTGATGATGTTTATCGACCCCCTGAATGACCCGGGCTCAACCGCCGACACCTCAGGCCAGCAAAACCTGCTCGCGGCGTGGGGCGTGCAGATGCCAGCAAACAAGGTATTGGCAGACAACCTCTATGCAACCCCGGTAGTACTGGCGAGCGGCCTGCCGCCCGTACGCCATCCCGGGGCGCTCACCCTGACCAGAGAGGCGATGACCCGGCACGATATCAGCACCTGGGGCGTTGACAACATAACGCTGTTAAATCCCGGCACGCTCACGCCACTGAAAAAAAGCCGCATCACATTCACCGCGCTACTCCAGAGTTCCAGACAAGCCAGCACGTTCGATGGGGCACGCTTCGCTCAACAGGACGCATTTGACGCCATGCTCAGCGAGGCAACCACTCGCGGCCGGCAGAATGTGATCGCCGCTCGCATAGAAGGGCCCGCCTATTCCGCCTTTCCTGACGGTCTCAATGGTCAGAAAGCAACGTTGCAAAAGGCCGCCAACATCCATGTGGTGGTAGTGGCCGACACTGACCTGCTCAGTGACCGCGTCTGGCTGGCCGCACGCAATGCCAACGGACAACAAGCACGGCTTCCGGGCAATGCCAGGTTTGTCTTCAATACCCTGGATAACCTGGCTGCGCCCGACACACTAAGCGCTATCAGCCCTCGTGCGAGCGACCGGCAACCACTCGGTTTGCTGGACAGGTTGCGCAACGAGGCCGCGCAGTCCTATCGAAAAAAAGCCCCCCTTCTGGAGCAACGCCTGGACCAGGCAGAAAAAGAATGGCAGTCGCTGAACACGCCGTCATCAATGCTGGGGAGTCAGGCCATCTCCTCCAATACGTTGCTGCAAGCGTTAAACAAAGAACGCCTGCGATTACGCTTGGAGCTTCACACCTTGGAAAGGGATGCCTACAGGAACGTCCGCAGCCTCGAACTCACTGTGGCACTGCTCACTCTCACCACCGTTCCGTTGATAGTAAGCCTGCTGGGCCTGGGGATCTTCATCTCGCAGCGACGTCGCCATCATCCGCCTACCGCAGCGTTCTACTGAGCCGTACGGGTTACCGCCGAGTAATCAAGCCCTGGCGCGCCACGCGGGTCAGGTGCTGGATGAACTCAGCGGCATCCTCGGCGTTCGGCGCCTGGATCACCGCCAGATCAAAGCTGTTCGTGGCAAAACGCGCCAGGGACTCGCCGTCTTCGACAAACTGGATCAGGAAAGCCGAAGGACGACCCGTGCGCCGGGGCCAGCCATCCAGATAACGCAGCAGCGTCGGCTGGTGCTTGCCGCCAAGAAGAATTTTCGGATTGCGCTGAGTCAGGCCCGCAGTGATCGGGGCCAAGCGTACAAGAGGTCGTAGTGCATTCATCGTGTCGTGTCTCTGCCTCAAAAGTCTGCGGGCAGGTGAGAGGCAACACCGAACCAGCGCTTTAGCGGTATTTCGAAACCTGGAGCAGGCTTCTGTCGGGGCTGCATCGAGTCCCTGTGGCGCCCCGCAATTAGCTGTTTAAATCGGCGCATGCAGCATCCTAGAGAAGCCGGTGGGGAAGTGTCAAGAATCCCGTACAACGAAAAAGGCCCGCACGGGGCGGGCCTTTACAGGAGCGTTAGCAGGATCAATTGGCGATTGCGCGGTCGACAGACAGTTTGCCAGCCCCTTCAAACAGCACCGCCACTGTACCGCCCAGCAATGCCAGGGCGAACTCGTAGCCGTTGTTGGCCATGAACAAACCGTTGCTGATATGCACCGAGAAAATCGCCACCAGCGAGACAAAGGCCAAGCCCAGCGCTGCTGGACGTACCAGCAAACCGATGATCAGCGCCAGGCCGGCAAAGAACTCGGTACCGCCCGACAACAGTGCCATTAGAGTGCCCGGTGCCAGGCCGATACTTTCCATCCACTGCGCCGTCCCCGCCAAGCCACCACCACCGAACCAGCCAAAGAGCTTCTGCGAACCGTGGGCGGCAAAAATGATGCCGACGAAAATCCGCAGTACCGTCAGGCCGTAGCCTGCGCGGGTGGACAGAATGTTTTTGATCAATGGGCTCATGCTGACAATCCTTTCAATGTAGGGGTTGGTTGGCCGCTATATTAATCAGTTTAAATAATGATAAAAGCGGAAAAAATGCCTAAATCATATCGATAATATCGATTATTTTCGCGAGACAATCTTCGCTGACACCGGCTCCAGGGAGTCCCGTTCCCGATCAAAGGCCAAGTAATACTTGTTCACGCTATTAACATAGCTGACACCGCCCATTCCGACCTGCTCCATGGCGATGCGCTCCACCTGAAAGAACCACTGATTGGGGTTCAAGCCCCGGCGCCTGGCCTCGGCACGCATGCCCTGTACCCGCTCCGGCCCCATGTTGTAGGCCGCCAGCACGAACGCCATGCGCTCGCGCTCGTTGAGTTTGGGGCTGGCGAAGAACTTGCGGCGAATCAGCGCCAGGTAGCGCGCGCCCGCCTGCACATTGCTGTCCAGGGTCTGGATATTGTTGACCCCGACCCGCTGGGCGGCTGACGGGGTGATCTGCATCAGGCCCGTCGGCCCGCTGCCACTTTTCGCCGCAGGATTGAGCGATGATTCCTTGTAGGCCAGGGCCGCCAGGTTCAACCAGTCCATGCCTTGTTCCCGGGCATGCTTTTGCAGCACCGGGCGCAGCTTTTCCAGGCGCTGGCGATCAGCCCGCGCCAGGGGATAGCGCACCTTATAGAGACGGCGATAGATACGCTGGAAAGCCACATCCTGGTCCGACGGGGTCTTGTAGGTTTTCAGGAAGCGATCAATGCTCGCCCGTAGCATCGAGGCATCCTGGCGCACGAACCAGTACTCTTCGCCCGGCTCGCTGATCGCCACTTGCCGATCAAAACGCAGCTTGGGCAGGACCTTGGACCAACGCTCGGCAATCGGTCGCTCGACAATGGTCAGATGGAAGATCCCGGCCTGGACCATCTCCAGCACATCCTCCACCGCCAGGCTGGGGTCCACCCATTCCACCTTGACCGGCGGCAGTTTGCGCAGCGCCAGTTTCTGGTTGATCTGATTGACCGCCTCCCCCGCCGCACTGCCAGTGGTCAAGGCCAAAGTGCGCCCAGACAACTGTTCCAGCCGGGTAAACCGCCGCTCGCCCTTGAGCCCCACCAGCCACAGCGGCACATCGCTGGCAATCGGGTCACTGCTGCTGATCTTGTGCGCCCCCGTCGCATCCAGCAATTCACCGGGGGCAACCAGATCGCCTTCGCCGCGAGCCAGCGCCCCCAGCAATTGGTCCTTGGCCTTGGGAATGATCTTGAGGTTGATTTCCTGGCCGTCACGGGCCCGGCCATTAAGGTAATGTTCGAAGGCGCGCAGGCGATGGTATTCAGCACCGATGGACTGCCCCTGGACTTCACCGGAACTGTTGCGACTCTGGTTGACCAGCACCCGTAACGTGCGGCTGCTGCGGATTTCGGCCAGGTCGCGGACCTTGCCCGTCTTGGTCACTTCCAGCGGCCCGTCCAGGCGCGCAACCGCCGCAGTGGGCAGCAGCAGCGTCAGGCATACCATGAGCAATGCCGAGGGTCGGATCATCCGCTCTCCGGAAAGAACAAGGCCCCATGCACCGTGGAAAACGTCACATTGGGGGACAGAAACAGAGCGCCAGAGGCACAGACTTTGGGCGCAAGGGTGTCACAGCAGCAGCTCATCGGCCAACCACGGTGTTACTTGCGACGTTCAAAGACAGCGATAACTCGTTGTAGTTCTAGGTTTTTCTTATAAATCTACAGCTCTGATAGACTTTCCGGCCGCAGGCGGAGATAGCACCATGCAACTCATTGATATTGGCGTCAACCTGACCAACCCCAGTTTCGACGACAAACACCAGGCCGTGCTCGACCGCGCCTATGCCGCCGGCGTGGGCCAATTGGTTGTCACCGGCACCAGTGTGCAAGGCAGCGAACAGGCCCTGGAACTGTGCCAGCGTTGGGATGAAAGCGCCCAACGGCTGTTCTCCACCGCGGGCATTCACCCCCACAGCGCCAGCGATTGGAACGCCGACAGCGCCCGGCAACTGCGTGACCTGCTCAGCCAGGACCGGGTACGCGCCGTGGGTGAATGCGGGCTGGACTTCAACCGTGATTTCTCACCACGCCCCCAGCAGGAAAAAGTCCTCGAAGCCCACCTGGCATTAGCCGTCGAATTGCAGTTGCCGGTGTTTCTCCATGAGCGCGATGCCAATCAGCGTTTGCTGGAGATCCTGCGCGACTACCGCGACCATCTGCCCGCCGCCGTGGTGCACTGCTTCACCGGCGAGCAGCGCGCCCTGTTCAGCTACCTCGACCTTGACCTGCATATTGGTATCACCGGCTGGATTTGTGACGAACGGCGTGGGACGCACCTGCACCCGCTTGTCAGGGAAATCCCCCGAGGCCGCCTGATGCTGGAAAGCGACGCACCCTACCTGCTGCCGCGCACCCTGCGTCCCAAACCCAAGAACGGGCGCAATGAACCCGCCTATTTACCGGAAGTCTTGCGTGAAGTGGCCCAGCACCGCGAAGAAAGCCTGGAAGACCTGGCACAACACAGCACCGCCTGCGCCCGCGCGTTTTTCGGCCTGCCTGCGTTGGATTGACGCGGCGTATTGACCCATATCAACACCCTTTTTTCGAATAGCGGCACAATAATGGCACCTTGCCAAAACTGTTTCCGCTATCAGAGAAAACCTTCCATGGGTGCCTGGCTTAGCAATATCTCGCTGAAGTACAAATTCTGGGCCGTGAATGCGGTCGCTTTCATCACCACGCTGCTGCTGGTGCTGTATGCCGTGCACCTTGAGCAACAGGCCCGCAGCCATGCCTCCCAAGCCTCGGCACAAGCCCAGGGCCGCTTGCTCGGCGCATGGCCGGCGGGGCAGGCGCTGCCCAAGGATGAACACTGGCTGGTGTTCCAGCGGGGCCTGGCGCCCGAACTGGCAGACCAGGACCTGTCCGCCCTCAGTGAGGCCAATGGCTGGGTCGAGTTCAACCCTATGCCGCTGTTCGGCGAAAACCCGTTGCTGGGCGCCGAAGTCATCTCCCGCGCCGACGGCCAGCAAGTCGCCGTCCTGGCCTATGCACCCAGCTTGAGCCAAGTGTTTACCGAACGCTTCACCCACTACGCGGTAGCGGTTCTGATCCTGATGCTGGCGATGCTCTGCGCCTCGCAGTTGCTGATCCGTTTTTTGCTCGCCCAACTCAACACCTTGAAAGACGTGATGCTACATGTTGAGAAAACCGGCGACCTCTCGGCCCGCGTCCCCCTGGCGTGCAAGGACGAAGTCGGGCAGATGGCCAGCGCGTTCAACGCCATGCAGGCCGGCTACCAGCGGGTAGTCAGTACCGTGGCGCGCACCGCCAAACTGTTGGACGACGGTGCCGCGCGCCTGGCCAGCAGCATGAATGAAGTCCAGCACGGCATGCTCGGCCAGCAAAGCGAGACCGACCAGGCTGCCACCGCGATCAATGAAATGACCGCCACCGTGTATCACATTGCCCAACACGCCGGCGCCACACGCGATCTGTCGCAGACCGCCGACACCCTGGCCGGCAGCGGCCAGGAAGTGGTGACCCGGGTCCAGCGCTCGATTGCCGGGCTGTCCACCGGCGTGCAGCAAACCGCAGAGATGATCCAGAAGCTGGCCGAAGACAGTCAGAAGATCAACGGCGTGGTCGGCGTGATCCACAGCATCGCCGAACAAACCAACCTGCTGGCCCTCAACGCTGCCATCGAAGCCGCCCGCGCCGGTGAAATGGGCCGCGGCTTTGCCGTCGTCGCCGACGAAGTGCGCAACCTGGCCAAGCGCGTACAAAGCTCCACCGATGAGATCACTCGCATGGTCTCGGCCCTGCAGGCCGGCACCCGGGACGCGGTGGACTTTATGCAGGAAAGCTCCTTCAAGGCAGATGACTGTGTACAGCAAGCCCAGGAAGCCGGCGCCTCACTCGCCGAAATCACCAGCGCCGTGGCGCAGATGCGCGAGAGCAACACGCAGATTGCGGTGGCCGCCGAACAGCAGAGCCACGTGGCCGAAGAGATGAACCGCGCAGTGGTGAGCATTCGTGATGTCACGGAAAACACCGTGCAACAGACCGTGGATTCCGCGACCACCAGCAACGAGCTGGCGACCCTGGCCGGCGAGTTGAACAAGGCGATCGGTCAACTGAAGTTGTGAAGTTTGCCTGCCGATCAGCCAACGCTTGCCGTTGGCGGATCCCATCAAATCGCTATAACCCCCATAGCCAACACCAATTCGCCGACCCTGCCCGCCCAACCTAAACTCTGCTCATCGAGTATCAATGGACAGAGGATTTATCATCATGGGTAAACGTCACCCCAATCTCCCGGCCTGGCAATGGCGCGCCTACCCGCAGAATCATCAGCACCCAACCAATCTGGTACTGCACCTGATTGCCGTGCCGCTGTTCATCGTCGGGTTTCTGCTGATTGTGTCCGGGGTGTTCAGCCTGAGCCTGGCCAGCTTTGCCATCGGCGTGATCGGCGTGTTGGCCGGCCTGGCGCTGCAACGCCATGGCCATAGCCTGGAAGCCCAGGCCAGCGAACCGTTCAGTGATC
The DNA here is from genome assembly GCF_007858285.1 of Pseudomonas brenneri. Taxonomy (GTDB): domain Bacteria; phylum Pseudomonadota; class Gammaproteobacteria; order Pseudomonadales; family Pseudomonadaceae; genus Aquipseudomonas; species Aquipseudomonas brenneri. Next base: position 488,034 of record NZ_VFIL01000003.1, on the reverse strand, counting down.
GTAAAGATGCGGTACAGCGCCTGCTGGTCGAGCAGTTCGTGACTTTTCCGCGCTTTGTCCTCAGTGGCGGCTGGTGGCAAGCCTGGCGTCAGCGCCACCGCCACTGAAGGCCGCTCAGGCGAATACCACCACGGTCTGACGGCTGATGGCGATCAACTGGCCGTCAGGCCCCCATAGCTTGGCAGCGGCATGGCCGTAGCCATCACGGGCATGCTCGATCTCGACGTGGTACTGGCACCAGTCCAGGGTCGTCAACTGCGCCAGCGGCTGGATGAACTCGATGGTCCAGGTCAGGGTGCTGCCCGCTGCAGGCCGCTTCAGATGCGGTAACAGGGCCGGCGGCCAGGCATCCACCAACGCGAGGATATGCGCTTCGGTCAAGGGTTCTTCCTTCACATCCCCACGCAAACGTACCCAGCCGCCCATGTCCCGCGACTTGTTGCCGGTGAACGGCCAGCCGCCGACGCTCCAGCGCATCGCCAGGTGACGCATGAACTCGGGGGTCGCACCTTTGATATACGGCAGTTCCTGGCACTCGTCCCAATGCTTGAAGGTCGGCGCCGGCAACGCCTGCACATCGATCTCCGAAGGGCGCGATGCGCCGAAACTGGCCTGGACCAGGGTCATGACTTCACCGCCCTGCACCACCCGCCCCAGCAACTGGCTGACCGCCTTGCCTTCGCGCAGCACTTCCACTTGATAGCTGGCCGATACGTCTGGCGCTACCGGCCCGACAAAGGTCACGGCCAGCGAACGCAACGGGCGGTCTGCCGGCGCCTGGGCGCGCAAGGCTTCGTACTGCAAAGCGGCGACCAGCCCGCCAAACGTGGCGCGGCCCTGGGCCCACTCGGCCGGGATAGACACATCCAACGGGTTATTACGGGCGGCGTCGAGCAAATCACTAAAGCGCATGGCGACCTCACATCAAGAAAATCGATTGTGCGATCTTAACCAGCGTGCCAGTCAGGTACAGCGCTTATTCCGGCCAAAAAACCGGACAGATAAGCCGCCGGATCAGAAACACTCCGCCGCCAGCTTATCCAGCACCCGATCGGCCTTGCCTTCGGCCTGGGCCATGGTGCGATGCCAGACCGCAACACAAGGTTGCAGATCCGCCTGATGTTCGGCCTGCGCCAGCCATTGCCAGCAGTCATGCCAATCCCCCAGCGCGCCTTGGGCGGACTTGAGACGGGACATGGCCTTGGCCGGCAATTGCCCCAATTGCGGATAAGCCTCGGCCGCGTAACGGACGCGCTTGATCAATAAGCGCAGGCGATGACGGTCGTGACCGGGATCGTGCAGGGCCTCATCGAGGGTTTGCCACTGCTTGGCCAACCGTTTTTCGATGCGCGCCTGCAGCCCCTTGAGCAATTTTTGGTGATCGGACGCGCGGATAAAGCGGGGAAAGGCATCCAGGATCAGCAGCAGGTGTGCGACTTGCGGACTACGCGCCACCTGTCGATAGGTTTGTGGCTGCTGGCGCAGGCGCCGCGCCGCAGCTTCGTGATAGCCGTGCTGCTGCAAGTACGCCGCCAGCACTTCACGGTCGCGCAGCGGCGTGGTCAATTGGCCGACCGCGCTGGCGGCCGCTTCCAGTTGCTCGACACCGGGCAGCCCGCGCAAGGGCCGCAACAAGCTGCGCAAGCGCCGCACGGTGGTGCGCAAGTCATGCAACGCCTCGTCATCGGTCACCGCCGCCAGGCGCGCCTGGCAACTCAACAATCCGACTTCCAGGCCAATGACCTGGGCGACCAACTGATCTACCAACGCCGACATGCTGCTTCCCCTGTTAAACAACGTCCATACGCCTGCGCAAAACAGGCGCCTGGAACCACCTTAACCACTACCCCGGCGTGTTGCGCTGACTCGGATCAACGCCCGGCGCGCGACTCACGGATATAGAAACGGGCTTTTTCCGCTTTATTGGCGCACCCTTCGAACGCTTCGAATTGTTGCTGGGTCTTGGCACCGGTCAGCAACGACAGGGCCTTGGAATAGCTGACCGTCCCGGCAAAACCTTCAGCCTTGGCCAAGTCCAGCTCACGCCAGGCAGAATCCAACTGGCTGCCACAACTATCGCGATAGGCCGTTTTACCAGCACAACCGGCCAAGGCCAGTACGATCACAGGCAAACACATCCAGGCTTTCATCAATGACACCTCAAGAAAAGAAAACAGTCGTGGGATGTAGACGTTGCCTACATCGAAAAGTGCCTTATCACACAGCCTGAAATGCCCAGCGCCGATGGTCAAAGCATACCCGAGCAAATAGCTCGGCTTCTGAAAATAATCACTCTTGTCAGCTAGGATTGAAGCAGCCCCCTCGATGGGTGCATTGTGGACAGCTGTTTTGCGAAGGATCCGGTCATGAAAAAACGTGTTGCATTGGTCCTGGGCTCCGGCGGTGCGCGGGGTTATGCCCATATCGGGGTGATCGAAGAGATCGAAAGACGCGGCTATGAAATCGCCTGTATCGCCGGCTGCTCCATGGGTGCGGTGGTGGGCGGGGTCTATGCGGCAGGCAAGCTTGAAGACTATCGGAACTGGATCGAAAGCCTGGACTATCTGGACGTGTTGCGCCTGGTGGATGTGAGCTTTCGCCTGGGGGCGATACGCGGCGAAAAAGTCTTCGGGCAGATCCGCAAGATCGTCGGCGAGATCAATATCGAGGACCTGCGCATTCCCTACACGGCGGTGGCCACCGACCTGACCAACCAGCAGGAAATCTGGTTCCAGGAAGGCTGCCTGCACCAGGCCATGCGGGCCTCGGCGGCGATTCCCAGCCTGTTTACTCCGGTAATGCAAGGCAACCGCATGCTGGTGGACGGCGGCCTGCTTAACCCGTTGCCCATCGTGCCGGTGGTGTCGAGCCATTGCGACTTGATCATTGCGGTCAACCTCAACGCCACCAACCAGAAGCATTACAAACTGCCGGTGATCCAACGCCCACCGGCATTCAAGAGTCGCTTCGACAGCCTGGTGCGTTCATTGGGCTCGCACTTGCCGTTTCGGCGCAAACAAGCCGAGAACTTGTTGCTGCTGGAGCAGGAAGCGCTACAGGCGCAAGCCGCCGATATCAATCCATGGCTCGAAGGCGCCGAGCCTGAGACCCAGCAACCGGCTGCCGCGCCGGAAGCTGCCGGCACACCGAAATCCGCTACCGGCTCGTTCATCATCGACAACGTCGGGCCGGCGTCGCTGCTGGATTTGATCAACCAGAGTTTCGAGGTGATGCAGACATCGTTGGCGCAGTACAAGATCGCCGGTTATCCGCCGGATGTGCTGATCAACGTGCCAAAGCGGGTGTGCCGGTTCTTCGAGTTCTACAAGGCACCGGAATTGATCGCGCTGGGGCGCGAGATTGCCAGTGATACGCTGGATCGGTATGAGAGTGAGCAGAGTTGAGATCTTCGCTGGGGCTTGGGGCCCTATCGCGGGCAAGCCCGCTCCCACACTTGAATGTATTCACAGATCTAAATGTGGGAGCGGGCTTGCCCGCGATGAGGCCGGCCCAGCAACCACATTCCCTCAGACTTCAGCCCCCAACAACCGATACCCCACCCCTGCCTCGGTCACGATAAACCGCGGCTGGGTCGGGTCATCCGCCAGTTTCTGACGCAAGTGCCCCACCACAATCCGTAGGTAGTGGCTGTCTTCGGTGTGAGTCGGCCCCCAGATATCCTTGAGCAACTGCTGCTGGGTTATCACCCGGCCGGGATGGCGTGCCAGTTGCGCCAGCACGGCATATTCCTTGCGGGTCAGGGCCACGTCGGCCCCGTCCAGCAACACCCGCCGATAGGCCAGGTCCACCGTCAACGGGCCAAATTGCAGCGCCGCCTGTTGGGCTTCTCCAGCAGGTGCCTGGCGTAACAACGCACGGACCCGGGCCAGGAACTCCTGGATGCCAAACGGTTTGGTCACATAGTCGTTGGCGCCTCCGTCCAGTGCCTGGACCTTCTGCCCTTCGCTGGCACGTACCGACAACACCAGCACCGGGGCCGTCGACCATTCGCGCAAGTCGCGCAGCACCTGTTGGCCGTCCATGTCCGGCAGGCCCAGGTCCAGCACCAGCAGGTCCGGTTTGTTCAATGCCGCCTGGGCCAGTCCTTCGGCACCGGTTCCGGCCTCCAGCACTTTGTAGCCTTGGGAGGCCAGGCTGATGCGCAAGAACTTGCGGATCTGCGGCTCGTCATCAATGACCAAAATCGTCGCAGTCTGGCTCATGGTGTTCCGTCACAATCGCTAAAAAAAGATAAGAGTAGCGCACCGGGTATCACGCTTCACTGTCCAGGCTTGGCTGCGCCTGCAACGGCAGGAACAAAGTGATGCACGTGCCCCGCCCCTCGATGCCCTCGGTCACGCTGATATGCCCGCCGTGGGCACCGACCATGCCCTGGCAGATTGCCAGACCGAGCCCGGTGCCCTGGCCGCCCCGGTCGCCGCGTGCAGCGGTGTAGAACATGTCGAAAATCTTCGCTCGCTCCTCCTCGGGAATCCCCGGGCCTTCGTCACTGACCGAGAAAAACAACGCCTGGTCCGCCACGCCGGCACGCAGTTGCAAGCGGCCATGGGGCGGTGAAAAGCGCGCGGCGTTTTCCAGGACATTGACCAACGCCTGCTCGATCAAGGCGGCGTGTACATACAGCAATGGCAACTCGGCCGGCACATCGGTGCTCACCTGCAACGGCGCCAGCACCGCGCGCAAACGGCCGAGAGAACTGCCGACGATATCACCGGGCGACACCCAGTCCCGCGCCAGCTTCAAGGCGCCGTGGCCGAGACGGGTCATGTCCAGCAGGTTCTGGATATAGCGGTCCAGGCGCTCGGCTTCATCGCGAGTGCCTTCCAGCAGTTCGCGACGATCTTCCAGGGGAATGGCTTCGCCCAGGGCCAGCAGGCTGTCGATGCTGCCGCGCATGGAGGTCAGCGGCGTGCGTAAATCATGGGACACCGAAGCCAGCAAGGCACTGCGCAGTTGTTCGGTCTCGCCATGCAAACGGGCCGCCTCCAGATTCTGCGCCAACTGAGCACGGGCCAGCGCCTGGGCCAATGGCTGGCTCAAGGCCGTGAGCAGGCGCCGGCGTTGGCCACTGAGTTCCAGGCCGGCCTTGGGGCTGACACCGAGCAGGCCCAGCGGACCATTTTCGGCGGACAACGGCCACCACCACCAACGCCCAAATGGCAAGGTCCCGGTGCCCATGCCTGCCGGCTGGTCGTGCTGCCAGGCCCAGTCGGCGGCGGCGCGCTCGGCCTCGGTGAAGGTGATCGGGCCACCGGTCTCGACCTTCCACTCACTGGGCCCGTCGCGATTGACCAGGCACAGCTGCAAATCGCTCCACCCCTGCAGATGATGGGCCGCTGCGCTGATCACCGCCTGGCGGTCGGTGGCAGCGGTGAGTTTGCGCGACAGGTCGAGCAGCTCGCTGGTTTCTTCCTGGGTGTCGCGCAGGGCCTGCAATTGCCGACGCTGGCGCGCAGCCAGGTTGCCGGTGAGCGCCGCCATCAGCAGGAAAAACAACAGCGTCAGCACATCTTCTTCACGCTGGATGGCGAAGGAGAAATTCGGCGGGATAAACAAAAAGTCATAGGTCAGGAACGACAGCGCCGCACAAGCCAATGCCGGGCCCAGGCTGCTGCGAACCGCCACCAGCAGCACCGCTGCGAGGAACACCAGAGAGATATTGGGCAGCGGCAAGATACTCGACACGCCCCACGCCAACGCACTGGCCAGCACGGTCGCCAGCAGCGCCAAGGAGTAGTCGAACCAGACCAGGCCACGTACATCGGGCAAGCGCGGTGCGGCGGGTGCTCCATCGCTGTCGAGGACGTTGATTTCCAGGCCCCGGGCATTGCGCAACAAGCGCGCGGCCAAGCCGCCACCGAAGATCCTGCGCCACCAGCGCGGGCGCGACTGCCCGACCAGCACCAGGCTGGCACGACGTTCGGCGGCGTGCTGGATCAACGTCTTGGCCACCTCGCCGGCACGCAACAACACCACTTCGCCACCCAGGCGCTCGGCCAATTGCTGGGCGTTTTGCAGGCGCAACCGAGACTGTTCGTCACGCACCCGGCCGTTGTCCACATGTACCAGGCTCCAGGGCAAATGCCGGCGCTGGGCCACACGGCTGGCGTGGCGTACCAGGCGCTCGGCCTCGGCATCGCCGTCCACCCCCACCAGCAGGCGCCCGCGCACGGTGGGAGCGGCCTGGCCCAGTTGCCGATAGCCCTGGGCCAAATCGTCATCGACGTGGGCGGCGGCCGTCTGCATCGCCAACTCGCGCAGGGCCATAAGGTTGGTCTGGGTAAAGAACGCATCAATGGCGGCGCGCGCCTGCTCCGGCACGTAGACCTTGCCATCGCGCAGGCGCTCCAGCAGCTCGCGCGATGGCAGGTCGATCAGCAGCAACTCATCGGCTTCCTGCAACACCCAGTCCGGCAGGGTTTCGCGCACCTGCACGCCGGTGATGCCGCGCACCTGATCGTTAAGGCTTTCCAGGTGCTGGACGTTGACCGTGGTGAACACGTTGATGCCGGCGGAAAGCAGTTCCTGGATGTCCTGCCAGCGCTTTTCGTGGCGGCTGCCCGGGGCGTTGCTGTGGGCCAATTCGTCCACCAGCACCAACTTGGGCTTGGTGGCGAGCAAGCCGTCGAGGTCCATCTCTTCGAGCATCACCCCGCGGTATTCCGAACGCAGCAGTGGCTGCTGGGGCAAGCCACCCAGCAAGGCCTCGGTCTCGGCGCGGCCGTGGGTCTCGACCACCCCGGCCACCACTTTGACGCCCTGGCGCAGTTGGGTGTGGGCGGCCTGGAGCATCGCGTAGGTCTTGCCCACGCCAGGGGCGGCGCCGAGGAATACTTTGAGCCGGCCACGGCCGTGCTTGGGTAGGTCGGCTAGAAGGGCATCGGCGCGGCCGGAGTCACTCATGTGCAAAGGTCTCTCAAGGTCAATAGAGCCACTGTAGGAGCGAGCTTGCTCGCGAATAACTCAAGTGCACCGCATTCATCCTGGATAAACGCGGCGCCCTCAGGTTTTTCGCGAGCAAGCTCGCTCCTACAGGGAGTTACAGCTTTTCCAGCGCCATGTTCAGCGCCAGTACATTCACCACCGGCGGCCCCACCAGCGGTTGCTCGATATGCTCGTCCATCAAGCGCTCCAGGGTCGACACGGGCAACTGCCGCGCCGCCGCTACCCGCGCCAGTTGATAGGCAATTGCCTGCGGTGGCAAGTGTGGATCAAGACCGCTGCCGGAGGTAGTCAACAGTGCCAGTGGCACTGGTCCCTGGCCTGGGACCTGGATTTTGCCAGCGTCTTCGAACACCCGCGTCGCCAGCGCCGGGTTGCTTGGGCCCAGGTTGCTGGCACTGCTCGATACAGTGGCAAACGCACCTGCCGAAGGCCGCGAGTGGAACCAGCGGTCACCGGAAAATTGCTGGGCAATCAGGCTGGAACCACGCACCTTGCCTTCGGCATCACGCACCAGGCTGCCATTGGCCTGGTCGGGAAAGGCGACCTGGGCGACGCCGGTCACCACCAGCGGATAGGCGACGCCAGTGATCAGGGTCATCAGTACCAACAGGCTTATGGCCGGACGGATCGTACTGGACATTTCATCTTCCTCAATTGATTCGTGACCTGTAGGAGCCGGCTGCCGGCTCCTACAGGGTTGGGTCAGACCAGGTGCAGCGCAGTCAGCAGCATGTCGATCGCCTTGATCCCGGCGAACGGCACCAAAAGCCCACCCACGCCATAGATCAGCAGGTTGCGCCGCAGCAACGCCGCCGCACTCGCTGCCTGCACCCGCACACCGCGCAGGGCCAGGGGGATCAGCACCACGATGATCAGCGCGTTGAACACAATCGCCGACAGAATCGCGCTCTGCGGGCTGCTCAGGTGCATCACGTTGAGCACGCCCAGTTGCGGGTAGATCGAGGCGAACAGCGCCGGCAGGATCGCGAAGTACTTGGCCACGTCGTTGGCAATCGAAAAGGTGGTCAGCGCGCCTCGGGTCACCAGCAATTCCTTGCCGATCTGCACCACGTCCAGCAGCTTGGTTGGGTCGCTGTCGAGGTCGACCATGTTCGCCGCCTCGCGTGCCGCCTGGGTGCCGTCATTCATCGCCATGCCGACATCCGCCTGGGCCAGGGCCGGAGCGTCGTTGGCACCGTCGCCACACATGGCCACCAGGCGCCCGTCGTTCTGCTCATGGCGGATGCGCGCCAGTTTCTTCTCCGGCGTGGCTTCCGCCAGCACATCATCCACACCCGCTTCGGCGGCAATCGCGGCGGCGGTCAATGGGTTGTCGCCAGTCACCATCACCGTGCGGATCCCCAGCTTGCGCAACTCGGCAAAGCGCTCGCGAATACCGGGCTTGACCACGTCCTTGAGGTGAATCGCGCCGAGCAATTTGCCGTCGGCGCACACCAGCAACGGGGTGCCGCCACTCTGGGCGATCTTGTCGATTTCCCGCGACAGCGCTGGCAACAGGTCCTGGCGTTTCTGGCCGATAAAGGCCAGCAGCGAATCGACAGCGCCTTTACGGTAGACGCGGCCTTGATAGTCCACACCGGACAAGCGCGTTTCGGCACTGAACGGCACACCGGTCAGCTCTTGCACAGAGGGCTCGGCGTACGGATGCAGGGCACGCAGGTATTCGACGATGGACTTGCCTTCGGCCGTATCGTCCGCCAGCGAGGCCAGCAGCGCACCTTCGGCCAACTCCTTGCCGTTGACGCCAGGCGCAGCATAGATGCCAGCGCAGCGCCGGTTACCGAAGGTGATGGTGCCGGTCTTGTCCAGCAACAGCACATGCACGTCCCCCGCTGCTTCCACGGCGCGACCGGACTTGGCGATCACGTTGAGGCGCACCAGACGATCCATGCCGGCGATGCCGATGGCCGACAACAGGCCACCAATGGTGGTCGGAATCAGCGTGACCAGCAGTGCCACCAGAAACACCAGCGGCAGGCTGCCATTGGCGAAATGGGCGAACGGCTGCAAGGTCACGACCACCAGCAGGAAGATCAGGGTCAGGCCGATCAGCAGGATATCCAGCGCCACTTCGTTGGGGGTTTTCTGGCGCTTGGCGCCTTCGACCAGGGCGATCATGCGGTCCAGTGTCGACTCGCCAGGGTTGGCGGTGATGCGAATCAGCAGCCAGTCCGAGACCAGCCGGGTATTGCCGGTGACGGCCGAGCGGTCACCGCCGGATTCGCGGATGACCGGTGCGGACTCACCGGTAATCGCCGCTTCATTGACCGCCGCGATGCCTTCGATGACTTCACCGTCGCCAGGGATCATTTCCCCGGCCGCAACCCGCACCACATCACCTTTGCGCAGGCTGGTGGCGGGCACCACCTTGAAGCTGCCATCGGCCTCTTTACGCCGAGCGCTGAGACCCTCACTGCCGGCCTTGAGGCTGTCGGCGCGGGCCTTGCCGCGACCTTCGGCCAAGGCTTCGGCGAAGTTGGCGAACAGCACGGTGAACCACAGCCACAGGGCAATCTGCACCGCGACAAAGGTCGGCACGCTGCTGTCCGGCACCAGGCACAGCACGGTGGTGAGGATTGCGGTCAACTCGACCACCAGCATCACCGGCGAACGCTTCAACTGGCGCGGGTCCAGCTTGACGAACGCCTGGACCAGCGCCGGGCGCCACAGGGCGGAGATCGCGGTTTTCGCCGACTCCTGAGTCTTGACCGGAGCGGCATTGTTTACAGGCATATTCATGTTCATACCCCTTAGAAGCCCATGCTCAGGTGTTCAGCGATAGGGCCCAGTGCCAGCGTCGGCAGGAACGTCAGTCCGCCCACCAGCAAAATGGTCACGGTCAACAACGTCACGAACAACGGGCCGTGGGTCGGGAAACTGTTCTGGCCAATCGGTGCGCTTTTCTTCATCGCCAGGCTGCCGGCCAGGGCCAGTACCGGGAGGATGTAGCCAAAGCGCCCGATCAACATGCCCAACCCGAGCATCAGGTTGTGAAACGGTGTGTTGGCGCCCAGACCACCAAAGGCCGAGCCGTTGTTGGCACTGGCCGAGGTGTAGGCGTACAGCAACTGGCTGAAACCATGGGGGCCAGGGTTGCTGATGGTCGCGGCGGTAGCCGGCACGCTGGCGGCAATTGCGCCAAGCACCAGCACGCCTACGGGCATCACCAGCAGGGTCACCACCAGCAGTTGCACTTCCCGGGCCTGGAGTTTCTTGCCGAGGTATTCCGGGGTGCGGCCAATCATCAAGCCAGCGAGGAATACCGCGATCAGCACGTTGAGCAACATGCCGTACATGCCGGCGCCGACACCACCGAAGATCACTTCGCCAACCATCATATTGACCAGCGCCACCATCCCGCTCAGGGGGTTGAGGCTGTCCTGCATGCCGTTGACCGAACCGTTGGACGCCGCCGTGGTGGTCACCGACCACAGCACCGTGCCGGTGGTACCGAAGCGTGCTTCCTTGCCTTCCAGCGGTGCAGTCTGCTCGACGGCCGGGTTGTTCAGGGTCGGGTTGGGCTGGTACTCGGACCACAACGACACCGCACCGCCAATCAGGAACAGCGCGAGCATGCAGCCGAGGATCGCGCGGCTCTGGCGCAGGTCCTTGACGTAGTGGCCAAAGGTGAACACCAGCGCCACCGGGATCATGATGATCGCCGCCACTTCAAACAGGTTGGCCCAGGCCGTCGGATCTTCGAACGGGTGCGCCGAGTTGACACCAAAGAAGCCACCGCCGTTGGTCCCCAGTTGCTTGATCGCAATCTGGCTGGCAGCCGGGCCGAGCGGGATCACCTGGTCGATGCCTTGCAGGGTCAATGCATCAACGTAATGAGCGAAGGTTTGCGGCACGCCCTGCCAGACCAGAAACAACGCCAGTACCAGGCACAACGGCAACAGGCCATAAAGGGTGGCGCGGGTCATGTCCACCCAGAAATTACCCAAGGTGCTGGCGGACTTGCGACCAATCCCACGGCAAAGAGCGACGAGGACGGCAAGGCCGGTGGCCGCACTGACAAAGTTCTGCACAGTCAGGCCGACCATCTGGCTCAGGTAGCTGAGAGTCGCCTCACCGCTGTAGGACTGCCAGTTGGTGTTGGTCATGAAACTGACCGCGGTGTTGAATGCCTGCGTCCACTCCTGCCCGGGCAATTGCTGCGGGTTGAGGGGCAAGTAGTCCTGGAAGAGCAGGATCGCAAAGAGGAGTAAAAAGCCGGCGAGGTTGAAGGCCAGCAGGGCCAACGTGTACTTCTGCCAACTTTGCTCTTGTTGCGCATCGACCCCAGCCACGCGATAACACACGCGCTCGACCGGCCCGAACACCGGCGTAAGCCAGGTGCGCTGCCCTTCCATCACCTTGTAGTAGAACCGCCCCAGAAATGGCGCCGGAACCAGCACCACGGCGAAGAAGGCGATGATCAGCCAATAGTCATAACTGTGCATAGCCGCTCCTAACCCCGGTCCGCGCGCAACAGCGCAACCAGCAGATAAATGAACAGCGCCACGGCCAATAGCAGTGACACCCCGTCCAGAACACTCATGGAAGTTTCTCCGTCATACGGCGACTGCCGCGTATGGGGGCATTGTCCGCAGGAGTGGCGTAAAGGAACGAGGGCGAGGGGGTGGAGGGGGCGTAAAGAGGGCGTAAAGAGTGGGTTGGACGAGAGGTTAGTGGGGCTGTTGAGACCGCTATCGCGGGCAAGCACGCGATAGCGTCAGCATAGCCACCACCGCCCTACTCTGGTGCACGAAATAACGGTCTCAAACAACAGACTATCTCCCACACGACAGTTCCAGCCCTTTGCGACACCCTTTTTCAAGCTGGCATGGCCGCTGCAATGTCCTGAAACATTCAAAACCGTTCAGGGAGCAGCACAATGAACACACAACTCAAACCCACCTTGGGCACCTTGCACCTGTGGGGCATCGCCGTGGGGCTGGTGATCTCCGGCGAGTACTTTGGCTGGAGCTATGGCTGGGGCGTAGCCGGGACGCTGGGCTTTCTGGTGACGTCGTTGATGGTCGCCGCCATGTACACCTGTTTCATCTTCAGTTTCACCGAACTGACCACCGCGATTCCCCACGCAGGAGGGCCGTTTGCCTACAGCCGCCGGGCCTTTGGAGAAAAAGGTGGGTTGATCGCCGGGCTAGCAACCTTGATCGAGTTCGTCTTCGCGCCCCCGGCCATTGCCCTGGCCATTGGCGCCTACCTGAATGTGCAATTCCCGGCCCTGGACCCGAAACACGCGGCGGTCGGGGCTTACTTCGTGTTCATGGGGTTGAACATTCTCGGGGTCAAGCTGGCCGCGACCTTCGAGTTGGTGGTGTGTGTACTGGCCGTGGCCGAACTGCTGGTGTTCATGGGCGTGGTCGCGCCGGCCTTCAGTTTCAGCAATTTCGCCCTCAACGGCTGGGCGGGCTCCGACACCTTTGGCGCCCCGGCGATTGCCGGGATGTTTGCGGCGATCCCCTTCGCCATCTGGTTCTTCCTCGCCATCGAAGGCGCCGCCATGGCCGCCGAAGAAGCCAAGGACCCGAAACGCACGATTCCCAAGGCCTATATCAGCGGCATCCTGACCCTGGTAATCCTGGCCATGGGCGTGATGTTCTTTGCTGGCGGCGTGGGTGACTGGCGCACCCTGTCGAACATCAACGACCCGTTGCCCCAGGCGATGAAAACCGTGGTGGGCGAAAACTCCGGCTGGCTGCATATGCTGGTGTGGATCGGCTTGTTTGGCCTAGTGGCCAGCTTCCACGGGATCATCCTCGGCTACTCGCGCCAGTTCTTCGCCCTGGCCCGCGCCGGCTACCTGCCCTCCTCCCTGGCCAAACTGTCGCGCTTCCAGACACCCCATCGGGCCATCATTGCCGGCGGCGTGGTGGGCATCGCCGCAATCTACAGCGATGGCCTGATCAACCTCGGCGGCATGACCCTCACCGCCGCAATGATCACCATGGCCGTGTTCGGCGCCATCGTCATGTACATCATGAGCATGCTCAGCCTGTTCAAGCTGCGTAAGAGCGAACCTTTGCTGGAGCGCACCTTCCGCGCACCGGGCTACCCCGTCGTGCCGGCCATCGCGCTGATCCTCGCACTGGTGTGCCTGGTGGCCATGGCGTGGTTCAACACCTTGATCGGCCTGATCTTCCTCGGGTTCATGGCGGTAGGCTTCATCTACTTCCAACTGACCACCCAAGACCGCGCCGATGCACCGGCAGATGCCATGTTGACTGGGCTTTAAACCAGCGAGGCAGAACGGGCCTACAATGGAACGACTGACAAACGTCGTCACTCAAAGCTGATAGTGCCGTGGGGAATCTTCCCCATGGCAGTCGGCCTCAAGGAGAGCCCTATGCCCTGGTATGCCTGGTTGATCATGGTGGTCGCCATCGGTTCGATCGTTGGTGGCTTGATGATGCTGCGTGACAGCGCCAACAAAGTGGAACTGACCGACGAACAACGCAAACGCGTCGCCGAGCGCAATGCTCAAGCGGACGCCAAGGACGCGCAGGATCGTTGAAGCAAACGCCCCGTGCTGACCTTGACCGGCAGCACGCCAGGCGAATCGGTTCAGGTATTTTGTAATACAGCCGAGAAACAGCACCCGACCTTGGTTAATATGGCCCAATGTTTCAGAGGGGCCTCTCATGCGCTACTCGCAAAATCACAAAGCTCAAACCCACCAGCGCATCATTAAAGAGGCATCGGTCCGGTTTCGCCGCGACGGCATCGGCGCCACCGGCCTGCAACCCCTGATGAAAGCCCTGAACCTGACCCATGGCGGGTTCTACGCCCACTTCAAATCCAAGGACGAACTGGTGGAAAAGGCCCTGCAAGCCGCCGCCACCGAACTGGACGCCCACTGCGAAATGCTCTTCAGCCAGGAACGACCGCTGGAAGCCTTCATCGACAGCTACTTGTCCGAGTGGCACCACACATCCCCCGATCAAGGCTGCCCGTTGCCCACCATGTCATCGGAACTGGGCCAGCGCGGGCAACAAAGCCCCACTACCGATACAGTCCTCGACGCCCGACTCAAGCAAATCGAAACCGCATTGGCCAGCCCCAGCGCGGACGAACAAAGCCTGGTGATCATGTCGACACTGGTAGGCGCCTTGGTGTTGGCGCGCAGTGTCGACAATCCGGAACTGGCGACACGCATACTCGACGTCGTGCGGGAAAGCCTGAAGACCGGGATCAATACAGCCACTGCTGACGCAAAAAAGGCCGGTCAATGACCGGCCTCCTGCGTTGATTACTTAACCTCCAGCCTGTCGCGATTCTTCTCCAGAAGTGACTTGCCGATCCCTTTCACTTCCAACAACTCATCTACCGCCGTGAACGATCCATTGGACTCGCGATAAGCGATGATCGCCTTGGCCTTGGCTGCGCCAATGCCGAACAAATCGCGGCGCAGGGTTTCAGCGTCGGCTGCGTTTAGGTTGATTTTTGGGGTTGGCTGTTCGCTTTTGTCTACCTGGGCCCCTACCGGCACTGGCGCCTCGGGCTTGGCCGATGGGGCGGCGAAGGCCGCGACTGACAGGCTGGTGAGGACGGCGAAAACCAGGGAGGATAAAACGGATTTACGCATTAGAGACGCTCCATGACATCAGTGAGAAAAGCAGCTTTTCCGAAGCTGCTTTTCAAACTTAGGTGATGTTTGGGGATAGTCAAAAATGGGTGAGTTACAGGGTGTGAGTTCAGGGTTCGAGGCGGCGTTGCTGGTAGATCCAGTCGACGATCTCACCGTCTGGGGCATAACCGCTAACGGTATCGCGCAAGAGCTGGCGGACGCGGTTGTAGTCGTCCGCTTCCACTGCTGCGAGCAATTGAGTCAGCTTGTCCTTCAGTACATCCCATGGCAGGTGATCTTCGTTGGCACTCATGATCATCGGGTGCTGGGTCGCGACAACATTGTCACCGATGAGCAACTCTTCGTAGAGCTTCTCCCCAGGGCGCAATCCAGAAAATTCGATGGCAATGTCGCCATGGGGATTTTTGTCGGAGCGTACGCTAAGGCCGGACAAGTGGATCATTTTCTCGGCCAGTTCAACGATCTTCACCGGCTCGCCCATGTCCAGCACAAACACATCACCACCCTGCCCCATGGAGCCCGCCTGAATGACCAACTGCGCAGCTTCGGGGATGGTCATGAAGTAGCGCGTGATTTTCGGATGGGTCACGGTCAGAGGCCCGCCGGACTTGATTTGCTTGTGAAACAGCGGAATCACCGAGCCCGAGGAACCCAACACATTACCGAAGCGCACCATGGTGAAACGGGTTTTGTTGACGCGGGAAATATTGGCGTTGTCACCGAACAATACCGGCGCCAGTTCACGACTCAGGGCTTGCAACGTCAGCTCGGCCAGACGCTTGGTACTGCCCATGACATTGGTGGGACGCACAGCTTTGTCGGTGGAGATCAGGACAAAGTTGGCAACGCCCGACTGCAGCGCAGCTTGAGCCGTGTTCAGGGTGCCGATCACATTGTTCAACACGCCCTCAGCAATATTGTGCTCGACCATCGGGACATGCTTGTAGGCGGCAGCGTGGTAGACCGTATCTACATGCCAGGTTTTCATCACATCCAATAGTTTGGACTGATTGCGCACCGACCCCAGGATAGGTAGCAGCTTGACTGGCAGCGACTCGCGAACGATCCGCTGCTCAAGCTCCGAGAGAATGCTGTAAAGATTGAATTCACTGTGCTCGAACAACAACAGTGTCGTGGGGCGCAGAGACAGAATCTGCCGGCATAACTCAGAACCGATGGAGCCACCAGCCCCCGTAACCAGGACACTCTGGCCCTTGATGCAATGCTCCAGCAACTCGCCTTGGGCGGGGACGGCATCGCGTCCCAGCAGATCGGCAATATCGACTTCCTGGATATCGTCGACCTTGACTCGACCACTGGCCAGATCCATGAAGCCTGGGACGCTTCTCACGTGCAGCGGATAGCCCTCCAGGAACCCGAGGATTTCACGACGGCGACCACGATTGGACGAAGGGATTGCCAGGAGGATTTCCTCGGCCCCTGTTGCATCAATCATGCGCTGGATATGTTTGGGCTTGTAGACCTGAAGGCCCGAGATAATGCGATCGGAAATGCTCGTGTCATCATCGATAAATGCCACCGGGCGCATTACCCGCCCCATGCGCAAGGCCGCAACCAGTTGATTGCCAGCGGCACCAGCACCGTAAATCGCCACTTTGGTCAGGCCATTGTCACGACTGGTAAATGGCACGTGCTGCGCAGCAGTGAACCAATCGCCGAGAAAGTACTGACGCATCGCCAAACGAAGCCCACCAATCATGATCATGCTCAACCACCAGTAGTTGAAGATGATCGAGCGAGGCACCACGTTCTGGTGGTTGCTATACCAATACACCACCACCGCCAGTATCAACGATGAAAGGCTGACGGCCTTGATAATGGCGATCAGTGCATCGTTGCCGAAGTAGCGCATCACGGCGCGATACATGCCGAAGCGGATGAACAACGGAATTGCAACAACGGGTGCGGCGATAAACAGCCAGAAATGCATTCTGACGGGGTTGATCATTTCGTCGATGCCTAGACGTACGACGAAAGCGGCCCAAAGAGCCAGCCAAACCAGTACAACGTCAGTTAGAACCTGGATCAGCCGTTTATATCTACGAGGTAGGCCCAACAATAAAGCTCGAATCCTATCCATATTTACCTCCTAGCTCACAACGCCCTGCATAAAAACAAAATCTGGATCACGGAAGCGTCAAGATAGCTTACTCAAGCACATTCAACCCAAAATTTACGACTTCACTTTTCCAACGCTCCAGCATTGAACCTGATGGCGAGTACGATTAGTGGTATGTACGCCACACAAATCGCCAACGCTCCATCCAAGCCCAGAAGAATCGTGCCAAACGCAATTGGCAGCAGCCAAAAAGCATTGATAAATGCCACCGTTAATGTCACTGGGCGATGCTTGCCAAAATGACGAGAAGCAAACTGGTAGGCGTGGCTGCGATGAGCTTCATAGACTTTATCTCCACGCAGAATCCGGCGAACCAGTGTGAATGTCGCATCAACGATAAAGACGCCCAGCATAATCAGCCAGGCCCAGAATAACTGGGGTGATACCCAAGCAGCCTGGATGGAAAAAATGCCTAAGGTGATGCCAATGAAGCCGCTACCCGCATCCCCCATGAAAATGCGAGCTGGAGGGAAATTCCAGTAAAGAAAGCCTAGGACGGCCATGCAAAACAATAGGGGGGCCCATATCAGCGTTTCATATCCTGCAAGCCAATAAATGGCGCACATACCGAGACAAACGCACAGAGCTTCAACGCTGGCGATCCCGTCGATACCGTCCATGAAGTTATAGAGGTTTAGTAACCACACAAGATAGAGGACGGCAAAAAAATGACCAAACCAACCCAAATCAACAATAAAACCAAAAATATGAATAGGTGCGAAACCGCCCAAGAAAAACAGCGCCCAAACTGCAGCTGAAAAATGGCCAAGCAAACGCCATCGGGCAGGAACATGACCATGGTCATCCAGGAAACCCAGCGCGGCAATCGCAACTCCCGCCCCGAGTAAAGCCCACGCCCATGACCACTGGATTAGACCAGCCCATGCCAGTACAGGCACAGCCATTAAAAAACAGAGGACAATCGCAACTCCCCCGCCCCTAGGTGTGGGGATAGTATGAGAACTGCGTGCGTTAGGCGTATCAATCAAGCTGGTCGCCAAAGCATAGCGGCGAAGCAACCAAGTCAAAAACAAAGAAATCCCGGCCAACACCGGTAAACACCAAATGAAGTTCATCGTTTAGTTTGTTCCAAATAGTGCTGGGCTGTCACAGCCAATCCCTTATCGACGCTAACGCGTGGACTCCACCCTAAAAGCAGGCGAGTCTTGCTGATATCAACTTGCAGTGAGGCGCATAGACGCTGAGAAAAGCTCGATTTTCCGATGAGCGTGGCCGCAATCTTCAATAGACCGGCAGGAACCGGTAAAAGTCGAGCAGAGGTACCTAAGGATAAAGCCATACGCCGCATCAAGTCGGTGGTGGAAAGATCTTCCCCGTCACTGACTAGAAATACTTGATTCGCAGCAGCCGGGTGCCAGATGCAGGTGGCTATGAGATCGCTGAGGTTATCCAAAGCCACAAGGCTCCGCCGATTGTGAATGGCCCCCAGCGGCAGCGGTATGCCCTTACTCAACCAACGCATCATGGTCAAGACATTCGCCCTTACCCCCGCACCGTAAACCAGCACCGGACGAATGATAACCACATCCATGTCGACCTTCTTGGCAAGCTCCATCAATCCTCTTTCAGCCTCCATTTTGGAGACGCCATAGGGATCCATTGGCTTAGGAGTGTCATCAGCCGTATAAGGTGCACCAAGCAATGTTTCTTCGCCGTTGACTTTGATAGAGCTGATAAAAACAAAACGTTTGACGCCGGCCTCAACCGCCTCACGAGCCAGACGCAAAGTGCCCTCGACATTAACCTTGCGAAATTCGGCTAACGGATCAATAGAGGTATCATCCATTACGTGAACGCGAGCGGCGCAGTGAATAACCACGTCGACGCTTTGCAACGCGACTTTCCACGCAGTATCCGCACCCATCCCCTCCACTCGGTGGGTATTTACACCTTCAGGCAGTGCTGCCGTAGAAACACTGCGAACCGACGCAGAAAGATCATAGTTGTACTCTTGATGGAGGTGGCGAATTAGATGCCCCCCAAGAAAGCCTGTCGCTCCGGTTACAAAAATATGTGTCATCGCCCACCCGACGTTGAGCGCTTGACAAACTCCATAAGTTTGAATGGTATCTTGCTCAAAACCATGAGTAAGTTGGTATAAATACCATTACGACGGCAGGCCTGAACAATTTCACGATTAAGACGTAAACTGCTTCTAACACCCGATGTGCTCACGCCACCAGAACGCATCCGAACTAGCACTTGATTGATATGGCTATATTGCAAACGTTTGACCAATAGCAGCCGCACAAACATTTCGTAGTCAGCCGATATTTTGTACAGTAATGAATAGGGGCCAACATCACGATAAACCGTCGACCGTATGAAAGTACCTGGGTGGGGCGGCATCCAGCCAAACCGCAGCTTCCAGGCCCGAAAATGAGCGGCGCTATAGAATCGGGTTACCTGTTGAAGGTTATCCGGCTCGACGAAAACCACATCTCCATAAACCAAAGCGCTAGCTGGATTTTTTGTAAACGCCGCCGCAACTGTTGCTAAGGCGGTAGTATTTTCGTAAAAATCATCCGAATTTAGAATACCGACAACATCCCCTGTCGCCAATGCGATACCCTTATTCATGGCATCGTATATTCCTTTATCTGGCTCACTGACGACTTTTGCAATAGACCCGGAATACTCAGAGACTATGCCCATAGTATTATCTTTGGAAGCACCATCAACAATAATGTATTCAATATTCTGGTAAGTTTGCGCTAACACCGACTCGATGGTATCCCGTATTGTGCTCTCACTATTATACGAAACGGTGACAATCGAAATCTTCAAATAATTACCCCTTTACACGACCGTAGATATCTTCAAAACGAACGATATCGTCCTCACCCAAGTAAGACCCCGATTGAACTTCGATCAACTCAAGGGGAATCATTCCCGGGTTTTCCAGGGCGTGAATCTGACCAATCGGGATATAGGTCGACTGGTTCTCGGTCACCAGGTAGGTTTTCTCACCATTGGTCACACGTGCAGTCCCGCTCACGACGATCCAGTGTTCGGCACGATGATGATGCATTTGTACCGAAAGCTTCTCGCCAGGTTTGACGGTGATGCGCTTGACCTGATAACGCTCGCCGTTATCGATGGAGTCGTAGACACCCCACGGCCGGTAGACCTCACGATGGTTGGTGTGCTCGTGGCGCTTGCAGCCCTTAAGTTGCTCAACGATCTTCTTCACGTCCTGTACGTGGTCCTTGTGCGCGACCAGTACCGCATCCTTGGTTTCCACAATGACCAGGTTTTCAACGCCAACGGTGGTCACAAGGCGGTGCGTTGCGTGCACATAACTGCCTGAAGTGTTTTCGGACAGAACATCGCCCTTGAACAGGTTTCCCTGCTCGTTTTTCTCGCCCGAATCCCAGATAGCTGACCAGGAACCGATATCACTCCAGCCGGCATTCAACGGCACCATCACCGCGTCGCTGGTTTTCTCCATCACCGCGTAGTCAATCGAATCATCAGGGCTACTGGAAAAGATAGCGCTGTCGACCCGGGTGAAGTGCATATCCTGCTCGCCTTTGGCCAAGGCTTCACGACACACCGAAACGATCTTCGGCTGGAAACGCTCCAGTTCCTGAATGTAACGACTGGCACGGAACATGAACATGCCGCTGTTCCAGAAGTAACTGCCTTGAGCAAGATAGTCTTGTGCAGTAGCCAGGTCCGGCTTTTCGACAAAACGGCTAACTTCAAAACCACCCTCGCCTACCGCCGCCCCCATTTGAAGGTAGCCGTAGCCCGTTTCAGGGTGAGTTGGCGTGATGGCAAAGGTCACCAGCTTGCCCGACTCGGCGAGCACCAAGGCTTTGGCGATACTCTGGTGGAATGCGTTCACATCCTGAATCAGATGGTCAGCGGCCAATACCAGCATGATCGGATCGGTCTGCTCGGACAGGGCCTGCAAGGCAGCTAAGGCAATGGCCGGCGCCGTATTACGACCTACTGGCTCCAGGATGATATTGGCCTCTTCCAGGCCCAGTTGCCGCAGCTGTTCAGCGGCGAGAAAACGATGATTTTCATTGCAGATCAATCGTGGAGTTGCGTGCTCAAGGCCATCAAGACGTTGGATCGTCGCCTGGAGCATGGTCAAGTCTGGATCCACCAAAGGCAGGAACTGCTTAGGGTTAAGCTGACGAGACAAAGGCCATAAGCGAGTGCCGGAGCCACCCGCCATGATTACTGGAAGAAACATTCAATCATCCTTTGATTCTTACGAAATCAGCGCGGCTGGATACGCGCGGGTGTTGTGACACATGAGTACACGACTCAGGGATACTCATCATACGCTTCGTGTTAGTTCGTCTGCAGCTCAATAAAGAGGCACAGAGGTAGAACCTGACACGCATCGTGAGAAAAGTCCTTCATCTGGTGCTGTATGAATACAAAACGAGGAGCGGCGACGCCCGTTAAGACCTCGCCGCCCACAAACCGTTCAGCCTCGAACCTCCAAGCGGTTAACGACAAACCACTGATAGGCATCCCGCAAGCCGTCTTCGAGTTCGATACTCGCTTTCCATCCCATGGATTCGAGTCTCGATACGTCCATCAGTTTACGCGCCGTGCCATCCGGCTTGCTAGCATCAAAACTCAAGGTTCCTTTGAACCCGGTGACCTTGGCGATGGTTTCAGCAAGCTCACGGATCGTGCAATCGATCCCTGTTCCCACATTGATGTGCGAAAGCATCGGTTGAGTGTTGGCTTTATATACCTCACCGTCGAGTTCCATCACGTGAACGCTGGCGGCAGCCATATCGTCAACATGCAGGAACTCACGCATTGGCTTGCCGCTACCCCAAATGGAGACTTCTTCGACAGACTGCTCTACAGCATCATGGAAACGACGCAGCAGCGCCGGGATAACGTGGCTGTTATCCGGATGGTAGTTGTCGTGGGGGCCATATAGGTTCGTCGGCATCACACTACGATAGTCACGACCATGTTGACGGTTGTAGCTCTCGCACAACTTGATGCCCGCAATCTTGGCAATCGCATAGGGCTCGTTCGTCGACTCAAGCGTACCGGTCAGCAGGGCTTCTTCCTTCATCGGCTGCTCGGCGAGCTTCGGATAAATGCATGAAGAGCCCAGGAACAGCAGCTTTTGTACGCCTGCACGATGTGCGGCTTCAATCACGTTAGCCTGGATCATCAGGTTATCGTAGATGAAGTCGGCGGGGTAAGTGTTATTAGCATGAATCCCGCCTACCCGCGCGGCAGCCAGGTACACCTGGCTGACCTGATGCGTATCGAAATACGCTCGCACCGCTTTCTGGTCCAGCAGGTCAACATTCTCCCGACCTAAGGTCAGGATGTTCTGATAACCCAAGTCGGACAGGCGCCGCACAATGGCCGAGCCGACCATACCGCGGTGCCCTACGACCAATACGGCCTCATTAAGATTGCGCGCCACCGATCAGTTCTCCGTTGCTACAGGGATCTCATGACCGTGCTGCTTGAGCAAGGCATGACGCTGCGCTACTTTCAGGTCTTCGCGAACCATCTCGGCGCACATTTCCTGTACGGTAATTTCCGGCGTCCAGCCCAACTTGGTCTTGGCTTTGGTTGGGTCACCCAGCAAGGTTTCCACTTCGGCAGGACGGAAGTAACGCGGATCAACACGCACGACCACATCACCCACGTTCAAAGCAGGCGCTTTGTCACCTTCAATGGACTCGACGACCGCAACTTCGTCAACGCCAGCGCCTTCGAACCGCAGTTTGATACCCAGTTCAGCAGCGGACCAGCGCACGAACTCACGCACCGAATACTGAACGCCGGTGGCAATCACGAAGTCTTCAGGCTCGTCCTGTTGCAGCATCATCCACTGCATCCGTACGTAGTCTTTGGCATGACCCCAGTCACGCAGTGCGTCCATGTTGCCAAGGAATACACACTTCTCCAGGCCTTGGGAAATGTTGGCCAGGGCGCGAGTGATCTTGCGGGTAACGAAGGTTTCGCCACGGCGAGGCGATTCGTGGTTGAACAGAATACCGTTGCAGGCGTACATGCCGTAGGCCTCACGGTAATTGACCGTGATCCAGTAGGCATACATTTTTGCAACGGCATAAGGCGAGCGCGGATAGAAAGGTGTGGTTTCTTTCTGCGGAATTTCCTGTACCAGGCCGTACAACTCGGAAGTCGATGCTTGATAGAACTTGGTCTTTTTCTCAAGGCCCAGCAGACGAATGGCTTCCAGGATACGCAAGGTACCCATGGCATCGACGTCAGCCGTGTACTCAGGAGACTCGAAGCTTACGGCAACGTGGGACTGTGCACCGAGGTTGTAGACCTCGTCCGGCTGCACTTCCTGGATGATGCGGGTAAGGTTGGACGAATCGGTCAGGTCGCCGTAGTGCAGGACGAACTTCTGGTTGTCGACGTGTGGATCTTCGTAAATATGATCGACACGCTGAGTGTTGAACGACGACGCTCGGCGCTTAATACCATGAACCTCATAGCCCTTAGCCAGGAGAAACTCCGCGAGATAGGAGCCATCCTGCCCCGTTACACCTGTGATCAACGCCTTCTTCATATTCATCTCACTGCTTTTCATCTAAAAGGTTATTGTAAACGCTCACAGTCTGCTGAAAAGTCGAATCCCAACTGAACTTCTCTGCCTGTGCCCTGCCCATAACGATATATTTTTGTCGATTATCGACACTATAAAAGTAGCGTATAGCATCACGCAACTCCGTCGCCTCACCTTTTTCAACAAGGAACGCCGAAGTACCTGCGACTTCGGGTATCGAAGACGAATTCACCGCGATGACTGGACAGCCTGCACGCATTGCCTCCAATACTGGTATACCAAACCCCTCATACAAGGAGGGATATACAAGACAAATAGAACGATTATATTCTATATTCAACTCAGCATTGGATAAAAAACCTGCATGCTTATAACGGCCTGGAATTTTCTGCTCCAGAAAAATCAGCTCTGCGGGAGAAAACCCTCCCCCACCAACACAAACCAATCCTAAACCCGACAATTGGCTAATCGCATCAACAGTGGCCTCAAAATTTTTGTATCCGCCACGAGCGCCTACAAACAAAACTTGTTCAATAACTTCAATCGCTAAAGGGGCATAGTCGTCCGACACCCCATTAGGCACAACAACCACACGCGGCTCATACTCTACGCCATAAAACTCAATTAAATCGCGCTTGGTGCATTCAGAGACACAGATGATTTTATCAGCTCCAAGCACAGCTCTCTTTTTCTGCCAAGAATGCACCCGCCGTTTCAGGCCAGAAGAATAGCGCTCATAAGTAAAGTCATGAACTGTCGTTACAATTTTCCCCTCTCTATTACTCGGCAATCTGTAGTAAGTAGAGTGAAATACATCATAGGGCTGTTTAACCTCAAAATCCCTATAACGCTCTAGTGGCCGCTTAGACTCAGGAACAATCATTTCATACGTACCAACCGAAAGGCGAGAAAGCAACTCGTTAAAAAGTACAGATATGCCTCCACCGCGCTGTAAGTTATAAATCACCCCATCAAATAAAATCATATTCGACCTCGAAAAAAGTCATAGCACGTAATGAAAATGGCATCTGAACCACTGCAGAATCGAAGGTTAGCCTGCAAAACCAAGGTAAAAATAAACATAATACATCATACCAGTTGAATATATCGCAATGTAAACGAATAAAACCCTATATCCCAGAACACGCCAAGCACTTGCCAGTGACAGACAGCAGAACATAAAAAAATAATCAGACAGCCTATATGCAAGCGCAGGAACAGAACTAAACAACGAGAACACAAACACTCCCAAGCATAGCGTCTGAAAGTATAGCAAAATCAGCCTATCTCGCCCAACATAGACCAAATGCAAAAACAAAGGAATCAGGCAATAAAAAACTGGAGAAAAACGCCTCAACAAAGAAATATCTGAGAACACACCTTCTTTCTGAAGAGATAAATACAGTGCTGTTTTTCCGGTAAAATCCAGAGTCCCCAAAAAAGTGACAATATCCCCGCCTGGGAAAAGAGTGTTTATAAACAAGACAACCAATGCTAGCAGGAGCAACCCCATTGAAACCAACAAATAGTTACCCAAAAAAAACAAAACAACTGAAACTAAAAACACTACAGCGCTCACATGAAAAAAACATGCTACGCAGATCGCAAATAGCATCTTGTAACGAGAACAACATACATAAAAATAAAAAGCCAAAAAAATGAAACTCGCTGCCAGTCCTGCGCGAATTTGCGTATAATCATACAATAAAAAAACATATGACGCGTAAGCCAATAAAGATAAAAACGGATAAGGCGACAGCTTCCAAATAACGAAAGCCTTTATAGGAACAGATAAAAAAGCGTATATAAAAAACACACCTATACCTGACGAAAATAAAAAACTCGCCAAATACGAAACAAGTCGAAAGGACAATTCAACATCCGCAGCTTCCCCGGACATTATTGAACGATAATAGCCCAGATAAGCAACTGCATCCCTTGAATTCTCGGGAGCAACAAAAGCCGCAACATACACAAGCAGAGCAACAAGCCCCCAATATAGAAACTTCATTCTATATCTCAGCGACAATATAGAGCTTAGAAACACCCCCCCCCAAACAGATAAAAACACTAAATCTTCCTCCGCACAGGACGGATCACGCTTTTTACGAACCCCTTAAGCATTTCCAAAAGAACAATTCGAATATAATGAAAGTTAACAACGCTTGACTTATTAACACAATTCCACCAAGCAACCATTGCATCAACTCGCTTGATATCCGACAAGCCTCCAGATGTAACAACACTGATCGCCTGATCAACTTTTAAAAAGTTCCCACCTG
Source organism: Pseudomonas brenneri (assembly GCF_007858285.1). GTDB lineage: Bacteria > Pseudomonadota > Gammaproteobacteria > Pseudomonadales > Pseudomonadaceae > Aquipseudomonas > Aquipseudomonas brenneri. The sequence goes on along the minus strand of NZ_VFIL01000003.1, from coordinate 462,466 downwards.
TAGCACTCAACCCATAAAAAAACTCGAAGTCCGCGGCAATTCTATTCTTAATATTATAGAGATTTTTCTTATGGAGATTCAAATCAATGAACGCACTTTGATGAGAAAAACAAGACCCCTTCCACAACTGATTGACGCTACCCCCCTTGCGATACCTCTTTCTCCCCCCATCATAATCTACAATGCAATCACCATAAATTACATCCACGCCTGCGTAAGACTTACCATCAAAAACCTCCTTAATGGAGCTATCACTATAAAACATGTCACCGGCATTCATAAAGATAATCCAACGACCGCTACAAAGCTCAACCCCTTTATTCATCGCATCATAAATACCTCGATCAGGAGCACTTACAAGCTGCAAATCTCCGGAATATTTGTCTATAACATCTAGAGTTCCGTCCGTACTGCCGCCATCGACAACCCAATACTCAATTCCACCTGCCCCCACATCTTGCTCAAGCACACTTTTAATAGTAGCTTCGATACTACCGAATGCGTTATAAACAACTGTGACAACGGAAACTAAAGGTTTAATCACAAACTCACCATATGAGTTAAACGACGACTAAGGTAATCCGCATAGATTCAGAGTCGCCATTCATTCCTAAACACGTTATTATCACTCTGAAAAACAACCAATACATAACAGAGAGAACGTCAGAAAAACCTACGCAACACCTTACGTATTACCGCTACAAAAATATAGAAAAAACTCACATTAAAAATCTGATTCTCGACATAAAAATCAGATATCCGCTCAAGACCAAAACTCTTAGCTGCAGAGTACCTTCTAAGATCCATAAATAGTCGGGAGTTAAGTACGCAAATCAAATCGGGCCTGTAAACCTCTGCAAAATGTGCTCTAGCCATATCATAATGCAACGGTAACTTCCCATCCGCTGACTCAATACTGATCGACCCCGGATGAGCTCTAAAATAAGATATTGGATTCGATATATATGCTATTTTTTTATACTGATTCGCCGTCAATAAAAACAACAAAAGATCATTACCAATAGCATGCATTGAAAAATCACTACCCGTTGCATTTGGGATATGCAACATCAAGTTTCTTTTAATATCCTTAAGATAAAATACAGCACACCCTGGAGATAGCGGATAGCCCTTTGCCTTAAAGTCGCCCTGAATGAAGGACTCAGCCTCGTAGATTCCAGTTTTACCGTTGGCATAGGAAAGCACGCCCGCCTCAGGCTCTTCGGTAAAAATCTTGGTAGCGGTATAGACAAAACCAACCTGAGGGTCATCAAAATACGGAATTGTTTTTTCCAGGAAGTCAGGTGAAATCAGATCATCCGACCATAAAATTTTGGCGAATACGCCAGTTGCACATTCCACACAGCGCAGCCAGTTGCGGACTGGCCCTAGATTACTTTCGTTCTTAAAAGCCTTCAAGCGCGGGTCGCGATTGGCATAATCGCTTATAACTGACCAAGTGCCGTCAGTACTGGCATTGTCAACAACGATCACTTCTATATTTTCATATGTTTGAGAGAGCGCAGAGCTTAGTGTTTCCGAAATTATACCTTCACGGTTGTACACAGGTACGAGAATACTTACCAACGGTTTTGTAGACACCATACCAACTCATCATCCATATCAATTAACAATATTTTTACTCGGAAAGAATCTGCTCTCACATCATTGAAACACCTGGTGATTGAGAGCGAGTGAGCCTGAATACCTGTAAAGGTAGCAAGATCGCAGAGAACAGTAAGCTCAGGGTTGCTGCCAAGACAACACCCTCCACCCCCATTCCAAAAACTTTAACCATGAGCAACGCCAAGGGTATATTCAAAACCATCGCTACAAGCGCGGTATATAGCTGTACATTTACTGCACCCGCACCATTGAGCATCATTGCAAAAATATTGTTCCATGTGGTGATAGCAACGAACACAGCCACGGAGGCGACCAAACCCAGCGAAACCTTAAAGTCATGACCGATCCAAACCCCCACAATAAATTTAGTTAGGAAGACCAGGAAAATTATTCCAATAATTACAACTGCATAGAGTTTCAACTGATTTCGCAACATTCTTACAATCCAGGCATTATCCTTGCGATGATAAGCGTCAGTATAAGCGGACCATAAGGGTGATGAAATTAGCGTATGCAAGAATGCAATAACACTGAACAACTTGAAAACCACTTCGTACTCAGCAACATGCTCTGGACCAAATAGTTGAGTGATCAATATTTTATCGGTAGTGAACACAACCAGCACAGCCAACTGAATGATAAAAAAACGAATCCCCACAGAAAGCAGAGGCGTTAAATGCTCACGCTGTAACGATAAATCGGGGGACAAATATTTATATTTACGATAAAACCAAGCTGTCAGCAGAAGGTTCCCGCCTAATAATCCGGCACCGTACATCCAAGCGAGCTTACCAATACTACCTGAGGTAAAATGATATAGAAGATAAGTAACCAACAGTGCAAATACGTTTGTAAATAGCTGCCCCAGCGATATCAAAGCGCTTTTCTGAACAGCCCCCAACAACGCAGTAATCAAACCAACCCAGAAATTTACCAACACAAAGCTGATAGCAACTTGTACGGCATACCTAAGGTCTTCTTCTACCACGACCGTCGTATTAAAAACGCCCTGCCAGGAAATACCGTATGATGCGAAAAAGAACGCCGCCCACAGCCCGAGCGCAATAAGACCTATCAGGCTATAGGCAGAGGATATATAGCTGCGAGCCTCATCAGGTTGATCCTTGGCAAGAGATTCCGCTACTTTGTTACGCAATCCATTACCAACACCCAAATCAAAGAAAACGACCCAAGACATAATCGTTAGCATCGTCGACCAAACACCAAACTGCACAACCCCCAAGTATGAAATCATAATGGGAATTACCAGAAAAGACGCCGCAACAGCGGCGCCTTTATAGAGGACCGATCCCTTAACCTGCCTCAGATAGTTATTCGTCCGCTCAACGGTTACATTCTCGGGCATTACTGCTGACTCACCCATTCCACCATCTGAGTCACGCCATCACGTGAAGACACCGCTGGTTTCCAGCCTAAAAACTGATAAGCCTTTGCGATATCAGCTACAAATACCCGCTGATCGCTCTCACGCACTGGAAGCTTGGTATAAAGCAGTTCTATATCATTAATTTCATTCAGCAACCCAAACAACTCAAGCAACGAGAGACTGTTATCTATACCGCCCCCCACGTTGAATGCCTGGCCCTTCGCTTTCTCGATGTTATGCACAGCGCTCATGTACAGTGTCTTCATATCATCCGCATGTAGGACATCACGCACTTGCTTGCCAGTACCCGAGATAGTAAATGGACCAGTGGACGAGCCTGTTTTCAACTCAATTGCTTTCTGGCAGAACCAACCCACCCAGCCTTGATCGTAGGTTGCGAATTGACGCCCCCCGTACATCGATGAATGTCGGAACACCACGGTATTCAGGCCAAAAATACGTGCATAGTCCAACATGTACTGGTCTGCGGCACCTTTAGAGCAACCGTAAGGAGAGTGAAAGTCGAGTTGCGTGGTCTCATCAAAACCTTTAGGTTTTTCTATACACTCGTACCGCGATGCTGTTTCACGATACGCAAATTGCTCAAGATCGCCATACACCTTGTTGGTCGAAGAATACACAACCGTCGCATCAGGGGCATGCAGTCTTACCGCCTCAAGAAGGTTATGCGTTCCCATCACATTGACCTCAAAATCCATTCGCGGATTGGCAATAGAGGTGGTCATTGCGACTTGGCCGGCCAAGTGGAAAATCACATCAGGCTCATATGATTGAACGACTCGAGTGATATCGTTTTGATTTCGAATATCGCCGTGCTCGAACTTGAATCCTCCCTGGCTTTGTAGCCAGCCAAGGTTCTCGCGAGAACCGCTCCGGTACAAGCTGTCAAAAATAACAATTTCGTCCCCGCGCTGGATGGCGTCGGACGCCAAGTTACTGCCAAGAAATCCGCAACCGCCAGTAATGAGCAACTTCATCGAATAATATCCTTGTCTATCGTTTTTTGTATCCCCTCTTCTAGAGAGGTACGTGGCTCCCAACCGAGAGCACGAAGGCGGCGGGTGTCTGCCTGAAAGAGCATTGCTTCATTAGCGCGATACGGCACAACGCCGAAATTCAACTGCGTACGAGATGAAGTCATTGCATGCGCCAGCTCCACGAAATGGCGCACCGGCCAGGCATCACCGGACCCGACTTCAATTTCCTCGGAGTCGGCAATGCTCGAGATACGAGAAAGAATCGCATCGTAAGCACTGACGACATCATCAATAAACACAAAATCCCGTTTTTGAACGCCAGATGTCAGATTCAAGGCGTCGACGTTCGTCAGACACGAACCGATCACGTAAGTTGTGAATTTGCTGTCGTCGTCACCAGGACCATACATGTGCTGCAGCGCGACATTGACGAACTTGATCATCGAGCCGCTTTGCCCAGCCTGAAGCGCGCCGAAGGCACTGAAACTCTGTTTCGACATGGCATAACTGCTGACGGCAGGATCAAGTATGGTTCCCGTATTCACAAAAGCAACACCCTTGCCCAGTTGCTTGGCTGCCTCCAGTAGCAGGAGCCCAAAACGTACATTCGCATCAAATATATCGACAATGGTCTCTCCCGCACGGCCATAGGCACATGCGGTATGCACAATATAATCTGGCGCAACCGTAGCAACCGCTGAGGAAACATCTTCGTCACTGACGCAAGTGTATAACTGGATTTCCGTGAGTAGATCTTCGATCCTGATGAACGACGAGGTCGGGCGAACCAAGGCCGAGACCTGATACCCAGCCCGGACCCAATGTCGAGCAAGTGCGCTACCTAAAAACCCGGTAGCGCCCGTCAGCAGTATATTTTTCATACTTAGAAGTTAATACCAAAAAACTCTTCAAGCTTCTCGCCGATAAAATCGAACTGCGCCTGGCCCAAGCCTGGATAAATCCCCAGCCAGAATGTCTGGTTCATCGTACGATCCGTGTTGGTCAGCTCACCCACTACACGGTATTCGATGCCCTGGAAGTACGGCTGGCGGGTCAAATTCCCTGCGAACAGCAGACGTGAGCCGATGTTGTTCTGATCCAGGAACTTCAGCAGGTCAACGCGCTGGACACCCGAGCTTTCTTTAAGTGTCACCGGGAAACCAAACCACGAAGGATCACTATTTGGCGTAGGTTCGGCGATTTCCAGGAAGTCGGACAAGCTGCTTAGACGCTCTTTGAGCAACACGTAGTTGCGCTTGCGCGTGTCAATGAACTCTTGCGCTCGGTCCAGCTGGGCTAGGCCGCAGGCCGCTTGCATATCGGTGATCTTGAGGTTGTAACCCAAGTGGGCGTACACGTACTTGTGGTCGTAGCCCTGTGGCAGGCTGCCGAATTGCTGGCCGAAGCGGTCGCCACAGGTGTTGTCGCAACCTGGTGCGCAGTAGCAATCGCGACCCCAGTCGCGGAAGGACTCAGCGATCACTTTCAGCTGTGGGCTGTTGGTAAAGACTGCACCGCCCTCACCCATGGTGATGTGGTGAGCCGGATAGAAGCTCAACGTGCAGATATCACCAAAGGTACCTACCAGCTTACCGTCGTACGTAGCGCCCAACGCGTCGCAGCAGTCTTCGATCAACCACAGGTTGTACTTGTCGCAGATGGCTTTGACTGCACCCAGGTTGAATGGGTTGCCCAAGGTGTGGGCAAGCATGATGGCCTTGGTCTTGGGCGTAATGGCCGCTTCAATCAAGTTGGTATCAATGTTGTGAGTGACCATATCGACATCGACGAACACCGGGATCGCCCCGAACTGCACGATTGGGTTTACCGTAGTCGGGAAGCCGGCGGCAACGCCGATCACTTCGTCACCTTTCTTGATCGCACGATCCCCCAACTTCGGGGAGGTCAGCGTACTGAAGGCAACCAGGTTGGCCGAAGAACCAGAGTTGACCGACAGGGCATATTTGACGCCCAGGAACTCAGCCAGTTTCTGTTCGAACTGTGCATTGAAACGCCCAGTGGTCAGCCAACCATCCAGAGAGGCCTCAACCATTAATTGCAGCTCACGAGCCCCAATAACCTTGCCGGAAGGCGGAATAACGCTTTCGCCAGCAACAAAAGGTTTGGGCGCCAGGGCGGCTTGAGCGTACTGCTCAACGAGTTTACTGATTTCCTGGCGAAGCATATCGGGTGTCATGGCGTTTCCTGCTTGAAAAATTTGGGTTACTTGCCGCATGAAGACATGGCGGCCATATAGGCGTCGATTTCCTGCAGACACAGGGAGTGAACATCATCCCCGGCCAGCCAGGCTCTGTGCCAATTAACGATGTAGGCCAATGTTGTCTCCAGGGACCACGTCGGCGACCAGTGCAAGTGAGCACGGGCCTTTGATACATCAAGTTTCAGATAGCGTGCTTCATGAGGCTGAGGGTTTTGATCCAGGGCCCAACTGGCGCCCTCCCCCCACGTCTGGACCATATGGTCCAGGATCCAGTCGACTGGCCGAGCATCTTCATCTTTCGGACCGAAGTTCCAGCCCTGAGCCACTGCCTGACCACGCTCCCACAGATTTTCAGCCAGGACCAGATAACCACTGAGTGGCTCCAGCACATGCTGCCATGGTCGTGTCGCCTGGGGATTGCGAATAACTACCGACTGCTGCTTTTCAAAGGCGGCAAGTATATCTGGAATCAACCGATCTTCGGCCCAATCGCCGCCGCCGATTACATTCCCGGCGCGCGCAGACGCAAGTGCAGTGGGTTGCCCACTGCCGAAGAAAGAGTTGCGATAGGCCGAAGTTACAAGTTCGACGCAGCCTTTGCTGTTGCTATAAGGGTCATGGCCCCCCATAGGTTCGTCTTCTCTATAACCCCACTCCCACTCACGATTCTCGTAGCATTTGTCTGTCGTGACATTGACGATTGCGCGCAGGCCGGGACATTGGCGCGCTGCCTCAAGTACATGCACGGTCCCCATCACGTTGGTGGCATAGGTTTCGACCGGCTGCTTGTAAGACAGTCGTACCAGCGGTTGCGCCGCCATATGAATCAGGATATCGGGGCCAAAGCTGACCATGCTCTGAGTCACAGCCTGCAGGTCGCGGATATCACCGATCTGCGATTGCATACCACCCTCGACTCGCGCCTCATCGAAAAGCGCCGGAGTGGTAGGCGGAGCCAGGGCATAACCCTTGACCTCGGCCCCCATGCTTTGCAGCCACAGGGAAAGCCAACTTCCCTTGAAACCGGTATGGCCCGTCAGGAATACCTTTTTGCCTTTCCAGAAGGCCGGAGTGACAGAGGCTTTCATTTTCACTCCCAGCTTTTCCACGGCGCCTTGCCCGATGTCCAAAGCTCTTCAAGCAAATGTTTATCTCGCAGGGTATCCATCGGCTGCCAGAAGCCTTGATGCTCGTACGCCATCAGTTGATTATCGGCTGCGAGGGTCATCAAGGGCTCCTGCTCCCATACACTGCTGTCGTCACCAATGTAGTCGAGAACCTGAGGCTTCAGGACAAAAAAGCCGCCATTGATCATGGCGCCGTCACCCTTGGGTTTTTCCTTGAAGTTGAGGACTTGCCCTTGGCGAATGTCCAGGGCGCCGAAACGACCTGGTGGATAGGTCGCCGTCAACGTAGCGGCCTTGCCGTGCTTTTTGTGAAAATCGATCGTCGCGCTGATATCGATGTCACCAACACCATCACCGTAAGTGAAACAAAAAGACTCTTCATTTTTTACATATTCAGCGACGCGGCGCAGTCGACCACCGGTCATCGACTCATCGCCAGTATCGACCAGCGTCACATTCCAAGCTTCTGCACGCTTGTCGTGAACTTCCATGGTGTTGTCACGCATGTTAAAAGTGACATCTGACATATGAAGGAAGTAGTTGGCGAAGTACTCTTTAATGACATAGCCCTTGTAGCCACAGCAAATAATGAAGTCATTAATACCGTGCGCAGAATACATTTTCATGATGTGCCACAAGATCGGCTTCCCACCAATTTCCACCATTGGCTTGGGCCGGGTACTGGTTTCTTCGCTCAACCTTGTGCCTAGCCCGCCAGCCAAAATCACAGCTTTCATCGTTTATCCTTAATTAATTCGAGCTTACAAAAGCGTCGGAGTAGAAATTCTTGTGTGGTAGGCCAAGGGCCAGGAGTTTCTCTTTGGCGCTATGAATCATGCTCTCGGAGCCACAAGCATAAACAACTGCGTCTGCAAGTTCGACAGCATCATTCTCGACAATATCCTGCACATAACCGATCCGCCCACTCCAGCCGTCGCCTGGACGCGACAGCACCGGGATAAATGTGGCCGGAAGTGAGCCCAGCTCCGGCTGCCAATAGAGATCAGCCTCACGACGCCCCCCCCAGTAGATGCGTATGCTTTTGCCCACTACCTGCGCCGGATCCGCAATCAACTGCTCAAGAATGGCCTTCACCGGTGCAATACCCGTCCCAGTAGCCAGGAATACCAGGTTGGTTGGCGATGTGTTGCGAAGTGCAAACGTACCTTGAGGCCCTTCCAGACGAAGCAAGTCATTCGTAGCGATTTCTTCAAACCAGTACTGGCTCATCACACCATCGGCGACTTGCCGGATCTGCAACTCCAGCTTTCCGTCCGAACGAGGAGCGTTGGCCACGGAGTAGCTTCTTCTCACACCATTTTTGCCGATGACATCAACGTACTGACCGGGAAGGTACCTGAGCGGATTGTTCGGCGGTAGCCTGAGAACGACCTCTACCACATCACCTGCGAGCCGCCTGACCCCGTCGACTCGACAAGGCAGTGTCTTGCTCTGGATGTCCGCGAACAGGCTGAGATCTTCAATATCTAGTCGCACATCGGCAACGGCGGTCCGGCAGCATGTCAGGATAAAGCCGGCCGCCAGCTCTTCCGGGGTCAGCACAGACTCATCATGATGAATGACCTGGGTCTCCCCAACAGCGTGGGACCGACAGACGCCGCAGCGTCCCGAACGGCAGCTGTACTCCAGCACTACACCATGCTTTTTCGCACTGTCCAGGAGCGTTACGCCCGGCTCACAGATAAATGTCTTTTCATTAGACAGGGTTACGGTTGACATGGTGATTGCAGTTCGTTCTTGAAAAGTTTGATTAAAAGACAGAAAAGAGTACATGAACCAGACACGCTACCGCCCCAAGATTTATCGTCATAGCCTTGAGGACGCACAGCCTACGATATCAACATCCCTCTTCGACCTCAGTATGAAGCGACGCTTTTGAGTGGCAGCGTCAGTTCCTGTGCACGATTAAGTAGCTTTATAAGCAGCACAACACGCTCATCACCGGTTGCGGCCTTGAAAATGGCCTCGACACCAGCAAAACCGTCATCCAGGATCCGAACCTTGTCGCCTGCCTGAAAGGCTATCGACAACACACCATCGCGGCTTTGGAACTGGCTCACGAGCCCGTCATTGACTGCAAGCGGCTTTCCACCGAACTTCACCACATGGCTCACGCCGCGAGTAGAGCGCAAGGGAGACCAGCCTGCATCATCCGTTATTTGTATGAACAGATAACCAGGAAACAGAGACTCAGATAGAACCTGGCGGCGACCACGTACGATCTTTTCTCGATCGCACATGGGGCGACAACAGCTATAGCCCTGACGAGTGAGATGCTCCTCGGCACGCCCATCCTGCCTTGGTTTGCATTGCACCAGATACCAGGCAGACATCGGGGAGACGCTGATAACAGCCGAGCCGTCACTGTGCCTCAGATCCATGTGTATTTCACCGAAGAATCCTCCATGCCTAGACCAGCCTTCGTAGCCCTTTGATATCCAACGCGCTTACGCATGCTCAGCCTAAGCATGCGTGGCACCGTGCCTCTACTCGACACCACAAGGTTTAACTGGTCGATTATACGGCTATTGGAGATTTTCAGTAACCTTTGATCTCCGCTACCAAGACCTGTACCAGTGAACGGAATACCCACGGGCCAGATACATCTGTTCTGACGTTGCCCCAGGCAACCCTAGCGAGGCCCGTATGTATGTTTTCATTTCCCAACCTGCACCGACACCATGCGCAGTAGGCAGGATGCTCGAGATGACAACAAAAAGACAAATCAGTTCAAAATGGGTGAATCCGTAGGCCATTTCCTATAAAGTGCTGATCCTAGCTACAAAAAGCACGAACTATTAATTTCCGTAGGGACCTGGAAACTGCATGCCAGCTTATCTAAACCGCTTAACCCTTAGTATTTTTTCCGCATCCACTTTATTCCTTTGGATACCACTCTATTCATTATATTTATCACTGGGCGATATCAACTTCAGCATAAGTGGCTTCTTTGTTTTCTCACTTATGATGACGGTAATATTCGGACTTTTATTTTTTGCAATCCACCTTTTACTGACTTTTTTTCGATTGAGCTGGTTTGCTAATGGCTTACTTTATTTCTTAATATTCTGGGTATCACTCGCCGGGCTTCTGCTACCTCTAGCTGGTAAAGCAGGTATGACATCTCCTGAAAACCTGCCAACCAACTATCAAAATCTGATATTAGTGGCAAGCCTCTCACTTGCATTGACACTACTCACCTATACTAAACTAAAGTCCGCCACACTGGCTTTCGTAGTCATCCTAATATCGACTTCTTTAGGCTCAGCAGCATACACTTTATATGAAACCGGCTCCTCCATGAGTCGCTTTTCCGGATTATCCAGCAACGACAACGTCATCATCTTGAGCCTTGACGGCCTCGCGAGCAATGTCGCAAAAGAAGTGATTGAAGAAACTCCGGAGCTAAAAGAAATATTCAAAGACTTCATTTTTTATGACAATGCTGTATCGCTAGCGCCTGCCACCCTTGCGTCACTACGCTCTGAAGTTTATGGAAATATAAAATTCAGAGAACTAGCTACCACATCAAGCAAATTAAAGCCAAAGCTAGCTAACACTCTAAACTCAATAAAACGCGAACAGGTGGCATCTTCGGACGTCATGACCTATGGAGTGTACAGCGTATTTAATGAAACACCCTCAGATATCATTATCCCCGGAACACTCACAACAAGCAGTTTGAGTGAGCGCTCCTCAATTGCGCTCAGCTTTTATCCACATATAGCTGCGCGCATTGGCACGCCTGCACTTACCCAATTCATAGGTAAAAAACTCCAAGCATTCCAACAGGAGTACCTATACGACTCTAAGGCAGAGCGAATTGCCCACCACCGAGGAGAAGCCTGGGACGCGCTAAACACTCTCCAGAGCGGCGAGTTCGTCGCCCTCACGCAAAATTTACACGCAACTAGCTCCACACGATCCGTCCGATATATGCACCTCCTACATACGCACTTCCCAGTCGATTTTGATGAGAAGTGCATATATAGAAGCGACAGTACAGAGTGGTTTTCAGCCAACCAAAACTATGAAGGCCTGAAAAAAGAAACTCATTGCGCACTACAACAGACCGCAGACCTTCTTACAAAGCTCAAAGACCTGAATATTTATGACAAAACTATGCTTGTCGTTAAAAGCGATCACGGGGCCCCTGCAAACTACTTTGACTCAGACCCTGATGGCATCACCTTCAACGGCAACTCACTGTGGGGCTACAATCGATATCGCCCTCTAATGATGATCAAAGCACGTGAAAACGAGAACACCTCGATAACTTACAACAGTAACTTGACGAGCTTGAGCGATCTAGCCAAGACACTGTGCCTTCACTCACCCGAAAACTTGAAATGCAATGTATTTGAAGGCTTAGACTTATTGGGCACGCCAAACGAACAAGAAAGTCCTTTTCTATACATGGACATTGTAAAGGACCCAATATCCTCTTTTGATTTCGACACTCAAATGACAATCGAAGTCCCTAGAAAAAATAATTTTCTGGAAGCCCTAAAAAGCACAGGAAAAATAAACTTCAAAGAGTCTGAGATGGCTAGATACTTGCAGCGCAAGCAAGATCTCGAGAACCTGAAAGCTGCCTTAGAAAAGTATCATAATGACAAAGGTAGCTACCCACTAAGCCAGGGTTTTAACGGCCTCTATAGCATTTGGGGAAGCTCGGATAAGAACTGGATCCCAGGGCTTACGCCAAAATTTCTCAAAACGCTGCCTCGAGACCCTAGCCTCAGCGAAGAGAAGACCCCTCAATACATCTATTACTCCAACGGAACGGACTACAAATTGCTTTCACACGGTGCCGGAGCCTCTACTTCGATTGCGCAAAGACTCGAAGCGCAACTAGTCGATCCCACTCGTAAAACCTATGCGTTCGGCTTCTGGACCCCCGGAGCCAAAGACTGGTAAATCCTGGCAGCATATTTGCTCGCTTTACGATTCACCCGCTACACCGATCCACGGATTAACGAGAAGACCACCATGCAGTCAGCAGTAATTTTTCTCGGGGCAGGTAAGCCCTTTCAGGGCGATGAGCACGCCGCCCTGCGCAGTGCCTCTGGTCATACGCGCGTCATCGACTGGCTGCTGCACGCCACGACATCGCGCATGTCCGACGTTCACTTCGTCGGCGGCTACAAGATCGACTCGATCAAGCGGCGCTACCCCGATTTCAACTATTACATCAACGCTGACTGGCAGGTGACGCAATCGGCCTATTCGTTCTTGCAGGTCGACCTTACCGACAAGAACAGAAGCCTGGCCTCTTACTCCGATATCCTTTTTCGGCGCAGCCTGGTCGATGCCATGGCTGAATCGCAAGCTGACGTCAGTGTTGCCGTGGATAGCCATTGGCGCACTCGCTACGCCGGTCGTACGCGCTCTGACTTGCAGCGTTGTGAGAAGGTTTGCCTCTACGGCGATTCGGTTACGCGTCTGGGGCCGGATATCCCATCCAGTCTCGCTTCAGCCGAATTTGTTGGCTGCGTACACTTTGGCCCCCGCGCCATCCAATACCTGCAAGAGTTCAGGACCGATCTGCAGCAGCGCTTCCAAAAAGGCCACCTCTCCGATCTGGTAGAGGCACTGCGCTGCCAAGGCATGAACGTACAAGCCGTAGACGTGCAAGGCGACTGGGCCGAATTGAATGAGCCCCAGGATCTCGCACACTTTGTTTTAGGGACCAAAGCACAGACACTCAGGCGCTTACGCCGCATGGTCCGGCTAAGTCGAATCGAAGACCAGGTGAGCTTTACCGTCGCCCAGTGGCGAGAAATCCCTGATTCACTGATTGGCACCATCCAACAAAGCTTCCCTGATCAGCGGTTGGTCATCCGCAGTAGCGCGTTGTCCGAGGATGGTTTCGTCAACTCCAATGCCGGCGCCTACATCAGCCTGCTCAATATTGATGGCGACAATGCCAACCATCTGCGCGAGTCAATCGAACACGTCATCAACTCCTACAGCGACACCAACCCTGAGAATCAGGTCCTGGTGCAGCCGATGCTGGAGAAGGTCCTCGCCAGCGGCGTGGTGTTTACCCGCAGCCTGAGCAGTGGCGCGCCCTACTACATCGTCAATTACGACGACATCAGCGGTAGCACCGAGTCGATCACCAGCGGTACCAGCCAGGATCACAAAACCCTGATGATCCGCCGTAATGCCAGCATTCAAAGTGCGAACATTCCGGATCGATTGCAGGGTTTGCTGCCAGCCCTACGCGAGATTGAATCACTGCTCGGCTATGACTCGCTGGACGTCGAGTTCGCCATCACCGCCAATGGTGGCTTGCATATCCTTCAGGTACGCCCCATCGCAGTCGACCACTCCAAGTGGGACGGTAGTGACGAGGACATCATGGCGCGCCTGGACAGCGCTCGCGACCTGTTCAAGAAGCTGCAACAACCGGCCCCATTTATTGCAGGTCAGCGCGCCCTCTTCGGCATCATGCCCGACTGGAATCCGGCAGAGATCATCGGTACCAAACCCACTCCGCTATCTGTCAGCCTCTATCGCCATTTGATCATGGACGAAACATGGGCGACCCAGCGCGCTGAATACGGATATCGGGACGTACGGCCCCAGCCCCTGCTGACCAGCTTTGCCGGTCACCCCTATGTGGATATCCGCGCCAGCTTTAACTCGTTCGTGCCCAAGTCAATCGATGAGGCCTTGGCTGGCCGCCTGGTTGAATTCTATCTGGCATGGTTGGAGCGCAATCCGCACCTGCACGATAAAGTCGAGTTTGACGTTGTGCCGACCTGCTTCGCCCTGGACTTCGAACGCTGGCATGAGCGGCTGACCCAGGAAGGTGGCTTTTCGTCACAGGAAGTCGAGCAACTGCGCGCCGCGCTGCGCGAGATCAGCGCAAACGCGATCAAGCGTAATAGCAATGACCTGGCAGTGATTGAGGAACTGGAACGACGTTTCGAGCAACTAGCCGCCACCCCCATGGCCCCACTGGAAAAAGTGTGGACGCTCCTGCTCGATTGCCGACGCTATGGCGCACTGCCATTTGCGCATTTGGCACGCAGTGCCTTTGTGGCCGTCACCCTCCTACGCTCCGCCGTGAGCACGGGGGCTTTGACAGAGGCCGAGATGGAAGACTTCCTGGGCTCCATCCGCACGGTCAGCCATATGCTGACCCATGACGCCCATGACTGCGCACGCAATGAAATGTCCTGGGATGTTTTTGTCCACAAGTATGGACACCTGCGCCCCGGAACCTACGACATCAACTCATTAAGCTACCGCGCAGATCCCGATCGCTACCTCAAGCCAATAGTTGAAAGTGCAAAGGCTTTACCTGCGCCACTTATGGCCAATGGCGCACTTTGGCATCAAGCCCGCGAGCGCTTTACCGGTGCATTGGCCGAGCAAGGCATCGTTTGTGAAGTCGACGAACTGGAGCTCTTTTTGCGGCAAGCCATTGAAGGTCGGGAGTATGGGAAGTTCGCCTTTACCCGCAACCTTTCCCTTGCACTGGATATCCTGGTGGAATGGGCCGAACCGCTGGGTGTTTCACGAGAGGATCTGGCTTACATCGATATCCAGACACTGTTGGCGTTACGAACCGAAACACTGGACATAGAAGAAACAGGCAAGAAACTGTTGCTTAAAGCACAACAGGGCAAGAGCACGCATGAACAGATCCAAGTCATCGAACTGCCTCCTCTGCTGTGTACAGAAGAAGACTTCAATGTATTCCTCTATCCCGCCACTCAACCCAACTTTGTCGGCACCGGCAGAGTACGCGGGGCTTGCGTGGATTTGAGCCAGAGCAAAGGCGAGCAGAACCTTGCCGGAAAAATCGCCCTGATTCCCCAGGCCGATCCTGGTTACGACTGGCTGTTTGGCCGCCAGATTGCCGGCCTGATCACTATGTACGGTGGAGCCAACTCCCACATGGCCATCCGGGCTGCAGAGTTCGGCCTGCCGGCAGCACTGGGCGTAGGGGAAACCGAATACCGTGCACTAGCTTCGGCTCACACCCTGGAACTGGACGCCAGCAACCGGATGATTCGGGTGATTCGTTAATGCGTATTGCAATTACACAACGGGTCGAGCAAGTACCCGGCTATGAAGAGCGCCGGGACTGCCTTGATCAGCGCTGGACCTCTTTAATGGAGGAGCTGGGTATTGATCTGCTGCCCATCCCCAACGGCCTGAAATCTCCCGCCTCCTGGCTGGAGCGCCAAGCAGTTGCTGGACTGATATTGAGTGGCGGCAATGACCTCTGCCACCTATCCAATGCCACCAACATTTCACCAGAGCGCGACTTCACCGAACGCTCGTTGCTGACCAAAGCAAGGGAGCTGAACCTGCCAGTGATGGGTGTTTGCCGCGGCATGCAAGCGCTCAACCACTTCTTGGGCGGCACGCTTGCACCCGTTACGGGCCATGTAAGTTGCGTGCATGCCGTTCATAGCCGGTCCGAGACGCAGGAGCAGTTTCTCGCCTACAGCAATGTTAATAGCTTCCACAACTGGGGAGTTAACCCTGCGGACTTGGCAGATAACTTGCTTGCCCAAGTCTGGGCCGACGACGGCACAATCGAAGCTTTTGTTCACACCCATTTACCCTGGATGGCCATCATGTGGCACCCCGAGCGCCCATCCAGCAACACCCTTTATGACGCCAAGCTCATTCGTCAGTTTTTCTTCGGTAAGGACACACCATGCGCGTAATTATTCTGGCTGCAGGCCAAGGCACACGCCTACGCCCCTTCACTGATGACCGGCCAAAGTGCCTGGTCGAATTGAACGGACGCGCCCTACTGCACCGCCAGTTGGATGTACTGCGAGCTGCCGGCCTGACGGACATTGCACTGGTAGGTGGATATCGCGCCGATTGCCTCGAAGGTCAAGGTGTCGAGGTGCTGCATAACCCCCGCTTTGCCGAAACCAACATGGTCTCCACGCTGTTTTGCGCAGAAGAGTGGATGGTCGAGGGCGAGGATCTGCTGATTGCCTATGGCGACATCATCTACACACCGTCGGTGCTTGAAAGCCTGCTAGGTACTGAAGCGCCGCTGGCCATTTCGATTGATCGAGAGTGGCGCAGATTTTGGGCTATCCGTATGGACAATCCTTTATCCGACGCAGAAACATTAAAGCTCGATGATGACAATTGCATTACCGAACTGGGAAAAAAGCCCAAGGACTATAGCGAAGTCCAAGGCCAATACATGGGGCTGATCAAAGTCCGGGGCGACCAAGTAAAGGCATTTCGTGATGCCTGGCATAACCTGGATCGTACGATCCAGCGCGATGGCAAAGACTTCGACAACATGTATATGACCACGTATCTACAACACCTTATAGACACCGGGTGGACCGCACGCGCCGCCTTTACGGACAACGGCTGGCTTGAAGTCGACACCGTGGACGACCTCAACCAGTACCACGAGATGTTTAAACGCGGTCAGTTGGATACCTTCATCCGACTTGAGGATTGAGCATGTTTGCCGGACTACGCAAGATGCTGAGGGAATGGCAGGGCATGCAAGCGTTCAAGCGCGTGCCCCGTAGTGAGCGTCAGATCGTGTTTTACTCGGAGGGCCGAGGCTACTGGTCATACTTTGAGCCTGTCTTTACCGCACTGCAAAACCGTCACGCAGCGCCAGTGCTTTACGTGACGTCAGCCGAGAACGACCCGCTACTGCAGAATCCACCCGCAGGCATGCGCTCCTTCTACATTGGCGAAAACAGCGTGCGCACGCTGTTCTTCGCCTCACTGGATGCCGATGTTCTGCTGATGACCATGCCGGACCTGCAGAGCTTCCACATCAAGCGCTCACCTTTTTCCGTCCACTACACCTATCTGCACCACTCGATCGTCAGCACCCACATGATCTACCGTGCGGCAGCATTCGACCATTTCGACTCCATCTTATGTGTAGGCCCGCACCACATCGCCGAGACCAGAGCCCGGGAACAGGCACTTGGCCTACCTGCCAAGACGCTGGTCGAGCATGGATACGGGCGACTGGACACTATTATGGAGAGTGGTCTTCAAGGCCCACCTGCGCGCAGTGATATCCCTGCACAGATCCTTGTGGCTCCAACCTGGGGCGAAAATGGCCTGATCGAGCGGCACGGGATCGATGCAATCCAACCTCTTATCGAAGCAGGCCTACGAGTCATCCTGCGTCCGCACCCACGCACACGAAAATTGGCTCCGCGGACCCTTGACGAAATCTGTACCTATTTTCGCGACGAGCCGCGATTTCAGATGGACGAAGACAGTGATGGCACCACGTCACTACGTGATTCGGATATCATGCTCAGCGATTGGTCCGGTGCGGCATTGGAGTTCGCATTCGGGTTGGAGCGACCGGTCATCTTTGCCGATGTTCCCCGCAAAGTGCTGAACCCCGAATATACCGCAGTCGGTCTTGAACCTATTGAGGTACAGATACGCGACCAGGTTGGTGTTGTTGTATCAACGGATGAATTGGCGAAGTTAGGTGAAATTGCGCAAACAATGGCAACTGACTCGCATAAGTGGCAAACAACGCTGCACCAGACGCGTCAGCGTTGGATCTATAACAGCGGTCGAAGCGGCGATACAGCCGCCGATTACTTGGTTTCTTTAATTAAACAATGATGGGGCGCTTTATCATGAAAAAATCTAATTTCTCCGTGCTTGCCTTGCTCTGCCTGGTACTGCTGCCAATCAACGCCTTTGCCTACCTAGATCCGGGAACCGGTAGCGCCATGCTGCAGGGCATCCTGGGGGCGCTGGCAGCCATTGCCATGGTGCTGAAGCTCTACTGGCACCGCCTCCTGCGCATGCTCGGCCTACGCAAAGATGTGATGAAGAAAGAGTCCGACACTGACAAAAAGTAAGACCGCCGGATCCCGGAGTCCAGCCTGCCATACCTAAATGTATATCGCAGGCTGGCATATGCATTCGCTCATCTATGAGTTGAGACACCCACTCAAGTTCTGCCTTCACCGAACGCTGCCAAAAGTTACTCTTATGCAAAAGTCAAAGAAACTCTATCAGTGTAATTGGCTCGGCTGGTTATTCCTGCTTTTTATCAATATTGCAAGTGCCGCTGACCAACCGCCCATTATCCTGAGCAATTCAAGTTTACACTTGGAGTTCAACTTAGAGTCGGGCACCGTTCGGCATTGGTCGCTACCTCAGCTTCATGGCACCCAGGGACATACCCAAGATATGGCGGCCCCCAAGGGCCAGCTGTTTTTGCTACGCGGCGAGTTAGCAGGCAAGAGTGTCAAGGACTGGGAGCAACTGGCCGGCGGCTGGAAAGTCCTGTCCCAGAATCATGACACCCTGGTACTTGGCCTCGAAAGCAACGACCTGCCATTCAGCCTCAAGAAAACCTGGCATTTGCTTGACCATCACTGGCGTACCGATTTCACCCTGGACCTGGACTTCAAACAGATTGAGCTGAGCAAAGCCGATCGTCTTGACCTAGTGATAGGCCCTGGCATCGGGGAAGTCCCGGCGGTTGGCCTGGGAATGGGCCAAAGTATCTATTCGTTTACCGAGCTGGCTTATGGCACACCTGATGGTGTGATGACCCTGCGCCTGAACAATCAGGATATGCCACAGGGCTATAGCTCCCAAGAGGAGGAAAAATGGAACTGGATAGGCCTGCAAAGCCGCTATCTGGCTCTGATCCTGACCCCTTCCAACGATCCAGCCAGACGCTCACCCTGGCTTGCCAGCACCCCAACTGAGCCAGAAGGTGATGTCAAACACGCGGCCTTCGAAACCTCCATCGACATCTCCCTACCGCTTTTCGACAGCACCAACGGCCAACAGCAAAGCTATCAGTGGAGTGTGTTCGGTGGCGGCAAAGCCTACAAAGCATTGACCGCCCAGGACCCTGATCTGGGAGGACTACTGTTCTCCGGGCTGTGGGATTGGATGCGCGGGCTAAGCCTGGGGATCATGCACATACTGCACTTTATCCAGCAGTGGGTCGGCAGTTGGGGAGTCGCGATTATCCTACTGGCCTTCCTGGTACGCCTGGCCGTTTACCCTATTGCCAAAAATGCGATCTCCGCGCAAAAGAAATTTGCCGCTATTCAAGCGCGAATTCAGCCGGAGTTGCAGGAAATCCGTAGGAACTATAAAGGCGGCGAGCAAAGTGAGCGCATCCTGCAACTTTACGAAAGTCATAAAGTAAGTCCTTTGGCAGGGTTAAAACCACTTTTGATCGTACTGATTCAAGTACCTATCTTTGTCTCGCTTTATCACCTGCTGGGCCAGACATTCGAGTTGCGCGACGCGTCATTCCTCTGGATGAAGACACTGGCTGAGCCTGATCAATTGTTCTCGCTGGGCATCGACTTGCCACTGTTCGGCTCTTACTTCAACCTGCTGCCAGTTTTGATGTCGCTGACCACCCTGCTGAGCATCAAGCTGAACCCCACACCTACTGCAGATGGCAAGTCCTCACTTCGTCAGAGCCTGACAACCGGCTTGATGGGCCTTGGGTTCTTCCTGCTGTTTTACTCTTTCCCTTCCGGGATGGTTCTGTATTGGACCGTCGCCAACATTTTGCAGGTTGTCCATCAAAAATTAGCCAAGGCAGGGTGATCTGAATGATGCTCGAACGATACATGGATAACTATTTGCCAGCCTCTGTCGCCGCTACCAAGCCAGGCGTCTATTTTGATACCGCCTCCAGGCTAGCGGCGTGCGCGAGCAAACACGACTGGGCAGATACAGAACTCCAGACCCTGGAATTTCTGTCCAAACGAATCGAAATTTCCCGTTGCATCTACGACAGTTATCTTGAGAGCGGTGCACGCGCGTCCTCCACTCTACTAGTCGCCGAACTACAGCCTCTGGCCTTGCTGCTGCTATTCAAGGACTTCCAGCGCCTGTCTGCTGCCGGGAACGACAACAGCGCCATCAAGCGGCTGAACGCCATACTCAGATTGCTCGATTATCTAAGCACCAATAAAGTCGTGCTGGCCGAAGAACTGCTCTCCCTTATAAATACAAAAGCCGAGCAGTTTCTTCAGGCACTGCAACACGCGAATACCCAACCAACCGAAGCTCTTGTTACGCCAGAGGTGATGCCAGCAGGCGCCCTCCCTCTGACCGTACTGTTCTGGGAAGGCCCGATTGCACGCGCCTATCTGGCAACACTGAAAAGTATGGGGCTCAAGCCCAAAAAGATTATCCATCTGGTAGCCAAGAACGATCTGTCGACCAAAAAGCCAGTGGGGCGCTTCCTGCCAGGCTTGATGAAATTGGCGTACGCGCAATCCAAGCAGAAAAACAGTATCCACCACTGGTCAGCGACACTGCAGAAAACCGAAACCGCCCTGTATCAGAAGGTAAGGGGCACCATCGAAAGCAGCCTGGCTTTCTCGAAGGACGTGCTCGACGACGCTTTAGCTCTCGGTGATCTGGAAGAGTATTGCGCCGATGTCGAAACACTGATGATTGACAATCTGGCTGACGAAGCCCTCTCTACTCGATTGACCGCCCTCCCCCAAACACAAATCCTGTTCACCGGTGGGGGTATTGTTCCCAAAAAGCTGCTGGAAATCAGCTCGCTCAAGTTCATTCATATACATCCCGGCTACCTGCCAGATGTACGTGGCGCAGATTGCGCGCTGTGGTCACACCTCATGAAAGGCCGAACTTCGGCTACATGCTTTTACATGGCACCCGGCATTGACGACGGTGATGTTATTTTCGCGGCCTACCTACCCACGCTGAAGTTTGCTACCGCAACAACCGAAACAGAGCTGAAAACACTCTACAGGGCCACCTACGCCTTCTTTGATCCGTGGATCCGTGCTTGCGTACTACGCCGCTCACTCAGCCTGACCAAGGGCTTTACCACGGTTGCCGCCCACCCTCAGAGTGAAGCTTCCAGTGTGACGTATCACTTTATGCATGAGCGTATTCAAAGGGTTGCATTTGATCGAATATTCCCTGTGGCCAGACCATAATCGAGCAAACATAAAAAAGCCCACTCAACGTGGGCTGTTTTATATTCATTTTCCGACAGCAGTAACTGCTTATCTTACCCATCACAGTCAGCTTTTGGAAAGTTCGCGCTGAACACCTTCAGATGGATTCGGTAAAGACGCCTGCACCAGACTCACCTGCTGCACGTCTTTATTGTCCGAGCTGCGGAAAGCATGGCGGGCCAAGGCAATAAACACCGCAAGGATAGCGCCCAGAAACAATCCAATCAGTACCACCAAAGGGCGATTTGGTTTGACGGGCGACAGCGGTTCAAGCGCCTGCTGGTCGATGGTCACGAGCTTCAATCGGCTCATATCAATATTCAAATTATTCAGACGAGTCATTTCGGCCCGTATTGGCTGCACGCCAGCAAGGAAGATGTCTTCATTTTCCCGACGGTTGAGCACTTCAATTTCGCGATTGGTCGCCAACATCTGAAGCTCCTTGGCAATCTGCGCAATGCGGCCTTCCGTGAAATCATCGGTTTTACGCTGCTGCAGAGCCGTCAGTTCAGCCTTGAGCGCCTCTACCCCCATAAAATAAAGCGGGATTTGCTGATTGTTGATCTCGGTGCGCATTACGCTCGAAGCACCGGAACGCATCGACTCGCCCAGGGAGGATGGTGTCGCTGGCTTTTGAATACCCAAAGACTTTGCGATTCCGATGGCTTCGTTTAACTGAGCCATCCGATCACCTCGATGGGTTTTCAGTTGGACGCGCAGTGCTTTCAACTCATCCTGCAATTGCGCACGCCGAGTCGCATCAGCCTCCTGTAAAGAAGCAATTTTTGCTTCTTTCTCAATATCGTAGTTCTTGCGTGCGGAGTCGTACCTTCCTTCAAGCTCATTCAGGCGGTTTTTTACAATCACCTTTAAATCTGCGGCTATTTGCTCCCGCTCATTGGCAATTGCATAATCGACAAAGCCATTAAGGATCGAAACTCCATCAATCCCTTTTGGGTAGTTCATATCAAGTCTGATAAAGGCACTCAAGGAATCTTTCTTGCTTGCGTCCGGCAAAACCAACTTGATCGAATTGCGATTGAACTCCTCAAAGCTCTGCTCCAAGGTCCGGCCTGGTCGCTCGAACTCTTTGAACAGATTTTGATTGGCCCTGAAAAAAGCCAGACGAGTATCGTACGACTCAAGGGATGCACCCACCTTGAGCAGCGCGTCCGGAGGAGGAAGCTGATAAACCTCAGAGCGATTCAACGCATCGAGCTCATTGAGCGCAGCCGGGCGCAGGACAGTACTGACCTGATACTCCGGAGTCGCTAGAAACGCATAAGCGGCTGCCAGCAAGCCGACACAAGCGGTCACCGCCGCAAGGAGCTTCTTCTGCCGCCAAACGATATTAAACAACGCAACGAGGTCGATCTCGCCGGACGAGGGAACGGGGGGCGCGCGGAAGCTACTACTCACAACAAAAACCTGCCTTCAAGGAGAAACTGCGGGCTCGTTATGCAGACGATCTTGTGGTGATTTTATATTTATAAGGGTCGACCAAAAGCCCAGCGTCGCTGCCTAGCCTTGGACACACAAAATGACTGGTATCGAGAACAGGTTGCATTTTGCCATCTCGCCGTCACATTGCAAGAGTTGACATAACTTTAAGGCAATTCTCAAACATCGAAGAAGTTGTAAGAATTAAGGCCAGAGAGCCTATTAAAGCCACTATTTCCCGAACACAGAGAAGCGCTTAACCGCCTAGGGAACCGACACCAAAGGGAAGGCTCAACCCTACAATACAGTCGACAAACGGTCTAAGCCGTCAGTCCAACCCTACAACACTGGCTTTAGGCGCTTCTTGCGGCGCACTAGCAACCCCAGGATCGGCCCCACCAGCATCCCAACAATCAACGCCAATGTCACAAACACCGAAACTGGCAGCTCTGGCGTAGACCATCCCAAAAACGCCAGGGCGACGCCTTGCTGGTTTTCCAGTACGAATGCCAGGATCACCAAGGTGACGACTAGCACAATCAGTACCAGGGCGACGCGCTTTACACCGCGCATAAACTTCTCCTATCCCCAAAAAAACTCAGACGCTTTCTTCTTCGTCTTCGTTCACTCGATCGCGCAATTCCTTGCCCGGTTTGAAGTGGGGCACAAATTTGCCGTCGAGGCTGACGGACTGGCCGGTTTTTGGGTTGCGGCCCACACGTGGCGCACGGTAGTGCAGCGAAAAACTGCCAAACCCACGAATCTCGATTCGATCGCCCGTGGCCAGGCACTGGGACATTTGCTCAAGCATGGTCTTGATGGCCAACTCCACATCCTTGGATGAGAGCAGCCCTTGATGGGTGACAATTCGTTCGATCAACTCCGACTTCGTCATATTTTTCCCTTCTTTTTCAAGCAGCTAGGAAAAGCGCTCCGAAGGTTTTAGCATGACCAGATGAATTTGAACAGCCTGTGGCTTGACTTATCTTGCGCAAATTATGGCAACCCCAACAAGACCAAGGACGCGAGCAGGCTCACCCCAGGAAAGCGCAGGAGCCCCCTCCCCAGAAAAGCACTGGAAGTGTGCCTCAATAGCAAGATCGCCGCCTGCAAGCAGCCTCAGGACGATCGCGCTACACCTACCAACCTCCCGCCCCGTAAAACCCAAATCACAGACACAAAAAAGGGCGACCGAAGTCGCCCTTTTTCTATGGTCTAACAGAACTTAGTTCTGTTTTTCCATTTGTGCACGCAGCAGGTCGCCCAGAGTGGTCGGACCCGAAGCAATGTCAGAGGTAGCTGGCTTATCGCGCAGGCTCTGGATTGCTTCTTTCTCTTCGATCTCGTCTTTCGACTTGATGGAGAGCTGGATTACACGGCTCTTGCGGTCAACGCTGATGATCTTGGCTTCTACTTCCTGGCCTTCTTTCAGAACGTTACGAGCGTCTTCAACGCGATCACGGCTGATTTCGGAGGCTTTCAGAGTCGCTTCGATATCGTCACCCAAAGTGATGATGGCGCCTTTAGCGTCAACTTCCTTCACGATGCCTTTAACGATTGCACCCTTGTCGTTCTCTTGAACGTACTCGGAGAACGGATCGCTTTCCAGTTGCTTGATACCCAGGGAGATGCGCTCGCGCTCTGGGTCAACCGACAGGATAACGGTGTCCAGCTCGTCGCCCTTCTTGAAACGACGAACAGCTTCTTCGCCAACTTCGTTCCAGGAGATGTCGGACAGGTGAACCAGGCCGTCGATGCCGCCGTCCAGACCAATGAAGATACCGAAATCGGTGATCGACTTGATGGTGCCGGAGATTTTATCGCCCTTGTTGAACTGGCCAGAGAAATCTTCCCATGGGTTAGATTTGCACTGCTTGATGCCCAGGGAGATACGACGACGCTCTTCGTCGATGTCCAGAACCATAACTTCCACTTCGTCGCCGACTTGTACGACTTTCGAAGGGTGGATGTTCTTGTTGGTCCAGTCCATTTCGGAAACGTGTACCAGGCCTTCCACGCCTTCTTCCAGCTCTGCGAAGCAGCCGTAGTCGGTCAGGTTGGTAACACGCGCGGTTACGCGAGTGCTTTCTGGGTAACGGGCTTTGATAGCAACCCATGGATCTTCACCCAGTTGCTTCAGGCCCAGGGAAACACGGTTGCGCTCGCGATCGTATTTCAGAACCTTGACATCGATCTCGTCGCCAACATTGACGATTTCGGAAGGATGCTTGATACGCTTCCAAGCCATGTCGGTAATGTGCAGCAGGCCATCGACGCCACCCAGATCGACGAATGCGCCGTAATCGGTGAGGTTCTTGACGATACCTTTGACTTGTTGGCCTTCCTGCAGGGATTCCAGCAGAGCTTCACGCTCGGCGGAGTTCTCTGCTTCCAGGACGCTGCGACGGGAAACGACAACGTTGTTGCGCTTCTGGTCGAGCTTGATGACCTTGAATTCGAGTTCTTTGCCTTCCAGGTGCGTGGTGTCGCGCACAGGACGAACGTCGACCAAAGAACCTGGCAGGAACGCACGGATGCCGTTAACGTCGACAGTGAAGCCGCCTTTAACCTTACCGTTGATAACGCCCTTGACCACTTCTTCAGCTGCGAAGGCTGCTTCGAGAACAATCCAGCATTCAGCGCGCTTGGCTTTTTCACGGGACAGCTTGGTTTCACCGAAACCGTCTTCAACCGAGTCCAGAGCAACGTGAACTTCGTCACCGACATTGATAGTCAGGTCGCCAGCGTCGTTGTAGAACTGCTCAAGCGGGATGAGTGCTTCAGACTTCAGACCAGCGTGAACGGTTACCCAGCGAGCTTGGTAATCGATATCAACGATAACACCGGTGATGATGGAGCCTGCCTGAAGGTTCAGGGTTTTTAGGCTTTCTTCAAAGAGTTCCGCAAAGCTTTCGCTCATTTTAATTCCTGTTGATAAGGGCGAAGAATACGCCCATCTGCCACACCCCAGACGGTGTGGGTTACGTTCATATAAGAGAAGAAGCGCAGGTCTAGGACTGGTCCCCTGCACTTCCTCTGAGTCATCCGGCGATATCGCGAAGAGCGATTTCACTCAAGATGCGTTCCAACACCTGCTCGATGGACAATTCCGTGGAATCCAGCTGTATGGCGTCAGCCGCCGGTTTGAGCGGGGCTACCGCACGCTGGGTGTCACGCTCATCGCGTGCACGAATCTCATCTAGCAGACTCGACAGACTAACACCATCTACCTTGCCCTTCAACTGCAAGTAACGGCGGCGCGCCCGCTCCTCGGCACTGGCCGTCAGGAAAATCTTCAGCGGCGCCTCGGGAAACACCACGGTGCCCATGTCGCGGCCATCGGCCACCAGGCCCGGCGGCTCCTGGAAAGCCCGCTGGCGTTGCAGCAAGGCATCACGCACAGCCGGCAATGCGGCGACCTGGGAGGCCCAGGAGCCGACCTGCTCGTTACGCAGGTCATCGGTCACATCATCGCCTTCGAGGATAATGCGCAGCGAGTGACCTTCGGTCGCCCCGACG
This sequence comes from Pseudomonas brenneri, assembly GCF_007858285.1. Classification (GTDB taxonomy): domain Bacteria; phylum Pseudomonadota; class Gammaproteobacteria; order Pseudomonadales; family Pseudomonadaceae; genus Aquipseudomonas; species Aquipseudomonas brenneri. Next base: position 436,148 of record NZ_VFIL01000003.1, on the reverse strand, counting down.
AACTGCACGTCAAGGTGAGCCGCCAGCAGCACCAACGACTCTTCGTTGGTCAGGTCGACGCCATGGTTGCGCGCTGCGAAAGCCAGCAGGCGATACAGCGCCCCGGAATCCAGCAGGCACCACCCCAGACGCTTGGCCAAAAGGCCCGCAACCGTGCCTTTGCCAGAACCGCTTGGCCCGTCGATGGTAATCACCGGTGCTTTGATATTCACAATTGAGCCTCTTGGGCAACACGAATGCCGACTTGGGCACACAGTGTAAGAAAATTCGGAAAAGATGTTGCTACGTTGGCACAGTCATGGATACGAATCGGCCCAGTGGCACACAAGGAAGCCACACTGAATGCCATGGCAATCCGATGATCACCGTGTGCATGCACCTCGCCACCCGCCATACTGCCACCGTCAATGATAATCCCATCAGGTGTCGGCACACACTTCACGCCCAGCGCCAGGAGACCATCGGCCATGACCTGGATCCGGTCGGACTCCTTGACCCGCAACTCTTCGGCACCCCGCAATACCGTGCGCCCTTGCGCGCAGGCGGCGGCAACAAACAGTACGGGAAACTCGTCGATTGCCAGGGGCACCAGCGCCTCCGGAATCTCGATACCCTTGAGCGGTGCCGCACGCACGCGCAGATCGGCCACAGGCTCACCCCCGACTTCGCGCGGGTTTTCCAGGGTGATATCAGCCCCCATCAGGCGCAGGATATCGATCACTCCGGTACGGGTCGGATTGATCCCCACATGCTCAAGCAGCAACTCCGAACCCTCGGCTATCGAGGCTGCCACCAAGAAAAATGCCGAAGAAGAGATGTCGCCCGGCACTTCGATACGCGTTGCCACCAATGCATGACCTGACTCAATGGCTGCCGTCGCGCCTGCGACTTCCACCGGGCAGCCAAAGCCGCGCAACATCCGCTCGGTATGATCACGGGTTGGCGCAGGCTCGGTGACTGCCGTACGCCCTTCGGCATACAGCCCGGCCAACAGCAGGCTGGATTTAACCTGGGCACTGGCCATCGGCAGCATATAGCTCAAGCCCTTGAGGGTTTGCCCGCCGCGAATGGTCAGTGGTGGTCGGCCTTCAGGGCCAGTCTCGATCACTGCCCCCATTTCCCGCAACGGCTTGGCTACCCGATTCATCGGCCGCTTGGACAGCGAAGCATCGCCGATCAAGACACTGTCAAAACGCTGCGCCGCCAACAATCCCGACAACAGGCGCATGGAAGTGCCCGAATTACCGAGATAGATAGGGCCCGGCGCAGGCTGCAAGCCATGCAAGCCGACACCATGGATGGTCACCTTCCCATGATGCGGGCCTTCAATCACCACGCCCATATCACGGAACGCCTGCAAGGTCGCCAGGGCATCCTCCCCTTCCAGGAAACCTTCGACTTCAGTCACACCCTCCGCCAGCGACCCCAGCATGATCGATCGATGGGAAATGGACTTGTCACCCGGCACTCGGACCGTTCCGCTCAAACGCCCACCCGGACTGGCGACAAAGACCACATCATCGGCGTTCACTGCCGCATCCACATAGGCCCGGCGCGCCAGAATTTTGCTGAAGTGCTCACGTGCGACCCGCGCACGGGTGAAGACACCCAGCAACTGGTGCCCGTCGCCAGCATCGACCGCGTCGCGCAAGGCGTCGAGGTCGCTGCGAAAAGTATCTAGAGTCCGCAGCACCGCCTCGCGATTGGCGAGAAAGATGTCGTGCCACATCACCGGATCACTGCCGGCGATCCGGGTAAAGTCGCGGAAACCACCGGCTGCGTAACGGAAAATTTCCAGATTCTCGTTACGTTTGGCCAAGGAATCAACCAGGCCAAATGCCAGCAGATGCGGCAAATGACTGGTCGCCGCCAGCACTTCGTCGTGGCGCTCGACCTGCATATGCTCGACATCCGCACCCAGTTCGCGCCACAGGCGGTCCACGACTGCCAAGGCCGCCGGGTCGGTTTCGGCCAATGGCGTGAGGATCACCTTGTGCCGACGGAACAACTGCGAGTTGGAGGCTTCCACCCCGCTCTGCTCGGAGCCGGCAATCGGATGCCCCGGCACGAAACGCGCCGGCATACCGCCAAACGCCAACCGTGCCGCGCGCACCACATTGCCCTTGGCGCTGCCGACATCCGTCAGGATCGCCTGGCCCAGGTCCATGCTGGCCAACAATGCCAGCAGTTTTTCCATAGCCAGGATTGGCACCGCCAACTGAATGACATCAGCTCCCTGACAGGCAACCGCCAGGTCCGCCTCGCAGCGGTCCACCACGCCCAGCTCAACCGCCAGTTTGCGCGATTGCGGGTCCAGGTCCACGCCAACCACTTCGCCACACAAGCCGCTTTCACGCAGGCCCTTGGCAAAGGAGCCACCAATCAATCCCAGACCGACCACCACCAGGCGACCGATCACAGGCACAGCAAGTTGCTTTGCAATCACATCAACCACGGGCCAGAACCTTGGCCAACGCCTCAAGGAAGCGGCTGTTTTCAGCCGGCAAACCAATGGTGATACGCAAGTGGTTCGGCATGCCGTAATTGGCCACCGGACGCACGATCACGCCTTCGCGCAGCAGGCCCTGGAACACTGGGGCTGCCACCTGGCCAAGGTCGACGCAAACGAAATTGCCCTTGGAGGGAATCCAACCCAGGCCCAGCTCACGAAAGCCCTGCTGCAGTTGCTGCATACCGCTCTCGTTGATCCGCCGCCCTTCTTCCAGGTACTCGGCATCCTTGAGCGCCGCACAAGCCGCCGCCAGCGCCAGGCTGTTGACGTTGAACGGCTGGCGCACCCGGTTCAGCACATCAGCGACAATGGCTGTGGATAACCCGTAACCGACCCGCAACGACGCCAGGCCATAAGCCTTGGAGAAGGTGCGTGAGACCAGCAGGTTCGGGTAGGCCGCCAGGAAGTCCAGGCCGTCGGGCAGATCACTGCCTTCGGCATACTCGATATAGGCCTCGTCCAGCACCACCAGCACATGTTCCGGCACGTCTTGCAGGAACTCGTCCAGCGCCTCGACACCAAACCAGGTGCCGGTCGGGTTGTTCGGATTGGCGATAAACACCACCCGGGTCTGGGCGTCGATGGCGGCCAACATGGCCGGCAGGTCATGCCCCCAGTCCTTGGCGGCAATCACCCGCGCCTCGGCACCGACGGCCTGGGTGACAATCGGATAGACCGCAAACGCATGCTCACTGAACACTGCATTCAAGCCCGGCGCCAGATAGGCACGCGCCACCAGTTCCAGAATATCGTTGGAACCGTTGCCCAGGGTGACCTGAGCCAGCTCAACCCGGCAGCTCTCGGCCAACAGGGACTTGAGGGCAAAACCATTGCCATCAGGGTAACGCGTCAGCTCGGCCAGCTCTTCGCGAAGCGCCGCCAGCACCTTGGGGCTTGGACCCAGGGGGTTTTCATTGCTCGCCAGCTTGACGATCTTTGCCGGATCCAGGTTCAGCTCGCGCGCCAACTCGTCCACAGGCTTGCCTGGAACGTAAGGCGACAGTTGTTGCACGCCCGGCTGTGCCAGGGCGAGGAAGTTGCCACTCATGTCAAAGCCTCACAAAACCGCTTTCGGGTAGGAGCCCAGCACCTTGAGTGCCACGGCTTCCTGACTGATTTTCTCCAGCACACCCTTGACCAGCGGATCACGGTGGTGGCCGACGAAGTCGATAAAGAACACATAGGTCCATTTACCGCTGCGTGAAGGACGCGTTTCAATGCGCGTCAGGTCAATCCCGTTGTCATGGAACGGCACCAGCAGCTCATGCAGCGCGCCGGGCTTGTTGCTCATGGAGACGATGATCGAGGTTTTGTCGTCGCCGGTCGGTGGCACTTCCTGGCTGCCGATCATCAAGAAACGCGTGGAGTTGTCCGGGCGATCCTCGATTTTCTCGGCCAGGCGTGTCAGGCCATACAGACCCGCCGCCATATCCCCGGCAATCGCAGCCGAATTCCACTCACCCTTGACCCGCTTGGCCGCTTCGGCGTTGCTGGACACCGCCACGCGCTCGACATTCGGGTAATGGGCATCCAGCCACTTGCGGCACTGGGCCAGCGACTGGGCATGGGAGTAAATACGGCTGATGCTGTCGGTCTTGGTGTTTTCGCCCACCAGCAAATGGTGGTGAATACGCAGCTCGACTTCGCCACAGATCACCATGTCGTGCTCAAGGAAGCTGTCGAGGGTATGGTTGACCGCACCTTCGGTGGAGTTTTCCACCGGCACCACGCCAAAATTCACCGCACCCGCAGCCACTTCGCGGAACACTTCGTCGATGGCCGCCATGGGTTTGCTGATCACCGCGTGGCCGAAATGTTTCATGGCCGCCGCCTGGGTGAAGGTGCCCTCGGGGCCGAGGTAAGCCACTTTCAATGGCTGCTCCAGGGCCAGGCACGAAGACATGATCTCGCGGAACAACCGCGCCATTTCTTCATTGCCCAGCGGCCCCTGGTTGCGCTCCATGACGCGCTTGAGCACCTGGGCTTCACGCTCCGGACGGTAAAAAACCGGCACTTCGCCTTCAGCCAGGGAGGCCATTTTGACCCGTGCCACTTCCTGGGCACAGCGCGCCCGCTCACTGATCAGCTCCAGGACTTTGGTGTCCAGGGCGTCAATGCGCACGCGCAGGGCCTTGAGTTCTTGCTCAGACATTAGCCGTGTTCCTTTTCGAACTCTGCCATGTAAGCCACCAGCGCCTTGATGGCATTGATATCAACGGCGTTGTAGATCGAGGCACGCATGCCACCCACCGAACGATGACCCTTGAGGTTCAGCAGGCCACGCGCGTCGGCACCCGCCAGGAATGGCTTGTCCAGGCGGTCGTCGGCCAGGCGGAATGGCACGTTCATCCACGAACGGGCGCTCAGGCTGATCGGGTTGCTGTACAGGCCGCTGGCGTCGATGAAGTCGTACAGGGTGCGCTTCTTCTCTTCGTTGAGCTTGCCCATGGCCGCGACACCGCCCTGCTCCTTGAGCCACTCGAACACCAGGCCCGAGAGGTACCAGGCAAAGGCCGGCGGGGTGTTGTACATCGAGCCGTTGTCGGCCGCGACCTTGTAGTTGAGCATGGTCGGGCACACCGAGCGGGCACGACCGAGCAGGTCTTCACGGATGATGTTGACCAGGATGCCGCTCGGGCCGATGTTCTTCTGGGCGCCGGCGTAGATCATGCCGTAGCGGGACACATCCATCGGGCGCGAGAGAATGTCCGAGGACATATCACACACCAGAGGCACATCACCCACTTCAGGTACCCAGTCGAATTCCAGGCCACCGATGGTTTCGTTCTGCACGTAGTGCACGTAGGCCGCGTCTTTCGACAACTTCCATTCGTTCTGACCTGGAATGGCGAAATAGTCATACGGCTTGGCGGTGCCGGCCACGTTGATGTTGCCGTAGCGCGAGGCCTCTTCAATGGCCTTCTGCCCCCAGATACCGGTATCGATATAGTCGGCAGTGCCGTCTTCCGGCAGCAGGTTCAGCGGGATCTGGGCGAACTGCTGGCTGGCGCCGCCTTGCAGGAACAGCACCTTGTAGTCCGACGGGATGTCCAGCAGGTCACGCAGATCCTGCTCGGCCTTGGTGGCAATGGACACGAACTCATCACTGCGATGGCTCATTTCCATCACGGAGAGGCCTTTGCCATGCCAGTCGAGGAGTTCACCCTGCGCGCGCTGCAGGACCGCTTCAGGAAGTGCCGCGGGACCAGCACAGAAGTTATAGGCTCTCTTGCTCACATCCAATCTCGCTCTGATCTGTTGGTCACATAATTCGTGTTCGACACATAACCCCTGCAAGACCTCTCCCACAGGGGAATGCGCAGTATCGCAAACTTTCAAAAGGGACAAATAACAAGGGGGCGAATCTTCATCCGCCCCCTTGTTTGTCCGCTTACGCCTGCGGCTCTTCTTCGTCTGCGGCGGCATCGAGGGTTGGCTCGTCGACGTTGTCATCGCCGGCTGCGATCACCTCGCCATCGAATGCCTCACCCTCCAGCTCCTCACCTTCGACTTCCGACGGTTCCTGGACACGCTCCAGGCCCACCAGGGTCTCGTCGCTGGCCAGCTTGATCAAGGTCACGCCCTGGGTGTTACGACCCAGGCTCGACACTTCATCAACCCGGGTACGCACCAGGGTGCCCTGGTCGGAAATCAACATGATTTCCTCGCCATCGAGCACCTGGACCGCGCCAACCAGACGGCCGTTGCGATCATTGCTGACCATGGCGATAACGCCCTGGCCGCCACGCTTGTACTCGGGGAACTCGCCAATAGCGGTACGCTTGCCATAACCACGCGCCGAAGCCGTGAGGATCTGGCTGCCTTCTTCCGGGATCAGCATGGAAATCAGCTTCTGCCCTTCCGGCAAACGCATGCCACGCACACCACGGGCGGTACGGCCCATGGCACGCACGTCGGATTCCTTGAAGCGCGTCACCTTGCCACCGTCGGAGAACAGCATGACTTCACGCTCGCCATCGGTGATGGCGGCGGAGATCAACACGTCGCCTTCGTCCAGCTCCAGGGCAATCAGGCCCACGCTGCGTTGACGACTGAAGGATTCCAGCGGGGTCTTCTTCACGGTGCCTTTGGCGGTTGCCATGAAGATGAAGTGACCTTCGGTGTATTCCTCAACCGGCAGCATGGTGGTGATGTATTCATCAGTGTCCAGCGGCAGCAGGTTGACCAGCGGACGCCCACGGGCGGCGCGGGACGCTTCCGGGATTTCGTAGGTCTTGAGCCAGTACACCTTGCCTTTGCTGGAGAACAGCAGCAGCGTGGTGTGGCTGTTGGCAACCAGCAGGTGAGCGATGTAGTCCTCATCCTTGACGCCGGTAGCCGATTTACCTTTACCACCACGGCGCTGGGCCTGGTACGCAGCCAATGGCTGAGTCTTGGCGTAGCCACCGTGGGAAATGGTCACCACGCGCTCTTCTTCCGGGATCATGTCACCCAGGGTCAGGTCGAGGCGGGCATCGAGGATTTCGGTGCGGCGCACGTCGCCATATTCGGCGCGGATCACTTCCAGTTCTTCGCGGATCACTTCCATCAAGCGCACAGCGCTGTTGAGGATGCGGATCAACTCACCGATCTGGTTGAGAATCTCCTGGTACTCGGCCAGCAGCTTTTCATGCTCCAGACCGGTCAGGCGGTGCAGGCGCAGTTCCAGGATGGCCTGGGCCTGTTCCGGCGACAGGAAATACTTGCCGTCGCGCAGGCCGTATTGTGGGTCCAGGGTCTCCGGACGGCACGAATCGGCACCGGCGCGCTCAACCATCGCCACAACGGCGCTGGATTCCCACGGCATCTTGATCAGTGCTTCCTTGGCTTCCGACGGGGTCGGCGAAGCCTTGATCAGGGCGATAACCGGGTCGATGTTCGACAGCGCAACCGCCTGGCCTTCCAGGATGTGCCCACGCTCGCGAGCCTTGCGCAGCTCGAATACGGTACGACGGGTCACCACTTCGCGACGGTGACGCACGAAGGCTTCCAGCAGATCCTTGAGGTTCAGGATGCGCGGGCGACCGTCGATCAGGGCCACAACGTTGATACCAAACACGCTTTGCAGCTGGGTCTGGGCGTAGAGGTTGTTGAGGATCACCTCAGGCACTTCGCCACGACGCAGCTCGATCACCACGCGCATACCGTCTTTGTCGGACTCGTCGCGCAGTTCGGTGATGCCTTCCAGTTTCTTCTCTTTAACCAGCTCGGCGATCTTCTCGATCAGACGCGCCTTGTTCAACTGGTAAGGCAGTTCGGTGATGACGATCTGCTGGCGGCCACCGACCTTGTCGATGTCTTCGATCATCGAGCGGGCGCGCATATAGATGCGCCCGCGACCGGTGCGATAGGCTTCGATGATGCCGGCGCGACCGTTGATGATCGCGGCAGTCGGGAAGTCCGGGCCAGGGATGTATTGCATCAGCTCATCGACAGTCAGCTCGGGGTTGTCGATGAGGGCCAGGCAACCGTCGATGACTTCACCGAGGTTGTGTGGCGGGATGTTGGTGGCCATGCCCACGGCGATACCGCTGGAGCCGTTGACCAACAAGTTGGGAATACGGGTCGGCATGACCGCCGGGATCATTTCGGTGCCGTCGTAGTTCGGTACCCAGTCCACGGTTTCTTTATGCAGGTCGGCCAGCAGTTCGTGCGCCAGCTTGGTCATGCGCACTTCGGTGTATCGCATGGCCGCAGCATTATCGCCGTCCACCGAACCGAAGTTGCCCTGGCCGTCTACCAGCAGGTAGCGCAGGGAAAACGGCTGGGCCATCCGAACGATGGTGTCGTACACCGCAGTGTCGCCGTGAGGGTGATACTTACCGATCACGTCACCGACAACACGGGCAGATTTCTTGTACGGCTTGTTCCAGTCGTTACCCAGCTCGCTCATCGCGAACAGCACACGCCGGTGCACGGGCTTCAAGCCATCGCGCGCATCAGGCAGTGCCCGCCCGACAATTACGCTCATTGCGTAGTCGAGGTAGGACTGTTTCAGCTCGTCTTCGATATTGACCGGGAGGATTTCTTTGGCCAGTTCGCCCATGAGAAGCCTGATTCCTTTTTCGGGTGAAACTTCGTCACATCCATACGGGACAAACGAAGCTCGCCGCCGCCGACATGATGCCTGGCAACGACTTACGACAAATCAACGAGTTATGACACGGATCTGCGCATTAAAGGCCGCCCCTCGGGGTGACCTTGGAAACCGCCGAATGGTATCACAATCGCCGCCACGCACCTATCCCCCAGATGCGCATGGAGCGTAGTAAGTTGACGGATGACAGGCTTGAGGACGACGAGAGGGGCTCAGAGCTGGATCAAGGCTCGGATTTGCGTATGAATCCGAGGGTTTTGTTGGCTTTTCGGGCCAATCGCGAGCCAGCCCGCCCCCACATTTTGACTGTATTCACAGATCAAGGGTGGGAGCGGGCTTGCTCGCGCTTGCAATCTGCCAGACACCAACGCCCTTAGTGCAGGCGCTTACGGCACATCAACTTGGCCATCTTTGCGCTATCAGGCCGCTCGACGATGCCTTTTTCCGTCACGATCACGTCGATCAAGTCAGCAGGGGTCACGTCAAACACGGGGTTGAAGGCATTGACATCGGCAGCAAAGCGCTGCCCGGCAACCTCCAGCAACTCGCCGGCATCGCGCTCTTCCAGGGCGACGTCATCGCCAGTAGCCATCATCAGGTCCAGGGTCGAACTCGCCGCCACCACCATAAAGCGCACGCCATGGTGCATGGCGCACACCGCCAACTGATAAGTGCCGATCTTGCTGATGACATCACCATTAGCGGCGATGCAGTCGGCACCAACGATCACCCAGGTCACGCCCTTGGTTTTGAGAATATGCGCGCCCGCCGAGTCGGCGTTCACCGTGACCGGAATGCCCTCGCCCGCCAGCTCCCAGGCGGTCAACCGCGATCCGTGCAGCCACGGGCGGGTTTCGTTGGCGTAGACCTGCTCGACCATACCTTCCAGGAAAGCCGCACGGATCACCCCGAGAGCCGTGCCCACACCGCCGCTGGCCAAGGCCCCCGCATTGCCATGGGTCAGGATGGCCTGGGCGTTGCCCTGGTGCTTGCGGATCAACTCGACGCCCAATTGCGCCATCGTCAGGTTGGCTTCGCGGTCGCTTTCATGAATTGCGACAGCTTCGGCCTCCAGCACCGCCAGCGGGTCGGCGTGCTTCCGGAGGCGGTCCAGGCGATCGCGCATACGCTTGAGGGCCCAGAACAGGTTTGAAGCAGTAGGACGGGAGTTCGCCAGTAGCGCGTAGTCCTCTTCCCACGAGGCCTGCCAGTCACCACCCTCGGCGATCCGCCCGCGCGCGGCCAGCACCAGCCCGTAGGCAGCGCTGATGCCGATGGCCGGAGCGCCACGCACCACCATCGAGCGAATGGCTGCGGCCACCTCTTCGACAGTCGAGCACACGACCCAGCTTTCCCGAAACGGCAACGCACGCTGATCGAGCAGGTGCAGTGCGCCATCACGCCAATCGATGGCCTTCACCTTCTCCGCTGCCAACAGTCGATCGCGCATCCCTAACCCCGCACTCGTGAACAAAAGCCGCCGATTATAGCGATCCGCCAGCCAGGACGCTCGGGTATACTTCGCCCCTCTTTATATCACCGCCCCGGACGCTGCTCGCCATGACACCACCCGTTGCCCCGCTCGACCTCTTGCTACTGCCAACCTGGCTGGTACCGGTCGAGCCTGCCGGCGTGGTGCTCAAGGAGCATGGCCTGGGTATCCGCGACGGTCGCATTGCGTATATCGGGCCGCGTACGCAGGCCCTGAAGCTGGCGGCCCACGAAGTGCGCGAGTTGCCGGGCATACTGCTCAGCCCGGGCCTGGTCAATGCCCATGGCCACGCGGCGATGAGCCTGTTTCGCGGCCTGGCGGATGACCTGCCGCTGATGACCTGGCTGGAAAAACACATCTGGCCCGCCGAAGCCAAGTGGGTCGATGAAGCCTTCGTGCGCGACGGCACGGACCTGGCGATCGCCGAACAGATCAAGGGCGGCATTAGCTGCTTCTCGGACATGTACTTCTTCCCCAAGATCGCCAGCGAACGCGTGCACAACAGTGGTATCCGCGCGCAGATCGCGATTCCGATCCTCGACTTTGCGATCCCTGGCGCTGCCACCGCCGACGAGGCCCTGCGCCAGGGCATCGAACTGTTTGGCGACCTCAAGCACCACCCACGGATCAAAATCGCCTTTGGCCCCCACGCGCCCTATACCGTCAGCGATGCCAACCTGGAAAAAGTCCGGGTGATCGCCGAGGAGTTGGACGCAGCCATTCATATGCACATCCACGAAACCGCCTTTGAAGTGCAGCAGTCCGTTGAGCAGTACGGCGAACGCCCCCTGGCCCGCCTCGCCCGCCTGGGGTTGCTCGGCCCGCGCCTGCAGGCCGTTCATATGACCCAAATCAGCGAAGACGACCTGGCATTGCTGGTAGAAAGCAACAGCAGCGTAATCCACTGCCCGGAATCCAACCTGAAACTGGCCAGCGGCTTCTGCCCGGTGGAACGCCTGTGGCAGGCCGGCGTCAATGTGGCAGTAGGCACCGACGGCGCGGCAAGCAACAATGACCTGGATCTGCTGGGCGAAACCCGCACCGCTGCGCTACTGGCCAAAGCCGTCGCCGGCTCGGCCAGCGCCCTGGATGCCCATCGTGCGTTGCGCATGGCCACCCTCAACGGTGCGCGAGCGATGGGCCTGGAAGCTGAAATCGGCTCGCTGGAAGTAGGCAAGGCCGCGGATATCGTGGCCTTCGACCTGTCGGGACTGGCCCAGCAACCGATCTACGATCCGGTCTCGCAGCTTATATATGCCACCGGACGCGATTGTGTGAAACACCTTTGGGTCGGCGGCAAGCAACTGCTCGACGACCGGCAACTGACACGTATGGATGAACAGCAGTTGAGCGCCACAGCCGCTGCCTGGGGCCGGCGCATCAGCGGACACCACGAATAACGCCGGCCCTGGATCAGCATTCCAGGCCCGGCAAACCGTTTTATCGGATTTAGAGGACTACCCATGAGTAACGTCGACCACGCCGAAATCGCCAAATTCGAAGCCCTGGCCCATCGCTGGTGGGACCGCGAGAGCGAGTTCAAGCCCCTGCACGACATCAACCCGTTGCGGGTCAACTGGATCGACGAGCGCGTCAACCTGGCCGGCAAGAAAGTCCTCGACGTAGGCTGCGGTGGCGGCATTCTCAGCGAAGCCATGGCCCAGCGTGGCGCCACGGTCATGGGCATCGACATGGGCGAAGCGCCGCTGGCCGTGGCCCAACTGCATCAGTTGGAGTCGGGCGTGAGTGTGGAATACCGGCAGATCACTGCCGAAGACCTGGCCGAAGAGTTGCCCGAGCAGTTCGACGTGGTGACTTGCCTTGAGATGCTGGAGCACGTTCCAGACCCCTCATCAGTGATCCGCGCGTGTTTCCGTATGGTCAAGCCGGGCGGCCAGGTGTTCTTCTCCACCATCAACCGCAACCCCAAGGCCTACCTGTTCGCGATCATCGGCGCCGAATACATCATGAAGCTGCTGCCGCGCGGCACCCATGACTTCAAGAAATTCATCCGTCCTTCCGAACTGGGCGCCTGGAGCCGCCAGGCCGGGCTGACAGTCAAGGACATCATCGGCCTGACCTACAACCCACTGACCAAGCACTACAAGCTGGCCAGCGACGTGGACGTCAACTACATGATCCAGACCCTGCGAGAGGAATAAGCCTGTGAAGTTGAAAGCGGTTCTTTTCGACATGGACGGTACGCTGCTCGATACCGCGCCGGACTTTATCGCCATCTGCCAGGCCATGCGCGCCGAGCGCGGGCTTGCGCCGATCAACGACCAGCATATCCGTGATGAAATCTCCGGCGGCGCCCGGGCCATGGTTGCCGTGACATTCTCCATGGACCCCGAGTCCCCAGGCTTTGAAGCGTTGCGCCTGGAGTTCCTCGAACGCTACCTCAAGGGCTGCGCGATCCACAGCAAGTTGTTTGATGGCATGGCCGAACTGCTGGAAGACATCGAGCGGTCCAAGCTGATCTGGGGCGTGGTCACCAACAAGCCACTGCGCTTCGCCGAACCGATCATGCAGCAACTGGGCCTGGCCGAGCGCTCGGCCCTGTTGATTTGCCCGGACCACGTGAAGAACAGCAAGCCCGATCCGGAGCCACTGATCCTGGCCTGCAAGATGCTCGACCTGGACCCGGCCAGCGTGCTGTTCGTCGGCGATGACCTGCGCGATATCGAGTCGGGCCGCGACGCCGGCACCCGCACCGCTGCCGTCACCTACGGCTACATCCACCCCGACGACAATGCCCGTAACTGGGGCGCCGACGTCGTGGTCGATCACCCGCTGGAGCTGCGCAAGGTGCTCGATAGCGCACTCTGCAGTTGCTGACAGGTTAAATGAAGCTCCCACATTCAGATATGTGCTGCCCCACTGAATTTTGTTGAGGTCGATTATGTTTGATTACTCCGCACGCCCAGAATTGCTCAAGGACCGGGTCATCCTGGTCACCGGCGCCGGTCGCGGGATTGGTGCAGCGGCGGCCAAGACCTATGCCGCCCACGGTGCCACCGTGCTGTTGCTGGGCAAGACCGAAGCCAACCTGGCCCAGGTCTACGATGAAATCGAAGCCGCCGGCCACCCGCAGCCGGTGGTGATTCCGTTCAACCTGGAAACGGCCCTGCCTCATCAATACGATGAGCTGGCGGCAATGATCGAAAAAGAGTTCGGCCATCTCGACGGCCTACTGCACAACGCCTCGATCATTGGCCCACGCACCCCGATCGAACAGCTGTCGGGCGAAAACTTCATGCGCGTCATGCATATCAACGTCAATGCCATGTTTATGCTAACCGCGACCTTGCTGCCGTTGCTCAAGCTGTCCCAGGACGCTTCGGTGGTGTTCACCTCCAGCAGCGTCGGACGCAAGGGTCGCGCCTATTGGGGCGCCTATGGCGTGTCGAAATTCGCCACCGAAGGCCTGATGCAGACCCTGGCCGACGAACTCGACACCGTCGCCGCAGTGCGCGCCAACAGCATCAACCCCGGCGCCACCCGCACCAGCATGCGCGCCCAGGCTTACCCTGGAGAAAACCCGGCCAACAACCCGCTGCCGGAAGAGATCATGCCGGTCTATCTGTACCTGATGGGCCCGGACAGCTCAGGGATCAATGGGCAGGCGTTTGACGCGCAATAACCCTACGGCTAGCACTGGTTTCCTGTGGAAGCGGGCTTGCTCGCGAAGGCGGTATGTCAGTACCAAATTTATTGACTGATACACAGCCTTCGCGAGCAAGCCCGCCCCCACAAGGGGCCGGCGCCAAATTTCCAGCACTGTGCATACGCAATAAAATCCTATCCCATTGTTTTACAAGCAATAAAAAACATTGCACGAAATGGCACGCTTTTCGCTCAAGTTTGTTTAAGCAGGCGGCGCGACGTCAAGACGTGTGGCATGGGATCAGGGGTTATAACCCCCGGTAAAGCGGACTAGACTGTTACCTATGTTTTACGGAACTGAAGGAACAGTAAAACGCCGCTCCCACCGAGCCTGTAAGACAGCATTAAGTGCTTAGAGGCCTACCTGCTTATGAAAACACCGACCCAGACCAACGCAATTGACTTCGACAGTGCCAAATTGCAGCGCCTGGGCTTTGGCCAGCCTTCCCTGATTGCACGGCGCCCCATCAGCCTCGCGCAGTTGCGTCAGCAGTTGAACCTGCAATTGCAGACCAGCCTGGAACCCGAGCGGATCCTTGGCCTGTTCTTTCGCGAAGTGCAGCGCCTGGTGCCCCTGGATGCCCTGCAATACAGTCATGAAACCAGCGACCTGCGCCTGGAATATGGCCAGCGCGGCCATCATTCAGTGAGTTATAGCCTCAGCCATCAGGGTGAGCACCTGGGCGAACTGGTATTTCGCCGCAACCAGCGTTTCAGCGAAGAGGAACAGGGCAATCTGGAGTCGCTGCTGGCCAGTTTGCTCTATCCCATGCGCAACGCCTTGCTGTATCGCGCCGCGACCCGCAGCGCCCTGCGTGACCCACTGACCGAGACCGGCAACCGCATCGCCATGGACCAGACCCTGGGCCGAGAAATCGAGATGGCCAAGCGGCACCTGCATCCGCTGTCCTTGCTGATGCTCGACATCGATCACTTCAAGCGTATCAACGACAGCCACGGCCATGCCACGGGCGACAAGGTGCTCAAGGCCGTCGCCGCCTCGATCAAGAGCCAATTGCGCAATGTGGACATGGTGTTTCGGTTTGGCGGGGAAGAGTTTCTGATCCTGCTTTCCAACACCGGCCGGGATGCCGCAGCCATGGTGGGCGAACGTCTGCGCCAGGCAGCGCAGGCCCAGGACTATTGGGCGGACACCACGCGTATCGAATTGACGGTGAGCCTGGGTTGCTCGACCCTGTTGACCGGAGAGTCAGCCGAAAGCCTGCTGCGCCGGGCCGACAATGCCTTGTATGTGGCCAAGCGCGAAGGCCGCAACCGCCTGGCAATGGCGGGGTAAACGCTACCCCGCCATGCCTGGGTCAGGCTTCGCTGGCCGCCAGCACCTGGCGCTCGCGGGTCACCGGGGTTTTCTCCAACTGCATGCAGCGCTCCAGAAACAGATACATGTAGTCGTAGCTCTTGCACACGGCCTGGCGCAGTTCCACTTGCAGCGCCTTGCTCGGGTTCATCCCGGCCAGGGTGCAGATGATCTCCAACGCTTCCCATGGATGGGCGTCGTCATACTGGGCATGCATCTTCAGCCACTTCATGGCGCGCTTGCGATCTTCCTCGGGGAAAGCTGCGGCATAGACGCCCGTCGAACACACCAGCGCAGACCACTCCCCAGTGGCCCCCTCAATGGCGTAGTTGGTAGCGGCAATGGCCACGATCAACGAATCTGCCGAACTGGTGTGCCAGCACCAATGGCTCAGTGCATGCAACTCTGGCGGTACGTTCTGCGCCTGCAACTCCTCCAGGCCAACGCCATGGGCGCGTGCCCAGTGCATCCAATAATCGGCATGGTTCAGTTCCACGCGGATATTGCGCATCAGCCAACGCCGCGCCATATCCTCGCCAGGATGACGGGCAAACTTGGTCTTGGTCAGGTTTTGTGCCATGTACAACGCAAACTGTTCAACCACCGGCCATCCACCAATCAGGTAGTGGCGCATGGTTTTGGCACTGAGCTTGTTATCGCGCATGCGCTGGTACAGTTCGTGTTCGACAACCCGGCGCTTGCTCTCGCTACAGTCCTGGATCAATTGCTGAGCCCAGGTGGGGTAGCTTGAGGCCTCCATAAGCGGGCCGGTTCTGCTGAATGTGTCGATCACTGTCGGGCTCCTTTTGATGTGTGATGTGTACAGACCGGCAGATGCTTCAGCGGAACGTGCCGGGCGCCCTGAATAACAGGGGCTGCGGGCGCGCAGGTCGACACTGCAAACTATCAAAGGTAAACAATTGCGGGCGTTCAATCAGGTAGCCCTGAGCGTAGTCCACGCCAATCTCAAGCAATGCCTGCTCGATGTGCGGTGTCTCGACAAACTCGGCAATCGTACGTTTACCCATGACATGGCCGATGTGATTGATCACTTCGACCATGGCGCGGTTAATCGGGTCGTCCAGCATATCCTTTACGAAACTTCCATCGATCTTCAGGAAGTCTACAGGTAAATGTTTGAGGTAGGCGAATGAGGACATTCCGGCGCAAAAGTCATCCAGCGAGAAGCAACAACCTAACGCTTTGAGTTCGTTGATAAAACGAATGGCGCTACCCAAATTCGAGATGGCACTGGTTTCGGTGATTTCAAAACAGATCATGCCCGGAGGAATGTCATAGGCGGCGAACTTCTCCCGCAGGAAGCGCAGGAAGTCGTCATCGCCGATGGTAATGCCCGACAGGTTGATCGCACACATCGCCATCGGCCTGCCCGGGCGTTCGATCATGCAACGGGCAATGAGCTTGAACACGTTTTCTACCACCCAGCGGTCCAACGAGGTCATCAACCCGTAACGTTCAGCGGCTGGGATAAAGCTGTCGGGCAAGATGATCCGCCCCGCTTCATCGTGCAGGCGCAGCAGGATCTCGATATGCCCGGCACCCGCCACGGTGTGGCCCAAGGGTGCAATTTCCTGGGCATATAGGCAAAAACGGTCCTCTTCCAGGGCCATGTGCAAGCGCTGGATCCAGGCCATCTCGCCAAAGCGCAAGGACAACTCGGTGTCATCAGCGTGATAGACCTGCACCCGGTTGCGGCCTTTCTCCTTGGCCATGTAGCAGGCCATATCCGCGGCCCGCAATGAGGTTTCCAGGGTGGTCGGGGTGTGCGAGATATTCACCAGACCGATACTGACCGTGGTGACAAATGGCCGCCCTTTCCAGACGAAGTGCAGGTTTTGCACGGTGTGACGCAGGCTTTCGGCGATCTTTTCGGCCACCGACGCCGGGCAGTTCTCCAGCAGAATGCCGAACTCGTCGCCCCCCAGGCGGGCCAGGGTATCGCCTTCGCGCAGGTCCGATTGCAGCAGGGCGCAGATATGGCGCAGCAACTCATCGCCCGCCGCGTGGCCACAGGTGTCATTGACCAGCTTGAACTGGTCCAGGTCGAGAAACATCAAGGCGTGGTGCCCCGATTGCTGGCGCCCGACGCCATGCAGCGCTTGCTCCAGGCGGTATTCGAACTCGCGTCGGTTGGCAAGCCCGGTCAAGGCGTCATGGGTCGCCTGCCAGGACAGATTGGCAATGTACTGGCGCTCCTGGGTCATGTCGTGCAACACCAGCACTGCACCGCTGACTTTACCGGCACTGCGGATCGGCGCACCGACCAGGGTCACGGAGACGGTGCTGCCATCCAGGCGCTGGATCAGCTTGGAATGCTCGCTGCCACCGCTGAGCTGGCCACCCAGGATGTGATCGATCAGGGTAAACCCATCGGCCTGGGCGTTTTCATCCAGCAGGTTGAACAACGCGGCCAAAGGCAGGCCCTGGGCCTGGGCAGCATTCCAGTGGGTCAGGAATTCCGCCGCCGGGTTCATATAGGCAATCGCGCCATCGACATCGGTGGTGATCACTCCGTCGCCGATGGACTCCAGGGTGATCTGTGCCCGCTCCTTCTCCAGTTGCAAGGCATCGGCAAACGCATGACGCTGGGCCAATAGTTTGCGCGTGCGCAACAACGCCAAGGCAATCAGGCCCAGGGCGGTGGCCAGGTTGGTGATCAGCAACAGGCGCAGAATCATCCTGGAGCCTTCGCCCAACGCATCACTGAAGGCCTTGGCCGCCGGCGTCACGCCATCGTTGATCGCGATAATGCGCTCTTTCCAGGCACGGATCTCGCTGCTGCTGACCTGGTTGGCCAGGATTGCCCGGTGCATCTCCTGCGCCAGGTCATCGAGTTGCACCAGGTAACCATCGCCCACGGTCCACAACTCGATGGCCTTCTCCAGATAGCTGAAATGGCGAAAGTTGAGGTACAGCCAGATCACGCTCGATACGTCATCAGGATGATTGCCACCCTTGAGAATGCCCAGGCGCGCGGCCGTCAGGTCAGGGCTGGGGCGATCCAGGGCCACACGCAACTCATGCCCGCCCTGTGGCACGGCAATGGCGTTCTGGTATTTGAGAAAAGTCGCCTGGTCACGGTTGTCGGCGTACAGGGTCAGGTAGTAGATGGCGTCTTTCTGGCCCTTGGACCACAGGCTCTCGCCCGCCACATAGCCGCGCACGGCCGACAGCATGTAAAGACTGACGCACCCCAGCAATGCCTGGAACAGCACGACAGCAATAAAGGGCCAGACAATACCCAGTAACCGGGGTGTTCCGAGAGTTCGCTTCTGCTTCATGAGGTCCCTTGCATCAGCACAGGCGAGTAAAAACTGCTCCTGACAGCACAGCCGAGGCCAAACGCGATCCCTCCAGGATAGGGGCCAGGATCGATTCAGCGAACTTGTTGCAAGTGTCCATAAAGCTTGGCGTACAAACCGCCATCGGCAATCAGTTGCTGGTGGTCGCCATCTTCGGCAATGTGCCCACCGTCAAACACCAACACCCTATCAGCCTGCTTCACCGCCGACAAACGGTGAGCAATGATCAGTGTAGTACGCCCACTGAGAAACCGCGCCAGCGCCTGGTGCAGGTTGTACTCGGTGGCCGCATCCAGGGCCGAGGTGGCTTCGTCGAGAATCACCACCTTTGGCTCGGCCAGCACCATCCGGGCAATCGCCAGACGTTGGCGCTGGCCACCGGACAAACGTACCCCCGAGCGCCCGACAATGCTGTCCAGGCCCTGAGGCAACCCTTTGACCGTAGCATCCAACTGGGCAATTTCAAGGGCCTGCCAACAGGCCTGGTCGCTGCGTTCGCGGCCCATGGTCAGGTTGGCGCGCACGGTGTCATTGAACAGCGCGGGATGTTGCAGCACCACCGCGACATGCTCGCGGATGGTTTCCAGGCCAATCGCCTGCTGAGTCGCGCCACCGAAACGGATCGTGCCCGCTTGTGGGGTGTAGAGCCCCAGCAGCAGTTGCACCAAGGTACTTTTACCGCCGCCGCTGGCGCCGACAATCGCGACCTTCTCGCCCGGCGCAATGGCCAGGTTCAGCTGATTGAGCACTAACTCCTCGCCGTAGCCGAAATCCAGGCCCCGCACCTCGATGCCCACGGTTTCGCACCCGGTAAACGGATCCTCGCCCCCGGTATATTGCGGTTCGTCGGCACGGGCCAGCAGTTCGTTGATCCGCGTCAGCGCGCCACCGGCGGCGTAGTAGGCGTATTGCAGGTTCAGCAGTTGCTCCACCGGACCGATCATGAACCACAGGTAGCTGAACACCGCGAGCATCTGACCGATGGACAGGTCGGAAAACAGCACGGTGAGCATCGCCGCCGCACGAAAAATATCGATGCCAAACTGGAACAGCAAGCCACTGGCCCTGCTGGAGGCATCGCTTTTCCACTGGGAGTTGATGGCAAAATCGCGCACTTCCTGGGCGCGCTGCCCCAGGCGCCCGAGGAAAAAGCCCTGGCGATTGCCAGCGCGTACTTCCTGGATAGCATCGAGGGTTTCCGTCAGGGCCTGGGTAAACCGCGAGGTGCTGTCGTTTTCCAGCTTCTTGAGGTGCTTGACCCGCTTGCCCAACTGCACCGTGGCGTAGATCACCAGCGGGTTGAACAGCAGGATCAACAGCGCCAGCTGCCAGTGCATCCACATCAGGATCCCGGAGGTGCCAACCAGGGTCAGCATGGCCACCAGGAAACGACTCAAGGTTTCACCGACAAACTTGTCCACAGTGTCCAGGTCAGTGACCAGGTGCGTGGTCACGGTGCCGCTGCCCAGGCTTTCGTATTCGCCCAGGGAGACGCGCTTGAGCCGTTCGATCAGCCGCACACGGATCCGGTAGACAATGTCCTTGGCCAGCCCTGCAAACAAGCGCGCCTGGACCACGTTGAATACCAACGCCGCGCAACGCAGGATCAGGGTGATCAGCAGCATCAGGCCGATATAGCCAGCAGCCTGTTGCCAGGCCGTAGGCAATGCGTGGTTCATCACCTTCAACGCGGCATCGCCATTGCCCAGCAGTACCTCATCCACCAGCAGGGGCAGGAGCAAGGGAATTGGTACGCTGCACAAGGTCGCCAATACCGCGACCCCATTGGCAATCCACAGGGCTTTTTTATGGCGCAGGGCCAGGCGGCGAATTTCTGCCCAGGTCAGCCGATCGATGCGTGCGCGTGGCTCGCCGGTATGAGACGGGTCATGCACAGGCAGCTCGCTCCAGCCAGCGACCGAGCAAAGGCGACAGCTCGGACAGCGGCTGGTAGCCGTTGGTCAACAACGCCAACTGACCATTGCGTTCGGCCAGCAACGTGGGGAACCCAGCGATGCCCAGGTCCTGCACCCAGGTGAAATCGGCGGCCGTGGCGGCATGCTGTTCAGCGCGGTCAAAGGCCTCGGCAAATTCGATACGCGGCACGCCCGCAGTCTCGGCCAGCTCCACCAGCACACTGGCGCGGGTCACATCGCGACCTTCGACATAAAACGCCTGCTGGATCAGCCCGAGCAACGTCCAGGCGCAATCCGGCGCCAGGCTGCGCGCTGTGACTATCGCGCGGCATGCCGGCTCCGTGTCATACACAAAACCGTCAGGCAAGGCGCCCTCCAGGCGAAACGGCTGGCCAGTGGCCTCAGTCACCGCCTGCCAGTGCTCCAGGATATAGCGCCGGGTGGCCGGCTCCAGCGCCGCGCCACTGCCGGTACGCAAACCGCCCACCACCAGGTGCAGCTCCACGCCCGCCGCCTGGGCCTGCTCGACCAAGGCCTTGGCCACCGGGGCAAAACCCCAGCACCAGGAACACATCGGGTCCATTACATAGAGCAGGCGTGCAGACATGGTTCAAGCCTCGGTGGATGATTGCTTGTAGTTGTAACCAATCGGGTGCGGCATGTTGCGGGCCTTGGCCAGTTCGATCTGCTTCTGGCGGTCGATCGCACTGCGACGGGTCTTCTCGGACAGCTTATCCCAGCAATGCGGGCAACTGATGCCAGCCACATAATGCTCGGATGCGCGATCCTCTACGCTAATCGGTGTGCGGCAAGCATGACATTGATCGTAGTCACCTTCGCTCAAGTCGTGGCGTACGGTCACGCGATTATCGAAAACAAAGCAGTCGCCCTGCCATTTGGTTTCTTCCTGCGGTACCTCTTCGAGGTACTTGAGGATGCCGCCCTTGAGGTGATACACCTCGTCGAAGCCTTCGCTGAGCATATAGCTCGAAGCTTTTTCACAGCGAATGCCGCCGGTACAGAACATGGCAACTTTCTTGTGCTTGGCTGGATCGAAGTTGGCTTTGATGTAGTCGGGAAATTCGCGAAAACTCGTGGTTTTCGGGTCAATCGCGCCTTCGAAGGTGCCGATCGACACTTCATAGTCGTTACGGGTGTCGATCAACAGCACTTCTGGGTCGCTGATCAACGCGTTCCAGTCTTGTGGATCAACATAGGTGCCGACTTTTTTGTTGGGGTCGACGCCTTCGACGCCCAGGGTCACGATCTCTTTCTTGAGCTTGACCTTGGTGCGATAGAACGGCTGCTCGTCGCAGTACGACTCTTTGTGGTCGATGTCGACCATGCGCGGGTCGTTCTTCAGCCAGGTCATCAGGCCATCAATGCCTTCGCGGCTACCGGAAACGGTGCCGTTGATGCCTTCTTCGGCGATCAGCAAGGTGCCCTTGATGCCGTTGTCGACCATGGCTTGCAGCAGAGGCTCGCGCAGGGTGACGTAATCTTCGAGGGTGACGAACTTATACAGTGCCGCCACGACGATGGGTTGTGTCATGGGTGTTCTCTCCAGGTGGCTACCCTCGCAAAGGGTGAACCGGATGCAAAAAAAACGCGCCGACTGAGCGGCGCGTTGCGGATTCTATCAGGGATAAACCCTGAACTGTAGGAGCGAGCTTGCTCGCGAAGCTCGTTAACGATGACGCTGGCACCCTGGGTAAACGCGGCGCCTTTGCGTTTTTCGTCGGAACGCCGCCCGGAGCCAAGCTCGCTCCTACAGAGGTTGACCGTTACCCATCAATGTCCGCCAGCGCAGGTCGGCGAGGCCGGGGCTGCGTCGGTTTTCGCCCATTCTTCAGGCGTGTAGGTATGCAGCGCCAGCGCATGGAACTCGCCCATCAGGTCGCCCAGGGTGGCGTAGACCTTCTGGTGGCGCTTGACGCGATTGAGCCCGTCGAACTGCTGGCTGACCAGCACGGCCTTGAAGTGCGTCTGCAATCCACGGCTGTGCATATGGCTTTCGTCCAGCACACTCAGGTGTTCCGGGCTCAGGGCGTCAAGCGCCGTCTCGATGCGCTGTTGCATGGTCATTGCTGGCTCCACTTACTTCTTGGCAGGCGCGGCGGCTTTTTTCGCCGGAGCCAGTTCGTTGGTCATGTCTTCCAACAGTTTGTTCACCACCGGCACTGCGCTTTCCAGCTTGGCCTGGGTCAACTGGGCCGATTGCTGGGTCAGTTGCGGCATTTTCTCCAGGACTTTCTTGCCCAGTGGCGACTTGTAGAAGGCAACCAGGTCCTTGAGTTCGGACTCGCTGAAGTTGCTGGTGTACAGCTTGACCATGTCCGGCTTGAGCTTGTTCCAGCCAATGGCCTGGTCCAGGGCGGCGTTGGCCTTGGCCTGGTAGGTGTCCAGAACGGTTTGCTTGGCGGCAGGCGCCTTGGTCTGCTCGAAACGCTGGGCAAACATTTGCTGCACTTGCATGTACACCGGGGTGCCCAGCTTGTCTGCGTGGGCCAGGGTCAGGAAGGCTTCGGCACTGGCGTTGTGGCTGGCGGTATCGGCAAGAACCTGGCCGCTGGCACATACCAGAGCAACCGCGGTACAGATGGCACGAAGACGAGTCATCGAGTTTCCTTTTCTAGCAGGCGAGGTAAGACCCCAAGGGCGACCATTCTGCGCCTAAAAAACGCTGGCACTCAACCCCACGCCTTGTAGGGCCTGGTTTTGCGGGAGTTTGGCCGATGAAATGGGTTTTATGGAACCCAAACGCGCGCCCAGGGCCTAAACTGCGCAAACCGACTACAAGGAGGGTCCCCGCGATGAGCCGTATCGAAACCGACAGCCTGGGCGAAGTACAGGTCCCGGATGACGCTTACTGGGGCGCACAGACCCAACGTTCGCTGGTCAACTTCGCCATCGGCGAGCAACGCATGCCACTGGCGGTATTGCACGCCCTGGCCTTGATCAAGAAAGCCGCGGCACGGGTCAACGACCGCAATGGCGACCTGCCCGCCGATATCGCCCGGCTGATCGAACAGGCCGCCGATGAAGTACTTGATGGCCAGCACGACGACCAATTCCCGCTGGTGGTCTGGCAGACCGGCAGCGGCACCCAAAGCAACATGAACGCCAACGAAGTGATCGCCGGTCGCGCCAACGAGCTGTCGGGCCAGCCCCGTGGCGGCAAGAGCCCGGTACACCCCAACGATCACGTCAACCGCTCCCAGAGCTCCAACGACTGCTTCCCCACCGCCATGAGCATTGCCACCGTGCAGGCGGTGCACGAGCAGTTGCTGCCGGCGCTGCGTGAACTGTCCGGTGGCCTGGCAGAGTTGTCGGCGCGCCATATGAAGCTGGTCAAGACCGGCCGCACCCATATGATGGATGCCACGCCGATTACCTTCGGCCAGGAGGTCTCGGCGTTTATCGCGCAACTGGACTACGCCGAGCGCGCCATTCGCAGTGCCCTGCCCGCCGTCTACGAATTGGCACAGGGCGGTACGGCGGTGGGCACCGGCCTGAACTCGCCCCATGGTTTTGGCGAGGCGATTGCCGCAGAAATCGCTGCGCTGTCCGGATTGCCATTTGTCACCGCGCCGAACAAATTCGCCGCGCTGTCGGGCCATGAGCCGCTGACCACCCTGTCCGGCGCCCTGAAAACCCTGGCCGTGGCCTTGATGAAAATCGCCAACGACCTGCGCCTGCTGGGCTCGGGCCCGCGCGCTGGGCTTGCTGAAGTGCGCCTGCCGGCCAACGAGCCGGGCAGTTCGATCATGCCCGGCAAGGTCAACCCGACCCAGTGCGAGGCGCTGTCGATGCTGGCCTGCCAGGTCCTGGGCAACGACGTGACTATCGGCATTGCCGCCAGCCAAGGGCATTTGCAATTGAACGTGTACAAGCCGGTGATTATCCACAACCTGCTGGAGTCGATCCGCTTGCTCGCCGACGGCTGTCGCAACTTCCAGGAACATTGCATCGCCGGCCTTGAGCCCGACGCCGAGCAAATGGCCGAGCACCTGGAACGGGGCCTGATGCTGGTAACGGCGTTGAACCCGCATATCGGCTATGACAAGTCAGCAGAGATTGCCAAGAAAGCCTATGCCGAGGGGCTGACACTGCGCGAAGCGGCGCTGGACCTGGGCTACCTCACCGATGCCGAGTTCGACCAGTGGGTACGTCCGGAGAATATGCTCGAAGCGGGGCATTGACCTTCCTTGTAGGAGCCGGCTTGCCGACGAAAAACGTCAACGATAACGCGGGGTGTCTGATGCCCCGCGTTGCCCTCGGGTTTTTCGCCGGCAAGCCGGCTCCTACAAGGGTTGTATCAACCTTGCGCGCCGGGCCTTGAGCCCCGCGATCAAGGACGGCGCCAACGCCACCGATGCCGACCCCAGCACTACCAGTACCGCACCACCATACCCCAGGCCGTTGATCTGTTCGGCGTGTACATAGTCGGGCCACAGCCAGGCTGCAATCGCCACCGCCACGAACGTCACCAGCGGCGTAATCGCCAGGGTCGCACTGACCCGCGATGCTTCCCAATGGGCCAGCGCCTCGGCAAACGCGCCATAAGCAATCAGCGTATTGAAACAGCACGCCAGCAACAGCCAGCCTTGCAATGGGCTCAATTGCAGCGCCTCCATGGGATGTACCCAGGGCAGCAGCAGGAACGCGCAGCACAGGTAGATCACCATCATCACCTGCAATGAATTCCACACCGTCAGCAATTGCTTCTGGCCCAGGGCATAGAACACCCAGATGGTGGTTGCCAGCAGAATGGTCAGGACCCCGGCGGTGTAGGTGCCCAGGGACGTCAACAGCTCTGCCAGGCGCTGGTTGAAGAACAGCGCAAAACCGATGATCAGCACCAGCAGGCCCACACCCTGCCCCAGGCTGAAACGCTCCTTGAACAGGAACACACTGGCGATCATCAAGAAGATCGGCCCCATCTGCACCACCAGTTGCGCCGTACCGGGACTCAGCATCTTCAGCCCGACCAGGTACAGCACATAGTTGCCCACAAGGCCGCACACCGCCATTGCCACCAGCCAGCCACCGCGCTTGCCCAGGACTTTCGGGCTGGGCAGGCGTTTGACGGCGGCCAGGTACACAAACAGGCACGTACCGGACACCATCAGGCGAAACCAGGTCACGGTGATCGGGTCCATCACCTGCAGGACCTGTTTGAGCTTGATCGGCAAAATACCCCAGAGCAGCGCGGTCAGCAGGGTCAGGGATAAACCGTAAACCCAGCGGCCGGAGGAGATGTGCATGAGCGCCCCAAAAAAACCAGAGGTGGAGGAGCAGGCATTCTAGGGGGATGCGGTGCGTTTTGGATATCGATCATTCCCACGCACTGAAGGCCCTCTGATTTTGACCGGGCACCCATGGCAGGCGTGCCCGGCTCGGAGCTTCGAGCCTTTAGCAAGGCTCGGCCTTATGGCACCCCCATCACGAGGACACCGCTGCCGCTAATGGCTCCGGGAGTCGGCAGGGATCCGGCTCGCCGAACGAGAGAAAATGTCACATCGTCGCCTCCTACGCTGTTGGTAATGCGGGTCAGGAACGAACCGTTCACTTGAACCGCAGAGCCTGCACGCACTAGTGCCGTGCCCACGTCAGGGTTAGTCATCATCAGTAAGCGTGAGTCGAACGCCGAGGAATTGCCTTTGTAGGTAATGGTAATCGGTGTGTTAATCCCCCCATCCGGGCATGAGTAAGTGAGTCTGCGGTTGCTGACGATGGTCGATGTCAGCGGGTCAGTGCCGATTGCTCGCTGGTGTACGTTGCCGAAGTTGATTTCGATTGGATTGTTATTGTTGATAGTGCAGGTTGATGGGGAGATGGTGAAGTTGTTGGCAGCGGTGTATGTGACGGTGAGTTGTGGTCGGGTGCTGTCGTAATTGTTCGAACTAGTAAGGCGTAACAGACCTAAGTTGTCGCCTATTCGAACATCGAACGGATTGGACGGGTAGTTACGCAGAAGAATATAGGGGGTGACATTGATCAAGTAAGAGATCCCATTATTGGGTATGGTAACTATCCCAATAGCAGACGGCACCGGCGTGTTCAGGAAATTTCCGTTGATTCGCAAACCGGTCCCTTCGCCGGCAAATTTTGGTCCCGGAGTCCAAGCGGTACCTGCTGCACTCCCACTTACCCAATAGTCCGCATGCCAAGCAGGGCCTCCGCTATAGGTAAATCGACATTCCAGCCTTGCCCCTTCCAGCAATACCCTGGTGCGGTCTGCACTCAGGGTTACCGTAACGGGGACTTGCAGGTTTGGATTGCCATTTTGCCAAGGCCCTCCATTGACCCGACAATCAACAGCCTGCGCAGTCGTAGTCACAGCAGTCAGGACAAGAAGCACAAAGGCCCCATATAGTCGTTTCATTTCGATCTCTCGTTGCACCTCCACCCAGGCACGGCCCATCGAACACGCGGTTCGTGTGTTAAAGCCACCCGGCGGAGGTTTGAGGTTTGTCCGAGGCTGTTTTCAGCCTATGAATGACGGTTCATCGCTACGGGTAATCCAACGTAAACGTAGAGGTCACCGTGTACGGGCCATGCCCTATGGTTTGATCCCTGATGGCATTCGGCTCACCCTGCACATAGGCCTTGAGCTCAATCACGTTGTTGCCATTGCTCAACACCTGCTCGTCACTGACGACATTCAGGGGCAATGGCTTGTCGCTCGGCGTCTCAAGGCCAATCCCAATACCTGAGGCACCACTGCCGCCATCCAGCGCGAACAATCCAGGAAGCGCCATGTTTTCCCTACCGCCAAACGTGATGGTGACCGTGTTGCCGATCGTGGTATTACAGTCGTCCAGGTGCAGGCGGAAAGCCTTCCCCCGCGAACGGGTGTTGATGTAGAGATGCTTGCTGGTCAAGTCCCAGAGCTCCAGCGTGATTGCCTCGTCGCCAGGGCGAATGGTGCAGGCCTGCTCAACCAGGTTGCCCTTGAAACTCAGGTTGTCCGCCGCATTTCCTGTGGGCATCAGACCGAAGGTGAGCAGAAATATCAGCCCGGCACAGGACCAACACTTATGAACAATTGCGTGTCGCATGGACTCAACTCCTACTCGTATTCGGCCAACAGCGTGGCCACCGCCGTAAACCTTGCGGGCGTCAGAATTGCACCTGGCCGTTTGACGGGGACCACTTCCAATGTCGGCGGTGATGACAAGGTGATGTCCAGTGGCGTATTGAGTAGAAACGGCACGCCATTCTGAAAAATCCGAATACCCAGTTCCGGCGCACTGGTTTGCACCGCGGAGCCATCAAACGTGGTGGATGTACCGTTAACACTCAACTTCAGTTCCCACGGGAGCGTGTCGGTACCACAGCTGATGGTGTAACCAACGCCCCGGCGGTATTTCACGCCATCGACGCGCTTTACCCCGACATCCCCAAAATCGACTTCAATCGTGTTCCCAGCATCAATCGTGCAGGGGGGAGGCTCATTAAGCGTTCCGCTGAACGTTAAGTTGGCCGACGCACCACTGCAAAGGCCGATGGAGCACAAGGCG
This sequence comes from Pseudomonas brenneri, assembly GCF_007858285.1. Taxonomy (GTDB): domain Bacteria; phylum Pseudomonadota; class Gammaproteobacteria; order Pseudomonadales; family Pseudomonadaceae; genus Aquipseudomonas; species Aquipseudomonas brenneri. Next base: position 408,298 of record NZ_VFIL01000003.1, on the reverse strand, counting down.
AGCAACGCTCGCTGCTGCCAACAGGTCATTGATCGTTCCTCTTCATTGGTATTCGACCACAAGGGTGGCAGCGGCATCGAACGCCCCTCCCGTCAGCCTGCTGCCCACGCGTTTGACAGGCACCGCCTGCACCACTGGAAAGTTGGGGTACGTAAAATTCACCGCCGTATTCAGAGGCCAGTCGGCGCCATTGACGAACAGCTTTACCCCAAGGTCCGGTTTGCGGGTCAAGAGCACGCGGTTATCGAACGCAGCCCCCGGCCCCTTGAGCTCCAGGGTCATCGCGTTACTGAACGGGGCGCTGCAGGTGACGGTGTAAGGCACATCCCGACGATAATTAACCCCGTCAACCCGTGATGTCAGAAGGTCAGCCCCAAAAGGCACATCGAGCGTACTGCCGCCATTAATGACACACGGTGGAGGTGCGATGATCACCGCACGGATGATCAGACTGACCTCAGCCTGCACACCTTGGCTGACGGCCCACAGCAATCCGCCAGCAATAAGAAAGGCCCATGAGCCGGTTGCCTTAGCCATTCTTTTGCCCTTACTCATAATTGAGCCTGAAATCCACGACAGCGCGAAATACCCCACTGGTCAACGGCGCCAAGGTGCGCGTGGGCCGAACACTCCATGTCTGCGTGTTGCTGCCGAGGGTCAAAAATAACGGCTCGCCTCTTGAGCCCAGCTGTACATCCCGCCCCAGTGCATCAGTCAAGCGCAGGCCCATGCCGGTGATGCCTTGCACTTTGACCAGACGTGGGTCATTGGCATCGGCCGGTGCGATAAACGCGACCGACAGCACCGGCTGATAGGCACTCCATGTCAGATTCCCCGTACGTTCACTGCGGATGCTGCCGGCGGTGCGCTGGCAATCGGTAAAACGCAGCTGAAATAGCCTGGCGGGCGCCTGGTCACCGGGGCGCTGCAACTGACTGGCCGAGACGACACCCAAGTCAATCGTTTGATGCTGTGATGCCATTTCCAGATTGCAAGGGGTTTCATGCATGGACCCGGTAACATTCAGCAGCCCATTCTGACCATCGATATCCTGGGCATGAACGCCTCCCCCCAAGGCCAGCAACAGGCCGCCCAAGACCTTCACAATTTGCGACTTCATGAGTTTCTCCCCCAACAGGCGCTACTGATTAGGCGGTGACGCCTGCGCATTCACTTTGCAAGTATCGCCAGTGCAGGTGAAGGCCAGCAGCGGACGTCCGCCGTAATCATTCACGTAGGCCAGATAAGGTGTGGTGCCAAGGACCTTGGCTGTAGGGCCCAAGATCAGCAAGCCTTTGGGCGGTACCATCAGCGGCTCGAAACCCTGCACGGTTTTGCCGTCCTTGCTGCTGCGCGCATCCACCAGCGTCACGTAGTAAGGCGTAGGGTTGTTCACCTGATAACGGTCGCCTTCGCGGGTCAGGGTCAGCTTTTCTTGCCAGGGGCTGGAAAAGTCTTGCTGGCTTGGCGTAATGGCTTGCGGCCGATAGAACAATTTAATCCGGGTCTGCAGGGCAATTTGCAGGGTGTTGGACTTATCGCTGCGCGGAGGAATTTCCCTCAAGTTGAAGTAGTAGACCGTCTCTCGATCCTGCGGTAGCAACTTGGCAGCCGGCAACGCCTGAACTTTCACCTGGCTTTGTTTCCCTGGCTCCAACCGTTGAACCGGTGGCAGCACAATCAAGGGCGTGGAAATCTTTTTACCCTCTTCATCCTCAATCCAGCCCTGAGCCAAATACGGCAACTGGGTATTGTTATTGGTGATGTTCACGCTGGTGGCATCTTTGCCGCCATCAAAAATCACTCGGGTACGATCCAGGCCGACAGCGGCACCAGCGCTCTGGCTCAAGCCTAGAGCGAGCAGCACGAAAGCCTGGGGGGTGAGACGTGGGTTCAACATCATGAGGATATATTCTCCGTATCGGGATGCTTGCCGGGCAACGTTGCCGGCTCAGGTAAAGCTTGAACAGTGGTTACGCTCTGGCAGTGCAGTTGCAGGGCATCCGTCAAACCATCAGCCGGCAAAATGCCTGGGAGTGTGAGGACACATTGCTCATCGCCAGCCCAACTGACGATCATCTGCTCGCCGGCTTTAATGCCGCTCAAGTAGACATTGCCAGCGTCATTCACAATCCCGGTGTCCTGCTGTTTTAAGTTCTTCACCGTCGCGCCGAAGGGCGGTGAACTACCATCCTGCAGGCGAAGAACAGCCATGGCCTTCTCACCGGAAATCACTTCCAGTGATCGATAACCAATAGCCCCTTCGGTCAGTGTCAATTGCGTCACTGATTGAGTCGCTTCGACATTGCCCGGCAAGTTCTCCAGATCGACACTGGCAGCCGTACGCTGATAACTGCTGATATCGGAGATGACGGCCTTGCCGAAGACATTACTGCGAGTCGGTGAACCGTAACCCCGCACTGGCACACCGGGTACACCTGCGGTATCAACCATCAGGCGGGTTCCACCCGTACCATTGGTCCGATGCAAGGCTGCACCGTAAGGCGTGAGTGTTCCGCCGCCGCGTGCAGACACGCTGAGGCTCCTGTAACTCCCTTCTTGCTGGCTGGCGCTCAGATCAATATCAACCTGGTCACCCATATGACTCAGATAACCATTGACGGCGTTGTTGCTTGCACCGAGTTGATAACTATTGCGCTCATCCAGACGGTCACTGTAGCGCGTTGAAAACGTGTTGCTACCTGCCGCTCTATTGGCATCCAACGACAATGTACCGGTGCGCCCCAACGGCAGACTGACCGTCAGCGCCATACCGTTATCCTTATAGTCGTACTCCTGGCTACGGTACATATTCAGCGACAGGCTCATGTTTTTAACTGTCCCTAAATTGAAGTAACGCGACACCGACAAGTTCCAGCGCTGAGTGTCCGGTCGATCCCAGTAGGTTTGTTTGTTGTAACTGGCGTAGACGCTGGTCCCTAAATCACGAAACTGCTTGCTCACCGTCGCCGTATAAAGGGCCTTGCTCGCACCAATAGGCTTCCAGTCATCACCCTCTCCACGCCCGCCGAGTTCGCCGTTCAACCCGTAATGACGAGCATCCAGGTACTCACTCATACTCAGAAAGTTCTTCTCGGAAAACCGGTAACCGGCAAAGGTTACTTGGCTGTCGTACTGTTCAAAGTTCTTCGAGTATTGAAGGCGGTAGGATTTACCCGAGAGCGTCTCGTTCCACACGTTTGCACGTGACTGGGTAACATCCAGTGAGACAGCCCCAAACATCAGCAAGTCCCGCCCGGCACCAATGGATAACGCACGATAGTTGTTGTCTGTTATACCGCCACCAAACAGGGACCAACCATTGCTGATCCCCCAGGAAAACTCTCCGCTGCCGAAAAAGTCGCCATCAGCGCCATATTGAAGATTGGACGGGCGCCCGGTAGCCAACTTGTAACGAACTTGTCCAGGGCGTGTCAGGTAGGGAACACCTGCCGTATCGATCTGGAAGCTGTGTACCGAGCCATCCTGTTCCTCCACCCGTACATCCAGCGAGCCCGTCACCGCATCCTGAAGATCTTGAATGCGAAAGGGGCCTGCCGCCACCAGGGTTTCATACAGCACACGGCCCTGTTGGCTGATAACAACTCTTGCATTGGTCTTGGCCACCCCAACCACTTCCGGGGCATAACCACGCAAGTTGGGTGGCAACTGGCTTTCATCCGACTTGAGTGCGGCCCCGGTAAAACGGAAGCTGTCAAACAAGTCCGAATACAGGTAGTCCTCGCCCACTACCAGGCGTGCCTTCAGCGCAGGAATGGCTCGATAAGCATAATAACGACTCCATTCCAGCCTGTGATAATCGGACGCCCCCTCGCGACTATTCTCGACACGCCCCTGCCAATCCGCCCTCAGGCGCCAGGCACCGGCATTGGCTCCAAGTGTTCCGTTACCACTGAGGTTATTGCGGGTCCCGTCATTCTTTTGATAGTTCGATTGCGCTGTCATGTTGTAATCAATCAGCAATCCCGGCACCCCCTCGTCCCAACGAGAGGGCGGATCCCAATTGATGGCGCTGTACTCAAGATAGGCCTGGGGCAGATTGATGTTCAGCGTGGAGGTGGCCAGATCACCCGTGACCTCCATGCCAGGCAAGCTTTTAACATCCAGGCACTGCCCGCCCTTCCACCACACAAGTTTGTCGGCTTCAGACGCCTTCAGGCCCAACTGTTCGACAAGACCGGGCGATAAACATGCCTGACTGCCTTTGGGATCTTTATCGGGAGGATAGAACGCCACCGATTGCTCTGGAATAGGCTGGGTATTTATCTGCACTGTCATCAAGTAGGTGCCCGGCAGAATAAAGCCACTGCGCGCAAACCGAGACAAGTCAATATTAGTGCGATCACTCAGATCAAGAACATCGGTATTAAACTCGATATCTCCGGCCCCCATTACAGTTCCTGCCAGTGATAGCAACCCGCCAAAGAGGCTTGGGCGTAGCGTATTTTTGACCTTCAACGTATTCAACATGAAAGCAGCCCATCAATATTCAGAAGTATTCCAACTTGAACCGCACAGCGGCACTGTGGGCTCCAACGGCCATCGGCAATCCGTTACCCACCAAGCGAAAGGTGTAGTGCAGCGTCATGTCACCCTCAGCTAATGGCGCCGGTGCCATTCGCTCACCCGGAACACTCTCCTGGCCAGCAGAGTCCACAATGTGCAGCGCAACTCCCTGCGAGCCACCAAAGACCGCAAAGGAGCGCCCGTCCCTATCAGTAGGGCCGTCAAACGTCACTTGCAGGTGCTGCCAGTCAGGCAGGGTTTCACCAGGACGCAACGGGTCTGGGCGAGTCAATGAGCAATTGACCAGACGCAGTTGGAAGGGGTGTGGTTCTCCCCTTGCGTTTCGCACAATCCGGCCTATTGGCTCGGGAGGCATCTCGATGGTTTGATCGACAGAGACCAGTTCCAGCCCGCAGGCTGAATCAACGACTTCCCCCCCCAGCGTGACGATCCCTTCGCCTTGCGCAGCGGCCTGTGCAAAAGCACAAGGGCTGATGAATATCGTCAATGAAGAGGCAACCGCGAGACTTATAAATGTTTTCACCTCTATCCCCCGCCAGTTCCCCCCGCCACACTAAGTGGCGGGGGGAAAACTTACTGATAAGCCAAGGTGAAGTTGGTGATCGCGCTGAAATCACCGGGGATGATTGGATCCGTAGCAGCACCTTGTACATAGGCGCCGAACTCCAGCGTGTTATCACCAGCACCAATGATCTGCGGGGCTGTAGCGACACCCAACTCAATGAGTTCATTAGCATGGGTCATCATGATGCCAATGCCGCCAGCACTACCGACAGTACCCAATGCACCCGGCACAGCGCTCGATGGCGCACCAGTGAAGGTGGTTGTCACAGTGTTATCAGTGAGGTCAGACAAACTGCAGCCTTCAAGCTCTATAAGCACACGACGGGCTTCAGACTTGCCTCCCGATTGCAACTGATGTTTTGCGATCGCCCCTAGGTGAATTGTTTGATCTACCGAGTCAGGCTTAATAGAGCAGGCACCCGAGTGGACCGACCCCAAGAACGTAACGGTTCCATCCGCTGCATTAGCCATGGAGATCGAACCCGCCAACAACCCGATAGATAACAGCGCAGCTTTGATTTTTGCTTTCATTTAAAGATTCCCACATAAACAAACGTCACTAAAGGAGCCCCACCGCAGGTGCGCGCAAGGCGTATAAAACAAGCGGTCATAACCAGTCTCATTAGCCGACTGTTTTATTTCAGGCTTTTCCAACTATTTGCATTGCAAGTCAGAACTTGTCCAATGCCAGGTAAGTTTCCACTTACCACAAGAATAAGGAAGCCACCCTTTTCGCTTAATGTCGTAGCTCTTTTACACCAAAAGACATAGGAAATTTATGGCACTTTGCCAAAACTTTAGAAGTAGCTGAAGGAATTGGACTACGCGTGATTTAATGAGAATAATTCATAGCCACACATATCCGTAAGAAGCAGATTACACACACTAAAAAATAACAACATTTACAAGAGGGAAGCCACTCAATAATTAATTCATTAAGCACGAGAGGCGACTAAGACCTCTATGAAACACGACTGCAACTGGAGACAAGCAAAAAGTCGAATCTGAAAGATCTGATGATTGCTAAACAGCAGGTATGCAAAGGGGGAGCAAACTCCCCCTCGGATCTTCACCGGATACGAGCGACCCGGAGTGCGGAAACTATCAATGTACTAGCGCACGACTTCGAATAAACCGGTGGCGCCCATCCCGCCGCCGACGCACATGGTGACGATACCGTAGCGCAAATTACGCCGTTGCAGCTCACGCACCAGATGCCCCACCTGCCGCGAGCCGGTCATGCCGAACGGATGGCCAATCGAGATAGATCCGCCGTTGACGTTGTACCTGGCATTGTCGATCTCCAGGCGATTGCGCGCATACAGGCACTGGGACGCAAATGCCTCGTTGAGTTCCCACAGGTCGATATCGGCCACTTGCAGTCCACGGGCCTTGAGCAATTTGGGTACCGAGAACACTGGGCCGATGCCCATCTCGTCCGGCTCGCAGCCGGCGACGGTAAAGCCGCGGAAAAACGCCTTTGGCTTGAGACCCAGCTCCAGGGCTTTTTCCAGGCTCATCACCAGGGTCATCGACGCGCCATCAGACAATTGCGACGAGTTGCCCGCCGTCACTGAGCCGTCCTCGGCAAACACCGGTTTGAGCCCACTTAGGCTGGCCAGGGTAGTGTCCGGACGGTTGCAATCATCACGGTCGACCACACCGTCAAGGATCTGCACCTCACCGGAGTTCTTGTCCTCAACCTTGTATTTGACCGCCATGGCCACGATTTCATCGTCGAACAGCCCGTCGGCCTGGGCCTGGGCGGTGCGCTGCTGGCTTTGCAGGGCGTACAGGTCCTGCTCTTCACGGCTGACGTTATAACGCCGGGCGACGATTTCGGCAGTCTGGCCCATGGGGAAGTAGATGCCCGGCACCTGCTCCTTGAGCAGCGGGTTGATCAGGTTATCGGTGTTGACGCTTTTCATGGTCAGGCTGATGGACTCGACACCGCCGGCGACAATGATGTCGCTGCACCCGGAAGCGATCTGGTTCGCCGCAATGGCAATCGCCTGTAGCCCTGAGGAGCAGAAACGGTTGAGGGTCATGCCCGCGGTACCGGTGCCCAGGCGCGACAGCACTGCCACGTTGCGACCGATGTTGTAACCCTGGGCACCTTCGTTGGAACCGGCGCCGACAATGCAATCCTCGACGCTGGCCGGGTCGAGACCATTGCGGCTCAGCAACGCGTTCACGCAATGCGCCGCCATGTCATCGGGACGGGTCTGGTTGAACTTGCCGCGAAAGGACTTGGCCAGGCCGGTTCGCACGCTGTCGACGATCACTACTTCACGCATGGACTACCTCAATCTTGTCGTTGTTGGGAGACAGATCGAGGATAGATCCAGCGCCGGGTGATCGCGATGATCATTCACCTGACGTATGCAAAAGCATGGCTCGAACCCTGTAGGAGCGAGCTTGGCTCCGGGCGGCGTTCCGACGAAAGACGCAAGGGCTGCGCGTTCATTCAGGATGCCCGCGTTATCGTTGACGATTTTCGCGAGCAAGCTCGCTCCTACTTGTGCTTCTTCTTTTTGTCGTGCTTGTCGGACTTGGCAAACGCCTCTTCCAACGCCAGGTTGATGGTGCGCAGCACCTTGACCCGCGCCCAGCGCTTGTCGTTGGCCTCAACCAACGTCCAGGGCGCAATCTCGGTGCTGGTGCGGTCCACCATGTCACCCACGGCCGCCCGGTAGGCATCCCACTTGTCGCGGTTGCGCCAGTCGTCTTCGGTGATCTTGAAGCGTTTGAACGGGATCTCTTCCCGGGCCTGGAAACGCTCCAGTTGGGTGTCCTTATCAATCGCCAGCCAGAACTTGACCACGATCACCCCGGCGTCGCGCAGTTGCTCCTCGAAATCGTTGATTTCGGCGTAAGCACGCATCCAGTCCGCCGTGGTGCAAAAGCCTTCGATCCGCTCCACCAGTACGCGGCCATACCAGGAGCGGTCAAACACGGTGAACATGCCCCGTGCCGGAATCTGCCGCCAGAACCGCCACAAGTACGGCTGGGCGCGTTCGTCTTCAGTGGGCGCGGCAATCGGCACGATGCGGTACTGGCGCGGATCCAGCGCCGCCGCCACCCGACGGATCGCCCCGCCCTTACCCGCCGCATCGTTACCTTCAAAGACGGTGACCAGCGCGTGCTTGCGCATGCGCTTGTCACGCATCAAGCCGGAAAGCCGCGCCTGTTCGGTGATTAACTGCTCCTCGTAGTCGTCCTTCTCCAGGCGCTGGGTCATGTCCAGGCTATCGAGCAGGCTGCGTTGATCGACGGCAGTCGGCAGTGGCGCAGGGTGAATTCCGCTGGCCTTGACCTTGGCCAGCTTCAGGGCATTTTGCAAACCTTCCAGAAGAATCTTGCCCACCGTCAGGCCACGGTAATGGGCATCCACGCCTTCGATCACGTGCCAGGGTGCGTAGTCGCGACTGGTGCGACGCAAGACCCGTTCGCCGAAATGCACAAACTTGTCGTAGGTCTCGGACTGCTGCCAGTCCAGCGGGCTGATGCGCCAACTGTGCAGCGGATCATCCTGCAAGGACTTGAGCCGCGCCTTCATTTGCTTCTTGGAGAGGTGGAACCAGAACTTGAAGATCAGCGCCCCTTCATCGCAGAGCATCTGCTCCAGGCGCTCGGCCCCGGCGATGGCCTGGTCCAGGCGGGCGTCCTTGATCTGACCATGGACGCGCGCCTGCAACATCTGGCTGTACCAATTGCCGAAGAACACCCCCATGCGCCCCTTGCCCGGCAATTGCCGCCAATAGCGCCAGGCCGGTGGGCGGGCCAATTCTTCGTCGGTCTGCTGGTCGAAGGTGCGCACCTCGATCAGCCGTGGGTCCATCCATTCATTGAGCAGCTTGACGGTCTCGCCCTTGCCGGCCCCTTCGATGCCGTTGATCAGCACGATCACCGGAAAGCGTCCCTGCTGGTGCAACTCGAACTGTGCTTCCAGCAAGGCTTCACGCAACGCCGGGACTTCAGCGTCGTAAGTGTCCTTATCGACGGCGTGACCAATTTCTGCGGATTCGAACATGGGCGACTCCCTTCCAAGATGGATCAAGACTAGCGGATTGGGCAGCACGCCGGGCAAGCAATTCCAGACGGCTTGCCGTGGATCAATTGCCGTGCTTGTTGGTCAGCCCTCAGACACATGACAGATACCCAGATCCTGGTGCTTCATCATCTGCTGGGTCAGGCGCTCCAGTACTTCGTTTATCGCCTGCTGGCGAGGAGAACGCAGGGCTTCTATTTGCCTGCGGTACTCCCCGTCGGTGAGGTTTTGACCGTTCTCGAAGATCGTCTGCTGTTGCACATCAAACGGTTCGGTGACCAATCCGAATTCACGGGGAAACTGCTGTTTGAGATGGACTTTCCAGAAAGACAGTTGTGCAATAAAACACAAGAACGCGGGGGATAACTCGGCCTTGAGGACCTGTCCGCGCGCCCTCTCCAAAGCGCTACTGGTCAAGTCGGCCAATGAAGCATACTGCATGTGCTTGGGTTGTCCCGGCAACTGAAGGCTCTTGGCCAACCCGACTCGGTAGGCCAGGCTGACCTCCAAGGGATACTCGGAGGAGTGCTCGACGGCATAGCGTGCCGCAATTTTTTCCAGCTCACTGAGGCGAAACAAACCACGCCCCAAGGTCAATAGCACATCCGTGTTTCCTTGCCCGCGACCGGCCTGACGAGTCGCATTCTTGACCGTCTTGAGGACTTCTATCTGACTGAAGGTCTCTGCAGCCTGATCCGAACTGTTTGGCGGCTGAGCCGCCAGTTGAAAGACCTGCTCGCGGAGTTCGACGCTGTCGTGGGTCGACTGCAAGACGTCCCAGACCCTGCGGCTCAAATCCTCACGGACGTAAAGGCTGTCGGCGGTATCGGATAACTTGGCCAGTAATATAAACAGCGGCGCCGAGTCAGGGTCATCGCGCAGGTTCGCCCAAAGGGTGCGTTTGTTGGCATCTTGAGCAGACACCTCGTCCGGCAACCAGGCCGCCCGGGCGCTCAACTCGGTAAAGCGTGATTGATCGTCATCCACAAGGCCCATACCAATACCCATCTCGTCTCGGTAGCGGACCAGTGCAGTCATCGTTGTGGCGGACAATGGGTTACCAGCCAAGTTGATCGCCTGGCTGAAACCGCGCGTTATGGTGAATACCCAGTCGGGCAACACCGTAATCCAGTTATTGCGCAGATCCACCTGTTCCAAATGGGCCAGGCGCCCGAGCCCTATAGGCAGGTCGACAATCCTCGTGTCCTGTAATAACAATGTATGCAAATCGTGCATATTGCTGACATCCAGGTGCACCTCAACAGGGTTGTGGCTCATGTCCAACCGACGCAACGTGGTCATGTCGGCCAGTTTTTTTCGGGTGTACTCGGTCAGCGCAAGCTGGTTGTGAGGCAACGACAAACTGTCGAGTTCAGGCATGCGGGAAAGATATTCCGGTAGCCGGGTCAGATTGTTACGGTCCAGATCCAGGCGCCTAAGCCCCTTGAAGTGCCTCAGGAAATAGGCAGCGTCATCGTCCAAGCGCATATTTTTGAGGGACAACTGCCGGACATGATCAAAACGAATTTCATGGGGCAGTTTCGGTAATGAGCCCACACGCATCCCGTCCAGGGTCAGACCGTAAACGGGCACCTGCAATTCATCAAGTACAAAACCCTGGCGCCGCCAGCATGCTTCAATGCGCTCAGCCACTTGCTGGCGGCTCTGCCGAATGTCTCTGAAACCCGGTTGCGTCTCCAGGTCTCCAACGTTGTTCTTCCAGTGCTTGAGGATTGCCCGCAGATGACCCAGGTCATCCTCCATACGAGCAACGGCCTTGGCCCGGGAAAGCTCATCGACACCTGACACCGACTGGAGAAGGTCAAACGCTTGCTCGTCACTGAGCAGCGGATAAATCTTCTTCACTTTGCGCACCAGCGCAGAGGATTGCGCCGCCGAACCGGTCGCTGGATCCGCCAACCGGCAAGGTGTTTCCACTGTCAGGGGCTCGTGGGCCTTAGTGGAGAAAGCCTCGGCCGCCACATCACGTTCACTCTGAGCCCGGTCGGCAACCATACGTCGCAGCCTCCAGCCGCTTTCGGTCCCTTCCAAAGGCAGTTTCAAGGTCGCCCGCTGCCTGTCCTCCAGCGTGCCCAGGATCGTCTCGAAAAACCCGTCCGGACCTGACTGAACATCCCCCCTACTCACAGCGTTGTCATCGAACGGCTCAAAGCCTGCTGTGGACCTGACCACAACCCGACGCACGCTGGCACTCTCAATCGCACCAAGGGCCAATAAGTCACCCTGTGGAGAATCCTGGCGTAACTCCAGTCGTAGCGACTTATCCCACCCGTCTACGCGCGGCAACATGCGAACCGCGAGACACTGCGTGTCGAGGCCAGCCAACTCCGGCTGTTCAAAACCGGCAAGGGCGCGATCCAGGCGCTGTTCTTCGAGTGCATATCGCACCGATTCGGCCAGCCCCATGGGAACACGCTGCTTGTCACGCAGAGATTCCCTCTCCACCGAGGACGCCTCAGCCATCACCTCCCGCATGACTCGATAGGGCAATTGCGGATACGTCTTCCTGAGCAACTCCCACTCCTGTGGCACCGGCCCGTCATAGGACTGATACAACTGCTCAAACAGCGGTTTACGATCAGCCTTGAGGTGCTCAAGCAATTGGCGCGCCAATACAGCGTGCTCCTGATTGGCAGTAATGCCTTCCCCCAACAGCCCGATTTTTTGCTGCTCATCCAACCGGGACAACAACACATCAAACACCTTCCCCTCGGACACAGCTTTCTCGGTGATGGTCAATCGCTGCCTGACATCGTCAATAAACCCGGTGGAGGGGTAACGCGCCTTGACGCCTCCCTGGGCGTCAAGCACTTCGAAATAACGGCCCTTAGGCCAACCCGACAACAAGGGCAAAGCGTGCATCTGCAAGATCGCACTTTCAGCATTGAGGTAAACACTGCGCTCCAACAGCCAGATCAGGTCACGAATGGAGTGCTCCAGCCTGAAACGCTCGTATAAATCACGAAACCGTGCGGGAAAGGGAAGGCATTCCTGAGCCAGGTGGTAACCCCATCGGTGGGGCTTGTCCATGATGGACTTGACCAGTTGCAACTTGCGCGAATCCAGCACCGGGTGACGACTCGCGGGTTCCAGGCGTGAAAAGAGATACCCTTCATCCTCCCACGTCTCAGGCCTCTCAAATGAAAAACGCCAAGCGCCCTCACCGTTGTGCAGCATTGCCGGACGATAGGCCGTCTGCCTCACAGCGGGGTTAGCCCGCCACTGACCCAGCTTTGGATCAAACGAAACCTGATGGACGAAACCATTGACCTTTACGTAGGAATGACCACCTACTTTATAAATGCCTTCCGCATCGGCAACCCTATTCTCGACGAGGTGCTGATCATGGGCGTACGGCAGTATGTCGGGGCGCCATAGCCGTAGGTTACCGTCGTCTAAACGTATGGCCTCCAGTTCCTGGAAGTAGCCCTCAATGCCCTGTCGGGCGCGCTTCAAAACCTTACCGACCACCTTGGCCCCCGCCGCGAACAACACCATCGACGTGAGGCTCTCCGCCACAGCACCCAACTGTTTGAGCGCCTCTACCTTGTCACCGCGACGCCAGTCCTCAATGCCCTCATACACCTCGCCAAGCATCTGCCCCACCGCCACCCCCGTCATCAGCAATCCCAACGCTGGGACGACAAAGCCCGCGAGGTTGAGCAGCGTCAAACCGGCATCAAGGTACTCCAGCAAGCGCTGCTTGCGGACGTCCTCATCGACATCTACCACCGGTACCGCCAGTGTCCTCGCGTCGATTTGCAACTTGCCCACGTAAGTGGCAAAAAAGTGGAGCGCCAAGCTGGTCGTTATGGGCTTGGCCGCCAGCACACCCAGCGTACGGTGCTCCCCAAACCGACTGAAAAAAACCAGCCGGTCAACCTCCCCCAGGTAACCGGTAAAGAATGTGCGATAGGTGGAGACTTCCAGCTTCAGATCCAGATAGACCTTGAAGTCATTGAGCGAGGGATACTCAAAGAACGGTCGTTTGGGCTCATTGGGCATATAGACCACGCAGGGTTCTTCCGGGTAATCCCCGATCGGCCGTCCCGAGAACACCACGACACTCCACAGGCAACAGTCGAGTGCATTCAAGCCTTGCCAGAGGACCGGGCGCCCCTGAAACAACAGGTCTTTGGCCTGGGCGGGAGTCATGTTCCGATCAAGCAGCGTGCATAGCATGGCGTAGGAGTCCTGGGTGATATCGCCACGCATGCAGGCGATATGCGCGTCGATTCTTACGTCCAGGGTTTTCATCCAACCAATATCAACCGCTGCCCCGTTGACGTAGGGCCCATCAGCGGTCTCGCCAATATCCAGGTGAAATACTTCAGCGATGTGCTGCTGATACAGCCGACCAAGATCCAGCTCCCTGCAACCCTTGGCAAACTCATGCGCAGAGACCGCGATAGCTGCATAGGGGGCTGATCCGGCTTGCAGCCCCGACTCCTCTGAGTAATGCCCCGCTCGCGCCTCTTCCTCGGAAAAATTCTGCAGCGCCATGTGCAACAAGCTCTGCCGTTCCAGCTTGAGGCTTCTCTCATATTCCAACGGAAGGACTGCTTTTTGGTATTCGTAGGTGGCATAGACAAAAAGATCCTTTTTGGGGTCCACCGTTACCTGCCACTTTTTCTGGCAGTACGCCTTCAAGTGCCCACTGCAAAACTCATCCAGCGACCGTAATCGCCTCAAACGGCCGTCGACCGCAGTCCTGGCCTCTTCGACCCGCTCAGCATCCTTTTCCAGCGCTTCCAGCAAACCTTTCGGGGCATTGATCATCCAGCCCGGCAGGCGCTTTTGCAGCACATCGGCCTTGGCTAGATCGCCCGTCATTTCCAACAAGGCAGCTTGCAATTGTTGCTGCGTCAATTGAGTACATGTCTTAGTCAAATCATCCTGTGCCTGCATCAGCAATATCCTTTATTGCCCAATAATCAAGCGTTAACGATACCCCGGTGCAAGGCGTTGAATTAACGCTGATAGTTAATCAATCAACGTGGTATTTCGGTGGCTTTTTCCATGTAAGAACTAATGGGCTACCGCCATTATTTCGACACGGGCAACCGTGGATCAATCGCATGCTCCGGTATCGGCTAGAATGGCCGCCTTGTCTTGGCCGAGTTGCCCATGAACCCCGTACTGCCAAATGCCCAGCTTGATTGGGACGACCAGGGACGCCCGCGCTCGCGGGTGTTCGACGACGTGTATTTCTCCGACCTGTCGGGCCTGGAAGAAACCCGCTACGTGTTCCTCCAGCAGAACCGTCTGCAGGAGCGCTTTGCCGCGCTGCCCGTGGGCGGGCGGCTTATCATCGGAGAAACGGGGTTTGGCACCGGGCTCAATTTCCTGTGTGCCTGGCAGCTGTTTGAACAGCATGCGGTAGCAGGTGCGCGCCTGCATTTTGTCAGTGTGGAAAAGTACCCGCTGAGCCACGCCGACCTGCAACGCGCGCTCGCCCTCTGGCCGGAACTCAAGCCACTGGCCGATCAATTGCTCGCGCAGTACATCGCTATTCATCAAGGTTTCCAGCGCCTTGTGCTGGATCACGGGCGCGTCACATTGACGCTGTTGGTCGGAGATGCACTGGAACAACTGCCGCAATTGGACGCGCAGGTCGACGCCTGGTTTCTTGATGGTTTCGCACCGGCGAAAAACCCTGACATGTGGACTGCCGAACTGTTCGCCGAACTGGCGCGGCTGGCAGCCCCGGGCTCGACCATCAGCACCTTTACAAGCACCGGCTGGGTGCGGCGCCTGCTCAATGGTGCCGGGTTCAAGATGAAACGCACGCCAGGCATCGGCCACAAGTGGGAAATCCTGCGGGGTGAGTTCCTCGGCTGGCCGGCCGAAACGCCGGTACCCGCCAGCAGCAAACCCTGGTTCGCCCGACCGCCCGTGCTCGGCGGCGAGCGCCGTGCCCTGGTGATCGGCGGCGGCCTGGCCGGATGCGCGAGCGCGGCCAGCCTCGCGGCACGGGGCTGGCAAGTCAGTCTGCTGGAGCGTCATCAAGGCCTCGCTCAAGAAGCCTCTGGCAACCCGCAAGGGGTGCTTTATCTCAAGCTGTCGGCGCACGGTACGGCGTTGTCGCAGATGATTGTCAGCGGGTTCGGGCATACCCGTCGCCTGCTGGAGCACCTGCAACGCAGCGTGGACTGGGACGGTTGCGGCGTCCTGCAACTGGCGTTCAATGCCAAGGAAACCGAACGCCAGGTGCAACTGGCCGAAGCGTTCCCCCCTGACTTGCTGCATCTGCTGGATAAGGACCAGGCACAGGCCCGGGCCGGGGTTGGCCTGGACCATGGCGGGCTGTTTTTCCCCGAGGGTGGCTGGGTTCATCCGCCCGCTCTCTGTGAGTGGCAGGCGCGCCAGCCGGGCATCACGGTGCATGTTCATCATGAAGTGCTCAAGCTGCGCAAAGTCGACGGCCAATGGCAGGCCTGGGACGGTGAAGTACTACTGGCCAGCGCGCCCGTGGTGGTACTGGCCGGGGCCGCCGAGGTCAAGCGCTTTGCCGCCAGCGCCGAACTGCCCCTCAAGCGCATTCGCGGGCAAATCACCCGGTTGCCGCAGACTGCCGAGAGCGCAGCATTGGCCACGGTGGTGTGCGCCGAAGGTTACGTTGCACCACCACGCCTGGGCGAACATACCCTGGGCGCCAGCTTTGATTTCAAGAGCGATGACCTGGCCCCCACCGCCGCCGAGCACGCCGGCAACTTGCAGCTGCTGCAGGAAATTTCCCCGGACCTGGCCCAGCGCCTGCACGCTGCCACATTGGCCCCGCAAGCGTTGGAAGGTCGGGCGGCCTTTCGCTGCACCAGCCCGGACTACTTGCCGATTGTCGGGCCACTGGTCGATCCCCAGGCGTTTACGCAAGCCTATGACAGCCTGCGCAAGGACGCCCGCCACACGCCGGACGCCATCTGCCCGTGGCTCGACGGTCTATACGTCAACAGTGGCCACGGCTCACGGGGTCTGATCACCGCACCGTTGTCCGGTGAACTGCTGGCGGCATGGCTGGACAATGAACCACTGCCCCTGCCCCGCAGCGTGGCTGAGGCCTGTCACCCGAATCGCTTTGCCGTGCGCGCATTGATTCGCAGCAATGTGGCAAAAAAGCCTCAGTGAGCGGCCCCTCAACCCGCCATAGCTGGGGTCCTTCCGATCGGAGCGCCCCCACTATTTGCATATCACGTTGACCTAATTCCTCCCCGCTGCACCCACGCTGCACAGCCCGCAGGGTCTGTGGCGAAGGGGAGCGGCCGTTTGCCATATAACGTATTGATCTAAAACTCCACTAACAGCCTCGGGTCAGTCCCTAGGTACCCGCCGTTTTGGCGCGTGCATTTTTATCCCTCCCCAACGGAAAAACCGGTAAGGAATTTATGTGCGGACTAGCTGGAGAACTGCGTTTCGATCATCAACCTGCCGACCTGGCAGCGGTGGAACGAATCACCCATCACTTGGCACCACGCGGACCTGATGCGTGGGGCTTCCATGCCCAAGGGCCGATTGCCCTGGGCCATCGCCGCCTGAAAATCATGGACCTGTCGGACGGCTCCGCCCAACCGATGGTCGACGCCCAACTGGGCCTATCCCTGGCCTTCAACGGCGCGATCTACAACTTCCCGGAACTGCGCACCGAGCTTGAAGCATTGGGCTATGCCTTTTATTCCGGTGGTGACACTGAAGTGCTGCTCAAGGGCTATCACGCCTGGGGCGAAGCCTTGCTGCCCAAGCTCAATGGCATGTTTGCCTTTGCCATCTGGGAGCGCGACAGCCAGCGCCTGTTCATCGCCCGCGACCGCCTGGGCGTCAAACCCTTGTACCTGTCGCGCACCGGCCAGCGCCTGCGTTTTGCCTCGGCGTTGCCGGCGCTGCTCAAGGGCGGTGACATCAACCCGCTCCTCGATCCGGTGGCGCTCAATCACTACCTGAACTTCCATGCCGTGGTGCCCGCACCGCGCACCTTGCTGGCGGGCATCGAAAAGCTGCCGCCAGCCACCTGGATGCGCATCGACGCAGACGGCAACACCGAGCAGAAAACCTGGTGGACCCTGCCCTATGGCCCCCGCGACGATGAACAAAACCTGACCCTGGAAGACTGGACCGACCGCGTGCTGGACAGCACCCGCGAAGCCGTGGCCATTCGCCAACGCGCAGCGGTGGATGTCGGCGTGCTGCTTTCCGGCGGTGTGGATTCGAGCATGCTGGTGGGCCTGTTGCGCGAAGTCGGCGTGCAGGATCTGTCGACCTTCTCCATCGGCTTTGAAGATGCCGGGGGCGAGCGTGGCGATGAGTTCCAGTATTCGGATTTGATCGCCAAACACTACGCTACCGAGCACCACCAGTTGCGCATCGCCGAAAGCGAAATCATCGAACAACTGCCCGCCGCATTCCGCGCTATGAGCGAGCCGATGGTCAGCCATGACTGCATCGCCTTCTACCTGTTGTCCCGGGAAGTGGCCAAGCATTGCAAGGTAGTACAAAGCGGCCAAGGCGCCGATGAGTTGTTCGCCGGTTACCACTGGTACCCACAGGTGGACGGCGCCAGCGACCCGTACGCGGCTTATCGCGAAGCATTCTTCGACCGCAGCTACGACGACTACGCGGCCACCGTCGCGCCGCAATGGCTGACCGCCAATGACGCCGCCGGCGACTTCGTGCGCGAACATTTCGCACAACCCGGCGCGACTGCCGCCGTGGACAAAGCCCTGCGCCTGGACAGCACGGTGATGTTGGTGGACGACCCGGTCAAGCGTGTGGACAACATGACCATGGCCTGGGGCCTGGAAGCGCGTACGCCGTTTCTCGACTACCGCCTGGTGGAGCTGTCGGCCCGTGTGCCGGGTCAATTCAAACTGCCGGACGGCGGCAAGCAAGTGCTCAAGGAAGCCGCGCGCCGGGTGATCCCCAGCGAGGTCATCGACCGCAAGAAAGGCTACTTTCCGGTGCCCGGCCTCAAGCACTTGCAGGGCGATACCCTCAACTGGGTGCGCGACCTGCTGCTGGACCCGAGCCAGGATCGTGGCCTGTTCAACCCGGCGATGCTCGACCGCCTGCTCACGGACCCGCAAGGGCAACTGACGCCGTTGCGCGGCTCCAAATTGTGGCAATTGGCAGCGCTGAACCTGTGGCTCAGCGAACAAGGAATCTGATTGATGAAACCTCACGCCACGGCCTACAACCAACGCCTGCTGCGCGGCCAGGCGCCGTCCTACGAGCGCCTGCAGGCGCGCTTCGCCGAAGACGGCAGCGAGCCCAGCGCGCAACCCATCGCCGTGCATTGCGGCTGGGGCCGCCTGTTGATTGGGCATACCTTCCCCGACCCGGCGAGCCTGGCCCTGGAGTTGCTCAACGAGCAGCCGGGGGAACGGGATATCGCCCTGTATGTGGCCGCGCCCCAGCAGATCCTCGGGATTGATCCGCAACAGTTGTTCCTCGATCCCTCCGACACCTTGCGCCTGTGGTTCACCGACTACCGCCCGGCGACCCGGGTGTTTCGTGGCTTTCGCATTCGCCGCGTACAGAGCGAAGCCGACTGGCAGGCCGTCAATCGCCTGTACCAGGGGCGCAGCATGTTGCCGGTGGACGCCAACCTGTTGACCCCGCGCCATCAAGGCGGCCCGGTGTACTGGCTGGCCGAAGATGAAGACAGCGGTGCAGTGATCGGCAGCGTCATGGGCCTTAATCATCAAAAGGCCTTCCATGATCCGGAGAACGGCAGCAGCCTCTGGTGCCTGGCCGTGGACCCGCAATGCTCGCGGCCGGGGGTCGGTGAAGTGCTGGTACGCCACCTCATCGAACACTTCATGAGCCGTGGCCTGAGTTACCTGGACCTGTCGGTATTGCACGACAATCGCCAGGCTAAAAGCCTCTACGCCAAGCTCGGCTTTCGCGCCCTCGCCACCTTCGCCATCAAGCGCAAGAACGGCATCAACCAGCCGCTGTTCCTTGGGCCGGGGCCACAGGCCGGGTTCAACCCCTATGCGCGGATCATTGTCGAGGAGGCCCACCGGCGCGGGATCGACGTCCAGGTAGATGACGCCGATGCCGGGCTGTTTACCCTCAGCCATGGCGGGCGCCGGGTGCGCTGCCGCGAGTCATTGAGCGACCTGACCAGCGCGATCAGCATGACCTTGTGCCAGGACAAGAGCCTGACCCACAAGGCATTGAGCGCCGCCGGTTTGCAATTGCCGTCGCAACAACTGGCGGCCAGCGCCGACGATAACCTGGAGTTTCTCGACGAACACCGGCGCATCGTGGTCAAGCCGCTGGACGGGGAACAGGGCCAGGGCGTGGCCGTGGACTTGCAGACCATCGAAGAAGTGCAACGCGCCGTCGAAGCGGCGCGCCAGTTCGACTCACGGGTGTTGCTGGAAAGCTTTCACGAGGGCCTGGACCTGCGCATCCTGGTGATTGGTTTCGAAGTGGTGGCCGCCGCGATCCGTCGCCCGGCGCAGGTGATCGGTGATGGCAAGCACTCGATCGGGGCCCTGATCGAGGCCCAGAGCCGGCGTCGCCAGTCTGCCACAGACGGCGAGAGCAAGATCCCGGTGGACGACGAAACCCTGCGCACCCTGAAGGCCGCGGGATATGACTACGACAGCCTCTTGCCTTGCGGTGAAGTGCTCGCGGTACGGCGCACCGCCAACCTGCACACCGGCGGTTGCCTGGAAGATGTCACCGCAATCCTGCACCCCACGCTGGTGGATGCCGCCATCCGCGCGGCCCGTGCCCTCGATATTCCCATGGTGGGCCTGGACTTGATGGTGCAGGCCGCCGACCAGCCGCAGTACGTATTTATCGAGGCCAATGAGCGTGCTGGGTTGGCCAATCATGAACCGCAACCGACTGCGGAGAAATTCGTGGATCTGTTGTTTCCACATAGTGAAAAGCTGCAAGTGACAAGCTGCAAGCCGCAAGAATAAAGCAGCCCCTATTTATCTTGCAGCTTGCAGCCTGAAACTTGCAGCCAAGGACCCCTTATGACCCGAACCATCCCCGAACCGGATCTCAACTACCTGCACAAAGTGCTGCTGGAAATGCTCGCCATCCCCAGCCCCACCGGGTTTACCGACACCATCGTGCGTTACGTCGCCGAGCGCCTGGAAGAACTCGGCATCCCCTTTGAAATGACCCGGCGCGGCACGATCCGCGCCACCCTCAAGGGCCAGCAAAACAGCCCGGACCGCGCCGTTTCCGCGCACCTGGACACCATCGGCGCCGCCGTGCGGGCGATCAAGGACAATGGCCGCCTGACCCTGGCCCCCGTCGGTTGCTGGTCCAGCCGTTTTGCCGAAGGCAGCCGCGTCAGCCTGTTCACCGACAATGGCGTGATCCGTGGCAGCGTCCTGCCGCTGATGGCTTCCGGACACGCGTTCAATACCGCCGTGGATGAAATGCCAATCAGTTGGGACCATATCGAACTGCGGCTGGACGCCTACTGCGCCACCCGTGCCGATTGCGATTCCCTGGGGATCAGTGTCGGTGATTTCGTGGCCTTCGACCCGCTGCCGGAATTCACCGAGAGCGGCCATATCAGCGCCCGTCACCTGGATGACAAAGCCGGGGTCGCCGCCTTGCTGGCGGCGCTCAAGGCTATCGTCGACAGTGGTGAACCGTTGCTGATCGACTGCCACCCGCTGTTCACCATCACCGAGGAAACCGGCAGTGGCGCGGCGGCCGCATTACCCTGGGATGTCAGTGAATTCGTCGGCATCGACATTGCACCGGTCGCCCCCGGCCAGCACTCCAGTGAACATGCGGTGAGCGTGGCGATGCAGGATTCTGGTGGTCCTTACGATTATCACCTGTCCCGACACTTGCTGCGCCTGGGGGCAGATAACGATTTGCCGGTACGGCGTGACCTGTTTCGCTATTACTTCAGTGATGCCCATTCGGCCGTCACCGCCGGCCACGATATCCGCACCGCGCTGCTGGCCTTCGGCTGCGATGCAACCCACGGCTACGAGCGCACCCATATCGACAGCCTGGCAGCCTTGAGTCGCCTGCTGGGCGCCTACATCCTCAGCCCGCCGGTGTTTGCCAGCGATGCCCAACCGGCCCAGGGATCCCTGGACCGCTTCAGTCATCAGCTGGAACACGAAACACAAATGGAGAGCGATACCCGCGTGCCCTCGGTAGACAGCCTGGTCGGGCAGAAATCCTGAAGCTGGCAACAATGATCCCGGCACAGTAGCATCGCCGGGATCAATCATTTGAGGCTTGTATGCTGATTCCCCACGATGCACTTGAAGTCGACACCCTGACACGCCTCATCGAAGACTTCGTGACCCGCGACGGCACCGATAACGGCGACGACACGCCCCTGGAAACCCGCGTATTGCGCGTACGCCAGGCGTTGACCAAGGGCCAGGCGCTGATCGTTTTCGACCCTGAGAGTGAACAGTGCCAATTGATGCTCAAGCACGATGTGCCCAAGCACCTGTTTGACTAGGGATTAGGCACGGATACCGGGTTTGCCTGCTGGTGGCGGATCCTTTCATAGACCTCCGCCCGGTGCACGTTGACCCCTGTCGGCGCTTGCACGCCGAGTTTCACCTGGAGGTTGTTGACCTCCAGGATCCGCAGGGTGATGTGGTCACCGATGGAAATGATTTCGCCTACCGCGCGGCTAAGTACCAGCATGGTGTATGTCCTTTGGAAAATTACCGGACGTCGACCATGCTCCCTCCCCTACGAGCCATCAATGGCCTGCCAAATAAACAGATCCTCCCTACAACCTAGGGTTTGTTTTACTGACAGACAAATATCAAATAGCCAAGCAGAACCGCAAAAATATAAACACACTGTTTATATCCATCAGCCTTTGACCGACTGTGCCTTGGCGCGCATTTTCTCCGACATGCTGGTCATCTCGTCATACAGTAACTGCGGATTTTTCTGCTTCAGTGCCCAGGCCATCCGCCCTTGCTCGTGGGGCAGGATCATGAACTCACCCTCGGCCACACGCTGGTAGATGTAATCGGCAATGTCTGCCGCACTGATCGGCGAGCTTTCCAGCAATTTACCGACCTGGGCCTTCATCGCAGGCGTCGGGCCACGGAACGAATCCAGCAGGTTGGTCTGGAAGAACGACGGGCAAACCACGTGTACCCCGACCTCCTGTTGCTTGAGCTCCACCAGCAGGCTTTCCGAGAGCGCCACCACGCCGGCCTTAGCCACGTTGTAGTTGCTCATGGCCGGGCCTTGCATCAAGGCGGCCATGGAAGCGATGTTGATGATGCGGCCCTTGCTCTTTTCCAGCAGCGGCAGGAAAGCCTTGCAGCCCTTGACCACGCCCATGAGGTTGATTGCGATCTGCCAGTCCCAGTCTTCCAGGGACAATTCGCTGAAGAACCCACCGGAGGCAACCCCGGCGTTGTTGACGATCACATCGATACCGCCCAGCTTGACTTCGCAGGCCTGGGCAAAGGCCGTGAGCTGGCTGTAGTCACGCACATCACACCGCTGGATAAACCCGTCGCCACCGGCCTGGCGCACCAGCGCCAGGGTTTCCTGCAAGCCCGGCTCGCTGACGTCCGACAAGGCCAGTTGCCAGCCCTCCCGGGCCCAGCGCAGAGCGATTTCGCGACCCAGGCCAGATCCAGCGCCGGTGATCATCATGCGATTTTGCATAGGAAGTAGCCTTGTGGTTCAGGGAAGAAGTACGCGCCAGTGTAGCGAAGGTTATTCACCGACCCATGCACCATCAAGTTGCTGAATGCCCGAAGCAAACCAAAGGCCCGGTCGGATGCCGGAGCACGGGGTAAGTTCAATCTTTTCAAACTAAGTGCGAAGCAGCACAACAATTAAAAAAGAAATAAACCAGTAGCCAAATCGAGTTAAAAAAACAGGGAATTTTCTGCAAAGTGCAGGAGTCGGATCAATTAAGGCCGCCGTTTTAAATGACCGGCGCTATCACTTGATACTCAGGTATTTCTCAGAAGACGAATAAGGAAAACACACTATGAGCCTCATTCTTATCATTGTTCTGATCCTCCTGCTGGTCGGCGGCCTGCCGGTGTTCCCGCACTCACGCAACTGGGGTTATGGGCCATCGGGCATTCTCGGTACGGTGCTGGTGGTGCTGTTGATCCTGTTGCTGCTGGGCAAGATATAACGGCTGTAACCCATAACTGTAGGAGCGAGCTTGCTCGCGAAGAACACCCAGGCAATGCGTTTCTTCAGGATAAACGTGCTGGCTCTGAGTTCTTCGCGAGCAAGCTCGCTCCTACAGAAAAAGATGCAAAAAAAAGAGGCCTTGAAGAAGGCCTCTTTTTTATTGGCGCCGATTAGTCCGGCTTGCCGTCTACCACGCCTGC
This sequence comes from Pseudomonas brenneri, assembly GCF_007858285.1. Classification (GTDB taxonomy): domain Bacteria; phylum Pseudomonadota; class Gammaproteobacteria; order Pseudomonadales; family Pseudomonadaceae; genus Aquipseudomonas; species Aquipseudomonas brenneri. The sequence goes on along the minus strand of NZ_VFIL01000003.1, from coordinate 384,790 downwards.
GGTGTTATCCAACAGGCTCTTGGTAGCAGTTTGCAGGAACGACTCAAGTTTCTGCTTAAGTTGCGCCTCATCCGCCGACTCAGGGATCACCTTGCCGGTAGGGTTGGCACCCAGTTCGTATTGCCACAGTTTCGGTGGCATTTCCTTGGGCAGTACCAACACGCGGTCAGCGGTGAGCAAGGCCACGGTCTGGTCGCTGCCCGATGGCTTGATCACGCCAAAGCCCTTGTCGCCTTCCGGCAAATTGAGCAGGTCACGGCCCCAGCACTGGTGACGGGTTTCACCGCCCAGGCGACCCATGATGGTCGGCACGATATCGATCTGCGTACCCACGGTGTGGTCACGCACGCCGAACTTGTCTTGCATGCCCGGTGCGATCAACAGCAATGGCACGTTGAAACGGCCCAGGTCCATTTCGGTGATCTGTTGCTCGTTACCAAAACCATGGTCGCCGACGATCACAAACAGGGTGTCCTTGAAGTACGGCTCCTTGCGGGCCTTCTCGAAGAACTGGCCCAAGGCCCAGTCGGAGTAGCGCATGGCCGTCAAATGCTCGTTGAGGCGGCCACGGTCAGTGACCGGCGCGACTGGCAACGGTGTCGGCAAGGCATACGGCGTATGGTTGGACAGGGTTTGCAGCAGTGCGTAGAACGGCTTGCCGCCTTCGCGCGCCTTCAACTCTTGCAGGCCACGGTCGAACATGTCCTGGTCGGACACGCCCCAGGTCGGATCGGAGAACACCGGGTCGACGAAGTCGTTGCGGCCAATGAAGTTGGTCATGCCCTGGTTGCTGAAGAAGCCCGACTGGTTATCCCAGGCGAAGTCGCCGTTGTAGACATACACGTCGTCGAAATCACGGGCGCTGAGCAATTGCGGCAAGCCCGACAGCTTGTGGCTGCCTTCCGGGGTCTGCATCAGGTATTCGAAGCCTGGCAGGTTCGGGAAGCACGCCATGGTGGCGAACATGCCCTGGTGGGTATGGGTGCCATTGGAGAAGAAACGGTCGAACAGCAGGCCTTCCTTGGTCAACTCATCGAAGTACGGCGTGATCTTGCCGTTGCTGCCCAACGCGCCCACCGAGTGACCGGCGAAGCTTTCCATCAGGATCACCACGACGTTCTTGATCGGCAGGGTCTTCTCGGCCGGTGGCGTGAAGTCACGGCGCACGGCGGCAGTGTCGGTATCCACCAGTTTCTCGTCCGGCAGTACCAGCATGTCGCGCACGGTCTGGGTGGCCAGCGGTTGCTCCAGGGTGGCTTTCCAGACGTTCTCGCGATGCTCGGAGAAACGCGCCTTGGCCGCACCGATCAGCGACAGCGTACCGTTGAGGCCCAGGTGGTTGGCGAAGTTGGAGTCGGTGGTGTACACGTCACCCCAACGCATCGGCGGGCCCTGGCGCAGGGTGCCGCGTGCGGCGACCACGGCGATCAGCAGGCAGACCACGAACACCGCAATGCGGCTGTACCACGGGGCAACCTGGCGAGTGCCGACGGTGCCACCGCTGAACGGGCCACGCGGGCGCGTCGCGCGGTCGGCGCCCTTGAAGGCGATGCTCAGGATAAACGTACCGACCGCCCAACCCAGCAGGTAGCGCACCACCGGGAAGCCGTACCAGAGCATGCTCATCACGGTTTTCGGATCTTCCTTGACGTACTGGAAGACCAGGCCGTTGAGGCGCTGGTGGAACTCGCGGTAGAAGTCCATCTCCATCAGGCCAAGGAACAGCGCGATGCTGGAGACCACGGTCAGCCACAACCGGAAGAACCCGCGGGCAGCCATGGCGCGCACACTGAACAGGGCCAGGATCAGCGGAATGCTCAGGTACACCACCAGACGCAAGTCCATGCGCAGGCCATTGACGAACGCTTCAAGGAACGTCGAGGCCGGGGTATCGAGCATCATGTCGCTGTTGTACACCAACAGCCCGAGGCGCAGCAGGGAGAGCATCACCATCATGACCAGGGCACAAAGCAGCGTGTAGGCCAGGTGGGATTTGACGGTGGGTTGCAGCAAGCGATTAGAAGCTCGCTGCTGATTCAGGGCGTCCGGGTTTGCCATGTTGTTTGAGGACCCATTGGAAGTTTAAGTTGCGAAATAATGCAGCGGCGTCCTGCCCCGGCCAATGAAGGCGCAGGGTCCAGGTATTACGCGGTGGGCAGATGGTGCCCGATCAACGTCGGCAACGCTATTGATTACTCATCGCGCAGGGCTCCTGGCGGCACACACGGGCCGTGACAGGAAAATAAAGCGGGGGAATTGTCTTGGATGAAGTGTGAAAATTTTGTCCAGCGAATATCTCGACACACAAATCTTCAGAACACAGGAGAAGCAATTGTGGGAGCGGGCTTGCTCCCACATTTACTGTGCTCACTCGAAAAATGGAGTGTGTCGGTCAGATCCGCACATTGCCCCGTGGCCCGGCAATGGCCCAGATAATCAGGCCCAGCACCGGCAGGAACAGGATCAACAGGATCCACAACACTTTGGCCCCGGTCCCGGCGCCGCTTTTGAAGACGTTGATGATCGCCCAGATATCCAGCGCCAGGATGATCAACCCGATCAGGCTGTTAAATGTGGAACCCATGGTGTCGCTCCTAAGTGAGGGCTTGCCTGCTTAGGATAGCCAGCCCTGGCGAGGGTTCCGTTTTATTTCAGACGTGCAATGCAATGCGCAGGGCCTCCAGGGACGGCTCACCCTTGATCCCGACTTCGGCACACAACTCCAGCACCCGTGGTACGTCGTTGCCATACACCAATACCGCCTGGATTTCGTCATCGAGCAACTGGCTGAAATTCATCAGCGTATAACCGCCGCTTTCCGGGTTCATGGCGCCGAGTTGGATCTGGATCCGATTGAGCGCAGTCAGCGCCTCGGTCTTGGCCAGTTGCTTGGGCTTGAGGTTGAACGCAACGCTGGGGCCAAAGGACGCGACGATCTGGGCGAACAGTTCCTGGTAGGTATCGGCCTGGAACAGCACCGTTTCCGGCAGGCTACCCACCACAATCCACTCACCCAGGGGGATGGGGAAGGTGTCGTCGTAGTTGATATCAGGGTTGGCCGCCAGAAATCCCTCGGCATCGGCGTAGGCCTGGGTGGCTTCGTCGGCGATCTGCACGATCTCGGCGTCACCCAGGCAACCGGAACTGATTTTAGTGATGAGTTCGACGAGCGCGGTGTTCATGGGCGAATCCTGTGGCGAGGCTGATTTTGAGGGCGCAAAGCCTACACCAGTTTTTGCAACTGCGCCGTCGTATCCACAGCACCCATGGTCTGGGCGGCCACCAGGGCGGTTACACCCTGGGCATCCGTAGCCTTGGGGTTGGCCCCCACGCTGAGCAGGTACTCGACCATTTCGGTGCGATTGAACATCGCCGCCATCATCAGTGCCGTGCGGCCATCGGCAGATGCCCCTTCAACCGGGGCGCCACCTTCGATCAGCGCCTTGACCACCTCAAGGTTGCCCTTGAACGCAGCACCGGCGATGGGCAACTGGTTTTTGTCGTTGGCCATCTGCGGGTCGGCCTTGAACTCCAGCAACACTTTCACCGCCTCGGCATGCCCGTGATAGGCCGCCAACATCAACAAGGTATCGCCATTGTGGTTACGCAGATTGACCGGCAAGCCCTTGGCCAACAGTGCCGCCAACATGGCGGCATCGCCCCGGCGAGCTACGTCGAAGACCTGCTCGGCAAATTCGGCGGCTTCTTCTTCGGTCATTTGTTTGGCTTGATCTGACATCTGCGGCTCCCTGTAAGGTGTTTCGTAAGGCCGTCAGTTTCCCGAGCAACCGTACGCCTGTCATCCCTTTTTTGCCGAAGGCCGCGATAGTCGTGCCCTATCACATACCGTCAGTAGCGATATTTTCCACCCTGAATATCCGCCAACACCTGCCCGGTCACCGGAACATAGGCATCAGTGCCCGGCAGCCAGGCATACAGTGGGTCATCACCGACCTTGGCCGGGTCGAACGCCTCTTCCTTGAGCCGCACTTTCTGATACTTGAAGGTGCCGGTGGTTTCCATCTTCACCTTGACCCGCAGGAACAGCGGCACCGCATAGGCTGGCATCTGACTCTGGGCGAACTGCAGCAATGCCTGCATATCCAGGGTTGCCAGGGATTCGGTCGGGGTAATCGCCGCCATCCCGGCCCGCCCGTTGGTGTTGGCGATTTCCACACCGTAGGCCACCGCCTCGGTGATCTGCGGGTGTTGCATGAAGATGTTTTCCACCTCGGTGGTGGAGACGTTTTCGCCCTTCCAGCGATAGGTATCGCCCAGGCGGTCGACGAACTGCGCATGGCCAAAGCCGATGCTGCGCAACAGATCGCCGGTGTTGAAATAGCGATCGCCCTTTTCAAATACGTCGCTCAACACCACCTTGCGGTTCTTTTCCGGGTCGGTGTAACCATCGAATGGCGCCTTGTCGTCGATCCTGGCCAGCAGCAGGCCCTGGCCGCCCTTCTGCACTTCACGCATAAAACCGTTGCTGCCACGGATCGGTTCGCAAGTGTCGTGAGCGTAGTCCACCAGCGCCCAGTGCATCAGGGAAAAGCCGATGGTGTTGTCGAAATTCAGCACATTGGTGAAACCGATATTACCGTCGCTGGCTGCATACAGTTCGCAGATATGATCGACGCCAAAGCGCTCCTTGAACGGCCCCCACACCCCGGGGCGCAAGCCGTTACCGATCATCTTCACCACGCGGTTGTCGCGGTCGCGCGGGCTTGGCGGCTGGTCGATCAGGTAGCGGCACAACTCACCGACATACCCCAGGGTAGTTGCGTTGAATTTGCGCACATCGTCCCAGAACTGGCTGGCGCTGAACTTGCGGCGGATGGCAAACCCCGACGCGCCGGCAATCGCCGAGCCCCAGCACACACACAGCCCCGTGGCGTGGTACAGCGGCAGGGTGCAATAGACGACATCCTCAGGCCCCATATCCAGGGCGATGGTGCCGAAGCTGGCCGAGGACTTCATCCAGCGGCCATGCTTGAAGATGCCGGCCTTGGGCAAACCGGTGGTGCCGGAGGTATAGATATAGAAGCACGGGTCGTTGAAGTAGATCTGTTGGCTGCTGGCCGGGTTATCCGTCGAGCAGTCCGCGCTGGCGGCCATCAGGTCGATGTACCCGTGAGGCACCGGCACCGCCTGTTGATCGGCAACATACCAAGTGCGTAGCGGATCGATCGCCACCTGCTCACGCACCGCGTCAAAGGCTGCGACCAGTTCGGCACCGACAACAATCGCTACCGGGTTCACCAGGGTCAGGCTGTGCACCAGCACCGCCTGGGTTTGTGCGGTGTTGAGCATGGCGCAGATACCGCCGACCTTGGCCACTGCCAGCACGGTCAGCAGCAGCTCGGGGCGGTTTTCAATAAACAGCGCGACCACATCGCCCTTGCCAATGCCTTGGGCCTGCAGGTGATGGGCGATGCGGTTGGCGTGCTGGTTGGCCTGGCGATAACTGAGGACCTGATCGCCGTACAACAGGGCCGCACCCTCGGGATTGCGCTGGGTGGCCTGTTCGAAGGTCCAGCCCAGCCCGCACGGCTGGTCGGGGTCCGTGATATTGGCGACGCGGATACCGCGCACCAATCGTGGCAGGGCCCTGACAATGGTCGGCACCTTACGCAACATCATGCCGAGGGTGATCATCTCGCTGTTCGGATTGCTCATGCACAAAAGTCCTTTTTCTTATTATTCGTATGACCCGCGGGCGTTCATACGGTGTAGGACCGTTCCTGAATGCCTTGCAGGAAAATACGCCAGCCATTCCTTGGCTGTACACGCAGGATTTGCAATGTTTTGTATCCCGGGGAACGGCGCCCCCCAGTACCGCTCGTCACCGGTCAATAGCGCAAAATGCAGGATGCACGATGGCCATTCATGCATATTGCACGAAACCGAAAATGCTGATTTTTTGTAAATCATTGATTTATAATGATATTTTATAAATCACAATACTGGCACAATCACTGCACCTATCACTCCATGCCGCACAACACGAGCCAATGGAGCCGATAGACATGAGCCTGATCCAAGACAAATTCGCTTCTGTATTCTCCAGCTACGACGTCACCACCCAACCGCGTCCTGACGGTGGCATCCTGCTGACCTTGCGTAACACCGAAGGCAAGCAGATCAAGCGCTCGATCTCCTACCAGCAACTGCACACCGCCGATCAACTGACCTGGGTCATCAGCGCCATCCGTCGTGACCTGGCAGAACAGGCCAGCGAATTGCCACAGATTTCGATGCTGCAAAGTCAGAATCGCTTTGCCCTGCCGACGTACCACTCGGCATAAGTGCAGGTCAGTTTCCCAGGGCCGTGAAGCCGTGATGCTTCACGGCCCTTTTTTTACCCGCACAATCCGCGCTTGATCGCCTCGCTCACCGCCTGGACTCGGTTATTGACGTGCAATTTGCAGTAGATATTGCGCAGATGAAACTTCACCGTGGCCTGTGAGACACAACGTATACGGCTGATTTCCCACACTGTCTTGCCCTCCGTGGCCCAGCGCAGTATTTCCAACTCTTTGACCGTCAGCGGTTTATCCGGCAACGACGGTGCGCCGCCAGCCCGGTCGTCGGACGCCTGCTCACACACATCCACCGCCGCGTTTGCCGCAGGCTCAACGGATGGGGTGGGCTCCTCTGGGCTGCTCATGCATGCCTCTCCCTCTCGTAGTGATTTGCACTGCCAATATTCGGACTCCTCCTATTGACAGATAAGTACACAGCGACGGGAGAGTTACACAAAGCCTGGGATTAACACATCGACCCACAGACAAATAGCCGGAACTTACAAACTATAGAGTCCATTCCCACAAACTTATCCAACTTAAGTGCATTGAATAAGTTTGCAGATCGTGAACTAACGTCAATCATCCAGCCCAGGAAATCCTTGGGCGATCTCACTGCCAGTCACGTGTGCCACGGCCCCGGACGCGGTCTTGAACAGGCTGATTGCGACCACTCGCGGCTCCTCTCCCAAATCAAACCAGCGTGGCACGCCGGCCGGTATGCGCAGCAGGTCGTGTTTTTCGCACAGCACCGTGTAGACATAGTCGTCGATGTGCAGGCCAAGCAGCCCACGCCCAGCAGCGAACAGGCGGATTTCATCGGCGTCATGGCGATGTTCATCACGCAAGCGCGCCCGCCCCCCATCCTGCTGCGGGTGCTCGCGGCTCACGCTCAACACCTCCACCTGCGCGTAGCCCTCTGCGGTCATCAAGCTGTCGATCTGCCCCTGGTACGCCGCCGTCACCTCAGCCGCGCTGGCCCCGGCCTCCACGCGGGTGCTGGCCTGCCAGCGTTCAAAACCCACACCCTGCTCGGCCAGGGTCTGGGCAATATCGTCAACGTGGGTCAAGACTTTGTTCGGGGTGTCCGGGGTAGAGACGTGATAAACGCAAAGAATGCTCATGAAAGGAGTCCTCGGGCAGTAAGAATATTCAGATGATGGACCGGGCTCATGGCCGCTCCTCGGGCAAGCGCACGGCCATGATCAACGCGGCTGCCAAGGCCGCGAGGCTGGCAATACTGAATGTGAGGGTGGGCCCCAGTTGGTTCCAGCTGTACCCGGAATACAAGGCGCCCAGCGCACCACCCGTACCGGCCAGCGCAGCATAAAGGGCCTGGCCCTGGCCTTGCTGGCGCGCACCGAAGCTACGCTGCACAAACTGGATGGCCGCCGCATGAAAGCTGCCAAAGGTCGCGGCATGCAGCAGTTGGGCAAACAGCAGCACCCACAGGAACTCGGCGAACGATCCCAGCAACAACCAGCGCAACGCCGCCAACAGAAAGCTGGCCACCAGCACCCGACGCACCGAGAAACGCGTGAGAATCCGGCTCATGGCCATGAACATCAACACTTCCGCCACTACGCCCAGGGCCCACAACAGGCCGATCACGCCACGGCTGTAGCCCAGGTTTTCCAGGTGCAAGGTGAGGAAGGTGTAGTACGGGCCGTGGCTCATTTGCATCAAGGCGACACAGGCATAAAACGCCAGCACACCAGGGCTGCGCAACTGCCGCAGGAAACCGTCGCCGACCCCACCATCGCCAGTGGAAACCGGCTGGGCATTGGGCACCCACAAACTGGCACCGATGATACCGGCCATGATCAACACGATCGCCACCGGGTAGATATCCAGGCTCAAGGCCTCGAACAATCGCCCCAAGGCAACCACTGCGAGGATAAACCCGATGGAGCCCCACAAGCGGACCTGGCTGTAGCGCGAGGTCTGGCCTTGCAGGTGCGCCAGAGTGATGACCTCAAACTGTGGCAGCACCGCATGCCAGAAGAACGCATGCAGGGCCATCACCAGCGCCAGCCAGGCATAGCTCTGGCTGACGAAGATCAGCGAGAAGCTCAGCAACGTGCACACCGCGCCAAATCGCACGATGGCCAGGCGCCGACCGGTGTAGTCCCCCAGCCAGCCCCAGATATTGGGAGCTACGCAGCGCATCAGCATCGGGATCGCTACCAGCTCACCAATGCGCGCGCTGGAGAACCCCAGATGATGGAAGTACAGCGCCAGGAATGGCGCCGTCGCCCCCAGCAGGGCGAAATAGAACAGATAGAAGCTGGAAAGTCGCCAGTACGGGAGCGCTGTCACGGTCAGACCGTCACAGCTGACCCAGCACCGGGGTACTCACACGCACATCGGCATTCTGCCCACGGTGACGCAACAGGTGATCCATCAGCACAATGGCCATCATTGCCTCGGCAATCGGCGTGGCGCGGATCCCGACACAAGGGTCATGGCGGCCCTTGGTGATCACCTCCACCGGGTTGCCATGCACATCGATGGAACGGCCCGGCGTGGTGATGCTCGACGTCGGCTTGAGTGCCAGGTGCGCCACAATCGGCTGGCCGGACGAGATACCGCCGAGAATACCGCCCGCATTGTTGCTGACAAAACCTTCGGGGGTCAGCTCATCGCGATGCTCGGTGCCGCGCTGGGCCACGCAAGCGAAACCGGCGCCGATTTCCACGCCCTTGACCGCGTTGATGCTCATCAGCGCGTGGGCCAGTTCGGCGTCCAGGCGGTCGAAGATCGGCTCGCCCAGGCCCGGCATCACCCCTTCGGCGACCACGGTGATCTTGGCGCCCACCGAGTCCTGGTCACGGCGCAACTGGTCCATATAGGCTTCCAGTTCCGGCACCTTGTCCGGGTCGGGGCTGAAGAAAGCGTTGTCTTGCACGCTGTCCCAGGTCTTGAACGGGATTTCAATCGGGCCCAGTTGGCTCATGTAGCCACGAATCACGATGCCCTGGGTTGCCAGGTACTTCTTGGCGATGGCCCCGGCCGCCACGCGCATCGCGGTTTCCCGCGCCGAACTGCGGCCACCGCCACGGTAGTCGCGCTCGCCGTATTTATGGTGGTAGGTGTAGTCGGCGTGGGCCGGGCGGAACAGGTCCTTGATCGCCGAGTAGTCCTTGGACTTCTGGTCGGTGTTGCGGATCAACAGGCCGATGGCGCACCCGGTGGTGCGGCCTTCGAACACGCCGGAGAGGATTTCGACTTCGTCGGGCTCCTGGCGCTGGGTGGTGTGGCGGCTGGTGCCGGGCTTGCGGCGGTCGAGGTCGCGCTGCAGGTCGTCCAGGGACAGCTCAAGGCCGGGCGGGCAGCCGTCGACAATGGCGACCAACGCCGGGCCATGGCTTTCGCCCGCGGTGGTGACAGTGAACAGCTTGCCGTAGGTATTGCCGGACATGCAGGGCGCTCCGTGAAATCAGTTGAATCAACTCAACCGTGATAACTAAGCGCGCCAGTATACGCAGGCTCACCCAGTAGTTCATCCTCGAAACCTTCCCGGTAGACGTTGGTCCAACCGGCACCTTCCTCATGATGGCGCGATGATGCTGCGAGTTTTGCTGTTCACCCTCACCCTGATCTGTACCGTGGCCCACGCCGCCGCGCCTGTGGTGCTGCAACGCCCCATCAGCCTGGACACCGGCAGCGGCGAGTTGTTTGGCTCGTTGCTGCTGCCCCAATCCGCCAAACCCGTGCCCGTGGTGCTGATCATTGCCGGCTCCGGCCCCACCGACCGCAACGGCAACAGCGCCGACGGTGCACGCAACGACAGCCTCAAGCGCCTGGCCTGGGTGCTGGCCCGGCACAACATCGCCAGCGTGCGCTATGACAAACGCGGCGTGGCCGCCAGCCTCAAGGCCACGCCCGACGAGCGCAACCTGACCCTGGATGCCTATGTAGCCGACGCCGTGGCCTGGGGCAAATTGCTCAAGGCCGACCCGCGTTTCGGGCCCTTGGTGGTGCTGGGCCACAGTGAAGGTGCCTTGGTTGCGACCCTGGCCGCGCCTGAACTCGACCCCGCCGGGGTGATTTCCCTGTCCGGCAGTGCCCGCCCGGTGGACCAGGTAATTCGCCAGCAACTGGCCGACCACATGCCCCCTGCCCTGCTGCTGCGCAGTAACCAGATTCTGGATCGGCTCAAGGCCGGCCAGGTCGATGCCGATGTGCCCGGCCCGTTGCAGAGTATTTTCCGTCCCAGCGTTCAGCCTTACCTGATTAGCCTGTTTCGGGCAGACCCTGCGGCGGCTTTCGCCCGCCTGACGATGCCGGCGCTGATTGTCCAGGGCACCACCGACCTGCAAGTGGGGGTCGCCGATGCCGAAAAGCTCAAAGAGGCCAAACCCGACGCAGAACTGGCGGTGATTCTCGGCATGAACCACGTCATGCGCATCGTGCCCAACGACGTGAAACAGCAACTGAATTCCTACAACGATCCGCAATTGCCCCTCGCCGATGCGCTGGGCAGGCGCCTGGTTGGCTTTATCGACGGACTTCGCCCCCGATAAGCGACTATTGACCCTCCAGTCCTGGAGAAAACGGCCGATAAGCACAGGGTCGACAGCAAAAAGCCTGTCGACTTGCAGGGCTTGGACAGGATCGCGCCGAATGACGAACACCGAAGCAGTACCGCAACCTCCCGCCGACACCACCGCCGACACCGAAACGGCGGCAGCGGCTGCGCTGCCGTGGGCGGAGGTTGAGGCCGAACACTTCAAAATGCTGCGCCTGGCGCCCTTGGCCACCGATCGCGCCACGGGTGCACGGCCATTGCGCTTTGTGCAGTTTGGCTACGCCGAACGCAACAACAAGGACCATAGCCTGCTGCGCATGGTCATCCAATTGCCCAGCCAACGGGTGCGACGCGAACAGAATCACCTCGATGTCTGGGTCGACCACGCCACCCACCGCGTGCATTTCGGCCCGGGCAACAGCCTGGAAATCGAACCGGCAAACCGTGGCCTTGGCCGTTTCCTGGTCGCCCAGGGCGCCGCGTGGGCGAAAAAGAAGTGGTCGCACTATCGCGTCGACGGCGTCGACCTGGCGAACAAGGACGCACTGAACGAAGCCACGCGCCTGCGTCGCGACCACTTCTTGCGCATCCAGGGTTTTGACGTGGCCTATGCCGATGTCCAGCATCTGAAGGGCCATGTGCAACCGGGCAAGGTCAGCGAGGTGCTGGACAGTTGGAACACCGAGAAGGTGCAGTTCGTGGAGATCCTGGAGGCGGCGCAGATGCTGCAACAGGCCGAGCAGAACCTGGTGGAGCAGGAAGTGAAACTGCGCCACGAAGAAGAAAAGGTCATCAAGTTCAAGCGTGAAGACAGCGGCTTGCGCTTCACCATTACCTGCCTGGTGGCGTTTACCGTGTTCCAGGCGGGGTTGCTGATCTGGATTGCGACGCACCGCTGACAACGCGGTTTAACTGAACAAAGCACCTCAAATGTAGGAGCTGGCTTGCCTGCGATGCAGACGACTCGGTGTATCAGCTACACCGAGTTGATGCCATCGCAGGCAAGCCTGCTCCTACATGGGCCGGGCTAGACCCTGGAGGCAAACACCGCCTGATGCTCCCGGCACTGCTGCGCCGTCAGCATGAACACGCCATGGCCACCGTTCTGGAATTCCAGCCAGGCAAAATCCACTTCCGGGTACAGCGCTTCAACGTGCACCTGGCTGTTGCCCACCTCGACAATCAGCAAGCCCTTCTCGGTCAAATGATCGGCCGCTTCGGCCAACATCCGACGCACCAGGTTCAAACCGTCATCACCACAGGCCAGGCCCAGCTCGGGTTCGTGCTGGTATTCGTCGGGCATGTCGGCGAAATCCTCGGCATCGACATACGGCGGGTTGGACACAATCAGGTCAAAACGCTGGCCGGGCAAACCGTCGAAGCCATCACCCTGCACGGTGTAGACGCGCTCATCGGCGCCGTGGCGCTCAATGTTCTGGTTGGCCACTTCCAGCGCCTCGTAGGACAAGTCCCCCAGCACCACTTCGGCCTCCTGAAACTCGTAGGCGCAGGCAATGCCGATGCAACCGGAGCCGGTGCACAGATCAAGGATGCGCGCCGGCGGCTGGGCCAGCCAGGGTTCGAAGCGGTTTTCGATCAGTTCGCCAATCGGTGAGCGCGGGATCAGCACACGCTCGTCTACGATAAACGACATGCCGCAGAACCAGGCCTCTTTCAACAGGTAGGCCGTAGGCACGCGCTCGTGGATACGGCGATGCAGCAAGCGCTGCACATGGGCGACTTCCTCTTCTTCCAGATTGCAGTCCAGGTAACTGTCGGCAATTTCCCAAGGCAGGTGCAGTGCACCGAGTACCAATTGCCGGGCTTCGTCCCAGGCATTGTCGGTACCATGGCCAAAAAACAGGTCTTCCCCATGGAAACGGCTGACAGCCCAACGGATATGGTCGCGCAAGGTGCGCAGGCGGGAAGTGATCACGGGGGCAAGCTCCAGGAAAAAACGACTGGCAATTCTAACAGCCTTAAGCTGTACGGACGATGTCTGAAAAACCTTTGCAGCACGTCAGTGTTAACCTGATTCAAGGTTTTTCTGTTACACAGCACCCCCTCTTGACATGGCTGTAGGCCAACAACGGCGCACCTTACGTTAGTAGCGATTCACAGAACCGCTCAGCCAGAGGACAATGTCGCAAAAGCCCCACTCACAGGAGCCCCAGAATGTCCGTTCCAAAGACGATGTTTCAACTCAGCGGTCGCGGTTACGCACCGGCCAATTTGAGCCACGCGACCCTTGTGATCATCGATGCCCAGAAAGAGTATTTGAGCGGCCCGCTCGCCTTGTCGGGCATGGACGCAGCGGTAGAACACATCAAGCAACTGAGCGCCGCCGCACGCAAGGCCGGGCGCCCCATTGTGCATGTCCGTCACCTGGGCACCGTCGGCGGCCTGTTCGACCCTCAGGGCGAGCGCGGCGAGTTCATTCCTGGCCTGGAACCGCAAGACGACGAAACCATCATCGGCAAACTGCTGCCCAGCGCCTTCCACGGCACGCCGCTGGAAAAAACCCTGCAGGACCTGGGCTCCCTGGACTTGATCGTCTGCGGCTTCATGAGCCACTCCAGCGTCAGCACCACCGTGCGCGCGGCGAAGAACCTGGGCTTTCGCTGCACCCTGGTGGAAGACGCCTGCGCCACCCGCGATTTGCCTTACAAGGGCGGCATCCTCAGCGCCGAACATGTCCAGCAAACTGAAATGGCCATCATGGCCGACAACTTCGCCACCCTCGCCTTGACCCAAGATCTGATCTGATCGCCCTGTCGATGAGCGGCGCGGCCATCTTGCGGCCCCGCTCATCCGCTAAAGCCTGTCATTTACCGCAATTGCCTCCCAGCCCGGAACAAGTTGTTTATCTTCCGGTCGAAGGGCCGATACCCTGGAGGAAAGGTCGGAATGAAGATATCCGATGGATTTGACGCTCGTCGCTTGCGCCCCAAGGGCCAGAGCAACTGGCGTTTGCGCCTGGGCGCGGTGTTTGCCGCGCTGCTCGCGCTGTTTGGCTTGCTGCTCTCGTTGGCCGGTGGCGCCGCGCTGTCTGGCCACTCGCCTGCGTTGGGCGAACTCAATACCAGCCCGGGCGGTGCGGCGGTGCTGTTAGTCGGCGGGCTGTTGATCCTGTGGCTCGGCGTCTGGTTGTGGCGCCGTTGCCGACGCCGCATGCGTGAACCACTGGCGCTGAACATCGCCTCACACCTGATGAAAAAGCACGACTGATCGAGCACTGATAGCGTTTTGTCCCGCATCAACCGCGCTGATTTGGGTAAACTGCCCGCCCTTCGCGGAGGCTGCCATGCAAGACGACGATTTTTCCCTGTTCAAAAACGAGCTGCGCGGCGTCAAGCCGATCAAGCACGACCGCGCCGATACCGGCAAACCCAAGGCCGACCGCGCGCAGATCGCCAAACTGCGCCAGGCGGCCACGGTGCGCACTGACGCCACCACGGTGGACGGCCTGTCGGACCAGTTCGTGATTGACGTCGGCCCCGAAGACGAGTTGATGTGGTCCCGCGACGGGGTCCAGGAAAGCCAGGTGCGCAAGCTCAAGGCTGGGCAGATCCCGTTCGAAGGCAGCCTCGACCTGCATGGCATGACCGTGGAAAAGGCCCGGGAAACCCTCTGGGCCTTCCTTGCCGAAGCCACCAAATTCGAAATCCGCTGCGTACGCGTCACCCACGGCAAGGCCGTGCGCCTGGACGGCAAGCGCCCCATGATCAAGAGCCACGTCAATACCTGGCTACGCCAGCATGCCCAAGTGCTCGGCTTCACCTCCTGCCAACCGCGCCATGGCGGCGCCGGCGCGGTGTATGTGATGCTCAAGCGCACGATGCTCGAAGGGCGTGACGAGTAACCCACGCTTGCAGCGATCTGCCGGCCACCGTACCCTTGCACTTTGCGAAAATCCCACAGGTAGTTTCATGTCCCTGGAACAGAATTACACAGCGATCCTCGGCCAAATCGGCGAGGACGTCTCCCGCGAGGGCCTGCTCGACACGCCAAAACGTGCCGCCAAGGCCATGCAATACCTTTGCCGCGGCTATGAGCAGACACTGGAAGAGGTCACCAACGGTGCCCTGTTCAGCTCCGACAGCAGCGAAATGGTGCTGGTCAAGGACATCGAGTTGTACTCGCTGTGCGAACACCACTTGCTGCCGTTCATCGGCAAGGCCCATGTCGCCTATATCCCGAGCGGCAAGGTGCTGGGCCTGTCGAAGGTCGCGCGGATTGTCGACATGTATGCCCGTCGCCTGCAGATCCAGGAAAACCTCAGCCGCCAGATCGCCGATGCGGTCCAGCAGGTGACCGGTGCCCTGGGCGTTGCCGTGGTGATCGAGGCCAAGCACATGTGCATGATGATGCGCGGTGTGGAGAAGCAGAATTCGTCGATGATCACGTCGGTGATGCTGGGTGAGTTCCGCGAAAACGCGGCCACCCGCAGCGAGTTCCTCAGCCTGATCAAGTAACCGGCGGCGCCAGGAAAAACCGGCATTCATCGCCGGTTTTTTTTCGCCCGTGGAAATCAGGTAAGCTGCGGCCCCTTCTGTCATGGGCAAGAGGTTTCAGCCATGTTCGTCAAAGCACTTCGAGTGGGCCTCGGCCACGTCATCATCGCGGGCGATTTCCTGACCCGCCCACGTAAAAAACAGCGCCCTGCCGAGCAACAGGCGCAGGTCAATGAAGCGGCCAAGGGCCTGACCCTGTACCAGTTCCACGCCTGCCCGTTCTGCGTGAAGACGCGCCGCACCCTGCACCGCCTGAATGTGCCGGTGGCGCTCAAGGATGCGAAGAACAACGAGCAGGACCGCCAGGCTTTGCTGACGCAAGGTGGCAAGATCAAGGTGCCGTGCCTGCGTATCGAAGAAAACGGCCAGACCACCTGGATGTATGACTCCAAGGTAATCATCGATTACCTGGATAAGCGCTTCGCCGCGATCTGACAGAAAACGCGGTCAAAATGTGGGAGCGGGCTTGCTCGCTCCCACATTTTGACCGCGCCTATCAGTCGAGCATCGGCACGTGCTTGGGATGGCTGGCCACACGCTCAAGCCAGGCTTGCACGGCTGGGTAGGGGCTCAGGTCGAAGCCACCTTCATGGGCTACATGGGTGTAGGCATACAGCGCAATGTCGGCAATCGAATACTGGTCGCCCACCAGGTACGGCGTGGCTTGCAGTTGTTTTTCCATGACCTTCAGCGCCTTGTAGCCGCCTTTATGGGTGGTTTTGTACTCCTCCAGCCGATCGTCCGGCAGGCCCAGGTAAAGCTGGATAAACCGCGCCACTGCAATGTACGGCTCATGGCTGTATTGCTCGAAAAACTGCCATTGCAACACCTGCGTGCGCAGGCGCGGCTCGCTGGGCAGGAATTCGCTGCCGTCGGCGAGGAAGTTGAGGATCGCATTGGACTCCCATAGGCAAGTGCCGTCTTCCAGTTCCAGCACCGGGATCTTGCCGTTGGGGTTCTTCGCCAGGAACTCGGCGGTCTGTGTGTCGCCATTCAAGATGTCGACATTCACCCACTCATACGCGATGCCGAGCAGGTTGAGCATCAACTTGATCTTGTAGCAGTTGCCCGAGCGGTAATCGCCATAAACCTTGTACATGAAGCTCCCCTTATGCCGCTTGCGCGCGCTGTGCTTGACGGACCACCGCCGCGAGACGCTTGAGACCTTCGTCCAGGCACGCCGGGTCGATGTGGCTGAAATTGAGCCGCAGGTGCCCATGGTGCTGGTCTGGCTCGGAAAAGAACGGTTCACCGGGCATGAACGCCACGTCCTGATCGAGCGCTGGTGCCAACAAGGTGCGGGTATCCAAGGGCTGTTTCAAGGTCAGCCAGAAGAATAATCCCCCCTGAGGCACTTGCCAGTCGGCCAGCTCATCGAAGTGGCGCTTCAGTGCCGCCTGGAACCCATCACGACGCTCACGGTAAAAACTGCGCAGTTGCACCAGGTGCTGCTGGTAGCGCTCGGTGCCGATCCACTGCATGGCCTGCCATTGGCCAACGCGGTTGGTGTGCAGGTCCGCCGACTGCTTGAGCTTGAGCAGATGGGGAAACACATCGGGGCTGGCGATCAGGTAACCGACACGCAAGCCGGGGAGCAGGGTTTTCGATACGGTGCCGGTGTAGATCCAGCTGGCCTTGCGCAGCCGGCTGACAATCGGCCGCGCACTGGCGCCATCGAAGGTCAACTCGCGGTAAGGCTCGTCTTCGATCAGGGTCACGCCGAACTCATCCAGCAAGGCCGCTACGGCGTCGCGCTTGGCTTCGCTGTAGCGCACCGCCGAAGGGTTCTGGAAGGTCGGGATCAAGTAGATGAATGCCGGGCGATGGCGTTCCAGATTGCTGCGCAGCGCCGTCAGGTCCGGGCCATCGGCTTCCAGTTCCACGGTCAGGCAATCGGCGCCGAACAATTGGAAGATCTGCAGGGCAGCCAGGTAGGTCGGGCCTTCCAGCAGGATCTGCGTGCCCCGGTCGATATACAGCTTGGCCGCCAGGTCCAGGGTTTGCTGCGAGCCGCTGACCACCAACACCTGGCTGGCCTCGCAGGCCACCCCCAGCGCTCGCGCTTCGGCCGCCAGCAACTCGCGCAATTGCGGCTCGCCTTCACTCATGCCGTACTGACCCATGGCCGGCGGCATGCCCTGCCAATCCAGCGCCGGCAGCATGGCTTCGGCGGGCAGGCCTCCGGCGAATGACATCACCTCCGGACGCTGGTCCGCCGCGAGGATCTCACGGATCAAGGAGCTTTTAAGGCGCGAAACACGTTCAGAGAAAGCCATAGGGTCACCGGTAGCAAAGCCTGGGGGAAATACGTCAAACTGGTTGACCGAAATTACGACGCCCCGGGTAGATACGTCAATATGCTTGACCTTAAAAACCAGACTTCGCAGCAAGCCGCCATGGAAGCGTTCTTCTTCGGCTATCAGGCCTTCACCGCCAAGGCCGATGAAATGCTGGAGCGCCGGGGCTTGAGCCGGGTGCATCAGCGCATCGTGTTTTTTATCGCCCGTTACCCCGCCTTGAACGTCAAGCAACTGCTGGAACTGCTGGGGGTGAGCAAGCAGGCGCTGAATATGCCACTGCGCCAATTGCAGGAAATGCACCTGGTCGACAGCATCGCCTCGGACACCGACAAACGTAAGCGCCTGCTGCAATTGACCGAAGAAGGCCAGCGCTTCGAACACGCCCTGCGCCGCGAGCAAGTCAAGTTGCTGCAGCGCGCCTTTGCCGAGGCCGGCGAGGACGCAGTGAATGGCTGGCTGGCGGTGAACAAGGCCCTGACCCTGCCTTGAGAGTGGCCTTTCATCTTTTTTGCACACATAATCGCAAACATTATTTGCTTTCTTTGTATACAAAAGCATAATTCGCTTCGTGCGAGTTCCTGACCTACTGGTCAACAAAACCCGCTGGTACCTCAAAGCACCGCTGCCCACCCCTGTGTCCGGTGCTGGAAATAACAATAAAACTCTTGAGGAGTACTTGCTGTGGAAAGCCATAAATCCGACGCCCCTACGCTGGATCGCAGTCCGCCCCACCTTTCAACCGTGAAGCAGGGCTGGCTGGAACGCCTGTTCAAACTCAGCTTGCATGGCACCACAGTGAAGACCGAATTGATCGCCGGCCTCACGACCTTCATCACCATGGCCTACATCATCTTCGTCAACCCCAACATCATGGCCGATGCCGGCATCGACCACGGCGCCGCCTTTGTCGCGACCTGTATCGCCGCGGCCCTCGGCTGCCTGTTGATGGGCCTGTATGCCAACTGGCCTGTAGGCCTGGCTCCCGGCATGGGCTTGAATGCGTTTTTCACCTACACCGTGGTCGGCACCATGGGCTACACCTGGGAGACCGCGCTGGGTGCGGTATTTATCTCCGGCGTGTTGTTCATGATTCTGACGCTGTCGCGCATCCGCGAATGGCTGCTCAACAGCATCCCGGTAAGCCTGCGCCACGCCATGGGCGCGGGGGTGGGTCTGTTTCTGGGGGTGATCGGCCTGAAAACCGCCGGCATCATCGTTGCAAGCCCCGCCACCCTGATCAAGCTCGGCTCCCTGCATGAACCGGCTCCGCTGTTGGCGGCCATCTGCTTTTTGCTGATCGCGATCCTCAGTTATCACCGGGTGTTCGGTGCGATCCTGATCAGCATCATCGCCGTTACCCTGGCCGGCTGGGGCCTGGGCCTGGTGCATTACCAGGGTATTGTGGCGCCCCCGCCGAGCCTGGCACCGACCTGGATGGCGATGGACGTGATGGGCGTGTTCAACGTCAGCATGATCAGCGTGGTATTCGCCTTCCTGTTTGTACACATGTTCGACACTGCCGGCACCCTGATGGGCGTTGCCCAGCGCGCCGGGCTGGTGAACGCCGACGGCAAGATCGAAAACCTCTCGCGGGCCTTGAAAGCCGACAGCGCCTCCAGCGTGTTTGGTGCGGTGGTGGGTGTGCCGCCAGTGACCAGTTATGTGGAAAGCGCTGCGGGCGTGGCCGCAGGCGGGCGCACCGGGCTGACCGCCGTTACCGTGGGCGTATTGTTTGTGGCAGCGATGTTTTTCGCCCCGCTGGCGGGCATGATTCCCGCGTATGCCACGGCCGGTGCATTGATTTATGTGGCGATGCTGATGATGAGCGGCATGGCCCATATTGAATGGGACGACGCCACCGACAGCATCCCGGCGATTGTCACGGCGATCATGATGCCCTTGACCTTTTCCGTCGCCGACGGCATCGCCCTGGGTTTTATCACCTACGTGGCCCTCAAGGCCGGTACTGGCAAGTACAAGGAAATTTCCATCAGCCTGTGGGTGCTGTGCGCGATTTTCATCGCCAAGTTTGTCTTCCTGTAACTCGGAAGCCGGCGAAAACCGCCTCACCCTCGGGTGGGGCTTTTGCATGTATGGAGGAATGTAATGAGCGTGGAAACCTGGCTGCTGTTCAGCGGCGCTGCTTTGATCGTGATCCTGATTCCGGGGCCGCTGTCGTTGCTGATGATCAGCAACAGCCTGAACTACGGCCTGCGCCGTTCGTACCCGGCGTTTCTTGGCGGGGTGTTTGCCTCGATCTGCCTGCTGAGCGCCTCGGCCCTCGGCCTGGGGGCCTTGTTGCTGGCGTCGGAGCAGTTGTTCAGCGCCTTGAAGATCGTCGGTGCACTGTATCTGTTCTACCTCGCCTGGCAGAGCTGGCAGCAGTCGCGCCTGCCGTCCCAGGGCGCCGTGGTGCCGGACGCAGCACCCGTACCGCGCTTTCGCGCGCTGTTTGGCCGGGCCTTTGTGCTGGGCGCGAGCAACCCCAAGGACATTCTGTTTTTCGCCGCCTTCCTGCCGCAGTTTCTCAGCAGCCAGCAGCCGTTTTTGCCGCAACTGCTGATCATGATCGCCACCTGGACCGTGCTGGACCTGCTATGCAAGCTGGCCTACGGCCTGGGAGCCCATGGTGCCGCGCGGTATCTGCGCACCGGCAAGGGCCAGAGCTGGTTCAACCGTTTCAGTGCCGGGCTGTTTGGCAGCGCCGGGGCGGCATCGCTGCTCAGGGGCTAGTGGCTTCCTGACGCCGTGTAGGAGCGAGCTTGCTCGCGAAGAACTCGAGCGCACCGCGTGTAGCCAGACAACGCGCGTTATCGTTGACGTTTTTCGCGAGCAAGCTCGCTCCTACAGAGCGGGCAAAAAAAAGCCCGCAGTGTGAGCGGGCGAAACCAACGAAGAGCATTTGGGGGTGTGAAGCGAGGTGACGACTCAGCTACCGCGATAGGTGGAGTAGCTGTAGGGCGAAATCAGCAGCGGCACATGGTAGTGATCCTGTTCGGCACTGATGCCAAAACGCAGCACTACCACATCGAGAAACGCAGGTTCCGGCAGTTGCACGCCACGGGCGCGGTAGTAGTCGCCGGCACTGAACTGCAACTGGTAGACACCACTGCGGTACTCATCACCTTGCAGCAGCGGCGCGTCGCAACGGCCATCGCTGTTGGTCAGGGCACTGGCGACCAGCTCCAGTTGCGCGCCTTCGACGCGGAACAGTTCAACCTTGATGGCGCTGCCTGGGCAGCCGTGGGCGGCGTCCAGTACGTGTGTGGTCAGTCGTCCCATGGATCGGAGCTCCCGTGTCGTGGATTAATAAAGAGGCCGCACCTTTGCAGGGCAATGAAAAGCCGGCGATAGCCGATTAAGACACTTTTCAAAAAAATTGTACACAATAAATTCAACAAACATCCCTCCCCCCTGTAGAAGCCAGCTCGTCGGCGATGACGGTGTATCGACCACAGATGTGGCAACAGCAAGAATGCCATCGCCAGCAAGCCGGCTCCTACAGATGGTTTTTCATATTTTAGTTGACCAATTGGGCAAGTTTCTTGCAAGGATAGGCCTCTGCTACCGCCTGGAAAAAATGCAGAAATACAGGCTTACAAAGTGACCATCAAGTTGTATACAATCAGCCCATCGCTGTGACGCCACGACCGCCACACCATCGATCACGAACAAGAAGGAAGACTGCAGTGAGCGCTGACTACCCACGCGACCTGATCGGTTACGGCAGTAACCCACCGCACCCTCACTGGCCGGGCAAGGCGCGCGTTGCCCTGTCGTTCGTACTCAATTACGAAGAAGGCGGTGAGCGCAATATCCTGCACGGCGACAAAGAGTCGGAAGCCTTCCTCTCGGAAATGGTCTCGGCCCAACCGCTGCAAGGCGCGCGCAACATGAGCATGGAGTCACTGTACGAATACGGCAGCCGTGCCGGCGTGTGGCGCATCCTCAAGCTGTTCAAGGAATTCGACATTCCGCTGACCATCTTCGCCGTGGCCATGGCTGCCCAGCGCCACCCCGATGTGATCCGTGCCATGGTCGCCGCCGGTCACGAGATCTGCAGCCACGGCTACCGCTGGATCGACTACCAGTACATGGATGAGGCCCAGGAGCGCGAGCACATGCTCGAAGCCATCCGTATCCTCACCGAGCTGACCGGCGAACGCCCACTGGGCTGGTACACCGGACGCACCGGCCCCAACACACGGCGACTGGTGATGGAAGAAGGCGGCTTCCTGTATGACTGCGACACCTACGACGACGACCTGCCCTACTGGGAACCGAACAACCCGACCGGCAAGGCGCACCTGGTGATCCCCTACACCCTGGACACCAATGACATGCGCTTCACCCAGGTCCAGGGTTTCAACAAGGGCGACGACTTTTTCGAATACCTCAAGGACGCCTTCGATGTGCTGTATGCCGAAGGTGCCGAGGCCCCGAAAATGCTCTCCATCGGCCTGCATTGCCGCCTGATCGGCCGCCCGGCGCGCCTGGCCGCACTCAAGCGCTTTATCGAATACGCCAAGGGCCATGACCAGGTGTGGTTCACCCGCCGCGTCGACATTGCCCGCCACTGGCATGACGTACACCCTTTCCAGGGAGCCGCCAAATGACAGCGTTCCAAACCTTGAAACCATCGACCCTCAGCCGCGACGAATTTGTCGCAGCCTTCGCCGATATCTATGAACACTCGCCATGGGTGGCCGAAAAGGCCTTCGACCTGGGCCAGGACGCTTCGATCGATGAGATTGAGACCCTGCACCAGCGCATGAGCGATATCCTGTTGAGTGCCGATCACACCAGGCAACTGGCCCTGATCAACGCTCACCCGGACCTGGCCGGCAAAGCTGCCGTCCAGGGCCAACTGACCGAAGCCAGCACTAACGAACAAGCTGGCGCCGGTATCCACCAATGCTCGAGCGACGAGTTTTCGCGCTTCACCGAGCTGAACGATGCCTACAAGGCCAAGTTCAAGTTTCCCTTCATCATGGCGGTAAAAGGCAGCAACCGGCATCAGATCCTCGCCGCGTTTGAAACGCGCATCCACAACCCGGTCGAGACCGAGTTCAAGTGCGCGCTGGCAGAGATCAACAAGATCGCGTTGTTCCGATTACTGACCCTTTAGCAAACCTGGCCCGAGCGAATCGATCAACGCCCAGGGCCTGGCAAGCATCCCAAGCCACTCTATCTAAGGCAGACAAGAAGAATGAAAGCGCAACCCGTACCTTTCGAGAAGTTCGTCAACCTGGCCGACGCCCGCCTGGGCACCAAGATCATCTCGGTGACCGATGACTGGTTCGCCGACGCCAACCGACTGTTCCAGCCGACCCCGGCCGTATGGAAGGAGGGCGTTTTCGATGATAACGGCAAGTGGATGGACGGCTGGGAGTCCCGCCGCAAGCGCTTCGAAGGCTTCGACAGCGCGGTGATCCGCCTGGGCGTACCGGGTTCGATCAAGGGCGTGGACATCGACACTTCATTCTTCACCGGCAACTTCCCGCCATCGGCGTCCCTGGAAGGCTGCTTCCTGGCTTCGGGCGAGCCCGATGACAACACCCAGTGGGTTGAAGTGCTGTCCGCCGTAGAGTTGCAGGGCAACAGCCATCACTTCCACGAGATCAACAACGACCAGGCGTTCAGCCACCTGCGCTTCAACATCTTCCCGGATGGCGGCGTAGCACGTCTGCGTGTGTACGGCATTCCGTTCCGCGACTGGTCGACCGTGGGTGACAACGAACAAGTGGACCTGGCCTCCTCCCTCAATGGCGGTCGCGCACTGGCCTGCTCCGATGAACACTTCGGGCGCATGGGCAACATCCTCAACCCGGGCCGCGGCATCAACATGGGCGATGGCTGGGAAACCGCACGCCGTCGCACGCCTGGCAATGACTGGGTAATCGTCGCGCTGGGGCATGCCGGCGAGATCGAAAAAGTGGTGGTCGATACCCTGCACTTCAAGGGCAACTACCCGGACACTTGCTCGATCCAGGGCGCGTTCGTCAAAGGCGGCACCGACAGCCAGATCGAAACCCAATCGCTGTTCTGGCGCGAACTGCTGCCAGCACAGAAACTGGAAATGCACGCCGAACACACCTTCGCCGAGCAGATCAAGGCACTGGGCCCGATCACCCACATCCGCCTCAACGTATTCCCGGATGGTGGTGTGAGCCGCCTGCGGGTTTTCGGCAAGGTCGCTAAATAAGGCCGCCCATGTAGGAGCGAGCTTGCTCGCGAAGATCGTCAACGATAACGCGTCCCTCCTGGATAAACGCGGTGCCCTTGAGTTTTTCGCGAGCAAGCTCGCTCCTACACAGATCCATCAATAACTAAACAGATTAAGAAGACAGCCATGCGCACACTGATGATCGAACCCTTGACCAAAGAAGCCTTCGCCCCTTTCGGAGACGTTATCGAAACCGAAGGCAGCGATCACTTCATGATCAACAACGGCTCGACCATGCGCTTTCATAAACTGGCGACGGTCGAGACCGCCACGCCAGAAGACCACGCCATCATCAGCATCTTCCGCGCCGATGCGCAGGACATGCCGTTGACCGTGTGCATGCTGGAAAGACACCCGCTGGGCAGCCAGGCCTTTATCCCGCTGCTCGGCAACCCCTTTCTGATCGTGGTCGCGCCGGTTGGCGATGAACCTGTATCAGGCTTGGTCCGCGCCTTCGTCACCAACGGCAGGCAGGGCATTAATTACCATCGCGGCGTCTGGCACCACCCGGTGCTGACGATCGAAAAGCGGGATGACTTCCTGGTGGTTGATCGCAGTGGCACAGGCAATAACTGCGATGAGCATTTTTTCAAAGAGGATGAGCGGTTGATCCTCGCCCCCCACCAATAAGAGAAGGTCCGATCACCCGACAACAAGGGTGACGGGCGAGAGGTAAAGACTGTGGAAGCACATCTGTTGGAATGGCTGAACCTTAGCGTGCGCTGGGTTCATATGATCACTGGCGTGGCCTGGATCGGTGCGTCTTTCTATTTCGTATGGCTGGAAAACAACCTGAACCGCGTCAACCCCAAAAGCGGCCTGGCTGGCGATTTATGGGCGATCCACGGTGGCGGTATCTACCACCTGGAAAAATACAAACTGGCCCCACCGACCATGCCGGACAACCTGCACTGGTTCAAATGGGAAGCCTATTTCACCTGGATGTCGGGCGTCGCGCTGCTCTGCGTGGTGTTCTACCTCAACCCGACGCTGTACCTGCTCGCCCCCGGCAGCAGCCTCAGCGGTACCGAAGGCGTGTTGCTGGGCATTGGCTCACTGTTCGCCGGCTGGTTCATCTACTCCTTTCTGTGCGACTCGGCCCTGGGCAAACGCCCTGCCCTGCTCGGCTTCATCCTGTTCGTCCTGTTGATCGGCGCCGCCTATGGCTTCAGCAAGGTGTTCAGTGGCCGTGGCGCGTACCTGCATGTGGGCGCCATCATCGGCACCATCATGGTCGGCAACGTGTTCCGCATCATCATGCCGGCCCAGCGTGCGCTGGTGGCGGCGATCGCGGAAAACCGCACGCCAGACCCGGCACTGCCGGCCAAGGGCCTGTTGCGTTCACGCCATAACAACTACTTCACCCTGCCTGTGCTGTTCATCATGATCAGCAACCACTTCCCGAGCACCTACGGCAGCCAGTACAACTGGTTGATCCTGGCCGGGATCGCGGTGGCGGCGGTGTTGGTGCGTCACTACTTCAACACCCGCCACGACAGCCAGAAATACGCCTGGACTCTGCCGGTCGGTGCCCTGGCGATGATCTGCCTGGCTTATGTCACCGGTCCAAAACCCGCGGTTACCACACCGGACGTGGCCAAGGCGCCAGCAGCGATCGAGTACCAGCCATTGCCGGAAACCGCATTGGGTGGCGGCCTCAAGCCAGCAGCTCCCGCCGCGCCAGCACCAGCGGCAGAAGCGGCTCCGGCCCAGGCCTCGACGGATTTTGGCAAGGTACATAGCGTGATTGAAGAGCGTTGCACCGTGTGCCATTCGGCCAAGCCCACCAGCCCGCTGTTCAGCACCGCACCGGCCGGGGTGATGTTCGATACCCCGGCGCAGATCCAGCAGCAAGCGGCGCGCATTCAAGCGCAGGCGGTTGCCAGCCAGATCATGCCGCTGGGCAACATTACCCAGATGACTCAACAGGAACGCGAGTTGATTGGTAGCTGGATCAATCAGGGGGCCCGCACTAACTGACAGCCTGACGCAAATCCAAAATGTGGGAGCGGGCTTGCTCGCGAATGCGGTGTGTCATTCAACCCTTAAGGTGACTGAGCCGCCGTTTTCGCGAGCAAGCCCGCTCCCACAGAGGATCTGCGGTGATTTTGAGATCGAGCTCCAAATGGCAATTGACTGCCAAACAACACAAAAATAAAAAAGATCCGAGGTGTTGCATGTCCCAGTTAGAAACGCAGATTCCTGCCGCGCCCGCCATGGTGCGGCTTCCACTTTTGCAACTGATCCTGGTAGGCCTGCAACATGTACTGCTGATGTACGGCGGCGCCGTGGCCGTACCGCTGATCATCGGACAAGCCGCGGGTTTGAGCCGTGAAGAAATCGCCTTTCTGATCAACGCCGACCTGTTGGTGGCGGGGATCGCCACCATGGTCCAGTCCTTTGGCATCGGCCCGCTGGGTATCCGTATGCCGGTGATGATGGGCGCCAGCTTTGCTGCGGTCGGCAGCATGGTCGCCATGGCAGGCATGCCGGGTATCGGCCTGCAAGGGATCTTCGGCGCAACCATCGCCGCCGGGT
This sequence comes from Pseudomonas brenneri, assembly GCF_007858285.1. Taxonomy (GTDB): domain Bacteria; phylum Pseudomonadota; class Gammaproteobacteria; order Pseudomonadales; family Pseudomonadaceae; genus Aquipseudomonas; species Aquipseudomonas brenneri. The sequence goes on along the minus strand of NZ_VFIL01000003.1, from coordinate 358,379 downwards.
TCTTTGGCATGGTGATCGCGCCGTTCATGTCCAAGGTAGTACGCTTCTTCCCTCCGTTGGTGACCGGTACCGTGATCACCGCCATCGGTCTTTCGTTGTTTCCCGTCGCGGTGAACTGGGCGGGCGGTGGCGCCAGCGCTGTGCAATTCGGCTCACCGATCTACCTGGCCATCGCCGGCCTGGTACTCGCCACCATCCTGTTGATCAACCGTTTCATGCGCGGTTTCTGGGTCAATATCTCGGTGCTGATCGGCATGGCCCTGGGCTATGCCTTGTGCGGTTTGCTCGGCATGGTCGACCTCGGTGGCCTGGAGCAGGCGCCGTGGGTGCAAGTGGTCACGCCGTTGCACTTCGGCATGCCCACGTTCGAGTTGGCGCCGATCCTGTCGATGTGCCTGGTGGTCGTGATTATTTTCGTCGAGTCCACCGGCATGTTCCTGGCCCTGGGCAAGATCACCGGGCAGGAAGTCACCCCGAAAATGCTACGGCGCGGCCTGCTGTGCGATGCCGGCGCATCGTTCTTTGCCGGGTTCTTCAACACCTTCACCCACTCCTCTTTCGCCCAGAACATCGGCCTGGTGCAGATGACCGGCGTGCGTTGCCGCTCGGTGACGATCATGGCCGGGGCCTTTCTGATTGTGCTGAGCCTGCTGCCCAAGGCGGCGTTTTTGGTAGCGTCGATTCCACCTGCGGTGCTGGGTGGTGCGGCCATCGCGATGTTCGGCATGGTCGCGGCGACCGGGATCAAGATCCTCCAGGAAGCCGACATTGCCGACCGCCGTAACCAGTTGCTGGTGGCCGTGAGCATCGGCATGGGCCTGATTCCGGTGGTACGCCCGGAGTTCTTCGCCCAGTTGCCGTTGTGGATGAGCCCGATTACCCATAGCGGCATTGCCATGGCCACGCTCAGTGCGTTGTCGCTGAACGTGTTGTTCAACATCCTGGGCGGTTCAGAACGACCCGAAGTCGCCCATACGCATTGATTCCTTCGTTACTACAAAAATAACAACGAACAGGGAATATCCACATGCACGCCATTCACCTGGGGCCGACCACACGCCGTGCCCCATTCTCGCCCCTCGCGCTCTTTTACAGCGCACTTGAGCACAGGCTCTGGAGCCAGTATTCTCCGCGCCCGCTCAAATCGACTCAAAAAAAAACAGCAAATGTAAAAGCTGACTTAAAGGCCAACTTATCCCGGCCTTATGTTGGCTGCCAAAGTGCGCAAAAGTCCTCTGAATTCGACTGCATCCCCTGCAGCCGACGGGGATTTTTTGGCTTTTCAAACACCTTGGCGCAGCTCTTGCTAAAAGCATTAAAGCTGACCGAACAGACGATTTTTGCAGCGAACCAAAAGGCGCCACACCAGAGCGCCTGCGTAGAAGAAAAACCACAAAACCTTAGCTCGGGAGCAACCGAATGAAACGTACCGTGAACAGCCTTATGTTGGCAGGATCCCTGTTGGTTGGGGGCCAAGCGATGGCGGGTGACCTGCTGCAGTGGCAGAACAACAGCCTGACTTACCTGTGGGGCAAGAACTTCAAAGTCAACCCAGAGATCCAGCAAACCGTCACCTTTGAACATGCCGATGCGTGGAAGTACGGCGACAACTTCTTCTTCCTCGACCGTATCTTTTACAACGGCAAGGAAGACGGCAACGTCGGCCCCAATACTTACTATGGCGAGTTCAGCCCACGGCTGTCGTTTGGCAAGATCTTCGATAAAGACTTGTCCTTCGGACCGATCAAAGATGTCTTGCTGGCGTTCACTTACGAGTTCGGCGAAGGCGACAATGAGTCCTACCTGGTAGGCCCGGCATTTGACTTGAACATCCCCGGCTTCGATTACTTCCAGTTGAACTTCTACCAGCGCCAGACCGAAGGCAATCGCCCGGGTGACGGCGTATGGCAGATCACGCCGGTATGGTCGTACACCATTCCCGTGGGCAACTCCGACGTGCTGATCGACGGTTTCATGGACTGGGTGGTGGATAACGACAAGAACGCCCGTGGCACCTACCACGCCAACCTGCACTTCAACCCGCAGGTCAAATATGACTTGGGCAAGGCCATGAGCTGGGGCGCCAAGCAGTTGTATGTCGGCTTTGAATACGACTACTGGAAGAACAAGTACGGGATCCAGGACAGCGGCGCGTTCGAGACCAATCAGGACACGGCGAGCCTGCTGGTCAAGTACCACTTCTAAAGCCTGAACACGGCCCCCTGTAGGAGCTTGTCTCCTACAAGGGATCAGGCCAAGCCCAGGAACCGCTGCAACTCTTCGCGCTTGGCCAGTGCATCGCGCCGGCCCAGCTCGATCAACTCACTGCAATACCCCGCCTCGAACAGCAGATAGCTGAGCACCCCCGCCCCGCTGGTCTTGGTCGCCCCTGGCCCACGTAAAAACAGACGCAACGCTGCCGGCAGTTCCTGGCGATGGCGCGCCGCAATCTCGTCGATTGGCTGGCTGGGCGCAATCACCAGCACGTCTACCGGTGCCAGACCGCGCGCGGCGCTGTCGGCCGGCTGCAGATGGCTGAACTGGTTGAGGCGCTCCAGCAACTCGATATCGCTCTCAAGGCTGTCAATGAACGTGCTGTTGAGCATGTGCCCGCCGATCTGCGCCAGGGTCGGCTGCTGGCCGGTGTAAGTGCGTTGCTGCGGCTCATTCGGGTCAACGGAACGCGGGTTGCCACTGACGCCCACCACCAGCACCCGGCTCGCCCCCAGGTGCAAAGCCGGGCTGATCGGCGCCGACTGCCGGACGGCGCCATCGCCAAAATACTCCTGATCGAGTTTGACTGGCGCAAACAGCAACGGAATCGCCGAGCTGGCCAGCAGGTGCTCCACGGTCAACTCCGTGGGCAGGCCAATGCGCCGGTGGCGCAGCCAGGCGTCGATGGTGCCGCCACCCTGATAGAACGTCACCGCCTGCCCCGACTCATAGCCGAACGCCGTCACGGCGACGGCGTGCAGGTGTTTATGGCGGATCGCCTCATTGATGCCTTCGAAATGCAATTTTTCCTGCAACAGTTCCCGTAGTGGCGAACTGTCGAGCAGCGCCACCGGCACCGGCGATCCCAGGCCCAACAGGCTGCGGGTCAGGAAGCGACTGGCCTGGTGAATCACCCCCGGCCAGTCGCTGCGCAGTACCAGATGGCTGCGAAAGCCCTGCCAGAAGGCGGTGAGGCGTTCAATGGCGGCGGTAAAATCCATGGCCCCGCTGGCCAGGCTCACGGCGTTGATTGCGCCGGCCGAGGTGCCGACAATCACCGGGAAGGGATTGGCCGCGCCCGGCGGCAACAGTTCGGCAATCGCCGCCAGCACCCCGACCTGATACGCCGCACGCGCCCCGCCGCCGGAAAGAATCAAGCCAGTGACCGGTTCAGTTGGGCGCATTGCATAACTCCATGGGCGGGGGACAGTCCGTTTGTTCAGCGACGCTTTTCGTACAGCTTGGGTTCGCCCGGCGGCCGGCTCTTGAAACGGCGATGGGCCCACAGGTATTGCTCAGGGCACTCGCGCACCACCGTTTCCACCCACTGGTTGATGCGCAGGCAATCGACTTCGTCGGACTCACCGGGAAAGTCGCGCAACGGCGGATGAATCACCATGCGGTAACCGCTGCCATCCGCCAGGCGCTGCTGGGTAAACGGCACCACTAACGCCTTGCCCAGCCGCGCGAACTTGCTGGTGGCGGTGACCGTGGCGGCCTGGATACCGAACAACGGCACAAAAACGCTTTGCTTGGCGCCATAGTCCTGGTCCGGCGCATACCAGATCGCCCGGCCGGCGCGCAGCAGCTTGAGCATGCCGCGCACGTCTTCACGCTCTACCGCCAGGGAATCGAGGTTGTGGCGCTCGCGGCCACGGCGCTGGATGAAATCGAACAACGGGTTGCCGTGCTCACGGTACATGCCATCGATGGTGTGCTTCTGGCCCAGCAAGGCAGCGCCGATCTCCAGGGTGGTGAAATGCAGGGCCATGAGGATCACGCCCTTGCCTTCCAGTTGTGCCTGCTTGAGGTGTTCCAGCCCTTCGACATGGGCCAGGCGCGCCAGGCGCGGCTTGGGCCACCACCAGCTCATGGCCATCTCGAAGAAGGCGATGCCGGTGGACGCAAAGTTTTCCTTGAGCAAATGTTTACGCTCCTGGGCGGACATTTGCGGGAAGCACAGTTCCAGGTTTCGCGCGGCAATACGCCGACGTTCACCGGCCACTCGGTACATAAACGCACCCAGGACACGGCCAATCCCCAACAAAACCCGGTATGGCAGCTGCACGATCAACCACAGCACACCAAGTCCCAGCCACAATAGCCAGAAGCGCGGGTGAAAAAATACAGCTCGAAAACGCGGGCGATCCATTACAGATTCCGGTAAAGACAAGGGCCGCGCATTCTACAACGGTTCGACCCGGCTTGCGGCTAGCGGATGTTCTCGTTATAAGTCTCGACACTTTTCGTGACAAGCCGCTTTGCCGACCATGAGCCAAACTGAATCGCTAGACCAAGATCCCGTATTCCAGCTCAAGGGCAGCATGCTGGCCATTACTGTGCTGGAACTGGCCCGCAACGACCTTGACGCACTGGATCGCCAGCTTGCCGCCAAAGTCGCCCTCGCGCCGAATTTCTTCAACAATGCGCCGCTGGTGCTGGCCCTGGACAAATTGCCAGCCGGCCAGGGCGCCGTTGATCTGCCGGGCTTGATGCGCGTGTGCCGCCAACATGGCCTGCGCACCCTGGCCATTCGCGCCAGCCGCATTGAAGACATCGCTGCGGCCATCGCCATTGAACTGCCAGTATTGCCACCGTCCGGCGCCCGCGAGCGCGTGCTCGACCCGGTGGAAACTGAAGTGAAGAAAAAACCGGAAAAACCACCCGAGCCGACGATCAAGCCTACAAAGATCATCACCTCCCCCGTACGCGGCGGGCAGCAAATTTACGCCCAGGGCGGCGATCTGGTTGTAGTCGCCCCCGTCAGTCCCGGTGCGGAACTTCTCGCCGATGGCAACATCCATGTATACGGCCCAATGCGCGGTCGGGCACTGGCCGGGGTCAAGGGTGATACCAAGGCACGGATTTTCTGCCAGCAACTGAGTGCTGAGCTGGTGTCCATCGCCGGGCAGTACAAGGTTTCAGAAGATTTGCGGCGTGATCCGCTGTGGGGGGCCGGGGTACAGATCAGCCTGTCGGGCGATGTGTTGAACATCATCCGTCTTTAACGGATACTGCCGCATTTTCCAAGCATCTCTAGACTCTGATAGCAAAGCGAAACCGGCAAGACTTGTGTAGGAACAATAGGAAGTTGGCGTTTCCCTACGGGAACCACATCTTTTTCTTACGAAGGCTGTCCGCCTGCAGCGAGTTTCAAGAGATGTTTTTCAGGGACCGAAAAGTCCTTTTTCCTTAGGGGTGAAACACCTTGGCCAAGATTCTCGTGGTTACATCCGGCAAGGGTGGTGTGGGTAAGACCACCACCAGCGCCGCTATCGGTACCGGCCTCGCTCTGCGCGGCCACAAGACAGTCATCGTCGACTTCGACGTGGGCTTGCGTAACCTTGACCTGATCATGGGTTGCGAGCGCCGCGTGGTGTACGACTTCGTCAACGTGGTCAACGGCGAAGCCAACCTGCAACAGGCACTGATCAAGGACAAGCGCCTTGAGAACCTGTATGTACTGGCCGCCAGCCAGACCCGTGACAAAGACGCGCTGACCAAAGAAGGCGTGGAAAAAGTCCTGATGGAACTCAAGGAAACCTTTGAGTTCGTGGTCTGCGACTCCCCGGCCGGTATCGAGACCGGTGCTCACCTGGCGATGTACTTCGCCGATGAAGCCATCGTCGTGACCAACCCGGAAGTGTCTTCGGTACGTGACTCGGACCGTATGCTGGGCCTGCTGGCCAGCAAATCCCGTCGCGCCGAGAAAGGCGAAGACCCGATCAAGGAGCACCTGCTGCTGACCCGCTACAACCCTGAGCGCGTAAGTAAGGGCGAGATGCTGGGCGTAGAAGACGTTAAAGAGATCCTGGCAGTTGCGCTGCTGGGTGTGATCCCAGAATCCCAAGCGGTACTCAAGGCGTCCAACCAGGGCGTACCGGTCATTCTCGACGACCAGAGCGACGCCGGCCAGGCGTACAGCGATGCTGTCGATCGCTTGCTGGGCAAGACCGTGGAACATCGCTTCCTCGATGCACAGAAGAAGGGATTCTTCGAGCGCCTGTTTGGAGGCAACTAAACAATGAGTATTTTTGACTTCTTTCGCTCCACCAAAAAAACTAGCACTGCGTCGGTAGCGAAAGAGCGTCTACAGATCATCGTGGCGCACGAACGCGGCCAACGCAGCACCCCGGATTACCTGCCAGCCCTGCAAAAGGAACTGGTGGAGGTGATCCGCAAGTACGTCAATATCGGTAACGATGACGTGCATGTCGCCCTGGAAAATGACGGCAGCTGCTCGATTCTGGAACTCAATATCACCCTGCCTGATCGTTGATCGAACAGGCGGTCGCCACGGCGGCTCCGCTATATCGCCCCCTGTAGGAGCGAGCTTGCTCGCGAAGGACTCAAGTGCACCGCGTTCATCCTGGATAAACGCGGCGCTCTCAGGTTCTTCGCGAGCAAGCTCGCTCCTACAAGAGGCGATGGGCGCAGCCGCCGTTGGCGTTTGTTACGAGGCTGTTTAATGCCGCTGTCCAATATCCATATTCTCCACCAGGATGCCGCTGTGCTGGTGGTGAACAAGCCTACCCTGCTGCTGTCGGTGCCAGGTCGCGCCGACGACAACAAGGATTGCCTGATCACCCGCCTGCAGGAAAACGGCTATCCCGAGGCCCGCATCGTCCATCGTCTGGACTGGGAAACTTCGGGGATCATCCTGCTGGCCCGGGATGCTGACACCCACCGCGAACTGTCCCGTCAGTTTCACGACCGCGAAACCGAAAAAGCCTACACCGCCTTGTGCTGGGGCCAACCGGAACTGGACAGTGGCAGCATCGACCTGCCGCTGCGCTATGACCCGCCGACCAAGCCGCGACATGTGGTGGACCATGAGTTCGGCAAACACGCACTGACCTTCTGGAAAGTCCTGGAGCGTTGCGGGGATTGGTGCCGGGTTGAGCTGACGCCGATTACCGGACGTTCACACCAGTTGCGCGTGCATATGCTGTCCATCGGTCACCCGCTGCTGGGCGACGGTTTGTATGCCCACGAACAGGCCCTGGCTGCCTGGCCCCGCCTGTGCCTGCACGCGAGCATGCTGAGCTTTACTCACCCGCAAAGCGGCGAACGTTTGCGCTTCGAGTGCCCTGCGCCGTTCTAAAATTGGCAACCCGATCAAAAATGTGGGAGCGGGCTTGCTCGCGAATGCGGTCTATCAGTCACAGAAAGGCTGACTGACACACCGCATTCGCGAGCAAGCCCGCTCCCACATTTGTTCTGTGCACTTATCACATCGGACGGTAAACTCGCGCCATTGCTGTCTGGAGCTACTTATGCGCGAAGCGTTGAATCAAGGCCTGATCGACTTCCTCAAGGCCTCTCCCACCCCCTTTCATGCCACTGCTGCCCTGGCCCAACGCCTGGAAGCCGCCGGTTTCCAGCGTCTTGACGAGCGCGAGACCTGGACCACCGAGGCCAACGGTCGCTACTACGTAACCCGTAACGACTCCTCGATCATCGCCTTCAAGATGGGTCGCCAATCCCCCCTGCATGACGGCATCCGCCTAGTGGGCGCCCATACCGACAGCCCGTGCCTGCGGGTCAAGCCGCAACCCGAGCTGCAACGCCAGGGTTTCTGGCAACTGGGTGTGGAAGTCTACGGCGGCGCATTGCTGGCGCCGTGGTTCGACCGCGACCTGTCCCTGGCCGGGCGCGTGACGTTCCGCCGTGACGGCAAGGTCGAAAGCCAGTTGATCGACTTCAAGTTGCCGATCGCCATTATCCCCAACCTGGCCATCCACCTGAACCGGGAAGCCAACCAGGGCTGGGCGATCAACGCCCAGACCGAACTGCCGCCAATCCTCGCGCAGTTTGCCGGTGACGAGCGCGTGGACTTCCGCGCCGTGCTCACTGACCAACTGGCCCGCGAACATGGCCTGAACGCCGACGTGGTGCTCGACTACGAGTTGAGTTTCTACGACACCCAAGGCGCCGCCGTGATTGGCCTGCATGGCGACTTTATCGCCGGTGCACGCCTGGACAACCTGCTGTCGTGCTACGCCGGCCTGCAAGCCCTGCTCACCAGCGAGACCGACGAAACCTGCGTGCTGGTGTGTACCGACCACGAAGAAGTCGGCTCCTGCTCGGCTTGCGGTGCCGACGGCCCGATGCTGGAGCAGACCTTGCGCCGCCTGCTGCCTGAAGGTGATGAGTTCGTACGTACGATTCAGAAGTCACTGCTGGTCTCTGCCGACAATGCCCACGGCATCCACCCCAACTATGCCGACAAGCATGATGCCAACCACGGCCCCAAACTCAATGCCGGCCCGGTGATCAAGGTCAACAGCAACCAGCGCTACGCCACCAACAGCGAAACCGCCGGGTTCTTCCGCCACCTGTGCATGGCCGAAGAAGTACCGGTGCAGAGTTTCGTGGTGCGCAGCGACATGGGCTGCGGCTCGACCATCGGCCCGATCACCGCCAGCCACCTCGGCGTGCGCACCGTGGACATCGGCCTGCCGACATTCGCCATGCACTCTATCCGCGAGCTGTGCGGCAGCCATGACCTGGCGCACCTGGTGAAGGTGTTGAGTGCGTTTTATGCGAGTCGTGACCTGCCCTGAGATCGGCGGCGCTGCCAATCGCGGCAAGCCCGCTCCTACAGAAGACTGCGGTCAAAATGTGGGAGTGGGCTTGCCCGCGATGGCGATTTCGACCGCACTCCATCTCTATCTGACACACATCAAGGCACCCTGCACCAAACACGCCTAGACTGGTAATCATCTTCCAACGACAAGGCCGTCCCCACCATGATCCCGATGTCCGCCTTCCACGCCATGCTCATCCCCATCCTCGCGGGCATGATCCTGCTGGCCGTTGGCTTCAACTTCCGCGACAAGAACCTCGGTGTGTTTGGCATGTGGGTCGGCATGCTGCTGATCCTCGGCACCATCGTCTTCCGGATCCTCGCCAAACTGGCCGAATAGACAAATGCACTCGCATTGGGCATAGCGCCCTCGTACACTCGGTCGATCTGTCGTTTTCAAGGTTGACCGCCTCGTGCTTACCCGTCTGTTTGCCCTGCCGTACTGCCTGCTCCTGTGTCTGCTGACCCTGCTGCCCATCGCCCCTGCCCAGGCGGTCGGCCTGCCCGGCATCCTCGGCAGCTCCTCCAAGGCCCAGCCGCAGGCCGATGTGCCGTTGGGGCAGTCCCTGGACGAGGTGATCAAGAACCTGGAAAACGACCAGCAGCGCGCCAAGCTGCTGGCCGACCTGAAAAAGCTGCGCGAAGCCACGAAAAAGGCCCAGCCCGCCGCCGAGCAAGGGGTACTGGGCTTGATCGGTGGAACCCTGGCCAGTCTGGAGCAACAGCTGTCCGGCACCGACAGCCCGCTCAATCGCTGGTCTGCCGAATTCGACCAGGCTAAGTCCGAGTTTTCCGCATTGATGCTGCCGGCCAGCGAATGGCTGCCGATCATCTTCGGTTTTGCCGTGATTTTGATGCTCTGGAGCCTGCTGGCTGCCGCGCTGATCTGGCTCGGTCACTGGGTGCGCCTGCGCTTTGGCCTCAGTGAAGAACTGCCACAACACCCCAAGACCTGGGACATGCTGCGCTTTGCCTTGCGCAAGCTAGGGCCCTGGCTGATTGCCTTGGTGATCACGGTCTATATGAGTTACGCCCTGCCCTCATCCCTGGGCAAATCCCTGGCCATGGTGCTGGCGTACGCGCTGGTGGTCGGCACCTGTTTCTCGGCGATCTGCGTCATTGCCTTCTCTGTACTCGACGGCCCGCACCGCCACCGGGCGCTGTATATCCTGCGCCACCAGGCCTTTCGCCCGCTGTGGCTGATCGGCAGTTTTGCCGCCTTTGGCGAGGCGCTGAGCGACCCGCGCCTGACCGAAGCCCTGGGGATCCACCTCGCGCACAGCGCGGCGACGGTCGCCAATGTACTGGCCGCGCTGTCCACCGGCGTGTTCATCCTGCGTTTCCGCCGCCCCATCGCCCACCTGATCCGCAACCAGCCACTGTCACGGCGCCTGACCCGCCGTGCGCTGACGGATACCCTGTCGATCATCGGCACCTTCTGGTATTTGCCGGCACTGTTGCTGGTGGGTATTTCGCTGTTTGCCACCTTTGTTTCCGCCGGCGACACCAGCACCGCGCTGCGTCAGTCGCTGTTTTGCACGGTGTTGCTGGTGTTGTGCATGGTGATCAATGGCCTGGTGCGCCGCCAGGCCCTCAAGCCGCAACGCGGGCACAAGCGTCACGCGCTGTATTCCGAGCGGCTGAAAAGCTTCTTCTACACCCTGGTCCACCTGTTGGTATGGCTGGTGTTTATCGAGCTGGGCCTGCGCGTGTGGGGCTGGTCGCTGATCCGCTTTACCGAAGGCGACGGGCATGAAATCAGCGTCAAACTGTTTGGCCTGGCCGGTACGCTGCTGTTTTCGTGGCTGATCTGGATCCTCGCCGATACCGCGATCCATCACGCCCTCACCCGCTCACGCAAAGGCCTGGCCAACGCGCGGGCGCAGACCATGATGCCGTTGATCCGTAACGTGCTGTTCGTGACGATCTTTATCATCGCCGCCATCGTCGCCCTGGCGAACATGGGCATGAACGTCACGCCACTGCTGGCCGGTGCCGGTGTGATCGGCCTGGCCATCGGCTTTGGTGCGCAGTCCCTGGTGGCGGACTTGATCACCGGCCTGTTCATCATCATCGAAGACTCCCTGGCCATCGATGACTACGTGGACGTCGGCGGCCACCTGGGCACCGTCGAAGGCCTGACCATCCGCACCGTGCGCCTGCGTGACATCGACGGCATCGTCCATACCATCCCGTTCAGCGAGATCAAGAGCATCAAGAACTACTCGCGGGAATTCGGCTACGCGATTTTCCGCGTCGCGGTACCCGCCAGCATGGACATCGACACCGCGATCAAGCTGATGCGCGATGTGGGGCAGAAAATGCGCGCCGACCCGCTGCAACGTCGCAATATCTGGTCGCCCCTGGAGTTCCAGGGTGTGGAGAGTTTCGAGTCCGGCAACGCTATTCTGCGCGCACGCTTCAAGACCGCGCCGACCAAGCAGTGGGAGGTGTCGCGGGCGTTCAACCTGTCGCTCAAGCGGCATCTGGACGAGGCCGGGATGGACCTGGCGATGCCGCGCTTGAGTGTGCAGGTGGTGACGGCGGCGAGTGGCCCGCAGGACACTCAGGTCACATCCACCCCCACATGAATCGCGTCATGGCGCCAGAACTCCAGATCGCAATCGATCAGCCGCTCATGTTGATCGTAGTTGACCCGGGCGATCCGCAGCCCAGGGCTGCCCACCGAGACTTTCAGGGCTGCTGCCGCGTCTACCTGCAATGAGGTCGGCACAATCTCGAAGCGCACGCGCCCGTAATGCAGGTCGTACTTGCGTGCATATAACTCGGTCATCGATTCATTCAAGTCGCACGCCAGGATCCCCGGGAAATACTGGGGATTGAGGTAGTGCTCGACATACAGCACCAATCGCCCATCAATCCGTCGCCTGCGGCGGATCTGGATCACGCTGGACAGGGCCGGCAGTTGCAACCACGCGCAGACTGCCGCCGACGCCGGTTGCAGGCGTGCCGAGATGACCTCGGTAGACGGCACCCGGCCCTGGGCGCTGACCATCGCGTGGAAGTGGCTGCGCTGCATCAGGTTGTAGGCCAGACGGGGCGGCGAGACAAACCAGCCGCGGCGTTCCTCGCGGTAGATCTGGCCCTGGGCCTCCAATTGCAGCAAGGCTTCGCGCACCGTTATCCGGGTGGTACCAAACAACTCACTGAGTTTGCGCTCGGCCGGCAATTTGCTCGCAGGCGTCAATAAGCCGTGGCTGATCTGCTCTTGCAGCGCCTGGCCAATGGCTGTCACCGCTTTGGTTGCCTCATCACGCATCAACGTTACCTATCTGGACTAGGCCAGCACTGTCTGGGTGCACCAAATGCCCCTGGAATGGGCGGCGGTCATTGCGTGCAAGCCTAGGCATCACACATGACCGACAGATGACAGCGCCTTGCGCCGCTGCCTCATACGCCCTGCAATACATCGGCCAAGTCCAGTAAATACGGGGTCCATGCATTGGTCTACGCTTACCCGGCAGGCGCCTGCGCAGGCGTTATAAAAACGACATCGACATGAAACTGTCATCCAGCGCGCCTAAATTGGCTCGTGTATTGCTGACCTAGACCAAACCAACCGCGCATCATAAAAAACGCAGCGTTGAAAACGCCCAAAGGAGCTTCGGATGAAACAGCTTTTCCTGGCATCACTGTTAGGCTCGACCATTGCCATGTGCACCGCCGCCATGGCCGCTGACACCGACTTGAAAACCCTGGAGGCTGCCGCCAAGGCAGAAGGCTCTGTGAACAGCGTCGGCATGCCCGATGACTGGGCCAACTGGCGCGGCACCTGGGAAGACCTGGCGGCCAAGTACGGCCTCAAGCACATCGATACCGATATGAGCTCGGCCCAGGAAATCGCCAAGTTCGCCGCAGAAAAAGACAATGCCAGCGCCGATATCGGTGACGTGGGCGCAGCCTTTGGCCCGATTGCGGTCAAGCAGGGCGTGACCCAACCCTACAAGCCAAGCACCTGGGAGCAGATCCCGGCCTGGGCCAAGGACAAGGACGGCAACTGGGCACTGGCCTACACCGGCACCATCGCGTTTATCGTCAACAAAAAGCTGCTGCACGGTTCCGAAGTCCCGACCAAGTGGTCTGACCTGAAGACCGGCAAGTACAAGGTCTCGATTGGTGACGTGAGCACCGCCGCCCAGGCCGCCAACGGCGTACTGGCCGCAGCCCTGGCCAACGGTGGCGATGAAAAGAACATCCAGCCGGCGCTGCTGATGTTCGCCGAGATCGCCAAGCAGGGGCGGATCTCCCTGGCCAACCCGACCATCGCCACCATGGAAAAAGGTGAAGTTGAAGTAGGCGTGGTCTGGGACTTCAACGGCCTGAGCTACAAGGCCAAGATGGCCAACCCGGATGATTATGTGGTGCTGATCCCATCGGATGGCTCGGTGATTTCCGGCTACACCACCATCATCAACAAATACGCCAAGCACCCCAACGCCGCCAAACTGACCCGCGAATACATCTTCAGCGATGCCGGGCAGATCAACCTGGCCAAGGGCAATGCGCGGCCGATCCGTGCCGAACACCTGACCCTGCCCCCAGAAGTCCAGGCCAAGCTGCTGCCCAACAAGCAGTACAAGGGCGTGACCCCGATCAAGGACGCCGATGCCTGGGAGAAGACCTCCAAGGCGCTGCCGCAGAAATGGCAGGAAGAAGTCATTATCAATATGCAGTAAGCCCAGCACCCCACATTGGCAATCCACTGGAGACCCAATGTGGGAACAGGCTTGTGTGGGGGCGAGCAAGCCCGCCCCCACAGTTTTGACCCTGTTCCTCCAGACATACCGATGTTTACTGTTGCGGAGCCCCTATGAAGCACAACGTCATCCTTGTGGTGCTCGACGGCCTGAACTACGAGGTCGCCCGGCATGCCATGGGGCATCTCCAGGCCTACGTCGGCGCAGGACGCGCAGCGCTGTACAAGCTGGAATGCGAATTGCCCTCCCTCTCCCGCCCGCTGTACGAATGCATCCTCACCGGCGTAGCGCCGATCGACAGCGGCATCGTCCACAACCACGTCTCGCGCCTGTCCACCCAGCGCAGCATTTTCCATTACGCCACGGATGCCGGCCTGAGCACCGCAGCGGCGGCTTACCACTGGGTCAGCGAGCTGTATAACCGCTCGCCCTTCAGCGCAGCCCGCGACCGGCATACCGATGACGAGGCCCTGGCGATCCAGCACGGGCATTTCTACTGGAGCGATCATTATCCCGACGCCCACCTGTTTGCCGATGCCGAAAGCCTGCGCCTCAAGCACGCGCCGAACTTTTTGCTGGTACACCCGATGAATATCGACGACGCCGGCCACAAGCACGGCCTCGACACCCCGCAATACCGCAACAGCGCCCGCTCGGCCGACATCATCCTGGCCGACTACCTGCAAGGCTGGCTCGATGTCGGTTACCAGGTGCTGGTCACCGCCGACCACGGCATGAACAACGACCGTTCGCACAACGGTCTGCTGGCGGAGGAACGCGAAGTACCGCTGTTTGTCCTCGGCGATGCGTTCAGCCTCGACCCCAAGGCCCAGCCCAAGCAAACCGAAATCTGCGGCACCGTTTGCGCCCTGCTTGGCGTGGCCCACGACAAACCTGTCTGCCAGGAGCTGTTGAAGTGAATTCAGTAATCCGTGGCAAATGGCTGGCCGCCCTGTGCCTGGTGCCCTTCGCCCTGTTCTTTATCGTGTTCCAGATCGCGCCGCTGTTCTGGGTGATGGTCAACAGCCTGCAATCGGAAGAGTTCGGCTGGGGGCTGGCCAACTTCAGCAAGATCTTCAGCTCGAAGTTCTACGTGCAGGCAATCAAGCACAGCCTGGAGATCAGTTTCTACTCCAGCATCTTCGGCATCATCATCGCGTTGCTGGGCAGCTATTCCCTGCGCAAGGTGGATTCGCCGCTGCGCAACTTCGTCACTGCGTTTGCCAACATGACCAGCAACTTCTCCGGCGTGCCCCTGGCCTTTGCCTTCATCATCCTGCTGGGGTTCAACGGCAGCATCACCATCATGCTCAAGCAGGCCGGGATCATTCAGGACTTCAACCTGTACTCCAAGACCGGCCTGATCATCCTGTACACCTACTTCCAGATCCCCCTGGGCGTGTTGCTGCTGTACCCGGCCTTCGATGCCCTGCGCGAAGACTGGCGCGAATCCGCCGCGTTGCTAGGGGCCAATGGCTGGCAGTACTGGCGGCATATCGGCCTGCCGGTGCTGACCCCGGCGCTGCTGGGCACCTTCGTGATCCTGGTGGCCAATGCCCTGGGCGCCTACGCCACGGTCTATGCGTTGACCACCGGCAACTTCAACGTGCTGCCGATCCGCATCGCGGCGATGGTTTCCGGCGATATTTCCCTGGACCCGAACATGGCCAGCGCCCTGGCCGTGATCCTGGTGGCGCTGATGACCGTGGTCACCGTGGTCCATCAACTGCTGCTCAAGAGGAGCTACCATGTCTCGCGCTGAAGCCAGCCCCGTCGCCCTCTATCATCGCGTGGTGGTGTACCTGCTGTTCGCAATCCTGGTGCTGCCGTTGATTGGCACCCTGGTGTACTCCCTCGCCAGCAGTTGGTCGGCAACCATCCTGCCCTCAGGCTTTACCTTCAAATGGTATGTGCAACTGTGGAGCGATCCGCGCTTCCTGCACGCCTTTGGTCAGTCATTGCTGGTCTGCGTCGGCGCGCTGATCCTGTCGGTGGTGCTGATCCTGCCGCTGCTATTTGTGGTGCACTACCACTTTCCCAAGCTCGACGCGCTGATGAACATCCTGATCCTGCTGCCCTTCGCGGTGCCGCCGGTGGTGTCGTCGGTGGGGCTGTTGCAGTTATACGGCTCGGGGCCACTGGCGATGGTCGGCACGCCGTGGATCCTGATTGGCTGCTACTTCACCGTGGCGCTGCCGTTCATGTACCGCGCGATCACCAACAACCTGCAAGCAATCAACCTGCGCGACTTGATGGATGCCGCCCAACTGCTCGGCGCCAGCACCTGGCAGGCGGCGATCCTGGTGGTGTTGCCTAACCTGCGCAAAGGTCTGATGGTGGCGTTGCTGCTGTCGTTCTCGTTCCTGTTCGGCGAGTTTGTGTTTGCCAATATCCTCGTCGGCACGCGCTACGAGACCTTGCAGGTGTACCTCAACAACATGCGCAACAGCAGCGGCCACTTCACCAGCGCCGTGGTCATTTCCTACTTCCTCTTCGTGCTGCTGCTCACTTGGGCCGCCAACCTCTTGAACAAGGACAAAAGCCAATGAGCTTCGTCAGCGTCCAGCACCTGCAAAAAAGCTATGCCGCCACCCCGGTATTCAGCGATATCAATTGCGAGATCGCCAAGGGCGAATTCGTCACCCTCCTCGGCCCGTCCGGTTGCGGCAAGTCCACGCTGCTGCGCTGCATCGCCGGCCTGACGCCAGTGGACAGCGGGCAGATCCTACTGGACGGCCAGGACATCGTTCCTGTTAGCCCGCAGAAGCGCCATATCGGCATGGTGTTCCAGAGCTACGCGCTGTTCCCCAACATGACCGTGGAGCAGAACGTCGCCTTCGGCCTGCGTATGCAGAAGGTCAACAGCGACGACAGCCATAAGCGTGTCCAGGAAGTGCTGCAACTGGTCGAACTCAAGGATCTGGCCGGGCGTTACCCGCACCAGATGTCCGGCGGCCAGTGCCAGCGCGTCGCCCTCGCCCGCTCCCTGGTCACCCGGCCGCGCCTGTTGCTGCTCGATGAGCCGCTGTCGGCGCTGGATGCACGGATTCGCAAACACCTGCGCGAACAGATCCGCCAGATCCAGCGCGAGCTGGGGCTGACCACCATCTTCGTGACCCATGACCAGGAAGAAGCGCTGGTCATGTCCGACCGCATCTTCCTGATGAACCAGGGCAAGATTGTGCAGAGCGGCGACGCCGAGACCCTGTACACCGCCCCCGTGGACGCCTTTGCCGCCGGTTTTATCGGCAACTACAACCTGCTGGATGCCGAGCAGGCCAGCAAGCTGTTGCAACGCCCGGTCAACGGGCGCATCGCTATCCGCCCCGAATCCATCGAGCTCAACCGCAGCGGCGAACTGGACGCCCTGGTCCGCAGCCATAGCCTGCTGGGCAATGTGATCCGCTATCGGATCGAAGCCCGGGGCGTGGAATTGGTGGTGGACGTACTCAATCGCTCGGCCCAGGATCTGCATGCGGATGGCCAGCGCCTGGCACTTTCTATCGATCCCGCTGCGCTGTGTGAGGTAGCCTGAGGATGCAGCGTTTATTGAGGAAGCATGACTGATGGCTTTGGTAATTTTTGATCTGGACGACACCCTGATCCACGGCGACTGCGCCACCTTGTGGAGCGAACAGATGGGCCGCCTGGGCTGGGTGGACCGTGAATCGTTCATGCGCAAGAACCATGAACTGATGTCCGCCTACAGCCGCGGAGAGTTGGCCATGGAAGAGTTCATGGACTTCAGCCTGGAACCGATGATCGGGCGTACCCCGGAAGAAGTCGCACATCTGGTAGAGCCCTGGGTGGAAGATATTATCGAGCCGCTGATCTACAGCGACGCCACCAAGACCATCGCCCGCCACCGCCAGAACGGTGACCGGATCCTGGTGATCTCGGCCTCGGGCACTCATCTGGTCAAGCCGATTGCAGCACGCATTGGCATCGAGGAAGTGCTGGGGATTGAACTGGACGTGGCGCATGGGGTGTACAGCGGCAAGACAGTCGGTGTACTGACCTACCGTGAAGGCAAGATCACCCGGCTGATGCAATGGCTGGAGCAGGAAGGTGAAAGCCTGGAAGGCGCGTACTTCTATTCGGATTCGCGCAATGACTTGCCGCTGTTGAGCAAAGTGGACTTTCCCCAGGTGGTGAATCCGGATCCGGTGCTGCGGGCCCATGCCGAACAGGCCGGCTGGCCGATCCACCAGTGGACCTGACACCCCTTTTCCTGAATTGAAACCCAATCAAAATGTGGGAGCGGGCTTGCCCGCTCCCACATTTTTTTGACCCGGTTTCAATTCGGCATTGGCATTTAAGCCAGGCTTGCGTCGATCACCAGCACCAACTTCCCGGAAATCTGGTTGGTCGCCAGCTCCGCAAACGCAGCCTCGGCATCCGTGATCGCAAAGGTCTTGGCCAACTGCGGGCTCAACCGCCCTTCGCCAAACAACGGCCATACATGCTGACTCAGATCACTGAACAAATCGGCCTTGAACTGCTCATCACGGCTACGCAAGGTCGAGCCCAGCACTTGCACGCGTTTTGCCAGCACCTGCGCCAGGTCCAGTTGGGCCTCGCGCCCGCCCATCAGACCGATCAACACCCAGCGCCCATCGCGGGCCAGTAGCTTGAGGTTGATCGCGGCGTAATTGCCGCCCACCGGGTCGAGAATCACGTCGAACGGGCCGAAATCGCGCAAGGCCTCGATACCGTCGGTACGTACCACGCCGCCCTGGGCGCCGAGGGCTTCGCAATAGGCCAGGCGATCCGCCGAGCCGACGCTGACCCAGCACGGGCTGCCAAACGCCTTGCACAGTTGGATCGCTGCCGAGCCGACACCACTGGCGCCCGCGTGCAACAGCACCTTTTCACCGGGCTTGAGCGCCGCCAACTGGAACAGGTTGAGCCAGGCCGTGCTGTACACCTCCGGCAACGCCGCCGCCTCGGCCAGGGACAATCCCTCCGGCACCGGCAGTACGTGGCGTGCATCCACCACCACTTCTTCGGCCATGCCACCGCCCGCCAGCAGCGCACAGACCCGGTCTCCCACTTGCCAGGCCGAGCCGGCACCGACTTCGCTGATGACCCCGGAACACTCCAGGCCCAGCACTTCGCTAGCCCCTGGCGGTGGCGGATAGAGCCCTGCACGCTGTAATAAGTCGGCCCGATTCAAGCCGGCTGCCGCCACACGAATACGAACTTGGCCTACATCACATGTAGGACTTGGGGTCTCAACCCACTCCACATGACCTTCAACGCCTTGCAATGCTTTCACAGTGCCTCCATAGTGAGTCTGGACTGAGCCCGTTGCTGTAGCGCCGGGCTTTTTGCATTATGCGACCGGCCCAAATGGAACCGGCGACTTCAAAGACGGCCTAATATGCGTTATCAATTGCCCCCGCGTCGAATCAGCATGAAGCATTTGTTCCCCAGCACCGCCCTCGCTCTTTTCATTGGTCTCGGCCTGTTGCCGCTGTCGACCAATACGTTCGCAGCCAACAGCTGGGACAAGCTTCAGCCCGATCGCGACGAGGTGATTGCCAGCCTTAACGTCGTTGAGTTGCTCAAGCGCCACCATTACAGCAAGCCGCCGCTGGACGATGCACGTTCGGTGATCATCTATGACAGCTACCTCAAGCTGCTGGATCCCTCGCGCAGCTACTTCCTGGCCAGCGATATCGCTGAGTTCGACAAGTGGAAGACCCAGTTCGACGACCTGCTCAAGAGCGGCGACCTGCAGCCTGGCTTCACCATCTACAAGCGTTACCTGGACCGTGTCAAAGCGCGTCTGGACTTCGCTCTGGGTGAGCTGAACAAAGGCGTCGACAAGCTCGACTTCACCCAGAAGGAAACCCTGCTGGTGGATCGCAAGGACGCCCCTTGGCTGACCAGCACCGCCGCCCTGGATGACCTGTGGCGCAAGCGCGTCAAGGATGAAGTCCTGCGCCTGAAGATCGCCGGCAAAGAGCCCAAGGCGATCCAGGAACTGCTGACCAAGCGCTACAAGAATCAATTGAGCCGCCTGGAGCAGACCCGCGCCGAAGATATCTTCCAGGCCTATATCAACACCTTCGCGATGTCCTACGATCCGCACACCAATTATCTGTCGCCAGATAACGCGGAAAATTTTGATATCAACATGAGTCTGTCCCTCGAAGGCATCGGTGCCGTGCTGCAGAGCGACAACGATCAGGTCAAGATCGTGCGCCTGGTGCCGGCAGGCCCGGCGGACAAGACCAAGCAGGTTGCTCCGGCCGACAAGATCATCGGCGTGGCCCAGGCTGACAAAGAAATGGTCGACGTAGTCGGCTGGCGCCTGGACGAAGTGGTCAAGCTGATCCGTGGGCCGAAAGGCAGCGTGGTGCGCCTGGAAGTGATTCCGCACACCAATGCGCCGAACGACCAGACCAGCAAGGTGGTGTCGATCACCCGCGAAGCGGTGAAGCTCGAAGACCAGGCCGTGCAGAAGAAAGTCCTCAACCTCAAGCAGGATGGCAAGGACTACAAGCTGGGCATCATTGAAATCCCGGCCTTCTACCTGGACTTCAAGGCCTTCCGTGCTGGCGATCCGGACTACAAGAGCACCACTCGCGACGTGAAGAAAATCCTCACCGAGCTTTCCAAAGAGAAAGTTGACGGTGTGGTCATCGACCTGCGCAACAACGGTGGCGGTTCCTTGCAGGAAGCCACCGAGCTGACCAGCCTGTTTATCGACAAGGGTCCGACCGTGTTGGTGCGCAACGCCGATGGCCGCGTAGATGTGCTGGAAGACGAAAACCCGGGGGCCTTCTACAAAGGGCCGATGGCGTTGCTGGTCAACCGCCTCTCGGCTTCGGCCTCGGAGATTTTTGCCGGGGCGATGCAGGATTACCACCGCGCATTGATCATCGGTGGCCAGACCTTCGGCAAAGGCACGGTGCAGACTATCCAGCCGCTCAACCATGGCGAGCTCAAGCTGACGTTGGCCAAGTTCTACCGGGTTTCCGGGCAGAGCACCCAACATCAGGGCGTGCTGCCGGACATTGATTTCCCGTCGATCATCGACACCAAGGAAATCGGCGAAAGCGCCCTGCCCGAAGCCATGCCGTGGGACACCATCCGCCCGGCCATCAAGCCTGCCTCGGACCCCTTCAAGCCGTACCTGGCCCAGCTCAAGACCGAACATGACGCCCGCTCCGCCAAGGATGCCGAGTTCGTGTTTATCCGCGACAAGCTGGCCCTGGCCAAGAAGCTGATGGCCGAGAAGACCGTCAGCCTCAATGAAGTGGACCGTCGTGCGCAGCACACCGACATCGAAAATCAGCAACTGGCCCTGGAGAACATCCGACGCAAGGCCAAGGGTGAAGAAGCCCTCAAGGAGCTGAAGAAAGAAGACGAAGACGCGCTGCCGACCGAACCTGAAAAGACCAAGCCGGAAGATGATGCCTACCTGAGCGAAACCGGGCGGATTCTGCTGGACTACCTGAAAATCAGCAAGACGGTGGCCAAGCAGTAAGTGATGGCAATTTAATGTGAGCGCTCCACGGAGCGTCATCAAATAGACATCATTCTGTCGTGAAATGAAGGACCGGGCGCCCCAGGCACCCGGTCCTTTTTTTTCGACCGAGATCATCATGACCATGACCGAACAGCTGAATGCCCTGGGCTCCATCCTGGCTCAAGGCAGTTTGCACAGTCTGTTCCAACCGATCATTTGCCTCTCCGAACGTCGCATCCTCGGCTATGAAGCCCTGAGCCGCGGCCCGTCCAACAGCCCGTTGCACTCGCCCCTGGCGCTGTTTTCGGTCGCACGCCAGGGCGGGCTTCTCAATGAGTTGGAGATGGCGTGCCGGCAAAGCGCATGTCGGCGCTTCAGCGAGCAACAGTTGCCGGGCAAGCTGTTTCTCAACGTCTCACCGGAATCGTTGCTGGAGACCACCCACCAACCAGGGCGCACCTTGCACATGCTGCGCGACTTCGGCATCGCGCCCAGCCAGGTGGTGATCGAACTCACCGAACAATCCCCGACCGACGACTTCCAACTGCTGCAAACCGCCCTGCATCACTATCGCAACATGGGGTTTTCGATTGCCCTGGATGACTTGGGCGCCGGTTATTCGAGCCTGCGGCTGTGGTCTGAGTTGCGTCCGGACTATGTGAAGATCGACCGACACTTTATCGACGGGATCCACCAGGATGCGCTCAAGCGTGAGTTTGTCGGCTCGATCCTGCAAATCGCCAGGGCCTCCCGCGCGCAGGTGATTGCCGAAGGTATCGAGTTGCAGGAGGAATTGGCAGTACTGACGGAAATGGGTGTGGACCTGATCCAGGGCTACCTGCTGTGTCGTCCCCAGGAGCATCCGCCCCAGGAAGCGCGGTTGATGCTGGCCAGGCCCGACAGCACCAGCGTCTCGCTCAACGAAGAAGCCAGCGACCTCAGCGCCCTGCTCAACGAACAACCCGCCGTGGCCCAGCACACGCCTACCGCCAATGTGCTGGAAGCCTTTCGCCGCCAGGCCAACCTCAACTCCCTGGCAGTGCTGGACGAGCTTGGCCAGCCCATCGGTATCGTGCATCGGCACTCGTTGTCAGATGCGCTGCTCAAGCCGTTTGCCACCGACCTGTTTGCGCGCAAGCCCATCAGCCGCTTGATGAGCGATGACTTCCTGGCCGTGGAGCTGAGCCAGTCGTTGCAACAGGTCAGCCGCCTGCTGACCAGCCGGGCGCGGCAACGGATCGAAGAAGATTTCATCATCACCCAGAACGGCAACTACCTGGGGTTGGGCCGAGTGATCGACGTGCTCAAGTTGATTACCGAGCTGAAAATCCAACAGGCGCGCTACGCCAACCCGCTGACCCTGCTACCGGGCAACGTGCCAATCCAGCAGTGCCTGACGCGGCTGTTGCAGCAGCAGCGCGAGTCAGTGATTTGTTATGTGGATATCGACAGTTTCAAGCCGTTCAACGATATCTACGGCTATGGGCGTGGCGATGAAGTGCTGCTGTGCCTGGCACAATGCCTCAACGACCGGGTGGACCCCAGCCGCGACTTTGTCGGGCATATTGGTGGCGATGACTTTTTGCTGGTGCTCGGCGCCCAGGATTGGCGCAAGCGGCTCAACCAGTTGGTGGATGATTTCCAGACCCAGTGCCGGCGCTTCTACCGCAGTGAGCATTTGGAGGCCGGCTGTTTTATCGCCCTGAATCGCCAAGGCCTGCGTCAGGAATTCGCCCTGCTGTCGCTGTCCATTGGCGTGGTGCATCTGCATCCATTGAGCTGTGGCCACCTGGATGCCAGTCAACTGGCCGAATTGGCCTCGCAGGCCAAGCATCACGCCAAGAACGTGGCCGGCTACAGCATCCACGTGATCGACAGCCGCGAACGCCTGTAGGAGCTGGCTTGCCAGCGAAAAACCAGAGAGCAACACGGAGCACCAGGCACCCGGCGTTTTTCGCAGGCTTGCCGACGCCTACAACTGCTCCAGGCGTATCTGCGCCAGCGGATGCCCGGCCTTGGCGGCGATGGTCCACCAGCGCGCGGCTTCAGCCGGGTCCGGGGCCTTGCCCAGGCTGCCTGCCAGGCTCAGCACACCGACTTGATAGGCCGCCTTGCCATCGCCTGCCTGCCCCGCCAGGCGCAGCAAGCGCACGCCTTCTTCCCGCGCGCCCAACCCTTGGCCACGAAAGGTCAGGATATGCCCATAAAAACTTTGTGCATCGACATTGCCCAGGTTGGCCATGCGTGCGAACTGGCCCTCCAGCCAGTGCCAGCCACGGGGCTGACGCACAAACCATGACCAATGAAACAACCGGCGTGCCAGCCAATAGCTGGCATACGCTTTGAGTTTCCAGAACACTCAGGCCTCCGCTGATTCAGGATATTCGTACTCGAACACTCGGACCACTTCCGAGGCATGCCAGGATGCTGCGGCGACACCATCGGAAGGTCCACAGAAACGCCCAAGGCGTTCGACACATTCAAAAAAACCGGTACGCGGCAACCGGCTCGCGCCCTGGCTGATCACCAGGGAACTGCGTAGCGGTTGCTCGGCCTTGGCATCCAGGGCGGCCAGGTGTTCCAGGGCCGCGGTCAGGGTTTGCATCGCCGGCGTCGGAAACTGCAGGCGCTCAAGCAATGCACGATAAGTCAAAAGATGGCGTTGGCGACGGGCCTGGTCAAGTTCGTTGAGCAACCCATCCCAATGTTGACGGCTGATGCGCACACTCACGTTTCATCCCTCCAACCGGCAATCCCCAACTCCCAGGCCAGGCTGCGACGGATCGCGGCATCCGGCTGGCGTTCACCACTTTCAATCAAGCCCAGGTAGGACGGGCTGATGCCCACGGTGCGGGCCAATGCCTCAATGGCCAGGCCCTTGGCTTCGCGCAGGTTGCGCAAGTGCGCCAGGGGGCGTAGATCCGTCGCGGTCGCGACGGGAGGGGTCTGTGCAGCAGGAGTGCTTGGTTGCTGCAGGCCGGCGGCTGTTAACAGCACCTGGTACTGAGCCCATGGCAGAACCGCATATTCGGGTTCGCCATCCCGTGAAATGATCTGTATATCCATGACTGCCCCGTAGGATCACAACACTTACGAAGTAAGTACTTTCCTTAGGAGTGTAATCCTAACAGCCGCAAAGAGCGCAGGGGGATAATCCGCGCCTTCAGTTTTTTTTCGGGTTTTCCTGCTCCAGAAGCTGCGGTGTGGCGGGCAAGCGCTCGACCACCACCAGCTTCTCCGGGCGTTGGCGTTCACGCCAGGCGCGGAAGGCACTCAACTCCCCGTCCAGGGACTTCATGACCCAGGCCAGTACCGCGATGTCATCGAGCATGCCGAACATGGGCAAAAAGTCCGGGATCGCATCAATCGGGCTGAGGAAGTACATCAGCCCCGCTACCACCGATATCAGCGCCTTGGGGCTGATCGCCCGGTACTCGCCACGCCAGTAGGCCAGGCACAGCGCCTGGAGCAGCTTGAGGTCGTCCTTGAGCTTGCCCAAGCGGTTACCCTGGCTTGAGCCTTTGGCGGCAACCGCGAACAACAAGGTCGGCAGGCGTCCACGCCCGATTAGCCGTGCGGCCAACGGTAGGAAGCGGGTGAAATTCCAGGGTGCTTTCATCGTCACTCCAGTTCCAGGCGAGAGAAAAGGTTATCCACACAACTTGTGGATAACCTTGTGAACAGAGGCCATTTTCGCGGCTGAAAGCCACGTAGTACAAGGCCTACAGTCAGATCGGGCGTTTTTTGCGCACATAAAAAAATCCCAAGATTTCATTGACTTGGGGTACATCTGCGGCTACCCGTGCCGAGGTATAGCATCAGACTGCTCTAAGTCGCAGGGATTCGTTCGGATTTAACCCACGCCCCTCCACAACCACGGTCAACTGTGGGAGCTGTCGAGCCCCGGCCCAGAAACAACAACGCCCCGTATAAACGGGGCGTTGGATGTTCAACTGCTGCTTACTTGGCAGCAGGTGCCTCAGGAGCCTCGGCCTTGGCCGGGTCCTTGATTGCCAGCAGCTCCAGGTCAAAGACCAGTACGGAGTTGGCTGGAATCGCCGGGCTCGGGCTCTGGGCGCCGTAGGCCAGGTCGGACGGGATGTACAACTCGACCTTCTCGCCCACGTGCATCAGTTGCAGGCCTTCGACCCAACCCGGGATCACGCCGCTGACCGGCAGGTCAATCGGGCTGCCGCGATCCACGGAGCTGTCAAAGGTGGTGCCGTTGGTCAGCTTGCCGGTGTAGTGCACAGTCACTACGTCGGTCGGCTTGGGCTGGGCGCCTTCGGCCTTCTTCACGATCTTGTATTGCAGACCGGAAGCAGTGGTGACCACGCCGTCTTTCTTGGCGTTGTCTTCGAGGTATTTCTTGCCGGCGGCTGCCGACTCTTCGCTCATCTTGGTCATGCGTTCTTCGGCACGCTTTTGCAGTGCGGAAAACGCTTCAACCAGTTCTTCGTCCTTCAGCTTCTGTTCTTTCTTGCCAACGGCATCTTCGATGCCTTGGGCAACTGCCTTGGAGTCCAGGTCATCCATACCTTCCTGAGCCAGGCTTTTGCCCATGTTCAGGCCGATACCGTAGGAAGCTTTCTGCGCCGGGGTTTTCAGCTCTACGCTGGTTTGCGAATCACAACCCGCAAGTACCAGGCTAACCAGGGCCACCGCCGCCGCCAACCGATGCTGTTTCATGCTATTTCCTTGTTCATGCGCCAAAAGGGCATTCGAATAAAGTCGCGAGCTTATCAGGCGGCCACGACCAATGGCTACCGGCATGTGAGCAGGAAACTTCTGATAAGTTCACGTGTTTAAAAGCATTTTCATCTGCGTCAAAGTCCGACGAAGGACAGCAGGCCAGCCGAAAACCACCGGTGCAGACCGATCATGGCTACTTGCCGCCTGCCTCGCTCGGTGGCATAAGGACGCAACAACTCGACAAGGATAGTTATCTTGCGCATTTTTTCCCGTGTTTTACTCCTGATCCTGTCACTTATGGGACTGGCGCTGGCCGTGGTGCTCTATTACGTGCTCAACCCGAAGCTGCCGGATTACGTGCCGGTGGACCAGGTGCACTACCAGGACCAATGGACCACCGCCGACCGCCAGGTCTACTACTTCACGCCCCAGGGCACCCAGGTCAAGGGCTTGCGCTATGACTGGTTCACGGCGCTGGAGCTGCCGTTTTCCGAGCAGCGCTTTGCCGAACCGGCTTACCTTGCGCGGTTCGGTTTCCTGGTAGAGCCGCGGCAACAGGCCACACCCCAGAACCCCGGCAACCTGCCCGCTGGCTTCGCCCGGCACAAGAATGCCGGCAGCAACGCGGAGTTTCTCGATATCACCTGCGCCGCCTGCCACACCGGCGAGTTGCGCTTCAATGGCCAGGCGCTGCGCATCGACGGGGGCGCTGCGCAACACGTGCTGCCCTCCAGCGTGCCGACCCTGCGCGGTGGCAGCTTCGGCCAGGCCCTAGTGGCCAGCCTTACCGCCACCTATTACAACCCGCTGAAGTTCAGGCGTTTTGCCCACAACGTGCTGGGGGATCAATACGACGCCCAGTACGATCAGTTGCGCCAGGACTTCAAAAAGTCCCTGGACACCTTCCTCAAGGTGGCCTGGAACGATACCCACCGTGGCCTCTACCCCACCGAAGAAGGCCCGGGGCGCACCGACGCCTTCGGTCGTATCGCCAACGCCAGCTTTGGTGATGCCATTTCGCCGGACAACTACCGTATCGCCAACGCACCGGTGGACTACCCGCAGTTGTGGGACATGTGGACCTTCGACTGGGTGCAATGGAATGGCTCGGCCCAGCAACCCATGGCGCGTAATATCGGCGAGGCGTTAGGCGTGGGCGCGACCCTGGACTTCTTCGACAGCGCCGGCCAGCCGCTCAAGGGCGAGGCGCGCTACCCCTCCAGTGTGCGGGTGCGTGACTTGAACCTGATCGAAGAAACCCTGCAACGGCTCAAACCACCGACCTGGCCTGAAGCGTTGTTCGGGGCCGTGGACAAACCCCTGGCCGCCAGGGGCCGCGCGCTGTTTACCGAAAACTGCGCCGGCTGCCACGTACCCAGCGTAACCCTGGTCAACGGGCGCCCGGTGCAACAACTGAAAATGCTGCCCGTGGACTACATCGGCACCGACCCCGGCACCGCCAGCAATATTGCCAACCAGCGCTATGACCTCAGCGCCCTGCAATGGGACCCGGCCGAGTTGGCGCAGTTGAATGTCGAGTTGCACCCGACACCGACCGAACCGCTGGACCTGCGCAGCCTGTCTGTGGCCAAGGGCCTGGCTTATGTCACCGCATTTGTCGAAGAACACGCCTACCGCGCCGCCGGCATCACCCCGGCAGAACGCCCGCGCCTGGACGGCTACGGCCTGCCCATCGGCGTGCGCGAACTGTGGGCCTACAAGGCCCGCCCACTGGCCGGCGTGTGGGCCACGCCGCCGTTCCTGCACAATGGCTCGGTGCCCACGCTCTACCAGTTGCTTTCACCGCAGTACGAGCGCAGCCGTACTTTCTATAAAGGCACCTTCGATTACGACCCACGTCACTTGGGTTATCGCACCGAGGCCTTTAAAAACGCCTTCCTGTTCGATACGAATATCACCGGCAACCACAACAGCGGCCACGAATTTCGCGCAGGCAAGCGTGGCAACGGGGTGATTGGCCGGGGCCTGGAGCCTGAGGAACGCTGGGCGCTGCTCGAATACCTGAAAGTACTGGGCGGCCCGCTGGAGCAGCAACTGCCATGACTTCCCCCTTTCGATACAAGGATCGCTCCATGCTCGCTCGACTGTGGCTGCGCCTCGGCGCATTTCTCGGCAAGACACTGTTATGGCTGGTGGGCCTGGGCTTGCTCGGCTGGCTGGCGGCCACCCTGTGGTTTGCCTGGCACCACAGCGGCCCGGTGCCTGTAGAGGAACAGATCCCGCCCGGCGAAGCCGCCATGACTCAAGGCATCATTCAGACGGCGGTGCGCATCGTCGACCAGCATCGCGAAGGCACCCGCTACCTGCGTGACGCGCATGCCAAGGCCCACGGCTGCGTGAAGGCCGAAGTCAGCGTACTGCCGGGCCTCGACCCGGCGTTGCGCCAGGGCGTGTTCGCTGAACCGGGCAAGACCTGGCAGGCGCTGATGCGCCTGTCCAACGGCAACGCTTATCCACAGTTCGACAGCATCCGCGACGCCCGCGGCATGGCGATCAAACTGCTGGACGTGCCGGGCAAGCAACTGCTGGCCGATCAGCAGGCGCGTGCCGAGCAGGACTTTGTGATGTTCAGCCACCCCAACTTTTTCGTCAGCGACGTGGCGGAGTACGCGCAAAACATCGGGGCCCAGGCCAATGGCCAGAAAGCCATGGCGTTTTTCCCCAGCTTCGACCCACGCAGCTGGCAGGTGCGACATCTGTTTATCGCCCTCGCAACGCTGGCGCCGGCGCCGGCCAGCCCGACAGAGGCGACGTATTTTTCAGTATCGCCCTACAAGTTTGGTGCGGCCAACGCCAAGTTCCGCGTTGCGCCTGACCCGCAAAGCTGCCCGCCATACAGCCTGCCGAAACAGAACCAGGACTTGCCGAACTTCTTGCGCAGCGCCTTGAACCAGCAGTTGTCCACCGACCGTATCGACGCCTGTTTTGTGTTGCAGATCCAGCGCCAGAACCCACAGAAATACATGCCTATCGAAGACACCAGTATCGAATGGAAGGAAAGCGACGCGCCCTACGAGAGCGTGGCGAAAATTCGCATTCCGGCGCAGGATTTCGACACCCCTGCGCTGAACCTGGCCTGTGACAACCAGTCGTTCAACCCGTGGTTTGGCGTGGAGGAACACCGACCGATTGGTGGGATCAACCGGTTGCGCAAGGCGGTGTATGAGGCGGTGAGTGATTATCGGCATGGCCGTAACACTCCCTGACTAAACCCTGTAGGAGCTCGATGACGATCAGGGTGTCAGTCACCCTGGGTTATCGTTAACGACCATCGCGGGCAAGCCCGCTCCCACAGGATTGGCCAGCAACCATTGCTGAAAGCTGCGCGCCGCCGAGGGCGGGTTGCGGTGCTGTGGCTGCATCAGTTGCAGACGGCCACGGCTGTGCATGTGATGGGGCAAGGCCAGTTGCAGGCGGCCAGCCGCCAGTTCACCCTCCAGCAAGCACTTCCAGCCCAGGGCCACACCGTGCCCCATCACCGCCGATTGCATCAGCAACTGATAGCTGTTGGTGCGCAAGGCATGACGGGGCGTGTGGTATTGCGCACCGATATCGGCGAACCAGTCGGCCCAGGTCAGCCAGTCGTGATAGTGGTCTTCGACGATCAACAAGGTGTGACTGTGCAGCAGGTGTTGGGCGTCGCGGATCGTGCCGTGACGCTCAATGTAACCAGGACTGCACACGGCAATGACCTGTTCGCTGGCAAATACCGGGGTCAGTTCCAGGCCGAGGGGCGGCGGCAGTTCATCCAGGTGATAGAACAGGCCCAGGTCATATTCACTGACATCCAGGTGGCTTGGGCTTTCACTGCACAAGATGCGGATATCCAGGTCCGGGTGCTCACGCTGGAAGGCCGGCAGCAGCGCAGCAAGCCAGATGGAACTGATAGTCGGCGTGCTGGCCAGGGTCAGTTGGCGATCGGCGCCACGCCGACGCAGCTCCGCCGACTCGCGATCAAGCTCGCGCAGCAGCCGCTGGATGGTGCGAAAGTAACGCACGCCGGCCGGTGTCAGGCTCAGGCCCAAGGCCAGCCGATAAAACAGCGGCCGCGCCAGGTCTTCCTCCAGGCGTTTGATCTGACGGCTCACCGCGCTTTGGGTCAGGTTCAGCTCATGGGCCGCCTGGGTGAAACTCAAATGACGGGCGGCCGCTTCAAACGTCTGTAAACAATTGAGCGGTGGAAGATCGACGTTTCGGCGCGACATGCAGGGCCCCGTGCTTGATCAGACAAGCAGGTATCCTGCCATTTGCCCGCTCACAACGCGACCCGCGCGACACGTTTGTTCCAGGTTCGGTGATGGACCTGTGCCCCGTTTTCCCGCGCGTGCTGTTGGGCCTCGACGTAGAACCACTGGGCGTCGGCATGCACCTGTAGGCGGCTGTCGACTTCCACCGACCACGGCCCGCGCTCGACGCGGTAGTGCCACTGGATATCGGCCCGGGTCGACAACGGGTCCCAGGGCAAGGTGCGATAGAGCTCGGTGCAGCGCTGGTCCACCGCCAGGCCGTGCTCGGTGAAGCGCACAGCGCCCAGGTCGTCCTCGATTTTCACGCAGACTTCGCCACTGCCCACATCCTCGATCAACGTGCGCTTGGGTGCGGCCGCCCGCAGAATCTGCAGTGCCGCCGGGGCAGCCGCCTGCGGAGTGCCGAATGGGCATGGCACCGCCGCACCACTGAAGATCGGCAATTGCACACGTTGCAGGGCGGGTAGCACGGTCAGGGTGGTCAGCTCACGGCTGGGCCACAGCAACGGAAAACTCGCGGTGCTGAGGGCCAGGCGCAGACGATGGCCGGCCGGCACCCGCGTGCCGATGTGATCCAGGCTCAACTGCACGTCCATGGGTTCGCCTGGCACGGGTGGTGTCAGACGCGAGGCATCTTCACGCAAGGTAAGGTTAAGCACGCCGTAGGTGATCTGCGTGACCTGGCCGTCGGGCGCCACGGCATTCAGTCGCGCCACCAGTTGCCCGCAGGTGGTATCGCTGGCCAGGCGCAGTTGCAAACGCACATCGCCCAGCAGCGCCAGGGGTTCGGCCAGTGGCTGGGAGTCGAAACACAGCGATTGCGCATCGTCGCGACGCTGATCGGTCGGGCCGTCGGGGCCGAACCAGATGGCGCAGTATTCGCCCTGGTGCAGGCCAGTGGTCAGTGGCGAACAGATGCTGCGTGCGCTGCCCAGTGGCTGCAGGCCGGGCGTGAGGCCACGGTCGTCGAGGCTGTAGTCGGCCCATTGGACCTGGGAATCGGGCCAACCCGACGTCTGCACCCAAATGCCCGGCCGCTCGGCATAACTGCCCTTGGGCGCCAACACATCCTGTAGGTAAAAGGTGCAGGCTGCGTCGTCCATTACCCCGTTTTCGATACCTTTGAGCCAATGGTCCCACCAGCGCTTGGCCTCCTGCAGGAAACCAATGGCCGGGTTGGGCACGGCGAAATGCGGGTACTTGTGGATCCAGGGGCCGATCATGGCTTTCTTCGGGCCTGGCAGATGCTGCATCAGGCGCGGCACCGCATTCTTGTAGGCGTCGCCCCAACCGCCCACGGCGTACACCGCCGCCTTGATCGCCGAGTAGTCCTCGCAGACCGAGCCGTGACGCCAGTAGGCATCGCGGGTCTGGTGCTGCAACCAGGTTTCGGCCAGCAGCGGCATGGCGTCCAGGCGTTGTTGCCACAGGGTTTTCCAGGCATCGCCGACCAGTTGCGGGTCCGGCGCCGCCGCACTGAAGTTGAGCATGGTTGCGGCCCAGCCGAAGTTCTCCAGCAGCAGGTTGCCGCCCTTGTAATGGATGTCATCGGCAAAGCGGTCATCGGTGGAGCACAGGGTGATGATCGCCTTCAACGCCTCGGGCTGGCGCGCCGCGACTTGCAGGCTGTTGAACCCCCCCCAGGAGATGCCCATCATCCCCAGGTTGCCGTCGCACCAGGGTTGCTGGCACAACCACTCGATCACTTCGAGGGCGTCGTTCTGTTCCTGCAACAGGTATTCGTCGGCCATCAAGCCCTCGGATTCGCCGTTGCCGCGCATATCAACGCGCACGCACACATAGCCCTGCCCCGCCATCCACGGATGGGTCAGCGCATCGCGCACCGCCGTGCCATCGCGCTTGCGATAGGGCAGGTATTCGAGGATCGCCGGGAAGGCCTGCGCGCTGGCGGTTTCAGGCAGCCAGATGCGAGCCGCCAGTTGCGTGCCGTCGCTCATGGGGATCAGGCAATGTTCTATTTCACGGACTGTGTAGGCAAATTCGGTGACGATTTCCATCGGTAACTCCAGCAACAAACAGGCAAGTCAGCGGGCAAAATCCGCCACGGGGCTGGCATCACGCAAGCCAGGCTCAATCGTCGGTGCCACTGCCTTTACCTCCAGCAGCGCCGGGTTCTTCAACCAGTAAATCAACGACGTGCTGGCCAGCAGCACCAGGATCATTCCCGGCAAGCCGCCGAGGTTGGAGAGCATCTTCACCCCGTCGATACCGACAAAGGCCACCATGACCCAGGACACCGTGCCGATGATCACGCCCCAGACGATCTTCAAAAGCGGGTTGCCGTCCAGGTCCGAATCAGCGGTAACCCCCTTGCTGCACAGGTTGGCGATCACGTCGGTGCTGGAGTCGGCGGCGGTGACGAACGAGATGAACGCGACAAACAACAGGAACGCGATCATCAAGCCGCTGGCCGGCAACTGCTGGAACATCTGGTACAACACATGCTCCACGCCTTGTTCGTTGAGCACGCGGTTCAAGCTGCCGTCGCCCAGGGCATCGAAGTACAGGCTGCTGCCGGAAAAGATGCAGATCCACAGCGCGGTGAACAACGCCGGGTACAGCATGTTGATATGGATAAATTCGCGCACCGTGTAGCCCCGGCCGATCTTGCCGAGAAACAGCGCACTGACCGGGGCCCAGGCGAACCACACCGACCAGTAGAACACCGTCCAACTCTGCGGCCAGCTGTCGCCACTGGCAGCGCCGGTGAACAGGCTGCGGCTGAAGAAGGTATCGAGGTAGACCCCCAGGGACTCGACGCCCAGGCTGAACATGTACAGGGTCGGCCCGCACAGCAATACAAACCCGCCCAGGGCCAGCATGATCCAGGTGTTGAACGACGACAGCATGACGATGCCGCGTTGCAGGCCGCTGGCAGCCGAGGCCACGAAAGTGATGACTATCACCGCGATGATCAGCGCCAGGCGCAACGGCGTGGTTTCGCCGCCGATGTATTGGCTCAGGCCGCCGGACAAGGTCAGCGCGCCGGTGCCCAGGGACGAGGCCATGCCCGCCACCAGGGCGAACATTGCCAGGGTGTCGATCAGCCCGGCATACCGCTTGACCCGCGCGGCGCCGAGCAAGGGTTGCAACATAGCGCCAATCGAGAAATGGCTGCGCAGGTTGTAGAACACCAGAGCAAAGACCAGGGAGGGCACCAGGTAAATCGCGTAAGGGGTGATCGTCCAGTGCAGGAACATCGTCGACAGGGCAAAACTCTTGGCCGCCGCGCTGCCCGCCTCGATCGGCAGGCTGCTGGGCGGTGAATACACATGGTAGAGCGGTTCAGCCGTGGTCCAGAACAACACGCCCACCGCCAGGGTGGTACACAGTGCAACCATGAACCAACGCCATTTGCTCAACAGGGGCGTGGCGCCCTCTCCGCCGATGCGCACCTTGCCCAGGGGCGAAAAATAGACGATCGCGGTCAGTACCACCATGGCAAAGGAACCGGCGCTGAACAGCCAGGAAAAGTTTTGCAGGATCACCGTATTGAGTTGCTTGCTCACGGCGAGGAATGCCTTGAGGTCAACGTAGCTGGCGATCACCGCCACCAGCAGAATCAGAAAGGTTGGCCAGAAGACCAAAGGACGCAATGGGTATTTCATCTCGTGCGCTTCCCCAGACAGACTATTTTTATTGCCTTTGCAGGCCATTGTTAGAAAGCGGGCACCGCGCATCCTGCTGCTGGCCGCCCGCCTTGAAGTCTTCGCGTGGGTATAGATAAGCGTGAGTGCCGGCTGCGATGCAATCGACCAATAGGTATGGGGGTATTCCGTCAGCTCATGAGCGATCAGAGACTTTCAACAAAAGCAGAATGACATTCACTTGATCTATGGAGGTCAAAAATGTGAGAGCTTGCTTGCCTGCGATGGCGGAGGATAGGTGCAAGTGTATGGTCATTCAAACGACTGTTTTCAGGTTGTTGCCCTCGCAAACGATCGAATGCATTTGCGCCCTTGAGCGGCTATCGACCCTCGGGTAATGTCATCAGACCCATAGGATAGAGCACGCCCATGACTTCCAAGCTGGAACAACTCAAGCAATTCACGACTGTAGTGGCCGATACCGGCGACTTTGAAGCTATCGCTCGCGTCAAGCCGCAGGATGCCACTACCAACCCGTCCCTCTTGCTCAAGGCGGCGTCAATTCCAGCCTACGCCAAGCTGCTGGATGCCTGCGTACAGGATTGCAACGGTGATGTGGGCCTGGCCAGTGACCGTTTTGCGGTGGCCGTCGGGCAAGAGATCCTTAAAGTGGTGCCAGGGCGTATTTCCACCGAGGTGGATGCCCGCCTGTCGTTCGACACTGACGCGGTACTCAAGCGCGCACATCGCCTGATCGGCCTGTACGAAGACGCTGGCATTGGCCGCGACCGCGTGCTGATCAAGATCGCGTCCACCTGGGAAGGCATTCGTGCCGCCGAGCAGTTGGAAAAGGAAGGTATTCAGACCAACCTGACTCTGTTGTTTTCCTTCGCCCAGGCCGTGGCCTGTGCTGAAGCCGGGGTGTTCCTGATTTCGCCGTTCGTGGGTCGTATCTACGACTGGTACAAAAAGGCCAATGGCAACGACTACACCGGGGCCGATGACCCAGGCGTGCAGTCAGTAACGCGCATCTACAACTACTACAAGGCCAATGGCTACAAGACTGTGGTGATGGGCGCGAGCTTCCGCAACCTGAGCCAGATCGAAGAGCTGGCCGGTTGCGATCGCTTGACCATCAGTCCGGATTTGCTGGAGAAGCTGGCAGCCGACAATGGCAAGCTTGCGCGCAAGTTGGCCCCAGGCCATGCCGGTGAAGCCCGTGTGCACATGACCGAGGCGCAATTCCGTTGGGAGTCCAACGAGGATGCCATGGCCACTGAGAAGCTGGCTGAGGGCATTCGTCAGTTTGCTCGTGACCAGGAAAAACTGGAGGCGTTGTTGAGCGCCAAGCTGTAAAAAGCGGGCGCGGTAAAAAGGGCGGTATCCGTTAGGATGCCGCCCTTTTTTGTACCCGTTCAGTATGTGTTGGTTGGGCTGGCGCTATCGCAGGCAGCCAGCTCCCACATTTTGACCGTGCTCCAACCGTGAGGTTAGTGGCGCTCCAGAGCGTTGACCAGGTCGTGGAACGCTTCGCGGTTGGATTCGTTCAAGCCCATCAGGATCTTGTGCGCCTCCAGCACCTTGAGTCGTACCACTTCCTCGGACTGGTCCTGGGATGGCAAGTCGGTCAGGCATTCCGGGCACGGGATCGGGCGGTCAACGATGTTGAACACTTGATCGAAACCCATCGACTGCAAGAGCCGAGTGATGTCTTCGTGGGTGGTGACGACGGTCGGCAGCAGTCCGACCTTCTGCCGAGACAGAATGGACAGCTTAGCCAACAGCCCAAGGGTGGTGCTATCGATGCTGCGGGTTTCGGTCAGATCGATCACGATCGCCGAGAAGTTCAAGGCTGTGAAAATCCGCTCAATCGTTGCATCCAGCGC
The DNA here is from genome assembly GCF_007858285.1 of Pseudomonas brenneri. Taxonomy (GTDB): domain Bacteria; phylum Pseudomonadota; class Gammaproteobacteria; order Pseudomonadales; family Pseudomonadaceae; genus Aquipseudomonas; species Aquipseudomonas brenneri. The sequence goes on along the minus strand of NZ_VFIL01000003.1, from coordinate 322,924 downwards.
CGAACACAAGGTCAGGCGCACTTCACCGACAAATTTCAGGACGAAGGTCCCTTCTTGTTCGGCGAATTGGATTCTTCCGGTACTCATCAAAGATTCCTGCTCAACACCAATAGGGCGATATCATCCGGCATCTCCCCTAGCGTGGCCAATCCAAAAACCTGCCGCAGACCATCCAGGCTGCCGCCCGCCGACCTGACCCGTTGGGGTAAGGCGGCTTCTTTCTCCTTGAGTGTAGGCTCTGGAAGAAGGTCCAGGATGCCGTCGGACATCAGCGTCAGGCTGAAGGCCGGCGGCAGTTCCAGGATGTGGTCTTCATAGGTGGCTTCATTGAACAAGCCAACCGGCAGACCACGCCCTTCCAGGTAACGCACACTGTCTGGAGTGTATAAAACCGGCAATGGCAGGTGACCGCCAATGCTGTAGGTCAAAAGACCGGTTTCTTCATCAATCACGCCGCCCACCATCGTCACGTGCTTGCCCAGCTTGCAGCTGATCAGGCCCCGGTTGATGTGGCCCAGCACTTGCGAGGGGGTGAACTCTGGCAAGGTGCCATTTCGCTTGGATTCGAACAACAACCGTGTGGTCATGAACTTCAACAACACGGTGACAAAAGCGGAGGAAGCACCGTGTCCGGAGACGTCGGCCAGATAAAACGCGACCCGGCGCTCATCCACACGGAAATAGTCGACAAAATCACCCGACAGGTACAGTGACGGGATGATCTGGTGGGCGAACTGGAACTCGTCGATGCTCCACGGACTCACCGGCAGCATGTTCATCTGCACCTGGCGACCGGCGTTCTGGTCTTCCTGGAGCAGATTGAGGCTCGCTTCGAGTTCACGGTTGGCGGTTTCGAGCTTCTCGCGGTAGCGCTGGTTCTCCAGCAGCAGGCGGGCACGATCCAGCGCACGGCGCACCGAGTGCTCCAATACGGCCAGGTCTTCCAGGGGCTTGATCAGGTAATCGGCGGCGCCCAGGCGCAAGGCTTCCACAGCGTCGTTCATCACCCCGGCACCGGACACGACAATCACGGGTGTCTGCGGGGCAAGCTCGGTCACCTGGCGGATCAGCTCAAGGCCGCCCATCTGGGGCATGCGCAGGTCGCAGATCACCAGGTCGGGCTGGTCGCGCTCGAACACCTGGAGACCCTGAAGACCATTGCCGGCCTGCAGGACGCTGAAGCCACTGTCTTCCAAATAGGCCGCGAGACTCGCGCGCACTACTTCGTCGTCATCGATTATCAGCAGCGTGGCACTGGTTTTCTGCATGTGGGCAAACGGCGCCAGAATTAGGTTGGCGTAGGCAGTCAGGCAATGGCCCGGCTCGCACTACTGGATTCGCTTTCTAGCCTCTCTGTCCTACAAAACATGCGCTTTTAACCGACGCACAAAGGTAAAGCAGAGGTGCCCTTCTAAGGCGCAGACGGTACTCCCATCCGTCAGGGGTTTCAAGCTCATGCCGATGGTCGCTGGGCGTCTTTACATCGCAAATCACCGGGAGTTATAAGAACAGGCAAAACCACAACGCAATGGACGGATGAAACCTATGAGCGCAAATGAACGTGACTATGCAGAAAAGCGCGATTTCATCCGCATGCGTGTGGATGCTGGCGTGTCGTTGATCCATGCCGGGCAAGAGATTGCCGGGGTCTGCCTGGACCTCTCCAGCTCTGGAATGCAGGTTCAGGCGCAGCACCCATTCAATGTGGGTGACCAACTGAAGGTGCGCATCGACTCAGAGCACGCCGCGCTCAAAGGCCTGGAAGCCGACACTGAGGTGGTATGGGCCCGCAAAGAAGGCGACGATCAGCACCTGGGCCTGAAAATTCTCAAGATGTACTGAAATCAATGCACACAAAAAAGGCGGCCCCGAAGGCCGCCTTTTTCATTCAAGGCATGTGCCTTAAAAGTCATCCACCACATTGCCGTCTTTTACCTTGAACTCGCGGTTCTGCAGGTAGGCATTGCGGATAAAGGTGTATTTGTCACCGTTGATCAGCTTTTCCGCCGACAGCAGGCTGGCGCGGGTATCGATGATATCCAGGCCAAAGGCGCTGTTGCGCGATGGAATGTCGTTCATATAGCGGTACGGTTCGGTGTAGCTGTCGACGTACTTGGACGGCGCATCACGCAGGGTGCTTGGGCCCAGCAGCGGCAGCATCACGTAGGGACCGCTGCCCACGCCCCAGTAGCCGAGGGTCTGGCCGAAGTCTTCATCACTGCGCTGCAGCCCCATTTTGGTGCCCACGTCAATAAAGCCCAACACACCAAACGTGGTGTTGACCAGCAGGCGCGCAGTATCGACACCGGCCTGATGGGGCTTGAGCTGCAGCACGTTGTTGGCCAGGTTGCCTACATCGCCGATATTGCGGAAGAAGTTGTGGATACCGTCTTCGACAAATTGCGGGGTGATGAACTGGTAACCCTGGGCCAATGGCTTGAGTGCGTAGGTATCAACGGTGTCGTTGAAGGTAAAAATCGGGCGGTTGATGCTTTCCCACGGATCCTCTTCCGCAGCCTGGGCGGCGAAAGGCACCAGCAGGACGCTGGCACACACGGATAGTTGAGCAAGACACTGGCTCCAGCGCATAGCTTGAACTCCTTGATTGATCTGTCACGGGCGCTATGCCCTGAATAAGGCCGCCAGTATATGACGTAAGTGTAAGATTAGGCAGCTTGAAGGAATTGTCATTCAGAAAATGTACAATTTTCCCACAATCTCATCAGGTGTCATCTGCCTGTCACGGACCTCCGATAGCGTCACAGCTATTTTCAGGGACGTCGAAATGCCTCACCCCCAGATCGTTGCAGACAACGCCCCCTCCTTGACCGCCGTGTTGTTTGGCCTCAGTGGTTGCCTGGTGGACTTCGGTTCCATGGCCCATGCCGACTCCGTACCCGCGAGCGAAACCCTGGCCACCCCTGGCGCCCTGAAAATTCTGCAATGGCTCAATGATCAAGGCACCCCCTGTGCCTGGCTGGATGAGTTGCCGCCGGCCGTCACGACACCCCTGGCCGCAGCCCTGCCGCAGTGGCTCCAGGGTACCCGCCCCGCCACCACGCCCTGGCCTGCACCCCATGCCTGCTGGCAAGCCCTGATGGACCTCAACATCGAACGCCTGGATGGCTGCGTGCTGGTCAGTGGCGAGCCGCGACTGCTGCAAGCGGGGCTCAACGCCGGACTCTGGACGATTGGGCTGGCGTCCTGCGGATCATTGTGCGGGCTCTCTCCGTCCCAATGGCAGGCACTGAGCGAACAGGCCCGCGAACACAAACGTGCCAAGGCCACCGTCGCGCTGTACGGGCTGGGCGTGCACTCGGTGATCGATCATCTGGGTGACTTGGGCACGTGCCTGGCAGACATCAGCCTGCGCCGGCTCAAAGGCGAGAAGCCCTGATCAAGATCATGCACAGTTGCTGCCAGTGGATTAATCTACAGGTCATCCCGTAGACCTTTCTCGGCGTGCCGTGGTCTATGCCAGTGCCTATTGATAGAAGGAAGAACACCATGCCTGCCCGCGAACAGCTACAAGAACAGGTCAATATCTTGCGCGAGCAACTGGAGAAGCATCCAGAGCTACCCCAGGAAAAACGTGACTCACTAATAGCATTGATTGCAAAATTTGAAGTGCAGCTCCAATTGGAACCCGCTACTCAGCCGCCCAGTATTACCGAGGATCTGAACCAGGCGGTCGGACGCTTCGAGCTAGACCATCCAGGTATTGCCGGAGTACTGCGTAACATTGTGGTGACTCTGGGTGGTATCGGCATCTGATAGTAAACATTCAAGCCCATTAGCCACGTGCTCCTGCTTGTTCTCTTTCGACACAACAAAAGTCCGATGCTTTAGCTGGCATCGGATCTTTATGCACGCACGGACACCACCTCGCAACATCGCTCCCCCTTGGGTCACAGACAAGAGTCATCTGTTAACACCCCCATGAAAAACTTCGTCGTATAGCGGAACCCAATCTGCAGTATTTGCCACCTAGCTTGTGAGAGGAATGACCCTCTTATTTGATTTCGGAGCATTTACCTACAATGGAAGCTATTGCAAACAATCCCGCATCGCCACAAACACAATCATCGCTTCAACCCAACGATCGGTCACAAGAAAAGGGCTCAAGTACATCAGAAGTCTTGGGATCGTTCCAGGTTGCAACGCCAGAGGATATTGCGAGCTTAAAGCAGGCTAAACTGGATTCAGACAAAATCACATACTGAAAGTAACGGTTTGGACGCTTAGCTAGTAAGGGTGGTGGAAGTGAATCTTTCCGCCACCCCATCGCTCATCAGATTTATTGACGGGCCAGGCGCAGGTTCTGGAACGACACATCCTCGGTACTGCGATACGGGTTGATATCCAACCCGCCCCGACGCACATACCGCGCATACACCGTCAATTTCTCAGGCTTGAGCAACCGCTGCAGGTCGAGAAAGATCCGCTCCACGCACTGCTCATGAAAGTCCGAGTGCTGGCGGAAACTCACCAGGTACGCCAACAAGCTGGCGTGATCCAGCGCCGCGCCGCGGTACTCCACCGCCACGCTGCCCCAATCCGGCTGGCTGGTCACCGGGCAGTTGGATTTGAGCAGATGGCTATGCACGCTCTCCTCCACCACGCGGGAATCGTCACAGCGCAGCAGTTCCGGGCGTGGGTGCTCGTAGTTGCTGACACTGATATCCAGCTCATCGATGCACACGCCCGGCAGGCTGCCCACACCTTCGCCTTCCACTTCGGCCAGGCTGCGAATGCGCACGCCTACCGGTTTGCCGGCTGCCGCACTCAGGTCCGTACGCAGGGTTGCCTCAAGACTTGGCATGTCGGCAAACGGCGTCTGGTTCAACGAGTTGAGGTAAAGCTTGAAAGATTTCGACTCGATGATGTTCGGCGAGTCAGCCGGGATGCTGAACTCACCGATAGCCACCACCGGCTTGCCAGAGGGCAGCAGCCAGGACAATTCAAAGCAGTTCCAGAAATCCACGCCTTTATAGGGCAGCGTCTCGGCGCTCAGGCCCAGCTCGGCCCACTTGGCCGCGCGCGGAATCGGGAACAGCAATGAAGGGGTGTAAGTGGAGATGTATTCACTGGACTTGCCCAGCGGCGAATGTTCGGCTGCGGGATGCATGGCGGAAACCTGGCTAAATAAACCCCGCCAGTCTAACAGCCTTTGCTCCCGCCTTTGAGCCCCGGGGTTACTTGCTGATAGTCAGCTTGCCGACCATCCCTGCCTGATAGTGCCCAGGGATATTGCAGGCAAACTCCAGCGCACCGGCCTTGCTGAAGGTCCAGGTCAGTTCGGCGCTCTTGCCCGGCTCCACCAGCACACTGTTGGGATCGTCATGCTTCATGCCGCCCATGTCGCCATGGCCCATGGCTGCGTGGTCCATCTGGCCCATGCCGGTGGCGGTCAGCATGCCACTGGCCTGCATCTTGAGCATTTCCTTCTGGTGATCGGCATGCATGGTCGCGTCACCCAGATTGAATTCGTGCAGCAACTGGCCCTTGTTGACCAGCACAAAGCGCACCGTCTCACCGGCTTTTACGTCAAGAGACGTAGGGGCGAAGGAAATATCCTGCAGCACCACCTCCACTGTACGAGTGGCCTTGGTTGCCGGCGCAGCCTCGCCAAACGCGAAAGTGTCGGCGCCATCGGCCAGTGCCGGGACGCTCAACACCAACAGGCAACTTGCCAACCACCAAGATTTACGCAAAAACATGTTTATCCTCCAAAGGTATAGGAACAGCCTGTGGGACACTTTAATAATGCACCGCTGCCAGCTACCTGACTGCTAGATTACAAAATTGTCAGGTTATGCCAGTTCCCCTGTGCGCACGGTATAAAGCCCGCTGCTACCCGTTGCCATGAGTTGCCTATGAAACTGCTGATCGTCGAAGACCAACCTAAAACCGGCCAATACCTGCGCCAGGGCCTGGCCGAAGCCGGATTCAATACCGAACTGGTGGCCGATGGCACCACCGGTCAGCACCTGGCGCTGACCGGCGACTACGACTTGCTGATCCTCGATGTGATGCTCCCGGGTCGCACTGGCTGGCAAATTCTCCAGGCGGTGCGCAGTGCCGGTCTGGAAATCCCGGTATTGTTTCTGACCGCGCGGGATGCGGTCGAGGATCGGGTCCACGGCCTGGAACTGGGCGCCGATGATTATCTGGTCAAGCCGTTCGCGTTCTCCGAACTGCTGGCCCGGGTGCGCAGCCTGTTGCGCCGGGGCAGCAGCACGCCCCAGGAGACCAGCCTGCACCTGGCCGACTTGCGCCTGGACTTGATCCGGCGTCGCGTGGAGCGCAGCAACCAGCGCATCGACTTGACCGCCAAGGAGTTCGCCCTGCTGGAAATGCTCCTGCGCCGCCAGGGCGAAGTGCTGCCAAAATCGCTGATTGCCTCCCAGGTCTGGGACATGAACTTCGACAGCGACACCAATATCATCGAAGTGGCCATCCGCCGCCTGCGCTTGAAGATCGATGACGGTTTTCCCAACAAGCTGATCCACACCGTACGCGGCATGGGCTATGTGCTGGAAGAGCGGTTCAGTTGATGAAGCGCATCTCCCTGTCCAGCCGCCTGGCGTTGTTGTTTGCCGGCTGCACCGCCGTGGTCTCGCTGCTGGCAGGCGTGTTGTTCAGCCAGGCCAGCGAGAAACACTTCATCGAACTGGACCAGCAACTGCTCGACAGCAAGCTGATGGCCCTGCGCAGCGCCCTGCAAGACGCCGATACCCCAACGCTGTTCGCCCAGCGCCAAGCCGCACTGGCAGACGAACTGAGCCATCAACCCGATCTGTCCGTGCGCATCAATGCCGCCGATGGCCAGCGCTGGTTTGACAGCTCCCCGCGTATTCCCGCCGAATTGCCCACCACGCCTGGCCTGCACAGCCTGCAAAACGCCGGCACCAATTACCGGGTGTACAACGCCCCCTTGAACCCAGGCAAACCGGGCTCCGCGCAGTTGATCCTGATGCTGGACATCACCCATCACCAACACTTCCTGCAACGCATGCAACACCTGATCTGGCTGACGGTCGGCCTGTCTGCCCTGGCAACCGCGCTTCTCGGCGCCTGGGCCGCACGCAGCGGGCTGCGGCCCCTGCGGCGGATGACCGAAGTGGCCAGCCGCGTGCGCGCCCACTCCCTGACCCAGCGCCTGCCCCAGGAACAGATGCCGGCCGAACTGGCGGAACTGGCCCAGGCCTTCAACGCCATGTTCAGCCGCCTGGACGATGCGTTCCAGCGGCTTTCGGCATTCTCCGCCGATATCGCCCACGAACTGCGCACACCTTTATCAAACCTGCTGACCCAGACCCAGGTCATCCTTACTCAGCCTCGGCCGCTGGAGGACTACCGCGAAGCGCTGCACAGCAACCTGGAAGAACTGCAATGGATGGCCCAACTGGTCAATGACATGTTGTACCTGGCCAAGGCCGACCACGGTTTACTCAACCCCAGACGCGAGCCCCTGGCCCTGGCCGACGAGGTAGATGCCTTGCTGGAGTTCTTCGCGCCATTGGCCGAGGATGCCCAGGTCAACCTGTTGCGCGACGGCAGCGCCAGCGCCGCCGGTGACCGCAGCATGCTGCGCCGGGCGTTTTCCAATCTGCTGGACAATGCCCTGCGCTTTACCCCGCCGGGCGGTGAAGTGCGGGTGAGGATCAGCGAAAACGCCCAGGGCGTGAACCTGAGCGTGGAAAACACCGGAACCGGGATTCCCCAGGGGTTGCTGACCAAGCTGTTTGACCGGTTCTACCGCGTGGATCCGGCACGGCATGAAGGCAGCAGTGAGCATGCGGGGCTGGGGTTGGCGATTACCCAGTCGATAGTGCGGGCGCATGGGGGGAGGATTTTCTGTGAGTCACAGCCGGGGTGGACGCGGTTTGTGATTGAGTTGCCCAAGAGGGATTGATGCAAGCTGGGCGGGCCTCATCGCGAGCAAGCCCACACCCACATTTGACCCCATTTCAAAGAGAGTACGCGGTACAAATGTGGGAGCGGTCTTGCTCGCGAAAGCGGTCTTGAACCCTACGAATATCTCAGGGCATGCGCCGGCTCAATCTTCGCCGCGCGATACGCCGGGTAGATCGTCGCCAAAAAGCTCAACACAAACCCGGCACTGCAAATCAGCAGCACATCGCCACCTTGCAGTTCCGAAGGCAGGTTGCTGACAAAATACACGTCCGAACTAAAGATATGCTGCCCGGTCACGCGCTCCATCCAGCCCACCAGTTCGCTGACGTTCAGCGCGGCAATCACCCCCAGCACGCCGCCAATCAGGGTGCCGACGATACCGATCACCGTGCCCTGGACCATGAAGATCGCCATGATCTGCCGCGGCGTGGCGCCAATGGTGCGCAGGATCGCAATGTCCGCGCCCTTGTCGTTCACCACCATGATCAGCGTGGCGATGATATTGAAGGCCGCGACAGCCACGATCATCAGCAACAACAGGCCGATCATGGTCTTTTCCATCTTCATCGCGCTGAACAGGCTGCCCTGGGTATGGGTCCAGTCGTCCGCCTTGTAGGCTGCACCGAGGCCTGTGGCGATATCCGCCGAAACCTTGGGCGCCGCATACAGATCCTTGACCGCCAGGCGCACGCTTTGCACCTGGTTGGGCTGCCAATGCAGCATTTGCGCGGCATCGGCGACGTGGATCAGGGCCATCGAACCATCCAGCTCGGCACCGACCTTGAACACGCCCACCACGTTCAACCGCTGCATGCGCGGGGTGATACCGCCAGGAGCAGTGCTGATTTCCGGGACGATCAGCGTCAGCTTGTCGCCCACATTCAGGCGGAAACGGCGCGCGGTAATTTCCCCGATCACCACGCCGAACTCACCCGGCTGCAGGTTTTCCAGGCTTCCCTGGACGATATGCTGGGTGACGATGGACACCTTGCCTTCCTGGGCCGGATCAATGCCGCTGATCTGGATCGGTTGCATCGAGCCCTTGTACGACAGCATGCCTTCCATCTCGGTGAACGGCACGGCCGCCGTGACTTCCGGGTTCTTCAGGGCAGCCGCCGCCACCGGTTGCCAGTCGCTGATCGGGTTGACGCCGACGATGGTGGCGTGCGGCACCATGCCAAGGATGCGTGAGCTCATTTCCCGCTGGAAACCATTCATCACCGACAACACCACGATCATCGCCAGCACGCCCAGGGCGAGGCCGATCATCGAGGTCATCGAGATAAACGAGACAAAACGGTTGCGGCGCTTGGCGCGGGTATAGCGCGTGCCGATGAAAATCGATAACGGTCTGAACATTCGCTTGCACCGCCTGAAAAAATAGAAAACCCAGGCACGGGGGCCCGGGCTTGAAACAGGTCAAATGGCGACCAGATGACCTTCCTGCAGGTGCAGCACACGGTCCATCTGCCGGGCCATGCTCATGTCATGGGTCACCACCAGGAACGCGGTGCGCATCTGGGTGCTCAGCTCCAACATCAAGTCCTTGATGCCCTGGGCAGTGTGGGAGTCGAGGTTGCCAGTCGGCTCGTCGAGCATCACCAGGCCCGGGTTGTTCACCAGGGCACGGGCAATCGCCACACGCTGGCGCTCGCCGCCGGACAACTCTGCCGGTTTGTGCTCCAGGCGATGGCCAAGGCCGACGCGCTCCAGCAACGCCGTGGCACGCTGGCGCGCCTGCGGGATCGCGGTCTTGCCGATCAACAGCGGCATGCACACGTTTTCCAGGGCGGTAAACTCTGGCAGCAAGTGGTGGAACTGATACACAAAGCCCAGGGAGCGATTGCGCAACTGGCCACGGGCCTTCTCGTTCAAGGCCGAGAGTTCTTCACCGGCCAGCCACACACTGCCATGGGACGGCGTATCGAGGCCGCCCAACAGGTTGAGCAAGGTACTTTTACCGGAGCCGGAACTGCCGACGATCGCCACGCGCTCGCCAGGGTGGAGTTCAAGCTGCAGGTTGGACAACACCACCACCGATTCCGGGCCTTCCTCGTAGGATTTGCCCAGGTTGCGGCAGCTCAGGATTGCTTTTTCACTCATGCCCGATTCACTCATAACGTAAAGCCTGCGCCGGCTGGGTACGTGCCGCGCGCCAGGCTGGATACAGGGTGGCAAGGAAACTCAGGACCAACGCGGCGCCGCCCACCATCAACACATCCTGGCTCTGCACCTGGGATGGCAAATAATCGATGAAGTAGACGTCGGCGTTGAGAAACTTGTGGCCGATCAGGGTTTCGACACCGGCGATGGCGGCGCTGACGTTCAGCGCGGCGAAAATCCCCACCACCGTGCCGATCACGGTACCGACCACACCGATCACCGTACCCTGGACCATGAAGATCGCCATGATCTGCCCCGGCGTGGCGCCGAGGGTGCGCAGGATGGCGATATCGCCCTTCTTGTCGTTCACCACCATCACCAGGGTGGAGATGATGTTGAAGGCCGCCACCGCGACAATCAGCAGCAATAACAGGCCGATCATGGCTTTTTCCATGCGGATCGCCTGGTACAGGTTGCCGTGGGTACGGGTCCAGTCGCGGGCGTAGTACTGGCTTTCACCCAACTGCTGGGCGATTTCCCAGGCACCGCGCGGCGCCTCGAACAAGTCGTTGAATTTCAGGCGCAGGCCCTGCACCTGATCCGGCTTCCAGCGGTGCAGGCGAGCCAGGTCGGTAAGGTTGGTCAAGCCGAGGAAGCCGTCGATCTCGCCGGCACCGACATGAAAGATGCCGACCACGGTAAAGCGCTTCATGCGCGGGAACATACCGGCCGGGGTCACCGTGACCTCAGGGGCGACAAAGGTCAGCTTGTCGCCGATGGCCACGCCCAGCTTGGCTGCTGCGCGGTCACCAATGACGATGCCGAAACTGCCAGGCGTAAGGGCGTCGAGTTGGCCCTGCTGCATGAACTGGTCAATGATCGAGACCTTGCGCTCCTGCGCCGGATCGATGGCATTGAGCAGGACTTTCTGCACCTTGCCATCGTTGGTCAACAGGCCCTGCATCTGGGTAAACGGCGCGACGGCCAGCACCTTGGGGTTCTGCTTGACCTTGTCGGCCAGGCCTTGCCAGTCAGCCAGGGGCTCACCGGACTCGATGGTCGCGTGGGGCACCATGCCCAGCACGCGGGTGCGCATCTCATGATCGAAGCCATTCATCACCGATAGCACCACGATCATCACGACCACGCCCAGGGCGAGTCCGATCATGGAGGTCAGGGAAATGAACGACACAAAATGATTGCGACGCTTTGCACGGGTATAACGCGTGCCGATAAATACGAAGAGAGGTCTGAACATGTCGGGGCTTGTTCGGAGGAAAAGAAGACGTCCCGGTGGCGGGGTCTGGTAAGCAGCTTTACACTCAGACCATTACCGTTACCTGGGGTTCGCCATGACGACATTAGATGAAGAAGATCGCCGCGAATACTACCGTATCGACGACATGATCGCACTTCAAATCAAAAGCCTGCCTGCCGCCCAAGCGCTGGGCAAGGAAGTGTTGCTGGATGATTCCCCACTGTTCAATCTGCTCAGTGAACTGCACCTGAGCGAATTCGAATCCCAGCACCTGCTGCGCCAGCTTGGCGAGCGCGACCGCACCCTCGCCGCCTTCCTCAAGGTGCAGAACAAACGCATGGATTTGCTCAGCCAGGTCATGGCGCAAAGCCTGCTGGGTGAGATCGGCGCACCGCAGCCGGTGATCATCTCCGAAGGCGGTATCGACTTCCAGCACCCCACGCCACTGCCGCCGGGCAGCCACCTGGCGGTCAAGCTGGTACTGATGCCCCAGGCCCTTGGCCTACTGTTAAGAGCCAAAGTCACCCATTGCGACCCCAAAGGCAGCGGCTTCGACGTTGGCACCGAGTTCGAGTCCATGACCGACGCCCAGCGCCAGTTGCTGGCCCGCTACATTCTGCAAAAACAGGCCCAGGAACGGCGCCTGGCCCGCGAACAAAACGACGGCCTAGACACCTGATTTCGTATTTATCCAGCCAGGACACCTGGCGCAAAGGAGCATCTGTGACCCTGATTTATGGCCATCGCGGCGCCAAAGGCGAAGCACCGGAAAACACCCTGACCAGCTTCCAGCAATGCCTCAAGCACGGCGTGCGCCGTTGCGAACTGGACTTGCACCTGTCCATGGACGGCGAGTTGATGGTGATCCACGACCCGACCCTCAAGCGCACCGCCGACCGCCGTGGCAAGGTGGTGGAATACGCCGCCGCCGACCTGGTGAAGATGGACGCGCGCAAGGGCGGCCCGGGCTGGGTCACCCCCTGCCCGATCCCACGCCTGGAAGAGCTGTTCGAAAAGTGCGACTTCGACCACTGGCAACTGGAAGTCAAAAGTGCCTCGCGCACCCGCGCCGCGACCACCGTGCTGGCGATTCGGGAAATGGCCCAGCGGTTTGGCTTGCTGGACAAGGTCACCGTGACCTCAAGCTCGCGGGAAGTGTTGAAGGCCGCATTGGACCTGACGCCGGACCTATCCCGTGGACTGGTCGCCGAATATGCCTGGCTCGACCCGCTGAAGGTCGCCCAGAACTACGGCTGTGAGATTCTGGCGTTGAACTGGACGCTGTGCACCCCCGAGCGACTGGAAAAAGCCCAGCGCCAGGGCCTGCACGTGTCCGTGTGGACAGTCAACGAACCCGCGCTGATGCGCAGGCTCGCCGACTTCGGCGTAGATAGCCTGATTACAGACTTTCCCGGTTTGGCCACTGCCACTCTCGGGAATTACTGAAATCGGTCTCCCCGGCCGGCTCAGGCCACCGGCCGGAGCCGCTCAAAAAAGCCGGTTGAGGCCGTCGTACGCGGCAACCCGATAGGCTTCGGCCATGGTCGGGTAGTTGAACGTGGTGTTCACAAAATACTTGAGGGTATTTTGCTCACCCGGCTGGTTCATGATGGCCTGGCCGATGTGCACGATCTCCGAGGCCTGGTAGCCGAAGCAATGCACGCCGAGCACTTCCAGGGTCTCGCGGTGGAACAGAATCTTCAGCATGCCTTGCGGCTCGCCGGCGATCTGCGCACGCGCCATGCTCTTGAAGAACGCCTTGCCCACTTCGTAAGGCACCTTGGCCTTGGTCAGCTCGTGTTCGTTCTTGCCGATGGAGCTGATCTCGGGAATCGTGTAGATCCCGGTCGGCACGTCATTCACGTAGCGCCAGCTGCCATTGTCGACAATGCTGCCAGCGGCCGAACGGCCCTGGTCGTGGGCAGCACTGGCCAGGCTCGGCCAGCCGATCACATCGCCCGCACCGTAGATGTTGGTGACGCAGGTGCGATAGTTTTCATCCACCTCGATCTGGCCACGGCTGTTGACCTTGACCCCGATGTTTTCCATGCCCAGCTTGTCGGTGTTGCCGGTACGGCCATTGCACCAGAGCAAGGCATCGGCCTTGATCTTCTTGCCGGACTTGAGGTGCAGGATCACCCCGTTGTCCAGGCCTTCAACGCGGTCGTATTCCTCGTTGTGGCGCACGGTGATGTTGTTGTTGCTGAAGTGGTAACTCAACGCCTGGGAAATTTCCGAGTCGAGGAAGCTCAGCAACTGGTCGCGGTTGTCCACCAGCTCCACCAGTACACCCAGGCCGCTGAAGATCGAGGCGTATTCACAGCCAATCACGCCGGCGCCATAGATGATCAGTTTGCGCGGGGTGTGGCCCAGGCTGAGGATGGTGTCGCTATCGTAGATACGCGGGTGGTGGAAATCGATATCCGCCGGGCGATACGGGCGCGAGCCGGTGGCGATAATGATGTGCTTGGCCACCAGTTTCTCGACCACGCCATTGGCGCAGACCACCTCGACGGTTTGCTCGTCGGCGAAGCTGCCAGTACCAAAGAACAAGTCGACGCGGTTACGGGCGTAGTAGCCGGTACGCGAGGCAACTTGCTTGGAAATCACCTTTTCGGCGCTTTTCAGTACATCCGGGAACGAGAACCAGCGCGGCTCACCAATGGCCCGGAACATCGGGTTGGTGTTGAACTGCATGATCTGGCGCACCGAGTGACGCAGGGCCTTGGACGGGATGGTGCCCAGGTGGGTGCAGTTACCGCCGACCTGACGCCGGCTATCGACCATCGCCACCTTGCGCCCAGCTTTGGCGGCGTTCATCGCCGCACCTTCTCCAGCTGGGCCGGAACCCAGTACCACCACGTCGTAGTTGTAGACAGCCATGCGTACTCCTCAGAACAGGCCAGGGCGCACGGTTGGGCGCCTGGCTAAATCATGCCGCGGCCAGCGGTCATGAAGGATCAAATAGGCTCAGGTGTGTGAGCCGGGGCACAGTCTATATAAGGCTCAACGCCGCGCACATTAACCCTTGGTCGCGTCGTAGGCCAGTTTTGCCTTTACTACACCGTATTGATTACGGCTTGACCGGCGTCAGTTGTTCGAACGCTTTGTTGCTGCGTGTGACGAAAGCATCCCCCTCACGCATCACAAAAAATGCCGCGATCCGGTGTTTTTCTGCATAGTCCCAGCCTTCTTCAGGCCCCAGCACCAACAGCAACGTCGATAAACCGTCGGCCATCAACGCCGAAGGATCCAGCACCGTGACCGACGCCAGGTGATGGGTAATCGGCGCCCCACTGCGGGCATCGAGGGTGTGGGAATAGCGGCGACCATCCTGCTGGAAATAATTGCGGTAGTCACCTGAAGTCGATACGCCGAAACCGTCCACCGCGATAATCCGCTCGGCCACCTGCTGGTCATCACGCGGTTCTTCCAGGGCCACGCGCCAGGGCGTGCCGTCAGGTTTGCGCCCGGCGGCCTTGAGTTCGCCAGTCACTTCGACCAGATACCGGTGAATACCCAACTGCTCAAGCCGCCCGGCAATCCGGTCCACCGTGTAGCCGGCGGCGATGCTGTTGAAGTCCACTTGAACCGCCGCATCCTTGCACAACTGGCCAGCCTCGATGCGCAGATGCTGATGGCCGACGCGCTGGCGTGCCTGGACCAATGCCATAGGATCCGGGACCTTTACCTGCCGCGCCTGGGGACCGAAGCCCCACAGGTTCAGTAGTGGCTCGACCGTCAGGTCAAAAGCGCCGCCACTGGCCTGGGACAACTGCTCGCCGGTGCGCACCAGGTGCAGGATCGGCTCGGGCATCGGCTGGCAACTGTTGGCCGGCAGATCGTTGAAGCGCTCTATGTCGGAATCGCTGCGATAGGTCGACATCTGCCGGTCGACCTCACCAAGGATGCTCTCCGCTTGCGGCTGCACATCACTGGCCGCCGGCGTGCCGGGGGTGCGGACATATTTGATCGAATAAGTGCTGCCCATGGTCGGGCCACCAAAAGCCTCCAGAGACTCACCTTTGTCGCAGCCCGCCAGGATAGCCAACAAAGCCCCCACCACTGCGTATCGCAAACCGTCCATAAGCCACACAACCTTATCGCTACTGAAAACTGAATGAAGCCGCACTCAAGCATATTTTCGGGGCGGGCCATTATGCGGCATGTCGTCGCCTGATGAGGCCTGGCCAGGGGTTAATAGCCAGCTTGCTAACGGTTTTTGTTGCTCACCACCACGGATACACATATGGTTACAAAACTCTTTGGCGCCGCCGCGCGCCTAGATCCTGCAGCACGGACGAACAACAACCAGGGATTTCCAACAAGATAGCCAGTTGAGTAAATGACATGTCCAGCACCACGGGCAAAGGCAAGGCGATCTTTCGCGTTGTCAGCGGTAACTTCCTCGAAATGTTCGATTTCATGGTCTACGGCTTCTACGCCACGGCCATCGCCAAGACCTTCTTCCCTGCCGACAGCGCCTTTGCGTCCCTGATGCTGTCCCTGGCGACCTTCGGTGCCGGGTTCCTGATGCGCCCGCTGGGGGCGATTTTCCTCGGCGCCTACATCGACCGCCACGGCCGTAAAAAAGGCCTGGTGATCACCCTGGCCATGATGGCTGCCGGCACCGTGCTGATCGCCTGCGTCCCTGGCTACGCCACCCTCGGGGTGGCCGCAC
The DNA here is from genome assembly GCF_007858285.1 of Pseudomonas brenneri. Taxonomy (GTDB): domain Bacteria; phylum Pseudomonadota; class Gammaproteobacteria; order Pseudomonadales; family Pseudomonadaceae; genus Aquipseudomonas; species Aquipseudomonas brenneri. Next base: position 306,962 of record NZ_VFIL01000003.1, on the reverse strand, counting down.
CGCTGATCGTGCTGTTTGGCCGGTTGCTGCAAGGCTTTTCTGCGGGTGTCGAGCTGGGCGGGGTCTCGGTGTACCTGGCAGAAATCGCCACCCCGGGGCGCAAGGGTTTCTTTGTCAGTTGGCAGTCCGCCAGCCAACAAGCCGCCGTGGTATTTGCCGGCCTGCTGGGCGTAGGCCTGAACCATTGGCTGAGCCCCGAGGAAATGGGTGAATGGGGCTGGCGCGTGCCGTTCCTGATCGGTTGCCTGATCGTGCCCGTGATCTTCGTGATTCGCCGCTCCCTGGAAGAAACCCCGGAATTCCAGGCGCGCAAACATCGCCCTACCCTGCAGGAAATCATCCACTCCATTGGCCAGAATTTCGGCATCGTCCTGGCCGGCATGGCGTTGGTGGTGATGACCACGGTGTCGTTCTACCTGATCACCGCCTACACACCGACCTTCGGCAAGGCCGAGTTGCACCTGTCAGACCTCGATGCGTTGCTGGTTACCGTGTGCATCGGCTTGTCGAACTTCTTCTGGCTACCGGTCATGGGGGCAGTGTCGGACAAGATTGGCCGTAAACCCCTACTGCTGGGGGCGACGATTCTGGCCATCCTCACGGCGTACCCGGCTCTGTCATGGCTGGTGGCCAACCCCAGCTTCAGCCATCTGCTGATCGTCGAGCTGTGGTTGTCGTTCCTTTATGGCTCGTATAACGGCGCCATGGTGGTCGCCCTGACCGAGATCATGCCAGTTGAGGTGCGCACCACCGGTTTCTCCCTGGCCTACAGCCTGGCGACCGCGACCTTGGGCGGCTTTACTCCAGCGGCCTGTACCTACCTGATCCATGTGCTGGATAACAAGGCCGCGCCGGGGATCTGGCTCAGTGGGGCGGCGGTGCTGGGGTTGGTTGCGACCCTGGTGCTGTTCAAGGGTAACCGGCATGAACTGCGCACTGCGCAGGCTTCGGTGGTCGGTGGGGCCTGATAGATCGCTATCGCGGGCAAGCCCGCTCCTACATTTGAATGTATTCGCAAATCAAACTGTGGGAGCAGGCTTGCCCGCGATGAGGCCTTGAAACCCAACACAAAACCCCCAGGCATAAAAAAGCCCCGAACCAGTCGGGGCTTTTTCATTTAGCGCTGATGCTTAGCGTGGGAACGCAGGCGGGTTGACCCCAGCCATGTCTTCCATCACGCGTACCACCTGGCAGCTGTAACCGAACTCGTTGTCGTACCAGACGTACAGAACAACGCGGTTATCCTGGGTGATGGTCGCTTCAGCATCCACCACACCGGCGTGGCGTGAGCCAACGAAGTCGGTCGATACCACTTCCTGCGAGTTGACGAAGTCGATTTGCTTATGCAGATCGGAATGCAGCGCCATGTAGCGCAGGTACTCGTTCATCTCTTCACGGGTGGCGGCTTTCTCAAGGTTGAGGTTGAGAATGGCCATCGACACGTTCGGCGTTGGCACACGGATCGCGTTACCGGTCAGCTTGCCGGCCAGCTCAGGCAGGGCCTTGGCAGCAGCGGTGGCCGCACCGGTCTCGGTGATGACCATGTTCAGCGCGGCGCTACGGCCACGGCGATCGCCCTTGTGGAAGTTGTCGATCAGGTTCTGGTCGTTGGTGTACGAGTGAACGGTTTCGACGTGGCCGTTGATGATGCCGAACTTGTCATTCACTGCCTTGAGCACCGGCACGATGGCGTTGGTGGTGCAGGAAGCGGCGGACACGATCTTGTCGTCAGCGGTGATTTCGTTGTGGTTGATGCCGTGAACGATGTTCTTCAGCTTGCCCTTGCCAGGCGCGGTCAACACAACGCGGTCGATACCCGGGCAGGCCAAATGCTGGCCCAGGCCGTCGGCATCACGCCATACACCGGTGTTGTCCACCAGCAATGCGTTCTGGATGCCGTACTGGGTGTAATCCACCTCAGTCGGGTTCTTCGCGTAGATCACCTGGATCAGGTTACCGTTGGCGGTGATGGTGTTGTTTTCTTCGTCGATGGTGATGGTGCCATTGAACGAACCGTGTACCGAGTCGCGGCGCAAGAGGCTGGCGCGCTTGGTCAGGTCGTTCTCGGCGCCTTTGCGCACGACAATGGCCCGCAGGCGCAGGCCGTCGCCACCGCCGGTTTTTTCGATCAGGATGCGCGCCAGCAGGCGGCCGATACGACCGAAGCCGTACAACACAACGTCGGTGCCTTTGCGGGCCGCAGCGTTTTGCTGGCCAACCACGTCGGCCATTTCTTCACGGACGAACTGCTCGGCAGTACGGCCATTGCCTTCGTTGCGGAATTTATAGGCCAACTTGCCCAGGTCCACCGAAGCCGCGCCGAGCTTGAGCTCGCTCATGGCTTTAAGCAGAGGGAATGTTTCGTGGACGGAGAGTTCGCTATCGTCGGCAGAACGATGGCGAGCAAAGCGATGAGCCTTGAGAATCGCGATGACTGATTGGTTGATCAGGCTGCGGCCATAGATCGAGCTCACCACATTGTTATTGCGGTACAGCTGACCGATAAGCGGAATCATCGCTTCAGCGAGTGCTTCACGGTCGATCCATTCACCAAGACACTGGTCGGGCTTCTGAGTCACGGGAACCTTCCACATGTAGGGGCAGAAAAAAGGGGCTACATTATGCCGCCCGACCGCCCTCGGAGCAATGCGCGCCACGCAACAAAAGCCCTTGCAAATAATTTTCGCCGCGCTACAGCCCAGTAAATACGCGGCTTCCAGCGTACCCCTCAGGGAAAGACCCGGGCGACTTGTCCGTAACCCTCCGAAACATCCATGCATTTTTGCACTACATATCGAGTCAAAACCGCGCATTGTTTGTCTTAGCCACTACATTTCCTACAAACCGTAATAGGCACAGTCAGCAACTGACAGGCGGCACTCCGGGCCGTTACAATTACCGACTTTGTCGCAACGCTGGAGCTCAACCTTCCGTGCCCGTCCTGCGTCTACCGCTACTCCCTGCCGAGGCAGGTAAACAGCATTGGGGCAATCTGCCCGGTGCCGCCCTGAGCCTGGCCATTGCCGAGGCTGCCAGTGCAGCCAAGCGCTTTACCCTGCTACTGACCGCCGACAGCCAAAGTGCCGAACGGCTGGAGCAGGAGCTGAGCTTCTTCGCCCCCGATTTGCCGGTGCTGCATTTCCCGGACTGGGAAACCCTGCCCTACGACTTGTTCTCGCCGCACCAGGACATCATCTCCCAGCGCATCGCCAGCCTGTACCGCTTGCCGGAACTGGCCCACGGCGTGCTGGTGGTGCCGATCACCACCGCCCTGCACCGCCTGGCGCCGACCAAGTTCCTGCTCGGCAGCAGCCTGGTGCTGGATATCGGCCAGAAGCTCGATGTGGAGCAAATGCGCACCCGCCTGGAAGCCAGCGGCTATCGCTGCGTCGATACGGTGTACGAGCATGGTGAGTTCGCGGTGCGCGGTGCGCTGATCGACCTGTTCCCGATGGGCAGCAAACTGCCCTACCGCATCGACCTGTTCGACGACGAAATCGAGACCCTGCGCACCTTCGACCCGGAAAACCAGCGGTCCATCGACAAGGTGCAGTCGATCAAGCTGCTGCCGGCCCGGGAGTTCCCCCTGCAAAAAGACGCGGTCACACGCTTCAAGGCGCGCTTTCGCGAACGCTTTGACGTGGACTTCCGCCGTTGCCCGATCTTCCAGGACTTGAGCAGCGGGATTACCCCCGCCGGTATCGAGTACTACCTGCCGCTGTTCTTCGATGAAACCTCGACCCTGTTCGATTACCTGCCCCAGGACACCCAGGTGTTCTCGCTGCCAGGCATCGAACAGGCAGCGGAAAACTTCTGGAACGATGTGCGTAACCGTTATGAAGAGCGCCGCGTCGATCCATCCCGGCCTTTATTGCCGCCTGCCGAGCTGTTCCTGCCGGTAGAAGACTGCTTCGCCCGCCTCAAGAACTGGCCGCGCGTGGTCGCCAGCCAACAGGATGTAGAAGCCGGTGTCGGTCGCGAACGCTTCCCCGCCCAGGCCCTGCCGAACCTGGCCATCGAAGCCAAGGCCACCCAACCACTACAAGCGCTGTCCGACTTCCTCGGCGACTTCCCGGGCCGCGTGCTGTTTACCGCCGAATCCGCCGGGCGCCGCGAAGTGCTGCTGGAGTTGCTGGAACGCCTGAAGCTGCGGCCAAAAACCGTCGACAGCTGGCCGGACTTCGTGGCCGGCAAGGACCGCCTGGCGATCACCATTGCCCCGCTCAACGAAGGCTTGCAACTGGATGATCCGGCCCTGGCGCTGATTGCCGAGAGCCCGCTGTTCGGCCAACGCGTGATGCAGCGCCGGCGCCGGGAAAAACGTGCAGACGCCAACAACGACGCGGTGATCAAGAACCTCACCGAACTGCGCGAAGGCGCACCGGTGGTGCATATCGACCACGGTGTGGGGCGCTACCTGGGCCTGCAGACCCTGGAGATCGACAACCAAGCCGCTGAATTCCTCACTATGGAATACGCCGAGGGCGCCAAGCTCTACGTGCCCGTGGCCAACCTGCACCTGATCGCACGCTACACCGGCAGCGACGACGCCCTCGCGCCGTTGCACCGCCTGGGCTCCGAGACCTGGCAGAAAGCCAAGCGCAAGGCCGCCGAACAGGTGCGTGACGTGGCCGCCGAACTGCTGGACATCTATGCCCGTCGTGCAGCCCGCGAAGGTTATGCGTTCGCCGACCCGAAGGCCGACTACGCCACCTTCAGCGCCGGCTTCGCCTTCGAAGAAACCCCGGACCAGCAAACCACCATCGATGCGGTGCGCGCCGACATGCTCGCACCCAAGCCCATGGACCGCCTGGTCTGTGGCGATGTGGGCTTCGGCAAGACCGAAGTGGCGATGCGCGCCGCGTTTATCGCGGTGCATGGCGGCCGCCAGGTGGCGATCCTGGTGCCGACCACCCTGCTCGCCCAGCAGCACTACAACAGCTTCCGCGACCGCTTTGCCGACTGGCCGGTGACCGTGGAGGTGATGAGCCGCTTCAAGTCGGCCAAGGAAGTGAATGCCGCTGTCGCCGATCTGGCCGAAGGCAAGATCGACATCGTCATCGGCACCCACAAACTGCTGTCGGACGACGTGAAAATCAAGAACCTGGGCCTGGTGATCATCGACGAAGAACACCGCTTTGGCGTGCGCCAGAAGGAGCAGCTCAAGGCCTTGCGCAGCGAGGTCGACATCCTCACCCTGACCGCCACGCCGATCCCACGCACACTGAACATGGCGGTGTCGGGCATGCGCGACCTGTCGATCATCGCCACGCCGCCGGCGCGACGCCTGTCGGTGCGCACGTTCGTCATGGAGCAGAACAACAGCACGATCAAAGAGGCCCTGCTGCGCGAGCTGCTGCGCGGCGGCCAGGTCTACTACCTGCACAACGATGTAAAAACCATCGAGAAATGCGCCGCCGACCTCGCCGAACTGGTGCCGGAAGCGCGGATCGGCATCGGCCACGGGCAGATGCGCGAGCGCGAACTCGAACAGGTGATGAGCGACTTCTACCACAAGCGCTTCAACGTGCTGATCGCCTCGACCATCATCGAGACCGGCATTGACGTGCCGAGCGCCAACACCATCATTATCGAGCGTGCCGACAAGTTCGGCCTGGCGCAGTTGCACCAACTGCGTGGCCGGGTCGGGCGCAGTCACCACCAGGCCTATGCCTACCTGCTGACGCCACCGCGCCAGCAGATTACCGGTGACGCCGAAAAACGCCTGGAAGCCATCGCCAACACCCAGGACCTGGGCGCGGGCTTTGTGCTGGCCACCAACGACCTGGAAATCCGTGGCGCCGGTGAACTGCTGGGCGACGGCCAGAGCGGGCAGATCCAGGCCGTAGGCTTCACCCTCTATATGGAGATGCTGGAGCGCGCGGTGAAGGCCATCCGCAAAGGCGAGCAGCCGAACCTCGACCAACCACTGGGCGGCGGCCCGGAAATCAACCTGCGTTTGCCGGCGTTGATTCCCGAGGACTACCTGCCAGACGTGCATGCGCGGCTGATCCTGTACAAGCGCATCGCCTCGGCCACCGACGAAGAAGGCCTCAAGGACCTGCAAGTGGAGATGATCGACCGCTTCGGCCTGTTGCCGGAACCGACCAAGAACCTGGTGCGCCTGACCCTGCTCAAGTTGCAGGCCGAGCAACTGGGGATCAAGAAGGTCGACGCCGGCCCTCAAGGCGGGCGTATCGAGTTCGAAGCGCAGACGCCGGTGGACCCGTTGGTGTTGATCAAGTTGATCCAGGGCCAGCCCAACCGCTACAAATTCGAAGGTGCCACGCTGTTCAAGTTCATGGTGCCGATGGAACGCGCAGAAGAGCGCTTTAATACACTGGAGGCGCTGTTTGAACGCCTCATCCCGAAATCTGCTTGAAGGACGCCCCATGCGCCTGTTTCGTATCCTGAGCCTGTTGTTGGTGGTAGTCGCACCTTCGGCGTTTGCCGACAGCCTCTACCAGGTGGAAATGATCCTCGTCCGCCAGAATGCGGAACCCCAGCTCAACAGCCGGCCCGCCCCGGAAAACTGGGCTGTCGACGCGCGCCAGGGCATCGAGAAAATCAGCCCGCCACGCCTGAACAATATCGTCGAGAAACTCCAGGCCAGTGGCGACTACACCGTGCTGCTGCACAAGGCCTGGGAACAGAACCTGGGCGAACAGGCGGTCAAGCTGAAGATCACCGATGGCCAGGAACAGTTCGGCCAGTTCCCCATCCAGGGCACCCTGGACCTGCAACTGGGGCGCTTCACCCGGATTGATGCGAGCTTCTGGCTCAACCAGTTCGACAGCAACGGCAGCGTGATTGCCAGTGAACACCTGAGCCAGCCGGACGTACGCACCAAGAACAACCAACTCAACTACCTGGACGGCGGCCACCTGGCCCTACTGGTCAAGATCACCTCCCTCACCGCCAAACCACCGAGCGCACCACCGCCCGGCCTGGCGGACTGATCCAGTACCATGTCCCTGCCGTCGCCGCTGACCAAACCCCTGGCGCCTTCCTGGGCCAACCGCTTCAAGGAGCAAAGCCTGGAGCGCGGCCGGCGCTACGCCCTGGAAAACCGCGTACGCATCGTCGAGTCAGGCGACAGCACCATCATCGCCAGCTGCGAAGGCTCAGGCGGCAATGTCTACCGCCAGACCATCTCCCTGCGCGAATCGGCCAAAGGCACCTTGATCCTGGTGGACAGCCGCTGCACCTGCCCCGTGCACACCAACTGCAAACACATTGCCGCAGTACTTCTGCAGGTTCAGGAAACCCTGGCCTTTCCGGCAGCGGCCAAGGACGCCGAGCTGCTGGAGAAGCTCCAGGCCGTGCTGGATAACCGCGTAGTGCTGCCACAAGTGGTGCTCGAAGACGTGCAGCCGATCCCGCGCCTGTGGCTGGCCAGCATCGAGTTCAGCGCCTTTGAGCCGCGCAACGGCAAGATGCAGCGCTACATCCAGCACCGCGCGGCGCTGTCGTTCAACTACCTGGGCAACTACGTCAGCGGCCAGAAAAATGCCGACATCGTAGTCCGCCAGGAAACCCAGAGCCTGCGGATCAAGCGCCATCCCGAGATCGAGCAACAGTATCGCGAACAATTGCGCCTGCTCGGTTTCAAGATCGCCACCCGCCAGAGCAAGGCCTTGCCGGAAAGCGCCGGCGAGCTGTTTGAGATGGTCAATGACAGCGCCTGGCTGAACTTCACCCTCAACGCCTCGCCCACCCTGCGCGCCGAGGGTTGGGAGTTGCAGATCGATGAGGACTTCGGCTTCGACCTGAGCCCCGTCGATGACTGGTACGCCAGCGTCGATGAAGTGCCGGAACGCGACTGGTTCGACCTGGAGCTGGGGATTATCGTCAATGGCGAACGCCTGAGCCTGCTGCCGATCCTGTTGAACCTGATGCGCTCCCACACCGAAATCCTCAACCCGGAAAAGCTCGCGCGCCGCCGCGACGACGAACTGATCCTGGTGAACATCCCCGGTTTGCCCAATGGCGGCCACGGCCCACTGCAGGTGGCGCTGCCCTATGGCCGGCTCAAACCGGTGCTGGCAACCCTCGGCGAGTTCTACCTGCAAGAGCCCGGCAGCACCGCCTTGCGCTTGGCCAAGGCCGACGCCATTCGCCTCAACTCGCTAGAAGACCTGCCCCTGCAATGGGAAGGCGGCGAACTTATCCGCAACTTTGCCCAACGCCTGCGGGATATCAAGGACTTCACCTGCACGGCGCCCGAGGGCCTGAACGCGACATTGCGCCCGTATCAGCTCGAAGGTCTGAGCTGGATGCAGTCCCTGCGCCAATTGGAAGTGGGCGGGATTCTCGCAGACGACATGGGCCTGGGCAAAACCCTGCAGACCCTGGCGCATATTCTCAGCGAGAAAATCGCCGGGCGCCTGGACCGACCGTGCATGGTGGTGATGCCGACCAGCCTGATCCCCAACTGGCTCGACGAAGCGGCGCACTTCACCCCGCAGCTCAAGGTCCTGGCGCTGTACGGAGCCGCACGCAAGAAGCACTTCGCACAATTGCAGGATTACGACCTGCTGCTGACCACCTATGCCCTGCTGCCCAAGGACATCGAGCAACTGGCCGCGCAGCCGCTGCATGTGCTGATCCTCGACGAAGCCCAATACATCAAGAACCCCACCAGCAAGGCCGCCCAGGCCGCCCGCGAGCTGAATGCACGCCAGCGCCTGTGCCTGAGCGGCACGCCGCTGGAAAATCACCTGGGCGAGCTGTGGTCGCTGTTCCACTTCCTGCTGCCGGGTTGGCTGGGTGATGTTAAGAGCTTCAACCGTGATTACCGCGTGCCCATCGAAAAACGCGGCAGCGAGGTGCGATTGCAGCACCTCAACGGCCGGATAAAACCGTTCCTGCTGCGCCGCACCAAGGAACAGGTGGCCACCGAGCTGCCGCCCAAGACCGAGATCATCCACTGGGTCGATCTCAATGAAGCCCAGCGTGACGTGTACGAAACCATGCGCCTGGCCATGGACAAGAAGGTCCGCGACGAGATCACCCGCAAGGGCGTGGCCCGCAGCCAGATCATCATTCTTGAAGCGCTGCTCAAGCTGCGCCAGGTCTGTTGTGACCTGCGCCTGGTCAACGATGCCACCCTGCCCGCACGCGGCAGCAGCTCGGGCAAGCTCGACAGCCTGATGGAGATGCTTGATGAGCTGTTTGCCGAAGGGCGCAGGATTCTGCTGTTTTCCCAGTTCACCTCAATGCTCAGCCTGATTGAGATCGAGCTGAAAAAACGCGGAGTCGCCTATGCCTTGCTGACCGGCCAGACCCGCGACCGCCGCACGCCGGTCAAGGACTTCCAAAGTGGCAAGTTGCAGATCTTCCTCATCAGCCTCAAGGCCGGTGGCGTCGGGCTTAACCTGACCGAAGCCGACACCGTGATCCACTACGACCCGTGGTGGAACCCGGCCACGGAAAACCAGGCCACCGACCGCGCCTATCGCATCGGCCAGGAAAAACCGGTGTTTGTGTACAAGATGATTGCGCGCGGTACCGTGGAAGAGAAGATCCAGGCGTTGCAGCAGGAAAAGTCAGACCTGGCGGCGGGCGTGCTGGATGGACGCACCACTGGCGACTGGAAGTTGGGCAACGAGGATATCGAGGCGCTGTTTGCGCCGCTGCCCAATAAGCAAGAGAAGCGCTGACTGTTAGGCCCCTATCGCAGGCAAGCCACACATTTTGATCTGTGAATACATTCAAATGTGGGAGCTGGCTTGCCTGCGATAGGCGCACCTCAATCCTATTCGATCAACTGAGCATCCCGAAGCGCGCCGAGCGCCGCCAACCAACGTGGGTTCTGCTTATAGTCAGTCGAGGCAATCGCCTGCCCACGCATACGGGCAATCCGCGCCGACGGCGTGACCTTCATGCGCTGGGCTGCACTCAGGGCCAGCTCGGCGGCCGCACGGTCATTGCACACCAGACCCATATCGCAACCTGCGCTCAAAGCGGCCTCGATACGGCTCGCCGCATCCCCCACCACATGAGCACCGGCCATGGACAGGTCATCACTGAAAATCACCCCATCGAACTGCAACTCACCGCGCAGGATGTCTTGCAACCAGCGGCGCGAGAAACCTGCCGGCTGGTTATCGACCTGCGGGTAGATCACATGCGCAGGCATCACGGCAGCCAACTGCTTGCTCAGGCGTGCGAACGGCACCAGGTCATGGGCGCGAATCTGTTCCAGGCTGCGTTCGTCATTGGGAATGGCGACGTGGGAGTCTGCCTCGGCCCAGCCGTGGCCCGGGAAATGCTTGCCAGTGGCAGCCATGCCGGCGCTGTTCATGCCCCGGATAAAGGCCCCGGCCAGCAACGCGGCGCGCTCTGGATCGCCTTCGAACGAGCGCGTGCCTACGACGGCGCTGCGCTGGTAGTCGAGGTCCAGCACCGGGGCGAAGCTCAGGTCCAGGCCAACAGCCAGTACTTCTGTGGCCATGACCCAGCCGCACTGCTCGGCCAGGTATTCGGCATTGGGATTGTCCGCCAGGGCGCGCATGGCCGGCAGACGCACAAAGCCCTGGCGCAGGCGCTGCACTCGCCCGCCTTCCTGATCGACAGCCAGCAGCAGGTCCGGGCGTACCGCGCGAATAGCCGCGCTCAACTCCCGCACTTGCCGTGGATGTTCGATGTTGCGCGCAAAAATGATCAGGCCACCCACTTCAGGCTGGCGCAACAAGTGACGATCTTCAGCCGTCAGCCAGGTGCCGGCGACGTCCACCATCAAAGAGCCTTGCAGGGCAGCAGTCATAATTTTTCCTTGAATGACGCGCGCACCCCGTCACCTTGCCAGGCTTGACCTGGCAAGGTGACGGGGTGCGGGTAACTGTTTGAAATCGGCATGGGCGGCTAGCTTAGCGGATGCAAGCGGTGGCGCCCAGACGCCAGTGGTTAAACCTTGGCAGGCACGGGCACAGACTTGCTGCGGGGGCGCAACTGCGCGGCCACCATGGCCGGGTCGGTGACACCGCTTTCGGCACGCATGCCGGCTGCCAGGAAAGGCACCATCAGGCGCATCACCTGCTCGATGGAGGTATTGACCCCGAAATCCGTCTCGGCAATGGCGCGCAAGGCCTTGATCCCCGACATGCTGAATGCCGCAGCACCGAGCATGAAGTGCACGCGCCAGAACAATTCGATAGGGGGAATACGCGGGGCCGCCTCGTTGACCAGCAACATATAACGACGGAATACCTTGCCGTACATGTCCTCAAGGTAACGTCGCAAGTGGCCCTGGCTCTGACTGAAAGCCAAGCCCAGCAGGCGCATGAAGATCGACAGGTCGTTGCCACTGCGCGGTTGTACCACCAGGGCCTGTTCGACGAGGATTTCCAGCAGGTCTTCCAGGCTTGGCTTATTGTCAGGCTTGGCCTGGCGCCGCTCCAGCTCACGGTCGAGGCTGATACAGAACGGCCCGAGGAAGCGTGAGAACACCGCCTGGATCAAAGCCTTTTTCGAGCCGAAATGATAGTTCACTGCCGCCAGGTTGACCCCGGCCTTGCTGGTGATCAGCCGCAATGAAGTTTCAGCAAATCCTTTTTCCGCGAACAACTGCTCGGCAGCATCGAGAATGCGTTCAACGGTTTCCGACTGGGCCATGGCTACTCCGCCTGACAAACACTTGTTTGAAACATACGTTTCACCTTGTGCAATGTCAAGCCTGCAGGTCCGTTTTCCGGCCGGGCAGTCACCCGATTCGCACCTATTTAATCACATCTTCAACGGCCTGTTGGCAGCGCTATCCCAAGGCTTTGCAAGGACCGACGGATGACCGTCCGGCGGAGTCGGCAAAAACGATGATTGCCAAGCGCAGTTCACTGTATATAATCCCAGTCACTGTATAAAAAGACAGAGCGATCAACATGCTAAAACTGACGCCACGCCAAGCTGAGATTCTCGCTTTTATCAAGCGCTGCCTCGACGACAACGGCTATCCGCCGACCCGGGCGGAAATCGCCCTGGAGCTGGGGTTCAAATCCCCCAACGCTGCCGAAGAACACCTGAAGGCCCTTGCCCGCAAGGGCGCGATCGAAATGACCCCTGGTGCATCGCGCGGCATTCGTATCCCTGGCTTTGAGGCCAAGGCTGACGAATCGACCCTGCCGATCATCGGCCGGGTCGCTGCCGGTGCGCCGATTCTTGCACAACAGCACGTCGAAGAGTCCTGCAATATCAACCCGACCTTCTTCCATCCTCGCGCCGACTACCTGCTGCGGGTCCATGGCATGAGCATGAAGGACGTGGGCATCTTCGACGGCGACCTGCTGGCCGTCCACACCACCCGCGAAGCGCGCAACGGCCAGATCGTCGTGGCCCGCATCGGCGATGAAGTGACGGTCAAGCGCTTCAAGCGCGAAGGCAGCAAAGTCTGGCTGCTGGCAGAAAACCCCGAGTTTTCGCCGATTGAAGTCAACCTGAAGGATCAGGACCTGGTGATCGAAGGCTTGAGTGTCGGCGTTATTCGCCGCTAACGGAGGCATCATGCAGTTCCCACGCGTGCAACAACACACACAACTGCCGCTGTTTGAGGCCTTTTTGGCCCAGCCACTTGCACCTATCCTCAACGAGACGGTGCAGTCCCCATGGACCGCCACCGCTGAACCTGAGGTATTCAGTGAATTGTCGTTGCGCGGCGCTGCCGGAAACTGCCTGAGCCTGCTGGCCCCCATTCTTCGCAACCTGAGCGAAGAACAGGACGCCCGCTGGCTGACCCTGATCGCCCCGCCCTCCAGCCTGACCCAGGCCTGGTTGCGGGATGCGGGCCTGAACCGCGAACGCATCCTGCTGCTGCAACCACGCGGCACCCAGAGCGCCCAGCAACTGACCTGTGAAGCGCTGCGCCTCGGACGCAGCCACACGGTGGTCAGTTGGCTGAATCCACTGGGCGCTTCGGCCAAGCAGCAGTTGATCAGCGCAGCGCGTACGGGCGATGCACAGAGCTTGAATATTCGTTTGGGATAAGCCCGAGCCTGACGCGCAACGCGTTATCGGGAGTGGTACAGGTCGTCCGATTGCAGCCTGACGTCAGGTCAGTGCCTGCGATGGACGCTAGGCTTCTACAGAATTGAGAAGCCGATTGAGCATTTGAATCTTAAAAACGACAAGCGGACTCAGTGAAGAATCCGTGGACCGTCGTCTTTCTCCGGTTCGCCCTCAGCCAGGCGCCCCGCCATCTGCACACCAACGCTCAGCATGGCTTTTGCCACTTCCACGTGTTGGCCTTGCAGGAATGCCTTGGCGTCCTCGGAAAAATCCAAAGTCACCAGAGAACCCTCGTCCTCAGCCCTGCGCAGCTCAATTCGGCCGTCGGGCAGTTCAACAATTTCCAGAAAGGACGTTGGCATAAAAATCTGTTCTCCACGAAAGGCCGGCATTATATCAGTCATAAGCAGAGCCTCGCTCAGGATCTGAACAGCTTTCTGTACAGCTGGATGAATGGTCTGTAGCGCCTCATTACCCTGCCAACGCTATCCGGCTCAGCACTCGTTCAACCCATCCCGAAAGCGTATCGCCAGTTTTTTCAGTTCCTGGCGCCAGCTCTCCAACTCGGCCCGGCTCAGTGGCTCGGGGCCTTCCTCTTCCAGGCTGACCGCAACGATCAGCGGTTGGGTCACATCGCCCTTGGGCTTGTGCGGCACACGCGGCGGCTGAAACATCGCCGAATGCGCAGCCAGCAAACGTGCCAGCCAACTGTCAGGGCTGCGAGCCATCTCCACCAGCTCAGCCAACTCAGGAATGGCCAGCGACTCCAGCACCTCACGGGTCAGGATATCCTCGGCCCGCGGCGCATGCGCCTGAGGCAAACGATAGAAGCCGGCAATTTCATGGCACAGACCCAACAAGGCGCCATACAGATGGAACAACGCCGACTCTCGCCCCGCCTGGACCAGCGCGATAGCGTTCATCTCCTTTCCTTCCTCGGCACGGCCAAGGGCGTCCAGGGACAAACCCGCGAAGTAAATTTTCTGGTTGGTACGGGTATAGAGTTCGTTGGCCATGACGGCAGTCTCCACAACGACATAAGTATGATACGGCCTGTAGGAGCGAGCTTGCTCGCGAAAAACCTGAGAGCACCGCAGTGCACCAGGTTTATCGCGTCATCGTTAACGACCTTCGCGAGCAAGCTCGCGCCTACAGATCAAGCGCCCTGGCGCTTGTCCTCGACCTTCCACTTGCCGCCGTCGTAGAACGCTTTCCAACCCGTAGGCTTGCCGTCTACTTCGGTCTGCACGTACTGCTCCTTGGTCTTGCGGCTGTAGCGGATCACGGCCGGACGACCGTCGGGATCCTTCTTCGGCGCTTCACACAGGAAGTGGTACTTCGGGTCGATCTCGTCCTTGTGCGGCACGATCTCCATCACCAGGGGTGCACGAGTCTCGCGGTTTTTCGGGAACTGGCTGGCCGCCAGGAACAAGCCCGAAGCGCCATCACGCAGGATATAGGTGTCGTTGACCTTCTCGCACTTGAGCTCAGGCATCTTCACCGGGTCCATCTTCGGCGGCGCCGCGTCACCGCTTTTCAGCAGTTTGCGGGTGTTCTTGCAGGTCGTATTGGTACAACCGAAGAACTTGCCGAAACGGCCGGTCTTGAGCTGCATCTCGCTGCCGCACTTGTCGCACTCCAGGCTCGGGCCTTCGTAGCCCTTGATGCGGTAGGTGCCCTCTTCGATCTCGTAGCCGTTGCAATCCGGGTTGTTACCGCAGATGTGCAACTTGCGCTTCTCATCCAGCAGATAAGCATCCATCGCGGTGCTGCAGATCGGGCAACGGTGCTTGCCACGCAGTACCAGCGACTCGGACTCACCCTCGTCATCGGCAGCGATTTCATCGCCTGGCACCAAGTTGACGGTGGCCTTGCAGCGCTCTTTAGGCGGCAGGCTATAACCCGAACAACCGAGGAACACACCGGTAGACGCAGTGCGGATCTGCATCGGCCGACCGCAAGTGGTGCACGGGATATCCGTCATCACCGGCTGGTTGGCGCGCATACCGTGTTCCGGGCTCTCGGCTACTTCGAGTTTCTTCTTGAAGTCGCCATAGAACTCGTCGAGTACATTCTTCCAGTCCCGCTCGCCCTGGGCCACGTCATCGAGGTTCTCTTCCATGCCTGCGGTAAAGCCGTAGTCCATCAGGTTGGAGAAACTCTCGGACAGACGCTCGGTGACGATATCGCCCATCTTTTCCGAATAGAAACGACGGTTATGCAGGGCCACGTAGCCACGGTCCTGGATGGTGGAAATGATCGCCGCGTAGGTCGAAGGACGACCAATGCCACGTTTTTCCATCTCTTTTACCAGGCTGGCTTCCGAATAACGCGCAGGCGGCTTGGTGAAATGCTGGGACGGATCAAGCTTGATCAGCTTCATCACATCGCCCTGGGCCATGTCTGGCAGCACGTCATCATCGCCGGGCTTGGCGATTTGCGGCATCACACGGGTGTAGCCGTCGAACTTGAGGATACGCCCCTTGGCACGCAGCTCGAAGTCCCCGGCACCCACGGTGACGGTGGTGGACAGGTATTGCGCCGGCAGCATCTGGCAGGCCAGGAACTGGCGCCAGATCAGCTCGTAGAGGCGCTCAGCGTCGCGCTCCATGCCCGTGAGCTTGCTTGGCTCGGTATTGGCGTCAGACGGACGAATCGCTTCGTGAGCCTCTTGTGCGCCTTCCTTGCTGCTGTAGACGTTTGGCTTCTCCGGCAGGTACTTCTTGCCGAATTCGCTTTCAATATAAGTGCGCGCCATCGCCACCGCGTCTTGCGACAGGTTGGTGGAGTCGGTACGCATATACGTGATGTAGCCCGCTTCGTACAAACGCTGGGCCATCATCATCGTCTTCTTCACCCCGAAGCCCAGGCGGTTGCTCGCGGCCTGTTGCAGGGTGGAGGTGATGAACGGCGCCGACGGCTTGCTGCTGGTCGGTTTGTCTTCGCGCTTGACGATGCTGTAGCTGGAAGCCTTGAGCTTCTCCAGCGCAGCCATGGCCTGGGCTTCGTTAAGCGGCTTGAAGGCCTCGCCTTTCTCGCGGGCCACGTCAAAGCGCACGGTCGCGCCCTTGGCGGTGCCGAGGTCGGCGTGGACTTCCCAGTATTCTTCAGGGATGAACGCACGGATCTCGCGCTCGCGCTCCACTACCAGCTTCACCGCGACCGATTGCACACGGCCGGCGGACAGGCCACGGGCGATCTTCGCCCACAACAGCGGCGAGACCATGTAGCCCACGACGCGGTCGAGGAAGCGACGGGCCTGCTGGGCATTGACGCGGTCAATGTCCAGCTCGCCTGGCTTGGAGAAGGCTTCCTGGATCGCCTTCTTGGTGATTTCGTTGAACACCACGCGTTTGTAGCGGCTGTCGTCCCCACCGATGGCTTCGCGCAGGTGCCAGGCAATGGCTTCCCCTTCGCGGTCCAAGTCCGTTGCGAGATAGATGGTGTCGGCATCCTTGGCGAGCCGGCGCAGCTCCTCGATGACCTTTTCCTTGCCCGGAAGGATCTCGTACTTGGCCTTCCAGCCATGATCCGGGTCCACACCCATGCGCGAGACCAGCTGCTTGCGCGCCTTCTCTTTAGGCGAGAGCACCGGACCTTCGCCCGCAGCCGCCTTGCCGCGCTTGGCAGCAGGCTCCTTGCTGGCGCTAGCCGAACCGCTGGTGGGCAGGTCTCGGATATGGCCGATACTCGACTTCACCACGTACTCGTTACCCAAGTACTTGTTGATGGTCTTGGCCTTAGCCGGGGATTCCACAATGACCAGCGATTTGCCCATGGATCGGAAAATTCCTGAATTCGAGAAGAGAAAGGCGGTTGGCGCCTGACGCGGCAACGCTATATATAGTGGCAACACAGTGAGGTCAAGCGCAGCATTCTGCGCAACCGGCCGTTATTGCCCTGAAAAAAGGCTGGGTTCGACCTGCACCAAAGCAAAGCGCGGGACCTGCTCGCCGTCAACTTCGACGGTTTCCAGGAACATGCTCAAGGGGCGCACCCAAAAGCCGTAATCGCCATACAGTGCTTGGTAAAACACCACTTCTTCTTCGGTCTCGGAGTGCCGCGCCACATTAAAAACGCGGTACTGGGGACCTTTATAATGCTGGTAGAGCCCTGGTTCGACTTTCATGCTCTGGCCCTCTTACAAAATTTATTAAAAAAAATTAAAAATTCCAAAAAACAAAAACCGGGGCACTGGGCCCCGGCTTCCGTCAACTCAACGCTTAGACGCGTTCGAAGACGGTGGAAATGCCTTGGCCGAGACCAATGCACATGGTTGCAACCCCAAGGTTGCCGCCATTTTGCTTCATCACGTTAAGCAAAGTGCCGGAAATACGTGCACCGGAGCAACCGAATGGGTGGCCCAGGGCAATCGCACCGCCGTGCAGGTTAACCTTCTCGTTCATCTTGTCGAGTACTTTCAGATCTTTCAGCACGGGCAGGGCCTGTGCGGCGAAAGCTTCGTTGAGCTCGAAGAAGTCGATGTCGGAGATGCTCAGACCTGCGCGCGTCAAGGCTTTTTGTGTGGCCGGTACTGGACCATAGCCCATGATCGCCGGGTCCACACCCGCCACGGCCATGGAACGGATCACTGCCAGAGGCTGGATCCCCAGGTCCTGGGCGCGCTGGGCCGACATCACGATCATGCACGAGGCACCATCGGTGATCTGCGACGAAGTACCGGCAGTCACGGTGCCGCCCTTTGGATTGAATGCCGGCTTCAAGGCTGCCAGGCTTTCCAGGGTAGTATCCGGACGAATGGTTTCGTCGTAATCGAACAGCTTCAGGAAACCGTTCTCGTCGTAGCCGTTCATCGGGATGATCTCATCCTTGAACTTGCCTTCCAGGGTTGCCTTGTGGGCGAGCTGGTGCGAGCGCAGGCCAAAAGCGTCCTGGGCTTCACGGGTAATGCCGTGCATCTTGCCAAGCATTTCCGCAGTCAGGCCCATCATGCCCGAGGCTTTTGCCGCGTACAGCGACATATGCGGGTTTGGATCGACGCCGTGCATCATGCTGACGTGGCCCATGTGCTCCACGCCGCCGACCACGAACACATCACCGTTGCCGGTCATGATCGCCTGGGCGGCAGTGTGCAGTGCGCTCATGGACGAACCACACAGGCGGCTGACGGTCTGGCCGGCAGCAGTATGCGGGATCTGGGTCATCAGGGACGCCATGCGGGCGATGTTCCAGCCCTGCTCCAGGGTCTGGTTCACACAGCCCCAGATCACGTCCTCGACTTCGTTCGGGTCGACCTTGACGTTGCGCTCCAGCAGCTTGCTGATCAGGTGCGCCGACATGTCTTCGGCACGGGTGTTGCGGTGCATGCCGCCCTTGGAGCGGCCCATCGGAGTACGACCGAAGTCGACAATCACGACGTCTCTTGGATTCAAGCTCATAAATATTCTCGCTCTAGTCGTTTGGGCGCTTAACCGAAGAAGCTCTGGCCGTTCTTGGCCATCTCGCGCAGCTTCGCAGTCGGGTGGTACAGCGGGCCCAGATCAGCGTACTGATCAGCCAGGGCAACGAACTCGGCCACACCGATAGAGTCGATGTAACGCAGCGCACCGCCACGGAATGGAGGGAAACCAATACCGTACACCAGGCCCATATCGGCTTCGGCGGCGGTTTCAACGATGCCGTCTTCCAGGCAACGCACGGTTTCCAGGCACAGGGCGATCATCATCCAGTTGATGATGTCCTCGTCGGACACTTCACGCTGTTCGTAGACGATCGGAGCCAGCACTTCGTGAACCGATGGATCGGCAACTTTCTTCTGCTTGCCCTTCTTGTCGGTCTCGTAGGCGTAGAAACCCTTGCCATTCTTCTGGCCCAGGCGCTTGGCCTCGTAGAGCGCATCAACGGCCGAACGACGGTCGTCTTTCATGCGGTCCGGGAAGCCTTCAGCCATGACGTCGCGACCGTGGTGGCCGGTGTCGATGCCGACCACGTCCATCAGGTACGCCGGGCCCATTGGCCAGCCGAATTTTTCCATGACCTTGTCGATACGCACAAAGTCCACACCAGCGCTGACCAGCTTGGCGAAACCGCCGAAGTACGGGAACAGCACGCGGTTGACCAAGAAGCCCGGGCAGTCGTTGACGACGATCGGGTTCTTGCCCATTTTCTTGGCGTAGGCAACGGTGGTGGCAACGGCTAGCTCGCTGGACTTCTCGCCACGGATCACTTCCACCAGCGGCATCATGTGCACCGGGTTGAAGAAGTGCATGCCGACGAAGTTTTCCGGACGCTTGAGGGCCTTGGCCAGCAAGGTGATGGAAATGGTCGAGGTGTTGGACGCCAGGATGGTGTCGTCCTTGACCTGGGCTTCAACTTCCGCCAGGACCGCTTGCTTGACCTTCGGGTTCTCGACAACCGCTTCGACCACCAGGTCGACGTGGCCGAAATCGCCGTAGGACAGCGTAGGACGAATGCCGTTGAGCACTTCAGCCATCTTCGCAGCCGTCATGCGACCTTTATCAACGCGGCCAACCAGCAGCTTGGCGGCTTCTGCCAAGCCTTGCTCGATACCGTGCTCGTTGATGTCTTTCATCAGGATCGGCGTGCCTTTGGACGCCGACTGATAGGCAATACCACCACCCATGATACCGGCGCCGAGTACAGCGGCCTGTTTCACGTCCTTGGCGATTTCGTCGTAGGCCTTGGCCTTTTTCTTCAGTTCCTGATCGTTCAGGAACAGGCCGATCAGGCTCTGTGCAGCAGACGTCTTGGCCAGTTTGACGAAGCCGGCGGCTTCGATCTCCAGGGCCTTGTCGCGACCGAAGTTCGCGGCTTTCTGGATGGTCTTGATCGCTTCGACCGGGGCCGGGTAGTTAGGACCCGCTTGACCGGCGACGAAACCCTTGGCGGTTTCGAACGACATCATTTGTTCGATGGCGTTGAGCTTGAGTTTTTCCAGCTTCGGCTGACGCTTGGCCTTGTAGTCAAATTCGCCGCTGATGGCGCCCTTGATCAGGTTCAGTGCAGCTTCTGCGAGTTTGTCCGGAGCAACCACGGCATCGACTGCGCCCACTTTCAGCGCGTCTTCAGCACGGTTTTCCTTGCCGGCGGCAATCCACTCGATGGCATTGTCGGCACCGATGATACGCGGCAGGCGCACGGTACCGCCGAAGCCTGGGTAGATGCCCAGCTTGACTTCCGGCAGGCCGATTTTCGCGCTGGAGGCCATGACGCGGAAGTCCGCGGCCAGGCACATTTCCAGACCGCCGCCCAGGGCGATGCCATTGATCGCGGCAACGGTCGGCACGTTGAGGTCTTCGAAATCGCTGAAAATCTTGTTGGCTTCGAGGTTGCCAGCCACAAGCTCGGCATCGGGCAGCTTGAAGTTGTCGACGAATTCGGTGATGTCAGCGCCGACGATGAACACGTCCTTGCCGCTGGAGACGATCACACCTTTGATCGATGCATCAGCCTTGATGGTGTCTACGGCCTGACGCAGTTCGTTCAGGGTTAGACGGTTGAACTTGTTGACGGACTCACCCTTGAGGTCGAATTTCAATTCGACGATGCCACTTTCAAGAGCCTTAACCGTGATGGCTTTACCTTCGTAAATCATCAACTGATCTCCACGATATGGAAGCTGAACAGTACACACTGGACGCTGGCCTCTGGTCGGGCATTGATCATTACGTCAATGCTTACGCCAATGCGCCAGGCACACCCGCCAATGCGATAGTCGGGATTATGTCTGAGATGTCTGACAGACAAACACTCAATTCATACGCCCGTTTGATTTGGGTACGCCACCTTCAGCCAATTTCCGACAATTGTCAATCGCTCGAAAGGGCCGCTAAAACGCGACTTTTCAGTCATTTCAGAACCGCCAAGGCGAATCAATGCGCAGGCATTCACATAATCAATAATACAAAAAGCTTAGAAAAGGCCTGTACAGCGGCGAATATCCGGCTAGGCTAGCCGCACGTTTGAACGCCTGTGCGAATGCGCGGCGTGATGAATTGAAGAATTACCGGCCTGCCTGGCCAACTCCAGCCCGATGATGATGTCGGGCTTTTTATTGCCTGTGATTTCGTCACTGTAGGAGCGAGCTTGCTCGCGAAGATCGTCAACGATAACGCGCTAAACCTGGTTTAACGCGGCGTGCTCAGGTTTTTCGCGAGCAAGCTCGCTCCTACAGTGGAACAGTGGAACGCTGTCAGGCCAGGGCCTTGAGCAAGGCATTGATGTCCTGCAAGACGCTCAATTCGCCCTTCTCCCCCCAATACAAGGCGATCATTTGCCCGTCGGCTTCGATTTTGTAGACGTTATCCGGCAGCTTTGCAAAATGCGGCAACAACTTCTCGTCGACGCAGATTTCCCGCCACTGATTGACCCACACCCCCGGCTCCAACTGCCAGTAACACCAGAGGGCCGGCTTACTGCTGCGCCGTGGCCGGCAGTACTGCGCACACGGGCTGGGCGGCTCCTGCTTGAGCCAGTGCGGCCATTCCTGGGGCGACAATTGCATCGCCAGGCCAATGCGGCGGGCCTCCATGCGCAGGGCCATGCGCCCGCTCTGGTGGCGCGAAGGTCGCAGCCATGCCAGGGGGCTCAACACCACCACAAGGATTGACACCACTATCCAGACCGTCATATGTGTACTCCCGAATTTCTAGATGAGCGGATTTGACCTGACGCAACCCCATCCGCTTGAAAGCAGCCATACTGAACTTATTGCAGTCCCCTGGAGGAACGCCTCATGACTTACGAACATATTCTGGTCGCCGTGGACCTGACCGAAGAGTGCGATCCGGTGATCAAGCGCGCCGTGGCCATCGCCGGCGATAGCGTCAAGCTGTCCCTGGTGCATATCGTCGAACCCATGGCCATGGCCTTTGGCGGCGATGTGCCGATGGACCTGTCGCAACTGCAACAGCAGCAGTTCGATCAGGCCAAGGAGCGCCTGGACCGGCTGATTGCCAAGTATCCCGCGTTGAAAAAAGACCAAAGCCACCTGACCTATGGCCAACCACGCCAGGAAATCCATCACCTGGCCAAAGAACAGAACTGCGACCTTATCGTCGTTGGCAGCCATGGGCGTCATGGCCTGGCGCTGCTGCTGGGCTCCACGGCCAATGATGTACTGCACGGCGCGCCGTGCGACGTACTGGCAGTGAAGCTGGTAAAGAGCTCGTAAGAACACTGCAAATCAAATGTAGGAGCTGGCTTGCATTTCATATAAAAAAACCGGTGCTCCTAAGAGCGCCGGTTTTTTATTGCCGCTGAATCAATCAGGCATCCAGCTCGGCCCAACGCTCAACCAGCACTTCCAACTCCTGGTTCAACTTCTCCAGGGACTCGATGACCTTGGCCGTTTCCGCCGCAGGACGCAGGTAGAAACCCGCGTCAGCCATTTCGGCTTCCACAGCAGCGATCTGCTGCTCCTTGGCGTCGATATCACCCGGCAAGGCTTCCAGCTCACGCTGCAGCTTGTAGCTGAGCTTTTTCTTGGCCGCCGGCGCAGCGTCCTGAACAGGCTCAGCAGCGGCAGGTGCAACCACCGCAGAATTCAAGTCGGCCTTGCCGGACTTGCTCTCGGTCACGCCCAGCAGGCGCGGCGAGCCGCCCTGGCGCAGCCAGTCCTGATAACCACCGACGTATTCGCGCACCTTGCCTTCACCTTCGAAGACCAGGGTACTGGTGACCACGTTGTCGAGAAATGCCCGGTCGTGACTGACCATCAGCACGGTGCCGTTGAAGGTCAGCAGAACCTCTTCCAGCAGTTCGAGGGTTTCCACATCGAGGTCGTTGGTCGGCTCATCGAGCACCAGCAGGTTGGCAGGTTTGCTGAACAGCTTGGCCAGCAGCAGGCGCGCACGCTCACCGCCAGACAAGGCCTTGACCGGTGTGCGGGCACGTTGCGGGCTGAACAGGAAGTCGCCCAGGTAGCTCAGCACGTGGCGACTCTGGCCGTCGATATCGATAAAGTCGCGGCCTTCGGCGACGTTGTCGATCACGGTCTTTTCCAGGTCCAACTGGTGGCGCAACTGGTCGAAGTAGGCCACATCGATGCGCGTCCCCTCTTCCACGGTGCCGCTGGTCGGTTGCAGACCGCTGAGCATCAGCTTGAGCAAAGTGGTCTTGCCGGTACCGTTGGCGCCCAGCAGACCGATACGGTCGCCGCGCTGCAGGACCATGGAGAAGTCCTTGATCAGGAACGGGCCATCCGGGTGATGGAAGCTGACGTTCTCCAGGACCATGACCTGCTTGCCCGACTTGTCGGCGGTATCGAGCTGGATATTGGCCTTGCCGGTGCGTTCGCGACGTTCGCTACGCTCGACACGCAAGGCTTTCAGGGCACGTACGCGGCCTTCGTTACGGGTGCGGCGCGCCTTGATGCCCTGGCGGATCCAGACTTCTTCCTGGGCCAGTTTCTTGTCGAACAGCGCGTTGGCGGTTTCTTCAGCGGACAGCGCGGCTTCCTTGTGCACCAGGAAGCTGGCGTAGTCGCCGTTCCAGTCGATCAGGCCGCCGCGATCCAGTTCGAGGATGCGCGTAGCAAGGTTCTGCAGGAAAGAACGGTCGTGCGTGATAAACAGCACGGCGCCCTGGAAGTCCTTGAGGGCTTCCTCCAGCCAGGCAATCGCGCCGATATCCAGGTGGTTGGTCGGTTCATCGAGCAGCAGCAGGTCCGGCTCGGACACCAGGGCCTGGGCCAGCAGCACACGGCGACGCCAGCCGCCGGACAGTTCGGCAAGGGTCTTGTCGGCCGGCAGTTGCAGGCGGCTCAAGGTGCTGTCGACCAGTTGCTGCAAGCGCCAGCCATCACGGGCTTCGAGGTCTTGCTGGACGTGCATCAGCTTGTCCAGGTCTTCCTCGGTGACGCAGTTCTGCGCCAGATGATGGTATTGGGCAAGCAATTCGCCTACGCCGTCGAGGCCTTCGGCAACCACGTCGAACACGGTCCGTTCGTCGGCCACCGGCAATTCTTGCGGCAACTCGCCGATCTTCAGGCCCGGGGCACGCCACACGGAGCCGTCATCGGGCTTCTGGTCGCCCTTGACCAGCTTCATCATGCTGGACTTGCCGGTGCCGTTGCGGCCGATGATGCACACCCGCTCACCACGGGCGATCTGCCAGGACACCTTGTCCAACAACGGCATAGCGCCGAAAGCAAGGGACACATCGCTGAATTTGAGCAGGGTCATACGCTTCTCCAAAAACTGGGCGCGCATTCTACCTGAGTTGGGGGGTGAAGCGGCCGGCATTTTCATGCCCGACACGTTCTGTAGGACATTTCTTGAGAACTTCAGCGAAGCGACCTGCAAAGCTTTCACCGGCTGCGGGCAAAAGGCTAAGCTAGGGGCAATCAGTGTCGGCGGCGCCGGCACTAGTCCTGATTTCTTTGCACGGACGTCTCATGCGCAGTCGCCTTTTCAGCTTTTTATCTTGCCTGCTTCTTTCCTCCACCGCCGTCCAGACTGCCCAGGCAGTGGACCTGACCACCCAACGCCAATATTACGATCAAGCCAAGCGGGCCCTGGCCAAGGGCGACACCGGCCCGTACATGCAATACAGCCAGGCCCTGGCCGATTACCCGTTGACGCCTTACCTGGCCTACGACGAACTGACCGCGCGCCTCAAATCCGCGAGCAACCAGGAAATCGAACAGTTCCTGGCCAAGCATGGCGACCTGCCCCAGGCCAACTGGATGAAGCTGCGCTGGTTGCGCTGGCTCGCCGAGCGTGGCGACTGGAAGACCTTTGAAAAGTACTACGACGCCAAGCTCAACTTCACCGAGCTGGACTGCCTGCACGGCCAATACCAGTTGAGCAACAACCTCAAGGCCGAAGGCTACAAGACCGCCGAAGCCCTGTGGATGACCGGCAAATCCCAACCGGCTGCCTGTGATGCCACCTTTGGCCAATGGGCCGCCGCCGGCCAATTGACCGAGCAGAAAATCTGGGACCGCGCCAAACTCGCCGCCGAAGCCCGCAACTATCCGCTGGCCAACAGCCTGGTGAAAACCTTGCCCACCCTGGGCGCCCAGGGCCGCCTGATGGTGGACGTGGCGCAAAAGCCCGCCATGCTCAGTGACCCCTCGCGCTTCCTGCCTGCCACTGAAGCCATGTCCGACGCCGTCGGCCTGGGCCTGCGCCGCCTGGCGCGCCAGGACCCGGAACAAGCCATGGCCCTGCTGGATGGTTATGCCAGCAGCATGCACTTCTCCCGTGACGAAAAAGTGTCCATCGCCCGGGAAATCGGCCTGACCCTGGCGCGACGCTATGACCCCCGCGCCCTGGACGTGATGAGCAAGTACGACCCGGAGCTGCGTGACAACACCGTCTCCGAATGGCGCCTGCGCCTGCTGCTGCGCCTGGCCCGCTGGGAAGATGCCTACCAGTTGACCCGCAAGCTGCCTCAGGACCTGGCCACTACCAACCGCTGGCGCTACTGGCAGGCCCGCGCCCTGGAACTGGCCGAGCCGAAGAACCCGCAAGCGCTGGTGCTGTACAAAGGCCTGGCAAAGGAGCGGGATTTTTATGGCTTCCTCGCGGCGGATCGCTCCCAGGCCCCCTATCAGTTGAACAACCAGCCTCTGGTCATGAGCCAGGCCCTGATCAACAAGGTGCGCAACACCCCGGGTGTGCGCCGCGCCCTGGAGTTTTATGCCCGTGGCCAGATCGTCGACGGCCGCCGCGAGTGGTATCACGTCAGCCGCCACTTCAACCGTGACGAAATGGTCGCCCAGGCCAAGCTCGCCTACGACATGAAATGGTACTTCCCGGCGATCCGCACCATCAGCCAGGCCAAGTACTGGGACGACCTGGATATCCGCTTCCCCATGGCCCACCGCGACACCCTGGTACGTGAAGCCAAGGTCCGTGGCCTGCATTCGAGCTGGGTGTTTGCCATCACTCGCCAGGAAAGCGCCTTCATGGATGACGCCCGTTCCGGCGTTGGCGCCAGCGGCCTGATGCAACTGATGCCCGCCACCGCCAAGGAAACCGCGCGCAAATTCAGCATCCCACTGGCGTCACCGCAGCAGGTGCTGGACCCGGACAAGAACATCCAACTCGGCGCCGCCTACCTGAGCCAGGTGCACAGCCAGTTCAACGGCAACCGCGTGCTCGCGTCTGCCGCCTACAACGCCGGCCCAGGGCGCGTACGCCAATGGCTGCGCGGCGCCGATCACCTGAGTTTCGACGTGTGGGTGGAAAGCATCCCGTTCGACGAAACCCGCCAGTATGTGCAGAACGTGCTGTCTTATTCGGTGATCTACGGGCAGAAGCTCAACTCGCCACAACCGCTGGTGGATTGGCACGAGCGCTATTTTGATGATCAGTAACAACAGCCGAAAGCGGCAAGCTTGAAGCAGCAAGTGCCCGCGTTGTGAAACGCGGGCATTTTTTATAGGGCGTCGTGATTGTCGTTGAATTGCAGGGCTGCCAGGCGCGCATACAGCGGATTAGTGGCGATCAGTTGCTGATGCGTGCCCACCGCCACTAATTTCCCCTGATCCATCACCGCAATCCGGTCGGCGTTTTTCACTGTGGCCAGACGGTGGGCGATCACCAGAGTGGTACGCCCCTCCATCAGTTGCGGCAGTGCCTGCTGGATCAGATGCTCGCTCTGGGCGTCGAGGGCGCTGGTGGCTTCGTCCAGCAGCAGGATCGGCGCATCGACCAGCAAGGCCCGGGCGATGGCCAGGCGCTGGCGCTGCCCACCGGAAAGGCCCATGCCGCCATCCCCCAGATGTGTCTGGTAGCCCTGGGGCATTTGCAGGATGAAATCATGGGCGTGGGCGATGCGCGCCGCTTCTTCGACCTGGGCAGGTGTGGCCTTGGGGTTGCCGTAGCGGATGTTTTCTTCAACGCTGCCAAAAAACAGCGCCGGGCTCTGGGATACCAGGGCAAAACAGCGGCGCAGGTCCAACGGGTCCAATGCGCTCAGAGGCCGGCCTTCCAGCAGCACTTGCCCCTGTTGCGGGTCGTAGAAACGCAGCAATAGATCAAAAATCGTTGATTTACCGGCACCGGACGGCCCAACCAAAGCCAGGGTTTCACCGGCATTGATGCTCAGGCTCAGCCCATCGATGGCGTAGCGATCGGGACGCGACGGGTAGGAAAAATGCAGGTTTTGTAGCTCCAGGTGACCACTGACCCGTTCTGGCAGCTTGACCGCACCATCGGGCGGGGCCTGGATTTCATTGCGCGACTGCAATAACTCGGCGATCCGCTCCGCCGCCCCGGCCGCGCGCTGCAACTCGCCGATCACTTCGCTCAAGGTGCCAAAGGCGCTGCCCACGATCAGGCTATAGAACACGAACGCCGCCAGCTCGCCACCGGAGATGCGCCCGGCGATCACATCCATGCCGCCCACCCACAGCATCACGCCTACCGCACCCAGCACCAACATGATCACCAGGGTGATCAACCAGGCGCGCTGGACGATGCGTTTGCGCGCCGTGGCGAACGCCTCCTCAACGGTCACGGCGAAGCGCTGCTCATCCTGCACCTGATGGTTGTAGGCCTGCACCGTCTTGATCTGGCCCAGGGTTTCAGACACGTAGCTGCCGACGTCGGCAATCCGGTCCTGGCTCAGGCGTGACAGGCTGCGCACGCGGCGGCCGAAAATCAGGATCGGCGCCAGCACCAGCGGCAACGCCACCACCACGATGCTGGTGAGTTTTGGATTGGTGACAAACAGCAACACAATCCCACCGATAACCATCAATGCGTTGCGCAGGAACAGCGACAGGGATGAACCGATCACCGATTGCAGCAAGGTGGTGTCGGCGGTCAAGCGTGACTGGATTTCCGAGCTGCGATTGTTTTCATAAAACCCTGGATGCAGGTAGATCAGATGGTTGAACACCAGCCTGCGAATGTCCGCCACCACACGCTCACCGATCCACGACACCAGGTAAAAACGAGTAAAGGTGCCCACCGCCAGGCCCAGCACCAGGATCATGAACAGGCCGATGGACTGGTTGAGCAGGTGCGGCGATTGGGTCATGAAACCCTGATCCACCAGCAGGCGAATGCCCTGGCCCATGGACAAGGTAATCCCTGCAGTGACAATCAGTGCGAGCAAGGCACCGGTGGCCTGCCAGCGATACGGGGCGATAAAGCGCATGGCCAGGCGGATGGCGCGGCGTTGACGGGCTGAAAGCATGGAGAGCATCACCTGAGGAAGACACCCTCAAGCCTACACCGCAATAGGATTGAACTTGGGTAAATCACAATGAGTCAGGTTAATTATGCCCGGCAAGACTAGGTCCTAGAGGCTATCGGTCTAAAGTCCGGCTGGAAATCCGCGGCGATTTCTGCTGGACTGGGCATTCGATCCACCGACGGGCTCTGGAGTTGTAACAGCTCGGTCACGCGGGGGAATTAGAGTAGGTACACAACCTGATGAGGAGACAGGCCATGTCCTTGCAAACCAGCAGCACTGACAAAGTTGAAGTAATCCGCCAGCCACAGCAGTTGCCCTGCTCGTACATCGATGCCCAGGGTCGCGAAGTGCAGATTACCGAAGAGATGATCCAGGGCGCGTGCGCCGAACTGGAGCAGAAACTGGTCAAGCCTGCCCAGCAAGGCTGATACGCCCCAGCTCTTTCAGACCCGGCCCAAGTGGCCGGGTTTTTTATGCCTTTCCTGTAGGAGCGAGCTAGCTCGCGAAAAACGTTAACGATAACGTGAAAAACCTGACACCCAGCGTGGCTCTCAGGTTTTTCGTCGGAACGCCGCCCGGAGACAAGCACGCTCCTACAGGATGTTCTGTGCTTCCAGTGC
The DNA here is from genome assembly GCF_007858285.1 of Pseudomonas brenneri. GTDB lineage: Bacteria > Pseudomonadota > Gammaproteobacteria > Pseudomonadales > Pseudomonadaceae > Aquipseudomonas > Aquipseudomonas brenneri. Next base: position 278,208 of record NZ_VFIL01000003.1, on the reverse strand, counting down.
GGCGACGATGCCCGACAACACTGGCGACCCACCGTTGATCCGCACTTTCAAACCATCGATCTCGCGGCGCTCCGGGTAGTGTTTGCGCAGCAGGTCGAATGCCTTGCGCTGTTCTTCCACTGTTCCTACCAGGCTACGGCGAAAGTCCGCATCGTCGCGGCGCGGGTCGTAGACGCTGCGACACAGCGTCGCCAGGGCCCAGGCCGGATCAGTGCTGGCATTGAGGGTAACCTCGGCCAGCCAGGGTTCAGGCAGCAGGTCACTCAACGAAATAGTCGCCGGCTGACCAAGGTGCGCGCACAGCGCCTGGTAGATCTGCGCGGTGCCGCGCTGCTTGCCGTCCAGGCTGTAGCCGGCGATATGTGGGGTTGCCAGCACGCACAGCTCGGCCAATTCGACATCCACTTGCGGCTCGCCTTCCCACACGTCCAGCACCGCCTGCAGGTCTTCGCGCTCCAGCAACACCTCGCGCAGCGCCGCGTTATCCACCACAGGGCCACGGCTGGCGTTGATCAGCCAGGTGCCCGGCTTGAGCTGCTCAAGACGCTGGCGATCCAGTAAATGCCAGGTCGAGCCACTGCCGGACTTTTTCAGCGGGGTGTGCAGGCTGATCACATCACACTGTTCGATGATCTGCTCCAGGCTGACGTAATCACCGTCTTCGGCGACCTGGCGTGGCGGATCACAGACCAGCACGTTCCAGCCCAGGCCCTTGAGTACCTTGACCAGCCGCCCACCCACCTCACCGGCACCGACGATGCCATAGGTGCGCCGGGTCAGGTCCGCCCCTTCGATTTCAGCCAGGGTCAGCAGGCTGCCCAGCACATAGTCCACCACCCCCCGGGCGTTACAGCCCGGCGCGCTGGACCATTGGATACCGGCCTTGTGAAAGTAGTCGAGGTCCAAATGATCGGTACCGATGGTGCAGGTGCCGACAAAACGCACCGGTGTGCCTTCCAGCAGCGCACGGTTGACGTTGGTCACCGAACGCACCAGCAACACATCGGCCTGTTCAATGGCGGCGCGGTCGATGGCACGCCCTGGCACCCGGCGGATCTCGCCAAACCCTTCGAAGAACGCATCGAGCAGCGGGATATTTTCGTCGGCAACAATCAGCATGGCAGGCTCCTTTGGCGGATCCGCAGTGTACAGGCACCGGCCCGTGGAACGTTTACAAATCCGCTACACAGGTATTTTCCTGACTCATCCGTCAAGGCGTAGAATGCGCCGTCCTGCGCTCCCCCTTATCGGACATCTGCACGTGAACACTGCCACTCTGCCCCTCTCCCGCCCTGCCCGCGTTCGCCGGGAAGTCCGTAGCCTGCTGGCGCTGGCCCTGCCGATCATGATCGGGCAACTGGCAACCACCGCCATGGGCTTTGTCGATGCGGTGATGGCCGGGCGCGTCAGTTCGCGGGACCTGGCGGCGGTAGCCCTGGGCAACTCCATCTGGATCCCGGTGTATCTGTTGATGACTGGCACCTTGCTGGCCACCACCCCCAAAGTCGCCCAGCGCTTTGGCGCCGGCAGCCACACCGAGATCGGCCCGCTGGTGCGCCAGGCGCTGTGGCTGGCGCTGGTGGTGGGGTGTACCGCGTCAGTGCTGCTGATCAGCGCCGAACCGATCCTGCATGCGATGAATGTCGACCCCGAACTGATCGCACCCTGCATGGGCTACCTGCATGGCATTGCCGCGGGCATGCCGGCAGTGGCGCTGTATTACGTGCTGCGCTGTTTCAGTGACGGCCTGGGCCGCACACGTCCAAGCATGATCCTCGGACTGGCCGGGCTTGCGTTGAATATCCCGCTGAACTACGTGTTCATCTATGGCCATTTCGGTGTGCCGGCCATGGGCGGCGTGGGCTGCGGCTGGGCCACCGGGATTGTGATGTGGGCAATGATGCTGGGCTTCGCCGGCTGGACCCGCTGGGCACCTGTCTATCAGGCCAGCGAGCTGTTCAAGCGCTTCGACTGGCCACAGTGGGCGGTGATCAAGCGCATCCTGGGCATTGGCCTGCCGATCGGCATTGCGATTTTTGCCGAGTCGAGCATCTTTGCGGTAATCGCCCTACTGATCGGCAGCCTGGGCGCGACCGTGGTGGCCGGGCACCAGATCGCCCTGAACTTCAGCTCGCTGGTGTTCATGATCCCCTACTCCCTGAGCATGGCGGTGACCGTGCGCGTCGGCCAGGCCCTGGGCCGTGGCGAGCCCCGCGAAGCGCGCTTTGCCGCAGGCGTGGGGATGGGCACCGCACTGGCCTATGCCTGCGTATCGTGCAGCCTGATGCTGTTGTTCCGCGAGCAGATCGCCACGATCTACACCGCCGACCCGCTGGTGGTCCAGGTGGCGGCGATGCTGATTGTGTTTGCAGCGCTGTTCCAGTTTTCCGATGCGATCCAGGTCACGGCGGCAGGCGCCTTGCGCGGCTATCAGGACACCCGGGTGACGATGATCCTGACCCTGTTCGCCTATTGGGGCGTGGGCCTGCCGGTCGGTTACTTGCTGGGGCTGACCGACTGGCTGGGCCAGGCCAACGGCCCGAGCGGCTTGTGGCAGGGGCTGATCGTTGGCCTCAGTTGCGCGGCGGCCATGCTGGTGGTCCGCCTGGCACGTAGTGCGCGCAAGCGCATTCGCCAGGTTTAAGCGCGACTGCCCGCTGTAGGAGCGAGCTTGTCTCCGGGCGGCGTTCCGACGAGAAATCTGAGAGCGACGCGGGGTGTCAGTTTTTTCGCGTTATCGTTAACGTTTTTCGTCGGAACGCCGCCCGGAGACAAGCTCGCTCCTACAGTAGGCACCTGCCTCAAGTGGACTTCTTGCGAATCCAGTACAGGTAAGTACCCGCCTCTTCGCGCTGCTCCACCAGTTCATGGTCCAGGAACACACAGAACTTGGGGATATCGCGGCGGGTCGAGGGATCAGTCGCGATGACCTTGAGCAGGCCGCCGGGCGCCAGGTCGCGGATGTGCTGGTGCAGCATCATCACCGGTTCCGGGCAGTTGAGGCCGGTGGCGTCGAGGGTGCCGTCGACGGCAGGGTCAAAAATGTCACTCATCGTTCACTCCTAAACAGCCGGTTCCTACAAGGTTGCGCTTACCGGGCCTTGGGTTTCTTTACGTCCAGACGGCGCAAGTGGCAGGTGACTTCCTCGCGGTCGTGGTACAGCTGCTTGCAACCGATCTCCACCCGAATGCCCCGCGCCTTGAAGCCTTCTTCGATACGCTCCAGCAGGCGCTTCACTTCGGCGTAACGCTGCTTCATCGGCAACTTGAGGTTGACCACCGCTTCGCGGCAATGCCCTTCGCCGATCCAGGTTTCCAGCAGGGCCGCGTTGCGCGCCGGTTTCTCGACGATATCGCAGACCATCCAGTCCACCGGCTGCTTGGGGGTGAAGGTAAAACCATCGGCCATCAAGTGTTGCACCAGACCGGTATCCATCAGGCTTTCGGCCATCGGCCCGTTATCGATGGCGGTGACCAGCATGCCACGGTTGACCAGTTGCCAGGTCCAGCCGCCTGGCGCTGCGCCGAGGTCTACGCCGGTCATGTCACCGTGCAGGCGCTCGTCCCACTGGTCCCGGGGGATAAAGTGGTGCCAGGCCTCCTCCAGCTTCAAGGTCGAGCGGCTGGGTGCGTCGCGAGGGAACTTCAGGCGGGGGATGCCCATCGGCCACATGGCCGAGTTGTTTGACTCGGCCAGCCCCATGAACACTTCGCGGCCGCTCTTGAAAGTCAGCAGCAGGCGCGGCTTGCTTGCATCTTCCACCAGTTTGCCGGCGCCCAGCAGGGCCTTGCGCAGGTGCACTTCGAATTTCTTGCAGAAGTTCGACAGTTCCTTGCCGTCATTGGTATCGACCATCTCCAGCCACAGGCTGCCGCACACCGGGAAGTCCCGCAGGTGCGCGAGAATGACGCTGATGCGGTCGGTTTCCGGCAAATCGATGAAAACCCCACGCGCCCACTGCCTCGGGAAGATCAGCTCGGCAAAGCGTTGGCCGCGCATCAGGCGCTGGGCGCCGTCTTCCTCGGTGCAGACAAATTCGGCGCAGGCGCTGCCGGTCTTGGCCTTGGCATAGCCCGAAACGTTCAGGCGCGCGGCGTGTTCCGCGATCTCGGAACAGACTTCGCCTTCAAAACCCGGGCGGCAGTGCATAAAAAGGGTGTTCATCAACTCTCCTGGCAACTGGCTTGCTCTATCGCAATGCCTGTCATGAAAACGCGCGCATGATAACTGACTTCGGAACCTTGGACTTGTCCATAGAGTCCAGTTATTAGCCAGCTACTGAAAACAAGGCTAGGTTAGAAGCTCTGTTCGTCCCGTCAGGTCCGTAGCCGTGCGGACCATAAGGAGTCATGTAATGTCATCCGTTGATAGCCTGAGAACCCTTAAGACCCTGCAAATCGACAGCCAGACCTACCACTACTTCAGCCTGCCCGAAGCCGCCAAGAGCCTGGGTGACCTGGATAAACTGCCGATGTCCCTCAAGGTGCTGCTGGAAAACCTGCTGCGCTGGGAGGATGAAAAAACCGTGACCGGCGCCGATCTCAAGGCGCTTGCCGCCTGGCTCAAGGAGCGCCGCTCCGACCGCGAGATCCAGTACCGCCCGGCCCGGGTGCTGATGCAGGACTTTACCGGCGTGCCCGCCGTGGTCGACCTGGCCGCCATGCGCGCCGCCGTGGCCAAGGCCGGTGGCGACCCGCAGCGCATCAACCCGCTGTCGCCGGTGGACCTGGTGATTGACCACTCGGTGATGGTCGACAAGTTCGGCAATGCCGACGCCTTCGAGCAAAACGTCGATATCGAAATGCAGCGCAACGGTGAACGCTATGCGTTCCTGCGCTGGGGCCAGAGCGCCTTTGATAATTTCAGCGTGGTCCCGCCGGGTACGGGCATCTGTCACCAGGTCAACCTGGAATACCTGGGCCGCACGGTGTGGACCAAGGACGAAGACGGCCGTACCTATGCCTTCCCCGACACCCTGGTGGGCACCGACTCCCACACCACCATGATCAACGGCCTCGGCGTTTTGGGCTGGGGCGTGGGCGGTATCGAGGCGGAGGCGGCGATGCTCGGCCAGCCGGTGTCGATGCTGATCCCGGAAGTGATCGGCTTCAAGCTCACCGGCAAATTGAAAGAAGGCATCACCGCCACCGACCTGGTGCTGACCGTCACGCAGATGCTGCGTAAAAAAGGCGTGGTGGGCAAATTCGTCGAGTTCTATGGCGACGGCCTCGCCGACCTGCCCCTGGCCGACCGCGCCACGATTGCCAACATGGCACCGGAATATGGCGCCACTTGTGGCTTTTTCCCGGTAGATGAAGTGACCCTGGACTACTTGCGCCTGTCCGGCCGGCCTGACGCCACGGTCAAGCTGGTCGAGGCCTATACCAAGGCCCAGGGCCTGTGGCGCAAGGCCGGTGAAGAACCGGTGTTCACCGACAGCCTGGCCCTGGACATGGGCAGCGTCGAAGCCAGCCTGGCCGGGCCGAAACGCCCGCAGGACCGGGTCTCGCTGCCCAACGTGAGCCAGGCATTCACTGACTTTCTCGACTTGCAGTTCAAGCCGGCCAATAAAGACGTCGGTCGCCTGGAAAGCGAAGGCGGCGGCGGTGTCGCGGTGGGCAATGCCGACCTGGTAGGCGAAGCCGACTACGACTTCGAAGGCCAGACCTATCGCCTGAAAAACGGCGCGGTGGTGATCGCCGCGATTACCTCCTGCACCAACACCTCCAACCCGAGTGTGATGATGGCCGCCGGCCTGGTCGCGAAAAAAGCCGTGGAAAAGGGCCTGACCCGCAAGCCTTGGGTAAAAAGCTCCCTGGCACCGGGCTCCAAGGTGGTCACCGACTACTACAACGCCGCCGGCCTGACGCCGTACCTCGATCAACTGGGCTTCGATCTGGTCGGCTACGGCTGCACCACCTGCATCGGCAACTCCGGGCCACTGCCGGAACCGATCGAAAAAGCCATCCAGAAAGCCGACCTGACCGTGGCGTCAGTGCTGTCCGGCAACCGTAACTTCGAAGGCCGCGTGCATCCGCTGGTGAAAACCAACTGGCTGGCCTCGCCGCCGCTGGTGGTGGCCTATGCGCTGGCCGGAACCGTGCGGATCGACATCAGCAGCGAGCCCCTGGGCACCGGCAAGGATGGCCAGCCTGTGTACCTGCGCGATATCTGGCCCAGCAGCCAGGAGATCGCCAACGCCGTGGCGCAAGTCAGCACCGGTATGTTCCACAAGGAATACGCCGAGGTGTTTGCCGGCGACGAGCAGTGGCAAGCCATTGAAGTGCCACAGGCTGCGACTTATGTGTGGCAAAAGGACTCCACCTATATCCAGCACCCGCCCTTCTTCGATGACATCGCCGGCCCCTTGCCGGTGATCAAGGATGTGCAAGGCGCCAATATCCTGGCCCTGCTCGGCGACTCGGTGACCACTGACCACATCTCCCCGGCCGGCAATATCAAGGCCGACAGCCCGGCCGGCCACTACCTGCGCGAACAGGGCGTGGAACCCCGGGACTTCAACTCCTACGGTTCACGGCGCGGCAACCATGAAGTGATGATGCGCGGCACCTTTGCCAACATCCGTATCCGCAACGAAATGCTCGGCGGCGAAGAAGGTGGCAACACCCTCTACATCCCGACAGGCGAGAAAATGCCGATCTACGACGCCGCCATGCAATACCAGGCGTCCGGCACGCCGCTGGTGGTGATCGCCGGCCAGGAATACGGCACCGGCTCCAGCCGTGACTGGGCTGCCAAGGGCACCAACCTGCTGGGGGTCAAGGCGGTGATTGCCGAGAGCTTCGAGCGGATCCACCGCTCCAACCTAGTGGGCATGGGCGTGCTGCCGCTGCAGTTCAAGCTGGACCAGAACCGCAAGGCGCTGAAGCTGACCGGCAAGGAGAAGATCGACATCCTGGGCCTGACCGATACCGAGATCGAGCCACGCATGAACCTGACGCTGGTGATCACTCGCGAAGATGGCCGCAGCGAGAAGGTCGAGGTGCTGTGCCGGATCGACACCCTCAATGAAGTGGAATACTTCAAGGCGGGTGGGATTCTGCATTACGTGCTGCGCCAGTTGATTGCTTCGTAACGCGTCAAGCCAGACAAAACACCGCCTTCGGGCGGTGTTTTCATTTTAGCGTTCAGTCACCGCCGCTATAATGCGCACCTATTTCCCTGTAGGAGCGAGCTTGCTCGCGAAGGTCGCCAACGAAAACGCGGGCAGCCTGGACGCGCGAGGTGCCTTGAGGTTTTTCGCGAGCAAGCTCGCTCCTACATCGACCTGTGTAAGGATTCTCAATGCCCGCTTTACCCTGGCTGTACCTGGTACTTCTTTCCATTGGCTATGGACTGGCCCTGACCTACGGGCAACTGGGTTTACTGGCCCTGGTATCTATCGGCCTGTTACTGGTGGCCGGGTATGCCGTGCGCCAACAACGCAACCCATGGGCGCGCTACCTCGGCCATGGCCTGTTCATCGTACTGGCCCTGGGCCTGGCGATGCATTGGCTGCCCGGTTTCTACAACGGTCGTGGGATCGACCCGCAGCGCTTCACCGCCGATGCGGTGCCCTTCTCGATGTACTTGAACCAGGACAAACCGCTGATTGGCTTGTGGCTGCTGCTCGCCTGTCCATGGATCGTCGCCCGCCGCCCGTTGCGCCTGTCGATCTATGCCACGGCCCTGGCCTTGACCCTGACAACTATTGCCGCCCTCGGCGGTGCGGTGCTTCTGGGCATCATCAGTTGGGCGCCAAAGTGGCCGGACCAGGCATGGCTATGGGTGCTGAACAACCTGTTGCTGGTGACCCTGGTCGAGGAGGCGCTGTTTCGCGGCTACATCCAGGGCGGCTTGAGCCGACGCTTCCAGCAACTGCCCTATGGCGAAAACCTCGCCTTGTTGCTGGCTTCGTTGCTGTTTGGCCTGGTACACGTGGGCGCAGGCTGGCAGTGGGTGCTGCTGGCCAGTATCGCCGGCGCGGGTTATGGCCTGGCGTACCGCTTCGGTGGCCTGGGCGCGGCGATTGCTACGCACTTTGGCTTGAATCTGCTGCATTTCGGACTGTTTACCTACCCGATGCTCGCGGGCTGAACCAGCCCCCACGCAGTGAACACACAGCCGCCTTCGGGCGGCTGTGTGTTTTCGAGCCCCCACTCGACTAACCGTTCGGTCAGTAGGCACCCCCAGCACCTTTGGGCACAATGCCCACAGCCCCTTCATACCACACCAATAAACACAACCCAGTCACCAGGCCTTCACTTGCCTTGATCTGCGTTGAAGGAACCCGCGCACCCGCCTTCCAGGGACGACCCGTCTGCGTCTTTCCATCAGGCCTTGAACAAGAGTCCACGCCCATGCCCCTCAAGACCCTGTCCGTTTTTGGCACTCGCCCGGAAGCCATCAAGATGGCCCCGCTGGTCATCCAACTGGCAAATGACGCGCACTTCAACTCAAGAGTCTGTGTCACCGCACAGCACCGGGAGATGCTGGACCAGGTACTTGACCTGTTTGAACTGGTACCTGACTACGACCTGAACCTCATGAAGGCCGGCCAGAACCTGGCGGATGTAACGACGGCCATCATTCAAGGGCTGCAGGCGGTACTGGACGACTTCACGCCAGACATCATCCTGGTACACGGCGATACAGCCACCACCTTCGCCGCCAGCCTCGCGGCCTATCACCGCAAAATCCCGATTGCCCATATCGAGGCCGGGCTGCGCACCAACGACCTTTACTCGCCGTGGCCCGAGGAAGGCAATCGGCGCCTGACCGGCAGCCTGGCGACGATTCATTTTGCGCCGACGCACACATCCCGGCAGAACCTGCTCAATGAAGGCGTCGCACCTGAACGCATCCATGTCACAGGGAACACGGTGATCGATGCGCTCCTCAGTACGGTAGAGAAACTAGGCCCCCCCTTATCACCGCTGCGTATCGCGCTGGATTGCCAATTCGCCTTCCTGCCCGAGGGGCAACGCATGGTCCTGGTGACCGGCCACCGCCGGGAAAACTTTGGCGACGGCTTTGAGCGCATTTGCCAAGCCCTGGCCAACAGTGCCCGCTGCTTTCCAGAGGTAGCCTTTGTTTATCCGGTACACCTGAACCCCAATGTGCAGACGCCAGTAAAGCGCCTACTGACGGGGATCGACAATGTGCATCTGATCGCTCCCCAGGACTATCTGCCCTTCGTATATCTGATGACCCGTGCGTACCTGATCCTCACTGACTCAGGCGGTATCCAGGAAGAAGCACCTGCGCTGGGCAAGCCGGTGCTGGTGATGCGCGATACCACCGAGCGCCCCGAAGCGGTCGAAGCGGGGACGGTCAAGCTGGTCGGCACCGATGTCGGCTGTATTACCCATCACCTGAGCAGGCTGCTCGAAAACGAAGCCGATTATCGGCAAATGAGCATCGCCCATAACCCTTATGGCGACGGCGATGCATGCATCCGTATTCGCGCTGCGCTGTTGAGCCTTGCTCAAAAGAACGAGGCAGTTGCATGAGTGTTGCAAGGATTTGTGTGATGGGCCTCGGTTATATCGGCTTACCGACAGCCGCCATTTTTGCCTCGCGCAAAAAGCAGGTAATCGGGGTGGATATCAACCAGAGCACCGTGGACATCATCAATCGCGGGGCCGTGCATATTGTCGAGCCCGAGCTGGAACTGCTGGTACATGCGGTGATCACCCAAGGCTATCTGCGGGCAACCACCACGGTGGAGCCTGCGCAAGCATTCCTGATCGCCGTCCCCACACCGTTCAAGGACAACCATGAGCCTGACTTGAGCTACATCAGGGCGGCTGTCGAAGCCCTAGCCCCGGTCCTGAAAAGGCGTGACCTGGTCATCCTCGAATCCACTTCTCCGGTGGGTACCACCGAGCGCATGACCCAGTGGCTCGCCCGGGCCCGCCCCGACCTGACCTTCCCCACCACCCACGGCGAAGCCAGTGATATCCGTGTTGCCCACTGCCCGGAGCGGGTGTTGCCGGGCCATGTGCTGCGCGAACTGGTGAGCAATGACCGGATCATCGGTGGTATCACGCCAGCCTGTTCCGCTGCCGCCGCACAGCTCTACCAGACGTTCGTCAAAGGCCAGTGCATCGTGACTGATGCGCGTACAGCGGAGATGTGCAAGCTCACTGAAAACAGCTTTCGCGACGTCAACATCGCCTTCGCCAATGAGCTTTCAATGATCTGCGCACAATTGAAAATCAACCCCTGGGAACTGATTCGCCTGGCCAACCATCACCCGCGGGTGAACATACTCCAGCCAGGGCCAGGGGTCGGTGGCCACTGTATCGCCGTTGATCCGTGGTTCATCGTCAGCAAGACCCCTGAGCTGGCGCAATTGATCCGCACGGCCCGCGAAGTCAATGACAGAAAACCGCAGTGGGTCATCCAACAGGTCAAGCTGGCACTGGCAAACCTGTTGCTCAAGCGCGCGGACTTGCGGGCCGGCAACGTACGCATTGCCTGCTATGGCCTGGCATTCAAAGCCGACATTGATGATCTGCGCGAGAGCCCTGCCCTGTTTATCGCCCAGCAGTTGGGGGAGGTGCTTGGGGTAAAACTGTTGCTGGTGGAGCCGAACATTGAGGCACTGCCGGCTGATATGTCTATGCATTCACTGACCGATACCGCCGATGCCCTGGAACGCGCACAGATTCATGTATTACTGGTCAGGCACCGCGAGTTCGCCTTGATGTCCAGCAGGGGCGCAGACCTTCTAGTGATTGACGCTGCCGGCGTGCTGGCGACCTGAGGGGGTGACAATGAATGCAGTCGAACGCTCCTTGCGCCAACAACTGTCCCAGACCCAGCAGGAACATCACACGGCCACCGAACAGATCCATCAGCTCCAGACCGCCCTCGCCCAGGCCCTTGAACAAGTCTCAGCCAGCCATGAGCAACTGCACACCGCCAACGCCAGGCGCCACCTGGCGGAGCAACGGCTGATCAAGACGCGCGCAAGCATGACCTATCGGCTGGGCTATGAGCTGAAGGTGGGCATTCGCACCCTGGGCGGGTGGGTGCGCCTACCGGCGACGCTGTTCAAGTTGTACCGCCAGGCCCGCAAGAACCGTGCGCTCACTCAAACCAATGCGCGCATCGAGCGAGTGCCACTGCCGGCCGTGCGCGCCATCATGGCGACACCCACGCCCCAGCCCCTGGAGAATGCCAGGCACATTCGCAATCACCTGCTGCCTGGTGCCAACCACAGCAGCAAGGGCCTGAAAGTCGCCTGTGTAATGGACGAATTTTCCTACGAGGCGTACCGCCACGAATGCCAGCTATTACAACTGACACCCGCCAACAGCCTGGCCGAGTTGCAGGCATTCCAACCCGAGCTGCTGTTTATCGAGTCGGCCTGGTGCGGCAAGGACGCCTTATGGAAAAACAAGGTGGGGCACAACAGCGAGGAACTGCGAGGTGTCTTGAAGTGGTGCAAAGCGCACGGCGTGCCCACGGTGTTCTGGAACAAAGAAGATCCGGTGCACTTTGAGACGTTCCTTTCCACCGCCAAGCAATTCGATACTGTCTTTACCACCGATATCGACTGCATTCATCGTTACAAAGGCGCACTGGGCCATGAGCGCGTCTACTTGCTGCCTTTTGCCTGCCAACCGGTGCTGCACAATCCGATTGAACTGTATCAGCGCAAAGATGCGCTCTGCTTTGCTGGTGCGTACTACGTGCGCTATCCCGAACGAACCCGTGATCTGGACCATTTCCTGCGGGATCTACCGCAGTTTCGCCCGCTGGACATCTTCGATCGCAACCTGGAAAAACAAGACCCCAACTATCAGTTCCCCCTCGCGTATCGACCGTACATTGTCGGTACGTTGAGCAGCGCACACATGGACTTGGCCTACAAAGGCTATCGCTATGGGGTCAACCTCAACTCGATCAAGCAATCGCAATCCATGTTTGCCCGACGCATTTTCGAGCTGCTCGGTTCCAACACCCTGACGGTCAGCAATTTTTCCCGTGGCCTGCGTTTGTTGTTTGGCGATCTGGTGATCACCAGCGACAACAGTGCACAAGTCCTGCAACGTCTCACAATGCTCACGGACACCCCCCAGAACAGCGCCAAACTGCGCTTGGCCGGGCTGCGCAAGGTCATGCAGGAACACACCTACGCGCACCGCTTGAGTTATGTCATGACCAAGGTAAACGGCAGTGCCAAACACGATAGCCTGCCCTCGATTTGCCTCCTCGCCTGTGCCGCTGACGATACCGAGTTCCAAGCCCTGGGCCGACACTTGCAGCGCCAGCGCTACGCCAATGTCGTCATGTATGTTGCAGTGAATTTTGAAGCCTGCCCGTTGGATCCACGTTTACGCCTACTCAGCTATCAGCAACTCAATACCCTCACGCTGGAAGAACTGGCCAACGACGCCTCCTGGTTCGGCACCATGCTGGCCGAGGACTACTACGGGGCCAACTACCTGCTGGACCTGGCCCTGGCAGCGAGCTACAGCCAGGCCACGGTGATCGGCAAGGTGACTCATTACGCGGCGAACAGCGGCGCTATCCAGTTGCACAACGCCGATCAGGAATACCGACATGCAAGCGCAATCGCGGCGCGTTGTTCGCTGATCAAAACCTCATCCCTGCCCAGGCAAACCGCAGGCGATTGGCTCAACGGCTCGCAAACCCTTGAATACCGGGATCCACAGGGCCTGGCGATCGACGCCTTCAATTACTGCAAGAATGCCGCGAATAACAACGAGCAGCAGGTCAGCGAGACCGTCGACGATCTTGAGATCAATACCGGTATCCACCTCGATCAATTACTGCAACGGGCAGAAGCCATCCCGGCGCTGAAAACAAGCACCCACAACGCGCAATTCAGCGGCCAGACATTGGCCCGGCAGTTTGGCCCGATCAGCAGCAGGGTGTTGCAGGATCGCATCGATGGGGAGACCTGGCATATCAGTTCATCCCTCGCAGATGGCAAACACGAGTACTGGTATGCCAAGCAGGTACTGAGCGTTGCGCAACTGGGCGGCGCGCCACTGAAACTGTGCCTGGACGCCACACCCGGCCTGAACATCCAATTGGTCGTCCTGTTCCTGGATACGCATGAGCAACGTATCGGACACTCCATGGCACCGGCCAATCGCAATCAGACCTGTGACATACCGCCGGAAACGGCGCACCTGCGCTTGGGACTGCGGGTCTACGGCAGTGGAACTGCAGCCATCACGGCACTGTTGCTCGGGCATCGAAACCTGCAACCCTCGACCTTGCTCGCCAAGGCCCGGCACTTGCTGCTGACCAACCATTACCCCGCCTATGACGACCTGTATCGCAACGGTTTCGTTCACACACGTGTTATCGCCTACCAGAAGCGCGGTATTGCAGTCGATGTCTTCCGTCTACGCGCCAATCAATCAGCGGGTTATCAGGAGTTCGAAAACGTCGATGTGATGACCGGCTCCCAGGACAGCCTGGTGAAAATGCTTGAGTCGGGATCGTACAACGTCGTCCTGGTGCACTTCCTGGATCCGTCGATGTGGGAAGTCCTACGCCGGTACGCGCAGAGCATCCGCATCATCGTCTGGGTCCATGGCGCCGAGATCCAGCCATGGTGGCGTCGTGTATACAACAGCAATAGCGAAGAGCACCGGCAACTGGCCAAACTTGACAGCGAAAAGCGCCTGCACTTCTGGCACAACCTGCTTGCGCCCATGCCCGCTAATCTCAAGCTGGTATTCGTATCCCGTCATTTTGCCGAAGAAGTCATGGAGGACCTCGGTTTCCGCCTGCCAGACGCCCAGTACGAGATCATTCATAACCCGATCGATACAGTGCTGTTTTCCTATGAAGAAAAACCCGTCGAGCAGCGTAGGAAAATCTTGTCGATTCGCCCCTATGCCTCTGCAAAATATGCCAATGATTTGAGCGTGCGGGCTATCGAACTGCTCGCCCTCAAACCGTACTTTGCCGAGCTGGAATTCCATCTAGTGGGAGACGGCACCCTGTTTGAGGAAACCCTGGCCCCCCTGCGCAAATACCCAAATGTAAAGATAGAAAACCGCTTCCTCAGGCAGCAGGAAATAGCCGCCTTACACAAGCAATATGGGATTTTCCTGTGCCCTAGTCGGGCAGATACCCACGGTGTTTCCCGCGATGAGGCAATGGCTTCAGGGTTGGTCCCCATCACCAATGGCGTGACCGCCATCCCGGAATTTGTCGACGAGCGTTGCGCAATCCTGGCACCTGCCAACGACGCCGAAGCACTCGCAGCGGGCATCGCCAGGCTTGTAGAAACACCCCAACTATTCCATGAGTTATCCATGGCTGCGCGCGCAAGAATAGAACGCCAAACGTCGATGAACAGAATCTTGGCGCAGGAATTAAAACTGATTGATGTTTAGTTAAACAGCGACTGAGCGTACATAACCTCATGATAAAAAAAGCGTCTAGCCAAACCTCGCCCCCGGAATGCCGCACTCCAGACAGGCAAATAGAAAGCAGCTTACATTTCACCAACAAGATATCCGGGGAAGACTATTACCCGCTTGAAGCGACAGCATTCAAGGGTAATGCCAAAGCTCGGAAAACGGTTTGCGGCTTGGCGTTTTTATTCCATGAAGACAAAAACACGCATCAAATAAGGCTTTCACTCCCCAATCCCTACGTGGCAAACGGGCTTAGCATTCGCTTTAAAATATCTGGTTGGCAGTCATTGAAATACATGGCTATCGGCTACGACTCCAGTGAAGGATATAAACACATAAAGCTGGCTAACACGGCTATCAACCAATGGGTAGATTTTTCGTTTGGCTATGGCGATCTCGCTTTTGGCATACAAAACGACTGGCAACACGTCGTCGATTCGACAGTTTGCGAGGTAAAAATATTCTTCAAGGGGCATCCACTGCCAGAGGGCTCCGAACTGAAAGTTGAAGAAGTTATCTGTTGGCGAGAACGTACAACGCCACCTCCATGGTCGAGCGGGCCTGATCAAATTGACCCGAACCAGAAAAGCAAAATATCGCGCTTACCGGCGGTTTTTATCGAAAAGCTGTATGCCTATTTTGAGCAATGCTTTACCCATTCAGAGCAGCAAGTCCAAGCCTACCTTGCCCATGGCGACTGTCCTCTGTCCGGTGACGTGAGTCTCGCCTGGCCTGCTGAAAAAAAACTTCCGGATAGGCTGCAAGATACTGGAACCTACCGATTTTCCTGGCACGCATTGCATCCTGCCGCAATGCTGATGGTCTATGCGCGCAACCATGAGGATATCGCCGCTGTTTTTTCTGCCCGGGAGTTTATCGGCAACTGGCTCGAACACAGCTATTTCACCCATGACGCCGATAAAAAATATGCCTGGTACGACCACGGCACGGCCGAGCGAATGCTCGCGTTTATCCTGATGTGGGACATGGGTGCACAGTACAATTTCGACCGACGCTTCATGTCACGCTTACGCAGTGCAATGTTCAGGCACGCGCAGTTGCTGGCCTCCGAGGCCTTTTATGCTTCGCACCAGTTGACGCGTTATCACAACCATGCGTGGTTTCAGGATACGGCACTCTTGGCCGCAGCATTAGCCATGCCAGAGCTGCCTTGTGCGCAAAACTGGGCTTGCAGGGCGCAGGTACGCCTTGAAGATCAGTTGGACAACTTGATCATCCGCGACAATGGCTACGCCATCTTTATCGAAAATTCGATTGGCTATCATCAGGGCGTGCAACGCCTGATTACCTTTGCCGGCGAACTGGCCTTGTTGAATGGAGGACACAGCAGCATCCCGGACATAGCCCATGAGCTTATGCAGTTTTCAGAGCTATTAAAGTACCCCGACAATAGAACCCCCGCGCAAGGCGATACGTTCCGCAAGGCCAACCCTACGAGCGCACCTGGAGCACTCACCCCTTACAGCAACAATAGCGTCGAGATACTGCCAAAGGCTGGCTATGCAGTCATCAAGAGCAATCACCAAACGCACGCTTATATGCTGTGCTTATTTGCAACTTCTCTGTGCCAGACGCACAAACATGAGGACAATCTTTCGTTCACGCTATACATGGATGGCATTGAATGGCTGATAGATCCAAGCTTCAACTCGCACGAATATAAAAAACCGCTGGAAACATTCCTCAGAAGTGCGTGGGCACATAACAACGTCGCAATCAGGGGCGCTCATTACAGCATTGAACCAAATCTTGCACAGCTCACCGGCGCGGTGGAGAATTCAATTTTCCACATGCACAGCTCGCACTCTGCCTACCACGGATATGTGGTTTCAAGGTCTATTGAAGGCACCCTCGACGTACTGGATTTTCGTATCACGGACACGGTGACGGGTGACGGCACTACCGAGGCGTTCACCCTCTTTCATTGTGGCGATGGGGTCATCGTGACCCCCATTGAACAAGGGGTGCAGTTGTCCCACCCCCATTCACGATGCAGCCTGGATATTCTCAGCAGCAACCGCTTTACCGTCATTTCTGGATGGCACGAGTCCGCTGATCTGAATGCCATGGCCGGCCTCGGCTTCATGCAAGCACAGGCAACGACAGTGGTGGCGTTCAGAATCCCCCTGCCTGGGTGTTCAACCTTTCAGATAAGCGCCTCTTCAAATACGCCGACCCCGTAAACCCGGAGCTTGTATGCACCCAGCCACTCCACTGCATTGGTATTGCTCCGTCTGCGTAAAAGTCGTGGGCAGCGTTCCCGGTCATACATTTTTGCTGATCGTACTCATGCTGGTATCGCAGCTCAGTTTACTCAGTGCATTTTTCCTGCCGATAAAAGCCATTATCCTGATGGGGTCCCCCTTCATCCCGGATTACTTCCCCGCAGCACTTGCATCCCTGGGGCGCAAAACCCTCTTTACCTACTTGAGCATAGCGGCAATATTTTTATACCTGACCCATTTGCTTGCAGAAAATAAAATCAAGAGCTTTACCGAGCGCGGCGCCCAGCAACTTATCGTCAACTGCGCCAATATGATTCCGTTCGAAGACCAGGAAAATCTCACAACCCGTACATTCTCAAGATTGACCAGAAGCCTGGCAAACACGCTATTCATCACCGCTGCCCTGATGGTGCTGGGCATCATGTATAAAGGACTATTTTTCGCACTCCTGGGTATCTGCGCATTAGCGGGCAGCGTGTACATATTTGTACGACCCGCCCCCACCACAGAGGTTCTAGAAATACCCAACACCGTTGCTTCACTGGGATTTCTTGCCGCCTTCGGTTTTATATTTTACGACCTGCTGAATACAACTTCCTCCAACATAATCGCAGCATTGATTGGGCTTATGTTGGCGCGCCAGATAATGCAACGCGCGGCCATCCTGATTCAGGACACCCATAGCTTGATGACTCAACATGTTAAAATTTCGAACTTACTTTTTAACATGCCATTTCTCGCAACTTCTGACAACAGCCCTGATATTTTATGGACACTTCTCAAGCCTGATGTACGCCACTCTCTTATCGGCAACGCCATCTCTGAAATTACAGGAGCCTCTTACAACGTCATCGACGCGAAATGGCACCAAATCGGAATACACGACATTGCGGCCTTCGAGGTCACCGCCCGCCATACGGCCACTGCGCAGAAACACCGGTTTCTTATAAAAATCTTCAACTCAAAAAGAAAAAACCTGGCCATCAGTGAAGCAATGTTACTGGCGAACACCCAGCATACTAACTTACCCACTCTTCCGTTCCTGGGGGCCAGCGCTATAGAAAATTTCAACTGTCATGTCTTTGAATGGACCTCACTCGAAAAGTGCGACCCTTTATACATAAAGCACCCCATGCATAGTGTATTTAAAGACATGATGAGAACCCTGCCAGCGGCAAATCTTACTGAGCTGTTTTTAAACTCTCAGCCCTTACTATGGGATCGCCTCACCCCACACAATCTTTCAGCATTTGAACTAGCGATCGACACCACTCACTATGCAGACATCCTGCAAGCGTTTATAGCAGCACGCGCAGATATAGTGTCCCACTTGAAAAAAGTCCCACTGCAAATAGCAAATTTCGACATACACAAAGATCATTTATTAAGCGACCCACAGGGCAAGCTCTATGTAAGCCACTGGGGCCTGTGGAGTCTCGAACCCGTCGGAGCAGGATGGCCCACGTCGAAAAAAGAGCTACAACAACTGCACGGCATTTTTCATGACCTGCAACTGAATCGCGACGACACACGTCATCTTTCATTTCAACTATTCACCCTTTCAGTCCTGTTATCAGCGCTGGACAGGCTTGTGGCAAAGCAACACTTCATTTCGGCAGCCAAGTTACTTCCCCCCATCATGGCCGCCTATGCCCAGGAAACGGCCCCGCAACAGCAGGAGTCGCGGATATGAAAAAGATCGCCATGATCGTCTGGAACGAGTTCCGTCACGACGCCCGCGTATTGAAACAGGCCCAGACACTGCAGGCGGCCGGCTATCAGGTCACGGTGTTTGCGCTGCACACCCCGGGCGTCACCCGGCAAAAAGAAACCCTCAACGAAGGCATCCAAGTGATCCGCGTAGCCCGGCGCCCATTCTGGCGGGTACGGGCCGCCGGGCCTGGCCACGCCGTGGCCCCATCGGCAACGGGGAACACACTGTCACCAATGCGCCTCATCGCCCGGCTATGGACTCATGTCGGCCTGCTGGTACGCATGGCCCTGCATCGTGCAGCGGTCATCCACGCCCATGACGTTAATACACTGCCAACCGCTTGGTTGGCCGCCCGCCTCAGTGGCGCGCAGTTGGTTTATGACGCTCACGAAATCAGCACCAGCCGCGAGGGCTACTCGCGCTTTCGTGGGTGTGTGGCGCGAATTGAGCAAACGTTGATGCCCAGGGCCCAGGCCACCCTGACCACCACGACGACGCGAGCAAAGTTTTTTGCCCGTGCCTATGGAATTGTTCGCCCGTTGGTCCTGCAAAATCGCCCGCGATTGACTGTGTGCCCGCCAACCCAACGTATTCGTGAAGAGTTGGGCTTGCAACAGGCCTGGCCAATTATCGTCTATCAAGGCGGGTTGCAGCAGGGGCGCGGGCTGGAGCGTCTGTTGCGAGTAGCCGCCAACGTGCAAGAGGCCTATTTTGTATTGATAGGCGCAGGCCGGTTGACCTTGCCACTCATGGCGCTAAGTCGCGAACTGGGCTTGAGCGAACGCGTGCATTTCATCCCCACCGTTTCCCTGGCCGATTTACCCAGCTATACCGCATCGGCCGATATTGGCGTCCAGCCTATCGAAAATACCTGCCTGAACCACTTCAGCACAGACTCCAACAAGCTATTCGAATACGTGATTGCCGGGCTGCCCGTGGTGGCTACGGATTTTCCGGAAATCCGCCGGGTCGTCAAAACCCATGACCTAGGACTACTGGCCAACGCCGGCGACGACCTGCAACTGCGCACAGCCCTCCAAAGCCTGGTCGACTCCCCCACCCTGCGCCGCAAGTACGCTCGCAACGCATCCAGGGCCAGGCCACATCTGAACTGGGAACAGCAAGAGAGCCAATTGGTAACCCTCTACCAGCGCCTGCTCGCGGGAAAAGCGCAGGTTTATCCATGACTGTCCGTATTCTGCTGTTGAGCTTTCATTACCCGCCTGACCTTGCAGCGTTTCGCATCGAAGCACTCGTGGAGGCATTACTCGCCCAATCAACCCACAACGTACAGGTTGACGTAGTGACCACCCATCCCAGCCGCTATCCCTCACACTACACCCCCGGCGACTACAACCCGCCACGCCCGGGGCTGACCATTACGCGCATTGCCCTGCCCAAGCATAAAAACGGCCTTCTGGGCCAGGCATGGGGCTTTTGTGTCTATGCCGATGGCGTGCGCAAAGCGGTGAAGAACAGGGAGTACGACATGATCCTTGGTTCCTCCTCGCGACTGATGACGGCGGCCCTGGCCAGCGCTATCGCGCGTTGGCGCAAAACACCGCTGTACCTTGATATTCGCGATATCTTCGTCGATGTCTTGCCCGAGCTGTTCCCGGGAATCGTCGGCAAGATACTGGCCGGTATGTTTACACGGGTCGAACGGCTGACCATCAACCAGGCATCACGGATTAACCTGATCTCACCGGGGTTTCTCGCTTACTTCAAAGAGCATTATCCCGACAAAAATTTTTCCACTTATACCCATGGTGTTGACGAACTGTTTCTTCAGCCTCTCCCTCCTGCCGGCCTTTACCCAAACAAAGGCCGCTTGAAAATCGTGTATGCCGGCAACATCGGTGCAGGCCAGGGCCTGGAAAAGATCATCCCGCAACTGGCAGAAAGACTGGCTGAACGCGCGTACTTCTACATCATTGGGCATGGCAACACCGTACAAAAGTTGCGTGACGTGCTGGAGCGCCGGCAGATAACCAATGTCGAGCTGATTGCCCCGACACCCCGCGCCGAGTTGATCCATTACTACCGCCAAGCCGATGTACTGTTTTTGCACCTCAATACGTTCAAGGCCTTCCTCAAAGTCATCCCCTCCAAGTTGTTTGAGTATGCCGCTACCGGCAAGCCGATCCTGGCGGGCCTGGAAGGCTATGCAAAACACTTCACCGACACGCATATCGCCAATGCCTCGGTGTTTACCCCCGCCGACCTGGATTCGGCCGTTGCCGCACTGACGCGACTGCATCTGGGAACAACCGACCGGTCAGCATTCGTCCGCGATTACACGCGTACGACCATCCAGCAACGCATGGCGCTGGACATATTGGGCACCGGGAGCAATCCATAGAACAGCACAAGGCCGCGCCGATTATTGCAAAAATAAGCTAAATAAAAGCCCGCGCCGGCCGACAACCTGTCAAAGCCTTGCGGATTGATCAATCATGCGTAATAACCAACCCGTTACCCAGCGCGAACGTACCTTCCCCGCTCAACAACGGTTGATCTCCACGACCGATGCCAAAGGCGTGATCACCTACTGCAACGATGCGTTTGTCGAGATCAGTGGGTTTTCCCGGGATGAACTGATGCGCGCCCCGCACAACCTGGTACGTCACCCCGACGTGCCAGCCGCTGTGTTCGGGCATATGTGGGCGACGCTCAAACAAGGCTTGCCATGGATGGGCATCGTCAAGAACCGCTGCAAGACCGGCGATCACTACTGGGTCAACGCCTATGTGACCCCGGTGTTCGACGGCGAACAGGTGATCGGCTACGAATCGGTACGGGTCAAGCCGACTGCCGAGCAGATCCGCCGTGCCGAAGCGCTGTACCAGCGGATCAACCAGGGCAAGTCGGCGATCCCGCGCAGTGATAAATGGCTGCCGGTGCTGCAGGACTGGCTGCCGTTTATCCTGGTCAGCCAGCTGAGTTTCCTGATTGGCATCTGGCTCAATTCCCACTGGGGCTTTGCCCTGGCCGCCGCGTTGTCGGTGCCGCTGGGCCTGCTTGGCTTGAGCTGGCAACAGCGTGGCCTCAAGCGCCTGCTGCGCCTGGCCGAACAGACCACCTCCGACCCGCTGATCGCGCAGATGTACACCGACAGCCGTGGCGCCCAGGCGCGACTGGAGATGTCGATCCTCAGCCAGGAAGCGCGTCTGAAGACCTGCCTGACCCGTTTGCAGGACACCGCCGAGCACCTCAACGACCAGGCCGCGCAGTCCAATACCCTGGCGCACAACAGCTCCACCGGGCTGGAGCGCCAGCGCGTGGAGACCGAACAGGTGGCCACCGCCGTCAATCAGATGGCCGCGACCACCCAGGAAGTCGCCAGTCATGTACAGCGCACGGCGGATGCCACCCAGGAAGCCAATCGCCTTACCAGCCGCGGCCGCGACATTGCCGGGGAAACCCGCGAAGCCATCCAGCGCCTGTCGGTGGTGGTCGGGGAAACCGGCGTGACCGTGACCCAACTGGCCAAGGACAGCGACGAAATCGGCGGCGTGGTGGATGTAATCAAGGGCATTGCCGACCAGACCAACCTGCTGGCCTTGAACGCGGCCATCGAAGCGGCGCGTGCCGGTGAGATGGGCCGGGGCTTTGCGGTGGTGGCCGATGAAGTGCGGCAACTGGCGCAACGTACCAGCGAATCCACCGGGCAGATCCATGCCCTGATCGCCAAGCTGCAACAGACCGCCAGCACCGCCGTGCAGACCATGGATGCCGGGCATCGCCAGGCTGAAGAAGGTGTGGCGCGGGTAATGGAAGCGGACGCGGCGCTGGTGGGGATCAGTGAAGCGGTGGCGCATATCACCGACATGACCACCCAGATCGCTGCGGCGACTGAAGAGCAAAGCTCGGTGGCCGAAGAGATCAGCCGCAATATCAGCACCATTGCGCTGTTGGCCGACCAGACCTCGGAGCAGGCGTTGAATTCGGCGCAGTTGAGTGAAGAACTGACCCATACGGCCAATACGCAGTATTCGCTGGTGGAGCGGTTTAACCGCTAGATCGCTATCGCAGGCAAGCCAGCTCCCACATTTTGAATGTATTCACAGATCAAAATGGGAGCTGGCTTGCCTGTGATGAGGCTCTAACAGGCGCCTAAAAACCCAGCCACCTTCACCGCCGCAGCCTCCAAATGCTGCTCATGACTGAACCCCGAAGCCTTCAACGGCTTCAAATCATGATCCCCCGCGACCAGCCACATCACCTCGATGCTCGGCGACAGCACATAACCCTCCACCGCCGCCCGATTGCCCAGCGCATCGCGCTCGCCCTGCACGATCAACGTCGGCGTCTTCAGCCCAGCCAAGTGTTCGACCCGCGGTTTTTCCGGCTTGCCCACCGCATAGAACGGATAACCCAGGCACACCAGCACATCAGCCGCCAACTCATCGGCCACTAGACTGGCCATCCGCCCGCCCATGGACTTGCCGCCAACCGCCAAAGGCCCAGCGACATGACGTCGCACCCGGGCATATACCTCGCGCCAGCATTCCAGCAGTTTCGGCGCTGGGTTCGGTGGGCGTTTGCCCCCGTCCACACGGCGCTGGGCCATGTAGGGAAACTCGAAGCGCAACACGTTCACCCCATGCCGGGCAAGGCGTACAGCCATATCGCTCATGAAACCCGAGTCCATCGGCGCACCCGCACCGTGGGCCAGGATCAGCGTCGGTGATGGGCCTGCGCCAACGCGCGTAGCCGCATTCCACAACCAGCCCTGTTCACGCACACACTGCGCCCATTGATCCCCGTCAATACTGGCCTTGTGCTCTTTGCCCATGCTTGCCTCGCTTTTTAGTCTGCCTATAACTCCAGCCCAAGTGCCGCATCTGCTTGGGTTGAACCGTGGATGGGGAACCATGAACACTACTTTAAGTACCGCCTATAACTACAAGGTGGTCCGCCAATTCGCCATTATGACGGTGGTGTGGGGCATCGTCGGCATGGGGCTCGGGGTTTTTCTCGCCGCCCAGTTGGTATGGCCCGAACTCAACTTCAACCTGCCTTGGACCAGTTTCGGTCGATTGCGCCCACTGCACACCAACGCGGTGATTTTCGCGTTTGGTGGCTGTGCGCTGTTTGCCAGCTCCTTCTACGCGGTGCAACGCACCTGCCAGACCCAGTTGTTCGCGCCCAAAGTCGCCGCGTTCTGCTTCTGGGGCTGGCAATTGGTGATCCTGCTGGCAGCAATCAGCTTGCCACTGGGCTACACCAGTTCCAAGGAATACGCCGAGCTGGAATGGCCGATCGACATCCTGATCACCATCGTCTGGGTCGCCTACGCCATCGTGTTCTTCGGCACCGTGGCCAAGCGCAACACCAAGCACATCTACGTCGGTAACTGGTTCTTCGGTGCCTTCATCATCACCGTGGCGATCCTGCATATCGTCAACAACCTGGAAATCCCGGTCAGCCTGACCAAGTCCTACTCCCTCTACGGTGGTGCGACGGATGCCATGGTGCAGTGGTGGTATGGCCACAACGCCGTAGGTTTCTTCCTGACCGCGGGCTTCCTGGGGATGATGTATTACTTCGTGCCGAAACAGGCCGAGCGTCCGGTTTACTCCTATCGCTTGTCCATCGTGCACTTCTGGGCATTGATCACCCTGTACATCTGGGCCGGTCCTCACCACCTGCACTACACCGCGCTGCCGGACTGGGCACAGTCCCTGGGCATGGTGATGTCGCTGGTCCTGCTGGCACCCAGCTGGGGCGGCATGATCAACGGCATGATGACCCTCTCGGGCGCCTGGCATAAGCTGCGCAGCGACCCGATCCTGCGCTTCCTCGTGGTATCCCTGGCGTTCTACGGCATGTCGACCTTTGAAGGTCCGATGATGGCGATCAAGACGGTCAACGCCCTGTCCCACTACACCGACTGGACCATCGGCCACGTACACGCCGGCGCCCTCGGTTGGGTGGCGATGATCTCCATCGGCGCGCTGTATCACATGATCCCGAAAGTCTTCGGTCGCGAGCAGATG
This sequence comes from Pseudomonas brenneri, assembly GCF_007858285.1. GTDB lineage: Bacteria > Pseudomonadota > Gammaproteobacteria > Pseudomonadales > Pseudomonadaceae > Aquipseudomonas > Aquipseudomonas brenneri. The sequence continues at coordinate 253,828 of NZ_VFIL01000003.1, read as the reverse complement.
TACAGCCTCGGCCTGATCAACGCGCACTTCTGGCTGGCCACCATCGGCACCGTGCTCTACATCGCTTCGATGTGGGTCAACGGCATTGCCCAGGGCCTGATGTGGCGTGCGGTCAACGAAGACGGCACCTTGACCTACTCCTTCGTCGAAACCCTGGTGGCCAGCCACCCAGGCTTCATCGTGCGGTTGGTGGGCGGTGCGATCTTCCTCAGCGGCATGTTCCTGATGGCTTACAACACTTGGCGCACCGTGCGTTCGGCACAACCTGCCGAAGTAGCCGCTGCGGCGCAGATGGCCTGAGGAGTCGATGATGAAACACGAAACGATTGAAAAGAACGTCGGCCTGCTGATGCTGCTGATGGTGCTGGCCGTGAGTATCGGCGGCCTGACGCAGATCGTCCCGCTGTTCTTCCAGGACGTGACCAACAAGCCGGTCGAAGGCATGAAGCCCTATACCGCGCTGCAACTGGAAGGCCGTGACATCTACATCCGCGAAGGCTGCGTACAGTGCCACTCGCAAATGATCCGGCCGTTCCGCGCCGAAACCGAACGCTACGGCCACTACTCGGTTGCCGGCGAAAGCGTATGGGACCACCCGTTCCTGTGGGGCTCCAAGCGTACCGGTCCCGACCTGGCCCGGGTCGGCGCTCGCTACTCCGACGACTGGCACCGCGCGCACTTGTACAACCCGCGCAACGTCGTGCCTGAGTCGAAGATGCCGGCCTACCCATGGCTGGTGACGGCCCAGGTCGACAGCAGCCACACCGAAACCAAGCTCAAGGTCATGCGTACCCTCGGTGTGCCGTACACCGACGCGGACATCACCGCGGCCGTGGACAGCCTCAAGGGCAAGACCGAAATGGACGCTCTGGTCTCCTACCTGCAAGTGCTCGGCACTGCAATCAAGAGCAAGAGGTGACCCATGGGTTTTGAACTGGATACCGGAATGATCCGCGGACTCGGCACGCTGGTGGTGGCGATTGCCTTCATCGGCCTGTCGCTGTGGGTGTTCAACGCCAAGCGCAACCCGGAGTTCGCCGAAGCCTGCCTGCTGCCATTTGCCGATGAGCCTAAGCCTGACGCCATTGGCACCCCATCCGACGCTCAAGAAGAGCCTGTAACAAGGAGCATTCGGCCATGACTACCTTTTGGAGTACATGGATCTGTGTACTGACCCTGGGCAGCCTGATCGGCCTGACCTGGCTGCTGTTCGGCACCCGCAAGGGCGAGACCAAGGGCAGCGTCGACCAGACCATGGGCCACGCCTTCGACGGGATTGAGGAATATGACAATCCCCTGCCGCAATGGTGGTTCCTGTTGTTCGCCGGAACCCTGGTGTTTGCCGTCGGCTATCTGATCCTCTACCCGGGCCTGGGCAACTGGAAAGGCGTATTGCCGGGCTATGAAGACGGCTGGACCCAGAACAAGGAATGGGACAAGGAAATGGCCAAGGCCGACGCCAAGTTCGGGCCGATCTTCGCCAAATTCGCAGCCATGCCCGTGGAAGAAGTGGCCAAGGACCCGCAAGCGTTGAAAATGGGCGGTCGCCTGTTTGCCTCCAACTGCGCGGTGTGCCATGGCTCCGACGCCAAGGGCGCCTACGGCTTCCCGAACCTGGCGGACGACAACTGGCGCTGGGGTGGTTCGGCTGATGCAATCAAGCTGACCATCATGAACGGTCGCCACGCAGCGATGCCGGCCTGGGGTGAAGTGCTGGGCGAAGACGGTGTAAAAAACGTCGCCGCTTATGTACGTCACGACCTGGCCAAATTGCCGCTGCCGGCTGACAGCAAGGTCGACCTGGCCGCTGGCAAGCAAGCATACGACACCACTTGCGTGGCATGTCACGGCCCAGAGGGCCACGGTGTTGAAGCCATGGGCGCGCCAAACCTGACGCAACCTGCCGGCTTCATCTACGGCACCAGCCTTGCGCAGTTGCAACAAACCATCCGCCACGGCCGTCAAGGCCAGATGCCGGCGCAGGAAGCACTGCAAGGCAACGACAAGGTCCACTTGCTGGCCGCCTACGTCTACAGTCTGTCGCAGAAAGAGCAGAAGTAAGCTTTAAGCTACACGCTGCAAGAGAAGAGTCCTCAACTCGGCTCTTGCAGCCTTTTCAGCCCTCCCTCTCCCCGCTCCAAACTTGCCGCTTGCAGCTTGCTACTAACCGCTGCGCCCTGCGCCCTATTGTCACACCCTTCTAAAGCACACCTTTCCCCTCTCGCCATTCGGGTCTACGCTTGTTTCGACAGTGGGCCGGCGTTGATCGGTCGCAGCTTAACTTGCACGCGATGAGTCAGACATTCCAGCAGGGTGACAGGCGCAAGGGCTGACAGTTACCGGCTATCGTGCCACCGACCATTCGTCACCTTGGCAGCGTGTCCCTACACATCGCGTTGCAAGTACCTGCGCCCCCTCAAAATTCCTGTCCAACCCGTCAGCTTTTCATTTTTGATTTTGTCCTTACGCCAAACAGGGAAAGGGCGCAGAATCTGGCTTGAAACGCATTGACGCAGGTCAGCGTTACGTTGCAATGGCACTTCGCATTGTCCATACTTGCGGCCGATTTTTATCCTAATAAAACACCTAAACCGTGGAACCTTAGAATGAGCACAGCAATCAGTCCGACTGCTTATAACTATAAGGTAGTCCGCCAGTTCGCCATCATGACGGTGGTCTGGGGGATCCTTGGCATGGGGCTCGGTGTCTTCATCGCCTCGCAACTGGTCTGGCCGGAGTTGAACTTCGACCTGCCATGGACGACGTTTGGACGCCTACGCCCACTGCACACCAACCTGGTGATCTTCGCCTTCGGCGGATGTGCACTGTTTGCCACTTCCTACTATGTCGTGCAGCGAACCTGCCAGACGCGACTGATTTCCGACGGCCTCGCCGCCTTCACCTTCTGGGGCTGGCAAGCAGTCATCGTCGGCGCCATCATCACCCTGCCAATGGGCTTCACCACCACCAAGGAATACGCGGAATTGGAATGGCCCCTTGCCATCCTTCTGGCGATCGTCTGGGTGACCTACGGCATCGTGTTCTTTGGCACCATCGTCAAACGCAAGACCAAGCACATCTACGTCGGTAACTGGTTCTACGGTGCGTTCATCGTGGTAACCGCGATGCTGCACATCGTCAACCACGCGTCCCTGCCGGTCAGTTTCTTCAAGTCCTACTCGGCCTACGCCGGTGCGACCGATGCGATGATCCAGTGGTGGTACGGCCACAACGCCGTAGGGTTCTTCCTGACCACCGGCTTCCTGGGGATGATGTACTACTTCGTGCCGAAACAGGCCGAGCGTCCGATCTACTCCTATCGCCTGTCCATCGTGCACTTCTGGGCGCTGATCACCCTGTATATCTGGGCCGGTCCTCACCACCTGCACTACACCGCACTGCCGGACTGGGCACAGTCCCTGGGCATGGCCATGTCGATCATCCTGCTGGCTCCAAGCTGGGGCGGCATGATCAACGGCATGATGACCCTCTCGGGCGCCTGGCATAAGCTGCGCACCGACCCGATCCTGCGCTTTTTGGTGGTATCGCTGGCGTTCTACGGCATGTCGACCTTCGAAGGCCCGATGATGGCGATCAAGACCGTCAACTCGCTGTCCCACTACACCGACTGGACCATCGGCCACGTACATGCCGGCGCTCTGGGCTGGGTCGCGATGATCTCCATCGGCGCGCTGTACCACATGATTCCCAAGCTCTACGGCCGTGCGCAGATGCACAGCACCAGCCTGATCAATACGCACTTCTGGCTGGCCACCATCGGTACCGTGCTCTACATCGCCTCGATGTGGGTCAACGGCATCACCCAGGGCCTGATGTGGCGTGCAATCAACGATGACGGCACCCTCACCTACTCCTTCGTCGAAGCGCTGCAAGCCAGCCATCCTGGTTTCATCGTGCGCGCCCTTGGTGGTGCGTTCTTTGCCAGCGGCATGCTGTTCATGGCCTACAACGTCTGGCGCACCGTGCGTGCCGCGGACCCTGTAGCCGCTGAAGCCGCCGCCAAGATCGCTGTCGTGGGAGCTCACTGATGAAGCATGAAGTAGTCGAGAAGAATATCGGCCTGCTGGCCTTCTTCATGGTCATCGCCGTGAGTATCGGCGGCCTGACCCAGATCGTTCCGCTGTTTTTCCAGGACGTGACCAACAAGCCGGTCGAAGGCATGAAGCCGCGCACCGCCCTTGAACTGGAAGGCCGCGACGTCTACATCGCCAACGGCTGTGTCGGCTGCCACTCGCAGATGATCCGTCCGTTCCGTGCCGAAACCGAACGCTATGGCCACTACTCGGTTGCCGGTGAAAGCGTGTGGGACCACCCGTTCCTGTGGGGTTCCAAACGTACCGGCCCGGACCTGGCCCGCGTGGGTGGTCGTTACTCCGATGACTGGCAGCGTGCGCACTTGTACAACCCGCGCAACGTGGTGCCCGAGTCGAAAATGCCGGCGTACCCGTTCCTCGTGGAAAACAAGCTCGACGGCAAAGACACTGCCAAGAAAATGGAAGTCTTGCGCACCCTCGGCGTGCCTTACACCGACGAAGACATCGCCGGTGCCCAGGCAGCTGTAAAGGGCAAGACCGAAATGGACGCGCTGGTGGCCTACCTGCAAGGCCTGGGCACCATCATCAAAAGCAAACGGTGATCTGAATGGATATCGGGATGATTCGAGGCCTGGGCACCGTTGTCGTGATGGTGGCCTTTATCGGCCTGGCGTTGTGGGTGTTCAGCCCCAAGCGCAAGTCAGAGTTTGAAGACGCGACCTTGCTGCCTTTTGCGGATGATCCCGAAGCCATCAAGCACGTCGAGCAAGCTTCTAGGAGTAACAAAGAATGACTACGTTCTGGAGTCTGTACGTCACAGTCCTCAGTCTGGGTACCATTTTTGCCCTGACCTGGCTGCTGCTGTCGACCCGCAAGGGCCAGCGCGCCGAACAAACGGACGAGACGGTTGGCCACTCGTTCGATGGCATCGAGGAATACGACAACCCGCTGCCAAAGTGGTGGTTCATGCTGTTCGTCGGCACCATCATCTTCGCCTTGGGCTACCTGGTGCTGTACCCGGGCCTTGGCAACTGGAAAGGCCTGCTGCCGGGTTATGCCTACCTCGACAACGAGAAGCAAACCCCGTTCGCCAACGGCCAGAGCGGCTGGACCGGCGTGCACGAGTGGGAAAAGGAAATGGCCCGCTCGGACGCCAAGTTCGGGCCGATCTTCGCCAAGTTTGCCGCCATGCCCATTGAAGAAGTGGCCAAGGATCCGCAAGCCCTGAAGATGGGTGGCCGCCTGTTCGCCTCCAACTGCTCGGTGTGCCATGGTTCCGACGCCAAGGGTGCCTATGGCTTCCCCAACCTGACCGACGCCGACTGGCGCTGGGGCGGCGAACCGGAAACCATCAAGGCCACCATCATGGCTGGCCGTCACGCGGTCATGCCGGGCTGGGCTGAAGTGATCGGTGAACAAGGCGTGGCCGACGTCGCCGGTTTCGTGCTGACCAACCTCGATGGCCGCAAGCTGCCGGAAGGCGCCAAGGCCGACGTGGCCAACGGCGAGAAACTGTTCGCCGCCAACTGCGTGGCGTGCCACGGCCCGACCGGCAAAGGCACCCCAGCGATGGGCGCGCCTGACCTGACCCACCCGGGCGCGTTCATCTACGGTTCGAGCTTCGCCCAACTGCAGCAGACCATCCGTTACGGCCGCCAGGGCCAGATGCCTGCACAAGAGCAGTTGCAGGGTAACGACAAGGTGCATTTGCTGGCGGCGTATGTTTACAGTTTGTCGCACAAAGAGCAGCAAGAGCAGAAGTAAGCGGCAAGCCGCAAGAAAAAGCCCCGCCAGCGTCATGCTGGCGGGGCTTTTTTATGTGAAACACATCGACCGCTTGTAGCTTGAAGCTTGTAGCCTTTCACTGCACAGTAGTAACGTAACTACATTCACCCATCCACTGGGAGGCGCCCCATGACAATTACGACCATCTCCAGTCGCGAATTCAACCAAGACACAAGCGGTGCCAAAAAAGCCGCGCGCCAAGGACCGGTTTTTATCACCGACCGAGGCAAGCCTGCCCATGTACTGCTAAGTATTGAGGACTACCAAAAACTGACAGGTATCAACGCCGACATTGTTGATCTGTTGGTGATGCCAGAAGCGGCGGATATCGAATTTGAAACCGAGCGCGCCGTGATTATTCATCGACCCGTGGACCTCTCTTGATGTATCTGCTCGACACCAATGTCATTTCCGAGTTACGCAAACCCCAGGCCGACAAAAATGTGGTGGCGTGGGCCAAAACCATCGCCGCGCCACGCATGTACATTTCGGCGATTACCTTGAAGGAGCTGGAGACTGGGGTGCTGCGAATGGAGCGCCGTGACCCCGCGCAGGGCAAGGTCTTGCGCACCTGGCTCAAACGCCACGTCATGCCGGCCTTCGATGCCAGGATCCTGCCGATTGACGCTGCCGTGGCATTGCGCTGCGCCAGCCTGCATGTACCGGATCGTGCCAACGAAGGTGATGCGCTGATCGCCGCAACCGCTCTGGTTCACGGCCTGACCGTGGTCACCCGCAATGTCGCCGACTTCCAAAGCAGCGGTGTGACACTGATCAATCCATGGGACGAATGACCTTCGGACCCTGAAAAACCGTCCATACTCAACCTGTCAATTGATTCAAGTCACGTACACCATCAATTGATTTCCCCCAACGCGACCAAAGGTCGCACCCGTTCATCGGTACTACAGGCGTATCATTACGCCACTGCAACACCCCTATTTTGACCCCGGCTGGCACGTACTGGCCGAGGCAAATCTCCACTGCCGTGGGATGCAATGATGAGCAACCAGATTCCGGTACATGACGTTACCCCACCTGCCAAAAAAACCAGCAACACCGTTGATCTCTACGCCTCGCGAGAGAAAATCTACACCCGTGCCTTTACCGGGCTGTTCCGCAATCTGCGGATGCTCGGCGGTGCCGGCCTGTTCCTGTTGTACTTCGGTACGGTGTGGCTGAACTGGGGCGGACACCAGGCGGTCTGGTGGAACCTGCCAGAGCGCAAATTCTTTATCTTCGGTGCGACATTCTGGCCCCAGGACTTCATCCTGCTGTCAGGCATCCTGATCATCTCGGCCTTCGGCCTGTTCTTTATCACGGTGTACGCCGGGCGTATCTGGTGTGGTTATACCTGCCCGCAAAGTGTGTGGACCTGGATCTACATGTGGTGCGAAAAGGTCACCGAGGGCGACCGCAACCAGCGCATCAAGCTGGACAAGGCGCCGATGAGCGCCAACAAGTTCCTGCGTAAACTCAGCAAGCACACGCTGTGGCTGCTGATCGGTTTTGTCACCGGCATGACCTTTGTCGGCTACTTCTCGCCAATCCGCGAACTGGTGTTCGAGTTCTTCACCGGCCAGGCCGATGGCTGGTCGTACTTCTGGGTCGGTTTCTTCACCCTCGCCACTTATGGCAACGCCGGCTGGCTGCGCGAGCAAGTGTGTATCTACATGTGCCCGTATGCGCGCTTCCAGAGTGTGATGTTCGACAAGGACACCCTGATCGTGTCCTACGACCCGCGTCGTGGCGAAGTGCGTGGCCCACGCAAGAAAGGTGTCGACTACAAGGCCCAGGGTCTGGGGGATTGCATTGACTGTACGATGTGCGTGCAGGTCTGCCCCACCGGTATCGACATTCGTGACGGCCTGCAAATCGAGTGCATTGGCTGCGCCGCCTGCATCGACGCCTGCGACACCATCATGGACAAGATGGAATACCCGCGCGGCTTGATCAGCTACACCACCGAACATAACCTGTCGGGGCAAAAGACCCACAAGCTGCGCCCGCGCCTGATCGGCTATGCGCTGGTGCTGCTGGCGATGATCAGCCTGCTGGCCACCGCATTCTTCATGCGCTCGCTGGTGGGTTTCGACGTCAGCAAGGACCGCGTGCTGTACCGCGAAAACGCCGAAGGGCGGATCGAGAACGTCTACAGCCTGAAGATCATGAACAAGGACCAGCGCGACCACACCTACGTGCTAGACGCCACGGGCCTGCCGGACCTCAAGCTGCAAGGCAAGCGCGAGATCAAGGTCGCCGCCGGGGAAATCTTCACCATGCCGGTGGAACTGTCGAGCGCGCCGGAACAAATGCCATCGACCACCAACGAGGTGAAATTCATCCTCAAGGATGCGGACGATGACAGCGTCCACGTTGAAGCCAAGAGCCGGTTCATCGGCCCACAAATTCGTTGAAAGAGAGCAGAACAATGCCCGTAGCAACTGCCGCAAGCCCCTGGTACAAGCACCTCTGGCCCTGGATCATCATTGCCATCCTGGCCTGTTCGGTGACGCTGACCTTGTCCATGGTGACCATCGCGGTGAACAACCCGGACAACCTGGTCAACGACAACTACTACGAGGCCGGCAAAGGCATCAACCGCTCCCTGGACCGCGAATTGCTGGCCCAGACCCTGCAAATGCGCGCCACCATGCACCTGGATGAGCTGACCGGCGAAGTCGAGTTGCACCTCACCGGCAACAGCGGGCCGGCCACGCTGGAACTGAACCTGATTTCGCCGACCCAGCCGGAGAAAGACCGCAAGGTCATGCTCACCCGTAGCGAGAGCGAGCCGGGTCGGTATATCGGCCAGGTCACCGACAAGGTCGAAGGCCGGCGCTTCGTCGAACTGCTGGGGGTGGAAGGCGACAGGACCTGGCGCATGTTTGAAGAGGAAGAAGTCAGCCACGGCACCGACCTGAAGTTGGGTGACGAGCCGTTGCAGGGTGCCGAAGACCTGAAGAACTGAAAGCCTGCGCTTCGCGCATCGCCGGCAAGCCGGCTCCTACAGGGAGTGTGCGATAACCTTGTAGGAGTCGGCTTGCCGGCGATGAGGCCCTCCCCGCCCATACAGATCCAAAGCCATGACCACCCCAATCCCCTGCTACCACTGCGCCCTCCCCGTCCCGCCCGGCAGCCGCTTCACTGCGGTGATCCTCGGCGAGCCCCGTGAGCTCTGCTGCCCGGGTTGCCAGGCGGTGGCCGAGGCGATTGTCGCAGGTGGCCTGGAGAGCTATTACCAACACCGCAGCGAGGCCTCGGCCAACCCCGAAGCCTTGCCCGTGCAACTGGTCGACGAACTGGCGCTGTACGACCGCGCCGATGTGCAAAAACCTTTCGTGCGCCACGACGGCGACCTGGCCGAAGCTACCCTGTTGATGGAAGGCATCAGCTGCGCCGCCTGTGGCTGGCTGATCGAGAAACATCTGCGCAGCCTGCCGGCCGTGGCCGAGGCGCGGCTGAACCTGTCCAACCATCGCCTGCATGTACGCTGGGCCGACGCGCAATTGCCGTTGAGCCAAGTGCTCAGCGAGCTGCGCCAGATCGGCTACGCCGCCCACCCTTATCAAGCCGACCGTGCCGCTGAACAGTTGGCCAGCGAAAACCGCCTGGCCCTGCGCCAACTCGGCGTTGCCGGTCTGTTGTGGTTCCAGGCGATGATGGCGACGATGGCCACCTGGCCGGAATTCAATATCGACCTCAGCCCCGAACTGCATGTGATCCTGCGCTGGGTCGCGCTCTTTCTGACGACACCGATCGTGTTCTACAGCTGCGCACCGTTTTTCAAGGGCGCCATGCGTGACCTGCGCACCCGTCACTTGACCATGGATGTCTCGGTTTCGCTGGCCATCGGCGGCGCTTACCTGGCGGGGATCTGGACCGCCATCACCGGGGTCGGCGAGCTGTATTTCGATGCCGTGGGCATGTTCGCCCTGTTCCTGCTGGCCGGACGCTACCTGGAGCGCCGGGCCCGCGAGCGCACCGCTGCGGCCACCGCCCAGTTGGTCAACCTGCTGCCGGCCTCGTGCCTGCGCCTGAAAAGCGATGGCCATAGCGAACGCATCCTGCTCACCGAACTGGCCCTGGGCGACCGGGTGCTGGTGCATCCAGGCGCGATCCTGCCGGCCGATGGCGTGATCCTGGATGGCCAGTCGAGCATCGATGAATCCCTGCTCACCGGCGAATATCTGCCACAACCGCGCCAAGCCGGCGATAGCGTCACCGCTGGCACCCTCAACGTCGAAGGCGCGTTGACCGTTGAGGTGCGCGCCCTGGGCCATGACACCCGTTTATCGGCCATCGTGCGCCTGCTGGAGCGGGCCCAGGCAGAAAAGCCACGCCTGGCCGAAATCGCCGACCGCGCTGCGCAATGGTTCCTCCTGTGCTCATTGATCGCTGCCGCCGTGATCGGCCTGCTGTGGTGGGAACTGGATTCGTCACGGGCATTCTGGATTGTCCTGGCGATGCTGGTGGCGACCTGCCCGTGCGCCCTGTCCCTGGCGACCCCCACCGCGTTGACTGCCGCCACCGGCACCCTGCACAAACTCGGCCTGCTACTGACCCGCGGCCATGTGCTGGAAGGCCTGAATCAGATCGACACGGTGATTTTCGACAAGACCGGCACCCTGACCGAAGGCCGCCTGGCCCTGCGCGCCATTCGGCCGCTGGGCAGCATGAGCAGCGACCTCGCCCTGGCCCTGGCCGCCGCCCTCGAAAACCGCTCCGAACACCCGATTGCCCGGGCCTTCGGCCGTGCGCCGATGGCCGCCGACGAAGTGCTGAGCACGCCTGGCCTGGGCTTGGAAGGCCGGGTTGGCGAGCGCCTGCTGCGTATCGGCCAGCCGGCCTTTGTCTGCGAACTGAGCGGCTGCGCAATTCCCGACTCGCCGCAAGACGCTGGCCAATGGCTGCTGCTGGGCGACACCAACGGCGCCCTGGCCTGGTTTGTCCTCGATGATCGCCTGCGCAGTGATGCACCGGCGCTGCTGGCCGCGTGCAAAGCACGGGGCTGGCGTACCTTGCTGCTGTCGGGGGATAGCTCACCGATGGTCGCCAGCGTCGCCGCCGAGTTGGGCATCGACGAAGCCCGTGGTGGCCTGCGCCCGGATGACAAGCTGCAAGTGCTGCAACAGTTGCACAAGGAAGGCCGCAAGGTGTTGATGCTCGGCGACGGGGTCAACGATGTGCCGGTACTGGCCGCCGCCGATATCAGCGTGGCCATGGGCTCGGCCACTGACCTGGCGAAAACCAGCGCCGATGCGGTGCTGCTGTCCAACCGCCTCGATGCCTTGGTACAAGCCTTCAGCCTGGCACGGCGCACGCGCCGCGTAATCATTGAAAACCTGCTGTGGGCCGGGCTGTACAATGGCCTGATGTTGCCGTTCGCCGCCCTTGGCTGGATCACGCCGATCTGGGCGGCGATCGGCATGTCCCTCAGTTCGTTGACTGTGGTGCTCAACGCCCTGCGCCTGACTCGCCTGCCGCGCGCCAGCGCCGCGAGCGCCACCCCTCAGCCCCGTCCGCTGCCGGCTTGAGCCGCACGGGCATGGAGTAGCGATGCCAGCTCTTTATGTAATGATTCCAGCGGCACTGCTGATCGTCGCCATCGCCATCTACATCTTCTTCTGGGCGGTGGACAGCGGCCAGTATGACGACCTCGACGGACCGGCCCACAGCGTGCTGTTCGATGACCAGGACCCCAAGCACCTGGCCGCCGTCGACGAAGCCAGCAGCCATCCGCAGCCACCGAGCAAGCCTGACGAACCGGCGCCACCCCATGCTTGAGCTAGCGCCGCTGCTGGTTTCCGCACTGATCCTCGGCCTGCTGGGCGGCGGTCATTGCCTGGGCATGTGCGGCGGCCTGATGGGCGCGCTGACCCTGGCGATCCCTGCGGAGCAGCGCAGCCGGCGTTTTCGCCTGCTGCTGGCCTACAACCTGGGGCGTATCCTCAGCTACGCCACGGCCGGCGTGCTGATTGGCCTGGCCGGCTGGGCAGTGGCCAACAGCCCGGCCGCGATGTTCATGCGCATCCTCGCCGGCCTGCTGTTGATCAGCATGGGCCTGTACCTGGCCGGCTGGTGGAGCGGCCTGACCCGCATCGAAAGCCTCGGGCGCGGCCTGTGGCGCCATATCCAGCCGGTTGCCAACCGTTTGCTGCCGGTGTCGAGCCTGCCGCGCGCCTTGCTGCTGGGCGCGCTCTGGGGCTGGTTGCCGTGTGGATTGGTCTACAGCACGCTGCTCTGGGCGGCCAGCCAGGGCAACGCACTGGATAGCGGGCTGTTGATGCTGGCTTTCGGCCTCGGCACCTGGCCGGTATTACTGGCCACCGGGCTCGCCGCCGAACGCATCACCGCGCTCTTGCGCAAGCGCAGTGTGCGCATGGCCGGCGGCCTGCTGGTGATCCTGTTCGGTATCTGGACACTGCCCGGCCCACACCAGCACTGGCTGATGGGCCACTAAAAGGCCATGTGGCATAGCGCCGCTCCCCGTTGATACAAATCAAGATGACCGCCCAGCCATGCCCCTAGACTCGGCCCACTAGCCATTCCGGGGAACGCCCGCATGCTCGACGCCATTCGTTGGGACACAGATCTGATTCATCGCTACGACCTGGCGGGGCCGCGCTATACCTCCTACCCCACCGCCGCGCAGTTCAACAGCCAGGTCGGCACCTTCGACCTGCTGCACGCCCTGCGCGACAGCCGCAAGGCCGTACGCCCGCTGTCGCTGTATGTGCACGTGCCGTTCTGCGCGAATATTTGCTACTACTGCGCCTGCAACAAAGTCATCACCAAGGACCGCGGCCGTGCCCAGGCCTACCTGCAACGCCTGGAACAGGAAATCCAACTGGTGGCCTGCCACCTGGACCCCAACCAGCAAGTTCAGCAACTGCACCTGGGTGGCGGCACACCGACCTTTCTCAGCCACGACGAACTGCGCCAACTGATGGCCCAACTGCGCCGCCACTTCAACTTGCAGGATGACGACTCTGGCGACTACGGCATCGAGATCGACCCCCGGGAGGCCGACTGGGCCACCATGGGCCTGCTGCGCGAACTGGGCTTCAATCGCGTAAGCATCGGCGTGCAGGACCTCGATCCCGAAGTGCAGCGCGCAGTCAATCGCCTGCAAAGCCTGGAAGAGACCCGCGCGGTGATCGATGCGGCGCGTACCCTGCAGTTTCGTTCGATCAATATCGACTTGATCTACGGCCTGCCCAAGCAGACACCAGAGCATTTCGCCCACACCGTGGCCGAGGTCATCAGCCTGCAGCCTGATCGCCTGTCAGTGTTCAACTACGCCCATCTGCCGGAGCGCTTCCTGCCCCAACGACGGATCAACAGCGACGACCTGCCGGCCCCTGCCGACAAATTGCAGATGCTGCACAACACCATCGAGCAACTGACCGCAGCCGGTTACAACTACATCGGTATGGACCATTTCGCCCTACCCGACGACGAGTTGGCCATCGCCCAGGAAGAATCGACCCTGCAGCGTAATTTCCAGGGCTACACCACCCACGGCCATTGTGATTTGATCGGGCTGGGAGTCTCGGCCATCAGTCAGATTGGGGATTTGTACTGCCAGAACAGCAGCGACCTGAATCACTACCAGAACGCCTTGGCCGGCGCACAACTGGCCACCAGTCGCGGCCTGCTCTGCACAGCCGATGACCGTCTGCGCCGGGAAGTGATCCAGCAGTTGATCTGTAACTTGCGCCTGGACTTCGAGCACATCGAGCAGGCGTTCACCGTGGATTTTCGCGGTTACTTCGCCGAAGTCTGGCCGCAACTGCAAGTGATGGCCAACGATGGCCTGATCGCACTCGACGCCGAGGGGATTCGTGTATTGCCCGCTGGGCGCCTGTTGGTGCGCTCGGTGTGCATGGTGTTCGATGCCTATCTGCAACAGCAGAACAGGCAGCGATTTTCACGGGTGATCTGAAGCAGGTTACTTGGCGATCAACGAGGCCGCTTTCACCGCGTCCTCGGCACTCAAGTTCTTCATTACTTCGTTCAAGGACGCATAGGCGGAGGTCAATGCGGCTTGCAGGCTGCCTAACGCCGCTTGCACGGCGCCCAGTTTCGCCTGGGCCTGGTCGGGGCTCAGGCGCTTGTCGGCCATGATCGCCGTCATCTCAGCCATCTTTTCCGCGATCTGCTGCTTCAACTGGCGAATCATTTTCAGCAGCTTCTGCACGTTTTCGTCCAGGCCGCTTTCTTCGATATCGTTGTTGGCCGTTTTCTCGGCGTTGGCCGCCCTCAACGAAGCACCGGAAAAGGTCACGCTCACACCTTCGGCAGGCTTGGTTTCACCCAGCGCTGCGGTCTCGCCCGCCTCGCTGACGGTGCTGGTTTTTTTCGGCTCAAGCAGAGTCGGCACCGTGGTGCGGGACGGGAGATTGCCGTCGATGGAAAGCATATCTTGAGCCTCCAAGCTCTTGGTCGATAGCAGTCCATCGGCCGCTGTGTAAAATTCTTTATACCCCTGCCGGTTTTTTGTACAGGCTGGCCTGATAGTCCCTCAGTGCGGTACCCTTACGTCTTATGTGTGTTTTCCCACAAGGATTTAAGAAATGTCCGAGCCAGTCAAACTGCGCGCTCATAGCCAGGCTCACTGCAAGGATTGCAGCCTGGCGCCCCTCTGCTTGCCACTTTCGCTGAATCTGGAAGACATGGATGCGCTGGACGAAATCGTTAAACGTGGTCGCCCACTGAAGAAAGGCGAATTTCTGTTTCGCCAGGGCGACAAGTTCGATTCCGTCTATGCAGTACGCTCGGGCGCCTTGAAGACGTTCAGCCTGAGCGATAGCGGCGAAGAGCAGATCACCGGCTTCCACCTGCCCAGCGAGCTGGTTGGCCTGTCGGGCATGGACACTGAGATTCACCCGGTGTCGGCCCAGGCCCTGGAAACCACGTCGGTGTGCGAGATTCCATTCGAGCGCCTGGATGAGCTGGCCCTGCAATTGCCGCAGTTGCGCCGCCAATTGATGCGCGTGATGAGCCGGGAAATCCGCGACGACCAGCAAATGATGCTGCTGTTATCGAAGAAAACCGCCGACGAACGGATTGCCACGTTCCTGGTCAACTTGTCCGCACGTTTCCGCGCCCGTGGCTTTTCGGCCAACCAGTTCCGCCTGAGCATGTCGCGCAACGAAATCGGCAATTACCTGGGCCTGGCGGTGGAAACCGTGTCCCGGGTGTTCACCCGCTTCCAGCAAAACGAACTGATCGCCGCCGAGGGCAAGGAAGTCCACATCCTCGACCCGATCCAGCTGTGTGCACTGGCCGGCGGCTCCCTCGACGGCTGATCGCCGTACAAGGGATGCGACACTTGCGGCCAAGCCAACCGGTTGGGCCGCAGGTATACTGACGAGTCTTTGCCCCCAGGACTCCCGATGATGGCCTTCGACTCATTCGACATCAAATCCCTGATTCGCCCCGTCATCGACTTCCCCAAGCCTGGGGTGATCTTTCGTGATATCACGCCGCTGTTCCAATCGCCCAAGGCCATGCGCCTGGTGGCCGACACCTTTATCCATCGCTACGTCGAAGCCGAGTTCACGCACATCGGCGCGATGGATGCCCGTGGTTTTCTAATCGGTTCGATCATCGCCTACCAACTGAACAAGCCGCTGATCCTGTTCCGCAAGCAAGGCAAGCTGCCGGCAGACGTATTGTCCGAGGGTTACCAGACCGAATACGGCGAGGCCTTTCTTGAGGTGCACGCCGACAGCCTGTGTGAAGGGGATTCGGTATTGATGTTCGATGATCTGATTGCCACAGGTGGCACCTTGATTGCTGCGGCCAACCTGGCACGGCGTATGGGTGCGCGGATTTTCGAAGCGGCGGCGATTATTGACCTGCCGGAACTGGGTGGCTCGCAGCGTTTGGAGGATATGGGGGTTCCGACGTTTTGTTTGACGCAGTTTGGGTTGACTGAGCGCTGATTTGCGGTGCCTGGACGGGCCTCATCAATCACAAACCCATCTGCTTACTGATGATCTCGTTCATCACCTCCCGAGTGCCGCCACCAATCGACAAGATCCGATTGTCCCGGTACAGCCGCTCCACCAGACTGCCGCGCATATAACCCAGCCCTCCAAGAATCTGCACCGCGTCATACGTCACGCGGTCGGCGGTGTCCGTGGCGAGGTTCTTGGCCATGGAAATCTCCTTGATCACACTCTTGCCAGCCGCCATCTTCGCCGCCTGGCGATAAGTGAACTCCCGGGAAACCTCGACCGCCGTGGCCATCTCCGCCAGGCGATGCTTGAGCACCTGGAACTTGCCGATCGGCTTGCCAAAGGCCTCGCGCTGGGCGGCCCACTTCAAGCTCTCCTCCAAGGCCATCTGCGCGGTCATATTGGCCATCAATGCCAAAGCCAGGCGCTCGCTCTGGAAGTTGCCCATGATGCAGGCAAAACCCATGTTTTCGGCACCAATCAGATTGCCTACGGGCACCTGGCAATCATCGAAGAACAACTCGGCAGTGTCCGACGCCCACCAGCCCATCTTCTTCAACGGCTGACCAACGGTGAAGCCAGGCGTGTCCTTCTCGATCAACAGCAGACTGATGCCGGCAAACCCTGGCCCACCAGTACGCACGGCGACGGTGTAATAGTCGGCACGCGCGCCACTGGTGATAAAGGTTTTGCTGCCACTGACCCGATAACAATCGCCATCACGCACGGCACGGGTTTGCAGGCTAGCGACATCGGAACCGCCACCGGGCTCGGTGACGGCCAGGGCCATGATCTTCTCGCCGGACAAGACTTGCGGCGCCACGCGCTCGCGCACTTCGGGACGCGCCCATTTGACGATGGGCGGCAGGCCGATATCCAGCGAGCCCAGCCCGGCCACCACGCCGCCGGAGCCACAGCGCATCAACTCTTCGCTGGCGGCGACCTTGGCGAACAGATCGCCTTCGTGGCTACCGCCCAGCGCTTCGGGGTAGCCGATCCCGAGAATCCCCGCCGCGCCGGCCTTGAGGTACAACTCGCGGGGGAAGAGCTCGGCTTCCTCCCATTGCTCGACGCCCGGCAGCATCTCGCGCTCGACAAAACGGCGCACGCTGTCGCGGACCAATTGGTGGCTGGGATCGAAGTATTCCTGATAGGCAGACATCGGCAAGCTCCACGGAGAGGTGGAGCGAACTTACCAAGCGCTTGCTTGGTTATCAAGCGACACAAAATTTTCGACCCCACCAAAAATCCCCCACATAAGCTCATTCATATCTGGGAATTTGTGGTCGGTGTTAGAGGGCGATAGGTTTACGCCCGGCAAACGAGTGCGCCAGCGTGCCGCCGTCCACCAGCTCCAGCTCGCCACCCAACGGCACACCGTGGGCGATGCGCGAAGTGACCAGGCCTTTGTTGCTTAGCAGTTGTGCGATGTAATGCGCCGTGGCTTCGCCTTCCACCGTCGGGTTGGTGGCCAGGATCACTTCGCTGAAGGTGCCCTGCTCTTCAATGCGCGCGACCAGTTGCGGGATACCAATCGCCTCCGGCCCCAGGCCGTCGAGGGGCGAGAGGTGGCCCTTGAGCACAAAATAGCGCCCGCGATAGCCGGTCTGCTCCACCGCGTACACGTCCATCGGCCCTTCGACCACGCACAGCAGCGTGTCGTCGCGACGGGGGTCGGCGCATTGCGGGCACAGTTCTTCTTCGGTCAGGGTGCGGCACTGGCGGCAATGCCCCACGCCGTCCATGGCCTGGCTCAGTGCCTGGGCCAGGCGGGAGCCGCCGCTGCGGTCACGCTCCAGCAGTTGCAGCGCCATGCGCTGGGCAGTTTTCTGGCCCACGCCCGGCAAGGTGCGCAGGGCATCGATCAGTTGACGAATCAGGGGGCTGAAGCTCATGGGGCAAAGGTCCGACAAAACAACGAGACGCGGTTTATACCCGCGCCTCGGATAAGCGTCAAATACGCACGACCAACTTGCCGAAGTTGCGCCCTTCCAGCAAGCCGATAAAGGCTTCGGGCGCCTGCTCCAGACCCTCGACCATGTCTTCGCGGAACTTGACCTTGCCGTCACGCACCCACGGCGCCATGGCACTGATAAA
The DNA here is from genome assembly GCF_007858285.1 of Pseudomonas brenneri. Lineage (GTDB taxonomy): Bacteria > Pseudomonadota > Gammaproteobacteria > Pseudomonadales > Pseudomonadaceae > Aquipseudomonas > Aquipseudomonas brenneri. Next base: position 235,923 of record NZ_VFIL01000003.1, on the reverse strand, counting down.
TTCGGGGTGTCGATCGCCATAGTCGTCGAACACGATAAAGCCCTGGATGCGCACGCGCTTGGTCAGCAGGGTGCGTTGCAGCGCCGGCAACCGATCGGGTCCGGTGGGGGCTTCATGGGCGTTGTAACCGGCAATCAGGCCGCACAGGGGAATCCGTGCCTTGGCATTGAGCAAGGGCAGCACGGCGTCGAAGACCTTGCCGCCGACATTTTCGTAATAAATATCCACCCCTTTGAAACAGGCCAGGGCCAGTTCATTGGCAAAGTCCGCGCTCTTGTGGTCGATACAGGCGTCAAAACCCAGCTCATCCACCACATAGCGGCACTTGTCCGCGCCGCCCGCAACGCCCACCACCCGCAGGCCCTTGAGCTTGGCCACCTGACCGACCACCGAGCCCACCGCACCGGAGGCCGCCGCCACGACCAGGGTTTCCCCGGCCTTGGGCTGGCCGATATCCATCAATCCCATGTAGGCCGTCATACCGGGCATGCCCAACACGCCAAGGGCCATGGACGGGCTCGGCAACCCCTTGGGCACCGGCATCAGGTTGCGACCGTCACTGATGCTATGGCTTTGCCAGCCGGTGGCACCGACCACCAGGTCACCCACTTCAAACTTGGGGTTGCGCGACTGTTCGATACGGCTGACAGCGCCGCCGGTCATTACCTCGCCGATTTCCACTGGAGCGGCGTAGGACGGCGCGTCACTCATACGCCCACGCATGTAGGGGTCCAGGGACAGGAACAGGGTCTTGAGCAGGACCTGGCCGTCTGCCAGGTCTGGCAGTGCCACACGTTCCAGGCGGAAGTTCTCCGGTACGGGCGCCCCTTGCGGGCGGGATACCAGGACGATGCGCTGGTTAAGGGTCATGGCTTGAGTCATCAGCAAGGCTCCTTTTATCGGTGATTGAATTCAGCGGTATAGGGTGCAGACAGCTGTTGCAATACTGACGTTCGATTTTGACCGACACAAACAAAAATGCCAGGCACGAGGCCTGGCATTTTTTATTGCATGTCACCGATCAGAACGGCAGCTTCATGCCCGGCGGCAGTTGCATGCCTGCGGTCACACCGGACATTTTGTCCTGGCTGTTGGCTTCGATCTTGCGCACAGCGTCGTTGACGGCCGCGGCGAACAGGGCTTCGAGCATTTCCAGGTCGTCTTCACCCACGCCCGGCAATACGCTTGGGTCGATGCTCACGCGCTTGATGTCGTGACGACCGGTCATCACCACGCTGACCATATCGCCACCGGCTTTACCGGTGACTTCGGCGTTGGCCAGTTCTTCCTGCATCTTGGCCATTTTTTCCTGCATCTGCTGCGCCTGCTTCATCAGGCCGGCCATGCCACCTTTCATCATGGGAATCACCTCAAAAGTACGTGGATCAATACGGCGCCGAGCCTTGGGGCACGGCGCCTTCAATTATCAGCCCTGTGCTGCCTGGGCTTCGACGGGCTCAATAGTATCGTGTCGCACCACCGCGCCAAACTGCTCCATCATCTGCTGGATGAGCGGATCGGCCTGGATCGACTCCTCGGCCTCGCGCTGACGGTTGAGACGGCGACGGGTCGCAGCCTGGGCCGGGGTTTCCTGCTCGGGCTTGATCAGCTCGATGGTCACCGTCAGGGTGCGTTCGTGGAACTGGTTCAGGGCATCGTTGAGCCGGCGCTGCTGGGTCGCGTTGAACAGGGCACTGTGGGCCGGGTCCAGGTGCAACAGCCAGTGATCGCCATCGACGGCGATCAAGGTGCAGTTGGCGGCGATGCTGCCGGTCATGCCGGAGATCGGCAATTTCGGGAACAGCTCCAGCCATTGCAGGGCCAGGCCCGTGGCCGGCATCGCGGCGGGTTCCGCCTCGGGCTCGGGCGCAGGCTCGGCGGTGTGCTCGCTGGCGAGATCGTCCAGGTAGCTGTAGGCCGAATCCATGTCCGGCTCGATGTAGTCTTCGTCCAGCGGTGGCTCGTCGTCCAGGTCAATGCCCGGCGTGGCGGCATCCACTTCGGCGAAGGTCGGCTCAGGCACGGGCGCGGCGACCCATTCCGGCGCATCGGGCACCACGCTGTCGGGAGTTGGCGTCGGCATTGGCGTGAGTTCGGGCTGTTCGCCAGCGGTTTCCAGCACGGGCTCGACTGCCGGCTGCTGCTCGACCACCGCCTCTACCGGCTCATTCCAGGGCAGGTCGACCACAGGCGCGGGCGCAGGCTCGGCAACCGGCGCAGCTACCTCCACGGGCGCCACAGGCTGTGCGACGACCGGCTTCGGCTCCGGTGCGACAGGCGTCGGCGCGACCACTGGTGCAGCAACCGCTGCGCCAGCCACTGGTTTGGCGGAATCAACTGTGGCCTGGCTGATCCCCACTGGCTTTAGCGGCTGTCTCGGCGCGTCGGCGGTATCCGCCGGGCGGAACGCCAACATGCGCAACATGACCATTTCAAAGCCACCGCGCGGGTCTGGCGCCAATGGCAAGTCACGACGACCGATCAGGCCCATCTGGTAGTAGAACTGCACATCTTCGGCCGGCAACGCCTGCGCCAGGGCCAACACGCGATCGCGGTCACCGTGGCCGTTATCGACGCCTTCCGGCAGGGCCTGGGCGATAGCGACGCGGTGCAGCACATTGAGAATTTCCGACAGCACGCCATTCCAGTCCGGGCCCTGCTCCGACAAATGGCGCACGGCTTCGAGCAGCGCCTTGGCATCGCCTTCGATCAGCGCATGCAGCACATCAAAGACCTGCCCGTGATCGAGGGTGCCGAGCATGGCCCGCACGTCGGCGGCCATGACCTTGCCTTCACCGAAGGCAATCGCCTGGTCGGTCAGGCTCATGGCATCACGCATCGAGCCATCGGCGGCGCGACCCAGCAGCCACAGGGCGTCGTCTTCGAACGGCACGTTCTCGACACCCAGCACATGCGTCAAATGCTCGACCACCCGCTCGGGGGTCATGTTCTTCAGGGAGAACTGCAGGCACCGCGACAAAATCGTTGCAGGAAGTTTCTGCGGGTCGGTGGTGGCCAGGATGAACTTCACGTAGGGCGGCGGCTCCTCCAGGGTCTTCAACAGGGCGTTGAAGGAATGGCTGGAGAGCATGTGCACTTCGTCGATCAGGTAGACCTTGAAGCGGCCACGGCTAGGCGCGTACTGCACGTTATCCAGCAGTTCACGGGTGTCCTCGACCTTGGTGCGGCTCGCGGCATCGATCTCGATCAGGTCGACAAAGCGCCCTTCGTCGATCTCCCGGCACACCGAACAAGTGCCGCAGGGGGTCGACGTGATGCCAGTCTCACAGTTCAGGCACTTGGCGATGATCCGCGCAATAGTGGTCTTGCCCACCCCGCGGGTGCCAGTGAACAGGTAGGCGTGGTGCAGCCGCTGGCTGTCCAAGGCATTGATCAGAGCCTTGAGCACATGGGTCTGGCCGACCATTTCGCGGAACGAGCGCGGACGCCATTTACGTGCAAGAACCTGATAACTCATCGAAAACCGTCGCAACTGGGAAGCGGAAGCCGGTAATGCTAGCGGAGCAGGGGGGAAATTGCATCCGGCACGCTCGCCTAATCTGACTAAGCTGGTAGTGGCATGCCCTGCAAAGGGCTGATCCCGGAGAGTTTATGCGCGTAGTCCTGGGCGCTTTATGGATGATAACCACACTGAGCCTGGCGGCACCTGCACCGCTGCGCTTCTCGATTTCCGACAGTTGGGCCATGCCCTTGGTGCAGATCGAGGACGACCAGCCGACCCAGGGCATTTTGTATGACCTGATGTTGAGCCTGGCGACCCAGGTCGGCCATCCAGCGCAGTTCCAGGTCCTGGCCCGGGCCCGCATCGCCCCGGCCATGGAGCGCGGTGAGATCGATGTGCGCTGCTACGTCGCACAAGCGTGGCTCAATGACCTGTCAGGCGATCATGTGTGGAGCATCCCCTTGCTGGTGCAGCGCAATGTGCTGGTCAGTGCCCATATTCCCCCGTTGTCGGTACGCGTGCCCAAGTTGGCGGCGCAGAATATCGGCACGGTGCTCAATTACAGCTACCCGACCCTTGAACCGCTATTCGCCAAAGGCCAACTCAAACGCGACGACGCCCGCAGCGAAGAGCAGGTGCTGCAAAAACTGGTAGCCGGACGCTTCAAGTACGCGGTCACCAATGAATGGACCCTGGAGCGTTTCAATCAACAGTTGCCAGTGGGTCGCAGGTTACACGTGGTGGCAGTGGTCGAAGAGCAAAGCCTGGGCTGCTTCGTGCGCAACGACCCAGCCCTGCCCGTCCAACGGATTTTGCGTACGCTGCTGCGCATGAAGATGTCAGGAGAGATTGACGCAATCATCAAGCTCTATACCGGCGACCGCGGACGTCAGCTTCCCTCTTCGCCGGCGCCATAGTTGAGCAGATCAAACCCGGCGGCCCAGGCCGGAACCTCGTCAGCCGGCATGGGCTGGGCGAAATAATAACCCTGGGCCACTTCACAGCCCATGCGCAGCAGCAGTTGGCCATGCTCCAGGGTTTCCAGGCCCTCGGCGATCACTTCGCGGCCAAACGCCCGGGCCAGGCCGATCACCGCCTGAGTCAGGGCCAAATCGTCCTTGTCATGCAGGATGTCGCGCACAAACGACTTGTCGATCTTGATGGTCTGGGTCGGCAGGCGCTTGAGGTAGCTGAGGGAGGAATAGCCGGTGCCGAAATCATCCAGGGAAAACCGCACCCCCAGCGCCTGGCATGCTGCAAGGTGCTCGGTGACTCGCTCGATATGGTCGATGGCCACCGACTCGGCAATCTCCAGGTCGAGCATGTGCGGTGCAACCTCGGGGTGCTGCGCCAACAGTTGTTGCAGGCGCTCGACAAAATCCGCGCGCTGGAAATGCCGGGCCGCGATATTCACACTGACCGGCCAGCAATGCCCAGCCTCTTGCCACTCACGCATCTGCGCCATTACCTGATCCATCACCCACTCGCCGACGTCGACGATCAGGTCAGTCTGCTCGATCAAGGCCAGGAAATCCTTGGGCGACACCAGCCCACGTATCGGATGCTGCCAGCGCAGCAGTGCCTCAAACCCCACGACCTGCCCATGACGCAGGTTGATCTTGGGATGAAAGTGCAGGCACAACTCCCCCGCCGCCAGGGCCTGGCGAATCTGTTGCACGGTCTGGTGGGTGGCCTTGACCTCCTGCTCCAGTGACACGTCAAACAGTTGATAGCGGTTGCGACCACTCTGCTTGGCCACATACATCGCCTGGTCGGCATGACGCAGCAAGGTGTCGGCGTCCTCGTCATCCAGCGGAAACAAGGTCACGCCAATGCTGGCAAACACGTTGATCTGCGCGCCGAGGATCGAATAAGGCTCGGAAATCGCCGAGAGGATGCGCCGCAGCGCGCGATTCAGTTCATCTGTATCGCGCACATAGCGCAGGATCAGCACGAACTCATCACCCGCCAGCCTGGCGACCACATCTTCGCCACGGATGATGTCACGCAGGCGGCTGGCCACCTCCACCAGCAACAGGTCGCCAGAGGCATGGCCATAGCCGTCGTTGACCGCCTTGAAGCCATCCAGGTCGAGCATGCACACCGCCAGGGGGATGTGCTCGCTGCGGGAAAACTCCAGGGACTGCACCAGCAACTCCGACAGGTAAGCCCGGTTCGGCAGCCCGGTCAGCACATCGTGACCGACCCGCCATTGCAAGGTTTGCAGCAGTTGGCGCTTTTCGCTGACATCAAAACGGATCGACACGTACTTCTGCACCTGCTTGGTACGTTCATCGACCAGTGGCACCATGGTGCTATCGACCCAATACAGCGATCCATCCTTGGCGCGGTTACAGATTTCCCCACGCCAGACCTTGCCCTCGGTAAGGGTGCGCCACATGCCCTGGAAAAACCCGGCAGGGTGCAACCCGGAACTGAGGATCCGGTGGTTGCGCCCCAGCAACTCGTCGCGGCTGTAGCCGGACATGCCGCAAAATTGGTCGTTGACGTAGGTAATGCGGCCGGTGAGGTCTGTCTCGGAGAAAATGGCGGCGGCATCCACGGCCCTGCGGTATTTCTCATCCATGAATGAGGCTCTAGGTGGCTAGCGGTTGAACCGCTCGACCAGGGCACGCAACCCGGAAGAGATGCTTTCAAGTTCCCGGCCCCGGATGACTGCAGCGTTGGCATTGCCCGCTGTCTTTTGCACCGTGGCCGCGACGTTATTGATCTGTTGTGAAACATCCTCTGCGACGTGGGATTGTTCCTGTGAGGCAGCCGCCATTTGCTGACTCATGCCGGTAATGCGCTCCACTGCCTGGCGAATGCCCAGCAGTGCCTGTTGCGCTTGCAATACCTGTTGCACGCCCTGCTCGGCTTCGCGAATGCCGGTGCTGGCGATTTCAACAGCCTCGTCGGCGCCGGCGCGCAAGTTCTGGATGATGCCCTGGATCTGTTCGGTCGACTCCCGGGTCTTGCCCGCCAGCGCCCGCACTTCATCGGCCACCACGGCAAAACCACGCCCTTGCTCGCCCGCCCGCGCCGCTTCGATGGCGGCATTCAGGGCCAGCAGATTGGTCTGGTCGGCGATGGCCTGGATCATGCTCGCGGCTACGCGGATTTCCTGGGTCTGGCCGGCCAGGTGGCCAACGGCCTGGTTGATCTGGGTGACGGTGGCCGCCAGCAGTTGAATCGCTTCGCGTGTGGTGCCGACCACCTGGCTGCCGTGTCCAGCCAGGTCATTGGCGGTACGGGCTTCGCTGGCGGTCTGTTGGACGTGCACCGCCACTTCGGCGATGGATGCGGCCATTTCGGTCATGGCGGCGGCCGTCATATCGGTTTCGGCGCGCTGTTCCAGCAGCGCCGACTCGGTAGTCGCCGACAGTGCACTGGAGTCGGTCGCCGCCCCAGCCATCTGCGTGGCCAGGTCACTGAGGCGCGTGAGGGCGGTTTTCAAGCGCGCCTCTTCGCTGATCAGGATCATCTCCAACTGCGCAGCCGGCCCCAGCGCATCGCTGTAGGTCATGGCGCTGATCGGGTCGGAAAAGGTATTGGGCGTGTGCTCGACAATCTGCTTGAGTTGCTGCCCCAGACGCAGGTGCGCCCAGGCACCCACCCCGAGTAACAGCAGCGCGGTCGATGCCTGCGCCCACCCCGTGGGCAGCCATTGCACCGCCCCACTCGCGGCCACCGCCGCCAGGGCGGGCACTGCCAGCGCCTGACTGATCGCACCAAGGCGTTGCAGCGGCGCAACCGCCGAACGCCCGGCACGCAAGCGTGCGTAGAGCGCTTCGGCTCGCCGGACCTGCTCGCGCGTCGGTTTGACCCGCACCGATTCGTAGCCCACCAAGCGGCCCCCTTCGAGGATCGGCGTCACATAGGCGCTGACCCAATAGAAGTTGCCATTCTTGCAGCGATTCTTGACCACGCCCATCCAGCTGTGGCCGGCCTTGAGGTAGCGCCACATCAGTTCAAAAACCGCTGGCGGCATGTCCGGATGACGCACCAGGTTGTGGGTACTGCCGATCAGCTCGGCCTGGGTAAAGCCGCTCATCGCAGCAAACTCGGCGTTGCAGTAGGTAATATGACTGTTGATGTCAGTCGCGGAAATCAGCCGTTGCTGCTCCCCGAAAGTCTGTTCAACAGTGGTGACCGGCAAGTTGACGCGCACTTTGAAACTCCATGGACAGCATTCGATCTACCCGGCCGGGACCGGATAGGTCCCGTAGGTAGAGAGGTATTTCCAGACGGGTAAACCGTCAATCGGCTGGCTGGCGCCATTTGGCAGCCAAACCAGGTTTTACCCAGCACTTGACCTTCGGTTCGACGAAGATCAACTAGGCTTTAATTCGAGCGTCTGGTGTGAAAGGCGGGGGCTGCACGGGCACGCAAGAGCAAGCCTGGCGCTGCGGCCAAGCAACTGTTTTGCAGCCACCTTTATGAAAGTGAGGAGAAAGCAATGATTTCCTGTTTCATAAAGCTGCCCTGTGAAACGACACCGCCAAATACTTGTCCTAAACGCCGATTCTACGAATTACATCACATTTTGCAAGAAAAGGTGATGGTGCGTGCCGTTGTCTAATGCCAATATTTATCGTTAAGTTCTTGATTCTAAATGGGAATTGAGCGATGCAAATTTCAAGTTTGGGTCCAGCCATCAGACGCTACCGAAAGGTAGCGGGGCTTACTCAGGCTGAACTAGGTGAGAAAACCGGTTTTGACCCTAAAACCATCAGCCGCTTCGAAACCGGCACCTATACACCCAGCGTTGACGCTCTGTTCTTGTTTGCGGAGGCTCTGGGAGTGAAGCTGAAAGTCTTTTTTGCCGATCTGGGCGATGAAGACGAACAGCGCGCTTATCTGTTCGGTGTCATTCATAAAGCCACCCCGAAGGATCTGGGAAAGCTGATAGCGGCGGTAGACCAGGCCTTGTCCAAGCCTTAGAGCTCGTACGACATAACAAGAGCAGGCCGCTGATGCAGCCTGCCCTCAGCCTCCAGACATGATCCGACCGGACAGCCCCTCTTTTGGCAGGCGCTGGGCCACGCCTTTTGCCAGCATGCTCGCGCGCCCCAGGCGGATTCGATATCCTTTCGCAGAATCATTTCAAAATGTAAGGGACTACCATGAACTACTTCCGCCTGCTGCTGGCGGCTGCCGCACTAAGCCTGCCTGCCGCGCCAGCCTATGCCACCACAGCCCCGGCACCGGTCGAAACCAGCGCGCCCGCCGAAACCGCCGAGCACTTCCTCACCTCCCTCAAGCAGCAAACCGGCACCGTCACCCTGCCCGGCGGCATTGCCACGCTCAAGCTCAACGACGAGTTCTATTACCTTGACCCCAAGGACACCGAGCGCCTGCTCACCGACGGCTGGGGCAACCCGCCGGGCTTCAACACCCTGGGCATGATCGTGCCCAAGGCCGTCAGCCCGCTGTCGGAACGCGGCTGGGGCGTGATCGTCAGCTACAAGGACGACGGGCATATTGCCGACGAAGACGCAGCAAAAATCGACTACGCCGAACTGCTCAAGCAAATGCAGGAGGACGACGCCGAGGACAACAAGGAACGCCAGAAACAGGGCTACGCCGGCCTGCACCTGCTGGGCTGGGCCGAACCGCCGCACTACGACCAGCAGTCCCACAAGATGTACTGGGCCCGCGAACTGAAAGCCGACGACGCCGAGCAGAACACGCTCAACTACAGCATCCGCGTGCTCGGCCGCGAGGGTGTGCTGGAACTCAACGCCGTCGCCGCCATGGCCGACCTGCCCACCATCAAACAGGAACTGCCCAAGGTCCTGGCCTTCACCAACTTCACCGACGACAACCTCTACACCGACTACAACCCAGGCACCGACAAACTGGCCTCGTACGGCCTGGCCGCGCTGGTCGCCGGCGGGATTGCCGGCAAGGCCGGACTGTTTGCCAAGATCGGCATCTTCCTGCTGGCAGCGAAGAAGTTTCTGGTGATTGGTGTGGTGGCGTTGCTGGCAGGCGCGCGCAAGTTCTTCAATCGCAACAAGGACTGATTGCCAGACACGAAAACGCCGCGGGAAATCGCGGCGTACAGACAACTTGGCCCCGTGCGCAATCAGGCATGGGCAAGTGAAAAGTTCTGATGAGTCAGGGATAAAGCAGGAGGGTTGTGGCGAAGGAGAGCGTTATGGAGGCAACCCCACCAGCCACACCCCGGCACACAATGTTCCCGCTGTGGCTGCTGCCTTCCGGCTCTGACCAGGTTCACGGGTAATCGTTGCGGGGGGACCGATGGGGTCACCATAACGACGCTGGCCTCTCGGCAAGCGGGGCCATTGTACCGATCTCATCGGAAGTTACAACCGTTGGCGCAGGATTAAAAATCTTATGAGGTTCAAGTACTTGCCCACTGGTTTCGCAGAGGCCCTGTAGGAGCGAGCTTGCTCGCGAAGAATCCGGATGCTCCACATTCATCCAGAATGCCCGCGTTATCGTTAACGATCTTCGCGAGCAAGCTCGCTCCTACAGATGAACGACTTCGTCGGCCCGACCGCCCTCTTCTTGAATCACCAGGTGAATGAAATGCAGCTTGGCGATCACCGCCGGCGGCAGCACGAACGGATAGAAATCCGGCTGCCCCATGCTGCGGGACAGTTCGTTGAGCATGCCGGCCAGTTCGATCCAGGCGTTGACGAATGACAGGAACGCCGCGCCGCCTGGGTGTTCCGGGTCGTAAAGGGTCGCAAGGGGAAACGACTGGTAGTCCAGGCCCATCTCCCTTGCGCTCATGCCAAAGCCCAAGGCGGTGTCGACGGCGTCCATCATGTGCAGGTAGTGAGCCCAGGTTTCCGCCCAGTCCTCCCAGGGGTGCATGGTGGCGTAGGCGCTGACGCAGCTTTGCTGCCAGTCCGGTCGCGGGCCGTTCTGGTAGTGCTGGTCAAGTGCGTCGGCGTAGCTGGCGCGTTCATCGCCGAACAGGTTGCGAAAGGGCTCTAGCCAGTGGCTGCCGGCGATCAGGCGATCCCAGTAATAGTGGCCGACCTCATGCCGAAAATGGCCAAGCAAGGTGCGGTACGGTTCGCGCATCTGCACGCGAATTTTCTCACGGTGCTCGTCGTCAGCCTCCTTGATATCCAGGGTGATCAGGCCATTGGCATGGCCGGTGGTGGGGGCCTTGCCTTCCAGGTCGATGCCCACGAAGTCAAACGCCAGGCCGCTGTCCTCATCAACCGTCTTGGGGATGACCTGCAACCCCAGGCTGATCAATTGCGCCACCAGTCGGCGCTTGGCGGTTTCGACCTTGCGCCAGCGCTCTGGGTTTTGCGGGATCGACAGGTCGGGAATGGTGCGATTGAGGCTACACGCCACACACAACTGCGCGGTGCTCTGGGCCGGAATCAGCCAGTTGCAGGCGGCCGCGGTGTCGAGGTTGGCGCAACGGCGGAAGGCGCCCGCCTGCAGGTTATCGTCCTGCAACCAGGTATCGACCACGGGGCCCGGCTGTAGGGACGATAGGCGGCTGTGCTCAGGCTGATAGCCCAACAGCGCCGAGCAGGCCAGGCACTGGCTGTTGCGAAAGAACAGCGACTGCCCGCAACGGCATTGCCAGACCTTGCTGTTGCGCGAAATCCCGGCCATGTGCGGCGCAGCAATGCGCGAACTGAGTTGCTCGAAGTAGCGGAACATGGCGATCTTTCCCTAGGGCGTGCCCAAGACTAGATCATTTCCCACGCAAGATCGTTCAAAGTGAATGCCCTGCAGGAGCGAGCTTGCTCGCGAAGAACCTGAGACCGCCACGGGGAACCAGATACCCCGCGTTATCGTTGAGGTTTTTCGCGAGCAAGCTCGCTCCTACAGGATCGGGTCGGTATCAGACAGTGATGTGGTGCTTGGCCAGGAAGGCGACGAACGCCTCCTCGTCCAAGACCTTCACCCCCAGCTCGCTGGCCTTGGCCAGTTTCGACCCGGCGCCCGGCCCTGCGACCACACAATAGGTTTTCGCCGATACCGAGCCCGCCACCTTGGCGCCCAGGCTTTCGAGCTTTTCCTTGGCCACGTCGCGGCTCATCAGCTCCAGCGACCCGGTCAAGACCCACGTGCGGCCCGCCTCAGGCAGGCCCTCGACCACCTTCTTCTCGCTCTGCCAGTGCATGCCGAAGTCCTTGAGCTGCTGCTCAATGGCCAGCGCACGACGGGCATTCTCTTCATTATCAAAGAACTCACGCACGGACTTGGCCTGCTTCTCCGGCAAAGCCTGGCGCATGTCCAGCCAGTCAGCCTTTATCACGCCCTCCAGGGAGCCGAACTTGTCTGCCAGCTTCTGCGCAGCCCCCGGCCCCACGGAAGGTACGTGCAACTTGTCGAGCAAGCCGCCCAGGGTGGTACTGGCGGCAAACTCGGCACTGAGTTCGCCCTGGTCCTGCAAGACCAGCGCACATTCATCCGGCGACAGCAGCGCGCCAATCACCTGCCGGTTGTGGCTGTCTTCAAAGAAGCTGTGGATCTCGTGAGCCACTTCCAGGCCAACATCCGGCAAGTACGTCAACACTTCCGGCAGCGCCTGCTGGACACGCTCAAGAGAGGCCAGGGAGCGCGCCAGCACCTTGGCGGTTTCCTCGCCCACATCGGGAATGCCCAGGGCGTAGATGAAACGCGCCAGGGTCGGGGTCTTGCTGTTTTCGATGGCGGCGATCAGTTTCTTGCTGGAAACATCGGCAAAGCCTTCAAGGTCGATGATCTGCTCGTACTTGAGTTTGTAGAGGTCGGCCGGTGAGCCAATGAGCTTTTCATCGACCAACTGCTCGATGGTCTTGTCACCCAGGCCGTCGATGTCCATGGCCCGGCGCGAAACGAAATGGATAATCGCCTGCTTGAGCTGCGCACCACAGGCCAGACGCCCGACGCAGCGATACACCGCGCCTTCGCTGACGGTTTCCTTGCCCTTGCTGCGCTTGACCAGTTGCGTGCGCTCCACGTGGGAGCCACACACCGGACAGCTCTGCGGGATCTGCACGGCGCGGGCATTTTCCGGGCGACGCTCGACAACCACCGACACGACCTGTGGGATCACATCACCGGCACGGCGGATGATCACCGTGTCGCCAATCATCAAGCCCAGGCGCGCCACTTCGTCCATGTTGTGCAACGTCGCATTGGACACGGTGACGCCCGCGACCTTGACCGGCTTCAAGCGCGCCACTGGCGTCACGGCGCCGGTGCGACCGACCTGGAATTCAACGTCCAGCAACTCGGTCAGCTCCTCCATCGCCGGGAATTTATGGGCGATGGCCCAACGCGGCTCGCGGGCGCGAAAGCCCAGTTCACGCTGGTAGGCGATGCTGTTGACCTTGAACACCACACCGTCGATTTCATACGGCAGGCTGTTACGCCGCTCACCGATATCGCGGTAGTACTCCAGGCAATCCTCAATGCCCTTGGCCAGCTTCAGCTCGTGACTGATGGGCATGCCCCACTTCTGCAACTGCTGCAGGTTACCGATATGGGTGTCGCTGATATCCGTCGTCACGCCGTAGCAGCAGAACTCCAGCGGGCGGCTGGCGGTGATCTTCGAGTCGAGTTGGCGCAGGCTCCCGGCGGCTGCGTTGCGTGGGTTGGCGAACGTCTTGCCGCCGACTTCCAACTGCGTGGCATTCAAACGCTCAAAACCAGCCTTGGACATAAACACTTCGCCGCGCACTTCCAGGGTCGCCGGCCAGCCACTGCCTTGCAGCTTCAACGGAATATTACGCACGGTGCGCACATTGACGCTGATGTCTTCTCCCGTGGTGCCATCGCCGCGGGTCGCGCCACGTACCAGCTCGCCGTCCTGATACAGCAGGCTGACCGCCAGGCCATCGAGCTTGGGCTCACAGCTGTATTCCACCGCCGCGCCACCACCAAACAGATCGCCCACCGGCAGGTCGAGGCCCTCGGTGACCCGGCGATCGAATTCCAGCATGGTGGCTTCATCAAAGGCGTTGCCCAGGCTGAGCATCGGGATCTCGTGGCGCACCTGGGTAAAGGCCGACAACGCCGCGCTGCCGACCCGCTGCGTGGGCGAATCACGGGTAACCAGGTCCGGGTGCTCGGCCTCAAGGGCCTTGAGTTCGTGGAACAATCGATCGTACTCGGCGTCCGGGATGCTCGGCTCGTCGAGTACGTGATAGCGGTAGTTGTGCTGATCCAGTTCAGCGCGCAGTTCGAGAATGCGGGTGTGGGCGGCGGTCATGGGTGTTCTCTCATAAAGCAAAAGAGCAGCCGAAGCTGCTCAATATGTAGTGCACGGATTCTACAGGCAACGCTTAGGATTGAACCTTAGCGCTTCTGTGTCAGGGCGCGACGCTCGAACTCGACGATACGCTGACGGTAATGTTCGATGGTCTGGGCGGTCAGCACGCTGCGCTGGTCGTCCTTGAGCTCGCCGTTGAGTTCCTGGGACAGCTTGCGGGCTGCGGCCACCATGACGTCGAACGCCTGTTTCGGATGACGCGGGCCTGGCAGACCGAGGAAGAAACTCACCGCCGGGGTGCTGAACAGGTCGATATCGTCCAGGTCGAACGTGCCCGGCTTGACCGCATTGGCCATGGAGAACAGTACTTCACCGTTACCGGCCATGCTTTCGTGGCGGTGGAAAATATCCATCTCGCCAAAACGCAGGCCGCTTTCCAGGATGTTCTGCAACAGGGCCGGGCCCTTGAAGCCAGCCGCGTCGCGGCAGATCACACTGATCACCAGCACTTCTTCGGCCGCCGGCTGATCCTTGGCGGACTCACGCGATGCGCCCTTGGCCGGGGCTTCATCCGGGAAGTCACCATCACGGCTACTGAAGCTCGGGCCATCATCCACGTCGAGGTTCAGGTCACCCTGATGCGGCTCGGCGACAGCGGCACTGCCACGCTTGCCGCGCTTGGACGACGGCTCGCGGGCTTCACGCACCGGCGCGCTCATCGACGGCAAGTCGTGCTCGTCCAGCTGCGGTTCTTTATGGGTATCCAGGACACGGGGCGGCCCCAGCAGCTCGGCGGCACCGTCATCGTCGGGCAAATTGGACAGGTTGCGGTCCAGGCGAAATTTCAGCTTGCCCTTGCCGCCGCGCATACGGCGCCAGCCATCAAAAAGAATACCGGCAATTACAATAATGCCGATGACGATCAGCCACTCGCGCAGACCGATTTCCATGTAATCCCTTGCCTCTATAAAAAATGCTGAAAAATAAGGGGTTTAGCACCGTGCAAACCGCTTTAAAACGTGGCGCCAACTCTATGTTCTGACTGACGTTTTGCCCACGCATACGAAAAATTGACATTAAACTAGCACGACCAAAGATAACTTTACACAGTTGGCGCAAAATGTGTCGGCTGGCGCAGGAATCAGGCTACAAACCATAAGCCCCAAACTGACGCCCTTGGCGCTGGAAGCCAGCAACTTGCCGCTAACTTTCCACCATTGCCATTGCCTCTTCAACATCCACCGCCACCAGTCGCGAACAACCCGGCTCATGCATGGTCACCCCCATCAATTGATCCGCCATTTCCATGGCGATCTTGTTGTGGGTGATATAGATGAACTGCACCGTCTGGGACATCTCTTTAACCAGGCGGGCATACCGTCCAACGTTAGCGTCATCCAGCGGCGCGTCAACTTCGTCGAGCATGCAGAACGGCGCCGGGTTCAACTTGAAGATCGCAAATACCAGCGCCAGTGCAGTCAGGGCCTTCTCGCCACCGGACAACAAATGGATGGTGCTGTTCTTCTTGCCCGGAGGCCGCGCCATGATCGTTACCCCTGTATCGAGTAGATCTTCGCCCGTCAGTTCCAAGTAAGCGCTGCCACCACCGAAAACTTTCGGGAATAACGCCTGTAAACCGCCATTAATCTGATCAAAGGTATCTTTGAAACGATTGCGGGTTTCCTTGTCGATCTTGCGAATGACGTTTTCCAACGTGTCCAGGGCTTCCACCAGATCGGCGTTCTGGTCATCCAGATAACGTTTACGCTCGGACTGCTGCTGATATTCATCGATGGCCGCGAGGTTGATCGCCCCCAGACGTTGAATACGTGCAGCAATGCGCTCAAGTTCTTCTTCAGCTTCTTTTTCATTGGCCTGGGCGGTCAGCGTATTGAGTACGCCGTGCAGGTCGTAGCCATCTTCCAGCAACTGCTCTTGCAGGGTTTTGCGGCGCACCGTCAGTGCCTGCCATTCCATGCGCTGCTGTTCGAGCTGGCCGCGGATCAATTGCGATTGCTGCTCGGCCTGGGTCCGGCGCTTTTCTGCATCACGCAGTTCGCGGTCAGCATCTTCCAGGGCGATTTGCGCGGTCTTGAGTTCTTCGTCAACGCTCATGCGCTTGTCGAGCAATTCTTCAAGCTTGAGCCGCAACTCTTCCAGCGGCGCCTCGCCCTCCTCCAGGTTGAGGCTCAACTGCTCGCGTTTTTCCGTCAGGCGCTCGGATTGCATTTCAAGGCGCTCAAGGGCCTGGCGCGTGGAATCGTGCTGGGCCCGCAACGAGCCGAGGCGCACGGCCAACTGATGGGCGTGATCCTTGTGCTGGCGCGCTTCCTGGCGCACCCGGTCGAGGCGTTCGCGCAGGCTGTCACGCTGGGCCAGCAGCAGTTCACGCTGCTCGGTGTCCAGCGCCATGCTGTCGAGGGCGCCCTGCAATTGCAGGCGCGCTTCGCCGACTTGTTCGTGTTCGAGGGCACGCTGTTCGCCCATCTCGGCCACTTCTTCATCGAGACGGGTACGGCGCAGGGTCAATTGTTCGGCCTTGGCCTTGCTCGCCGAGAGCTGGGCTTTCAATTCGCCCTGCTGGCGCGCTTCGTCCTGCAGCAGGCGGCGCAAGTGTTCGCGGCCGGTCTCTTGCTGGCGTTGGGTGGCGCGCAGGGTTTGCAGTTGGGTTTCCAGGGACTCCAGAGTGGCCTCGCGCTCTTCACGCTCGGCCCCCAGGTTGACGATTTCCTGGCCTCGGGCCAATACGCCACTTTCAGCCTCACTGGCGCGGCGCACCCGTAAAAAGTGCCGGCCAACCCAATAGCCGTCGCGGCTGATCAGGCTTTCGCCAAAGGCCAATTGGCCACGCATTGCCAGGGCCTGTTCCAGGGAATCCACCGGCTTGACCTGGCCCAGCCACGGCGACAGGTCAATCTGCGCCTCGACTTTATCCAGCAGGCTGCCCGGTACGCGGGTGCCATCAGCCGACGGACTGAGCAGGCGCAAATCGCCCTGGGCAAAGCCGGCCAGATCAAACCCGGCGAAATCGTCCACCAGTACCGCCTGCAGATCGGCACCGAGCACGGTCTCCACCGCCAGCTCCCAGCCCGCTTCAACCTTCAAGCCCTCGGCCAGGCGCGGGCGTTCGGCCAGGTGCTGGTCGCGCAGCCATTCGGCGGTGCCGGTGCCCGGGTCCAGGGCCGCCTGCTGCAAGGCTTCAAGGGATGCCAAACGACCGTTGAGCCGCTGCAAATCCCCCTGGGCCTGCTGCTGCGCCTGGGTTGCCTGGTGCAGCTCCTGGCGTAATTGCTCCAGGCGCTCCACTTGTTGTTCTTCGCTGGCCTCCAGCTCTTCCAGGGTCATTTCGCTTTCAGCCAACTGCTCGCTCAACGCCATGATCGCCGCATCTTCCGGGGCAGCGGCGAGCAACGCGCGCTCCTCCAGGACCCGGCGCTGGCGCTCGGCCAGGCGCTCCATGCTGGTTTCCAGTTGCTGGATGCGCGATTGCTGCACCTCAGCCTGGCGACGCGGTTCGGCGGAGCGCAGGTTGAAAGCGTCCCACTGCTCCTGCCAGCCGTGCATGGTGGTTTCGGATTCTTCCAGGGCGGCGGCGGCTTCTTCAGCAGCAGCGCTGGTGATTGCCTGCTCGGGGGTGAGCATGTCCAACTCCTCCCCAAGGGTCAGCAGCAAGGTGCGGTCATGCCCCAGGTGGGATTCGGTTTCCAGGCGCGCCCGTTCCGCTTCCTTCAAGTCATCCTGCAACTGGCGCAAACGCTGCTGGCCGTGCTGGATGCTCTGCTCGACCCGCGCAATGTCGCCGCCCACCGAATAGAAGCGTCCCTGCACCAGGTTGAAGCGCTCGGACAGGTCATGGTGACCGTCGCGCAGGCGCTCGATGCTCGCATCGGCATTGCGCTGCTCGGCCACCAGGGCCTCGAAGCTGATTTCCTGGGTGCCGATGATCGCTTCGCGCTGGCCCACCTGGTCATTCAAGGCCTGCCAGCGCAGCGCCGAAAGTTGCGCCTTGAGCTGGCGTTCTTCGCCTTTGTATTCCTGGTATTTTTCGGCGGCCTGGGCCTGGCGGTGCAAGCGCTCCAACTGGCGCTCCAGCTCTTCACGCAGGTCGGTCAGGCGTGCCAGGTTCTCGTGGGTGCGGCGGATGCGGTTTTCAGTCTCGCGGCGGCGCTCCTTGTACTTGGAGATGCCGGCCGCTTCCTCGATAAAGTTGCGCAAGTCCTCAGGCTTGGCTTCGATCAGCTTGGAGATCATGCCCTGCTCGATGATCGAGTAGCTGCGCGGGCCCAGGCCGGTGCCGAGGAAGATGTCGGTAATGTCCCGGCGGCGGCACTTGGTGCCGTTGAGGAAGTAACTGTTCTGGCTGTCGCGCGTCACTTTGCGGCGGATGGAAATTTCCGCATACGCCGCATACTCGCCAATCAGCGTGCCGTCGGAGTTGTCGAACACCAGTTCGATGCTGGCCTGGCTTACCGGCTTGCGGCTGGTGGAGCCGTTGAAGATGACGTCGGTCATCGACTCGCCACGCAGGTTCTTTGCCGAGCTCTCGCCCATCACCCAACGGACGGCGTCGATGATGTTCGACTTGCCGCAACCATTGGGCCCGACCACTGCCGCCATATTACTGGGGAAGTTCACCGTGGTCGGGTCGACGAAGGATTTGAACCCCGCCAGTTTGATGCACTTGAGCCGCACGCTTAGGCGTCCGCCAGGGCTGCGATGACCAACGTGGCACTGCGCTGGCAGTAAGCCGAGAGCACCTTTCGGATCTGCGGCAGGTCACGGGCAAGAACGGCGGCGAGCAGTTGCTCGAACAGCGCCAGGTACTCGCTCATGGACGCCTTGCGCTGATCCAGGGCCAGGTAATAGGCACGGTTCATCGCCGGCTGCAGGTTCTCGACTGTTTCCTGCAAGTACGGGTTATTGGCGAAAGGGTACGCGGCGCGCATCACGTTGAAGCACTCTTCGACAAAGGCACGGATGTCCTGGCGTTCGAAGTTGCTCACCAGGCGTTGCTGGATCTGTATGAACGGCGCCATGTCGGCCTGGGTCTGCCAACCGTCGGCAACCGCATTGCCCAGCAGGATGTACAGCTCGCTCATCAGTGTGCACAGGCTCTGCACCTTGTGCGCGGTGAGTTCGGTGACGTGGGCGCCACGGCGCGGCAGGATGGCAATCAAATGCCGCCGCTCAAGGATCAGCAAGGCTTCGCGCACGGAGCCACGGCTGACATTGAGTGCCAGCGTGACTTTCTGCTCCTGGATCCGCTCCCCAGGCTTAAGGTCGCCGCGGATAATGCGTTCGGCGAGGTGGTGAGCGATTTGCTCGGCGAGACTGTCCGGCGCCTTGAACGTCATGTTTTCCCTTCAAAATCTTCTATCGGTACAAGGGCGGCAGTGTAGCGCAATCGCTGGGCCCACAACGCCGAATTTGGCATGAAATAAGCAGACGATAAAGCCCAGGCGCCGCTGAAAACGGTGGTTACAGGGATATGAACCATAATCAAAGGTGTTGCAATCGCACTTTTTTGACCCTTAGGTCAGAAAATCATTGACCGAAAAGTCAGACATGACTAGATTCGGCGCAAAGCGGTTAACAACAATAATGAGTCTGCGAGGCCTTCCGTGATCCAGTTTTTACTTAACCAGGAACTCCGTAGCGAGCATGCCCTGGACCCGAACCTGACTGTGCTCAACTACCTGCGTGAGCACCTGGGCAAATCCGGTACCAAGGAAGGCTGCGCCAGCGGTGACTGTGGCGCCTGCACCGTGGTGGTCGGCGAACTGCATAGTGACGAACAGGGCGCCGAGCAGATTCGCTATCGCAGCCTCAATTCGTGCCTGACCTTTGTCTCGTCCCTGCACGGCAAGCAACTGATCACTGTCGAAGACCTCAAGCACCAGGGTCAACTGCACAGCGTGCAACAGGCCATGGTCGAGTGCCATGGCTCGCAGTGTGGTTTCTGCACGCCTGGTTTTGTGATGTCGCTGTTCGCCCTGCAAAAGAACAGCGACGCCCCGGACAGTGCCAAGGCCCACGAAGCCCTGGCCGGCAACCTGTGCCGCTGTACCGGCTACCGCCCGATCCTGGCCGCCGCCGAACAAGCCTGCTGCAACAAACCCCAGGACCAGTTCGACAGCCGCGAGGCGCAGACCATCGCCCGCCTCAAGGCCATCGCACCGACCCAGACCGGCGAGCTGAACAGCGGCGACAAACGCTGCCTGGTGCCCCTGACCGTCGCCGACCTGGCCGACCTCTACGATGCCTACCCTCAAGCCCGGCTGCTGGCCGGCGGCACCGACCTGGCGCTGGAAGTCACCCAGTTCCACCGGGTGCTGCCGGTGATGATCTACGTCGGCAACATTGAGGCCATGAAGCGCATCGAGACCTTTGACGACCGCCTGGAAATCGGCGCCGCCACCGCCCTCTCCGACTGCTACGGCGCACTGCACCACGAATACCCGGACTTCGGCGACCTGCTGCACCGCTTCGCCTCCTTGCAAATCCGCAACCAGGGCACCCTCGGCGGCAACATCGGCAACGCCTCGCCGATCGGTGACTCGCCGCCGCTGCTGATCGCCCTCGGCGCGCAGATCGTGCTGTGCAAGGGCAACGTGCGCCGTACCCTGGCCCTGGAAGACTATTTCATCGACTACCGCGTCACCGCCCGCCAGGACAGCGAGTTCATCGAGAAAATCATCGTGCCCAAGGGCCACGCGCTGTTTCGCGCCTACAAGGTTTCCAAACGCCTGGACGATGACATTTCTGCGGTGTGCGCAGCCTTCAACCTGAAGATCGACAACGGGGTGATCAGCGATGCCCGTGTCGCCTTCGGCGGTATGGCGGCCACGCCCAAACGTGCGAAACACTGTGAAACGGTACTGATCGGCGCCACCTGGAACGCCGCCACCGTGGAGAAAGCCTGCGCCGCCCTGGCCGAGGACTTCACCCCGCTGTCGGACTTCCGGGCGAGCAAGGAATACCGCCTGCTCAGCGCACAGAACCTGCTACGCAAATACTTCATCGAACTGCAAACGCCACACATCGAGACTCGGGTGACCGCTTATGTCTAACCATCACGCCGTGGTAAAAACCCAAGCCGAAATGGCCGAACTGTTTGCCCAGGACCTGACGAGCGGAGTCGGGCGCAGCGTCAAGCACGACAGCGCCGCCAAACACGTGTCGGGCGAAGCGCAATACATCGATGACCGCCTGGAATTCCCCAATCAGCTACACCTGTATGCGCGCATGTCCGACCGCGCCCACGCCAAAATCCTCAGTATCGACACCGCGCCCTGCTACGCCTTCGAGGGTGTGCGCATCGTCATCACCCACGAAGACGTGCCGGGCCTGAAAGACATCGGCCCGCTGATGCCCGGCGACCCGTTGCTGGCCATCGACACCGTGCAGTTCGTCGGCCAGGTGGTGCTGGCCGTGGCCGCCCGCGACCTGGAAACCGCGCGCAAGGCCGCCATGGCGGCGGTGATCGAATACGAAGACCTGGAACCGGTGCTGGATGTGGTCGAGGCCTTTCGCAAAAAACATTTCGTACTGGACAGCCACACCCACCAGCGCGGTGATTCGGCAGGCGCCCTGGCGAGCGCGAAAAACCGTATCCAGGGCACCCTGCATATCGGCGGCCAGGAACACTTCTACCTGGAAACCCAGATCTCTTCGGTGATGCCCACCGAAGACGGCGGCATGATCGTCTACTGCTCCACCCAGAACCCCACCGAAGTGCAGAAGCTGGTGGCCGAAGTCCTCGACGTGTCGATGAACAAGATCGTCGTTGATATGCGCCGCATGGGCGGTGGGTTTGGCGGCAAGGAAACCCAGGCCGCCAGCCCTGCATGCCTGTGTGCGGTGGTGGCGCGCCTGACCGGCCAGCCGACCAAGATGCGCCTGCCGCGCGTCGAAGACATGCTGATGACCGGCAAGCGCCACCCCTTCTATATCGAATACGACGTGGGCTTCGACGACAGCGGGCGTCTGCATGGGATCAATCTGGACCTGGCAGGTAACTGCGGCTGTTCGCCGGACCTGTCCAACTCGATTGTCGACCGTGCGATGTTCCACTCCGACAACTCGTATTACCTGGGCGATGCCACGGTCAATGGCCATCGCTGCAAGACCAACACCGCGTCCAACACCGCGTACCGTGGCTTCGGTGGCCCGCAAGGCATGGTGGCCATCGAGGAAGTGATGGACGCCATCGCCCGCCATCTGGCGCTGGACCCACTGGCCGTGCGCAAGGCCAACTACTACGGCAAGACCGAACGCAACGTCACCCATTACTACCAGACCGTCGAGCACAACATGCTCGAAGAAATGACTGCCGAACTGGAAGCCAGCAGCCAATACGCCGAGCGCCGCGAAGCCATTCGCCGCTATAACGCCAACAGCCCGATCCTGAAAAAAGGCCTGGCGCTGACCCCGGTCAAGTTCGGCATTTCGTTTACCGCCAGCTTCCTCAACCAGGCCGGCGCCTTGATCCATATCTACACCGACGGCAGCATCCACTTGAACCACGGCGGCACCGAAATGGGCCAGGGTTTGAACATCAAGGTCGCGCAAGTGGTGGCCGAGATCTTCCAGGTGGAAATCGACCGGGTGCAGATCACCGCGACCAACACCGACAAGGTGCCCAACACCTCGCCGACCGCCGCATCCAGCGGCGCCGACCTCAACGGCAAGGCCGCGCAGAATGCCGCCGAGACCATCAAGCAGCGCCTGGTGGAATTTGCCGCGCGCAAGTACGACGTCAGCGAGGCGGATGTTGAGTTCCACAACGGCCATGTGCGGGTGCGTGAGCAGATCCTGACCTTTGAGGAACTGATCCAGCAGGCGTATTTCGCCCAGGTCTCGCTGTCGAGCACCGGGTTCTACAAAACCCCGAAAATCTTCTATGACCGCAGCCAGGCACGAGGGCGGCCGTTCTACTACTTCGCCTTCGGCGCGGCCTGCTGCGAAGTGATCGTCGATACCCTGACCGGTGAATACAAGATGCTGCGCACCGACATCCTCCATGATGTGGGCGCCTCGCTGAACCCGGCCATCGATATCGGCCAGGTCGAGGGCGGTTTTATCCAGGGCATGGGCTGGCTGACCATGGAAGAGCTGGTGTGGAACAACAAGGGCAAGCTGATGACCAACGGCCCGGCCAGCTACAAGATCCCGGCGGTGGCGGACATGCCGCTGGATTTGCGGGTGAAGCTGGTGGAAAACCGCAAGAACCCGGAGGACACGGTGTTCCACTCCAAGGCCGTGGGCGAGCCGCCGTTCATGCTCGGGATTGCCTCGTGGTGCGCGATCAAGGATGCGGTGGCGAGCCTGGGTGACTATCGCCATCAACCGAAGATCGATGCGCCGGCCACGCCGGAGCGGGTGTTGTGGGGGTGCGAGCAGATGCGCCAGTTGCAGGCGGCGAAGGCGGTTGAGGCACAGGCCGAGATGGCTTCGCTCTAGACCGAGGTGCTGCCTTCGCGAGCAAGCCCGCTCCCACATTTGGAATGCATTCCCCTGTGGGAGCGGGCTTGCTCGCGAAGACGGCCGAACTGACAACAGAAATGTTGAGGTAGACATGAACAACTGGATCAGCGCCCTCGCCAACCTGCAAACCCAGGGCGAACCCTGCGTGCTGGTGACCATCATCGAAGAGCTCGGCTCCACGCCGCGCAACTCAGGCTCCAAGATGGTGGTCAGCGCCAGTCACACCTTCGACACCATCGGCGGCGGCCACCTGGAATACAAGGCGATGCAGATCGCCCGCGACATGCTCGTGCGTGGCCAGCACAACACCCACCTGGAGCGCTTCAGCCTGGGGGCCAGCCTCGGCCAATGCTGTGGCGGCGTGACCGTGCTGCTGTTCGAGCCCATGGGCCAGGTGCAGGCACAGATTGCCGTATTCGGCGCCGGCCATGTCGGTCGCGCGCTGGTGCCGCTGCTGGCGAGCCTGCCGTGCCGGGTGCGCTGGATTGACTCGCGGGAACAGGAATTCCCGGAGCATATCCCCCCGGGCGTGCGTAAAATCGTCAGCGAAGAGCCGGTGGATGAAATTGCCGACCTGCCCGCCGGCAGTTATTGCATCGTCATGACCCACAATCATCAGCTCGACCTGGAACTGACCGCCGCCCTGCTCAAGCGCAATGATTTTGCCTACTTCGGCCTGATCGGCTCGCAGACCAAGCGCGTCAAGTTTGAACACCGCCTGCGCGAGCGCGGCTTCGAGGCCGCACAGTTGCAACGCATGCGCTGCCCCATGGGCCTCACCGAGGTGAAGGGCAAATTGCCGGTGGAAATCGCCATCTCCATCGCCGGCGAGATCATCGCCACCTATAACGCCAACTTCGGCCAGCACACCGCGAGTGCCGAACCCATTGCCAAACTGCTGCCGGCTTCGCGCCGCAGCCAAGCTATCAATTGAGACGACCATGCCTTTGACTCGCAAAGCCTACCGTGCTGCCATCCTGCACAGCCTCGCCGACCCCGCCATCGTAGGGATCGAAGCCTCGTATGAGTATTTCGAAGATGGCCTGCTGGTGATCGACAACGGCCAGATCAGTGCCCTGGGGCATGCCAGCGACCTGCTGCCGACGCTGGACGCCGATATCGAAATCACCCATTACCAGGATGCGCTGATCACCCCCGGCCTGATCGACACCCATATCCACCTGCCGCAAACCGGCATGGTTGGTGCCTACGGCGAACAACTGCTGGATTGGCTGAACACCTATACCTTCCCTTGCGAAAGCCAGTTCGCCGACAAGGCCCACGCCGAAGAAGTCGCGGATATCTTTATCAAGGAACTGCTGCGCAACGGCACCACCACCGCCCTGGTGTTCGGCAGCGTGCATCCGCAATCGGTAAATTCATTCTTTGAAGCGGCCGAGAAGCTCGACCTGCGCATGATCGCCGGCAAGGTGATGATGGACCGCAATGCGCCGGACTACCTGACCGACACCGCCGAATCCGGCTACCAGGAAAGCAAGGCGCTGATCGAGCGCTGGCACGGCAAGGGCCGTTTGCACTATGCGGTGACGCCGCGCTTCGCGCCTACCAGCACACCTGAACAGTTGACCCTCGCCGGGCAGTTGCTGGGGGAATATCCAGACCTGTACATGCAGACCCACATCAGTGAAAACCTGCAGGAAGTGCAATGGGTCAAGGAACTGTTCCCGGAGCGCAGTGGCTACCTGGACGTGTACGACCACTACAAGCTGCTGGGGGAGCGTTCGGTATTCGCCCATGGCGTACACCTGTGCGACGACGAGTGCGCGCGGCTGGCCGAAGCCGGTTCGGCGGTGGCGTTCTGCCCGACATCGAACTTCTTCCTCGGCAGCGGTTTGTTCAACCTGCCGATGGCCGAGAAGCACCAGCTCAATGTAGGCCTGGGCACGGACGTGGGGGGGGGCACCAGCTTCTCGCTGCTACAGACGCTGAACGAAGCCTACAAGGTCATGCAATTGCAGGGCGCACGCCTGAGCCCGTTCAAATCGCTGTACCTGGCGACCCTGGGCGGTGCAAAAGCGCTGCGCCTGGAAGACAAGATCGGCACCCTGCAGCCGGGCACCGATGCGGACTTTTTGGTACTGGACTACAACGCCACGCCGCTGCTCAGCTATCGCTTGAAGCAGGCCAATAACATTGCCGAGACGTTGTTTGTGTTGATGACGCTGGGGGATGATCGGGCAGTGATGCAAACCTATGCAGCGGGACAGTTGGTACACCAACGCTGATTTTAAGCCCGCCATAAAACCAATGTGGGAGCAAGCCCGCTCCCACAGCTTGATCGGGTTTACAGTTTTACAGAGGAGCGCCCTGGTTTCTTGGTCTGCAGCAAATGCGAGAACACCGCATGCAAATCATCCGACGCACTTTCCTCATCGAGGTTGAGCTTGCTGTCGATGTGATCCATGTGATGCATCATCAGGTCCACCGCCAGCACCGCATCCCGAGCTTCGATCGCGTCGATCAACTGGGTGTGCTCATCGTAGGAACAGTGTGAGCGGTTGCCGCTTTCATACTGGGCGATGATCAGCGAGGTCTGGGACACCAGGCTGCGCTGGAAGCTGATCAGCGGTGCATTCTTCGCCGCCTCGGCCAGCTTGAGGTGGAACTCGCCAGAAAGCCGGATGCCGGCCCCACGATCACCGCGTGAGAAGCTGTCGCGCTCATCATTGACCATCTGACGCAGCGCGGCCAATTCTTCGGCCGTGGCATGTTGCACCGCCAATTCGGTGATGGCCCGCTCTACCAGGCGCCGCGCCATGAACACTTGGCGGGCCTCCTCGACACTCGGGCTGGCTACCACGGCGCCACGATTGGGGCGCAGCAACACCACACCTTCATGGGCCAGGCGCGAGAGTGCACGGCGAATGATAGTGCGGCTGACGCCAAAGATTTCGCCCAGTGCCTCTTCACTCAATTTGGTGCCGGGCGCCAGGCGTTGTTCGAGGATGGCCTCGAAGATATGCGCGTAGACGATATCGTCCTGGGTTCCACTGCGACCGGCCTTACCGGCTCGCGGCTGTTTCTTGAGGGGCTGCAACTGTTCGTTCATGGGCACTCGGGTCGGGAGAACGGCGGCGAATTGACGTTGACTGTAATACGGCACAGAGGGTCGCTGGCAAGTATCGCGTAAAAACAGCGCACATTGTACACAACCCGTTGCGCCAACACACTGTACGGCTGTTTGCGTAGCCGGCTGTATTGCAACAGTCAGTTACGTTTGAGTTTAGGCTTGATTCCACGATTTCCCACAATCATCAATCACCCCCCCTGTAGGAGCGAGCTTGCTCGCGAAGAACCCGAGAGCGCCGCGTTCCTCCAGAATGCCCGTGTCATCGTTGACGGTCTTCGCCGGCAAGCCGGCTCCTACAGGGTGCCGGGTACAAGGAAGACTTTTCCATGACCGACGCGACCCAGGCGCCCCTGCGCCCTTTGGCCGATACTTCGCCTTCGGCCATCGTTGCCGGCTTCATCGCCATGATGACCGGCTACACCAGCTCCCTGGTGCTGATGTTCCAGGCCGGCCAGGCTGCCGGCCTCACCAGCGCACAGATTTCCTCGTGGATCTGGGCGATCTCCATCGGCATGGCGGTGTGCAGCATCGGCCTGTCCCTGCGTTACCGCACGCCGATCACTATCGCCTGGTCGACCCCAGGCGCAGCACTGTTGATCACCAGCCTGGGCGGGGTCAGCTATGGCGAAGCCATCGGCGCCTACATCACCTGCGCGGTACTGGTGACGATCTGCGGCCTCACCGGCAGCTTTGAAAAGCTGGTGAAGAAGATTCCCGCCTCGCTTGCCGCCGCGCTGCTGGCCGGGATTCTGTTCAAGATCGGCAGCGAGATTTTCGTCGCCGCGCAGCACCGCACTGCCCTAGTGCTGGGCATGTTCTTCACCTATCTGATCATCAAGCGCCTGTCGCCCCGTTATGCGGTGCTGGCCGCCCTGCTGATCGGCACCGCCTTGTCCGGGCTGATGGGGCTGCTGGATTTCAGCGGGTTCAGCCTGGAAGTGGCGACGCCGGTATGGACCACCCCACACTTTTCCCTGGCCGCGACCATCAGCATCGGCATCCCGCTGTTTGTGGTGGCGATGACCTCGCAGAACATGCCAGGGATCGCGGTATTGCGCGCCGACGGCTACAACGTGCCGGCCTCGCCGCTGATCACCACCACGGGCCTGGCCTCGCTGGTGCTGGCCCCGTTCGGCTCCCACGGTATCAACCTGGCCGCGATCAGCGCCGCTATCTGCACCGGGTCGCATGCCCATGAGGACCGCAACAAGCGCTATACCGCGGCGGTCTGGTGCGGGATTTTCTACGGGTTTGCCGGAGTGTTTGGCGCCACGTTGGCGGCCTTGTTCGCAGCGCTGCCCAAGGAGCTGGTGCTGTCGATCGCCGCATTGGCGTTGTTTGGCTCGATCATCAATGGCCTGAGCATTGCCATGAATGAGCCCAAGGAACGGGAAGCCGCGCTGGTCACCTTTATGGTCACGGCGTCGGGGTTGACGCTGTTTTCCATCGGTTCGGCATTCTGGGGGATTGTCGCGGGGGTGTTGACGCTGGTGATTCTGAACTGGCGCAAGGCCTGATAATTACCCTGAAACGAAAAAGCGACCCGGGCGGGTCGCTTTTTCATGACATCAGACAGCCGGGTTGATCGGCTTTTCTGGGTGCCAGGCGTCCAGCAGTTCGCTGACTTCAACGCGGGTCAGCTCTGGGCGAGCCTTGAGCCACGCTTCAACAGCTGCACGCTGCTCAGCGGTAACCGAACCACGGGTGGCTTTGCAAACCAGACCGAAGTCGTCGCCGCCCACGTAGTCCAGGCCATTGCCATCCATCGCTTCGGTCAGGAAGGCGTCGAGGAAAGCGTCAACCGCTTCGTCGTCCAAACCTTCTTTGAAATCCAGGTTCAGTTCGAAACCCAGCTCTTGAAATTCATCAACGCACAGTTTTTTGCGCAGACGCCGGGAACGGTTAGTCGCCATTGGAACAATCCTCTTAAGTATTAACGGCCGGCACTCTACCAGTTTAAGGCGGCAATTGCCCGGCTATCCAAGACGGGTGGCATGAACCCGCGAAAAAAACCATCATTTGCAGCTATCGTTGAGGCACAAGTAGCCCCACCTTGGGGCATAATGCCGACACTTTCATGACCACTGGGGGATTTTCTTACATAACCCCCGCCATATTCACCCTCCTCAGCAGTAGGGTCTTACTTCTTATGATCAAATCCTTGCGTCCATTGTTACTCGCCAGTTTCCTTTTGCCCCTGGCGCTCTCCGTCACCGCTGCCCCGATCAATACCACCCTGCCACCTAAAGTCCAGGAAGCCCTGCAGAAAGCCAAACTGCAAAACAATGCGCTGTCCCTGGTGATGATTCCGCTCAATGGGCCCGGCACCGCCACGGTGTTCAACGCCGACGTTTCGGTCAACCCGGCTTCGACCATGAAGCTGGTCACCACCTACGCCGCCCTGGAAATGCTCGGGCCCAACCATCAGTGGAAAACCGAGTTCTACACCGACGGCACTCTCAGCGGCGGTGTCCTGCGGGGCAACCTGTACCTCAAGGGCGGCGGTGACCCCAAGCTGAACATGGAGAAACTCTGGCTGCTGATGCGTGACCTGCGTGCCAATGGCGTACAGCAAGTCACCGGCGACCTGGTGCTGGACCGCGGCTTCTTTATCCAGCCGCAACTGCCAGAGTTCAACGACGACGGCAACGACGCGAACAAGCCATTTCTGGTCAAGCCGGACGCCCTGCTGGTCAACCTCAAGGCCCTGCGCTTCGTGACCCGCAATGATTCAGGAAGGGTGTTGGTCTCGGTCGAACCGCCGATTGCCAGCATCCAGATCGACAATCAGGTCAAAGCCACCAACGCCAAGCAATGCACCGGTGACGTGCGCTACAACCCGGTCACTGCCGCCGATGGCAGCGTCACCGTGACGGTCAGCGGCCAGTTGGGCGACGGCTGCAGCTCGCAGACGTATCTGTCGCTGCTCGACCATGCCACCTACACCGCCGGTGCCGTGCGGGCGATCTGGAAAGAGCTGGGTGGCACTATCCAGGGCCGCGACGTGCTGGCCCCAGTGCCGAAAACCGCCAAGGTCCTGGCCCGGGCGTTCTCCCCGGACCTGGCGGAGATCATCCGCGACATCAACAAATACAGTAACAACACCATGGCCCAGCAACTGTTCCTCAGCCTCGGCGCGCAATACCGCACCGATGCCGACGGCGACGACGCCAGGGCCGCCCAGCGCGTGGTTCGTCAGTGGCTGGCGAAAAAGGGCATTACCGCACCGCACCTGGTGATGGAAAACGGCTCCGGCCTGTCCCGTGCCGAGCGCGTGAGCGCCCGGGAAATGGCGACCATGCTGCAAGCCGCCTGGAGAAGCCCGTATGCCGCAGAGTTCATCAGCTCGATGCCGATTGCCGGCAGTGACGGCACCATGCGCAAGCGCCTGAAAACCACGGCCCTGCGCGGCGAAGCCCACGTCAAGACTGGCACCCTGAACACGGTGCGTGCGATTGCCGGCTTCAGCCGTGACAACAATGGCAATACCTGGGCGGTAGTGGCGATTCTCAACGATCCGAAGCCGTGGGGTGCATCGTCGGTGCTGGACCAGGTGCTGCTGGATCTGTATCGCCAGCCGAAGCTGGCGGCCGCGGCTCCGGGTCTATAGAACGGTTGGCTTACCCACCTTTAAAAACCGCTACGGACTAAATGTGGGAGCGGGCTTGCTCGCTCCCACATTAGGTATGCGGCGCTCACACAGGCAAGCGTTCTGCCTCAACCCGGTCCCGCCCCGCCTGCTTGGCCGCATACACCGCCGAGTCCGCGCGCAGCAACAAGCCATCCACCCCCTCATCAATACGCCAACTGGCCACGCCGAAGCTGGCCGTCACTGTCCCGACATTCTCGATCGGCGTACTGCGCAACACTTCCCACAATTCAACCGCCAGGCTGTAGGCCTGCGCGCCATCGGTGTTCGGGCACAGCACCATGAATTCTTCGCCGCCCAGGCGGCAGAACACATCGCTACGGCGCAAGCGCTGGGCGATTCGCCGGCACAGCTCCTGCAATACCCCATCCCCTACTGCGTGCCCATGCCGGTCATTGATGCGCTTGAAGTGATCGATATCCAGCATGATCACCGCCAATGTGCCCGAGGTACGCCGAACCCGACTCATCTCGGCCTTCAATCGGTCCTGGAAGTAGCGACGATTATGGATACCCGTCAACGAGTCGGTGATGGACAGCGCGCGCAGCTCTTCCTCCACCCGCTTGAGATCGGAGATATCCGACACATAGCCATGCCATAACGTACCGCCGCCGGGTAATTCTTCCGGCGTCGCCTCGCCACGGATCCAGCGCAGGCCCCGGCCTGGTAGTTGCACCCGATATTCTTCACGCCATTGGCTCAATTGCAGCGCTGACAAGCGGATGGACGCACGGATGCGTTCAGCGTCCAGGGGATGAATGCGTTCGAAGACTTGCTTGGCATCCTGCTGCAGCAGCCCCGGATCGATTTCATAGATATCGCGAATGCCGTCGCTGGCGTAGATAAACCGCCAGTTATCGTTGGGCTCCAGGGTGAACTGGAAGATCCCGCCCGGCACATGGGCACTGAGTTTTTTCAACAGGCGATCCCGCGCCGCCAGGGCCTCATAGGCGCGCTTCTGCTCGGTGACATCCAGACAGATCGCCAGGTGCCCGATCCACAAGCCATGATCGTCAAGCAATGCCGTTGCCAGCATATTCACGGTCAACTGGCTGCCATCGTGGCGCACCAACGTCCATTCCCGAGCTTCATGCAGGCTGTCGGAGCCCTCCACCAGCATCGCCTGGCCTGGCATGATGCGTTTACCGAGGACCTGGCTCAACTGCGCGGCCCGGGCCTCCAGCTCGGGTGCCAGGTGCAGGCTTTCGAGGGTCATGTGGCCGAGCACCTGCTCGGCCTGGTAACCCAACATCTGCTCGGCACCTGCATTGAAGGTATTGATCACGCCGCGCAGGTCCGTGGCAATGATCGCCACCTGGGTCGCGGCGTTGAGCACACTGCGCAACTGGGCGTGGGCCCCGCGCAATTCATACTCGCGCTGATGCAATTGCCCCGTGCGCTGCTGCACCAGCCGCACCGCCCGCTGACGCTGGCTGACCAGTACGTAGAGCAAGGCACTGAGCAGCAGACTGAGCAAACTGCCCATGGCCAGGATGCTGGTGACCGAGGAACGATTGGCCTGCTCAAACACCTGGCTGGGGCGCAGGCTCAGGGCGTAGACATGATCGCCCAGGGTCAGCCGGCGGATCGCCTTCAGGCTGCTATCGCCCACCGCATTGTCCGACTCATACAGCACCCGCTGTTGCGTATCTGAGGTATCGACAATCTGCATCACCAGGTTGTCCCGCGAGGGCTTGGGCAAACCGTCGGCCACCAATTGGCGCATGCTGATAACCGCCATGACAAAACCATAGGGTTCGCTGTAGGGCATTTGCGCGGTGGGCGGTCGCGTGACCGGAGCGACCAGCAACACCCCCGTGGCATACGCCGGTTCCACGCCCACCAGCGACATGGGTTGGGACACCGCAATGGCCCCGGAACGGTACGCGCGCTCTATCGTCGAGCGGCGCAGTGGCTGGGAGAGCAGGTCAAACCCCAAGGGTGAGCCGAGCAGGCTCTGGGTCTGGCTGTACAACACCGGCACGTATTCGTCGCGCTCGCCCGCAGGCACGAGGGTCCCGGCTTCGTTCAGCTCTCGAATGGAAAACGCCATGCCACGCTGGAGTGACACCTGTTGTTCGAAAGCCTGGCGCTGATCGTGAAAGATACGTGGCGCCCAGGCGTAGGCACGCGCACGCAACAGCAGCGGTTGGGCGAACCCATCGTAATCTTCGCGGGAAACATTATGGGAGTTGACGAAAAAGCGTCGCAGGCTGCCAAGGCGCTGTTCCTGGTCTTCAAAACGCTCTTCCAGACGAATGTAGCGCTCATTGACCAGCAACTGGAACCGCTGGCGAACCTGCTGCTGATAAACATCGGCCGTGGTCAGCGCCAGCACGGCGGTGAGTGCCACCCCCACCAGCAAGACCACCAATGCCACCAGCCAAGCCGACGCCTGTTCGCTGATAAATCCCAGTATTTTCGGGCGGACGGCTTGCAACGGCATAGGCAAAACTCGAAACACCAGCGTGCAGGAGCGCCACTTTGGCTAGGTGATTAGTTATAGCCATCGGGTCCAGTTTTGACCAGTGCAAAAAGCCGCAAGCCCGGAAAAATCCAGGCCTGCAGCATCAAGGTCGATCAGCGTGCGGTGATTTTCCAGGCACGATGGATTTTCGCGTTACGGGCAAAATCCGGATCAATGGTTTTATCGCTGATTTCCTCGACGGCATAGCGCTCGCCCAGGTTGTCTTCCAACTGGAACTTGCGGAAGTTGTTGGAGAAATACAACACCCCGCCCGGCGCCAGACGCGCCATGGCCAAGTCGAGCAGTTGCACGTGATCGCGTTGAACGTCGAACACGCCTTCCATGCGCTTGGAGTTGGAGAAGGTCGGCGGGTCAATGAAGATCAGGTCGAACTCATCACGGCTGGCTTCCAGCCAGGCCATCACGTCACCCTGCTCCAGGCGGTTCTTGTCAGAGAAGCCATTGAGCGACAGGTTGCGGCGCGCCCAGTCCAGGTAGGTTTTCGACAAGTCGACGCTGGTGGTGCTGCGCGCACCGCCCTTGGCCGCGTGCACACTGGCGGTGGCGGTGTAGCAATACAGGTTGAGGAAGCGCTTGCCGGCGGCTTCTTTCTGGATGCGCATGCGCATCGGGCGGTGATCGAGGAACAGGCCGGTATCCAGGTAGTCGGTCAGGTTGACCAGCAGCTTCACCCCGCCTTCGCTGACCTCAGTGAACTTGCCCTGGGCGCTCTGGCGCTCGTACTGCTTGGTGCCACTCTGGCGCTCGCGGCGCTTGACCACCACACGGCTCTTGTCGATGTTCAACGCCTGGGGAATCGCGGCCAGGGCATCAAACATGCGCGCCGAGGCTTTTTCCGGGTCGATGGACTTGGGCGCCACGTATTCCTGCACATGCACCCAGTCGTGGTACAGGTCGATAGCCATGGAGTATTCCGGCATATCGGCATCGTACACACGGTAGCAATCGACACCTTCGCGCTTGGCCCACTTGCCCAGCAGCTTGAGATTCTTTTGCAGACGGTTGGCAAACATCTGCCCGCCTTCGCTCAAGCGCGCCTGTTCGACCACCGGAGCCGGTGCCGGTACAGGTTTGATCGGGTTACCGTTCTTGTTGTACTGACGCTCTTGCGGCTCGGTCGGGGCCTGATCGTAAGCGGCTTGCTCACGTTCGGCCTGACGCTGTTCCGGGGTACGACGCTCGCCAGTGACGAACTGGTCCGGGTTGACCTTGATCAGCAGCAGCTTGCACGGCAAGGCGCCGTTCCAGAACGAATACTGCTTGTGGCTGCGGATGCCCATGCGCTTGCCCAGGTCCGGGGCGCCGGTGAACACCGCCGCCTCCCAGCCCATGCACGCCTGGCGCAGACGCTCGCCGAGGTTCTGGTAGAGGTACAGCAGGCTGGCTTCATCACCCAGGCGCTCGCCGTACGGCGGGTTGCAGATGACCAGGCCTTTCTGGTTCTGGTCCGGGCGCGGTTCGAAGGTGCCGACTTCGCCCTGGTAGATCTTGATCCAGTGGCTCAGGCCGGCGCGCTCGATGTTGTTGCGCGCGGGCTGGATCAAGCGCGGGTCAGCTTCGTAGCCACGGATCCACAGTGGTGGCTTGTTCATGCCGATGGCCGCACGCTCGCTGGCCTCGGTATGCAGTTTTTTCCACAGGGCAGGCACGTGACCGAGCCAGGCGGTGAAGCCCCACTGCTCGCGATTGAGGTTGGGCGCCATGTCGGCGGCAATCATCGCACCCTCCACCAGGAAGGTACCGACGCCGCACATCGGGTCCGTCAGTGCGCCGTTTTCTGCAGCAATGCGCGGCCAGCCGGCACGAATCAGAATCGCCGCCGCGAGGTTTTCCTTCAACGGCGCTGCACCTTGCTGCAGGCGGTAGCCGCGCTGGTGCAGGCTGTGGCCGGACAGGTCGAGGGAGAGGATCGCTTCGCCACGGTCCAGGCGCAGGTGAATGCGCAGGTCGGGGTTGATCTTGTCGATGGACGGGCGTTCGCCGGTCGGGGTGCGCAGCTTGTCGACAATCGCATCCTTGACCTTCAGCGCGCCGAAGTGGGTGTTGTCGATGCCCGAGCCATGGCCGCTGAATTCCACCGCGAGGGTGCCATCCGGGACCATATGGTCTTGCCATTCGATATCCAGCACGCCGTGGTACAGGTCTTCGGCATCCTTCATCGGGAAGCGCTTGAGTACCAATAACACGCGGTTGGCCAGGCGCGACCAGAGGCACAGGCGGTAGGCGGTTTCCATGTCGGCCATGCCGCGCACGGCCGAGGTGTGCTCGCGGGCGTCTTCAAGGCCAAGCCCGACGGCTTCCTCGATCAGCAGGCCTTCGAGGCCCTTGGGGCAGGTGAGGAAGAGTTCGTAACGGTCCGACATGGGCATTCCAGGCTTTTCAGCAATAAATGAACGGGCGACGCATCGCGCGTTCGGTTTTCAATCAAGCGCTTTTCTTGAAGAGCGCTCGCGTGGCACGAATGTGTGCCGTTCCACCCCGGTGTCCAGACCTGTAGGCCTTGATTGCCAGGGCAGAGAGATAATTCGCGCAACAAAAGGAAATATTCCGACCCTTCGTCGAATAATAACCGACTGCAAGCGGCGGGTATTCTCACTAAAGGATTAAACCCATCCTCTTTACAGGGCACATCATAGCTGGCTTTGCCCAATAAATGGGGCGAAAAGCCATCCCAGCTTATGGCTATAGCATCGTTATCGTTACGTGCTTATGACAAAACGATCATTGAATCCATGTGACCTATTGGTTAGAACTCAACACAGGTCAGCGCCGCAACGACGCTGACACATCGGCTCGCCACGCCGGCAGCGAGCCACACCAACGGCAGAAAAACTCTGCCCGGCCTCGGATGAGGTCGAAGGATATCAAGACAGTCAACAAGTGAGGGAAACACCCTATGAGAAGACTTAAGCGTGATCCGTTGGAAAGAGCATTTTTACGCGGATATCAGTATGGCGTTCATGGCAAATCCCGTGAGCTTTGCCCATTTACTCTACCGTCGGTACGCCAGGCCTGGATTAACGGGTGGCGCGAAGGACGCGGCGACAACTGGGACGGTATGACCGGCACTGCGGGGATCCACAGACTCAACGAACTTCACGCCGTCGGCTAATCAGGGCACTTAATTCCGACAACCACCTTGAAGAATGTAACGACTTAACCACGCACGCCCCATCCGGGCGGCGGGCTTCGGCCCAGGGGCTCCTTCGAGGAGCCCTTTTTTATGGGTTCAGGATTTGGGCAAGGCCGCAATGGCGTCCACCGACTGGCGAATCAGCGCCGGCCCCTTGTAGATAAACCCGGAATACAACTGCACCAGGCTTGCACCCGCAGCGATTTTCTCTGCTGCGTGCCGGCCTTCGGTGATCCCGCCCACGGCGATGATCGGCAGACGCCCGGCCAACTCGGCCGCCAGCACCTTGACGATATGGGTACTCTGGTCGCGTACCGGCGCACCGGACAGCCCACCGGCCTCATCACCGTAGGCCAGGCCTTCAACGCCTACACGGCTGAGCGTGGTGTTGGTGGCAATCACCGCATCCATCCCCGAATCCACCAGGGCCTGGGCCACCAGCACGGTTTCTTCGTCGCTCATGTCCGGGGCGATCTTGATC
Organism: Pseudomonas brenneri; assembly: GCF_007858285.1. Taxonomy (GTDB): domain Bacteria; phylum Pseudomonadota; class Gammaproteobacteria; order Pseudomonadales; family Pseudomonadaceae; genus Aquipseudomonas; species Aquipseudomonas brenneri. The sequence goes on along the minus strand of NZ_VFIL01000003.1, from coordinate 199,928 downwards.
GCCAACGGCACACGCTTGCCATGCCGTACCGCCAGGTCTTCCTGGCGCTGGCGCAGGGCTTCGAGCAGTTGCTTGAGGGAGTCGCCAAACTGCAGGCTACGCAGGCCCGGGGTGTTGGGGGAACTGACGTTGACCGTTACATAGCTGGCATGGGCGTAAACCTTGTCCAGGCAAGTCAGGTAGTCATCCACCGCACGTTCAACCGGGGTATCGAAGTTCTTGCCGATGTTGATCCCCAGGATGCCCTTGTACTTGGCGGCCTGCACCCGTGACAGCAGATGGTCAACGCCCAGGTTGTTGAAGCCCATGCGATTGATGATCGCCTCGGCTTCCGGCAGGCGGAAAATGCGCGGCTTGGGATTGCCCGGCTGCGGACGCGGCGTGACCGTGCCGATCTCGACAAAACCGAACCCCAACTGCGCAAAGCCATCGATGGCCGCGCCGTTCTTGTCCAGGCCAGCCGCCAGGCCAACCGGGTTGGGGAAATCGAGCCCCATCACCGAGACCGGCATTTTCGCCGGCGCCTTGCACACCAGGCCATTGAGCCCCAGGCGGCCGCCCGCGCCGATCAGGTCCAGGGACAGATCGTGGGAAGTTTCCGGGGAGAGTTTGAACAACAGCTGGCGGGCCAGGGTATACATGGGCGGGCTTGACTCGGATGGCGGCGAAAGGTGGCGGCGATTATAGCCGGGGTGGCGAGTCCGTGCGAGGCGTGACACACCGCCGGTCGATCATCCACTGCCATGGGCCATCAACTCTTCATAACGGCTCCAGATCTTCTGCGCATAACGCAGGCGCAGTGCATCACGCTCGGCCCCTGCCCCGGGCCCGACGTTATAGGCACCTACGGCGGTCCAGTTGTAGCCGAACTGCTTGATGAAGTCGGCCAGGATCGACGCCCCCACTTCCACCGACAGGCACGGCTCATCCAGCAACCGCTGCTCGGTAATCCCCTGCTTGAGCAGGCGCGGCAAATGAATGCTGTTGATTTGCATCAGGCCAATATCACGGGAGCCATTGGTATTGCTGTAGTTCATGGCCTCGGCGCGGTAGCCGGACTCTACGACAGCAATCGCCTGCAACAGTTGCGGCTCGATATCGTATTGGCGAGCAGCCTCTGCCCAGCAATAAGCCCTGGCCTCACTTGCCACGCCCACGATGAACAGCAGCCCCAGCCAACAGGCCCGCTTCATGCCAGGTCGACATCCACTTCGGCGCCCCATCCACAGGCCGGGCAAAAACGCGGTGGTGTCCCCGCAGTTCGCGCTGCCTGGCCAGGCAGCTCAACCATCCGTACCCTGCCATTGAAGCGATAACCGCGGCCATACACCGTCGCAATCAAGCCCCGGTCACTCTGCAATTGCTTGCGCAACGAGTAGATGCACCGGGTCAGGGATTCTTCGGCGATATCGATATCGGGCCACACCTGCTCCAGCAACCAGTCCTTGGTGACCAGCATGCCGGGCGTGGCCAGCAAGAGGCGCAAGACATGACACTCTTTGGGCGGCAATTGAACATCGCGCCCTTGGGTGGTCAGCCTGCCATCCCCTTGCAACGTCCACTGCCCAAAGACGAGGGACGCCATCATCAAGCCCTCAATTGCAACAACCATTTAAACCTCTATACCTGTCTGCGGACATATCGCACCGCCTGGGAGATGTCGCGACTATAAAAACCCGCAGCCAATTTCACGCTAGGAAAAAGCCCGCTGCTTCGAAGTTTTCCAGGAGTATCGCGTAGGACCTTTCGAAGCCTGTACGACACCAGCCCTTGCGCCTCGCTTTACTGCTCGGCTACCCGTGCAAATGCGCGTCGTACACGCTCGTACTGCTCGGTGCTCAGGGGGACCGAAGCGACGCGCCCCTCGACCACGGCAGGCGCAGGGTTATCCAACTCAGTCACCAGCGTTTTGATAAGTTTCAACTGCTGTTCACTGCCCTTGATCAACAGGCTGTTGAGCTGCGGGTAGGCGATGACCGCAGCGCCCGCACCGGCCTTGCGCCCAAGCTCGGCAAGCCGCCGCTCGACCATCGTCGCCATGCCGGGCACGGTGATCGTTTGCGCCCCTCTGTCGTACTGATGGTCCGCGACGTCAGCATTAAGCACCTGGACAACACCGACGCCGGGCAACGCCTGCCGGCGCGCTGGACGCTGGCGATCCATGAGCTGGGCCAGGCGCAATACGTGATCGACATAATTGGCAGGCCCGGACACATAAAACAATCGAGGACCGGCCTTGCGAATGGGGTAGCGCGCCTCGTCGAGTCCCGAGCGCCGCATGACTTTGCGCAACCGGTCGACAGTCATGTGCCGCAGGGTTACCCCGGAGCTCTTGGCCTCGCTGGCGTCGTAGAGATGCAGCACCTGGCCGTCGCTGTACCAGATCAGTTCGTGCTGCAACACCACGGTCTCCAGGACCGCTTGCGGGTCGGCAAAATCAAACTGCCCGGTAATACGCTTACCCGCCGCCAGCTTGCTGACCACGATGGGCTGGCCCAGGGGCACCGCGAGCCGGGAGAAGAAGCCCTGCAGGCTCTCGTTCCACACCAGGTAGGACTCGCCCGCCACAGGCAGGGCATTGAGCAGCAACAGCCCGCCAAGCAACCAGCGCTGCAAAAAGGCCCGGCAGGTCGCTGCGGCATATCGGTCAAGGAGCACGCGGGGGATTCCTGAATGGTCTTGCATGAAGGAGCGCCATAGTGAAAGGCCCCCGTAGTGCAATCTTGATGAAATTCTGACCTTCCAGTGCCCACTTGCACACCGTGGCATGTGCCTTGCTTTGCCTTGGCTATGGCGGCCCGTACCAATGACGGAACGGGCGCAAAGACAAAGGCGTCGTTACCGGCAGGAGGCTTGCAAGCCACCCTACGGAACGACGCCTTTTTCACACAGAAGGTAGGTGTTGATGAGTGATCAGGTCGGCAACAGCCAGGCAACCAATCCCCTGGCCTGGGTCAACGGCAGCGATGCCCCGGAAAAGAGCAGCCTCGACCTGGGCTTCATGGCCCTGAGCGACTGCGCTTCGCTGGTGGTCGCGGCGACACAGGGGTTTGCCCAACCGTACGGCCTGACATTGAACCTCAAGCGCCAGTCATCCTGGGCCGGCCTGCGGGACAAGCTGGTCAGCGGCGAACTGGACGCCGCCCACAGCCTGTACGGCCTGATCTATGCGGTCCACCTGGGCATCGGCGGCGTCGCGCCGACCGACATGGCGGTGCTGATGGGCCTGAACCAGAACGGCCAAGGCATCAACCTGTCCCAGGGCCTGCAACAGCAGGGCGTGACCAGTCCTGAGGCACTGGAGCGCAAGGTGCACCAAAGCCGAACAAAACTCACCTTCGCCCAGACGTTTCCTACCGGCACCCACGCCATGTGGTTGTATTACTGGCTGGCCAGCCAGGGCATTCATCCGCTGCGCGATGTCGAAAGTGTGGTGGTCCCACCGCCGCAAATGGTCGCGCACCTGCAAGCCGGGCGGATCGATGGCCTGTGCGTCGGCGAACCCTGGTGTGCCAGCGCGGTGCAGCAGAACCAGGGCTTCACCCTTGCCACCAGCCAGGCGATCTGGCCGGACCACCCGGAAAAAGTCCTGGGCTGCACCCAGGCGTTTGTCGAGCAATACCCCAACACCGCACGCGTGCTGGTGATGGCGGTTCTGGAGGCCAGCCGTTTTATCGACGACAGCATCGAGAACCGCCGCTCCACTGCGCAACTGCTCAGTGCCGGGGACTACCTGGACGCCCCACTCGACTGCATCGAGCCGCGCCTGTTAGGCCTGTATAACGACGGCTTGGGCAATCACTGGCAGGACGCCCACGCACTGCGCTTCCACGCGGGTGGCGAGGTCAATCTGCCTTATCTGTCCGACGGCATGTGGTTCATGACCCAATTTCGCCGCTGGGGCCTGCTGCGTGAAGACCCCGACTACCTTGCCGTTGCTCGCCAGGTGCAACAACTGGATATCTATCGCCAGGCCGCGACAGCCGTGGGCGTCGCCGCCTGGGGCGAGGAAATGCGCAGCAGCCAATTGATCGACGGCAAGGTCTGGGATGGCTCGGACCCGGCCGCCTATGCCCGCAGCTTCCGCCTGCATGCCCTGGCCGACGATGTCGTCCGCCACGCCTTGCGCTGATGGGAGACCGACCCATGTTGCGAATCCTGCTGATCAACGACACCCCGCGCAAAGTCGGGCGCCTCAAGAGCGCGCTGACCGAGGCCGGCTTTGAAGTGATCGACGAGTCCGGCCTGATCATCGACCTGCCGGCGCGCGTCGAAACGGTGCGCCCGGACGTGATTCTGATCGATACCGAGTCACCCGGCCGCGATGTGATGGAGCAAGTGGTGCTGGTCAGCCGCGACCAGCCCCGACCCATCGTGATGTTTACCGACGAACATGACCCCGGCGTGATGCGCCAGGCGATCAAGTCCGGGGTCAGCGCCTATATCGTCGAAGGCATCCAGGCCCAGCGCCTGCAACCGATCCTCGATGTGGCCATGGCCCGTTTCGAGAGCGACCAGGCCTTGCGCGCGCAGCTCATAGCCCGCGACCAGCAACTGGCAGAACGCAAGCGCATCGAACTGGCCAAGGGCCTATTAATGAAGATGAAAGACTGCAATGAGGAACAGGCCTACACCCTGATGCGCCGCCAGGCCATGAGCCGCCAGCAGAAGCTGATCCAGGTGGCCGAGCAGATTATTGCCATGAGTGAGTTGTTGGGCTGAGATAGCGGTGTCACGGTTGGCGCAAGACTTGCTATGTAAACATCACAGGTAGCCAACGGCGGTTGCCCCTCCACGACAAAGACGTCGCACATCCGGTTTGCATACACAAACCCGGTGGCGGCGTTTTTTCGTTTTGGTGGGGCGGCTTTTGCTGGCCGTTCCATCACCAGGCCTTCTACAAGATCCCCAATCGTGAGGTGCGTGATGAAATCAAGCTTCTGGAAATCCGGGCACACCCCGACCTTGTTTGCCGCGTTCTTGTATTTCGACCTGAGTTTCATGGTCTGGTACCTATTGGGCCCACTGGCGGTACAGATCGCCGCCGACCTGCAACTGACCACCCAGCAACGCGGGCTGATGGTTGCTACGCCGATCCTGGCGGGGGCGATCCTGCGCTTCTTGATGGGCATGCTGGCCGACAAGCTGTCGCCCAAGACCGCCGGGCTGATTGGCCAGGTGATCGTGATTGTGGCGCTGTTCTTTGCCTGGAAGCTGGGGATCCACAGCTATGAACAGGCGCTGCTGCTGGGGCTGTTCCTCGGTATGGCCGGTGCCTCGTTTGCCGTTGCCCTGCCGCTGGCGTCCCAGTGGTACCCCGCCGAGCACCAAGGCAAGGCCATGGGCATCGCCGGGGCCGGCAACTCCGGCACCGTGTTTGCCGCGCTGCTGGCGCCGTTGATCGCCGCCGCATTTGGCTGGAGCAATGTGTTCGGCTTTGCCCTGATCCCGTTGATCCTGACCCTGATCGTCTTCGCCTGGCTGGCGCGCAACGCCCCCGAACGGCCAAAAGCCAAATCCATGGCCGACTATTTCAAGGCCCTGGGTGACCGCGACAGTTGGTGGTTCATGTTCTTCTACAGCGTGACCTTCGGCGGTTTTATCGGCCTGGCCAGCGCCCTGCCCGGCTACTTCAACGACCAATATGGCCTGAGCCCGGTCACCGCCGGTTACTACACCGCCGCCTGCGTGTTCGGCGGTAGCCTGATGCGCCCTCTGGGCGGTGCCCTGGCTGACCGTTTCGGCGGGATCCGCACGCTGCTGGGCATGTACGGCGTAGCGGCCGTGTGCATCGCTGCCGTGGGTTTCAACCTGCCCAGTTCCTACGCCGCACTGGCGCTGTTCGTATGCACCATGCTCGGCCTGGGGGCCGGCAACGGCGCGGTATTCCAACTGGTACCGCAGCGTTTTCGCCGGGAGATTGGTGTGATGACCGGGCTGATCGGCATGGCCGGCGGCATCGGCGGCTTCGCCCTGGCAGCGGGCATGGGCGCAATTAAACAAAGCACCGGTAGCTACCAGTTGGCATTGTGGCTGTTCGCCAGCCTGGGCGTGCTGGCGTGGTTCGGCCTGTATGGCGTGAAGCGGCGCTGGAGGACCACTTGGGGTTCGGCTGCCGTCACCGCAGCGCGGGTCTGATGAGCCTGCAACTGAGCTTTGCCCAGGCCAGCGCCATCGGGCCACGGGAAGAAAACCAGGACGCCCTGCGCCTGGTCACCCCGGCCCTGGAGTTGGCCGCGAGCAAAGGCTACCTGTGTGCTATCGCCGACGGCGTCAGCCAATGTGCCGACGGTGGCCTGGCCGCGCGCTCGACCTTGCAGGCCCTGGCCCTGGACTACTACGCCACGCCGCAGACCTGGAGCGTGGCCCAGGCCCTGGACCGGCTGTTGCTGGCCCAGAACCGCTGGCTGCAGGCCAATGGCGGCGGCCAGCCGTTGTTGACCACCCTCAGCGCCGTGGTGTTTCGTGGTCAGCGCTTTACCCTGGCCCACGTCGGCGACTGCCGGGTGTATCGCTGGTTCGATGGCGAGTTGCAGCGCATCACTCAAGAGCATGTCTGGGAGCAACCGGGCATGCAGCATGTGCTCAAGCGCGCCCTGGGCCTGGATCAGCATCTGGTGGTGGACTTTCTCGACGGTGAACTGCGCCAGGGCGAATGTTTCCTGCTGCTCAGCGATGGCGTGTGGTCGACCCTGGCCGATCACAGCATCCGTGCGATCCTGCGCGAACAGGCTGACCTTAACCTTGCCGTGAATACGCTGGTCAGTGCCGCCCACCTGGCAGGTAGCCAGGACAATGCCAGCGCCTTGCTGGTGCGCATTGACCAGCTCGGCGCGGCGACCCTGGGCGATGCGCTGGTGCAGTTGCAGCAATGGCCATTGCCGCCGCCCCTGAAGGCTGGGCAATCCTTTGAAGGCTGGCAGGTGGAAAGTGTGCTGGCGCAAAGTCGCCAGTCGTTGCTGTACCGGGTACGCGACACCCAGCAGCAACCCTGGCTGCTGAAAACCCTGCCCCCAGGCCACGATGATGACAACGACGCCGCCCAGGCATTGCTTTCGGAGGAGTGGTTTCTGCGCCGGGTGGCCGGACGGGCGTTTCCTGAAGTCCATCCGGCCAGCGGGCGCCAGCATTTGTACTATGTGATGCGCGAATACAGCGGGCAAACCCTGGCCGCCCTGTTCCAGCACCAGGGCCCGTTACCGCTGGCGCAATGGCAGTCCATCGCCGAGCGTTTGCTGCGCGCGGTGGGCATGCTGCATCGCCGGCAGATCCTGCACCGCGACATCAAACCGGAAAACCTGCTGCTGGGGGACGACGGTGAATTGCGGGTGCTGGACTTTGGCCTGGCCTATTGCCCTGGGTTATCCGAAGACCGCGCTCATCTGCTACCCGGCACCCCCAGCTTTATCGCGCCTGAAGCCTTTAGTGGTGAACGTCCGACCCCGCAGCAGGATTTGTACAGTGTCGGCGTGAGCCTGTATTACCTGCTGACCGGGCACTATCCCTACGGTGAAATCGAAGCCTTCCAACGGCCCCGTTTCAACACGCCGGTCAGCGCCAGCCGGTATCGACCGGACCTGCCCGACTGGTTGCAGCAAAGCCTGGAACGCTCGGTGGCGGCACAACCGAATCAACGTTACGAAACCGCCGAGGAATGGCTGCTGGTACTGGAACAGGCCGACCGCCGCGAGCTGAGCCTGCGCCCCCGGCCGCTGCTGGAGCGCGAGCCTCTCAAGGTCTGGCAAACCCTGGCGCTGGTGTCGCTGCTGATCAATCTGGTGTTGCTGTATCTGTTATCCCTGTAGGTGGTCGGCGCGCCAGTTGTGGGCGTCGCGCCTTTAAATGGTGCGAAAAAGCCTTGCGACATCCGCCAGAACCTCAGTAAATCCGGCTTTTCACGACTTGGCACAACCACTGCATTAGCTCCTGCAACACCCCACATACAGCCCACCCTTCAACGACGAAGGTGGGGCTTTCCCGAGAGAACGGGACCAGGACAAAGGCGTCCTCGCTAGGCAACTAGCGGGACGCCTTTTTTTGTTTGCGCGTGATTGGTCGAGCCATTGCGGAGAACGACATGAAGAAACTCAAACTGGTGATGATCGGCAACGGCATGGCCGGGGTTCGCACCCTTGAAGAACTGCTGAAGCTGAGCACTGAGCTGTACGACATCACAGTCTTTGGCGCCGAGCCCCACACCAACTACAACCGCATCCTGCTGTCGCCGGTGCTGGCCGGTGAGCAGACCTTCGAAGAGATCGTGCTCAACGACCTCGACTGGTACCTGCAAAACAACATCAAGTTGCTGCTCAACCGCAAGGTGGTGCAGATCGACCGGGTCAAACGCAAAGTCATCGCCGAAGATGGCACCGAGGCCGAGTACGATCGCCTGCTGATCGCCACCGGCTCGACCCCGTTCATTCTGCCGATCCCTGGCAATACCTTGCAGGGCGTGATTGGCTACCGCGATATCGCCGACACCCAAGCCATGATCGACACCGCCAAGACCCACAAGCACGCCGTGGTCATCGGTGGCGGCCTGCTCGGCCTGGAGGCAGCCAACGGTCTGATGCTGCGCGGCATGCACGTCACCGTGGTGCATATCGGCGAATGGCTGCTGGAGCGGCAACTGGACAAGACCAGTGGCCAGTTGCTGCAAACCGAACTGGAAAGCCGCGGCCTGGTGTTTCGCCTGTGCGAACAGACCCAGGCCTTGCACGATGCCGGCAATGGCCGTGTGGGTTCGGTGCAGTTCAAAAACGGCGACGTGATTCCCGCCGACCTGGTGGTGATGGCCGCCGGGATCCGCCCCAACACCGAACTGGCGGAAAAGTCCGGTATCCCGTGCAACCGTGGGATCCTGGTCAACGACACGATGCAAACCTACGACCCGCGTATCTATGCCATCGGCGAATGCGCCAGCCACCGCGGGATTGCCTACGGCCTGGTGGCGCCGCTGTTCGAGCAGGCCAAGGTCTGCGCCAACCACCTGGCCCAGCTGGGGTTCGCCACCTACAAAGGCTCGGTGACCTCCACCAAGCTGAAAGTCACCGGTATCGACCTGTTTTCCGCTGGCGACTTCATGGGCGGCGAAGGCACCGAAACCATCACCCTTTCCGACCCCATCGGCGGCGTCTACAAGAAGCTGGTGATCAAGGACGACATCTTGGTCGGCGCCTGCCTGTACGGCGACACCGCCGATGGCGGTTGGTATTTCCGGCAGATCCGTGAGAACCATGGCATTGGCGAGATCCGCGACCACCTGATGTTCGGCGAAAACGCCTTGGGCGACGTCGGCCACCAAGGCCAGGACAAAGCCATGAGCATGGCCGACAGCGCCGAAGTCTGCGGCTGCAACGGCGTGTGCAAGGGCACCATCGTCAAGGCGATCCAGGAACAGGGTCTGTTCAGCGTCGATGAGGTGAAAAAACACACCAAGGCCGCCAGTTCCTGCGGCTCCTGCGCCGGGCTGGTGGAGCAGATCCTGATCAACACCGTGGGCGGTGCGGCTGACGTCAAACCCAAGAGCGAAAAAGCCATCTGCGGGTGCAGCGACCTGAACCACGGGCAAATTCGCCAGGCGATCCGCGACCAGCACCTGCTGACCATCGCCGACACCATGAGCTACCTGAACTGGCGTACCCCCAACGGCTGCGCCACTTGCCGCCCGGCATTGAACTACTACCTGATCTCCACCTGGCCAGGGGAAGCCAAGGACGATCCGCAATCACGCCTGATCAACGAACGGGCCCACGCCAACATTCAGAAAGACGGCACCTACTCGGTAGTCCCGCGGATGTGGGGCGGTGTGACCAATCCTTCCGAACTGCGGCGGATTGCCGATGTGGCCGACAAGTACAACGTGCCGATGGTCAAGGTCACCGGCGGGCAGCGCATCGACTTGCTGGGCATCAAGAAACAGGACCTGCCCGGTGTGTGGAAAGACCTCGACATGCCTTCCGGGCACGCCTACGGCAAATCCATTCGTACCGTGAAGACCTGCGTAGGCAGCGAGTTCTGCCGCTTCGGCACGCAGAACTCCACACAGTTGGGCATTGAGCTGGAGCATGACCTGTTCAATATGTGGTCGCCCCACAAGGTCAAGCTGGCAGTCTCCGGTTGCCCGCGCAACTGCTCGGAAGCCGGGATCAAGGACGTGGGCATTATCGGCGTCGACTCGGGCTGGGAGATGTATATCGGCGGCAACGGCGGGATCAAGACCGAGGTCGCGGAGTTCTTCGTCAAGCTCAAGACCGCCGAGGAGGTGCGCGAATACAACGGCGCCTTCCTACAGCTGTACCGCGAAGAAGCCTTCTACCTGGAGCGCACCGTGCACTACATGCAGCGGGTCGGCATGGACCATATCAAGAAGGCCGTGCTGGAAGACCCGGCGCGGCGCCAGGCCCTGAACGAGCGCCTGCAGTTCTCCCTGTCGTTCGAACAAGACCCATGGAAAGAACGTCTGGAACAGCCGTTGCTGAAGAAGGAATTCGACACCATCGCCGTCAAACAGCTGGAGGTAGTGCTATGAACTGGCTGGATATCTGCGCCCTCGACGAAATCAACGCCCTGGGCTCGCGCATCATCAGTGGCCCGAAAGGTGAAATCGCGATTTTTCGTACCAGTGACGACGAAGTCTTCGCCCTCGACGACCGCTGCCCGCACAAGGGCGGGCCACTGTCCCAAGGGTTGATCTATGGCAAACGCGTGGCCTGCCCGCTGCACAACTGGCAGATCGACCTGGCATCCGGCGAAGCCCAGGCCCCGGATATCGGTTGCGCCCACCATCACCACGCCCGGGTTGAAAACGGCCGGGTGATGCTGGCCCTGCGGGACGCCGGTTGATGGAGCGCCAGACCACCGCATCGACCTGCTGCTACTGCGGGGTCGGCTGCGGCGTGCTGATCGAGCATGATGGCACACAGATCCTCGGGGTCAGTGGCGATCCGACGCACCCGGCCAACTTCGGCAAACTGTGCAGCAAGGGGTCGAGCCTGCACCTGACTGGCGACCTGGCAGCGCGGGCGTTGTACCCCGAATTGCGCCTGGGCAAAGGCCTGGCCCGTGGCCGTACCGATTGGGACAGTGCCCTGGACCACGCCGCCCAGGTGTTCGCCGACACCATCGCCGAGCACGGCCCTGACAGTGTGGCGTTCTATATCTCCGGGCAGTTGCTGACCGAGGATTACTACAGCTTCAACAAACTCGCCCGGGCGCTGGTGGGCACCAATAATATCGACAGCAATTCCCGGCTGTGCATGTCCTCGGCGGTGGTCGGCTACAAGCGCAGCCTGGGGGCCGATGCGCCGCCGTGCAGCTATGAGGACCTGGAGACCAGCGATTGCGTGATGATCGTCGGCAGTAATATGGCCTACGCCCATCCGGTACTGTTTCGTCGGCTGGAAGAGGCCAAGGCGCGCCGCCCGGATATGAAAGTGCTGGTCATTGATCCACGGCGCACCGATACCTGTGACCTGGCCGATATGCACCTGGCAATCCTGCCGGGCACTGACGTCGCGTTGTTCCATGGGATTTTGCATCTGCTGCTGTGGGAAGACTGGATAGATCGCGACTTTATCCAGGCTCATACCGATGGCCTGGTCGAACTCAAACGCCTGGTCCACGACTACACGCCGCAGATGGTCACGCAATTGTGCGGGATCAGCGTCGAGCAACTGCGCCAGTGTGCGCAGTGGGTTGGCACCTCGGCGAGCTTTCTGTCGCTGTGGTGCATGGGGCTTAACCAGTCCACCGCCGGCAGTGCGAAAAACAGCGCCCTGATCAACCTGCACCTGGCCACCGGCACCATTGGCCGCCCAGGTTGCGGGCCGTTTTCCCTGACCGGCCAGCCCAACGCCATGGGCGGCCGGGAAACCGGTAGCCTGTCAAACCTGCTGCCGGGCCATCGTGACGCCAACAACCCCGAGCACCGCGCACAAGTGGCCGCCTACTGGGGGGTTGAGCAACTGCCATCGAGCACCGGCTTGACCGCCATCGAGCTGTTCGAGCAGGTACAGGCCGGCAAGATCAAAGCGTTATGGATCGCCTGCACCAACCCTGCGCAATCGTTGCCAGACCAGAACAACGTGCGCCTGGCCCTGGCCGCGTGCCCATTCGTGGTGTTGCAGGAAGCCTTCCGCACCACAGAAACGGCGGCCTTTGCCGACCTGCTATTGCCAGCCGCCAGTTGGGGCGAGAAAGAAGGCACCGTGACCAATTCCGAGCGGCGCATTTCCCACGTACGCCAGGCCATTGCCCCACCGGGTGAGGCGCGGTCGGACTGGGCGATTACCGTGGATTTCGCACAGCGCCTGGAGCAACGTTTGCGACCTGGCCTACCGAGCCTGTTTGCCTTTGCGCAACCGGCGCAGATTTTTGATGAGTTCAAACTGCTGACACGCGGTCGGGACCTGGACCTGTCAGGCATCAGCCATGCCCTGCTCGACCGGATCGGCCCGCAGCAATGGCCGTTTCCCGCCGAGGCGCAAAGCGGCACGCCACGGCTGTACACCGACGGTATCTTCCCGACCGACAGTGGCCGCGCGCACTTTATCGCCGAGCCTTATCGCGCCGCCAAAGAACAACGTGATGCACGCTTTCCACTAACCCTGATCACCGGCCGCCTGCGCGACCAATGGCACGGCATGAGCCGCACCGGTACGGCGGCGCAACTGTTCGGCCACGTCAGCGAAGCATTGCTTGGCCTGCACCCGGACGAACTGCGCCGGCACCGCTTCAAAGAGGGCGATCTGGTCTGCCTGAAAAGTCGGCGTGGCCATGTGATTGTGGCCGTGACCAGTGATGACAGCGTGCGGCCCGGCCAGGCGTTCCTGCCAATGCATTGGGGTGATCGCTTCCTCAAGGGCGGCGTCAACCTGCTGACTCAGCCGGCATTCGACCCCTTGTCGAAACAACCCGAACTCAAGCACAGCGGTGTGCGCCTGGAAGCGGTGCAATTGCCTTGGCAGCTGTTTGCGCTGATCGAAGGGGACGTCCAGCAACACTTCGAAGCCTTGCGCCCTTTGTGCGAGCGCTTTGCCTACGTCAGCCTCAGCTTGACCGGGCGTGAACGGCCGGCGCTGTTGGTGCGTGCTGCCCATACCGAGGCGCCGGACCTGCAGTTGCTCAAGAACATCGACCAATTGCTGGGCCTCAACGACGGCCCGGTCATGGCTTATGACGACCCACGGCGCTCCATCGGCAAACGGGTAAAAATCGAGAAAGGCCGGATTACCGCGATCCGTCTGGCCGGCGAAACCCTGGCCCGCCATTGGCTGCAAAGCCTGTGGCTGGAAGGCCGGGCCGATGAGCAACTGCGCCGCTGGCTGCTGGCCCCGTTAAGCGCGCCCCCCGGTGCGGGTACGAGCAGCAACAAAATCCTCTGCAACTGCAAGAACGTCAGTGAACACGCGATATGTGCAGGCATCAGCCGCGGCCTGGGCCTGGATGGACTGAAGCAGGAGCTGGGCTGCGGCACGCAATGTGGCTCATGCGTGCCAGAAATCAAACGGCTATTGGCGAGCACCTCGCAGCCAATCGCAATCAGTGTGTGAGGGCAATGAATATGAGCGCAAAAGTCTGGTTGGTAGGCGCAGGGCCGGGTGATCCGGAGCTGTTGACCCTCAAGGCGGTACGGGCCCTGCACGAGGCCGATGTGGTGTTGATAGATGACCTGGTCAACCCGGCGGTGCTTGAGCATTGCCCGAACGCGCGGGTGATTACCGTCGGCAAACGCGGCGGCTGCCGTTCCACGCCCCAGGATTTCATTCATCGTTTGATGCTGCGTTATGCGCGACAGGGTAAATGTGTGGTGCGCCTCAAAGGCGGTGATCCGTGCATTTTTGGCCGTGGCGGCGAAGAAGCGACCTGGCTCAGGGAGCGAGGCGTGAGCGTGGAGTTGGTCAATGGCATCACCGCCGGGCTGGCAGGTGCGACCCATTGCGATATACCGCTGACACTGCGCGGGATCAGTCGCGGCGTAACGCTGGTCACGGCCCATACCCAGGACGACAGCAGCCTCAATTGGCGGGCCTTGGCCGAAGGTGGCACGACACTGGTGGTCTACATGGGCGTGGCGAAGCTTTCAGAGATTGCCCGGCAGTTGCTGGACGGTGGCATGGCTGCAGATATGCCAGTGGCGATGATCGAGAATGCCTCGCTGCCCCAGCAGCGTGAGTGCCGCAGTTCCCTGGCGTGCATGCAGGATGATGCCAAGGCATTCGCCTTGAAGAGCCCGGCTATCCTGGTAATCGGTGCCGTGGCGGCAACAGCGGGTGAAGCTGCATTGTTGGCCAGCGCCTGAGGTAAATCGCAGGCGAAAAAAAGCCCGGCTCAAGAGCCGGGCTTTTTTCTACCACTCAGTAATTACTGAGCTTGAGCTTCAACCGATGCTTCTACGCGACGGTTAACAGCACGACCAGCTTCAGTTGCGTTGTCAGCAACTGGGCGGGATTCGCCGTAACCTACGGAGGTGATACGGCCAGCGTCAACGCCGTCTTTAACCAGGACTTGCTTAACAGCGTCAGCACGACGCTGGGACAGCTTCTGGTTGTAAGCGTCTGGACCGACGGAGTCAGTGTGACCAGCAACTTCTACGTTGGTAGCTGGGTACTGAGCCATGAAGTCGGCCAGGTTTTTCACGTCGCCGTAGCTGTTAGGCTTAACAACGGCCTTGTCGAAGTCGAACTTAACGTCCAGCTCAACACGAACAACCTGAGCAACCGGAGCTTCTGGCTCTGGAACTGGCTCTGGAGCTGGTGCTGGGGTAGGAGCTGGAGCGGCTGCGCCAGCGTTACCGCCGAAGTTTACGCCCAGGCCGACCAGTGCGGAGTAATCCCACTTGCCGTTGTCCAGACCGTAGTCAGCTTCAACACCGGCACGAGCGTACAGGTTGTTGGTGAAGTAGTACTTAACACCAGTACCGATGATGGCTTGAGTGGTCTGATCGCGACCGCTGTGACCGTCAGCCAGTACGTTGGTACGGCTCTGGTGACCGAAACCACCTTCTACGTATGGACGCAGGGAGTCGACGCCAGCCTGACCGAAGTGGTACTGAGCAGTCAGGCTGCCGGTATCACCTTTGATCTTCTGGTTGCCAGTACCGTCGTTCGAACGGGTGTGGTTGGTTTTGTCGTAGGACAAGTTCAAGGACAGGTCGTCGGTCAGGAAGTAACCGATGCGAGCGCCAGGATTGAAGCCGTCTTCGATGTGCTTGACGCTATCGTTGTACTGCTTCTTGTAGAACAGCTCGCCTTCAACTGCGCCTTGGCCTTGTGCCAGAACGCCGAAAGAAGTAGCGGCAATAAGAGAACCAATGGCCAAGCCCAAGGTGTTTTTCAGTTTCATCCGTTAAATCCCCATCTGGTGATTGTAAAGCAGTCCCACATACCGGGGGACAACTCGGCGACAAGTCTAACAGAACTTGCCTACACGTAAGAGATATTTGCACCGAACTAAGTTTCAGTACTGCCCGCAAATTTCTCACGTAATTTATCAAGAGCACGTTTGTAACGCATTTTTGTAGCACTCAAACCCATATGCATAATGTCAGCAATTTCCTGAAATTCCAGTTCTGCGACAAATCGTAGCACCAGAATTTCCCGGTCAATTGGGTTCACATGCACCAACCAGCGATCAAGCCCGCCCTTCTCCTCGGGTGCCGGCGTCTTTTCTTCAGACGCCTCCTCAAGGGGGTCCAGGCTCAACGCGTCCATCAAGCGACGCTTTCGCCGTTCCTTACGATACTGCGTGATGCACTCGTTGTACGTGATGCTGTAGAGCCAGGTTTTGAACTTCGATTTACCCTCGAAGTTCTTCAGGCCATACAACACCTTGAGCATCACTTCCTGACAGACATCATCCGCATCACGATCGTTCCCTAAATATCTTGAACAAACGTTGAACAGAGTGCGTTGATACCTGCGCATCAATTCTTCGTACGCGCGTGTTACGTGAAACAGCTCCGTGTGCGAGCGCGCGACCAACTCCTCATCAGAGAGCTCACGGGGGTCATAGCGCGTGGACAGCGTTTGGGCTTTATTCAAAACAAGTCGTGCCGACAGTCAGGTCAATGTCCGCCACACCCTGGGTTGCCAGGATTGCGGCGGCGTACATTAGCAGGGTTTACCGGGTTAGCGGCTATTGACCTGCTGTTCCAGCAGAACCCGATTGGACAGCGACACTAGTTCGCCATCATCGGTCAGCACCGTAGTCTTCACCGTACCGATCTCTTCAATCTGCCCTTCGACCTCGCCAACACGCACGTGTTGCCCCACCTGATACAACTCACGCACATAGATTCCCGCAAGAATCTGCCCGGCAATTCCCCGGCTTCCCAAACCCATGGCCAGCGCAACGGCCAGACCAACGGTAATCAAAACGATCACAATCACATGGTTGAGCAGGTCAGTCTTGACCTCCAACTGGCTGATCGCCACCGAAATACTGATGATGATCACCAACCCCTGGGCAATTCGCCCCAGGCCTGCGGCATAGTCCAGGCCGACACCTTCGGCAGCACCGCGTACCAGGCCATTGGCCAACTGCGCCAGCAAAACCCCTACCAGCAACACCAGCGCGCCGCCGAATACTTTCGGCAAATACAGCGCCAGCATGTCGAGCGTAGCTGAAACTCGCTCAAGTCCAAGGGATTGCGCCGCAGAAACCAGAAAAATCAGCAAAACAAACCAATAGACGATCTTGCCGATCAACGTCGAGATCGGCACTTGCAGCCCGACGCGCCCCAGCAGCTTGGTCAATCCGGTGCCGGCCATCAAGCGGTCGAGGCCCAGCTTGGCGAGCAGTTTGGAAAGCAGGGTGTCGAGCAGCTTGGCCACGACAAAGCCCAGCAACACCAGCACCAGCGCACCAAACAGGTTGGGAATGAAATTCGCCACCTTGGTCCACAACGCAGTCATTGCAGTGACCAGACTCTGCGTCCAGAGATCAAGTTCCATATTCAATCAGCCTTATCAGCAGTGCGAGCAATAGGTTTACGACGAGAAACAGGTGATACATGGGCCGAACCGTTGTTCAGCGCCATCATCAGTGCCGGCAGCCAGCGACCGAGCAGACCGAACAGGTCGCCCGCGCCTACCTGGCGGTTGGCGGTTTTCAGTACGCGGCCCAGGCAAGCATCGTCGTCACGGTTGGACGGCGAAGCGTTAAGCATGTCACGCAAAGACTGTTCAAACGGATCGTGCATAGGGACCTCTCGCAAGTGATTTAAAAGACGAGGGCAAAATTCATCGGGTCACATGACCTCACCCGCGGTTCAGGTCACGTTCAGGTCAAACCCAGCGTAAACGTCGAAACAACCACCACTGCCCAAGGGCCACCGAGACCATCAACAAGCAGGCAATCACGAAGCCATAGGGGCTCTCGGAGAACGGAATGCCCCCCACGTTGATCCCCAGCAAACCGGTCAGAAAACTCATCGGCAAAAAGATCCCGGTGATGATCCCGAAGCGATACATGGTGCGACTCATGCGCAGGCTCAAACGCCTATCCTCGGCCTCCAGCACCAGCCCCACGCGCTCCCGGCTCAGTTCCAGCTCTTCCAGGTAACGGGTCAGGCTGTTGTTCAATTCATTCCAATAGTCGGCATCGTCATCGACGAACCAGGGCAGTTTTATGCGCGTCAGTTGCGCAAAAATATCGCGCTGTGGTGCCAGGAAACGCTTCAGCGCGGCGGCACGCCGACGGATCTGCAGGACACTGCCATGCTCCGGGGTATACCGTTCGTCGGTATCCAGTTTTTCTTCTTCGATATCGACGATTTCAGACAGGTCACTGACCAGATCCTGCACTTTGTTGGTCAGGTATTGCGCCATGCACAGGATCAGTTCGGAAGCAGTCCTTGGACCTTTTCCATCCTCCAGTTGCACCAGCAACTCGTCCGTGGCGCGCAAAGGCCGCAGCCGCAGGGAGATGACCCGGTCGGCCGAAGCAAAGATACGCACCGACACCATGTCTTCCGGCTCGGCCCCCGGATTGAGGTTGATTCCGCGCAGAAACAGCAGCAACTCGTCGTCCGGCAACGGCAACAGCCGTGGTCGCGTGTTCTCCTCCAGCAGCAGGTCACAAGCGAACTCGCTCAGGCCACTGGATTTGCGCAGCCAGGTCTGGGTCTGGGGATGACTGCGGTCCCAATGCAGCCACAGGCTTTCCTGAGGCTGCAGTTGCAGGTCATCAAGCTCTGTCCGGGCAATCGAACGCGCACCGCCTTTACCGTCCAGCACCAGGGCATGCACCAGCCCCCACTGCGCGTTTTCTTCCTCGAACATCCTCACCCCGTCGATTACTGCGGTTATTCAGGCATTTTCAGCGGGCTGGGCGAAACAATCACGCCATTGTTATCGGCATAGACATATTCGCCTGGACGGAATGTCACGCCGGCAAAGGTCACGGCCCCGCCCAGGTCGCCCACACCCTGGCGATGACTCTTTTTCGGATGGCTGGCCAGGGCCTGCACGCCGAGGTCAGTCTGGGCGAGGACATCAACGTCCCGTACACAGCCGTAGATCACCAACCCTTCCCAGCCATTTTTTGCGGCGCGATCGGCGATCATGTCACCCAGCAAGGCGCAGCGCAGCGAACCACCACCGTCGACCACCAGCACTTTACCGGTGCCGTCCAACTCGGCCTGCTCCTTGACGCGGGAGTTGTCCTCAAAGCACTTGACGGTCACGATCTGGCCACCGAAGGAGTCCCGACCACCAAAGTTGGCGAACATCGGCTCCAGCACCTGCACCAGGTCCGGGTAGGCGTCACACAGGTCGGGGGTAACGTAATGGTTCATCGAAAAACTCCTGTCGGTGA
This sequence comes from Pseudomonas brenneri, assembly GCF_007858285.1. GTDB lineage: Bacteria > Pseudomonadota > Gammaproteobacteria > Pseudomonadales > Pseudomonadaceae > Aquipseudomonas > Aquipseudomonas brenneri. The sequence goes on along the minus strand of NZ_VFIL01000003.1, from coordinate 181,109 downwards.
AAGAAGGTGTCGAACATCCACAGCCACATCAAGAAAACGCATCGCAACGGGCATTCTTTAAGACCTGCCGCCTCGTGGGCCGCAATGATCAGACCCACCAGCCTGTAACGCAATAACCACTGCGCGACTGAATATGACCAGAACAGCCTGGTGCGTCATATCTTAGCCGCAAGTCCCATCAAGCGAAACGCCCGTCTCAGAGCCTTATCTCAGACTGTCACGGGCACCTGCGCCTGCGCGCCCACCAAGGGTATCAGTGGATCTTTCAGCCAACGCAGCACCAGTGGCCACACCTCGGCCTGGGCGGCTTTACTGACCAGCATCTCGACATGCCCGAAATCACCGCTGAACCCTTGCTGGCGCCCCAGGCACAGGTATTGACGATGCTCGCTGCCCACTTGTTCAAACAGCTTGCGGCAGGCCCAGTCCGGATCTTGATGGTCACCCGCGGCACTCACCGCCAACAGCGGCACATCGACCTCAGCCAGACCTTTCCACCAATCGCGCTCGGCATCGCCAAAACGCCCGAACAAACCATGCCAGCGCATGCTTTCCAGGGCCAACCCAATGGGCTCGTCTTCCGGACCACGCTTGAGCCGCGAGCCGGAGAGCTGGGCAAAGCGCTTCAGGATCAAGCGCCCACCCCACTCCACCGGCGGAATTTTCAACGGCCAGTAAGTACGACTGACCTGGCAGCCAAACAGTGCCACCGATGCCACCGCCGGCGCGCCCAGGTACTGGCCACCCAAGGCTGCCGCCAAGGTCGTGCCACCCAGCGAATGGCCGATCCAGTGCGGGATCTGCCCGCTTTGCTCTCGCACAAAGGCGGCGATGGCGGGCAAGTCGTATCGAGCATAGTCGGCGACACGATTCTTGGCGTAATCCTGGTTGCGCCGGGAAAGCCCGTGCCCACGCATTTCCGGGATCCATACATCAAAGCCCTGGCGCGCCAGATACGCCCCCAGACCAATGCCTTTGGGCGAATACCAGAAACGTCGATTGGAGAAGCTGCCATGCACCAGCACCACCGGGACACCACGGCTTTGCGCGACATCGGCCAGGCCCAGGCGTGTCACCGCCAGCTCTACGGTGCTGTCGGGACTGTTGCCAGGCTTGAGGCGATAGACATCTTCACTCAGGTCGCCACGACGCTCAGCGCTGATCAGGGCGACGGGAAACAGGTTACTGCTGCTCTGCATAATGTTCTTGCACAAAAAAGGGCGGCGTCCGGAGGGAGTTCCGCCCTGTACAGAATGAGAAATGCCGGCCAGCCACAATGGCTGGCCGGCAAATGGCGATTACGCCGAGGCTTGGCCTTCAGCCAGGAAGAACCAGGTTTCCAGTACGGAATCAGGGTTCAACGAAACACTTTCGATACCCTGCTCCATCAGCCATTTGGCCAGGTCCGGGTGATCGGAAGGGCCCTGGCCACAGATACCGATGTACTTGCCGGCCTTGTTACAGGCCTGGATGGCATTGGCCAGCAGCTTCTTGACCGCAGGATTTCGCTCGTCGAACAGGTGCGCGATGATCCCGGAGTCACGGTCCAGGCCCAGGGTCAACTGGGTCAGGTCGTTGGAACCGATGGAGAAACCATCGAAGAACTCCAGGAACTCCTCGGCCAGGATCGCGTTGGACGGCAGCTCGCACATCATGATCACGCGCAGGCCGTTTTCGCCACGGGTCAGACCGTTCTCGGCCAGCAGGTCAACCACCTGGCTCGCTTCGCCCAGGGTGCGCACGAATGGCACCATGATCTCGACGTTGGTCAGGCCCATCTCGTTGCGCACACGCTTGAGCGCACGGCATTCGAGCTCGAAGCAGTCACGGAACGCTTCGCTGATGTAGCGCGAAGCGCCACGGAAGCCCAGCATCGGGTTTTCTTCTTCCGGCTCATAGAGCTTGCCGCCGATCAGGTTCGCGTACTCGTTGGACTTGAAGTCCGACAGGCGCACGATGACTTTCTTCGGCCAGAAGGCCGCCGCCAGGGTGCTGATGCCTTCCACCAGCTTCTCGACGTAGAAGCCAACAGGGTCGTTGTAGCCGGCGATACGCTTGTCGACGCTGTCCTTGATTTCCACCGGCAGGCCGTCGTAGTTCAACAGGGCCTTGGGGTGCACGCCGATCATGCGGTTGATGATGAACTCCAGGCGGGCCAGGCCCACACCAGCGTTCGGCAACTGCGCGAAGTCGAAGGCGCGGTCGGGGTTGCCGACGTTCATCATGATCTTGAACGGCAGGTCAGGCATGGCATCGATAGAGTTTTGCTTGATATCGAAGCCCAGCTCACCTTCGAAGATGAAGCCGGTATCGCCTTCGGCGCAGGATACGGTGACGCCCTGGCCATCCTTGAGCAGTTGGGTGGCGTTGCCGCAACCGACGACTGCCGGGATCCCCAGCTCACGGGCGATGATCGCCGCGTGGCAGGTACGCCCGCCACGATTGGTGACGATGGCGCTGGCGCGTTTCATCACCGGCTCCCAGTCCGGGTCGGTCATGTCGGAGACCAGCACGTCACCTGGCTGGACCTTGTCCATCTCGGACACGTCCTTGATGATCCGCACCTTGCCGGCGCCGATGCGCTGGCCGATGGCACGGCCTTCCACCAGCACGGTGCCGGTTTCTTTCAACAGGTAGCGTTCCATGACATTGGCCGACGTACGGCTCTTCACGGTTTCCGGACGCGCCTGGACGATGTACAGCTTGCCGTCGTCGCCATCCTTGGCCCATTCGATGTCCATCGGGCACTTGTAGTGCTTCTCGATGATCATCGCCTGTTTGGCCAATTCACTGACTTCCGCATCGCTGAGGCAGAACCGGGCACGTTCGGCCTTGTCCACATCAACGGTTTTCACCGAGCGACCGGCCTTGGCCTCGTCGCCGTAGATCATCTTGATGGCCTTGCTGCCCAGGTTGCGGCGCAGGATCGCCGGGCGACCGGCTTCAAGCGTGTGCTTGTGGACGTAGAACTCGTCCGGGTTGACCGCGCCTTGTACGACGGTTTCGCCCAGGCCGTAGGCGCCGGTGATAAACACCACGTCACGGAAGCCCGACTCGGTATCCAGGGTGAACATCACGCCGGCGGTACCGGTTTCCGAACGCACCATGCGCTGCACACCGGCAGACAGGGCTACCAGCTTGTGGTCGAAACCCTGGTGCACACGGTAGGAAATGGCGCGATCGTTGAACAGCGAGGCAAACACCTCCTTGGCCGCGCGGATGACGTTTTCCACGCCGCGAATGTTCAGGAAGGTTTCCTGCTGGCCGGCGAAGGAGGCGTCGGGCAAGTCTTCGGCGGTGGCCGAGGAACGCACGGCGACAGCCATGTCCGGGTTGCCGGCCGACAGGCTGGCGAAGGCAGTGCGGATTTCGGCGTTGAGCTTCTCGGGGAACTCGGCCTCCATGATCCACTGACGGATCTGTGCGCCGGTCTTGGCCAGGGCGTTGACATCATCGACGTCCAGCGCGTCCAGGGCAGCGTGGATCTGGTCGTTGAGACCGCTCAGTTCGAGGAAATCGCGGTATGCCTGGGCCGTGGTGGCGAAACCACCGGGCACCGAGACACCAGCGCCTGCAAGATTACTGATCATCTCGCCGAGGGATGCGTTCTTGCCCCCCACATGCTCTACATCATGGACGCCGAGCTTATCGAGGGAAACTACGTACTCTACCAAGGTGATCTCTCCACTAACTGTGTTGGAAAAGCTCAGGGCGCCGGCGGCTCAATAGGAGCATTTACCGGCGTTTGTGGCCTGGACCTGGAAAATAAGTGAGAATGCGGCCCACTGTGGGACGGCAAAATCGCGCCTATCATATCCAAGATTCGTCATCAGCTTAAGGCCCAAGGCTCAAATGAAACGATCTGCTTTCTTTATCTCCGATGGCACCGGCATTACCGCCGAAACCCTGGGTCAAAGCCTGCTGGCGCAGTTCGAAAGCATTACCTTCGCCAAATTCACCCGGCCTTATATCGATAACGTGGATAAAGCGCGGGCCATGGTACAACAAATCAATCTGGCCGCCGAAAAAGACGGGATGCGCCCGATCATTTTCGACACCATCGTCAACCAGGACATTCGTGAGATCCTCGCGACTTCCAATGGTTTCATGATCGACATCTTCTCGACCTTCCTGGCGCCCCTGGAACAGGAGCTGAGTGAACACTCCTCGTACTCCGTGGGCAAGTCCCACTCCATTGGCCATAACTCCAACTATATGGAGCGGATCGAGGCGGTGAACTTCGCCCTGGATAACGACGACGGCGCCCGCACCCACTACTACGACAAGGCCGACCTGATCCTGGTCGGCGTGTCGCGTTGTGGCAAGACCCCGACCTGCCTGTATATGGCCATGCAATTTGGCATACGCGCGGCCAACTACCCACTGACCGAAGACGATATGGAGCGCCTGCAGCTACCGGCGGTGCTGCGTACCCACCAGCACAAGTTGTTTGGCCTGACCATCGATCCGGATCGTCTGACGGCCATCCGCAATGAGCGCAAGCCCAATAGCCGCTATTCGAGCTATGCCCAGTGCGAATTCGAGGTGCGGGAAGTAGAGAACCTATTCCGCCGGGAAAATATTGCGCACATCAATTCCACGCATTTTTCGGTGGAAGAGATTTCGGCGAAGATCCTGGTAGAAAAAGGTGTTGAGCGGCGTTTCAAGTAGTTTTCATTTTGGGTCCATCGCTATCGCAGGCAAGCCAGCCCCCACACTTGATGGGGTTCACGCGTCAAAATGTGGGCGCTGGCTTGCCTGGGATAAACGATAACGCGGTCTCACAGATGAAACCGGTCGCCACCCTGCCCCAGCGCCGTGGCCAACGCATCAAATCCCGCACGTAACAGCTGATCGTCCCCGGACGTATTGCAGATACTTGCCCGAATGAACTGCGGCACCGCCGTTTGTCCTACCGCAAAGGCTTCTGCCGTGGCGATCAGGTAATTGTTCTGCTTGAGTTCAGCCTCGATTTCCGACGCACGCCAAGGCTCCGGGACTTCAATCCAGAAGTGCGGGCTGTTGGGGTGCGTTCGGTATTCCAGGCCCATCAACAGGTCCTCAACCAACGTTTTGCGGCGGCTGATCTCATTGATCTGCTGATGCAACAAATACTCTGCCGTGCCGTTTTCAATCCACTGCGTGGCCAACTCCAGGGTCACCGGCGTGGCCATCCAGCAGGTTGAGCGCAAGGCCGCAGAAATACGGCTGACCAGCGCCGGCGGCGCATGTACATACCCCACCCGCAGGCCCGCCGACACAGCCTTGCTCAGGCTGCTGATCAGAATCGTGCGCTCCGGGGCAAAATGACTCAAAGGTGGCGGCCGGTCCTCCACCAGCACCCCATGTGCCTCGTCTTCCAGGATCAACAGGTTGTGCTCGCGACACACCTTCACCAGCGCCTCACGGCGGGCCACCGACAACACGGCGGTCGTGGGATTCTGGATGGTCGGCGTGCAATACAGGGCCGACACCCGGTGATTGCGACAGACTTCGTCCAGCGCCGTGGGCAACACGCCCTCCTCATCCATTTCCAGGCCAATCAGCCGGATGCCGAGCATCCGTGCGGCGGTGATCAGGCCAGGGTAGGTCAGCTGCTCGGTCACCACCGTGTCGCCCGCGCGCACCAAGGCCATCAAGGCGCACAGCAACCCATGCTGGCCGCCATTGACACAGATGACCTGCTCTGGAATCGGATGAAAATCGCGCTGCACCAGCCATTGCGCCCCCGCCTCGCGGTAGCGGGGCAAACCGGCGTCCGGAGTATAGGCACTGATGTCCTGGAGAAACTTGGCGTTGGTCGACAGGGTTTGGAAGCTCTGGGCCAGGAAGGTCGTTTCCTGACCCGGAATATGCATGTTGCGACTCATATCGAAGTACTGGCGCGGCTCCTCGCTGAAATTGCGAAAGCCCTCGTCACGCTGGCGCTCCATCCCACGCTTGCGCACGAATGTTCCATCACCCACCCGCGCCACTACCAGGCCCAGGCGTTCCAGTTCGCCGTAGGCACGACTGATGGTACCGATGGTCACCCCCAGGTTGTCCGAAAGCACCCGGTGAGGCGGCAGCTTTCGTCCCGGCTCGATCAAGCCTTCGAGGATGCCCCGTTCCATGACGTCGGACAGGCGCTTGTACTTCACGCCCTGCCCGCTGGACAGTCCCTCTCGCATAATTGACACCATGTCAATATTTGTTTTGACAGCCATCTTTCGCCCTAATAGTGTGCTTTTACGGGTTCAATCACCGGGTAAAACCTCTAATTACAAGTTCAATATAGAGTTCAATTCCGGCTCAGGGAAGCAATAAACGATGCCAATGTCCGCCGTTCTCGAAAATGCCGAAAAAACCAAATCACACAAACAATGGCTGGCTGGCCTGATCACCAGTGTAATGTTCCTGATTGTCTGCCTGAGCTGGGGCACCACCTGGCTGGGGATCAAGATCGCGGTGGAAAGCGTGCCGCCATTGACCTCGGCGGGCCTGCGCTTCCTGATCGCCTTTCCACTGTTCCTGTGTTTTGCCCTGGTGCGTCGCGAGCCGATCCTGTTTCCACGGGAAAGCCGCTGGTTCTTTGTATTCGTGACCCTCTGCTACTTCAGTGTTCCCTACTACCTGCTCAACTATGGCGAAATGCACGTCTCGTCCGGCCTCACCGCCCTGCTGTTCAGTTGCATGCCGGTGTTTATCCTGATTTTCTCGGCGCTGTTCCTGCGCGAGCGCATCTACTTTTCCCAGGTCGTGGGGATTGGGATCGGTTTCGGCAGCCTGTACATGATCATCAGGAGCCAGGGATTGCACCTTGACCATGCCGAGTTCTTCGGCGTGCTGGCGATTCTGACCGCCGCGATCATGCATGCCTTGTGCTATGTCATTACCAAGCAAAAAGGCAGCGCCATCAGCGTGATCACCTACAACACCCTGCCCATCGGGATTGCCGGGCTGATGCTGTTCGTCGCCGGCCTATGGTTCGAAGCCCCGACCTTCGAGGCCATCACCCTGCGCTCCTGGAGCGCCCTGCTGTACCTGGGCCTGGTGGCATCGGTCGGCGGTTTTATCGTGTATTTCATGCTGCTCAAGCGCCTGAGCCCGATCATCCTGTCGTTCGTCTTTATCATTTTCCCGGTGTTCGCCGTGATCATCGGCGCCTGGTACGAAGGCCTGGAGCTGTCCCGGGACCTGATGCTGTACTCCGCGATCCTGCTGGCCGGCTTTGCAATCACCAAGTTGCCCATCGAAAAGCTCCTGGCCAAGCCCAATTGACCCTTTCCCCACCACGCGAGAGAAACATGGACGTCCTCCGCCAAACCACCCTGGAACAGATCTACGCCCACGCCGCCAGCACCTATCCCGAAGAGTGCTGCGGCTTTGTCTTCGCCGACGGCAGTGTGTACCTGGGCAGCAATATCCAGAACGAGTTGCACCGCAAGAACCCCGAGATGTACCCACGCAGCGCGGCCAACGGCTACACCTTCTCGGTGACCGACACGCTGCTGATGAACAAGGCCTTTCGCACGGACAACCCGGTGGTGGTGATCTACCACTCCCACCCGGATGTCGGTGCGTACTTCAGCGACGAGGATCAGGACAAGGCCCTGTACATGGGGGAACCCATCTACCCCGTCAGCTACCTGGTGGTGGATGTCCGCCAGGGCAAGGCCCTTGGGTCGAAACTGTTTGCCTGGGATGGCACGCACTTCGCCCTCAACCCCTTCAACGACCTGCAAACGGAGTTGTACATGAACGCTGTCTCTTTCCCCGACATCCTGGTGCGCGTGGCCAAGTTGCCAGAATCGACCCTTGAGGGTGCCGGATCGACATTGCGCGAAGTCATTGAAGACACCTGCACCCGCTACCCGCAACTGCGGGCGCACCTGTTCCACGAAAACAACGGTCAGCTCAAGGAGCACTTCCTGTTCACGGCGGGGGAAGAACTGATCGGCCCCGACGAGCCGCTACCCGAAAAGGTAAAAATCGAAGTGCTGCTGGCCACCTCCGGTGGCATGGACATCGACTCGCTGAGCAACGAGGAAGTGCAGCGCTATGTGCGTCATATCACCCTGCCCGGCGTTGGCCGCGAAGGGCAACTGAGCCTGAAGAAGGCCAAGGTGCTGATCATCGGTACGGGTGGCCTGGGCTCGCCCATCAGCCTGTACCTGGCCGCCGCCGGCATCGGCACCCTGGGGCTGGTGGACTTCGACGTGGTGGAAAGCAGCAACCTGCAACGCCAGGTTGTCCACGGCAACAGCACCCTGGGCCTGCCCAAGGTCGAATCCGCCAAGCAGCGCCTGCAAGACCTCAACCGCCATATCCAAATCAACACCTACGACACCGCATTGAATGCCGACAATGCCCTGGAGCTGGTCGGTGCCTACGACCTGGTGATCGACGGCACCGACAATTTCGAGACCCGCTACCTCGTCAACGATGCCTGCGTACAGTTGGGCAAGCCGCTGGTGTACGGCGCAATCTATCGTTTCGATGGCCAGATCAGCGTGTTCAATTATCAAGGCGGGCCCTGCTACCGCTGCCTGTACCCCCACGCGCCACCGGCGGAACTGGCGCCCAATTGCAGCGCCGGCGGGGTCATCGGTGTACTACCCGGGGTGGTCGGGATGATCCAGGCCACCGAGGCAATCAAGTTGCTGATCGGTCTGGGCGAACCGTTGTCAGGTCGGTTGATGCGCTTTGATGCCCTGGCCATGAAATTCAGTGAAATCCGTTTCAAGCGGCGCGCCGATTGCCCGTGCTGCTCCGAACTGCGCGATGAGCACCAACCCACAGCCGCCGTGTGTGCCGATGCCATCCGCAACGCCCCCAGCCTGGCCGAAGAACACTACATCAAGCCCCAGGTGCTCAAGCAGTTGCTGGAACGCCGTAGCAGCGCCGACATCCTGCTGGATGTGCGCGACGCCAGCGAGCTGGAGGTGTGCCAACTCCCCGGCGTGGTGCACATCCCCCTGGCCCAGCTCGACGATCAGCTCGATACCCTCAGCCGTGACAATACCCATTACCTGATCTGCTACGCCGGCATCCGCGCCGAGCAAGCCGCCAGTACCTTGCTGGCAGCGGGCTTTGCCAACACCCGGGTGCTGGAAGGCGGCATGAAACACTGGGTGCGCGACGTCGAACCCGACATGCCTTTGTACTGATCACGGGCCTTGGGGGTACTTATCTGATGCTGCATAACTCCATACTCGACGCCATTGGCCAAACGCCCATCGTGCGCCTGGAACAATTCTCCGAAGACCTCGGCATCGAGGTCTTTGCCAAGCTCGAATCCCTGAATCCGGGCGGCAGCCACAAGGCGCGGATCGCCCTGGGGATGATCCTCGACGCCGAACGCCGGGGCATCCTGATTCGCGATTCGGGGCAAACCATCATCGAACCCAGCGGTGGCAACACGGGTATCGGCCTGGTCATGGCCGGCAATGTGCTGGGCTACAAAGTGGTGCTGGTGATTCCCGACAACTACAGCCCCGAAAAGCAGAAACTGCTGCGCCTGTATGGAGCCAAGGTGGTGCTGTCGGACAGCCGCCTGGGCAACAACTCCCATGGCGAAAAGTGCATGGAACTGCAGTTGGAAAACCCCAGCTTCGTCATGCTCAACCAACAGCGTAACGGCGCCAACCCCCAGACCCATCGCGACACCACCGCCCCGGAAATCATCCGCGCCTTTGGCGAGCGCCAGGTCGACTATTTTGTCAGCGGCATCGGTACCGGGGGTCATATCACCGGTATCGGTGAAACCCTCAAGGCCACCTGGCCGCAGATCCGCGTGATGGGGGTCGAACCCGAGGAGTGCGACCTGCTCAGCGACCGCCATGCGCCGCACCATATCCAGGGCCTGTCCATCGGCTTGATCCCGAGCATTCTCAACCTGAATGTACTGGACGGCATGCTCAAGGTTTCGCGCCTCGACTGCCTGGAAATGATGAAGCGCATCATGCGTACCGATGCCATCAGCCTGGGGCTGTCGTCAGCCGCCAATATGGTAGCCATCGCCAGGCTCGCCCCGGAACTGCCCACCGACACCGTCGTCCTGACCATGGTGTACGACAGCGCCGACAGTTATCTGCCCTGTTTCGAATAACGACAATTACGGGGGTGCCTTCCATGGGAGGCTTTATCGACATGCAACAGTTGCACGATGAGTTGCTGACCCACCTCATCAAGACCCTCTCGCCGGCGCAGATAGCACAGTTGCAGCCGCACCTGGCGCAATTGATCCAGCCGGCGGCGCAGGAAGTGGCCGAGGACCTGATCGCCTATGCCTGGCGCGACCCGGCGTCCAGGGGCCGGGGCGAACTGATCCTGGAATCCTACGCCTCGTTCAAGGCCGTGCTGTATTACCGGTTGGCGCACCGGGTATGGAATCTTTCCGACCAGCCCCACAGCCAGTTCTGTGCCATCGCGCTGACGTTGAGCAACCAGGGCAAGATCCTGTCCGGGGCCGAAATCCACCCGGCTGCCCGCATTGGCCGACGTTTTGTACTGGATCATGGCTTTGGCACGGTGATCGGCGAAACCTGCGAGATCGGCAATGACTGCTACATCCTGTGTGGCGTGACCCTGGGCGCACGAGGCATCGCCAACAACCCTGACGGCAAGCGCCACCCGCGCCTGGGCAACAATGTGGAAGTCGGCTCGGGCGCCAGGGTGCTGGGTTATGTGCTGATCGGCGACAACGTGTTTATCAGCCCCTCCTGTGTCATCACCCAGGACGTGCCCGCCGGCACCAAGGTGAAGGTAGTCAATCAGATCCAGTTGCAGAAAAACGACGAATCAGACGCCAGCAATTACCTCGGGGCATTTGCCCTCGACGAACGTCTGCATGTGGTCGGCGAAGTCAGCACCAGCCACCGGGTCACGGTGCTGGATGCCGACTTCCATCCGCTGTCCAGCCTGGTGCTGGAACCCACGGTCAAGGAGCGTCACCACCTGCAATTTCGCCTGCGCACGCTGCAGGCTCCCACCCATCCACCGCGCCTGCCCCTGAACCTGAAGGTGTGCGGGCCGAAGTTCGAGGTCACCCTGCTTTCCCCACCCGGGTTGAGCGCAATGGTGCGGCGCCTGCTGCAAACCAGCCCACTGATCGTTGGAGGTTGAACATGTCCGTACACACAATGGAAACCCTGGCGCTGTTCGACAGCGCGCCTTACCAGAACGCCTTCAGCGCCCGCGTGATCGCCGTCAGCGAACAGGGCGTCGCCCTGGAACACACCCTGTTCTACCCCACCGGAGGTGGGCAGCCGGGAGATACCGGCTACTTCACCCTGCCCGACGGCAGCCGCGTCAACGTGACAGGGACCGTGCGCGACCCAGTACTGCGCTCGATCATCTGGCACCAGGTGGAACATTGCCCCGAATCATTGCGGGCCGGTGTGCAGGTGGATGCTGGCCTGGACTGGGAGCGGCGCTACCAGCACATGAAGATGCACACCTGCCTGCATTTGCTGTGCTCGATCATCGACGCCCCGGTGACCGGTTGCAGCATCAGCGCCGACAAGGGCCGCCTGGATTTCGACCTGCCGGAAATGACCCTGGACAAGGAAAGCATCACCCGCGACCTCAACGCCTTGATCGAGCAGGCTCATGAGGTCAAGTCGCTGTCGATGCCGGCCTCTGAATATTCCACCCTGCTACAAATCACCCGTACTCAGGCCGTCGCTCCACCGGTGATCCAGGGCGCAGTGCGGGTGATTGAAATTGCCGGCATCGATATCCAGCCGTGTGGCGGCACCCACGTGGTCAACACCGAGGAAATCGGCCGGGTGTTCTGCGAAAAAATCGAGAAGAAGAGCAAGCATAACCGGAGGGTGATCTTGCGGTTTGAGTAACGCATTCGCCAGGCTGCAATTTTTTCCACGAAAGACACAAGTGAGGTTTTGCGAATCGTGTGCCGACAGTGTTCCATGCACTGTCGGCAATGCTACACCGTGCCCCACCTTAAGCGTCTGAAGTGCTGACTTTCTGGTTAAGGTCAACAATTTCTCGCTCAAGCTCTTTAATCACTGCTTTAAAATGCTCAATCATCTTTGCAACCTCAGCGCTCAGCGTTTTGGTTTCAAGGGCCAGACTGTCAATGCTGCTCTGAGTAGCGGGACTCTGTTCACTGGAACCAGCCGCCGCCTCAGGAGTAGAGGCCAGCGGGGCTTGCTCATCATTGGATGCTGATTCGGCGTCGTGGGCTTGATTCGACGAGACTTCTGGAGGTGCATCTGAACCGGAGTTTCCGATTTTTTGTTTGATCTCGCCGATTTCCTGTTGAAGTCGCGCAACCACTTGATTGAAATCATTCCTCATACTCTCAATCGTTGCATGAAGCTCCTTGTTTTCTTCGGACATTTTTTTGATATTGCTAGATGTATTCGCGCCAGATGAGGGTGCCCTCTCATCTGCAGCGGACACTTCAGGCTCAGTGCGTTTAGGGACGCGCCCAGAACCAGAGGTATCAGCGGTGCTTGGAGTCGACGCCCTGGCAGGCGTTTGGGATGTCGCCGAAGTAGGACTTTTTTTAGCCTCAACCTGCTGTTTCAACTGGGCTATTTGCTGCGCAAGCCCATTTACTATCGGTGTGAGCTCTGCCATCACTTGCTTGATCTTGTTTTTAAGCTGAGTGTTCTCTTGGAAAAGCTGTGCAAGCTGGGCGGGGTCGGTAGTCTTCGCCGATGGCGGCGAGTTGACCAGCCCCTTATGCGTCGAAAACTGCCCCCGCTGCGGTGTAGTCATCGGCTGACGAGAGGGTGCTGAATCTGACTGGGGTTGGTCAGGAGTACCTGCTTTGGCGCTGTTTTCTTGCGGTGTGTGCTCTGGCTTGGGTGGCATTTCATAGGCGTAGTTGGGCGCGTACTGCTGAGGACTTACGCTCGTCATGGTGGACCTCTCAGATTCAGGTATTTGATTCACGGACATTGCGTGCCAGGCGACCCGGTAAAACAGGTCATCTGGCTACCTGATTGGTGATTATCTGAATAAGGTTCCGACGATGTAGGACGTACGAATAGCAAAGTGTGTCCACTTCACAACCGGCCACCCGACCTTCTCACATCGCCCACAGGTCCACAAACCGGCTTACGGAAGTCGCTTCAAGCCGTGCCTGGTCCTTGCACAAGGCGAATATCTGCGCACTGCGCTGGGCGGTAAAGCGTGTGGCCAGGTTGGCCTTGAATTTGGCTTCGAGCAACGGAATCCCGTCAACCCGACGACGACGATGGCCAATCGGGTACTCCACCACCACCTGCTCAGTGCTGGAACCGTCATTGAAGAAAACCTGCACCGCGTTGGCAATGGAGCGCTTGTCGGCCTCCAGGTATTCGCGGCTGTAGCGGGGGTCTTCGACAATGACCATTTTCTCGCGCAACTCATCGATGATCGGATGCGCGGCATGGAACTCATCTTCGTACTGCTCGGCCACCAGATTGCCGAACGCCAGCGGCACGGCCGTCATGTATTGCAGGCAATGGTCACGGTCTGCCGCATTGGCCAATTGGCCGACCTTGGAAATGATACGAATCGCCGACTCGTGGGTAGTGATGACGATCCTGTCGATTTCATGCAGGCGGTTTTTGACCTGCGAATGCAAAGTGACCGCTGCTTCACAGGCAGTCTGTGCGTGGAACTCGGCAGGAAAGCTGATCTTGAACAGCACGTTCTCCATCACATAGGTGCCATAGGGTTGGGGCAGGCTGAACGCGCGCTTGTCCTCGGGCTTGAGGGCCAGGTCCTTGTTGGTATGGCTGAACAGCACGTCATAGAAACCCCACTGCGGCGCGCTCAATACGCCGGGAATCCCCATTTCGCCGCGCATGGCGATGTCCGCCAGGCGCACGCCACGGCTCGACGCATCCCCCGCCGCCCAGGACTTGCGTGAACCGGCGTTCGGCGCGTGGCGGTAAGTGCGCAGGGCCTGCCCATCGACAAACGCCTGGGACAACGCCGCCAGCAGCTGCTCACGATTGGCGCCCATCAACTTGGCGCACACCGCAGTGGAGGCGACTTTGACCAGCAGCACATGGTCAAGGCCGACGCGGTTGAAGGAGTTTTCCAGGGCGATCACGCCCTGGATTTCGTGGGCCATGATCATCGCTTCCAGGACCGCGCGCACCGTCAACGGCGTTTCACCATTGGCCACGCGCTTTTGCGAAAGGTGATCGGCGACGGCCAGGATGCCACCGAGGTTATCCGAAGGATGGCCCCATTCGGCGGCGAGCCAGGTGTCGTTGTAATCGAGCCAACGCACGATGCAACCGATGTCCCACGCGGCCTTGACCGGGTCCAGGCGATAGGACGTACCCGGCACCCGTGCACCGAACGGCACCACCGTGCCTTCGACGATAGGCCCCAGGTGCTTGGTGCACTCAGGGAAACGCAAGGCCAGCAAGCCACAGCCGAGGGTGTCCATCAGGCAGTTGCGGGCAGTGTCCAGGGCGTCCCGGGAATCGATCCGGTAGGTGAGGACGTAGTCGGCAATGTCCTGCAAAACCTGGTCGTAGTCGGGGCGGTTGTTCTGGTCGACGTTGGCGCTCATGGCAGTACTCCAAAATGGGTTGGGTGTGTTCCTTCTTCAGGCTCAGGTTATTTTCTCTGACAGGTCTAAAAAGCCTGCTCTTTGTTTTATCTGTAGGAGCGAGCTTGCTCGCGAAGGTCGCCAACGATGACACGGGAAACCTGCCCCCCAACTGCGCGCTGAGGCTCTTCGCGAGCAAGCTCGCGCCTACAAAAAGTCCGACAGCTAAAAAGAATCGCCCGGGACGCGCACATAGCCCTCCATCAACACCCGCGCACTGCGGCTCATGATGGCTTTCTTCACCACCCATTCGCCGTTCACCTGGCTGGCCTCGGCGCCCACGCGCAGGGTGCCGGACGGATGCCCGAACCGCACCGCATTGCGCTCCACGCCGCCCGCCGCGAGGTTGACCAGGGTCCCGGAAATCGCCGCCGCCGTGCCAATCGCCACCGCGGCCGTGCCCATCATCGCGTGGTGCAGCTTGCCCATGGACAACGCTCGCACCAGCAGGTCAACATCCCCCGCCTTGATCGCCTTGCCGCTGGAGGCCAGGTAATCCGCTGGCTTGGCCACGAACGCCACTTTCGGCGTGTGCTGGCGCTGGGCCGCTTCATCCAGGTGTTTGATCAAA
Organism: Pseudomonas brenneri; assembly: GCF_007858285.1. Lineage (GTDB taxonomy): Bacteria > Pseudomonadota > Gammaproteobacteria > Pseudomonadales > Pseudomonadaceae > Aquipseudomonas > Aquipseudomonas brenneri. The sequence goes on along the minus strand of NZ_VFIL01000003.1, from coordinate 165,972 downwards.
CCCATGCGCAAGGCGCCATAGGCACGCACGGTCTCGAACATCGCCAGGGCTTTGGGGTCGCTGTTGATCGCGCCTTGCAGCTCGGTGCCGGTGTAGCCGAGATCTTCAGCATTGATAAAAATCGTCGGGATACCCGCATTGATCAGCGTTGCCTTGAACGTACCGACACCCGGCACGTCCAGGTCGTCGATCAGGTTGCCGGTGGGGAACATCGAGCCACCGCCGCCCTCTTCTTCCGCTGCCGGGTCCAGGAACTCCAACTGCACTTCGGCCGCCGGGAAGGTCACGCCATCCAGCTCGAAGTCGCCGGTTTCCTGCACCGCACCGTCGGTGATCGGCACATGGGCGATGATGGTCTTGCCGATATTGGCCTGCCACACCCGCACCACGGCCACGCCGTTATGGGGAATTCGCTCAGCCGCTACCAGACCGCTGCTGACAGCAAAGGAGCCGACCGCTGCTGACAGGTTGCCGCAGTTACCACTCCAATCGACAAAAGGCTTGTCGATGGAGACTTGGCCGAACAGATAATCGACGTCGTGATCGGCACGCGTGCTTTTAGCCAGGATCACGGTCTTGCTGGTGCTCGACGTGGCACCACCCATACCGTCGATCTGCTTGTCATAGGGATCGGGACTGCCGATCACCCGCAGCAGCAAGGCATCCCGTGCAGCGCCCGGGACCTGGGCCACTTCGGGCAAGTCCTGGAGATTGAAAAAAACGCCCTTGCTGGTGCCGCCACGCATATAGGTGGCGGGAATCTTGATTTGCGGTACGTGTGCCATGGTGTTCCTCAAAAGACGCCGGGGGCTTGAAGCCCCCGGCCCTCGTTTATGTCAGGCGGTGGCCGCCGACTCCAGGAAATCCTGGGCAAAGCGCTGCAACACGCCGCCCGCCTCGTAGATCGACACTTCTTCAGCAGTGTCCAGGCGGCAGGTCACCGGCACCTCGACACGTTCGCCATTCTTGCGGTTGATCACCAGGGTCAACTGCGCACGCGGGGTGCGTTCGCCGATCACGTCATAGGTTTCGCTGCCATCGATCTGCAACGTCTTGCGATCAGTACCCGCCAGGAACTCCAGGGGCAACACGCCCATGCCCACCAGGTTGGTGCGGTGGATACGTTCGAAACCTTCGGCGGCAATCGCCTCCACACCAGCCAGGCGCACGCCCTTGGCCGCCCAGTCGCGGGACGAACCCTGGCCGTAGTCGGCGCCGGCAATGATGATCAGTGGCTGCTTGCGCTCCATGTAGGTCTCAATGGCTTCCCACATGCGCGTGACCTTGCCTTCCGGCTCGATGCGCGCCAGGGAACCCTGCTTGACCTTGCCGTCCTCCAGGACCATTTCGTTGAACAGCTTGGGGTTGGCAAAGGTCGCGCGCTGGGCGGTCAAGTGGTCGCCACGGTGCGTGGCATAAGAGTTGAAGTCGACTTCCGGCAGGCCCATTTTTGCCAGGTATTCACCGGCGGCGCTGTCGAGCATGATCGCGTTGGACGGCGACAGGTGATCAGTGGTGATGTTGTCCGGCAGCACCGCCAGCGGGCGCATGCCCTTGAGCGGACGTGCGCCGGCCAGGGCGCCTTCCCAGTACGGCGGGCGGCGGATGTAGGTGCTTTGCGGGCGCCAGTCGTACAGCGGCGTGACTTTCGGGCCGGTGTCTTCATGGATGGCAAACATCGGGATGTAGACCTGGCGGAACTGCTCCGGCTTGACCGACGCCTTGACCACCGCGTCGATTTCCTCGTCGCTCGGCCAGATGTCCTTCAGGCGGATTTCCTTGCCGTCGGCATCCAGGCCCAGCACGTCTTTTTCGATATCAAAACGGATGGTGCCAGCAATCGCGTAGGCCACCACCAACGGCGGCGACGCCAGGAACGCTTGCTTGGCGTACGGGTGGATGCGCCCGTCGAAGTTGCGGTTGCCCGACAGTACGGCGGTGGCATACAGGTCACGGTCGATGATTTCTTGCTGGATCACCGGATCGAGTGCACCGGACATGCCGTTGCAGGTAGTGCAGGCGAAGGCTACGACGCCAAAACCCAACTGCTCCAACTCGCGGGTCAAGCCGGCTTCGTCGAGGTACATGGCCACGGTTTTCGAACCCGGTGCCAGGGATGACTTGACCCACGGCTTACGGGCCAGCCCGAGCTTATTGGCATTGCGCGCCAACAGGCCGGCGGCGATCACGTTGCGCGGGTTGCTGGTATTGGTGCAACTGGTGATGGCAGCAATGATCACCGCACCGTCGGGCATTTGCCCCGGCACGTCGTCCCATTGCCCGGAAATCCCCTTGGCCGCCAGGTCGCTGGTGGCCACGCGGGCGTGCGGGTTGCTCGGGCCGGCCATGTTGCGCACGACGCTGGACAAATCGAAGCTCAAGCCACGCTCGTATTGCGCGCCCTTGAGGTCATCGGCCCACAAGCCGGTGTGGCGAGCGTACTGCTCGACCAGGGCGACCTGTTCGTCTTCGCGACCGGTGAGTTTCAGGTAGGCAATGGTCTGTTGGTCGATATAGAACATCGCGGCCGTGGCGCCGTACTCCGGGGCCATGTTGGAGATGGTCGCGCGGTCACCCAGGGTCAGTGCCGAAGCACCTTCACCGAAGAACTCCAGCCAGGCACCCACTACTTTCTGCTGGCGCAGGAACTCGGTCAGCGCCAGCACCATGTCGGTGGCGGTGATGCCCGGTTGCAGCTTGCCCGTCAACTCGACGCCAACGCTTTCCGGCAGGCGCATCCACGACGCGCGGCCGAGCATCACGCTCTCGGCTTCCAGGCCGCCAACGCCGATGGCGATTACGCCCAGGGCGTCCACATGCGGCGTGTGACTGTCGGTACCGACGCAGGTATCCGGGAAGGCCACGCCGTCACGCACCTGGATCACCGGGGACATTTTCTCCAGGTTGATCTGGTGCATGATGCCGTTGCCCGGCGGGATCACGTCGACGTTTTTGAAGGCCTTCTTGGTCCACTCGATAAAGTGGAAACGGTCTTCGTTACGGCGGTCTTCGATGGCACGGTTTTTCTCGAAGGCGTCCGGGTCAAAACCACCGGCCTCGACGGCCAGGGAATGGTCGACGATCAGTTGCGTCGGCACCACCGGGTTGACCTGGGCCGGATCGCCGCCTTGCAGGGCGATGGCATCACGCAGGCCGGCGAGGTCCACCAGTGCGGTCTGGCCAAGGATGTCATGGCACACCACCCGGGCCGGGAACCATGGGAAGTCGAGGTCGCGCTTGCGTTCGATCAACTGGCTCAGGGACGCATTGAGGGTTGCCGGGTCGCAACGGCGTACCAGGTTCTCGGCGAGCACGCGGGAGGTGTAGGGCAACGTGGCGTAGGCGCCGGGGGTGATTGCCTCGACAGCCGCGCGGGCGTCGAAGTAATCCAGGCGGCTGCCGGGGAGCGGTTTGCGAAATTCAGTGTTCATCGTCAGGACTCGGTCACGGTAATTACAAAAGAAGCCGGATCCAGAGTTGGAATGAGACCTAAATGTGGGAGCGGGCTTGCTCGCGAAGGCGGCGTGTCATTCAACACACTTGGCGACTGTTAGACCGCATTCGCGAGCAAGCCCGCTCCCACACTTTGATCGGGTTTCCAGCCCGAGATAGTAGATTTTCAGCGACGTTCGATTGGCACGAACTTGCGCTGTTCGACGCCGGTGTATTCGGCGCTTGGGCGGATGATGCGGTTGTTGGCACGCTGCTCAAACACATGCGCCGCCCAGCCAGTCAGGCGCGAGCACACGAAGATCGGGGTGAACAGCTTGGTCGGGATGCCCATGAAGTGGTACGCCGAGGCATGGTAGAAGTCGGCGTTGGGGAACAGTTTCTTCTGCTCCCACATGGTCTTGTCGATGGCTTCGGAGACCGGGAACAGCACTTTGTCGCCCACTTCATCGGCGAGTTTTTTCGACCAGCCCTTGATCACTTCATTGCGCGGGTCGTTGTCTTTATAGATCGCGTGGCCAAAGCCCATGATCTTGTCCTTGCGCGCCAGCATGCCGAGGGTGCCTTCGACCGCTTCCTCTGCCGAGGAGAAACGCTCGATCATTTCCATCGCGGCTTCATTCGCCCCGCCGTGCAGCGGGCCGCGCAGCGAGCCGATGGCCGCGGTGACGCAGGAATACAGGTCCGACAGGGTCGAGGCGCAGACACGCGCGGTAAAAGTGGACGCGTTGAATTCGTGCTCGGCGTAGAGGATCAGCGACACGTTCATGACCTTGACGTGCAACTCGCTCGGCTTTTTGCCGTGCAGCAGGTGCAGGAAGTGGCCGCCAATCGACGGCTCGTCGGTCACACAGTCGATGCGCTTGCCGTCATGGCTGAAGCGATACCAATAGCACATGATCGCCGGGAAGGCCGCCAGCAGGCGGTCGGTGACATCGCGCTGCACGCTGAAGTCTTTTTCCGGCTCGATATTGCCCAGGAACGAGCAACCGGTGCGCATCACATCCATCGGGTGGGCGTCGGCGGGGATGCGCTCCAGCACTTCCTTGAGCGCCTGGGGCAGGTCACGCAGCTTGCTCAGTTTGGCGCTGTAGGCGGCCAGCTCGGCCTTGGTCGGCAATTGGCCGTACAACAACAGGTAGGCGACTTCTTCGAACTGCGCGTCGGCGGCCAGTTCACGTACGTCATAGCCACGATAAGTCAGCCCGGCACCGGCCTGGCCCACGGTGGACAATTCTGTCTGCCCGGCCACCTGGCCACGCAGGCCGGCGCCACTCAGTACTTTTGCTTCAGCCATGGTTCTTCTCCAATCTTATATTTATCAGGGCGACCACCGCCCCCTGTAGGAGCGGGCTGGCCCGCGAAAAACGCCAGGGCACCGTGTTTATTCAGGTTGGCCGCGTTATCGTTGACGATCTTCGCGGGCAAGCCCGCTCCTACAGTGAGCACGTAGCCTTTATTTTTTCGCGGCGAACAGCGCGTCGAGCTTCTGCTCGAAGGTGTGGTAGTCGATGCGATCGTAAAGCTCCATGCGCGTTTGCATGGTGTCGATCACGTTCTGTTGGGTACCGTCGCGACGGATCGCGGTGTAGACGTTTTCGGCGGCCTTGTTCATGGCGCGGAACGCCGACAGCGGGTACAGCACGATGGAAACATCGGCAGATTTCAACTGTTCGGTGGTGTACAGCGGCGTCGCGCCGAACTCGGTGATGTTGGCCAGGATTGGCGCTTTCACGCGCGAAGCGAACAACTTGTACATCTCAAGCTCGGTAATGGCTTCGGGGAAGACCATGTCGGCACCGGCCTCGATGCACGCGGCGGCACGCTCCAGCGCGGACTCCAGGCCTTCCACGGCCAGCGCGTCGGTGCGCGCCATGATCACGAAGCTGTCATCGGTGCGGGCATCCACGGCGGCCTTGATGCGGTCGACCATTTCCTGTTGGGACACGATTTCTTTGTTCGGGCGATGACCGCAGCGCTTGGCGCCCACCTGGTCCTCGATATGGATCGCGGCAGCACCGAACTTGATCATCGACTTGACGGTGCGCGCCACGTTGAAGGCCGAGGAACCGAAACCAGTGTCCACGTCCACCAGCAGCGGCAGGTCGCACACGTCGGTAATACGGCGCACATCGGTCAACACATCGTCCAGGCCGGTGATGCCCAGGTCCGGCACACCGAGGGAGCCCGCAGCAACACCGCCACCGGACAGGTAAATGGCCTTGAAACCGGCGCGCTTGGCCAGCAGGGCATGGTTGGCGTTGATCGCGCCAACCACTTGCAACGGGTGTTCGCTGGCGACGGCGTCACGGAAACGCTGGCCTGGGGTGCTGTTTTTATAGGAACTCATGACTCACCTCGTGGAGTGGCTGTCTGGGGGGCGCCGTCGGGGAAGTGACGGGCGATATTGCGTTTGGAGGCGCCGATATGCCGGCGCATCAACAACTCGGCCAGTTCACCGTCGCGATCGGCAATCGCGTCAAGAATACGGTGATGCTCGGCAAAGGCCTGGCGTGGACGATTGGGGGTGGCGGAGAACTGGATGCGGTACATGCGCACCAATTGATACAACTCGCCGCACAACATCTGGGTCAAGGTGCGGTTGCGTGCGCCTTGAATGATCCGGTAATGAAAGTCGAAGTCGCCTTCCTGCTGGTAGTAGCCAACACCGGCCTGGAACGCGGCATCGCGTTCATGGGTGTGCAGGACCTGGCGCAGCTCCTCGATTTCTTCGTCGGTCATGCGCTCGGCGGCCAGGCGGCAGGCCATGCCTTCGAGGGACTCGCGGATTTCGTAGAGTTCCACCAGTTCGGCCTCGCTCAGGGACACCACCCGCGCGCCAACATGGGGCACGCGCACCAGCAGGCGCTGGCCTTCCAGGCGGTGGATCGCCTCGCGCAGCGGGCCACGGCTGATGCCGTAGGTGCGCGCCAGCTCCGGTTCCGAGATCTTGCTGCCGGGGGCTATCTCGCCCTTGACGATGGCGGCCTGGATACGGCGGAAGACATTCTCGGACATCGTCTGGGAATCGTCCTGCCCTGCCACCGGAATTTCCAGTTGATCCAGCATGATTGTCGACACCTTTAAAATCAATGCCGCAAAAACTAGCCAATCAGCCCAAGATAGTCAAAGAATAAATACACATTGTCGACAATCGTCTAATAACCCTGCTTGCACCTTATAAGGGCATGGCCGCCTGCCAGCGCTGGCGCCAGAAAACCTTCATGTTAGAATGCCCGCCGCATTTGCCTGACATCTATTGATGAAAAGGCGCACGAGGGAGCTTGCGCAGCAATGCCAGTCGCCTTGAATCAAACATCGCACTGCACCGCCTCAGGATCTATGAGACTCAAGCCCTTCCCCCTATTGCTTTGCCTACTGTTGTTTCCGGGCCTTGGTTTCGCTGCCGAGAAGACCGTGTATGGCCTCAATGAATACGCCAAGCTGGCGGGCATTGACCTGGAAGTCGCCGCCAAGCTCGACACCGGCGCCAAGACCGCGTCCTTGAGTGCCCGGGATATCAAGCGCTTCAAGCGCAATGGTGAATCCTGGGTGCGCTTCTACCTGGCCATCGATACCGCCCATTCGCACCCCATCGAGCGCCCCCTGGCCCGCGTCAGCAAGATCAAGCGCCGCGCCGGTGACTACGACCCCGATGAGGACAAGAACTACACCGCCCGTCCGGTGATTGCCCTGGATATCTGCATGGGCACCGCTTTACGCAGCATCGAAGTGAACTTGACTGACCGCAGCGCCTTCCAATATCCGCTGCTGATCGGCTCCGAAGCCTTGAAACGCTTTGATGCGCTGGTCGACCCCAGTCTTAAATACGCAGCAGGCAAACCTGCCTGCGCCACCGACGCTCATACCGCCGAGTAATTCCAATGCGCTCTCTTACTATGCACCTGAAGATTCTGATCGCCGTCCTGGTGGTACTGGGCATTTCGGTCACGGCCTATCAGATCTTCGTCCTCGGCATCCCGGTGACCGAAGACGCCACTGACGACCTGTGGAACATCGACGCCAAGGTCGAGTTCGTCGCCAACGCCAAGGACCCGGTCAAGGTGCAGATGTTCGTGCCGCCCCTGAGTCGCGACTTCGTCAGCCTCAATGAGAGTTTCATCTCCAATAACTACGGGGTGAGCGTCAATCGCATCGACGGCAACCGCAAGGTCACCTGGTCGGCCCGGCGCGCCAAGGGCAACCAGACCCTCTACTACCGCCTGGTGCTGACCAAGCGCTACAGCGGTGAAAAGCTCAAGGTCAAGGGCCCGACCTTCCGCGACAGCATCGCCGTCGAAGGCCCGGAAAAAATCGCCGCCGAAGCCCTGCTGGCGCCGATCCGCCAACACTCGGCCGACGTCGAGACCTTTATCAGCGAAGCCATCAAGCGCACCAACAACCTCAACGACGACAACGTCAAGCTGCTGCTCGCGGGCGATCCGTCGACGCCGCACAAGGCCAAGATCGTCGAGTTGCTGCTGTCCATCGCCCATGTGCCGGTGGAAAAGGTCCACACCCTCCGCCTGGTGGCCGACCAGCCGCAAACCCCGGAACTGTGGCTGCGCAGCTTCAATGGCAACGACTGGCTGTACTTCAACCCGGAAACCGGCGAACAGGGCCTGCCTTCTGACCGCCTGCTGTGGTGGACCGGTGATGAAAACCTGATCACCGTCGACGGCGGCAAGAAAGCCGCCGTGACCTTCAGCCTGAACAACAGCGAGATGAACGCCATTCGCCTGGCCAAGCTGACGGATGAGAACACCGACGCCAACTTCCTCGAATACTCGCTCTACGGCCTGCCGCTGCAAACCCAGCAGACCTTCATGATCATGGTGATGATCCCGATTGGCGTGCTGGTGATCCTGATCCTGCGCAACCTTATCGGCCTGCAGACCCTGGGGACGTTCACCCCGGTGCTGATCGCCCTGGCGTTCCGCGAGACGCAGTTGGGCTTTGGCATCGTGCTGTTTACCGTGATTACCGCGCTCGGGCTGTCTCTGCGTTCCTATCTGGAGCACTTGAAATTGCAGATGCTGCCGCGCTTGTCGGTGGTGTTGACCTTTGTGGTCGTACTGATCGCGGCCATCAGCCTGTTCAGCCATAAGCTGGGCCTGGAGCGCGGCCTGTCGGTGGCGCTGTTCCCGATGGTGATCCTGACCATGACCATCGAACGCCTGTCGATTACCTGGGAAGAACGCGGTGGCGGCCACGCGATGAAAGTCGCGATCGGTACCCTGTTCGCCGCGTCCCTGGCACACATCATCATGAGCGTGCCGGAGCTGATCTACTTCGTGTTCACCTTCCCGGCGATCCTGTTGATCCTGGTGGGTTTCATGCTGGCCATGGGTCGCTATCGCGGTTACCGCCTGACCGAACTGGTGCGTTTCAAGGCCTTCCTCAAGGCTGATTCGTAATGTTCGGGTTCTGGAAGACCTGGAAGGCCCTGCAAGCGCGGGGCATCATGGGCATCAACCGGCGTAACGCCGACTACGTGCTCAAGTACAACAAGCGCAGCCTGTATCCGATTGTCGATGACAAGATCATCACCAAGGAGCGGGCGATTGCGGCCGGTATCCATGTGCCGGAGATGTACGGGATCATTTCCACCGAAAAAGAAATCGACAAGCTCGACGAAATCATCGGTGGCCGCAGCGATTTCGTGATCAAGCCGGCCCAGGGCGCCGGCGGCGACGGCATCCTGGTGATCGCCGACCGCTTTGAAGGACGCTATCGCACCGTGTCCGGCAAGATCATCAGCCATGAGGAAATCGAGCACCAGATTTCCAGCATCCTCACCGGCCTCTACTCCCTGGGCGGTCACCGTGACCGCGCACTGATCGAATACCGGGTGGTGCCCGACCAGATCTTCAAGAGCATCAGCTACGAAGGCGTGCCGGATATCCGCATCATCGTGCTGATGGGCTACCCGGTGATGGCCATGCTGCGCTTGCCGACCCGCCAATCCGGCGGCAAGGCCAACCTGCACCAGGGCGCGATTGGCGTCGGTGTGGACCTGGCCACCGGCCTGACCCTGCGCGGCACCTGGCTGAACAACATCATCACCAAACACCCGGACACCACCAACGCAGTAGACGGCGTGCAACTGCCCAACTGGGACGGTTTCATGAAGCTCGCCGCCGGCTGCTACGAGCTGTGCGGGCTGGGTTACATCGGGGTGGACATGGTGCTGGACCAGGAAAAAGGCCCATTAATCCTGGAGCTCAATGCCCGGCCGGGGCTGAACATCCAGATCGCCAACGATTGCGGCCTGACCTTGCGCACCCATGCCGTGGAAGCGCGCCTCGAAGAACTGAAAGCGGCGGGCGTGACGGAAACGGCGGAAGAACGCGTGAGATTTGCCCAGGAAATGTTTGGCCATATTCCACCCGTGGAAGGCTGATCTCCTTGTAGGAGCCGGCTTGCCGGCGATGGCGCCCCAACAGACCACACCGCCGTCCACCCAACAATCCCCGACATCCCCTCTAGGAGCAAATCCTGGAGGGGACTACAATCCCCTCCCCACGCCCATGGCTGATCCCCCCCCCGCATGTCGACCTGCTCCGTACACCCGCTGCCCTACCTGGAAAACCCTGCCGAGTATTTCGCGGCGATCCGCCATGCCCCTGGCGCCATCCTGCTGGACAGCGGCCGGCCGGCAGCCGAGCGTGGTCGCTATGACCTGCTCAGCGCCTGGCCAGAGGCAACACTGGCGGTGTGGCCGGACGAAAGCGGTAGCGATTTTCTGCAACGACTGCGGGAAAACCTCACGCTACTGGGTGAAGCCAGCCTGCCCGCACCGTATGAACTGCCATTTGCCGGCGGCTTGATCGGCTACCTGAGCTACGATTTTGGCCGCCATCTGGAACACCTGCCGCACCAGGCGATCGACGACCTGGGCCTGCCCGACGCACGTTTTGGCCTGTATGCCTGGGCGCTGATCAGTGACCACCAGGCGCGCACCAGCCAATTGGTGTTCCACCCAAAGCTGTTGGAAAGCGAACGGCAACGGCTGCTGGCACTGTTCAGCCGCCCCGCCGCCCACACCCCGGCCAGCTTCAAGCTACACACCCGGATGGCCCCGGACCTGAGCGCCAGTGCCTATGAACAGGCCCTGTCCCGCATCCAGGACTATATCCAGGCGGGTGACTGCTATCAGGTCAACTTCGCCCAACGCTTTCGCGCGACCTGCAACGGTGATCCCTGGGCCGCCTATTGCGCCTTGCGTGCCGCTTGCCCGACACCGTTCTCGGGCTTTCAGAGCCTGCCGGACGATGGCGCGGTCGTGAGCCTGTCGCCAGAGCGTTTCGTCCGGATCAGCCAACGCCAGGTGGAAACCCGCCCGATCAAGGGCACCCGCCCCCGAGGGCTGACCCCCCAGGAGGATGCGGCCAACGCCGCCGAACTCCTGGCCAGCCCCAAGGATCGTGCAGAGAACCTGATGATCGTCGATCTGCTGCGCAATGACCTGGGCCGCACCTGCCGCACCGGCTCGGTCAAGGTGCCGGAGCTGTTCAGCCTGGAAAGCTACCCGAACGTGCATCACCTGGTCAGCAGCGTCACCGGCGAACTGGCCGACGGCAAAGACGCCCTGGACCTGGTCGCCGGCAGCTTCCCCGGCGGCTCGATCACCGGCGCACCGAAGATCCGCGCGATGCAGATCATCGACGAGCTGGAACCGACCCGACGCGGACTGTACTGCGGCTCATTGTTGTACCTGGATGTACGCGGCGAGATGGACAGCTCAATCGCCATTCGCAGCCTGCTGGTCAAGGATGGCCAGGTCTGTTGCTGGGGCGGCGGCGGGATCGTCGCGGACTCCGAGTGGCAGGCGGAGTATCAGGAATCGATGACCAAGGTGCGGGTGTTGCTGCAAACGCTGGAAGGGCTGTAAGCGCACCTCCCAGGGAAAGAACCTGAATCAGAAGCGCCGTGGACAGTACTGGAGCGCAAGGATAGCGTCCATCAGCATTCCACTTGGCCGTCTGTGAGGGATCACATGGATCGACTGCTTATTGCCTTTATCGTTTTATCGCTTGCACCGTTGAAGCAAAGCCCATTTCCTACGCATCGCGCTCCCTGCCAGGGGTTGCAAATCCAAGATGTGACACCTAATATCTCCCAAATTGGGAGGCTTGATTTATGCGACTGATCGCAAGAGCCACCTTGAGGGAGTTCTGGGAAAGCAGCCCGGCTTACACCGACGCCAAAACACCACTGATTGAATGGTATCGCCATATGGCGAAATCCACCTTTCACAGGCCCCAAGACCTGAAGGCGGAGCTTCGCACCGCAAGTATCCTCAAAGGTGGAAGGGTGGTGTTCAATATCGGCGGCAATAAATATCGAGTGATCATGGCGATCGACTATTTGCGGCAGCTGGGTTTCATACGGTTTGTTGGCACCCACGCCCAGTACGACCAGATCAACGCGGAGACTGTGTGATGCACATCAAACCTATTCGTACCCCCGAAGACCTGGCCGCTTCACTGGCGCGCGTGGATCATCTATGGGGGGCAGAGATCGGCTCGCCGGCAGGTGATGAGCTGGAAATCCTCGCGCTACTGATCGAAAAATACGAAGACGAACACTTTCCCATGCCGCCTTCCAATCCAGTGGAGGCAATCAAGTTTCGCATGGACCAACTGGGCCTGACGGCTCGGGACCTGGAACCCTTTATCGGCTCCAGCGGCCGCGTGTCCGAAGTGCTGAACCACAAGCGCAAGTTGAGCCTGGCCATGATCAAGCGCCTGCATGAGGGTTTGCGCATTCCTTATGAGCAGTTGCTTGCGGGAGCTTGATCTTTAGCGTTTTAGAGGGCCCTATCGCGAGCAAGCCCGCGCCCACAGTGTGGGAGCGGGCTTGCTCGCGATGAGGCAACCAGCCTCGCTAAATCACCTACAGGCTCAACGAACGATTCGAAGCCTTGATGAACTCCCGCTTCAAGTCCTCAAAGGTATGCACCGCCGGGAACTGCGGGAACTCGCGAATCACGTTTTCCGGCGCATGGAACAGAATCCCACGATCCGCTTCCCCGAGCATGGTGGTGTCGTTGTAGGAGTCCCCGGCCGCGATCACGCGGTAGTACAAGGTCTTGAAGGCCAGCACCGACTGGCGCTTGGGATCTTTCTGGCGCAGTTGATAGCTCACCACCCGATCATTTTCATCGGTGATCAAACGGTGGCAAAGCAGGGTCGGAAAGCCCAGTTGGCGCATCAACGGCTGGGAAAACTCATAGAAGGTGTCCGACAGGATCACCACCTGGAAGCGCTCGCGTAGCCAATCGACGAACTCGATGGCCCCCTCCAGCGGCTTGAGGGTGGCGATCACTTCCTGGATATCCGACAGTTTCAAACCGTGTTCGTCGAGAATCCGCAGGCGCTGCTTCATCAGTACGTCGTAGTCGGGAATGTCCCGGGTGGTCGCCCGCAAGGATTCAATACCGGTTTTTTCAGCAAAGGCGATCCAGATTTCCGGAACCAGCACCCCTTCCAGGTCGAGACAGGCAATTTCCACAAGACACTCCCATTTGGATTTTTTTTCAGTTGAGCGAGCAAAAGGACTGCCGAACTCTAGCGATTCGCGCTGGCCGCCGCAACGCAGAGCGGATTTTGTTAACATCCCACTCCTATAGAGCGCTCAGCGCCACTGACCTGTAGGAACCGTCCTGATGAACCAAGCCTTCGACGTCGCTGAACTCGCCGCGACCTATGCCAACAAGTCCGCCCAGGACATCCTCAAGCTGGCGTTCAGCCAGTTCGGCGATGACCTGTGGATCTCCTTCAGCGGTGCCGAGGACGTGGTGCTGGTGGATATGGCCTGGAAGCTGAACAAAAACGTCAAGGTCTTCAGCCTCGACACCGGCCGCCTGCACCCGGAGACCTACCGGTTTATCGAGCAGGTGCGTGACTTCTACAAGATTGATATCGAGTTGATTTCCCCGGACCAGAGCAAGCTGGAACCCTTCGTCAAGGAAAAGGGCTTGTTCAGCTTCTACAAGGACGGCCATGGCGAATGCTGCGGCGTGCGCAAGATCGAGCCGCTGCGCCGCAAACTCTCGGGCGTCAGCGCCTGGGCCACCGGCCAGCGCCGCGACCAGAGCCCCGGCACCCGCAGCCAGGTGGCAGCCCTGGAAATCGACACGGCGTTCTCCACGCCGGAACGCACCCTCTACAAGTTCAACCCGCTGGCGCAAATGACCAGCGAAGAGGTCTGGGGCTATATCCGCATGCTGGAACTGCCTTACAACAGCCTGCACGAACGCGGCTTTATCAGCATCGGCTGCGAGCCATGCACCCGCCCGGTGTTGCCGAACCAGCATGAGCGCGAAGGCCGCTGGTGGTGGGAAGAGGCGACGCAGAAGGAATGCGGGCTGCATGCGGGGAACATCATCAGCAAGGCCTGATCTGGCGACACATGACAAATGTCGGGTGGGCTTGTGTGGTGATCTTGTGTGGGAGCGGGCTTGCTCGCGAAAGCGGTGTATCAGTCTCTATTTCGCTAACTGATACACCGCTTTCGCGAGCAAGCCCGCTCCCACATTTGCTTGCGGCGCACCATCATTATGTACACATAAACGTAACCATCCGTGCCATTTTTGTGTGCACTTTAATAATTACGCACCGAAAAGTTACACCCCTTCTCAGCCAACTTCCTACATAACCTATTCCTACATTCCCGCATAAAAATAAATACCTGTTCAAATGGTCAACTTATAACTGTTTAAATTCAGCCATTTATTAATCGAGTATGCAAAAACGAAATAAACCAAACTTTTGATAGATAAAAACCTGGCACACAAGTGGCTAAGAGAGCTGAAGTCTTTGTATACAACTTCAACAACAACCCTCATACACTTTGTGTCCGCATGCCAGGCGTCCGCGCCTGCTGCAGATGCCAGGAGCCTGCCGGAATGCGTACAAGTCTCTCCAACAACCTCGCACTGGATCTGCCCTCCTCCACGTCAATACCCACGGCCACCACGCCTGGCCCGCTGGTACTGAGCCCGCGCCTGCATAACAAGGACCTGGCACCCACCAAGGTCGAAGGCCGGCGCTGGGGCGGCTACAGCATCTTTGCCCTATGGACCAACGATGTGCACAACATCGCCAACTATTCCTTTGCCATCGGCTTGTACGCCCTGGGCCTGGGCGGCTGGCAGATTCTGTTGTCCCTGGGGATCGGCGCGGCGCTGGTGTATTTCTTCATGAACTTGTCGGGTTACATGGGCCAGAAAACCGGCGTGCCGTTTCCGGTAATCAGCCGGATAAGTTTCGGCATACATGGTGCGCAAATTCCCGCACTGATCAGGGCCGTGATCGCCATCGCCTGGTTCGGGATTCAAACCTACCTCGCATCAGTGGTATTCCGTGTGCTGTTGGTGGCGATTCATCCAGGATTTGCCGACTACGACCACAACGCGATCCTCGGCCTCTCAACCTTGGGCTGGGCGTGCTTTGTGATCATCTGGTTCGTGCAACTGGTGATCCTGGCCTACGGCATGGAAATGGTCCGCCGCTACGAAGGTTTTGCCGGCCCGGTGATTCTGCTGACCGTTGCGGCGCTGGCCGGTTGGATGTACTTCCAGGCCAGCGGCAATATCGCCTGGTCAATCCGCGAACCTCTGAGCGGCGGCGAAATGTGGCGCAATATCTTTGCCGGCGGCGCCTTGTGGCTGGCGATCTACGGCACGCTGATCCTCAATTTCTGCGACTTCGCCCGCTCCTCGCCGTGCCGCAAGACCATCAAGGTCGGTAACTTCTGGGGCCTGCCGGTGAACATCCTGGTGTTCGCGATCATCACCGTGCTGCTGTGTGGCGGGCAGTTCCAACTCAATGGACAGGTAATCGAAAGCCCTACCCAGATCATCGCAGCCATCCCCAATACCTTCTTCCTGGTGCTCGGTTGCCTGGCGTTCCTGATCGTCACCGTGGCGGTGAACATCATGGCCAACTTCGTTGCCCCGGCCTTTGTGCTGAGCAACCTGGCGCCCAAGTACCTGAACTTCCGCCGCGCCGGGCTGATCAGCGCCTTCCTCGCGGTACTGATCCTGCCGTGGAACCTCTACAACAGCCCACTGGTGATCGTGTACTTCCTCTCCGGCCTGGGCGCGCTGTTGGGCCCGCTGTATGGCGTGATCATGGTGGACTACTGGCTGATCCGTAAGGGCCAGATCGACGTGCCGCAACTGTATAGCGAAGACCCCAATGGCGCTTATTACTACAGCCGCGGGGTCAACCTGCGAGCGGTGGCAGCGTTTGTCCCGGCGGCGGTGATCGCCATTGTGCTGGCGCTGCTGCCGGGGTTTGCCAGCGTCTCGCCATTCTCCTGGTTGTTTGGGGCCGGCATTGCCGGGGTGCTGTACCTGCTGATCGCCAAGCGCCAACCGTTCTATGCCGACATCAGTGGCGAAGCCATCGCTGTCGACAATGTCAGCCATTGATCAAGGACATTCCATGCGCATTCTTGTCATCAACGTCAACACCACCGAATCCATCACCCAAGCCATCGCCCAGCAGGCCCGCAGCGTGGCGGCAGCGGGCACCGAAATTGTCGGGTTGACCCCGTTTTTTGGCGCCGAATCGGTGGAAGGCAATTTCGAAAGCTACCTGGCCGCCATTGCGGTGATGGACCGGGTAATGGCCTACGACCAGCCATTCGACGCCGTGATCCAGGCCGGTTATGGCGAGCATGGCCGTGAAGGTTTGCAGGAGTTGCTGAACGTGCCGGTGGTGGACATCACCGACGCTGCGGCCAGCACCGCGATGTTCCTTGGCCATGCTTACTCAGTGGTCACGACTCTGGACCGCACGGTGCCGCTGATCGAAGACCGACTCAAGCTCTCCGGGCTGTATGAGCGCTGCGCCTCGGTACGGGCCAGTGGCATGGCGGTGCTGGAGTTGGAAGAGCACCCGTTGCGGGCCATGGAAGCGATTGTGCGCCAGGCCGAACTGGCCATCAGCGAAGACAAGGCTGAAGTGATCTGCCTGGGTTGCGGCGGCATGGCCGGGCTGGATGAACAGATCCGTCAACGCACCGGCGTGCCGGTGGTGGATGGTGTGACCGCCGCCGTGACCCTGGCCGAATCACTGGTCAGGCTGGGCTTGTCGACCTCGAAGGTGCGGACCTATGCGACACCCCGGCCAAAGAAAGTCATCGGTTGGCCGGGGAAGTTCGGACGCTGAGTGACCGGTTTCGATCAGTTCAGCACATCGTTGAGCACTTCATAAATGATCCCGGTGGCGATCGTCACCAGGATCAGGTCGGTGCCCGCCTGCTGCCATTCGTAACCGTCGTAATGGGGCAGGCGCCCCAACAGGCGGCCATCGAGTTTCTTGGCAATCCCCGGTGGCAGGGGTTTGCCCCGGGCGAGGTTTTTCTGGATACCCGGCGGCAGGGACGAACCACCGCGCCAGTAGTCGCGGTTATCACCGAGGATGACCCGCACGCCACCGATATCAATCTGCGGCGCACTGTAATTGCCGCCACCCCCGCCTTTCTTGCCGCCGCCCTGGCCCTGATTGCCCGAGCCGCCCTGCCCGCCTTTATTGCCATGGGCACTGCCTTTGTCCTTGCCATTGCCATTGCCATTGCCATTGCCATTGCCGGGATCGGCCAGCAGCGCCGGGGAACCTGCGATCAACGCCAGGCTGGTGAACACAATCAACGCGCGTGATTTGGACATGATTGATCTCGACAGTCGCAAGCCCCATTGGCTCGTATCAGCTTAGAACAGATACCGCTCACAAGTTCCGCCCCTACACCGCGCGGAACCGCTGCGCCAGCTGTTGCTGGGCAAACTGTTCGATGATGAAGTCGACAAATACCCGAGTCTTGCCCGGTAGCAACTTATGCTCGGCGTAATACAGGGAGATGTTGCCGTCATCGACGTACCAGTCGGGCAGCACCCGTTGCAACTGTTTGCTTTCGAGGAACGGCACGGCCATCGGCATGCTCACCAGCGCAATGCCCAAGCCTTGGCTACAAGCGCAACATGCCGCTTCAGAGTCGCCCATGGTCATGCGCGGCTTGAGCATCAACGGCCGCTGCTCACGGGCGCGGTTGGTCAATTGCCAGGTGCGCACGCGCCCGGTTTGCGGCGAACGAATCAGGATGCCATTGCACAGCGCCAGGTCTTCAGGGGCCCGCACGGGCAGGCGTTGCGCCAGGTAATCGGCGGAGGCCACCAAAATCCGGTGGGCCGGGGTCAACTTGCGCGCAACCACTCCCTGGGGCAGTTCGAACCCGCCGCCAATGGCCGCATCGAAGCCTTGGCCGACCAGGTCGACCTGACGGTTATCAAAGTGCCAATCGGGGCTGATATCAGGAAATCGCCGCAAAAACTCCGCCAGCAAGGGCACTACGTAGCGATTGCCGAATACGGTGCCCATGCTCACCTTGAGCGTGCCCACCGGCCGGCCTTCGGCACTGGCCAGGTTTGCCACGGCATTCTGGATAGTCGTGAGGCTGGCGCCGACTTGCTCCAGGAACAACTGGCCGGCTTCGGTCAATGTCAGGCGCCGCGTACTGCGCTGAAACAGTCGCACGCCCAGGCGCGCCTCCAGCTTGGCGACGCTTTTGCCGACGGCCGCCGGGGTCAGGCTCAGGTGCCGGGCCGCCTCGGCAAAGCTGCCACCTTCGGCACTGCGCACAAAGCATTCGATACTGCCAAAGCTTTCCATCTCACCACACTCTAAACTTTTGGTTTACACAGACTATAGCAATCACGGTCTACCGAGACCGGCCAACGAGGTCGATACTCAATTCCAACAACAAGGCAGCCTCGCCTTGAATGATCTGGAGATCGACATGACCACGCAAAACCTCAACGGTAAAGTTGCCTTGATCCAGGGCGGTTCCCGCGGCATCGGTGCCGCCATCGTCCAGCGCCTTGCGGCACAAGGTGCAGCCGTTGCCTTCACTTATGTCAGCTCCGCCGCCAAGGCCGAGGCCCTGCAGAACAGCGTTATCAGCGCTGGCGGCCAAGCCTTGGCGATTCACGCCGACAGCGCCGACGCGAACGCCATCCGCAATGCGGTAAACGCCACCGTCGAGGCATTCGGGCGCCTGGATATCCTGGTGAACAATGCAGGTGTGCTGGCGGTCGGCCCGCTGGAAGATTTCACCCTGGAAGATTTTGACCAGACCCTGGCCATCAACGTACGCAGCGTATTTATCGCCACTCAGGAAGCCACCCGGCACATGGGCGAAGGCGGACGCATCATCAATATCGGCAGCACCAACGCTGAACGCATGCCATTCGCCGGCGGCGGCCCCTATGCCATGAGCAAGGCGGCACTGGTGGGCTTGACCAAAGGCCTGGCGCGCGACCTGGGGCCACGGGGCATCACCATCAACAACGTGCAACCGGGCCCGGTGGACACCGATATGAACCCGGCCAACAGTGAGTTTGCCGAGAGCCTGATCGGGTTTATGGCGGTTGGCCGTTATGGCCATGTCGAGGAAGTGGCCAGCTTTGTCGCTTATCTGGTGGGGCCGGAAGCCGGCTACATCACCGGCGCCAGCTTGACCATTGATGGCGGTTTCAGCGCCTGAACACCTTCTGCCGTTCCTACAGATTCAGCGCAGGGGCGGCAGGCCGTAGGCAGCCAGGTCGAAGTCCGCGAGTTTGCGGATGATCTGGTCGGCATGCGCGTACTTGCTGTCGGCCATGGCTTCATCAGGCACAGCGATAGCGGTCATGTGCGCAGCCTTGGCCGCCGTCACGCCAAACGGTGAGTCTTCAAACACCAGGCAATCCTCGGGCGCAACGCCCAGGCGGCGGGCGGCGGTGAGGAAGATGTCCGGCGCCGGCTTGGCAGCACCGACCTCCGGGTCGTCGGCGGTGACGATAGTGCCGAACAGGCTGAACCACTCACGGTGCAGCGTGGTCTTGTGCTCGAACGAGTTACGCGACGAACTGGTGCCCACAGCTATCGGGATATTGTGCGCACTTAAATGCCGCACCAACACCTCGGCACCCGGCATGCCCAGCGCCTTGGGAAAGCGCTCGCTCATCAACGGCTCACGGATACGCAGGAACTCTTCAGGGCTGATCGGCAAATCCAGCGCCTTGACCACGTATTCAGCCAGGTCCTGAGCACCCCGGCCAATGATGTGCTGCTTGATGCCCCAGTCGTAGGTGCGGCCATAGCGCTCGGCGATGATCTGCGTGACTTCGGTGTAGATGCCTTCGGTATCCAGCAACAACCCGTCCATATCGAAAATCACGGCCTTGATCGGGCCGACAGCAGTACGCGATGCGCTCATCACAAAAGATCCGTGGCAAAGGACTAAAAGGATTCAGCACAATAACGGCCCTGTCGGCCTGCAAGCAACTGATTATCCCTTAGACTGGCCTCCCATCCGTTCAAGCGACCCCGACATGCTTTTGCGCATTGCTGCCGACAGCCTGGTGCTGTTTCACCTGTGTTTTATCCTGTTTGTACTGTTCGGTGGCCTGCTCGCCCTGCGCTGGCGCCGAGTCATCTGGCTGCACCTGCCCGCCGCAGCCTGGGGCATGGCGGTCGAATTCTTCCACCTGCCCTGCCCCCTGACCCGCTGGGAAAACCTGCTGCGCCAACTGGCCGGGCAGGAAGGGTATGGCGGGGGGTTTATCGAGCACTATGTACTGACACTGATTTACCCCGCCGGGCTGACGCCACAGATCCAGTTGGGCCTGGGCGCACTGGTGTTGCTGGTCAACCTGGCGGTGTACGGGTGGATCATCCGGCACTGGCAGCAGCGCTAGTGCTCGATCAAGCGTGCAGACGTGGTCTCTCCATCCACCAGGCGCGCAATCCCCAGCGGATTGGCATTTTTCAGCGGCGCCGGCAACAACGCGTCCGGGTAGTTCTGGTAACACACCGGGCGCAGGAAACGATCGATGGCCAACGTGCCCACCGAGGTACCCCGGGCATCGGAGGTTGCCGGATAAGGCCCGCCATGTACCATCGCATCGCACACCTCGACGCCGGTCGGGTAACCGTTAAGCAGCAAGCGGCCGGCCTTTTGCTCCAATTGCGAAATCAGCGGCGCGCACTGCCCCAGATCCGCTTCATCGGCGATCAGGGTGAAGGTCAACTGACCGTTCAAGGCACTGATGATGTGCTGCAGTTGCGCGTCATCCGCCGCCTCCACAACCACGGTCGCGGGACCGAACACTTCCTCTTGCAGCACCTTGTCGGCATCAAGCAGCAACTGCGCCGAGGCCTGGAACAACTGAGGCCATGCCTGATTCCCCTGCTGTGGTGCGCCCGCGATGTGGCGAACCCCCGAGTGTTCATGCAGGCGTTGCACTCCCTGCTCATAACTGCGCAACGTCCCGGCATTGAGCATGGACTGCGCTGGCAAGGCGGCCAGGCTGGTGCCGAGCTTTTCGACCAGCGCCGTAAAGTCGGCTGAGCGCACCCCCATCAACAATCCCGGTTTGGTGCAGAACTGGCCGCAACCCTGGGTCACCGACGCACTCAACTGCGCCGCCAATGCCTCACCACGAGACGCCAATGCCGCCGGCATCAGGAGCACCGGGTTGATGCTCGACATCTCGGCAAACACCGGGATTGGCTGCGCCCGTGCCGCAGCCATATCACACAATGCCCGGCCGCCTTTCAACGACCCGGTAAACCCCACTGCCTGGATCGCCGGGTGCTTGACCAGCCATTCACCGACACCGCCGCCATAGATCAGATTGAACACGCCGTCAGGCATTGCGGTTTTCTCCACAGCCCGACCAATCGCGGCCGCCACCCAGGCGCTGGTGAGCATGTGCCCGCTGTGCGCTTTGAACACCACCGGGCAGCCGGCCGCCAGTGCCGCTGCGGTGTCGCCACCGGCAGTGGAAAACGCCAGGGGGAAATTGCTGGCACCAAACACGGCCACCGGCCCGACACCGATGCGGCACTGACGCAGGTCGGCCCGTGGCAAGGGTTGGCGCTGGGGCAAGGCGCGGTCGATTCGCGCGCCATAGAAGTCACCGCGACGCAGCACTTGGGCAAACAGGCGCAACTGGTTGCTGGTACGGCTGCGTTCACCTTCGATGCGTGCAGCGGGTAATGCGGTTTCGCGGCAAACGATGTCAATGAAGGTTCTGTCCAGAGCATCGAGTTCTGCGGCAATCGCCTCAAGAAACCCGGCACGGCGCGCCGCCGCCATACCGCGGTACGCCGGATACGCCGCGCTCGCCGCCAAGGCAGCAGCATCGACCTCTTCACGGGTCGCCTGGATGAACTGGCCGTCCAGCGCCGCCCCGGTCACCGCATCGAAGCTCTGAAGTACGGTATCGCCAGCCGCGCTGTAGGCGCCGCCGATGTAGTTATGACCACTGATTTGAGACATGGATGACTCCTGGAAAAACATGGGGTGGCTCACAACGCCTTGATCGCGCCAATCGCCAGTACGTCATCGGTCAGCCTGATGCCATTGCGCAGCGGCGCACCGAAGGCGTCGAGACTGACCTCGAAACGGTCCCCCGGCTGTACACGAATCCCGTCGGCAAACGACAGGGTGGCAGTGCCAAAAAAATGGATATGCACATCCCCCGGCCGCAGGAACTGGGCGTATTTGAAGTGGTGATATTCCAGGTTTGCCAGGCTGTGGCACATGTTGCTTTCACCCGACAGGAACGGCTTCTCCCACAGCACTTGGCCCTCACGGAAAATCCGGCTCATGCCACTCAGGTCTGCCGGCAACTCACCGACCCGCAGCTCCGGGCCGAAACAGCAGAAACGCAGTTTGGAGTGGGCCAGGTACAGATAATTACGGCGCTCCATCACATGGTCGGAGAACTCGTTGCCCAAGGCATAACCCAGGCGCCAGGGCTGCCCGTCATCGCCAATTACATATAGGCCGGTCAACTCCGGCTCCTCGCCGGCATCCTCGGCGAACGGCGGCACCGGGAAGTCCGCGCCGGGGCGTACCACAATGCTGCCGTCCCCCTTGTAGAACCACTCTGGCTGCGCACCAGGCTGGCCAGCCGGCGGTTTCCCACCTTCCAGGCCCCATTTGAAGATGCGCATGGTGTCGGTCATCGCCGCCGTACCCTGGTCCGCCTGCTGGTGCATCTGGTCACGGGTCGCGGCACTGCCCAGATGGGTCAGGCCGGTGCCGCTGACCAGGCAGTGGGCCGGGTCTTCATGGTCCAGTGGTGGCAGGACCCGTGCCGTGTCCTGCAGCTCGGCATACAACGGCCCCGCGTCGGTGCCGCGCCTGGCCACCTCATCCCGCAGGCTGATGCCATTGCGGATCGCACTCAGTGCCAGTTCACGGGTAGAGCGGGTATCGCGCACCACCTGGATCTGCGCACCGTCGACACAGCCAACCTGCCGTTGCCCTTGCGGGTCTTCAAATTGAATCAATCGCATCGCCGGGCCCGCCTTATTCGATGATGTTGAAGTCGTGCAAATACTCATCGGAAATTTCCAGGCCCAGGCCCGGGGTGTGGTCATCCAGCTGGATATAGCCATTGACCGGTTGCGGTTCGCCCTTGAACACGTAGTAGAACAATTCGTTACCCACTTCGACGTCAAACACCGGGAAGAACTCGGCCATCGGCGAGGCCGTGGTGGACATGGTCAGGTGGTAGTTGTGCATCTGCCCGGCATGGGGAATGACCGGCACCGACCAAGCCTCGGCCATGGCGTTGATCTTGCGCGCAGCGGTGATCCCGCCGACGCGGTTGGTGTCGTACTGGATCACGTCCACGGCACGGCGTTCCAGCAGGTCTTTGAAACCGTAGGAGGTGAACTCATGCTCGCCACCGGAGATGGGCATGATGCCCATCTTCTTCAGCTCGATATAACCTTCGATATCGTCAGCGATCACCGGCTCTTCCAGCCAGCGCGGTTCGAACTCGGCCAGCTTGGGCAACATCCGCCGCGCATACTCCAGGGTCCAGCCCATGTAGCACTCCAGCATGATGTCCACGTCCGGCCCGGCCAGCTCGCGCAGGGCCCGCACTTGTTCAATGTTCTTGCGCATGCCCGCCGGGCCATCCTTGGGACCGTAGCCAAAGCGCATCTTCAGCGCGGTGAAACCCTGGTTCAAATAACCCTGGGCCTCTTCCAGGAACAGGTCGAGGTTGTCATTGGCGTAAAGCTTGGACGCGTAGGTCCAGATCTTCTCCTTGGTACGCCCGCCCAGCAGCTTGAACACCGGCTTGTTGACGGCCTTGCCCATGATGTCCCAGATGGCGATGTCGATTGCCGAAATGGCCGCCATGCCAATGCCCTTGCGACCCCAGGCGTGGCTCTGGCGGTACATTTTCTGCCAGATGTATTCGTTGTCGAACGGGTCTTCGCCAATGGCAATCGGCGCCAGGTAGGTGTCGATGATTTCCTTGGCCACACGTGGCGCCAGTGCACAGTTGCCGATGCCCACCAGGCCGGTATCGGTTTCTACCTCTACCACCAGCCAGCCATGGAAACGGAACGAGCCCATGGCGTCACCGCGTTCGAACAGGATGTCGCTGGCATTGGTGCAAAAGTGCGCCTGGGGCGGCACGACCTTGCCCTTCCATTCGAAGACACGGGTACGGATGGATTTTATTTTCATTATTCAACTCCTTCGGGTGAGCAGAGCGCCGACACCGCAGCGCTTCAAGTCCGCAAACTCTAGCCACGGGGTCGGGTGCTGGATAATCACTTGTGTGCATCCAGTGATAGCCTGGGGTAATACGTTTTAAGAAAAAAATCAGGCTTGAGTTATCTCTAGTGGGAGAGCCGGCTTGAAAAAAACAGACCGGCTATCTGGCCACCAGAAGCGTTAAAACAGATTCAGGTTGTAGGCCACCACCAACCGGTTTTCGTCGTAATCCTCGCCATAGCTTTTGCGCACGCTGGAGTTGCGCCAACTCAGGTTGACGTCTTTGAACGGGCCGCTTTGCACCGTGTAGGCCAATTCGAAATCGCGCTCCCATGACGTGCCATCACGCACCAGGCCGACATTCGCATCAGAGCCGTGGATGTAGCGCACCAGGCTGGTCAAGCCGGGCAGGCCCAGGGCGACGAAGTTGAAGTCGTAACGCAGTTGCCAGGAGCGCTCATCGGAATTGGAGAAGTTGTTGTTGTAGGAATCGTTGGCCATGGTCTTGCCGCTGGTGCCGGCCAGGGCCAGCCAGCCGGTGCCCTCGCTGACCCGTTGCAACCCGACAAACATCGTGTGCGGCCCGGTGCTGGCGGAGAACAACCCGCCCCAGGCCTTGCTGTCGAGGTTGCCCGCCTTGGCACTGCCCTGCTCCTGATCGACGAAGTAGCCAAGCTTGGCCGCCAGGGTCCAGTCGCCAACAGGCTGGCGATGGGTCAGGTTGTAATAGCGCTGCTGGTAGATGTCTTTGAGCTGCGCCTGCCATACACCCACCTGGGTGCGCTCCTGGTTGAAGCGATACTCGGCCCCGACATAGTTGAAACGATCCGAGGTAACCCCCGGAAAACGGTTGGCCCACATGTCCTGGTCATCGGTGGAGTTGCGTTGCGCCACCTTGCGGATCTGCCCGCCGCTCAGGGTCAGGCCTTCAAATTCGCGGGAGGTCAGTGCCAGCCCCTCAAAGGTCTGCGGCAACAGGCGTCCGTCATCGGCGCGCAGCACCGGGATATCCGGGCGCAACTCACCGACCTTCAACTCGGTGGCCGACAGCTTGGCCTTGAACGTCACCCCCGCCCGTCCATAGCTGTCCGGCGCGCGACCATCATCGTGACGTGGCAGCAACTCGGTGCCCGTGCGATCCGGGCTGCTGTCGAGCTTGAAACCGCTCATGGCGCTGACATCCAGGCCAAATCCCACCAGCCCCTGGGTGTAGCCGGAACGGAAGTCGAGGATAAAACCCTGGGCCCATTCTTCGGCCTTGTTGCGGGTTGCGCTCGCCCCCTGGAAATCGCGGTTGAAGTAGTAATTGCGCATCAGCAGGTTGGCGCTCGAATCCTCAATAAAGCCGTGTTCCTGGGCCATCAACGGACTGATCGGTGTGACCAGTGCCAGCCCTATTGCCGTGGGTGTGATTACTGCAAGTTTCATGGCTGCTCTCTTTTCTTATAGGCACAAGGAAGCCTTCCAGGCCGACAAGACCCAGAGGCGGGGGGAACCGTCAGTGTTGGGTTAAAGGGCTATTCGGAAGGCGTCGGGAACGGGCCGAAACGCACACGCTGATAACCTGTCGGGTCATCGGGAAAGTGTTCAGGAACGGCAAAACCCGCCGGGCGCCACGCGGGGTCCGGGTAGGCATCGCCCCGTTGCGGCGCATGCCGGCGAGGTAATTCGCTGTTGACGTAGGCGGCGATGTCATAGGCCTGTTCGACACTCAACAATGGTGTGTCGGCGGTGCTGCCCAACGGCATGTTGGCGTGAATGAATTGAGTCAGCAGCGGCACCATGTACATATGCCCACCGTCGTCGTAGGTATCGTCGCCCGCAATCGGCGGGAACACATAACCGCCGCCAGTGGCAAAGTCCGGCGCCTTCAGCCCCAGGCCCTGGGCGCCATGGCATTGCACACAGTATTGGCCGAACAAGGCCTGGCCCCGACCAGGGTCGGCGGCTCGCTCAGGCAAGGTAATACGCGCCAGCCCCGTGCCTTGCATGCTCATCCCCGGCTGCGCCTCACTGCCCAGCCAGCTCAAGTAGGCCAGGATCGCCTTCATCTCGGGCGTGTCCGCGCCCATGCTCGCCTCGCCCTTGCCGAACATACCGGCGACCCGCTGTTCCAGGGTGATCACGCGCATGCTCTTGATATCGAGCCTGGGGTAGTCGTGGATCGCATTGACCAGTGCCAACCCATACGGTTTGCTGCCCGGCAGCCCCGACGGGCCGGCTTCGTGGCAATTGATGCAGTTGAGGTTGTTGCGCGAAAAACGCTTGCCGGGATCCGCCACCAAGGGGCCGGCCAGGCGCGTGGTGTTCTGCAGCAAGGCCATGCCCTGGCGGATCAGCACGGCGTTGGGCTGACGTTCGATATCAACTGCGTTTGGCACACGCCACGGCTGCACCGCACGGGCCTGCTGCGCCTGCAGTAACTGTGCGGCCTGCTGGCGGTCAAGCTCCGGCTCAGCAAGAACCGCGGTGGTGGTGAGCACCCCACACAGGAGCGCTCCGTGGATCAACCACGAAGGTAGGGTCATAAACATGTCTGGCTCGCTTATTGTTGTTATGGCGCGGCGTTGATGTTCAAGCGGCTGCGAATTGACAGCCCCGGGTGTTCAAGTCGATGGCATACAGCGATGTCGAGGCGCTGATAAACAAGCGCTCGCCACGCAGCCCGCCAAAGGTGCAATTGGAAATTTTCTCCGGTACATGGATCTTGCCCAGGCAGGTGCCGTCGGGCGCATATACCTGAATGCTGTCCAGGGAGCTGATGTACAACCAACCCTGATGATCGACCCGAAAGCCATCCGGCAGCCCCGGTTCGATCACCGCAAACACCCGGCCATTGACCAGCCTGCGGCCCGCCTCGACATCAAACACGCGCACGTGATGGCAGCCTGCTGGATCATGAGAGGCCGAGGTATCGGAGATGTACAGCAAGGATTCGTCCGGCGAAAACGCCAGGCCATTAGGCTTCTGGAAATCATCGGCGACCCGTTCCAGGACGTTGGCGAGCGGGTCGAAACGGTACACATGGCAGCCATCCTGTTCGCTGTCGGCCTTGTAGCCTTCGACGTCACTCATGATTCCGTAGGCCGGATCGCTGAACCAGAGGCTGCCATCGGACTTGACCACCAGGTCGTTGGGCGAGTTGAGCCGTCGTCCTTGATAACGGTCCACCAGCAGCCGCACCTCACCGTCCGACTCAGTACGGGAAATGCCCCGGCGACCGTGCTCGCAACTGACCAGCCGGCCCTCGCGATCCAGGCTGTTACCGTTGCTGAAATGCGACGGCTGGCGGAACACACTCACGCCCTGCCCTTCATGCCAACGCAGCATGCGGTTGTTGGGAATATCACTCCACACCAGGGCCTGTTCGGCGGGTAGCCATACCGGGCCTTCTCCCCAGATGGCGCCGCCGCCAAGGCGCTGCAACACGCTGCCAGGCTTGAGAATGTTGTGCAGCCGCGGGTCAAAAATCTCGATACCGGTCATGAGCCTCGCCCTCAGCGTTGCCAGATTTTGCGATAGGCCGCGGCATAACCGTTGTCCGGATCGAAGGTATTACGCGGGCCGCCGTCCACCTGGATATTGTTGGCCGTGATCAAGTGCACCGCCGTCACATAGTTGCTTGGCCCAACCCCGGCAAAGGCGCGGTTCAGTTCGTCGATCAACTGCCAGCCGTGCAAGGTCACCGGCTCCGGTACGGTGGCGGCCTGGTAGCTGGATTTGCGGATGCGCTGGTACGCCGATTCGCTGCCGTCACCCGCCGACAGGCTCAGCGGTGGCTGGTCGGGCTTGCGCCCCAGGCGACTGAGGGACGAGCCGATAAAGTCGAAATACAGGTCATTGATGCCCAGGGTGTAGTTCCACTTGTCGCCAAACCGCTGCAACAACGATGTGGTCAGTTGCGGCATGCGCGACGAGGTTTCAGCCAGCGGCGAATCTTCCAGCGCCAACAGGCTGCACCCGCTGCATTGCTTGATGACCTCGGCCATAGCGTCGGATTTGGCGGTGGCCACCGCGTACAGCGAATCGGTGAGGATCACCACGCCGGCCTTGCCGTCCGATTGCGCCACAGCGTAGTAGGCGGCGATTTTCGCCACATCACCGGGGTCGGTGGTGACATTGACGAACAAGCCTTCCTCGGCCATCGGCCCGGCGCTTGGTCCGGCGTGCCAGCCCACCACGGGGATCTTGGCCGCCTGGACTTTCTTCAGGGTGCTGAGCTGTTCCCGGGCGTCGAAGCCACCCAAAATGATCCCGTCCGGCTTGAGCACGATGCCTTGGTTCAACGCCGCCGTGCGCCCGGACACACTGCCCTGGCCATCAAGGATACGCAGCTTCCAGCCCATGACTTGCGCTGCGGCCTTGACCCCTTCACTGACCCCTAGCACACCGCTGTTGCGCAGGTCCGAGGCGATAAACAGCACCTGTTTGCCCGCTTGCGCCACGGGCCCGCTGTCCGGGCCTTGCCAAGTGGTCCAGGGCTGGGTGGCCGCCTCCACCCGTTGCCGGGCCTGTTCGACAAACTCGTCTGCCGCAGCCTGGGCAATACTGGCGAGCGAGATCAAGGCAACACACACGAGCAAGCGGGTACGACGAAACACTTCAAGGCTCATAAGGTTCTCCCAAAAAAATGATGGTTCAGGGTTTGGCCGGTGTATTGCGCACCCGCACCCGGCGCCGGCCCGCATAACCGGCAATGCCGATGGCCAGCAGCAAGGTCACACCGTTGAACAGTGGCTCGACAAAAAACGCCCCGCCCAGTTGCTGGATACCGGCGATGCCCACCGCCAATACCGCCACGCCAATCAGCGTGCCCCACACATTGACTCGGCCCGGCTTGATCGTGGTCGAACCGAGAAACGCCCCGACCAGGGCCGGCAACAGGAACTCAAGGCCCACGCTGGCCTGGCCGATCTGCAAACGCGAGGCCAATAACACCCCGGCAAACGCCGTCAACACGCCCGAGCCCATAAAGGCCCCGACCACATAACGCCGGCAGGGAATACCATTCAACTCGGCCGCTTTCGGGTTGGCACCAATCGCATAGAGAAAACGCCCGATCGGCAGATACTCGGTCACCACCCACAGCAACAGCGCCAGGCCCAGCACGTAGAACGCGGCGATCGGCAAACCGAACAGGCTGGCACCGTTAAGCAACAGAAAGCCTTCTGGCAAATCCCCAAACACCTGGCGGCCACCGCTGTGCCACAACGCCAGGGCGTAGACCACGGTGCCGGTGCCGAGGGTGGCGATAAACGAGTCGATCCTGGCCATTTCCACCAGCAAGCCGTTGATCAGGCCGAACAACAACCCGGCCGCCAGCACGATCAGCACCGAGGCTTGCCAGGAAAAGCCATAACGGGTCTGCAGGCTGATCGCCAGGATGTGCCACAGCACAATGCCGTAGCCCACGGTCAGGTCGATCTTGTTGGTGAGCATCGGCACCATCGCCGCCAGGGCCAGGATCGCGATGATCACCTTGTCGCCCAGGATCGAGTTGAGGTTGAGCAGCGTAGGGAACGAGTCCGGCAGCAGCACCGAGAAAAACACGATCAGCCCCAGCAACAAGACCGGCATGCCGTACACCGGCAGCAGGCGCGAAAAGTCGCGGGTCAGGATCCTCGGGCTAACCGCCGAGGCAGGATTATCAGCGTTCATGGCAGGCCTTCTTGTTATCGATAAAGTTCAATGGAATAGAGGGGTTCAGGCAGCATCGCTGGCCGAAGCGCGGTGTAACAGGCTGCTGAGCGACAGGTCCTCCTTGCCCAGGGTCGCCACCACAGTCGAGCGGCTGAACACCAGGGCACGGTGGGCGATGTTGGCCACCTCCTCGAAATCGGTGGAGATCAACAACACCGCCAGGCCGCGCTCCAAGGCGCGTTGCACCAGCCGGTAGATATCGGCCTTGGCTCCCACGTCGACACCGGCGGTGGGCTCTTCGAGGATCAGCAGGCGCCCGGTGATCTCCAACCAACGGGCCATCACCACTTTTTGCTGATTGCCACCGCTCAGGGTTTCCACCGCACATTCAGTGGCATTGGGCCGTACATCGAATTGCCGGACCAACGCCTCGGCCTGGCGCCGCTCAGCCTGCGGCGAGATCCAGCCCAGCAGCCCTTTGCCGCTGGCCAATGGGTTGAGAAACAGGTTCTCGCGCACCGACAACGGCATTGGCAGCGACTCACCACAACGGTCCCCCGCCACCAACCCCAAGCCTTGGCGCATGGCCTGGGCCGCCGAATGCGTGCGCAACCGCGCACCGTCGAGCAGCACCTCGCCAGCGTCTATCGCCAGCAAACCGAACAAGGCCCGGCCGACGCGCTCCTGCCCAGCGCCACGCAGCCCGGCCAGGGCCAGGATTTCCCCGGCGTGCAGGTCAAAGGACAGACCGCTGACCCCGCCGCACGCCATATCACGCACCTGCAACAGCAACGGGCCGTGACTGCAGGGTGCCGCCTGGTAGAGTTGTTCGGGTTCACGCCCGACAATCTGGCGCACCAGATCCTGGGGGTCGGTTTGGGCGATGGCCTTGCGGCACACCAGCCGACCATCGCGCATCACCGCCACCTGATCGGCCACCCGGAAAATCTCATCCAGGCGATGGGACACATAGATCATGCCCACGCCTTGCACCTGCAAGCGCTTGAGCACCACAAACAGCCGCTCGGCGTCGTCGGCGGGCAGGCTCGCGGTGGGCTCATCCAGCACCAGCAGGCGCGCGTCCACCGCCAGCGCACGGGCAATGGCGACCAGGGATTTCTGGGTGCGCTCCAGCTCACCCACCGGGGTATCCGGGTCAATGCTGTCGTCAACCAGGGCCAGGGCTTCACGGGCCTTGCGCCGTACTTGCCGCCAGTCGATCAGGCCGCCGCGACGGGCAAAACCACAGGTAAAGGCAATGTTTTCGGCAGCACTCAGAGAGTCGATCAACCCCAAATCCTGATGGATAAAGGCGATGCCCTTGCGGTCGGCCTCGGTTTCGATGGGGTGGCCGTCAAATAGAATCCGCCCGCTGTCGAGACGATGCACACCGGCCAGGAGCTTGATCAATGTCGACTTGCCCGCGCCGTTTTCCCCCAGCAGCGCCAGCACGCTGCCGGCCTCGACTTCAAGGCTTACGTGATTGACGGCCAAGGTACCGCCAAAGCTTTTGCAGACATTTTCAAAGTGCAGCAACGGCACTGCGCCGCGCTGGCCAGGTTCGAGAGTATTCATGGATTGCACCGTCATTATTGTTATTCGGGACTACAGCGTGATGCGGTAGACCTGCTGCGCGTTGCGCCAGAAAAACCCTTCGCGCTGCACTGCGTCGTAGCCATCCAACAGGGCATCCATGGCCTGCACCAAAGCGTCATAACCAATGCGCAAACCAGCCACCGGGAAATTACTGGCGAACAGGCAGCGCTCAATACCAAACAGGGCCAGGGTTTCGCGAACCACTGCGCGGTTGCCTTCCATCGTCCAGGGTTGGTCGCGCAACCCCAGTTCGGAAACCTTTACCCAGACGTTGGGTTGGGCCGCCAATGCCTGCATCCCTCGCCGCCAACCGGCCAGGCCGCTCTCACTGCGGTCCCACGGGAAGCCCATGTGGTTGAGCACGATGGTCAATCCCGGAAACATCGCGGCCACCTGTGCCGCCTCTTCCAAATGCCAGTAAGGCACACGTAAATCCCAGGACAGCCCATGCCGCTCCAGCAGCGCCAGGCCTCTGAGCCACTGCTCGTCCTGCAGGCTGCCCGACAAGCCGCGCACAGTGTCCGACTGGTGTGGCGTGGCAGCGGTGAGCGGCTTGCTGCGGATACCTCGCACCAGTGGAAACTCCAGATGCTGTCCCAGAATGTCGGCGCAGTTATCAGCATGCAGCCAGGCATGGGCCACCACCGCATTCGGGAACCCGTAGCGGGCATATTGCTCATGCACCCAACGGGTCTCCCCCACTTGATCGCTGCGCTCGTGCTCGGCCTCGCAATGCACAGTGGCCAACACCCGGTGCGCAGCGCTGTCGGCCAGGTAATCCGGCGCCCGGTAATGCCGGCGCAAAGGCTGATAGTCACCGAGGAAAAACCCCGGGTCCGGCGCCCCTTGCAGCCACGGGTAACGACCGCAATCCAGGTCCCAGAGGTGATGGTGTGCGTCGATCAGGGTGATCGGTGCAGCCCCGTTCATCTCAAGGCCCAGGCGTTCGTGCAGGCAGAGGCTGCTCACCGCACGATGACCTGGGAGACATCCGGCTCCAGCAGGGTTTCGAAGTAACGCTCGAAGGTCCAGGTATTAAGGTCGAGCATGCCCACGCGCTGGTCCTTGAGGGTGACAAACGCCAGGTCTCGCGTGGGGTGCAGGCTCATGGCAATGGCAGTGCTGTCCAACTCGACACGGCGGATTTGCTCCAACTGCGGGCTGAATACCGAGAGCGATTGTTCGCCGTAATTGGTCACATAAAGCCGGTCCTGGCGGTCGCGGTAGATCCGAGTCGGGTCCGCACCGGTACGCCCACGATGGGTCACTTTCAGGGTCTCGACGTCGACCGCGACGATGCTGTTATCGCCACGCGTGGTCACGTACAACGTGCGCTCGTCACGGCTGAAGCAATTGCCTTCCGGCTGGCTGCCCGGCTGCATGGGCAGCGGCGCAATCGTCGGATCCTGGGGCTTGAGCCGGGTGATGGTGTTGCTCAACAGGTTGAGGGCAAACGCGGTCTCTCCATTGCGAGTCATAGCCACCAGGTGGCTCTTGTAGCCGCCGGAAGGAATCGCCCGGTCCGGTACATCACGCAAGTGGGGCTGATCGAAGATCAGCAAGGTCGAGTTGCCTTCGCTGAGCACGTAGAGGCGGTCCTGATCATCCATCGCCAGGCCATGGGGGCGGCGGAACGGCCAGATGCTCAGAGTGCGTACATGCTCGGCGCGCTCAAGGTCGATGACGAACACCGAGCAACCGCCCTCGCCTTCGTGGCTGGAAGTTTCGATGCCGTAATGGCCGACGTAGGCAAAGCGGTTTTTCGAGTCCACCACAAACTCGTGCGGGAACTCCGGCAACCGGATGTGCTTGAGCACCGCCCCCGTCTGCACGTCATAGAAACTGAAGGTATGGGCGCATTTTTGCACCAGCAAGAGCACTTCCTGATTCATGGTTCGATTCCTCTTCAAGGTAAGTCTTAGGCCTGTTCGCACTTGCGTGGCAAGGTCATGGCGAGCACCGCCGCCAGCACCACCGATAGGGCCAGGCTGTAGACGCCGATGCTTTGGGAGTATTGGCTGATCAGTACGCCGACGATGTACGGCCCGCAAAACCCGCCGAGGTTGCCCAGGGCATTGATCAGGCCACGAGCACCGCCAGCCGCTTCAGCGCTGAAAATTTTCGCCGGGATGGTCCAGAAAATCCCCGCTGCCGCTTGCAGGAAGAACCCGCAGCCCACCAGCGCGGCAAAAGACAGCCAGATCTGCTCACGCAGGATCACCGACAACGTCAGGCACAGCGCCAGGCCAGTCAGGGGCACGGCAATAAATGCCCGGCGCTTGCCGCTGCGATCCGACAGGTTGGAGAACATCAGCATGCCGAACATCGCAGCGATATAAGGCAGGGTCGCCAGCATGCCCACCTTGCCCATGCCGCTCTGGGTCAGTTCCTTGACGATGCTCGGCAGCCACAGGGTGTAGCCATAGATACCGGCCTGGTAGAAGAAGTTGAGGGCGATCAGATGCCATAGGGTCTTGTCAGCCATGACCTCGGACAACGAGGCGTTTTTCACGGCCTTGGCGGCAATGGCTTTCTGTTCTTCGGCCAGGGTGGTGATCAAGTAATCGCGCTCACGCTCACTGATCCACTTGGCCTCTTGCGGTCGGTCGCTGATGGTCAGCATCCACAACACCATCACCACCGCCGACAACAGGCCTTCGATGATGAACAGCATCCGCCAGTCCAGGGCCGCAATAATCCAGCCGGATAACGGCGCGGTGATGATGCCGGCCAATGGCACGAACATGATCACAATCGCGTTGGCCCGCCCGCGCTCCTTGTCGGGGAACCAGTTGCTGATCATGGTCAACACCACCGGCAACATACCGCCCTCGGCCACCCCCAGGGCAAAACGCAGGAACAGCAATTGATAGTGGTTGGTGACAAAGCCCGTGAGGATCGAAATCACCGCCCAGGCCAGCAGCGACCAGCCGATGAAGCGTTTGCCACTGCCATGTACCGCCAACTTGCCGCCGGGCACTTGCAGGAACAGGTAGCCGACAAAAAAGATACCGCCCGCCAGGCCCACCATACTGGCAGAAACACCCAGTTCGTCAGCCATGCCACCGGGCATGGCGAAGGCGATATTGATGCGGTCCATGTAAGACATGATGCAGGTGATGACAATCGGTGGAATCACCCGTAGCCAACGAAGATCGACAACGGGCGGACTCTGGGTAGTCGCCGGGGAGCTGGTTTGCATATCTTGATTCCCACTTATTATTTTTTTTGTGGAAGCGCTTGAGTACTTGGGTTGCTAGCGCCGGTTGAGGCCCATGCGGCAAGCGATTTCGAAAGCCTGGCGCATCGCGCCGACGTTGGCCTTGCCCTGCCCAGCGATATCAAACGCGGTACCGTGGGCCGGCGTGGTGATCGGGATCGGCAGGCCGCCCTGCACCGTGACGCCACGGGAAAAGCCCATCAACTTGATCGCGATCTGGCCCTGGTCGTGGTACATGGTGACCACCGCATCGAAGGCATTGGCATCACCCTGGACCTTGAGGAAGATCGTGTCGGCCGGGTACGGGCCATCGGCATCGATCCCCAGGACCTGGGCGGACTTGACTGCCGGGCCGATGATGTCCAACTCCTCACGACCAAAACTGCCGTTGTCACCGTTGTGCGGGTTGAGCCCGCAGACGCCGATGCGCGGCTGCGGCAAACCGCTGCGCTTGAGTGCCGTGTCGATCAACTGGATGGCCTGCACCACCCGTTCCTGGCTCAGCAAGCCTGGCACCTGGGCCAGCGCCACGTGGGATGTCACCCGGGAAGTCCAGAGGTTGTCGAGTACGTTGAATTCGCAGAACGGCCCGTCAAAATCCAACAGCTCGGCAAACCAGTGCAACTCGTCGCTATGCTCCATCCCGGCCATGTGCAGGGAGGTTTTGTTCAGCGGACCAAACAGCAGGGCATCGGTGGTGCCTTGCTGGGTCAGGCGCAGGCCTGTTTGCAGGGTGTCGAGGCTGTAGCGGCCACCGTTGGCGCTGGCCTGGGCATAGACAAAGTCACGACTGGCATCGCCTCGGAAGGGGTAGAACAGCGGCGTATCGTCGCTGAACACCAGGTCATCCAGAGAGTCGATGGTGCGGTAGGGAAACGACAGGCCGGCGATCGCCATACCACGCAGCATTTGCGCTTCATCGGCAATCAACAGCACATTGGCCTGGGCGCGGACAACAGGGTCAGCCAGCAACCGGGCCACCAGCTCGGGGCCGATACCGGCGGGGTCGCCCAGGACCATGGCAATGCGGGGTGCGGTCATGCGGGATTCCTCTTAAAACGGCGTGCATTGTTGTTCTTGTATAGGGGCGCAGTTACAAAAGATATCGCCCGTTGGATGGCATGAACTATCAACGCTACGAGTGATAACCGTCCAATCAAAGGTGATGATAGGGCGATACACTGAGGTTATCGCCAGACGCCCCCACTTCCCCCTTGGCAAGCCTGCACAATTCTTGTAACTCTGGGTGCTCTCCTCCTGACCCGAGTCTTGTCCATGAGCCGAATTCCCGAAGCGCACCTGATCCACAGCCGCCTGCGCCTGAGGCAATTGCGCTTGATGCTGGCTCTGGATGAATTGGGCTCATTGCGCAGGGCCGCCGATGAAATCGGCATGACCCAACCCGCCGCCACCAAGATGCTGCACGAGGCCGAAAACCTGCTGGGGGTCGAGTTGTTCGAGCGCATGTCCCGTGGGATGCGGGCCACGCCGTTTGGCGAAACGGTGATTTACTACGCCAGGATGGTGTTCGCCGAGCTGTCAGGCATGCGTGAAGAACTGGCCGCGCTGGAATCCGGCAACCTGGGCCGGGTGACCATCGGCGCGATTCCGGCACTGGCGTCCGGGTTGCTGACCCGCACTATTGCCACCCTCAAACAGAGTCATCCTCGCCTCTCGATGAGCATCCAGGTAGACACCAGCGACGTGCTGGTCCAGGCCCTGTTGCAGGACCAGTTGGACGTGGTTTTAGGGCGTATCCCGCCTGGCGCCCGCGCCGATGAATTGCTCTTCGACAGCCTCGGCGAGGAAGCCCTGTGCGTGATCGTCGGCGCCCAACACCCGTTGGCCAGCGCCACGGCCCAGGACCTGAGCTGGGGCCAACTGCAAGGCATGACCTGGGTCTTGCAGCAACACCCCAGCCCGATGCGCTCGATCATCAACCAGGCGTTCTACAACGCTCAACTCGACATCCCGAGCAGCATCGTCGAAACCACCTCGATCATGACCCTGCTGTCACTGATCCAGCAGACCGACATGTTGGGCGTCACACCGTTGTCGGTGGTCAATGAATACCCCGGCAAACACCTGCTGGCCGTACTGCCGATCGAGTTTGAACCGCGCCTGCCGCCGTATGGCTTGATTACCCGGCGGCATCGGATCAAGTCGTCAGCCATGCAGGCATTTATGGGGTCGGTGAGGACTGTGTATGAGCAACAGGTTCAGGAGACGGATTGACTTGCCCCAGAAACTCGACGATCAGGGAGGCCGTCTGCTGCTGGATCACCTCACGCGGTCGCGCGCCGTCGCCATCCCGGCAGATCATGCCGTCGCCTGGCGAGCTCTCTTCGATCAGCGCCTCGCCGCCTGACTTGCAGATCGCCATGAAGCTGAAGTGAGTCGCGTCGCTGATCTCGACATAACGCGTCGATGCCGAGGGCAGGCGCTTGGCCAAATCAGCCGATTCCAACTCGGCGGGAAGCTCCGTTGAGGGCACGCCCGCAGCAATCACCAGCGTCGGCACCGGCAACGCCGCGAGGCTGGCATCGGTAAACCCACGGGACAGGCCCAGGTCCAGTGACACAATGACGCTGACGCGCTGATCACGCAAATCCGCCGCCAACTGCGCCTGCGCAGCCGCAGTACTGGCGGGGTTCATCTGCTGGTAGACCGCGCAAGGGGCCAACTGCGAGTGAACCTTGCAGTCCTGGGCGTAACGCTCTGGGTCGAAACGTGCGCCGGCGACTTCCAGCGCCGTCCAACCGCCGAGTGAATGACCTACCACCGCAATTCGATGATCAGCGACTGCCCCAAACTGTTTGGGCTGCGCGATCACCCCATCAATCGCCCGACGGATATCGACCGGCCGCTGCCACAACTGCGCGGCCGCCTCCGGCCGACGGTCCTTGCTGGTCGTACCAGGATGATTGACCGCCGCCACGATAAAACCCTGATGCGCCAGGGCACTGGCCAGCCACACCTGGTTGCCCCAATTACCGCCGAAGCCATGGGAAAGCACCACCAATGGATGCTTGCCGATAGACGGCGGCGCATTGCGCACGGCTGGCGCGCCGATGAATACGGCGTTATCGGCGATCAATTCGGGCGTGGCGGTGGTGGCGCTGGGGTACCAGACGACCATCTCCAATGGGCGCTCGTTGCTTGGGTCTGCCAGGGTGGAAGTCTGGAAGCCAATGGCGTTATTACTGGCAAGTGCGGGGGTGGTTACACAGATCAGAAGCAGAGCGCCGAGGGATGCTTTCAATGGATCTTCCTTGATTGGACCAACTGAGTGAGCGTTGGAATATAACGGAACAGATTCACTGCGTATTCCCATATCACGTGCTTGCAGGCGCCGAAAAATCAAAAACCACCGATTTTATCTAGCCGAATCATGGGGTTGTGTTGTAAAAAATCCTCGACTCAGACCCGATTCAAACAACAAGACCCTATAAAAATGAAAATACTGCTCATCGCTTCGCTGGGATTGCTATCGCTCATTCAACCTTCACTGTCCGTTGCGGATAATGCCAATGGAAAAAACCTCTATTTGCAAAGATGCGCCATGTGCCACGGAACAGATATCAAAGGAACCGGGCCATTGGCGAATAAAAGCAATCCCCCTACGCCAAACCTTACAACAACCGCCTTCAAGAAACGGCTGGGTGATTATCCGGGCGTTATTGTCTCATCGATAATACTTCGTCCAAATGGAGACTTGATTCCAAGAACCCTACGAGAGAATGGTGTGAAGTTGTCGCCACATTCTTGGAGCATTCAGGATCTACGCGATTTGAATCAATACATGAGCCGTGTGATTTCAAAAAGCTGATGAGGTTTAGAAAAGAGCAGCCTCTAAAAGGCTGCGTACCGGGATTCAAGGTTTATATAAGCGGCGATCAACATTGCTCTGAAAAGAGGGCAGATTTATGTTCTGTACTCTAAACGCCCGCCATTGATCGAGCGTAGACACACCGGCTGGCGCGGCGGAGGTATTTTCGCAGACACCAAAAACCACAAACCCCCGGATTTCTCTAGGAAAACCGGGGGTTTGTGTTTGTAGAATGTGGCGGTGAAGGAGAGATTCGAACTCTCGATACAGTTTCCTGTATACACACTTTCCAG
The DNA here is from genome assembly GCF_007858285.1 of Pseudomonas brenneri. Taxonomy (GTDB): domain Bacteria; phylum Pseudomonadota; class Gammaproteobacteria; order Pseudomonadales; family Pseudomonadaceae; genus Aquipseudomonas; species Aquipseudomonas brenneri. The sequence goes on along the minus strand of NZ_VFIL01000003.1, from coordinate 127,364 downwards.
GCGTGCTCCTTAAGCCACTCGGACACTTCACCGTATCTCGTCAAACTGATTCAGTCTGTCGAGGCGCGCTAATGTAGTCGAAAGCTTTTCTGATGGCAAAGGTTTTTTTCAGAATTTTCATGCGCTTAGCCAATTATCTCGACGTGCGTCGCTCTGGCACGGCGTGGAGGGCGGCGATTCTGCCATTCTCAAGGCGCGATGGCACAGGTCGATGGCAGCCGCCATGCCCTGCTGTAGCCTGCTTCAGGCCGGGTGTAGGGGAAAAGTCTGACCGCCCAGTCAGTCACGGCGCTTTACCGGGGCGGCCATGCTGGGTAACGTCTGCGGCCTGCCCTTCTATTAAACGTATTACAAGGAATCGCGTCATGAGTGAGTTGATTGCCTACCACCTCGAAGACGGTATCGCGACCCTGACCTTGAGCAACGGTAAGGTCAATGCCATTTCCCCTGCCGTGGTCAGTGCGTTTAATGAAGCGCTGGACCAGGCCGAGAAGGATCGGGCGGTGGTGATTATCACCGGTACGCCGGGGATTCTGTCCGGTGGTTATGATTTGAAAGTGATGACAGCCGGCCCTAAAGAGGCGGTCAGCCTGGTGACGTCGGGCTCGACCCTGGCGCGCCGTCTGTTGTCGCACCCGTTCCCGGTGATTGTGGCGTGCCCTGGGCATGCGGTGGCCAAGGGGGCGTTCCTGCTGTTGTCGGCCGATTACCGGATTGGTGTCGAGGGGCCGTTCAGTATTGGCCTGAATGAAGTGATGATCGGCATGACCATGCACCATGCCGGGATCGAGTTGGCGCGTGATCGCCTGCGCAAGTCGGCGTTTCATCGTTCGGTGATCAACGCCGAGATGTTCACCCCACAAGATGCCTTGAGTGCCGGTTTCCTCGACAAGGTGGTGGCACCTGAAGCGTTGCAGGCGGCGGCCCTGGAAGCGGCGCGGCAGTTGAAGAAGATCAATATGAACGCCCATAAGCACACCAAGCTGAAGGTGCGCAAAGCACTGCTGGAGCTGCTGGATAACGCGATCATCCAGGATCAGGAGCACTTGGGTTAACCACCCACGCCCCGCTCAATAAAAAAGCCCGACCTCGCGTCGGGCTTTTTCTTACACGGCATTTTGAATGGCCTTGCAGCCGCTCTAGATAGCATCTGTCGCCATCTGTTGAAACATGCACTTAAACATCGGCCATCTCCTACCTCTACTGGGGTAATTGCCGAATACAGTGCACGTCCGTACACTGCGCCACCTTTTGTCCCGATGGTCCGTGTCGATGCTTTATTTATTACGCATGTTATTGATGGGCCTGCATTTTCTGATCGCCGGTGTGCTCGGGGTGTTACTGGGCGTGTGCCGGCCCTTCAACCCGGACAACAGCCGCCTGTGCGCACGCCTGTATGCACTGCCGGCCATGTGGATCCTACGGCTGCGGGTCAAGGCGCAAGTGGACTCGCTGCGCAACAAGTCGAGCAGTTGCGTGATCATTGCCAACCACCAGTCCAACTATGATTTGTTCGTGTTCGGCAACGTGGTGCCCTATCGCACCGTATGTATCGGCAAGAAGAGCCTGAAGTGGGTGCCGCTGTTCGGGCAACTGTTCTGGCTGGCGGGCAATGTGCTGATTGATCGGGGCAATGCACAGAAGGCACGGCGGTCGATGCTGACCACCACCCATACCCTGCAACACGAAGACACCTCGATCTGGGTGTTTGTGGAAGGCACCCGCAACCTGGGTGAAGCCTTGCTGCCGTTCAAGAAGGGCGCGTTCCAGATGGCGATTGCCGCCGGGGTGCCGATTGTGCCGGTGTGCGTCAGTACTTATGTGAAGCAGATGAAGCTCAATCGCTGGGACAGTGGTGATATTTTGATCCGATCCTTGGCGCCGATTCCGACGGCTGGTTTGACGATGGATGACATGCCCGGGCTGATCGAGAAATGCCGCGGGCAGATGATCGAATGTATTGAAGCGATGGATCAAGAACTGCAAAAAACCTGAATGACAGGCGATGGCGATCTTGAGGACGCCATCGCCGGCAAGCCAGCTCCTACAATGTAGCGTTTCAGGCTAAGCTGGCCGGTTACTGCCACTTGTGAAGAAGCGATCAGCATTATGGGTAGAGTTGTTGCAGCAGCCGTCTACAGCGCCGGGAAAAAAGTCAGGGATATCACCCTCGATGAAGGCGCCGCCTGGGCGGCCAAGCCCGGTCACTTTGTGTGGATCGGCCTGGAAGAGCCCGACGCCCAGGAGTTGGCCAACCTGCAACGCCAGTTCAACCTGCATGAACTGGCCATCGAAGACGCCCTGGAAAAACACAGCCGGCCCAAGCTGGAAACCTTTGGCGACGCGCTGTTTATCGTGACCTATTCGCCGGTGCGCCATGAGGGCAAGCTGGAGTTTATCGAGACCCATATCTTCGCCGGTAACGGCTATATCATCACCGCCCGCAATGGCCACTCGGCGTCCTACGGGTATGTGCGCCAACGTTGTGAGGCGCGGCCACTGCTGCTGGAACACGGGGAAGATTTCGTACTCTATGCGCTGCTGGATTTTGTCACCGAAAACTACCAGCCGGTGAGCGAGGCGATTCATGCCGAGATCGATGCGCTGGAGCGCAGCGTGCTGTGCGACGCCCTCAATGAGCGGGATATCCAGAACCTGCATGGCCTGCGCCGCGATGTGCTGAGGCTGCGCCGGCATGTGGCGCCGATGGTGGAGATCAGCGAGGAATTGCAGAAGCTGAGCTTCCCGTTCATCGACAAGAACATGCGCCCGTATTTTCGCGATGTGCAGATCCATGTCACGCGGCAGATGGAAGACCTTTCCACCCTGCGCGACATCGCCAGCCAGACCATCGAGATCGGTGTGCTGCTGGAGGCCTCGCGCCAGAGCGTGGTGCAACGCAAGTTTGCCGCCTGGGCGGCGATCCTCGCGTTCCCCACGGCGGTGGCCGGGATCTACGGGATGAACTTCCAGAACATGCCGGAGCTGCAGTGGCACTACGGCTATTTTGCGGTGTTGGGGTTTATCGCGGTGGGGTGCACGGGGTTGTGGGCCAGCTTCAAGCGCTCGGGGTGGCTATAGCCGGCCCAACTGATCAGGCCACCTGCGGCTTGTGCGCCACGAACCGCATCATCCATTCCGCCACAGTCACGCCGTGGTGGTCGTGCGCCAGGCTGGCGACGCCACTTTGGTAGATCTGCTCGCCCAGGTTCTGCTGGCGAATGTCCAACAGTGCCCGCGAGTAATCGTGGATAAACTCGGGATGCCCCTGGAAGCACAGCACCTGGTCATTGATGTGATAAGCGGCAAACGGGCAGAAGTCGCTGGAGGCAATCACCGTGGCGTTTTGCGGCAAGGCCGTGACCTGATCCTGATGGCTGATCAACAGGGTCAGTTCTTCCACCACCGGGCTCATCCACGGCGCTTTGGCGGCCAGTTGGTAGTTGTGGATGCCCACGCCCCAGCCCTGGCTCGCCCGCTCGCTCTTGCCGCCCAGCAGCAGCGCCAGCAGTTGATGGCCGAAACAGATACCGAGCAACTTGTCGCCCCGCTCGTAGCGGTTCAGCAGATAGGCCCTGAGGGTTTCGATCCACGGGTCGGTGGCAAAGGAGTCCGCTTTGCTGCCCGTTACCAGGTAGGCATCGAAGACTTCGCTGTCAGCCGGGTAGTCACCTTGCATCACGTTGTAGACGATGAACTCGGCGGCAATCGGCTGCTGTGAAAACAGGCGCTGGAACATCTGCCCGTAACCTTGATATTGATCGACCAGTTCCGGACGCAGGATATCGGTTTCCAGAATGCAGACGCGTAGCGACATAAAAAATACCTGACACGGTGATGGGAATAACGCACACCCACCAGCCTGCCCTGAAATACCCTTTCAAGGCAAGCCCCAGCCGTGTCCGGTCGGGTGGCTAGAACGTAGCGCCCTGGGCGGCCTTTTCCAGCAGCAAGGCTGGCGGGTTGAACCGCTCGCCGTACTGCTCGGCCAGGTAACGCGCCCGCGCCACGAAGTCGTTGAGCCCGTACTGGTTGATAAATTGCAGCGCCCCGCCGGTCCAGGCCGCAAAACCGATACCGAAGATCGAACCCACGTTGGCATCGGCGGTGGACATCAATACGCCCTCCTCCACACAGCGCACAGTCTCGATGGCCTGGATAAACAGCAGGCGGTCGCGCACATCCTGCGCCGAGATCCGCTGCCCGGGCCTTTCAAAGCGCGCCTTGAGCTCAGGCCACAAATGCTTCTGCCCACCGCTGGGGTACTCGTAGAAACCACCGCCCGCCGCCTTGCCGGGACGCTTGTATTCATTGAGCAGCAGGTCGATCACCGCAAACGCCGGGTGTTCCGGCAGTGTTTTACCTTCGGCTTGTAGGTCCTTGGCGGTCTGCTGACGGATATGGCTCATCAGGCTGAGGGAAACTTCGTCCGAGATCGCCAGCGGGCCAATCGGCATCCCGGCCTTGCGCGCCTCGGTTTCGATCATCGGCGCGGCCACACCTTCGCCGAGCAGGGTAATGCCTTCGTTGGTGAAGGTGCCGAACACCCGTGAGGTGAAGAAGCCGCGACTGTCATTCACCACAATCGGGGTTTTCTTGATTTGCAGTACGAAATCAAAACCGCGAGCCAGGGTTTCGTCGCTGGTGTTGGCGCCCTTGATGATTTCCACCAGGGGCATTTTTTCCACCGGGCTAAAGAAGTGCAAGCCGATGAATTTACCTTGATCGGGCACCGCGCTCGCCAGGCCGCTGATAGGCAAGGTGGACGTATTGGAAGCAATCACCGCGTCAGCCCCTACTACACGCTGGGCCGCAGCCGAGACCTTGGCCTTGAGGTCGCGGTCTTCGAAGACGGCTTCGATGATCAGGTCGCAACCGGCCAGGTCGGCGTCGCTGTCTGTAGGACGGATCCGCGCCAGGGTACTGTCGCGCTGCTCGACCGTCAGCTGCCCACGGCTGACCTTCTTGTCCAGCAGCGCTGCCGAGTGGGCCTTGCCCTTCTCTGCCGCCGCCAGCGTGACGTCCTTGAGCACTACGTCCACTCCCGCCGATGCGCTGGCGTAGGCAATCCCCGCCCCCATCATGCCAGCCCCAAGGATGCCGACCTTGCGCGTGACATACGGCGCAAACCCTGTAGGGCGTGAGCCACCGGCGTTGATTTCGTTGAGCTGGAACCAGAAGGTGCCGATCATGTTCTTCGCCACCTGGCCGGTGGTGAGCTCGGTGAAGTAGCGAGTCTCGATCAGGTGTGCGGTGTCGAAGTCCACCTGGGCGCCTTCCACGGCAGCACAGAGGATTTTCTCCGGCGCGGGGAAGCAACCATTGGTTTTGCTGCGCAGGATCGATGGCGCAATGGCGAGCATTTGCGCGACTTTCGGGTTGGACGGTGTGCCACCCGGGATCTGGTGGCCCTTGATATCCCAAGGCTGTTTAGCCGCAGGATTGGCCAGGATCCAGGCCCGGGACTTGGCCAGCAACTCATCGCGATCCGCCGCCAACTCGTCGATCAGACCGGCCTGTAGGGCCTTTTGCGCGCTGACCTTCTTGCCTTCCAGCAGGTACGGCAAGGCCTTCTCCAGGCCCAGCATGCGCACCATCCGCACCACCCCGCCGCCGCCCGGCAAGAGGCCGAGGGTGACTTCCGGCAAGCCGATCTGCACCGAGGGATGATCCAGCGCCACACGATGCTGGCACGCCAGGCACAGCTCCCAGCCACCGCCGAGCGCCGCGCCGTTGATCGCCGCCACCACCGGCTTGCCGAGGGTTTCCAGGCTGCGCAGTTGCGCCTTCAGGCCCAGGACCATGTCGTAGAACGCCTTGGCGTGGGGCTTGTCGACTTTGATCAGTTCATTGAGGTCGCCGCCGGCAAAGAAAGTTTTTTTCGCCGAAGTGATAATGACCCCGGCAATCTCATCCTTTTCCGCGTCCAGGCGCGCGACAGTGGTGGCCATGGCCTCGCGGTAGGCCGCGTTCATGGTGTTGGCACTCTGGCCGGGCATGTCGAGGGTCAGCACCACGATCTGGTCCTGGCCTTTTTCGTAACGAATGGCGTCGGTCATGACAAATTCCTTAGGCTCAGAGGCGTTCGATAATGGTGGCGATACCCATGCCGCCGCCCACACAGAGCGTGGCCAGGCCGTAGCGCTGCTGGCGCACTTCCAGTTCGTCGAGCAAGGTGCCGAGGATCGCGCACCCCGTGGCCCCCAGCGGGTGGCCCATGGCAATCGAACCACCATTGACGTTGACCCGGTCGGCATCGATGCCCATGTCCTTGATGAACTTGAGTACCACCGAGGCAAAGGCTTCGTTGACCTCGAACAGGTCGATGTCCTCGACCCGCAGGCCGGCCTTGGCCAGGGCCTTGCGGGTAGCAGGCGCGGGGCCGGTGAGCATGATCGTCGGGTCGGTGCTGGTCACAGCCGTGGCGACAATGCGCGCGCGCGGTTGCAGGCCCAGTTCACGACCCCGAGCTTCGGAGCCGATCAACATCAAGGCCGCGCCATCGACGATCCCGGAGCTGTTACCCGGTGTATGGACATGGTGAATGCGCTCGACATGGCTATAGACCCGCAAGGCCGTGGCATCGAAGCCCATCTGGCCCATCATTTCGAAGCTGGGTTTGAGTTTGCCCAGGCCTTCAAGCGTCGAGTCGCCACGGATGAATTCGTCGTGATCGAGCAGCACGATACCGTTCTGGTCCTGCACCGGGATCAGCGATTTCTTGAAGGAACCATCTGATCTGGCCCGTGCCGCTTTCTGCTGGGAGTGCAAGGCAAAAGCATCGACATCGTCGCGACTGAAACCTTCCAGGGTGGCGATCAGGTCGGCGCCAATCCCCTGGGGCGTGAAGTGGCTATGCATATTGGTTTGCGGGTCCAGCACCCAGGCCCCGCCGTCGCTGCCCATGGGCACGCGGGACATGGACTCGACACCGCCGACCACCACCAGATCCTCGAAGCCGGAGCGCACTTTCATCGCACCGAGATTGACCGCTTCCAGGCCCGACGCACAGAAGCGATTGACCTGCACGCCGGCGACGCTGACGTCCCAGTCGGCCACCAGCGCGGCGGTCTTGGCGATATCCGCGCCCTGGTCCCCGACCGGGGTGACGCAGCCGAGCACGATGTCATCGACCAGGCGCGTATCCAGGTCGCTGCGCTGCTGCAGGGCGGTGAGCAAGCCGGCCAACAGGTCCACCGGCTTGACGCTGTGCAACGCGCCATCAGCCTTGCCTTTGCCCCGGGGCGTACGTATCGCATCAAAGATCAAAGCTTGGGTCATGACGTCCTCGAACCACTGTGCAATGGAGCTCTCAAGGGGAGAGCCGACCGTGCCCTTACCTTAAGCGCCACGAGGGCAGATTCAATGACCGATACGCTCATTGGCCTTGACGACCACGCTCAGACGAACGGTAAGAGGCTACCGGAAACCCCTGATTAATCGTTTTAGCTGTCTAGCCAAGGGGCTGGCGCGGAGATGGCCACATGCCTCATACCTTTTTAAACAGATTTCAATCTAACTTGATATGAAAGCGATCTAAGCCACGCCCGACAGGGGCTCTAAGGTTGAATCAGTAAGAAGTGTATGAAGCTGCTGCCGGGTCTTGCTGGAGCAGCTGTAAGAAAAATGCCATCTAGCCGGCTTAACGTAGGAAATGATGGTGCTGGTATCGGCGCATTTGACGCTCAGGAATAACAACAAAAGGCAGTCAGCCATGTTCAAACAATCGAAAGTTCGCCAGGCGGGGCTTATTCTCTTCGCCACCACACTGATTCTGATTCTGCCCAACCTGACCAAGATCATTGGTTGAACGGGCCGATCACAGCGAAACATTGCAGTCTTTGACAGCTCCGCCCGGGAAACCGCGTACCGCGTCCCCGTGGCCGGGGCTGTCTTTTTGCCTACAGTCTAGTGGCCGTTTTCCGGTATCGTGGGCCCGCATCGTCACTGCGAAATGGGCTTCTCCTTGAAACAGATTATCGTCCTGCTGATGCTGATCCTGGCCTACCCCGTCAGCGCGGCCCAGTTGACCATCGAGCTGGATCACAACCGCACGACCTGGCAAACCGCCGACCTGCTCCAGCATCCGGCGGCGCAGGTAGTACAGATCGTCGATGATGTTTCCTACAAGCGCAATATGACGTATCGCGCAGTCCCAATGGCCGCACTCCTACCGGGCCTGGTAGCGCAGAACCATGTGCAGGCGGTGGCACTCGATGGTTTCGCCGCCGAACTGGCCGTCGCGCCGCTGCTTGCGCAAAGCGGCGCACAGGCGTGGCTGGCGGTGGAGGATCCGGCTCATCCGTGGCCCCCGCTGGCCGCTGGCAAACCCAGTGCCGGCCCGTTCTATCTGGTGTGGACCCAGCCCCAGGCAAGCGGGATCAGCCCGGAACAGTGGCCATTCCAGGTCTCTAAGATCAGACAGCTGAAAACCGTCGCCGAACGCTTCCCGGTGCTGCTGCCGGACCCTGCGCTGGCGGTGGATGATCCGGTCAACCTGGGGTTCGCCCTGTTCCAGAAGAACTGCCTGGCCTGCCATCGCCTCAACGGCGCGGGTGACGCACAGGTAGGGCCGGACCTGAATGTGCCCTACAGCCCGACCGAGTATTTTGGCGGCGACTTCCTCAAGCGTTATATCCGTGATCCCCAAAGCCTGAGGCACTGGCCACAGGCGAAGATGCCGGCGTTTGCCACCAGCGTGCTGCCTGATGCCGACCTGGACCTGCTGGTGGGGTATTTGAAGCATATGGCCGCTCGCAAAACCGACGCGGCCTTGTAGGAACCAGCTTGGCGGCGATGGCGATCTTTCGGGCCTTATCGCCGGCAGGTGTGATGGGTTATTGCTGCTGCACCAGAATCACCGGGGTCGGCGCCACGAACACCCGGGCATGCATCTGCTCATGCCCACCGCCACGGCGCATGCCGCGCACCGGGCACGCGTCCAGGTAATCCAGGCCCACCGCCAGTTTCAAATGCCGCTCCGGGCGGGCCAGTTGGTTAGTCACATCGAAGCTGTACCAGGCGTCATCCAGCCAGGCTTCGGCCCAGGCGTGACTGGCCAGGTGTTCGCTGTCCTCGCTGTACAAATACCCCGACACATACCGCGTCGCGATCCCCAGGCTGCGCGCGCAGGCCAGGAAGGCGTGGGCGTGATCCTGGCAAACGCCGGCACGCCCGGCGAACGCCTCGGCCGCACAGGTCTCCACCTGCGTGGCACCCGGCACGTACTCGATATGCTGGTTGAGCGCGTGCATCAGGTCGATCAGGGCATTGCGATCCCGACGCTTGCCGCAGTGCTGCTGTGCAAAGGCGCGCAGGGCCTCGTCCGGTTCGGTCAGGCGCGTGCAACGCTGGAAGGGAAATGGTGACTGGCTGTCATGTTCAGCCTCCCGCCACTCGTCAATGTCCACCTGGCCACGGGCACCGATGATGATCGATTCATGGGGTTCATCCATGGTCAGCACATGCAGGATATTGCCGAACGGGTCCAACTGGGCCCGTACCGGACGCGGTAAATCCAGCTGCCAACTGAGCACATGCTGGCGTTCGCTGTCGTGGGGAGTCAGGCGCAGGTACTGGATGCTGGCGCGCACCTGGTCTTCATAGCGGTAGGTGGTTTCGTGGCTGATGGAAAGTCTCATGCCGCCTCCAGGTAGGAATGGTGAATAGCGTTACCCAACTGGCGGACCAGCGGGATGAAGTCGGTCAGCCAGGCGTGCAGGCCTTCTTCAAGGATTTCGTCAATGGCGGTAAAGCGCAGGCGCGCATCCATCTCGGCGGCCAGGCGCTGCGCCGGGCGGCCGTTGATGCCGGGCAGGCTGGCGAGGATCTGGTCGATTTCTTCGCTGCATGCCCGTAAGGAGCGCGGCACATCGGCGCGCAGCAGCAACAGTTCGGCCACCTGGCGCGCGCCGGGCGCATCACGATAGATCTCGGTATAGGCCTCGAAAGACGACAGCGCCCGCAGCAGCGCACTCCACTGGTAATAGGCGTGGGCGGTGCCATCAATCACGACTTCGGCCTGGTCACCGGCCATCTCGTAGCGGGCATCCAACAGGCGCAGGGTGTTGTCGGCCCTTTCGATGAAGGTGCCCAGGCGAATAAAACGAAAGGCGTCATTGCGCATGATGGTGCCGTAAGTGGCACCGCGAAACAGGTGGGAGCGTTCCTTGACCCACTCGCAGAAGCGGCTCATGCCATAACGGCTCAAGCCTTCCTGGGCGATGACACGAATATCCAGCCAAGTGGCGTTGATGTTTTCCCACATGTCTGCAGTAATTCGCCCACGCACGGCATGGGCACTGGCGCGGGCGGCGCCCAGGCAGCTGTAGATGCTTGCCGGGTTGGCCGCGTCCAGGGCGAAGAAGTGCAACAGGCGCTCGGCATGCAGCTCGCCATGGCGCTCATGGTAGTCATCCAGGGTGCCGGTGATCAGCAGCGGCATGGCCAGTTCGTGCAGGCCATCGCCGCGCCCATCCTGGGGCATCAGCGACAGTGAATAGCTGACATCGAGCATGCGCGCGAGGTTTTCCGCGCGCTCCAGGTAGCGCGACATCCAATACAAATCCGAGGCAGTTCTACTCAACATGGTTTCACTCCTCGACCACCCAGGTGTCTTTAGTGCCGCCGCCCTGTGATGAGTTGACCACCAACGAGCCTTCGCGCAACGCCACACGGGTCAACCCGCCCGGCACTACACGGGTTTCCTTGCCGGACAGGACAAACGGCCGTAGGTCGATATGCCGGGGCGCAATGCCGTTTTCGACAAAGGTCGGGCACGTCGACAGACACAAGGTCGGTTGGGCAATGTAGGCATGGGGCTTGGCCTTGATCCGCGCACGAAAGGCTTCGATCTCGGCGGCCGTGGCTGCCGGACCGACCAGCATGCCGTAGCCACCGGAACCCTGGGTCTCCTTGACCACCAGCTCCGGCAGATTCGCCAGCACATGGGACAGCTCGTCAGGCTTGCGGCACTGGAACGTCGGAACGTTCTTCAGGATTGGCTCTTCATCCAGGTAAAAACGGATCATGTCAGTGACGAAGGGATACACCGACTTATCATCCGCCACCCCGGTGCCGATGGCATTGGCCAGCACCACGTTGCCCGACCGATAGGCGGCCAACAGGCCCGGCACGCCGAGCATCGACTCCGGGTTGAAGGCCAACGGGTCGAGGTAGGCATCGTCGAGGCGACGGTAGATAACGTCCACCGCCTTCGGCCCATCGGTGGTGCGCATGAATACGCGGTCGTCACGCACGAACAGATCGGCACCCTCCACCAGCTCCACGCCCATTTCCCGGGCGAGGAACGCATGCTCGAAAAACGCGCTGTTGAAGCGCCCGGGCGTCAGCACCACCACGCTGGGGTTGTCCAGCGGGCTGGAGCTTTTCAGGGTGTCGAGCAACAGGTTGGGGTAATGATCGATCGGTGCGATGCGCTGGGCGGCGAACAGTTCGGGGAACAGGCGCATCATCATCTTGCGGTCTTCGAGCATGTAGCTCACACCGCTGGGAGTGCGCAGGTTGTCTTCCAGCACGTAGTACGTGCCGTCGCCATCGCGTACGAGGTCCACACCCGAGACGTGGGAATAGATATCCCGGTGCAGGTCCAGGCCCTGCATCGCAAGCTGGTATTGCTCGTTGGCCAGCACTTGCTCGGCTGGAATAATCCCGGCCTTGATAATGCGCTGGTCGTGATACAGGTCGGCAAGGAACAGGTTCAACGCCTTGACCCGCTGAATACAGCCACGCTCCACAACGCGCCATTCACTGGCGGGAATGCTGCGCGGAATGGTGTCGAAGGGAATCAGGCGCTCGGTGCCCTGCTCGTCGCCGTACAGGGTGAAGGTGATACCGGCGCGGTGAAACAGCAAATCGGCTTCACGCCGACGCTGAGCCAGCAGCTCGGCAGGGGTTTGATCCAGCCAGCGGGCAAACTCGCGATAGTGAGGCCGGACCTGGCCGGCCTCATCGTACATTTCATCGTAATAAGTGCGGATCATGCCGAACTCCTTGTCACCCGGACGCAACGGACAGTCGCAAGGCCCGTGCCAGCGGCATAAACACTTAAGTATCAACCAGTTAGATATAGTAAAAGGCCGAATCGCACCGTCCTGGTGCAGCAAACGCCCCTGCCTCGGCACACAAGCCTCAAAGAGACGCAGGCATTGCCTATCACCAGCATAGTCAGAGTTGATTTCACTGCCTGGCAAAGCCTGCGGATAATCGCACTCATCCGCTGAACAGGATTCGTCCTACAGCATCGCCCCATCACCGCCGGTAACTTGTTGGTGCAAGTACCGACCGGTTCCCCTTCTTTCCGGTCTTCCCTTTTGGCCACCCTGCTCGGGTGGCCTTTTTTTTGTGGAGGATTTTTCGCAATAAGTTCCAAGTACTTTGCCGCGCCACAAACAAAATCGGCCGACCCAAGGGTCAGCCGATACGCTGCTTTATTGATCATGTGTCTACATGGGTAACCCACGAACCTCGTGCTTGACGCCCCATCCCTCGATAATCCCGCCCAAGGGCTCGACTACCGCCTCAAAGTCCTGCTCAAAATCACCGATGCCATCATAGGTGGCGAACATCACCTTGCTCAGTTCCAGAAACCAGGCGCCGTCATCCCTTGCGCTGATCTGGGCATTGATGGATTCCCCACGAAACCGACCCGCAGCCCGACGCGCACGTTCCTCATCCGGGAAAATGGCGTAGAACTCGATGGGGTGAAAACGTGAGAAGTCGAAGCCGCCCTCTTTCATGCGGCGTAACACGTGGGTGCTGATGTCTTCTTGATAGGCTGTGCTCATGAAACGTCCTCCTCAAACCGATGGATAGACTTTCCGTGCTTCCCAAGGCCCACGCCTGAAAGGCGCAGCTATACGGCAATGACATCGCCGCAGGAAAACAAGCATGTAGCTGACAAGACCAGACCTTAGCGATTCATTCGCTGATCTCCCTTGCAGAGTAGCGCGAAGCTATCACCTCCACCAGCGGCGCTTTAAAGGCAGACAGGGAATATTCAGGCAGCGGGAGAAATATCGAGAATTTGAATGCTGTTCTGATCCTTCAGGCTTTTGACCGTGGGTTCGGCGATGCGCCCGTCCAGGTCATTGAGGTCCAGTTCGGCGGGGATGGGCAGCAATTTGGCGCGAATCATTTGCGCAGCGTCTTCAAGGCTAGGCTTTTGCGCGCAAGTGAACAGCTCTACGGACTGCTCGCCGTGATCATCAACGAAGGTAACTTGCCACTTTTGCATCAGTGCCTCCTCGATAAAGCCCATGGATGGGCTTACCTCTATCTGGACCTTGAAGGATCGGTGATCGTTCCACTCAAGACTGGAGGCACTGCTCGGCTGCGCTTAAGGCTTCTCGGCGAGATCTTTCAAGGCTTTCAAGGTGTTGAAGGGCGCTTCAACCACAAACTTGTTGGCCAACCAGGACGGCACGCTGCCACCTGGCTCGGTGTGGACCTGGTAAGTCACTTCGGTCTGGTCGGCGCCTTTGGGCACCAGTTTCCAGAAGCCTTCGACCTGGGCCACACGCACATAGCCTTTCTCTTCCGGCAGATAGGTCGGCACTTCCAGCAGCTTGCGGGTCACGCTACCGTCGGCGGCCTGGGTGGTGGTGATTTCCAGGATCGAGTCCCGATCGGTCACTGGGAACGGGGCCTTGAACTGGGTGTAGGTCCAGCTCTTGTCACCTTCCTTCTTCAGCAGTTTCTGCGACTTGCATTCGTGAATCCACTTGCAAGCACCGACGACATCGTCCTGCAATGCCTGGACCTTGGCCAATGGCGCCTTGATCACGGTAACGCCGCGATAAGCCTTGTATTTGGAGCCTGCCACTTCACTCAAGGCGACCTTGATACCTTCCTCGTCCTTGGCGACCTGCCATTCTTCTGCCTGTGCAGCAGCTGCAAACAACACCGTAAAACCGCACAACACAGCCATTCGTTTCAGCGAACCCATTGTTGTATTCCTTATTGTTGAAGTTCAGACATTAAAGCCCACTAAGCCGCCGTCATCTGTTCCCACCAGCCGATCAGCCTGATCGCTTCTTCCTGGCTGCTGCCACAGACTTCGATATCCGCCTCGAAGGCACCACACACCGCTGGCCGTTCCGGTTTGCCAAACAATTGGCACAATTGTTCGACCGACAGGTGCAGGCAGCGTTCGCCCGCGGGCTTGCCATTGGGCATACCGGGCAACGGCGAACTGATGGAAGGCGCGATACAGCAGGCGCCACAGCCTTCACGGCATTTCATGACCAGCAGGTCCTCGACGACAAAGTGTTGATGGCCGGGCTAGAGTACGCCCTAAAACAGCCGTTTTAAAATGGTCTAACAGGGGTTTTTCGCAGAAAACAAAAGTGACCGACCAGTCTGCGACAGAAGGTCAGTGATTCAGGTCACTTTGGCAGCAACGATTAATTTTTGAATTCAAAATCCAGGGCTGCGCCTTCAACATCGCGCCGCTCTTCATTGCGCATCTGCAACTGCATTTCGTTGCTCAGCAGGCGCCCGTTGATCTGGAATGCACTGTTATCAACCGGCTTTTCTTCAAACATCGGCGGCAATAACGGTACGTTCTTGGGCTGCGGCATGGTGCCGAGGGGTTGCAGGTGCCGGACCATTTCCTGGGGCAGGCTGAGATCCAGTCGCGCCGGCGCCAGCTTGGTCTGCGCCACTTCGCTGGCCGATTTGGATTTGCTGGCGATCGGTGCGCGCTTCTTGACCTTCGTGGCTTTTTTGGCCGGTGCAGCTTTTTTCGCCGGGACCGTTTTTTTAGCCTGTGCCGGCTTTTGTGCGGCGGCGGCCAGCACGACTGGCGCACTGGCAGGCGCTGCCAGCACAGAAGTGGCATTGCACAGGCTCGCCAGACAGATCAACAGCGCGGCAGGAAAAATAGAGGTCATATCGCCAACAGCATTAACGGCAGAAGGCCATATGCTCGCCTGTTGAGCGCGGCATGACAAGCGCGGTGATTAGCCAGCTACCGTTCATGCCCCATTTTGGCGCTTCAAAAACCGCCCGCAGCCTCCAGGCACAACTGATTGGCCAGCATGCCAAGGGTCATCAAGGCTCGCTCGGCCTCGCGATTCCACGGCGTGCCGCAATTGAGCCGAATACAGTGGTTGAACTGTTCCGTATTGCTGAAGATCAGCCCCGGCGCAATGCTGATGCCCTGCTGCAAGGCGCGCACGTGCAACTCCTGGGTATTGACCCGGCCCGGCAAACTGACCCACAGGATAAAGCCGCCAGTCGGCCGGCTCATCTGCGTCCCCTCGGGGAAATACTGCTGCACCGCCAACTGAAAGGCGCTGAGGTTCTTGCGATACTCCTGGCGAATGTAGCGCAGGTGCCGGTCGTAACCGCCGTTCTCCAGGTACGCCGCCACACCCATCTGCGTGACGCTGCACGCCGAATGGGTGCTGAACATCTGCAGGCGCTGGATCTCCTGCTGGTATTTGCCGGCAATCATCCAGCCGATACGCACCCCCGGGGACAGGGTCTTGGAAAAACTGGAGCAGTAGATCACCCGATCCAGGCGGTCATAGGCCTTCAGGGCCTTGGTGCGGCCCAGTTCGAACATCAACTCGCCGTAGATGTCGTCTTCAACGATCTGGATATCGAAATCCGAGGCCAGGCGCAGCAATTGTTTCTGCCGCTCTTCGGGCATGGTGCCGCCCAGGGGATTGCTCAGGCGCGTGGTCAGGACCAGGGCCTTGATCGACCATTGGTTGGCCGCCAACTGCAGGGCCTCAAGACTCATGCCAGTGGCCGGGTCGCTGGGGATCTCGATGACTTTGAGGCCAAGCAGGTCGGCCAGTTGCAGCAGCCCGTAATAGGTGGGTGATTCGGCGGCGATCAGGTCGCCGGGACGGGTCAGCACCCGCAAGGACATCTGCAATGCATCGACACAGCCGTGGGTGATCACCACTTCGGACGGGTCGACCACCACCCCGGCATCACGCATGCGAATCGCGACCTGGCGCCGCAGCGGCTCGAAGCCCGGGCTGAACATATAGCTGAACGCCCGCGGGCTCTGGAAGCGCGTGACCTTGGCCAGTTGCTGGTGCAGCGCCCGCACTGGCAGATAGTCGACGCTGGGCACGGCGGCCCCCAGCGGGAACACCCCTTCGCGACGGGACTCGACCAATACCTGTTGAATGATGCTGCTGCGGGTGACCAGGCCCGGGCGCTCGACCCGGGCGATATCCGGCGTCGGTGCGGTCAGGGCCGGCGTCTGGTGCACGTAATACCCGGACTGCGGCCGCGCGCGGATCAAACCCTGGTCTTCAAGGTTGGCGTAGGCCTGCAACACTGTGGCATGACTGACATTGAGCTGGGAGCTCATCTTGCGCACCGAAGGCACGCGCTCACCCGGTTGATAGACACCGCGCCGGATATCCTCAGCCAATTGCTGGGCGATACGTTGGTAAAGCAAGAGATTGGTCATGACGCAGCACTCGATTTCACGGGTATTTTATTTTTGTGTGAAACGTACCAGCACAGTTTAGAAGTGTACGGGGACAGTTGCCACAATAGTCGAGGACGCGCGGCAGTGATAGAAAAAACTGTGTGGGTTGAGCACTGAATCGCAGGCATGAAAAACCCGATCAAAGATCGGGTTCCATAGCGGGTGCGCCACATACCCTGTGGGAGCTGGCTTGCCTGCGATGCTGGCGATGTGAGTTTTCAGATGTACCGCGCCGATGCTATCGCAGGCAAGCCATAATGCCAGTCAGTTAAGCGGTCATCGCCTTCTGTAGGAGCGAGCTTGTCTCCGGGCGGCGTTCCGACGAAAAACGTCAACGATAACGCGTGCTTACTGAATGAATGCGGCGCCTGTCAGTTTTTCGCGAGCAAGCTCGCTCCTACAACGACCGCGTGCGCACTGCGGTTCAGCGCGCGGCGCCGAGCTGGCCCTTGTCATCGGAGAAGACGATTTCCACCCGCCGGTTCTGCGCACGACCACGCTCGGACGCATTCACTTCCACCGGGTACTGGTCGCCGTAGCCTTCGACTTGAATGCGTTTGTCATCAATGCCCAGGTCGACCAGTACGTCCGCCACGGCCTGTGCACGGTCGCGGGACAGTTTGAGGTTTTCCTGCTCGCCGCCGGTACTGTCGGTGTAGCCCTCGATCCGCACTACCCGCTTGGGGTTCAGTTGCAGGAACTGCACGATCTTGAGCACTGTACGGTTGGCGGAATTTTTCAGCTCTGCCTGGCCGGTGTCGAACAGCACGTCGCCCAGGGTCATCACCAGGCCGCGATCGGTCTGGGTGGTGGTCAGGCTGGCAATCTGCTCTTCCAGCCACTTGCCCTGTTGCTGCACGCTCAACAGCTTGGCCTCGCGCAGCGCCAGTTGCAGGCGCTGACGCTCCAGTTCGAGTTTGGCCGCACGTTCTTCGTTGAGTACCAGTTCCGTATGTTCCCGGGCGATGGCGCTGTAGCGCTGGCTCAGGTAGGCGTAATGCACCACGTCGCCACCGCTGCCCCAGTAGCTGGAGAGACGGTCGGCGCGGGCCAGGGACTCGCCGGCGCGGATCACGTCCTTGGGCGCGATGCGCAGCACATTGGAATCTTCCTTGACCTTCTGGAAGTCGCTACCCGCCTGCTGCAACGCAGTGTCGCTATTGGGATGGCTGGCACAGCCTGCAAGCACCAAACTGCTCAATAGCAGCCCATATGTCAGGCGGCTCATTGGGCATCTCCCAGCTGTTTGCGCAGGCGGGTGATACGGGTGTTGAGGACATTCAACTGTTCCTGACTCTTTTGCGTCAGCACCCGCGCCTCGGCCAGGCGGGCATCCAGTTCGGCCTGTTCAGCCTGCATGCGGGCATCCTTGTAGGACTCATCAGCCATGTCGGCCTTGGCCTGGGCCAGTTTTGTCTCGGCGAGTTTCAACTCAGGCACGTCATCAGCAACGGCCCCCACGGCGGCGGCTTGTTCCAAGGCTTGCTGGGTCAGGCGCATTTGCTCATTCGGCGCAGGATCTGCGGCACAGCCCGCCAGCGTTACAACGGCGAGGGCGGCGAAAAGAGGTCGAATAGTCACTAAAAATCCCTACTTTGTTGGGGTACCGACAGGTTGCTGCAACTGCGTCTTCCAGCGTTCGATATTGCGCTGCAACGCGGCTTCCGTCAGACCGGACGCGGCCAATTCTGTCATCTTTTTGGCGAGCTGTCCGCGCAACCACGGATCATTGCAAGCCGAGTTGTGGGAAATCGCCAGGAACAGGCCCGGCTGATCGATCGGCAGTTCACGGGCCAGCAAGTCTTTGCTCATACCCAGGGTCTGGGCCATGGCCATGCCGGAGTAACGTCCGGCCAGCACGTAGTCCACTTCACCAAGCAGCAGTTTCTGCAAGGCCGGAGTCACGGTTGGCACACGTTCCAGGGTCAGGTGTTCGCTGGCAAAGGCTTCAAACTCAGGGGACAGGCGCGCCCGCTCCGAGACCGAGCCCTTGTGGCCATGCAGGTCGGCTGCGCTGGTATAGACCAGAGGCGAGTCGACACGGGTCCACACCCGGTAATCGGCCTGCATCAGTGCCGGGTGGATGTAGTCCAGAGCCTCCAGCTCGTTGATATTCAACGGTGCGTCGGCCAACAGGTCCATACGCCCGCTGCGGACTTCCTCCAGGGCCAGGGAACGCTTGCCACCGTACAGCAGGTCGATTTTCAGCCCCAGTTCCTTGGCCACTTGTTGCAACACGTCGGCATTGGCACCGATCAGGCGGGTCGGGTCCTGCGGATCACGCCACAGATAGGGCGGCGCATCCGGGCTGCCGGTCACCACCAGGCGCTCGCATTTGCCGGCAGCAACAGACAAGGTCGGCAGCAGTGACAGGCCCAGCAGTACAGTCCAGCGACGCAGTTCCATGGCGTGGTTTCCCGATCAAGAGTGGCGTGCAAAAAAAAGCCCGGTCATAAGACCGGGCTCTTTATAAGTGAAGCGGCTGGTTTAGACCAGCTTCTCAAACTCAGGTACCGCCTCGAACAAGTCCGCCACCAGGCCGTAATCAGCCACCTGGAAGATCGGCGCTTCTTCGTCCTTGTTGATCGCAACGATCACTTTGGAGTCTTTCATACCGGCCAAATGCTGGATCGCGCCGGAGATACCGACCGCGATGTACAGCTGTGGCGCAACGATCTTGCCGGTCTGGCCGACCTGCATGTCGTTGGGTACGAAGCCTGCGTCGACCGCCGCGCGCGAAGCGCCGACCGCCGCGCCCAGCTTGTCGGCCAGGGCGTACAGGTGCTTGAAGTTGTCACCGTTCTGCATGCCACGACCGCCGGAAACGACGATCTTGGCAGCGGTCAGCTCAGGGCGGTCCGACTTGGCCAGTTCTTCGCCAACGAAGCTGGAAGTGCCAGCATTGTGCACAGCCGCAACGGCTTCAACGGCAGCCGAACCCCCTTCCGCGGCAACCGGGTCGAAGCCGGTGGCACGCACGGTGATGACTTTGACGGCAGCTGTCGATTGCACGGTGGCAATGGCGTTACCGGCGTAGATCGGGCGCTTGAAGGTGTCGGCGCTTTCCACCGAAACGATCTCGGAGATCTGGTCGACGTCCAGCTGCGCGGCAACGCGTGGCAGGATGTTTTTGCCGTTGGAGGTAGCGGCAGCCAGGATGTGGCTGTAGGAAGCGCCAAGCTCTGCAACCAGAGGCGCGACGTTTTCCGGCAGTTGGTGCGCGTAGGCAGCATTGTCGGCCGCCAGTACTTTGCTCACGCCAGCGATTTTCGCGGCGGCTTCAGCCACAGCGCCAACATTCTGGCCAGCGACCAGGACGTGGATATCACCACCGATTTTCGCAGCAGCAGCAACGGTGTTCAGGGTGGCCGGGGCCAGCACCTTGTTATCGTGTTCGGCGATTACGAGGATAGTCATGATCAGATCACCTTCGCTTCGTTTTTCAGTTTCTCGACCAGTTCAGCCACCGACTTGACCTTGATCCCCGCGCTGCGTGCAGCTGGCGCTTGGACTTTGACGGTCTTGTTGGTGGAGGCGGTGGAAACGCCCAAAGCATCAGGAGTCAGCACTTCAAGAGGCTTTTTCTTGGCTTTCATGATGTTTGGCAGGGACGCATAACGCGGCTCGTTCAAACGCAGGTCGGTGGTGACGATGGCCGGCAGTTTCAGGGAAACCGTCTGTGCGCCGCCGTCGATTTCGCGGGTCACGGCAACGCTGTCGCCGCTGACTTCGACTTTCGAGGCGAAGGTGCCCTGGCCATAACCGGTCAGTGCAGCCAGCATCTGGCCAGTCTGGTTGTTGTCGCTGTCGATCGCCTGTTTACCGAGGATCACCAGTTGTGGCTGCTCCTTGTCGACAACGGCTTTGAGCAGCTTGGCAACGGCCAGCGAGGTCAGTTCTTCAGCGGATTCGACGAGCACCGCGCGGTCGGCACCCAGCGCCAGAGCGGTACGCAGCTGCTCTTGAGCAGTGGATGGCCCTACGGAAACGACGACGATTTCAGTCACAACACCTTTTTCTTTCAGGCGTACGGCTTCTTCCACAGCGATTTCGCAGAAGGGGTTCATCGACATTTTGACGTTAGCCA
This sequence comes from Pseudomonas brenneri, assembly GCF_007858285.1. Lineage (GTDB taxonomy): Bacteria > Pseudomonadota > Gammaproteobacteria > Pseudomonadales > Pseudomonadaceae > Aquipseudomonas > Aquipseudomonas brenneri. The sequence goes on along the minus strand of NZ_VFIL01000003.1, from coordinate 106,800 downwards.
GATCGACGCCGGAATTGTCCGCCTTGACGCGAACTTTCACGTTGTAATCGACAACGCGTTTGACAGCTACAAGAACCTTCATGGATTCCTCGTTACTCTCCGGTGAAAAGGAAGCCGCCCGGATAAACCTGGCGGTAGATGCTCAACGGCGCACAAGGGCACCTCTAAAAACGCAGGCCGTCATGACAGATAACGTTGCACGTACTCAATAATAAAGACCGTTCGTCAGGGGTGACTGACAAGTCATTCATCGTCGCAACGTGTAAACTGCGCACCAGCATTACGTGCGCGTCAACCTGCATGGAGCAGTGCCTTGTCTTTGGACGTGGCCTTGAAACCGGCAGTCCGCCTACGGGAAGCGCAAAACCGACCGTATATTGACCGGAACGCCTTTTCCGGTCAATACAGCAAAATGGTCAGATATAAGCCGCGCTGCTTTGATTTATCTAGCGCGCGGGCAATTCAAACAAACGTTTGTATTGGACGCTGAGAGTGGTGTAGATATAATGCGCCACCCAGAGAGAAAGGTGGGTCGTCCCCTGCCCTTCGTAAGAAATTTACGCAGATGACGACAGATAAAACACCGAACCTCCACCCATTAGAAAAAAAACTGTTGAGCCTTGAGTAGGAGATAGCCTGTGGAACGCGAATACATGGAATTCGACGTGGTCATCGTCGGCGCAGGGCCGTCAGGCCTGTCTGCCGCCTGCCGACTGAAGCAGAAGGCCGCCGAAGCCGGTAAGGAAATCAGCGTCTGCGTGGTCGAAAAAGGCTCCGAAGTCGGCGCACACATCCTGTCCGGTGCCGTGTTTGAACCACGCGCCCTGAATGAATTGTTCCCGGACTGGAAAGAACTCGGCGCCCCGCTCAACACTCCCGTGGTGCGCGACGACATCTATGTACTGCGCAGCAGCGACAGCTCCACCAAGGTTCCAGACTTCTTTGTGCCCAAGACCATGCACAACGAAGGCAACTACATCATCTCCCTGGGCAACCTGTGCCGCTGGCTGGCCCAGCAGGCCGAGAACCTGGGCGTGGAAATCTACCCAGGCTTCGCCGCCCAGGAAGTGCTGTTCGACGAGAACGGCGTAGTACGCGGAATCATCACTGGCGACCTCGGTGTCGACCGTGAAGGCCACCCAAAAGACGGCCTGTACACCCCAGGCATGGAACTGCGCGGCAAGTACACGCTGTTCGCCGAAGGCTGCCGTGGGCATCTGGGCAAGCAACTGATCCAGCGCTTCAACCTGGACAGCGACGCCGACGTGCAGCACTACGGCATCGGCCTCAAGGAAATCTGGGAAATCGACCCGGCCAAGCATCAGCCAGGCCTGGTGGTCCACACCGCCGGCTGGCCGCTGGACATCATGAGCAACGAGAACACCGGTGGTTCGTTCCTCTATCACTTGGAAAACAACCAGGTGGTGGTCGGCCTGATCGTCGACCTGTCCTACAGCAATACCTTCCTGTCGCCATTCGATGAGTTCCAGCGCCTCAAGCATCACCCGGTGCTGGCCCAATATCTGGAAGGCGGCAAGCGCATCAGCTACGGCGCGCGAGCCCTGGCCAAGGGCGGCATCAACTCGCTGCCGAAGATGGTATTCAAGGGCGGCGCCTTGATCGGTTGCGACCTGGGCACCATGAACGTGGCCAAGATCAAGGGCAGCCACACCGCGATGAAGTCCGGCATGCTCGCCGCAGACGCCGTGGCTGATCGCCTGTTCGCCGAGTCCGAAGGCGGCGATGAACTGACCGCCTACGTCGACAGCTTCAAAGCCAGCTGGCTCTACGAAGAACTGTTCGCCACCCGCAACTTCGGCCCGGCGATGCACAAGTTCGGCCCGATCATCGGTGCTGGCTTCAACTGGTTCGACCAGAACATCCTCGGCGGCAAAATGCCGTTCACCCTGCATGACACCAAGCCGGACTACGCCTGCCTCAAGCTGGCCAAGGACAGCCAGAAGATCGACTACCCCAAACCCGACGGCAAGTTGAGCTTCGACAAGCTGAGCTCGGTGTTCCTCTCCAGCACCAACCATGAAGAAGAACAGCCGTGCCACTTGAAACTCAAGGACCCGAGCATCCCGATCGGCACCAACCTGCCGCTCTACGATGAACCGGCGCAGCGCTACTGCCCGGCGGGCGTGTACGAAGTCATCACCCAGGAAGACGGCGAGAAGCGCTTCCAGATCAACGCCCAGAACTGCGTGCACTGCAAGACCTGTGACATCAAGGACCCTTCGCAGAACATCACCTGGGTGACGCCGGAAGGCGCGGGCGGGCCGACTTACCCGAATATGTAAGTCATCTGCTTGAACATGAGGCTCTCCACTGGAGAGCCTTTTTTATAGCCAACACAAATCTAGTGTGGGAGCGGGCTTGCTCGCTCCCACATTTGGATCCTGGTATCTCTGGGAGATTTACGCAGCACGCTCTTCGCCCGGGTTGCGCAGGAAGTAGCGCTTATATTCGCGACTGAACTGCGACGTACTCTGATACCCCACGTTATGCGCCGCCTGCGCCACGCCCATGCCTTCGACCAGCAACAACTGCTGGGCCTTGAGCAATCGCAAGCGCTTGAGGTACTGCACCGGCGACAACAAGGTGCAGCGCTTGAAGTGCTCATGAAAGGTCGACGCACTCATATGCGCATACCCAGCCAGGGTCTCGATGTTCAGCGGCTCGGCGTAATGGGCATGCAGGTGGTTCAATGACGTGGCAATCCGCGAAAACTGCCCCTGCTGTTCCACCAGCGCGCGCAGTACATCGGCCTGGGGCCCACGCAGCGCGGTGAACAACAATTCCCGCACCCGCGCCGGTCCCATGATCCGACTTTCCAGTGGATCGTGCAGGCACTGCAACAGCCGCTCCACGGCGCCGCGCATCGCGTCATCGAGCACCACCGAACTCATCGACTCCAGGGTCTGCGCTGTCGGCGGTGGCCCGGCCTGCATGCCCATGGCCATCACCAACTCGCCCAACACCACCCGGTCAATACCCACAGTCACCCCATACAGCGGGGCATCGGCGGCCATGGCAAACGTCTCGCACTCAAAGGGCACCGGCATTGCCTGGATCAGGTAATGCCCGGCGCCATACTCCAGCGTCCGGGGCCCCAGGTAGGCGACCTTGCTGCCCTGGGCCACGAACATCAAGCTGGGTTCGTAGATCTGCGGCCCGCGCGCCACGTCGCAACTGGCGCGCAACACCTGCACGCCCGCCAGGTGAGTCGGGGAAAAACCGTCGCAGGGCGTGAGCTGCTCAATCAAGGCAACCAGCGTGGCGTTGGCATCAAGATGGCGGGTCAACAACATAAAAGCAGTTCTCGGGAAATTCACGACCGGATGCAGCGGGACAAGCTTCAAGCCACACGCTGCAAGAGAGTGTGGAGTTTATAGCTTAGCGCTTGAGGCTTGCCGCTTTTGGCTGCTCCTTCGGAGCTTTAGGCATAAGACTCGGAGCATTTGCCATGTTCGCCCACCGGGTCCACGCGCAGAATTCGTCACCTCTCCCGTCCAAGCTTTTGCGAGGTTTTCGCCATGTACACCGCCATCGGTTACGCCGCCCAGTCGGCCACCACTCCCCTCGCCCCCATGTCGTTCGAGCGCCGCAGCCCGCGGGCCGATGACGTGGCGATCGAGATTCTCTACTGCGGCGTCTGCCACTCCGACATCCACCAGGCACGCAACGAATGGGGCATCGCCGTCTACCCGCTGATGCCGGGCCATGAGATTGTCGGCAAGGTCACGGCCGTCGGCGCCAGCGTCAGCGCGCATAAAGTCGGCGACCTGGTCGGCGTGGGCTGCATGGTGGATTCGTGCCGCCACTGCGAAGCCTGCAAATCGGACCTGGAGCAATACTGCCTCGAAGGCCCGACCATGACCTATGCCACCCCGGATCGCGTGGACGGCAGCAACACCATGGGCGGCTACTCCGATAGCATCGTGGTCAGCGAGCACTTCGTGGTGAAGATTCCGGCCAAGCTCGACCTGGCCAGCGCCGCACCGATCCTCTGCGCAGGCATCACCACCTACTCGCCGTTCAAGCACTATGGAGTCAAGGCCGGCGACAAGGTCGGGATCCTTGGCATGGGCGGCCTGGGCCACATGGGGATCAAGTTTGCCAAGGCCATGGGCGCCGAAGTGACACTGTTCACCCGCTCGGCGAGCAAGGCAGAAGAAGGCCGTCGCCAGGGCGCCGATCATGTGATCGTGTCCACTGATGCCGAGCAGATGAAGGCCGCAGCCGGCAGTTTCGACTTCCTGCTGGACACCATTCCGGTGCAGCACGACCTCAACCCCTACCTCGATACCCTGCGCTTTGACGGCGTGCATATCCTGGTGGGTTTGATCGAGCCGGTCGACCCTCCGGTCAACGCCGCCAAGCTGGTAGTGGGCCGTAAAGTGCTGGCCGGCTCAATGATCGGCGGTATTGCAGAAACCCAGGAAGTCCTGGATTTCTGCGCCGAGCACGGCATTACCTGCGATATCGAAATGCTTGATATCCGTCAGATCAACGAAGCCTATGCGCGCATGATTGCCGGCGACGTGAAGTACCGCTTCGTGATCGACATGACCACCTTGAAGGCTTGATCAGGCCTTCGCCCCCAACTCCGCTGACAGCCGAGCTGCGACCTGTTTGACCACAGGGATCAGCTCGGCCATTTTTTCCAGCGGCATGTAGGGCAGCGTACTGGCGATGCTGATGCCGGCGACAATCCGCCGGCTGGCATCGCGCACGGGTGCGGCCACGCAGCGGATCGACGGTTCGTTGTCTTCCAGGTCGAACGCATAGCCGCCCGCGACATAGTCGCGCATGCGTTGCTCGAACTGCTCCCAGGATTGTTCCGGGTGCTGCGGCCAGTGCAGGTTTTTCCCGCCTACCGGCAAGCTGGCCTGATACAGGCGCTGCCATTCCTCTTGCGTGTCATCGAGCAACAAGGCCTTGCCGATCCCGGTGCGTGCCAGGGGCATGCGGTGGCCGACCCGCGAGCGCATCTCCGGGCCATTGCGCCCAGGGTTCTTGTGCAGGTACAGCACATCGTCGTATTCACGGATCGCCAGGTGGATGGTGTCGCCGGTCAGCGCCGACAACTCATCCAGATAAGGCATCGCCAGCGTCACCAGCGGCAATTCTTCCCGCGCCTGGAAGCCCAACTCGATCAACTTCGGCCCCAACAGATAGCCGACTTGTGGCACCACCCGCAGGTAGCGCTCGTCCACCAGGCAACTGGCCAGGCGGTGCGTGGTGCTGCGGGTGGTGCCAATGCGCCGGGCAATCTCCTTGAGATCCCGCGCACCGCTAGCCACCGCCTGCACCACGCCCAGGCCGCGCAGCAGAGTCTGGGTGCCCGTGGGGGCAGGATCTTTGACGGGCGTTGGGGCGTTTTCCTGCATGTCGGGAGCCTATGTGTCGTACGAAAGCGGCGGCCATTATGGCAAATGCCAGGCCTCAAGACAGGACCGATCTCAGCCCTGGGCAAACTCACGCAACGCATCGCCTTCCATGCGGTAGCGCACCCATTCTTCCTGGGGCTGGGCACCGATGGATTTGTAGAACGCAATGGCCGGCTCGTTCCAGTCCAGCACGCTCCATTCGAAGCGCCCACAGCCATTGTCGTAGGCAATCTTCGCCAGGTGGCGCAGCAATTTCTTGCCCGCCCCGCCGCCACGCTGTTCCGGGTTGATGTACAGGTCTTCCAGGTACAGGCAGTTGCTGCCAAGCCAAGTGGAATAGCTGAAGAAGAACACCGCAAAACCGATCGGCAAGCCATCACGCAGGCAGATCAGGCCATGGGCGGTAGCGCCTTCACTGAACAGGCTGCGCTCGATATCCACCACGCTGGCGATCACTTCGTGGCGGGCTTTTTCGTACTCGGCCAGCTCCGTGATGAAGGTCAGGATCTGCGCAGCATCGCTGGGCACGGCGGGACGAATCTCGATGGTCATGAACAGGCCTGCGGCTAAAAAATAAAGGACACATACTAAGGTGCTTTGATGACCGCTTGCAGGGTTTTATGCACGCGGTTACTCCGCTGCCCAGCAATGCTGGCACCAGTAACCACAGAACAAACCACACGGTGGTGCGTGGTAAAAAGTCCGTCATAAATCCAACAGACTCCCAGGCTTGCCCATGCGCCCCACTGCTTCGGTTGACGGAAAACTCTTCGCCCTGCTCTGCCTTGCCAGCTACCTGTTATCACTGTCGTATGGCTCGACGTTTTTATTGTCGCTGCTGATCGACTCCAGAGACGGCAACGAGCACGACGCCGGTAGCGTGATCGCCATGGCAATGCTCAGTACGTTTATCGCGGTAATGGCGTCCGGGCACCTGGCCGATGCCCTGGGTGCCGCGCGCTCGATTGCCTGCCTGGGGATGCTGTTGGTGACGGCCTGCCTGGGTTTTGCCCTGACGCCGGGCTTTGGCCAGGGCCTGATGCTGTTCGGCCTGGCACTCGGGCTGGGCTGGGGCGTGTTCTATACCCTGGGCCCGATCATTGTGGCGATGCTGGTGGAGCCCAGCCAAAGGGCCAAGTATTTTGCCTGGCTGTCGGGCAGCATGATGACCGGGATCGGTTCAGGTCCCTTGCTGGGGCGAGTGGCCAGCGCCTTGGGCCTGCCCCTTGAAACCGCGTTCTACATCGCAGCCCTCGCCAGCCTGGCGGGCGTGCTGATCTTCTGGCGCCTGGGCAGCCATTTCAAGCGGCAACCCAACCTGCTGGGCGCCGGCACCGTCTCGAAAATCTCCTGGGCCAGCACCCGGCAGGTACTCGGGTCCAAGGCGGTATTCGCAATCATCATGGTGGGCCTGGGCGGCTGCGTATTTGGTGGGCTGTCGAGTTTCCAGACCAGTTATGCGGCAAGCCGTGGGCTGGATTATTCGTGGTTCTTTCTTGGCTTCATGGGGGCAGCCATTACCAGTCGCTTGCTGATTGCCAGCGTGGTGGTCAGGCGCGATGCCTATTGGTCGGCCTGTGTATTGTCCGGATTGATGGTGGTGTCGATCCTGATGTTCAGCGTCGGCGTACATGACAGCTTCAGCTACTTGCTGGCGGCCATGACCTTGGGGGTGGGTTACGGCCTGACCTATTCGGTGATCAACGGCCTGGCCGCCAACGAAGCACCGAGCGCCAGCATGCCCCAGGCCTTGCTGTTATTCAGCCTGTCGTACTTTATCGGCGTGTTCGGGTTTCCGCTGCTGGCAGGCAAGCTGATCGTCGAGCAAGGCATGCCGGCCCTGCTGGCCAGTGTCCTGGGGATCGCCCTGCTCAATTGGTTGATCACGGTGGCGCGCCTGATCTGGCGCCGGGTTTCGCAAAACAAAATCCTACAGGTGACCTGACACCGTTCGTCGCGCCCCAGGCACCAACCACAAAGATGGGCTGACCAATAGAAGGTAAGGACCTTATTTCTATGGAGGCTCCACCATGAATACTCGCAAAATGACTGCCCTTGCCCTCACCGGTTTGCTGTCTGCGTTTTCGCTTGGCAGCTTTGCCGCATCCGACCACTCCACCGGCAAGACCGACCCGATTGGCAGCCCACCCAACCCGGCAACCGAAGAAACCAAGAATTCCATGGGCACCGGCCTGGACACCAATGGCGGTGCCATCATCCAGGACGGCGCCGACCCTCGCACCCAGGGTAATGACGGCAACCGTCAGGGCCTGGGCACCGATGTCGAGAACGGCAAGATCGGCCCAGGCAAGAATGCCACCCCAAGCGGCAACGATGACAACCTGCCCGGTGCGCCGAAGCAGCCTTGAGCCATCAACCGACAGACGCACACTCCAAACCAATGTAGGAGTCGGCTTGCCAGAGATGGCGGTGTGTCGTTCAACCCTATAGCCGGGATCAGCCCTCGGGTTCCAGGCCGATCGGGAAGAACACCCCGCCACTCCAAACCCCCAGCCAACGCTGGCCGTCGATCAGGCGCGTCACCGCCAGCTCCACCAACTGGTAGAACACGTTGCGATGGACCAGCGCCTCAAGGTTGTTGCGCACCAGCACGTAGGGCGAAGGCTCCTGGGTGTGTGCGTCGATCACCACCCGCAGCGGATGCGCCGGGCCGGCCTCGATCGGATCATCGACATTGGAAGTAAACCGCAGCAGCTGGCTCTCCCCCTGCCCTTCGACCTCCAGCATCACCGCCACAAAGGGCGCGTCATCCACCTTGATCCCGACCTTTTCCACCGGCGTGATCAAGAAGTAATCATCGCCATCGCGGCGGATGATATTGGAGAACAGCTTGACCATCGGTTTGCGCCCGATAGGCGTGCCCAGGTAATACCAAGTGCCATCACGGGCGATGCGCATGTCGATATCACCACAGAAATCCGGGTTCCACAGGTGAACCGGTGCCGGTCCCTTGCCCTTGGGCAACTGTGCCAACAAATCATTGGCCTTGGCCGAACCCGTCATGCTGTTCTCCTTTGAATTACTGGTCGCTCATGCCCAGCAAGGTGCGGGCGTACTGCCGCAACGGTGGGCCAAGCAGATCCTCGGGCTTATTGTCGTGGAACGTCAGTAAACCGCCACGACTGCGAATCCGTGCAGTATCGATCAAATACTGGGTGCTGGTCTCGATCAACATGATCTGGATAACCCCGCTGTCCACTCCCAGCCGATCAAGGGCCTCCTGATCCGCCCACTCATCGGCATTGCCAATGCGATCATCGGCCTTGGCGAACCGCGTGTACAACAGGTAATGCGCCCCGACTTCACGGGCCTCGGCCATGGCTTGCTCCAGGCCTTCCGGGGCACGGGCGCGGCGGACCATGGGGAAGTATTCGATAAAACCGTTGAAGGCTTCTTCGGCCACCACATTGGGACGCGGATAGGCACTGCCCGGCGGCGTGAATGCGCCCTGGGCGATAAACACAAAGGAATCGGGCTGTATGCGAACCGAGTTGGAACGACGGGTGTCGCTATGATCCAGCAAACCGGCATCGCTCATCTGATAGCGAGTGCCTTCGGCCATATCGCTGACTGTCATGCAGCCACCCAGCGCGAACGACGCCAGCAACAAAACCAGACTACGCATCCTATCCTCCAGAAGCCGGTGACGGAAAACCGGCGAATGGGCACGAGATGCAGATTTTGGGCCATAGAAGCAGCTGCACGCCTATAGCTTGGCGTCAGCCACCAATAATCTTCATCACCGTAGCGCCGCCCGAAAATGCCACTTCCTGTTTGTCGCCCAAGGCCTTGACCAGCAGGCGCTGCAACGCAGGCAAAGCCTGGTGCCGCGGTTTGTCCAACAGGTCGCCGACGTAATGGCGGTTGCTCGAAGACAAGCAGCCGTGCAGCCAGCCGGTGGAGGACAGGCGCAGGCGCGAACAGGTTCGGCAAAATGGCACGCTTTCATTGGCGATCACGCCGAAAAAGCCCTGGCCGGGAATTTCATAGCGCACGGCAGTGGCATCTACCGGGGCGTCGGCCTGCAAGTATTCGTGATGGTCGCCAATCAGGCTCAACAGTTGTTGCAGGCTGACGAATTGTTGCAGGAAGGCGTTGGAGTCACTGGCCAGGTGGCCCATGCGCATCAACTCGATAAAACGTAGCTCATAGCCGCGCGCCAGGCAATACTCCAGCAGCGGCATGACCTGATCGAGGTTCTGCCCGCGCAGCGGCACCATATTGACCTTGATCTTGATCCCCGCCGCACGCGCCTGATCCATGCCATCGAGGACTGTAGCCAAGTCGCCACCACGGGCGATCCCACGAAAGGCATCCGCATCGAGGGTGTCGAGGGACACATTGATACGACGGATTCCGGCATCCACCAGCAAGGGCAACTTGCGCGCCAGTAACTGGCCATTGGTGGTCAGGCTGATATCGCTCAAGCCCATCTGCCCGACGGCCTGCATGAAGGTTTCGAGCTTGGGACTGACCAGCGGCTCGCCGCCAGTAATGCGCAGGCGATCAATACCGGCCGCCTCGATCAGGTAGGCCACGCCACGGGCCATGGCCTCAGCCGAGAGTTCGTCCTGCGCAGCCACCAGCCGCTTGCCGTTGGGCACGCAGTAGGTACAGGCATAATTGCAGGCTGAGGTCAGGCTGATCCGCAAATTGCGAAAACGCCTGCCTTGACGATCAACGATCATGGATCACTCCGGCAGAGGATAATTCGGGCGCGCTAAAACCTGACTTATAAATCAGATTTTAGCAAGGTCCTTGCCTGAGTATATTCCTGGGTTACCACATACGGCAGTAAATCAGCACACCATTGTGCCGATGAATGCCTTATGTAGCAGGCGTCTCGGGGTTCGGCAGGTCGGTGCTGTGCTTGCGCTTGTTGCCCATGCGCACGCCGATGTCCATCAGGAACTGGAAGAAGCCTTCCTGATCTTCCAGCACGTTGCTCCAGAATGGCGAGTGGTACAACGCCACGGCGCCATGCACCAACGCCCAGGCGGCGCAGTAGTGGAAATAAGGCGGCACGTCTTCCAGCTTGCCTTCGCTGATCCGCCCCTTGATCAGCAGGGTCAGGCGTTCGAAGTTCGAGGCACGGATCTTGTGCAGCTCCTCGACCATTTCCGGCACCTGGTGGCCCTTGACCACTTTCTCTTCCAGGCGGTCGAACAAGCGGTAACGCTGCGGATCACGCATGCGAAACTCGAAGTACGCCCGGGACAGCGCTTCCTTGTCCTTGTCGACATCAGCCGAGTGCAGCAACTCGTTCAAGTCGCGCTCGTAGTCGAGCATCAGGCGCAGATAGATCTCGGCCTTGGACTTGAAGTGTTTATAGATGGTGCCTTTGCCGATACCCACGGCATCCGCAATCATCTCGACGGTGACGCTGTCTTCACCCTGTTCGAGGAACAATTTGAGCGCGGTGTCGAGAATTTCCTGCTCACGGCGGCGAAACTCACGGACCTTACGGGGTTCTTTGTGCATAGAAAGAGGTCTGCAGAGGTCAGTATTGGAAGGGTGGGATGCCCCGATGACGGAACGTTTTACCCGGTGCGAGGGATTATCCCGACTGGGCGGTCGTTGGGCAACGTCTATATGAACAACCCACACACTAAACTTACAGCACGCCAACGAATCAGGCGATACGGGTCAGAAATAAAACACTGATTCACGCAATGTATTGCCGTCAATGAGAACTCAAGCGAAGCGCACGTATTCCAAATCTGTTTAAAAAACGATCAGATGCGGCTGGACTGCACGGGATACTGATCAATACTTCATCTGTCGGTGTGACATCTCCCCCAAGTGACACACCGATATGGGTACCAACGGACCGCGTACCTTTGTTTACTCCTAATGGTCTTAACCCGGATTCACCCCCCAGAACCCGGGTTTTTTTTGCCTGGGATTCAGCCAACGTGCGCCAGCGGGAACAGACGCTTGAAGTTTTCGGTGGTCTGCTCGGCAAAACGCTCCACCGACTCCCCTCGCAACATTGCCAGGTAATCCGCCACATCCCGCACATATTCCGGCAGGTTCGGCTTGCCACGATGAGGGATTGGCGCCAGGTAAGGCGAGTCGGTTTCCACCAGCAGGCGGTCAGCCGGCACCTGGCGCGCCACATCGCGCAGGGCCTCGGCGTTGCGGAAGGTGACGATGCCCGACAGGGAAATATAGAAGCCCAGGTCGAGGGCCGCCTTGGCCATCTCCCAATCTTCGGTAAAGCAGTGCAACACACCCGCCTGGGGCAGCGCCGCTTCGCGCAGCAAGGCCAGGGTGTCGGCCCGGGCGCCACGGGTGTGTACGATCACTGGCTTGCCGGTCTGCTGCGCCGCCTGCAGGTGCAGGCGGAACGAGGCCTGCTGCAAGTCGGCGGCTTCTGGCTCGTAATGGTAATCCAGGCCTGTTTCACCGATGGCCACCACCCGTGGGTGATTGAGCTCGTCCAGCAGCCACTCAAGGGCCGGGGCTTCGCCGGGTTTGAGATCCAGGGGGTGGATGCCCACCGAGCAATCGACATCGGCATAGCGCTCGGCCAGGGCCTTGACGTCGGCGGCATTCTCGGCGCTGACGCCGATACACAGGAAGTGCCCGACGCCACGCTGGCGCGCAGCGTCGAGCGCTGCATCCAGGGAGCCGTTGTGAGCGGCGAGGTCGAGGCGATCAAGGTGGCAATGGGAATCTACGAGCATAGGAAGTTACAACTTGCGTCACAGGAAGTGTCTGGCCAACGAGACATCCGTCGGCCCCGAGAATATCAACGTCGGCCGAGCAACCCGACCCATTGCACCAGCAATGCCTCAAGCAACAGCACCCGGTTCAGGTTGGCCTTGCCCAAGACCTTCTGGCGCTGGGCAAGGATCCAGTCCTGAATGTTCAAAACCTTGTCCTGGGCACTCTTCTGCGCCAGGTATTGCACGACCTTGCGCATGTCCATCAAACCCAGGCCGTTCTCGTCCTGGGTCAGTTGATAGCGCAGGATCAGGCTGGACCAGTCGCAAAACCAGTCAAACAGCAGCAACAACGGCACGTCTTTCCAGCCTTCGGCCAGTTGCGTGGCCGACTGCTCCTGCTTGAGCAGTTTTTTCACCCCGTCGACCACCAGCGCACGCTGCTCGCGCACGCCCTGGGCCTGCAGGCTGACCGCCGCCAAGGGCGAGCCGGCGGCCAGGGTCAACAATTCGACTCGCTCTTGCTCACTGCACTCCGGCAAGGCCTGGCCCAGCCACTGCAAGCTCATGGCCTCGCTCGGCAGCGGGCAGGCCTGTTGCACGCAGCGGCTGCGAATGGTCGGCAGCAGACGGCTGGACTGGTGGCTGACCAGCAACAGCACGGTATCGCCGGACGGCTCTTCCAGGCTCTTGAGCAAGGCGTTGGCGGCGTTGATGTTCATCGATTCCACCGGTTCGATCAGCACCACCTTGCGGCCGCCCATCTGCGCGGTCTGCACCACAAAACTCACCAAGTCCCGCACCTGGTCGACCTTGATCGCCTTGTCGGCTTCTTCAGGTTCCAGCACGTAGTTGTCCGGATGGCTGCCGGCCTTGAGCAACAGGCACGACTTGCATTGCCCGCACGCCTCCAGCCCTGCCGGCCGCTGGCACAGCAGGCGCGCCATCAAGCGTTCGGCCAAGGCGCGCTTGCCGATGCCTGCCGGCCCATGGAGCAGGTAGGCATGGGCGTGCTGGGCACGCCCGGCCAATTGCTGCCACAGGCTGTCCTGCCACGGATAGGCTTCAGCCACGGTAAAGCTCCAACAGTTTGGGTAGCAGCGCATCGATAGCCTGCTGCACCTGCTTGAGCGGCTGCGCGGCATCCAGCAGGCAGTAGCGCGAGGGTGCAGCTGCGGCACGCTGGAGATAAGCCGCACGCACTGCTTCAAAAAATGCCCGACCTTCCAACTCGAAGCGATCCAGGCGACCACGGGCGCTGGCCCGGGCCAGGCCGACATCAACCGGCAGGTCGAAGACCAGGGTCAGGTGCGGGCGCAGGTCGCCCTGGACGAAGGTCTCCAGGGTCGCGATGCGCTCCAGGGACAAGCCGCGCCCCGCGCCCTGATAGGCGTAGGTGGAATCGGTGAAGCGGTCGCAGATCACCACCGCGCCACGGGCCAGCGCCGGGCGAATCACTTGCGCCAAGTGCTGGGCACGGGCAGCAAACACCAGCAACAGTTCGGTGTCCGGGTCCATGACCTCATCGCCAGTGGCCAGCAGCACTTCGCGAATCTTCTCCGCCAGAGGCGTGCCGCCAGGCTCGCGGGTCAGCAACACCTCGATCCCTTCGGCCCGCAAGCGTTCGGCCAGGTATTCACGGTTGGTACTCTTGCCGGCGCCTTCCGGGCCTTCCAGGGTAATAAACAAGCCAGTCACAGGCAGTCCTTAGTCAGAGTCATTGCGGGCTTTGCGCGGGCGCAGCGTCAGGCGCGACAGGCTCAACGGTCGCGGGTGCGGCCGGCGCAGGGCTGGAGCGATAGTCGGCGCGACGCTTGAGTTGGTACTCGCGCACCGCCGCATTATGGGCATCCAGGCTATCGGAGAAAATGTGGCTGCCATCGCCCCGGGCCACAAAATACAGGCTGCTGCCCGGCACCGGATTCAACGCGGCATGGATCGCCTCGCGGCCGACCATGGCAATCGGCGTCGGCGGCAGGCCGCTGATCATGTAGGTGTTATAGGGCGTGGCTTCTTTCAGGTGCGCGCGCGTCAACTTGCCGTTGTAGCGCTCGCCCATGCCGTAGATCACGGTGGGATCGGTTTGCAGCAGCATGCCGATCTTCAGGCGCCGCACAAACACCCCGGCAATCTGCCCACGCTCTTCAGGCACGCCGGTTTCCTTCTCGACCAGCGATGCCATGATCAGCGCCTGGTAGGGATCGGTATAGGGCGCATCCGGGGCGCGTCGGCTCCATTCCTGCTCAAGGACATCGTCCAGGCGGTTGTAGGCTTTCTTGAGGAACTCGACATCGCTCATACCGCGTACGAAACGGTAGGTATCAGGGAAGAACCGCCCTTCCGGGAACACGTCGGGATGACCGATCTTCTCCATCACCTCACGGTCACTCAAGCCCGACAGGGTCTGCTCGATCTTTTCGTGCTTGGCCAGCGCACTGCGCACCTGGCGGAAATTCCAGCCTTCCACCAGCGTCAGGCTGTACTGCACCACTTCACCGCGCTGCCACAGGCCGATCAGCCCCTGGGCCGTCAGGCCTGGCGTCATGCGGTATTCGCCACTGTGCAGCGGCTGGCCATCAAGGTTGAAGCGCCAGTACAGACGCAGCCAAAAGGCATCCTCAAGTACACCATCCGCTTGCAGACGGTTGAAGGTGCCCGTAGGCGTCGCGCCGGTCGCTACATCCAGCAATTGCTCCTGGGACAGATTCAGTGGCTGCTTCAAGGCCGAGTCCAGCTTCCAGGCCGAAAAGCCCAGCAGCAAACCCACCAGGACCAGACCGATCTCCAGCAGCAATACAATTTTACGTCTCAAATCAAACACCCAATAGCGCGCGAACAATGCCTTGCAGTTTACGGGTGAGTGGCCCGGCCGACCAGCTCATTGGCCCACATCCAAGCACCGGCCAAATGCCATATACGCTGTTGCAGACGAACACTTCATCGGCCTGCTGCAACTGCGCAAGGCTGATATCGGCAACGGTGGTGACAATGCCCAACGCCTCGGCCCTGCTCAACAGCTCGGCGCGCATGACGCCGGCCACGCCACAGCGGCTCAGGTCGGCGGTCAGCAACTGGCCGTCACGCACCAGGAACAGATTGCTGAACACGCCTTCGATGACGCGCCCGGACATATCCAGCATCAATCCTTCAGCGTGATCTGCATCTTGCCACTCGGCGCGAGCCAGGACCTGTTCGAGGCGGTTGAGGTGTTTGAGACCGGCGAGCAAGGGTTGCTCGGACAAACGGGTGGCACATGGAAACAGGCGCACGCCTGATGATCCATGAGCCTCGGGATAGGTGGCAGGCGGGCTGCCTTGCAGGATACGGCGCGCCGGGGCGCCTGGGTTGATGCCATAACCGCGCAAGCTATCGCCACGGGTGAGAATCAACTTGAGCACGCCGTCACCGAGGGCTGCCGCGTAGGCCAGCAACTCGTGGCGGATCAGTGCCTGGTCGACGGTAAGCGCCAGGCGCCTGCAACCTTCGTCAAGGCGTTGCAGGTGGCGGTCAAGCAGCACGGGCTGCCCGGCCTTGACCGCGATGGTTTCAAACAAACCATCGCCGTAGGCCAGGCCGCGATCTTTGAGCGGCACGGTATCCGCTGGCTGACCGTCGACCCAGCTGTGCATCACTCGGCGAACCGGCGGAACACCAGGGAACCGTTGGTACCACCAAAGCCGAACGAGTTGGACAACACCACGTCGATCGGCATTTTCTGCGGCTCGTGAGGCACGAAGTTCAGGTCGCAGCCCTCATCCGGCTCATCAAGGTTGATGGTCGGCGGCGCGACCTGATCCTTGATCGCCAGCACGCTGAAAATCGCTTCGACCGCACCTGCCGCACCCAACAGGTGACCGGTCATGGACTTGGTGGAACTGACCGCCAGCTTGTAGGCGTGCTCACCGAATACCGACTTGATGGCCTGCGCTTCCGCCAGGTCACCCGTGGGCGTCGAGGTGCCGTGGGCGTTGATGTACTGCACCTGATCGACATTGATCTTCGCGTCGCGCAGGGCATTGCTGATGCAACGCGCAGCGCCCGCGCCGTCGGCGGGTGGCGAGGTCATGTGGTAAGCATCGCCACTCATGCCAAAACCGATCAGCTCGGCATAGATCGTCGCGCCGCGGGCCTTGGCGTGCTCCAGCTCTTCGAGAACCAGGGCACCGGCGCCGTCGGACAGCACAAAGCCATCACGGCCCTTGTCCCACGGACGACTGGCGCGGGTCGGCTCGTCATTGCGTGTAGACAGCGCACGCGACGCGCCGAAGCCGCCCATGCCCAGGCCACAGGCGGCCATTTCGGCGCCACCGGCGATCATCACGTCAGCTTCGTCATAGGCGATATTGCGCGCCGCCATGCCGATGCAGTGAGTGCCCGTGGTGCACGCCGTGGAAATGGCGTAGTTAGGCCCCTGGGCACCCAGATGGATGGACAGGAAACCGGAAATCATATTGATGATCGAGCCCGGGACGAAGAACGGTGAAATTCGACGAGGGCCGGAGTCGTGCAGCGTGCGGCTGGTTTCTTCGATATTGGTCAGACCACCAATACCCGAGCCCATGGCCACGCCAATGCGATCACGGTTGGCATCGGTGACTTCCAGGCCGGCATTACGCACTGCCTGAAAACCGGCCGCCAAGCCGTATTGAATGAACAGGTCGAGTTTTCGGGATTCCTTGATCGAGAGATATTCCTCGACGTTGAAGCCCTTTACCGAGCCGCCAAAACGGGTGGAATAGGCAGAAAGGTCCGTATGCTCGATCAGACCAATACCACTGTGGCCAGCCAGAATGCCCTGCCAACTGCTCGGCACATCCGTACCCAGTGGCGACAACATACCCATACCGGTGACTACGACGCGTCTACGCGACACAGCACTCTCCTTTTTCTAATGACGACACTTTGCTTCACAGCTCATTTTTCATCAGAGCTAAAGAAAAAACCGCACGCCGTTACAGCAGTGCGGTTTTTCCATAACAGCAAGCGACGATTACAAACTATTACGCCTGGTGGCTAGTAACGTAGTCGATAGCAGCTTGAACAGTAGTGATTTTTTCAGCTTCTTCGTCCGGGATTTCGGTCTCGAATTCCTCTTCCAGAGCCATCACCAGCTCAACGGTGTCAAGGGAATCGGCACCCAGGTCTTCTACGAAGGAAGCAGTGTTGACCACTTCTTCTTCTTTAACGCCCAGTTGCTCGGCGACGATTTTCTTGACGCGCTCTTCGATGGTGCTCATACCTTGTTTAACTCCTAATGGACAAATTCAGGCAGCTGGCCAGTGGGTAAGTGTATAGAAAGGCTTTTCAGCTTTTCAACTGAAAGCTTCACCCTCGTACCCTACCGACCACCTGCCTATAAATAGATTGCAGCTTTATAACGGATTTTAGACAGCTCGTATGACATTTTTTTGAAGCGATCCGTCACAATTTAACTCATGTACATCCCGCCGTTCACCGGGATTGTAGCCCCAGTCACGTATGCCGCACCGTCAGACGCCAGGAAAGAGACCACATTGGCGATCTCTTGGGCCTGGCCCAGACGGCCCAGCGGAATTTGCGTCAGCAACGCTTCACGTTGCGCTTCAGGCAACTCACGGGTCATATCGGTATCGATAAACCCTGGAGCTACCGAGTTGACCGTAATCGACCGCGAGCCGACTTCACGTGCCAGGGCACGGCTGAAACCTTCCAGGCCGGCCTTGGCAGAGGCGTAGTTTACTTGGCCTGCGTTGCCCATGGCACCCACTACGGAGCCAATATTGATAATTCGCCCCCAACGCGCCTTGGTCATGCCGCGCAAAACACCCTTGGACAGGCGAAACAGACTGTTCAAGTTGGTATCGACCACGTCGTACCACTCGTCGTCTTTCATGCGCATCATCAGGTTGTCACGGGTAATCCCGGCGTTGTTCACCAGAATAGCCGGCACACCGAACTGTGCAGTGATCTGGGCCAAGACAGCAGCCACGGACTCATCGCTGGTCACGTTGAGTTCAAGACCGGTGCCCTGCACGCCATTTTCCTTCAGGGTCGCGGCGATACGCTCGGCGCCCGAGGCGGAGGTGGCAGTACCGATCACGATGGCACCCTGACGACCCAGCTCCAGGGCGATCGCCTGGCCAATGCCACGGCTTGCGCCGGTAACCAGTGCAACTTTACCTTGCAGACTCATGCAGGCTTCTCCTTAGTTCAGGCCAGTGCGGCGCGGGCGGCTACGAAGCCATCCGGGGTATTGAGATTGGACGTCGACACGCCTTCGGCGCAACGCTTGTTGAGACCGGCCAGGACTTTGCCCGGACCACACTCAACCAGTTGGGTAGCGCCCTTGGCAGCCAGGGTCTGGACCGATTCAACCCAGCGCACCGGCTTGTACAGCTGCTCCAGCAGGTCGCGCTTGAGGGTGTCCAGGTCCGGCGCCACGTCGGCGCTGACGTTTTGCACCAGCGGGATCTGCGGTGCCTGCCAGTTGATGGCGGCGATGGACTCGGCAAACCGCTCGGCGGCCGGGCGCATCAGCTCGCAATGGGACGGCACGCTGACCGGCAGCGGCAATGCGCGCTTGGCCCCACGGGCCTTGCAGCCTTCGACGGCACGCTCAACTGCCGCCTTGGCACCGGCGATCACCACCTGGCCAGGGGAGTTGAAGTTCACCGCGCTGACCACTTCACCCTGGGCCGATTCGGCACAGGCTTCGATCACCACCGCGTCGTCCAGGCCCAGGATAGCGGCCATGCCGCCCTGCCCGGCCGGAACCGCTTCTTGCATCAGTTGGCCACGGCGCTCTACCAGCTTGACCGCCTCAGCAAGGGTCAGGCTGCCTGCCGCGACCAAGGCGCTGTATTCGCCCAGGCTGTGACCGGCAACAAAAGCCGGGCGTGCGCCGCCTTCGGCCAACCAGACGCGCCACAGCGCGATGGAAGCCGTCAGGATGGCCGGCTGGGTTTTATCGGTTTGATTGAGCAGTTCTTCCGGCCCGTCCTGGGTCAAAGCCCAAAGGTCGTAGCCCAAGGCAGCGGAAGCTTCCTTGAATGTTTCCAGGACTAGCGGGTATTGCGCGCCCAGCTCGGCCAACATGCCGAGGGACTGCGAACCCTGCCCTGGAAAGACGAATGCGAGGGATGTAGACATGTAACAAGCCCCTAATGATCTGGTCGTCGGTGAATTGACGCCCCACAGCTGGGAGCGCAAGAAACTGACAGATTGGATGGTCAATTGAACTGGCCGGTCACATTTAAGCATTCCCGGACCAATTCGCCTAAGACAACAGATCCTCAAGACGGCCATGCAAGCGTTGCGGCAGGTTCTCCTGGATCTCGATCTGGGCACGCGCAATGGCACTCTGAAAGCCCTGGACACCCGCCGAACCGTGGCTTTTTACCACAATGCCCTGCAAACCGAGAAAGCTGGCGCCGTTATGCCGAGCCGGAGCCAAATCGGCCTGCAGGCGCCGCATCAACGGCAGCGCCAAGGCACCCACCAGTCGCGAGGCGATGCCCTGCTTGAACAAGGCCTCAATGCGAGCAGCAATCATCGTAGCCAGGCCTTCGCTGGATTTGAGTAGGATATTGCCGACAAAACCGTCGCAAACCACCACATCGGCCTCGCCACGATATAACCCATCACCTTCGATAAACCCGATGTAGTTCAACCCCCGCGCCTGCTGCAGCAGGCTGGCGGCCAACTTGACCTGCTGGTTGCCCTTGATGTCCTCGGTGCCGATATTGAGCAAGGCGACCCGGGGCCGCACCACACCCAGCGCTTCAGCCGCCACCGAACCCATCAGGGCAAAGTGCAACAGGTGCTCGGCACTGCAATCGACATTCGCCCCCAGGTCCAGCAACTGGCAATAGCCACGCTGGGTCGGGATCGCCGCGACCATCGCAGGCCGGTCAATCCCCGGCAAGGTTTTCAGCACATGACGAGACAACGCCATCAGCGCCCCGGTATTGCCCGCACTGACACACGCCTGGACCTTGCCGTCACGCAGCAGCTCAAGGGCCACGCGCATGGAAGAGTCGGGTTTGCCACGCAGGGCCTGGGCCGGTTTTTCGTCCATGCCGATGGTTTCGCTGGCCGGCATTATCGTCAGGCGCGCGCGATCCACAGCCGGATGACTGGCAATCAGTTCTTCAAGTAGGGAAGGTTGACCGACAAGGGTCAGGTGCAGCGAGGGCGTTGCAGACAGGCTGGCAATGCAGGCCTGAACAATGCTGCGGGGACCGAAGTCCCCGCCCATTGCGTCAATCGCGATGACTTGAGCAGACAAGTGATTACTCGTCAGCGCCCTTGTCGATCACTTTACGGCCACGGTATACGCCTTCTGGCGATACGTGGTGACGCAGGTGAATTTCACCGGTGGTTTTTTCTACAGACAGAGTGCTTGCCGTCAGGGCATCGTGCGAACGACGCATGTCACGGGCAGAGCGGGATTTTTTGTTCTGCTGAACAGCCATAATTGATTAACTCCTAAACGTTTGGGTCACGCTTTAACTGCGCCAATACACTGAACGGGTTGGACCGCGTTACCTCGTCCTCGCTCGGTTCGGACTCGTCATCGAGCCCCGCCGGCTGCTGGCATTCTTCCGGATGATGAGCAGGCACAATGGGCAAGGCGAGCAAAAGCTCTTCCTCGATCAGTGCATGCAGATCCAAAGGATCTTCGCCCAGTTCCAGCACGTCATAACCTTTCGGCAACGACTGGGTATTCGCACCCTCTTTCACCACAGCATAACTGCATTCGCTGTGGATCGGCAGGGTGACCAGCTCAAGACAACGCTGGCAAACCATTTTGACCTCGGTGTCGATAAAGCTGTGGATTACCACAGATTTACGTTCATCTCGTTCAAAAACGAATTTAGCCTGCACCGTACCGACATTGTCGGAAAGCGGGTCGCAGAGTCTCTCCAAATCGGCCAGCAACACTTCACCTTGGAGGGTGGTGCCACGATCAGCCAATTTGCGCGGGTCAACGTGAGGTGGAATCGGGTCATTCAACATAGGCGCAGCATTATAGGGATGCACCCGGCCATGTCAAAGGAAATTCAGCCCTGTGCGCCAGACTGCCCGCTCGCTAGAATCCGCAACTGCCTTGAGGAGAGCCACATGTTGCCTTTATTACTCGCTTCCAGCTCGGTTTATCGCCGGGAACTGCTCAATCGCCTGCACCTGCCGTTCATCTGCAGCTCCCCGGATATCGACGAAAGCCACCGTAAAAACGAGCCTGCTGTCGAGCTGGTCAAGCGCCTGGCCGAGGAAAAGGCTCGCGCCCTCGCCAGCAGCCACCCTGGACACCTGATCATCGGCTCGGACCAGGTGGCGACGCTCGACGACCAGATCATCGGCAAGCCCCACACCTTCGAAAAGGCCCGCGAACAATTGCTCGCCGCCAGCGGTAGGCAGGTCAGCTTCCTGACCGGCCTGGCGCTGCTCAATAGCGAAACGGGGCATTGCCAGGTGGACTGCATCCCCTTTACCGTCACCATGCGACAACTGGACCCAGCACAGATCGAGCGCTACCTGCGGATCGAGCAGCCCTACGATTGCGCTGGCAGCTTCAAGGCTGAAGGGCTGGGGGTGAGCTTGTTTCAGAGCACCGAAGGGCCGGACGCCACCAGCCTCGTCGGCCTACCGCTGATTCGCCTGGTGGATATGCTGCTGGCCGAAGGTGTGCAGGTACCGTAGAACACCACAAAACCCAATATGTGCGGGCTTGCCCGCCCCCACATTTTGATCGATGCCAACCCTGAGATCAGCGCAGCGTCGGGCCCTGGAAGCCCATATACAGCGCCAGCTTCTCCGCCACACTGGCACCCAGCCGCTTGGAGAAGCGATCGAACGGCGATTCCTGGACGGTGAAGTCCACCAACTCCTTCTCGCCAATCACATCCCGCGCCACGGAGCTGGCACTGCCCAGGCCGTCGATCAAGCCCAACGGCAA
This sequence comes from Pseudomonas brenneri, assembly GCF_007858285.1. GTDB lineage: Bacteria > Pseudomonadota > Gammaproteobacteria > Pseudomonadales > Pseudomonadaceae > Aquipseudomonas > Aquipseudomonas brenneri. Next base: position 84,778 of record NZ_VFIL01000003.1, on the reverse strand, counting down.
TGCCTGCTCACCCGACCAGATCAGGCCGGAGAACAACTCCGGATGTTCTTTATCCTTGAGTCGCTCACCGCGCCCCTGCTTGACGCTGGCAATAAACTGGCGATGAGTGGTGTCGAGCACACTCTGCCAGAACTGGGTTTCTTCAGCCTTTTGCGGCTGGAACGGGTCAAGGAACGACTTGTGCTCGCCCGACGTATAGGTACGCCGCTCGACACCCAGCTTCTCCATGGCACCGACAAAACCGTAACCGGCCGCCGTCACACCAATGGAACCTACCAGGCTGGCCTTGTCGGCGTAGATCTGGTCGGCAGCGCTGGCAATGTAATAGGCGCCCGAAGCCCCCAGATCAGAGATCACCGCGTACAGCTTGGTGTCCGGATGCAGCGCGCGTAGACGACGGATCTCGTCATAGACATACCCCGACTGCACCGGACTGCCGCCCGGACTGTTGATGCGCAGCACCACACCCTTGACCTTGGGATCCTCGAAAGCCGTGCGCAGACTGCTGACAATGTTGTCGGCGCTGGCGGACTCCTTGTCGGCAATCACCCCGCGCACCTCGATCAGTGCGGTGTAGTTGGCGCTGCGCACGGCGCTTTTTTCCATGTCCACCAGGGGACTGAACAGCACCAGCATGCCAATCAGGTAGGTAAAGGTCAGGAGCTTGAAGAAGATCCCCCAGCGCCGGGCGCGACGCTGTTCCTGGACGCCCGCCAGCAGGGTCTTTTCCAGCAATTTCCAGCTTTTATCATCGCCATTGTCGGCACCGGCCTTGCTCGGTGCCCTCCACTCATCGGTCATGCCATCTACCCCAGCAAAAACTTAATGGGCCTGGTTGAGCCAGGCGTGCAATTGAGAAAACCGATCAATCGTCAGTCGCGGCTCGTACGCCTGCAAGGCTTCGGGGGACTGGGCACCGTAGCTGACCGCAACACTGTCCATGCCAGCATTGCGCGCCATCAGCAAATCGAACGAAGCATCACCGACCATCAACGACTCGCGGGCAGAAACCCCGCAGTGCGCCATGATCTGCTCCAGCATCAAGGGATGGGGTTTGCTCGCGGTTTCATCAGCGGCGCGGGTGATATCGAAATAATCTTCCCAACCATTGGCCTTGAGCACCCGATCCAGGCCGCGCCGCGCCTTGCCGGTGGCCACTGCCAGGTGATAGCCCTGCTCGCGCAATGCCGCCAGGGACTGCACCACACCCTCAAACAAGGGTGAAGGCTCAGCTTCCAGGGCAATGTAGTGATCAGCGTAATGCTCGCGAAACGCGACCAACTCGCTATCTGTGATCTGCGGATACAAGGTGCGAATGGCTTCCGGCAAACCCAGGCCAATAATGCCCTTGACCGCTAGGTCGCTGCACAGCTCGAAGCCGGAACGGGTCGAGGCCATGTGCATGGACTCGACAATCCGACCAATGGAATCGCACAGGGTGCCATCCCAGTCAAAAATCAGCAGCTTGTAGTCAGGGCGCGACACTCAGGCGCTCCACGGTCTTGGCCCACATTTCATCGACAGGGGCCTGCAACTTCAATTCGCCACCATCAGGCAACGGCACCGTCAGCATGTAGGCATGCAGGAACAGGCGCTTGCCGCCAAGGTCGCGAATCTCCTTGGAGAAGCCCTCGTCGCCGTACTTGGTATCACCGGCAATGCAGTGGCCAGCATGCAGGGTATGCACGCGAATCTGGTGGGTACGCCCGGTCACCGGCTTGGCCTCGACCATGGTTGCGAAGTCACCAAAACGCCGTAGCACCTTGAACAGGGTCAGCGCCTCCTTGCCCTCCTCGTCCACCTCGACCATACGCTCGCCGGAGCGCAGGTTGCTCTTCTGCAACGGCGCACGCACGCTCTTGATCGAAGAGGCCCAATTGCCACGCACCAGGGCCATGTAGCGCTTGTCCACGCCATCGCCGCGCAGGGCGGTATGCAAGTGGCGCAACATGCTGCGCTTCTTGGCGATCATCAACAGGCCGGAAGTGTCACGGTCCAGGCGATGGACCAGCTCCAGCTCCTTGGCGTCCGGACGCAACTGACGAAAGGCTTCGATCACCCCGAAATTCAGGCCGCTGCCGCCGTGAACCGCAATGCCACATGGCTTGTTGATCACGATCAGCTTGCTGTCTTCGAAGACAATCGACGCCTCAAGGCGCTGCAACAGGCCCTGGGCCAGCGGCACGGGCTCGTCACGTTCAGGCACCCGCACAGGTGGCACCCGGACGATATCGCCCGCCTGCAGCTTGTACTCGGGCTTGATCCGGCCTTTGTTCACCCGCACTTCGCCTTTACGCAAAATGCGATAAATCAAGGTCTTGGGCACGCCCTTGAGCCTGGCCAGAAGAAAATTGTCGATGCGTTGGCCGGCATATTCCGGCGAGACCTCAAGCAGCTGGACGCTGGGGGTCGGGGGGGCGGTAGTCGTCATGCCGGGAATGATAACAATTTTTTATGGAATTGAAGCACTTAATCATTGCTGCTATAGTCGCGAACGCCGCCAAAAGCGGCCTGGACAGAGGACTCGCGGCAAACTGCCGCCCCTGACCATCGCAATTCATCAGGACGCGAGGCCGTCCTACGGGGCTTTTGCCACACTGGAAGGCTCAAGATTGTAACAAGCGCAGGTGACATGAGGCCTGAAGCGAGTGCAGGAAACAGAGTGATTACTCGTCTCTTGCGCCGATATTTACGGCCAGTTCACAAAGTGCAGTCAGTCTTGTACCAGACCACGGCGAATGCTTCGGAAACAACGCCTGTTATTAGCCATGAGCGTGAACTCCCCATTGGAGAACACGGTAAATGCCAACCCGCTGCGGATTCTGCGCGCGGCAGCACCCGAATTATCAGGGATACGTGTAGGGTGGAGATGCACAACCGTCGGACTGTGTAGCACTAGGCTTATATTTAGACGCTTCATCTCGTCCACAGTCGCCGGTTGATTCCTCCTCCTGACTGAGTGCTTATTAAGTCACCACAGCAAGCAGGACGCGTAAGTCGCGATACCAGCCCAATTGGCCGGTATTGCTGGACACTGGAGTGGCCAACCACTCTTGACGCACCTGACACCGACCGTGAGAAGTCGTGTGTGCCGAACGCCGTTTCCGGCAGCCCGGAAACCGACGGTACAACATGAAAAGAATGCTGATTAACGCAACTCAACCCGAAGAGTTGCGTGTTGCACTGGTAGATGGCCAACGCCTCTACGACCTGGACATCGAGTCCGGTGCACGCGAGCAGAAGAAGGCCAACATCTATAAAGGCCGGATTACTCGTATCGAGCCGAGCCTTGAGGCTGCCTTTGTCGATTTTGGCTCTGAGCGCCATGGCTTCCTGCCCCTCAAGGAAATCTCCCGCGAATACTTCAAGAAAGCCCCTGAAGGCCGCGTGAACATCAAGGACGTCCTGAGCGAAGGCCAGGAAGTCATCGTCCAGGTCGAAAAAGAAGAACGTGGCAACAAGGGCGCAGCCCTGACCACCTTCATCAGCCTGGCTGGCCGTTACCTGGTCCTGATGCCGAACAACCCGCGTGCCGGCGGCATCTCCCGTCGTATCGAAGGCGAAGAGCGCAACGAACTGCGTGAAGCGCTGAACGGCCTGATCGCCCCGGCCGACATGGGCCTGATCGTGCGCACTGCCGGCCTTGGCCGCAGCAGCGAAGAAATGCAGTGGGACCTCGACTACCTGCTGCAACTGTGGACTGCTATTAAAGAAGCATCCCTGGACCGCTCCGCGCCATTCCTGATCTATCAGGAAAGCAACGTGATCATCCGCGCCATCCGCGACTACCTGCGCCAGGACATCGGCGAAGTGCTGATCGACAGCGTTGAAGCCCAGGACGAAGCCCTGACCTTCATCCGCCAGGTGATGCCGCAGTACGCCAGCAAGATCAAGCTGTACGAAGACAGCGTGCCGCTGTTCAACCGTTTCCAGATCGAAAGCCAGATCGAAACCGCCTTCCAGCGCGTGGTCGAACTGCCTTCCGGTGGTTCCATCGTCATCGATCCGACCGAAGCCCTGGTGTCCATCGACATCAACTCGGCGCGCGCTACCAAAGGCAGCGACATCGAAGAAACCGCCCTGCAGACCAACCTGGAAGCGGCTGAAGAAATCGCCCGCCAACTGCGCCTGCGTGATATCGGCGGCCTGATCGTGATCGACTTCATCGACATGACGCCTGCCAAGAACCAGCGCGCCGTGGAAGAAAAAGTCCGCGAATGCCTGGAAGCCGACCGTGCCCGCGTGCAAGTCGGCCGCATCTCGCGCTTCGGCCTGCTGGAAATGTCCCGTCAGCGCCTGCGTCCGTCCCTGGGCGAAAGCAGCGGCATCGTCTGCCCGCGTTGCAATGGCACCGGCATCATCCGTGATGTCGAATCGCTGTCCCTGGCGATCCTGCGCCTGATCGAAGAAGAAGCCCTGAAAGACCGCACCGCCGAAGTCCGCGCGCAAGTGCCAATCCCGGTTGCAGCCTTCCTGCTCAACGAGAAACGCAACTCGATCACCAAGATCGAACTGCGCACCCGTGCCCGCATCGTGATCCTGCCGAACGATCATCTCGAAACGCCGCACTTCGAAGTGCAACGCCTGCGTGATGACAGCCCGGAAGCCCACAGCGGCCAGTCCAGCTACGAAATCGCCGCTGCTGCTGCCGAAGTCGAAGAAGTCCAGCCAGCCGCCGCGACCCGCACCCTGGTTCGCCAGGAAGCTGCCGTCAAGACCGCACCGGCCCGTGCCAACGCACCGGTACCGACTGAAGCCGCAGCCCCGGTTGCCGCTCCTGCCTCCCTGCCGGAGCCAAGCCTGTTCAAGGGCCTGGTGAAGTCGCTGGTCAGCCTGTTCGCCACCAAGGAAGAGCCGGTAGCTCCTGCCGTGGTCGAGAAGCCTGCCGCTGAACGTCCTGCACGCAATGAAGAGCGTCGCAACGGTCGCCAGCAGAGCCGTAACCGCAACGGTCGCCGTGATGAAGAGCGCAAGCCTCGCGAAGAGCGTGCACCGCGTGAAGAACGCGCACCACGCGAAGAGCGCCAACCGCGCGAAGCCCGTGAAGAAACCCCGGCCGTAGCCCGTGAAGAACGTGCTCCGCGTGAAGAGCGTGCACCACGTGAAGAACGTGCACCGCGCGCACCTCGCGCCCCGCGTGAAGATCGCAAGCCGCGTGGCGAGCGTGAAGAACGTGTACGTGAACTGCGCGAGCCATTGGACGCCGTCCCGGCGGTTGCCGCCGCTGCCGTTGATGCCGCTACTGAAGAACGCCCGGCCCGCCAGCCGCGCGAGGAACGCGCCCCACGCCCACCGCGTGAAGAGCGTCAACCACGCGCCGAGCAGGCCGTTGCCGCCAGCGAAGAAGAACTGCTGACCAACGAAGAGCAGCAACAGGAAGATGGCCAGGACAACGCCGAAGGCGATCGTCCACGCCGCCGCTCCCGTGGCCAGCGTCGTCGCAGCAACCGTCGTGAGCGTCAGCGTGACGCCAACGGCAATGTGATCGAAGGCTCGGAAGAGACCGGCGAAGCCACTGAAGAAACCGCCAACAACGAGCCAACCAGCACCGAACTGGCTGCTGGCCTGGCCGTGACCGCTGCCGTTGCCAGCGCGGTCATCAGCGCCCCTGCCGAAGCCGAAGCCAACCAGCAGGCCGAACGTGCCACCGCTGCCGTGCAGGAAACTGCCGTCGTTGAAGCACCCGCTGTCGAAGCCACCACCGTGGTCGAAACACCTGCTGCTCCAGAAGTGGAAGTTGCACCGGTTCGCGAAGCCCAGCCTGAAGCGCAAGCAGTTGCTGCACCTGCGGACGTGGTTGAGCCACAGCCTGTGGTTGAAGCCGTTGTCGAAGCGCCAGTCGAAACGCCAGCCGCCGAGCCAACCCCACAAGTGCGTGAAGTTCGCGAAGAACAGACCGCCTTCCAGTGGACTGCCGAACCAGCACCCGCGCAAGCGCCGGTAGAAGAAGCGCCTGCACCGGTCGCTGAAGTGGTGATCGCCGAAGCCGTCGTGGTTGCAGTAGAACCGGTTGTGGTTGCAGAACCTGCCCCGGTGGTCGTGGAAGCACCAGTGGTTGCCGAAGTGGCCGCCCCGGTGGTTGAAGCCCCGGCCAGCGCCCTGACCGAAAACGGCCGTGCGCCGAACGACCCGCGTGAAGTGCGTCGCCGCAAGCGTGAAGCCGAGCGTCTGCAGAAAGAAGCCGAAGAAGCAGCGGCGGCGGCTCCGGCCGTAGTCGAAGCCGCACCGGTGGTTGCCGAGGTTGTCGAAGCACCGGCGATCGAAGCAGAAGTTGAGCACGCGGCCCCAGCCATCGACGAGAACCTGCGTTCCGTTGAGGAAGTGGTAGAGCACAACCCAAAAGCCCTGGAAGAAGAGCACGAGCCTAAACCCCTCGCCTGATTCCAACGGCAACTAAAAAGCCCCGCCTGAGCAATCAGGCGGGGCTTTTTTATGCGTTCCATGCAGCTACAACAATCAAAAGTGGGAGCTGGCTTGCCTGCGATGGCGGTAGAGAGGGATGGGCTCCTATAGGGGTTGTGGGAACTTGAGCATTTGCGGTACATCCACATCCCACAACACCCCGGGATCATCCACCGGCACTTCCCGCACATCAGCCTGGGCAAACAGGGGCTTGGCGCCACGGTCCCCAGTCAGTTCCATCAAGGCGGGCCCTAGAGCCCGGCCAAACGCAACGGGATGGCCATACTGCCCAGCATGCACCGGCACACTGATGCCCTCCACCCGTTCTATCACCCGCTCAATGCTCGAGGACTGAATAAACGGCATATCCCCCAGCACCACCAGCCAACCGGCACTTGGGCCACTGGCCGCCACTGCCGCTGCAAGGCTGTCGCCCATACCCGCAGCATCCAGAAGCAGCACTTCGCATCCATAATCCCTGGCCAGACGAATGACCTCGCTGCGCCCAGACGACGTGACGACCCAACGCCGGGAGATACTGGCCGGTAAATTGACCAATACCTGCTCGAAGACCGGTCGCATCACCCCATCACGCCCCACACAAGGGGCCAATAGCTTGTCCTGGCCATTTTGCGCACGGAAACGACTGCCCTGCCCCGCCGCGAGGACGATCGCAGTGATCGCGCTCGTCAACTGACCGCCTCCCGTACGGGGTTCTTCTGTAACAGCTCCACACCGTTCTTGACCGCGACGATATGCGCCATCAGCGACAAGGCAATCTCTGCCGGCGTATGACTGCCGATATGAATGCCAATCGGGCCATGCAGCCGCGCAATCGCCTCGGCCCCCAACCCCAACACCGCCAGGTTCTCCCGGCGCTTGCGGCTATTGACCCGTGAACCCAGGGCACCGATGTAGAACGCCCGGGAGTTCAATGCGGTCAACAACGCCATATCGTCCAGGCGCGGATCGTGGGTCAGGGCAACAATGGCCGTGCGCTCGTCCGTCTGGATAGTGAGCACGGCCTCATCGGGCATTCCCGGCACAAAGCGTCCATGCTGCTCTTCCCAGCCATGGACAAACTCCTGGCGCGGGTCGCAGATCAACACTTCAAAGTCCAGTAGGCGCGCCATTTCTGCCACATAGCGCGACAACTGGCCCGCGCCGATCAACAGCAGGCGCCAGCGCGGACCATAAATGGCCCGTAAGCGCTCACCATCAAACGTAACAATGTCAGACTTGTTCGCCACGCTTAAACACACGGAGCCCGTCGCCAAATCCAACTCCCGCGCAACAATTTCATGGGCCTCACAACGCGCCAGCAACTCGGCGACCCACGCAGGATCACCGACCCGCTCCTGCGTCAGGCGCAAGGTGCCGCCGCACGGCAGGCCAAAGCGCGCGGCTTCATCCCGGGTAACGCCATAGGTCACCAGTTGCACCGGTGGTCCATCGTCGAGCAACCGGCCATCGTACAGACGGGCGATCAGATCGTCCTCGATGCAACCACCGGACACCGAGCCGATCACCACGCCATCGCCGCGCAGGGCCAGCATCGCCCCCGGCGGCCGTGGTGCGCTGCCCCAGGTCTGGACCACGCTGTACAGCACCACCCGGTGCCCTGCGCGGCGCCACTCCAGCACGCTGCGCAAGACATTCAGATCAACGCTGTCCATCAGGCCTTCGCCTCCTGCTGCCAGCCCTGCAACTGATAACGCACCGGCAAGCTGCGGATGCGCTTGCCAGTCGCCGCAAAAATCGCATTGCACAGTGCTGGCGCAATCGGCGGCACGCCCGGCTCACCGACGCCGCCCAGAGGCACCTCGCCCTTGGGCGTGACCAAATGAATGGCAATTTCCCTGGGCGCCAGGGACATGCGCGCCACTTCATACATATGGAAGTTGTCCTGCTGGACCTTGCCATCCTTGAAGCTGATTTCCCCCAGCACCGCGTTGCCCAGGCCCATGACGCAGGCGCCCTCGAACTGCGAGCGAATGCGCTCCGGGTTTATCTGCGGGCCGCAGTCCACGGCAATATCGGCCTTGTGTACGATCAGCGTGCCGTCATCCTTGACCTCCACCTCAATCACCGCCGCCACATAAGTGACGAAACTGTAATGCACCGCCAACCCCAGGCCACGCCCCTTGGGCAATGTACGACCCCAGCCAGCAGCCTTGGCCGCGGTTTCCAATACGCCACGCATACGAGCGGTGTCGATCGGATAGCGCTCGGGCGACTCGCCGTAGTTCCACTCTTCACTCAAGGTTCGCGGATCAATCTGACGGTCCGGGCCCAGCAGTTTGAGTTGGTACTTCAGCGGATCCTGGCCGGCCTTGTGGGCCAATTCATCGACAAAGCTCTGAATCGCAAAACCATGGGGGATGTTTGACACCGAGCGGTACCAACCCACGCGGGTGTGGGCGGCGGCCTCGGGGTTTTCCAGGCGCACGTTGGGGATGGCGTAGGCCATGTTGGTAAAGCCCATGCCCAGTTCAAATGCGGCCTCGTGGTTCATGCCCGGCGCAAACAACGCGGTGATGCTCGGGGCCACGGTGCGATGCAACCAGCCCGACGGCAGGCCATCCTTGTTCAGGCCGGCCTTGAGATACTCGGCGGACACGGTATGAAAGTAGGAGTTGTGGATATCGTCTTCACGGGTCCACTGCACGCGCACGGCCTTGCCGGGGAACTCCTTGGCCAGGATCGCGGCTTCGACGATAAAGTCCGGTTTCGATTTGCGTCCAAAACCACCGCCCAACAGGGTGACGTGGATTGTGACGTTGTCGAACGGCAGGCCAAGGCGCTCGGCGACCCGCTCCCGCGTGACCTGCGGTGCCTGGCTCGGCGCCCAGGCCTCGCATTGCCCGTCCTGATAACGGGCCACCGCCACCATCGGCTCCATCGGCGACTGCGCCAGGTGTGGCAAGTAATACGCCGCGTCGAAAGTGCTGTCGGCATCGCTCAGGGCCTGGTCGATACTGCCGGTATTGCGCACCACTTTGCCGGGTTTGAGGGCGGCGGCCTCCAGAGTCTTGCGATAGTCGGTGGAGTTGTAGCCGGCATTGGCGCCGTCGTCCCAGACAATCTGCAGCGCCTCACGCCCCTTGATTGCCGCCCAGGTGTTGCTGGCGACCACCGCCACGCCGCCCAATGGCTGGAACTCCGAGGGTATGGGGCGGCTCTCGATCTCCAGGACCTTGATCACACCCGGCACTTTCAGCGCCGCGCTGGCATCAAATGATTTGACCTTGCCGCCATACACCTTGGGCCGCGCGACAGTGGCGAACAGCATGCCGTCAAAATGCACATCGGCGCCGTACACCGCCCGACCGTTGACGATATCGACACCGTCGATAGCCTTGCTCGCTTCTTTGCCGATATAACGAAACTCCGACGGTTGCTTGAGCCGCAGGCTGTCCCGCGCCGGTACTGCCAGTGCTGCGGCGGCAGCGGCCAGGGCGCCATAGCCCAGTTCACGACCGCTGGGCTGGTGAATCACTTTATGCAGCTGTGCACGGCACTCACCCAGCGGGACTTTCCACTGCTCGGCGGCCGCCTGTTCCAGCATGGTCCGCGCGGCAGCACCGCAACGACGCATTGGCTCGTACCAATGGCGCATGCTGCGCGAGCCATCAGTGTCCTGGTTCCCAAAGCGCACTTCGTCACCGGGCGCCTGTTCGACTTTGACCCTGGCCCAGTCGGCTTCCAGTTCGTCGGCCACCACCATGGCCAGGCTGGTGCGCACGCCCTGGCCCATCTCCGAGCGGTTGCAGACCACGGTCACGCTGCCGTCGGCGGCAATACTGACGTAGACCTTGGGGTCGTCGATCACGCCATTGGGCATGGCTTGGGCGCCGTACTTCTTCACTTCTTCGGCAAAGGCATCGGGCAAGCCCCAACTGGCAGCCACTACCAGGGCGCCGGTCGCGCCAACACCCTTGAGAAAGCCGCGACGGCTGAGGTTGTTCAGGACGAAATCAGCAGGCAACTGGCTCATGCCTTGGCCTCCTGCAGGTGGGTGGCAGCCTGGCGGATCGCGGTCTTGATCCGATTGTAGGTGCCACAACGGCAGATATTGCCGACCATCGCCTCTTCAATCTGCGCATCACTGGGGTTGGGGTTGGTTTTCAGCAGCGCGGTGGCCGACATGATCTGCCCGCCCTGGCAGTAACCGCATTGGGCCACCGCCGTGTCCAGCCACGCCTGCTGCACCACTTGACCGACTGGATCATTGTGCAGGTTGTCGATAGTGCTGACGTTCTGCCCCTTGACCGAGCCAATGGGCGTGATGCAACTGCGTGCCGGCGCCCCATCGATATGGATGGTGCAGGCGCCGCACAAGCCCATGCCACAACCGAACTTGGTACCGTTGTAACCCGCCACGTCACGGATCGCCCACAGCAGGGGCATGTCCTCGGTGGCGTCCAGTGGATGATCTTGACCGTTGAGCTTGAGAGTAATCATGGGCACGCCCGCATAGTGATTGGATTATGGGGTCGAGCTATCTGCCGCTTTTAAGGAAGCGGAGTCGGTTCACGCAGATGGCTCAGGCTAATCGGGCTCTCTTGTGAAGACAGGTTTTGCGTCAGGGAATGTGCCTACAATTCCCTGCGCGAACAACACCAGCCTTTCACCGGGCCTTTGATAAACAGCATCGATCGAACAATAAACAGGCATCGTTAGCCTGCTAAGTTAACCCAGCATTAACAAAAAAGCCCTGCAATGCAGGGCTTTGTTCAACACGCTAGAAGCGTAGCTCAATAACGATTGGGCTCCATTTCCAGATCGACCTGGAAGCGCTCGGCGATATCGCGCTGGATACGTTGCGCCAGGCTCGAAATTTCCAGGCCCGTGGCCGCGCCATAATTGACCAGCACCAGCGCCTGCAAGCGGTGTACGCCGGCATCGCCGTCACGAAAGCCCTTCCAGCCAGCCTTGTCAATCAACCAGCCCGCCGCCAGTTTCACTTGGCCATCAGCCTGGGGATAGGCCACCAGATCGGGATATTGCAGCTGCAATTGCGCAGCCAGCACCTGGGATACCAGCGGGTTCTTGAAGAAACTGCCGGCATTGCCCAAGACCGCAGGGTCGGGCAGCTTTTCACTGCGGATGCTGCAAATGGCCCGGCTGACATCGCTCGGCGTCGCCTGGGTGATACCTTGTTCGGCCAGGCGTTGCTGCACCGGGCCATAACCCAACTTGAGGTGCGCGACACGGTTCAGGGCAAAGCGCACCCGCAGGATCAGCCAGCGTCCCACTTCGTGCTTGAACAGGCTGTCACGGTAGGCGAAGTTGCATTCTTGCAGGCTGAAATCCCGCAGCTCGCCGGTCTGGCGGTCGAGGGCGGTCAGGCCGGCGAACACATCCTTGATCTCGACCCCGTAGGCACCGATGTTCTGCATCGGCGCGGCACCGACGGTACCGGGAATCAGGCTGAGGTTTTCCAGGCCAGAGAACCCTTGCTCAAGGGTCCACAGCACAAAAGGATGCCAGGCTTCGCCCGCTTCAGCCTCCACCAAAACCTGCTGGCCATCATCGTGCAGGACCCGAATCCCACGGGTCGCCATGCGCAACACCAGCGCCGCGATATCCTGGGTCAGCAGCAGGTTGCTACCGCCCCCGATCACCAGCAACGGCAGCTGTTGTGCGGCTGCATAGGCCAGGGCCTCGCGCACATCTGCGTCGCTATGGGCTTCGGCGAACAACTGCGCTCGCACATCGATACCAAAACTGTTGAAGGCCTTCAGGGAAACCTGGGGCTGTACATCCAGGCTCATAAACGCCCCTTCAATTCGATCACCAGCAAATCACAAGCGGCCTCGATCAGGTCCAGGACCTGTTCGAAACCTTGCTCGCCGTCGTAATACGGATCCGGCACTTCATCCACCGCCGAATCGTAGCGGCGCAGGAACAGGTCCAACTCTGCCTTGCCCTTGGCCGGTTGCATGGCCTTGAGGTTACGCAGGTTGCTCTGGTCCATGGCCAGGATCAGGTCGTAGCGTGCAAAGTCGGCACGCGACACCTGCTGCGCACGCTGGGCCGACAAGTCGTAGCCGCGACGCAATGCTGCCTGCTGGCTGCGCTTGTCCGGTGCCTTGCCGATATGCCATTCGCCGGTACCGGCCGAGGCCACCTCGACCCGATCCGCCAACCCGGCGGCCCGCAATTTATGGCGCAGGACGCCTTCGGCGGTGGGCGAGCGGCAGATATTGCCCAGGCACACAAACAGGACTTCCATCAAACCCCCAGCAACCGGCGTACGCGCTCAAGGTCTTCCTGGGTATCGACGCCGGCTGGTGGGGCTTGCATGGCATCGTCGACATGAATCCGCACGCCATGCCACAGGGCCCGCAGTTGCTCCAGGGCCTCGGTGTTCTCCAGCCAGCACGGGCCCCAGCTGACGAAATCATGCAGGAAGCCGGCGCGGTAGGCGTAAATGCCGATATGGCGGCGATACGGCACGCCGGCCGGCAATACGTCACGCTGCTTGGCGAATTCATCGCGCGCCCAGGGCAGGGTCGAACGGCTGAACGTCAGGGCCAGGCCATTGATGTCGCTGACCACCTTCACCACGTTCGGATTGAACAGGGTCTGGATGTCTTCGATCGGTTCGGCCAGGGTCGCCATGCGTGCTTCAGGATGGGCGGCCAGGTTGGCGGCGACCTGATCGATGACACTCGGCGGGATCAGCGGCTCGTCGCCTTGCACGTTGACCACAATGGCGTCCGGCGCCAGGCCCAGGTGCGTGGCGACTTCGGCCAGGCGGTCGGTGCCGGAGTTGTGATCTTCACGGGTCAGCACCGCTTCGGCGCCAAACCCCTTGCAGGCCTCGATGATCCGCAGGTCATCAGTGGCCACCACCACGCGCTGGGCGCTGCTTTTGCAGGCCTGCTCCCAGACCAACTGGATCATCGGCTTGTCGCCGATCATTTGCAGCGGTTTGCCGGGCAGGCGGGTGGAGGCGTAGCGCGATGGAATGACAACAGTGAAGGCAGTGGTCATTTATCCAGGCGCTCGTCGGTGGTCAGGGTACGGGCTTCGCTTTCCAGCATCACCGGGATGCCGTCGCGGATCGGGTACGCCAGGCCGGCGCCTTTGCTGATCAGTTCGGTCTTGTCAGCGCTGAGCTTGAGCGGGCCTTTGCAGATCGGGCAAGCGAGGATATCGAGCAGTTTGGTGTCCATGAGGATTTCCTGGATAAAAGCGGTTTAAGGCAAAAGGCGAGCCGGCAACAGGCGCATCAACTGCGTGTCGAACCAGGCGATAAACGCCGGTGACGGTGCCGCATCGACTGCAAGGTACCACCAGTGTGCCTGGGCAAAGGCGCGGCACTTCACCGCGTCCTTTTCGGTCATGACCAGCGGCAGTGACGGCGTGAAATTCAGGACCTCTGCACTGTAGGGTGCATGGTCGGCAAACGCATGGGGTATTGGCAGCCAGTGTAGCGTTTCAAGGGTATTGAAGAAACGTTGCGGGTTGCCGATGCCGGCGACCGCATGCACCTGCTGCCCCACGGGAAAATGGTCCAGCGGCTGGCGCTCGCCGGTTGACAGGTTGACCAGCGTGGTCGGTAAAAGACGGAAGGCGAAGCCATCCTCGCGGTCGGCTCCGGCACCGTTGTACAACACGGCATCGACACTTTGCAGGCGCTCGACCGGCTCGCGCAGCGGCCCGGCGGGCAGGCAACGGCGATTGCCCAGGCCACGGGCGTTGTCGATCAGCACCAGTTCAAGGTCACGGGCCAGGCGATAATGTTGCAAGCCGTCGTCGGACAGGATCAGGTCCAGGGTTTCGCTGGCCAACAGTGCCTGCACCGCACGGCTACGATCAGGGTCGATCATCAGGGGGACGCCGCTGCGCTGCACAATCAACAAGGGTTCGTCACCGGCCACCTGGGCGCTATCGCTGGTTTGCACCCGCCATGGCAACTGCGGCGGACTGGCCCCGTAGCCACGGCTGACGACGCCGACCCGCAGGCCGCTGCGCTGGCAATGGTCGATCAACCACAGGATCAACGGCGTCTTGCCCGTGCCGCCCACGGTGATATTGCCGACGACAACGATGGGCACCGGTGATTGGTAGATCGTCCCTTCTCCCGCCAGGAAACGCTCGCGCTTGCGTGTTACCACCCGGCGATAGAGTGCCTCCAGCGGTTGCAGGAGCTTGAGCGCCGGATGGCCGTCGTACCAGGCCTTGAGCAAACGATCGGACAAGGCCATCAGGGCTGCCCCGCCGCCTCGACGGTGGTCATGCGCAAATGGCTGAAACCGAGCTTGCCGGCAGCATCCATCGCGGTGATCACGGCCTGGTGCGGGGTCTTGCCATCGGCGCTGATGGACAGCGGCATTTGCGTATCACCGCCAGACTCCTTCTGCAGCGCATCCATCACGCTGGCCACGTCGTTTTTCTCCAGCAACTGGTTGTTCACTGAAAACACCCCTTCGGCGCTGATGGTGATGTCCAGTTGCTTGAGCTGCTGGTCCTCGGCCGGCGAGCCGCTGACGGCTTCCGGCAGTTCGACCCGCAGTTGGGTTTCCCGGGTAAAGGTGGTGGTGACGACAAAAAACAGCAACAGGATGAACACCACATCGATCAATGACGCCAGGTTGATATCGACGCTTTCCCGGGGCTTGCGGCGAAACTTCACGCTTTGCCCTCGACCAGATCGACATCACGGTCGCCCTGGACCACTTCCACCAGCTTGATGGCTTCCTGCTCCATGCCCACCACCAACTCATCGATACGGCGCTGCAGGAAACGGTGGAAGAATACCGCCGGGATCCCCACCATCAGGCCCGCCGCCGTGGTGATCAGGGCCTTGGAAATCCCTCCGGCCAACACCGAGGCGTTAGTGGTCATGCCGGAACCGGTGAAGGCGCTGAAGATATCGATCATGCCCAGCACGGTGCCGAGCAGGCCGAGCAACGGTGCCATTGCCGCGATGGTGCCCAGGGCATTGATATAGCGCTCCAGCTCGTGGATCACTCGGGCGGCGGCTTCTTCAATGCATTCCTTCATGATCTCGCGACCATGCTTGGAGTTGGCAAGGCCGGCAGCGAGGATCTCCCCAAGGGGCGAATTGGCCCGCAGCTCCTTGAGTTTCTCCTTGTCCAGTTGCTTGTCCTTGATCCAGCGCCAGACCTGCCCCAGCAGATGATCAGGGGTCACACGGCTGGCGCGCAGGGTCCACAGGCGTTCGGCAACGATGCCGAGTGCGGCGATGGAGCTCAGAATGATCGGCAACATCATCCAGCCGCCGGATTTGACCAATTCCCACACAGTGAATGCCCCCTCGAAAAAGTGCGCCACTTTAGCATATAGGCTGGCGAGGAAGGGCCTGCCCGCCGACAGCCATCATGTCGCAGGTACCGGCCTTTGGTAAGCGTCAATTGCTGGCGTGCGCCAGAAACGGCGCTGGCTGCGCGCCATCACCGGGGCCTGGAATGCCCCCAGGCGCAGACGTATGGCGCCCTGTTCAGCGCTGTCATAAATAGCGCTGCCAAAATGCTGATAACGCGCCAGCACTTGCGGGTGCGGATGGCCAAAGCCATTGCCGCGCCCCCGGGAGATCAGCACGGCCTTGGGCGCCAACTGCTGGACAAACGGCCATGACGAGGAACTGCGGCTGCCATGATGGGGCACTTGCAGCCAATCCGTGGGCACCGCCAATGGCGTGGTGAGCAAGGCCCGTTCGGCCTCGCGGTCAATATCGCCGGTCAGCAGTAGCCGTTCGCCACTGGCCTGGACCTGTAGCACGCACGACTTCGCATTGCCGTTGCGGGCATCGGCCCATTGCCATAACTGAAACACCACGCCATCCCACTCCCAGCGCTCGCCACTGACACAGGCCAGGGCGCCGAGGGATGCCGGCAGCCCCTGGGTTTCCCCACCCACCACCCGCTTGACCGGCAACCCGCGCGCTACCGCCGCCGCGCCACCGGCATGATCCGCGTCGGCGTGGCTGAGCAGCATCAAGTCCAGTTGAGTAACTCCCAGTTTGCGCAGTGTCGGCAGTACCACGCGCGCGCCGATATCAAAATCCCCGAAGCGCGGCCCGGCGTCATACAACAGCGTGTGGTGACGGGTACGTAACACCACAGCCAGGCCCTGGCCGACATCCAGTTGCTCCACTGCCACCTGGCCCAGAGGGATCGATTCACGGGGCGGGAACACCGCCAGCAGCAACAGGGGCCACCCCAGCAGACGAAAAGGAATGCCCTTGGGCATCAATAACAGCAGCGCCCCCAGCAGGCTCAGTAGCCAGTAACCGACGGGCACCTCGGCAGGCATCCACACTGGCACCTGTCCGGCCAGCAAGGCCAGGGCCTTGAACAGCCAATCCAGCGCCCCGCCCGCCAGCCACAGCAAGCCACTGCCCAGCCCTGGCACCGCCAGCAACAACGTGCCCGCCAACGCCAGCGGCAGCACCAGCAGGCTGATCCACGGCACCGCAAACAAATTGGCCAGAGGTGCACTCAAGCTGATCGGTAAACCGAGGATCAGTAGTAACGGAAACAGCCCAATAGCGATCAGCCATTGGGCGCGGGTCCAGGCCTGCCACATACGCCAGGGGCCCAAGCGGCCGCTGAAGGCCAGCACCAACACGGCCACGGCGGCAAATGACAGCCAGAAACCCGGTTGCAGACTGGCCAAGGGTTCAAGGATCAACACCGCATTCAGGGCCAGCAGCAGCGGCCACCAGATCCCCAGATGGCGAAACCGCAGGCGCCACAGCAACACCAGCCCGACCATCACACAGGCCCGCTGCACCGGCACCTCAAAACCGGCCAGCAAGCCATAAGCCAGCGCCGCGGCAAATGCCAGGCCGCAGGCCCAAGGCAGCCAGGGCAAGCGTCTGGGCCAGCAGCCATAGCGCGCCAACCCGGCCACCAGTGCATAGATCAACCCCGACAACAGGCCGATGTGTTGGCCAGAGATGACCAATAAATGTACGGTGCCGGTGCCCTGCAAAATGCGCCAGTCCTCGGCGGCCAAGCCGGAGCCGTCACCCAGTACCAATGCGGCCAGCCCGGCTTCACGACCCTGGGCATCGACCGCCAGTAGCTGCTGGCGGATCCCGTCGCGCCAGGCCTGTCGGGCAGGCGCCAGGCGTTGGCCATCCTTGACCGAGCCGGTCGCGCCCACACGCTGGGCCAATAGCCAGGCTTCCTGGTCGAATCCATGGAAATTCAGCAGGCCAGACGGACGCTTGAGGGTGACGGCCAAACGCCAGCGCTCACCGCTGTGTACTGGCGGGCCGCCCTGCCAGCTCACGCGGATGCGTTGAGGTAGCCGGTCCTGGCGTGACCGGCTGTCGCTCAGCTCAAACCGCACGACCCCATTGCCCTGTTGCGGCAGCCCACTGACGCGCCCTTCCAGCCAACGGGTCTGGCCATCCAGCGCGACAGTTAGCCGGTCGTCCAGTGCCCGTTGCGCACTGAAACAGGCCCACGCCAAGCCCAGTAGAAAAAACGCCAGCGGATAAGTACGAAACGGCAGCAGCATCAACGCCACCACCGGCAACACCAGCAACCAACCGACCGGCGGCAAGACGGGCAGCAGGCGCAACGCCAGCAGCCCCAACGCCAGCGCAAACATCCCTGTACGCATGGGCCATTCCTTGAAAGTGACCCAGGAGTGTTAGCCGAGCGGTTCAGGGCGAACTATTATTTTTTGTCACAAAGTCTGAATTTCCCGTTCGTAGAATACGGGCATACTTGCCCCTCGAACTGACCTGGACCCCTTATGCCACGGCGCTTATTCAAACGGTACATGCCCGATCCGACCAGCATCAGGGAACACAAGTCCTTACGCTTTCTCGGCAAGTTGCTCCATGACCCGAACCTCTGGCACCTGAATCGGCACTCCGTTGCCCGGGCCATGGCTGTCGGCCTGTTTGCTGCTTTCATTCCCATTCCCTTGCAAATGTTGCTGGCAGCCGTGCTCGCCATCTCCGTGCGCGGCAATATGCCCATCGCCGTGAGCCTGGTATGGCTGACCAACCCGATTACCATGCCGGTAGTGTTCTTCTGCACCTACATGACCGGCACCTGGCTGATGAACATCCCGGCCCGCACCCTGCCCGATGAGCTGACTTGGGAATGGATCAGTGGGCAACTGTCGACCATGTGGCAGCCGTTCCTGCTGGGTTCGGTGGTGATGGGCCTGGTATTGGGCGCGCTGGCGTACTGCCTGACCATGCTCTATTGGCGGTGGTGGGTGGGTCATCAGTGGAAAAAGCGCCAGCAGCGTAATCGGTAGAAGGCGGCCTCCTCTGTTTAGAAGCAGAGGTGTCCCGGCTGGCGCCATCGCCGGCAAGCCAGCTCCTACAGGAGTATGCGCACGCTTCGACGATAAGGTCGGCTGTCAGGGCGGAACCGATACCCGCCGTTACCGCAGCTCAATAATCCCGCCATCGTCCCCTCAATCATCTTTTGCAAGATTCCAAACCCCTCATATGGCTACACTGCGCAGGTAGCGCGGGCCGGATGCCTGCGTAGAATGTCGACAACAGTGTGGTAGTGGGAGAGTGGCGTGCTTAGAAGAATGGGGATAAAAGGCCGCGTACTGTTGCTGACCTTGTTGCCTACCAGCCTGATGGCATTGCTTTTGGGCGGTTATTTCACCTGGATGCAGCTCTCGGACCTGCAAACCCAATTGCTCAATCGCGGCGAGATGATTGCCGAGCAACTGGCGCCACTGGTAGCCCCGGCACTGGGCAACAAGAACACCGATCTGCTGGAACGCATCGCCACCCAGTCCCTGGAGCAAGTCGATGTACGCGCCGTGTCCTTCCTGGCGCCCGACCGCTCGCCCCTGGCCCATGCTGGCCCGACCATGCTCAACCAATCGCCCATCGGCAACAGCTCCCATCTGTTGCAGCGCACGGGCAATGACGCCACCCGCTACCTGCTGCCGGTGTTCGGCCGCCATCGCAACCTTGCCGGCGAGCTGATTCCCGATGAGGCCGATCGCCTGCTGGGCTGGGTCGAGCTGGAGTTGTCCCACAATGGCATGCTGTTGCGCGGCTATCGCAGCCTGTTTGCCAGTTTGCTGTTGATCGCCATCGGCCTGATCTGCACCGCCGCCCTGGCCTTGCGCATTAGCCGCACGATCAACTCGCCCATCGGCCAGATCAAGCAAGCCGTGGCACAGCTCAAGGATGGCAACCTGGAAACCCGTTTGCCACCGCTGGGCAGCCAGGAGCTGGATCAGTTGGCATCCGGCATCAACCGCATGGCCGATACCTTGCAAAACGCCCAGGAAGAATTGCAACACAGCATCGACCAGGCCACCGAAGATGTGCGCCAGAACCTGGAAACCATCGAGATCCAGAACATCGAGCTGGACCTGGCCCGCAAGGAGGCTTTGGAAGCCAGCCGCATCAAGTCAGAATTCCTGGCCAATATGAGCCATGAAATCCGCACGCCACTCAACGGCATCCTCGGTTTCACCCACCTGTTGCAGAAAAGCGAGCTCTCGCCCCGCCAGTTGGATTACCTGGGCACCATCGAAAAGTCCGCCGACAACCTGCTGGGCATCATCAACGAAATTCTCGACTTTTCGAAAATCGAAGCCGGCAAGCTGGTACTCGACAATATTCCGTTCAACCTGCGCGACTTGCTGCAAGACACCCTGACCATCCTCGCCCCGGCCGCCCACGCCAAACAGCTGGAACTGGTGAGCCTGGTCTACCGCGATACGCCGCTGTCGCTGGTAGGCGACCCGCTGCGACTCAAGCAGATCCTGACCAACCTGGTCAGCAATGCCATTAAGTTCACCCGCGAAGGCACCATCGTTGCCCGGGCCATGCTCGAAGACGAGCAGGAAGACAGCGTGCAACTGCGCATCAGTGTGCAGGACACCGGCATCGGCCTGTCCAACCAGGATGTGCGGGCGCTGTTCCAGGCCTTCAGCCAGGCGGATAACTCGCTGTCACGCCAACCGGGCGGCACGGGCCTGGGGCTGGTGATTTCCAAGCGCCTGATCGAGCAGATGGGCGGCGAAATCGGCGTCGACAGCACGCCAGGCCAAGGTTCGGAATTCTGGATCAGCCTCAACCTGCCGAAGACCCGCGACGATATCGAAGACCTGCCGGCCCCGCCGCTGCTGGGCCGGCGTGTGGCCGTGCTGGAGAATCACGAGCTGGCGCGCCAGGCGCTGCAACATCAGTTGGAAGACTGCGGCCTTGAAGTCACGCCGTTCAACAGCCTGGAGAACCTGACCAACGGCATTACCAGCGCGCACCAGACCGAGCAGGCCATCGACCTGGCCGTACTGGGCATCACCGCCAACGATATTCCGCCGGAACGCCTCAACCAACATCTCTGGGACCTTGAACACCTGGGTTGCAAAGTCCTGGTGCTGTGCCCGACCACCGAACAGATGCTGTTCAACCTGTCGGTGCCCAACCCCAATAGCCAGTTGCAGGCCAAGCCGGCCTGCACCCGCAAATTGCGCCGGGCACTGTCCGACCTGATCAGCCCTCGGCCATTGCGCAGCGAACCGGGCGAGCCGTTGTCCAGCCGCGCGCCACGGGTGTTGTGTGTCGACGACAACCCGGCCAACCTGTTGCTGGTACAGACCCTGCTCGAAGACATGGGCGCCAAGGTCCAGGCCGTGGAAAGCGGCTATACCGCCATCGAAGCGGTGAAGAAGGAAGCCTTCGACCTGGTGTTGATGGACGTGCAGATGCCCGGCATGGACGGGCGCCAGAGCACCGAAGCGATTCGTCAGTGGGAAAGCGAGCGCCACGGTACGCCGCTGCCTATCGTCGCGCTGACGGCCCATGCCATGGCCAATGAAAAGCGCGCCCTGCTGCAAAGCGGCATGGATGACTACCTGACCAAACCCATCAGCGAACGGCAACTGGCCCAGGTGGTACTGAAATGGACCGGCCTGGCCTTGCGTAATCAAGGCCCGGAACGCGCTGCCGAGGGCCACGGCCCTGCCGCGCAACTGCCGGTGCTGGACCATGAAGAAGGCCTGCGCCTGGCGGCCGGCAAGGCTGACTTGGCCGCCGATATGCTGGCCATGCTGTTGGCCTCCCTGGAAGCCGACCGCGAGGCGGTCTGTATCGCCCGCGAAGCCTGCGACAATAACGCGTTGATCGAACGGGTCCATCGCCTGCACGGCGCTACCCGCTACTGCGGCGTGCCGCAACTCCGGGCCGCCTGCCAGCGGGCCGAAACCTTGCTCAAGCAGGATGACGCCAAGGCCATGGCCGCCCTCGATGAGCTGGACATGGCCATTGCCCGCCTTGCCAGCGAGGCACGGGTCAACGCCTGACACAGCACAACACGCCATTTTGCAGGGAGCCCTCCAATGCGCATCATTCTATTCAGCAGCCAGACCTATGACCGTGACAGCTTCCTCGCCGCCCCCGTGCCCGCCGGCCTGGAACTGCAATTCCAACCGGCACGCCTGAACCTCGATACCGTGGCCCTGGCCGACAAGCACGAAGTGGTCTGTGCCTTTATCAACGACGACCTCGGCACCCCAGTGCTCGAACACCTCGCCGCCGGTGGCACACGCCTGATTGCCCTGCGTTCGGCCGGCTACAACCATGTGGACCTGGCTGCCGCCAAGCGCCTGGGCCTGACCATCGTGCGGGTGCCGGCGTACTCGCCCCATGCGGTGGCCGAACATGCCGTGGCCCTGATATTGGCCCTCAACCGTCGCCTGCACCGCGCCTACAACCGCACCCGCGACGGCGACTTCAGCCTGCACGGCCTGACCGGCTTCGACCTGGTGGGCAAGACCGTTGGCGTAGTAGGCACCGGGCAGATCGGCGCGACCTTTGCCAAGATCATGGCGGGTTTCGGCTGCACGTTGCTGGCCTACGACCCCTACCCTAATCCGCAGGTCGAAGCCCTCGGCGCGCGCTATGTCGACCTGCCCCAGTTGTTGGCCGAGGCGCAGATCATCAGCCTGCACTGCCCGCTGACCGCCGACAGCAAGCACTTGATCAATGCCCAATCCCTGGCCCATATGCAGCCGGGTGCGATGCTGATCAATACCGGGCGCGGCGGCCTGGTGGACACGCCGGCACTGATTGAAGCGCTCAAGGACGGGCAATTGGGCTACCTGGGCCTGGATGTGTACGAGGAAGAAGCCCAGCTGTTTTTTGAGGACCGCTCGGACCTGCCCTTGCAGGACGACGTGCTGGCACGCCTGCTGACCTTCCCCAACGTGATCATCACTGCGCATCAGGCGTTCCTGACGCGCGAAGCCCTGGCGGCGATTGCCGGGACCACCCTGGCCAATATCCAGGCCTGGGCCAACGGCCAGCCACAAAACCTGGTACACGGATGATCAGCGGTCACATACCGGGCTCATGATGAGCAGGCGAGCGTGATAGGATGCCGCGCCTATTTGGAGGATCCATGGCCGAACACGATTTCCGCTTCAGTTTGCTGAGCCCACAACACACCCTGATCGAATGCCGCGCCCTGGTGCCGGGTCGTTACCAAGTCACCGGCAATGGTGGCTCGATCAAGCATGGCGATGTGCTGATCGTCACCTTGCGCGGCAGCAAGACCCTGTCGATGCGCCTGACCGTCGAAGGCGATGCGCGCTACTCGATCCGCCCGGCCGGCCAATGGGTCGCCATGGCGCAAGGGCCGAAGTTCGGCGAGCTGGAAATTCACACCTGGAAGGTCAACTGCGACAGCTGCGACGCCGTGCTGGAGTTTGAGTTCTCGGTCGAGACCAAGCTGACCAAGGAGCCGCTGCAACCGGCGGCCACTGCGCGCATTAGCGAACTGGGCTGGGCCACTGTCGGTGATAAACACCGTTGCCCGAAATGCCAGAAGGCTGCGCAATGAAGCGCCTGCTGGTGCTCGCCGCGCTGGGCGTCGGCCTTGCCGGCTGCGCCAGCGATGAGGTCAAGCTCAAGCAGGATCACAGCTATATCGTGGAATGGATCGGCGAACGGCCACTGATGGATTACGCCCACCTGACCGTGACCCTCGGCGCCGATGGCCGGGCCTATGGCAATGGCGGCTGCAACCACTGGTTCGCGCCATACACCCTGGACGGTGACAAGCTCAGCTTCGGCAAGATCGGCAGCACCCGCAAACTGTGCGCCGAAGCCCTGATGGAGCAGGAGCATCGCTTCTTCAAGGCCCTGGAGACGGTGCAGCGCTGGGATATCTCACCCATCGAGCAAACCCGCTTCTGGCCTGCCCAGGGCAAGCCACTGCGCCTGTGGCTGGAAGAAGGCTGATCCAACGTCTTGTAGGAGCGAGCTTGCTCGCGAAGAGCGTCAACGAAAACGCGTGCATCCAGGATGAACGCGGTGCCTGTGAGTGCTTCGCGAGCAAGCTCGCTCCTACAGGGATCGCGAGGGATTAGCCGCGCAACTCCTTGAGCTTGGCCAGTACCCCCGCCGCCGTCTGCTCGCCCAACATCTGCGCCCGCACCTTGCCCTTGTCATCGATGATGTAGGTCACCGGCAACGCTTCGCTGCGTGGGATATCAAAAATCAGCTCGGGGTTCTGTGCCAATACGGTGAACTTGATGCCCAGCTTCTCGCTGGCGCTCTTGAGTTCTTCGCCCTGCACATTGTCGAAGTTGACGCCAAATACACTCACCGGCTGGCCCTTGAGCTGCTCGGCCAGGGCGTTCAGCTCAGGGATTTCGATACGACATGGGCCACACCATTCGGCCCAGTAGTTGATCACCAGCCATTGCTTGTCGACGCGTTCGGACGCGACTTTCTGGCCGTATTGGTCAACGCCATAATCATTGCCGCAGCCGCTGAGCAGGAGTGTAGTGATAACTGCCAGTGCGCCTATCAGTCGCCGTGTCATGGGGTAATCCTTAGCAAAAATGAACGTGGGCTGCGGCCTATCGCCTCTTACGGTTTAAGGACACGCCACAGCGCAGGTAGAATACCCGCCACCTTACGCAAGATGCGACCCGCACATGACCGATCTGACGCTTTATCACAACCCGCGCTGCTCGAAATCCCGCGGTGCGCTCCAACTGTTAGAGGCCCGTGGCCTGACGCCCAACGTCGTGCGCTACCTGGAAACCCCGCTGGACGCCGCGCAGCTTAAAGCCCTGCTCGGCAAACTGGGGATCAGCGCCCGGCAACTGCTGCGCACCGGCGAAGACGAATACAAGACGCTCAACCTGACCGACGCCAGCCTCAGCGAAGCGCAATTGATTGCCGCCATCGCCGCCCATCCCAAGTTGATGGAACGACCGATCCTGGCCACCGCCGACAAGGCCGTGATTGGCCGTCCGCCGGAAAAAATCCTGGAGATCCTGCCGTGAGCGCGCCCTACGTCCTGGTGCTGTATTACAGCCGCAACGGCTCGGTCAGCGAAATGGCCCGGCAGATTGCCCGGGGCATCGAACAAGGCGGCCTGGAAGCGCGCCTGCGGACCGTGCCGGCCATCTCCAGCGAGTGTGAGGCCGTAGCGCCAAGCATCCCGGCCGAAGGCGCGTTGTACGCCAGCCTCGACGACCTGAAGAACTGCGCGGGCCTGGCCCTGGGCAGCCCGACGCGTTTTGGCAACATGGCCGCGCCGCTGAAGTATTTTCTCGACGGCACCAGCAACCTGTGGCTGACCGGCGCCCTCGTCGGCAAGCCCGCCGGGGTCTTCACTTCCACCGCCAGCCTGCACGGCGGCCAGGAAACCACCTTGATGTCGATGCTGCTACCGCTGCTGCACCACGGCATGCTGATCACCGGCCTGCCCTACAGCGAACAGGCCTTGCTCGACACTCAGGGCGGCGGTACGCCCTACGGTGCCAGCCATCATTCCGGCGCTGACGGCAAGCGTGCCCTGGATCCCCATGAAATCGCCCTGTGCCGCGCCCTCGGCCTGCGCCTGGCGAAAACAGCAGCAAAACTGGAGAGTGGCCGTGGCCAAGAAGCCTAAAGTCCTGCCGCCCCAGGCCTGGCTCGAGCCTCGGGTCAAGGTGGCGCGGGTCTTGAGCCTGCTGGCGTTCCTGGGCTTGGTGGGGTTGCTCTGCGTTTATTACCTGCTGGTCGCCGACCTGCATGGCGCCCGGCCCTGGGTGATCCTGCTGATCGAACTGGTGCCGCTGCTGATCCTCGCGCCAGGCATGCTCATGGGCAGTGCGCGCGGGCATTCGTGGATGTGCTTTGTGGTGAACCTGTACTTCATCAAGGGCGCCCTGGCGGCCTATGACCCAAACCGCCAGTGGTTTGGCGTGCTGGAGATGCTGGCGAGCCTGGCGGTGTTCTGCACAGCGTTGTTGTATGTGCGCTGGCGGTTCCAGCTGAATCGGCGGTTGGCCATGTAGAAGCGAGCTTGCTCGCGAAAAACGTTAACGATGACGCGGGCATTCAGAATGCACGCGGCGCCCTCAGGTTCTTCGCGAGCAAGCTCGCTCCTACAGGTCAATGGTTGACGGTGTAGGCCAGCATCATCGACAACTGGCACATCGGCCGCCCACTTTCGGCGTGCCACTGGTTGAACGCCGCCTGCACCGTCGCCAGGTCACGCAGGCTGGTAGGGGCCTTGTCGACAATCTTCTGCGCATTCAGCGCCGCGACCACGTCATAGCTCGGCACAAAGGTGTCCTTGCCGACCATGCGCAAAAAGCGTGGGGCTGACAGCCCGCCCAGTTGGTGTCCGTGTTTGCTCAGGTATTTCCACAAGCCGACAATATCCGTCACCGGCCAATCGGCGATCAGTGCGCCGAAGCTGCCCTTTTCCTGCGCGACGTCGAGGATCATCTGCGCATTGCGCGGCACGCTCTTGAGCTTGCCCAGGTGGCGGATGATCCGCGTGTCCTGCATCAGGCGCTCCAGGTGCTCGGCCCCCATCAACACCACTTTTTCCGGGTCGAATCCGAAGAACACCTGCTCGAACGCTGGCCACTTGGCGTCCACCACACTGTGTTTGAGACCGGCGCGAAACACCCGCAGCGACAGGGTCGACAGGTAGCGCTCATCGCTGATCTGGCGCAATTGCGCCGGCGTCTTGGGCACAGGCAGGTGGGCTTCCAACTCGGCCGCCGAACCAAAGCGATTCAGACAGTATTCGTGCAGCCATTTGTAATCGCGCATGCCCTCTCCTACGGGTTGAAATGAAAACGGCGCCCATGAGCGCCGTCTGTCAGAGCGTGAAAAATGCTCAGAGGTTCACAATATTGACGAAGCGTGAAGCGGCGGTTTCATCGATACGCAGGCTGGTGAAGTCGAACAGGTTGCGGTCGGCCAACTGCGACGGAATCACATTCTGCAAGCTGCGGAAGATGCTTTCGGTACGCCCCGGCGTCTTGCGGTCCCAGTCCTGAAGCATGTCCTTGACCACCTGGCGCTGCAGGTTTTCCTGGGAGCCGCAGAGGTTGCAGGGGATGATCGGGAATTGCTTGAAGTCGGAGTAGGCCTGGATGTCCTTCTCGTTGCAATACGCCAGCGGCCGGATCACCACGTTGCGCCCATCATCGGCGCGCAGCTTGGGCGGCATGGCCTTGAGGGAGCCGTTGAAGAACATGTTGAGAAAGAAGGTTTCGACGATGTCATCGCGGTGATGACCCAGAGCCATCTTGGTCGCGCCGATTTCATCGGCAAAGGTGTACAGCGTGCCACGACGCAGGCGCGAGCACAGCGAGCAGGTGGTCTTGCCTTCCGGAATCAGTTCCTTGACCACCGAATAGGTGTCTTTCTCGACGATGTGGTATTCGATGCCGAGGGTCTTGAGGTAGGCCGGCAGCACATCCTCGGGGAAACCGGGCTGCTTCTGGTCCATGTTCACGGCGACGATGTCGAACTTGATCGGTGCGACCTTTTGCAGGTGCATCAGCACGTCCAGCAGGGTGTAGCTGTCCTTGCCGCCGGACAGGCAGACCATGACCTTGTCGCCCTCCTCGATCATGTTGAAGTCAGCGACGGCCTCACCGGCCAAGCGACGCAGGCGTTTTTGCAGTTTGTTCTGATTGACGGTAAGAGTGCCCATGGCGCTTGGATCCGCGAAAAGGTGTCTGACGAAAAGCCGGGTATTTTAACGGTATGGAGCACCGAGTTCCAATGTGGGAGGGACTTGTACCCTTTCACATTGCAATTCATCGCCATCGACAGACCTCGCCGCGATTAAGCCCCGTGTTTACAGCGCGATTTGCTCTAAAGCCCTACAGTTTTTCCGGTCATCACTTCCTATACTGCGACATAAGGTCGCACATATATCCAGACCTTTCAGGCCACTTGGCCGGCGGGCGCTCCGCTTGGGGGGCGATGGTAATAACGACAGGAGTGACTGGCATGATCCATCACGTCGTGGGGCTTTTCACCCATCCCGACCAGGAATGGCGGGAAATTCGTGGCGATAAAGAAGAAAGCATCAGCCACATGTACCTCACTCACACGCTGATTCTCGCGGCGATCCCCGCCGTATCAGCCTTTATCGGCACGACCCAGGTCGGCTGGGTCATCGGCAGTCGCGCCCCGGTCATGCTGACCCAGGAAAGTGCGTTGTGGATGACCATCATGTCGTACCTGGCAATGCTCGGCGGCGTTGCGGTAATGGGCGCCTTCATTCACTGGATGGCGCGCACTTATGACGCCAATCCGAGCATGGCGCGCTGCGTGGCATTCGCCACCTACACCGCGACTCCCTTGTTTATCGGCGGGCTGGCGGCGCTGTATCCGCATATGTGGCTGGGAATGGTGGTGGGCACGGCGGCTATTTGCTACACCGTTTACCTGCTGTATGTGGGGCTACCGACCTTCATGAGCATCGACCCGGACGAAGGCTTCCTGTTTTCCAGCTCGGTGCTGGCGGTAGGCCTGGTGGTACTGGTGGCGATCATGGCGTTTACCGTGATTGTCTGGGGCCTGGGCGTAGGACCGATCTACACCAACTGACACGCTTTCAACCGCAGGAATAGCCACCGCAAGGTGGCTTTGTGCGTTATGCATGACCATTCGGCGCCTGACAGATTCGGAAACACCCCTGGATGCGGCATACTGGACATCTCTGGAGATATGTACAGCATGCCCGAGCAACTCAATACCCGCGTCGAAGATTGTTTCCTGCAAGCCGAATCCTTTTTCAAACGAAGTTTCAAACGCCCCAAGGTCAGCCTCAAGCTCCGCGGCCAGAAAGCCGGTGTCGCGCATTTGCACGAGAACCTGCTGCGCTTCAACCCCCAGCTGTACCGGGAAAACAGCCAACATTTCCTCAAACAGACGGTCGCCCACGAAGTGGCGCACTTGATTGCCCACCAATTGTTTGGCGAACGCATCCAGCCCCATGGTGAGGAATGGCAGTTGATCATGCGCGGGGTCTACGAACTGCCGCCGGATCGGTGCCACACCTATGAGATCCAGCGGCGGCGCGTGACGCGCTATATCTACCGGTGCCCGTGTGCCGAGAGTGACTTTCCGTTCTCAGCCCAGCGTCATGGGTTGGTGAATCAGGGGCGGCGGTATTTGTGCCGGCGCTGCCGGGAGACGTTGGTGTTTACTGGGGAGACTCGGGTCGAGTGAGGTTTTGGGGTGGTTTCACTGGCCCCATCGCGGGCAAGCCCGCTCCCACATTTTGATTTGTGAATACCTTCAATGTGGGAGCTGGCTTGCCTGCGATGGGGCCCGAACAGGCGTTATCCAACCACCTTGGCACCCCGCAACTCGGCTATCCGCTGAGCGCTGAACCCCAGCTCATCCAATACCTGCTCACTATGCGCCCCCACCGCCACCCCAATATGCCTCGGCTCCGGCAACCCCTCGGAAAACTTCAGCGGGCACGCCATCTGCGCCTGGAACGAGCCATCCCCACGCGGCACCTGGCTCACCAGCTCCCGGGCCTGCAATTGCGGGTGTTCCAGGGCTTCGCCCACACTGAGCACCGGTTCCACGCAGGCATCGACCCCGGCAAACATTGCACACAGCTCTTCAAAACTGTGCCGTTCAAACTCCACCTGCAACGCCTGCTTGAGTGCCTTCTGCTGCTCGGGCTTGGGCGATAACCCCTGGGCCGCCAGCTCAGGGCGCCCCAGCGCGATACACAGTTGCTGCATAAACCCAGGTTCGAGGCTGCCGACGGATAACCAGCGCCCGTCCCGCGAGCGGTAGTAATCGTAGAAACTGCCGCCATTGAGCACCTGGTCTTCCCTCCCCGGCGCCACGCCACAAGCCAGGTAGGCCGCGCCCGACATGGCGTTGAGGCTGAAGGCGCAGTCGGTCATGCTCACATCCAGATACTGGCCCACACCGCTGTGCTGCCGTGCAATCACCGCCGCCAGCAAGCCGACCACTGCATGCAACGAACCGCCGCCCACATCCGCCACTTGCACGCCCAAGGGGAGCGGCCCGCTGTCCTGGCGCCCGGTGTAGCTGGCGATGCCGGACAGTGCCAGGTAATTGATGTCATGCCCGGCACGGTCCTTGTAGGGGCCAGTCTGGCCATAGCCGGTGATGGACACGTAGATCAGCTTCGGGTTGATCGCCTTCAACGCTTCGTAACCCAAGCCCAGGCGCTCCATGACCCCGGGGCGGAACTGCTCCAGCACGATGTCGTAGTCGGCCACCAGTTGCCGCACGATCTCCAGCGCCTCGGGCTGCTTGAGGTCCAAGGCCAGGCTGCGCTTGTTGCGATTGAGGTAGGCATGGCTGGCCGACACGCCACGGTCGTGGGGCGGCAACACCCGCAGCAGGTCCATGCGCGTGGGGGATTCGATGCGCAAGACTTCGGCGCCCATGTCCGCCAACAGCAGCGAAGCGAAAGGCCCCGGCAACAAGGTCGAGAAATCCAGCACTTTGAGGGACGCCAAGGGGCCTGACATGGGAGCTCCGATTCCAGTTCGATGGGGCACAGAGTAGTCAGCCTTGGGCGCCAGCGGCAATTACCGGAACCATCATCGACAGTGACCGTTGCGCTCGCCCGCCCACAAAAAAACCATCCGAAGATGGTTTTTTCAGTACCGCGTCAGCGTTTACTTGAGCGCTGGCGCCGGGCCTTCGGCCACGCCCAGGTCATCCAGTTCGCGGGTTTCGGAGATACCGGTACCGCCGGAAGCCAGCTCGCTTTGCAGCTTGTCGGTGTCCAGTTCCTTGACCCACTTGGCCACGACGATGGTCGCTACAGCGTTACCGACCAGGTTGGTCAGGGCGCGGGCTTCGGACATGAAGCGGTCAATACCGAGGATCAGCGCCAGACCGGCAACCGGCAGGTGGCCAACAGCCGACAGGGTCGCGGCCAGTACGATGAAACCACTACCAGTCACGCCAGCAGCGCCTTTGGAGGACAGCAGCAGCACCAGCAACAGGGTGATCTGGTGGGTGATGTCCATGTGGGTGTCAGTCGCCTGGGCGATGAACACAGCAGCCATGGTCAGGTAGATCGAAGTACCGTCGAGGTTGAAGGAGTAGCCAGTCGGGATAACCAGGCCAACCACCGATTTCTTCGCACCCAGGCGCTCCATCTTGATCAGCATGCGCGGCAGTGCGGATTCGGAAGACGAAGTACCCAGTACGATCAACAGTTCTTCACGGATGTAGCGCACCAGCTTCAGCACGCTGAAACCGTGGGCGCGGCAGATGCCACCCAGTACGACCAGCACGAACAGGATGCAGGTGATGTAGAAGCAGATCATCAACTGACCCAGTTGCACCAGCGAGCCCACACCGTAGGCACCGATGGTGAACGCCATGGCGCCCAGGGCACCGATTGGCGCGAGCTTCATGATCATGTTGATGATGTTGAACATCACGTGGGCGAAGCGATCGATGAAGTCCAGCACCGGCTTGCCGTAGGCACCCAGGCGGTGCAGGGCGAAACCGAAGATCACCGAGAACATCAGCACTTGCAGGATATCGCCGTTGGCGAAGGCGCCGACGATGGTGTTCGGGATCACGTTGAGGATAAAGCCGACGATGCTCTGGTCTTTACCGGCGGTGACGTAGGCCGCGACTTTCGAGGCGTCCAGGGTAGCGACGTCGATGTGCATGCCAGCGCCTGGCTGCACCACGTTGACCACGACCAGGCCGATCAACAGGGCGATGGTGGACACGATTTCGAAGTACAGCAGCGCGTAGCCACCGGTCTTGCCCACCGACTTCATGCTCTGCATGCCGGCGATGCCGCTGACAACGGTACAGAAGATGATCGGGGCGATGACCATTTTGATCAGCTTGATAAAGCCGTCACCCAGTGGCTTGAGGGCCACGCCGGTCTGCGGGTAGAAGTGACCGAGCAGGATACCGATAACGATGGCAACGATTACCTGGAAGTACAGGGTTTTGTAGAACGGCTGACGAGTCGTCATTGCAAAGTTTCCTCAAGAGTCCCGTGGGGCAAATATCCGCCATTGCCCACGACACTTGAATTGCGAACCCTCCTGCACTGGAGGGATTTGTTTTGGCGAGCTGCTGGCTGGCAGGTCTGTACTCCCTATCGCAAACGGCGTGCCACTTTCCTTAAAAGCCCTGGAGCCCTTGGACCAAGGGGGCTGACGCCTTTTCAGGGTTGTTTGCCTGGTTGGAAACGGTGGCGGATATCCGCCCAGCACCCTGATCTCGTCCTACAATTTGGCGGATATCCGCCTTGTCCACCCAAGGTCTGATGGCTACCATCGGCCACTCAATGGACGAGGCCCCTGCATGCGCGAACGCACCATCGCCAGTCATTACGCCCGTGCAGCCTTGGGCGGAGCGCGTCGGGCCGGCTACGACTGCTCGACGCTGTTGCAGCAACTGGGCATTACCCCCGAACTGCTGGCGGAGCCACGCGCGCGCATTGCGCCAGAGCAGTTCACGCGGCTGTTGCAGATGTTGTGGCAGGCCCTGGATGACGAATACCTGGGGTTCGCCGATGGGCCGAGCAAGCGCGGCACCTTCGCCATGATGTGCCATGCGCTGATTCATTGCCGCACGCTGGAGAAGGCGCTGCAACGCGGCTTGTTGTTCTACAGCCTGTTCCCCCAGGGGCCGCGCTGGCGGCTGAGCCGTGAAGGCGACATGGCGCGCCTGAGCCTGGATGATTCGCAGTTGTGGGACCCGGACCACTTTTTGAGCGAATCCCTGCTGGTGATCTGGCATCGCCTCGGCAGTTGGCTGATTGGCCAGCGCATCCGCCTGGAGCAGGCCACCTTCAGCTACCCGATACCAGTCCATGCCAGCGAATACGACCTGCTGTTCCCCTGCCCGCTGGTGTTCAGCGCGGCCAGCAGCAGCCTGGTGTTCCACAGTCGCTACCTGAACCTGCCACTGCTGCAGGACGAACGCACCCTCAAGCACTTCCTCGAACGTTCCCCCGCCGACCTGCTGTCCCGGCCGGACGAAGGCCATAGCCTGAGCAGCCAGATCCGCCGCTTGCTGAGCCGCGACCGCACACCCTGGCCGGACCTGGAGGCCGTGGCGCAGCACCTGCACATCAGCCCGCAGACCCTGCGCCGGCATTTGCGTGAGGAAAGCACCAACTTCCAGGCCCTCAAGGATGAGCTGCGCCGGGATATTGCGATTTTTCATCTGGGGCGGGCGGATCTGTCGTTGCAGGAGATTGCCGAGCAGTTGGGTTTTTCCGAGCCCTCGGCGTTTCACCGGGCGTTCAAGAAGTGGACGGGGGTGACCCCGGGGGCTTATCGGGCACAGGAAAGTTGAGGATGTGGTGTTTGGACGGGCTTGCTCGCGATGAGGCCAGTGAATCCAATAAAGATCAAACAGCCGGAAAATGAATCCTGAACGCCGCCCCCCCTAGAGGCGAATCCCCCAGGGTCAGCCGCGCGCCATAGCTCTCGATGATGTCCTTGACCACCGCCAACCCAATCCCCTGCCCCGGATGCTGGCGATCCAGGCGCTCGCCGCGCTGCAGGATCCGCGCACGCTGGTCGGGTGGCACGCCGGGGCCATCGTCTTCGATGCACAAGCGCACGCCATCCGGACTTTCATCCAGGGTAATGCGCACCTCGCTCAAACACAGGCGGTAGGCGTTTTCCAGCAGGTTGCCGAGCAATTCCAGCAAGGCGCCCTGTTCGATGGGTACGTCACATTGCTCTGGCAACGCAAAAGACGCCCGCACGCGCTTGTCGCGGTAGACCTTGTCCAGAGTGTCGCACAGGCTTTGCAGCACCGGACGCAGGCGCACCTGGTGGCGCACCAGGCCGCTTTTGCGCAGGCTGGCGCGCTGCAGTTGGTAGCTGATCTGCTGGCTCATGCGCTCGATCTGCGACTGCAAGACCCGCGCCTGCTCAAGGTCCTGGGGGCGCTGGGCCATGTCTTCACTCACGCCTTGCAAGACCGCCAGCGGGGTCTTCAGACTGTGGGCCAGGTCGTCCAGGGAGTCACGGTAACGGGTGCGCTGCTCGCGCTCGCTGTGCAACAGACGGTTGAGGGAACCGGTCAGGCGCAGCAGCTCCCGTGGGTGTTGCTCGCTGAGGCTCTCGCGGGTGCCGCCTTCGATTTCATCCAGTTCCTGGCTCAGCCGGCGCAAGGCCTGCAAGCCCCAGGTCAGGCCGATCCACAGCAGGCTCAACAACACCAGCAAGGCCGCGCCGAAACCCAGGTAGAGGTTTTCCCGCAGGCCTTCAAGGGTCACCTGGTATTCGCGCACCGGTTGCAGCGCGACAATACTGAACGCCGCGCTCTTGCCTCCCAGCAGCTTGACCTCGACGTCATAGACGAAGAATTCCTGGCCGTTGGCCTCGCGGATCTTCGCGAACTCGTTACCGCGCCCGTCGTAACGCGGGCGGTAGTTGATGTTTTCTTCACGGGTCGCCCGCGAACGCCAGACCAGGTGGCCTTCGCGGTCATAGATATAGCCCAGCAGGCGGCTATCGGTCAGGTTGAAGCGCTCGTCGGGCAACTGCGCCGGCATCAGCAAACGGTTGTTTTCGACCCGTGCGGCCGAGATCAGCGTGGTCACATCCGACGCCAGGCGCTGCTCGATGGAGTCCTGCAACGCCAGGCTGAACGCGCCCTGCATCGCCGGCAACAGCCCGAGCATGAACAACACGGCCAGGGTGGTGGCCGCCAGCATCAGGCGTACACGTAGAGAACGAATCAACGGCAGCGCTCGTTAAACAGATAGCCCAGGCCACGCACGGTGTCGATGGGTTTGAACCCGGCCGGGCCTTCGAGCTTGCGGCGCAGGCGGCCGACCAGCACTTCGATCACGTTCGGATCGCGCTCGTCGTCATCGGGATAGAGTTGTTCCATCAACCGATCCTTGGCCACCACTTGCTGGTGGTGACGCATCAGGTATTCCAGGATCCGGTACTCATAGGCCGTCAGCGCCAGGGGTTGCTCATCCAGGGACGCCTGTTTGCGGTTGAGGTCCAGCAACAAGGGGCCGGCAACGATGGTCGATTGGGTAAAACCGCTGGAGCGGCGCAGCAGTGCGTTCATCCGCGCTTCCAGCTCTTCGAACTGGAAGGGTTTGACCACGTAGTCATCGGCCCCGGCAGCCAGGCCTTCGACCTTGTCCTGCCAGTTGCCGCGTGCGGTGAGGATCAGGATCGGGAAGGTCTTTTCCTGGGTGCGCAGTTGGCGGATCAGGTCCAGGCCGCCCATGCCCGGCAGGCCCAGGTCGATGATCGCCAGGTCATGATTGAATTGCCCGGTCTGGTACAGCGCTTCTTCGGCGTTGGCCACGGCTTCGACCACGTGACCGCTGTCGCCAAGACGGGTCAACAGGTGATGGCGCAACAACGCCTCATCTTCGACAACCAGCAATTTCATAACACTCTCCAAGGCCAATCCACTGTCCCGCAGGGAATATCATAGCGGCCCTGAAGGTATGCTTGCGCAGTTTACGGCGGTTGAACTGAACACAGTCTGAACCGGCGGGCTACCCAGGTATGTCCCGCCCCGTGCAGAATAGCCGGCATGAACCCAATACCCGCCTGCTGCACCCCACTTGATGACCATTGGCCATTGCCTGACGCCTTGCCCGGCACGGTGTTCCTGAGCACGCGCTTCGAGCCAAAACTGCTTGAGGCCAGTGACTTCCAGCGCTGCGCCGTGCCGCCGCCGGCGAGCATCCAACGTTCGGTAGCCAAGCGCCAGGCCGAGTTTCTCGCCGGCCGGCTGTGCGCCCGTAGTGCCTTGCAACGGCTCGAAGGCCTGGACTTTATCCCCGCCATCGGCGAAGACCGCGCCCCGGTGTGGCCCGGCCATATCAGCGGTTCGATCACCCACAGCACCGGGCATGCCGCGGCCATTGTCGGGCATAAGGCGCAATGGCGCGGGCTGGGTATGGATCTGGAAAACCTGCTGTCACTTGAACGGGCCGAGCGCCTGGCCGGGGAAATCCTTACCCCGGATGAGATGCAACGCATGGCTGCCGGGCCACGGGAGCAGATTGCGCAGTGGGTGACCCTGACGTTTTCGGCCAAGGAAAGCCTGTTCAAGGCGCTCTACCCGATCGTGCGCAAGCGCTTCTACTTTGAGCATGCCGAGGTGGTGGAGTGGTCTGACTCAGGATTTTTACGCTTACGATTGCTGACGGATTTGTCCAGTGAGTGGTGTTATGGAAAGGAGCTGGAGGGGCAGTTTGCGGTGAATGAGGGGCAGTTGTTGAGCCTGGTAGCTGTCGGCGCCTGATAGATAGCTATCGCGGGCAAGTCCGCTCCCACATTTGACTGCATTCCAAAGGATGTACTCGGTCAACTGTAGGAACTGGCTTGCCTGCAATGACTATCTCAAGCCTTGTCCTGGTCCCTTGGCCAACTCAGGCTGAAACACGCACCGCCCAGGTTGTTGCTCTTGCTGATCAAGGCCCGACCACCGTGCCAGTAGATAATCCGCCGCACAATCGACAGGCCCAGGCCATGCCCGCCCGAGGCGCGTGTACGGCTGTCGTCCAGGCGCAGGAATGGCGTAAAGATCCGTTCCCAGGCACTTTCCGGCACTCCCGGGCCATCGTCTTCAACATCGATACGGCAGCGCACCTGGCCCACCTGGTAACTGATCAGCACCCGCGACTGCGCATGGCGCATGGCATTGCTCACCAGGTTTTGCAGGGCGCGGTGCAGGTAGCGCGGCTCGGCGTCGACCCAGGCCGCATCCAGGTGCGCCGATGACAGGCATACCCCGCGCGCTACTTCAATTGCCGGCCGCAGCGGCGCGAGTTCGTCGATCACCTGGTCGAGCAAGGCACTGAGGTCGACCCTTTGAAAGCTCAAGGCCGGCGAGCCCTGCTCCAGGCGCGCATAGGTGAGCATCTCATCCACCAGGCCGTCGAGGTCCTGGATGTCGCTGTCCATGCCTTCCATGTATTTACGCCGGGCTTCAGGAGTGGCGGCGTCGCCGATCATCTCCAGGCCAAACCGCAGGCGCGCCACCGGGGTACGCAGCTCATGGGACACCGCGCGCACCAGTTCACGCTGGATCGCCAGCAGGCGTTGCAGGTGCTCGGCCATGCCATTGAAGGCCGCCGCCAGCCGCCCTACCGAGTCAGCACCGCGCGCCGGCACCCGCGCTTCCAGGTTGCCCTTGGCGATACGCGTAGCAGCCGCTTCGAGCCCGCGCAGGCGGCGCTCCAGCTGGCGCACCAGCAGGTACACGATCAAGCCGATCAGGGTCAGGCCAATCAATGCAATCAGCACCAGCCATTGCGCGGGGTAAGGATTCATCTGGTACAGCGGGCCGATTTCCAGGACCCACGGCGTGCCGACCATGCCGGCAAACACGCGAATTGAATCACCGCCCTTGCCCAGGGCCATCACCGTGTCGCCCTCGGCCACGCGCCGCCGCTGGTCTTCATCCATGTCGGCTTCGTCGAGCTTGAGCAGGTGCATTTCAAAGCCAAAGCCCTTGGCGTGTTTCAAGTCGGCCAGACGCTGTGGCTGCTCGGCCACCGGGAAACGCACCAGCTCATCGGCCAGCAAATAAATGGTGGCCCGGGCCAATTGCTCGCTGATCTGCTGCACTTCGCCGGTAAGCAGCAGTTGCTCTTTTTCACTGACCAGGCGCAAGACCCTGGCCGCATGGGGCCCGGTCTGCTCCACCAGGACCTGGCCCCGTTGCAGGCGGTTGCGTTGGCTCAGGTCCAACTGGGCATCGGATACTTTCTGCAACGCCAGGGGAATCCCCAGCAAGCGCTCCCATACCGCCAGGGCGCGCTGGCGCTCGATACTGCTCATCGGTTGCAGGTTGTCACCCATCAGGGCAAAGGTGCCGTGGGCCAGGCGCTCACGGTACTGGCCACTGCGCACTTCATTAAGCAGGTGCAGGGCCAGTACGCCGAGCAGGGCCACCAGGATCAGCGCCGCGCACATGCCGCCATAGATGCGCAGGAAGATCGAGTTCACGACAGCATGTCGGCGGCAGCTTCGGGGACGAACAAATAGCCTTTGCTGCGAATGGTCTTGATCAGCCGCGGGTGGATCGGGTCGTCGCCGATTTTCGGGCGGATCCGCGAGATGCGTACGTCAATGGAGCGGTCCTGGCCGTCGTAACCAATCCCGCGCAGGGCGGTGAAGATCTCTTCTCGGGACAGGATGCGCCCGGCATTGGCCACCAGTAGCCACAACAGGTCGAATTCGGCGCTGGTCAGTTCGATGCCACCGTCGTGCAACCAGGCTTCGCGCAAGGCGTTGTCCACCACCAGCGGGCCGAACTGCAGCCGGCGCTGTTTTTCCGGGGCGGCGGGCTCGGCGCTTTCGCTGCGCCGCAGCAAGGCCTGGATCCGCGCCAGCAGCAGGCGCGGGCGCACGGGTTTGCACACATAGTCGTCGGCGCCCATGTCCAGGCCCAGGACCTGGTCCATGTCGTCGGTACGTGCGGTGAGCATCAGGATCACTCCGTCGTAGCGCTCGCGCACCTTGCGGCAGATGCTCAGGCCGTCTTCGCCAGGCAGCATCAGGTCAAGAATCACCAGGTCTGGCTGCTCGGCAATGATCCGCGCCACTGCCAGGGCACCGTCGCCCTCTATGGAGACCCGCAGGCCGTTGCTTTCCAGGTAGTCACGGGTCAGCTCAGCCAGACGCTGGTCGTCCTCGACAATCAATACCTGCCAGGCTTCTTGCTCCATGCGCTACCTCAACTCTAATTATTGTAGGAGCGGGCTTGCCCGCGAAGAAACCAAGGGCGCCGCGTTCATTCAGCAAGTCAGCGTTATCGTTGACGCCCTTCGCGAGCAAGCTCGCTCCTACAGTTGTCATGTGGAGTGAGCAATATATCGCACGAATAAAGGCCGATTGTAGCCATGGCCTGACCCTGCAACACAAGCCAGGAAATGCATTCGGTAATCGTGTTTTTTTGTGATAGGGTTCGCGCCCGCAAAAATCCAACCGGGTGTTTTCAGCTTGGAATATTCGGTGACAAACGGTGCGATGCAGCAGTACTGCGGCCTACACGGCTATTCCACCTTTCATACACATTTTACCCACAGCGTTATCCACAGGTAGTGCGTTGCTAAGCCCCCCAAAACGCATTATCTTGTAGCTCGGCGCTGAAAAAACCCTACATGTAGGGTTTCAAGCGAAAAGACCAAACACAATTCAGACAAGAAACTCAAGCGCTTTCTTGCTCCTGTTTGGTTGAACTTAAACCTTTTTCGAAAGCCCAAACCGCGCACGCGGATGGCTGCTGTTTTCCAGCCCGAACGGGAGAAAGCGGTACGGGTGTTGCAGTGCAAACACTGTCACCCATCAGGAATACGGTGAAGGGCCCCGGCCCCGAACCAAAGACTTCGGCATGGAAGCGGCGCGAACAGCTCCCTTCCTCCTGTCCCGAAGTTGTTATGCCAGGCCAAGGCCTGTTGTAAGTGCTTCAGGACGGAACGGTGGGCACCGTGATGGTGCCCAAATAAATATAGAATGTGGAGACAACCCCCCATGCAAACCGACACAACTCGCGAGAACCCGCAAGGCTCCGTGCCGCAGGCCGCCGATTCGAATATGGATCTGTCCGCCACCGCGCCCGGCCAATTGCGTGTGATCAAGCGTAACGGCACTGTCGTTCCTTACACCGATGACAAAATCACCGTCGCCATCACCAAAGCGTTTCTTGCAGTTGAGGGCGGCACCGCTGCCGCTTCGTCGCGTATCCACGACACCGTTGCCCGCCTGACCGAACAAGTCACCGCGACCTTCAAGCGTCGCATGCCATCGGGCGGCACCATCCACATCGAAGAAATCCAGGACCAGGTCGAACTGGCCCTGATGCGTGCCGGCGAGCAGAAAGTGGCCCGCGACTACGTGATCTACCGCGATTCGCGCGCCAAGGAACGTGCCGTACACGCGCCGTCCGCCGAAGCCGTGCAAGCGCACCCGTCGATCCGCATCACCCTGGCGGATGGTTCGTTCGCGCCGCTGGACCTGGGCCGCCTGAACACCATCATCACCGAAGCCTGCGAAGGCCTGGAAGAAGTCGACGGCGACCTGATCCAGCGCGAAACCCTGAAGAACCTGTACGACGGCGTGGCCCTGACCGACGTCAACACCGCCCTGGTGATGACCGCCCGTACCCTGGTCGAGCGTGAGCCGAACTACTCGTTCGTGACCGCGCGCCTGCTGATGGATACCCTGCGTGCCGAAGGCCTGGGCTTCCTGAAAGTCGCCGAAAGCGCTACCCACCACGAAATGGCCGATCTGTACGCCAAGGCACTGCCGGCCTACATCGCCAAGGGTATCGAATTCGAATTGCTGAACCCGATCCTGGCCACCTTTGACCTGGAAAAACTCGGCAAGGCGATCAACCACGAGCGCGACCAGCAGTTCACCTACCTGGGCCTGCAAACCCTGTACGACCGTTACTTCATCCACAAGGACGGGATCCGCTTCGAACTGCCGCAAGTGTTCTTCATGCGCGTGGCCATGGGCCTGGCGATCGAAGAGAAGCACAAAGAAGACCGTGCGATCGAGTTCTACAACCTGCTGTCGTCCTTCGACTACATGTCGTCGACCCCGACCCTGTTCAACGCCGGCACCCTGCGTCCACAGCTGTCGAGCTGCTACCTGACCACCGTGCCGGATGACCTGTCGGGCATCTACCACGCGATCCACGACAACGCCATGCTGTCCAAATTCGCCGGCGGCCTGGGCAACGA
Source organism: Pseudomonas brenneri (assembly GCF_007858285.1). Taxonomy (GTDB): domain Bacteria; phylum Pseudomonadota; class Gammaproteobacteria; order Pseudomonadales; family Pseudomonadaceae; genus Aquipseudomonas; species Aquipseudomonas brenneri. The sequence continues at coordinate 44,405 of NZ_VFIL01000003.1, read as the reverse complement.
CTGGACACCGGTGCGTGCACTGGGCTCCTACATCAAGGGCACCAACGGCAAGTCCCAAGGCGTCGTACCGTTCCTCAAAGTAGTGAACGACACCGCCGTTGCGGTCAACCAGGGCGGCAAGCGCAAAGGCGCTGTATGTGCGTACCTGGAAACCTGGCACATGGACATTGAAGAGTTCATCGAGCTGCGCAAGAACACCGGTGATGATCGTCGTCGTACCCACGACATGAACACCGCCAACTGGATCCCTGACCTGTTCATGAAGCGTGTCTTCGACGACGGCCCGTGGACCCTGTTCTCGCCATCGGAAGTGCCAGACCTGCACGACCTGACCGGCAAGGCCTTCGAAGAGCGCTACGAGTACTACGAAGCCCTGTCCCAGTATCCAGGCAAGATCAAGCTGTTCAAGACCATCCAGGCCAAAGACCTGTGGCGCAAGATGCTGTCGATGCTGTTCGAAACCGGCCACCCATGGTTGACCTTCAAAGACCCATGCAACCTGCGCAGCCCGCAGCAGCACGTGGGCGTGGTTCACAGCTCGAACCTGTGCACCGAGATCACCTTGAACACCAACAAGGACGAGATCGCCGTTTGCAACCTGGGCTCGATCAACCTGCCGAACCACATCATCAACGGCAAGCTGGACACCGCCAAGCTGGAACGCACCGTCAACACCGCCGTACGCATGCTCGATAACGTGATCGACATCAACTACTACTCGGTGCCACAGGCGCAGAACTCCAACTTCAAGCACCGTCCGGTCGGCCTGGGGATCATGGGCTTCCAGGACGCTTTGTACCTGCAGCACATTCCTTACGGTTCGGATGCTGCGGTCGAGTTCGCCGACAAGTCCATGGAAGCGGTCAGCTACTACGCGATCCAGGCTTCCTGCGACCTGGCCGACGAGCGCGGTGCCTACGAGACGTTCCAGGGTTCGCTGTGGTCCAAGGGCATCCTGCCGCTGGATTCGCAACAGATCCTGATCGAACAACGTGGCCAGAAGTACATCGACGTCGACCTGGAAGAATCCCTGGACTGGGCGCCGGTACGTGCCCGTGTGCAGAAAGGCATTCGTAACTCCAACATCATGGCCATCGCACCGACCGCGACCATCGCCAACATCACCGGCGTCTCGCAGTCGATCGAACCGACCTACCAGAACCTGTATGTGAAATCGAACCTGTCGGGCGAATTCACCGTGATCAACCCGTACCTGGTTCGCGACCTCAAAGCCCGCGGCCTGTGGGACTCGGTCATGATCAACGACCTGAAGTACTACGACGGTTCGGTGCAGCAGATCGAGCGCATCCCGCAAGAACTCAAAGAGCTCTACGCGACCGCCTTCGAAGTGGACACCAAGTGGATCGTTGACGCCGCCAGCCGTCGTCAGAAGTGGATCGACCAGGCCCAGTCCCTGAACCTGTACATCGCCGGCGCTTCGGGCAAGAAGCTGGACGTGACCTACCGCATGGCTTGGTACCGTGGCCTGAAAACCACTTACTACCTCCGTGCCCTGGCCGCGACCAGCACCGAGAAGTCGACCATCAACACCGGCAAGCTGAACGCTGTGTCCAGCGGCAACCATGGTGATGATTCGGTGCTTGCTGCGCCAGCCGGTCCGGCACCAGTGCCAAAGGCCTGCGCGATTGACGAGCCGGATTGCGAAGCTTGCCAATAAGCTAAGCCCGCCTTGGGTTTAACCTCTCAAGGCTAAAGAGCCCCCGATATGCCTAGCGTATCGGGGGCTTTTTTTGCCTGGCCTGGCTAGATCAATACGGTCGCTATACCCGACTGAGGCACGCTGCCTCGCTTCCCCCACAACTCGATGCGACCGTCGATCACGGCCATCGAATGACCATTATATTCAACCGTCCCCACCTTACTGCTTCTCAAGTCGGCATCCGTAGCCGGCCTGTAAAGCCCCTTCAGCCCCAAGCGATCCAGGCCCTCACGAGAGTGCTCACCATCGTTGAGGCTGTTCATCGCCGCCATGAAACTGTGTCCAGCCGTACCGTCGTTGTTTTCCATCTGCGCCCGCTTGGCACTCGCAGCGTACAGAACGTTGGCATCAGTCATCATCGCCGGATCATCACCCTTGAAGTGCGCGTGCGTGGCCGCTTGCCTCAACTCATCTTTGGACAAAGAAAGCTTGAAGCCGTCACGCATGGTTACGTCATAACCTGCGCTCGTCTCGTTCACCGTTTTGAAGACGTCCGTGGGCTTCTGGCCATACCGCATCATTGCGGCCTTTATCGACGAAACGGTAACGCAGTTGCCATCTGGGCCCTGGCTGAAACCACTCCAGATGTTGTTCGGTTTTTCCCCTGGCTTGCTGTTATCGGGCTTGTAGTTGAAATGCTTGGAGCCTTCGGTAACCGGCTTATTACCCATGGCCTCGGAGGGACCAAACCCTCCCGGCTTCACCCCACCGCCACCGCCACCGCCACCGCCGCCCTTGGGTGGTGGTGGCGTTACACCATCACTGGGAAACCATTCGTCCAACATCCGTTTGAGAAACTCAAGAAACTTGTCATCCGCTTCCTGAGTCAGCTTGTTAAGCGTTTCCTTGAATTTCTCATCACCCAGTTTCTGACGCAGATCATTCAACTTATCGCGCAGATCCTGAGCCGTCTGGGTCTTGCCTGCTTGCTCGGCATCAAACAGCTGACCGAGCAAGGTCTTGACCGCAGGCAATTCGCCAACAGGCCCGGCAGGAGCAGACTCCTTACGCGCAACTGCCGGTACAAAGTTAATGCGCCCAGCATCTGGCGCGGACACTCCTGCTCCCCACATACCAAGCCCTCCTCTTGATGGATGAGCCTCATGGGCTCTTGTCCAATCATTGGTGCGTCGGGGCCAAGGCGTTCCTCCTCACATTTTTCTGCGCGTAACTCAATCCACGGCGGACTCTTTTCCTGTGCCCACAAAAAAGCCCCTCCGAAGAGGGGCTTCTTGTGCAGCGCTAGCGCATCACGTCATCTGAATGATGGTCTGCATGATGGTGCTCTGGGTGGAGATGGTCTTGGCGTTCGCCTGGTAGTTGCTTTGGGCCTTGATCAGGTCCACCAGCTCATTGGTCAGGTTGACGTTGGAGTTCTCCAGGGAGTTGGCCACGATCGACCCCAGAGTTCCGGCTTCTGGTGCATCGTAGCCAGGCTGGCCCGAGGCGAAGGTTTCTTTCCAGGTGGTGCCACCGGCAGGCTGCAGGCCTTGTTCGTTGTTGAAGCTGGCCAAGGAAATCTGACCAATGGCCTTGCTTTGCTGGTTGCTGAAGGTGGCGAACAGTACGCCGCTGCCGTCGATTTTCAGCCCGGTGATTTCGCCGGTGGCGTAGCCATCGGTAATCGGCGGGTTGCGGTAGCTGGCCGAGTTGTACTGGGTGATGCTGGACATATTGATCGCAATACCACCCGGGTTGGCGGCAGCGCCGTTGTCCGGGTTCCATACGCCATTATCCATGACGCCCGGCTTCCAGTTGCTGATGGTCAGGGTGGTGTTGGATACGGTACTTGGCGGGGTGACAATCCCCTTCAACGCACCCGCGGTATCAAATGTCACCGTCGAGGCCACCGGAGCAACCGCGCCAGTGCCCTTGACCGGTGTACCGTCAGGGTTGCGGCCATCGATCAGGGTGTAGGACTTCCAGGTGTTGGAGCCGGTTTTCACCATGTACTGCACCATCTCATGGGCGTTGCCTTGAGTGTCATACAACGTGGTGCCGTATTGCTCGGTAAACGAGGTCGCTACCGTTGGATCAAAAGGACTGGTCGCCTGGTCGATCACCGGCTTCGAAGAGTTCAGGTTGCTGGTCGAATCAACCTTGGTCGACGCTTTCGGCGGCAAGTTGGACAGGTTGATCCGCAGATCGGTCAGGCCGCTCTTGGTGATCTTGCCGTCTTCATCGGCCGCATAGCCCTGCAGGCGCGAAGTGCCGGTGTTGTTGGTGATGTAGCCATCCTTGTCCGGCTTGAACGAGCCGTTACGCGTATATTCCAGCGAACCGTCACTGCCCTTCTGCACGAAGAAGCCACCACCCTGGATGCCCATGTCCAGCAAGCCACCGCTGCTGGTCACTTCACCCTGGGTGAACTGCTGGGAAACGGCGGCCAGGTTGACGCCTGTACCGATGGTTTTGTTGCCAGTGCCCAACCGGGACGCCGCGTAGATATCAGCGAACTCTGCACGGGACGACTTGAAGCCGGTGGTCGCGACGTTGGCGATGTTGTTGCCGGTCACGTCCAGTTGTTTGTTGGCCGCATAGAGGCCGCTAAGGCCGATATTAAAAGACATGTTTCTCTCCTCTTGCCGTATTTAGCCGGCTCTATGTACCGATAGTCTGAATTTGCGACAGCTTGATGCTGCCCATGCCGCCAGAAAGATTGAGCAGCATTTCGCCGCCGGTCTGGCTCAAGGTCACACTGGTGACCGTGGCCGGCAGCGAGGTTTTCAGGGCAACCGAATCACCAGCATCATTCTTGGTGCTTGCCGCGAAGGTGTAGGTGCCGGAATCAAGCTTCTCGCCCGCTTCGTTCTTGCCGTCCCAGATAAAGTCCGACTTGCCGGCGCTCTGGGCGCCCAGCTCGATAGTCTTGACCAGCTTGCCGTCCTTGTCGGTGACCTTGACGGTGACGTTGCCCACCGACGAACCCACGGCGACCGAGCCGGTGAAGCTCTTGCTCGTATCGACCATGGCCTTGCCGGTTTCGATAATGACCGAGCGCCCTACCAGCGACGACGCTTGCAGTGCCTGCGACGACTTGTAGTTGCCGGTGATGGTGTTCACCGAGTCGTTCAACGTGTTGATGCCTTCCAGGCTGCTGAACTGCGCCAGTTGCGCCACGAACGCGCCGTTATCCTGGGGCGACAGCGGGTTCTGGTTCTTCAACTGCGTAACCAGCAGTTGCAGGAACGCATCCTTGCCCAGGGACTGGTTACCCGAGGCGGCCTTGGCGGTATCGGCCAGGTTGCCCTGGTTGGCCTTGGCATCCTTGACCTTGGAGTCGAACAGACTCTGGATCGTCGACTGACTCGACACATCGTTAGTGACGGACATTCTTTAGCGCCCCTTATCACTGACCCAGGGTCAGGACCTTCTGCATCATGGCTTTGGCGGTGTTCATCATTTCCGCGTTGGTCTGGAACGAGCGACTGGCGGAAATCATGTCAGCCATTTCCTCGACCACGTTGACGTTGGGGTAGTACACGTACCCCTTTTCATTCGCGGCGGGGTGATTGGGTTCGTAGCGCGCATCGAGGTTGCTCTGGTCTTCGACCACACCCAACACCTGGACGCCCTGGCCCGCAGCATCCTGATTCTGGAACAACGATTCGCTGCCACCGCTCTGAGCGCCCTGGAACATGGTGGCGAAGACCGGGTGCCGGGCACGGTAGGTCTGGTCGATGCTCGACGACACCGTTTCGGCGTTGGCAATGTTACTGGCGACCGTGTTCAGACGCGTGGTCTGGGCGCTCATGCCACTACCGGCAATATTGAAAACACTGGATAGAGACATGACTTACTCTCCGCGCAGGGCTGACATCAGCCCTTTGAATTTGCTGTTGAGCAGGGTGAAGCTGGCCTGGAAGTTCACCGAGTTCTCGGCGTAGTTCGATTGCTCCAACTGCGCATCGACCGTGTTCTGGTCGATCGACGGCTGCATCGGCGTGCGATACATCAGCGACTCGTCGCCATTGCTCAGGCCCTGCGCTTCGATATGACGGTTATTGGTCATGTTCAAGGCGAAGGAACCGTTCTTGGTCTTGTCACTCTGTGCGGCGAGCACGGCAGCAAAGTCCAGGTCCCGAGCCTTGTAGTTCGGGGTATCGGCGTTGGCGATGTTGTTAGCCAGGACTTCGGCACGCTGGGCGCGGAAGCCCAGGGCTTGTTCGTGGATACCGAGCGCTTTATCGAAGCTGATGCTCATGGCGGAGACCTTTAGGGCTGACCTGCTTTTCGTAACAGGGATATAGCAAGCGCCATGCCAGCTTTGTCAGGCCTAATAAATCAGGGGGTTAGGGAGGTATTGCCGGCGGCAATGGCGGAAAAGCGGCAAGCGCTTTCCGCGAAGCGCCAGTAAAGCGGCAACGAGCGTTGCCGCTATCCAAGGTGTGACACAAACAAATGTGGGAGCGGGCTTGCTCGCGAAGGCGGTAGATCAGTTGGTTGATACTTGACTGACACACCGCCTTCGCGAGCAAGCCCGCTCCCACACAATCCCGCTCCCACATTTTGGGTTGGACGCTATTTGGCCTGGTAGATAATGCCCGGGCTGCACTGCACCATCTGGTAATGATCCGGCAAGCCGTTCAGCGCCTCGGACGCACCGAGGAACAGATAACCACCACGCTTGAGCGTGCCATGGATGCGCAACAGGATGTCTTTCTTCACTTCAGCCGAGAAGTAGATCAAAACGTTGCGGCAAAACACGATGTCGAACTTGCCGAGGCTGGCGTAGCTGTCCAGCAGGTTGAACGAGCGGAACTCCACGCGACTCTTGATCGGCGCCTTGATCGCCCAGCGGCCGGCGCCCTTGGGGTCGAAGTAACGCTGCAGGCGCTCCTGGGACAAACCGCGCCCCAGGGCCAGGCTGTCGTACTCACCGGTCTTGCAGTTGGTCAGCATGGTGCCGGACAAGTCAGTGGCAACAATTTGCACCCCGGCCTTCAACTGACCCATGTTGGTCCGCTCGAACTCATCGATGGACATCGACAGCGAATATGGTTCCTGCCCCGACGAACACGCCGCCGACCAGATGCGCAAGCGCTGGCCAGGGCTGGCCTTGATTGCCTCGGGCAAGACCTTGTTCTTGAGCACCTCAAAGGGATAGGTGTCACGAAACCACAGGGTTTCGTTGGTGGTCATGGCGTCGACCACCATTTCCTTGAGCCCGCTGCGCGGCTGGCCCTGGATGCGCTGCACCAGCTCGCCCAGGGACTTGATGCCCTGCTGTTCCATCAATTTGTTGAGACGGCTTGATACCAGATATTGCTTGTTTTCACCGAGCAATATGCCACAGGCTTTTTCCAGGAATACCCGGAACTGTTCGAAATCCAAATTACCCGTAGACAATGAAACCGCCTCTTAACTCGTGTGACCGCCAGGGAGAAAGCCCCTAGCCGTGATCTGCAGATTTGATCCGTTCGACGACCCGGGAGGCCAGGTCATCAGGACGGAATTTGGCCAGGAAGTCATCGGCACCGACCTTCTTGACCATTGCCTGGTTGAATACACCGGACAATGAAGTATGCAGGATGATATGCAATTTTTGCATGCGTGGGTCGTTGCGTATCTCGGCCGTGAGGGTGTAGCCGTCCATTTCCGGCATCTCGATGTCGGAAATCATCATCAGGAACTCTTCTTCCGGCTTCTTGCCTTCATCGACCAGCTTGCGCAGATAGTCCAGGGCCTGGCGACCATCATTGAGCGCCACCACTTCCACACCGACGGTCTGCAGGCAACGGGACACCTGCTTGCGCGCCACCGAGGAGTCATCCACCGTCAACACCCGCAAGGACACGGCCTTTTGCTGGGTCTGTTCATCCACGACGCCTACCGAAATATGCTCCGAAGTCGGCGCCACTTCCGCCAGGATCTTCTCCACGTCGATGATTTCCACCAACTGGTTATCGACCCGCGTCACTGCCGTGAGGTAGTGATCGCGCCCGGTGCCCTTGGGTGGTGGATGGATTTCTTCCCAGTTCATGTTGACGATACGTTCCACCGAGCGCACCAGGAAACCCTGAGTCTTGGTGTTGTATTCGGTGATGATCACAAACGGGTTTTCGCGATCCTGCAAGCCAGGCGAACCGGTGGCCATCGCCAGGTCAAGAATTGGAATCGTCGCACCACGGATGTTGGCCACGCCACACACGACCGGGTTGGACTTGGGCATTATGGTGAGCTTGGGGCATTGCAGCACCTCCCGCACCTTGAAGACGTTGATGCCATATAGCTGCTTGCCATCGAGTCGAAACAGCAACAACTCCAGGCGATTCTGCCCTACCAGCTGTGTGCGCTGGTTCACTGAATCCATTACACCCGCCATGCCCAGACTCCTACGCTACAAAACTTACGGGTACGACGCGCACCCAACACGAAACGGCACGCGCTTTGCTTTTTATTGGCCATGGACATCAAAACGACAGTTTCCCGACGCCTTCGCTCGCCACAGTACCGCAGATTACTCTGCGCCTGGATGGCGTTGGCGTTGCTTGCCTTGGGCACAGGCCATCAGGCCCGTGCCGACAACGTCACCTTGCCTGATCTGCTTATCGGCGTCACTCAAGGCTTTCTTGAGTTCACTGTAGAAGATTATCTGGCGACCACCCAGACACCGGGCCGTTATGAAATCCAGGTCAACCAGTTGGACCCACGCTTGCGCATGCCCATGTGCGACAAGGAATTGACAGGTTCCCTGGAAAGCCCGGCCCAACCCATTGGCCGTGTGACCGTGCGCGTACGCTGCGACGGCAGCTCGCCCTGGACCGTGTTCGTACCAGCTCAGGTCCGACTGTTTCGCGACGTAGTGACCGTCACCCGCCCACTCAAGCGCACCGGCATCATCGGTTTTGAAGACGTTGCCCTGCGTGAACGAGACATCAGCCAGATCAGCCAGGGCTACCTCACCTCGGTGGACCAGGCCGTGGGGCAAAAACTGACCCGACCAATGGTCACCGACCAAGTCATCACCCTGGTTCACCTGGAACAGGCTGAAGTCGTGCGCAAAGGTGACCATGTGGTGATATCCGCCAGCAGTGGCGGCCTGAACGTGAAAATGCCGGGGGAAGCCCTGGCCAATGGCGGGATGAGCGAGCAGATCCGCGTGAAAAACCTCAATTCCAAGCGCGTGATCAAAGCCCGGGTAACGGCCCCGGGCCAAGTGGAGGTCGCGCTATAGATCACTGGCGTGGGACGCTGGCTTTTCCTACACTGTGCACACGATGTCGCTGTGCATAGGTTTATTGTCGATCGAGCCTAAAGTTTGTCCGGGTATGGCCGAAAACATGGCAAGCGTCCAAATACCCAGAGGTTTTTTAACATGGTCATTGATTTCAGCCGATTGAATAACGCCCAGCCAACGCCCGGCGGCACGCGCACCAGCGCGGCCAAGGACAGCGTTGAAGCCAAGGCCCCGGCGCTGCCCGCCAAGGCAGAACAAACCGCATCGACCCAAAGTGGCGAATCGGTGCATTTGAGCAATGAGGCTCAACAGTTGCAGAAGATCACGGACTCGCTGCGCGATCAGCCGGTTGTCAATAAAGCCCGTGTGGCCGAGTTGAAGCAGGCGATTGCCGATGGCAGCTATCAGATCGACAACGACCGTTTAGCCAGCAAAATCATCAAAGCCGAGCGCTAGGCAAAGGCCTGCGCCGGGCTTTTGGACGCTTAAAACCCAAGGCCAGCCATGCACGACGAAAATCTGCTGCAACTGATCACTGAAGACCTGGCTCCCGCGCAACACCTGCTGGAGCTGCTTCAAGACGAATTCGTGGCCCTGTGCGGGCGCGACATGCGCCTGCTGGAAGACATCCTGGCACGCAAGCAATCGCTGATCATCCTGCTTGAACAACACGGCCAGAAACGCAGCCAGATCCTGCTCAGCCTGGGCCTGCCCGCCGACCACAGCGGCCTGGAGCAGTTGGCCAGCCATTCTTCGGTCGGTGACCAGTTGCTGGCCCAGAGCACCGCGCTCAATCAGTTGTTGATCAACTGCCAAGAGGCCAATGTACTCAACGGCCAGTCGATCCAACTGCAACAAGCTACCACCGCCAACCAGTTGCGCATCCTGCATGGCGGCGAACCTCCAGCACTGTACAACGCCCAGGGTTCCACTTCCCGGCTGGTCAAGCCCAGCACCCTCAGCCAAGCCTGACGCCGGTTTATCGCGCGCCCTATCAAGGCGCGCCACATGCTGGCAAAATGCCGGTTCTTGCGTGTAGTCGTATTTTGTCTGGAGATGGAAGAGCCGTGTTCAACACCCTTAGCGCGGAAGATGCTCCGCAGCCACCCAAGGTCCTTACCACACCTCTGGAAATTGCCGGCACCTTGCGGCTGCTGCAAGAGAGCCACGACCCCCTGATCATCACCTTCCACGAACGCAACCAGCGCTTCCAGAGCTACCTGGTGGATGTCGACAAGGACAGCAAGACGCTGAGCCTGGACGAGATGATTCCACCCGAAGGTGAACGCTACCTGGAGAATGGCGAAGCCTTTCGCATCGAAGGCTTTCACGAAGGCGTGCGCGTGGCCTGGGAGAGCAATGGCGCCCTGACCATCGGCGCCCTGGACGGCCACCGCATCTACAAGGGCAGCCTGCCTGAAGAAGTGGTCTACCATCAGCGCCGCAACGCCTTTCGTGCGGCGCTGAAACTGGCGCAACTGGTGAATATCGAAATGGGCGGCGATAAACTCAAGGCGCCTATCAGCGGCAAGTTGCTGGATATTTCCGCCACCGGCTGCAAGTTGCGTTTTGAAGGTGACATCTCCGAGCGCCTGCAACTGGGCCAGGTCTATGACCGCTTTATCGCCGCCCTGCCCTTCGGCAGCATGACCACCGCGGTGGAGTTGCGTTACCTGCACTTCGAAGAAAAGATCAACACCACCTTTGCCGGTGTGCGCTTCCACAACATGAGTGGCCTGGTGCAGCGCCAAGTCGAGCGTTTTGTCTACCAACTGCAGCGCGAGGCGCGACGGTTCGATAAAGACGACGACATGTAAGCGCCAAACGCGCGGCACAAAAAAACGGGCAGTTCCTTGGGGAACTGCCCGTTTTTTTTGTTTCAGGGACGGGCCCGGCTCAGGTCATGCGGATGATCATCCGGGTCGGGATGCTCCGGCGGCTCGGATTCAGGTTGTGGCTCTACCTCAGGCTCAGCTTCGGGCGCAGGTTCAGGCACGGTCGTTTGCATCTGGTCCTGGACCACCTGCTCATCTACACGCGGGTCGAGGGCCGCCACCAAGGGCGAGCTGGACATACTGTCGGGCATCGCCACGTGATGCAGCGGCGCGTCGTCCACCTGATGCAGGTTGGTCACAGCCTTGGGGCGAATGCGCCAGACCAGGATCAATGCGCACAAGCTGAAGAACGCATAGAGCATCTGGTTGCCAAACAGCTTCATCACCACACCAGCCAGCAACGGCCCGATACTCGCGCCCACCCCATAGGTCACCAGCAACATCGCAGTGAGCGACACCCGGCGATCACCCTCGACGTGGTCGTTGGAAAAAGCCACGGCCAACGGATAGAGACAGAACTGCACCAGCGAGCACAGGAAGCCGGCCACAAACAGCACTTCCAGCGGCACCCGGGTCATGATCGCCAGCGGCAATGCCGCCACGGCCAGGCACAGGGCAAAACAGCGAATCAGCAACGCCCGGTCATAGCGATCCGACAGCCAGCCCAATGGCCATTGCACCAACAGGCCAGCAAAAATGCAGCTACCCATGAACAGACCGACCTGCTCGGTACTCAACCCCTGCTGGGACGCGTACAACGGCGCCAAACCGTAGAAAGAGCCCACAATCAGGCCAGCACCCAACACCGTACTCAGGGATTGCGGTACCCGCTTGATAAAGAAGCGCGGCTCCATGGGCGCCGGATGCAACGGCGCGGGGTGAATACGCCGGGTCATGGCGACTGGCACCAGGCACAGGGCAAAACACAACGCCACCAGCATCAGCAGCTCAAGCCCCAACTGGGGATGCATGACCAGAATCAACTGGCCCAGCACCAGCCCCAGGTAGGACGCGATCATGTAACCGCTGAAGACCACGCCGCGCTGCTTGGCATCCGCCTGCTCGTTAAGCCAGCTCTCGATAACCATGTATTGGCACATCATGCCCAGGCCGACGATGATCCGCAGCACGATCCAGGCCGGCAGCCAATCCACCAGGCCATGCCCCAGCACCGCGGCACCGACAATCCCGGCACAGGTGGCGTAGGCCCGGATATGCCCCACGCGGGCGATCAGGCGATGCCCGATCTTGCCCCCCAGCACCAGGCCAAAATAGTTGGCCGCCATCAGCGCACCGACCCACAGGCTGTCGACATTATCAGCCGCCAGGCGCAAGGCCAGGTAAGTACTGAGCAAGCCGGAGCCAATCAGCATCATCAAGGAGGCGAAATAAAGGGCTCGAAAAGATTTCCAGATCTGGCGCATCGGCGGTCCGAGCGGCTCCTTGCGGTGGGTGTCAGGCTATTCACACTAGCCTGAGGACAAAGCGTCGTTAAACCCAGGCACCCAACGACACAGGCACCCGGGGGTATTTTGATCCGACAAACAGGAAAACCTCGGGATCTTCGAAGCATGCAGCCTTCGATGAACTCGACACCCAACAGTTCCTTCGCCTGCAAGCGAGTGTCTGACGCACTCCGACAAGGGACAGATACAGGTCCTGACAATATATCTCGCCAGCCAGCCCGAAAGCACTGGCCAAACGGCCAAGAAAACAGCCACCCATAAAAAAACCCCGCCAGAACATTCTGATCGGGGTTTTTCAACATCTCGGTCGGGGTGGAGACGAGACTGCAAATGGTGTCCCAGGGCCGGTTCGAACGGCCAACCTTCCCCTTAGGAGGGGGATGCTCTATCCAATTGAGCTACTGGGACTAATGACAGGCACGCAGCCAAGTGGCGTTGCGACGGACGGCGTGCATGTTAACGGCCGAGGTGAGTTTTGTCATGTCGTCCGTCAGCTTTTTAGGCGCAAGCCCTCTTCCCGCCCCGCCAGCGATAAGCCTTCGTCCACAGGTCTGACACCCTATCGTGCAAAATGCATCAGTGCGAAATGCCATCATTGCATATTGCAATGAGCCATACTTTTGAGATCAACCTAAGCATTTGTTTTTAAAGTACTTTACTCAAAATACTAGCTGGCACGATGACTGCACTCTTTATGCTTATAACACTGTCCTGCCAATGAACACGGGGAAACACCCATGAACAGTACACTCCTGATCCTCAACGCCCTGGCCTTGGCCGTGCTGGTGACGTTCCACTTCCAACCCAGCAACGACAGTGATACTGCACAGTTCAGCCACACGGGCAGCCACCAGACCCAGCAACGACCTCAACTGGCCGTCATGACAGCCAACGGCCAACCCTCGGTTCAACTGACACAGGATGCACAGGCTGCCGGTTCTTCTGAACACTTGATTTTCTAAGCGAACCCATCATGACCAAGCCCGCCTGGCTGTTTCTCATCCTGACCCTTTCCACGGGCATCCTGGGGCTCAATACCTCATCGACCGACTGGCAAGCCCTTTGCCTGGGCGCCTGCGCTGTATTTGCAACCGCGCTGGCGATAGCCGTGATCGTCGGACGCCGCTTCAAATTCGACCCCATCCTGCGCTGAACACCCCGCGACGACAGATTGACACCCTGCCAATATTCCCTCGACCTTATGTCGCCTCGGCTCGCAAATCGGCCATTTGCCACTAGTCTTAAAATTAAGGGCAAAAGGCCATATTGCTATAGGATGTGCGCCCGAAACCCCTCTTGCATCGAGAGCCTGCGGGCTGACCAACAACCAGATTACCCCGCAGAAAAGTTTTCCAACCAGTCCGCAAATTTGAAAATGAGTACTGGCATAACGCCTGTAGGAAGTTCAATATTTGTCACAGAATTGACGCCAAGTAACTGGCAAATTTGAGGCATGATGCGGCCTCTTTGCAATTCAGGTTGAACATTTGTCCGCAAGCCTTGTCCTAACACACATCTTGCGGCCAATTCCAAAAACCGCTCCCCTGAACTAACCGGTTAAATATATGCGCCCATTGAAACAGGCAATTTATTCCAGCCGTACGGCTGACAAGTTCGTCGTACGTCTGCCAGACGGAATGCGGGAACGCATTGCCGAGGTGGCTCGCAATCATCACCGCAGCATGAACTCTGAAATCATCGCGCGCATGGAGCAAAGCCTTATTCAGGAAGGCGCGCTGGGTGACGAACTGAGCATGCGCATGGACAGCCCGGAGCTGTCACTGCACGAGCGCGAGCTGCTGCAGCGGTTTCGCCAACTGTCCCACCGTCAGCAAAATGCGCTTGTGTCGCTGATTGCCCATGACGTTGAGGCAGCTGCAGAAGCCGAATAATCGGCAACTGAAAGCTGAAGCCAGCCTTGCGCTGGCTTTTTTTTGCCTGGAATGTAGGAGCGAGCCTGCTCGCGAAAAACTCAAGGGCACCGATTTTCTATGGGTGCCCCGCGTTATCGTCAACGCTTTTCGCGAGCAAGGGGAAGCGAGCCGCAGATCAGAGCAGGAAGATCGTCGCCAGCCCCAGGAAGATGAAGAAACCACCACTGTCGGTCATGGCCGTGATCATCACACTGGCGCCCATCGCCGGGTCGCGCCCAAGTCGCGCCAGGGTCATGGGGATCAATACCCCCATCAACGCCGCCAGCAACAGGTTGAGGGTCATGGCCGCCGTCATCACCACGCCCAGGGACCAACTGCCATATAGCAGGTAGGCCACTATGCCGATGACACCCCCCCACACCAGACCATTGATCAGGCCCACCGCCAATTCCTTGCGCATCAGGCGCGAGGTATTACCCGTACTCACCTGATCCAGGGCCATCGCCCGCACGATCATGGTGATGGTCTGGTTACCCGAGTTGCCACCAATACCGGCCACGATAGGCATCAGCGCTGCCAGCGCCACCAACTTCTCGATAGAACCTTCAAACAGGCCGATCACCCGCGATGCAATGAACGCAGTGACCAGGTTGACCGCCAGCCACGCCCAACGGTTGCTCAGGGATCGCCAGACTGACGCAAAAATATCTTCCTCTTCACGCAGACCCGCCATGTTGAGGACTTCGTTTTCGCTTTCTTCACGGATCAGGTCGACCATCTCGTCGATGGTCAAACGGCCAATAAGCTTGCCGTTCTTGTCGACCACCGGGGCCGAAATCAAGTCATAACGCTCAAATGCCTGGGCGGCATCGTAGGCGTCTTCATCAGGATGAAAGCTCACCGGGTCGCTGGCCATGACCTCGGCGACCTGTTTGTCCGGATCATTGACCAGCAGACGCTTGATCGGCAGCACGCCCTTGAGGATGCCCTCGTAGTCGACCACAAACAGCTTGTCGGTGTGCCCCGGCAGCTCCTTGAGGCGCCGCAGGTAACGCAGAACCACTTCCAGGCTGACATCCTCACGGATGGTCACCATTTCGAAGTCCATCAGCGCACCGACCTGCTCCTCGTCATAGGACAACGCGGAGCGCACTCGCTCACGCTGCTGGCCGTCGAGGGTCTCCATCAGCTCATGGACAACATCACGGGGCAGTTCAGGGGCCAGGTCGGCCAGTTCGTCGGCGTCCATCTCCTTGGCCGCAGCCAGGAGCTCGTGATCGTCCATGTCGGCGATCAGGGTTTCACGCACCGAGTCGGAGACTTCGAGGAGGATGTCGCCATCGCGATCAGCCTTGACCAACTGCCAAAGCGTCAGACGATCGTCCAGCGGCAGGGCTTCAAGGATGTAGGCAACGTCGGCAGAGTGCAGGTCATCGAGCTTGCGCTGCAATTCGACGAGATTCTGCCGATGGACCAGGTTCTCGACCCGGTCTTGATGAGGGCCTTCCTGGCGATGGGTCAGATCTTCGACCACGCGCTGGCGATGCAGCAGCTCGACAACTTGCGCCAGGCGATCCTGCAGGCTTTCTTGTGTTTTCTTTACTTCTACTTCGGTCATAGGCGAACTCCACTCCCAGCAGCGGGGCACGCCGGAAGGATCAATCAGTCAATTCATGATTGGTAAAGCGGGGTACTGAGTAACTACTGGGTAAGTCCATGGAGGTATTCCACAAGCCCCGGCGGGGCTGACGGGCGCAATGATACACGCCCGGCCGCTTCAAACGTTAAAAAACTGGAAAGAACAAGTGCTTGCGCCACAAAGCTGAGTATTGGCCGCACGTATGAAACTGCGACGACACCGACAGAAAAGAAAACACATGGGCGAGAGAAAAACATACCAAGCCGAGACAAATCCTACAGAACAATGCCTGCCCGACAGCTCGAAAACAAAAACCCCAGACGGCAAAAAGCCCGCACTAGGCGGGCTTTTTGTTTGTATGGTGCACTCGACAGGATTCGAACCTGTGACCGCTCGGTTCGTAGCCGAGTACTCTATCCAGCTGAGCTACGAGTGCAGATTGTGTTTTTAGACCAGATCACAACTGGTTGGAGCCAAGCTACCTGCATCGCTGCAACTAACTCTTAAATGGTGCACTCGACAGGATTCGAACCTGTGACCGCTCGGTTCGTAGCCGAGTACTCTATCCAGCTGAGCTACGAGTGCATTTGTTGCCGCGCATTATAGGCCGTTCAATCTCTATGTAAAGCTATTTTTTCGTTTAATTTCAACAACTTAGCGAAAAAACCAGATTGCAACGTACTAAGCAAATAATGGCGGAGAACGGGGGATTCGAACCCCCGACACCCTTTTGAGGTGTACTCCCTTAGCAGGGGAGCGCCTTCGGCCACTCGGCCAGCTCTCCGCAACACGGGGCGTATATTAACCAGCTTCTTCCCCGTTTGCAAACATAAAAAACGATAAAAATTAATGGCTTGGTTCGTCGTCCTTCTCTTTCTTGATCCGCAAGTAGATTTCCTCACGGTGGACAGCCACCTCTTTGGGGGCATTGACCCCAATCCGTACTTGATTGCCTTTGACGCCGAGCACGGTCACGGTGATTTCGCCATCACCAATAATCAGGCTTTCTGCGCATCGGCGAGTCAGAATCAGCATACCTTTCTCCTCACGCATTTCATTTCGGGAACAACAGTCTGCAAAAAAAGGCCTTGAGCCCATAACCCTGCGGCCATGGCCCTGCATGCCTAAGTATTGTCGAGCACGGGCAAAAGAACAGGCCTGCGCCCTCGCCCGACAAAAAAGAAAGGCGCGGGTCAACCGCGCCTTTCTGGCAACGCGTTACTCGCCCTGTCGGGCCGGCGCGTCCAGTTCGAAAGCGGTGTGCAATGCACGCACAGCCAGCTCCAGGTACTTCTCTTCGATCACCACCGACACCTTGATCTCCGAAGTGGAGATCATCTGGATATTGATGGTTTCCTTGGCCAGGGACTCGAACATGCGGCTGGCAACACCCGCATGGGAGCGCATGCCAACACCGACGATCGATACCTTGGCGATCTTGGTGTCACCCACCACTTCACGGGCACCGATCTCTTTCGCGGTGTTCTGCAGGATACGTTCCGCCGCGTCGTACTCATTGCGGTGCACGGTGAAGGTGAAGTCGGTGGTGTTATCGTGCGCAACGTTCTGCACGATCATGTCGACTTCGATATTCGCGGCACTGATCGGGCCGAGGATCTTGAAGGCCACGCCCGGGGTGTCTGGCACGCCACGGATGGTCAGCTTGGCTTCATCGCGATTAAAGGCGATGCCGGAAATGATCGGCTGTTCCATGGATTCCTCTTCATCAATAGTAATGAGGGTGCCCGGACCCTCTTTGAAGCTGTGCAATACGCGCAGCGGTACGTTGTACTTGCCGGCGAACTCCACCGCACGAATCTGCAACACCTTGGACCCGAGGCTGGCCATTTCCAGCATCTCTTCGAAGGTGATCTTGTCCAGGCGCTGGGCCACGGACACGACGCGCGGATCGGTGGTATAGACGCCATCAACATCCGTGTAGATCTGGCATTCGTCAGCCTTCAGGGCTGCCGCCAGCGCCACACCGGTGGTGTCGGAGCCACCACGCCCCAGTGTCGTGATGTTGCCTTGCTCATCAACACCCTGGAAACCGGCGACAACCACCACGCGACCGGCCTTCAGGTCGGCACGAATCTTCTGGTCGTCAATCTGCAGGATGCGCGCTTTATTGTGCGCGCTGTCCGTCAGGATCCGCACCTGGGTGCCGGTATAGGACACAGCAGGCACGCCACGCTTGTTCAGCGCCATGGCCAACAGGGCAATCGTTACCTGCTCACCGGTGGAAACGATCACATCCAGTTCACGCGGAACCGGTTGCTGGTCGCCACTGATTTGCTTGGCCAGGTCGATCAGGCGATTGGTCTCGCCGCTCATGGCCGACAGCACCACTACCAGGTCGTCGCCGGCATCGCGGAATTTCTTAACCTTGTCGGCGACCTGCTCGATTCTTTCGACAGAGCCGACCGAGGTGCCTCCAAATTTCTGTACGATCAAAGCCATTTCTAAGCCGCCTCAGCCCGTAAAGGGGCGCCCAATAAACAAATCTTCCAGCACCTCAGCAAGCCCATGACTAGACCATGGGCTCATTAACAGCGCCTTAAATGCCGGCCTCGACAAACGGCACGGTCAGGGCCAGGGCCGCGTCCAGGGCACCAGCGTCAACACCACCGCCTTGCGCCATGTCCGGACGACCACCGCCCTTCCCGCCCACTGCCGCGGCGGCTTGTTTCATCAAATCACCGGCCTTGAGTTGGCCAGTCAGGTCTTTGGTTACACCGGCAACCAATACGACCTTTTCCTCATGGACACTGCCGAGCAGGATCACTGCGCGGCCGAGCTTGTTCTTCAACTGATCGACCAAGGCCAGCAACGCCTTGCCGTCCTGACCATCCAGGCGTACGGCCAAAACCTTCACGCCCTTGATGTCCAGTGCCGAGGCCGACAAGTCGTCGCCCGCCGCACTGGCTGCCTTGGCTTGCAATTGCTCCAGCTGTTTTTCCAGCTGGCGGTTGCGTTCCAGTACGCCAGAGAGCTTGTCGATCAGGTTGTCACGGCTGCCCTTGACCAGGGTCGCCGCTTCCTTGAGTTGTTCTTCGGCTGCATTGAGATAGGCCAGGGCCGCAGCGCCGGTCACCGCCTCGATACGCCGTACACCGGAGGCCACGCCGCCTTCGCTGATGATTTTCAGCAGGCCGATGTCGCCGGTGCGCTTGGCATGGATACCACCGCACAGCTCTACGGAGAAGCTGCCGCCCATGCTCAGTACACGCACGTTGTCGCCGTATTTCTCGCCGAACAGCGCCATCGCGCCTTTGGCCTTGGCGGTTTCGATGTCGGTTTCTTCGGTTTCCACCGGGGTGTTCTTGCGAATCTCGGCGTTGACGATGTCTTCCAGGGCCTTGATCTGCTCAGGCTTGATCGCTTCAAAGTGGCTGAAGTCGAAGCGCAGGCGCTGGCTGTCGACCAACGAACCCTTCTGCTGGACGTGCTCGCCCAATACCTGGCGCAATGCTGCGTGCAGCAAGTGGGTGGCCGAGTGGTTCAACGCGGTGGCATGACGCACATTGGCATCAACCTGCGCGTCCACCGGCGCACCAACGATGAGGCTGCCCAGCACCAGCACGCCGTGGTGCAGGAATGCCCCGCCGGTCTTGGTGGTGTCGCGCACGTCAAAGCGGCCGGACGTCGAGCTCAAGAAGCCACAGTCGCCGACCTGGCCACCGGACTCGGCGTAGAACGGCGTCTGGTCCAGAACCACTACGCCCTCTTCACCTTCGCTCAACACGTCGACCGACTTGCCGTCCTTGTAGATGGCAACGACTTTGGCCGCACCGGCGGTGGCGTTGTAACCGGTAAACTCGGTGGCCACGTCAACCTTGACCAGAGTGTTGTAGTCCAGGCCAAACGAACTGGCGGAACGCGCACGCACGCGCTGGGCTTGCATCTCACGCTCGAAACCAGCCTCATCGATGGTCAGCTCGCGCTCACGGGCGATGTCGGCGGTCAGGTCCATCGGGAAGCCGTAGGTGTCGTACAGCTTGAACACCACATCGCCCGGCACCACAGTGCCTTTGAGCTCAGCCAAGTCCTGTTCCAGAATTTTCAGGCCGTGTTCCAGGGTCTTGGAGAACTGCTCTTCCTCAGCCTTGAGCACGCGCTCGATGTTGTCCTGCTGCTGCTTGAGTTCCGGGAAGGCTTCGCCCATCTCGGCAACCAATGCGGCCACGATCTTGTAGAAGAAGCTGCCAGTGGCGCCCAGCTTGTTACCGTGGCGGCAGGCGCGACGGATGATGCGACGCAGCACATAGCCACGACCTTCGTTCGACGGCAGCACACCGTCGGCGATCAGGAAGCCGCAGGAGCGGATATGGTCCGACACCACCTTGAGCGAAGACTGGCTTTCGTTGGCGCAACCAATGGCCGCCGCTGAAGCGCTGAGCAGGTTCTTGAACAGGTCGATTTCGTAGTTGGAGTGAACGTGCTGCATCACCGCACTGATCCGCTCCAGGCCCATGCCGGTGTCGACCGACGGCGCTGGCAACGGATGCAACACGCCATCGGCGGTGCGGTTGAACTGCATGAACACGTTGTTCCAGATTTCGATGTAGCGGTCGCCGTCTTCCTCTGGCGAACCCGGCGGGCCACCCCAGATGTCGGCGCCGTGATCGTAGAAAATCTCGGTGCAAGGGCCGCACGGGCCGGTATCGCCCATGGTCCAGAAGTTATCGGAAGCGTACGGCGCGCCCTTGTTGTCGCCAATGCGGATCATGCGCTCGACCGGCACGCCAATCTGCTGGGTCCAGATGTCGTAGGCTTCGTCATCGGTGGCATAGACCGTCACCCAGAGTTTTTCCTTGGGCAGTTGCAACACGCCGGTGAGGAAGGTCCAGGCAAAGGTAATGGCATCGCGCTTGAAGTAATCGCCGAAACTGAAGTTACCCAGCATTTCGAAAAAGGTGTGGTGGCGAGCGGTGTAGCCCACGTTTTCCAGGTCGCTGTTCTTACCGCCGGCCCGCACGCACTTCTGGCTGCTGGTAGCACGGGTGTAGGCGCGTTTTTCCTGGCCCAGGAAGCAGTCCTTGAACTGGTTCATCCCCGCGTTGGTGAACAGCAGGGTTGGGTCATTGCCTGGGATCAAAGAGCTGGAGGAGACACGGGTGTGACCTTGCTCTTCGAAGAAGCGAAGGAAGGCTTCACGGATTTCTGCGCTTTTCATTAGGTTCTTCCACGGAGGCTGCGGCCAAAGGCCAGTGCGCAACATCATCAGACGGAGCGACGGCAAAGGGCCGCATTATATCGGCCCTTTGCCCGTGGTACAGCGTGTTTATACGATAGAAACAGTCAATTAGACGGCCAGCACTGTCATTTCCGGGAAAACTCGACAAATGTCGCCAACACTTGTTCGATCTGTGCCCGACTGACGTCCAGATGCGTGACCATGCGCAGGCGCGACGCAGCACTCAACTTGATCCCGCGCTCCTCGGCAAAGGCCTTCAGGGCCTGGGCCTGCTCGCCGATCTGCACGTAGACCATGTTGGTCTGTACCGGCTCCACGCTATAGCCGGCCTTGCGCAGTTCGTCGCCCAGCCACAGCGCATTGGCGTGGTCTTCGGCCAGGCGCGCCACCTGATGGTCCAGGGCATACAGCCCCGCCGCCGCCAGCGAGCCCGCCTGGCGCATGCCACCGCCGACCATCTTGCGCAAACGACGGGCCTTGGCGATCAACGCACTGGAGCCACACAGCACCGAGCCAATCGGCGCGCCAAGGCCCTTGGACAGGCATACCGAGACCGAATCGAAGTGCTGGGTGATCTCCCGAGCATCGACACCCAGCTTGACCGCTGCGTTGTACAGCCGCGCGCCATCCAGGTGCAGGGCCAGGCCATGCTCACGGGTAAACGCGCGTGCGGCAGCCAGGTAGCTCATGGGCAGCACTTTGCCCTGCATGGTGTTTTCCAGGGCCAACAACCGGGTGCGGGCGAAGTGGAAGTCATCCGGTTTGATCGCTTCTGCGACCTGGGCCAGGTCCAGCGAACCATCGGCCTGGACTTCCAGGGGCTGCGGCTGGATCGAGCCCAGCACCGCCGCGCCGCCGCCTTCGTATTTGTAGGTGTGGGCCTGCTGGCCGACGATGTATTCCTCGCCCCGCTCGCAGTGAGCCATCAACGCGAGCAGGTTGCTCATGGTGCCGGTAGGCACGAACAGCGCGGCGGCAAAGCCCAGGCGCTTGGCCAGTTCGGCTTCCAGGTGGTTGACGCTGGGGTCTTCACCGTAGACATCATCACCGCTCGGTGCAGCGGCCATGGCAGCTCGCATGCCAGGGGTGGGTTGGGTCACGGTGTCACTACGAAGATCAATAACAGACATCAAGTGTGCCTCTGCGAGTGGGGGATTCCCTGTTGTAACCGATTACTGCGGGCATCTGCCGAAAATATCAAGGCGAAAACCCATTTACTGTAGGAGCGAGCTTGCTCTCGAAAAACCTTAACGATGACGCGTACATGCTGAATGAACGTGCTGCCCTCGGATTCTTCGCGAGCAAGCTCGCCCCTGCAATCGAGATGCATGTCCAGCGATACACATCGATTTTGACTATCAAAAACGTAGCTATGCAGTTTTTCGAAATGTATGGTAAAAACTCTCCGCCGCCAGGGTTCTGGTGGCAACGTTCTCAGGGCGGGGTGCAATTCCCCACCGGCGGTAATTGCGCGCAATGCGCATAGCCCGCGAGCGCTTGGCGCCTCGAACTGCTCACGCAGGACGGCGCCAAGGTCAGCAGACCCGGTGTGATCCCGGGGCCGACGGTCATAGTCCGGATGAAGAGAGAACGGGATTGGCGCCTAAGGGCCGTGCGCGAGAAGTCATGCCTGGCATGATCGATTCGGCCGTACCCTTAAATCCCATTCGATTCATAACGCCCTGTTTTTTTCATAAACAGGAGTCAGAACATGCAACCCACCGCAATCGACAGCAAGAGCAAAAACCACCACGGTGAGCGCGTCGCGTTTATCCAGGCTTGCTGGCACAAAGATATTGTTGATCAAAGCCGTAAAGGCTTCCTCGCCGAAATGATCGCCCAGGGCTACCAGGAGTCGGATATCGATTTCTTTGAAGTCGGCGGCGCCTTTGAAATGCCCCTGCACGCCAAGCTGCTGGCCAAGTCCGGCCGTTACGCCGGTATCGTCGCGGCTGCCCTGGTGGTGGACGGCGGGATCTATCGCCATGAGTTCGTCGCGCAATCGGTGGTCAGCGGCCTGATGCAGGTGCAGCTGGAAACCGAAGTACCGGTGTTCTCCGTGTCCCTCACCCCGCACCACTTCCACGCAGGCAGCGAGCACCACAACTTCTTCTTTGAGCACTTTGTGCACAAGGGCAAGGAAGCTGCACAGACCTGTGCCGATACCCTGCACAAGATCCGTGCGATCCGCCGCAATGAGCCGCGGGCGGTAGCGGTTTAAGCGACACTGCAAAGCAAATGTGGGAGCGGGCTTGCTCGCTCCCACATTCGACCGAGTTAGTCTCGGGATTCAGGCCAGGCCAACATCCGTGGTTGGCACAATCAGGATGCCCGCGCGCAAGCCATTCTTGACCTTGGGGTTGGGGAAAATGATGCGTGCGCCCTCCTCTTCGATCACCCAGCGGGTCTTGGCGATGTCTTCCGCCAGCAGATAGCCCTTCTCCAACTGCGAAAAATTCTCCACATCCGCCGGCAGGTGCAGGGTGAAGGCGTCGCTGTGCTTGATGATTTCCCGGGCCACGCTGAACAACTTCAGACCGTCCAGGCCCTCGGTCGCCGGCTCGTTGCCTTCAATGATCTGCTTGAGGCGGGTTTCCAGGCGCGAGACGTCCACGCCCTGGTTCTGCCCGAATGGCCGGGCCTTGCCCAACTCCAGGGTGAACGACTCGGCACCCAACTGTTCGTAGGTAAAAGCCGTGAAGGTGATGGAGGTCTTGTTCTGCAACAGCACCGCTTCCATCCCCGCCGCCCGCAGACGGGCCAGTTCGGCGCGGGAGTGCTGGCGCCCTTCCTTGAAAGGGTACAGGGCGAACTGCTCGATCTTCGAGCCACGAATCGCCGTATGCAGGTCGTAGTGCAAACGACTCCGCTCAGGCACGCTGAAGAAGGTACGCGCCAACTGTTCAAGCTCGGCCGCGCGCATCGCTTCCGGGCCGATGCTTTGTTCGTGACGGCCATTGAACAGCCGGTTGACGTCCTGTTCGAGGTAACGCTCGCCGCGACGCATGGCCTCGGGGTTGCCGAACAGGAACAGAATACGGGTGCGGGGCTTGATCTCCCCACGGGCAATGCCATGCAGCAAGCGGTCGGCCAATTCGATCGGCGCGGTTTCGTTGCCATGGATACCGGACGACAGCAGCACATCGGCGCCGTTGTCCCGGGCTTGCGCAGGCCGCACTTCAAGTGCGCCCTCACTGAGCCAGCGCATCTGCACGCCGTCGACAGTCAGTTGAATTTTTTGCGCCGGTTCGCGACCGGCGAGGGTCAGTTCAAGCAGTTTGCCGAGGGCGAGCATAAAGCAGCTTCCTTAGTGGTTGCAGCCTGGGCCGTGGACGTGATCGTCGTCATCACCTTCAACGTCGGCCGGTTCCATTTCCAGTTGCAGGCTCATCAGGTTGGTGGCCAGGGGGCGCATCAGCAGGTTGGCGTATTCGGCGTCACCTTCTTCCACGTCCACGCCGATCAGCAGTTGACCGCGGCCGTCGTGCTGGATCCAGATTTCCTTGCCCTGCCACACCACCGCGACGCGGGTGCAGGAAGTTTCCAGCTGGGTGCCGTCGGTGTCTTCAAGGATCAGCTTCAGGGTATCGGTGGTCATATAGAGGTCTCAGCCGTGTGGCGTTAATTGATCTGGAAAGGATAAACCGAGCCCAGTTTAAGGATTTGCGTCAGTTCATCCAATGCCGTACGGCACTCAAGCAGTAACTGCGGGTCAGCCAGGTCGGTTTCGCGCAGGCTGTCGCGGTAGTGCTTGCCGACCCATTGGGTCAACGTTTCGTACAGCGGTGCTGTCATGATAACCCCTGGATTGACCGCCGCCAGTTCGGTTTCCTTCAACGCCACGCGCAGGCGCAGGCATGCCGGGCCACCGCCGTTCTGCATGCTTTGCTTGAGGTTGAAGACTTTCACTTCAGCGATCGGTCCGCCAGAGCTGGTCAGGCCTTGCAGGTACTGCCAGACGCGCTCGTTGTTGCGGCACTCCTCGGGCACGATCAACAGCATCGAACCGTCGGCGCGGGTCAGCAACTGGCTGTTGAACAGGTAGGAACGCACCGCGTCTTCCACGCTGACCAGGGCCCGTGGCACGCAGATCGCCTGGAAGTTGCCGCCGACCTGGCCCAGCTTGGCCTGCAGCTCGGCGAGCATCTGCTCGGTATTGAGGAACGCATCCTCGTGATAGAACAGCACTTCGCCGTTGCCCACCGCGATCACATCGTTGTGGAACACTCCGGCGTCGATCACGGCCGGGTTCTGCTGACCGTAGACCACCCCGCCATCCTGCAGGCCGTGCAAGCGCGCAACGGCCTGGGACGCTTCGAGGGTCTGGCGCGCCGGGTACTTTTGTGGCGCCGGGTAACGGGTGTCGAACGCACTGCGGCCGAACACGAAAAACTCTACGCCCGCCTCGCCATATTCGCGGCAAAAACGCGTGTGGTTGGCCGCGCCTTCATCACCGAACTGCGCCACCGCCGGCAACGCGGCGTGGTGGGCGAAGTGCTGCTGATCGGCAAACATCGCCCCCAGCACGCGGCTGGTGGTCGGGTGTTCGATGCTGCGGTGGTATTTGCAGTTGAGGTTGGCGGCGGTGAAATGCACGCGGCCATCCGCTGTGTCGGCACTCGGGCTGACGGTCGCGGCGTTGGCCACCCACATGCTCGATGCCGAGCAACTGGCCACCAGCAACGGCATGGCGTGCTTGGCCGCCTGCTGGATCACCTGGGCGTCGGTACCGGCAAAGCCAAGGCTGCGCAGTGCGGCGACGTCAGGACGTTCCTGGGGGGCGAGCACGCCTTGCACAAACCCCATTTCCATCAGGGCTTTCATTTTCGCCAGGCCCTGCAGCGCCGCCTCCCTGGGGTTGGAAGACTGCTGGCTGTTGCTCTGGGAGGCGACGTTGCCGTAGGACAGACCGCCGTAGTTATGGGTCGGCCCCACGAGACCGTCAAAATTGACTTCACAGGATTTCATCGGCGAGGCTCCACGAACATCTGTTTTTATAAACAATCTTCATCACACCACAGATCGAATGTGGGAGCGGGCTTGCTCGCGAAGGCGGCGGACCAGTTACCTAATCTATCAACTGACAGACCGCATTCGCGAGCAAGCCCGCTCCCACATTTTTAGATCAGCGTAATGCCAGGGGTGAGGGTTGCTGGCAGCACCAAACTCGGGGTCTCCAACGACGCCACCGGGTACGCGCAGTAATCCGCCGCGTAATAAGCACTGGCGCGATGATTGCCCGACGCCCCGACCCCACCAAATGGCGCAGTGCTCGCCGCGCCGGTCAGTTGTTTGTTCCAGTTGACGATACCGGCACGGCTTTGCAGCCAGAACTGCTGGTAGCGCGCCTCGGAGTCCGACAACAGACCCGCGGCCAGACCGTATTGGGTGTTGTTGGCCTCGGCAATCGCCGCTTCAAAACCGGCGTAGCGAACCACTTGCAGCAACGGGCCGAACAACTCTTCGTCTTCGCGTTCGGTCACAGCTGTCACGTCGATAATGCCCGGCGTCAACAACGCCGCCTGCGCCTGGGGCTGGGTCATTTCCAGCAGCGCCACAGCACCGTTGGCCAGCATCAGTTCCTGGGCATCCATCAAGGCCTTGGCCGCAGCCAGGGAGATCACCGAGCCCATGAACGGCGGCGGCTGCTGGTCGAATGCACCCACTGCAATCGTCGCGCTGACAGCAACCAGGCGCGCCAGCAGGGCATCACCCCAGGCACCTTCCGGCACCAACAGGCGCCGGGCACAGGTGCAGCGCTGGCCGGCAGAGATGAACGCAGACTGAATGATGGTGTAGACCGCCGCGTCAACATCCGCCACTTCATCCACCACCAGCGGATTATTGCCGCCCATCTCCAGCGCCAGGATCTTGTCCGGACGCCCGGCGAATTGCTGGTGCAAGTGGTTGCCGGTGCGGCTGGAGCCAGTGAAGAACAGACCGTCGATGCCCGGGTTGGAAGCCAGGGCAATCCCGGTCTCCCGCGCGCCTTGCAGCAGGTTCAACACGCCCGCAGGCAGGCCGGCTTCGACCCAGCACTGCACCGTCAGCTCGGCCACTTTAGGGGTCAGCTCGCTCGGTTTGAACAACACGGTATTACCCGCCAGCAACGCCGGGACGATATGCCCGTTAGGCAAATGGCCAGGGAAGTTATAAGGGCCGAACACCGCGACCACGCCATGGGGCTTGTGGCGCAACACGGCGGTGGCGTCGCCCAACGGGCCGCTCTTCTCGCCGGTACGTTCACGGTAGCTCTGCACCGAGATCGCGATTTTATTGGCCATGCTGGTGACTTCGGTGGCCGATTCCCACAGCGGCTTGCCGGTTTCCTCGCCGATGCAACGGGCGATTTCTTCGGCGCGGCTTTTCAAGGTCGCGGCAAAGGTTTCCAGCACGCTGATGCGTTCGTCCAGCGAGCGCGTGGCCCAGGCCGGGAATGCCTGGCGGGCGGCCTGCACGGCGGACTCAACCTGCTCGACAGTGGCGCCATTGCCGGCCCAGATCACTTGCTGGGTCACAGGGTTCAGCGACTCAAAATGCTCCCCCTGACCCGCCAGCCAGTTCCCTGCGATATACAACGAATTCATTATTTCGACTCCCGGGCAGCAGACAACGGTACGGCACGCACTTGATCACCCGCCACCAGTTGCAGGCGCTTGGCGGTCAGCGGATCGACCACCAGGGTGCCGGCAGCCAGGCGCGCCGGTGCGGCGGTGATGCGGCACTCTTCACGTTTACGGTTATGCATCAGGAACGGCGTGGCGTCGTCCCCCGGCGTGCCGATGGCCAGCACCAGCGCCTGACTGTCACGCACCGCGCGGATCTTGCTGGTCTCACATTCCACCGCAGGGCCCGCGTCGAAGATATCGACGTAACCCTGGTAGCTGAAGCCTTCGCTCTTGAGCATGCTCAAGGCCGGCTCGGTGTCCGGGTGGACCTTGCCGATCACGTTGCGCGCGTCCTCGGACAAGAAGCAGGTGTACAGCGGGAACTTGGGCATCAGTTCGGCGATAAACGCCTTGTTGCCTACACCGGTGAGGTAGTCGGCCTGGCTGAACTCCATCTTGAAGAAGTGCCGGCCCAGGCTTTCCCAGAACGGCGAGCGCCCGGCATCGTTGGACACGCCGCGCATCTCGGCAATGATCTTACTGCCGAACAACTGCGGGAACTCGGCAATGAACAGCATCCGCGCCTTGGCCAACATGCGTCCGTTGAGGCCGTTGCGGTAGTCAGCATGCAGGAACAACGAGCACAGCTCGGAGTTGCCGGTCAGGTCGTTGGCCAGGAACAGCGTAGGGATCTCGCGATAGATGTTCAGCTCCTGGGAGGCGCTGACCGTCAAACCGACCCGGAAGTTGTACCACGGCTCACGCAGGCCGACGGCGCCGGCAATGGCGGAAATCCCCACCACGCGGCCTTCGTCGTTTTCCAGCACGAACAGGTAGTCGGCATCACCACGCCCGGCTTCGCCGCGAAAGGTCTTTTCAGCCCAGCCCACCCGGTGGGTCAGGCGCTCTTCGTTGGCCGGCAAAGTGGTGAGACCGGTGCCGGTGCTGCGCGCCAACTCAATCAGGGCCGGTAAATCGCTGCTGCGTACAGGACGAACGATCATGCTATCTCCTCAGACGGGCCGCTGGTTCCAGCCACCCGCGAAACTCTGCTTTTTAAACCGCTACCAGACGCACACTGGCGCCTTCGCCGACGCCCAGGGCTTCGGCTGCTTCCAGGTCCAGGGTCACTGGCTTGCCTGGCGCGTAGTCCAGTTCCAGCATTACCGCACGGTAATCCTGCAACTGCGCGTTGCTCACCAGGTACTGGCGGCCCACGCCCTTGACCATCTCGCCGATCTTCACCGGCACCACGCGGCTCTGGGCAATCGAGCGAATCCCCGAGACCCGTGCATGCAGCGTCGGGCCGCCATCGAAGATGTCGATGTAGTGGTCAGTCTCAAAGCCTTCGCGCATCAGGATGTCGAAGGTGATCTGCGCTCGCGGGTGTACCTGGCCCATGGCTTCCTGGGCTTCGTCCGGCAGCAGCGGCACGTAGATCGGGTAATGGGGCATCAGTTCGGCGAGGAAGGTCCGGCTCTTCAACCCGCACAGGCGCTCGGCGGCGGCGTAGTTGAGATCGAAGAAATTGCGGCCGATGGCGTCCCAGAACGGCGAATCGCCATTCTCGTCGCTATAGCCGACAATCTCGGTCACCACCGAGTCGGCAAAGCGCTCGGGGTGGCTGGCGACAAACAACAGGCGGCCACGGGAGTTGAGCTCGGACCAGGCCGACCCCACCAGCTCCGGCACCACATAGAAACTGGTCAGCAAGCTGTTGCCGGTCAGGTCATGGCACTGGGACAGGACGTGGATCTTGTTGTGGATCTTCAGTTCGCGGGACGCATGGACGAAGGTCTCGTTGCGAAAGCTGTAGAACGGCTCGGAATAACCCGCAGAGGCAACGATGGCCGAACAGCCCACCAGCTTGCCGGCAACCGTGTCTTCAAGGACAAAGAAATAGCTTTCTTCACCGTTGAAACTCACTTCGGCGGCGAAGGATGCTTCGCTTGCCGCAATCTTGTCGCTCAGGCGCTCGACATCATCCGGCAAGGAAGTGACACCAATCGGGCTGTCCGCAGCCAGACGCTGTACCTCGCCCAGATCAGCCATTTGCGCGGGGCGCATCACCAGCATGGTGTCACTCCTTAAAATCCATAATTAAAAACAGGGGGGCTCAAAACCTCTGTAGGAGCGAGCTTGCTCGCGAAGACCCCAAGAACACCGCGGGGCATCACGTGCCCCGCGTTATCGTTAACGATTTTCGCGAGCAAGCTCGCTCCTACAGAAGGGCAAATCAGGCTTGCGTGAGTGTTTTTACAGCACGTTCAAAACGATCCAGGCCTTCAGTGATATCCGCATCTTCCACCACCAGGCTCGGGGCAAAACGCACCACGTCCGGGCCGGCTTGCAGGATCATCAGGTTTTCACGCTCACAGGCGTTGAACACGTCCTTGGCCTTGCCTTTGAAGGCATCGCTCAATACGCAGCCAATCAACAGGCCCATGCCACGTACCTGGGTGAAGATGCCGTATTTCTCGCCAATCTGCTCCAGGCGCGCCTTGAACAGGTCGTGCTTGGCATTGACGCCGGCCAGCACCTCAGGGGTGTTGATCACGTCGATCACCGCTTCGCCCACGGCACACGCCAGCGGGTTACCGCCATAGGTGGTGCCGTGCGTACCGACCACCAGGTGCTTGGCCAGTGCCTCAGTGGTCAACATCGCCGCAATCGGGAAACCACCGCCCAGGCTCTTGGCGCTGGTGAGGATGTCCGGCACCACGCCGTAATGCTGATAAGCAAACAGGTTGCCAGTACGGCCCATGCCGGTCTGCACTTCGTCGAACACCAGCAACGCATTGTTGGCATCGCACAGATCGCGAGCACCTTGCAGGTACTCAAGCTCTGCCGGCAGTACGCCGCCCTCGCCCTGGATCGGTTCCAGCACCACGGCGCAGGTCTTGTCCGACACGGCGGCTTTCAGCGCAGCCAGGTCGTTGTAAGGAACGTGGGTAATGCCGGTGATTTTAGGACCGAAGCCATCGGAGTACTTGGACTGGCCACCCACGTTGACGGTGAACAGGGTACGGCCGTGGAAGCTGTTGAGCGCGGCGATGATCTCGTATTTCTCACTGCCGAAACGGTCGAACGCCACGCGACGGGCCAGCTTGAAGGCGGCCTCGTTGGCTTCGGCGCCGGAGTTGCAGAAGAACACACGCTCGGCAAAGGTGGCGTCGATCAGCTTATGGGCCAGGCGCAGGGCCGGCTCGTTGGTGAAGACGTTGGAGACGTGCCACAGTTTGTTGGCCTGTGCGGTCAGTGCACCCACCAGCGCCGGGTGGGCATGGCCCAGCACGTTAACTGCGATGCCGCCGGCAAAGTCGATCAGCTCGCGACCCGCCTGGTCCCACACGCGCGAACCTTCGCCACGCACAGGGATGAATGCGGCAGGTGCGTAGTTGGGCACCATGACTTGGTCGAAATCGGCACGTTGCACCGGGGCTTGCTCAACGGACATCGGAGTCTCCTGAAGAGGAACGCCTGCCTGGAACTGGCGGGCGATGCAGGGATTGTAAGGACAGTTTTCAGCGCGGCCTTGCCGCCAAGCGACAACTTCTTATAGCGCCAACCCGCGTTTTTCGCGGGTTTACGCCAATGCGACAAATAGCTTCGCAAAGGCGCAGTTTAAACAGATGACAGGGGTTTGCGGCAGTGCCGTGGGATTTTTCGCCCAATGGGCAAACCAAGGGCTTAGCCGCGCTCGGACGGCACCGACGACAATTCAAACGGGCTACTGCTGCGTCGCTGGTTGCGATCTTCCCGTGGCGTGGCGCCAAAGAAGTTGCGGTAGGCACTGGAGAAATGCGGCCCCGAGGAGAAGCCGCATGACAGACCAATCTGGATGATCGACTTGCTGGTTTGCATGAGCATCTGGCGGGCCTTGTTCAGGCGCAGTTCCAGGTAGTACTGGCTGGGAACGCGGTTGAGGTATTGCTTGAAGATTCGCTCCAGTTGGCGTCGCGACACGCACACATGCTGGGCAATTTCGTCGGTGGTCAGCGGCTCTTCGATATTGGCTTCCATCAGCAACACCGCCTGGGTCAGCTTCGGATGGCTGGAGCCCAGGCGGTTTTGCAGCGGAATACGCTGGCGCTCGCCGCCTTCTCGGATGCGCTCCACCACCAGCTCTTCGGAGACCGCGCCGGCCAGTTCGGCGCCGTGATCACGGGCCAGGACCGCCAGCAACAGGTCGAGTACCGACATGCCGCCGCAGGCGCTCAGGCGGTCACGGTCCCAATCAAACAGATGACTGGTGGCGATGACCTTGGGAAAGCGCTCGGCAAAGTCGTCCTGCCAGCGCCAGTGCACGGCGGCGCGATAACCATCGAGCAGACCCAGCTGCGCCAACGGGTAGACCCCGGCCGACAAACCACCAATGACACACCCGGCACGCACCAGTTGCTTGAGGGCGGAACCGAGTTGCGAGGCGATGACGGTAGGCGGCTCATCGGCCAGCAGGAACAGTTTCTGAAAACCTTCCAGCTTGCCGGCCCAGGGTTCGCCAGGCAATTTCCACTCACCCTCGACCGGTGGCTCGGCTTGCAGGAACGACACCTCGTAGACCACATCCGGATGCACCCGCTGGGCAACGCGCAAGGCCTCCTCAGCCAGCGCAAGCGTCAGGGCTTTAGTGCTGGGCCAAATCAGGAAACCGATGCGATGGGCTGTCATGGAAGGCTATCCGAAACGAAAAACGGCAATGAAGACAAGGGCCAATGCTAGCCCGTAAACAAACATAATCCACTGCAGGAGCGAGCTTGCTCGCGAAAAACCCAAGACCGCCACGGGGTATCAGGCGCCCCGCATTATCGTTAACGCTCTTCGCGAGCAAGCTCGCTCCTACAGGGGGGTGAAGCATGCACTATTTCAGTGCGCAAAAGCAGCGCTGGTTATTTCAAGCTACCGGACAGGAACTGCTGCAACCGCTCGGACTGCGGGTTGACCAGCACTTCGCGCGGGTTGCCTCGCTCTTCGACAATGCCTTTGTGCAGGAACACCAACTGGTTGGACACTTCACGGGCAAAGCCCATTTCGTGGGTAACTACCACCATGGTCCGACCTTCCAGGGCCAGGTCCTGCATGACTTTCAAGACTTCGCCGACCAGCTCCGGGTCAAGGGCCGAGGTTGGCTCGTCAAACAGCATCACCTCAGGCTCCATCGCCAACGCACGGGCAATCGCCACACGCTGCTGCTCGCCACCGGACATATGGCCGGGGAACGCATCCTTGCGATGGGCCACGCCAACTTTGGCCAGGTAGTGCTCGGCCTTCTCACGGGCGTCTTTTTTCGACATACCCAACACATGCACGGGTGCTTCCATGACGTTTTCCAGCGCAGTCATGTGCGACCACAGGTTGAAATGCTGGAACACCATCGACAGGCGCGAACGCATACGCTGCAGCTGTTTCGGATCGGCAGCCTTCATGGCACCGTCCTTGTTGGCCACCAGCTTCAGCTCTTCGTTATTGAGCAGGATCTTGCCGGCATGCGGCTGCTCCAGCAGGTTGATGCAGCGCAAAAAGGTACTTTTGCCCGAACCACTGGAGCCGATGATGCTGATCACATCACCGGCCGCGGCGGCCAGGGACACCCCTTTGAGCACTTCATGACTGCCATAGCGTTTATGCAGGTCTTGGACTTCAAGTTTGTACATGCGGTCGGTTCTCACAAAAACAGTTGGTCAGTCGTTGAGCAAGCGCCCGTGACGCAGCGCTTCGCGCCCCGCCACCTTGGCCAGCCAGAAACCCGCTTGGGCATAACGTAGCCGTTCAACGGCAAACAACACCCCCGACGTGCCGGCGCAGACGATGCTGACGCGGTCGGCCAGGGGATCAATCACTTCAAAAATCGGCTCGCCGGTTTCTACCCAGTCACCCGCTTTACGCAGGTAACTGATCACCCCGGCGTGGGGTGCAAACAGCAGCTCAGTGCCTTCGAAGGGCACGCCTTCGCAGGGCTCGTGTTGCGGTGCCGGCCACTCACCACGGATCAGGCCTTGCTCGGCAAGGAACGCAAGAATGCCTTCGGCGTGGAAGATCGCCTCATCGCGGCCCGTATCGGCCTGGCCACCCAGCTCCAGGGTCGTCGCCAGGCACGCCAGGGGAACCTGCGCCCCGGGGAACGCCCGAGACAGGCGCAGCCATGGCAGCGAGCAAGCCTCATCAAACGAGCTGCCGCCCGAGTCTTCCGCCAAGAGGCCGACTTTCACATGCAAATGCGCCGACAACGAACGCCAGTGCGGCCAGTGCTGGGGCAGCGCGTACATGTGCAGCGCGGCTTCGGCGTCGCAGTGCAAGTCGAGGACGATATCGGCAGTACAGGCATGGCCGAGCAATACCCGCTGCATGCCTTGCAGTTGGCTGCTCGGCTCGGGCAGTGCATTGAGCGTATCGGTCATTGCCTGGCGGATCATGCGCACATTGGCGTGAGGATCATCGCCCAGGCGGCCTTCGAGCAGTCGTGCAACCGGCTCGCTCAACTCAACGAAATCGCGGTTGAAGTTCTTGCCCGTGCCCACCTCGAAACGCCCCTGGTGCGCGCCTTGCAGCAACTGGCCCAGGCCCATCGGGTTGGCCACCGGCACCAGCTCGATCACCCCGTTGAGGGCACCCTGCTGCTCCAGTTCGGCCAGGCGTTTTTTCAGCTCCCAGGCCGCGCGCATCCCCGGCAACTCATCGGCATGCAGGCTGGCCTGGATATACGCCTTGCGCTCGCCGTGACCGAAACGGAATACCGTCAGCTGGCGCTCGCAACCCAGGTGCCCCCAGGGCAGTACGTGATCGATGCGTTCCATATCAATGCTTCCGTGGCGCCAGGTAGCTCAACCAGCGACGCTCGGCCAGCTTGAACAGGCGCACCAGGATGAACGTCAGGCACAGGTAGAACACGCCGGCGGTGATATAGGCTTCGAACGGCAAGTAGTACTGCGCGTTCACTGTACGCGCGGCGCCGGTGATGTCGATCAGGGTGACGATGGAGGCCAGGCTGGTGGTCTGCAACATCATGATCACTTCGTTGCTGTACTGCGGCAGCGCCCGGCGCAGGGCCGATGGCAGCAGGATCCGGCGATACAGCTTGTAGCGCGACATGCCCATGGCCTTGGCTGCTTCAATCTCGCCATGGGGCGTGGCCTTGAGGCTGCCGGCGATGATTTCGGCGGTGTAGGCGCTGGTGTTGATGGCAAAGGCCAGGCACGCACAGAAGGTCGCGCTGGACAGCCATGGCCAGAGGAAACTCTCGCGCACCGCTTCGAACTGGGCCAGGCCGTAGTAGATCAAGAACAACTGCACCAGCATCGGCGTGCCGCGGATCACGTAGGTATAGAGCCAGGCCGCGCCATTGATCAAAGGCTGCTTGGAAACCCGCATCAGCCCCAGGGGCACGGCGGCGAGCAAGCCGAAGAACAGCGAGATCAACAGCAATTTGAGGGTGGTCAGCAGGCCGCCAAGGTACAGCGGCATGGCCTCCCAGATGACGTTGTAGTCGAAGATCATAGATCAGCCGCCTTTACGCCTACCGAGTAGCGCTTCTCAAGATAACGCAGGGCCAGCAACGAGACGCTGGTGATCACCAGGTACATCGCCGCCACCGCGAGGAAGAAGGTAAAAGGTTCGCGGGTGGCATCTGCCGCCTGCTTGGCCTTGAACATCATGTCTTGCAGGCCCACCACCGAAATCAGCGCAGTGGCCTTGGTCAATACCAGCCAGTTGTTGGTAAAACCGGGGATTGCCAGCCGAATCATCTGCGGCACCATCACCCGGAAAAACACCTGGAACGGGCTCATGCCATAGGCCATGCCCGCTTCGGCCTGGCCCTTGGGGATGGCCATGAACGCACCACGGAAGGTTTCCGACAGGTACGCGCCAAAGATGAAACCCAGGGTGCCGATACCGGCGGCCAAGGGGTTCAAGTCAATATAGTCGTCGTAGCCCAGTAGCGGCGCGACGCGGTTGAGCAGGTCCTGGCCGCCGTAGAAAATCAGCAGGATCAGCACCAGGTCGGGGATCCCGCGGATCACCGTGGAGTACAGGTCACCCAGCCAAGCCAGCCAGCGTACCGGCGACAGGCGCAATGCGACCCCGATCAGACCCAGAACAATGGCCAAGGCCATGGACGACAAGGCGAGCTGAAGCGTCAACCATGCGCCATCGAGGATAACGGCCCCGTAGCCTTTCAACATGATTCAGGTCCTCGAAAAGGCGGATGAAAAAATGGCGCAAACTTCAGAGACCCTGGTGCTTGCGCCATTCTGGACAGACAACTGCGAAGGTTTACTTGGCGTCAGCGCCGTAAATATCGAAGTTGAAATACTTTTTCTCGATTTCTTTGTACTTGCCATTGGCGCGGATCGCGGCGATGGCCGCGTTGATGCGGTCCAGGTTGGCCTTGTCGCCTTTACGTACCGCAATACCGATGCCGTCGCCGAAGTATTTGGCGTCGGTGAACGCAGGACCTACGAACGCGTAGCCCTTGCCTGAGTCGGTCTTCAGGAAACCGTCTTCGAGCAGGGTCGCATCAGCCACGGTGCCATCAAGGCGACCGGCAGCCACGTCCAGGTAGATTTCGTTCTGCGTGCTGTAAGGAACGATGGTCGCACCTTTAGGCGCCAGGACTTCCTTGGCGAAACGATCGTGGATCGAACCGCGCTGTACGCCGATCTTCTTGTCCTTGAGCTCAACCAGGCTGTCGCTGACGGTCACGCTGTCCTTCATCACCAGGCGTGCCGGGGTCAGGTAGTAGCGGTTGGTGAAGTCCACGGACTTCTTGCGGTCATCAGTGATGGACATGGACGACAGGATCGCGTCGATCTTGCGCACCTTGAGGGCCGGGATCAGGCCGTCGAATTCTTGCTCGACCCAGGTGCACTTGACCTTCATCTCTTCGCACAGGGCGTTGCCGATGTCGTAGTCAAAACCGACGATGTTGCCGTCCGGCGCCTTCGAGGCAAACGGAGGGTAGGCTGCTTCGATACCAATTTTCAGCGGCTTCTCTTCAGCGAAGGCCTGCATGGACAGCACGGACAGCGCCAGGGCGCCCAACAGCACGAGTTTCTTCATCTTGGGACTCCATCGGTATAGGACAAAAACAGCAGTATGAGCCATGGCCCACGATGCGACTGAGTGAAACCGAATAGCGGTGCTGCGTCCTACACCAGTTCAACACGGCGACGACGAGCGAGTGATCGGCATTCTAACGACAGGCCGGAAGCCGATATTTCCTCAATGCGACAACAATTTACAGAAGCACCGAGAAAGCGACTCCAACACATTGACAGCCTCTGCTTTTTATGCAGAGACAAAAGATATTAAACCTATTAACGCTGCAAATTGCGGGCCTATTATTCGCAAACCCTTCTATTCCGGCAAGTGTAGCGTTTGATCTTATTTTGCCGGGTGTCTAAAACGGGTGTTTTCAGGGCGCTGATGTAGCACTTTGCCTCATGTTTGGGCGCAAGGTTACACATTTGCACCGCTGGGTAACATTCAGAAATGCCCTACGAGATAAACCGATATTTATTGGCTTGGCGCTGAGAGCGGTCTGTCAGCTACCCCACCCCATTTGAAACTGACCCACCGCTATCGCAGGTAAGCCAGCTCCCACATCGATCCTATTTCATATTCAAATTCCCACAAAAAAGCCCCACCCGGCCTACACCGAATGGGGCTTGGTCCCACAAACCCGCTTACGCGACGTTCATGGTCTTGTGGGTATCAATCAAATGCTGCACCACGCTTGGATCGGCCAAGGTGGAGATATCACCCAACCCGTCATACTCGGCGGTGGCAATCTTGCGCAGTATGCGGCGCATGATTTTCCCCGAACGGGTCTTCGGCAAACCGGGCGCCCACTGGATCACATCCGGCGAAGCAATCGGGCCGATCTCCTTGCGCACCCAGTTCTTCAGTTCCAGGCGCAGCGCTTCGGTCGGCTCCTCACCGTTTTTCAGGGTGACATACACATAGATGCCCTGGCCCTTGATGTCGTGCGGCACACCGACCACGGCCGCTTCGGTGACTTTCGGGTGGGCAACCATGGCGCTTTCGATCTCGGCGGTGCCCATGCGGTGCCCGGAAACGTTGAGCACGTCATCCACGCGGCCGGTGATCCACCAGTAGCCATCTTCGTCGCGACGCGCACCGTCGCCAGTG
This sequence comes from Pseudomonas brenneri, assembly GCF_007858285.1. GTDB lineage: Bacteria > Pseudomonadota > Gammaproteobacteria > Pseudomonadales > Pseudomonadaceae > Aquipseudomonas > Aquipseudomonas brenneri. The sequence continues at coordinate 6,737 of NZ_VFIL01000003.1, read as the reverse complement.
AAATACATACCGCGGAAGGTCTTGAAGTAGGTGTCGACGAACCGGTCATGGTCTCCATACAACGTACGCGCCTGGCCCGGCCACGAATCGAGGATCACCAGGTTGCCTTCGGCGGCGCCCTCGATGATGTTGCCCAGGTTATCCACCAACGCCGGTACCACGCCGAAGAACGGACGTGCCGCCGAACCCGGCTTGAGGGCGTGGGCCCCCGGCAATGGGCTCATCAGGGTTGCGCCGGTTTCGGTCTGCCACCAGGTATCGACAATCGGGCAACGGGATTGGCCGACGTTCTTGTAGTACCAGTCCCACGCTTCCGGGTTAATCGGCTCACCCACCGAACCCAACAGGCGCAAGCTGCTGCCATCGGTGCCTTCGCAGGCGGCGGTGCCGGAAGCCATCATCGCGCGGATCGCGGTCGGTGCGGTGTAGAGGATGTTGACCTTGTGCTTATCGACGATTTTCCCCACCCGCGTGATATCCGGGTAGTTCGGCACACCTTCGAACAGCAGCGTGGTCGCGCCATTGGCCAGCGGGCCGTAGACGATATAGGTGTGGCCAGTGACCCAGCCGACGTCGGCGGTGCACCAGTAGACTTCGCCCGGGCGGTAGTCGAACACGCGCTCGTGGGTCAGGGCCGCGTACAACAGGTAGCCGCCGGTGGTGTGCTGCACACCCTTGGGCTTGCCGGTGGAACCGGAGGTATAAAGGATGAACAACGCTTCTTCGGCGCCCATCTCTTTTGGCGCGCAGACGGTGCCCGCCACTTTCATCAGGTCTTCGTACCAGATGTCGCGATGCTGGTTCCACTTGATCTGGCCATTGGTGCGCTTGCACACGATGACTTTCTGAATGCTGCTGGTTTCCGGGTTGGTCAGCGCGTCGTCGACGTTGGCCTTGAGCGGCACCTTCTTGCCAGCACGAATACCTTCGTCGGCGGTGATCACCACTTTGGATTTGCAGTCGATGATGCGACCGGCCAGGGCCTCTGGCGAGAAACCGCCAAACACCACCGAGTGAATCGCACCGATGCGGGTGCAGGCCAGCATGGCGACCACGGCTTCGGGAATCATCGGCATATAGATGGTCACCACGTCGCCGCGATGCACATCCTGGCCACGCAGGGCGTTGGCGAACTTGCAGACTTGTTCATGCAGCTCGCGGTAGGTGATGGTGCGGCTCTCGGAAGGGTCGTCGCCCTCCCAGATGATCGCTGCCTGGTCGCCGCGCTCGGCGAGGTGACGGTCCAGACAGTTGTAGGAAACGTTGAGGGTACCGTCAGCAAACCACTTGATATCGACATGGTGGTCGTCGAACGAGGTCTGCTTGACCGTGGTGAAAGGCTTGATCCAGTCAAGACGCTTGGCTTGTTCGCGCCAGAAGCCGTCGGGGTTGACCACCGACTGCTGGTACATGGCCTTGTAGGTCGCCTCGTCAGTCAGCGTGTTGGCTGCTACTTCGGGGCGAACGGGGTACAGGGAAGCCGCACTCATCTTTCTTACCTCGGTGACTATAGTTGTTGTTGTATGGCCCTGTTGTAGCCGGGGCAGGCCTATAGAACCATTCGACGATGGTAGTAACAAGCCCCTACAAATTGCCCTGATATGCCCTTTAAACGCTCTGGCCCGTGGCCTGTAGCGCGTTTTGCTGTGCAGGAAAAAACCTCTGTCGTGGATTGTTACGAAAACCACCAAAAGTGTTTATCAAAAGTACGGGTATATGAATATAACCCAGGCGCCTAAAATCAACCTCGCCAACCAGGCACCGCGATTAACCAAGTTACAGCCCCCACGAAGGCACGTTAATCCGAACTCTCTACTCAAGTTACACACGTGGCCTCACAAGGGCCCCGTGCCCCCCCTTCGACTGTAAAAAGGTAAATTGGAAATGAAAGCTTTATTAGTTATGGCCCTTGCCAGCCTGTGCGCTACCGCAGCCCTGGCCGACGAGATCCCGACTGACGTAGCCAGCCAGAGCACCGCTATTGTTGAGGAATACACCTACACCACTGACCTGGATATTGCCAAGGTCGTGTCCATGAGTTCCATCCCGAATGTTTGCGAAGTTGTTCCAGCTCGCATGGAATATGAAGACCACCAAGGCCAGCGGCATATTCTTAATTACAAAGTCATGGGCAATGGTTGCTCTAACGGTTAATGACTTAGTTAGTTAAAAACTATCCAGGCACTGTTCGCCGCAAGGAATCGTTCTTGCGGCAAAGTCAGGTATTCGCTCCTCCCCTCTCGCTTGAACCGAATGCTACGATTGTGGCGTCGCCACCTCCGCCGCAAGGCAGGATAGGTTCATGAGAGCCAGTTTCGAGAAAATCCCCACCGAGGCCAATACCTCCTGGACCCTGTTGAACAGGCGCCTGGCGCAGGCGATCCCGTTTGAATGGCATCACCACCCCGAGTACGAACTGACCCTCACCCTCAACAGCCGTGGGCACCGCTATATCAGCAATGACGTGGCGCTGTACGATGATGGCGACCTGGTACTGGTGGGTCCGAACGTTCCCCATAGCTGGTCTTCGGCCGAGACGATCGACCCGGCCAAACCGCACATCGCCCTGGTCATCTGGTTTTCCGAAGCCTGGGCCGATTCATTGGTGAAACTATTCCCGGAAATGGCCGCGACCCGTGCCTTGCTCACGGCCGCGCAGCATGCACTGAGTTTCAGTGACGCTACCTCGCGCGCACTGCGCCCGGTGATCGAGGCCATGGTGGAGCAAGACGCTTCCCAGCGCCTGATCTCGCTGTTGACCGTGCTCAACACCCTGTCGCGGGATGTCGCAGCGCAGCGTATCGCCGTGCAAAACACGCCTCATATTATTGAAGATGCGCGCATCCGCCGGGTCCTGGACTACCTGCACGGCCACTATGCCCAGCCCCTGAGCATTCCTGAGCTGGCACAAATGGCCTGCGTCAGCGTTTCGGCCTTCCATCGCATGTTCCGTCGACACACACGATGCACAGCTTTGGACTACATCGTCCGGCTACGCATCGGACACGCCTGTGCCCTGCTGATGCAAGGCAACCTGGCCGTCAGCACCATCGCCGAACAGGTGGGTTACGCGTCCCAGGCCCTGTTCAACCGGCAGTTCAAGGCCCACAAAGGCATGACACCTTCAGACTTCCGTGGCCGGCACGGGCATCACTTCCAGTAACAGCGGACCAGCCTGATTCTTCTGCCTCACCTTAAATAAACGCCACAATCGTATTACTCAACGCTGCAAATGAGGCTGCCGCTCAGGCAGGCCAAAGTGATTCCATACCTGCATGAATAATAAAAATGCAGGCCAGCCCATGAGCAACTACCAGACCTTCGCAAGCGCCGAACTGCCAGCCGACCACAAGCGCAACATCGTCGCCATGAAAAAGGCGCTGCGCGCGCAGATCGGCGACGTGCCGGCGCTATTTGCCGAAGTCAGCACCTTTATCGCCACGGAAATTGCTTCGATCAAGGCCCAGCAAGCCCTGACCGGCTCCGCCTGGCCCGAACTCGACTTCGCCACCATCGCCAACGGCCAGGTCAGCGAAGCACAACGCGCGCTGATCAAGCGCCGAGGCTGCCTGGTTATCCGCAATCATTTCCCCAGGCAGCAAGTGCTGGGGTGGGACAAAAGCCTGCTGGATTACCTGGATAACAACCTGTTCGACGCGGTTTACCGCGGGCCTGGCGACAACTTTTTCGGCAACCTTGAGGCCTCGCGCCCGGAAATTTTCCCGATCTACTGGTCCGACGCCCAGATGCAACTGCGCCAGCACGAACGCATGGGCAGCGCCCAGTCATTCCTGAACCGCCTGTGGACGGTCGACTCCCATGGCCAGCAGTGGTTCGACCCAGATACCAACGCCCTGTATCCGGATCGCGTACGACGTCGCCCGCCCGGCACCACGTCCAAGGGCCTGGGCCCGCACACCGATTCCGGAGCGCTGGAACGCTGGCTGCACCCGGCCTACCTGAAAGTGTTCGAAAAGATTTACCACAACGACTTCAAGTCCTACGACCCGTGGGACGCCGCTTATCGCACCGAAGTCGATGAATATGCCTACCCGGGCACCAAATGTTCGGCCTTCCGTACCTTCCAGGGCTGGACCGCGTTGTGTGACATGAGCGCCGATCAAGGCGTGCTGCATACCCTGCCGATCCCCAAGGCCATGGCCTACTTGCTGCTGCGCCCACTATTGGAAGACGTCCCCGAAGATGAACTGTGCGGCGTTGCGCCGGGCAAGGTGCTGCCCATCCTGGAGCAATGGCACCCGCTGCTGGTCCAGGGCATGACGCCAATCCCGGACGTGCAGGCCGGCGATTCGGTGTGGTGGCACTGCGATGTAGTCCACAGCGTCGCCCCCGTTGAAAACCAACAGGGCTGGGGCAACGTGATGTACGTACCTGCCGCGCCCATGTGTCCGAAAAACCTGCGTTATGCCAAGGATGTACTGCGGGCATTCGAACAAGGCATCTCGCCAGATGACTTCCCCCGTGAGGACTACGAAAAACACTGGAACGATCGCTTCATGAAATCGCAACTGAACGCCTTTGGCCGCAAAGGACTGGGGCTGGAATAACCTCCTCCTTCTCACCACAAAAACAAAAAGGGTCACCCCATGAAAACCCTCAATCACCTTGCCGTTGCCATCTCCCTCGCCAGCCTCTGCACATTCGCCGCCCATGGCGCCGAGAGCAAAGGCAGCGTTGAAGTCGTGCATTACTGGACCTCGGGCGGGGAAGCCAAATCGGCGGACGTGCTCAAGCAACTGATCGAAAAAGATGGTTTCACCTGGCAAAACAGTGCCGTGGCCGGTGGCGGTGGTGCAGCCGCCATGACCGTACTCAAGACCCGCGCCGTGTCCGGCAACCCGCCCTCTGCCGCGCAGATCAAGGGCCCGGATATCCAGGAATGGGGCAACTTGGGCTTGCTGACCAGCATCGACGAGGTGGCCAAGGCGAACAACTGGAATAGCCTGCTGCCCGAAAGCATCGCCAGTCTCATGAAATATGACGGGCACTATGTTGCCGTGCCGCTGAATATCCACCGCATCAATTGGCTATGGACCAACCCCGAGGTACTCAGAAAAGCCGGGGTCGCCAAAGCCCCCACCACCCTGGAAGAACTGTATGCCGCAGGCGACAAACTCAAGGCGGCGGGTTTTATCGCGATTGCCCATGGTGGCCAACCCTGGCAGGACACCACGGTATTTGAAGGGTTGGTGCTGAGTATCCTCGGCGCAGACGGCTTCAAGAAAGCCTTCATTGACCATGACGAAGCCACATTGACCGGCGCAAAAATGACAGACGTGTTTAGCGCCCTGCGCAGATTGAAGTCCTATATGGACCCCGACGGCGCCGGGCAGGACTGGAATCTCGAAACGGCCAAAGTCATCAACGGTCGGGCCGGCATGCAGATCATGGGCGACTGGGCCAAGAGTGAATGGACGGCGGCCGGCAAAAAGGCTGGCATCGACTACGAATGCGTGCCCTTCCCCGGTTCACAAGGGGTCTACAGCTACACCATCGACTCGCTGGCCATGTTCAAGCTGTCGAGCAAAAATGACACGCCCGGCAATAATGCTGCGCGCGATGACTTGGCCAAGATCGCGCTGGAGCCGCAATTCCAGTACATCTTCAATCAGAACAAAGGCTCTATCCCAGTGGTCAAGGGCCTGGACATGAGCCAGTTCGATAGCTGCGCCCAGGCTTCGGCCAAGGATTTTGCCGACGCTGAAAAAGCCGGCACCCTGGCGCCCAGCATGGCATTCAATATGTCCACCTCGCAGGCTGTGCAAGGCGCGGTCTTCGATGTGATCAGCCATTTTATGAGCGACAAAAACGCCGATCCGGCCAAAGCGGGCAGCCAGCTGTTTGCCAGTATCAAAGCGGCTGCCCAGTAGCGTTGGCCGCCCGCTCCTTGCGCCGTTTGGCGCAAGGGCTTTGTGTCCAATCCACACTCCGATTGTTTAAGGCCGGGCCTTCAGAAACGCCGGCTATCGCCTGTCAAAAAAATCCTAGCCTGATAAACCCCCGTAAACTCGCGCTCTGGCCTCAAATGCCGTCATTTTGACCTTCGACTGAGGCCATCCGCCGCAACACAAAGCCAAATTTTTCCCTATAATGCGCGGGTAAATCGGGCCTGCAATATCCCTTTACATGGGATCACGAGCCAGACCTGAGGCCCCGCAGGAGTACGACACCGTCGCTCCGCCCCTCAGGCCTCAAGCAGAACACCCGTAGCCCATTGCGTTTAATGCCTGCGCGAGCTGTTGCAACAAACGATTCCTTAAAGATCCACCGCGGCCCCTGGGCCGTGTGAACACCCAACCATCCGGTTTCACACGGGCACCATTGGCCCTCACGCAGGAGACGACACGTCATGCTGAGCTGGGACGAATTCGACAAAGAAGAAGAAGGCGAAGTAGCCGCTAAAGGCGCCAACGCCGGCCACGCCACCGAAGCCAACATGGACCGCCTCGACGGTGCCGGCGCTGCCGCCGCCATCGAAGCCCGCGCCGTGACCGCCAATGACTCCGCCGCCATCGTGCGGGCCAAGGCTGCCCTGGACAAACTCGACGTCGCCGAAGGCCTCGCCGAGCTCGAAGGCGCTTCCGCCCGGGTCGCCGTTGACGAAAAACGCATGATCAACTGCCGCGCCGACCTCAACCAACTCGTGCCGTTCAAGTACGACTGGGCCTGGCAGAAATACCTCGACGGCTGCGCCAACCACTGGATGCCGCAAGAGG
>NZ_VFIL01000031.1 GCF_007858285.1 Pseudomonas brenneri | reverse complement strand
AGGGAGAAAGGGAAAGGAGGAAGGTTGGGGGAAGAAAAGGGAAAAAGGGAAGGGAAGAAAAAAGGGGAAAGGGAGAGGGGAAGAAGAGGAAGAAAGGGGGGAGGGAGAAAAGAGGAAGGAAGGAGAGAGAGAGAGAGAAGAGAAGGAAGAGAGGGAAGGAGAGAGAAGAAAGGGAGAAAGAAGCGAAGAGGGGGGGGGGGGAGAAAAGAAGGGAGAGGAAAGAGGAGAGGGAGGAGGAGGAGGGGGAAGGGGAAAGGAGGGAGAAAAGAGAGGAGAAAAAGGAAGGGGGAAAGAGGGGGGGGAAAGAAAAAGAAAAAAAAGAAGAGAGGAAAGAAAAAAGAAAGGAGGGGAGGGGTGTTGTAATTGGGGGGAAAGAAGGATTGAAAGAAAAAAAAATTGGAAGAGGAGAGGGAAAAAAGAGGAGGAAAGAATAGAAAAGGGAAGTATGAGGATGGGGGGGAAGGGGTATAATAAATTGGTAGTAAGGATTGAGAGGAAATGATAAATAAGGTGAG
>NZ_VFIL01000030.1 GCF_007858285.1 Pseudomonas brenneri | reverse complement strand
ATGGCACCGTTGCCGGTGCTGTTCTGGTGATAAGAGCAAGGGCACCGCAGCTTTTAGAAACAGACAGCAACTGATAAAAAACGAAGTTTTTTAGAAGGCTACCAGCTCTTGATCTTGATCTGGCTTTTGATCTGTTGTTGATCTTGCTCTTGATCTTCCTCGCGTAGCGAGGCCCATGCAGTCGCAGACTGCTTTAATGGGCTAAAACACTCCTTCGGAATGTAGATATATCAAGGAATAAATAGAGGCATTTAAAGGCTTTATAAAGCACCAAGTTGCTTTAAAGCACAAGTAGTGCTTTATAAGCACTTGATTAACTGAAAATAAATGTTACAACATAGTTAGAACAACATCATTTTTAAAACTATGAGCAACTTCGTCGCTATAAATGCAAAATATTATAAAAATTCTAATTCATCTGGCGGAATAGGACACGTTCAACGTGTCTTTGCTGAAAATAGAAACTCAATAAAAGAGTTCCAAAATAACAATTTTGGCTGTGGTTTTGACATTCTAGACAAATACAATGAAACATATAAGAAAGTCGAAGAAATCAAGGGAAAAAAGATA
>NZ_VFIL01000002.1 GCF_007858285.1 Pseudomonas brenneri | reverse complement strand
AGATGATCCTGCAAGGGACCCAGCTGGAGATCGAATACGCACGCGACACCATGCCGCGCGGCGTGCTGGGCATGAACGCGGCGATGATGGAGGACTACCTCAAATTCATCGCCAACCGTCGCCTGTCGCAGATCGGCTTGAAGGAAGAATACCCAGGCACGACCAACCCGTTCCCGTGGATGAGCGAGATCATGGACTTGAAGAAAGAGAAGAACTTCTTTGAGACGCGGGTGATTGAGTATCAGACCGGTGGGGCGTTGAGCTGGGATTGATCAGCTCATAGTTGCCAACTAAAAAGCCCTGAGGTCGCACTCAGGGCTTTTTTTATGGAAACAGGTCAAACAGTGGACGGTTTGCCATTTCTTGAAGTACATCACCTCAAGCACCTGGCCCGGAAGGGTTCGGATCGCATCTCCAATGCTGTAGCCTTGTGCCCCAATTGCCATCAGCGTTGTCACCGGTCGAGTGACCGGGATGAGTTCACCGCTTATGCACTCCAAGAAAATAGTAGATAGGACCGAGGCCACCCCGTGAACCCAGACATGCTAGAAGCCGGCCCAGTGGGCGCCAAGGTACTTTCAGTCTTCGACTTCGACGGCACCCTGACCCGCCACGACAGTTTTGTGCCGTTCCTCAAGTTTGCTTTCGGCAAGCAGGAATTCAACCGCCGGATGCTCAAGCTGGCGCTGCCGGGCTTGCGCTTCCTGTTGCGCCGGATGAGCCGCGATGAACTCAAGGCCCAACTGATTCGCACCTTTATGACCGGTGTGGAGAAGGCTTGGGTGCAGCAGAAAGCCGAGGAGTACTGCAAGGCCTATTGGAACAAGCTGATGCGCCCTGCCGGTTTGCAGTCGGTGGCCGACGAGATTGGCTCCGGTGCCGAGGTGACGCTGTGTTCGGCCTCGCCGGCAATCGTGTTGCAGCCTTTTGCTGATCGGCTGGGGATCAAGTTGATCGGGACCGAGCTTGAGGTGGTCGATGGAGTGTTGAGTGGGCGGCTCACGGGTAACAACTGCCGTTGCGAGAACAAGGTGCTGCGCCTTGAAGCGATTTATGGGGACTTGGGCGAGTATCGACTCAGGGCCTGGGGTGACACGCGCGGGGATCGCGAGTTGCTGGCGGCGGCGCAGGATGCGCATTGGCGGCATTTTCATTCGGCCAAGCGTAGAAGTCGCAAGCAACGTTGAACGCTTGCCTGGCGAACGTCTTAGGCAGCAATCCAGTTTTCAACAAGCAGGCCGTTTACGCGCTTGAACTCACCCTCGTTGGTCGTCACCAGTACCAGGCCAGAGCTTCTGGCATGGCTGGCTATGTGCAAGTCATTGACGCCAATGGGGGTGCCCTTTTTTTCCAGGTCGGAGCGGATAGAGCCGTAGTGAAAAGCGGCTTTCTCATCGTAATGAATGATGTCGAGCCGAGAGGTGAAATCTTCCACTGCTCGAGTGTTTCGCTCAACAAACTGGCTTTTTTCGGCCCAATGCATGAGCTCAGCCAAGGTGATTGAGGAAATCACCAGACGCCCAACATTGGCATTGAATTTCTCGAGTATTTCAATAGGCCTACGCTTGATGATGTAAATCACAATGTTGGTATCAAGCATGTATTTAATCATCAAACGACTCTCTCTCTTGCTGGGCCGGTTCAGTTCGCTCCGCCATAAAGTCATCGGATACTGATTCGCCCGCAAGGAAAAAACTGTCCCATGTGTTTTCAACCGGCGAGATGATCAAATCACGCCCAACGGCACGGACCTCGACAGTTTTCACGCCGTCAGGGAAACGCAATTCGGCCGGAATCCGGATATTTTGCGTCCGATTATTTGTAAAGACTGTTCCAGTAGACATGAGATCACCTCATTTAAGGAGAGCAAACAAAGGATAGTCGCTTCATGCTCTATTGCAAAGCTCTATAGCCTGGTGATCAAGTCTACAGTCACATACCGAAAGTCGTTTATGAAGGGGATCTGCCACGACGGAAGGCCGGATATTTGTGCTACCCGCACAACCCCGCTATTAATAGCGAACCTTCCCACGGACCCGCCCCGATGAAATTCGACACAGCCTATTGCCTGAGCCTGGACGAAAAGCTGTCGATCTATGACGTGCGCGACCTGAATTTCGACGAAACTGCCGCCTTCGATTCCGACAAGGACAGTTTCCTCTGCCCCAACGATGATTGCCGTGCGGCGTTTGCGGCGGGCAATGTGCTCGGTACGTTCAACGGGAAGAACGTCAACTACCTGCGTACCCCGCATTTCAAGAACCTGCCCGGCACCCGGCATATCGACGGTTGCCGCTACGCCAGTCACAGGGCCGTGGCAGGAGACACCGAGGATGAGCGCGAGGAGAACTTCCCGTCGGAGTTTGTGCTGACTCGGCGTCAGTACGAACGCAAGGCAGTCATCCGAGGTTCTGCAGACGCTATCCCACAGGATCTGACGAAAGCGCCTGCGAAAATATCCAATACATCCCACAGTGCCAGCGAAACCACACCGGACAAGACCAGTGTCTTTGCCCACCCGGTGGAATGCTACGTGTCCAACATCGATGACAAAGACAAGCTCAAGGGCATGCCGTTGAAGATCGGTGAACAGACCGCGACTTATTGGGCGTTTTTCAAGAAGATCGAATACCTACAGGACAACAAGGGCTTGATCTACTGGGGCCGGATCAAGGCGATCAAGGACTACACCAGCAGCTTTCGCATCGATTTCGAAAAGAAGGTGTGGCTCGACAAAAAACCGTATTCCGTCAACGTCTACCTGAACAAGAAACTGATCGAGAACTACCGCAAGCGCAAGGCGTTCCTGGAACAGATCAAGGCCGCCGTCGACAGTGAACGCCCGTTGTATTGCTTCTTCTATGGTGTGACGCCGGAGTTGAAGCAGGTACCGAGCAAGAAAAACCCCCAGCAGACATTCGGCGTGTTCAGTGCCGATATCCAGAACCTGGATCACCTGCTTATCCGCGAGGCGCCGGGGCTGGAGGAGAAATGACCCGCAGCCCCCGCCAATCGCGGGCCGGCCAGCCAGGAAATGATCCAGTTGATGAACGGTCAAAACAACTGTACAAAAACACAGTATAGTTTGCCCTCCCCCGTTGGCATCCTGGAGAAAGCCCATGTCCTCTCTGGCAGTGAGCACCACCGTAGATCAGCAAATCGTCCTTCATCAGTTCACCCCACGGCACAGTGTCCAGGCTCGCGCGCTATTGGGCTGGAGCCGGGAAGACCTGGCCCGGCACGCCGGGGTTGGAATGGACGCCATACAACGCTTTGAAAGCCATGAAGAGGTGGATGACGCCGTTCGCATTGCCTTGGCGTTTCGCCTGGAACACGAAGGCTTGGTATTTTTCCCGGGGTTTGCGCCAGGATGGGGCATGAGCGGGCGCCGCTCCGTCGCTGCACAGGTCGATGCCGCCCCCGGCCGTCGTGGCCTAATAGCACGGATGCTGGGCTCGACATCGTCGAACACGCCTCAACCCAACGGGGCATAGGCCTGACCGCGCAAAGGGCTCACCTCGCAGGCACGTTACCGTGTGCGGCCTGCATGGCCTGCTGATAGGCCCGGACCAGTGCCGACAGTGAGTCCCGTGCCCAACGTGCGCCATAGAACCAAAGTACGACATGGCTGCCATCGGTAGCATCGTTGAATATCTGGCATACACCTGGATATCCGGTTTTGCAGAAGCCGTGGAAGGCTGGGCTTTGCCCATCGGACACCAACGCGTCGAGGCGATGCTCACTCACCCGCTCATCGATCTCGTTGCTGGACGCCTGGGTGAAATACGCAGCGGCATCGGGTAACTGCGCCATCACTGGCAGCACTTCAGCGCCGGCAACCTTTAGCACCTCCAGGGCCTGGAGAAAACCATTGGAGTGCTCCACCGTTTCACGCACACCGTTACGCAGGTATTCGTCAGCAAAACCGATACGCCAAGTGGCCAGGACAGGAGCAGATTTTGCGGAACGGTTATCCATGATGGGTGGGACTTCCATCATGACCTGGCCTGCGGGGTCGAGGCCACTCAAGGCAATAAGCGATAGCGACGGATCACGTACGGTCTTCATCATCGGGCCGGGGATATCGAACCTGGGGCCCTGGACGGTAGTGAGCGTAGTCGCCACACCCACAGGAGCCGCCGAAGACTGGAACTCAATGCAGCCCCGAGAAATGCCCACGGTATTCGCCAACCCCGACGGTGCGCTCGGCTTACAAACACTGTGATCAAAGCCATGGAATACTGAATGCACCCCGACAGGACAGGGTACACATGGCCGCAAGGTCTTCCTACATTTGTCCTCCATAAGTCCCCACTCCCAGAAAATGGCTTTCCGGGATCATCGCACCCTTTTCCGGTCGTCTCTCTGGGCAGAAACACCTTGAAAGTCCTTTTTGCAGACCAGACGTTGCTGCCCCTTCAGTTCACTAGCGGTTCTGCCGCCTGAGCCTCGACATCCAGCCACCAGGCATGCCCGCGCTCAGGTGCACCCAGCATGAAAGCCTGGCCCATGGCGGGTGTGGTAATCGACACATTGCGCTCCCAGGCCAAGGCCATGATGCGGTCAAACGGTTCATGCCAGGCATGGAATGCCAGGTCAAAGGTGCCGTTGTGGATCGGCAGCAACCAGCGCCCCTTCAGGTCGATATGGGCCTGCAAGGTTTGTTCGGGCTGCATGTGCACATGTGGCCAGTCGACGTTGTAGGCGCCGGTTTCCATCAAGGTCAGGTCAAATGGCCCGTACTGCTCGCCAATACGCTTGAAACCCTCGAAATAACCGGTGTCGCCACTGAAAAAGATGCGCCGGGCATCATCGATCATCACCCACGACGCCCACAGCGTCTGGTTGCCATCAAACAGTCCACGCCCCGAAAAGTGCTGGGCAGGAGTCGCGACAAAACGAATACCGCCCACTTCCGTGCTCTGCCACCAATCCAACTGCCGCACCTTGTCTGGCGCGACACCCCATTTGATCAAGGTGTCACCGACACCCAGTGGCGCCAAGAAATAGCGGGTCTTGCCAGCCAATTGCACCACGGCCTGGCGGTCCAGGTGATCGTAATGGTTGTGCGACAGGATCACCGCCTCGATCGGCGGCAGTTCTTCAAGGCTGATGGGCGGCTGGTGGAAGCGCTTGGGACCGGCCCAGTTGAAAGGCGAAGCACGCTCGGCAAATACCGGATCGGTCAGCCAGAACTTGCCGCGCATTTTCAGCAGGACGGTGGAATGCCCAAGGCGATAGACGCTGTGATCCGGAGCACTCAGCAGTTGTTCACGCGTCAGGCGCTGCACCGGAATTTCACCCACGGGCCGGGTACTGCGAGGCTTGTGAAAAAGCATCTTCCAGAAAATCTGCAGGGTTTTGCCAAAGCCTGCGCGGTTGACCGCGGCATGGTTACTGAAGTGACCTTGCTGCTGCTCGGACGACTTGAGTGCGGGAGATGAGGTGTCGAGACGGGTAGAGATCGTGGCCATTACAAAGTGACTCCGGTACGTTCTGCTGATGCAGATCAACAACTACACTGCACAGTGTAGTTTCAAGATTGCAACAAAACCCGGACCAAGTAAACTACCGAGTGTAATTTTCTTCCCAGAGCCGAAAAGCCCCCATGACTGCACCTCAACGCCTCACCGACCGCAAACGCGAAGCCATCGTGGCAGCAGCCATCAGCGAGTTTCGCGACAACGGTTTCGAGGTCACCAGCATGGACAAGATCGCCGCCACCGCTGGCGTCTCCAAGCGTACGGTGTACAACCACTTTCCCAGCAAAGAGGAGTTGTTCACCGAAATCCTGCATCAGTTGTGGGCCAGCAGCGTGGCGCAACTGGATGTCAGCTACAGCCGCGAACATCCCCTGCGCGATCAGTTGCGCGTGTTGCTGCAAGCGAAGATGAAAATGATGTCGGACGCCAACTTTCTCGACCTGGCCCGAGTCGCGATTGCCGCGACCATCCACTCCCCGGAGCGCGCCCAGGACATCGTCAATCGCCTGAGCGAGCGCGAAGAGGGTTTTACCTTATGGGTGCGCGCAGCGCAGGAAGACGGACGACTCAAACCCGTCGACCCATGCTTTGCCGCCCACCAGGTACAAAGCCTGCTCAAGGCATTCGCTTTCTGGCCACAAATCACCCTGGGCCAGCCCACCCTCGACGCGCCCACCCAGGCCAACGTGATCGAGTCGGCAATGGATCTGTTCCTGGCCGGCTACGAGATTGCCGCCGCCCCGCGGTAACCCCCTCTGTCGTCAATAAGACACTGACAGGTCGTTTTTGCCTTAAACCCTCGCAATAGCCGCGCAAATGGCCTGGAAGGACACTGATTATTCCTGCGTAAATCCCTGACAATAATCGCCTGTCATCTGGCGTAAATGGCCTTTGGATAAGGTACGCCTTCGCCACCTAAAAAAAGAAGAACCTGACGCAGGGATCTATGGAAAACCTTCGAGGCAAAGGGCTGTCGTTTGCCCGGCGCATTTATCGGCCGCGCATGATCGGGTTGGGTATTGGCAGCCTGTGCGTGTTCGCAGCCCTGTATCCGCTGGCGATGCCAGGCTGGATCTGGGGCTTGTGGCTGTTCAACGCCTTTATCTGGCCGCACCTGGCGTACCAGCTGTCGAGCCATGCAGCGTTCCCCTACCAGGCCGAGCGCCGCAACCTGCTCTATGACTCCCTGTCCGGTGGGTTCTGGGCCGCAGCCACGCAATTCACGCCGCTGACCGCGGTGACTATCCTCGCGATGATGACCATGCACAACGTCGCGGCGGGCGGCAAACAGCTGATGATCCAGGGCCTGCTCGCACAACTGGCAGGTGTTGCACTGGCCTGGCTGGTGTTTGGCCCTTCGTTCAACCCCAATGTCGGCCTGATCCAGGTGTATGCCTGCCTGCCGATGTTGATCCTCTACCCCGTTGCCATCGGCATGGCCAGTTATCGCCTGGCTATTAAGCTCTCGGAACACAAGCGCGCCCTGAGTGCCTTGAGCCGTACCGACAGCCTGACCGGCCTGCTCAATCACGGCTCCTGGAAGGACCTGCTGCAACTGAAGTTCCACACGTGCCAGCAGCAACAGTCCCAGGCCACCATTGCGCTGATCGATATCGACCACTTCAAGCAGATCAACGATGCTTATGGCCATATCGTCGGCGATCGGGTCTTGCGGCAACTGAGCAAGGAATTGCTGCGCAACGTGCGGGAAAATGACTTGGCTGGCCGCTACGGCGGCGACGAATTCTGTGTGATCCTCCCGGACGTACCGCTGGAACAGGCCAGCTATGTGATGGAGCGCCTGCGGGAAATGTTCAACCGCTACCGAGACCCACAGGTTCCTGAGCTGCGGGTCAGCCTGAGCATTGGCCTGGCGGCCTACCAGGTGCACTTCACCCAGGCGCATATGTGGCTCAATGCTGCGGACCAGGCGCTGTATGCCGCCAAGGGGACCGGGCGCAATCGCGTGACGGTCGCCGAATCGCGGATCGCACGTTCCGCTTGAATGGGCTAATTATCCAGGCCGTGTCTTCGTCCATCTTGTGGAAGCCAGCTTGGCGCCCGTTGCAGACCGGCCGGCACCTACAAAAAATCAAAATGCCACCACTTATCGGATCATGTGAGTTTCGCCGTTTTTTGCGCGAACTTCCGTCACCGCCCATGACTCTCAGCTCTCAGTTCCACCGCCTGTCGGTATAAAGGAAGCCGGCAATGAGCAAGTCTACCGTGGGCCATGAAGCCTCACGGCGTACAAGCGCACCCAGGGATAACGCCTCGCACTTTGCTTGCCCGAGTCCGCGACCATGCTATTTAGCGCCCATAAAAAAACCATTACTGCCCTGCAAGACACTGTCAGCCAACAAGCCAGCCTGCTCGATGCAATTGAACGCTCGATGGCGGTCATTGAATTCGACCTGCAAGGCAACGTCCTGCGTGCCAATACCAACTTTCTGCAGACCATGGGCTACCGCGAAGATCAGGTGGTGGGGCAATCCCATCGCCTGTTCTGCCCCAGCGCGTTTGCCCGTAGCGCCGAGTACAGCCAGTTATGGACGCAATTGGCTAACGGCCGATTCCAGTCCGGGACCTTCGAGCGCGTGACCGCCGATGGTCATTCGGTGTGGCTGGAAGCCAGCTACAACCCGGTGTGCGACCCATCCGGCCGCGTGGTGAAAGTAGTCAAGTACGCCTTGGACGTGAGCGCCAGAATGCAGGCCGAAAGCGAAACCAACGCCAAGCTTGAGGCGATTGACCGAGCCATGGCCGTGATCGAATTCAACCTCGACGGCAGCATCATTACCGCCAACCAGAACTTCCTCCAGCGCATGGGCTATAGCCTGGCAGAGCTGCAGGGCAAGCATCATCGCCTGTTCTGCAAACCGGAACTTGCCAACAGCAGTGAGTACAGTGAGTTCTGGCACCGGCTGAACCAGGGTCAGTTGTTCAGCGGCCAGTTCGAGCGCCTCACCCGCAGCGGCCAGACGCTGTGGCTGGAAGCCAACTACAACCCGGTGTACGACGCCAGCGGCCGCTTGTGCAAGATTGTGAAGTTCGCGTCCGACGTCACGGCCATGGTGCAAAAGCACGCCGAAGATGCCCAGAGTGCAACCCAGGCGTATCACATTTCCCTGCAAACCCGGGATATCGCCGAAAAAGGCGCCGAGGTCATTGAGCAGACCGCCAGCGGCATCCATGACATAGCCGCCGACATTGAAAGCTCATCCCGACTGATCGCCAAGCTGGGCGAGCGTTCGCAGCAGATTACCGCCATCGTCAACACCATTCGCGCGATTGCCGACCAGACCAACTTATTGGCCTTGAATGCAGCCATTGAAGCCGCACGCGCAGGTGACCAGGGCCGCGGGTTTGCGGTGGTCGCCGATGAAGTCCGGCAACTGGCCGCACGCACCAGCGGCTCCACGGCACAGATTTCGAGCATGATCGAGATGATCCAGAGCGAAACCCGCCAGGCTATCGACAGCATGGACAACACCCGCGACCGCGCCGCCCAAGGCGTAGAACTGGCCAATCAGGCCGGCACGGTGATCCTGCAAATTCGCGAAGGCACCAGCGATGCCGTACGCGCGGTGAGAATGTTTGCCAATGAACGGGCCGGGTTGTAGAGACCGGCTTGCCGGCGTCTACGAGGGCTGGCGCAAGTGCCGGCCCAGTTCATCGAACAACGTCACCACTGATCGCAGTGCCCGGCAGTCCGGGCGTGTGAGCAACCACAGCGCCGTATCATGCCCCGCGAGTGCCGGCCCCAATGGCTGCAACCCATGGCCTTCCCCCAACAGAAAATCCGGCAGCGCCGCCACGCCCAGGCCGGCACGTACCAACTCGGTCGCGGATAACATGCTGTTGCACCGGTAGCTGGGCCTGACGCCAGGCAAGTGCTGGCGACGCCAAGCCACGGTGGGATGGTCGGGCAGGAAGTCATCCGGGGCGATCCAGGCCAAGGTGGCCAGGTCCTGAGTGTCGTGCTGCTGTGCATAGCCGGGACTGGCGCAGACGCGATAGGACACCGTCCCCAAGCACCGTCCCACCAAGTGCTCCGGGGGTGTGCGGGTCAGGCGCAGGGCAATGTCGGCATCGCGTCGGCTGAGGTTGGCAAAGTCGTTGGACGTGCTCAGTTCCAGAGTCAGCGCCGAATAGCCCGGCATGAACCGGGCCAGGGCCGGCAGTAATAGGCCCTGCAACACCGAGTCGGTGCAGGTCAGGCGCACGGTGCCGCTGATGACCTCGCCGCCCTGCTCCACCCCTACCCGCGCCGCTTCCAGCGCCTGCTCGGCACGTTCCGCCTGCTGGGCGAGTGTCGTGGCCAGGCTGGTCGGCAGGTAACCGGCACGGCTCTTTTCGAACAGCACCTGGCCCAGTGACGATTCCAGGCGCCGCACAGCCCGAAACACCGTGGACACATCCACTCGCAGCAAAGCCGCCGCCCGGGCCAGGGTGCCACCACGCACCAGGGCAAGGACCAGTGCCAGGTCGGGATAGTCGAGCTGATAGTGCGTGGCTGCATTGAGCATGTGGAGTAACGCCAATATTGATTGCGTGAACGCCAATCTATAGTGCGCTCCAGGACTCGACAAGCCATTGGACGCCAGCTATGAACCCCACTGCCCTGCACCTCGCCCTGATTGGCGATTACGACCCGCAAGTGACAGCACACCAAGCCATCCCGCTTGCATTGCAACAGGCCAGCGCACAGCTGGGCCTGACGATACAGGTTGAATGGCTGGCCACTGACACCCTCATCGACGCCCAAGCCTTGCAGCCCTTCGACGGGTTCTGGTGCGTACCTGCCAGCCCCTATCGCGATATCGACGGTGCCTTGCGGGCGATCCGTTTTGCCCGCGAACAGCGGCGTCCTTTCCTCGGCACCTGCGGCGGCTTTCAACATGCTGTGCTGGAATATGCGCGCAATGTGCTGGGCTGGGCCGATGCCGAACATGGCGAACTGGCACCCGATGCGCCACGTGCGGTGATCACCCCCTTGGCGTGCGCCTTGGTCGAGACGATCGCCCCGGTACGCCTGATGGCGTTCACACGGATTGCCGAGGCTTATGGCACCCTTGAAATCCAGGAGGGTTATCGTTGCCGCTATGGCGTCAATCACGACTTCGAACAGGCGTTGCTGGAGGACAATCTGATTGGCAGCGCCCATGACTCAGCGGGCGAGGTACGGGCCTTGGAACTGCTGGACCATCCGTTTTTTGTCGCCACCCTGTTCCAGCCAGAGCGCGCGGCACTCAAGGGAGCCAGCGTGCCGCTGGTCACGGCATGGCTCATGGCCTGTCAGGCGTGTTCGGCATGATCGCCAAGACACCCGCCCCGCCCTATTACGCAGTGATCTTCACCTCCCTGCGCACCGACACCGATCCAGGCTACGCACAGGCCGCCGAACGCATGCTCGAACTGGCCCGCGAGCAACCGGGGTTTCTCGGCGTAGAGTCGGCCCGGGGCGAGGATGGGTTGGGGATTACCGTGTCCTACTGGGCCTGCGAGGCGGCCATCCTGGCCTGGAAACAACACGCCGAGCACCGTGAAGTGCGCGAACAGGGCCGGGCCACCTGGTACTCAGCCTTTCAGACACGGGTATGCAAGGTCGAGCGGGCTTATGCCTTCAGCGCCCTGTAGAGGCAGCGCCTACAAGGGATCAACCGTGATCAATTGACCAGGCTGCGCACCGCGCTGATCTGCGGGATCTCTACCCGGCGCATGTACACCCGCAGCGGCTCAGTGATGTTGATACGGTCGTCGATGTTCTGGTCCAGCAACAGTTGGATGTGCTCGCGGGACAGGGTCATGGCCTGGTCAGCCGCGGGCTGCCAGACAAACTCGCTGGTGGGGATGATGCCGTCGTCGGCGACGTCCATGCCGAACGAGTCTTCGCTGAAACGTACGATGTACTGGCCGGTCTTGCGGTTCAGGCCGACAAAGCCGTTGAGTTGGTCGGCGGCCTGGCAGATGAGTTCTGATGTGATGCGCATGCTAAACCTCACTGAAAAATCCCACAGGGGAAGTGAACGATGGTTTACACGCGAGGCAGAAAAATAAGGCAATACAGGTTTCCCTCTGGCGGGGAAGCTCGGACCAAGAGTACTGCATAGCACGGCACAAAAGCGCAGAAAAATAGCGCATGCGCACGTTAATGTCGGTTTGGTGATAGCGCGATTTGCATGCAATTGTTAAAAAGGGAGCCTTCTTGAAGTTACCTCCACGAAAGGACCTCGCACATGCCTGCTACGTTTACCAAGAGTGCCCTGCTGCTCGCCCTGATGATGGGCCTTGGCCACGCACAGGCTGCAAACCCTGTCAGCCCGGTTGAACTGGCGACGAAAGACGGCATTCCCCACCCCGCCGTGATCGCCCACCGGGGTGCGTCCTTCGATGCCCCGGAATCCACCGCCGCAGCCTACAAGGTCGCCCGCGACCTGGGCGCCGACTACCTGGAACTGGATCTGCAACGCAGCAAGGATGGCGTGCTGTTCGCCCTGCATGACAACAACCTGCAACGCACCACCGATGTCGCCACCAAGTTCCCGGAGCGCAAGGACAGCCCGGCCAACGAATTCACCTGGAAGGAGCTGCAAACCCTCGATGCCGGCAGTTGGTTCAACGCCGCCTACCCAGACCGTGCGCGCCCGGGCTTTGTCGGTTTGAAAATCCTCAGCCTGGACGACATCATCAAGATCGCCGAAGGCAACCCCCAGCACAAACCCGGCCTGTACATCGAGACCAAAGAGCCCAAGCAGTTTCCCGGCATCGAAGCCGACCTCAAAGACAAGCTGCAGGACAAGGGCTGGCTGAGTGCTGCCGGCTCCAAACTGGGCAAGAGCAACACCGGTGTAGGCCAGGGCAAAGGCCGCGTCATCCTGCAAACCTTCGAGGTTGCCAGCCTCAAAGAGCTACAAAAGGAAATGCCCAACACCCCGAAAATCCTGTTGCTGTGGGTGGGTGAAGGCAGCATCGAGCCCAAGTCCAAGGTGACCTTCGCCGAATCCGGCGAACCGACCAAGGCGGCCTACTATGCCAAGCAGGAACCCAAGGACGCTGCCGAATTCGAGAAGTGGGTCGATGAAGCCAAGAGCCTCGGCGCCATCGGTACTGGTCCATCGGCCCAATTGACCGACCTGGGTGACCAGAGCTATTCGGACCTGGTGAAACCCGAGATGAACCAGTTGACCCACGACAAAGGCCTGCTGGTACACGTCTATACCGTCGATGAACCGGTGGACTTCAAGAAGGTCATGGACGCTGGCGTCGATGGCATCTTCACCAACCGTGCCGCCGAACTGCTGAAGTTCTACAAGCGCTGGCCGTCTTCCAGCGTGCAGGATCTGCTGCAGGACAACGGTTACTGAGTGACAGACGAGTGGTCGGGCCAACTGTGGCTGGGCCGTGATTACGGCCTGATCCTCGGTGAGACGGGGCGCACTGCGCCCCATGCCCATTACGCCCATCAATTTATCCTGTCCTCGGATAGCCCCGTCACGGTCAGCCTTGATGGGCATCTGCACACGGCTTGTCGCCTGTTCATCCCCTCCCGTCAAAGCCATGCCATCGTCCAGACCCAGGGCAACGTGTTGATGGCATATGTGGAACCCGGCGCGTTTGACGCCCAGGTATTGCAACACGCCCTGGACGCAGCCGACTTCGGCCTTGAAAGCTTCGAACAGACTCTGCGGCGACTGCCACGTCGCCGCGCTGACGATGCGCGGGTGCAACGCGCCCTGCTCACCCTCGATCAACAATTGAGCGGCAAGGTCTCGGCGCAGTCACTGGCACAGGCGGCGCATCTGTCCTTGAGCCAGTTGGAGCGTCTGTTCGTCAACCAGCTCGGCGTGCCGGTGAGGCGCCTAGTGATGTGGCGACGCTTGCGCATGGCCCTGGACCTGGCCCTGAACGGCCACACGTTGACCGAAGCCGCCCATGGCGCGGGTTTTGCCGACTCGGCGCACTTTTCCCGCACCATGAAGCAACTGTTTGGCGTGACCGCCGGGGCCTCGTTGCGCCATCTCCAGGTACACCTGCTCCCCCTGTAGGAGCGAGCTTGCTCGCGAAGAACTCGAGAGCACCGCATCAAACCAGACAGCTCATGCCTACATTTGGAGAGTGCTTGGGACAGGCGGCTCTTTACTCAACTGGATGGCCGTAAAGGGGTCACGCAGTTGCCCAAGATAATCCACCGGGAAATCCGGACGGCTGCCGATGCCCAGGTCGCCCTCACCCATTCGATAGTCCTCGGTGTAAAACGCAGTCCCCAACAGCCAATCCCACAGGTTGAAAAACAAACCGAAATTCACATCTCCCGCCCGGCCGTATTTCATATGGTGAAAGCGGTGCACCGGCGCCCAGGCAAATACCCAGCGCAACGGCCCCAGGCGCATAGCGACATTGGAATGTTGCAACAACAGTTGGATCGCAATGGCCAATGCCAACAACATCGCCACGTCCACGGGAATCCCCAGCAGGATCAGCGGCAGCAGGCCCGCCGTTGCTTCCAGCATCTGGTGCAACGGGTGCTTCATCAAGCCATTGAAACCATAGAGCCGCTGCACGCTGTGATGCACGGCATGCAAACGCCAGAGAGCGGCGATGCGATGACTGGCGTAATGCATCAGCGTGATGCCCGCATCGGCAATCACGATCGCCAACAGCAACTGCGCCCACAGCGGCCAGGTGCGTGGCCAGGCTCCATCAATCGCCAGCCACGCCGTCAGCAGCGGCAGCACCAACAAGCCCAGGGTATTCAGGCTTTCGTTGACCAACGCATGAAAGATATCCCGGCGTCGGTCCCCCAAGGGGCGATTCCATTGCGGCTCGTAAGGCAGCCACAGCTCTGCAATAAACGACACGCCGATGGCCACGGCAAACACCGCCAGCAACCAGTGAGGCTCTCCCTTCGCGACCAGCCAAAGCCCCACGCCAATAAATCCCGCCCAGAACACGGGTGCATACAGCCAAGCCATTATCTGTTTCATGTGTGCCTCCTGAAGTTGAGACACCAGCATGAAATTTCCCGACGCGGGCCGATTGAACAAACAACGCAAACGTCCTACACAATTAAGGGTGAATTAAGTTGCACGGGTTAACCTGATCCCACTTAAACAGCTCACCCCAAAGGACTC
Source organism: Pseudomonas brenneri (assembly GCF_007858285.1). GTDB lineage: Bacteria > Pseudomonadota > Gammaproteobacteria > Pseudomonadales > Pseudomonadaceae > Aquipseudomonas > Aquipseudomonas brenneri. The sequence goes on along the minus strand of NZ_VFIL01000002.1, from coordinate 692,555 downwards.
CACCATGAAAAACCTGACCGCTCTGTTCGCTGCTGCTGCCCTGACCCTGACTGCTGGTTTGGCCCAGGCTGATGTTCGCCCGGACCAGATTCCAAGCCTGCTGCAATCGGGCGCGGTGAAGCCTTTCGAACAGCTCAACGCTGCCGCCGTAGCCCTGCACGCCGGCGCTGCCATCAATGACACCGAACTGGATAACGAAGCCGGCCGCCTGGTCTACGAAGTTGACCTGACCGACACTACCGGCAAGAAGTGGGACGTGAAGCTCGACGCCAAGACCGGCGCAGTGCTGGAAAACAAGCAAGACACTTGAGTCGTTCGATGAACAAAGCCGCGCCGCCTTCGGGCCGCGCGGCTTTTTTGTGCCCGTTGCCAAACCGTCACAAAACTGTCAAACCGCCTTGCAATGATTGCGCGATGCGAACCTGTGAAACGTCCTACAGGCGCTTTCCTCTGCGAGCCACCATGAACCACAGCATCGACCACGGCCACCAGGACTCCGACCTGTTTGGCCTGCTTTATGGTTTCCGCTTCAAACCCGGTGAAAAAGCCGAACAAATCGACTCGGCGACCGTGCTCAAGGCTTTGCAAGATCCTGGCGCCCCCGATGAATTCCTGTGGCTGCATCTGAACCTGGCCCACGCGGCCTGCCAACGCTGGATGCAGGCCCACCTGGAACTGCCGGAAGAATTCTTCGAGGCGCTGCACGAAGGCTCGCGCTCGACCCGCATCGAACATGTGGACTCGGCCTTGCTGGCGGTGGTCAACGACGTGGTGTTCAACTTCAGCAGCATGGTCTCGTCGGATATTTCCACCTTATGGGTCTGTGCCCGTAGCCGCCTGTTGGTCAGCGCGCGCCTGCAACCGCTGCACTCGGTGGACAAGCTGCGTTCTTCGGTGAAAGCCGGCGAACACTTTCGTTCGCCTCTGGAGTTGCTCGTGCATCTGTTGCGCGATCAAGGCGAGGTGCTGACGCAGATCGTGCGCAAGACCAGCCAGAGCGTGGACCAGATCGAAGACCAGTTGCTGTCCTCGCGCCTGTCCACCAACCGCGCCGAACTGGGTGCTATGCGCCGGGTGCTGGTGCGCCTGCAACGCCTGCTGGCACTGGAGCCGGGCTCGCTGCTGCGCCTGCTCAACCGCCCGCCGCAGTGGCTGCAAAAGGAAGACGTGAAAGAGTTGCGCAAGTCCACCGAGGAGTTTGCGCTGATCATCAACGACCTCACGGCCCTGGGCGAACGGATCAAGTTGTTGCAGGAAGAAATCGCCGCCAACCTCAACGAACAAAGCAACCGCACGCTGTTTACCCTGACGGTGGTGACGGTGCTGGCACTGCCGATCAATATCATCGCCGGTTTTTTTGGCATGAACGTCGGGGGGGTGCCACTCTCCCAGGATCCCGAGGGGTTCTGGATCCTGGTGGCGTTGGTGGCGACGTTTACTGTGATTGCCGGCAGATGGGCGTTTCGCAAGCGCCGGGATTACTGACATTGCAATGCAATCAACCTGTGGGAGCTGGCTTGCCAGCTCCTACAATGATTGGCGGTGTTTTTTGGACCGGCGGCGAGCCGAATACGCCAAACACTGATTTGACGCAGCATCTCTGTAACATTCTGCAACGATCATGGGAAACATCCTCCTCACACTGGATGCTCCGGCATGGCCACCCCTTCCCTGACTGCCTCTCCCCAGGCTGACGCCACTGACGCAAAACCGCAATTGGACAAAAAACCCGGCCTGCTCACGGTGATCGTGTTCTTCGCCGTGCTCGCCATGGGCCTGTTGTTCACCGCCTACAGCCTGATGCACGACATGCATGAACTGGGCACGGTGGTCACCACCTGGACACCGTTCCTGCTGCTGGGCGTGGCGCTGCTGATTGCCTTGGGTTTCGAGTTCGTCAACGGCTTCCACGACACCGCCAACGCCGTGGCGACGGTGATCTACACCAACTCGCTACCGCCGCATTTCGCCGTGGTCTGGTCGGGGTTCTTCAACTTCCTCGGGGTGCTGCTGTCCAGTGGCGCGGTGGCCTTTGCCATCATCGCCTTGCTGCCGGTGGAGTTGATCCTGCAGGTCGGCTCATCCGCCGGTTTTGCAATGATCTTCGCCCTGCTGATTGCGGCGATTCTGTGGAACCTGGGCACGTGGTGGCTGGGGTTGCCGGCGTCGTCTTCCCATACGCTGATCGGCTCGATCATCGGGGTTGGCGTGGCCAATGCCCTGATGCATGGCCGTGACGGCACCAGCGGCGTGGACTGGGCCCAGGCGATCAAGATCGGCTATGCGCTGCTGCTGTCGCCACTGATCGGCTTCGGCTTTGCGGCCCTGTTGTTGCTGGCGCTGCGGGCCTTTGTGAAAAACCGTTCGCTGTACAAGGCGCCCGTAGGCAACACGCCGCCGCCCTGGTGGATTCGCGGCATGTTGATCGTGACCTGCACTGGTGTGTCGTTTGCCCACGGTTCCAATGACGGCCAGAAGGGCATGGGCCTGATCATGCTGATCCTGGTCGGTACCTTGCCGATGGCCTATGCCTTGAACCGCACCATGCCGGCCGACCAGTCATTGCAGTTCGCCGCGGTGGCCGAAGTCACCCAGCAAGCCCTGGTGAAAAGCGCACCGCAGCCAGCCCCTGCCGACCCGCGCCCCGTGTTGTCGACGTATGTGCGCACCAAAGAAACCACCCCGGAGTTGATCCCCGCCCTCGCCGCCCTGACCGGGCACATCGGTGAACAAGTGAAGGGCTACGGTTCACTGGCCAAGGTGCCCGCCGAGGCCATGGGCAACGTGCGTAATGACATGTACCTGACCAGCGAAACCATTCGCCTGATGGACAAGGGCAAGGTCGGCAACTTCGACGCCGACACCCTGGGCAAGCTGCAACTGTTCAAGCAACAGATCGACAATGCGACGCGCTTTATCCCGCTGTGGGTGAAGATCGCCGTGGCCATCGCCCTGGGCCTGGGCACCATGGTCGGTTGGAAGCGCATTGTGGTGACCGTCGGCGAGAAAATCGGCAAGACCCACCTGACCTACGCCCAGGGCGCCTCGGCCGAAACCGTGGCCATGCTGACCATTGGCGCCGCCGATATGTTCGGGTTGCCGGTATCCACCACCCACGTGCTGTCGTCAGGCGTGGCCGGGACCATGGTTGCCAATGGGGGTGGCTTGCAGATGAAGACCATCCGCAACTTGCTGATGGCCTGGGTGCTGACGTTACCGGCGGCGATTGTGTTGTCAGGTAGCTTGTACTGGCTGTTCACTCAACTCTTCTAAAGCACCGCAAAACAAAAATGTGGGAGCGGGCTTGCTGGCGAAAGCGGTGGATCAGTCGACTTATCTATAACTGAAACACTGCTATCGCGAGCAAGCCCGCTCCCACATTTGGATGGTGCGATGGCTTAACTGGCAAACAACCCGGCCATCGCCTTGAGCCGCTTCTTGTACACCCGCCGCGCCTCCAGCGCTTCTTCCAATGTCACCGCGACAAACCCCGCGCGCTGGTTGGGCTGCATCTGCCCGATCAGGTCCAGGTCGGCGCTGATCACCGTGCCGATCATCGCGTAGCCACCGCCCGATACGGCATCGCGGTGCAGCACAATCGGTTCCAGGCCAGCCGGCACCTGGATCGAGCCGATGGGGTAGCAACTGTCGACGATGTTCGACGGATCGGAGCCCGCGCCAAACGGTTGCTCCCGGGGCTGGAAGCTCAAGGCACTGCCGCCCTTGAAGCGGTAGCCGATCCGGTCGGCTTCGGAACCGACCGTCCAGGGCTCGGCGAAAAAACTGCTTTTGGCAGCGGCCGTCAGCCGCTCGTAATACAGCCCCGGCACCACCCGCAGCGTCACATCACCGCCCACCGAACGGCGCAGGGCCATCGGCAAACTATTACCGGCACGGCCCTCGCCGCGAGTCTCACCGATGGGCAACACATCGCCTTCCTGCAAGCGCCGCCCGTGAAAACCGCCCAGCGCACCCAGGGTATAAGTGGAGCGACTGCCCAGCACCAGCGGCACGTCGATCCCACCGGCCACCGCCAGGTAAGTCCGTGCACCGGCCACGGGAAACTCAAAACGCAGCACCTGCCCAGCGCGCACCTGGAACGCCGTGTCCTGGTGCACCACCTCGCCGTCCAGGCGCGGTGACATCAGCGCACCGCTCAGCGCCACCAACGCATCCTGTTGAAATTCCAGCTGCGGGCCGATCAGCGTGCATTCCAACCCCGCCGCACCCGCCGGGTTGCCCACCAGGTGGTTGGCCGCACTCAGGGCGTACTGGTCCAGGGCGCCGGACGGCGGGATTCCCAAGTGGTAATACCCTTCGCGCCCCAGGTCCTGCACAGAGGTCGCCAGGCCAGGCTTGAGCACCTTGATCATACGAGCGCCTCCTGCAGGGTTTTCGGGTAACCGACCGGGTCGGCAAAAAAGGCGTCCAGGGAAAATTCCACCGGGCGAATGCGCAAATCGAAACGCCCGGCCTCGACCTCGGCCACCGCCAGGTCGTAGGCATCACGGTCAATGGGTTTGAACTGCACGATATCGCCGGGGCGGAAGAACACCATGTGCTCCTTGAGGTAAGCCAACTGCTGCTGCGGATCGTAGATCGGCGCCGGGGTCACGCCAAACATCTGGTACCCCCCGGCGCCGCGTACCGAATAAATGCAGCCGAAACAGCCGCCATGGCCGAGGGTCAGCTTCGGCGTGTCGGTGCGCGGGCGCAGGTATTTGGGCACCTGCAGCTGTCGCTCACGCTCGACCATCTGGAACATGAACGGCAGGCCAGCGACAAAGCCGACCATCGACACAAACCACGGCGCGCCACTGTGGGCGGCGATAAACGCCTCGACATCCGCCAGGCCGTTGACCCGCGCGGCGTACTCCAGGTCAGTGCCGGTCGGGTCCTGGTGACGGTCGCGAAAACGCATCAGGGTTTCATGGGTCCAGGGATCGTTATACAACACCGGGATCTCAATGATCCGGGTGTGCAAGGTACGTTCGGCCACCGCCTGGACCTCGGCGCTTTGTACCGCGTCGAGCAGCACATGCGGGGCAATCAGGTCCGGGTCGAAGCGGATCTGGAACGAGGCGTTGGCCAGGCAGATATCCAGCACGCCGGGCAGCTCCAGGCGTTGCACCGCACGGGTGACGGCCATGCCCTTGAAGAACGCCTCCAGGGACATGCTTTCACTGACTTCGGCGAACAAATGTTCATCGGCGCCAAAGCTGTAGCGAATCGGGGATGTTTCAGCCATGTCTGTTCCTCTTGGAATCATTGTAGAAAGGCAGGCAAAAATCATGCAGGTCCGGTGTCTGGGCACCGGTGTCGTTTAACGGGGTTTGCGCACAGCGATCCCCGCCTGGTCCAACGCGTTGCGAGTGGCCTCCACCAGGTCGAGGGCGCCCGGTGTGTCGCTGTGCAGGCAGATGGAATCGAATTCGATAAACAGGTCTTCGCCTTCGACGGTGCGCACCAGGCCGGTCTGGCAGGCCCGCAAGACACGCGCCGCCACCGTCGCCGGGTCCAGGGCCCGTACATGACGGGTAAACACGATGGAGCCGGACAGATCGTACTCACGGTCGGCGTAAAACTCGCGTACCACCGGTTGCCCCAGTTCCTGGGCGATACGCCAGATCACCGAGTTGGGCATGCAGTACAACAACAGTTCAGGTTCCAGGCGCTGCAGGTTTTCCACCAGCAGGCGCGCGGCTTCTTCATCCCGCGCCAGGTGCATGTACAGCGCGCCGTGGGGCTTGATGTGCTGCAAGGTCACGCCCTGCACCCGCGCCAATTCGCGCAAGGCGCCGAGTTGGTAGAGCATGTCATCCACCAGTTCCTGGGCCGGGGCGTTGATGTGGCGACGGCCGAAACCCACCAGGTCGCGAAAGCCCGGGTGAGCGCCGATAGCCACGCCCAACTGCTTGGCGCGCTCGATGGTGCGGCGCATGGTGCCGGGGTCGCCGGCATGGAAACCGGTGGCCACGTTGGCCGAGCTGATAAACGCCATCAGCTCGTTATCCACACCGTCGCCGATGGTCCAGGGGCCGAAGCTTTCACCCATGTCCGAATTGAAATCCACTGTCTGCATCGGGGCCTGCTCCGCAAGAGTTCGTGCCAGCGAAAATAGGCTGGCCCTTGACCCCTTGGGAAGATCTATTATCAGATAGTCTTTCTTCTGAAAATCAGATACCCCTACGAGAAAACTGCATGTCGCTGACCCTGCGCCAGGTTCGCTACTTTGTCGCCACCGCCGAAATCGGCCAGATTTCCCAGGCGGCGATTCACCTGAACATCTCCCAGTCGGCGGTGACCACCGCGATCAAGGAGCTGGAAGCCATGCTCGGTGCCCAGCTGTTTGTGCGCTCGGCCCAGGGCATGAGCCTGACCGATGCCGGTCGACACTTTCTCAACCGCGCCTATGTGATCGTGCGCAGTGTCGACGATGCATTGAACAGTCCGCTGCCGGACTACCGTGCCAGCGGCGTGCTGCGGGTCGCGGCCAGTTACACGGTGCTCGGTTACTTCCTGCCGCACCACCTGCAACGCATGGAGCACTGGCACCCGGATGTGAACATCGAGGTCTTCGAGCAGGAGCGCCAGGCCATCGAACAAGGGCTGTTGGATGGCCAGTTCGATATGGCGGTGGTGCTTACCGCCAACCTCACCCACCCGGATATCGTTTCGCAGATCCTGTTCAATTCCGAACGGCGCCTGTGGCTGCCCAGCCACCACCCGCTGTGTGAGCGGCGTGCGGTAAGCCTGGCCGATGTGGCTCGCGAGCCGTATATCCTGTTGACCGTGGATGAGGCCGAGCAAAGTGCCATGCGCTACTGGGAACAGGCCGGGCAGATGCCCAAGGTGCGGCTGCGCACCAGTTCGGTGGAGGCGGTGCGCAGCATGGTGGCCAATGGCAGCGGCGTAGCGATCCTGTCTGATCTGGTGCACCGCCCCTGGTCCCTGGAAGGCAAGCGCATCGAGACCCTGAGCGTGACTGACAAAGTCGCGCCCATGAGTGTCGGCCTGGCCTGGCACCGCGAGCGCGCCTTCACCCCGGCGATGCAGGCGTTTCGCGACTACTTCCACGACGCCTTCCTCGCCCCGCAACAGCTATCGACACGTCGTTAAAGCTGAGACTTCAGGGTGGCCGCCAACCAGTCCATCAGCACCCGTACCCGTAGCGGCAGGTGACGCTGGCCGGCATACAGCATCGACACGTCCAGCGCGGGCGCGGGATAGTCGGGGAGCACGGCCACCAACTCGCCCCTGTCGAGCAATTCGCGCATGCCCAGCCCCGGCACCTGAATGATCCCGAAACCGGCGAGGCACGCCGACTGGTATGCGTCCGTGCTGTTGACCGTGACCCGCCCGGCCATGGCAATGCGCTGCACCTTGTTGCCCTGTTCATACTCAAAGCCCGACGAACGCGCGCCCAGCGGGCGCACGTAGTGCACCAACTGATGCGCGGCCAGGTCGGCCAGGGTCTTGGGCTCGCCGTAGCGTTGCAGGTAACCGGGGCTGACGCAGTTGATCATCGGCATGCTGCACAACAGCCGCGCCACCACCGACTGGTCCGGCTGCGCACCCACGCGCAAGACACAATCGAAGCCTTCGGCCAGCAGGTCGACCTGACGGTCGGAGCCGCTGATTTCCAGCTCGATCAACGGGTGCCGATCCATGAACTCCGGCAGGCGCGGCACGATCACTTTGCGTGCCATGGCATTGGGCATGTCGATACGAATCCGCCCATTCAATTGCGCCTCATCCTGGCGAAATAACCCTTCCAACTCTTCCATATTGGCCAGCAGATCCTTGCTGCGTTCATACAGCACCCGCCCATCCTGGGTGGCCTGGACCTTGCGCGTGGTGCGCTGCAACAAGCGCGTGCCCAGCAGGTCTTCCAGGGCGCGCACCTGCTCGGACACTGTGGAGCGCGGCAGCCCCAGGCTATCGCCGGCCTGGGTGAAACTCGACAGTTCGGTAACGCGGACAAAGGTGCGCAACAGGTCCAGCTTGTTCATGGTGGGGGTCCGTGATTGTTCGACTGATCCGACCAGTGATTCCGGATCAACCCTGTTTATCACGTAATGGCCGCACAAATACACTCAGCCCCACGTTCACTCACTTGCTCCGAGGACTTGACCATGACCCGTAAAATCGCACTGATCACTGGCGCCAGCCGCGGCCTGGGCAAAAGCACCGCCCTGTACCTGGCCGCGCAAGGCATCGACATCATCGGCACCTACTACAGCAAGGCTGACGAAGCCCTGGCAGTGGTCGCACAGATTGAACAACTGGGTGGCCGCGCCGCCATGCTGCAACTGGATGTGAGCAAAAGCGCGACCTTCGACGGTTTCATCGGCGAAGTCGGCCGCACGCTGAAGGACGTTTTCGCACAGGAGCAGTTCGACTTCCTGATCAACAATGCCGGTGTCGGCACCCATGCAAGCTTTGTCGAAACCAGCGAAGAACAGTTCGACCAAATGGTCGCGATCCACCTCAAGGGCCCGTTCTTCCTGACCCAGAAGCTGCTGCCACTGATCGTCGATGGCGGGCGCATCATCAATATCTCCAGCGGCCTGGCGCGTTTCAGCCTGCCAGGTTATGCCGCCTACGCCTCAATGAAAGGCGCGGTGGAAGTGCTGACCCGCTACCAGGCCAAGGAATTGGGCGCCCGTGGGATCAGCGTCAACACCCTGGCCCCTGGCGCCATCGAGACTGACTTCGGCGGCGGTGCCGTGCGCGACAACGCCGACATCAATGCCTTTGTCGCCGGCAACACAGCCCTGGGTCGGGTCGGCTTGCCGGACGACATTGGCGGGGCGATCTCCACACTGCTGGCCGACGGCAGCAAATGGATCAACGGGCAACGTATCGAGGCATCAGGCGGGATGTTCGTCTAACGTCAGCCCCCTTGTAGGAGCGAGCTTGCTCGCGAAAAACCCAAGGACACCGCGTTCATTCAGACGGCCCACGTCATCGTTAACGTCCTTCGCGAGCCAGCTCACTCCTACACAGGAATTTGTCCCGCAGCACGTCGTAGCCCCAGTGGTACACGTAGGTGTACGGCAGGAAAAACAGCAGCACACCGATATCAAGGATAAACGCCTGCATCAGGCTGATATTCAGCCACGCGGCAATCAGCGGCACGGCAAACAGAATCAGCCCGCCCTCAAACAGCAAGGCGTGTAGCACGCGGGTCTTGCCGCTATTGGCCAGTTGCAGGCGCGCCTTGAGGCGGTCAAACAGGCTGTTGAAGATGATGTTCCAGGTCAGCGCCAGCAGGCTGATGGCCAGGGTTACCGCGCCCATTTCCAGGGCTGGCCGGCCAGTGATCCAGACCAGCAACGGGGTACAGATCAACAAGGCCAGGCCCTCAAAACCGATGGCCTGGAAAACGCGTTCAGTGATGGATTTGGTGATGGTCATGACTCGTGCTCTGTGGGTGTCGAGGGTTGCCATAATCCCTCACCGACCCGATACTTCATAATCAATAACCATCGATCAAGGCGATAGATGATGGCATCTCATGAAGTGTTGCAAGCGTTTGTCCAGGCGGCGACCCAAGGCTCGTTTTCGGCGGCGGCACGCAAGCTGGGCAAGAGCCAATCCACCATCAGCGCGGCGGTGGCCAGCCTTGAGATTGACCTGGACGTGGTGCTGTTCGACCGCAGCAGCCGCAAGCCGAGCCTGACGCCGGCCGGGCATGTATTGCTGCAACGGGCCGAGCAGGTGCTGGAAGCCAGCAGCCGCCTGGAGCTTGCCGCCAGCCAGTTGTCCCAGGGGCTGGAGCCCAAGCTCAGTATCGCCATGTCCGACACTTATCAGTCAGGACGCTTTGAAACGGTGCTCAGCGCCCTTGAGCAACGTTATCCGGACCTGGAGCTGGAATGGTTGATTGCCGAGTGTGAAGACCTCATGGCCCTGGTACAAAGCGGGCGGGCGCAGCTCGCGTTTATCGAGGCGCAGGAGGTTTACCCGCCGGACCTGACCCACGCCACCGTCGAAGAGCGCGCGCAACTGGCACTGTTTGTTTCGCCGCTGCATGCACTGGCCAACCTCGATGGCATCGACCGGCAAACCCTGCAACAACACCGGGAACTGCGCCTGGCAAGCATCATCAACCCCAATGAAAACCGGCTGACGGGCCGGGTCTGGTCCGCTCCCAGCTTTTTGATGTTGATGGAAATGGCCATCCTCGGTTTTGGTTGGGCGCCGTTGCCGCGCTGGCTGGTGGAGCGTTTTGCCAATGGTCAGTTGGTGGAGCTCAAGGCTCGCGGCTGGCCGCGCTCGGTGGCGGTGGATGCATTGTGGTCGAGGCAACATCCGCCGGGGCCAGCGGGGAGCTGGCTGCTGGAAAGGATGCTCGAATAACGACAACCCAGGCTGGCATTCATGTAGGAGCGAGCTTGCTCGCGAAAAACTTGAGCACGCCGCGTTTACCCTGCAAACACGGCTTATCGTTGACGCCAGACGCGAGCACGCTCCGGTTTTTATCCTGAAAGTTCTGCCAGGCGACGTTCGATAAAGCGTTTTTCCGGGGCCTGCTGGGTCAGGCCCAGGGCTTTTTCATAGGCTTGGCGTGCCTCTTTCATACGACCCAGTTGCCGACAAAACTCCCCGCGCGCCGAATGCGCCAGGTGGTAATCCAGCAACTCGCCCCGTGCCAGAATCCCCTCCACTTGCTGCAACCCAGCCAACGGTCCATCACGCATGGCCAGGGCGACCGCACGATTGAGTTCGATCACAGGCGAAGGCACAAGTCTTTGCAACACATCGTAAAGCCCGACAATCTGCACCCAGTCGGTATCGGCAGCAGTCGTCGCTTCGGCATGTACCGCGGCAATCGCCGCTTGCAGGCAATACGGGCCAAAACGCCGCGTGGCCAGGGCCTGTTCCACCAGGGCACAGCCTTCGGCTATCAAGGCCGCGCCCCACAATGCACGGTCCTGCTCAGCCAACAGCACCAATTCACCGGCTGGCGAGGTGCGAGCCGGGCGTCGTGATTCATGGAGCAGCATCAACGCCAGCAGGCCCATGACCTCCGGCTCCGGCAGCAATTCCAGCAACAGGCGGCCCAGGCGGATGGCTTCGCGGGTCAATTCTTCACGGGTCAGATCGGCGCCCATGGACGCTGAATATCCTTCGTTGAACACCAGGTAAATCACACGTAAAACGCTGTCCAGACGTTCGGGCAATTCCGCCAGCGATGGCACCTGATAGGGGATCTTCGCTTCGCGGATCTTGCCCTTGGCCCGCACGATGCGCTGGGCAATGGTGGCCGGTGTGGCAAGAAACGCCCGGGCGATTTCCTCGGTGGTCAGGTCACAGATCTCACGCAAGGTCAGCGGTACCTGCGCATCCGCCGCCAGGGCCGGGTGGCAGCAGGTGAAAATCAGGCGCAGGCGGTCGTCTTCCACGTCTTCGTCACTCCACTCAACCGCTTCCAGCGCCTCGGCCTGCTCCTGCAACAACGGGGTGAACCGGGCCTGGCGGCGCAAACGGTCGATGGCCTTGAAGCGCCCAGTCGACACCAGCCATGCCCGGGGATTATCCGGCACACCGTCCTGCTGCCAGCGCTCGACCGCGACGAAGAACGCCTCATGCAGGGCTTCTTCGGCGAGGTCGAAGTCCCCCAGCAGGCGAATCAGGGTCGCCAGGATGCGCCGCGACTCGCTGCGGTAGACCGCCTCGACCTGGGCCTTGACGGTCAATCGGGCATGCCCTGAGTCACCAGGGTCACCAGCCGGTCCAGGCTTTCGCCCCAGCCCTGATGAAAACCCATGGCTTCGTGGGCCTGCTTGTCGGCTTCGCTCCAGTGCATGGCGCGGGCGGTGTAGCGGGTCTTGCCGCCAACGTCCTCGAAGGTCACCTCGGCGCTCATGAACGGCTTGCCCGAGGGAATCCAGCCAGGCAGGAACGCATCGGTAAACACCAGGCGACGCGGTGCGTCGATCTCCAGGAAGACGCCCTGGGTCGGGTACTCGCTGCCGTCCGGCGCACGCATCAGGGTGCGAAACAGACCACCGACCCACAGGTTCATTTCGCACACAGGCGTGGTCATGCCGTGTGGGCCCCACCATTGTTGCAACAGCGCAGGTTCGGTCCAGGCACGGAATACCCGGCTGGGTGGCGCGTCGATTACGCGGCTGATGGACAGTTCGAATTGCGCGGGTTGAGTGTTCATGGATCAACCTCCTTGAGTCTTATGATTGTTGGGTTCAGAGATTCAATTCACGCACGGGGCGTACTTCCACACTGCCGACCCGTGCCGCCGGAATGCCACCGGCCACTTGCAGCGCCTCATTCAAGTCCTTGGCGTCGATCAGGTAGAAACCGGCAAGCTGCTCCTTGGTTTCGGCAAACGGCCCGTCGGTAATCGACAGCTTGCCGTTGCGCACCCGCACCGTGGTGGCGCTCCTCACCGGCTCCAGCGCCTGGGCGGCGAGCATCCGGCCACTGGCCTGCACCGCTTCGGCGTAGGTATGGCATTCAGTGTCCTTGGGGCTGTCAGGCTGGCTGTGCAACAGACGTTCGTCGCTGTAGACCAGGCATAGGTATTTCATGGGATTCTCCGTTTTCGGACTATCAACTATGGCTGCAGATTGGCGCTTTGCAGGTTTTCCCGACGATCAGGGTTGCAGGTCGAACAAGGCCGTCCCGCTTTGCATGTCGAAGGGGGCCGACCAATGCTCATGCACCACTTGCCATTGACCGTTGATCCGTTGATAACCGGCAGTGACCCGCATCCAGCAGACCTTCTCCACACCATCGGGCCCAGTGCCGCCACAGCGGGCCAGCCAGTGGGCGAAGGCACTGTCGGCAGCCGCGACGATATTCATTTGGTGAAACTCGAAAATACCTCCACCGGGGCACATCTCCATGCAGGCCTGCCAGTGCGCCTTGTAGGCCTTGCGGCCCTTGAATTGCAGGGCTGTCACCGCGTCAAAGGCAACAATGTCCTGCGCATAAAAACTGACAATTTTGTCGACATCCTTGGTGGTCACGGCTTGTTTCCACTGTTCAATCAAGGTGCTGATTTCGCTGTTCACTTGGGTATTCATGCCAATGCTCCTTTCAGGGGAAAATCACGGAATACGCCTTTAGTCGGTTGGGCATCCCGTCAATCGACAAGCCTAGGAAAAAAATTTGCGACTGGGGCAAAACCGCTAGAATTTGCGACTTCCCTGTAAGACTTTGGATATCTGTTCGATGGAAACCCGCCTCGTGCCCTATGAGACGTTGACTGCTGCGCAACAACAGCAACTCAGCGCCCTCGAAGTCCATCCCGAGCAACTGCCCTGGTGCGGCGATATCTATTGCGCGCTGAACAGTCTGCTGGTCAATCCCAGCCCCGGCATCAAGGGCTTTGCCCTGCTGGCTGACGAGATTCCCGTGGCCTTCCTGCTGCTCAAGCGCCCGCCTTGCCTGCCCCACTGGGCCGATGAACACAGTGCCACGCTGCATGCGCTGCAAGTCGATCACCGCCATCAGGGCCTGGGGCTGGGCAAGGCCTGCCTGCAGGCGCTGCCCATTGCGGCACGCCTGGTGTGGCCGCAGATCAAGGCGTTGGAGCTGTCGGTGGACAGCGCAAATGTCACGGCGATGGGGTTATACCTGCATGCGGGTTGGGTTGATCGCGGAGAAGCGTATAAAAGCACCACGGCCTATGAACGACGATTGGCGTTAGCACTCGGCTAATGTCGGCATTGACAGCTTTTAAATGTAACGTATACATAACTAGTCAAGTTTAATGTAACGGTATCACGACATGGACTCATCACTTCTTGGTCAAAGAATCGGCCTCCAAATCCGCTCGATGCGCCTCAATCGTGGCCACACGCAGGCAGAGCTGGCGCAACTGGCAGGCACTACCCGACAGAAACTGATCGAAATCGAGCAAGGCAGCCTGTCAGTCTCAATGAATGCCTATGCACGGGTTTTTGCAGCACTGGGCACTGAAGTGAAACTGGTCCCTGTTTCCATGCCGACGCTGGATGACGTGGAGGACTTGTTCAATGAGTAATCACCGACTGCAAGTCCATACACCGCAAGGTGCCAGCGGCAGCGTATTCGTGGGTGCTGACGACTACCATTTTCGCTATGGCGATGATGCGCCGGAGCACAGCGCGATCAGCCTGCTGATGCCCGTTCGTGCAGAGGATTATCGTCGCCGTGATTTACACCCGATCTTCCAGATGAACCTGCCGGAAGGCTATGTGCTGGAACAGCTTAAAAACAGGCTGGCAAAGACCGTCAAAGTCGACCCGATGCTGTTGTTGGCACTGTCAGGCAGCAGCGCACCTATCGGCCGGGTCTTTGTCTCATCGCCTCAAGTAAACCAGTTGATTAAGCACAACAGCCCTCCCTCCCGTGGCGAGAACCTGGATGAAATCCTCGCGTGGGATGGCACTGAGGATTTGTTCACCTGCTTGGTCGACCGTTACATTCTTCGCGCGGGAATTTCCGGAGTACAGCCCAAGGTGCTGGTGCCGGAAGCTGCGGAACACAAATTCACCTCGAAAACCAATGATCTGATTATCAAGAGCGGACGCGACGAGTTTCCGGGATTGGCCATCAACGAGTACCTGTGCATGTCAGTCGCCAAGGACGCAGGCATACCGGTTCCACCGTTCTACTTGTCACAGAACCACAAGCTTTTCATCATGCGGCGTTTCGACCGAGACGAGTATCTCAACCCGCTGGGCTTTGAAGACATGGCCACACTCATGGGCCTGTCCGCCGAGCAGAAATACAGCAAGAGCTACGCCATGATTGCCAAGGCCGTGCGCCTTTATTGTGCAATCGAACATCAACGCAGCTCCCTGGAGCAATTGTTCGATAGCGTTGCATTGAGCTGTATCGTTGGCAACGGTGATGCCCATCTGAAAAACTTTGGCTTGCTCTACAGCGATCCCATCAGGCACGACGCTCGCCTTGCGCCGGCTTATGACATTGCCAATACCACCGCCTATATTCCCGAAGATGCCTTGGCCCTGGACTTGGCTGGCAACCGCTCATTTTTTGCGTCACGCCTGGGCATTCTTGAGTTTGCCAGGACCTGCGAGATAGAAAAGCCCGAGGAACGCATCCAGGCCCTGCTCCAGACGCTGGAGAGTGTGCTCAAGCGTGAGGACGACTATTGTCGACAAGCGCCCAACGTTGCTCAAGCCATCCGAAAATCGGCGCAGGATTACCAACGTAGCTTTGGCGGATAACTGCCAGCCTTTGATGGACAAGGAGCCTCCCATGCTGACCACTCTCGAACAACTCGACACCCTCTACGGCAAACCCCACGAACGCGCCGTGCACAAGGAAATCGCGTTTCTCAATGAGGATTACCAGGCAATGGTGAAAGCCTCACCGCTGGTAATTGTCAGCTCCTCAGGCGCCGATGGCCTCGACGGCTCGCCTCGCGGCGATGTGCCGGGGTTTGTGCGGATCATTGATGAGCGTACCTTGGCGATCCCGGACCGGCCGGGCAATAACCGGCTCGATACCTTGCGTAACCTGGTGCTGGATCCACGGATTGCGCTGCTGTTCATCATTCCGGGAATCGGAGAAACGCTACGGGTCAACGGGCGGGCGCAGATTTCCATCGATCCTGAATTGCTGGAGAGCTTTGCGGTGCATGGCAAACCGGCGCGGTCGGTGATTCTGGTGCAGGTAGAAGCCGCGTATTTCCACTGCTCGAAAGCCTTTGTGCGCTCCGATTGCTGGAACCCCGACAAGCATCTGGAGCGCTCGGCGCTGCCGTCCGCGGGGGCCATTCACAAGCGGTTGAATGATGGGCAATTTGATGCCGAGGCGTATGACCGGGAAATGCCGGAGCGGGTCAAGGCCACGTTATATTGATGCCCTTGCCGGCGATGGCGTCCTTCAGATCACCATCGCCGGCAAGCCGGCTCCTACAGGTTATGCAGACTTTTCTATAGGCAGCCAGACTTCCACGGTGCCGGTGCCCTTATCCACATCAAAGTCAGCGCTGTATCGCTCGATGTCCGGCCCTGCGACCTTGTACCCCGAAGTCGGCAGCCACTCGTACATGATCCGCTCATAGGTCTGGGTCAGCGCATACACCGGCCCGTAGTGCGCAAACACCGCATAACGACTGGCCGGCACTTCAATGCATTCAAAGTTGCCCGGCACATCGCTCTTGGCCGGCACTTCAACCCCGGCGATGTAATCAAACTCTTCCTGCGTGGCGTTGTAGCAAACGCCGTAGGTCACGCCGCCAATGCGCTTTTTGATGTCCTTGATGCAGGTGTCGAACAACTCCCACAGCTTCGGGATATCCCCCAGCGTCGCCTTGCCGTAATGACCGCCGACCCCTGCGATCACCATGGCCTTGCCCTCTTCCATGCGGGGCTCCAAGGGTAGCGTTGCCTGTTGGTTCATCTGCACAATCTCCATGGGTGAGTGACCAAAACCATACCGAGTATAGGGGCATACGCGCGTCATACTCCAGACAGAAAATTTTCCGACAGTATCTGGACAATTGCCCTTCACCCGCCGTATTGTCCGCCCCGCAGGCCACCGCAGTGGCCGACGTCGCTCGGACGGTTCCGGGCGCTTACGTACTCCGAGGCAACAATGGCAGACCAAGGTTCGCCGCGCCGCTTTGCGCGCATAGATCGACTCCCCCCTTACGTGTTCAATATCACTGCCGAGCTGAAGATGGCTGCGCGTCGGCGCGGCGAAGACATCATCGACTTGAGCATGGGTAACCCTGACGGCCCGACTCCACCGCATATCGTGGAGAAACTGGTGACCGTCGCACAGCGCGAAGACACCCACGGCTACTCCACCTCCAAAGGCATCCCACGTCTGCGCCGCGCTATTTCGCGCTGGTACAAGGACCGCTATGAGGTGGATATCGACCCGGAAACCGAAGCCATCGTGACCATCGGTTCCAAGGAAGGCCTGGCACACCTGATGCTGGCCACCCTGGACCAGGGCGACACCGTGCTGGTGCCCAACCCCAGCTACCCGATTCACATCTACGGTGCCGTGATTGCCGGCGCCCAGGTGCGCTCGGTGCCGCTGATTCCCGGCGTGGACTTCTTCGCCGAGTTGGAGCGGGCGATTCGCGGCTCGATCCCCAAGCCGAAGATGATGATCCTCGGCTTTCCGTCCAACCCCACCGCACAGTGCGTGGAGCTGGATTTCTTCGAACGGGTGATTGCCCTGGCCAAGCAGTACGACGTACTGGTGATCCACGACCTGGCCTACGCCGATATCGTCTACGACGGCTGGAAAGCCCCGTCGATCATGCAAGTACCGGGCGCCAAGGACATTGCGGTGGAGTTCTTCACCCTGTCCAAGAGCTACAACATGGCCGGCTGGCGTATTGGCTTCATGGTCGGTAACCCGGAACTGGTCAACGCCCTGGCACGCATCAAGAGCTACCACGACTACGGTACCTTCACCCCGCTGCAAGTGGCGGCCATTGCCGCGCTGGAAGGCGACCAGCAATGTGTGAAGGACATCGCCGAGCAATACCGCCAGCGCCGTAACGTGCTGGTCAAGGGCCTGCATGAACTGGGCTGGATGGTGGAGAACCCGAAGGCATCGATGTATGTCTGGGCGAAGATCCCCGAGGCGTATGCCGCCATGGGCTCGCTGGAGTTTGCCAAGAAATTGCTGCTGGAAGCCAAGGTGTGTGTGTCGCCGGGGATCGGCTTTGGCGAGTATGGCGATGACCATGTGCGCTTTGCCCTGATCGAGAACCAGGACCGGATTCGCCAGGCGGTGCGCGGGATTCGGGGCATGTTCCGGGCTGATGGCCTGGTCACCAAAGCCTGATAACAACTGTGGGAGCGGGCAAGCCCGCTCCCACTTCTTGATGGGGTTACACCACCAACGACAGCAACATGATGAAGCCCAGTGCCACGATGGACAGGATGGTCTCCATCGCCGTCCAGGTCTTGAACGTCTCGGCCACGGTCATGTTGAAGTACTGCTTCACCAGCCAGAACCCTGCGTCGTTAACGTGGGACAGAATCAACGACCCCGCCCCCGTCGCCAGCACCAGCAACTCCAGGTTGACCCCCGGCACCATCCCCACCACCGGCACCACAATGCCCGCGCCCGTAATGGTGGCCACAGTCGCCGAACCCGTGGCAATCCGAATCACCGCCGCCACCAACCAGGCCAGCAGGAGCGGGTTGATCTGCGCCGTCACCGCCATATGGCCGATCACGTCACCCACGCCGCTGGTCACCAGCATCTGCTTGAAACCACCGCCGGCGCCGATGATCAGGATGATCGCGGCAGTGGGTGCCAGGCTGGCGTCGAGCAGCTTGAGGATCTGCTTGGAGTGGATGCCCTGGCGATGGCCAAAGGTGTACAGCGACAACAGCAAGGCCAGGAGCAAGGCACTGATCGGGTGGCCGATCATGTCCATCCAGTTGCGCACCGCATTGCCTTCGGCAAAGGCGATGTCAGCAAAGGTTTTGAGCAACATCAGGAACACCGGCAGCAGCACGGTAATCAGGGTGATGCTGAAGCTCGGCAGGTTTTTCGAGTCGGTCTCGCGGGCCAGTTGGTCCACCAACTCCTGGGACGGATTGCCCGGGATATGCTTGGCAATGAACGTACCGAAGATCGGCCCGGCAATGATGGCGGTCGGCAAGGCGACGATCAGACCGTAGAGAATGGTCTTGCCAATGTCTGCGCCAAACACACCAATGGCCAGCAACGGCCCCGGGTGCGGCGGCACCAGGCCGTGGACCGCCGACAGGCCGGCGAGCAGCGGGATGCCGATCTTGATCAGCGACACGCCAGTGCGGCGCGCGACGATAAACACCAGCGGGATCAGCAGCACAAAGCCAATCTCGAAGAACAGCGGAATGCCCACCAGGAAGGCAGCGAACATCATCGCCCACTGCACCTTGTCCTTGCCAAAGGCACGGATCAGGGTTTGTGCGATCTGATCGGCACCGCCGGATTCGGCCATCATCTTGCCGAGCATCGTACCCAGCGCCAGGATAATCCCGACAAAACCGAGCACCCCGCCGAAGCCGTCCTGGAACGCCTTGATGATCTTCTCCACGGGCATGCCCGAGGTCAGGCCGAGAAAGCCTGCGGCGATGATCAGCGCAATAAAGGGGTGAACCTTGAACCGGGTGATCAACACGATCAGCCCGATAATGGTGACTACTGCATCGAGCAGCAGGTAGGACTCGTGGGACATTCCAAACATGGGGGTCTCTCCTGTTTGTTGTTGTTATTAAAGCGGGTGTTGAATTTTGTGCCGCCGGATAGCGCTATCTTTCGGGCAAAAAATCATCGGGAAGGTTCAAAGCCATGGGTCAGCCACCAGGCATGGGTCTGCTCGGCCAAGGCCTCGATGCTGTCTTCACTGGCATTGAGGGCCAGGGTCAGCGGTTCGCCGATGGGCGATTCGAGGGTGGCGAACTGGCTGTCGATCAGGCTGGCCGGCATGAAATGGCCAGGGCGATGGGACACGCGGTCGGCGGCCACCTCACGGGTCAGTTCCAGGAAGACAAACCCCAGGCCCGGCGCGGCTTCGCGCAGGTGATCGCGGTATTTTTTCTTCAGCGCCGAACAGGTCAGCACGGGATGCTCGCCGGCCTTGAGCGCACGACGCAGCTCATCGCAGAGGATATCGAGCCAGCCGGCACGGTCGTCGTCGTTGAGAGGATGGCCAGCACTCATCTTTTCGATGTTGGCGGCCGGGTGAAAGCTGTCGCCTTCAATGGCGGTGGCGCCGTTCAACAGGCACAGGGCCTCGCTGACACTGGACTTGCCACAGCCGGAAACACCCATGATGACCAGGGCAGTAACAGGTTGACTCATGAAACACCTCAGGACGCAGACAGCGCTACCTTTGCACGCCTTAAGGCTAGTGCAAAAACAGGCTTTTCCCGCGCCTAATTGTCATTTTTATGGAGTGACGCGTGCATCCGCTCCAACCGTTTGAGCAAGGATCAGGCAACCCTGTGCGCAAGTATTTGCAGGCCTTTGGAGACAGCGCTACCTTAGTGCCTCGATTTTTGTTTGGCAAGCCGCCTGATGACCTCCAAGAACGATAAAAATACCCGCACGACGGGTCGCCCTACCTTGAACGAAGTTGCCCGCCTGGCGGGCGTCAGTCCGATCACGGCCTCCCGGGCCTTGCGCGGCATCAGCACCGTGGCCCCCGACCTGGTGGAAAAGGTGCAGAAAGCCGCCGCCGAGCTGAGCTACGTGGTCAACCCTGCCGCCCGCGCCCTGGCCTCTGCACAGAGCCAGTCGGTAGTGGTGCTGGTGCCCTCACTGTCCAACTTGCTGTTTATTGAAACCCTGGAAGCCATTCATCAGGTTTTGCGGCCCAAGGGCTTCGAAGTGTTGATCGGCAACACTCACTATTCCCGGGACGAAGAAGAAAACCTGTTGCGCAACTACATGGCCTATCAGCCGCGGGGTTTGCTGCTGACCGGCTTTGACCGCACCGAAAGCGCCCGGCGCCTGGTGGAGTCGAGCAATGTGCCGTGCGTGTACATGATGGACCTGGACCCGGCGGCCGGCCTCAATTGTGTCGGGTTCTCGCAGACCAGTGCCGGCGAAACTGCTGCCGCGCACCTGATCTCCCGGGGGCGCAAGCGCCTGGCCTATGTGGGTGCACAACTGGACCAGCGCACCTTGTTGCGCGGTGAAGGTTTCCGTCGCGGGCTGCAACAGGCTGGGCTGTATGACCCGGCGCTGGAGTTACTGACACCGCGCCCTTCTTCAGTCGGCCTGGGTGGCGAGTTGTTCCTGCAACTGCTGGCCAGTCATCCGGATGTGGACGCGATCTTCTTCGGCAACGACGACCTGGCCCATGGCGCCTTGCTCGAAGCCTTGCGCCATGGGATCAAGGTTCCGCAGCAAGTGGCGGTCCTGGGCTTCAACGACCTGCCCGCCTCCAGCTTCATGGTGCCGCGCCTGAGCAGCATCAGCACCCCGCGCGAAGCCATTGGCCGACGCGCGGCGGAACATTTGCTGACGGTGATGGCAGGCAACAAGATCGCCAGGCCGGTGGTGGATATGGGGTTTGAGTTGAAGGTGCGCGAGAGTACCTAGGCCGATCAACTGAAGGGATTCAAGCCCGCTCCCACACTTAACCCTATCGCTGTCCTTGCGCGTCCCTGCTAAATTGCCCAACTCACATTTTGCCAGGGAAGCACCATGGGACACGCGCTGAAGATCTTGGGTCGCACTTCGTCCATCAACGTACGAAAAGTCCTGTGGACCTGCCAGGAACTAGGCATCGCCTACGACCGGGAAGACTGGGGCATCGGCTTCACCCCCACCCAATCACCCGAGTTCCTGGCCTTGAACCCCAACGCCCAGGTGCCAGTAATCGTCGACGACAACGGCGTACTGTGGGAGTCCAACACCATCTGCCGCTATCTGGTGGGCCTGCACCGACGCCACGACCTGCTGCCAGCCGAGCCTTGGCCTCGGGCCAAAGTTGAGCAATGGATGGACTGGCAAGCCACCGAACTCAACCCATCCTGGGGCTATGCCTTCCACGCCCTGGTGCGCAAGAATCCGGACTTCCAGGACCCGCAGCGCATTGCCGCCGGCGTGCGCGGCTGGAACGACAAGATGGGATTGCTGGAGCAACGGTTGATCGACACCGGCGCCTATGTGGCCGGTGACGACTTCACACTCGCAGACATCCTGATTGGCCTGTCGGTACACCGCTGGCGGATGACGCCCATGGAGCGCCCTTCCTACCCGGCTGTCGATGCGTACTACGCGCGACTCAGCCAGCGCCCTGGTTTCAAGGCGTTTGCCCTCGACGGTCACAACTAAGGATTACCCGATGAAAGGATTCAACGTACTGCTCACCGGTGCCTGCGGCAGAATCGGCAAGACGTTTTTCGAAGCCTCGAAAGAGCGCTACCGCTTTACCCTAACCGACCGCGTCGAACCGGACTTCGCCCTCGGCGACCATCGTTTCGTACAGGCCGACTTGAGCGACAAAACGACCTTGGCAGCGTTGCTCGACGGCATCGATGTGATCGTGCACCTGTCGGGCATCCCCCATGCCAGCGCCACCTTCGACGAACTGCTACCCAACAATATCCTCGCCACTACTTATCTGTTCGAAGCTGCCGTGGCTGCCAACGTAAAGCGCCTGGTCTTTGCCAGCAGTGCCCAGACCATCGAAGGCTACCCGGTGGACCGGCAAATCACCCCAGGCATGCCGGTGCTGCCGGCCAACCTGTATGGCGTGAGCAAATGCTACGGTGAAGCACTGTGCGGGTACTACGCGGCAAAAACCCCGCTCTCCACCATCGCCTTGCGTATTGGCGCCTTTGAGTTTGCGCAAACCCATGACCTGAACAACGCTCGCGACCTCAGCGCCTGGCTCAGCCCTCGGGATGCCGTCCAGTTGTTGCAGCGTTCGGTGGAAACCCCGGGGGTCAAGCACCTGGTCGCCCATGGCATTTCCAATAACCGCTTCAAGCGCCTGGATTTGAGCGAGACCACGCGGGTCCTGGGTTATGAACCGCAGGATGATGCCTTCCAAACATTCGATATTCCCATTACCTACTGAAGGCAATGTCCGCCGACGGCAACTATTGGCCGCCAGCCGCACATCGCTTGCCTCGACAAAGCCCTGACAACCAGTGATTGCGGGGCTTTAGCTCCCGGCACAGTAATTGCTAAACCCTGTGGACCGTTCAACACCACAGGTACCCGATCATGTTGGTCAATACCCAAGTCTCTTCCGTGATCCAACAGTCCAAGCGCCCCGATCTGGACCCGGCCAACGCCGCCGCCAGTGCGCTGTACAGCGGCGTCATGCAAAACGTGCAGAACGCCGCAGCCGCGACCCAGTTGCAGACCACGCAAAAGGCCACCGACACCACGGCCAGCAATGTGGATGCCGCTTTTGCCAAGACCCGCCTGCAACTGCAAGCAACGCCGCCGGCCAGCGCTACACCGAAAACCGAAGCCAATACCCAGGCGCGCGCCGACTTCAACGACTACATGAGCAAGACGCCGGCCGAGCGCATTCGCGATCAGATCCTCAAGGAAAAGGGCCTGACCGAAGAAGATGTGAAAGCGATGCCTATCGAACAGCAGAATGCCATTGCCCAGGAAGTCACTGATCGCCTGAAGATGCAGGCTGCGCAGCAGTATGCCGAGAAGACTGCCGACCCGCAGATCAAGGCCGTGAAAGACACCCTGGCGGCCATCTGACACAACACAACGCCCCTTGTAGGAGCGAGCTTGCTCGCGAAAAGCCTCAACGATAACGCGGGGTATCTGGTTCCCCGTGGCGATCTCAGGTTTTTCGCGAGCAAGCTCGCTCCTACAAAGAGGCACTATTGCAGTTGTAGGGTGGAGTTGAACTGGCCAATGGCATCGACCACATGCCGCGAGCCTTCCTGGATCTCCAGGATCACCTGCCCCGCTTCATTGGCCAACTCCACTCCCAACCCGGTGCGGCTCAGGCTCGACTGCATGCTCGACACCGCACTCAACGACAAGTCGTGGTTCTTGCGCACCACCTCGACAATCTCCAGCGTCGCCTGGCTGGTGCGTGCCGCCAGGCTGCGTACCTCGTCCGCCACCACGGCAAAGCCCCGGCCATGCTCACCCGCACGCGCAGCTTCAATGGCCGCGTTCAGCGCCAGCAGGTTGGTTTGATCGGCAATCCCGCGAATGGTCTGGACGATGGTGCCGATGATGTCCGACTGCTTGCTCACCGCGTCGATGCTCACCGCCGCTTGATTGAGGTCGCGGGAAATTTCTTCGATGATCTGCACCGTCTGTTGCACCACCTCCGAGCCCTTGCGGGCACAGGCGTCGTTCTGCACCGAGGTGGCGTGGGCCGAATCGGCAGCAGTACGCAACGTGGTGACCTGGTCGGTGATATCACTGGCGAACTTCACCACTTTGTACAGACGCCCGCTGGCATCGAAGATAGGGTTGTAGGAGGCTTCCAGAAACAGCGTCTGACCATGCTTGTTGCGCCGCTCAAAACGATGGGAGTGGAATTCACCCCGGTTAAGTGACGCCCAGAACGCTTTGTAAGCCGGTGATTCCACCTCGGCGCGATGGCAGAACATGCTGTGGTGCTGGCCAACGATTTCGCCGAGGGAATACTGCACCGTCTTCAGGAAGTTCTGGTTGGCATTGAGGATCTGCCCCTGGGGCGTGAACTCGATGACCGCCATGGAGCGGCCAATGGCATCGATCAGGCTTTGGTTTTCATGTTCGTGGTGAACCCGTTCGGAAATATCCGACGCCACCTTGATCACGCTCTGCACCTGTTTATCCGGGCCATACACCGGCATGTAGCTGGCCTCCAGCCACACTTCCTGACCACTTTTGGTCAAGCGCATGAACGTGCCACTGATGGGCTCGCCCTGAGCCAGGTCCCGCCACAATTTGGCGTAGGCATCGCTACGGTAATAGGCCTCTTCACAGAAGATTCGGTGGTGTTTGCCACGTACTTCCTCGGCGCTATAGCCCATGGTCCTACAAAAGTTTTCGTTGGCATCCAGTACCACGCCGTCGCGATCGAACTCAATCATCGCCATGGAACGACTGATGGCCGCGAGCTTAGCCTGGGCCTGGGTCAGCGCGCAGGAAAAACGCTCGATCTCCAGCAGGTCGGATTTGTGGTGGAGGTTAAACATGATCGGATCACCTTCAGCGCTGTCTTTGAATGACGGTTAGTTCTTGGATTTGACCCAGTACAACTTTCCACAAAACAGGCAAACGCATCCGTCCAGAGACAGGACAAGTGTCAGGCGATAGATAAATGATGGCTAATCGGAGAGTCCATGAGGCAACACTCGTTTCAAGGCATCCTTTTCTTGATGACCCCGTCTGGGGCCCGCTTTAACCGACACACGTAAATCCATTTAACCTGAAGCTCCTTTTTCCCGGCGCTTTGACATACGCACTTATCCATTCACAGTTTGTATAGTGCTCATCAACCACTATGCAAACAGCCACCCAAAACGCTTCATATGGCAAGCGACATAAAGGGTTATGGGTGAGCATAGACAGGGCTTGGCGCTATGCAAGGCCATTAATCAGCCAGCATTGATAAACAGGTGTTGGAGGGGATGTGCAGGGGCAGGATGTATCGATGCCGCTGTAGGAGCGAGCTTGCTCGCGAAAAGCTTGAGAGCGCCGCGCTTTACCTGCAAACACGCGTTTTCGTTAGCGCTCTTCGCGAGCAAGCTCGCTCCTACAGTGAAGTACTCAGTGACCAAACAGACCTGTCTCGGTCTTCTTGGCTTTTTTGTCCGCGCGTTTTTCATCGGCGGTCTTTGCCGGTTTTTTCTTCGCGGCTTTCTTTGAATCCATACCTTTGGCCATGATGCATGCTCCACTAACAGAGGAAGTAACAAGGGGTATAACACCTATTGCCCAACAGAAGGCGCTTTGCCCGACTTATAATCCCCGCCCCTTGATCACGCCTGTCAAACCACCATGCCCGAGTTGCACTTTGATCGACTGGCAGAGCCCCTGTGGCCGCTGCTGAACAAGTTCTACCGTAGCCACAACTCTTCGATGAAAGCCCTCAAGGGCGGCCAATTGTGGGTGGCGCGCAACAGCGAGATCGTCGCCGGGCTGTGCCTGAGCCCCGTGGTCGGCGGCCAGTGGTTGACTGGGCTGTTTGTCGATCCGGCCTTACGCGGGCAAGGGCTGGCGACGCGGCTGATCGCACACGCGATCGCACCCGCCGAAGGGACGGTGTGGCTGTTGTGCCACCCGGATCTGGAAGGGTTTTATACAGCCCAGGGCTTCAGCCAGCAGACCGTGTTGCCGCAGTCGCTGGCCGAGCGCCTGGTGCGCTATAAACGCAACAAACCGATGATTGCCATGGGCGTGTGCCGCCAGGGTTAATCGTCAGCGGCAGGGTCCATGTCCGGGAACATCACCTCGATAAACCCGAACTTGCTGAAATCAGTGATCCGCGACGGGTACAACCGACCGATCAGGTGATCGCATTCATGCTGCACCACCCGCGCATGGAAACCGTCGGCAATCCGCACAATCGGCTCGCCCTTGGGGTCAAACCCCTCGTAGCGAATCTGCTGGTAACGATCCACCGCACCACGCAGCCCTGGCACCGACAGGCAGCCTTCATAGCCCTCCTCCAACACCGGACTCAGCGGGGTAATCAGCGGGTTGATCAGGATGGTCTGGGGCACCGCCGGGGCATCCGGGTAGCGCTCGCTGCTCTCGAAGCCGAAAATCACCAACTGCAGGTCGACACCGACCTGCGGCGCGGCCAGGCCGACACCGCCCACGTGTTCCATGGTCTGGAACATATCGTCGATCAGTTGCCACAACTCGGGGCTGTCGAACATTTCCGGTGGCACCGGTGGCGCGATGCGCAGCAGGCGCTCGTCGCCCATTTTCAGGATTTCACGAATCATCGGTCAGGTTTCATCAGTGGTGGGCTTGGGAAGCGAATGGTCCCGGCCGAGGCCCGAGACATGCTGTTTTTCATCGTGGTGGTGTTCGCCAAAGTCCTTTTCCCCCGGATCCTTGCCTTCGGCGGACATATGCTCGATCACCGCGTTCATCTCCGCCCCCAGCAGCAGGACGGCGGCAGAAATGTAAAAGTACAGCAGCAGGACGATAATCGCGCCGATGCTGCCATACATGGCGTTGTAGTCGGCGAAGGTCTTGACGTAATAGCCAAAGCCCAGCGATGCAACGATCCAGACCACTACCGCCAGCACCGAGCCTGGCGTGATAAAGCGAAACTTCTGCTTCACGTCCGGCATCACGTAGTACATCAAGGCCACGGCAAACATCAGCAGGATCACGATCAAGGGCCAGCGCAGGATAGTCCACAGGGTGACCACGAATTCCTGCATACCAATCTGCCCAGCCAGCCACTCCATCACTTGCGGCCCCAGGACCATCAGCGCGGCGGCGGCCAGCAACATCCCGGCGATGCCCACGGTGTAGAAAATCGACAGCGGGAAGCGTTTCCAGATCGGCCGGCCTTCCACCACATCGTAGGCGGCGTTCATTGCACTCATCATCAGGCGCACACCTGCTGAGGCGGTCCACAGCGCGATGACGATACCCACCGACAACAGCCCGCCCTTGGATTGCTGTAACTGGTCGATCACCGGGTTGACCTGCTCAAGAGCCTGGGGCGGCAACACCAGTTCCGATTGCAGGCGCAACCAGCTGAAGAAATCCGGCAGATGCAGGAAACCGATCAGGGCAATCAGGAACAGCAGGAAGGGGAACAGCGAAAACAGCATCTGGTAGGCCAGTGCCGAAGCGTAGGTAGACATCTCGTCATCGACGAACTCTTTGACGGTGCGCATCAGCACGCGGTGCAGCGGCAGGCCTTTTAATACCGGAAAAATCATAGCGTCTCCTTTCGCCGCAAAAGGTTGAGGTCGTGGGCGACTCAGGGGCCGTTTTCTACATCAAGGTAGCCTATTTGGCGACCTTGAAACAATTTCGAAACGTTAGTCAGCAGATGTGACATAAAAACGGCCATCCGTGGATGACCGTTATGCTACGTGTTGGCCGTCGGGTTAATCAGGCTTTGTCGACCGTATTCTTTACCGCGTCCTTGACCTTGCCAACCGCTTGCTGGGCTTCGCCCTTCTTCTCTTGAATCTTGCCTTCGGCCTCAAGCTTGGTGTTGTCTGTGGCTTTGCCGATGCCTTGCTTGATATTGCCGATAGCTTCGTTCGCTAAACCTTTTGCCTTATCCGCTGTGCTGCCCATGGTATTTCTCCGTAAGAACAATCAAGGGTTTTGGTCATTACGTAAGGGTTGACCCTGGGCCTTTGCGCAGAGTTTCAATTATTTGCGTAAGGCATTTCATCACCCAATACAGGTTTGGCTTTATGTTTTGCGGCCAACCCCCGAGAATGCCCGGCAGATTCAGGCTCAATCGCTGAATAACAGATCCCGTAGGAAGGTTATGAAACTCAATAAATCACAGGCCATCGCCCGCAGAAACCTGGAACTGGGCGGTGCCGTGCTCGGTGTCAACAACTGCCATTTCACCGACCTGGACCGCAAGCGCAATATCTGGTGGTTCGACCTGCCAGTGGCGCGCATTGCCATCGGCCAATACGAGTGGATTCACTTGTTGATGCACAACGCCGAGACCGACCAGTTGCTGCACCTGAAAGTACCGACCGCGTTCCTGCGTGAAAAGCTTGAAGGGTTGGTGGTGCGCAATGCGGGCAAGCGCAAGCCGGAGATTACCCTGGAGCTGAGCGCGGATAAGGATTCGTTCCTCAAGGATGTGCGCCCGGCGGGTGCTGGCGTGAACTTCGCGCAGTTCGCCCTGTAAACATTTGGATTGCACTCCAATCAGCACCCAATAAAAAGCCCCGCATTTGCGGGGCTTTTTGTTTACTTCTTCAGGCCCAGCTTCTTCAGCTCTTCGTCACGCAGCTCACGACGCAGGATCTTGCCCACGTTGGTGGTCGGCAGCGCTTCGCGGAATTCAACAGCCTTCGGCACTTTGTAGCCGGTGACATTGGCGCGCATATGCTCCATCACCTGCTCCTTGGTCAGGGTTGCGCCCGGCTTGACCACGATGAACAGCTTGATGTGCTCGCCCGACTTCTCGTCCGGCACACCAATGGCCGCGCATTGCAGCACGCCTGGCAGGCCCGCCAGCACGTCTTCCAGCTCGTTGGGGTAGACGTTGAAGCCCGAGACCAGAATCATGTCCTTCTTGCGGTCGACGATGCGCATGTAGCCGTCTGGCTGGATGATCGCGATGTCACCGGTCTTCAACCAGCCTTCGCTGTCGAGGATCTCGGTCGTGGCATCTTCGCGCTGCCAGTAGCCTTTCATCACTTGCGGGCCCTTGACGCACAGCTCGCCGATTTCGCCCAGGGGCAACTCGACACCTTCGTCGGAGATGACTTTGCACAGGGTCGAGGGCACCGGAATGCCGATGGTGCCGATCTGGATATGCTGGATCGGGTTGACCGTGGCCACCGGGCTGGTTTCGGTCATGCCGTAACCTTCACAGATGTTGCAGCCGGTCACGGCCTTCCAACGCTCGGCCGCCGCCAGTTGCAGGGCCATGCCGCCCGACAGGGTGACCTTGAGCGCCGAGAAATCCAGCTTGCGGAAGCCTTCGTTGTTGCACAGGGCTACGAACAGGGTGTTCAGGCCGACAAAGCCGCTGAACTTCCACTTCGACAACTCCTTGACCATCGCCGGCAGGTCGCGCGGGTTGCTGATCAGGATGTTGTGGTTGCCGATCAGCATCATCGCCATGCAATGAAAGGTGAAGGCATAGATGTGGTAGAGCGGCAGCGGTGTGATCAGGATCTCGCAGCCTTCGTTGAGGTTGGAGCCCATCAGCGCCTTGCACTGCAGCATGTTGGCCACCAGGTTGCGATGGGTCAGCATCGCGCCCTTGGCCACGCCGGTGGTGCCGCCGGTGTATTGCAGCACGGCCACGTCTTCGCTGGCGGGGCTGACTTCATTGACCGGCTGGCCATGGCCCTTGGCCAGGACGTCGTTGAACTTGATCGCCTGGGGCAAGTGATAGGCCGGGACCATTTTTTTCACGTACTTGATGACGCTGTTGATCAGCAGCCGCTTGAGCGGCGGCAACAGGTCAGCCACTTCGGTGACGATCACGTACTTGACGGCAGTCTTGGGTACGACTTTTTCTGCCAGGTGCGCCATGTTGGCCAGGCAGATCAGGGCTTTGGCCCCGGAGTCGTTGAACTGGTGTTCCATTTCCCGCGCGGTGTACAGCGGGTTGGTATTGACCACGATCAGGCCGGCACGGATAGCCCCGAACACGGCGACCGGGTATTGCAGGAGGTTGGGTAATTGCACGGCGATTCGATCACCGGGCTGCAAGTCGGTATGCTGTTGCAGGTACGCGGCAAAAGCACCGGACAATTCGTACAACTCACCGTAGGTGATTGTCTTGCCCAGGTTGCTGAAAGCCGGTTTGTCGGCGAAGCGCTGGCAGGACTGTTTCAGTACCGCCTGAATATTTTGATACTCGTCTGGATTGATGTCTGCAGCAATCCCGGCGGGGTACTTATCCTTCCAAAAGTCTTCGATCATGGAAGCCCACTCCTCAGCGACGCGAATTCATTCACCGCATTTGATGCGATTATTATTTGTGTGTGTTTTTTTAGGTGATTCTGGCTGTTTCAAGCAGGCCGAGAGGTCACAAAGCGCGCCGAGAGTAGCAGCTTTGCAAAGGGCCGCCTAGAGCCAAAAGAGGGCCCTACAGTCATAAACATGACTCAAGAATATGCAGTAGTCATTTTTAGAGCAAAAATTCTATACCCCCTGAAACAGCTCTATTTTGCGGGTGTACACCGTAAATGTGGGAGCGGGCTTGCTCGCGAATGCGGTGTGTCAGGCAATACATCTGGCACTGATACACCACTATCGCGAGCAAGCCCGCTCCCACAATTTTCAAGCGCATTTCAGGTCAGGCGATGTCGCGCAGCTCCCGGCGCAGGATCTTGCCTACCGGCGTCATCGGCAACGAGTCCCGCAACACGATGTGCTTGGGCACCTTGTAGCCGGTGAAGTTGGCCTTGCAGTAGGTCTTCAGTTCCTCAAGGCTGACGCCCTGGGCGCGCGCCACGACGAACAGCTTCACCGCTTCGCCAGTACGCTCGTCCGGCACGCCGATCACCGCGCAGCTGGCCACGCTCGGATGGGCCATCACCACGTCTTCGATCTCGTTGGGGTACACATTGAAGCCCGAGACGATGATCAAGTCCTTCTTGCGGTCGACAATGCGCACAAATCCATCCGGGTCGATCACCGCAATGTCGCCGGTCTTGAGCCAGCCTTCGGCGTCCAGGGTCTCGGCAGTGGCCGCCGGTTGCTGCCAATAGCCTTTCATGACCTGCGGGCCCTTGATACACAACTCGCCGCGCTCGCCCAACGGCAACTCCACGCCGGCGTCATCGATGACTTTCATCGCCGTACCCGGCACCGGAATACCCACCGTGCCCAGGCGTGATTTATCGCCGTACGGGTTGGTGCTGGCCACCGGCGACGTTTCCGTCAGGCCATAGCCTTCGCCGATGGAACAACCGGTGATCTGCTTCCAGCGCTCGGCAGTGGCCTTGACCAGGGCTGTGCCGCCAGAGTTGGTGATTTTCAGGTGGGAGAAATCCAGGGTCTTGAAATCCGGGTGTTCCATCAGCGCGACAAACAGCGTGTTGAGCCCCAGCAGCCCGGTAAAACGCCACTTTTTCAACTCCTTGATAAAGCCGCCGATGTCCCGTGGGTTGGTGATCAGCACGTTGTGGTTGCCGGTGACCATCATGCACATGCAGTTCGCGGTGAAGGCATAGATGTGGTACAGCGGCAGCGGCGCGACCATCACCTCCTGCCCTTCCTTGACCAGCGGATGCCCGTCTTCGCGTAGCTGTGACATGCACGCCCGCACCTGCTGCATATTCGCCACCAGGTTGCCGTGGGTCAGCATCGCGCCCTTGGCCAGGCCAGTGGTGCCACCGGTGTATTGCAACACCGCGATGTCATCCAGGGCTACCGGATGGCGGGTCACGGCCAGGCCTGCGCCCATGCGCAAGGCACGCTTGAACGAAACCGCCCGGGGCAGGCTGTACGCCGGGACCATCTTCTTCACCTTGTCGACCACGGTGTTGATCAGCCAGCCTTTGGCAACGGGCATGAAATCGCCCATTTTCGCTTCGATCAGGTATTCGATCTCGGTATCGGCCGTCACTTCCTGGACCCTGGAACCGAACAGGTTGAGGTAGACCAGGGCACGAATGCCCGCGTCCTTGAACTGATGACGCATTTCCCGCGGGGTGTACAAAGGGTTGGTGTTGACCACGACCAACCCGGCGCGCAAGGCGCCGAATACGGCAATCGGGTAATGCAGGACGTTGGGCATCTGCACCGCAATGCGGTCGCCCGGCTTGAGGTCGGTGTGGTGTTGCAGGTAGCCGGCGAACGCCGCGCTCTGGCGCGCAAGATCCGCGTAGGTCAGGGTGATCCCCATGTTGCTGAATGCCGGACGGTCGGCAAAGGCCTTGCAGGAACGCTCGAAGACTTCGATCACTGACTTGTACGCCGACAGGTCAAGCTCGTTGGGAACGCCTGCTGCGCGTTTGTCATTCCAGAAATCAGGTTGCATTATTCTTGTCCTCTACCTGAGTGTGCCCGACCGCATTCCAAATGCTGATGGGAAGCGGAGCTTCGGGGACGTTAGCAGTTATGGCCAAACAGGCAAATACACAAAAACGTGTCATTGATTGTATGAATCTTGCCCCTGAGGCCAGGGCTGATCAGACGCCACCCCACGGATGAGCTATACACTGCAACGACCCTGAGCAAAGGAAGCGCCATGAACCACACCACTTTCTGGCTGAGCGCGAACGATCGCAGCCGCCTGTACGTCAACCAGTGGCTACCGGACGAGCCACCCAAGGCGTTGATCATGCTGGCCCATGGCATGGCCGAGCACAGCGGCCGCTATGCACGCCTGGCCCAGGCCCTGTGTGATGCCGGCTACGGCGTATATGCCCTGGACCTGCGCGGCCATGGCCGTACCGCCGATGAAGGCACCCTGGGCCTGTTTGCCGAGCGCGATGGCTGGAGCAAAGTGGTGGGCGACCTGGCCGCGCTCAACCAGCACATCGGCCAGCAGGCGCCTGGCGTGCCGATCATTTTGCTCGGCCACAGCATGGGCAGTTACATCGCCCAGGCTTATCTGCTGCATCACAGCGCCAGCCTGCACGGGGCGATTCTCAGTGGCTCGAATTTCCAGCCGGTGGCCCTGTACCGCGCCGCCCGCCTGATCGCCCGGGCCGAGCGGCTGCGCCAGGGCCTGCGGGGGCGCAGTGCGCTGATCGAGTTCCTGTCGTTTGGCTCGTTCAACAAGGCCTTCAAACCCAACCGTACGGCATTCGACTGGCTGAGCCGCGACCCGGACGAAGTGGACAAGTACATCAACGACCCCCTGTGCGGCTTTCGTTGCACCAACCAACTGTGGGTCGACCTGCTCGGTGGCTTGCAGCAAATCAGCAAAGCGTCCAATCTCAAACAGATTGATCCGGGCCTGCCAATCCTGGTGATGGGCGGCGAATGTGATCCGGTCAGTGAGGGCAAGCGTCTCACCAGCCTGGCCAATGCCCTGCGCGATGCCGGCTGCCAGAACCTGCAGTTGAATATCTACCCGCAAGCGCGCCACGAACTCTTCAATGAAACCAACCGCGACGCGGTCACCGCCGATGTACTGGCGTGGATAGCCCAGGCCGTGAACCACCGCCGACCGGCGCGCTGCGAATGAACCTAAATATATTTTCGTTTAAAATCAACGAATTAAAATTATCGATTAGCCACAGGATGCACGATTAGATGACCCAGGTTACCAACACGCCTTACGAAGCCCTCGAAGTCGGCCAGAAAGCCACCTACAGCAAAACCGTGGAAGAGCGCGATATCCAGCTGTTCGCAGCCATGTCCGGCGACCATAACCCGGTTCACCTGGATGCCGAATTCGCCAAAGCGACCATGTTCAAGGAGCGTATCGCCCATGGCATGTTCAGCGGCGCCTTGATCAGCGCGGCAGTCGCCTGTGAGCTGCCTGGGCCGGGCACCATCTATATCGGCCAGCAGATGAGCTTCCAGAAACCTGTGAAAATCGGCGACACCCTGACCGTACGTCTGGAAATTCTCGAAAAACTGCCCAAGTTCCGCGTGCGGATTGCCACCCAGGTGTTCAACCAGCGCGATGAGTTGGTGGTGGATGGCGAAGCGGAGATCCTGGCGCCACGCAAGCAACAGGTGGTGACCCTGACCGAGTTGCCGGCCATCAGCATCGGCTGATTAAACACCGCTATCTCAGGCCATGTAAAAAACAAAATGTGGGAGCGGGCTTGCTCGCGATAGCGGTGGATCAGTCAATTAAGATGTCGACTGACACACTGCCATCGCGAGCAAGCCCGCTCCCACATTGGTTACTGCGGCGCGGCTCAGGACTGGGCGCGAGCCTGGTTACGCAGGGCTTTCACCTGGTCATGGTTGCGCTGCGCACCATGGTACTGACGCTCAACCAGGTCACGAATGCCTACCAGGTTGTGCTTGTTGATCTTCTCGATGGCTTCTTTGTAAGCCTTCAAGGCGTGGTCTTCACCGCGCTCGGCCTCGTTAAGCACCGCTTCTTCATCCTTGCCAGTCACCAGCGACTTCACGTCGACCCAGCCACGGTGCAATGCACCGGCCACGCTGCCAGACTCTTGCGGGTCACCACCCAAGGCACGCACGGCCGTCTGCAGTTCGGCAGCCGCCGAAGCGCAGTCAGCTGAACGCTTGGTGAACAGCGCCTTGAGCTCTGGATGCTTGATATCTTCTGCGCAGGTCTTGAAGCCTTCCTGGCCGTCTTTACTGGTCTCGATCAGGTCATTGAGTACAGAGATCGATTCTTTGTTGATATCAGTCATTTTTCAATTCCTTCACGGGTTTAGAAATGTATTGAGGTAGTTGCAGCGCCCGTGCCAGGTCTTTAATAAAGATTTAATCTTTATTTTTCAGCAAGTTATAAATAACAAAAAATCTGTATCCGCTTTATTTGCATGATCTGTCATTTGGCCTTCATGCAGATTGCCTGTATTTTCCAAGGCTTCTTCCTGAGTGTCTGAAGCCCGCATGAACCCTGAAAAACTCGAACTGCTGATCACCCGCGAAATGCCGTTCGGCAAATACAAGGGCCGGATCATTGCCGACCTGCCCGGCCCTTACCTGAACTGGTTTGCCCGTGAAGGTTTCCCCCACGGCGAGTTGGGCGGCCTGCTGGCATTGATGCAGGAAATCGACCACAACGGCCTGTCCGAACTGCTGGAACCGCTGCGCGCCAAACACGGAAAACCCGCCCCGCGCCACTAATCGAGCCCGACCATGCCCAACACCCGCGACGAAGCCTATTGGCAGGCCATTGCCCAGCGCTATGACCTGGAGCCCGGCCCCATCAACCTGGAAAACGGCTACTTCGGGCGTATGAGCCGGGCCGTGCTGGCGCAGTATCAGGAGCACGTTGCGTTTATCAATCGCAGCAACTCTGTGCATGTACGCCAGCGCTTCGAGCAAGGGGAGAATGAGCAGATTCGCAGACAACTGGCCGAACTCATCCACACGGATCCTGAAGCCGTTGCCTTCACCCGTAATGCCACCGAAGCCTTGCAATCGCTGATCCGCAACTACAACCGCCTGCAACCGGGTGATCAGGTGCTGATCAGCGACCTGGAGTACGACACAGTCAAAGGCGCCATGCGCTGGCTCGCCGGCTACCGGGGTGTGGAGGTGATAGAAGTGTCCCACGCCCACCCGGCCAGTTTCGACAGCCTGGTGCAGGCCTATCGCGACACCTTCAGCCGCTACCCACGCCTGAAACTGATGGCGCTGACCTATGTCACCCACCGTACCGGCCTGGTGATGCCGGTCGAGGCCATCGCCCAGGCTGCACAGGAACATGGCGTCGATGTGATCCTCGATGGCGCCCATGCGCTTGGCCAGATCGACTTCGACCTGGCGCAGCTAGGCATTTCGTTCGCCGGTTTTAACCTGCACAAGTGGATCGGTGCGCCGCTGACCCTGGGCTTTCTCTATATTGCCCCGCAGCGTCTGGCGGATATCGATCCGGATATGGGCGAGTTTCATTACCCGGCCACCGACGTCCGTGCTCGCACGTCCTACAGCACACCGAACTTTCCGGCGCTGATGACCTTGCCGCTGGTGTTCGAAGAACATCGGGCCCTGGGTGGTGCGTCGG
Organism: Pseudomonas brenneri; assembly: GCF_007858285.1. Taxonomy (GTDB): domain Bacteria; phylum Pseudomonadota; class Gammaproteobacteria; order Pseudomonadales; family Pseudomonadaceae; genus Aquipseudomonas; species Aquipseudomonas brenneri. Next base: position 656,806 of record NZ_VFIL01000002.1, on the reverse strand, counting down.
CCAAGGGCGCACGGGTCAAGTACCTGCGGGATCTGTGGGTCAGCCAGGTACGGCCAGTGCCGGGGGTCGAGGTGCTGACGTCGGATGATCCACGGTTGTATTGCGCGATTACGGCGTTCAAGTTCACCGGGCGCGACCAGCAGGTGATGGCGGATCGACTGCTCGATGAGTACAACCTGTTTACCACCCTGCGCAGTGGGGCGGCGTTTGGTACCTGCATACGGGTGACACCGGGGTTGGTGACCTCGGCGGCGGACATTGGCGTGCTGGTCAACGCGATTACCAGGCTGAACGCCGATTAAAAAGTAGGAGCTGGCTTGCCTGCTCCCACATTTGGATTGCGGCGATCTACCGCTTTTCTGTAGGCAAAAAAAAGCGGCGCACCGACCAAGTGCACCGCAAAAATGCCGTGAAGCACAGCAACAACGATTCGGTAAATCCAATCAGTCCAGCAGTGCCAGCGCCTGGGCGGTGACTTCCTGGATGCGAGCCCAGTCGCCGTTCTTGATCCACTCCGGATCAAGCATCCAGCTACCGCCCACGCACATCACGTTTTTCAACGCCATGTAGTGTTTGATGTTGGCCGGGCCAACGCCGCCAGTCGGGCAGAATTTCACTTCGCCAAACGGGCCGCCCAGGGCCTTGATCGCCGCTACACCGCCGCTGACTTCCGCCGGGAACAGCTTGAAGCGGCGATAACCCAGGCCATAGCCTTCCATGATGCCGGAAGCATTGCTGATGCCGGGCAGCAGCGGGATCGGGCTGTCGACACTGGCTTGGAGCAGGTCGCGGGTAATGCCTGGGGTGACGATAAATTGCGAGCCCGCCGCTTCGGCAGCCGCCAGCATCGTGCGATCGAGCACCGTGCCCGCACCGGTGACCAACTCCGGGCGCTGCTCACGCAGGACCTGGATGGCCTTGAGACCGAACTGCGAACGCAGGGTCACTTCCAGCGCGGTCAGGCCACCTGCCGCGAGGGCATCGGCCAGGGGCAGAATGTCCTGCTCGCGGGCAATGGTGATCACCGGCAGGATCCGCGCCTTGGCACAGAGGCTGTCGATCAGGGCAACTTTATCCGCCATGGACACGGTCGGGTGAGGGCTTTTCATAGCGGCTGATCCTTGGCTCATGGGCACCAGTAAATCTCTAGAGTGGGTTGCAAAAACGCGCGAATCGGCATGCCGGCGACATCGTCACTGGCCAGCGCTTCGCTCAGGGTGTTGAGTTTCGAATCGCCGGCAATCGACAACACGGTGTAGTTGGCAGTAGCCAGCAGGGCGCGACTCATGGTCAGGCGCTGACGGGGCACGCTGGGCGCCAGCATCGGCCAGCAACGGCGGGTGCCATCCGGTTTCAGCGCTTCGGCCAGGTTCGGGCTGTTGGGGAACAGCGAGGCGGTATGCCCGTCATCGCCCATGCCCAGCACCAGCACATCGATCGCCGGCAGTTCAGCCAGCAGGCGATCGGCCTGTTCGGCAGCCGCGTCCAGGTTCGCGGCGGCACTGTAGAGGCTCAAGAACCGGGCCTTGGCCGCCGGGCCTTGCAGCAGATATTTCTTCAACAGGCCAGCGTTGCTGTCGGCATGCTCCACCGGCACCCAGCGCTCGTCGGCCAGGGTGATGGTGACCTTGGACCAGTCCAGGCCCTGTCGTGCCAGGTTCTGGAAAAACGCCACCGGGCTACGGCCACCGGACACCACCAGCGTCGCCTCGCCACGGGCACTGATGGCCGTGCGCAGTTGTTCGGCCACGTCATTGGCCAAACCTTCGGCCAGCAGTACCGGCGTGCGGTACTCATGGGGTGTTACGCCCTGCGGCAGTTTCAAATCAGATATCGCCATACCACGACCTCCCATCCCGCGTGATCAGTGCAATGGAGCTCATCGGCCCCCAGGAACCCGCCGCGTACGGCTTGGGTGCATCACCGGACTTCTTCCACCCAGCGATCAACTGGTCACACCATTTCCACGCGGCTTCGATTTCATCTTTACGGACAAACAGGTTCTGATTGCCGCGCATCACTTCCAATAGCAACCGCTCGTAGGCATCGGGAATCCGCGCACTACGGTAGGTGTCGGAAAAATTCAGTTGCAGTGGCCCGCTGCGCAGTTGCATGCCTTTATCCAGGCCCTGCTCCTTGGTCATCACGCGCAAGGAAATGCCTTCGTCCGGCTGCAGGCGGATGATCAATTTGTTACTGATCTGCAGGCGCTGCTCGGGGGCGAAGATATAGTGGGACGGTTCCTTGAAGTGGATCACGATCTGCGACAGTTTTTGCGGCATACGCTTGCCGGTGCGCAGGTAGAACGGCACCCCGGCCCAACGCCAGTTGCGGATATCGGCACGCAAGGCAACAAACGTCTCGGTATCGCTCTGGGTATTGGAGTTCTCTTCTTCCAGGTAACCCGGCACCGGCTTGCCAGCGCTGTAGCCGGCGATGTACTGGCCGCGCACCACTTGGGTCGTCAGGCCTTCCGGGCTGATCGGCGCCAGGGCCTTGAGCACCTTGACCTTCTCGTCGCGGATGCTGTCGGCGGACAGGTCGGCCGGCGGGTCCATGGCGATCAGGCACAGCAGCTGCAGCAGGTGATTCTGGATCATGTCGCGCAGTTGCCCGGCCTTGTCGAAATAGCCCCAGCGCCCCTCGATACCGACCTGCTCGGCCACGGTGATTTCCACGTGGGAGATGTAGTTCTGGTTCCACTGGGTTTCAAACAGGCTGTTGGCAAAACGCAGGGCGATCAGGTTCTGGACGGTCTCTTTGCCCAGGTAGTGGTCGATGCGGTAGGTGCGGTTTTCCGGGAAAAACTGCGCGACGGCGTCGTTGACCTTGCGCGAGGACTCCAGGTCAGAGCCGATGGGTTTTTCCAGGACGACCCGGGTATTTTCCGCCAGGCCGACCTTGGACAGGTTCTCGCAGATCGCGCCATACACCGCCGCCGGGGTGGCGAAGTAGGCAATCAGGCGTTGTTCGGTACCGGCCTTGTCTGCCAGGGCCACGTAGTCATCGGCCTTCATGAAGTCGACGTGTACATAGGACAGGCGCGCCAGGAAGCGCGCGGCCACGGCTTCGTCCAGCTCCTGGCCGACGTATTTGCGCAGTTCGTGCTCGATGTGGTCCAGGTGCTGCTGCTCGGAACCGGCCTCACGGGCCAGGCCCAGGATGCGCGTGTCGGCGTGCAGGAGCCCGGCGCCATCGAGTTGATAGAGGGCAGGAAATAACTTGCGCAGCGCCAGATCACCCAAGGCGCCAAACAGGGCAAAGGTGCAGGGTTCTACGGTTATCGAAGGCATGATGTTTGTTCTTTTATCAAGTTAAGCTACAAATACCTTTTTTCAAGGCATCACTCAAGGGAAAATGTAGTAATAACCACAACATTTTACCGAAATACGCATTGCGAGTGGTGGTGTTCAACTACCCTCAGTAGGATAGGCCACCGCCAAGGGTCGCTCTGCGACCCATTACAGGCCCTTATTTGCATCGTCGCCCGAAGGAAAGACTGAATGGACCGCGTGCGAAATCTTCTGGAACAGATCCGGAACCGCCTCGAAGAATTGAACAAGGCCGAGAAAAAAGTCGCCGAGGTCATCCTGCTCAATCCGCAGCAGGCGACCCGCTTCTCGATCGCTGCCCTCGCCCAAGCCGCCTCGGTCAGTGAACCGACGGTCAACCGCTTTTGCCGCTCGTTCGGTGTCAGTGGCTACCCTGAACTGAAATTGCAATTGGCGCAAAGCCTGGCCAGTGGCGCCGCCTATGTCAGCCGCGCCGTGGAAGCCGATGATAACCCCGAGGCCTACACCCAGAAGATCTTTGGCAGCGCCATCGCCTCATTGGACAGCGCCTGCCAGGCCCTGGACCCAAACCTGATCAGCAAGGCCGTGGACCTGTTGATCCAGGCGCGGCAGATCCACTTTTTCGGCCTGGGCGCCTCGGCACCGGTGGCCATGGATGCCCTGCACAAGTTTTTCCGCTTCAACCTGTCGGTCACAGCCCATGCCGATGTGCTGATGCAGCGGATGATTGCCTCGGTGGCGCATACCGGCGAGCTGTTTGTGATCATTTCCTACACCGGCCGTACCCGCGAGCTGGTGGAAGTGGCGCGCATCGCCCGGGAAAACGGCGCCTCGGTGCTGGGCGTGACCGCAGAGAATTCGCCCCTGGCCAAGGCCAGTACGGTCAGCCTGAATATTCCGTTGCCGGAAGACACCGACATCTATATGCCGATGACCTCGCGGATCATTCAGTTGACGGTGCTGGATGTGCTGGCCACTGGCATGACCTTGCGCCGCGGCGTAGATTTCCAGCCGCATTTGCGCAAGATCAAGGAGAGCTTGAATGACAGCCGGTATCCGGTGGGGGATGAGTTCAACTAAAGCTGGAATCTCCTCCAGCAGGGCCGGCCCTATCGCGAGCAAGTCCGCTCCCACATTCGAATGTGTTCACAAATCAAAAATGTGGGAGCGGGTTTGCTCGCGAAGAGGGCATCAGCAACACCACTAAACCCCAGCCCGGGCCTGCAAACTCAAATGCGCCCTCTCCCCCGGCGCCAGGCTGGCCCCGGCCATCGCCGACTCCACACACACAAACCCCGACGCCTCGTTAAAGCTCACCCCCAGCAGCGGCCGGCTGCCCGGATGCCAGACCACGGTGTTAGCACTGTCGCCGGTATCGATGCACAACTCGCGCTGCCACGCATGGTCCTTGATCTGCAGTTCGCCCTCATGCTGGAACACCCGCTGGCAGCCGCCATCGACGCGCAACTCACCTTCCTGCTGGCAGGCCTGACGGCTCAACTGGTCGTAACCCTGCGCCCCGTCTAGCCCAGACAGCGCTATCTCATCAACGTGACCAATACGCCAGTAAGCGTGCAAAGCGTGGCTCAATTGGCACGGCAGCTCATCCTGATGCTCGGTGCTCAGGCGCAGTTCCAGGCTTTCGCCCAGGTGCGCGTGCAGGTCGACCTGCCAGTCGCACAGTTGCAGTTGCCAGTGCAGGCGCACGCCGTCGTCATCGCTGCTGCTGTCGAGCAGTTTCCAGTCGATCAGGCGCGCCCAACCGTGGGACGGCCAGGCATTTTCGCTGGGATGACGGCCATACCACGGCCAGCACACCGGCACGCCACCGCGAATCGCCCCGACTTGCGGCCACTTGGCCGCGCACCACAGCCAGGGTTTCTGGCCTGTGGGCTGGAAATGCAGCAACTGTGCGCCCTGGCGACTGAACACCGCCTGGCACAACGGGTGGTCGATCACCAACACGTCGCGCATCTGAAAGCGCTCCCAGGCAAACACCGGTTGCTCGCGCAGGGATTTGAAAAAGCGTTGCAGCGGTTGCTCATGCATGTGCCACAGTCCTGATAATCATGTCGCGCAAATGTGTACATACCTGTAGGAGCGAGCTTGCTCGCGAAGGTTTTCAACGATGACGCAGGCATCCAGAATGAACGTGGTGCCCTTGAATTTTTCGCGAGCAATCTCGCTCCTACAGCAAAAAAAAGCGGATAGCCATGGCTACCCGCAAATGCGCACAGAGAGAAGGAGCTTATCGCAACAGCGTTAGAACACCGACTGAATTTTCAGGCCGGCCACCAGCGCGTTATCGACTTTATCCACGCCGCCCGGCTGGACAACGTATTGCAGGTTGGGACGCACGGTCAGCCAGTTGGTGACGTGGAAGCCGTAGTTGATTTCGAAGTTGTACTCGGTTTCGCGCAGAGGCGAGAACCGCGCATTGTCGTAGTCACTCACACCGTTGGAAATGTTGCGCAGCTCGGCGTTTTTCTTCACATCTTCGTTGACGTGCAGACGTGCGGCGCCAATCCCTACGTCATCTTTTGGACGCGCGTCGAATGGGCCTTTGTACACCAGCATGATCGACTGGTAGTTATCGACGGTGTTGGTTTCTTTGTCGTGGAACGTGGCGTTGGCCGCGATATTCAGACCACGAGACGCGTCGCCGTTATGGGTGGTGAGTTGCTGTTGCGCAACGAACCAGTAGCCTTTCTTGCTGCTGCGGGTGCGGTAGTCAGCGCCAGTGGTGGCGGCATCGTTACCGTTGACGTCCTCACGCACATCAGGCGCATCCGCGGCGCTCTTGTAGTAACCCACACGGTATTCGCCCGGCAGGTTATTGACCTTCGGCGACCAGACCAACTCCACCGGAATCACCGTACCTTTGGTACCACTGCCGCTGAGTTTGAAGCCGTTGCCGTGCTCCAGCTGCGATGGGTTCTGGTTGTACGCACCGATCTGCGCATACAACTCAGGGGTGATGTGGTACTTCACGCGGATAGCGGCCTGGCTGACCGGCCAGTTGTACCAGGTGTTGACGTAGTTACCGACCTGGGAGCCGCAGAACGACAGGTTCTGGAACTCGCACGGGAAGGTGTTGAAGTCTTCGCCTTCACCGAAGTAACCGAGCTTCACGTCCAGTTTTTTGTCGAACATCTGGTGCTGGATCCAGAACTGGGTCAGACGCACCATGTGGCCACGGCCATACACTTCTTGCGACGAACTCAAGGTGCCGGCACGCGGATCGCCAATACGGTCATTGGAGATGTTGCGGCCATTACGGCTGGTCATCTGGATCTTGGCCTGGGTGTTGTCCCAGCCCCAGAGTTTTTGCAGGTCCAGCGCGACCCCAAGTCCGAACTGGTCAGCGTAACGCCCGGTTTTGTCATCGTTGTAGCCGCCGCGCGCGTTGTAGCCTGCCTCCCCAACGTAGTCAGCCTTGATGTCGATACCTTGCTCGATCAGCTTGGTACGCTCACCGCCCCAATCGCCGGTCATCCACTTGGAGTCGGCACTGAAGGCATCGTCCGCCATCGCATTGGCAGACAAGACCAGGGCTGCTGCCGCTGACAGTTGGCAGATCAGCCGGGTGTTGTTGTGTTGCTTTTTCATCCCTACATCCTCGTCTTTATTGTTATTAACTGTTTTTATCTAACGCGGTTTACATCTATTTTTATCTGAAACATGCATCCCTGTAGGAGCGAGCTTGCTCGCGAAGATCGTTAACCCTGACGCGGGCATCTTGGATGAACGCGGCGCTCTCACGTTTTTCGCGAGCAAGCTCGCTCCTACAGTTATTGATCTTCAGCGGCCCTTGAATTGGGTGACGTTGTCGGCGTGTTGCAGCGGTTGCGAGGCGGCAGTGCCCAGGCGCTCGCCGGTCTTGGCGTCAAACAGCAGCACCTTGGCCGGATCGAACTGCAAGGTCAGGCTCTCGCCCACTTGCGGTGCCACATCCGGCGCCAGGCGGCAGCAGACCTTGGTGTCATTGAGCTGGACGAACACCAGGGTGTCCGGGCCGGTGGGCTCAGTGACCTGGACCTCGGCACGAATGCTCGGCAAACCATTGCCTTCACCGGCGGCCAAAACAATCTGTTCCGGGCGCAGGCCGAGGATCACGTCACGCTCTTCAAGACCCGCATCGCTCATGCCCAGCGGCAACTCGCAACGCGCCTGGCCGCTGTCGAGCAGGGCCAGCAGGCGGCCTTCCTTGCGCTGCAAACGCAGGGGAATGAAGTTCATCGGCGGCGAGCCAATGAAGCTGGCGACAAACAGGTTGGCCGGATCGTTGTAGATCTCTTTCGGCGTGCCGAATTGCTGGATGATGCCGTCCTTCATCACCGCCACTTTGTCGCCCAGGGTCATGGCTTCGATCTGGTCGTGGGTCACGTAGACCGTGGTGGTTTTCAGGCGCTGGTGCATCAGTTTCATTTCGGTGCGCATCTCGACGCGCAGCTTGGCATCGAGGTTGGACAGCGGTTCGTCGAACAAGTAGATCTTCGGCCGCCGCGCCAAGGCCCGGCCCATGGCCACCCGCTGCTGCTGGCCGCCCGAGAGCTGGCCTGGCTTGCGATTGAGCAGGTGCTCGATCTGCAGCAGCTTGGCCACCCGCGCCACTTCCTCATCGATGGCCGGCTGGCTCATCTTGCGGATTTTCAGGCCGAATTCGATGTTCTCGCGCACGCTCATGGTCGGGTACAGCGCGTAGGACTGGAACACCATGGCGATGTCCCGGTCCTTGGGGCTCATGCCGCTGACGTCCTGGTCACCGATCATGATCGCGCCGCCGCTGATGTTTTCCAGGCCGGCGATGCAGTTCATCAGGGTGGATTTACCGCAGCCCGAGGGCCCGACGAGGATCAGGAACTCGCCGTCCTTGATCGACAGTTCAATGTTCTTCAGAGTGTCCGGCAGGCCGGCACCATAGGTCTTGTTTACGTTGCGAAGTTCGAGCGTAGCCATGATTACCCCTTGACCGCGCCGGCCGTGAGACCGCGCACGAAATACTTGCCTGCGACCACATAGACCAGCAGGGTCGGCAGCCCGGCGATCATCGCCGCCGCCATATCAACGTTATATTCCTTGGCCCCGGTGCTGGTGTTGACCAGATTGTTCAGCGCCACCGTGATCGGCTGCGAATCACCACTGGAGAACACCACGCCAAACAGGAAGTCGTTCCAGATCTGGGTGAACTGCCAAATCAGGCAGACCATGATGATCGGGGTCGACATCGGCAAAATGATCCGACGGAAAATGGTGAAAAATCCTGCGCCATCCAGGCGTGCCGCCTTGACCAGCGCATCCGGAATGCTCACGTAGTAGTTACGGAAGAACAGCGTGGTGAACGCCAGGCCGTAGACCACATGCACAAACACCAGGCCGGTGGTGGTGCTGGCCAGGCCCATCTTGCCGAGGGTGAACGAGGCTGGCAGCAAGACGGTCTGGAACGGCAGGAAGCAGCCGAACAGCAACAGGCCGAAGAACAACTGCGAGCCACGGAAACGCCACATCGCCAGCACGTAGCCGTTCAATGCGCCGATGGTGGTGGAGATCAGTACTGCCGGGACGGTGATCAGGAACGAGTTCCAGAAGTAACCGTTCACCGTGGCCCAGGCCTTGACCCAGCCGATACCGGTAATCACCGTCGGCCAGCTCAGCAGGTTGCCGGTGCTGATGTCTTCCGGGGTCTTGAAACTGGTCAGCAGCATGACCACCAGCGGCACCAGGTACAGCACCACGGCCAGGATCAACACCGCATGGATCGCGACACGGCTGAAGCTGATGGAAGGTTTGGCGAGACTAGTCATGGCGCTTGGTCCTCAGCTCGGAGTACAGGTAAGGCACAATGATCGCGAGGATCGCACCGAGCATCAGGATCGCACTGGCCGACCCCATGCCCATCTGGCCACGACTGAAGGTGAAGGAGTACATGAACATCGCCGGCAGGTCGGACGAATAACCTGGGCCACCGGCCGTCATAGCAGCCACCAGGTCGAAGCTCTTGATCGCGATGTGCGCGAGGATCATCACCGCACTGAAGAACACCGGACGCAGGCTAGGTAGCACCACGCTCCAGTAGATGCGCGGCAGGCTCGCACCGTCGATCTGCGCGGCACGGATGATCGATTGGTCAACCCCACGCAAGCCGGCGAGGAACATTGCCATGATAAAGCCCGAGGCTTGCCATACCGCCGCAATCACCAGGCAATACACCACGCGGTCCGGGTCGATCAGCCAGTCCAGGCGAAAGCCTTCCCAGCCCCAGTCGCGCAGCAGTTTGTCCAGGCCCATGCCGGGGTTGAGCAGCCATTTCCAGGCGGTACCGGTGACGATCATCGAGAGCGCCATCGGGTACAGGTAAATAGTGCGAATGAAGCCTTCGCGACGGATGCGCTGGTCGAGAAATACCGCCAGCAGCACGCCGATCACCAGGGTGATGCCGATAAACATGCCGCCAAACAGCGCCAGGTTTTTGCTCGCCACCCACCAGCGATCGTTGTCGAACAAGCGCGCATATTGCGCCAGGCCTACCCACTTATAGGTCGGCAGGAACGTCGAGTTAGTGAACGACAGCACGAACGTCCACAGGATGTAGCCATAGAAGCCCACCAGAACGATGAACATGCTCGGCGCCAGCACCAGTTTAGGGAGCCAGCGCTGCAATGCATCGAACGGCGAGGCCTTGCTGAACACAGCAACAGAACTCATGGGAAAATCCAGGGCAAGGAATAAGGGACTAGTGGGGGCCGGCTTTAGGTGGGAGCTGGCTTGCCTGCGATGGCATCACCTGGGTGTCATTGATACACCGAGGCGCCTGCATCTCGGGCAAGCCCGCTCCCACACTCAAGCCCAGCCTTCCAAGGGTTACTTGGCAGACTTGACCGCTGCGCCAAGCTTCTTGGCAGTGTCGGCCGGGTCGGCTTTCGGGTCGTTGATGAAGTTGGTCACCACATCAAAGAACGCACCCTGTACCGCCAGAGTGGTCGCCATGTTGTGCGCCATGCTTGGCTGCAAGCCACCGGACTTGGCATCCGCCAGGAAGTCCTTGGCAGCGGTCTGGGCACAGGCGTCGAAACCGTACTTGCCCATATCGCTGAGCATGTCGTTGCGCACCGGGATCGAGCCTTTGTTGATGCTGAAGACCTTCTGGAAGTTCTCGCCCAGCACCACTTTGGCAATGTCCTGCTGACCGGCCGAGGTGCCGGCATCTTTCTGCTTGAACACCGCCAGGGAGTCGATGTTGTAGGTGAAGGCCTTTTCGGTGCCAGGGAAGGCTACGCACTCGTAATCCTTGCCGGCGACTTTGTTGGCCGCTGTCCACTCGCTCTTGGCCCAGTCACCCATGATCTGCATGCCGGCCTTGCCGTTGATGACCTTGGCGGCTTCCAGGTTCCAGTCCTGGCCCTTGCCGTCGGCATCCATATAGGTCGCGACTTTCTTCAGTTCAGTCAGCGACTTGACCATGTCCGGGCCGGTCAGGGCTGCGTTGTCGAGGTCGACCAGGGCTTTCTTGTAGCCATCGACACCCATGACCGACAGCACCACGGCTTCGAACACCGTGCTGTCCTGCCAAGGCTGGCCACCGTGGGCGAGCGGGATGAAGCCTGCGGCCTTGAGCTTGTCGCCGGCAGCGTAGAATTCTTCGAGGGTCGTAGGGTTTTTGGTGATGCCGGCTTTCTTGAAGACTTGCGGGTTGATCCACAGCCAGTTGACGCGGTGGATATTCACCGGCACGGCCACGTAATCGCCTTCGTATTTCACGGTATCGGAGACTTTTTTGTCGAGCAGGCCATCCCACTTCTCGGCCTTGGCCACGTCCTTGAGGACGTCGGTATCGAGCAGCCCGGTGGACGCCCATTCCTGGATGTCCGGGCCCTTGATCTGGGCAACGCCTGGCGGGTTGCCGGCGACCGCGCGGCTTTTCAGCACGGTCATGGCGGTGGCGCCGCCGCCACCTGCAACAGCCCCGTCTTTCCAGGTGAAGCCGTCTTTCTCAACTTGGGCCTTCAGGACATCCACCGCCGCCTTCTCACCGCCCGAGGTCCACCAATGCACAACTTCAACCGTCCCTTTCGAGTCGGCGGCAAAAGCACTGAGGGGAAACAACGAGGCAATGGAAATAGCAACGGCGAGGCGATTAATCGCGTTCATCTGAGTACCTTTTTCTTGTTGTTATGCATGCAAGTCTGGAGCTTGCGCTGCATAGGATTCTAAACAGGGTTTTTTGCCAGGCACGTAACAAAGGGACGGGCAAATGTCACCACTTGGTGACATAACAACCGGCCCCCAGCGCACTGGCCATGCTTGGCGATAACGGTAGCCCAGGCAGCAACACCGCCTGCCAGGCATGGTACAGGTCCGGCTTGCCGCCCCAGATCTTGCTGGCGGGCACGTTTTGCGGATCAAGTTCGTGATGCCAACTGCCATGGACACGGTCGATAAACCGGGTTTCACAGAACTCCCAGAACCGCCGGTACCAAACCTCGTAATGCCACTCGCCCGTGCGTTTGAGCAACGCCTGGGCAGCCGCGCTGGCTTCGGCGTGGGTCCAATGCAGGCGCTCGCGCACCACCGGGCGAGAGTGCCAGTCCAGGGTGTAGACCAGGCCCGGGGCACCGTCCACCGACCAGCCATGTTCGCAGGCACTGGCGAACAGGCCTTTGGCAGCGTCCAGCAGCCAGCCGGGCGTGACCAGCCCCGCCTGCTGGCGCGCAGCTTCAAGGTGCAGCACCAGGCGCGCCCATTCGAACCCATGGCCGGGGGTGATGCCGTAGGGGCGAAAGCCATCGGCCGGGTTGTCTTCGTTGTAACGGTGCAGGGGCTGCCAGTAGCGGTCGAAATGTTCGATCACCATAAATTCATTGGCGCCAGCGTGCTGGTGGATCACTCGCTCAACGATGCGCAACGCCCGGCCCAGCCAGAGGTTATCGCCGGTGACATCGGCCAGGGCAAGGAAGGCTTCGGTGGCGTGCATGTTGCTGTTGGCGCCGCGATAGGCTTCCTCGCCGCTCCAGTCCTGGGCGAAGGATTCGAGCATGGCGCCCTCCTCCTCGCACCAGAAATGCTGGTTGATGATGTGGATGGCATCCGCCAGCAAGGCTTGCGCTCCGGGAGCATCGGCCACCACCGCAGAACTGGCGGCCAGGGCGACAAAGGCGTGCAGGTAGGCGGCCTTGCCCGTATTGCCATCTGCTGCACCGGAAACGGCAAACCAGCCGCCATGCAAGGCATCACGCAACGGGCCGCCGAGGCTGGCAACCCCGTGTTCCACAAGCTCGGCATACCCCGGCAGCCCCTGGGCGTGGGCCATGGCGAAGCTGTGGGTCATTCGGGCGGTGTTCATGGTTTCGGCACGGGCATCGATGGGCAGGCGGCCCTGGTCGTCAAGGTTGCCGAAGCCGTCAGGCAGCCGGGAAGCCTTGGCAAACGCCAGCAGGCGCTGGCCTTCGGCGGCAAGCCAGGCGTGATGGGCTGGTGCGTTCAGCCAACTGCTGGCAGGCAGTGGTTGGATGGTCATGGGTCGCCCTTTTTGTTTTTGTGGGATGACCGCAGTCTAAACAAGGGCCGAGAAGGGACATGTAACGAAAGGGATGGGAAATGTCACCGAACAGTGACATTTGTAGGCACCGGCAAGCCGGCGCCTACAAAAATAATGGGGTTACTGGCCCAGGGGCGTGAACTTGACCGGTGCGCTCATTTCCCGTTGCAGGTTCTGCATCTGGGTCTGCAAGGTGGTGATGTTGCGGGTGGTCTGGATGCGGAACACGTCAAACTCTTTATTCGACGGCCCTTCGGTGGCCGCACGATTGTCCAGTTCGCTCTTGATCACCAACAGGTCCTGTTCCAGGCGGGCAATGGCCGTGGCCGGATTACCCTGCTTCTTCAAGGCCGCCACATCCGTGGTCAGTTCCTTGACTTCGGCATTCAACTTGCCAGCTTCAACCTGTGCAGCCTTGAGGGCCGTCAGTTCGCTCGCCAGGGTTTGCACCTGGGCCTGCAACTGGGTATTGGCGGTGGTCAGTTCCGTGGTGCTGGCACTCATCTGCGCCAGGCGCTGGTCCAGGTCAGTGGCCTGGCCCGCCACGCCCAACTGCTGCTTGCCCTGTTCCAGCAATTGGCTTTCCAACTGCTTGATTTGCAGCTTCAGCGCTTCACTGCCGGTATTGACGCTGGCTTCGCTGGCCACCACCTTGCCGGAAATATCCTGCAAACGGCCAGCGGCCTCTTCGCTGATGCGTGCAAAGCTCTCCTGGGTCGCCACCAGTTGCTGCCCCATCAGGGAAATCTGCTGGAAGCTCCACCACGCCAGGCCTGCAAAGGCGAACAACAACGCGCCGACCAGGGCCCACAACGGCCCGGTACTGGCGCTCTTGACCTTGACCACTGGGGCCGGGCGCGAACGCATGGACGTGGCAGCAGTTGGCACAAAATCATCGTCGTCGCCAACGTCGGCACGCAGGCTCGGCACATTGTCGAAGTCGTCTTTAGTATCGTTACGCATGAATCAACCTTGAAATAACCCCACAAAAAAAACAAGCGGCGCGAGTATAAACCCCTGACCCGTCACCTTGGTCGAGCCGCAACCGAAAAATCGGTTCCCGGTGTTGCCGGTTCTACCTGGACCCCGGTTCCTGGACTTTCCACCAGTGACAAAACTCATCGAGGGCAGTCCACAGGCTGACCTTGGGCTGATAGTCGAGGTAGTGCCGCGCACGGCTGATATCGAGGCTGAAATCCTTGTTCATCACCTGCATCCCCAGGCGTGACAGGGAGGGCTCCGGGCGCCCCGGCCACATCGCGCAAAAGGCTTCATTGAGCGCCGCGACGCTGTAGGACAAACCGTAGGAGCGGTAACGGGTGACCTGGGGCATTTCCATCTGACGCATCACATAGTTGACCACGTCCCACACCGGCACCGGCGCACCATTACTGATGTTGTAGGCTTTGCCCAGCGCCGAACCCGTGGCCAGCAGGCTGCTGAGCAGGGCCTCGTTGAGGTTGTGCACGCTGGTGAAGTCGACCTTGTTCAGGCCGTCGCCGACGATGGCCAGGCGGTTCTTGCGCTGCATTTTCAACAGGCGCGGGAAGATGCTCATATCACCGGCACCGGTGACAAAGCGCGGGCGCAGGGCCAGCACTTCAAGACCGAATTCCTGGGCGCCAAAGACTTTTTGCTCGGCCAGGTACTTGGTGGCCGCATAGGGGTGTTTGAAGCGCTTGGGCACTTGCTCTTCAGTCAGCCCCAGGTGATCGCGGCCATCAAAATAGATCGATGGCGACGACAGGTGCACCAGGCGCCCGACCCGTTGTTTCAGGCAGGCTTCGACCACGTTTTCAGTGACCTGCACATTGCCCTGATAGAAATCCTGATAACGCCCCCACACTCCCACGGCGCCGGCACAATGGACCACAGCCTCGACATCGCGGCACAGGTCGCGTACCAGATCCGCATCATTCAAATCACCCTGGATAAACTCGGCGCCGCGCCGTACCAGGTGCTCGACACCTTCGGCCCGTCGCCCGTTGACCCGCACGTCCAGGCCCTGCTCCAAGGCAAAACGCGCAAAACGTCCGCCAATGAAGCCGCTTGCGCCGGTGACCAGAATTTTCATGTGTTACTCCGTGCTCTTTCATTTTTCATCGCCGTTGCGTTGACGCCGACAGTCACTCCAACGGCACCAACAATTGACCAGTCGCCCGTGCCAGATGCTCGGTCAACAAGCCAAGCAATTGCCCACCACTGCGCCAATGATGCCAGTACAACGGCACATCGATGGGTTTATCTGGCAGTAGCTCCACCAGCACGCCTCGCTGCAACTGGTCACGCACCTGCAACTCCGGCACCAGCCCCCAGCCCAGGCCGGCCTCGGTCAGGCGGATAAAGCCTTCGGAGGACGGGCATAAATGGTGCTCGAAACCGCCGTCCACGCCCAGCGATGCCAGGTAGCGATGTTGCAAAAAATCATCCGGGCCAAACACCAGCGCCGGGGTGCGTGCCAATTGCTCCGCTCGCACTCCGCCGGGAAAGTGCCGGGCGATAAACGCCGGGCTGGCCAGCGCCCGATAGCGCATGGCTCCCAACAGCAGGCTGCGGGCACCGGCCACCGGGCGCTCGCTGGCGCAGACGCAGGCCGCCACTTCGCCGGCGCGCATGCGTTTAAGGCCGACGGTCTGGTCCTCCACCACCAGGTCCAGCAACACATGCTGCTCGGCGCAAAAGTCGCCCACCGCCTGGGCCCACCAGGTCGCCAGGCTGTCGGCGTTGAGGGCTATGCGCAGGCGCTCGGGCATACCCTCTTCATCCAGCGCCGGCACCTGGCTTTGCAGGTCGCGCTCCAGCAGGCGCACCTGCTGCACATGGTTGAGCAGGCGCCGGCCGATTTCCGTGGGCGTTGGCGGGCTCGCCCGCACCAGTACCGGCTGGCCGATGCGCGCTTCAAGCAATTTGATGCGCTGGGAGATCGCCGATTGCGACACCCCGAGTACCTGGGCGCCGCGCTCGAAACCGGCCTGTTCCACCACCGCCGCCAGGGCAGAAAGCAATTTATAGTCGAACATCAGTTTTCCTAATGAGCGATGAGCAATATTTGTTTTTCTTATACAGCGCCAGACCGGAGAATGACCAGCATCCCGTGTCTATCTTCTTTCAAGGATCTCCCAATGGCTGGCGAAACCGCCCTGGCAACCCTGCTGCGCAGCATGAGCCCACAACTCAACGCGGGCGACTATGTGTTCTGCACCCTGGCCGACAACCGCCTGCCCGACTGCGAGGTGATCGGCAGCTTTCGCGAACAGGAAGGGTTGACGGTGATTGTCGAGCGCCAACAGGCCGAGCAGGCCGGCCTCGCCTTCGAGTACGTGGCGGCGTGGATTACCTTGAATGTGCATTCGGCCCTGGAAGCCGTCGGCTTGACCGCCGCCTTCGCCAGCGCCCTGGGGCGTGCCGGGATCAGTTGCAATGTGATCGCCGGCTTTTACCACGATCACCTGTTTGTCGGCCGCGACGATGCCGAGCGGGCGATGGCTGTGTTGCAACAACTGGCAGCGAACGCGGAGTAAACCCTATGTGGCAAAGCTATGTGAACGGCCTGCTGGTCGCCTTGGGGCTGATCATGGCCATCGGTACACAAAACGCGTTTGTATTGGCGCAGAGCCTGCGTCGCGAGCATCACCTGCCGGTGGCAGCCTTGTGCGTGGTATGTGATGCACTGCTGGTGGCCGCCGGGGTGTTTGGCCTGGCGACGGTCCTGGCGCATAACCCGTTGTTGCTGGCCGTTGCACGCTGGGGCGGTGCGGCGTTCCTGCTGTGGTACGGCGCCCTGGCCCTGCGCCGCGCCTGTTCTAAACAAAGCCTGGGCCAAGGCGAAGGCCACAAGGTGCGCTCATTACGCGCGGTGATGCTCAGTGCCCTGGCCGTGACCTTGCTCAACCCGCACGTGTACCTGGACACCGTTTTGCTGATCGGCTCCCTCGGCGCCCAGCAAACCGAACCGGGCGCCTATGTGGCAGGCGCCGCCAGCGCTTCGTTCCTGTGGTTTTCCGCCCTGGCCCTCGGCGCCGCATGGCTGGCCCCGTGGTTGGCGCGCCCGGCAACCTGGCGCCTGCTGGACCTGCTGGTGGCGGTGATGATGTTCAGCGTGGCCTATCAATTGATCAGCACCTGAGGATTATTCCAAAACGCTCTGGAACCTCTATTCCACACAGTTGTTGCGTGGTTTTGCCGCACCCCCGGTGCTATGATCCAGACCCTGCGCCGCAAAGAGTACAAACTCCCCGGCGCTTGTTTGGCCGCCCGTGATCGGCCTTGCGCTCACCGCAACTGACCTGATTAGGAGAATTATCATGGCTTTCGAATTGCCGCCGCTGCCGTACGCACACGATGCCCTGCAGCCGCACATCTCCAAGGAAACCCTGGAGTTCCACCACGACAAGCACCACAACACCTATGTCGTGAACCTGAACAACCTGGTGCCTGGCACCGAGTTCGAAGGCAAAACCCTGGAAGAGATCGTCAAGTCCTCTTCGGGTGGCATCTTCAACAACGCCGCCCAGGTCTGGAACCACACCTTCTACTGGAACTGCCTGGCGCCAAACGCCGGCGGCCAACCCACTGGCGCACTGGCCGAGGCGATCAACACCGCGTTCGGTTCGTTCGACAAGTTCAAGGAAGAGTTCACCAAGACATCCGTCGGCACCTTCGGTTCCGGTTGGGGCTGGCTGGTGAAAAAGGCTGACGGCTCCCTGGCCCTGGCCAGCACCATCGGCGCCGGCAACCCGCTGACCAGCGGCGACACCCCGCTGCTGACCTGCGACGTCTGGGAACACGCCTACTACATTGACTACCGCAACGTGCGTCCAAAGTATGTGGAAGCGTTCTGGAACCTGGTCAACTGGAAGTTCGTTGCCGAGCAGTTCGAAGGCAAGACCTTCACTGCGTAAGTGACACTGACAGTACAAAAAGCCCGGCGATTGCCGGGCTTTTTTGTAGGCGCTAAAGACGGAAAAGTGGAACTCAATGACGGGAAGTTGCCACCTATGCAGTGAGAGGAATATCCCTCTCATACCATTCTGGAGAACTTACAATCATGGGCGGAATAGGCGAAGCAGTAGGCGGTATGATCGGTGGAGCAATGAAAGGGATCATGGATGCGATGGGTGGCGGGTCCAAGAGCCAGGGCCAAGGCCAGGGTGAAGATCAACCGGACCTGTCTGCAATGCTGGCGCAGGCTGGAGACAATAACCCCGCGAAAATCGGCGGTGAATAAGTAACGCCACGCGCCTCCCCACGCTCCTTCCCAGAGGCCTGGAACACGCGCCCTACGGTGCAACAAGCCAAGCGGCGTAAGAGGAGGCGGATGTAACACGCCTCCTGTTCTACCAAAGGTTCAGCGCAATAACCGCCGTAACCCCTTCCATGCGGCGCCCACCTCTATGTAGCGCCTGTCAAAAGCTCTCCTGCCAAAGTCCAAAGCACCTTGCGCTTCAATGTTCCTTTGACTGCCACCACGGGATTGCCAATACTCATGGCATATTGAGGCTACCCGCAAGGAACAAGGAATGACCCTTTGAAGCTGGAACTCAAAAACAGCTTGTCAGTGAAGTTGCTCCGGGTGGTGCTGTTGTCGGCACTGATAGTGGGCGTTGCACTGAGCGTGGCGCAGATCGTCTTTGATGCCTACAAGACGCGCCAGGCTGTGGCAGGCGATGCCCAGCGCATCCTCGACATGTTTCGCGATCCCTCGACCCAGGCCGTCTACAGCCTGGACCGTGAGATGGGCATGCAGGTGATAGAAGGCCTGTTCCAGGATGATGCGGTGCGCATGGCCTCCATTGGCCATCCCAACGAGCCCATGCTCGCCGAAAAGAGCCGGGACCTGCAGCACTCCCCCAGCCGCTGGCTGACGGACGTGATTCTTGGCCAGGAACGCACCTTCAGCATCCCACTGGTGGGGCGCGGGCCTTACAGTGAGTATTACGGTGACCTGAGCATCACCCTCGACACCGCCACCTATGGCCAGGGTTTTATCGTCAATTCGGTGATCATCTTCATCTCCGGGGTGCTACGCGCCCTGGCCATGGGGCTGGTGCTGTACCTGGTCTATCACTGGCTGCTGACCAAGCCACTGTCGCGGATCATCGGCCACCTGAGCTCGATCAACCCCGACCGGCCCAGCGAGCACAAGATCCCGCAGCTCAAGGGCCACGAAAAGAATGAACTGGGGCTGTGGATCAACACCGCCAACCAGTTGCTGGCGTCGATCGAGCGCAATACCCACCTGCGTCACGAGGCGGAAAACAGCCTGCAACGCATGGCCCAGTACGACTTTCTCACCGGCCTGCCCAACCGCCAGAAACTGCAAGAACAGTTGGACAAGATCCTGATCGACGCCGGGCGCCGGCAACGCCGGGTCGCCGTGTTATGCGTGGGGCTGGATGACTTCAAGAGCGTCAACGAGCAGTACACCTACCAGGCCGGCGACCAATTGCTGCTAGCCCTGGCCGACCGCCTGCGGGCCCACAGTGGTCGGCTCGGCGCCCTCGCCCGCCTGGGTGGCGACCAGTTTGCCCTGGTGCAGGCCGATATCGAGCAACCCTACGAAGCCGCCGAACTGGCACAAAGCATCCTCGATGACCTGGAAGCCGAATTCGCCCTCGATCACGAACAGATCCGCCTGCGCGCCACCATCGGTATCACCTTGTTCCCCGAGGACGGTGACAGCACCGAAAAGCTGCTGCAAAAGGCCGAGCAGACCATGACCCTGGCCAAGAGCCGCTCGCGCAATCGCTACCAGTTCTATATCGCCAGTGTCGACAGCGAGATGCGTCGTCGTCGCGAACTGGAGAAAGACTTGCGCGAGGCCTTGGGCCGCGACCAGTTTCACTTGGTGTACCAACCGCAGATCAGCTATGTCGATCATCGCGTGGTCGGCGTCGAGGCGCTGATTCGCTGGCAGCACCCGGAACACGGCCTGGTGCCACCCGACCTGTTTATCCCACTGGCGGAACAGAACGGCACTATCATTGCCATTGGCGAATGGGTGCTGGACCAGGCCTGCCGGCAACTGCGCGAATGGCATGACCTGGGGTTCACCGAGCTGCGCATGGCGGTCAACCTGTCCACGGTGCAACTGCACCACGCCGAGCTGCCACGGGTGGTCAATAATCTGCTGCAGATCTATCGCCTGCCCCCGCGCAGCCTGGAGCTGGAAGTCACCGAAACCGGCCTGATGGACGACATCAGCACCGCCGCCCAACACTTGCTGAGCCTGCGCCGCTCCGGTGCGCTGATTGCCATCGACGACTTCGGCACCGGCTATTCCTCCCTCAGTTACCTGAAAAGCCTGCCCCTGGACAAAATCAAGATCGACAAGAGCTTCGTCCAGGACCTGCTGGATGACGACGACGATGCCACCATCGTGCGGGCGATCATCCAACTGGGCAAAAGCCTGGGCATGCAGGTCATCGCCGAAGGCGTGGAGACTCCCGAGCAGGAAGCCTACGTCATCAACGAAGGCTGCCACGAAGGCCAGGGCTATCACTACAGCAAACCCCTGCCGGCCCGGGAATTGGTGGCCTACCTCAAGCAAGCCGAGCGCAATAACGCCGCTATCCTGTAAAGCCATGATGGCCACCCGAGGCACCGCCTTGGGTGGCTGGCAGTGGAATGTTAATTTTTTACTGCGTTAACTCTTTACAGAAAATGCAAATCTTTCGCATTATGTCGCAGTTTTGCGCGCCGCACTGCGCCCCCGATCAACTCCCGAAGCAGGATGTTCGCCATGATTCGTATGCCCCTGGCCACCGCCAGTCTGCTGGCCATCGCCATTTCTCTCGCCGGTTGCGGCGAGGGTAAAGACAAGGCCGCCGCTCCTCAGGCGCCTACGCCTGCTGCCAGCACTACCGCTCCAGCGGCTGCCGCTACCGCCGGCCAGGTTGACGAGGCTGCCGCCAAGGCGGTCGTCGCGCACTACGCAGACATCGTGTTCGCGGTGTACAGCGACTCCGAATCCACTGCAAAAACCCTGCAGACCGCGATCGACACCTTCCTCGCCAACCCCAACGACGAGACCCTGAAGGCCGCCCGCACCGCCTGGATCGCCGCGCGCGTTCCGTACCTGCAGAGCGAAGTGTTCCGTTTCGGCAATACCATCATTGATGATTGGGAAGGTCAGGTGAACGCCTGGCCGCTGGACGAAGGCTTGATCGACTATGTCGACAAATCCTACGAACACGCCCTCGGCAACCCGGGCGCCACCGCCAACATCATTGCCAACACCGAGATCCAGGTCGGCGAAGACAAGATCGACGTCAAGGAAATCACCCCGGAGAAACTCGCCAGCCTCAATGAGCTGGGCGGCTCCGAAGCCAACGTCGCCACCGGCTACCACGCCATCGAATTCCTGCTGTGGGGCCAGGACCTGAACGGCACCGGCCCTGGCGCCGGCAACCGTCCTGCGTCGGACTACCTGCAAGGCGACGGCGCCACCGGCGGTCATAACGAGCGTCGCCGCACTTATCTGCGCGCCGTGACCCAACTGCTGGTCAGCGACCTCGAAGAAATGGTCGGCAACTGGAAGCCCAACGTCGAAGACAACTACCGCGCCACCCTGGAAGCAGAACCTGGCACCGACGGCCTGCGCAAGATGCTGTTCGGCATGGGCAGCCTGTCCCTGGGTGAACTGGCGGGCGAGCGCATGAAGGTGTCCCTGGAGGCCAATTCGCCGGAAGACGAGCACGACTGCTTCAGCGACAACACCCACAACTCGCAGTTCTACGATGCCAAGGGCATCCGTAACGTTTACCTGGGCGAATACACCCGCACCGATGGCACCAAGCTGACCGGCGCCAGCCTGTCGTCGCTGGTGGCCAAGGTTGACCCGGCCGCCGATGAAGCCCTCAAGGCTGACCTGGCGGCTACCGAAGCGAAGATCCAGGTCATGGTTGACCACGCCAACAAGGGTGAGCACTACGACCAGTTGATCGCCGCCGGCAATACCGCAGGCAACCAGATCGTGCGCGACGCCATCGCCGCCCTGGTCAAGCAGACCGGCTCCATCGAACAGGCTGCCGGCAAGCTGGGGATCGGCGACCTGAACCCGGACAACGCTGATCACGAGTTCTGATCCGCGCTGTTTGAATGAGGCGACCTTCGGGTCGCCTTTTTTATGCCTGGCTATTACCACAAGCCTGCTCCCACATTAAGCCCAGTCCTACATGGGATCGGCGCAGGCTTTGCAGCCCCCGGTTTACAAGCCCTGCACCGTAGGTAGAATGGCGCCTCCAACTGTCACCCGAGCGCAATTCATGGCAATGCCGACCCTGCGGATCATTGGTTTCATCATCGGCATCTTCCTGATTACCCTCGCGGTCGCCATGGTCGTGCCCATGGCCACCCTGGTGTTTTTCGAGCGCACCAGCGACCTGCCGTCCTTTCTCTGGGCCAGCATGATCACCTTTATCGCAGGCCTGGCCCTGGTGATTCCCGGGCGCCCGGAGCAGGTCCAACTACGCCCCCGGGACATGTACCTGCTGACCGTCAGCAGTTGGGTGGTGGTATGTATCTTTGCCGCGCTGCCGTTTTTGCTGACCCAGCACATCAGCTATACCGACTCGTTCTTTGAAAGCATGTCTGGCATCACCGCCACTGGCGCCACCGTGCTCAGTGGCCTGGACACCATGTCGCCGGGGATCCTGATGTGGCGCTCGATGCTGCACTGGCTCGGCGGCATCGGTTTTATCGGCATGGCGGTAGCGATCCTGCCGCTGCTGCGCATCGGTGGCATGCGCCTGTTCCAGACCGAATCCTCGGACCGCTCCGAAAAAGTCATGCCCCGCTCGCATATGGTGGCGCGGCTGATCGTGGCGGCCTATGTCGGTATCACCATCCTCGGCAGCCTGGGGTTCTGGTGGGCCGGCATGGGCCTGTTCGACGCGATCAACCACGCGATGTCGGCCATTTCCACGGGCGGCTTCTCCACCTCCGATGAGTCCCTGGCCCACTGGAAACAACCGGCGGTGCACTGGGTGGCGGTGGTGGTGATGATCCTGGGCAGCCTGCCGTTTGCCTTGTATGTCGCCACGTTGCGCGGCAACCGCAAGGCACTGATCAGGGACCAACAGGTGCAGGGCCTGCTCGCAATGCTACTGGTGACCTGGATCGTGCTCGGCACCTGGTACTGGTGGACCACCGACCTGCATTGGCTGGACGCCTTGCGCCATGTGGCGCTGAACGTCACGTCCGTGGTCACCACCACCGGCTTCGCCCTCGGCGACTACAGCCTGTGGGGCAATTTCTCACTGATGCTGTTCTTCTACCTGGGTTTTGTCGGCGGTTGCTCGGGCTCCACTGCGGGCGGGATCAAGATCTTCCGCTTCCAGGTCGCCTATATCCTGCTCAAGGCCAACTTGAATCAGTTAATTCACCCACGGGCGGTGATCAAGCAGAAATACAACGGCCATCGCCTGGACGAAGAGATCGTGCGGTCGATCCTGACGTTCTCGTTCTTCTTTGCCATTACCATCTGCATGATCGCCCTGGCCCTGTCCCTGCTGGGCGTGGACTGGATGACCGCCTTGACCGGCGCCGCCAGTACCGTATCCGGAGTGGGTCCGGGGCTGGGCGAGACCATCGGCCCGGCCGGTAACTTCGCCACCCTGCCGGATGCCGCCAAGTGGATCCTGTCCCTGGGCATGCTGCTGGGTCGGTTGGAGATCATCACGGTGTTTGTGCTGTGTATTCCGGCGTTCTGGCGGCACTGACACTCGCCGACGTCTCCAGCAACCGCGCCCGGTACTCGCCGGGCGTGGCATCGAACCAGCGACGAAAGGCGCGGAAGAAGTTGCTCGGGTCGGCAAACCCCAGCAAATAGGCAATTTCCAGCAGGGTCATGCTCGGCTGCGCCAAATACTGTTCAGCCAGTTCGCGACGGGTGTCGTCGAGCAAGGCCTGGAAGCTGGTGCCCTCCTCCTGCAAGCGTCGCTGCAGCGTGCGCTGGGACAGGTGCAACGTCTGCGCCACCACCTCACGCTTGGGTTCGCCCTGGGGCAACAGCCGGCACAATACCTGGCGGGCCTTGTGGGTCACCCGGCTCTCGGAAAACCGCGCCAGGTATTCCCCGGCAAACCGATCATGTAGCAGCGCCATCGCCTCATTGGCCGTGGGCAACGGCGCTTCCATATCCGCTCGCTCGAAAATCAGCGCGTCATACGGCGCGTTGAACACCAATGGCGCATGAAAGGCCTGCTTATAGGGTTCCAGATCCACTGGCTGATCGCCCTGCACCAACACCTTGCGCGGCTGCAACGTGCGCCCGGTCAGCCAGCCACATAACGCCAGGGCACATGCCAGCGAAGCCTCGGCGCTTTGCCGGGTGGGTGGCAGGTGATCGCCGTGTACCGTGAGGATCAACGCATAGCCTTCGGGCAACAGGCGAAAGCTCAAGTCAGCGCTTTCGGCAATGATCCGCTGGTAGCGCACCAGCCGGGCGAACCCTTCGGCCAGGGTGCTGCTGGACATCAAGGCATAACCCGCCACATGAAACGATGCCGGGCGCACCACCTTGCCCATATTCAGGCCGATGGCCGGATTGCCCGACACCTCCACCGCCCGCTGCCAGAGCCGGGTCATGGAGTCCTGGGGGAAACGCGCATCGGGGTCATCCAGGGCGCTGTAATCCAGGCCCAGCTGTTTGAACAGGCTGCGGCAATCCAGGCCTTCGAGCTCCAGCGCCTTGACTATCCCCATCGCCCAACTTGCAGAAGTCGTTCGTTCGTTCATGGCGTTTTCTTGCACGCGTTGTATGAAGGGACGGCTAAAACGGCAGCCAGGAACCCAAGGATACTAAAGTGGCGTCTATTGTCACTGGCCCTTGCCAGTGATGACTCTAGACTCAAATAAGCTCCCCGCCGAACATCCGTCGGGTACAACAAAAACCAGAGGGCCGGCTACCGTGGAAAATATCAGACAATTCAATAGCTTCGCCGAGTTCTACCCGTATTACCTGAGCGAGCACGGCAACAGTACCTGCCGGCGCCTGCATTTTATCGGCACCAGCCTGGTGATTTTTATTCTCGCGTTCGCCATCGGCAAGGGCGCCTGGTGGCTGCTGTGGGTACTGCCGGTGGCCGGCTACAGCTTTGCCTGGGTCGGGCACTTCTTCTTTGAGAAGAACCGTCCGGCAACTTTCCAGCATCCGTTCTACAGCCTGCTGGGGGATTTCGTCATGTACCGCGACATGATTCTGGGCAAGGTACCGTTCTAACTCCCCCAAAAACAATAAGAGACGCGCCGATGAACCAGCAGGCCCGCTTCACTCATATGCAGGACGGCACCCAGGAAGACTGGGCAATCATCGCCGCCGATTTCAGTGCCTACGCCCGACAACTGCCCGGGCGCATCCTGGCGCACCTGCGGCTTTTGGAGGGCGACTTCGGCGGTTTCCCGGTGGACCGCCTGACCCATTCCCTGCAAACCGCCAGCCGCGCCTGGCACGATGGCCGCGACGAAGAATATGTGGTCTGCGCACTGCTCCATGACATTGGTGACACCCTGGGCTCCTACAATCACCCGGACATTGCCGCCGCGATCCTCAAACCGTTCGTCAGCCCACAGAACCTGTGGATGGTGGAAAAGCACGGGATTTTCCAGGGGTACTATTTCTTTCATCACCTGGGCATGGATCGCCATCTGCGCGAACAATTTGGCGAACACCCGCAGTATGAGCAAACCATCGAGTTCTGCGCCCTGTATGACGCAGCTGCCTTCGACCCGGCCTACGACACCCTGCCCCTGAGCTTTTTCGAACCGATGCTGGCCCGGGTCTTTGCCCAGCCCAGGAACTCGATCTACAAGGCCGCCATGGCGCGCCAGGCCAGCGTGTGACCTCTTGTCACTTGTGTGTTGCAGAGGAAGGTTGGTGGATTTGGCGAGATAAAAGTCTTTTTGTCATTTGCAGTGCTGTATCCTGCCCAGGCTTTGTAAAAAGCGTGGCACATCTGCAATCCCACAACAGACCTTGCGAGGAGCGACGACGATGCACGAGATTCCCAATCTCCCCTTCCCAAGCCTGCACGAGACCGAGCAGCCAACCCCACAACAGGCCGGCAGCGATAAACAAGCGCCAGCACAAGCAGCACCGGTCGACAGCGATAGCGAAGACTGACCGCAGCACCCAGACCGTGTGGAAAGCGTGACATTGCGCGCTTTCCACACCGCCTGAATCAAGAGACACGCAACATGCCTGACACCCCCAAGCATTCCCCCGATGAAGCGATACTCGGCGCCGCCCTGCAAATGGTCGATGTGTGGAGCCGCCTCAGCCCGGAAAAACAGGCGCTGCTGCTCAAGCGCTTTGGCACCCAGGAAAACGCCCTGGCAGCCCTAGTGACCACCCGGATGCTCAACCCTGAAACATAACGGCTACAGAGTTTGTGCGGGGTTGTGTTTTGCCTCCCTGCGCAGCGCAAAGCACCGGTATCATAAGCAGCCTATCTTTTCCTGCCGCGACGGTGGATCTTTCCCATGCCAGATACCCAGCGCCCCATGGCGGTCACGCTGCAAGTCGTCTCCATCGTGCTGTTCACCTTTATCGGCTACCTGAATATCGGCATTCCCCTGGCCGTACTGCCGGGCTATGTCCACAGCGACCTGGGCTTTGGCGCCGTGATCGCGGGCCTGGTGATCAGCGTGCAGTACCTGGCCACCCTGTTGAGCCGCCCGTATGCCGGACGCATCATCGATAACCGTGGCAGCAAGCGTGCAGTGATGTACGGCCTGGCCGGCTGCGGCTTGAGCGGGGTATTCATGCTGGTATCCGCCGCATTGACCCATCTGCCGGCCTTGAGCCTGACCAGCCTGTTGATTGGCCGTCTGGTCCTGGGCAGTGCCGAAAGCCTGGTGGGCTCGGGCTCCATTGGCTGGGGCATCGGCCGGGTCGGCGCGGCGAATACCGTCAAGGTCATCTCCTGGAACGGTATCGCCAGCTACGGTGCCCTGGCGATTGGCGCACCGCTGGGGGTGCTGCTGGTCAGCCGGCTTGGGCTGTGGAGCATGGGCGCCAGCATCATTGTACTGGCGGTGCTGGGCCTGCTGCTGGCCTGGCCGAAAGTCGCGGCGCCCATCGTGGCGGGCGAACGCCTGCCCTTCATGCATGTGCTGGGCCGCGTACTGCCCCACGGCTGCGGGTTGGCCCTGGGCTCCATCGGCTTTGGCACCATCGCCACATTTATCACCCTGTATTACGCGACCCAGAACTGGGACAACGCCGTGCTGTGCCTGAGCCTGTTCGGCGCCAGCTTTATCGGCGCGCGCTTGCTGTTTGGTAATTTGATCAACCGGATTGGTGGCTTTCGCGTGGCAATTGCCTGCCTGTCGGTGGAAACCCTCGGCCTGCTGCTGTTGTGGCTGGCACCGAATGCCGAGCTGGCCCTGGCGGGCGCGGCCTTGAGCGGTTTCGGGTTTTCCCTGGTGTTTCCGGCGCTGGGGGTCGAAGCGGTCAACCTGGTACCCGCCTCCAGCCGTGGCGCGGCGGTGGGTGCCTACTCGCTGTTTATCGACTTGTCCCTAGGCATCACCGGGCCACTGGCCGGGGCGATTGCGGCGGGTTTCGGCTTTGCCTCGATCTTTTTGTTTGCCGCGCTGGCCGCCTTCGCCGGGCTGCTGTTGAGCCTGTACCTGTATCGCCAGACCCCCAAATACCGCGACGAACGTAACGCCGGCTAAAAATCCACCTTGCCGCGCCCGGCCTTGATGCTGCCGCGCTTGGTCTTGGATTCCAGGCGACGCTTTTTCGAGCCCAGGGTGGGTTTGGTCGGGCGGCGTTTTTTCTCGACCTTGGTCGCGCTGAGGATCAACTCCACCAGGCGCTCCAGGGCATCGGCACGATTCTGTTCCTGGGTCCGGTATTGCTGGGCCTTGAGGATCAGCACGCCTTCGCTGGTGATACGGCTGTCGCGCAGCGCCAGCAGCCGCTCCTTGTAGAACGGCGGCAGTGACGAGGCCGGAATATCGAAGCGCAAATGCACCGCGCTGGAGACCTTGTTGACGTTCTGCCCGCCAGCGCCCTGGGCACGGATGGCCGTCAACTCGATTTCGGCATCGGGCAGGTGCACATTATTGGAGATCACCAACATGGAAAGCAGGTCCGTTGACACCTGCAGGAGCCGGCTTACCGGCTCCTGCAGGGTGGGCTAGTTGTTGAGCGAGGATACCGCACTCAGGTTTTCCCGAGCCTTGCGCTTATTCTTGAAAAAATAGCAGACCCACATGAACGCCAGCCATACCGGGATCGCATACACCGACTTCTGAATCCCCGGCGTCATCAGCATGATCGCCAGGATAAACACCACGAACGCCAGGCACACATAGTTGCCGTAGGGATACCACAGCGCCTTGAACAAGGGCACCTGGCCCGTGCGGTTCATGTGCTGGCGGAACTTGAAGTGCGAGAAGCTGATCATCGCCCAGTTGATCACCAGCGTGGCCACCACCAGGGACATCAGCAGTTGCAGTGCGTGTTGCGGCATCCAGTAGTTCATCAGCACCGCCACCAGGGTGACTGCTGCCGAGGCCAGGATCGAGCGCACAGGTACGCCGCGCTTGTCGATCTTCGCCAATGCCGCCGGCGCATCGCCCTGCTCGGCCATGCCCAGCAGCATGCGGCTGTTGCAGTAAGTACCGCTGTTGTACACCGACAGCGCCGCCGTCAACACCACAAAGTTGAGGATATGCGCGGCGGTGTTGCTGCCCAGCATCGAGAACACCTGCACGAACGGGCTACCGCTGTAGGCATCGCCGGACGCGTTGAGTGTCGCCAGGAGGCTGTCCCACGGGGTCAGCGACAACAGCACCACCAGGGCGCCAATGTAGAAAATCAGGATGCGGTAGATCACCTGATTGATCGCCTTGGGAATCACAGTGCGTGGCTGGTCTGCTTCAGCGGCGGTGAAACCGAGCATCTCCAGGCCACCGAAGGAGAACATGATGATCGCCATGGCCATCACCAGCCCACCGACGCCATGGGGGAAGAACCCGCCGTGTTCCCACAGGTTGCTCACCGAAGCCTGTGGCCCGCCGCTGCCGCTGACCAGCAGATAGCTGCCCAGGGCGATCATGCCGACAATCGCCACCACCTTGATAATCGCAAACCAGAACTCAGCCTCGCCAAACACTTTGACGTTGGCCAGGTTGATCACATTGATCAGCACGAAAAATGCCGCCGCCGAGACCCAGGTCGGAATCTCCGGCCACCAGTAATGCACGTATTTGCCGACAGCCGTCAGCTCCGACATGCCCACCAGGATATAGAGGATCCAGCAGTTCCAGCCCGACAGGAAACCGGCGAAACCGCCCCAGTACTTGTGGGCAAAATGGCTGAAGGATCCGGCCACCGGCTCTTCGACGATCATTTCGCCCAGTTGGCGCATGATCATGAAGGCGATAAAGCCGCAGATGGCATAGCCCAGGATCATCGACGGGCCGGCTGACTTCAGCACCCCCGCCGAGCCCAGGAACAGGCCGGTACCGATCGCGCCACCGAGGGCGATCAATTGAATATGACGATTTTTCAGGCCGCGCTTCAGTTCACCTGAAGGCGAGTTGGTTGCACTCATGAAAAGGGTCTCACGCAAGGTTTGATGATGTTGATTGCACGATGCTGCTTTGAAACCTGCTCAAGCAGCGCCGATCAAACCCCAGCGCAGGCACCAGGAGTTCAGCGTCTTTCTTACGGTCATGCGTCACCTGTTTGTTTTTATCTGTGACGAAATCGAACCCGTCCGGCTTATGGCCAGGCGGAGTTAACAAGGCGGGTCAGCCTTGAGGTTGGCCTTTTGCGTGGGTACGCAAGGGGGGTCACAGTAAAACGCGGCGCATTGTACACCGCTCGATTGGTTAGGGAGCCTTGCCGGGGAGATTGTTGACCGATCGGAAAGTTTTCTTTACAGATAAAAACCCACGAGACCAAGACAGGCATAGGCTCAGGCCCTCCGTAAAATAATTGTTACAGCGCGGAAGACATTCATGACGACCGGGCTTGCCATCATCTGTAGGAGCAAGCTTGCTCGCGAGAAACGCCCAGGCACTGCGTTCATTCTGGATAACCACGACAGCTCTGATTTTTTCGCGAGCAAGCTCGCGCCTACACAAAATCCGGCGCAAAAAAAACGCCAACCCGAAGGTTGGCGCTTTTTCTTACAGCTTGCCGCAGCCCTTAAGGCTTCTTGCGACCAAAGCCCGGACGCTGCCCGGAACCTGCCGGCGCACCACGGCGCTTGCCCGACGGCTCGTCAGCCACCAGTTTGAGCCCTGGACGCTTTTTCGGCGCTGGCTTGGCTGGGCGCTTGGCGCCTTCGGCTGGACGATCGGTCTGCGGCGCCCCACGGCCTGCATCGCCACGGTTGCTGCGACCGCCCGTTGGCGCTTCGCCACGGCCGGCTGGACGCGGAGTACGCGGCGCACGCTCGCCATCCTGGCGAGCCGGAGCCGATGGACGACGATCGCCCTCGATCTGCGGCTGACGGGAAATGCGACCGCCAGTAGCCGGTGCATCCAGGGCCGGGCGCAAGGTCCGGGCAACGCGTTCGGTGCGTGCCACTGGGCGCGACGATTTACGCTGCATACGCTCCAGCTTGTCCTTGCTCTTGGCATTCATCTGCGGCATGGCCACAGGCGTCAGGCCCACTTCGGCACTGAGGATGTCGACTTCGTACTGGCTCATTTCGCGCCAGCGACCCATCGGCAGGTCAGAGTTGAGGAACACCGGGCCGAAACGCACGCGCTTCAGACGGCTGACCACCAGACCCTGGGATTCCCACAGGCGACGTACTTCACGGTTACGCCCTTCCATCACCACGCAGTGGTACCAGTGGTTGAAACCTTCGCCACCAGGCGCCTGCTTGATGTCGGTGAACTTGGCCGGGCCGTCTTCCAGCACGACGCCGGCCTTGAGGCGCTCGATCATCTCGTCATCGACTTCACCACGTACACGCACGGCGTATTCACGGTCCATCTCGTAGGACGGGTGCATCAGGCGGTTGGCCAGTTCACCGTCGGTGGTAAACATCAGCAAGCCGGTGGTGTTGATGTCCAGGCGGCCGATATTGATCCAACGGCCTTCTTTAGGCTTGGGCATCTTGTCGAACACGGTTGGACGGCCTTCCGGGTCGTCACGGGTGCAGATCTCGCCGTCGGGCTTGTTGTACATGATCACGCGGCGCACTGATTCGGCGGCCTCTTCACGCTTGATGACCTTGCCATCAATGGTGATCGCGTCATGCAGGTCGACGCGCTGACCAAGGGTGGCCTCGACGCCGTTGACCTTGATGCGCTTCTGGGTGATCCAGGCTTCCACGTCGCGGCGCGAGCCGACGCCGATACGGGCGAGGACTTTTTGCAGTTTCTCGCCTGCTGGGCCGATTTCCTGGCTGTCGTTCTGGTCTTGGTCTTTCATCTTAAGCACCTCCCGGTGTGTCGATTCAGGCGTGGCCTGAAGAGTATTCAAATCTGGGTCTTGGGCGAACGCATCGCCAAAGGGTCGCGAATCATACGCTCATGGCGCGCATTGCGCATCAGAGACTAGCCGATATGTGCCCAGTCATTTGCTTTTCCGCCGACCGGTGGCGCCGAGGGCAATCAGCCGTAGCTGGGATTCGGCCAATACCGCGCGCTTGTCGACTTTGTCGAGCTTCTTCCAGGCCCGGATCTCGCGCTTGCTGCGCCCGCAGCCGACGCAGATATCGTCGCTGAATTTACAGATGTTGATGCAGGGGTCTTTGGTGGAGTTCATCACTACCTCACTGCACAGGGCTTTTCTGTGGGAGCTGGCTTGCCTGCGATAGCATCAGCATGGTCTGCCTGAAGTACCGAGTTGCCTGTATCGCAGGCAAGCCAGCTCCTACAAGGGTGGGACAGGTCAGTCTTCGAATTCGCGACGTTCGTTTTCGATGGCTTCGGCCAGTGCCCGGGCTTCGGCCTCTTCATCGCTCAACTCGGGCTGTTCCAGGGCGGCGACGGCTGCCAGCAGTTTTTCGCGGGCGGCCGCAACGCCGAGGATGTCTTCCTCAGGCTCAGGTTCGACCTCCGGCGCCGTTTCAACGTTCACCGGCGTCTCAGGCTCTGCTGCCCCATCGCGTAGCAAGTCATCAAAGTCGGTCTTGATCCCCTGCTCCATATCATCCAGCTCCAACAGCAGCGTATGGAAACTGGTCTCGTCCTTCGGCTCTTGCGGCTCGGCGCTGGCATCAGCCAGTTCCTGCAAGCCAGCCGGCACCGGCGCGTCGTCGAAGTCGAGCACCGGCTCAGCCTCGATCTCGCGCAGTTCGGCCAGCGGCGGCAGGTCGTCGAGGTTCTTCAGGTTGAAATGATCGAGAAACACCTTGGTGGTGGCAAACATCGCCGGTTTGCCGGGCACGTCGCGGTAGCCGACGATGCGGATCCACTCGCGCTCCAACAGCGTCTTGACGATATGGCTGTTGACCGCCACGCCGCGCACGTCTTCGATCTCGCCACGGGTGATGGGTTGGCGGTAGGCAATCAGCGCCATGGTCTCCAGCATCGCCCGGGAGTAACGTTGCGGGCGCTCTTCCCACAGGCGCCCGACCCACGGCGAAAACTTTTCGCGGATTTGTAGGCGGTAGCCCGAGGCGACCTCGCGCAATTCAAAGGCACGGCCTTCGCAGGATTTGCGCAGGATTTCCAGGGCCTTCTTGAACACCGGCGGTTCCGGGCGCTCAGCCTCTTCAAACAGTTCGAACAGGCGTTCCAACGATTGCGGCTTGCCCGAGGCCAAGAGGAAGGCTTCCAACAAAGGCGCCAGTTCGCGGGGTTCAGTCAGATTCATCGATTCAGCTCGTTATTCGGCTCGCGCCCGCACGTGGATAGCCGCAAAAGGCTCATTCTGTACCAACTCGACCAAGGACTCCTTGACCAGTTCAAGGATCGCCATAAAGGTCACCACCACCCCCAGGCGCCCTTCTTCGGCGGTGAACAGCTCGACAAACGGCACAAAACCGCCGCCCTTGAGGCGTTCCAGCACATCACTCATGCGCTCGCGTGTGGACAAGGCTTCGCGGCTGACCTGGTGGCTTTCAAACATATCGCCACGGCGCAGCACCTCGGCCATGGACATCAGCAGCTCTTCCAGACTCACATCCGGTAACAACTTGCGCGCCCGGGCTTCCGGGGCATCGAGCTTGGGCACCACCACGTCACGACCGACACGGCTCAAGCCGTCAATGCCTTCGGCGGCGGCCTTGAAGCGCTCGTATTCCTGCAGGCGGCGGATCAGTTCGGCGCGCGGGTCGTCTTCTTCTGCTTCGATCGTCTCCGAACGCGGCAGCAGCATGCGCGACTTGATCTCCGCCAACATCGCGGCCATCACCAGATACTCGGCAGCCAGTTCCAGACGCACCGACTGCATCAACTCGACATACCCCATGTACTGGCGAGTGATTTCCGCCACCGGGATATCGAGGATATTGATGTTTTGTTTGCGGATCAGGTACAGCAGCAAGTCCAGCGGGCCTTCGAAGGCTTCAAGGAACACTTCCAGGGCATCCGGCGGGATGTACAAATCCAGGGGCATTTCCATGACCGCCTGGCCATAGACCATGGCAAATGGCAGTTCTTGCTGGGCGCCGGCCTGGCTGTCGACGGTTTCCACAGACGACATTCAGGCCTCGACCATAAACGGTGTGGGGTCGCCACAACCGACGCGCACCACCTCAGGCTCGCCGTCGGCCAGGTTGATCACGGTAGACGCCTTGTTGCCGCCATAGCCGCCGTCGATGATCAGGTCGACGTGTTTTTCCAGGAGTTGGCGCATTTCGTAGGGGTCGTACAGCGGCTCGGATTCACCGGGCATAATCAGCGAAACACTCATCAATGGCTCACCCAGTTCCGCCAGCAGTGCCAGGGCAATCGGGTGTTCCGGCACACGCAGGCCGATGGTGCGCTTCTTGGGGTGCAGCAGCAGGCGCGGCACCTCGCGGGTGGCATTGAGGATAAAGGTGTAGGGCCCCGGCGTATGGGCCTTGAGCAGGCGGAAAGTGCCCGTGTCGACCTTGGCGAACAGCCCCAGTTGCGACAGATCGCTGCAAATCAGCGCGAAGTTGTGGTTCTTGTCGAGCTCGCGCAGGCGTCTTACGCGCTCCACGGCATTTTTGTCGCCGATCTGACAACCGATCGCGTAGGAGGAATCCGTTGGGTAGATCACCACACCACCGGCGCGAATGATCTCCACAGCCTGTTTGATCAGCCGCGCTTGCGGGTTTTCCGGGTGAATCTGGAAAAATTGACTCACGTTTTCTACCTGTTCAGACGGTGGCGGTAATGGGGTCATGCTTGAATCGCCCCCACAGGAGCGGCAAGTCTTCCGGGACCGGGCGGTATTCGCCAATCTCCGACCAGCCGCCTGGGCCATGGAAATCACTGCCGGCACTGACCAGCAGACCAAACTCACGGGCAAGAATCGCCAGGCTGCCAACCTGTTCGGCGGGTTGATGCCCATTGACCACTTCGATGGCGTGGCCACCCGCTTGAATATAGTCGCCTATCAGCTTGCGGCGTTTACTGCGGGTGAAATCGTAGTGCCAGGGATGTGCCAGGCTGACCCAGGCTCCTGAAGCGCGCAGGGTGGCCACGGTGTCTTCGAGAGTCGGCCAGTGCAGCTTGACGTCCCCCAGCTTGCCGGCGCCCAGCCATTTGCGAAACGCTTCGGCACGATCCTTGACGAAACCTTCGCGCACCATCCAGTCGGCAAAATGCGGGCGGGCCGGGGCGTTGCCGCTGTCGCCCAGTTCCTGCTGGATCGCACGGGCGCCTTCAAGGGCGTTGGGCATGCCCTTGAGCGCCAGTTTGCGGCTTATTTCTTCGGACCGCAGCCAGCGGCCATCGTGCAACCGGGCGATGGCCTCCACCAGCGGCGGGGCCGTGACGTCGAACCCATAGCCCAACACATGAATGGTCGCACCACCCCAGGTGCAGGACAATTCGACGCCATTGACCAGTTGCATCCCCAGCGCTGTGGCGGCACTACGGGCCTCATCCAGGCCTTCAAGGGTGTCGTGGTCGGTCAACGACAAGACTCGCACGCCTTTTTCAAACGCACGCGCAACCAGTACCGCGGGCGCCAGGGCGCCGTCGGAGGCCGTGCTGTGGCAGTGCAAATCAACATTCACGGAAGTGTGTAACCTCAAGTCAGCTGGCGCTTTCGCTACCAAGGATGTTTGTTATTATGCCGCCACATCCAGCTTCTGGCTCTTACTGTGAAACAATTCATCGACCTCATCCCGCTGTTGCTGTTCTTCATCGTTTTCAAAACTGATCCACGGGTCATCGATATCGGCGGCCATGAGCTGTCGTTCGGCGGCATCTACAGCGCCACGGCGGTACTGATCATCAGCTCCCTGGTGGTCTACGGCGCGATCTTCATCTCCCAGCGCAAGCTGGAAAAAAGCCAATGGCTGACCCTCATCGCCTGCCTGGTCTTCGGCGGCCTGACCCTGGCCTTCCACAGCGAAACCTTCCTTAAATGGAAAGCCCCGGTGGTCAACTGGCTGTTCGCCCTGGCCTTTATCGGCAGCCATTTCATTGGCGACCGCCTGCTGATCAAGCGGATCATGGGCCACGCCTTGAGCTTGCCGGAGCCGATCTGGACCCGCCTGAACATCGCCTGGATCCTGTTTTTCCTGTTCTGCGGCGCGGCCAACCTGTTCGTGGCCTTTACCTTCCAGAGCTACTGGGTCGACTTCAAGGTGTTTGGCAGCCTGGGCATGACCGTGGTGTTCCTGGTTGCCCAGGGCATCTACCTGTCGCGCCACCTGCATGACACCGACCCTACCACGCCAAAAACCGAGGACTGACATGCTCTACGCCATCATTGCCACCGACGTCGCCAACTCCCTGGAAAAACGCCTGGCCGCGCGCCCGGCACACGTGGAACGCCTCAAGGCGCTGCAAGCCGAAGGGCGCATCGTGCTCGCCGGTCCGCACCCGGCGGTCGACAGCAATGATCCGGGCGACGCTGGTTTCACGGGCAGCCTGATCGTCGCCGAGTTCGCCTCCCTGGCCGACGCCCAGGCCTGGGCCAAGGCCGACCCGTATGTGGCGGCCGGTGTGTATGCCGATGTCGTGATCAAGCCGTTCAAACAAGTCCTGCCTTGATCGATGTAGCGCTGAACCTATTGGGTTCGGCGTACTCCTA
Organism: Pseudomonas brenneri; assembly: GCF_007858285.1. Classification (GTDB taxonomy): domain Bacteria; phylum Pseudomonadota; class Gammaproteobacteria; order Pseudomonadales; family Pseudomonadaceae; genus Aquipseudomonas; species Aquipseudomonas brenneri. Next base: position 620,817 of record NZ_VFIL01000002.1, on the reverse strand, counting down.
ATCGCTCATTATTCTCGGTAACCTGCCGACAACGTTCTGAATATTCGTGTGGAATCAGGAGTTCCGATGCGCTTAAGTCAGTTGTGTCTGTTGGCAGTGTTAACGATCGGGGCTACGGCCCATGCTGAAGAAACCTCGAACACCGGCAGTTCAACGCCCCTGTCCTTGAGTGCCGGCAGCCAGGTCACCGAGTTGCAGCAACGCTTGAAAGAAAGCGAACGCCTGCGCGAAGAACTGAACAAACAATTGCAAACTGCCGATGCCACCCGCGAGAGTGCGCAGTTGAGCCGGCTGCGCCAGGACAATCAACGCCTGGCCCAGCAACTCAAGGAAGCGCAAGGCGGTGCCCTGCCACGCTGGCTTACCGATCAGCAGCAGTGGTTCGTGATTGGCGCAGGAGTTGCGCTGGTTGCCCTGCTGTGCGGTATCTTCGCCAGTGGCGGGCATCGGCGCCGTCGACAATGGCTAAATTGAGTGAGTCATGAGCGAGCTGTTACTGATAGATGATGACCAGGAGCTCTGTGAGCTGCTGACCAGTTGGTTGAGCCAGGAAGGGTTCCAGGTACGCGCTTGCCATGACGGCGTGAGCGCACGCCAGGCCCTGGCCGAGGCCGCTCCGGCGGCCGTGGTGCTGGACGTGATGCTGCCCGATGGCAGCGGCCTGGAGTTGCTCAAGCAACTGCGCGCCGACCACCCGGAATTGCCGGTGCTGATGCTCTCGGCCCGGGGCGAGCCCCTGGACCGGATCCTCGGCCTGGAACTGGGCGCCGATGATTACCTGGCCAAGCCATGCGATCCACGCGAACTGACCGCCCGCTTGCGCGCAGTCCTGCGCCGCAGTCACCCGACTGCGGTGTCGAGCCAACTGGAACTGGGCGACCTGTGCTTCAGCCCGGTACGGGGTGTCGTCACCATCGACCATCAGGAACTGACCCTCACCCTGTCCGAAAGCCGTCTGTTGGAAGCCTTGCTGCGCCAGCCAGGCGAGCCGCTGGACAAGCAGGAACTGGCGCAGATTGCCCTGGGCCGCAAGCTGACCCTGTATGACCGCAGCCTGGACATGCACGTCAGCAACCTGCGCAAGAAAATCGGCCCGCATGCCGACGGCCGCCCGCGGATCGTCGCACTGCGCAGCCGTGGCTACTACTACAGTCTTTAAGAGCAGCGACAAGTGAAAAGCTCTTAGCTTGCCGCTTGTAGCTCGTAACTTGTAGCTGCCCCTTCCTTACTTAAACTTTACCCTGCGCTGACGGCGGCTGACCTTGATCTTTGTAATCTACTCACATCCGGACTCACCGGAACCGAGACAAGGAGAAACACCATGCGCAAGACCCTTATCGCTTTGATGTTCGCTGCCGCCCTGCCTACCGTCGCCATGGCCATGCCAGAAGGCCAAGGCCCGATGGGCGGTCCAGAAGGCCATATGATGGGCGGCCCGGGCCACGGCGGTGAACACGGCATGCGCGGCAAAGGCGGCCCTTTCAGCCAACTGGACCTGACCCGCGAACAGCGCCAGCAGATCGGCAAATTGATGGGCGAGCAACGCGAAGGTCGCCAGCAACTGGTCAAGAAATACCTGGATAAACTGCCGGCCGCCGAGCAGAAAGCCATGAACGACGAGATGGCCGCCGCCAAACAGAAAACCCAGGCCGACATCCGCGCCCTGCTCAAGCCCGACCAGCAGAAGAAGTTCGACGAAATGGCGAAGAAACGCGCCGAGCGCAAGGCCGAATGGCAGCAGTTCCAGGCCTGGAAAGCGCAACAACCGCAAAAAGCGCAATAATGCGTTAGCTACCTCCCAGCCCAGTGGCCCGCGCCACTGGGCTTTTCCTGTTTGAGGGTTTCCTGTGCGTTCACTCTTCTGGCGCATCCTTGCCAGTTTCTGGCTGGCCATCGCCCTGGTTGCCGGGCTGTCGATCCTGCTTGGGCATATGCTCAACCAGGACGCCTGGATTCTCAGCCGTCACCCAGGCCTCAATAACCTGGCCGAAGAATGGACCCGGGTCTATGAAACCCAAGGCGAGGACGCCGCCCAGGACTTGCTGCAACAACGCAGGCGCCAGTACCACGTCGATGTACAGGTGCTCAACGAAAGCGGTGACCCGGTGGTGCGCGGCACCTTCCCGCGCCGCTCCGCTGCCTTCGAAGCCCGCCAACATGACAGCCATGACAGCCGCCTGCCCTGGCGGCGCCTGACGGCCGAGTACACCAGTGAACGAACCGGCGACACCTACCTGCTGATCTACCGCATCGCCTTGCCGGAACTGGACGCCTGGCACCGCAGCAGCCTGCTCTGGCCCTTTAGTGCGCTGGCGATCGCGCTGGTGGTACTGACCCTGTTCAGCCTGCTGGTGACCCTGTCGATCACCCGCCCCCTCAGCCGCCTGCGCGGCGCGGTCCACGATCTGGGCCAGACCACGTACCAGCAAAACAGCCTGGCGCGCCTGGCCAACCGGCGCGATGAATTTGGGGTGCTGGCCACCGACTTCAACCGCATGGGCGCGCGTCTGCAAAGCCTGATCGGCAGCCAGCGCCAATTGCTGCGCGATGTATCCCACGAACTGCGCTCGCCCCTGGCGCGCCTGCGGATCGCCCTGGCCCTGGCCGAACGGGCCACCCCTGAGGCGCGGGAAAAACTCTGGCCGCGCCTGACCCTCGAATGCGATCGCCTGGAGGCCTTGATCAGCGAGATTCTGGTGCTGGCCCGCGTCGATGCCGACAACGCCAGCCCTGAAGACGTTGACCTCAACCCGCTGCTCAATACCCTGCAAAAAGATGCCCAGCTCAGCGCACCGGAACAACTCGTGCAGTTGCATGCCGACCCCGTGCTGACACTCAAAGGCTGGCCGCACATGCTCGAACGTGCGCTGGACAACCTGTTGCGCAATGCCCAGCGCTTCAACCCGCCTACCCAGCCGATTGAAATACAGGCCCGCAGCATAGCCGAACAGATTGTGATCAGTGTGCGCGACCATGGCCCCGGCGCCGATGCCGAACACTTGAAGCAATTGGGCGAGCCGTTTTACCGCGCCCCCGGGCAAACGACCCCCGGCCATGGCCTGGGCCTGGCGATTGCGCGGCGGGCCGCCGAACGTCACGGCGGTAGCCTGACCCTGGCCAACCACCCCGACGGCGGATTCATCGCCACTCTGGAATTGCCACTGACGCCTGGGGTTGCAGCACTCCCCTGAAGATCTTCTATGATGGCCCTTCTTGTAAGGAGGGCCGTTGATGACTGATCTGCTCACATCCATCGAGGTTGCACTCGATCTGCCACCCACCGCGCTGACCATCACCGAGGCCGGCGCCCTGCCTTCAACCTTCGCTGTCACTGAACTGGCCTGTGCCAGTATCGGTGCGGCGGGCCAGGCCGTCGCCCGGCTGCTGGAGCAACAGACCGGACGCCTGCCCACTGTCAGCGTGGACCGGCGCCTGGCCTCATTCTGGTTCTCCAGCTCACTGCGTCCGCTCGGTTGGAGCGTACCGCCGCTATGGGACCCGATTGCCGGCGACTACGCCTGCGCCGACGGCTGGATTCGCCTGCACACCAACGCCCCCCATCATCGCGCGGCCGCCGAACGCGTGCTGGGCCACGTCGCGGATCGAGCGGCGATGGCGCTCAAGGTAGCCCCCTGGAACGCGGCCAAGCTGGAACACGCGATTGTCGATGAAGGTGGTTGCGCCGCGCAGATGCGCGCATGGCCGGACTGGCAGGCCCACCCCCAGGGGTTGGCGGTCAACCAGGAGCCCCTGGTTGCACGCCAGCACTTCGAGGCAGCCAGCAACATCCCCTGGCGCGGCAGCGTGGCGCGCCCGTTGGCGGGGATCAAGGTGCTGGACCTGACCCGCGTGCTGGCCGGCCCCGTGGCCAGTCGCTTTCTCGCCGGTCTTGGCGCCAACGTATTGCGTATCGACGCCCCCACCTGGAACGAACCCGGGGTCGTGCCGGAAATGACCCTGGGCAAGCGCTGCGCGCGCCTTGACCTTAAGACCTCCAACGACCGGCAATTATTCGAGCACTTGCTCAAGGATGCCGACATTCTGTTCCACGGCTACCGGGCCGATGCCCTGGAGCAGTTGGGTTACAACACCGCCGCACTGCAGCAGATTGCCCCCGGCCTGATCGACGTCAGCCTGAACGCCTACGGCTGGAGCGGCCCATGGCGCAATCGCCGAGGCTTCGACAGCCTGGTGCAGATGAGCAGCGGGATTGCCCACGCCGGCATGCAGTGGAAACAGGCGAACAAACCCGTGCCGCTGCCAGTGCAGGCGCTGGATCATGCAACCGGCTACCTGATGGCCGCCAGTGCCATACAGGCGTTGGCCGAACGCCTGCGCAGTGGGCGTGGCGGTTCGTCACGTCTGTCGCTGGCGCGCACGGCGAAGCTGTTGATCGAGTCGGGAAACCGTGTGGAACAACCCGCGTTGCGTGAAGAAGATCCGAGCGATCAAGGCCTGGTGGTGGAACAGACGGCCTGGGGCCCGGCTCATCGGCTGCTGGCGCCGCTGACAATTACGGGGACACCGCTGCAGTGGGATTTGCCGGCAGGGGAACTGGGCGCGCATCGGGCCCAGTGGTGACCTTGCGATTGTCATCGCGGGCAAGCCCGCTCCTACAATTGACCGCGTGCAGTTCAAACAACTCGGTCAAATGTGGGAGCGGGCTTGCTCGCGATGAGGCCCGCCCAGTCGCAACAAGCAGCGAGCATTTTCACAAGCTCAGCACGCCACTGTACAACCCATACGCCGCCAGGCTCGCCCCGGCGATCACACAGCTGAAAATGCCTTTTTCCAACAAGGTAAACAGGGGCTGGCCCTGCTCGTGCTTGGCCTGGGCAAACAGGATCACCCCCGGCGCATACAACAGCGCCGACAGCAGCAGGTATTTCAGGCCACCGGCATACAGCAGCCACACCGCATAACCCAGTGCAATCACCCCAATCAGCAGGTCCTTGAGGCGCGCGCGGTGGGCATTTTCATAGGTTTCACCACGCCCGCACAGCAGCACGGCATAGGCCGCCGACCACAAATACGGAACCAGGATCATCGACGACGCCAGGTAGATCAGCGTGGTGTAGGTACTGGCGGAAAACAGGGTGATCACCAGGAAAATCTGGATCATCACATTGGTCAACCACAGGGCATTGACCGGCACACGGTTGGCATTTTCCTTTTTCAGGAAGGCCGGCATGGTCTTGTCGTGGGCGGTGGCGTAGAGAATTTCGGCACACAACAAGGCCCATGACAGCAACGCACCGAGCAACGACACGGCCAGGCCGATGCTGATCAACATCGCGCCCCAGGGGCCGACAATATGCTCCAGCACGCCCGCCAGGGACGGGTTCTGCAAGTTGGCCAACTCCGGCTGGCTCATGATCCCCAGGGACAACACGTTGACCAGCACCAGCAGCGCCAGCACCCCGATAAAACCGATCACCGTGGCGCGCCCCACGTCCGAACGTTTCTCCGCCCGGGCCGAGTACACACTGGCGCCTTCGATACCGATAAACACAAACACGGTGACCAGCATCATGTTGCGCACCTGGTCCATCACCCCACCGAACTCCGGGTTGCCCAGGCCCCAGATATCGCGGGTGAAAATATCCGCCTTGAACGCCACGGCGGCGATGACGATAAACATCAGCAGCGGCACGATCTTCGCCACGGTGGTGACCTGATTGATAAACGCCGCCTCCTTGATGCCGCGCAGCACCAGAAAATGCACAGCCCACAGCAGCAACGAGGCGCAGCCAATGGCCACCGGCGTATTGCCCTGGCCAAACACCGGAAAAAAATAGCCGAGGGTGCTGAACAGCAACACGAAATAGCCGACGTTGCCCATCCAGGCACTGATCCAGTAACCCCATGCCGAAGAAAACCCCATGTAGTCGCCAAACCCGGCCTTGGCATAGGCGTACACCCCTGAATCCAGGTTGGGTTTACGGTTGGCCAGGGTCTGGAACACAAAGGCCAGGGTCAGCATGCCGATGGCGGTGATGCCCCAACCGATCAGGATCGCCCCCACCTCTGCCCGTGCGGCAATGTTTTGCGGCAACGAGAAGATCCCGCCGCCAATCATCGAGCCCACCACCAGCGCAATCAGGGCGCCGAGTCGAAGCTTTTGTGCCGGTTGCGACATAGAAACCCCTGCAAATCAAACCGTCATTGAGCCAACAACTGTGCACTCGGATAATTTATCTAACGTATTCAGCGTTTATTAGCTATAGCGAATAAAGCGGATCGCCTCATAACTTAATGGCATGTCAGTTAATAGAGTTTAGGCCTATTTAGAATTTAAATATGACTTGTCTTCCCATCACATGGCGTATTTGGCAAAGCCTATTGAAAAAGTTTGCACATCTGGGAATACGGGCTAGCGTCAACCCTTCATGCCCTACATAAAAATGATTAACCGTAACGGATAGAGGCTCTGGAACGCACTTATCCGAACAATTATACGCCTGTAACAACTCAACCATAAGTCATTAATTCGCAATGGAATGTGCCAATGAAGTGATCTGAGTCAGCTGTTTGAATAGCGCACAGTTTTATTCTGTGGTCTCTCTTCTCCTGCATTGGAGTCACGCAATGTCTGAATCTCCCGGAAAACTTCGATTAGGCGCCCTTGTTGCTCTTGTTGTGGGCTCAATGATTGGCGGCGGGATCTTCTCGTTGCCGCAAAACATGGCCGCCAGCGCCGATGTCGGTGCGGTATTGATTGGTTGGGTTATTACTGCCGTGGGGATGTTGACCCTGGCCTTTGTATTCCAGACCCTGGCCAACCGCAAACCTGACCTGGACGGCGGTGTATACGCCTACGCCAAGGCCGGTTTTGGCGACTACATGGGTTTCTCGTCGGCCTGGGGCTACTGGATCAGCGCCTGGCTGGGCAACGTCGGTTACTTCGTGCTGCTGTTCAGCACCCTCGGTTACTTCTTCCCCATCTTCGGCGAAGGCAACACCCCGGCGGCGGTGATTGGCGCGTCGGTGCTGTTGTGGGCCGTGCATTTCCTGGTCCTGCGCGGGATCAAGGAAGCAGCGTTCATCAACCTGGTGACCACGGTCGCCAAGGTCGTGCCGCTGGTGCTGTTTGTGTTGATCGCACTGTTCGCGTTCAAGCTGGACATTTTCACCGCTGATATCTGGGGCGTGAAAAACCCCGACCTGGGCAGCGTGATGAACCAGGTGCGCAATATGATGCTGGTCACCGTCTGGGTGTTCATCGGCATCGAAGGCGCGAGCATCTTCTCGTCCCGTGCCGAAAAACGTTCGGACGTGGGCAAGGCCACTGTCATCGGCTTTATCACCGTGCTGCTGTTCCTGATGCTGGTGAACGTGCTGTCCCTGGGCATCATGACTCAACCGGAACTGGCCAAGCTGCAGAACCCATCGATGGCCGCAGTGCTGGAACATGTGGTCGGCCACTGGGGCGCGGTACTGATCAGCGTCGGCTTGATCATCTCGCTGCTGGGGGCGCTGCTGTCATGGGTGCTGCTGTGCGCCGAGATCATGTTCGCCGCCGCCAAAGACCACACCATGCCGGAGTTCCTGCGTAAGGAAAACGCCAACCATGTGCCGGTCAACGCCCTGTGGCTGACCAATGCGATGGTGCAGATCTTCCTGGTGATCACGCTGTTTTCCGCCAGTACCTACCTGTCGCTGATCTACCTCGCCACCTCGATGATCCTGGTGCCGTACCTGTGGTCGGCGGCCTACGCGCTGTTGCTGGCGGTACGCGGCGAGACCTACGAGGCGGCCCTGGCCGAGCGCAAGAAAGACCTGTTCATCGGCGCCATCGCCCTGATCTACGCGGTCTGGCTGCTGTATGCCGGTGGCACCAAGTACCTGCTGTTGTCCGCCCTGCTCTACGCCCCTGGCGCGATCCTGTTCGCCAAGGCCAAGCGTGAACTGGGCAAACCGATTTTCACCAACGTCGAGAAGCTGATTTTCGCCGCAGTGGTCATTGGCGCCCTGGTGGCGGCCTATGGGCTCTACGACGGCTTCCTGACCCTGTAACACCCTCACTGTTTATGTTCACTGGAGGATCTGTAATGACCACGGAAAAAGTTAAGTACGGCGTACATTCCGAAGCCGGCAAACTGCGCAAAGTCATGGTGTGTTCCCCAGGTTTGGCCCACCAGCGGCTGACCCCCAATAACTGCGACGAGCTGTTGTTCGATGACGTGCTCTGGGTTGCCCAGGCCAAGCGGGACCATTTCGACTTCGTCACCAAGATGCGTGAGCGGGACATCGATGTGCTGGAAATGCACAACCTGCTGACTGACATTGTCGCCATCCCCGAAGCGCTGGACTGGATCCTGGAGCGCAAGATCACCGCCAACACCGTTGGTCTGGGCCTGGTCGATGAAGTCGGCTCGTGGCTGCGCAGCCTGGAGCCACGCAAGATCGCCGAGTTCCTGATCGGTGGCGTATCGGCCGATGACCTGCCAAGCAGCTTCGGTGGCAAGACCATCGAGATGTTCCGCGACTTCCTCGGCCACTCAAGCTTCATCCTGCCGCCGCTGCCCAACACCCAGTTCACCCGTGACACCACGTGCTGGATCTACGGCGGCGTGACGCTCAACCCGATGTACTGGCCGGCGCGACGTCAGGAAACCCTGCTGACCACCGCCATCTATAAATTCCACCCTGAGTTCACCAACGCCGATTTCCAGATCTGGTACGGCGACCCTGACCTGGAACACGGGGCCTCCACGCTGGAAGGCGGCGACGTGATGCCGATTGGCAACGGTGTGGTCTTGATCGGCATGGGCGAACGCACGTCCCACCAGGCCATCGGCCAACTGGCGCGCAACCTGTTCAAGAACAAAGCGGTGGAACGGGTGATCGTTGCCGGCCTGCCGAAATCCCGCGCGGCGATGCACCTGGACACCGTGTTCAGTTTCTGCGACCGCGACCTGGTAACCATCTTCCCTGAAGTGGTCAACCAGATCGTTGCCTTCACTTTGCGCCCTGACGAAAGCAAGCCCCACGGCATCGATATCCAACGCGAGAAAACCAACTTCCTCGACACCGTGGCCGCCGCCCTTGGCCTCAAGGCCCTGCGTGTAGTGGAAACCGGCGGCAACAGCTTCGCCGCCGAACGCGAGCAGTGGGACGACGGCAACAACGTGGTGGCCGTGGAGCCTGGCGTGGTGATCGGCTACGACCGCAACACCTACACCAACACCCTGCTGCGCAAGGCCGGCGTGGAAGTGATCACCATCAGCGCCGGTGAGCTCGGCCGCGGCCGTGGCGGTGGCCACTGCATGACCTGCCCGATCATCCGCGACCCTATCGACTACTAAACGACCATCTACCCGGCGGCGCTTACCGAGTGCCGACCGGGCCGATTACCGAATCCAAGGAGAATCATCATGGCGTTCAACATCCACAACCGTAACCTGCTGAGTCTGGAACACCACACCCCGCGCGAACTGCGCTACCTGCTGGACCTGTCCCGCGACCTCAAGCGCGCCAAGTACACCGGCACCGAGCAGCAGCACCTCAAAGGCAACAACATCGCGCTGATCTTCGAGAAAACCTCGACCCGCACCCGATGTGCCTTCGAAGTGGCGGCCTATGACCAGGGCGCCAACGTCACCTACATCGACCCGAACTCGTCGCAGATCGGCCACAAAGAAAGCATGAAGGACACCGCCCGCGTACTCGGGCGCATGTACGACGCCATCGAGTACCGTGGCTTCAAGCAGGAAATCGTCGAAGAACTGGCAAAGTTCGCCGGCGTGCCCGTGTTCAACGGCCTGACCGACGAATACCACCCAACCCAGATGATCGCCGACGTGCTGACCATGCGTGAACACGCCGACAAGCCGATCCACGACATCAGCTACGCCTACCTGGGCGACGCGCGCAACAACATGGGCAACTCGCTGCTGCTGGTCGGTGCCAAGCTGGGCATGGACGTGCGCATCTGCGCGCCAAAAGCCCTGTGGCCACACGATGACCTGGTGGGTCGCTGCAAAAAATACGCAGAAGAAAGCGGCGCACGCATCACCCTCACCGAAGACCCGAAAGCGGCGGTCAAGGGCGTGGACTTCATCCACACCGACGTTTGGGTGTCCATGGGCGAGCCAGTAGAAGCCTGGGCCGAGCGCATCGAGCAACTGCTGCCATACCAGGTCAACAGCCAGCTGATGAAAGCCACCGGCAACCCACGCACCAAGTTCATGCACTGCCTGCCGGCGTTCCATAACAGCGATACCAAGATCGGCAAGCAGATTGCCGAGCAGTATCCGCACCTGGCCAACGGCATCGAAGTGACCGACGACGTGTTCGAGTCCCCGGCCTGCATCGCCTTCGAGCAAGCGGAAAACCGCATGCACACCATCAAGGCGATCCTGGTGTCGACGTTGGCTGATTTGTAATCCAACGCAGCTCCCACTGACTCAGTGGGAGCGAGCTTTATGTGGGAGCTGGCTTGCCTGCGATGGCATCACCTCAATATGTCTGGCAGACCGAGGTGACTGCATCGCGGGCAAGCCCGGCTCCTACATAAAGCCGGCTCCCACACTTGGTCCAGTGTTCACAAGGCAGAATTCTAGAAGGATTGCATTATGCGTATCGTCGTTGCACTGGGCGGTAACGCCCTGCTCCGCCGTGGTGAACCCATGACTGCGGACAACCAACGCGCCAATATCCGGATCGCCACCGAACAGATTGCCAAGATCCATCCGGGCAACGAGTTGGTGATCGCTCACGGCAATGGCCCGCAAGTCGGCCTGCTGTCGCTGCAAGCCGCCGCCTACACCCAGGTTTCACCGTATCCGCTGGACGTGCTGGGCGCCGAAACCGAAGGCATGATCGGCTATATCATCGAACAGGAACTGGGCAACCTGCTGGACTTTGAGGTGCCGTTCGCCACGCTGCTGACCCAGGTGGAAGTGGACGCCAAGGACCCGGCTTTCCAGAACCCGACCAAGCCGATCGGCCCGGTCTACTCCAAGGCCGAAGCGGAAAAACTGGCGGCCGAAAAAGGCTGGGCGATTGCTCCCGACGGCGACAAATACCGCCGGGTGGTGGCCAGCCCGAGTCCCAAACGCATCTTTGAGATTCGCCCGATCAAGTGGCTGCTGGAAAAAAGCAGCATCGTGATTTGCGCCGGTGGCGGCGGGATCCCGACCATGTATGGCGAAGATGGCAAGCTCAAGGGCATTGAGGCGGTGATCGATAAAGACCTGTGCTCGTCGCTGCTGGCCTCGCAACTGGAAGCCGACTTGCTGGTGATCGCCACTGACGTGAATGCAGCGTTTATTGACTTTGGCAAGCCAACGCAAAAAGCCATCGGCCAGGCGCACCCGGACGAAATGGAAAAACTCGGCTTCGCCGCCGGCTCCATGGGTCCCAAGGTCCAGGCCGCCTGTGAGTTCGCCCGCCAGACTGGCAAAACCGCAGTGATCGGTTCACTCTCGGACATCGAAGCGATTGTCCAGGGCACCGCCGGCACTCGTATCAGCACGGCAAAGCCTGGTATCACCTACTTATAACGACACACCGGGCGGCGCTTGCTGCCGCCCTTCTCCAATGCCTTGTAAAGGAGAGACGCCTATGGCCATTTTTGAACCCGGTCACTTGCATATCGAACGCCATGCGCTGAACAAAGACGATGTCAGCTACGACCTGTGCCTCGACTACGAGGTCGTCACGGATGCACGCGAAGGGAAAGGCATGCAGTTCACGCTGCATGGCAACATTCAGGGTAAAGACATGAAGGAAACGTTCTTCCTGCCCAAGGATCAGGCTTACAACTTTGCCAGCAACGTGACCAAGATTGCCGAAAAGTACGGAATCCCCAAGACACACAGCAGCATCGGCTCGCAACACAAGCATTACGATCTGATGTTCGCGGATGTCAGGCAGCAGTTGGGCATGAAATCGGGTGACCCGGTCAAACCCGAACACCTGGAATAACCCCGGCCCCAGCAACGCCACACACCCAATGTGGGAGCGGCGGTGCGACGATTCGACTTGCTCGCGAATGCAGAGTGTCAGTCACTGAATATGTAGCTGATACACCACATTCGCGAGCAAGCCCGCTCCCACATTTTGATCAGTGTCATCTGTCAGATTTCACCTCGGCCCTGCTCCAAGGCATACTGGCCGCCTCTCGCTCCCCAGAACTGTCAGCAGCCCCATGCGTATCCACGTCAGCTTCATCGACCGCGTCGGCATTACCCAGGAAGTCCTGGCCTTGCTCGGTGGGCGCAATCTCAACCTGGATGCGGTGGAGATGGTGCCGCCCAACGTCTATATAGACGCCCCGACCCTCAGCGCCGAAGTACTGGAAGAATTGCGCGACGCGTTGTTCAGCGTCCACGGCGTGCAAGCGGTGACGGTGGTCGACATCCTTCCAGGCCAACGCCGCCACCTGCAACTCGACGCCCTGCTGGCGGCCATGACCGATCCGGTGCTGGCCCTGGACAGCGCCGGCAAGGTGTTGCTGGCCAACCCGGCACTGATTACCCTCTATGGTCGCGAACCCGCAGGGGAAAGCATCGCCGAACTATTTGACAGCCCAACGCTGCTGGACTCCCTGCTCGAACACGGCTTTCGCCTGCCCCTGCGGGAGATCAGCGTCAACGGCCAGACCCTGCTGCTGGACGCCACGCCGATTACCGATGCTGGCGCGCTGTTGACCTTGTATCAACCCAACCGCATCGGCGAACGGTTGTCGGCGCTGCACCATGACCATGCCGAAGGTTTCGATGCATTGCTGGGCGAGTCCCCGGCGATCCGCACCCTCAAGACCCGTGCACTACGGGTGGCGGCCCTCGATGCCCCGCTGTTGATCCAGGGCGAGACCGGCACCGGCAAGGAACTGGTGGCCCGCGCGTGCCATGCCATCAGTGCGCGCCACAGCTCGCCCTTCCTGGCGCTGAACTGTGCGGCCCTGCCGGAAAACCTCGCCGAGAGCGAGTTGTTCGGCTACGCCCCCGGCGCCTTTACCGGCGCCCAGCGCGGCGGCAAGCCGGGATTGATGGAGCTGGCCAACCAGGGCACCGTGTTCCTCGATGAGATTGGCGAGATGTCGCCGTACCTGCAGGCCAAGCTGCTGCGCTTTCTCAACGACGGCAGCTTTCGCCGGGTCGGAGGCGACCGTGAGATCAAGGTCAACGTACGCATCCTCAGTGCTACCCACCGCGACCTGGAGAAAATGGTCAGCGAAGGCACCTTCCGTGAAGACCTGTTCTACCGCCTCAACGTGCTGAATGTCGAAGTCCCGCCCCTGCGCGAGCGCGACCAGGACATCCTGCTGCTGGCCCGCTACTTCATGCAGCAGGCCTGCGCGCAGATCCAGCGCCCGGTCTGCCGCCTGGCACCGGGCACCTACCCGGCGCTGCTGGGCAACCGCTGGCCGGGTAACGTGCGCCAGTTGCAGAACGTGATCTTCCGCGCCGCCGCCATTTGCGAAAGCAACCTGGTGGACATTGGCGACCTGGATATCGCCGGCACCTCGGTCGCCCGCCAGAGCGACGGAGAAGTCGATAGCCTGGAGCAGGCGGTGGAGGATTTTGAGCGTTCGTTGCTGGAAAAACTGTATGCCAGCTACCCATCGACGCGACAACTGGCCAGCCGCTTGCAGACCTCCCATACCGCCATCGCCCATCGGCTACGCAAGTACGGGATTCCCGGTAAAAATTGAGCATGATGCTTACCAGAATACCCGCCGCCCGCGCTGTACCATTACGCCCCTGGTGCTGAAAAACAGGCGCTGGGCCATGGCCGGGCTGATCCGCGAATAGTAGATCGCGATCACATCGGCGTCAGTCTTTTCACCAAGGCTGCGATAACTCATAAAACGCTGTTCGGGCCGCTTCAGATGGCCAGCGCTGTAGCCTGCATTGGGTGTCGTCCGTGCCCGATAATGAAAATGCGCATACGCCAAAACCTTGCCCTGCCTGTCCTTGATCACATACTCCTGTAGAAAATCATCCAGCCGCTTGAGCTGCACACGGTCTTTTACCAGCACAATTTCAACTTCATTCTGCTGCTTGAGATAGGCAATGCCTTCTTCGTCAGGGGGCAGGTGCTTGACCATCTCGATACGTATCAGCCGCCCCTGCTCCACAAGGCGGCTGGAGGCCTGAGCCAGCTCATCGAGCAAAGGAATGGAAACAACTGCTGACGTGCCCTTGTCTTTTTCCGGCTCGCGGGCCAGCGCCTTGCGGATTTTCTGTGCAACGCCTTTCATGGCCTCGGCCTGGCGTGCCAGGCGGGCCTCGACGCTGTCGGGCATGCTGGAGATGTGGGTCTCATTGCGGGCCTGCTCAACCACCAGCGGCTCTCTGTCAAGCAGCCTGCGTGCATCGCCCTTGAGCTTTTCCAGCGAGCGTACCGGTCGCGACACAGACGCAGCCGCTTCGGTAACCGGCTCAAAGTCATCTGAGCTTGGGCTGCGACGAAAGCTCGCCTGTACGCTCTTATCGATTGGACTGAGGATATCAACGATCTCATCCTCCGATTCAGGCGTGCGGGCCCTTACTTGCCCGAGTTGGTAGCGCTTTTTGCGATCGAGGAACAAACGCTTGTCGGCGCTGGGTACCGACACAGGTTGGGCCGCAGGGCGCGCCTCCTGTTCGCGAAGCAGCATCGACAAGGACTGTTCTGCTTCCCGGCCCAACTCTTTGAGCAGATGCCCCAATTGTTCGATAACACGCTTGTCAACCAACTCCACGGCCATATCGCCGTATTCCCGAATCCCTGCCTGGGACCTTCGATACTCCCTGGCAATCGCTTCATACCCAGTGATTCGCTGCTCCATACTCAACAAGTCGGGCTCGCGCAGGGTTTTCTGCGACTGGATCGATTGGATCGCCTCACCGAACAATTCATGGAGCTGATCGAAATCCTCATACTCTCCAGAGGATGGCAACCGACGCAACATCGCGCCATACAACGCCTTTAACTGCATGGACTTCCAGTCCAGAGGCGTGCCCGTCTCTGGCGCGGCCATTAACAGGGCATGCGGCTCATACCCGGGCACGCCCATCAATCGCTCATGGGCATTCTGCTCCAGAGTGCTCAAGTCGATCAGTTGAGCGTTGTACTCTGCGATCGTCAGCGCGGATTGAACAACAATACGATGAGCTGCCTGGGCAATCGCTTCGTCGCCGCCATCCATTTGTGCCTCCAACTCGCTCAAACGCTCATCGGAAAGAATCACCCCCGCACGGGTGTTGATCACCACGGTCATCTGGTCGCGCAAGTTCTCAACGATGGCCTCCAACTGCTTCATCTTCTCTCGCTCGAAGCCACTCACCGGTTTGTGGGTGTTTTTTGCAGTCAACGCATTAATCCTGTCGAGTTGCAGCCGGTATTCCTCTTCCAGCACCCTCAAATAGTCGGTGCTGCTGTCATGCCGTTGTTGATCCGTGAACGCATCAGAGTCCGAAGCATGCACCTCTCTGTAGCGTTTCTGGGTCGCCCGCACCCGTTCCAAAACTTCATCCAGCCGAGCCGTTGCGCCACTGTAGTCACGCTCCAGTCGCAGGTTTTCATTCTGGATGCGTATACGCCGTTCTGCCGCCGTGACTTTTTTGGGCTGCCCACCGAGCAATTGCAGGCCCAGGTCAACTTTCCAGACACCTTTCGAGTCCTGCCTGAGCCATGGGCCTGAACGTTCGTTGTGACTCAAGTCGACGATCCGCCAGCGACCGCCAACGGGCTTGACGCCATACAGCTTGCTGTCTATCAGCGTGTAGTCCTGATGGTTGCCATGCACCACCACTCGACCGCGTATGGGGCTGTCTGTCGAGATCACCGTAGGGTTTGCCGGCCATGTTTCCCCTGGCCCCGGCGCCCATTGGAAGGTTTCGAGCTGTGCTCGCTGGGTCGAATTGGGCCTGAGCCGTGAAGTGGCCCAAGAGAAGTCCATGGCCGTGATATCTGCCATTGAACGCTGCCAGGCAAATGCTGCCACGGGTTGATGAATATGAGGCCCGCCTGTGAACGCCACACGCCCACCCCTGCCCCCTGTGATCGGCCAGGTCTCGCGCAAACGCAAACGCTCATCCAGGGGAACGACATGGCTCAATAGCAGGCCAGCCGAACTGCCGATCAGCTCGATCAGCGCACTGGCAGAGTCCTCCTGGCTGGCCCCGGGCGGCAACGCCAGCAGCGTGCGAAAACTGTCAAACATCTGAGACAGCCAGCCTGCCACCGCTACCGGCCCCCTGAGCATCGGCAGCAGGACGTTGAATACTTGCCAGAGATCATTCTTGAACAAGCTCCAGCGCAGTGCCTCGTTGGAGACCGCCTGCTTCTTGGCAAGCTGCCACAGGCTGGTCGCGCTTTCATCGAATACTGCCTCAAGAAACACCCCCGGCACCTGCTCATCACTGAGCAGCGCCGCACCGGAAACAGGCAGTGTGCTGTACTCATCCCCTTGCAGGAAACGCTGGACATGGGGGTGCAAAAAACCACCCCGGGCAAACACTGCCTGGTCGTTTTCGCTCATGCGCTCAAGCACGACGGCCTGTAAATCGCTGCCCATACGGGCCACCTCATCGAGCAAGGCCTGGCGACTGGCAAACTGCTGAAGCATCGCCTCGTGCTGATCCGGCCGATAAAGAATATGCGGCAGGTCACTGTTATCACGTGGGCCGATGACAAACAGATTGCGGGCTTTATGGGCAACGCCACCGGCATGGGTCAAAAACGCCAGCGGCCGGGCGACAATCACCTGAGTATCAAGCCGCCCCTCGTCCTGCAGTATCGCTTGCACGACTGACACCCCAGACTGGGTGAAACCATTGCGTTGACGAAGGCTGTTCTCCAGCGCATGCAGAGGCAGTTGGATCGCCATCTGATCGACAAACAGCCGCCGCCGCCGCGCAGACTCTACCGGGTCCGACAGCAACAGACGGTTGAGAAGCGCCGGGTAATGCTTGCCGACATCGACGGTTTCAATCAATTGCTTGAGATAAGCCGGCTTGATCCACCAATCAGGTACATACCCCGGCTGCGCCTGGTTGCTGATTTGCACGCGGGCATAGGCAGAGGCGAAGGGGTTTTCCAGCGCCCACTCGGTCAAGGTCCTGGTGGCGCGCTGCGTCCAGCCGACGGTGCCACCTTGAGTGCGCTCGAATGTCAGCAGGTAATCGTCCGGATTGATGATCACCTCCTGCGGGTGATCCAGGCGCATCTGGCGTTGCAGCGCCTTGCGGGCGTACACATCAATCGGTTCAAGCCCGTCCAGAAACGAAGCCCCCGCGGTGCATTGCTGCAGGTGCGCCAGGCGCGCAAGCCATTGACCATAGGCTTGGCGATCAGCGCCGCCGGCAGTCTGCAACCAGATCGGCAATTGCTCTTCATGGGGTTGCTGGACGTAATCGGGGTTAAACCAGGCCAGGGGCGAGGTCAGTTTGATCAATAGCCTTTCATAGCTGCCAACAGTGGCCAACACAGACCAGTCGATCCGCCTCACGCTTCTGAGTTGTCGTTCCAATAAACTCTGGGCCAGGGCATCGAATACGTCGGTATGGGGTTCCTTGAGCACCCAACTGAGCGGTAGGCCTGGGGTGTATGTGCTCATGTAACGAGGCAACAGGCTGCCCAACTGGTCCAGCGTGTCGAGTTTGAGCAGCGCCATCACCGGCAGGTAGACCAGGCTTACCAGGCCCTCATTGAGCTGGCGCTGCAAGACCAGCAGCGGGAGCCATTCACCCGGCAGCCCTGCCTGTGCGGCATATACCTGATAAATCCGCAGTGGGTTCGGTGCGCCCAGTGCCTGCCGATCCTCCTGGTAAGCCCAGAGCACCTGCACATCGCTCCCCTCGCCAAGCAACATCTTGCGCTCCTGCAAACTGAGCGGCGGATTTTGTCGAGCCGTGAGCAGGCAGGCACGCAATTGCTTGCTCACGGCCTCCCAGCGACTGTGCGAGGCTTGTCCCTCGATCCGGGCATTCCAGTACGCCACCAGCCGCACGCAAAAACCCTCCAGCAGCTGCGGGGCAAGGGCGTTAAGCATGCGTTCTACATCTTCGACAGAAATAGCTGCGCCCACCGGTTGGAAACCCTCTGCGGGCAGTTGGCGCAGCAGTTGATGATGACCTGATGTGTAGTTCAGCAAGGTGGCGCTCATGCACCGCGCGATCAATGCGTCACTTAAGGTCGTAAGCTGTCCGTAAGCCACACTGCCGGTTTTCGTTCGCTGTATGACCCCAATCCAACTGTTGTCGGCCTGCAGACTAGAACCTGCAAACGTGTCGGTTATCCACTCCTGGATCATGGACTGCGCCACCTGAGTCAACGTCAGACGTTGCGCAAACACTTTGGAAAGGTAATTGCGGGAGGCTTGTGCCTGCGAAATCTCCCGAAGTGTTCCTGTTGGATTACTCATGTAAAGCGTCCTGATCGATAGAAACCGACAGGGTGAGCCGCCTTCTGGTGCCTTGTGCGGTAGATAGATCACCTGCCAGGGCATCTCTAGCCATGGCCACTCGTACTGAAATCGCTACAGTGGAATGATTTCAATACGGGCGCAGTGAGCCTTCACCATGCAAGGCTTTGATCCACATAGGCTTTTTTTACGCCACCAAAGCGTATCGATTTCGCTACAACGGATAACGGCAACCCTCCGACCATAAACGCCAACCAATTGATTTTAAACGATAAAAATTATTGGCCGCATTCTTGCTATGGCTTTACCCATCCAGCTCGGCAGACACGAGCATTCAATCCCGTCCACCAGACGATTCTGGCCCTGAGGAGTTTCCATGAGCGAATTGCGTTTTACTGAAGATCACGAATGGCTGCGCGCCGAAGCCGACGGTAGCGTCACCGTGGGTATCACCGCATTCGCGCAAAACGCGCTGGGTGATGTGGTTTTCGTACAACTGCCTGAGCTGCAGGCCTACGACAAGGGCGCTGAAGCGTCCACCGTGGAGTCGGTAAAAGCTGCCAGTGGCGTGTACATGCCGTTGGACGGTGACGTCCTGGAAGTGAACCCCGCGCTGGAAGACAGCCCGGAGCTGGTCAACGAAGACCCGATGGGCGCAGGCTGGTTCTTCCGCTTTAAACCGGCTGACGCTGACGCAGTGGCTAAGCTGTTGGATCAGGATGCGTACGACCGCCTGATCAAAGCCAACGCTGAAGCTTGAGGAGCGCGCCATGACTGTTAATTTGAGCACCGCCAACGAATTTATCGCCCGTCACATCGGCCCGCGCCAGGACGATGAGCAGCAGATGCTCGCGACCCTGGGCTTCGATTCCCTCGAAGCCTTGAGCGCCAGCGTGATCCCGGAAAGCATCAAGGGCACTGCGGTACTGGGCCTGAGCGACGGCTTGAGCGAAGCGGATGCCCTGGCCAAGATCAAGGCCATCGCCGGCAAGAATCAACTGTTCAAGACCTATATCGGCCAGGGCTACTACAACTGCCACACGCCATCGCCGATCCTGCGCAACCTCCTGGAAAACCCGGCCTGGTACACCGCCTACACCCCGTACCAGCCAGAAATCTCCCAGGGCCGCCTGGAAGCGCTGCTCAATTTCCAGACCCTGATCAGCGACCTCACCGGCCTGCCAATCGCCAACGCATCCTTGCTCGACGAAGCCACCGCCGCCGCCGAAGCCATGACCTTCTGCAAGCGCCTGAGCAAGAACAAGAGCAGCAATGCTTTCTTCGCCTCGATCCACAGCCACCCGCAAACCCTCGACGTGCTGCGCACCCGTGCCGAGCCACTGGGTATCGATGTGGTGGTGGGCGATGAACGCAAACTGACCGACGTCAGCCCGTTCTTTGGCGCCCTGCTGCAATACCCGGCCAGCAACGGTGATGTCTTTGACTACCGCGAACTGACCGAGCGCTTCCATGCCGCCAATGCCCTGGTGGCCGTGGCCGCCGACCTGCTGGCCCTGACCCTGCTGACCCCACCGGGTGAGTTCGGTGCCGACGTGGCCATTGGCAGTGCCCAACGCTTCGGCGTACCGCTGGGCTTTGGTGGCCCGCATGCGGCGTACTTCTCCACCAAGGATGCGTTCAAGCGCGATATGCCGGGCCGTCTGGTCGGTGTATCGGTGGACCGTTTCGGCAAGCCGGCCCTGCGCCTGGCCATGCAGACCCGCGAGCAGCATATCCGCCGCGAGAAGGCCACCAGCAACATCTGCACCGCCCAAGTGCTGCTGGCCAACATCGCCAGCATGTACGCCGTGTACCACGGCCCTAAAGGCTTGACCCAGATCGCCCAGCGCGTGCACCAGTTGACCGCGATCCTGGCCAACGGCCTGACTACCTTGGGTCTTAAGGTCGAGCAGGAAAACTTCTTCGACACCCTCACCCTCAACACCGGCGCCAACACCGTAGCCCTGCACGACAAGGCCCGCGCCGTGCGCATTAACCTGCGTGTTGTGGATACCGATCGCCTGGGCCTGTCGGTGGACGAAACCACTACCCAAGCCGACATTGAAACCCTGTGGAGCGTGTTTGCCAGCGGTAAAGCCCTGCCGGACTTCGCCGCCCTAGCCGCCAGCGTCGACAGCACCCTGCCCGCCGCACTGCTGCGCCAGTCGCCAATCCTCAGCCACCCGGTGTTCAACCGTTATCACTCGGAAACCGAGCTGATGCGCTACCTGCGCAAGCTGGCCGACAAGGACCTGGCACTGGATCGCACCATGATCCCGCTGGGCTCGTGCACCATGAAGCTCAACGCCGCCAGCGAAATGATCCCGGTGACCTGGGCCGAGTTCGGCGCCCTGCACCCGTTCGCCCCGGCGGAACAAAGCGCCGGCTACCTGCAACTGACCAGCGAGCTGGAAGCCATGCTCTGCGCGGCCACCGGCTACGACGCGATCTCCCTGCAACCGAACGCCGGTTCCCAGGGTGAGTACGCAGGCCTCCTGGCGATACGTGCCTATCACCAGAGCCGTGGCGAAGAACGTCGCGACATCTGCCTGATCCCATCGTCGGCCCACGGTACCAACCCGGCCACCGCCAACATGGCCGGCATGCGCGTGGTCGTCACCGCGTGCGATGCCCGTGGCAACGTGGACATCGAAGACCTGCGGGCCAAGGCCATCGAGCACCGCGAACACCTCGCCGCGCTGATGATCACTTACCCATCGACCCACGGCGTGTTCGAGGAAGGCATCCGCGAAATCTGCGGGATCATCCACGACAACGGCGGCCAGGTGTACATCGACGGCGCCAACATGAACGCCATGGTCGGCCTGTGCGCACCGGGCAAGTTCGGCGGCGACGTGTCCCACCTGAACCTGCACAAGACCTTCTGCATCCCCCACGGTGGTGGTGGCCCGGGTGTTGGCCCGATTGGCGTCAAGTCGCACCTCACGCCGTTCCTGCCCGGCCATGCGGCCATGGAGCGCAAGGAAGGCGCGGTGTGCGCGGCGCCATTCGGCAGCGCGAGCATTTTGCCGATCACCTGGATGTACATCAGCATGATGGGCGGCGCGGGCCTCAAGCGCGCGTCGCAGTTGGCGATCCTCAATGCCAACTACATTTCCCGTCGCCTGGAAGAGCACTACCCCGTGCTGTACACCGGCAGCAACGGCCTGGTGGCACACGAATGCATCCTCGACCTGCGCCCGCTCAAGGACAGCAGCGGCATTAGCGTGGATGACGTGGCCAAGCGCCTGATCGACTTTGGGTTCCATGCGCCGACCATGTCGTTCCCGGTCGCCGGCACCTTGATGATCGAGCCGACCGAAAGCGAATCCAAGGAGGAACTGGACCGTTTCTGCGACGCCATGATCGCGATCCGTGAAGAAATACGCGCAGTGGAAAACGGCACGTTGGACAAGGACGACAACCCACTGAAGAACGCACCGCACACGGCAGCTGAAATCGTCGGCGAATGGAGCCACCCGTACAGCCGCGAACAGGCGGTGCACCCAGTAGCGTCGTTGATCGAAGGCAAGTACTGGCCGCCGGTTGGCCGGGTCGACAACGTGTTTGGCGATCGCAACCTGGTGTGCGCGTGCCCGTCGATCGAGAGCTACGCATAACCTGAGGAGGTACTCGATCAAAAAATGTGGGAGCGGGCTTGCTCGCGAATGCGGTGGTTCAGTCACCTAATGTATCAACTGACAGACCGCTTTCACGAGCAAGCCCGCTCCCACAGTTTCACCGAGTACACCTGACACATAATAAGAAACCGGAGAACAACCATGTCTTTAAGCGTGTTCGACCTGTTCAAGATTGGCATCGGTCCCTCAAGCTCTCACACCGTTGGCCCGATGCGTGCCGCAGCCCGATTCGCCGAGGGCCTCAAGCGTGACGACCTGCTGCACACCACCACCTGCGTCAAGGTGGAGCTCTATGGCTCACTCGGCGCCACCGGCAAAGGCCACGGCAGCGACAAGGCTGTGTTGCTGGGCCTGGAGGGCGAACACCCGGACACCGTCGACACCGAAACCGTGCCCACGCGCCTGCAACAGATTCGCGCGGATGCACGTTTGAACCTGCTCGGAGAACACAGCATTGCGTTCAACGAGAAAGAACATCTGGCGATGATTCGCAAACCCCTGGCCTTTCACCCCAACGGTATGATCTTCCGCGCCTTTGACGCCGCCGGCCTGCAGATTCGCAGCCGCGAGTACTACTCGGTGGGCGGCGGCTTTGTGGTGGATGAAGATGCCGCCGGGGCTGACCGGATTGTCGAAGACGCCACGCCCCTGACTTTCCCGTTCAAAAGTGCCAAGGACTTGCTCGGGCATTGCGCTACCTACGGCCTGTCCATCAGCCAGGTGATGCTGACCAACGAAAGCGCCTGGCGCCCGGAAGCCGAGACCCGCAGCGGCCTGCTGAAGATCTGGCAGGTGATGCAAGATTGCGTAGGTGCAGGCTGTCGCAACGAAGGGATTTTGCCGGGGGGCTTGAAGGTCAAGCGCCGCGCTGCTGCGCTGCATCGCCAACTGTGCAAGAACCCGGAATCCGCCCTACGCGATCCTCTATCGGTGCTGGACTGGGTCAACCTGTATGCCCTGGCGGTCAATGAAGAAAACGCCAACGGCGGGCGCGTAGTCACGGCACCTACCAATGGTGCAGCCGGGATCGTCCCGGCAGTGCTGCACTACTACATGCGTTTTATCCCCGGGGCCAATGAAGACGGCGTGGTGCGTTTCCTACTCACCGCCGCGGCCATCGGCATCCTCTACAAAGAAAATGCCTCGATCTCCGGGGCTGAGGTCGGTTGCCAGGGTGAAGTCGGCGTGGCCTGCTCCATGGCCGCCGGAGCCTTGTGCGAAGTGCTGGGCGGTACGGTTTCCCAGGTGGAGAACGCCGCCGAGATCGGTATGGAACATAACCTCGGCCTGACCTGCGACCCGATTGGCGGCTTGGTGCAGGTGCCCTGCATCGAGCGCAACGCCATGGGCTCGGTGAAGGCAATCAATGCGGTGCGCATGGCCTTGCGCGGTGATGGGCAGCACTTCGTGTCCCTCGACAAGGTGATCCGCACCATGCGCCAGACCGGCGCCGACATGAAAAGCAAATACAAGGAAACCGCCCGTGGCGGTTTGGCCGTCAACATTATCGAGTGCTGACGCTTATAACGCGCCAGCACGTTTTTCAGGAGCTGAATATGTCCACCGAAACCCTGTTGAAAACCCCGCTGCATGCCCTGCACCTCGAACTGGGTGCGCGCATGGTGCCGTTCGCCGGCTATGACATGCCGGTGCAATACCCGCTGGGCGTGATGAAGGAACACCTGCACACCCGTGACCAGGCCGGGTTGTTCGATGTGTCGCACATGGGCCAGATCCGCCTGACCGGGGCCAATGCCGCCAAGGCCCTGGAAACCCTGGTGCCGGTGGATATCATCGACCTGCCCGTGGGCATGCAGCGCTACGCCATGTTCACCAACGAACAGGGCGGCATCCTCGATGACTTGATGGTTGCCAACCTGGGTAACGACGAACTGTTCCTGGTGGTCAACGCCGCCTGCAAGGATCAGGACCTGGCCCACCTGCGCCAGCATATCGGCGAGCTATGCCAGATCGAACCGCTGTTTGAGGAACGTGCCCTGCTGGCCCTGCAAGGCCCGGCAGCGGTGAAGGTCTTGGCGCGCCTGGCCCCGGAAGTCATCAAGATGACCTTTATGCAGTTCGCGCCCCTGCGCCTGCTGGGGGTGGAATGCTATGTCAGCCGTTCCGGCTATACCGGCGAAGACGGTTTCGAAATCTCGGTGCCCGCGGCCAGTGCCGAAAGCCTGGCCCGCAGCCTGCTGGCCGAAACCGAAGTCGAAGCCATTGGCCTGGGCGCCCGCGACTCCCTGCGCCTGGAAGCCGGCCTGTGCCTCTATGGCCACGATATGAACACCGAGACCACACCGATTGAGGCCAGTCTGTTGTGGGCCATTTCCAAGGTCCGCCGCGCTGATGGCGCGCGTGCCGGCGGTTTCCCGGGCGCCGATCGGATCTTCACCCAGCAGCAGACCGGTGTCAGCCGCAAGCGCGTTGGTCTGCTGCCACAGGAACGCACGCCGGTACGCGAAGGTGCAGAGATTGTCGATGAGCACGACACCGTGATCGGCACCGTCTGCAGCGGTGGCTTTGGCCCAAGCCTTGGCGGCCCGCTCGCCATGGGCTACCTCGACATGGCCTTTACCGCGCTGGATAGCGAAGTCTCTGCGTTGGTGCGTGGGAAAAAGGTGCCACTTCGTGTAAGTAAAATGCCATTCGTGCCACAACGTTACTATCGTGGCTGATTGATTGTTCCTATAAGTAACGCGGTTGTGTTCACTTGCACTAATGTGTAACACAACCGCCATAAAACAGTGCACTGACGATAGTCAATGTTATGTCGATTAACCTATAACAAGTGACTCACACTATCGAATAAGACACTTCGGCAATAGTGACCGAATTGTCATCATGACCAGTAAATACAGGGCTTTTAGAGGGCTTGTTTTTTCTGCCTTAGTTGTCGTAGAGTTTGCCCACTGTGTTTGCATGGGTCGCTTTGAACCTGGACCTGGGCAGTAGCCAAAGTTAGCTACAACCCGTTCGATGTCTCTTACTTTCCTGCAACCCAGCCCAGTACTCTTTCGTGTGAAAGGGACTGTCATCAATTTTTAGCGTCAAAGGAAAGAAGAAAATGGCTGAACGTCAGAGCGGTACCGTCAAGTGGTTTAACGACGAGAAAGGTTTTGGTTTTATCACCCCTGAAAGCGGTCCGGATCTGTTCGTGCACTTCCGCGCTATCCAGGGCAACGGCTTCAAGACCCTGAAAGAAGGCCAGAAAGTGACCTTCCTCGCAGTGCAAGGCCAGAAAGGCATGCAGGCTGACGAAGTACAAGCAGAAGGCTGATCCCTACTGCGACAAAAAGCCCCTGATGCTGACATCAGGGGCTTTTTTGTATGCGTTTGACCGTAAAATGGCTTTTTTCCTCCAGAGAGCCGAGCCATGTCGAAACACCTGCTGAGCCCCCAAGGCGAATTCCCCGCCGTTGGCCTGGGCCGTCGTCTGGCAGCGATGTTCTATGACTTCCTGTTGTGTACCGCCCTGTTGATCGTCACCGCCTTGCTCTACAAGCTGGTGTGGATCGCCTTTGTGGGGGAGGCGAAGATGCGCACGCTCTCGGAGTCCGGGGCCCTGGACGGTGATCCGTTGTTGTCGACGATTCTGTTTTTTGTGCTGTTTGGCTTCTTCGCCAAGTTCTGGACCCATTCCGGGCAGACCCTGGGCATGCAGGTATGGGGCGTGCGCGTGCAGAACACGGATGGCTCACGTATCAGCCTGTGGCAGGCGCTGTTGCGTTTTGTGGTGTCGATTGCGTCGTGGTTGTGTGCGGGGCTGGGGTTTATCTGGTCGCTGGTGGACAAGAAAAAACGCGCCTGGCATGACATCTATTCGGACACGCAATTGGTGCGGATCCCGAAGAAAAAGAAATAGCGCCCAAACGATGCAAATCAAATGTGGGAGCTGGCTTGCCTGCGATGCAGGCGCCTCGGTGTATCAGTCAGACCGAGGTGATGCTATCGCAGGCAAGCCAGCTCCTACAGTTTGATCGTGGCAGGCATGGATCAGGCGTTGCCGGCCAACTTCAGACGGGCCGCCTGGGTAAAGTCCAGCATGCGCTTGAGCGGGCGTACCGCATGGGGAATCAGCGAAGGCTCGACGAAGATCTCGTTGCTGCCTTCACGCAGGCATTGCAGCGTGCGCTCCAGGGTATTCATCGCCATCCACGGGCAGTGCGCGCAACTGCGGCATGCCGCGCCGTTACCGGCGGTTGGCGCCTCGACAAAGACCTTGTCCGGGCACAGCTGCTGCATCTTGTAGAAAATGCCGCGGTCAGTGGCGACGATGAACGTCTTGTTCGGCAAACGCTGCGCCGCCGCAATCAACTGGCTGGTGGAGCCCACGGCATCGGCCAACTCGATCACCGAGGTCGGTGATTCCGGGTGCACCAGGATCGCTGCATCCGGGTACAACGCCTTCATGTCTTCCAATTGCTTGGACTTGAACTCTTCGTGGACGATGCAGGCACCGTCCCACAGCAGCATGTCGGCCCCGGTCTGACGCTGGATATAGGTACCCAGGTGCTTGTCCGGGCCCCAGATGATGGTTTCGCCGTTATCCATCAGGCTTTCGACGATTTCCAGGGCGCAACTGGAAGTCACCACCCAATCCGCGCGCGCTTTGACCGCCGCCGAAGTGTTGGCGTAGACCACCACGGTGCGCTCCGGATGCTGGTCGCAGAACGCCGAAAACTCTTCCACCGGGCAACCCAGGTCCAGGGAGCACGTGGCTTCCAGGGTTGGCATCAGGATACGTTTTTCGGGGGTGAGGATTTTCGCCGTCTCGCCCATGAAGCGCACACCGGCGACCAGCACGGTCTTGGCCGGGTGTGCGGCGCCGAAGCGGGCCATTTCCAGGGAGTCGGAAACACAGCCACCGGTTTCTTCGGCCAGGGCCTGAATCACCGGGTCGCAGTAGAAATGCGCCACCAGCACCGCATCTTGAGCCTTGAGCTCGGCAGCGATGGCAGAACGTAAGCTTGCCTCTTCCTCGGCACTGAGCACCTTGGGTTGCTTGGCATCGAGGTGGGCTTGGACCAGAAGGCGTTCGGAAATTTGCGTCATGTTCGCAAGACCTGCAGGCGCAGTTGCGCGAAAGTCGAGTATACCACCGGCTCTGGAGCCCTTCGGGCGCCGCCGGACGAAGTGATTGTGTTCATCAAGCACGGGTGAAGCTGCGCAAGGCTACAGAATATCGATTGGATTCAAAAGCCTAAAATGGCGCAGGGACATTACCCATTTCCCTGGCCAGGTCCAACCAGGCCCGCGCGGCTGGTGGCAAGTGAGCATTACGCCGCCAGGTCAGGGCAATATGCCAGTCAGTCTGGGGCTCATCCAACGCAATCAACGCAATGCCGGGATGCAGGTGCTTGTAAGCCAGCATGCGCGGCAGGAAGGCGACACCCAGGCCCGCGCCGACCAGGTCGACAATAAAGTCGATCTGGGCGCTGCGCACGGAAACCTTCGGCGAGACGCCCCGACGCTCGCAGGCGCAAAGAATGATGCGGTTCAGGGCAAACCCGGCCTCGAACAGTATGAAGGGTGAGTCGGACAAGTCGGAAAAATCCACACTCTTGCGTCCCGCCAATGGATGGCTGCTGGGCAGGACAACCATCAACGGCTCGACCCGCACGTCCTGATACTCAAACTCGCCCTCCACCGGCACCAGCAGGGCAGCCACGTCCACCTCCCCCGCTTGCAGGCACTCGCCCAGCTTCTTGCTGCCATGCTCGATCAGCTCGATCTCGATCTGTGGGTAACGCTGGCGATACACCGCAAACATCGCGGCAAATAACTCACCACTGCCCACCGGCGGCAAGCCGATGCGCAACACGCCACGCTTGAGCCCCAACAGGTCATTGATCTCGGCCACCAAGTCGTTGCGCTCGGCGAGCAACACCAGGGCGCGGCGGTAGGCAATCTCACCGGCGGCTGTCAGTTCGCTCTTATGGCCGATACGGCTGAACAACGGCGTGCCCAACTCCTCCTCCAGCGTCTTGACCGCTTTGCTGACACTCGATTGCGTGAGCGAAACCATCTCGGCCGCTTGTGAGAAACTGCCTTGGCGCACCACTTCGACAAAGGCTCGCAGCGTTCGCAGGTTCATGACTATTCCATTTTCGACTTGAATGAAGTTGTAAAAGTTGTTTTTACCATGAAAAGCCTTTGGCTATCCTCCACCCACCGTTTTCTTTATTCCGGGGCCTCACTGTTCATGATCATTTCGTCCGCATCGGATTACCGCGAAGCCGCACGCCGCAAACTGCCGCGCTTCCTGTTCGACTACATTGACGGTGGCGCGTACGCCGAGCACACCCTCAAGGCCAACAGTTCGGACCTGGCAGACATCAGCCTGCGCCAGCGTGTGCTGCGTAACGTCGAGAGCCTGAGCCTGGAAACCACCTTGTTCGACCAACCGCTGGCGATGCCGGTGGTCATGAGTCCGGTGGGCCTGACCGGCATGTTTGCCCGACGCGGGGAAGTCCAGGTGGCCAACGCCGCGACCAATAAAGGTGTGCCTTTTTGCCTGTCGACCGTTTCCGTTTGCCCGATCGAGGAAGTTGCGTCGCAGACCGCGCAATCGATCTGGTTTCAACTCTATGTGTTGAAAGACCGCGGCTTCATGAAAAACGCCCTGGAGCGCGCGCAAGCCGCCGGAGTGAAAACCCTGGTCTTCACCGTCGACATGCCAACCCCCGGCGCCCGCTACCGTGATGCCCACTCCGGGATGTCCGGCCCGTACGCCGCCCAGCGACGCATGTTGCAGGCCGTGACCAAGCCGGCCTGGGCGTTTGATGTGGGGCTGATGGGCCGCCCTCATGACTTGGGCAACATCTCCAAATACCTGGGCAAACCGACCCACCTTGAAGATTACATCGGCTGGCTGGCCACCAACTTCGACCCCTCCATCAGTTGGAAAGACCTGGAGTGGATCCGTGAGTTCTGGAAGGGCCCAATGATCATCAAGGGCATCCTCGACCCACAGGACGCCAAGGATGCCGTGAGCTTCGGCGCTGACGGCATCGTCGTGTCCAACCACGGCGGCCGCCAGCTTGATGGCGTGCTGTCCACCGCCAAGGCACTGCCTGAGATCGCCCAGGCGGTTGGCTGTGATCTCACGGTGCTGGTGGACTCGGGGGTTCGTTCCGGGCTGGACGTGGTACGCATGCTCGCCCTCGGCGCCCGTGGCGTGTTACTGGGGCGCGCGCCCGCCTACGCCCTGGCCGCTGATGGGCAGCGTGGCGTGGAAAACCTGCTGGATATCTTTGCCAAGGAAATGCGCGTGGCCATGACCCTCACCGGGGTTACCTCGATTGCGCAGATCGATGAGTCGATCCTGGTGCGCGGGCAGATCTGACCCTGTGCATCAGGCTTCGCTGATCTTGCTGACACTGGTGATCTGCCCATTCCAGACCATCTCGTAATGAGAGGCCTGGACAATCGACGACACCGGCCTAGGTGTCAGCAACGCCCAGCAGTGGTTGCCCTCTGCACGCACTGACAGATAACGAAGGCCCGGGCAGCCGGCCTTCTTCAGTGCGCTGCCCAAACGATGGGAGTCGTTGTAGTCGTCGGGATCGTAGATCGGGTCGCTGATCGGCACCGACGTCGCATCCTTCATCGAATCACCGGCAAAGGTGCACGACAGCCCGCGAAAGACAAAACGCTCATAGTTCAGGCCATGGACCCCGGACCAATACTGGTTCTGGTGATGACGCACCTCTGCCAGTGCCGTTTCTATCGTCGCAGCCAGGTACAGGACGCCAAAATCACCAGCGCTGAAACGCGACCCGGCAGGATTGACGTGGGTGAACGGCGCAATTGCGTAGGAACATCCCACAATCCCGAACGGGATTTCCCTACGGGGTATCAGCTCAATCCGGCCGACCTCATTGCCCAATCGCGGGTTGGTCAGGGCCTGGATCTGATAGAGCGCCTCAAACTCGTCGGCATCCGCCACATCGTCAAACAATGCAATCGGCGGGAATTTTGAATTGACCAGGCGATAGGCCTGCAACTGGCCCCCCGGCAACTCACCCAGCTGGTTCAGCGTCACCATTGCGCGCCACGCAGCACATCGATGCGGCGGAAGGTTTCGTACAGCGAAATCATATCGCCCTGAGCCATGATCTCCAGGGGCGAGCGCCCGTTGAAAAAGCTGTTGTCGTTGGCCATTGCGGGGAAGCCATACACGTTCTCGGGGTTATCGAACACCATGCGCAGCGTGGCGTGGATATTGAGCACGAAGCTGATGCGCTGCATCTGATCGAAGTCCAGGCTGACGGACCATGCGGCATCACGCTGCCGGGCGCGGGTGTAGGTACTGCGCGAGATACGCAGGATGCGGCAGGCCTGGTCGCTGCTGGCCTGCCACTTTTCCAGGATGCCCACGGCCGCCCGTAGTCCGGCGACACATTGTTCCCGAGTGAAGGGTTGCGCTTGGAGGGCTAGGCTCATAGTTGCCACCTCATAATGAATCTATAGACTCAAATATAGACAAAGAAGATCTATAGATCAAACATAGGCAGAATCAACCGTCAGTCGTTACAACCAAACACTCCAGCGCCACGGTTTTTGTTATTTCGAATCGCACTTTAGCGCTTGATGGGTGAGAATGGTTCCCGTCTACATTTCCCCAGTCTATTTGTGTACGAGCCCCAAGAAATGGAATTCAACACGTCTTCTTCGTCCCGCTGGCTTCTGGCATTGTTCGGTGCAAGCCTACTTTCACTGTCCGGCTGCCAGAGTCACACGCCCGAACAGGCAGCGGCCTTGGCGGCAGCACAAATGCAACAAAAGGATGAAAAATTCGTCACCACTTTCCAAATGATACTGCGCAGCTATGCCCTAGCTGCCAATGAGCAAGAACTGACAGGCGTGATGAATATGATCATGACCGTCGACGCGCAGAACCATGTAGTGGATTGCTCGACCAAACGCGGAACCCTGCTACCCAACCAAGACCTGAACAACCTGCGCCAGGCCAAGCTGGGCAAACTGGTGACTGACCTGTGTTGGACCACCCTGTTTCCCGAGGTCTCACCCAAGGTCTTCGCCGATGCCAAGGACACTCAGGTGATTGTCGCGCCCATGGTATTCACCCCTCTGCTCGGCATGTCGGAGGAGGAGCAACAAAAGCATACGGCCCGCATCGATTTCTATAAGCAGATCCGCTTCTTCCGTGAGCAACTGTTTGCCGGACATGCCATCGACAGTATCGGCGTAGCCAGCTTCCACTTCATCGCCGATGCACAAGGCAAAGTCAGTGAGTGCATGGTCAACCTGAATCAAAGCCCGTATCGACTACAAGGCTTCAAGGTGGATAGCGCGCTGCAGCAACGTCTCGTCACGCAGTGCAAACTGCTGGACCTGCGACAAATGCCGGGGTTTGACAGCCACCCTCAGGGCCTGCCGACAGGCTATGTGTTTGTGGACTACAGCCCGTGGATGAATGGGCACGCCAAGGCTGAGCAACAATAGAACTCAGAGGCTTGCAGAGGGCTCAGCCGAGGAAACTGAGCCAGGGGCCTGAATCGATGAACGCCTGGCTTGTCTTGGCACAAGGCAAAAAAAAACCCGGAAATCCTCACTTGCGTGGGCCTTCCGGATTTTCTAAACCGCCAAAAATGGTGGGTCGTGTGGGATTCGAACCTACGACCAATTGGTTAAAAGCCAACTGCTCTACCAACTGAGCTAACGACCCGCTGTGTGGTGGCGCGTATAATACTGATTTCTAAGGATTATTCAACACCTTATTTTAAATAAATCAGAAATAACGCGTTGGGTCAGTAATTCCGGCCGCTTGGAAGCCTTCTGCACGCAGGCGGCAGCTGTCACATTTCCTACAAGCACGACCGTCATTGTCTGCCTGGTAGCAGGACACAGTCAGCGAGTAATCGACACCAAGCCTTACACCCGCCTTGACGATATCGGCCTTGCTCAGGTTTTGCAGGGGCGCCTGGATACGGAAGCCACGCCCTTCTACGCCGGCCTTGGTCGCCAGGTTGGCCATGCGCTCGAACGACTCGACGAACTCTGGGCGACAGTCCGGGTAGCCGGAGTAGTCCACGGCGTTGACGCCGATAAAGATGTCGCGGGCGTCGAGCACCTCTGCCCAGCCCAGGGCCAGCGAGAGGAACACGGTGTTACGGGCCGGCACATAAGTGACCGGGATGCCCTCAGTCGGCGCCTCAGGCACGTCGATGGTGCTGTCGGTCAAGGCCGAGCCGCCAATGCCATTGAGGTTCAGGCCGATCACCTTGTGCTCCACCACACCGAGGTCGCGGGCAACACGGGCGGCGGCGTCCAGCTCGGCATGGGAGCGCTGGCCGTAATCGAAGCTCATGGTGTAGCAGCTGTAACCCTCGGCGCGGGCCATGGCGACCACGGTGGCGGAGTCGAGGCCGCCAGACAGCAGGATTACGGCACGTTTTTGATCAGTGGTTTGTTCAGTCATTTCAGCGTCCTGGCTCGTCGTTCCAAAGGTATTTATGCAGCTGCAATTGCAGGCGCACCGGCAGGTTGTCGGCGACCACCCAATCAGCGAGGTCGCGAGCGTTCAAGTCATGGTGGCTGGGGGAAAACAGCACCTCGCCGGCGCGCCGGTCCAGGCCGTATTGGATCAGCTTGGAGTTGGCCCAGTCATAGTCGTCCCGCGAGCAAATGACAAACTTGACCTGATCGTTGGCGGTCAGCAGGTCGATGTTTTCATAACGGTTGCGATGCGCTTCCTTGGAGTCCGGGGTCTTCAGGTCAACCACTCGACTGACGCGAGGGTCGACCGCTGAAATGTCCAGGGCACCACTGGTTTCCAGTGACACCTCGTAACCGGCATCACACAGCTGCTTGAGCAAAGGAATGGCATTGGGCTGGGCCAGGGGCTCGCCACCCGTCACACAGACGTAGCGCGGCCGAAAGCCTGCAACCTGCTCCAGGATGTCGTCGAGGGTGCGGATGGTGCCGCCACTGAAGGCGTAGGCGCTGTCACAGTACTGGCAGCGCAACGGGCAGCCGGTGAGGCGCACAAATACTGTGGGCAGGCCGGCAGTGCGCGTTTCACCCTGTAACGAGTAAAAAACTTCGGTGATGCGTAATGTGTCTTGCATAGTCGCCACGGGCGTAACAGCTAAACAGGCTGTCCGCCTCCGTCAGGCACTTCATGGGATCCCGGCAAAGCGTGAACCCCAAGAAGCGTATTTCATAAAAGGGCGTGGATTCTAACGAAAAAACCCGCGACAGGCGCGGGTTTCTTCCAAGCGGGACAGCAGTGCTTACAAACGCTGCAAATCGCGCTGGGCCAACTGGGCGGCAGATGTACCCGGATATTGGGCCACTACCTGCTGCAGAATGCCTTTGACCTTGTCGGTATGACCCAGGCGGCGCTCTACATCAGCCAGCTTGTACAGCGAATCAGGCACTTTGGCATGCTTGGGGTAAAGTTGGCTGACCTTGGCAAATGCCTGGCCTGCACCTTGCACATCACCCTTGGCCAGGTTGACCTCACCCAGCCAGTACTGGGCATTCCCAGCGTACTGGCTGTTTGGATAACGACCCAGGAAAGCGGTGAACGCCTTGCTGGCCTTGTCGAAATCCTTGGCCTTGATCAGGTCGAAGGCTGCATCGTAATACAGCTTTTCCTTCGCCGGATCACCCGGTTCGCTGCTCGCTGCCGGAGCCGCGGCTGCACCACCGGCGGCGCTTGCAGCGCCACCGGCAGAAGAATTATCAGGAGTAGCGGCAGGTGTAACACCGGCTCCTATACGTCGGTCAAGATCCTGGTAACGCTCCAGGCCTTCTTGCTTGAGCTGACGCACCTCATTCTGCAGAACTTCAATGGTGCCTTGTTGCTGCGCCAATTGATCCTGCATGCGTTGCAGTTGGTTGAACAGTTCGCCCTGTGCCGAAGGAGCGGCCGTGGCCGCTCCTCCCGCATAGGCGCCGTTCGTGCCATAACCTGCAGGTGGATAGCTGCTCCCACTATTGTTATAGCCAGAGTTGCTATCTTCCACGGGAACCGCAGCCCACACCACAAGCGGTGCGAGGCTGAGAGCCAATACGGTTACAACACGACGGCACATTCGCATGACGAATTACTTACGCAGTTCGACGCGACGGTTTTGAGCCCAGGATTGCTCGTCGTTGCCGGTAGCAACTGGACGCTCTTCACCGTAGGAAACCAGTTCCAGCTGAGCTGGGGAAACGCCTTGCAGTACCAGGTAGCGCTGAACGGCTTTCGCACGACGCTCGCCCAGTGCCATGTTGTACTCACGAGTACCACGTTCGTCGGTGTTGCCTTCCAGTACAACGCGAGCGCCGTTACCTTTCAGGTCTTTCGCGTGAACGTCCAGAGCACGCATGGCTTCTGGCTTCAGGTCCGAACTGTCGTATTCGAAGTAGAAAGTGGTGATCGCGCGCAGAGCAGCTTCTTCGCTCAGGGAGCCGTCAACTGCACCAGTGTTGGCGCCGTAACCAGCGTTTGGATCAACAGCTGCGCCTTCACCGGCATTGTCGCCGCCTTTAGACGAGCAACCAACGGCTACGGACAGAGCCAGAGCCAGAGCAGCAAACTTACCAAACTTCAGCATTTCCATCGTGAAACTCCTAATGAACCCCAGTGTGTTAAGTACTTCTTTTTGTAGCGCCGCGTCAGTTCAGGTAAGGGGACCAGGACGGTTCTCTGACTTCGCCTTGTGCGGTAGGAAGCGGGAGCCTTACGCGTCCATTAATGGACACGAGCATCAAGACTCCCCGGCCCTGCTGGCGGGTGGCGTAGATTACCATGGTGCCGTTGGGCGCAACAGTAGGCGACTCATCAAGAGTGCTATCTGTGAGGATTTTTACGCTTCCGCGCTGCAAATCCTGGGCCGCCACCTTGAAATTAGTGAAACCATCCTGGCGATGGATCATTACCAGGGTCTTTTCATCGGCCGAAAGCTTCGGATTGGCGTTGTAGTTGCCGATAAAGGTCACACGTTCTGCACCACCACCGCCAACACTGCTCTTATAGATCTGCGGTTTGCCGCCACGGTCTGACGTGAAGTAGATGGTCGAACCATCCTTGCCCCAGAACGGTTCGGTGTTGATGCCAGGGCCGGAAGTGACACGGGTGATCTGGCGCGAACCGAGGTTCATCACGTAGATATCCGGGTTACCGTCCTTGGACAGTACAAATGCCAGGCGATTGCCATCCGGCGACCAGGCAGGCGCACCGTTCAGGCCTTCGAAGTTGGTGATCTGCTCACGGCGACCGGTATCGATGTGCTGAACGAAGATGCGCGGGCGCTTCTGCTCAAACGACACGTAGGCGATACGCTTGCCATCGGGCGCAAAACGCGGCGACAGGATCGGCTCGCGCGACTGCAACAGGGTCACTGCACGAGCACCGTCGTAGTCCGAACGTTGCAGGGTGTAGCGCGTGTTGTTCACCGAGAAACGCTCAGCCGTCACGTACAGCATGCGGGTAGAGAACGCACCTTTGATACCCACCAGTTTTTCGAACGACTGGTCGGCGATGTAGTGCGCCATGTCTCGCAGTTGGTCGACGCTGCCCGACACGCTGCCGGTCAGCACTTGCTGCTCGGTGGCCACGTTGAACAGGGCGTATTGCACCTGCAGGCGACCGCCCGCTGGCACGATGCTGCCTACCATCAGGTACTGGGCGCCGAGGGCTTTCCAGTCACGGTAGATCACTTCGCTGCCGGTGGTCGGCTGGCTGATCATGTTCTGTTTCGGGATTGGCGCGTAGTAACCCGAGTTGCGCAGGTCATTACCGATGATTTCCGCCATATCGTCCGGCAGCACGCTGCCGCCCTGCCAGCCAAACGGTACTACTGCAATCGGGGTGGCCCGATCGCTACCGCTGGTTACCAGGATGTTCTTTTCATCCGCCGCCGCTATCCCTGCCATGCAGCAAATAACGACAAGCATTCCTCGAAGAAGGTTTCTCACAAGGCTAGATCCTCAGGTGTGAATGTCATCTTGAATGAACGATAGGGAGCGAAGTCGCTTGGTTTCATTCCCTGCATCTCGGTCAACCGGCCAATGTTCTTGACCGCTGCAACCGCTGAACTGTCGAACGAACCGTCGCCACTGGACTTGGCCACACTGACCGAAGTCACCGTACCGTCCGGCAACATGCCGATCTGCAGTACCACTGTCATGCCTTTGCGTGCCGAAGGTGGACGAGTCCAGCCTTCTGCTGCGCGCGCGCGAATCAGATCGTCGAAACTGCCCGCGACTTCGTCACCACGTTCATCGGCCAGGGCCTGCTGACGTTGCGGCGTGTCGGAAAGCAAATCTGCCAGGGCCTGGGCCTTTTTCTCTTCGGCGGATTTGCGCGCTGCTTCCTGGGCCTTTTTCTTCGAGGCATCGGCGGCAGCTTTCTTCTTCGCGTCGTCGGCGACTTTTTTCTTCGCCTCGTCTGCTTCGGATTTTTTCTTGGCGTCTTCGGCGGCTTTCTTCTTCGCGTCTTCGACTATCTTTTTCTTGGCTTCTTCAGCGGCCTTTTTCTTGGCCTCTTCTTCAGCTGCTTTCTTGGCTTCTTCTTCAGACTTCTTCTTGGCTATATCAGCCAATTGTTTCTCTTCGGCTTTTTTCGCTTCGGCAGCTTTCTCGGCTTTCTTGGCTTCATCAGCCTTTTTCGCCTCGTCAGCCTTCTTGGTTTCGTCAGCCTTTTTCGATTCCTCGGCCTTTTGAGCCGCCTCTTCTTTCTTTTGTTCCGCAGCAGCCTTCACCGCTTCCTGCTCGACCTTCTTCTGTTCCATCTGTTCGACTTCAGTCTGGCGCGCAGCCGACTTCTGGGCCTCACCCGCAATCTTCTGATTGGTCTGGGTGGTGGCCTGACTTTTCGATTTCAGCTGATACAGGGTCGCCTGCACGATCGGCTTGGCTGGCGGCAGCTCAGGGGTCATGGCAAAGCTGACAAACAGCATGCCAAACACCAGAACGTGCAGGGCAATTGCCCAGACGCTAGGCCAGAAGTAGCTTTCCGAGGCGGACGGCTCTCGCTGTTGCTGCATCAGGGCGCCTCGGTAATCAAGCCAACATTACCGACCCCGGCCTTCTGCAGCCCGCCCATGGCACCCATGACGGATCCGTAATCGACAACCTTGTCGCCACGAATGAACACCTGGGTGTGCTTGCCGCCTTCGTTGCCGGCGCGGATGATCTTGGTCACGGCGTCAGTCATCTGCGGCAAGGTCATGGCCTTGTCCTGTTGCTTCTGGGTGTCGACTTCGCTGCCAAGGTTCCAGTAGTAGGTCTTGTCAGCCTTGATCGAAATGGTCAGGACCTGGGTGTTGTTGTCCTGCGGCAAGGCTTCGCTGGAAACCTTGGGCAGATCAACCTTCACACCCTGATTGAGCATCGGCGCGGTCACCATGAAGATCACCAGCAGCACCAACATCACGTCGATGTAAGGCACTACGTTCATCTCGGCGACCGGCTTGCGCTTTTTGCGAGCTCGAGCGATTAAAGCCATTGGGAATTACCTGCTTATTCTTCGCTGGTGTGCACTTTACGGTGCAGGATCGCCTGGAATTCATCGGCGAAGGTGTAGTAACGGCCGATCAAAGTCTCGCTGGTTGCAGCGAAACGGTTGTAGGCAATTACTGCGGGGATTGCAGCGAACAGGCCGATGGCAGTGGCGATCAGCGCTTCGGCGATACCCGGGGCCACGGTGGCCAGGGTCGCTTGCTGGGCCGTTGCCAGGCCACGGAAGGAGTTCATGATGCCCCAGACGGTACCGAACAAGCCGATATACGGGCTGACCGAACCGACGGTGGCGAGGAACGGCAGGCTCTGTTCGAGCTTTTCTTCCTCACGGGAGATCGCTACGCGCATCGCACGGGCCACACCTTCCATGACCGCTTCCGGGTCAACGCCGGACTGCTGGCGCAGGCGGGAGAACTCCTTGAAGCCGGCGCGGAAGATCTGCTCGACGCCCGAATCCGGGTCCGGGTTGCTGCCTGCCTGGCGATATAGTTTGGACAGGTCGATACCCGACCAGAAGCGCTCTTCGAAGCTCTCCAGGGCACGTCGACCGGCGCGCAGCAGGTTGCTGCGCTGAAAAATCATGACCCATGAGGTAACCGATGCGGCTACCAGGGTCAGCATCACCAGTTGAACCACGACACTGGCATTGCTGACCAGGCTCCACATGGAGGAATGGTCGACGACGGTAGGTTCCACGCTAAATCTCCTGCTCTGATTGTTTACCGGCGCCGCTCACGCCGGCAAAGGCCGCACGTAAAGCTTCGGGAATGGCCCGGGGTTTCAAACTATTGGTGCGCACACACGCCACCAGGAACTGCCCCTCACAGAGCAGCGTTGCATCCGTTGCCCGCCTGACCTGCTGTTTAAAGCGCAGGCTGACACGGTTCAATTCGATTACTTCTGCGCTGACCAGCAATTCATCGTCCAGTCGCGCCGGCGCGTGGTAACGGGCCTCGCTGGAATGCACGACAAATAACAGGTCCTCCCCTGCAAGCTGGGATTGGGCAAAGCCCAGCTCCCGCAGCCGCTCGGTTCGAGCCCGCTCCATGAATTTCAGGTAGTTGACGTAATACACGATGCCGCCCGCATCGGTGTCCTCGTAATAAACGCGACAGCGATGTGCGAACGACTGATCCCCGTTTTGCGCGCGCATACTCTAGTGCTTACTCCTCAGGTTGCCAATCCGGCCAGGCAACTGTTTTTCATTCTCTGCAACATTTCTAACGAAAGAATGACGACGCCAGCCACTAGGACAGCACAAACGTCGAATAAATCGACTCGCCATGCCTTTTTAATCGTCCACTGCATCGAGGAATTCGTCTACCACAGGCATCTCCCCCAATCGTGACGGAATGTTTAACCCGAAGTGCAAATACGCATGGCGCGTGACCACACGGCCCCTCGGTGTACGCATGATGTAACCCTGTTGAATCAGGTACGGCTCCAGCACATCCTCGATGGTATGACGCTCTTCACTGATGGCAGCAGCCAGGCTGTCCACGCCCACCGGCCCACCATCGAACTTCTCGATCATGGTCAGCAGCAGGCGCCGGTCTTGATGGTCGAAACCATGTTCATCGACATCCAGCAGGTTCAGTGCCAGGTCGGCCACGGCCTTGGTGATATGGCCCTTGGCGCGTACTTGCGCAAAGTCACGCACCCGCCGCAGCAAGCGGTTGGCAATACGTGGCGTGCCACGAGCCCGGCGGGCAATCTCATAGGCACCTTCCGGGTCCAGCGGCAAACCGAGAATCCCGGCCGAACGGCTGACAATCGTCGCCAGATCCACAGTGCTGTAGAACTCTAGACGTTGAACAATGCCGAAACGGTCTCGCAACGGGTTAGTCAGCATCCCAGCGCGCGTAGTAGCGCCCACCAGGGTAAACGGCGGCAGGTCGAGCTTGATCGAGCGCGCAGCCGGCCCTTCGCCAATCATGATATCCAGCTGGAAGTCTTCCATGGCCGGGTACAACACTTCTTCGACGATGGGCGATAACCGGTGGATTTCGTCGATGAACAGCACATCATGAGGCTCAAGATTGGTCAGCAGTGCCGCCAAATCCCCCGGGCGCTCCAATACAGGACCAGACGTAGACTTGATCGACACCCCCATTTCCTGGGCGATGATCATGGCCAGGGTGGTCTTACCCAGGCCCGGTGGACCAAAGATCAGCGTGTGATCCAGGGACTCGCTGCGCCCGCGTGCGGCCTGGATGAACAACTCCATCTGCTCGCGCACGGTCGGCTGGCCAATATAGTCGGCAAGGCTGACGGGGCGGATGGCCCGGTCCTGGACTTCTTCACGGTCACGAGGGCCAGTGGCGGCAATCAGACGATCAGCTTCAATCACTTAAATCATTCCCTTCAGGGCTCGGCGGATCATGTCTTCGGCACTCAGGTTCTTGTCCTTGATGGCTGACACTGCCTTGCTGGCTTCCTGGGGCTTGTAGCCCAGGGAGATCAGCGCATTGACGGCGTCGCTTTCAGCACTGGCAACCTGGGCCGCCGGCATATCCGGCTGGTTTGGCACCAGGGCAAACATGCTCGGCACCACTTCCCAGGCTTTAAAGCGGTCCTTGAGTTCCACCAGCAGGCGCTCGGCGGTTTTCTTGCCCACACCCGGCACCTTGGTCAATGCGGAGGTGTCCTGGGCGGAAACGGCACGTACCAACTCATCCACTTCCAGGCTCGACATCAATGCCAGGGCCAATTTCGGGCCGACACCATTAAGGCGGATCAGCTCGCGAAAGAAGTCGCGATCGCGCTTGCCGATGAAACCATAGAGTAGTTGCGCGTCTTCGCGCACCACCAGATGGGTGTGCAGGGTTATCGGCTCACCGACCGACGGTAGGCGGTACAGGGTGGTCATGGGCACTTCCAGCTCATACCCCAGCCCATTTACATCCAGAATCAGGTGCGGCGGCTGTTTCTCAGCCAGGGTGCCGCGCAAGCGTCCAATCACGGTTCAGATCCTTAAAGCTTGAGGTCAGATCGAGGCCTGACCGGAAATAACGATTGCGCTGATGCTATCAGAGACGCAGGCGCCCGCCACGACTGCGTGCCGTGCCAAGGCCATGGGGCAACAGGCTGGAACGGGTGTGCGCATGGCAAATGGCGATAGCCAGGGCGTCAGAGGCGTCGATCTGTGGCTTTGAGGTGAGCTTGAGCATATGCATGACCATCATCTGCACCTGCTCCTTATTGGCCGCACCGGTGCCGACCACGGCCTGCTTGACCTGGGTTGCGGTGTATTCGGCTATTTCCATGCCCTCCTCCGCGCCGGCAACAATTGCAGCGCCTCGGGCCTGGCCCAGCTTCAGGGCCGAGTCGGCGTTTTTGGCCATGAAGACCTTTTCAATGCCCATGGTCACCGGCCCGTAGGTCTGGATCACTTCACGCACACCGCGATAGACGATCTGCAAGCGCTCGGCCAACTCGCCAGCACCGGTACGGATACACCCCGAGGCAACGTAGATGCAGCCACGCGGAGTGTGCTGCACCACGCCAAAGCCGGTGATGCGCGAACCGGGGTCGATACCTAGGATTAAAGTCATAACGCCTGCAGGTTTATGGGTACATATAGATCCAATGTGGGAGCGGGCTTGCCCGCGGTAGCGGTGTTTCAGTCAGAAATTCTGTATCTGATAAACCGCTATCGCAGGCAAGCCAGCTCCCACATTAGATTTTCATCGCGCTTAAGTTAGCTGTTCGGCGACGGATTCCGGGATGTCGGCGTTGGAGTAGACGTTCTGCACATCATCCAGGTCTTCAAGCATATCCAGCATCTTCAGCACTTTCTGCGCACCATCCAGGTCCAGCTCGGCGCTGGTGGTCGGCAGCATGACGATTTCCGCATCGGTGCCTTTGAAGTCTGCGGCTTCCAAGGCGTTACGCACCGCATAGAAGCCGGCGAACGAGGTGAATACGTCGATGGAACCGTCTTCGTTGGTCACCACGTCGTCGGCATCCGCCTCCATCGCGGCTTCCATCAGCGCGTCTTCATCCGTACCCGGCGCAAAGGTAATCTGCCCCTTGCGCTCGAACAGATAGGCCACCGAACCATCCGTGCCCAGGTTGCCGCCGCACTTGCTGAACGCATGGCGTACAGCCGCCGCGGTGCGGTTGCGGTTGTCGGTCATGCATTCGACCATCACCGCGACGCCGCCCGGGCCGTAGCCTTCGTAGGTCAGCTCGACCATGTCGTCGGTATCGGCCGCACCGGCACCACGGGCCACGGCGCGGTCGATGATGTCGCGGCTCATGTTGGCGCCCAGGGCCTTGTCCAGCGCCAGGCGCAGGCGTGGGTTGGAGCCTGGATCACCGCCGCCCTGGCGGGCAGCGACGGTCAGTTCGCGAATCCACTTGGTGAAGATCTTGCCTTTCTTGGCATCCTGACGCTCTTTGCGGTGCTTGATGTTCGCCCACTTGGAATGGCCAGCCATAACACAACTCCGAAATTCTCTAGAAACCTTTCAATCCCGCCCCAGGCGAGATTTCCCTCTTTTAAACGCAAAGGCGCATCCGAAGATGCGCCTTTTTGACTGCGTACAACCTTATCGCGCTTTCACGCCGCAGCCTTACTCAGCCTTCGGCGCCTCGCGCAGACGGATGTGCAGCTCGCGCAGTGCCTTGGCATCCACCACACCTGGAGCCTGGGTCATGACGTCCGCAGCACTCTGGGTTTTCGGGAAGGCAATCACTTCACGGATCGACTGCGCGCCGGTCATCAGCATCACCAGGCGGTCAAGGCCGAAGGCCAGGCCACCGTGGGGTGGAGCGCCATATTTCAGGGCGTCGAGCAGGAAGCCGAACTTCTCTTCCTGTTCCGCTTCGTTGATACCCAACAGGCGGAAGACCGACTGTTGCATTTCTTTGCGGTGGATACGGATCGAACCGCCCCCCAGCTCAGTGCCGTTGAGCACCATGTCGTAGGCGCGGGACAGAGCGCCAGCCGGATTGGCTTCCAGCTCTTGCGGTGTGCACTTGGGCGCGGTGAACGGGTGGTGCAAGGCGCTGAAGCTACCGTCGTCGTTCTCTTCGAACATCGGGAAGTCGACGACCCACATCGGTGCCCACTCACACGTCAGCAGTTTCAAGTCGTGACCGAGCTTGATGCGCAATGCACCCAAGGCTTCACTGACGATCTTGGCCTTGTCGGCACCGAAGAACACGATATCGCCGTCAACTGCACCCACGCGATCGAGGATCACATTGAGCTTGTCCTCAGGGATGTTCTTGACGATCGGCGATTGCAGACCATCAACGCCATTCGCGCGCTCGTTGACCTTGATGTAAGCCAGGCCCTTGGCGCCGTAGATGCCGACGAACTTGGTGTAGTCGTCGATCTGCTTGCGCGGCATGCTCGCCCCGCCTGGCACACGCAGTGCGGCGATGCGGCATTTCGGGTCGTTGGCCGGGCCGCTGAACACCTTGAAGTCGACTTCCGTGAGCTGGTCGGCAACGTCGACCAGTTCCAGCGGGTTACGCAGGTCTGGCTTGTCGGAACCGTAGCGGCGCATGGCCTCTTCGAAGGTCATGTGCGGGAACTCGCCGAATTCCAGGCCCAGCACTTCCTTGAACAGGTTGCGGATCATTTCTTCGGTCAGGCCCATGATCTCTTTTTCATCGAGGAAGCTGGTCTCGATGTCGATCTGGGTGAATTCCGGCTGGCGATCGGCGCGCAGGTCTTCGTCACGGAAGCACTTGGCGATCTGATAGTAACGGTCAAAACCGGCGACCATCAGCAGTTGCTTGAACAGCTGCGGCGATTGCGGCAGGGCAAAGAAGCTACCGGCGTGGGTACGGCTTGGCACCAGGTAGTCACGCGCACCTTCCGGGGTGGCCCGGGTCAGGATCGGCGTTTCTACGTCGAGGAAGCCGTTCTCGTCGAGGAAACGACGGATGCTGGTGGTCATGCGCGAACGCAGACGCAGCTTCTCGGCCATTTCCGGGCGACGCAGGTCGAGGAAGCGATAACGCAGGCGGGTTTCTTCGCCAACGTCGGAGAACTCGTTGAGTGGGAACGGCGGGGTTTCCGACTCGTTCAGCACTTCCAGCTCGTAGCCCAGGACTTCGATCATGCCCGACGCCATGTTGGCGTTGGTGGCACCGGCCGGACGCAGGCGAACCTTGCCGGTGATTTTCACCACGTACTCGCTGCGCACGCGATCGGCGGCGGCGAAGCTCTCGGCACGATCCGGGTCGAATACCACTTGGGCCAGACCGTCACGATCACGGATATCGAGGAAAATCACCCCGCCATGGTCGCGACGACGGTGAACCCATCCGCAAAGGGTAATTTCCTGACCTTCCAGGGTCTCGTTCAGTTGGCCGCAATAGTGGCTGCGCATCATGGTAGTGGTTTCACTTCTCGTAATTCGAAATTCGGTGGAGTGCCTGCTCGATCACCGCACCTTGTAAGTCAGGCCACGGATAATGCAGGAGCTCGCGCGTAGAGTTCAACTCAGTCTGCTTTGTCGCCGCCGGCCAGGTTCTTCTTCGAGCCGGTCTTGAAGTCGGTCTCGTACCAGCCGCTACCGCTCAGGCGAAAGCCCGGCATGGACAACATCTTTTTCAGCTCGGGTGCCCGGCAAGCAGGGCAATCGACCAACGGCGCGTCGCTGATCTTTTGAATGGCTTCCAACTGATGACCACAGGAAGCGCATTGATAATCGTACATGGGCATGGGATGTCTCGGCGATCACGTCACTGCTGCGCTGCGCCCCGTACCAGCCGGTATGCGCAGCAAAGGGCGAGATTATATCCGTTAAATCGAGGCTGTGCAGCCGTGGCAACGTACAGCGCACTCTATAGAGACACCCGCGCCCCTCCAATCAAGGGCACCCCGGCTACACAAGGCCGGCCTGATGTGCCGTTGCCGCCTGCCCTTTCAACGCATGAACCACACACACCACCCTGACCAGGCCGCTGAAATTCTTCACCCCGCCATAACGCAAATGCACTTCGCGATCCACGTAAGACAGCAGTGCACTGACCGAACACGTATTGATCCTGGCTATTTCACCCAGAATGTTCC
This sequence comes from Pseudomonas brenneri, assembly GCF_007858285.1. GTDB lineage: Bacteria > Pseudomonadota > Gammaproteobacteria > Pseudomonadales > Pseudomonadaceae > Aquipseudomonas > Aquipseudomonas brenneri. The sequence continues at coordinate 576,293 of NZ_VFIL01000002.1, read as the reverse complement.
AATAGACTTCTTCAAGCCGCAGGCATGTCGAAAAACCATTCAACCGGACCGAACGCGACAATGGCCGCGCCAACGCCATATCGAATCCTTTGACGAAGGGATCGATCTTTATCTTGTAGAAGCCGGAAGTTTCCAGCGCACCTTTACCCATACTACGCGACATACACTTGACACTCCCTTGCCAAACGGCTCTTGAACAAACGGCTGTTATTGGCCGTTGGGCCTATAAAACAGCAAGCAGGCAAGTGCAGCCAGAAGACAGAGAGTCACTGTTCGTAGGACAAGCCAACGTATGTAACCGGAAGGAATCAGGTGAAGCCAGTGACGCCTGCCTGGCGTCACTGGCTCACGACATTTACTTGCCTTCGAGCAGTGAGCGCAGCATCCAGGCAGTTTTTTCGTGAATTTGCATGCGCTGGGTCAGCAAGTCCGCCGTCGGCTCATCACTGACTTTATCGAGCAACGGGAAGATTCCGCGTGCCGTGCGGGTAACAGCTTCCTGCCCATCGACAAGTTGCTTGATCATGTTTTCAGCACTGGGTACGCCTTCCTCTTCCTTGATAGAAGACAGACGGGCATAGATAGAGTAAGCACCCGGGGCAGGAAAACCCAGGGCTCGAATACGTTCGGCAATGGAGTCAACTGCCAGCGCCAGTTCGTTATATTGCTCTTCAAACATCAAGTGCAATGTACGAAACTGCGGCCCCGTGACGTTCCAATGAAAGTTATGGGTTTTCAGATAAAGTACATAGGTATCTGAAAGCAGCCGTGAAAGTCCGTCAACAATGGATTTACGATCTTCTTCGCTGATACCGATATCGATTGCCATGTTTATTCCCTTCAATTGATGAAAATTCATTGATCAGGTGCTTACCCACTCTAGCAAGAGTGCTCGCCTTGCGCAGCCCTGGCGCCACAGGCGGCCTGCGGCAAATCGCCCCTTGGCAGCGCGCGCGACAAGGCCTGGCGCGGCGAAAAACACCCGCACCTGTCTAGGACAAGGGTTTAGCGCAGAAATGCCATGATCTTCGCAACGCCTTGAAACGCTTGATTTGAGAAGGCACAGGCTTTGCTGTTAAATAGGCAGCGTGTCGCCACCGCTATTTCCTGCGGCAAGCGGCATAGGCTGAATACCCGCGCACGTGCCCAACGCCTCCCATTGTTCAGAAGCGAACCGTGCCAATCAGCTCTTCCTTGTGATCCGTCTTAACGTGAGTTAATCAAAATGTTGAAAATCGTCCACCTGCTAACGGGCGCTGCAGCTTTGCTGCTGTCCTTTATCCCGAGCCTGCAACCAGAAAGCCTGCCGTACCTGCAACAACACGACGCGCTGTACCTGGCTCTGTTCGGCCTTCTCAACCTGACGCTGGCGCCAGTCATTCCTTACTGGAACAAAGGCACACGCCATCAACTGCAAAACCTGGTCAGCGCATTGCTGGTGCTGACTGTCGTCGTACAAACCCTCACCCTCCTGGCCCCCATGCCTGAAGTCGGCGGCCATCCGGCCATCCTGCTCAGCCTGGTGATTGCCCTGGTCGCTATTGTTCTTCACCTGGCTATCAGCTTCTACCGTTCGTCTGCTCCGGCCACCTCGCAAAACTACGACATGACCAACCGGGATACCGGGACCGTCAAGTGGTTCAATACCTCCAAAGGCTTCGGCTTTATTTCCCGAGATTCGGGCGATGATATCTTCGTCCACTTCCGGGCCATTCGCGGCGAAGGCCATCGCGTCCTGGTAGAAGGCCAGCGCGTGGAATTCTCCGTCATGAACCGTGACAAAGGCCTGCAAGCTGAAGACGTGATCGCGGCCCTGCCGCGTCGCTGACCCCCGATCAGGTGCAAAAAAAACCGCGATGCAGTTGATACTGCATCGCGGTTTTTTATTGCCAGGCGCTTTACAGCACACTCAATAATGAGGCGGTGGTGCTTCTTCCTCGGAGGATTCGAACTGCCCACCCATCTCTTCCTGACGCTTGAGCAAGGCTGTCATCTGCAATTGCAGGCGCTCTACCGCCCGCTGCTGGGCGACCAGAATGTCATTTAATGTCTCGATGGTGTCGTCCTGGAAAGCCAGGCGGCTCTCAAGGTCCGTCACACGATCTTGCAAGTCCATGGTTCAGTCCTGGGTAAAAATGAAGTCGGGCGGCAACAGTTCGCGCAGGCGGGTACGAATCACCGCGACCTGATCGTCGGTATAAGGCAACGCCGGGTGCTTGCCCCAGACCGGAGCAGGCCAGGCCACATCGTCGCGCTTGCGCACAATCACGTGCACGTGCAACTGGCTGACCACGTTGCCCAGGGCGCCAATGTTCATTTTATCGGCGCCGAACCCGTCATTGAGCAACTGCGCCAACGTGGTGGTTTCGCGCCACAACCGGGACTGGTCATCCGCATCAAGCTGGAACACTTCGCTGATGCCGGCAATGCGCGGCACCAGGATAAGCCAGAGGTAGTTAGAGTCGTTGGACAGCAGCAGCCGGCACAGGGGGAAATCCCCGATAGGCAAAGTGTCGTTTTGCAGACGTGGATCCAAGGCGAACACCGCAGTCACTCCGTTCGGCTAGTCAGTTTCAGGCGCCCAGCATACCTGCGAATGGCGGCTGCTTCACGGGGCAATCGGCGCGACACCAACAGGCAATCACACCGCCGGGCGCGAACGCACCAAAATGGGTCTTTTATGCCCCACACCGGGCAAGGGCTATCCGCCAATTACTCACTCCGAAGGGTGAACCGGTAACATTTCTGACAGGAACACACTTTTACTCGTTCGAAATCCCGCACAACCCGAGCCATGAATTCCAAAAAAAACTACGAAAAAGCCCCGTGGTTATGCGGTTTTCACAGACTCACCACATTTTTCACGAAAAAATGACATTCGCCTGGCAGTTTGTGCACGCTTGTTGCATTCACTCCCATAACGTCGACAACGACACCTGCCAGGAAGGCAGTGTTTCACGATAAAAAGAACAGTGAGTCAATACAAAAAAAGGAAGTTTTAAAACTTTGAACAGGGGTACTTTCCACCCTTGTCTAGGGTATTAAAAACAGTATTGAAGTTGTCAGTCTGGTGACAAACAGACTGTAGATTTGCGACACGGATCTAGCAATTTACGACAGCCTCGTAAAGAAGCTGAAAGGATAGATGTGTACGTATCGCCAATTATTGCCAGCGTGCTATAAGTTTGCGCTGTCACAAAAAAGAAAGAGCCTCCCAGACAAAAATACAGGTGGGACGGCAGTACTCTTCCTAAAACCAAAGGAGCAAATCACGATGCGCGTGATGAAGTGGAGCATGATCGCCCTCGCTGTTTCAGCAGGCACCTCGCAGTTCGCAATGGCGTCCTCTCAGGACGAGTCCAAGGGACTTATCGAAGACAGCACTTTCGGCGTCAACACTCGCGCCCTGTACTTCAGCCGGGACTTCCGCAACGAGCCACTGGACGGCTACGAGACCGTCAACGGCAAACGTAAAAGTCGCGCCGAAGAAACCGGCCTGGGCTTCAACGCCCTGTTTGAGTCGGGCTACACCCAGGGCACCGTTGGTGTTGGTTTTGACGTGATCGGCCTGCTGGGCGTCAAGCTCGACAGTGGCAAAGGCCGTGCGGGGACCGGCCTGTTTCCTCAGGGTTCGGATGGTCGCTCCCAGGACCAGTACTCCAAGGGCGGCGGTGCCATCAAGTTCCGTATCTCCGATACCGTCTTGAAAGTCGGCGACCAGTACACCACTGCGCCTGTATTCGCTTCCGATGACAGCCGCCTGCTGCCTGAACTACCACAAGGCATCTCGCTGACCAGCAACGAGATCAAGGGACTGAAACTAGAAGGCGGTCACTTCACGTCGAGCGTTTCACAAAGCCAGACTTACCATGACAGCCTGGGCCTGACGAAAACCGACTTTGCAGGTGGCGTCTACTCCTTCACCCCAGAGCTGACCGCTAGCCTCTACTACGCAAAAACAGAAGATTTCTTCCGTAAGATCTACAACAACATCAACTGGACCCACGCGTTGAGCGAGGATCAATCCTTTGCTCTCGACTTCAACATCTACGACACCAAGAGCGATGGCGAAGGCAAGCAACGTGCCTACAAGGACGGCAGCACCAAGCTCGACAACCGCGCCTTCAGCTTGCAGGGTGCCTACACTATCGGTGCGCACACCTTCACCCTGGCCGCACAAAAGGTTACCGGTGACGGTGATTATGGCTACGGCGTAGACGGCGGCGGCACAGTATTCCTGGCCAACTCCATCGCCCGTTCCGACTTCAACGCCGAAGGCGAGAAGTCGTACCAGGCGCGTTACGACATCAACATGGCCACCTTCGGCATTCCAGGCCTGAGCTTCATGGCTCGTTATGTCACAGGTAGCGGCGCCAATACCGCCACCACCAACAACGGTAAAGAATGGGAACGCGACCTGGAAGCCAAGTACGTCATCCAGGAAGGTCCGGCCAAAGACTTGAGCCTGCGCTTGCGTCAAGCCACCTACCGTTCCGGTGATGGTGTGTACTACGGCTCGCCGTCGATCGACGAACTGCGTCTGATCGCGCAATACCCGCTGAACATCCTGTAATCCGCCGTTAGATTGCAACGATGATCTAGGGCTTCGGCCCTTATATGAAAAAGCCGCTCACTGTTAACCAGTGCGCGGCTTTTTTATTACGCTTTTATTACTGCAAATCCGATAACTAGCAAGCTAGCTATCGAGTTCAATGGCTTGATAAAACTTGACCATTAAGCCAAGTTCGATCCTTACCTCGTTATTACTTGGCAGGCGCTTCCTGCATCACGCGAATAACGCGCTGCGGGAATGGAATATCAATCCCGGCCGCCTTCAACCGATCCCGCGCCAGTTCATTGAACATGAACAGCACGTCCCAATAATCCGCAGTCTTGGTCCATACACGCAGGGAAACCGTGATCGAACTGTCACCCAAGGTCGAAATCACTGCGACAGGCTCTGGGTCCGCCAAAACTCGTGGGTCCTTGGCCAGCTCCAACAACACTTCACGGGCTTTTTGCAGGTCGGCTTCATAATCCACACCCACGTCAAACACCACCTTGCGGGTCGGCTGGCGGTTGGTGTTGGTAATAATGCCGTTGGACAAGATGCCGTTAGGCACGATGACCGTCTTGTTGTCACCGGTACGGATCACCGTGTGGAAGATCTGGATGCTGTCGACAGTCCCCGAGGTCCCCTGGGCTTCGATCCAGTCACCGATACGGAACGGACGGAACAGCAGGATCAGCACGCCACCGGCAAAGTTGGCCAGGCTGCCTTGCAACGCCAGGCCAATGGCCAGGGTTGCAGCACCAATCGCCGCGACAAACGAGGTGGTTTCGACACCGATCATCGAGGCCACGCTGACGATCAGCATCACCTTGAGCACGATGTTCGCAAGGCTGGTCACAAAGCCCTGCAACGCCAGGTCGGCATTGCGCAGGGCCAGCAGGCGCCCTACCTTGTGGGTCAGTTTGTTGATCAGCCACCAGCCTATGGCCAGGGTCAGCACCGCCAGCAATACCCGGCTGCCGTATTCCATGATCATCGGGACCCAGGCTTGGGAAGCCTTGATCAATTGATCCATTTCAGCATTCAAGTCCATCTAGATTCTCCTGTTTACCACTGCCTATAAAGGTCACCACAGCAATTGAGCCCCGGAGGGCTCAATCGTTTCTGCAAGTTCTGGGGCGTGGGACGTCGAAAAGCCCCACGGGTTCCCCAAAACCGGATCAGTCGCGGAAGTTATTGAACTGCAGCGGCATATCGAAGGTTTTGGCGCGCAGGGCGGCAATCGCGTCCTGCAAGTCGTCGCGCTTCTTGCCGGTGATACGCACCTGCTCGCCCTGGATCGCCGCCTGGACCTTGAGCTTGGCGTCCTTGACGTGAGCGACGATTTTCTTTGCCAGCTCTTTGTCGATGCCTTCCTTGAGCACGGCTTCCTGCTTCATCAACTTGCCCGAAGCGTAGGCATCCTTGACTTCAAGGCACTGCGCATCGATCTTGCGCTTGACCAGGGCCAGCTTGAGGATCTCGATCATCGCTTCCAACTGGAAATCGGCTTCAGCGGTCAGGTTGACCGTCAGCTCTTTTTCCTTGAACTCGAAGCTGCCCTTGCCTTTCAAGTCATAACGACGGTCCAGCTCCTTGACGGCGTTCTCGACGGCGTTGGTGACTTCGTGCTTGTCCAGTTCAGATACCACGTCGAACGACGGCATGTAGTTTCTCCAGTAAAAAGGGGCACGGCTCAGTAAAGATGGAGCGCACCCGGCTTGCGGGTAAAATTCCCGGGCATTATAACGGCTCACCCAACGGCTTATGGAGCAAAATTGATGTCCACCACTTGGCATGTCCTCGGTGCTGGCAGTCTTGGCACCTTGTGGGCCACACGCCTGGCGCGTGCAGGCCTGCCGGTGCAACTGATCCTGCGTGACAAGGAGCGCTTGGCCCGCTATCAGGCATCGCCGGGGCTGACCCTGGTCGAGCAGGGCCTGGCCCGCACGTATCCGGTCATGGCACAAACCTCCGACAGCCCCGAGCCCATTGATCGCCTGCTGGTCGCGTGTAAAGCCTACGACGCACCTGACGCCGTCGCACAGCTGGCCCGACGCCTGACACCCAACGCCGAGGTGATCCTGCTGCAGAACGGCCTGGGCAGCCAGGATGCGGTCGCCACGCAATTACCCCAGGCACGCTGCATCTTTGCCTCCAGCACCGAGGGCGCATTTCGCGAAAGCGATTGGCGCGTGGTATTCGCCGGTCACGGTTTTACCTGGCTGGGTGACGCCAGCCACCCCACTGCGCCGCTGTGGCTAGACGATTTAGACGCCGCGGGCATTCCCCACCAGTGGAGCACCGACATCCTCACCCGCCTCTGGCGAAAACTGGCACTCAACTGTGCGATCAACCCACTGACCGTGCTCTATCAATGCCGTAATGGCGGGCTGCAGGAGCATCAATGCGAGGTAGCGACCTTGTGTGCCGAGCTCGCCGAGCTGCTGGAGTGCTGCGGCCAGCCCGCAGCGGCGCAGGATCTGCAGGCTGAAGTGGAGCGGGTGATCCAGGCGACGGCGGCCAACTTCTCGTCGATGTACCAGGATGTGGCCAACGGCCGACGGACCGAGATCAGCTATCTGCTCGGCCATGCCTGCCAGGCGGCCTTGCGCCATCGCCTGAGCCTGCCGCACCTGCAACAACTGCATGTGCGCCTGGCCGGCTACCTGGATGCACGCGGATTGCCCAGCGACTGAGGCACGCGCTACCCTGCCAACTTGATCCTTGCCTGCGAACAACCTGATGCCACTGCGCCAGCGTCTCGAAAATCTCCCCGTAGGGCAGAAACTGCTGGCGGCCCTGCTGGTACTGCTGACCACCGTGCTACTGGTGGCCAACCTGACCTTTATCAGCGCCGCCTACTGGATCTCCCAGGAAAGCATGGCCCCGCAAGCCTTGCAGGCGATTGGCCGGCTGGTCTCCAACCCGGCACTCGCCGCGCAAGCCCTGGACTCTCCCGCCAAGGCCGATGCCCTGCTCAATGAGCTGACCAGCTATTCGCCACTGCGGGCGGCGGCCCTGTATGACGGTGAAGGCAGTCGCCTGGCGCAGTTGCAACAAGGCGATCGCCTGCAACTGCCAGCGCACTATCGCGATATCGAAGCCTGGCGCGTTACTGAGTTTCGCAGCAATCAAGTCATCACCCTGCCCCGCCCCGGCCTGCCCTCGGGGCATTTGCTGCTGGTGGCCAGCAGCGAGCTGCCAGTCGCCTTTTATACGGGCACCCTGACTGCCAGCCTGGGCATCCTGATTTTCAGCGTATTGCTGTGGATGATCATCGCCCGGCAGATCAAGCGCCTGATTACCCGGCCCATCCATGAGCTGGAAGAATTGTCGCGCCAAGTGACTCGCGAAGAGAACTACGCCCTGCGGGCCGGTCGCGGCAACCATGACGAAATCGGCAGCCTGGCTGAAGCGTTCAATACCATGCTGTCGCGCATTGAAGCCCGGGAGCAGCAACTCAAGCGCGCGCGGGATGACTCCCAGGCCGCCTATGATCAGGCCCAGGGCCTGGCCGAAGAGACGCGGCATACCAACCGCAAGCTGGAACTGGAAGTCCAGGTGCGCAGCAAGATCGAGAAAAAACTCACCGGTTTCCAGAACTATCTCAACAGTATCATCGACTCCATGCCCTCCGCCCTGATCGCACTGGACGAGCAGCTCTACGTCACGCAATGGAACCAGGAAGCCAGCGCCCTGTCCGGTACGCGCCTGGGTGAAGCCCTGAACCAGCCGATCTTCCTCGCCTTCGAACCCCTCAAGCCCTACCTGCCCCAGCTCAAGGCCACGGTGGAGCAGCACACGGTGGAGCGCATCGAGCGCGTCACCTGGATCAAGGACGACGAACCCAAGCACTACGCCCTGACCTTTTACCCGCTGATGGGCGGCGCCGGGCGCGGGGTGGTAATCCGTATCGACGACATTACCCAGCGCCTGTCACTTGAAGAAATGATGGTGCAGTCGGAGAAAATGCTCTCTGTTGGCGGACTGGCCGCCGGCATGGCTCACGAAATCAACAACCCGCTGGGAGCGATCCTGCACAACGTGCAGAACATTCGTCGGCGATTGTCCCCGGATTTGCCGAAAAACCTGGAGCACGCCGAACAACTGGGTGTCGAACTGGATACGGTCAACCGCTACCTGCAAAGCCGCGAAGTCCCGCAACTGCTCGACGGCATCCAGCAAGCCGGCGCCCGCGCGGCGAAAATCGTCACCCATATGCTCAGTTTCAGCCGCCGTAGCAACCGCCAGATGGCGCCTTGCGACCTGCCAGCCCTGATCGACCAGGCCGTGGAGATCGCCGGTAACGATTTCGACCTGGCCATCGGCTTCGACTTCAAGGGCCAGGCGATCATTCGCCAGTTCGACCCGCTGCTGGGCCCGGTGCCGGGCACCGCCAACGAGCTGGAACAGGTGTTGCTCAACCTGCTGAAAAACGCCGCCCAGGCCATCCACCTGCGCGAAGACGACAGCGAGCCTGGACGCATCACCCTGCGCACCCGGCTCAACCCGCCCTGGGCCGAGATCCAGGTGGAGGACAATGGCATCGGCATGAGCGAGAACGTGCGCAAACGCACCTTCGAGCCCTTCTTCACCACCAAGGAAATCGGCCAGGGCACAGGGTTGGGTTTGTCGGTCTCATATTTCATCATCACCAACAATCACAAGGGCCAGATGGAGGTTCACTCCACCCTGGGCCAAGGCACCTGTTTCACCTTGCGCCTGCCGCTGGCTGGCAGCCAGCTTGCCCCCCACGAACTGACTCAACTGGAGCACTGACCATGGGCTTTCGCCTGTCGAAAATTTATACCCGTACCGGCGACAAGGGTGAAACCGGCCTGGGCGACGGGCGCCGCGTGCCCAAGGATCATCCTCGGGTGGAGGCGATCGGCGAAGTGGACAGCCTCAACAGCCAACTGGGCTTGCTGTTGGCCGGCCTTGAAGAACAGAGCGGGCAACATCCAGCGCTCAAGGATGTGATTGAGGTCCTGACTCCGTGCCAGCATCGACTGTTTGACCTGGGCGGAGAGCTGGCGATGCCGGTCTACAAGGCGCTGAATGCGGGCGAGGTGGATCGGCTGGAAGCGGCGATTGATCGCTGGAATGAAGAAGTCGGGCCGCTGGAGAACTTCATCCTGCCCGGCGGTTCAGCGCTGATTGCCCAGGCCCATGTATGCCGCAGCCTGGCCCGCAGCGCCGAGCGGCGGTGCCAGCAATTGAATGCGCTGGAGCCGTTGGAGGGGGTGGGTCTGGCCTATATCAATCGGCTGTCGGACTTGCTGTTTGTGGCGGCCAGGGTAATTGCCAGGCGCCAGGGCGTTGCCGAGATTTTGTGGCAGGCGGCGGCGAAGCCGCACTGAGATTCTGCCGGGATTTGTATTGCCTGACAGGGCCTCATCGCGGGCTTGCTCGCGATGAGGCCATCACTGACAACTCAAACCTCAGGCCAGAACGCCCGAATTCCCGCAACACCTTGCGCCCCGTTCTGCCAGGCCTTCTCCCGCTCGGCAGGCCCAACCCCACCCAGCAGATACACAGGCTTGCTGAACCCACTGATCAACTGCGCCGCCTGCTCCCAACCCAACGGCTCGGCATCAGGGTGTGTCTGGGTCGGCTGCACCGGTGACAGGGTGACAAAGTCCACGTCCATCAGCTCTGCCAATGCCAACTCCTCGGCGTTGTGGCAAGACGCAGCCAACCAACGATCCTTGGGCAACGGCCGGCCTTTGCTGGCGTACTTGCGCAGTTGCGCCGACGTCATGTGCCAGCCGGCAGAAGGAAAGTCGCCCAACCACTCAAACGGCCCCTTGATCATCAGTTGCGCCTTGCCGGCACACAAACCCACGGCATCCACCGCCAGGTCACGATACCTAGGGTCGTAACCGTTGGGCGCACGCAGTTGGACCAACTTGATGCCACCGGCAATGGCCTTCTGGATACCGCGCAACAACACCGGGGTTTCCAGTTCACCAGGGGTGATCAGGTAGTCGGCGGGCAAACGGGCTGCGGCAACAATAGGCGCATTGGCTGCCGGAAATTCGTAGTTGAGCAAGTCCCGTGGTGCCACCCATTCAAGGGGCTGGCCTTCGGCGCCATGGGGCTCGCCGGTAAACCCCGAGACCTCCCAGACATCCAGCAACACCTGCTTGTCCGGGTAATCATGTTGCACCTTGATCAACGGGCGGGCCGTGGTGACCTGGATGCCCAGCTCTTCCTGCAGCTCTCGACCCAGTGCCGTGACAACCGATTCATCAGCCTCCACCTTGCCGCCAGGAAACTCCCAGAGGCCGCCCTGGTGCTGGGTGTCTGCGCGACGCGCCAGTAAAATCCGGCCATCGGTACCGCGAATGACTGCGGCTGCTACATGAACTCGTTTCACGGTATTACGTCCTCTAAGCCTACGTCTGGCGGGGCATTGCCAATGCCCCGGACAGGTATCAAGTACGGTATTCGGCGTTGATCTTCACGTATTCGTGGGACAGGTCGGTGGTCCAGATGGTTTCGCTGCACTCACCGCGCCCCAGTTCGATACGGATGGTGATTTCCTCCTGCTGCATCACCGCCGAGCCTTGGGCTTCGGTGTAGGTCTCGGCGCGCGCACCACGGCTGGCGATGCACACATCACCGAGGAACACGTCGATCTTGCTCACGTCCAGGTTCGGCACGCCGGCGCGACCCACCGCTGCGAGGATGCGGCCCCAGTTCGGGTCGGACGCAAACAGCGCGGTCTTGATCAGTGGCGAGTGGGCCACGGTGTAGCCGACATCCAGGCATTCCTGGTGATTACCGCCGCCATTGACTTGCACGGTGACGAACTTGGTCGCGCCTTCGCCGTCGCGCACGATGGCCTGGGCCACTTCCATGCACACTTCAAATACCGCCTGCTTCAACGCCGCGAACAGCGGGCCGTTGGAGGAGGTGATTTCCGGCAGGTTGGCTTTACCGGTGGCAATCAACATGCAGCAGTCGTTGGTCGAAGTATCGCCGTCGATGGTGATGCGGTTGAATGACTTGTTGGCGCCATCGAGCATCAGGTTTTGCAGCACATCGCGGGAGACTTTGGCGTCGGTGGCGATGTAGCCAAGCATGGTTGCCATGTTCGGGCGGATCATGCCCGCGCCTTTGCTGATACCGGTCACGGTGACGGTCACGCCGTCATGTTCGAACTGGCGGCTGGCGCCCTTGGGCAAGGTGTCGGTGGTCATGATCCCGGTGGCCGCGGCCGCCCAGTTATCCACGGACAAGTCGTCCAGCGCCGCTTGCAGGGCACCTTCGATTTTTTCCACGGGCAACGGCTCGCCGATCACCCCGGTGGAATACGGCAGCACCTGGCTGGCGTCCACCCCGGTCAACTCCGCCAGCTTGGCGCAAGTGCGCGCGGCAGCGGCCAGGCCAGGCTCGCCGGTACCGGCGTTGGCATTGCCGGTGTTGGTCAGCAGGTAGCGCACCGGGCCTTCGACACGTTGCTTGGCGAGGATCACAGGGGCTGCGCAAAACGCATTCAGGGTGAACACGCCTGCGATGGTCGAGCCTTCGGCACAACGCATCACCACCACATCCTTGCGCCCGGGGCGCTTGATGCCGGCCGAAGCGATACCGAGTTCAAAACCGGCAACCGGGTGCAACGTGGGCAAAGGACCAAGACCAACAGCCATGAATGCGCTCCTTAACGATGTGATGTCTGCACCGTCGTCGTCGACGGTGAATAAATGGCAAAACGCCGCGACGGCTGATGCCGGTCGCGGCGCGGGGTATTGCAGCGTCAGGCAAAAATCTTAGTTGATTTCGCCATGGCAGTGTTTGAACTTCTTGCCCGAACCGCACCAGCATGGCTCGTTGCGGCCCAGCTTCTGCTCGTTGCGCACGGGAGCCTGGGCCAGGGCCACATCGACCTCTTCACCCAGCACTTCCGGCGACTCAAGGCCCGGTGCTTCGTCATGCTGGAACTGCATGCGCGCCGCCAGGGCTTCGGCTTCCTGGCGCAGGCGGGCTTCTTCTTCAATCGGGTCTTCGCGACGCACCTGAACGTGAGACAGCACACGAATCGAATCGCGCTTGATCGAATCCAGCAACTCGGAGAACAACGTGAACGACTCGCGCTTGTACTCCTGCTTCGGATTCTTCTGAGCGTAGCCACGCAGGTGGATACCGTGGCGCAGGTGGTCCATGGTCGACAGGTGGTCTTTCCACAGGTCATCCAGCACGCGCAAGACGATTTGTTTCTCGAAGGTGCGCAGCGCTTCGGCACTGGCTTGCTCTTCTTTCTCGTTGTACGCGGCCAGCAGTTCGGCCATCAGTTTTTCGCGCAGGGTTTCTTCGTACAGGTGGTCGTCTTCGTCGAGCCATTGCTGGACCGGCAGATCGACCCCGAAATCACTCTTCAGCGCAGCTTCCAGGCCGGCAACATCCCACTGTTCAGGCAGGGATTGTGGCGGGATATGCGCGCTGACGGTGGCGTTGAGCACGTCCTGGCGGAAGTCGGCAATGGTTTCGCCAATGTTGTCGGCGGCCAGCAACGTGTTACGCATGTGATAGATCACTTTACGCTGTTCGTTGTTGACGTCATCGAACTCCAGCAGTTGCTTACGAATGTCGAAGTTGCGGCCTTCGACCTTGCGCTGGGCCTTTTCGATGGCGTTGGTCACCATGCGGTGCTCGATCGCCTCACCGGACTGCATGCCCAGAGCCTTCATGAAGTTCTTCACCCGGTCAGAGGCGAAGATACGCATCAGGCTGTCTTCCAGGGACAGGTAGAAACGGCTGGAACCGGCATCACCCTGGCGACCGGCACGACCACGCAACTGGTTGTCGATACGGCGCGATTCGTGACGCTCGGACGCGATCACCTGCAAGCCACCGGATTCCAGCACGGCCTGGTGGCGCTTCTGCCAGTCAGCCTTGATCTGGGCGATCTGCTCAGGTGTCGGATTGTCCAGGGAAGCCACTTCCACTTCCCAGTTGCCGCCCAACAGAATGTCTGTACCACGACCGGCCATGTTGGTAGCGATGGTCAGTGCGCCTGGGCGACCAGCCTGGGCAATGATCTCGGCTTCCTTTTCGTGGAACTTGGCGTTGAGGACCTTGTGCTCGATGCCTTCCTTGTTGAGCAGGTTGGACATGTGCTCGGAAGTTTCGATGGTTGCAGTACCCACCAGGACCGGACGGCCGTGGGTCATGCACTCCTTGATGTCGGCAACGATTGCAGCGTACTTCTCCTCGGCGGTCAGAAACACCAGGTCGTTGAAGTCTTTACGCGCCAGCGGCTTGTTCGGCGGGATAACCATCACCGACAGACCGTAGATCTGATGGAACTCGAACGCTTCGGTGTCAGCGGTACCGGTCATGCCGGACAGCTTGTTGTACAGGCGGAAGTAGTTCTGGAAGGTGGTCGAGGCCAACGTCTGGCTCTCGGCCTGGATGTTGAGCACTTCCTTGGCTTCGATGGCCTGGTGCAGGCCTTCGGACAAACGACGACCGGGCATGGTACGGCCGGTGTGTTCGTCGACCAGCACGACCTGGCCGTCCTGGACGATGTATTCGACGTTGCGATGGAACAGCTTGTGGGCGCGCAGACCGGCATACACGTGGGTCAACAGGCCCAGGTTGTGTGCCGAGTACAGGCTTTCGCCTTCGGCCAGCAGGCCGATCTGGGTCAGCATCTCTTCGACGAACTGGTGACCGGCTTCGTTGAGCTCGACCTGGCGGGTCTTCTCGTCGATGGAGTAATGACCTTCTTTGGTCACCACGCCTTCCACTTCCTCGATATGTTGCTCAAGGCGCGGGATCAGCTTGTTGATCTCGGTGTACAGGCGCGAGCTGTCCTCGGCCTGACCAGAGATGATCAGCGGGGTACGGGCTTCGTCGATCAGGATGGAGTCGACTTCGTCGATCACGGCAAAGTTGAGTTCGCGCTGGAATTTTTCTTCCATGCTGAACGCCATGTTGTCGCGCAGGTAGTCGAAACCGAATTCGTTGTTGGTGCCGTAGGTGATGTCGCAAGCGTAGGCGGCACGTTTCTCTTCCGGCGGCTGGAACGGCGTCACGACGCCGACGGTCAGGCCGAGGAATTCATACAGCGGGCGCATCCAGTTGGCGTCCCGGCGGGCCAGGTAATCGTTCACCGTCACAACGTGCACGCCCTTGCCGGACAGTGCGTTGAGGTAAACGCCCAGGGTTGCCACCAGGGTCTTGCCTTCACCGGTACGCATTTCGGCAATCATGCCTTCATGCAAGGTCATGCCGCCGATCAACTGCACGTCGAAGTGACGCATGCCCATGACACGCTTACCGGCTTCGCGGGCGACCGCAAAGGCTTCGGGCAGCAATTTGTCGAGGGATTCACCTTTGGCTATGCGGGCCTTGAACTCTTCGGTCTTGGCGCGCAATTGCTCATCCGACAGAGCAACCATCTGCTCTTCGAAGGCATTGACCAGCTGCACCGTCTTGAGCATGCGTTTGACTTCGCGCTCATTCTTGCTTCCAAAAAGTTTCTTTAACAAAGGCGCAAACATATCGGCAGGTTCTTCCACACATTAGGGATGAAGGGGCGCCCCGTAAGTCGCCCGAGCAGCCCTCACGGCCGCATGCGAACGAGCATTCTACCCGGAAACGAGGGTGAGGAAAGTGGCGTTGTTCCACGATGCAGACACAGCGTTCCAGGAGGGCTTGTCTAAAATAAGGGCTTTTTGCTGAACTTCAACCCATTCGAGCGAGAAGTTACTTATTGATTTAATGGATAAACTGCCAACAAAGCAATGACCACGGTGCCGCACACGCTTTCTGCTACCATGGCGGCTCTGTTACCTAAGGTGTCTAGATCATGGCATTTCGCCCTCTTACGGCCCGAGCTCCCGCCGTGCTGCTGCGCGAAGCCAAGCCTTTAAAAGCCATCTTTGGCCATGCGCAACGCCTGGGTCATCTGCAACGCCTGCTGGAAAGCCAATTGCAACCTGCGGCCCGCGAGCACTGCCATGTGGCGTCGTGGCGGGAAGGGACGCTGCTGCTGATCGTCACCGACGGGCATTGGGCAACCCGCCTGCGCTACCAGCAAAAACGCTTGCAGCGCCAACTACAGGCATTTGATGTGTTTGCCAGCCTGCTACGCATCCAGTTCAAGGTCCAGCCACCGACCGTACAGCAAGGCGCGGTGGGGCATACCATGGATTTGTCGGTGAATGCCGCCGAGACGATCCAGGCCACGGCGGACGGGATTACCGATCCGAAGTTGCGCGCGGCGCTGGAGCGGTTGGCCGCGCATGCCAAGCCCAAAACCTGAAAACCGCTCCCACAGCTGGATTGCATAGACCTTGCTGGCTACTTACGCTTGCTACCGCCAAGCAACGAGCCCAGCAACCCGCGCACCAACTGGCGACCCATCTGATTGGCAGCCTGCTGCATCGCCGACTTCAAGGCCTTGCCCGCTGTAGTTCCCAGAAACGCCCCGGCCTTGTCGGTGAAGCTCGGCTCTTCTGCAACAGGTGCAGCACCCGCCTCCGGTCCCAACTCTTTACGCGCCATCAGCACTTCATAGGCCGACTCACGATCAACCGGCTTGTCGTAGCGTCCCAACAGCGATGAGCTGGCAATCAAGGCCGCACGCTCGGCTTCGGTCAACGGCCCGATCCGCGATTGCGGCGGTGCTACCAGCACCCGCTGGACCACCTCAGGCGTACCTTTTTCCTGCAGCGTCCCCACCAGCGCCTCACCCGTACCCAGCTCAGTCAACACCGCCAGGGCCTCGAACGCCGGGTTAGGTCGGAAGCCATCAGCCACCGCCCGCAGGGATTTTTGTTCCTTGGTCGTGAACGCGCGCAGGCCATGCTGGATCCGTAGACCCAGTTGCGCCAGCACGTTGTCCGGCAGATCGCCTGGCGACTGGGTGACAAAATACACCCCCACGCCTTTGGAGCGAATCAGCCGCACCACTTGCTCCAGACGGTCCTGCAACGCCTTGGGCGTATCGGCGAACAGCAAATGCGCCTCGTCGAAAAACAGCGCCAGCAGCGGCTTGTCGGCATCGCCGCGCTCCGGCAATTGCTCGAACAACTCGGCCAGTAACCACAACAGGAAGGTCGCATAGACTTTTGGCGACTCGTGTACCAGACGGCTGGCATCCAGCAGATGAATGCGTCCACGCCCGTCGCTGGCCGGCTGCAGAATGTCTTCCAATTGCAACGCCGGCTCGCCGAACAGGGCTTCTGCGCCCTGCTGTTCCAGCACGGCCAGGCGACGCAGCAAAGCCTGGCTGGAGCCGGTCGTCATCAAGGCCGCGTCATCACCCAGCAGTTCTGGGTTGAACTTGAGGTGATTGAGCAGGGCCTTGAGGTCCTTGAGGTCCAGCAGCAGCAAGCCCTCGCGATCCGCCACCTTAAAGGCGGCATACAACGTCGACTGCTGGCTGTCGGTCAGCTCCAATAGGCTGCCCAGCAGCAACGGGCCCATTTCACTCAAGGTTGTACGAAGCGGATGACCGGACTGACCGTGGATATCCCACAGTGTTACCGGATACGCCTTAGGCGCGTAATTAAGGAACGGCATGCCGGCGATACGCTCGGCCACCTTGCCCTGGGGATTGCCTGCGGCGCCCAGGCCACACAGGTCACCCTTGATATCGGCGGCGAACACCGCGACGCCAGCATCACTGAACGCCTCCGCCAGCCGTTGCAAGGTCACGGTCTTGCCCGTGCCGGTGGCGCCGGCGATCAGGCCATGGCGATTAGCCAGGCGCATGGCCTGGGCAATGGGTTGGCCTTCGAGATCTGCGCCAATAAGAAGTTGCGAGGAGTCAGGCATTTTGTCACCCATGGTTAATCTTTAGCGCTGCACGGTCGATACAGACAAAGCGGAGACCAGAAAAGTCCTTAAAACAGAACAGATAATTCCCACACACCAAATGGAAATATCACAGTTTTTTTATCGCTGCCATTTTGCGCGCCTACACAAGAATGCGCCTCGGACATTAAGACCTTAGCGGACACGACAAGCCATGAATAAAAATCTGCGCTTCAGCCACAAAATCCTGCTTGCAGCCGCCCTTATCGTCATTGCCGCTTTTGCGTTGTTCACGTTATACAACGACTATCTGCAACGTAACGCGATTCGCGACGACCTAGACAATTATCTACATGAAATGGGTGATGTCACCGCCAGTAATATCCAGAGCTGGCTGGCCGGGCGCATTGTGCTGGTGGAGAACGCCGCCCAGAACATCGCCATCAATCCCGAGCCGGCCGTTGTCGCCAGCTTGCTGGAACAGAAAGCCCTGACATCGTCGTTCATGGCCACCTACCTGGGGGACAGCCAAGGCGGCTTCACTATTCGCCCCGATGCCAAGATGCCCGACGGCTTCGACCCACGCGTGCGTCCCTGGTACAAAGGCGCCCAGGCCAGCAATGGCTCGACCCTGACCGAACCCTATATTGATGCAGCCACCGGCCAACTGATCATTTCCATCGCCACGCCCAGCAGCAAGGCCGGACAAAGTGTCGGCGTGGTAGGTGGTGACCTGAGCCTGCAGACCCTGGTCGATAATATTGGTGCCCTGGACTTCGGCGGCATGGGTTATGCGTTTCTGGTCAGCGCCGACGGCAAGATCCTGGTCCACCCGGATAAAACCCTGGTGATGAAAACCTTGAGCGAGGTTTACCCGAATCAATCCCTGAAAATCAGCGCTGACTTCAGTGAAATTGCGGTCGATGGCAAAACCCGCATCGTCACCTTCGCCCCGATCAAGGGCTTACCGTCAGTGAACTGGTATATCGGTCTGTCGGTAGATAAAGACAAGTCCTTCGCAATGCTCAGCGAATTCCGCACTTCTGCCATCATCGCCACCGTGATTGCCGTGGCGATCATCATCGCGTTGCTGGGCATGCTGATCCGCGTGTTGCTGCAACCGCTGCACGTCATGACCCGCGCCATGGAAGACATCGCCGATGGCGAAGGCGACCTGACGCGCCGCCTCAATATCCAGAACCACGACGAGTTCGGCATTCTCGCCAAAGCCTTCAATCGCTTTGTGGAGCGGATTCACACGTCTATTCGCGAAGTGTCCTCCGCCACCGGCCAGGTCAATGAAGTGGCATTACGCGTGGTCAGTGCCTCCAACTCGTCGATGGTCAACTCTGACGAACAGGCCAACCGCACCAACAGTGTCGCGGCAGCCATCAACCAACTGGGTGCCGCAGCCCAGGAAATTGCCCGTAACGCCGCCCAGGCCTCGCACCAGGCCAGCGATGCACGCCACCTGGCCGAAGATGGCCAGCAAGTGGTGGAGCGCAATATCAAGGCCATGACGCAACTGTCCGAGATGATCAGCGCCTCCAGCAGCAATATCGAGGCACTCAACAGCAAAACCGTGAATATCGGGCAGATCCTCGAAGTGATCACCAGTATTTCCCAGCAAACCAACCTGCTGGCACTCAACGCGGCGATTGAGGCTGCGCGTGCCGGGGAAGCCGGGCGCGGGTTTGCGGTCGTGGCCGACGAAGTGCGCAACCTGGCCCATCGCACGCAAGAGTCGGCGCAACAGGTGCAAAAGATGATCGAGGAGCTGCAAGTCGGCGCCCGGGACTCGGTCAGTACCATGAGCGAAAGCCAGCGCCACAGCCTCGACAGTGTGGAAATCGCCAACCTGGCAGGCGAACGCCTGAGCAGCGTGACCCAGCGTATCGGTGAAATCGACGGTATGAACCAATCGGTGGCCACCGCTACCGAGGAACAGACCTCGGTGGTGGAATCGATCAACATCGATATCACCGAAATCAATACGCTCAATCAGGAAGGCGTGGAAAACCTGCAGTCGACCTTGCGTGCCTGCTCCGACCTGGAGCAACAAGCGGCGCGCCTGAAACAACTGGTGGGCAGCTTCCGTATCTGAACCCGAACACACTGCTCCTACATTCAACCTGCTTTGTTGCCCGGCATTGCGGCCGGGCCGGGCTTGTCGGGCGGCTCCGACTCTTCCTGCAATTGCTCCCACAATCGCGCAGCATCCGGAAAGTCCG
Organism: Pseudomonas brenneri; assembly: GCF_007858285.1. GTDB lineage: Bacteria > Pseudomonadota > Gammaproteobacteria > Pseudomonadales > Pseudomonadaceae > Aquipseudomonas > Aquipseudomonas brenneri. The sequence continues at coordinate 556,736 of NZ_VFIL01000002.1, read as the reverse complement.
TGCCATCCTCGGTACCCAGGGCATCCGGGTCATAGCGGCTCAAACAGCCCTCGCCCAACGTGGCAGGTGCTCGGGAAGTGGCTTTATCCAGGGGATCACTCATCGTTCGATCCTCGCAGTTGACACCAATAAAAAAGGGCCTGGGTGATTTAACGCCCAGGCCCTTTTTGCTTCAACTAAAAACAGTCGATCAGAACACCACGGTCTTGTTGCCGTGCACCAGCACCCGGTCTTCCAGGTGATAGCGCAAGCCACGGGCCAAGACCATTTTCTCGACGTCACGACCGAAGCGCACCATGTCTTCAATGCTGTCGCTGTGGCTGACGCGTACCACGTCCTGCTCGATGATGGGACCGGCGTCCAGCTCTTCGGTGACATAGTGGCAGGTTGCACCAATCAGCTTCACGCCACGCAAGGACGCCTGGTGATAGGGCTTGGCACCGACAAACGACGGCAGGAAGCTGTGGTGAATGTTGATCACCTTGCCTGCATATTCACGGCACAGTTCTGGCGGCAGGATTTGCATGTAGCGCGCCAGTACCACTACGTCAGCTTCATGCTGCTCGACCAGACGCGAGACTTCGGTGAAGGCTGGCTGTTTATTCTGCGAGTCAACCGGTACGTGGTAGTACGGAATACCATGCCACTCAACCATGCTGCGCAGGTCGTCGTGGTTGGAAATCACACAGGCGATTTCACAGTCCAGTTCGTCGCTGTGCCAGCGGTGCAACAAATCCGCCAGGCAATGGGATTCGCGGCTGGCCATCAGGACCACGCGTTTTTTCTGCTCGGTGTCGGTGATGCGCCATGTCATCGAAAACTCTTCGGCGATAGGCGCAAACGCCTCGCGAAACGCTTCGAGGCCAAAAGGCAGCGTGTCGGCCCGGATTTCGTGGCGCATGAAAAACCAACCACTGAGATTGTCCGAGTGATGACTCGCTTCGGTGATCCAGCCATTGTGGGAGGCCAGAAAGTTACTGACTTTAGCGACGATACCAACCCGATCCGGGCAAGCAATCACCAGACGAAAAGTGCGCATTAGGGGCAAACTCCAGAACTTCGCAAAGGCCGCCATTCTAGCGACACCGTAGAAAAACTGCAGTATTCCTCAACGCTTATTCGAGCGATTCCTTGCGGTGTCCCTAAACTGCGTACGGTTTTTACCTGAGCATTATGTCAACACGAGCATCTGTTACGGCAATTAGCCAAGATTTAATGAGAATATCTTTAGCCGCTTGTACGCACTAAATAATGCACTCACTCCCACCTTCCCTACAAACAAGCAAAGTAAATTACATAAAACCGAGCTTAAATGTTTACTTGGGGAAACTGTCTGACTATTATTAGGCCACTATCCCTGTCCCTCAGCGCCCCGCATAAGGTAGTCCACATGTCCCTGATCAACGAATACCGTGCCACCGAAGAAGCTATCAAAGAGCTGCAAGCCCGTTTGAAGAACCTGTCCCAAGACGACAAACTGCAAACCGAGCTGGAATTCGAAGGCAAACTGCGCACCCTGATGGGTGAGTACTCCAAATCCCTGCGTGACATCATCGCGCTGCTGGATCCGGAATCGAAAGTTAAAGCACCACGCGGCGCGGTAAAAGTTACCGGCACCAAGCGCGCGCGCAAGGTCAAGCAATACAAAAACCCGCACAACGGCGAAGTGATTGAAACCAAAGGTGGCAACCACAAGACTCTGAAAGAGTGGAAAGCCAAGTGGGGCGGTGACGTGGTTGAAGGCTGGGCTACCCTGCTGGGCTAAGGCTCGCCAGGTCGCCACCTGATTCGCGACACAATAAAAAACGCCAGTTCGCTGGCGTTTTTTTATTGCCGTCTTTTATAAAGTGCCGATTACAGACTCAGGCGCTGGCGTAAAGCGTCAGCATATTCCTGCCATTCATCCAGTACCTGACGCTGAAACGATGTAGCACTAACGTCCAATTCAAGCCTGGCTTTATTGAAACTCTCAAGGGTATTGGGCGCACCGTAATCCGCGTCTGACAAGCGTTGCTGACAGAATAGTTTCCAGCGTTGTTGCTCTTCATCGTCCAAGGTGTACGCAAAGTTACGGGCACGATAGCGAAACAATAATTCCGGCAAACGATGATCATCAAAAGGCCACTGCTGGCGTGCTAATTGCGCAGGCTCCGCAGTCCGGACTTGTTCACATAACCGCCGATCCCGATCACCAATAAAACCATCGTAGAGCTGTTGCTCCGGGTCGGTGCTGGCAGCGAAATCTTCTTCGGCATAAATCGCTGGCAATTTATCCTGCCAAAGTTCCTGTGCGTCAGTTAGCCGCAGTGCCCGGGCCTGATATTCACTCATGTCCAGATTCAAGCGCTGCTGGTCTTGTGCCCGCAACACACTCAGCGGCGCAACCACCGGGCAACGATTGATGTGTATTAGTTTGAGCGGCACCGGCAACTCACCTTCGGCCAACTCATCGCGTCGGGTATACAGACGCTGGCGCAGGGTTTCGGCATCCAGGTCCAGCAACCCCTGCGGGTCGAGCCCCAGGTCACAGACAATCAACGCGTTGCGATTGCGCGGATGCCACGCCAGCGGCAGGACGACCCCCAGGTAATGGCGTTCGGCGGAGAAACGCCCGGAAATATGCACCATAGGCTGCAACAGGCGGATTTGATCCATGACCCGCTGCTTGCTGCGCAGTTGAAACAACCACTCGTACAACTTGGGTTGCTTGTCCCGGACCAGGCGCGCCAAGGCGATGGTGGCACGCACGTCGGCCAAGGCCTCGTGAGCCTGGCCATGGTCGATCCCATTGGCCGCCGTCAAGCGCTCCAGCTTGAGGGTCACGTGCCCGTCCTGCTCGGGCCAGACGATGCCGTCGGGACGCAGGGCATAAGCCGTGCGCATCACATCGATCAAGTCCCAACGGCTGTTTCCGCCCTGCCATTCCCGCGCATAAGGGTCGAAAAAGTTGCGATACAAACTGTAGCGAGTCATTTCATCGTCGAAACGCAGGGTGTTGTAACCCGCGCCGCAGGTGCCGGGGGCCGCCAGTTCGGCATGCACCCGCGTCATGAAATCGGCTTCGGCCAGGCCTTTTTCCGCCAGTTGGCCGGGGGTAATGCCAGTGATCATGCACGCAGCCGGGTGCGGCAGGATATCCTCGCTGGGCTGGCAATAGAGGTTGACCGGCGGCCCTATCTCATTGAGGTCAAGGTCGGTGCGAATCCCGGCGACCTGCAGCGGGCGGTCGCTGCGTGGGTTGATGCCGGTGGTTTCATAGTCGTACCAGAAGATCGAGGTCACGGGCTATTCCTGTGCTGAAGACCGACAAAGTCTAGGCGCTGGACGCCGCTCGGGGCTAGCGCCATGTGCACTGGATAAACATTCAGTGAAACCTTGGCGCATTTTCTGGTGTTACTTCCAGCGACGACACTGCTAGCATCGGCCTCTCAACTTGCCGGCCAGCCGATGAGGTTGCCCATGCCCAGCCACGCCGCACTGCCAGGGAACGCAATGCCCACCGCCCCATTGGACACTCGCTACCAGATCGAGACCCCCGAAGGTATCGACCTGCCCTTGCGCCCCGCCGGGCTGATGCCCCGGGCACTGGCATTCGGTTTCGACCTGGGACTGCGCGGCCTGATCCTCGGCATCCTGTTCATCGCCCTGGCGTTTCTCGGCAACCTGGGCATCGGCCTCGGCTCGATCCTGCTGTTTCTCGTCAGTTGGTGGTACATGGTGCTGTTCGAAGTGCTTAACCAGGGCTGTTCACCGGGCAAGCAGATCATGGGCCTGCGCGTGGTACAGGATGACGGCACGCCCATTGGCTGGTCCGCCTCCTTGATCCGCAACCTGCTGCGCTTTGTCGATATGTTGCCGTTCGGCTACTTCCTCGGCGCCATCAGTTGCCTGCAACATCCCCACTTCAAGCGCCTGGGCGACATTGCGGCCGGGACACTGGTGATTTATCGCGAGCAGCCCCTGGCCCGGCCACACGTGCCCCAGGCCCCGGCATTGCGCCTGCCCTTTGCCCTTGAGCTGAACGAGCAGCGGGCGATCCTGGGTTTTGCCGAGCGCCAGGCCGATCTCTCCGCCGAACGGACCCACGAGCTGGCGGCGATTCTGGCCACGCCCCTGCAGGTTTCCCCCGCACGCGCCGTGGAACAACTCAATGGCGTGGCCCGTGGCCTGCTGGGGCCTTCATGAAACAGAGCCTGTTCGAAACCCGTCACCAGCCGCATTGGCAGGCCTTCGCCACGCAAGTGACACTGCTTGAACAAGGCAAGGCCAAGACCCAGGACCTGACGCACTTCCCCCATGATTACCGACGCCTGTGCCAACACCTGGCGCTGGCGCAGGAGCGCGGCTACAGCAGCTACCTGGTAGACCCACTGCAACAACTGGCCCTGCGCGGCCATCAACAACTGTATCGCCATCGCAGCCAACTCGGCGCCAAGACCCTGAGCTTCCTGCTGGCCGACTTTCCCCGTACGGTTCGCGAACAGTGGCGCTTCGTGCTGGTGGCCTGCCTGCTGTTCTTTGGCAGCCTGATCGGTATTGCGCTGCTGGTCTATCTGTTCCCCGACCTGATCTACGCCATCGTCAGCCCCCAGCAAGTGACCGAGATGCAGGGTATGTACGACCCCGACGCCAGCCGCCTGGGGCGCGCGGCCGAGCGGGCATCGAGTGAGGACTGGATGATGTTCGGCTACTACGTCATGCACAACATCGGCATCGCCTTCCAGACCTTCGCCGGCGGCTTGCTGTTTGGCCTGGGCAGCGTGTTTTTCCTGTTTTTCAATGGCCTGATGATCGGCGCCATCGCCGGGCACCTGACAGAAATCGGCTACGGGCAAACCTTCTGGTCCTTTGTCATCGGCCATGGTGCCTTTGAACTGACGGCCATCGCCCTGGCCGGCGCGGCTGGCCTGCAATTGGGCTGGGCCTTGATCGCACCGGGTGCGCTGCCCCGGGGTGAAGCCCTGCGGCTGGCCGCCCGTAAAAGCGTGCAAATGATCTGTGGGGTAATTGTATTCCTGCTGATTGCCGCCTTTATAGAAGCCTATTGGTCCTCCACAACCGCCGTGGAGCCTTGGGGGAAATACCTGGTGGGCGCCACGCTCTGGGCGATGGTGATCGCCTATCTGCTGTTCGCCGGCAGGAGTCGTCATGCGCCTGAGTGACGCCAGCGTGGTGATCCGCCCTCGCTCCACATGGGAGGCCATGGACCTGGGGGTATTGCTGGCCCGTGAGCACCGTGTGCTATTGATGAGCAGTTGGGCCTTGGTGAGCCTGCCGATCTTTGCCCTGATCAGCCTTGTACTGTGGGACTACCCGTCTGTAGCCGTGCTGGTGTTCTGGTGGTTGAAACCCGCCTTTGAGCGCCTGCCGCTGTATATCCTGTCCAAGGCGCTATTTGGCGAGACACCCACTCTCAAGCAAGCGCTGCGCCAATGGCCGCGCCTGCTCAAGGGGCAACTGCTGGCCAGCCTGACCTGGAGACGCTTTAGCCTCAGTCGCAGCTTTGTCATGCCCGTGGTGCAACTTGAAGGCCTCGCAGGCCAGGCCCGCCAACAGCGGTTGGGAGTGCTGCAACAACGTAATGCCGGCGCTGCACGCTGGCTGACGCTGATCGGCATACACCTGGAAACAGCCCTGTGGATTGGCTTGATGGCGCTGTTCTACCTCTTCCTGCCACAACAGGTAGAGCTGGACTGGGACTGGCAGCAACTGGCGCTGGCCAGCAGCCAGGACTGGCTCTGGCTGGAACACCTGAGCAATGCCTTCTACGCCCTGATTCTGGTGCTCTGGGAGCCAATCTATGTGGCGTGTGGATTCAGCCTCTACCTGAACCGGCGTACCGTGCTTGAAGCCTGGGACCTGGAATTGGTGTTCCGCCGTTTGCGCCAGCGCCTGGGATCGGCAGTGGCCGTCCTGCTGCTGGCTGTCGGCCTGCTGGTGGTCCCGCCAACACCCCACGCCATGGCCGATCAACCCCAGCCCGCGAAACCGTTGAGTACGCCCGCCGCCAGCCAGGCGATCAAGCGCCTGCTGGAACACCCCCCCTTCAAGAACCCAGAGACCGTTACCCGCTACCGTTTTGGCGAGGACAAGACCACCGACAAAGCCAAGCCCACAGGTGATGCACGGCTGCCTGCCTGGCTTGAGTCCTTATTCAAAAAGCTCAACAGCGACACATTCAAGTCCCTGGCACTCGTCATGGAGGTGCTGTTGTGGGGCCTGCTGATCGCAGGTATTGGCCTGGTCGCCTGGCGCTATCGCGACTGGTTGCACGCCTTTGTCAGCCGTCGCCGCGCAGCCCGCCCCACGCCAACGCAACCGATGCCGTCACAACTATTCGGCCTGGACATGGGTGTGGAAACCTTGCCCGACGATATCGCCAGTGCCGCCGAGCAACTCTGGGCCACGCAACCCCGTGAAGCCCTTGGCCTGCTGTATCGCGGCCTGCTTAGCCGGCTGCTGCATGACTTCAACCTGCCACTGAAAAACGCCGACACCGAAGGTCAGGTCCTGGAACACGTGCGCCATTTGCAACATCCACAACTGCTGGCGTTCAGCGACGACCTGACCCGGCACTGGCAAAATCTCGCCTATGGCCATCGCGTACCGACGCCCCTGGCCCAACAACAGCTCTGCACCCATTGGCGCAGCTTGTTCAACAGCGAGGCCGCGCAATGAACCGGCTGCTGATCTGGCTCGGGTTGATCCTGGCGTGCCTGCTGACGGCAGGAGGCTTCTACGCCTGGCACAAGGCGATCCCCTATGAGGAAGTCGTCGATCGCGGGCCATCCCCCGAAGCCCAGGCCAATCCCTACCTGGCTGCGGAACATTTCCTCAGCCAGCAAGGCCTGGCCGTCGAGCACGCCCAAAACCTGGAGCGCTTGGCCACCCTGCCCGCCAAAGGCAGCAGCCTGCTGTTGCTCAGCGAGCGCAGTAACATGACCCCACGCCAGGTTGAACAACTGCTGGAGTGGACCAAGGCCGGCGGCCATCTGCTGCTGGTGGCCGAAGCCATCTGGGATGAAGAAACCCAGGACAGCGGCGACCTGCTGCTCGATCGACTGCAGTTGCGCCAGGCCTTCAGCGATGATTTCGACCAGCCGGCTCCCGCTCGCAAGGGCAAGAAACCGGACCTGACACGGCTCTATGTCGATAACGAAACCGCACCGGCGTTTTTCAGTTTCGACACGGACTTCAACCTCATCGACCCCAGGCACCTTGCACAGTTTTCGGCCAACAGCGCCAAGTCCAGCCACCTGATGCAACTCAATCTCGGGCACGGTCGGGTGACCGTGATCACCGACAGCGAGCTGTGGAAAATCCCGGCCATCGGCTTGCACGACAACGCCTGGCTACTGTGGTACCTGACCCAGGGCAGCGATGTCACCCTGCTGTCCAATACTGATGTCGAGAATCTGTTCAGCCTGTTGCTGCGTTATTTCCCCCAGGCCCTGGTGGCACTCGCCGCCTTGATTCTGCTGGGGTTGTGGCGCGCCGGAGTACGCCAAGGGCCCATCCAGGCGCCGGCCCCGAAAGCCCGCCGCCAATTGCTGGAACACCTGAATGCCAGTGCCGACTTCCTGCTGCGCCGCAGCGGGCAAAACAGCCTGCTGCAAGCCTTGCAGCGCGATATCCAGCGCACCGCGCGCCGCCGCCACCCCGGATTCGAGCAACTGGATACCGCCGGACAATGGCAGGCCCTTGAACGCCTGACCCGTCAACCCGCTTCAATTATCAGCCAGGCCCTCGGCCCACTCCCGGCAAAGCGGCTTTCCAGCGCCGACTTCAGCCGCCAGGTGGCCTGCCTGCAAACTCTCAGGAATGCCCTATGAGCGACTCTCCAGTGGACTTATCCAACACCCTCGACACCGGGCGGGCCACCCAGTTGGCCCAAGCGCTGCGCACCGAATTGCGCAAGGCGGTGATTGGCCAGGATGCGGTGATCGATGACGTACTGACTGCGCTGATCGCCGGCGGCCATGTACTGCTCGAAGGCGTTCCCGGCCTGGGCAAGACCTTGCTGGTACGCGCCCTGGCCCGCTGCTTTGACGGCGACTTCGCACGTATCCAGTTCACCCCGGACCTGATGCCCAGCGATGTCACAGGTCATGCCGTGTACGACTTGCACACCGAACAGTTCAAGCTGCGCAAAGGGCCGTTGTTCACCCACCTGCTACTGGCGGACGAGATCAACCGGGCCCCGGCGAAAACCCAGGCCGCCTTGCTCGAAGCCATGCAGGAACGCCAGGTCACCCTTGAGGGCGAAGCCTTGCCTATCGGCCAACCCTTTATGGTGCTGGCCACCCAGAACCCCATCGAGCAGGAAGGCACTTACCCGCTACCTGAGGCCGAACTCGACCGGTTCATGCTCAAGGTGCGCATGGACTACCCGAACGCGCAGCAAGAGCTGGATATGGTGCGTGAAGTGACCCGTTCATCCCGCGCCGACATGCTCGACGTACAGCCTCTGCGCACCGTGCTCCAGGCCAAGGATGTGCTGCTGTTACAGCAGGTCGCCAGTGAGCTGGCCCTGGATGAGCAGGTACTCGACTACGCCGTACGCCTGGCCCGCACCACCCGCACCTGGCCCGGCCTGATCCTTGGCGCCGGACCGCGGGCCTCCATCGCCCTGGTCCGTGGTGCCCGCGCCCGCGCCCTGCTGCGCGGTGGCGAATTCGTGACCCCGGACGACATCAAGAGCTGCGCGCTAGCGGTGTTGCGCCATCGGGTACGCATCGCCCCGGAGCTGGATATCGAAGGGCTGGAAGTGGATCAGGTGCTGACCCAACTGCTCGACCAAGTGTCGGCACCCCGCCAGTGACCTGCCCATGAGACCCACTCGCCTGTTGCTGGCCTGGCTCGCGGTGTTGCTGGGTCTGAACATCGCCCTCGGAACGGCCATGGCCCTGCAATTCAAGGTGCCGGTCACCCTGCACTCCGTGGCCTGGGGCCTGCTCCTGGCGCTGTTGTTGCTGACATTGCTCGATGCGGCCCGCCTCAAGCGCCGCCCCTCGCCACGCCTGCGCCGGCAGATGCCGGGCAGCCTGGCTTTGGGGCGCTGGAGCGAGGTGCGGATTACCCTGGAGCATGACTATCCACAGCCGCTGATCCTGAAGGTGTTTGATCACGTACCGGATGGATTGAGCATGCAAAACCTGCCGCAGTCCATCGCCCTGCGCCCCGGTGAGCACAGTGACCTGGGCTACCGCCTGCGACCCTTGAGCCGCGGGCATTTCAGCTTCGAACGCTGTGAGGTGCACCTGCCCAGCCCCCTGGGATTGTGGACAGCAAAACGCCAGGTGCCGGTCAAGGATGCCACACGGGTCTATCCGGATTTTGCCCGCCTGTACGGTGCTCAGTTACTCGCCGTGGATAACTGGCTCAGCCAACTGGGTGTACGCCAGCGCCAGCGTCGCGGCCTGGGCCTGGAGTTTCATCAACTGCGGGAGTTTCGCGAGGGTGACAGCCTGCGCCAGATCGACTGGAAGGCTACCGCACGGCAACGCACGCCGATTGCCCGGGAATACCAGGATGAACGCGACCAGCAGATTGTCTTCATGCTCGATTGCGGCAGGAGGATGCGTAGCCAGGACGGCGAACTGTCGCATTTCGACCACGCCCTCAACGCCTGCCTGCTGCTCAGCTATGTAGCCTTGCGCCAGGGCGATGCCGTGGGCCTGTGTACCTTCGCCAGCGACCAGCCGCGCTACCTGGCGCCGGTCAAGGGCAGTGGCCAATTGAACCAGTTGCTCAACGCGGTATACGACCTGGACACCACCCGACGAGCCGTTGACTACCAGGGCGCGGCCAATCAACTGCTGGCCCGCCAGAAACGCCGGGCGCTGGTGATTGTCGTGACCAACCTGCGTGATGAAGACGACGAGGATCTGCTTACCGCAGTCAAGCGCATCGGTCGCCAGCATCGGGTATTGGTCGCGAGCCTGCGCGAAGAAGTGCTGGATCAAGTGCGCCAGGCCCCCGTGCAAACCCTACCGCAAGCGCTGGCCTACTGTGGCAGTGTCGACTACCTCAATGCCCGGGAAGAACTGCATGACCGCCTGAAAGCGCAGGGCCTGGCGGTGCTGGATGCCCACCCCTCGGACCTGGGAGCCGACCTGGTCACCCGTTACCTGGGTTGGAAAAAAGCCGGCGTGCTATGAAGGGCGTATGGCGCTAGGCCGAAGTCTGCAAGGGGTAAAAACTGAAGTACTGCAACAACGCGACCATCAGTTGCCCGTACTCGGCGGGTGCCTGCAGCAGGATGAACCCCGAATCGTAATGTAGGGGGTTAATATCTTCACGACTCCACAGGCAAGTGGCCGTAAAATCAATGGCATGCATATCCCCCTCAGGTCCGGGGATTTTCAAGCGCAGCTCAAAATCCACGTTGACCATCATGGGTAATTGGCTGATCAGCATCAGCCCTTCACTGGAGATGTTGCCCAAGTAACCGATGGGCTTATCCGTGAAGCGGTTGAATACCTGTAAAAAGCCGGGCAATTGATGCCGCTCAATTCGTCGGTCGGTAAACATGCTGAGATCGCCGTCCAATGGCCATGACTCTGGCCGCTCCTGTGATACGGGTCGGAGCGCTGCCTGCAACGCCCCGCTCTCCCTGGATCTCGGTACGACATCACGTTAGCTGCGCCGAAACTCGGGTTTTATATCTGTTTGACTTGAAAGTTGTACAAACGGACATCCAAAGAATAGCCTAACTCTGGCAAGAGGCCAGCTATGAAATGACAAATGTCATTACAAGGCTGCTGGGCGTGCTCGTGCCGGGCTTGCACCGGGGTAATGCCCCAGTTGTTGCAGCGTGTCCAGGCGTGCGCGAGCGCGGAACGCGTATTCGCTCGCCGGGTATTGGCTGATGATGAACTGATAGGTCTGCACCGCGTCCACAAACAACTTCTGCCGCTCCAGGCACTGCCCACGCAGCATCGAGACCTCCGGCTGCACGTAGCGACGGGAGCGGCTTTCACGGTCGACCTGGGACAACTCCAACGTGACCCGTTCGCAGTCGCCTACGTTGTAGGCACGGTAGGCATTGTTCAAATGATGGTCCATCGACCAACGGGTACAGCCGACAACACTGACGGCCAGGGCAGCAATGATCAAAACTCGCATGGGGTGTTCTCCTGTCTTGAGCAGTGTATCGACCCTTGGGCGAAAATCTTCAGGGTTGTTCGTCCCGCTCCTTAGAGTGAAAACAAGCGAATCGATAATAAGTAGTGCAAACGAACAATGACTACAGCCAAAGAGCATAGTAGCCTTCCCCAGCGCTAGAACTCAGGAGTCCGTGCATGTCCGTCCGTCGTACCAAAATCGTCGCCACCCTTGGCCCGGCCAGTAACTCGCCGGAAGTCCTCGAACAGCTGATTCTGGCTGGCCTGGACGTTGCCCGTCTGAACTTCTCCCACGGCACCCCGGACGAGCACAAGGCTCGCGCCAAGCTGGTACGTGACATCGCCGCCAAGCATGGCCGCTTCGTCGCGCTGCTGGGTGACCTGCAAGGTCCGAAGATCCGGATCGCCAAATTCGCCAACAAGCGCATCGAGCTGAAGATCGGTGACAAGTTCACCTTCTCCACCAGCCATCCGCTGACCGAAGGCAACCAGCAAGTCGTGGGTATCGACTACCCGGACCTGGTCAAGGATTGCGGCGTCGGCGACGAACTGCTGCTGGACGATGGCCGAGTGGTCATGCGCGTCGACACCGCCACCGTCACCGAGCTGAACTGCACCGTGATCATCGGCGGCCCGCTGTCCGACCACAAAGGCATCAACCGTCGTGGTGGTGGCTTGACCGCGCCAGCCCTGACTGAAAAAGACAAGGCTGACATCAAGCTCGCCGCCGAAATGGAAGTGGACTACCTCGCCGTGTCCTTCCCACGCGACGCCGCCGACATGGAATACGCCCGCCAACTGCGCGACGAGGCCGGCGGTACCGCCTGGCTGGTGGCGAAGATCGAGCGCGCCGAAGCCGTGGCCGACGACGAAACCCTCGACGGCCTGATCAAGGCATCCGACGCAGTGATGGTTGCCCGCGGCGACCTCGGCGTGGAAATCGGTGATGCTGAGCTGATCGGCATCCAGAAGAAAATCATCCTGCACGCTCGTCGCCACAATAAAGCGGTGATCGTGGCGACCCAGATGATGGAGTCGATGATCCAGAACCCGATGCCGACCCGTGCCGAAGTGTCCGACGTGGCCAACGCCGTGCTCGACTACACCGACGCCGTGATGCTCTCGGCGGAAAGTGCTGCCGGCCCGTACCCGCTGGAAGCGGTCCAGGCCATGGCGCGTATCTGTGTCGGCGCCGAAAAGCACCCGACCAGCAAGACCTCCAGCCACCGCATCGGCAAAGTGTTCGAAAGCTGCGACCAGAGCATCGCCCTGGCCGCCATGTACACCGCCAACCACTTCCCGGGTGTAAAGGCGATCATCGCCTTGACCGAAAGTGGCTACACGCCGTTGATCATGTCGCGTATCCGCTCCTCGATCCCGATCTACGCGTTCTCCCCGCACCGCGAAACCCAGGCCCGTGCGGCCATGTTCCGTGGCGTGTACACCGTACCGTTCGACCCGGCGTCCCTGCCGCCTGAGCAAGTCAGCCAGGCTGCCATCGACGAACTGCTCAAGCGTGGCGTTGTGGAGAAAGGCGATTGGGTGATCCTGACCAAAGGTGACAGCTATCACACCATCGGTGGCACCAACGGCATGAAGATCCTGCATGTTGGCGACAAGATGGTCTGAGTGACCTGCTGAAAGCAAAGGCCCTGTCATGTGAGTGACAGGGCCTTTTGCATTTCTAATCAGGGTGAGGTGGTGGTTGCACTGGCGCTTTCGCGGGCAAGCCCGCTCCCACACTTGAAATGCATCCCCATGTGGGAGCGGGCTTGCCCGCGAAAGCGTCAGTCCAGCCACTTCGATTTCAGCGCTGGGCAATAAACCCCGACAACGCCGCAATCGCCTCCGGCGACCTCAACCGCTGGGTAAACAGCGCGCCCTCCTCCTCGATCACCTGGCGCAACTGCTCGCGATCAACGCTCTTCATCAACTGTTTGCTGATCTGCACCGCGCCCGGCGCCAGGCTCTCGAAACGCTCGGCCACCTCCCGCGCCTTGGCCAGCGCGGCTTCGCCACTGTCCAGCGCTTGTGTGGCAATGCCCCACTGCGCTGCTTGCTCGCCGCTGAATCCTTCGCCCAGCAGCAACAATTCGGCAGCCTTCGCATGCCCAAGCAAACGCGGCAGGATCAGGCTGGAGCCAAACTCCGGGCACAGCCCCAGGTTGACGAACGGCATGCGCAACCGGGCATCGCGGCTGACATACACCAGGTCGCAATGCAGCAACAGCGTCGTGCCAATGCCCACCGCAGCACCGGCCACGCCAGCGATCACCGGTTTGCGGCAATTAAGCAGGCTTTTCATGAAGAGGAACGGTGGGCTGTCCAGGTCCGTAGGCGGTTGTTGCAAGAAATCGCCAATGTCGTTGCCGGCGGTAAAACACTCGCTGCTGCCCTGGATCAGTACCGCATTGACCGTGTTATCAGCATCAGCCTGCTCCAACGCCTCGGCCAACTGATGGTACATGGCGCGGGTCAGGGCGTTTTTCTTGTCGGGGCGATTGAGCTGCAGAATCAGCAGCCCACGGTCACGTTGCAGCACAATGGCATCGGTCATGGTGAGTCTCGCAGATTGGAATCAGCGCTCAACCACGGGGCAGGAACACATCGGCCAGCAGTTGATTACGCGGCAGGCCCGCCAGGAACAGGCGCTTGGAAAAGGCCTCGACACTGTCGGGATGCCCGCAGAGTAAGGCCAGGGTTTGCCGGGAAACAAGCCGCAGTTGCGCCAAAGCACCGGCCAACTGCGCCGCTGTCCACAGCTCGACGGTGAGGTTGTCATGGCTGGCGGCAAGCTGGGCCAGGGGTTCGGCCAGATAATGCGCGCCCGTATCATGAGCCAGGTGAATCACGCGGATGGCGCCCTGGTGATCCTGGCGCAAGGCTTCGCGCAACACGCCCCACAAGGGGGCCAGGCCGGTGCCGGATGCCAGCAGCCACAGCGGCCGGGATTGCCAGTCCGGATCGTAGTGCAACGCCCCGCCGCGCAGTTCGCCCAGGCGCAGTTGATCACCGGCCTGTAGCTGCCGAGCAAGATCACTGAACTCGCCGGGCAAGCGGCAATCAAGGTGGAACTCCAGGAACGGATCGTCCTGGGGCAGGCTGGCCAGGGAATATGGCCGCGCCACCGTACCCGCCCACAACACCAGGTGCTGGCCGGCCCGATAACGCAGCCCACGCTCCGGTTGCAGGCGCAGGCGCAGCACCGTCGGGCTCAACCAGTCCGCGCTCAGTACCGTTGCCGCTGCACCATCGCGCAAGGGGTCAAAGGCTTCAACCTGCACGTCACCCGTGACCTGGCACTGGCAGGCCAGGCGCCAACCGTCCTGGCGTTGTGCCGGGCTCAAGGCATCGGGCTGCTTGTCCTCGACCTCACCCTGGCACCGCACCAGGCAAGCGTGGCAACTTCCGGCGCGGCAGCTGTAGGGAACGGCCACACCGGCCTGGTTCAAGGCATCCAGCAGATTGCTGCCGGTGGAAACCGACCAGTGGCGTGCGCCGACGTGCAGTTCAGGCATAAAACTCTTCAACTGTAGGAGCGAGCTTGCTCGCGAATGTCGCTAACGATAGCGCGGGCTGTCTGACGAAACCCACCAGATTCACGTTTTTCGCGAGCAAGCTCGCTCCTACAGCTAAATCGAGCCAGCCATTCGTGACCATCGTCGGGTGTATCGGCCACCGCGCCGGGTTATACTGCCGCGCCTTTTTAGCGTCGCGCCTGCACCACTTGGCGTGCCTTGGAAAGGTGGCTTCAGCCGACCGACGCAACACTGAAGCCACCTTTATTGAATGTTCCCTTATAGAGGAGCGCGACTCATGACCGTGATCAAGCAAGACGACCTGATTCAGAGCGTTGCCGACGCCCTGCAATTCATTTCCTACTACCACCCCGTTGACTTCATCCAGGCGATGCACGAGGCCTATCTGCGCGAAGAATCGCCGGCAGCCCGTGACTCCATGGCCCAGATCCTGATCAACTCGCGCATGTGTGCCACCGGCCACCGCCCGATCTGCCAGGACACCGGGATCGTCACCGTGTTCGTCCGTGTCGGCATGGACGTGCGCTGGGATGGCGCCACCATGAGCCTGGACGACATGATCAACGAAGGCGTGCGTCGCGCCTACAACCTGCCGGAAAACGTCCTGCGGGCCTCGATCCTCGCCGACCCGGCAGGTAGCAGGAAGAACACCAAGGACAACACCCCTGCGGTGATCCACTACTCCATCGTCCCGGGTAACACCGTGGAAGTGGACGTGGCGGCCAAGGGTGGCGGTTCCGAGAACAAGTCGAAAATGGCCATGCTCAACCCGTCCGACTCGATCGTCGACTGGGTGCTCAAGACCGTTCCGACCATGGGCGCCGGCTGGTGCCCACCGGGCATGCTCGGCATCGGCATCGGCGGCACCGCCGAGAAAGCCGCAGTGATGGCCAAGGAAGTGTTGATGGAATCCATCGACATTCACGAGCTGAAAAAGCGCGGCCCGTCCAACCGTATCGAAGAGATGCGCCTGGAGCTGTTCGAGAAGGTCAACCAACTGGGCATCGGTGCCCAGGGCCTGGGTGGCCTGACCACCGTGCTCGACGTGAAGATCATGGACTACCCGACCCACGCCGCCTCCCTGCCGGTGTGCATGATCCCCAACTGCGCTGCCACCCGTCACACGCACTTTGTGCTCGACGGTTCCGGCCCGGTTGCCCAGGAAGCGCCACCTCTGGACGCCTACCCGGAAATCGTCTGGGAAGCCGGCCCGTCGGCGCGTCGGGTCAACCTCGACACCCTGACCCCGGAAGATGTGCAGAGCTGGAAACCGGGCGAAACCGTGCTGCTCAACGGCAAGATGCTCACCGGTCGCGACGCAGCGCACAAGCGCATGGTCGAGATGCTGAACAAGGGCGAAACCCTGCCGGTCGACCTCAAGGGTCGTTTCATCTACTACGTCGGCCCGGTCGATCCGGTGCGCGAAGAAGTGGTTGGCCCGGCTGGCCCGACCACTGCTACGCGGATGGACAAGTTCACCCGCCAGATCCTTGAACAGACTGGCCTGCTGGGCATGATCGGCAAATCCGAGCGTGGCCCGACCGCCATCGAAGCAATCAAGGACCACAAGGCCGTGTACCTGATGGCCGTCGGCGGCGCGGCTTACCTGGTGGCGCAAGCCATCAAGAAGTCGCGTGTGGTGGCGTTCGCCGAACTGGGCATGGAAGCGATCTACGAGTTCGACGTCAAAGACATGCCGGTGACTGTTGCAGTCGACAGCAACGGTGAGTCGGTACACATCACAGGTCCTGCCATCTGGCAGCAAAAGATCAGTGAGAGCCTGGCGGTAGAAGTGCAGTAAGCACCTCCCAGCAAGGATAAAAGGCGACTGTGGCTCCATGCCGCAGTCGCCTTTTTTGTGGTCGCTGCAAACGCAGTCATGTGGGAGCGGGCTTGCTCGCGAAAGCGCTGAATCAGGCGCTGGATGCGTTGAATGACACACTGCTTTCGCGAGCAAGCCCTCTCCCACACAAGCCCAGCTGTCACACCAGCCCGTTCGCCACAAGATCCAAGCAGCACATGTTATGGTGCTCGCCCCCTACTGCAGCTGCTCATTCTCGTATGATCGCGATCCCTCGCCCATTGCGTCTGACCTTCTACTCCCTGCTGATTATTGCCGGTGCCGTCCTGGCGGCCAGCGTGGCCATCCGCCAGGCCGAACGCCAGTCACTGGTGGACGATGCCGGGCGCGCGAACCAGCAGTTGGCACTGTATGCCAACTCCTTGCACACCCTGATCGAACGTTACCGCGCCCTGCCCGCCGTGCTGGCCCTGGATTCGGAAATGATCCGCGCCTTGAAAGGCCCACTGGATCCGGCGACCCAGGACGTGCTCAACCACAAGCTGGAACGTATCAACGGCGCCGCGCAGTCTTCGACCCTGGAATTGATGGACCGTACCGGGCTGGCCGTGGCTGCCAGTAACTGGCGCCTGCCCAGCAGCTATGTCGGCCACAACTATGCGTTTCGCCCCTACTTCAGCCAGACCCGCAGCCAGGGCACCGGGCGTTTTTATGCGGTGGGGGTGACCACCGGGATCCCGGGGTATTTCCTTTCCTGCGCGGTAGTGGATGAGCAGGAGCAGTTCATTGGCGCCATGGTGGTCAAGCTGGAGTTCCCGGAACTGGAACGCGAGTGGGCCCAGGGCGATGACCTGCTGCTGGTCAGTGATGCACGGGGCATTGTATTTATCGCCAATAAACCCGGATGGCGTTACCGCAACCTGCGCCCGCTGTCGGCCAACGATCTGGCTGAACTCAAGGCCACGCGCCAATACGACAAGAAACAACTGCTGCCCCTGGACACTCAGACCTTGCAGCGCTTCGACGAAAACAGTCACCTGGTGCGTGTGGCCGGCCCCGCAGGCAACGCCAACTACATCTGGGAATCCCTGCCCCTCAAAGCCGAAGGCTGGACCCTGCACTTACTGCGCAAACCCCAGGTCGCCTTTGAAGATCAGCGTAATGCTGGGCTCGCCGCCGCCGGCCTGTGGCTGGCACTGGTGTTCCTGCTGTTGTTCCTGACCCAACGCTGGCGCCTGGCCCGTTTGCGCCAGCGCAGCCGCGAAGAACTGGAGCGCCTGGTGGAAGAGCGCACCCAGGCCTTGCGCACCGCCCAGGATGGCCTGGTGCAATCGGCCAAGCTGGCAGCACTGGGACAGATGTCTGCGGCCCTGGCCCATGAAATCAACCAGCCACTGACTGCCCAGCGCATGCAACTGGCCACCTTGCGCCTGCTGCTCGATCACGGGCGCATCGATGACGCTTACCAGGCGCTGACGCCCCTGGACGATATGCTCACCCGCATGGCAGGCCTCACTGGCCACCTCAAGACCTTCGCCCGCAAAAGCCCCAGCGGCCTGCGCGAACGCCTGGACCTGGCGACCGTGGTCGACCAGTCCCTGCATTTGCTCGACGCCCGCCTGCGCGACGAAGCCATCAGCATCGTGCTCGACCTGACCCGCCCAGCCTGGGTGCGTGGTGATGCCATTCGCCTCGAACAAGTGCTGATCAACCTGTTGCGCAATGCCCTCGATGCCATGGCCAACGCGCCGCACAAACGCCTGGAAATCCGCCTGCATGCCGATCAACAACTGTGGCACTTGAGTGTGAGCGACAGCGGCGGCGGCATTGCCGAGGAACACCTGAATAATGTGTTCGACCCGTTCTTCACCACCAAACCGGTGGGTGACGGCCTCGGGCTCGGGTTGGCGGTGTCCTACGCTATCGTGCATGAACTGGGGGGACGCTTGAGTGCTGCCAACCACGGCGACGGCGCCGTCTTCACCCTGACCCTGCCCATTGCGCTGGAGGCGCCGGACCTATGCTGAACGCGGTGATCGTGGTTGATGACGAGGCCAGCATCCGCACGGCCGTCGAACAGTGGCTGAGCCTCTCTGGTTTTGAGGTGCAACTGTTCAGCCGTGCCGAGGACTGCCTGGCTCACCTGCCCAGGGATTTCCCCGGGGTGATTCTCAGTGACGTGCGCATGCCGGGCCTCAGTGGCCTGGAGCTGCTGGCCGAGGTGCAACGACGCGATGCCGACCTGCCGGTGATCCTGCTGACCGGTCATGGCGACGTCCCCATGGCCGTCGAAGCCATGCGCGACGGCGCCTACGATTTCCTCGAAAAGCCCTTCAGCCCCGACGCCCTGCTCGCCGGCCTGCGCCGAGCCCTGGACAAGCGCGGCCTGATCCTGGAAAACCGCCGCCTGCACCAACAGGCCGATCATCGGGCCAAGCTCGAATCGAGCCTGCTGGGGGTGTCCCGCAGCCTGCAAACGTTGCGACGCCAAGTCCTGGATTTGGCGGCCTTGCCGGTCAACGTGCTGATCCGTGGCGAAACCGGCAGCGGCAAGGAGTTGGTCGCCCGTTGCCTGCACGACTTCGGCCCCCGGGCGAAGAAGCCGTTTGTCGCCCTCAACTGTGCGGCGATCCCCGAGCAACTGTTTGAAGCCGAACTGTTTGGCCATGAAAGCGGCGCCTTCACCGGCGCCCAGGGCAAGCGCATCGGCAAACTGGAGTACGCCGACGGCGGCACGCTGTTTCTCGACGAGATCGAAAGCATGCCCCTGGCCCAGCAGGTCAAGCTGCTGCGGGTGCTGCAGGAGCAGAAACTCGAACGCCTGGGCTCCAACCAGAGCATCAAGGTGGACCTGCGCATCATCGCCGCGACCAAGCCCGACCTGCTGGACGAAGCCCGCGCCGGCCGCTTTCGTGAAGACCTGGCTTATCGCCTGACCGTTGCGCAATTGCGCCTGCCGCCGTTGCGCGAGCGCCGCGAAGACATTCCGCTACTGTTCGAACACTTCACCCAGAGCGCCGCCGAGCGCCTGGGCCGGGATGCCGCGCCACTCAGCGGGCCGCAACTGGGGCGGCTGCTGAGCCATGACTGGCCGGGCAACGTGCGCGAGTTGGCCAACGTTGCCGAACGCCAGGTGCTGGGCCTGGGTGAACCGGAGCCGGAAGGTATCGAGGCAGGGCAATCCCTGGCCGCGCAGCAGGAAGCGTTCGAGGCCCACTGCCTGAAAGCCGCATTGACCCGGCATAAAGGCGATATCAAGGCCGTGCTGGCCGAGCTGCAACTGCCACGGCGCACCTTCAATGAAAAGATGCAGCGGCATGGGCTGACCCGGGAGATGTTTCTTGCGATGGATTGAGGGGGCTCATGAGGACAACCGCCATAAGCGGATTTCCGCTCACCACCAAAAAATCATCAGCGGCTTTCCGCTCAAAAAAATTCCTACACCCTTCTAGAACGGGCCTTCAGCCAATTGGCACAGCTCCTGCTATAGCCCCAACCAGGCTGCGCTGACGCGCGCTCCACAAAAACAATGACATGAAGGATCCTTCAATGGATAACTCCAATTCCCTGCCTCTGGGGTCGGCTGCCGTGCCGGCAAAAGAACGCACTACCTCCAGCCGGATCAAGTCGATCTTCAGCGGATCGGTCGGCAACATGGTCGAGTGGTACGACTGGTACGTCTACGCCGCCTTCTCGCTGTACTTCGCCAAAGCCTTCTTCCCCAAAGGCGACACCACTGCCCAACTGCTCAACACCGCCGCGATCTTCGCCGTGGGCTTTTTGATGCGCCCGATTGGCGGCTGGTTGATGGGCCTCTACGCTGACAAAGTCGGGCGTAAAAAGGCCTTGATGGCCTCGGTCTACCTAATGTGCTTCGGCTCATTGCTGATTGCCCTGAGCCCTGGCTATGAAGTCATCGGCATCGGCGCGCCGATCCTGCTGGTATTTGCCCGTTTGCTGCAGGGCCTGTCGGTCGGCGGCGAATACGGCACCTCAGCCACTTACCTCAGCGAGATGGCGACCAAAGAACGTCGTGGTTTCTACTCCAGCTTCCAGTACGTGACCCTGATCTCCGGCCAGCTCATAGCCCTCGGCGTGCTGATCGTGCTGCAACAAACCCTGACTACCGAACAACTGTACGCCTGGGGCTGGCGTATCCCGTTCGCCATTGGCGCCCTGTGTGCGGTCGTAGCGCTGTACCTGCGACGCGGCATGGAAGAAACCGAATCGTTCACCAAGAAGGAAAAAGCCAAGGAAAGCGCCATGCGCACCTTGATGCGCCACCCCAAGGAACTGATGACCGTGGTCGGCCTGACCATGGGCGGCACCCTGGCCTTCTACACCTACACCACCTACATGCAGAAGTACCTGGTGAACACCGTCGGCATGAGCATTTCCGACTCCACCACCATTTCTGCAGCCACACTGTTCCTGTTCATGTGCCTGCAACCGATCGTCGGCGGCCTGTCGGACAAGATTGGTCGCCGGCCGATCCTGATCGCCTTCGGTATCCTCGGGACGCTATTCACCGTACCGATCCTCACCACCCTGCACACCGTGCAGACCTGGTGGGGCGCGTTCTTCCTGATCATGGCGGCGCTGATCATCGTCAGCGGCTACACCTCGATCAATGCCGTGGTGAAGGCCGAACTGTTCCCTACCGAAATCCGCGCACTGGGTGTAGGCCTGCCTTACGCGCTGACTGTGTCGATCTTCGGCGGTACCGCTGAATACATCGCCCTGTGGTTCAAGAGTATCGGCATGGAAACCGGCTACTACTGGTATGTGACGGCGTGTATTGCCGTGTCGTTGCTGGTCTACATCACCATGAAAGACACCCGCAAGCACTCGCGGATTACCACGGACTGACCGTTCGCCTGGTGTAAAAAAGGGGCCATGTCAGCCAATGACATGGCCCCTTTTTTCATCGTGTCAGGAAAGCTCTGCCACCGGCTGGCGGCTATCCCTGCGCTGTACATACCAGGCGCCGGCGATCATCACCAGCAGCACCGCCGCCAACACCGCCGACGAGCCAACGGTGCCAAAGTCCAGGCCGCCCTTTTCATGGGGTTTGGTCAGGAAGTCCCCAAGGGTCGCACCAAAGGGACGGGTCAGTACAAACGCGACCCAGAACAACACCACCGACGAAACCGTCGTGCAGTACTTGAGCGCCACCACCAGCAGGATGCTCGCGCCGATCAACATGGCGCCCCCGGCAAAGCCCAGCCCCGAGTCATCGGCGAGGAAATCCCCCAGCGCCGTGCCCAAAGTGTTGGAGAGCAGGATGGCGACCCAGTAAAACAGCTCGCCACGCGGGGTCTGGACCTTGTTCACGTTCAACGAATCGCCGCTCAAGTGCCAGAGGGCAAAGATCATCAGCAACAGCACAATCAGGATCATCGAACCAGAAGCGTACCCAAGGCCCAGGGTACGATCCATAAAGTCAGACATTGTGGTGCCCGCCGTGCTCGTCGACAGGATTACGATCCAGTACAGCACCGGGTTGTAGGTTTTCGACCACAACTGTGTCAGCAAGGTGATCAGGAACACACTGAGCAGGATCATCGAACTGATCGCATACCCGACGTTCAGGGTCATCGACAACAAGTCCCCAGCGGTTTCGCCCAGGGTGGTCGCACAGATTTTCATGACCCAGAACGCCAGGGTGATCTGAGGAAGTTTGTTCATTGTGCAGAAGGCTCCAGAGTTCAGTCTCGAAAGGCCGACTCATGGGGGGTATCGACCTGGCGTGCAGACTGGCCGTGCAGCTGTGAAAAATAGGTGGGCGATGAATGAAAATTCCATACGGTCTGTGGAAATCTTGCCCTTGGGGTTGCACTATTGCGCTTTTCCCCGCAACAGGAACACCGGCCATGCCTGACGACATCCACTTCTACGAACCCGCCAACGGCCACGGCCTGCCCCACGACCCGTTCAATGCCATCGTCGGCCCACGGCCGATTGGCTGGATTTCGTCCCAGGACAACGAAGGCCGCCTGAACCTGGCGCCCTACAGTTTTTTCAACGCATTCAACTACATTCCACCGATCATTGGTTTTTCCAGCGTCGGGCGCAAAGACAGCCTGAAGAATATCGAACAGACCGGCGAGTTTGTCTGGAACCTGGCCACGCGCCCACTGGCCGAGCAGATGAACCAGAGCTGCGCTGCCGTTTCACCTGAGGTCAACGAGTTTGAACTGGCCGGGCTGACGCCGGTAGCGTCCAAGGTGATTGCCGTACCACGGGTGGGCGAGAGCCCGGTGTCGTTCGAGTGCAAGGTCACGCAGATCATTCAACTGCAACGGGCCGACAAGGAACTGGTACCTAGCTGGCTGGTGCTCGGCGAAGTGGTCGCGGTGCATATCGCCAAGTGGCTGCTCAAGGACGGGGTGTACGACACCGCTGCTGCCGAGCCGATTTTACGCGGTGGCGGCCCGGCGGATTACTTCCAACTGGGCCCGCAAGCGCTGTTCAAGATGTACCGCCCAGGCGCCACCAAACCCTGACTGAAATGCAATCAAAACTGTGGGAGCGGTGGTGTGCTTTAGTTGGTTGCGGTCGCCCAGGCCAACTGGCCCTCTTCATCGATATCGATCAAGCGCTCCAATTGCTGGGCCGCCGCATCATCGGCGTCATCGGCAGTCTTGAACAGTTGGCCATCAAGGATCTTGTGAAAGCGCGGTGCGCTCATGCCATCCAGTGCCTTGACGGCAATGGCGGCGCTATAGCCACCCTGGTCTTCGCGCACGAGGGCGGAAACAGCTTCGTGGTGGGCAAACTCTTTACGTGCCATGTTGCAGGTCCTGGCCAATGGAAAGTCGGCCATTCTAAACCCTAACCGGCCAGTTGCAGGTACTCGCCGTAGGCATCCAGGGCAGACGCGTCGGTGAAGGTCCGGAAGTCCATGCTGCGCACGACCCTGTCGTTCAACAACTCGGTAAACAACATCAGGGCCGGCGAGCTGAAGTAGGCACTCATGGCTTGCTCGCTGCTCCAGAAACCTGAAACCAGCCATACGTCGGGGTCAATCTGGGAATGCTGCAACGAGAACTGCAGGCAACCCTGAGCCTGGCGGCCCGGTTCGATCAAACTGCTCAAGCGTGCACCCAGTTCGGTGCTGCACCCGCTACAGGCGCGGATAAAGGCCATATGGCTCGCGGGAATGGGGGTGGACATGTTCGACTCTCCCGTTGAGAAGTGATGCTCGGCAAGCACTGTGAGGGCGTGTTGCCACAGGATCAAAGATACGGGCGCGGGTGCGGGCAGAGTTAGTCGATTCCTGCTGGCTTATTGCACAATCCTGCCAGAGGCGTAGATAGACAGTTCGGCCCCAGGCTTTACTCAGAGTCCATACGCCTTGTTTCAGGCAGATGACAGGCCGTATTGCTTGCCTGATTCAAGAGACGCCGCAGGATCAGGCAAGGATTGTGCAGAATCGACATAACGCGATTGCAACTGCCACCGCTAAGCTAAGCCCATCCAAGAAGCATGCAGAGGACGCCCCATGCCGTCGCCCGAACACCCGCCCATTCCCCTCGATGCCGAAATGGAGAAGCAGCGCGCCGAACTGGCCGGCATTGTGCACCGGCATACCTGGGAAGACGGTTCCTACGGCACGGCGATCACCTCGCTGTACCTCAACCGCCACAACACACCGCGCGACTTCATGCCGGTGCTGGTGGAACCCGCCCTGTGCATCCTCGCCAACGGCAGCAAGGAAGTACGCCTGGCCGATGAAATCTTTGCCTATGACCCGCTCAACTACCTGGTGTTCTCGGTCGCGATGCCGGTGGCCGGGCGGATCATTGATGCCACGCCCGAAGATCCTAACCTGTCGGTACGGATCAATATCGACCCGGCGCAACTGACTGCCTTGATTGCCGAAGCCGGCCCGATGGGGGTGCCCACGCGCCCGACATCCCGTGGGATGTATGTCGACCAGATCGACACCCAACTGCTCGACGCCGTACTGCGCCTGGCGCGTTTGCTGGATACGCCCAAAGACATTGCGATGCTGGCGCCATTGATCAACCGCGAAATTCTCTACCGTTTGCTGCGTGGGCCCCAGGGTTATCGGCTGTATGAAATCGCCGTGGCCAACAGTCAGAGCCACCGGGTCAGCCGTGCGATCACCTGGTTGAACAGCAACTACGAGCAGCCGCTGCGCATCGATGACTTGGCCAGGGAAGTGAATCTCAGCGTGTCGACCCTGCATCACCGCTTCAAGGCCATCACCGCCATGAGCCCGTTGCAGTACCAGAAGCAGCTGCGTTTGCAGGAAGCACGGCGGCTGATGATCGCCGAGGGCCTGGAAGCCTCGGCGGCCGGTTATCGGGTGGGGTATGAAAGCCCATCGCAGTTCAGCCGGGAATACAGCCGCCTGTTTGGCGCGCCGCCGCTTAGAGATTTAGCCAGACTGCGCCAAAGCATCTGACCCACCGCTTCAATCGGGTGTGCGGGGCAACTGCAAGGTCACCCGTAGGCCACCTTCGCGCAAATTCTGCAGGCTGACTTCGCCGCCATGGCTGTGGGCGATGTTGCGCGCAATCCCCAACCCCAAGCCATAGCCCTGCTGCTGCCCGGCCAGGCGAAAGTGCGGTTCAAAGACCTGTTCCAGGCGCTGCTCCGGCACCCCCGGTCCTTCGTCATCCACATGCAGGATGAACTGCGCGCCATCGTCTTCGATATGCAGATGGGCGTTCTGCCCATACTTCAAGGCGTTGTCGATCAGGTTGCCAATGCAGCGCTTGAGCGCCAGCGGCTTGCCCGAATAGGCCGTCAGCGCCCGACCATGCTGGGTCACCCGCCCATTGCCATTGGGCGCCAGGTACGGCTCCACCAGGCAGTCGAGCACATGATTGAGGTCCACCGGCTCGATGTTCTCGTGGATATCGGTGTCCTTGACGCACTGCAACGCACCTTTGACCAGCAGTTCCAGCTCGTCCAGGTCACGGCCGAACTTGGCTTGCAGCTTCTCGTCCTCCAACAACTCCACACGCAAGCGCAGCCGTGTGATCGGGGTGCGCAGGTCGTGGGAAATCGCACTGAACAACTGGCTGCGCTCGGTCAGGTAGCGGCTGATCCGTTCGCGCATGGCATTGAACGCACGGCCCACTTCCACCACTTCGCTGCCGCCGCCTTCGGCCACCGGCTCCACGTCGGCCCCCAGGGACAGGTCCCGCGCCGCGCGTGCCAAACGCTTGAGCGGGCGGCTTTGCCAATGCACCAGCAACCCGATAAACAGCAGCAGAAACCCGCTGGTCAGCACGATAAACCACACTTGCTGGGACGGCAGGCCTTGCTCTTCAAGGCTGGTGTAAGGCTCGGGCAAGAGCGATGCGATGTACAACCACTCGCCAGCCGCCAACTGGATCTGCGTGACCAGCACCGGTGGATTGACCGGTTCCAGGGTCAACGCGTAATGCGCCCAGGAACGTGGCAGCTCATCGAGTTTCAAGCCGGCATTGAAGATGCGCAGGTCTTCGGCGCTGACAAACTCCACCGAAAAATGCACGTTGCTGCCCAGGGTCTGGCGCAAGACTTCATCCACGGCACCGAGCACCGCAAGCTTGCGTGGCGTTTGCGGCAGCACTTCCATATCCAGCGGCTTGTCATTGAGCGTCACCACAAAACGCGTGCCGCCCATGCTGCGCAATTGGTCCAGCACCAGCGGCCGATAAGCCACTGGCAACGAGCGGAAATAACTGACGCTGGCAGTCATCGAATGCGCCAGGCTACGGGCACTGGTGACCAGGCCTTCAAGCTGGGTGGCGCGCAACTGCGACACCCAGATCACACTGGACAAGGCCTGGGCAAACAGCACGGCCAACAGGGTCAGCAGCAGCATGCGCCCCAATAATGAACGCGGGACCGGAATGCGCCGGCGTTCAGTGGGCATTGCTGGCAACCACACTGGCCGCCAGTTGGTAACCGCTGCCACGCACGGTGCGGATCAGCCGTGGAGGTTTCTCGGTATCGCGCAGGCGTTGGCGCAGACGGCTGACAGCCATATCGACAATCCGGTCCAGAGGCATCAGGTCGCGGCCTCGGGTGGCGTTGCCAATGGTGTCGCGATCAAGGATTTGCTGCGGATGATCGAGGAACAGCTTGAGCAGGGCAAAATCGGCCCCGGAGAGGATGACTTCCTCGCCGTCGAGGTGGAACAGCCGGTGGCTGATCATGTCCAGCCGCCACTCATCGAATACCAGCACATCACCACCGCTGCGCTCCTGGCCAAACTGGCAGCGCCGCAGCAATGCCTTGATCCTGGCCTGCAACTCACGCGGGCTGAAAGGCTTGCCAATGTAATCGTCGGCGCCCAGTTCCAGGCCGATCACTCGGTCGGCTTCATCGGAACTGGCGGTCAGCATGATGATCGGCACCTGGGCCTGGCGCGGGTGTTGGCGCACCCAGCGGCAGAGGCTGAAACCATCTTCGTCCGGCAGCATCACGTCGAGGATCACCAGGTCGCACGGTGCCTCGTCCATGGCCTGGCGAAACCCTGCGCCATTGGACACACCCCGCACCTGGAAGCCGGCGCGACTGAGGTAGGTTTGCAGCAACTCGCGGATTTCCTCATCGTCGTCGACGAGGAGAATGGATTTACTGATTACGCTCACGGGGGCCTCCTTGTTGTTATGGGGTGCTCTCTAGGGCCTCATCGCGGGCTTGCTCGCGATCGGGCCATCACTGCCTACGCAAAAGCCTGCTCCAACGCCACACCCGCTCCAGTCAACCCGGAATACGGCGCCGTCACCAACCACACCGGAATACCCTTGAAGTAGTCACTCATGCAGCCTTTGTCAGCAAAACTCTTGGCAAAACCACTGTTGATAAAGAAATCGGCAAACCGTGGGATCACCCCGCCTACGATGTACACGCCACCCCGGCCACCCGTGGTCAGCACGTTATTGCCCGCCACGCGGCCCAGCCAGATGCTGAACTGATCGAGGACTTCCAGCGCGACCGGATCGCCGGCCAGGCCCGCCGCCGTAATCGCCTCGGGCGTTTCGAGCACGGCCTGATGACCGTCCACCGCGCAGATCGCCCGGTACAGACGCGGCAGGCCACCACCGCTCAGGGCGGTTTCAGCACTGACATGCCCGATTTCGTTGTAGATGTGCTGCCACAACTGGGTTTCCCGCGGGCTGCTCAGGGGCAGGTCGACATGC
Organism: Pseudomonas brenneri; assembly: GCF_007858285.1. Taxonomy (GTDB): domain Bacteria; phylum Pseudomonadota; class Gammaproteobacteria; order Pseudomonadales; family Pseudomonadaceae; genus Aquipseudomonas; species Aquipseudomonas brenneri. Next base: position 529,099 of record NZ_VFIL01000002.1, on the reverse strand, counting down.
CCACCCTCCCCCGGCAACGCCGCCCAGCGGCCTGCGCCCAGATCCAGCAAAGTGCCGACACCCAAGCCAGTGCCCGGGCCAATCACCACCGCCGGGCGCAACGGCTCCGGCGTGCCTGCGCACACCACGCGATACTCATCGGGTTGCAGGCGCGTCATGCCCAGGGCCATGGCCGAAAAATCATTGACCAGCAACAACTCGTCCACCTGCAGGTTTTTGCAGAACGCAGCCCTGCTCAGGCGCCAATGGTTGTTGGTGAACTTGAACTCATCACCACTCACCGGCCCCGCCACCGACAGGCACACCGCGCCAATGGAACCTGGCGCCAGGCCTTCCTCCTTGAGGTAGACCTGGATCGCATCCTCGGGGCTGGCGTGATCTGCCGTGGCCAGCACCCGGATCGAATGCAGTTCCTGGTCCCGCCACAACGCAAACCGGGCGTTGGTACCGCCGATGTCACCAACCAGCGCAAGCTTCACTTAAGTGTCTCCAGGGCAGAGGTAAAGGCGCTGGCGCCCTGCTCTGCGGAGCTTGCGGCCAGACGCATGAATGCAAACAGCTCACGCCCCGCCCCCACGTTATTGCCCAAAAGGCCCGTGGCAGGTGTGCGCGCGGCAAATTCTTTGGCGTCCACCTTAAGCTCCAGGGTGCCTTTGACGCCATCGACGCGAATGATATCGCCATCCATGACCCGCGCCAGCGGCCCGCCGCTCTGGGCTTCGGGGTTGACGTGAATCGCGGCCGGGATCTTACCCGAGGCGCCGGACATGCGCCCGTCTGTCACCAGCGCGACCTTGAAGCCTCGGTCCTGCAGGACACCCAGGAACGGGGTCATCTTGTGCAGCTCCGGCATGCCGTTGGAGCGCGGGCCCTGGAAGCGCATCACCGCGACAAAATCCTTCTCCAGTTGGCCGGCCTTGAACGCATCGGCCAAGTCTTGCTGATCCTGGAATACCACCGCCGGCGCTTCGACGATTTGATGTTCAAGGGCCACCGCCGAGACTTTCATCACCCCGCGGCCAAGGTTGCCTTCCATCACGCGCAGCCCACCTTCGGGGGAGAACGCACGGGCCACCGGGCGCAGGATGGTTTCGTCGAGGCTTTCGATCGGGCCGTCGCGCCACACCAGTTCGCCGTCCACCAGGAATGGCTCCTGGGTGTAGCGGCTCAGGCCACGGCCCGCGACGGTGTTGACGTCTTCGTGGAGCAAGCCGGCTTCCAGCAGTTCGCGGATCAGGAACGACATGCCGCCCGCCGCCTGGAAGTGGTTGATGTCAGCCTTGCCGTTCGGATAGACGTGGGACAGGGTCGGCACCACCTCGGAGAGGTCGGCCATGTCTTGCCAGGTCAGGATGATGCCCGCCGACATGGCGATGGCCGGCATGTGCAGGGTGTGGTTGGTGGAGCCACCGGTGGCGTTGAGGGCCACGATGGAGTTGACCAGGGATTTTTCGTCGACGATCTCGCCAATCGGCGTGAAGTTACCGCTGGCCTTGGTCAGGCGCGTGACCTGGTGCGCGGCCTCACGGGTCAGCGCATCACGCAGCGGCGTGTACGGGTTGACGAACGAAGCGCCCGGCAAATGCAGGCCCATGACTTCCATCAGCAACTGGTTGGTGTTGGCGGTACCGTAGAAGGTGCAGGTGCCTGGGCTGTGGTAGGACTTCATCTCCGACTCCAGCAACTCTTCGCGGCTGGCCTTGCCTTCCGCGTAACGCTGGCGCACATCGGCTTTCTGTTTGTTGGAGATCCCCGACGGCATCGGCCCGCCCGGCACGAAGATCATCGGCAGGTGGCCATAACGCAGGGCGCCCATCATCAGGCCGGGGACGATCTTGTCGCAGATGCCCAGCATCAGCGCAGCGTCGAACATGTTGTGGGACAGCGCTACCGCCGTGGACATGGCAATCACTTCACGGCTCAGCAGGCTCAGCTCCATGCCGGGCTCGCCCTGGGTCACGCCGTCGCACATGGCCGGGGTGCCGCCGGCAAACTGACCGACGGAGCCAATCTCGCGCAGGGCCTTTTTGATCTGTTCGGGGAAATGTTCGTAGGGCTGGTGCGCCGAGAGCATGTCGTTATATGACGAAACAATTGCCACGTTGGCCGCATTCATCATTCGCAGACTATTTTTATCTTCAGTGCCGCATCCGGCCACGCCGTGGGCAAAGTTGGCGCATTGCAGCTTGCCGCGCATCGGCCCGTCGCTGGCCGCGCCGCGAATCAGCGCAAGGTACGCCTCACGGGTGGCCCGGCTGCGGGCGATAAGGCGTTCGGTGACCTCAAGTACGCGGGGATGCATGTGTAGAACTCCAGGCTAACGGATGTGGCGACCTGAAAGTCTATGCTGGTCAAAAGCCCGCCGCGCAAAGGTTGGCAGGGAGTTACTTGACCAATCGGACCAGTTGATTCAGGTCACTCGTTGTAGATTGAACAAAATATTGCCACTAAAAAGGCTTGTTTTCTATTTTTATGCGAATAATCTTGTAATTCTTACAACAAATCGACGACAGGCGCTTTTCAAATGACTCTTCGAATCGCAATCAATGGTTTTGGCCGTATCGGCCGCAACGTCCTGCGCGCACTTTATACCCAAGGCTACCGCCAGGATTTGCAGATCGTCGCCATCAATGATCTGGGCGACAGTTCGATCAATGCCCACCTGCTTAAATACGACACCGTCCATGGCACTTTCGATGCAGAGGTCGCCCACGATCAGGAAAGCCTGACCGTCAATGGCGACCGGATTGCCGTCAGTGCCATTCGCAACCCCGCCGACCTGCCGTGGGCTGCACACAAGATTGACGTGGTATTCGAATGCACCGGCCTGTTCACCGACCGTGACAAGGCCGCCGCCCATATTAACGCCGGCGCACGCAAGGTGATCATCTCTGCCCCCGCCAAGGGCGCGGATGCCACGGTGGTCTACGGGGTAAACCATGACATTTTGCGTCAATCGCACCAGATCATCTCCAACGCGTCCTGCACCACCAACTGCCTGGCACCGGTCGCCCAGGTGCTACACCGCGAGCTGGGCATTGAAAGCGGCCTGATGACCACCATCCACGCCTACACCAATGACCAGAACCTGACCGACGTCTACCACACCGACCCATACCGCGCCCGCTCGGCCACGCAGAACATGATCCCGAGCAAGACCGGCGCCGCCGAAGCCGTGGGCCTGGTGCTGCCGGAACTGGCGGGCAAGCTGACCGGCATGGCGGTGCGGGTGCCGGTGATCAACGTGTCCCTGGTGGACCTGACCGTGCAACTGAAAAAAGAAGCCACGGCAGAGGAGGTCAATGCACTGCTCAAAGAAGCCAGCCAGCACTCGAAAATCCTTGGCTATAACACCCTGCCGCTGGTTTCCAGTGACTTCAACCATAACCCGCTGTCGTCGATCTTCGACGCCAACCACACCAAGTCCAGCGGCAAGCTGCTCAAGGTACTGGCCTGGTACGACAACGAATGGGGCTTCTCCAACCGCATGCTGGATAACTGCCTGGCGCTGTGTAACGCCGAGTAACCCGCTGAAAACCTGATTGACCCAATCACTGTAGGAGCGAGCTTGCTCGCGAGAAACGCAGAGGCACCACGCTAACTCAGAATGCCAGCGTTATCGTTGACGACCTTCGCGAGCAAGCTCGCTCCTACAGGGTTGAGCGGAATACAGCAAAGTGCCACTTGCCATTTGCGCTGATGATAAGCATTATCATTCACTACCAATCGGTCTGGTACCCTCGTGAGCCTATCTCGCTTCAACCAAGTCTTCCTCAGCCAACGGCTGGTGCTGTTGCGAACCTTGCAGCGGATGGTGAACAACCACAGCACCGCCGAGGACCTGTTGCAGGAAACCTACCTGCGCGTCACTCGGGCCCTCAGCGAACGCCCCATTGACCATCTCGAACCTTTTGTCTTCCAGACCGCACGTAACCTGGCGCTGGACCATCTGCGCTCGCGTCGGATTCAATCGCGCACCTTGCAGGAAGATGTCCCAATGGATGTCCTGCAAAGTGTCGCCTCCCCGGTCACCACCCCTGAAGATGCCGCCCACGCCGAGCAATTGCTGGAGCACCTGAGTGTCAGCCTTGGGCAGTTGAGCGCCCGCCAGCAGCAAATCTTTATCCTCAGCCGCCTGCACGGCTGCAGCTATCAGGAGATCGCCGACCAGTTGCAGGTGTCCTTGAGCACTGTGCAAAAGGAACTGAAATTGATCATGGCCATCTGCATAGGTGTGGCCGAACGACTCGATCACCCTTAAGCTTTGTCGGGACAAGCCGACAGAAATGTCACAAAAATACGTAAGACATTGAATAAAACGTGGCGAAGACCCGAGGAACACCGTGACGGACCCGAACAACCTGCACCCCCATGAGTTGGCTCATGAGGTGTTGCAACATGCGGCCATGGACCAAGCCCTCGACTGGCTGATCGTCTTGCAGTGCCCGCAGCCTGGCCAGCAAGCCGAGTTTCAGGCCTGGCTGGCTGCCGACCCGAGTCACGCCCAAGCCTTCGCCAAAGCCCAGGCTGCCTGGGGCGGTGCGCCTGTGCACAGCGCCGCCGTGGCCCTCAATGCACCACGCAAACCCAGCGCCTGGCGGCGGATCAAGCCGCACTGGAAACCCCTGGCCACGGCGGCGGTGTTGCTGCTCGGGCTGTTCAGCTTCAGCAACCTGCCGGTGCGTCTGCAGGCCGACCATTTGACCGTGGTCGGCGAGCGCCAGCGCCTGCAACTGGATGACGGCTCCAAGGTGCTGCTCAATACCAATTCGGCGTTTTCCAGCACCATTGATGAGCATCAGCGTATCGCCCGCCTGTATCAGGGCGAGGCGTTCTTCGAAGTCGCGGCCAGCCGTGGCCTGCCCCTGCAAATCGACGCCGGCCCGGTGCGCGCCAGCGTCAGCGATACGGCATTTGCCGTGCGTTACCTCAACGGTGAGGCGCAGGTCCAGGTGCAACGCGGGGATGTCGACCTGAGCACCACCTTCGGCAATAACCGGGTGCGCCTGAGTGCCGGCGAGAGCATCCGCGTCGGCCCCAAGGGCTTCGGCCAACCGGCCAAGCTCGATGCCACCAAGGAGCTGGCGTGGGTCCAGGGCCGGTTGATCTTTGAAAACTGCCCGATGAGCGAGGTGCTGGCTGAGCTGCGGCGCTATTACCCGGGCTGGATCGTCAATACCAATGAGCAATTGGCCAGCGTCGCCGTGACCGGCAATTACCGCCTGGACCAGCCGCTGGACGTGGTGCGCTCCCTGGCCCACATCACCTCGGCCAAGCTCTCGGAGTTCCCGGCGCTAGTGATTCTCAACTGAGAATAATTATTTTTACTCGATAGCCCCTGCTGGTACGTCTCGTCTTAGCCAATGCAACTGATTCCTATTTGATTCAGGCTCGCAACTATAAGACTCGTCCCTCGGAGCGCTCTCGATGTCCTCTCGTTTCAACCGCCGGTCCTCTTCGCCCACGCTGTGCCTGCTGACCGCCGCGATCCTGCTGGCCGGCAGCCCGGTGCTCACGGCCAATGCGGCCGAACCCGCTGCGCGCAGCCACGCCAATTACACCTTCAGCATCGAGCAGCAATCCCTGGTATCGGCGCTCAACGCCTTTACCGCCGTCACCGGCTGGCAGATCGGCCTGCCCGCCGAACTGGGCCAAGGGGTTTCCTCCCCGGGCGCGCGCGGTTCGCTGACCCCGGAAAAAGCCCTGGACCGGCTGTTGGTGGGGACCAACCTGAACTACCGCAAACTGGGCAATAACAACATCGTCCTGGAAAAGCGCACGGCGGGCAGCGCGATCACCCTGCAACAAATGACCATCAGCGCCACCCGCACGGAACAGGCGGTCGATAGCGTGCCCAGCACCGTCAGCGTGCATGAGCGCGAGGAACTGGACCGCCAGAACGTCAACTCCATCCGTGAACTGGTGCGCTACGAGCCCGGTGTCTCGGTCGGCGGCGCCGGCACCCGCTCCGGTAATTCGGGCTACAACATCCGAGGCATCGACGGTGACCGCATCCTCACCCAGGTGGACGGTGTAGAGGTCCCGGACAACTTCTTCAACGGCCCGTACGCCAAGACCCGCCGCAACTATGTCGACCCGGAAATCGTCAAGCGCGTGGAAATCATCCGCGGCCCGGCCTCGGCCCTGTACGGCAGCAGCGCCATCGGCGGCGCCGTCAGCTACTTCACCCTCGACCCGGACGACATCATCAAGCCCGGCCAGGACGTCGGCGCGCGCCTGAAGACCGGCTACAGCTCGGCCGACGAAAGCTGGCTGACCTCCGGCACCGTCGCAGGTCGCGTGCAGGACTTCGATGGCTTGCTGCACCTGAGCCAGCGTAATGGCCATGAGATGGAGTCCTACGACGGCAACAACGCCACCGGCCTGGCCCGCACCGGCGCCAACCCGGAAGACGTGCGCACCACCAACGTGCTGGCCAAGCTGGGCTGGAACTATGGCGAAGACAACCGCCTGGGCCTGACCTACGAGAAGTACAAGGACGACCGCGACATCAACCAGAAAAGCGCGGTGGGCGGGATTTTCCTCGAAGGCCAGGGCATGAATATGTACCGTGACCGTCGCGGCAACGACACCATCACCCGCGAACGCTTTGGCCTGGAAAACAAGTTTTCCCTCGACTCGCCGTTTGCCGATCACATCAAGACCAGCCTCAACTACCAGATCGCCAAGACCGACCAGGCCACCAGCGAAATCTATCAGGTCGGCCGCCGCGTACTGCGGACCCGCGACACCCTCTACGAAGAAAAGCAGTGGGTGTTCGACGCACAGTTGGACAAGGCCTTCGTCATCGGCGACACCGATCACCTGCTGACCTACGGCACCACGATCAAGCAGCAGAAAGTCACCGGCTCCCGTGAAGGCGCGGCGACCTGCCTGGCCGTCGGTGCCGGCTGTACCGCCATCGGCGCACCGAGCCCAACCCCTGCCGACAGTGTGAAAAAAGCCAGCGATTTCCCGGACCCAACCATCAACAGCTACGCGCTGTTCGCCCAGGATCAGATCAGCTGGAATGACTGGACCTTCTTGCCGAGCGTGCGCTACGACTACATCCAGCTCAAACCCAAGCTGACCGAAGAGTTCCTCAACACCACCGACCCGGACCGCAAGTATCCCCACGACGATTCGAACAAAACCTGGCACCGCTTCTCGCCAAAACTCGGCGTGACCTACGCGTTGACCGAGCAATACACCTGGTTCGGCCAATACGCCGAAGGTTTCCGCACACCTTCGGCCAAGGCGTTGTATGGCCGCTTTGAAAACCTTGGCGAAGGTTACGTCGTGGAACCCAACTCCAACCTCAAGCCAGAAACCAGCAAGAGCTATGAAACCGGAATCCGTGGCAATTTCGATGCGGGCAATTTCGACGTCGCCGTGTTCTACAACAAATACCGCGACTTTATTGACGAGGACAACGCCGCGCTGGGCCCGTCTGGCACGATCTTCCAGCCGGGCAATATCAAGCGCGCCACCATCAAGGGCATGGAAGTCAAAGGTCGCTTGAACCTGGACGCCTTCGGCGCACCGCACGGCCTGTATACCAAAGGCGCGATTGCCTACGCCCACGGTCGCAACGACGAAACCGGCCAGCCACTGAACAGCGTCAACCCGCTCAAGGGCGTGTTTGGCCTGGGCTACGACCAGGACAACTATGGTGCGCTGGTCAGTTGGACCCTGGTCAAGAAACAGAACCGGGTCGACAGCGCCACGTTCTTTACCCCGACCGGCATCAAGGCCAACGGCCCGTTCAAGACCCCGGGCTTTGGCATCGTCGACCTGACGGGTTTCTACAAAGTCACCAACGACCTGACCGTCAATGGCGGCCTGTACAACCTGACCGACAAAAAATACTGGAACTGGGATGACGTGCGCAGCTACGACGGTGTGGGTGAAGCCGGCGTGACCTCGCCGGCCAGCCTGGACCGCCTGACCCAGCCCGGTCGCAACTTCGCGATCAACCTGATCTGGGACATCTGATCCCTGCAACCCCACCCCGCCGGATTTATCGCCAGCGGGGTGAGGTTTTTTTACTGTGACGCGTCTTCTTGTTCGTCTAGTAATAACAGCCTGGCAATAAGGCGCTTTTCCTTCTCAAGGACATCCCATGACCGCTTCCACCACCGCTGAACGTGCAAGCCTGCGCTCCCAGCGCCTGAACCAGATCACCAACGAGCCGCACACCAAGCTCGACGCACTGGTCAAGGCTCACGCCCCATTTGAAACCCAGGCCAACTTCGCCCGTTTCGTCGTCGCCCAGTACCTGTTCCAGTCGGAACTGGTGGCGCTGTACAACGATCCCGAGCTGATCAAGCTGGTGCCTGACCTGGCCGAACGCTGCCGTGCCGAAGCTGCCAAGCTCGACCTCGCCGACCTGGAAACCGCAGTGCCCGCCCCTGTGGCCGGTGCCGTGCAGAACCCAAGCAAGGCCCAAGCCCTGGGTTGGCTGTTCGTGTCCGAAGGTTCCAAGCTGGGCGCTGCGTTCCTGATCAAGCGCGCCGTCGGCCTGGGCCTGAGCGAAACCTTCGGTGCCCGCCACCTGGGCGAACCAGCCGGTGGCCGTGCCGAAGGCTGGAAGAGCTTCACCCGCACCCTCGACGGCCTGGAACTGAGCGCCGAAGAAGAAGCGGCGGCAGAGAAAGGTGCGGTGGATGCATTCGTACGCTTCACCGTGTTGCTTGAACAGGCGTACGCTAGCGCCCCAGAACTGGCCTGACCCACTGCTGGAATGCAATTAATGTGGGAGCTGGCTTGCCTGCGATGCAGGCGCCTCGGTTTATCAGTTGGACCGAGGCGATGCTATCGCAGGCAAGCCAGCGCCCACATTTTGATCGCGCTCCACTTTCAGGTTTTTCGCAACCCATACAAATCGTACCCATGACCGGCACAACCCAATCCTCCTCCAAACTCGCCCGAATCCTGTTCGGCCTGCTGGCCTATGTCAGCCTGGGGATCGGCTTGATTGCGATTGTCGTACCGGGCCTGCCCACCACCGAATTCATCCTGCTGGCTGCCTGGGCTGCCACCAAGAGCTCGCCACGCCTGAGCGCCTGGCTGGAAAACCACCGCCTGTTCGGGCCGATCCTGTTCAACTGGCGCAACGGCAAGATCATCGCGCGCCGGGCCAAGGTCAGCGCCACCGTGAGCATGCTGCTGTGTGCCGGCCTGATGCTGGTGATGCTCGATCACGGCTGGCCGATCTACCTGGCCATCGCCGGGATGAGCCTGGGCAACCTGTGGATCTGGTCACGCCCCGAACGCCTCGCGCAAACCGCTGCCTGAGCGCTACCGCTCATCGCCTGCCCCTCATGAATTACTCGCCGGTGCCGATGTTGCGGGCATAGCGCCGAATGGACTTGGCCGTTGCCCTGCTTGCACACCAATAAGTCCAATCGCGAGTAAGCCCATGTTCGACACCCTCTCCATCCGCTTGAAAATCGTGCTGCTGTCTGGCCTCTGCCTGTTGGGAGTGATTGCGCTGATCGTCAGCCTGAATATCTACCAGGCCAACCAGAACGACCAACTGGTCAGCGCCCAAAGTTCACGCATGCTCACCACCAGCGTGGAGAACCTGCTCCAGGCCAAGGCCGCCGAGCAGGCCGTGCAACTGCAGAAAGCCTTCGGCGAGAGCCTGTTGGTGGTCACCGCCCTCGCCGATCAGGTCAAGGACTTGCGCAACATGGCCGCCAAGCGCTCGCTGGAAGCGGGGGCCGTGCGCGAGGAACTCAACCAGCGGATCAAGACCGCCTTCGAGCGCAATACCAAGGTGCTGGGGATCTGGTTGTCGTTTGAACCCAACGGCCTGGATGGCAGGGACAGCGAATTTGTCGACGACAAACTGCGCGCCTCCAACGAAGTCGGGCGCTTTTCCAGCTATTGGAGCCGCGCCGGCGGTGAAGGCCTGAACACGGTGATGGTGGAAGCGGACCTGACCAAGACCACCCTCAATCTTAGTGGTACGCCCTACAACATCTGGTACACCTGCCCACGGGATACCCGCAGCGTTTGCCTGCTGGACCCGTATGCCGACGAAGTCGCCGGCAAGTCGATGCTGATGACCACGATCTCGCTGCCGCTGCTGGCAGATGGCAAGGTGATTGGTGTGATCGGCGTCGACATTGCCCTGGATGCCCTGCAAGCGGCCGCCAATACCGCGCAAAAAGAGCTGTTCGACGGCGCCGGGATCATGGAAATCCTCTCCGGCAGTGGCCTGATTGCCAGCTACAGCGGCGAGCCGGACAAGGTCGGCAAGAGCATCGTCGATGTACTCGGCGCCGAAGGCAAAGAGATCGTGCAACTGCTGGCCAGTGACACCCGCAAGGTCCGCGAGCAGGACGATACGATCCGTGCGGTGTACCCGGTCAAGCCGATTGCCGAGGCCAAGCCCTGGGGCGTGGTGATCAAACTGCCCAAGGACGTGCTGCTGGCCGATTCGGTCAAGCTGCAAGGCGTGCTCGACGACGCCCAGGCCCGCGGCACACTGCATGCATTGCTGGTGGGCGCTGCGGCCGGCCTGCTGGGCCTGTTGCTGATGTGGCTGACGGCCACAGGCGTGACCCGCCCGATCAACAGCGTGGCGGCGATGCTCAAGGACATTGCCAGCGGCGACGGTGACCTGACCCAACGCCTGGCTTACACGAAAAAAGACGAACTGGGGGAACTGGTCGGCTGGTTCAATCGTTTCCTCGACAAGTTGCAACCGACCATCGCCCAGATCAAGCAGAGCATCACCGAAGCCCGTGGCACCGCTGATCAGTCCTCGGAAATCGCGCGCCAGACCAGCGAAGGCATGCAGGTGCAGTTTCGCGAGATCGACCAGGTGGCGACCGCCTCCAACGAGATGAGCGCCACCGCCCATGATGTGGCCAACAGCGCCTCAAACGCTGCCAGTGCAGCTCGCGGCGCCGATCAGTCAGCCCGCGAGGGCCTGGCGATCATCGAGCGCAGCACCCGTGACATCACCACCCTCGCCGAAGAAGTCAGCAAGGCAGTGACCGAAGTCGAAGCCCTGGCGGTCAACAGCGAGCAGATCGGCTCGGTGCTGGAAGTGATCCGCAGCATTGCCGAGCAGACCAACCTGCTGGCCCTCAATGCCGCGATTGAAGCCGCGCGCGCCGGGGAAAGCGGGCGTGGTTTCGCGGTGGTGGCGGACGAAGTGCGCAACCTGGCCCGACGTACCCAGGATTCGGTGGAGGAAATCCGCCTGGTGATCGAACGCATCCAGAGCGCGACCCGTGGGGTGGTGACCACCATGCATTCGAGCCAGAGCCAGGCGCAGAACAATGCCGGGCAGATCCAGCAGGCGGTTCAGGCCCTGGGCAAGATCAGCGATGCAGTGACGGTGATCAGCGACATGAACTTGCAAATCGCCAGCGCCGCCGAAGAACAGAGCGCCGTGGCCGAAGAGGTCAACCGCAATGTTTCGGCCATTCGTACCGTGACCGAGACCCTGACCGGCCAGGCGACGGAGTCGGCGGCGATCAGCAGCCAATTGAACGCATTGGCCAACCAGCAGATGAAGCTGATGGATCAGTTCCGGGCCTGAAAACACCGGATACCCATGTGGGAGCGGGCTTGTGTGGGAGCTGGCTTGCCTGCGATAGCATCACCTCTGTGTAACTGATGCACCGAGGCGTCTGTATCGCAGGCAAGCCAGCTCCCACACAAGCAGCTTCAACATTTGGATGTGGCTGGTATCAGAGACCGGTCCAGGCACTGACAAACGCCGTGATGTCTTCCTTTGCCGCCGTACGCGGCGGGTTCTGCGCGGTGCCCAGGTAGAGGAAGCCGATCACCTCCTCACCCGCGCCCAGCCCCAACCCCTTGGCCACATGCGCCGAATACGACAACTCCCCGGTCCGCCACACCGCACCAATCCCCTGGGCGTACGCCGCCAGCAGGATGCCGTGGGCCGCACAGGCGGCCGCCAGCAACTGCTCGGACTTGGGCACCTTGAAGTGTTCCTGCAGACGGGCAATCACCACCACCACCAACGGCGCACGCAATGGACCGTTCTGTGCCTTGTCGATCACCGCTTGCGGTGCCGCGGGGTCTTGCAGGCGGGCCGCTTCGGCCAGCAGGGTGCCCATTTGCTCGCGGGCCGGGCCTTCCACGGTGAGGAAGCGCCAAGGCCGCAACTGGCCGTGGTCCGGCGCACGCATGGCTGCCGCGAACAGCACTTCGCGCTGTTCGGCAGTGGGGGCCGGCTCCAGCAGGCGCGGCACGGAAACACGGTTGAGCAAAGCGTCGAGAGCCTGCATTGGCCACCTCCAGGAAAAATGTGCGGCCATTCTAGCGGGAATGCATCAGATTGGAGCAAACGATAATTGCTCTTATTCAATCCGCCCTGCCCTGTTAGACTTTGCCCCCTGAATTTCATCCACCGTCGCCCGTCTTTTCAGGATTACCGATGCCCCGTTTGCTTCTTCGCCTGTCTGCACTCTTGATGGCCGTGAGCCTGAGTGCCTGCGATGACGCCCCGCCGCCGACATTTACCCAGGCCGAGCCGGGTGAGGCGCGTTCGGGAGGCAGCACGACGGTAAGGAAGACCGACCAGAATGCCTTCTCGCTGCCGTCGGCCAACTTGGCGCCGACGCGCCGCCTGGATTTCAGCGTCGGCAACAGCTTTTTCCGCAACCCGTGGGTGATCGCCCCGGCCACCACCACGGCCCGTGATGGGCTGGGACCACTGTTCAACACCAACGCCTGCCAGAACTGCCACATCAAGGACGGGCGCGGCCATCCGCCCTTGCCTGAGGCCAGCAATGCGGTGTCGATGCTGGTGCGCCTGTCGATTCCGGATTCACCGCCCTACGCCAAGGTCATCGAGCAACTGGGTGTCGTCCCGGAGCCAGTCTATGGTGGCCAACTGCAGGACATGGCCGTGCCAGGTGTGGTCCCGGAAGGCAAGGTGCGGGTCGACTACACGCCGGTCAACGTCACGTTCAAGGACGGCACGGTGGTCGAGTTGCGCAAGCCAACCCTGCAAATCACTCAGCTCGGCTATGGCCCGATGCATCCCGATACGCGGTTTTCCGCGCGCGTGGCCCCGCCGATGATCGGCCTGGGCCTGCTTGAAGCCATCAGCGATGCGGACATCCTGCAAAACGCCAGCAAACGCCCGGATAAAAATGGCGTGCTCGGCCGCCCGAACTGGGTCTGGGATGATGCCCAGCAAAAAACCGTGCTCGGGCGCTTTGGTTGGAAAGCCGGACAACCGAACCTCAATCAACAAAATGTTCACGCGTTCTCGGGTGATATGGGCCTGACGACCAGCCTGAGACCCTTCGATGACTGCACCGACGCCCAGGTTGCCTGTAAGCAGGCGCCCAACGGCAACGGCGAAAATGGCGAGCAGGAAGTCAGCGATAACATCCTGCGCCTGGTGCTGTTCTACACCCGCAACCTGGCCGTACCGGCGCGCCGTGATGTCAATGAGCAGCAAGTGCTAGACGGTAAGAACCTGTTCTTCCAGGCGGGTTGCCAGTCGTGCCATACGCCGAAATTCACCACCGCAGGCAACGCCGCTGAACCTGAGCTGGCCAACCAGGTAATCCGCCCCTACAGCGACCTGTTGTTGCACGACATGGGCGAAGGCCTGGCCGATAACCGTACCGAATTCAAGGCCGGTGGCCGCGACTGGCGCACGCCGCCGTTGTGGGGCATTGGCCTGACGCAAAATGTCAGTGGCCACACCCAGTTGCTGCATGACGGCCGCGCCCGCAACCTGCTTGAAGCCGTGCTGTGGCACGGTGGTGAAGCCCAGGCGGCGCAACAGCATGTGTTGTCATTTAGCGCCGAGCAGCGCGCCGCGTTGCTCGCGTTCCTGAATTCTCTATAAGCTTTGCCCCAATTAATGAAGGGAGCTCGACATGTTCCGTCCCAAGTTGTTGTTCACCAGCCTTGCCGCCCTCGCCCTGGGCGCCTGCTCGCCACAGGATCCGCAAGCGGTTACCTCGGCCGCCATCGCCAAGCAAGTGATCCTGCCGACCTACAGCCGCTGGGTCGAAGCTGACCGGCAACTGGCCGTCAGTGCCCTGGCTTACTGCCAAGGCAAGGAATCCCTGGAAACCGCGCGCGCCGACTTCCTCCACGCGCAAAAAGCCTGGGCCGAGTTACAACCGCTGCTGATTGGCCCGCTGGCCGAGGGCAACCGCGCCTGGCAGGTGCAGTTCTGGCCGGACAAGAAAAACCTCGTCGGCCGTCAGGTCGAGCAACTGGCCACCGCCCAGCCGCAGATCGATGCCGCCGCCCTGGCCAAGTCCAGCGTCGTGGTGCAAGGCCTGTCGGCCTACGAATACATCCTGTATGACGCCAAGACCGACATCGCCAACGATGCCCAGAAAGCCCGCTACTGCCCACTCCTGATCGCCATCGGCGAGCGCCAGAAACAACTCGCCGAGGAAATCCTCGCCAGTTGGAACAGCACCGACGGCATGCTCGCGCAGATGACCAAGTTCCCGAACCAGCGCTACGCCGATTCCCACGAAGCCATCGCCGAGCTGCTGCGCGTGCAGGTCACGGCCCTGGACACTCTGAAGAAAAAACTCGGCACGCCGATGGGTCGCCTGTCCAAGGGTATCCCGCAGCCGTTCCAGGCCGATGCGTGGCGTAGCCAGTCGTCCCTGCAAGGCTTGCAAGCCAGCCTCGCGGCGGCCCAGACCGTGTGGGTCGGGGTCGACAACAAGGGCCTGCGCGGCCTGCTGCCCGCCGACCAGAAGCCTTTGGCCGAGAAGATCGACGCTGCCTACGCCGCCTCACTGAAACTGTTCGACAGCAACCAGCGTTCGCTCAATGAACTGCTGGCCGATGACGCCGGGCGCCAGCAACTCAACGACATCTACGACAGCCTCAACGTCGTCCACCGCCTGCATGAGGGCGAACTGGCCAAGGCGCTGGGCATCCAACTGGGCTTCAACGCCAACGACGGTGACTGATGATGCTCAGGCGACAGGCTTTGGCCATCGGCAGCGTGCTGCTCAGTGCAATCACTCTGGGCGGCTGGACGCTGTTCAAGCGCAAGGGCGACAGCCCGCTGCTGCTGTCGGCCCGGGATGATGCCGACGGCAAGCACTACGCCGTGGGTTATCGCCTGGACGGCAGCCAGGTGTTCGCGACCCAGGTCGGCCAGCGCTGCCACGACATCATCAACCACCCGACCCTGCCCATCGCCCTGTTCGTGGCCCGCCGCCCGGGCACCGAGAGCTACCTGGTAGACCTGCGCGACGGCACGCTGCTGCAAACCGTGACGTCCCAGGCCAACCGGCACTTCTATGGGCATGCGGTGATCCACAAGAGCGGCGACTGGCTGTACGCCACGGAAAACGACACCACCGACCCCGGTCGCGGCCTGTTGGGGGTATACAAGTTCGAAGGTGAACGCCTGGTACACCGTGGCGAGATCTCCACCCACGGCATCGGCCCGCACCAGGTGTCGTGGATGCCCGATGGAGAAACCCTGATCGTAGCCAATGGCGGTATTCGCACCGAGGCCGAAAGCCGGGTCGAGATGAACCTCAACGCCATGGAGCCCAGCCTGGTGCTGATGCAGCGCGACGGTACGCTGTTGAGCAAGGAAACCCTCGGCCAACAGATGAACAGCGTGCGCCATATGGGGATCGCCAGCGATGGCACGATCCTCACCGGACAGCAGTTCATGGGGCCTTCGCAGGAGCGATCCGAATTGTTGGCAATCAAGCGTCCGGGGCAACCGTTCGTGGCGTTCCCGGTGGCGGATGAGCAGTTGCAGGCCATGGGGCACTACACCGCCAGCGTGGCTGTGCACAGTGAGTTGCGCCTGGTGGCACTGACCGCACCACGGGGCAATCGCTTTTTTATCTGGGACATGGACAGCGGCGAACTGCGTCTGGACGGGCCGTTGCCCGACTGCGCCGGCGTGGGTGCGGTGGCAGACGGGTTTGTCGTGACCTCGGGCCAGGGCCGTTGTCGCTTCTACGATTGCCGGCAGCCACAACTGGTGGCCAAGCCCCTGGAATTGCCCGCCGGGTTTTGGGATAACCATCTGCATCTGGTCTGAAACCACTGCATCGCTCCCGGGCTGACACCTGGGAGCCCATCCCCAGAACAAATCCTACGCAGCCTGCGAAAGCGCCCTCAACGAGGGACCAGCCTTCTTACAGGTACTCGCGAATTTCCGCCTTATAGCACCCGCCTTTCTCGTGAAGACTGCGTGGCTCAGCGTGCGCCCCCCGCACCACGTCACCCTCACAAGGAAGAACCTATGCCGGGCCGCCGGATGATTACCATGCTCAGCATTGTCCTGTTGGCCGTGCTGATGCTCGCCAGCTATAAGGCATTCTGGGTTTACCAACAGTTGCAGCTGCTGCATGCGCCCAAGCCGCCCGTCAGTGTGGCGGTCGCCAATGCCGTCGAAAAAACCTGGCAGCGCCAATTGCCAGCGGCGGGAACACTCAAGGCGCTGCAAGGCATCAACCTGAGTATCGAGGTGCCCGGCATCGTCACCCAGTTGCATTTCGACTCGGGGCAAGCCGTCAAGGCCGGGCAAACCCTGCTGCAACTCGAACACCAGACCGAACAGGCCGAGTTGGACGTGGCCCTGGCTGACCGCAGCCTGGCGCGGCAGAATTTCCAGCGCGGGCAGAAACTGGTGAGGATCAAGGCCATCTCCCAAGGCGAGTTCGATCGGCTGTCTGCCGAACTCAACCGCAACAACGCCCTGGTTGCCCAGCGCCGCTCGGCCCTGACCAAAAAAAGTATCGTTGCCCCGTTCGACGGCACGATCGGCATTCGCCAAATCGATATCGGCGACAACCTGCAAAGCGCCACGGTAATCGCCAGCCTGCAGGACACCCAGAGCCTTTACGTGGATTTCCATGTGCCTGAACAAGCCGTGCAACTGATCGAAGTCGGCCAGGCGGTGCAGATTGAAGTTTCGGCGCGGCCAGGGCTGGTCAGTCTCGCCAGCGTCAGCGCCATCAACCCCATTGTCGACGACAACACCCGAAATGTGTTGGTGCGCGCCACCTTGAGCAACCCGTCCAACGACCTGCTGCCGGGGATGTTCGCCCACTTGCAGGTGCTGTTGGCCAACCCGGCCGTGCACGTGGTGATTCAGGAGAGCGCAATCGCCTACAGCCCCTACGGCCAGTATGTATACGTCGTGACACCACGCAAAAACAGCGAGGGACGCGACGAACTCGATGGCGAGGGCAAGCCGGTCCTGATCGCCGAACAACGCCTGGTCGAAACCGGCGAACGGCGCGCCGGCGAGATCGTGATTGCCAAGGGCTTGAACAAGGGCGAACAGATCGTCACCGCCGGCCAGATCAAGCTGCAAAACGGTACCCCGATACGCATCGGTATCGACAAGAACCAGCCTGCTGAACGGCCCCTGACCACTCAGCGGGAGAACGCTGAATGACGTTCACCGACCTGTTTATCCGCCGCCCCGTGCTGGCCCTGGTTGTCAGCCTGCTGATCGTGTTGCTGGGATGGCAGGCCTACGGGCAATTACCCCTGCGCCAGTTCCCCCAGATGGAAAATGCGCTGATTACCGTAACCACGCTTGCTCCGGGCTCCAGTGCCGAGACCGTACAGAGCTACATCACACAACCGCTGCAGAAAAGCCTGGCCAGTGCGCAAGGCATCGACTACATGCGCTCCTCCAGCCGCCAGAATGTGTCCGTTATTTCAATCTATGGCCGGGTCGGTGCCGACAGCGACCGTTTGTTCACCGAACTGCTGGCCAAGACCAATGAAGTGAGGAACCAGCTACCCAGGGAGATTGAAGATCCGGTCCTGAACAAAGTCGCGGCAGACAACACCGCGCTCATGTACCTGAGTTTTTCCAGCGACACCATGAACAATGCGCAGATCACCGACTTCTTGCTGCGGGTGGTGCAGCCTCGGCTGGTGACGCTGCCGGGCATGGCCGAAGCCCAGATCATCGGCAACCAGAGCTTTGCCATGCGCCTGTGGCTGGACCCGCTGAAACTCGCGGGATTTGGCTTGAGCGCCAGCGATGTAACGCAGGCCGTCAAGCGCTACAACGTCCAGTCTATCGCCGGCGACGCCACCGGTGAGTTTGTCGTGACCAGTGTCACGGCCAATACCGAACTGCAAACGGTTGAAGGCTTCAAGGCCATCACCTTGAAAACCAATGGCGACAGCCAGGTACGCCTCGGTGATGTGGCGCGGGTGGAATTGGGCGCGCAGAACTACGACAGTTTCAGTTCATTCAACGGTCTGCCCGCAACTTATATCAGCATCAAGCCAACCCCCGATGCCAACCCGCTGGAGCTGGGCAAGCGCGTACGCGACCTGTTGCCGGACTTGCAGGCGCAGTTACCGCCGCACCTGCAAGCGGATATCGCCTACGACTCGACGCTGTATATCAACGCCTCTATCGACCATGTGCTGTCGAGCCTGATGGAAGCCATCCTGATTGTGGTGCTGGTGGTGTTTTTGTTTCTTGGCTCGTTGCGCTCGGTGGTGATTCCCGTCATCACCATTCCCCTGTCACTGGTCGGCACACTGTTCTTCATGCAACTGATGGGTTACTCGATCAACGTCCTGACGCTGCTGGCCATGGTGTTGGCCATCGGCCTGGTGGTCGATGATGCCATTGTGATGATGGAGAACATCCATCGGCATATCGAAAAAGGCCGATCGCCCCTCGAAGCGGCAATCAAGGGCGCCAGGGAGGTGTGCATGCCGGTGATTTCCATGACGATCACCCTGGCCGCGGTGTATGCCCCCATCGGCTTCCTCCAGGGGTTGACCGGTGCGCTGTTCAAGGAGTTTGCCCTGACCCTGGCCGGCGCCGTGGTGATTTCCGGCATCGTCGCGCTGACGCTGTCACCAATGATGTGCGCCCTGCTGCTGCGCCCTGAAGAACAACCGCAGGGCCTGCACCTGCTCCTGGAGCGACTCTTCGACAACCTGAAACAGCGTTATCAGCGGCGGCTGCATCAGATCATGGAGGCACAGTCAGTGGTCATCGTGTTCGCCCTGCTTGTCCTCGGCCTGATTCCGGCCATGCTCACGTTCACCCTGTCGGAGTTGGCCCCCGATGAGGACCAGGGCCTGATCTTCATCCTCTCCAGTGCACCGCAGCCAACCAACCTGGCCTACCTCAACACCTACACCCAGGACTTTATCGAGCAGTTCCAGACCGTGCCCGAGTACCAGGCCTCGTTCCAGATCAATGGCCTGGATGGCGTGCATTCGGGCGTCGGCGGTTTCCTGCTCAAGCCCTGGGACGAACGCGAGCGCTCACAGATGGAGGTCATGGTGCCGCTACGCGAAAAGCTCGATAACATCCCCGGCCTGCAAGTCTTTGCCTTCAACCTGCCATCCTTGCCGGGTACGGGCGAGGGCCTGCCCTTTGGCTTTGTCATCAGTTCCCAGCAGGATCATCAATCGATGTTGGAGGTGGCCGAGCGCGTCAAGCAACGGGCGATCGACTCGGGGAAGTTTGCCTATGTGGATATCGACCTGGCATTCGACCGGCCTGAAGTGGTGATCGACATTGACCGGGCCAAGGCCGCGCAGATGGGCGTATCCATGGAAGACCTGAGCCTGACCCTGGCGACGCTGCTGGCCGAAACGGAAATCAACCGGTTTCGGATTGATGGCAATCTCTACAAGGTCATTGCCCAGGTCGAGCGTACCTACCGGGACAATCCGGACTGGCTGAGTCACTACAACGTAAAAACGGCCAAAGGCCAATTATTGCCCTTGTCGACACTGATCACCGTCTCCAGCCAAGAGGTCCGCCCCCGGCAGTTGAATCAGTTCCAGCAGCTCAATTCAGTGCTGGTCTCGGCGTATCCGATTGTGGGCATGAGCAACGCCCTTGAGACCGTGCAAGCCATCGCCCTGGAGGAGGCCCCGACGGGCTACACCTTCGACTACAGCAACGCCACGCGCCAGTTTGTACAAGAGGGGAATGCGCTGTGGGGTACGTTCGGCCTGGCACTGGCAATTATCGGCCTGGTGCTGGCGGCCCAGTTTGAAAGCCTGCGTGACCCGCTGGTGATCCTGGTGACCGTGCCGCTGTCGATATGCGGTGCGCTGATTGCGCTGTTCCTGGGCTGGTCCACGTTGAACATTTACACGCAAATCGGCTTGGTCACGTTGATTGGCCTGATCAGCAAGCACGGCATCCTGATCGTCGAGTTCGCCAATCAATTGCGCAAGGAACAAGGCCTGTCGGCGCGTGCCGCCATCGAGGAGGCCGCCGCTATCCGCTTGCGGCCGGTATTGATGACCACCATCGCTACCGTGCTGGGGGTGGTCCCACTGGTGTTTTCCAGCGGTGCGGGCGCGGTCAGTCGGTTTGATATCGGCATGGTGATCGCCACCGGCATGTCGATCGGGACGTTGTTCACCTTGTTTGTCCTGCCGTCGGTGTATACGGCGTTGGCCAAGCGCGACAACCGGCTGGAACACACCCTTGAGAGAAAGGACTGACAACCCTTTCTCACCCCTGGACGCCCCGAAACCATTGCGCTTGAGCCTGCCCTCAGGTTGTGAAATTTACCAGTTGGAATCCCCCCGAAACTCGGAGTAATGTGCCAAATCGTTCGTCTTCGTCTGCCTCAGTTTTTTCCAAGGAACCGGAATATGCTGCGTCGTCGCATGCTGATCATGTTGGCCGTTGTGCTGTTGATTGTCCTGCTGCTGGGGGGCTATAAGGCCTTCTCCATTTACCAGCAGATCCAGGTCTTTTCCGCCCCCAAACCGCCGATCAGCGTGGCGGTGGCCACGGCGGTCGAACAACCCTGGCAACAGCGCCTGCCGGCGGTGGGCACGCTCAAGGCCTTGCAAGGGGTGAACCTTGCCCTGGAGATCGCCGGCACCGTCAAGGCCGTGCAGTTCGAGTCCGGGCAGAAGGTCAAGGCCGGGCAACCACTGGTGCAACTGGACAGCGCGGTGGAAGACGCCCTGCTGCAAACCGCCCAGGCCGACCTGGGCCTGGCCCAGCTCGATTACGGGCGCGGCAGCCAACTGGTGGGCAGCCAGGCAATCTCCAAGGGTGAGTTCGACCGACTCTCGGCGCAACTGCAAAAAAACAAGGCCACGGTCAACCAGCTCAAGGCATCCCTGGCCAAGAAACACATCGTCGCACCGTTCAGCGGCACCATCGGCATTCGCCAGGTCGACGTGGGCGACTACCTGGCCAGCGGCACGGTGATCGCCACCTTGCAGGACCTGAGCAGCCTCTATGTGGATTTCTATGTGCCTGAACAAGCGGTGCCCAGACTGGCCGTCGGCCAGGCGGTACAGGTGCAAGTCTCGGCCTACCCGAAACTGACCTTCCCCGGCACCCTCAGCGCCATCAACCCCAAAGTCGAGAGCAGCACCCGTAACGTGCTGGTACGCGCCACCCTGGCCAACCCTGACAATCAACTACTACCGGGTATGTTCAGCAACCTGCAAGTGCTGTTGCCCGACCCACAAGCGCAGGTGGTGGTGCCGGAAAGTGCAATTACCTACACCCTCTACGGCAACTCAGCCTACGTGGTCGCACAGAAAAAGGCCGAGGACGGCAGCCTCGAAAAAGGAGCCGATGGCCAACCGATATTGATCGCCGAACGACGGTTTATCGAGACCGGCGAGCGGCGCGACGGCCTGGTGCTGGTCAGCAAGGGCCTGAGCAGTGGCGAGCAAGTGGTGAGTGCCGGGCAGATCAAGCTCGACACCGGTGCGCATATCGCCATCACCGCGGATAAAAACCTGCCGGCCGCCCCGGGCCAACCCCCGCGCAACGACGGTTCAAGGAACTGAGCCATGGCGTTTACCGATACGTTTATCCGCCGCCCGGTGCTGGCCATGGTGGTCAGCCTGCTGATCGTGCTGCTGGGTTTCCAGGCCTACAGCAAACTGCCACTGCGCCAATACCCATCCATGGAAAACGCCCTGATCACTGTGACCACCGCGTACCCCGGGGCCAATGCCGAGACGATCCAGGACTACATCACACAACCCTTGCAACAAAGCCTGGCGAGCGCCGAAGGCATCGACTACATGACCTCGGTCAGTCGCCAGAACTTCTCGGTGATTTCCATCTATGCGCGGATCGGCGCCAACAGCGACCGCCTGTTCACCGAACTGCTGGCCAAGGCCAACGAGGTGAAGAACAAGCTGCCGCAAGACGCTGAAGATCCGGTATTGAGCAAAGAGGCTGCGGATGCTTCGGCGCTGATGTACATCAGTTTCTCAAGCCAGCAACTGAGCAACCCGCAGATCACCGACTACCTGTCGCGGGTGATCCAGCCCAAACTGGCGACCCTGCCCGGCATGGCCGAAGCCGAGATCCTCGGCAATCAGGTATTTGCCATGCGCCTGTGGCTGGACCCGGTCAAGCTCGCCGGTTTCGGCCTGAGCGCCGGTGACGTCACCAATGCCGTGCGCAACTACAACTATCTCTCCGCCGCCGGCGAAGTGAAGGGCGAGTATGTCGTCACCAGCATCAACGCCAATACCGACCTCAAGACCGCCGAAGCCTTCGCCGCCATCACCGTGAAGACCGATGGCGACAGCCGGGTGCTGCTGGGTGACGTGGCCCGGGTGGAAATGGGCGCAGAGAACTACAACGCCATCAGCTCCTTTGGTGGCACGCCCTCGGTGTACATCGGCATCAAGGCTACTCCCAGCGCCAACCCGCTGGATGTGATCAAGGAAGTACGCAAGATCATGCCGGAGCTGGAATCCCAGCTACCGCCCAATCTCAAGGCAGAAATTGCCTACGACGCCACGCTGTTTATCCAGGCGTCCATCAACGAGGTGGTCAAAACCCTGTTTGAAGCCGTGCTGATCGTGATAGTCGTAGTGTTCCTGTTTCTCGGGGCATTGCGCTCGGTGGTGATCCCGGTGGTCACCATCCCGCTGTCGATGATTGGCGTGCTGTTTTTCATGCAGTTGATGGGCTACTCCATCAACCTGCTGACACTCCTGGCGATGGTGCTGGCCATCGGCCTGGTGGTGGACGACGCGATTGTGGTGGTGGAGAACATCCACCGCCATATCGAACAAGGCAAGACGCCACTTGATGCCGCGCTGGAAGGCGCGCGGGAGATTGCCGTGCCGGTGGTGTCGATGACCATCACCCTGGCGGCGGTGTACGCGCCCATCGGTTTCCTGGAGGGATTGACCGGGGCGTTGTTCAAGGAGTTCGCCCTGACCCTGGCCGGCGCGGTGGTGATCTCCGGCATCGTCGCCCTGACCCTGTCTCCGATGATGTGTGCCTTGCTGTTGCGCCACGATGAAAACCCCACGGGCCTGGCCCATCGCCTGGACCGGATCTTCGAAGGCCTCAAGCGCCGCTACCAGAGCCTGTTGCACGGCACCTTGAACACCCGGCCGGTGGTAATTGTGTTTGCCTTGATCGTGCTGTGCCTGATCCCAGTGTTCCTCAAGTTCACCCAGTCGCAACTGGCCCCGGACGAAGACCAGGGCATCATCTTCATGATGGCCAGCGCGCCGCAGCCGACCAACCTGGACTACCTGAACACCTACACCGACGAGTTCATCACGATCTTCAAGGACTTCCCGGAGTACTACTCCTCGTTCCAGATCAATGGGTTCAATGGTGTGCAATCGGGGATTGGCGGTTTCCTGCTCAAACCGTGGAACGAGCGCGACCGCACGCAGATGCAGATCCTGCCTGAAGTGCAGAAACGCCTGGAGCAGATCCCCGGTTTGCAAGTGTTCGGCTTCAACCTGCCCTCGCTGCCAGGCACCGGCGAAGGCCTGCCCTTCGGTTTTGTGATCAACACACCCAATGACTATGAGTCATTGCTGCAAGTGGCCAACCGCGTGAAGAAACGCGCCATGGAGTCGGGCAAGTTTGCCTTTGTCGATATCGACCTGGCGTTCGATAAGCCCGAGGTGGTGGTGGACATCGACCGCGCCAAAGCGGCGCAGATGGGGGTGTCGATGCAGGATCTGGGCAGCACCCTGGCGACCTTGCTGGCGGAGGCCGAAATCAACCGGTTCACCATTGACGGGCGCAGCTACAAGGTCATCGCCCAGGTCGAACGGGCCTATCGGGATAACCCCGAGTGGCTGAACAACTACTACGTGAAAAACACCCAGGGCGAACTGTTGCCGCTGTCGACCTTGATCAGCGTCAGCGACCGCGCACGGCCGCGACAGCTCAATCAGTTCCAGCAACTCAACTCGGCCCTGATCTCGGGCTTTCCGATTGTCAGCATGGGCGAAGCCATCGACACCGTGCGCCAGATTGCCATCGAAGAAACCCCGGCCGGCTACGCCTTTGACTACAGCGGCGCGTCGCGCCAGTTCATCCAGGAAGGCAGTGCGCTGTGGGTCACCTTTGGCCTGGCACTGGCGATCATCTTCCTCGTGCTGGCCGCGCAGTTCGAGAGCTTCCGTGACCCGCTGGTGATACTGGTGACGGTGCCACTGTCGATCTGCGGCGCGTTGATCCCGTTGTTCCTCGGCTGGTCGAGCATGAACATCTACACCCAGGTGGGGCTGGTGACGTTGATCGGGCTGATCAGCAAGCATGGGATCCTGATCGTCGAATTTGCCAACCAGTTGCGCAAGGACAAGGGCCTGACACCCCGTGAAGCGGTGGAAGAAGCGGCGGCCATTCGCCTGCGCCCGGTATTGATGACCACGGCGGCGATGGTGTTTGGCATGGTGCCGTTGATCTTGGCTACTGGGGCTGGGGCGGTCAGTCGGTTTGATATCGGGATGGTGATTGCTACGGGGATGTCGGTGGGGACGCTGTTTACTTTGTTTGTGTTGCCGTGTGTGTATACGTTGTTGGCTAAGCGTGATCCCTTGGCGGATTGATTGAGTGCGCGTATCGCCAGTCAGTTAAGCCTTTTTGTAGGAGCGAGCTTGCTCGCGAAGAACTCGAGAGCACCGCGTTTACCTAGCAAACACGCGTTATCGTTGACGTCCTTCGCGAGCAAGAACTAGGCGTCCCCCTCGCTCCTACAGAAAGCAGAATCCGCTTAACTGACTGGCATTACCCGCACTGCGAGGCCTTTTATAAGGACATCAATCTCTTCAACTCGCAGGCCTCATCCCTTGGGACAACCCAAACATAAACAGCAACAGCTGATGATCAGGCTGAGTCACCCCCGCGGCCTTGGCGATCCGCGGCAACGGGCATTGCCCGCCACTGTGCTCCGCGCTGAGGACTTCTGTACGAGGCTGCTCCCAGGTAGCCAGGGCCAGGGAAGCGATGCCCAAGGCCCCCAACAGAAACAAACCTCGTGCTATTTCTAGCTTCATTAGGTTAAACCCTTGATAGCGCTGCCAAACGCCGTTTCGTAAAAGTAGCTGAGTTTTTGCCAGTCGGCGGCATTCCACGACGAATGGCGACGTAATTGCTGCATATCATGGGCAGCGGCGCGCCGGGCGGTCAGGCGTTGGCGGCATTTCTCTAGATCCAGCAGCGCCACTTCGACCGTGGCCTCCTCGCCCTCCCCGCAGACCCGCACAAAGATATGCTTGCTGTACAGGCAGCCATGCTGCCAGCGGCCCTTATGCATACGTGCCAGGGTTTGCGCCAGCTCCTGGAGTAGGCGCTCGTGTACCCGTTCACCGTATTGTTCGCGGCCACCTGCGGCGTACCAGTTGTCGATTTCGTCGAAGCCATCCAGGGACGCCGTCACCAGCAAGGCAGTCCATTGATATTCGGGATCACGGCGGGCCCCACAGAACACCAGTTCCGGGACGCCTACATTCAGCAAGCGCAGGCCCCTGAGCGCATCACGCTCACGTAGCACCGTCGGCCGCCCAAAGGGATGCAACCAACTGCGGTAGGTATGGCCCGTCTGGCGTTTGCTGTAGAGCAAACGCCCATTGGTACCGATCACCCGCTGTACACCGCTTTCGCCACCCCGACGTCGATTGGGTTCCTCGACCCACTCGCCCTGCTGCCGCCAAAAATAATCAAACCGTTCTTCAGGTGCTACGTGACTGCCTGCTACGTACTCAACGGCCATCCTGCTACCTCTTGCGCAATACATACACTCGCCACATGGCGTACAGCGGTATGAAGTCCAGATATTCCTGGACGCGGAAACCTGCTTGCTCAAACTCAGCTTCAACAGTAGCAGCCGGTAACACAAATCGATTTCGGTAACTCTCCTGCTCACTTTTGTTGCGGCGCTGCACTTCCAGGCGCTTGCGCTTCCAGGCCTTGAAATTGCCATCCACCCACAACGAAATGATCACGCTATCGCGGGTAACTCGTTGAAACTCCTTCAATATCGCCATTCGGTGCGCAGGCTCGCCGATGTGGTGCAACAGGCGCATGCAAAAAATGCTGTCCACTGCGTTATCTGGCAAATCGATATCAAAGGCTGATGTCTGCAAGGGCCGTACCTGCTTGACCACTTCAGCCGGTTGCGCGCCCATGGCGATGTTCAACATGGACTCGGAATTGTCCGCACCGATAATGATCCGGTTGGGTTTTTCAGCCAGCAGCGGCCAGAAACGCCCGGCACCGCACGGCAAATCCAATACCAGGCCCGGCTCGCCGGCCATCGCCAGCGCACCACGGGCCAGTTGCTCGTCACGTTTGTGAGATAGCCGGCGTGCCAGGGTGTCCTGATGTTTAAGCAAGTATTCCTGAGCGTGCTGGTTGTCGTACTTTTCGGAAAATTCAAGCTTGATCGGGGTAGCCATCAACGGGTCTCCTGGACTGATGCCTACAACCTTAAGCAGTCGCACGTCATCCGAAGGTCAACCCTTTGTGAAAAAAACGTCCCGTCCAACCGTAAAGAATTACAAAGTTTTACAGGGAAAAAGCATGGCATGAAGCCATCTTCGCCGAACAGGAGAGAGTCTGCCCCAAGAACAGGGGCAGGAAAGGCATCAGGGTTTGCCGAGGCTCAATTCAACATGGAAGCGACAGCCACTGGGTTCCATGGTGCTGAGACTGACCACCCAGCCTTGGCTCTCGCAGATGCGCTGGACCAGGGACAACCCCAGGCCCAGGCCGTCACCGCGCTTTTCGTTACCGCGCACAAACGGCTCGAACATCGCCTCACGCTTGTCTTCGGGGATCCCCACACCGCTGTCCTCCACCACAAAGCCCGTCGGCTCCAGGGTCAGGCGGATAAACCCATGTTCGGTGTAATGCAGGGCATTGCGCAGCAGGTTGCCCATGACTGCATGCAAGAAGGTGGCGTTGTAGCGGGTATCGAGTGGGTTACCCGGCTGGTAGAACAACTCGATGCCCTTGCGCTCGATCGGGTCGCGCCAGATCCCCAGCAAGCCCTCCGCAACCTCGGACAGGCTGATCTGGGGCGACATCGTGGTGTCGTCATGCTGGGCACGGGCCAGCATCAGGAAGGTCTGCACCAGCTCGCGCATCTCCTCGCAGGCCCGGGCGATCCGCTCGACCTGTTTGCGCCCCCGTGAATCAATAGCCGGGTTTTCCAACAGCAGTTCGCAGGAGCTGGCCAACACCATCAAGGGCGTACGCAACTCATGGCTGACGTCGCTGGTGAACAAACGCTCACGGGTCAGGGCCTGGCGCAGACGGCCCAGGGTCGCGTCGAAGGCCACCGCCAGTTCGCCGACTTCGTCAGCCGCGTAGTCCGGGGCCAACGGCGGGGCCAAGCCCAACAACTGGTCACGATGCCGTACCTGGCGCGCCAGGCGCACCACGGGGGCCATCACCTTGCGGGCCAGGACCCAGCCCAGGAATACCGCCAGCGCCAGACTGAGAACAAACCCCACCAGCACCACCGCAAACAGCACGCGCTCGCGCTCTTCGAAATCGCTCTGGTCTTGCAGCAGGACATAGCGGCGACCGTCGACGATCTCGACCATGGCATGGTAGGAAAGCTCTTCGCGAAACACCTCATGAAAGCCCGCGTCCAGATGCCGCAAGTCCTTGGGCAATTCAAAATCGCCAGGTCCGCCGCTGAAGTAGAACAATTGGTCCGGCTCGGGGCGGTGACGCCAGTCTTCGACACTGTCCATCAACAGCAGGCGTTGCAGGTCGCCGCCCAGGCCCGCCGAAATCAATTTTTCTTCCACCAGGTGTACCGTGGCGACGATGCCCATGGCGAAGGCCCCCGCCACCAGCGCGCTCATCAGCGCAAAGGCGATGATGATCCGCTGGGCAAGGCTTTGCTTAAACTCCATCACGGCCCTCGGCCAAGCGATAACCCACGCCATGCACGGTTTGCAGCAGCGGCTTGGCGAATGGCTTGTCGATCACCTGGCGCAGTTGGTGGACGTGGCTGCGCAAGCTGTCGCTGTCCGGGCAATCATCGCCCCACAGGGCCTCTTCCAGCACTTCGCGGCGCAGGACGTGAGGGCTTTTCTGCATCAACACCGCGAGCAACTTCAGGCCGACCGGGTTGAGCTTGAGCAGGCGCCCTTCACGGGTCACTTCCAGGGTATCGAGGTCGTAGGACAGATCGCCAACTTGCAGCTCTCGCCGACCACCACCCTGGGCGCGGCGCAGCACGGCTTCGATGCGTGCGGCCAGTTCCGACAGGGCAAATGGCTTGAGCAGGTAGTCGTCGGCACCCGACTTGAAGCCTTGCAGGCGGTCATCCAATTGATCGCGGGCAGTGAGCATGATCACCGGCGTATCGCGGCGCGCATCTTCACGCAGGCGTTTGCACAGGGTGTAGCCATCAATGCCGGGCAGCATGATATCGAGCACGATCAGGTCGTAATGCTCGGTGGCGGCCAGGTGCAGGCCCGACAAACCGTCCTGCGCACAGTCCACGGTATAACCCTTGAGCCCCAGGTAATCCGCCAGGTTGGCCAGAATATCGCGGTTGTCTTCAACCAATAAAATTCGCATGGGCAGTGTCTCCGTACGCGGTAACGGCCGTGTTGGCTCGCGCAGCTTACGGCCAAGTATGGCTTATCGCTAGACCTGAACGGGCAACCGATTACTGTTTTCAACCGATTAACCTGCTTAACGAGTTTTTCACTATAGGTTCACAAGCTGACCACAGTGCCGGGGCGAATATCGCCGCCCATCGCTCTCAGGAATACAGACATGGGCCTGCCCAAGACTGCGCCAATGCGCTTTTTGCTACTGCTGACCAGCACCTGGCTGGTCATTTTTCTGCTGACCCGCAGCCTACTGCTCATCACCCACCTGGATGAGGTCAGCGGCAACCTGCTGCCGGTGTTCGGCGTGGGCCTGCTTTACGACCTGGGTTTCCTGGCCTATGCCGCACTGCCCCTGGGCCTGTACCTGCTGCTATGCCCACCGGCTTTATGGCGGCGACGCGGCCATCGCTGGTTCCTGCAAGGTGTACTGACCGTCAGCCTGTTCGCCATGCTGTTCACATCCGTGGCCGAATGGTTGTTCTGGGATGAGTTCGGTGTGCGCTTCAACTTTATTGCCGTGGATTACCTGGTGTATTCCGATGAAGTGTTGAACAACCTGCTGGAGTCCTACCCGATCGGCAAACTGCTGGGCCTGTTGGCAATCCTGGCGATTGTCTTGAGCCTGGCCTTGCGCAAACTGTTCAACGCAGCACTCGACTCGCCTCTGCCGGCCATGCGTGGACGCCTGCTCAATGCCCTGGGATTGCTGGTGGTTGCCGGCCTGAGCCTGCAATTGATTAGCCAGGACAGTCCACGAACCCAAGGCGGCAACGCCTATAACAACGAACTGGCCAGCAACGGCCCATACCAATTCTTCGCGGCGTTCCGCAACAATGAACTGGACTACAGCCAGCTCTACAAAAGCCTGCCGGCCGACGTCGTGGCCCGCCAGCTACGCGCCGAACTCAGCGAACCGAATGCGCGCTTTATCGGCAGCGACCCACTGGATATCCGCCGCGCCATCGACAACCCCGGCACCCTGCGCAAACCCAATATCGTGCTAGTGACCATCGAAAGCTTCAGCGCCAAATACATGGGCAGCAATGGCGATGAGCGCAACCTGACGCCCAACCTCGATGCCTTGCGCAAACAGAGCCTGTACTTCAATAACTTCTACGCCACCGGCACCCGAACCGACCGGGGCCTGGAGGCTATCACCCTGGCTATTCCACCCACACCGGGCCGCTCTATCGTCAAGCGCATTGGCCGGGAGAGCGGCTTTGCCAGCCTGGGCCAACAGCTGAGCGCCATCGGCTATGACAGCGTGTTTGTCTACGGTGGCCGTGGCTATTTCGACAATATGAATGCATTTTTCAGTGGCAATGGTTACCGAGTGGTGGACCAGAGCAGCGTCGCGGAAGCAGACATCAGCTTCAAAAATGCCTGGGGCATGGCCGATGAAGATCTCTACAGGCAAACCCTGAAGCTGGCCGACGCCGACTACGCCAAGCGGCAGCCGTTCCTGCTGCAACTGATGACAACTTCCAACCATCGGCCTTATACCTATCCTGACGGTCGGATCGATATCAAGTCCGGCAACGGTCGCGATGGCGCAGTGAAGTACACCGACCATGCCATCGGCCAGTTCCTGGAAGCTGCACGCCAGAAACCGTGGTTCGATAACACGATCTTTATATTCGTCGCCGACCACACCGCCGGCAGCGCAGGCAAGGAAGACCTGCCCATCAGCAACTACCAGATTCCGTTGTTCATCTATGCGCCGAAGTTGATTGAGGCCCGTGAAAGTGCACAACTGGCCAGCCAGATCGACCTCGCCCCGACACTCCTGGGCCTGTTGAACCTGAGCTATGAATCGACGTTTTTCGGGCGCAATCTGCTGCAGGACAACCCTCTGCCACCTCGCGTGGTGGTCGGCAACTATCAGCACCTGGGCTTGTTTGACGGTACCAACCTGGCAATCCTCAGCCCTCGCCAAGGCCTGCGCCGCCATGACCAGGCCCTGGGTGAAAGCCAGGAATCCAGGAGCAACAGTGATGATCCGTTGATTCAGCGCGCGATCACTTACTACCAGGCGGCCAGTTATGACTTCAAGCAACACTTGCTGAACTGGAAGTTACACAAGAACGCGGCAGCCCTGTAGGAGCGAGCTTGCTCGCGAAGAACCTGAGGGCGATGCGTTTGTTCATGGTGAACGCATTATCGTTGACGTTCTTCGCGAGCAAGCTCGCTCCTACACAAGGCACATAAAAAAGCCCCGCCAGCATGACGCTGGCGGGGCTTTTTCAGTACAGGGGTAAGGCTGGCTTACATCATGCCGCCCATGCCACCCATGCCGCCCATGTCTGGCATACCGCCGCCAGCGCCTTCAGCCTTCGGCTTGTCAGCAATCGCAACTTCGGTGGTCAGCAGCAGACCAGCAATCGAAGCGGCTGCCTGCAACGCCGAACGGGTCACCTTGGTTGGGTCCAGGATACCCATTTCAACCATGTCGCCGTATTCGCTGGTTGCAGCGTTGTAACCGTAGTTACCTTTACCGTTCTTCACTTCGTTGACCACAACACTTGGCTCGTCGCCGCTGTTGGAAGCGATCTGGCGCAGTGGGGATTCAACGGCGCGACGCAGTACAGCAATACCGACGTTCTGGTCAGCATTGTCGCCTTTGAGGTTAACCAAGGCTTCCAGCGCACGGATCAGCGCAACGCCACCGCCAGGTACCACGCCTTCTTCGACGGCTGCGCGGGTTGCGTGCAGGGCGTCTTCAACGCGGGCTTTCTTCTCTTTCATTTCAACTTCGGAACCAGCGCCAACCTTGATTACTGCTACGCCGCCAGACAGCTTGGCCAGGCGCTCTTGCAGTTTTTCACGGTCGTAGTCCGAGGAAGTTTCGGCAACCTGGGCGCGGATCTGGTTGATACGCGACTGGATGTCGCCTTCAACGCCAGCACCGTCAACGATGATGGTGTTTTCCTTGGAGATGGTCACGCGCTTGGCGCTACCCAGGTTTTCCAGGGTGGCACTTTCCAGGCTCAGGCCGATCTCTTCGGAGATAACGGTACCGCCGGTCAATACGGCGATGTCCTGCAGCATGGCCTTGCGACGGTCGCCGAAGCCCGGAGCCTTGACGGCTGCGACTTTAACGATACCGCGCATGTTGTTCACAACCAGAGTCGCCAGGGCTTCGCCTTCGACGTCTTCGGAAACGATCAGCAGTGGGCGACCGGCTTTGGCAACGGCTTCCAGCACTGGCAGCATTTCACGGATGTTCGAGATCTTTTTGTCGACCAGCAGGATCAGCGGGCTTTCCAGCTCGGCAACCATGGTTTCTGGCTTGTTGACGAAGTACGGGGACAGGTAGCCACGGTCGAACTGCATGCCTTCTACAACCGACAGTTCGTTTTCCAGGCCAGTGCCTTCTTCAACGGTGATCACGCCTTCTTTACCGACTTTTTCCATGGCTTCGGCAATGATGTCGCCGATGGAGCTGTCGGAGTTGGCAGAGATGGTACCGACCTGAGCGATGGCCTTGGTGTCAGCACATGGCTTGGACAGGTTTTTCAGCTCAGCAACAACGGCGATGGTCGCCTTGTCGATGCCGCGCTTGAGGTCCATTGGGTTCATGCCGGCAGCGACGGCTTTCAGGCCTTCGTTGACGATCGACTGAGCCAGTACGGTGGCGGTGGTAGTACCGTCGCCTGCGTCATCGTTGGCACGGGAGGCAACGTCTTTGACCAGCTGCGCGCCCATGTTTTCGAAACGGTCTTCGAGTTCGATTTCTTTTGCTACAGAAACGCCGTCCTTGGTGATGGTCGGAGCGCCGAAGCTCTTCTCGATGATCACGTTACGGCCTTTCGGGCCCAGGGTCGCTTTTACTGCGTCAGCCAGGATGTTGACACCGGTGAGCATTTTCTTACGGGCGGAATCGCCGAATTTAACTTCTTTAGCAGCCATGATCGATATTCCTTAAATACTTTGTAGTAACGGGAAAATGAGCGGGAAATCAGCCTTCCAGTACAGCGAGAATCTCGTTCTCAGCCATGACCAGCAGGTCTTCGCCGTCAACTTTCACAGTGTTGCTGCCGGAGTAAGGACCGAATACAACCTTGTCACCGACTTTGACGGCCAGCGCACGCACCTCACCGTTTTCCAGAGTCTTGCCTGGGCCTGCAGCGACGATCACACCGTGGTTGGCTTTTTCAGCAGCCGAACCTGGCAGAACGATACCGCCAGCGGTTTTCTTTTCTTCTTCGCTGCGACGGATAACGACGCGGTCGTGCAGAGGACGAAGCTTGCTCATTGTCGATCTCTCCTAATTGTAAGTTTCATCGGCCGGTATCAGTACCGGCTGGTTGTATTCCGGCGGGGCCGGTCGCGGTTCGCCAAGCGAAACGCGGAAGTCTGTCTGGTGTCGCCACCAGAAACCTTGCGGTGACCGTTACATAAGGGCGTATATGCTTATTACAAGGGCCACAGGTGAAATTTTTTGTGTCTGGCGAGCCCTTGAAAACGCCACGGCACCCGAAGATGCCGCGCCAGGGTAAGCGTCACTTGGAGTCGCGGTGCTCGAACTCGCCTTCGATCACATCACCTTCACGCCCCAGCGGCTGGCGAGGTGCCGGGCCGCCTCGGGGTTGCAGGTCATCGGCAAAGGCGCGCTGGCGGATTGCCGCTTCTTCGGCTCGCTGGCGCATCTTGCCTGCCAGCAGTCGACGGGTGAATGGCAACAGCAGGATCAGGCCCAGCACGTCACTGACAAAACCAGGCACGATCAGCAGGCCGCCGGCCAAGGCCATCATCAGGCCTTCAAGCATGGTCTGGGCTGGCAGTTCGCCACGATTCAAGCTTTCACGGGCACGCAGTGCAGTGGCCAGACCGGCGATACGCAGCACGAACACGCCGAGCATCGAGCCGAGAATGATCAGCAGCAGCGCCGGGAAAAACCCGATAGCACTACTGACCTTGACGAATACGAACAGCTCCAACACCGGGAACAGCAGAAAGAGCAATAAAAAAGGGCGCATCAAATGGTTCCTCAACGCAAGAATGTCTTGCTACCAGACCTTAGATGACGTCGCCCTTTCGTGAATTCAAGCTTCGGTCGTGGCTTTTTTCGGCCAAGCCTCGGCGTGAGCCAGGAAAACCAAGGCCTCGCGCACTTGTGTCGGCGTGTTGCAAGTCGCCGCAAAAGGCAGCCAGTGAAGGCCCTGGCCAATACGCAGGTGCATGCCTTCGCTGTCGATACCGGCCAGTTGCGCCGCCTCGAATGTCGGCAGGCCGGCCAATTCGACATAGTGGGCAATGGCCTTGGTGTGATCGCTGTTCATGTGCTCGATCATGCTCAGTTCAGCCTTGCCGGCGAACGGGTTGGCCAGGGTCAGTTGATCGACCCAGTGGATCGCGCCAAAACCGCCGATGTAGCGATGACGCACCGGCTTGAGCACCCAGAAATCAAAGTCATGGGCCTTGTGGTAGTTCGCCGAATCCGGGAAATACCGGTAGTAACGCTCGGCGGCTGCGGCAATGGCCGCCTCGTCGTCGAGCTTTTCAGCCTCGGCCAGGTAAGTCAGGCGCCCCACGGCCTGCACGTCATCAGCCTCGCGCTCACCCACCAGCAACGAGCACTTGGGATCTTTTTGCAGGTTATGGGTGTGCTGGGCGATACGGCTGATCAGGATCAGCGGCCGGCCCTCTGCGTCCAGGCAGTAAGGCACTACCGAACCAAAGGGAAAACCGGGCATGGCCTTGGAGTGCGTGGCGAGCGCCCCACGGTATTCCTTGAGCAGTAGTTCTCGGGCATTCTTGGCAACGTGGACGCTCAACTTATGACTCCTTCGATAAGATCCGTCACAAAACGGACTTGGACAACCGCTTAAATCTGCTCACAGGACATGCGAATGCATCTCAACGACAAAGTAATCATTATCACCGGCGGTTGCCAGGGTTTGGGCCGCTCCATGGCCGAGTATTTTGCAAGCAAAGGTGCCCACCTGGCGCTGGTGGACCTCAATCAGGAAAAACTCGATGCCGCAGTGGCTGCATGCCAGTCCCATGGGGTCATGGCACGCAGCTATCTATGCAACGTGGCAGATGAAGAACAGGTCACTCATACCGTGGCACAGATCGCCGATGATTTTGGTGCGATCCACGGTTTGATCAACAACGCAGGGATCCTGCGCGACGGTTTGCTGCTCAAGGTCAAGGATGGCGAGATGACCAAGATGAGCCTCGCCCAGTGGCAGGCGGTGATCGACGTCAACCTGACCGGCGTGTTCCTGTGCACCCGCGAAGTGGCGGCGAAGATGGTGGAATTGAAGAACCAGGGCGCCATTATCAACATCTCGTCGATTTCCCGGGCGGGCAATGTGGGCCAGACCAACTATTCGGCGGCCAAGGCCGGTGTGGCCGCAGCCACAGTGACCTGGGCCAGGGAACTGGCGCGTTATGGCATCCGTGTGGCGGGAATTGCGCCAGGCTTTATCGAAACCGAGATGACCTTGGGCATGAAACCCGAGGCGTTGGAGAAGATGACGGCGGGGATCCCACTCAAGCGCATGGGCCGGCCGGAAGAGATCGCCCATTCAGCGGCGTATATCTTCGAGAACGACTATTACACCGGGCGCATCCTGGAATTGGATGGCGGCTTGCGGTTGTAACTGACACCGCACACTCTAATGTGGGAGCGGGCTTGCTCGCGAATGCGGTGTATCAGTCAGTACATTTGATACTGGCATACCGCATTCGCGAGCAAGCCCGCTCCCACATTTTGGTCCGCATTTCACGCCGTAACTGCGTTACCAGGTCACGCCAAAACCTGCGGTGTAGCGGGTCTTGCTCAGGTTGCTGTCCGCACTGCCGCTGATGATGTCGCGCTCGGCCTTGAGGTTGAGCGAGGCCCATTCAGTGACCTTATATCGCAGGCCCATTTCCGCATCGAGGGCGTAGTCAGCCGGGCCAGCCAGGGGTTTGCCCACTTCGCCGTTGGTGAAGAACTCCACGGTCTTGCCGACCAGGTAGCGGTTGTAATCCCACTTCATCGCCAGGGAATAGAAGTTGTCCTTGCCGCCGTCCTGGTATTCATAATCGGTGCGGTTGAGCAGCGAACCCAGGGAGAAAGCGCCCAACTCATCGTCCCAGAACTGATAACCCGGGCCGGTACCGATGGTGCGCTGGCGGCGCAGGTCTTCGACCTTGTCGTGCTTGTAGGTCAGGCGCCCCTGCCAGAACCACTGATCGGTGATAAAGCGATCCAGCGCGTACTCGGCGCTCCAGTTATCGGTGGTGACCACATCGTTCTGGAATTCGCGGTTGTATTCGCCTTCGGCAATATGACGCCATTTGCCATGACGGGCGGAGGTCTTGAAGTCGATGTCATAGTCGTCGGTGTCTTTTTCCGCACGCTTGTAGTCCAGCGCCACATCGACATTGCCTTTCCACACCAGATCCTCGATCACAGGCTTGGGCTTGATGATCTGCTGGATGCTGGCCAACTCCACGGTCTTGGGGGCTTCCCCATTGGCCAGGACCACCTTGCCATCTTCGGCCGCCTGCAGGGATTTGGCTTTTTCGCCACTGTAGGCATCTTGCTTGACCAGCAGCTCCTGGTCGCTTTCCAGGGTTTTCACCTGCTTCCAGTCCACCGGGATCGCGCCCGCGTATTCGGTCTGGATCAGCAGCTTGCCGCCGTCGAAAACCTTGATCTTGCCCGTCAGGCGATCACCGTTTTTCAACCAGACCGTATCGGCCAGCACAGGGGTAGATGCAGTAAAAACAGCGAGGCATAGCAAGGTTCTGGACAACATAAGCGATTACGGGGCTCAAGTTTGGCGAAAAAAGGGGCATTATCGGCGTAGCGCAAGTCTTAGCAAGGACTGACTCAAGGTTTTCTATTGAGTTCAATTCTCATCGCCATTTTTACAGACGTTTCTTACATATCCACGACTAATTTCAACCGAGCCGCCTGAACAGTGAACGAGCCCGCCGACACTCCACAAAACCCGGCCGAAATGCGCCGTACCGCGCTGTACCTGACCTTGGCCCAAGTGCCCGAAGGGTGTGTGGTGAGTTACGGCGAGCTGGCGCACCTGGCCGGGTTGGGGCGTGCCGCACGCTTCGTCGGCCGCACGCTGAGCCAGCTTCCCGACGGTTCGAAGTTGCCCTGGCACCGGGTGGTCGCCGCCGGCGGTCGGATAAGTCTGCCAGTGGGTAGCGCTTCGGGCGACGAGCAACGTGCGCGTTTGCGCAGCGAAGGTGTCAGTATCCTGAACAATCGCGTTGATATTCAGCGCCATGGCTGGCGTCCGGTAGAGCACAGCGGTTAGAGTGCGCGCTTTGTTTCCGTAAATCTGAGGCAGACTCCAGCCCATGCCCCGTAAAACCTGGCGCGCCGCGCTCGCTGCCTATGCCAGCCCCTCGACGTTAGTGCTGCTACTGCTCGGCTTTGCCGCCGGTCTGCCTTACATGTTGGTGTTTTCGACGCTCTCGGTCTGGTTGCGTGAAGCCGGTGTGGCACGCGAGACCATTGGCTATGCGAGCCTGATCGGCCTGGCGTATGCGTTCAAGTGGGTCTGGTCGCCACTGCTGGACCAATGGCGCCTGCCGCTATTGGGCAAGCTGGGGCGTCGTCGTTCCTGGCTGGTGCTGTCCCAATCCCTGGTGATTCTCGGCTTGATCGGCATGGGCTTCTGCGACCCGCAGAAACACCTGTCCTGGCTGATCGCCATTGCCGTTATCGTCGCATTCGCCTCCGCCACCCAAGACATCGCGGTGGACGCCTATCGCCTGGAAATCGCCGATGACAGCCGCCAGGCTGCCCTGGCCGCCAGCTACATGTCCGGCTATCGCATCGCCGCCCTGCTGGCCACGGCGGGCGCGCTGTTCTTTGCCGAAGGTTTTGGCTCCACCGGCTTCAACTATAAGCACTCGGCGTGGACTGGCACGTATGTGCTGTTCGGGGTGCTGATGATCCCTGCCCTGCTCACCAGTTTTTTCATGCGTGAGCCCGATGTGCCGCTGCGCACCCAGTTGCAGGCCGGGCGCTATACGTTTGCCCACCAACTGATGTCGGTATTTGTGCTGATCATCTTGTTGGTGTCGGTACCGGCGATGTTCACCCAGTTGTACAACACCGACTTTGCCAGCGTGCTGTTCGAAGGCGTGAGCCTGCTCGACCTGCTGCTGGAAGACCGCGCATTCCTGCGCGCGATCCTCTATATCATCCTCACCGCCCTGTGCCTCTCGGCCATGGGTCGCCGGGGCCTGGCGCCGGTGCTGACGCCGGTCAACGACTTTATCCTGCGCTACCGCTGGCAGGCTCTGCTGCTGCTGGGGCTGATCGCTACCTACCGCATGTCGGACACGGTGATGGGCGTGATGGCCAACGTGTTCTATATCGACCAGGGGTTCACCAAGGACCAGATCGCCAGCGTCAGCAAGATCTTCGGCCTGATCATGACCCTGGTCGGTGCCGGCATGGGCGGCCTGTTGATCGTGCGGTTCGGCATCCTGCCGATCCTGTTTATCGGCGGCATCACCTCGGCCGGCACCAACCTGCTGTTCCTGATGCTCGCCGGCATGGGCGCCGACCTGCAGATGCTGATCTTCACCATCTCCCTGGACAACTTCAGCTCGGGCCTGGCGACTTCGGCCTTTGTCGCCTACCTGTCGAGCCTGACCAACCTGAAGTTCTCCGCCACCCAATACGCGCTGCTCAGCTCGATCATGCTGCTGTTACCGCGGCTGATCGGCGGCTACTCGGGGGTCATGGTGGAAAAGTTCGGCTATCACAACTTCTTCCTGATCACCGCACTGCTCGGCGTGCCGACGCTGCTGCTGATTGCCTTGCATTGGTACCAGGAAAGCCGGCGGATCCGTTTGAATCCCCCCGAAGAAGACTGACACCTGCTGGGGTAGGCTTGTGTGGGAGCCAGTGCCCCACAGAAATCCCTTCACCACCTGATGCCTGTACTCTGGCGGCGACCGCCCGTACAATCCCAGGTCACTTCAAGTCCAAGCAACCGACAACGGCCTACCATGCGTACCAGTCAATATTTGCTCGCCACACAGAAAGAAACGCCTTCCGATGCGGTCGTGATCAGCCACCAGCTGATGCTGCGCGCCGGCATGATCCGCAAACTGGCCTCTGGCCTGTACACCTGGCTGCCCATGGGCTTGAAGGTGATGCGCAAGGTCGAAGCGATCGTTCGCGAAGAAATGAACGCCGCCGGCTCTCTGGAAGTATTGATGCCGAGCACTCAGCCGGCTGAACTGTGGCAGGAATCCGGGCGCTGGGAAGAGTACGGCCCTGAGTTGCTGCGCTTCAAGGATCGTCATGGCCGCGACTTCTGCGCTGGCCCGACCCATGAAGAAGTGATCACCGACCTGATGCGCAACGAGTTGAGCAGCTACAAACAGCTGCCCCTCAACCTCTATCAGATCCAGACCAAGTTCCGTGACGAAATCCGCCCACGCTTCGGCTTGATGCGTGGCCGCGAGTTCATCATGAAGGACGCCTATTCGTTTCATGCCGACCAGCCTTCGCTGCAAGTCACCTATGACCGCATGCACCAGGCCTATTGCAACGTGTTCACCCGCCTGGGCCTGAAATTCCGCCCGGTCGAAGCGGACAACGGTTCCATCGGCGGCGCGGGCTCCCATGAGTTCCACGTACTGGCAGAGTCTGGCGAAGATGACATCATCTTCAGCAACGGTTCCGACTACGCGGCCAACATCGAGAAAGCCGAAGCCGTGCCACGGGAAACTTCCCGTCCTGCACCGGCTGAAGAGCTGCGCCTGGTCGACACCCCAGACACCAAGACCATCGCGGCCCTGGTCGAGAAATTCAATCTGCCGATTGAAAAGACCATCAAAACCCTGATCGTGCATGCCGAAGAAGAAGGCAAGCTGATCGCCCTGGTTATCCGTGGCGACCACGAGCTCAACGAGATCAAGGCTGCCCAGCAACCTGGCGTCGCCAGCCCGCTGGTCATGGCCTCGGACGCCGAGCTGCGTGACGCCATTGGCGCCGGCGCCGGCTCCCTGGGCCCGCTGAACCTGCCACTGCCGATCATCATCGACCGTTCCGTCGCGCTGATGAGCGACTTCGGCATCGGTGCCAATATCGACGACAAGCACTACTTCGGCGTCAACTGGGAACGTGACCTGCCGGTACCGACCGTGGCCGACCTGCGCAACGTGGTTGCCGGTGATCCAAGCCCGGATGGCAAGGGCACCCTGGAAATCAAGCGCGGTATCGAAGTGGGGCACATCTTCCAGCTGGGCAACAAGTACAGCAAGGCGATGAAGTGCGAAGTGCTGGGCGAAAACGGCAAGCCGGTGACCCTGGAAATGGGCTGCTACGGCATTGGTGTTTCCCGCGTGGTGGCGGCTGCCATCGAGCAGAACCACGACGACAAAGGCATTATCTGGAGCGACACCCTGGCGCCGTTCCAGATCGCCCTGGTACCGCTGCGCTACGAAACCGAGCAGGTTCGCGAAGCCACCGACAAACTGTATGCCGAACTGACGGCCGCCGGTTTCGAAGTGCTGCTGGATGATCGCGACAAAAAAACCAGCCCGGGCATCAAGTTTGCCGACATGGAACTGATTGGCATCCCTCACCGGATCGTGGTCAGTGACCGCGGCCTGGCCGATGGCAATCTGGAATACAAGAGCCGGACCGAAGCCGAAGCCCAACCGTTGCCGGTGGCTGACGTACTGCCCTTCCTTCAGGCGCGTATTCGTCGCTGAAAACCAGATCAAGAGAAGTCATGTTCAAGCGAAACACCAAAGCCCTGGGGGGCGCCGCCTTGTGCGGCGCCCTGCTGGTCAGCGGCTGCGCCAATCAGATGTCGCAGCGTAGCGAACACGAGGAACGGATCGAGCGCAAATTGCTCGACCACAGCCTGCAGATTGATGTCGGCGACCCCAAAGTGCTCGAACTGCCGCAACGCCGCGTGCGCATTCATGAACAGCGGACTTTCGAAGTCACTGAGTTTGAAGTCACGCGCCACTATGATCGCTATACGCCCTACCAGCCCTGGCGCGAACTCTATGAGATCCCGCTGGGTGCCGTGGCAGTCGTGGCGGGCGCCGGGGCCAACGTGGCGAACATCTTTGCCCTGGGCAACCTGCCAGACAGCATGACCCATGACTGGATCAGCTACGGCGTGGCCGGGCTCAACCCGTTCATGAACGTGCAGTCCCATGGCCGGGCGCAACAGAACCTGGCAGGTATCGATGAAGTCCAGCGCGACCGACGCCTGGAATACACCAGCCTGCCGTGGAGCGAGCGACCGGTGCAAGTAAAGGCCGGCAAGCAGACCCACGAGATGACCACCGACCGCAACGGTGTCCTGCGCCTGAACCTGTTGGACAGCCCGTTTGCCGAACAGGACCTGAGCCAGGTCCGCACCTTGCGGATCAGCATTGAAGATGCCCAGGACGATGTGCATTCGGACTCGTCCCTGGCCATCAGCAGCACCCTGCGCGGCAAACTGCTGGAAGCCCACGGCTTGATCTACGACGACCTGGAGGATGACGAAGTCAGCCAATGGGTGCATCGGGTCAAGCGCTTGTCGGAACTGGGACTGGAAGAAGAAGCCAGCGAATTGGAACAGAGCCTGATTGAACTGACACGCAATGATCCCGAATTGCAGCAGGAATTTCTCAAGGCACTGACCAAGGATGGCGGCCGGCTGGTGGCGGATCCCGGCATCCGCTGACCCTCTGTAGAAGCCGGCTTGCCGGTTCCTACAGGGACAGCTCCAACTGTTCATTGCCCAGGCTCAAGTCCAGCAGCCGCACACCAATCCCCAGCAACCGCACCGGTTTACCACCGCGATTGAACGCCTGGGTCAGCAACTGTCGATAACTCTCCAGGTCCCGCCCCGCTCCCGCCTGCTCCAGCGTCGTTTGGGTAAAGTCATGGAACTTCACTTTGACAAACGGTTTACCCGGGCGATAACTGCTGTCGATACGCTGCATCCGCCCTGCCAGGGTCTCCATCAGTTCTGGGAGTTTTTCCAGGCAACTGGGCAAGTCCGGTAGATCGACATCGTAGGTATTTTCCACACTGATCGATTGCCGGCGGCTGTCGTTGTGTACCGCACGATCATCAATCCCACGCGCCAAACTCCATAACCGCTCACCAAAACTGCCGAATTCGCGCACCAGCGCCAGCTTGTTCCACTCGCGCAATTGCAGGCAATCTTCAATCCCCAGGCGCGCCAGCTTGTCGGCGGTAACCTTGCCGACACCATGCAACTTGCTCACCGGCAACTGCGATACGAAGTCTTCCACCTGGTCAGGGGTGATCACAAACAGCCCATTGGGCTTTTTCCAGTCACTGGCGATCTTGGCCAGGAACTTGTTGGGGGCCACCCCGGCAGACACCGTGATGTGCAACTGATTAGAGACCCGCCGGCGGATATCCTGGGCAATGCGCGTGGCGCTGCCGCCGAAATGCGCACAATCGGACACATCCAGGTAAGCCTCATCCAGCGACAGCGGCTCGATCAGATCGGTGTAGTCACGAAAAATCGTCTGGATTTCCTTCGAGGCTTCTTTATAGGCATCCATGCGCGGCTTGACGATGGTCAGGTCGGGACACAACTTCAATGCATGGCGTGAAGACATCGCCGACCGCACCCCGTAGGCCCGGGCCTCGTAGTTGCAGGTGGCGATCACCCCACGCCGATCCGCCGAGCCCCCGACCGCCAGGGGCTTTTGCGCCAGGCTCGGGTTATCCCGCATTTCAATGGCCGCGTAGAAGCAATCACAGTCGACATGGATGATTTTGCGCTGCGTCATATAGAGAGGCGTAATCGGGACATAAAGTAGACGGATCGCCAGTATCGCACTCACACCTGTATATAGCACCAGTACTTTGAATCATCTGACAAAGTGGCAGGAAAAAACCTCATTGAATTTGTTTTCTCAATCGAAGAGCCTCCCCCAATAGAGCTGAAGGCCACAGCCAGACTGGGCCGAAGCTCCTTTTCCAGCGCCCTTGGAGAGCTAACCAATTGAAGCACAAGCGCTTTTCTTTGAATCAACGGTTGACACACCGCCATTCCTCTGTAGAATGCCGACACACAGACGCGGGATGGAGCAGTCTGGTAGCTCGTCGGGCTCATAACCCGAAGGTCGTCGGTTCAAATCCGGCTCCCGCAACCAAACATCAAAAAAGGCTACTCGAAAGAGTGGCCTTTTTTGTGCGCGCTGATTTCCTCCCCCCTGTAGGAGCGAGCTTGCTCGCGAAAAGCTCAAGGGTGCCGAGTTGATGCCGGGTGTCCGCGTTATCGTTGGCGCCCTTCGCGAGCAAGCTCGCTCCTACAGTGAAAACTCGTTTTCAATCGCGCACTTAGGCTGATTTGCAGTTATTTTGCACTTTATGTCATTAACGGTTGACACCTCGTCGTTGCGCTGTAGAATGCCGCCCACAGACGCGGGATGGAGCAGTCTGGTAGCTCGTCGGGCTCATAACCCGAAGGTCGTCGGTTCAAATCCGGCTCCCGCAACCAAACATCAAAAAAGGCTACTCGAAAGAGTGGCCTTTTTTGTGCCCGCTAAAAAAGTTCTTTTGAAACAATGGCATGGCATCTTTCATGAAACCGCGCATGGGTTTCGGAGTCCACCCATTTGCAGGCTATGCTCAAGTGTCGAGCACGCCCTTGCGCGACCAATGGACGCTGTCGCCGGCCCCGGCAATCCGCGTTACTATTTGTAATTATTTTGTACATAGGGATTGGTAACTTGGCTGGATACCCCCATCCTGTCGCGCACAATCCACGAGGTGATTGATGCGCGCCAATTCGTCTGAACCACAAGACACTGTCACAGCCACACAA
Organism: Pseudomonas brenneri; assembly: GCF_007858285.1. Taxonomy (GTDB): domain Bacteria; phylum Pseudomonadota; class Gammaproteobacteria; order Pseudomonadales; family Pseudomonadaceae; genus Aquipseudomonas; species Aquipseudomonas brenneri. The sequence continues at coordinate 485,444 of NZ_VFIL01000002.1, read as the reverse complement.
CCGATCGCCCCCGCCCGCCTGCGCTGGCTGGATCTGTTGAGCAAGTATCGTCAACCCATTGGGCTGGCAGTCACGTTGCTGCTGTTTGCAATTGCCCTGATCGCCTGCCGCCACCTGCTGCTTGAGCTGGATCTGTACGCCCTCCACGACTCGATCCTGGAAGTACCAAAACCCTCCTTGCTGGGCGCCTTCGCCGCCGCGATCGCCGGGTTCATCATTCTATTGGGCTACGAATTTTCCGGCGCGCGCTACGCCGGGGTAAAACTGCCGGCCAAGACTTTGGCCTACGGCGGCTTTACCGCGTTCGCCATTGGCAATGCGATCGGTCTGTCGATGCTGTCCGGTGGATCAGTGCGTTATCGCCTCTATGCACGGCACGGTATCGGGGCCTCGGAAGTGGCCCATATGACCGTGTTTGCCAGCCTGGCCCTGGGCTGCGCACTGCCGCCGCTCGCCGCACTGGCAACCTTGAGCAATCTGCCAGCCGCCTCCAACGCGCTGCACCTGCCGGCCACGCTGCTCGGCGGGATCGCGGGCGCAGTGCTGCTGCTCTCAGCCGCGCTATGCATCGGGATTTACCGCCGCCGCCTGCCAGAGCAGCCTTACCCCGACAACCTGCTGGTCAAGGTCGGCCGTCGTACCTTGCGCCTGCCTGGACGCCGCCTGACCTTTCTGCAACTGATCATCACCGCCCTGGACGTAGCTGCCGCAGCTACCGTTCTCTATATGCTGCTGCCGGAAGCCCCACCGTTTGGCCCGTTCCTGCTGGTGTACCTGCTGGCACTTGCAGCGGGTGTGCTCAGCCATGTGCCGGGCGGTGTCGGCGTGTTCGAAGCGATTCTGCTGGCCGCCTTTGCCGATAAGCTCGGCGCCGCACCACTGGCCGCCGCCCTGCTGCTGTACCGCATGATCTACGTGGTACTGCCGTTGTTGATCGCGTGCATCTTCCTGCTGATCAACGAAGCCCAGCGCCTGTTCCAGACCCAGCAGAGCCTGCGGGTGGCCTCGGGCCTCGCAGCACCGGTATTGGCCGTGCTGGTTTTTTTGTCCGGGGTGGTGCTGCTGTTCTCCGGCGCCACCCCGGAAATCGACTCGCGCCTGGAAAACATCGGCTTCCTGATCCCCCACCGCCTGATTGACGCCTCGCACTTTGGTGCCAGCCTGATCGGCGTGCTGTGCCTGTTGCTGGCCCAGGGCCTGCGCCGGCGCCTGTCGGCAGCCTGGATGCTGACCATGGTGCTGTTGCTGGTCGGCGCCCTGCTCTCACTGCTCAAAGGCTTCGATTGGGAAGAAGCCAGCCTGATGACCACAACCGCGGTGCTGCTGGCAATCTTCCGGCGCTCGTTCTACCGCGCCAGCCGCCTGACCGAGCTGCCCTTCTCGCCGCTGTACCTGGTGGCCAGCGTCTGTGTGCTGGGGGCCTCGATCTGGCTGCTGTTGTTTGCCTATCAGGATGTGCCTTACAGCCATCAACTGTGGTGGCAATTCACCCTCGACGCCAACGCCCCGCGTGGCCTGCGCTCACTGCTGGGGGCTGCCGTGCTGCTGGTGATCGTGTCGCTGACCTGGCTGCTGCGCACCGCACGCCCGGTGATCCACCTGCCGACCGCCGATGAACTGGAGCGCGCCACCAGGATCCTGATGGCCTCGTCGCAACCCGATGGTGGCCTGGCACTGACCGGCGACAAGGCCCTGCTGTTTCACCCCAACGATGAAGCGTTCCTGATGTATGCCCGGCGTGGCCGCAGCCTGGTGGCCCTGTACGACCCGATCGGTCCGACCCAGCCACGGGCCGAGATGATCTGGCAGTTCCGCGACCTCTGCGACATTCATCACGCCCGCCCGGTGTTCTACCAGGTGCGCGCAGAGAACCTGCCCTTCTATATGGACATCGGCCTGACCGCGATCAAGCTGGGTGAAGAAGCCCGGGTCGATCTCAAGCGCTTCGACCTGGAAGCCAAGGGCAAGGAGATGAAGGATTTACGCTACACCTGGAACCGCGGGACCCGAGACGGCCTATCCCTGGAGATTTTCGAACCGGGCCAGGCACCGATGGACGCGCTGAAAATCATCTCCGATGCCTGGCTCACCGGTAAGAACGTGCGCGAAAAAGGCTTCTCCCTGGGACGTTTCAGCGACGAATACCTCAAGCATTTTCGCATTGCGGTGATTCGCTTCGAAGGGCAGCCGGTGGCCTTCGCCAATCTGCTGGAGACCTACAGCCATGACCTGGCCAGTCTCGACCTGATGCGCGCGCACCCTGATGCGCCAAAGCTGACCATGGAGTTCATGATGGTTGGCTTGATCCAGCACTATAAAAGCCACAACTATGCACGCTTCAGCCTCGGCATGGTGCCGCTGTCGGGCCTGCAACCACGCCGTGGTGCACCGCTGACCCAGCGCCTGGGCTCGATGGTGTTCCGCCGTGGCGAGCAACTGTATAACTTCCAAGGTTTGCGCCGCTTCAAAGACAAGTTCCAGCCTGACTGGGAACCTCGTTACATGGCCGTGCCCGCAGGACTTGATCCGCTGGTGGCACTGGCCGATACCGCCGCCCTGATCGCGGGCGGCTTGACTGGATTGGTGAAACGCTGATGATTCGACGCTCCTGGCGGTATGTATTGGCAAGTCTGGTGGTGCTGGCCCTGATCCTCGGTGGCAGCTACTGGTACTGGAATCGCCCCGCCCCTCAACCGACCCTGGAACAACTGCCCCAGGCCGACGGCTCGACCATGACCCGTGTGACGCCTGGCACCACCACCAAGGCCCGCGTAGCGGTGGCCGTAATGGCCGATGCCAGCCTGAGCGACAGCCAACTGATTGCCCTGAGCAAGGGCAGCGCTGCGCAGATCGTGCAAGTGATCCTGCCCAAGGACGACTGCAAACTGCAGGAACAAGCCCTGCAAGCAGCACTAAGCCAGCTCAAAGGCCCGGCCACCCTGGTCAGCGGCATCGGCCCTGGCGCGGCACTCGCCTGGCGCTGGCTGGCGACGCAGAACGACGACAAGGCTAATGCCATCTCCGTGGGCTTCGCCCTGGTCCAGGAAGGTTGCAAAGACCCGCTGCCCAAGACCGCTGCCCACGGCAACTGGCTGGTGGCCTGGAACGATAACCCTGACGACGAAAGCGCCAGTTTCGTACGCGACACCCCGCGTGCCACCACCAGCATCAGCGACTACGACATCAACTACCCGCAGGTGCTGAACAACGAACTGCGCAAGCAACTGGTAGGTTCGGACAATGGCGGCCTGGCGATCCCGGTGGTTGAAGTACCCGCCGGCCAGGCCAAGGACACCGTGACCCTGTTCCTCTCTGGCGACGGCGGCTGGCGTGACCTGGACCGCGACGTGGCCGGCGAGATGGCCAAGATCGGTTATCCGGTGGTCGGCATCGACACCCTGCGCTACTACTGGCAGCACAAAAGCCCGGAGCAGAGCGCCAAGGACCTGACCGAGCTGATGCAGCACTATCGGCAGAAATGGGGCACCAAGCGCTTTGTGCTGACCGGCTATTCGTTCGGTGCCGATGTGTTGCCGGCCATCTACAACCGCCTGCCGGAAGCCGAGCAGCAGCGGGTCGACGCAATTATCCTGCTGGCCTTTGCCCGCACTGGCAGCTTTGAGATCGAAGTGGAAGGCTGGCTGGGCAATGCTGGCAAGGAAGCAGCCACTGGCCCGGAAATGGCCAAGCTGCCAGCCGCTAAAGTGGTGTGCATCTATGGCGAGGAAGAAGTCGACGAGAGTGGCTGCACCGACAAGACCGCCGTGGGTGAAGCCATGAAGCTACCGGGTGGCCATCACTTCGACGAAAACTACCCGGCACTGGCCAAGCGCCTGGTGGATATCATCGAGAAGCGCCAGGCCAAGGCCGAATAACTCCTGCTGAACTCGGTCAATGTGGGAGCTGGCTTGCCTGCGATAGCGGTGGACCAGTCCCTGCAGTTGATTGCATTGCAGATCAAATAGTGCGTGCGACAAAAAGCCCCCGCTGGCGCAAAGGCAACGGGGGCTTTTTGCAGGTTTCAGCGCACCGCTGCGGATGGTCCGGAAAGATCCCACACATCATCCTGCGCATGGCTGGCCTCCCAGGCTCGCACCTTACGCCGCGCGTCATCAAACAATCGCACATAGTTGCCGTAGCTGATTTTTTCCGCGACATCAGGCCGCAGCCGACTGAACAGCGGTCGCAGCAACTCGGGAAGTGCCAGGTATTGCTCGACCGTGAGACGCTGGCCAGGCACGACCTTATCCGGCAATTCAAGTGTGTTCTTGCTGAACATCACGGTGTCGGAGCCCCATAACACCCGGCTGCTGTACTGATTGAAAAAGCCGATCCACTCGTTGACGGGCGGCATGCCAGGCCCAGGGTGAATAATGTTTTCCTGGACCAGATCCCAAGAAATGTCCACCACCCATGCAGGACAGCTATCCAGGATCCGGGCAACGGTTTTCAAGTGGCTGGAAGTCGGCTTTACGTAGCGTCCCAGCCCAGTGTGGGCCCAGATCACCGAGGCCTTGGGCGCGGTACTGCACAAATGCTTCAGTGCAGCTTCGTAGGTCCTGCCAGGGAAAACATCTTCCACCGTGCCCTCATAATTGACCTCCGTCTGATACAGGTCGTTGTGCAGCGTCACCACCAGGCCGGTCTCCTCGGCCACCTTCAACACGTCTGCCAGGGACTGCGCATACAGCGACATCGTGCCTTTCTTATCGAGGTCGGGGGGCAGCGGCACGGTGGCAGTGCTGCGGATGGTCTCGCCGGCGATCTTGCGTGACACCAGTTCCTTATGCACCGTGAACTCACCGATACCGGCAAAAGCCCCCGGGAAGGTCAGCAGTACCCGCTTGATGTGCTGGGCCCCATAACGATCCATGGGGTTGAAGCCGGTAATCATGAGGTCCAATCGCCCCTGATCCGCCGCTGACAACTGCAGGTACTCCCGGGCATACATCGCGTCTGCGAAGGCGTAATAGTACAAGTCAGCCTTGGGGCCGATGTAGTAGTTGGCGCCATACAAACGGCCGGACGTATCCGTCACCTGATAGTTTTCAAAACTGTCCCAGCGCTGTTGCAACGGCAGCGGCATCACCACCGAACGGACCACGCTGGCCGATAAGTAATCCGACAACAATGACTTGAGTGAAACACCCTGATAGGCGTAATTGGAAGGATGGAAGTGTGAGTCGGCAAACTGCAGTGCCTGGGGAGCGACAGGAGGTGTATCAATGGTGCTGGACGAACAACCTACGACTAAAAGAGTGATGCCTGACACCAATCCTGAGAGTGCGCGCTTCATCTTTGGCTTTCCCTGTAGTGAGTTGATCCTTATGGGCCAGACGACAAACTTGGGTAAAAAGACGTTAGCACACCCCCCGGTTTCAACAGGCCGGATGTGAAAGGCAGTGACTTCACCGTACAAATCGACAGGCCAAAAAAAACCGCGATGGCATACAGCCCATCGCGGTTTTATTTTCAACCGGGTCTACATTTCTACTTGGGTCCCCAACTCAATCACCCGGTTTACCGGCAACTTGAAGAAGCGCAGGTTGCCGTTGGCGTTCTTCAGCATGAAGGCGAACAACCCTTCGCGCCAGCGCGCCATGCCTTCGAGCTTGGAGGCAATGACCGTCTCGCGGCTGAGGAAGTAGGTTGTGCGCATCGGGCTGAAGTCCAGGTCATCCAAGTGGCACAGCTTCAGGGCTTCGGGCACGTCCGGCTCGTCGGTAAAGCCAAAGTGCAAAATCACCCGGAAGAAGCCGTCACCATAAGCGTCCACCTCAAAGCGCCGCTGGGCCGGGACGCGCGGAATGTCCTCATAGATCACCGTCAGCAGCACCACCTGTTCGTGCAGCACCTGATTGTGCAACAGGTTATGCAGCAAGGCGTGGGGCACCGCGTCCGGGCGGGCGGTAAGGAACACCGCCGTACCCTGGACGCGATGGGGCGGCTGCACGCGAATGCTGCTGATAAAGATCGGCAGCGGCAGGCCGCCCTCGTCCAGGCGCTCCACCAGCAATTGCTTGCCGCGCTTCCAGGTGGTCATCAGCACAAACAGCACGATCCCCGCCAACACCGGGAACGCGCCACCCTGGACCACCTTCGGCACGTTGGCCGCAAAGAACAGGCCATCCACCAGCAAAAAGCCCAGCAACACAGGCACTGCCAATACCGGCGGCCACTTCCACAACAGCAGCATCACGGCGGAGACCAGGATGGTGGTCATCAGCATGGTCCCAGTCACCGCCACCCCGTAAGCCGAGGCCAGGGCGCCCGAAGACTCGAAGCCCAGCACCAGCAAGATCACTCCGACCATCAGCGACCAGTTCACCGCGCCAATGTAGATCTGGCCCTGTTCGGCGCTGGAGGTGTGCTGGATATGCATGCGCGGGATGTAGCCGAGCTGGATCGCCTGGCGTGTCAACGAGAACGCACCGGAAATCACCGCCTGGGAAGCGATCACCGTCGCCAGCGTGGACAAGCCCACCAGCGGCAACAGTGCCCAGCTTGGCGCCAACAGGTAGAACGGGTTGCGGGCGGCTTCGGGGTCGCCCAGCAACATCGCACCCTGGCCGAAATAGTTGAGCACCAGGGCTGGCAGCACCAGGATGAACCAGGCACGGGCAATGGGTTTGCGGCCGAAATGGCCCATGTCGGCATACAACGCCTCGGCACCAGTCAGCGCCAGCACCACGGCGCCGAGAATCGCCACGCCAATGCCCGGATGGACCATGAAGAAACGCACGCCCCACATCGGGTTCATCGCGTTGAGCACTTCGGGCCGCTGGATGATCCCGCAAACACCCAGGCCGCCCAATACCAGGAACCAGGTGACCATCACCGGCCCGAATAGCTTGCCGATACGGTCGGTGCCGTGTTTCTGGATCAGGAACAGTGCCACCAGCACCACCAGCGCCAAGGGCACGACCCAATGCTCCAGGCCGTCGAACGCCAGCTCCAGACCTTCGATGGCCGATAGCACCGAAATCGCCGGGGTGATCATGCTGTCACCATAGAACAGCGCCGCGCCGCACAGACCGCACACCACCAGGAAACTGCGCAATCGCGGGTGATTGCCTGCCGCTCGTCGGGCCAAGGCGGTGAGTGCCATGATGCCACCTTCACCCTGGTTGTCGGCGCGCAACACAAACAGCACGTATTTGATTGAAACCACCCAGATCAACGACCAAAAGATCAGCGCCAGGATCCCCAGCACGCCGTCATGATTGACCTGCACCCCATAATTGCCAGAAAACACCTCTTTAAGGGTGTAGAGCGGGCTGGTACCGATATCGCCATAGACGACCCCGACCGCCGCCACCAGCATACCAATCGGCTTTGCCGTGGAATGTTCGACGCCTGTTGCCTGACCACTTGCCTGACCCATCAACCGCTCCTGACCTTTTGACCTGAGGTCTTTTATAAACCGCACAGCTATACACTTAAGCCCAAAGCCAAGCTATACACAGTATGTGCCACCGTACTTCTAGTAACAGACTATTTGTTGACTACGGACTTACTCTTGGTGCAACGGCGCGAAGCATAGCGCAGCACTCGTCGTATTTCCCTGCATAAAGCTGGTCAAGCGCGTTTCCCGTCGATAGAATTGCGCACTTTTTGATCAGAGGCACATCAAGTGCCCGTCCGCAGCCCTGTCGTGCCCGACTGGCGGCGTCATTCAATACCGAGGTTAGACATGTCCACCACCATCGCAAAAGCCAACCCAAAGGTTGGCTTTGTTTCCCTGGGTTGCCCGAAAGCTCTGGTCGACTCCGAGCGCATCCTCACCCAACTGCGCATGGAAGGGTACGATGTCGTGTCCACCTACCAGGACGCCGACGTGGTGGTGGTCAACACCTGTGGCTTCATTGACTCGGCCAAGGCCGAGTCTTTGGAAGTGATCGGCGAAGCCATCAAGGAAAACGGCAAGGTCATCGTCACCGGCTGCATGGGCGTGGAAGAAGGCAATATCCGCAACGTGCACCCAAGCGTGCTGGCCGTAACCGGCCCGCAGCAGTACGAGCAGGTGGTCAATGCCGTACACCAAGTGGTGCCGCCGCGCCAGGACCACAACCCGCTGATCGACCTGGTGCCGCCGCAAGGCATCAAGCTGACCCCGCGTCATTACGCTTACCTGAAAATTTCCGAAGGCTGCAACCACAGCTGCAGCTTCTGCATCATTCCGTCGATGCGTGGCAAGCTGGTCAGCCGCCCGGTGGGCGATGTGCTGGACGAGGCCCAGCGCCTGGTCAAGTCTGGCGTCAAGGAGCTGCTGGTGATCTCCCAGGACACCAGCGCCTACGGCGTCGACGTGAAGTACCGCACCGGTTTCTGGAACGGCGCGCCAGTGAAAACCCGCATGACCGAACTCTGCGAAGCCTTGAGCAGCCTGGGTGTGTGGGTGCGCCTGCACTACGTCTACCCGTACCCGCACGTGGACGAGTTGATCCCGCTGATGGCCGCCGGCAAGATCCTGCCGTACCTGGACATCCCGTTCCAGCACGCCAGCCCGAAAGTGCTCAAGGCCATGAAACGCCCGGCGTTTGAAGACAAGACCCTGGCGCGGATCAAGAACTGGCGCCAGATCTGCCCTGAGCTGATCATCCGCTCGACATTCATCGTCGGCTTCCCTGGCGAAACCGAGGAAGACTTCCAGTACCTGCTGGATTGGCTGACCGAAGCCCAACTGGACCGCGTTGGCTGCTTCCAGTACTCGCCGGTGGAAGGTGCGCCGGCCAACCTGCTGGACCTGGCCGTGGTGCCGGATGACGTCAAGCAGGACCGTTGGGAGCGCTTCATGGCCCATCAACAGGCCATCAGCTCCGCACGCCTGCAACTGCGCATCGGCAAGGAAATCGAAGTGCTGATCGACGAAGTGGACGAGCAAGGCGCGGTCGGCCGCTGCTTCTTCGACGCTCCGGAAATCGACGGTAACGTATTCATCGACGATGCCAGCGGCCTCAAGCCGGGCGACAAAGTCTGGTGCACGGTCACGGACGCCGACGAGTACGATCTCTGGGCGCAAAAACGCGACTAAGCTGTAAAAAATTGAAAAAGCCCTGCTTCTGGACAAGATGCGGGGCTTTTTTAGGTCTATCGTTTGCCCCATTACCGCCAACAAGCAGCAAGGAGCAGCGGGCATGGGCCAGCACTCGGTTATCCACACCCCCAAACCCAGCGACTATCAGGAGCTGACCCGGATCTGGGAGGCATCGGTGCGGGCCACCCATGACTTCTTGCCGCAAAGTTACATCGAACGCCTGAGAAACCTGGTGCTCACGCGCTACCTGGATGCCGTGATGCTGATCTGCACCAAGGACACGCGCCAGCGTATCACCGGCTTTGCCGGCGTCGCGGCAGGCAAGGTCGAGATGTTGTTCATCGATCCGCAGTACCGAGGCCAGGGCCTGGGGCGGCAATTATTGCGCTATGCCATTGAGTCGATGAATGCCGAGGAACTGGACGTCAACGAACAGAACCCGCAGGCCCTGGGCTTCTACCTTAAACAGGGCTTTGAAGTGATCGGGCGCACCGAGCATGACGGCATGGGCCAACCCTATCCCTTGCTGCATATGCGTTTGCGCCAGGCCCAGCAAACACGCAGCGGCTGACACAACCCAAATCAAATGTAGGCGCTGGCTTGCCTGCGATGCGGGCAACTCGGTGCATCAGGTATGCCGAGGTGATGCCATCGCAGGCAAGCCAGCTCCCACAAAAAGCAACAGCAGCGAAATGGGGCCGGGATTAACCGGCGCCAGGCAGGTACAATAGCTGCCCCCTTTTGTTACGGCCCTTGTCATGACTGACCCCATACGCCTCTCCAAACGCCTTATCGAACTGGTCGGTTGCTCCCGTCGGGAGGCCGAGCTGTTTATCGAAGGCGGCTGGGTCTCGGTGGATGGCGAAGTGATCGATGAGCCGCAGTTCAAGGTCACGACACAAAAAGTCGAACTTGATCCCGAGGCCAAGGCCACGGCTCCAGAGCCGGTGACTATCCTGTTTCATGCGCCGGCAGGTGTGGATGTCGACAGCGCGATGCAGTCCCTGAGCGCCGAGACGCTGTCGGAAGAACACCGCTTCAGCAAGCGCCCGCTCAAAGGCCACTTCCTGCGCCTGACCGCCAGCGCCGACCTGCAAGCCAAGGCCAGCGGCCTACTGGTGTTTACCCAGGATTGGAAGATCCTGCGCAAGCTGACGGCCGATGCCGCCAAGATCGAGCAGGAATATGTGGTTGAAGTCGCAGGCGACGTGGCAGAGCACGGCCTGAACCGCCTCGCCCACGGCCTGATGTACAAAGGCAAGGAATTGCCTGCGGTCAAAGCCAGCTGGCAGAACGAGAACCGCCTGCGCTTTGCCCTGAAAAACCCGCAGCCCGGCATCATTGCCCTGTTCTGCGAAGCCATTGGCTTGAAGGTTGTGGCCATTCGCCGCATCCGTATTGGCGGCGTGTCCATTGGCAAAGTGCCGGTCGGCCAATGGCGCTACATGTCCGGCAAAGAAAAGTTCTAAGCCGCCCTCTCTCTCGACATCGCCCGCCCGGGCGATGTCTACAGTCGAATACCAGGATTGCCCACCATGATTCACAACGACGTACTGCGCAGCGTGCGCTACATGCTCGACATCAGCGACAACAAGATGGTCGAGATCATCAAGCTCGGCGGCATGGAAGTGTCCAAGGACGACCTGCTGACCTACCTCAAGAAAGATGAGGAAGAAGGCTTTGTGTTCTGCCCGGACGAGGTCATGGCACATTTCCTCGATGGCCTGGTGATCTTCAAGCGTGGCAAGGACGAAAGCCGTCCACCGCAGCCGATCGAAACCCCGGTGACCAACAACATCATCCTCAAGAAGCTGCGCGTGGCCTTCGAACTGAAGGAAGACGACATGCACGCCATCCTCAAGGCGGCCGAGTTCCCGGTGTCCAAGCCGGAGCTGAGCGCGTTGTTCCGCAAGTTCGGCCACACCAACTATCGCCCGTGTGGCGACCAGTTGCTGCGTAATTTCCTCAAGGGGCTGACGCTGCGAGTTCGTGCTTAAGCCATGAGTTACAACGTCTCGCCCGTGGGCTTCGTGCACTCCTGCTTCAAGGAGAAGTTCGCCATCCCGCGCCAGCCACAACTGGCACCCGCCGCCCGGGGCGTGCTGGAGTTGGTGGCGCCGTTCGACCAGGGTGAGGCGGTGCAAGGCCTGGAGCAGGTCAGCCATGTGTGGTTGCTGTTTCTGTTTCATCAGGCCCTGGAGGATAAACCGCGGTTGAAGGTGCGTCCGCCGCGCCTGGGGGGCAACACGTCCATGGGCGTATTTGCCACCCGCGCGACCCATCGCCCGAATGGGATTGGCCAGTCGGTGGTGAAACTGGACAAGGTGGAGCCAGGCCGGCTGTGGATTTCCGGGATTGATCTGCTCGATGGTACGCCGGTGTTGGACATCAAGCCGTATGTGCCGTATGCCGACATCATTGATACCGCGACCAACAGTATTGCCAGTGCCGCACCGGCGCTGATCCCCGTGCAATGGCTGAAGACCGCACTGCAACAGGCTCACACTCACGCTCAGCGCCTTGGCGAACCGTTGGTGGAGCTGATTGAACAGTGCCTGGCACAGGATCCACGGCCGGCGTATCAGACGCCTGGGCCGGAGCGCGAATATGGCGTGCGGTTCTGGGATGTGGATGTGCGTTGGCACTATCCCGAGGCGGGGATGATTTGTGTGCTTGAAGTGGTTGCGGTGAAGTAAATCGCAAAAATGAAAAAGCCCGCACTGCCTTCACAGGCAATGCGGGCTTTTCTTTGCAAACGCCTTCACCTGTAGGAGCGAGCTTGCTCGCGAAGAGCGCAAGGACAACGCGTCAACTCTGGATGACCGCGTTATCGTTGACGATTTTCGCGAGCAAGCTCGCTCCTACAGGTGACCAGAGGTTATTTCTCGACGAACGCACGCTCGATCAGGTAGTCACCCGGCTCACGCATGCGTGGCGAAACCTTCAGGCCGAAGCTGTTCAACACTTCACTGGTCTCATCCAACATGCTTGGGCTACCGCACAGCATGGCGCGGTCGTCTTCAGGATTGATCGGCGGCAGGCCGATATCGCTGAACAGCTTGCCGCTGCGCATCAGGTCGGTCAGGCGGCCTTCGTTTTCGAACGGCTCGCGGGTCACGGTCGGGTAGTAGATCAGTTTTTCACGCAGCGCCTCGCCGAAGAACTCGTTCTGCGGCAGGTGCTCGGTGATGAACTCGCGATAGGCGACTTCGTTGACGTAACGCACGCCGTGGCACAGGATCACTTTCTCAAAGCGCTCGTAGGTTTCCGGGTCCTGGATCACGCTCATGAATGGAGCGAGACCAGTACCGGTGCTGAGCAGGTACAGGTGCTTGCCCGGTTTCAAATCGTCCAGCACCAGGGTGCCAGTCGGTTTTTTGCTGATGATGATCTCGTCGCCTTCCTTCAAGTGCTGCAACTGGGAAGTCAGCGGGCCATCCGGGACCTTGATGCTGAAGAACTCCAGATGCTCTTCCCAGTTCGGGCTGGCAATGGAGTAAGCGCGCATGAGCGGGCGGCCGTTGGGCTGTTGCAGGCCGATCATCACGAACTGACCGTTCTCGAAGCGCAGGCCCGGATCGCGGGTGCACTTGAAGCTGAACAGAGTGTCGTTCCAGTGATGAACACTGAGGACACGCTCGTGGTTCATGTTGCTCATGTACGGGGAACTCCTGGAAATAGGTCTGCGCCAAAATGATAGGTGCGCAATTGCACAGTATTCTAATGGCGGCGACAATATCTGTTAACTGGATTATTAAGATAAGGGTTATCGGTTATATCGATATGCGATTTACTCTCCGTCAACTGCAAGTCTTCGTCGCCGTCGCCCAGCAGGAAAGTGTGTCACGCGCTGCTGGCCTTCTGGCCTTATCTCAATCCGCCGCCAGCACCTCGATCACCGAGCTGGAGCGCCAATCCAGCTGCCAATTATTCGACCGTGCCGGCAAACGCTTGAGCCTCAACGCCCTCGGCCATCAGTTGCTGCCCCAGGCGGTGGCGCTACTGGACCAGGCCAAGGAGATCGAGGACCTGCTCAACGGCAAGTCCGGCTTCGGTTCCCTGGCGGTCGGTGCCACGCTGACCATCGGCAATTACCTGGCCACGCTGCTGATCGGCAGTTTCATGCAGCAGCATCCCGAGAGCCAGGTGAAACTGCATGTACAAAACACTGCGCATATCGTGCATCAGGTCGCGCATTACGAAATTGATCTGGGTCTAATCGAAGGCGACTGCAGCCACCCGGATATCGAGGTACAAACCTGGGTCGAGGATGAACTGGTAGTGTTCTGCGCACCGCAGCATCCCCTGGCCCTGCGCGGCCAGGCGACCATGGAGCAATTGACCCATGAAGCCTGGATCCTGCGGGAACAGGGCTCCGGGACACGCCTGACCTTTGATCAAGCCATGCGCCACCATCGCAGTGCGCTGAACATCCGACTGGAACTGGAGCACACCGAGGCCATCAAGCGGGCCGTGGAGTCTGGTTTGGGGATTGGCTGCATTTCCCGCCTGGCGCTACGGGACGCGTTCCGGCGTGGCAGCCTGGTGCCGGTGGAAACCCCGGACCTGGACCTGGCCCGGCAGTTCTACTTTATCTGGCATAAACAGAAGTACCAGACCTCGGCCATGCGCGAGTTCCTCGAACTGTGCCGCGCCTTCACCGCCGGGGTGCAGCGCAGCGACGAGATCGTGCTGCCGAATATCGCTTAGACCAGGATCACGGCCCACACCACGGTAATCATGGTCAATGCCACGAACTGCGCGGCGCTGCCCATGTCCTTGGCGTTTTTCGACAAAGGGTGGCGATCCAGGGAGATCCGGTCGATTGCCGCTTCCACGGCCGAGTTGAGCAACTCGACAATCAACGCCAGCAGGCACACCGCAATCAGCAGTGCGCGCTCTACGCGGCTGACATTGAGGAAGAAGCTCAATGGAATCAGGATGACGTTGAGCAACACCAACTGGCGAAAGGCCGCCTCGCCGGTGAAAGCCGCACGCAGGCCATCGAGGGAATAGCCCCCTGCGTTGAAGATACGTTTGATACCGGTTTGACCCTTGAAAGGCGACATAGAGTAGGCAACTGCGCAAAAAGATGGTGGGAAGCTAGAGTAAGCCAGGTCAAAAAAGCGTGAATCGAGCCGCCCTATCAGTGGGAAATTGACTCAAGTTGTTGCAGCAGCAACGCCGCCTGGGTGCGGGTGCGCACGCCCAACTTACGGAAAATCGCGGTAACGTGGGCCTTGATGGTCGCCTCGGACACACTCAGCTCATAGGCGATCTGCTTGTTCAGCAAGCCTTCGCAGACCATGGTCAATACACGGAACTGCTGCGGGGTAAGGCTGGCGAGCCCTTCCTGGGCGGCCTTGGCTTCGGCGGACACATTGATTTCTTCAAATGCCTGGGGCGGCCACGAGACGTCACCGTCCAACACCGTACGCACTGCCGCTTGAATCTGCTCCATGGAGCTGGACTTGGGGATAAAGCCACTGGCCCCGAATTCGCGGGAGCGCACGACGACGTCTGCCTCTTCCTGGGCCGACACCATCACCACTGGAATCTGCGGGTATTGCCCGCGTAGCAGCACCAGGCCGGAAAACCCATAGGCGCCAGGCATATTCAGGTCCAGTAGCACCAGGTCCCAATCGGTCTTGTCGGTCAGGCAGGTTTCCAGCTCAGCGATGCTGCCCACTTCAACCAGGCGCACATCCGGGCCCAGGCCCAGCGTGACGGCCTGGTGCAGCGCGCTGCGGAAAAGAGGGTGGTCATCGGCAATCAGGATTTCGTATGTGGCCATTTATTAAATGATCCTGTTTTTTATGGGAGCACCGATGGGTTCGGTGCTCGCCAACGTACGAGGTGCCAGCCAGCGGCTGTCACGAACAGTTACGCCTGATGGCATTTTAGCCGGCTCAGGCGCTGCAGTGCCATCATGCAAAGGTCCTCTGGCCCCGAATGCCTACAGATAAGGTGCAAGACGCGTATGCACGCTGTCTGTCGGGTCCAGCGCCAACTGGAACTTGGCCGCCAGGTAGTGGGTACTGAAAACATCCAGGTAGGCATCCAGCACTTCGCTGGCCTGCTGGTCCTCGGCCAGTTCCAGGCACAAGGCGGCCACTTCGGCGGTGCAGAAGTGGTCATCGCGCTTGGAGCGACGCAACTTGTAGCGCGATAACTGCTCCGGTTCCAGGCTCAGTACCGGCAGGTGCTCCAGGTACGGGCTCTTGCGGAACATCTTGCGCGCTTCGCTCCAGGTACCATCGAGCAGGATAAACAACGGGCGTTTGCCGTCCGTCACCCTGACCTCGTTGACCACTCGCTGCGGTGCAACGAACTCGCCGGGAAAGACGATATAAGGCTGCCATTGCGGGTCGGCCAACAGGGTCAGCAGCTCTGGCTCGACGGCCGTGCGCGACCAGGGGAAAGCGCTGGTGTCTTCGATGACATCGGCTATCAGCCAGCCAGTGTTGCTGGGTTTCATCGGCTCCACATCGTGCATCAACAGGCACATGGCCGACCTGGCCTGAACCTTTGGCCGCCATGCACACAGGCAGTATTGGGGGATGACCCGGCATCTGGGGCAACGTTCGGCACGCGAGCCCCGAGCAACAAAAGGGCTGACGGCACGGGCCAGGCGCTGGGTACGCAAGCGAAAGACTGCGTGACTCATAGCGGGCGCCAGGGTGGAGCGATGAAAATCGACACGGATAAACTCGGGACAGGCAAAAGTGCCGGCAGTTTACCAGAGCTGCCCAGCCAATACGCCTGGCCGTCGCGGCTCCAGGTCACCTATAATCGCGCGCCACTGAACGCACAGCGCAGTGGCGGGTCTATGGACCAGTAACCGAATCAGGAGAGTTTCATGCTGCGTCTTATGTTGCGTCTTGCCGCCCCGACCGTCGCCCTGGCGCTGGTATTGCCCCTGGGCGCCCAGGCAGCCTCCCTGGTGGAGCTGCAAATGAACAAGAAACTGCAAAGCGTCGCGGCGGAAAGCAACAAAGACCTGCCCAGGGAGATCGATGAACAAACCCTGGAAGTGGCCTACACCGTCGAAGGCATGCAGTTGATTGACCACCTGAGCGTATTACCAGAACGTGCCGAGCAAATGCGCGCCAACCCCAAGGCGGTGTATTTCCAGTTGGGGCAAAGCGTTTGCCTGAACAAAGGCTACCGCGAGTTGATGGCCAAGGGTGCCGTGATGCGCTACGAAATCACCGAAAACAAGAGCAACCGCCCGGTGGCGTCGGTCAAGTTCGTCGAGGCTGATTGCCCTGCCCCGGCCAAGAAGAAAAAGTAAGCCTTCATCCTCCAGGCGCGTGCCTGCTCGCGAAAAACGTCAAGGCAACCCATTCATTCAGATTGCCCGTGTCACCGTTGACGATCTTCGCGAGCAAGCTCGCTCCTACAGTTGCACCACCACTCTCCTTCATCTCCAATAAGTTATTGCCAGACAAGACTTTAGGGGGTCATGATCGAGTGATCCGGTAACATTTCCAGGGCAAAAAAGGGTTGCCCTCGCGTGACTTGCAGTGCAAAGGTTTTTAATCACAAGGAACATACAGAGCCTGTTTCGTCGCCGTCAGCAGCCTGCAACAAGACGCCGGGGCTCTGTAACGAAGGAGAAGCTGAATGCCTGATCAACCGAATGACCTCCTCACCCGTCATTTTCCAGACAACGGGACCGACCTCGCCCAGCAGGTCGAAGCGCAACTCAACCTGATTGCCCCCAGCAGCCCGAACATTCCCCTGTATCGCGACATGATCCTCACCGTGCTGCGCATGGCCCAGGACGACCGTGACCGCTGGAATGCCAAGATCACCTTGAAGGCCATACGTGAGCTGGACCATGCCTTCCGCGTACTCGAACAGTTCAAGGGCCGGCGCAAGGTCACGGTATTCGGCTCGGCCCGCACCCCGGTCGAAAGCCCCCTGTATGCCCTGGCCAGGGAAGTGGGCGCGGCTCTGGCCCGTTCTGACCTGATGGTCATCACCGGCGGCGGCGGTGGCATCATGGCCGCCGCCCACGAAGGCGCGGGCCTGGAACACAGCCTGGGGTTCAACATCACCCTGCCCTTCGAACAGCATGCCAACCCGACCATCGATGGCACGGAAAACCTGCTGTCGTTCCACTTCTTCTTTACCCGCAAACTGTTTTTCGTCAAGGAAGCCGATGGGCTGGTGCTGTGCCCTGGCGGCTTCGGCACCCTGGATGAAGCGCTGGAAGTCTTAACCCTGATCCAGACCGGCAAGAGCCCGCTGGTTCCCGTGGTACTGCTGGATGAACCGGGGGGCGGTTTCTGGAAAGGCGCCCTGGAGTTTATTCGCAACCAACTGGAGGCCAACCGCTACATCCTGCCCACCGACCTGAAATTGGTGCGCCTGGTGCATAGCGCCGAGGAGGCGGTCCATGAAATCAACCAGTTCTATGCCAACTTCCACTCTACCCGCTGGCTGAAACGTCAATTCGTGGTCCGCATGAACCATCCTCTCAGCGAGCATGCGTTGACGCATATACAAACAGCCTTCGCAGACCTGTTGCTCAGCGACGGTTTCCAGCAACTGGCCTATGCCGGTGAGGAATACGATGAACCTCGCTTCAACCACCTGACGCGACTGGTATTCAACTTCACCGGTCGTAATCAGGGCCGGCTGCGGGAGTTGGTGGACTACATCAACTTGCCGGAAAACTGGGCTCAAGCCCAGGGTAAAGCACAGCAACGGGTGACGCCGGAGCCAGCGTGATGCCGTAAAACGCAAAAAAGGCCCGCTATTTTCATAGCGGGCCTTTTTGTATAAACGCAAAATCCATGTAGGAGCTGGCTTGCCAGCAATAGCGGTCTATCTGCCACGGTATTGATACCTGACCCACCGCTATCGCCGGCAAGCCGCCTCCTACAAGGGAGCGCTCACATTTCAGTCGTCCAGATCCCGACCGCTCAACAAGCGGCTGATCATCTCCATCGAAAATCCGCGATAGCTCAAAAAGCGCCCTTGCTTGGCGCGTTCACGGGCATCAATTGGTAGATGGCCAGCAAACTTACGGCGCCAGGTGTCTTCCAGTTGCGTTTGCCAACTGATACCACACTCACGCAGCGCCAGATCGATATCGGCACGCTGCAAGCCACGCTGGCTCAGCTCTTCGCGAATCCGCGCAGGCCCGTAGCCCGAGCGTGCGCGGTAGGAAACAAAACTTTCGAGATAACGGGCTTCCGAAAGCAGCCCCTCTTCCGTCAAGCGGTCGAGGGCTGTTTCGATCATTTCGGGAGGGGCGCCACGCTGACGCAGTTTACGTGTCAGCTCGACACGACCATGCTCGCGACGTGCGAGCAGATCCATTGCCGTACGCCGTACCGCAACCAGCGTATCGAGTACAACTGTCATCGCTGGTCTCAGATATCAGCGTCGGCTTCTGCCATGTCATCAACAGGTTCGCGGTTGGCTGCAGCCTTGACGTCTGGCGCCGGGGTCAGCAGCTTGTCGCGGATCTGCTTCTCAAGCGTCGCCGCGATATCTGGGTTGTCCTGCAGGAACTTGGCCGAGTTGGCCTTGCCCTGACCGATCTTGCTGCCGTTGTAGGCATACCAGGCACCGGACTTCTCGACAAAACCGTGCAGCACGCCCAGGTCGATCATCTCGCCGTTCAGGTAGATACCCTTGCCGTAGAGAATCTGGAACTCGGCCTGACGGAATGGCGGAGCTACCTTGTTCTTCACAACCTTGACGCGGGTTTCGCTACCGACAACCTC
This sequence comes from Pseudomonas brenneri, assembly GCF_007858285.1. Taxonomy (GTDB): domain Bacteria; phylum Pseudomonadota; class Gammaproteobacteria; order Pseudomonadales; family Pseudomonadaceae; genus Aquipseudomonas; species Aquipseudomonas brenneri. The sequence continues at coordinate 466,664 of NZ_VFIL01000002.1, read as the reverse complement.
GTCACCTTCCTTCACCGCGCCAGTACGACGGATGTCCAGGCGAACCGAAGCGTAGAACTTCAGCGCGTTACCACCGGTGGTGGTTTCCGGGCTGCCGAACATCACGCCGATTTTCATCCGGATCTGGTTGATGAAGATCACCAGGCAGTTGGCGTTCTTGATGTTACCGGTGATCTTACGCAGGGCCTGGGACATCAGACGGGCTTGCAGGCCGACGTGCATGTCGCCCATTTCGCCTTCGATCTCGGCCTTCGGCACCAGGGCCGCCACGGAGTCGACCACGATCACGTCGATGGCATTCGAACGCACCAGCATGTCGGTGATTTCCAACGCTTGCTCGCCGGTGTCCGGCTGCGAAACCAGCAGGTCGTCGACATTGACGCCCAACTTGCCCGCGTATTCAGGATCCAGGGCGTGCTCGGCATCGACGAACGCGCAGGTAGCGCCCATTTTCTGTGCCTGGGCAATCACCGACAGGGTCAGGGTGGTTTTACCAGAAGACTCCGGACCGTAGATCTCAACGATACGGCCTTTTGGCAGGCCGCCAATGCCGAGCGCGATGTCCAGACCCAGAGAGCCAGTGGAAATAGCCGGGATCGCCTGACGGTCGTGATCGCCCATACGCATTACGGCACCCTTGCCGAATTGACGTTCGATCTGACCCAGGGCCGCAGCCAAGGCTTTCTTCTTGTTGTCGTCCATTAAAGTCCTCACGTAATCAATAAGGCCTGACGGCCAACACCTGTATAAGTAGACAGTATTGTTCCATAAAGATCGGGGATCGCCTACCCCTGATTTTCTATTTCTGCTGCAACTCGTCGCAACAGCCCCTCTAATGCGGCTTTTACCGTTTGTCGGCGGACCTCGTCACGGTTTCCAGGGAAGTGCTGGCACTCGGCCATAACCTCGTCACCGACCCCCCAGGCCAGCCATACGGTGCCCACCGGTTTGTCCGGCGAGCCGCCATCGGGGCCTGCCACACCGCTGACCGCCACGGCAAACCGCGCCAGGCTTTTTTCCTGGGCGCCCCTGGCCATGGCCTCGACCACTTCACGGCTTACGGCGCCGACCTTGGGGAACAGCCCTTCCGGTACATTGAGCTGGCGGGTCTTCTGCCGATTGGAATAGGTCACATAACCGGCCTCGAACCAGGCCGAACTCCCGGGAATCCGTGTGATGGCTTCGGCAATACCGCCACCGGTGCAAGATTCGGCGGTGGTGACGTGGGCATTGAGCACCTGCAAACGTCGGCCAAGTTCGGCGGCGAGTTGGGTAATTTCCTTCACGGTCGTCTCCAGGAAAGTGCGGGGGTTTGCCTACCCTACAGGAGCCCATCGGCCACGCAAACGGCAGACAGCTGCAACAGGTTACCGGGTGATGGCCCGCACATACGCCTGGCAGGCCCGCAGCGCGATCAATCCGTTATCGCCGGCATCGGTGATGCCGATAATTCGTTGAGCATGCGCCGGGTCAAGTCGACCTCGCGGGGCGCCATGAACCACGCTGCGGGTGGCGGTGGCTGGCATTGAGTGGCCGGCGGCGGGATCGGCGGCGTCGAGAAGGACTGACAGGCGCACATCAGCAGTGGCCAGCCGGTCGCGCAGATAAACCTGGTTACGTTGTGCATCGCTCAACTCCCGCGTGTGCTGTTGATCGCTGGCGGCGAGCTGTTGCTCCAATGCCTGGCGCCTGGTTTGTTCGGCCAGGTAGTGGCGCTGTGCTGCCTGGCTTTGCTGGTTCAGCAGCTCTGAGTGCCGCGCCGCCTGGCGTTCGAACTCAAGGCCAAGGCGCCAGGCCTGGACCTGCCAACTGGCCACCGCCGGGACGGCCATCAGCAAGGCAACAGCCAGCATGCGCCAGCTCAACTGCATAACACCGCCCTCGCCTGCGCCCACAATTGCTGACGATGCTCCAGCCCATTGAGGCCACCATTGATACGGCGAGTGATGGTGGTGAATTGGTCCTGATCCGCCAGTTCATTCAAACCATTGCTGTGCCAGAACCAGGCGGCGGACTCGGCCGCCCATTGCGGTTGTTCCAGCAGTTCGGGGAAATGCAGCAGGCGTTCATCGCCAAACAGCGCGCGACTGCAGGCCAGGTAATTGCGCCGCCCGGTAATCTGGATCAGCCCACGGCCGCGGTATTTCTGACCGTCACCGTCGGCTTCGGGACTGTTGCCCAGGCGTACCGCCAGGGTGCCGGTGTCGTATTTGCTCAGGTATTGCTCGCCGCCCAGTTCCCGGACGTAGCGCAACTCACCGGACTCGTGACCGACCTGGGCAATAAAGGCGGCCATGCGTTTGGGTGCGGTGATGTGTCGGTGAAGCATGGCGGCGTTGAGCGCCGAAATGAAAACGCCCGCTTGGGCACGGGCGTTAGGCAGGATCTGTTGCAGTTGCGAAAGTGTCATCATCCTTGATCTCCACGGTCTAAGAGGCCAACCCACTGGCCATGATCGAACTGCGATAGCCCGTCGTCGTGTCGCCTACATGGGTCACCTTGTCAATCGACCAGCGCCCCTGCATATACCCAGGCCAAGTCTCATCCAGCAGCAACAGCCCTTCGGCGGACAGCAACGGGTTGCCAGGGCAATCGATAGCGATCGTCAACCCTTCGCGCCCCACCCGGCGCAACTCGCCCTGCGCCACTGAGCGCGCTTCGGTTTCGCTCTGGCAGCGTTGGCGCAAGGTCTTGAATGGTGCGATCCCCACCTCGACCACACGCTGGCGAGAGGCCGCTCCATCCCACCAATTGACACGGCAGCCCTGGTATTTGGCCCGCGCGCTTTCATCAATCCGCGCGCTGATAAACGCCTGCTCGCCAGGACGGTTGTCATGGGTCACCGACAACCGCACATCCGGCAGTTGCTGGCCCGACAGCGACTTGACCTGACCACTTTCGGCCAGTACATACAACTCGTTGATCGGCTTGGTCACTGCGTTGTAGCGCCCGGCCAGGCGGGTGATGAAGCCCATGTCGGTCTCATTCGACTGATCGATATGGTCGATCGCAATCCCGTCCAATGCCGGCGCCACCCGGGGTGAAAACCCGTGCCGCGTGGCCAGTTGGCGAAACAGCGCACCGAGGGTCGTGGGACCATGACTGGCGGAACGGCGCTGGCGGTAACCGCTTTGGTCCATCACGCTGAACGGCGCCGCCGTGGCCACGATCGCCAGGCGCATGGGAAACAGGTAAGGCGTGCGCTGGGTAATCACAAACTCGCCTTTTTCCACCAGCCCCGACTCGCGGTAACCCACGCGCAAGCCGATCTTTGCACCCAGGCTCGGCAGGCCCTCCAGACCCTCGATGTTGATGGTCAGTTCCAGGCGGTCGGACTCGATGCCCGCCGCGTCGGTGTGTTTCCATTGCATCAGCCGTGGGTTGATCAACGCCGCATTGGCGCCATAGATCTCCACGACCGGGGTAAATCCCATTGCCATGCTGCCTCCTTAATCCCAGGCCGAAACGGGTCGTACAAGACCGGGTTGCGCGTCCATTTCGGGCACGATCACCCAGATACCCGCAGGCAACACCGGGCCATGCTCGGCAAGCCCTGGATTCAAGCGCCAGAGGGTTTCTTCAGCGGCGTCATCACAACGACCCAACTCGCGGTAGAGCAGCAGGTTGACCGAATCACCGGCAATACTTCGAACTCTACGCATTGACGAACTCCTCCAGCACCAGCGACCACTTGATCACCATGGCGGTGCCGTCATCGATAACATTGGCCTGGCTTTCCGTCAGTGCGGTGATGCGCCACAGGCCCCAGTTGCGGCCGATACCATCGACCAGCGGCAACGGCGTCCGTGCATCCAGCAGGACGCGTAATTGGTCGAGACGCTGCATGCCAACAGCCGCCGTGGCGGTGCCGGCAAAGGTCAGTTTTTCCAGCTTCTGGCCGTTCTGCCGCGACTGGGGCTTGCTGGCGATAATCTCCAGGTCGCCCCAGCCACCATCACTGCCGCGTTGGAGCGTGGAGTAGGCGAACCCTCGGGACAGGCCAAATATAAAGTCGCCCAGTACCATCTGCTGTCGCATTAATCACCTCCATCGGTCAGTGCTGCGTTGCGCCGAACCGCCAGTGAATCGGTCAGCATCGGCATGCATTGGTTTTGCAGGGCCTGGATCACTCGGTCGACCACCTGCTGGGCGTCGGCAGGGTTGACGCCGGTGATCTGGATGCTCGGCGCCAGCGTGACCTGGACGTTGTCCGAGCGCGCGCTGTTGAGTTCCTTGCTCACCGAATCGGGCGATGGCAGGCGGTCGCTGGAAGGGAAGAGTTTTTCACCCAGCCAGGTGCCCGCCTCGCCGCCCAACAGGCCGCCGATCAGGCCACCGACGGCAGTGCCAACGCCTGGCAAAACCAGGGTACCAAGGGCCGCGCCGGCAGAGGCGCCGGCCCACGCACCACCGGCAGTGCCGAGGCTGCTGCCGACCGCTTGCAGGTCGCCGTTGCGCACACCCTGGACGAGGTTGATGGCGGTGTCGGCGTAGCGCAGCGGCGCAAGGGATCGAGTGCCGACGGACTCCAGTTTGCTCATCGTTGAAACCAGGCTGGAGGGGATAGTCTTGGGCAAAGCGAGCGCTGGAGTGCTGAGCAATACCGGCCCTTGAGCGGATGAAACAGGCGCCTTGGATGAACCCTCGCCCAGGCGCGGAGCGGGCCGATAAGCTTGAAGCGACGCACCATGAAAACCCACTTTTGGCCCGTCAAACACCTTGCCGGCCTGTCCAAAAATACGCTGCAGCGTTGCCATTGACCCGGCCATGCGGCTGCCCAAGCGGGTAGTTTTTTTCGACGACGACGGCCTCAGCCGCTCGGTGAGCCTCTGGCGCACCGTTTTTTTCGGCAGGAAACGCGCACGCCCCTTCAAGGTTTCGGTTGCCCCTGGGCAGCAGCAATCCTTGCTGTCGTCGCGAAACAGTTTCCCCACACCGGGCAACTTGCCAAGCGTCACATCGACAGCCTTGCCCGTTAACCGGCTCCTGGCCGTATCGAGATAGCCCTCCCCCAACCACTTGGCCCCCTTGGCGTACCAGGAATCCGCTGCCGGCTCCTTGTCTTTGGCAGCCTCCTCTTGAGCCACAGGGGCGGGGCTTGCAGCGACGCTGCCGAGCAGGGAGTTGCCTGTGATAAACAGGGTGCTATTGAGGGTTTCCAGACTCTCACGCAGCCGCACCTGTTCCTCGGTCAACGCATGGATGTGCAGGCTGGCGTTGGCCAGGGCCAGGCTCAGCTCAGACGGTGGCTCTGTCGCCACGCCCATAGTGGGAGCGCCAATCAGACTTTCATTCGGCTCGGCAAGCAGGCCCGACAGTTGCGAGGCGCCACTTTCGGCGAGCCCGGGAAAGGTCATCCAGCGTTTGTCTTCGTCCGCGAGCTTGAGCGTATATCGAGCGTCTTGCATCTCGCTCTCCTCCTATTTGACGCCAAGGCGAGTGATCGCGATGTCGTAGCGGCGCAATGCTTTGGCGGCATTCCATTCAAGAATTTCCGCTTCGTTTACCGAATAAACCAGCGGAACGACGTCGAGGATTACTTCGATGTCGCGCTGCGAAAGAAGTCCGCCGGTTTGTTTAAAAAATCGTCGATGCGCTCCTGCAGTTGCGTCCAGTCGGGCACGGTCAGGCCGTCCAGGTCAGGGATCATAAGGCCGGTGCAGTGCGAGGTGATGAACTCGGCGCGCTCTTTGTTGGTGGCGAGTTTTTTCATCACCTTGGTGGCGCGCAGCGCGGGCATTTCCAGGGTGACGCTGGTCAACACACGGCCGGCCACTTCCAGCGGCAGCAGCAGTTGCACCTGCTCGCCAGGCTCGGTGGAGTCGCCCAGAAAGAACGAGGCCGGGCGTGTCGACATGTCGTGTACGTGCTGGGCAATGCTCACGTAGTCCGGGCGCTTGAGTTGGTCGAGTTCCTTTTCCGAGAGGCCGGTGGCCAGTTTGGCCAGCTCGAAGAACTGGTCATCCTCGTCCTCGCCAGCGCGGGCCAGCGCTTGTTTTTGCGCGGCGTAGAACAGCGCGTTGAGTTGAATCTGCTCGATCGTCGCACCGTTGTCGGCGGTGATCGGCGCCAGCAGGCTATGCAAGGGTGGCTTCCAGGCCATGGGCAAAATTCCTTGATGACAATTTAGAAAGCGTGGGCACGGTCAGTGTGGGAGCCGGCTTGCCTGCGATACAGGCAGCGCGGTCTTTCAGTTGAACTGAGGTGATGCAATCGCCGGCAAGCCAGCTCCTATAGTGGCCGCGCCGTGGGCAGGCTTACGGCATCAACACCGCACGCCGGGCATCACCGAGGATGTCGACGCCGTTGAGCACGAACCTCTGGGTGCGCACGTCGATGTCGATCACCGGCACGCCGTTGTCCAGGCGATGGTAGGTGCGGCAGGACAGATCCAGGGTGGTGGTAGCCTTGTCGCCCATCTTCAGCTTGGCTTCTTCCAGGGATTTGAGCTTGCCGCCGACGGTGTGGTAGGTGAAGTAGGCCTTGCCGTCCTGGTCCTGGCCCGCTTCACGCACGTTGAGCAGGATGTCTTCGCCCAAGCGCACGCCCAGGGCCAGCATGATTTCGGGACCGGCGCCTTGCAGCACCAGCTTGGCGCTCAGCACCTTGGCGCTCTTGGCCATTTCCTCGGCGATAAAGCGCCCGCCGGTCATGGCTTCCATCTCGAACTCGATCTTCGGCGGGGTGAATTCCTCGACGGTCGCCGACAGCGGCAGGCCCTGGAGAGTGGCCGCAATGGCCTGTCTGACTCGGTTGGTAAACATTAGAGAACGTCCTCCAGGAATTGCTCGATGATTTCATCGCGGGCATTGAGTTGATAAACCATGTGTTCGTTCGGCGCGTAGCGGCCGTAGTCGATCACGATGAACCAGGTGCCGTTCTTGTACTTCTCGACACTGTTGAGTTCCGGGTGCAGGTACACGCTACCGCCCGGGATGGTTTCGTCGGCCACCAGGGTTTGCAGCCAGTCGTTGATGCGCTTGACCTCCTGGTCCATGAACGACTTGGTCAGGTTGTGCGCCATGGCTTTCTGCCCGGCCTTGACCAGCTTGCGACTGATGGCGTCTTCCAGGCCGACATAGCTGATGAACTTGCCGGTGATGGAACGGTTACCCAGCAGCGAGAAACCGCCGAGGATGGTGCGGGCGTAGTAGCTCACGCCGTAGCGGTTGAGCAGGTCGCCTTCGGTGGAGGTGTCGAGGATGTTGTACTCGACCACCCGCGATACATCTTCGGCGAAGGTCACCTGGTTGCCCGGGCTCTCCCACTGCTTGACCTTGGCCAGCGCGGCAATGGCCAGGGACGACGGCGCGAGGAACACGTTTTTCTTCGCGGCCTTGGAGTACACCGACGGCATGTTGTGTACCAGCAGGCAACGGTCGAAACCCAGGTCGGCGCCACCCAGCTCGCCGCTGTAGGTCACTTGATCGGCGACGCTGGCGTCTTTGCCGTCCAGCACCACACGGGCCTTGATGCGCTTGCCGAACGCGGCAAACTCACCGGCCACGGCCTTGGTGCCGGTGAAGCCTGGAGCGCCAATGATGGTCAGGTCTTCCGGGACGCTGCCAAGCGCCGCGAGGCCCAGCTTGCGACCGGTCACCGGCTCGTTGCCGCCGATCACGTTGTTGAGGGTATCGGCGGGGGTCGCGCCCTCTTCGACGATCACCACATAGACCGGCACCTTGACCACTTTGAGGATCTGGTACACCGCATGAAACAGCGTGCCCGACTCAGTGCCGGTCGGGTCCAGCAGTGCCTGGGCGGTGAAACTGTTGATGCGGAACGGGGCGTTTTTCGGGATCGACAGATGCGCATTAGGCGCAGTGCCGACCAGACCGATTACGTTGTCACCCAGGCCACCCATGGCCTCGGGGGATTCGCTGGCATTGACGGTGATGCCGTTATGCTCGAAGTTCAAAACCTCAGCCATGATTATTCAGCCTTCTTGGTGACGGCCTTCTTGGCCGGTGGGGTGTCTTGGGCGGCAGCCAGCACGCTGGTCAGTTCCAGGCGGCCGGCGGTGCGCAGGGCGGTTGCTTCGACGTCCAGCAAGTCCAGCTCCTGACCGACGGTGGACCAGTGGCCACCTTGGGTGGGGAATGGGATGAGGACGGTGTAGGTTTGGCGGTTGGCCATGGGGGGAATTCTCCGGGTGCAAAAAGCGCAAAGCCCCTTCGGGAGGGGCTTTGGGCGGGCGAAAAAAAACCGCTTTCGCGGTGGTGTGTATTACTTCAGGAAGGCCGGTTTTTCGGGCCAGATCACGGCGTCCGGATCGGCGCCTTGATCGGGGATATCGCGCAGGGCCTTGCGGTAGGCGACGAAGACCGGGCGGTCCTTTTCCGTCATGGGGTAATCGGGCATCGCGGCGTAATCGCTGGCGGCGAGGTCAGCGTCGCGGGAGGCACGGATTTCCTTCCACTTGATCAAAGGATGTAGTTCAGCAAGTGCAAATACAGGTTTCATTAACGTTCTCCTTAATCCAAAGCCAACATGTACGACCAATCAGCTGGATGAGTAACAACACCCGTACAGGCGCCTGCAAGCATGACCTCAACTTCCCCATCCGCAGTGATACACATTGGGTGGATAAACCAGTAATGGCCAAACATTCGAGTCGGTTGCATAACCACTGAACACCAACGCCACTTGCCCTTTTCAGCCCCTGTACACCACGCGTTATTAACTTCACCACTCACAATCCGAACAAAAGCACCTATCGTCAGGCTAGAGTTCAGAATCAACGGGCGGCCACCACTTACCTTTCCGTCATCGACAGACCTTGGATAAGCAAGCCAAGCAGCACCTCCCGTATTACTCGACCATTTCATTTGCCAGACGTGAATGACATTTCTCCAATATTCAGAGGCCCTAATATCAAAATCAGGAAACTGTTCCCGAACATCCGCTTGGACTTGTCGCATAAAATCGATATCTGCTTGGGGGCGCCCAGCTTCTTGAGAAAGAGTAGTGATTGCCCGCAACTTCTTTGTAGTTACCTGCTGATGAATATCCCATCCCTCAATCAGATTGCCCGTGGCATCCGGCGCCATACTAAAATTTTGCGTAAGCGCCAGCCTTGGCAGGCGCTGATCCAAACTTGCAAGATGTTCGCGGTAGGTTCGTTGCGCTACTTCAAGGGCTTTATCAATCTCGCCGATCTTACCCGTCACAACACCCGTCAGATTATTTGCCGCGCTGACAACCGCGGCCAATTGCTGTTCAGTACTCAATGTTTAAACTCCTTGTAGTGCATTGATCTTGTGTTAAGCCTTCGCTTCAAGCGCCATCAATCGAAATAAAGCTCCGATGCCTCGCGCCATGTTGTCGATACTGGCCGTCGAGAGTGACGCCAACTCATCCACCACCAGGATGTTGAGGTTTTCCGACCCCACGATCACGGTGACGCTATCCGCCGGCAACGGCGAAATATCCAACGTAAACTTCTGCAACACCCGCGCCGCCGCCGCCTTGTACGTCAGCAACTTCCCCGCCACCGAGTACACCGCCAACAGCGTGCCACTGGCGAGGTAAAACCCGAACTCGCCAATCTCATATTCACCATCGCCATCAAACAGCGCGGCCATGCGCAGTTGGCGCTGGCCCAGGTCTTCGTAATCCACAATCGCCACGCGCTGGCGCTCATCGCGCAGGGCGGTTTCGTTGCCGGTGGGGTTGTAGCGGCCGGTGCCGGCGGCGATGTGGGTGATTTCGCCTTTCAAGCCTTGGTTCTTTGCCTGCAACACTTCATCCAAACCCTTGGAGGTGAAGCGCACCAGGCGCGTAATGTCATCGGTCATGGCTGCGCCCTGAGGTCGTAGTCGTTAATGGTGTAGTGCTGGGCCACGCCCGCACTGTTAAGCCCTGAACTCAACATGAGTTGCGGCAAGGCGCCCCGCAGCGACAGCTCGCTGTCACTTAGCGCTGCATGGGCGACGCTGGTGATGGGCAGCCTGCCCACCACCTCATGCACCAGGGTGATGGTGGCCAGGTCGCGCTCGCTCTTGGCCGCGTTGATGCGGCGGATCAAGCGGTTGTGGTCGCCACTGGACCAACTGCGGCCGATGATCGCCTGCACGTCGAAGGTGTAGGGCTGGGCCAGCGGGCGCTGTTGGTACCAGGCCAGAATATTGGGGGTAAACCCCAGGGATTCGACTGCGTGGCTCAACGCCTTGGGCGTACCGGCCTGGCGCTGGATCTGCCAGGATAGGGCGACCGTGAGGCGCTTTTCGGTTTCGTCGGCAGCGGCGTTCCATTCACTGACGCCACGGTCAGCGGCCAGGTAAGGCAGGAACGCCTGCGGCGTGTGCAGCGGATTCATCAGCGCCGGGAACGGCGGCTCGGCCCGTTCGAGCAACTTGCCGAAACCCAGGTCCAGCGCCTTCTCCAGCGGCGAACTGTTGGCCGGCAATAAACTGGATGTGTGCTCACTCATAGCGTCAGCACCTGCACCTCGACACCCGTGCAATACGGAGCCTGGAAGGCCGTGGTGATGATCGGCGCCAGCGGTTCGAGAATCTCCAGTTGCGTAGCCCCGGCGGTGTGGATGGTGTAGTCGATCCAACTCGGGTCCACGCGCCCTTCAAGGCGGTGGCAAGATTCGGCATAACGTTGCAGCAATTGCTGGGCCGCCACTTGCGTCAGCCCCGAGTCCGGGCCGGCGTTGATCCGGGCGACCACGCGAATCTTATAGGGCACGATCTGCGCGCCCTGCACTGTCACCCAATCGGTTTCCGGGCGCACATCGGGCCGGGCGAAATGGCGGCGCACACCGTCAAGCAAGTCCGTCGATGGCGTGCCATTACCCGAGCGCGAGAGCACTGTGACCATGACCTCCCCAGGTGCCGTGCGCCGGGCGTTGCCATCCTTGACCTGGGCGGCATAACCATCCGGGTCGAAGGTATAACTGACTGTCACCACGCCAGCAGCGGCACTCTGCACTTTCACCACCGGCCGCTCGCCAAGGGTGAACACCTCGCGACGATACTGCATGCGTGAACCCGCAGCCGGCGCGTGGGGCGCCAGGTAGTAGCGCAGCCGCGCATCGTCGTCACTTTCCAGGGTCGGTGGCACGGGCGGGAATGCCGCCGGGTCGCCTGGGTCGAGCACCTGGCGCTCCAGGCCCATGTCGGCCAGGCGCGCATCCAGGTTGCTGCCGGTGGCCCACCACGCCAGCATCTGCTGGATCCGCGCATTGTATTTGCGCTCATGGGTTTGCAGGCGCACACAAAAGGCTTCCAGGGCCAGGGTCAGCAACTCGCTTTCATTGTCCAGGCTGACCTTGAGTTTGGCCGCGCTTTGCGGGGCGCGGGTGGCCACGTAGTCGACGACAAATGCCTTGAACTGCGCCAGCAGCGGTTCGAATTCGTCGACGGCAATGAGGTCGGGCGGCGCCAGTTGGTTCTGCCCGGGGATCAACATGCTCATGTCACCACCTCGAAGGATTGCTTGCGGTTTTTCCAGGTGCCGGCAAACCGCAACAGCAGGCCTGCGCCCTGGCGATTGGCGACGATGACTTGCGGGGCAAAATCGGCGATGCCGTTCTGCGGGTTGTAAAAGGCCTGGGCGGCGTGGCTTTGGGCGAGGATCAGCAGATCATCGCCCAGGTTCTGCCCCAGCAGCTGCGGGATCATCGAACCGTAAAGCGGGCGTTTCTGCCGCGAGCCCAAAGGTGTGGTCAGGGCCCGGGTGGCGCGCTGGACGAATTGCAGCCAGTCGTCCACCACGGCCCCGGTGTTTCTCTCAATTCCGATCATGGCAAATCCTTATGCCGTGCTGATAACTCGGCCCTGGTGATCGACCACCGGGCCACTCAAGTGCACGCCGGATGCATCCAGCAGCATGCCGACGGCTCCGACTTGCAGACTGATGGTTGCGGCGGTCATGACTAAACGGGCAGCGCCCAAATTCATTTCCACTTGCTCGCGAGAGCCGCTGAATGCCGCTGGTCCATTGTTCCAACCCAATACATGTGCTGCGGCGTCGTAGGCGCTTTGCGTGCCGTCCTCATAACGTCGGCTCGTCAGGCTGGCCGCACTGGACAGCGGCGGAAAGCGGTCACTGTTGAGGCCAAACAACGCCACCGACTGCCCCCCACCCTCGCCACCGCCGTAGTTGAGCAGCAGGCATTGCTCACCCACCGTGGGGATCCGCGTTTCCGTCTGCGCGCCGGCGCTGGGGTTGAAAAAACGAATCGCCGGGGTCAGCAACTCGCCATGGCTGACCTTGCAGGTATTGCTGGCCGCATCGACCTCCTGGCACACGCCGATCCGGCAAAAGCTCTCGGCACGCCGATAGAGGTCTTCAAGCTGGGTTTCCATGTGGGCCAGGCGCTCGATCAGGGGCGCCAATTGCAGGCGTAACAGTGCATCGAACATGGGCTACTCCTGCAATGGCCGGTATTGATCGGGGTCGTCGATGTTCGACACTTCCCAGGTACGGGCAAACAGCGGCTTGCCGATGGGGTCGTTGAGCAGTGGCGGGCCGAGGTAAAGGGTCTGGCTGAAGGACACGGTCCAACTGTCATAGTTGGTTTCGGCCCCCACCAGGCTCGACGGCAGCGCGACGATATTCACCGGCACATCGCACTGGGCCGGCGGCAACTGCCAACGGTTATCCAGTACCAGGTCCATCAGCCGGCTCGCCAGGTCACAAGCGTCAAAGGGTTGCGCGCCCTGGGCGGCCATGACTTTGAGCGAGATCGACAGCACATGGGCCTTGCGCCCTTCAAGGGAGCGCACGCCGGGGCCATTGCGCTCGACCGTGATCGCCACGCCGGTTTCATCCGTCGCCAGAAAGCCCGGCGGGCTGCCCACCCGCAAATCGGGGAACGCTGCACGCAGCGCCTCGCCGACAGCAATCGGCAGCTGTGAAGGTTTTTCAATGAGGGTCATGGTGTGGCTTCCTTGCAACAATCACTTTGAATCCGGGGGTTGGTTGACCCCGATGCGCTTGGCGGCCCAGCGCTCATACAGGCCGATGGCCACGTCGGCACCGGCCATGGCGGTCAGGCATCCGAGGGCGCCCGCCGTCCAGATCGACATGCCAGCGGCATACAGCAGCATCAGTGCCGATACCCCGCACACCATGCACGCCCCGGAACGCAGGGCCAGGCGACGGACCAGCGACCAACCGCGGGCGCCCTCCTTGTCGGCGCGCCACATTTCCCCGGATACCCCGCCGATCAGGGCCAGAATAATCACCAGCCAGATAGGCATTTCTGCCAACGCTTGCTGCTCGTTTGTCATGTCACGCCTCCTGGAATGCGTAAAACCGGCAGGTGGCCGGTGCTTTGATCAATAAGTGGTTTGATGTGTCGGTAGGCATTCCAAAAAGCCCGGTTGCCCAGGCTTTTCAGTAATGCGGTCCTTGCGATCTTTCGGCGCTACTGGCGCGGTACGGATCTTTCCTCGATGTTTTTCCGACCACGATCCCTGTCTGCCGGATAACTGCTTCTGGTGCTTTACGCTGCACACCCGGGTCAGTTGCCAACCCTCTGAACCGTTAAGGCCGGTTCATCGCTGCCTGTGGTGAAACCGTGAAACTAAAGAGCGTCGGCATCCTTGCCGGTGTTGCCTGGCGTCCTTGCCATCACTCGGTGGCGTCCTTGCCAGTGTTGCGTGCCTTCCTTGTCTTCCCTGGCAGCATCCTTGCCGCCTCCACCAGGCCTTGTTGGCTGGCTTGAGATGAAGAATATGCATGTATGGATATACAGTCAATGCATAAATGCATTTATTTCCACCCGAACAATGCATATCAGCATAAACATCTTGAAAGACAGCCACTTGGCGGTTTTCCGCAGGCGAAAAAAAGCCCGCTGATGAGCGGGCTGTTTCTTACAAAGGAGGTTTAGCGGGCGTACATGCCCCACCAGAAAACGTGACCGAGGATGCTGATCTGTTCTTCCTGGATATCCTGGAAGCTGTAGTCCTCATCCGGATGCTCATCACGATTGAAACTGCGCAGGCGAATCCCCGAAGGCAGGCGATAGAGTTGTTTGACCCGCAATTGGCCGTTGTGGTTGATGGCATACAAATCGCCATCGACGATATCGCCAATCCCGCTCTTGCCAGCATTGACCCCCACCGTCGCCCCATCGCGCAATACCGGCAGCATGCTGTTACCGCGCACCGTCACACACTTGGCCTGATCGAATTGCACACCGTTATGCCGCAGGCTGCGCTTGCCGAACCGCAGGCTGGCCTTCTCGCTTTCCTCGATGACGAATCTTCCTGATCCAGCAGCCAATTCAACCTCACGCAAAAAGGGGATCGACACCTCGTCGTCATTGACGGGGGTATCGTCGTCCCACAGGCTTATATCCTTGAGCTCCGAATGCATCGGGTCACGCTCATCCAACCGCACCGGCGCCGCACGCCCGCGCAACTGGTCAGTGCTGATGCGGAAATAATCAGCGATACGCGAGATGTGCTTGTCCGACGGATCAACGATCTTGCCGCTGAGGATCCGGGACAGAGTGGATTGAGGCACGCCGGTACGCCGGTGAAGCTCCGTGGGGGAGATCCCGTCGTGATCGAGCAGCTCTCTTAAGACGATTGAAACGTTGCGTTTTTGCATAACGGGGATAGTGACGGGAGTTTTTGGGGTTGGCAAATGCTAATTTGCATATTTTGTGCATGACGTATGCACATCCACACCTAATGCCGATTTTCTGTAGAAGCGAGCTTGTCTCCGGGCGGCGTTCCGACGAAAAACCTCAGAGCACCGCGCTTACCCAGCAAGCACGCATTATCGTTAACGTTCTTCGCGAGCAAGCTCGCTCCTACAGCCAAGATCGGCGTTAGGTGTACTCCTTCTGCGTTTTACCTAACCGTTTGTGAACTGCGAAGCACTGACCTCACATGTTAACCTTGCCGCCATCGCAAAAAATGCTGGGCCAAGCGCCCCCTTTGCCCCATCACTTTCAACGAATTTGCCTACTATCCAATGAGTAAAAACACTTCCGATCTGTCCTCCCACACCCCGATGATGCAGCAGTACTGGCGCCTGAAAAACCAGCACCCTGATCAGTTGATGTTCTATCGCATGGGCGATTTCTACGAGATCTTCTATGAAGATGCGAAGAAGGCCGCCAAGTTGCTGGACATCACCCTGACCGCGCGCGGGCAGTCGGCTGGGCAGGCGATTCCGATGTGTGGGATTCCTTATCATTCGTTGGAAGGTTACCTGGCCAAGCTGGTCAAGCTCGGCGAGTCGGTGGTGATCTGCGAGCAGATCGGCGACCCGGCCACCAGCAAAGGGCCGGTGGAACGTCAGGTGGTACGCATCATTACGCCGGGGACGGTGAGTGATGAGGCGCTGCTGGATGAGCGCCGCGACAACCTGATCGCGGCGGTGCTGGGGGATGAGCGGCTGTTCGGCCTGGCGGTGCTGGATATCACCAGTGGCAACTTCACAGTCCTGGAGATCAAGGGCTGGGAAAACCTGCTGGCAGAGTTGGAGCGGATCAATCCGGTGGAGTTGATGATCCCGGATGACTGGCCCAAGGACCTGCCGGCGGAAAAACGTCGTGGGACCAAGCGCCGTGCGCCGTGGGATTTTGAGCGTGATTCGGCGCTAAAAAGTCTGTGCCAGCAATTCTCCGTGCAGGATCTCAAGGGCTTTGGCTGCGAGACCCTGACCCTGGCCATCGGCGCCGCCGGTTGCCTGCTCAACTATGCAAAGGAAACCCAGCGCACCGCCCTGCCGCATTTGCGCAGCCTGCGCCATGAGCGCCTGGACGACACCGTGGTGCTCGATGGCGCCAGTCGGCGCAATCTGGAGTTGGACACCAACCTGGCTGGCGGGCGCGACAATACCCTGCAGTCGGTGGTCGACCGTTGCCAGACCGCCATGGGCAGCCGTTTGCTGACCCGCTGGCTGAACCGCCCGCTGCGCGACTTGACGGTGCTGCAAGCGCGTCAGTCATCTATTACCTGCCTGCTGGACGTCTACCGTTTTGAAAAGCTGCAGCCGCAGCTCAAGGAGATCGGTGATATCGAGCGAATCCTCGCGCGAATCGGCTTGCGTAACGCTCGCCCTCGCGACCTGGCACGCTTGCGAGACGCGCTGGGCGTATTGCCCGAGTTGCAACAGGCGATGACCGAACTGGAAGCGCCGCACCTGCAACAACTTGCCGTCACGGCCGGCACCTACCCGGAACTGGCGGCGCTGCTGGCAAAAGCCATCATTGACAACCCGCCTGCAATCATCCGCGACGGAGGCGTGCTCAAGACCGGTTACGACAGCGAGCTGGACGAGCTGCAAGCCCTGAGCGAAAACGCCGGGCAGTTCCTGATTGACCTGGAGGCCCGCGAAAAAGCCCGCACCGGCCTGGCCAATCTCAAGGTCGGCTACAACCGTGTGCACGGCTACTTTATTGAATTGCCGAGCAAGCAAGCCGAGCAGGCACCTATCGATTACCAGCGCCGCCAGACCCTCAAAGGTGCCGAGCGCTTCATCACGCCCGAGCTCAAAGCATTCGAAGACAAAGCACTGTCGGCCAAGAGCCGCGCCCTGGCCCGGGAGAAAATGCTCTATGAGGCCTTGCTCGAAGACCTGATCGGCAAGCTGGCACCGTTGCAGGACACCGCCGCGGCCCTGGCCGAGCTGGATGTGTTGAGCAACCTGGCCGAGCGCGCCTTGAACCTTGACCTGAACTGCCCGCGTTTTGTCAGCGAGCCGTGCATGCGCATTGTCCAGGGTCGCCATCCGGTAGTGGAACAAGTGCTGACCACCCCGTTCGTGGCCAACGACCTGTCGCTGGACGACGATACGCGCATGCTGGTGATCACCGGTCCGAACATGGGTGGTAAATCCACCTACATGCGCCAGACCGCATTGATCGTGCTGCTGGCGCATATCGGCAGCTTCGTGCCGGCGGCCAGTTGCGAGTTGTCCCTGGTAGACCGCATTTTTACCCGGATCGGCTCCAGCGATGACCTGGCCGGTGGCCGTTCGACCTTTATGGTGGAAATGAGCGAAACCGCCAATATCCTGCACAACGCCAGCGACCGCAGCCTGGTATTGATGGACGAAGTGGGGCGCGGCACCAGTACCTTCGACGGCTTGTCCCTGGCCTGGGCGGCAGCCGAGCGCCTGGCGCACCTGCGGGCCTATACGCTGTTTGCCACCCACTACTTCGAGCTGACCGTATTGCCGGAAAGCGAGCCGCTGGTGGCCAACGTGCATCTCAATGCCACCGAGCACAACGAACGCATCGTGTTCCTGCACCATGTGCTGCCAGGCCCGGCCAGCCAGAGTTACGGCCTGGCCGTGGCGCAACTGGCCGGTGTACCGAACGACGTGATTTTGCGCGCCCGCGAGCACCTCAGCCGCCTGGAAACCACGGCCCTGCCCCATGAGAATGTGGTCGCCAGCCCCGCCAAGGCCACCAGCAAACCTGCGGCACCGCACCAGAGCGATATGTTCGCCAGCCTGCCCCATCCAGTGCTGGATGAGTTGGTAAAGCTTGACCTGGATGACTTGACACCGCGTAAAGCGCTCGAAATGTTATATGCACTGAAGACTCGGATATAACGCAGACGCTTGCAAGCTGGTAGACTCTCGCGCGGTTTGGGATGCTGCGGGCTTTTAGCCTGGCCCGCAGACTATCGCTCCCGAACCTCGCGAGCCCTGCCACAAGGGGTTTCGCTGCCGCCGCCTGAGGAGAAAATTAGAAATGACCTTCGTCGTCACCGACAACTGCATCAAGTGCAAGTACACCGACTGCGTAGAAGTGTGTCCGGTGGACTGCTTTTACGAAGGCCCGAATTTCCTGGTGATCCACCCGGATGAGTGCATTGACTGCGCCCTGTGTGAACCAGAATGCCCGGCCGTTGCGATTTTCTCCGAGGATGAAGTCCCGGCAGAGATGCAGGAATTTATTCAGTTGAACGTCGAGCTGGCGGAAATCTGGCCAAACATCACTGAGAAAAAAGAATCGCTTCCAGATGCGGAAGAGTGGGATGGCGTAAAAGGCAAGATCAAAGACCTCGAACGCTAACAGCGTCGCGCCCCTTCAAAAGGCCCCTTGCGGGCCTTTTTGCGTTTCTGCACGCCGGTCTTTTACTTTTCTGCAGGCAAAAAAAGGGGCGGTTTGACCCGCCCACATTTTTTCCCTAGTCCCTGTGTTCCCTTTCATCGTCCTGATGAATCGCATCCTGCGAGGTTCCCTGAGTCATCGATCCTTGATGACTGTGTCAATCCGTGGACACAGGGCTGATAGTAGAGACTTCCCGAACAAGTTCAACGGGATCCATTCGCAAGCACAACCTGTCGCCGCCTTCGAACCACAATAAATAAATGTTATTTTTCAATTGCATAGAAATATATCCAGGTAATTCGAGGCGTCCTGGCGCGGCTAAAAAACCAAACACTTACGAAAAAGTAAGCGAATGCTTACACGGTCCATTAGGGAAATGCGCACTCGACCGTCCAAAAGGTTTACGCAAGACAAGAAAAAGCCCCGACAGGGTCGAGGCTTTTCTGCCTTCAGGCTGATCAGTCGTCGCTGACAGTGATGGTCGGCATTGCCTGGGCACCGGCTTCCTGCAAGACAATCCGCGCGCCCACATGGCGGGCCAGTTCCTGGTAAACCATGGCGATCTGCCCATCCGGCTCGGCGACCACCGTCGGCTTGCCGCCATCAGCCTGCTCACGAATGCCCATCGACAGCGGCAATGAAGCCAGCAACTCAACGTCATATTGCGTGGCGAGCTTTTCACCGCCGCCTTCACCGAACAAATGCTCGGCGTGACCGCAGTTGGAACAGATGTGCACCGCCATGTTTTCCACCACGCCCAGCACCGGGATGTTGACCTTGCGGAACATCTCCACGCCTTTGCGCGCGTCGAGCAGCGCCAGGTCCTGGGGCGTGGTCACGATCACTGAACCGGCCACCGGCACTTTTTGCGCCAGGGTCAGCTGGATATCACCGGTGCCTGGCGGCATATCGATCACCAGGTAGTCCAGGTTGCCCCAGTCGGTCTGCATCACCAGTTGCATCAAGGCCCCGGACACCATCGGCCCACGCCAGACCATCGGCGTGTTGTCATCGGTGAGGAACGCCATCGACATGACTTCCACGCCATGGGCCTGGATTGGCACGAACCACTTCTGGTCCTTGATCTTGGGCCGCGAACCTTCGGCAATGCCAAACATCACGCCCTGGCTGGGGCCATAGATATCCGCGTCGAGAATCCCCACCCGCGCGCCTTCACGGGCCAGGGCCAGGGCCAGGTTGGCCGCCGTGGTCGATTTGCCCACGCCTCCCTTGCCCGACGCCACGGCCACCACGTTCTTGACGTTGGCCAGGCCCGGGATCTGTGCCTGGGCCTTGTGCGCGGCGATCACGCACTGGATGTCGACCTTGGCCGAACGCACACCGTCCAGGCCTTCAATGGCCATTTGCAGCATCTGCGCCCAGCCGCTCTTGAACAGACCGGCGGCGTAGCCCAGTTCAAGCTGGACCGTGACCTGATCGCCCTGCACATCAATGGCCCGGACACAGCCGGCGCTGACCGGGTCCTGGTTCAGATAGGGGTCGGTGTACTGGCGAAGAACGGCTTCCACCGCTGCGCGATTGACGGCGCTCATGGGCTACTCCCGGAAAAGACAGACTAAAACAGGCGGCTATCCTAACCGTTCCCGCGCCCGAGGGGCATGCTTTCGCGACATTGGAAAACCCTGAAACAGCCTCACGGGGTGAAATAAATTCGCCGGCGCTTTATAGTGGCCGACCTCCGTTTCATCAAGTAGCCGAGCCCCATGTCCGAGCCACGCAAGATCCTCGTCACCAGCGCCCTGCCCTATGCCAATGGTTCCATCCATCTTGGCCATATGCTTGAGTACATCCAGACCGATATGTGGGTGCGCTTCCAGAAGCATCGCGGCAATCAATGCATCTATGTCTGCGCAGACGACGCCCACGGTTCGGCCATCATGTTGCGCGCCGAAAAGGAAGGCATCACTCCGGAACAACTGATCGCCAACGTCCAGGCTGAACATAGCGCCGACTTTGCCGAGTTCCTGGTGGATTTCGACAACTTCCACTCGACCCACGCCGAAGAAAACCGCGAGCTGTCGAGCCAGATCTACCTGAAGCTGCGTGACGCCGGGCACATTGCTACGCGCTCGATCACCCAGTATTTCGACCCGGAAAAGAAAATGTTCCTGGCCGACCGCTTCATCAAGGGCACCTGCCCCAAGTGCGGCACTGAAGACCAGTACGGCGACAACTGCGAAAAATGCGGTGCCACCTATGCACCCACCGACCTGAAGGATCCGAAGTCGGCGATCTCTGGCGCCACCCCGGTGCTCAAGGATTCCCAGCACTTCTTCTTCAAGCTCCCGGATTTCCAGGAAATGCTGCAAGCCTGGACCCGCAGCGGCACCCTGCAGGACGCCGTGGCGAACAAGATCGCCGAATGGCTGGATGCCGGCCTGCAACAGTGGGACATCTCCCGTGATGCGCCGTATTTCGGTTTTGAGATACCCGATGAACCGGGCAAGTACTTCTACGTGTGGCTGGACGCGCCAATCGGCTACATGGCCAGCTTCAAGAACCTCTGCGACCGCACGCCAGAGTTGGACTTCGACGCGTTCTGGGGCAAGGACTCCACCGCCGAGCTGTACCACTTCATCGGCAAGGACATCGTCAACTTCCACGCCCTGTTCTGGCCGGCCATGCTCGAAGGCTCGGGCTACCGCAAGCCAACCGGCATCGCCGTGCACGGCTACCTGACGGTCAACGGCCAGAAGATGTCCAAGTCCCGTGGCACCTTTATCAAGGCGCGCACCTACCTGGACCACCTGTCGCCGGAGTACCTGCGCTACTACTACGCGTCCAAGCTGGGCCGTGGCGTAGACGACCTGGACCTGAACCTGGAAGACTTCGTGCAGAAGGTCAACTCGGACCTGGTGGGCAAGGTAGTCAACATCGCCAGCCGTTGCGCCGGGTTTATCCACAAGGGCAATGCTGGCGTGATGGTTCCGGTCAACGCCGCGCCAGAACTGACCGACGCCTTCCTGGCCGCCGCGCCAAGCATCGCCGATGCCTATGAAGCCCGCGACTTTGCCCGTGCCATGCGCGAGATCATGGGCCTGGCCGACCGTGCCAACGCCTGGATCGCCGACAAGGCGCCGTGGTCGCTGAACAAGCAGGAAGGCAAGCAGGATGAAGTCCAGGCCATCTGCGCCACCGGCATCAACCTGTTCCGCCAACTGGTGATCTTCCTCAAGCCGGTGCTGCCGTTGCTGGCCGCCGACGCCGAGGCATTCCTCAACGTTGCACCGCTGACCTGGAATGACCATACCCGCCTGCTCAACAGCCATCAGCTCAACGAATTCAAGCCGTTGATGACCCGTATCGATCCGGTCAAGGTGCAGGCCATGACTGACGCCTCCAAGGAAGACCTGACCGCCAGCCAGACCGATACCGGCCAGGCAGCCCCAGCGGGCAATGGCGAGTTGGCCAAGGATCCGCTGTCGCCGGAAATCGACTTCGACGCGTTTGCCGCAGTGGACCTGCGTGTCGCGCTGATCATCAAGGCCGAAGCGGTGGAAGGCGCCGACAAGCTGTTGCGCCTGACCCTGGATATCGGTGATGAACAACGCAACGTGTTCTCCGGGATCAAGAGCGCGTATCCGGACCCGTCCAAGCTCGATGGTCGCCTGACCATGATGATCGCCAACCTCAAGCCACGGAAAATGAAGTTCGGTATCTCCGAAGGCATGGTGATGGCTGCCGGCCCTGGCGGTGAAGAGATCTACCTGCTCAGCCCGGACAGCGGCGCCAAGCCTGGCCAGCGCATCAAGTAACACCTCAAGCCTGCCCTGCCGTGGTGATTAGCCGCGACAGGGCGGTTTGCGCTAGTACCCTCTCCCTGCTTGCCGGATAATCAGGCCCTGTTTGCTTAACCGGCTCGACCATGACCGAAATGCTAGTCGCCCTTCTCAGCGCCACCCTGATCAGCCAGTACATGCTGCGCCGGTTGTTGCCTGGTGATCCACAGTTGGAACGACTGCGGGTGCATGCCCTTGGGCTCGCGACCACGCTGCTGGTGGCGCTGGCCGGTATTTCGAGCTATCTGCTGGACCTTTTTTTGTTGCAGCCGTTGGCGCTGGGCGCGTTATGGCTGTTTGCCTACGTGCCCGCGGTGATCCTGTTGAGCCAGCCGTTGCTGAATGTGCTTTCCCGCCGCGTGCCCGCACTGCCCTTTACTGGGTTGTGGGGGCCGCTGCTGGCCAACGCCGGCGTGCTCAGCGTGGTGCTCCTGAGCCCTGGCAATACCAGCCAACTGATTTATTGCCTGGGCATCGGCCCGGCGTTCTGGCTGACCCTCAGCCTGTTCAATGACCTGCGCCAGCGAATAGACCAAAACGATATCCCCCAGCCCTTCAAAGGCCTGCCCGTGAACCTGCTCAGCGCCGGGCTGATGGCCGTGGCGTTGCTGGGCTTAAACGCAATGATCACACCATGAGCCTGATTCAACGTATCGACGCCCTGCTGCCCCAGACCCAATGCGGCAAATGCGGACACCCGGGTTGCAGGCCCTACGCCGAGGGTATCGCCCAGGGCGAGGCCATCAACAAGTGCCCGCCTGGCGGCACCGAAACCATCGCCGAGCTGGCGCAGCTGTTGAACCTGGCGCCGCTGGAGCTGGACCGTTCCCGTGGCGAAGCCCCCGCGCAGATTGCCTTTATCCGCGAGGCCGAGTGCATCGGCTGCACCAAGTGCATCCAGGCCTGCCCGGTGGATGCGATTGTCGGCGCAGCGAAGTTGATGCATACGGTCATCGTCGATGAATGCACCGGCTGCGACTTGTGCGTGGCCCCGTGCCCGGTGGACTGCATCGATATGCTGGCGCTGCCCCAGGCCACGGTGCTGCCGATAGTCGCAGGCTTTGCCAGTACCGCCGAGGAGCTCCAGGCGCGAGCGACCAAGCGCGACCGCGCCCGGCGTCGCTTCGAACAGCGCAATGCACGGCTGCAACGCGAGGAAGAACACAAACTGGCGGAACGCCTGGCCCGCAGCAAACGCCCGGCCCCCAGCCCACAGGTTGAGAGCGACCCTATGCAGGCCGCCATCGAGCGGGTCCGCGCGCAAAAAGCTGCCGACATCGATGCGGCGGTAAAAAAGGCCAAAATCAACCTGGCAATGAGCCGAGCGCAACTGCACAAATCCCTCAAAGCCTTTGGCCACCCGCCAACCTTTGAGCAGCAGTCGCAGTTGATCATCCTGCAACAACAGTTTGAGTCCGCCGAACAGGCATTAAACGCACTCGAAGCGAACGCCCCCGCCGTGGCGATCCCGCAAACCAATAAAGATCCTGAGCTCAAGCGCGCAAAAATCCAGCTGGCCATGCGTCGCGCCGAGCTGAAAAAAGCCCAGGACGCGCTGGCCGGCGCCGAACAGTTGGCCACACTGGGCACAGCCCTGGCCGCTGCTGAACAGGCGTTGCACGCTGCCGAGGAAAACTCGGCCCAGCCCAGGCCAGACCTGCAACGTGTCGAGAAACGGCCGATCGACAACCAACTGCGCCAGTTGAAGACCGCCCTGGCCTATGCCCGCGCCGACCTGAGCAAGCTCGAACGCCACCCCGCCAGCAGTGCAATCGAGCTGATGGACGCCAGGCAGCGCCTGGCTGACGCCCAACGTTGGGTGGATGAACATGTTGGCGCCTGAAGCAGTCGAGCGCCAGCAACAGGCCATGCAGCGCCTGTTAATGGCAGTAACGCCTGGCTTGCTGGTGCTGTTCTGGCTGTATGGCTGGGGCGTGCTGATCAATCTGTTGCTGGCCGGCACCTGTGCATGGGCCGTCGAAGCCTGGGTGCGTCGGTTGCGCGGCCATGACTCCCGCGACCTGAGCGGTCTGGTCAGCGCGGTGCTGCTGGCCCTGGCATTGCCACCTTATTGCCCGTGGTGGTTATGCCTGGGCGCCGTCAGCAGTGCATTGCTGCTGGGCAAACACCTGTATGGCGGCAAGCAGAACCCATTCAACCCGGCCATGGTCGGTTATGCCCTGATGTTACTGGCCTTTCCCCAGCCAATGACCCATTGGCCGGCGTCCCACGGCCTCGACCTGCTGGCCGGCCTGCAACAGGTGTTCGGCCTGCACGGCGAGGCCGCCGATGCCTGGGCCCGAGCCACGGCGCTGGACGCTTTGCGCATCAACAATAGCCTGACCATCGATGAGCTGTTCGCCCGCCACCCGGCTTTCGGCCAGATCGCAGGCAAAGGAAGCGAGTGGGTAAACCTGGCGTTTCTCGCCGGCGGGCTTTTTTTACTGCAGCAACGGGTTTTCAGTTGGCACGCGCCAGTGGGCATGCTCGCCAGCCTGTTCGTCATCAGCCTGCTGTGCTGGAACGGCTCGGGCTCCGACTCCCATGGCTCGCCGCTGTTTCATCTGTTGACTGGGGCCACCATGCTTGGGGCCTTCTTCATCATCACCGAACCGGTGTCGGGTGCGAAAAGTGCGCGGGCGCGCTTGCTGTTTGGCGTGGGTGTGGGTGTATTGACCTATCTGATCCGCACCTGGGGCAGCTACCCGGATGGCGTAGCGTTCGCGGTACTGATGATGAACCTAGCGGTGCCAGCGCTGGAGCGCTGGGCGCGACCGCAGGCGGTGAATGCATGAAGCGCACCTCTCAAGCCTTGATCGTGCTGCTGATCGCGGTTGGCGCAGTGGGCCTGACCATCGGCCTGCAACAGCTGACCGCCAAGCCGATTGCCGAGCAGCAGCGCGCGCTGCAAAACCGGGCGCTGCTGGATGTGCTGCCCACTGGCGGCTATGACAATCAACCGCTGGAGCACCCACTGGGCATCACCTCGCCAATGCTGGACAACAGTCAACTGCTGGGTGGTTACCTAGCGACCCTGGCCGGTAAACCCAGTGCGGTTGTGCTGCGCTCACAGATCGATGGATATGGTGGGCGCATTGAGTTGCTGATTGCCATCGACCGCAACGCCAAGCTGCTCGGGGTAAAAACCCTGGCACACACGGAAACACCCAGTCTGGGCGGACACATTGGCGAGTCCGGCAATGCGTGGATTGCTGCATTCAAGGGGCTGTCACTGGAAAATCCACAGGCCTGGGCGCTGAAGAGAGACAGCGGCCAATTCGACCAGATGGTCGGCGCCACCATCACGTCTCGCGCGGTGATCAATGCGATCCATGATGCCTTGCGCTACTTTGACGGGCATCGCCAGGCACTGCTGGAGCCCACCGACCATGACTAAACCGTTCGCCCTCGCCAGCCTGTTGTTGCTACCTGCGCTGCTGGGTGTCAGTGCTACGCCGTCGGGCGCCGCAATGTTCTGGGTTTCGTGGATGCTAATCGTAACGCTCCATGGCTGGAGCTGCGGCTGGGTGCGCAATCGCCTCAGTGGCCATTGGCGGCTGATGGCCAATGTGTTGCTGGCCACCACCTGGGTCAGTTGCGCGTACCTGGTGGCGCAGGCCCTGGCCTTTGCGCCGTCTACGGGCCTTGGGGCATACCTGGCGCTGATCGCCATGCAATGCGTACTGCTTGAACATGACGGCCTGTTCGCTGCCAACCAGCGCAGGGCACGGCTTCAACTGATCGCTGTGTCAGCCGGGCTGTTGGTTGCAATCACTGTTGCGCGCTTTTTACTCGCCAGCAGCATCGCCATGCTCGCCCCAACAGGGTTTATTCTGCTCGGGTTGCTGCTTGCCGGATGGCAGGCCTGGACTCAACGCCGCAAACCACACTGAAGGAACCGCTCGCCCAATGAACGCCGCAAAACGCCTGGAGATCTTTCGAAGGTTTCACGAAGACAATCCGGAACCCAAGACCGAACTGGCCTACTCGTCACCGTTCGAGTTGCTGATCGCCGTGATCCTGTCTGCACAATCGACGGATGTGGGCGTGAACAAGGCCACGGCCAAGCTGTTTCCCGTGGCCAACACCCCGGCGGCGATCCATGCCCTGGGGGTGGAAGGGCTGTCGCAGTACATCAAGACCATTGGCCTGTACAACAGCAAGGCGAAGAACGTCATTGAAACCTGCCGGTTGCTGGTCGAGTTGCATGGCGGTGAAGTGCCACAGACCCGCGAAGCACTTGAAGCATTGCCCGGCGTGGGGCGCAAGACGGCCAATGTGGTGCTCAATACAGCGTTTCGCCAACTGACGATGGCAGTGGACACCCATATTTTCCGAGTCAGCAACCGTACAGGGCTGGCGCCTGGCAAAAATGTGGTGGAGGTGGAGAAGCAACTGATGAAGTTTGTACCCAAGCCTTACCTGCTCGACTCCCACCACTGGCTGATCCTGCACGGACGTTATGTGTGCCAGGCCCGCAAGCCGCGTTGTGGCAGCTGTCGCATCGAGGATCTGTGTGAATACAAGGAAAAGACGTCGGACGATTGAGCAATCATTGATTTTATTGATCAGTCGATTGAAAAAATCTTTTTTACCCGGTGCACGATTGTCGATATAAGGAGCGCCAACGGCAGTCTTAGCCTGGAGTTAACCTTATGAGCACTGGCAAAGAGCAACTGGATGTAGAAGATGACTTTGTGGCCGCAGACACTGACGAAGCAGCCGAGGCACCTGTAGAAGTTGCCAAGACCAATTTGAGCAAACGCCGCACCATCGACAATCTTCTGGAAGAGCGACGCTTGCAAAAACAGTTGGCCGATTACGATTTCGATCTCTAGCCAAACGATCACACAGAAGCCTCCGCCATGGAGGCTTTTCCTGCCTGTTGCTCCCTGCTTATTAAACCAGGCCGTTACGCTGGGCAAGCTCGATCAGGTCCACCAGGGACCGGGCATTGAGCTTGAGCAGCAAGCGTGTCTTGTACGTGCTCACCGTCTTGTTGCTGAGGAACATGCCGTCGGCGATCTCCTTGTTGGTTTTGCCCTGGGCCAGTTGCTGCAACACCATCATCTCCCGGCCTGAGAGCCGCTCGACCATATCCGCTTCGCTGGTATTGCCTTGCGTGGAGCGCACCGAGTTGAGGGCCTGGTTGGGGAAGTAGCTGTAGCCAGACAGCACCGCCTTGATCGCACTCAGCAACTCGGTGAGATCCTGTTGCTTGCACACGTAGCCCGCGGCACCAGCCTGCATGCAACGCATGGAAAAGTGGCCTGGCGCCTGTGACGTCAAGACCAGCACCTTGAAGGGTTGCGCCTGCTTTGTGGAAGACAGGCGACAAATAACTTCCAAACCGTCAAGTTTGGGAATTCCAATATCCAGGATGACAATATCCGGCATATGCTCCCGCGCTAGTTGCAACGCGTCGACTCCGTTATCGGTCTCTGCAACGACCTCATAACCATGACGTTCCATTAGCATGCGTACAGCAAGACGAATGACGGGATGATCATCCACGATCAGCACTTTATTCATGGGCAAGTCCAATTTCGCTGTTCGAATTATTCAGAACCAGCACAATAGCCTAGTCGTTTCCTCCTTGGCATAGCACTCCCCCCCAAGTAACGACAAGCAGAGACCCAGCCCACAAAGTTATGAGAATAGGCCTACAAAAAAACGACTATATGGATGTGTCGGTTTTTGTTCGGCCTTTCAGAACTTTCCGCTGGCAAACATATCTTGACTCAAAAAAGCCCCCATCGCCGAGGAAAAGTAAACGTGACGCACGCCACTTTCAGGAAATATCCCTTGCACGGTTTGTATCGGCGGGCGTCGGAGCCACCAAAGCCGTTTCCAAAAAGTTCCCTCGTGCAACACCCCCTGACAACAACTGGAATTATCTGACAGATATTTCTACAAACGAAACCTAACGCTTCCTTTTTACTACTAAACAACTGGATGAATTCAAACACAAATAAGACTATTCACCTGAAACACCAACTTCCGGACACAAAAAAATCAAATGTAAAAAATAATAAACACCGAAAATTCCGACGACCAAAAGAACATTAAACATTGATAAACACAATCGCCTCCTGAATCGCAGGTAAAAAAAATGGCCCCTCTTTCAAGGAACCATTCTTTATGAGGCTTCAGGCTTTTCAGAACAACTTGCGGCCCTTGTTGGCCGCAATGCGCATGCGCAGGGCGTTGAGCTTGATGAAACCAGCGGCATCGGCCTGATTGTAGGCACCGCCGTCCTCTTCAAAGGTCGCGATGTTGGCATCGAACAGCGACTCATCGGACTTGCGGCCGGTCACGATCACGTTGCCCTTGTACAGCTTCAGGCGCACAACACCGTTCACATGGACCTGGGACGCATCGATCATCTGTTGCAGCATCAGGCGCTCAGGGCTCCACCAGTAGCCGGTGTAGATCAGGCTGGCGTACTTGGGCATCAGCTCATCTTTGAGGTGAGCCACTTCGCGGTCCAGGGTGATGGACTCGATGGCGCGGTGAGCGCGCAGCATGATGGTGCCGCCTGGGGTTTCGTAGCAGCCACGGGACTTCATGCCCACGTAACGGTTTTCCACGATGTCCAGACGGCCAATGCCGTGCTCGCCACCGATACGGTTCAGGGTCGCCAGTACGGTGGCCGGGGTCATTTCGACGCCGTCCAGCGCGACGATGTCGCCGTTGCGGTAGGTCAGTTCCAGGTACTGGGCCTTGTCAGGAGCGTTCTCCGGGGAGACGGTCCATTTCCACATGTCTTCTTCGTGCTCGGTCCAGGTATCTTCCAGCACGCCGCCTTCATAGGAGATGTGCAGGAGGTTGGCGTCCATCGAGTACGGGGACTTCTTCTTGCCGTGGCGTTCGATCGGGATTGCGTGCTTTTCAGCGTAATCCATCAGCTTTTCACGGGACAACAGGTCCCATTCACGCCAAGGGGCAATCACTTTTACGCCAGGCTTCAAGGCATAGGCGCCCAGTTCGAAACGCACCTGGTCGTTGCCCTTGCCAGTGGCGCCATGGGAAATGGCGTCAGCGCCGGTTTCATTGGCGATTTCGATCAGGCGCTTGGCGATCAGCGGACGTGCGATGGAAGTACCCAGCAGGTACTCGCCTTCGTAGACGGTGTTGGCGCGAAACATCGGGAAAACGAAATCGCGGACGAATTCTTCGCGCAGGTCGTCAATGTAGATCTCTTTGACGCCCATGGCTTGCGCCTTGGCTCGTGCAGGTTCGACCTCTTCGCCCTGACCCAGGTCAGCGGTGAAGGTCACCACTTCACAGTTATAAGTATCCTGCAGCCACTTGAGGATCACCGAAGTGTCCAGGCCGCCGGAATACGCGAGAACGACCTTGTTTACGTCGGCCATGCCATCACTCCACGGGGTTTTACGGAAAGGCGTCGATTCTACCGATCAAAACCGTGAAATTACAGGGGCGCGACAGCAAATGAAGATAAAGCGACAGATTATGTCGAGCGCGCGACGAATGGCCGCACTCAGGACGTTGCCGCCGCATTCGCCGGAGCCGTGGCCTGGGGCGCTGGTTTCTCGGGGGCAGGCACGCGATCAAGGTGAATATTCACTCGCCGGTTCTTCGCCCGGTTGGCCGGATTGGTATTGGGCACCAGCGGATAACGTTCACCGTGGAAGCGCAGAACGATCTGCGACTCAGGAATACCGTTGGCCTTGAGGAAGTCCATCACCGCCAGGCCCCGGCGCCGGGACAGGTCGCGATTGGTCAGGCGGTTGCCGCTGTTGTCCGAATGGCCGTCCAGTTCGATATGGTTGACCGTAGGATCGGCCTTGATGAATTCGAGCATCACCATCAACTTGGCCTTGGCCGCCGGATCCAGGTCGATACCACCACCCGGAAAGCCCACTTCAGCCTGCTTGACCTGCTCGAAATTCATCGGCAGCAATTTCGCGGTACACAACTGGTAGTCGCTATAGGCCTTATTGAATCGCACCGGCAGCAGGCGGATTTCCGAATAGCCGCCGTCCCGGGAATAGTGGCGCACGGTGGGACTGCGACCCTCCAGCAAACCATTGAACAGGCGCCCGGCCTGGGCTTGGGAGCTGTTGAACAGCACATCGCCGCTGCCGACACGTACGGCACCAAGGTTGATATCACCGCGCCCCGGCTGCCACGGTGCCGCCGCCGCCAATAGCGTTGCGGAACCAACACCCAACGCGCTGTTATAGGCTTTCAGACGGAATGTCGCCTGCTCGCCGGCCCGGCGCACAAACTCACCCGAACCAAAATCGGTGATCGGCTGGCTCAAGCGGCACTCGAACTTGTCGCCTTCCACCTTCCACTCGATATTCTCCAGGCGCGTCTGGAATGTCAGGGCCATCGCGGGCAGGCTGGCGAACACGCTGAGCAGGGCTAGATATTGCTGGCGCACGGGCGGCTCCACTGGTTTCTACAACACATCAAGGCGTCATACATCGTTAAGGCATACCCAGGGATATCGGTCGGGCCCTGCAAAACTTGATAGCGAGTGCCTGCAAGAGTCTTTTCCGGTAGCATTCCCACCAGATTGACCCGCCTGGAATCCCCAATGTCCGACCGCCTGACCCTGCTGCGTCCCGACGACTGGCATATTCATCTTCGCGATGGTGCTGCGTTGCCCCAAACCGTGGCCGATGTTGCGCGCACGTTTGGCCGCGCCATCATCATGCCTAACCTGGTACCTCCGGTGCGTAATGCCGCTGAAGCCGACGCCTATCGCCAGCGCATCCTCGCTGCGCGGCCGGCCGGTAGCCGCTTCGAACCGTTGATGGTGCTCTACCTGACCGACCGCACCCAGCCTGCCGAAATCCGCGAGGCCAA
This sequence comes from Pseudomonas brenneri, assembly GCF_007858285.1. Taxonomy (GTDB): domain Bacteria; phylum Pseudomonadota; class Gammaproteobacteria; order Pseudomonadales; family Pseudomonadaceae; genus Aquipseudomonas; species Aquipseudomonas brenneri. The sequence goes on along the minus strand of NZ_VFIL01000002.1, from coordinate 435,983 downwards.
GGCCAGCGGTTTCGTACACGCCGCCAAGCTGTACCCGGCCGGTGCCACGACCAACTCCGACTCCGGCGTGACCAGTATCGACAAGATCCTGCCCGCCATCGAAGCCATGGCCGAAGTGGGCATGCCGCTGCTGATCCACGGTGAAGTCACCCGTGGCGATGTCGATGTATTCGATCGCGAGAAGATCTTCATCGACGAACACATGCGCCGTGTGGTCGAGCTGTTCCCGACCCTCAAGGTGGTGTTCGAGCACATCACCACCGCAGATGCCGTGCAGTTCGTCACCGAGGCCTCGGCCAACGTTGGCGCGACCATCACCGCGCACCACCTGCTGTACAACCGCAACCACATGCTGGTGGGCGGGATCCGGCCGCACTTCTATTGCCTGCCGATCCTCAAGCGCAACACTCACCAGGTAGCGTTGCTCGATGCCGCCACCAGTGGCAGCGCGAAGTTTTTCCTCGGCACCGACTCGGCGCCCCACGCCCAGCACGCCAAGGAAGCGGCCTGCGGCTGTGCCGGCTGCTACACCGCCTATGCGGCGATCGAGTTGTACGCCGAGGCCTTCGAGGCGCGCAACGCCCTGGACAAACTAGAGGCTTTCGCCAGCCTCAATGGCCCGCGTTTCTACGGCCTGCCGGCGAATACCGACCGCATTACCCTGGTCCGTGAAGACTGGACCGCCCCCACCAGCCTGCCATTTGGCGAGCTGACCGTTATCCCGCTGCGCGCCGGTGAAACACTGCGCTGGCGCCTGCTGGAGGAACACAAGTGAGTGAAGACCATTACGACGACGAACAGGAACACGGTGGCGGCGGTTCGCGTCACCCGATGGCCGAGCGTTTCCGCGGCTATCTGCCTGTCGTTATCGACGTAGAGACCGGCGGTTTCAATTGCGCCACCGATGCGCTGCTGGAAATTGCCGCGACGACCATCGGCATGGATGAACAGGGCTTTGTGTATCCAGAACACACCCACTTCTTCCGCGTCGAGCCGTTTGAAGGCGCCAACATCGAAGCCGCTGCCCTGGAGTTCACCGGGATCAAGCTCGATCATCCGTTGCGCATGGCCGTCAGCGAAGAAGCTGCGCTGACCGACATTTTCCGTGGTGTGCGCAAGGCGTTGAAGGCCAATGGCTGCAAACGCGCGATCCTGGTCGGCCACAACAGCAGTTTTGACCTGGGCTTCCTCAACGCCGCCGTGGCGCGCCTGGACATGAAGCGCAACCCGTTTCACCCGTTCTCCAGCTTTGACACCGCCACCCTGGCTGGCCTGGCTTATGGCCAGACCGTATTGGCCAAGGCATGCCAGGCAGCCGGCATCGACTTCGACGGACGTGAAGCCCACTCGGCTCGCTACGACACCGAGAAGACCGCCGACCTGTTCTGCGGCATCGTCAACCGCTGGAAACAGATGGGCGGCTGGGAAGACTTCAGCGACTGATTGCGTCCCTGAATCCCATGCATAAAAAAACCGGCCCTCTCAGGCCGGTTTTTTTTACCGCGAACCTGGCTTACAGCTTGCCAGCGTTCTCGGTCAGGTAAGCCGCAACGCCTGCTGGCGAAGCGTTCATGCCCTTGTCGCCTTTTTTCCAGTTGGCCGGGCAGACTTCACCGTGCTCTTCGTGGAATTGCAGAGCGTCGACCAGACGGATCAGCTCTTCCATGTTACGGCCCAGCGGCAGGTCGTTGATGATCTGCGAGCGCACAACGCCCTTGTCGTCGATCAGGAACGCGCCACGGAATGCCACGCCGCCTTCGGACTCAACGTCGTAGGCCTTGGCAATGTCGTGCTTCATGTCGGCAGCCATGGTGTATTTGACTTTGCCGATGCCGCCATCATTGATGGCAGTGTTGCGCCAGGCGTTGTGGGTGAAATGGGAGTCGATGGAGACGGCAACCACTTCAACGTTACGCGCCTTGAAGTCGTCCATGCGGTGATCCAGGGCGATCAGCTCGGACGGGCAGACGAAGGTGAAGTCCAGCGGGTAGAAGAACACCAGGCCGTATTTGCCTTTGATGGCTTCAGACAGCTTGAAGCTGTCAACGATTTCGCCATTGCCGAGGACGGCTGGTACGTCGAAATCCGGGGCTTGTTTGCCGACGAGTACGCTCATTGGTTATCTCCTGATGGTAATTGAAGTAAATGGACCGCCTTTGAGTCTGCCGTGATTTGACGACAGGCCCGTGACGCGATCACGCTTCGTAAAGACCAACCATCATACCTGAAAAAAGCCGTTCGTCAGCGAGGGCCATATGGGGGGCAATGCTTTGAGAAAGCACTTTGACAATCATTCTCGTTAACATTAAGATCCATCGCACTTAAGCCTTAAACCCGCGATGGTTCTCCCTTATGTATGTCTGCCTCTGCACTGGCGTCACCGACGGACAAATCCGCGAAGCGATCTATGAAGGTTGCTGCAGCTACAAGGAAGTGCGTGAAACCACCGGCGTAGCCAGCCAATGTGGCAAATGTGCCTGCCTCGCCAAGCAAGTGGTACGGGAAACCCTGACAAAACTGCAGGTAGCCCAGGCCGCAATCCCCTATTCAGTAGAATTTACACACGCCTGAATCAGCCTATTTTAAAGAACCGGACTTAATGTCCGGTTTTTTTATGTCTGTAATTCAAATAGTTAGCGCCAAGACGCGGAACACAAACATTCTTATTCCGATTAATTTTCATTTATTATTCAATAACTTAGGTTTGACACTCGTAATTGTGCAGCTCAAACTCTGCCCTATATACAACGAATACAGGGCAGGACCCCAATCATGAAAGGCGACATCTCAGTCATCCAGCAACTCAACAAAATCCTTGCCAATGAACTGGTCGCGATCAATCAGTACTTCCTGCATGCACGCATGTATGACGACTGGGGCCTGGAAAAGCTCGGCAAGCGTGAGTACAAGGAATCGATCAAGGCCATGAAGGATGCAGACGCGCTGATCAAGCGCATCCTGTTCCTCGAAGGCCTGCCGAACGTCCAGGACTTGGGCAAGCTGAACATCGGCGAGCACACCCTGGAAATGCTCAACAGCGACCTGAACTTGGAGCGCAAGAGCCACGCCGACCTCAAGGCCGCCATTGCCCACTGCGAGACCAAGGGCGACTTCGGTAGCCGTGAGCTGCTGGAAGATATCCTGGAAGACCAGGAAGAGCACATCGACTGGCTGGAAACCCAAGTCGGCCTGATCGACAAAGTGACCCTGGAGAACTACCTGCAATCGCAGATGGGTGAATAATCTCTAACTATTGTAGGAGCGAGCTCGCTCGCGAAAGACGTTAACGATAACGCGAGCATTCTGAATGAACGCGGCGCCTTTACGCTTTTCGTGAGCAAGCTCGCTCCTACAGGTACAAAAAAGCCCCGCTCTCGAATGAGAAGCGGGGCTTTTTATTGCGCGCGAATTACGCTTCGGTCTTGGCAGCGGCTTTTTCAGCAGCGTCCTTGATCAGCGCCTGCAACGAACCATCAGCCGCCATTTCGGTGATGATATCGCTACCGCCGACCAGTTCACCGGCTACCCACAGTTGTGGGAAAGTTGGCCAGTTGGCGTACTTCGGCAGGTTGGCGCGGATTTCCGGGTTTTGCAGGATATCCACGTAAGCGAACTTTTCACCACACTGCATGACAGCCTGGGAAGCCTTCGCGGAGAAGCCACACTGAGGGGCATTCGGGGCGCCCTTCATGTAAAGCAGAATGGTGTTGTTGGCAATCTGCTCTTTAATCGTTTCGATGATATCCATGGAACACCTCGGCTGGAACTTTGCGACTCACAGGTCGGCACGGTGGCGCATTGTAACGCAAAATCCCAGCGTGGTGCTCGGGCTCCCCGACAGACTCACTGCGTCACGCCGCCGCGACCTGCACTGGCACGCCGTTCAATGCTGCGTTGCCCGACAGCTCGTCCAACTGCCGCTCATCCGTGAGGTCGTTGGCACTGGCTCCAGGCTGTGCGCTGGCAATGTTCATGTGTACGCCCGGCCGGTCATGCCCCCAACCGTGGGGCAGGCTGACTACGCCAGGCATCATCTCCAGGCTGGACAGCACTTGCACTTCGATCATGCCGATCCGCGAGCTGACCCGCACCTGCTGCCCATCACTGAGTTGGCGACTGGCGAGGTCATCCGGATGCATCAGCAATTGATGCCGCGGCTTGCCCTTCACCAACCGGTGATAGTTATGCATCCATGAGTTATTGCTGCGCACATGCCGGCGACCGATCAGCAGCAACTCATCGGCCTTGGGCAACGGCAAGGCTGCAAACCGCGCCAGGTCCGCCAGGATCACTGCTGGCGCCGCCTGCACCCGACCATTGGCGTTTTTCAAGCGCCCTGCCAGGTTGGCCTTCAACGGCCCCAGGTCCAGGCCATGGGGATGCTCGGCCAGCATGGCCACCGACAGTTTATGGCTGGAGGCATCGCCATAGGCGCCCGCCCGCAGGCCAAAATCAATCATCTGCGCTGGCGCCATCGTGGGCTTGAGCGGGTTGCCGGTCCTGGCCGCAAACGCCTCGGCCAGGCCGACGAAAATCTCCCAGTCGTGCAACGCGCCCTCAGGCTTGGGCAGGATCGCCCGGTTGAAGCGCGTGACGTTACGCACCGCAAACATATTGAAGGTGGTGTCGTAGTGATCGTTTTCCAGGGCCGAGGTCGACGGCAGTATCAGGTCGGCATAGCGCGTGGTTTCATTGATATACAAGTCCACGCTGACCATGAACTCCAGGCCGTCCAGCGCCTGCTCCAGTTGCCGCCCATTGGGCGTGGACAGCACCGGATTGCCGGCGACCGTTACCAGTGCGCGGATTTGCCCTTCGCCTTCGGTGAGCATTTCTTCGGCCAGTGCCGACACCGGCAGTTCACCGCTGTATTCGGGACGCCCGGAAACCCGACTCTGCCAGCGATTGAAATGCCCGCCGGAGGTCGCCGCCACCAGGTCCACTGCGGGCTCGGTGCACAAGGCGCCGCCTACCCGATCCAGATTGCCGGTGACCAGGTTGATCAACTGCACCAACCAATGGCACAAGGTGCCGAATGCCTGGGTCGACACCCCCATCCGGCCATAGCAGACCGCCTTGTCTGCCGCTGCAAAATCCCGCGCCAACTGGCGAATCTGTGCCGCCGGGATCGCGCACCGGGTACTCATGGCCTCGGCGGTAAAACCCTCAACCGCGCGGCGCACTTCATCCAGGCCGTCCACCGGCAGGTGACTGTCGCGGGTCAGGTTCTCGGCAAACAAGGTGTTGAGCAGCCCGAACAGTAGCGCCGCATCCCCGCCGGGGCGCACAAACAGATGCTGGTCGGCCATGGCCGCCGTCTCACTGCGCCGGGGGTCGACCACCACCACTTTGCCGCCCCGCGCCTGGATCGCCTTCAGGCGCTTTTCCACATCTGGCACGGTCATGATGCTGCCATTGGAGGCCAGTGGATTGCCGCCCAGGATCAACATGAAGTCGGTCTGGTCGATATCCGGGATGGGCAGCAACAGGCCATGGCCATACATCAGGTGGCTGGAAAGGTGGTGAGGCAGTTGGTCCACCGATGTTGCAGAGAAACGATTGCGCGTCTTCAACTGCCCGAGAAAGTAGTTGCTGTGAGTCATCAAGCCATAGTTATGCACGCTGGGATTGCCCTGGTATACCGCCACCGCATTCTGCCCATGCCGCGCCTGGATGCCCGCCAGCCGCTCGGCCACCAGGGTAAAGGCCTCGCCCCACGGGATCGGTTGCCATTCGCTGCCCACCCGCAGCATCGGCTGGTGCAGGCGATCGGGATCATTCTGGATATCCTGCAGGGCCACGGCCTTGGGGCAGATATGGCCACGGCTGAAGGTGTCCTGGGCGTCACCCTTGATCGAGGTGATGGCGATGCCGCCCTCCTCAGAGGTGGTGGTTTCCAGGGTCAGGCCGCAGATGGCTTCGCACAGGTGGCAGGCACGGTGATGGAGAGTCTTGGTCATGGCCAGTCTCTTTATTAGGGCTTTGGCCCAACTATGGGCCGCGGCCACTAGCGGCGCCAGCAACGTTCGCCCCGTGAATCAACGGGCATCAGGCCAGGCCATGGCCAAGCATGAGCAAATGTTTCAGAGAGCGCCCGCGCTGCCCAGGAAACCGACGCAACCTGGCCTCAGGCCGCCATCACACATTGCAAAAGGTCGCGACGCCAGTGTACAAATGACCCGCTGCAGTGCGTAAACAGGCCTCAAAAGTGCAATTCCCGCCCCTTTGAACCCCTCTAAAAAACCGTAGCCTATTGGTAAGACGCGACATTTAGTGTCAATATCGCGCCTTCCCCTATTTCGTCGCCCCGTGCGGCTTTCGCCGCAGGTCTCGCCCGTTGTCACAATAAACAAGGCTTTGAGTATCTGCGGTCTGTTGCAAAAAGGTAGTTAATGATGAGCGCAAGGCACTTTCTCTCCCTGATGGATTGCACGCCCGAAGAGCTGGTCAGCGTGATCCGTCGAGGCATTGAGCTTAAAGACCTGCGTAATCGCGGCGTACTGTTCGAGCCTTTGAAAAACCGCGTACTCGGGATGATTTTCGAGAAGTCGTCCACCCGTACCCGCCTGTCCTTCGAAGCCGGCATGATCCAGCTCGGCGGCCAGGCCATCTTTCTGTCGCCACGGGACACCCAACTGGGCCGTGGCGAGCCGATCAGCGATTGCGCCATCGTCATGTCGCGCATGCTCGACGCGGTGATGATCCGTACCTTCGCCCACAGCACGCTCACCGAGTTTGCCGCCAACTCGCGGGTACCGGTGATCAACGGGCTGTCCGATGACCTGCACCCGTGCCAGTTGCTGGCCGATATGCAGACGTTCCTCGAACATCGCGGCTCGATCCAGGGCAAGACCGTGGCCTGGATCGGCGATGGCAACAACATGTGCAACAGCTATATAGAAGCGGCGATCCAGTTCGACTTCCATCTGCGCATTGCCTGCCCTGTGGGCTATGAGCCCAGCGCCGAATTCCTGGCCAAGGCCGACGCCCGCGTGCAAATTGTGCGTGACCCGAAAGACGCCGTGATCGGCGCGCACCTGGTGAGCACCGACGTCTGGACCTCCATGGGCCAGGAAGACGAAACCGCCAAGCGCTTGGCCCTGTTTGCGCCTTATCAGGTCACCCGTGAATTGCTCGACCTCGCCGCGCCAGATGTGTTGTTCATGCACTGCCTGCCGGCGCATCGCGGTGAAGAAATCAGCCTCGACCTGTTGGACGACCCGCGCTCCGTCGCCTGGGACCAGGCAGAAAACCGCCTGCACGCCCAGAAGGCCTTGCTGGAGTTCCTGGTCCCACCGGCGTACCACCACGCATGAGCCAGCCACTTCTGCTGAACCTGCGCAATCTGGCATGCGGCTATCAGGACCAACGGGTGGTGCAGAACCTCAATCTGCACCTCAACGCAGGTGATATCGGCTGCCTGCTGGGCTCCTCGGGCTGTGGCAAGACCACCACCCTGCGGGCAATTGCCGGGTTCGAGCCGGTGCACGAAGGCGAAATCAACCTGGCCGGCGAAGTCATCTCCAGTGCAGGGTTTACCCTGGCTCCGGAGAAACGTCGCATTGGCATGGTGTTCCAGGACTACGCACTGTTTCCCCATCTCAGCGTGGCCGACAACATCGGCTTCGGTATCCGCAAACACCCGCACAAAGAGCGCGTGGTTAGTGAGCTGCTGGAGCTGGTCAACCTGAAGAACCTGGGCAAACGCTTCCCCCACGAACTGTCTGGCGGGCAGCAGCAACGCGTGGCCCTGGCCCGTGCATTGGCGCCGGAACCGCAATTACTGTTGCTCGACGAGCCCTTCTCCAACCTCGACGGCGAACTGCGGCGCAAGCTCAGCCATGAAGTGCGGGACATCCTGAAGGCCCGTGGCACCAGTGCGATCCTGGTGACCCATGACCAGGAAGAAGCCTTTGCCGTGAGTGACCATGTAGGCGTGTTCAAGGAGGGCCGCCTGGAGCAGTGGGATACGCCCTACAACCTCTATCACGAACCGCTGACACCTTATGTCGCGAGCTTTATTGGCCAGGGCTATTTCATCCGTGGGCAGTTGATTACGCCGGAGTCGGTCACCACTGAACTGGGTGAGTTGCGCGGTAATCGTGCCTACACCTGGCCGGCCGGCTGTGCAGTGGACGTGTTGCTGCGCCCGGACGACATCGTTTACGCACCGGACAGCGCGCTGAAAGCACAGATCGTCGGCAAGACCTTCCTGGGGGCCTCGACCTTGTACCGCCTGCAGTTGCCGACCGGGGCCCAGCTAGAGTCGATCTTCCCCAGCCATGCCGATCATCAGGTGGGTGTACAGGTCGGGATTCGCGTGGCGGCCGAACACCTGGTGCTGTTCCAGGCCTCGGGGAGCACGGCGGCGCAGATTCCGCAGGTGGAGTCCGGTGTGCGGCGCTATAGCACTGCCAGCTGAAGCAACCAAATCCAAAATGTGAGAGCAAGCCCGCTCCCACATTTAGATTGCCGATACCTTCGAAATTGACGTCAGGCCCGGCCAATCGGCGCAAATTTACCCTGGGTGTGCTCTGCCAGCACTGCTACTCCCAACTCTACCTCCAGCCCTCTCCTGCCGGCGCTGACAAAAATTGTCGCAAAAGGCTGGGCACTCACATCGATGAACGTGCGCAAGCGTTTCTTCTGCCCCAACGGGCTGATCCCGCCCAACAAATAACCGGTAGAACGCTGCGCCGCAGCCGGGTCGGCCATCTCGACTTTCTTGACGCCTGCTGCGTGAGCCAGGGCCTTCAAATCCAGACTTCCGACGACTGGCACCACCGCCACCAATAACTCACCTTTTTCGCTACTGGCGAGCAAGGTCTTGAACACCTGCGCCGGGTCAAGGCTCAACTTTTCCGCGGCCTCCAGGCCATAAGAGGCGGCCTTGGGGTCATGTTCATAACTGTGGATACGATGTTCGGCGCGAACTTTCTTCAACAAGTCCAATGCGGGTGTCATGGAGGCTCCAGGCTTGGGGAAAACGTGGCAAAGCAGACCGCCGATTCTAGGACAAACCCAGGCAAAACGCTCTAGTGCAGGGCGCCGTGCGGCGAATCCGCGCAGAGCCTGACCCCGCTTGCCGCCCATTCATTTGTCGTGCTGTCGCGATCATTCATCACACTAATAGTTAGAAAATGACCGACCGTTCACTTTCGACCTTTGACAGCAGTGTTTCTTGTCTATATTTTTTCGTTTCCGAATACCGTACGAATCTTCCTGCAGTAATCGAGCAGTAAGCCACGAACAGGATGGGGATCCTGTCCATGGTGAAAATCGCGCCTTGTCCGTTGTGACAACGCGCCAGACAAGAAAAAAAACCGAGGTTTTCAATGACAACTGCTCTTCAACAGCCTTCACTTTCAAGCCAATGCATGGCCGAGTTCCTCGGCACCGCGCTGCTGATCTTCTTCGGCACCGGCTGCGTCGCTGCGCTCAAGGTCGCGGGTGCCAGCTTTGGCTTGTGGGAAATCAGCATCATCTGGGGGATCGGCGTGAGCATGGCGATCTACCTGAGCGCCGGCATTTCCGGGGCTCATCTCAATCCAGCCGTCAGTATCGCGCTGTGCATTTTTGCCGACTTCGACAAACGCAAACTGCCCTTCTATATCATCGCCCAGGTCGCCGGCGCCTTTTGTTCCGCCGCGTTGGTTTACACGCTCTACAGCAACCTGTTTTTCGATTACGAACAAACCCACCAGATGGTCCGTGGCTCCGCAGCCAGCCTGGAGTTGGCCTCGGTGTTCTCCACCTACCCTCACGCCTTGCTGAATACAGCCCAGGCGTTTCTGGTGGAAATGGTCATCACCGCCATCCTCATGGGCGTGATCATGGCCCTGACCGATGACAATAATGGCCTGCCCCGCGGCCCCCTGGCCCCGCTGCTGATCGGTCTGTTGATCGCCGTCATCGGCAGCGCCATGGGCCCTTTGACTGGGTTTGCGATGAACCCGGCCCGTGATTTCGGCCCCAAACTGATGACCTTTTTCGCCGGTTGGGGTGAAATGGCCTTCACTGGCGGGCGCGACATTCCGTACTTCCTGATTCCGATCTTTGCACCGATTGTCGGTGCCTGCCTCGGCGCTGCGGCCTATCGCGGGCTGATTGCCCGCCACTTGCCCAACGCCGCACCTGCTACAACTGATGCAGCCGACACCGCCGCCAGCGGTAATACCCGAACATCCTGATAGCGGTAGCCTGAGCCCACCTGCCCTTTGCGGCCCAGGCTACTCACCCACTCCCTTTTTCCGTCCAAGGCAATCGACATGACCGACACACAGAATAAGAACTACATCATTGCCCTTGATCAGGGCACCACCAGTTCACGGGCGATCATCTTTGATCGTGACGCCAACGTGGTGTGCACCGCCCAACGTGAATTCGTCCAGCACTACCCGCAAGCCGGCTGGGTCGAGCATGACCCGATGGAAATCTTCGCCACCCAGAGCGCCGTGATGGTCGAGGCCCTGGCGCAAGCCGGCCTGCACCACGATCAGGTCGCCGCCATCGGCATCACCAACCAGCGTGAAACCACGGTGGTCTGGGACAAGATCACCGGCCGCCCGATCTATAACGCCATCGTCTGGCAATGCCGCCGCAGCACCGAGATCTGCCAGCAGCTCAAGCGCGACGGCCACGAGCAATACATCAGCGACACCACCGGCCTGGTCACCGACCCGTACTTCTCCGGCACCAAGTTGAAGTGGATCCTCGATAACGTCGAAGGCAGCCGTGAACGCGCGCGCAATGGCGAGCTGCTGTTCGGCACCATCGACAGCTGGCTGATCTGGAAATTTACCGGTGGCAAGACCCACGTCACCGACTACACCAACGCCTCGCGCACCATGCTCTTCAACATCCACACCCTGGAGTGGGACGCGAAGATGCTGGAGGTGCTGGATATCCCACGGGAAATGCTGCCAGAAGTTAAATCCTCCTCGGAAATCTATGGCCGTACCAAAAGTGGGATTGCCATCGGCGGTATCGCTGGTGACCAGCAAGCCGCCCTGTTCGGCCAGATGTGCGTCGAGCCGGGCCAGGCGAAAAACACCTACGGCACCGGCTGCTTCCTGCTGATGAACACCGGCGACAAGGCAGTCAAATCCAAGCACGGCATGCTCACCACCATCGCTTGCGGCCCCCGTGGCGAAGTGGCCTATGCCCTCGAAGGCGCTGTCTTCAACGGCGGCTCCACCGTGCAATGGCTGCGTGACGAGCTGAAGATCATCAACGATGCCCACGACACCGAATACTTCGCCAACAAGGTCAAGGACAGCAACGGCGTGTACCTGGTGCCGGCCTTCACTGGCCTGGGCGCGCCGTACTGGGACCCGTATGCCCGTGGCGCGCTGTTCGGCCTGACCCGTGGCGTACGCGTGGATCACATCATTCGTGCAGCCCTGGAGTCGATTGCCTACCAGACTCGCGACGTGCTCGACGCCATGCAGCAGGATTCCGGTGAACGCCTCAAATCCCTACGGGTAGACGGCGGCGCAGTGGCCAACAACTTCCTGATGCAGTTCCAGGCCGACATCCTTGGCACCCAGGTCGAACGACCGCAAATGCGCGAAACCACTGCATTGGGCGCCGCTTACCTGGCCGGCCTGGCCTGTGGTTTCTGGGGCAGCCTGGAAGAACTGCGTGGCAAGGCGGTGATCGAGCGTGAATTCGAACCGCAACTGGACGAGCCAGCCAAAGAAAAACTCTACGCCGGCTGGAAAAAAGCGGTCAGCCGCACCCGCGACTGGGAACCCCACGAAGGCGCCGAATAAGCCAAGCGCCGGACCCACTTAGGGTTGTAACTGGCAGGGAGCAGATTCCTGCGTCATCATGGGCCACTTTTTTGTACGGCAGCCCAAAGGACGCCCCATGAATCTGCCTCCCCGTCAGCAGCAAATCCTCGAACTGGTCCGCGAACGCGGCTACGTCAGCATCGAGGAAATGGCGCAGCTGTTCGTTGTCACCCCGCAAACCATCCGCCGCGATATCAATCAACTGGCAGATGCCAACCTGCTACGGCGCTACCACGGCGGCGCGGCCTATGACTCCAGTGTCGAAAACACCGAGTACGCCATGCGTGCCGACCAGATGCGCGATGAAAAACAGCGTATCGGCGAAGCCATTGCCGCACAGATCCCCGATCACGCCTCGCTGTTCATCAATATCGGCACCACCACCGAATCCATCGCCCGGGCGCTGCTCAACCACAGCCACCTGAAAATCATCACCAACAACCTCAACGTCGCCATGATGCTCAGCGCCAAGGACGACTTCGATGTGCTGCTGACCGGCGGCAATGTGCGCCGTGACGGCGGTGTGGTAGGCCAGGCCAGCGTGGACTTCATCAACCAGTTCAAGGTCGACTTTGCCCTGGTAGGTATCAGCGGCATTGATGAGGACGGCAGCCTGCTGGACTTCGACTACCAGGAAGTGCGGGTTTCCCAGGCGATCATTGCCAATGCGCGCAAGGTGATCCTGGCGGCGGACTCCAGCAAATTCGGGCGCAATGCCATGATTCGCCTGGGGCCGATCAGTTTGATTGATTGCCTGGTCACCGATCAGCCGCCGGTGCCGGCGCTGGTGCAGTTGCTCAATCAGCATAAGATTCGCCTGGAAGTCGTCTGATCTATCCCTGAGATCTCTGGCGCCTGGACCACCGTCATCGCGGGCAAGCCCGCTCCCACAGGTTGATCGCATTCCAACTGTGGGAGCGGGCTTGCCCGCGATGGCTGCCTGTAGGGCAACAACTCTCTTGAGCCAGCACCCGGCTCAATGTTCACAAATTTTCCTTTTTCGGCCCTTCGATGAGTTTTTTCAATCGAAGTCGACTGGCTGCGCCTGCGTTTATGAGCTACCATTTTCGCAAATGAACATTAATGTTCGAATTCCAATATTAAAAATACATCGTGAGGCCCGCCGATGCCCCTTTCTACCTTGCCTGCTCCACCCCTAGCCGAAGTCTATGACGTCGCCGTTATTGGCGGTGGGATCAATGGCGTGGGCATCGCGGCAGACGCGGCCGGTCGCGGCCTGTCGGTTTTCCTTTGCGAAAAGGACGACCTGGCCAGCCACACTTCGTCCGCCAGCAGCAAGCTGATCCACGGCGGCCTGCGCTATCTTGAACATTACGAATTCCGCCTGGTGCGCGAAGCCCTGGCAGAGCGCGAAGTGCTGCTGGCCAAGGCCCCGCACATCGTCAAGCAGATGCGCTTTGTGCTGCCCCATCGCCCGCACCTGCGCCCGGCCTGGATGATTCGCGCCGGCCTGTTCCTGTATGACCACCTCGGCAAACGCGAAAAACTCGCCGGCTCCAAAAGCCTGAAGTTCGGCGCCGACAGCCCGCTGAAAAGCACAATCACCAAAGGCTTCGAATACTCCGACTGCTGGGTGGATGACGCGCGCCTGGTAGTGCTCAATGCCATGGCAGCCCGGGAAAAAGGTGCACATATCCACACCCAGACCCGTTGCGTCAGCGCCCGTCGCAGCAAGGGCCTGTGGCATCTGCACCTGGAACGTGCCGATGGCAGCCTGTTCTCGATCCGCGCCAAGGCGCTGGTGAACGCTGCCGGCCCGTGGGTAGCCAAGTTCATCAAGGATGACCTGAAGCTGGATTCGCCCTACGGCATCCGCCTGATCCAGGGCAGCCACCTGATCGTGCCGAAACTGTACGAAGGTGCCCACGCGCACATCCTGCAGAACGAAGACGGGCGCATCGTCTTCACCATTCCGTACCTCAATCACCTGACCATCATCGGTACCACCGACCGTGAGTACACCGGCGATCCGGCAAAAGTGGCGATTACCGAAGGTGAAACGGACTACATGCTCAATGTGGTCAATGCCCACTTCAAGCAGCAGTTGAGCCGCGACGACATCGTGCACACCTATTCCGGCGTGCGCCCGCTGTGCAACGACGAATCCGACAACCCGTCGGCCATTACCCGCGACTACACCCTGGCGTTGTCGGGCACGGGCGAAGAAGCGCCGATCCTGTCGGTGTTCGGCGGCAAGCTGACCACCTACCGCAAATTGGCCGAATCGGCACTGGCGCAACTGGCCCCGTACTTCCCACATATCAAGCCAAGCTGGACCGCCAAGGCCAGCCTGCCCGGCGGCGAAGACATGACCACACCAGAAGCCCTGGCCACGGATATTCGCAGCAAGTTCGAGTGGATCCCCAGCGAAATCGCCCGTCGCTGGTCGACGACCTATGGCAGCCGCACCTGGCGCCTGCTTGAAGGCGTGCAATCGCTGGAAGACATGGGTGAGCACCTCGGCGGCGGCCTCTACACCCGGGAAGTCGACTACCTGTGCGCCGAGGAATGGGCGACCCAGGCCTACGACATCCTGTGGCGCCGCACCAAACTCGGGCTGTTCACCACCCCCGAAGAGCAGGAGAACCTGCAGCGCTACCTGATCAAGGTCGAGCAGAACCGCAGCAAGATCGAAGCGGCCTGATTAACGAAGCCCCTGCACCGGAAGGTCCAGGGGTTTTTTATGGCCGTCTTAATGTGAAATGCGATCAATGCGGGAGCTGGCTTGCCTGCGATGGCGGACTGACTGATGACAATCGACGGTAAGCCAACACCTATGGATTCGGTTTTCCGAACACGCTGCTGTTGCCGATTCGGTTTGCCGGACTTAAACATCGATTAAACAGCGTCACATAAAGTTAATAACTATATAAATCATATAGTTAGACTTTTATTAACGGTCTGGCACGACTCATGCTCTACACTTGGTACGTGTTTGCCTGAGATGCTTCAGGAGCCGTCACAGGCATTCGCTGTATCGAAAGAGCCGTCCAGGCTTCATAAAAAAAACAAATGTCGAGGAAGTATTGATGCGTATCGTTCCCCATATTTTGGGCGCAGCTATCGCTGCCGCTCTGATTAGCACTCCAGTTTTTGCCGCTGAGCTCACCGGCACCCTGAAGAAAATCAAAGAGTCGGGCACCATCACCCTGGGCCACCGCGACGCCTCCATCCCGTTCTCCTACATCGCAGACGGCTCGGGCAAGCCAGTGGGCTACTCCCACGACATTCAACTGGCCATCGTCAAGGCTGTCGAGAAAGACCTCGGCATGAAAGAAGGCGAGCTGAAGGTCAAATACAACCTGGTCACCTCGCAAACCCGTATCCCGCTGGTGCAGAACGGCACCGTGGACGTTGAATGTGGTTCCACCACCAACAACGTCGAGCGTCAGCAGCAAGTCGACTTCTCCGTCGGCATCTTCGAAATCGGTACCCGTCTGCTGTCCAAAAAGGACTCGACCTACAAGGATTTCGCTGACCTCAAGGGCAAGAACGTCGTAACCACCGCCGGTACTACCTCCGAGCGCATCCTCAAGTCCATGAACGCTGACAAGCAAATGGGCATGAACGTCATCTCCGCCAAGGATCACGGTGAATCCTTCCAGATGCTGGAAAGCGGCCGTGCCGTTGCCTTCATGATGGACGACGCACTGCTGGCCGGTGAAATGGCCAAGGCCAAGAAGCCAACCGACTGGGCCGTGACCGGCACCCCACAATCCTTCGAAATCTACGGCTGCATGGTTCGCAAAGGCGATGCCCCGTTCAAGAAGGCTGTGGATGACGCCATCGTCGCTACCTACAAGTCCGGCGAAATCAACAACATCTACACCAAGTGGTTCAGCTCGCCGATCCCACCAAAAGGCCTGAACCTGATGTTCCCGATGAGCGACGAACTCAAGGCCCTGATCGCCAACCCGACTGACAAAGCGGCTGACGACAAAACGGCTGAAAAAAAGTCCTGATTCCGAACTAACCTTATCCCCTGAGGGAGCCAACCCTCCCTCAGGTGCCTGTTACTACCTGCTGGCATTATTTGGAACACTCGACCTGGCGGTTTCCGAGCCGATCGCGTGTGCCTGACGTTCACCGTCAGGCGGGAATGGATTTTCCCCAAGCGGGTGCTTGTACATCGATCGATTTCGGGGGAGACCCTAATGAATTACAACTGGGACTGGGGCGTATTCTTCAAGTCCACCGGCGTGGGCAGCGAGACCTATCTCGACTGGTTCATCTCCGGTTTGGGCTGGACCATCGCCATCGCCATCGTGGCCTGGATCGTCGCCTTACTGCTGGGCTCGATGCTAGGCGTGATGCGTACGATGCCTAACCGCCTCGTGGCCGGCATCGCGACCTGCTATGTAGAACTTTTTCGTAACGTGCCACTGCTGGTTCAGCTGTTCATCTGGTACTTCCTGGTACCCGACCTGCTGCCGCAGAACCTGCAGGACTGGTACAAACAAGACTTGAACCCGACCACCTCGGCCTACCTGAGCGTTGTCGTGTGCCTGGGCCTGTTCACCGCCGCCCGCGTATGTGAACAAGTGCGTACCGGCATCCAGGCGCTGCCCCGTGGCCAGGAAGCCGCCGCGCGCGCCATGGGCTTCAGCCTGTCGCAGATCTACTGGAACGTGCTGCTGCCCCAGGCCTACCGGATCATCATTCCGCCGCTTACCTCGGAGTTCCTCAACGTCTTCAAGAACTCCTCCGTGGCGTCCTTGATCGGCCTGATGGAGCTGTTGGCGCAAACCAAGCAGACCGCCGAATTCTCGGCCAACCTGTTCGAAGCCTTCACCCTGGCCACGCTGATCTACTTCACCCTGAACATGAGCCTGATGCTGCTGATGCGCCTGGTCGAGAAGAAAGTCGCAGTGCCCGGCCTGATTTCCGTGGGGGGTAAATAATGGAATTCGATTTCAGCGGCATTATCCCGGCCATCCCCGGCCTGTGGAACGGCATGGTCATGACCTTGAAGCTGATGGTCATGGGCGTGGTCGGCGGCATCATCCTCGGCACCATCCTGGCGTTGATGCGCCTGTCCTCCAGCAAACTGCTGTCGCGCGTGGCTGGCGCCTATGTGAACTACTTCCGCTCGATCCCGCTGCTGCTGGTGATCACCTGGTTCTACCTGGCGGTGCCGTTCGTATTGCGCTGGATCACCGGCGAAGACACGCCAATCGGTGCATTCACCTCCTGCGTCGTAGCGTTCATGATGTTCGAGGCGGCGTACTTCTGCGAAATCGTGCGGGCCGGCGTACAGTCGATCCCCAAGGGCCAGATGGCTGCAGCACAAGCGATGGGCATGACCTACGGCCAGACCATGCGCCTGATCATCCTGCCCCAGGCGTTCCGCAAGATGACCCCGCTGCTGTTGCAGCAGAGCATCATCCTGTTCCAGGACACCTCGCTGGTCTACACCGTGGGCCTGGTGGACTTCCTCAATGCTTCGCGCGCCAATGGCGACATCATCGGGCGTTCCAATGAGTTCCTGATCTTCGCCGGTGTCGTCTACTTCATCATCAGCTTTGCCGCCTCGCTGCTGGTCAAGCGTCTGCAAAAAAGGTTTGCCGTATGATCTCTATCAAGAATATCAACAAGTGGTATGGCGACTTCCAGGTGCTGACCGATTGCAGCACTGATGTCAAAAAAGGCGAAGTGATCGTGGTGTGCGGGCCGTCCGGCTCGGGCAAATCCACCCTGATCAAGTGCGTCAACGCCCTGGAACCGTTCCAGAAAGGTGACGTTGTGGTCGACGGCACCTCGATTGCCGACCCGAAGACCAACCTGCCAAAACTGCGCTCGCGCGTCGGTATGGTGTTCCAGCACTTCGAACTGTTCCCGCACATGACCATCATCAAGAACCTGACCGTCGCGCAGGTGAAAGTGTTGGGTCGCAGCGAAGAAGAGGCCAAGAAGAAAGGCCTGCAATTGCTGGAACGTGTGGGTCTGTCGGCGCACAAGGACAAGCACCCGGGCCAACTGTCCGGCGGCCAGCAGCAGCGCGTGGCGATTGCCCGTGCACTGGCCATGGACCCGATCGTCATGCTGTTCGACGAACCGACCTCGGCCCTGGACCCGGAAATGGTCAACGAAGTACTGGACGTGATGGTGCAACTGGCCCAGGAAGGCATGACCATGATGTGCGTGACCCACGAAATGGGCTTCGCCCGTAAAGTGGCCGACCGCGTGATCTTCATGGACGCCGGCAAGATCATCGAAGACTGCCCCAAAGAGGAGTTCTTCGGTGATATCAGCGCCCGTTCCGAACGTGCGCAGCACTTCCTCGAAAAAATCCTGCAGCACTAAAAAAGCCGCAACTCGCTCCTACAAGGAGCAGGCAAGCTGTAGCTGACCCAAGGCATCTGTGATGAAATGCGACCCCACCCTCTATCGCGCCGCGCCGCCATCCCTTGCCGTGAAGCCTCGTCTGATTCGCCAGTTGTTCCTGCCGCCCCTGATCATCCTGTTGATGATCGGCCTGGGCTTTATCGGCTTCTGGACCAGCGAACACTACGGGATTCGCACCCTGGGCGAGAACGGCGAGCGCCAATTGGAGTTGCATGCACGCACGGTCGAGAGTGAGATCAGCAAGTACACCTACCTGCCCAGCCTGCTGGAACTGGAATCCAGCGTCTCCAAACTGCTGGCCGACCCGAGCCCGGAACACCGGCAAACGGTCAACGAATACCTCGAAGGCCTGAACCGGCGCAGCCGCAGTCGGGCCATTTATGTGATGGACACCACCGGCCGGGTAATGGCCACCAGTAACTGGCGCGATGTCGACAGTTACCTGGGGGAAGACCTGTCGTTCCGCGCCTATTTCCAGAATGCCGTGCGTGGCCAGCCGGGCCGATTCTATGGGATCGGCAGCACCAATGGCGAACCCGGCTACTACCTGGCCCATGGCCTTGAGGAGCGCGGCAAGATCATTGGTGTCGCAGTGGTCAAGGTGCGCCTGGAAGCGCTGGAAGAACGCTGGCAGCGCGCGCGCCTGGAAGCCTTTGTCAGCGATGAGAACGGCATCATCATCCTCTCCAGCGACCCGGCACGCCGGCTCAAGGCCGTGCGCCCACTGAGCGACGACACCAAGGAGCGCCTGGCCCGCAGCCTGCAATATTACTGGGCGACCCTCAACGAACTGCAACCCCTGGCCCGTGAACACCTTACTGCAGGCAGCGAAAAACTGACCTTCCCGGCCAACAGTGAAGTGGTGGCCGACGAGCAGGAAGTCACCTACCTGGCCCAGACCCGGCCGCTGAACGACACACCGTGGAACTTCACCCTGCTCACCCCGCTCAACGACCTGCGCCAGGCCGCGATCAACCAGGGCATCCTCGTCGCGGTGGCCTTTGCCCTGGTGGCGTTCCTGCTGATTGCCTGGAATGAGCGGCGCAAGGTCATCGCCACGCGCCTGGCCGCCCGCGAAGCCTTGCAGGAAGCCAACAACCAGTTGGAACGGCGGATCGCCGAACGCACCACTGACCTGCGCGCCAGCAACGAACGGCTCAAGGCGCAGATCCGCGAACGACGCCAGGCCGAAGAGACCCTGCGCCGTGCCCAGGACGAGTTGGTCCAGGCCGGCAAGTTAGCGGCCATTGGCCAGATGTCCACCAGCATCGCCCATGAACTGAACCAGCCCCTGGCCGCCCTGCGCACCTTGTCCGGCAATACCGTGCGCTTCCTGGAGCGCGGGGCACTGGAGACCGCCAGCACCAACCTCAAGACCATCAACGAACTGATCGACCGCATGGGCCGCATCACCGCCAGCCTGCGCTCGTTTGCCCGGCGCGGTGACGATCAGGGCGAGGCCAGCCTGGGCAAGGCCGTGGACGCGGCGTTCCAGGTCCTGGGCAGCCGCCTCGACAGCCTGCCACTGACCGTACACCGCGGCTTCAGCCAGGCCATGTTGCAGATCGACCAGACCCGCCTGGAACAAATCCTGGTCAACCTGATCGGCAACGCCCTGGATGCGATGCATGCCCAGCCCGCTCCCGAGCTGTGGCTGGAAAGTGAGATCAGCGACGGCAAATACCGCCTGCGGGTGCGCGATAACGGGCATGGCATCGCCCCCGAAACCCGCAAGCATCTGTTCGAACCTTTTTTCACCACCAAACCCGGCGAGCAAGGGTTGGGCCTGGGCCTGACCCTGTCGGCCAGCCTTGCGGCGGCCACCGGCGGCAACCTGGCCGTCGAACATCCGGCCGATGGTGGTACAGCCTTTGTCCTGAGCCTGCCCCTGGCAGGCCATCAACCCGGCGAATCGACATGAACAGCCAACCCAACACCGAACTCACCGTGCTGATCGTCGAAGACGATCCCCATGTGTTGCTCGGCTGCCAGCAAGCCCTCGCCCTGGAAGACATCCCCAGCGTCGGCGTGGCCAGCGCCGAAGAGGCTCTCAAGCGCGTCGGCGAAAATTTCGCCGGCATTGTGATCAGTGATATCCGCCTGCCCGGCATCGACGGCCTGGAGCTGTTGACCCGCCTCAAGGCCCTGGATAAAAGCCTGCCGGTGGTGCTGATCACCGGCCATGGCGATATATCCATGGCCGTGGGTGCGATGCGCAATGGCGCCTATGACTTCATGGAGAAACCTTTTTCTCCGGAGCGCCTGGTGGACGTGGTGCGCCGCGCCCTCGAACAGCGCGGCCTGGCCCGCGAAGTCTGGGCGCTGCGCCGGCAACTGGCCGAGCGTGACTCGTTGGAAGGCCGGATCATCGGCCGCTCGCCGGCGATGCAGAACCTGCGCGAATTGATCGCCAACGTCGCCGACACCTCGGCCAACGTGCTGATCGAAGGCGAGACCGGCACCGGCAAGGAACTGGTCGCCCGCTGCCTGCACGACTTCAGCCGCCGCCATGCCCACCAGTTCGTCGCCCTGAACTGCGGCGGCCTGCCGGAAAACCTGTTTGAAAGCGAGATTTTCGGTCACGAAGCCAACGCCTTCACCGGTGCCGGCAAACGGCGTATCGGCAAGATCGAACATGCCCATGAAGGCACGCTGTTCCTCGACGAAGTGGAAAGCATGCCGATGAACCTGCAGATCAAACTGCTGCGGGTCCTGCAGGAGCGCACCCTGGAGCGCCTGGGCTCGAACCAGAGCGTGGCGGTGGATTGCCGGGTGATCGCCGCCACCAAGTCCGACCTCGACGAGTTGAGCCGTGCCAGCCAGTTCCGCAGCGACTTGTACTACCGCCTGAACGTGGTGACGCTGGAGCTGCCGCCGCTGCGCGAGCGCCGTGAAGACATCCTGCAACTGTTCGAACACTTCCTGCAGCAATCGTCCCTGCGTTTCGACCGCATCGCGCCAGAGCTGGACAACCAGACCCTGTCCAGCCTGATGAGCCACGACTGGCCCGGCAACGTGCGTGAACTACGCAACGTCGCCGAACGGTTTGCCCTGGGCCTGCCGGCCTTCAAGAAAAGCGGCACCAGTGCCGGCAACCATGGCCTGGCCTTTACCGAGGCAGTGGAAGCCTTTGAACGTAACCTGCTCAGCGACGCCCTGCAACGCAGCGGCGGCAACCTGACCCAGGCCAGCCTGGAACTGGGCATGGCCAAGACCACCTTGTTCGACAAGGTCAAGAAATACGGCCTGAGCCACTAAGGAGTCGCACATGGACTTAGTCTTCAAGGCTGCCCTGGGTGCAGCCGTGGTGTTGATCCTGGCGATGCTGGCCAAGACCAAGAATTACTACATTGCCGGGCTGGTGCCACTGTTTCCGACCTTCGCGCTGATTGCCCACTACATCGTCGGCAAGGGCCGCTCGGTGGACGACCTGAAGACCACCATTGTGTTCGGCATGTGGTCGATCATTCCGTACTTTGTGTACCTGGCGACGTTGTATGTGATGGTCGACCGCATGCGCCTGGAGGCCTCGCTGGCAGTCGCCGCAGTAGCCTGGCTGATGGCGGCGACGGTGCTGGTCAGCGTCTGGGTACGCATCCACGCCTGATTCACCTCAATCAAATGTGGGAGCGGGCAAGCCCGCTCCCACATTTTGATCAGTGTTTCAGCGCACGATCTTGTCGATCTGGATCCCGAGCTTTTTCAGGCGATACCAGAAGCTGCGCTCGGAGATCCCGATCCTC
The DNA here is from genome assembly GCF_007858285.1 of Pseudomonas brenneri. Lineage (GTDB taxonomy): Bacteria > Pseudomonadota > Gammaproteobacteria > Pseudomonadales > Pseudomonadaceae > Aquipseudomonas > Aquipseudomonas brenneri. The sequence goes on along the minus strand of NZ_VFIL01000002.1, from coordinate 414,079 downwards.
GTCGCCGCTGCCGCCTGCACGCCATTGCTCTCTTGCAACGCCGCTAGGATGTACGCCTTCTCCACCTCTGCCAACGCCGCATCCAGGTCCTGGGGCACACCCGGGCCTTCACTGAGGATCGTCGTCACATCGCCCGCCGTCGGTTGGGACGCGAACAGATAGGCTGGCAAGTCGATATCTTCAATCACCGGGCTGGCTGCCACGATGGTCGCGCGCTCCACACAGTTTTGCAGCTCGCGGATATTGCCCGGCCAGTTGTAGGCGGCCATGGCCTGCAAGGCGTCGGCGCTGAAGCCAGTGATGCGTTTACCGGCATTGGCGCTCAGGCTACGGGCAAAGTGCCGGGCCAGCGGGGCGATGTCTTCGACGCGCTCGCGCAACGCCGGCAACGGGATCGGGAAGACGTTGAGGCGATAGTAAAGGTCTTCGCGAAACTCCTTGTTCGCCACCGCGTCCAGCAGGTTCTTATTGGTCGCGGCGATCACTCGCACATCGACTTTACGCTCGCGGGGATCGCCCACCGGCTCGATCACCCGCTCCTGCAAGGCGCGCAGGATCTTGGCCTGCAACGCCAGGGGCATATCGCCCACTTCATCGAGAAACAGCGTGCCCTTGTCGGCCTGCATGAAACGCCCTACCCGGTCGGCCACGGCGCCGGTAAAGGCGCCCTTGCGATGGCCAAACATCTCGCTTTCCAGCAAACCTTCGGGGATCGCGGCGCAGTTGACCGCCACAAAGGGTTTGTCGGCACGGTTGCCATGTTTGTGAATGGCGCGGGCGACCATTTCCTTGCCGGTGCCGCTTTCACCGGTCAGTAGAATGGTCGCGTTGCTTTCGCGTACCGAATCCACCGCCTGCAGCACTCGCCGGAACGCCGGACTGTCGCCCACTAGACTGTCGAATTGCGCATGCTCGTCGAGCTCGGCACGCAACCGTGCGTTGTCGCGCATGATGTCGCGAAACTGCAAGGCCTTGGCCACGGTGATGTCCAGCTCGTCGATGTCGAAGGGCTTGGCAATGTAGTCGTAGGCACCGTTGCGCATCGACTGTACGGCATTCTTCACTGTGCTGTAGGCCGTCATCACGATCACTGGCAACTGCGGGTAACGCACCTTGATCTCAGCCAGGAGCTGCGGGCCGTCCATGCCGGGCATGCGCCAGTCGCTGATCACCAGGTCGATATCTTCCTGCTCCAACACCTTGAGGGCATGCAGGCCATTGCCGGCGATAAACACCTGGATATCGTTCTGGCTCAGGGCCGACGCCAGCAAATCGCAGAGTTTGGGCTCGTCGTCGACCACCAATATGTTATGCGTCATGACTGTCCTCGTCGTCGCCGTCATCTTCACCGTTGGCCGGAATGTACAGGCTGAAGGTCGCGCCGGCATCCTTCTCACTGGTGCATTCGATGCGGCCGTCGTGACTTTCCATGATCGAATAGACTTTCGCCAGGCCAAGGCCCGTGCCCGAGGCCTTGGTGGTGACGAAGGGGGTAAAGATCCGCTCGATCATCTCTGCCGGAATGCCCTGCCCGCTGTCGCTGACACTGATCACCGTGGATTGATCGACGCGGCTGATGCTCAACGTCAGGCGCCCGCCCTGGGGCATGGCGTCGATGGCGTTGAGAATCAGGTTCAGGCACGCCTGCTTGAATTGCTTGGCGTCCACATAGAGAGTCGCGCCAGGCGCCTGGTCGTCGAGGTGCGCGTCGATGGCGTGGCTCGCCAGCTCCGGCGCGCAGAACCCCAGGATCTCTTCCACCAGCGGCCGCGCCAGTTGCTGGCTGCGCAGTGGCTCGCTGGGTTTGGCGAAGTCGAGAAAGTCAGTGATCAGGTCATTGATCCGGCTGACTTCGCTGACCACGTATTCCAGGTGGCGCTTGTCAGTCTCCGGCAGGTCCGTGCGGCGGTGCAGCAGTTGCGTCGCGGTCTTGATAATGCCCAGTGGGTTGCGGATTTCATGGGCCAGGCCCATCGCCACTTCGCCCAGGGCATGCAGGCGGTCGCGCCGACGCAGTTGGGCTTCGAGGTGATGCAACTCGCCCAGGCGCTCGGTCATATGGTTGAAGGTGCTGCTCAGTTGCGCCAGCTCGTCGCCGCCGGTGACGGCCACGCGGTGTTGGTAGTTGCCGCTGATCACCGCACTCACGCCCTGGGACAACTCACGCAGCGGCCGGGTCAGGTGCCGGGAGACCAGCACGCCGGCCCCCAGGGACAAGGCGGAACTGAGCAGGAAGATCAGCACGAACAGATTGCTCTGGTTCACCAGCCCCACCAGGCTGGTGTGGCGCAGCAGGCCGCTGAAGATCACACCCTGCAACTCGCCGGTGTCATTGAAGATCGGCCAGTACAGGCCACTGTAGTTGCTGGTGAATTGCTCGCTAGGCTGCTTGGTGCTGCGCAGCAGGGTTTCGACGGATTTGGGCACGCGGGTCGGGTGGTCTTCAAAGCGCTGGGTCGAGAAAATCTCCGAGAAACCGTCGGTATTGGCCAGGTACAGGCGCAAGTCCAGGGAGTGCACCTCGGCGACACTGGTGAGGAAGCTGCTGTCCAGGTACGTGCCCACCAGCAGTTCATAATCGACGCCATCCTGACTGGTCTCGAACGAGGAAATCACGGCCCCGGTGGCCACGCCGCCGACCTGCACGGTTTGCAATACAGCATTGGGTGCGAGGCTGATTTGTTTCACCACATCATCGCCCACAGTGCTGAACATCACTTTGCTGTCACTGCTGCGAATCAGCGTGACCACGTCAATATCTGTGGCGCTGGCAATGTCTGCGATCAAACGGTCATGACGCATCGCTTCATGGGTGGAAGGCGGACGCACATAACGCAGGAAGATCTGCGCCACGCGGGCGTTGTCGTGCAGGATGTCGCTGACTTCGTCCTTGACGATACGGGTCGATTCTTGCAGCCAGATGCGCACGTTACTGTCGAAAATCTGCGACAAGGTGGTGGCCGCCAGTTCAGCGGCAATCATCGTCGGGATCACCGTCACCAGCCAGAACGCCAACACCAGCTTGCGCTGCAGGCTCCAGCGGGAAATGGCAAACGGGCGGGCTTTCTGGCGGGTTTTGGCGATCATCGGGTTTCGCTTATTGCAGCAGCCATGGCAGGGTCGGATCGATCCGGGCGAATAAACACTTTTACCACTTTGAGCAGGGTGTCGAGCAGGCGGTTGCGGTGCTGGAAGAACAGCGTATTGCCGGCGAACTCACAACCCAGGCGCAGCTTACTGGCATAACCGGCCTGCCCGCACTCATACAACGCAATTTTGTGCTCGATGCAGTAGTCGACGTTGGTCAGCCAACTGCGAAAGTACAGGTTGTGTTCGCGGCTGTGGGCCAGGTCGTGGGCAAAGAACTTGTCGATCAGCCGGTGCTGGTCGAGCAGGACCAGGTTGAACGCCACCAGTTGCTCGTCCACCCAGTAAAGTACACACAGCGCCCGTTGATCAAGCTGGGCGAGCACCTGGCTGAAATAACCGGCGGGCAAACGTTCGAACTGCAGGTCGGCACGGGCCAGGGTCGCTTCGTAGAGACGCATGATCTGGGGCAATACGTCATCGACATTGCGCCGCCACTCCACCTGTGGCCCCGGCGCACGGAGCTTGCGCCGCAAATCCTTGCGCGTGGATTTGCCCAGGGAACCCAGGTAGGCATCCACCGAGCCGTAGGGCAGCGGCAGTAGCCCAGTAGGCAAGCTCGGCATGCTGTGCAGGCCGGCGGCCTTGCAACTGTCGGCCCAGTCCTGATCCCGGGTCGGAGCATCCTTGACCGCCAGCAGGCCGATGCCGAATGCATCGGCATCCCGGCGCGCAGCGGCCAGCAGTTGCGCCAGCAGGGCAGCACGTCGTGCAGCCGGCACATGGCTGGCGACACCGGCATGGCATTGCTCGGCCACTGGCGAACCGATGGCGTACAGGCCCAGGCGCAATGCACCGGGCCACCAGCGTTCCAGGCGTTGGGTGAAGCGTTTGCCAATGCCCGAGACGGTGGTGTCGAGGCGGTAATGGGTGATGAACGCCGGCGCGACGGCCAGCAGTTGCCCGTTTTCGTAGAGGGCCAGATAGCGCCATTGGAAATCGTCGATGGCGGCGTTTTCCACGGCGACGTAGTAGTCCCAATCTTCCAATGCCAGGGGAAAGCAGTCGTTCCAGGCACTGCGGTCGATGGCTTGGATGGTTGAATAGGCTTTAGTGCTGATCACAGCGTTTCCTTAATCTAAAAACACCGCGTAAACCGGGCCACATGCGTCCATCGCCGGCAAACCGACGCCTACAGAGGGTGCGCTGTAGGAGCGAGCTTGCTCGCGAAAAACCTGACACCCAGCGTCGCTCTCAGGTTTTTCGCGGGCAAGCCCGCTCCTACAGGGGGCGGGGTCAAGCCCGGCGGTATTCGTCCACAGGGGTGGTGTGCTGCTCGATGAAGTCGGCACTCAACTCGATCACCCGGCGGTATTGCAGGTCGACGGTGATCATGTGATAGCAGTTGTCCAACAGGATCTTGGTCACCGGGCCGCCGAGGTGGCGCTCCACGTAGTCGGCATTCCAGCGGCTGGTGATGTCGTCCTCGATGGAGTGCAGCACCAGCGCCGGGGTCTTGATCGACGGCATGCGTTTTTTCACCACGGCGTTCATCCAGTGCAACTCGCGCACGGTGACGCCTTCCATGGTCAACAGCCCGGCCTCGCTGCTCTCGCCTTCTTTCATCTGCCGCTCGACGATGGCCCGCAGGCGTTCGTTCTTGATGCCGTAGGGCGGCTTCTCGGTAAAGCGGAACAGGCGCACGCCGAACGGGATGCGGATCAGCAACGGCGTGATGAACGCCATTTTGTTGATGCTCCAGCCGTCGTACTTGAGGGTCGTGGAGTACATCAGCAACCCGGCGATCTGGCCCGGAAATTCCGAAGCCAGGTACATCGACATCACCGCGCCCATGGACAAGCCACCGACGAACACCTGCGCATGGCGCTGCTGCACCCCGACAAAGGTCTTGCGCACGCCCTCGTACCAATCGCGCCAGCCGGTGGCCTGCAGGTCGTCGTTGCCCCCGCAGTGCCCGGCCAGGGTCGGCACGTACACCGTGCAATTGCCCGCCTTGACCAGGCCCTGGGCCACCCGACGCAACTCGGTCGGGGTGCCGGTCAGGCCGTGGATCAACAGGACCCCGACCGGACCGTTGCCGAGAACGAAGCCGGCGTTGCCTTCGCCGAGATCGATATCGGCCAGGTTCACCGCTTCATCGCTCGGGTCAGCAGTTGCTCCAGCAGCTTCAAGCCCAGGTCGATTTCCGGGTAGCTGATTTCCAGGGACGGCGCCAGGGTGATCACGTTCTTGTAGTAGCCGCCCACGTCGAGGATCAGGCCCAGTTTCTGACCGTCCACCAGCATGTCGCCTTTCATGCCTTCCTCAACCATGTAGTCCAGGGCTGCCTTGTCTGGGGTGAAACCGTCCGGCCCGCAGATTTCGCAGCGCAGGGCCAGGCCCAGGCCATCCACATCGCCGATGATCGGGAAGCGCTTTTGCAGGTCCTGCAGGCCTTCGAGGAAGTATTTGCCCTTGGCCATGACCATCGCGCCGTAGTCGACTTCGCTGGTCATCTTGAACATTTCCAGGCCCACCGCGGTGCCCAACGGGTTGGAGGCGAAGGTGGAGTGAGTGGAACCCGGCGGGAACAGTTTCGGGTTGATCAGCTCTTCCTTGGCCCAGATGCCGCCCAGTGGGTTGAGGCCGTTGGTCAGGGCTTTACCGAACACGATCACGTCCGGTTGCACATCGAAGTGCTCGATCGACCACAACTTGCCGGTGCGCCAGAAGCCCATCTGGATTTCATCGACCACCATCAGGATGCCGTGCTGGTCGAGTACTTGCTTGAGTTCGCTATAGAAGTTCATCGGCGGGATCACGTAGCCGCCGGTGCCCTGGATCGGCTCGACGTAGAAGGCTGCGTATTCGCTCTGGCCGACCTTCGGGTCCCACACACCGTTGTATTCGGTCTCGAACAAGCGCGCGAATTGCTGCACGCAGTGGCTGCCGTATTCTTCCTTGGTCATGCCCTTTGGCCCACGGAAGTGGTACGGGAACGGGATGAAGTTGGCACGCTCGCCAAAGTGGCCATAGCGACGACGGTAGCGGTAGCTGGAGGTAATCGACGACGCGCCAAGGGTGCGCCCGTGGTAGCCGCCTTCGAAGGCGAACATCAGGCTCTTGCCGTTGCAGGCGTTACGCACCACTTTCAGCGAGTCCTCGATGGACTGCGAACCGCCGACGTTGAAGTGCACACGGCCATCGAGACCGAATTTCTTCTTGGCGTCCACCGCGATCATTTCCGACAGCTCGATCTTGCCCTTGTGCAGGTACTGGCTGGCGATTTGCGGCAGGGTGTCGATCTGCTGTTTCAGCGCATTGTTCAGGCGCGGGTTGGCGTAGCCAAAGTTGACCGCCGAGTACCACATTTGCAGGTCGAGGTAGGCCTGGTCTTCGGTGTCCCAGACGTAGGAGCCTTCGCAACGGCTGAAGATGCGCGGTGGGTCGATGTAGTGGACGGTGTCGCCGTAGGAGCAGTATTTGGCTTCTTTATCCAGCAGAACCTGGTCTTCGGCGGTAGCGATGCGGATATCAGACATGATGAAAGAGTTCCTGAGTGTCAGACGTAAAGTGAGTGGCGTTGGCGGCCATGCCCTGGGGCAGTTGGGCCAGTAATGCAGGCAGTTCGGCAAAGCTGTCGAAGCGCATATGAGGGATGTCGTGGGCCTGGCAGTACTGCGCCAGGCTGCCTTTGGCGAAGACGAAGTCGGCGGTGGCCGACACACACATGTCGGACTTGCCGTCGCCGATCACCAGCACCCGCTTGTTGCGCGGGGTGGACTTGCATTTGCAGTTGCCCGAGGCCGCGCGACAGGCGTCGCTGGTGTGCGGGAAGTCGATGCGCCAGCTGTTCTGGTCAACCTGGCGCAAGCGGTTGGCGATGATCGGTAGCAGGGTCACGTAGTTGCGCGAAAGGATCCGCGCGATGCCTTGTTCGATGCCGTCGCTGACTACTTCCAGGGAAGCACCGAGGCCGAGCACATGGTCGACGAAGTCCGGGAAGTCCGGGTCGATCTCGACCGTGTCGAAGTACGCCAGCAGTTCGGCCGGTGTCGCCTTGATCAGCGCCAACTGGCGGCTCAGGCATTCACGCGAACCGATATGGCCGTCCAGCCATTGCTGCTCGATGGTTTCCCATTCGGGGCCGGCGAAGCGTTGGAGAACGTTGTCGATGACATCGGTGGGTGTGATGGTCCCGTCGAAGTCACACACGATATGCCAGTCATTCATCTGCGTTTACCTTGGATGCTAGCGCGCTGATGCGCCGTTGACAGGGATAGAGCAGGGACTGTGCCAAGTGGACAAAACCCAGCGGGGCTGGGGCTCGCGGGCATGCATGGGAAATAAACGCAGCACCGAAGCTACAATTTTTGTAGGTCGCTACAAACAACATGAGTGCTTGCACACGCCCCGCGCCTGCGCGTTCATGCGCGTATGTTTTCGAGAGGGCAATAACATGATGTGCAGGATGAGTTCGGCGCTGTTCGCCGGTGTGCTTGGCCTCTGGGCGGGCTCGGCGCTGGCTGAAGGCATTAGCGGTGAGGTCGGCCTTGGCGCCAGCTACCAAGCCCGGGAACCCACTGGCAGCCGCTATCACACGGTACCGGTGCCCTACTTCGACCTGGACTGGGGCAATGTCAGCCTGGATACCGACGACGGTCTGACCTGGAGTGCGCTCAACCACAATGGTTTCAGCGCTGGCCCCTACCTCAACTACCTGGCGGGACGTACGGCCAATGGTCCGCTACGGGGCTTGCGGGACGTGTCGGACATGGCCGAGATCGGCGGGTTTCTCCAGTACGCACCGGCCGACTTCTGGCGGGTCTATGCGCAACTGGGGCGCAGTGTTGGCGGCGCTCACGAACAGAGCGGCGTACTCGGCAAGCTCGGCGGCGAACTGGGTTATCCGCTGGGCGGCGGGGTCATTGGCAGCACGGGGCTGGTGGCGCACTTTGCCGACGAGAGCCAGACCCAGACGTTTTTCGGGGTCGATGAGCATGAGGCGCAGGCCTCGGGGATTCGTCCGTACAACGCCAGCGGCGGGTTCCAGAACCTGACATTGACCCAGAGCCTGCAGATCCCGCTGGCGCCCAAGTGGTCGCTGCTGGCCAGTGCCAGTTGGGTACACCTGACAGGCTCGGCGGCCGATAGCAGCATCGTGCGCCAGACCGGCGAGGTGAACCAGGGACAGGTGCAGACGGCGATCAGCTATACCTTCGATTGATTGTCCAAAGCCCAATACCCATTCGACCGCGTCCATCCTGTAGGAATACGGTCAAAATGTGGGAGCGGGCTTGCTCGCGAAGGCGGTGGGTCAGTTAAGTAATTCCTGGCTGACACACCGCCTTCGCGAGCAAGCCCGCTCCCACACAAGCCAGCTCCCACATTTGTCCAGCATTCCAGTCTGCGCTCAGTTTTCTTCGCCTTCTGCCAGCAGCGCGATCCCGCCAATGATCACCACCACGCCCACCCAGTGCAGAAAGCTGATGTGCTCGCCCAGGCCCAGCCATGAGCCGAGCAGCACCACCACAAACACCAGCGAACTCAGGGGGAAGGCCAGGGACAGGCTGCTGCGCCGCAGGATCAGCATCCACACAAAAAACGCGCCGATATAACAGGCGATGGCCGCGAGGATCCCCGGGTTGACCGCCACCGCCGCCAGCCATTGCCAGTTGAAATCCATCTGCCCCAACTGATCGCCGGCCACCTTGGTAAACAACTGGCCGCCGCTTTCGGTCAAGATCAACAACGCCCACAACACCAGCGTCCCCAGGCGACCATGCAGCCAGCCCACCGGACGGATAGCGATATTTTCCGAGTTCATGCTTGAGTCCCCGCAACAGCGACCAGCATCACGCCGGCCGTAATCACCAGGGTGCCCAGCCAGCGACGGCGGCTGACGGTTTCCCCCAGTACGACTTTGCCCACCAGTACCACCAGGCAATACGCCAGCGCCGCCAGCGGAAACAACAGGCTCAGCGGCGCACGGGACAAGGCCTCCAGCCACACGAAAAATTCAATCACATAGGCGCCGATGCCCGCCCAGAGCAGCGGCGCATTGAGCACCTGGCCCCAAAATGCACCCAGGCGAAAACCGCCACTGATCTCGGGCAAGCGGTCCACGCCCAGCTTGAAACACAACTGGCCAATCACATCGAGCACGATGGAAAAGACCAATAACACCACCACGGTCAGGGTCACGGATACAGCTCCTCGAACAGGTTGATCAACGCCTCATTGGTCGCCGCGTTGCGCAGCAAATCGTCCGCGCTCCAGCGCTCGGCCGGCGGCTGGTCGGACTTGGCTTCCCAGCGTTTGAACGCGTTGCTGAACGCAGGCTGGGCAAACTCGCCACACACATCGATACCGATGATCCGCTTGCTCGCCGCCAACGCACGCAGGGCTTGCAACAGATGCGTCAGGCGCATGCCGCCCTGGTCCCAGTTGGTGGCGGCGTCTTCGCTGGCTAGCACGTCCTTGTCAATGGTGATCCACACCGCCTCGGTGGGCAGGCTGGCAATCATTTGCTCAAGGAATGCAGCCCAGTCGAGCTCAGCCAGGTTGCGCCAGTGCAGGTGGTTTTCCTGTTGCGCATGGCCGGCACCATCCCCTACCCGACCCCAGACTTTCGACGGTGGGTGCTGCCAGGGAAACAACTGCAAATGCCCGCGCTTGAGGGCGCCCAGGTTGCCACCGCGCAGTTGCGGGTTGTGCAGGTCGTCACTGCACGGGCCGAGGGTGACGATACGTTTGATCGCCGGCATCTTCAGCGCCTGGTTGACCCACGAGCCGCAATGCCGGCGCGGTGCCAGGCGCACCCAGTCAGGGTGGTTGTCGAAGTGGATCAGGCTGATCGGTTCCTGCACTTCGGCGAGAAAAGCCGGGGTCAGGTGGTGATAGTCGCCGGAGCCGACGAAGAAGATTTCCGGGCGCAGCGTACTTGGCCGGGGCCGCTGGGCCAGGCGCTGGGCGAAGTGTTTCCAGGTTTTTTCGGTGGACCACAGGCGCAGTTTCGGGCCCAGGTCGAGCAGGTCCAGACGCGTGGCCTGACCGTTGGCCAGGCGCAGGGCAATCGGCGCCTGGGCTGTGAGGCTGTGGTCGAGATCGAGGATATTCAAGGTAATGTTTAACCCCTTGGCAGCGCCCAACCGCACGCCGGCCGGGCTTTAAGGGGGTAATGCAAGGGATGGGCCAGGGGGGGCAACAATGATCCAATGTGGGAGCGGGCCCGCTCCCACATTTTGCTTTGCGCTCGGCTTTAGGCCTTGGACTCCTGGATGATCTGGCGGATTGCGCCGACGAACGCTTCAGCCGGCTGGCCGCCGCTGACTGCGTACTGGTCGTTGAACACAATGGTCGGCACCGAGGTCACGCCACGGGAGACCCACAGTTGTTCCTGCTCGCGGACTTCGGCGGTGTACTCGTCCGAAGCCAAGATCTCGGCTGCACGCTTGAGATCCAGCCCGACGCTTTCGGCAATGATCGCCAAAGTGGGGTGATCGGAAGGGTCCTGGCCATCGCTGAAGTAAGCCTTGAACAACGCTTCCTTGAGGTTGTACTGCAAGCCCTCAAGCCCGGCCCAATGCAGCAGGCGATGGGCGTCGAAGGTGTTGTAGATGCGGCTCTGGCCATCGGTACGAAAGGCAAAGCCCAGCGCGGCGCCCATGTCGCGGATGCGGGCGCGGTTGGCCTGGGATTCTTCGGCAGTGGAGCCGTATTTCTCGGTGATGTGCTCAACGATGTTCTGCCCTTCGGCGGGCATGTTCGGGTTCAGTTCGAAGGGCTGGAAGTGGATCTCGGCCTGCACTTCGGTGCCCAGCTGGTCCAGGGCTTCGGTCAGGCCGCGCAGGCCGATGATGCACCAGGGGCAGGACACGTCGCTGACGAAATCGATTTTCAGGGAAGTACTCATTTACGCAACCTCGCAGGCATTACACGCCACAAAGTTCGCACCATACACCCCTAGGCCGCTCTCATAAAACCTTGGAAGGTAGCCTGGGCTCAACCTGCGCCCAATGCGTCGCATCCTCGCGGTGGGCTTGCAGGTACGGCAACACCGCCGCCAGCAAGGGTGCCTTGAACGCCTCCTGGAAACGATGGGCCAGGCCCGGAATCAAGCGCAACTGGCTGCCCTGGATATGCGCCGCCAGATGCACGCCGTGCATCACCGGCAGCAGCGGGTCGGCCGTGCCGTGGACCACCAGGGTCGGCACCCGCAACTGGTTGAGCAAGGGTACCCGGCTCGGCTCGGCAAGAATCGCCATGATCTGACGTTTCACGCCCTCGGGGTTGAACGCCCGGTCGTAGGACTGCGCCGCCTGATGCAGTAGTGCCTGGCGATCATCCTTGACCTCGGGGCTGCCCAGGGCCGCCAGCAAGTCGGCCTGTTGCTCCAGGGCCACTTCGCGGTTGGGCGCGCTGCGCCGTGACAGCAATTGCACCAGTGCAGCATTGGGTGCCGGCAGGCCTTCGGCGCCGGAACTGGTCATGATCAGGGTCAGGCTTTCCACGCGCTGCGGCGCCATGGCCGCCAGGTGCTGGGCGATCATCCCGCCCATGCTGGCCCCCAGCACATGGAACTGGCGGACCTGCAACGCATCCATCAACCCCAGGGCGTCGTCGGCCATGTCGGTCAAGGTGTAGGGCGCGGCCACCGGCAGGCCCAGTTTGTAGCGCAGCACTTCAAAGGTCAGGTTGGCGCTGGCAGGCGCCTGGCGCCAGGTGGACAGGCCGACGTCACGGTTGTCATAGCGGATCACCCGAAAACCTTGCTGACACAGGGCGACCACCACCTCGTCGGGCCAGTGGATCAACTGCCCGCCCAGGCCCATCACCAGCAACAAGGCCGGATCGGAAGCACGACCAATGCTCTGGTACGCCAGGCTCACCTGGTCCAGGTCGACCCGTTCAGTCGGGACATTGACATCACATCGAGAAGCCGCAAACGACGGCAGGCCGAACAATAAGGCGGCCAGTAAAAGCAACACGCGCATGAAAAACACCGAAACGCAGAACCCCAGTAGAGCGCGAGTCTGATGAAGTTTGTTCAAGCGCGCTGCCACAGTTACGTGACAGTTTGATGAAGAGCGCCCAGCGGTCATGGTCGACAGCGTTGGCAACATGAGACAAACTCACGCTATCCGAACTTGTCACAAATTGTCTTCATGGAGAGCCCGTGCTCGAAATCCGTCATCTCAAGACCCTGCACGCCTTGCGCGAAGCCGACAGCCTGGTGGAAGCCGCCGAGCGACTGCACCTGACCCAGTCGGCACTTTCGCACCAGTTCAAAGAGCTGGAAGAGCGCATGGGCATGCCGCTGTTTGTGCGCAAGACCAAGCCCGTGCGCTTCACCAGCGCCGGCTTGCGTCTGCTGCAACTGGCGGATGCCACGCTACCGCTGCTGCGCGGTGCCGAACGGGATATCGCCCGCCTGGCCGGAGGCACTGCCGGACGCCTGCACATGGCGATCGAATGCCACAGCTGCTTCCAGTGGCTGATGCCGACCATCGATCAGTTCCGCGATGCCTGGCCGGAAGTAGAACTGGACCTGGCCTCCGGTTTTGCCTTCGCCCCGCTGCCGGCCCTGGCCCGTGGTGACCTGGACCTGGTGGTGACCTCCGACCCACTGGAACTGGCGGGCATCACCTATGTGCCGCTGTTCACCTACGAAGCGATGCTCGCCGTGGCCAACCAGCACGCGCTGGCGAACAAGCCGTATATCGTGCCCGAGGATCTGCTCAGCGAAACCTTGATCACCTACCCCGTGGAGCGCGACCGCCTGGATATCTTCACCCGTTTCCTGGAACCGGCCGATGTCGAGCCGGCCCAGGTCCGCACTTCAGAGCTGACGGTGATGATGATGCAGTTGGTGGCCAGCGGCCGCGGCGTATGTGGCATGCCCCACTGGGCGCTGCATGAGTACAGCTCGCGAGGCTATGTGAAGGCCAAGCGGCTGGGGGAGAAAGGGCTGTTCGCCACGCTGTACGCCGGGATCCGTGCCGATATGCTGGATGCGCCGTACATGCGCGACTTTTTGCTGACCGCCAAGGACACCTCGTTTTCGACCCTGGACGGGGTCAGCGCGGTGCGTTGATTGTTTATGCGCTGCGCCGTTGCTCCAGCATCAGGCGCACCGCCAGGGCCGCCAGCACAAACCCCATGAAGTAGCGTTGCACCGCCAGCCACGTGGGGTTGTGGATAAACCAGGCGGCGATGCTGGCGGCGCACAGCGAGATCAGCAGGTTGACCACAAAGCTGACGCTGATCTGGGTAAAGCCCAGCATCAGGCTTTGGGTAAAGACCGAACCGTGCTCCGGGGTGATGAACTGCGGGAATACCGACAGATAGAACACCGCGATTTTCGGGTTCAATGCACTGGTCAAAAAGCCCATGGTCACCAACTTGCGTGGCGAGTCAGCAGGCAGTTGCTGGGCTTCGAATGGCGAGCGGGCGCCCGGCTTCACGGCTTGCCAGGCCAGCCACAACAGGTACAGCGCACCGGCCCATTTCAGGACTTCATAGGCCATTGGCACCGTGAGAAAGACGGCGGTCAAACCTGCGGCCGCGGCGAACAAATGCACAAAGAACCCTGCGACCACCCCCAGCAACGACGTCACCCCGGCCTTGCGGCCCTGGCAGATCGAACGGGAAATCAGGTAGATCATGTTCGGCCCCGGCGTCAGGACCAACAGCAGCGAGGCGGCGGCAAAAATCAGCAAGTCATTGAGGGGGATCACGGGTCAGTCCTTTGCGCCCGACAGCTCAGGCAGTGGTGGTCAGCGATGCACGATAGAACGGCAGGATCAGGTCACGTGTCAAGGGTGCCAACTGCAGGCCGCCGTCGCCCGCCGGGTCGATCCAGCGCACTTCCTCGATCTCGGCAGCGGGGGTTACCGGTACGTCGATACGCACCTCAAACAGCTCGGCCTCCACGGTAAACCCCGGCTCATTGGCCGCCGGAGCCGAGAAGTGGCCAAGGTAGTGCGCTTGTGCCGGATCGATACGCAGCCCCAGTTCTTCGTGCAGCTCACGCGCCAGGGCCTGCGCCGGTTGCTCGCCCGCATCGATCTTGCCGCCCGGCTGCATAAAGGCCTGGGTGCCGCGCTTGCGCACCAGCAGGGTCTGGCCGTTGCTGCCGATCAACAGGGCGGCGGCGATGCGGATGGTCTTGGACATGAAATAAACGCCTTGGAGTAGAGGCCGCAAAGGATCACACGACTCCCCTGCTCCTCGCAATCGATGTAGGAGCGAGCTTGTCTCCGGGCGGCGTTCCGACGAAAAACTTACAGGCGCCGCATTCGTTCAGTAAGCACGCGTTATCGTTGACGTTTTTCGCGAGCAAGCTCGCTCCTACAAGGTCTGTGGCTCCTCGGGCTCCTTGATAAACACGCTGTATTTGGCGCCTTCCATGGCTTCGAAAGCGATCAACTTGTCCACCAGCGGCAGGTTCAAGACCTTGCCCGCGTTGAGCAACAACATGCCGTTATCGGCATTGAGGTTGCGCGCCAGGACCATGCCCTCGGTCAACTCACGAGTGCCCAGCACTTTGACCGTCGGGTCCCCCAGGGTCACGTCACTGAGAAACGCCGCACAGGCCTGGACGAAGTCTTCCACCATGTCCGGGTCATACAGGCGGCCTGCGTATTTGCGGATATACAGCAGCGCCTCGTCGCTGTTCATCTGCCGTTCAAGAATCAAGCCGCGTTGCAACTCGATAAAGTCCACTGCCAGCTTCAACAGACGCGAACCAACAGGGATCGCCTCGCCCTTGAGGTGATCGGGGAAGCCGCTGCCATCCCAGCGTTCCTGGTGATGGCGGATGATGCGCGCTGCATCCTTCATCGGTTCCAGGGTCATCAGCAGCGATTCGCTCTGGGTCGGGTAAGACCGATAAAGCTCGCGGTCGGTGCTGTGCAGCAGGTCAGCGGGGGCGATCATCATTCTGTCGGTCCAGCTCAACTTACCGACGTTGTAGAGCGCCGCAGCCATGGTCAGGTCGCGCACACTGGACTCATCCATCGCCTGGGATCTGCAGTAGACCCGGATCAATTCGATCAACGGGCGGTTGGTCTGCTTTTCCTTGGGCAGCCGCAGGTTGGCCAGCAGGGAAAACACTTCGGTGCCGGTCACGTAGCTGCGCTTGAGTTCATCGTAGGCCAGGTCAAGCATGTCGGCGGTCTGCTGCAGCTCGCTGGTGCGCGCGAGCACGCGTTTTTCCAGGGTGGCGTTGAGGGCCTTGAGCTGATCATTCTGTTGCCGGGTCAGTTGCTCCAGGCGCAGCCGCTCGCGGTCGGAATGCTGGTGCTCCAGGGACTGGCGCAACACCAGGAGCATCTCCTCATCGTTCCAGGGCTTGCTGATGTAGCGGTGGATCTGTCCTTCGTTGATGGCCTTGATGATCATCGTCAGGTCAGCGTAGCCCGTCAGCAGGATGCGCGACGTCGCCGGATACAGACGGTGGGTCTCGGCCAGCAACGTCGCCCCATCCATGACTGGCATCCGCGCGTCGCTCATGATCAGGTCCACGGGCTGGGTGGCCATGATCTCCAGGGCCTGGGCAGCACTTGCAGCCAGCAATACTTCATAAGGCTGGCCACGCAGCAGGCGGCGCAGGCTGTTGAGGATCGATTCTTCATCATCGACCAGTAGAACAGTGGGCTTGTAGGGGGGAACTGTAGCGAGCTGCTCATCCATGGCGACACCTGCTAACACTTGAACTAAATTGAACCCTGACACCCGCAATCGACTGTACGCAGTACTGGCCCAGGCAGACAGCGCACGCTATCAAAGGGTGAACTGCCACTGATTTGACGCCAACTGGCCGACGAATTCAAGGGAGCCGACTACGCTTGAAGGTGAAGTCCGTGATTGACTCACCCAACCCAGCCATTGAGGAAAGGAAGCCTTATGCGCCCATCCACTTTGTTGCGCGCCAATGGGTACACGTCATGACGCTTCGGCCCGAAGGGGCGAACCGACGTATTCTGATCGTCGACGACACGGCGTCGATCCATCAGGATTTTCGCAAGATCCTCTGTGCCGAGGCCATTGCCGACCAGACGCTGGAGAGCATAGAGCAAAGCCTGTTCGGCACTGCACCAGCCACCCACCAGCGTTATACCCTGGACTCTGCGTACCAGGGCCAGGAAGCCCTCGATTTGGTCACTCGGGCACTGGCTGACGACGCACCGTATGCCCTGGCATTTATCGACATGCGCATGCCGCCGGGATGGGATGGCCTGGAAACCATCGAACAGCTATGGAACATCGACCCCAACCTGCAAATCGCCCTGTGTACGGCCTATTCCGACTACTCCTTCGAAGCGATTGAAGCCCGCTTGAAGTTCAATGATCAGTTGCTGATCCTGAAAAAGCCGTTCGATCACCTGGAGATCCGCCAGATGGCCAGTGCCCTGACCTGGAAATGGCAGTTGGCACAGGACGCGTTACTCAAAGTGTTGGGCCTTGAGCGCATGATCGAAGAGCGGGTCCAGGAGTTACTCAAGGTTTCGCACTTGTTGCACTACGATGCTCTCACAGGCCTGCCCAACAGCACGCTGCTCGGCGACCGGCTGACCCAGGCCATTGCCCTGGGCCGGCGCCACGATACGCAACTGGCGGTGATGTTTATTGGCCTGGACCGTTTCAAGCGCGTCAACAATGCACTGGGCTACCCGGTGGGTGACCAGGTGTTGCAACAGATCAGCGAGGATCTGCTGGCAACGGTGCGTGAATCCGACTCGGTGTTCCGCTATGGCTCCGATGAATTCATGATGATCCTCAACGACATTCATCACCCTCAACAAACCATGAGCATTGCCGAGAAGATCCTCAAGGCCCTCGGGCGTACCCGCCATGTCGCAGGCCATGACCTGCGCGTCACCGCCAGCCTTGGCATCAGTATTTACCCCAATGACAGTTTCAACGCCGTTGAGTTGATAAAGAACGCGGAAACCGCCATGCATAACGTCAAGGAGCACGGGCCTGGCAACTTCAGCTTCTTTATCGAAGACATGAACCTGATAGCGCGCCGGCAACAAACCCTGGAGACCGCGATTCGATGGGCCCTGGAGCACGACGAGTTTGTCTTGCACTACCAACCGAAACTGGACTTGAAAAGCGGGCGAGTGGTCGGCGCTGAAGCGTTGATTCGCTGGTATCGTCCCGAGCATGGCTGGGTTTACCCGTCCGCCTTCATCCCGGTGGCCGAAGACAGTGGCCTGATCGTGCCCTTGAGCCAATGGGTATTGCACCAGGCCTGCACACAGGCACAGCGTTGGCAGGCGCAGGGGTTGGCGCCCATTTGCGTCTCGGTGAACATCTCGGCCATCGACTTCCGTCAGCGCGACTTTGTCCCCAACCTTGCCGCCACACTTGAGCAAACGGGCCTGGCGCCCGCACTGCTGGAGTTGGAGATTACCGAAAGCGTGCTGATGCAAAACGTCGAGGACACCGTTGCCACCCTGCGCGAAATCAAGAAGATGGGGGTAAGGCTGGCCATCGATGACTTCGGCACCGGTTACTCCAGCCTCAGTTACCTGCGGCGCTTTCCCGTGGATGTGCTAAAAATCGACCAGTCGTTTATTCGCGGCATGGGCGAAAGCACCCAGGACATGCAACTGATCAGTGCCATTATCAGCCTGGGCAAAAGCCTGGACCTCAATATCATTGCCGAGGGCGTGGAGACAGTCGAACAACTGGAGTTCCTCAAGGCCCGCAACTGTGAGGAAGGCCAGGGTTATCTGTTCAGCAAAGCCGTGGCGGCCGAGGATTTTGCCCTGCTACTGGAAACAGGCCCACATCATCTGATGCCCGGTCAATGATCCTCAGCTCACAAGGAATTGAAGTTGAGCAATACACCACTGCGTTACCCGTCGGCACCGGTCATAAGCCTTGTATCCGGTGTATGGCTGGGCAGTTGCGCGGTATTCGCCGCGCCGCTCGATGAGCCACTCAAACCCCTGCCTGCAACACCGGTGCTGGATGCATCCCGCGTTGAACTGGGGCGTCGGCTGTTCAATGAGACACGCCTGTCGATCAATAACACCCTGTCTTGCGCCAGTTGCCATCACCTGGACAAAGGCGGCGCCGATGACAAACCCTTCTCCCTTGGCTTCGACGGCAAGCCAGTGGCGCTCAACACCCCCACCGTGTTCAACGCCAGCCTGAACTTCAAACAGTTCTGGAGCGCCCGGGTGGACACTCTGGAGGCACAGATCCAACAAGTGGTGACCAGCCCTGCAGAAATGGGCAACGACTGGAAAACCGTAGTCGCTACGCTAGCCGCAGCACCTGAATATCAACGCGCATTCAGCCTGGCCTACCCCGACGGCGTCACTGCCGCCAACGTGCAGAATGCCCTGGCCACTTACGAGCGCACCCTGATCACGCCCAATTCACGTTTCGATCAGTACCTGCTGGGCAACACCGATGTCCTCAGCTACGACGAAAAACAGGGTTACCTGCGATTCAAGGAGTACGGTTGTATTGCCTGTCATCAAGGGGTCAATATCGGGGGCAACATGTACCAGAAGTTCGGTGTGATAAAGGACTACTTCGAAGCCCGAGGCAATCCGATTGAAGCCGACCTGGGGCGCTACCTGGTGACCCTGGATGAGGACGATCGCCATGTGTTCAAAGTGCCGAGCCTGCGTAACGTCGCCGTCACCGCCCCCTACTTTCACGACAGCTCGGCCAAGACCCTGGAAGAAGCGGTCGACGTGATGTTCGAGTACCAGTTGGGGCGTACACCTTCGGCAGACGACAAGACTCGGATTACCCTGTTCCTCAAGACACTGACGGGTGAATGGGAAGGCAAACCGCTATGAAGCTCAGTCGCCGCTCCAGCCTGTCCCTGCTCGGCGCCATCACCCTGGTGCTGGCCTCGATACTGGTATTTTTATACGTCAAATCCTCGTCTGAGCAGAGCACCACCTACACACAGTCCCGCGACTTGATCCGCCATATCAAACAATTGAACGCACAATGGGACAGCGAGGTACTCAAGGCCCGGATAGCCCTGACCCACAATTACGACCCCCTGGTCGCGCCGCTCAACGAGATGAACAGCCTTTGGGCCGAGCTGGAAGCGCGCGAGTCCTTGCACCAACATACCGATCCAGGCAACTGGCAAGCTGTGCAAAACAACTATCGGGAGGCGGTCCAGGAAAAAGCGCGACTGGTAGACCAGTTCAAATCCCATAACGCGTTGTTGCGCAACTCCCTGGCTTTCCTGCCGACCGCCGAGGACGATATCCAGGCGCAATTCGGCCTGCTGGACGCCAACAAACGACTGCAATTGCAAAACATTGCCACCGACACCTATGACTTATTGCTCAGCAGTCTTGAGTTCGCTCTGGTCACCAGTGACGACAAGGCCGCCGAGATACTCGTCGGGCTGAACAAACTGACGATCAACAAGGAACTTCTGCCCGAGGACTTCCAGGCTCCGGTGGAGATCCTCAGCAAGCACATCGCCCTGATCCTGCGTGAGCAACCCTTGGTCAACGGCGTGCTGGAGCGCATCGCGGCGATACCGCTGCCCGAGCAGTTGGATGATCTGACCAACCAACTCAATCAGGATCAACGGGTCGCCGACCTGAGCGATCAGAAATACCACCGCTACCTGCTGGTGTTTTCGACGTTACTGATGCTGGTGCTGGTGTACCTGGCCATTCGCCTGTTGCGCAGCTTTGCCGAGATCAACCGGGTCAACCGGGCCTTGCAGACTGCCAACGAAGGCCTCGAACAACGGGTCGAGGAACGCACCCGGGAACTCAGGGACGCTCAAAGCGAGTTACTCGACAGCGCCCGCCAGGCCGGCATGGCAGAAATTGCCACCAATGTGTTGCACAACGTCGGGAACGTGCTCAACAGCGTGAATGTGTCTGCCGACCTGGTGACCCGTAAACTACGGGCCAGCAAGGCCCTTGGGTTGGGCAAGGCCATGCAGATGATCAACGAACACCCCCATGACCTGGGCGCCTTCCTCATGGAGGACGAAAAGGGCAAATTGCTGCCGGGGTATTTGAACCAATTGGTGGACGCCATCGCTGTCGAGCAGCAGGGCATGGCTGAAGAATTGGCACAATTGACCAAGAGTGTCGACCACATCAAGGATATCGTCTCCACCCAACAGTCCTATGCTGGCGCCTCCAAACTGCTGGAGCCCGTGCATATCAGCGCCATGGTCGAAGACGCGCTGCGCATGAATTCCGGCGCCTTGAGTCGCCACCATGTCACGGTGGTCAAGGACTATCACCCGGTGCCCGAGGTCATGGCCGACAAACATCGGTTGCTGTTGATTCTGGTGAACCTGATCAGCAACGCCAAGTACGCCATGTCCAACCTCAGCGACCGGCCACGCCAGATAACCCTCACGGTCCGCGCCCTGGATGACGACACGTTGCAGATCAGCGTCAAGGACGAAGGTGAAGGCATCCCCGCAGAAAACATGACGCGGATCTTTACCCACGGTTTCACCACCCGCAAGGAGGGTCACGGTTTTGGCCTGCACAGCTGCGCCCTGGCCGCCATCGAAATGAATGGCCGCCTGACCGCACACAGCGACGGACCCGGCCAGGGCGCCCTGTTTACCTTATATATTCCTCTTGAACGTGCCGAGAACTGACCATGCCCTCTCTCCACAACCGGCGCATTCTGTTGATTGATGACACGCCGTCGATCCACGAAGATTTTCGCAAGATCCTCATGCCGCCCGTCGAACAGAACCCAGCGCTGGACGAACTAGAAAGCACGCTGTTCGGCGCAACCGCCGCCCCCCTCGCCCAACCCTTTGAACTCGACTCGGCCTATGGCGGCCAGGAAGGCCTGCAACAGCTGTGTAGCGCTATGCAACACGACCGTCCCTACGCCCTGGCGTTTGTCGACATGCGCATGCCCCAAGGTTGGGATGGCGCCCAGACCATCGAGGAACTTTGGAAAGTCGACCCGGACCTGCAGGTGGTGGTGTGCACGGCTTACTCGGATTATTCCTGGGAGGAGCTGCTGTCACGCCTCAAGGCCCACGACCGGCTACTGATCCTGAAAAAACCCTTCGACAACATCGAAGTCCAACAGATGGCCAATACCCTGGCTACCAAATGGGACATGGCCCGCCGCGCCAACCTGAAAACCATTCATCTGGAGCAGTTGGTGGAACAGCGCAACCAGGCATTGCAGCTGGAAATCGATGAGCGCAAGCAACTGCAAAGCCAATTGATCCAGTCGGAGAAACTGGCCTCCCTGGGGCAGATGGCTGCCGGGGTAGCCCACGAAATCAATAACCCCGTAGGTTTTGTCAGCTCCAACCTCGGCACACTGGACGGTTACTTCAAGCAGTTGCAACGGATGCTTGATGCCTATCAACAGGCCCAAGAAGCATTACCGCCTGGAGCATGTATTGAGCAATTGAACGCCCTGCGCAAAGATCTGGACTTGGACTTTCTCAAGGAAGACATTCCGATCCTGATCCGGGAGTCCAAGGACGGGATCGCTCGTGTGACGCAGATCGTCAAGGACCTGAAGAACTTCTCCCGGGTCGATAATGACGAGAATTGGCAATGGGCGAACCTGCAGCACGGGATCGACTCGACCCTGAATATCGTGGCCAGTGAACTCAAACACAAGGCGGATGTGATCAAACACTATCAGCCACTGCCTGACATCGAATGCCTGGCTTCACAAATCAACCAGGTGGTGATGAACCTGGTGATCAACGCAGCCCAGGCCATGGGGTCGGAGCGCGGCACAATCACCCTCAGCAATGGCGTGGAGGGCGATCAGGTCTGGCTGGAAGTGGCAGATAACGGCTGCGGGATTGCCCCTCACAGCCTGCAGAAAATCTTCGACCCGTTTTTCACCACCAAGCCGGTGGGTGAAGGGACGGGCCTGGGGCTTTCTCTGTCCTACGGCATCGTCAAAAAACACCATGGGGAGATTTCAGTGAGAAGTGAAGTCGGCACGGGCACCACATTCCGGGTGGTGCTGCCGATCCGGCAGACTGCGGCGTGACACCCGCCGCGCCTGCCATCGGTCAGGCCTGGGCTTTCTTCGGACTCGAACCAAACGAAGCAAATCGCTTGTTGAACCCGGCAATCCGCCCTTCAACCTGGGTCTTGCGCTGCTGGCCGGTGTAGATCGGGTGGGAAGCGCTGGACACGTCGAGGGCCATGTAGGGGTAAGTGTTGCCGTCGGTGTGTTGGTGGGTACGGTCCGTGTCGACCGTGGAGCCGATCAGGAAGAACACATCGGCGGCAGTATCGTGGAACAGCACTTTGCGGTAGTCAGGATGGATACCAGCTTTCATGGGGCCTCCGAGGGCGTCTGGGTAGATTTAATACGTTATACAGTAACGCAATATTGCATCCAAACGAGAACGGATTGCAATACCGAAATAGACAGCGGTTCTCTGCGGTTGCCCCGGCAAGGAACTCCCCCGTAAGCTGGGACTCCGTGAGAGAGCACAGGCATCCATAGCCTGGAGATCCTTGTAGGAGCTGGCTTGCCAGCGATAGCGCCACCAAAAACGCCATCGCCAGCAAGCCGGCCTCTACAGGTCATAAAGAGTCCGAACCCAAGGAAACCGTATGAGCCTGTCCTTGCTTAGCCGTTATGCATTTTTTGCCGTGTGTGTCATTTTCACCCTCGCCAGCCTCCCTTTTATCCAACACGAATGGCTCTGGCCGATTACCCTGGTGACCGGCGTGCTCAGCCTGATCGGCGTGTTCGACCTGCTGCAAAGCCCCCACGCGGTGCGCCGCAATTACCCGATCCTGGGCAATATCCGTTACCTGGTAGAGGGCATCCGTCCGGAAATCCGCCAATACCTGCTGGAATCCGACAGTGACGCCCTGCCCTTCTCCCGGGCCCAGCGCTCGCTGGTGTACTCACGGGCCAAGAACGAAAGCGCCGACAAACCCTTCGGCACCCTGATCGACGTGTACCAGTCGGGCTTCGAGTTCATCGGCCACTCCATGCGCCCGGCCCCATTGAGCGACCCCAGCGCGTTCCGCGTGATGGTCGGCGGCCCGCAGTGCACGCAGCCGTACTCGGCGTCGGTGTTCAATATCTCGGCGATGAGTTTCGGCTCGTTGAGCGCCAACGCCATCCGCGCGCTCAACCAGGGCGCCAAACTCGGCAACTTCGCCCACGACACCGGCGAAGGCAGCATCAGCGCCTATCACCGCGAAAACGGCGGCGACCTGACCTGGGAACTGGGCAGCGGCTACTTCGGCTGCCGCACCAGCGACGGCCGCTTTGACCCGGAACGTTTTGCCGTGCAGGCGCAAAACCCGCAAGTGCGGATGATCGAAATCAAGATGAGCCAGGGCGCCAAGCCCGGCCATGGCGGGATCTTGCCCAAGCACAAGGTGACCAAGGAAATCGCCGAGACCCGCGGCATCCTGATGGGCGAGGACTGCATCTCGCCGTCACGCCACAGCGCGTTTTCCACGCCAATCGAGCTGATGCAGTTCATCGCCCAGTTGCGTGAACTGTCCGGCGGCAAGCCGGTGGGCTTCAAGTTCTGCCTGGGCCACCCGTGGGAGTTCATGGGGATTGCCAAGGCCATGCTGGAAACCGGGATTCTGCCGGACTTTATCGTGGTCGACGGCAAGGAAGGCGGCACCGGTGCCGCGCCCGTGGAGTTCACCGACCATATCGGCGTGCCCCTGCGCGAAGGCCTGCTGTTCGTACACAACACCCTGGTGGGCCTGAACTTGCGCGACAAGATCAAGCTCGGCGCCAGCGGCAAGATCGTCAGTGCCTTCGATATCGCCAGTGTCCTGGCCATCGGAGCCGACTGGGCCAACTCGGCCCGGGGCTTTATGTTCGCCATCGGCTGTATCCAGTCACAAAGCTGTCACACCAACAAATGCCCGACCGGCGTGGCCACCCAGGACCCCTTGCGCCAACGCGCACTGGTGGTGCCGGACAAGGCCCAGCGCGTGTTCAACTTCCACCGCAACACCCTCAAGGCCCTGGCGGAAATGCTTGCGGCGGCAGGCCTGGATCATCCATCGCAATTGTCGGCCAAGCATTTGGTGCGCCGCATGTCTGCCACCGAGATCAAGCTGTTCTCACAGTTGCATGTGTTCCTCAAGCCAGGGGAGCTGTTGACCGGCGAGGTGAACGGCGAGTTCTATTCGCGCATGTGGCAAATGGCACGGGCCGACAGTTTCGAGCCCCATGAAGAAGTAGCTGCTTGAAGGACCGATCAGATGTTGAAAGTAATCGCTGAAGACTTTATCAAACCCGAACACCTGGACACGGTGCGGCCCTGGTATGCCGAACTGGTGGAAAAAACCCGCCAGGAACCGCTGTGCATCGCCTACGATCTGTTTGTCGACCAGAAAGACCCGGGGCACTTTATCTTTGTCGAGCAATGGCCCGACCAGGCCGCACTGGATGCTCACTGCCAGAGCGAGCACTTCACCCGGTTGGTGCCACAGATCAACGCGTACCAGGCCAAGCCGTGCCGGGTGTTGTTGATGGATGCGTTCTGACTAATCCCCCTGTGCTGAACCGGACCACCGACGGCATCGTTGAACCCAGGAGATTCACCATGCCGTTTCTGGACTTTGCCGCACTTGCCGGGCAACTGCCCACCCCTTGGAAATCATCACCGGTCGGCCACGTCGGCCCTGCGCAGCTCAAGGTCCTGCGCATGGACGAGCAGGCCTACGCAGAAGAAACCCACGACTACAACGAAGGGTTGCTGGTCATCAGCGGCTGCCTGCGCTTGTCCATCGGCAAACAGACTGTCGAGGTGAGCGCCGGGCAGATGTATCTGGTCGAAGCCGGCATTGCCCATGGGGTACTGGCCGGCAGCCATGGCACGCTGCTGATCATCGATGTCTAGCGGACAGGCATGAGACATTCAGTAATACCCAACCTTTGCAATTGCTTACAAATACCGCCAACCTGCGCCCGCCCGACGCACGGCAGGACCCTGCGCGTCGCTATTTAAACCATTGTTCAAGAGCCCGCAGCCATGCTTAACGGACGCGACCCGCGCATCGATTTCTTTCGGGGCCTGGCGTTGATCTTCATTTTCTGGGATCACGTGCCCCACAACCCTCTCGGCCAGATCACTCTGCGCAACTTCGGTTTCAGCGATGCCGCCGAGGTCTTCGTATTTCTCGCCGGTTACGCGTCCGTGCTGGCCTACAGCAAGGTGTTGCAACGCGAAGGCTACTGGATGGCCTGCCTGAAAATCATGCGCCGCGCCTGGGTGTTGTATGTGGTGCATATCTTCTTGCTGGCGATGCTGATGGGCATCGTGTTCTTCGCCAACAGCAAGGTGGAAACCCGCGATCTGGTCCAGGAAATGGGCCTGACCCACTTCATTACCAACCCACAACAAGCCTTGACCGACGAGCTGCTGCTGCGCTTCAAGCCCAACCTGATGGACCCGCTGCCGTTGTACATTGTGTTGCTGCTGGGCTTGCCCCTGGCCCTGCCGGTGCTGGTGCGCAAGCCCCTGGCAGTGGTCGCGGTGTCGTTGACTGTGTATCTACTGGCCCCCAGGCTGGGCTGGAACCTGGCGGCGATTGCCGACGGTGTGTGGTACTTCAACCCGGTGACCTGGCAATTGCTGTTCATACTCGGTGGTGCCGCCGCCATTCACGCCAGCCAGCCACGGGCGCCTGAAACCCGGCCCTTGCACCAGCAGCCATTGTTTCTTGCGGCAGCGGCGTATGTGCTGCTGGCCGGTATCATCACCCTCTCCTGGCGCTGGCCTGAAATCCACGATGCTGTGATGCCAGCAGCCCTGAGCAATCTGTTGTACCCCATCAGCAAGACAGACCTGTCGCCCGTGCGCCTGCTGCACTTCCTCGCCCTGGCCTACGTCACCGCTAAACTGTTGCCCGGTCGCGGCTGGACCCAGAACTGGCTGGCCCGACAAAGCTGTCGTATGGGCCGTTACTCCCTGGAGGTGTTCTGCCTGGGGGTATTGCTGGCGCCGCTGGCAGACATGCTCAACGCCCAGGTCGATGATGCCTGGCCGATGCAGATATTCAGCGCCCTGCTGGGGCTGGTATTGATGGCCGGGCTAGCGGTGTGGCTGGAGTTCAACAAGCACTTGAACCTGTCGGCCGCACAGCGATCCATCGCGATTAAATAGTTAGCCCCCGGGCCTGCATGCGCGATGCGTCCATCTACCCTCCACTTATCGTGAAAGGTAGAGCGCATGCCACTCAACAATGACTCGGCGGCCTGTCCGGCAATCTGCAATCGAGTCCCTCCAGGCCCTGGATGGCCTGGACGCCGAAACACGACCAGCCTGCCGCAAGGGGCAGGCCGTGTGTCAAATCATGCCGAATGCGGCGAACCCTGGCTGGCCTGGGTCGGCTGCAGCTTGAACACGTAGAACAGCACCGTCAGGAACAGCAGGAACACCGGGCCGACATACAGCGCGATGCGAGTGTCCGGGAAGTACGCCATCAGGCCCACCACCAATACCAGGAAGGCCAGGGCCAGGTAGGAACTGACCGGGTATAGCCACATACGGTACTTCAGGGCTTTCTGCTCGGCCGGGCTCAGGCTTTTGCGGAACTTGAGCTGGGCCAGCAGGATCATCACCCAGGTCCAGATCGCACCGAAGGTAGCGATGGACGTGACCCAGACAAACACCTTGTCCGGCACCAGATAGTTGAGCAATACGCCCAACAGCAAGGCGAAGATCGACAGCAGCAGCGCCTTGCGCGGCACGCCGTTGCTGGAGGTGGTGCCGAAGGTTGCCGGGGCCTGGCCGTTCTGCGCCAGGCTGTAGAGCATGCGCCCGGTGCTGAAGATCCCGCCGTTGCACGATGACAGCGCGGCGGTGATCACCACGAAGTTGATGATGCCAGCCGCGGTCTTGATGCCGAGGCGCTCGAAGGTCATCACGAAGGGGCTGCCCTGGGTACCGATTTCATTCCACGGGTAGATCGACAGAATCACGAACAACGCACCGACATAGAACAGCAGAATCCGCCAGAACACCGAGCCGATCGCGTTGGGAATGGTCTTCTGTGGGTTCTTCGCCTCACCGGCGGTCAGGCCGATCATTTCCACGCCCAGGTAGGCAAACATCACCATTTGCAGGGACATCAACACACCCTGCACACCGTTGGGCAGGAAGCCGCCATGGGCCCACAGGTTGGAAATCCCCAGCGCTACACCGTCATTGCCAAAGCCGAAGGCAATGATGCCGACGCCGCCGATGACCATCGCAATGATGGTAACGATCTTGATCAGGGCAAACCAGAACTCGAACTCACCGAACGCCTTGACCGCGATCAGGTTGATGGTGCCCATGCTGACCAGCGCCGCCAGGGCCCAGATCCAGCGTGGCGTATCGGGAAACCAGACGCCCATGTACACCGCCACGGCGGTGATTTCCGCGACGCAGGTCACCAGCCACAGGAACCAGTAGTTCCAGCCGGTGAGAAAGCCCGCCAACGGGCCGAGGTAATCCTGGGCGTAACGGCTGAACGAGCCGGCGACGGGGTTATGCACCGCCATTTCACCGAGGGCACGCATGATCACCAGGATCGCCAGGCCGCCAATGATGTAGGAAAGCATGATTGCCGGGCCGGCCATTTCAATGGCCTTGGCCGAGCCGAGGAACAGACCGACACCGATGCAGGCGCCGAGCGCCATCAAGCGAATATGCCGTTCACCCAGTTCACGTTTGAGCGGGCCGCCGGAAGCGGTCTCGCCATGGGGCAGGTGGTTGCCAGCTGGCATAGGGATACAACCTCATTTTGTTATTGGATTGAACCACCGAGCGTTCAGTGGCACGGCCGGTCGCCATGACACCGTCCTGCCGGGCTCACCTTGTGGGTAAACCCGTCTGGCCGCGCAAATCGGCCAGCTCAGGGGGCATGCAGTATAAAAAGCCAGAAGCAGGGCTTTTCACTCTATAAACAACAATATTCAGCGAGTTTTCTCGGCAAGTGCCGCTTCTGCGGAGGGGCATCACCTGAACGATGTAGGCATCGTCTTACGTAAACGGCGGCGAGTATTGCACAGCATTGGTGCATCGTCATGCCCCTACCCTGGTCGTATTTACCCAGCCGAAGCGCTCTAGTCCGTGGGTCAGTCGCGCTCAACCACCACACATCCACTGTGCGCAGAGTGACCGCCATGGAATTGCGACAAATTCCCTGTCCACCTCAAACAGCGTCTACGCTTCACTCAAGTCCGATCAATCTGCGTGAATGGATCAATCGACTATGGGCGCTTTATGGCAAACCGATTCGACCAAGGCTGCGGGCCCCGCCGACAACCTGGATGAACAGCCATTGCCACAAGGCCCCCGCAAGCGGCGGTATGGGTGGCGAATGATCTGGATACTGCTGGTGATCGGGCTGATCGCTGCAGGTTTTGCCGCCAATCGGGAAATGCGCACCTCTTACTGGCAAGCCCGGGAGTTGAGTCGACTCGCCAAGACCTTGAACTACCAGGTACAACCGGGCGCCAGCGATGCCATCGTTTATCCGGGTGATGGCCCGTTTGACAAGCGCCTGGGCTACAGCGCCCTGGGTGAGTTCCTGCCGCGCCTGATCAAGCGTGACTACCTGATCCAGCAGCAGGCGCGCTTTTCCAGCGCACTGCTCGATTACAGCCAATACGGCCTGTTCATCCCCTACCCCGAGAAGATCCAGGCCGGCCTGTCGATCACCGATTGCCGGGGCGCACCGCTGTACCGCTTCACTTACCCACAGCAGGCGTACCAGCACTTCACCGATATCCCGCCCGTGATCGTCAACAGCCTGCTGTTCATCGAGAACCGCGACCTGCTCGACCCCGCCCAGCCCCAGGCCAACCCGGCGGTGGATTGGCCGCGTTTTGCCAAGGCGGCCTGGTCGCAAATTGCCCGCCTGCTGCATTTGCCGGGGCAGACCGCCGGCGGCAGCACCCTGGCCACACAACTGGAGAAGTATCGCCACTCACCCGACGGGCTGACCCTGAGCGGTGGCGAGAAAATCCGCCAGATGATTTCTGCCAGCGTACGCGCCTATCAGGACGGGCCAGACAACCTGCAGGCGCGCCAGGACATTGTGCGCGACTACCTCAACAGCGTGCCGCTGTCTGCCGTGCCCGGCCACGGTGAAGTGCATGGCATGGCCGAGGGCTTGCGGGTCTGGTATGGCGCCGATTTCAAGCAGACCAATGCCCTGCTCGCCGGTAACGATCCGCACAGTCTCGGGCAAAAAGGCCTGGCCCTGCGTGAGGTGTTGTCGCTGATGATTGCCCAGCGCCGACCGTCCTACTACCTCACCAAAGGCCACGCAGACCTGGCGAACCTGACCGACAGTCATATCCGGCTGCTGACGCAAAACGGGGTGATCGACCCAGCGCTGTCCAGAGCCGCGCTCGACAGCCAGGTCAGCTACCGAGACTGGCAGCAACAACCCACGATCCAACCCATCGAAACCAACAAAGGCATCAGTGTCGCCCGCAGCCGCCTCGCGACCCTGCTCAAACGCCCGCTGTATGACCTGGACCGCCTCGACCTGTCCGCTACCAGCACCTTGCAAAACGACCTGCAAACCCAGGCCACCGCCTACCTCAAACACCTGGCCGACCCCGCCTTCGCCGGACAACTCGGCCTGCTCGGGCCGCGCCTGCTGACCCCAGCCAACACGGCCCAGGTGCGTTACAGCTTCAACCTCTACGAGATGACACCCGATGGCGCCCGCGTACGGGTACAGACCGACAACACCGATCAACCCTTCGACATCAATGAAGGCAGCAAGCTGGAACTGGGCTCCACCGCCAAACTGCGGGTGCTGACCACCTACCTGCAGATCATCAGCGAACTGCATGACCGCTACGCAGGGCAAGCGCCCGCCGCACTGAAGAAAGTCAACGTCGATGACCAGGATCGCCTGTCCCGCTGGGCCGTGGATTACCTGGCGCAAAACAGCGACCAAAGCCTGCCGAAAATGCTCGATGCGGCCCTCAACCGGCAGTACTCGGCCAGCCCCGGCGAAAGCTTTTTCACCGGCGGCGGTTTGCATCACTTCCACAACTTTCGCAACGAAGACAACGGCCGCAACCCGACCTTGCGCGACGCCCTGCGCGAATCGATCAACCTGCCGTTCATTCGCCTGATGCGCGACCTGGTGCGCTACAGCACCTACCACGGTGCCAACAACAGTGCCGAGTTGCTCAAGGACGACAACGACCCGCGCCGCCAGGAATACCTGGCCCAATTCGCCGACCGCGAGGGCACTACCTTTCTACTGCGCTTCTGGAAAAAGTACCGCAACAAGGACACCCAGGCCCGACTCGACACCTTCCTCGACAGCATGCACCCCACCGCCATCCGGCTGGCCGCCGTGCACCGCTACCTGTTGCCCCAGGCCAGTCAACAGAATTTCAACAGCTTCGTACGGGCCCACTTGATCCACACCAAGGCCCCGGAAAAGCTCACCGATGAACGTCTGGAAAAGCTCTATCAAAACTACGGCCCCGGCGCCTATGACCTGCCGGACCAAGGCTACATCGCCAAGGTCCACCCCCTGGACTTGTGGCTGCTCGGCTACCTGTTGAACAAGCCCGACGCCACCTTCACCCAAGCCGTCGCCGCCAGCGAGCACGAGCGTCAGGAAGTCTATGGTTGGCTCTTCAAAAGCCGCCACAAGAGCGCCCGCGACAGCCGTATCCGCACCATGCTGGAGATCGAGGCGTTCCTGGATATTCATCAACGCTGGCAGGCCGTCGGCTACCCCTTCGACCATCTGGTGCCGTCCCTGGCTACCGCCATCGGCAGCTCGGGCGACAAGCCCGCAGCCCTTGCGGAATTGGTAGGAACGATCCTCAATGACGGCGTGCGCCAACCGACACTGCGCATTGACAGCCTGCACTTTGCTGCCGCCACGCCTTATGAAACCCGCTTGATCAACGACCCGAATCGCGGCAAACGCGTGATGCCCAGCGAAGTCGCCAGTGCCTTGCGCGAGGCGTTGTCGCAAGTGGTGGATGCGGGAACGGCGAAAAGGGTTTCCGGCAGTTTCAAACTCACAGACGGCATGCCGCTGGCCATGGGCGGTAAAACCGGTACCGG
This sequence comes from Pseudomonas brenneri, assembly GCF_007858285.1. Lineage (GTDB taxonomy): Bacteria > Pseudomonadota > Gammaproteobacteria > Pseudomonadales > Pseudomonadaceae > Aquipseudomonas > Aquipseudomonas brenneri. The sequence continues at coordinate 382,929 of NZ_VFIL01000002.1, read as the reverse complement.
GGATAACCGCATTGAAACCATCGGTGCCGGCGGACGCATTCTCAGCTCCAAGTCGATCAACCGCACTGCCACGTTTGTCTTCTACATCGGTGAACATCACTTCGGCACCCTGACCGCCTTCGTACCTGGCGCCTCGGCCCAAGGCTTCACGTTCACCTCGGCCTTGCCAGTACAAGTACTCAAGGGCATGGCCCCGATTTTGACGCCTTACCTACAACCCGGCACCCGGAGCTTGTGCCGGCCACCGACAGCCGGCGGTTAATCGCAACTAAGTTTTTCCGCATGTTCCCGAGCCAATACCCTGCCCGTCAAGGCATTCGCAGCTGGGCGTTACTTGTCTACTTTTCAGTCCCGAATTGTTCATTCAACACCCCCTGTTCCGAGCAACATTTTCGAGGTTTGAATGGCGTGTTCCCGCACACAATCGGATGACCCAAGCATTATCAAAAGGTCATCCAACCATGCCTACCACTGTCATAGAACAACCACTTTCGATCGCAGAAAAAAAACCGGTTCATTACGACTTCATCAAACAACAACTGCCTCGCTGGCTACTCGATACCGGGCCCCAGCGACTGACAACACTAAAAACACTCAAGCCAGACATCTCCGGGCCCCACACAAACGCACTCACGCCACCGTTACACACGGCCATGAAACAGGCTCTGGACAAGCATTGGTCCACCCAGAACACCCTCGACAAAAAATTTGCCCATCTGAATGACGTCCAGGCCTTTGCCAAGCCGCTACTCAAAGAGGCGCTGCGCGCCTACGGTGACATTGATGTGTCGCACACCTTCATTCGCCTCTATTCCCCCGTCAGCCGGCCCTGGTGGTCGATAATAGATCTGTACCCTGGCGTTAGCAGCCGAACCGTCACGTTGCTCGATGCCGCACTGCACAATTTCTCGGCCTCGGAAACCTTCGCCGACTACGCCTTCCTGTCCGATGAAGATGCCCGAGGCCAGCGCCAGCTATTGACGTTCACCCATAACGTGAGCGGCCAGGTGCTGACCGCCGACACGTTCAAGACGCTCTGTCGCAACCTCGACATTGGCGCGCGCTATCAACAGCAACTTCGGGCCTCGTTGGGGTTCGATAATCCGTCGGTCGCCGACGCGCTACGACACGAAGTCATCGACAACCTGCAGGCAGCCCTGGACAGCGCGGCCCATATGGCCCTGGCAAAAAAGCACATTGCCGAGGACGCCTATGAGCTGATCCAGCTCATGGTCACAGGCACCCCCGGGCTGCTGATGCTCGACGCCAAGCCAATCGAGTTCTACACCCTGGAACTGTTGGATACCCGCCTGGCCAGCATCCTGATCATCACCTCGCAAATGGCTGACTGGAGGGGCGGGCGGATGTTGGTCTATGTCCCCCATGACCCGGAACACCCCCTCAAGGAATACGCTTCGTCACTGGACTTCGTCATAGAACTGACCCGCCAGTTACGTGACAAGACGCCAACACCGGGTTCGCCTCACCTCAGCTATCAGCAATTCTTCAGTCAGTTCGTTCCCCATCAACAGCGCGGGCGCCTCTTTAACCAACTCAACAACCTGCTCTCGCCCGTGCGCTGGAACCCGAGGGAACCGGGTGACAGCAGCCCGAACTGGCGAGAAACCCCTGTACAGGCACCCAACCTGCAGTTTCGCACTCATTTTGTACGCGATGACGTTACTAGCTATACCAGCGAGGATCTGTGGCGTTATCTGTACCAGGACAAACTGAACAAAATCATCAACGATGCTCTGGAAGTCGCCATTTCCACAAGCTATGCCGACCGTATGGCCCGCTGGGCATGGTGGGACAATCTGGAAAAGATGCTCACGGACATTTTCAACGTCGCCCTCATGGTCATCACCCCATTCGTACCCTTCCTGGGTCTGCTGATGTTGGCCTATACCGCCTACCAACTGCTCGACGACATGCTCGAAGGCATCATCGATTGGAGCGCAGGCCGGCAAATTGAGGGGTGGCTGCATATCTTGGCGGTTGCCGAAAACGTTATTCAACTGGGGACATTCCACGCCGGAGGGCAGCTCGCAGCAGTCGCCCGCCTGAAGTTGTCTCCCTTTGTCGACAGGCTTAAACCCGTACAGGTGCCTTCCGGCGATACCCGTTTGTGGAACCCTGACTTGCGGCCTTATCAACACAGGGTGCAGGATCTGCCAGAACCGCAAGAAAATGGCCTGCACTCCCACCAGGGCAAGCAGATCGTGCGTGTGAATAACCGTCATTATGAAGTCCGGCAGAATCCCGAAACCCAGGCATTCCAACTCGCCCACCCCCAACGCTCCGACGCCTATCGCCCACCCGTAACACTCAACGGCAGCGGCGCCTGCGTACTGGAAGGCGAACAGCCGCGCACATGGAGCAATGCCCGATTACTGCGCCGGCTGGGGCCACAGACGGATGGCTTGAGCAACACAGAACTTGAGCAAGTACGCGTCATCAGCGGGGTAGAGTACGGCGCGTTGCGCCAGATGTACGTCAAGAATGAACCGACTCCGCCGTTGCTCGCCGACACGTTGAAACGCTTCAAAAATGACCATCAGATCAAGGCCAGTATCGAAAAAATTCGCATGGCACAACCGCTTGACTCTGCGTCTAGTTGGTTTGAGCAAATGGTCACCGAGCTTGAAGGCTGGCCGCAGGACAAAGCGCTGCGGGTCTATCAACACTCCGACCTGTCCGGCGACTCCCGTTTCTATGGCAGTTCGACTGCCCAGGGAGATGACGTGCTGACGCTCAGCATCGCCGACGTCATGTCCGGCCAACTGCCGGAAAAAGTCGTGGCGTTTCTCGACCCACAACAGCTCACCCGCTTACTGGGCGAAACCCTGCCCGCACCGGAACAGGTACAGGCACTGCGTGATCGGTTGGCCGAGCATGTCGAACAACAGAGTCAATCGCTCACCCGGCACCTTTACCTCGAACAAGAAGCCACTGACGACCCGCATGTCCAATTACTGCGCACCCAGTACCCTGACCTCCCCCTGAGCATCGCCCAACGGTTGGTCCGTCATACCCGAAACCGCCACCTAAAGGTGATGACCGAGGACCAACGCCTGCCACTGGACGTCAAGAACCAGGTCCGGGAACTGGAGTTCGAGGTCACCAGCACACGGGTCTTCGAGCAGATCCTTCAAGACCATCCCCTGTCGGAAGAGGCCGAACGCCTGGCGCTCAATACCTTGAGAATCTACACCGACGCGCTGGCGAACTTGCGTATCGAAATCCGTGAAAGAACCCCGACTGGCGACTTGCGGATTCAGGTCGGTGAACAGGACGCTGCAAACCTGCGCATCCTGGTGCGCAACAAAAAGGCCCAATACCGGGTCTTTAATGCTCAAGGCACACTGCTGCATGGGACGACAGACTTCTATAGCGCGGTCTTCCATACCCTGACCACCGACGCACGCTTCATCGACGGTGAGCGCCTCAGGTCATGGCTTATCGCAAAAAATACGGCCCCCGCAGAGCGGCGCCTGATAATGGCTGAACCACCGATCCGCGTACAGGCCGAACGTGAAACCCTCACCTTGCTGGGGGGCGGCAATACCAGCACTTTGCGGGGGGCACTGGCCGAAGACAGCTCTACCGTCACCTTGCAACAACGCATCAAAAAATGGCTCCCCGAAATGTCAGAGCAAGGTGTAAGACGCTTTTCTCAAGTGGCGGAAACAGCGGAAGGCCTACAAAAACTGGAGCGCCTGGAAACCGAAGGCCAAGCCTTTGAAAACACGCTAAACGACTACGTCAGATCCGCAACAAAGTTTCCTGCGGGCCATCGCCTGGAGGCCGTGACTCGTCGTACTAGAGCCCTGTTTGCTGACAGCCTGATGCAGGCTTGGCGTGAGGGCTATACGCGACTGCATGACGAGTTCAACACTCATCGCGGTGGCGTCAAGCTGGATTTATCTGAAACGCCATGGCCGGACAAACTGCCCATGCTGCCCACCGAAATGCGACAGGTCACTCGCTTGTACATGATCGACCGCGAGCTCTCTTCGGACAGCGCCAACTTCCTACAGCACTTTCCAAACCTGAGGATCCTTGATCTGACAGGCAACGCTCTAACAACGCTGCCTCCCGCCATTCAGCGCATGCCCCATCTCAGAGAGCTGAACCTGGCCGAAAACAACATTGTCCTGGACGCCTCGACCTCCGAGCAGTTGAGTAACCTGTCGCGCCTACGCGCTCTAAACCTGGCCAACAACCCGTTGGGCATCGTGCCGGATGTCAGCAAGATGCCCGAGTTAGATCTACTCCTGTTAAGCGATACCGGTATCAGTGAATGGCCTGCCGGCTTGTTTGCACAACCACGCAACGAGGCTTTCATCCTGGAACTGCGCGGTAACCCCATTACCACCGTCCCCGTGGTTGCCAGCAACTCCGAATCGGCCATCGTTGTCGCCCAGACCCGCCTGGACCGTGCAAGACTGACCGTTGAGGCCCAGGAGCGCTATGAGGCCTATAGAACCGCCGTTGGGCTTGACCCTTATCGGACCTATGAGCCCCAAGGCGACAGCCGTTACTGGCTCGACGATCTGGACGATGAAAACCGCTTTATTTATAGAGCAATCTGGAAAGACCTGGAGCATGAACACGGCTCCCAAGGTTTTTTCGAAGTGATCAAATCCCTGGAGCCCCCAGAGTTCTTCGAAGACCCGAGCGACGAGGCCCTCTATGAACAGAACAGCGCAATGATGAGATCACAAGTGCAGCGCATGCTGTCGTCCATGCACGACGACCGCGACTTGCGGCAAATACTGTTTCGGATGTCCAGTTTCCCCGGGTTGTGCCCCGATGCGGGTATGCAAATATTCAACGGTATGGGTATCGAAGTTGAGGTGAGCCAGGCCAGGCGCTTCAGCAAAACACCCGCTGAACGTGAAGAGCGACTGATCAAACTGGCCAAGGGGGCGGCCAACCTCAAGCTGTTGAACCACGTGGCGCGCGCCGACATCGCTCAGCGCCTCAAACCTGTCGAACAAGGCGGGCTCGGCCTGCGACTGACCTCAGACGTGATCAACGGCGAGCCCGGAACCGTTGATGAAGTAGAAGTTCACCTGGCCTACCAGACGCGCCTGGCCCGCAGGCTCGGTTTGCCCTGGGTCAGCGAACACATGCTGTACCGGGAGACCGCCAGGGTCAGTGAGCTATCCATCACACGAGCGCACACGGCAGTACTGGCCTTGAGTGAAGGTGACGGGCTGGTGGATCAAATACTGCTTGAGCCTTACTGGGAAAACTTCCTCAAGGAGCACTATGCGACAGACTACGAGGCCAACGAGAGCAGCATCGATGAACAATTTGCCCTCCTCGATGAACTGCAAAGCGAACAACAAGCGTTGACCCAATCCCCGGACCTGACCGAGGCGCAGAAAGTTGAAAAACGCGAACAACTGAAACTCATGGTCGAGCAATTACAAATCGAAGACCGAGTAGTGCCTGACGAGCCGATGTCCGATGAGCTCTACAACCAATTGCTCAATGACCTGGGCCGGCGACGCCAGGAATGGTTGCGGGAACAGACCCGCCTGTCGCTGGGACGGATCGACGAATAAGACGCCGAGGCATGTCTTAATACCAGGTGTGTAGGAGCGAGCTTGCTCGCGAAGGTCGTGAACGATAACGCGTATTGGCTGGATAAACGCGGCGTTCTTGAGTTTTTCGCGAGCCCGCTCGCTCCTACGGCATTATTGGGAGTTACACATTTATCAGGAGGCTCCGACAGGGACTCGTTAGTTAACGCAGACCTCAGGCATTAGTTATATATATTTCACATCTGAATAACGAAACCCCAACACACTTAACACTTAAAAATTGCTCAGCATTTTGAACTTTTATTCTCCACCACAAAGGATACGCTAATAATTAAAACCCTCTACGAGTTTAACTTAATGCCAAAACATTCAATCCCATCCAGTACGCCTGCAACGCCCTATAAAGGCCCGCATTATGATCTGATCAAACAAAAAATCCCGGACTGGCTATCCACAACTTCCCTGGCGAGAGTCAGTCAGTTAAACAATGCGGTCCTTTCTCGACCGGCCTGGCATACCAGCGCCACGCCCGACCAGCATCAAGCCCTCAAGACTGCCAATGTCGAGGGCTGGCGTGCGCAAAACGCCGTAGACCAGCAACTGAGCAACGTGCAGGATGCGTATGCCTTTGCCGAACCGCTGTTGAAAAAGGCCATTCAGGACAAGTACCAACTCGACCTGGACGTCAAGACAACCTTCCTGAACCTGTACATCCCCAAAATGCTGCCCAGGTACGCCTTCAATATCGCCCAGGGGGTGACTTCGCGAAAAGTGTCCCTGCTGGACGCCGCGTTGCATAACTTTGCCGATAGCGAAACGTTTGAAGACAACTCCTGTTACATCAGCCAGCCTGACTATCGCGGTCACTTCACCATCAAACCGTTAACCGACGCGATGTCCATCGACCAGTTCAAAGCGCTGTGTCGTGAACTGGACCTCGGCGCCCGGTACCAACAACACTTGAACACCCATCTGCTGCCGACGAACCTCACTGCCCGCGCGAAATTGAAGAAGCAGGTCACCGCCAGCCAGAAAGCCACGCTCATGGCCGCAGTGCAACTGGCCTGCCTGAAAACCGATGCGCAACAGGTGCCGGACCTGGGGATGGCCACCTACCATGTGTTGATGCGCGCGTTACGCGGTGAACGAGGCGTCATGCAGTTCTACCAACTGAGCATTCTGGAGACGGCGCTGAGCGGTATTCTGCTGATTGCAGCAGACCCGGATCAGGCCACCAGCGAGTCGAAAGTGATCGCCTACATACCCCATGACCCAGAGAACCCCGTCAAGGAGTACAACTCGATCCCTGCGTTCATGCGCGACCTGACCCGCAAACTGCAAGCCAACGCGCCCATCCCTTCTCGTCAGCAACAGACTTACCAGCAGTTCTTCAGTCAGTTTGTCGATCATGCCCAACGCGGGCATTTCTTTGCCGGGCTGGATCAACGGCTGTGCACGCTCCAGGGGGGCCAGAAAGTCCCACAGGACGATCCCAAGCTGCGGTCCTCCTCACGCAGAATCGAGGGTGACCTGTGGGAATACCTCTACCAGCAATCCTTCAACAAGATCCTTAACGATGGACGAAGCATCGCCATCTCCACGGCCGATACCGACAGCGCACAACGTTGGGCCTGGTGGGATAACTTTACAAAAATCCTCTCGGATATTTTTAACGCGGCCCTGATGGTCATCACCCCGTTCGTGCCGGGCCTGGGCGAGTTGATGCTGGTCTACACCGCCCTCCAACTGGCCAACGACGTGCTCGAAGGGATTGTCGACCTGGCGGAGGGGCAGGTCATAGAAGGCGCTGAGCACTTCATCGGCGTGGCGACCGATTTGATCCAACTGGCAATCTTCGCCGAGGGTGGAGAAGTTGTGAGCGTCTTCAAACGCTCCTCCTTCGTCGATGGCCTGCGGGCAGTCAAGGTGGGGGATCAACAACGCTTGTGGAACCCTGACCTTGCACCTTATGCCAAGAAAGACCTGCAGTTACCGAGCGACTCGCGTCCCGATGAGCTGGGCCTGCATTCACACCAGGAGCAAAAAATCCTGCCCTTGGATGACCAGCACTACGTCGTCGAACACGAAGAAATCTCTAATACTTACCGGATCAAACACCCCACCCGTCCCGAGGCCTATTCACCCACGCTCGACCATAACGGCAGTGGCGCCTGGGCCCATGAGGGGGAGAACCCGAACACCTGGGACAGCGAAACCTTACGCCGCCGCCTCGGGCCCGTGGTCAAGGGTCTCTCCCCCGCTCAACTCGAACAAGCCTGTGAAACCAGCGGCACCCATGACGGCGCCTTGCGCATGATGTACGCCAACCGCGATACCCCACCGCCCCTGCTGGCCGATAGTCTCAAGCGCATGAAGCTACGCGGGGAACTCGAACGCATGCCAGAAAAAATCCGCACCGGGGCCACGACTGAGCTGCCAACCAACTGGTCGGCGCAAACCACCAGTGAACGTGCGGGTTGGCCGTCGAACAAAGCCATCAAGGTGTTTATAAGTGACGACTTGGTGGGTAACGCCATGCCTTACGGGGCCCAGGACGCCACGGAGGCCAACACCCTCAAGATCAGTCACCGGGACGTGGAAGCGGGCAAATTGCCCGAGCAACTCGTCGCCTTTTTGAGTGAAACAGAGCTCGCTACCCTGCTGTCCACCCCCGTACCTGAAACCCCGGCCGGACGAATCAAGGCCCTGCGCGATCTGCTGGCCGATGCCCTGATGCAGGAAAAAACTGCCGTATTCAGCCACCTTTACAGCACCCGAGAGGTTATCGACACGCCTCATGGCCGGCTGATTCAACAGCAGTTCCCGCAATTGCCCAAAGACCTGGTGGCGACACTGCTGCTACGCATTTCGCCGCAAGAACTGACAATAATGAGCAGCGAACAACGAATCCCTCTGCGCCTGAAAAACCTGGCCCGGGAACTGGCCAACGAAGTCCGCGCCAGCCACGCGGCTGAAGGGTTCTACAACGACGATTTGCTGACAGCGGATACCGAGCGCATGGCGCTCAATATCGTGCGTTTGCACACCGATGCCCTGGGTGACTTGAACATTGCCATTCATGAGCAATCCCCCAACGGCGCCTTGCGTTGCCAGGTGGGACCTGCAGACGCCGGCACGAAAAAAATACTCGTGTACAAGAGCCCCGGGCGCTACCAGATCTACGATGCCGAACCCTCTGCCTCCCAGGCGCAATACAGCTTCTACGAGGCGCTGTTGCGTGCTACCCCCGCGAACACACTCGACTACCTGCCGGGCCAGGGAGGCATATTCAAGGCATGGCTCATCGAGCAACTTGAACCCTTGGCCGAACGCCGCAAGGTGCTGGAGGAACCCACTCGCCGCCAGGCCGATGACCGCACGACACAACGCTTACTGCAAAAACCCATGCTCGGGGCCTTCCGCCGCTTACTTCGGAGAAATCCACCGAGGCAGCCACCCACGCTCAAAGAAACACTGACCCAACTGTGCCCCCGTTTGAGCGAGGAACAGATACAGAAAGTGATGCCCTACCTGAGCACGCCGGAGGGGGAACAGTTGCTGAAAACGCTGATAACCGACCGAGCGACGCTGGACGAAGACATGGACATATTTCGCAGAGAAAAACCAGCACTCATCAGGGCAAGCGCCACGATAACGCTGAATGAAAAACTCATGCGAGACCTGATCATCGATGAACTGAAAACCTGCTGGGCAGAAGGCGCCTACCAGCGCATGCTCCCCCCTGAGCCCAGACCACGCGGTACGTTGCTGGACTTGAGCGAGCTGGTCCTGGGTCGCTACATACGTCGCCTGGCGCCGCTGAGGGCAAACTTCAGCCATGTCACACGACTGAACCTGGGCGGTACGCGGTTAAGTGATGGGGATACGGGCTTTCTCGACAATTTCCCCAACCTGCGCGCCCTGGACCTGTCAGACAATGGCCTGGGGGAGGTACCGTCACGACTGCAGAACATGAAAAGCCTGACCGCTCTGAACCTGAGCGAAAACTCAATCGTATGGTTACCCTCCGACTATCAGACCCTTGAACAATGCTCATATCTGCGCTCATTGAACCTGGAAGGTAACCGCCTCCTGGAAGTCCCGCCGAACATCAACCAGATGCTGGATCTGCGGCTACTGGTACTGCGCAGAACCAACATTACCCAATGGCCGGTCGGACTGGACAGCCCAAGACGCTCCATCCCGACGCTGGACCTGAGCAACACCCAGGTCAAGACCGTTCCCGCGTTCGCCCAGGGCTCTATAGGCGCTCAAATAGTGGCCAACAGTTGGGTGGATCGCACAAAGCTTGGGCGCCTGGATGAAGACCTGTTTGTCAGCTATCGCCGTGCCTTCGGTATCGACCCTTACCGCACCGCACCACGAGGGGGCAGCGCCGACAGAGAATACTGGCTGCTTGGCCCGACAGAAGCCGATAACCTCTTCTTTGCAACGGTTTGGGATGATGTCGAAAAGGAGCACGGCTCCCAGGGTTTCTTCGATGTCCTCAAACTGTTGCAACCGCCTGAGGCGTTCCAGACGGATATCGATGAGCTGTTGTTTCAACGAGGCCGGGGTAACCTCTCTGTTCGCGTCTGGCAACTACTGTTTGCTGTAGATGAAAACCCACAATTTCGCGACCGGATGTTCAGTCTGGCCGGTGCCCCCGCCAACTGTGCAGACGCCGGCGCTCATATTTTCAACCGCATGGGCGTCGAAACCCTGCTGGAAAACATCCGCAAAGATGACTCCCCGCAAGGCCTATCGACCCGCGAAAAGAAACTGGTAACGCTAGCCAGGCAATCCTGGCGCCTGGAACGGGTCAACCAACTCGCCCACCAAGAAATCCAGCATCGTGTAGCCCCAGAGAGTGAGGGTGGGCTGGGGCAGACATTCGGCCTCGGTGAAAACACCGTCGACGACGTGCAGGTGTACCTCGCCTACCAGACCGGACTCAAGACGCGCCTCGACCTGCCGTGGCTATCCGAGCACATGGTCTACCGCAACACAGCCAATGTGACGCAAGCGCATCTCGACCAAGCGGCGGCCAGTATCACCGAGCAAGAGCAAGGCGATGGCCTGGTGAACGGCCTGCTTGAACAACCGTTCTGGAGCGACTACCTGCAAGACGCGCACCTGGAAGAGTTCAACACCCAACGTGAGAAACGCAACAACGCCGGCAGTCAACTGGAGGACTTGCTGGACGCTCAAAAGGAATGGGCTAGCCCGCAAGTGACACCTGAGCGTAAAGCTGAACTGCGCGAACAACTCATCACACTGGCCAATGAGCTGGTTATCCCGCACATCGTGGTGCTCACCGAACAGCCGTTATCGGACGCTACCGTGCGTAAGCTCTACGACGATATTCAGCATGATTACAATGAGCTGGGCCGGCAATTGACACGCCAGGCACTGAAAAACGCAGGCCTGTAACACCCGCCCGGAGGCATATGTAACACTCAAAAGAGCCAATGCCGATCAGTTAAGCGGACGAGACCTCCTGTAGGAGCGAGCTTGCTCGCGAAACACTCAAGGACAGCGTGTACATTCAGGAAGCACGCCTAATCGTTGACGTTTTTCGCGAGCAAGCTCGCTCCTACAAAAAAGCAAAAACTGCAGGCTTCATGTTTAGACCTCAGAGTCCCAGACCGCGGTCACCACGCCCGAATAGGTACTGCCTGGCCGGCTGAGCATCTCGCGCATGTCATCACTGAGCACTTCAAAGTGCAGGATGCCGGGGCGGTCATTCACGTAAAACAGCGGCTGGAACAGCTCGGTGCCCGTGCCATCCAGCCGCAGGGGGCGTTTGCGCACCGCCTGGTCGCCTTGCCCGTCGATGCCACCTGGCAGCGTCACGGCAACCTGCACCGGCACCTCATCACCGTTGCCGTTGCGCAAGCCACAGGTGTTGCCCATGACAATCGAGCATTCCAACTGCATCTTGAACCGTGAACTGGCGGCGATACGAAAGGTCTGGTCGCGGTACAGCCGGGTCGGCGTACGCCCCCGATCAAGCCAGGCTTGCCAGCCGCCTTCGGGGAGTAACTCGATACGATTGCCGCCGGGCGTAATATCGACCTTGAGCGCGTGCTCCACGCTCAGGGTAAAGTTGAAGGTAATGGCGTTTTTCGAGGGGACTATGACGTCGCCAAAATCATAATCAGCACCTGGCCCTATGCTGTAGGTGATGCCGCCAACGTACTGGCCGCTGGACATTCCCAATGGATTGGGGGTCCTGAGTTCGTAGGCGTACTCCATGGTATTAAAGGTCATGGAGGCCAGGTCTTGCGATGGTTGACGACTGCAAGGCCCAGCATTTTCAGGGGTCAGCCAAAAAAACGAAGCGAAGTTGACACCTGCCGCCAGATGCCCGGTGCTTTGGCATGGGGCTGGAGCATTCGTCCATCGTCCCTGCCAAGAAAAACCGGGCTGCGCCCAGGCAGACACGCCCGGTGGCCTGGGCACAGTCCATAACGAGCCAATCCCGGCGATCCGCAGTTGCACCGTCTCGGTTTCGCCAGTGACGGTATGGGTCACCTGCAGGTCGCGCCAATCGGACGGCACCTTGACCATGAAGCCCTGTCGCTCATCCTCGTGATTGGCCATGATCCGCGCATTGGCAGCCAATCTGAAGTTAGTGTCCCGGAGGCTGAAAATATTCAATGCCTTGCACCTGGCCGGGATGTGCGCCGCACAGATCGTACTGATCGGCGTGGTGTTCTCGAATCTGTTCAACATCGGGTTACTGGCATCCGGCCGGAACCGCGCCGTGATCTCCTGAGTGGCCTGTGCCGACGAACTGAACAACAGCGCCGCGCCCATCGCCCCCATCTGTATGATCAATGTATTGATGCGTTTCATTGTGAAAGGTCTCGTCATTGCACTTAACCTGCGGTCTGAGTGCCGCAAGTGTTTTCAGCCAAGGTGTCCGGCGTGTAGCGCAGGTCACCGATCATCAGCACGTCGTTTTCGTTGGCCGCCGAGGTTTGAGCGAACAGCAGGCCTTTGCCCAATCCCTGGGCCTGACACGCAAGAGGGCCCTGCTCACGGTGCCAAAAAATCAAACACGAGGTGCACCGTGCCGTAATACTCGCCGCCGTTATAACCACCCGGGGGCTCGATCGCCGAGATGTCCAGCTCGGCCCGGGTGCCGACGCGCGCCACCTCGGCGTTGACCACCTCCGTCGCGTCCAGGGTCAAGGGGATACGGTTGAACAGCACCTGCAAATCGATGCGCCCCTGCCCGTTGTTGGACAGGTACGGCGTATCCCCCAACCGGGCAGCGACACCGCCATGGAGGTTCTTCACATCGAAGTTCTTGCGCAAATGGCTGAGCTGGGACGTCACCAGGTTCCAGGCCAACAGCTGGTCCTGGCCCATCCAGTCTGGCTCGGACGGCAGCACATAGGCCTCATGGACCGGAATGGTCACCGACACATCAAAGGAATGGCGCTCCTGGATCGCTCCAGCCTGGGTGCCCGACAGCATCAAGGCCGCCAGCACACCGAGTCTTGTCAGTTGCTTGAACATCATGATCACCCGTTATTGTTCCCGACCTTCATCGGCTTTTTGACCTGCCCTTCGACCAGCACGAAGCTGTAACGCCGGTCCGGCTTCTTCTCGAACGTCAACTGACGCCCCGGAAGGATGTGGTGCTTGGTGGTGGGCACGCAGTCAGCCGCACTGGTCGCCGAACAGTCGTAAAACTCGTCGAGCACCACCACACTGTTGCCGGCGTTACGCAGTTGGTACTCGCTGCTCGTTTCATTGATTTGGGTATCGAAACGGGTGTGCTTGGGGCGCACGAAAAACACCGTGCCGTAGCCGGCCATCACGTTGATCCCGGCAGCCAGATGGTCTTTGTATTCGGCCCGCTCTTCGTCGCTGATACCAAAGTTGTCGTCTTTCTCCGGCACCACCGGGATGAAGCGCAGGCGGAAATAACGCTCTGTGTCCCGCGCGCCCATGTACAACAGTCGGGTGCCCTGACGTCCGTTCGCCGGCACGATCATCCGTGCGGGACTGGCCATCAGCCCGTCGCGGCTGGTGGTGTTGCCCTTGCCATCGGTCATCGAGGCGACAGGCACTTCCCGGGTGGTGCCGTCTGCGTTGTAGAGGATCTCCAGCACATTGACCTTGATGAACGCGGTGCTGGTGCCGCCATTGAACACGCGCTTGAGGTAAGAACTGCGATCACCTTCCAGGTAGTCGTACACCACCCCGACATTGATCAACGGCCCGGCGTGGGCCGTCAGCGACATCAGGCACAACCCGATCCATAACACTGCATGCTTCATGTTTACTTCACCTCATTGATTGAACGCGGCGCGCCTGGGCAAAAGTACCCGGCCGCCGGTGTTGTAGGGCCGGCCTAGACCTCGGAGTCCCAGCCCACGGTCACCACGCCCGAATAGGTACTGCCTGGCCGGCTGAGCATCTCGCGCATGTCATCACTGAGCACTTCAAAGTGCAGGGTGCCGGGGCGGTCATTCACGTAAAACAGCGGCTGGAACAACTCAGTGCCCGTGCCATCCAGCCGCAGGGGGCGTTTGCGCACCGCCTGGTCGTCCTGGCCGTCGATGCCGCCGGGCAGGGTCACGGCCACCTGCACCGGCACTTCATCGCCCGTGCCGTTGCGCAAGCCACAGGTGTTGCCCATGACAATCGAGCACTCCAACTGCATCTTGAACCGTGAACTGGCGGCGATACGAAAGGTCTGGTCGCGGTACAGCCGGGTCGGCGTACGCCCCCGATCAAGCCAGGCTTGCCAGCCGCCTTCGGGGAGTAACTCGATACGATTGCCGCCGGGCGGAATATCGACCTTGAGCGCGTGTTCCACGCTCAGGACAAAGTTGAGGGCTACCGTGTTGATGCTGGGGATCAGCACATCCCCCATATCAAAGTCCATCCCCCGCCCAATGGAATAAGACAGCGAGCCACGGTACTCACCGGCGCGCATATTCAGCGGGTTGGGGGTACGCAGTTCATACACATAGTCAATGCCACTCCAACGGAAGTAAGGAATCGTCACCGACGGCGTTCTTGCGCAAGCCCCGGCACCCTCGGGTACCAGCCAGAAAAACTGGGCAAAAGAGGCACCCGCCAACATGAAATTGGTACTCATGCAGGGGGCGGGAGCCGATTGCCACATTGATTGCCAGGTAGCCCCAGGCCGGGCCCAGGCACTCACCCCGGGTGGACGAGAAAGGTTCCAACTACCACCGATACCGGCAATGCGTATCTGGACGACTTCCGTCTCACCTAGGCTGTTGCGCACCTCCACATCCCGCCAATCTGAAGGCAGGGTGAGCATGAAACCCTGCCGCGGGTTTTCATGATTAGCTTCAATCGCCTGCTCGGTAACGAACGAAAGCTCTGGAAGCCTCAGGCTGAAAATACCCAACGCCTTGCAACGTGCAGGCATGAAGGAGGCGCAGACACCCGCTTGGGGCGTTTTATTCTCAAAGCGGTTGACCATCGGGTTAGACGGATCCGGGACAAACGTCGCCCGGATCTCCTGAACCGCAGCCTGCGCCGACGAACTGAACAACAGCGCCGCCCCCATCTGTATGATCAATGTCTTGACGCGTTTCATCGTGAAGAGTCTCGTCATTGCACTTAACCGGCGCTCTGAGTGCTGGAAGTGTTTTCAGCCAGGGTGTCCGGTGTGCAGCGCAGGTCACCGATCATCAGCACGTCGTTTTCATTGGCGGTCGTGGCCGGATCCAGGCGGAACTGGCAGAGCAACTGGTTCTGGTATCGCACTTCCAGGGTCGGTGAACTGGCGCTCATTTCCATGGAGAAGAACCCATCCACTTCGCTCACCCCACGGCTGGCGTGGTTGATCACGTGGTGCCCCTTGAGCGGCTGCCCTTGGGCATCGAGCAGGCGCCCGAGCACGCTGACGGTTTTCATCACGGTGATTTTCCGGTAGTCCACCCCGCCCTTGTTCAGGTGATAGGTGGTGCGCGCCGGCTGGATGTTCGCGGCCGGTGGGTGGTTGCCTTCAAAGTCGAAGTTGACGGTGCTGCTCTTGTAGGCCGACACCGGCACAAAGTTGCGCCCCGGTCGCAGCAGCGCACCGCCGCCGTTGAAGTCATCGGCCCGCAGGGCAAGGCTGTCCAGATCGGTTTCGACATCGATGATCATGCCCGCGCCATTGCTCTGGTACTGGCTGGTCAGCAGCATCTTGTCGGCGCCGGCAACAAAGGTGCTGTGCAGGTTCAAACCACCGGTGAAGTTGCCGTTGAACGAACTGCGCTGGACAAAACCATCACCGCTGACAACGTCGGTGTCGAAACTGGCCATGCTCGACAAACCGGCGCCATAGGTGTCGGTGATCGCCGTAACCGAGACGCTTTGCAACAGGTGGTCGGTGAGGTCCTGGCGGTAGGTGACCGAAGCGTTGTTGTCGCGACCGCCATCACGGGCAGTACGGGTGCCGATGCTGCCGGAAATCTGCCGGCCATCACTCCCCAGGGCCAGGCTCAAGCTGATATCGACGCCACGGTTGCGCTGATCATCGGTACCGGCGTTACCGGGACGATCGAACACCGAGAAACGCCAATTGGCATCGCTGCCCATCACAGTGTCGCGGCGGCTCCAGCCCAGGTCCAGCCCGGCACCTTCGGCGTTGCCTTCGCTGTGGGAGAGTCGCAGGTTCCACGAATTTTTCGCATCGACCCGATGGTTGACGGAGACCGCCGAGTTGCTGGTTTGGCCCACGAAGGTATTGCGCCGCAGGCGTGTACCGTCGGGCAGGGTTTCGTAGGTGTCGCGGGTGTCGAGCCAGCTGCGGTTATGGCTCAATACCAGGTTGGTGGCGCCGAAGGTATAGAGCCCCTGCAGGTCCATGCCGGTGCCGTGTTCCTTGGTCTGATAGAGGTTGGTGTAAAGGCTGGTGTTGTTGGCAACGGTCCAGTCGACCGAGCCGCCATATTGCAGTTGCTCGCGCACTTCGCGTGCCGACAGGCCGAGAATCACCCGTGGGTGCACCAGGTAGTTGACGGAAGCGCCGGCGGTCATTGCACCTGTGGACTGTTCGTCCCAGTTGCTGAACAACTTGGTTTCACGCCCGGCGAATACGTTATAGCGCCAGCGGTCATCGACGTTGCGCCAGTTACTGGGTTTGTAGACCAGTTCCTGGGTGGTGCTGACGGTCAGGCCGTCTTCCACCAGGCGCACTTCTACTTCGTAGATACCGCCAGGCAAGGGGCGCGTGTCCAACGTCTGCAAACCGGCCGACACGGCCTGGGTATTGATCAACAGGCCATTGCGGTAAATCTCCACGGCGGCCTGGCGATTGGCAGTGACGTAGATCGGGTAAACACTGGCCTTGGCATTGTTGATGGCCAGGCTGTCAGAGCTGCCATACATGACGCCCAGGGCCGTATCGGGGCTGGTACCAAAGCTGCGTAACTGACGCGTCAGGCCATCGGAATTGGGGGTGAAATGGCCCAGGCGCAGAAACTGGCCTTCCAGTTCACGCTGGGTATACAGCTCGTGGATCGCGTGGCGCAGTTGTTCTTCGTCGCCACTCTGGCGAGCCAGTTGCAGGTTGAACACTTGGGTCCAGTTGCCCAGGCTGGCGCTGGCCTGCAAACCGTAACGTCCGCCCAGGTCTTCGTCCTGACCGCCGTTGAGGTTGAGCTGGTTGTTGATGATCAAGCCACGGCTGCCGCCATCGGGCTGTGGGTAGTAGCGCGGGGCGTCACTGGCGTGTTCGACGTTTTGGGTGATGATCGACAGCTGGGAGTTTTCAAGGTTGTAGTGCATGGATACCAGTTGCTGCGGGCAGGACTGGGTACACGAACCAAGGGCTATGCCCTTTTCCAGCGCCGACTGCCAGGTATCGCGCGTCGCGGCAGGAACCTTGCTCTCGCCTGGATCGGTAAATTCCAGCAGGGTCACACGCTCATCCTGCGACAAGACAATCAGCGCCTCCCCCAACAGTTGCTGATCCAGCTCAACCCGTACCGCCAGTGGCACGTCGAAAAAATGATCACTGAACCCGGCAGGCAAACCCTGGGCCTGGGTCAGCAGGTTGGTCGACGTCACAGCGCCGAGCGTCGGCGCGGCCAAGGCACTCGTACACACCAAAAGCGCAAGCGCAATCGCGATGGGCATCATCGGGAACATGAAAGAAATACTCTGAGGGCCAAGAGACAAGATGAAAACCAGGCCAGCCACTGGGGAAAATCAGCCGGCCTGAACGCAAATGCCCGCAGGCACAAAGGCCTTACGGGCACTCACACCATCAAGGTGCTGGTGTTGGCAGCACCGCGTCGAACACCAGCGCCACAGCAGAGGTGTACGCCCCACGCTGGGTGGCCGAAGGCTTGGCAGCCGTGATGCGCAATTCCGCCCCGACACCTGGGGTGGAATCAGCGTCGTTCACCACTTCGGTTGGCGTACCGGTCAGGGTGACGCCATGCAGGGTGGTGGTCAGTGGGATGTTCTGCGCTGGGGTACCGTTGAACAACACCGCCGGGCCACCTTCGATGTAGGCGTGAACCGAGCCGTTGGTGTTTTTCAGGTCGTAGATAGCAGTAAGAGGAGTCAGCTCACCGCTGACCAAGTTGTAGTTCATGGTTTCGTCCCGACCGAAGTTCGGGTCACGGGGTTGGGCGTGAAACACAGTAGTTGGGATATTTGCCTTGAGATTGACGGTATGGCTGGCCTCACCGGCGGCAAACACTACCGAGGAACTCAGTGCCATAAGAGCCAGGGGAGCAGCAATCGCAAACTTCTTGAACATGGTCGATACCTGTTTCATTTTGGGCATTGGATTGAACCACTGAAAGTTGACTTAACCTCAACTGACAATGAGAGCCGTTACCGCCCGCGAAGGAGCAGCACAACACCCGAGCAATAATCCACCAACTTAGAATGCAAGTATGCAATCCACTTCCCACAACTTCGTAGCCGATAAATAAATATACCGCAGGAAAAACATGGCACTTTGCCAAAACTTCAACACTAGCTGTAAGATTTGGACTACACGATTATCAATACAACTTATTAGTTGAATATTCCGTAAGAACGATACCACAACCCCAATTAAACCATCGAGCACCAGAAGCAAAATTAGAGCGCCTACTCAAGTTAACGGCCATAAACCGAAATACGTAAATTTGCATTACGTTATTTGTGAATCCATCCATGGCTCTGCTGCTGATGACCGTTGGTCGGGCAAGCCTACCCAGGCATTAAGATATATCTTACGTTATGTCTAAATCACACAAAGAGAGCATGACGATGAGAGACCCTCATTCCCACCGAGAACACGGTGATGGCCGCGACGGCTTCGAAAAACGCCCCGGTCGCGAACGTGGCGGCCGAGGCCCACGGGTCTTCGCCCCTGGCGACCTGAAGCTGCTGCTACCCGCGCTGATTGCCGAACAGCCTTGCCACGGCTACGACCTGATCCGCCAGATCGAAGGCCTGTTCGACGGTGCCTACAGCCCCAGCCCCGGGGTGATCTACCCCACCCTGACCTTTCTTGAAGAGAGCGAATTGATCACCGGCGATGCCGAAGGTGGCAAAAAACGCTACACAATCACCGACGCCGGACGTCTGTTCTTAAGAGAGCAAGCCATTGCCCTGGACGGTGTGCGCATGCGCATTGATGTGAGCAAACGCTCGCTACGCGGCCATGACCGGCCACCCGAAATCCACGAGGCGGTGCATAACCTGCGCCATGCCCTGCAATTGCACCACGGGCGCTGGAGCCCGGAAGAAATCACCCGTGTCGCGGCGCTGCTCAACAGTACCGCCCAAGCCATTGTGGATGGCCCGGCCGTCCAACCTGTACAGGGGAAAAACGTATGAGTACGCCTGTCATTCACCGTGTGACCCACGAGATCAAACGCCGG
The DNA here is from genome assembly GCF_007858285.1 of Pseudomonas brenneri. Taxonomy (GTDB): domain Bacteria; phylum Pseudomonadota; class Gammaproteobacteria; order Pseudomonadales; family Pseudomonadaceae; genus Aquipseudomonas; species Aquipseudomonas brenneri. The sequence continues at coordinate 363,500 of NZ_VFIL01000002.1, read as the reverse complement.
CGCCTGGAGGTGCTGCGCGTGGTCGACATCACCCCGCGCATGCGCCGCATCACCCTGGGTGGCGAGCAGTTGGCCGGGTTTGCCAGCCTGGGCAGCGATGACCATATCAAGCTGCTGTTCGCGCAGAATGCTGCCGAGCAGGCGGCCCTGGAAAGCCCAACCTTCAGCGTCAAGGGCGAGGGACCGCAACCGGCGATGCGTGACTACACCCCGCGCCGTATTGACTTGGGCAGCGGTGAGTTGGATATCGACTTCGTCCTGCACGGCGATGGCCCGGCCTCGACCTGGGCCGAACAGGCCAAGCCCGGCCAGCACCTGCACATTGCCGGCCCGCGCGGTTCGATGATCGTGCCGGATATCTTCGACAGCTACCTGCTGGTCGGCGACGAAACCGCCCTCCCGGCCATTGCCCGGCGCCTGGAAGAACTGCCGGCTGGGTGCAAGGTGCTGGCGGTGATCGAGATTGCCGATGAGCATGAACAACAGGCACTCGACAGTGCGGCGGATGTAGAGGTGATCTGGGTAGTGCGGGGCCGGGATGATTTGCTTGGCGCCGTGCGTGAACTGCAGGTTCCACAAGGTTCGTTGTATGCCTGGGTCGCGACAGAAACCAAGTTGTCACGCCAGGTCCGGCGGGTGCTGCTCGATGAGCACACACTCAACGATGAGTTCGTCAAGGCCGTGGGTTACTGGCGTGCCGAAGGCAGCAGCGAAGAATAAGACCCTGTGGGAGCGGGCTTGCTTGCTCCCACAGTTTTACGCTGCCCGCTTCAGGATCTTGTCCAGCCCTACTAGCGCCAACGCCACACACACAAACCCCAACAATATCCCCCCGGCATTCATGAACACCTGTGGATAACCCAGCGTCCCCACATCAATAAACGGATATGGGTACTGCCCCAGCAGATGCCCGCGCAGCAGCACATAAACGAAGTACACCAGCGGGTAAATCACCCAGTAGCCGATGTGCTTGAGGCGCAAGGTGCCCTTGGGTACCCAGAACCACCAGTAGCCCAGGAACAGCAGCGGCATCACATCGTGAAGCAATTCGTCAGCGATAAACTGCCAGCCCTCGGGGCTCCACAAATGCCGCAGCAGCAAGCTGTACGCCAGGCCTACCACAACAATGCTCACCGCAATCCCACTGCTGACCGCTGGCCGCAGGAAAAACCGGCGCCCGGCAGAAGGGCGACTCACCAGTGCATAACTCAACACCACTGCCGCCAGGGTGTTGGTCAGCACCGTGAAGAAGCTGAAGAAATTCACCAGGCCGCCTAACAGGCTGGCATCGGCCATCCAGCGCGAATAGACAATCAGGTACTGCTGAATCGCCAGGCCTGCCCAACCGGCCAGGGCTGCCCCTGCCACATAGGCCCTCATTCCAGTGGGCGTTTGGTGCGCATCAGCTTGACGTACAACCCTTCGACCTTCTCCCGCGCCCACGGCGTCTTGCGCAAGAACGTCAGGCTCGACTTGATGCTCGGGTCGTTCTTGAAGCAGCGGATGTCGATGCGCTCGGCAAGGCCTTCCCATTCGTAGTGCGCCACCAGCGCGGTGAGCACCTGCTCCAGGGTAACGCCGTGCAGTGGGTTGTTGTTCGGTGCGGTCATGCCAAGCCTTTGCCAAGAGTTGAAGAAGAAGCCGCGCACCTTAGCCGAGGTGCCTGGCCGGTGGAAGCATTGCCGTGATTGTAGCCCCACCTCCGCCCCCCTGTAGGAACGAGCTTGCTCGCGAAAATCGTCAACGATAACGCGCCAAACCTGGTTTAACGCGGCGCGCTCAGTTTTTTCGCGAGCAAGCTCGCTCCTACAGGATTTATGGAAAGTTCCACCTCCCGGCCAGAAAAGAGATGTTATATTGTAACTATAAATATCCAACTCTCTTGCTTTACCAAGGAACCTCCCGATGTCCCTCTCCCCTCTCTGGCGCCTGACCCCGCTGGCCGCTGCCCTGTTGATCGGCTCCCAGGCCCACGCCCTGGAACTGCAACCCCAAGTCATCACCGGCAACCCATTGGGCAGCCAGCAACTGGCCTCGCCCACGACGGTGCTGGAAGGCGACGACCTGACCCTGCAACAAAAAGGCAGCCTCGGCGAGACCCTGAACAAACAGCCTGGCGTGTCGTCGTCGTACTTCGGCCCAGGCGCCAGCCGCCCGATCATCCGTGGCCAGGACGGCGACCGCATTCGTATCCTGCGCAATGGCGTGGGCGCGCTGGACGCCTCGTCGCTGTCCTATGACCATGCGGTGCCGCTGGACCCGGTCAACGTCGAGCGCATCGAGATCGTGCGTGGCCCGGCCGCCTTGCTGTATGGCGGCAGCGCCATCGGTGGCGTGGTCAACACCTTCGACAACCGCATCCCCACCGAAGCCATCGAAGGCATCCACGGTGCCGGTGAACTGCGCTACGGCGGCGCCGACACCACCCGCAGCAGCGCCGGCAAGCTGGAGGCCGGCAACGGCACCTTCGCCCTGCACCTGGATGCCAGCGCCCGCGAGTTCAATGACCTGAAAATCCCAGGCTTTGCCCGCAGCCGCCATGCCCCGGAAAGCGAAAATGGCCCCGGTAAAAATGGCCGCCTGGGCAACAGCAACGGGCGCCAGGACAGCGGCGCGGTGGGCAGCTCCTACACGTGGGACGATGGTTACGCCGGGCTGTCCTACAGCAACTCCGACAGCAACTACGGCTCGCCCGCCGAACAGGACGTGCGCATCCGCATGCAGCAGGAGCACTACGCCTTCGCGTCCGAGATTCGTAACCTGCAAGGCCCGTTTACCTCGGTGAAACTCGATGCCGGCTACACCGATTACGAACACCGCGAAATCGAAGGCGGCGAAACCGGTACCACCTTCAAGAACAAAGGCTATGAAGCCCGTGTCGAAGCACGGCACCAACCTTTGGGGCCGTTCGACGGCATTGTCGGCGCGCAGGTCAGCCGCAGTGAATTCTCGGCATTGGGCGAAGAAGCCTTCGTCCCACAGACCGATACCCATGCTGGCGCGCTGTTTATCCTCGAAGAAATGCAGGCCACCGAGCGCCTGAAACTCAGCCTGGGCGCACGCCTGGAACACACCACCGTCGACCCGGACGGCAAGGGCAACGAGCGTTTCGCCAAGGCCAACAGCTCCAGCAGCTTCACCGCCGGCAGCCTGTCGTCGGGCGCGGTGTATACGCTGACGCCCATCTGGTCGCTGGCCGCGACCCTGGGCTACACCGAGCGCGCGCCGACCTTCTACGAGCTGTATGCCAACGGCGCCCACGTCGCCACCGGTACCTATGAAGTGGGCGATGCCAAGCTGTCGAAGGAAAAAGCGGTAGCCAGCGACCTGGCCCTGCGCTTTGACAATGGCACCCATAAGGGCAGCTTCGGCGTGTTCTACAGCCACTTCTCCAATTACATCGGCCTGCTGAACAGCGGCCGCACCTTGAATGATGAGGGCGAAGAAGACGCCGATGGTATCCCGGAGTACACCTACTCGGGCGTGCGCGCACGTTTCGTCGGCTTCGAAGCCCAGGACCACTGGAAACTCGGCGAAGGCGCCTACGGCAAATTCGCCCTGGAGCTGTCGGGCGACTACACCCGCGCCACCAACCTGGATACCGGCGAAGCCTTGCCGCGCATCGCCCCACTGCGCTTGAACAGCGGTTTGTTGTGGGAACTGGACCGCTGGCAGGCGCGCATTGATGTCGAGCACGCTACCGGCCAGGGCCGTGTACCGCGCAACGAAAGCGGAACCGACGGCTACACCACCTTGGGCGCCAGCGCCGGTTATCGCTTCAACCTGGGAGGCAGCCAATGGCTGGCGTTCGTCAATGGCGAGAACCTGACCAACCAGACCGTGCGTTATGCCAGCTCGATCCTGCGCGATATTGCGCCGGCTCCGGGGCGTAGTGTGCAAGTGGGCCTGCGCACGACCTTCTAACAGACACTGCGGTTCAACCCTGTGGGAGCGGTGTTCTGTCGCACTGTTACCAAATCCGAAAGAATCCATCTTGCGATTAGCGCTTTCTCTCCCCGAGCCAGCGCTTTATCCTTGTCTGCAACAACCTGAAACGTTTCACCTTTCAGCCAAACCTGACGAACGCCCACCCCCGGCCGCCGTTTGCGTACCCAAAACCAAAAACTATTAAGACCTGCCCTTGCCTATGCCTGCTTTCCCAACACTGCGCCTGTGCGCTGCGCTGCTGCCTTTGTGCCTGATCACCTGCGCCCAGGCCGCGCCGGCCTTTGACCGTGAGTCCCCGTGGATGCTGGGTGATTTCGGCGGCTCCCGGACAGCGCTGTCTCAACTGGGCTACGACTTCAAGATCGACTACACCGGCGAGATGGGCAGTAACCTGCACGGCGGCTCGAACCACGACCGCACTGCGCGCTACAGCGATCAATGGGCCTTCGGCAGCCACCTGGACCTGCAGAAGATTTTCGGCTGGCAGGATGCCGAGTTCCAACTGACGATCACCGAGCGCAGTGGCAACAACATCACGAACGATCGCATCAACGATCCACGGGTCGGCGGCTTTACCTCGTCCCAGGAGGTCTGGGGCCGTGGCCAGACCTGGCGCCTGACGCAGATGTGGTACCAGCAGAAGTTCTTCGACCAGAAGCTCGATATCAAGGCTGGGCGTTTTGGCGAAGGTGAAGACTTCAACAGCTTCCCCTGCGACTTCCAGAACCTGGCGTTCTGCGGCTCACAGGTGGGCAACTGGGTCGGTGGCATCTGGTACAACTGGCCGGTGAGCCAATGGGCGCTGCGGGTCAAATACCACCTGACGCCCGAGTTGTACGCGCAAATCGGCGCCTATGAGCAAAACCCGTCCAACCTCGACCGCGGCAATGGCTTCAAGCTCAGCGGCAGCGGTACCCAGGGCGCCCTGTTGCCGGTGGAGCTGGTATGGACGCCAAAGGTCCACGGCCTGCCGGGCGAATACCGTGCCGGGTATTACTACAGCAGCGCCAAGGCCAGCGATGTGTACAAGGACCGTAACGACCAGCCTGCTGCCCTCAGTGGCGAGGCCTATCGCAGCGCCTCCAGCAAGCACGGCATCTGGCTGGGCGTGCAGCAGCAAGTCAGCAGCCTGGCCAGCGACAACACCCGGGGCTTGAGCGTGTTCGCCAACGCGACGATGCACGATAAGAAAACCAACGCTGTGGATAACTATGTCCAGGCCGGCGTGGTCTACAAAGGCCCGTTCGATGCTCGTGCCAAGGACGATATCGGCTTTGCCGTGGCCCGCGTCCACGTCAACCCGGCGTACCGCAAGAACGCCCAGGCCAGCAACCAGGCCCGCGCGGTCTACGACTTTGACGACGCCGCCTACCTGCCGGTGCAAGACACCGAGTACAGCGCCGAACTCTATTACGGCGTGCACGTCAGCCACTGGCTGACGGTGCGCCCGAACCTGCAGTACATCCGTCATCCGGGGGCCGTCGCCCAGGTGGATGACGCGCTGGTCGGCGGGATCAAGCTGCAAGCGTCCTTCTAAATCTGAATAAACGCAATTAGCCCTGAACCAAGCCTGCGCGCAAACGTCATCTACAGTGAACATGCGCGGGACTACCTTAAACGTCACGGAGAATCACACTATGAGCACTGATGGTGCTTCAAGTCCAAGCCGCCTGCTGCCCAGGCTGCTGGGGATCTTGCTGCTGATCATGGGCCTGGCCTTGTTGGCCGGGGGCATCAAGCTGAGCATGCTCGGCGGGTCGCTGTACTACCTGCTGGCCGGTATCGGCATCACCCTGACCGGCCTCCTGCTGCTGGCCACGCGCCGCGCGGCGCTGGGCTTGTACGCGGTGGTGCTGTTCGCCAGTACCGTGTGGGCCCTGTGGGAAGTCGGCCTGGACTGGTGGCAGTTGGTGCCGCGCCTGGCCCTGTTGTTCGGCCTGGGCATCGTCATGCTGCTGCCGTGGTTCCGCCGCCCCTTGCTGCGTGGCCAACCTGCCCCGCTGGGCACTGGCGCACTGAGCGTGGCCGTGGTCTTGGCCGGCGCCACCGCCGTGGCCAGCCAGTTCACCAACCCCGGTGAAATCAAGGGCCAACTGGACCGCGATGCGGTACCGGGCATGACCAATGCCGCCCCGGCCCAGGCCGATGGCGACTGGAACTCCTATGGCCGCTCGGCCTTCGGTGATCGTTACTCGCCCCTGGCGCAGATCACCCCTGAGAATGCGCACAAACTGGTGCCGGCCTGGACCTATCGCACCGGCGACCTGCCTGGCCCGGGCGACCCCGGTGAAACCACCGCGGAAAACACCCCGCTGAAAGTCAACGGCATGCTCTACGTGTGTACGCCGCACAGCCAGGTGATTGCCCTTGATCCGGACACCGGCAAGGAAATCTGGCGTTTCGACCCTAAGCTCTCGACGCAAAAAGCCGCGAACTTCAAGGGTTGGGCGCACATGACCTGCCGTGGCGTGACCTATCACGATGACGCCGCCTACGCCGCCACCGCGCAAAGCCCGGCCACTGACGCCGCTGCGCCGGCTGCCAACGCCTGTCCGCGCCGGATCTTCCTGCCGACCGCCGACACCCGCCTGATCGCCCTGAACGCCGACACCGGCAAGATGTGCGAAGACTTCGGCGACAAAGGCCAGATCGACTTGGGTGCCAATATCGGCGCCTTCGCCCCAGGTGGCTACTACTCCACCTCGCCGCCCGCCGTCACCCAGAACCTGGTGGTGATTGGTGGTCACGTCACCGATAACGTCTCCACCGACGAACCAAGCGGCGTGATCCGCGCGTTCGACGTACACACCGGCAAACTGGTGTGGAACTGGGACAGCGGCAACCCGGACGACACCACGCCGATTGCCGAGGGCAAGACCTACACCCGCAACTCGCCGAACATGTGGTCCATGTTCGCCGTCGATGAAAAACTCGGCATGCTCTACCTGCCGATGGGCAACCAGACCCCGGACCAGTTCGGTGGCTACCGCACGCCTGCGTCGGAGCTGCACGCTGCCGGCCTGACAGCGCTGGATATCGACACCGGTAAAGTGCGCTGGCACTACCAGTTCACCCACCATGACCTGTGGGACATGGACGTGGGCGGCCAGCCAAGCCTGATCGACATCAAGACCGCAGCCGGCGTGAAGCAAGCGGTGATGACTTCGACCAAGCAAGGCAGCATCTACGTGCTGGACCGTGCGACCGGCGAGCCTGTCGTGCCGATCAACGAAATCCCTGTGCCGCAAGGCGCGGTGGCCGGTGATCACACCTCGCCAACCCAGCCCAAGTCCGACCTCAACTTCATGCCACCGCCCCTCAAGGAACGTGACATGTGGGGTGTGACCCCGTTCGACCAACTGCTGTGCCGGATCGACTTCAAGTCCCTGCGCTACGACGGCCCGTTCACCCCGCCATCGCTGCAAGGCTCGATCGTCTACCCAGGCAACTTCGGCGTGTTCGACTGGGGCGGCATCTCGGTTGACCCGGTGCGCCAGATCGCGTTCGTCAACCCGAGCTACATGGCGTTCAAATCGACCATGATCCCGGCGGAAAAAATCGCCGCCATGGGCCCACGCGTCAGCGAAACCGAAGGCGTGCAGCCGAACAAAGGCACGCCGTACGGCGTGGTCCTCGAAGCGATGCTGTCGCCCATGGGCCTGCCGTGCCAGGCTCCGGCCTGGGGTTATGTGGCTGCCGTGGACTTGACCAATAACCAGACCATCTGGATGCACAAGAACGGCACCGTGCGTGACAGCTCGCCGGTTCCCATCCCCCTGAGCATGGGCGTGCCAAGCCTGGGCGGGACCTTCACCACCGCCGGTGGCGTGTCCTTCCTCAGCGGTACCCTCGACCAGTACCTGCGTGCCTATGACGTGAAAAACGGCAAGCAACTGTGGGAAGGTCGCCTGCCTGCAGGCGCACAGACCACCCCGATGACCTACACCGGCAAGGACGGCAAGCAATACGTGCTGGTCGTGGCGGGCGGTCATGGTTCCCTGGGGACCAAGCAGGGTGACTATGTGATGGCGTTCAAGCTGGCGGATTAAGCGGCAGCTGCAATAAAAAACCCCGGAATTCCGGGGTTTTTTATTTGAAATACAGTCCAAATGTAGGAGCGGGCTTGCCCGCGATGGCGTCTGTAAGAGCGCCGCAGGGTGTCAGTTACCCAACGTCATCGTTAACGACCATCGCAGGCAAGCCAGCTCCCACACAAGCCAGTCCCCACATGAGGTTGTGTTGAATCAGTCAGACCGTGCTGCGATCTCGACGCATCCACATTTCAAACGCCATGGCATTCAACGGCCGGCTGATCAGGTAACCCTGGGCCGTGTCGCAATTCCACTGTTTGAGCAGCCTCAGGCTCGGCTCGAACTCCACCCCTTCGGCCACCACCTTGAGCCCCAGGTTGTGGCTCATCTCGATGGTCGAGCGCACGATCACCGCATCGCCGCTGGTGCTGTCGAGGTTGCGCACAAACGACTGGTCGATCTTCAGTTCCTGCACCGGCAGGCGCTGCAACTGGGCCAGGGATGAGTAGCCGGTGCCGAAGTCGTCCACCGACAGGCTGATGCCACACCCGCGCAGTTGCTCAAGGATGCGCAAGGCCTGTTCCGGGTTGTGCATGATTGCGCTTTCGGTGATTTCAAAGATCAATTGCCCGGCCAGCACCCCGTGTATCTCCAGCAACTCGGTCACCCGTGGCGCCAGCCCTTCGTCGCCCAGGTCATCCACCGAAATATTCACCGACAGCTGCACCTCCAGCCCACGCACGCTCCACTCTGCCAATTGGCGGATGGCCTCTTCGATCACCCAGTGGGTCAGGCTCGACATGCTGCCGGAGCGTTCGGCCAGGGGAATGAATTCGGCGGGCGATACCAGCCCCAGGGTCGGGTGTTGCCAGCGCAATAGCGCTTCGGCCTGGCGCACGTAGCCATGGCGCAGGTCGAGCTTGGGTTGATAACACAGGTATAACTCACCCTCGATGGCGGCGCGGCGCAGGTCGCGGATCAGGCTGATCTGGCGTTGATGGGCGAGGTCTCGGTCCTGTTGATAGATCTGCAGATAGCCGGGCTGCGCGGCGGCATCGTGGCGTGCAATGGCCGCGCGGCTGATCAGTTCTTCGACCTGCCGGCCATCTTCAGGGTAGGTCGCAATACCCATGCTTACTTCGTGCCGCAGCTCATCACCGCCGACCCGCTGCGGTTCGGTCAGCAGCGCGTACAAGCGGTCGGCACGGGCCACCGCGCTGTCGATCCGGGTATTTTCCAGCAGCACCAGGAACTCGCTGCCCGTGATACGGGCCGCCGTGTCGCCAGCGGCCAGGCTCGACAGCAGGCAGCGGCTGGCTTCGCGGAGCATTTCTTCAACGCCTTGCGGGCCAAAGCCTTCGTTGATCACGCGGTAGTTTTCAATCCCCAGGTACAGCAACACCACCGGGCGCCGCGCGCTGATCGCGCTGCCCAGGCGCTCCATGGCCAGGGCGCGGTTGGGCAGCCCGGTCAGGGCATCGTGCAAGGCGTTATGGGCCAGTTGCCGTTCGCGCACGGCGATACCGCTCTGCATTGCGTTGAAGGCGCGGGCCAGCAGGCCGAACTCATCCTTGCCACGCACCGCCACCGGTGTGCGGTAATCGCCGGCGCCAATCCGTTCGGCCGCCTGCACCAGGGCATTGAGTGGGCGCGACACCCGGCGCGCCATCAACAGCGCGCCCACCAACGACACCAGCAATGCGGCCAGAGCGATGCCGAGAAATTGCCGGTCCAGCGGCGCAAAGGATTGCAGGGCGTGGTCCAGCGGGCTTTGCAACAAGGCCATGACTTGCCCGCCCTCCCCACTGTTGGCCAGGGGCAGCACCTGGCTGAGAAAACGCTGGCCGCGAAACTCGATCATCTGCCCCCGCGCGGTAGTACTTGAATCTTGCAGCGCCTGGATGATCGCCGGGCGATCCTCCATCGGCTGGGTGCTGAACAAGGTACCCTGCTCACCGTTGTCCAGGCTCATGAATGACACTTCCAGGTTGCTCAGGGAGCGCAACTCGCTGGCAAACGTCTCATCCATGGAGAACCCCATGACCACCCGGGCCACGGGCAACGGATCGAGGACCTCTTCCTCGACCAGCAGGAACGGCTGGCCAGCCAGGGCGACGATCAGGATTTGCAGGGAGTTGCGCCGGGCCTGGCGCAGGGCATGGGCGTAAGGGAAGACTTGCTGGCGGGGAACGCCAGCCAGGGTACTGACGATGACCTGCCCGTCGAGTCCCAGCACAAACACCTCGCTGCTGCGGACCCCTGTGCCATGGCGCTGCAAGGCGGCAATAATCTGTGACGGCTGGCCGGCGGCAACGGCCCGGCGGAACTGCGCGTCCACCGTCAGCCAGTCCAGGCCGTATTGCAGGCGCCGCCCGCGCAGGTCCAGCAAACGCTCGAATACCCGGCTGCCGGTTTCCAGCTGCACCTGGGCCTGGTTTTCCACCGCCCGGGTGGTGGCGCCCTGGACGGCGAAATACACCGCGCCCACCACAACCAGCAGCAGTAACGCCAACACCCCAGCCAGGCGCGTCTGGAAGGCGTGGCGCCAGCCAATCCGCTTGCCCTCCGGCAGCGTTCGCCCACCCCAGCTCAAGCGTCCTTTTGTCATACGCATCCCTCGCGACTACAAACCCTGCGTCAAAAAAATGCCCTTTCATTCAGGGCATTTGGACATCCAGATTAGTCTTCGCCGGGCAGAAGTAAAACCTAATAAATGCGGGCGGTTCGATGACATTATTTTGACGACAAATCACCGCCTAAACGGCAGCGGGCCCGCATGAAATCGCCCCAGCGGCGCACCAGGTAGTTGTGCTCGTCCATCACCGAATTCCACACCGCAATATGCCCCATGCGCTGCTCGTAGGAGCCGCCATCGCGGACTTCGCCGACGTCGATCAGTGGCAGGCCATCGCTGCCCAGCAACTCTTCGCGGGCGGGTTTTCCTGCGTACCAGTAGTCCCACTCGGCGCTGCTCAGGTGGTCGCGGCTGCGCGCCGGGTTGCCGATGTAGTAACCCTGGCGGGCCATCACCGCACCGGGCCAACCCGACAGCCACCAGTTGAGGTAGGCATAGGCCGCGTCCAGCACCGGGCCTTTGGCATGGCGCGACAGCGACAGGCCGCCGAACCAGGCGCGATAGCCTTCGCGGGGCACAGCCAGACGGTATTTGACCCCGGCCCGATGCAGGCGCATCAAGGTCGGCGACCACAGGCTCTGGATATCGATGCTGGGGCTGAGCATCAATTGCGCCGCTTCCTCATCGTCGGACCAGAACGCGGCGAAATGGCCTTCCTTCTGCTTGCGCACAAGAATGTCGGCCAGCACATCGATCTCTTCGATGCTCATATTGCCGATGTCATTGAAGTCGGCCAGCCCCGCGCCCTGCACCGCCAGCGCCGCATCCAGGGCGCCGATGGCCGCGTCGCTTTGCAGCGCGGTGCGTGCGCTCCAGGCCGGGTCCAAAAGCCAGCCCCAGCTTTCATTGCTGCGGCAAAAGCCCTCGGGCAAGCGCTCGGGACGATAGGCAAAGCTGTCGGCGTTGTGGGTCAAGGGCAACATGCTGATGCGCTCGCTGACGGTGCTGCCGAGGCTGCCATCGTGCTGCACGAACAGGCGTTCGCTGGGCACGCTGCCGCCGCCCAGGCGATCATCAGCACTCAGGCGCCCGCGCTTGGGCAGGTCGTTGATCTCGTGCCACAGGGCGATGCGCCGGGTATCGATTGGCTGGATCGCCCGTGCCGGCCACACAAAGTCGACGTTGTGAAACCACTGGTCATAGAGGTCATAGCTGTCCGGCTGCATCACCGCGATGCGCTGCGCCTGCTCGACATCGTGGACCTGATACACCAGGCGAATGCCCAGCTCCTGTTCGGCGCGCACGCGCAAACATTCCAACAGGGTCACCGAGGTGCCCAGCACTCTTAGGGTAATCATGGGGCGAACCTGCGGCAGAACACATCAAAGGAGCGGCGCAGCAACGCCGGGTCAAGGCCGCGCAAGATAAACACCAGGCGCGACTGACGCTCCGTGCCCGGCCATGCAGGCAAATGAACCGGGGCATGCAGGCAATGCTGCACGCCATGAATGACGATGGGGGCTGAGCTGGCGTTCACGTTGAGCAGTCCTTTGACGCGAAGAATGCGTTCGCCGTGGCATCTTAACAGCATCGATAACCAGACCCCGAAGCCCACCCAGTCCAGGGGCTGGTCGAAGGTCAGGCAACACACTTGCGCCGCGCCGTGGGTCGAGGGTGTGGAAGCTGCCTGATGCAATTTCCAGCGCCCCACTTCCAGCGCTGGCGTGGCGCTGCGCAGACCTTCACCCAGCAGCAATTGGTCGCCACTGTGGACCTCATCCGTGTTGAGGATCGGCGTGCCGGCGTTCAGCGCGGCCAGGTGTTGGCGCAAGTCATCGCAGTGATCCACCAGGTCGGTCTTGCTCAACAGCAAGCGATCGGCCGCCGCCACCTGGGCCAGCCACTCCGGGTGCAGGCGCTCTTGCAGGGCGGCGTGGCTGGCATCGACCAGGGTCACCACCAGGCCGATATGAAAACGCCCGCGCAGTTGCACATCGTTGTTCAAGGTGGCAAGGATCGGCGCCGGGTCGGCCAGGCCGGTGGTTTCCAGGATCACCCGCTTGAAAGCCGGGATTTCGCCACGTTCGCGGCGTTGCAGCAGGCCCAGTAGCGCGTCTTTCAATTCGCCACGGATGGAACAGCAGATGCAACCGCTGGGCAGCAATACCGTGTCGGGCGCCACTTCTTCGACCAGGAGATGGTCGATGCCGACATCGCCAAATTCATTGATCAGCAGCGCCGTGTCACCGAGGCTTTCGCCTTGCAACAGGCGCTTGAGCAAGGTGGTCTTGCCGCTGCCGAGGAAGCCGGTGATCACATTCAGCGCAATACTCATATTCATCCCCCACATTCAAAGGCGGTCCGGGGCAACTTCCAGATGGTTGAGCAAGGTTGGGTCCAGAGGATCCAGCGGGCGCCCCAGCATGCTTTCTGCGGCACGCCATAGCTGATCCAGGCCGCTGGCCAGTTCCTGCTTGCCGGTGGCGCCGAGCAGCAGGTAAGAGGCGCCCTGGAAGTCTTCGACCTTGAGCCGGAACACCGCCAGCACCTGGTTGATCGCGGCAATCCGGCGCAGGCGTTCGCGGCGCCGTGGCAGCTCGTCGCCCAAAGGATCGCTCCAGTGCAGGTCTTCGCCCAGCAGTCCACAGAGTCCGCACATGCTTAAGCTCCGCTCATGGCATGACATCGCCGGAGTTCGGCCCCAGTGTCTGGCCAACAAACAGGTTGCCACCCGGCTCACTGGCCAGCAGCACCGCCGTGGGCGCTACTTCATCGGCCAGGCCGAAGCGTCCCAGGGGCAACTCGGCGGCCTTGGCGCGCTTCCAGGTGTCACTGATGCCGCCCACCAGCGGCGTTTCAATCGGGCCGGGGGCGATGGCGTTGACCAGTACGTTGTCCTTGGCCACTTCCAGGGCCAGGGATTTGGTAAAACCGATCACCCCGGCCTTGGCCGCCGCGTAGTGGGTGAGTTCAGCGCCGCCCTTGATCCCCAGTTGCGAAGCGACGTTGATAATCCGCCCCCAACGCTGGGCGAGCATATGGGGCAAGGCGCGCTGGCTGGCGATAAACACGCTGGTCAGGTCCACGCGCAGCATGTCGTTCCACATCTCGATGGACAGGTCGACACAGCGCGCCTGGGTCAGCATGCCGGCGTTGTTGACCAGGATGTCGATGCCGCCGAAACGGGCGACGCAACTGTCCACACTGGCCTGGGCGCCTTCGACGGTGCCGACATCGGCGATGCACTCAAACACCTCGGCACCAAGGTTGCGACAGGTGATGGCGGTTTCGGCCAGGCTCGCGGCGTCGCGGTCGGCCAGCAGCAGGCGTGCGCCTTCGATGGCGTAGGCGCGGGCGATGGCAGCGCCGATACCGCTGCCGGCACCGGTGATCACGGCGCGGCGGTTGCTGAGTTGAGGCATATAGATTCTCCTGTTCCTGAGACGGGTGAGCGTCCCATAGGGTTAATCGGGCCAGCGCACGGTCAGGCCGCCATCGATGACGATGCTCTGCCCGGTCAGGTAGCTGGAGGCATCGCTGGTCAAGAACTGCACCAGCGATGCCACCTCATCCGCCCGCCCAACCCGGCCCAGCGGGATCGCCCGCGCGGCTTTCGCCAGGCCTTCGGGGCCGAGGGAGTTCTTTGCATCCAGCGACTGCGGCGTCTCGATCAACCCCGGGATCACGGCGTTGCAACGGATCCCCAGCGGCGCCAACTCCACCGCCAGCGAGCGACACAAACCCGGTACGCCCGCCTTGGCCGCCGCGTAATGCGCATGCTCCTGCCAGCCGTACACGCCACCGGCAATCGACGAGATCGCCACCAGCGCCCCACCCTCTTTCATCTGCCGGGTCGCCGCGCGGAAGGTGCGCATCACCCCCGTCAGGTCGACGTTGAGCATCTCGTTCCACAGCGCGTCGGTCATCTCCAGCAATGGCGCGCGGCGCAACAGGCCGGCGTTGGCCACCGCATAGTCGAGGCGGCCAAAATACTGGATCGCCTGCGCCGCCAGGTTATCCACAGAGGTGGTATCCCCCACGTCCAGCGGCAACATCACGCATTCACCACCGGCCGCTTGCACCAGGTCTGCGGTGATTTGCGGGTCATGGGGATCGGCCGGGTAATACCCGCCCACCACCGCCACGCCGCTGCGCGCATAGGCCACGGCGAGGGCTTGGCCGATGCCGCTGGCGGCACCGGTAATCAAGGCAACTTTACGGCTCATCAATACACTCCTTACTGGACAGTTTCCGGACGCACGTGGCGTGCGGCAAACATCAGCGCGCCGGAGAGGAAGCACGGCAGCGCACCGAAATACAGGGCGGCGGTCTGCCAATCACTGCCGGCAGACAACACCTGGGTCGCGCCAAAACCGGCGACCACGGCGCCAATCGGGCCCATGGCATGGATGATCGCGCCGCCGGTGGCACGGATGCTGGTAGGGAAACTTTCACTGATGAAAAACAGCGCCGCCGAGTACGGGCCGATCAGGAAGAACAGGCCCAGGCTGTACAGCCCGACCACCATGGGCATATTGCTCGGCCCATACAGCATGCCGGCGAACGCCAGGCCGCCAAGCATCCAGCCCAGGCCGATCACGTTGCGCCGACCGATCTTGTCGCCCAGCCAGCCGTGGGTCAGGTAGCCGCAGTAGCCCACCAGGTTGGACAGCACAAGGATGATCAGCGAGTTCTCGAACGAGATGTGGTGCACGCTGATGATCACCGAGGTGCCAAGCACGCTGAACACCTGGATCGCCGCCCAGTTGAGCAGGATCGCCGCGCCGATCACCAGGGTCGCCCGGCGTGCCGGACCACGGAAGGCCGCCTTGAGGCCGGCCTTGCTGTGTTCATCGTAGTCCACGCCGTAGGTCAGGGCGACGTTCTGCGCCTCGCTCACCGCGCCGCTTTTACGCAGTTGGGTGATGCGCTGGTGGATCTGGAACTGCGGGCTCTCCTTGAGCTTGCGCGCCATGATCGCAATCACGATGGCCGGGATGGCCGCGAAGATGAAGCAGCCCTGCCAGCCGATGATCGGCAACAGCAGCGCAGTCAGGCCCGCAGCGATCAGCGCGCCCACCGGCCAGCCGCCTTGTACCAGGCTGTAGATAAAGCCACGGCGCTTGGCCAGTTTCGGGTCGTCGGAAGCGGCGTACAGCTCGCTCAAATAGGTAGCGTTGACCGTTTCCTCGGCATAGCCCAGGCCACCCAGGGAACGGATAAAGATCAACGGTGACTTGCCCCACGCGCCGCCAATGGCCGTCAGGGCCGAGCACACGGCGGAGCCGGCGACGGTGAAGATAATCCCGGTGCGCCGTCCCAGCTTGTCCACCAGCGGGCCGATGGCCAGCGCCACCACGGCAGTCCCCACCGCCACCCAGGTCGCAATCTCGGCTTGCTCCACCTCACCCCAGCCGAAATGCCGGCCGATTTCCGGCAGCAACGTGCCGAACAGGATGAAGTCATACACCGCAAACACCCAGGCAAAAAACGCAATCCAGGTGGCGAAACGCACCTCCTTGGACGTCAGTTGCCGGGGTTTCCAGCCAGTCAGGTCGAGCTTGTTATAGATAGACATGGATCGCGCCTCGATGGGGGCAAAGGGTCAGGTACGCATGGGGCCCCCTGTAGGAGCGAGCTTGCTCGCGAAAAACCCAAGTGCGCCGCGTACATCCAGGATGCCCGCGTCATCGTCAGCGATTTTCGCGAGCAAGCTCGCGCCTACAGGGGGGCCAGGTCAGGTACGGGGTTGGCGGCGGATAAAGTCGTCGGCGATCTCGTCGAAGGTGACGAAGCGCACACCGGCATGGCCCTGGATGTGTTCGATCAAGCGTTCAAGCATCAACAGCACTTGCGGGCGACCGGACACGTCGGGGTGGATGGTCATGGTGAACACCGCGTGCTCGTGCTCGCGGTAGACCCAGTCGAACTGGTCGCGCCACATTTCTTCCAGATGGCGCGGGTTGACGAAGCCATGGCTATTGGGCGCTTTCTTGATGAACATCATTGGCGGCAGGTCGTCGAGGTACCAGTTGGCCGGGATCTCCACCAGGTCGGTTTCTTCGCCGCGCACCAGGGGTTTCATCCAGGTATCGGGGTGCTGGCTGTAGTCGATCTTGGTCCAGGTATCGCCCTTGCGCACGTAGTAGGGATGGAAGTCGTTGTGCATCAGGCTGTGGTCGTACTTGATGCCTTTTTTCAGCAGCAACTCATTGGTGACCTTGCTGAACTCCCACCAGGGCGCGACGTAGCCGGTGGGGCGCTTGCCAGTGACCTGGGTGATCAGTTCGATGGACTTGTCGAGGACGATTTCTTCCTGCTCGGCCGTCATGGCAATGGGGTTTTCATGGCTGTAGCCATGCACACCTATTTCGTGGCCGGCATCGGCCACGGCCTTCATCTGCTCAGGAAAGGTTTCCATCGAGTGACCCGGGATAAACCAGGTGGTGCGCAGGCCATAGCGCTCGAACAACTTGAGCAGGCGCGGCGCGCCGACTTCACCGGCGAACAGGCCACGGGAAATATCGTCCGGGGAGTCTTCGCCGCCATAGGAACCGAGCCAGCCGGCGACCGCGTCGACGTCGACGCCAAATGCACAGAGGATGTCTTTAGCCATGGGGTATCTCCCTTCAAGGTTGATTGCGGCTTCAACGGCCAGGGCGGCCCACCACAAAAACGTACATATTAATAAAATGTACATTTAACAAAGGCAGATTTCGTGCCAGCCTGTCTGCGCACTCAAGCCCAGGATCGGACGACCTGGCCAAGACCTACGGGATAGATGGTGTTGAGTCCGGGGAAAAAATCTTGCACCGCATCCGCGATAGGCCTTCAATGAAATAATGTATCTTTTATTAATAAATACATTTTGGTGCAGAAAGGTAACACCCCAACATTCCAGGCCCCAAAAAAGTGCCGCCGATGTGGCGCAGAGTGACAGGCGCATCTATGAGAGAATCCCCGGCCACCGTCCTACATGCCTCAGAGAAAGCAATGAAAGCAGTGTCCGCCTCGGCCTCCCGCTACGCGATGATTCACCAGTTGTTGCGTGATGCGATCGTCAGCGGCACCGCGCGCCACGGGCTGGTCCTGCTGGAGGCGCCGCTGGCCGAACTGTTCGGCACCAGCCGCGTGCCGGTGCGCAAGGCGCTGGACCTGCTGCACACAGAAGGGTTGATCTGCCGTTTCGATGGCCGGGGTTACCTGATCAACCCCGAAGGCCTGGACCTGGAGCCGCTGCGCCTGCCCCTGAGCCATGCGCACCTGGGCCTGAACGGCGAAGATGAACTGGTGGACACCCGCCCCCTGGGTGAACGCATCGTCGAGGAAATCGGCGCGGCGCTGTCCACCTGCATTGCCTTCGGCCACTACCGCCTCGATGAACAGGCCGCCGCCGATCACTACGGCGTCAGTCGCGCGGTGGTGCGTGAAGCCTTGATGCGCCTGCGCGACCGCGGCCTGGTGGAAAAGGAGCCGTACTCGCAATGGCTGGCAGGCCCGCTGACCGCCCGGGAAGTCACTGAAGACTACGAACTACGCGCCTGCCTGGAGCCGGAAGCCTTGCGCCAGAGCGCGCCGGGCCTGGCCCGCGAGGTGCTCGAAGCCATGTTGCAGCGGGTGATCGAGGCGCAAAACAGCGCCCACTGCAGCCTTGAAGACATCGAACAACTCGAAGCCGACCTGCACCAGCACTGCCTGGCGGGCCTGCAGAACCGCAAGATCGCCGCGCTGATCCGCCAGGGCCAGAGCCCGATGATCATCAGCCGGATCTTCTACCGTTTGCTGGGGATCGGCGCAGACCCGGCGATGCTCGCCGAACACCGGCTGATCCTGGAACTGCTGCTGCACGGGGCCTTCGATGCGGCGGCGCTGAACCTGCGCGAGCATTTGCAGCGGGCACGCCAGCGCATGTTGCAGCGGCTGAAAGTGTTGTCGGTGCTGCCGGAGCAACCATTGCCCACCTACCTGCACAAAATCAGCTGACCTACAGGTTGGTTAATATCATGCAATTTGTTGCTAACCACGCTGCGCCATTGAAACCACCGCTCACCTGCCCCATCTAACCTGCATACTTCACTATGCAGGTGCCCCATGAGCGACCAGCAAGAATTCCCCGATATCGACCTCAACGACTACGCCGACCCCGAAAACGCCCAAGCTCCGTCGTCCAACACCGGCCTCGCCCTGCCTGGGCAGAACCTGCCGGACAAGGTCTATATCATCCCGATCCACAACCGGCCGTTCTTCCCGGCGCAAGTATTGCCGGTGATCGTCAATGAAGAGCCCTGGGCCGAGACCCTGGAGCTGGTAAGCAAATCCGACCATCACTCCCTGGCCCTGTTCTTCATGGACACGCCACCTGAAGACCCACGGCATTTCGATACCTCCGCCCTGCCGCTGTACGGCACCCTGGTGAAGGTCCATCACGCCAGCCGCGAAAACGGCAAGCTGCAATTCGTCGCCCAGGGCCTGACCCGTGTGCGGATCAAGACCTGGCTCAAGCACCATCGCCCACCGTACCTGGTGGAAGTCGAATACCCGCACCAGCCCAGCGAGCCGACCGACGAGGTCAAGGCCTACGGCATGGCGCTGATCAATGCGATCAAGGAACTGCTGCCGCTCAACCCGCTGTACAGCGAAGAGCTGAAGAACTACCTCAACCGCTTCAGCCCCAACGACCCATCGCCCCTGACCGACTTCGCCGCCGCGCTGACCTCGGCCACGGGTAACGAGTTGCAGGAAGTGCTGGACTGCGTGCCCATGCTCAAGCGCATGGAGAAAGTGTTGCCGATGCTGCGCAAAGAGGTGGAAGTCGCGCGCCTGCAAAAGGAAATCTCCGCCGAAGTTAACCGCAAGATCGGCGAGCACCAGCGCGAGTTCTTCCTCAAGGAACAGCTCAAGGTGATCCAGCAGGAGCTGGGGCTGACCAAGGACGATCGCAGCGCCGACGTCGAGCAGTTCGAGCAACGCCTGGAAGGCAAGGTGCTGCCGGCCCAGGCGCAGAAACGCATCGATGAAGAACTGAACAAACTGTCGATCCTGGAAACCGGCTCGCCGGAATACGCGGTCACGCGCAATTACCTGGACTGGGCCACCTCGGTGCCGTGGGGTGTGTATGGCGAGGACAAACTCGACCTCAAGCACGCACGCAAGGTCCTGGACAAACACCACGCCGGCCTGGATGACATCAAGAGCCGTATCCTCGAATTCCTCGCCGTCGGCGCCTATAAAGGCGAAGTCGCCGGCTCCATCGTACTGCTGGTGGGCCCGCCGGGCGTGGGCAAGACCAGCGTCGGCAAATCCATTGCCGAGTCCCTGGGCCGGCCGTTCTACCGCTTCAGCGTCGGCGGCATGCGCGACGAGGCCGAGATCAAGGGCCATCGCCGCACCTACATCGGCGCCCTGCCGGGCAAGCTGGTGCAGGCGCTTAAAGATGTGGAGGTGATGAACCCGGTGATCATGCTCGACGAGATCGACAAGATGGGCCAGAGCTTCCAGGGCGACCCGGCCTCGGCGCTGCTGGAAACCCTCGACCCGGAGCAGAACGTCGAGTTCCTCGATCACTACCTGGACCTGCGCCTGGACCTGTCCAAAGTGCTGTTCGTGTGTACCGCCAACACCCTGGACTCAATCCCCGGCCCCCTGCTGGACCGGATGGAAGTGATTCGCCTGTCGGGCTATATCACTGAAGAGAAAGTCGCCATCGCCAAGCGTCACCTGTGGCCCAAACAGTTGGAAAAGGCCGGTGTGACCAAGAACAGCCTGAGCATCACCGACGGCGCCCTGCGCGCCCTGATTGATGGCTACGCCCGCGAAGCCGGGGTGCGCCAGTTGGAGAAACAGCTGGGCAAGCTGGTGCGCAAAGCCGTGGTCAAGCTGCTGGACGAGCCGGACTCGGTGATCAAGATCGGCAACAAGGACCTGGAAGGTTCCCTGGGCATGCCGGTGTTTCGCAACGAGCAAGTGCTGTCGGGCACCGGCGTCATCACCGGCCTGGCCTGGACCAGCATGGGCGGCGCGACCTTGCCGATCGAAGCGACGCGCATCCACACGCTCAATCGCGGCTTCAAACTCACCGGGCAGTTGGGCGAAGTGATGAAGGAATCCGCCGAAATCGCCTACAGCTACATCAGCTCCAACCTGAAGTCGTTTGGCGGTGATCCGAAGTTCTTCGATGAAGCCTTCGTCCACCTGCACGTACCGGAAGGCGCCACACCCAAGGACGGCCCGAGTGCCGGGGTGACCATGGCCAGTGCCCTGCTGTCGCTGGCACGCAACCAGCCGCCGAAAAAAGGCGTGGCCATGACCGGTGAACTGACCCTGACCGGGCATGTGCTACCGATTGGCGGCGTGCGTGAGAAAGTGATTGCGGCACGGCGCCAGAAGATTCATGAACTGATCCTGCCGGAGCCTAATCGCGGGAGCTTTGAAGAGTTGCCGGAATACCTGAAGGAAGGGATGACGGTGCACTTTGCCAAGCGCTTTGCGGATGTGGCGAAGGTGTTGTTCTGATAGATCTGTAGCGCCTGCACTGGCCTCATCGCGGGCAAGCCCGCTCCTACAGGGTACGCATTCCAACTGTAGGAGCGGGCTTGCCCGCGATAGGGCCAGCACGGCCAACATACCCCCCCTGCTGTAACACCTTGTCTCATCTTCGGTTATGCTCGCTCTTCGTCGTCAATCAACGGAGCTTTCATGACCGCTGCCCGCCTGCTTCTTCCGTTAAGCCTCGCCCTGCTCGCGGCTTGCGCCAGTGCACCGAAGCAAAACGTCACCGTGGAAAAACAGAGCGCCTGCCCGCTGGTGCTCAAGACCGGGCAAAACCTGATCCTGACCTTGCCCAGCAACCCCACCACCGGCTACCGCTGGGCGATCCAGGATTCGGCTGGCGGCGTGCTGCGCAGCCTGAGTCCCGAGGTCTACAGCAATCCCGAGGATGCCGGCGTGGTCGGGGCCGCCGGGCAATCGACCTGGCGTTTCCAGGCGTTTACCGCCGGTAGCGGCCGCCTACGCCTGACCTCCCAACAACCCTGGGCCCCGGAAGTGAATCCGGTGGACACCTTTGACTGCGCCATTACGGTGAACTGATATGCCATGGATGATTCTTGCGTTGATGGGTGCGGGTACCTTTATCTACGGCCTGAGCACGCACGCCACCTTGCTTTGCCTGTTGGTCAAGCCGCTGCCGGTACTGGCGATGTTGGGCTGGCTGCATGATGCGCCACCCAGCGACTATCGACGCTGGATCAGCCTCGGGTTGATTTTTTCCCTGGTGGGCGATGTGTTGCTGGCCTGGCCCGGCGACCTGTTTATCTTTGGCCTCGGTGCGTTTCTGTTTGCGCACCTGGCGTACCTCAAGGCCTATTTCAGCGACTGCCGCCGTGCAGCGCTGCCGGCCTTGATACTGGCGCTGGTGGTGGGCGCGATCTTGCTGAGCATCCTGATTTCCCATGGCCTGGGCGACTTGCTGATTCCGGTGGTGGTGTATGCGCTGGTGATCAGCGCCATGCTCTGGCGTGCGTTGGCCCGGTTGGGCAGCGATGTGCCCAAGCGCTCGGCACAACTGGCGGCCATTGGCGCGGCGTTGTTTGTGTTTTCCGACACGCTGATCGGGATCAACCGCTTTGTGGTGACCTTTGATGCTGCGCCGTATTTGCTGATCATTACCTACTGGCTGGGGCAATGGGGGATCACCGCGTCGGCGTTCCATCAGACAACCCGCGCATCCAAGGAGCAAGTTGGCTAAAATACCGGCCTTTTCCCCTTGTCGCCGGAACAGCCGTGAGCAAAGAACCCGATCGCCTATTCGCCCAGCCCTTGCCCCAGGTGCCGGACTTCGCCTTTAACGAGGACGTGGTGCGGGTATTCCCGGACATGATCAAGCGCTCGGTGCCCGGCTACCCGACCATTGTCGAGAACCTCGGTGTGCTCGCCGCGCAGTTTGCCCAGCCCAATAGCGTGCTGTATGACCTGGGCTCGTCCCTCGGCGCGGTGACCCAGGCCCTGCGCCGCCACGTGCGCACCGACGGTTGCCGGGTGATCGCTGTGGATAACTCGGCGGCGATGGTCGAGCGCTGCCGCGAATACCTCAACGGCCAGGACTCGATGTTCCAGGAGCTGTTGCCGGTGGAGGTGATCGACGGCGATATCCTCGCCCTGCAGTTCCAGCCGGCCTCAGTGGTGGCGCTGAATTTCACCCTGCAATTTATCGCCCCTGAAGAGCGCCTGGCATTGCTTGGGCGGATTCGCCAGGCGCTGCTGCCGGGTGGCGCGCTGATTCTCTCGGAAAAACTGCGCTTCAATGATCCCCAAGAGCATGCGCTGCTCACCGACCTGCATGTGGCGTTCAAGCGCGCCAACGGCTACAGCGAGCTGGAAATCGCCCAGAAGCGCAGCGCCATCGAAAACGTCATGAAGCCCGACAGCCTCGAAGAACACCGCGAGCGCCTGCTGGCGGCCGGGTTCTCGAAAGTCGTGCCGTGGTTCCAGTGTCTTAACTTTGCCTCGTTGATTGCCTTGCCATGATTGATCTGTCTCCCCTCGCCCGCCATCTGGTCGGCACTCCCCTGGCCGTTTGGGCCCAAGGCGTGCAAGCGCAACTCGATGCAAAAATGGAAAAGGGCCATGGCGACCTCGCGCGCTGGCAAAGTGCGTTGGACGCATTGCCCAAGATCCTGCCCAGCGAAATCGACCTGCTGAACGGCCTGACCCTCGACACCGATTGCGATGACGCAACCCGCACGCAGATGCATGCCGCGCTGATGGGCCTGAGCCCGTGGCGCAAGGGGCCGTTCAACCTGTTCGGGGTGCATGTGGACACCGAATGGCGCTCGGACTGGAAATGGTCACGGGTCGCGCCGCACCTGAATCTCAAAGGCAAGCGCATCCTCGATGTCGGCTGTGGCAACGGCTATTACATGTGGCGCATGCTCGGCGCCGGTGCCGACAGCGTGATTGGCGTCGATCCCAATTGGCTGTTTTTCTGCCAGTTCCAGGCGGTACAGCGCTACTTGTCGGCGCCCAACGCCTGGCACCTGCCCTTCCCGTTCGAAGACCTGCCGCCGAACATGGAAGGTTTCGACACCGTGTTCTCCATGGGCGTGTTCTACCACCGCCGCTCGCCGATCGAGCACTTGCTGGCACTCAAGGATTGCCTGGTCAAGGGTGGCGAACTGGTACTGGAAACCTTGGTGATCGAGGGTGACCAGCAGCAGGTGCTGGTGCCGGAAGACCGCTATGCGCAGATGCGCAACGTGTGGTTTCTGCCATCCGTACCGGCACTGATGTTGTGGCTACGCCGTGCGGGTTTCAGCGATGTACGTTGCGTGGATGTCAGCGTGACCACGGTCGAGGAACAACGCGGGACGGAGTGGATGAAGTATCAGTCGCTGAGTGATTTCCTCGACCCTGAGGATCACAGCAAGACGATTGAAGGGCTGCCGGCGCCGATGCGGGCGGTGATCATCGCCAAGAAATAACCCATCCCTGTAGGAGCCGGCAAGCCGGCTCCTACATTGATTGGGTTTTTACATGAGGTCAGGGTTTAGCCCGGCGCGCCTTGAAGAACTCACTCAACACCGCCCCACACTCCTCGGCCAGCACCCCGCCTTCATACAACACCCGATGATTCAAAAAGCCCTGGGTAAAGAACTGCCCCTGGCTTTGCACAATCCCGGCCTTGGGCTCCAGTGCGCCGTACACCACCCGGGCGATGCGCGAATGCACGATCAGCCCGGCGCACATGCTGCACGGTTCCAGGGTCACATACAGCGTACTGCCCGGCAGGCGGTAGTTGCTGATGGCCTGGGCGGCGGCGCGGATGGCGACCATTTCGGCGTGGGCGCTCGGGTCGCTGCCGCTGATCGGGCAATTGAAGCCGCGGCCGATGATTTCACCGTCCTGCACCAACACCGCGCCCACCGGCACTTCACCGAGGGCCGCGCCTTGGGCCGCGAGGGCCAGGGCCTCGCGCATGAAGTCCTGATCGCGGCTGCGGTCGATAATCGCCGTCGGGCGAATCTGGCGCATCACGCCACCTCGATGGCGGCCATCAGGCCGGTTTCCATATGGTCGATCACATGGCAATGGAACATCCACACCCCAGGGTTATCCGCCACCAACGCCACGCGGGCGCGTTCGTTCTTGCCCAGCAAGTAGGTGTCGGTGAAATACGGCGTGACCTTGTGGCGGTTCGAAGCGATCACCTTGAAGCTCATGCCATGCAGGTGGATCGGGTGCTGGTACTGGGTCATGTTTTTCAATTCAAAAATATAGCTCTTGCCCAGTTCCAGCTTGGCAATCGGGCGGTCGGCGCAGGTCTTGTCGGTGATGTCCCAGGCCTGGCCGTTGATCTGCCACAGGCTTGGCGGTTTGCCGTTCTCGACGTTGACCGAGACCGAGCCCACCCATTCGAAATTGAAGTTGAGCTTTTCGGCATTGGCCAGGTCCGGCTCGGCAATCGGGTTGGCCGGCAAGGCGGGCGGCCACTCACCGGGCGCATCCGTATTGGCCACCGAGCGGAAGGTACCCAGGCGCACCGGGCCATTGCGGATCGACAGTTCTTCGCCGGCCGGCGGAGCCTTGATCGCCAGGCAAATGCGCATGCCCGGGCCCAGCCAATAGTCCTTGCCCAACGGCCGTGGCTCGATGGGGTTGCCATCCAGCGCATAGATCTGCGCTTCAACATTGGGGATATTCAGGCGATAGGTCAGCGTGTTGTCGAGGTTGAGCAGGCGCACACGGGTGATTTGCCCGGCCGGCAGGTCGATGACCGCCTGCGGTACACCGTTGATGGTCGACAGCCGTCCAGCCGTACCGCCACGGGCTGCTTCGCGGGGGATGCTGAATTCGACAAACTCACCCTGCTCGTCGATATGCCAGTTTTTCAGGCTCAGGGTGCGCTCATGCTTGAAGCCGGTGGGCTCGCGCTCTTCGACAATCAACGGGCCGACCAGGCCCCGGCCCAGTTCTTCGCTGCTGCTCACATGGGGGTGATACCAGTAGCTGCCGGCATCCGGCACGCGGAATTGGTAGTCGAAATACTCGCCGGGCAACACCGGTAATTGCGAAACGTACGGCACGCCGTCCATTTCCAGGGGCAGGCGGATGCCGTGCCAGTGGATGGTGGTGGCAACCGGCAGGTGGTTTATAAAACGCACCCGCAGCCACTCACCCTGGCGCACACGCAACTCGGTACCCGGTGCCGATGGGCCGAATGCCCAGGCCTGGGTTGTGTGCCCTGGCACCAGTTCCACATCCAGGGGCGCGGCGATCAGCTCGTAATCGCGCCCGGCGCTGGCGTCCGCGACTTTCCCCAGCCAGTAGCGATAGGCGCCACCGGCACCGACGCCCACCACTGCCAGGCCGGCGAGGCCACCAAGGATTTGTCGACGGGAAAAGGATCGGGACACAACAACCTCACGTATCTGCGCGGGCGCAAGGCCCGCAAAGGGCAAATACGATACACCCCCGCAGGCTAAACAGTAAGGCTTCGCATTGCCGCATGAAACCCGTAGGAGCGAGCTTGCTCGCGAAAAACCTGAGAACAGCGCGGGGAACCAGACTCCCCGCGTCATCGTTGACGACCTTCGCGAGCAAGCTCGCTCCTACAGGTTGATCGACGGTCAGTGCTTGGCGGCGGCCAGGATCAGCGCTTTCATCTCGGCAACCGCACCTTTGAAACCGACGAACAGCGCATGGGCGACCAGCGCGTGGCCGATGTTCAGTTCGTTGATGCCCTTGATCGCCGCCACGGCTTCGACGTTGTGGTAGTGCAGGCCATGGCCGGCGTTGACGATCAGGCCCTCGCGCAAGCCGCAGGCCACACCGTCGATGATGCGTTGCAGTTCGTCGGCGACCTCGGTCGGGGTGGTGGCATCGGCGTAGCGGCCGGTATGCAACTCGATGGCCGGCGCTCCCACGCGGCGCGAGGCTTCGATCTGCCGCTCATCGGCGTCGATAAACAGCGAAACTTCACTGCCAATCTGCGACAGGCGCTCGACCGCCGCCTTGATCCGCGCTTCCTGGCCGGCCACGTCCAGGCCGCCTTCGGTGGTCAGTTCCTGACGGGTTTCCGGGACCAGGCAGATATGCGCCGGGCGGATGCGCTCGGCGAAGGCCATCATTTCTTCGGTGATGCCCATTTCGAAGTTCATGCGGGTTTGCAGCACGTCCTTGAGCACCAGCACATCGCGCTCCTGGATGTGCCGGCGGTCTTCGCGCAGGTGCACGGTGATCCCGTCGGCGCCTGCTTCTTCGGCGTCCAGTGCGGCCTTGACCGGATCAGGGTAACGGGTGCCCCGGGCCTGGCGCAGGGTAGCAACGTGGTCGATGTTGACGCCAAGAAGAATGCGATTGCTGGTGGTCACGGAAGCGCTCCTGAAAAGGGAAAGAATCGGCGCACAGCATACACGGGGATGTCAGGGCTTTCGAAACAACTCGCGACTGACCAACGGCCGACCGCCCAAATGCACGGCCAGGGCCTGGCGCATCAGGCGCTTGGCAGCCGACAGGGCACCGGGGGCACTCCAGTCGGCCTCGGCCATGGCCAATAACTCGGCGCCCTGGAACAGACCGGGTTGCAGCAGATAGACGCGCTCCAGGCCGGCGTCCACTTGCAGGCGGTACATGCCATCGGCCGCGATGGGCTCGCCGTGCAAGTCGTTGTTGAGTTCGAAGCCGTAGCCCAGGTCGTCGAGCAGGCGCCATTCGAAGGCGCGCAGCAGCGGCTCCAGTGGGCGGCCTTCGGCCAGGGCCAACAAGGTGGCGGCGTAGTGATCGAAGACCGCAGGGTGCGGGTCTTCGGCGGGCAGCAGGCGGATCAGCAGCTCGTTGAGGTAGAGCCCGCTGAACAGCGCCTCGCCATTGAGCCAGGCCGAGGTGCCGATGCTTTCCAGGCGCCCGACGTTTTTCAACTCACCCTTGCCGCGAAACTCCACGTCCAGCGCCACGAATGGCCGTGCCAGCGTCCCCGCCTTGCCCCGCGCGCTGCGCAACACCGCGCGCAGGCGGCCTTGAGGCGTGAGGAAATCCACCAGGGCGCTGGTCTCGCGGTAGGCGCGGCTGTGCAGGACGTAGGCGGGTTGGCTGGGGGGTGGGGATTGGGACATAAATGTCTCTTCGCAGAACTTAAGAACAGCGATAAACCAATGTGGGAGCGGGCTTGTGTGGGAGCTGGCTTGCCTGCGATGCAGACGCCTCGATGTATCAAGTAGACCGAAGCGATGCTATCGCAGGCAAGCCAGCTCCCACACAAGCCCGCTCCCACATTTTGTCCTGCGGTGTTACTGGAGACTGATTACAGGTCGCCGTAGCCCAGGGAGCGCAGCGCACGCTCGTCATCGGACCAGCCACCCTTAACCTTCACCCACAGGTTAAGCATGATCTTGGAATCGAACAGCAACTCCATGTCCTTGCGCGCTTCGGTGCCGATGCGCTTGATGCGTTCGCCCTTGTCGCCAATGATGATTTTCTTCTGGCCGTCACGTTCGACGAGGATCAGCGCATGGATATGCAGGGTCTTGCCCTGCTGCTTGAACTCTTCGATTTCGACGGTGATCTGGTACGGCAACTCGGCGCCCATCTGGCGCATGATTTTCTCGCGTACCAGCTCGGCGGCAAGGAATCGGCTGCTGCGGTCGGTGATCTGGTCTTCCGGGAAGAAGTGCTCGTTCTCCGGCAGGTAGCCTGCGATCACGCGCTCCAGGGCTTCGAGGTTGTGCCCGTGCTGGGCCGAGATCGGCATGATCTGGGCATTCGGCAGTTGTTCCTGCAACCAGCTCAGGTGCGGCATCAGTTCGGCTTTGTCTTCGATGCGGTCGGTCTTGTTCAACGCGACGATCAACGGCCCGGTGACGTACTGCACACGCTCCAGCACCATCTGGTCTTCATCGGTCCACTTGGTGCGGTCGACCACGAAGATCACCACGTCGACGTCTTTCAACGCGGCCGAAGCGGTCTTGTTCATGTAGCGGTTCAGCGCTTTCTCGCCGCCTTTGTGCATGCCCGGGGTGTCGACGTAGACCGCTTGCACGTTGCCTTCGGTCTTGATGCCCAGCATGTTGTGGCGAGTGGTCTGCGGCTTGCGCGAGGTGATCGCCAGCTTCTGCCCCAGGATATGGTTCAGCAGCGTGGACTTGCCCACGTTGGGACGGCCGACGATGGCAACATAGCCACAGCGTGTTGCGGTTGAATCAGTCATGGCCATTCTCCACGCCCAGGGCAATCAGTGCTGCAGCGGCCGCTACCTGTTCGGCAATACGACGGCTCACACCCTGACCTCGGCTTTTTTCGTTCAATAAGGTGACTTCGCATTCGACGAAGAACACACGGCAGTGCGGTTCACCCTGGATATCCACCACTTCGTAGCGTGGCAGTTCGCAGCCGCGCGACTGCAAGAATTCCTGCAGGCGGGTCTTGGGATCCTTGTTGGTATCCACCAGGGTCAGGCTGTCGATTTCCGACGCCAGCCAGGCCATGACCCGCTCCTTGGCCACTTCCATCCCGGCATCCAGGTAGATCGCACCGATCAGGGCTTCCAGGGCATCGGCCAGGATCGACTCGCGACGGAAACCGCCGCTCTTCAACTCACCGGAACCCAGGCGCAGGTATTCGCCCAGGTCAAAACCACGGGCCAGTACGGCCAGGGTCTCGCCCTTCACCAGGCGCGCGCGCAGGCGCGACAGCTGGCCTTCACGGGCCAGGGGGAAGCGGTTGAACAGGGCTTCGCCAGCGGCGAAGTTAAGGATGGCATCACCGAGGAATTCCAGGCGTTCATTGTTGCGCCCGGCAAAACTGCGGTGTGTGAGGGCAAGGACCATCAATTCCTGGTCCTTGAAGGTGTAGCCGAGCTGACGCTCAAGACGACTCAAAGAAACGCTCACGGTTTACCTACTTTCAGTACGTGGCGGCAAAGGCCATCGACGATTAACGCTGTGTTCAAATTCAAATCCTGGCAATGCTGCGTATTGCTCGAAGCCGGACCAATGTCCAAGCCCCAGAAAAGCATTCGGCGCTGTGTTCACAGCGCCGCATGGATTACTTGATCAGCCCCACCCGCGAGAAGTTCGGCAGGTGGCTGAGTTTGGGTTCCGGCCAGCTCATCCAGACCGCGAAGGCCTTGCCGACGATGTTCTGGTCGGGAACCATGCCCAGCAGCTCCTTGGGAATGCTTGGATCATCCCAGTAGCGGCTGTCATTGGAGTTGTCGCGGTTGTCGCCCATCATGAAGTAATGCCCGGCAGGCACTGTCCACTGGTTGTCGGGCGGCGAACGGTAGCGGCTCATTTCCTTGCGGATCTGGTGCTCTACCGCCCCGAGTTTTTCCTCGTACAGCTCGGCGCTGCCCAGGGTGTTCGGCTCGGAGCCGATGAGTTTCTCGGCCACCGACTCGCCATTGACGAACAGGCGCTTGTCGCTGGTGTAGCGAATCACGTCACCCGGCAGGCCAACCACCCGCTTGATGTAGTTGACGTTCGGGTCGCTTGGGTAGCGGAACACCATCACATCGCCGCGCTGCGGATCACCCACCTCGATGATTTTCTTGTCGATCACCGGCAAGCGGATCCCGTACGAAAACTTGTTCACCAGGATGAAGTCGCCGACATCCAGGGTTGGCTTCATCGACCCCGAAGGGATCTGGAACGGCTCCACCAGAAACGAGCGCAGCACCAGCACGATGAACAACACCGGGAAGAACGACTTGCCGTATTCAACCAGCAAGGGCTCTTTGTTGAGCTTCTCGATCACCACGCCATCGGGCTGGCTGACGCTGCCCTGATAGGACGCGATGGCCGCCCGACGACGCGGGGCGAAGAACAGCAGATCGAGCAGCGCCAAGAGACCACAGACGGCAACGGCGATGACCAGCAACAGCGGGAAATTTAGTGACATAGGACCTAACTATCCAACCTGAGCACCGCAAGGAAGGCTTCTTGTGGAATTTCCACGTTGCCCACTTGCTTCATGCGTTTTTTACCGGCCTTTTGCTTCTCAAGCAGCTTGCGCTTACGGCTGACGTCGCCGCCATAGCATTTGGCCAGTACGTTCTTTCTGAGTGCCTTGACGGAGGTCCGCGCAATGATCTGCCCGCCAATGGCGGCCTGGATCGCGACGTCGAACATCTGGCGCGGAATCAGTTCTTTCATCTTCTCGGTCAGTTGGCGACCCTTGTAGTGCGCATTGTCCTTGTGGACGATGAGCGCCAGGGCATCAACCTTGTCACCGTTGATCAATACATCGAGCTTCACCAGGTTGGCCGATTGGTAGCGGTCAAAATGGTAATCCAGCGAAGCATAGCCGCGACTGGTGGATTTGAGGCGGTCAAAGAAGTCCAGGACCACTTCGTTCATCGGCAAATCATAGGTCACTTGTACCTGGGTACCGAGGAACAGCATGTCGTGCTGCACGCCACGCTTTTCGATACACAGGGTAATGACGTTACCCAGGTGCTCTTGCGGCACAAGAATATTGGCCCGCACGATCGGTTCGCGCATGTCTTCGATGGACGACAGATCCGGCAGCTTGGACGGGTTGTCGACGTAAATCGTTTCACCGGTTTTGAGCAACAGCTCAAAAATAACCGTTGGCGCGGTGGTGATCAGGTCCAGGTCGTACTCGCGCTCCAGGCGCTCCTGGATGATTTCCATGTGCAGCATGCCCAGGAACCCGCAGCGAAAGCCAAAGCCCAGGGCGTCGGAGCTTTCCGGGGTGTACTGCAACGACGAGTCGTTGAGGGTCAGCTTTTGCAGGGCTTCGCGGAAATCCTCGAAGTCGTCGGAGCTGACCGGGAACAGGCCGGCGTAGACCTGTGGCTGGATGCGCTTGAAGCCTGGCAGCACATCGACGTCCGGCGTGGAGCTGAGCGTCAGGGTGTCACCGACCGGTGCACCGTGGATGTCCTTGATACCGGCGATGATAAAGCCTACTTCACCGGCTTTCAGATCAGTGGTAGCGGTGTGCTTGGGGTTGAATACACCGACGCTGTCCACCAGATGGATCTTGCCGGTGGACTTGACCAGGATCTTGTCGCCCTTCTTCACCCGGCCATGGCGCACACGTACCAGGGACACAACGCCCAGATAATTGTCGAACCAGGAGTCGATGATCAACGCTTGCAGCGGATCTTCGTAGTTGCCGGTTGGTGCGGGAATGGTCTTGACCAGGCGTTCGAGCACTTCGTCGACACCCAGGCCGGTCTTGGCGCTGCACTCGACGGCGTCGGTGGCGTCAATGCCGATGATTTTTTCGATTTCTTCTTTCACGCGGTCCGGATCAGCCTGTGGCAGGTCGATCTTGTTCAGCACCGGCATGACTTCCAGGCCCTGCTCGATAGCGGTGTAGCAGTTGGCCACGGACTGGGCTTCTACGCCCTGACCCGCGTCCACCACCAGCAGCGCACCTTCACAGGCCGCCAGGGAACGGCTGACTTCGTAGGTGAAGTCGACGTGGCCCGGGGTATCAATGAAGTTCAGCTGGTACTTGATACCGTCTTTGGCGGTGTAGTACAGGGTAACGCTGTGGGCCTTGATGGTGATCCCGCGCTCGCGTTCGAGGTCCATGGAGTCCAGGACCTGGGCTTCCATTTCACGCTCGGCAAGGCCGCCGCACATCTGGATGAATCGATCGGCCAGCGTCGACTTACCATGGTCAATGTGGGCGATGATGGAGAAATTGCGGATATGACTCAAATCACT
The DNA here is from genome assembly GCF_007858285.1 of Pseudomonas brenneri. Taxonomy (GTDB): domain Bacteria; phylum Pseudomonadota; class Gammaproteobacteria; order Pseudomonadales; family Pseudomonadaceae; genus Aquipseudomonas; species Aquipseudomonas brenneri. Next base: position 331,254 of record NZ_VFIL01000002.1, on the reverse strand, counting down.
CACGGATCAACACTCAAAAAGGCTGCAGGCAGATTGCCCGCTGAAAAATAGCCGGGAATTGTACCTGATGCTCGGGCCAGACGTCATCTTTGGCGACCAATAACAAAAATGCCCCACTCTTGCGAACGGGGCATTTTTTGCTCAACAACAGCGGATCAACCGGCCCGCCGCAGCAGCCAGAACCCGGCCAGGGCACAGATGCCGGTTGGCACCAGCACCGCAAACAGCGGCGAGAAGCCGAATACCAGGCTCGACGGCCCCAGCAGATCCTGGGCAATGCGGAAGGTGAAACCGACCAGCACCCCGGTAAATACGCGCTGACCCAGGGTCACCGAGCGTAACGGGCCGAAAATAAACGAAATCGCCATCAACACCAGCGCGGCGGTCACCACCGGCTGCAACACCTTGACCCAAAATGCCAGCCAGTAGCGGCCGTTATTCAGGCCCTGCTCCTTGAGGTAGTGGATATAGCTCCACAGACCGGAGATCGGCAGGCTTTCGGGGATCATCACCACCGTATTGAGCAGTTCCGGCTTGAGCGCGATGTCCCAGGCCTGTGTCGGCTCGTTGATCACCTCGGTGCTGGCCTCGGTGCCTTTGCCAGGGTTGCGGAAGTGGGTGGTGGTCACATCGCTCAACACCCACTGGTTGTCACTGAACTGTGCCCGCTTGGCAAAGCTCGACGACAGCATGTGGCGCTCTTCGTCAAAGCGATAACGGGTGACACCGACCAGCAGGCCGCCGGGTTGCACCGCGTTGATGTGGATGAATTCATCGCCCTGGCGGTGCCACAGGCCCCGCTTGGAGCTTTGCGCATCGCCAGAGCCCTGAGCCAGCGCACGGTTGGCCTGGGCCGTGGTTTCCGCCGGTGGCGCCACGTATTCGCCGATCAGCACACTAGCAGCCATCAGCAGCAGCATGGGTTTCATCACGGCCCAGACGATACGGGCAACGGACACCCCGGCCGCACGCATGATGGTCAGTTCACTGTTGCTGGCCAGGCTGCCCAGGCCGATCAGGCAACCGATCAGCGCGGCCATCGGCATCATGTCGTAGAGGCGGCGCGGCGCGGTCAGCGCCACGTAGCTCAGTACGTCAGTGACCGTATAGGTATCGGTGACGTTGCCCACTTCATCAATGAAGGCAAACAACGACGCCAGGCCGAGGATGATGCCCAATACCGCCAGGATGGCGACCAGTACGCTGCTACCGATGTAGCGATCCAACTTACCCACGAGCCATCTCCTTCATGCCGCGACGGCTCTGCATTTTCAAACGAATCGGTTCCCAGTACAGCAGGCCCAGGCCAATCATCAGGAAGATGCCGTGGACCCACCACAACCCCAGGGTCGGCGACAGCTTGCCCTTCTCCAGGGAGCCACGGGCGGAAATCAGGATGGTCAGGTAGGCCATGTACAACAGGATCGCCGGCAGCAACTTGAGGAAGCGGCCCTGGCGCGGGTTGACCCGAGACAGCGGCACCGCCATCAAGGTGACGATAAACACCAGCAACGGCAGGGAAATACGCCATTGCAACTCGGCAATTGCCCGCAATTGGTTGTTGCCGATCAGGTCCAGGGTCGGGATGGCATCGCGATCGGTAACCTCGCCACTCACATCCGGCCGGGCCAGCATGACCCCGTAGGTGTCGTACTTGATGGCGCGGTAGTCGGCCTGGCCGGGGCTGCCGTCGTAGCGATAGCCGTTCTCCAGGATCAGGTATCGGCTGCCGTCCGGACGTACTTCCTGGCGCCCGCTATCGGCCACCAAGACGGAAATGCCACGGTCTTTCTTGTCCTGGCCCAGGCGCTTCTCGGAGATGAATACACCGCCGAGGTTGGCCCGATCATCGGTCATGCGCTCGGTGTAGGTCACACGGGTGCCATCGTTGAGGGCCTGGAAGCGCCCCGGTTCGAGGGTATCGAACTCGGTCATGGCGTCCTGTTTATTGAGCACCAGTTGGAACTGCATGGCGCCCTGGGGGGCCAGGCTCAGGCTCAGCCAGGCCACCACCAGCGCCACGCCGGTGGCCGGGACCATGGTCATGGCCAGCAGGCGCTGCTGGCTCATGCCGGTGGCCGACAGCACGGTCATCTCGCTTTCGAGGTAGAGCCGGCCATAGGCCAGCAGGATCCCGAGAAACAGGCCCAACGGCAGGATCAACTGCAAAAAGCCTGGCAGGCGAAAGCCCATGATCAGGAACAGCGAGCCCGGATCCAGGGCACCCGAGGCGGCCTGGGCCAGGTATTTGACGAAACGACCACTCATGATGATGACCAGCAATACCGCACTCACGGCACTCAGGGTCAGCAGAACTTCGCGGGACAGATAACGGAAGACGATCAAACCAGACACTCCAGGGTTGTCAGGCTAAGGCGGCCAAACAAGCAAGCATATCAAGTCGCCCCGTTGACACGGGCCGGCGAAAAAGATGGCGCATTATCCTGTGATTGTCCGCGCCTGTCACGGAGCTTGCTCACACCGGTGCACAAAGCTGGCGTCAAGGGTTGTCAGGCCTGGGCGGCGCGGTACAAACTGCGGGCTTTGTCGCGGTCGCCTACAGGTGGCCCAGCCTACAGGCCGGAGTACAGACTCCAGGCTCTTTGACCTTATATAAGGGACCCGAACATGGAATTGGTTGTAAAAAGCGTTAGCCCCGAAACGTTGAAGACCGCCACCCTCGTGGTCGCCGTCGGCGAAGGCCGCAAGCTCGGCGCCGCCGCCAAGCAAGTCGACGAACTGAGCGGTGGCGCCATCAGCGCCGTGCTCAAGCGTGGCGACCTGGTCGGCAAGGTCGGGCAAAGCCTGCTGCTGCAAAGCCTGCCTAACCTCAAAGCCGACCGCGTATTGCTGGTAGGCGTGGGCAAGGACGCTGAACTGGGCGACCGCCCGTTCCGCAAGATCATCAGCGCCATCCTCAGCACCCTCAAGGGCCTGGGCGGCAGCGATGCGGCACTGGCGCTGGACGAAATCGTGGTCAAGGGCCGCGACAGCTATGGCAAGACCCGCCTGCTGGCCGAAACCCTGCTGGATGGCGGCTACACCTTCGACCAGTTCAAGAGCCAGAAAGCCGAACCCCGCGCCCTGAAGAAAATCACCCTGCTGACCATCAAGGCCGCACAGGCTGAAGTCCAGCGCGCCGCGACCCACGCCCAGGCCATCGCCGCCGGCATGGCGTTCACCCGCGACTTGGGCAATATGCCACCAAACATCTGCCACCCGACCTACCTCGGCGAACAGGCCAAGGCACTGGGCAAAGAGTTCAAGGGCCTGAAGGTCGAGGTCCTGGACGAGAAGAAGATCAAGGAACTGGGCATGGGCTCGTTCTATGCCGTGGGCCAGGGCAGCGACCAACCACCACGCCTGATCGTCATGCAATACAACGGCGGCAAGAAAGCCGACAAGCCGTTCGCCCTGGTTGGCAAAGGTATCACCTTCGATACCGGCGGCATCAGCCTCAAGCCTGGCGCCGGCATGGACGAAATGAAGTACGACATGGGCGGCGCCGCCAGTGTCTTCGGTACCCTGCGTGCCGTGCTCGAACTCAAGCTGCCGATCAACCTGGTGTGCATCCTGGCCTGCGCCGAGAACATGCCGAGCGGCGGTGCTGCGCGCCCTGGCGATATCGTCACCACCATGAGCGGCCAGACCGTGGAAATCCTCAACACCGACGCCGAAGGCCGCCTGGTGCTGTGCGATGCCCTGACCTACGCCGAGCGCTTCAAGCCGCAGGCGGTGATCGACATCGCCACCTTGACCGGCGCCTGCATCGTTGCCCTGGGCTCCCATACCTCGGGCCTTTTGGGCAACAACGACGAGTTGGTCGAGCAACTGCTCAGCGCCGGCAAGGCTGCCGACGACCGCGCCTGGCAATTGCCGCTGTTCGATGAGTACCAGGAGCAACTGGACAGCCCGTTCGCCGACATCGCCAACATTGGCGGGCCAAAGGCCGGCACCATCACCGCCGCTTGCTTCCTGTCGCGCTTTGCCAAGAACTTCAACTGGGCCCACCTGGATATCGCCGGCACTGCCTGGACCAGCGGCGGCAAGGACAAGGGCGCTACCGGTCGTCCGGTTCCGCTGCTGACCCAGTACCTGCTGGATCGCGCCAAGGCCTAAACCTCACGGCCACTGCTTGACCCTGTAGGAGCGAGCTTGCTCGCGAAAAACCTGAGGACAATGCGTTCATTCAGAATGAACGCGTCATCGTTAGCGATTTTCGCGAGCAAGCTCGCTCCTACAGGGTCAAGCAGGCAAGGCTGCTCCAGGAAATGTAATGACCCAAGTCGACTTCTATATATTGCCCAGCGCCGATCCATCCGCTCGCCTGGACTTTGCCTGCAAGCTCACGGAAAAGGCCTGGCGCATGGGCCACCGCATCTACCTGCATTGCAGCGATGCCGCCCAGCGTGACGACCTCGATGCCCGCCTGTGGCGCTTCAAGGGCGAGAGCTTCGTGCCCCATGGCCCTGCAGAATCAGAGCCAGACGGTTTGGTGGCATTGGGCCTGGGCGACAGTTGCGGCGATCACCATGACCTGCTGGTCAACCTGGACCTGAAAGTGCCGGCCTTCGCCAAGGGTTTCGCCCGCGTGGCGGAAGTGGTGGTGGAAGATCCGGCTATTCGTCAGGCCGCGCGGGAGAGTTTCCGTTTCTACCGCGAACAGGGCTATTCTCTGCAAGATCACCGATTACAGCGACTCTGAGCACACGATGGACACTCCCAACCCGATTAAAAAAGATGACCACCTGCTGGACGACCTTGAATCGATCCGCCAGTTGCTGGGTGATGACAACCTGCAACCGCCGCTGCTGACCGATACCGTCGCAGAAGAGGTACAGATTCCCCTGCTGTTCGATATGGTCGGCGCCAAACCCGCCGCTGCCGAGCCAGTCGAGCCGCCCACCGTCCAAGCCGACCCCGTCGCCGAAAAGGCCCCCGACGCCCTGCTGCTGCACCTGGACAACGAACTGCGCGCCGCTGCGCAATTGATCATGCAGGACGTGATCGACGATTTTGCCCCGCATATCGAAACCGAGATCAAGCGCCGGATGGATGCGCGCATGGAGCGGTTGCTCAGTCAGTACCAGTCTTAAGCCACGCAGATACCCCCCTGTGGGAGCAAGCCCGCTCCCACATTTGGTCAGCGCAAGTCTTAAGCCCCTCTTCATCTCGCCCTCTCCCCTATCCCCCGTTATACTTGTCGGCTTTCCTGAATAAATGCCAACTAGGGTCCCGCCGCGCATGGATAAGACCTACCAGCCGCACGCCATTGAAACTTCCTGGTACAACACCTGGGAATCCGAGAATTACTTCGCCCCTCAAGGCGCGGGTGATTCCTACACGATCATGATCCCGCCGCCGAACGTCACCGGCAGCCTGCACATGGGTCACGGTTTCAACAACGCGATCATGGACGCCCTGATCCGTTTCCGCCGCATGCAGGGTCGCAACACCTTGTGGCAGCCGGGCACCGACCACGCGGGTATCGCCACCCAGATGCTGGTGGAACGCCAACTGGAAGCCACCGGCCAGAACCGTCACGACCTGGGCCGCGAGAAGTTCCTGGAGAAGGTCTGGGAATGGAAGGACCAGTCCGGCGGCAATATCAGCCGTCAGATCCGTCGCCTGGGCTCGTCGGTGGATTGGAGCCGCGAGCGCTTCACCATGGACGATGGCCTGTCGGAAGCAGTGAAGGAAGCCTTCGTGCGCCTGCATGAAGATGGCCTGATTTATCGCGGCAAGCGCCTGGTCAACTGGGACACCAAGCTGCACACGGCGATTTCCGACCTTGAAGTGGAAAACCACGACGAGAAAGGTTTCCTGTGGAACCTCAAGTACCCGCTGGCCGACGGCGCCAAGACCGCCGAGGGCAACGACTACCTGATCGTCGCCACCACCCGTCCGGAAACCATGCTCGGCGACTCCGCCGTGGCCGTTAACCCGAACGATGAGCGCTACCAGGCACTGATCGGCAAGTTCGTCGAACTGCCGCTGGTGGGTCGTCGCATCCCGATCATCGCCGATGACTACTGCGACCCTGAATTCGGTACCGGTTGCGTGAAAATCACCCCGGCCCACGATTTCAACGACTATGAAGTCGGCAAGCGCCATAACCTGCCGCTGCTGAATATCTTCGACAAGAATGCCGCCGTTCTGCCGGCCTGCCAGGTGTTCAACCTCGACGGCACGCTCAATGACAGCATCGATGGCAAGATCCCGGCCGAATACGCCGGTCTCGATCGTTTCGAGGCGCGCAAGCAGATCGTTGCCGCCTTCGACGCTGCTGGCCTTTTGGTCAGTGTGGATGACCACGCCCTGAAAGTGCCGAAAGGCGACCGCTCCGGTACCATCATCGAGCCATGGCTGACCGACCAGTGGTACGTCTCCACCAAGCCGCTGGCAGAACCTGCGATTGCTGCCGTGGAAGATGGCCGTATCCAGTTCGTGCCCAAACAGTACGAAAACATGTATTTCTCGTGGATGCGCGACATCCAGGATTGGTGCATCAGCCGTCAACTGTGGTGGGGCCACCGGATTCCGGCCTGGTACGACGAGTCGGGCAAGGTCTATGTCGGCCGTGACGAGGCCGAAGTGCGCGCCAAGCACAACCTCGGCGCAGACGTGACGCTGCAACAGGACAACGACGTACTGGATACCTGGTTCAGTTCGGGCCTGTGGACCTTCTCGACCCTGGGCTGGCCGCAGCAGACCGAGTTCCTGAAGAAATTCCACTCCACCGACGTGCTGGTCACCGGTTTCGACATCATTTTCTTCTGGGTTGCCCGGATGATCATGCTCACCATGCATTTGGTGAAGAACGAGGACGGCACCCCGCAGGTGCCGTTCAAGACCGTGTACGTGCACGGCCTGGTCCGCGACGGCCAGGGCCAGAAGATGTCCAAGTCCAAGGGCAACGTCCTCGACCCGCTGGACATCATCGACGGCATCGACCTGGAAACCCTGGTGCAAAAACGCACCTCGGGCCTGATGCAGCCGAAACTGGCGAAAAAGATCGAGAAGCAGACCCGCGACGAGTTTGCCGACGGCATCGCCAGCTACGGCACCGACGCCCTGCGCTTCACCTTCTGCTCGCTGGCGTCCACCGGTCGCGACATCAAGTTCGACATGGGCCGCGTCGAAGGCTATCGCAACTTCTGCAACAAGATCTGGAACGCGGCGCGCTACGTGCTGGACAAGGGCGAAGACTGCGGCCAGAACGGCGAAGCCTTTGAACTGAGCCTGGCCGATCGCTGGATCATCTCGCAGTTGCAGCGCACCGAAGCCGAAGTGACCCGCCAACTCGACCAGTTCCGTTTCGACCTGGCCGCGCAGGCCTTGTACGAGTTCATCTGGAACCAGTATTGCGACTGGTACCTGGAACTGTCCAAGCCGGTGCTGTGGGACGAGAACGCGCCGATCGAGCGCCAGCGCGGCACCCGCCGCACCCTGGTGCGCGTGCTGGAAGTGGCGCTGCGCCTCGCGCACCCGTTCATGCCGTTCATCACCGAAGAAATCTGGCAGCGCCTGGCGCCGCTGGCCGGTATCGAAGGCAAGACCATCATGCTGCAACCTTGGCCAGTGGCCAATGAAGCCCGCATCGACGAGGCGGCCGAAAGCGATATCGAATGGCTCAAGGCCCTGATGCTCGGCACGCGCAATATCCGCGCCGAGATGAACATCGGCCCGGGCAAGCCATTGGCGGTGTTCGTGAAGAACGCCAGTGCCGAGGACCAGCGCCGTCTCACCGAGAACGACGCCCTGCTCAAGAAGCTGGCCAAGCTGGAGTCGATCACCGTATTGGCCGCTGGCGCCGAAGCACCGCTGTCCGCTACCGCACTGGTTGGCGAGATGGAAGTGCTGGTGCCGATGGCCGGCCTGATCGACAAAGATGCCGAACTGGCGCGCCTGGACAAGGAAATCCTGCGCCTGCAAGGCGAGGTGCAGCGCGTCGGCGGCAAGCTGTCCAACGCCGCCTTCGTTGACAAGGCCCCGGCCGAAGTCATCGACAAGGAACGCGCCAAGCTGGCCGAGGCCGAGCAGGCCTTGGGCAAATTGGCGGAGCAACATGCGCGGATTTCCAGCCTGTAAGGGCCGGCCTGCGATAAAAAAGAGACCTTCGGGTCTCTTTTTTTTGGTGTTGAAACCCAATCAATGTGGGAGCTGGCTTGCTCGCGAATGCGGTATATCAGACACACACCCAATAACTGACACACTGCATTCGCGAGCAAGCCCGCTCCCACATTTAACCGAGATCAACTTCGGAATGTGTGACAATACCCACCACTTTTGAAGCAACCCCAGAATCGACGTAGCCCATGACCGCCCCCAGCACGCCAAAACCTTCGCGCAAGAAGCCTAAAACCGCCGCCACGGCCAAGCCCGTCACGCCGCGCAAAGAGGCCACTCTGCACCCGCGCAATCGCCACACAGGCCGCTACGACTTCCCCGCGCTGATCAAGACCACGCCGGAACTGGCCCAGTTCGTGATCCTTAACCCTTACGGCAAGGAAAGCATCGACTTCGCCAGCCCCGATGCGGTGCGGGTATTCAACCGGGCGTTGCTCAAGGCGTTCTATGGCGTGCAGCACTGGGATATCCCGGCTGACTACCTGTGCCCACCGGTGCCGGGCCGTGCCGATTACGTGCACTTCCTCGCCGACCTGCTGGCCAGTGTCAATGACGGCAAGATTCCCCGTGGCTCGATCGTCAAGGTGCTGGACATCGGCATGGGCGCCAACTGCGTCTACCCGCTGATCGGCTACATGGACTACCGCTGGAACTTCCTCGGCTCCGAGATTGACCCGACAGCGGTCGCCGCGGCCAAGGCCATCGTGCAGTCCAACGACCTGAGCAAGGTGATCCAGCTACGCCAGCAAACCAATCCCAAGCACATCCTGCTGGGCCTGCTGGAGCCGGGTGAGCGGTTTGACCTGACCATGTGCAACCCGCCCTTCCATGCGTCCATGGACGAAGCGACCAAAGGCAGCGAGCGTAAATGGCGTGCCCTGGGCAAGGCCGACCCCAAGCGCAAGTTGCCGGTGCTGAACTTCGGTGGCCAATCGGCAGAGCTGTGGTGTGAAGGCGGTGAAGCACGCTTTGTCACGCAGTTGATCGCCGAAAGTGCGCACTTTGCCCATAAAGTGCTGTGGTTCAGCACCCTGGTGTCAAAAGCCTCCAACCTGCCCGCCATCGAGACTGCGCTGAAAAAAGCCGGTGTGCTGGAAAGCCAGGTGGTGGAGATGTCCCAGGGCCAGAAACAGAGCCGTTTTGTGGCCTGGACCTTCCAGACCAAGAACGAGCAGCAGCTCTGGCGCCAGCGCTGGGTGCGCTAAGCTCGCTCCTGTAGGAGCGAGCTCGCTCGCGAAGAACGCCAACGATCACGTGTTCTCCCTGGTTTAACGCGGTGTGCTTTAGCTCTTCGTCGGAACGCCGCCCGGAGACAAGCTCGCTCCTACAGATAAAGCAAAAAACGCAGGCAACAAAAAACCGTGCCCGGATCGCTCCGGAGCACGGTTTTTTTACTGCGTCTTACTTGTTGACCGAATCGGTCAGGCCTTTGGCCACAACCAGCTTGATCACTTTCTTGGCAGCGATTTCGATGGCAGCGCCAGTCGAAGGGTTACGGCCGGTACGGGCTGGACGCTCGGTCACTTTCAGTTTGCCAACACCTGGCAGAGTGATTTCGCCGCCGTTGTCCAGCTGGTCACCAACGATCTGAGCCAGTTGCTCCAGTACTGCACGTACTTGAACCTTGGTGGTGTCAGTGGATTCGGCGATATCAGCGATCAGTTGGTCTTTAGTCAAAGCCATTGTGGTGTTCCTTCCCTATCAAATTCATTTGGATTGCAGAGTGCAGTGTCAGCCATCGAGCCCGACCATCATGGCCTGGCACCCCTGGCCATAACCGCGAGAGATCGGGGTTATAGATGCCTGAAACGGGGTTTGGTTCGACCTGACAAATGCTGAATGCACGCTTAACGCCGATACATCGCGTAAGACGGGGCAAAACTAGCACAGAGACGGGGAAATATCCGCTTCTACCTACCCATTTGGTCAGCTTTATCGCTCTAAACCGTGAAAAAAAGGCATATGAGCCGTCAGAGGGCTCCCGAAACCGCTTCAAACGACGCCGGGACCAACGGGTGCGGTACACTGGCAACTTTTTCCGGGAGGCCGACCGCTCCCGCCCAACCAGCCGAGAAGCCCATGCCGATCCGTCATTGCATCGTCCACCTGATCGACAAAAAACCCGACGGCACGCCCGCAGTTCTCCACGCCCGTGACTCCGAATTGGCCGAGTCCGCCGCCATCGAGAACATGCTCGCCGATCTCAACGAGAGCTATAACGCCAAACAAGGCAAGGCCTGGGGTTTCTTCCATGCCGAGTCCGGCGCGCACCCGTTCAGTGGCTGGTTGAAGGAATATTTCGACGGCGCCAAGGATTTCACCGCCTTCAGCCGGATCGCGGTGGAACATCTGCAGAAACTGATGGAGGAGTCCAACCTCTCCGTCGGCGGCCACGTGCTGTTTGCCCACTACCAGCAGGGCATGACCGACTACCTGGCCATCGCCCTGCTGCACCACAGCGAGGGCGTGGCCGTGACCGATCAGCTCGACGTGACCCCGTCGCGCCACCTGGACCTGGGCCAATTGCACCTGGCGGCGCGGATCAACGTCTCCGAATGGCAGAACAACAAGCAGTCCAAGCAGTACATTTCCTTTATCAAGGGTAAGAACGGCAAGAAGGTCTCGGAGTACTTCCGCGACTTTATCGGCTGCCAGGAAGGGGTCGATGGGCCGGGCGAGACCCGTACCCTGCTCAAGGCCTTCAGCGATTTTGTTGAAAGCGAAGACCTGCCGGACGAGTCCGCCCGCGAGAAAACCAAGACCCTGGTGGACTACGCCAGCAGCCAGGCCAAGCTCGGCGAGCCGATGGGCCTGGAAGAACTCTCGGGCTTGATCGATGAAGATCGGCCAAAGGCCTTCTACGATCACATCCGCAACAAGGATTACGGCCTGTCCCCGGAAATCCCGGCGGATAAGCGCACCCTCAACCAGTTCCGCCGCTTCACCGGGCGTGCCGAAGGCTTGTCCATCAGCTTTGAAGCGCATTTGCTGGGCGACAAGATCGAGTACGACGAGGCCGCCGGCACCCTGATCATCAAGGGCCTGCCGACCCAACTGACCGACCAGCTCAAGCGCCGCAACTGATGCTTGGCGGGGTCCTGAAAAAAGTCCTGCTGGTGTTGCTGGTGGTGGTGGTGTTCCAGAACTGGGGCAAGATCCAGCGGGTGTTCAACCCCTCGCAGGTGGTCTCGGAGCAGACCCGGGCGTCAGCGCGGGTGGTGCTTTATGCCACCCAGTGGTGCGGCTACTGCAAGCAGATCCAGCGATTCCTGGATCAGAAGGGCATTCCCTACAAGAGCGTCGATATCGACCAGGATCCCGAAGGCCGCAAGGCCTATCAAGCGCTGGGCGGCGGCGGGATTCCGTTTGTGGATGTGAACGGCACGCTGATTCGCGAATACAACCCCGAGGCCATCCTGTCAGCACTAACCCCGTAGGAGCGAGCTTGCTCGCGAAAAACGTACAGGCGACGCAGGTTAACTGTTAGCGCTGCGTTATCGTTGACGTTCTTCGCGAGCAAGCTCGCTCCTACAGGGGGATCACCTGATCAGGAACCCCTGGCGTGGGAAGTGCCACGGCCGAAGCTCAATACCCGCGCATACCAGGCCGGCGGCCTACCGTTGGGCCTGATGGGAACTGATCAGTCAGGTTGATAAGCCCGCGCCAGACACTCCTTGGCGCTTTTCCTGAGTTTTTTGATCAGCCGCTCCTGGCGCAGGGCTTCGCCCTTGCTGGCACAGGCTTCGGTGTAGACCAGTGCCACGGCGGGGCTGGACAGGAAAAACCGCGCACCCTTGCCGCTCTGGTGCACAGCAAAGCGGCGTACCGGGTCGTTACTGATCCCGCAATAGAGCGAGCCATTGGCCGCACGCACCAAGTAGACAAACCAAGGCTTGGGAGCGACGGGTTCAGAAGGATTGTTCACAACGGACTCTGGCCAAGCAAAGAAACGCTGATCTTATCAACGACTGGCCTGGAACGCCTTCAACCCTTTTAATGCCTGGCTACGCACCGCATTGCGCACCAACGGCGTCCAGCCCAGCAACAGGCCCTTGGTACCCAGCGCCTGGCGCGACCAACGCCACAGGTCGAAGTGATCGTGGTGCTCGCAGATCTTGCCATCGCGAAACACAAAGCGCGCCTGGATATCGTTGACCACGGTGTTGCCGGTCTGGCTGAACAGGTAGGTGGCCACCCAGTGGGCGTTGCCGGTGGCGTCATCGCTGCGCACGCTGTCGAAGGTCAGGGAAAAGTCCTTGGCCCGGGTGGTGAGCATGCGCCACATGTCACCGGCATCACGTCCACGTAGTTCGCCGAACGCCGGGTCGCTGAACACCACGTCGTCGGTATAGCAGGCGCTCATGGCCTCGGCATCCAGGCGCTTGAAGGCGCTGTAGAACTCGGTAATCAGGGCATTATGGGCATCGCGCATGGGCAGCATCCAGCAAAGGCTTGGAAAGTCACGATAGTGTGCAAAGACCTGGAGCACCATCGATATTGACGCCCGAAATGCCAAGGGTGTGCCCCTATGGCACCATGCCGCAGCTGCGGGCATAGGCAAATAGATCCACATCGGTGGAAATACATAGCCGGTTCATCGCCGTGCTTTTCTGTTTGCTGATGGTGGAGATGCTGCGATTGACCCGTACGGCGATCTGACTGACCGTCATGCCGCTGGCGAGCATACGCACCACTTCCCGCTCCTTGCCGGACAACTGTGGCTGCTGCGACTGATCCCCCGTGCCAGCCTCCACCAGTTGAACCCGCAGGCATTCGCTGACAAAGGTCTGCCCAGCGCTCACCGCCTTGATCGCCTGGGGCAACTCTTTGGCCGAGGCACTTTTGGCGACAATGGCCTGGGCGCCATGGGCAAAGGAGGCACGCAAGGTGGCGACATTGGCAAACATGGTCACCAGAATCACGGGCAACTTCGGATACTGGCGGCGCAGCAGGCTCAGCAAGCCATAGCCGTCGGCCTGCTGGCCTCCCGGCATAGCGAAATCAGTCACCAGCACATCACAAGAAGTGCTTTCCAGCAGCCGAAGCAATTCATCCGGGCCCTCGGCTTCCCCCACCACTTTGCATCTGCTATTCGCCTCGATCACCACTCTCTGCCCGATACGTACAATGGGATGATCGTCAGCAATAATTACGCGAAGCATTAGGTACCCACGAATGATGGCAATTTGAGTCCGCGCAAAATACCTCCGCCAGCCGCCCTCAACAACCGCCTAAGTCCCGCGCTTTTTTCGCCGAGATCAATGTTTGGTAGTTACCCAACCAAAACCTACAAAATAAAAAGAAAACACCTACATCCAAAGCCTTCAACACAGAACTCCATCCCCCTACAAATCGCCGAGCACATCACAACGAGCCCAGGTAAACGAGGTAGGCCCGCAGGTCCGTCTGGAACGCTTCCAGCTGCGGTTTTGTCAACACAATGCCTTGGGTATGGACATGCTCGATCAGGCGCATCCCGCGCAACTCCAACTCTGCGACGCCGAGAAAGGCCAGACTTCCCACCAGGCGATGCAGGCGTTCGGCAGTCAGCGGCACATTCAGGGTCATGCGGGCGTGATCCAGGGCTGCACTGTCTTCCCGGGCCTCACAAAGCAGACTGGCGAGCATCTGATTCACCACGCGGGCATCACCAAAGCTTTCGATCAGGTCAATACGGCTCGGCCAGAGTGCCGAGACCGGCGCGTGCAGCTTCGCATCGGCCGGGCCGGGCAGCCACAATGCCAATACGCTATGCAGTTGCTCAAGGGACAACGGCTTGAGCAACCAGGCGTCCATACCCGCATCGCGACAGCGTTGGGGATCGTCGTGTACCAGGTTACCCGTCAATGCAATGATCGGCACTCGCGCCAGGTCGTTGGCACACTCACGACGACGGATAGCACGACTCATGCTGTAGCCGTCCATCAGTGGCATCTGGCAATCGCTGATGACCAGATCGAAAGGGCATTCGGCGAGGGCCGCCAGCCCGTGTAGCCCATCGCCAACCAATTGATGGCCCAACCCTAGCTTCTTCAGAAACCACCCCATCAAGGCGCGATAGGCAGAGTGGTCCTCCACCACCAATACCTTCAGATGTTGCCAATGCGGTGGCGGAACGGTCGAGGGTCTCAGTTCACGGGAAAGCACTGCGTTCAACGATACGCCAGTCTCCATGTTCACCTCAGTGTTGCGATCAGTTCTACAGCGCCCGGCTGGCACTGACGCAACGGTCAGAGAGCGCATCACAAACACTCATATGACCGCCATCGCCACCTAAAAATATCGCTATGAACGCCTTGGTGACGATGCAACTACTACGAAAAAACCACTTGTCCTACATGCCAAACAAACTATTCCGACATGGCACAAGCGGTTTTTTATCCGCCCCGCCATTGTCGTAATAGTTGTATTCCCCCAGTCCCCGCCTCTCGATAAATTGCGCCCACCCCAACCAGAGGGAACAGGGATGCCGCACTGCGGCAGACCTGAAACAGATACGCCAAGCCGCCTTGCAACCTGCCCCTGTCCAGGGAAAGGCATTGCCCTGCGCGCTTCAACAGCCGACCTTGCACTGGAACAACCTGAAAATGAACAAATCCCTAACCCTGCTGGGCACTGCCCTGTTGCTCGCCAGCTCTGCATCTGCCTTTGCCGCCAGCTCCGTGGACCTGACGGTAAAGGGCCTGATCACACCCAACGCCTGCACACCAACCCTCTCCGGCGGCGGTGTTGTCGACCATGGAAAGATCGCCTCCAAGGACCTGGTACAGAACAACCCGACATCCCTTCCCAGGTTCACGCTGCAACTGACGATCAATTGCGAAGGCCTCACCGCCATGGCCATCAGGCCCATCGACAACCGTGCCGGAACATCCACCGGCAGCAGCGATTTCGGCCTGGGCCTGATCAATGAGAACAAGAAACTCGGCAGGTTTTATCTGACGCCTCTGAACATGGTGGCTGATGCCGTCGCTGTACAACCCATCGCGTCTAGCGATGGTGGCAGTACCTGGTATGCAGAGAGGCTCTGGGAACTGCAAACCCTGTGGGGTGTGGGTGCCCTGGATGATGCCACGGCGCTGATCCCGGTAAAGGATCTGGTCATGGACCTTGAAGTAGCCACCCAAATCGCTCGCGCGGATCAGTTTGATTTCAGCGAAGAGCAGCCTATCGACGGTTCCGGAACGCTGGAAGTGATGTACCTGTAATGCCAAACCAGAACG
This sequence comes from Pseudomonas brenneri, assembly GCF_007858285.1. Lineage (GTDB taxonomy): Bacteria > Pseudomonadota > Gammaproteobacteria > Pseudomonadales > Pseudomonadaceae > Aquipseudomonas > Aquipseudomonas brenneri. Next base: position 315,901 of record NZ_VFIL01000002.1, on the reverse strand, counting down.
CCAGGAGGGCTCACACAATGCACTTTCTTCGCAGCATCCCCTTGGTTGCCTGCCTAGCCGGCGTATCGTCAATCGCAATGGCCGCCAGCAATACCGACCTCACGGTCAAAGGCAGTATCACCCCCAGCGCCTGTGCCCCACTGATCTCCGGAGGAGGCATGGTCGACTTCGGAAAATTGGCGGTCAAAGACCTGAACGCCGAGCAGTACACCTCACTGCCCAACCAATCCATACAATTGAGCGTGCGCTGTGAAGCACCGACGTTTTTCACCCTGACCACCATCGATAACCGCGCAGGCTCCTCCGCCAATCACGACTTCTGGCATGGACTGGGGATGACACCGGAAGGCGAAAAGCTCGGCGGTACCGCCTTTCATCTGTATGCCCCTGTGGCTGATGGCGTCGCTGTACGCACCATCACCTCACAAGACGGCGGCGTGACGTGGCTGCCGACCAGCCTGCTCACCCACACCATGCTGACGGCCGTCGCAATAGGTAACCAACTGGTACCCATCGCGGTACAGAATTTCGACGCCGAGATCCGCCTGTACGCCCATATCGCCCCCGCCGACGACCTGACCCTGACCGATGAAGTCCCCGTCGACGGGCACGCCACGGTCCAGGTCAACTACCTCTAAGCGCCACACATAAACGCTATCAAAAGGAATTCGCCGCCATGAAGCCCCTGTTTACGGCCATCGCCACCGGCCTGATGTTCCTCGGTTCCACCACCGCTTATGCTGCCTCCACCGTGGACCTGACCGTCAAGGGGCTGATCGTGCCCAGCGCCTGCACACCGAACATGAGCAGTGGCGGGATCATCGACCACGGCAAGATCTCCGCAAAAGACCTGCGTCCGGACAATCCCACATTGATCGGTACACACGTCATGACCCTGGTGGTGGTATGCGACGCCCCCATCCAGTTTGCCCTGCACTCCATCGATAACCGTGCCGGTTCATCCATCATGTCTTCCGACTATGGCCTGGGCCTGATCAACGGCACCCAGAAGCTGGGCTGGTTCCAACTGATGCTACGCAACGCCGTTGCCGATGGGGCACAGATGCAAACAATCGCTTCGTCCGATGGCGGCAATACCTGGTACAGCGAAAAGCTCTGGGACGCCGGCTTGTACATGGCGCTGGCCACTCTGGACGATGCCACCCAACCGGCCGCCATCAAGGAACTGGTAACCGAGTTGGTGGTAGACACCTCCATCGCCCGCACCGATGGCCTGGACCTGAGCAACGAGGTCACGCTCGACGGCTCGGCCACCCTTGAAGTGAAGTACCTGTAAGCCTTGGGCGCCCATGCCTGGCTGGAACAGGCAGGCATGGGTATTTTTTCCGTAGCGGCCGTCTGCACCTCGGCCAGTGGCGCCAACCGATGAATACCTACCCTCGCCTCCTGGCGATAGTGCTTTTGCTGAGCAACGTCACTACGGCCTTCGCCGCATCTTTTGTCGAAATCACCGTGACCGGGCGGCTGACGCCGGATGCCTGTCACGTCGAGCTATCAGACGAGGGCATGGTCGATCACGGAAAAATTCCTGCTCATACCCTCAACCCCAGTGAGTTCACCATGCTGCCCAGCCGCTTACTGGAACTGAGTGTGCAGTGCTCCAGGCCCATGCTGTTTGCCCTGGTAGGGGTCGACAACCGAGCCGAGTCCTCACTGGGCCCAAGCGTTTACAGCCTGGGCAGAAACATCCACGTGCCTGCCGAGCGCCTGGGGTCAGTGGCGCTGTCTTATCGCAACCCGCTGGGCGACGCGCTCTCCATGCAAGCCCTGGCCTCCAGCGACAACGGTGAAACCTGGGCACCGGCCCCCAATGCCCCCCCAGATCCTACGTCGGCTTTGCTCCCCCCGGTGATCGGCAGCCCGACTTCATCGGCCAGTTAAGCGCCCAACTGCAAATCGACACCGCCATCAACTTTGCCCAATACCTGACCCTGAATCAGGAGGTGCCCCTCGATGGCTCCATCGTGCTGGATTTGCGCTACCTCTGAGCTCTTCATATTTCCCCTATGGAAAACCCCGTCATGACGACAGCATTGTTGAAAACTGTGGCCAGTATCGCGGCCCTGACGCTACTGTTTGGCACGTGTGCACAGGCCGACGGAATGGTTCCGGATACCTCCGTGGTGATCATTTACGAAGCCGATGGCGAAACCGCCGTGTCGGTCACCAACACCGACAGTCAACTCGCCTTGCTGCACGTCACCCTGGAAGACATTCCCGAAGACACCGAACCGTTGTTGGTGGTCACTCCACCGCTATCGCGGGTCGAGGCGTCCAAATCACAACTGGTACGTTTCATCCTGCAAAATCAGCAACCCTTGCTCACCCAGCGCCTCAAGCGGGCGATCTTCGAAGGCATGCCTCAGGGCCGTCCAGCCACTGAAGCCGGGCATGCGCGGGTTGGCGTGACGGTGCGCCAGAACCTGCCGGTGATCATTCATCCCAGGGGCCTGGCCCCCAATCGCACACCGTGGACCGGGCTTGCCTGGTCGCTAAATGACAACACCTTGCAGGTGCGCAATGACAGCCCGTATGTCGTACGCCTGGCCCAGGAACTGCGCCTGCTCCCGGGTGACGGCAAGGCGATGCTGCCGCGCACCTACGTGTTGCCGGGAGAAACCCTGAGTGTGCCAGCCACCGGCGGCCCGGCCAGCAAAGTCCGACTGCAGCCGGCCACGGTGTATGGCTTTGCAGTCGCCGCCTATGAAGCTCCGATTACCTGACCACTAAACATCAGGCGCCCGGCGCCTGCATAACGAAGTGACGGCTCGAAGACCGTCACCAGGGCGCACCAACGCCCATCATTTGAGTGCCCTTCGTGAAAACAGTATTGAGCTACCGTGACGGCAAAGCCGTGCCCGAGATTCCTGCGCGTATCGCCTTGCCCGCGCTGCTGTTGGCATGCGCCCTGTTGCCCGGCAGAGGCTGGGCCGCAGAACGACCAGGCTTTGATGCCACGACCCTGCACCAGCGTGGTATTGATCCACAACTGGCCAGCCTGTTGCTGGACGCACCGCGCTTTACCGCCGGCCGGCATGCCGTCAGCCTGCAGGTCAACGGCCAGCGCCGGGGGCGGCTGGAAGTGGGCTTTGATCAACAGGGTACGCTGTGTTTTGACCGTGCCCTGTTGGACGCTGCCAACCTGTTGGTCCCCAGCGACGACGGCCCCTGTCATGCCTTTCTCGCACAATATCCACAAAGCGTGGTGGAGCCCGACCCGGCCAGTCTCACGGTCTCTCTGGTCGTACCGACCGAGGCCTTGCGGCCATTGCAACAGGACATCTCGGGTTATGAAACCGGCGGCGTTGCCGGCCTGCTCAACTACGATCTCACCGGGTTTTACAATCGCTTTGGCGATGGCGACAGCCGGTTTGGCTCGGCCAATACCGAGGTCGGCTTCAATGCCGGTGACTGGATCGTGCGCAGCCGCCAGGTACAGACCTGGCAGGACAGCCTGTCGCGCAGCACCCATCTGGAGGCTTATGCGCAACGCACCTTTGCCAGCCATCAGGCGGTGCTGCAAGCCGGGCAGATCAATCTCTACAACCCGGTGTTGTCCGGCGCGCAAATCACGGGGGTCCAGGTACTCACCGAACAGGCCCTTCAAGAACAAGGCCAAGGCGCGACCATCAACGGTATCGCCAACAGCCCGGCGCAAGTCGAAGTGCGGCAGAACGGCGCGTTGATTCACTCAACAGTGGTCCCCGCCGGGCCGTTTTCCCTGACAGATGTACGACGCTTGAATTCACGCTCGGACGTCGACGTCACCGTCAGGGAAAGCAGCGGTGACGAGCGGCAGTTCACCGTCCCAGCCGCCATGCTCGGCCTCGGGTTGCCAGCGCCAGGTTATTCAGTGGCCGCGGGACGCGTGCGCAACATCGGTGATACCCAGGGCGAGGATCCGTGGGTAGCCAGTGCGGGCTGGACCGGCGCCGTGCACCCGCAACTGTCCTTGGGCAGCGGCGTGCTGGCGTCCAGCGAATACCGCGCGGCGGGGCTGAGCCTGGGCTGGCTGCCGTGGCTGGACAGTCAAGTGCAACTGTCCAGCCAGGTCGCCGATGCGCAGGCACGGGACAAAGCCCGCGGGCTGCAGACCGACCTGTCCTGGTCCCAGCGCCTGAATGATCAATGGTCGTTCAGCGTGGCCAATTCCTGGCGCACACCGGGCTATCGGGAGCTGGAAGAAGCCACCTACGAACCCGAGACTACGCAGCAGCGTCGCTCACGTTATCGCGATCAGCAAAGCGCCACCCTGGGTTGGTCCCATCCCTGGTTGGGCGCCTTCAGCGCCGGGGTTTCGCGCTCCAGCAGCTTTGATGGCGACAGCAGCAGCCGCGGCCTGGTGTCCTGGGGCAGCGGTGTGCGTGGGGTGTCGCTGTCGGCCAGTGCGGAATGGCAAATGGGGGGCCGTCAGCAGCAAGACAATGCGGCGTACCTGAATATCAGCCTGCCCCTGGGCGAGAACCGTCGGGTACGCAGTTGGGTGCGCAACTCGGGCGGCGAGCACCGCACCGGCCTCGGTTTGAACGAGCAGATCGACGATCAACTGAGTTACCGCGTCAGCGCCGAACACGACAGCCGCGACCAGCAGGTAGAAACCACCCTCGGCCTCTCGGCCCTGCCCCGCTACAGCCAGCTCGACTTCAGCTACAGCCGCTCCGATGCCGAACGTTCAAGTTATCAAGGCAGTGCCCGTGGCGGTGTGGTGGTGCATGGCGGTGGCGTAACGCTGTCGCCCTATCCGGTGCGTGACACCTTCGCCCTGCTCGCGGTCGGCGATATGCAGGGCATCAAGCTGAGCACCCCCAGCGGTCCGGTATGGACCGACTGGCAAGGCCAGGCCGTGGTGCCACAGTTGAGCGCTTATGGCCGCAGCCCGGTGGAAGTGCAGACCCGCTCGCTGCCGCGTAACGCTGATATCAACAACGGCCTGGCGATGATCGCTGCCGGGCGCGGCGCCGTGGATCGGGTCGACTTCGGCGTGACCCTGACACGCAGGGCATTGCTCTACGTGCGCAACGAACAGGGCACGCCACTGCCACGTGGGGCGTCCGTCACCACCGCTAGCGGTGAGTTCGTGACCCTGGTTCAAGACGGCGGCCAGGTGTTCCTGCCCAATGTGCTTGAGCAACCGCAACTGTGGGTCAGTGCACCTGGAATGGCGCGTTGTGCCTTGTGGTTCGAGTTGCCGGAAAAAAGCGACCCGCGGGTGTATTTCGAAACCGCACCTGCCCGATGTGATCAGTCATGAGGACAATCACCATGGATATAATTTCTGCCCTGCCACGTCTGGCCGTGACGCTGATGCTGGTGATATTCACCAGCAACGCCGTCGCCGAGGACGAATGCCAGTTGAACATCAGCGAAGCACTGCTGGACTTCGGTCTGATGAGCCGTATTGCCCAACGTGACAGCGCGTCTGAACGCCCCCTGGGTGAGCGGCGCATGAGCCTGAACTTCAGCTGTCCACAACCTGCCGATATGAGTCTGTTTTATAGAGCCCTGGCAGCCAATGCCCAGCGCCTGCAGTTCACCGAGCATGGCAGTTACGCGATCCAGGCCAGCGACGCAGTACTGGACGGCAACGCTGTGGAGCTTGGCTTGGTCCCAGCACTCGGCCAACCGCCGGTGGCTCGCGGCACTCTGCTGAACTGGCGCACGAACCACGGCATCGCGCCGGTCAAGGGCGATACGGTACTCAGCGGCCAGCACTTTTCCGTGCAATTGACCTTCAGTGCCTTTGCCGATATCGCTGCCACACGGGTCAAGGACACCACCACCTGGGAAGTACCAGGGACAATCTATAGCCGCCAGAGCGGTCGCTACCGGGAACTGACCCTGCGCGCCCACTTTGCACCCGCCGCGTGCATGCCGCAGCTGTCCAATGGTGGCCTGGTCGATTACGGCACCTTGTTGGCCAAGGACCTGAGCAGCACCAACGAAAACCCACTGCCCACCCGTACCCTGCAATTTTCTGTCAGTTGCGATGCGCCCACGCCCTTCGCCCTGCTGATGCACGACAACCGCTTCGGTACAGCGACCGGCGGCACCGATGAAACCGCCTATGGCCTGGACCTGGACAACAGCCGGAACAAGATCGGCCGCTACTACCTGAACATCGACCCCGCGGATTTCACCGCCGATGCCTACGGCACGCTCTACCGTACGGACTCCACCAGCAGCGGCCAGGCCTGGAGCAGCTCCAGTGCACGACAGATTCCTATCGCCGCCAACAGCCTCATGGGATTTACCAACAGCGCCGGCAATACCCTTGGCCCGATCGCGTTGCAAAACCTGGCCGGTACCGTCCGTATCAAGGCCTACCTGGCCCCCACCCAGTCCCTGGATCTACGCACGGTGGTACGCATCAACGGCTCGGGCACCCTGGAAATCATCTACCTCTAGCCTCTGGAATCCACCCCATGAAAAAGTACTGCCTGGTTTTTTCGTCCCTGTTGCTACTGCCCTCGGCCCAACATGCACTGGCGGCGTCGACCGTGGACCTGACCGTCAAGGGCCGGATCACGCCCATCGCCTGTACGCCGCGGCTGTCCAGTGGCGGCCTGATTGACTACGGCAAGATCTCCCAACAGGACCTGAACGTCGACCGGGGCACACGACTGCCGATCAAATACCTGCAAGTCAGCATTGCCTGCAATGCCCCGAGTCGTTTTGCCCTGCGCATGCGCGACAACCGTGATGGCACGGCCACGGTCAACAGTGAGATTTACTACGGCCTGGGGCTGGACCACAGCGGCAATCGACTCGGCCTTTACTCCATGAGTTTTGACCCGCGCCACACCCAGGTGGACAGCACCACTACTGCCTACGGCACCGAGTCCACCACGGGTGGGGTGGCCTGGCGCACATCCAACCTCAACCCCATCGATATCGGTGCCAACAGTTACCTGGGTTTCACCGACACCCAAGGCAGCGTTGCCGGGCCTTCGGCGATCCAGGAGTTGATCAGCACGGTCAACGTCGCGGCGGTGATCAATGCCAGGCAGAACCTGGACCTGAGCACCGACACCCTGCTCGACGGCTCGGCGACCCTGGAGGTGGTGTACCTCTAGAGCTTCTCGCTGCTGACCTGCACATACAGCGCACGCCCGGCGCCTAACCCCGCGACGATTGCACCCAGGCCGATCACCGCAAAAATCCAGCCGATGGCCGTCCAGCCGCCGGTCCAGTCATGCACCAGGCCCACCGCGAGCGGGCCAAGGGACGCTAAGGTATAGCCGAAGCCTTGGGCCATGCTCGACAGGTTGGCGGCGACGTGGGCGTCTCGCGAGCGCAGGACGATCAAGGTCAGCGCCAGGCTGAAGGTGCCGCCCTGCCCCAGGCCGAGCAAAATCGCCCAGCCCCACAAACCGTCCAGTGGGGCATACAAGCAACCGAACAAACCACCGAGGGTCAACAGCATCACCACCACAATGGCCAGACGCTGGTCCTTGCCACGCGTGGCCAACCACGGCGCCGCCAGGGAGCTGGCCAACTGCACAATGACCGAGCCAGACAACACCAGCCCGGCCTGGGTAGCGGTCAAGCCTCGACCGATGAGGATCGATGGCAACCAACCGAAAACGATATAGGCCAGGGACGATTGCAGGCCCATGTACAAGGTCACCTGCCAGGCCAGCGGATCGCGCAGCAAGCCTTTGACCCGGTAGGCCACCTGGTGGGCCCCGTGTTTCTGGCCCACTTGCGGCAACCAGAACAGCGCCGCCACCAGCGCTGGCAGAACCCAGAAGCCCAGGCCGATGTTCCAGCTGTCGCCGAAGAAGTGACTCAACGGCACCGTGGCCCCTGCCGCCAGCGCCGCCCCCAGGCACAGGGCCATGGTGTAGACACCGGTCATGGTGCCGGCTTGCCTGGCGAAATCACGCTTGACGATACCGGGCAGCAACACCCCGATAATGCCGATACTGGCCCCGGCCAGCAGGCTGCCGGCGAACAGCCCGACCTCACCGAACGAACTGCGCAAAATGATCCCGGCCGCCAGGGTCAGCAAGATGCCCAGCACCACTCGCTCGGCACCAAAGCGCCGGGCGAGGATCGGCGCCAGGGGCGCAAACAGGCCCAGGCACAGCACCGGCAAGGTGGTCAGCAGGCCAGCCTGGGCCGCCGACAAGCCCAGGCTGCTGGACACTTCGCTGAGCAACGGTGCCATGCTCGACAACGCCGGGCGCAGGTTCAGCGCCACCAGGATCAGGCCCAGCAGCAACAGCCACGGGCGATGCACCAACGGCGGGCTGTGCTGGACCATCTCGTCGTCGGCCTCGGCGTCGATCAGCAATTCTTCAAGGGTGTTTTCTGGGCGTGACATGGCGCTCTCAGGGTCAAGGTTCATTGATCAACTGCCGGGACAATGCCTTGGCGCGCTCCGGGTCCTGTTGCTCCACGGCCTCAAGCAGCTCGACATGCAGGTCGAACACCGCCTGGCGGCGTGGCTTGATGTTCAGGGTCTGGCGCAACTGGGCGCCGACGATGCTGGAAAAGTATTGGTACAACTCGCTCAAGGCCGGGTTGTGAGCGGCATCCACCAAGCGCTTGTGGAACACCAGGTCGCAGCGAATGTAGTGCTCCAGATCACCATGGTAGTGCTCGCCGCTGGCGTCTAACGCTTCGCGCAACCGTCGTAAATCTTCTGGGGTTCGGCGCAAAGCGGCCAGGCCAATGGCCTCGACTTCGAGAATCTGCCGCGTCTCCTGGGCCTGGAACAGGGTGCAATGAGACATGGCGTTCATTACCCCCAAGGGGTCGGTCATCGAGCGCAGGTAACTGCCATCGCCCTGGCGGATCTCGATCAACCCCGAGAACGCCAGCACCCGCATGGCCTCGCGCACGGTGTTGCGGCTGATGCCCAGCTCGGCAGACAGCTCGGGCTCGGTGGGCAGGCGTTCGCCAATCGCCCACTTGCCTTGGGTGATGCGCTGGCGCAGTTGGTCCAGGGCCTGGTCGACCAGGGAACGTTTGATCAGCGGAGCGATGTCTGTCATCGGATTTTCGCTTTCGTCCAATCATAGGATGAATTTTCGTACAGCCTATTCGGAGTTGCCCACAGAAGCAACGCACTAGGGTTTTCAGGCGAGTAAAGGAGCGGAATTTTCGATTAGTAAAATTACCCTTAAAGGGTAATTATTGGAGTCAGGTGTCTTATGGAAAAGTACACACCTCATTACGATTTGGCGGTGATAAAGGCTGATGTCAGGCGGCTTGGGAAGAAAGCGTTTACCCGGGCAGCACAAGAGTGCGGTGAGGAGCTCGGCTTCAGCATCGAGGAAATGCAGGGCGTCATCTATGAGTTACAAAACTGGAGGTTGTACAAGTCGATGACCACTTATGGAGACCATAGAGTCTGGCAGGACGTGTATCACACTTACTCAAAAGATAGGGAGATTTACATCAAGGTCACTTACCGCACAGACGGAAGACCTCCAGTAGTCTCCTTCAAGGAGAAAAACCCATGAAAAAAACTGAGCTGTGCTACATCTGCGGCGCCCCCGATGCATTGAGTTATTTCGAGGGCCGCAGCGAAACCATCAGCGTCAAAGGCATGGAGCGACGGGTCGACAACCTTTCAGGCTGGGAATGCGAGGTCTGCGGCGACGGTTTCTGGGATCCTGACAACGACAGCGCAGATCGCTACGCAGAGGCAAAAGATGAACTGACCCTCGCCGCCCGGCAAATGATCGGCGCCGAGATGAAACGCACCCGCCGCAAACTGCACCTTACACAAAAGGAAGCGGTGCAATTGCTGTCCGGGGGCGGTCACAACGCGTTCTCCCGGTACGAGCGCGGCGAGCTTCTGGCGCCCAAACCCTTGGTGCTGTTGATGCGCTTACTGGATCGTCACCCACACTTGCTGGCAGACGCAAAAACCCTGGCGGACGGCGCTGATATGCGCGGTGCATTCACCTACACGGTGAACAACGACGCTGAAGCACTCAAAACGTCCTAGCCCAAAAAAATAAACCCGGCGCCAGGCCGGGTTTATGCTTTCAAACATCGATCAATGCAAAATCTGGCTCAAGAACAACTTCGTCCGCTCATTCTGCGGGTTGTCGAAGAAGTCATTCGGCGCCGCCTGTTCCACGATCTCGCCCTTGTCCATGAAGATCACCCGGTTGGCCACGGTCCGTGCAAACCCCATCTCGTGGGTCACGCAGAGCATGGTCATGCCGTCTTCGGCCAGGCCGATCATGGTGTCCAGCACCTCCTTGACCATCTCCGGGTCGAGGGCCGACGTCGGCTCGTCGAATAGCATGATCTTGGGTTTCATGCACAACGCCCGGGCAATCGCCACGCGCTGTTGCTGACCACCGGACAACTGCCCCGGAAACTTGTGGGCCTGCTCCGGGATGCGCACGCGCTCCAGGTAGTGCATGGCGATTTCCTCGGCCTTGCGCTTGGGCATCTTGCGCACCCACATCGGCGCCAGCGTGCAGTTCTGCAGGATGGTCAGGTGCGGGAACAGGTTGAAGTGCTGGAACACCATGCCCACTTCACGGCGCACGGTTTCGATCTGCTTGAGGTCGTTGGTCAGTTCCACGCCATCGACCACGATGCGGCCCTGCTGGTGTTCTTCCAGGCGATTGAGGCAGCGGATGGTAGTAGACTTGCCCGAGCCCGACGGGCCGCACAGGACGATACGCTCGCCCTGCTTGACGTTGAGGTTGATGTCTTTCAACACGTGGAACTGGCCGTACCACTTGTTCACGCCCTGCATCTGGATAATGCCTTCAGGGCTCACCGGCTGTTTGATTGCTTCGCTCATCAAAAGAACTCCTAACGCTTGTGGCCAGTGTCGAGCTTGCGTTCCAAATGAATGGAGTAGCGCGACATACCAAAACAGAAAATCCAGAACACCAGGGCCGCAAATACATAGCCTTCAGTGGCCATGCCCAGCCATTTGGGATCGGCAGCGGCTTGCTTGACGCTGTTGAGCAGGTCGAACAGGCCGATGATGATCACCAGGCTCGTATCCTTGAACAGCGCGATAAAGGTGTTGACGATGCCCGGTATCACCAGCTTCAAGGCTTGCGGCAGAATCACCAGGCCCATGCTGCGCCAGTAGCCCAGGCCCATCGCTGCGGCCGCTTCGTACTGCCCCTTGGGAATCGCCTGCAAGCCACCGCGCACCACTTCTGCCACGTAGGCCGACTGGAACAGGATCACCCCGATCAACGCGCGCAACAGCTTGTCGAAGCTCATGCCTTCAGGCAGGAACAGCGGCAGCATCACCGAGGCCATAAACAGCACGGTGATCAACGGTACGCCGCGCCAGAACTCGATGAAGGTCACACAGATCACACGAATCGCCGGCATATTCGAGCGCCGCCCCAACGCCAGCATGATGCCCAGCGGCAAGGCGCCGGCGATGCCGACAGTGGCGATCACCAGGGTCAGCATCAGCCCGCCCCATTGGCTGGTCGCCACGTTGGTCAGGCCGAAGACGCCGCCATGCAACAGGAAGAAAGCCACGATCGGGTACACCACCAGAAAGCCCAGGCCGTAGACCGCCTTGCGCTGCAAGCGCGAGATGAACAACGGCGCCGCGCCGACAATGGCCAGCCACACGGTCAGGTCCACGCGCCAGCGCAAGTCGCTGGGATAGTAGCCGTACATGAACTGCCCGAAACGCTGTTGGATAAATACCCAGCAGGCACCCTCCTTGGTGCAGTCGGCGCGGGTAGTCCCCACCCAGTTCGCGTCGAGGATCGCCCACTGCAGAATCGGCGGTACAACCAGGTACACCAGGTAGAACGCGAGCAAGGTCAGCAGGGTGTTGAGCCAGCTGGAGAACAGGTTGGCGCGCACCCATGCCATCGGGCCGAAGACCTTGCCCGGCGGCGGCATATCAGGTTTGAAAGTATGCGTACTCATGGGTGTTTCCTCACCGCTCGATCAGCGCAATGCGCTTGTTGTACCAGTTCATCAGCAGGGAAATGCTGATACTGATCGCCAGGTACACACTCATGGTGATGGCAATGACCTCGATGGCCTGGCCGGTCTGGTTGAGCACCGTGCCGGCAAACAGCGAAACCATTTCCGGGTAGCCGATACCGGCGGCCAACGACGAGTTTTTCGCCAGGTTAAGGTATTGGCTGGTCAGCGGCGGGATGATCACCCGCAGGGCTTGCGGGATGATGACCTTGCGCAGCGTGGGGCCTGGGCGCATGCCAAGGGAGTGCGCAGCTTCGGTCTGGCCGTGGCTCACAGACTGGATACCCGAGCGCACGATCTCGGCAATAAACGCAGCCGTGTAGACGGTCAGCGCCAGGGTCAGCGCCAGCAGTTCCGGGATCAATACCCAGCCGCCGACAAAGTTGAAGCCCGCAAGCCTGGGCATTTCCCAGTGCAACGGTGCGCCGAAGACCAAGGTACACAACGCCGGAATCACGATGAGCAGCGCCAGGCCCGCCCAGAACTTATGAAACGGTACACCGGTGGCCTCAAAGCGCTTGTTGGCCCAACGCGTCATCAACACGACCGCCACGATAGCGACGACGACACTGGCGACAAACGGCCAGAAACCTTCAGACGCCAGTGCGGCCGGCATATTCAGGCCCCGTGAGCTCATGAAGAAGGTATCGCCAACGTTATGGCTGTTGCGCGGCAACGGCATGGTCAGGAACACCGCGAAATACCAGAACAGGATCTGTAGCAGCGGCGGAATGTTGCGGAACACTTCCACATACACCGTCGCCAGCTTGTTGATCATCCAGTTGGGTGACAGGCGCGCCACGCCGATGATGAAGCCGAGCAGGGTCGCCAGGACGACACCGATCACGGACACCAGCAAGGTATTGAGCAAGCCGATCACAAACACCCGGGCATAGCTGTCCGATTCGGTGTAGTCGATCAGGTGTTGCGCGATGCCGAAGCCGGCACTGCGCTCAAGAAAGTCGAAACCGGAGGTAATACCCCGGTGTTGCATGTTGGTCTGGGTGTTATGAAACAAGTACCAGCCCAGCGAGACCACCGCCACGATGGTGATGATCTGGAATAGCCACGCGCGCACTTTGGGATCGCTGAAGCTGAGCTTCTGCTTGGGTGCGCCGATTTGAGTTTGCATGAAGTGCCCCGCAAAAAATGGAACAGAACATCACCCGGCGGTTGGCCCACCGGGTGATAGAACCATCAGCGATCAGCGCACTGGGGGTGCGTATTGAATGCCGCCGTTATTCCACAGCGCATTCAGGCCACGGTCGATTTCCAGCGGGGTGCTCTTGCCCAGGTTGCGCTCGAACACTTCGCCGTAGTTACCGACCTGCTTGACGATCTGTACGACCCAGTCTTTCTTCACTTTCAGGTCTTTGCCGTATTCGCCATCAGCGCCCAGCAGGCGGGCGACATCCGGGTTCTTGGTGGCCTTGGCTTCAGCCTCGACGTTTTTCGAAGTGATACCGGCTTCTTCAGCGTTGAGCATGGCGTAGCCCACCCAGCGCACGATGGCCAGCCACTCGTCATCGCCATTACGCACGACCGGGCCCAGGGGCTCCTTGGAAATGGTTTCCGGCAGCACCACGTACTCCTTCGGTGCGGCCAGCTTGCTGCGCTGGGCGAACAGTTGGGACTTGTCGGAGGTCAGTACGTCGCAACGCCCGGACTCCAGCGACTTGGCGCTTTCATCGGAGGTATCGAAGGTGATCGGGGTGTACTTGAGGTTGTTGCCACGGAAGTAGTCGGAAACGTTCAGCTCGGTGGTAGTACCGGCCTGGATGCAGATGGTTGCACCGTCCAGTTCCTTGGCACTTTTCACGCCCAGCTTGTTGTTGACCAAAAAGCCAATGCCGTCGTAGTACGTGATAAACCCGGGGAATTTCAGGCCCATGCCCGCATCACGAGAACTGGTCATGGTGGTGTTGCGCGACAGGATGTCGACTTCGCCAGACTGCAGCGCGGTGAAACGCTCCTTGGCGTTCAACTGGCTGAACTTGACCTTGGTCGCATCGCCGAAAACAGCGGCGGCCACGGCGCGGCAGTAGTCAGCGTCGATCCCGAGGATCTTGCCGCTGGCATCCGGCACCGAGAAACCCGGCAGGCCGTCGCTGACACCACATTGCACAAAGCCTTTCTTCTGCACCGCATCCAAAGTGGCGCCGGCCTGGGCCAGGCCACTGATACCCAATACGGTCGCCGCAGTCGCGATGGCCAGGGTGGACTTCAATACCTTCATTCAAACCTCCAGTTGCTCTTGTTGTGTCGAAGCGCCAACCTCTGCGCACCCTTATGAGGCGATATCGACCCGTGTTGGCTTTTTTTAGGGTCAAGCGGCAAGAGGCTGGTGCTGTCATTCCAGCGGTATCCCACAGGCGGCAGTCACTGATAGTGTTACCGTCCTCGGAAAGTTCTGACATCGACCTACGCATAGCAAGCGCCGTACCAGAGTGGCAGCTGAGCCGTTTCAGCCCATGAACCATCGCAAAACAGTCAACCATGCGACATCTTGTTAACTGAATCACCTTTTTCGCACCACCCCAACGCCCCCCATCGGCGCGCACGCACATATATGGAGCAAACATGACCGAACCCTTGATTCTTCAGCCCGCCAAGCCCGCAGACGCCTGCGTAATCTGGTTGCATGGCCTGGGTGCCGATCGCTACGACTTCTTGCCGGTGGCCGAGGCGCTGCAAGAAACCTTGCTGTCCACCCGCTTTGTTTTGCCCCAGGCACCGAGCCGTGCGGTGACCATTAATGGTGGCTACGAGATGCCCAGCTGGTACGACATATTGGCCATGAGCCCAGCACGGGCCATCAGCCGAGAACAGTTGGATGAGTCGGCCGAAATGGTCATTGATTTGATCGAGCAGCAAAAAGCCAGCGGAATAGACGCATCGCGAATTTTCCTCGCCGGCTTTTCCCAGGGTGGCGCCGTGGTCCTACACGCCGCGTTTGTGAAATGGCAGGGTGCCCTCGGTGGCGTGCTTGCCCTCTCCACTTATGCGCCAACCTTCAGCGACGAGCTCGAACTGTCGGCGAGCCAGCAGCGAATTCCGGCGCTGTGCCTGCATGGCCAGTACGATGAAGTGGTGCAGAACGCCATGGGCCGCAGTGCCTACGAGCATTTGAAACTGCGTGGTGTCACCGTGACATGGCAGGAATACCCAATGGGTCACGAAGTGTTACCCGAGGAAATCCGCGATATCGGCACTTGGCTGGCCGGCCGCCTGGGTTGAAAACCAGGCATTGTGTAGCCGCATGACCAACACACTACGCCGCGCCCGATTCTTGCATTACACTGGCCGGCGTACATTCCTTAACCAATTGATGAGATGACCGTGCTCAAAGCACTCAAGAAGATGTTCGGTAAAAGCGAGGCTGAACCACTCGCCCCTGTTCCCAGCGCCCCTGTCCAAGCTCCCGGCAGCCGCAATGACGGTAAACAGCCTGGCCGAACCGCGCCCGTTGCCTCACCAAAACAGCCGCCAGCCGCTACCGCCGTGCAGCCCGCTGAACCCGCACACGTGGAAAAACCGCGCCGCGAACGTGCGCCAAAACCCGTGGTCAAGCCGTGGAAACTGGAAGACTTCGTGGTCGAGCCGCAAGAGGGCAAGACCCGCTTTCATGACTTCAAGCTGGCCCCGGAACTGATGCACGCCATCCAGGACCTGGGTTTCCCGTATTGCACACCGATCCAGGCACAAGTGCTGGGCTTTACCCTGGCCGGCAAAGACGCCATTGGCCGCGCCCAGACCGGTACCGGCAAGACCGCTGCCTTCCTGGTTTCCATCATTACCCAACTGCTGCAGACCCCGCCGCCCAAAGAACGCTACATGGGCGAGCCACGGGCGCTGATCATCGCACCGACCCGGGAGCTGGTGGTACAAATCGCCAAGGACGCCGCCGACCTGACCAAATACACCGGCCTCAACGTCATGACGTTTGTGGGCGGCATGGACTTCGACAAGCAGCTCAAGCACCTGGAAGCGCGGCACTGCGACATCCTCGTGGCTACGCCGGGCCGTTTGCTGGACTTCAACCAGCGCGGCGACGTGCATCTGGACATGGTTGAAGTGATGGTGCTGGATGAAGCCGACCGGATGCTCGACATGGGTTTCATCCCACAAGTGCGCCAGATCATTCGCCAGACCCCGCCGAAAAACGAGCGTCAGACTTTGTTGTTCTCCGCGACCTTCACCGAAGACGTGATGAACCTCGCCAAGCAGTGGACCACTGACCCGTCCATCGTCGAAATCGAAGCGGAAAACGTCGCCAGCGAAAACGTCGAACAGCATATCTATGCCGTGGCCGGTGCCGACAAATACAAACTGCTTTACAACCTGGTCAACGACAACGGTTGGGAACGGGTCATGGTGTTTGCCAACCGCAAGGACGAAGTGCGCCGCATCGAAGAACGCCTGGTGCGCGATGGCGTCAACGCCGCGCAACTGTCGGGCGATGTGCCGCAGCACAAGCGCATCAAGACCCTGGAAGGCTTTCGCGAGGGCAAGATCCGCGTGCTGGTGGCCACTGACGTGGCGGGTCGCGGGATTCATATCGACGGCATCAGCCACGTGATCAACTTCACCCTGCCGGAAGTGCCGGACGACTACGTACACCGCATCGGCCGTACCGGGCGTGCAGGTGCTGCCGGGGTGTCGATCAGCTTTGCCGGTGAAGATGATTCGTACCAGTTGCCGTCGATCGAGGCGCTGCTGGGGCGCAAGATCAGCTGTGAGACACCGCCGACGCACTTGTTGCGCGCCGTAGAACGCAAGCGCCCTTAAGCTGGAATGCGGTAAAAAATGTGGGAGCGGGCTTGCTCGCGATAGCGATAGATCAGTCAATAGATTCGGCGACTGATACACCGCTATCGCGAGCAAGCCCGCTCCCACATTAGTCTTGCGCTATCTTCAAGTACCTATTCCAGGAGGAACCCATGACCCAAGCCGACTACATCATCATCGGCGGCGGCATTGCCGGTGCCTCCGCCGGTTACTGGCTGTCCCGACACGCCCGCGTCATCGTGCTGGAGCGTGAGTCCATGCCGGGCTATCACTCCACCGGACGCTCGGCCGCCCTGTACATCGCCGCCTACGGCACCCCGCAAGTGCGCGCCCTGACCCTGGGCAGCCGCGAATTCTTCGATCATCCGCCCACAGGTTTTACCGAGCATCCATTGCTCATGCCCCGTGGCGAAGTCCTCGTGGATTTTATCGGCGACCCCGACGAGCTGCAGCGCCAGTACCTGAGCGCCAAGGCCCTGGTCCCGCCAACCCGCCTGCTTAGTCTCGAAGAAACCCTGGCGATGCTGCCCATCCTGCGCCGGGAGAAAGTCTACGGCGCGATCTATGACCCGACGGTTTGTGATATCGACACCGACGCGCTCTATCAGGGCTATTTGCGTGGTATTCGGCGCAACGGTGGCGTGATCCACACTAGCAGCGAAGTGCAAAAGCTCAACCGTGACGATCAAGGCCTGTGGCAAGTGCGCACCTCGCAGCAACGCTTTTGTGCGCCGGTCATTATCAATGCGGCCGGTGCCTGGGCCGATCATATTGGCGAACTGGCCGGTGCGCAGAAAATCGGCCTGCAACCCAAGCGTCGCAGCGCCTTTGTGTTCGCCCCGCCTGCCGGGCTGGATATTCATGACTGGCCAGAGCTGGCCGCCCTCGACGGCTCGTTCTACATGAAGCCTGACGCAGGCATGTTCCTCGGCTCACCGGCCAATGCCGACCCAGTGGAACCTCACGACGTACAGCCCGAAGAGCTGGATATCGCCACGGGCATCTATCACATTGAAGAGGCCACGACCCTGACCATCCGCCGTCCGGCCCGGACCTGGGCCGGGTTGCGCAGTTTTGTCAGCGATGGTGATCTGGTCTGCGGTTTTGATCCGCAGGTGGAGGGGTTGTTCTGGGTGGCGGCTCAGGGTGGCTATGGGATTCAGACCTCACCGGCGATGGGCCAGGCCAGTGCGGCGCTGGTACGTGGGTTGGGGTTGCCCGAGTGCTTGCAACAAGCAGGTTTGAGCGAGGCGATGCTGTCACCCAGGCGTTTTAGTTGAGCGGGAGCATGACGCAAACCCATTGGCGCCATGCTCCCGCTCCTGCCTCATCGGTTACCCTTAAAACAATTCCCCCAGGATCGGTTGGCGAATACGTGTCGCCTCGTCTCTGAATGCCTGGTAATAGCTGGCACTGCTGCTCGGCATATCGGTCAAACGGCTGCCCGTCGCTTGTGGCTGGGGCTGAGTCGAGAAACTTGATGGATCCGCCTCAGGAGCCGGAGTTGCGGGTGCCGTTTTACTTCTGGCTTCTATTGCCCGGCCAAAGTTGGTGGTTCGCAATGCAAAACGGGTGACACCGTAAATCTTGCTGAACGTGGTGATTCCCTGTTTATCGGTGAACTTATAGCTCAAACCCACCATGCGCTTACCTGCTGCCAGAATGCCACTCCCTACCGGGGTATCAAAAAAACCGGGGTACTTGATAAAATCCTTGGCCGCCCCGGCTTTGGCTGCTGCGTTAAAGGCCAGGCTTGCCGACGTGTAAGCCCCTGCCAGACTGACAGACCATGAAGCAATAGAAAATCCGAATGAAGCCCATCCCAGGTTATTGATGTGGCGCGAGCGGTCCCAGCCCATCTTCCTGTCGACCTCAGCGATGCTCAGCGCCGCAGTACCCAGTGTCCCCCCAACAACACCCAACCCCGAAGCGGTAGCCAGCGCGAGCTTGGAGGCAAGAACTATCATTGCCGTAGTAAGCGCTGCTTTCGCAGTAGCAGCGGCAGCAGCCGTAGCTACCGCGGCCGCAGTTGCCGCCGCCGTATACGCCGCCGCTGCGGCTATAACCCCCGGAACGGCGAACCCTAGAGTCACTATCGACAGCGCCAATGCCGCCCCGGTCAACGCCCACTTCAACCAATTCGGCCACAACCCACTGGGGTCGATCAGGTTGATCGGGTTGCCCGCACAGTAGGCATAACCGTTGATTCCCCCCTCATCAAATGGGCTTAGTGGGTCAGCTTGCAGAAACATCATCAAGTCAGGATCGTAGGCACGCTGGCCATTGCCCAGGAAGTAGAGATTGCTCGCAACATCCAGTCGCTGACCATTGAACGCCGGTAGTTGCAGGTCAGCCATGGTACGGACCTTACCGTCATCCAGAGGTATCTGCGCGTCGCCATAAGGCGTGTAATGGCGCCGCACATGAGCCCGCCCCGGGGCCGATACGCCGCGCACACTGCCTGCGGCATCATTGACATGCAGTTGCGGCCCATCCACGCCACCACTGCGCGCCATCACCTGATCCCTACCGTCGAAGTAGCGGATCTTTTTGCTCCCCTCAACCAGAACATCCAGGCGATCACCAGAGTACGCCAGCATCACAGGCGCCTCGTTGCCTCTGGAGGCGCTTACCTGGCGAGACTCGGCATCGTACTGGTAGCTGTACTTGAGGGGGCCGGCCTGTACTGCGGTCAGTTGATCAAAACCATTGTACGTATAGACCTGGCCTGAAGGCGCCGTCTTCACGTTGCCCGCCGCATCATAGGCCAGGGTGAAATCCTGCACCGGCCGGGTATGAGTCACCCGGGTCAGTTGGGTTGGGTCGGTGCCCGTGAAATAGCGCACGCAGGTGTCTTGCGTGCCATCGGCAAAGGTGGTCACCACCCGGGTGATGTTGTTGAGGCTGTCAAAGCTGAAATCCTGCCCGACGATGCCACGCCCCTGGTGATCCTTAGGATGTTCAAGACCTTCGCAACGGTACGTCTTCAACCGCAAGTAGGCGTCATAGGTGAATGTCTCACCGATCACTACACGTGAACTCGCATCCCGAAGAACGCGTGTCGCCAGCATGCTGTTGCCGTGATAGGTACTGGTCATCGTCTGCAACAACGCACCATTCTGCTCAAAGCGGCGCTCGGCTTCACGCCCCAGTGTGTCATAAGACACCCTGGTGACGACCTTCAGACTGTCGTAGGTGGTGGTCAGGGTCTGCGGCCGGCTAAACGTGTCGTAACTCTGTTCAATGGCCATGGCGCCGGCGGTCATTTTTGAAAAGCGCCCACGGGTGTCGTATACAAACTGGCTTTGCTGGCCATCGGCAGCGGCTTGATTTTGCAGGCGCCCACCGGAGGAGTAACCATACGTTGCAGTCAACGCCGTGCCATTGGCGGTTTGAACGTCTTTCTCCAGATACCCGCTCGCATTGTGAAACACCTCATGGACCAGGCTATTGGTCTCCGAGCGAGCCAGTGCAGCAGTAACCGGGTCATGTCGGTAGTGACTGATCGGTAGCCCTGTCATTTCGATCTTAGTCGGTACATCCAGCTCTTTGTCATAAGTCAGGGTCTGACGGCCACCACCAGGGGAGTTCATGGCGATAGGTTCCATCCAACCCGCTTCGTACTCCCAGGTCGTGGCTTGCCCTGTCCCGCGTACCTGGCTGGTCATTCGGCCCAGGCTATCGTAAGTACGGGCGCCCAACCGCTTGCCATCGATAGTGAGTGCACTGACCATTTCTCCACTGGTGCCTGGGACGTAGTCTGTTTTACGTGACCGTTGTGGGGTCCCATCTACCGGTTTTTGCGTGGCCGTCAGTTGGCGGTCGTACGGGTCATAAGTAAATTCGGTGAGGTTTTTGCTGACATCCCGTACTGACAGGCAACGCCCCAAGCCATCGTAGGTACGCGACTCCACTTCAACGCTGTTATTGGCCGTGTCGAGACGCTCCACCTTTACCGGCTGATTATGCCCATTGAAAGACGTCCGCAGACGCTCGCCGCCTTCAATGCCCTCCAGCTTGATATTGAGCTGCGGATCGTATTCATCAATCACCACAGAGCCATCGGCACGGGTCACACGACTGGCATTGCCCCAACGACTGTAGGAGTAGGTGCTTTTGAGCAAGCGTTGCCCGTCGGTCAGGTAATCGAAATTAACCACTTCCTTGATTTGCCCAAGCGCGTCATACAGCCAGGTCCCTGCAGCACGCTCCTGGTCCCCGGTCAACAGTTGAGCTTCGGCGACCTGACGCCCCAGGCCATCGTAGTAAGTGATTGAGCGGTTGCCTTGGGCATCGGTAGTGATCAGGTGAGCACGTTTGGTCGGCGTCGCAAAATGGTAGGCATAACGCCGCGCCGCTTGCTGCGGCTTGCCGGGGGATGCCGTTTCCGACGTCAACCGGCCACTGACATCGAACGCCAGGGCCAAGGTGCTGCCACCGTCTCGCGTCATCGACAATATACGACGGTTGACCAGTGAGAGCGTGCGCGCCGACTCCAGCCATTGCCCTTCACGCCCCTTGAGGCGGCGGGTTTCGGAAAGTGTATCGCCGGTAATGGTGTAACTGAAATCGCTGACCAACGACTGCCCGCCAATGGTGCTGGTGGTGCTCTTCAGCCGGCCGGCCAGCGCGACAGGTGTGTCGTAGTAAGTTTGTTGCATGCTGAACACACCGGCCTGGTTGCTCGACTGCTGCACGACAAAATAACTGTCGCCGGTTAGTGGCATGCGAGTGTGGGTGTACTCGGTGAGCCGGGCAGCAGGCGTACCTCCAACCGGGATGAGGCGCTCTTGCTTCACGTAACGCTGGAACAGGTTATGAGGATCGGCCGGGCATTTGCCGCTCTCGCCAGTGATCGGGTAATAGCTGTATTCGGTGCGAACTCCGGAAGCGTCAGTGCGGCTTAGTTCGTTGCCGTAGTCGTCGGTCTCGATACTCTCAATCACCGTCCTTGTTGGGTTAGCGGCCAGTACATATTGTTTGGTGATGGTTTTCGGAAGGTGGAGATTGGCCGGCTGCGCCGGAAAGAGCCCAGGTTTAGTGTTATAGGCAATGCTCGTCGTGGTCAACGTCCCCTCGCGCAGGACTCGCTCTTCGATCAGTAAGTGAAACTTGTTGTAGGTGGTACGGGTAGTACTTAGCACCGCATCATTGTTTTCCGAGTCTAGGTATTTTTCTTCTGTCCAATAGTCATAGGCACTGCCAACCAGATACAAATTGTCTTCGCCTTCACGAAAACCGCCGGCATAAGGGAACCCTGTAAAGTTAAGACCTGGGCTGTACCCATAAGTCCGGGTGATACGAGGCTGATTACTACCCGGAGTCAGCGTCCAACTGGACACTCGGGGGATGAACTGGTTATTTGCATATTGATGACCATTTTCTGTGTAGTTGATTTTCTCCTCCCCTCCCATAGGCAGCTGCATCCGATCGATCGCAACCAGGCCGTTACGAAACGGATCCCTGTACACAATATTATAGGCAGCTGTCCCGGGCGCGCCATTACGGTCATACGGAGCGGTGACCGCAGTGAGGCGGCCGTTAGACTGCGTAAACAACATACGCGCATAACGGCCGCCATCAACCCGGGCATCAGCCATTTGTAAGCGCCCACTCCCGTAAGTCAGTACCAGTAATTCTTCCTGCTTGTGATTGAGGATACGTTCCAGAGCCCCACTCTCGGAATAACGAAAGCTTAAGGTCTCACCGTTTTCGAATTTTATAGAAGTGATCCGATAAGGGAGGGTACTGTTGGTGCGCTGCAAAACTTCGATCGTGCCATCTTTATAAATCACATAGAGCGTACTTTCATCCGGGCGCTTCACCACCAGATCTTGGAGCTTTCGATCCTTGATAATCATCGTCCCTTTGACCGAGGGCATGCCTTGCGTCTGAAATTGCTCACCACTGAGTAAAGTAAGTTTTGAGGTAGCAAGATCAAACTCTGTGTTGCTCAATCGCCAGCCTTTTCCATAAAGCGAGCTCTCGGGACCGAGCATTGAGAATGACAAAGCAATACTGCGATTGACCTCAAGAGCTCCTTGAGGGGACAACTGCGCCAAGTTGATTTGACAACCGTATTGACCAGTACGCGGATCGACCGACCCACTTAAGTATGAACTGAAATTAAAAGCATTGGAGTAAACATTCATGACATGCTCCCTACACTAATAAAACCCAAGTCAATTCTCATAATCCGCCAGCAAAATTGTATTCCAGTCTTCACGTATCACAAATGAGTGCTCACAACCATAGTTATCTATTAAGCGCCAAGGTGTTCCGGCATTTCCCTGACTGATGGGTCTTTCTGTAGAAAACCATACCGCACGCATGATTGTATTCACACGATTAAACTCAATATAGGGATTATCCCAATGACCGGGGGCGTCCCGATGAATATCATTATAACGAAGCCTCAATCCGGGTATATTCTTAGAGACAACCACCCCCACCTTTCTATAAACCCTACCCGACCTTTGGCAAAAGGATGTATGAAAATAATCCCCCTCATGACTAACTTGCAGAGGCGCATCCAGTCCTGACTGGGAGACAAACCTCAAACCCGAAGGAGGCAACCAATAATAAACATCAATATCAATCTTCCAAACCCCATCCCAAAATGGGTCATCCCTGGTCTGCCGAAGATCAGCAACTTTCACTCGATAAGGCCGCTGAGGGGAGATATGCAACCAACTATTGAAATCCGAACTTCCATCCTTGAAGTTAGTTGTATAGACCTTGCCGCCTACAACTATCTTAGCCATAAACCGTCGAGACTCAACAGAAGAGCCTGCCAACAGCCGCATATAACGATCAATGACCTCTATTGAAGCTGGTGAGTCTGCATGCCTTTGCGGGCCTTGCTCTCCTGCAGGTTCTGCACTACGTTCCCAAAGACCGATTTCATATATATTTTTATTCGTATCACACGCCCACCCTAGCGGAAGCGGCTGGTTCACATCCGCCGAATAAGCCGTCACCGTCACACTGGCTTTTTCTTCGGGGGTTAAGGGTACAGCCTCCCATCCACCATCTACCGTCTCACGCTCCACAACGACCTCAATGCTTACTTTGCACTGATGTCGGCTATTGGCATAAAGAGCGTTAGTTGAATCTTGCCCATTGGGAAGTGTGATGCGGAAAAAATGAACCTTCCTTTTCAGTGGTACGGGCACTATCGACAACCGATTGCCACTCTCATACGGCACTATCTTGAATATATGGAGTGTTCCGAAATTGTCCCGAAGCCGCCAGTTACTTTTTGAATCAAGATGCGGAAGCTCAGGTATCGTCGTTGTAAGCTTAGCTGCACACATGATGCTAGCATTTATTCGCCGAATGACCGGATTTGAGCCCGGTTCTATATCAGGAAGCTGCTGGTGGACCGTATCTAAATACCAATATAGTGCGGCTGGATTTTTGAAAACCCCTCCTTTAAATATCCCCGAAAAACCATAAGAAGTTTGAAACATCAACCCCTCATTCGGCACAAACAACGGCTCAATCAATCCATAATTATCAACAAAACGCAAACCATTTACACCACTCCAGTAGTACACATCCACATCGAGTTTATTAACCACATTAAAAGCATTATAGTCGACCGTTTCTGTAAGCTCGGTAGATAGCAACTCAGGCGGCAGGACAGGCGCAACAAAGACCGATGATTGAAAATCCGTCGGCCATTCGGAATAGCTATTGGTGACGTTTTCCCCATCCAAGATAATTGTCGCCATGAACTGCATAGGTTCGAGAGATGCATTCTCTTCAACACGTATGTATCGCTTGACAATTTCTATGCGCGGATCGGCAACAACACTTCTTGGTACTCGCTCACTTAAATCTTCCCCTGTACGATTCCAAAGCCCTGGATCGTATTTATTTTTCTCCGTATCACATATCCATCCGACCGCTTTACTCTCATCAGATGCCGTTGGTACCGGTACAATTTCTACACTCGCACGCTCACTATCAGTCAACGGAACGTTACCCCAAGTGTTAAACCGGCCGACGACCTCCTTTATAACCTCAACAACGATTTCAAGCTGATGATGCCCATTGGCATAAAGCGCATCCGTATAATCAGTACCGTCAGCAAACCTGACATTAAAATGTGCAAGTTTCATATTAGCCGATTGCCTGATCATCTCGCTCTCCCATGAATTTCTATCCGAAGAAATAATAGAAACCAGCCAAAAAGCACGCACTTTTATGCCAGATCCTTGGAAAAAGTAGATCCTAAAAATTCAAAGAAGATAACTGTCAGAATTGACAGTCAAGTAGCTCAATTCGAAATAACTTCAACAATCGTCATAACCGTAAACCACAGACGTGGCAGCTTGTTTATACAGGCACCATCGACTAATCAACAATCAGGCTTTCCAACGCCCCGCCGCCACATGATCACTGTCCCGCCCCTCAACCCACCGCGCCCCTTCACTGGTATTTTCCTTCTTCCAGAACGGCGCCCGAGTCTTCAGGTAGTCCATCACAAACGCACAAGCATCAAACGCGGCCTGGCGATGGGCACTGGCGGCTGCGACGAACACAATTGGCTCGCCGGGCTCCAGGGCGCCGATGCGGTGCAGCACTTCCAGCTTGAGCAGCGGCCAGCGCTGCTCGGCTTCGATGGCGATCTTGGCCAGGGCTTTTTCGGTCATGCCGGGGTAGTGTTCGAGGAACATGCCCGCCACGTCGAGACCGTCGTTGAAGTCGCGTACATAACCGACAAAGCTGACGACCGCGCCCACGCCGACATTGGCCGCGTGCATCGCGTTGACTTCAGCACCGGGGTCAAAAGCCTCGACCTGTACACGAATGGCCATGTTCAGCCTCCGGTCACGGGTGGGAAAAACGCGACTTCATCACCTGCCTGCAGTGGCTCGTCGAGGGCGCAGAGTTCCTGGTTGCGCGCACACATCAAGCTGGCCTCGTTGAGCACCTCAAAACCTGGATCACCTGCCAACGCCTGGCGTACGGCATCGACCGTGGCAAAGTTGCCTTCCATTTCCAGCGAGTCCAGGCCTACCGCTTCGCTGTAGCGGGCAAAAAACAGTACGTTGATACTCATGCTTGATCCGCCTTGAAATGCCCACTCTTGCCGCCGAGTTTTTCCAGCAAGCGAATGTTTTCGATGGTCATGCCCCGGTCGACCGCCTTGCACATGTCGTAGATGGTCAATGCGGCGACGCTGGCGGCGGTCAACGCTTCCATCTCCACGCCGGTCTGGCCGGAGAGCTTGCAGCGGGCGACGATGTGCACGGTATTTTCCCCTTCGGCGGCGAGTTCAACCTTGACCCCGGTCAGCATCAGCGGATGGCACAGGGGGATCAGATCACTGGTTTTTTTCGCGGCCTGGATCCCGGCGATGCGGGCCACGGCAAATACGTCGCCCTTGGGGTGGGCGCCGTCGACGATCATTTGCAGGGTCTGGGGCAGCATGCGCACCCGCGCTTCGGCCACGGCTTCACGGAACGTCACGGTTTTGTCAGTGACGTCGACCATATGGGCACGGCCCTGGGAATCGAGATGAGTCAGCACGGGGATACTCCTGATCAGAAGCCCCGATTGTAAACCCAACGCAGATCAAAATGTGGGAGCGGGCTTGCCCGCTCCCACACTGACGGCTACAGGTGGGATTCGGCGTATTCGGCCAGAATCGAGCGAGGGACGCCCTGCAAGGCGATGTGCACGCCGTTCGGGAAGTCCTTGAAGCGTTCTGTCAGGTAGGTCAGCCCGGAGCTGGTCGCGGACAGGTAAGGGGTGTCGATCTGTGCCAGGTTGCCCAGGCACACCACTTTGGAACCGGCGCCGGCACGGGTGATGATGGTTTTCATCTGGTGCGGTGTAAGGTTCTGGCACTCATCGATCAAAATCAGGCTCTGCTGGAAGCTGCGACCCCGGATGTAGTTGAGGGATTTGAACTGCAACGGCACTTTGCTGAGGATGTAGTCGACGCTGCCATGGGTGTTTTCATCATCCATGTGCAAGGCTTCGAGGTTATCGGTGATCGCCCCCAGCCACGGCTCCATTTTTTCTGCCTCGGTGCCGGGCAAAAAGCCGATTTCCTGGTCCAGGCCCTGCACGCTGCGGGTAGCGATGATGCGGCGATAGCGCTTGGTGACCATGGTCTGTTCGATGGCGGCGGCCAGGGCGAGGATGGTTTTCCCGGAACCGGCAGCACCGGTCAGGTTGACCAGGTGGATGTCCGGATCGAGCAGCGCGTACAGCGCCAGGCTCTGGTACACGTCACGCGGTTTCAGGCCCCAGGCTTCCTGGTGCAACAGGGGTTCCTGATGCAGGTCGAGGATCAGCAGCTTGTCGACCTGGATCTCTTTGATCCAGCCCACAAAACCCTGTTCGTCGATGATGAATTCGTTGATATGCACCGCCGGCAGGTTGTCGATCAGCTGTACCTGGTGCCAGGTGCGGCCATGGTCCTGGCGGGTCTCGACCTTGCTGACGCGGTCCCAGAACGAGCCGGTCATGGTGTGATAACCACGGGACAGCATCGACACGTCATCGACCAGTTGGTCGGTACTGTAGTCCTCGGCCGCGATCCCACACGCTCGTGCCTTGAGGCGCATATTGATGTCTTTGGTCACCAGCACCAGGCGCAGGTCCTTGTCGCGCGCGTGCAGGTCGATCAATTGGTTGATGATCTTGTTGTCGTTGAGGTTTTCCGGCAGCAGGCTGTTGGGCTCGCTGCGCTTGCTCATCAGGATCGACAGCAAGCCCTTGGGGTCGCCCTTGCCACGCTGGATCGGTACGCCGACTTCAACATCCTCAGGCGAAGCTTCACCCAGGGTCTTGTCGATCAGGCGGATGGCCTGGCGGCATTCGGCGGCCACGCTATGGTGCCCGCTTTTGAGCTTGTCGAGCTCCTCAAGCACGATCATGGGGATGGCGACGTGATGTTCTTCGAAATTAAGCAGCGCGTTTGGATCGTGGATCAATACGTTGGTATCAAGCACATAAAGGATTGGCTGGTCGGAAGAAGGGGTACGTCCATGATCATCCATACTCGGTCACCTTTGTGGGAGCCAGTCGACGCAATACCACAACAGTGCTGCGCCTCGATTCGACCGCCGGATACACCGCAAAGGGAGTCTGGGAAGACGCCACCTGTGGTGCAGGTTTCGGCGATCTGACTTCGTAATACCGCAAAACCCATGACAGAAAAAAGCACTTTGACGCTTTTTTGAAGTTTATTTTTCAGGATGACGAATAGCACTAGCCGAGTGCCCGATGCACCGTTAAAGTCGGAAGTCCGCCTGCATCGAAATGTCGCGGCAAATCGCCCCAGAAACCCCTCATCCCCAACAGGGCCGGGCATTTGCGTTTTTCAGCGAAACGCCTCCCGACACGCCTGCCAACCCAACCCACTTTGCGCCGTGGCCTGTAACAACAGAGGCAATGCGACCCGTGCCTTGTCCTGGGTGTCATGGAACACAATCACACCTTTGCGCCACAACAACATCAGCGTCAAAACGCGATGAGCCGACTCCTCGGCCTTGAGCGACCCAGGCTCATCCTGGGAGTCGATATCCCACAGCGCCACTTGCAGGCCCTGGGCCTGGAAGAAGCCCTGGCTGTCGGCCCGGCGCTGGCCATAGGGCGGGCGGAACAGCGGCACGTAGTTTTCCGGCAGCAGGTTCTGGGTCAGCGCGGCGCTGCGGGTGATGGAGTCCTGCCAATCGACCCAATGGCTGTGGGAACGATATTGCCAGCCCTGGATACCCACGCACTGGCCTTGATACAACGCCTGCACATCGGCGGCCGAAGTTTTCTCCAGACGTGTTTGCAGGCTGTTGCCCAGGGCAAAGAAGGTGGCCGTCATTTTCTGCTTGCGCAGGTAATCGGCCAGCCAGTCGGTATTACCGTTGACCGGCGCCGGGCCGCCGTCAAAGGTCAGCAGGAACAGCCGGTCGTTAAGCTCATCGCCATTGCGCTCGAAATCACCAAAACGCGCGACTTCGCTGCTGATCTGCGGGAACAACGCGGCCTTGCGCAGCAACTCGTCCAGGTAGCGCTGGTGAAACATGCGACTGGGGCCGGCCCAGCCTATATAGAAGGATTGGTCGCTGACTTCAAACTTGCCGGCCTGCTCGCGCAAGTCGTCCATGTTTTCCACCAGGTAGCAGAACGAGGCGTCCTGCTCGCAGCTTTGCTGGGCGAACGTGTAGTTCTCCAGCAGCCGTTGCCACAGGTGGCGACGCAGGTCATCGACAGCCCCCTGGTTGATGATCTTCAGGCCCAGGCGCTGCTTGAGCGCAGGTTCGTCCAGGGCCTCACTGACCAGCAGAGTGTTGGCGAACATCAGGATTTCGGCGCGTGACGCCACATCGAACAGCGCCGGGCTGCTGAGTTTTTCCGGCCAGGTGCCGCGGTCGAGGCTGGCGACATCCACACTGGCCGCCTGGGCGCCCAGGCACACCAGCCAGGCGCATAAGAAAAGCGCAATTCGCACAACGGGTCCCTCTGTAGGAGCGAGCTTGCTCGCGAAGAACGTCAACGATAACACTGGCATCCTGCATGCACGCTGTGCCCTGGCGTTTTTCGCGAGCAAGCTCGCTCCTACAGAAATTGCGTGGCTATTGGCTTGATAGGTGGAGTCAAACCGCCCTACCCCCTAGAATCCCCCGACGATTACAGGAGACGACTTCATGCTGATGGTGATTTCCCCCGCCAAAACCCTCGATTTCGAGACCAGGCCTGCGACCCCGCGCTTTACCCAGCCGCAATACCTTGACCACTCCCAGGAGTTGATCGAGCAGTTGCGCGAGCTGAGCCCGGCGCAAATCAGCGAGTTGATGCACGTATCCGACAAGATCGGCGGCCTCAACGCCGCACGTTTCGGCAGTTGGACGCCGGCCTTTACCCCGGCCAACGCCAAGCAGGCGCTACTGGCGTTCAAGGGAGATGTGTACACCGGCCTGAATGCCCAGACCTTCAAGGAAGCCGACTTCACCTACGCCCAGGAACACCTGCGCATGCTCTCCGGCCTGTATGGCCTGCTGCGCCCGCTGGACCTGATGATGCCGTACCGCCTGGAGATGGGCACCAAGTTGGCCAACGCCCGTGGCAAGGACCTGTACGCGTTCTGGGGCCCACAGATCAGCGAGTGGCTTAATGAAGCACTGGCCGAGCAAGGCGATGACGTGTTGCTGAACCTGGCGTCCAACGAGTACTTCTCTGCGGTCAAGCGCCCGGCCCTGAACGCGCGGATCATCAATACCGAGTTCAAGGACCTGAAAAACGGCCAGTACAAGATCATCAGCTTCTACGCCAAGAAAGCCCGCGGCATGATGAGCCGCTTCGTGATCGAAGAGCGCATCAACGACCCGGCCCAGCTCAAGCAGTTCGACGCGCAGGGTTATCGCTTCAATGCCGAGCAGTCCAAGCCGGATAACCTGGTGTTTTTGCGCGATCACGCACCGGAATAAAGCGCTGCCCGATCTAAAGAACAATGCGGATAAAAATGTGGGAGCGGGCTTGCTCGCGAAAGTGGTGGATCAGTCACCGGATAGATTGACTGAAGCACCGCTTTCGCGAGCAAGCCCGCTCCCACATTTGTCCTACATTCCTTCAGCAGAATCGTCATTATTTTGGCGTCAAAAATATTTCTTCAGATTCTCTAACGTTTCTTTCACTCGACATTCGTCAGTTTTTTTCGTAGTGGCACCACTTTTTTTAAACAGTAGTGGCATAAAACTATATCCCCGCGCCAACTCCCTATAACCACTAGCCAAATCCGCAAGTGCTATCAATATAGTACCAGTGCCATCTTTGCCAATATTTCAAGAAATTTCGAAAAACAGGATGAGCGGCCAGGAACTATGCCCCCAAGTGCCGCTCATACCACCGGTAACGATTATCTCTGCTCTTGTGCGATATGACTTACACAACGACCACCGAAAGTAGCAAAGTTGTCACATACACGTTTACTTTCGGTTCTAACAACCAACTATTTAGTTGAGGGCAGGCGATCAGGTTGCATGACCATCACCTATAAGGCCAAGGCTGAGCCTACCCAAATGGGTCAGTGAGACAACCCAAGGCACTGATAGACAAGGGCTTAATGCCCATATCACGGCTTTGCGGCACTGGCGCCAGACCTTTCTCGCTGAAGGCTGGCTGCATTTCAGGGCAAGCCCCAACAACAAGGCCAAGTTGCGCACAACTTGAGTGCATTAGTTAGTCACTCGACTTTTAACATGCCTGTACACGGGAATGCTGTGTCTATTCACGGCATAACCTTATGCATGAGTGACGCTTTAAAACATTAACTCCAGCCATCTAATGGCTCGTTAAACACAGAGGTATATGCGATGCGCATCAGTATATTTGGTTTGGGTTACGTGGGCGCAGTCTGTGCCGGTTGCCTGTCTGCACGGGGCCATGAAGTGGTCGGCGTAGACATCTCCAAGGACAAGATTGACCTGATCAACGCGGGCAAGTCGCCCATCGTTGAACCGGGCCTGGGCGAACTGTTGAGCCAGGGCATTGCCAGCGGTCGCTTGCGCGGTACCACCGACTTCGCCGAAGCCATCCGCGATACCGATCTGTCGATGATTTGCGTCGGTACACCGAGCAAGAAAAACGGCGACCTGGAACTCAACTACATCGAAGCGGTGTGCCGCGAGATCGGTTTTGTCCTGCGTGACAAGACCACCCGTCACACCATCGTGGTGCGCAGCACCGTGTTACCCGGCACCGTGGCCAACGTGGTGATCCCGATCCTCGAAGACTGCTCCGGCAAAAAAGCCGGTGTCGACTTCGGTGTAGCGGTCAACCCGGAATTCCTGCGTGAATCCACCGCCATTGCCGACTACGACCTGCCGCCGATGACCGTCATCGGTGAGTTCGACAAAGCCTCCGGCGATGTCCTGCAATCGCTGTACGAAGAACTCGATGCACCGATCATCCGCAAGGACATCGCCGTCGCCGAGATGATCAAGTACACCTGCAACGTCTGGCACGCGACCAAAGTGACCTTCGCCAACGAGATCGGCAACATCGCCAAGGCCGTGGGCGTCGATGGTCGCGAAGTGATGGAAGTGGTCTGCCAGGACAAGACCCTGAACCTGTCCCAGTACTACATGCGCCCGGGTTTTGCCTTCGGCGGCTCGTGCCTGCCAAAAGACGTGCGTGCCCTGACCTACCGCGCCGGCGCCCTGGACGTGGAAGCGCCGCTGCTCAACTCGCTGATGCGCAGCAACGAGTCCCAGGTGCAGAACGCCTTCGACATCGTCTCCAGCCACGACAAGCGCAAGGTCGCCCTGCTGGGCCTGAGCTTCAAGGCCGGCACTGATGACCTGCGCGAAAGCCCGCTGGTAGAGCTGGCGGAAATGCTCATCGGCAAGGGCTTCGACCTGAGCATTTACGACAGCAACGTCGAGTACGCCCGTGTCCACGGTGCGAACAAGGACTACATCGAAGGCAAGATCCCCCATGTGTCGTCCCTGCTCAACTCGGACTTCGACGATGTGATCAACAACAGCGACGTGATCATCCTCGGCAACCGTGACGAGAAATTCCGTGCCCTGGCGCAGAACGCCCCGCACGGCAAGCAAGTGGTCGACCTGGTGGGCTTCATGTCCAAGGCCACCAGCGTGACGGGCCGTACCGAAGGCATTTGTTGGTAACAGCAACGGCAAGTTTCGCGCTGCAGCGTTCCCATCCCCAGCGTTTGCAGCGCGAAGCCTTCTTCACCTTCGGATGACGCTTATGTCCAAGTTAAAACACGTACTACTGCAATCCGCCGGCTGGCTGTGCTTCCTGAGCCTGCTGATGGGTCTCGCCCTGCTGTTGCCAGCCAGTACGTTCGACTCCGAGTCGAAGAATTTTATTTTCCTGATTGGCGCCGTTGGTATCTGGCGCTATTCGATGGGTGCTACGCATTTCTTTCGCGGCATGCTGTTCCTCTACGTGGTCTACCCGCACCTGCGGCGCAAAGTGCGCAAGCTGGGCAAGGCGGCGGACCCGTCCCATGTGTTCCTGATGGTCACCAGTTTCCGCATCGACGCGCTGACCACCGCACAGGTCTACAGCTCGGTGATTCGCGAGGCCATCGAGTGCGGCTTCCCTACCACCGTGGTCTGCTCGCTGGTGGAAATGTCCGATGAGTTGCTGGTCAAGAGCCTCTGGGAAAAGATGAACCCGCCGGCCCACGTCAAACTGGATTTCGTGCGGATCGCCGGCACCGGCAAGCGCGATGGCCTGGCCTTCGGTTTCCGTGCGATCTCCCGCCATCTGCCGGACGAGCGCGCCGTGGTTGCAGTGATCGACGGCGACACGGTGCTGGCCGAGGGCGTGGTGCGCAAGACCGTGCCGTGGTTCCAGCTGTTCGGCAATGTCGGCGGCCTGACCACCAACGAATTCTGCGAAGTGCGCGGCGGCTACATCATGAGCGAGTGGCACAAGCTGCGCTTCGCCCAGCGTCACATCAACATGTGCTCCATGGCCCTGTCCAAGCGCGTGCTGACCATGACCGGGCGCATGTCGGTGTTCCGTGCCAGCGTAGTCACCGACCCCGGTTTTATTGCCGATGTGGAAAGCGACTCGCTGCAACACTGGCGCCTGGGCCGCTTCAAGTTCCTGACCGGCGATGACAAGTCCAGTTGGTTCAGCCTGATGCGCCTGGGCTATGACACCTTCTACGTGCCGGATGCGGCGATCAACACCGTGGAACACCCGCCGGAAAAGAGCTTTATCAAGGCCAGCCGCAAGTTGATGTTCCGCTGGTACGGCAACAACCTGCGCCAGAACTCCCGCGCCCTGGGCCTGGGCATGCAACGCCTGGGCCTGTTTACCAGCGTGGTGCTGTTCGACCAGCGCGTGTCGATGTGGACCTCCCTGCTGGGCCTGACCGTGGCAATCATCGCCACCTTCAAGTACGGCGGTGCGTTCATCCTCGCCTACCTGTTGTGGATCGGCATCACCCGCCTGATCCTGACCCTGCTGCTGTCGTGCTCCGGCCACAAGATCGGCCCCGCCTACCCGGCGATTCTCTATTACAACCAGATCATGGGCGCGCTGGTGAAGATCTACGTGTTCTTCCGCCTCGATCAACAGTCCTGGACCCGCCAGGACACCAAACTGACCCGCGATTTGGCCAGCTTTCAACGTTGGTTCAACACCTGGTCGTCTCGGACCATGACCTTCTCCGCCGGCAGCATTTTCGTCGCCGTGTTGCTGATGATGGTCTGACCCTGCCAAGCCTGAATTAACCTAGGAATTAGTACGCCATGAACAGTCAAGTAAACGCCAACGTTGTCCACGAATCCGAAGCCCAGCGCCAACACGCCCGGGTAAAAATCCCGGCCAAGCTGCGTTTTTTCGGCGCCGACCGCACACCCATGGAAGTGCGTGTCATCGACCTGTCCGCCGGCGGCCTGGCCTTCAATGCCGCCCAGCAACCATTGAAAGTCGGTGATGTGCACAAGGCGCGCCTGCAATTTGTGATCGACAACCTGGGCCTGGCGATGGACGTGGAATTGATGGTGCGTTCCCACGACCGCCAGAGTGGCCGCACCGGCTGCCAGTTCCAGAACCTCGACGCCCAGGACATCTCGACCCTGCGCCACCTGATCACCTCGCACTTGTCGGGCGATATCGTGACCATGGGCGACGTGCTGGCAACCCTGCAGCGCGACAACTTCACCAAGGCGCGCAAGATCAAGGACAGCGGCAGTGGCATGAGCGCCTTCGGCCGCCTGCGCGCCGTGACCTTCAGCCTGGCGATTTTCCTGGTGGGCCTGGCAGCCTTCGGGTTCGTGTTCAAGTCGGTGTACGGCATGTACTTCGTCAGCCATGCCCAGGCCGGCCTGGTCAACGTGCCGGGGATGAACGTCACCATGCCCCGCGACGGCACCGTACAAAGCCTGATCAAGGACAACGGCGTTGCCGCCAAAGGCGCGCCACTGGCGACCTTCAGCACCAGCATGCTCGATGTGCTCAAGGGCCATCTGGACGAAGACCAACTGCAACCGGCCAAGGTCGAAGAGCTGTTCGGCAAGCAAATGACCGGCACCCTGACCTCGCCCTGCGACTGCATCGTCGCCCAGCAGTTGGTCGCGGACGGCCAGTACGCCAGCAAAGGTGATGTGATCTTCCAACTGGTGCCGCGCGGCAGCCAGGCGAATGTCGAGGCGCGCTTTTCCTATCGCCAGTTCGCTGATGTGCGCCCTGGCACCCGCGTGAACTTCCAGGTGGCCGATGAGGAACAAGTGCGCAGCGGCACCATCGTCAGCAGCACCAGCCTCAACAGCGCCGACCTGTCTTCCGACATCCGCGTGCAGATCAAGCCCGATACCCCGTTGGACAGCCTCTACGCCGGCCGCCCGGTGGAAGTGACCAGCGACCGTGGCCCGTCCCTGAACTGGCTGATCGATAAAGCCATGGCTGCTGGTTTGTAAGCGAGGACATGCCTGTGAACCCTATTTCAAGAACAACACAATCCCTGTGGGAGCCTAGTCCTGTAGGAGCCGGGCTTGCCCGCGATGCAGGCGACGCGGTGCATCAGACAAACCGCGACGATGCCTTCGCCGGCAAGCCAGCTCCCACAAAAGCGCGCGCCCACATCCGCCCTGTGGCGCTGCTGGCATTGGCGGTCAGCCTGGCCGGTTGCGCCGGCCTGCCCGACCAGCGCCTGGCCAATGAAGCACTCAAGCGTGGCGACACCGCCACCGCCGCGCAGAATTACCAGCAACTGGCAGACCTGGGTTACAGCGAGGCCCAAGTCGGCCTCGCGGATATCCAGGTCGGCAGCCGCGACCCGGCGCAGATCAAGCAGGCCGAAGCCACCTATCGCGCGGCAGCGGATGTATCGCCACGCGCCCAGGCCCGCCTGGGCCGCCTGCTGGTGGCCAAGCCCGGCGCCACCGAGGCCGAACACCATGAAGCCCAAAGCCTGTTGAAAAAAGCCTTTGCCAATGGCGAGGGCAACACTCTGATCCCACTGGCGATGCTGTACCTGCAATACCCTCACGATTTCCCCAGCGTCAACGCGCAGCAGCAGATCGATACCTGGCGCACTGCCGGCTACCCTGAAGCGGGCCTGGCGCAGGTGCTGCTGTATCGCACCCAGGGCACTTACGACCAGCACCTGGATGACGTCGAGAAAATCTGCAAGGCCGCGCTGAACAGTACCGATATCTGCTACGTCGAACTGGCCACCGTCTACCAGAAACGCGGCCAGGCTGAGCAACAGGCCGAACTGCTCAAGCAGATGCAAGCAAACTACAGCCGTGGCACCGTCACCGCCCAGCGGGTCGACAGTGTGGCCCGTGTGCTGGGCGATGCCTCACTGGGCAAGACTGACGAAAAAACCGCCCAGGCCCTGCTGGAGAACATCGCCCCAGGCTACCCTGCATCCTGGGTCAGCCTCGCGCAGTTGCTCTACGACTTCCCGGAACTGGGCGACGTCGAGCAGATGATGAAGTATCTGGACAACGGCCGTGCCGCCGACCAACCCCGCGCCGAATTGTTGCTGGGCAAGCTGTACTACGAAGGCAAGTGGGTGCCGGCCGATGCCAAGGCCGCGCAAGCGCACTTCCAGAAAGCCCAGGGCCAGGAAGTGGCTGCCGATTACTACCTCGGCCAGATCTACCGCCGTGGCTACCTCGGCCAGGTCTACCCGCAAAAAGCCCTGGATCACTTGCTGACTGCAGCGCGCAACGGCCAGAACAGCGCCGACTTCGCCATCGCCCAGCTGTTTTCCCAAGGCAAGGGCACTCAGCCCGATCCGCTGAACGCCTATGTGTTCAGCCAACTGGCCAAGATCCAGGACACCCCGCAGGCCAATGAGCTGGCCGCGCAACTTGAACAACAACTGCCGCCCGCCCAGCGCGCCGAGGGCCAGCGCCTGCTGCAACAAGAGCTGGCCGCCCGTGGCGCCCTGAGCCAAAGCACGCTGCAACTGCACGCCCTGCAAGAAGACGGCGAGGAATCCCTATGAAACTCAATCCATTCGTCAAGGCCGGTATTGGCCTGACCTTCGCCCTGCTGTGGTCGTGTCCGACCCTGGCCGCGCTGACCGAAGACAAGAACTTCGGCCTGGAAGTGAAAGTCACCGGTCAGTCCGAAGATGACCGCGACCTGGGCACCCAGCGTGGCGGCGACGTCAACGGTATCGGCCTGGATGTACGCCCGTGGATCTATGGCGAAAGCGGTGCCTGGAGCGCCTACGCCATGGGCCAGGCAGTAGCGTCCAGCGACATCATCGAGACCGATACCCTGCAACAGTCCGATGGCGACACTACCGAGCAGTCGAGCAACAACGATCGCAAGACCAAGAAGAACTACCTGGCCCTGCGCGAGTTCTGGGTCGGCTACAGCGGTTTCACGCCCTACCCTGGCGAGATCCTCAAGCTCGGCCGCCAACGCCTGCGCAATAACGATGGGCAGTGGCGCGACACCAATATCGAAGCGCTGAACTGGACCTTCGACACCACCCTGCTCAAAGCCAATGTCGGCGTTGCCGAACGCTTCAGCGAGTACCGCACCGACCTCAAGGAACTGTCTCCCGAAGACAAGGACCGCCAGCACTTGTATGCCGATGCAGCCTACCAGTGGACTCCCGGCCATTGGGTCGGCCTGCGCGGGCATCACACCCACGACGACGGCAAGCTCGACTACCCACAACCGGGCGTGGCCGCCGACCCACTGGACAAGCGCCAGAACGGCGACCTGACCTGGCTCGGTATTGAGGCCAACAGCGACGCCTATAACTGGCGCAACACCAATACCGTCAACTACTGGGCCAGCGTCACCGGCATGCAGGGCGACCGCAGCAGCGTCAACGCGCTGAACGCCGACGGCACACGCCCAGCCAACGCCAAGCGCAACCAGGATGTAGACGGCTGGGCCACTGACCTCGGCGTGCGCCTGCGCCTCGACCCGCAGTGGCAAGTGGGCGCGGCCTATGCCCGCGCCAGCGCCGACTACGAGCAGAACGGCCTGCAAAGCAACCGTTCGAACTTCACCGGCACGCAATCGCGGGTGCATCGTTTTGGCGAGGCGTTTCGCGGCGAGATGAACAATATGCAGTCCATGAGCCTGTTTGGTTCCTGGCAATTGCGCGACGACTACGACGCCAGCCTGGTCTACCACAAGTTCTGGCGCGTGGACGGCAACAAGCCAGTGGGCAGCAATGGCATCGATGCGGTACAGAACAACTACGACGACGTCACCGGCGCCGTGTTGTCCAGCGCCTCCCTGCCGCTGGTAGACGGCAACAA
This sequence comes from Pseudomonas brenneri, assembly GCF_007858285.1. GTDB lineage: Bacteria > Pseudomonadota > Gammaproteobacteria > Pseudomonadales > Pseudomonadaceae > Aquipseudomonas > Aquipseudomonas brenneri. Next base: position 277,904 of record NZ_VFIL01000002.1, on the reverse strand, counting down.
GGACCTTGGCCAGGAGATGGACCTGGTGGTCACCAAATACTTCAAGAAAGGCCTGCTGCCCGCAGCCCTCAGCCAGTCGATCGACGAACCGTCGGCCCTGGTGCGCTTTCGTGGCGGCGTGTTCAAACCGGGCGATGCCTATGGCAAGCAAGTCGACTCGTACATGCACCGCGCCTTTGTCGACGTAGTCTGGCGCTTCTGATGGGAGCCTGCGCAATGAATCCTCACGCCCTCAAAGGCTCGGCCCTGCTCGCTGCGGCAATGCTGCTGGCGTGCGCCCCGGCCTTTGCCAATGTCGAGCCGCAGGTCAAGGCGCCCACCATCGCCAAGGAACTGCAACAGGCCAAGACCTACACCATCACCAGCCCGCCGACCGCGCCGCTGGAGATGCCCAAGCCGGCGCTGCCAGACCTGTCGGGCTACACCGCCGAGGCCGTGGCGCAGAAGATCGTACGCAGCAAGGCCGGCAAGGTCAGCATCCGTCGGATGATGCAGGAGAACGCCCTCAAGGACTTCATCGGCGGCGACAACAAGATGGCCGAATGGGTGGTGCGCCAGCACGGCATCCCCCAGGCGATCTTTATCGACGACGGCTACATGAACCTCAAGGACCTGCTCAAGAAGGTGCCCAAGCAATACCTGAGCGAAACCTCGCCCGGGGTATTCCTGGCCAAGCTACCGATTGTGGTCGGCGAAAAGGGCATCCTCGAAATCGATAAACAGACCCAGGAGTTGCGCCTGTCCCAGGAGGCCGGCTCGTTCCTGGTCAACGATGGCCAGCTGTTTGTGCGCGATACCAAGATCACCGGCTGGCGTGAGAAGACCAATGGCCCGGCGACCTTCCGCTCGCCCAAGGAATTCCGCCCGTTCCTGCTGGCCTGGGGCGGTACCCAGACCTATATCGTCAACAGCAAGATGGCCAGCTTCGGCTACGCCAACAGCAAGTCCTACGGCGTGAGTATTTCCCAGTACACGCCGAACATGGCCAAGGTGCTCAAGCGCCCGGAACCCACCGGCTGGATTGTCGATTCCGAGTTCTCGGACATGTGGTACGGCTTCTACTGCTACGAGACCACCGGGTTTGTGATCAAGGGCAGCACCTACAAAGACAATATCGTCTACGGCATCGACCCCCACGACCGTTCCCACGGCCTGATCATTGCCGACAACACCGTGTACGGCACCAAGAAAAAGCACGGCATCATTATTTCCCGTGAGGTCAACGACAGCTTCATCTTCAACAACCGCAGCTACGACAACAAGCTCTCGGGCCTGGTGATCGACCGTAACAGCGTGAACAACCTGATCGCCGATAACGAGATTTACCGCAACCACACCGACGGCATCACCCTCTATGAGAGCGGCGACAACCTGTTGTGGGGCAACCGCGTGATCAGCAACCGCCGCCATGGGATCCGCGTGCGCAACAGCGTGAATATCCGCCTCTACGAAAACGTCGCCATGGCCAACGGCCTGACCGGCGTCTACGGGCACATCAAGGACTTGACCGACACCGACCGCGACATCGCCCTCGACCCGTTCGACGCCCAGGTCTCGCTGATCGTCGTCGGCGGTGAGCTGGCGGCCAACGGCAGCGGGCCGTTGTCCATCGACTCGCCGCTGAGCATTGAGCTGTTTCGCGTATCGATGCTCGCACCCACCAAATCCAGCGGCATCAGCTTCTCGGGGATTCTTGGCGAGCGCCAGGATGAAATTCTCGACCTGCTGGTGCGCCAGCGCAAAGCCGTGCTGATCGACCCTGTCGAACGCCAGACCCCATTGCAGGACTGAGGATGACCTTTATGCACCCACACATGATCAAACTGCTCAGCCTCTCGGGTTTGACCCTTGGCATCCTGGCCGCCAGCCATAGCGTGCGCGCCGATCAAGCACCGGCCCCAAACTTCACTGCCGAGCCGTGCTGCAACCTGTGCCCCGCGGCGCACGACGCAAAGAACTACACCACTCGCTACCAGCAAAACTTCACCACCCTGGTACAGGCCCAGGGCGACTGGCTGTTCCGGACCCAGGAAGACCTGCGTACCGAATTCGACACCACCCCGGCCGGCTACAAGCGCATGCAACAGTTGCACGATGCGTTCAAGAGCAAGGGCGTGGAATTGGTGGTGGTCTACCAGCCGACCCGTGGCCTGGTGAACCGCAACAAGCTCAACCCGGCGGAAAAAGCGCGCTTTGATTTCGATAAGGCGCTGGGCAACTACAAGTCCATGCTCGGGCGTTTTGCCAAGATGGGCTACGTGGTGCCGGACCTGTCGCCGCTGACCAATGAACAGTTACCGGACGAACTGCCGGCCCATGATTTCTACTTCCGTGGCGACCAGCACTGGACCCCGTATGGCGCCCAGCGCACCGCAAAAATCGTCGGTGCCAAGGTGCGCGCCATGCCCGAATTCGCCGGGATCCCCCAGCGCGAATTCGAGACCAAGAAATCCGGACGCATGGGCAAGACCGGCACCCTGCACAACATGGCCGGGCAGTTATGCGGCACCAGCTACGCGATCCAGTACATGGACCAGTTCAGCACCGAGCCCAAGGGCGAAGCGGCGGACGGCGACCTGTTCGGCGACTCCGGCAACCCGCAGATCACGCTGGTGGGCACCAGCCACAGCGGCAAGAACTACAACTTCGCCGGTTTCCTGGAACAGGAAATCGGTGCCGACATCCTCAACGTCGCCTTCCCCGGCGGTGGCCTGGAAGGTTCGATGATCCAGTACCTGGGCAGCGAAGAGTTCCAGAAAAGCCCGCCGAAGATCCTGATCTGGGAGTTCTCGCCGCTGTATCGCCTGGACCAGGAAACCACTTATCGCCAGATGATGGCCCTGCTCGACAACGGCTGCGAAGGCAAGCCGGCGCAAATGAGCGCCAGCACCACGCTCAAGCCGGGCAAGAACGAGTTGATGGTCAACAGCAAGAACATGGACCTGCGCAACAGCCGCCATCAGGTTGATATTCGCTTCGCCGATCCCTCGGTGAAAACCCTGCAAGCCACCCTCTGGTACATGAACGGGCGCCACGAGGACATCAAGATCGACAAGCCCGAAACATCCGAGACAGACGGGCGTTTCGCCTTTGAACTGCGCACCGATGAAGACTGGGCCTCGCAGAACCTGCTGGCCGTGGAAGTCCAGGGCCCCGAAGCGGGTGCTGCCGCGCAAAAAGTCGAAGCGAAAATTTGCACACGCAACGTGTTCCCAAGCGGCGGTCAGCAGACCGCCCAACTTGGGCAATGAGGTTACCTATGCAAAAGTTACTGATTCCAACGCTGCTGGGCCTGGCGATGTTTGCAGGTCAAGTCAACGCCGCCGCACCGCTGCGGCCGCCCCAGGGTTACTTCGCGCCGATTGAAGCGTTCAAGACCGGCGACTTCAAGAATGACTGCGACGCGATGCCCACGCCCTACACCGGGGCCCTGCAGTTTCGCAGCAAATACGAGGGCTCCGATAAGGCCCGTTCGACCCTGAACGTACAGTCGGAAAAAGCCTTTCGCGACAGCACCGCCGATATCACCAAACTGGAGAAAGACACCAGCAAGCGGGTGATGCAGTTCATGCGCGACGGTCGCCCGGAGCAATTGCAATGCACCCTGAACTGGCTGGTGAGCTGGGCCAAGGCCGATGCGTTGATGTCCAAGGACTTCAACCACACCGGCAAGTCCATGCGCAAATGGGCGTTGGGCAGCATGGCCTCGGCGTATGTGCGCCTGAAGTTTTCCGAGTCGCAACCGCTGGCCAAACACCCGCAGGAATCACAGTTGATCGAAGCCTGGTTCAACAGACTGGCCGAGCAAGTGGTCAGCGACTGGGACAACCTGCCCCTGGAAAAAACCAACAACCACTCGTACTGGGCCGCCTGGTCGGTGATGGCCACGTCCGTCGCCACCAACCGTCGCGATCTGTTTGATTGGGCGATCAAGGAATACAAGGTCGGCGTCAATCAGGTCGATGCCCAGGGCTACCTGCCCAACGAACTGAAGCGTCAGCAACGGGCCTTGGCCTATCACAACTATGCGTTGCCGCCACTGGCGATGATCGCCAGCTTTGCCCTGGTCAACGGCGTGGATGTGCGCGGTGAAAACAACGGCGCGCTCAAGCGCCTGGGGGACAAGGTGCTCGCAGGCGCCAAAGATCCGGACATATTCGAACAGAAAAACGGCAAGGAGCAGGACATGAAGGATCTGGAGCAGGACTCGAAATTCGCCTGGCTCGAACCGTTCTGCACCCTCTACACCTGCGCCCCGGATGTGATCGAACGCAAGCACGACATGCAACCGTTCAAGACCTTCCGCCTGGGCGGCGACCTGACCAAGGTCTACGACCCGGCGCACGACAAAGGCAACAAAGGTTCCTGACCGTACTCGGTCCAAATGTGGGAGCGGGCTTGCTCGCGAAAGCGGTGTGGCATTCAACACAGTAGGCGACTGTTACAGCGTCTTCGCGAGCAAGCCCGCTCCCACATTTTGAGTCGGTTTCGACAGTGAAAAAGTAGTACAGCCCTCCCCGGTTTTTCGTGGGGGGTTTGGGGGGGCCGTTGGCCCTTGACTGTTGGTTAAACATGGAGAGATCGGGATGGTTTTCTCGTCCAATGTGTTCCTGTTTCTGTTCTTGCCGATCTTCCTCGGCTTGTACTATTTGAGCGGGCAACGCTATCGCAATCTGCTGCTGCTGATTGCCAGCTACGTGTTCTACGCCTGGTGGCGAGTGGACTTCCTGGCGCTGTTCGCCGCCGTGACCCTGTGGAACTACTGGATCGGCCTCAAGGTCGGTGCGGCAGGCGTGCGCACCAAGCCGGCGCAGCGCTGGCTGCTGCTCGGGGTGGCGGTCGACCTGTGCATCCTTGGCTACTTCAAGTACGCCAACTTCGGCGTCGACAGCATCAACCTGATGATGAAATCGGCGGGCCTGGAACCGTTTATCCTGACCCACGTACTGTTGCCGATCGGGATCTCGTTCTACATCTTCGAGTCCATCAGCTACATCATCGACGTGTACCGCGGCGACACTCCGGCGACCCGCAACCTCATCGATTTTGCGGCGTTCGTGGCGATCTTCCCGCACCTGATCGCCGGCCCCGTGCTGCGCTTTCGCGACCTGGCCGACCAGTTCAACAACCGCACCCACACCCTGGATAAATTCTCCGAGGGCTGCACGCGATTCATGCAGGGCTTTATCAAGAAGGTGTTTATCGCCGACACCCTGGCGGTGGTGGCCGACCATTGCTTCGCCCTGCAAAACCCCACCACCGGCGATGCCTGGCTCGGCGCGCTGGCGTATACCGCGCAGCTGTACTTCGACTTCTCCGGCTACAGCGACATGGCCATCGGCCTGGGCTTGATGATGGGTTTCCGTTTCATGGAAAACTTCAAGCAGCCGTACATCAGCCAGTCGATCACTGAGTTCTGGCGGCGCTGGCATATCAGCCTGTCCACCTGGCTGCGCGACTACCTGTACATCACCCTGGGCGGCAACCGCAAAGGCACGCTGACCACCTACCGCAACCTGTTCCTGACCATGCTGCTCGGTGGCCTGTGGCATGGCGCGAACATCACCTACATCGTCTGGGGCGCCTGGCACGGCATGTGGCTGGCGATTGAAAAAGCCATCGGCCTCGACACCTCGCCACGCACGTTCAACCCGCTGCGGTGGGCCTTCACCTTCCTGCTGGTGGTGACCGGCTGGGTCATTTTCCGCGCGGAAAACCTGCAGGTGGCCGGGCGCATGTACGGCGCGATGTTCAGTTTCAACGAGTGGTCGCTGTCGGAACTCAACCGCGCCAGCCTCACCGGCCTGCAAGTGGCAACCCTGGTGGTGGCCTACGCCACCCTGGCGTTCTTTGGCCTGCGCGACTTCTATCGCGATCATCCGGCGGCGCCCCGCGTCGCCCAGGCAGTGCCGGGCTACGCCATGCGGGCCTGTGTGTTGCTGCTGTTCGCGGCATCGATTCTCAAACTGTCGGCGCAGAGTTTCTCGCCGTTCCTTTACTTCCAATTCTGAGGGAGCCGACATGACCCGTTCATTACGCGTGCTCTATATCGCCCTGTTCCTGAGCATGCTGCTGGTGCTGGGACTTTGGTCGATGCGCAGTTTCTTCGGTCTCAGCACCCACGCCGATGCCACCGTGCTCAACGGTCGCTGGGCCAAGGCCGTCGAGACCCATTACGACGACGAGTTCCCGATCAAGCGCCTGGGTACCAACCTCTGGGCGGCGCTGGACTACAAGCTGTTCAACGAAGGCCGTCCCGGCGTGGTGCTGGGCCGCGATCACTGGCTGTATAGCGACGAGGAGTTCAACCCCGCCGTCAACCAGGCGCAGAACCTGCAAGACAACTACGCCCTGGTCGAAGGCGTGCGCCAGACCCTCAAGGCCAAGGGCGTGCAATTGGTGATGGCGATTGTCCCGGCCAAGGTGCGCCTGTACCCCGAGCACCTGGGAGAAGTGCAACCGGCGAGTATTCATGCCGGGCTCTACCAGGATTTCCACGCCCGGGTTGCCGCTGACAAGATCATCGCCCCCGACCTGCTGGGCCCGTTGCAACAGGCCAAGCTCCATGGCCAGCAAGTGTTCCTGCGCACCGACACACACTGGACCCCGGATGGCGCCGAAGTTGCGGCCAAGCAACTGGCCAGGGTGATCAACGCCAAGACCCTGCTCAGCGGCGAGCCCCAGCGTTTTGTCACCGACGCCGAGAGCATCACCCCGCACAGCGGTGACTTGCGCTTGTTCCTGCCCCTGGACCCGCTGTTCGAAAACCTGATGCCGCCCAAAGAGCCCCTGCAAAAACGCGTGACTCACGCGGTGCAAACCCAGGCAGCAGGCGATGACGCCCTGTTCGCCGACAGCGAAATGCCGGTGGCGTTGGTAGGCACCAGCTACAGCGCCAACCCCAACTGGAACTTCGTCGGCGCCCTCAAGCAAGCCCTGGGCAGTGAAGTGGTGAGCTACGCCGAAGACGGTCACGGCCCGATCCTGCCGATGCTCAGCTACCTGAAAAGCGACGACTTCAAGAACAGCCCACCACAAGTGCTGATCTGGGAGTTTCCGGAACGCTATCTGCCTGTGAACAACGAAATCGGCGACGCCGACCCCCAGTGGGTTGCGCAACTCAAACAAGCCGGTACCCGCCAACAGAACATGGCACTCAACACTCCCGTTAAAACCCAGAAATCCGAGACGCCCGACCGGGCGCAAAACTGAAAGAGAGGTAACTCACATGACTTTCACTACTACTCCGCGTCGTCTCGCCAAGACCCTGGCCCTGGCCGCCGGTATGAGCTTCGTATCGATGTCCGCCTTCGCCGGCGATGCCGCCCTCTACGGCCCGGTAGCGCCGAAAGGTTCGAGCTTCGTGCGCCTGTTCAACGCCAGCAACCAGGAAGTCAGCGCCACGGTCGGCAACACCGCCTTGAGCGACGTCGCCCCGCTGGCCAGCAGTGACTTCAGCTTCCTGCCGGGCGGCGACTACAGCGCCAAGGTCGGTAGCCAGAACGTCACGGTCAAGCTGGCCGCCGATCACTACTACACCCTGGTCAACAGTGGCAGCGGCCAGCCGCAACTGATCGAAGAGCCACCGTTCAAGAACAAGCAGAAATCCCTGGTGCGCGTGCAGAACCTCAGCGACAAGGCCCTGACCCTGAAGACCGCCGACGGCAAGACCGACGTGGTCAAGGCCGTGGCCGCCAAGGGCCGTGGCGAGCGCGAAATCAACCCGGTGAAGGTCAGCCTGGCGCTGTACGACGGCGACAAGAAAGTCGGCGACGTGAAGCCGGTGGCGCTGGAGCGTGGTGAGGCGGCGGTGCTGTATGTCACCGGTTCCGGTTCGAGCCTGTCGCCAGTGTGGGTCAAGCGCCCCGTGTCGACCCGCTAATTATTTCCTGAACTGACGGCTACCCACTGTAGGAGCGAGCTTGCTCGCGAAAATCGCCAACGATAACGCGAGCAATCTGAATGAACGCGGTGTCTGGAAGTGCTTCGCGAGCAAGCTCGCTCCTACAGGGGATCAAGGCGTCAATTCAGACCGAGACAAAAACAAGAGTGAAACGACTGAATTTCGTTGCTCTAACCCATACAGATTCAAGGAGAAACCCATGATCCCAGTAATCCTTTCCGGTGGTAGCGGCTCACGTCTTTGGCCGCTTTCGCGTAAACAGTTCCCTAAACAGTTCCTGGCCCTGACCGGCGAGCACACGCTGTTCCAGCAAACCCTGGAGCGCCTGGTATTCGAAGGCATGGACAGCCCGATCGTGGTCTGCAACAAGGAGCACCGTTTCATCGTCAACGAGCAGTTGAGCGCACGCAAGCTGGAGAGCCAGCGCATCCTGATGGAACCGTTTGGCCGCAACACCGCGCCGGCCGTGGCCCTGACCGCGATGATGCTGGTCAATGAAGGCCGTGACGAACTGATGCTGGTCCTGCCCGCCGACCACGTACTGGACGACCAGAAAGCCCTGCAACGCGCCCTGGCCCTGGCCACCGTGGCCGCCGAGCGTGGCGAGATGGTGCTGTTCGGCGTGCCCGCCACCCGCCCGGAAACCGGCTACGGCTATATCAAGTCCACCAACGACTCACTGCTGCCCGAAGGCGTCAGCCGCGTGCAGCAGTTTGTGGAAAAACCCGATGAAAAGCGCGCCGTGGAGTTCGTCAAAAGCGGTGGTTACTTCTGGAACAGCGGCATGTTCCTGTTCCGCGCCAGCCGCTTCCTCGAAGAGCTGAAAAAGCACGACCCGGACATCTACGACACCTGCGTACTGACCCTGGAGCGCAGCGAACATACCGCCGATACCGTGACCTTCGACGAAGCCACCTTCGCCTGCTGCCCGGATAATTCCATCGACTACGCGGTGATGGAAAAAACCCAGCGCGCCTGCGTGGTCCCGCTCAGCGCCGGCTGGAGCGACGTGGGCTGCTGGGCCTCGCTGTGGGCGGTCAATGACAAGGACGCCAACGGCAACGTGACCAAAGGCGACGTGGTGATCCAGGACAGCAAGAACTGCATGATCCACGGCAACGGCAAACTGGTGTCGGTGATCGGCCTGGAAAACATCGTGGTGGTGGAAACCAAGGACGCGATGATGATTGCCCACAAGGACAAGGTCCAGGGCGTCAAACAGATGGTCAACACCCTCAACGAACAGGGGCGCAGCGAGACCCAGAACCACTGCGAGGTCTATCGCCCGTGGGGCTCCTACGACTCGGTGGACATGGGCGGGCGGTTCCAGGTCAAGCACATCTCGGTCAAGCCGGGCGCGTGCCTGTCACTGCAGATGCACCACCACCGCGCCGAACACTGGATCGTGGTCAGTGGTACCGCCGAGGTGACCTGCGACGATAACGTGTTCCTGCTCTGCGAGAACCAGTCCACCTACATCCCGATTGCCTCGGTGCATCGCCTGCGCAACCCGGGCAAGATCCCGTTGGAGATTATTGAAGTGCAGTCGGGCAGTTATCTGGGCGAGGATGATATCGAGCGGTTTGAGGATATCTACGGTCGGTCGACCCCGATTGAGCGTGGCGTGTCGGTGAAAACCATCGCGCAGTAACCACGCCGTACAAAAAGCCCCCGTCCAGCTCACTGCGTCCCCTATCCGCAGGGGGTTGGGCGGGGGCTTTTTCTTTGAGGCTTTGGGTGATGCTGAGGGCCCTTTCGCGAGCAAGCCCGCTCCCACACTTACCGAGTCCATCCTTGAAATGCGGTCAACCTGTGGGAGCGGGCTTGCTCGCGAAGGCGTCAGCCCAGCCAACACACCTCTTAAGGTAGCCAATCCCACCTACGCTTCAGTTAGGATGTTCGTTCCTTATTCGAGGTGGTCTCCATGTTCTTCGGCGTTCTACTGATCATCACCTGGCTGATCCTGCTGCTGCGCTATCCCGCCAAGGCCTTGCCAGTATCCCTCGCAGCTGCCGTGGGCCTGGGCTTCGTGGCGATGTGGGTGGTCTGGCTGGACAACCGCGAAGCCGCGCAACTGGCGCGCCTGGAACTACGCATCAGCTACGCCCCCGAGCAATGCCCTGCCGATCGCCCCTTGCAGCTCAAACTCAACAATGGCAACGATGTGCCCCTGACCGAATTGCGCTGGCGCGTCGCCGCCTACGCGCCGGGCGATACGGTCAACCTGGCCGACAACGTCTATGCTGCCCCGCGCTATCGCGGCCCCGGCGAGTTGCAGGCCGGCGCTACCTGGGAAGATTGCCTGCCGATGCCGCCACTGCGTCCCGGCTATCGCCCACAAACCCTGGAGTTTCGTGCCGAACGCCTGCAAGGCAGTTTCTCCGACTAATACCCACAAAGGATTGATCCATGCCCAACGTGCTTATCACCGGTTGCTCCAGCGGCATCGGCCGCGCCCTGGCCGATGCCTTCAAGGCTGCCGGCTATGACGTGTGGGCCAGCGCCCGCCGCCCCGAAGACGTCGCGACCCTGGCGGCAGCCGGCTTCAAGGCCGTGCAACTGGATGTCAACGATGGGGCGGCGCTGGCGCAACTGGCCGGGCAAGTGGGCGAGGTGGATGTACTGATCAACAACGCCGGCTACGGCGCCATGGGCCCGCTGCTCGATGGCGGTACCGAGGCGATGCAGCGCCAATTCGAGACCAATGTGTTCTCCATCGTCGGCGTGACCCAGGCGCTGTTTCCAGCCTTGCGCACGCGCAAGGGGTTGGTGGTGAATATCGGCAGTGTTTCCGGAGTGCTGGTCACCCCGTTTGCCGGTGCCTACTGCGCCTCCAAAGCCGCCGTCCATGCCCTGAGCGATGCCCTGCGCATGGAGCTGGCGCCGTTTGGCGTGCGGGTCATGGAAGTGCAGCCGGGGGCGATCAACACCCGTTTTGCCAAGAACGCCGGCACCCAGGCCGAATTGCTGATCAACGAACAATCGCCATGGTGGCCGTTGCGCGAAAGCATCCGTGCGCGCTCCCAGGCCTCTCAGGACAAACCCACACCGGCCAGCGCGTTCGCGGCAGATGTGCTCAAGGCCGTGCAACAACCAGAACCACCGCGCCTGCTGCGCTCGGGCAATGGCAGCCGGGCGTTGCCGTTGATGGCGGCACTGTTGCCCAAGGGGTTGCTGGAGAAGGTGTTGAAGAAGCGGTTTGGCTTGGCTGGGGTTTTGTAGGTTTATTCAGGGACCGAGGCGCCTGTATCGCGAGCAAGCCCGCTCCCACACTTACCGAATACATCCTTGAAATGCGGTCAACCTGTGGGAGCGGGCTTGCTCGCGATGGCGTCCCAACCAGCAACCGCCCCCTCCTTCATGAAATCAATAAACGCCCGCACCTTGAGCGGCAAATGCCGCGTGTCCGGGTACAGTGCATACACCCCCTGGGGTACGAAGCGATAATCCGGCAACAGGCGTACCAATCGCCCCGTGTCCAGATCCTCCTGTACCAGCCACTGCGGCAGGATTGCCACGCCATGGCCACGCACGGCAAATGCCTGGAGCACGGCGGCACTGTCAACCATAAGCGCACAGGGACCAGAGCGATATTGATGCTCGCCACCTGCCGGGTCGATCACACTCAACTCGGTCAATCGGCCGTGCCCCAGCTTGGGCAGTTGTTCAAGTTCATCCAGCGTATGGGCGGTACCAAAACCAGGCGCCGCAACCGCGAATATCTGGTAAGTGGATAACTGCACCGCACGATGATTGGAATCCAGCAGCCGCCCCAACCGAATCGCCACATCAAAGCGCTCGGAGATCAGATCGGCATGGGTGGAGGATGTGGATAAGTGGACATTCAGATCCGGGTGCAGACGTCGAAAGGCTTCCACTGCTGGGGCAACCACCGCCAACGCATATTCCACGGTGGTGGTGATGCGCAGCGTGCCCTTGAGCTGGGCGTGTTCAGAGCGGGCTTCTTCCACCGCCAACTGCGCTTCTTCGAGCATGCGTGTACAGCGCAGGTAAAACCGCTCGCCGGCATCGGTCAACGCCAATTGCCGGGTGTTGCGCGTCAGCAGGGTGACACCGAGTTCAGCCTCCAGGCGCTTGAGATTGAAGCTGACTACGGCGCGGGTCTGCCCCAGTCTATCGGCCGCGGCAGTCAGCGAACCGGCCTCCACCACCGTCTTGAACGTCTCGAAACGATCCAGGCTGACCATGGGCCACGCCTCCATTTGTCAAAATATTTTTGACAAACTAACAGCCAAACCAGCGTTCCCCAAGCATCCGCAGCACTCTACCCTGCCAGGATTGAATGCAGGAACGCCCTGATGACCTACCGCTCGAAAGTCGCCTGGATCTTTTTACTGGGTTTTACCCTCGACCTGGTGAACATGTTTGTCGCCACCATTGCCTACCCGGATATCGCCCGCGAACTGCAGGCTTCGGTCACGCAATTGGCGTGGGTCAGCAATGCCTACATGCTCGGCCTGACTGCGATCATTCCCATGAGTGTGTGGCTGGCCGCCATGCTGGGGGAAAGAAACCTGATTGCCGTCAGCCTGCTGCTGTTCGCCGCAGCCTCGGTGATGGTCGGGCAGGCGAGTTCGATTGAAGCGCTGATCGGTTGGCGCGGCCTGCAAGGGTTGGGGGGTGGCTTACTGATCCCGGTGGGCCAGGCAATGGCCTACCGGCACTTTCCCCCAGCAGAACGCAGCCAACTCACCGCCAGGGTGATGTCCGTCGCGTTACTGGTACCAGCATTGTCCCCAGCGCTGGGCGGGGTGATCGTCGACAGTGTGTCGTGGCGCTGGATCTTCTACGCCAACCTGCCGCTGGCGCTGCTGACCTTACTGCTGGCGCTGCTGTGGATAAAACCCGACCAACCAACAAATGTTCGCCCTGTGCTTGAGCTGGGGGGGATTTTCACCTCCCTGAGCAGCCCGCTGTTACGGGTGGCGATGCTGGTCTATCTGTTTATTCCCGGGGTCTTTATCGGCACCAGCCTGATTGCCATCCTCTATCTGCGCGGCCTTGGATACGACGCGACACGCACCGGGGCCCTGATGCTGCCATGGGCAGTGGCGTCGGCCCTGGCCATTTTCCTCAGCAAAAAATTGTTCAACCGCTGTGGGCCCAAGCCATTGCTGCTGGCGGGCATGGTGCTGCAATGCAGCGGTATTGTGCTGCTGAACACCGCCGAACCTGTGCTGATCATTCTTGCCTACGCCTCAATGGGCCTGGGCGGCAGCCTGTGCAGCAGCACCGCACAGACCCTGGCGTTTCTCGATGTTCCCGTCGAACGCATGGGCCATGCCAGCGCGCTGTGGAATATCAATCGGCAAGTCAGCTTCTGCCTGGGTGCCGCAGCGCTCAGCGCACTGTTGTCGGCCTTGGATTCCTTCAGCATAACCTTCACGATAGCGGCAGCCCTGACACTGCTGCCACTCTTCGCAGTGCTGCACCTGGATGCTTCCAGAGTCCGCACGCTGCTTCACCCAGCCAGCGAGCCGCAACGATGATTGACTACAGTGATTTTTTTGAAGAAGTGATCCAGACCCACATAGAAATCGAGCAATGGTTTGCCGGCGTGGCACCCGAAGGCACCCTGCAGAACCTGCTTGCGCGCTTCTCCCCCGAATTCAGCATGATCGCCCCCGCCACCGGCGCACGGGTCAATGCCGCCGGGGTCAATGCCCTGTTCACTCGCCTGGGCGGCATGCGGCCCGGATTGAAAATCACCTTGAGTGAAATGGCAGGCATTGACCGGCATGCACGCGGGGCCACGGTGACCTACCGCGAACGCCAGATCGATGACAGCGGTACACAAACAGACCGCCGTGCCACCGTAGTATTCGAGAAACAAGCCAGTGGCGCGCTGCTGTGGCGCCATCTGCACGAGACCTATATCCAGGGCCAATAACGCCTCCTGTAGGAGCTGGCTTGCCAGCGAAAAACGTCAACGCTGACACGGAGCACCAGGTACCCCGCGTTGCTCTCAGGTTCTTCGCCGGCAAGCCGGCTCCTACAGCAATCCGCGAACTAGCTGACATCATTAACGGTAACCAATCTTCAGGCTCTTTCACCTCTTGTCCAAGGAAAGGTGAAAGGATGCTCAAGGACTTTCTCAGCAGCGGCGTGCCCAATGCCCACATAACAACTCGTCAACGACTAACCAGCCTACTGGACCTGCCCAGGCTCTATCGAACCATTGACGCCGATCCTGCCATCGTCGGGGCTGGCGTAGTGCATATCAGCAGTGATTATCGGGTGACGGTGCTGCGACTGAAAAACCCTCGCCATCCTCGCGAAATAATCCGGTTGAAGCAGTTGGCCGGAACTCTTCCTAAACGCTACAGCAATGCCCAATTACGCCGAGACATTCTCACTCAGATAGCAGATCAGATAGGGGCCGCGATAGCCGTCACAGGTAGCAGCATCTCTGGAAATATTAACCACATCGTCATCGCGCTTTATGAGGAGTTCAGTAGCCATGACCAATAACGCCAATACGGTATGCAAGCCGCGAACATTGCGTGGTTACACCCAACGCTTTGCTTTCACGGTGGGTACTGCAACATCAATGAACTTAGTGAGCATCTCGGGCAACCTGTCACATAGCCTCTCTTATTACGCCCGAATAAACTATCTCTCTAGCGACTATGCTGTGATGGCAAGCCTGATACTGGTATTGGCAATGTGTATCGGATTAGCCTTGGTGGCGCTAGGGTTTCGTTTGGGCCCTCCACTACTTGCATGTGTCGCGGCTCTGAATGTTCTGCTTTCGGCGGACTACTTGGGCAACCACCCGGTCACTCTGTTTGCGCTATTTCCTCTGCTGCAATCTCTGCTCTGCCTGGTCATCCTCAATACAAGAAACCACCGCCGCTGCACCAGCATGCTGAGGGTCAAGCGTCGGCGTAAAATCAGGGCTAACGCGTCAATCTCTTAGTCAACCGCAAAAAATCTGTGACCAAACCAGATCCCACACTTTTAGTGTTGTGTCTGGTTCACGATCACCGTGCACGTGATACCAGCCGCCAGCAGCACGCCTTCCGGCACTTCATCGATATGAATGCGCACCGGCACACGCTGGGCCAGGCGCACCCAGTTGAAGGTCGGGTTCACGTCGGCGATCAGTTCGCGGCTTTCAGGGTTGTCACGGTCGTAGATGCCGCGCGAGATGCTTTCCACATGGCCCTTGAGGGTTTCGCCGCTCATCAGTTGCATGTCGGCTTTATCCCCCACTTTTACATGGGGCAGCTTGGTTTCTTCGAAGAAGCCATAGACCCAGAACGAGTTCATATCGACGACTGCCATCTTCGCCTCGCCGATGCGCGCGTAATCGCCGCGATGTACGTTGAGGTTGGTGACATAACCATCGACGGCCGCCACCACGTGCGTGCGTTTCAAATTCAGCTCCGCCGCTTCCAGTTGCGCCTGGGCATGCTGGTAGTCGGCCAGGGCCGAGTCGGCGATGTTGCTGGCGTCGTCGCGGTTTTCCTTGGAGATCACCAGGGCGTCAAGGTCAGCGCGGCGGTGCGCATTGACCTTGCGCATCTCCCAGGTGGCCTTGCGTGACGCCACCAGTGATTGCGCCTGTTTCACCGCAATGCGGTAGTGCTCGGGGTCGATCTGCATCAGCAGGTCGCCCTTTTTCACCAACTGGTTGTCGCGCACCGGCACGTCAACCACCTCGCCAGTGACGTCGGCAGCGACGTTGATGATGTCGGCGCGCACCCGGCCATCACGGGTCCACGGGGTCTGCATGTAATGCACCCACAGCGTACGGCCAATCCAGATCGCCAGGGCCAAGACCAGCAATGTCGCAAGCAGGCTGAAAAACTTTTTCATCAGGGCATTCTCAACGGTAGACGGTCAGCGCCATGGCGCCGAACAGGCAAACAAATAGGCTCAGGCGCAGCAACGCCGGGTGCCAGAAAAAACGGTACACGTCATAACCCGCCAGGAAACGGTCCAGGGCCCAGGCCAGCCCCGCGGCAATGAAAAACATCAGGGTCATGGTTGGCATGTAGATGCCGTGGAACGCGATTTCACGAGGCATGGGCGACTCCGGAAGGCTTCAGGGCAGCCAGGGGCGATTGCGGGTCCAGCAGGGACGTGCGGATAAAGTGCAGGTAGCTTTTCACCCGGCGCAGGGCCGAGGTGTCGAAGTGCGGGGCGAAGGGTTCGTCAGTGGCTTGCACGCGGCTGATCGCGTGATCCACCGCGATCAAGGCGCGCTCAAGATTGCTCTGGCCGGGTTGCAGGAACAGCCGCACCAGCGAGCGCCCCATCACCCGGATGGCCTGGCGCCAGGGCTGGGATTCGGCATACGCCGGATGCACCGGCAGGATCGCCTGTTCCTTGCGCAACTCAATAATGGCGTGGCCGACTTCCAGCACCACGAACATCCAGCGCAACAGGTTGCGCTGCACCTGCGGTTGCCCGGCGGCCAGGCCATAGGCCTGGTGCAGCAGGTCGCGGGTGCGGCTTTCGAAACTTGACGCCAGGCCCTTGAGCTTGCCGCTGATCGCGTACACCACTTGCTCGCGCAGGTCGCGCTCCAGGCGGCGCCACAGCCAGGGGCTGTTGGGCGGCAGGATGATCGCGCCCGCCGCCGCACACACCAACATGCCGAGGATCATCGCGATGTAATCGTTGATAAAGGTGTAGGGGTTGTAGATCGTCAGGTTATCCGGCACGGAACCGGTGCTGAAAAAAATCAACAGGCCCAGGCCGACCCCGGCGTATTGCGGCCGCGACGACAGGAACGCACCCAGCACGATCACTGGGGCGAGCATCACGCAGAGCAAGGGAAAACCATCGATCCAGGGGAACACGAAGAACATTTCGACAAACCCCACCACCGCGCCGATCAAGGTGCCGCAGGCCATCTGAAAGGCCATGCGCTTGGGGTTCGGCGTAGCGGCCGACAGGCCCACGGTGGCCGCCGCGATCAGGGTCATGGTGGCGCCGCTGGGCCAGGCGGTGGCCACCCAGTAACTGCCGAGGACGATCAGAATGAATGACGCGCGAATCCCCGAGGCGGCGCAGGCCAGCCAGTTGGTTTTGGGGGTGTAGGCTTCATCCCAGTGCTCGCGCTCGTGGCTGTGTTCGGCCAGGGAGGCGTGGGTCTGCGCATAGTTGTGCAAGTCATCGACAAAGCGGTACAGCAACTCGTAGGCGGTATGGAAATCCAGTTGCTCGGCGTCGCTTGGCCCGCTCTCCTGAAACAGCGCCCGCAGGCTGCGCACCTTGGCGGGCAGGCCCTCTTTATAAGCCGTGAGTTGGCTCACCAGCCGTGCCGCATCGGGGCTGGTCAAGGCTCGTCCGCTGAAGCCATCAAGCAGCTCGGCAAGGTCCTGCAAACCGGGTTTGATGGCCGCTACCACATGGTCGGCAGCGTCGCTGCGCAGGCGTTCGAGCAACTGGTGCAGGGCATTGAAGCGCGTGGTGATGCCCATGAACTCGCTGTTCAAACGACTCAGGCGGCCGTTGCGCCGGCGCATGTGCGGGTCCTCGAACACGGTGACGCTGCGCAGCCCTTCCAGGCCCACGGCTTCGGCGATAAAGCGCACATTGCTGCTTTCAAAACCCTCGCGCTGGCTGCGGCCACGCAGGCCATCGGTGACAAACAGGGCGAAGGTGCCGAAGCGCTGGTACAAGGCGTTGCGCATGGCCGCGCTGCTGGTTTGCGGAAGGATTGCGGCACTGACCAGGGTCGCGCAGAGAATCCCCAGGGAGATCTCCAGCACCCGCCATACCGCCGCCATAAATGCGCCGTCCGGGTGGGCCAGCGCAGGCAAACCCACCATTGCCGCCGTGTAACCGGCCAGCACAAATCCGTAGGCGCGAAAGTTACGGTTGCGCGTCGCACCCGCCGTGCACAGGCCAACCCAGATCGCCAGCGAGCCAAGGAACAGCTCAGTGTTTTGCGCAAACAAGGCGATCAACAACACCATCACCGCAGAGCCTGCGAGGGTGCCGAGAAAGCGATAGAAACTCTTGGCGAACACCTGGCCGCTTTGCGGCTGCATCACGATAAACACGGTAATCATCGCGGTGCGCGGTTGTGGCAGTTCCAGGCGCATCGCCAGCCACAGGGTGAGAAACGCGGCGATCAGTACTTTGAAGATATACACCCAGGTCACGCCATCACTGCGTGCCCAGTCGAAAAAGCCACGGCGCCATTCCAGGGAATGCAGCCAACGCAGCGGTGCAGGCAAGGGAGTCATGGGAAACCTGATCAGTGATCGAACACGGCCAGTGCCGCCGGGGTCTTGCTCGGGAGGGTCTTGTCCGGGGCCGGGGCATCGCTGCCCGCGCCAAGGCCACCGCCCAGGGCGGTAACCAGCTCGGCATGGGCGCTCAGGCGCGCAGCCTGGACCTGTTGCTCGACCTGTTGCTGACGAAACAGCAACGTCTGGGCGTTGAGAACATTGAGGTAATCGGTCAGGCCGCGTTGGTAGGCGATCATCGCGATGTCATAGGTTTTCTGCGCCGATGCCACCGATTCGGCGGCGAATATTTGCTGCTTGGCCATGGATTCGCGGCGGATCAGTTGGTCGCTGATGCCCTTGAGCGCATTGACCAGGGTCTGGTTGTAGCGAGCCACGGCAATGTCGTAGCCGGCGCTGGCCTCGCCCAATTGCGCGCGCAGGCGGCCGCCGTCGAAGATCGGCAAGGTGATCGCCGGGCCGACGCTGTAGTTGAGCTTCTTGCCGGTGAGGAACTCCAGCATACCGCCGCCGGTGGCGACGTAGCCGAGGCTGCCCACCAGGTCAACATTGGGGTAGAAGCCGGCGTGAGCCACGTCGATCCCCCGGGCCTGGGCCGCCACTTGCCAGCGGCTGGCGACCACATCGGGACGCTGGCCAAGCAATTGCGCGGGGAGTGCCGACGGCAGTTTCAGCGGTTCGCCGAGGGCCAGGGTCGGTCGCTGCAGTTTTGCCCCCTCCCCCGGGCCCTTGCCGGCCAAAGCCGCCAGTTGGTTGCGGGTCAGGGCGATTTCTTCGTCGAGGGCGTCCAGTTGCCGGTGGGTTTCGGGCAATGGGGACTGGGCCTGGCTGACTTCAAAATGTGTGCCGATACCGCCATCCAGGCGCTTTTGCGCCAGGTCGAGAATCTGCTGTTGCTGGGCCAGGGTGGCGGCGACGATATCGCGCTGGGCGTAATGCAGCGACAGTTGGATATACGCGCGCACCACGTTGTTCTGCAATTCCAGCTGGGCCTGGCGCGCTTGGGCGACACTCATATGGGCCAGGTCCACCGCGCGCTCAGTGGCGTTGCGTTCTCGGCCCCACAGGTCGAGGGCGTAACTCAGGCCCAAGGCGGCGTTGTTGTCCCAGGTGGTGGAGTTGTCCAGTTTGCCAGGGCCGTAGAACTGATCGCTCGGCCAGTTGTGGCGCTTGAGCGTGGCATCCCCGTTGATCTGCACGGCCTCGGCGGACTCGGCCAGCCCGGCCATGGCCCGCGCTTCACGCACCCGCGCGGCGGCTTCGGCCATGCTCGGGCTGCCTTGTACGGCGAGGTCGATCCAGGCATTGAGTTGCGGATCGCCATAAACCTGCCACCACCGGGTGATCGGCCAGTGGGCATCCCGGGTGGCGCTCTGGATCGCGTCGTCGGTGGCCAGGGTATTGGCGGCAAGACTCTTGCCTTGGGGGGCAACTCCTCCGGTTCCGATGCAGCCGCTGATTGCTAACGATAAAGCCCAAACACTGAGAGTCTTCAGCTCTCTGCTGATGCGACGCGGCACTGCTGCGAATTCCTGAGGTGGTGTTGCGGGGACGGTGCGGCAATTCTAGGGGGCGCAAGGAATGGCGATAAGGTGGGATTCCTGTGAATCTTTGTTACCGTTAAGGCGATAATCCATTGGTCGGGCTCACTCGCCCCCGTAACTTCGTGTCACAATTTGCCATCTCCCTTGAGAGCACCCCATGGACACTTTGCAAAACATGCGCGCCTTCAGTTGTGTCGCCGAAGCCGGCAGCTTCACCGCCGCCGCCGTGCAACTGGACACCACCACGGCCAACGTCTCGCGCGCGGTCTCCAATCTGGAGGCCCACCTGCAAACCCGTTTGCTCAACCGCACCACCCGCCGCATCGCCCTGACCGAGGCGGGCAAACGCTATTTATTACGCTGTGAGCAAATCCTGGCCTATGTCGAGGAAGCCGAGGCCGAGGCCAGCGACGCCCATGCACGGCCTGCCGGGCAGCTCAAAGTGCACACCATGACCGGCATCGGCCAGCATTTCGTGATCGACGCGATTGCCCGCTATCGCCGCACCCACCCCGATGTGACCTTCGACCTGACCCTGGCCAACCGCGTGCCAGACCTGCTGGACGAGGGCTACGACGTGTCCATCGTGCTCGCCAGCGAGCTGCCGGACTCAGGGTTTGTCTCCCAGCGCCTGGGGATCACCTACAGCATCGTCTGTGCCTCGCCAGCCTACGTCAAAGCTAACGGCTGCGCGCAGCGCCCCAGTGATCTGCTCAACCATGCCTGCCTGCGCCTGGTCAGCCCGGTGATTCAGTTGGACAAATGGGTGTTCAACGGCCCGGATGGCCAGGAAAGCGTGAGCATCAACAGTTCGCCATTCCTGGTGAATTCCGCCGACGCGATGAAGACCGCGATCATCAGCGGCATGGGCGTCGGCCTGCTGCCGGTGTACGCGGCCATCGAAGGCCTGCGCAATGGCACCCTGGTGCGGATGATGCCGACTTACCGCTCCCAGGAACTGAACCTGTACGCCATCTACCCGTCGCGCCAGTACCTGGATGCGAAGATCAAGACCTGGGTCGAATACCTGCGTGGCTCGCTGCCGGAGATCCTGGCGGCGCACCAGGCGGAGTTGGTGGCGTATGAGTTGAGTGGGAGTTTGGGTAGCGTGCGCCTTACGACCTGATTTGGAACACGGCCTCCCAAATAGTGGAGATCACCCTGTGTACGGGCTTGCCCGCGATAGCCATGAGTATCTACACAACTGTCTTCTTGGTATGTGTACATATCCGTTGCTGCGGTCAGGGCCACTTAGGGTTCCGCTCTTACAGCGGGTCACTTTCGAAAAGCGCGAAAGTAACCAAAGCGCTCTTGCCCCACCACTCGGTGCCTCGCCTAGGCTCGGCATGCCCGTAATCCGACATTGATTTGGGTGGCCGCCGCGATGGGCCATCCATGGCCCAGCGCGGCTAAACCGGCGTCCTGCCGGTTTACCCCCCAAATCAATATCGGATTCCGGCCAGCGTGGTTTAACGGGGCGCCTAAGATCAAAATCAAAAAGCAAAGCGAGTCGAGGCGGCCTGACAGCCGACCTGATTCTTGATGCGTACGCGCACCCTTTGTGGGAGCGGGCTTGCTCGCGAAGGCACTGGGTCAGTCAACATCAATATTTGCTGGGCCGACATCTTCGCGAGCAAGTCGAATCGTCGCACCGCCGCTCCCACAGGTAAGCAGCCAGCTCTGCACTATGCTTTTACTTTTGCTTTTACTTTTGATCTGGCTTTTGATCTTAGGTGCCCCGTCAAACCACGCTGGCCGCAGGCAGGTATTGCACAGTGGGCACCCGGTGTCCTGACAAGTGTGTGCAGGAATGTTAGCTTGCTTGGCATTCCTCCCTGTCGATGAGCCCCACTTGCGATGAAAAAGACTGTCCTCGCCTTCAGCCGTGTCACCCCCGAGATGATCGAACGCCTGCAACAGGACTTTGACGTCATCGCGCCCAACCCCAAGCTCGGTGATATCAACGCGCAATTCAATGAAGCCCTGCCCCACGCCCACGGCCTGATCGGCGTGGGCCGCAAGCTGGGCCGTGCGCAGCTCGAAGGTGCGGGCAAGCTGGAGGTGGTGTCCAGCGTCTCGGTGGGCTACGACAACTACGATGTGGACTACTTCAACGAACGCGGGATCATGCTCACCAATACCCCCGATGTGCTGACCGAAAGCACCGCCGACCTGGCCTTCGCCCTGCTGATGAGCAGCGCTCGTCGCGTGGCCGAGCTGGACGCCTGGACCAAGGCCGGGCAGTGGAAAGCCAGTGTCGGCGCGCCGTTGTTTGGCTGTGATGTACACGGCAAGACCCTGGGCATCGTCGGCATGGGCAATATCGGTGCCGCCATCGCCCGCCGTGGGCGCCTGGGCTTCAATATGCCGATTCTCTACAGCGGCAACAGCCGCAAGAGCGCGCTGGAACAGGAACTGGGCGCGCAGTTTCGTAGCCTGGACCAGTTGCTGGCCGAGGCGGATTTCGTGTGCCTGGTGGTGCCGCTCAGCGAGAAAACCCGTCATTTGATCAGCACTCGCGAACTGGGGCTGATGAAGTCCAGTGCAATCCTGGTGAACATCTCCCGGGGTCCGGTAGTGGACGAGCCCGCGCTGGTCGAGGCCCTGCAAAACCACACCATTCGCGGCGCTGGGCTGGATGTGTATGAGAAGGAGCCGCTGGCCGAGTCGCCGCTGTTCCAACTGAGCAATGCGGTGACCTTGCCGCATATCGGTTCGGCCACCCATGAAACCCGCGAAGCCATGGCCAACCGCGCCCTGGACAACCTGCGCAGCGCATTGTTGGGCCAGCGCCCGCAGGATCTGGTGAACCCGCAGGTGTGGAAAGGCTAAGACACAACACAACCCACTGTAGGAGCGAGCGTGCTCGCGAAAAACATTAACGATAACGCGTCTATCCTGAATAAACGCGGCGTCCTCGGGTTTTTCGCGAGCACGCTCGCTCCTACAGTTTTTTGTGCCTGCGTCGATAACCTCCCATAGAAGATTGTTATCCCTGATCCACAGAAGGTTTTTATGTCCACCACCAAAGCCCGCGCAGATTCACTCTCGCTTCTGCTCTTTACCTTGCGCAGCGGCAAGCTGATGGCCATCAACCTGCTGAAAGTCAGCGAAATCATTCCCTGCCCGCCGCTGACCAAGCTGCCGGAGTCCCACCCCCACGTCAAAGGCATCGCCACCCTGCGTGGCGCGGCCTTGTCGGTGATCGACCTCAGCCGCGCGCTGGGCGAAATGCCCCTGCAAGACCCCGA
This sequence comes from Pseudomonas brenneri, assembly GCF_007858285.1. GTDB lineage: Bacteria > Pseudomonadota > Gammaproteobacteria > Pseudomonadales > Pseudomonadaceae > Aquipseudomonas > Aquipseudomonas brenneri. The sequence continues at coordinate 254,977 of NZ_VFIL01000002.1, read as the reverse complement.
CGGCGGCTGCCTGATCGTCACCGATGTCAGCCGTTCCAAGCAGGGCCTGCATGTGCAGGCCGTGAGCCGGATCGTGCATTGCCTGACCACCGATATCCGCCCGCCGCCCTTCGGCTCCGGCGGCACGCGCTCGTTTATCACCGGCGTGACCCAGGTGGACGGCGTGCTGGTGCAAGTGCTGGACATCGAAAAAGTCATCCATGCCATCGCCCCCGCCCAGATCGAAGTGGCCCCCACCGACCTGACCATGGAAGAGGCCGAAGTGCTCGGCCATGCACGCATCCTGGTGGTGGACGACAGCCAGGTCGCCCTGCAGCAATCGGTACACACCCTGCGCAACCTCGGCCTGACCTGCCACACCGCACGCAGCGCCAAGGAAGCCATCGACGTGCTGCTGGAGCTGCAAGGCACTGCCGGGCAGATCAATGTGGTGGTGTCTGACATCGAGATGTCGGAAATGGACGGTTATGCCCTCACCCGCACCCTGCGCGAAACCCCGGACTTCCAGGACCTTTACGTGCTGTTGCACACCTCTCTGGACAGCGCGATGAACAGCGAAAAAGCGCGCCTGGCCGGTGCCGACGCGGTATTGACCAAGTTCTCGTCGCCCGAACTGACCAAATGCCTGGTTGTCGCGGCCCAGACCGTGGCGCAGAAAGGCCTGTAGACGGTGACAGAGTATTACCAACTGCTACGCCGCGACCTCACTGGCAGCCTGCCCGCACCACAGTGGCCGGCCGACACCCGCCTGGATCATTACCGCGAAGAGCTGGCCCCGGCGATTCATGCGGTATTGCGCATGACCCAGGAACAGGGCGGTGGCCGCGTCGCCAACCTGGACACCTGGCAGCAGCAGTTCGTCACCGACGCAGAATTCGACCCCACGCTGTGCCTGGTGGCCAGTAACGGTGATGGCATTCTCGGCGTCGCACAGTGCTGGACCAGTGCCTTTATCAAGCACCTCTGCATACACCCCTGCGCCCAGGGCCAGGGCCTGGGGCGCGCCTTGTTGCTGCATAGCTTCCAGGTGTTCAAGCAGCGTGGCGAACCCTATGTGGACCTCAAGGTACGCGAGAGCAATCTGCGCGCACGTCAGTTGTATGAGAGTGCGGGCATGGTCTTTGTCCTGCGCGACGTGGTGCCGCAAGACTGACAGGCACTGGCGCATAACTTGCTTCCAGAGTCTCTGAACGGCGGATAGAGGTAAAAACCCGTCACCGTTCTAGAGAGCCCTCTGACCTGGCCTGGTAGCAGATCCTCCATGAATACTCAGTTTTCCTGCGTAGGTTGCGGCAAATGCTGCACCGATCACCATGTACCCCTGACCCTCGACGAAGCCCGCATGTGGGCGGCAGACGGTGGCAATGTCATCGTTCTGGTGGAAGGCTTCCTGGGCAACGGCCTGGGCCTGCCACTGCAGCAACGCGAGCATGCCGAACGGCGTTCGGTGGTGGTGCCCAGCGGCACAACCCAAGCGTTTGTAGCAATCACCTTTGCCGCCTACAACGCCGGGCCCTGTCGGAATCTTGACGCAGACAACCGCTGCCGGATCTATGAGCGTCGCCCGCTGGTCTGTCGCATCTACCCGATGGAGATCAACCCGCATATCCCGCTGAACCCGGCCGCCAAGGATTGCCCACCGCACGCCTGGGAACAGGGCCCGGCGCTGATCGTCGGCGGCGAACTGATGGACCTGGAACTGGCAGAGTTGATCCGCCGTTCCCGCCAGGCTGACCGTGACGATGTGCAGACCAAGGAAGCGGTGTGCGCCCTGTTGGGGATTCGCACCACCGCGCTCAAGGGCGATGGCTTTACCGCGTACCTGCCGGACATGGGCGCCTTTGCCCAGGCCATTGAGTTGGCGGTGGAGCAACCCGCCGAGGCCCATGAATGGGCATTTCATGTCTCCGGAATGGACATTGCCGAACAGTTGCTGGACGCCGGGGCGCAGATAGCCACAGAAGTACCAGCCAACTATGCGTTTATCTCCCTGCGCGCAGCCTGACCTGACACGGGCAAACGCTAGCGGCGCTTGCCCCAGAACTCTTCTGCCAGCCGCCGCAGGTCTTGCGCCAGTGCCGCCACGTCGCCCGAACTGAGCTGGCTTTGCTGGCCGGCACTGACAGTGGCCTCGCCAGCATTGCGGATGCTGACGATATTGCGATTGATGTCCTCGCTCACCGCGCTCTGCTCTTCCACCGCCGTCGCGATCTGCACACTCATCGCGGTGATCTGGTTGACCCGCTGACTGATGCCGTCCAGGGCCGATGCGGCACGCTGGGCATGCTCGACACTGACGTCGACATGTTGGCTGCTTTGCTCCATGGCCATCACCGCATCCCGGGCGCCGCCCTGCAGGGTGCTGATCATGCGCTGGATTTCATTGGTCGATTGCTGGGTACGTTGGGCCAGGCCGCGCACTTCGTCGGCCACCACCGCAAAGCCACGGCCCTGTTCGCCCGCCCGCGCGGCTTCGATGGCCGCGTTGAGCGCCAGCAGGTTGGTCTGCTCGGCAATCGCCCGGATCACTTCCAGCACACTGGAAATATCACCGCTGTGGTTTTCCAACTGATGGATCACGGTGGTGGCCCTGGCCAGCTCCTGAGACAGGCGCAGCACCGCATCGCGGCTTTCGTCCACCCGCTGATGACCTTCGCGGGTCTCGCTACCGGCCTGGTCTGCGGCCTTCGAGGCCTGCTGGGCATGGTGGGCGACTTGCGCCACACTGGCCGCCATCTGCTGGATGGCGGTTGCCACCTGATCGGTCTGGCTCTGCTGGCCAAGGGTGCTGGTGTGACTGCTATCCAGTTGTTCGACCAATGCGGCGGCGTGCCCGGATAAACGCTGCGACGCATCGCCAATCCGGCCGACCACCGCGCCTACCTGGGCCTCAAGCATCTGCATGGCAAATTCGATTTGCCCCAGCTCATCCGCGCGCCCGGTGTAGATCGCCTGGCTGACGGGGTTGTCGGCAATCTGCCGCGCCCGCTCACTCAATTGCTTCAGGGGACGCAACAACAGATTGATGCCCAATACCCCCGCCGCGCCCACTGCCGCCAGGCCCAGCACTTGCAACGCCCATGAATAACTCGCCAACCCAGCCCCCACGCCCCAGGTCAGGACGCACGTTGCGCCGGTGACCAGCGACAACTTCAAGGGCATCTCCAGTATTGGCCGCCAGCGCCTAGTCCCTGCACGCAGGCGCGCATAAGCGCGCTCCGCCGCCATCACTCGCCGCGCATCAGGCTTGGTGCGTACCGACTGATATTCCACCGCCACGCCGTCGCGCGTGACCGGCGAGGCATAGGCACTGACCCAATAATGATCACCGTTCTTGCAGCGATTCTTCACCATGCCCATCCACGAGCGACCGCTCTTGAGGGCCTGCCACATATGGGCAAAGGCCGCCGACGGCATGTCCGGATGGCGCAGCAGATTATGTGGCGCGCCCAACAATTCCTCGCGGCTGTAGCCACTGACGTCGATGAAGTCCTGGTTGGCGTAGGTAATCGAACTGCCGAGGTCAGTGGTCGAGAGGATATTGGCGTCTTGGGCAATGTCCACACTTCGCCCCGTGACCGGGAGATTGATCTTCATGGAAAGCGCGCTCGGGGGGTTATTGAGGGAGTCGGCAAGGGGCACCGACTCTAAGCGCACCGCTTGAGCAAATACTGATCCAGCTCATGTTCCACGCATTTAGTTGCCCGGTGTGATCACCACCGCCCCGTGATGGTCCTCGGTCTGGGCCACACACTCGATCGCCACCCGTGCGCCGCGCGGCAGCCTGCGTACGGCCAGTACGCTGCGGGCGGGCAAGCGGCCACTGGCGAAGTAACCCAGGTACACCTGGTTGACCAGGGTCAGGTCATCCAGCTCGACCAGCATCAAGGTGCATTTGGCCACTCGGTCCAGCGACGACTGATGGCGCTCCAACAGGTCGTGCAGGGTTTTCATCACCTGTTTCATCTGCGCGCCCGTGCCTCCTCTGACCAGATTGCGGTTCGCATCCACACCCAAAATAGTCGAGATATACAGCGTGCTGCCCACCCGCACAGCCTCGGAAAAGGGCAGCTCCACATCAGTGGGGTAGAACTGCGGCCCATTGGTGTCTTGCACGGTGGCGGCGTCGGGCTCTTGCTCCTGATAGTTCTGGAGAATGCGCTGATGCTCGCCGCTCTGCCTGAGCTGCTCCAGCGCCCGGTTAAGGTCACTGCGTAACTGGGGGTCGGATTTGCGCACGCCGATGGCCACGGCGGTGCCCATCTGCTGCCCGGTGACTGGCGGGCCGACGAAGTCGAAAGATTGCCCCTGCTCAGTGTCGAGCAGTTCCTGGCGGATTTCTGCGGTGCCCTGCAGCGTCGCGTCGATATCACCGGCCACCAGGCTGCGGATCAACTGGTCGTTGAGCCAGAAGCTCTTGATGATCACACCGGCCGGCGCCCATTGTGCCTGGGCGAAGGCTTCACGATTGCTCCCGGTCAGAACGCCCACACGCTTGCCCTTGAGGGCGCGCACCGTGGGCATCAGCCCGGAATACCTACGTGCTACCAAGTGCGTGGTCAGGGGGTACAAATCGTCGGTAAAGTCGATCAGGTTGCGGCGCTGGGGCGTTGAAGCCATACCCATGATCGCATCGAAACGCCGGTTTTCGAGGGCCTCGATACTGCGGGTGAATACCTGGTCGACCCAGATGCAGCGGGCGTCGAGCTGGGCACACAAGGCATTGCCCAAGTCGATATTCAGGCCGACCAACTGCCCTTGTGCATTGCGGCTTTCATAGGGAGGAAACAGCGGGGAGATCGCGAAGCGGATCTCGCTGCGTGGCGCAGCACCGGCTGTTGCCCCAACAAAAAAGCCGCCTGACAACAGCCCAGCGGATAACACGAAGATCTTTGCCAAAGCCATGAAGACATCCCTTTCTTGAAAGACCAACGCCTTCAACCGGGGCTTCTGCCAGCCAGGTGGGGCGAAGGGGTATCGAGCAAGCTTTCAAGAAAGAGTCATGGACCGACAAGGCGAAAAGTCAGCAATGATTGTAGGCACAACTGCCGTTAGCGTTTACCCATCGAGCGGCGTGTGCCTGGCGGCGCCATACCAGGGGTCTTGGTGTGGCCGTTCTTGGCGCCGTTTTTGTACCACGGCTGATTACCGTCTTTCGCCCCGGCCAGTTCACCCGGTTTGAAAGGGAACTTAAAAGCAGGAATTACCGGCTTGGCTTCACTGTCGAGGCTGTCTGGGTTGGCGGGATCAGCCAATTCGGCGCTTTCAACAGGCGATTGTGTCGGGGAAGTCATGGAAGCTCCGGAACGTGCAAAAAATGACGCGGGCCCGCCTTGCAGGCCACACTGGCGCGCAGTATACCTGCGCGCCCTAGTTCTTTAACCACTGCTCGTACGAATGGTCGACCTTTGCTGACAGCGCTGTCAGTTAACGGTCACTTTGCTGACCGGGTTTGCAGGCTATAAAGAGCATCCAGCCTTCCAACTCTCTGTCCGGACGCCGCTCGCCCATGCACATTCAACGAAAAACCACCTTGATTGTGCTCGTCTGCGTGGCCCTGGCGACTGTGGCCTGGCTCTCGATCCGGCCAGCCAAGACCAAGCTGTCCGCCTCCAGCGCGATTCCGGTGCGGGTGGTCAGTGTCGCGCAACAGGATATCCCGCGCTTTGTCAGCGGGATCGGCTCGGTGCTGTCGCTGCACAGTGTGGTGATTCGCCCCCAGGTCGATGGCATTCTCACCCAATTGCAGGTCAAGGAAGGGCAACTGGTCAAGGCCGGCGACCTGCTGGCGAGCATCGATGACCGGGCGATCCGCGCCAGCCTCGACCAGGCCAAGGCCCAGTTGAGCGAAAGCCAGGCGCAGTTGCAGGTGGCGCAGGTCAATCTCAAGCGTTACAAGGAGCTGAGCATCGACGACGGTGTGTCGAAGCAGACGTATGACCAGCAACAAGCCCTGGTCAACCAGCTCAAGGCCACGGCACAGGGCAACCAGGCGGCGATTGATGCGGCCCAGGTACAACTTTCCTACACGCAGATTCGCTCCCCCGTCAGCGGCCGGGTGGGGATTCGCAATGTGGATGAAGGCAACTTCCTACGCACCAGCGATACCCAAGGCCTGTTCTCGGTGACGCAGATCGACCCGATCGCGGTGGAGTTCTCCCTGCCACAGCAGATGCTGCCGACCCTGCAAGGCCTGATCGCCGCGCAGCACCCGGCCAGTGTCGATGCGTTCCTCGGCGCCGACACCGATAGCCCGGCGGCGGTCCTGCTTGGCGAAGGCCGCCTGAGCCTGATCGATAACCAGATCAGCGCTACCACCGGCACCATCCGCGCCAAGGCCGAATTCAGCAATGCCACGCAAACACTATGGCCAGGGCAACTGGTCACGGTGAAGATCCAGACCGCCCTCGACAAGGCCGCCCTGGTGGTGCCGCCGACGGTGGTCCAGCGCGGCATGGACTCGCACTTCGTGTACCGCCTCAATGGCGACAAGGTGGATGTGGTCCCCGTACACGTGGCCTACCAGAACAGCGACCTGACGATTGTTACCGGGGTGCAGTCCGGCGATGTGCTGGTCAGCGACGGCCAGTCACGCCTCAAGGCCGGCGCCCAGGTGGAGGTGCTCAAGGAGCCGCCGCAAGTGATCCAGACGGCCCAAGCGCAGGCCCGGCCATGAAAGGCCATGGTTCGGTATCGGCCTGGTGCGTCGACCATCCGGTCGCCACCCTGCTGCTGACCTTTGCCCTGGTGCTGCTGGGCTTGATTGCCTTCCCGCGTCTGCCGGTCGCGCCGCTGCCGGAGGCGGAGTTCCCGACCATCCAGGTCACCGCCCAACTGCCCGGCGCCAGCCCCGACACCATGGCGTCCTCGGTGGCCACGCCCCTGGAAGTACAATTCAGTGCCATACCCGGCATGACCCAGATGACCTCCAGCAGCGCCCTGGGCTCCACGCTGCTGACCCTGCAATTTACCCTCGACAAGAGCATTGATACCGCCGCCCAGGAAGTGCAGGCGGCGATCAATACCGCGGCCGGCAAGTTGCCCAGCGACATGCCCAACCTGCCGACCTGGCGCAAGGTCAACCCGGCGGACAGCCCGGTGCTGATCCTCAGCATCAGTTCCAACAACATGCCTGGCACCGAACTGAGCGACTATGTGGAAACCCTGCTGGCCCGGCAGATCAGCCAGATCGACGGGGTGGGCCAGATCAGCATCACCGGCCAGCAGCGCCCGGCCATTCGCGTGCAAGCCTCGCCGGACAAGCTCGCCGCCATTGGCCTGACCCTGGCCGACATCCGCCTGGTGCTCCAGCAATCGAGCCTGAACCTGGCCAAGGGCGCGCTGTATGGGCGCGACAGCGTGTCGACGCTGTCGACCAACGACCAACTGTTTCATCCCGAGGAATATGGCGAGCTGATTGTTTCCTACAAAGACGGCGCGCCCGTGCAACTGCGCGATGTGGCGCGGGTGATCAATGGCTCGGAGAACGCCTACGTGCAGGCCTGGTCTGGCGACACGCCAGGGGTCAACCTGGTGATTTTCCGCCAGCCGGGGGCCAACATCGTCGACACCGTGGACCGCATCCAGGCCGAGCTGCCGCGCCTGCAGGCGATGCTGCCGGCGTCGGTGGATGTCAGCTCGTTGTCGGATCGCACCAAGACCATTCGCGCCTCGCTGCATGAAGTGGAAATCACCCTGTTGATCGCCGTGTTGCTGGTGGTGGCGGTGATGGCGCTGTTCCTGCGCCAGTGGTCGGCAACCCTGATTGTCTCCAGCGTGCTGGGGGTATCGCTGGTGGCCACTTTCGCCTTGATGTACGTGATGGGGTTCAGCCTGAATAACCTGACGCTGGTGGCCATCGTCATCGCCGTGGGCTTTGTGGTGGACGATGCGATTGTGGTGGTGGAGAACATCCATCGTCACCTTGAGGCGGGCCTGGACAAGCGCGAGGCAGCGATCAAGGGGGCCGGCGAAATCGGTTTTACCGTGGTGTCCATCAGCTTCTCGCTGGTGGCCGCGTTTATCCCACTGCTGTTCATGGGTGGCGTGGTCGGGCGCCTGTTCAAGGAGTTTGCCCTGACCGCGACCTCGACCATCCTGATTTCGGTGGTGGTGTCCCTGACCCTGGCGCCGATGCTGGCCGGGCAGTTCATGCGCGCGCCCACCCACCCTCCCCACGACAAGCCGGGCTTTGGCGAGCGCCTGCTGGCCAGCTATGCCCGGAACCTGCGACGGGCACTGGCCCATCCGCGCACGATGCTCGCTATCTTCACCGTGACCCTGGGCCTGGCCGTGGCCGGCTACGTGTTTATTCCCAAGGGGTTTTTCCCGGTACAAGACACCGGCTTTATCCTCGGCACCAGCGAGGCGGCCGCCGATGTGTCCTACCCCGATATGGTGGCCAAGCACCAGGCCCTGGCCGAGATCATCAAGGCCGACCCGGCGGTGGAAAACTTCTCACACTCGGTGGGCGTGACCGGCAGCAACCAGACCATTGCCAACGGCCGCTTCTGGATTGCCTTGAAGGATCGCGGCGATCGCGACGTGTCCGCCAGCCAGTTCATCGACCGGATTCGCGCCAAACTGGCCCAGGTACCGGGGATCGTGCTGTACCTGCGCGCCGGCCAGGACATCAACCTCAGCTCCGGGCCCAGCCGCAGCCAGTACCAATACGTGCTCAAGAGCAACGATGGCGCAACCCTGAATACCTGGACCCAGCGCCTGACCGAAAAACTGCGCGCCAACCCGGCCTTTCGCGATCTGTCCAACGACCTGCAACTGGGCGGCAGCATCACCCACATCAGCATCGACCGCCAGGCGGCCGCGCGGTTTGGGTTGACGGCCACCGATGTCGACCAGGCGCTGTACGACGCGTTCGGCCAGCGTCAGGTCAATGAGTTCCAGACCGAGACCAACCAGTACCAGGTGGTGCTGGAGCTGGACAGCCAACAACGGGGCAAGGCCGAGAGCCTGAATTATTTCTACCTGCGCTCGCCGCTCAGTGGCGAGATGGTGCCGCTTTCGGCGCTGGCCAAGGTAGATCCGCCAACCGTCGGACCGTTGTCCATCAGCCATGACGGTATGTTCCCGGCGGCCAACCTGTCGTTCAACCTGGCGCCGGGGGTGGCCCTGGGCGACGCGGTGATCATGCTCGACCAGGCGAAGAACGAGATCGGCATGCCGAGCACCATCATCGGTAACTTCCAGGGTGCGGCCCAGGCATTCCAGAGCTCATTGGCCAGCCAGCCATGGCTGATCCTCGCGGCGTTGGTGGCGGTCTACATCATCCTTGGCGTGTTATACGAAAGCTTCGTGCATCCGCTGACGATCATCTCGACCCTGCCCTCCGCCGGCCTCGGCGCATTGATCATGCTGTGGCTGTTGGGCCAGGACTTTTCGATCATGGCCTTGATCGGCCTGGTGCTGTTGATCGGCATCGTCAAGAAAAACGGCATCCTGATGATCGACTTTGCCCTGGAAGCCCAGCGCGTACGTGGGCTGGCACCTGGCGATGCGATTTATGAAGCTTGTGTCACGCGTTTTAGGCCGATCATCATGACCACCCTCGCCGCCCTGCTGGGCGCCGTACCGCTGATGCTCGGCGCAGGCCCCGGCGCGGAGCTGCGCCAACCACTGGGCATCGCGGTGGTCGGTGGGTTGCTGGTGAGCCAGGCGCTGACGCTGTTCACCACACCGGTCATATACTTGTACCTTGAGAAACTTTTCCACAGACCCAAACCGGCGCTCGGGCTGGCGACCACACATTGAGGCGGGGTCATGCGTGTCCTGATTATTGAAGACGAAGAAAAAACTGCCGACTACCTGCATCGCGGGCTGACGGAGCAAGGCTATACGGTGGACGTCGCCCACGATGGCGTCGAGGGCCTGCACCTGGCCCTGGAAAGCGACTACGCGGTGATCGTGCTGGATGTGATGCTGCCCGGCCTCGACGGTTTTGGCGTACTGCGTGCCCTGCGGGCGCGCAAGCAAACCCCGGTGATCATGCTGACCGCCCGCGAGCGCGTGGAAGATCGCATTCGCGGCCTGCGCGAAGGCGCCGACGATTACCTGGGCAAGCCGTTTTCCTTCCTCGAACTGGTAGCGCGCCTGCAAGCCCTGACCCGGCGCAGCGGCGGGCATGAACCGGTGCAGGTGACCATCGCCGACCTGTGGATCGACCTGATCAGCCGCAAGGCCAGCCGCGCCGGCCTGCGCCTGGACCTGACGGCCAAGGAGTTCTCGTTGCTCAGTGTCCTGGCCCGGCGCCAGGGCGAAATCCTGTCGAAGACGGCCATTGCGGAAATGGTCTGGGATATCAACTTCGACAGCGACGCCAATGTGGTCGAGGTGGCAATCAAGCGGCTGCGGGCCAAGCTCGACGGGCCGTTCGAACACAAGCTGCTGCACACTATTCGCGGCATGGGCTACGTGCTGGAGAACCGCAGTGTCGAGTAACTCCATTGCCCTGCGCCTGAGCGGCATGTTCAGCCTGGTGGCGCTGGTGATTTTCCTGCTGATTGGCGGTGCGCTGTACCAGCAGGTGGACCGCGGCCTGGGCCTGTTGCCGGGAGCCGAACTGGATGCGCGCTACAGCGTGCTGGAGTCGTCGATCACCCGCTTCGGTACACAGGATCACTGGGGCAAGATGGCCAACAAGCTCAAGTTGTTGGGGGAAGAGGACAAGCGCATTCGTTTCTGGGTGGTCAGCAGCGACCCAACCTATGAATACGGCAACCCGGATGCGCGCATCCGCGAATTTGCCACAGGGCCGACGGGCAAACGCGACCTGCACCTGCCGGGGCACGCCTACCCGTTCAAAGTACTGGTCAGTCAGTTCCCCGCCAAAGACCAGCGCCCGCCCCTGCGTTTTATGATCGCCATCGACACCGCCAACTTCCGCACCACCCAGCATCATTTGCTGATGGCGCTGATCAGCCTGGCGTTTGTCGGCGTGGTACTGGCTTCCCTGCTGGGCTTCTGGGTCGCGCGTATCGGCCTCAAGCCGCTGATCAAGTTGTCGGATGAAGCGCAAAAACTGGCACCGCCGAAACTCTCCGGGCGCCTGCAACTGTCGCCGCTGCCGCCGGAACTCAAGCAGTTCGTCAATTCCTTCAACTCCACCCTGGAACGTGTGGAAACCGCCTACTCGCGCCTGGAATCGTTCAACGCCGATGTGGCCCATGAACTGCGCTCGCCGTTGACCAACCTGATCGGCCAGACCCAGGTGGCGCTGACCCGTGGCCGCTCCGCCGAACACTACTTCGAAGTGCTGCAATCGAACCTGGAAGAGTTGGAGCGCCTGCGTTCGATCATCAACGACATGCTGTTCCTGGCCAGCGCCGACCAGGGCAGCAAGGCGACCAAGCTGATTGAAAGTTCCCTGGCCGATGAGGTGGCGACCACCCTCGACTACCTGGACTTCATCCTGGAGGACGCCCAGGTGCAGGTCTCGGTGGTTGGCGATGCCTTGGTGAAAATCGAAAAGGCCCATTTACGGCGAGCACTGATCAACTTGTTGAGCAATGCGGTGCAGCACACGTCACCGGGGCAGGTGATCGAGGTGCGGATTGAAGCCCGGGAGCAGCAGGTGGTGATCGGGGTGACCAACCCTGGCGAGCTGATTGCCAGCGAGCACTTGCCCCGTTTGTTCGAACGTTTCTACCGCGTTGACGCCTCGCGCAGTAACAGCGGGGCCAATCATGGCTTGGGCCTGGCCATCGTCAAGGCGATTGCGTTGATGCATGGCGGGGATGTGTTTGTGCGCAGCGAGCACGGTGGCAACACCTTTGGTATCACCCTGCCGATTTGAATTTTCAAACCTCCCACATAAACCCATTCCCACAGGTTGATCTTCATCGTCTGGACTGTTGCGGTTTGGGCAACAGTCATTATCTTGTTACACTCTGTACCGTACCGCTCGCCTGCGCCAATATGTCGCACCGACGAGCGAGACGGCAAAGACAGCCGACCCGCCCTGCCATTTCCCTCGACTTATTTCCAGGGCTCTACACTGGGAATCTGTTTTAAAGCCGCTGACTTCAGCGGCTTTTTTTTGCCGTAAAAAAGGCCAGGAACACCCCACGACATTGGCCGTTCAGACTGACCCAAAGGAGCTCCCCGGTGAAAACCGCGCTGACATTCACCCCGTTATTCCTCGCGATTGCAGCAACTATCTCCCCGCTCGCCCATGCGGCAGACGCTCCACCTGCCGACGGTTTCGTCGAAGGCTCAACGCTCAACATCAACACCCGCAACTACTACATGAACCGCGACCGCCGCGACATTCATATCGATGACAGCAAAGAATGGGGCCAGGGTTTTCTCGGTATCTTCGAATCCGGCTACACCCAAGGCACCGTGGGTTTTGGCCTGGATGCCCACGCCATGCTCGGCCTGAAACTCGACGGCGGTGGCGGCACCGATGGCTCCAGCATCCTGCCGTACGGCAGCGGCAGCGGCAAAGCGCCCGGGTCGTTTTCCACCGGTGGCGGCACCCTCAAGATGCGCGCCTTCGATACCGAGCTGAAAGCCGGTGACCTGTTCCTCAACAACCCGGTGATTGCCGGTGGCATGACTCGCATGCTGCCCGAGACCTTTCGTGGCGTCAGCCTGACCAACCACAGCCTGGACGGCTGGATGTTCGAAGGTGGCCAGGCCAGCTTTGCCAAGCTCTACAACCAGAGTGGCCATGGGCGCATCGGCACCAGCTATGGCGCGCTGCCCAAAGGTGAAAGCAGCCAACACATGAACTGGGCCGGCATGGCCTGGAGCGGCCTGCCAGGACTGACCAGCAACCTGTACGCCTCCGAGCTCAAGGACGTGTGGAACCAGTACTACTACGACCTGGACTACACCTACGCGCTCAATGACCTGATCAGCCTCAACCCGGGCCTGCACTTCTACCATACCCAGGACACCGGGCATGCGCTGCTGGGGGATATCGACAACAACACCTACAGCCTGCATTTCACCGTCGGCGTGGGCAATCACAGCGTCACCGCCGCGTACCAGCGGGTCAACGGCAACACGCCGTTCGACTACATCGCCCAGGGCGACAGCGTGTACCTGGACAACTCCCAGCAGTACTCGGACTTCAACGGCCCCAACGAGCGTTCGTGGAAGCTCAAGTACGCCTATGACTTCGCAGGCCTGGGCCTGCCGGGCCTGACCTCGGCGGTGTCCTATATCAGTGGCAAGACCGACCTGACCAAGGTCGACCCCAACAGCCGTGGCTACTCGGCCTGGTACAACGCCGACGGCAAGAACGCCAAGCACTGGGAACGGGACATCGACCTCAAGTACGTGGTGCAGGGCGGCAAGGCCAAGGACCTGGCGGTGCGCCTGCAATGGGCGACCAACCGTGGCAGCAATGGCTACTCGGCGGTGGACCGGGATGTGGATGAGTACCGGATGATCGTCGACTATCCAATCAACGTGTTCTAACCCGTAGCACTGTAGGAGCCGGCTTGTCGGCCCCTACATCTTGTTCTGCACTCTTTTGCGGGCTTGCTACTACGCTAAGGGCATCCTCGACGCAGAAGTACGCCCGATGAGCTCAAGCCCAGCACGCCCGCCCCGCCCGACCCGTCGCCCGGAGTTTATGTTGATCCTGGGCAGCGGCCTCACCGTGCTGATGATCGTCAGTGTCGTGACCGTGCTGCTGATTCGTGAACACGCCAACACCCTGCAGGCAGCCAAGCGTACGGCGAGCACCATCACCCAACTGATCGACGCCGATGTGCTGCGGAACGTCGAACTGTATGACCTGTCCCTCAAGGGCCTGATCGCCGCCACCGAGCGTAGCGATCTAGAGGGTGTGTCGGCCAACATCCGCCACCTGGTGTTGTTCGACCGCTCGACGGCCGCACGCTACAAGGGCGATATCCTGTTGCTGGACAGGACCGGCGAGGTCATCGCCGACTCTTCGCTACTAAAGCCCAAGCCCGGCAACTTTGCCGACCGCGACTACTTCCAGGTGCACCGTCAAAACCCGGAGCTCGGGCTGTTTATCAGCCGCCCCTTCCAGACTCACTGCGTGTGTGAGGATAACTGGCGCATTGCCTTCAGCCGCCGTGTGTCGTCCGCCGACGGGCGCTTTATGGGCGTCGCAGTCGCGTCCATGCGTTTGTCGTACTTTGCCCAACTGTTCAATAGCCTGAACATTGGCAACAACAGCACCATCAACCTGCTCAATCACCAGGGCATCCTGCTGGCGCAACAGCCGTTGCTGGAGCCGGACATTATCAACAAGGACCTGAGCGCCCGACCCAACGTTGCCCGGATCCTGCGCGAGCGCGACGGCAGCTTTAGCAGCGTCTCCAGCGTCGACCGTCAACGACGCCTGTACACCTTCTCCAATGTCGGTGCCCTGCCGTTGATTGTGGTGGTGGCCTTGTCCAACGACGAGATCTTCGCCCCCTGGAAACGTGCCGCCCTGCTGATCAGCGCTGCCACCGGGGTGTTGTGCATCGGTTTGCTGTGGCTGACCTGGATGTTGTGCATGGAGTTGCGCCGTCGCTATCGTGCCGAAGGGGTGCTGTCAGAACTGGCAGCTACCGACCCGCTCACTGGCCTGGCCAACCGCCGCACACTGGACCAGCGCCTGAACCTGGAATGGGATCGCGCCCAGCGCTCCGGCGAACCCTTGACCCTGTTGATGATTGATGTCGACCACTTCAAGGCCTTCAACGACCGCCATGGCCATCAGGGTGGTGACGAAGCACTGCGCAGTGTGGCTCAGGTGATCGAGAGCAATATCCGCAGGCCCGCCGACCTCGCGGCCCGTTATGGCGGTGAGGAGTTTGCGGTGATCCTGCCCAATACCGACAGCCAGGGCGCCCAGGTGATTGCCGAGCATATCCGCAGCAGCGTCGAGCACTTGCCACGGGTGGCCGGGGATACACAGCCAGTCACCGTGAGCATCGGCCTTAGTAGCTGGCACAAACGCAGCAATGCGTCATTGGAAGAACTGCTGCTCAGTGCCGACCGGGCGCTGTATGAGGCCAAGGATGGCGGGCGCAACCGTACCGTTGATGCCGCAGGTTGATTGCGCTATAAAAAAAGGCCACCCGAAGGCAGCCTTTAAAAACTAAAGAAAGAGAGTTGTTACTTACACCGCCGCAACGGGACGCATGTAAGAGATCGGTGCGGTGCTGGCATCTTCGAAGGTCACGACTTCCCAAGCATCTTTCTGCTCAATCAACTTGCGCAGGAGCTGGTTGTTCAGTGCATGGCCCGACTTGAAGCCTTTGAACTCGCCTATCAGGCTATTGCCCAGCAGGTAGAGGTCACCAATTGCATCGAGGATCTTGTGCTTCACGAATTCGTCTTCATAGCGAAGGCCGTCTTCGTTCAGTACACCATCCGCGTCGACCACGATGGCGTTTTCCACGCTGCCGCCGAGTGCGAGGTTGTGCTTGCGCAGGTACTCGATGTCACTCATGAAACCAAAGGTACGGGCGCGGCTGACTTCTTTTACGAACGAAGTGCTGGAAAAATCCACGCTTGCACTTTGGGTGCGGTCACGGAATACCGGGTGATCGAAATCGATCTCAAAGCTCACTTTAAAGCCTTCGAACGGGACGAAGGTGGCGCGCTTGTCGCCGTCTTCTACTGTCACTTCCCGCAGAATGCGAATGAACTTCTTGGCTGCGTCCTGTTCTTCCAGGCCGGCAGATTGAATCAGGAATACGAAAGGTCCAGCGCTACCATCCATGATCGGGACTTCAGACGCGGAGAGCTCGACGTAGGCGTTATCGATGCCCAGGCCAGCCATGGCCGAGAGCAAGTGCTCCACCGTGTCCACTTTGACGTCACCGTTGACCAATGTGGTCGACATGGTGGTTTCGCCAACGTTTTCCGCGCGAGCAGGAATCTGCACCACAGGGTCCAGGTCGGCACGAACAAACACGATGCCGGTGTCGACAGGTGCGGGCTTGAGGGTCAGGTATACCTTCTCCCCGGAGTGCAGACCTACACCTGTGGCACGGATAATATTCTTCAGGGTGCGTTGTTTAATCATGGCTTGGACCGCTTCAGCGCAAATTGCGAACTGGTATCAACAAAGGCTGGCGATAATAACAGACCAGACCTTTGCTGAACACCAATCACCTTCATAGCCCTGATACATTCCATTAATCGGCCTGACGACGCAGGAAAGCCGGGATGTCCAGGTAATCCAGATCATCTTGCGGATTCGGGCTACGGGACGCAGCAGCACCGGCCTGAGCCTGGTTGCGCATCACGGTCGGGCGATCCAGGTCACGGTAGTTCACCGACGGCATTTCCGGGCGCACAGGCGCTGGAGCGGCAGTCGAAGACGCCTGGCTGGTGTGAACGGTATTGTCGATGACCTTCACAGGCTTCTCGATTTTTGCGCCCAGGCCAGTGGCAACCACGGTCACATGCAGTTCGTCGCGCATGTCTGGATCGATAACAGTACCGACCTTGACCATCGCGTGCTCGGAAGCGAAGGCTTCGATGATGCTACCCACGTCGGAGTACTCACCCAGGGACAGGTCGGGACCTGCGGTGATGTTCACCAGGATGCCGCGTGCACCTTGCAGGTTCACGTCTTCGAGCAACGGGTTGCGGATGGCCGCTTCGGTGGCTTCACGTGCACGGTTCGGACCGCTGGCGCAGCCAGTGCCCATCATCGCCATGCCCATTTCGCTCATCACGGTACGTACGTCGGCAAAGTCGACGTTGATCATGCCCGGACGCTTGATGATGTCGGAGATACCGCGAACGGCACCGGCCAGTACGTCATCGGCCTTGGCGAAAGCCGACAGCAGGCTGGCGTCTTTACCGAGGATGGTCAGCAGTTTCTCGTTGGGGATGGTGATCAACGAGTCAACGCTTTCAGACAGCAGACGGATACCTTCGTCGGCGATCTGCATGCGCTTGCGGCCTTCGAACGGGAACGGACGGGTCACGACTGCAACCGTCAGGATCCCCATTTCCTTGGCCACTTCGGCAATGATCGGTGCTGCACCGGTACCGGTACCGCCGCCCATGCCAGTGGTGATGAACACCATGTTGGTGCCTTGCAGCACTTCGGCAATACGCTCGCGGTCTTCCAGGGCGGCTTGACGGCCGACTTCCGGATTGGCACCAGCGCCGAGGCCCTTGGTCACCGCGGTGCCCAATTGCAGGATGGTCCGCGCGCCGATGCTTTTGAGCGCCTGGGCATCAGTGTTGGCGCAGATGAATTCAACGCCTTCAATGTTGCTCTTGACCATATGGTTGACAGCGTTGCCGCCGCCACCGCCGACACCGATTACTTTGATAACCGGGCTTGCGGGGATGTTGTCTACGAGTTCGAACATTTTCCCTCTCCTTTCATTTCTCTAGTTTTTTCGCCTACTACTTGAAACGGTGTTGCGGTAAATCTTTAGAAATTGCCCTTCACCCAGGCTTGCAGGCGCTCCAGCAACGGCGCTTTCGGCTCGTCACTGCTGTAGCTTTCGCGGCTGCCAATGCCCGACAGGGAAATGCCGTCGGTCTGCTTTTGCAGGCCGTACAACAGCAAGCCCACACCGGTGGAGTAAATCGGGTTGCGCACCACGTCGCCCAGGCCCTTGACGCCATGGGGCACGCCCAGGCGCACAGGCATGTGGAAGATTTCCTCGGCCAGTTCGACCGCGCCTTCCATCTTCGAGGTGCCGCCGGTCAGCACGATGCCGGCCGGGATCAGATCTTCGTAGCCACTGCGGCGCAGTTCAGCCTGGATCAGGGTGAACAGTTCGTCGTAGCGCGGTTCGACCACTTCGGCCAGGGCCTGGCGCGACAGTTCGCGCGGTGGACGATCGCCCACGCTTGGCACCTTGATGGTTTCACCGGCACCGGCCAGCTTGGCCAGGGCGCAGGCGTAGCGAATCTTGATTTCTTCGGCGTACTGGGTCGGTGTACGCAGCGCCATGGCGATGTCGTTGGTCACCTGGTCGCCGGCAATCGGGATCACCGCGGTGTGACGGATCGCACCTTCGGTGAAGATTGCGATGTCGGTGGTGCCGCCACCGATGTCCACCAGGCACACGCCCAGTTCTTTTTCGTCGTCGGTCAATACCGAGTAGGCCGAGGCCAGTTGCTCAAGAATGATGTCGTCGATTTCCAGGCCACAGCGGCGCACGCACTTTTCAATGTTCTGTGCGGCATTCACGGCGCAGGTCACCACGTGGACCTTGGCTTCCAGACGTACGCCCGACATGCCCAGGGGCTCGCGAACACCTTCCTGGTTGTCGATCACATAGTCCTGCGGCAGGGTGTGCAACACGCGCTGGTCAGCCGGGATAGCCACGGCCTGGGCCGCGTCCAATACGCGCTCCAGGTCAGCCGAGCTGACTTCACGGTCGCGGATCGCCACGATGCCGTGGGAGTTCAAGCTGCGGATGTGATTGCCTGCCACACCGACGAATGCCGAGTGAATCCGGCAGCCAGCCATCAACTGCGCTTCTTCGATAGCGCGCTGGATCGACTGCACGGTGGATTCGATATTGACCACCACGCCCTTCTTCAGGCCCCGGGACGGATGCGTGCCGATTCCGACGATTTCCAGCGTGCCGTCGTCCGCGACCTCGCCTACCAGCGCCACCACCTTGGAGGTGCCGATATCGAGACCGACGATCATTTTGCCGCTTTGCACGTTTGCCATGGGTCCTGCCTCTTCTTAATTCTTCGCGACAGCGGGTTGCGCTGCCGTGGGCGCAGCCGGTTCGCGCCAGCTAACGGCCAGGCCGTTGGCGTAACGCAGGTCGATGCTCGCAATGTTCGTAATCTGTTCTTTCAGGGTTTTGTCGTAAATGGCGATAAAGCGGCGCATCTTCTCCACCAAGTGGTCGCGTCCCAGCAACAACTCGATGCCCGGGCCGGAACTGCCTGCCCCGGTGGTCAGGAACCAACTGCCCCGCTCGCGCAATTCCAGGCGCGCAATGGAGAAGCCCAGTGGCCGCAGCATCTGGCTCAACGCCTGGTACTGCAGCATCACTTGCTGCTGTGCCCGTTGCGGTCCGAACAACTGCGGCAAATGCTCGTAGTTGGCCAGCTCACGCGGGTTGAACGCCTGGCCCTGGTTGTTCAACAGCGCTTCGTCGCCCCAACGGGCCACGGGCAGTTGCTCTTCCAGGCGGATCGTCACTTGATCCGGCCACACGCGCCGTACTTCGGCGTGGGCAATCCACGGCATCTGTTCCAGTTCGGCACGCATGCCTGCCAGGTCGATGGTGAAGAAGCTCGCCGCGACAAAAGGCGCGATCCGCTGCTGCACCGCTTGCTGGCTGATGTAGCTCAAGTCGCCTTGCACGCTGATCTTGGTGATCGGGCGGTCGGCATACGGCAACAGGCGCTGCGCACCTTCATAGGTACCAAAGCCCAGCGCCACCAGCAGCACCGGCCAGAACAAGGCCTTGAGAAAACCAAAGTTGGCTTTCGGCAGGCGCGCCGACATCGGCTCTTTAGCCACCATTCGACTGGCACCACGCGGCACCGGCTTGCGGCCGGGAGCGGGTTGCTGATGACGAAGCGATGCGCCTTGCATGGTCTTAACCTCGTGCCTCTATATAGCTAGCCGCCAGAATTGCCAGCACCAACTGCTGGAAATCCAGGCCGGCTGCGCGTGCAGCCATGGGGACCAGGCTGTGGTCGGTCATGCCCGGCGCAGTGTTGACTTCAAGGAACCAGAAATCCCCCTGGTCATCCTGCATCACGTCTGCCCGCGCCCAACCGGCGATACCCAACGCCTCACAGGCTTTCGCCGTGAGGTCCATCAATTCCTGCTCTTTGGTTGCATCGAGGCCGCATGGGATCCGGTACTGGGTATCGGAAGCCACATACTTGGCGTCGTAGTCGTAAAAGGTGTGGGGCGTGCCCAATGCGATGGGCGGCAATACCTGGCCACGCAGGGTGGCGATGGTGTACTCGGGACCCTGGATCCACTGTTCCACCAACACTTGCGAATCGTAGGTACTTGCCGCTTTCCATGCGTCGATCAATTCGGCGGCCGAGTTCACTTTGGCCATGCCGATACTGGAGCCTTCATGGGCAGGTTTGACGATCAAAGGCAGGCCCAGTTCCTTGGCTGCAGAAATACAATCGTCTTCGCTGCACAGCACACTGTGACGCGGGGTCGGAATCCCCAGGCTGTGCCACACCTGCTTGGTGCGCAACTTGTCCATGGCCAGTGCCGAGGCGAGGATGCCGCTGCCGGTATAGGGAATGCCGGCGCACTCCAGCAAGCCTTGCATGCTGCCGTCTTCACCGCCACGGCCGTGCAGGATGATGAAGGCGCGATCGATCTTCTCGGCCTGCAGGCGGGCGAGGAAGTCATCGCCCACGTCGATACCAAAGGCATTCACGCCTGCACTTTGCAGGGCTTCAAGCACGGCATTGCCGGACTTGAGCGACACTTCGCGCTCAGCACTCTTGCCGCCGAACAGCACCGCCACACGGCCGAAATCGGCAGGCGCGATGGTGGAGAACAGGGAGCCGTAGTCAGTGATCATTTCGACTTCCCCTTGGCCACGGCGAAGAGCGGGCTCGCCAACAATTTAGGGGCAAGGCCGCCGATATCACCGGCACCCTGGCACAGCAGGATGTCGCCGGCGCGCAGCAGCGGCTTGACGATTGGCGCCAGGTCGACACCCCGCTCGATGTAGATCGGGTCCAACTGGCCGCGCTGGCGGATGCTGTTGCACAGCTTGCGGCTGTCGGCGCCGGGGATCGGTTCTTCACCGGCCGGGTAGACTTCCATCAGCAGCAGCACGTTGGCATCGGCCAATACATTTACAAAGTCGTCGTACAGGTCGCGGGTGCGGCTGTAGCGGTGCGGCTGGTAGACCATCACCAGGCGACGCTCCGGCCAACCACCGCGCACAGCCTTGATCACGGCCGCAACTTCGGTCGGATGGTGACCGTAGTCGTCCACCAGCATCACTTCCCCGCCTTCTACCGGCAACTGGCCGTAGACCTGGAAACGCCGGCCCACGCCGGCAAAGCCCGACAGGCCTTCGACGATGGCTTCATCACTGACGCCTTCATCGGTGGCAATGCAGATGGTTGCCAGGGAATTGAGCACATTGTGGTTGCCCGGCATGTTCACCGACACGTCCAACGGTTCGCGATCCGGGCGCAGCACGGTGAAGAACGTCTGCATGCCTTGCTGGCGAACATTGATCGCGCGCACGTCAGCATCTTCGCTGAAGCCGTAGGTCACAGTCGGGCGCTTGACCAATGGCAGGATTTCACGCACCACCGGATCGTCCAGGCACAGCACGGCCAAGCCGTAGAACGGCAGGTTGTGCAGGAACTCGACGAAGGTTTTCTTCAGTTTGTTGAAGTCACCGTCGTAGGTCGCCATATGGTCGGCGTCGATGTTGGTGACCACGGCGACCAAAGGTTGCAGGTGCAGGAAGCTGGCATCGCTTTCATCGGCTTCGGCGATCAGATAGCGGCTGGTACCCAGTTGTGCATTGGTACCTGCTGCATTCAGCCGGCCACCGATCACGAAAGTCGGGTCCAGGCCGCCGGCAGCGAACACCGAGGCGATCAGGCTGGTGGTGGTGGTCTTGCCGTGGGTACCGGCGACGGCGATGCCGTGGCGGTAGCGCATCAGCTCGGCCAGCATCTCGGCGCGTGGCACTACCGGAATACGGCGTTCAAGGGCAGTGGCCACTTCCGGGTTGGAAGTGTTCACGGCGCTGGAAACCACCAGTACATCAGCTTGCGCGGCGTTCTCGGCACGGTGGCCGATAAAGATCTGCGCGCCGAACGATTCCAGGCGCTCGGTGACCGGCGAGGTCTTGAGATCGGAGCCGGAAACCTGGTAACCCAGGTTCAGCAACACCTCGGCGATCCCGCACATGCCCACGCCGCCGATACCGACGAAGTGGATGCGACGGATGCGGCGCATTTCCGGTTGCGGCATGGCTTTTTGATTCTCAACCATGGGCCACCTCCAGGCAGATATCGACCACGCTGCGGGTGGCGTCGGGTTTGGCCAGGCGGCTTGCGGTGCTCGCCATGCTGTTCAGTCGTTCGGGTTGCATCAAAACCTCAGTCAGGCGAGCGGCCAGGTCGGCGGCGCCAGTCGTTCTTTGCGGCAGCAGGAAGGCAGCGCCCTCTGCGGCCAAATATTCGGCGTTGCGGGTCTGGTGATCGTCAATCGCGTGGGGCAAAGGCACCAGCAAGGACGGCAGACCGGCGGCAGCCAGTTCACTGACGGTCAACGCACCTGCGCGACAGACCACCAGGTCGGCCCAGCCATAGGCATGGGCCATGTCTTTGATAAAGGGCTCTACCGTTGCCTCGACCCCGGCCTCGCGGTAGCGGCCAGCGGTCACTTCATCGTGGTTCTTGCCAGCCTGGTGGAAGATCTCGGGACGCAGGTCCACAGGCAGTTGCGCCAGCGCTTCTGGCAGCAATTTGTTCAACGGCTCGGCGCCCAGGCTTCCGCCCAGGATCAGCAGGTGAGCCTTGCGCCCGACCAGGGCCTGGCGGGTAATGTCCATGAACAGTTCGGTACGCACCGGGTTGCCGGTGGTGCGTCGCTTGTCCATGGCCGCAAACGTATTCGGGAACGCCTCGCACACCCGCGCGGCCAATGGCGCCAACAGACGGTTGGCCGTACCGGCCACGGCATTCTGTTCGTGGACGATCACTGGCACACCACACAAGCGCGCAGCCACACCGCCGGGACCGGTGACATAGCCACCAAAACCCAGCACACAAACCGGTTTCAATTCACGGATGACCTTGCACGCCTGCCACACCGCCTTGAGCAACACGAACGGCGCCTTGAGCAGTGACAACTTGCTCTTGCCGCGCAGGCCGCTGACGTTGATCAGGTGCAGGGACAAACCGGCAGCCGGGACCAACTCATTTTCAATGCCACGCGGTGTGCCCAGCCAATGCACGGTGTAGCCACGGGCCTGGAACTCACGGGCACAGGCCAGCGCCGGGAACACGTGGCCGCCGGTGCCGCCAGCCATGATCAGCACGTTAGCGCCCATGGGTCGGCTCCTCGGCAAAGTCGCTCTCGCTGAATTCCATCTCTTCGCTGCCCAAATGGGTTCGACTCTCCCATTCGATACGCAGCAACAAGCCGAGACAGGCACAGCAGATCACCAACGAGCTGCCGCCGTAGCTGAGGAACGGCAAGGTCAGGCCCTTGGTCGGCAGCAGGCCGACGTTCACGCCGATGTTGATCAGGAACTGGCCGATCCACAGGAAGGCCAGGCCGTACGCTACATAGGCAGCAAAAAATTGTTTGGCTTTCTCGGCCCACAGGCCGATGTACATGGCCCGCACGCAGACGAACACGAACAGCCCGACGGTGGCCAGGGAGCCAACCACGCCCAGCTCTTCGGCGAGGACCGAGAACACGAAGTCGGTATGCGCTTCCGGCAGGTAGAACTGCTTCTGCACACTGTTGCCCAGGCCCACGCCCAACCACTCGCCGCGACCGAAGGCGATCAGTGCCTGGGTCAACTGGTAGCCGGAACCGAACTGGTCGGACCAGGGGTCGGTAAAGGTGATCAGTCGCGCCATCCGATAGGGTTGCGCCTGGACCAGGATCGTCACGGCGGCAACCGCCAGCCCGACCATCAAGGCAAAGCGGAACAGGCCCACGCCACCGAGGAACAGCATCGCCGCAGCCGCGCCCATCATCACCACGGTGGCGCCGAAGTCCGGCTCCATCAACAGCAGGCCGGCCATGGGCAGCAGCACGATGAACGGCTTGAAAAAGCCCATCCAGCTTTCACGCACTTCTTTCTGCCGGCGCACGAGGTAGCCGGCCAGGTAAATCACCACGAATACCTTGGCAATTTCCGAGGGCTGCACGTTGAAGGCACCGAAGCCAATCCAGCGCATCGAACCATTCACTTCACGGCCGATACCGGGGACGATCACCATCACCAGCAAGCCGAAGGCGCCGATCAGCATCAGCCAACCCAGGCGCTGCCAGGTGGCGATAGGAATCATCATGGTGACGATGCAGGCACCAAGACCGATCACCAGGTAAATCAGGTGGCGGATCATGTGGTACAGCGTGTTGCCCGACTGCACGGCGGCCACTTCCGAGGACGCCGAGGTGATCATCACCAGGCCCAGGCCCAGCAACGCCAGGCAACCGGCGAGCATCGGGAAGTCGAGGTCGATCCCGCGCCCGGTAATGATTGGCGACGGGTACGGCTTGATGATGTTTTTCAGGTCCAGACTCATGCCAAGCCCTCCACGGCGCGGGCGAACAACTGGCCGCGCTCTTCGTAGTTCTTGAACATGTCGAAACTCGCGCAGGCTGGCGACAGCAGCACTGCATCGCCCGGCTGGGCCAGGGCGCGGCATTGGGCGATGGCGTCGTCCAGCGAGGTGGCACGCACTTGCGGCACAGCGTCGCCCAGGGCAGCAGCGATCAAGTCGCTGTCACGGCCCATCAGCACCACCGCACGGCAATGGGCAGCCACCGGGTTCTTGAGGTCCTTGAAGTCGGCACCCTTGCCATCGCCACCGGCGATCAGCACCAGCTTGCCGTCGATATCGGCGCCCAGGCCTTCAATGGCGGCCAGTGCGGCACCGACGTTGGTGGCCTTGGAGTCGTTGTAGTAGCTCACGCCATCGAGGTCGCGTACCCACTGGCAGCGGTGTTCGAGGCCGGCAAAGGTGCGCAGGCTCGACAACATCGCATCGAACGGCAAGCCGACCGCGTGCCCCAGTGCCAAGGCCGCCAGGGCATTGGATTGGTTATGGGCGCCACGGATCTTCAGTTCACGCACCGGCATCAGGTTCTGGAATTCGAAGGCCAGGTACTTCTCGCCACTCTCTTCCCGGATACCAAAGGCCTTGAAGTCAGGTTTGCTCAAGCCGAAGGTCCAGCACGGCAGCCCCTCGCCCATCAGCGGACGACTCAGGGCATCCTGGCGATTGACCACCACTTGCCGCGCACCACGGAAGATCCGGTGCTTGGCCAGGTGATAAGCCGGCAGGCCGCTGTAGCGGTCCATATGGTCTTCGCTGACGTTCAACACGGTGGCCACTTCGGCGCCGAGTTGATCGGTAGTCTCCAGCTGGAAGCTAGACAGCTCCATGACGTACAGCTCGATATCGTCGCTGAGCAGGTCCAGCGCCGGCGTACCGAGGTTACCGCCCACGGCCACGCGCTTGCCGGCCGCTGCCGCCATCTCGCCGACCAGGGTAGTGACGGTGCTCTTGGCGTTGGAGCCGCTGATCGCCACGATCGGCGCCTTGGCGTTGCGGGCAAACAACTCGATATCGCCAGACAACTTCACGCCATGCGCTGCGGCGGCTTGCAGGGCCGGTGTAGCCAGGGCCAGGCCCGGGCTCACGTAGAGCTCGTCGGCACGGCACAGAAACTCGACATCCAACTCGCCACAACGCACTTCCACGTGCGGGTAGTCACGGCGCAGCGTGACCAGCTCCGGTGGATTTTCCCGCGTATCGGCCACGGCAAACGACGTGCCCCGGTTCGCCAGGAAGCGAACCAGGGACATGCCGCTCTTGCCGAGGCCGACAACGATGCGGAAGTGGTCAGAAGCGATCAGGGACACTCGTTTCTACCTCAGTTTCAGGGTGGCAAGGCCAACCAGCACAAGAATCACGGTGATGATCCAGAAACGGACAATCACACGCGGCTCAGGCCAGCCCTTGAGTTCAAAATGGTGATGAATCGGTGCCATACGAAACACGCGGCGGCCGGTCAACTTGAAGGACGCTACCTGGATCACTACCGACAGGGTTTCCATCACGAACACGCCGCCCATGATGAACAGGACGATTTCCTGGCGCACGATCACGGCAATGGTGCCCAGGGCCGCGCCCAGCGCCAGTGCGCCGACGTCGCCCATGAACACTTGCGCCGGGTAGGTGTTGAACCACAGGAATCCCAGGCCGGCGCCGATCAGCGCGCCGCAGAATACGATCAGCTCACCTGCGCCCGGTACATAAGGGATCAGCAGGTACTCCGCGAATTTCACGTTACCCGACAGGTAGCAGAAGATGCCCAGGGCGCCGCCCACCATGACCGTCGGCATGATCGCCAGGCCATCGAGGCCATCAGTCAGGTTGACCGCGTTGCTGGAGCCGACGATCACAAAGTAGGTCAGCACTACGAAGCCGACGCCCAACGGGATACTCACATCCTTGAGCATCGGAATCAGCAGGGTGGTTTCCACCGCACTTGGCGCAGTCATATAAAGGAAGATCGCCGCGCCCAGGCCGAATACCGATTGCCAGAAGTACTTCCAGCGGCTTGGCAGGCCCTTGGAGTTCTTCTCGATCACTTTGCGGTAGTCATCGACCCAGCCGATGGCACCGAAGAACAGGGTCACCAGCAACACCACCCACACGTAGCGGTTGGCCAGGTCGGCCCAGAGCAAGGTGCTGACACCGATGGACGACAGGATCAACGCCCCGCCCATGGTCGGCGTGCCAGACTTGGACAGATGCGACTGCGGGCCGTCATTGCGCACGGACTGGCCGATCTGCAGGTTTTGCAGAGTACGGATCATCCATGGCCCCAGAAACAGCGACAACGACAGCGCGGTCAGCACACCCAGGATCCCGCGCAGGGTCAGGTACTGAAAGACCGCGAAGCCTTTGTGGAACTGTTGCAGATACTCAGCCAGCAGCAGCAGCATTAATGTTTCTCCGTACTTGAGCCACACAAGGCCGCGACGACGTTTTCCATCACCGCGCTGCGCGATCCCTTGATCAAAATGGTTGTGTGTTTTTCTTGTTCGGCGCCGACCAGCGCCTGGATCAATTCAGCCTGGGTCGCGAAATGCCGGGCAGCGGAGCCAAACGCAGCTACGGCGTGGGCCATATTCGTGCCCACGGCATACAGTGCGTCGACCTTGCCGGCGGCATAGGCGCCGACTTCACGATGGCCTTGCTCGGCCCACTCGCCCAGCTCACCAATATCGCCAAGCACCAACACCTTGCGCCCGGTAAAACCTGTCAACAGGTCGACGGCGGCACAGATCGAGGACGGGTTGGCGTTGTAGGTATCGTCGATCACCCGAATGCCGCTGCTGGTCAACTGCGCAACAGTGCGGCCCTTGACCGGTTGCACGGCGCCAAGACCCGTGGCAATCCCGAACAGCGACACGCCCAGGGCATAAGCCGCAGCCGCTGCGGCCAGGGCATTGGCCACGTTATGGTTACCCAACAGATTCAGTTGGACGTGCTCGTCACCTTGCGGGCTGTGCAGGGTGAAGGCCGGGCAGCCACGGGCATCGACGGTGATGCGCGAGGCGTGGAAATCAGCGGCGGCGTTATGCACGGCAAAGGTCAGGACCTTGCGACCGGCGGCACGTACACGCCAGGTTTCGAAAGCCTTGTCGTCCAGGTTCAGTACCGCGGTGCCCGAAGCGTCGAGGCCTTCAAGGATTTCGCCCTTGGCTTCGACAATTTTCTCGGGGCCACCAAACTCGCCAACGTGGGCGGTGCCGGCGTTATTGATGATGGCGACGTGCGGCCGGGTCATGGCCACGGTGTAGGCAATTTCGCCAATGCGCGACGCGCCCAACTCGATCACCGCCGCCGTGTGTTCCGGGGCCAGTTCGAGCAGGGTCAGCGGTGCGCCAAAATCGTTATTGAGGTTGCCACGGGTGGCCAGCACCGGCCCGCGCGTGCGCAAGATGCCGGCGAGCAATTCCTTGACCGTGGTTTTACCACTGGAGCCGGTGATCGCAGCCACCGGGTTGGTAAACGCTGCGCGGTTAAGGGCCCCCAACTGGCCAAGGGCCAGGCGCGTATCGGCCACCAGCAATTGCGGCAAGGTCGAATCAGCCACTTCGCGCTGCACCAGAGCGCCGACCGCGCCCTTGGCGGCCACTTCGTTCAGGTAGTCATGACCGTCGAAACGCGGTCCGGCCAGCGCAACAAACAATTGCCCCGGTTTGATCGCACGACTGTCGATGCTGACGCCGTCGAAACTGCAATCGCTCGACAGGACGCGGGCCGCCAGGGCCTGGGTCAGTTCGCTGAATGTCATGGCCTTAAGCATGGGCAACCTCCCATGCGGTCAAGGCGTGATCAGCCTCGACCAGATCGGAGAAGGCATGGCGCTCGCCGTTGATTTCCTGATAGTCCTCATGCCCTTTACCGGCCAGGACCACCACGTCGTCTGCGCTGGCGCTGGCGATCAATTGGGCAATGGCAGCACCGCGACCGGCAACAAAGGTCACCTGGGAGGCGTCTTTGAAGCCTGCACGAATATCATCGAAAATCTGGCTCGGCGCTTCGCTGCGCGGGTTGTCATCAGTCACCAGCACACCATCGGCCAGGCGTTCGACAATCTCGGCCATCAAGGGGCGCTTGCCGCGATCACGGTCACCGCCGCAGCCGAACATGCACAGCAACTTGCCCTTGGCGTGCGGGCGCAGGGCTTCGAGTACTTTTTCCAGGGCATCCGGGGTGTGGGCGTAATCGACCACCACCAGCGGTTGCGTCCCGCCCCCCAGGCGTTGCATGCGCCCGGCCGGGCCTTCGAGTTTGGGCAGTACGCGCAGGATTTCATCCAGGGCGTAATCCAGGCCCAGCAAAGCGCCGATGGCAGCAAGGACATTGCTCAGGTTGAAGCGGCCCAGCAAAGTGCTGCGCAAGTGATGCTCGCCCTGGGGCGTGACCAGCGTTGCAAGCACGCCTTCATCATTGAACTGGGCTTCGCGGCAATACAGGTAGGCGCTGGAGTCTTCCAGGCTGTAGCTGATCAGGCGCGATTCACTTTTTTCAGCGGCCAGTTGGCGACCGAATGCATCGTCCAGGTTGACCACCCGGCACTTGAGGTCATTCCAGCCGAACAGCTTGGCCTTGGCCGCAGCGTAGGCCTCCATGTTGCCGTGGTAGTCCAGGTGGTCGCGGGACAGGTTGGTCATCACCGCCACGTCGAAGGCCAGCGCGGTCACCCGGCCTTGATCCAGGCCATGGGACGAAACTTCCATGGCAACCGCCTTGGCGCCGGCCTTTTTCAGGTCGGCCAGGGTCGCTTGCACGGCAATCGGGTTCGGCGTGGTGTGCAGGCCGCTTTGCAGCGCGCCGTAGAAACCGGTGCCCAGGGTACCGACGATGCCGCAGTGCTGACCCAGCAGGTCCAGTGCCTGCGCCACCAACTGGGTAACGCTGGTCTTGCCATTGGTGCCGGTAACGCCAATCAGGTTGAGCTGGCGGCTCGGGTCGCCATAAAAGCGCCCGGCGATGTCCGACAGCTGTGCCGCCAGGCCCTTGACCGGGATCAGCGGCACATCGGTGATTGGCAGGACGGTGGCGCCTTCAACTTCATAGGCCACCGCTGCCGCACCGCGCTGCAAGGCGTCGGCAATGTGTGCACGACCATCGAGTTTGCCACCCGGCACGGCCAGGAACAGGTCGCCGGCACGTACATTGCGGCTGTCCAGGCTCAGTTCGCGAATCAACAGATCGCGGCCAGCGTGGGCGAAAATCTTGTTCAGGCTAAGAGACATCAGCCGCGCCCTCCATTGGCTTTTACCGCTGCGGCCGGTGGTCCGGCGTTGGCTTGTTGGGTCGGCGGCAGGTTGTCCGGCGTGATGTTCATCAAGCGCAGGGTGCCGGACATGACTTTGCTGAATACCGGTGCCGAGACCAGGCCACCGTAGTAGCCGGCCTTGCTCGGCTCATCAATGACCACGACGATGGCATAGCGCGGATCGCTCATGGGACCGAAGCCTGCGAACAGCGAACGGTAGGAGTTTTCCGCGTACCCCTTAGTGCCCACCGAAGTCTTACGCGCGGTACCGGACTTGCCGGCCACGTGATAGGCCGGGACCTGTGCACGGAACACACCACGCGGCGCCTCGATCACCTGTTGCAGCATGGTCTGCATAGTCTTGGCGACGTTTTCCGGGATGACCTGTTCGGATTTCGGCGCTTCGTCCACGTGGATCAGGCTCAACGGCGTCATGCGGCCATTGTTGGCCAGCACGGAAAAAGCGTGGGCCAACTGGATCGCCGTCACCGACAGGCCATAGCCGTAGGACAGGGTCGCAGTCTCGGCCTTGCGCCACTCACGGTAGTTGGGCAGGTTACCGACGCGCTCGCCCGGGAAGTCTAGGCCGGTGGGCTGGCCCAGGCCGATCTTCTGCGCCAGGTGGTAGATGGTCTCGCCGCCGATATCAAAGGCGACTTTACTCATGCCCACGTTACTGGAATTGATCAGGATGCCGGTCAGGTCCAGCACCGGGCCTTCGCTGCGCGATACGTCGCGAATGGTGTATTTGCCCAACTGCAGGGTGCCTGGATACACCTCGACCTTGTCGGTCGGCTTCCAGCGCCCGCTTTCCAGGGCCGCACTCATGGAGATGGCTTTCATGGTCGAGCCCGGCTCGAACACGTCGATCATCGCGCGGTTGCGCATCATCGCCGGTTGCAGGTTGCGACGGTTGTTCGGGTTATAGGTCGGCTGGTTGACCATGGCCAGGATCTCGCCGGTCTTCACATCCATGATCACCAGACTGCCGGCCTTGGCGCCGTTCTCGATGATCGCGTTGCGCAGCTCACGGTTGGCCAGGTATTGCAAACGCAGGTCAATCGACAACGCCAAGGGCTTACCGGCCTTGGCGTTTTTGGTGACTTGGACATCCTTGATCAGTCTGCCGCGCCGATCCTTGATGACCTGCCGCTTGCCGGGAACCCCGGCCAGCCACTCGTCGTAGGCAAGTTCCACCCCTTCGCGGCCATGATCATCAATGTCGGTGAAGCCGACCATGTGGGCAGTGGTTTCACCGGCCGGGTAGAAGCGGCGGAATTCCTCGATACCATAGACACCGGGGATTTTCAGGTCGAGTACGCCTTGACCCTGCTCGGGGGTGAGGCCGCGAACCAGGTAGATGAATTCTTTATTGGCCTGGGCCTCAAGACGTTCCTTGAGGGCCTTGGGGTCCTGGCCGAGGGCGTGGGCCAGCTCGGTCCACTTGTCCTTGGCGACTTGCAGTTCCTTGGCGTTGGCCCACAGGGTGGTTACCGGGGTGCTGACAGCCAGGGGTTCGCCGTTACGGTCGGTGATCAGGCCGCGGTGCGCAGGAATCGGGATATGCCGCAGGCTGCGGGCATCGCCCTGGCCGATCAGGAAGTCGCGGTCCACCACCTGCAAGTCGACGATGCGCCAGACAATCGCGCCCACCATCAATGCGAGCAAGCCCAGCACGACGCGGAAGCGCCACGGGTAGAGTGCGCCTTCGAGTTTCATCATGGCGCCACCATGCGTACTTCTGCTGCGCCAGGAATGTGCATCTTCAGTTGCTCGGCAGCCAGCACTTCGATCCGGCTGTGGGCCGTCCAGGTGCTTTGCTCCAGAATCAGCCGACCCCATTCCGCCTGCGCCTTGTCGCGCACGCTCAATTCGCCGTACAGGCTATTGAGCAACTGACGGTTCCAGTGGGCGCTGTAGGACACCGCAATCGCGGACACCAGCACGCCGACATACAGCAGCATCATAAAGAAGCTGCCGCCCGGAAGGGGCTTGGCGAAAAGCTTGCTCACCGCAGCTTCTCCGCGACGCGCATGACGGCGCTACGGGAACGCGGGTTGGCCTTGAGTTCGGCTTCGGAAGCGAACTGCGCTTTGCCATGGATTTTGATTTTCGGCACAAAGGCTTCGAAACGTACCGGCAGGTTGCGCGGCAGGTTGTCGGTTTCGCCCTTGACCAGACGACGCATGAACAGTTTGACGATGCGGTCTTCCAAGGAGTGGAAACTGATCACCACCAGGCGACCACCCACTTCCAGGGACTCCAGGGCAGCCTCAAGGCCAGCCTCCAGGTCACCCAGTTCGTTGTTGACGTGAATGCGCAGGCCCTGGAAGGCACGGGTCGCCGGGTTTTTGCCCTTTTCCCACGCAGGGTTGGCGACTTTCAGCACTTCGGCCAGGTCGGCAGTGCGTTCGAACGGCTGGATTTCCCGGCGCTCGACCACGGCACGCGCCATGCGGCCGGCGAAACGCTCTTCGCCGTATTCCTTGAACACGCGGGTAATTTCTTCGTGGGGCGCACTGGCGATGAACTGCGCAGCACTGATGCCACGGCTCGGGTCCATGCGCATATCGAGCGGACCATCATTCATGAAACTGAAGCCGCGCTCAGGGTCGTCCAACTGCGGCGAAGACACGCCCAGGTCCAGCAAGACCCCGGCCACCTTGCCCGCCATGCCCCGCTCGGCGACTTCCGCGCCCAGCTCGGCAAAGCTGCGCTGCACAACGACAAAGCGGCCGTCTTCGGCCGCTAGCGCTTGCCCGGTGGCAATCGCCTGGGGATCCTTGTCGAACCCGAGGAGTTTGCCCTCCGAGCCAAGCTGGCTGAGGATCAAGCGACTGTGCCCGCCGCGCCCGAATGTGCCATCCAGATAGCAGCCATCAGGGCGCACGGCGAGAGCCTCGACGGCTTCGTCAAGCAGCACGGTGATGTGGTTAAAGCCGCTATCAATAGTCACAGGATCAAATCACGCAGTTCATCAGGCATGGCGCCCGGTTGTTGAATAGCAGCCAGGTCAGCTGCAG
This sequence comes from Pseudomonas brenneri, assembly GCF_007858285.1. Lineage (GTDB taxonomy): Bacteria > Pseudomonadota > Gammaproteobacteria > Pseudomonadales > Pseudomonadaceae > Aquipseudomonas > Aquipseudomonas brenneri. The sequence continues at coordinate 222,457 of NZ_VFIL01000002.1, read as the reverse complement.
AAACAGCATCCCAGGCATCTTCGTCCCACAATTGGAACTTGTTCAGTTGGCCTACCAGCATCGCGCGCTTGTCGAGCTTGGCGTATTCGCGCAGACGCGGCGGAACCAGGAAACGACCACTGCCATCGAGTTCGAGGTCGACGGCATTACCAATCAGCAAGCGTTGCAGGCGACGGTTCTCTTCACGCAACGAAGGCAGAGCGCGCAACTTGGTTTCAATCAACTCCCACTCATCGAGCGGGTAAACACACAAACATGGATCAACGGCATCAATCGTGATGATTAACTGGCCTGAACTTCGCGAAATGAGCTCGTCACGATACCGGCTCGGCATGGCGAGACGGCCTTTTGCATCGAGACTGATAGCGTTAGCTCCGCGAAACACAGATGCGTTTCTCCAAATATTAGCGTTTTACGTTCAAAAAACCCACTTTGTGCCACTTTCCGCCACTTGCGCACACTATAGGAATGCGCCCACCACACCGTCAAGGCGCGGATTAAAGGAAAAGCCTTACAGAACGGAGATTTAGGAGCGTAAAAGGAGGAGAAACGAGAGTTCAGCGATGTTTTTGACTCGATAATCCCAAGCAGCTCAAAGAGCTAGAGCTTGAAGTTAAAGTAATTTATTAAGAGTAAGATTTTTTCGGTATTACGAAGACGCATCTGCCAATGATTTGGCAGGGAGGGATTCTTGCGTTACTACCTGGTTTCTGCCCGAGACTCGTGCAGAAGTAAAAAGGTGGAGAGTCGATCTATAAGCCGGGTTCTGTCTTGAACAGTCATTCGTCTACGATGGCCATCACTGGACATCTTTAGCAACCTACCCGGTTCCAGCGCGGGCCACGCCTTGGAACCCTATTTGGTCTTGCTCCAAGTGGGGTTTACCTAGCCACGAACTGTTGCCAGTCGTGCGGTGCGCTCTTACCGCACCTTTTCACCCTTACCGGCACCGAAGTGCTTAGGCGGTTATTTTCTGTGGCACTTTCCGTAGGCTCACGCCCCCCAGGCATTACCTGGCACTTCGCCCTATGGAGCCCGGACTTTCCTCCCCCCCCTAATTTTCATAGAGGGCAGCGACTGTCCAATCGACTCTCCGCCGCGAAGGTTAACGGCACGGCGGCCTTAGAACAAGTATTAAAAGACAGCATTGCCATCATGTGCCGACGTCGTGCACGTTAAACCCGGAACTATTCGCTCTTTTGCTTATCAAGCGCAGCCTGATACAACACGTTCTTGCGCACCCCGGTTATTTCCGCCGCCAGGGCCGCCGCACGCTTGAGCGGCATTTCCTTGAGCAACAGGTCCAGCACGCGCATGGCTTCGCTGCCCACGGCATCTTCACTTTCCGGCGCACTCCAGCCTGCGACCAGCACCACACACTCGCCGCGCTGCTGATTGCTGTCACCTTCGACAAAGGCGCACAGCTCTTCCAGCGGCAAGCCCTTGAGGGTTTCAAAAGTCTTGGTCAACTCCCGCGCCAGCAGGGCCAGGCGCTCGCCACCAAAGACCAGCTCCATGTCCTGCAGGCACTCAAGGATGCGGTGCGGTGCTTCGTAGAAGATCAGGGTGCGCGGCTCTTCTTTTAACAACTCCAGGCGCGCGCGACGCCCCACGGCCTTGGCAGGCAGGAAGCCTTCGAAGATAAAGCGATCAGACGGCAAGCCCGCCGCCGACAAAGCCGCAATCAACGCGCACGCCCCGGGAACAGGGACTACATTGATACCAGCGGCACGAGCCTGACGCACGAGATGGTAGCCAGGGTCGGAGATCAGTGGAGTACCGGCATCGGAAATCAACGCCACGTCGTCCCCCGCCAACAGGCGGGTAATAAAGCGGCTGCCCTCGTCACGCTCGTTATGTTCATGGCAAGCCGCCAAGGGCGTGGTAATACCAAAGTGCTGCATCAGGCGCAGCGAGTGCCGAGTGTCTTCCGCCGCAATCAACTTGGCTTCGCGCAACACCTTCAGCGCCCGCGCGCTGATGTCGTCCAGGTTGCCAATCGGCGTCGCCACCACAAAAAGCGAGCCAGCAGTGGAATTCAAAGGACCTGGAGCAGTCAAAGCGCACACCTCGAAGATTGGCAAAAGCCATATTGTAGCGCGTAGACGTCAAGAAAATGCGCCAACGGGGTAGCGTCCATCGGGTCTGTTTGCGGCGGTTACTGACGCCCTGCAACATTTAAACGATCTAAATAGACGGTTTCACGCCAGTAACATCGCGCCCCGGCCAGTGCTTGGGTACAATTCCACGCTAATTTGATCGGTATCAGGAACACTTACATGATCGCTTGCCTGCGGCTGTTCTCTGCCCTTTGCCTGGCTGCCCTGTTGGCGGCTTGCGCAAGCTCGCCCTCGTCAAGCCTTGGCGAACTCCCACGGACCCCGGATGCCACGATCGAGCAACTGCTCGAACAGGCGACTTCGGCCAAGACTCCGGAAAAAGCTGCACTGCTGCGCCTGAGCGCAGCTGACATGGCCTTCCACCAGAACAATCCCGGCCGCTCGGCGCAGATTCTCGCGCAAGTGCCACTGGACAGCCTCAAGCCGGCGGCCCAGGTCTTTGCCAGCACCCTGACTGCAGAGCTGGCCATGACCCGCAACCAGCCCAAGGCGGCGCTGACGGCGTTGAGCCATCCGAGCCTGCAAAACCTCAAGGAGTTGCCGCCGGAGCAACAGGTCCGCACCGGCACCGTACACGCCCGCGCCTATGAAGCCGACGGCCAGACCCTGGCCGCAGCCCGCGAACGCGTGGACATCGCCCCGCTGCTGACGGGAGATGCCGCCGCTAGCAATCACGAGGCCATCTGGAGCCTGATTGCTGCTGTGCCTGGTGAACAATTGCAGGCCAGCGGCAACCCGACACTCGATGGCTGGATCAGCCTGGCCCAGGCCGTCAAGAACGCCGGTACCCTGGAGCAGCAACAAGCCGCCATCGACACCTGGCGTGCGCAGAACCCTGCGCACCCGGCGGCGGTGCAACTGCCCCTGCCGCTGACCAAGCTCAAGGAGCTGGCAAGCCAGCCACTGAACAAAATCGCCCTGCTGTTGCCGCAGCAAGGCCCGTTGACCAACGTGGCCAAGGCTTTGCGCGAAGGCTTCATGGCCGCGCACTACCAGGCGCAACAGGCCGGGCAGAAACCACCGACCATCGAGTTCTATGACAGCTCACGGGTCAGCTCCCTCGATGAGTTCTACAAAAAGGCCCAGGCTGACGGCGTGCAACTGGTGATCGGCCCGCTGGAAAAACCGCTGGTCAAGCAACTCAGCACCCGTGCGCAGTTGCCCATCACCACCCTGGCCCTGAACTACAGCGAAGGCGATCAAGCACCTGCACAACTGTTCCAGTTCGGCCTGGCAGCCGAGGACGAAGCCCGCGAAGTATCACGTCGTGCCCGCGCCGATGGCCTGCACCGCGCTGCGGCCATGGTGCCGAAAGGCGAATGGGGCGACCGCGTACTCAAGGCCTTCCGCCAGGACTGGGAAGCCAATGGCGGCACCCTGATCGGTGTCGAGCATGTCGACCAGCCCGTCGCCCTGGCCCAGCAGATCGCCGACCTGTTCAAGCTGCGCCAGAGCGAAGGCCGCGCCAAGAGCCTGCAAAGCACGGTCGGCGCTGACGTCGCCGCACAGCCATCGCGCCGCCAGGACATCGAGCTCATCTTCCTCGCCGTGACGCCACAGCAGGCCCAGCAGATCAAGCCAACGCTGAACTTCCAGTACGCGGGCGATGTGCCGGTGTATGCCACCTCCCACGTGTACAGCGCCAGCGGCGACAAGAACCAGTACAACGACATGAACGCCATCATGTTCTGCGAGACGCCGTGGCTGCTCAACACCACCGACCCACTGCGCAACCAGGTCACCGCACAATGGCCACAAGCCAATGGCAGCCTGGGCCGCCTGTACGCGATGGGTGTTGATGCCTACCGCCTGGCACCGCGCCTGGGCCAGCTCAAGGCGCTGCCGGATACCCGCATCGATGGCCTTTCCGGCAACCTGGGGATGAGCCAAAGCCAACGGATCGAGCGCCAACTGCCGTGGGCCAAGTTTGTCAGTGGCCAGGTCGAACGCCTGCCCGATACCCCGCGCTGATGCCCCTACGCTCCAGCGCACAAAGCGGCAAGGATGCCGAACAACAAGCACTTGAACACCTGCAACAACAGGGTCTGCGCCTGCTGGCGCAGAACTGGTTGTGTAAACGCGGCGAGCTTGATCTGGTCATGCTTGACGGCGATACAGTAGTATTTGTCGAAGTCCGCTACAGAAAATACGCACAATGGGGTGGCGCACTCGCCAGTATCGACGAGCGCAAACGCCAAAAGCTGATACTCGCCGCGCAGTTTTTCCTGCTCAGTGAACGTCGCTGGGCTGACTCCCCCTGCCGTTTCGATGTGGTTGCCATGGAAAGCACGCCCCACGGAACCACTGATCTGAACTGGCTGCGCAACGCCTTCGACGGCTGAGCACCACCGGGACGGATCGGACATCTTCACCGCACACTTTTGCTCTTTGCTTTGCGGGCTGCACATTCGTGTGCCATACAGCCGCGCTACTTAAGGTCACACAGATGGACATGCAATCCCGAATTCGCCAGCTTTTCCAGGCCAGTATCGATACCAAGCAACAGGCGATGGACGTACTTGCACCGCACATCGAGCAAGCCAGCCAGGTCATGGTCAACGCCCTGCTCAACGAAGGCAAAATGCTTTCGTGTGGCAACGGTGGTTCGGCCGGCGACGCCCAGCACTTTTCCTCCGAGCTGCTCAACCGCTTTGAGCGCGAGCGGCCGAGCCTGCCGGCCATCGCCTTGACCACCGATTCGTCGACGATCACCTCGATCGCCAACGACTACAGCTACAACGAAATCTTTTCCAAACAAATCCGTGCCCTCGGCCAACCGGGCGATGTGCTGCTGGCTATTTCCACCAGCGGCAACTCGGCGAACATTATTCAAGCGATCCAGGCCGCACATGATCGCGAAATGATTGTCGTAGCATTGACCGGCCGCGACGGTGGCGGCATGGCCTCGCTGCTGCTGCCCGAAGACGTGGAGATCCGCGTCCCGGCCAATGTCACTGCACGTATTCAGGAAGTCCATCTGCTGACGATCCACTGCCTGTGCGATCTGATCGACAGCCAACTGTTCGGGAGTGAAGAATGACCGTTAACCGCCTCAGCCTTTTGGCCATCACGCTGTGCCTCGGTATCAGCGGCTGCACCTCGGCCATCACCGCGACCCGCGACACACCGATCCAGGACGACCGGGGCACGCGCACCTTTGGTAGCAAGATCGATGACTCGCTGATCGAAACCAAGGTCGGCGTCAACGTCGCCAAGGCCGCACCCGACCTGGGCAACGGCGCATCGCGTATCGTCGTGACCAGCTTCAACGGCATCGTGCTGCTCGCCGGGCAAACCCCGCGCGCCGACCTCAAGACCCAGGCCGAACAAGCCGCCGCAACTGTGCAACGGGTCAAGAAGGTCCACAACGAATTGCAGGTCACGCAGCCGATCACGCTGCTGGCAATCAGCAACGATGCGGTGCTGACCACCAAGATCAAGGCGCAGATGTTGACCGACAGCGCGATTCCCGGCTCTCGGATCAAAGTCGTGACTGATAACGGTATCGTCTACCTGATGGGACTGTTGACTCAACAGGAAGCCACTCGCGCAACCAACCTGGTGCAGGGTGTGTCCGGCGTACAGAAAATCGTCAAGCTGTTCGAATACATCGACTGATGTAATCACCAGCCACAAAAAAGGGCGCCGCGCATTGACTGCACGGCGCCCTTTTTAATGGCTGGCGGTTACTGGTACTGCTGGTATGGATTGCCCTGGAACTGGTTGTTCTGCTGCTGTTGCTGCTGTGCAGGCTGACCATATTGCTGACCAGGGATCGGGCCGAGGTTGACCTCGACGCGACGGTTCTGTGCGCGGCCGTTGACGTCGGCGTTGCTGGCAATCGGGTTATCCGGGCCGGCACCGCGGGTGGTCAGGTTGGTCGGACTCACACCTTGGGATGTCAGGTAATTGGCCACGCTTTGCGCACGACGCTGGGACAGGTCCATGTTGAGCTGGCGACTGCCGGTGCTGTCGGTGTAGCCGACAATCTGAATGGTGTTCTGGTTGAACTGCTTGAGCGAGTTGGCCAAGTTATTCAGCGGGGAGTAGAAGCTGCTGGCAATTGCATCGGAGTTGGTCGCGAAGGTGATGTTACCCGGCATGATCAACTTGATCTGGTCACCCTGGCGCTGCACCTCGACACCGGTATTGGCCATGCTTTCACGCAATTTCTTTTCCTGCTGGTCGGCGTAATAGCCATAACCTGCGGCACCGATACCGGCCACCGCTGCGCCGATCAGCGCGCCCTTGCCACGATTATCATGGCCAATGGCCGCACCAGCCAACGCGCCAGCCAGCGCGCCGAGGCCGCCGTACTTGGCGGTTTTGCTCATGCCTTGTGAACCGCTGTCCGCCTGCCCCTGGCTGCCATCGTAAGGGTTAGGGGAAGCACAGCCCGACAACAGGGCTACCGCTGTAGCAACAACAAGCAGACGACGCGAAGTGAACATGAAGGAAGCTCCTACTTTTGCATTCTGTGATGCAGAGGACATTGGCAATGGACCTGTGCCGAGCTTGGAACGCGACAAACGACAAAAATTCCATGCCCGGCCTCTGCCCTGTAACAAAAGATGGAGACCGGTGCGCTTACCTGAACACTAGCAGAGCCTCGCCATATCAGGCCCTGACAAACGGATTTTCGCGCATTTCATCCCCCAGTCGCGTATCCGGACCATGCCCCGTCACCACGGTCGCGTCCTCATCCAGGGTATACAGGCGCTGCTGGATCGAGCGAACGATGGTCGCCTGGTCGCCGCCCCACAAATCCGTACGCCCTACCCCGCGCCGGAACAAGGTATCCCCGGCGATCAGCAGCTTGGCATCGGCAAACCAGAAACTCATGGAGCCCGGTGTATGCCCGGGTGTGTGCAAGGCCACCCCGCAGCCACACGCCAACTCTTCATCATCGGCCAGCCAGCGATCCGGCGACGGCACCGGCGTGTAGGGCACGCCGAACATCTGGCATTGCATCTCCAGGTTATCCCACAGGAACTGATCTTCCTTGTGCAGGTGCAGCGTGGCACCGGTCTTCTCCTTCAATTGGCCGGAAGCCAGGAAGTGATCCAGATGCGCATGGGTATGAATGATGCTCACCACCTTCAAGCCCAGCGCGTCGAGCCGCGCCAGGATCAATTCATGGTTGCCACCCGGATCGACCACGATGGCCTTCTTGCTGATCGGGTCGCCGATGATCGTGCAGTTGCACTGCAAAGGGCCGACAGGAAATGTCTCGCGAATCACTTGGAGCTTTGCAGCGTGCATAAGAGGTCCGTCCTAACTATTAGCCCGAGCGGCGTGCAGCTTTTTATAGCTGTCGATCAACCGCAGGTGTCGGTCCAGGCCTTCGAGCTTCATGCTGGTCGGCGTCAAGCCATGGAACCGCACGCGGCCATCCACCGAACCGATGGCGGCATCCATGCGCTCATTGCCAAACATGCGACGCAAGTTAGCCTCGTAGTCTTCCAATTCCAGGTCCTCGTCCAGTTGCATCTCCAGCACCGCATTCACCGCCTGGTAGAACAGGCCGCGTTCGACGGTGTTGTCGTTGTACTGCAGGAACATCTCCACCGCCTCTTTCGCCTCTTCAAACTGCTGCAAGGCGAGATAGATCAGCAGCTTCAACTCCAGGATGGTCAACTGCCCCCATGCGGTGTTGTCGTCGAACTCGATACCGATCAGGGTGGTGATATCGGTGTAGTCATCCAGTTCGCTTTCCACCAGGCGCTCGACCAGCGCTTGCAGGCCGTCCTCATCCAGGCTGTGCAGGTTGAGGATATCGGCGCGGAAGAACAACGCCTTGTTGGTGTTATCCCAGATCAGGTCGTCAACCGGATAGATTTCCGAATAGTCCGGCACCAGGATGCGGCAGGCCTTGGCGCCGATATGTTCGTAGACCGCCATGTAGACCTGCTTGCCCATGCCTTCGAGAATGCCGAACAAGGTCGCGGCTTCCTCGGCGTTGGAGTCTTCGCCCTGGCCGGAGAAGTCCCATTCCACGAATTCGTAATCGGACTTGGCACTGAAGAAGCGCCACGACACCACGCCACTGGAGTCGATGAAGTGTTCGACAAAGTTATTCGGTTCAGTCACCGCATGGCCTTCAAAGGTCGGCTGCGGCAAGTCGTTCAGGCCTTCGAAACTGCGGCCTTGGAGCAGCTCGGTCAAGCTGCGCTCCAGCGCCACTTCCAGGCTTGGGTGGGCACCGAACGAGGCAAACACACCACCGGTGCGCGGGTTCATCAGGGTCACGCACATTACCGGGAATTCACCGCCCAGGGAGGCGTCCTTGACCAGCACCGGAAACCCCTGTTCTTCCAGGGCCTGGATACCGGCGAGGATGCCTGGGTATTTGGCCAGCACGTGGGCCGGTACATCCGGCAGGGCAAATTCGCCTTCGATGATTTCGCGTTTCACCGCGCGCTCGAAGATCTCCGACAGGCACTGCACCTGGGCTTCCGCCAGGGTGTTACCGGCACTCATGCCGTTGCTCAGGTACAGGTTTTCGATCAGGTTTGAGGGGAAATACACCACCTCGCCATCCGACTGGCGCACAAACGGAAGCGAAACAATGCCGCGCTCTTCATTGCCAGAGTTGGTGTCGATCAGGTGCGAACCACGCAATTCGCCATCACGGTTGTAGATCTTCAGGCAGTACTCGTCGAGGATCTCAGTCGGCAGCGCATCTTTGCGGCCCGGCTTGAACCAGCGCTCGTCCGGATAATGCACAAACGCCGCGTTGGCGATGTCTTCGCCCCAGAACTGGTCGTTGTAGAAGAAGTTGCAGTTCAGGCGTTCGATAAACTCGCCCAGGGCCGACGCCAGTGCGCCTTCCTTGGTCGCGCCCTTGCCGTTGGTAAAGCACATCGGCGAATGGGCATCGCGGATATGCAGCGACCAGACATTGGGCACGATATTGCGCCACGAGGCGATCTCAATCTTCATGCCCAGGCCCGCGAGAATCGCCGACATGTTGGCGATGGTCTGCTCCAGCGGCAGGTCCTTGCCCGCGATATAAGTGCCCGCGTCCGAAGCAGAAGCCGGCATCAGCAACGCCTGGGCATCGGCGTCGAGGTTTTCCACCTCTTCGATGACAAACTCAGGCCCGGCCTGTACGACCTTCTTGACCGTACAGCGGTCGATGGAGCGCAGGATACCTTGGCGATCCTTGTCGGAAATATCCGCAGGCAACTCGACCTGGATCTTGAAGATCTGGTTGTAGCGGTTTTCCGGGTCGACAATGTTGTTCTGTGACAGACGGATATTATCCGTGGGGATGTTGCGCGTGCTGCAATACAACTTCACAAAGTAAGCCGCACACAACGCCGACGAAGCCAGGAAGTAGTCGAACGGACCGGGGGCCGAGCCATCGCCCTTGTAGCGAATCGGCTGGTCGGCCACCACGGTGAAGTCATCGAACTTGGCTTCAAGCCGGAGGTTGTCGAGAAAATTGACCTTGATTTCCATGCGGGATTACCAGAATAGCGGAGCAAACGAATTGGCCGCCATTATCCGGCTTTTGCGGCGCAAGTCTCCCCCTTACCCTAACAACCCCATCTCTTGCGCCCGCGCGACCGCCTGGGTGCGGCGCTCGACCCCCAGTTTGCTGTTGATATGACTGGCGTGGGTCTTAACGGTGTGCAGCGAGATAAACAGCTGGTTGCTGATTTCCTGGTTGGAGCAGCCTTGGGCGATCAACTGCAGCACCGCCAACTCACGGGCGCTCAAGGTTTCGCTGGAGTGGCTGGTTTCGACCGGCTCGCGCGGGGCAACCGCCGGCAGCAGGGCCCACAGGCTTTGCCGCAGCAAGTCACTCGGCGCCTGGCCCAGTTGCTCGCGCACCCAGTCGGGATAACGCTCCAACAGGCGCTGGAAGGGTTGCAACGCGCCGCCGCTCGCCATTTGCCGGGCCCGGGCAAAAACCGGCCGGGCTGACGCTGCCTGACCGTCATCCAGCAACAACAGGACGTGTTGGTTCAGGGCCATCACCGCGATCATCTGCTGGCCCTTGTCTTCAGCCTGCCGGGCGAGCGCATCGAGCCGACGCAGGGCGCTTTCGGACTGACCACGAATGGCCTCCAGGGCCGCCTGTTGCAGTTCGATATGTTGCGGCAGATGTGGGTGAAACTCCGGGGCGGCCGCTGCCTGCTCGCCGTTATAGGTTTGCCCCAGGCGGGCCAGCCAGGCATCGGCCAGGTCGGTACGCCCCTGGGCCAGCCACAACTCGCATTTGATCAGGGTAATCATGGCCAGGTAGTAGATCGGCGGCACGTCCCAGATGTGCATCAGCCGCTCGGCTTCGGCCAGCTCGGCAAAAGCCTTGGGAAAGTCGCCACGGCGCCCTTCAAAGTTGGCAATGACACAGTGCCCGATCAACACGCTGATATCTCGGCAGGCACGGGCTTCAGCCAACCCCGTACGCAAACGCAACAGGCCGGTTTCCGGCTGGCAACGCATCAGCAGCAGGAACCCTTCATACAATGACAGGCGTGCGCGCACCGCATACAGGCGTTGAGGCGCCAGGCCCTGCAAGCGTTGCAGGCCCTCGCGCACCTCATCCAGGGAACGCAGGATTTCCCCGCGCGCCTGCAGCACGCGCGCCCGGTCGTAATGGGCCAGGGCCTCGAACAGCGGGTTGCCAACACGTTGCGCCAGCTCCAGGGATTCACGATTCAAGCCACGCGCGCGCCAAAGGTCGGCATCGACGATGGCCAGGTTCGACAAGGTCGACAGGCACATCAAGCGCTGGCCGTAACGCTTGTGCGGCAGGCTTTCCAGGGCTTCGCTGCAATACAGCTGGGTCAACTCGCGATTGCCGCGGCCACGGGCAATGATGCCGCTGAGGGCCAGCCACTGGGCCAGCATCGACTTCTGCGCCGTGGCCGACGGTGCCGGCAGGAAGCGACTGAGGTGGCTGGACAACTCCTCTGCTGCGTCCAACTGACAGGCCAGCCCCAACGCCCAGCTATAAAGCACGATCAAGCGTGGCGTGCTGATCAACAGGCTATCGGGCAGGTCCATCTTCCAGCGCAGGAGCATGCCGACGTTCTGCTCGGCCAACAATTGCTCTTCGGACAGGTTCTGCACCAGGTTCGCCGCCACATCCAGATGCCCCGCGCGCAGGGCCTGCTCCACCGCCTCATCAAGCAAACCCTGGGCATTGAACCAGCGACAGGCGCGCAAGTGCAGGCTGGCGGCCGGCAGCATCGCGTTCGGTGAACGCCGGGTGCGCAGCAAATCGGAAAACAGGTGGTGATAGCGATACCAGTGGCCCTGCTCGTCCAGCGGCACCAGGAATACTTGGTGGGCTTGCAAGTAGCGCAGGATTTCCGCGCTGTCATGGGCCTCACGCACGGCGTCGCACAGCTCGCTGCAAAAACGCTCCTGGGAAGCGGTGTCATAGAGGAAGGCCTGGACCTCTGGCGGCAGGCAGTCGATCACCTCTTCCAGCAGATAGTCACGGATCAGCCCTTCCCCACCATGCAGGCCTTGGGGCAGGTCGGCCTCGCTGCCGGCTTCGGAGGCCGCCAACAACCAAAAACGCAGGCCGGCCACCCAGCCTTCGCTACGGCGGATCAGGTTGTCCAGCGCTTCACCGCGCAACGAGCTGCTATGGCGGTCGAGCAAGGCCAAGGATTCATCGTTGGTCAGGCGCAGGTCCTGCTCATGCAACTCCAGCAAATGCCGCGATAGGCGCAGCCGCGCCAAATGCCAGTCGGGACGCTGGCGGCTGGTGACCAGCACCAACAGGCCATCGGGCAGATGATTGAGAAAAAATTGCAGGCAGCGATCCAGCACCGGACCCTGGGCCAGATGGTAGTCATCCAGCACCAGTAACAACGGCGTGCGTGTAGACAGATGGACAGTCAATTCATCGAGCAAGCCATCGAGCCATTCTTCAAAGGCAAATGGCTGATGGCGCTGGCGCATTTTCAACAAGCCCAGGGCCTGGTTGCCGACCTGCGGGAAGTACTGCTGCAAACCCTCCAGCAAACGCTCAAGGAAGCGCCCCGGATCACTGTCCCGCGAACTGAGGCCCAACCACAGGCTTTGCCAGTGGTCAGGCAGGCTTTGGCAGAACTCCACCGCCAGCGAACTCTTGCCAAACCCGGCCGGCGCGCTGACCAACAGCAAACGGCCCTCCAGGCCCGCGCTCATACGCTCACACAGGCGCGGGCGCAGCACATAGCCGTCGGGTAGCGGGGGTCGATAGAAGCGCCCTTCCAGCGTGGGGATTACCGTGCTGGCAGGCCCTTGGATTCGGGACAGATCAGTCATCGCCGGGCTCTTGTAATAGGCTGTGGTCGGCATTGCAGATGTCGGCAGACTAGCGTTAAAAGCGGCAGCTTTGTAGATCTTTGCAACATTTGTCTGAAAAAGACTACAACAAAAAATAACCAACCATTTTCCGGGTAGCCGAAAACAAATGTGGGAGCGGGCTTGCTCGCGATAGCAGTGTGTCAGTCACTGGTGAATTGACTGAACCACCGCTATCGCGAGCAAGCCCGCTCCCACACAAGCCCGCCCCCACAGGTGCGGACTTGTTTACCGCTGGTTAGCGCACGCCTTCCTGGCGCAGGGCCGCTGGCGTGAAGTCTTTGGTGGTGGCGGTGAAGCCGAAGTCATAGGCCTTTTTCTCTTCGTTCTTCATGCCCAGTGCCAGGTAGCGGCCGGACTGCAGGTCGTAGAGGGTTTCCAGGGCGTACCACGGCACTTGCTTGTCGTAGTAGTTCTCGCCATGGGCTTCAGCCACACGCCACAGCTGGCCACGACCGTCGTAGTGGTCGATCACGGCTGCTTGCCAGGTGTCTTCGTCGATATAGAAGTCACGCTTGGCGTAGATATGGCGCTGGCCTTCCTTCAGGGTTGCGACCACGTGCCAGACGCGGCGCAGTTCATAGCGTGCCAGGTCCTGGTTGATGTGGCCGGCCTTGATGATGTCGGCGTACTTGAGCTTCGGATCGTCGAGCTTGTAGCTGTTGGACGCGATGTAGATTTCCTTCTTGCCTTCCAGCTTCCAGTCGTAGCGATCCGGCGCGCCGTTGTACATGTCGAGGTTATCGGAGGTACGCAGGCCATCGGCAGCAGTACCCGGCCCGTCATAGGACACTTGCGGCGCCCGACGCACACGGCGCTGACCGGCGTTGTAGACCCACGCCGCGCGCGGTTCCTTCACCTGGTCCAGGGTCTCGTGTACCAGCAGCACACCACCGGCCAGGCGCGCCGGTGCAGTCACTTGCTGCTTGAAGTAGAACAGGATGTTGCCCGGATTGGCCGGATCGTAGTCCTTCATCTTGTCGCGGAACACAAACTGATCCTGGAAGTACACCAGGCTGTACGAGCCGTTGGCCTGTGGCGTGGCCTGGGTCACCAGGCGCGTCACGCTGCCACCACGATAACGGGTGATGTGGTTCCAGATCACCTCGACCCCACTTTTCGGGATCGGGAACGGAATCGCGGTCTCGAAGTTTTCCAGGCCGTTACCGCCACCTACCAGGTTGGTGCTGGTGGCGTTTTTCTTGATGGAGGCGAACACTTCGGCCGGCACAGTGGCGCCGCGATGGGTGGTGTACACCGGCATCTTGAAGGTTTCAGGGTAGCGCTTGAACATCGCGTACTGCCCCGGCGCCAACTTGTCTTTGTACTGCTCGACGTTCTGCGCGGTGATGGTGAACTGCGGCTGCTCGCTGGCATAGGGGTTGGCCAGGAAGCCCTTGGCATCCACGGCGCCCGCGTTGGTTGGCAGGGCTTTCCAGGCGGGGATGGTGCCGGCAGCGTTGCCGGCCATTTCCGCGCCCATCGGGGTCAGCGTGGTTCCCAGCTTGGCGGCTTCATCCGCCGAGACGGCCGCCATGACGCTGCTGGCCATGATCGACAGTCCCAGCACACCCACGTGCAACAGACTTTTGGTTATTTTCATGTTCTGGTCTTCCTGAAATGCAGTGTGCTTAGAAGTTCGCGCCGAAACTCAGGGCCACGAAATCGCGGTCAACCGAGGTGTTGTAGTCGCCACCAAAGAAGTTGGTGTAGGCCAGGCTCGCGGTGTAGGTGTTCTGGTATTCCGCGTCCAGCCCCAGGCTCACCGCTTTGCGACCTTCTTCGAAGTTGCCGCCAGGACCTGGCGAGTAACCGCTCACGTCATGGGACCAGGCCACACTAGGCTTGAGGTTTACACCGGCGAACACATCCGGGTATTCCCAGATAGCGCGGCCACGGTAGCCCCAGGATGTGGAGGTGGTGAAGCCGTCGTTGTTGCAGTTTTTGGACAGATTACTGGCGTCTGTTCCCGGACCCGCGCCACCGATGGTGCCCGTGTTCAAGATTTGCGAACAGGTATTCGCAGAGCCGGTATTAGGCAGTGCGCCTGGACCATAAACCGGGTCACGGCCATAACGAATCTTCGATGAGCTCTCAAGCCCGCCCACGTGAGTCACCCCGACTTCACCCACCACGGTCAGACGACTGGCGCCCATCACCTGATCGAAGAAATGGGTCAGTGTGGTCTGGAACTGGGTGATTTCCTTACGGCGATAACCATGCATGTCCTGCCCAGGAACGCCATTGAGCAGCGATGCATTATCGTAAAGACCCTTCAAAGGCTTAACGGCGGAGTACAAGATATCGGTGGTATTGAGCTGTACCGGAGCATTCGGGCGATAGCTGACTTCACCGCTCCATGCGGTGCCGGTAGGTAACGTCGTGGAGAAGCTCAAGCCATACAGACGAATGTCTTCCGGGTACTCGATGAAGTACTTGGAATTACCCGCAATGAACACTGGCGCCAACTGACCAAAGTTAGGTGCCATTGCATAAGCTGAGGCTGGCGCAGCCGTCGCGCTGAAGATCGGCGCCCGGCTGTGGTAGTTCATGAAATAAGCGCCGAACTCGGTATCCAGCGGCTCGAAGTTGTAGTGCATCGCCGCGCCGAATTGGCCGCTGTCGCGTGCATCCCGGTCGGGGCCACGGCGAACCAGTGTGCCCTCATTGTTAATGTCCATGCCCATGCGATCAAATACCGCCAATGCACCACGACCTGGGGCCGTTGCAGCAATGGTCGAACGCTTGGCCAGCAGGCGCAGGTTGTCGCTGCAGCCATCGGACACCACATCCGGCTGGGAGAAGAACGTCCCGCAGTTGTCGGTAACCGTCTGGTCCCATTCCAACTGGTAGAAGGCTTCTGCCGACAGGTTATCGGTCAAGGATTGAGACACGTAGAACATGTTGACCGGAATCAGGCCTTCCTTGATTTCGGCGCCCGGACGACGGAACGCAGACACGTCGATCGGGTTGACGGAGTTGATACCACCGCCAATGAACGTACTTTCACCCCAGCTCACAACCTGCTTACCGAACCGCACCGAACCCGGCGCATCGGCAATGGAGTAGTTGTGGTAGATGAACGCATCGAGGATCTGCCCGCCAGAAGACTTGGCGCCCTCTTTGCGGTTGTGGTCGCTGATGTCCTTGAACTCGCGGCTTTCATCCTTGAGTTCAAAGTCATACCAATACTTGCCACGTACAAACACACCGGTATCGCCGTACTTCAGTTCCAGGTCATGGATACCCTTGAAGATCTTCGAGAACGTTTCCCCACGCTTGAAGTTCAAGTGACCGTCGTCAGAGGTCTGAGACAACCCCTTGCCACCGTTGTTGACACCAATCAGGTCGCGATCGGGCTTGGCCGTACTCCAGCTGGCCCCCACCGACAGGGACGAGTCGAAGCTGCCTTCGACCTCACCGATGTTGAAACTGACGCCGAATGCGGGCCCGGCGAGGGTCGAGGCAAGACTGACCGCCAGGGGTAATCTCGCCCGGCGCCAGAACTGATTTACTGAGGTCATCGACGCTACTCCATGTGCATTTTATTGTTATGGCAGTGAGCCTTTTCAAACATGCTTGTAACAGCCGGAATACAACGATTCCAATGCCAGACAACCGCCGGACCACCCAGGACCGCAGCGCCACATTCTTGAAAAACTCTGGGAGGGACTATAGCCAGCAGGGGGTATCGCTTGATCCCTCTAAAGTGTGATTTGCATCACCAACCCGTCTGCAACAGCCCTTTCGCCATGTCAGCGAGAGCTGACGCGAAAGAGGATGGCTGAAATTTGCCAAATGACAAGGCGAAGGCTTGTAATAGAGCATTGCCGTGCCCGGGCGGGCACGGCGAAAGGGGTCAAAGCGTGGAGAGGAAGGTGCTGTTATTGGCCTGCCATTCAATGATGTCGATACGGATACGTTTCTTGTCGAGTTTGCCGACACTGGTCTTGGGAATTTCCGTAACAATGGCAATCTGACTTGGAATCGCCCACTTGCTCAGGTGGCCCTGCTCGACATACGGCTTGAGGTGTTCCTTGAGTTCACGCGCGCCAATCCCGTGGCCCTCGCGCACCACCAACAGGGCAAACGGGCGCTCGCCCCACTGCGGGTCGGCAATCCCGACCACCGCTACTTCGCGTACCGCCGGGTGACGACTGACCAGGTCTTCGAGGGCCAGGGACGAGATCCACTCACCGCCGGTCTTGATCACATCCTTGATGCGGTCGCGAATATCGATCACGCCGAAGGCATCCAGGGTGGCCACGTCGCCGGTGTGCATCCAACCGCCTTCCCAGAGTTCGGCGCCCTTCTGCGGTTCGTTGAAATAACCCTCGCTGAGCCACGGTGCGCGTAGCACCAGTTCGCCCTGGGACTCGCCATCGGCCGGGAGGAAGTTGCCGTCAGCGTCGACAATCGCAGCTTCCACCAACGGCCCGGGCACACCGGCCTTGATCCGGTAGGTGGTGCGCTCGTCTTCGCTGCCGGCCAGCAGTTCTTCATTGAGGTGGGCACAGGACACCAGCGGCCCGGTCTCGGACATGCCGTAGGCTGCCGTCAATTGGATACCACGGGCCTTGGCCGCTTCATACAGCGAACGGTTGAGGGCGCTGCCGCCGATCACGATCTTCCAGCCGCCAAAGTCCACGCCCTGGGCGGCCTTGGCGTTAAGCAGCATCTGCAGGATGGTCGGCACGCAGTGGGAGAACGTCACCTTCTCCTTGCGCCACAGCTCCACCAGGTATTCCGGGTCGTAACGGCCGGGATAGACCTGCTTCAGGCCGAGCATGGTCGCCACATACGGCAAGCCCCAGGCGTGCACGTGAAACATCGGCGTGATCGGCATGTACACATCGTTGGTGCCGAGCAGGCGCACGCTGTCGATGCTGCCCATGATGGTCGCCACGCCGATGGTGTGCAGCACCAGTTGACGGTGGGTGAAATACACACCCTTGGGGTTACCGGTGGTGCCGGTGGTGTAGAAGGTAGTGGCTACCGAATGCTCATCGAAGTCCTCGAAGGTGTACTGAGTACTGGCGGCGGCCAACAGGGTTTCGTACTCACCCACCAGGTTCGGCAGGTCAGCGGTTTTTTCGTCGCCATCGGTCAACAGCAGGGTCTTGTCGACCGTGGTCAACTGCCCGGCAATGGCCTGGTACAGGCCGACGAACTCGCTGTTGACCAGCACAAAGCGGTCCTCGGCGTGATTCATCGTGTAGAGGATCTGCTCCGGCGACAGGCGCACGTTGATGGTGTGGATCACCGCGCCAATCATCGGGATGGCGAACATGCACTCCAGGTAACGGTGGCTGTCCCAGTCCATCACGGCCACGGTATCACCGGCCTTGACCCCGGCTGCGGTCAGCACATTGGCCAGGCGGGCAACGCGCTCGATCAGGGTTGGGTAGGTGTAGCGCAGCTTGTCGCGGTAGACGATTTCCCGGGTTTTCTCGTAGCGGGCGCCCGACATCAACAGGCGCTTGATCAACAGCGGGTATTGGTAGGCGCCTTCGGCGGGCGGGATAACACGAGTCTGCAACATACGAATCCCTTTTTATGACTGCACGGTCTTGGCTAAAGGATTTGCACTGTAGAGACCTTGCGCGCCTGCCAAATCAGCCGAAGGAATGATTTGCAGCGCACAATGAATGCTAGCTTTGCGCCAGCATTCATTCACGAATGGCGTGCCTAGCGCTCGGTGAGAGCCACTTTCACACCGATGGCAATCAGCACCGCGCCCATGCTCCGATCAAACCAATGGCCCATGCGCGCAAAGCCGGCGCGCACGCGCTGTTGGCTGAACAGCATGGCCACCATGCAAAACCACAGGGCGGTGGCCACGGCCAGGTACACGCCATAACCCGCCTGGATCGCCAGCGGCGTGTGGGGGTTGATCACCACGGTGAACAGCGACAGGAAGAACAGCGTGGCCTTGGGGTTCAAGCCATTGGTCACAAAGCCCGAGGTAAAAGCGCCGCGGGCACTGCGCTCGCCCACTTCGCGGTGCAGGTCTTCTTCACTGGCAGGCTTGGCCGGTTGCGCACGCAGGGCCTTGAAGCCGATGTACAACAGGTAGGCCGCGGCCGCCCATTTCAGGGCGTTGAACAGCACGATGGACTGGGACACGATCAAGCCGATACCGAGCAAAGAGTAGCCGACGTGGAGGAAAATCGCCGAACCAACGCCCAGTGCTGTCCAGGTGCCTGCGCGCCGGCCATGGGTCACGCTCTCGCGGACCACCACGGCAAAGTCCGGCCCGGGACTGGCCACGGCCAGCAGGTGAATCAACGCCACGGTCAAAAACTCGGTGAGGTACATGCACACTCCAAGAAGTAACTGATTATTTCATCTGGTAGGCTCGGCAGATTACGCCTTCGAACCCTGTCGCAAAAGGTACAGTTGATGACGAACAATCGCCGCGCCGTCTTCCTTGATCACCCTTCCCTGGACCAGGGGGACCTTGACCTCAGCGAGCTGCAGGAAGTTTTCAGCGACTTGCAGCTGTGCGAGCAGACCTCGGCGGATCAGGTGGTCGAGCGCCTGCAAGGCGCTCAGGTAGCTATCAGTAACAAGATCCTGCTCAACGCCCAGACCCTGGCCGCCTGCCCCGACCTGAAGCTGATCCTGATCGCCGCCACCGGCACCAACAACGTCGACCTGGCCGCTGCCCGCGCCCAAGGCATTACCGTCAGTAACTGCCAGGGCTACGGCACGCCGTCGGTGGCGCAGCACACGATCATGCTGTTGCTCAACCTCGCCACACGCCTGAAGGACTATCAAAAAGACGTCGACGCCGGCCTGTGGCAGCAAGCCAAGCAGTTCTGCCTGCTGGATTACCCGATTGTCGAACTGCAAGGCAAAACCCTCGGGCTGCTGGGCCATGGCGAACTGGGCGGCGCCGTCGCACGCCTGGCCGAAGCCTTTGGCATGCGCGTGCTGCTGGGCGCAATCCCCGGCCGCCCGGCGCGTGCAGACCGAGTGCCATTGGACGAACTGCTGCCGCAGATCGACGCCCTGACCCTGCATTGCCCGCTCAACGAGCACACGCGCCACTTCATCGGTGCCCGCGAGTTGGCGCTGCTCAAGCCAGACGCGTTCGTGATCAACACCGCACGCGGTGGCCTGATCGATGAACAAGCCTTGGCAGACGCCTTGCGCGGCGGTCATCTGGGTGGCGCGGCCACCGATGTGCTGAGCGTCGAACCGCCGACTACCGGCAACCCGCTGCTGGCCGGCGACATCCCACGGCTGATCATCACGCCACACAGTGCCTGGGGCAGCCGCGAAGCACGGCAACGGATCGTCGGCCAATTGACCGAAAACGCCCGGGGCTTTTTCAGCGGCGCACCGCAGCGCGTCGTCAGTTGATAAACTGCGCTCCTTTTTCAGGGAGCAGACCATGGATCCGCGCAGTGAAGTACTGCTTCGTCAGGCCGAACTTTTTCAAGGCAACGTGTTGCTGGCTGGCCTGCCCGCCGATGACCTGCTTGGCCGCCTGCCCAATGCCCACGGCTGGTGCTGGCATGCCGGCGATCAGGCAGCGCTGGATGCGCGGTTTACCGAGCGCAGCCATTTCGGGGTGAATGTGCCGCAGCGTCCATTCGACACGGCGGTGGTGTTCCTGCCCAAGTCCAAGGACCTGGCTGACTACATCCTCAAGGCCGTGGCCGCGCGCCTGCCGGGCGCCGAGCTGTACCTGGTCGGCGAAAAGCGCGGCGGCATTGAAAGCGCCGCCAAGCAACTGAACGCTTTTGGCAAGCCACGCAAACTCGACAACGCGCGACACTGCCAGTTGTGGCTGACCACCGTGGCCAACGCCCCGGTGGCGCCAGACCTTGCGAGCCTGGCCGAGGTATTTGAGGTGCCACTGGCCGACGGGCCGCTCAAGGTCGTCAGCCTGCCAGGCGTGTTCAGCCATGGCCGCCTGGATCGCGGTACCGCGCTGTTGCTGGAGCACCTGGACAAACTGCCCAGCGGTCATCTGCTGGACTTCGGCTGTGGCGCCGGCGTGCTGGGCGCGGCGGTCAAGCGGCGCTACCCGCACAACACCGTGACCCTGCTTGATGTGGACGCCTTCGCCACCGCCAGCAGTCGCCTGACCCTGGAGGCCAATGGCCTGGAAGGCGAAGTGCTGACCGGTGATGGCATCGACGCCGCGCCCATGGGGCTGGATGCGATCTTGAGCAACCCGCCGTTCCATGTCGGGGTGCATACGGATTATTTCGCAACGGAAAACCTGCTGCGAAAAGCACGCCAACATCTGAAAAATGGCGGCGAACTTCGGCTAGTCGCCAATAGCTTCCTGAAGTACCAGCCACTGATCGAAGAACACCTGGGCGTGTGTGCGATCAAGGCCGAAGGCCAGGGGTTTCGTATCTACCGGGCCAAGCGCGGCTGACGGGTGTTTGAAAAAGAAGGCTTGCCGAATGGATTTTGCCAAGGCAGAATCCGCTCCGTCCTAGGGGAGTAGTCTCCCACGAGCAACATGCTCGTCCGGCATACGTCAACATACTTGGTCAGCAGACCATGGCGTATGCGACCCAGGAGTCCGCACAGACGGACCGGGGTTTGACAAGACCTATGACACGCACACCTTACCCGGGGCGGGAAGGCTGTACGTGTCATAGCCGTGTCGACCCGCCCCTGGAAACCTACCTGATGCTGGATTCACTTCTCGTTCCTACCGCAATCGTTGCCTTGGCCGAAATTGGCGACAAGACACAACTGCTCGCGCTTATTCTCGCCGCCCGCTTTCGCAAACCCTGGCCGATCATCGCCGGCATCATCGCCGCGACCCTGGCCAACCACGCCGCCGCCGGCGCCGTGGGTGCCTGGTTTGGCAGTTTCTTCTCGGAGGCGGTGCTGCACTGGATCCTCGCCGCAAGCTTCTGCGCCACGGCTCTGTGGACCCTGGTGCCGGACAAGCTCGACGATGACGAGGCCAGCACTTCACGCAAGTTCGGGCCGTTCCTGACCACCCTGATTGCATTCTTCATCGCTGAAATCGGCGACAAGACGCAGATCGCCACAGTGATGCTGGCGGCGCAATATCCGGAGTTGTGGTTGGTGATTATCGGCACCACCCTAGGCATGCTGATTGCCAACGTGCCGGTGGTTCTGGCGGGGAATTTCGCGGCAGAGAAACTGCCTCTGACCCTGATCCGTCGCCTGGCGGCCTCGGCGTTCTTCATCCTGGCGCTGGTAGCGGTGTACAAGGCCATGCAAAGCAGCGGCTGGATCTGACCTGCGGGCTTGTGTGGGAGCGGGCTTGCCCGCGATAACAGTGGCTCAGTTGATAAATATGTAACTGATACACCGCTATCGCAGGCAAGCCAGCTCCCACATTTGGCGTTTCACACAGTCCGAGCTATCAGGACTTCTTGGCCTGTTGGTAAAGCGGCATCACCTTGGGAATCGCCGCCTGCAACGAGGCAATCCGACTGCTGGAGGCCGGGTGAGTGCTCATGAACTCAGGCGGTGCGCCTTCGGAAGCCTTGGCCATTTTGTTCCACAGCGTAATCGCAGCGTTCGGGTCATAACCGGCGCGGGCCGACAGTTCCAGGCCAATCAGGTCGGCTTCGTTCTCATTGCTGCGGCTGTTGGGCAAGGTCATGCCGTAGTTGGCCACGGTGTCGGCCAGCGCCATGCTGTCCTGCCCAAGCCCCAGCAACGCACCGGCGCCCTGCTTGGCCATTTCGATACCGTAGGCCTTGGACATGGCTTCGCGGCCGTGCTCGCGCAAGGCGTGGGCGATTTCATGCCCCATGACCGCGGCCAATTCGTCGTCGGTCAACTTGAGGTTTTCGATCAACCCGCTGTAGACGAAGATCTTGCCACCAGGCCCGCAGTTGGCGTTCATCTCGTCGCTTTTGATCAGGTTCACTTCCCACTTCCACTGCGCCGCATCCGGACGGAAGGTCGGTGCCTGGGCGATCAGGCGCTTGGCGATGGCCTGTACGCGCTTGGCGTTGGCGCTGGTCTTGTCCACCAACCCCTTGCCACTGGCTTCACCCAGGGTCTGCTGGTACGACTGCGCGTACATCTGGTCGACTTCCTGGCTCGACAGCATGCTGAACATGTACTGCTTGCGCTCCACACCCACGGCACCGCCGCTGGTGGTGTTGACGGACTGGCAACCGGCGAGCAGCAAGGCTGCGCTCAATGCCGTGACCACCAATGATTTTTTCATGCACATTCTCCCTGAAAACATGGCGCGTATCGTAGGCCCTCCCATGTATCGGCGCCAGATACACCTGACGCTTAACCGCTAAATTTCCGATACGCCCCACGCCTGCGACCGTTCTATTGATGACACTTCTGATTCTTTTGCGGGAGGCTCGCTCCCACATTTTGAATGTATTCACACATCAACATGTGTGCGGGCTTACTCGCAATGAGGCCAACCAAAACAACAAAGCACTGGCAGTCTCACCCCGGAGTAAGGCACTCCGGCCCATTGAGCTTCGGATCATTGACCATATTAGCCAACACCCGCTCGCGCAACGCCGTAGGCTCGCTGGCCAGCAATCCCTGCAACACATGCAGCGGCGTCTCGGGATCCAGCCAGGCCTCCTGCCCTGCCGCATCGAGAATCAACGGCCGGCGCTGGCTCTGCGCCGCCTGGGTCACTACCGCCGTACTCAACCACACCTGCTCCTGCACCGGGTAGGCCTCCCAGATCGCCGCAAAGAACAACGTCGAGCCCTCCCCCGGCGTCAGCCAGTACGGTCGCTTGCGCTGGGTGCCGCGCCATTCATAAAAGCCATTGGCCGGCAGCAGGCAACGGCGCAGGCGGAAGGCCTCGCGAAACATCGGTTGCTCAGCCAGGGTTTCGGCGCGGGCGTGGGCCGGTGTGCGGGACAGGTCGGTCAACCACGGCGGCGTCAGCCCCCAACGCGCCCGCGCCAAGCTGCGCTGGCCGTCGCTGAGGCGCTGGATCAGTACCGAATCATTGGGGGAAATATTCCACTGGGCCTGTTGATCCGCTGGGAAGCCCGGCAAGGCAGCAAACGAGGGGTTCCAGCGAAACAGGGCATAACGTCCACACATGGGGCAACACGACTCTTGGGTAAACCGGTCGACAGCCTAACAGACCAGCACGTCGGGGAAGCTGTCGGGTTCATCGCCAGGCAGGGGTTGCGCGCCGATATAGGCGCTAATCAGCTCTCGGGCGACAAGGGCCTGGTCGTTCTCTACCTCAAGGCCCAGCAGGCCGAAGATCGGCAGCTCACCCGTGCCACCGAGCAGATGGCGCCCGACCAGATGGGCGTCGATACCTTCGCTGGCAAGCATTTGTTGCAGCAACTCGCCCTCCATCAGATTCTCCGGCTCGTAGATTCGTTGCATCGTCGCCCCCTTTATTCGTTCTCGCTGCGCACTTCAAGCATCCACTCATCACCATGAACCTGCAGGTCGAAAACGATCGGCCGGCAGCACACCTGGCAGTCCTCTATATAGTTCTGGTCACCGCCGGATAAATCCACGCTTGTCTCAACCTCTTCACCACAATAAGGGCAATCGTACAGCGCAGGTTCTAGCATCGCGGTCTCTCCCAAGTGACTTGTGCGTATAATCGCCGGTCTATTTGCAGGGCTTTTTCGTTTGATGCCATTTGTTCAGACCGGCCCTGTCACTTATCGATCCAAACCTTTACTTACCCTAGCCGTTTCTAACAAGAGAGCATGATGGGCGAATTCGATACCATCCGACCTTACAACGACAGCGAAGTCCCGGCAGTGCTGGCCCGGCTGTTCAGTGACAAGGCCTTTCTGGACATCCTGACCCACTTTCGCTTCCCGCGCTTTGCCGGCGCCTTTGGCTGGCTGCTCAAGCCGCTGATCGCCCAGAAACTGCGCCGTGAGTTCGCCGGTGTCACCACCGTCGCCACCTTGCAGGACAAAGTCGAGTATTACGTCGACCACACCATCGACCGGGCGACCGACGGCGTCACCTACACCGGGGTCGAACAGCTCAAGTCCGGCATGGCCTATGTTTTTTTGGCCAACCACCGCGATATCGTGATGGACCCGGCCTTCGTCAACTATGCGGTGTACCACGCCGGCCTGCCAACACCACGCATTGCCATCGGTGACAACCTGCTGCAGAAGCCGTTCGTCAGCGACCTGATGCGCCTGAACAAGAGCTTTATCGTGCACCGCTCCATTACCGGGCGACGCGAGAAGATGGCGGCTTATCAGTTGCTGTCCGCCTACATCAACCATTCGATCCGCAACGACTGCCAGTCGATCTGGATCGCCCAGGCCGAAGGTCGGGCCAAGGATGGGGATGATCGCACCGAGTCGGCGATCCTCAAGATGTTCCATATGAGCCGCAAGGATGAGCCGTTCGCCGACGTCATCCTGTCGTTGAACCTGACACCGGTGTCCATCAGCTACGAATATGACCCGTGCGACGCGGCCAAGGCGCGCGAGCTATTTATCCGCGCCAGCACTGGCACCTACAGCAAGGCGCCCGGCGAGGATGACGCGAGCATTGCCCTGGGCATCACCGGTTACAAGGGCCGGGTCCATATCAACTTTGCGCCGCCCATCACCGAGCGGTTTGAAGACACCAAACTATTGGCCATCGAGATGGACCGGCAGATCCTGGGCGGTTATCGGTTGTTTCCTGTGCATTACCTGGCGTATGCACAGTGGAGCGACGCGGACCCGCAATTGCAGGTGCCGACGGCTGCCGAAGTATTCCCGGCCGATGAGTTGGCCAAGGCGAAAGCGGAGTGGGAACGGCGCTTGACTGCATGCCCGCAAGAGCACCGACCGTATCTGGTGTTGCAATATGCGATGCCGGTGCGCAATCAGTATCGGGTCAACGCCGGGATCCCTCTGTAAACAACACGGCGCAATCAACTGTAGGAGCTGGCTTGCCGGCGATCGCATCACCTCGGTGTATCTGGCATACCGAGGTGCCTGCATCGCTGGCAAGCCAGCTCCTACAGTTGTTTTGTGGTGTCTTTACAGTTGAGTGCTGAGCCAGGACAGCAGCAGCGCCAGGCCAAGGCAGGCAAAGCCGATGCGATAACCAAGACGATGACTGCGCTCGGTGCGCACATCCAGAAACAGCATGGGCTGGTCGATGGCCCGCTCTTCGCTTTGTGCGGCCAGACTGGCCATCGCACGCTGCTCCTGCAGGCGGGTAATAAACAGCAACGCCGCGCCAGGACAGGCAATCAGCAGTGCAGTGGTATTGATCAATAACGCAGGCAACGGCATTTCAAACCCCGGTGTGACAGTCGTCCATCCAGATGCGCTCTCCTGCGCAGTGCAGCTCCATCCCCCAATGACGAGCAATGTATCGAGTAATTTACGTCGTCACCTGAACGTCACCTTAACAAGCCACTCTGTTGCCCTTCGAACACCCGGGAGCTTGTCATGTTGCACGCGCAAAACCAGGATCGGCTGTACCTGATCGCCCCAACCGATGAGCAAGAGGCGCTGGTCGGAGGCCTGGCGTTCAATGTCCAGGACCGGCACTGGTTGGTGTATTGCGCCCTCGGCGGGCATCAGCATGCCGACCTGCCGGAGCTGGACCTGCTGACTGGAGTCAGTGTGCTGGACTTTTATGTCGAAACGGCGGCATGACAGCCGCAGGCACAAAAAAGCCGGGCCCCTGACTGGGGCCCGGCTTTTTACTAAAGATTACTGCGAGCTGAGGATCTGGCCGATGCTTGGATCCTTGAACAGTCGCGTCAGGGCATCACTCAACACGTCGCTGACCAGCTTGGTGTTGGTTTCCTGGTTCGGCGCCATGCCAAAGCGCTGGTCCAGGGACGCAGCGTAACGGCCGTTGTAGCGGCGGTTGCCGGCCGACACATCAGAGCGGAAGGTCGCGCCGATGGTGGCTTCGGTCACGTACAGGCCTTCCTTGGGCGACTGATACTTGAGCTCGGCCAGGGTCACGGTCAACTGCGGCGCACCAGGCGAGTTGCTGGTCGGGGTGAAACCCAGCAGACGCACAGCCGCTTCGGCCTGGGCTTGCAGCTTGGGCAGCACGTCGGCACCGGTCACCGTGATGGCGCTGGTTTCCGGGTACAGGCCGCCGCGGGTGCCCAGTGTCGGCGATGGACGACCATCAACGACACGCACCGACACCGGCTGGCCATGGCCCACAGGCGCCAACTGGGTGGTGAGCTTGGGTTGCGGGCTCAGTTGCTGCGGGCTGTGGGCGCAGCCAACCAGGGTCAAGCTGGTCACAGTGATCAAACCGAACAACAGGCGTTGCAACATGCTTTTTTCTCCAGAATTCAGGTACCGACAGCCCGGCAGTATAGCGGTGCGTCACCACCTGGAACTAGCGCCAGTTACAACCTCAGACCCAGGCCCGTGTGCAGCGGTTCAGTGTCACCAAGATGTCATTCTTGACAGATATGCTTGGCGTCATTCTCAGGAGGCCTACCATGCTCAATCTTCTCTGGCGCTTTTTCGCTCGC
Organism: Pseudomonas brenneri; assembly: GCF_007858285.1. Lineage (GTDB taxonomy): Bacteria > Pseudomonadota > Gammaproteobacteria > Pseudomonadales > Pseudomonadaceae > Aquipseudomonas > Aquipseudomonas brenneri. The sequence continues at coordinate 195,577 of NZ_VFIL01000002.1, read as the reverse complement.
ACGCCCGCCTATCGCAACTTTGCCAGGCTCGACCCACAAGGTCGCTGCCAGGCATTCAAGCAATGCAGCCAGCCGCCCGTGGGCGAGGGTTGGGTCGAAGTCGAAGAGATCCGCCTGAGCTGGATGCACCAGCCACTGCCCGCCCGCGCCCGCGTCAGCCCGCGCCGCGCACGGTCATCACACCGTCTGCCGTTGACCGCCTGACCGAAGTGCTAATAAAAGTCATAAAACACGTCCATTTCCCCGCATTTCTTCGCTACAATCTCCCCCCGATTATAAGGACGTCTCCTGATCGGGCCTCGCAGCATCGCTAATGCCCTGGTATTAGCTCCCCCGCACCGCCCACAGAGAGCCGCCCACACAGATCGAGTGAAGCTGGCGAGCTGGCTGTTTTGTCTGCAAACCTGCGCCTTTACCGAATCTGCCAGAGCTGCCATTGCGCTCGGCCACTTGAGTTGTTTGCCCGTTATGCCGCATGTCGGCAGTGATTTCGGGCCAGGTGCCAGGCTGGGGCAGCCCTTTTTTGAGGTTCACGTCTTCAAAAGAGCGTGAAAAAACGGGTTTTCACAACTTCACAAGAGTGTGGCGAGCAAATGAATAGTTTTGCGTTTGTACAAGCACCATCAACGTCTGGCACTGCCCAACCACACAGGACCGAGTACTCCCCAAGAACCGGAGCTTGAAGCCTGTCCGCTACGGATTTGGTTGCACGATCGGACGTACTTGACCATAAGTCGAATTGCCACAGGGGCCCTGAAATGCGTTCATATGCAGATAAGGCCTGGTCGGCAGCGTCCGCTGAAGTTGCAAAAAAATTGCGAAGAATCGGACATGGCAATCCTGGCCATGGGTAACCTGGGGCATCACGTGAACCGCCCCGTCACTCCTGGCAGCCATGCCGTCAATTTGGTGCTGCAGATTTTGGAGACGCGTTAAATGGCGCATAACGAAGCAGTCGACGTAGTACTGGTAGGTGCGGGCATCATGAGTGCCACCCTCGCCGTACTGCTCAAGGAGCTCGACCCCGGCCTCAAGCTGGAAGTCGTTGAGCTGATGGACTCGGGTGCAGCAGAGAGTTCCAACCCGTGGAACAACGCCGGTACCGGTCACGCCGGGCTGTGCGAGCTGAACTACACCCCGCAGGCTGGCGATGGTTCCATCGACATCAAGAAAGCCGTGCACATCAACACCCAGTTCGAGGTGTCGAAGCAGTTCTGGGCGTACCTGACCAAACAAGGCACCTTTGGCTCAGCCAAGTCCTTTATCAGCCCGGTGCCGCACCTGAGCTTCGTGCAGGGCGAAAAAGGCGTGTCGTTCCTCAAGAAGCGCTTTGAAACCCTCAGCCAGCACCACGCGTTCTCGGATATGCACTACACCGAAGACCGTGCAGAAATGGCCGAGTGGATGCCGCTGATGATGCCTGGCCGCCCGGCTGACGAGAAAATCGCCGCGACCCGCGTGATGAACGGCACCGACGTCAACTTCGGCGCCCTGACCAACCAATTGCTGGCGCACCTGAGCAGCTCGGCAGATGCCCAGGTCAAATACAGCAAGCGCGTCACCGGCCTCAAGCGCAATGGCGCCGGCTGGACCGTGAGCATCAAGGACGTCAACAGCGGCAACACGCGTCATGTCGACGCCAAGTTCGTGTTTCTCGGCGCCGGTGGCGCGGCCTTGCCGCTGCTGCAAGCCTCGGGCATCGAAGAAAGCAAAGGGTTTGGTGGCTTCCCGGTCAGCGGCCAGTGGCTGCGTTGCGACAACCCGCAAGTGGTCAAGCAGCACCAGGCCAAGGTCTACAGCCAGGCGGCTGTGGGTTCGCCACCGATGTCGGTGCCGCACCTGGACACCCGCGTGGTAGAGGGCAAGAAATCCCTGCTGTTCGGGCCATACGCCGGTTTCACCACCAAGTTCCTCAAGTTCGGTTCGTTCCTTGACCTGCCCATGTCGATTCGCCTCGGCAATATCGGCCCGATGCTGGCCGTGGCCCGCGACAACATGGACCTGACCAAGTACCTGGTCAGCGAAGTGATGCAGTCCATGGAACAGCGCCTGGAATCCCTGCGCCGCTTCTACCCCGAGGCAAAAGCCGAAGACTGGCGCCTGGAAGTGGCTGGCCAGCGAGTGCAGATCATCAAGAAAGACCCGAAGAAAGGCGGCGTGCTGCAATTCGGTACCGAACTGGTCGCGGCCAAGGACGGTTCGCTGGCCGCGCTGCTGGGCGCCTCCCCAGGTGCGTCGGTAACTGTTTCGATCATGCTGGAACTGATCGAACGCTGCTTCCCGGCCCAGGCTGCCGGCGAGTGGGCGACCAAGCTGCAGGAAATCTTCCCGGCCCGGGAAAAAGTCCTGGAGACTGATGCCGAGCTGTACCGCAAGATCAGCGTACAGAACAACATCAGCCTGGAGCTGGTTGAGCAAAGCAGCGCGGCCCAAAGCTACGCTTGACCCCTGTAGGAGCGAGCTTGCTCGCGAAAAACCTGAGGACGCCGCGTTTATCCAGAATAAACGCGTCATCGTTAGCGTTCTTCGCGAGCAAGCTCGCTCCTACCAAAGGCAATAAAAAACGCCCCGCTCTCGCGATGAGAACGGGGCGTTTTTTTATGTCTGGATAATCAGCCGCGGACTTGCTCGATCAACTCGATGTACTCGTGCGCATTGCGCTGGTCCTTGATCAGGTCGACGAAGGTCTGGCCGTGCTCGTCCTTGCTATCGAGGTCCAGGCCGGCCTCCTTGAAAAAGGTCAGGAAACGTCCGAAATCGTCGATGCGCAGGCCGCGATAGGCTTTGATCAGTTTATGCAGGGAAGGTGAAGTGGCGTCGACCGGTTCAAAATCCAGGAACAGCTTGATCTGATCGTCGCCGATCTCGTCACCAATCACTTGTTTCTTATCTTTACGCATTGCCGACTCCAGCCTGCAGACATTTACACGGGGGTAGAAGTCTACCTGCGGGACTCAAGGTTCGGAAGCCACGAAAATCGAATGTGGGCTCAGTCGAACTGGGCCAGCATCCAGCGATGATACTCAGCCATGCCGGCTTCGCCTTCACGGGGTGCCCAGCTCGCCAGCTCGCCCTCGCCTACCGGGCGATAAGGGCCAGCCTTGCACTCGAACATCACCGAGTCAGGCTCAAGCACCACCAGGCCATGGAAAACGCCGGGCGACAGATCAACACCCTGGCACTCTCCACCCGCCTGCAAGATGCGCCGTTCGAGAACTTCGCCTGACTCGCTGAAGATCAGAATCCCCAGGCGCCCCTTGAGTACCAGCAGGGTCTCGGCCTTGTCAGCAGTGAGGTGACGATGAGGCTGCACGTAGGTGTGTGGCTGCAAACCGACAGCCATGCGATGGCACGGCTCTTCCATCTGGTGGAAGTTGACGTTCTGCCGGCCACGGGGGCTGGCGGCGGCTTTCTCAGCCAATTCGGCAAACAGAGATTGATCAAGAAAGCGCGCCATGGCTTACATCCCCTTCACAGCAAAGATGCCATTGGCATTACGCCAATAGCCTTTGTAATCCATGCCGTAACCAAAGATGTAGCGGTCGATGCACGGCAGGCCAACGTAATCGGCTTTCAGGTCCGGGCGGGCCTTGCGGTCGTGGTCTTTATCGATCAGCACGGCGGTGTGCACTTTGCGCGCACCGGCGTGTTTGCAGAAGTCGATGATCGCGCCAAGGGTATGACCCTCGTCGAGGATGTCGTCGATGATCAATACGTCGCGGTCGATGAACGACACTTCCGGCTTGGCTTTCCAGAACAGGTCACCGCCGCTGGTTTCATTGCGATAGCGGGTGGCGTGCAGGTAGGACGCTTCCAGGGGGAATTGCAGGTGAGTCAGCAATTTGCCGGCGAAAATCAGACCACCGTTCATCACACAGAACACCACCGGGTTGGTGTCGGCCATTTCGCGTGTGATGTGCGCGCCGACCTTGGCGATAGCCTCTTCGACTTGTGCTTCGGTGTACAGGCAGTCAGCCTCGCGCATGATTTGACGGATATGGTCGAGATCAGCGGACATGGCGCTCTCCAGAGGGGTACTGTGGCAAGAAAAGCGGGCGAAGGTACGCTTCTGGGACGCAACGTTCAAGCCTTTATGGACTAACGTACTGGTTGTCTATAGGACAACACCCTCGGATAGATTAATCTAGGCCGGTTTTTTTGCCCGCCGCCGGAGCCTTTTCCCATGCCCATCCGTGAGATCCGCCACCCGCTGATCCGACACAAGCTCGGCCTTATGCGCCGCGCCGACATTAGCACGAAGAACTTCCGTGAGCTTGCTCAGGAAGTCGGAGCGTTGCTCACCTACGAAGCCACGAAAGATTTACCCCTGGAAAACTACGAGATCCCCGGTTGGTGCGGTCCCGTCCAGGTCGAGAAAATCGCCGGCAAGAAAATTACCGTAGTACCGATCCTGCGCGCCGGCATCGGCATGCTTGAAGGCGTGCTGAGCCTGATCCCGGGCGCCAAGGTCAGCGCTGTGGGCGTAGCCCGCAACGAAGAAACCCTGCAGGCCCACACCTACCTGGAAAAACTCGTCCCGGAAATCGACGAACGCCTGGCGATGATCATCGACCCGATGCTGGCCACCGGCAGTTCCATGGTCGCCACCATCGACCTGCTGAAGAAAGCCGGCTGCAAGGACATCCGCGCCATGGTGCTGGTGGCTGCGCCCGAAGGGATCGCCGCCGTAGAGAAGGCGCACCCGGATGTGATGATCTACACCGCGTCCATTGATGAACGCCTGAACGAGCACGGCTACATCATTCCGGGCCTGGGCGATGCTGGCGACAAGATCTTCGGCACCAAGCAGAAGGACGCGTGAGCATGCAGGATGAATTCAACGACCCGCTTTGGCGCCAGATCCTGTCTGGCGCACAAATGCTCTTCGTAGCATTTGGCGCGCTGGTGTTGATGCCACTGATCACAGGTCTTGATCCAAACGTTGCACTGTTTACCGCAGGTCTTGGCACGCTGCTGTTCCAGATCGTGACCGGACGCCAAGTGCCGGTATTCCTGGCATCGAGCTTTGCCTTTATCACCCCGATCATTCTCGCCAAGGGCCAGTTCGGCCTCGCGGCGACCATGGGCGGCGTGATGGCGGCGGGTTTCGTCTACACCTTCCTCGGCCTGGCCGTGAAGATCAAAGGCACCGGTTTTATCGACCGGCTGCTGCCGCCCGTGGTCATCGGGCCGGTGATCATCTCCATCGGCCTGGCCATGGCGCCGATCGCCGCCAATATGGCAATGGGCAAGAGCGGTGATGGTGCCGAGCTGATTCATTACCAGACGGCGATGATGATCTCGATGCCGGCGCTGCTGACCACGCTGATCGTGGCCGTATTCGGCAAGGGCATTTTCCGCCTGGTGCCGATCATTGCCGGGGTGCTGGTAGGTTTTGGCATGTCGTTCTACTTTGGCGTGGTCGATACCGCGAAGATCGCCGCCGCCCCGTGGCTCGCCCTGCCCCACTTCACCGCACCGGAGTTCAACTGGCAGGCGATCCTGTTTATCGTCCCGGTGGCCCTGGCACCGGCCATCGAGCACATCGGCGGCGTGATTGCCGTGGGTAGCGTGACTGGTCGCGATTACCTGAAAAAGCCCGGCCTGCATCGCACGCTATTGGGCGACGGTATCGCCACCACCACTGCCGGTATGTTCGGCGGCCCGCCCAACACCACCTACGCCGAAGTGACGGGCGCGGTGATGCTGACCAAGAACTACAACCCGAAGATCATGACCTGGGCGGCAGTATTCGCCATCACCCTGGCCTTTGTCGGCAAGTTCGGCGCGCTGCTGCAGAGCATTCCGGTGCCGGTGATGGGCGGGATTCTGTGCCTGTTGTTCGGCTCGATTGCCGCGGTGGGGATGAATACCCTGATCCGTCACAAGATCGACCTGGGCGAAGCGCGCAATCTGGTGATTGTGTCAGTGACCCTGGTCTTTGGGATTGGTGGTGTGCTGATCGGTACCGGTACTGGTCCGGATGATTTCGGCCTCAAGGGCATCGCCCTGTGTGCCGTGGTGGCAATTGGTTTGAACCTGCTGCTGCCGGGCAATGATGGCTGGAAGCACAAGAAGCCGGATGAGCCGTTGCTCTAAAAGCTACGGATTGTCGGTGTTGCTGATGGCCTCATCGCGGGCAAGCCCGGCTCCCACATTGAAGTGTATTCCAATGTGGGAGCCGGGCTTGCCCGCGATGAGGCCAGTCCAGCCAATGTAGATCCAAGCCTTAAAGATCGCCCAAGCCATCGACCAGCGCCTGGTTCTGCTCTGGCGTACCGATGCTGATCCGCAGGAACTGGGCAATCCGCTCCTGCTTGAAGTGCCGCACGATCACCCCTTGCTCACGCAGTTTGGCCGCCAGGCCAGCCGCATCGTGCCGTGGGTGGCGGGCAAAGATGAAGTTGGCCGCTGACGGCAACACCTCAAAACCCTTCTCTCGCAACTGCGCCACAACCTTCTCACGGCTGTCGATGACCAACTGGCAAGTCTTCTCGAAATACTCACGGTCCTCGAACGCTGCTGCCGCGCCGACAATCGCCAGGCGATCCAGCGGATACGAGTTGAAGCTGTTCTTGACCCGCTCCAGCGCCTCGATCAGGTCCGGGTGCCCCACCGCCAAGCCTACCCGCAAACCGGCCAGTGAGCGCGATTTGGAGAGGGTCTGGGTGACCAGCAAGTTCGGGTAACGGTCCACCAGGCTGATCGCGGTTTCGCCGCCGAAGTCGATATAGGCCTCATCAACCACCACCACCGAATCCGGGCTGGCCTTGAGAAGCTGCTCTACCGCATCCAGTGCCAGTACGCAGCCCGTCGGCGCGTTCGGGTTGGGGAAGATGATCCCGCCGTTAGGCTTGGCATAGTCCGCCACGCGGATCTGGAACTGCTCATCCAGCGGCACCGGGTCGGACTTGATGCCATACAGCCCGCAGTAGACGGGATAAAAGCTGTAGCTGATATCCGGAAACAGCAGCGGCAAGTCGTGCTGGAACAGGCCGTGGAAGATGTGCGCCAGGACCTCATCGGAACCGTTACCGAGGAAGACCTTGCCTGCATCGACCCCGTAGTACCTGGCCACGGCCTGCTTGAGCAGATCGCTGTTGGGGTCGGGGTACAAGCGCAGGTTGTCGTTCAGCTCGGCCTGCATGGCTGCCAGCGCCTTGGGCGATGGACCATAGGGGTTTTCGTTGGTGTTGAGCTTGACCAGCTTGGTCATCTTCGGCTGCTCGCCGGGCACGTAAGGCACCAGGTCCTTGACGAAGGGGCTCCAGAATTTGCTCATGCCTTACTCTCCCTTGACGATGCGATATTCGGCGCTGCGGGCGTGCGCGCTCAGCGATTCACCACGGGCCAGCACCGAGGCGGTCTTGCCCAGCTCCGAGGCGCCCTGTGGCGAGCAGAAGATGATCGACGAGCGCTTCTGGAAGTCGTACACCCCAAGCGGCGACGAGAAGCGCGCAGTGCCGGACGTCGGCAGGACGTGGTTGGGACCCGCGCAGTAGTCGCCCAGGGCTTCGCTGGTGTGGCGGCCCATGAAGATCGCCCCGGCATGGCGAATCGACGGCAGCCAGGCTTGTGGGTCGGCCACCGACAGCTCCAGGTGCTCCGGCGCGATGCGGTTGGCGACTTCGATGGCCTGTTCCATGTCCTGCACCAGGATCAGCGCGCCACGGCCATTGATCGACTTCTCGATGATCTCGGCACGTTCCATGGTCGGCAGCAGTTTATTGATGCTGGCGGCCACCTTGTCGAGGAACTCGGCGTCGGGGCTGACCAGGATCGCCTGGGCGTCTTCGTCGTGCTCGGCCTGGGAGAACAGGTCCATGGCGATCCAGTCCGGGTCGGTCTGGCCGTCGCACACCACGAGGATTTCCGAGGGGCCGGCGATCATGTCGATGCCGACCTGGCCGAATACGTGGCGCTTGGCGGTGGCGACGTAGATGTTGCCTGGGCCAACGACCTTGTCGACCTTGGGCACGCTTTCGGTGCCATAGGCCAGGGCCGCAACGGCTTGGGCGCCACCTATGGTGAACACGCGATCAACCCCGGCGATGCAGGCCGCAGCCAGCACCAGCTCGTTGATTTCACCGCGCGGGGTCGGCACGACCATAACCACTTCGGTCACGCCGGCCACCTTGGCCGGAATCGCGTTCATCAGTACCGATGACGGGTACGAAGCCTTGCCACCCGGCACATACAGACCGGCGCGATCCAGGGGCGTGACCTTCTGGCCCAGCACCGTGCCATCAGCCTCGGTGTAGCTCCAGGAGTCCTGTTTCTGCTTCTCGTGGTAGCTGCGCACCCGCGCTGCCGCCACTTCCAGGGCTTCACGCTGAGGCGCGGTGATGCGCGTCAGGGCCAGCTCCAGGCGTTCGCGGGGCAGGATCAGGTCAGCCATGGATTTGACGTCCAGGCCGTCAAACTGGCGGGTAAAGTCCACCAGCGCCGCATCACCGCGCTCGCGCACGGCCTTGATGATGTCGAGCACCCGCTGGTTGACCGAGTCGTCGGACACGCTTTCCCAGCTCAGCAGATGATCCAGATGATGGGCGAAATCCGGGTCGGCAGCGTTGAGTCGGGCAATTGCAGTGGACGTGGTCATAGCGAGGGCCTCAATAGAATTGGCAAAAACTCAGGCGCCCTAAACTAGCAGTCGTTTCCGCTTGGGCACCTGAGAATTCTGGCTATGAGGCGGATAGACGGGCGCAGCTTTTCAGCTACGCGGGTGAGTCAACCGCGGTGTCGAGACTCCACTGCCTTGCGCAGGGTGTCGATCAACGCCTGGATACGGGCGTGCTGCATTTTCATCGAAGCTTTGTTGACGATCAGCCGGGAGCTGATGTCGGCGATAAAGTCCTGGGGCTCCAGGCCATTGGCGCGCAGGGTGTTGCCGGTGTCGACCACGTCGATGATCTTGTCGGCCAGGCCGATCAACGGAGCCAACTCCATCGAGCCGTAGAGCTTGATGATGTCGACCTGACGGCCTTGCTCGGCGTAATAACGCTTGGCGACGTTGACGAACTTGGTGGCCACCCGCAAGCGGCCCTTGGGCTCGACGTCACCGACACGGCCAGCAGTCATCAACTTGCACAGGGCGATACGCAGGTCCAGCGGCTCGTACAGGCCCTGACCACCGTATTCCATCAGCACGTCCTTACCGGCGACGCCGAGGTCGGCGGCGCCATGTTCAACGTAGGTCGGCACGTCGGTAGCCCGCACGATCAGCAGGCGAACGTCGTCCTGGGTCGTGGGGATGATCAGCTTGCGGCTCTTGTCCGGATTCTCGGTCGGCACGATGCCCGCTTCAGCCAGAAGCGGCAAAGTGTCGTCAAGGATGCGGCCCTTGGACAGTGCGATGGTCAACATGGGAAACGTCAATCCTTCATCAGGCTATTGCTGTCCGGTCGCAAACGGCGCCAGACACAGATCGAGGCCATGACAGCCTCGATTTGAAACAAACCAGTGTTTGTAGGAGCGAGCAAGCTCGCTCCTACAGCGCAGCAGGGACTAGCCCGGTACGCGGCGGATTTTTGCGCCGAGCATCTGCAGTTTTTCTTCGATGCACTCGTAGCCACGGTCTATGTGGTAGATGCGATCGATCAGGGTGTCGCCGTCAGCGCACAGCGCCGAGATCACCAGGCTGGCCGAAGCCCGCAGGTCGGTCGCCATTACTGGCGCGCCCTTGAGCTGCTCGATACCGGTGACGATGGCCGTGTTGCCTTCGACCTGGATCTTGGCGCCCATGCGGTGCAGTTCATACACGTGCATGAAGCGGTTTTCGAAGATGGTCTCGATGACAGCACCAGTACCTTCGGCAATCGCGTTCAGGGAGATGAACTGCGCCTGCATGTCAGTCGGGAACGCCGGGTACGGAGCAGTACGCACGTTGACGGCTTTCGGCCGCTTGCCGTGCATGTTCAGCTCGATCCAGTCTTCGCCGCAGGTGATTTCAGCACCGGCTTCGCGCAGTTTTTCCAGGACCGCTTCCAGGATAGTCGGATCGGTGTCCTTGACCTTGACGCGGCCACCGGTCACGGCAGCAGCAACCAGGTAGGTACCGGTCTCGATACGGTCCGGCATGACCTTGTAGGTCGCGGTGTGCAGACGCTCTACGCCATCAATGGTGATGGTGTCAGTGCCAGCACCGGAAACCTTCGCGCCCATGGCGTTCAGGAAGTTGGCCAGGTCGACCACTTCCGGCTCGCGCGCGGCGTTTTGCAAGACGCTGCGACCCTTGGCCAAGGCAGCGGCCATCATAATGTTCTCGGTACCGGTCACGCTGACGGTATCAAAGAAGAAGCTCGCACCACGCAGGCCGCCTTCCGGCGCCTTGGCCTTGATGTAGCCGCCTTCGACGTCGATGGTTGCGCCCATGGCTTCAAGGCCACGGATGTGCAGGTCCACCGGACGCGAACCGATGGCGCAACCGCCAGGCAGGGCCACTTCGGCTTCGCCGAAACGGGCGACCATCGGCCCCAGCACCAGGATCGAGGCACGCATGGTTTTCACCAGTTCGTACGGTGCGATCAGGGTTTTGATGGTGCGCGGGTCGATTTCGACCGACAGTTTCTCGTCGATCACAGGCTCAATGCCCATGCGGCCGAACAGCTCGATCATCGTGGTGATGTCGTGCAGGTGCGGCAGGTTGGCTACGGTAACCGGGCCATCGCACAGCAAGGTAGCGGCCAGGATCGGCAAGGCCGAGTTTTTAGCCCCGGAGATACGGATTTCGCCATCAAGACGGGCACCGCCGGTAATAATCAATTTATCCATAAGAATCTCGACGCCTTGGGGGCTCAGGTGCGCTCGGCCCAGGCCGCGCGGCTGAAAAATTTCATAGTGACCGCATGGATGCTGCCATCGGTGATCCACGGGTTCAAATGGGCATAGATCTGCTGCTGACGCTTGACCGGGCTCAATGCCGCCAGTTCATCGCTAATCACGTTCAGCTGGAAATTGCAGCCTTCGCCTTCAACTGCAACCTCAGTATTCGGCAGCTTTCCTTCAAGAAAGCTTTTAACTTCTAGGGCCTGCATGCTCAACCTCTATCGGCGCCCAGTGCGCGCGGGTCGCACATCATACAAAAAAGCCCCGCGCCTGCGAACCCCGCATAGCAGGACTCTGACGGGGGGCTTCTTCAATAATGTGTATTAAGGATGCGCCAACAGCTCGGTCAAACCGCAAACCTGGGCGATTTCCCGCATATCCTCGGGTAATGCGCGAATACTGACAGGTTTGCTGACTGCGGCGGCGTCACGTAGGAAACACAAGAGCAATGACAAGCCAACACTGCTGGACTTCACCACCGCCGAGCAATCGAGAACCAATGCCGGCGCGGTGCTGGCATTGATCAGCGCCTGGCCCTGCTTGCGCAGAGCCGGCCCGGAGCTGTAGTCGAGCACGCCACTCAGGAGCAACTCGCCGGGCTGGCCTTGACGAACAGCCGACTCAGTCATGGGGCCTGCTTCTCTGCGGCTTCTTCGGTCACTTCCTTGGCCTTGGCCACTTCGCCAGCCCAACCATTGATGGTTTTGTCCAGGTCGTTGCCATTGCGCTGCATGGCGTCGGCAAACTGGTCACGGAACAACTTGCCGATGTTGATGCCGTTGATGATCACGTTGCGCACTTTCCACTCACCATTGATTTTCTCAAGGGTGTAGGAAACCGGATACACCGAGCCATTGTTGCCCTTGACCTGCATATCCACGCTGGTGCGGTCGCCAGACTCATCCTTGGCCGGGGAAACCACGATGCCCTGGTTGTTGTATTCCAGCAGGGCGTTGCCGTAGAACTGCATCAGGCTGCGCTTGAAGTTTTCCTGGAAGCGTTGCATCTGCTCAGGCGTAGCCTTGCGCGAGTACTTGACGGTCATGATGCTGCGGGAGATGCCGTCAGCGTCGACCACCGGCCCCACGATCCCGTTAAGGGCGTCGTAGAACGCGCCTGGGCTCTGCTTGTACTTGTCCTTGTTCGCGGCAAGGTCAGCCAGCAGTTCTTTGGTGGTTCTATCAATAATGTCGTGCGCCGAAGGCGCCGCCACGGCGTTAGCCATCAATGGCAAGGCTGCCAACAGCACCAACAGGCCACGTCGCAAGGTAGAGATCATGAACAAACTCCTCATTTGGCGTCTTTGCTAACCGTATTAAGCAGGAATTTACCGATCAGGTCCTCAAGCACCAACGACGACTGTGTGTCATGAATGGTCGAGCCATCCTTGAGCAAGGCTTCTTCCCCGCCCACGCTGATACCGATGTACTTCTCGCCCAGCAGACCCGCCGTGAGAATAGATGCAGTGGAGTCATTCGGCAGATTATCTACCTTCTTGTCCAGTTGCAGGGTCACTCGGCCGGTGAAGCTGTCGCGGTCCAGATCGATTGCCGTGACCTTGCCGATGGTCACACCGGCCATGGTCACTTTGGATCTGACCGTCAAACCGGCGATATTGTCGAAGTAGGCGTAAAGTTTATAGGTATCGGCGGCCGGGCTGGTCGACAAGCCGCTGACTCGCAGGGCGAGCAACAGTAAAGCCAGGATGCCAGCCAGCAAGAAAAGGCCGACACCGATTTCCACAGTGCGGTTTTGCATCAGAAATCTCCAAACATCAAGGCGGTCAAAATGAAGTCAAGGCCCAGTACCGCCAGCGAGGCGTACACAACGGTCTTGGTGGTGGCACGACTGATCCCCTCTGAAGTGGGCTCACAGTCATAGCCTTGGAATACGGCGATCCAAGTCACGACAAAGGCGAAGACGATGCTCTTGATAATGCCATTGAGCACGTCACCGCTGAAGGTCACGCTGTTTTGCATGTTGGCCCAGTAGGAGCCGTCGTAGACCCCCAGCCAGTCCACCGCCACCCACGAACCGCCCCAGATCCCGACCACGCTGAAGATCATCGCCAGCAGTGGCAGGGAAATGAAGCCGGCCCACAGGCGCGGGGCAACAATGTACTTGAGCGGGTCCACGCCGATCATTTCCAGGCTGGACAACTGCTCGGTGGCCTTCATGTTGCCGATCTCGGCGGTCAACGCAGAACCGGCACGCCCGGCAAACAGCAATGCCGTGACCACCGGCCCCAGCTCACGCAGCAGCGTCAGCGCAACCATCTGCCCCACCGCCTGCTCGGAACCGTAGCTGGACAGGATATTGAAGCCCTGCAACGCCAGCACCATACCGATAAAGACACCGGAGACCACGATGATCACCAGGGACATCACGCCCACCGAATGCAACTGCTTGAGCAGCAAGCCAAAACCACCGCCAATACCGCCGCGGCCAAGCAAGGCGTGAAACAGGAAAATCGTCGAACGCCCGAGCACTTCGAGGATGTCGATGCCGGAGCGACCGAAAAGACGAACCTTCTCGATTAAAGATGTCTTGCGCATCAGCGCGTCCCCAGAAGATCTGAGCGGTAGTCCGCTGCCGGAAAATGAAAAGGCACCGGGCCATCAGGATCGCCGGTCATGAATTGGCGAATGCGCGGGTTGTCAGCGTTCATCAGTTCTTCAGGCGTACCCTGTCCCAACACCTGGCCATCACCGACAACATAGAGGTAGTCGGCAATGCTCGCGGTTTCGGCCAGATCATGGGAAACCACGATACTGGTGATACCCAGCGCATCGTTGAGCAGACGGATCAGACGCACCAAGACACCCATGGCGATGGGGTCCTGGCCGACGAACGGCTCGTCATACATCAGGATCTGGGGGTCGAGGGCAATCGCACGCGCCAGGGCGACACGCCGTTTCATACCGCCAGAGAGTTCATCTGGCATCAGGTCGATGGCACCGCGAAGGCCGACGGCCTGCAGTTTCAGCAATACAATGTCACGAATCATTTCTTCGGACAGTTGGGTGTGCACCCGCAACGGGAACGCGACGTTTTCGAAAACGTCGAGATCGGTGAACAGAGCGCCGCTCTGAAACAGCACACCCATGTGCTTGCGCGCATCGAACAGGTCACTGCGCGACAGGGTCGGCAGGTTCTGGCCGTTGACCCAGACTTCCCCGGCGGTGGGACGCAACTGCATGCCCATCAGGCGCAGCAGGGTCGTCTTGCCGCAGCCGGACGGCCCCATGATGCCCGTCACCTTGCCGCGGGGAATGCGAATATCGACATTATTGAAGATGCTGCGCGTACCGCGCTTGAAGGAAAGGCCCTTCAGCTCGACCGCGTAGGCGTTATCGGCACTCATCTAAACTCCTTGGGATGCAGCTTCTCACTCAGACACCATGCTTGGGACAACTGCTTGCGACAGTTAGACACATGTGGACTGCGCGGACCGAACTGGCGGCGAACTATATCACTGCTGACATAAAGCGCCCAAGGCCGGAGCAGCGCTTGTTCAGAAAGAGGACAGGTAAAAAGCGCAATTGAGACTGATCTCGCGCTCAAGAAGCACAACACCTGACGAACTTGCGTGAGGGAATTGATCATTACCGCTATAATCGCCGACTTTTCGTCAGGCTATACGATTTCAGACATGAGCCAATCCAGCGACCTTATTCAATCCGCACAACGCACCATCCGCCTCGAACTTGAAGCCGTAGAAGGCTTGCTGGCCCATATCGACGCAGATTTCGTACGCGCCTGCGAGATGATCCTGGCCAGTAAAGGCCGGGTTGTCGTGGTCGGCATGGGCAAGTCAGGCCATGTCGGCAACAAGATTGCCGCCACCCTGGCCAGCACTGGCACCACCGCATTTTTCGTGCACCCGGCCGAAGCCAGCCATGGTGACATGGGCATGATCACCCGTGATGACGTGATCCTGGCCCTGTCCAACTCCGGCACCACCAACGAAATCGTGACCCTGCTGCCGCTGATCAAGCGCCTGGGCATCAAGCTGATCAGCGTGACCGGCAACCCGGATTCGACGCTGGCCAAGGCCGCCGAAGTGAACCTGAACGTGCACGTGGCCCACGAAGCCTGCCCGCTCAACCTGGCGCCGACCTCCTCCACCACCGCCGCCCTGGTCATGGGCGACGCGCTGGCCGTGGCCCTGCTGGAAGCCCGCGGTTTTACCGCCGAAGATTTCGCCTTTTCCCACCCTGGTGGCGCCCTCGGTCGTCGCCTGCTGCTGAAAGTGGAAAATGTGATGCACATCGGTGATGAGCTGCCACAGGTACAGCGCGGCACGCTGCTCAAGGACGCGTTGATGGAAATGACCCGCAAGGGCCTGGGCATGACGGTGATCCTGGAAGCCGACGGGCGCCTGGCCGGGGTCTTCACCGACGGCGACCTGCGCCGCACCCTGGACCGCACCATTGATATCCATACCGCGACCATCGATCAGGTCATGACCCCCCACGGCAAGACCGCCCGCGCCGAAATGCTCGCGGCTGAAGCCCTGAAGATCATGGAAGACCACAAAATCGGCGCCCTGGTGGTGGTCGACGATGCCGATCACCCGATCGGCGCCCTGAACATGCACGATTTGCTGCGCGCAGGAGTGATGTAAATGAGCAACGACCTGTTGCAACGGGGCAAGGCCATCAAACTGGCAATTTTCGACGTGGACGGCGTGCTGACCGACGGCCGCCTGTACTTTCTCGAAGACGGCAGCGAATTCAAGACCTTCAACACGCTGGACGGCCAGGGCATCAAGATGTTGATGGCCTCCGGTGTGCAAACCGCGATCATCAGTGGTCGAAAGACACCCGTTGTGGAACGCCGCGCACAAAACCTGGGGATTCCTTACCTCTACCAGGGGCGCGAGGATAAACTGGTGGTTCTGGATGAGCTTCTTGGCAAACTCAACCTAA
This sequence comes from Pseudomonas brenneri, assembly GCF_007858285.1. Taxonomy (GTDB): domain Bacteria; phylum Pseudomonadota; class Gammaproteobacteria; order Pseudomonadales; family Pseudomonadaceae; genus Aquipseudomonas; species Aquipseudomonas brenneri. The sequence continues at coordinate 179,819 of NZ_VFIL01000002.1, read as the reverse complement.
GCTATGAGCAGGTCGCCTATCTGGGCGACGACTTGCCTGACCTGCCGGTGATTCGTCGCGTAGGCCTGGGCATGGCCGTGGCCAACGCCGCGTCGTTTGTCCGCGAGCATGCCCACGGCATCACCCAGGCCCGTGGCGGCGAAGGCGCCGCCCGCGAGTTCTGCGAGCTGATCCTGCGTGCCCAAGGCAGCCTTGAAGCGGCCCACGCCGCCTACCTATAGAGCCTTCTATGCTGAGCAAAAAGATTCGTAACTTCCTGATATTCGGAGCCATCGCCGCGCTGTTCCTGGCGGTGGGCTACTGGAATATCAGCCCGGAGCGCTTCCTCGACCAGCCTGTTGTGCAGGCCGACCAGGGCGCCATCGACTATTACGCCACCAACGCCTACAGCGTGCAGTTCCTGCCTGACGGCAAGGTGCAATACGAAATGACGTCGGACAAGGTCGAACACTTGAAGGCTTCGGAGGTCACATTGCTGACCAATCCCGACCTGAACCTGTATCGCGGCACCGAATTCCCGTGGCATGTCACCAGCAAGCGTGGCGAGGTCAACCCGGACGGCACCGAAGTGGAGCTGATCGATTCGGTGCGCGTTGCGCGCACCGACGCACAGAACCGCGAGACCATCATTACCAGCAGTCGCATGACCGTATTCCCACAGAAGCAATATGCGCAGACCGAGCAAGACGTTAGAATCGACGGCGCTGGCGGTGTATCGACTGGCAAGGGAATGAAAGCGTATTTGAAAGAAAGCAGGATACACCTGCTATCGAACGTAAGAGGACAGTATGAGGCTCGTTAAAACCCTCCCTATTTTGCTCGGTCTGGGCGCAGCACTGGGAAGCGTGAGCGCCTGGGCTCTGCCGAACGATAGCCAGCAACCGATCCACATTCAGGCTGACGATGCGCAACTGGATGACAAGCAAGGTATCGCGACCTACAAGGGCGATGTAATCATCACCCAAGGCTCGATGAAAATTACCGGCAATACCGTGACCCTTACCCGCACCCCGGCCGGCGACATCGACGTCGTGACCTCGGTGGGCAACCTTGCCTATTTCGAACAGAAGCAGAATGCCGCCGATCCAGGTCCGATCAAAGGCTACGGCGTAACCATCCAGTACCACGCGCCGCAAAACCGCATCGTACTGACTGACCGTGCCAAAGTGATCAGCAGCGACGGTAACTCGACCGAAGGCGAGAAAATCGTCTACGACACCGTCAAGCAAGTTGCGACTGCCGGCCGCGCCAATGGCACCAAGGTCACCGCGCCACGTCCGCGCATTGACATGGTTATCCAGCCGAAGAAGAAGGCCCAGTAATGGCAACCCTGAAAGCCCAGCATCTGGCCAAGGCCTATAAAAGCCGTCAGGTCGTGCGCGACGTCAGCCTGTCGATCGACAGCGGCCAGATCGTCGGCCTGCTTGGCCCCAACGGTGCCGGCAAGACCACCTGCTTCTACATGATCGTCGGCCTGGTCCAGGCTGACCAGGGCCGTGTTTTGATCGACGACCTGGACGTCAGCCATCAGCCAATGCACGGTCGTGCACGGGCCGGTATCGGCTATCTCCCCCAGGAGGCGTCGATCTTCCGCAAACTGTCAGTGTCCGACAACATCATGGCGATCCTTGAAACCCGCAAGGAACTGGATCGCGACGGACGCCGCCAAGAGCTGGAAAGCCTGTTGCAGGAGTTCCACATCAACCACATTCGCGACAACCTCGGCATGAGCCTGTCCGGCGGCGAGCGTCGTCGTGTGGAAATCGCCCGCGCCCTGGCCACTGCACCGAAGTTCATCCTGCTCGATGAACCCTTCGCCGGTGTCGACCCGATTTCGGTTGGCGACATCAAGCAGATCATCCATCACCTCAAGGCCAAGGGGATCGGCGTGCTGATCACCGACCACAACGTGCGTGAGACCCTGGATATCTGCGAAACCGCGTACATCGTCAACGATGGCCAACTGATTGCCGAAGGTGACTCCGCTACCATCCTGGCCAACGAACTGGTCAAGGAAGTGTACCTGGGGCACGAATTCCGCCTGTAAACACTGTGGTGTCAGGACATTCGCCATCAGGCGCGGGAGTCAATAAAAACCTCATTATTTTTATTGTTACCGCGCTCTAGGCAAAGCCCCCGATATCAGGCATATAATTTGCTTATGTTTGGCGCTCACGCGCCCTGTCGTGGATGGCGCATTGCGCCGGCGAATAAGGTGTTAAGCCCCTGCCATGAAACCATCGCTAGTCCTGAGAATGGGCCAGCAGCTGACGATGACACCGCAGCTGCAACAGGCCATCCGCCTGCTCCAATTGTCGACCCTGGACCTGCAACAGGAAATCCAGGAGGCCCTGGAGTCCAACCCGATGCTCGAACGCCAGGAAGAAGGCGACGACTTCGATAACGCCGACCCGCTGGCCGACAACATCGAGCAAAAACCCAATACCGACGTCCAGGAGCCGTCCTACCAGGAAACCGCACCCACGGTAGATAACCTGGAAGAAGGCGAATGGAACGAACGCATTCCCAATGAACTGCCGGTGGATACGGCCTGGGAAGACGTCTACCAAACCAGCGCCAGCAGCCTGCCCAGCAACGACGATGACGAGTGGGACTTCACCACCCGCACCTCCGTTGGTGAGAGCCTGCAGAGCCACCTGCTGTGGCAATTGAACCTCGCCCCGATGTCCGACACCGATCGCCTGATCGCCGTAACCCTGATCGATTGCATCAACAATCAGGGCTACCTGGACGAGACCCTCGAAGAAATCCTTGAGGCTTTCGACCCGGAACTGGATATCGAGCTGGACGAAATCGAAGCAGTCCTGCACCGCATCCAGCAGTTCGAGCCTGCCGGCATCGGCGCCCGCAACCTCAGCGAGTGCCTGCTGCTGCAACTGCGCCAGTTGTCGGCCAAGACCCCATGGCTGGCCGAAGCCCAGCGCCTGGTCACCGATTACATCGACCTGCTGGGCAGCCGCGACTACAGCCAGTTGATGCGCCGGATGAAGCTCAAGGAAGACGATCTGCGCCAGATTATCGAACTGGTACAGAGCCTCAACCCACGCCCCGGCTCGCAAATCGAGTCCAGCGAAGCCGAATACGTCGTCCCCGACGTGATCGTGCGCAAGGACAACGAGCGCTGGCTGGTGGAACTGAACCAGGAGTCGGTGCCGCGCCTGCGCGTCAACCCGCAGTACGCCGGTTTCGTACGCCGGGCCGATACCAGTGCCGACAACACGTTCATGCGCAATCAGTTGCAGGAAGCGCGCTGGTTCATCAAGAGCCTGCAAAGCCGTAACGAAACCCTGATGAAAGTGGCTACCCAGATCGTCGAGCACCAGCGCGGCTTCCTGGAATATGGCGACGAGGCGATGAAACCGCTGGTACTGCATGATATTGCCGAAGCGGTTGGCATGCATGAATCGACCATTTCCCGGGTAACCACCCAGAAGTTCATGCATACACCACGGGGAATTTATGAACTGAAATACTTTTTCTCCAGCCATGTCAGCACCTCCGAAGGCGGCGAATGCTCGTCCACGGCGATCCGCGCGATCATCAAAAAACTGGTTGCCGCGGAAAATCAGAAAAAGCCGTTGAGTGACAGCAAGATCGCTGGTTTACTGGAGGCACAAGGCATTCAGGTCGCCCGTCGAACCGTCGCCAAGTACCGCGAGTCCCTTGGGATCGCGCCTTCCAGCGAGCGTAAACGGTTGATGTGACGGGCGGGCCACAGCGTTCCAGTGGCGGGTATTCCTACCCGCCGCTTTATGCACTGGCAACGAAGGAGAAGCTGTATGCAAGTCAACATCAGTGGACACCAACTGGAAGTGACCGAACCGCTGCGCGCCTACATCAGCGAAAAACTCAAACGAATTGAGGGGCATTTCGACAAGATCACCAATGTGCAAGTCATCATGTCTGTCGAAAAGCTGAAGCAGAAAATCGAAGCCACCTTGCGTATACCCGGCGGGGAAGTAGTCGCCAATGCCGAGCATTCAGACATGTATGCCGCCATTGATGACCTGACCGACAAGCTGGATCGCCAAATCAAAAAGCATAAGGAAAAGCAGCAGAGCCTTCTTCAAGGCACAGGCCGCTAACACTCCCCACCCATGATTCGACTTGAAACCATCCTGACCCCCGGCCGTTCCCTCGTGAACGTGCCGGGCGGCAGTAAAAAGAAAGCCCTCGAACAGATTGCCAACCTGATCGGCCGCGAAGTGCCTGAGCTGGATACGCAAGATGTGTACGAGGCCCTGATTGCTCGTGAAAAACTCGGCTCGACCGGTTTTGGCAACGGCATCGCTATTCCACACTGCCGCCTCAAAGGCTGCGAAACCCCGGTCAGCGCCCTGCTGCACCTGGAGGCCCCCATTGATTTCGACGCCATCGATGGCGCCCCGGTTGACCTGCTGTTTGTCCTGCTGGTCCCGGAAGCCGCTACCGATGCACACCTGGAGCTGCTCCGGCAGATCGCCAGCATGCTCGACCGTGAAGAAGTACGTAAGAAGCTGCGCAGCGCTAGCACCAACGAAGCGCTGTATCAGGTTGTCCTGGATGAGCAAAGCGGGCAGTAATCATGCGTTTGATCATCGTCAGCGGGCGTTCCGGCTCGGGTAAAAGTACTGCCCTCAACGTGCTTGAGGACAATGGGTTTTATTGCATCGACAACTTGCCGGCAGGCCTGCTGCCCGAGTTGGCCGAACGCGCACTGATCCATACCGAGCTGGCGCAACCGCTGGTGGCTGTATCGATCGACGCACGCAACCTGCCCAGCCACCTCACGCGATTCCCGGAACTGCTTGAAGAGGTACGCGCCAAGCATATCCATTGCGACGTGCTGTACCTGGATGCCGACGAAGAAACGCTGCTCAAGCGTTTCTCGGAAACCCGCCGTCGCCACCCGCTGAGCAGCCCGCACCGTTCGCTGGCCGAAGCCATCGAGGACGAGACCAAGCTGCTGGGGCCAATCATTGATTTGGCTGACCTCAAGATCAACACCACCAGCCTGAACCTTTACCAACTGCGTGACGCCATCAAGCTGCGCCTGCTGAACCAGCCGGAGCCCGGCACGGCCTTCCTGGTTGAATCCTTTGGCTTCAAGCGGGGTATGCCGGTAGACGCCGACCTGGTGTTTGACGTGCGCTGCCTGCCCAATCCCTACTGGAAGCCGGAACTGCGCGATCAGTCTGGGCAGGACCAGCCGGTGGCCGAGTACCTGGCAGCCCAACCGGATGTCGAGGAGATGTTCCAGGACATCTCCAGTTACCTGCTCAAGTGGCTGCCGCGCTTTGCCGCCAGCAACCGGGCCTATGTCACCATCGCCATCGGCTGTACCGGCGGGCATCACCGCTCCGTCTACCTGACCGAGCGCCTGGGCCAGGTCTTGCAGAAAACCCTCAAGAATGTCCAGGTTCGCCACCGCGACCTCAGCTGAAAGGAACACCTTCGCGATGCCCGCTCTGGAAATTGAAATCATCAACAAACTGGGCTTGCATGCCCGCGCGTCGGCCAAATTTGTCGGGGTTGCGGGCCAGTTTCCTTGCCTGGTCCGTGCCGGGCGTACGCCAGAATCCATGGTCGACGGCAAAAGCATCATGGCGATGATGATGCTGGCAGCCGGCAAGGGCACCACGATCCATCTGAAGACCGAAGGTGAGCAGGAACAGGAAGCGCTGGATGCACTGGTGAAGTTGATCAATAACTACTTCGATGAAGGCGAATAGCCCGCCTTTCCTGAATGCAGCACCAATCAATGTGGGAGCGGGCTTGCTCGCGATAGCTGGGTGTCAGCCGAATATATCTGACTGACCCACCGCCATCGCGAGCAAGCCCGCTCCCACGTTGGTTTTGTGCAACGCCTGAATAAAGGATCAGCCCAGCGCTGTATCCATGGCCATCATCAGACAAAACCCGATGCACAGCCCCAGGCTGGCCAGCTTGTCATGGCCATTGCGCCGCGACTCGGGAATCACTTCATGAGTCACCACCAATAGCATCGCCCCAGCCGCCAGGGCCAGGCCCAAAGGTAATAGCATCTCGGCCAGGCTGACCAGCCAGGCACAAAGCACGGCAAACACCGGCTCCACCAGCCCGGACGCCGCGCCAATCAAGAAAGCCTTGACCCGCGACATCCCCGCCCCTGCCAGCACCAATGCAATCACCAGCCCCTCGGGCACATCCTGCAAGGCGATGCCCATGGCCAGGCTATCCGCATCAGGCATGCCGCCACCGGCCGAGACACCCACCGCCATACCTTCGGGAATGTTGTGGGCAATGATGGCAAACACAAACAGCCAGATACGCGGTGGAATCACCGGTTTGTCGGGCGTACCGACCAGCATCTCCGGGCTGGCCCCGGAGACCTTGCGGTCCACCAGGAACAAACCGAACGCGCCCAACATGATGCCAAAACTGATCAGCCCGCTGGAGGCCCAGGGCGTCAATCCCAGGTTTTCGGCGGCGGCGATTCCCGGCACGACCAGCGAAAACGCCGTCGCCGCCAGCATCACCCCGGCACCAAAGCCCAGCAATGTGTCGCTGACCGCCAGCGGCATCCGCCGGATCACCAGGACCGGCACCGCGCCCAATGCCGTACCCAGGGCACAAATTGCGCCACCCTGCAGGGCCCGCAGAATCCGTGGCTCCAGGTTCAGCCAGGCCAGCCCGTGGGCCACCAGCAATGCAGTTCCCGCCAATAGCAGCAACGAGCCAAACGCATAACGGAACATTCGCACGCTGCTGATCGCCAGTGTTTCAGTGCCCATAGTCGGCCTTAGATCTTGTTATGAGAGGGCATTAAGCCAGTGCAGCCTGGTAGCGCTCAGCGACTTCCGGCCAGTTGATCACACTGTAGAAGGCGTTGATGTATTCAGGGCGGCGGTTTTGATAGAGCAGATAGTAGGCGTGCTCCCAGACATCCAGGCCGAGGATCGGCGTATTGCCGTTCATCAATGGGCTGTCCTGGTTGCCACTGCTTTCGACGACAAGGGTCTTTTGTGGGGTGACACTCAGCCAGGCCCAACCACTGCCAAAACGAGTCAGCGCGGCCTTGGTGAATGCATCCTTGAACGCGTCAAAACCACCCAACTGCGCATCAATCGCCTGGCCCAGGACGCCCTCGGGCTTACCGCCACCCTTGGGCGACATGACCGCCCAGAACAACGAGTGGTTGGCATGCCCACCGCCTTGGTTGATCACCGCTGCGCGCAGTTTTTCCGGCAATTGCTGGACGCTGGAGACCAGCTTCTCTACCGGCCAGCCGGCAAATTCAGTGCCTTCGACGGCGGCATTGAGGTTATTGATATAGGTCTGGTGGTGCTTGGTGTAGTGGATTTCCATGGTTTGCGCATCGATATGCGGTTCCAGGGCATCGTAGGCGTAAGGCAAGGCAGGCAAGGTGTAAGTCATATCAATGGGCTCCATAAAAAGGGCTGTTGCGGGTCGGCACATCCGTCTGCGCCGTATTGCTGCCCAGCAAGCGATGGGTACGGGGGTACTCGCCGTGATCGCTGATGAAATTCAACAGTTCAACGTAGGTCTTGCTGCTCTGGCGCAAGGCCGCCTCGCGCAAGGCTTGCGGCAGCCGGGTGTCCTGCATGGTCTGCAGCAAGCGCTGGTGAATGGCGCAGAGGTATTCGGCGCTTTCTTCAGGCTGGTTCAGGCGCAGATGCAGGTCCGCCAGGTTGTGATGGGAAATGACACAAGCTGCCACGGCTTCGTCGGCATCACCCCAGCGCTCGAACAACACTTGGGCCAGGGCCAGCGCCTGCAGGTAATGCTCGCGGGCATCCACCAGTTCGCCCTGCATAAAGCAGCGATTGGCCCGTTCGATCGTGCGTTTCCAGTGCTCCATGGTGAGCCTCCAAAGCAGGGTCGGTGATTACACACCGCCCGCCGTGAGCTTTTCCGGGTCCAGCAGGACCTCCAGTTGGCTGCGCGGCAAGTCGGTGTGTTCGAGAGCCACATCAATCACCGGCCGGCCTTGTTGATAGGCTTTCTTGGCGATTTCAGCAGCCTTTTGGTAACCAATGATCGGGTTGAGTGCGGTGACCAGGATCGGATTGCGCGACAAGGCTTCCTTGAGCTTGGGCTCGTTGACCTTGAAGCTGGCGATGGCCTTGTCTGCCAGAAGGCGGCTGGAGTTGGCCAGCAACTCCAGGCTGCCGAGCAAGTTCTGGGCGATGATCGGCAGCATCACGTTCAGCTCGAAGTTGCCGGACTGCCCCGCAATCGTGATCACGCTGTCATTGCCGATAACCTGTGCCGCAACCATCGCGGTGGCCTCCGGAATCACCGGGTTGACCTTGCCCGGCATGATCGAAGACCCCGGCTGCAGGCCTTCGAGTTCGATTTCACCGAGGCCTGCGAGTGGGCCGGAGTTCATCCAGCGCAGGTCGTTGGCGATTTTCATCAGCGTTACGGCAATGGCTTTGAGTTGGCCGGAAACAGCCACGGCGGTGTCCTGGGAGCCAATCAAGGCGAACAGGTTCTTGCCCGGTGTGAAATGCACTTGGGTCAGGTTGCTCAGTTGCTGGCTGAAACGCGCAGCAAACTCAGGGTGTGCGTTGATTCCGGTGCCTACCGCAGTACCGCCCTGCGCCAAGGCTTGCAGGCTTGGCAGCAGGCCTTGCAGGTGACCGATATTGGCCTTGAGCTGCTGCGCCCAGCCCTCCAGGACCTGGCTCATGCGCACCGGCATGGCATCCATGAGGTGCGTACGCCCGGTCTTGATGAACGGATGGACTTCAACCGCCTTGCGCTCGATAACTTCAACCAAGTGCAGCAGCGCCGGCAACGTCTGCTCATGCAGCACCAGCGCAGCGCTAACGTGGATAGTGGTCGGGATGATGTCGTTGCTGCTTTGCCCGCAGTTGACGTGATCGTTTGGGTTGACCGGCTCACCCAGCAGGCGGCTGGCCAGGGTCGCAATCACTTCGTTGGCATTCATGTTGGAACTGGTGCCGGAACCGGTCTGAAAGATATCCACCGGAAAGTGCTGCATGAAGTCGCCTTCCAACAAGCCTTGGGCTGCCTCGACGATGGCTTTGCCCTGGCCTTCGCTGATCTGCTTGAGATCGACATTGGCCTTGGCGGCCGCAGCCTTGGCCAGGATCAGGGCGCGAATGAACTGGGTCGGCATGCGTTGGTGGCTGATCGGAAAGTTGTTCACCGCACGCTGAGTCTGGGCGCCATACAAAGCCTCTGCGGGGACTTGCAACTCGCCCATGCTGTCGCGTTCGATACGGGTATTACTCATCGGAAGATCCTTGCACCAAGTCGGAGTGAGAAATAGACGGCAACAATTCACAGGTCGCCAATTGCCAGGCAAAGGTCTGCCAGCGCTTGAGGCGGCAGGCACAGTGAGAAAGGTTTTCCAGGTCCCGCAGCGGGCGCCAGGCCTGGTCCAAGCACACGGAGCGCCAATGCCAGGGCAAGGCGATATCACTGGCGGTGTCAATCAGCAGGCGGAACGAGGTCTCGGCAATGGTCCACGGGTGTGTGGCCGTACAGCAGGCCAGATAGCGCCCTTCGCTCAAGTAGTGTTCGATCAGGCGTGGCTCATCAGGGTTGAGCCCGCAGCGAATCTGACGACTCATCCAGCGCCAGCTTTCCAGGTAGGGATCCTCGTGCAAGACAGAACTCATGACCCACGCTCATTCGATAATGATATTTATTATTAAATGATATTGAGAATCAAAACAAGCTATTGAACCTATACCTTTTTCGGCCTTGTAATATTCCAGGCAAAAAAAAGCGCCACCCCAAGGGGTGGCGCTTCTGTGCAACGGGTTGACGCTTAGCTGCCAGCGACGGTCATGCGCTCGATCAGCACCGAGCCGGTGCGGATATTGCTACGCAGTTCCAGGTCGTTACCCACGGCGACAATCTGCTTGAACATGTCACGCATATTGCCGGCGATGGTCACTTCCTGGACGGCGAACTGGATTTCGCCATTTTCCACCCAGAACCCCGCCGCGCCCCGGGAATAATCGCCGGTGACCATGTTCAAGCCATGGCCCATCAACTCGGTCACCAGCAAGCCACGGCCCATGCGCCGCAGCAGCGCCGCCTGGTCTTCGTCGCCATGGGTCACGAACAGGTTGTGGACGCCACCGGAGTTCGCGGTACTGGGCAAGCCCAGCTTGCGCCCGGCGTAGGTCCCGAGCACGTAGGACACCAACTCGCCGTTCTCGACAAACGGCTTGGCGTAGGTCGCCAGGCCATCGCCGTCGAACGCCGAGCTGCCCATGGCCCGCATCAGGTGTGGGCGCTCATCCAGGGTCAGCCACTCGGGAAACAGCTTCTGGCCCAGCGCGCCTTCAAGGAACGACGACTTGCGGTACAGGTTGCCCCCGGAAATCGCGCCCAGGAAGCTGCCAAACAGACCACCTGCCAACTCTGCCGAAAACAGCACCGGCACTTCACATGTCGGCACCGGGCGTGCGCCCAGACGACTCGCTGCCCGTTGCGCGGCGCGCTGGCCAATGCTTGCAGGGTCCGCCAGCAACTCACCCTGGCGGCTTACGTCGTACCAGTAGTCACGCTGCATCTGGCCATCGGCCTCGGCGATCATCACGCAGCTCAGGCTATGACGCGTCGACGCATAACCACCGATAAACCCGTGGCTGTTGCCATACACCCGGCAACCCTGGTGGGTGCTCAAGGTGGTGCCATCGGCATTCTTGATCCGGCTGTCGGTATCAAACGCTGCGGCTTCGCAGGCCAGGGCCTTTTCGATGGCCTGCTCGGGGGTGATATCCCAGGCGTGATACAGATCGAAATCCTTCAGGTCCCGCGCCATCAAGGCGGCATCGGCCAAACCCGACGCCTCGTCTTCGGAGGTGTGCTTGGCAATCGCCAACGCGGCGGCGACAGTTTCACGAATCGCTTCCGGGCCGCTGGCCGAAGTACTGGCCGAACCTTTGCGCTGCCCCACATACAAGGTGATGCCAAAGCCCTGGTCGCGGTTGAATTCAACGGTTTCCACTTCCCGTTGGCGTACCGAAGTCGACAGGCCCTGCTCCAGCGACACCGCCACTTCACAGGCACTGGCGCCCTGGCGCTTGGCCTCGGCAATGATCTGCTCAACTTGTTCCTGCAGTGCCGGTAATGCTTGTGGACCGACGCTTTGGGCTGCACTCATGGTTTTCTCCACTCAAATTCTGCTTTCGGTTAAGGCCATCGAGCGACCGGGCCGGACAAGCGGCCCCCGACTGGTTATCATGGCGGCGTTTCTTTGCGGACTGCCACCATGGTTGATTCTTACGACGACTCCCTCGATGGGGAGAAAAGCAAAACCCAGGTCAAACGTGAGCTGCATGCTCTGGTTGATCTCGGCGAGCGCCTTACAACACTCAAGCCGGACTTGATTGCCAAACTGCCATTGACCGACGAAATGCGTCGGGCCCTGGCGGATGCACCCAAGCACACCGCGAATATCGCGCGTAAACGGCACATCATGTTTATCGGCAAGCTGATGCGCGACCAGGACACTGACGCCATTCTGACCTTGCTCGACCAACTCGATGCCTCTACTCGCCAGTACAACGAACGTTTCCATAACCTGGAACGTTGGCGCGACCGCCTGATCGGCGGTGACGACGCTGTATTGGAGAAGTTCGTCCTGGATTATCCGGATGCCGACCGCCAGCAACTGCGCTCCCTGATCCGTCAGGCCCAGCACGAACTGGCACAGAACAAGGCGCCGGCGACCAGCCGTAAAATCTTCAAGTACATCCGTGAGCTGGACGAGACTCAACGCGGCCTGCGCTGATCCTCTTCCCCGGGTGGCGGTCTTCGCCACCCGAAGCTCCACGCCTTACGACCCCGTGCCACCCACGGTGATCGCATCAATTTTCAGGGTTGGCTGGCCGACACCGACCGGCACCGACTGCCCGTCCTTGCCACACATCCCCACGCCGCTGTCCAGCGCCAGGTCGTTGCCAACCATCGACACCTTGCTCATGGCTTCCGGGCCGTTGCCAATCAAGGTTGCGCCCTTGACCGGTGCGGTGATCTTGCCGTCCTCGATCAAATAGGCTTCGCTGGTGGAGAACACGAACTTGCCACTAGTGATATCCACCTGGCCGCCGCCAAGATTGGCGCAATAGATCCCACGTTTGACCGAGGCAATGATCTCTGCCGGGTCGCTTTCGCCCGCCAGCATGTAGGTATTGGTCATGCGTGGCATCGGCAAATGCGCGTAGGACTCACGGCGACCGTTGCCGGTGCGCGCCACGCCCATCAGGCGCGCGTTGAGTTTGTCTTGCATATAGCCCTTGAGCACGCCGTTTTCGATCAGCGTGGTGCACTCGGTGGGTGTGCCTTCGTCATCGACACTCAGCGAGCCACGGCGACCGGCCAATGTACCGTCATCGACGATGGTGCAGAGTTTGGAGGCAACCATCTCGCCCATACGCCCGCTGTAGGCGGAGCTGCCCTTGCGGTTGAAGTCGCCTTCCAGGCCATGGCCCACGGCTTCGTGAAGCAACACGCCAGACCAGCCGGAACCGAGCACCACCGGCAACGTACCCGCCGGCGCCGGAATGGCTTCCAGGTTGACCAGCGCCTGGCGCAACGCCTCGCGGGCATAGCCCATGGCGCGGTCTTCGCTGAGGAAATAGCGATAATCCGTACGCCCGCCGCCGCCATGGCCGCCGCGCTCGCGACGACCGTTCTGCTCAACGATCACACTGACATTGAAGCGCACCAGCGGCCGCACATCCGCCGCCAGGCTGCCATCGGTGGACGCCACCAGGATGCGCTCCCAGACGCCGGCCATGCTCACGCTCACCTGCTGGATACGCGGATCGAGGGCACGGGTTGCAGCATCCACACGCTTGAGCAACTCGACCTTTTCGGCACGGGTCATGACTTCCAGCGGGTTGTCCGGGCCGTACAACTGGGTCACGTCCTGGGTGCTGAACGCCTGCACGGTGCCGTTCTGCCCGGCCCGGGAAATCGAGCGTGCTGCGCGGGCTGCAAGGCCCAGGGCTTCCAGGGTGATGGCGTTGCTGTAGGCAAAGCCGGTCTTCTCACCGGACTGCGCACGCACGCCAACCCCTTGGTCGAGGTTGAAGCTACCGTCCTTGACGATCCCGTCTTCCAGGGACCAGGACTCGGAGATCTGCCCCTGGAAATACAGGTCGGCAGCATCGATGCCCGGCCCGGCCAGGTCGCCCAGTACGGTTTGCAGACTTTCGATGGTCACGCCACCGGGCGCCAGGAGGTGTTCACTGACTGAGGACAACAACTCGCTCATAGGTTCGGCCTTAAATTCATCGTTCTGAAGCAGGTCGCTGTGCGCCCTGCGAGAAAAAGCGCCGGTGGCCTGCCACCGGCATGCGCGCCCGTATCGACGCTTGTTCGTTGCTATCGCGTTCGGCCAACAACACCGCTTCGCCTTGATCCTGTTGCGCCAGCACTCGCCCCCACGGGTCGATAATCGCCCCGTGGCCATAGGTTTCCCGAGGCCCCGGATGCACTCCACCCTGGGCGGCGGCCAGCAGATAACACTGGGTTTCGATGGCCCGCGCACGGATCAACACATCCCAGTGTGCAGCCCCGGTTACCGCCGTAAAGGCCGAGGGTGCGGTAATCAATTCAGCCCCCGCAGCACGCAATTCGCTGTACAACTCCGGGAAGCGCAAGTCATAGCAAACCGTCAGCCCCAGGCGCCCGACCGGCGTATCGGCCACCACCACCTGGTTGCCGTAAGCATAGTCGTCGGATTCACGATACCGCCCGCGCGCGTCAGCCACGTCCACGTCGAACAAGTGCAGCTTGTCGTAGCGGGCGACGATTTGCCCCTGCGCGTCGATCAACAACGAGCAGGCGTTGGACTTGGCGTCGGGCTGACCCAGTGGGGGCAACGGCAATGTGCCGGCCACTATCCATAAGTTGAGGTCACGGGCGGCCAGTTTCAACCAGGGCAGGATCGGTCCCTCGCCCAAGGCTTCGGCACGGCCAAGCTCAGCCACGTCGCGACGGCCCATGGCGGCGAAGTTCTCCGGCAATACCGCAAGCTGCGCACCGCCTGCCGCAGCCTGTTCCAGCAAACGCCGAGCCTGGGCCAGGTTGGCCAGGACATCGCTCTGGCTGACCATCTGGATTACCGCAAAGGACATGGGCCCACACTCCATAAAAAGCATGGGGCCATGCTACTCCACAGGCGCTTATTGTGGTTTTTCAAATGGCTTGTCGAAGGTGATTTTGGGATCTTTCCATGGCCCTTCCACCTTGTACTGAACACTGGCGAAACGCGAGACCCGATCGCCGATCAGCTTGTCGATGAGGAACAGTGCGCCACCAATGGCCGGCGCGCCCACGATCAACGCAGCAATTGGCAGGTTGTTGGTCACAGGCAGTGTCACCAACAACTTGGCATCGATACGATCGGCCACCAGATCCAGGGTGCCGTTGATCTCCAGATTGCTCGACGGCCCTGTCAGGGTAATCGGCTCACGGGTCACAAACACACCGTTACTGGCGACCAGCAAGCCCTTGACTCGGTCGTAGCTCAGGCCCTTGCCGAGCAAGTCCGAGAAGTCCAGGCGTAAGCGCCGGCCAATCGAGTTGAAGTTCAGCAGGCCGAATACCCGCAACGCCTGGGCCCCACCTTCCACCTCGACAAACTGGCCCTTGCGGAACGACGCATCCAGGCTGCCGGAGAAACGCTTGGGACCGACCCAGGCCGGCGAACCCGGCCAACGCCCGTCCACGTCCAGATGGAAACTCTCGCTGGTCACGGTCGGCGCAAAGCCCCAGCCCTTGAGCACATCGGCGATGTTCTTGCCGTCCAGGCGCCCCTTGTACCAACTGTTGGTGGCGCCCGGCACACCTTCCCAGCCACCGGCCCCCTTGAGCTGCATGCCCTTGAGGCCCAGGTCGAGGTTGTTGAAGGCCATGCCCTTGGCCGTCGGGCGAACTTTCAATGACCAGGCGCCGATCAAGTCAGGCCCCTGGAACAACTGGTCAATCGCGATATCCAGCGCCGGAATGTCCTTGGGGTCAATATCGGCCAGGGGATCAGGTGCATTTTCATCGGCCTGTACCGTCGGATCGACCGCAGGCAGCTTCACGTATTGCAGGTTGATGGCAATCGGGGCGCCCTTGGCATCCGGCAGGCCAACAGTGCCCTTGGCTTGCTGGCTGTCGAATTGCAGGCCCCAGGCGGCGGGCTTGCGATCCAATTGCAGGTTGACCTGGTCGAAGCGAGTACCAAGCCCCGTCAGCTTGCCGATCTTGAAATCAGCACTGCTCAACAGTTGCTTGGCGTTGCCACCGGGATCATTGCCGGCATAACGGTCCACCAGTTTCTTCCAGGGATCGATATCCAGCTCCGACAGCACACCACGAATCCGCAGCCCCTTGCCACCCGGCAGCAAGGCATCGCCATCACCGAGGAACAGCTCGCCACGGCCCTGGGCAAAGTTGTCTGCGGGCGCGGCGAAGGTAAAGTTCGCCAGTTCACCGTAGTCAAACCAGTAACGCCGTTCCTTACCCTGCAAGGTCATGCGGAACACGCTGTCACGCCCCTGGCTGGCGGGCATGCCAAACGGTGCCGGCAAATCTACCGCCACGCCCTTGAGGTTAGAGCTGACCATCAGTTGGCTATCGGCACCATCCAGGTCGAGCTGCAACTGATACGGGATGTCCCCGGACACCGGCAGTGGCTGGCTGACTTTCAGCCAGTCGGTGAGCCGCTTGACCGTCACCTGGCCCTTGGCCGTGACCCGTGTGCTGAGATTGCCCGGCTTGCCGCCGGCAGCAATCTGCGCCGTGATAGGCCGGTCGAAGGCTTGGGCGCTGATGTTCTGCCCACTCAGGCCCTTGGCGCTGTCGAAGCGGAACTCGCCTTTGAGCTGGTTCAGATCCAGGGTAGGTTCGGCCAGTTGCAGGCGTGCCTTGTCGGTCTTGAAATCCACCACGATGTTCGGCTCGGTACCCTTGGCCAGGGGAATATCCAGGTTCAGCGAACCTTGCAGGTCGCCCTCGCCTTTCCATCCGGCAAACGTCGATGCCGTGCCGATGGGCGCTTCCTGGAGGATCTTCAGGCCATCGCCCAACCCGCCGGCAAACCCACCCGTGAGCAGCAGGTGGCTGTCATGCCCAGGCAGCGCATGGGGAATATTGACGTAGATGTCCTTGACCTTGGTGTCGAGCAATTGCCCCTTGCTGGCCAGGATGCGCACGCCGGTTTCTTCGACAAACACTTCACCGGCGACCTTGCTGACATGGGGCCAGCCGGGCTGGAACGCCAGTTCGGCGTCGCGCACCTTGAAGAACAGGCTGATATTGCGCGCGGCCGTCACCGCATCATGGTTCAGCGAGCCTTGATACTGGAAGAAACCTTCATCGACCGCCCCCTTGAGAATGGCCGTACTCAGCCATTCATCCAGGGCCGGGCTGAGGACCGCCGGCAGATACTTGGGGGTAAAACGCCCATCACCGTCGACCATGCCGACCCGCAGGTCCATGTAGTCTTCCTGGCTATGATCGAAATGCAGGCGAATCAGGAAATCCGCCGCGATCTTGCCCTCTTCGCCCAGCACCTTGATGTACGGCGCAATCAAGGTGAAACCTTGCTTATCCAGTTTCCACGTCAGGCGGGCATTGGCCTGGATGTATTGCCAAGGCTTGTCGAAAATCGGGAACAGATGCAAGGCAAAGTCCTTGCTGTCCATGCGCAGCTCACCCTGGCCCAGGTCACCGCTGATACTGCCGGACACATTGCGCGCCGCTGGCGCGCCGAAATAGGCGTCAAAACCCACGCGGTCAAGGTTGGCGGCAAAGCTGACGCGCTGGTCGCCCGTCTCCTGGGGACGATAATCCACCCGCACATTGCGCAGCATGCCTGTGGCCTTCAGCGCCTCGACGGTCTTGGCAAAACCTTCCGGCAGCGGCGCCAGGGCGTTGAGCAATGGGGTGATGGGCGTCAGGTTCAGGCGGTCAGCCTGCAAGTTCCAGATTTCCTGGGTCTTGTCGGTGGCCAGGGTTTGCTGCAATTGCAGGTGTGACTCCCAGCGAGTCTCCCCCAGGTTCATGGCCAACGAATCGAAGACAACCTTCAGGCCGCTGTCACTGCGTTGCAGGTAAGCCGTCAAGGCCAGGTTCTGGATGCTTGCAGGCTTGCGCTGGGCGTAGCGGACTTTTACCTGCGGTGCATTGAGCCGGGCGGCCGCGCTTTGCAACGTGCCGTTGGCCCAGGTCAGCCAGAACTCGCCGCCGGCTTTCAGTTCGCTGAGTTTCCAATCACCCGTCAACTTTGCCGGAACCCACTGCGCCCAGTTGCTCTGGGGCAGGCTCAGGTATGCCTGGACTTCACCGTCTTTCCACTGGCTGGCACGGATCCGCGTACGCAGGCTAAGGGCCAGCGGCTGCCCATCAGGCAGGGTCAGGCGGGCGTCGAGGCGCTGGCGAGTCGCGCCGGTTTGCAGGCTCAAACCCACATAGGTCAAGGTCAGCGGCGCCTGCTCGAACGGCTGCAAGGTCACCTGGCTGTCCAGCAGCGAGACCTTCGCCACGGCCTGCATGCGCTTGAGCAACTGCTCCGGATCCAGGGGCTGGTCGTCCTGCATCGGCAGGCCTTGCAGTGCCCACTGGCCGTCCTTGCCTTCCTTGACGCTGATCTGCAAGCCGCTGACTTCCAGGTGGGCGATACGCACATCCCACGCCAGCAGGCTGGCCCAGACGTCAGGCACCACTTGCACCTGGTCCAGGCGCAAGGCACTGCTGCCCTCGCCGACCATCACATCATGGGCCAGCAGTACCGGGGCAAAGCCGCTCCAGCGCCCTTCCAGGCTACCAATACTCAGCGGCATATCGACCGCCGCCTGTGCCTTGGCCTCGATTTCGGCGCGATACTCCGCGACCAGCGGCGTCAATTCACGGCCCAGGCTGACGTAGACCGCCGCCAGCACCAACAGCAATGCACACAGGCCAAGGCCCCAACGGGTCAGTGCGGCAAAAAAGCGTTTCAGACGCTCCATGTCAGGCGACCCTCAAGGTAATAGTCGGACGGCAGATCACGGTCTGCCGGTCTCGTTGAAAAAGACTGATGCCGATCAGAGCAGCACCACGTCGTATTGTTCCTGGGAATACATGGTTTCGACCTGGAAACGGATGGTGCGGCCAATAAAACCCTCCAACTCCGCAACGTTGCCCGACTCTTCGTCGAGCAAGCGGTCAACCACCTTCTGGTTGGCCAAGACTCTATAACCCTCGGCCTGGTAAGCGCGTGCCTCCCGTAGGATTTCCCGGAAAATCTCGTAGCAAACCGTTTCCGGGGTCTTCAACTTGCCGCGGCCCTGGCAGCTGCTGCACGGCTCGCACAGCACCTGCTCAAGACTTTCGCGGGTACGCTTGCGGGTCATCTGCACCAGGCCCAACTCGGTGATACCGATGATGTTGGTCTTGGCGTGATCGCGCTCCAGTTGTTTTTCAAGGGTGCGCAATACCTGGCGCTGGTGCTCTTCATCTTCCATGTCGATGAAGTCGATGATGATGATCCCGCCCAGGTTGCGCAGGCGCAGTTGGCGAGCGATGGCGGTGGCAGCTTCGAGGTTGGTCTTGAAGATGGTTTCTTCAAGGTTGCGATGGCCGACAAAGGCGCCGGTGTTAACGTCGATGGTGCTCATCGCTTCCGCCGGGTCCACCACCAGGTAGCCACCGGACTTGAGCGGCACCTTGCGCTCCAGGGCCTTCTGGATTTCATCCTCGACGCCATACAGGTCGAATATCGGCCGTTCACCGGGATAGTGCTCCAGGCGATCAGCGATTTCCGGCATCAGTTCGGCAACAAATTGCGTGGTGCGCTGGAAGGTTTCCCGCGAGTCGATGCGAATTTTCTCGATCTTGGGGCTGACCAGGTCGCGCAGGGTACGCAGGGCCAGGCCCAGGTCTTCATAGATGACGCTCGGTGCGCCGATCGTCTTGATCTGGGTATCAATCTGATCCCACAGGCGACGCAGATAGCGGATATCCATGAGGATTTCATCGGCACCGGCGCCCTCGGCGGCGGTGCGCAGGATAAAGCCACCCACTTCCTTGATGCCTTCGGCCGCCACGCAATCACTGACGACCTTTTTCAGGCGCTCACGCTCGCCTTCATCTTCTATCTTCAAGGAAATGCCGACGTGGGCAGTGCGCGGCATGTACACCAGGTAGCGCGAAGGAATCGACAGTTGCGTGGTCAGGCGTGCGCCCTTGGAGCCAATCGGGTCCTTGGTGACTTGCACCACCAGGCTCTGCCCTTCGTGTACCAGGGCGCTGATGCTCTCGACCGCCGGACCTTCGCGCAGGGAAATTTCCGAAGCATGGATAAATGCAGCACGGTCCAGGCCGATATCGACAAACGCCGCCTGCATGCCCGGCAATACCCGCACGACCTTGCCTTTATAGATGTTGCCGACAATCCCGCGCTTCTGGGTGCGCTCGACATGCACTTCCTGCAAGACACCGTTTTCTACCACCGCCACGCGCGATTCCATCGGCGTGATATTGATCAGAATCTCTTCACTCATGGCTGGGTCTCGTTCAGGCGTTTTCACAATAGTGGCCGATCGCTTATAGGTGGCGCTGGAGTAAAGCGTTCAGCGCGCGCAAAGGTGTTGCCAACAGGGTATGCCGAAATGGCCCAGCAGTTCTGCTGTTTCGCAGACCGGCAGGCCGACGACCGCGGAGTAACTGCCATTGAGCCCGGCGACAAACACCGCTGCCAGCCCTTGGATAGCATAGCCGCCAGCCTTGTCCTGGGGCTCACCGCTGTGCCAGTAAGTCGTTGCTTCTTGTGTTGAAACCTTGCGAAAGCGCACGCGACTACTGACCAGGCGCGTTTCACAGCGCTGGTCATCAAGCACCGCAATGGCGGTAAGGACTTCGTGTTCACGATCAGAAAGGGCCAGCAACATGGCCAAGGCATCGGCCTGGTCCAGGGGTTTCCCAAGGATCCGGCCATCAAGGATGACGGCAGTATCGGCCCCCAACACGCAGGCATTTGTGGTATCGGCCAATGTCGCCAGGCCAGCGGCGGCTTTGCCACGGGCCAGGCGCTCGACGTAGGACGCAGGCGATTCGTCGCCCAGGGGCGTTTCATCAATGGCGGCGTTGACCACGGTGAACGGCACGCCGATCTGGGTCAGCAGTTCACGTCGCCGAGGAGAGCCGGAGGCCAGATAAAGTGCATGCATTGCAGACTCTCCCTGTGGGTTCGATAACCAGGCAGAGCCTCGCACCCCACTCAATTGATTTTATAGCGACGACACAAACCACGCA
Organism: Pseudomonas brenneri; assembly: GCF_007858285.1. Lineage (GTDB taxonomy): Bacteria > Pseudomonadota > Gammaproteobacteria > Pseudomonadales > Pseudomonadaceae > Aquipseudomonas > Aquipseudomonas brenneri. Next base: position 159,536 of record NZ_VFIL01000002.1, on the reverse strand, counting down.
GGCCAAAGCTGATCCATGGCCACAACAGCGCACTGACCAGGGCCGGCAAGACCAGCGCCAGGGTCGGCTGACGGTTGCCGGTCAAGGCACTGAGCCACAGTTGCACCAACTGGGCCAGGCCGAAGATCACCAGAATCACCAGGCTCTGCTGCCACATCGGAAACATGCGTAAGCGTTGCTGCAACGACAACACCAGAAAGGTAATCAGGGTGAGGATCAACGCGTTCTGGCCCAGCAACGTGCCATACATGACGTCTTCGGCCAGCCCCAGGCACATGGCCGTGACCATCCCGACCTTGTGCGGCAAAGCCAGCGACCAGAAGGCCAGCAGCAATGCGAGCCACAGCGGGCGCAGGATTTCCATGAACTGCGGCATCGGCGAGACGCTGAGCAGCATGCCGATGGCGAAGGTCAGCCAGACTATCCAGCCATTGCGCGAATGAGTACCGGCCATTATTGCGCCCTCTGTCGGGTGGTTGCCGGCGCAGCTGCAGGTGCCGCTGGTGTCGTTGCCGCGGGTTTCACAGGGCGAGCAGGCTGGGCTGGCGTCGCCACAGCGGGCGCGGTGGTTGCAGGCGGTGTCGTAACGGTTGCAGCTGGCGCTGCAGGCTTGGGTACGGTTGCCGGAATAATCGGCGTCGTGCTGCCTTCTTGCCGGTCCTGCGCTTCCTGGGCCTGGGCGGCTTCGTTGGCGCGCTCTTCCGGCGTGCGGGTGTCACTGAACACCAGCAACAGGTAGCGGCTGCGGTTCAGCGCAGCCGTCGGCACCGCGCGGACAATCGCAAAGGGCTGGCCGGAATCGTGGATCACTTCCTTGACCGTCGCCACGGGGTAGCCTGCCGGGAACCGCTGGCCAAGGCCGGAGCTGACCAGCAGGTCACCTTCCTTGATGTCGGCGGTGTCCGCCACATGCCGCAGTTCCAGGCGCTCCGGGTTGCCCGTGCCGCTGGCAATAGCCCGCAGGCCGTTGCGGTTGACCTGCACCGGAATGCTATGGGTGGTGTCGGTCAGCAGCAGCACGCGGGAGGTATAGGGCATCAACTCCACCACCTGCCCCATCAGGCCACGGGCATCGAGCACCGGCTGGCCAAGAACCACGCCATCGCGCTCGCCCTTGTTGATGATGATGCGGTGGGTGAAAGGGTTGGGGTCCATGCCGATCAACTCGGCCACTTCGACCTTTTCGTTGACCAGCGCGGAAGAATTGAGCAACTCGCGCAGTCGAACGTTCTGCTCGGTCAGGGCCGCCAGCTTTTGCATGCGCCCCTGCAACAGCAGGTTTTCGGTCTTGAGTTTTTCGTTCTCGGCCACCAGTTCGGTACGGCTGCCAAATTGGCTGGCCACACCTTGCCATAGCCGTTGTGGCAGGTCAGTGATCCAGTAGGACTGCATCAATACCAGCGACATCTGGCTACGCACTGGTTTGAGCAGTGTGAAGCGGGCATCGACCACCATCAGCGCGACCGATAGCACGACCAGCACCAACAAGCGCACGCCCAATGAGGGGCCTTTAGTGAAGAGCGGTTTAATAGGCCGCTCCTCCCGGGCAGATATTCTCTTTATTCATACGGCATCAAACCGGCCTGGATGCAGATTGAAGAAGATAAACGCCAACAGGCAGCACTGCAAAGTGCTGCCTGTTGGCGAAACATGGCGCAACCAACGATCTTATTCGCTGGAGAGCAGGTCCATGGTGTGTTTATCCATCATTTCCAGTGCACGACCACCGCCACGAGCCACACAGGTCAGCGGGTCTTCGGCGACGATCACCGGCAGACCGGTTTCCTGGGCCAGCAACTTGTCGAGGTCGCGCAGCAAGGCGCCACCACCGGTCAGTACCAGGCCACGCTCGGCGATATCGGAAGCCAGTTCCGGCGGCGATTGCTCCAGGGCGCTCTTCACAGCCTGAACGATGGTGGCCAGGGACTCTTGCAGAGCTTCCAGCACTTCATTGGAGTTCAGGGTAAAGGCACGTGGCACGCCTTCGGCCAGGTTGCGACCGCGCACATCGACTTCGCGCACTTCGCCACCCGGGTAAGCGGTGCCGATTTCCTGCTTGATGCGCTCGGCGGTGGATTCGCCGATCAGGCTGCCGTAGTTACGGCGCACATAAGTGATGATCGCTTCGTCGAAGCGGTCGCCGCCTACGCGTACGGATTCGGCATACACCACACCATTGAGGGAAATCAGGGCGATCTCGGTGGTACCACCACCGATATCCACCACCATCGAACCGCGCGCCTCTTCAACCGGCAGGCCGGCACCGATCGCAGCAGCCATTGGCTCCTCGATCAGGAACACTTCACGAGCACCGGCGCCAAGGGCCGATTCACGGATGGCACGACGCTCCACCTGGGTGGACTTGCATGGCACGCAGATCAGCACACGAGGGCTGGGCTGCAGGAAACTGTTTTCGTGAACCTTGTTGATGAAGTACTGCAGCATCTTCTCGCAGACGCTGAAGTCGGCGATCACGCCGTCTTTCATCGGACGAATGGCGGCAATGTTGCCAGGTGTACGGCCGAGCATACGCTTGGCCTCGGTGCCCACGGCAACGACACTTTTCTGATTACCATGGGTCCGAATGGCCACAACCGATGGCTCATTCAGGACGATACCGCGCTCGCGCACGTAAATAAGGGTGTTGGCAGTGCCCAGGTCAATGGAAAGATCGCTGGAAAACATGCCACGCAGTTTCTTGAACATGGGGAAAGGACCCTAGGCAACGCGTGGGTAAAAAAGTGCGGCAAACTCTAACAACGACAGGGATTTTGGGCAAGGCGCCAATGTGCTAAATTGACCGACTTTCTGTGCACCTAACCCCACAATCGCGGCCATATGACCGTAGAAATGCGGTAGTGTTCCGACAATCTAACACACGGATAGCTTCCGTTCTGTTTTCCACTGGAGAATCCCATGGCGCTTGAACGCTCCGACGTGGAAAAAATCGCTCATCTGGCCTGCCTGGGCCTCAATGAAGCCGATCTTCCACAGACCACCGCAGCCCTGAACAGCATTCTCGGGCTGGTCGACCAAATGCAGGCCGTCAATACCGACGGCATCGAGCCCCTGGCTCACCCACTGGAAGCCAGCCAGCGCCTGCGCGCAGACGTCGTGACCGAGCGCAATCACCGCGAGGCCTACCAGTCCATCGCACCAGCGGTCGAAAACGGCCTGTACCTGGTTCCGAAAGTCATCGACTAAAGGGAAAGAGCCTGCAATGCATCAAATGACTCTGGCCGAGATCGCCCGCGGTCTCGCCGACAAAAAGTTTTCTTCCGAAGAGCTGACCCAGACCCTGCTGGCACGTATCGCCGCACTGGATCCGAAGGTCAACAGCTTCATCAGCCTCACCGAGGAACTCGCCCTGGGCCAGGCCAAGGCCGCCGACGCCCGTCGCGCCAACGGTGAAAACGGCGCGCTGCTGGGTGCGCCAATCGGTCACAAGGACCTGTTCTGCACCCAGGGCATCCGCACCAGTTGCGGCTCGAAGATGCTCGACAACTTCAAGGCGCCCTACGACGCCACTGTCGTCGCCAAGCTGGCCGAGGCCGGGGCTGTGACCCTGGGCAAGACCAACATGGACGAGTTCGCCATGGGCTCGGCCAACGAATCGAGCTACTACGGTGCGGTGAAAAACCCGTGGAACCTGGAGCACGTGCCTGGCGGTTCGTCCGGTGGTTCGGCCGCAGCCGTTGCTGCGCGCTTCCTGCCGGCCGCCACGGCCACCGATACCGGCGGCTCGATCCGCCAGCCTGCGGCATTCACCAACCTCACCGGTTTGAAACCGACGTACGGTCGCGTTTCCCGCTGGGGCATGATTGCCTACGCGTCCAGCCTCGACCAAGGCGGCCCTCTGGCTCGCACTGCCGAAGACTGCGCGATATTGTTACAAGGCATGGCTGGGTTCGATACAAAGGACTCCACCAGCATCGATGAGCCGGTGCCGGACTACAGCGCCAGCCTCAATACCTCGCTCAAGGGCCTACGCATCGGCGTGCCGAAAGAGTACTTCAGCGCCGGTCTCGACCCGCGTATCGCCGAACTGGTGCACAACAGCATCAAGGAGCTGGAAAAGCTCGGCGCGGTGATCAAGGAAATCAGCCTGCCGAACAACCAGCACGCAATTGCGGCTTATTACGTGATCGCCCCGGCTGAAGCCTCGTCCAACCTGTCGCGTTTCGACGGCGTACGTTTCGGCTACCGCTGTGAAGACCCGAAAGACCTCACCGACCTGTACAAGCGCTCCCGTGGCGAAGGCTTCGGCGTGGAAGTACAGCGCCGAATCATGGTCGGTGCCTACGCCCTGTCGGCTGGCTACTACGATGCGTACTACCTCAAGGCGCAGAAAATCCGACGCCTGATCAAGAACGACTTCATGGCGGCCTTTAATGAAGTCGACGTGATCATCGGCCCGACCACGCCGAACCCGGCCTGGAAGATCGGTGCCAAGACCGGCGACCCGATCGCCGAGTACCTGGAAGACCTGTACACCATCACCGCCAACCTCGCGGGCTTGCCAGGCTTGTCCATGCCAGCCGGTTTCGTCGACGGGCTGCCGGTGGGCGTGCAGTTGCTCGCCCCGTATTTCCAGGAAGGCCGCTTGCTCAATGTGGCGCACCAGTACCAGTTGAACACTGACTGGCACACTCGCACCCCAACCGGCTTCTGAGGAGAACACTATGCAATGGGAAGTTGTGATCGGGCTGGAGATTCATACCCAGCTCGCCACCCAATCGAAGATTTTCTCCGGTAGCGCCACCACGTTCGGCTCTGAGCCCAACACCCAGGCCAGCCTGGTAGACCTGGGCATGCCTGGCGTATTGCCAGTGCTGAACCAGGAAGCGGTGCGCATGGCGGTGATGTTCGGCCTGGCGATTGACGCCGAGATCGGCCAGCACAACGTGTTTGCGCGCAAGAACTACTTCTACCCGGACCTGCCCAAGGGCTACCAGATCAGCCAGATGGAATTGCCGATCGTCGGCAAGGGCTACCTGGACATCCCGTTGGAAGACGGCACGATCAAACGTGTCGGTGTGACCCGTGCGCACCTGGAAGAAGATGCCGGCAAGAGCCTGCATGAAGAATTCAACGGCGCCAGCGGCATCGACCTGAACCGCGCCGGTACGCCGCTGCTGGAGATCGTGTCCGAGCCGGACATGCGCAGTGCCAAGGAAGCCGTGGCCTACGTCAAGACGATCCACGCGCTGGTGCGTTACCTGGGCATCTGCGACGGCAACATGGCCGAAGGCTCCCTGCGTTGCGACTGCAACGTGTCGGTGCGGCCAAAAGGCCAGGCCGAGTACGGCACCCGCTGCGAGATCAAGAACGTCAACTCGTTCCGCTTCATCGAGAAGGCGATCAACACCGAAGTCCGTCGCCAGATCGAGCTGATCGAAGACGGCGGCAAGGTGATCCAGCAGACCCGCCTGTACGACCCGAACAAAGACGAAACCCGCGCCATGCGCAGCAAGGAGGAAGCCAACGACTACCGTTACTTCCCCGATCCGGACCTGTTGCCGGTGGTCATCGAGGATTCGTTCCTCAATGACGTGCGCGCCACCCTGCCGGAATTGCCACCGCAAAAACGCGAGCGCTTCCAGGCGCAGTTCGGTCTTTCGGTGTACGACGCCAGCGTCCTGGCGTCGAGCCGCGAGCAAGCGGACTACTTCGAAAAAGTCGTGAGCATCGCCGGCGACGCCAAACTGGCGGCCAACTGGGTCATGGTCGAGTTGGGCAGCCTGTTGAACAAGCAGGGGCTGGAAATCGACGAAGCACCGGTCTCGGCCGAGCAGTTGGGCGGCATGTTGCTGCGCATCAAGGACAACACCATCTCCGGCAAAATCGCCAAGACCGTGTTTGAAGCCATGGCCAGCGGTGAAGGCAGTGCCGACGATATCATCGAGAAGCGCGGCCTCAAGCAAGTCACCGACAGCGGCGCCATCTCGGCCGTTCTTGATGAAATGCTCGCGGCCAACGCCGAGCAGGTCGAGCAGTATCGCGCGGCGGATGAAGCCAAGCGCGGCAAGATGTTCGGCTTCTTTGTGGGCCAGGCGATGAAGGCCTCCAAAGGCAAGGCCAACCCGCAACAGGTGAACGAATTGCTCAAGAGCAAGCTCGAAGGCTGATAACGGTTGCCGCCCTGTAGGAACCGGCTTCTGTAGGAGCTGGCTTGCCTGCGATAGCATCACCTCGGTGCATCTGAAACACCGAGGCGCCCGCATCGCAGGCAAGCCAGCTCCTACAGGGGTCGGTCCCCACATCAATTTTGGGGACACCTTGAAAATGAAGCGTCTGCTCGGCCTCCTGGCCCTGTTCTCCCTGCTCACCGGCTGCGCCAGCGGCATGATCGACCCCAACGGCTACGACGAAACCGGCACCGCGTCCTACTACGGCGCCAAGCACCACGGCAAGAAAACCGCCAGCGGTGAACCCTTCAACCAACACGCCCTGACCGCCGCTCACCGGCGCCTGCCGTTCGGCACGCGGGTCAAGGTTACCAATCTTGCCAACGACAAATCCGTGGTGGTGCGCATCAATGATCGCGGCCCGCACATCCGTGGCCGGTTGATCGATCTTTCACGCCAGGCCGCCGAGCAGTTGGGTATGCTGCGCAGCGGCACCGCGCGCGTGCGCGTGCAAGCCCTGAACAACTGACTGACGGAGCCCTGGCCATTTTCGGATTAAGCGCCCTCTCGCCCATGAGCCTGATTGAACTGATCAGCGGCCTGCTGCTGCTGATTGCCGGTGCCGAAATGCTGGTGCGCGCCGCCGTGCGCCTGGCCGCCAGCCTCAAGGTCAGGCCGCTGATCATAGGCTTGAGCATCGTCGCCTTTGGCAGCAGCGCGCCACAAATCGCCGTCAGCCTGCAAGCCACCCTCGCCGGTAACACCGATATTGCGGTGGGCAGTGTGATTGGCAGCAGCATCTTCAATATCCTCGTGACGCTTGGCCTCTCGGCGCTGATCATTCCCCTGCGCGTGTCGCGGCAATTGGTGCGCCTGGATATCCCGGTGATGATCGGCGCCAGCATGCTGCTGTTTATTCTCGCCAGTGATGAAGAACTGACACCGCTTGACGGCCTGGCCTTGCTTGCCGCCCTGCTCGCCTACCTGGGTCTGTTGCTGTACCAGACCCGCCACTCGCGCCGCCCACGGACCCGCGACACGGTGGTACAGGCGCCGTGGCTGAGCAGTTTGCTGTGGATGATCGGCGGGCTCGTGTTGCTGATGTTCGCCGGGCATCTGGTGTTGGGAGCGGCGGTGGAAGTGGCCAGCGACCTGGGCCTGTCCGAGCGGGTGATCGGCCTGACCATCGTTGCCGTCAGCACGTCCCTGCCGTGCCTCGCAACCTCACTGATCGCCGCCCTGCGCGGCGAACGGGAGATTGCGGTGGGGAACGTGATCGGCAGCAACCTGTTCAATCTGTTGGGAGTGCTGGGCTTTACCGCGCTGGTGGCGCCGTTGCCCTTGTCAGTGTCGCCCAACGCCCTGGATTTCGACTTGCCGGTGATGCTCGGCGTCGTGGTGTTGTGCCTGCCGGTGTTTTACACCGGCTACCGCATCACCCGCGCCGAAGGTTTGCTGCTGCTGGGGTTGTACCTGGCTTATGGGCTGCACGTGGTGTCATTCACCACGGGCATGCCGCTGGCCAACAAACTTGAACAATTGATGCTGTATTACGTCCTGCCAGCGCTGGTGGCGTTCCTGTTATTCACCTCGCTGCGAGCCTGGCGCCGTCAACACAAGAGGGAGTCGCAATGACCGATCAAGCGAAATCCGGCGTAGAAATGCGTCGCCAGGTAATGGGCGATGCGTTTGTCGATCGCGCCCTGGGCAATGCCACCGAGTTCACTCAGCCGTTGCAGGACTTCGTCAACGAACATGCCTGGGGTGGGGTGTGGAACCGTGAAGGCCTGCCGCTGAAGACCCGCAGCCTGATTACCCTCGCGGCGCTGACCGCCTTGAAGTGCCCGCAAGAACTCAAGGGCCATGTACGCGGTGCGCTGAACAATGGCTGTACTGTTGAAGAAATTCGCGAGGCGCTGCTGCATTGCGCGGTGTATGCCGGCGTGCCGGCGGCGATTGATGCATTTCGGGCGGCGCAGGAAGTGATCGACAGTTATCAGCAAACCCCTTTGTAGGAGCGAGCTTGCCTCCTACACCCAGCCACCCGCCTGCAACACAAAGATCCCGATATTGGTGGTCACCGCCGCCATCAAGGTGGTGATCACAATAATCGCCGCCGCCAGTTCATGATTACCCTGGGCCGCACGGGCCATGACAAAACTGGCAGCGGCCGTCGGCGCGCCGAAATACAGGAACAGAATCCCCAACTCCGGCCCCCGGAAGCCATACAACCAAGCCCCCAGCGTTGCCACGACCGGCAAGCCAATCATCTTCACCAGGCTGGCGCTCAACGCCATGTTGCCGCTTTGGCGCAATGCAGCCAGTGACAAAGTGCCGCCAATGCAGATCAGGGCCAGGGGCAGCGTCATGTCCGCCAGGTACTGACCGGAGGTTTGCAGCCAACCGGGCAGGCCAATCTGGAAATAGGCAAACGGTGTGGCGGCAATCACGCTGAGAATCAACGGGTTGGCCAGTACGCTCTTGCAGATGCTCCACGGGTCAGACTTGATCACCGGGCTATAGACTGCCAGCACGATGGTCGACAGGGTGTTGTAGAACAGGATCACCAGCCCCGCGAGGATCGCCCCGAGGGAGATCCCGTAGTCCCCATACATGCTGGCCGCCAGTGCCAGGCCGATCACTCCGTTATTGCCGCGAAATGCCCCTTGGGCATAGATGCCCCGATCCTCACGCGGGCAACGAAAGATCGCCCAGCCCCAGGCCAGGGCAAAGCTGACGACCGTGGCCAAGGAGAAATAGATCAGCAGTTCTGGCTTGAGCGCCGAATGCAGGTCGGCGTGCAGAATCCCCAGAAACAGCAACGCCGGCATGGTGACGTTGAACACCAGGGCCGATGCGGTGTGGATAAAGTTGTCGTTGATCCAACTGATGCGCTTGAGCAACGCCCCCAGGAACAGCATGGCAAACACCGGTGCGGTGATGGTGAGCGTCGCAAGGAAAATGGCGAGCATGCTGTATCAGCCTTAAGTCCTGTTTTCAGGGAGTTGCAATGATAAAGCAGTGGCACCGACTGTTCACATTTCATTTCTAAACATGAGCACTAACTAAAAAATAAAAACAGGGAACTGTGCCTATTTTGTAGGAGGTAATACCAAGCTCTCGCTTGAGAGTCGACTGTCCCACAAACCACTACACAGGCTCCCACGCACTAACGAGAATCCACACCTCTGTTTCATCAACGCTGCCCCTGAAAATCCCCTCCTGTAACAACTGAATAACTCCAGGGGGGACTCATGCGTAGATCCGTCAGCCATTTATACAACGTGCATATCAGAAGCTGGGACGATCAGGACATCAAGGGGTATACCGAGCTGCTCAGTGACCCCGAAGCGATGAAGTTCATTTCAGCCGGCACCACCCGGGACATGGCCGCTGCCACAAACGAAATCTCGACCTTCAAAAAAGAAATGGCCGACCAGAACTGGTCACGCTGGGCAGTGAGCATTGGCCTGGAGGGTTCATTTATCGGTTATGCCGGGTTCGCAAAGAAAGAATACGGGATCAACTTCGGCAACCGTTTCCTGAGGAAATACTGGGGAACACCCTACCCCTTTATCGCCATTCACCTGGCACTTGAATACGGGTTTAAACACTTGGGTTTCGAGAAGATTTACACCCTGACCAATATCCAACATCACCGTGCACTGGAAATGAACAGGGCCTTTTTGCACGCACCACACATCGCGGGGCAAGTGATTGAAACCCCTTATGGCCCGCACGTGAAAATTGATCTTACCTGCGAGCGGTTCAAGGAAATCAGCCCTGCCAACCTGGCGCGCATCGAGCGGTTTTCGCGCCGGATGAAAACCGCCGAGCAAACCAAGCTGGCCTGACGACCATCATCACTTGAGTAGGCCCCCTTGAAAGACAATCTACCTCCACCAGCCCCCCTTCATTCTGTAGCGGGCCTATGCACCCGGGAAGTCTGGGCCTATCCCTGCTGGCTACGCCCACTGTACCTGCCCTTTGGCTGCGTGCTGGCAGGCCTGCGCCTGCTATCAATGGTCATGGTGAGTCTGATCGCCTGGCCGTTACCTCTGGCTGTCAGACGCATCATGTATCGAGGCCTTCTAGGGATAATGGGTATCCGGATCCGCTGCACACACTCATCACGGCAAATCGCCCTTCTCACCGACGGCTGCGTGGTGGCCGCCAATCACGTCAGCGTGATTGACCCGTTCGCCATCCTGGCGATGCCTGGCGCGACGCTGGTGGCGTCCAGCGGTTACAACCGTTTTATCGCCTTCACGGCCTTCCTGCTGCTCAAATGCTCGGGTGGGCAGTTCTGGAACGGTGCAGATAAGAAGGCCTTCTCCCGCAACCTGCATAAACTGCGCACCCACCCACAAGGCACCGCGCTTTACACCACCCCCGAAGCGACCATTAACAATGGCCGGGGCTTGTATCGCTTTCGCGCGGGGCTGTTGAGCCGCGGCTTGCCCGTGGTGCCGCTGGCCGGACGCCTGATTTTACCCTTCGGCCTAGTCGCCAGCCCGCTGCATGCTTCTGGCCTGGCGAGCTTCCTACGTGTGCTGATGATGCCCTGGGCCATCTGCGAAATGACCTACCTGGAGCGCCTCGAACGCCAGGAGCAGCAAAGTGGCCAGGCGTTTGCCGACCAGGTCCAGGCACGCATTGCCCAACACCTGGGTATCGCTGCGACCCTGTGGACCCGCGAGGATAAACACCAGTATCGCCAGCTAGATAAGCAGGTACGCCCGTGACCACAGCTGACACAACCCATGTAATCTTCGACTTTGACCAGACTCTGGTGAACCACGAAAGCACCCTGGAAGTCATCAAGTCGGCGCTTGGCGACGGCCCCGGCGCCCAGGCTACGCTGGAGCAACTGCAACGGCTGGCGCCCAAGGCGTTGGCCGGCCGGGCCAGTACCTGGGAGCTGCTGTCCTTGATCAAGCTGATCCCGCGCATCCGCAAGCGCCATATCAACCACTATGTCGACGCGATCATTGGCAGCCTCGACCCGGACCTGATGCTGATGCTGATGCTGCGTAACCTGCAACGCGAGGGCACACAAGTGCATATCCTGTCCGGCGGCTACATCGAGTGGATCGCCCCCATCGCCCGCTCGCTGGATATCGACACACACAACGTGATCGCCAACCGTCTGTTCTGGGCCGGTTCGCGGGCCCTATGCCCCTGGCCCTCACCGCTGATAAATCCCGGGCGCGGCAAGAGCAGAATCGTCGGGCAATGGCGCCAGAGCGGCAAGCTCAAGGGCCGGGCCGTGATCGTCGGAGATGCCCGCTCTGACCATCAGGTGTATGTCGATGGCTGGGTAGACGGCTTTGTCTGTGCGGACTACTACACGCGCCACCCCATGCCTGCAATGTCCGGGCACATCCTTCGCGCGACCAGCCCGCAACAGGTCTACCCCCATCTGCAGGCATTGATCAGCGCGCTGCCCTAACCCCAAGGCCTAGGTGATCGGCGCCGGATTGAACAAGGTAATGTCATTGTGCAGTTTGTGCCTCTCAGCCCAGGTCTGCTTCTTGCCGCTGGCCACATCCAGATAGAAGTGGAACAACTCCCATCCCAACTCTTCGATGGTTGCACGGCCAGTGGCGATCCGCCCGGCATCGATATCGATCAGGTCCGGCCAGCGCTGCGCCAGTTCCGTACGGGTCGAGACCTTCACCACCGGCGCCATCGCCAGCCCATAGGGCGTGCCGCGACCGGTGGTGAACACATGCAGGTTCATCCCCGCCGCCAGTTGCAAGGTGCCGCAGACAAAATCGCTGGCCGGTGTCGCGCAGAAGATCAGGCCTTTGCCCTTGAACCGTTCGCCAGGCCCAAGCACGCCATTGATCGCGCTGCTGCCGGATTTGACGATGGAGCCCAGGGACTTCTCGACAATATTCGACAACCCGCCCTTCTTGTTGCCCGGCGTGGTATTGGCGCTGCGGTCGGCCTCGCCCTTGGCCAGGTAGCGGTCGTACCAGTCCATTTCCCGCACCAGTTCCCGGGCAACATCCTGGTTTTCCGCGCGGGAAGTCAGCAGGTAAATGGCATCGCGCACTTCGGTGACTTCGGAAAACATCACCGTCGCCCCCGCCCGTAACAACAAGTCCGAGGCGTAACCCAGCGCCGGGTTGGCCGTGATCCCGGAAAAAGCGTCACTGCCACCACATTGCATACCGAGGATCAGCTCCGACGCCGGTACGGTTTCGCGGCGGCGCAGGTCGAGTTTCTTCAGGCGGGTTTCGGCCAATTCCATGATCTGCTCGATCATTTCGGTGAAACCATGGCTTGCGTCCTGCAGGCGATACAACCACGGTTCACTGAGGTCCACCGAGCTGTCGTTGTCGTGCATCACCTGCCCGGCCTGCAGTTTCTCGCAGCCCAGGCTGATCACCAGGGCTTCGCCACCCAGGTTCGGGTTGCGCGCCAGGTTACGCACGGTACGGATCGGGATATAGGCGTCGGTGGCGGTAATGGCCACGCCACACCCGTAGCTGTGGGTCAGGGCCACCACGTCATCGACATGCGGGTACTTGGGCAGCAACTCGTCCTTGATGCGCTTGACCGCGTGGTCCAGCACGCCGGTCACGCACTGCACGGTGGTGGTGATGCCGAGGATATTGCGCGTGCCCACGGTGCCATCCGCGTTGCGATAGCCTTCGAAGGTAAAACCTTCCAATGGCGCCTGGGCCTCGGGCACTTCGGTGGACAGCGGCAAGCTGTCCAGCGGCGGCGCCGTTGGCATGCGCAACTGATCTTCCTGGACCCAACTGCCTCGCGGTATCGGCTGCAAGGCGTAACCGATGGTCTGGCCATAGCGAATAATCTGACCGCCTTCGGGGATATCTTCCAGGGTCACCTTGTGGCTCTGGGGAATGAACTCCACGGTCACCAAGCCGTCCGGGAACTCGGTCCCGGCCGGCACGCCCTGGTCATTGACCACAATCACTACATTGTCGCGCTCGTGCAAACGAATGGAGCGCGGCGAGTCGGCATGTTCAATCAACTGCATCGCACGGCCCCTTCAGGATTGCGCTTGGGTAAGGTTAGTCAACTCGGGGCCTTTGCTCGGTGGCTCGTTGAGCACCACGCGCTTGATCGGACCGACGATCACCAGATAGCTGAACACCGCCACCAGCGCGTTGGCGCCGACGAACACCAGGGCCCACTTGAACGAGCCGGTGGTGCTGATGATGTAGCCAATCACGATCGGCGTGGTGATCGAAGCCAGGTTGCCAAAGGTGTTGAACAAGCCACCGCTGAGGCCGGCGATCTGTTTCGGCGAGGTGTCGGACACCACCGCCCAACCCAGTGCGCCAACGCCTTTGCCGAAGAAGGCCAGGGCCATGAAGCCGACGACCATCCATTCCACGTCCACATAGTTGCAGGCAATGATGCTGCTGGAGACCAGCAGGCCGGCAATGATCGGCGCCTTGCGTGCGAAGGTCAGGGAATGGCCCTTGCGCAGCAAGTAGTCGGAAATAACCCCACCCAAGACACCGCCAATAAACCCGCAGATCGCTGGCAGCGAGGCGATAAAGCCGGCCTTGAGGATGGTCATGCCACGGTCCTGCACCAGATACACCGGGAACCAGGTCAGGAAGAAGTAGGTAATGCCGTTGATGCAGTACTGGCCCAGGTACACACCGAGCATCATGCGATTGGTCAGCAACTGGCGGATGTAATCCCACTTCGGCCCGTCGGTTTTCTTACCCTTGGCCTTGTCCTGATCCATATCGACCATCGCCCCGTTGGCGGCGATGTGATTGAACTCGGCCTCGTTGATCAACGGGTGCTGGCGCGGGCTGTAGATCACTTTGAGCCAGATCAGCGAGAACACGATACCGATCAGACCCATCACGATAAACACATGCTGCCAGCCGAAGCTGTAGACGATCCAGCCCATCAGCGGTGCAAACAACACCGTGGCGAAGTACTGCGCCGAGTTGAAGATCGCCGAGGCCGTACCGCGTTCGGCGGTGGGGAACCAGGCCGCGACAATCCGCGCATTACCGGGAAAGGAAGGCGCTTCTGCCAGGCCGACCAAAAAGCGCAGCATGAACAGCGCAACCACGGCGGTGGAGACCCCGAACTCACCGACATAGCCTTGCAGCACGGTGAACAGCGACCAGGTGAAGATGCTCAGGGCATAGATTTTTTTCGAGCCGAACCGGTCCAGCAGCCAGCCGCCGGGGATTTGCCCGGCCACATAGGCCCAACCGAATGCAGAGAAGATGTAACCGAGGGTGACCGCGTCGATGCCGAGGTCTTTTTGCAGGCTGGAACCTGCGATGGCGATGGTGGCACGGTCGGCGTAGTTGATCGTGGTCACCAGGAACAGCATGAGCAAGATCAAATAACGGACGTGCGTCGGCTTGGTCGCTTGCATGTAGATGTACTCCCACTAATTATTTTTTTTGCGGGTAATGGTTGTGTGTTGCGTAACGCTGGCTCTTGTAGGAGCGAGCTTGCTCGCGAAAAACGTCAACGATAACGCGTACATCCAGGTAGGTCGTGTCGCCCTGAAGTTTTTCGCGAGCAAGCTCGCTCCTACAGAAACCCCCTCTTTACGGGGGGTGGGTTTATGAGCCGATGTAGCTGGTTTTCACCACGGTGTAGAACTCTTGCGCATAGCGACCTTGCTCACGCGAACCGTAGGATGAACCCTTCCGGCCACCGAAGGGAACGTGATAATCCACACCCGCCGTCGGCAGGTTGACCATCACCATCCCGGCCTGGGAGTGGCGCTTGAAGTGGTTGGCGTATTTGAGCGAGCTGGTGGCAATGCCCGCCGACAAGCCGAACTCGGTGTCATTGGCCATGGCCAGCGCCGCCTCGTAGTCCGCCACGCGCACCACATTGGCCACGGGGCCGAAGATTTCTTCACGACTGATGCGCATGGCGGCTTCGCTGTCGGCAAACAGCGTCGGCGCCAGGAAGTAACCTTCGGTGTCGCAGGTCACCAGGCCACCACCGCTGACCAGCCGCGCGCCTTCGCCCTGGCCGATGTCGATGTATTTCAAGTCCTGGTCCAATTGAGCCTGGGACACCACTGGGCCAATATCGGTCCCGGCATGCAGGGCATGCCCGACCTTGATCGACTGCATGCGCTCGGCCATGGCCGCGACGAACCGGTCATGAATCCCGGCCGTCACGATAAAGCGACTGGACGCCGTGCAACGCTGGCCGGTGGAGTAGAACGCGCTCTGCGCCGACAACTCGACGGCCTGCTTGAGGTCGGCATCATCGAGGATGATTTGCGGGTTCTTGCCGCCCATTTCCAACTGCACCTTGGCCTGGCGCGACACGCAACTGACCGCGATCTGCCGCCCTACGCCCACGGAGCCGGTGAAGCTGATGCCATCGACCTTCGGGCTGTTGACCAGCGCATCACCGACCACTCGGCCACTGCCCATCACCAGGTTGAACACGCCACTGGGGAAGCCGGCGCGGGAGATGATTTCTGCCAGGGCCCAGGCACAGCCGGGCACCAGGTCTGCCGGTTTGAGCACCACGCAGTTGCCGTAGGCCAGGGCCGGGGCGATTTTCCAGGCGGGGATGGCAATCGGGAAGTTCCACGGGGTGATCAGGCCCACCACGCCCAAGGCTTCACGAGTGACTTCGACATTGACCCCAGGGCGCACCGACGGCAGGTAATCACCGGACAGACGCAGGCATTCGCCGGCGAAAAACTTGAAGATATTGCCGGCGCGGGTCACTTCGCCAATGGCTTCGGGCAGGGTCTTGCCCTCTTCGCGGGCCAGCAGCGTGCCGAGTTCTTCACGGCGCGCGAGGATCTCGCTGCCGACTTTATCCAGTGCGTCATGCCGGGCCTGGATGCCGGAAGTCGACCATGCCGGGAACGCCGCGCGGGCGGCGTCGATGGCGGCGTTGACCTGGGCCAGATCGGCCTTGGCGAAATCGCCGATGACATCCGACAGATCCGACGGGTTGATATTGCTTGAGTAGTCAGCACCGGCCACCCACTGGCCACCGATGTAGTTGTCAAAACGCTTGGCTTGGGACACGAATCTTCTCCTGACGCAAAAAGCCGCTGATGACTCAGCGGCTTTGTTATTGGGTTACTGCGCGCCTTGCTTATCGATCAGCGCAGCCAGGGCTTCGTACTCTTCCGGCAGCAGATCGGTCAGCGGGGTACGCACCGGGCCTGCGTCATAGCCGGCGATTTTTGCGCCCGCCTTGACGATGCTCACGGCATAACCGGCCTTGCGATTACGGATGTCCAGGTAAGGCAGGAAGAAGTCATCGATGATCTTGTCGACGGTGGCGTGATCTTCCCGGGCAACTGCATGGTAGAAGTCCATCGCGGTTTTCGGAATGAAGTTGAACACCGCCGAGGAATACACCGGCACGCCGAGGGCCTTGTAGGCAGCGGCGTAGACCTCTGCGGTCGGCAAGCCGCCCAGGTAGCTGAAACGGTCACCCAGACGGCGACGGATCGACACCATCAGCTCGATATCACCCAGGCCATCCTTGTAGCCGATCAAGTTCGGGCAACGTTCGGCCAGGCGCTCCAGCAGTGGAGCGGTCAGGCGGCAGACGTTGCGGTTGTAGACCACCACGCCAATCTTCACCGATTTGCACACCGCCTCGACGTGGGCGGCGACACCGTCCTGGCTGGCTTCGGTCAGATAATGCGGCAGCAGCAACAGGCCCTTGGCCCCCAGGCGCTCGGCCTCCTGGGCGTATTCGATGGCCTGGCGCGTGGAGCCGCCAACACCGGCGAGAATCGGTACGCTGGTGGCGCAGGTATCAACAGCGGTTTTCACCACTTGGGAATATTCACTGGCTGCCAGGGAGAAAAACTCACCGGTACCGCCGGCTGCAAA
The DNA here is from genome assembly GCF_007858285.1 of Pseudomonas brenneri. Taxonomy (GTDB): domain Bacteria; phylum Pseudomonadota; class Gammaproteobacteria; order Pseudomonadales; family Pseudomonadaceae; genus Aquipseudomonas; species Aquipseudomonas brenneri. The sequence goes on along the minus strand of NZ_VFIL01000002.1, from coordinate 142,555 downwards.
CAGAGCGGTGGCGCCGTAAGGGGCCAGCCACTCCAGGCGCTTGATATAGCCCGCCTGGTTGAAATCACCCTGGGCGTTGAAATCGGTCACTGGGAAAGACAGCAGACCGTGGGAGAGGATGGACTTCAGTTCTTGTGGATTCATTATTCGAACACCCTGGGTAAAGACTATCAATGAACAGTTATTGTTAATGTCGTACGTCATCGTACAACTATAAAATCGTTCGTCAATATTATTTCGTCGCTTGCCAGGATTTTGCGTTCGTTTATAGAGAGCGCCTTGACGTAGGAAATTATTCCTCTATTCTCGTGACAACTGTATATACATACAGTTAATAAGGAAGAGTCCTACGACATAGCAAGGAGCTAACATGTCAGAACTTAAATCGATCAACATCAAAAACCCTATCCCTTCCCTGCGCTTCGAGGGCGGCGAGCACACCGCCATTGGCGATGACACCCAACTGCGTTTTGTGCAGGGAGAACCCTCTATTCCGGGTGCTAACGTCGAGTTGCACCTGCCCAACGGCCTGGCCCTGACCTATGGCCAGATCATCTCCCTGGGGGGGGATTTCTACGGCATTCCCGGTCAACCCATCAGCGATGGCGCGTCGGCAGCCGACCGCGTGCAACGCTTTAGCGCGGCCTTCAACTCGCTGGCAACGTTGCCGGCATCGCGGGCCGAAGCGGGCCAAATCCTCGCGGTCATGCAAAAAGAGATCAATGCAGTCAAGCAGGCCATCAAGGACGGCAAACAACCGCACGAGGCCTATGATGCATTAGGAGATACGTTGTCTGAAGAGTGGAACCGTATCACTGGCGGCGGCAGCGTCGTATCAGCGATGGTGCCACTGGGTCGCTATCTGAAGCTGGCGGCCGACAATGCCGACCATTTCGGTGAATGGGCGCTGTCAGCCTACCTGGCCGGGCATACTGCCGCCCTGCAACAAGCGGTAGTGGCTCACCAGAACGGCAGTGATCAGCAATTGGAATTGGCCTACGCCATGAACAGCTTTGCCGATCACTTTTTGACCGATCTGTTTTCTGCGGGCCACCTGCGCGTCCCGCGCAAGCAACTGGCGGCGGTGGTCACACCAGGTGAATTGGGTTCGCTGATCAGTCGTTTTATGCACGATGAAGACAGCAAGTTCGGGCTTAACGTGCGCAACGCCCTGGGCGATGAGTGGCATGCCTATGGTGACAAGCGCTATTTCGATAGCAACGATGCCGCCAACCGCACCCAGGTCAAGCGTGCCGTGCAGGCTTCGGCCGACGAGATATTCGACGCGTACATCAGCGGTATCGCGCCCTCCCCAGCCACGTTCAAGGCACCGCTGCATGTGCCGGACCTGAATGCGGCGAACAACCCGGCAAATAACTTTTCGCCATTGTTCAAGGCCGAAGGCGACAAGGTGCTGCGGCGCAAGGACGTCAACAACCTGAATGACAAGCAGTGGACCAATGATTGGTGGGGGTGGAGTACGTATTTGTTGCTTAAGGACTACAAGCCGAATAACCCGCTGCCTTGAGGTAGCCATAGTTCCCCTGTGTACGGATGACTCGCACACAGGGGACCGTTCGTCGTCACTGTGAATTCTGACAGTATCAGCGATATGCTTGCTGCCCCTAGATTGGATGCCACCACCAAGCTACCTCAACAGCAAGAGGTGCAGTCACCTTGGAGGCCCTTTACTAATCCAGAATAGTGAGGCACACCATGGCAACTAAAAAAAAATGCACGTTCACATCCAAATCCAATAAATCCAAACCCGGAACACAGAATATCGATGCTGCGGACCTACCCAATATCGGTGACACCGTTCAACTTGATGGTGATCCGCCTGCATTGATCCTGGCCAAAAACTTCCATATCGACAATGGCGAAGTTACCCAAATCGACTTTACCCTGGCGTGATACACCTCCCCCGACAAACACAGAATCACCCCCGCTGCGCCTGCGCCTCTTCATGAGCCTGGCGCAGCCGCTCCCGACTGTTAGTCAAATGCAAGCGCATCGCCGCCCGCGCCGCATCCGAATCCTGGCGGGCAATCGCCTCATAAATCTCCTCGTGTTCACGACTCAGGCGGCTCATGTAGTGCTGCTGGTCATCATGGGCCAGGCGCGCTGAATTCAGGCGGGTCCGCGGGATAATGCTGGTGCCCAGGTGCGTCATGATGTCGGTGAAGTAGCGGTTGCCGGTGGACAAGGCAATCTGCAGGTGGAACTGGAAATCCGAGGCCACCGCATCGCTGGCGTGCGCCGCACTTTCATTCAAGGCATCGAGGGCCGCGCGCATCGCCGCCAGTTGCTCGTCACTGCGGCGCTGGGCCGCGAGACCGGCGGACTCTACTTCCAGGCTAATGCGCAGCTCCAGGACCGCCAACACATCACGTAACGTCACCACCGTGGCGGGATCAATGCGAAAGCCGCTGGGGCTCGGCGTATCCAACACAAAAGTGCCGATACCATGCCGGGTCTCCACCTGCCCGGCCGCCTGCAAGCGCGAGATCGCCTCGCGCACCACCGTGCGACTGACCCCATGGGCATCCATGATCGCCGACTCGGTGGGCAACTTGTCGCCACGCTTGAGCTGGCCGTCGCGGATCTGCTCGGACAACACCGTGACCAATTCCTGGGCAAGGCTGCGGCGCTTGCGGGGAAGACGCGGGGCGGGGCTGAGGTTTTCCATGGGTAGCCAATTATCTCGATGATCCAAAGGCGCATCATAGCCCAAGCGAGTTGTACGATCACCGCTCACCATGACTTTGTACCGGGCAAAAAAATGCCCCGGCCAAAGCCGGGGCATTTTATTCAGCACGCGCCCGCAGGCTCATGCTCCGTCACTTCACCACTTTCAAGCTCGGCCGGCCAGTAGGGCGCGGCGGCTCGGAGTCCGGTGGCGGCAGGTCATCATCTTCAACTTCGATCGCTTCGTCGCCTTCAAGAGACGACTCCAGATCAAACACCATGCCCTGGCCATTCTCCCGGGCATAAATCCCCAGGATCGCGCCGATAGGCACATAGAGCGTATGCGGTACCCCGCCAAAACGCCCTTCAAAGCTGACCGCTTCATTGTCCATGTGCAGTTGACGTACGGCACTGGGCGAAACGTTCAGGACAATCTGTCCATCACTGGCAAAACCTTGTGGCACCTGCACCGCAGGAAACTCGGAATTGACCAGCATGTGCGGGGTGCAATCGTTATCCACAATCCACTCATAGAGCGCGCGGACCAGATAAGGTCGACTGGAGTTCATCAACGGCTCCTTAAGCCTTAGCGCATATCGCGTTCGACGCCAGACAGACTTGCCTGGAAAGCCTCACGCGCAAACTGGCGCTCCATGTAATCAAGCAGCGGCTTGGCAGGCCGCGGCAATTCAATGCCCAGAATCGGCAAACGCCAGAGTATGGGTAATAGGCAGCAATCGACCAGGCTTTGTTCCTCACTGAGGAAAAAAGGTTTGTCGGCAAATAACGGTGAAACGCCGGTCAGGCTCTCGCGCAATTCCTTGCGCGCCTGCACACGGGCCGCTTCTTTGCTGCGTGTATCCAGAATCAGATCCACCAGCCCACACCAGTCACGCTGGATCCGATGGATCAGCAGGCGGCTGTTGGCACGTGCCACGGGATAAACCGGCAGCAAAGGTGGATGGGGGTAACGCTCATCCAGATATTCCATCACCACGGTTGACTCCCACAGCGCCAGGTCACGATCGACCAGGGTGGGCAAGCTGCCGTAAGGGTTCACTTCGATCAGTTTCGGCGGATGACGTCCCACCTCCACACTGATGATCTCGGCGCTGACACCCTTCTCTGCGAGCACGATGCGTACTCGGTGGGAATAGTGGTCGGCGGGGTCGGAGTAACAGGCCAACCGATTGGTCACGCCCATGGCGGTCCTCCTCGCTTGTTGAAATTATCGAAAGCTCAAAAACGAGCGCGCCCAGAAAGCATCTCCCGTAACACCTGGATCAACCAGAGCGTTACCCGTTCAGAGACGTCGCTGGGCGCGCAAGATTAACAGCAATTGCCTAAGGTTGGATCAATGCACATCCTTCCAGTATTCGCGCTTGAGCAAATAAGCGAATACGAAGAAGAACGCCAGGTACAGCAACACATAGGTACCGATGCGTTGATGCTCCAGTTTGACCGGGTTGGCGGAGTACGCCAGGAAGGTCACCAGGTTCTTGACCTTCTCGTCGAACTGCTCCTCGTTCAGCGCACCGCTCTTGGGCACGATGGTCAGTTGATCACAGGCTTCATGGGTCAACGGCGTGCCGGTCAGCGGGTCATATTGCTTCTTGCCGTTTTCAACGACTTGAACCTGCTTGCATCCTACCACCTGGCGACCTTGCAGGCCGACCAGCACGTTAGGCATGCCGACGTTCGGAAAGACCTTGTTGTTCACGCCCCAAGGACGTGTCGGGTCTTCGTAGAACGACTTCAGGTAGCCATACAGCCAGTCTGTGCCACGTACGCGAGCGACCAGGGTCAGGTCAGGCGGAGCAGCACCGAACCAGGCCTTGGCATCAGCCGGTTGCATGCCGATGTTCATATGGTCGCCAATCTTGGCGCCCGTAAACACCAGGTTGCTGAGCATCAGGTCATGCGGGATGCCCAGGTCATCGGCAACGCGCTCGTAACGCTGGAACTTGGCGCTGTGGCAGCCCATGCAGTAGTTGGCGAACGTACGGGCGCCGTCTTGCATGGCCGCCTTGTCAGAAACGTCGATGTCGACTTTTTCCAGTTCAACACCTGCACCGGAAGCAAAGGACAGGGCCGGCAGGGCAGCAAGAATCAATGCAGCGAATAATTTTTTCATCAGCCAGTCACCCTTTCCGGAACCGGTTTTGTCTTCTCAAGCCGGGTGTAGAACGGCATCAGAATGAAGTAGGCGAAGTACAGGAAGGTGCAGACCTGCGACAGCAACGTACGCTCAGGGGTTGGCGCCAGTACGCCCAGCACGCCCAGGATCACGAACGAGATGCAGAACACCCACAGCCAGATCTTGCTCAGCCAGCCTTTGTAGCGCATGGACTTGACCGGGCTACGGTCGAGCCACGGCAACACGAACAACACGGCAATGGCTGCACCCATGGCAATCACGCCCATGAGCTTGTCGGGAATCGCCCGCAAAATGGCGTAGAACGGGGTGAAGTACCAGACCGGGGCAATGTGTTCCGGGGTCTTGAAGGCGTTCGCCTGTTCGAAGTTCGGTTTTTCGAGGAAATAGCCGCCCATTTCCGGGAAGAAGAACACAATCGAGCAGAACACAAACAGGAACACCACTACGCCGACGATATCTTTGACGGTGTAGTAAGGGTGGAAAGGAATGCCGTCCAGCGGAATGCCGTTCTCGTCCTTGTGCTTCTTGATGTCCACGCCGTCCGGGTTGTTCGAGCCCACTTCGTGCAGCGCCAGGATGTGCAGTACCACCAGGCCGAGAATCACGATCGGCAAGGCCACCACATGCAAGGCAAAGAAGCGGTTCAGGGTGATGCCGGAGATCAGGTAATCACCACGGATCCACTGGGTCAGGTCGTTGCCGATGACCGGAATCGCGCCAAACAGCGAGATGATCACCTGGGCACCCCAGTAGGACATCTGCCCCCAAGGCAGCAGGTAGCCCATGAAGGCCTCTGCCATCAGCGCCAGGTAGATCAGCATGCCGAACACCCACACCAGCTCACGTGGCTTCTGGTACGAGCCGTAGAGCAAGCCACGGAACATGTGCAGATAGACCACGATAAAGAACGCCGAAGCGCCAGTGGAGTGCAGCAGACGCAGGATCGAGCCGTACTCGACGTCACGCATGATGTATTCGACGGAAGCAAACGCCTCTTCTGCCGACGGGGTGTAGCTCATGGTCAGCCAGACACCGGTAACGATCTGGTTGACCAGCACCAGCAGTGCCAGGGAGCCAAAGAAGTAGAAGAAGTTAAAGTTCTTCGGCGCGTAATACTTGCTGAGATGGTCTTCCCACATTTTGGTGGCGGGGAAGCGCGCATCCACCCAATCCATGAACTTGCTCATTACGCGCTCTCCTTATCGACACCAATGACAATAACGTCGTCAGATTCGTAGTTGTGCGGCGGAACCGGCAGGTTCAACGGGGCAGGCTGGGACTTGTAGACGCGACCGGCCAGGTCGTAGTGGGAACCGTGGCAAGGGCAGAAATAACCGCCAACCCAGTCCTTGCCCAGATCCACAGGCGCGACTTCCGGGCGGAAGGTCGGCGAGCAACCCAGGTGCGTGCAAAGACCGACCAGCAGCAGAATTTCTGGCTTGATCGAACGCGCTTCGTTTTGGGCGTAGGCGGGTTGCTCGGAATTCTTGGACTCGGGGTCAGACAGCTGGCCCTCGATCTTCTTCAGATTCCCCAGGATTTCCTCGGTACGACGAACGATGAATACTGGCTGGCCGCGCCATTCAGCAATCATCTGCTGGCCTGGCTCGATCTTGCTGACATTCACCTTCACCGGTGCACCTGCGGCTTTCGCCTTGGCACTGGGAAACCATGACCCCACGAACGGGACCGCAGCCCCCACCGCTCCTGCAGCACCCACCACGGATGTGGCTGCTACCAAGAAGCGACGCCGGCCTGCATTCACGCCGTCATTGCTCATTCAGTCCTCTCCCATCAGCTTTTTGGCCTGTTAAATCAGGCGTCTACTAAGTATTAAATCTGAACTTATAAAAATTTTGCCGAATGGTAATGAAAAGCCCCACCTCTGACAAGGTAATTACCCGAAGCCCAAGCTCCAAGCCTTGTAGTATAGGGGGTCTACGGATGTGGCAAGTTGTCACACAGAAAAAACCTGCATAAAACGCGGGCAATAAAAAACGCCCAGCTCCGTGAGGAGGCTGGGCGTTTTTGTGGAACGTAAAGCGAATTAACGCTTCGAGTACTGCGGACGCTTACGCGCTTTACGCAGACCGACTTTCTTACGTTCAACTTCACGGGCATCGCGAGTCACGAAGCCAGCTTTGCGCAGAGCGCCGCGCAGGGTTTCGTCGTACTGCATCAGAGCGCGAGTGATACCGTGGCGGATTGCGCCAGCTTGACCACTTACACCGCCACCGATGACGGTGACGTAGATGTCGAACTTTTCAACGGTCTCGGTCAGTTCCAGCGGCTGACGAACTACCATGCGGGCAGTTTCGCGACCGAAGAAATTTTCCAGAGTGCGGTTGTTGATCGAGATGTTACCAGTGCCCGGACGCAGGAAAACGCGTGCGGTTGCGGTTTTGCGACGGCCAGTGCCGTAATTTTGAGTCGCCGACATAATGAACTATTCCGTTAAAACTTCAGTTCTTGGGGCTGCTGAGCAGCATGAGGGTGAGCAGCGCCCGCATAGACTTTCAGCTTGCGATACATGTCGCGACCCAGTGGGCCCTTCGGCAGCATACCTTTAACCGCGATCTCGATCGGGGCTTCAGGCTTCTTGGCAATCAGGCCTTCGAAGTTCGAAGACTTGATACCGCCTGGGAAACCGGAGTGACGGTAGTACATTTTGTCGCTTGCTTTGTTGCCGGTTACACGAACCTGCTCAGCGTTGATGATCACGATGTAGTCACCGGTATCAACGTGAGGGGTGTACTCAGGCTTGTGCTTGCCACGCAGACGGCTGGCGACTTCAGTGGCCAGACGACCCAGGGTCTGACCAGCGGCGTCGACGACAAACCAGTCGCGCTGAACTGTTTCCGGTTTTGCAGTAAAAGTTGTCATTCTTTAATAGCCTCAGGGGCCGCCCTGTAAATTAGACGGCGGATCTTACTGAATAGTGCGTACTTTGACAAGTCAAAGGCAGCCGGATACAGACGCTATCGGGGGCTCGGGTCAGCGCGTCCGTTCAACGGCAAGATTCTTCGGCAGGCGGCGCATCACTTCCACTGCAGAAAGAGGTGGGCAATTATGCAGATTGCGAAAAAAAATTCAACCTGCTTTTATGATTGTTTTGCCGAAGGAGCACCCAATGAAGTATCGACAGCTGGGCCGGACCGATCTGAACGTGAGCGAGATCTGCCTCGGGACCATGACCTGGGGTGAGCAGAATACCGAGGCAGAGGCCTTCGCCCAGATCGAACGGGCCAAAGGCGCGGGGATCAACTTCCTCGATACCGCCGAAATGTACCCGGTGCCGCCCAAGGCCGACACCTATGCCACCACCGAGCGCTACATTGGCAATTACTTCAAGAGCCGAGGCGACCGCGCCGACTGGATCCTCGCCAGCAAGATCGCCGGCCCCGGCAATACCATCGACTACATCCGCGATGGCCAGCTCAAGCACAACCGTAAACATATCGTCGAGGCCCTGGATGCCAGCCTCAAGCGCCTGCAGACCGACTGGATCGACCTGTACCAACTGCACTGGCCGGAGCGCAGCACCAACTTCTTCGGGCAATTGAGCTACAAGCACAAGGATGAGCCCGACCTGACGCCGCTGGAAGAAACCCTTGAAGCGCTCGATGAACAGGTCAAGGCCGGCAAGATCCGGCATATCGGCCTGTCCAACGAAACGCCGTGGGGCACCATGAAGTTCCTGGCCCTGGCCGAGGCCCGTGGCTGGACCCGCGCGGTGTCGATCCAGAACCCTTACAACCTGCTCAACCGTAGCTTTGAAGTAGGCCTGGCGGAGATTGCCATCCGTGAACAATGTGGCTTGCTGGCGTATTCGCCGTTGGCCTTCGGCATGCTCAGCGGCAAATACGAAGGCGGTGCACGGCCGGCCAAGGGGCGCTTGAGCCTGTACAGCCGCTTCAGTCGCTACTTCAACCCGCAGTCGGAAGCAGCGTGCAGCCGTTATGTGGCCCTGGCCCGCGAGCACGGCCTGGACCCGGCGCAGATGGCCCTGGCGTTTGTGACGCAACAGCCGTTTGTGACCAGCAATATCATTGGTGCGACGACGCTTGCGCAATTGGATAGCAATATCGCGAGTGCCGAGCTGAAGCTGTCGAAAGAGGTGTTGGAGGGGATTGAGGCGATTCAGAAGGATCATCCCAACCCTGCGCCTTGATTGATCTTTAAGCCGCCTTCGCGAGCAAGCCCGCTCCCACATTCGACTGCATTCCAAAGATGGAACTCGGTCGAATGTGGGAGCGGGCTTGCTCGCGAAGAGGCCCTCAAAAACACTACAGATTCAAAGCGCCCGCGCAATGATCTCCTTCATGATCTCGTTGGTCCCCGCATAAATGCGCTGCACCCGCGCATCCGCCCAGGCCCGGGCAATCGGGTATTCCCACATATAGCCGTAGCCGCCGTGCAACTGCACACACTCATCGAGCACCTTGCATTGCAGGTCGGTGGTCCAATACTTGGCCATCGCCGCCGTGGGCACATCCAGCTTGCCTTGCAGATGCAACTCCAGACACTTGTCGACAAACACCCGGCCGATCTGCACCTCGGTGGCAATCTCCGCCAGTTTGAAACGGGTGTTCTGGAAGTCCGCAATCGCCTTGCCAAACGCCTTGCGCTCGCGGGTGTAGTCCAACGTCCACTGCAATGCAGCTTCGGCCGAGGCCAGGGCGCCGATGGCCACGGTCAGGCGCTCCTGGGGCAGCTCCTGCATCAGGTAGGCAAAGCCCATCCCGGCCTGGCCCAACAGGTTCTCCTTGGGTACGCGTACATCCTGGAAGAACAGCTCGGAGGTGTCCTGGGCCTTCATCCCGACCTTCTCCAGGCGCTTGCCCTTGTCGAAGCCCGGCGTATTGGCCTCGACCAGGAACAGGCTGGTGCCCTTGGCGCCCGCCTTGGGGTCGGTCTTGGCCACCACAATCACCAGGTCCGCCAGGAAACCGTTGGTAATAAAGGTCTTGGAGCCATTGATCACATATTCGTCGCCATCCAGCACCGCGGTGGTCTTGACCCCTTGCAGGTCGGACCCGGCGCCCGGCTCGGTCATGGCAATCGCCGTGACCATCTCCCCGGAGACCAGCTTGGGCAAATACTTGTGTTTGAGCACCTCGCTGCCGTAATGCAGGATATACGGCGCAACAATGTCCGAATGCAGAGAAAAACCGATCCCGGTCAGGCCCAGCCGTCCAACTTCTTCAATCACCACGGTGCTGTAGAGAAAGTCCGCGCCCAGGCCGCCGTACTCTTCCGGCAGATGGGAACAGAGCATGCCCGCCTCCCCCGCCTTGCTCCACAGGTTGCGATCAATATGCCCCTGCTTCTCCCATTGCGAGTGGAACGGCACCGCGTCTTTTTCGAGGAAGGTGCGCACGCTCTGGCGAAAGAGTTCGTGCTCCGAGCTGAACAAGGTTCTGGGAATCATGGGTCACCTGCGTCGATTGTCAGACAAAAACAAGATCACAGAGCCTAAGCTGCACGGCCGTCACAGGACACTGGACACATGCGACAAAAAATAAGACGATCCAGCCGTTAGTTGACCACTTTCCCCTATAAGAATAATCGAAATTATGTCTAGCCTCGTCTCCACGCCCCTGCGGCGCGTCAGCATTTTGGCCATTGATCGGGTGTTTGCTTCAACCCTCATGCAAGCCAAGGATTTCTTCCACCTCGCCAGCCTGCGTTACGGCAAACAACTAGGCCAGGGCCTCACCCCAGCCTTTGAAACCCGTCTGGTGAGCCCCGACGGGCAATCGGTGCGCAGCTTCAGCGATGTGATCATGCCGGTGGACGGCGGCCTGGAAAACGCCGACATCATTGTGTTGCCGGCCTTCTGGGATGACTTCGACGCCCTGAGCAAACGCTACCCGCAGATCCTGCCATGGCTGCGCGAGCAGCATGCCCGGGGTGCAGTGCTCTGTGGCGAGGCCACCGGAGTCTTCTGGCTCGCCGAAGCCGGCCTGCTCGATGGCAAGGAGGCGACCACCTACTGGCGCTTCTTCAATGCCTTCAGCGAGCGTTTCCCCAAGGTCCAGCTCAATCAGGACAAGCACCTGACCGACGCCGACAACCTGTACTGCGCCGGCGGCACCACCTCGGCCTGCGACCTCTACATCTATCTGATCGAGCGTTTCTGCGGCGCCAACATCGCCCAGGCCGTGGCCCGCGACATTCTCTACGAAGTGCAGCGCAGCTACGCGCCGGGACGCATCGGTTTTGGCGGGCAGAAGCTGCACCAGGACGTGATCATCCTGCAGATCCAGCACTGGCTTGAAGAGCACTTCGCCGACAAGTTCCGCTTTGAAGACGTCGCCCGCGAACACGGCATGAGCATCCGCAACTTCATGCGAAGGTTCCAGACCGCGACCGGCGACAAGCCGCTGCACTACCTGCAACGCCTGCGGATCGAGACGGCCAAGGGCTTGTTGTCGGGCAGCCGCAAGAGCATCAAGACCATCAGCTATGAAGTGGGTTATGACGACGCGAGCTTCTTTGCGCGACTGTTCAGGCAGCACACGGAGTTGTCGCCGAACCAGTATCGCCAGCAGTTCCAGCAGGCCGCCTGACTAAAGCCGGGCACAATCAAATGTGAGAGCGGGCTTGCTCGCTCCCACATTTTGGTTCGGTGTTTGCCTAAGGCTTGTGCGCCCGCGCCAGGAACTCGTGGGATTGCATTTCCAGCAAGCGGCTCAAGGTCCGCTGGAATTCGAAGTTCAAGCGACCGCCAGTGTAGAGGTCCTTGAGTTCGACTTCGGCCGAGATGATCAGCTTGACGTTACGGTCGTAGAACTCATCGACCATGTTGATAAAGCGCCGGGCGATGTCGTCGGTGGTCACGCTCATTTGCTCGACGCCGCTCAAGATCACCGCATGGAAGATCTTGCCCAGTTCGATGTAGTCGTTCTGGCTGCGCGGGCCGTCGCACAGTTCGCGAAAGTCGAACCAGGCCACGTCGTCACAGGTACGCAGGGCAATGATCTGGCGATTTTCGATCATCAACTTATCGTTTTCCACCGCCTGGGTGCATTCCGGCGTCAGCGCGCGAAAGCTCTTGCGCAGGCTTTCGTGGGCTGCTTCGTCGAGGGGGAAGTGGAACAGCTCGGCTTGCTCAAGGTGACGCAGACGGTAGTCGACGCCGCTGTCGACGTTGACGATATCGGTGTGCTGCTTGATCAGCGCGATGGCCGGCAGGAAGCGCGCGCGTTGCAGGCCGTCCTTGTAGAGGCCGTCGGGCACGATGTTCGAGGTGGCGACCAGGGTTACGCCGTTGCGGAACAACTCTTCCATCAAGGTGCCAAGGATCATCGCGTCGGTAATATCGGACACGAAGAACTCATCGAAGCAGATCACCCGGGCTTCCTGGGAGAAACGCTTGGCGATGATGGTCAGCGGGTTTTTCTCGCCATGCAGGGTCTTCATCTCTTCATGCACACGCTTCATAAAGCGGTGGAAGTGCGTGCGCGATTTTTCCTTGAACGGCAGCGCTTCGAAGAAGGTATCGACCAGGTATGTCTTCCCCCGGCCCACGCCCCCCCAGAAATACAGGCCCTTGACCGGCACCAGGTCTTTCTTGCCAAACAACTTGCTGAGCATCCCGGGTTTGCTCTGCGAGGCCGCGACCAGGTCTTCGTACAGGCGCTGCAAATGGCGCACCGCCGTTTCCTGGGCCGCATCATGGAAGAAGTCGGGGCGCTTCAGATCAGCTTGATATCGTTCTAGGGGCGTCATAATTTCGTTAGCAAGGCAACAAAAACGGGCCGTCACTGTAACGATGGCCCCGGATAATGGCAATCAACCCTTGGTCGGGTCAGTCCTCGATGGGCGTCAACGCCACGCGCACGGCTTCGATGGCAGCATCCCGCGCAGCGGCGTCGGCGAAGGCCGGGCTGTCGGCGACACACGCGCCGTCGAGCCACACACTGAAGCTTGAGGCTTCACTGCGCACATCCAGCGCCTGGCCGGACTGCAACTGCTTGGTGGCAGCACCCGCCGCCTTGCCGTCGGCGAAGTTGCGCGACAGCAGCAACTGCTCGCCATCAGCCGCCAGCAGGCGGAAGCGGAAGCTGCCGTCGTCTTCACGAAAGCTCACAAAGCGTGCGGCCTTCACCGCCTTCTTCTTGGTGCTGACTGCCTCGGCGGCCTGGTTGACGAACGAGCGCAGGCCCACGGCTTCACGCAGCTCTTGCAGGAACGGACCGGCAACGGCACGGGCTTTCTTGGCGCCGACCAGCAGCAGGTCTTCCATGTCCGAGGGGCGCGACATCAATTGATGGTAACGCTCGCGGGCTTCACCCAACTGATCGTCCAGCAACTGGAACAGGCGGTTCTTCGCCTCGCCCCAGCCCAGGCCGTCGAGCAGTTCGCTGCGCAGTTGCCGCTCCTGTTCCGCAGTGGCAAACGCCTGGTACAAGGTGAACAGGTGCGAGTTATCCGGATCCTTGGCCTCACCCGGCGCGCGGGAGTCGGTGACGATCCGCGAGATCGCGTCCTTCATGTCCTTGGCGCTGGTGAACAACGGGATGGTGTTGTCGTAGCTTTTCGACATCTTGCGTCCATCCAGGCCCGGCAAGGTGGCGACGCTTTCTTCGATCAACGCCTCGGGCATGGTGAAGAACTCACGGCCCTTGCCAAACAGATGGTTGAAACGCTGGCCGATATCACGGGCCATTTCCACGTGCTGGATCTGGTCGCGGCCGACCGGCACCTTGTGCGCGTTGAACATCAGGATGTCCGCCGCCATCAGCACCGGGTAGCTGTACAGGCCCATGCTGATCCCGGCATCCGGGTCTTCGCCGTTTTCCAGGTTCTTGTCCACCGAGGCCTTGTAGGCGTGGGCGCGGTTGAGCAGGCCCTTGGCCGCGACGCAGGTCAGCAGCCAGGTCAGCTCGGGAATTTCCGGGATATCGGACTGACGATAGAACGTCACCCGGTTCACATCCAGGCCACCGGCCAGCCAGGTCGCGGCGATTTCCATACGCGAGCGCTGGATGCGCTGCGGGTCATCGCACTTGATCAGGGCGTGGTAGTCGGCCAGGAAGTAAAACGAATCGGCATTGGCATCCTGGCTGGCGAGGATCGCCGGGCGGATGGCACCGGCGTAGTTGCCCAGGTGCGGTGTGCCGGTGGTGGTGATGCCGGTGAGGATACGGGTACGAGTCGTCATGGGTAATCGCTTATCAGACTGCTATCAATTCGAAAGGCGCGGCAGGACCAGATCCTTGAGATCAGTCAGCTTGCCATGGAAAAAGTGTCCACATTCTGCCACTTTCAGCAGTTCATGGGGGCGTTTGAGGGCCGCGGACCAGTCGTAGACGGCCTGCGGGTCGACCACTTCGTCGGTTTCCGGCTGGATCAGGGTCAACGGGCAGTCCTGTGGCAGCACGTCCTCATCACGCAAACGCATGACCGCCGCTGCCACCATGAACAGGTGCGCGAGTTTTTCGCCCTTGGCTTCCAGGCGTCCGCCGAGGCTTGCGGCAACAAATCCACCGAACGAGAAACCCAACAAGGTGATGGGCAGGTCCGGGTGCTTTTCACGCAGCCAACCGGCCGCCGCTTGCGCATCGTCCACTTCACCGGTGCTCATGTCGTGGGTACCGGCACTGGCACCCACGCCACGGTAATTGAAACGCAAAGTGATCAAACCAGCATCGCGAGCGGTGCGTTGCAAGGTCGATACGACTTTATTAAGCATGGTTCCGCCCTGCACCGGGTTGGGGTGGCAGATCAGCGCCAGGCCACGTGGCTCGGGGTGATCCAGATACAGGGCTTCCAATTGGCCTACCGGGCCATCGATCAAAACGGGGGTTTCACGCATGAGCAAGGAATGAACTCCGTGACCTCTCAAGGGGTCGACTCGTCTAGCTAAAAGTCTGTGCATGGCATCATTGCGAGCTTAATCGCGGTATACAGCGCAGGTTTGAGCCGTTAACGTAAAGCAAAGCCGTTTATAGAGGAAGGACTCGTGGAACACTCGCTCTTAGTTTGGTTGTTGCCGACTCTTGCCCTGGTTGCCGGTGTCGCCATTGGATTCCTGATTGCTCGCCTGCTGCCGAATGCCGCGCCTAACCGCACGCAGCGTCAGCTGGATGACATCCAGGAACGTTTTGACAGTTATCAGAACGAGGTTGTTACCCACTTCAACAGCACCGCGACCCTGGTCAAGAAGCTCACCCAGAGCTACCAGGAAGTACAGGATCACCTCGCCGATGGCGCCAACCGCCTGGCCCTGGACGACATCACCCGTCAGCGTCTGCTGGCAGCACTGCACTCCGATGCCGCGCAAGCTCCACGGGAACGCCTGACCCCACCTCGGGAAAACCAGGAGCCACCACGGGACTACGCACCCAAAACGCCGAACGCCCCCGGCATGCTGGATGAGCATTACGGCCTGAAGAAGTAAGTCGCTTTCAAGCCACAACAAAAAGCCCGGCTGATCGATGATCAGCCGGGCTTTTTGTTAAATCTACACAAACCAAATGTGGGAGCGGGCTTGCTCGCTCCCACATTGACCAAGTACAGCGCTCAGCGGCGTACCGGGCGCTTCTGCAACTTGCGCTGCAAGGTCCGGCGATGCATGCCCAACGCTCGGGCAGTCGCCGAGATATTGCCTTCATGCTCGGTCAACACACGTTGGATGTGCTCCCACTGCAGGCGGTCCACCGACATCGGGTTTTCCGGCACCAGGGTGTCGAGGTCGGCGTGCTCGGAGAGCAGCGCAGCCAGTACGTCATCCGCATCGGCCGGCTTGCACAGGTAGTTGCAGGCACCGCGCTTGATCGCCTCGACGGCGGTGGCAATGCTGGAGTAGCCGGTGAGGATCAGCACGCGCATTTCCGGGTCCAGCTCCAGCAGCTTGGGCAATAGCACCAGGCCGGAGTCGCCATCCATTTTCAGGTCCAGTGCCGCGTAGTCCGGCAGGTCGGCCTGGGCGATGGTCAGGCCCTCTTCTGCCGACCCCGCCGTGCTGACGCGAAAACCGCGCCGGCTCATGGCGCGCGCCATCACGCGGGTAAAGGTGGCATCGTCATCTACCAGCAACAGGTGCGGCAGTTCTTCGCCTTCGACTTGGATCTCGTCACTCATCGATGTCTCCTCGTGCAGCACGGGGCAGGCGCAGCTCGGTGAGCGTGCCGCCTTCCTCATGGGGGTAAAGTTTCACCGAGCCGCCAGCGCGGGTCACGCTGGCCTTGCTCAAGAACAGGCCCAGGCCGAAGCCTTTGCCCTTGGTGGTAAAGAATGGCTTGCCGATTTGTTCGGCGATGGCCAGCGGCACACCGGCGCCGTGGTCACGAATGCTGATGGTGAGGGTTTCCGAATCCCAGTCCAATTGCACTTCCAGCCCTTCCGGACAGGCGTCGGCGGCATTGTTCAACAGATTCAGCAATGCCTGGGTCAAGTCCGGCGGTGGCGCCATGCGCGGTACCGCGCCCTGCCCCAACAGATGGAAGCGATAACTGGCTTCGGGGCGCATCAGGTGCCAGCGGTTCAGTGCTTCGTGCAGCCACTGGGTGACGTCTTGCATGTCCACCGCCAGGCGCCGGTTGGCTTCGGCGGCGCGCACCAGTTGCTGCAAGGTTTGCTTGCACTGCTTGACCTGCTCCTGCAGCACGCTGAGGTCGTCCTGTAGCGCCGGGTCGTGATGGTCCTGGCGCATTTCCTTGATCAGCACGCTCATGGTCGCCAACGGCGTGCCCAGCTCATGGGCTGCGCCGGCGGCCTGGGTCGCCACTGCCAACAGTTGCTGGTCGCGCAGGCCCTCTTCGCGGCGGATAGCGCGCAGTTCTTCCTGGCGCCGCAGCTCTTCGGCCATGCGCGCGGCAAAAAAGGTGATCACCGCCGCCGACAGCGCGAAGCTCAGCCACATCCCGTAGATCTGCAGGTTTTCCCGGGCGATCGGGAAGGTTTCCAGGGGATAGAACTGCGCCAGCAGCAAGGTGTAGAGCGCCAGGGCAATACCCGACAGGATCACCGAGTAGCGCCACGGCAACGTCACGGCAGCAATGGTCAGTGGCACCAGGTAATAGGAAACGAACGGGTTGGTGGAACCACCGGAGAAATACAGCAACACACTGTGGATAAACAGGTCACAGGCCAGTTGCAGGGCATACTCCAGCTCCGTCACCGGCCACGTGGTGCGCAGGCGGATGGCCGTGAACACACACAGCACCGTGGAAAAAGCCAAGGTCACCCACAGCTGCAGCCAGGGCAACGGCAGCAGGTCAAACCAATAGGCAAGCCCCACGGAACCGGCTTGTGCGGCCAGGACCAGGGTGCGGATAAACGTCAGGCGCCAGAGGTTCTGGCGAGTGGCGGAAGTCAGTTGTACGGGGGCGAGCATGAGCTCTCCTGATGAGCGCTCCAGGCGGATCGCAAGGAGTATAAACGAAGCCAGGGTATCGACAGCGTGTGTGTGGCCCTTTGACGCAGGTCACATAATCAGGAACGCCGGACGCAAATTGACCGTTCGTCGGCATCGCGCCAAGGTGTAGAGAATTTGTAACCCGACGAACCCAAATCGCCCGTCTACAGTCTTATCGAACACGATCACCCTCAAGGAGCTTCCATGTCACGTTTCACTCGCAGTGCCGCCCTTATTGCCCTCAGCGTTGGCACCGTCGCCAGCCTGCCCGTGCTGGCTGCCGATCAACTGCACTACAACCAGATTTCCCTGCGTGCCGAAGTCAGCCAGGAAGTGGCCCGCGACCAGATGATCGTCACCCTGTACACCGAGTCCCAGAACACCGACCCGGCCAAGCTGGCCGCAGAAATCACCACCACCATGAACAAGGCGCTGGCCCAGGCCCGCGAAGTCAAAAGCGTGACCCTGCGCCAGGGCAGCCGTAACAGCTACCCGATCTACGACAACAAGAACCAGAAGATCACCGGCTGGCGTGAACGCGCCGAACTGCGCATGGAAAGCTCGGACTTCGCGGCGCTGTCCAAGCTCACCGGCGAGATGCTGACCCACCTGAAAATGGACAGCATGGACTTCGCCATCGCCAACCCGACCCGCAAAGCCAGCGAAGATGCGCTGCTCAAGGAAGCGGTCAGCGCGTTCAAGGCCCGTGCCCAACTGGCCACCGATGCGCTGGGCGGCAAGGGCTACAAGATCGTCAACCTGAACTTCAATACCAATGGTTATCCACAGCCCTACGCCCGTGGCGGCATGATGATGAAGGCCGCTGCGATGGATTCGGCGCCCACGCCTGAGGTCGAGGCCGGTACCAGCCAGGTCAGTATGTCGGCGGACGGGGTAATCGAAGTTCAGATGCCCTGATTGAGCAATACCTTAGTTGTAATAACGCTGCCTTCGGGCGGCGTTTTTTTTGCCTGTACAACAGCGCATGATTTTTCCTGAAAGCTGTAGCCATCGGCTTAAACCCAACTTACAAAGCAAACCAAATCGCAAAACCGGAACTTATCACACTCATACCACCACCAAAAATAGCATACAAAAAACCACAACAAGGACGCTGTTATTACATTAACTACCAATATAAATCTACTTACTAAAAACGAGTCAACCATGAATATAAGCCAACCTTCTGCGCCCCCTCTTACGGCCATACCTCAGCCCCCAATACATCATCGCCATACTCGAAGCATTGACAGTTCACCCGCCCCAGAAAACCAAATCAAGGACCGTATAACCGATTCAGAAGACAAAAAAACTGACGATAAACAAAAGCATATTTCGGGCGCTCCTTCCAACCCCGAAACCAGCATCTATAGTGCAACTATTTATGGCGAAAATTCGGCACCTCCACCGAATAAAAACTTTACGCTGGAAGAGCGAAAAAATCATATTGATAGCTATGCTCATCGCGTAAAAAATCAGATAAAAAATGTGGAAACC
Source organism: Pseudomonas brenneri (assembly GCF_007858285.1). Classification (GTDB taxonomy): domain Bacteria; phylum Pseudomonadota; class Gammaproteobacteria; order Pseudomonadales; family Pseudomonadaceae; genus Aquipseudomonas; species Aquipseudomonas brenneri. Next base: position 123,845 of record NZ_VFIL01000002.1, on the reverse strand, counting down.
GGTAGTGAAAACGAGAGAAACGTCAAGTTCCAGAACGTTCGCCAGTTCCTCGAACCTTCGGGTTATTTCAGTGGCGGTTTGTTGGCCGCAGGATACGACCCGCATGAAAAAATCACGGCGACGTTCACCTCCTACGTCGGGAAGGGAAAACCCGAAACACTGAACAATACCTTCCAACGTACCTATTATGCGTGGGAAATTGCAGCGGGCGCCCTTGCGCACGATGAGGTTCAACGGGGAGGCCCGATAAACTTCAACTTTATGGAAATCCCGGAGAAGGACAAAAGCCTGGTTGCCGACCTGACATCGGTCGGCAAGAAACTCCAGGATCATTGGGAAAATGATTTTACCAGCCCCATAAAAAGCGGCTTTAACCTTCTGGGAGAACTGGGATTCCCAGGAGCCTCAATAGGCTCGCAACTCCTTGGAGACAGTGGCGTCACGAAAGAAATAGCGCTCCGCTCGGGGAAAGCCGACGCCTATCTGGTACGGGGAACCTTGCAGAATTTCCGAAATAACCAGGACAGCTTTGAAATCTTAAGCCCCGAAGGTAAAGAAACAATAATTCGTACCCTGGATAAAAATGGGCAAGTCATTATCCCCAACATATATGGCTACCCATTGTCCGGATATGCTTTTATTCCCTATACGCCATATGATGGTGATTACAAGAGCAGACCCACTCAGGGTTTAATGATTGATTTGAAGAACGGCAGCCTCCATGAAATACATGGCGACAAAGAGTTTGCGACATGGGCCAAAGACAACCGTGACAACTTACTGCAGAGTTTCAACGCCCGCGACAAGCAAGGCGGCAAAGATGCTCACTGGCCCATGGCAGGTGAAGTGCTCGACAATTTGATTTCCGGTGCCAACGCCCACTACCCCGGGTATTACAGTAAATTGTCAGATCAATCCATACCGGTTTCGCAGACATTCAATTACACCAGCTCACGCGGTTCAGATTATAATTTGAAATATGGCAATCTGAATGACGGCATTGCCGAAAAATACCAGGCCGTAAACACAAAAAATGCGGCATGGGCCGACCAAACCGAGGTGTTTGGCTCCTCGCAACAAACCTGGAAGGCCGCGAAGGAGTTTTGGGGTAACACGTTCGCTTACATCCCCGGCCTTGGCAACCAGGGCAATATTGTATTTGGCACCCACGATGGCATCTATGGCATGACGGCCTCTGACCGCGTTGGTGGCAATGCTGCTGCGGTAATATCAGCCCTGCAATTGGCTCACGATGCTGCGCCGTTTGCAGCAGAGGCAAGTTTAAGTGAAGTCCCCCTCTCTTTTAACGCGCTAAAAGCCGAAGATTACAGTTGGAGATATAACTCGCAAAATAATGACTTTGAATTGGTGCGAGCGTCAGAAGCTGAGAGCGGTACCAATGAAGTGGAGACATCCAGACAGGGAAGGACAGAAACAAGTAGCGAGGCGGGTGACATTCGACCAAAACAACCTGAAACGATCAATCCATTGCGCCCCAGCCAATCGGGGCATATCAGCCAGCATGCAGTGCCAGACGGCGAGAAAGTCATCGAATATGCCGTGCGCAACGCCAAGGGTATTTATCAGGTAAAGGATCCACTAACCGGTGCAGACAGCTGGTTCATTCGCTATACCGATGCGCAGGGTATCCCTGGGGTGTATGAGATCAAAAGCGATTTCAAACTGAACAACGGTTATGTGCAGATCATTGACCCCAAAACCAGAACACCGATAATGACCGTCCACTCATCCGGTCACGGCGAGTGGGCACCGGCCAGTGGAAAGGGCGGCATCAAGTGGCCTTGGGAGCGCACCCCCTCGCCCACGCCAAGTGATGATCCGAAGTCCCCCACCACCTTTGCCAATAACTTTCTCGATCTCGATGGCAAAAAGCTTCCCTCATCTGACAGGATTGATGAGTTCCTGAAAGTCAGAGAGGGAACCCAATATGACTTCGCCGGTAGCAACTATGAAGAGAACGGAGTCATCAAAACAAAATTCCAGGTGGACTGGAGCATCGAAGACAATAACTTCGCCGTTGCACCCGGAGAAAAAGCACAACTCACGGAACACAGTTCGAACAAATATTCACCCAACTTTGTTTTGGATTTAAATCGTAATACTTATACCGTTGTCACGACAGAAAATGGGCTTCCCGTGTCTAAGCCACTGAATGCAGGGGCTGGCTCAGGCTCGGCCGAAGGCATCAGACAAGGAAGATTGCAGCAATTTGAGCAACTTATTCCTGACGCTGATCTGCGTGCCAGTATTTCCGAGGTCGCTCATCAAGGCTCTCTGGCTCCTGCCGTCACGGATCTGAGCCCGGGATCGATGCTACAAGATGGCTATTACTTCGCCGCTGACGATACTCAGTTTTATATCGTGTACGACCCAGCCAAGGACCTGACCAAGGTTCAGATTACTTCTAAGGGACATCTCTCCTACCCGGACAAAGATATCCGCAATATTCCAGGTGTGGAGGTAACGATCCGCAGGACCTTCACAATACGCAAGGGCAATGAGTTGGGCAGCCCATATCCGATCGACAAAGACGCCCCAACCAATATTGAGGTCTCCGTCGCCCCCCGGAATGAAGTGACCAGGTAACGTCCCTCTACTGGATTCACCTGCTCAAGGTACGCCAAGCCCTGGACATGGCCATCGATAAACCGGCGATTATCCAGGCGGTGTATCAAAGTGCCGGGCAATTGGCGCAGAACGCATAGCCTGCGGCCCAGTGGTCTTATGACCCCAACATCAAGGATACGCCGCACGATCCGGTCAAGTCCCGGGCGCTACTAAAAGAAGCAGGGGTTGCACCAGGTACCACCATCAACCTGTGGGCTATGACCGTGCAGCGTGCCTCCAATCCCAACGCGCGAATGTCGGCGCAGGTGTTCCAGCACGACTGGGCCAAAGTCGGGATCACCGCCAATATCATCAGCTATAAGTGGGGCGAACACATCAAGCGCGCAAAAAACGGCGAGCACGATGTGATGATTTACGGCTGGACCGGCGACAACGGTGACCCGGATAACTGGCTCGGCGTGCTCTACAATTGTGCCGCAGTCAAGGGCAGCAACTATGCAAAATGGTGTAACCCGCAGTACGACCAACGGGTGCCGAAGGCCAAGCTCAGCAGTGACCGTGACGAACGCATCAAGTGGTATCAACAGGCGCAAAAAATACTTAAGGATCAGGCACCTATAACGCCTACTGCGAACTCGACGGTTTTTCAGCCACTGCGCAAGGAAGTCCAGGACTTCAAGATCAGCCCGTTTCGGCTGACACCGCTCTACGGCGCAAGTCTGAATAAGTAACAACAACGCCCCAACCGAGTGCGCCAGACACCTTGATTGGGCCGATACGGTGCATGTCGCGCACCGAAAAAAACCCTCAAAGATGCAGTTTTGTGTCGAAAATTACATGAATGCGACATTCCTGTACGTTCGTACCACTCTTTGACGCTTGTAGCCTCTCAACATCTTGCATTGGGTATGGGGCCTGCATAAGTATCCGCAGGCCGACTCACGAGGTCGCCCTCAATTCCAAAAATGACAACAAATCATGAGGCCAACATGCTTAAACACGCAGTCATTCCGTTTTTAGTCAGCGCCGGTTTAATGGCCGCTGCACCTTTCGCCCAAGCGGCGACTAATCTGGTGTTCTGCTCCGAAGGGAGCCCGGCCGGTTTCGACCCAGGCCAGTACACCACCGGAACAGACTTCGATGCTTCGGCCGAAACCATGTTCAACCGTCTTAGCCAGTTCGAGCGCGGCGGCACCGCCGTGATTCCTGGCCTGGCCACCAAGTGGGACGTTTCCGAAGATGGCCTGACCTACACCTTCCACCTGCGCGAAGGCGTCAAGTTCCATACCACCCCATACTTCAAGCCGACGCGCGAATTCAACGCTGACGACGTGCTCTTCACCTTCAACCGGATGATCAATAAAGACGATCCATTCCGTAAGGCCTACCCCACCGAGTTCCCGTACTTCACGGACATGGGGATGGACACCAACATCAAGAACATCGAGAAAATCGACGACCACACCGTCAAGTTCACCCTTGGCACCGTGGACGCCGCGTTTATCCAGAACCTGGCCATGAGCTTCGCCTCGGTACAGTCGGCTGAATACGCCGCCCAACTGTTGAAGGACGGCAAGCCCCAGGACATCAACCAGAAACCGGTCGGCACTGGCCCGTTCGTGTTCAAGAGCTACCAGAAAGACTCCAACATCCGCTTCACCGGCAACAAGGATTACTGGAAGCCTGAAGACGTGAAGATCGACAACCTGATCTTCGCCATCACCACCGACCCGTCGGTGCGTGTGCAGAAACTCAAGAAGAACGAATGCCAGGTCACCCTCTTCCCGCGTCCGGCCGACCTCAAGGCCCTGGGCGAGGACAAGACCCTGAAACTGCCGCACCAGGCCGGTTTCAACCTGGGTTATATCGCCTACAACGTCATGCCGGTCCTCAAGGGCCAGACAGCGGCCAACCCGCTGGCCGACCTGCGCGTACGCCAGGCCCTGGACATGTCGGTCAACAAGCAGCAGATCATCGACTCGGTGTACCAGGGCGCAGGCCAGCTGGCAGTCAACGCCATGCCGCCGACTCAGTGGTCCTATGACGAGACCATCAAGGACGTCCCGCACGACGTAGCCAAGGCCAAAGAGCTGCTCAAGGAAGCCGGCGTCAAGGAAGGCACCGAGATCACCTTGTGGGCCATGCCAGTACAACGCCCGTACAACCCCAACGCCAAGCTGATGGCCGAAATGCTGCAGAACGACTGGAAGCAGATCGGCTTGAAGGTCAACATCGTCAGCTACGAGTGGGGCGAGTACATCAAGCGTTCCAAGGGCGGCGAGAACCAGGCCATGATCATCGGCTGGAGCGGTGACAATGGTGACCCGGACAACTGGCTGAACGTGCTGTTCGGCTGCGATTCCCTGGCCGGCAACAACTTCTCCAAATGGTGTGACAAGAAATTCGACGGCATTGTGAAAGAAGCCAAGGCCACCTCGGATGTCGCCAAACGCACCGAACTGTACAAACAGGCGCAACACGTCCTCAAAGATGCAGTCCCTATGACACCTATCGCGCACTCGACGGTGTATCAACCCATGCGCAACAACGTGCAGGACTTCAAGATCAGCCCATTTGGCTTGAATTCCTTCTACGGGGTGAGCGTCAGCAAGTAGTGATCTCTGGCGGCGACGTTTCATAACGTCGCCGTTATTGCATCCGCCAAGATCCTAGGAATCGGACTACATAAACAGAGGCTGCCGTCCTACAGCAGCTAACTGCCGATGTTCCGTCCAATACCTACAAGGTCTGTCCGGTTCTGCGCATTTACTGCCCCACCCTCGTTCCCTAACGTCGAGGTAGGCAAACACGCAGTTCCGATACGGTATTTGCTGTGGATGAGAGCAGTGCTTTCTCCATGCCAGGTAAGGCGTGGCGATTGTTCACTGACGAAAATGATAAACATGGATTGGGGACCGTCATGCGCCATACCACCGTTCTATCCGCAATATTGGGCACCAGCCTGTTGGCCGTCGCTTCAATGGGCCAGGCGGCCGAGAAGAAAAGCCTGGTGTTCTGCTCCGAAGGCAGCCCGGCAGGGTTCGACACCGCGCAATACACCACCGCCACCGACAACGATGCGGCCGAGCCGATCTACAACCGCCTGGTCGAGTTCGAAAAGGGTGAAACCAGCGTCGTACCTGGGCTGGCTACCAAGTGGGATATTTCACCCGATGGCCTGACCTACACCTTCCATCTGCGCGAAGGGGTGAAATTCCACAGCAACAAGGAGTTCAAGCCGACACGGGATTTCAACGCCGATGACGTGCTGTTCACCTTCAACCGCATGCTTGACCCCGACCACCCGTTTCGCAAGGCCTACCCCACCGAGTTCCCATACTTCAACGGGATGAGCCTGAACAAGAACATCGCCAAGGTCGAGAAAACCGACCCGCACACCGTGGTGATGACCCTGAACACGGTCGACGCCGCGTTTATCCAGAACATCGCCATGAGCTTCGCTGCGATCCTCTCGGCCGAATATGCCGAGCAACTGCTCAAGGCCGGCAAACCCAGCGATATCAACCAGAAGCCAATCGGCACCGGGCCGTTCGTGTTCCAGCGTTACCAGAAGGACTCGCAGATCCGTTTTGCCGGCAACAAGCAATATTGGGACCCAAGCAAGGTCAAGCTCGACCAACTGATTTTCGCCATCAACACCGACGCTTCGGTGCGGGTACAGAAGCTCAAGGCCAATGAATGCCAGGTCACCCTGCATCCACGCCCCGCCGATGTCGACGCCCTCAAGGCCGACCCGAACCTGCAACTGCTGACCAAGCCTGGCTTCAACCTCGGCTACATTGCCTATAACGTGCGGCATAAACCCTTCGACCAGCTCGAAGTGCGCCAGGCGCTGGACATGGCGGTGAACAAGCAGAGCATCCTCAATGCCGTGTACCAGGGCGCGGGCCAACTGGCGGTCAACGCCATGCCACCGACCCAGTGGTCCTACGACGACACCATCAAGGACGCCGCCTACAACCCGGAAAAAGCCAAGGAATTGCTCAAGGCCGCCGGCGTCAAGGAAGGCACCGAAATCACCTTGTGGGCCATGCCGGTGCAGCGCCCGTACAACCCCAACGCCAAACTGATGGCCGAAATGCTGCAAAGCGACTGGGCCAAGATCGGCCTCAAGGTCAAGATCGTCAGCTATGAGTGGGGCGAGTACATCAAGCGCACCAAGAACGGCGAACACGACATCAGCCTGATTGGCTGGACCGGCGACAACGGTGACCCGGACAACTGGCTGGGTACCCTCTACAGCTGCGACGCCATCGGCGGGAACAACTACTCGATGTGGTGTGACCCGGCGTACGACAAGCTGATCAAGCAAGCCAAGGTCGTCACCGACCGAGAACAACGGACTGTTCTGTACAAACAGGCGCAGCAACTGCTCAAGCAGCAGGTGCCGATCACGCCTGTCGCCCACTCGACGGTCAACCAACCGTTAAGCACCAAGGTCGAAGGTTTCAAAGTGAGCCCCTTCGGCCGCAACGTGTTCTCGGGCGTCAGTATCACCCCATAAGAAAATAACCGGATACGCAGAGCGAAGTTGGCTCTGCGGCAAACGTGTAGCTGTAATTCGCGAAATGCCCTACAGCAAACGTTTGCAAAGGCTTGAAGAGTTACACACCCAATAACCGGTTCACCTAATGAGACCGGTATTAAAAAAAGAGAACCAAAGGAGCTCCACCCATGAAATTGAGCAGCAAAGTGCTACTGGCCATGGCCATCAGCAGCATCACCGCCACCGCCTACGCGGAATCAGTGAGCCAGGACTTCGTTCCAACCACACTGGCCGGTACCAGCGCCCAAAGCGAGGCCAAAGGCTTTGTCGAAGACTTCAGCCTGGGCGGCCAGACGCGTAACTGGTACTCCCATGAAAGCAAGTACCGTGGTGGCACCTTCGAATACCAAAAGCACGGTAAAACCCTGACCGACCGCAACCGTACCAACTGGGTACAGGGCACCATCCTCAACGCCAGCTCGGGTTTCACCGAAGGTACCGTAGGCGTCAAGACCGAAGTTGCGGTGTACAACGCTCTGGTCCTGGACCGCAGCAAGCGTGACATCAAGGGCGGCTCCAACCGTACCCTGGCTGATTCCAGCGGCGACGCCGTAGATCAGTGGAGCAAGCTGGGCCTGGCCAACGTGCAATTCCGTGTGTCGAACACCACCCTGACCGCCGGTCGCCAGAACTTCAGCAGCGCAATCGTCGACACCATCGGCAACCGTGCCCTGCCTTCGAGCTTCCAGGGCGTGAGCATCGACAGCCAGGAGTTCAGCAACCTGTCGTTCCAAGGCGGTATTTTTGACCGCGTATCGCCGCGTAGCGAGCAAAGCCTGTCAAAATTCCGTACCGAGTACGGCAATGGTGCCGAGACCGACAAGGTCTACACCGCCGGTGTGAACTACCAGCCACTCAAGAGCTTGAAGACCAGCTTCTTCGCCGCCAACGTCAAGGACTTCTGGAACCAGTACTACTTTGGCGCAACCCACGAATTGGGTGATAGCCAGCAACTGGCACTGACCACCGGTTTCAACTACTACAAGACCGTTGACGAAGGCAAAAAGGAAATGGGGGAAATCGACAACGATACCTACTCCCTGTCCCTGGGCCTGGCTCACCAGGCTCACAGCCTGACCTTCTCTTATCAGCATGTGAACGGTAACGAATACTTCGACTACCTGCACGAAACCAACGGCATCTACCTGGCCAACTCCCTGACGTCGGACTTTAACGGCCCGAACGAGAAATCGTTCCAGATCGCCTACGCCATCAACATGGCCGAATACGGCGTGCCAGGCCTGAAGTTCAACGCCTACTCGGCACGCGGCTGGGACATCGACGGCACCCACTACACCGGTAACGGTGGCCGGGCCAAATTCGCCTACGACGGCATCCAGAAACAAGACGGCGAGAAACACCAGGAATACGGTGTAGGCGCCGGCTACGCGATCCAGAGCGGCCCGCTCAAGGCCACGGCTATCCGTGCAACCTACGTCGAGCACCGTGGCAGCAAGTTCCAGTCTGACGGCAGCATCAAGGAATTCCGCCTGGTCACCACCATTCCATTCAACATTCTTTAATTAGCGCCAGGTGCACCGCGGGCTCAGGACGAGTTCGCGGTGCATGCTTGTCTGGTTGAAACAATCGTGGAGGACTCCTAGATGAAAATGCTCCCGTTACAAGCAGCCATCGCTGCTGCGCTGTTGAGTGTGGCCGTCGGCATTTCAGCCAAGCCGCTGGTGGTCTGCACCGAAGCCAGCCCGGAAGGCTTCGACCCGGTCCTGTACACCACGGCCGTCACCGCCGACGCCGCCGCCGAAACCATGTTCAACCGCCTGGTGGACTTCAAGCCTGGCACGACCCAAATCGTGCCCGCGCTCGCCAAGTCCTGGGACATCAGTGAAGACGGCCTGACCTATACGTTCCACCTGCGCGATGACGTCAAGTTCCATACCACCGACTACTTCAAGCCCACGCGTAACCTGAATGCCGACGACGTGCTCTGGAGCTTCCAGCGTCAACTGGACCCGAAACACCCATGGCACGACAAGTCCACCACCGGCTTCCCCTATTTCGAAAGCATGGGTTTCAAGGAACTGCTCAAAAGCGTCGAGAAGACCGATGACCACACCGTGATCTTCACCCTGACCCGCCCCGAAGCGCCGTTCCTGGCCGATGTCGCGATGCCGTTCACCGCCATCCATTCCGCCGAATACGCCGACAAGCTGCTGGCCGCCAACAAGACCGGCGAGCTCAACAGCAAGCCGATCGGCACCGGCCCGTTCATTTTCACCCGCTACCAGAAAGACGCCCAGGTGCGCTTCAAGGCCAACCCGGAGTACTTCCGTGGCAAGCCGCCCGCCGACCCGCTGATCCTGGCGATCGCGGTGGATAACAACGTGCGCCTGCAAAAGCTCAAGGCCAATGAGTGCCAGATCGCCCTGTACCCCAAGCCCGATGACCTGCCGAGCATCAAGGCCGATCCAAACCTGAAGGTCGCGGAACTGGCGGCGATGACCACCGCCTACACCGCCATGAACACCACCCACAAGTACATGAGCGACGCGCGGGTGCGCCACGCGATCAACATCGCGTTCGACAAACAAGGCTATAACGAATCCCTGTACGGCAAAGGCAATGCCGTCGACGCCACCGGCCCGTACCCGCCGACCCTGCTAGGCTTCAACGACAAACTGAAAAACCCGGCCCGCGACCTGGACAAGGCCCGCGCCTTGCTCAAGGAAGCCGGCGTGCCAGAAGGCACTGAGTTCACCCTGTTCACCCGCAACGGCGGCGGCCCGACCAACCCCAACCCGATGCTTGGCGCCCAGCGTATGCAGGCGGATCTGGCGCAGATTGGCCTGAAGGTCAATATCAGGGTCATGGAGTGGGGCGAAATGCTCAAGCGCGCCAAGGCTGGCGAGCACGACATGGTCTCTGCCGGCTGGGCCGGGGATAACGGCGATCCAGACAACTTCCTCACGCCGAACCTGAGTTGCGATGCAGCGAAAAACGGCGAAAACTACGCCCGTTGGTGTAACCAGGAGTTTCAGGGCTTGATCGACAAGGCCCGCGCCATCGCTGAACCCACACAGCGCGCCGCACTCTATGAACAAGCGCTGGACGTTTTCGACAAGGACCAACCGTGGATCCCCATGGCCTACCCGAAAATGTTCACCGCCATGCGTAAAAACGTCGAGGGTTATACCCAAAGCCCCCTGACCAACAATAACTTCGCCACCACCCAGGTGAAGTAATAAGAGACGCCCGGCGCCGTCGACATTGACGGTGCCGGACCTGCCTAACCGGCTGATTGAGGTAGATACCACGATGTTTAGTTTTATTGCCCGCCGATTGGGATTATTGATCCCAACGTTTTTCGGCATCACGTTGCTGACTTTTGCGTTGATTCGCATGATCCCTGGCGACCCCGTAGAAGTCATGATGGGCGAGAGGCGGGTTGACCCCGAGATGCACGCCCAGGCAATGGAACGCCTTGGCTTGAACAAACCCTTGTATGCGCAATACCTGGACTACGTCGGCAAGCTCGCCCAGGGCGACCTCGGCGAATCCCTGCGGACCCGCACCAGCGTTTGGACCGAGTTCAGCGCCCTGTTCCCCGCGACCCTGGAACTGTCCATGGCCGCCCTGTTGTTCGCCGGCATCCTCGGGCTATTGGCCGGGGTGATCGCGGCCTTGAAGCGAGGATCCCTGTTCGACCATGGGGTGATGGGCATCTCCCTGGCGGGATATTCGATGCCGATCTTCTGGTGGGGCCTGATCCTGATCATGTTCTTCTCCGTGAGCCTGGGCTGGACCCCGGTTTCCGGGCGTATCGACCTGCTCTACGACATCGAGCCACGCACCGGCTTCATGCTGATCGACACCTTGCTGGCCGACGAGCCGGACGCGTTCTGGGATGCCCTGCACCACCTGATCCTGCCAGCCATCGTGCTCGGCACCATCCCGCTGGCGGTGATTGCGCGGATGACCCGCTCCTCGATGCTCGAAGTCCTGCGCGAAGACTACATCCGCACCGCCAAGGCCAAAGGCCTGTCGCCGGCGCGCGTGGTATTCGTACACGGCCTGCGTAATGCGCTGATTCCGGTGTTGACCGTGGTCGGCCTGCAAGTCGGCACGTTGCTGGCCGGTGCAGTCCTGACCGAAACCATCTTCTCCTGGCCCGGCATCGGCAAATGGCTGATCGAAGCCATTGGCGCACGGGACTACCCGGTGGTGCAAAACGGCATCCTGCTGATCGCCTGCCTGGTGATCCTGGTGAACTTCGTGGTGGATATCCTCTACGGCTTCGCCAACCCACGCATCCGTCACCAGCGCTGAGATCATGACCATGACCACACCTACTCAAGTGTCAGCAGTCGATCAAAGCCTGCTGTACCCGTCGCCGTACAAAGAATTCTGGCAAGCCTTCTCCAAGAACAAGGGCGCGGTTGCCGGCCTGCTGTTCATGTTGCTGATCGTGTTCTGTGCGATCTTCGCCCCGTGGGTGGCCCCCCATAACCCGAGCGAGCAATACCGCGACTTCCTGCTGACCCCGCCGTCGTGGCTTGAAGGCGGGCAGATACAGTTCCTGCTGGGCACCGACGAACTGGGCCGCGACCTGCTGTCGCGCCTGATCCAGGGCTCGCGCCTGTCGTTGCTGATCGGCTTGTCGTCGGTGGTGATGTCGCTGATCCCGGGGATCCTGCTGGGCCTGTTCGCCGGGTTCTTCCCGCGCCTGCTCGGCCCGACCATCATGCGCCTGATGGACATCATGCTGGCCCTGCCGTCGCTGCTGCTGGCCGTGGCGATTGTCGCCATCCTCGGCCCTGGCCTGATCAACACCGTGATCGCGATTGCGATCGTGTCGCTGCCATCCTACGTGCGCCTGACCCGCGCAGCAGTGATGGGCGAGCTCAACCGTGACTACGTGACGGCCGCGCGCCTGGCCGGTGCCGGTCTGCCACGCCTGATGTTCGTCACAGTGCTGCCCAACTGCATGGCCCCCCTGATCGTGCAGGCGACCTTGAGCTTTTCCTCGGCGATTCTCGATGCTGCGGCCCTGGGTTTCCTCGGCCTTGGCGTGCAACCGCCAACCCCCGAGTGGGGCACCATGCTGGCCTCGGCCCGTGACTACATCGAACGTGCCTGGTGGGTCGTGAGCCTGCCTGGCTTGACCATTTTGCTCAGCGTGCTGGCAATCAACCTGATGGGCGACGGACTGCGCGATGCGCTGGATCCGAAACTCAAGAATGCCGCGTGAGGAGATTCCCATGTCACTGCTAGAAATCAAGAATCTCAATGTGCGCTTCGGCGACAAGACTGCCGTGCCAGTGGTCGACGGGCTCGACCTATCCGTGGACAAAGGCGAAGTACTGGCCATCGTTGGCGAGTCGGGCTCGGGTAAATCCGTGACCATGATGGCGCTGATGGGCCTGATCGAGCATCCCGGCATCGTCAGCGCCGACTCGCTGACCTTCGACGGCAAGGACATGCTCAAGCTGAGCAATCGCCAGCGCCGGCAGATCGTCGGCAAAGACCTGGCGATGGTCTTCCAGGACCCGATGACCGCGCTGAACCCCAGCTATACCGTGGGGTTCCAGATTGAAGAAGTGCTGCGCCTGCACCTGAAAATGTCCGGCAAGCAAGCGCGCAAGCGTGCCATCGAGTTGCTGGAAAAAGTCGAAATCCCCGGCGCTGCCAGCCGCATGGACGCCTACCCGCACCAGTTGTCGGGCGGCATGAGCCAGCGTGTAGCGATTGCCATGGCCATTGCCGGCGAGCCCAAGCTGCTGATCGCGGATGAGCCGACCACGGCGTTGGACGTGACCATCCAGGCGCAGATCATGGAGCTGCTGCTGGCCCTGCAGAAAGAACAGAACATGGGCCTGGTACTGATCACCCACGACCTCGCGGTGGTAGCAGAAACCGCCCAGCGCGTATGCGTGATGTATGCCGGCCAAGCCGTGGAAGTCGGCCAGGTGCCGGGCTTGTTCGACGTACCCGCGCATCCTTACAGCGAGGCATTGCTGGCGGCGATCCCGGAACACAGCATGGGCGCCGAGCGCCTGGCAACCTTGCCGGGCATCGTCCCCGGTCGTTATGACCGCCCGCAAGGCTGCCTGTTGTCGCCACGCTGCCCCTACGTGCAGGACAGCTGCCGCCAGACCCGTCCGAGCCTGGACCCGCAAGCCCACAGCCTTGTGCGCTGCTTCTACCCCTTGAATCAGGAGGTGGCGTAATGGCCGTCGTTCTTACCGCCCGCGACCTGACCCGTCACTACGAAGTGTCCCGTGGCCTGTTCAAGGGCCACGCCACCGTGCGCGCCCTCAATGGCGTGTCGTTCGAACTGGAAGCCGGCAAGACCCTGGCTGTCGTGGGTGAGTCCGGTTGCGGCAAATCCACCCTGGCCCGGGCGCTGACGCTGATTGAAGAGCCATCGTCCGGCTCCTTGAAAATCGCCGGCCAGGAAGTCGCCGGCGCCGACAAGGCCCAGCGCAAGCAACTGCGCAAAGACGTGCAGATGGTGTTCCAGAGCCCTTACGCGTCGTTGAACCCACGGCAGAAAGTCGGTGATCAACTGGGCGAGCCGCTGCTGATCAACACCAACCTGTCCGCCGCCGAGCGCCGGGAAAAAGTCCAGGCGATGATGAAGCAAGTGGGCCTGCGCCCTGAGCATTACCAGCGCTACCCGCATATGTTCTCCGGTGGCCAGCGCCAGCGGATCGCCCTGGCCCGGGCGATGATGCTGCAACCCAAAGTGCTGGTGGCGGACGAACCGACCTCGGCGCTGGACGTGTCGATCCAGGCCCAGGTGCTCAACCTGTTCATGGATTTGCAGCAGCAGTACAACACGGCCTATGTGTTCATCTCCCACAACCTGGCGGTCGTCCAGCACGTGGCGGATGACGTGATGGTGATGTATCTCGGCCGCCCGGTGGAAGTGGGTCCCAAGGAAGACATCTACGCACGCCCCCTGCACCCGTACACCCAGGCGCTGTTGTCGGCCACCCCGACCATTCACCCGGACCCGAACAAACCGAAAATCAAGATCGTCGGCGAACTGCCCAACCCGTTGAACCCGCCACCTGGCTGCGCCTTCCACAAGCGCTGCCCGTACGCGACCGAGCGCTGCAGCAGTGAAGAGCCGCTGTTACGCGAACTGGACAACCGCCAGGTAGCTTGCCATCACGCGGAGCAGTTCGTGGCCTAAAGCCTGTGGGAACGGGCTTGTGTGGGAGCGGGCTTGCTCGCGAAAGCGGTGGGTCAGCCCCCCATTCAGTGACTGATACGCCGCCTTCGCGAGCAAGCCCGCTCCCACAGGGGATCGTGGTGATACCGAGTTGTACAGCCTCTCCCGCCAGATTGCGCATCAGTCTGGCAGGAGGGGCTTTTTTGTTTTTTGGGGCCGCATCGAGGCCCGGCCAAAGTGTAAAAGTTGTAAATGACATTTACTTACATTTGATAATGAATAGCATTCCGGCGCATAGAGAGCGCCGAATCCTGCTGGAAGGCAGTTCTGGTGCATCTCGCCCAGTTACCACCTTCCTTAAAGGATTTTACTCACATGTCCCCTCGATTCAGGCTCAGCCGTTTTTCCCTGGCGCTTATCGCCGCCCTTTCGTCTCCCACACTGCTGGCAGATACCCAGGAGAAAGAACACGGCAAAGTCCCGATAGAGACGACCGACCTGCCCGTCGACGGCACCTCCCAAGCCTTGGAACTGAGCGAAACACGAATCCTGGGCACCGCCGCCGAAGAGCTCAAACAAGCCCCCGGCGTGTCGATCATCACCGCCGAAGACATCAAGAAGCGCCCACCGACCAATGATCTGTCGGACATCATCCGCCGTGAGCCAGGCGTCAACCTGACCGGCAACAGCTCCAGCGGCAGCCGTGGCAACAATCGCCAGATCGACCTGCGCGGCATGGGCCCGGAAAATACCCTGATCCTGATCGATGGCAAGCCGTCGACCTCGCGCAACGCCGTGCGCTACGGCTGGAGCGGCGACCGTGATACCCGTGGCGAAACCAACTGGGTACCGGCCGAGGAAGTCGAACGCATCGAAATCCTCCGTGGCCCGGCGGCCGCGCGTTATGGCTCCGGCGCCATGGGCGGGGTGATCAACATCATCACCAAGCGCCCGACCGACCAGTTGCACGGCTCGCTGACCACCTACGTGTCGCTGCCCGAAGACGATGCCGAAGGCATGAGCAAGCGCACCAACTTCAACCTCAGCGGCCCATTGAGCGATACCTTGGCGTTCCGCGTCTACGGTGGCCTGAACAAGACCGACGCCGATGACTCCAACATCAACCAGGCCGAGCAGGCCAGCGCCGACTCGTTGGTAGCCGGCCGAGAAGGTGTGCGCAACAAGGACGTCAACGGCTTGCTCAGCTGGCAGTTCACCCCCGAGCAAACCCTGGACCTGGAAGCCAGCTACAGCCGCCAGGGCAATATCTTTGCCGGCGACACCATGCTCAACGGCGGCGGCACCTTCGTTAACAGCCTGGTGGGCAAGGAAACCAGCGTGATCCAGCGCAGCAGTTTCTCCGCCACCCATCGCGGCGAGTTTGACTGGGGTTCGACCCTGGCGTCGCTGAGCCACGACCTGACCCGCAACGCGCGTCTCAACGAAGGCCTGGCGGGCTCCGGCGAAGGTGCACCTTCTGCCACTGCGGGTGCTTTTGAGTCGCGCCTGCGCAATACCCGAGCGACTGCCGAAGTCAACCTGCCCCTGAGCTTCGGCACTGAGCAGGTACTGACCCTGGGCAGCGAATACCTCTACGAATCGATGAACGATCCAGGCTCGCTGCGCCCACAAAGCTACGACCCAGGCACCGGTGCTGTCCCAGGCATCCCAGGCGTCAGCCGCAGCAGCACCAAGACCACCGCGTCGAGCTATGCGTTGTTCGCCGAGGACAACATCGAAGTCGGCAGCAAGACCATCATCACCCCCGGCCTGCGCTACGACAATCATGAAGAGTACGGCGGCAACTGGAGCCCGAGCCTTAACGCCTCGCACCAGTTGACCGATGAACTGAGCCTCAAGGGTGGTATCGCCCGGGCCTACAAGACGCCGAACCTGTATCAATCCAATCCCAACTACCTGCTGTACAGCCGCGGCAATGGTTGCAACGCCAGCGAAGCCAACTCGGGCGGTTGCTACCTGATCGGCAACCCGAACCTGAAACCGGAAATCAGCGTCAACAAGGAAATTGGCCTGGCCTTCGACAAAGGCACCTGGCGCACCAGCGCGACCTACTTCCGTAATGACTACAAGAACAAAATCAATGCCAGCAACCAGGCCGCTTTCCGCCTGGACGGCGGCCGCCGTGTACTGCAGTGGGAAAACAGCGGCGCGGCACTGGTCCAGGGGATCGAGGGCAACCTGTTCATGGACCTGCGCGACGACCTGGCCTGGAACACCAACCTGACCTACATGATCGACTCCAAGGACAAGGACACTGGCGAGCCACTGAGCATCATTCCCAAGTACACGGTCAATACCACGCTGGACTGGCAGGCCACCGACAAACTGTCGTTCCAGGTCAGCGGCACCTACTACGGCAAACAGGAAGCGCCGACCCTCAATTCACGCAGTGCCAATAATTACGACAGCAGCGCGCAGCAGGATGTCGACCCGTACGGCCTGATGGGCCTGAGCAGTGGCTACGAGTTCACCAAGAACCTGAGCGTACGCGTGGGTATCGAAAACCTGCTGGACAAGCGCCTGTATCGCAAAGGCAATGCGGATGACGCGGGCGCGCAGACCTATAACGAGCCGGGGCGTGCTTACTTTGCGTCGGTGACTGCTTCCTTCTGACGCTACACCTCAACGAAAACACCTGCACCGCCCGGCCTGCCGGGCGGTGCTTTTTCCGACGATGTTGAAATATCGTTGATCAAGTTTGATTCGAACTTATCTGTAATCCCCGCCCAGAAAAGGCAACTAACAAAGAAAACAACTACAACCAACACTCGTTAACCCCCGACCTTACCTCGCAAAATCTGAAACATGTAACATCTCCTCCATTAATATTGCCCCACAAAAAATCCACGATTAAAGTCTGCCGTCCAAACCCTCATCAACAGGTAGACCTTTATGAAGTATCGCGACATATCCCGTTCACTCGAAAACTTACTAAACACCATCTATAAAGATGGCGACGTCACCTTTGAAGAATTCAAAACCCTCCAGAAAGAATCGGATCGCCGTTGGGAGGCGGTCATGGAAGAGCTTGGCAAGAACAACACGCTAATCTCTTTCCAAAGCGCCATGGATGTTGCCCTGCACTTGCTCTACCTCAGTGTCGAGCACATAAAAAACCAGGAGTTGACCGACTTTGGCGAAGCGCTTGTAAAAGATGCGGTGATTGCACAGGTTGAAGCGGTGCGGGTGGGGGCGGAGCTTTCCTTGAAACAGTTGAAGGTAGGGCCCAACACCCTATAAGTTTCTGCTATTCGTTACCCACAAAAAGGGCGAAGCCATGATAGCCTCGCCCTTTGGTAAATGCTCATAAAACACTCCACGACCTCAATCACCTCCCACCTGGCATTGCAAATAGCCACCCTCAAACTATTTACGCCATCAATAAACAAACGCCATGAATGTTCATTAGGCCCTGGCACCCACCCCACCAAGCATGACTTCCTATACTGAACCGCCAGACAAAGAAGCATTATTCGCCTCTAAAATACAACACCCTTTTATATGCTTGTCTAGTGAGTTTCGATGCGCTACAAAATCAAATTCAATAAAAGCCGCTTTTTGATAAACATTGACAATTCCAGTAACCCTTCCCACCTTACCTTCCCAGAGTTCTCCGAGATAATAAAATATGGCTTCGACATCCCCTCCGATAGCAAGATCGTCCCCCCCAAAACTCTCTTCCATATTTAAAACTAAGATAAACACCCGTTTCTCGGATAGCATTATCAGCACTTCGCCCCACTAAAATCGCCGTAGTTCTATCTCCCATATCCAAAAAATGAGTGTACTTGTAAGCTGGGGTAACAATGTTCCCGCCATCAACGGTGTATTCAAATGCGCCATGAGCATTTAGTAAATTCTTCTCTATTTCCTGACGATCCAACATGATTTCACTCTCCAGATGTAACCACCGGGCCTTAAAATCAATCCCTACCAGACAACCAAAATTTTGACTTTTTTATCCAAAAAGTCCGAGAACACAATAAATAACTTTACCGCCTCATCAATCATAATGCTTGTACAGCCTCAGTTTTCTCCATTCAAGCTTTCAAAGAAACCACCCAAATCAACATATGTACGGAGTACCTGAGACTTTACATGCGTCATAGGCTTCGCAAAAAATCAGAAACGTGAACTCGATAACGTGTCAGGGGCAATAGCTTTATACTAAATCAATTAAGGAAGAGAAATTACTCTCCTTCAACAGAAGGCACCCCTTTATACGCTTAACCTGTGAGTTTCGCTGCGCTGTAAAATCAAACTGGAAAAACGCCGCTCCTTGCGAAGCGCTGAACATCCCAGTAATACTCCCTGCCTGGCTACCCCAGACTTCTCCTGCATTGTAAAAATTGGCGATGAGATCTCCTCCAGGAGGAACATCACCCCCCCAGAACTCAAGTGACTTATCATAGGTGAACAATAAATGAACACCCGTTTGCTGGACACTAGAATCAGTATCCCGCCCAATAAAAACTGTATAGGTTCTATTCTGAAAAAAATGAGTATATTTATAAACAGGAATAACAACTACCCCACCATCCACTGTATATTCAAATTTCCCTTGGGCATTTAACAGATTCTTTTCTATTTCCTGACTATCTAACATGATATCGTTCTCCAAGCCCTGTTATTGAAAGACATACGCCTCTCACCTACAAAGTAGGAAGCACGACATTCAGTGTCAACTGTCAACCTTGACAGTTGACAGTCCAGAACCTCTCAGAAACTAAAAAGCCCTACAGACATAAATCTGTAGGGCTTTCAGTTCAGCGACAAATACCTGTGTTAATGATGCTCACGTGTCGCACGGAACTTCACATCCGGCCAACGCTCTTCCATCAGCGCCAGGTTCACCCGCGTAGGCGCCAGGTAGGTCAGGTGACCGCCGCCGTCGATGGCGAGGTTTTCCACCGCCTTGTTGGAAAACTCCTCCAGTTTCTTCTTGTCACTGCAATCGATCCAGCGCGCGGAGTACACGGTGATTGGCTCGTAGGAGCACTCGACCTTGTATTCCTCTTTCAAGCGGCTGGCCACCACATCGAACTGCAGCACACCGACGGCGCCGAGGATGATGTCGTTGCTGCGCTCGGGGAAGAACACCTGGGTCGCGCCCTCTTCGGCCAATTGCTGCAAACCCTGGCGCAGTTGCTTGGACTTGAGCGGGTCGCGCAGGCGTACGCGGCGGAACAGTTCCGGGGCGAAGTGCGGGATACCGGTGAAGCCCAGTGCCTCGCCTTCGGTGAAGGTGTCGCCGATCTGGATGGTGCCGTGGTTGTGCAGGCCGATGATGTCGCCGGCAAACGCTTCTTCCAGTTGTTCACGCTCGGAGGAGAAGAACGTCAGGGCGTCGCCGATGCGCACGTCCTTGCCGGTACGCACGTGACGCATCTTCATGCCCTTTTCGTATTTGCCGGAGCAGATACGCATAAAGGCGATACGGTCGCGGTGCTTGGGGTCCATGTTCGCCTGGATCTTGAACACGAAACCGGTGAATTTTTCTTCGACTGGCTCAACCGTGCGCTCGTTGGCAACCCGCGCCAGAGGCTTGGGCGCCCAGTTCACGACCGCATCAAGCACGTGATCGACACCGAAGTTGCCCAATGCCGTACCGAAGAACACCGGGGTCAACTGGCCGTCGAGGAATTCCTGCTGGTTGAATTCGTGACAGGCGCCCTGCACCAGCTCAAGTTGGTCGACAAACCGGTCGTACTCGTCACCCAGGTGGGCGCGGGCTTCGTCGGAATCGAGTTTCTCGATGATTTTCACGTCGGTGCGTTCATGACCGTGGCCGGCGGTGTAGACAATGATGTAGTCGTCGGCCAGGTGGTACACGCCCTTGAAGTCGCGGTAGCAACCAATCGGCCAGGTAATCGGCGCAGCCTTGATTTTCAGGACGGCTTCGATTTCATCGAGCAGTTCGATCGGATCACGGATATCACGGTCGAGTTTGTTGATAAAGCTGACGATCGGCGTGTCACGCAGGCGGCAGACATCCATCAGCGCGATGGTACGTGGCTCAACGCCCTTACCACCGTCGAGGACCATCAAGGCCGAGTCCACTGCGGTCAGGGTGCGATAGGTATCTTCGGAGAAGTCTTCGTGGCCCGGGGTGTCGAGCAGGTTGATCATGTGTTCGCGGTAAGGGAACTGCATGACCGACGTGGTAATGGAAATACCCCGTTGCTTCTCCATCTCCATCCAGTCGGAAGTGGCATGGCGATCAGACTTGCGGGATTTCACCGTGCCGGCCACAGCGATCGCCTTGCCCATCAGCAGGAGCTTTTCGGTGATGGTGGTTTTACCGGCATCGGGGTGGGAAATAATGGCGAAAGTGCGGCGTTTCGCGACTTCGGCGGCCTGGTGGGTCATGGGAAATCGCCTGGCAGGTGAGTCAAAAAAGGGCGGCGAGTATAGCGTAAATCAAGGCACCCAGACCACCGCTCACCCGATTGGGGGTGGCTAAATGCTGCCAATTATGGAACCTTTTAAAAGGCGGAGACGTCCACTCCCCTGTTATCGCATTGGTAACAGAGGCTGAAATATCAGCAAGTTAGCCTGACGGGGCTGCGCTCATGGTTCGACCAAACGCCGTATTGCCGGCATTGGCGAGCTGCTTTTCGCGACCACATTGACCGGCAGCCAGGAATGGCAATGCCACACGGGAATGTGCTCGCCGACTGAAATAAAGGAGTCCGCCTGTGGCTATTCGCTATGGCAAAGGGCTGATAGGAGGAGCGGTTGTCGTCGCTCTCCTGGCCCTGCTGATCCACTGGATCGGCATCAACACGATCGAGATGTACCGCGACGATTTGTTGTTTTACCTGCAAGCACACCTGATCCTCGTTCTAGTCTCCATGCTGGCCGCCCTCGTTGTAGGGATTCCCGCCGGTATCCTGCTCAGCCGACCGAATATGGTCGGGCGCGCAGAACGTTTCATGCAGATCTTCAACATCGGCAACACCGTCCCTCCCCTGGCCGTACTGGCCATCGCCCTCGGCGTCCTCGGCATCGGCATGGGCCCTGCGATCTTCGCCCTGTTCCTCGCCTCCTTGCTGCCAATCGTGCGCAACACCTATGAAGGCCTGAAAAACGTGCAGGGCTCCCTGAAGGAAGCGGCCGTCGGCATCGGCATGACCCCGCGCCAGGTGTTGTTTCGCGTCGAACTGCCCAACGCCGTGCCGATCATCATCGGTGGCGTGCGTGTGGCCCTGGCGATCAACGTCGGCACCGCACCGCTGGCGTTCCTGATTGGTGCCAACAGCCTGGGCAGCCTGATCTTCCCCGGCATCGCCCTGAACAATCAGCCGCAATTACTGCTCGGCGCCGCGTGTACCGCGCTGCTGGCCTTGCTGCTTGACGGCCTGGTGACCATGGCCAGCCGCCTCTGGCTGGAACGCGGAGTGCGTGCGTCTTAAGGCTGGGTAAAGGAATCGACATGAAAAAAATAAGCTTGATATTAGGCTGCGTCCTGCTGTTTGCAGGCATTGCGCAAGCCGCTGAAAAACCGGTGATCCGCATCGGCGCCCGAGTGTTCACCGAGCAGACCCTGCTCGCGGAAATCACCTCCCAGTATCTGCGCACCAAGGGTTACGACACCCGCGTGACCGGTGGCCTGGGCAGCAACCTGGCGCGCAGTGCCCAGGAAAGCGGGCAACTGGACCTGATCTGGGAATACACCGGCGTGTCCCTGGTGGCCTACAACCATGTGGACGAAAAACTCGACAGCGAACAGTCCTACGCACGGGTCAAAGAACTCGACGCGAAAAAAGGCCTGGTCTGGCTCTCGCCATCGAAGTTCAGCAACACCTACGCCCTGGCACTGCCAGAAAAAGTGGCCGCCGAGCACCCGCAGATCAATACGATCAGCGACCTGAACAACGCCATGCGAGAGGACACCAAGGAGCACCGCCTGGTGGCTCTGGACACCGAGTTCGCCAACCGTTCCGACGGCATGGCCGGCATGGTCAAGCTGTATGAGATGAACCTGACCCGCGAAAACACGCGCCAGATGGACGCCGGCCTGGTCTACACCGCGCTGCGTAACGGCCAGGTGTTTGCAGGGTTGGTGTACACCACTGACGGGCGCCTCAACGCCTTCAAGTTGAAGCTGCTGGAAGATGACCTGCATTACTTCCCGGACTACACCGCCGCGCCCGTGGTGCGTCAGGTTTATCTGGATGCCCACCCGCAACTGGCCGCCGAGCTCAAGCCACTGGCGGCGCTGTTCGACGATGAAACCATGCGCCAGTTGAACGCGCGGGTCGACGTCGACCATGAAAGCCCGTCCGCAGTTGCCGCTGATTTCCTGCGCCAGCACCCACTCAACTAAAGAGGAGAAGACATGGAATTTTTGAACGCCTTTTCCCATCTTGATTGGGCCCAAGTCCTGCACCTGACCTGGCAGCACATCACCCTGGTCGGTATCGCCGTGATCCTCGCAATTGTCGTCGGCGTGCCCCTGGGCGTGCTGATGACCCGTTTCCCGACCCTCGCTGGCCCGTTGCAGGCCAGTGCCACGGTGTTGCTGACCGTGCCGTCCATCGCCCTGTTCGGCCTGCTGCTGCCGTTCTACTCCAAGTTCGGCCAGGGCCTGGGGCCGATGCCGGCGATCACCGCTGTGTTCCTCTACTCGCTGTTGCCGATCATGCGTAACACCTACCTGGCCCTGACCGGCGTGGAGCCTGGGATTCGCGAAGCCGCCAAAGGCATCGGCATGACCTTCGGCCAGCGCCTGCGCATGGTCGAGTTGCCCATCGCGGTGCCGGTGATCCTCGCCGGCGTGCGCACTGCCGTGGTGATGAATATCGGTGTGATGACCATTGCCGCCACCATCGGCGCCGGCGGCCTGGGTGTACTTATTCTGGCTTCCATCAGCCGCAGCGACATGTCGATGCTGATCGTTGGCGCCGTGCTGGTCAGTCTCCTGGCCATCTTCGCCGACCTGCTTCTGCAATGGCTGCAACGCTCGCTGACTCCAAAAGGATTGCTCAAATGATCGAACTTCAAAACCTGTCCAAGACCTTCCAAAGCAACGGCAAGACCATTACTGCCGTTAACGATGTGAGCCTGACCGTCAACGAAGGCGAAATTTGTGTGTTCCTCGGCCCATCGGGTTGCGGCAAGAGCACCACGCTGAAGATGATCAACCGCCTGATCCGCCCGACCTCGGGCAAGATCCTGATCAACGGCGAAGACACCACCGACCTCGATGAAGTGACCCTGCGCCGCAACATCGGCTATGTGATCCAGCAGATCGGCCTGTTCCCCAACATGACCATCGAGGAAAACATCGTGGTGGTGCCCAAGCTGCTGGGCTGGGACAAGCAGAAATGCCATGACCGTGCCCGCGAATTGATGAGCATGATCAAGCTCGAACCCAAGCAGTATCTGCACCGCTACCCGCGCGAGTTGTCCGGCGGCCAGCAGCAACGAATCGGCGTGATCCGCGCCCTGGCGGCCGATGCGCCGTTGCTGTTGATGGACGAACCGTTCGGCGCGGTCGACCCGATCAACCGCGAGATGATCCAGAACGAGTTCTTCGAGATGCAGCGTGCGTTGAACAAGACCGTGATCATGGTCAGCCATGACATCGACGAGGCGATCAAGCTCGGCGACAAGATCGCAATCTTCCGCGCCGGCAAGCTGTTGCAGATCGACCACCCGGACACTCTGCTGGCCCATCCTGCCGACGAATTTGTCAGCAACTTTGTCGGCCAGGACAGCACCCTCAAGCGCCTGCTGCTGGTCAAGGCCGAAGACGCGGCGGACAACGCCCCGTCGGTCAGCCCGGAAACCCCGGTAGCCGATGCCCTGGAATTGATGGACGAGCATGACCGGCGCTATGTGGTGGTCACTTGCGCCGAGAACAAGGCGCTGGGGTATGTGCGACGTCGCGACCTGCATCGTCAGACCGGCACCTGCGCCCAGTACCTGCGCGAATTCAACGCCACGGCGGCGTTTGACGAGCACTTGCGCATCCTGCTGTCACGGATGTACGAGTTCAACCGTTCGTGGCTGCCGGTGATGGATGCCGAGCGGGTGTTTTTGGGGGAAGTGACCCAGGAGTCGATTGCCGAGTACCTGAGCTCCGGCAAGTCCCGTGGGGGCAAGACCAGTATTGTGTCGCCCGCAGAAACCGCCCAGGCCTGACCTGACACCTCTCGGTCAAAACTGTGGGAGCGGGCTTGCTCGCTCCCACATTTAGTTCTGCTGGGTGTCAGGAAATAGCCTGATTCCTCTTCTTTGGGGAACATCAATCCGTCACACCGGTCGGTTACATAAGTAGCTGCACTGCGCCTCGCGACGAACGCGTGCACAAACGCGACATTTTTAGTTGATCTCAAGCTCCTCACGCCCTAAAGTTCGCGCCGAACGTCCATGCTGGAAACGATCCATCCGGCTCAAGTACTGACGACGAGACAGCAAGGCCAAGGGAAGCTTATCCCATGGCCTTTTTGCTTTCGGCGACATGCCTTGGGAAGTAGGCGAACCAAAGTGGGGATACGGAGGACGTTCATTTGCACCCATTGATCAATTTAGTTTGCCCTTAGGAGTTCCCAGCATGTCGATCAACGTCGAAGACTATTTCGCGCGCGCCACGTTTGACAAAATGAAGGCGTTCGCCGACAAGCAAGAAACCCCGTTCGTGGTGATCGACACCGCGATGATCAGCCAGGCCTACGATGACCTGCGCGCCGGTTTCGAATTCGCCAAGGTGTACTACGCCGTCAAGGCCAACCCTGCCGTCGAGATCATCGACCTGTTGAAAGACAAGGGTTCGAGCTTCGACATCGCCTCGATCTACGAGCTGGACAAGGTCATGGACCGTGGTGTCAGCGCCGACCGTATCAGCTACGGCAACACCATCAAAAAGTCCAAGGACATCCGCTACTTCTACGAGAAGGGCGTGCGCCTGTTCTCCACTGACTCCGAAGCCGACCTGCGCAATATCGCCAAGGCCGCGCCGGGTTCGAAAGTCTATGTGCGCATCCTCACCGAAGGCTCGACCACGGCTGACTGGCCTTTGTCGCGCAAATTCGGCTGCCAGACCGACATGGCCATGGACCTGCTGATCCTCGCGCGCGACCTGGGCCTGGTGCCCTACGGCATCTCGTTCCACGTCGGTTCCCAGCAGCGTGATATCAGCGTGTGGGACGCGGCTATTGCCAAGGTCAAGGTGATTTTCGAGCGTTTGAAAGAAGAAGACGGCATCCACCTCAAGCTGATCAACATGGGCGGCGGCTTCCCGGCCAACTACATCACCCGCACCAACAGCCTGGAAACCTATGCCGAGGAAATCATCCGCTTCCTCAAGGAAGACTTCGGTGATGAACTGCCGGAAATCATCCTGGAGCCAGGCCGTTCGTTGATCGCCAACGCCGGGATCCTGGTCAGTGAAGTGGTGCTGGTTGCACGTAAATCGCGCACCGCCGTCGAGCGTTGGGTGTACACGGATGTGGGCAAGTTCTCCGGCCTGATCGAAACCATGGACGAAGCCATCAAGTTCCCGATCTGGACCGAGAAAAAAGGCGAGATGGAAGAAGTGGTCATCGCCGGTCCTACCTGCGACAGCGCCGATATCATGTACGAAAACTACAAGTATGGCCTGCCGCTGAACCTGGCCATTGGTGATCGCCTGTACTGGCTATCGACCGGTGCGTACACCACCAGCTACAGCGCAGTTGAATTCAACGGCTTCCCACCGCTGAAATCCTTCTACGTGTAAGCGCATTGCAAATAAAAAGCCCATGACATGTCATGGGCTTTTACATCTTTATACGACGATATCTTTGCGAGCAACTTTCCCCTGGACATCAATGTACATGTCCATCCTGCCATCCCCCTTGGTATCGACCCTAAAAAGCGTTCGCTGAAACTCACGGTCGTAGCTCACGAGCACATCACCAGGCTTGGAAATATACGTCGGATTAAGCGGGTCTTGCGGTTTACTGTGATCAAGAGGCAACTTGGAGCAAAATTTCAGCGGGCCTAATTGCTGGCGCAATCCTGAAAAGTCGAGTTTGTCCTTGCCGCTGGTAAAATCCATTACCCAGTTCGGCTTACCACTGGACGTAGTATCAAAAACAAAGGTATTCCCGCCCTTCCCCCCCCACATCTGCGCTCCACCACTGCCGCCATACAGGATATCGCTATCGGGGCCGCCTCGAAGAACATTGAAGGCATCATTGCCAATCAGCGTGTTCTTGCCTTTCCCGCCCCTGGCTTCTTCGATCGTCACACCATTGGCAATTCCGACGTTATTCCTCAATCCACCGACCGAAGAAAAAGAACCCGCGTTGAGGTTTATCGTCTGCGCTTGACTGAACCCAGAGAAATCGAGGGTATCCCAGCCGTCGCCATCCCACACGGCGAACAACGGTTTATCTTCGGCAGTTTTCAGGCTGTAGTGATCACGGTCAGTATTGGAGTTGAAACCGTAGGTTGTATCGCCTTTGCGTGTGGAGTAATTGGCACCATATTTTGATTGAACTGCCTGCATATCATCCATCATCAGACTGACTGGCATCACAGTATCTTCGGCATCACTCAGCAATGGCGTGTTGTAGCTCATTACCGTGTAATTATCCCAATTTTCCGCATAATCTGGAATTTGCGTTTTTTCATTCTCATCACTCCCCGAATGCTCCAGACCAAGGCTATGTCCCAGTTCATGAATCAGGGTAGAACGCCAATAATTGTCCCCATGTGTGCTTTTATCATCATCGGCCCAGTTCCCGAATTTGCTCGTCTGGTCCAGATTGCGCATCCAGAGACTTCCTTGGTGCACTGGATCCTTCGGGTCCGGATAGTAAGCAAACCCGCGAACAGAGGTGGCTTGGTCGCCAGCGCTATACCCTCTGTGGGTCAGATGCCCCTCACCACCGCCCCCCGTTTTTTCGGTGAACGTTACATTGGCAACATCGGCATACTCTTGTTGCGCCGCCCTGACATATTCCTTCTGCCTGAGACTCATCGGTACGATTTTTTCGAGCTTGGCTGCAGCTGTGTCACTCTTAAGTTTTTCGAACTCGTTTGGCTCGGCTGTGGAAAACTCATAGGTGAGCTCAATCCTGCCATTATGATTGCTATCAACCCAGCGCTTATCGCTTCGGTTAAGCCGGTCTGCAACCTGCGCGCTGGTCAGTGACGGCTCATCATCTGCAGACTTTTTTGTAACTCCACGCTTATCGTTTTCAAGAATCCGTTGAACTTCCTCATATCCCGTACGATCAGGTGCCTGATTGATTAGCATAATGAAAACTCCTGAGGCTCAGTAGAAACCGTGTTTTTCTAGAAAGCACCGTCCCCACGATTTGTGGAAAAGAGGCACAACTTTGCCACGCATCTACCCAGGAACTTATAAGCTGCATCTGCATGAAACATCAGAACCATCGGCTCCATCTGTAGTCTTTACAACCCCATTCCCTTAAGACGCATCACAAGCACCCGTGACGCTTTACTCGCAAACCAACTCAAGGGCTCGCAAACGATAGGCCTCAGACAACGCTCGAATCTGTGGGTGTTCCACTTGCGCTAGCACCTTGGTTGCCAGCCGCAAAAACTTCAGGTTCCCGCCCTCCAGCGCCTTGCGCAACCACTCCAGCGCAACCTCGACCTGGCCTTGATCTGCCAGCACCGCCGCATAACTGAACTGCCCGCGAAAGTCCCCACCCTCCGCCGAGCGGCGATACCAATCAAGCGCTGCGGACACGTCCTGGGCGCAGAACTGCCCTTGCTCCAGGTAACGCCCCAGCAGGTTCATCGACTTGGCATGCCCCAGTTCGGCAGCCTGGCGATAACAGGCCAATGCCTGCTGTTGGTCTAACGTCACGCCGCGCCCAGTGGCCAGCAGGTTGGCGTAGTTGTACAAGCCCCAATCCAACCCGGCTTCTGCGGCCAGGCGGTATTCCCCGGCGGCGGCCACCGCATCGGCGGGGCAACCCCAGCCATGCTCCAGGCAGCGCCCCACCATATTGCGTGCCATCCGGTGGCCGCCCCGTGCAGCGATCCGGAACCAGCGCAACGCCAGCGCCTCATCGCGCGCGATACCACGCCCGTCCAAAAGGATTTGCCCCAGCAGCGCCTGGGCGTCGAGCACGCCCTCCTTCGCCGCCATCAGGATCGCCTGAGCCGCACGGGCCGGGGACTCTTCGAGCATGGCCCGCAGTTGTTCACCGTCGAGGGTTTCTTCGCGGCGCAGGTGAAAAACCATGCTCAGACCTCGACCCAGCGACGCAACAGGTTGTGATAGGTGCCGGTGAGCTGGATCAGCGCCGGGTGATCCGGTACGTCACGGGTCAATTGCTGGATCGCGCCGTCCATTTCAAACAGCAAGGTGCGCTGGCTGTCTTCACGCACCAGGCTCTGGGTCCAGAAAAACGAGGCATAGCGTGTGCCACGGGTCACGGCGTTGACTTTGTGCAGGCTGGAGCCTGGATACAGCACCATGTCACCGGCTGGCAACTTGACCCGCTGCAGGCCGAAGGTGTCCTGGATCTCCAGTTCACCGCCGTCGTACTCGTCCGGATCGCTGAAAAACAGCGTGGAGGACAGATCGGTGCGCACCCGCTCCGGGCTGCCCTTGGGCTGGCGCACGGCGTTGTCGATATGAAAGTCGAAGCTGCCACCGGCGGTATAGCAATTGAGCAGCGGCGGGAAAACTTTGTGCGGCAGTGCTGCCGACATGAATTGCGGGTTTTGCCACAGGCGATCGAGCATGGCTGCGCCGATTTCCTTGGCCAGTGGATGGCCTTCG
Source organism: Pseudomonas brenneri (assembly GCF_007858285.1). Classification (GTDB taxonomy): domain Bacteria; phylum Pseudomonadota; class Gammaproteobacteria; order Pseudomonadales; family Pseudomonadaceae; genus Aquipseudomonas; species Aquipseudomonas brenneri. Next base: position 94,778 of record NZ_VFIL01000002.1, on the reverse strand, counting down.
GGCAATTGCAGATTGTGCTTGGCCTTGGCCGACTGATGCCCGGCGGTGATCTTGCCGTCAGCCCAGTCCGCCTGTTCCAGGGCTTCACGAATGCGCAGGACCTCTTCGCGAGAGAACAGGCCGGGAATATGCAGCAGCATGAGGCGTTACCTGAGAGCAGAGGGGCGCCAATGGTATTGATTCTTATTGACTGTGTAAAACCCTGATCGGACGAGCAGACGCATGAGCCAATAAAAACCGTAATTTCCCAAGTGTAAATTTTGTAAATACAGTGCAAATAGCAACGTATCTCAATTGCTATACATAATTGATTACAATATATTTCGCGACCTTCACATCCTTGGGGTAAGGAATTTCATGTCGCGCACAATTACAAAAGCACCGATCAGTTCACCGCGCCTGCTGGCTTCGGCCATTGGCGTGGCCATCAGCGCCAGCTCCGTAGCCCATATGGCTCAAGCGGCCGAAGAGACCGAACAAAAAGGCGAGCGCAACAGCATTTCCCTCGGGGCTACCAGCATCACCGGCCAGGAACAGGACGCGACGTCCTACCAGACCGAAAAAGCCTCTTCGCAGAAATACACTGCGCCGCTGGTCGACACCCCGCGCTCCGTCACCGTGGTGCCGGCGCAGGTACTCAAGGACACCGCCGCGACCTCGCTGCAAGACGCCTTACGCACAGTGCCAGGCATTACCTTTGGTGCCGGTGAAGGCGGCAACCCCCAGGGCGACCGCCCGTTTATCCGCGGTTTCGATGCCCAAGGCGACACCTACCTGGACGGCGTGCGCGACACCGGTGGCCAGAGCCGGGAAATTTTCGATATCGAGTCCATTGAAGTCAGCAAGGGCCCGAACTCTTCGTTCGGTGGCCGTGGCTCGGCCGGTGGCAGCCTCAACCTGGTGAGCAAGACCCCACAAGCGCGGGACTTCCTCAACGGCGGCTTTACCTACGGTTCGGACCAGACCCGCCGCTATGCCCTCGACGTCAACCGCCAGTTCCTCGACACCGCCGCATTCCGCCTGAACCTGATGAGCCACGAACAGAACGTGGCCGGTCGCGACGCGGTCAATTACGACCGCTGGGGCGTGGCACCGTCGCTGACCTTTGGCCTGGGCACCCCGACCCGCGTCAACCTCAGCTACTACCACATGGAAAGCAACGACCTGCCGGATTCGGGGATTCCCTACAGCTACAGCAGCAGCGCTGCAAACGCTGCCCACGTGCATGACAAACCCACCGACGGCGGCGACAGCAGCAACTTCTACGGCCTCAAGGATCGTGACTTCCGCAAGACCCGCGCCGACATCAGTACGTTCTCCATCGAGCACGACCTGAACGACAACATGACGATCAAGAACACCCTGCGCCACGGCAGCACCGGCCAGGACTACGTGCTCACTCAGCCGGATGACAGCCAGCACAACGTCAACCAGTTCGGTACCGTGTGGCGTCGGGCCAACAGCCGCGTGTCCACCACCACGACCACCACCAACCAGACCGATCTGTTTGGCAATTTCCAGGCCCTGGGCTTCAAGCACAGCTACTCCACCGGCCTGGAATTTACCGGAGAAGAAACCCGCGTCAGCGGTTATACCGTCAGCCCCAATAGCAACCCGGTTTGCACCGTGGCCGGTGGCGGCAAGGGCGGCCAATGCACCTCGTTGAGCAACCCGAACCCGGACGATGCCTGGACCGGCAGCGTCGCCCGCAACTACCTGGGTACCAACACCAAGGCCACCAGCCGCGCCGCCTATGTATTCGACACCATCGAACTCGACCCGCAATGGCTGCTGAACGTCGGCCTGCGCTACGACACCTTCGACACCGAGGCCAATAGCAACGCAGCCACCGGCCGCACCAAGTTCAAGGACGACAGCCAGTTCTTCAACTGGCAGGCCGGCCTGGTCTGGAAGCCGATGGAAAACGGCAGCATCTACACCTCCTATGCCACTTCGGCCTCGCCTCCCGGCGGCCTGGTCGGTGAAGGTGTGGACTCGAATGCACCGCCCACCGGCATCAACACCAGCGACCTGAAACCAGAAGAAACCGTCAACTACGAGCTAGGCACCAAGTGGGACCTGTTCCACGACCGCCTGTCCCTGACCGCTGCGGTGTTCCGTACCGAGAAGAAAAACGCGCGCATCCTGGTGAACTCCAACACCTATGAGAACGCTGGCGAGTCCCGCGTCGATGGCCTGGAGTTGTCGGCCAGCGGCAAGCTCACCGAGCAGTGGCAAGTGTTCGCCGGCTACAGCTACCTGAAAAGCGAGCTGGTAGACCCGGGCAAAAACGGCAACCGTCAGGGCGTCGTCACTGCCGGTTCCAACAAAGGCAACGAAATGCCCAACACGCCAAAGAACGCCTTCAGCCTGTGGACAACGTATGACATCACCTCGAAGCTGACTGTCGGCGGCGGCGCGTTCTATGTCGACGACGTCTACGGCGACGCGGGCAACACCGTCTACGTGCCGTCCTACACCCGCTACGACGCCATGGCCAGTTACAAGCTGACCAAGAACGTCGACCTGCAGTTGAACGTGCAGAACCTGACCGACAAAACCTACTACGACAAGGCCTACGGCGCGCACTTCGCCAACCAGGCAGCCGGTCGTACGGCGCTGTTGACCACCAGCTTCCACTTCTAAGCGGCTGGACGTTTCATGCAAAAGCCCCGTGCATCGGATGCCCGGGGCTTTCGTATGTAAAAAAGAATCTTTCTCGACAACTCACGGCATAATGCGCGCCGTAAAATTCATATCCAGCTCAGCGAGGCCGTCCGACGTGTTGAAGAAAACCCTATTTCAGTTGCACTGGTTTTTCGGCATTACCGCCGGGCTGGTGTTGGCCTTGATGGGGATCACCGGGGCTGCGTACTCGTTCCAGGATGAGATCCTGCGGGCACTCAACCCGACGGTGCTGACCGTGCAAAAGCAACCGGCCGGCGTGCTGCCACCGGCGGAACTGGTGCGCAAGCTCGAAGCCACCGAAGGCAAGGCCGTGTCCATGCTGTGGGTGGAAAGCGAAAGCGGCAACGCCGCACGGGTCTTCTTCACCCCGCCACCGGGCGAGCGCCGGGGCCAGATGCGCTACTTCGACCCGTACACCGGTGACTACCTGGGCGATGCCGTCGGCCAGGATTTTTTCGGCCTGATGCTGCAACTGCACCGCTTCCTGGCCATCGGTGACACCGGCCGGCAAATCACCGGTGCCTGTACGCTGATCCTGATTTTCTTCTGCCTCTCCGGCCTGTACCTGCGCTGGCCGCGCCAGGTGGCGAGCTGGCGTGCCTGGCTGACCCTGGACTGGCGCAAGAAAGGCCGCAGTTTCAACTGGGACCTGCACTCGGTGTTCGGCACCTGGTGCTTGCTGTTCTATCTGTTGGCCGCGCTCACCGGCCTGTACTGGTCCTATGAGTGGTACAGCAAGGGCCTGACCCGGTTGTTGTCCGATGCCCCGCAAAACGAGCGGGTGCGCAACCGTGGCCCAGCGCCTGCGGGGCCAGCCCCCGTCGCCAACTACGACGCCATCTGGAGCAGCATCTACAGCACCGCCGGCCCGGACTTGAGCGCCTACAACATTCGTATGCCGCCCGTGGCTGGGCAACCGGCCACGGTCTACTACCTGTTGCAGAGCTCTCCCCATGACCGTGCGCTGAACCAGATCAACCTGGACCCGGCCACCGGCGTAGTCAAAAGCGTTGAGCGCTATGGCGACAAAAGCCTCAAGGCGCAATTGCTGACCAGCATCTACGCGCTGCATGTCGGCAGTTATTTCGGCCTGGTGGGGCGGATCATCCTCACCGTCACTTCGCTGTGCATGCCGTTGTTCTTTATTACCGGCTGGCTGCTGTACCTCGACCGCCGCCGCAAAAAGCGCCAGGTGCGCGATGCCCGCAAAAGCCTGGGCAGCAACCGCAGTGATGCACCCGCGTGGCTGATCGGTTTCGCCAGCCAGAGCGGCTTTGCCGAACAACTGGCCTGGCAGACCGCCAGCCAATTGCAGGCCGCCGGGTTGCCGGTGAAGGTGCAATCCCTGGGTAGCGTCAACGAAGATGATTTGCGCCAATCAGACCATGCGCTGTTTGTAGTCAGCACCTTCGGCGATGGCGAAGCACCCGACAGCGCGCGCGGCTTCGAACGCAGCGTGCTGGGCAGCGACCTCAGTCTCAAGGGCCTGAACTACTCGGTGCTGGCCCTGGGCGATCGTCAATATGAACACTTCTGCGGCTTTGCCCGGCGCCTGCACTTCTGGCTGACCAACCAGGGCGGCAACGCCTTGTTTGCCCCGGTTGAAGTCGACAGCGGCGACGAGGACGCCTTGCGGCACTGGCAACAACAACTGGGCCAGATCACCGGCCACGCACCGGCAGCCGCCTGGGCCAGCGCCAGTTACGAAAACTGGACCTTGAGCCAGCGCACCCTGCTCAACCCGGACAGCAGCGGCTCGGGTGTCTACCTGCTGGGGCTCAACCCGCCCGCCCCGCGTGACTGGCTGGCCGGCGACCTGGTGGAAGTCATGCCGCGCAATTGCCCGTGGGCCGTCGAACATTTCCTCGATGGCCTGGGCATTGCCGGCACCGACGAAGTACTGATCGATGGCTTGGCGCGCCCCCTGGAACAGGTGCTTGCCAGCCGTCAGCTGCCGGACAATCGCGTGCATCTGGTCGGCCTGCATGCGCGTTCCCTGGTGGATGCACTGGTGCCGTTGGCCATGCGCGAATACTCCATCGCCTCGATTGCCAGCGATGGTGTGCTGCAGTTGATCGTGCGCCAGGAGCGTCATACCGACGGCAGCCTGGGCCTGGCATCGGGCTGGCTGACCGAGCACGCACCACTGGGCTCGGCGATCAGCCTGCGCGTACGGCGTAACAGCGGCTTCCACCTGCCAACTGACCCGGTGCCGATGATTTTGCTGGGCAACGGCACCGGCCTGGCTGGTTTGCGCAGCTTGCTCAAAGCCAGGATTACCGACGGCCAACAGCGTAACTGGTTGTTGTTTGGCGAACGCAACATCGCCCATGACTACCACTGCCAGGACGAGCTGCAAGGCTGGCTGGCCAGTGGCGACCTGGCGTTGCTGGACCTGGCGTTTTCGCGGGATCAGGCAGAGAAGATCTACGTCCAGGATCGCCTGCGCGAATCCGCCGATGTGCTGCGCAAATGGCTGGCCGATGGCGCGGTGATTTATGTCTGCGGGAGTTTGCAGGGCATGGCGACTGGGGTCGATCAGGCCTTGGTTGATATCCTGGGAAGTGAGGCTGTAGAACGGCTGATCGAACAGGGTCGCTATCGCCGGGATGTCTACTGACCTACACCCATCAACCTGTGGGAGCGAGCAAGCCCGCTCCCACAGGTTTTATCAGCTCGGTTGGAGTTTTTGTTCGAACACCGAGACGCCATCCAGGTCGCGCAACGTGACCGTCAACTCTGTCGTCTGCCCATCGATCTGCACCTCCCCAAAAAACTGAAACCCGGCAAACGGCGAAGTGTTTTGCGCCGGCGGGGCCTTTTCAAACACCACCTGCGGGCCGAAGGTTTTATCCAGCGGGTTGGGCCCAAAGCTCCCCGCATTCAACGGCCCCGCGACGAACTCCCAGAACGGCTCGAAATCCTGGAACGCCGCCCGATCCGGGTGGTAGTGATGCGCCGCGCAGTAATGCACATCGGCAGTCAGCCACACATAGTTGCGCACCTGTTGCGCACGTAAAAAGCCCAGCAGTTCGGCAATTTCCAACTCGCGTCCCTGGGCCGGCCCCGGGTCGCCGTTGGCCACCGCTTCCCAGCGTGGCACACCGGGGCTGACCTCACCGTCGGGCACGCCAAGGCCGATGGGCATGTCGGCGGCGATCACCTTCCACTGCGCCTTCGACGCCTTGAGTTCACCCTTGAGCCAGTCCAGTTGCGCTCGCCCAAGAAACGGTTTTGCCCCGCCCAGGTTGTCATCGTTGGCCCCGCGATAGCTGCGCATATCCAGCACGAACACATCCAGCAACGGCCCGTAGCTGAGCTTGCGGTAGATACGTCCGCCCTGGTCGGCACTCTGCAAACGCATCGGTGCATATTCCAGCCAGGCCTGGCGTGCACGGCCCACCAGGGCGGTGATGTCCTTGGTCTGGTAACGCTCGTCCAGTTGCTTGCCGGGCGACCAGTTGTTGACCACTTCGTGATCGTCCCATTGCCAGATCTGCGGCACCTGCGCATTGAAGCGACGCACGTTCTCATCCATCAGGTTGTAGCGATAGTTGCCACGGTATTCATCCAGGGTTTCGGCCACTTTGCTCTTGGCCTCGGTGGTGAGATTGCGCCAGATGCGCCCGCCTTCGGTGGTCACTTGGGCCGGCACCGGGCCGTCAGCGTAGATGGTATCGCCACTGTGGATAAAAAAATCCGGCAGGCGCAGGCGCATGGCTTCGTAGATGCGCATCCCGCCAATATCCGGGTTGATCCCGAAGCCTTGGCCGACGGTATCGCCGCTCCACACAAAGCGGATATCGCGCCGTTGTTGCGGCACGCTGCGCAGGTGACCGAACCAGGGCTCGCTGGCGACGCCCGTCTGGGCGTCCTCGAACTGTACGCGATAGAAGATCGCCTGGTCGGCTGGCAAACCGGTCAACTCGACGCGGGCGGTGAAATCGCTGCGGCTGTCGGCCAAGGGCGAGACGAACCTGCGTGGGTTGCTGAATACACTGCGGGTGTCCCACTCGACCACCATGCGCGCCGGTCGGTCGCAGCGGCTCCAGATCATTGCGCGGTCACCCAGCAAGTCGCCGGACTGCACCCCATCGGTCAACAGCGGCCGGTCCTTGACCGAAGCTATCACTGCCGGTGCCAGCCCCGGCAGCAACAGGCCGGCGCCGACACCCTGGATCACACGGCGACGGCCGAGGTTAAAGTGGCTCATGGGCTTCCCTCCAAGCATCAAAAGGGAAACTAAAGCATGGGCGGATGAAGCGCAGATGACATGCCGCGCCTACAGGGTCAGGCGAGTGCCAGTTCTGCCGCCTCCGGACGCTTGATCACGGCATACACCAACCCGGTGAGTAGGCTACCCGCGACGATCGCCAACAGATACAGCAGCGCATGATTGATCGTGTTCGGGATCAGCATCACAAACAGCCCGCCGTGGGGCGCCATCAACTTGCAGCCGAAGTACATCGACAAGGCGCCGGTCAATGCGCCGCCGGCGATGCTGGCCGGGATCACGCGCAGCGGGTCCTTGGCCGCAAACGGGATGGCGCCTTCGGAGATAAAGCACATGCCCAGGATCAGCGCGGCCTTGCCGGCTTCGCGCTCGGTCTGGGCAAACTTGCGCCGGGCCAGGAACGTGGCGATGGCCATGCCAATCGGCGGCACCATGCCTGCCGCCATGGTGGCGGCCATCGGCGCGCCGCTCTGGGAGGCCAGCAGGCCAACAGAAAAGGCGTAGGCCGCCTTGTTGATCGGCCCGCCAAGGTCGGCGCACATCATCCCGCCCAACAGGATGCCCAACAGCACCGCATTGGTGGTGCCCATGGTGCTGAGAAAATCCGTCAGGCCCACCAGCATCTGCGCCACGGGCGGGCCGATCAGGTAGATCATCGCCAGGCCAGTGACCAGGCTCGCCAGCAACGGGATGATCAGGATCGGCTTGAGCGACTCCAGGCTCTGCGGCAACGGCACCGCACGGGTGATCAGCTTGACGCTGTAGCCAGCGAGGAAACCGGCGAAGATCCCACCGATAAAACCTGCGCCCAGGGTACTGGCCAACAGGCCGCCGATCATCCCCGGCGCGAGCCCCGGACGGTCGGCAATCGAGTAGGCGATGTAACCCGCAAGTAGCGGCACCATCAGGGTGAAGGCATGGTCGCCGACGGTCTTCAGGGCCGCCGCCAGAGTGCCTGACTCTTCGAAAGCGTGGATGCCGAAGACAAACGACAGGGCGATTAGCAGCCCGCCCGCCACCACCATCGGCAACATGAACGACACCCCGGTCAGCAGGTGTTTGTAGACCCCGGTTTTCTCCGGCTTGGCTGTCGCGCCACTGGCGGCGCTTTCCTGCCGGGCCTCGGCCAGGGCTTTATCGAGGATCGCGGCAGACTGCTTGAGCGCAATGCCGGTGCCACAACGATAGATTTTCTTGCCGGCAAAGCGCTCGGTGGCGACTTCGATATCGGCCGCCAGCAGCACCACGTCGGCGTCGCGAATGGCTTGTTCGCTCAAAGGCGTACGCGCGCCCACCGAGCCCTGGGTTTCCACCTGCAAGTCAAAACCCTTGGCCTTGGCGGCCTGCTGCAACGCTTCGGCGGCCATAAAGGTGTGGGCCACGCCCGTTGGACAGGCCGTGATAGCAACGATGCGCGGTGCGTTTTTTGCCGTCGGCACTGCAGCGCTGGCAACGTACAACTGGGCCTCTTGCGCGCCCCGTTGCAGCACCGCTTCAACGTCCTGCAACGCCTGGGCCGGGGTGCTCTGGTACACGCGTTTGCCGACAAAGCGCTGCATGTCCACCGGCGTGCTGGCGACCAGCAACACCCATTCGGCCGCGTCGAGAGTGGCCTGGGACAGTGCGCGTTCGGGGTGGTTTACATCCACCACTTCGACACTGGTGCTCCAGCCCTGGCGCTGCGCGGCGGCGTCCAGCAAACGGGCGCACAGCACACTGGTGACCATGCCGTTGGGGCAGGCGGTAACAATGGCTAACTTCATCACAAACCCTCTTATTGTTCTGTCAGCGGGCGCACAGCGACGCCGCTTTCAAGGCGCGCCAGTTGCGCGTCGTCGCTGATGCCGAAACCGATCTGCGTGACCGCCATGGCGGCTATCGCGGTGGCGCGGCGCAGGGTTTGCTCGGGCGCTTCGCCGCTGAGCAGGCCGTGCAGCATGCCCGCCAGCAAGGAGTCGCCGGCGCCCACGGTACTGGCGACGCTGACCTTGGGTGGTGTGGCGTGCAACGCTGCGCTCCGGCTGAACCAGTTCACGCCGTCGGCCCCGTGGGACACCACCACATGCTCCACGCCTTGGGCGTGCAAACGCTCAGCCGCCAGGGCTTGTTGGGCGACGGTCTGCGTGGGGCAGTCGAGCGCATCGGCGAGTTCTTCAGTGTTGGGCTTGATCAACCACGGCGCGGCCTTCAAGCCAGCGCGCAACGCTTGGCCACTGGTGTCCAGGGCGACTTTCAAACCAAGGTCCTTGAGCGTTTCCAGCAAGCCCTGAAACCACTGCGGGCTGACGCCCCGCGGCAAACTGCCAGCGACCACCACTGCATCGAACTCAGGACCGATCACCGCGATCAGCTTGAGCAATTGTTCTTGTGCCTGCTCACTCACCTGCGGCCCCGGTGCGTTGATGTCGGTGACCCGGCCATCCTGCTCGGCAATCTTGATATTGCTGCGGGTTTCGCCCGGCACACGAATAAATGCATCGCCAAACCCTCGGCTGGCGATCAGGGCATCGAAAGCCTGGGGGTTTTGCGCGCCGAGAAATCCACCCACACTCACGTTATGGCCCAAATCAGCCAACACTTGCGCCACATTCACGCCCTTGCCGGCGGCATGGGTGAGCAGGGTTTCGCTGCGGTTGACCGCACCCGGTTCCAGGCACGCCAAACGCACCGTCAGGTCCAACGCCGGGTTCAGCGTCAGGGTCAGAATCTTCGCCATTTACACGGCCTCCACAAGGGCACGCACTTGGGCCGGGGAACCCAGCGCCAGTGCTTGTTGCGCCAGGCTCCGGGCCTCGCTCAGACTGAATTCACGCACCCGCGCCTTCACTTCAGGAATACTGCGGGCCGACACACTCAACTCATCCACACCCAGGCCCACCAGCACCGGCACCGCCAACGGATCCGCCGCCAACTCGCCGCACACACCCACCCATTTGCCATGGGCATGGGCCGCACGCACCGTGATGTCGATCAGTTGCAGCACCGCCGGGTGCAGGCCGTCAGCCAGGGCCGACAAGGTTGGGTGGCCACGGTCGATAGCCAGGGTGTACTGGGTCAGGTCGTTGGTGCCGACACTGAAAAAGTCCACCTCCTTGGCCAGCACCGGCGCCAGCAACGCGGCGGAGGGCACCTCGATCATGATGCCCAGTTGCAGGTCCGCCACCGGGATTTCCAGGCGCAGGCGCTCGGTCATGTCGCGGGCCGCACGCCACTCATCAACGCTGCCGACCATGGGGAACATGATGCGCAGCGGCCGGCTGTCCGCCGAGCGCAGCAGCGCGCGCAGTTGCGCCTCCATGATCTGCGGGCGTTGCAGGGTCAGGCGAATGCCGCGCACGCCGAGGAATGGGTTTTCCTCCTTGGCAATCGGCCAGTAAGGCAAGGGTTTGTCCCCGCCGACATCCAGGGTACGCACCACCAGCGGCCGGCCGCCCAGGCCATCGAGCACACGGCGGTATTCGGCTTCCTGGGTGGCTTCATCCGGCGCTTGCGAATGGGCCATGAAAATCAGTTCGGTACGCAGCAGGCCAATGCCTTCGGCACCCTGCTCGACAGCGGCCGCCACCCCTGCGCTTTCGCCGATATTGGCGAATACTTCGACCCCATGCCCGTCGCGGGTCAAGGCCGGTTCATGACGTTGCGCGGCGGCAGCCTGCAGGCGCTGTTCGCGGGTATCACGCTCTTGGGTGGCGCGCTGCAAGGTCGCAGCATCGGCATCCACATGCAGGCGCCCGCGTTGGCCGTCGAGCAACAGCGGCGTGCCCGAGGCCAGCAGCAGCACCGCGGGACCTGCGCCGACCAGCGCCGGGATCCCCAAGGCACGGGCAACGATGGCGCTGTGGGCGGTAGCGCCGCCGCGTGCGGTGAGGATCCCGGCGACCCGCGCCGGATCCAGCCGGGCAACGTCCGAAGGGCCGACTTCATCCATGACCAGAATGTAGGGTTCGTCCGGCTCTTGTGGGGTTTGCACACCACACAGTTGTGCCAGCACCCGACGGCCAATGTCGCGCAGGTCGGCAGCGCGTTCGGCGAGTAATGCGTCCTGCAAGGACTCCTGCTGCCTGGCGGCGGCTTCGATCACACTCATCCACGCCGCTTGCGCGCTTTCGCCTTGCTTGAGCCGGGTGTCGACTTCGTCGGTCAGTTCCGGGTCGTCGAGCATTTCCTGATGGGTGATGAAAATCTCGCGGATCGCCTTGGATTTGCTACGTTCGATCAAACCCTGGATATCGCCGCGCACATCGCGCAATGCCGCGGATAAACGCTCGCGCTCGGCGCTGGTCGACTCGCCGCGCAGTGGATAGTCAAACGGCTGCAACACTTGGATATGGGCCGGGCCGATGGCGATCCCAGGCGCGGCGGCGATGGCCTGGATCAGGCTGCCGGAAGCTGGCGCGCGCAGTGGCGGCTCGCTCTCGACCACGTCCAGACGGGCACTGACGGCTGGCAGCGGCTCGACCTCTTCGCCCAGGCCGGCTTGCACCGCCGCCAATAGCGCGGGCAATGCGTCGTCGGCACTACCGGGTTCGGCGACAAATTCCAGCACCTGACCGCGTCGGGCGCCAAGGCTGAGCAACTTGCTCAGGCTCTTGACCGACACCGCGCCGCCCTGCCCGTCCACGATCCGCACGCGGATTTCACCGTCGAACTGCTTGGCCAGTTGCGCCAGGACCTTGGCCGGCCGCGCATGCAGGCCGTGGGCGTTGGCCAGGGCGATGCGCGCGCTGGGCCAGTCGACAGGCAGTTCGCCACCCAGCACTTCGAGGACCGCTCGGCTGCTGGTGGCCCGTCCCAGTTCCTGGCCGCGCCCTTCAATCAGCAAGGCGCACAAGCGCTCAAGCAATGCCTGATGAGCTTCGCCGAGGCTGGCCAGGCAAAACAGGCCGCTCAACGGTTGGCCCAGGTAGCGCATGGGTTTGTCCGGGGTGACAAAGGCCAGGCCCGGACGCTTGACCGTTTGTTCGCTGTGCAACCACCACAGGCCATCGCCCAGGGGCAGCGCATCGACTTGCTGTAGCACGGCGGCGAAGCCATTGCTCACACAGTCGGCCTGGCGCAGCAGGCGAGCGCCGCGCCACACCAGTTCTTCAAAATCGTCGGCGGATACGCCCAGGCCAATCATCTGGGCATCCAGCGCCAACTCCTGGGGAGCGCCTTGCAACAGCTTGAGCAAGGCCTCGGCCGAGGTGGCGCGGCACAGCGCCTGGCCCAGGTCGGTTTCGCCAAGGGCACGGGTCAGCAGTTGCAGCAGGCGCAGGTGCTCGTCGGATTTGGCGGCAATGCCAATCGCCAGGTAGACGATCTGGCCATCGCCCCAATCCACACCGTGGGGAAACTGCAACAGGCGCACGCCGGTAGCGAACACCTGATCGCGGGTTTCGGGGGTGCCATGGGGGATCGCAATACCTTGGCCGAGGAAGGTCGAGCCTTGCGCTTCACGGGCTTGCAGGCCGCTCAGGTAACCTTCGGCGACCAGGCCATCGGCCACCAGTTTTTCGGCGAGCAGTTGCAAGGCAGCAGACTTATCCACAGCCACCTGGCCCATGGATATCTGCTCTACGGTGAGCTCAAGCATGCCTTTCTCCTAGTTAGTGCGGGGGGCGCACTAGGTATTGTTTTGATTAAACCGTGCAAAAATAACTGACTGAGTGGTCAATTGGCAGTAGGCACTCAGCAGCGATCATCGTAAAAATACGCCTGCTGAAACGTTTAATCTAGAATTTATGGCAGATTACTGAGTAATTCTGCATCCTTGAAGCACCACTCGGCGCTTGAGTTGCGACAATGGTCGTGTGCAGGAATCGGTTACGATTGGACAAAATGTCGGGGCAAGCTCTAAAAAACAAGGAAATCCCGGTTTGAAACTCAGTGATATTGCACGCATAGCCGGTGTGTCCGTGACCACCGCCAGCTACGTCATCAATGGCAAGGCCGAACAGCAACGGATCAGCAGCGCCACCGTCGAACGGGTGCGCGCGGTGGTCGAGGAGCATGGCTTTACCCCCAACCCCCAGGCCGCCGGGTTGCGCAGCCGGCATACCCGCACCTTGGGGTTTATCCTGCCGGACCTGGAAAACCCCAGTTACGCACGGATCGCCAAGCTGTTGGAACAAGGCGCACGGGCCCGTGGCTATCAGTTGCTGATCGCCAGTTCCGACGACGATGCCAACAGCGAACGCCAGTTGCTGAAACTGTTCCGCGCGCGGCGTTGCGACGCATTGTTCGTTGCCAGTTGCCTGCCCGCCAGCGATGACTGTTATCGCGAGCTGCAAGCCAAGGGCCTGCCGGTGATCGCCATCGACCGGGTGATGGCGCCCGAGCAGTTCTGTTCGGTGGTCAGCGATGACCGCCAGGCCTGCCAGCAATTGACCAGCAGCCTGCTGCAACCGCTGCCCCGGCAGATCGTCTTGATCGGCGCCCACCCCGAATTGAGCATCAGCCAGGAGCGCGCAGCAGGTTTCCAGCAAGCACTGCACGACTTCAAGGGTGACATTCTGATCGAGCATGGCGAAGCCTTCAGTCGCGACTGTGGCCGCCAGTTGATGGAAGAACTCCTGCAACGCCTGGGGCATTTGCCCGACGCGTTGGTGACCACTTCCTACGTCCTGCTGCAAGGGGTGTTTGACGCGCTGCATGACTTCCCGCTCAAGTCCCGACCGCTGCGCCTCGGCACTTTCGGTGACACCCAGTTGCTGGACTTCCTGCCGCTGCCGGTCAACGCCATGGCCCAGCAACACGCGCTGATCGCCGATACGGCCCTGCGCCTGGCACTGGCGGCGATTGAAGAGCAGCACTACCAGCCGGGCGTGCATGCGATTGGCCGGACCTTCAAGCAGCGGATTCACGAGGCATAGGCGTGGAGCTGATCGACAGCCACACACACCTCGACTTCGAGGATTTCGACGCTGATCGCGACGAGGTGCTCAAGCATAGCCGTCAGCTCGGCGTGCGGCGCATGGTGGTGCTGGGGGTGTACCAGCGCAATTGGCAGCGGTTGTGGGACCTGGCGCAACAGGACCCGGACCTGCATGTGGCCTTCGGCCTGCACCCGGTGTATCTGGATGAACATCGCTGCGCAGACCTGATCGAACTAGGTGACTGGCTGACGCGCCTCAAGGGCCACCGCCAGCTCTGTGCCGTAGGTGAAATCGGCCTGGATTACTTTCTTGAGCACCTGGACCGCGAGCGCCAGCAAACCCTGTTCGAAGCCCAGTTGCAGTTGGCTGCAGACTTCCGACTGCCGGCACTGCTGCATGTGCGACGCAGCCACGCAGCCGTTATCTCTACCCTAAAACGCATCCGCCTGCCCCGGGGTGGGATCATCCATGCTTTCGCCGGCAGCCGCGAAGAAGCCCGTGAATACATCAAGCTGGGGTTCAAGCTCGGCCTGGGCGGCGCGCCGACCTGGCCCCAGGCATTACGCATGCACAAGGTCATCGCCCAACTGCCGTTGGAATCGGTGGTACTGGAAACCGACTCGCCAGACATGGCGCCCGCCATGTACCCCGGTCAACGCAACAGCCCAGAGCACTTGCCGGCAATCTGCAGCGCCCTGGCTGAACGGATGGGGATCAGCCCTTCAGCGCTGGCCGAGGCGAGCACCCGCAACGCCTGCGAACTGTTCAACTGGCCGCTCGATGATGGGGTTGACCGCCTGTAGCGTGAGGGTCATGCGATGCCGGTGGCGGGCGTAGCGCAGGGTGAGGAAGTGAATCAGGATCGCCACCAGCGATACGTTCAATTGCCCGACCTTGCTGATCAAGCCGACCCACTCCACCACCAGGGCCACCAACAAGGCCACGCAGGTCAACACGAGCATGCTTGGGCGCAGCAAGGCCAGGTTGTCCAGGGACTTCAACTGGCGCAGTTGCCTGGGACAATTGAGCAGCAGGACTTTGTGGCAATACGGACAGTCAAAAGGCTCGTTGAGGGCAATGGCATTGAGCTGCCAGGGCTTGAGTACGAAGGTGATATCGCAATGGGCGCAATGCCCTTTCACGCCTGGGGTTGTCGCGGTCATGGCCCTGCCTCCCGGAAGCGCTGGATGGGGTGTGAAACAAATTCTCACCCAATCTCGTTGCGAAAAAAGCTCACCCGGGAAAACAGGACATGCACCACACAGCTAACAGATAAAACCTACATCAAAGTCTTACACGCGAAATGCACCGATCAGCTTTTTCAGTTCAATCACCTGCAAAGACAATTGCCGGCTGGCCTCTTCGGTCTGATGCGCACCTTGGGCCGCGTGCTCGCCAGCCCGATTGATCTCGACGATGTTCTGGTCGATGTCATGGGCCACCGCCGTCTGTTGCTCCACCGCCGCAGCGATTTGCTGGTTCTGATCGACGATCATCCCCACGGCGCCCAGGATATTTTCCAGGGCAAGTTGGACTTTTTCCGACTGCCCGACCGTACCGCTGGCCATTTTATGGCTGCTGCCCATGGCCTTCACCGCCGCACCCACGCCCTGGTGCAATTTGGCGATCATCTGCTCGATCTCTTCAGTGGAGTGCTGGGTGCGCCGGGCCAGGGTGCGCACCTCATCGGCCACCACGGCAAACCCACGCCCCTGCTCGCCCGCCCGCGCCGCCTCGATGGCCGCGTTCAAGGCCAGCAGGTTGGTTTGTTCGGCAATGCTTTTGATCACTTCCAGCACGCTGCTGATCGATTGACTGTCGATAGCCAGTTGATTGATCACCAGCACTGATTGGTCGATCTCGGACGCCAGTTGCGCGATGCTGCCCTGCTGGGATTGCACCAGGCCACGCCCGCTGAGGGTTTCATCGTTAACGCTGTGAGCACTGCTGACAGCCGCCGCCGCACTGCGCGCGACTTCGTGGGCGGTCGCCGACATCTGGTTCATGGCCGTTGCCACCTGTTCGATCTGGCTGCGCTGGCCCGACACCGCCTGATTGCTGCGCGCCGAAACCGACTCCACTTGCCCGGCCTGATGCTCGACTTCCTGGACGGTGTGCCCTACCCGTTCAATCAGGTCGTGGATTTTCGCTACGGTGCCATTGAACACCTCACCCAACTCACCCAACTCATCGCGGCTCTGGGACTTGAAGTTGACCGTCATGTCCCCGGCGGCGACCTTATCCATCATCGCGCCCAGGCGGCGCAGGGTGGTGCGGGTCGAGGCGTAGAAGCCGCCGTACAGATAGAAGATCAACAGGAACACCGCCGCCAGCGCCGCAACCAGCACCACCATGTGCGTTCGGTTCTGGGCCAGGCGCTGTTGCAGCTGCTGGTCGAGGAAGGACAGGGTCGCATCGTCCAGTTGATAGGTCCTGGCCATCAAGGCTGTCACTTGATCATAAAAACCCTGCCACGGCGCCTCCAGGGTCTCGGCCATCACCACCTGTTCCTCGAACAGTTCGCTGCCCTGCTTGAGGCTGGCCTGGCTGGCTTGGGCCAAGGTATCCAACGCGTCATGGGCGGCCTTGCTGGAGTTCAGGGCGTCTTGCACTTTCAAGCCGTATTCAGCCTGGAGCTTTTCCAACTGTTGCAACAGTTCGTCAAAACGCGTGCTGGACGATGAGTTGAGAAAGCCCTGGCCCAGGGAGTACGCACCCATGGCCCGGCCCTCGCCCAAGGTCTGGGTGACTTGCGGGGTGACGCTGGTCACCAGTTCGCTGAGTTGGCGCACATCACCCTGCACATCACGGCTCAACCCCGACTGGCTGGCAATGATCTGGCTGAACATCTGCGCCTTGTTGAGCAACTTGCCAATCAGCGCACTTTTGCTCAACAACGAAGATTCGCTTTGCTGGACCTTGAAGGCCGCGATCATCTCGTCGCGCTTACCCTCAAACACCGCAACTTGCTCGGGATCGACCGTCATCGCCTGGAAGCCTTGCAGGCGTTCAAGGACGCGCAGTTCCAATGCGCTGATCTGACTTTCGATATCGCCCGCCTTGCCCGCCTGGCCGAGGGTGGCGTTGATTTGCACCTGATTGTTCAGGGTTTCCAGGTCGCGGCGCAGGATCAGGCTGCTGCCCAGCAGGTCCAGGCTCTGTAACTCAACCTGCGTGCCCTGGAACTCACGCCAGGAATCGCGCACCAGGTAATAGTTGGTCACCAGCATCGGCAGGAAAAACAACACACTGATCAGGCTGAACTTCATGCCGAAGCTCAGGCGATTCATCAGCGCGATGGCGGGATAGAGCAAGCTCTTCACAGATGAACTCCCTTTTCTTTTATTTTTATTGAAGGCGCAGGGCAGCGGCAGAAAGCCACTATTGGGCGCGCTGTCTGTATAGCTTAAATCGGCGGGGAGTTTTGTAACTTAAGGTTAACGCGATCGGCGGCGCTTAATAGGCCGACCGATTTCTTGATACCAACACATCTTCCCTGTGGGAAATTGCTCTAATGCCAGTCAGTTAAGCGGTCATCGCCTTCTGTAGGAGCGAGCTTGCTCGCGAAAAACGTCAACGATAAGGCGTACTTACTGAATGAACGCGGCGCCTGTAAGTTTTTCGCGAGCAAGCTCGCTCCTGCAAAGGGCGTTTCTCAGGGTAAAACAGTCCAGATCGCAAACCCGGCGTACCACAACACCGCCGCGCGCAGCAGCAGTTCCCACAAGCGATCCAGGCTGTTGATGCCATCTGCACCCACTACCGGCGGCGGAATTTCCCCGGCCACCAGGCCAACCTTTTCCACCAACTGCGCTGCACTGATATCCCAGTTCAGCAGCTCATGCAGCATGACCCGGCTGACCGCGACAAAATTGCCCACCAAGGCAAAGCTCGCTGCCAGCAACCGCACCGGTAACCAGTCGAAAGCATGGCGCAATTGCCCGGCGCGCTCGGCCACCAATGGGTTCTGACTGCGCTCACTGGCCAGCGCCAGCAAGCGGTAGGCCAGGGCCACCACAGGGCCGAGGAGGAAATACCAGAAAATCACCGCGAAAAAACTCTGGTAGGCCTGCCACAGCAAATGGCCCTGGACCCGCTCCAGCAGTTGCTCGCCACTGTCGGCGCCAATGGCCAGGTCGCGTTCGGCAACATGCTCAGCCGCTTGCAGGTCCCCCCGGCGCCAGGCATCACGAAACGGCCCGAGCTGGCCCAACAGATCACCGCGCCCCAGGCTGTAGATCACCACCAGCAGGTGCACTGGCAGTGCCAGCAAACCATAGGCCACCGGTTCCAGGACCAGCAGCAACAGCCCCAGCAGCGCCACCGGCAGCAGTACCAGCAGCGCCAGGATCAGCCAGGGTTGCTTGCCCAGCCGCGTGCTCGACTCAAGCCGGGCCAGCTCGCGCAGCCAGCGGCCATCGCGCTGTACCCGCTGACGCAAGGCCGAGAACTTCTCGATCCACACCGCCAGCACCAACACCAGAAAACTCATTGTGCATGTCCTCCTTCCTGCAAGGCGCCGCGAAAACGCGCCCAATCAAAAGCCGGTCCAGGATCGGTCTTGCGTCCTGGGGCGATGTCACTATGACCGCAAATGCGCTGGAGCGTGATGCCCGGGTAGGCGGCCAGCAATTGGCGACTCAGTTCGATCAAGGATTGGTACTGGGCATCGGTAAAGGGTTGGTCGTCGGTCCCTTCAAGCTCGATCCCCAGGGAAAAATCATTGCAGGTCTCACGCCCCTCGAAACAGGAAACACCGGCATGCCAGGCGCGGTCCTGGCAGGAGACAAATTGCGTCACCGCGCCATCACGCTCAATCAGAAAGTGCGCTGAAACCCGTAAGTCAGCAATACCTGCAAAGTAGGGATGTTCCGTGACATCCAGGCGATTCTGGAAAAACTCCTGCACTTTGCCCGTGGCGAACTGGGCCGGTGGCAAGCTGATGTTGTGCACCACCAACAAGGAAATCTCGCCGCCCGGGCGCTCATTGAAGTTGGGCGATGGGCAATGGGCAACGCCCTGGCACCAACCGCTGGTGGGGTCCAACTGCATACAGGTTCCTTGCGCAAGACTTGGGAGCACTCAGTATGCCGTGATCCGCCTGGCGGTTGCGATCACTTGGCGCGATTGAGTTGCCGCAGATTGCCAATCACCGACGCCAGTGCGCGGTCGAACAACAGCGCATCATCCAGGGTGCGCACCCCGCCACGCTTGAACTCCAGGGCCAGTTCGGTGCAGGTTTTTTCCAGCACTTTGAGGCCTGTGCGATTGACAAAGATATAGCTGTTGGCCGGCTCGATAATCGCCGTCAGCTTGCAGCGCAGGGCATTGTCTTCATCTTCGCGGAACTCGACCCAACTGCCGATACGCAATTGGAGGACCTTGAGCAAATCGGGATCATCCTCTGCCAGGCTGACCGTCTCCACTGCCCCCAAGTCTTCGCGCACTTCAACCAGCGTCACGCTGGCAAGCGTTGCCCCCTGGAACGCCTGGGTATGCAGGGCTTGCAACTGGATAAAAAACTCCCGGGTAACAAAAGAGTCAAACGCCGCCTCGCTCAGCCCCTCGCGCAGAGCCTTGAGCAACGCGGGTAATTGCTCCAGCAAGCGACGGCCGGCCTCGGTGTCCTCACTCAGGCCGACACTCCAGATCAGCTCATCCATGGTCCGCAACCGCGCCTGCCATTGCGACGAGTGTTGCCCATGTTTTAGGCATTCAAGCAACAAGACCTGGCTCCAGGCCTGCTGCAGGAACTGCACCACGAAATGTGGCAAGACCTTACCCAGCAAGCGCTGATTGAGCGCATCCGCAACCCGCTGTCGGGCCTGCTCGGTGCGCGCGCGCCCTTCCTCGGCATCGCGGGTACGCTGTTCGAGCAGCTCACTGCGACGGCGCTCGTCCTGGGTAAACGCGGTGAACTCGTGCAGGAGTACCGAGAAAATTGCCGGGTCATCGACAAAATCGTTCAACAACCGCTGCACCACCTGCTCGATGCGCAGGTACAGGCTGTCACGCTGATAATCATCACGCTTGCCCCAGCCCATGGCGGCGGTCCCGATTTCATTGAGCAGGCGTCGTGCGGGGTGGTTGGCGCGGCTGAAAAAGCTCTTGTCCAGCACGGCCACTTTCAACATGGGAATCTGCAGGCGCGCAATCAAGGCCTTGAGGGAGTCAGGCAGGGTGCGGTCGTCGAGGATGAACTCGAACAACATGGCGATCAGGTTGATCACATCCTCATCGGCATCTTCGACTACCCGCGACTTTCCACTCTTGACGCTGACCCGGGTGAGCAGTTCTTCCAATTGGCGGCGCAGGTCAAAATCGTCCTCGACCGCAGGCTCCGGTACATATTGTTGCAAATGGGACAGCAGGCGCAGCAGGTCGCGGGTAGAGATAGGCTGGGCCTGGGCACTGGCCTCCAGGGTCGGGGCGACGCTGCCACGCACTGTCAGTAGCAGTTCTTGCAGGGCGGCGAAGACTTGTTGCTCGGCTTCGTCGGCTTGTGGGTCGACAGCCGGGGCGGCCTCGACGGGCGGGCGGGCCCTGCTGGCACGCTCGCCAGGACGCCGTGAAGGCACGGCCTTGAGTTCAGGCAGCACGCCCGTGGCGGCCAGCAACTGATTGGCTTCGCCGTACAGCAGGTCGGCATCGCTGAGTACGTACTTTTCAAACAGCTTCAAAATGATCAGCTTGACCCGGATCTCCACCCCCAGGCTGCGCCCGGCCCGCAGGAAGTACTCGCAGAGCATCGCCGGGCCAAGGGGGTTTTCCCGATCATCCAGGCGCTTGCCCAACAACACGCCCAGGCGGGCGCTCAGTTGCCCCAGCGCCAGGCCGTCACGGTGCATGACCTTGTCGAGCATGGCCTCCAGGGCCACGGCTTTTTCCAGGTCGTCGGCGCACACGCCAGGCGTCTCGTCGTAGGAAACCGTCGGTAACAGCAACTCGCCTTGCCCGGCCTGCCCCAGGTTGGCGAACGCCGCGAAGAGCTGCTCCATGAACACACGTTCGAAGTTCTTGCGCTTGAGGCGCAGGTCGCGCATCGCCTCAAAGAAAATATTGTGGTCGGCGCTGTTGCGGGCCTTGTCGGCCATTTCGAACAGGGTGTCGTCGGCGTTATCGAACAACTCCTGCAAACCCCGGTCGAGTTGCTGCGTGGCCTTGTCACGGACCTGGAGCACGATCACGGGCAGGCGGGCGAGCGGCGACGGCATCGCGTGTGCAGCGATCTTGTTGATCGGCACCACCTTTGCGTCATTGTGCATGCTGGCCTCCTGGAACGACGGGGTTCGGTTGAGTGAACGATCACTGCAACCGCCGATGGAATACCGGCAGTTACCGCGATTATCTGTAGATCACCGAGACGTCAAAGCTATGACGCCAATTGCAAGGCGCGAGATTATCTTGCAAATAGCCCCTGTAGCGCCAGCAAACTCTGTAGGCGCTTTGTAATCAGGCAGGTTATGGCGGCATACCTTGGGTTCGGCGCTGCCATGCCCCTATAATCGAGGCACTTTGTATGTGGAGCCCGCTATGCCGAATCTACGCCTCGCCGACCTCACCGCCGAAATCGAAGCCAACGTGCGCCGCGCACTGCTGGAAGATGTCGGCAGCGGCGATATCACCGCGCAATTGATCCCCGCCGAACGGCTGGCCAAGGCCACGATCATCACCCGTGATGCTGCCGTCATCAGTGGCACTGCCTGGGTCGATGCCGTGTTCCGCCAGTTGGACCCGCGGGTTGCCGTGCATTGGCAGGTGCGCGACGGTGAACGCGTGAGCCCCAACCAGGCGCTGTTCCACCTCGAAGGCCCCGCCCGCTCGCTGTTGACCGGTGAGCGCAGTGCGCTGAACTTCCTGCAGTTGTTGTCCGGCGTGGCCACGCGTGCGCAATACCTGGCGGACTTTGTCGCCAGCACCCAGGTCAAACTGCTGGACACCCGCAAGACCCTGCCCGGCCTGCGCCTGGCGCAAAAGTACGCCGTAACTTGCGGCGGTTGCCACAATCACCGTATTGGCCTGTATGACGCGTTCCTGATCAAGGAAAACCATATCGCCGCCTGCGGTGGCATTGCCCAGGCCATTACGGCCGCCCACAAGATTGCCCCGGGCAAGCCGGTGGAAGTCGAAGTGGAAAGCCTGCAAGAGTTGCGCGAAGCCCTGGCGGCGGGTGCCGATATCATCATGCTCGATGAGTTGAGCCTGGACGACATGCGCGAAGCCGTACGCTTGAACGGCGGCAAGGCCAAGCTCGAAGCCAGCGGCGGGATCAATGAAAGCACCTTGTTGCCCATTGCCGAAACCGGCGTGGACTACATCTCCATCGGGGCGATGACCAAGGATGTGAAGGCGGTGGATTTATCGATGCGACTCAGTATTTGAGTGGCTACAAACTTTAAGCTGCAAGAGCGCCTGGCGCCACTTGCAGCTTAAGGCTTGAAATTTGCCGCTGCTTCTAGACCACCAGATTGTTCATCTCGCAGTACTCTTCCCACTCGACTCCCAACACTTCGGCCGCCTCCTTGTGCAGGGCCAGGCGTGCCGCCTCGAACTCTTGCGGCGTGGACGTGTACTTGAGGGTCAGTTCCCAAGGCTGGAAGCCCTGGCTCTCGGCCTCGTCTTCGAATGCCCACTGGATCTGGTCGCGCTGGTCATCAGCACTCAGGTCCTTGATCTCTTCCTTAAGCTGCGGCGACTCCTCAAGGTATTTCTTGAGGGCTTCTGCGTGCCGCACTTCCTGGGTCATTGCTGTCGTGGTCATGGTGTTCTCTTAGATCGAGGAATGGGGATGCATCTGGGTCATCAAGGTTGCGCAGATACAAAAGAACGGGCACGAATACCGGTTCATCTGGCCTTCAGAACCATTCTGGGATCATCTGAAAACTGTGGTGCCTTTTTGCCCGAGACAGGAGTCGAACCTGCGACCTTCGCGTTACGAGTGCGCTGCTCTACCAACTGAGCTACACGGGCGGTGGGCTAAAGCTAGCACTGCATTGGGCGCCCGGCAACTTACCGGACATGCGGCGCAATGACTCCCTGGACCCAGAACCGTGGCTGCAGATGGCGTTTGGTAACGTCGATGTAGTGTTGGCTGCGCTCAGTGGCGCCTGGCAGGTCGCGGTACACGACAAATACCAGCAACGCCACCGAAAGCACCGCCGACACCTGCCAGGCCCGACGCAACAGCGGCATCGGCTCGGCAACGGATGTGCGCCACGGATGCAATGCCAACAGCCAGCCCACCACCAGCGCCAGCCATAGTTGTGAATAAGGCATCACAATCACCCCATCGACCATGGCCTGCACCGTCGCGCCCATCAAAGCGGCGAATAGACACAGGCGCAACAGGTCTTGCGATGATCCAGCAGGCCCTTGCCGGCGAATCACCATCAACGTGGCCCAGCCGCCGCGCAGTGCCAGCAACGACACACACAAGGCCGAGGGCACGCCCCACTCACTGGCCCACTGCAAGATTGCCTGGTGCGGATGGGCGGCAGTCGGGTTCGGGATATCGGCAAAGTGCATCGGCCCGAAGCCTAGCCACGGCCGTTCACTGAGCATGCCCCAGGCTTGCCACCAGATCACTTCTCGACCTGAAAGGCTGGTGGTGAGTCGATCATTGGAAAGACTGGCGATTTCGAGCCCCAGATAACGCGCCAGGACCGAGAACAACAGCCAGTACAAAAACAGCCCGCCACACAGCGCAGCCAGTTGCCAGACCAACCAGCGACGCCCTGCGGCCCCCAAAAAAGCCAGGACGACTGCGACAACTCCGATACCCAGCCAGGTGCCACGGGTACCGCCACTGATTGCAATCAACCACCAGGCACACAACAGGGTAAACACCAGCCCACGCGCCAACCGTGAGGTGCTCGCGAGCAGCAGCGGCAACGCCAGCAAGGGTAAGGTAAAGGTCTGGAACTGGCCGTAGAAGCGCTTGTTGGAGAACCCGGAAAGCAGGAGATCGGTGTCCAATATTGGTTCGCCACTGGTAAACGCCAGCACGCCCGCATATCCATATTGAAGGGTCTTGATCAGGCATAGCAGCAACACAAACAGGATCAGCACCTGATCCAGGGTTTGGTCGCCATTGCGCCGCAACCGGGCAAAAGCCGCGACAATCACCCCGCAGGTAATCATCAGCGCCCATTCGGTCAACGCCCAGAGGGGCTGGTGGGCCAACAACGAAGAAACCAGGCCGAGGCCGAACACCAGCACCAGGCCGATAGCGGTGGGTTTGTCGACCAGGCGACCGGCGGGAATCGACAGCCCATAGACCAGCGCACACACACCCACGCCGACCTGCATCACACGCTGCCAGTCATGACCACTGAAGGACAGGGTGATGCCCAGCAGCAAAAGGCTCAGTGTCACCACCAAGAACACGCTTCCTCGCTGTTGCACGGATAACGTCATGGGCAACCTTTACTTCCCTGTGGCGTGCCTGGGAGCCCGTCATATCCAACAGGCTCCGGTCACTGATTTTCGCTGCCCGGCCTCAGTTGCCAGCCGTGCAACCCTTTGCAGCGTACTGCTCTTGAGCAGTGGTGGTGCACTTCCAACCGTCAGTGGCACTGCGTACCAGGGTAATGATCTTGCCCTGGACGGGTGCAGGGGCATCAAGGATTTCACAGGCAATCGAGCCCGTTCCCGAGGCCACATCACCCGCAACGCTGATCGCGCAGTTCGCTGTCGGGCTGGTACCGCCGATCAGCGCCAGCGTGGGCGTGGTGCCCTGATTGAAGGTGTCCTCAAAACCTGCCTTCAACGCCGAGATTTCCGCCAACCCCGCCGTGAACTTGGCCTTGGCCTGGTGCTTGGTATACATGGGCAGGCCAATCGTGGCCAAGATGCCGATGATCGCCACGACGATCAACAACTCGATCAAAGTAAAGCCGTTCTGACGCATCACACTCACTCTCCAGAATAAAACCCCATCGCAAGGCACATCCTGTGCCCTGCCCTCAACAACCGCGCCAGTGTACTCATCCGCGTCGGGCCAGGCGCTCACAAGACGCACAATCTGACATTTTTCCCCTGCCCAATCGCCTGACGGACACACAGGCCTGACTAAGCTGTAAATCGTCACCTGTCGATGAGCTGTCGCTCCCAATGAATGATGTCACCGTGAACTCCACCGCCACCTTCGCCTGGGAAGGCACACTGCGCAATGGCCGCAAGGTGTCCGGTGAAACCCGTGGCCATAGCCCGGCTGTGATCAAGGCCCAATTGCGCCGGCAAGGTATCAACCCGGTTCGGGTGCAACTCCGCTCCAGCCTTCTTTCGGGCCTGCGCAACCCCATCACGCCTGCCGATATTGCCCTGTTCACTCGCCAACTGGCGACCCTGCTGAAAGCGGGAATCCCCCTGCTGCAAGCCTTCGATATGATTGGCGAAGGCCTCGACAGCCGGGCCATGCGCACGCTGACCCAAGGATTGAAGCAAGAGGTTGCCGCCGGCAACAGCTTGAGCGATGCGTTATTGAAACACCCGCAGTGTTTCAGCCCCCTGTATTGCAGCCTGATTGCGGCAGGCGAACAGGCCGGCACCCTGGAAACCCTGCTGGAACGGGTCGCCACCCACCTGGAAAAAAGCCTGCGCCTCAAGGCCCGGATCAAAAAAGCCATGACCTACCCGCTGGTGGTCCTGCTTGTGGCGATGCTGGTCAGCAGCATCCTGCTGATCCACGTCGTGCCCCAGTTCGAGAGCCTGTTCGCCGGCAGCGACACGCCTCTGCCGCGCTTTACACTGCTGGTTATCGTGCTATCAGAATTCATGCAAGGCGCGTGGTGGATGCTGTTGCTGGCCATGAGCACGACTGCCTGGGGGTTACGCCACAGCTACCGTCGACACCTTGGTTTTCGCCTCTGGCTGGACGCTGGTTTGTTGAAAGTGCCGCTGGCAGGCACACTGCTGAAAAAAACTGCGGTCGCCCGTTACGCCCGTACACTCGCCACCACCTTTGCCGCCGGCGTACCGCTGGCACAGGCGTTGGATTCAGTGGCCGCAGCCGCCGGCAACGAGCGGTTCAAACGAGCCATCATGCGTATGCGCCAGGACGTGGCAATAGGAATGCAATTGAATCGAACCATGACCGCCAGCGGCCTGTTCCCTGGCATGGCGATACAGATGACAGCCATCGGCGAAGAGTCGGGCGCACTGGACAGCATGCTGGAGAAGGTCGCCGATCATTATGAGACGGACGTCGACAACCTGGTGGACAACCTGACCAGCCTGATGGAGCCGCTGATCATGGTGGTTCTCGGCAGTATTGTCGGGGCGCTGGTGATCGCCATGTACCTGCCGATCTTCCAGCTCGGCACGGCGTTTTGAACATGACCCTGGACCAACTCCTGATCCTCCACCCCTGGCTGTTTGTCTGGTGTTCGCTGGTGCTGGGGCTGATCGTCGGCAGCTTCCTCAACGTACTGGTCTGGCGCCTGCCAAAAATGCTCGAACGGGACTGGCGCGCCCAGGCCCATGAAATACTTGGCCTGCCTCCGGAGCCCCGCGGCCCGACCTACAACCTGTTGCATCCCAACTCCTGCTGCCCGCATTGCTCGGCGCCGATTCGCCCGTGGGAAAATATCCCGGTATTCAGCTATCTGCTGCTCAGAGGGCGTTGTGCGCGGTGCCACGGCTCCATCAGCCCGCGCTACCCGCTGACCGAGCTGGCCTGCGGGCTGCTCTCGGCATTTATCGCCTGGCACTACGGCTTCGGCTGGCCGGCCGCAGGAATGCTGTTCTTGAGTTGGGGCTTGCTGGCCATGAGCCTGATTGATGCCGATCACCAACTACTGCCGGATGCGCTGGTGTTGCCACTGTTGTGGCTGGGGCTGATCCTCAATTGCTTCGAACTGTACGTCAGCCTGCCCGACGCATTACTGGGCGCAGTTGCTGGCTATCTGAGCCTGTGGGCAGTGTTCTGGCTGTTCAAGTTATGCACCGGCAAGGACGGCATGGGCTATGGCGATTTCAAACTACTGGCCATGCTCGGCGCCTGGGGCGGCTGGCAGATCCTGCCGCTGACGCTGTTGCTGGCATCGCTGGTGGGCGCGATATCGGGGGTGATTCTGTTGCGCATGCGTAACGCGCAGACATCGGTGCCCCTGCCTTTTGGTCCCTATCTGGCGATTGCCGGCTGGATTGCATTGCTCTGGGGTGGTCAAATAACCGACTTCTATTTGCAGTCTGTCGGTTTCAGATGACCACTTCTGTCGCAACACCCTGGATTCTTGGCCTGACGGGCGGCATCGGCAGTGGCAAAAGCGCTGCGGCCCAGCACTTTATCGACCTTGGCGTAGACCTTATCGACGCCGACCACGCCTCGCGTTGGGTGGTGGAGCCCGGCCGGCCGGCACTGGCCAAGATTGCCGAGCACTTCGGCGACGCGATCCTGCTGCCTGATGGCCAGTTGGATCGCGCCGCCTTGCGCAAGCGCATTTTCGAGGCGCCGCAAGAACGCCTGTGGCTGGAGGCCCTGCTGCACCCGTTGATTGCCGACGAGATCCGCAGCCATCTGGCCCGTGCTCGCTCGCCCTATGCGATCCTGGTATCGCCGCTGTTGATCGAGTCGGGCCAGCACACCATGACCCAGCGCATCCTGGTGATCGATGTGCCGCAATCAACGCAGATTCAGCGTACCCTGCTGCGCGATGGCATCAGCGAAGAACAGGTGCAGGCAATTCTCAAGGCCCAGGCCTCACGGGAAGATCGCCTGCGCCATGCCGACGATGTACTGGTCAATGACCAGGACCTGGCCTGGCTGCAGGCCGAGGTCGAGCGACTGCACCACTTTTACCTTACTTTGCGTGGAGGCCGAACATGAGCCAACCCTTGACCGTCGAATGCCCAACCTGCGGTGCCCCCGTGGAATGGAAAGCGACCAACCTCAACCGGCCATTCTGCTCGGATCGCTGCAAATTGATCGACCTGGGCGCCTGGGCCGCAGAAGAACACAAAATTCCAGTCAGCCCGGATGCCGAAGACGAACTGTTCTCGGAAGATCTGCCACCGCGCGCCCACTAAGGCCGCATAAAAGCGTACTCCTGCTGGTCGTCGAGGTTTTCTGCAAGGTATTGCAACTCGTCGGCCAGGTCTTCAAAACTGCGCACGCCCTTGCTCTGCTGCACCACGGCACTCAGCAGGGCACGCAGGCTCAAACCAGGGTCAAAGCCAATTTCCAGTGCCGCTTCCTGACTCCTGCGTACCTCTTGCCGCGCCCACTCGTACACACTCATGATCGTGCTCCAGAAAGTTTCGCAGAGCATGCGACCACTTGCGCGTCTCGCCTTTGATTTGGATCAAGGCTGCGAATTGTCGTCCTTCCAGGGCGCCGAGAGGTAGCGCGTACGGTTGAATGTCTCAAGCCATTCCGGGCAAAACACCACCAGAGCACTGATCACTACGCCGTTGATAAATGCTTCGGGAAAGATGATCAGCCACAGGTAACCGATAAAATCCTCGATCCACTCAGGCATGGCGAAGCGGCCGTCCAGCCACAGCAGGCCCAGGCCGGCCAACAGGCACAGCAACGCCGACAATGCAGCAGCAAAAAAGCCCGAACAGAAGATATAGACGAAGGGATTGCGCGGCTGCGCCCGCTCCACCAACAACGCGCATGTCTCGGTTACCAATACTGGCAAGAGGACCAGCAACGCGCCGTTGATCCCGAGCGCCGCCAAGTCCTGGCGCCCGAGCAGCACCAGGCCCAGTTGCGCCGCCAGCCCACCGACAATTGCCAGCGGCCAGTCGAGCAGCAGGGTCACAGCGGTCATGCCGATAAAGTGGTAGGACACGCCGGTATCGAAGTCACGACGCACCAACCACAGCATGAACAGCGCGAACACGGTGCCAAACAACAGATGCTGGCGCCGTCGGTCGGCAAACAGCTCGACCCAGGGCGAGCGCAGGATCGCCCATAGGATCACGGGCGCATACAACAGCCAGCCCAGCCACAGGGTCAGTGGCGCCAACACAGCGGCGCTGATCACGGCTGCAACGGCTCCCCAAGCTCAACCGCCTGGGCCCACAGAGGCAAAAGACTCAGCAACACCACAACCAGAAACTTCACCGCGAACTCCTTGTAGAAAACCGTCAACCGAACCGCCAGTCTACACCGAGCCTTTTCACACGGGACTTCCTGCGCTCATCATTTGAACGCTAAGCTGCAACCATGGATGACTCAGATTATTTGCGCCTGCTCACCATAGCGGCCGAACAAGCCAACGCGTTCCTGTCCAATGCCCGCAAATGGGAGCGTGAGCGTTGGGTCTGCCAGCGCCTGCTGCAAGGCCTGAATGTGCCCTACCGCGCCGAAGAGTTTCATGCCGCCGGTCAAGAACCGCCGGATGTGCTGTTTCGCGACGCCAGTTTCGAAGTGTTTTTTGTCCTCGACGAAGGCCGGCGCCTGAATGACGAATGGCGCGACGAGCTACTGCGTCGGCGCAGTGCTTTTTCCCTGAGTCAGTTGGTGCGGCGTGAAGCCAAGCCCAGGCGTATTCCCGCCCATGAATTCCTGCTGCGCCTGGCGCCGACCCTGCGCAAGAAAGCCCATAACTACAAAGAACGCGGCATGGACCTGGGCGAGCTGGATATCATCGCCTTCGCCAGCCTCAAGCGCGAAGTGCTGGACCTCAACAGCCATTTCCCGCCGCCCACCGAATACCTGCGCCAGGGCTGGCGCTCGCTGTCATTGGTCGGCCCGACCTTTGCGCGCGTGTTGTTCGCCCACCCGGACGCACCGGATTTCTTGCGCAACAACCTGGGGCGCAGCATAGTGTTCGATGTGGGTATCAGCCTGTAACGTGGTGCCCTTTAGCAACGTCTACCTGACGAGGCCTTTATGACCAGCCGCCTGAACCCTGACGACCAGCAACATGTCGAAGAGTACCTGCAACTGTCCCAGCACCAGGTTGAGCGCAAGCCTTTCCGGCCGTGGCTGCTCCTTGGGGTGGTACTGATTGTGGTGATTGGCCTGGGCCTGCTGAGCCGCCTTTTGAGTTACCTGACGCTATGAGCTGCCTGGCGCTCGCTCGGGTAACCGCACCGATTTCTTTTAGCCTTGCGAGATATCCCCATGACCCATCGTATTATTATCGTCGGCGGCGGCGCCGGCGGCCTGGAGTTGGCTACCCGCCTGGGTAAGACTCTGGGCAAGCGCGGTACCGCCAGCATCACGCTGGTGGACACCAACCTCACCCATATCTGGAAACCCCTGCTGCACGAGGTTGCCGCCGGCTCGCTGAACTCCTCTGAAGACGAACTCAATTATGTTGCCCAGGCAAAATGGAACCACTTCGAGTTCCAGCTGGGGCGCATGAGCGGGCTCGATCGGGATCAGAAGAAAATCCAGCTGGCCGCGACCCTTGATGAAGAAGGCCGGGAACTGGTGCCCGCGCGCGTGCTGAGCTATGACACCCTGGTCATCGCCGTTGGCAGTACCACCAATGATTTCGGCACCGAAGGCGCGGCACAGCACTGCCTGTTCCTTGATACCCGCAAGCAGGCCGAACGTTTCCACCAGCAACTGCTCAATCACTATCTGCGCGCCCATGCTGGGCAAACCGATGTGGTCGAGCAAATCAGCGTGGCGATCGTTGGTGCTGGCGCTACCGGCGTCGAACTGGCGGCCGAGCTGCACAACGCCGCCCATGAACTGGCGGCCTACGGCCTGGACCGGATCAAGCCGGAAAACATGCACATCACCCTGATCGAAGCCGGGCCACGGGTATTGCCGGCCCTGCCAGAGCGGATCAGCGGGCCTGTGCATAAAACCCTGGAAAAACTCGGGGTGACGGTCATGACCAACTCCGCCGTGAGCGAAGTCACCGCCGACAGCCTGATTACCAGCAATGGCCAGGTGATTCCCGCCAGCCTCAAGGTGTGGGCCGCCGGGATTCGTGCGCCAGGCTTCCTCAAGGACATCGATGGCCTGGAGACCAACCGCATCAACCAATTGCAGGTCCTGCCAACGCTGCAGACCACACGTGACGAGAACATCTTCGCCTTTGGCGACTGCGCGGCCTGCCCGCAACCGGGCACGGATCGCAACGTTCCACCACGGGCACAAGCAGCGCATCAGCAGGCGTCGCTGCTGGCCAAATCGCTGAAATTGCGCATCGAAGGCAAGACACTGCCCAGCTACAAGTACACCGACTACGGCTCACTGATCTCGCTCTCGCGTTTTTCGGCTGTGGGTAACTTGATGGGTAACCTGACCGGCAGCGTGATGCTCGAAGGCTGGCTGGCGCGGATGTTCTATGTGTCGCTGTACCGCATGCACCAGATGGCGCTGTACGGGTTCTTCCGCACGATGATGTTGATGCTGGGCAGCAAGATCGGCCGGGGCACCGAACCGCGTCTCAAGCTTCACTAACAGCACGACTAGGTCAATGCGGGGGGCTTGCTCCCGATAGCGGTGGTTCAGACACACCATCATCGGGAGCAAGCCCCTCCCACATTGGATCGGCGGCACTTTCAGGTTTTTCACAGGCAAAAAAAATCCCCGTATCTTTCGATACGAGGATTTTTAATATGGTCGGGGTAAGGGGATTCGAACTCCTGACATCCTGCTCCCAAAGCAGGCGCGCTACCGGACTGCGCTATACCCCGGTAAAAAAAAGGCGACCTTTTCAAGTCGCCTTCTTCGATCAGTGCTTTTGGCCTCTGATCTTAAGATTCGATTCCAGTGTTAACTGGTCTCAAAAATGGTGGGTCGTGTGGGATTCGAACCTACGACCAATTGGTTAAAAGCCAACTGCTCTACCAACTGAGCTAACGACCCAAAAATGGTCGGGGTAAGGGGATTCGAACTCCTGACATCCTGCTCCCAAAGCAGGCGCGCTACCGGACTGCGCTATACCCCGGCTTGAAATTGGCTCCGTGACCAGGACTCGAACCTGGGACCCAATGATTAACAGTCATTTGCTCTACCGACTGAGCTATCACGGAACTACATATTTCAAATTACAACTTTTACTGCGATGTAACCTTCTCTTCGACGCTGTCCGTATCGCTACGTTAGCGTGTCTGAGGCGCGCTATTCTACAATCTTAAAAACCCCTGTCAACCCTTTAAATTGCTTTTAAGACAATGATTTGCGCTTCTTTCTGATTTCTTCTTGGGGAGAAGAAACCCGTGGGCTGACGTTGCTGCGGGGCGCACTTTACAAGCCTTTGCCTTACAGTTCAACGCCCTATCGAAAAAAAAGGCCCCGCAATGCGGGGCCTTTGCTTATAACCACCCAATCGGCGCTTAGTGGAAGACGATTTCGTCGTTTTCCACGGTGGCCTTGACGCTGGTCCCCGGCACAAAACTGCCCGACAGGATCAGTTGGGCCAACGGGTTCTCGATCCAGCGCTGGATCGCACGCTTTAATGGCCGTGCGCCATACACTGGGTCGTAACCCACGGCGATCAACTTGTCCAAGGCCTCGCTGCTCAGCTCCAACATCAGCTCGCGCTCTGCCAGACGACTGCGCAGGCGGCCCAGCTGGATCTCGGTGATGCCTGCAATCTGATCCCGTGCCAGGGGCTCGAAGATCACCACTTCATCGACCCGGTTGATAAATTCCGGGCGGAAGTGGCTGGTCAGTGCATCCATCACCGCTGCGCGCTGGGCTTCGCGATCCCCTACCAGTTCCTGGATCTGTACCGAGCCCAGGTTGGAGGTCATCACGATCACCGTATTACGGAAATCCACGGTACGCCCGTGACTGTCCGTCAGCCGGCCATCTTCCAGCACTTGCAGCAATACGTTGAACACATCCGGGTGAGCCTTCTCGACCTCATCCAGGAGGATCACCGAGTAAGGCTTACGCCGTACCGCTTCAGTCAGGTAGCCACCTTCCTCGTAACCCACATAGCCTGGTGGTGCCCCGATCAAGCGCGCCACGGAATGTTTCTCCATGAACTCGGACATGTCGATACGTACCATCGCCTCTTCGGTATCAAAGAGGAACTCGGCCAGGGCCTTGCACAGCTCAGTCTTACCCACACCGGTCGGGCCGAGGAACATGAACGAGCCACTCGGGCGGTTCGGGTCGGACAACCCGGCGCGCGAACGCCGTACCGCGTTGGACACTGCCACCACCGCCTCTTCCTGGCCGATGACGCGCTGGTGCAACAGGCTTTCCATGCGCAACAGCTTGTCACGCTCGCCTTCCAGCATCTTCGACACCGGAATGCCAGTCCACTTGGAGACCACCTCGGCAATTTCTTCCTCGGTCACCTTGCTGCGCAGCAGCTGGTTTTCACTGTGACCGTGCTGGTCGACCATTTGCAGGCTGCGTTCCAGATCCGGGATCACCCCGTACTGCAACTCAGCCATGCGGTTCAGGTCGCCTTTACGGCGTGCAGCTTCCAGCTCCTGGCGCGATTGCTCGATCTTTTGCTGGATCTGCGCAGAACCCTGTACTTCGGCTTTTTCCGAGGTCCAGATTTCTTCCAGGTCCGAATACTCACGCTCCAGACGGACAATTTCTTCCTGGAGTTTTTCCAGGCGTTTCTTCGCCGCGTCATCGTCTTCTTTCTTCAGCGCCTGGGATTCGACTTTCAGCTGAATCAGGCGCCGCTCCAAACGATCGAGCACTTCAGGCTTGGAGTCGATTTCCATGCGGATACGGCTAGCCGCTTCGTCGATCAGGTCGATAGCCTTGTCCGGCAACTGACGGTCAGTGATGTAGCGATGGCTCAACTTGGCCGCCGCAATGATCGCGCCGTCAGTGATGGCTACCCGGTGGTGGACCTCATAACGCTCTTTCAGGCCACGCAGGATCGCGATGGTGTCTTCTTCGCTCGGCTCTTCCACCAGTACTTTCTGGAAACGACGCTCAAGGGCCGCGTCCTTTTCAATGTACTGGCGGTATTCGTTGAGCGTGGTCGCACCGACGCAATGCAACTCGCCCCGAGCCAGTGCTGGCTTGAGCATGTTGCCCGCATCCATCGAACCTTCGCCTTTACCGGCGCCGACCATGGTGTGCAGTTCGTCGATAAACAGAATGATCTGCCCTTCCTGCTTCGACAGTTCGTTAAGCAGGGATTTGAGGCGCTCTTCGAACTCGCCACGGAACTTGGCACCGGCGATCAACGCGCCCATGTCCAGGGACAGCAAGCGCTTGCCCTTGAGGCCGTCAGGCACTTCACCATTAATGATGCGCTGGGCCAGACCTTCGGCAATGGCGGTTTTACCCACGCCAGGCTCACCGATCAGCACCGGGTTGTTCTTGGTGCGGCGCTGCAAGACCTGGATGGTGCGACGAATTTCATCATCACGCCCGATCACCGGGTCCAGCTTGCCGTCTTCGGCGCGCTTGGTCAGGTCGACGGTGTATTTGTCCAGGGCCTGGCGCGACTCCTCGTGATTGGGGTCATTCACCGCCTCGCCGCCGCGCAGGTTGTTGATGGCATTTTCCAGGGCCTTTTTGCTCACGCCCTGGCCCAGCAACAACTTGCCGAGCTTGCTGTTGTCGTCCATGGCGGCGAGTAGCACCAGCTCGCTGGAGATAAACTGGTCACCCTTCTGCTGGGCCAGGCGGTCGGCCTGATTGAGCAGGCGCGCCAAATCCTGGGACATATTCACGTCGCCAGTAGGGTTCTGGATTTTTGGCAGTTGATCGAGCTCTTTGCTCAATTCCTTGCGCAGGCTGTTGACGTCAAAGCCCACCTGCATCAGCAGGGGCTTGATCGAACCACCCTGCTGCTCAAGGAGCGCCTGCATCAAGTGCGCAGGCTCGATGGCCGGATGGTCGAGGCCAACCGCCAGGGATTGAGAATCCGATAACGCCAATTGTAATTTGCTGGTTAAACGATCAATACGCATTAGTCACCTTCCTTTTGAGCAGGCCGGAGCTATGTGCGAGCGAGCTTGCTCGCGATTAACGCATCCTGAATGAAGAAACCTGCCAGATACCCTTATAGATGGGGTGGATTCTGGAAGATTCAAGCCGGCGATGCTTGATATGGATCAGGGGAGTCTAGCGTTCGAGCCAGATAAGGGAGGCGAATCGACCGGTGCGCGGGTTGCGCCGGTAAGAAAAGAAGCGTGGGTCGGTCACCGTACACAAGCCCCCGCCGTAGACCGCCGTGATACCGCGTGCAGCCAGGCGCAGGCGCGCCAGCTGGTAGATGTCGGCCAGGAACTTGCCAGGGTTGTGGCTCGGCACAAAGGCTTCGGCCGTTTGCGCAAGTTGCTGCATGAAGGCTTCACGTACTTCAGGGCCGACTTCAAAGGCCTTTGGGCCAATCGCCGGACCTAACCAGACCATTACCTCGGCAGGCGCTGTTTCCAGGCTTTGCGCAGCAGCTTCCAGCACACCCGCGGCCAGTCCACGCCAACCGGCATGGGCCGCGGCGACCCGGGTCCCGGCCTTGTTGCAAAACAAGGCCGGCAGACAATCGGCGGTCATCGCGGTGCAGGCGATGCCGGGCGTATCGGTCCAACTGCCGTCTGCCTCGGCAATCTGCCCAGGATCGGCCTCGACCACGACGACGCCATGAACCTGGCGTAGCCAGGCCGGCTGGATATCGAACGCGGCAGTGAGACGACGGCGATTCTCAAGCACAGCCCCAGGGCTGTCCTCGACATGATCGCCAAGATTCAGGCTGTCGAACGGCGCCAGACTGACGCCGCCCGCGCGGGTAGTGACGCAGGCTTTCACCCCGGCCGGCGCAGGCCAGTCAGGAATCAGCCAGTCACTCATCCGACAAAGGCCTCGCGGTCTTGCTTGAGCAGCGACAACAACCAGACAAAATCGTCAGGCAGTGGCGATTCCCAGCTCATCCGCTCACCGCTCGTCGGATGGTCCAGTTCCAGGAAGCGTGCATGCAGCGCCTGGCGCGGGAACGATTTCAACGATTCGACCATGGTCACACTGGCCGCCGGCGGAATACGGAAGCGACCACCGTAGGCCGGATCACCGACCAACGGGAAATTGATATGCGCCATATGCACCCGGATCTGGTGGGTACGGCCGGTTTCCAGCTTGACCCGAACATGGGTGTGGGAGCGGAAACGCTCCAGCACGCGGTAGTGGCTGACGGCCTGCTTGCCGCCCTCCATCACCGCCATGCGCTGGCGCTGCTGGCCATGGCGACCGATAGGCGCATTGATCTTGCCACCCGCCACGACTACACCAATCACGATGCACTCATAGATGCGGCTGACGCTGCGGCTCTGCAATTGTGTGACCAACTGCGTCTGCGCCTGGATGGTCTTGGCCACCACCATCAGACCGGTGGTGTCCTTGTCCAGGCGGTGGACAATGCCGCAGCGCGGGACATTGATGATGTCCGGCACATGGTGCAACAAGGCATTGAGCAAGGTGCCATCAGCGTGCCCGGCTGCCGGGTGAACCACCAGGCCTGCGGGTTTGTTGATCACCAGGATGTCGTCGTCTTCATAGACGATATCCAGCTCGATGTCCTGGGCGATCCATTCTCCCTGGGCTTCCTGCTCGGCAGTCAGCTCCAGAATCGAACCGCCATGGACTATGTCTCGCGGGCGGATAACCGCTCCATCCACAGTCAGGCGGCCGTCTTTGATCCAGGCGGAAAGGCGCGAGCGCGAGTGCTCAGCGAATAGTTGTGCGGCGACTTGATCGAGGCGTTGGCCGCCCAATTCGGACGGCACCTCTGCGCGAAGTTCAATTTTATCGGACATGCTCAGACTAGGCGTGGCACAGCCTTTGGTTTCGGCTGCGCGCTTGTGGTTAAATACGGCGTCTTTTGCCCCGAGGCTTTCATCGGGGCGCTCATCATAACAGGACGGCCCCGCCCAAGACAGCGGCCGTCATAGGGACGCAAGCCGCCATGCAAGTGAAACACCTGCTGCTGATCGCCATCCTCGCCATGACTGCTGCTTGCTCGTCAACAAAGGACGTCGTCGACGAAAACCTCAGTGAAGTCGAGCTGTACCAGCAGGCTCAGGCCGACCTGGACAATAATAGCTACACAAGCGCCACGGCCAAGCTCAAGGCCCTGGAGTCGCGTTATCCGTTTGGCCGCTATGCCGACCAGGCCCAGCTCGAACTGATCTATGCGAACTACAAGAACGCCGAGCCGGAAGCTGCCAAGTCCGCCGCCGAGCGTTTTATCCGCCTGCACCCGCAGCACCCGAACGTGGACTACGCCTACTACCTCAAGGGCCTGACCTCGTTTGACCAGGATGTCGGCCTGCTGGCGCGCTTCCTGCCGCTGGACATGACCAAGCGTGACCCAGGTGCCGCGCGCGACTCGTATAACGAGTTCGCCCAACTGACCAGCCGCTTCCCTAACAGCCGCTACGCGCCGGACGCCAAGCAGCGCATGATCTACCTGCGCAACCTGCTGGCTTCCTACGAGATCCACGTAGCCCACTACTACCTGACGCGCCAGGCTTATGTCGCTGCCGCCAACCGTGGTCGCTATGTAGTGGAAAACTTCCAGGAAACCCCTTCGGTGGGTGATGGCCTGGCTGTGATGACCGAAGCCTACATGCGCCTGCATCTGGATACCCTGGCAGACACCAGCCTGCAGACCTTGAAACTCAACTACCCGGACCACCCTAGCCTGAAAGACGGCCAGTTTGTGCCGCAGGTTGCCGAAGCGGACAACCGCTCGTGGTTGAGCAAGTACACCCTGGGTCTGATCGAGTCCCGTCCGCCGTTGCCGCCGGGCGAAACCCGCGCCAACCAGGACATTCTCAAGCAGTACCAGGACGCCAAGGATTCCATTCCGTCGGACCTCAAGCCGCATGACGAGAACGGCGACGTGATCGAGGAAGAAGCCCCCGAAGCCCTGGGCAACAACCAGGACCGCTCATGGTTCAGCTACATGACGTTCGGTGTCTTTGACTGACACCAGTCTGGCCACACAAGAAGGAGTCCCTCGGGGGCTCCTTTTTTCATGGCGCGACTTTATTACCCTGTGCGCCGTTAACATCCTTGGCTAAACTGCCGGATTCCCTGTCGAGAAGCTGCCTGCCATGGTTCGTTTACTGTTCTGGATTGCCCTGATTGCTGCTGCGGTATGGTTCTGGCGCAAGTTCAAGCGCCCCGCTTCAACGCAGCAACAGCCCCGCGAACAAGGCGCTGCGCCCATGGTTCGCTGTGCCCACTGTGGCGTACATTTACCTCAGGACCGGGCGTTGAACCAGCAGCAGGAGTGGTACTGCACCCAGGCGCACCTGGAGCAGGGACCGAAATCTATCGAACGCTGAAAACCCTGGACCTGCAGGCACCCAAGCTTATATCCGACCAGCGGGTGCATAGGGGGCGGGGTCAATCACCGGCTCGTGCCCCAACAGCAAGTCAGCAAACAACTGACAAGACGCAGGCGCCAATACCAGCCCGTTGCGGTAGTGCCCACAGTTGAGCCACAGACCTTTAAACCCTGGCACCTTGCCAATGTACGGGATGCCCTCTGGCGACCCAGGCCGTAAACCGGCCCAATGCCCCACCACTTCGGCATCCGCCAGCGCTGGAATCAATTCCACCGCCGAGGCCTTGAGGCTTTCCAGGGCCGGCTCGGTCGGCGTCTTGTCGAAACCCTCATGCTCCAGCGTACTGCCAACCAGGATATGCCCATCCCGACGCGGGATCGCATAGCGCCCCTTCGCCAGAACCATGCAGGACAGAAAGTCCGCAGCACACTTGTACAAAATCATCTGGCCCTTGACCGGCTCCACCGGCAACGTCAGACCCAGGCTGCCAAGCAACTCGCCACTCCAGGCACCGGCCGCGAGAACGACCTCGTCGCCCCGCACCTCACCCTGCTCCGTATTGACCCCGACGATGCTGCCGCCCTCCTGGATAAAGCCCTGTACCGCGCAATGCTCATGCAGGGTTACGCCGGGCAACGCCAACAACGCAGCCTTGAGGGATTTGACCAGGCGCGGATTGCGCACGTTGGCCACGTCCGCCATATAGATAGCCTGTGCAAACCCAGCACCCAGCACCGGCACCGCGTCACGGGCGGCCGAAACATCCACCTTGCTCAATGGCCGGCCTTCCTGAACGGCCCAGGCCAGGGCATCGGCTTCATCGTCCAGATCCAGCCAATACAGGCCCGTGGTATGAACCTCAGGGTCCACACCCGTGGCCGCAAACAGACGCTGGGCCAACTGTGGGTAGAAATCCTGGGACCAGTGCGCCAGCGCCGTGACTGCCGGGCTGTAGCGCCATGGATATAACGGCGAAACAATCCCGCCACCGGCCCAGGAGGACTCCTGCCCAAACGACGAACGGTCCAGAACGACCACCGCCCGCCCTTGAGTTGCCAGGTTGAACGCCGTCAACAGCCCGATAACACCACCACCCACAACCACGACTTGCTGTTGCTTGGTCATTGTTCCATTCAGCCCATAAAAAGAAAGGAGTGCCCACCAGCCTCAGCGCCCCCAGCATTCCTGACGCGTCGTGCCGGGCACAGCGCCGGGATTAGCCCGTGCGCCAGTGCTGGTCAAACTGAACCCACCACAAGGATCACCCAGCATCGCGACGGCAAAGGGCGTCGCGGTTAGCGTGAAATCCTGGGGATTCAGAATCACCGTGATTCTATAGCGATCATTGCCGGTGCTGACGCCGCTTGCATCAATAAAAGTGCCATTTCTCACGTAATAGCGCTCCAGATGCTGGGCTTGCTCCGTGAGCAGCCCGACAATTTCCGTGCGATAGGCTTTTTTCACATGGGCGGTGTACCCCGGATAAATCACCGCGGCCAATGTGGCAATAACCGCCAGTGCGATCAGTAATTCGATCAAGGTGAATCCTTTGCAGTTGCCGCTCATCGCGATGTCCACCTACTGAAGTTGTCGCCATAGAATTCGTCGAAATCGCTCACCGGCGTCATCAGCCGAGGCTACCCGTGCATAGACGCTCTCCAGAACGCTGCGCGACTGGCCGCTGATTCCCACTGCCGTGACCCGATACAAAGTCGCCGGGGTGTCGGGCGGCAAATGCGCCAATCCGATACCGACGCCCAGGTTTTGAATGCCATAAATACCCGCCTTCATACCGACCCAGGTAACGGCCGAGACCGGATCGACGCCCGGCCGGCTGATGACATACGCCTCTTTCGGCGGTGCGCAGGTGACAAGTGACTGACAGGGCGGCAAACCGAATCCTTGCGCCTGCACAGCCGACTCACCGCGCCTGAGTCCGCTTTCGGCAGCCTGAAACGATTGGTTGCGATGCCGGAGGCTGCCAACGAGCTGTTCCTGCGACGTTGCGCCCTGCATCGATGACAGCCCGAGAACCATCAACAACAGCAGCAACACCAGGCTGATCAACAGCACCATGCCACGCTGTCTGGGGGCCGATATCCGGAGCGCGCTATTCAAGACGATTACGCACGGCAGCGACAGCGCTATAGACCTGGTCCCGCACGCGGCCTGCCGGATCGCGGAGCGTCAACACCACACGCACACTGCGGATCAGCAAGTCATCATCGGGATCGCTGTCATACCGGGTCACGACACTGGAGCCAGGCTGGCTAGCCACCCCGAAGCTCAACTCGAACGCCCCCACGTTATCCACCAGCACTGCCTTGGCGGGGGATGCCGGAGTGCTTAGTTTCAGTTGCCCCGACTCAAAGCTGTAGGTCAGTTTGCGTACGGGAAAAGCGATCTGCCCGGCCCCTGGCTTGGGTGGCAGCCCCGAATAGGCCTGGGCGCTGTCGACACAATTGCTGAGCACCGTCCAGTCTGGCCGACTGCCCGGGCTACCGACATCGCTGGTAACCAGTGTCAAGCTGGTTGAGGCACCATTGACCACCACGCTGACCGGCCTGGAAAAGTCAGCAGGCGCCTGAGCAATCAAAGGCAGGGACAGGCAACCGAACATCCCCGCCAGACGAATCTCCTGGATCATCTTGCCCAGGACAAATCGACCCTCATCCTGCAATAACGCCGACGCGTGCTGGCTGGCAGCGGTGCTTTGCGCCGCCAATGTTATCTGGACGGCCGCCAGGACCACGATCAGCCCCAAGCTCGCCGCCAGCAATACTTCGACCAGCCCAAACCCCGTACTGGAGCGCCTCATCGCGCAGGCCTCGGGTCAACCGCGACACGACTGGTCAGGGTGAATGTTTCACGGGTATTACCAGCATTGGCTGCGCGCGAATCATCCCAACTGATACTGATGGTGACTTCACGCTGATTGATCGCAATCGATCCTTTGGCGGTATCGCCGGCAAAGTGACTGATATTGGCCTCGAAGTCGTGCAAATCCAGATCCCGGACACTCGCGGCCACGGTGGTGGTGAGCGCAACATCGCCGCTCTCCCAGGCGTAGTCGGCACCGGCATTGGCGCGGATCCGGTCGAGCATGTCATAGGCAATGAAACTCGCCTGGCTGATCATCCTGGAGCTGTCGGTGTACTTGAGCACATTCAACTGGATCAGCCCGACCCCAAGCAGGCCAACGCCGAGAATCAGCAGCGAGACCAGCACTTCGATCAGGCTCATGCCGACCTGCCGGGTGGCACCAGAGGGGGCACAAGACGTTGCCGGGCAAGCGCGCATAGCCATCGTCATCCTTGTCGAGGGTCATCGAAACGGCCGAAATAGCCGTGTGTTGCCCAAGACTAGCGCCACACTCGCAGCCGCGCCGCCCCTAGGAATAAAGGGAAATACTTTGGACAGGAAGGCCATCACTGCACGGACGTAGACCACCGCTATAACTAGTACAGCCACAGCCCAATGAACTGTCCATGGAGGGACGAGGTATGAAACAACGCGGTTTCACATTGATCGAGTTGCTGTTCGGATTGATCTTCAGCGGCATCCTGGCACAACTGGCAGTACCCAGTTTCAAGAGCCTGCTGGACTCACAAACACGACTGAGCGCGGCGCAGACCCTGGCGTCCGGCCTGCGCTACGCCCGCACCCAGGCCATTGCACGCAATCGAACGGTGATCATCCATGCACGGGATGATGACTGGAGCCGAGGCTGGAAGGTGGTGGTGGACATGAATGGGCGCGGCCATCTGGACGACGACAACCCGGTATTGCTGGAGCGCCAGGACAATGGACGGATCCCCATCATCGGCAATACCCCGGTGCGCACGCAGATTCACTTCAGCGGGTTGGGCGAACCCCTGCTGGCTGCGGGAGGGTTTCGCGCCGGCACTGTGCATGTGTGCTCAACGGACCAGCCGTTGAGCCTGCATCAGGTGGTGCTGGCGCCCACCGGTCGTATCAGCCTGCGCAGCGACAAGACCGAGCAGGCCTTGTGCCGGGGGTACGATGAACTGGGGCTCAGAGCAGCGAACGAACCCGCAGCTCCTTGGGCATGGAAAAAGTGATGTTTTCTTCACGCCCTGCCAACTCGTCGGCACCTGTGGCGCCCCACGCCTGCAACTGCTGGATCACGCCCCGCACCAGGACTTCCGGCGCCGAGGCGCCTGCCGTGATACCGATACGCTCGATACCGTCGAACCAGCTGCGCTGCAAGTCTTCGGCACCATCGATCAGGTACGCCGGGGTGGCCATGCGTTCAGCCAGTTCACGCAGACGATTGGAGTTGGAGCTGTTGGGGCTCCCCACAACCAGCACCACGTCACATTCGTCGGCCAGTTGCTTGACGGCATCCTGGCGGTTTTGCGTGGCGTAGCAGATGTCGTCCTTGCGTGGCCCACCAATGGCGGGGAAACGGGTACGCAGGGCGTCGATGACACGGCTGGTGTCATCCATAGACAAGGTGGTCTGGGTCACGAATGCCAACTTTTCAGGGTTATGCACTTGCAACTCGGCGACGTCTTTTTCGTCTTCCACCAAGTAGATCGCGCCGCCATTGCTGGCGTCGTACTGGCCCATGGTGCCTTCGACTTCCGGGTGGCCGGCATGGCCGATCAGGATGCACTCACGGCCGTCGCGGCTGTAGCGCGCCACCTCGATATGCACCTTGGTCACCAGCGGGCAAGTCGCGTCGAACACTTTCAGGCCCCGGCCTGCTGCTTCTGTGCGTACAGCCTGGGAAACACCATGGGCGCTGAAAATGACGATAACGTCATCTGGTACCTGATCCAGCTCTTCGACAAAAATCGCGCCGCGAGCTCGCAGGTCTTCGACCACGAACTTGTTGTGGACCACTTCATGACGCACATAGATCGGCGGCCCGAAGACTTCCAGGGCGCGATTGACGATTTCGATCGCCCGGTCCACACCAGCGCAGAAGCCACGGGGGTTGGCGAGTTTGATTTGCATGCTGTGCCTCGTGTCTTGCCATGTAGGAGCGAGCTTGCTCGCGAAAATTTCACAGACACCGCGATCATTCAGGATGTCAGCATTATCGGTGAAGACCTTCGCGAGCAAGCTCGCTCCTACAGTAGGCCGGAATCGTCAGTTAGAGCGCTTTAACGTCGAAGATTTCAACATCAAAGGTCAAGGTCTTGCCGGCCAGCGGGTGGTTGAAATCGATGGTCACTTGAGTGTCATCGAAGGTTTTTACCACGCCGGGCAGCTCGGTATTCGCCGCATCATTGAAGATCACCAGCAAGCCTTCCGACAGTTCCATATCCTGGAACTGCGAACGCGGGATGATCTGTACGTTTTGCGGGTTGGGCTGGCCAAAGGCGTTTTCCGGGAGGATCTGCAGGGTGCGCTTGTCGCCGGCCTTGAAACCGAACAACGCAGCCTCGAAGCCCGGCAACAGGTTACCGTCGCCGACCTTGAAGGTCGCCGGGGCCTTGTCGAACGTGCTGTCGACCGTGTCGCCGTTCTCCAGGCGCAATGCAAAATGCAAGGTGACTTCCGTGTTCTGGCCAATGCGTTGTTCGGCCAATACTTGTTCAGTCATTTACGGTCTCTCCGGGTTTGTTGCCCTTGAACATATCCAGCGCCAGCATGACAGCGCCAACACAGATGGCGCTATCGGCAAAGTTGAACGCAGGGAAATAATAGCGGTTCTGCCAATGCACCAGAATGAAGTCGATCACATGGCCCAGGGCGATGCGGTCGTACAGGTTGCCCAAGGCACCGCCCAGCACCAACGCCAGGGCGATAGCCAGCCAGGTGTCATTGCGGCCCAGGCGCTTGAGCCAGACCACCAGCACCGCACTGACCACCACCGCGATCAGGGCGAACAGCCAACGCTGCCAACCACCGCTGTCAGCCAGGAAGCTGAATGCAGCGCCGGTGTTGTAGGCCAGGGTCCAGCTGAAGTAGTCAGGAATCACCACGATCTGCTGGAACATTTCCAGGGTGCCCTCGAAGTGAGCCTTGCTGACCTGGTCGATGACCAGGACCAGCAAGCTCAGGACGAGCCAGCCCAGACGTCCGAAACGGCTGGCGTTAGGCATAGTGGCGAACCTCACCAGCGCCCGAAATGTTGTCGACGCAACGACCGCAGATTTCCGGATGCTCAGGGTTCACGCCGACGTCTTCACGGCAGTGCCAGCAACGGGCGCACTTGGCGAAGGCCGACTTGACCACCTTGAGCTTGAGGCCCGGTACTTCGGTAGCGACCGCATCAGCCGGGGCCTGGGCGAATGGCGCCAGGCTGGCTGTGGAAGTAATCAGCACGAAGCGCAGTTCGTTGCTCAACTTGCCCAGGTCGGCGCTCAGGCCCTCCTCGGCAAACAGCGTGACTTCGGCTTGCAGGTTGCCACCCACGGCCTTGGCCGCACGCTGGACTTCCAGCTCCTTGTTCACCGCGACCTTGACGGCCATCACGCCTTCCCAGTACTCACGGCCTAGTTCGAAGTCAGCCGGCAATTCGGTCAGGCCTTCGTACCAGGTATTGAGCATCACGGACTCGTTCCGCTCGCCCGGCAGGTATTCCCACAGTTCGTCGGCGGTGAAGGCCAGGATCGGGGCGATCCAGCGCACCAGCGCTTCGGTGATGTGGTACAGCGCGGTCTGCGCCGAACGGCGTGCCTTGCTGTCGGCGCCGGTGGTGTACTGGCGATCCTTGATGATGTCGAGGTAGAAGCCACCCAACTCCTGCACGCAGAAGTTGTGGATCTTCGAGTAGACGTTCCAGAAACGGTATTCGCCGTAGTGTTCCTGCAACTCGCGCTGCAGCAACAG
This sequence comes from Pseudomonas brenneri, assembly GCF_007858285.1. GTDB lineage: Bacteria > Pseudomonadota > Gammaproteobacteria > Pseudomonadales > Pseudomonadaceae > Aquipseudomonas > Aquipseudomonas brenneri. The sequence continues at coordinate 49,994 of NZ_VFIL01000002.1, read as the reverse complement.
GGTACGGTCCACGGCCCAACGGTCCAGGGCGAGCATTTCCTCGGCCGGCAGGATGTCGGTGGCCGGGTTGAAGCCGGTCAGGTTCGACAGCATGAAGCGCGCGGTATTGCGGATACGACGGTAGGCATCGGCGCTACGCTGCAGGATCTGCTCCGAAACGGCCATCTCGCCCGAGTAGTCGGTCGACGCCACCCACAGGCGCATGATATCGGCGCCCAGGGTGTCATTGACCTTCTGCGGCGCGATCACGTTGCCCAGGGACTTGGACATCTTGCGGCCGTTCTCGTCGACGGTGAAGCCGTGGGTCAGCAGTTCGCGGTACGGGGCGTGATCGTCGATGGCGCAGCCGGTCAGCAGGGACGAGTGGAACCAGCCACGGTGCTGGTCCGAACCTTCCAGGTACAGGTCGGCACGCGGGCCGGTCTCGTGACCCATCGGGTGCGAGCCGCGCAGTACGTGCCAGTGGGTGGTACCGGAGTCGAACCACACATCGAGGGTGTCGCTGATCTTGTCGTACAGCGGCGCTTCGTCGCCCAGCAGCTCAGCGGCATCCAGCTTGAACCAGGCTTCGATGCCTTCCTGTTCAACACGCTGGGCCACCACTTCCATCAACTCGACGGTACGTGGGTGCAGTTCGCCGCTTTCCTTGTTCAGGAAGAACGGGATCGGCACGCCCCAGTTGCGCTGGCGGGAGATGCACCAGTCCGGACGGTTGGCGATCATCGAGTGCAGGCGCGCCTGGCCCCAGGCCGGGACGAACTGGGTGTCTTCGATGGCCTTGATCGCACGCTTGCGCAGGGTTTCGCCGGCAACCGGCTCTTTGTCCATGCCGATGAACCACTGCGCGGTGGCGCGGTAGATCAGCGGGGTCTTGTGGCGCCAGCAGTGCATGTAGCTGTGCTTGATGGTTTCGGTGTGCAGCAGCGCACCGACTTCCGTCAATTTGTCGATGATCGGCTGGTTGGCCTTGAAGATGAACTGGCCGCCGAAGAACTCCAGCGAAGGCGCGTACACGCCATTGCTCTGCACCGGGTTGAGGATGTCATCGTTGACCATGCCATAGGCTTTGCAGGTCACGAAGTCGTCCACACCGTAGGCCGGCGCGGAGTGAACCACACCGGTACCCGAACCCAGCTCGACATAGTCGGCCAGGTACACCGGCGACAGGCGCTCATAGAACGGGTGACGGAAGTTGATCAGTTCCAGCGCGGAGCCGGTGGCGGTAGCGATCACCGAACCCTGCAGCTCGTAACGGGCCAGACAGGCCTCGACCATTTCCTCGGCCAGCACCAGCAGGCGATCACCAGCGTCCACCAGGGCGTAGGTGAATTCCGGGTGCACGTTCAGCGCCTGGTTGGCCGGAATGGTCCATGGGGTGGTGGTCCAGATCACGATGGCAGCTGGCTTGGCCAGGCTCGCCTGGCCGAACGCCTGGGCCAGCTTGGCGTCGTCGGCGATCGGGAACGCGACGTCGATGGTCGAGGACTTCTTGTCTTCGTACTCGACTTCCGCTTCGGCCAGGGCCGAGCCGCAGTCAAAGCACCAGTTCACGGGCTTGAGGCCCTTGAACACGAAGCCGCCCTTGACGATTTCGGCCAAGGCACGGATTTCACCGGCCTCGTTCTTGAAATTCATGGTCTTGTACGGGTTGTCCCAGTCGCCCAACACACCCAGGCGGATGAATTCGGACTTCTGCCCTTCGATCTGCTCGGTGGCGTAGGCACGGCACAGCTCGCGGGTCTTGTCGGCACCCAGGTTCTTGCCGTGGGTCACTTCGACCTTGTGTTCGATCGGCAGGCCGTGGCAGTCCCAACCCGGGACATAAGGCGCGTCGAAGCCCGAAAGGGTTTTCGAGCGGATGATCATGTCCTTGAGAATCTTGTTCAGCGCATGACCGATGTGAATCGTGCCGTTGGCATAAGGAGGGCCGTCGTGCAGGACGAATTTCGGACGATCCTTGCCAATCTCGCGCAACTTTCCGTACAGGCCAATACTGTCCCAGCGCTGCAGGATCTGCGGTTCGCGCTGTGGCAGGCCGGCCTTCATTGGGAAGGCGGTGTCCGGAAGGTTTAGCGTGGCTTTATAGTCGGTCATTTAAGGCTCTTCATTAGCGATGGGCGCTAGGTGCGGCTAGTGCACGGGCGGCGGCGACATCCGCATTGATCGCCGTTTTCAACGCCTCAAGGGAGGCGAATCGCTGCTCTTCACGCAGCTTTTGGTGGAAAACCACCGTCAAACGCCGGTCATACAAATCCCCGGCAAAATCCAAAAGGTGAACTTCCAGGTGGGCCTTGCCATCACCTGCAACCGTAGGCCTGACACCTATATTGGCGACTCCGGACCACGGCTGGCCGTCGATCTCGACACTCACCAGGTAGACCCCGGTCAGTGGCACGCGACGGCGCTTGAGTTGCACGTTGGCGGTTGGCGTGCCCAGTTGGCGCGCCAGCTTCTGGCCGTGCAAGACCCGCCCGGCAATCCGGAACGGGCGACCGAGCAAACGCTCGGCCAAAGCGAAGTCGGCAGCGGCCAGGGCATTTCGCACCTGGGTGCTGCTCACGCGCAGACCGTCCAGTTCAACGGTTTGCGCGGCTTCGACGGTAAAACCCTGGGTTACGCCGGCTTGTTGCAGGAAATCGAAATCCCCTACCCGGTCGCAACCGAAGCGGAAGTCGTCACCGACCTCCAAATGCTGCACACCCAAGCCATCGACAAGGATACGGTCGACGAACTCGGTGGCGCTGAGACTGCGCAAACGCTGGTTGAAGGCCAGGCACAGAACCCGGTCCACGCCTTCTTCGGCCAGCAACTGCAGTTTGTCCCGCAGGCGGGCCAAACGGGCCGGGGCCGTCTCGGGAGTGAAGAACTCACGGGGCTGCGGCTCGAAAATCACCACGCAGCTGGGCACGCCCAACTCGACTGCACGCTCGCGCAGCCGCGCCAGGATAGCCTGGTGGCCACGGTGAACACCGTCAAAGTTGCCAATAGTGGCGACGCAGCCCCGATGCTCGGGGCGCAGGTTGTGGAGACCTCGAACCAGCTGCATAACGCGCTTCTTGCTCATAAAGTGGTCGATTATAACCACACCCGGCCCCGGACGACAGGCAACAGCACAGGCCAAGTGATTCGAATCGAAAAAACAGCCAGCTTATTGTTGATTGCGATCAATTCAGCGCCTTGCGATTGAAATCCCGCAGACGGAAGCCCAGCAGCAATAACATGCCAAAGTAGGCGATCACCCCGGCCACGACCAGCAGGCCCAGGCGCAGGAATCGCTCCAGCATCTGCCCTTCGTCCCACGCGGGCATCCAGTGCATCAGCCCCAGCAATACCGCCGACATCACGGCCACGGCCAACAGCAACTTGAGGGCAAACACGCCCCAGCCCGGTTGCGGCTGGTACATTTTTTGTTTGCGCAGTTGATAAAACAGCAGGCCGGCGTTGATGCAGGCGCCGGCGCTGATCGCCAAGGCCAGGCCCGCGTGAGCCAGCGGCCCGATGAATATCAGGTTGAACAGTTGGGTGACCACCAGGGTGAAAATCGCGATTTTCACTGGAGTCCGGATGTTTTGCTGGGCGTAAAAACCCGGCGCCAACACCTTGATCACAATAATCCCCAGCAGGCCCACCGAATAAGCGATCAGCGCACGCTGGGTCATCAAGGCGTCGAAGGCGCTGAACTGGCCGTACTGGAACAACGAAACGGTCAGCGGCTCGGCCAGGATCCCCAGGGCCAGGGCGCATGGCAGCACCAACACAAAGCACAGGCGCAGGCCCCAGTCGAGAATGCGCGAGTATTCATGGCGATCCTTGCTGGCATAGGTACGCGCCAGGGTCGGCAGCAAAATGGTGCCCAACGCCACGCCCAGCACGCCGGAGGGCAATTCCATCAGGCGGTCGGCGTAATACATCCACGACACGGAGCCAGAGACCAGCAGCGAAGCAAACGCGGTGTTGATGATCAGGGAGATCTGGCTGACCGACACCCCGAGAATCGCCGGCAGCATGTTTTTCATCACGCGCCACACGCCGGTATCCTTGAGATTGAGGCGCGGCAACACGAGCATACCGATCTTTTTCAGGTGCGGCAGTTGGTACAACAGTTGCGCCAGGCCACCGGCCAGCACTGCCCAGCCGAGCGCCATGACCGGCGGATCGAAATACGGCGTAAGGAACAGGGCAAAGATGATCATGCTGACGTTAAGCAGGGTCGGCACAAACGCCGGCACCGAGAAACGGTTCCAGGTATTGAGGATCGCGCCGGCCAGGGACGACAGGGAAATCAGCAATATATAAGGAAAGGTCACCCGCAGCAGATCACTGGTCAGGGCGAACTTTTCCGGGGTGTTGGCAAACCCGGGTGCCGTGGCCCAGATAATCCAGGGCGCGGCGAGCATCCCGGCGATGGTCACCAACATCAGCACCAGCGTCAAAAGACCCGAGACATAGGCAATGAATGTGCGGGTGGCCTCTTCGCCTTGCTGGGTCTTGTACTCCGCCAGAATCGGCACAAATGCCTGGGAAAACGCACCCTCGGCGAAGATCCGCCGTAGCAGGTTGGGCAGCTTGAACGCGATAAAGAAGGCATCCGTGGCCATGCTCGCGCCAAAAATACGCGCGATGAGGGTGTCACGCACAAACCCCAGAACCCGGGAAATCATCGTGATAGAGCTGACAGCGGCCAACGACTTGAGCAGATTCATTGAAAGAGTTTTTGCCTATAGATAAAGAGCAGGCGAACAAAGCGCCTACTTATGCGATACTACGCGTCTGCAACAGCACAGAGCCAAAGCTCGCGAGTTTACAGGTCAAGCGCCGGAAATAAATCACCCGCCTCTTCAGATCGACCACTCAGCAGTTCGCATCAGCCGCCCTTGACAAGACTTCAACTCATCGGCATGATTCGCGGCCTATTTTGTTTGCTATTTCCTAAAAAGTCTTTCGAGGAGCTCGACGGTGGCCAACACACCTTCCGCCAAAAAACGTGCAAAACAGGCTGAGAAGCGTCGCAGCCACAACGCCAGCCTGCGTTCCATGGTTCGTACCTACATCAAGAATGTAGTTAAGGCCATCGACGCAAAAGACGCTGCTAAAGCTCAAGCCGCTTACGTTCTGGCCGTGCCAGTTATCGACCGCATGGCCGATAAAGGCATCATCCACAAGAACAAAGCTGCTCGCCATAAAGGTCGTCTGAATGGCCACATCAAGGCTCTGAACCTTGCTGTTGCAGCCTAAGCGATAAGCTTGTTAAAAAACCGACCCCAGGGTCGGTTTTTTATTGCCTACGATTTATGCCACGCCCCAAAAAAATGTGGGAGCTGGCTTGCCAGCTCCCACATAAAGCAACACTGCACCACCAGGCTTACTGCGCGCCAGGCCACGGCAGGATCGGAATTGCCGTCACCGCATTCTGCGGACTGCCTTCGATCAGGCGGTCGCTGTAGACCAGGTACACCAGGGTATTGCGCTTCTTGTCGAGGAAACGCACCACTTGCATGGTCTTGAACACCAGCGATGTGCGCTCCTTGAACACTTCGTCGCCATCCTTGAGCTCACCCTTGAAGCGGATTGGCCCCACCTGGCGACAGGCAATCGATGCCTCGGCGCGGTCTTCGGCCAGACCCAGGCCACCTTTCACCCCGCCCGTCTTGGCCCGGGACAGGTAGCAGGTCACGCCATCCACCTTGGGATCATCAAAGGCTTCGACCACGATCCGATCATTCGGGCCGACAAACTTGAACACGGTCGACACCTGACCAATCTCTTCAGCCGAAGCCAGCAACGGCACCGCCATCAGCAGGCCGAGCAACCCCTTCATTACACGCATCGATATGCTCCCTTTAGACCAGAATCAGGTTATCGCGGTGAACCAGCTCTGGCTCAGCCATGTATCCCAACAGACCGACAATCGACTCAGACGACTGCCCAATGATTTTCTGCGCCTCCAGGGCGCTGTAGTTGGCCAGGCCACGGGCAATCTCACGACCATCCGGCGCCACGCACACAACCATTTCACCCCGACGGAAACTGCCCTGGACCAGCTTGACCCCCACCGGCAGCAAGCTCTTGTTGCCCTGGGACAACGCCGAAACAGCCCCCGCATCCAGCACCAAGGTGCCGCGCGTCTGCAAATGGCCAGCCAGCCACTGTTTGCGCGCCGCCAACATGCCGCGCTCAGGCGACAGCAGCGTACCGATGCGCTCGCCCGCCTTGAGGCGATCCAGCACGCGCTCAATGCGCCCACCGACAATGATCGTATGCGCACCGGAACGGGCCGCCAGGCGCGCCGCGCGCAGCTTGGTCTGCATGCCACCACGCCCCAGCGCACCGCCGACACTGCCCGCCACCGCATCGAGCGCCGGATCATCGGCCCGCGCCTCGTAAATCAGTTGGGCATCTGGGTTGTTGCGCGGATCGGCATCGAACATGCCATCGCGATCCGTGAGAATCACCAGCAGGTCCGCTTCCACCAGGTTGGCCACCAGCGCGGCCAGGGTGTCGTTGTCGCCAAAACGGATTTCGTCGGTCACCACAGTGTCGTTCTCATTGATCACCGGGATCACCTTGAGCTCGACCAGGGCACGCAAGGTGCTGCGGGCGTTAAGGTAGCGCTTGCGGTCAGACAGGTCATCATGGGTCAGCAGAATCTGCGCAGTATGGCGACCATGCTCGGCGAAGCTGGATTCCCAAGCCTGCACCAACCCCATCTGGCCAATCGCCGCTGCAGCCTGCAATTCATGCATCGCGCTGGGTCGCGCGGTCCAGCCGAGGCGGCTCATCCCGGCGGCAACCGCCCCGGACGACACCAGCACCAACTCGACACCTGCCTCATGCAAGGCCACCATCTGCTCAACCCAGACGCTCATGGCCGCACGATCCAGCCCCTTGCCATCCGCCGTCAGCAACGCACTACCGATCTTCACGACCCAGCGTTGCGCACCCGTCACTTTGCTCCGCATCATCTTCAACCTTAGATTGAGGGCCGCGCGACCCAGCGCCGCCCATAACGTTATTCGTGACTACCGATTTCCAGATACTAAAACGCCGCTCGATTGAGCGGCGCTTAAGTTTATCGCAACGGATCAGTCACGCACGTAAATGATTTCCGGACCATCTTCATCATCCACGTCTTCCTCGTCCCAATCATCGTCACCGATGTCATGGACCGACTTGACGCCACTGCGACGCAGGGCACGCTGGTCATCCAGCGCCTGCAATTGCGCGCGCGCCTCGTCTTCGATGCGCTGGTCAAGATCCGCCAGTTCGGCCTTGTAGACCGGGTCGGCAGCCAGGCGATCTGCACGATCTTCCAGGTAGCGCATGATGTCACGGGTCAGACGCTCCGTGCCTTCTTTGGCAATGGCCGAGATCACGTAGACCGGACCTTCCCACTGCAGGCGGTCAACGATTTCCTTGACCCGCTCTTCGTGCTCCTCTTCGAGGATCTGGTCGCACTTGTTCAGCACCAGCCAACGGTCACGCTCAGCCAGGGACGGGCTGAACTTGGCCAGCTCGTTGACGATCACTTCGGCAGCGTCCGGGGCACTGGTTTCATCCAGCGGCGCCATATCGACGAGGTGCAGCAACAGACGGGTACGGGACAAGTGCTTGAGGAAGCGAATCCCCAGGCCAGCGCCATCGGAAGCACCTTCGATCAGGCCCGGAATATCCGCGACCACGAAACTCTTCCAGCGGTCGACACTGACCACACCCAGGTTCGGCACCAGGGTGGTGAACGGATAATCAGCCACTTTCGGCTTGGCCGCAGACACCGAGCGAATGAAGGTACTTTTGCCGGCGTTTGGCAGGCCCAGCAGGCCAACGTCCGCCAGCACTTTCATTTCCAGCTTCAGGTCACGCTGCTCACCCGGCTTGCCCGGCGTAGTCTGGCGTGGCGCACGGTTGGTACTGGACTTGAATCGGGTGTTACCCAGACCGTGCCAGCCACCCTGCACAACCATCAGCTTCTGGCCGGCCTTGGTCAGGTCGCCGATCACTTCCTGGGTCGCGGAGTCGATGATCGTGGTGCCGACCGGTACGCGCAGCACCATGTCCTCACCTTTTTTACCGGTGCAGTCGGTGCTGCCGCCGTTGGAGCCACGCTCGGCATCGAAGTGCCGGGTGTAACGGTAGTCCACCAGGGTATTGAGGTTTTCGTCGGCCATCATATAGATGGAACCGCCATCACCACCGTCGCCGCCGTTCGGGCCACCGTTTTCAATGAACTTTTCGCGACGGAAACTCATGCAACCGTTACCGCCGTCGCCTGCTTTTACTCGGATAGAAACTTCATCAACGAACTTCATAACAAAACGCCTCTCGCCGCACGGACGAGCTTAAGAAACCAAGACATAAGACTCTTGCAAAAATGAGCGCAGCGACCTCAATCGACGACTGCAAATCCCGCTGCCTTCGCCCACCACAAACAGCTTTGCAAGAGACTCACCCCACAAACGAAAAAGCCCCGTCGCAAGACAGGGCTTTTCCAGCGAGCTCGCAATTAAGCCGAGACAACGCTCACGTAACGGCGGTTGAACGCGCCTTTTACTTCAAACTTGATCACGCCTTCGATTTTCGCGAAGAGGGTGTGATCTTTACCCATGCCTACACCGTAACCGGCGTGGAATTGGGTGCCGCGCTGACGCACGATGATGTTGCCCGGAATGATTTTCTGGCCGCCATACATCTTAACGCCAAGGCGTTTGGCTTCTGAGTCGCGACCGTTACGGGTACTACCACCAGCTTTTTTGTGTGCCATGAGTCAATTCTCCTAGTGAGGAATTAGGCTGAAATTAAGCCTGAATACCGGTGATTTTGATCTCGGTGTACCACTGGCGGTGGCCCATACGCTTCATGTGGTGCTTACGACGACGGAACTTGATGATGCGGACTTTATCGTGACGACCTTGGGAGATCACTTCAGCCACAACGGTAGCGCCAGCAACAACTGGAGCGCCGATGTTCACGTCATCGCCATTGGCGACCAACAGAACGCGATCAAAAGTAACGGATTCGCCGGTAGCGATTTCCAGTTTTTCGATCTTCAGGTATTCACCTGGGGCGACCTTGTATTGCTTGCCACCAGTAACAATTACTGCGTACGACATGGTATTTCTCCGATAATCCTGCTCACCCAGCGCTTTATAAGAAGAGGTATTGGCTGGCATGGCTGCATGGGATGGACGTCCCGAATGCAATTGCGTAAGGCAGGTGCTGCCCAGGAAGTTCAGGGTGCGCGATTGTACGCAAGCTGTGGAAGGCTTGCAAGTAGCCGCCAGTCGCCGTGAAAGCGTAGCGAGCGAAGGGAAGACAAGGAAAAAACAGGCGAGGAGGCGGAGTTTACTGGTTGTAAATGAGCATTCCGAGCCTGTTTTTGACGCAGGATTACCGAGCGCAGTAGCTTTCACGGTGACTGGACGCGCCTTGACACCCGGAGGCGCGGGTCCTAGCATGCCGCGCAACCCTTCTGGAGCGACTGTCGCTGATGCAACCCCAAGCTTTCTACCGCGCGGTGGCGGACGATTTTAGCGCCGTCGACGGCATCATCAAGAAGCAGCTGACTTCTAAAGTGCCGCTGGTCTCCAAAATTGGCGACTATATTACTTCGGCCGGCGGCAAACGCCTGCGTCCTTTATTAGTGTTGCTGTGTGGCAAGGCCCTGGGTCGTGAAGGCGATGACCTGCGCCTGCTGGCCGCCACTATCGAGTTCCTGCACACCGCCACCCTGCTGCACGACGACGTGGTCGACATGTCCGGTATGCGCCGTGGTCGCGAGACCGCCAACGCCATGTGGGGCAACGCACCCAGCGTGCTGGTGGGCGACTTCCTGTATTCGCGCTCGTTCGAAATGATGGTCGAGCTGGGCTCGATGCCCGTGATGAAGATCCTGTCCCAGGCCACGCGCATCATCGCTGAAGGCGAAGTGCTGCAGCTGTCCAAGGTGCGGGACGCGAGCACCACCGAAGAAACCTACATGGAAGTGATTCGCGGCAAGACCGCAATGCTCTTCGAAGCCTCGACCCACAGCGCAGCCGCTCTGTGCGAGGCGACCGCCGAGCAGGCCGAAGCCTTGCGCACCTTTGGCGATCACCTGGGCGTGGCCTTCCAACTGGTGGATGACCTGCTCGATTATCGCGGCGACGCCGAAACCCTGGGCAAGAACGTCGGTGACGACCTGGCCGAAGGCAAGCCGACCCTGCCGCTGATCTACACCATGCGCGAAGGCACGCCGGAACAGGCAGCCCTGGTGCGCAAGGCAATCCAGAAAGGTGGCATCGAAGACCTGGAAAGCATCCGCGCAGCCGTGGAAGCCTCGGGCTCGCTCGACTACACCGCACAACTGGCCCGCGACTACGTAGCTCGCGCCATCAAATGCCTGGAAGCCCTTCCAGCCAGCGAATACCGGGATGCCCTGGTGGAGCTGAGTGAGTTTGCGGTAGCCCGTACTCACTGATTGCGCCAACTGTAGGAGCGAGCTTGCTCGCGAAAAACGTCAACGATAACGCGCTGATTCTGGCTTTACGCGGTGTTCTTGAGTGCTTCGCGAGCAAGCTCGCTCCTACAGCGTTGATCCCTTTGCGCTAAAACCCTATATAATGTGCGACTTTTAGCCATCCTGACTTTCAAGGAGCCTTAGTGAGCACGTTGCCACCCTGCCCAAAATGCAATTCCGAATACACCTACGAAGACGGCGCCCAGCTGATCTGCCCGGAATGCGCCCATGAGTGGTCCGTCGGTGGTGAAGCCGAGGCAGCCAGCGATGAAACCGTGAAGAAAGACTCCGTCGGTAACGTCCTGCAAGACGGCGACACCATCACCGTGATCAAGGACCTCAAGGTCAAGGGCACCTCGCTGGTGGTCAAGGTCGGTACCAAGGTCAAGAACATCCGCCTGTGCGATGGCGACCACGATATCGACTGCAAGATCGACGGTATCGGCCCGATGAAACTCAAGTCTGAGTTCGTCCGCAAGGTCTGACCTGCCTGCCTCCATCCCGTGCCTCGCGCGGGATGGTGCCTCACCCTCCCCGCATCGCCCTCCCCAATAGCAAAAGGCCAGCCCTTTTGACCCTGCACAATGCCCACACAGAAAAACCAGGAAATTACCAATAGGGACTTGCTATTCCTTGAATAAGAATTATTCTCATTGAAACCTTTTCAAGGAGATGCGACCCATGACTTATTTGATTGATGCCTGGCTGGACCGTCCGCACCCTTACCTGCGGATCCTTCATCGGGAAACCGGGGAAGTGTGTGCCGTGCTGGAAGAAGAAGCGCTGAGTGAACTACAGGACCAGGGCGACCTGGACGTCAACGGCCTGAGCTCCAATGAACCTGGGGTGCTGAAGGAGGTAGTGAGGAACCTGTTTCTGTTCTGCTATGCCCGAGCATTGCGCCCGGTGACGGAGCTGCATGGCAAATTTCACCCATGAGCCACCCTGCAAAACACTGTAGGAGCGAGCTTGCTCGCGAAGGTATCAAAGGCACCGCGTTAATCCAGGAACTACGCGTTATCGTTGACGCCCTTCGCGAGCAAGCTCGCTCCTACAGGTAATTCAGCAGAAGGTCTTACAGAACGTCGAGCAGCTCGACGTCAAAAACCAGAACGCTGTGCGGCGGAATGCTGCCAACGCCTTGTGCGCCGTAGGCCAGTTCGCTCGGCACGTACAGGCGCCATTTGCTGCCGGCATTCATCAGTTGCAGGGCTTCGGTCCAGCCAGCGATCACGCCGCCGACCGGGAATTCTGCCGGCTGGCCACGCTCGTAGGAGCTGTCGAACACAGTGCCGTCGATCAGGGTGCCATGGTAGTGGGTACGCACCTGGTCTTCACGGGTCGGCTTGGCGCCGTCACCGGCTGTCAGCACTTCAAACTGCAGGCCGGAAGCCAGGGTGGTGATGCCATCACGCTTGGCGTTTTCAGCCAGGAACGCCAGGCCAGCGCCAGCTGCTGCTTCAGCCTTGGCTGCTGCTTCGGCTTGCATGATGTCGCGGATCACTTTGAAGCTGGCAGCCATTTGTTCCTGGTCAACACGGCTTGGCTTGCCGCCGAACGCGTCGGTCAGGCCGGTCAGGATCGCGTCCAGGTTCACGCCCGGTGGCGGGTTGTCGCGCAGTTGGTCGCCCAGCTGGCGGCCAATGCCGTAGCTGACGCGGGTTTCGTCGGTGGACAGATTGACTTCGGACATGGAAAGGCTCCGCTGTAGGACAACCGCAAAGGCCTGCAAAAGCGCAGTTTCTGCGTGTCATCCAAACTAAAAGGGCGAGCAGACTAGCACACTCGCCCTACGCTTGATGAGCCCAAAATCCCAGGCCCGAAGGCACCAGGCACGGATCAATGCTTGGTGACTTTATCCAGGTAACCCATGGCAAACGCCGAGATCACGAAGGTCATGTGAATGATCACGTACCACATCAGGTGCTGTGGATCGACGTTCTTGGCATCCATGAAGATGCGCAGCAGGTGGATCGAGGAAATCGCCACGATGGACGCCGCCACTTTCATCTTCAGCGACGAAGAGTCCATGGTGCCCAGCCAGTTGAGCTTTTCCTTGTTGTCATCAATATCCAGTTGCGAGACGAAGTTCTCGTAGCCGGAAATCATCACCATCACCAGCAGCCCCCCCACCAGGGCCATGTCGATCAACGACAGCAGCACCAGGATCAGCTCCGACTCGGCCATCGCAAAGACGTTGGGCAGCAGGTGGATCACTTCCTGGAAGAATTTCAGCGCCAACGCCAGCAGCCCGAGGGACAAGCCGAAATAGATCGGCGCCAGTAGCCAGCGGGAGGCGTACATTGCATTTTCGATAAAGCGTTCCATGGAATCTCACACAGCTTGGCTAGAAATGGCGGCGAGTATATCAGCCACGCACATTGCGCCATAACCACCCGGAAAACTGACCTGTAGCGCTTCTGTAAGACAATTTTTCTGCTAGTGTCGGCCTCATCAACGTGGCTCGATGCTGCCGGACAGGAATCTCAAATAATGGATGTGCGATCTCCCTTGGCCAGTCTTGGCCTGTGTGTGGCGTTGCTGGCGGCCGGCGGCTGCTCCCCCAGCGACGAGCACAAGCAAGCCAGTCTCGAAGAAAAAACCGTCCAGTTCGAGCAATCCCTGGACACGATCCAGGATCCCCGCCTCAAGGAAGCCGTAGCCGAACTGGGCGGCTCGTTGCTGTTGCTGGAGCGTGCGCGCATCAAGCTCGACACCAAGCCTGTCGAGACCGAGTACGGTGAAAACACCCTGGCCGCGCTTGCGCACTACCCGACGCCACAAGCACTGGTGGATACCTACATCAACGGGCTATTCGTCCTGCGCAAGAACTCGCACTCGGACTACCTGACCGACCTGCAACCGGTGTTCCCGTTCAGTTTCAATATGCCGGACCAATTCCCTTTCCCCCACGGCCTGGAATGGCAATCGGTAACCTTGAGCAACAACAAGATCATCCCGTTCCAGCCGGAATGGTCGGAAACCGACCCCGGTATCCAGTTGAGCCCCAGCAGTTCCAACCTGACCAACCCGGACGACCTGACCGTCACCTATCCGTTCATCGAAGGCATCGAGACGGACAACAAGAGCCAACCCCAACCCGTCACGCTCAAGGGCCAGGTCGAGGTCATCGCACCGCGTAAAGTCCTGACCTTCGACCTGACTCGCAAAGACGTGGGCCAGAAACGCAGCGAGGAAAACATCACCCTGACCCTCCTGGCCCTGGAAAACAACTACGCCGAGATCGAACTGACCAACACCGCGCCCCTGGCGCCGCAAGTGGCGGATGAATCGCCCAACCCACTGCTGGTCCAGGCCCGGGACACTACGGGGCAGTTTCTTTCCCGCTCCGGCTCAATCAACGAAAGCGCCGCCCAGGTGGCGTTCTACGAGCAGCAACTTTCTCAGATGCGCAAGCAGAAAACCTGGTCCGACGACTTTGAGAGGCAGTTGGGAGACGAGCAGAAAGCCTTTGAACAAAAGCAGGCCAGCCACTACGCCAAGGTCTACTTCAATGGGCAGATCGATAACCTGCAGGTCAACGTGCTGGACTTTTCCGAAGCGACCGTCACCCGCAAGGACCTTGAGCTGCCGATACGGCGCTTCGACAAAAACAGCCTGGAAAAAACCGTGCAGGCCCTACCCATGCCGGTCACGGTGTATGACGACCAGGCCGCAGACTGGCTCCAAAGCGCCAGCCTCTCCGAAGACCAGTTGAAAAGCAGCATCAGCATCAGCCAGTCAGTGGAGGACGCCAGCGCCGCCCACATCGCCTTTGACCATCCTTTCACGTTCAATGACGACCTGATCGGCTCGACCCGCACCAGCAGCGATGCACCACTGACGTTCTTTACGGCAAACGATGAAGGCAAGCGCGGCGAGCCCATCGAGTTGCCCACCGAGGCCTTTGAAGTCGACCCATGGCGCGGCACGATCACCTACGACCTGAATTTATTCCCGGAAAACCCAGGGTTTGCCGTGGGATCAATCCCGCTGTTCCTGGCCAGCATCGAAAAAAGCACCGTCAGCACTGCACAATTGCCCAAGGGCCTGTCGGTCCAGGACAACGCGCTGATTGTCGACCAGGCGCTTTTCCCATCCGATAGCTGGCGGTTCTTTGCCAAGGACGCCAGTGGCAACTACTTGAAGGAAATCCTCGGCGTCAGCCATCGCGCCCAGGAATACGGCACCGCACTGTTTGATGTGCATTACTTTTATGGCCAGCCGACCGAGTTTGAAACCTACCAGCGTACGGCGTTGAACACGGTGCAGTACGGCTTTGAAGTCAAGCTGGACAAGCCCGAGACCAAATAGCCCGCCAGGTCTACAGGTGCAGGGCCTGGGGCCGCCCACCATTAAGCTGTCGCAGGTGGGCTTGCAGGTGAATGCACCAGATCTGCGGGTCATCGGCCAGCTCGTAGCCGTGCAGGGTCAGGCTTTGCACGATGGACTCAAGAATATTTTCCGCGACGAACGGCCCATGGAAGGGCCCTTGGGACTTGATGGTCGAGGGCTGTTCGCCCGTCATTCCAGCGGCAAACAACAAAGTCCACATCCCGGTATCCCCCGCTAGAGGGCGAATGGAACATTCAATTCGGGTGACCAGGCCCAGGCACTGGCGGGTGAGGCAAAGGCTGCGCGGCATGGCGGCGACCCTCGGTAGATCCGGTGTTCAGCCTCCAGATACAAGGCTGTCTCTATCCCATGACTCCTGTAGATGTCCCTTGAGCTGAGAATAGAAGAAAACCGGTACAAACCAAGGTTGTAGGGACCAACGGCGGTTGGCCCCGAAAAATCCAGTCAAAATCATGACACGCTTTCTGTAGGAGCGAGCTTGCTCGCGAAGGTCTCAAGCACAACGCGTTAATCCAGAAGACACGCGTTATCGTTGTCGATCTTCGCGAGCAAGCTCGCGCCTACATGAGTGAACGCATCAGGTGGGCTTGGCCTCAGCCAACGCCTGCTGCGCCAGTTCCTTTTCCGCTTCCTTGAGGTCTTCTTCGCTGATCATCTCGGCAATGGCTCGCAGACGCTCAACCACACGGGCGTTGACGCTGCCCTCGGGGAATTGCCCTTCGGCATCCGGCTCACCGGCCGGCTCGCCCACCAGCAGGCTCAGCGCCTCGTCGGCCTGGCGCACGGCATACACATGGAACTGCCCTGCCCGCACCGCCTGCAAGACCTTCTCATCGAGCATCAACGTCGCGACGTTGGCCTGGGGAATGATCGCGCCCTGCTCGCCGGTCAAGCCACGAGCTTCGCACAGACGGAAGAAGCCTTCGATCTTCTCGTTGACCCCGCCCACTGCCTGCACTTCGCCAAACTGGTTGATCGAGCCGGTGATGGCAAAGCACTGCTTGAGCGGCGTCTTCGACAGCGCCGAAATCAACGTGCAAGCCTCGCCCAACGAGGCGCTGTCGCCGTCGACATAACCGTAGGACTGCTCCAGGGCGATGCTCGCGGAGATCGCCAGGGGGAATTCCTGGGCATAACGGCTACCCAGGTAACCGGTGAGGATCATCACGCCCTTGGAGTGGATCGGCTGCCCTAGGTTGACCTCACGCTCGATATCGACGATGCCGCTGCCACCCGGGTACACCGTGGCGGAAATCCGCGCAGGTACACCAAACGCCGAATCACCGACCTCCAGCACCGTCAGCCCGTTGCACTTGCCCACGGCTGCGCCGGCGGTGTCGATCAGGATGACCCCGGCGAGCATGTCGTCAAGAATCCGCGCCGATACTCGCCCGGTACGCGTGGCCTTGGCCTTCAACGCACGCTCGATATGCCCTGCGTCGGTGCGCTCGTCGCCCGCCAGATGACGAATGAAGTCCGCCTCGCTGACCAGTTGGAACAGATCCCCGATACGCGCCGACAAACGCCCCTGATGCTCCGCCAGCCGTGCGCTGTAGGTTGCCAGCCGCGCCACCGCATCCGATGTCAGCGGCGCCATGCCTTCTTCCGAGGTCCGGGTTTTCAGCAACTGGGCGAACTGCTCCAGGCTTTCATCGACCATCGGGATGTCTTCATCGAAATCCACCAGCACCCGGAACATCTCCTGGAAGTCCGGATCCAGGTCTTGCAGGGTGTAGTACAACGAACGGGCGCCGATGATGATGACCTTGACCTGCAACGGGATCACTTGCGGATTGAGGGTCACGGTGGCCAGGCGGCCCAGTTCGCCCAGTGGCGATTCCATCTTCAGCTTGCGCGATTGCAGGGCCCGCTTGAGGGCGTCCCAGACAAACGGCTCGCTGAGCATTTTCTCGGCTTCCAGGATCAGGAAACCGCCGTTGGCGCGATGCAACGCACCGGGGCGCAGTTGCCGATAGGTGGTGTAGAGCGCGCCCTGGTCGGTGCTGTATTCGATCCGGCCGAACAGGTTGTCGTAAGTCGGGTGTGGTTCGAACACCACCGGCGCGCCACCATTGAGCGGATGGCCCACCACCAGGCTCGGGCAGTACTGCTCTTCGAGCAGCTTACGCGCCTGGGCGTCGGTTTTCGCGTCGTCCACCAGCAACTCGACCACGGTCTTGAGCAGATAGACCTGCATCGCCTGCAGGTAACCGCAGACACCGGCGTTCTCGGCGTACTTCTCGGACAACGGTGCCAGCAACGGCTGCAAGGCCAGGGTGATGGTCTCTTCGTTGAACTGGCGCATCTGGTTGTTGGACTCGCGCTTCCACTGCGGCAAGCTGGCGAGTTCTTCGTTGAGGCGCTCTTCGAGCTCGGAAATATCGGTGTGGAAACGCTCGCGGTCGACTTCCGGCAGCTGCGAAAACTCGGCCTCATCCAGGGCCTTGCCATCGAGCATCGGGGTAAAGGCGATGTTGCTGCTGTCACGGTACAGCGCCACGTCCTTTTCCAAGGCCAGGCGCTCGATCACGTCCAGGGCACGGTCGTAGCGCTGGTTGAAGGCACGATCGATGGCACTTTTGCGCTGTTGATACGTCGGGTGCTCGAATACCGCCGGGAACGTGGCGACCAAATTGTCGACCAAACCACTGATATCGGCGATGAACGGGGCCGCACCGCCCGCAGGCAATTCCAGGGCGCGGGGCTCGCGGGGTTCGTCGAAGTTATTGACGTAAACCCAGTCTGCCGGGGTCTGCAGGCGCTTGCCTTCAGCCTTGAGGTAGCGTTTGACGAACGAAAAGCGACCGGTACCGGGCTCGCCCATGACAAACACGTTGTAACCGGGGCGTGGCATCGCCACACCGAACTGCAATGCTTCAACCGCGCGTTCCTGGCCAAGCACACCGCGAAAGGGCTCCAGATCATTGGTGGTCGAGAAGCTGAACTGTTCAGCGGAGAAAGGACGAGTCAGCGCTTCGGGCGCTAGACGCAAGCTGGCAGCAACAGGATCAGGCATCGGGCTTCCTTACATCAGGCGGGGCAATGGCGGCATTCTGGCGCCGTGCGTAGCCGGCTGGCAAGGCACGACTGAGGTAAAGCATAGACACGGGATGCCGCCCGTAAAAAAACCAGTCTGCATTGATTGTTTTACAAAAACCCACGGAACCCTTGGAACATGCCTAAACTCCAAACTGCGCGGGTTGGACTAATAACTGGCCCCTAGGGCGCCATGAGGCGCCTGAACCCTTGTCCATTGGTTTGCACACAAAGAGAACAAAGCTATGAAACGGATCCTTCTCGGTACTCTCTTCACCGTCGTCTCCCTCAATGCAATGGCTGAAGCACCAGGTGGCCCGAACTGCGGTTGGGGCAACATGCTGTTCGAAGGCCAGCGCGGTACTCCCGCTCACTTCCTGGCTTCCACCACCAACGGCACCTCCGGTAACGCCACCTTCGGCATGACCTCGGGCACCAACGGTTGCAGCACCAACAGCGCGCTGACTTACGGCGGCAAATCGTGGATTGCCATGAATGGCATGATGAACGAGCTGTCCGAAGACATGGCCAAAGGCAATGGCGAAGCGCTGACCACCTATGCCGTGGTCCTGGGCGTTGCTCCAGAGGATCGTGATCACTTCGCAGCAGTGACCCACGAACACTTCCAGCAGATCTTCAGCAAGGCTGACGTGACCGCCGAAGACGTGCACACCAACACCCTCGCCATCCTCAAGGGCGATGCCCGCCTGGCGAAATACGCCACCCAGGCTTAAGCTCGACCTGCCCGCGCCCTACCCGGCGCGGGTTTTATTTTTTGGACCTGCCCGCTTTGGGTCTTTATTTATTCCGACTTAAGTTGCCCCTATGCTCAAACGCCTTGCCTACCTGGCACTCTTCGCCTGCGCCCCGCTATCTGCGGCGCCGCACCTTGATGATCAACGTTTGCAGCAACTGGCCAATGATCCGTTCTGGCTCTCGCTGGGGCACTACGAAGCCGGCAAGATCAGCGGCTGGCGCAGCTATGTCAGCGACCAGAAATTCTTTCTCGCCAAAGACGGCGCGCACCACCCTGACGCCGAACTCAAGGCCACCGTAGAGGCGCTGTACGCCCCGGCCAGCCTCGGTGAAAAACACACCCAATGCGTGTACCCGGCCCGTACCCGCTGGCTCAAGGACCAGTTGCAACTGACTGACCTGCCGGCCGTGGACTGTGTCGAGTTCAAGCAATGGTTCAAGGACGTCGCGCCCCACAGTGCGGTGATGATCTTCCCGGCAGCCTACCTCAACAGCCCGTCCTCGATGTTCGGCCACACCTTGCTGCGTATCGACCAGGCTGATGTACAGAGCAACAAGACCGCGCTGCTCAGCTACGCGATCAACTTCGGCGCCTATATCGAAGGCTCGGACAACAGCCTCCTCTACGCCTGGAAAGGCCTGATGGGCGGTTATCCTGGCCTGTTCGCCCTGGTGCCCTACCAGGAAAAACTCTCCGAATACCGTAGCCTGGAAAACCGCGACCTGTGGGAATACCGCCTGAACCTGACCCAGGTCGAGACCGAGCGCATGGTCGAGCACGTGTGGGAGCTCAAGCAGATCCAGTTCGACTATTTCTTCTTCGATGAAAACTGCTCGTACCGCCTGCTGGAACTGCTGCAAGTGGCCCGCCCGGGCCTGCGCCTGACCGAACAGTTCCCGCTCACCGCCATTCCCACCGACACCGTAAAAGCGGTGAAAGACGCAGGCCTGGTGGAGAAAATCGATTATCGCCCGTCCCGCGAACGCGAGTTGCTGGAGCGCGCCAAGCCGCTGGACAGCGACGAGCAGCAATGGGTATTGAAGATCAGCGATGACCAGAAACAACTGCAAGACCCGGCATTCAAAGCCATCGGCAAAGATCGCCAGGCCCTGATCATCGACGCGGCCTACCGCCTTGGCCGCTACCGCGCCAATGGCCTGGAGCGCGACGCCGAACGCTCCCAGCGCAGTTTCGAATTGCTGCGGGCAATCAACCAGAACCCCGCGCCTGACCTGCAGATCGAACGCCCGGGCCTGCCCGAGAACGGCCACGAATCACGCACCTGGCAGGCCGGCATCGGCACCCGGGGCGACAAGGCCTTCGGCGAATACGGCCTGCGCATGGCTTACCACGACCTCAACGACAACGCCGAAGGGTTCCCCCTGGGGGCACAGATCGAAATCCTGCAGATGAAACTGCGCCAGTACGAGGGCAATAACTGGCAGCTGCAACAACTGGACCTGGCGACCATCCGTTCACTGACACCACGCAATGACTTGCTGCAACCGTTGTCCTGGCAAGTCACCGGCGGCCTGGAACGGGTACCGGGCAAACACAACGACGAAACCCTGGTCAGCCACGTCAACGGCGGCGCCGGCGGCACCTGGCAACTACGCGACGACATGCTTGGCTTCGCCCTCGGTACCGTACGCGTGGAACATAACAATGACTTCAGCGAATTCATCTCCCCCGCGGCCGGTTTCAACACCGGCCTGCTGTGGAGAAACCCACTGGGTAACCTGAGCCTGGAAGCCAAGGGCGATTTCTTCACCAATGGCGAAGTACGGCGCAGTATCAGCCTCAATCAACAGTGGGAAGTATCGCGCAACCTCGGCGTACGCCTGAGCGCGCAGCGAGAGTTCAGCCACTTGGCGACGCCGGTGAACGAGGTAATGCTGGAAGTGAAGTGGTATCACTACTGACCCGCCTCCAAAGCCCGCTCCCACATTGGGTTTGCGTTTATCCCTGAGCATGTTGCCCTGGCGGCCAACCCAGTGACATAGCCTCCCAACAGATTTCTCACCCCCCTTTCACATCTCCTCAACGAATCGCCTCCTAGACTTGCTCTATCAGCCGTTCAATGGCGTTGGAGTATGAGATGTGGCGGTTCGCGGTAATGCTGGGCGTGGTGATGGCGCTGTCAGGGTGCCAATCAACCCACGATCAATTGCTGGCCAGGGGGTATCCACCGCCCTTCGCCGACGGTTTTGACGATGGCTGCAACAGCGGGCGCCAGGCAGCCGGGGTGATCACCGGAGAGTTTCGCAAGGACGTCCCACGCTATTTAAAAGACCATGCGTACGCCGAAGGCTGGGAGGACGGTTTTCGCCAGTGCAAGGCCATGCGCGAGAGCGAGGAGCGTAATGACTACAGGGACCGCCACTGGGACGAGCGCGAGCGCGCCTGGCAGCAAGAGAAGGACCGCGACGCCGCACGGGCCTATCGCAGCCAATAAAACCTCTGTAGGAGCTGGCTTGCCAGCGATGGCGGCCGGAAGATCAACGCACCAGCGTCTGCCATCATCACCGGCAAGCCGGCCCCTACAGTTGATCAGCGTTATGGCTTAGACGATGCCCTGCGCCAGCATCGCATCAGCCACTTTCACGAAGCCTGCGATGTTCGCGCCTTTCACGTAGTTGACCCGGCCATTTTCCTCGCCGTAGTGCACGCAGGCATGGTGGATCGACTGCATGATGTTGTGCAGCTTGCTGTCCACTTCACCGGCGGTCCACAACAGGCGCATGGCGTTTTGGGACATTTCCAGGCCACTTACCGCCACGCCGCCGGCATTGGATGCCTTGCCCGGAGCGAACAGGATGCCGGCGTCGATAAAGATATCCACAGCCTCAAGAGTGGTCGGCATGTTGGCGCCTTCGGCCACGCAGATGCAGCCGTTGCGCAGCAAGGTACGTGCGGCTTGAGCGTCCAGTTCGTTCTGGGTCGCACATGGCAGGGCAATATCGCAGGCCAGTTCCCATGGGGTTTTGCCGGCGCAAAATTCCAGGCCGAAACGCGCGGCCAACTCGCTGATACGCCCGCGCTGCACGTTTTTCAGCTCCAGCAACGCCGACCATTGCTCCTCGGTCAAACCGCTTTCGCAATACAGGGTGCCTTCGGAGTCGGACAGGGAAATCACCTTGCCGCCCAGGTCCATGACCTTGCGCGCGGCGTATTGCGCAACGTTGCCAGAGCCGGAAACCGCCACGCGCTTGCCTTCGACGCGCTGGCCCTGGCGCTTGAGCATTTCTTCAGCGAAGTACACACAACCAAAACCGGTGGCTTCAGGGCGGATCAGGCTGCCGCCGTAGCTCATGCCCTTGCCGGTAAACACCGAGGTGAATTGATTGCTCAGGCGCTTGTACTGACCGAACAGGAAACCGATTTCCCGGGCCCCAACACC
The DNA here is from genome assembly GCF_007858285.1 of Pseudomonas brenneri. Classification (GTDB taxonomy): domain Bacteria; phylum Pseudomonadota; class Gammaproteobacteria; order Pseudomonadales; family Pseudomonadaceae; genus Aquipseudomonas; species Aquipseudomonas brenneri. Next base: position 27,953 of record NZ_VFIL01000002.1, on the reverse strand, counting down.
AATGTCGCCAGCAGGAACGTCTACGTCCGCGCCGATATGGCGGTACAACTCGCTCATGAACGACTGGCAGAAACGCATGACTTCAGCGTCGCTCTTGCCCTTGGGATCAAAGTCCGAGCCGCCCTTGCCGCCGCCCATGGGCAGCGAGGTCAGGGAGTTCTTGAAGGTCTGCTCGAAGGCGAGGAATTTCAGCACCCCCAGGTTGACCGACGGATGGAAGCGCAGGCCGCCTTTATAGGGACCAATGGCGCTGTTCATCTGGATACGGAAACCGCGATTGACCTGGACCTTGCCCTGGTCATCTACCCACGACACTCGGAAGGTAATGGCGCGTTCCGGCTCGCAGATGCGCTCCAGGATGCCCGAGGTCAGGTAGTGGGGATTGGCTTCTAGAAACGGCCACAGGCTGCGTAGGACTTCTTCTACGGCCTGGTGAAATTCCGGCTGGTCCGGGTCGCGTTTTTTCAGGCGGGCAAGGAAGGATTCGACGGATTCGATCATGAAAAGTCTCGGCAGATTTATTGTCGTTAATGGCGATTTGCCCAGGACTTTATCAACTCATGCTGCACCGCGACAGGGCAAAATGTCGCTTTTGTGAATTTAAATGGTGCAATAGATATAAATAACTGCGACTTGACGCCCCAAAAAGGGTATTTCAGCTTAAAGCATGCACCAACAGTTAAACCGCTTGCTCGCGAAAGAACTCAACGCGGTACTCCCGAAACACAGGCAAAAAAAACGGAGCCCGAAGGCTCCGCTTTTCAAACCACCGACCCGATTCAGGCCAGTTTCTTGTGCCGCACACGGTGCGGCTGGGCAGCAGCTTCGCCCAGACGTTTCTTGCGATCCGCTTCGTACTCGGTGTAGTTGCCTTCGAAGAACACCGCCTGGGAGTCGTCTTCGTACGCGAGGATGTGTGTCGCCACACGGTCAAGGAACCAGCGATCGTGAGAGATCACAATCGCGGCGCCCGGGAAGTCCAGCAGGGCTTCTTCCAGGGAACGCAGGGTTTCAACGTCGAGGTCGTTGGACGGTTCGTCGAGCAGCAGGACGTTGCCGCCCTCTTTCAGGGTCAAGGCCAGGTGCAAGCGACCACGCTCACCACCAGACAGGTCCTTGACGAACTTCTGCTGGTCGCCGCCCTTGAAGTTGAAGCGGCCGACGTAGGTGCGCGACGGGATTTCATAGTTGCCGATGCGGATCTGGTCGGAACCGTCGGAAATCTGCTGGAACACAGTCTTGCTGCCATCGAGGTCTTCGCGGCTCTGGTCGACACAGGCCAGTTGCACGGTTTCGCCGACTTCGATGGTGCCCGAATCCGGTTGTTCCTTGCCCATCAGCATGCGGAACAGGGTGGATTTACCCGCGCCGTTGCCGCCGATCACGCCGACGATGGCGCCTTTAGGCATGGAGAACGACAGGTTGTCGATCAGCACGCGATCGCCATAACCCTTGCAGACGTTCTTGAACTCGATGACCTTGTCACCCAGGCGTGGACCGGCCGGGATGTAGATTTCGTTGGTCTCGCTGCGCTTCTGGAATTCCTGGGACTGCATTTCCTCGAAGCGTTGCAGACGGGCCTTGGATTTCGACTGACGGGCCTTGGCGCCTTTTCGTACCCATTCCAGCTCGTCTTTCATGGCCTTTTCATGGGCCGACTGCTGCTTGGATTCGGCCGCCAGACGGTCGGACTTGGCTTCCAGCCAACCGGAGTAGTTGCCCTCGTAAGGGATACCGGCGCCACGGTCGAGTTCCAGGATCCAGCCGGCGACGTTGTCCAGGAAGTACCGGTCGTGCGTGATCGCAACCACGGTGCCCGGGAAATCATGGAGGAAGTGTTCCAGCCAGGCCACGGAGTCGGCGTCCAAGTGGTTGGTCGGTTCGTCGAGCAGCAGCATGTCGGGGGCCGACAGCAGCAGGCGGCACAAGGCCACACGGCGCTTCTCACCACCGGACAGGTGTTCGACCTTGGCGTCCCAGGCCGGCAGGCGCAGCGCATCGGCGGCGACTTCCAGCTGGCGCTCCAGGTTGTGGCCGTCGCTGGCCTGCAGGATGGCTTCGAGCTTGGCCTGTTCAGCGGCGAGCTTGTCGAAGTCGGCATCTTCATCGGCGTAGGCGGCGTAGACCTCGTCCAGGCGGGCCTGGGCGTTCTTGATCACGCTGACAGCTTCCTCGACCACTTCACGCACGGTCTTGGACGGGTCCAGGATCGGCTCTTGCGGCAGGTAGCCGATGTTCAGCTCGGGCATCGGGCGGGCTTCGCCTTCGAACTCGGTGTCGACGCCGGCCATGATTTTCAGCAGCGTGGATTTACCCGAACCGTTGAGACCGAGCACGCCGATCTTGGCGCCAGGGAAGAAGGACAGCGAAATGTTCTTGAGGATTTCCCGCTTCGGTGGAACAACTTTGCCCAACCGATGCATGGTAAAAACGTATTGAGCCAAAATGTGGACCTCGTAAAAAGATGAGAACAGGGCCTGCGTAGCGTCATGGCGCTGTACGTAGCACATCGAATGATCAAGGTTAACCTAAGTCAGCAGCGGCGGGCAGATTGACAGGCGCTTTTGAGCCGCGCTTTTTCCTACTGAGGGCCAGATGGAACACAATACCCAGCAACACCGTCCTACATGAAGAAGACACATGGCACATGCATGCTGGACCACGCCTTACCCCCTGACGGTCCCGGGAGACAGCTTCCATGCTTAGCGTCATGTCTGCGCTGGGGTTTTTGCTATTGATGCCGGGGCCGACCAATACCCTGTTATTGCGCTCTGGCGTGCTCTCGGGCTTCAGGCTGGCCTGGCCCCTGAGCCTGTTGGAGTGCCTGGCTTACCTGCTGCAGATTTCATTTTGGGGCTACCTGCTCAGCCATATTGGCGCCAATGCGCCGTGGTGCCTGAAGGTGATGCAGTTCATCTCGATCTGTTACCTGGTCAAGACCTCATACGGCCTGTGGCGCGAGCCTGCCGCCGATCCGTCCCCACTGCCCGGGGCGCGGGTGTCGAGGTGGCATTTCTTTTTACTGACGCTGATCAACCCGAAGGGTTTGCTGGTGGTTTCGTTCATCGTGCCGGTGCAGACCTTTGCCGATATAACCTTGTACGGGCAGTTCGTCATGCAATTCACGGCAGTGGTGATCCCCGTTGGCTGCGCCTGGGTGCTGTTCGGCGCGCGCATCAAACGCAGCCGGCATGTATGGCTGACTCCACAGAACATCAACCGTACAGCCTTGGTTATTAGTTGCTTTGCGCTGGCGATTCTATTCAGACTGGCAGATGCCTTGATCAGCACTGGCCCGGCCTGATAGTCCCGCTAAGCGGGGCTGGCACTTTGCCACAACTCAAGGCATGCTAGCCGCCCTCCGGGCGTCCGGCTTATAGTGCACGTCGCGCGCCAGTCCAGCCAAACCGCAGGATCACAGCTTGTCCAACGTAACAAAGCCAAGCCCCTTGCGCGCAGCTCATATTGCGCCAGGCGCTCCCCTGCACGGAACCCTCAAGGGCGCATTGGCGACGCTGGTCCTGCTGCTGCTTGCATTATTGTTCTGGCAACTGCTGGATCAATTGCAGCAAAACCAGAAAAACCAGCAGCAATACACCATCGACTACAGCGCGGACTTGGCCGAACAGATCAGCCTGAACATGGCCTTGAGTGCGCAAATCGCCCTCAACCTGCTACCCATCGTCGAGCCGCCGCGCAACGATGAACAGCACCAAGCCCTGATGCGCGCCTTGCAACGTTCGTTGCCGGAACTGCGCAGTGTTGCCCTGCTCGCCCCCAGCGGCGCGGTGATCACCGACACGGCCGACAACAGCCAGGACAGTGCCTGGCTCGAAGAACTGGTCAAGCGCAGCCATGCCCAGTCCTATTACCTGAGCAATAGCAGCGACGGTTCCATCATCTACCTGCTGCTGCACCAGCCCAGCGGCGGCGCCAAGATGTATTGGGCATTGCGCCTGGCACCCAATTACCTGGCCAACCTGACCCGTCAGGACGGTCAGGGAGCGCGCCCGATGTGGGCCATAGAAAACCAGTTGAACCACCGGGTCGTCAGTCGCGACAGCGGCATGCCCAGCCAGTGGTCGGCCGGGCTGACCCCGGAAGAACTGAAGAAAACCGTACTGGTCACGCCCCTGAGCAAAAGCGACTGGCAACTGCGCGGCCTGTTTGATCGCGCCGCCGTGCTGGAACAACTGCTGCCGGCGTTTATCGGCAAGTGTCTGCTGGGCCTGGCCTTTTCACTGATCCCGGTGCTGGTCCTGCTGAACATGCGCCGCCGCCAGCGCCAGGTCAACGAAGGCCGGCGCCGCTACCAGGATATTTTCGACGGCACCGGCGTGGCCTTGTGTGTGCTCGACCTGTCGGGCCTGCGAAGCTTCTTCGACAAGGCCCAATTGCACAGTCGCGAACAATTGCAGGACTGGCTGCACAACAGCCCCGAGCAACGTCAGCAACTGCTCAAGGAATTGCGTATCACCGAGGTCAACCAGGTGGCGGTACGCCTGTTGAATGTGGCGTCCTGCGAACAGGCGTGGGAGCGCTTGATCGACGGTTGTGCACTGAACACCAGCGCCATTGGCTATCAAGTACTTGAAGCGGTGCTGACCCAGCAAAAACAGTTGGAGCTGGAGATTCAACTCAGCGACATCGAAGGCAACGACCAGTACCTGTGGCTGGTGATGCGCCTGCCGGAAGAACAGCACGACTATAAAGCAGTGATCCTCAGCATCAGTGATATCACCAGCCGCAAGCTGATCGAACTGTCCCTGGTGGAGCGCGAAAGTTTCTGGTCGGACGTGGTGCGCACCGTGCCTGATCATCTGTATGTGCAGGATGTGATCAGCCAGCGGATGATTTTCAGCAACCACCACCTGGGCCACACCCTGGGCTACAACAAGCACGAACTGCAGCAAATGGGCGAATACTTCTGGGAAATCCTGCTGCACCCCGAAGACGCCGAGTACTATCACGACCTGCGCCAGCAACAGCGCGAAGCCGGTTACCTGACGCAGTTGCAGTGCCAGTTGCGCTTTCGGCACCGCAACAACCAGTGGCGGCGCTTCGAGATCCGCGAACAGGCCCTGGCCCGGGACAAGTCCGATCAGGTTACGCGGATTATCGGCGTGGCCAAGGACATTACCGATCAGATCGAAGCCAGTGAATCCCTGCGCGACAGCGAGCAACGCTACCGCATGCTGGCCGAAAGCATCAGTGACGTGATCTTCTCCACCGACAGCAAGCTGGCCCTAAACTACGTCAGCCCGTCGGTGCATGCGGTATTGGGCTATGACGTCGACTGGATCTTCAAGAACGGCTGGCAATCGACGATCGCCAACCCCCAGCAACTGACTGGCATCTACACCCTGGTTGAGCGGGTCAGCCGCTCCCTCGACCAGCCCCAAGCCCTGGCCCTGCTGCGCGATGACGTGCAGACCCAATTGTTTCTGTTCGATTGCCTGCGGGCCGACGGGCGCAAAGTACCGATCGAACTGCGCCTGGTGCTGGTGTGGGACGAGCACGGCGCGTTCGAAGGCATCCTTGGCGTAGGTCGCGATATCAGCCAGCAACGCCGCGCCGAGAAAGACTTGCGCATGGCGGCCACGGTATTCGAACACTCCACCTCGGCGATCCTGATCACTGACCCTGCCGGCTATATTGTGCAGGCCAACGAAGCCTTCAGCCGGGTCAGCGGTTATGCGGTGGCCGACGTCCTCGACCAGTTGCCGAACATGCTGACCGTCGACGAACAGCAGGAAGCGCACCTGCGCTACGTGCTTAAGCAACTGCACCAGCACAGCACCTGGGAAGGCGAAGTGTGGCTCAAGCGCCGCAGCGGTGAGCATTACCCGGCGTGGGTCGGCATTACCGCCGTGCTCGATGATGAAGGCGACCTCGCCAGCTACGTGTGCTTCTTCAGCGACATTAGCGAGCGCAAGGCCAGCGAGCAGCGCATCCACCGCCTGGCCTACTACGATGCCCTGACCCACCTGCCCAACCGCACTTTGTTCCAGGACCGCCTGCACACCGCCTTGCAGTCGGCCGAACGGCAGAAGTCGTGGGTGGTGCTGATGTTCCTCGACCTCGACCGTTTCAAACCGATCAACGACTCCCTGGGCCACGCCGCCGGCGATCGCATGCTCAAGGAAATGGCCACCCGCCTGCTCGGTTGCGTGGCCGAAGACGACACCGTGGCGCGCATGGGCGGGGACGAGTTCACCTTGCTCCTGCAACCGCGGGTCAGCCGCGAAATGGCGCTGAACCGGGCCATTCATGTGGCCGAGCAGATCCTCGCCAGCCTGGTGAAGCCGTTCGTGCTTGAAGGTCGCGAGTTTTTTGTCACCGCCAGTATCGGTATCGCCCTGAGCCCGCAGGACGGCAACGAACTGAGCCAACTGATGAAAAACGCCGACACCGCGATGTACCACGCCAAGGAACGCGGCAAGAACAACTTCCAGTTCTACCAGGCCGACATGAACGCCAGCGCCCTGGAACGCCTGGAGTTGGAAAGCGACCTGCGCCACGCCCTGGAGCAGAACGAATTCGTACTGTATTACCAGCCGCAGTTCAGCGGCGATGGCAAACGTTTGACCGGCGCCGAAGCCCTGCTGCGCTGGCGCCACCCCCGTCGTGGCCTGGTGCCGCCAGGGGACTTCATCCCAGTACTGGAAGAATTGGGCCTGGTGGTAGATGTGGGTGACTGGGTAATCGACGAGGCCTGCCGGCAACTCAAGACCTGGCACCAGAACAAGGTGCGGGTGCCCAAGGTCTCGGTAAACATTTCGGCGCGGCAGTTCTCCGACGGGCAGTTGGGTACGCGGATCGCCACCATCCTCAAGGAAACCGGCCTGCCGCCGGCGTGCCTGGAACTGGAGCTGACCGAAAGTATCCTGATGCGCGAAGTCAACGAAGCCCTGCAGATCCTCGCCAGCCTGAAAAACCTCGGCCTGAGCATCGCGGTGGACGACTTCGGCACCGGTTACTCATCGCTCAACTACCTCAAGCAATTCCCCATCGACGTGCTGAAGATCGACCGCACCTTCGTGGATGGTTTGCCATCCGGCGAGCAGGACGCACAGATCGCCCGCGCAATCATCGCCATGGCCCACAGCCTGAACCTGGCGGTGATCGCCGAAGGCGTGGAAACCCATGAGCAACTGGACTTCCTGCGTGAGCACGGGTGCGACGAGGTGCAAGGTTACCTGTTTGGGCGACCGATGCCGGCCAATCGGTTTGAGGCGCAGTTCTGTAATGATGCACTGTTCATGTTTGACTGAAGTTTTACGGTGAGGCTGATGGCCTCATCGCGAGCAAGCCCGCGAAGAGGCCCTCAAATACGCCATCCATCTCTGGATGAACGCCACTTGTCCGCGACATGATGTCCTTTCATATGCCATCTAAAACCCATTGGGTTAGAATGCCCCTCTTTTCTGCCCCCGATCCTTGAGGACCGCCATGTTCAGCCGTGATTTGACTATTGCCAAGTACGACGCCGATCTCTTTGCCGCCATGGAGCAAGAAGCCGTGCGCCAGGAAGAGCACATTGAGCTGATCGCTTCGGAAAACTACACCAGCCCTGCGGTGATGGAGGCTCAAGGTTCGGTTCTGACCAACAAGTACGCCGAAGGTTACCCAGGCAAGCGCTACTACGGCGGTTGCGAATTCGTCGACGTGGTTGAGCAACTGGCCATCGACCGCGCCAAGGAACTGTTCGGCGCCGATTACGCCAACGTCCAGCCTCACGCCGGCTCCCAAGCCAACGCGGCCGTTTACCTGGCCCTGCTGCAAGGCGGCGACACCATCCTGGGCATGAGCCTGGCCCACGGCGGTCACCTGACCCACGGCGCCAGCGTTTCGTCCTCCGGCAAGCTGTACAACGCTGTGCAGTACGGCATCGACGGCAACGGCCTGATCGACTACGACGAAGTCGAGCGCCTGGCGGTCGAGCACAAGCCAAAAATGATCGTGGCCGGTTTCTCTGCCTACTCGCAGATCCTCGACTTCCCACGCTTCCGTGAAATTGCCGACAAGGTTGGCGCCTACCTGTTCGTCGACATGGCCCACGTGGCCGGTCTGGTCGCCGCTGGCGTCTACCCGAACCCGGTACCTTACGCTGACGTCGTGACCACCACGACCCACAAGACCCTGCGCGGTCCACGTGGAGGCCTGATCCTGGCGCGCGCCAACGCCGAGATCGAGAAGAAGCTGAACTCCGCGGTATTCCCGGGCGCCCAGGGTGGCCCGCTGGAGCACGTGATCGCCGCCAAAGCGATCTGCTTCAAGGAAGCGTTGCAGCCTGAGTTCAAGACTTACCAGCAACAAGTGGTGAAAAACGCCCAGGCCATGGCCACTGTGTTCATCGAGCGCGGTTTTGACGTGGTTTCCGGCGGTACTGAAAACCACCTGTTCCTGCTGTCGCTGATCAAGCAGGACATCTCCGGTAAAGATGCTGACGCTGCCCTGGGCAAAGCCTTCATCACCGTGAACAAGAACTCGGTACCGAACGACCCACGTTCGCCGTTCGTCACCTCGGGCCTGCGCTTCGGCACCCCGGCCGTGACCACTCGTGGCTTCAAGGAAGCAGAGTGCAAGGAACTGGCTGGCTGGATCTGCGACATCCTGGCAGACCTTTCCAACGAAGCCGTGATCGATGCGGTCCGTGAGAAGGTCAAGGCCATCTGCAAGAAGCTGCCGGTATACGGCGCTTGATTGCAGTTGCTTGAATGAAAAGCCCGCTGTGTAGCAGCGAGCTTGCTCGCGAAAAACGTCAACGATAACGCGCGCATCCTGAATGCACGCGGTGCCTATGAGTTCTTCGCGAGCAAGCTCGCTCCTACAGGCGGGCTTTTTTACGCCTGGTAAACCCGGGCAAAGCCTGCACGGATTTTGTCTTCGGGCAACTCATCGGCAATAAACACAATCACACTCTCCCGCGCCTCGCCTTCGGCCCATTCGGTATCCCAATCGAAACCGTAGAGCTTGAGCACGCCCTGGAACACCATGCGCCGGTCTTCTCCGGCGATGTTCAGCACGCCCTTGTAGCGCAGCAGTTGCTTGCCGTGCTCTTCCAACAGCTCGTTCATGAAGTCGCTGAGACGGTCGATATCCAGCGGCTGGTCAGTACGTAACACCAGGCTGGAGATACGATCGATAGACGGCGCCTGGCTGACCGGGCGCAGGGTCATGCCGGCGTTGAGGTTGAAGCCGCGCACGTCCAGCAACTCGGCGAGATCGATCTTGCCGTGCTCCACCACACGAATCGGCGCGCGTCGGTTGATGCGGGTCAGGCGCTGGCTGAGGGCATCGAAGCTGGCGTCGTCGACCAGGTCGCGCTTGCTCACCAGCAGACGATCGGCAAAGCCGATCTGCGCCTGGGCGATGGTCTGCGTCAGGTGGTGTTCTGCGTGGGCCGCGTCCACCAGGGTGATGATGCCGTCGAGGATGTAGCGCTCGCGCAGTTCTTCATCGATGAAAAAGGTCTGGGCCACCGGCGCCGGGTCGGCCAGGCCGGTGCATTCGATCACCAGGCGGTCGAAGGCGATCTCGCCGCTGTCCAGGCGTTCGAGCAGCAGGTACAGGGCTTTGGTCAGGTCGGTGTGGATGGTGCAGCACACGCAGCCGTTGGACAGGGTCATGACTTGCACCGGCTCATCGCCCAGGAGCTGGGTGTCGATGCCGGCGTCGCTGAATTCGTTTTCGATCACGGCGATTTTCAAGCCGTGTTCGGCCTTGAGCAGGTGGCGCAACAAGGTGGTCTTGCCAGCGCCGAGGAAGCCGCTGAGGACGGTGACGGGGATGGGAGAGATCAAAAATATTCTCCTGAAAAATGGGAGCGCAAAAACAACTGTAGGAGCGAGCTTGCTCGCGAAGAACGTCAACGATAACGCGTGCTATCTGGATGCACGTGGTGTCCTTGGGTTTTTCGCGAGCAAGCTCGCTCCTACAGGTAAAGCGGTTTTACCAACTTAACAGCACTTGGGCCCGCCCTTGCCGCCGTAACGGGCTTCCTGGCGCTCCCGGAAGAACGCCTTGTAGTCCATCACCGGCTTGTCCGGGTGCTTGGTTTGCATATGCTCGACGTAGGTGTCGTAGTCGGGCATTCCGACCATCAGGCGCGCGGCCTGACCGAGGTATTTACCGAGGCGACCAATGTCATTGAACATGTTTGCAACCCTCTATTACGCGTCCGGCATGGCTTGGAATGGTGCTTCTTTATCCGTGCGTTCCTTGCTGCCCCAGGCGGCTACGCCGACCTTGATCGCATAGAACAGGATGCTGAAGACCACGAACAGGAACAGTACCGTCAGCGTCGCGTTGGTGTAGGCGTTCCAGATCACGTGCTGCATCTGGTCGATGTTCTTCGCCGGAGCGAGGATCTGCCCGTTGGCCAAGGCATCGCTGTACTTCTTGGCCAGCGACAGGAAGCCGATCGCAGGGTTAGCGTCGAACAGCTTGATGAAGCCTGCGGTGGTGGTGCAGATCAGCAGCCACACAGCCGGCAGCAGGGTGACCCAGATGTAGCGCTGGCGCTTCATTTTGATCAGTACAACGGTGGCGAGCATCAGTGCGATACCGGCCAGCATCTGGTTGGAGATGCCGAACAGCGGCCACAAGGTGTTGATGCCACCCAGCGGATCGATCACGCCCTGATACAACAGGTAACCCCACATTGCCACGCAGCCTGCGGTCGCGATCAGGTTGGCGGTCCAGGACTCGGTACGCTTGAGCGCCGGGACGAAGGAGCCGAGCAGATCCTGGAGCATGAAGCGACCGGCACGGGTACCGGCGTCGACTGCGGTCAGGATGAACAGTGCTTCGAACAGGATCGCAAAGTGGTACCAGAATGCCATGGTGTTTTCACCCGGCAGCACACTGTGCAGGATCTGTGCGATACCGACCGCCAGGGTCGGTGCACCACCGGCACGGGCCAGGATGGTGGTTTCACCGATATCGTTGGCCACCGCCTGGAGCGCTTCCGGAGTAATCGCAAAGCCCCAACTGCTGACGGTCTGCGCCACGGTCACCACGTCACTGCCAACCACGGCAGCCGGGCTGTTCATGGCGAAGTACACACCCGGCTCGATCACCGAGGCGGCAACCATGGCCATGATGGCCACGAAGGACTCCATCAACATGCCGCCGTAGCCGATGTAACGGGCGTTGGTTTCGTTATCCAGCAGCTTGGGCGTGGTGCCCGAGGAAATCAGCGCGTGGAAACCCGATACCGCGCCACAGGCGATGGTGATGAACAGGAACGGGAACAGGCCGCCCTTCCACACCGGGCCAGTGCCATCGATAAACTGGGTCAGCGCCGGCATTTTCAGGTCAGGCATGGTGACCAGGATGCCAATCGCCAGGGCGATGATGGTGCCGATTTTCAGGAAGGTAGACAGGTAGTCACGCGGAGCCAGGATCAGCCACACCGGCAATACCGCGGCCACGAACCCGTAGCCGACCAACATCCAGGTGATCTGGATCCCGGTGAAGGTGAAGGCCTTGGCCCATACCGGATCAGCGGCAATCTGCCCGCCCAGCCAGATCGAACCCAGCAGCAGCAACACGCCGATGATCGAGATTTCGCCGATGCGGCCCGGGCGGATGTAGCGCATGTACACGCCCATGAACATCGCGATCGGGATGGTCGCCATCACCGTGAAGATGCCCCACGGGCTTTCGGCCAGGGCCTTGACCACGATCAGCGACAGCACCGCAAGGATGATGATCATGATCAGGAAGCAGCCAAACAGCGCGATGGTCCCGGGAATGCGGCCCATTTCTTCGCGGACCATGTCCCCCAGGGAGCGGCCGTTGCGACGGGTGGACAGGAACAGGACCATGAAGTCTTGCACTGCACCCGCCAGCACCACGCCAGCAATCAGCCACAGGGTACCTGGCAGGTAGCCCATCTGCGCCGCCAATACCGGGCCGACCAACGGCCCCGCGCCAGCGATGGCCGCGAAGTGGTGACCGAACAGAATATGTTTGTTGGTCGGCACATAGTCCAGACCGTCGTTGTTGAGCACTGCGGGGGTGGCCCGCCGTGGATCGAGTTGCATCACATTATTTGCGATGAACAGGCTGTAGTAACGATAAGCCACCAGATAAATGGCGACTGCCGCGACTACAATCCACAAGGCGTTGATCGCCTCGCCGCGACGCAAGGCCACTACGCCCAGGGCGCACGCTCCTACGATTGCCAGCAACAGCCAGGGTAGGTGGCGTAGCAGGCTATTATTATTTTTCATTTTTATATTCCAGCCAGGTTGGACAGAAAGACAGCCATCCGGAGTTTAGCGCGCTGGGCCCTAAAGACCAGCCCCCTACGTTGGTCTAGAGCCTTGCCGGGGTGAAAAAAAAGCGAAATAAACGCCCGATAATGGCGCAAGGCTACAATCCCTGTATCTACAGAGGGTTTCACCATGAGCGACCAGCCGTCAGATCGCCGCCGTTTTCGGCGGATTGCCTTCGATGCCAGGACTGAACTCAAGCAGAACGGCCAGCAATGGCCGGTGCAACTGGTGGATTTATCGCTCAAGGGGTTGTTGGTGCAAAAACCCGCGCCGTGGTTGGGCAAGGGTGACGAGCCGTTTGATGTGGACATCCATCTGGACGCCGAGACCGATGTGCAGATGCAAGTGCGGTTAACCCATGACGACAAGGGTCAGTTGGGGTTTGTCTGCGAGCATATCGACCTGGATTCGATCACCCATTTGCGCAGGCTGATCGAGCTGAATCTTGGCGATGAGGATGAACTGCATCGAGAGCTGGGGGAGTTGCTGAACATCTGACTGACAACACAGGACAAAATATGGAAGGGGCCTGCTCCCTCCCACATTGGTTTTGTGGTGTTGTTGGTTATTCGAACAAGGCATCCAGTGCCTGTTCCAGGCGCGTGACCGCAATAATCTGCAGCCCCGGCGGCGACTCCTTCGGCGCATTGCCCTTGGGCACGATGGCGCGCTTGAAGCCATGCTTGGCCGCTTCCTTGAGGCGCTCCTGGCCGCTGGGCACCGGGCGCACCTCGCCCGACAGGCCGACCTCACCAAACACCAACAGGTCATGGGGCAGCGGCCGGTTACGCAGGCTGGACATCACCGCCGCCATCAATGCCAGGTCCGACGCGGTTTCCAGCACCTTGACCCCGCCCACCACGTTGAGGAACACGTCCTGGTCATGGGTCGGGATCCCACCGTGGCGATGCAGCACCGCCAGTAACATCGCCAGGCGGTTCTGATCCAGGCCCAGGGTCACGCGGCGCGGGTTGGCCAGGTGGCTGTCGTCCACCAGGGCCTGGACTTCCACCAGCATCGGCCGGGTACCTTCCCACGTTGCCATCACCACGCTGCCCGGTACTTCTTCCTGGGCACGGGTCAGAAAGATCGCCGACGGGTTGGAGACTTCTTTCAGCCCCCGATCCGTCATGGCGAATACACCCAACTCGTTGACCGCGCCGAAACGGTTTTTCACCGCCCGCAACAAGCGTAGGCGCCCATCGGACTCGCCTTCGAAATACAACACTGTATCAACCATGTGCTCCAGCACCCGAGGACCGGCCAACGCGCCTTCTTTTGTCACATGGCCCACCAGGAAAATCGCCGTGCCGCTCTGCTTGGCGTAGCGCACCAGCAACGCCGCACTTTCCCGCACCTGGGATACCCCACCCGGCGCCGATTGCAGTTGCTCGGTGAAGATCGTCTGGATCGAGTCGATCACCATCACCTTGGGCTTTTCCACACGGGCGGTGGCGATGATGCTTTCGATACAGGTTTCGGTCATGACCCGCAGTTGGTCCTGGGGCAGGCCCAGGCGCCGGGCGCGCATGGCCACCTGTTGCTGGGATTCTTCGCCAGTGACGTACAGGGCCGGCATGCGGCTGGCAATACTGCACAGGGTCTGCAGGAGGATGGTCGACTTACCGATACCCGGGTCACCGCCAATCAGCACCACCGAACCGTCCACCAGACCGCCACCGAGCACCCGGTCAAGTTCGCCGGACGCCGTGGAAAAACGCGGTATCTCTTCGACACTGACCTCGGCCAGGGTCTTGATCTGGGCTTGTTGCCCGGTCCAGCCTGCGCGACCGCTAGGCGCCGCCGCACCGCCGCTTTCAATCATGGTTTCCGTGAGGGTGTTCCACGCACCGCACTCGCCACACTGGCCCGCCCACTTGGGAAAGGTCGCGCCGCACTCCGTGCAGCCGTACATGCGCTTGGCCTTTGCCACCTGAGAACCTCCAACCGAAAAACCGCGATGATAGCTCAGCGTGGCGCCGGGGTCCGGATTTCCCCGTTGACCAATCGTGAAGCGCTGTTTCCCACCGGGTCTTCGGCGTTCAGGTCGGCGCCCTTGGCCTTGAGTGCATCCAGTAATTCGACGCGCTGGAACAGCCCGGCGAACATCGCCGCCGTCTGCCCGGCGCCATTACGCTGGTCGGGATTGCAGTCGGCACCCAGCAAACGCTGAGCGATTTTCAACTCGCCCTTGAAAATGGCGCCCATCAACGCGGTATTGCCGCGCTTGTCCTGGACACAGGCATCGGCACCGGCAGCCAGCAACCGCTCCACGGCCGGCCCCTGCCCGTGATAGGCGGCGAGAATCAGCGCCGTGTAGCCCTTGTCATCAACGGTACTCAGGGAATAGCCGGCCTCGATAAAGGTATTGAGCATTTCCACGTCGCCACGCCGGGCGGCATCGAAGTAGTAGTCCTGCAACTGCGCCTTGAGGGCCTGTGGGTCAGCGAACACACTCAAGGACCAACAGGCCAAAAGCGCTCCTATAAAGCTACGCATCATCAAATTCCTCCATGGCCCCCTGTAGGAGCGAGCTTGCTCGCGAAAAACGCAAGGGCACCGCGTTAATCCTGAATCTACGCGGTGCCTTTGAGAGCTTCGCGAGCAAGCTCGCGCCTACACAGAGGAGTTAATCAGTCGTTCAGCTTTTCAGCCAGTGCCTTGACCCGCGCCAGATCGCCCTTGGCGACCTTGGCCACGCCAGTGCCGTATTCCGGGTCGGCCTTGTAGAGGAACGACAGGATGATGTGCTTGCTCTCGTCATCCGTAGTCGCCAGGGAGCCACCGAAGTTATCGATCAAGTCCTGGCGTTCCTTCTGGCTGTAGGAGCGGTACAAGTCGCCCGCCTGCTTGAAGTTCTGCTCACGCTGGATCTTCGCCTGCTGGGTGCTGCCGGCCAGGGGCATCTGGCTGTAACGTGCACTTTGCAACTCTTCGCGTGGTACCAGGCGACTTGGTTGGTAGTTCACGCCGCTGGTGGTCTTGCCGAAGTTCATGGCGCCATCCTGGTTGCCGTTGTTGACGGTAATCCGTGGGGCGTTGATCGGCAGTTGCAGGGCGTTGGCTCCCAGGCGATACATTTGCGTATCGGCGTAGGAGAACACCCGACCTTGCAACATCCGGTCTTCCGACGGTTCGATGCCCGGGACGAGGTTCGCCGGGGCCATGGCCACTTGCTCGGTTTCCTGGAAAACGTTGGCCGGGTTACGGTTCAGCACCATTTGCCCGACTTTGCGCTCGGGCACATCGGGCCAGATCTTGGTGGCATCCAAGGGGTCGAAATCAAACTTGGCCAGTTCTTCGGGCTTGAGGACCTGCACATACAAATCCCACTTGGGGAAGTCGCCCTTGTTGATATGGGTGACCAAGTCGTTAGTCATATGGCTGTAATCACGACCCTGGACGTCGACAACTTGTTTGGGGTCCAGGTTCTTGATGCCCTGCAGGCTCTTCCAGTGAAACTTGACGTAGTGCACTTGCCCCTTGGCATTGATCAACTTGTAGGCATGTACACCATTACCGTCCATTTCCCGGTAACTGGCCGGCGTACCGGAGTCCGAATACAACTCGGTCAATGTGCGGGTGGCTTCTGGAACATGGGAGAAGAAGTCGAAGCGGCGGGAGTCGTCATCCAGGTTAGTGCGCGGGTCAGGTTTGAAGGCGTGCACCATATCCGGGAACTTGATCGCATCGCGAATAAAGAAGGTGGGGAAATTATTGCCCACCAAGTCCCAGTTACCTTCGGTGGTATAGAACTTGGTGGCGAAACCGCGAGGATCGCGCAGGGTTTCCGGGGAATGGTTGCCATGGACGACGGCAGAGAAGCGTACGAACACCGGTGTGGCCTCGCCTGCGGCAAATACCTTGGCTTTGGTCAGGTCGCTGAGGTTGTCGGTGACCGTGAAGGTGCCATGGGCCCCGGTACCACGGGCATGTACCACACGCTCGGGGATACGTTCACGATCAAAGCGCTGCAGTTTCTGGATCAACTGCACATCTTGCAGTAATACCGGGCCGGTCGCGCCAGCCGTTTGCGAGTTCTGATTATCGCCAACCGCCGCACCATTATCGCGCGTCAAGTTAGCGGCCTGTACAGACACCGATAGCAGACTGGCACTGGCAATTATCAATACAGTTCGCGCAGCAATAGACCTGCGACTAATAAGGTTTTTCATCAGGCGTTCCTCTGGTTGTTTTATTGCACTCGAACAGGTGCTTGCCAGAGGCTAGAGCCCTGAACGCCAGAAGATAAATAGAAAACCCTGACCTACCCGATTGAAAAAATAATCTGGTAAAGCCCTGAAATCACGGGTAATCCGCGCGCGAATGATGGCACTTTGCAAACTATTTGCGATTTAATATGTCGATAACAACGAACAGTGTTAACAGTTGTGTCGCGCAAGCCACTGCAGACTGACTTACACTGCACTCTCCCCTCTCAACTGTAACAAGGAATAACCTATGGGCGTGCTCAGTGAGTTCAAGGCCTTCGCGGTCAAAGGTAATGTGGTCGACATGGCGGTCGGTATTATCATCGGCGCCGCCTTCGGCAAAATTGTTTCATCCTTTGTGGGCGACGTAGTGATGCCACCCATCGGCGTGTTGATCGGCGGTGTGAACTTCGGGGACCTGGCGGTAACGCTCAAGGCCGCTCAGGGCGATATCCCTGCAGTAGTCCTGGCCTACGGCAAATTCATCCAGAGCATCATCGACTTCGTGATCATTGCGTTCGCAATCTTCATGGGCGTCAAGGCCATCAACCGCCTCAAGCGCGAAGAAGCCGTGGCACCAACCCTGCCACCGGTGCCCACCAAGGAAGAGGAACTGCTGGGGGAGATCCGCGATCTGCTCAAGGCCCAGAACAACAAGCCCTTGTAACCGACTCGCAACATGAAAAGGCGCCTCTGACCAGGCGCCTTTTTTCTACCAGTAGTTTTCTACGGCGACTTGCCCCGGTCTGCGGGCCAGGCTCAATTGCATATCCCGTTGTTTAAGCAACTGGCGGGTGTCATCGATCATCTGCGGGTTGCCGCAAATCATCACCCGTGAATGCTCCGGCGTCAGGTCCACGCCCGCCGCCCGCTCCAGTTCGCCATTTTCGATCAGGGTGGTAATACGCCCATTCAATGCGCCCGGGTGCTGCTCACGCGTCACGATGGGCAGGTAGGTGAGTTTATGGGCGTATTCGCTCAGGTATTCACGCTCACCCAATTGCGCGATCAGTGTCTGGTAGGCCAGTTCCCGGGCTTCCCTGGCGCTGTAGACCAGGATGATCCGCTCGAATTTCTCCCAGACTTCAAAGTCCTGCAGGATCGACAGAAATGGCGCAATGCCCGTGCCGGTGCCCAGCAGCCATAGGTCGCGACCATCGACAAAGCGATTCAAGGTCAAAAAACCGGTGGCCTGGCGCTCCACCAGCAACTCATCGCCAACGCGCAGGCGGCTCAGTTCACTGGTGAACTCGCCGCCAGGCACCACGATGGAGAAAAACTCCAGGAACTCATCAAAGGGCGATGACACCACCGAATAAGCACGCCACACCAGGCTCCCATCGGGCTTGGTCACGCCCAGGCGAACAAACTGCCCGGCGGTGAACCGAAAACCCGGATCGCGGGTGGTACGCAGGGTGAACAGGCTGGGGGTCAATGACTGCACATCAATCAGGGTCTGGCGGGTGAATTTTTCAGCACTGGCCGTCATGGGGGGCTCCGGTTTACAGGTAATCCCTAGTGTCGCCCAAAGTGTCGCCCGGAAACACCGCCGGTTTGTAGTGGCATCCAGCCAGGCTGACAGACCATGTTGTACGGACCTACGACTCATACGATCTGGCGAAGTCCCACACACAGGCCTCCTGGCGTCTGTACCCCTGTCAAAACTGCTAAAAACCGCCGCGATAAGTGCGAAATATCCCACCTAGCGTTTAGATGCTGTCCTACACTCGACCCGGTGACGCTATAGGAAGTGCGTCATGTACAAACCAATATGTACCTCATGGAGAGTTACCGATGGTCCACTGGCGCAACACACGTCTCCCTAAACTGGAAGGTGAGGATGAAGTGACCACAATGTTCGAAGCGGCCCTGAACATCACGTATGAGCTAGGCTTCGAATACTGCGGTTTTACCATGGGCTCCAATGCCCTCTATCGCCTGTCCCAGAACATCAACCTCAACAACTATCCGGATGAATGGAACACCCTCTACAAAACACAACACTACTTCGAACTGGACCCGCTGGTCAGCCACTGCAAACACAATGTGCTACCGATCGTCTGGGAGGAAAAAACCTTTTCCGCAGTCCCTGACATGTGGGCACATGCCCAAACCCACGGTCTGAGTCATGGCTGGGCACAGTCGGTGCATGACTTCCACGGCTTTTTCAGCATGATCTGCCTGGCGCGGCGCAATGGCCTGGTGCAAGCCCATGAACTCTACGAGAAAACCGGCCAGGTACTGTGGATATGTCATGCCTTGCATACCGTAGCGGTACAGAAATATGCCAAGGCGCCTGATTTCCAGTGTCCCAGCAAACTCAGCAGTCGCGAGACCGAGATCCTGCAATGGTCGGCACTGGGCAAAACGGCGGCCGATATCGCCACGATCCTGTGCCTGTCAGAACGCACCGTGGGGTTTCATATCAGTAGCGCGATGAGAAAGCTGGGGGTCAACAATAAGATTGCCGCCGTGATGAGCGCCGTGAAACATGGCCTCTTTTAAAGGCTGCGGGTTAAAACACCGAATGTAATCCTCTGGAAAAAAACGTAACATTTACGGCCAGTTCTGAGTGATGACGCAGCCCTTCAACACCCGCGTCGCAGTCCACTCAGGAGGTTCCTCGCCCAGCCGGGAACACCCGTCGATCATCCAGAGTTCCCCCCGCCATGCCCCTGCTCGAAAGCCCCTTCGCCCAACTCGACTTGATCCGCCAGCCCGAGCAGCAAAATGAACCGCTGCAGGCGTTCGATGCGGCCGACGAGTATTTGCTCGCCCACCTGGCCGAGCAGCAACCGGCCAGCAGCACCCGCGTGCTGGTGCTCAATGACAGCTTTGGCGCACTGGCGGCCAGTCTTGAGGGGCATGTGCATGTCACCACCAGCGGCGATTCGTTCCTCGGCACCCAGGCCCTGCAAAAAAACCTGGTGCGCAATCACAAGACCTTCGATGCCGTCACCGTGGTTCCCGCCAGCCAGATCCCTCACGGGCCATTCGACCGTGTGCTGATCCGGGTGCCGAAAACCCTGGCGCTGCTGGAAGAGCAACTGATCCGTCTGCAAGGCCAATTGGCACCCGGCGCCGAAGTGATCGCGGGCGCAATGGTCAAGCACCTGCCCCGCGCCGCCGGTGAACTGCTGGAGCGTTACATCGGGCCGATGCACGCGTCGCTGGCGGTAAAAAAGGCCCGGCTGCTGATCGCCACCCAGGCTGATCGACCGCAGGCCGTGTCGCCCTACCCCACGCGCTATCGCCTGGACGTACCGGCCATCGAATTGCTTAACCACGCCAACGTGTTCTGCCGCGAAGGCCTGGACATCGGCACCCGCGCCTTCCTCCCCCACCTGCCGCAAAACCTGGGCAGTGCCCGCGTGGCAGACCTGGGTTGCGGCAATGGCGTACTGGCGATTGCCAGCGCCCTGCAAAACCCCGAAGCGCAATACACCCTGGTGGACGAGTCCTATATGGCCGTGCAATCAGCGGCCGAAAACTGGCAGGCGGCACTGGGCGAGCGGCCAGTGACTATTCGCCCCGGCGACGGCCTGGCAGACCAGGAGCCGCAATCTTTGGACGTGGTGTTGTGCAACCCACCGTTCCACCAACAGCAGGTGGTGGGCGATTTCCTCGCCTGGCGCATGTTCCAGCAGGCCCGCGAAGCGCTGGTGGTCGGCGGCGCCTTGTACATCGTCGGCAACCGCCACCTGGGTTATCACAGCAAGCTGGCGCGCCTGTTCCGTGGGGTGGAGCAGGTGGCGGCGACGCCAAAGTTCGTGATCCTCAAGGCCCGTAAATAAGCCACGCAAAAAAAACCCTCCGCAAGGAGGGTCAAGACAGCGTGGGATGTCAGTGAGTGCTCAAGCCAGCGGCGTTCATGAACATGCGCATCAGGCTGGCCACCACGAACAGGGCCAGGACGCTGCCGGTCCAGATCATCGCCAGCCAGCCCAGGCGCTGCCAGAGCGGCTTTTTCTCGGCCTGTTCGATGTCGTCCAGTGAAGGTTTACCGCTCATGGTGCACGCCTCCTAGTGATAGCCGTCTTCATGGGTCACCTTGCCGCGGAACACGTAATAGCTCCAGAAGGTGTAGCCCAGGATGAATGGGATGATGAACAGCGTGCCTACCAGCATGAAGCCCTGGCTTTGCGGCGGCGCGGCAGCGTCCCAGATCGAGATCGACGGCGGGATGATGTTCGGCCACAAGCTGATGCCCAGGCCGCTGTACCCCAGGAAGATCAACACCAGTGTCAACAGGAACGGCGCGTAATGAGCATTGCGGGCCACGGCACGCACCAGGGCGTACATGGTCACCAGGACCAGGATCGGCACCGGCAGGAACCAGAACAGGTTCGGCAGGGTGAACCAGCGCGAAGCGATGTCCGGGTGAGCCAGGGGCGTCCAGATACTGACGATGCCAATCACCGCCAACACCACGAACGCCAGCGGTCGTGCCAGGTTGTGCATCTGCTCCTGCAACTTGCCTTCAGTCTTCATGATCAGCCAGGTGCAGCCCAGCAGCGCATAGGCCACGATCAAGGCCACACCGCAAAACAAAGCAAACGGCGAGAACCAGTCCAATGAACCACCGGCGAACTGGCGGTCGACCACCGGAATGCCCTCGATGAATGCCCCCAGCGCCACGCCCTGGAAGAAGGTGGCGGCCAGCGAGCCGCCGATAAACGCCTTGTCCCACAGGTGGCGCTTGTCATCCTTGGCCTTGAAGCGGAACTCAAAGGCCACGCCGCGGAAGATCAGGCCGATCAGCATCAGGATCAACGGCAGGTACAGCGCCGAGAGCACCACCGAATAGGCCAGCGGGAACGCGCCGAACAACGCCGCGCCCCCCAGTACCAGCCAGGTTTCGTTGCCGTCCCAGACCGGGGCGACGGTGTTCATCATCACGTCGCGGTCAGTCTTGCCCGGGATAAAGGGGAAGAGAATGCCAATCCCCAGGTCAAAGCCATCCATGACCACGTACATCATGATGCCGAAGATGATGATCACGGCCCAGATCAGCGGAAGATCAATACCCATGACTCAATTCCCCTTGTTCAGAGTGTCGCCGTGATCGGCGTCGCCGCTGTCATCGGCCGCCGACAATGGACGCGCCGGGGTGCGTTGCTGCCCGGGGCCACCGTGGGCCGGCTCGGTGCTTTCGTGGGTCACCGGGCCTTTGCGCACCAGGCGCATCATGTAGCCCAGGCCGGCGCCAAACAGGGCGAAGTACACCACCACAAACAGCGCCAGGGTGATGCTCATCTGCACCACGCTGTGGTTGGAGGAGGCGTCCGCCGTGCGCATCAAGCCGTAGACCACCCAGGGCTGGCGCCCGATTTCGGTGGTGAACCAGCCGGCCAGGATCGCAATCAACCCCGACGGGCCCATCCATAGCACCAGGTACAGGAAGGGTTTGTTGCTATAGAGCTTGCCGCCCTTGCGCAGCCAGAGGCTGAACAGGCCGGTGAAGATCATCAACATGCCCAGGCCGACCATGATCCGGAACGACCAGAACACGATGGTCGAGTTGGCGCGATCCTCGGGCGGGAACTCCTTGAGGGCCGGCACTTGCTTGTCCAGGGAGTGGGTGAGAATCAGGCTGCCCAGGTAGGGGATTTCCACCTTGTACTTGGTCCGCTCTTCCTTCATGTCCGGCCAGCCGAACAGGATCAGCGGGGTCGGCTCATTGCCGATGTTTTCCCAGTGGCCTTCGATGGCGGCGATTTTCGCCGGTTGGTGCTTCAGCGTATTGAGGCCGTGGAAGTCACCGATGACCGCCTGGATTGGTGCGACGATCAACGCCATCCACATTGCCATCGACAGCATGGTGCGGATCGCCGGGTTGTCCTTGCCCCGCAGCAAGTGCCAGGCCGCCGAGGAGCCGACGAAGAACGCGGTGGCGACAAACGCCGCCGTGGCCATGTGCGCCAGACGATAGGGGAACGAGGGGTTGAAGATCACCGCCAGCCAATCGGTCGGGATCACCCGGCCATCGACGATTTCAAAACCTTGCGGGGTTTGCATCCAACTGTTGGAGGCAAGGATCCAGAACGTCGAGATCAACGTACCGACGGCCACCATCACCGTGGCAAAGAAGTGCAGCTTGCGCCCGACCTTGTTCCAGCCAAACAGCATCACCCCAAGAAAGCCCGCTTCAAGGAAGAACGCGGTGAGCACTTCATAGGTCAGCAAGGGCCCCGTGACGGAACCGGCGAAGTCCGAGAAGCGGCTCCAGTTGGTGCCGAACTGATAGGCCATGACCAGGCCCGAGACCACGCCCATGCCGAAGTTGACGGCAAAGATCTTCGACCAGAAGTGGTAGAGGTCACGGTAGGTATCGTTGTGGGTCTTGAGCCACAGGCCCTCCAGCACCGCGAGGTAACTGGCCAGGCCAATGGTGATGGCCGGGAACAGGATATGGAACGAGATGGTGAACGCGAATTGAATTCGGGCGAGATCTAGCGCCTCCAAACCGAACATAAGTCTTCCTCTGTCAGGTAATACCGGCTGCAAGCAGGGAGGCCTGCACCCACTGCCCCCACGGATATGGAGTGTGGCGAATTGCAATTCGTTCTTTTTTTACCAACCACGTAGGGATTCTGGCCTTGCGGCCGCCAGCACAACACTCAAGTCAGCATTGATCTGGATCAAGCAACGATGAAAGAGTAGTCCCATTTTCCAGGTTGGACTGTGTGGTCTTTTGCCGCGTGACAGGTTGACTCAGCAAAATAGATGCCTTGCTAAGGATATTTCCGAAGCAGCAACTATTTGTTACAGGTTGGTGCTAATCTCGCCTTTCCCCACGCTCAGTCCAGTCCCTGCCGATGCCCAGTGAAACCCCGCTGCTGTTACGTCATCACCGTCCTTTTATAGCGTTCTGGCTGGCACGGATTTTTACCGCCAGTGGCTTCCAGATGCTCACCGTGGCCATCGGCTGGAACCTCTATCAACTGACTGGCAACGTGCTGGACCTGGGGTTGGTAGGCCTGGTGGAGTTTGTACCGCGGGTGCTGTTCATGCTGCACACCGGGCATGTCGCCGACCGTTACGAACGACGCAAGGTCGCCGCCATTTGCCAGACGTTGCAGGCGATGATCGCCCTGGCGCTGGTGATTGGCAGCCTGACGGGCAATGTCACCCGCGAGATGATTTTTATCCTGGCGTTCCTGCTCGGCGCTGCCCGCTCCTTCGAAATGCCCACCACCCAGGCCCTGCTGCCGAGCATCGTGCCCAGTGCCCTGTTCCCACGGGCGGTGGCAGCGGCGCAGTCGGCCCAGCAATCGGCAACCATCGTCGCGCCGGCCCTGGGCGGTTTGCTTTATGCCTTCGGTAGCGCCTGGGTGTATGGCCCGACGGTGCTGCTGTACCTGATTGCTTGTGTGCTGACCCTCAACCTGCCGGCGCGGCAAACCCCGCTGAACAAAGGCAAGGCAACGCTGGACTCGTTGCTGGCGGGGATTCGCTTTATCCGCAGCCGGCCGGACATCCTCGGGGCGATCTCCCTGGACCTGTTCGCCGTGTTGCTGGGCGGCGCCACCGCGTTGCTGCCGGTGTTTGCCAAGGACATCCTGTTGACCGGCCCATGGGGCCTGGGGCTGCTGCGTTCGGCGCCAGCGGTGGGCGCGCTGCTGATGTCGTTGTGGCTGGCGCGGTTTGCCGTGGACCGGCACGTGGGCCGTGTGATGTTTACCGCCGTCGGCGTGTTTGGCGTGGCGACCATTGCCTTCGGCCTGTCCACGTCATTCTGGTTCTCCCTGGCGGTGCTGGTGGTGCTGGGGGCGGCGGACATGATCAGCATGGTGATCCGTGCCTCATTCGTGCAACTGGAAACCCCCGATGAAATGCGCGGGCGGGTCAGTGCGGTCAATGGCTTGTTTATCGGGGCGTCCAATCAGTTGGGCGAGTTCGAGTCCGGCGTTACCGCCCACTGGTTGGGCACGGTGCCCGCCGTGGTGCTGGGCGGGGTCGGCACGCTGGTGGTGACCGGGGTGTGGATCAAACTGTTCCCGACGCTGGCCAAGCGGGACCGCATGCATACGCCGGCCGAGGCGCCCTGACCCTGTAATTACATGGGGCCATTACTGGATGCGTAGCTGAGTCTTCAAGGTGTTGCGCGGCACATTGATGGACGTGTTGCTGTACTCGAACCAGCCCGCTGCGCGGATATCCACGTCAAAGACATAGACGTAGCCCATCAACGTACCAGCGCCATTGCACGCCTGGCTGCTGGAGCCGACTTGGCAGATAGCCGTACTGCGCCCCGCAAGCCGCGCCCCATCAAAGGTGGCGATGGAATTATTGCCAAGGCCCACTTCCATCACCGAGACCTGCGTCGGCCCACGGTGCTGGCACTGCCGGGTGCTGTCGGCGCCCTCGGCGATGGACTCGTTGCACGCCTGGGACTGCACCTGGAACACCCGCACCTCGCTCAAGGCCGGTGCAGGCGCGCCCCATGCCGGTGCCGCCGCCAGCCACAGGCCGATACAGGCGAACGGGGCTAGACTGCACGCGATGGCTTTTTTCATGCTTTGGATGACTCAGGACTGAACGTCGACGGAGTATGCCTCAAGGCCACACTCAACAAAACCGAGGCTGGGCGCCACAGGCCGTCGACCTGCTGGTATGATGCGCCGCTTTTTCCGATCCTCTCTAGAAAACACGCGGCGCTTGGCGCAGTTTGTGCTTTGACTTTGAGGTCAACAAATCACGGCGCCAAGCGCGCCACAGGGAGCAGGCATGCTGGAAAAGCTGTTTCAACTCAAGGCACACAACACCAACGTGCGTACCGAGATTCTCGCCGGTATCACAACGTTCCTGGCCATGGCCTACATTCTGTTCGTCAACCCGAGCATCCTCGGCGAGACCGGCATGGACAAGGGCGCGCTGTTTGTCGCCACTTGCCTGGCGGCGGCCATCGGTTCGACGATCATGGGCCTGATCGCCAACTACCCGATCGCCCTGGCACCGGGCATGGGCCTGAACGCCTTCTTTACCTACACCGTGGTCCTGCACCTGGGCCATACCTGGCAAGTGGCGCTCGGTGCGGTATTTATCTCCGCCGTGCTGTTTTTCCTGCTGTCGATCTTCCGCATCCGCGAATGGATCATCAATGCGATCCCGCTGCCCCTGCGCTCGGCGATTGCCGCCGGTATCGGCCTGTTCCTGGCGCTGATCGCCCTGCATAACGCCGGGATCGTGGTCAGCAACCCGGCGACCATGCTGGGCATGGGCGACCTGGCCAAACCTGCACCGATCCTGGCGACCCTGGGCTTTTTCCTGATCGTGGCCCTGGAAGCCCTGAAAGTGCGCGGCGCGGTGTTGATCGGCATCCTCGCGGTGACCATCGCAGCCATCGCGCTCGGCGTGACCCCATTCGGCGGCGTGGTATCGATGCCACCGTCCCTGGCCCCGACCTTCCTGCAACTGGACATCGCCGGCGCCCTGGACGTGGGCTTGATCAGCGTGATCTTCGCCTTCCTGTTCGTTGACCTGTTCGACAACTCCGGCACCCTGATCGGCGTCGCCAAGCGCGCCGGCCTGATGGGCAAGGACGGCCACATGCCGAAAATGGGCCGCGCCCTGATCGCCGACAGCACCGCCGCCATGGCCGGTTCACTGCTGGGCACCTCGACCACCACCAGCTACATCGAGTCTGCTGCTGGCGTGAGTGCCGGCGGCCGCACCGGCCTGACCGCCATCGTGGTGGCGATCTTGTTCCTGCTGGCGCTGTTCTTCTCGCCGCTGGCGGCCAGCGTCCCGGCGTTTGCCACCGCTCCCGCGCTGCTGTTTGTCGCGGTGCTGATGACCTCGGGCCTGGCGGAAATCGACTGGGACGACATTACTGTTGCCGCGCCGGTGGTGATCACCGCCCTGGCGATGCCCTTCACTTACTCCATCGCCAACGGCATCGCCTTCGGCTTCATCGCCTGGACCGGTATCAAGCTGCTTACGGGCCGCTACCGTGAACTCAACCCAGCGCTGGTGATTCTGTCGATCCTGTTCGTGATCAAGCTAGGCTGGTTCCCCGCATGACTTTTGATGCAGCAAGTTACGCCCTGCAACTGCAAGACAAGGTCACGCGTTTGCGTGACCTGCTCGCGCCGTTCGACGCGCCCGAGCCGCAGGTCTTCGATTCGCCCCTGCAGAACTTCCGCCTGCGCGCCGAGTTCCGCCTGTGGCGCGAAGGTGGCCAGCGCCACTACGCGATGTTCTCCCAGGACGACAAGCGCACGCCGATCCTGATCGAAGAATTCCCCATCGCCAGCCTGCGCATCAATCAGTTGATGCCGCAACTCAAGGCCGCCTGGCAAGCCAGCGCCGCCCTGAGCCACAAGCTGTTCCAAGTGGAGTTCCTCACCACCCTGGCCGGCGACGCGATGATCACGTTGTGCTATCACCGCCCGCTGGACGAACACTGGCACACCGCTGCCAACCAGCTGGCTGCCGACCTGAACGTCAGCATCATCGGCCGCTCCAAGGGCAAGCGTGATGTGATCGGCCACGACTACGTGATCGAGAAACTCGCTGTCGGCGGTCGCACCTTCAGCTATCGCCAACCCGAAGGCGCCTTCACCCAGCCCAACGGCACGGTGAACCAGAAGATGCTCAACTGGGCCTATGACGCCCTGGGCGATCGCAGTGATGACCTGCTGGAGTTGTATTGCGGCAATGGCAACTTCACCCTGCCCCTGGCGACCCGCGTGCGCAAGGTTCTGGCCACCGAGATCAGCAAGACGTCGGTCAATGCCGCCCTGAGCAACCTCGATGAAAACGCGGTGGATAACGTCACCCTGGTGCGCCTGTCCGCCGAAGAACTGACCGAAGCCCTGAACGAAGTGCGGCCGTTCCGACGCCTGCACGGCATCGACCTCAAGAGCTACGAGTTCGGTAGCGTATTCGTCGACCCACCTCGCGCGGGCATGGACCCGGACACCTGCGAGTTGACCCGGCGCTTCGAGAACATCCTGTACATCTCCTGCAACCCGGAAACGCTGGCGGCCAACATCGCGCAACTGCATGACACGCACCGCATCACCCGTTGTGCCATGTTCGACCAATTCCCGTGGACCCACCATATGGAGTCGGGCGTCCTGCTGACCCGGCGCTAACCCGTCAGGGCACAGCAGATCCAGAAATGTGGGAGTTTTCGAGCCCCGGCGAGGCTGCGATGGCGGTGGATCAGTTGCCAAGTAGTTGGCTGACCCACCGCATTCGCGAGCAAGCCCGCTCCCACATAAGTGGACTGCCCCCGAAAAGTTGGACAGTTTCAGCTAGCAGCCTCAGCAGCATGAGTCCTGTATTTCACAGGGCTCATGCCATTGAGCTTTAGCTTGATGCGGTCATGGTTGTAGTAGTGGATGTACTCGTCCAGACCGGCTTTCAGTTCCTCAGCGCTCTCGAAACGCTTCAGGTAGAAAAACTCGGACTTAAGCGTACCAAAAAAGCTCTCCATTGCCGCATT
>NZ_VFIL01000029.1 GCF_007858285.1 Pseudomonas brenneri | reverse complement strand
GTCGCCGTTGACGAAAAACGCATGATCAACTGCCGCGCCGACCTCAACCAACTCGTGCCGTTCAAGTACGACTGGGCCTGGCAGAAATACCTCGACGGCTGCGCCAACCACTGGATGCCGCAAGAGGTCAACATGACCGCCGACATCGCCCTGTGGAAAAACCCCGAGGGCCTGACCGACGACGAACGTCGCATCGTCATGCGCAACCTGGGCTTCTTCTCCACCGCCGATTCCCTGGTCGCCAACAACCTGGTCCTGGCCGTATACCGCCTGATCACCAACCCGGAGTGCCGCCAGTACATCCTGCGCCAGGCCTTCGAAGAAGCGATCCACACCCACGCCTACCAGTACTGCATCGAATCGCTGGCCATGGATGAAGGCGAGATCTTCAACATGTACCACGAGATCCCATCGGTCGCTAAAAAAGCCGCCTGGGGCCTGAAGTACACCCGTTCGATCTCCGATCCGAAGTTCGAAACCGGCACCGTCGACACCGACAAGGAACTGCTGCGCAACCTGGTCGCCTACTACTGCGTACTGGAAGGCATCTTCTTCTACTGCGGCTTCACCCAGATCCTGTCCATGGGCCGGCGCAACAAAATGACCGGCGTGGCCGAGCAGTTCCAGTACATCCTGCGCGATGAGTCGATGCACCTGAACTTCGGTATCGACGTGATCAACCAGATCAAAATCGAAAACCCACATTTGTGGGATGCCGACATGAAGGAAGAAGCGACCCAGATGATCCTGCAAGGGACCCAGCTGGAGATCGAATACGCACGCGACACCATGCCGCGCGGCGTGCTGGGCATGAACGCGGCGATGATGGAGGACTACCTCAAATTCATCGCCAACCGTCGCCTGTC
>NZ_VFIL01000028.1 GCF_007858285.1 Pseudomonas brenneri | reverse complement strand
TGCGGTCATGGTTGTAGTAGTGGATGTACTCGTCCAGACCGGCTTTCAGTTCCTCAGCGCTCTCGAAACGCTTCAGGTAGAAAAACTCGGACTTAAGCGTACCAAAAAAGCTCTCCATTGCCGCATTGTCCAGGCAGTTTCCTTTGCGTGACATACTCTGCTTCAGTCCTTGCTCTGCCAGCTTGTGGCGGTACTGCGAGTGTTGGTAGTGCCAGCCTTGATCCGAGTGAAGCACCAGTTTCGGCTTGTTTCCCAGGCGCTTGAAGGCCTTGTCCAGCATGTTGGTGACCAGCCCAAGGCACGGCCTGCTGGCCACTTCGTATGCCACGATTTCGGCGTTGTACAAGTCCATCACGGGAGAGAGATAGACCTTTTCCTGAGCCACTTTGAACTCGGTCACATCGGTCACCCACTTCTGATTCGGGCGCTGCGCGAGGAAGTTTCGCTCCAGCAGGTTGGGCGCGATGAGGCCGACGACGCCCTTGTACGACCGGTACTTTTTGGGCCGTACGAGTGAGCGAAGATCAAGCGCGGCCATCAAGCGTTCTACGACCTTCTTGTTAACTAAGGTGCCGGCGTTGCGGATCACCGCCGTAACACGCCGGTAACCGTAAAGCCCCTTTTCCTCGTGATAGACACGCTGAATCAGCTGCCTCAGGACAGCATGCTTGTCAGGTTTGGCCTGCGCCTGGAGCTGGTAATAGAACGTGCTGCGAGGCAAGTCAGCCAGTTGCAGAACGGCAGCCAAGGGAAACCTGTCCTTGAGCGTCGACACGATCAGGGCTTTTTGGGCCGACTTCGCTCCTGCGCCTTCAGTTCTTCCAGCTTTTTTAGGTAAGCGTTCTCCATACGCAGCCACTCAAGCTCAGCCAGCAACTGGTCGCGGCTTTTATCGGTGTCATCGGACGTCGTAGGTTTGATGGGGTAAGGCTTTTTCGACATGGCAGTAGGTTTTTTTCTCTTGGGAATAGGTAAAGCCAGACTCCCACTGTAGTGCTGCCGTGCCCAAATGCCTATCTGCGAGGACTGACCGAGGCCGAAATGGGCGGCGGTCTGGCGCGAGGAAAGCTGATGCTTGTGCATGTACTCAAGGACTGAGCGCTTGTAGGTC
>NZ_VFIL01000027.1 GCF_007858285.1 Pseudomonas brenneri | reverse complement strand
CCCAGTTCGATACGGAAACCGCGGATCTTCACCTGATGGTCGATCCGGCTGATGTAGTCGATCACCCCGTCCGCGCGATACCGCGCCAGGTCGCCAGTACGGTAGAAACGCCCGCCCGGCTCGCCATACGGGTTGGGCAGGAAGCGCTCGGCGGTCAGTGCCGGACGTTCGAAATAACCCCGCGCCAGGCCATCGCCACCGATCAGCAACTCACCCGCCACCCCCACTGGGTTGGCCGACAGGTCTTCGCCGAGGATGTACAGCGAGGTGTTGTGGATCGCCTTGCCCAGGTATGGGTGGCTGTGTTCGCTGCTCAACGGCTGCAAGGCCGACCAGATGGTGGTTTCGGTCGGGCCATAGAGGTTCCAGGTTTGCGCACCCAGGGCCGTCATGCGCACTGCCAGTTCATCGGCCAGCGCTTCGCCGCCGCACAGGAAGCGACGACCCGCCAGGGCCCCTGCGTTAGGGCTTTCCAGCAGCATGCGCCAGGTCGACGGCGTGGCTTGCAGCAGCGTGATGCCCTGCGCTTGCACCTGTTGCAGGATCAGCTCGGGATCGCGCTGGGTGTCCTGGCTGGCCAGGACCACACGCCCGCCGACCATCAACGGTGTGTACAGCTCCAGGCCGAAGATGTCGAAAGAGAACGTGGTCAGCGACAGCAGGCGATCCTGCGCACCGATCCCCGGCGCGGCGGCCATGCTGACAATGAAGTTGGTCAGCGCGCCATGGCGCACCATCACGCCCTTGGGCTTGCCGGTGGAGCCGGAGGTGTAGATCGCATAGGCGAGGTTTTCCGGGTCCAGCGTCACCTGTGGGTTTGCGCTGCTGTAGCCGCTCAGGGCCTGGCCCAGGTCCAACGCCTGCACATGAGCCGGGATCGGCAAGGCCAGATGAGCCTGGCTCAGCAGCAGCTTGAGGCCGCTGTCTTCGATCATGTAGCTCAGGCGATCCTGCGGGTATTCCGGGTCCAGCGGCACATAGGCGCCACCGGCCTTGAGCACCGCCAGCAAACCGATGACCATTTCCAGCGACCGTTCAACCGCCACGCCCACCAGCACGTCCGGGCCGACGCCCAGTTCCAGCAGGCGGTGCGCCCACTGGTTGGCCCGGGCATTGAGTTCGGCGTAGCTCAGTTGTTGTTCGGCAAACACCAGCGCCACCGCTTCTGGGGTGCGCGCCGCCTGTTCTTCGATCAACTGCTGGATGCACTGCCCGGCCGGGTAAGCT
>NZ_VFIL01000026.1 GCF_007858285.1 Pseudomonas brenneri | reverse complement strand
TGAATCGCCCCGGATTCTCTAGACACCTTGCAAGCTCATTGCGTAACGCTTTTCAAACTCTACCGGTGACAGCTGATTGTTGAAACCATGGCGGCGTTTTGCGTTGTAGAACATCTCGATGTAATCAAACACATCACTACGAGCATCTTGCCGCGAGGTGTAGATTTTCCGCTTGATCCGTTCCCGTTTCAGAAGCTGGAAAAAGCTCTCGGCCACGGCGTTGTCATGACAGTTGCCTCGGCGACTCATACTGGCAACCAAATTGTTCGCTTTCAAAAAACTGCGCCAATCGGAGCTGCTGTACTGGCTGCCCTGGTCGGAGTGAACCATCACCTCCTGTTTCGGTTTTCGCCTCCAAACCGCCATTAATAACGCATCAATGGCCAAATCACTGGTCATCTGCGACTTCATTGACCAGCCAACGACCTGACGAGAAAACAGATCCAGCACCACCGCCAAATACAGCCAGCCTTCATACGTACGAATGTAAGTGATGTCGGTGACCCAAACTTTGTTGGGTTCTACGACATCGAACTGGCGCTTCAGTAAATTGGGTGAGGCGACCGCAGGCTTACCGCCGTATTTGCCAGGACGGCGTCGATACCCTGTCTGAGAGCGCAGACCTTCAAGACGCATCAGCCTCGCCACACGATGCCGACCACAATCCTCACCGACTTCGCACAGATCGTCATGGACTTTGCGATAGCCATAAACGCCGCCGCTCTCCAGCCAGGAATGCTTGATCAAACCCAGCAGTCGCTGGTCGTCTTTGGCGCGTACAGATTGCGGCTCAGACAGCCAGGCGTAATAACCGCTGGGATGGACTTTCAGCGTCAGGCAAAGCCGTCGAATGGAATAGTCGCCCGCGCGCTGCTTGATAAAGGCGTACTTCAACCGCACTCCTTGGCAAAGTACGCGGCGGCCTTTTTTAAGATGTCTCGCTCTTCGGTGACCCGCTTGAGTTCGGCTCGCAGACGACGCAGTTCAGCGTGCTGATCGTCGTCTTGCTGCCGCTCTGCTTGAGGTTTGCTGTAGCGCTTTATCCAGGCATAAAGGCTATGCGTCGACACGCCAAGACGCGCCGCCACATCAGCGACAGGCAGCTTCTTTTCGGTCACTTGATTGACCGCTTGGATTTTGAATTCTTCGGGATAACGTGGGTTGCTCATGGCACCTCCTGATTGGCCTCAGTTTAAGGCAAAGAGGTGTCTACGAAACCCGGGGCGATTCA
>NZ_VFIL01000025.1 GCF_007858285.1 Pseudomonas brenneri | reverse complement strand
GTTGGCCCGGGCATTGAGTTCGGCGTAGCTCAGTTGTTGTTCGGCAAACACCAGCGCCACCGCTTCTGGGGTGCGCGCCGCCTGTTCTTCGATCAACTGCTGGATGCACTGCCCGGCCGGGTAAGCTGCGGCGGTACGATTCCAGTCATGCAACATTTGCTGCTGGCTGGTCTCAAACAACTTGAGCTCGCCCAGTGGACTGTCCGCTGCTACCTCAAGCATCTGTTCAAGCACAGCCAGCAGTTGTTCGCTCACTTGACCAATGGTCGAGGCCGCAAAGTGCGCACACTGATAGCTGAAGTTGAACGCCAGGGTCTGCCCCACACCGATCATCACGGTCAACGGGTAGTTGGTCCGCTCGAAATAACTGACGTTCTTGAACACCAGTTCCTTGGGCGCTTCCTGCTGCAGCACCTCGGACACCGGGTAGTTCTCGAACACCAGCAGGCTGTCGAACAGGTCACCGCCGTCCTGCGCGGCCCAGCGCTGGATGTCGAACAGCGGCGTGTATTCGTACTCACGCAGGCGCAGGTTCAACTGCTGCACACTGTGCAACCAGCTTTCCAGGCTTTGTTCAGGTTGTGGGCTGGCAATCACCGGCAGCGTATTGATGAACAGGCCGATCTGTTGTTCGACGCCCTTGAGGTCGGCAGGCCGCCCGGACACAGTAGCCCCGAACGCCACGCTCGATTGACCGGTATAACGCTTCAACAGCAACAGCCAGGCCGCCTGGACCAAGGTGTTGAGGGTGACTTTGTGAGCCTGGGCCAGGCTGCGCAGACGTTGGGTGGTAGGTTCGTCCACAACTTGGCGCTGTTCGCCATAGAGCGCCTGCGAACCGGC
Organism: Pseudomonas brenneri; assembly: GCF_007858285.1. Taxonomy (GTDB): domain Bacteria; phylum Pseudomonadota; class Gammaproteobacteria; order Pseudomonadales; family Pseudomonadaceae; genus Aquipseudomonas; species Aquipseudomonas brenneri. Next base: position 5,647 of record NZ_VFIL01000025.1, on the reverse strand, counting down.
GACTGGTGTGTGTGCGATAGCACGGGCCAAATGGGTCGGCTCATTGAGCGCCAGCAGTTGCTCTTTCCAGAATCGCTCGCTGGCCTCGGCATCCTGGCGTTGCAGCCACTGGATGTAGTCACGATAGCGGCCGGCATTCAACGCCAGCGTTTCACCGCTGTAGCGCTGCAACACCTCCCCCATCAATTGCGAAGCGCTCCAGCCATCCATGAGGATGTGATGGTTGGTGTAGATCAGGTGATAACGCAGTGCATCGACGCGTATCAGCACCAGACGCAATAACGGTGCCTGCGTCAAATCAAAGCCCTGCGCACGCTCAGCCAAGGCTCGGGCGTCCAGCTGCGCCATGAGATCGGCGCGACCTTGCCAGTCCAATACCGTGAACGGCACGCTGACGTGTGGGTGGACCACCTGCACCGGTTGCTCCAGGCTGCCCTGCCAGACAAAACTGGTGCGCAGTACATCGCGAACATCCATCGTGGCTTGCCAGGCGGCCAGAAAACGTTGCGGATCAAGCCCCTCGACATCCAGCCGCACCTGGTTGGTGTAACTGCCACCCTGAGGCTCATACAGGGTATGGAACAACATGCCACGCTGCATCGGCGACAAGGCATACACATCCTCAATCGCACCAGCACTGGCCGGCAATTCGTCCAGTTGCTGCTGGGTCAACGTCGCCAGCGGGAAATCCGAGGGTGTCAGGCCACGATGCTGGGGCTGGCAACAATGTTCGATCAGTTGCTCAAGTTCACGGGCGTATTCATCGGCCAGGCGCTGAATCACCGGCTCACTGAACATCTGCTCACTGAAGGTCCAACCCAGGCTCAACTCACCGCCATACACCTGGCCATTGAGCGACAACCAATTGCCCAATGACGCCAGCGGGCTGTGCTCGGCGCCTTTGGCTTCAGTGGCCGGAACAAACAGCACACCGTCCTCGGCATCGAAACTGCCGTCGAACTGCCCCAGGTAGTTAAAGGTAATGCGCGGCACTGCTTGTTGGCTCAGGGCCTGGCGTGTCGGCTCATCGCCCAGGTAACGCAACAGGCCAAAACCGACCCCGCGATCGGGTACCGCACGCAACTGCTCCTTGATCTGCTTGATCGAGTCAGCAACGCCTGCGGCCGGCGTCAAGTTGACCGGAAACATACTGGTGAACCAGCCCACGGTGCGGGTCAGATCCAATTGTTCAAACAGCTCTTCGCGGCCATGGCCCTCAAGCTGGATCAACGTTGAGCCTTGCCCGGTCCAGCGGCAGATCACCCGCGCCAAAGCAGCCAACAGCAAGTCGTTGATCTGGGTCCGGTAGGCCACGGCCGTGTCCTGCAACAACTGACGGGTCAGGGTTGAGTTCAATCGCGTGTAGACCGTCTGGGCATGACAGTTTTGCAGTGAGCCTTGCGGGTTGTCGCAAGGCAGTTGTGCGGCATCGGCCAACCCCTGGGCTTGCCAGTACGGCAACTGTTGCAGTAAAGCGGCGCTCTGGCCATGAGCCTGCAAGTGCTCGACCCAGCGCTTGAATGACACCGTCTTGAGGCCGAACGTGATCACCTGCCCCGCCAACAGCTGCCTATAGGCCTCTTGCAGGTCCTCCAGCAGGATGCGCCAGGACACACCGTCCACCACCAAATGGTGCACCACTAACAACAGGCGTTGCTCGCCTCCGGGCAATTCGAAGAGCACCGCACGCAATAGCGGCCCGTGCTCCAGGCCGAGACTGCCCTGGGCCTGGTCGGCAAGCCATTCAAGCTCGCCCAGGTCAGCCACCGTTTTGTGCCAGAGCGGCGCGGACAACAACTGCTGTTGCTCCAGGGAGCGATAGCTTGCCGTCAGGTTCTGTGGGTCAAAGCTCAGGCGCAAGCCGTCGTGATGACTGATCAGTGCCTGCAATGCCTGTTCAAGGCGTTGCGGATCCAGAGGGTTCAACGGCTTGAGCAACACCGATTGGTTCCAGCGCTGACGCTCGGGGATTGCCTGCTCAAAGAACCACTGCTGCACCGGTAACAGGGCGCAGGCACCGCTGACCGGGCCTTGTTCAACGAGCCCATCCGGTTCGCCGACCTCAGCCACCCTCGCCAGGCGCTGGACTGTTTGTTGCTGAAACAGATCTTTAGGGGTAAAGCGAATACCCGCCTGGCGCGCCCGGCTGACCACTTGGATCGAAATGATCGAGTCGCCACCCAGGGTAAAGAAGTTATCCGTGACACCAACCTGCTCAAGCTTGAGGATGTCCTGCCAGATCGCCACAAGCTGGCGCTCCAGGGCATTGCCCGGGGCAAGGTATGCCCGCAGGTTCTGGGTCAGGTCTGGCACCGGTAAAGCCTTGCGGTCGAGCTTGCCATTGGGGGTCAGCGGCAACTGGTCGAGGAACACCACATGCGCCGGCACCATGTACTCCGGCAAGTGCTCCTTGAGCTGCGCCTTGATCGCCTCGCCCAGGGCTGCCGCCCCTTCGCTGGCACTGACGGAGGCCACCAGATAGGCCACCAGTTGCTGACCGCTGGCCCCTTCGATTGCCAGTACCACGCCTTCGCGCACGGACTCAAGGGCCAGCAACCGCGCCTCGATTTCACCCAGTTCGATACGGAAGCCACGCACCTTGACCTGATGGTCGATACGCCCCACGTATTCGATCACGCCATCGGCGCGGTAACGGGTCAGGTCGCCGGTACGGTACAGACGCTCGCCCGTGGTCGAGAATGGGTTGGGCACATAACGTTCGGCCGTCAGGCCTGGACGGAACAGGTAGCCACGGGTGATACCCTCGCCCGCCAGATACAGCTCGGCGGCGACGCCTATCGGTACCGTTTGCAGCTGTTGGTCCAGCAAGTAGCTGGCGGTGTTGTCCAGGGGCCGGCCAATATTGGCCGATGCCCCGATGGCGCGCCGGGTCCAGGTCGAATAGGTAGTGTCTTCCGATGGCCCGTACAAGTCGTAGACATGCTCCACCGTGGGCTGCGCATAGAGCACTTCTACCAACGACTGCTTCAGCGGTTCACCGGCCAGGTTGATGATGCGCACACTCGCGGGAATCTGCCCGGCCCGTTGCAGGGCGGCAATCGCCGACGGCACGGTGTTGATCAGGCGCACTTGATCCCGGGCCGCCAGGTCAGGCAGCTCCAGGGCATTGCGTGCCATGACGATTGAACCGCCACTGGCCAGGGTGACAAAAATCTCCCACACCGACAGGTCGAAACACACGGACGTCGAGGCCAGGACACCTTGCAGGTCATCCTGGCTGTACACCTGCTGCGACCAGTGGATCAGCGCCAGCACATTACGGTGGGCAATCGCCACACCCTTCGGCTTGCCCGTGGAGCCGGAGGTGTAAATCACATAGGCCAGGTTCGACGACTGCCCACGGTGCCCCGGGTTGTGCTGCGCATATCCGGCAAACGCGTCGCCACCGGCCTCCACCAGCACGACCTGGGCATCACCCTGCGGCAGCTGCTCCAACAGGCTGGCCTGGGTCAGCAAGACCTTGGCCTGGCTGTCTTCAAGCATGTAGGCCACACGGTCCTGCGGGTAATCCGGGTCCAGCGGCACATAGGCGCCACCGGCCTTGAGTACCGCCAGCAAGGCAATCACCAACTCGCTGGAGCGCGGCATCGCCACGCCCACCCGGACTTCCGCCGCAATACCCAGCTCGATCAGCCGGTGCGCCAACTGGTTGGCCCGCGCATTGAGCTGGGCGTAACTCAGGGTTTGCTCGCCCGCCACCAGGGCCAAGGCATCCGGCTGTTGCTCGGCGCGCGCTTCGATCAGATGCTGGATACCAGGCTGATCGGCAAAGGTCGAACCGTTGGTATTCCAATCGTGGGTGATCAACTGCGCTTCGCGGATGCTGAGTAGCGCCAGCTCGGCCACCGACTGCTGCGGGTCACTGACGATCCCCTGCAACAGGGTTTGCCAATGCAAGGCCAGGCGCTCGATGGTCGCGGCCTCGAACAGGTCAGTCGCGTAAATCAGTGACGCCGACACCCCGTCCTCGGATTCGAAGGTGTTCAAGGTCAGGTCGAACTGCGCCGTGGCGCTCTCCCAGCTCAAGCCTTCGACATGCAACGCGTCCAGCCGAATGCTGGTGCTCAGGTGCTGGGGGTCCTGGCTCTGATGGTTGAACATCACCTGGAACAACGGGTTATGGCTCAGGCTGCGCTCGGGCTGCAAGCGATCGACCAACTGCTCGAACGGCAGGTCCTGCCAGGCCTGGCCAGCCAGCGCGGAACGGCGCACCTGGCCCAGGAAGTCGCGAAACGACAAGCCCTCGCTGAACTCAGCCTTGAGCACCTGGGTATTGACGAAGAAGCCAATCAGGCGCTCGGTCTCCAACCGGTTACGGTTGGCGATGGGCACGCCGACGCGAATATCGTTTTGCCCGCTGTAGCGGTGCAACAAAGCCTGGAACGACGCCAGCAACAGCATAAACAGCGTGACCTGTTCGCGCTGGGCCAACTGTTTCAACGCCGCGCCCAGCTCTGCGCTCAACGGGATCTGTATTTGCGCACCACGGTAACTCTGCTGGGCCGGACGCGGATGATCGGTCGGCAACTCCAGTACGGGCTGCTCACCGCCCAGTTGCTCCAACCAATATGCCAGTTGACGCTCGCGCTCGCCGCTGTCCATCCACTGGCGCTGCCACAGTGCGTAGTCGGCGTATTGGATCGGCAAGGCCGGCAGTTGCACGTCCTGGCCCTGGCTGTAACCGGCATAAAGTTCAATCAACTCATCCACAGTCACTTTCATCGACCAACGGTCGGAGACGATGTGGTGTTGAGTCACGATCAGCACGTAGTCGTCGGCCGCCAATTGCAGCAATTTGGCCCGCAACAACGGACCTTGATGCAGGTTGAACAGTTGGCTTACTTCCTGGTCGACCCGGGCCTTGAGCCGCGTATCGAAATCTGCTGTCGGACAGAAGGGTTCGACGGCGAGAGTCAGTTTCATCTCGGGCTGAATCACCTGCACGGTGCCCCCGTCTTCTTCGATGAACTGTGTGCGCAGGCTCTCATGACGCGCCAGCAGCGTGTTGAAACTATGCTCCAGCGCAGCGACATCCAGGGTGCCGCGCAGGCGCAGCGCCGTCGGAATATGGTAAGCGGCGCTGTCCGGGTCCAATTGCCAGAGGAACCACTGCCGCTCTTGGGCATAGGACAGCGGCAACGATTGATCGCGCTCGATCCGGGTCAACGCGGGGGCCTGTACGCTCGACGCCTCTGGCTCCAAGGCCTGGACAAAGGTCTGCAAGGTGCTGTGTTCAAACAACGTACGCAGCGGTACTTCAGCGTTCAGCAACTGCCGCACTCGCGACATGACCTGGGTGGCCAGCAACGAGTGCCCGCCCAGTTCGAAGAAGTTGTCCGTCAGGCCCACCTGCGCAAGCTTGAGCACTTCTTGCCAGATCTGCGCCACTTGCCGCTGCCGTTCGCTGCTCGGTGCCACATAGGTCTTCTGCACCTGGCTGGCGTCCGGCTTGGGCAGGGCCTTGCGGTCCAGCTTGCCGTTGGGCGTCAGGGGCAGGCACTCCATGAACAGCCAGTACTGCGGCACCATGTAGTCCGGCAGTTGTTGGTGCAGGCTGTGTTTCAGCGCTTCGCGCAAGGTGTCTTCTGACGCCTCGGGCGCCACCAGGTAGCTGACCAGCACCGGT
>NZ_VFIL01000024.1 GCF_007858285.1 Pseudomonas brenneri | reverse complement strand
ATGGCGAGCCGGGCGGGCGTTTCTACCGTACTGGCGACCTGGCGCGGTATCGCGCGGACGGGGTGATCGACTACATCAGCCGGATCGACCATCAGGTGAAGATCCGCGGTTTCCGTATCGAACTGGGCGAGATCGAAGCACGTTTGCTGGAACACGCCGAGGTACGCGAAGCGGTGGTGGTGGCCCAGGACGGTGCGCAAGGACCGGTGCTGGTCAGCTACCTGGTGGCGCCCGAGGCGTCAGAAGACACCTTGCGCGAAGCGCTGAAACACAGCCTGCACCAACAACTGCCGGACTACATGGTGCCGCAGTACTGGCTGTTCATGGAGCGCCTGCCCCTGACGCCCAACGGCAAGCTGGACCGCAAGGCCCTGCCCAAGCCGGACGCCAGTCAGGTGCAGAAGACCTATGTGGCGCCGAGCACCGAACGGCAGCGGCAAGTGGCGCAGATCTGGCAAGACGTGCTCAAGCTTGCGCAGGTGGGCCTGACGGACAATTTCTTCGAGCTGGGCGGGCACTCGTTGCTGGCCACCCAGGTCATGTCGCGAGTGCGGCAGTTGCTGAACGCTGAAGTACCGCTGCGTACGTTGTTTGAACACAGCACCTTGCAGACCTTTGTCCAGGCCTTGGGTGAGGAACAGGCTTGTTCGGCACCGTCCTTGTTGCCTGTGCCTCGGGACCAGGTATTGCACCTGTCCTATGCCCAGGAGCGGCAGTGGTTCCTCTGGCAGTTGGAGCCGCAGAGCGTCGCCTACAACCTGCCTCTGGCCCTGCGCCTGCAAGGGCACTTGGACGTGCTGGCACTGGAGCGCAGCTTCAATAACCTGATTGCCCGCCATGAAATCCTGCGGACAGGGTTTGCGCAGAATGACCTGCAGGTGTTGCCGGTGATTCATGCCCAGGCCGGCCTGCAACTGGAGGTGCAGGCGTTGGACAACGTGGACGGGCTCGATGCTGCGGTGGACGCCGAAGCTCATCGCCCATTCGACCTCAAACACGACGCCTTGCTGCGAGTGAAACTGCTGCGCCTGGGGGCTGACGAGCATGTCCTGATTCTCACCCAGCACCACATTGTCTCCGATGCCTGGTCGATGCAGGTGATGGTCGACGAACTGGTTGAAACCTATGCCGCCTACAGCCAGGGGCAAGCGCCGAGTCTGCCGGCACTGCCATTGCAGTACCTCGACTATGCGCAATGGCAACGGCAGTGGATGGAAGACGGCGAACAAGCACGGCAACTGGCCTACTGGACCGACAAGCTGGGCGGCGAGCAGCCTGTATTGGCACTGCCCACCGATTATCCACGGCCGAGTGTGCAGAGCTTTGCCGGCGCGAGCCAGGTGGTGACATTGCCGACCAGCCTGCTGCACTCACTCAAGGCCCTGGCCCAGCGTGAGCAGGTGACGCTGTTTATGCTGCTGCTGGCCTCGTTCCAGACGTTGCTGCACCGCTACAGCGGGCAAAACGACATTCGTGTCGGCGTGCCCATCGCCAACCGTAACCGGGTGGAGATCGAGCGTCTGATCGGCTTCTTCGTCAATACCCAGGTGCTCAAGGCCGAGGTGGACGGGCAGGGTACCTTCAGCGAGTTGCTCGATCAGGTCAAACAGACCGCCCTGCAGGCCCAGGCCCATCAGGACCTGCCGTTCGAACAACTGGTGCAAGCGTTGCAGCCGGAGCGCAGCCTGAGCCATAGCCCGCTGTTCCAGGTGATGTACAACCACCTCGGCGAAGGCCGCAAAGGGGTCGATATTGCCTTGCCGGGCCTGAGCCTATCGGGGCTTGAAGCCCGCGGCCGGACGACACAGTTCGATCTGAACCTGGAAACCTACGAGGCGCACGAGCAGTTGGTCGCGACCCTGACCTATGCGGTTGACCTGTTTACACCGCACAGCATGGCGCAACTGCTCGGCCACTGGCAGAACCTGCTGCACGCCATTGTTGCCGACCCGACGCAGCGGGTTGGCGTGTTGCCGCTGCTGGCCGAGGCCCAGGCTCAACAAGTGCTGCTGGGCTGGAACCAGACCCAGGCCGAGTACCCGCTGCATCTGGGCGTACACCAGTTGATCGAGGCGCAGGTCGAGCGCACGCCAGAGGCCATCGCCCTGGTGTTCGGCGACACACAATTGAGCTATGCCCAACTGGATGCCCGCGCCAACCAATGGGCCCAGCGCCTCAGCGGCTTGGGGGTTGGCACCGATGTGCTGGTCGGCGTGGCGGCGGAGCGTTCGCTGGAGATGGTCATTGGCTTGCTTGCCGTGCTCAAGGCCGGCGGCGCTTATGTCCCGCTCGATCCCGAGTATCCGCAGGAACGCCTGAGCTACATGATGCAAGACAGTGGTATCGGCCTGTTGTTGACCCAGGCTCACCTGCGCGAACAACTGCCGATTCCTCAAGGGGTGCAGCTGCTTGACCTCGGTGAGTCGGTGGCAACCTTCAGTACCGAGCGACTGCAGCGCGAGCTGGACCCGCAAAGCCTGGCGTATGTGATCTACACCTCCGGCTCCACCGGGCAACCCAAAGGTGCCGGCAACCGGCATGCGGCACTGACCAACCGTCTGTGCTGGATGCAGGAAGCCTATGCACTGGATGCAACGGACGCGGTGTTGCAGAAAACCCCGTTCAGCTTTGACGTTTCGGTGTGGGAGTTCTTCTGGCCGCTGATGACCGGTGCGCGCCTGGTGGTGGCTGAGCCAGGTGCGCATCGTGATCCGGGCGCCTTGGTCGAACTGATCAATCAGCACGCCGTGACCACGCTGCACTTTGTGCCCTCGATGCTCCAGGCCTTCCTGCTGGACGCCCGCGCGGCCAGTTGCGCAGGCTTGCGCCAGGTGATTTGCAGCGGTGAAGCGTTACCGGTGGAAGCTCAGCAGCAGGTATTCAAACAACTGCCGCAGACTCGCTTGTACAACTTGTATGGCCCAACCGAAGCCGCCATCGACGTGACGCATTGGCAATGCGTCGATGAGGGGCGCGACAGCGTGCCGATCGGTCAACCGATTGCCAACCTGGGCACCTATATCCTCGGCCCGGAGCTGGAACCGTTGCCCGTGGGTGTGGCGGGTGAGTTGTACCTGGGAGGCGAAGGCCTGGCTCGCGGTTATCACCGCCGCCCGGCGCTGACCGCCGAGCGTTTTGTGCCGAACCCGTATGGCACCGGGCGCTTGTACCGTACCGGTGACCTGGCGCGGCATCGGGCCAGCGGGGTGATCGAGTACCTCGGGCGTATCGACCATCAAGTGAAGATCCGTGGCCTGCGTATCGAGCTGGGTGAAATCGAAGCGCGCCTCATGGAGCAGCCGTCGGTGGTCGAGGCGGTGGTGATCGCGCAGGACGGGCCGACCGGTAAACGCCTGGTGGCGTACGTGGTACCTGGCGATGCGCAACGGCTGCAGGGCAGCGAGCAGGATCAGTCCCGGTATGGCGCAGCGCTGGGCGCAAGCCTTGCGCGCAACCTGCCGGACTATATGGTGCCAGGGCAGTGGATCGTCCTGGAGCGGATGCCGTTGAGCCCCAATGGCAAGCTCGATCGCAAGGCCTTGCCCAAGGCCGATCCGGTGTTGGCACAACAGGTTTATCAGGCGCCGGAAACCGAGATTGAACAACAGATCGCCGAGATCTGGCAGGGCATCCTGCACATCGAGCGTATTGGCCTGGGCGACAACTTCTTTGATCTTGGAGGGCATTCATTGCTCGCGACACAGGCGGTCTCGCGCATCAACTCACAATTGGGCATCGACATTGCGCTGCGCCTGATCTTTGAAACGCCAACCCTTGCCGAGTTCGCCCAGGCGGTGCTCGAAAGCCGCTCGGCACTGAGCGAAGAAGGGCTGTCGGATATTGAAAAAATGATGGACCTGATGGAGGAGGCTTGAAATGGATAAGACTACCGCAGAGCGTATTGCCAAGCGTTTCATCGGCCTGGGTCTGGAGCAGCGGCGCCAGATCCTGGCGAAGATGAACGAGGCCAATAACAGCTTCAAGCTGTTGCCGATTGTCGCCAGTCGCCATGACGTGCCCCGCATTCCTTTGTCTTTTGCCCAGCAACGCCTGTTGTTTCTCTGGCAGATGGAGCCGCAGAGTTCGTTCTACAACGTGCCGCGTGCGGTGCGCCTCAAGGGCGAGCTGGACGAAAGCACATTGCGCCAGGCCTTTGATGCGTTGGTGCAGCGCCATGAAGTGCTGCGCACCCGGTTCGTATCGGAAGACGGTGCTTTCTATCAGGAAATTCACGATAGCGCGCCGGTGAGCCTGCAACGCATCGACGTGCCCGCTGTGGCCCTGCAAGCACAGGAGGCCGGGCTCAAGGCGCTGGTCGCCGAGGAATTGGCGCAGCCCTTCGACCTGATCAACGGCCCATTGCTGCGGGTCAAGCTCTATCGTCTTGATGCCCGTGAGCATGTGCTGGTGGTGACGGTGCATCACATCGTTTCCGATGGCTGGTCGAGCCAGTTGATGGTCGAGGAGTTTGTCCACCTGTATGACGCTATCGCCTACCAGCGTGAGTCCCAGTTGCCAGTATTGCCGATCCAGTACGCGGACTTCGCCCTGTGGCAACGCAGTTGGATGGAGGCTGGTGAAAGCGAGCGCCAGTTGCAGTACTGGAAACAGGTGTTGGGCGACGAGCAGCCGTTGCTGGCGTTGCCGTTGGACCGCGAGCGTCCACCGGTGCCGAGTTACCGGGGTGCGGCGTTCACCGCCGATTGCCCCAAGGCTGTGTCCCAGGCCTTGAAAAACCTTGGCAGCGAGCGCGGTTATACCTTGTTCATGCTGGTGCTGGCGGCGTTTTCGGTGGTGCTGGCGCGTCAGAGCGGGCAGAGCGACATCCGCGTGGGTGCGCCCAACGCTGGGCGCAATCGCAGCGAAACCGAAGGCCTGATCGGCTTCTTTATCAACACCCAGGTATTGCGGGTCGAAGTCGATGAGCAGCAGAGCTTCGAGCAATTGCTGGCTCAGGTCAAAGAAGCCGTATTCGGTGCCCAGGCACATCAGGACTTGCCCTTCGAACAGTTGGTGGATGCCCTGGCGCCTGAGCGCAACCTGAGTCACAACCCTTTGTTCCAGGTGAAAATCAACCAAAACCTGGCGGCCAGCGGCCTGGGCCAGAGCAGCCAGGGGAGTTTTTCCGCGCTGGGTATTGAAGCCTTCGAAATCGCGGAAAATGACGCGCGCTTCGATCTGGCGCTGGATTTCACCGACACTGAACAGGGGATCCAGATCAGCTTCAGTTACGCGACCGATCTGTTCGAGCGTCGCACCGTCGAGGCGATTGCCGAGTCGTTGCAGACGGTATTGCAGGACATGGTTGCGGCGCCTGCAGCTCTGATTCATCAACGGCCTGCCGTGGCCGGGGTGGCTGGCGAAGAGGCTGCGCAAGATTTTGCGCACAAGCATTTCCTGGCGTTGTGGCAAGCCAACGGGCAAACCCGTGGCGATGCCGGCGCCGTGCGCTGCGAGCAGGAACTCATCAGTTTTGCCGAGCTGGAGCAGCAGTCCAACCGTCTGGCCCGGCACTTGCTCGATCAAGGTTTGCGCAGTGGCGAGGTAGTGGCCCTGGCATTGGAGCGCAGCGTGGCCTGGACCGTAGGCCTGCTGGCTGTACTCAAGGCCGGTGGCGTCTACTTGCCGCTGGATGTGCAACAACCTGCCGAGCGCTTGCAGCAGGTGCTCAGTTGCAGTGGCGCGGCCTGGCTGTTGCGCACGGCGGGGGACCTGCGTATCGATTGCCAGTGCCGGGTGCTTGACTATGACGAAGCGCAGTTTGCCGCGTGCAACGCTGCCCCGCTGAACCTTGAAGTAGCCCCCGAGCAACCGGCATACCTGATCTTCACTTCGGGTTCCACCGGTCAGCCCAAGGGTGTACTGGTCAGCCATCAGGCGTTGGGCAACTACGTGCAAGCGGTTCTGCAGCGCCTGCGCCTGCCGACCGATGCCAGCCTGGCGATGATCTCCACCCTCGCGGCGGACCTGGGGCACACCATGCTGTTTGCTGCGCTGGCCAGCGGGCGTCTGTTGCATCTGGTGCCGCAGGCCTATGCGTTCGACCCGGACCGTTTCGCCCGCTACATGAGCGAACACCGGGTCGGTGCGCTGAAGGTCGTGCCCAGCCATTTGCACAGCCTGTTGCAGGCCGGCAACCCGGCAGGTGTCCTGCCGGCCCATGTGCTGGTGTTGGGGGGCGAGACGTGTCCCTGGTCATTGGTGCAACAGGTGGCGCAGTTGGCACCGGATTGCCGGATCATCAACCATTACGGCCCGACAGAAACCACGGTCGGCGTATTGACCCATGAAGTAACCGGTGAGCGGCCCGCGACCCTGAGCGTGCCCGTCGGTCAACCGCTGGCCAATACCCGCGCACGCCTGCTGGATGCCTATCTCAACCCGGTCGCAGGACGAGTGGCGGGTGAACTGTATCTGGGCGGTGCCGGTGTGGCTCAGGGTTACCTGAATCAGCCTGGGTTGACCGCTGAGCGCTTCGTCCCGGATCCACAAGGGGGCACGGGGGAGCGGGTGTACCGCACCGGTGACCGTGCGCGCAGTGTCGACGGCGTGCTGGAGTTTCTCGGTCGCGGCGACGATCAGGTGAAAATCCGTGGCTACCGGGTTGAACCTGGTGAGATCCAGCAAATTTTGCGGCAATTGGATGACGTGCAAGATGCAGCAGTGCTGGCGTTGCCGATGGAGAGCGATGCCGGGCGTTTGCAACTGGTTGCCTACTGCGTACTGGCATCGACGAGCACGACCGATGCCGAACGACTGACCCGAGAGTTGCAGGGATTGTTGCCGGATTACATGGTCCCGGCGCGGATCATTGTGCTCGAACGCTTGCCACTGACGGCCAACGGTAAACTGGATCGCCAGGCCCTGCCGGTTCCGGATGCACAGACTCAAGTCTACGAGGCCCCCAGCAATGAGCTGGAGCAAGTGCTGGCCGAAGTCTGGGCGCAGGTGCTCAAGCTTGAACAGGTAGGCATTGGCGATAACTTTTTTGAACTGGGTGGCGATTCGATTCTCAGTCTGCAAATCATTGCCCGTGCCAAGCGTCGTGGCATCAAGCTGACCCCTAAGCAGTTGTTTGAAAAGCAGACCATTGCCCAGTTGGCGCAAGTGGCCAAATGGGTAGAGGTCAAGGCCCCCACGGCACCGGCCAGCACCCAGCAGATCAGCGGAGCCCAAACACTGTTGCCGATCCAGGCACGTTTTTTTGCCATGGATATTCCCCAGCGCCATCACTGGAACCAGTCGATCCTGCTGCAGCCTCATGTTCGCCTGGATGTGGCCGCGTTGAACCAGGCATTGCAAGCCTTGTACGCACAGCACGATGCGCTACGCCTCGCATTCACGCGACAAGGCGAGCAATGGTGCGCCGACTATCAGGCCAGCGTGCCTGGTGAGCTGCTGTGGACGCCGTCGGCCCTGGCGGCGGCTGATGAGGTCCAGGCCTTGGCCGATCAGGCCCAGCGCAGCTTGAACCTGGAACAAGGCGTGTTGCTGCGTGCGGTATTGATGGAGCTGCCCGAGGGGCAACAACGCCTGCTGCTGGTGATTCATCACACCGTGGTGGATGGGGTGTCCTGGCGGGTGTTGCTGGAAGATTTGCAAAGCGCCTACACCCAGGCGGCTCGCGGTGAGCCGGTCAAACTGGCAGGCAAGGGTGCTTCGCTGCAAACCTGGGGCGAGCGTTTGCAGGGCTATGCCCGGAGCGATGAGCTTAAGGCCCAGTTGAGTTATTGGCAGGATTGCTTGCAGGGCTGCGCGGTGGACTTGCCCCGTGACAACCCGGACGGCGGCTTGAGCCTGTCTCAAACCCATGGAGTATCGACCCGCCTGGACCAGGCAACGACGCACAAACTGCTGAAGGTCGCGCCAGCGGCCTACCGGACCCAGGTCAATGACTTGTTGCTGACCGCCCTGGCCCGCGTGTTGTGCCGCTGGAGCCAACAGCCTGCAGTGGCTATCCAGTTGGAGGGGCACGGCCGTGAAGCCTTGTTCGATGAGCTGGACATCTCCCGGACAATGGGCTGGTTCACCAGTTTGTTCCCGGTGAAGCTGACTCCGGCCACCGAGTTCGATGCTTCGATCAAGCAAGTCAAGGAACAACTGCGCCAAGTGCCCAACAAAGGCATTGGCTACGGCCTGCTGCGTTATTGCGCTGATGCCGCCAGCCAGGCGGCATTGGCGACCCTTGGTGAACCGCGTATTACCTTTAACTATCTGGGCCAGTTCGACGGCGATTTTGCCGCCGACCAGGGCGCGTTGTTTGTGCCGGCGCCGGAATCCGACGGCGCCGCACGCAGTGAGCTGGGGGAACTGAGCAACTGGCTGAGCATCAACGGCCAGGTATACGGCGGCGAACTGGAACTGAGCTGGACATTCAGTACCGGCATGTATCACCAGCACACGGTGCAGGCGTTGGCCGACGATTACGCGGCGGAGCTGGCGGCGTTGATCGAGCATTGCAGCAGTGCGCAGCACAGTGGTGTGACGCCGTCGGACTTCAACCTGGTGAATTTCACCCAGGCGCAGTTGGAGCGGCTGCCAGTGACGCCACGGGACATCGTCGACCTCTATCCGTTGTCGCCCATGCAGCAGGGGATTGTGTTCCACAACCTGCATGAGCCGGATGGCCCGGCCTACACCAACCAGTTGCGGGTCGACATCCAGCAACTGGATGCCGAGCGTTTCCGCGCAGCCTGGCAGCAGACCCTGGACGCTCACGACATTTTGCGCACGGCGTTTGTCTGGCCGGCGCAGATGAATGCGCCGGTGCAGATCGTACTGGGTAACGTGCCCATGCCTATGGTGATTCACGACTGGCAGGGCCGGGCGAATCTTGAACCGGCCCTTGATCAGTTGGCCCGTGAGGATCTGCAAGCCGGCTTCGCGCTTGATTGTGCGCCGCTGCTGCGGGTAATCCTGGTGCGTACCGGTGCCAGTACTTATCACCTGATTTACACCAGCCATCACATTCTGATGGACGGCTGGAGTACCTCGCAGCTGTTTGGCGAGGTACTCCAGCGTTACGCCGGGCAGGCGCCGGTTGCCGCACAGGGGCGCTATCGCGATTACATCGAGTGGTTGAGCCTGCGTGATGCCCAGGCCAGCCAAGGGTTCTGGCGTGAGGCCCTGGGTAACTTGCAGGAGCCGACTCGCCTGGCTGACGCCGTGGGGCCGCAACAGAGACTGGGCAATGGTTATGCGGACCATGAGCATCTGTTCAGCGCCGAGCTGACCGCACAGTTGAACGGCTTTGCCCGTGAGCAAAAAGTCACCCTCAACACCTTGATGCAGTCCGCCTGGTTGTTGCTGTTGCAGCGCTATACCGGCCAGGCCACGGTTGCTTTTGGTGCCACTGTGGCTGGGCGGCCGACAGACCTGCCTGGGGTCGAGCAGCAGATTGGCCTGTTTATCAACACCTTGCCAGTGGTTGCCACGCCGTCGCCGCAACTGACCGTGGCGCAGTGGATCCAGCAAGTCCAGGACCTTAACCTGGCCTTGCGTGAACACGAACACACTCCGCTGTATGACATTCAAAGCTGGGCCGGATTGGGGGCAGGCCCGCTGTTCGACAGTATCCTGGTGTTCGAGAACTACCCGATGTCCGAAGCCTTGCAGCAAGGGCAGGGAAGTGGCCTGGCGTTCTCGCCGATTCGTCGTCAGGAGCAAACCAACTACCCGCTGACCCTGGTGGCTGTGGCGGGTCGCGAGTTGGCCCTGGGTTGCAGTTTTGACCAAGCCTGTTTCGATGCGGCGAGTATCCGGCGTTTGGCCGAGCAACTGGAGCACCTGATGGGCCAGTTCGTGGCTGATGCCAGCCAGCCGCTGGGAATGCTGGAGTTGTTGCGCACAGACCAGCGCCAGGCCGCATTGGCTTGGGGGCAGTCGCCGGGTCGTGTCGTGATTGCTACGAGTGTGGTCGAGCAAATCGAAGCCCAGGTACGACATGATCCGCAAGCGCTGGCGATGCTGTTTGGCGAGGCGCAACTGGATTACGCCACCCTTGATGCCCGTGCCAATCAGTTGGCGCACAAGTTGCGAGCGCTGGGTGTTGGCCCGGAAGTTCGGGTGGGTGTCTGCCTGCGTCGTACCCCGCAGATGATCATCAGCCTGCTGGCGATTCTCAAGGCGGGTGGGGCTTATGTGCCGCTGGATCCGGAGTACCCGCAGGAACGTTTGCTGCACATGCTCGACGATAGCCACGCCTCCGTCGTGCTGACCGAAACGCCGTTGCGCGATGTACTGCCCGCGGTGTTGCAGGCGCAGGTATTGTTGGTCGATCAAGGGCCGCAATGGCTGCACGACTGGCCGCAGACCTGCCCGGCGTCGCTGACCTGCGCGGCCAACCTGGCTTATGTGATTTACACCTCCGGCTCCACCGGCAAGCCCAAGGGCGTGGCCATCACCCATGGCAATGTCACGGCACTGGTCCAGTGGTCGCTGGCGACCTATCCGCGCGAAGCCCTGCAAGGCGTGCTGGCCTCGACTTCAATCTGCTTCGACCTGTCGGTGTGGGAGATCTTCGTCACCCTGGCCGGTGGTGGTTTCATGGTGCTCGCGGACAACGCTCTGGCCTTGCCCGAGTTACCGGCACGCGAGCGTGTACGGTTGATCAATACCGTGCCATCGGCGATTGCCGCCTTGCAGCGGGCCGGGCAGATTCCGGCCTCGGTGCAAACCATCAACCTGGCGGGCGAGCCGCTCAAGCAGGCGCTGGTCGACAGTTTGTACGCCAGCACGGCGGTGGAACGCGTCTATGACCTGTACGGGCCATCGGAAGACACCACCTATTCGACCTTCACCCTGCGTGTGCCGGGTGGCCAGGCGAATATCGGGCGACCGCTGGAAAACACCACGGCCTACTTGTTGGACTCGCAGTTGCAAACCTTGCCAGCGGGCGTTGCGGCTGAGTTGTACCTGGCAGGTGCCGGGGTCACTCGCGGTTATTTGATGCGTCCGGGGCTGACTGCCGAGCGTTATGTACCTGACCCGTTTTCCACGGGGGGGGAACGGCTGTACCGCAGCGGTGATCTGGTACGCCAGGGCGCAGACGGTGACATCGAGTACATCGGGCGAGCCGACCACCTGGTGAAGATCCGCGGTTTCCGCATTGAGCTGAGCGAAGTCGAAGCCCATCTGCTGGCACATCCTGCGGTGTGCGAGGCGGTGGTGCTGACTCAGGACGGCGCTGGCGGCAAGCAGTTGCTGGCGTATGTGGTGGCTGAACCGGATGTTGGCGACCAGCCAAACCTGGTGGACAGTCTGCGCAGCCGTCTGGCGACCAGCCTGCCGGCGCACATGGTGCCAAGCCATCTGCATCTGATCGGCGCCTTGCCCTTGACACCCAATGGCAAGCTCGACCGCAAAGTCTTGCTGGCACTGGGTGGCAACCCACGGCAATTGGCTTACGAAGCGCCACGCACCGACTTGCAATGGGAAGTGGCGACTATCTGGCAGGAAGTGCTGGAAGTCGAGCAGGTTGGCCTGAACGATAGTTTCTTCCATCTCGGCGGCCATTCGTTGTTGGCGACTCTGGTGGTCACGCGGATCAGCGAACGCCTGGGTGACCAGGTACCGCTCAAGGAGTTGTTTGCCGCAGATACCCTGGAACAGTTCTGTGACCGCATCGAAGCCCTGCGCGCCGATTTGTCGCCGGTTCAGGATGAATTGGCTAAATCTCTGGAGGCCCTCAAACGTCTATCTCTCGATGATCTTGAAAAACTGATTTCTTGAGTGAGGACAACGCGTGCAAGAGTTAATCGAGTCGGTAGGGAAACTTTCGGCCAAACAAAGAAAGGCGCTGGCAGTTCTGCTCAAACAGAAAGGCCTGAACCTTTTCACGATTGCCCCGGTTTTCCAGCGCGCGGCCGAAGAACCGTTGTTGCTGTCCTATGCCCAGCAACGGCAGTGGTTCCTCTGGCAGTGGGCGCCGCAGAGCACGGCCTATAACATCCCCACGGCCCTGCGACTCAAGGGCCGGCTGGATGTCGCTGCGTTGCAACGCAGCATCGAGGCCCTGGTCGATCGACACGAAAGCTTGCGCAGCGTGTTCACTCAACAAGATGATCAGCCCTTGCAAGTGGTCCTGCCAGCAGGGCCTTTTGCACTGGATGTCGATGAACTGCACCTGCCGCAGGGGGAGGCTCTGGAAGCGCACTTGCAGGCATTTGTCGAACAAGAAACAGGCAAACTCTTTGATTTACAGGCGGGCCCGCTGATGCGCGCACGTCTGCTACGTCTGGCCGCTGACGACCATGTGTTGGTGATGACCTTGCACCACATCGTCTCCGATGGCTGGTCGATGCAGGTCATGGTCGAGGAACTGGTGCAGTTTTATGCCGGCTTCAGCCAGGGCCAAACAGTGCAGTTGCCGGAGTTGACGATCCAGTACCCCGACTATGCGCAATGGCAGCGCCAGTGGATGGAGGCGGGTGAGCAGGAGCGGCAACTGGCCTACTGGCAAGACAAGCTCGGCGGCGAACAGCCGGTGCTCGAATTACCCACCGACTTTCCACGGCCGGCGCTGCAGAGTTTTGCTGGGGCCAGTTGTCGCCTGATTCTTGATGAGGTGCTCGCTGAAAGCCTCAAAACCCTGGCCAAGCGGGAAAACACCACGCTGTTCGTGCTGTTGCTGGCGTCATTCCAGGTGCTGTTGCACCGTTACAGCGGGCAGGAAGACATTCGCGTCGGCGTGCCAGTGGCCAATCGTGGTCGCGCTGAAATCGAGCGGTTGATCGGCTTTTTCGTCAATACCCAGGTGCTCAAGGCTGATATCGATGGCCAGGGCTCATTCATCGAGTTGCTGCGCCAGGTCCGCCAGACTGCGCAGGATGCCCAGGCCCATCAGGATCTGCCGTTCGAGCAACTGGTGGAAGCGCTGCAGCCAGGCCGCAGCCTGAGCCACAGCCCGTTGTTCCAGGTGATGTTCAACCACCAGGCCGAAAGCCGCAGCGATGCGCAAACCGGCCTGAGCGAATTGCACGTTGAACGTCTGGAATGGCAAAGCCAGACTGCCCAGTTCGACCTGGTGCTTAACACGGTCGAGCATGCGCATGGCATCGAAGCGGTGCTCAAGTACGCCACGGACCTGTTCGACGCCAGCACCATCGAGCGCCTGGCGCAACACTGGCAGCACCTGTTGCAGGCGGTAGTGGCTGACCCTACGCAACGTATTGCGCAATTGCCGTTGCTGGCCGCAGCGCACGAGCGTGTGA
>NZ_VFIL01000023.1 GCF_007858285.1 Pseudomonas brenneri | reverse complement strand
GATTACATCGAGATGTTCTACAACGCAAAACGCCGCCATGGTTTCAACAATCAGCTGTCACCGGTAGAGTTTGAAAAGCGTTACGCAATGAGCTTGCAAGGTGTCTAGAGAATCCGGGGCGATTCAGGTCAGCCAAGGCCTTGAGCATCGAGTCGCGGTTCGCCTCAAGCAATGCAAGGTCGTATTCCAGCGTTTTCAAACCGTGGAACACTTTGACGAAAGCGTCGTCCGATTCCTTCATCTTGACGGTGTTGCTCGATAGCCTCACTTCGTCTCCCAGCGACGGGTAGACTTCTTTCCGTTTTAGCTTCTTCTTTTTCTTGGCAGGCTCAGCTAACGGATCATCCGCGTCAGGACCATCGGCGACAGGGGCATCCGTTTCTTCGAGATACGCAGCCTCGGCAAGAATGTCTTCGATGTCACCTGCATCCAGCGCACCTTCCGCAAGCTCGTTGGCCTCTTCCTCCTCGAAAGGATCGGCGTCGGTTACGACAGCAACCGGGATCCGAAGTCCGTTTTCACCGAACAAAGGTAGGAAAGAATCGAAATTGAGTCCTTCGACACTGATCAAGCTGACCCCGAACTCTCGCAGGTCTAGCCCCATGAGCGTGGCCAGAGCATCGACGAGCATGAGCTCGGCGGCGCCTTCCACGAATATTACCCGGCGAGCAAAAAAAAGTTCGGCTCGGGTCACGTCCAGATAGCGTTCCAGCTTTTCGCGTTTTCCCTTACCAAACTTGATGTCGCGCGGGAAGAAGGTCTCTACGCCGGCATCGTTCTCAACCAAACACACCAGGGATTCGAGCTTGGAGTTGCTGGCAAAATTGGGGGAGTGACTGGTGACGAACAGCTGCACCGCCTTTTCACCTTCGCTCGTTGGCACGCCTGCGAGGTAGCGCAACAACACGCGCTGCAGCTGAGGATGCAAATGGGCTTCCGGCTCTTCAACAATCAAGCTGCGATACGCGGAGTCCGGATTCTTGGCCAGCTCGCTTAGCACTACCGCCATGAAAATCAGGTTGTTGAAACCCAGGCCATTCTGCTCAATTTCCATTGCTTGAGCCGTGAGGGAAAGCCGAGCAGATAACCGCTGAAAGTCCGTCGCGCTAAGCCCAACAGAGAGTGTCTGTGCCAATTGATCACCCATCATCAGGCCGTGTCGGGACGAAATCGCGGTATGGGTGTTCTGGATCGCTTCAGTCTGTTGGAGCTTTTCGTCCAGTTCCTTCAATGCTTGGTTAATCGCGTCACGGCCTGGTTCATCCGTGAGCATGTGAAGCAGACGTGCCAGCTGGCTGTTGCGGCTGGGTCGAAGTCCCTGAGCGGCATCCCGCAGGGGTTGGAGATAAACGCCCCTGAGGTTTTCCATCATGTCTGAGGTAAGGACCACGTCCTGATGATCGCCACACCAACGCTTCACCCTGAAGCGTCCTGTCTGATCTGCGTCGGTATAGCGGACATGGATATGGGCTTCCATGGTCTTATCAGCAGCAGGCTTGAGCGCAGCGATAAAGTCCGCTTCATCATCGTGACTTAAATCACGAAAGACAAAATGGAAGCTGATGTCGCCAGCCGGCTCGCCTTCAAGCGGACGGTGCCGGTCGGCGATATCAAGGCGGGGATACGGTTCGTCATGACCAGCGAGAAGGGTCCGAAGCGCATCCACTACAGCGCTTTTGCCAACATTGTTTGGACCTACCAGCACATTCAACCCAGGCTGAAATTTCAGCTTGGCGTCACGTAGCTTGCGGAAATTCTTAATAGTCAGCTCAGCGAGGTACATGAAAGTCTCCATCCGTGTTGTGCGGATAAGAGCCTATATGAGCTGAATTGCGCAATAGGGCTTCCTCTCTACGACTTCCAAGGTCCGGAAGGCGATCGTGCCCTAAGGTGCGAAAAATGGATGCTACCCCCGTCTCGCCATGCCCCTCTTCCCACACCCTACACCCAGCAGCACGGCGAGCACACTGAGTACGCCGAGGACAGTCAGCACAACTGAGCACCGAAAATCAGAAACAAAAACATGAAATTCATAAGGTTATAAATATTTTATGCGCGATATCGCGCAACTCGATTATCTGAACTAGCCTCATATCAGGAATTTGAGTGGTCTGTAACGTTCATTCGCGTGCATAGAAATGCGCGATATGAGCGTGTAATGACGGTTTGCCATCGTCAACAGATGCCCTGAAACTGGACGCAACAGAAAACGGATAAGGGCTGCACAATGGCCAACGCAAAACAGTCAGCAAAACGCCGCTTAACGATGGCGGAACGTGCCCAGCAACTGATGCTGGTCCACTTTCCCAACATTCCCGATGCGTTGAAATGGACGCGAAAAACCCACGACGGCTTTAGCACGATTCCACGAACCCTGCCCATTGCCATGCAGATTATTGACGCCGACTCGAAGGGGCAGCCTGCCGGGCACGTGCTGTTTTGTCTATGGGCCCGTATGCCCGATCATCCGGTCATAACGATCGAGAACCCCAGCACGTTTGCGGCTGAAGCTGGGTTTCTCGGGGAACGGGCCGTGGACACCTGGCGTCGCCGGATGAAGAAGCTCCGGGAGCTAAACTTCATCATGACCAAGCCTGGCGCTTCCGGTGAATTTCATTACGTGATGCTCACTAATCCTAACGCTGCGGTCGAGTGGATGCGCAACCACGGCAAGGTTCAGGATGGCCTGTATAGCCGCTTCATCGAGCGACTTCCGGAGATCGGTGCCTATGGAGACATAGAAGCGCTCCATGCCCATTGGGCCGCCCTCAAAGAAGCAGAGAAGGCGGCTGTGGCTGCTGAAGTTGCTAAGCAGGCATCTAGCCCCTCCGTATTGGACGAGCCGGCCCCAGCTCCACCCACCAAACCCAAGCGGATCAGGAGGACGAATGCTGATGCGTAGGAGAGTACGGGGCGCTAAGTGCTAATTCACCAACGGCGCCCTCAAAAATAAAGCCTTGGACCAGCTGAGGGGTCGAGTCTTGACCGGTCCGGGCTGTGGTGGTGCAACGCTTAGCTGATCGATACAACCTAGAGGAGGCCGAAAATGCAGTTACTTAGGAGAAGAGTCGCGGGCGCTGAGTGCCAATCCACCCACCTCGGCGCCCTCAAAAATAAAGCCCTGGACTAGCTGAGGGTCGAGTCTTGACTGGCCAGGGCTGTGGTGGTGCAACGCTTAGCTGACCGATACGACCTAGAGGAGGCCAAAAATGCAATTGCTGAGGAGAAGAGTCGCGGGCACCGAGTGCCAATCCACCCACCTCGGCGCCCTCAAAAATAAAGCCCTGGACCAGCTGAGGGTCGAGTCTTGACTGGTCAGAGCTGTGGTGGTGCAAGGTTAGGGGGACTAGACCTCGCTAGGAGTCTAGCACCCCCTTTATCTTTTCACGGAGGGGAGAATGCCTTTGAATTCTCACAGATTAACAAACGCTGTTTGGATATCAGTATCTGGCGCGTGCTAGAAGAAGTTAGCCCCGTACTGAGCTAAACAAGTGTTGCCATTTCAGAATGGTAATGTTGGGCCAAGTGAGGTGTTCACATGATCGAATCAATACGCAAACCAACCGCAAAAGGCCACCTCCTACTTCAGGAGGCCAGCAGTGGTCGCTTTGTGATGCTCGCATTTTTTGCAGAACCCTCGCAATACGAAGAAGTTAAGACCGCTCATTCAGGGCGAATCAAGGCTCTCCGAAGCTTTCGAGGCTGGGCAAAGGCCAAGCAGGGGAGGAGTCGTACTGACAAACTGTCCATGACTGCGATACAGAAGGAAATCCAGGAGTTGCAACAACAGATGCAGGCCCTGATGGACAGCATTGAACGCACCCAAGAAACCGTGACCGTTGACTTGGTGGTTCTGGAAGGTCTCACCGTTATGAATTCGGCTGTTGCACGTGAGATGCTCGACAACTCCCCTCCCCCAAACACCAAGCTCCAGGCCTTGCTTGCTCTGCGTTAAGGCTTAGGGATTGAAGCTCAGCACTATCTCGTACGCAAATCGATAGACCGCAAAGTTTTTGATTGCGATCTTACCCCCCTTAAGACTTATATCGCACAATAGGCCATCCAAGACAACACGTAGTCTATGAATTTCATCTACTCTTAAGAATCAACAAGCTACCAACTTTGATATAGCTAATCGAGCCGACCAACCCTAATTCCAGACTACAGTTGGGACTCCATCCCGCAACAACTGCAACTCCCCGGACCATTGAAGTCTTTGAGTATCAGTCCAACAGTTATTATCACCTAATCATAAAAACTTAACTTAATAGCTTCCGAACTTTTCGACACATCTTTGGTTGGTGCTCAATCGTTGGCGCAGGATATGAACACTCAACCGTAAAAAGCAGCATCGGCACAATATAAATTATCATACATCAGACTCGTCAAAAATTCGAAAAAAATGAACTACTTAGGTCCGCATTTTATGACGAGCCGCTATTATCTGACTGGCTTAGTAGCTACCCCCAGCGGATAAACGCCATAGCGGCCGTTTACTGGATAGTAATCCCCTTTGGGATTTTTTGACACAAAGAACAAATAACTTTTTCCAGTATCACAGCAGCTAGGCTGATTCTCCGGAATTGACCCGTTAAATATTATATTGACCTCCGTTGGAGGGGTTCCTTTCAGCACTTCAGTTGGGGTAGTGACTGCCAAATCATAGCCAAAATCTTGATTGTTTTTTATTATTTTTACGACAGAGCCGATAAATACGAAATCCGATGAGGCTACCTTTTCCTCAAGTGGCCATTTTTTTAGTTCGAGGCTGAACGCGGAGGTTGCGAACAGACTTGTGATGAAAAAAGTTGCTGCTAATGATTTACCCATAAAAGTTTTCATACTCATTCCTTGTGATTCCGGTCTGGAGCCCTAAGTGGCATTTTCATTTCTGTTCTTACTGTATTCTCATTCGAAACTGCGTTTCCTGTCTCAGACCCAACCATACGGGGAATAGCATGACCCACCATTTCGTGCATTAGACCAGCTCCTTGATCGGGACTTATAGTCCCCCCGTCTTTAGCGCTATAACTCGTCATTTCTTTGCCAACGGTTATAAGATTGGCAGAACCATCACGATATGAAGTTGTTGCTGCCCCACCAAGTTCAGAAATATTAACATCCCTACCTTGTTCGTGATCGAACAGGGTAGATCCTAATTTGATATATATAGAATTTTTGCTAGAAATGGCTTGCTCAAGTCGTGCACTGTAATGCTCCGAGCCTCCAGAACGGTTGTTGGCTCCAATCACTTCCAATCTGTTGGAACTATTGAAGCCAAATGTTTTTGACGCATAACTATTAATCATGCTGGCGATGGCCTGATTATTTCTACTGTCTACAGAAACAGCCTCTCGACCGTCTGGATCAACGAAGCGATACGGATTATTGTTTGCGTAAGAATATCGATTAAAACTATGAATTTCACTCGAGCTGACTTCTTTTGGGTCTATCCCCATGAATCGGCCAAGTACTGGATCATAATATCGTGCTCCCATATATGCCAAGCCAGTAGCGTCATCATATGCTTTTCCGTGAAAACCAATCTTGTTACTGTTACTAGACGAGGATCGATTCAGTTTTTCACCGTAAGGCTTGTAGTTCTCTTTCCACAGTAAGTTACCAGCCGTATCGGTGGCGGCTAGAGGGCTGCCGGAGATGTCATTATGAAAATATGTGACGGTATCTGCCTGTACGAAGTCGACTATTATCAGTGTACATAGTGATGTTGCTCCAAGCATGCGGCCAAGCTCTTTCAACACATCCATTTCATTTCTCCCTTTGCGTCCAGTCACGGGCTCACTCGCTGGGCAACACGTTTATCTCCCAGATAGAAGTACTCAGTGAGCTTATTGCCCTCAAGCTCAATCAATTGTTTACCTGAAGCATCGTACATCTCATAGGTTTTGTTACCGGCTTTGGTAATGCGGCTACGATGGTTGAGTGCATCATAGATGTATTCGATCTTACTGGCAGGTAGTGCACAGTTAATACATGCCAGATTGGGGACGTCGTTGTAGGTATAGCTATTACCTTGCCTACTGACTATATTTCCGAAAACGTCGTATCCGAAGCTTTCGGCACGCACTCCGCTGACAGCGACCAGGCGGTTACTTTTATCGTAGGCGTAATTCAGTACCGCCTGACCGAGAGTCTGCCTGGTTAAGTTCCCTACGCCATCATAGTCAAAATTACCTGCACCCCAGAACCCGGCGACTTTAGTCAGACGGTTGATGTCGTCATAATTGAGCGTGCGGTTGTATGCACTGTCAATACTATCGTTGATGGTCAACAGATTGCCGACGCCATCATAGGTGTATGTACTCCTGAGATAGGCGGCACTACCACTTTTGGTGGTTGTGAAGCTGGCTGGCCACAGGCGATTATTTTGCTCATAGCTACTGACGGCACCGTTGGCGTAAGTGATTTGCTTAACCAAGCCGGAGGGCCAATAAGTTACTTCATTGACATAGCCAGAAACGGTGGTGGGACGGCCCAGCATATCGGGAGTGTGGTTAATTACCCGGCCAGATTGAGGATAGGTGGTGCTAATAAGATGGTCGTTGGCATTGTAAGCATATTTGGCAGTAAAGCTCTTTCCGTCCAGTGTCAGAGTTTCCTGTAGACGATTGCCGACGACATCGTAAACCATGCTACGGCTGCCGTCAGTACTAGTACTGCTCATTAACTTTCCGGCCTTGCTGTAGGAGTTGCTGATGGCGGGAGTGGTTGGGGACTTTACACTTTTAACGCGATTCTGGCCGTCGTAGGTGTAGTAGGTAATGCCCGATTTTTCGACCTGTTTGCTAGTCATGTTGCCAGCAATGTCGCGACCGTAGGTCGTAGTGCCTGATTCTGGATTGATCACAGTGGTCAGGTAGCCATTCGTATTATAGCCATATATGCGAGTAAAAAGACCTTGCTTGACCACAGTAACCAGATCGCGGGGGTCTCGGTTCAACGTCAGGCTAGCACTCGGCTCTGGTGCAATAATACCCATCAGCTTTGACTGGTCGGGGTTGCCGTAGCCACGGTAAATGTAGGTAGTGACCTTGCCGCGCTCGTCTGTCACGGTACGGGAGGCTGCACCATATGCAATAGTCTGAACGGTGTTATCGGCATGTGTGATGCGGATCACCCGGCCCAGCGCATCGTACACATAACGGTTGCCAGTAGTAGCACTTGGGTCAGAGACAAATGCGCGGCGGCCCATGGCATCGTATTCATAGCGGGTTGTAATACCTCCAAGCGTGACGCTAGTCACACGACCAAACTGATCGTAGGAAGTCGTTTCGATCATAGTTCCGCGCACAACCCTCTTGCTGACAGGCGTATAATTCATAGTCAGCATGTTGCCTTGCGGTGGGATCATGGACGTAATACGACCCAGTCCGTCAAACGTGAACCTTGTGGTATTGCCTTCGCCGTTGGTCTCCGAGGTAATGTTGCCCACGTTATCCACCACACGAGTGAAACTAATGCCTTCGGGTTGTACTTCGGCCTGTGCAATACCGAATTTGTAATTAGAATATGTATGGACACGATTGCCGGGCAGGGTCTTACTGGCCAGATTGCCTTGAGTATCGTATGCAAAAGCTGTAGTTACTCCATCAATGGTTTCACTAAGTAGCTCGCCGCTGGTAGAAAAAGTACGTGTTGTAGCGCTTCCTGCGAAGGTCTCGGCTACAGGCTTTCCGATAACCCATTTCACCGGATCGTTGTACCAGGTCAAGGTTGTTGTACGATTGCCACCATTAGGGCCGGTTTCGATGCGACTGCCTGGGTTTCCATAGGTATCGTAGTTTGAATACTGCGTGGTGTAAGTCGCACCACCGCGCGAGATGACATGCTCTTGCAGCGCTGGTGCCCAAGTTTGATGGTCCTGTGAAAGGCCGAGTTCCCACACATAATTAATTTGGCCAGATAAAAGCCGCTGCTGCCATTTGAACGTTTCATAATCGCCATTTGGGTATACTGTTTTTACAGGCTGGCCTGTGAGCCAAAGTCTATTTGAGTAATTAGTCACTGCAACGTTGAGACTCCCCGAATAACCAAGCCCAATGAACTCATGATGCGTCGTCCCGTCCGGACCGGAGATGTCAGTTGTGTCGTACTCCCCCGTTCCCCCGAGCCCACCTCGGGTGTAGCGATACGACCACTGCTCGCCCGTGGATAGCGTTTTTCTCGCCACCCGCTCTACGCGAGAGGCTGATCTACTTTGAGCGGGTCCCCCATTGGCGACGAGGTTGCTATAGGTATAGCTGTAGCTAGTTTTGCCACCCGTGGGGTATTGGATACCAATTAGCTTTCTGGCGCTTGCAGTGCTTTCATTCAGGGGCTCAATGGGTACAAGTCCAGTTAGCCAGCCTTCCAAATAAGCACCTTCTTGATAGGTATAGGCCCACACGTTGCCAGCAGGGTCAGTCACTTTATTGAGGACATTCGAATTTAAACTGCTAGCAGCAAGGTAGCTGTACTGGACGGTTCGATTAGCACTGTCGGACAAAGAAAGCAGTTTGTTTGACGAGGGATCGTAATTTAACTTTATGAAGCGTCCGTCACTTGAATTAATCGACGTCAACACTGCGCTGGGAGAAGTGAACCCAGGATCGGACTGCGCGGTGTCTGCGTCACGGGATATGCCGGGGATGGTGATTGCAGGCGTGGAACCTATCTTCCTGTACTCATAACTTATCCAGTTGCCATGCAGGTCGGTGGCCTTCTTCGGCAAGAAATAAGTTTCGCTCAGTTCTGGGCCAACACTGAAGCGGTTACCAAATACTAGGACCATCTGTGTCATCCGATACTTGCCGATGTACCGGTCGCTGCTGTAGGTCCCCATGTCATAGATCACCCCAGTGGGCGAGGTCAGTGAAAGCGCGTAGCTGTCACAGCGTAGTTTCCAGTTGTCACGTGTTCTTGCCTCGAAAGGAGCACTCCAGAAGAAGGAGCTATCGCCGCCCTCAGGTTTCTTGAGGTTAAGGTCCGAGTAGGCCATGCCTTGGCCGACATGGTAGCCAGTTCCTGCACAGAGACTGTTGAGGGCAGACTCCCAGTATATCGAGCTGCCCTGGCCGAGCATACGGTATCGGTTTGGAATAGTAATCTTCGGGCCGGCAGATACGGTCCAGCCTAATCCCAATGCGGTCCACTCATAGCTATTTCTATAGGTAGCAAGCAACCCTGCTGACAGGCTGTGGAGATTGTAAATCCGGTGAACCGAAATATCCATTCCTGCTGGGCCAGGTAGTGTCAAATCAACCTGGCGAATCGTTAGATTACCACTATGCGGATCAATGCTGTCGATCTGGGCAGCTGTTGTAGCTTCCTTGGGAGGGAGTACATCCTCGATAGTGGAACCGCTTTCAGCAAGAGTAGCTGTGCTTACGAAGGACAACGCAGTTAGTAAGACTAGTGCTGGACGGTATTTGGACTTCATCAAAAAATTCAACTCCTTTTGAGGCATTACTCCTGCAAACATGCAAGGTTTGATGCGTGGGAATGTGTAGACCTAGATATAACAAAAATGTAAATATTAATTACATTCTATATTTAATTTCCATGAGCCAAATCTGCAGGTAGGTTATTATGGGTGTAGATCTCATAACATTGTTATTTAGTTCAGGCCACCACCCTCCCCCCTGAAATCTTTAATCGTCAAAAGTAAAATTTCACAACCGAAAACTGACGCTCTTCCACTCGGTCTTTTCCCGCGCTGACACATGCGGCTCTCTAACTTTTTTCTGGACCATCCCCTGCATTTGCGCATCACCGTATGGTTGATGGCTAGGCTTCCGCTGTCCGGATCAACTGACTCCACCCTCTGGCGGCATAAATCCCTTTAGGTTGAGGAGCGTTTACGACAAAGGGATGCCCCTGGGGATCGCCCAGGCTGGGGAGGCAGAAAGTAAAAGGCCTAGCGTTAACGCGCACTGTCGAGGAAAATCTCATCATTTCATTTAAACTCCCTGTATTAATTTGACCTTAATAACATAGCAGTAACAAAAAGCGCAAGTGATAATCATTAGCATGTATGGGTTTTTTGATTCAGCTAAAATTCAAGCGAATAGGCTTTCGTGAAAATCGTTGCTCATGATGGACGCCGATCTGCTTAATTAGCTTGTTATGCACGCCAGAAGAGTTGTTTTTTTCCACAAGGTGCATCCAATTGGACCCATTAAGTGGCTATCGCTAGTAAGATCGCGCTGCTCCTCAGTGAGCTTGTGATGGCCACTGATTGGATATGCCACAACGGAGAGCGGCCCCCCCTTCACTCGGTGAGCTTTTAACGCCCGCCGCTGTGAAGTGGCCGCTCGTGCTGATTTTATTAAAAGCCCAGGGCGGTATAACGGTAAATGAGGTCAGCTTTTCCACATCCGAGCGTCCAGACTTCACCTTATCTTACAGGTGATGCAATTGGCCCCACCTGCCCTATAGGCATCGTTTTTCCTACCCCTATAGTTATGGCTAGGCAGCGCGGTGCGGCTTTGATTCTCGTGCTATGGATTGCCGTAATTCTTGGCTTACTCATGGTTGGCGTGGTTACTTCTTTGCGACTTGAAAATCGACAAAGTCATTATGACTTGCAACGCAGCAGCGCTCTGCTAGCAGCTGAAGGCGGTGTCAATATGGCCGTAAAAATGCTTATGAGCGACGAGGATAGCTTGGGTGCTGATGGGGGGGAGCATTCATTCGATCTCGACGGAATTCGCGTCACATTGAGCGTACGAAGTGAGCACGGTAAGCTGGATCTGAATTTTTGTCGGCTTGAGCATTTTTCCAACTTGCTGCGGTTTATGGGGGCTACGGCGCAGCAGTCAGCATCATTGACCAAACAACTTTCGGAGCGGCGAGTTGTAGCTAAACCATTACGCGATCTGGAGGAGCTTTTGGACGTGACGTCGATCAGCGTGGACCTATATCAGCAAATCCAGCCGTACATCACCTTGTGGAGTGGAAGGGGTGTGCCCGATCCAGTATTTGCGGCCTCTCCACTAATTCAGGCCTTACAACTCGAAGTGCCGCTTGGTGTCGTGAGTAACCCTGGGTCCGTGATCAGTATTGAGTCCTCTGCTGAGCTGGCAGATGGGTTCAAGACCAGACTGCTTGCCACCGTTGCTCTTCGCTCTGCTCAAGAGCGGGGCGGACTGTACCGTGTTTACCGCTGGCAAGAGCGTTAGTCAGTCGACTTCTAAAAGAGGGCGGAGTGCCAACAAAGGCGTAAACTGTTATCATTTACAAAGCTGATGCGTCCCACCCCTTGGGACGCACCTCTGAACGCTAGGCAGAGTGACGAAATGGATGTCATCACCAACCTGATAAATCATCTCGTCGAACAAGGCCGGTTGAGTGTTGACGGTCTCGAGCAATTGGCTCGTATGCGCATCACGCATCCTGATATTACCGTACCTGAGTTGTTGGGCCGTTTAGGACTGGTGTCAGAGGCGGACCTTGCCGCTGCTTGGGCTGGCGTGCTGGGCTGGTCCCGGTACAGTGGGGGGGGGCTCGCAGACGAGACTGAAGAGCTTCCCTCGATACCGATACGTTTTCTTAAATACCACGCGGTAGTTCCCGTTGGGTTTTCTGCGGACAATGTGCTTGACGTCGTGGGTTCAAGGCCCGAAAACGACTATCCGTTCAAAGCCATTGAGTATGCGACTGGTCTGCGAGTGCAGCCTTTGGTGGGATTGCAGAGTGAGGTCGAGCAACTGATCGAACACTCTTACGGTCAAGGCCGAACGGCACTGGGATCACTGACCGATCACTTCAATGACGCTGTTCAACTGGATGATATTGATCATCTGAAGGATCTAGCCTCCGAAGCGCCGGTGATCAAACTGGTCAATCTGATCCTACAACGTGCTGTTGAATTGCTTGCTTCTGACGTGCATATCGAACCCTTCGAAAGTCGTTTGATTGTGCGTTACCGGGTGGATGGGCTGCTGCGAGAAGCGGAGTCTCTTCCTGTGAGTTCAGCAGCAGCCGTTATCTCACGCATCAAGATCATGGCGAAGCTGGACATCGCTGAGCGGCGTCTACCTCAGGACGGGCGTATTACCTTCCGAGTACAAGGACGGCAACTAGATTTACGTGTTTCAAGCCTGCCTACAAGCTTTGGTGAGTCGGTCGTCATGCGTTTGTTGGATCGGCAAACAATTGCGTTCGACTTCATTGATTTGGGCTTTGAAGGCGTGCGGCTTAAACGCTTTCTTGACCTATTACAGCGACCACACGGTATTTTGCTGGTAACAGGCCCAACCGGGTCAGGTAAAACAACAACGCTATATGCGGCCCTTTCGCGCCTCAATACACCCGAGAGAAAAATCATCACGATTGAAGACCCTGTCGAGTATCAACTCGATGGGATCAATCAAATGCAAGTCAAGCCGGGGATAGGTTTGGACTTCGCTGGTGCACTGCGTTCGATTGTTCGCCAGGACCCAGATGTGATCATGATTGGTGAAATTCGTGACTTGGAGACTTGTCGAATTGCCATTCAATCAGCGCTTACTGGACACTTAGTACTATCGACCTTGCATACCAATAGTGCTTGCGCCAGCCTCGCACGCCTGCTGGATATGGGAGCTGAGAGTTACATGCTGGCGTCAACTATCAGCGGTGTTTTGGCTCAGCGGCTCGTACGCAGACTGGACCCAGCTCAGTGTGAGTCCTTTATCGCACCAGATGCAGTAATTGCTGAGCATAAGCTTGATCAATATACCCTTGACCGGCCAATCAAACTGTACAGACCTAAGCTGAATGCTTCAAATGGTGGGTATCAGGGCCGTGTGGCCGTTACCGAGTTGCTTGTCATGTCAGAGGAGATCCGGGCGTTACTGATAGGCAAAGTTGACAGTGTCGCGCTTGAACAGGCAGCACGTATGAATGGGTTGCGTACCCTTTATGAGGATGGCCTGCGTTTAGCCTTGTCGGGTGTCACTAGCTTGGAGGAGGTTTTAAGGGTAACGCGGGATGAAAGCGCGGTGGTGACATGACGCTATTTCGCTATCATGTGCTGGATCGTGATGGACGCCGTTCAAGTGGGCAGCTGCAAGCGGCGACGCGTGATAAAGCGATCACTCAGTTGCAGGCGTATGGTTTTTTGATTCTTGAAATTCGCCCCGCTGTCGCTACTGTTTTTTTTGCGCCCCCGTTTCGAAAAACCGAAGTGTCGGCTGCTGAAGTAGTTCGCTTTACGCAACAGCTCGCCACTCTGCTGGATGCAGGACAACCGTTAGAAAGTGCGTTGGCGCTTTTAGCTCGCCAATCAGCAAAGCGCCCCCTTCGCGAACTGATCGGCAGGCTTCAGGAGTGCGTCAAAGGTGGAGGCTCGTTATCGATAGCAATAGCGTCAGAAAGCAGTATCTTTTCAAATTTCTATCTTAGCCTAGTTCGTGCCGGCGAGGCTGCAGGCATGCTGGCGCAAACATTGGTGCAGCTTTCACATTACCTGGAAAGAGCTCAAAGTCAGCGGGGCGAATTGGTCAGCGCTTTGATCTATCCAGCGTTTTTGGTAGCGGGAGTGTTGGGTTCATTGGTGTTGCTGATGACGTATGTGGTGCCACAGTTTGTTCCCATTTTCAAAGACCTTAACGTAGCGCTTCCCTTAATTACTGAACTCATCCTTTTTACAGGGGAGTCTCTCGTGCAGTGGGGAGTTTATCTTGTTCTGCTAGTTATACTCGGTAGTGGATGGATCGTGCGGTCGTTGCGAGATCCAAGTCGTCGGCTTCGGCTGGATGCGTACCTATTACGCCGAAGGGTCTTAGGTGTATTTTTACAAGGTGTTGAAACGGCGCGTTTTGCGTTGACTCTGGGAACCCTGCTGGAGAGGAAGGTTACGCTGTTGTCTGGGATGACAATTGCCCGACAAGTCGCCAGTAATCGAGCATTTCAGGGGGGGCTTGAGCGGGCTGCTATGCAGACTAAAGAAGGTGTATCGTTATCCGATGCATTAGAGCAAACGGGAGTATTCCCTGAGCTGGCGGTACAAATGATTCGAGTCGGTGAGCAGACAGGAAAGATGAGTGGCCTGTTATTAAAGCTTGCTGATATTTATGACCAAGAGACGCAACGTACGCTCAAGCGCTTTATGGCTGCGTTGGTTCCCATTTTGACCCTAGTCATGACTGCGTTGGTAGCCGTCATCATGCTGGCGATTATGTTGCCACTCATGAGCTTGACCAGCAACATTTAAGAATAAGGAACGGGTATAAAAAATGTCGCATCGATATCGTGTGAAAAGCTATCGCTATCGGAGTCAGGGTTTTACGCTGCTTGAAATGCTTGCTGTGATTGTACTTTTGGGCATTGTGGCGACACTCGTTGTTCGCCAAATCGGTGGCGGTGTTGATAAGGGTAAATACGGTGCGGGCAAGGCTCAGTTAGCGAGCTTAAGTATGAAAATTGAGAGCTACGCGATGGATGTAGGGAGTGCACCTGCACGTCTTGAGGATCTGGTACTTAAGCCCGCCAATGCAAACTCATGGCAAGGACCTTATGCCAAGAGAAGCGAGCTGCTGGACCCATTTGGTCACGCTTTCGGCTATCAGAACCCGGGTGAGCATGGCAGTTTTGATCTGGTGTTTTTGGGCCGAAACGGTACACCTGGTGGATCGGGTTTGGATGCCGACTTGGGAAGTTGGGAATAGCGTGCGTCAGCAGGGATTCACATTGCTCGAGATGTTAGCGGTACTGGTGCTGTTGAGTATCGCCTACACGCTGTTGGCAGCTGGGATCACTAGAGGGATTACCAGTGTACGAGAGCGTCAGAGCGTGACCGAGTTGATGCAAGGGATGCGTCAGGCAAGAGCTCAAGCCATATTTGAAGGTCGGCCGGTGTCACTGCATTTCGACTTGCTTAAGGCTTGTTATGGGGGCCAGCAGCGTCCGTTGCGTTGCCTAAATTCAAATTTGCAGCTGCGCGTAGAAGTGGCCGCAGCTTTGGCAGGAGAAACGGTTGCGATCACGTTTTACCCAGACGGTAGTTCCAGCGGGGGAAACGTTCGCGTGACGAGCGCTTCGGGTGAAGCGCGTATTGATGTGAGTTGGCTGACCGGCAATGTCAAGATTGTAGATGCAGTGCAATGAGGAGATCTCCCCGTTCACAGGATGGTTTTACTCTCATTGAAATGTTGGCAGCAACAACGTTGCTGGCTGTGATCTTCGGCATTGTTATGAATAGCATGGGGCAAGCCATGCAGGCGTACGCAAGGGACGAGGTTAAAACGCGAATGGGCTTAATGGCTCGATCCCTATTGGTTGATGTCAGCTCTACGTCTTTGGTGCCCGGCTTTACCAGCGGTCAGGAAAGTGGCATCGACTGGCGTTTGGAGTGTATAGCGATGAGCGAGCAGTCGGGCATCCAACTGCTTCATCTAAAACTCACCCTGCGACACGCAAGCGTTGTACAGAATTTCAGTACGCTTCGTGTGCAGCAGCTGAAATCTGGTCGGCGCTCATGAGGCGTATGGATGGTTTTACTCTGATTGAAGTAATGGTGGCCATCAGTCTTCTTGGCATGCTTTTAATCCTGGTAGCGAGCAGTCTGTTAAGTACCAATAGGACAGCTCAGAGTACCGAGCGTTATGCGCAAAAGCTTGAAGAGGTACGCGCATCTCAACGATTTTTACGAGACACGCTCCAAGGGGTAAAGGAGATTGCCTTGCCTGAGGAGAGGGCGCGAAAGTGGCTATTTGATGGTAGACCTAAGTATCTCCGGTTTATTGCTCCTGTCCCTTTAGGCGTTGGGGGGAAGTTGAAAATTCACCAGTTGGAATTGTTTAAAACACCCACCGGATATTCTGAATTGCGTGTCTCGTTTTTTGAGCTTGATGGCGTGCAGCCCTGGGGTAACCCACAGGTCTTAGCCAGAGAGGTGCGACAGATTCATTTTAGTTATTTGGGGTTAGATGAGATGCATCTCAAGACCGGTTGGATGTCGCAATGGCCGTGGCCTGAACGTGTGCCGCAATCCATTCGGGTAGATCTCGAAACGGGTGGACCTGTGCGATGGCCCTCGTTGACTGCTGCGGTACGTACAAGCCAAGCGATGGGCGCGACTCAGTGAAAGGGGAAGTATGATGCGCTGGCCATTAATTGACTCGTTTGCTGATCGGTTATGGAGGCACTGGAATAACACGCCGTTGTCGACTTTTTTTATGTGGTGGCGTACGGAGCTTTTGAGTTGTGTTCCTCTCTGGCTACGTGCGCGTGTGGGGGCGCAACAGTTACCTGAAGTGCTGCATTGGCCATTGCAAGAGTCTCTGCACTTTGAGGTCAATCGACCTGTCGTTATCTTGTTGCCTGCTGATCAAGGTTTGCTGTGTCACGTACAAATGCCTTTGCAGGTTGCGCGCAACCTTAAATCGGTTCTGGCCTTTGAACTGGATAAGTACACTCCGTTTACGGCAGAGCAAATCTATTTCGATACGCTGGTTATTTCCCCAGAAACGCATGAGATGCTACAGGTGTCACTTGTGGTTATAGCTCGTAGTCGCGTGGATGAGATTGTCCTTCAGGCTCAGGCACTTGGACTGCAGGTGGCCGGTGTCGATATGATGGATGAGGGCCGGCGCGCGCAGGGTATAAACCTATTACCAGCACCGCACCGTGCCAATCGGGTGAGGCGCATGATGCACATCACTTACGGGCTCACAATTGGCATTTCGCTAATCACATTGCTCATCCTGACAACATGGTTGGCTAATCGTGAGCATGTGCTTGAAGAGATGCGTCAGCAGGTGGCGTCGCTGCGCAGTCAAGCCATGGAAGTTGATGAGATACGTAAACAATTGAGCACACGCACGGAGATGGAAAATACCTTGGATCTGCAAAACAGACAAAAGCAGACAAGTGTCTCGTTTCTCAAGCAGCTCACAGTATGTATACCGCCAGATACCTGGCTTGAGCAGTTGGAAACCCGTGCTGATGGCTCTATTACTTTTAGTGGGTTAAGCCGACACGCAAACGCTTTGCCTGCTGCATTGATAAGTTGTGCAGGCCTTGCAAAGGCGGTATTTCAGGGGGGCATCCAACCCGATCGAGAGTCGGGATTAGAGCGTTTCACTATCATGGCTCAGCATTCCAATGTTGAAAGGTAGGAGCATGAAGCTCTCTTCCCGCGTACAACGGTATATCGCAATTGCCTTGGCTATGTTGGCGGGTGTTTTTCTGTATTTTTTTCTGATCCACTGGTGGTTGGTGGCGCCATTGCAACGAATCAATGAGGAAGAGCATGCTCTTCAGGCATCGTATCAGCGGTTCTCAGCGTTGGTGGCACAACGGGAGGAACTTCAAGCTCGGCTGGACTTACAGCGCCAGCATCCTCTATCGAGCCGTGGCCTGCTAACAGCAAGGGAGCCAGAAGTAGCTATGTCCCAACTGATGCAGTTGATGTCTGAGCGTCTGTCACTTGAGCCGGCGACCGGTATTTCCTGCAGTGTTTTAAATCGTGTTCCCCAAATAGGTGTTTCTGAGGGGCCGCTTGTATCGGTCGCGGTGAGTGTTGACTTGGAGTGCGGTATTGAGTCTCTGACTGGCACACTTCATAGACTGGAAAGCAAACCACCTTACTTGCTGATAGATACTCTAAGTATTCAGCGCCTAGTCTCTCAAGACACCACTCAGTCCTCATCGGGAAGGTTATCAGTTAAGCTGCAAGTCCGCGGATATCTAAGCATCTCACCGGCTGTTGGCCATGAGTGAGCGCTTATACATATATAAAGTATTAGGGCCGATGATCGCGATTACATTCGCGCTGTTGGCGTTATTGGGATTATTACTAAATGGTCTCGGAACGAGTGTTCAGTGGCCAGATTTCACGGCGCGCACTTCAGCCCCTTTGGTAATCTCCACGGCTCAGGTGGCAACACCACAACCGATTTCAATGCTCCAGGATTATTCGCAGGTTTGGGCGCTACCGTTATTTAACAAAGAACGTACGCCTGACGCAGTAAATGCTGCGCAAGAGAATATTGCCCCAGTGCCAGCGCTCGATAGCTTTTCGCTCACTGGTGTAGTTGCAAGTGAAGAGGTAAGGGTCGCATTGCTCAAAGAAAATAGCGGGGATGTGTTCTCCGTTCGTGAGGGACAGGCGCTTCCCAATGGCTGGCTGGTCGAGCGCATTGACCAACGGCAGGTTGAACTCGTGCATGGAAAAATTCGGCAAACTTTGCAAGTTTCAAGCCCTAGGTTACCGATGGAACTCCCGTGAACTCATTATCGTGTATCGTCATCAAGGATCGTATTTAGTGGTCAATCGTTTGGCTCTTTCCTGTGTTGCAGTGATGTTGCTTCAAGGCTGCATGAACCCGATCCACTCCCCCCAGCAAGACGATCGCCTAATTCGCGAAGGGCTGGCCGGCACGGAGGGGGATGGTGCATTACCTACCGCGATGAGCCCCGTTGCGGTGGTTCAAAGCGCACAAGTGTCTCCTCAGCCACCTAAGCAACAGATTGTGCGCGGTAGCCAACAGTTTGTAGGGAGTATCGCTGCACGTCCGGAACGCAAGGTAGAGGCTGGACATAGTAAGGTAACTTTTAACTTTTCCAACCAGCCTATTGCGGCGGTGATCAATACTATCTTGGGAGATTTGCTAAAAGAGGATTACAGCATTTCTCAGGGAGTCACTGGTGATGTGTCATTTTCTACCGCCAAACCAGTTGATAGAAATCAAGCTTTGGCGATTTTGGAAACATTGTTGTCTTGGACCAACAATGCTTTGGTCCGACAGGGCTCACGCTACTTGGTGGTACCAGCCAGTCAGGCAGTCGCTGGTCAGTTGACTCCGCAACGTCTTATGGCCGCCCCAGAAATTGGGTTAAGTGCCAGGTTGTTTACCCTGGACTACATCTCTGCGGTGGAAATGCGAAAGCTGCTGAAACCATTCGCGCGAGAAAACGCATTTCTCTTGGTTGATCCTGCCCGCAACACCTTGGTCATGGCCGGTACGGCCGATGAGCTGAGTAATTATCAAGATACCATCGATACTTTTGACCTAAATTGGCTTAAGGGCATGTCGATAGGTGTCTTTGGTTTACAACGAGCAAGCGTGACTGAACTGATGCCAGAACTGAATCAGTTATTCGGTCCTCGCAGCGGTACACCTCTGGCGGGAATGGTGCGCTTTTTACCTATTGAGCGAACTAATGCGATTGTGGCAATTTCATCCCAGCCTGAATACCTGACTGAGGTTGGTCGTTGGATCGACACCATTGATCAGGGTGGTGGCTATGAACCGCAGATGTATGTTTACGATGTACGAAATATGAAGGCGGCAGATCTGGCGCGGTACCTTCGACAGATTTATACCAACAAGGGAGTAGAGCATTCAGAGCCAGCTCGGGTTGCCCCGGGTTTACGTACGGTGACGCTGTCTTCAGGTAAAAGCATGGGGGGAGTCAGTGGTGGTTTATCGTCCTCCACTGGGGCCAGTGCGGAACTGGAGCCAAGAACCGATTCAACGGAAGAAGAGGAGTTGCTTGAAGAGCAGGGCGAAGAAGCTGGTGAGGCGTTGACAGCGAGTCAAGAAGACTATCCCGTGCGCATTACAGCGCAAAAAAGTAGTAATCAACTACTGGTGCGCTGTCGTCCGACGCAATGGCAGGAGATCCAGGCGGCGATTCGTAGGTTAGATAATCCTCCGTTGCAGGTACAGATTGAAACTCGGATTCTTGAGGTCGGTTTGACCGATGGAATGAATCTGGGTGTCCAATGGTACCTTGGCCGACTCGCCGGTAACTCTACGACTCCTGGCATCCAGAATGTTTCAGGCAGCCAGGGGGCGCTCGGTGCGGGGGGCGCGGCACTTAAAGCCACTGATACCCTGTTCTACTCCTTTGTCAGCAACAACCTCCAAATCGCGCTCCATGCGCTAGAAAGTAGTGGTAATACGCGTGTGCTCTCAGCGCCATCCCTTGTGGTAATGAACAACCAGAGCGCTCAGATTCAGGTGGGCGACAACATTCCTATTAATCAGACAACCATCAATTTGGATAACACATCAGTCACTACCAGCAGTGTGCAATATGTGCAGACTGGCGTGATTCTTAACGTGGTGCCTCGAATAAACCCCGGTGGCTTGGTTTACATGGATATTCAGCAACAGGTCAGTGATGCGAGCAAAATCGTAGACACCAACGGAAATCCAAGCATTTCAACTCGATCTGTTTCCACGCAAGTTGCAGTTCAAAGTGGGCAAACGGTGTTGCTAGGTGGGTTAATAAAACAGGATGAGGCACAGAGGGACAACCGCGTGCCATATTTGGGGCGTGTGCCAGGATTAGGGTGGCTTTTCAGCGATAAGCAGTCTAGTCGTGGTCGTACTGAGTTAATCGTTCTGATAACACCTAAAGTAATAGCGGACGGGAGTAGTGCGCGGCAAGTCACCGATGAGTATCGTCAGCAGCTGCAGTTGATGACTCCCCTCAGACAAGAAGCCGTTGGCACTGAACGAAAGCAGGTCCAGTAGAGTCTGTTGACGTTTAGCCGGAACGACATAGGAAGAAGAGCAAACCTGCAAGTTTGCAATGCACCGCGTGATGCTCAGTGACGAGTTCATTTATACCAAAAAAAGTAAGGGGCCGGCGAACACACCTTCCGAACCTGGCCGATAAGGGTGATTGTGTCCGCGTATTTTATGCGGACGCAATTACCCTTAACGCCAGGATCGCCATGCGTGAACGTAAGTCCTACACAAAATCCTTCAAGAATGCGAGCAGCCCGGCGTTTCCGTGGCAGCCATTGCGATGAGTCATGGTATCAACGCTAATGTGGGCAATAGCTGAAAGACATGAAGTAGTTGGGAACGCATCTCATTTGCGATAATTTTGCTCAAGCCCCTCCGAGCGTAGTACATAAATAGATATCATCACAAATCCAAATTGAGAATAAAACAGAACAAAGTTATTTTGGAGTAGTAGGATTTGAACAGCTAACTCGGCAGCGCATGCTCGTTACGATAGCAGAGACTTTAATAAATTATGAGAGCTTGCAGTGTAGTACCACGCCATGCGCTTTACGGCGAAATTTTGATAATGGTCGCTTTGTTGTCATGAGCGAAAATCACTCTATAAGCTTCCAAGGATTTTTGATTCAGACTGCCTTCGCAGTAAATGCCTGTATCTGTTTTAAATTAGATGATTTACTTGATTTGCCGGGCAGGAAATCTTGAGGTTTTATATCCACTCAAAACAAGGAATGAAAATGAGTTTATCAATAGACGG
Organism: Pseudomonas brenneri; assembly: GCF_007858285.1. GTDB lineage: Bacteria > Pseudomonadota > Gammaproteobacteria > Pseudomonadales > Pseudomonadaceae > Aquipseudomonas > Aquipseudomonas brenneri. The sequence continues at coordinate 6,806 of NZ_VFIL01000023.1, read as the reverse complement.
CTTCAAAAAAGCTTCGAAAAGTAAAATGAGAATATTTTTGGGTTACAGCGTGGTTAATTATGTAGGCGCTAAAAGGCTCACATTTTGTACTTTTGCTTGCATCAGTATTATCGCGAGCTTGTTCGCATCTCAAGCCAGTGCAGAAAAACTTCCGGAAAACACAGAACCCAATCCACTTTCCCTCGGAAGCACAAGCACAGGACAGGTAGAAAGCGTTGACCCTTGGAGCGGAAATCTCACAGTTCGCCATAAAGACTTAGAGCTTCCAGGTAATGGTGGCCTCGATATTCAGGTGTGGCGAACATATGACATGAATTCGGCGTCAGCCCAGCTTTTATCTAGTCATAATCAATCTTATAGATGGACTGCTCTTGGACCTGGCTGGACACTAAGTGCAGCGCCAAAAATTAGCATTCATAGTCGCTTTCAGTTGATAACTCATAGAAATTCTCCCCCAACGGTTTACTACGCCCCTCATGCGTTAATACGAGTTTGTGCCGGCGAGGGAGTTATGCCGGCAGGTGTAGAAACAACCATGCTGAATATAGAGTTGCCGGGCGGAGGCAATGAAAGACTATATAGGACAGGTAACTATCGAGCTCTAACAAAGTCCGGCTGGAAATTAGACTGCTTGAATAACAATGTGGCGCTGAGTGATCCGAAAGGTGTGGTCTACGATTATGGTCCCATTTCAGATATTAAAGTAGGACGGGTTTTCATTTCTGATGCCGAGCGGTCAGTAGATGTTGGAGATTATCTTTCACCTCTTCCGAGCAGAACAGATACTTATATGCTTGCAAAAAGTGCAAGATCGCCGAATGGAAATTTATTGAATTTTCACTATCAAGGTTTAGGCGATGCGATTCCTTTGTGGACAATGCCAGGGACCAATAAAAATCCGCGATTTATAGTTGGTGGAAGCCCTGCAAGTATAGAGAGCCCTTCACAACAACTAACCGCCATAACCTCGAATGATGGGAGGCAGGTTAAGTTTTCTTATGCTCCAGACACAGGTCGCCTAATCTCAATGAGTGCAGATGATCGGGTTTGGAAATATTTCCATCTTACACCCGATGCCATGAACTCCCGAAATCTTTCCAAAGTAATATTGCCAGATGGTAATTTTTGGTCGTACTCCTATGCTCCAGGCGCTTACACCACAGTTCGAGAAGTGGAGGATACGATACCATTGAACTCCGAATCTCTCGCAATTAGAAAGCTCATAAGTGTAACTTATCCAGCGGGTGGAACATCAAACTATGAGTATACTTTTTCAAATTTTAACACGACAGTTAGGACTATTTGGAATCAAAGAAAATTCTACGTTGGTGGCGAGCGAATCAGTAAAAGGAAACTTTCCAGTGGTGAGGAGTGGAAGTATACTTATACACGTGGGAGCAGTGGCATACATGACATCACTCAGGTATCGGGTCCAGAAGGAGTTACTAGTTATAAGTTTTTTGGCCCAAGCTTTAGTCTTACAAACAACATTTGGCGGGTAGGTAAGGTCGCCGAAAAAAAATATTCTAATGGTAGCATTGAAACTTATAGTTGGGATCCTAGAGTTTTCATTGATATCTCTACAGATCTGATTGAGTTAGGTATATTTAACGATGAAAAAACCTGGGTGGCAGATTTAACAAAAACAACAATTGTTCGGGATGGCGCGACTTACACCACTACTTATGCAGGTTATGACGCTTACGGTAATCCAGGGAGTCGGACCGAAACAGGACCTAATGGTGGTAACCGCACAACAACCTTCACGTACTTCAATGATCCCAATAAATGGATTATTGGACGCCCTAAAAATGAGACTTCCCCTGGCCGAATAATTACTCGTACCTACGACGCCAACGGTAACGTGCTTACTCAGGTCCTCAATGGCGTGACTACCTCTTACACCTACGATGCCCAAGGGAACCTTGCGAGCAAAACGCTGCCTCGTGGCGACCTCTATACCTATTCCAATTACAAGCTAGGTGTGGCGCAAAGTGAAACACAGCCTGAGGGCATCAAGATCACGAGGTTGGTGGACAATGCAGGCAACGTGATTTCTGACACCAATGGTGAAGGCTTCACCACTCGATACACCTACGATGGTCTGAGAAGGGCCACCTCCATTATCCCTGCACTGGGTAACACCACCACGATCAACTACACCCCAACCAGTAAAACCCGAACGCGTGGTCCACTGATCGAGACCGCCTTGCTGGATCCCTTCGGGCGTGAAGCCAGTGTCACGGTCGGCGGAGTCACAACCAAACACGAGTATGACGGGTATGGTCGGATTACCTTCGACTCCAACCCAGGTGTCCTCATTGGTACCCGTTATGAGTACGATCCACTGGGCCGTAAGGTTCGCCAGACCAACGCTGACGGTACCGTCCAAACCATTAGCTATGGGCCCGGCACCCGTTCGGTGACGGACGAGCGTGGCAAAGTCACCACCTATACCTACCGCGCGTACGGCGACCCAGACAAACCCCTATTGATGGCCATTACGGCCCCAGAGGCCTCTGCCAATGTCACTCTTGAGCGCAGCCCCGGTGACCTGATTACTGCTGTTACACAAGCAGGGCTGAAGCGCACCTATGGCTATGACAGTCGCAACTATCTCATCAGCGTTACCAATCCAGAAACCGGCGTCACCACCTACGGCCGTGACATCGCAGGCAACATGACGACTCGTCAGGTGGGGACTTCTGGTATCACCCGCTATGCGTATGACGGACTGAACCGCCTTACCTCTACCACCTATCCTGGTGCCACTCCCGCCATCACCAACACTTACAACAAAAACAGCAAGTTGCTGACCAGCAATGCAAGTGGCGGTAATCGCAGTTTCGCCTATGACGCCGCAAGTAATCTGATACAGGAAAGTCTTGCACTGGACGGTCGACTGTTTACGACCAAGTACGCCTACAACGGCAATGACCAGCTGAGCAGCGTGACGTATCCACAGTCTGCTCGCGTGGTCAATTACACCCCGGACGCCCTGGGCCGCCCCACAACCGTTTCAGGTTACATCACAAATATCAAATACTGGCCTTCAAGCCTGCTCCAGAGCATCACCTACGCCAACGGGACGGTCTCAACCTATGGGCAAAATAACCGACTATGGCCCACTAGTTTTTCGACCCAAAAAGTCACCCCAGCCAGTCTCCACCTCAACAACACGTATACCTATGATGGTATCGGTAATCTGATCACCATTAACGATACGCTGGATGGTAACTTCAACCGTACCCTGGGTTACGACAACATCAATCGATTGACCAGCGCGGCCGGTTTCTGGGGCCAAGGCAGTATCGCTTATGACGGCGGCGGCAATCTGCTCAAGCAAACCCTTGGACAATCGAGCCTCACTTACACCTACGACACCAAAAACCGATTAAGCACCGTCAGTGGCCTGCGAGCCAGTAGCTATGGCTACGATGTCTACGGGAACATTAGCTCCAGCCAGGGCAACGCTTACACCTACAACGATGTCCCCAACCTCACCTGCATCAACTGCAGCAACCCGGCAGCCAAAATCGAATACAGCTACGACGGACTTAATCACCGCAGCGCAGTGATTAAAGCCAGTGGCAAGGTATATGAGATGCATGATTCGGGCGGAAAACCATTGATCGAGGTGAATGGGAACACACTCACCGAATACTTCTACATCGGTGACAAGCGCATCGCGCAGCGGGTGAGCCCATGAACCGTCGCCAAGGAGAAACCTACATGGACGTACTGAAGAACCTGGGCAAACAACTCAGCGTGGTCTTCCTGGCATTGGTGATAAACACCGTCGCCCTTGCCGACACTGTCACCTATTTCCACAACGACATTTCCGGAAGCCCACTGGCCGCATCAGATGCGGCCGGAAATCTGCTCTGGAAAGAAAACTACAAGCCATATGGCGAGAAGCTCAATCAGTCGGCGCCCAGCAGCAGCAACAAAATCGGCTATCACGGCAAGGCCTTTGACGACGCTACGGGTTTGTCATACATGGGAGCCCGTTACTACGACCCTGTGCTGGGGCGCTTTATGGGGATCGATCCCGTTGATTTCCAGGCAGATAACCTGCATAGCTTTAATCGCTATACTTATGCCAACAATAATCCATACATGTATGTGGATCCGGATGGGAGGATGGCGTTTCTTGCTATACCGGTCTACGCACTGCTCACGGCATTGGCGGCATCTGCTGCAGTAGATTCACTTTCAAAGAGCGGGAGTGCGAGCGGTAGTAACAACTTCAATACCGGAGGAAGTTCCTACTCAGGCACTGACATTGGTAACTCTGCCAACTGGTCCACTGGTAATGTTCAAAATGAGTTGGTTGATACAAAAAAAGGTGACTCAAAACTCGACGAAAAGATCGGTGGCAATGACCAAGCGCCAGCAACTACGACTCCAAGTCGTGAAAAAAATGTTCCTAACCGTGGTGCTCCTGGTGAGGTCAAAGTCGGTGAACGGCGAACTAGAGAGTATGGGAATGATGGCCGGCCGATACGCGACTACGATAAGCCACATCAAGGTTATGATCGTCCGCATGTCCACGAATGGCCCGGTGGCGTCAGAGAGCATCCAGGTCGTGACTATTCACCTTGGCCTAGGGAATGAGGAGTTTCTATGGATAACTGGAAGCGTTTGACAGAAGCTACAATTGATGGCATTCAAGTCGATTCAACAAAAAAAGAAGTTTTAATCAACATTACATGCATGTGGGGAAGTATAAAACGCAAACAGATTATTGCTAAGGGGGTTCAAGACTTTACGGTAAACGAAATGCGACTATCAAATATCATTGACCGTGTTACTAGGCTCTACGCCGACCCTCCTCAAGAATACGAGACGGCTAGACGCGTCTTCCTGATGATCAGAGGGCACGAGCCTAGTATTAGCGATTTGGAATGGCCTACACTTTTGGATTACTTAGAAAAAATCCGTCAAGGCACTCTGACTTTTATAGAAATTGAACCCGTCTATGGTGCGACTATAACACTGTTAGCAGAAAGCATTCAATTGGAGTCGGCTGAAAAATAAGGCTTGATCTGCGGTCGTACTAGAGGGATATTAGTTACCTCTAGTACGACCGAACAGCTATCTAATCTCATATAAGAATCTACACAAGCACAGACTTAAACAAACATCAATGATCGAATTCCTAGCGAAAGTCCCTCCTCAAATTAACAAAGAAAAACGTTAACGCCTAAAGAAACATAAAACTATAAATCCAACCACCTTCTCTACTTACTTGTTTAAAGCCTTAAACTATTGAGAGCCCTGCATTAAAAGTATCGAACTTTCCGCACCCTCTATAACATAAATATTACTCGCCAATTAAATAAACACAGAGGAACTTTTTATGAAAGAGAATCCTTTATCCCCTTCCGAAGGGTTTACTCGCTAGAATAGGTGATAAAACTATATGGAAAAATTTCAAACTGAATAAAAATCAAACTTAACACCGTCTACCAAAGGGAGCAAACACACATTAATTAATATAAAAACCGAACAACTAACACCACTACTAACATACGATCGTAACGCCCATGGAGTCCATTAGGCTAACCAAACATCAGCAGAGCTGACTTTTGAGTCATGGTACCTATGTCGAGAGACTGGAAAAACAGACAAACGTCTTTATTGGGATTTCCCTGAAATTCCACAGAGGAGGTTGTTTCTATTTAACTGAATACGAGTTAGGATTTGAGTACCTACGGTACCGTATTAGGATGTTCAAAGAGTAGGTGGCGGGAACGAGAACCTATACCCAGAAAGGAAATAACTTGTCTCATGGAAAATATTCAAATAATTGATGGCTGTCCGTAACGCTTCTGCAGCTCGTTGTATCCCCACTTCAAGAACCTCATCGACTGTCGCCGAATGTGCTCCAATTTAACCCTGGGTCACGGTCTGTAAACATCGACCGATGGCAAAGCAGCCAGGCTTTGAACATCTAAACTTGGTGTGTGCATTGACAGAGGCTTGGGTGGAATGAAAATCACTGGTCGTGTAGAAGTCGAAACTGTGACTGACGTGCGTTGTGACGTATGCGATAGCTCTACCCGCCTAGGAAGCGGCAACTTGGAGTATGGGATCCTCCAGGCTCATTGGGGCTATGGTGCATTGCATGACGGCGAACGCTATGAGGTGCATCTCTGTGAAACCTGCTTTTTGGCTACCCTGGCTTATATCAAGCAGGTGCGACGAACAGCGCACATGCTTGAGACTGACCCTCGATCATCCGGAGACGATTTCGGGCGAGTCTCCAAGGATGACTTTTTCCGAGATAGTCGCTGACTGAAAGCCGTAATCAGGTCATCTATTTCGGCTTCTTTGGCCTGGATGACGGCGACTCTATGTACTGACGGAATGATCGCATTAAGTCTTCGTCGGTCGCCTTTGGGACAGGCACGCGTCGGGTGGATTTAGCTGGGGTTTTCTCTTCTGGCAGGGCAATACGCTTCAGCACTAAGCGCTCCGTCTCAGTCGCCGAAGAATCAAAAACCCTTGCCTGCACACGCTGGTCGCGATCTGCCCGTGTGAAGCTCACTACGTTCGACTTGTACTCAACGGGTAAGTCAAATGGGCAACGCAGGTCCAAGCGCTTGCTGGATCCTCTGCTGATCGCCTCCAACTGCAGGTCTTCGACATCTCTCGCGTTGCTGGTGTACGCACTGTGAATCGCCCCGGATTCTCTAGACACCTTGCAAGCTCATTGCGTAACGCTTTTCAAACTCTACCGGTGACAGCTGATTGTTGAAACCATGGCGGCGTTTTGCGTTGTAGAACATCTCGATGTAATC
>NZ_VFIL01000022.1 GCF_007858285.1 Pseudomonas brenneri | reverse complement strand
GCTTTCGATCTCTCGTCAGCGGGAGGCGAATTCTACAGCGTTACACGCTGCTGTCAACACCTCTTTTTCAACTTCCTTTTGGCTTCGATGAACTGAAGCAACCTGCTGCCGAAAACTGCGTAACTCATTGTTTACCAAGGAGTTTTCCGTTTCGACTGCGCCGGAAGTGGGGCGAATTATAGACAGATATAAATCGCCGTCAACCGTTACTTTCACATTTCTGTCATATCGGTCAAAAAAGCTCCAGAAACGCAAAGGCCGGCCCCAAGGGGCCGGCCTTCTGCTCATCCGACCTTACAAACTAGGGAAGGCGAACTGCGATGCTTCATGGCTTGCACGCTGTGGCCAGCGCTGGGTGATCGCCTTGCGACGGGTATAGAAACGCACCCCGTCCGGTCCATAGGCATGCAAGTCGCCAAACAGCGAACGCTTCCAGCCACCAAAGCTGTGATAAGCCACCGGCACCGGCAATGGCACGTTAACCCCCACCATGCCCACTTCAATCTCGTCACAGAACAGCCGCGCCGCCTCACCGTCACGGGTAAAGATGCAGGTACCGTTGCCATATTCATGGTCGTTGATCAGTTGCATCGCCGCTTCCAGGCTGTTCACCCGGACGACGCACAGCACTGGGCCAAAGATCTCTTCTTTATAGATGCGCATCTCGGGCGTCACGCGATCAAACAGGCAGCCGCCCAGGAAGAAACCATCTTCATTCCCGGCAACGCTCAGGCCACGCCCATCGACCACCAGCTCAGCGCCCGAAGACACACCGTCTTCTATATAGCCGCTGACCTTGTCGCGCGCCTGCGCAGAAACCAGTGGCCCCATGTCCAGGCCACAGGAAGTACCCGCACCAATCTTCAGTGCCTTGATCTGCGGCACCAGCTTGGCAATCAATGCATCCGCCACCTGGTCACCCACGCAGACCGCCACCGAGATCGCCATGCAACGCTCGCCGCAGGAGCCATAGGCGGCGCCCATCAAGGCACTCACGGCGTTATCCAGATCCGCATCCGGCATCAGCACCGCATGGTTCTTCGCCCCGCCCAGCGCCTGCACACGCTTGCCGCGCTTGGTCGCTTCGGAATAGATGTACTCGGCAATCGGCGTCGAGCCAACAAAACTCAAGGCCTTGACCTCAGGTGCCTCGATCAGTGCATCCACCGCGCCCTTGTCGCCATGGACCACACTCAACACGCCTTTGGGCAAACCGGCTTCCTGCAACAACTGGGCAATCAGCAGCGTCGAGCTTGGGTCGCGCTCCGATGGCTTGAGGATGAAGCAGTTACCGCAGACGATGGCCAGTGGATACATCCACAGCGGCACCATGGCAGGGAAGTTGAACGGCGTAATACCGGCCACCACGCCCAGCGGCTGAAAGTCGGACCAGGCATCAATGTTCGGGCCGACGTTACGGCTGTATTCACCCTTGAGGATCTCCGGCGCCGAACACGCGTACTCGACGTTCTCGATCCCGCGCTTCAACTCACCGGCCGCGTCTTCCAGGGTCTTGCCATGCTCTTCGCTGATCAACTGCGAGATACGCGCTTCGTTCTGCTCCAGCAATTGCTTGAAACGAAACATCACCTGGGCGCGTTTGGCCGGTGGCGTATTACGCCAGGCCGGAAATGCCGCCTTGGCCGAGTCGATCGCCTGTTGAATGGTTTCACGGCTGGCCAATGGCACCTGGTGAATCACCTGGCCGGTGGACGGGTTGTAAACGTCGGCACTACGACCGCTGTCGTTGACCATTTCGCCATTGATCAAATGCTGGATAAGGCTCATGCAAGGCTCCTGAAAAGTTGTCCACAGGCGCGACACGCGTCGCGCCAGGCTGTTGTTCTATATAGAAAGAGAAATCAGTCGATCTTGTTCAGCACTTCGCCGACGGCATCGAACAAGCGATCCAGATCCTGCGGCTTGCTGTTGAAGGTTGGGCCGAACTGCAGGGTGTCGCCGCCAAAACGCACATAGAACCCGGCCTTCCACAACGCCATGCCCGCTTCGAATGGACGCACGATGGCATCCCCATCACGCGGCGCGATCTGGATCGCACCGGCCAGGCCGTAGTTACGGATGTCGATTACGTTCTTGCTGCCCTTCAAGCCGTGCAGCGCATTCTCAAAGTGCGGCGCGACTTCGGCCACGCTCTGCACCAGGTTTTCCTTCTGCAACAGATCCAATGCCGCCAGGCCAGCAGCACAGGCTACCGGGTGTGCCGAGTAGGTGTAGCCGTGTGGGAATTCCACCGCGTACTCAGGCGTCGCCTGGTTCATGAAGGTCTGATAGATCTCACTGCTGGCAATCACCGCGCCCATTGGGATCGCACCGTTGGTGACTTGCTTGGCGATGCACATCAGGTCTGGCGTCACACCGAAACTGTCCGCACCGAACATCGAGCCGGTACGGCCAAAACCGGTGATCACTTCGTCGAACACCAACAGGATGTTGTGCTGGTCACAGATTTCACGCAGGCGCTTGAGGTAGCCCTGTGGCGGAACAAGTACCCCCGCAGAACCCGCCAGCGGCTCAACAAATACCGCGGCAATATTTGATGCATCGTGCAACTCAATCAGCTTGAGCAACTCGTCAGCCAGGGCAATGCCACCCAGCTCCGGCATACCGCGCGAGTACGCATTGCTCGCCAGCAAGGTGTGCGGCAGGTGATCGACATCCATCATCGCCTGGCCAAAAATCTTACGGTTGCCGTTGACGCCGCCCAGGCTGGTGCCCGCGATGTTCACCCCGTGATAACCACGAGCACGCCCGATCATCTTGGTCTTGGTCGCCTGGCCCTTCAGGCGCCAGTAGGCACGCACCATCTTTACCGCCGTATCGGCGCACTCGGAACCGGAGTCGGTAAAAAACACATGGTTCAGGTTGCCTGGGGTCAGGTCGGTAATCTTTTCTGCCAACTGAAAGGACAGCGGATGACCGTATTGGAAGCCTGGCGAGTAATCCAGGGTGCCCAGTTGCTTGGCGACCGCTTCCTGGATTTCCTTGCGGGTGTGCCCCGCGCCGCAGGTCCACAGGCCCGACAACGAGTCGTACGCCCGGCGCCCCTTGTCATCGATCAACCAACTGCCTTCGGCCCCCACGATCAGACGCGGGTCGCGCTGGAAGTTGCGGTTGGCGGTGTAAGGCATCCAGTGAGCGTCCAGCTTTAGTTGGCTGGCCAGGGTGGATGGGGCGTTTTCGGGCATGTTCATCAGCAAAACCTCGCAAGGCAAAAGGCAGCGTCGGGATTGAAAAGCGTTGTTGCAGCTAAATTGCCACGAGGATAAAGTCTGGGAAATCCAACTCTTCTAACCTTCAGTCAGGTCTTTACTAAACTATGAGCAGCCGCCGACCCGACCCACTGGCCCAAGTCAGCGACTTCGATATCCGCCTGTTGCGCATCTTTCGCAGTGTGGTGGAGTGCGGAGGCTTCTCGGCGGCGGAAACCGTGCTGGGCATCGGGCGCTCAGCCATCAGCCAGCAAATGAGCGATCTCGAACAACGCCTGGGCCTGCGCCTGTGCCAACGCGGGCGCGCCGGCTTCTCCCTGACGGAAGAAGGCCGGGAGGTCTACCAATCGGCCCTGCAACTGTTGAGTGCGCTGGAAAGTTTCCGCACCGAGGTCAACGGCCTGCACCAGCACCTGCGCGGCGAACTGATCATCGGCCTGACCGATAACCTGGTGACCCTGCCCCATATGCGCATCACCCATGCATTGGCGCAGTTGAAAGAGCGCGGCCCGGATGTGCAGATCCAGATCCGCATGATCGCCCCCAATGAAGTGGAACAAGGCGTGCTCGACGGGCGCCTGCATGTCGGCGTGGTACCCCAGGCCAGCGCGCTGTCGGGCCTGGAGTATCAGCCCTTGTACAGCGAGCGCTCGCTGCTCTACTGCGCGGTGGGCCATCCGCTGTTTTATGCCGACGACAAGCAACTGGACGACCCACGCATCAATAGCCAGGACGCCATCGCACCGACTTTCCGTCTGCCCGCCGATATCCAGGCCCACTATCAAGCGCTCAACTGCACCGCCAGCGCTTCCGACCGCGAAGGCATGGCCTTCCTGATTCTCACCGGGCGCTACATCGGCTACCTGCCCGACCACTACGCCAGCCTATGGGTGCAACAAGGCCGACTACGTGCGCTGAAACCGCCTACACGATTTTACGATTTAAGCCTGGCTTCGGTCACCCGCAAGGGCCGCCGCCCTCATTTGGTGCTGGAAAGCTTTCTCGACAGCCTGGCCGCAACCCGCTGATACGGGCCCCATCCAAAACCTGAGCAAGTGGACAGTTTTTTGCAAGGCATAGGGACCATGAACCGTCAGCCCTGAGTCCCCATGCCATGCCAGCAGAATCCTCCAGCCCCAGCGACCTGATCTACGGCCTCAACGACCGCCCCAAGCCACTGCCCGCCTTGCTCGCGGCACTGCAACATGTGCTCGCCAGCTTCGTCGGCATTATCACCCCGCCCTTGATCATCGGCTCCACCCTGGGCCTGGCCGCCCACTTGCCCTACTTGATCAGCATGGCGTTGATGGTTTCCGGCGTAGGCACCTTCATCCAGGCCCGTAGGCCCTTTGGGATTGGCGCGGGCATGATTTGCCTGCAAGGCACCAGCTTTGCCTTTCTCGGCGCAGTGTTATCGGCCGGTTTCCTGGTCAAGCAGCGCGGCGGCAGCCCGGAGGACATCCTGGCGATGATCTTCGGCGTGTGTTTTTTCGGCGCGCTGGTACAGATCGTGCTGAGCCGCTTTATCGGCCAACTGCGCCGCGTCATCACCCCGCTGGTGACCGGGATTGTGATTACCCTGATTGGCATCAGCCTGATCAAGGTGGGCATCACGGATCTGGGTGGCGGCTTCAACGCCCCGGACTTTGGCGCCCCGACCAACCTGGCCCTTGGCCTGTTCGTGGTGCTGACGATTATCCTGCTCAACCGTTCGAACACGCCGTGGGTACGCCTGAGCGCGATCATCATCGGCCTGGTGCTGGGCAGCATTGCCGCCTGGTTCAGCGGCAAGTTGGTGCCCCAGCCCTTGCCCGACCTGCCCTTGATCAGTCTGCCGACGCCGTTTCATTTTGGCTTCAGTTTCGACTGGACAGCCTTCCTACCCGTCGCGCTGATTTATCTGATCAGCAGCATCGAAACCGTCGGCGATCTCACCGCCAACTGTATGATCGCCCGCCAGCCCATCAGCGGTCCTTCTTATATAAGCCGACTCAAGGGCGGCGTGCTCGGGGATGGTGTCAGCTGCATGATCGCCGCCACCTTCAGCGCCTTCCCCAATACCACCTTTGCCCAGAACAACGGCGTGATCCAATTGACCGGTGTCGCCAGCCGTTATGTGGGCCTGTACATCGGTGTGGTGCTGTTTTGTCTCGGGCTGTTTCCGCTGATTGGTGCGGTGCTGCAGCAGATTCCCAAGCCAGTGCTCGGCGGCGCAACCCTGGTGATGTTCGGCAGTGTCGCCGCCGCTGGTGTGCGTATCCTGGCGCAGGCCCCGCTGGATCGACGTAGCATGCTGATCATCGCCACCTCGCTTGGGGTCGGCCTGGGCATCGCCGCGCAACCGAATTTGTTGCACCTGATGCCAACCCTGGTGCAAAACCTGTTCGACTCGGCCATCACCAGCGGCGGGATGACGGCTATTGTGTTGTGCCTGATCCTGCCGGAATCCAAGGCCGCGGCACCTGCCGCAAATCCGCTGGTGGAACACGACACGCTGGAACCGCTTTGACGCTTTTATCGTATCGGGACTTGTCTGAGGCTTGAGGGTGGGTTATCTGTGCAGCAATCGCATTCATCGATCTGCACGGAAACCTCCATGAGCCTCGAAGTTCCTGCCCACAACAGCCACGCCGGAAAACCCGCCAGTCGCATTCGGCAAAAGAACGAACAAGCGATCATCCAGGCCGCCGAAGACGAATTCGCCCGGCATGGCTACAAAGGCACCAGCATGAACACCATCGCCGCGAGTGCCGGGCTGCCGAAGGCCAACCTGCACTATTACTTCACCAATAAGCTGGGGCTGTATATCGCGGTACTGAGCAATATCCTCGAACTGTGGGACAGCACCTTCAACACCCTGACCGCCGAGGATGATCCCGCCGAGGCGCTGACTCGCTACATCCGCACCAAGATGGAATATTCCCGACGCCAGCCGCAAGCCTCGCGGATCTTCGCCATGGAGATCATCAGCGGCGGCGAATGCCTTACCGAATATTTCAGCCAGGACTACCGCACCTGGTTCAGCGGTCGGGCCGCGGTGTTCCAGGCCTGGATCGATGCCGGCAAGATGGACCCCGTGGATCCGGTACACTTGATCTTCCTGCTGTGGGGCAGCACCCAGCATTACGCTGACTTCGCGACCCAGATCTGCCGCGTGACCGGTCGCACCAAGCTGACCAAGCAGGACATGGAAGACGCTGGCAGCAACCTCATCCACATTATTCTCAAGGGCTGTGGCATCAAGCCGGCCCTCTGAACGAAGCGACCCGATGCCTTTCACCCTTACGGGCTTTTGTGAATTTCGCGAAGAAATCCGCAAAAGCCGCTTCATCACCTTTGCCGCACCCATTACCAGCCCGCAAGACGCCCAGGCGTTTATCGAGCAGCACAGCGACCTCAACGCCACGCACAACTGCTGGGCCTGGAAACTGGGCGGGCAGTACCGCAGCAACGATGACGGCGAACCCGGCGGCACCGCCGGGCGCCCGATCCTGGCCGCCATCGAGGCCCAGGGCTTTGATCAGGTCGTGGTGCTGGTGGTCCGTTGGTATGGCGGCATCCAGCTAGGTACCGGAGGCCTGGCCCGTGCCTATGGCGGTGGCGCCAATAAATGCCTGCAAAACGCCGAACGGGTCGAACTGATCAGCCGCGTGCCCTTGAGCTGCGCCTGCGGCTTCGCCGAACTGACCCTGGTCAAGCTGCGCGTCGCCGAACTGGGCGGCCTGGTGCTGGAAGAAACCTTCACCGCCAACGGTGTTGAGCTGCAATTGGCACTCGGCGAAGCCCATATCGACACCCTGCAAACGCAGTTGGCCGACCTGAGCCGCGGGCGAATCCTGCTGCAACGTTGAACCTGATAATGTTGTTCACTGAACCTCGACGCCAAAGGAAGCCTTCATGTCTACGCCAAAAACCGCATTGATCATCGGCGCCTCGCGCGGGCTGGGCCTTGGCCTGGTCAAGCAATTGCTCCAGGACGGCTGGGACGTGACCGCCACCGTGCGTGATCCGGGCAAGGCCGATGCCCTGAAAGCCGTGGGCCCGGTCCAGATCGAGAAACTCGACATGGACGACCAGCAAGCCGTGATCGCCCTGAGCCAGCGCCTCAAGGACCGCACCTTTGACCTGCTGTTCGTCAATGCCGGCGTCAAGGGCCCGGCCAACCAGACCCCGGGCCACGCGACCCTGGCTGAAGTCGGCCAGCTGTTTTTCACCAATGCCGTGGCACCGATCAACCTCGCCCAGCGCTTTGCCCCGCAGATTCGCCAGGGCAGCGGCGTGCTGGCATTCATGAGCTCGGTGCTGGGCAGCGTGACCATGCCCGATGCGCCAGACCTGGCACTGTACAAAGCCAGCAAGGCCGCGCTGAACTCCATGACCAACAGTTTTGTGACGCAATTGGGCGAGCAGAAGCTGACGGTGTTGTCGCTGCACCCGGGCTGGGTCAAGACCGATATGGGCGGCGAAGGTGCCGACCTGGATGTGGAGACCAGCGTGCGCGGCCTGATTGCCCAAGTGAACGCTTACACCGGCAAGGGCGGCCATCACTTCGTCAACTACAAGGGCGAGACCATTCCCTGGTAACCGGCAGATGAGCGGTGGATAGACCCCACCGCTCACTCCACGTAGACTGCCCTCCTCGCCCTTACCGGCGACCCTGGATCAGCAGACAGGGCAACACTGAGCTGGCAAACCTGAACCCATCATTCAGAGGAGCCGGCCAATGCCTGCGACCCGTATCTGGTTAAAAAACCCTCTCGCGATCTTCACTGCCAATGCCCTGGACGCCCGTGGCGGCCTGGTGCTGCAAGACGGCGTGATCGTCGAAGTGCTCGCCCTCGGCCAACAACCGAGCATCGCCTGCGAACAAACCTTCGATGCCCGCGAGCATGTGATCCTTCCCGGCCTGATCAACACCCACCATCACTTCTACCAGACCCTGACCCGCGCCTGGGCGCCGGTGGTCAACCAGCCTTTGTTCCCCTGGCTGAAAACCTTGTACCCGGTCTGGGCCCGCCTGACGCCGGAAAAACTCGCACTGGCCAGCAAGGTCGCCCTGGCAGAATTACTGCTCTCGGGCTGCACCACCGCCGCCGATCACCACTACCTGTTCCCCGACGGCCTGGAAAATGCGATCGACGTGCAAGTCGACAGCGTGCGCGAACTGGGCATGCGCGCCATGCTCACGCGCGGTTCCATGAGCCTGGGCGAAGCTGACGGTGGGCTGCCACCGCAGCAGACCGTGCAGCAAGGTGAAGTGATCCTCGAAGACAGCCAGCGCCTGATCCAGCGCTACCACGAGCGCGGCGACGGCGCGCACATCCAGATTGCCCTGGCGCCCTGCTCGCCGTTCTCGGTCACTCCCGAAATCATGAGCGCCAGCGCCGAACTGGCCAACCAGCTCGATGTACGCCTGCACACCCACCTGGCCGAAACCCTCGACGAAGAAGACTTCTGCCTGCAACGCTTCGGCCTGCGCACCGTGGACTATCTGGACAGCGTCGGCTGGCTCGGCCCACGTACCTGGCTGGCCCATGGCATTCACTTCAACCCCGATGAAATCGCCCGCCTGGGCGCAGCCGGCACCGGGATTTGCCACTGCCCAAGCTCCAACATGCGCCTGGCCTCCGGCATCTGCCCGACCCTGGACCTGATCGCCGCCGGCGCGCCGATTGGCCTGGGCGTGGATGGTTCGGCCTCCAACGATGCGTCCAATATGATCCTCGAAGCACGTCAGGCCCTGTATATCCAGCGCCTGCGCTACGGGGCAGAAAAAATCACCCCTGAAGGCGTGCTGGGCTGGGCCACCAAAGGCTCTGCGCAACTGCTCGGCCGCAGCGACATCGGCGAGTTGGCCGTGGGCAAACAAGCTGACCTGGCGTTGTTCAAACTCGATGAGCTGCGCTTCTCTGGCAGCCACGATCCGATTTCGGCGCTGCTGTTATGCGGCGCCGACCGCGCGGATCGCGTGATGGTGGGCGGCAAGTGGCGGGTGATCGACGGGCAAATCGAGGGCATGGACCTCAAGGGCCTGATCGCCGATCACAGCCAGGCGGCGCGGCAGTTGATCGCCGGCTGACTACAACCCCAACAGCGACAACATGATAAAGGTCGCAAACAGTACAAAGTGGGTCATCCCTTCGATGGCGTTGGTTTCGCCATCGTTGAGGTTGATCGCGCTGACAATCAGCGTGATAAACACCATCACTGTTTGCACCGGTGTCATCGCCATCTGAAACGGCTGGCCGGTGTACAGCGCCATCGCTTCCATCACCGGCACAGTCAAGATCACCGTCGACAACGAAGCCCCCAGCGCGATGTTGACCACTGACTGCATGCGGTTGGCCAATGCCGCACGCAACGCGGTCAGAATCTCTGGCGCGGCAGAAATCGCCGCCACCAGGATTGCCGTGATCACCGGCGGCGCACCCGTGCCCTCCAGGCCAAGGTCCAGGGTCTTGGACATCACTTCGGCCAATGCGCCAATGACCACCACGCCAAACACCAGGGTTGCGATGGAGAATGTCAGGTTGACCGGCGAAGCCTGTTCTTCCGGCAGCGGCTTGCGGCGTTTTTCCGGATAGCTGTAGCTGAAAAAGTAACTGTGTGGCCCCACCTGCATGCGCAGGAACAAGGCGTACAACACCACCATCGCGCCAATGGTGAAGGCCGAGTAGATTTTCCAGTCGGCCTCGGGGATAAATTCCGGCACCACCATGGACACGCCCATGGCGGTCAGGATCATCACGCTGTAGGTCCGCGCCGAATCATCGTTGTAGGACTGCTCGCCATGCTTGATGCCGCCCATCAGTGCGGCCAGGCCGAGAATGCCGTTGATATCCAGCATCACCGCCGAGTAAATCGTATCGCGCACCAGGGTCGGTGACGCCTCGTTGCTCATCATGATCGCCAGGATCACCACTTCAACCAGCACCGCCGCGAGGGTCAGGATCATCGTGCCGTAAGGATCGCCGACTTTTTCGGCGAGCAGTTCGGCGTGGTGGGCCACGCGCATCGAGGCCATGACGATAAAACCGATCAGCACCAGGCCACCGAGCAGCGCCGTGGCCTGCCCACTGTGCAGCAGCCAGTGTTCCAGCGGATAGGCCGCGATGGCGGCGAGCAGCGCCAGCCACATGAATTTTTCTTGCTTGAGGGATGTGAGCATTACGGGCCTTTTCGAACAGCGAATCAGTCTGTGATGGGGTACAGACTGCGGCGTTTCGCTAACGTTTCGTTACACCTTAGTTCATTCCTCCATTGCCGCAGGCACGAAGAATGCTTACCGCTCGGTCAGGTTTTACCGATTATTTGCGTCCTGGCCTGTAGAATGTCGCCATTGCACCTGATGAGAACGCACACATGTACGACTGGCTCAACGCCCTGCCCAAGGCCGAACTGCACCTGCACCTGGAGGGTTCGCTGGAGCCCGAGTTGCTGTTCGCCCTGGCCGAACGCAACAAAATCGCATTGCCGTGGAACGACGTCGAAACCCTGCGCAAGGCCTACGCCTTCAACAACCTGCAGGAGTTTCTCGACCTCTATTACAAGGGCGCCGATGTATTGCGCACGTCCCAGGATTTCTACGACCTGACCTGGGCCTACCTGCTGCGTTGCAAGGCGCAGAACGTGATCCATACCGAACCGTTCTTCGACCCGCAGACCCACACCGACCGTGGCATTCCCTTTGAAGTGGTGCTCAATGGCATCGCCAGCGCACTCAAGGACGGCGAGCAGCAACTGGGTATCACCAGCGGCCTGATCCTCAGCTTCCTGCGCCACCTGAGCGAAGAGCAAGCGCAAAAAACCCTCGACCAGGCGCTGCCGTTCCGTGATGCGTTTGTCGCCGTGGGCCTGGACAGCTCGGAAATGGGCCACCCACCGAGCAAGTTCCAGCGTGTGTTCGATCGCGCCCGTGGCGAAGGTTTCCTGACCGTCGCCCATGCTGGCGAAGAAGGCCCACCGGAATACATCTGGGAAGCCCTCGACCTGCTGAAAATCCAGCGTATCGACCATGGCGTGCGCGCCATCGAAGACGAGCGCCTGATGCAGCGGATCATCGACGAGCAGATCCCCCTGACCGTGTGCCCGCTGTCCAATACCAAGCTGTGTGTATTCGACGACATGGCCCAGCACAACATCCTCGACATGCTGGAGCGTGGGGTGAAGGTCACCGTGAACTCCGATGACCCGGCGTATTTCGGCGGTTATGTCACCGAGAACTTCCACGCGCTGCACACCTCGCTGGGCATGACCCAGGACCAGGCCCGCCGCCTGGCGCAAAACAGCCTGGATGCACGCCTGGTCAAGCCCTGACCCCTCCCTGTAGGAGCGAGCTTGCTCGCGAAGGACGCCAACGATAAAGCGTACATCCTGGATGAACGCGGCGCCTTTGAATTGTTCGCGGGCAAGCCCGCTCCTACACAGCCGCCATCCGGGCAATTTCCAAGCGCCCGGTCTCGGTGACCTGCACTGCGCTCGACTCATTGACCGTCTTCAACCAGCGCGACTGCATGAACAACTGCAACAATCCCGCCCCCAACGCCCCGCCCAGGTGCGGCTGCTGCTCGCTCCAGTCAGAGCAATCGCAAGCCATTGTCGAGAAACTATGCTGGGCCAGGGCCTGGGTGAAAATGCCATGCTCGGCCAAATGGCGTGCACCCAGGGGCGTCACATGGAGCCACTGTTCAAAGCGTTCAATCCACTTTGCCAGCACCATGCGCTGATAGAGGGCTGCCGCCATTTCCCCCCCAAGATGATCGTGGCATATCCGTGCCTGGCGCAACGAAGCCGGCGCCAGCAATGCCGTCACCGGCCGGCTGGATGCACTGCGCGCCACGCTAGCCATCGTGGTACTGGCCAATGCATCGACGGCTGCGCCCACATCCGCTGCCGCCATGCGGAAGAAGCGTTTACGCCCGCGGGCTTCAATACGTAGTAATCCACCGGCCGCCAAACGCGCCAAATGCGCATTCGCCGATGAAGCCGATAACCCAGCCAACATCGCCAACTCCTCGGAGGGTTTGGCCGAGCCGTCCATCAACGCCCAGATCATCGCGGTGCGTTTGGGGTCGGCCAACAATGTTGCGATCTGGCTGATGCAAGGTGCCTGTTCCATGTACTCACTCCCTGTTCAATCGTTGGTCTGCTCCATTTCGCCGAAAAGTATAAGTGTGTGAGCAGCGGATTCCGTGGCGTCTTACAGCCAAATCAGCGACAGCTACTGCCTGAAATTTCCTGAATTTCCCGAGGTTATTGTGTAGTCCCCCGTCGTTCAGGCAACTGCGCGCTCAACTTCCCACAACGTGCCACGAGCATTTCACGCAGGAGGTTGATCGGCTTACTCAATTGCGCACGATGGGCGCACAGCAGATTGAGCGGTGTGCGCTCACCCAGCAGCTCCGGCAAGAGCAACTGCAAGCGGCCGGCCAGCACATCGGCGCTGACATCCAGCCAGGACTTGTAGGCAATGCCCACCCCAGCCACGGCCCAACGCCGCACGACATCAGCGTCGTCACTGAAACGGTCGCCGCTGACGGTCAGGCTGATTTCCCGTTTAGCATCCTGAAAGCTCCAATGGTCGTGCACCCGGCTGCCGAGCATAAACAGCAGGCAATTGTGCTGGGCCAGTTCTTCCAGATGGCGCGGCTCGCCATGTCGGGCCAGGTAGCTGGGCGCCGCGCACAACACTCGGCGGTTGTCTGGCGCGACCGGCAAGGCCACCAGGCTCGAATCCTCGGGTTCGCCGTAGCGCAAGGCGATATCCACCGGCTGGCGGAACAGGTCGGCGATCCGGTCGCCCAGCAGTAGGCGCACGTTTAACTGCGGGTGCTCACGCTGAAACTCGTCGAGCCAGGGCAGCAACAGGTTGCGTCCGAAGTCCGAAGGCGCCGACAACTGCAGGACACCGCTGACATGATCCTGGCCGCTGGCCAGCAACCGCCGCCCCTCATCCAGTTGGCTCAAGGCACCGCGGGCGTACTGCAGAAAACCTTCACCCTCGGCGGTCAGGCGCAGGCTGCGGGTGGAGCGCGCCAGCAAGCGCACGCCCAATTGTTGTTCGATGCGTTTTAACGCCGCACTGGCCACTGCCGCCGACATATCCATGACCCGTGCGGCGGCAGACAAACTGCCCAAATCCGCCGCACGCACGAACAACTGCAAATCATCAAAACGCAGCATGACCACCGTCCCGAGGAATTATCAAAAATCCGTTGAAAGAGAGTGCTCTTTTAGCGGGTTTTATCTGCAAGAGAAATAGCTAATGATCTGTCCATCACATTCGCCCCTCTATGGAACCCGCCATGAAAGCCATCGCCTACTACGCCGCATTGCCGATCAACGACCCCAAGTCCCTGCAAGACATCGAATTGCCTGAGCCAGTGGCCGGCCCGCGTGACTTGCTGGTGGAAGTCAAAGCCATCTCGGTCAACCCGGTGGACACCAAGATCCGCCAGAACGTCGCCCCGGAAAACGGCGCAGCCAAAGTGCTGGGCTGGGATGTGGCCGGCGTGGTCAAGGCGGTCGGCAGCGACGTCACGCTGTTCAAGGCCGGTGACAAGGTGTTTTACGCCGGCTCCCTGACACGCCCGGGCGGCAACAGCGAACTGCACACGGTGGATGAGCGGATTGTCGGCCATATGCCAAAAAGCCTGGGTTTTGCCGAAGCCGCCGCCCTGCCGCTGACCGCCATCACCGCCTGGGAGCTACTGTTCGAACGCCTGCAAGTGGCTGAAGGCAAGACTGATCAAGGCCAGAGCCTGCTGATTGTCGGCGCTGCCGGCGGCGTAGGCTCGATCCTCACCCAACTGGCTGCGCAACTCACCGCGCTCAAGGTGATCGGGAGCGCCTCGCGCCCGGACACCCAGGCCTGGGCCAAGGATCTGGGGGCCGACCTGGTGGTCGATCACAGCCAGCCCCTGAGCGAAGAGCTCAAGCGCGCCGGCCACCCACAGGTGACCCACGTCGCCAGCCTGACCCAGACCGACCAGCACCTGGACCAATTGGTCGAAGCCCTCGCACCCCAGGGCAAACTGGCATTGATCGACGATCCCAAGGCCCTGGATGTGACCAAGCTCAAGCGCAAGAGCCTGTCGCTGCACTGGGAGTTCATGTACACCCGCTCGATGTTCGAGACCGCTGACATGATCGAGCAGCACAACCTGCTCAATCGGGTCGCCGAGCTGATCGACGCCGGCACCCTGAAAACCACGGTGGGCGAACACTTCGGCGTGATCAATGCGGCGAACCTGCGCCGAGCCCATGCCTTGCTGGAAAGCGGCAAGGCCAAGGGCAAGATCGTGTTGGAAGGCTTCTAAGACGCGGGCTCTGTCAGTGTCATCCGTTATCGCTGTAGGTAACGGACGGCACCGCTAGTCAGAGACTTGATCCTTGTCATATTTGTGAGCGTATTCGGGTTTATATTGGCCGCCTTTGCCACGCAATCTTTTACGTGAGGAAGTCAGCAATGAAGATCCTGATAAAAGCGTTAGCAAAATCCCAAGGCAACAAATGGCAGGTCCGCCTGGACCACGACGCCTTTACCTTCCGCAGTGAAGCCGAGGCTCGCGCCTTCGCCAACACCCTGCAAAACCGAATCCAGGCACCCCATCGTTTTCCCGAAAGCCAGCAGCGCGCTACTGGCTGAAAAAGCGGTCAGGCCTGCGCTTGCAAGGCTCGCTGCCGTTGCAGGCGCTGGGTCAACATGGCCACCACTACCGCCAACACCCCACACAAGCTGATGACGATCGACATCGGCATGGCCGTGCCGTCGTGCAGTGCGCCGACCAACGATGCCGCACCTGCGGCCACGCCAAACTGGATGCAGCCCAGCAGGGCCGACGCGCTGCCGGCCCGCGCGCCCTGCCCGTTCATGGCGCACGCCGACGTATTGGGCATGATGCAACCCAGGCTGGCGATGCACAGGAACAGCGGCACCAGCAGCGGCCACAATGCTTCGGTATGCAAGGCACTGACCGCCAGCAGCGACAGCGCTGCCGCGAGGTAGACCCACACCGTGCGGGTCAGCAGAAACGCCGGGCCGCGCTTGGACAGCAGCCGCGCGTTGACCTGGGCCACCAGGATAAAGCCTGCGGCATTGGTGCCGAACAGCCACCCATAGTGCTCGGCCGGCACGCCGTAGAGCTTGATAAATACGAAAGGTGAGCCGGCGATGTAGGCGAACATCCCGCCAATTGCGATACCACCGGTCACGGCATACCCCAGGTACACCCGATCAGCCAGCAGCCGCCCGTATTGGCGCAACGCCCCGGACAGTGGCTGCCGAGGCTGATGGGCCGGAAAACTCTCCGGTAAACCGACAGCCACCGCCACCCCGGCGCCGACGCTGAATACCGTCAACGCGAGGAAAATCGACTGCCAGCCCCACAGGCTGACCATCACCCCACCGAGCATCGGCGCCAGGATCGGCGCCAGCCCGACCACCAGCATCAATTGCGAAAAGACCTTGGCCGAGCCCACCGCGTCGCACTTGTCGCTGACCACCGCCCGGGAAATCACCATGCCAGCACACCCACCCAGCGCCTGGACGAAGCGCGCACCGATCAGCCATTCCAGGGACGGCGCATAGGCGCACGCCAGGGAGGCCACGGTGAACAAGGTGACACCGCTCAACAGCGGGATGCGCCGCCCGAAACGATCCGCCAGCGGCCCATAGATCAACTGGCCGATCGCAAGACCCGTGAAATACACGGCCAGGGTCAGCTGGATATGTTTTTCGTCGGTGCCGAACGCCACCGCCATGGCCGGGAAGCCCGGCAGGTAAAAATCGATAGCCAGCGGCGCAAATGCGCTCAAGGCCCCAAGAATAAGGATTATGCGAAGGTTCATCAGGCACCCGGAAGAGTCGGCAGCCCGACAGTCTAGCCGCGCTTGGGTGCCTTGAACATTACGTTAGCTCGCTACCTATTAAATAATCAGGCGAGCTTGGCGCTGTAGCCTTCTTCGGTGATCAGGCTGATCACTTCGTCCGGCGACAAACGACTTTCCACACCGACTTCCTTGGCGGCCAGATTCACATTCACACTGGCGGCCGGATCCTTCGCTTGTACCGCTTGGGTCACGGCTCGGACGCAGTGGCCGCAGGTCATTCCTTCAACGCTGAATATTTGCATGACATGACTCCTTGAGTGAGGTTGCACCCAGTCTCATCCTTGCCACGATGGCAAGGTCAAGCACTGAAAACAAGCGCCGGGCTGGTATTCCCTGGCGGCGTCGGCCAAGCTGCAACCATCCACGATTTGAAACCCGGAGAATTCACCATGCGCTGGTCGTTTTTTGGCCTTGTCAGCCTGTTGAGCCTGTTCGCCGCTGTCCCCCAGGCCAGCGCCGCCGAGGACTATGCGGTGCTGATCATTTCCAGGGAGCGCCTGGAAGTACCGACCAACTGTGAGGTCGGCCTGTACGTCAATGACCAGTTGGCCGGACGGCTGTTCCAGGAGCAATCCACCTCATTCAACTTCCCGGAAGGCAAGGTCTCGCTGCGGCTCAAATTGCTACCGGGCCAGGTTCCCGGATGCCTGCCGGGGCTTCTGGCGCCCAAGGCCCAAGAGATCACGCTCAAAGCCGGCGACGTGCGCAAATTGCGCATTGCCCAGGGCGCCGACGGCATGTACCTCAAGGCCGCCAAGCTCGGTTACTGACGCGAACCTGTCTCAATGCCGTTTTCTGTAGGAGCGAGCTTGCTCGCGAAGAACGTCAACGATAACGCGTGTTTACCGGGTAAACGCGGCGCTCTCCAGTTTTTCGCGAGCAAGCTCGCGCCTACAGAAAAACGGTATCAGGGCTTGCCGTGAATTAAGGGGCTTGACCTTCCTATCAGGTCAAGGTTGATCCTACAGGCAACTTTTCCTGGAGGAACGCCCCATGAATGGATCCACCACCTTCGACCTGCCGATCAGCGGCATGACCTGCGCCAGTTGCGTCGGGCGGGTCGAACGCGCCCTGAACAAGGTGCCCGGCGTGCAAAACGTCAGCGTCAACCTGGCCAATGAACGGGCCCACGTCGAGGTGACGGGCCAGATGGACCCCGCCGTGCTGATCGCCGCCGTGGAAAAAGCCGGCTACACCGCCACCCTGCCGCAAAGCGAAACCGCCACCCAAGCCAGCCAGGAACAACGCCTGAAACGCGAGCGTTGGTCGCTGGTGATGGCCATTGCGCTGGCGTTGCCGCTGGTCCTGCCGATGCTGGTGCAACCGTTCGGCCTGCACTGGATGCTACCGGCCTGGGTGCAATTCCTGCTCGCCACCCCCGTGCAGTTCATCTTTGGTGCGCGCTTCTATGTCGCCGCCTGGAAAGCCGTGCGCGCCGGCGCGGGCAACATGGACCTGCTGGTGGCCATCGGCACCAGCGCAGGCTATGGCCTGAGTATCTACCAGTGGCTCAGCGCGCCGGCTGGCGTCGAGCCGCACTTGTACTTCGAAGCTTCGGCGGTGGTGATCGCCCTGGTGCTGCTTGGCAAATACATGGAAAGCCGCGCCAAACGCCAGACTGCCAGCGCCATCCGCGCCCTGGAGGCCTTGCGGCCAGAGCGGGCGATTCAGGTGATCGATGGCCGCGAGCAAGAGGTCGCGATCAGCGCCCTGCGCCTCAATGATCTGGTGCTGGTCAAGCCCGGCGAACGTTTCCCGGTAGATGGCGAAGTGGTCGAAGGCCAAAGCCATGCCGACGAAGCCTTGATCACCGGGGAAAGCCTGCCAGTGCCGAAACAACCGGGGGATAAAGTCACCGGCGGCGCGATCAACGGTGAAGGCCGTTTGCTGGTACGCACCCTGGCCCTCGGCGCAGAAAGCGTGCTGGCGCGGATCATTCGCCTGGTCGAAGACGCCCAGGCGGCCAAGGCGCCGATCCAGAAACTGGTGGATAAAGTCAGCCAGGTGTTTGTGCCGACCGTGCTGGTGATCGCCCTCGCCACCCTGGTTGGCTGGTGGTTGTATGGTGCACCGCTGGAAACCGCATTGATCAATGCCGTCGCGGTGCTGGTGATTGCCTGCCCTTGCGCATTGGGCCTGGCCACGCCGACCGCAATCATGGCCGGCACCGGTGTCGCGGCCCGCCACGGGATCTTGATCAAGGACGCCGAAGCCCTGGAGCGCGCCCACGAAGTCAGCGCGGTGGTGTTCGACAAGACCGGCACCCTCACTTCCGGCGCCCCCAAAATCGCCCACCTCAGTGCAGTGGATGGCAACGAAGCACTGTTGCTGCAACAGGCCGGCGCCCTGCAACGCGGTAGCGAACACCCATTGGCCAAGGCGGTACTGGACGCCTGCAATGATCAAGGCCTGCCGGTTGCCGATGTCAGCGCCAGCCAATCCCTGACCGGGCGCGGCATTGCCGGCACCCTGGACGGTCGGCAACTGGCCCTGGGCAATCGGCGCCTGCTCGATGAGACCGGCTTGAAGCCGGGTGACCTGGCCGCCAACGCCAGTGCCTGGGAAGCTGAAGGCCGCACCTTGTCCTGGTTGATCGAGCAAAGCCCGGAACCTCGGGTGCTGGGCCTGTTTGCCTTTGGCGACACCCTCAAGGACGGTGCCCTGCAAGCCGTGCAACAGCTCAAGGCGCGACACATCAGCAGCCACTTGCTGACCGGCGACAACCGCGGCAGTGCCCGCGTGGTGGCACAAGCGCTGGGCATCGATGATGTGCACGCCGAAGTGTTGCCCGCCGACAAAGCCGCCACCGTCGCCGAGCTGAAAAAGACTGGCGTGGTGGCCATGGTCGGCGACGGCATCAACGATGCCCCGGCCCTGGCCGCCGCGGATATCGGCATCGCCATGGGTGGCGGCACCGACGTGGCGATGCACGCGGCGGGTATCACGCTAATGCGTGGCGATCCACGCCTGGTGCCGGCAGCCCTGGAAATCAGCCGCAAGACCTACGCGAAAATCCGGCAGAATCTGTTCTGGGCCTTTGTGTATAACTTGATCGGCATTCCGCTGGCCGTGTTCGGCCTGCTCAATCCGGTGTTGGCCGGCGCCGCCATGGCCCTGTCCAGCGTCAGCGTGGTCAGCAACGCACTGCTGTTGAAAACCTGGAAACCCAAGGATCTGGAGGATCACCGCTCATGAACATCGGCCAGGCAGCCCGGCAAAGCGGCTTGAGCGCAAAGATGATTCGTTATTACGAATCCATCAACCTGCTCAAGCCGGCCCATCGCAGCGACAGTGGCTATCGCCTGTATAGCGCCGACGACCTGCACACCCTGGCGTTTATCAAGCGCTCGCGGGACTTGGGGTTTTCACTGGCAGAAGTCGGCAAGCTGCTGGAGCTGTGGCAGGACCGGCAACGGGCCAGTGCCGACGTCAAGGCGTTGGCTCGCCAGCATATCGAGGAGTTGAATCAAAAGATCCGCGAACTGGGGCAGTTGCGCGATACGTTGCAGGACTTGGTGGAGCACTGCCAGGGCGATCACCGGCCCGATTGTCCGATTCTCAAGGAGTTGGCGTCGGGCAGTTGCTGCAGATCCAACTGACCGAACGCAAAACCCAATGTGGGAGCGGGCTTGTGTGGGAGCCGGGCTTGCCCGCGATAGCATCACCTCGGTGCAACGGATGTACCGAGGTGCCTGCATCGCAGGCAAGCCAGCTCCCACACAAGCCCGCTCCCACATTTTTTAACCCCCAGTGTGCTGGGCGATCACTGCATCCAAGGCGGCGGCGGTTCTTCCGCCGGTTTGCCCGGTGGTGCATCATCCGCCGCACGGATCGCCTGGCGCCGCTCTTCGTCAAGCCGCGCTGCTTCGATCTCACGCATCACGCCGCCGACATCCGCCAATTCTTCCGGCTCGTCGAACTCGCCAGTCAACACACTGGCTGGATGCAAGGTGCCGGCTTCGTACAGCGCCCACATTTCCTTGGCGTACTTGGTGGTCTTCAATTCGGGGGCAAACCGCCCGAAATATGAAGCCATGTTGCCCACGTCCCGCTCCAGCATGCTGAATGCGTGGTTGTTACCCGCCGCATCCACCGCCTGAGGCAAGTCGATGATCACCGGGCCCGTCGGCGTCAGCAATACGTTGAACTCGGAAAGATCACCGTGCACCAGACCGGTACACAGCATCAGCACGATCTGCGAGATCAGGAACGCGTGATACTCACGGGCCTGATCCGGTTCCAGGACCACGTCGTTCAGGCGTGGCGCCGCGTCACCGTATTCATCGGCCACCAACTCCATCAGCAACACGCCTTCGAGGAAGTCGTAGGGCTGTGGCACGCGAACACCCGCACCGGCCAGGCGAAACAGCGCCGCTACTTCAGCGTTCTGCCAGGCGTCTTCGGTTTCTTTCTTGCCGAACTTGGAGCCCTTGGCCATGGCCCGGGCCTGCCGGCTGTTGCGGACCTTGCGGCCTTCCTGGTATTCGGCCGCCTGACGAAAGCTTCGTTTATTCGCCTCCTTGTAGACCTTGGCGCAACGTAATTCGTTGCCGCAGCGCACCACATAAACAGCTGCTTCTTTACCACTCATGAGTGGGCGCAGCACTTCGTCGACCAGACCGTCCTCGATCAGGGGTTCAATGCGTTTAGGAGTCTTCATCAGCTTTTATTGTGGGTCCTTTATTACCAAACACGCGTATGGCACTCGTTATACGGCAATCCTCGCACAGCGGGGAGAGGGTAACGAGCCTTGATCTGCTAAAGAATGCATCCAATATGCCAGATTAATCCGACAAAGCCGCTATTGCTCAAGGCGTTCGGATGATAGCCGAGATCAGCGCTCAATGATCGCCGTCACGCCCTGCCCGCCCGCAGCACAGATCGAAATCAGCCCGCGCCCCTTGCCGGCGGCGTCCAGCAGCTTGGCCAGGTTGGCGACAATACGCCCACCGGTGGCGGCAAATGGGTGCCCAGCAGCCAGGGAGCTGCCCTTGACGTTCAGGCGGCTGCGGTCGATAGAGCCCAACGGCGCGTCCAGGCCCAGGCGGGTCTTGCAGTAATCAGCATCTTCCCAGGCCTTGAGCGTGCACAACACTTGGGCGGCGAAGGCTTCGTGAATTTCGTAGTAATCAAAATCCTGCAGCGTCAGGCCATTGCGCGCCAGCAAACGGGGTACGGCATATACCGGCGCCATCAACAGCCCTTCGGCACCGTTGACGAAATCCACCGCCGCCGCTTCGCCATCACGCAGGTAGGCGAGAATCGGCAGGCCACGCTCCTTGGCCCAGGCTTCGCTGCCCAATAACACCAGGGACGCGCCATCGGTCAGCGGCGTGGAGTTGCCGGCGGTCAGGGTGCCCTTTTCACTGCGTTCAAAAGCCGGTTTGAGGCTGGCGAGTTTTTCCAGGGTCAGGTCCGGGCGCAGGTTGTTGTCACGGGTCAGGCCCAGGAACGGTGTGAGCAAATCGTTGTGCCAGCCCTCGGCGTAGGACGCGGCCATTTTCTGATGGCTTTCCAAGGCCAGTTGGTCCTGCTCGGCGCGGGGGATCTGCCAGGTCTGCGCCATCAGTTCGCAATGCTGGCCCATGGACAGGCCAGTACGCGGTTCACCATTGCGCGGCAGTTCCGGCTTGAGGTGATGCGGGCGAAGTTGTAACAGGACTTTTAATTTATCCGCCATGGATTGGCTGCGATTGGCTTGCAGCAAGATTTTGCGCAGGCCCTCATTCACCCCGATGGGCGCGTCGGAAGTGGTATCGACCCCGCCGGCGATCCCGCATTCGATCTGCCCCAGGGCAATCTTGTTAGCCACCAGTAGCGCCGCTTCCAGCCCGGTGCCGCAGGCCTGTTGAATGTCATAGGCCGGGGTTTGTGGCGACAGGCGCGAGCCCAGCACGCATTCGCGGGTCAGGTTGAAGTCCCGCGAATGCTTGAGCACCGCGCCTGCGGCCACTTCACCCATGCGCAAGCCGTGCAGGTTATAGCGCTCGATCAAGCCTTCCAGGGCCGCCGTCAACATGGCCTGGTTACTCGCCGTGGCATAGGGGCCATTGGAACGGGCGAAGGGGATACGATTACCGCCAATGATCGCGACACGGCGCAACTGAGTCATGGAAAGCTCCCTGTTAGGTGGTAGGTGCAATCCTGAGCCTAGACTAGGAACGACTGTCACCTATTGATGGTCCACCCTTTGAACCCCAGCAGCCGGAGAGCGTTCCATGTCTGACCGTTATATCGACTTCGCCAACTCAAGCCTTGGCCACCGCGTGGTCTCGGCCATTGGCCTGCCGTCCCCGGTACGCCTGGAGCGCTGGCAAGCCGGACGCCTGCGCCCGGTGGAAGGCGCCCTGCTGTTGGGCGGCGGCCCACTGGCGGCCCAGGTGTTGGGGTTTGCCAATAAACTCACCGAGGCCATCTACAGCTACGGCCCCGAACCGCTCAAGGCCACGCCGTGGATCCCCGGGCATGGCCCCAAGCTCAAGGCGGTGCTGTTCGATGCCAGCCATTTGCAACATACCGACCAACTCAAGCAACTGCGCGAGTTCTTCCAGCCGCTGCTGAAAAATCTCGATCACAGCGCACACCTGGTGATTCTCGGCCACGCCCCGGAAAGCCTCAGCGAACCGTTTGCCGCCAGCGCCCAGCGCGCGCTCGAAGGGTTCAGCCGGTCGCTGGCCAAGGAGCTGCGCAACGGCGGCACCTTGCAATTGCTGTATGTCGCAGAAGGCGCCGAGGATCAATTGGAAGGTGCGCTACGGTTTTTCCTTTCGCCGAAAAGTGCCTATATCAGCGGCCAGGTGCTGCGCCTGAACGCCTGCCCAACCCAGGTGCACGACTGGACCCGCCCACTGGCCGGGCTCAAGGCCCTGGTGACCGGCGCCGCACGAGGTATCGGTGCTTCGATTGCCGAAACCCTGGCCCGCGACGGTGCCGAGATTGTGTTGCTGGATGTGCCCCAGGCCAAGGCCGATCTCGACGCCCTCGCCGCTCGGTTGGGCGGGCGCGGCATTGCCCTGGACATTTGCGCCGATGACGCCGCCACGCAGTTGATCGAGCAGTTGCCGAACGGCATCGACATCGTGGTGCACAACGCCGGCATCACCCGCGACAAGACCCTGGCCAACATGACCCCGGAATACTGGGACGCGGTATTGGCGGTCAACCTCAATGCCCCGCAAGTGCTGACCAAGGCCCTGCTCGACAGCGGCACCCTGCACGACAACGGCCGCGTGGTGTTGCTGGCTTCGATCAGCGGCATCGCCGGCAATCGCGGGCAAACCAACTACGCCGCGAGCAAGGCCGGGCTGATCGGCCTGGCCCAGGCCTGGGCGCCGCTGCTGGCGCAACGGGGCATCAGCATCAACGCGGTGGCCCCAGGTTTTATCGAGACCCAGATGACCGCGCACATTCCCTTTGCCTTGCGTGAAGCCGGGCGACGCATGAGCTCGCTGGGCCAGGGTGGCTTACCGCAAGATGTGGCCGAAGCCGTGGCCTGGCTGGGCCAACCGGGGTCAGGTGCAGTCAGTGGCCAGGCGCTGCGCGTATGCGGGCAAAGCCTGCTGGGAGCGTAACTATGCTGTGGCACACATTACCCCGCAGCCCGGCACTGCCGCCGCTGTATTGGCGCGCCGCGCTCAAGCGCAAGATCACCGGCACCACGTTGCCCACTTCAGGGCTGCACTGCCGGGTGCAGGTCAATCCCGAGGCGGTAGCGGCCTATCGCAAGGTCTGCGGGTTTGCCGAGAGCCCGATGCTGCCGGCGACTTATCCACACATCCTGGCGTTCGGCCTGCAGTTGCAGTTGCTGACGGCGCGGGAATTCCCCTTCCCGCTGCTGGGGCTGGTGCACTTGAGCAACCGTATCCGTGTGTTTCGCCCCATGGGCGGGGTCAGCGACGTGCGAGTCAGTGTGCATACGCGTAACCTGCAACCCCATGCCAAGGGCGCGACCTTTGACCTGATCACCACCGTCGAGGATTCCCTGGGTTTGTTGTGGGAGGGCGAAAGCCGAATGCTCTGTCGCGGGGTGAAACTCGATGGTGAAGCGCCAGAACAATCCCTGCCAGCGCCCAATACGGTCAACGAGCTGACCCGCTGGCAGGCACCGTCCGACATCGGTCGGCGGTACGCCCGGGTATCCGGTGACTACAACCCGATCCACTTGAGCGCCCTCACCGCCAAGCTGTTCGGTTTCCCCCAGGCCATCGCCCACGGGCTGTGGAACAAGGCACGTACCATGGCGGCCCTGCATGAACATCTGCCCTCGGCGAATATCGAGCTCTACGTTGAGTTCAAGAAACCGGTACGGCTGCCTGGCGAAGTCATCTTGTTGGCCGGTGCGCCCGGTTCCAGTGGCGAGTTGCAACTCAAGGGCAGTGGCGATATCGAACATATGCTCGGAAAGTGGCAGCCGATTGCCTGAAACAGCGGCAATTTTCTGATTAATTGTATATATACAACCTAAGTTATAGCGGGCTATCGATAGCCCGCTAACTTATCCAAGTGATTGTTTTACATAACATCACCTCAAAACAAAAACCTCTACATATACCCTTGGTATTAATCACCAAGACGCACTTACGCGCCTGTATATAAATCGTTAATACCAAGTTGAGCGTTGCGATAAAGAGTGCCGAGGACTGTGATAGCCACAACGGACGCATGTATTGCCCGCCGAAGAACGGGCGAACTTGCGAAACCAACAAAGGCTGTACCAGGTGCTAAGGAACTCATCATGAAAACTCAAGTCGTGTTGTGGAAAGCAAGTACTGCATTGGCCCTTATCCTGGCGATGAGCCTGGGTGGCTGCAGCAGTGGTGGTGGCGGTCACAAGAGCAGCGTTGCATCCTCCTCCCCAGATGCTGGCGCCGGGACCGGTGGTGGTACTGGCGGTGGTGACGGTGGCGGAACCGGCGGTGGCACAGGTGGTGGTGACGGCGGCGGTACTGGCGGTGGCACAGGTGGTGGTGACGGCGGCGGTACTGGCGGTGGCACAGGTGGCGGAACCGGCGGTGGTACTGGCGGTGGCACAGGTGGCGGAACCGGCGGTGGCACAGGTGGCGGAACCGGCGGCGGTACTGGCGGTGGCACAGGTGGCGGAACCGGCGGTGGTACTGGCGGCGGCACAGGTGGCGGCACCGGCTCAACCACCAGCCCCTTGGTAACCGGTCAAATCGCAGCCAACCTGGGCGACACCCTCGGCAACGTAGGCACAGCTATCGGTGGCATCGGCACAACCGTGGGCGGCGTTCCCGTCGTCGGCACTACAGCCGGTGGCTTGGTGACCAGCGTCGGCACGGCGGTAGGCAGCGTCAGCGATGGCTTGACGGATGGCCTGGGTTCCCTGGGCACTAACAGCAACTCCCTGGGCATTACCGTGGCCGGTGTGGGCAACGCTGTCGCCGATCTGGGCGGTGGTGTTTCGACCACTGGCAAATCGTTGTCCACCACCTTGGGTGGCATCCCTGTCGTCGGCGGCCTTACCGGTGGTGTCGGCGGCACTGTCGGTGGCGTGGTAGACAAAGTAGGCCAGGCCGTCACCATGCTCGGTGACACCTTGAGCACTGCCAGCACCACGGGTCCCCTGGGATCGGTCACCAACACCCTGGGCGGCAAAGTACTGGTACCGGTGGTCTCGCTGGTTGAAAACACCACCGGCAATCTCGGTAAAGCCACCGGCCTGGGTGCCCCGGTCAATGGCCTGCTGGATAAAGTCGGCTCAACCGTCACCGGCCTGAGTGGCCAAGTGTCTGGTGCTGGTGGTACTGGCAACCCTGTCACTGGCATCGTGGGCAGTGTGCTCGGCGGTGTAGGTGCAGTAGCAGGTACTTCCGGTGGCCTGGTTTCGCCTTCTGCCGGGACTGGCAGTGGCAGCGCCCCGGCATCCGGCCTGCCTGAACTGGTAGGTGGCCTGGTGGCCAACGTCGGCAACGGTCTGAATGCTGGCAACACCAACGGCACCGTCAGTGCGGGTGGTGTGGCAGGCGGTGCACTGGGCAACACAGTGGCCTCGCTTGGCACAGTGATCGGTGGCAACGGCGTCGCCAACACAGCGGCCACCGCACCGATTGCAGGCCTGGCCAGCAATGTGGGCGCCGCGCTGAACCCTGTGACTTCGGGTGTCAGCAGCCTGACCCAAAATATCGGTACCACCACCGGCATCGGTGCACCGGTTAACGGCCTGGTGACTCAAGTGGGCGGGGCGGTCAGCAGTATCGGCACCAGCATCACGGCCACCAATGCCAACCCCATCACCAATACCCTGGGGCAAACCGTCAACACAGTCGGTGGGGTTGTCACCTCACTGGGCGGCGCAGTCACCGGTGGCACGGGTACAACAGGTGGTCTGCTCGGCAACTTGAACATCGGCGCCACCGCCACTGGCAGCACCAGCGGCACCGTAGGCGTCGGCGGTCTGCTCAACGGCCTGACCGGTAAATAAGAGAATTGCACCTGGCCCATTAGACGGCCTCCCCTACAGCGCCTACGCTTGGTTGAGACGAGAGACTCCAATGGATCTCTCGTCTTTTTTATTGGCTGTCAGCCAGCCAGTGAAAGCCCCCGAACCGCGCCCCAGAGCCCGGCGGAAACCAGCGAAATGCTGCTGCAGTTTTGACCATGGAGTGTCCTATGCGCGTTTTGACGCCGTTGTTATTGCTCACCCTCAGCGCTTACGTCCACGCCGAGACCCTACCCAGCTTCCTCAACAGCAACGACACCATCCGCAACCTCCCCGTGCCCAACCTGCCGGCCGACGCCTACCGCCCGGTGACCCCACAGACCCAACTGCCGCAGACCCCGGCCGCACAAGCCCAACCGTTGCTGATGGACACCAAGGTCACCATCCGCAAGCTGCAGATCGACGGCGGCACGGTGTACCCGCTCCAGGAAGTCGCCCAGGTGTTCGAGCCGTTGATTGGCCACGAAACCAACCTCGCGCAACTGATCGAAGCCACCCGCAGCATCACCCGACGTTATCAACAGGATGGTTACCTGTTGTCCTACGCTTTCCTGCCCGACCAGCGCTTCGAACAGGGCCTGGTGCGCGTGGTGTTGGTCGAGGGCTATATCAAGGACTACCAGGTGCAAGGCGACATTGGCTCGGTCTCGGCCTACGTCGACAAACTGGCACAAAAGCTCCTGGCCGAACGCCCACTGACCCGCAAGACCTTCGAACGCTACACCACGTTGATGGGGCGTATTCCCGGCGTCACCCTGCAAGCGCAGGTACCGCCACCGGGCACCACCGATGGTGCCGCGCATATGAATATCCAGGCCAGCCGCAAACCGTTTACCAGCAGCATGAGCATGACCGACGACAGTCGCGGCGGCCTGCAAGCCTTGATCGCCGGCACCAGCAATTCCCACACCTCGATGGGCGAACAAGTGAGCCTCAGCGGGCTGTTCCCGCCGGGGGAGGACAAAGAGCATTACTACCGCCTCGACTACAGCCAGTTCATCAATGCCGAAGGCACGCAACTGAGCCTGTATGGCGCGCGCTATCGCAGCGACCCGAGCACCCACATCCGCCTGGACGGCGGCTTCTCACTCAAGCCGCATCGGGAGAACGACCGCTTCTCCATCGGCCTGAGCCATCCGCTGATCGCCTCGCCCAGCGAGTCGCTGACCTTTGGTACACGCTTCTACGGGGTGAACGACAGGACCCGCTATCAACTGGTCGGTTACCCGCAACGCTTCGATGTGGAAACCGACCTGCGTGCGCTGGCCTTCGAAGGGGATTGGCGTAAAGCCGACAACCGCCAACTGCGCATCCTCAGCGCCGGCCTGTACCAAGGTATCGACGGCCTGGGCGCCAATACGCGCAGTGACTTTGAGGGGATCAAGTCGGACCTGGACTTCTTCCGCCTGCGTCTGTCCGGGGTGCAGAGCGACAAGTTCTTCGACAACTGGCAAGGCGTTCTTTCGGCGGCGCTGTACTGGAGCGACGACACTCTGCCCGACAGCGAACGTGCGGTATTCGGTGGGCAGAACTTCGGGCGCGGTTATCCCGATGACCAGGGCTCGGGCGACAAGGGCTGGGGCGTGGCCTACGAGGTCAACTACAGCTACAACCGGGCGGGGGACTGGGTCAGGATCGTGCAGCCTTACATCGTGCTCGACCGTGCCAAGGCCTGGTTCAACAACCTGCCGGTGAAGGGCAGCGACATGTCTTCTGCGGCCGTCGGCCTGCGTTTTGGCGATGCCAAGTACTACAATATTGCGTTGGAGGCGGCCAAGCCGATGTCGGATATGGCGTTGGACAGTTTTAACCGACGGCCGCGGTATACGTTGAGTTTTAGCTATCAACTGTAGGGGGCTTGGATTTTTTGGGGGGGGCCGCCCAAGACCAAACTCGCTCCCCTTGTGGGAGCGAGCTTGCTCGCGATAGTCGTTAACGGTGACGTTGGGTATCTGACACTCTGCGGCG
The DNA here is from genome assembly GCF_007858285.1 of Pseudomonas brenneri. GTDB lineage: Bacteria > Pseudomonadota > Gammaproteobacteria > Pseudomonadales > Pseudomonadaceae > Aquipseudomonas > Aquipseudomonas brenneri. The sequence goes on along the minus strand of NZ_VFIL01000022.1, from coordinate 8,932 downwards.
CTCTAACTGACGCCATCGCGAGCAAGCCCGCTCCCACAGGTAAGCAGCTTCGCACTTTGATTTTGCTTACTTAGTGAGCCGCTGTAAAAGCGGAGCCAATAGCCGTCGTTACCGCAACAACGGGTATGCACTCAGGTCAACGCATCCCCCACCTTGCCAAAGAACGTAGTGATCTGCGGCCCCAGCAACTTCCCGGCCGCCAGCACCACCAACGCAATCACCACAATCAAAATCACATATTCGATAGCCGTCGCACCCTCCCGCCGGCGCAAGAACAGCATCGACCACGCACAAATCCTCATCAGCAAGGCAAGCAACATAAAATATCTCCTCAACTGGGCGCTACGGACTGGCCAACTGCTCCCTACGCCCTGGGAAACAGATTGTTTAGGGTGTCGATCAATCGAACCAGGTAGATGGGTTTGCGAAACAGGTCCAGGACCTGCAACCGCAACATGTCACTGACATCATCCATTTCGGCATGACCGGACATGACAATCACGGGCAGATGCTGGCGTGAGGTGTGCTCACGCAAGCGCTTGATCAGGGAAATCCCGCTTTCCTCAGGCATGCGCAGGTCGGTGATGACCAGCCCGATATCAGGATGCAGTGTCAGTTCCTGCAACGCGTCCGTGACGGAGGTGGCGCAGAAACAAACGAAGCCCTCGTTTTCCAGCGACTCCGCCAGTTCTACGAGGGCATCTTCTTCGTCATCCACCAACAGGATCTGTTGGCGGCTCGCAACAACGGCGTTCATGAGCAATACCTTGCGAAACAATCACTGATGGGCTTGCTCAAAGCACTGTTGCCAATCAGGTCAGGGCTGCCCCGACTTTAGCGAACATGGCCGCGATCTGAGGCCCAAGCAATTTCCCCGCTGCCAGCACGACAAGGGCAATAACGGCCACGAGGATCACATACTCAATCGCTGTGGCGCCTTCCTTGCGGTGAAAGAGCAGTTGGAGCTGGACGTAGAGCTTCATCATGAAGGTAAGGAACATATGACTTCTCCTTTGCGCTTACGTGCGCAGATCTCGCAGTGCTGCACGGTGATTGCTGCGTGCCACTAGAGCATTGTCAACAAACCCCACCTCAACAACTGTAAGAACTGATTAATCACAAAGTATTAGTCGTAAAACTGGCGTCATAAACCCGTGTTTTCAGGGCGCATGTCGATAGTTCCAAAATAAATCATGGTCGGTAATGGCATTTTGTCCTAGCTCGGCTACCTTCAAATAACGAAATCGTTAGATGTTCATAGCTGCCTGGTTGCGAAATCAACTCGTTGGGAAAGACGGGCGCGTGGTGCAACAGGAAAGGGAGAGCCTTCATGAACAGTCGTGTCAGCATGATCCTGGCCGGGTTGTTATTAATCGGCGCGCTGTTCGCGGGCTATTGGGGACTGGTGCTGAGTCGTCCGCCTGAGCCGGCTGCCGAGCCTGCGCCATCTGGCGTTTCTGTGGAAAAAACCGTCGCCGCCGTCGAAGACCAGACCCGTCAATCGGTAGTGGTCCTGGCCCATGATGTACCGCCGTATGTTGCCCTCACCGCTGCTGACCTGACCCTGGAAAGACTGCGCACCGCACCCGCCGGTAGTTTGACCAGCCTCGACCAGGCCATCGGCCGCACACCCTTGAGAGCCCTGAGTGCCGGCACCTGGCTGGATAACTCCAGCTTCAATTCCGGTGGCCCGCTGGCCCGCATGATCCGCCCTGACGAGCGCGCCCTGGCAGTGGCCGTCGATGAGGTCATCGGCGCGGCTGGCCAGTTGAGCCCAGGTGATTATGTGGATGTGCTGCTGTTCCTGCGCTCGGAAGGCGCTAACCCTGAGCCCACGTCCCAGATCATCGTGCCGGCCCTGCGCCTGCTCAGCGTGGGCGATAACCTCGGCCCGACCAACGATGGCAAGCCCGCCGTGGCGCCGCCCACCACCGATGAAGAAAAAGCCCGTCAGGTACAACGCCAGGCAAACCCGCCACGCACCGTGGTGTTGGCGGTGCCGGAACAGTTGATGAGCCGCCTGATGCTGGCCACCAGCGTCGGCGCCTTGCGCCTGGCCGTACGCAGTGCCGATGAACAGTTGCTGAGCCAGTACTGGGCCGGGGATAACGAGGCGTCGGCCAATCTGCAAAGCGCCAATCGCGACCTGTACCAGTTCACTCAACTGGCCATGGTCGCCGCGCCGAAAAGAGTTGCACAAGCCGGGGCCACCAACGAATCCAGGCGCTCCGGCATCGAGGTCATACGCGGTAACCAAGCGACCCAACAAAATCCCTGATTGAACAAGGATGCCTTGAATGCACCAACGTTTAGCACCTGTGTTCACTCAAATGGCCTGGGCACTGATGCTGTCCAGCCTGCCTGTCGGCCTGGCGTTCGCGGCCTCGGACAGTTGCAGCAACCTGGGCGCCCTGCCGGCCGTGGTCGAGGTCGGCGAAGGCTTGCAGCAAACCCTGCAATCACCGGTGGCAATTACCCGCTTGGCCATCGGCGACCCGAAAATCGCCGATGTGCACCTCAACGGTGACCGCAGCTTCCTGCTCACCGGCGTTGCTTCTGGTGCCACCAGCCTGATGGTCTGGACTCGCTGTTCCAGCGCCCCGCGCCAGAGCATGGTATTCGTCAAGGGCAAAGCCAGTTCAAGCCTGACCAGCCAGGCCCTGTCGCCCTCCGACGACCCGTCCCTGCCGAGCCAGGTGCAGACCGATATCCGCTTTGTCGAAGTCAGCCGCACCAAGCTCAAGGAGGCCAGCACATCGATCTTTGGCGGCACTGGCAACTTCCTGTTCGGCAGCCCGCGTACAGCGGGCATGAGCCTGCCGCTGGACAACAACACCTTTAATATCGGCATCGGCGGCGGGCGGTTTTCGGCGCTGATCAATGCCCTGGAACGCAGCGGCTTTGCCTATACCCTGGCGCGGCCGAGCCTGGTTGCCATGAGCGGGCACAGCGCGACCTTTCTCGCCGGCGGCGAAGTACCGATCCCGGTGCCCAGTACCGGCAGCGATACGATTTCCATCGAGTACAAAGAGTTCGGCATCCGCCTGACGTTGACCCCCACCGTGATCGACCGCACGCGGATTTCCCTCAAGGTGGCGCCGGAAGTCAGCGAACTGGATTACGCCAACGCCTTGCAGGTAGAAGGCATCCAGGTGCCGGCCCTGACCGTGCGCCGTACCGACACCACGGTGTCTTTGGCCGACGGCGAAAGTTTTGTGATCAGCGGCCTGATCAGTAATAACAACCGTTCCACCATCAGCAAATTTCCAGGCCTGGGCGATATCCCGATCCTCGGTGCGTTTTTCCGCGACAGCAACGTCAGCCGCGAGGAAAAAGAGCTGCTGATGATCGTCACCCCGCACTTGGTCCAGCCCCTGGCCGCCAACGCACGCCTGCCGTCCCTGCCCGGGGAAAAACTGCGCAACTACGACCCCAACTGGTATCGCCTGTACTTCCTGGAAAACGGCAACTTCGACCGACGCACAGGACTTTCCCAATGAGCGATAGCCTGAGCCAGACGTTCCTGGCAATCACCCGCAACACCACCGACCTGGAATGGCTGCAAGGCGCCCTCGCGCCCCTGGGCCAAGTGGTCAGTGCCGGTGGTGGCAGCCTCGACGAACTGTTGGCCCTGGTGGACGTGACCTTCGCCAACCTGGTGTTCGTGGGCCTGGACCGCGAGCATGTGGTGGCCCAGAGCGCCTTGATCGAGGGCGCCCTGGAAGCCAAGCCGATGCTGGCTATCGTCGCCCTCGGTGACGGCATGGACAATCAACTGGTGCTCAACGCCATGCGTGCCGGCGCGCGGGATTTTGTCGCCTACGGTTCACGCTCCAGCGAAGTCGCCGGCCTGGTGCGACGCCTGAGCAAGCGCCTGCCCCCGGTCGCTCACAACGCACACCTGGGCGGCCTCACTGTGCTGTATGGCACCCAGGGCAATGCCGACGGCGCCCTGCTCGCCAGCCACCTGGCGATGGTGGTGCAAAAGAGCGGTCAACAGACCTTACTGCTGGACCTGGGCCTGCCCCGTGGTGACAGCCTGGCGCTGCTGGGCCTGGAAAGCTCATTCAACTTTGGCGATGCCCTGCGCCACCTGCGCCGCCTGGACACCACCCTGATCAACAGCGCGTTCACCGCCACCGACGGTGGCCTGCGCATCCTCGCCTATACCGAAAGCGACGAGCCGCTGGAAATGACCAGCGCCGCCGAGCTGTACATGTTACTCAGTGCCCTGCGCCAACACTTCCAGCACATCGTGGTGAACCTCACCGGCCAGCGCGACAGCGAAGCCTTGCGCACGTTTGTCAGCCATTGCGACAAGCTCTTGTGGTGTACCGACCAGAACGTCCTCGACTGCCGGCGCAACCTGGCAGTCCTCAATCAGTGGCGGGAAAAAGGCATGAAGCTTGATCATGCCAAGCTGCTGGTGGACCGCTACCTCAAAGGTGCCGCGCCGGATAAAGAGGCATTGGAAAATAGCTTCGGCCTGGAAGCCATCGCGGTTTTGCCGTTCAGCCCCGAGGTGCGCCTGAACGCCAAGAACCAGGGGCAAACCTTATTCAGCCTGGCCCCCCGGGAGCCCCTGACGCAGACTCTGAAAGCCTTGGGCGAACGCCTGGCCAAGCGTACCGAAGGCCTGGAAAAACCCTCCACCCGTTGGTTCGAACGGCTGCTGGGGACCGCCAAATGAGCGGCGAAAAACTCTTCGGCGCACCCGCTCGGGGGCTTAACAGCACCGTGGATCACGACGGCCTGAAACTGGTGCTGCACCGCTACATCATCGATGCCATCGAAGAGTCGGGGAAAAACCTGCTGGAAGGCTCACGCCAATCCCTGGCGCAATTTGTCATCGACAAGGTGTCCGAATACATCACACGCATGCACCTGGCGATTTCCCGCTATGAAATGGAGCGCCTGGCCGAAGAAATCGTCGATGAACTGACCGGCTTCGGGCCGCTGGAAGTGCTGCTGCGCGACCCCTCGGTGACCGAGATTCTGGTCAACGGCCCGCACCGGGTATTTGTCGAGCGCGACGGCCTGTTGCACCAGAGCGATCTGCGCTTTATCGACGCCCATCATGTGGAGCGGGTCATGCAGCGCATCCTCGCGCCACTGGGCCGGCGCCTGGATGAGTCGTCACCAATGGTCGATGCCAGGCTGCCCGACGGCAGCCGGGTCAACGCAATCATCCCGCCGATTGCCCTGGACGGTCCGTGCCTGTCGATTCGAAAGTTTCGCAAGGACATGCTCAAGAGCAGCGACCTGGTGGCGATGCAGACCATCGACCAATCGATCTTCGAGTTTTTCCAGGAGGCAGTGGGCAAGCGCTGCAACATCCTGATCAGCGGCGGTACCGGCACCGGCAAGACCACTCTGCTGAACATCCTCAGCCAGTTGATCAACCCCCACGAGCGCCTGGTGACCATCGAAGACGTGGCCGAACTGCAACTGGGCCATCCCCACGTCGTACGCCTGGAAACCCGCCCGCCGAATGCCGAGGGCCACGGTGAAGTGAAGGCCAGCGACCTGATCCGCAACGCCCTGCGGATGCGCCCGGACCGCATCATCCTCGGCGAGATCCGTGGCGTGGAAGTGCTGGATGTGATGACTGCGATGAACACCGGCCACGACGGTTCCATGAGTACCGTGCACGCCAACAATGCCCAGGATGCCCTGTTGCGCCTGGAAACCCTGGTAGGCCTGACCGGTCGTGTGGTGGCGGAAAAGACCCTGCGCCAGATGATTTGCGCAGCGCTGGATGTGGTGATCCAGCTGACCCGACTGCCCGATGGCCGACGCTGTGTCAGTGAAGTGGTGGAAGTGGTGGGGGTGCGCGACGACGTGTATGTCACCAACACCTTGTTCCGGCATGACCGGCGCACCGGCTTTGGCTTCCTGCGTGAGGCGGTCAACCCGGCGGGTGACAAACTGCGCCGCGAGTCGGCCCTGCCGCTATAGGAGCGTCATCATGACCGGCGCCATCCTGATGTTCAGTTGCGTGATCCTGATTGGCGTGTCGGTGCACCTGTTCCTCAGTGGCCTGCGCCAGGCGGAAACCGATCGGGTCCTGGAACGACTCGCCGAAGGGCAGCCGCTGCTGGCCGAAGAGCGTGGCCATTGGGTCGCCCTGGAGCGCATGTTCCAGCGCGCGGGCCTGGGCAAGCCCACCGACAGCCTGGGCCTGTGGGTGACCTGCTGGGTGTTGGGCGCGGTGCTGGGCTTTCTGGTGTGGAGCTGGCTCGGGTTGGCCGCAATGGTTGTGCTGCCGCCCTTGATACTGCGGCTGTACATCGCCTGGCGCTATCGGCGGCGGGTAAAGCGGATGGTCGAGCAACTGCCACAAGTGCTCGACCATACGGTGCGCAGCCTGAAGTCCGGACGCACCCTGGCCGACGCCTTGCTGGGGGCCATCGACAGCACCGAGGAACCCTTGAAGCCCGCCATGGGGCGTATCCAGCGCAACGTGCAATTGGGGGTCAGCCTGCCCGAGGCCGCCAGTGACTTCGCCGAATTCTACGAGCAGGACGAGTTCCGCATGCTTGCCCTGGGGCTCAAGGTCAACCACCGCTATGGCGGCAACGCCAGTGACTTGCTGGAGAACCTGATCAAGGTCATCCGCGAACGGGAACAAGGCGCCCGGCAATTGCGTGCCATGACCGGCGAGACGCGCGTCACTGCCTTCGTGCTGGCCGGCATGCCGATTGCGATGGTGGGCTATTTCATGATGATCAACCCCGGCTACCTGCTGACCATGTGGAACGACGACAGCGGCCGCTACATGCTGCTGGCCGCACTCACCATGCAGGTGCTGGGCTGCCTGACGATGTGGCGCATGTTGCGGAGTATTTGAGATGGTCCTGTTGATCAGTGCCCTGCTGTTTCTTGCTGCACTCGTGTTGATCGCCGGCCAGCTCATGGCCCAGCGCCGTCGCCAGCGCCTGGTCAACCAGCGCCTGCAAGGCCAATTGGTGCGTGGCGACCGATTCGGTACCCTGCTCACCCAGTTTGGCAGCAGCCAACTGGCCCAGCGCTCAGTGAGCATGGATAACGAAACGCAGATCCTGCTCAACCGTGTGGGCTGGCGCAAAGCCAATCAACGCTCGATCTTCGCCGCCTGCCAGATTGGTGTGCCATTGGTGCTGGCAGGCGTGATCCTGATAGGCGAGGAAGTGATTTTTCCCGGTGTCGACTCCCCGTGGATCGCGCCCCTGCTCGGCCTGGGCCTGGGCTACCTGATCCCCAAGCGCATCCTCGCCAGCGCGGCCAAGGCCCGGCAGCAACAGATCTCCCGCGAGGTGTCGACCTTCATCCCGCTGCTGCGCATTCTGTTCGAGTCGGGCATGGCGGTAGAACAGTCCCTGCGCGTGCTCAGCGTTGAAGCGCAACGCCTGTTGCCCGCGCTGACCCAGGAACTGCGGTTGATCCTGTCCCGGGTCGACTCGGGCCTGGAACTGAGTGAGGAGTTGGGCAAGACCGCCAGGCTGCTGGCCGTGGACGAGTTCACCGACACCTGCATCATTTTGCAGCAACTGATCCAACAGGGCGGCGGCGCCATGAAGTCGCTGCTGGCCCTCAAGCAACTGCTCGATGACCGCCGCCTCACCCGCTTGCAGGAGTTCATCTCGAAGATGTCGGCCAAGATGTCGGTGGTGATGATGGTTTTCCTGTTTCCCGCTTTATTGATTGTGCTGGGGGGGCCGGCATTCATTGCGATCTCCCGGGCCCTGAGCAGTTTTTGAGGAGCGCTCGATGAAAGCACTGATTACCGGTTTGAGCCTGCTGCTGCTCGGCGGCTGTGCCAGCAACGGCCAGGCACCGTGGTCGGCGCTCATGTCGCCAGGCGCCTGCGCCAAGCCCAGTTCCGAACAGGAGCTGTCGTTGAACCTGGCTGACGACATGGCCAATGAAGGGAAAATGCACGCCAGCCTGGCCAACCTGCAAAGCCTGCCGGAGTCTTTGCCGCAAGTGCGCCAGCGCAAGGCCAAGGTCTACCGCCTGCTCGGGCGCAGTGAGGCACAACCGCTGTACCGCAGCCTGCTGGGCACCTGCATGGCGGCCGAGGGTGAACACGGCCTGGGGCAACTGGCAGCGGCCCGGGGCGACAACGCGCAGGCCTTGACCCATATGCAACGCGCGGCGCAACTGGCTCCCACCGATGAGAAAATCCGCAATGACCTGGGCGTGGTCTACCTCAACCAACGCCGAATGGAAGATGCACGTTTTGAGTTCATGACGGCCATGGAGCTCAAGCAGAGCGACCAACTGGCCGCCGTCAATCTGGTGACCCTGTTGATCTACCAGGACAACTGGGGGCAGGCCGCGCAACTGGCCAGCCAGGTGGGCCTGAGCCCCGAGCAGGTCACCGAGGCCCAGGCCCGGGCCGAGAAACTCAAGGCTGCCGGCGCGCCAGTTGCCAAGGATCAGGTCGCGGCGGCCAGCGATACACCGCCTGTACTAATCAAGTAAGCGCTTGAAGGAGCCGACGATGAAACTCCATTACCTCGCCAGCCTGACGCTGCTGGCCCTGCCCCTGACGGTACTGGCCATCGAGCCGGGCCCCTCGTCCAAGGCCCAGCAGGAAACCGAGCATTGGCTGGGGCTGCAAGTCAGCGGGCAAGCCGCCTCGCCCACGGTGCAACAGGCAACGTTCGCCGAACGCGAACTGGCGCTGCAGCGTTTGCTGGAAAGCAAGAAATTCGCGATCCCCGAAAAGTTCGACGAGGACAGCGCAGGCGGGGGCTCGGGCGGCAGCAAATAAACCAAACGCCCTGACAATCACTGAAAATTTATCGGATACACCTCAACTCAAAATGGACTGCCCCCAAGAAGTTGGACACAAATCCAATTTCTTGGGGTGTTCACATGAGCAAGTATTCAGATCAATTCAAGCTCACCGCTGTTCAGGCCTACCTGGAGGATGGCAAAGGGTTCA
>NZ_VFIL01000021.1 GCF_007858285.1 Pseudomonas brenneri | reverse complement strand
CACAAGCACCCACACGAATTGCTTGATTCAGTTGTTAAAGAGCGGTTGGTTAAGATCTTTCGTCTCAACCGAGGCGCGCATTCTACAGCAGCCTCATTTGCTGTCAAGTGATTATTTTCAGAAGTTTTCAAGGAATCCTTAACAACTTCAACCACTTGCGCTTCAGATCTCTCGTCAGCGGGAGGCGAATAGTACAGGATTAAAATACGTGGTCAACCCCCGCCTGAAAATTCTTTCCAAAGCGCCTGGGTTGCCATTATGAAACGTCCAAGACAACCCCATCACTACCTCAGCAAGCACGGCTAGGCGCAGGCAAGCCGGGATGGCTGACTCTGATGCCTACCGAAATCCCAGGAGCCTCCATCCAGTGCCTGACTTGTCGAGCAACGCCGCGTACACACAACGCTTCAATGCAGTCCTCACCTATATAGAAGCCAATCTAGAAGGTGACCTGTCCGTGAAGGCGTTGAGCCAAGTGGCGAATTTTTCGGCATTTCACTTCCATCGGCAATTCACCGCCTTCGTCGGCGTACCTGTTTCACGCTATGTGCAGTTAATGCGGCTACGACGCGCGGCGCATTGCCTGGCCTCCACCCGGGGTTATTCGGTACTGGAAACAGCGTTCGGTGCAGGTTTCGAAAGCCCCGAGGCTTTTTCCAGGGCATTCAGGCGAGCGTTCGGTATGGCACCGAGTGCGTTCAGGAAGCAGCCCAGTTGGCAGGTCTGGAGTTCGGTGTTCACCATCCCTCACTTCTCAAGGAGCATCATCATGCACGTACGAATCGTAGAGTTTCACCCCGTCAGAGTGGCAGCACTCGAACACTGTGGCGCTCCAGGGCTCGTCAGCGAGAGTGTGCGCAAGTTTTCCGAGTGGCGCAGACAGAGCGGACAGTCGCCCGTGCAATCAAGTCGCAGCTTTGGTATTCCTTTCGGCAACCCCGATACAACCCCGCCCGAAGCATTCCGGTTTGCACTCTGCGGCGAAATTAACGAGGCCGTGGCCACAAATGAGTTCGGCGTAACCGAGCGCGTTATCCCAGGAGGACGTTGCGTTGTCGTGCGCCACGTGGGCTCGACGGACCACATTGGCGAGACGATCTACCCGATCTACCGCGATTGGCTACCCACCAGCGGCGAGGAACTGCGGGACCACCCCCTGTTCTTCGATTATCTGAGCGTTTATCCCGAGACCCCGCAGGATCAATGGCAGACTGATATATATGTACCGCTGCAATAACACGACACCCACCTACCGCGATATCCAATTTAATCTATACAAATCAAGCCATTAATGCTTTAAAGAAAGACCTTGAAACTCAAGGTCTTTTTTTCGCCTGCAGAAAAATGATCCCCCCCGCCGCGCCCGATAGAAGAGGACCCAGGACCATGGAATTGACGCTCGAAGCCGTTGCTCTATTCGCCCTCAAACTGGTACATGAGACCGAAGATGGCAGCCCGATTCTGCGCGATGATCTGGTCATGGACGGGTATGAGCGGGAGGTATTTGGGTTGCTGGTGCGCAGTGGCGACCTGCCAACCATCCGGCGCAAGGTAGATGAATGCACCAAGCTGGCCCTGGCGACCTTGGGTGGTGCCAACACGGTGTTGGGCCGCGAGCTGCAAAAGCTTATGACTGACGTCCAGCAAGCCTCGACACTAGAGGAACTGAAGCTCCCACTCGAAGCACTCAAGGACTACCTCAAGGCAATCCTGTAGCCCCCTCCCAGACACACAAGGACCGTCCAATGATCGACTTCAACAACAAAGGCTTCTTCAAACTCAAGCAAAACAACGAGTATGCCGAACGCGTTGCCTCGCTGTTGCTCGATGACGAACAAGTAGTCGATGCCTACAAAGCCATGCGCGACGGCGTAGTGTTCACCACCAAGCGCATCATCGCCGTGAACGTGCAAGGCATCACCGGCAGCAAGAAAGACTTCACCTCCCTGCCCTACAAGAACATCGTCGCGTACTCGGTGGAAACCTCTGGTACGTTCGACCTGGATTCGGAGTTGGAGATCTACTTTTCATCGCTGGGCAAAGTGAAATTCGAGTTCACCGGCAAGACCTCGATTGTCGAAATCTCCAGGCTGATTTCCAAACACCTGCTGGGATGATTGGCAGGCAAAAAGACCTTGGAACACCAAGGTCTTTTTACTGCATGCATTACTGATTCAATGGGTGTGCGCAATAAAATGCCAGAACGGCTACCTACCCTCGACGCAAATACCTGCGATACCAAACAACGCCAACGAACGCTGAAGCAACAACCACTACTCCATTCCCCAACAACCAAATCCCAAAGTTGCGACTCTGCTGCGCATCCCCCTCATAAAAAGGCCCAAAGTAAGCCGAAACCGCCACAACCACGCCGTTGAACACCCCCACCGTCACCGCAACCACCAAAACCACAAATAGCGCGCCCTTAAAAGCCTTCATAAAACCTTCCAAAACCAAATCTCCCTGGACTCGTGATAATCCGAGAATGATCCTTCAATCGAGAAACCCAGTTGAATACGCGGATAGCTCAACCAATCCGTCAATCGCCACCCATTCCACAGGTCGATGTGATCACCACTGCGATTGCCAAACGTCTCGTTCCCCCGGCGCCAAAAGTCTTTGAAGAAAATGATGCCTCGCTGCCCGTCTAACACATCCTCAAAGTCTTCAGGGGATACTTTCTTCATCCGTTGCAAGCCGGGAACATTCGCGTTGCTCAACGCCTTGGCCATTTCTTCTGCTGCCAGTACATGCCCCTCACTTTTAGGATGCTGCCAACAATAGCGCATCCCCCTTAACCTGCTGAGATCTACGCCCGACCTACGCAGTGCAACACCGAGATTGATTGCGCATTGATCACTAAAGTTCTTGGCACCGTTAGTTCTGCAAGGTGCTGCATCTCCGAAAATTTGCGGGTGATTTTTCCATAGGGTATTGAACTCAGCGCTTCCATCGCAGATTTTTCACGCGAACTTAGCAAACGCACTGCGCCTAAAGATGGGTCTACATAAAAACCAGAAAAACCCTACTCACGTGTAGGTTCTGAGTGCAGGGCAAATAGGACACACCTGTCACACGTAGATGCAAGCTCGCCCAAGCAAACCGTCTTACCCCCACTATCGGCCCAACCAATCCAACCCCCCAATCTATCGATTTGAGCTCTTCCCCACCCTCCCCGACTATTGGCGCCACTTCCAACAACAAAAACCAGGAACCCGCCATGACCGCCCGATTCCACAACCCGGTAGACACCCGCTTCGGCTGGGGTTGCCTGCAAGACCTGGCCAGTATCACCGCGCAGCAGACCGTCACGCTCGTCACCTTTCCGGAAGCCCGTGCGCTGGGCTTGGTGGAGCGGATCCAGGCACTGCTGGGCGAGCGTCTGGTATATGTGGTCGAGGATGTGCAGCCCAATCCCGATGTTGCGCAATTGCGTGGCACCTACGAGCGTTTCTGGCAACAAGCCGGGAGCTGTGATGTGGTGCTGGCCGTCGGTGGCGGTAGTGCGATTGATACAGCCAAGGCATTGATTGTCGGCACCGAGTCCGGGCAGTTCGATGAGTTGCTGGCGTTGCTGGCGACCGGCCAACCGTTTGTGCCGGCCCATTGCAAGACGTTGATCGCGGCGCCGACCACCGCGGGTACCGGCAGCGAGGTGACGCCCTGGGCGACGATCTGGGATTCAGCCAGCCACAAGAAGTATTCCCTGCACCTGGACTGCACCTGGCCGAAGGTAGCGATTGTTGATCCACAGTTGATGCTCACGGTGCCAGCCGGGGTCACCGTGTCGACAGGGCTCGATGCTTTATCCCACGCCCTGGAGTCGATCTGGAATATCAACGCCAACCCGGTTTCTGACACTTTTGCGGTGTCGGCCATCGAGGACATCCTGGAATGCCTGCCGCAGCTGCGGCGCGACCTTGGCAATCCGGAGTTACGCTCGCGCATGGCACTGGCAGCGCTCAAGGCCGGCCTGGCCTTTTCCAATACCAAGACGGCCCTGGCTCACTCCATTTCCTATGAGATGACCTTGCACCACGGCCTGCCCCATGGCATCGCCTGCTCCTTTACCTTGCCGTTGGTGCTGGGGTTGGCGTGGGGGCATGACGCCGCGCGCGATCGCACATTGCAGCGGGTGTTTGGCGATGACCTGGACAAAGCCCAGGCCCAACTGCGCACGTTCCTGCATAGCCTGGACGTAAAAACCGAATTTACCGACTACGGCGTCACGCCCACCGAGGCCGCCGCAATGATCCGCTTCGCCCTGCAAGGTGCGCGCGGCAAGAACTTTATCGGTTCCAGGGCCGCCTAGGCCCAACGCAATTCAGTCTTTCCTCTTGCACCTGTAAAGCGTGCCACCCCGTAGCTGCGGTTTCGGGGGCGAATAACAATAAGGAAAACATCATGAATCGTGCACACACCCTGCCTGTCCCTGCCGTTCGCTCGGCATCGTTCCGTGTTGCCCAGTGGCGCATGCTGCTGGCGGCGATGTTTTGTTACCTGTTTTTCTACACCGGACGCCAGACCTTCGGCTTCGCCATCCCGGGGATACAGGCCGAGTTCGGCCTGACCAAGGAGGTGCTGGGCTGGATCTCGGCCGCCATGCTCTGGGCCTATGCCATTGGCCAGGCAATCAACGGCAACCTGGCCGACAAGTTCGGTGGCCGGCGCATCATGACCCTGGGCGCGGTGCTGTCCTGTGGCGCCAACTGGGTCACCAGTTTTGCCAGTGGCTTTGCCGGGTTGATCCTGCCGTGGGGTATCAACGGCTACTTCCAGGCCTTGGGCTGGGCGCCGGGCAGCCGCTTGATCTCCAATTGGTGGAGCGCCAGCGAGCGTGGCAGGGTCTATGGCTTCTATGTATTCGCCGCCGGCTGTGCGTCGGTGCTGTCCTATGTGACCTCCATCGTGGTGCTGGAGGTGCTGCATCTGGAATGGCGCTGGATCTTCCGTCTGCCGGTCCTGCTGATGTTGGCCGGGGGCATCCTGTTTTATCTGGTGGCCCGTGAGCGCCCGCAGGACCTGGGCTTCGAGCCCCTGGCCGATACCGGTGTGGCCAACGCCGAAGACAAGGGCCATGAAGTGGCCCATGGCACAGAAGAAACCTCGGCGCAGCGCTACAAGGCCGTGTTGAAAAACGCGCGCCTGATCATCGCTGCCGTGTCCCTGGGCTTCCAGAACGCGGCGCGCTACGGTTTGATCGTGTGGGTCCCGGTGCATTTCCTCGGCGCCAACTGGAAAAGCGGCGACAGCATGATCGATCCCAAGTGGATCACCGTCGCCCTGCCCGTCGGCATGGCCGTCGGCGCCCTGAGCAATGGCTGGGTGTCCGACAAGCTGTTCGGCTCCAAGCGCTACCTGGCGATCATGCTCTATATGTTCCTCGGCGCCGCCACCAGCCTGTGGATGTGGAGCCTGCCGCCCCACAGCGCGGTCGGCCTGGTCGCGCTGTTTCTGTGCGGGTTCTTTGTCTACGGCCCGGCATCCAGCTTCTGGGCCCTGTGCCCGGACTTGGTAGGCGCCAAGCGCGCAGGCACGGCCACGGGTGTGATGAACTTCTCGTCTTATCTGTTTGCTGGCCTGGCGGAACCGCTGATCGGCAGTATGCTCGACAGTACCGGCAATACGTCGCTGATCTTCATCGTCGTCACCTCGGCCTGCCTGTGCAGCGCAGTGGTAGCCCTGTTTATCCGCCGTTGATCAACCGGCTCGGCTGAGCCCTGGAACAGGATGGGTTATGTACCAGTACCACAAGTGGCTGCGTTCCTTTCATGCGGTGGCGAAGACCGGCAGCTTCACCCTCGCCGCCGAGTACTTGAGCGTCGGCCAGCCAACGGTCAGCGAGCAGGTGAACGCCCTGGAAAAGCAGTTCTCGGTGGAGTTGTTCCACCGTCGTGGGCGCTTTATCGAGATGAGTTCGGCCGGGCACGCGCTCTACGGGATCACCCAGGGCCTGTTCGGCCAGGAGGATGAAGCCATGCAATTGCTGCACAGCTTCAAGCAGCGCAAGACCGGGATGCTGCGCCTGGGCGCGGTGTCGCCGCCGATTGCAATGAACCTGACGTACGAGCTGATGCAACGCCACCCGGATATCGAGCTGGAGACCTCGTTTTCCCCGGAGAAGGAAACCCTCGACCGCCTGTTCAACTTTGATATCGATGTGGCAATCCTGGCCCTCTCGGAGTTTGACCAACGCTTCGATACGCAGCTGTATCGGCGTTACCCGATCATCGCGGTGGTGCGCGATGACCATCCCTGGGCGGCGCAGAAAGAGGTCCACGTCGAACAGATCAGCCAGGAGCGCTGGGTCATGCGCGAACGCAGCTCACGCACCCGCCAACTGGTGGAAGAGAGCTGCAAGCGCCTGAGTGTGGACCTGAACTGCGTGATGCAGCTCAATAGTCGCGAGGCAATCGTGCATGCCATCGCCAAGGGTATCGGCATTGGTTTTGTGTCGGCGGTGGAATACGCCGAAACACCGGGCACCACGCCGATCACTTTTGTCGACCACCCGTTTTCCATCGACTACCACCTGTGTTGCCTGGGCATCCGGCGCAACCGCCCGATGATCGCCGAACTGTTCGAGGCCAGCCCCATACCGGCTACCTGATTCGCTTCACCCTTTTGCACTCAACCGGCTTACCTCATTTATCGAGGGACGGCCTGCTCATACCCGAAAATGGAGATTGACCATGAACTACCAACCACCTTCCAAGCTGCAAGCCGTGGTCCTGGACTGGGCCGGCACCGTCGTCGACTTCGGCTCCTTCGCACCCACGCAGATTTTCGTCGAGGCCTTTGCCGAGTTCGGCGTCGCCGTTTCCCTGGAGGAAGCGCGCGGACCGATGGGCATGGGCAAGTGGGATCACATCCGCACCCTGTGTAATCAGCCGCAGATTGCCGAACGTTATCGCGCCGTATTCAACCGCCAGCCGAGCGACGAGGACGTCACCGCCCTGTATGAGCGTTTCATGCCGTTGCAGATCGAGAAAATCGCCCTGCACTCGGCGGTGATTCCCGGTGCGCTGGAGGCGATTGAAACCCTGCGTGGCAAGGGCTTGAAGATCGGCTCCTGCTCGGGCTATCCGGCCGTGGTAATGGCCAAGGTGGTCGAGCTGGCGCGACAAAACGGCTACGTGGCCGATCATGTGGTGGCGACTGATGAAGTGCCCAACGGGCGCCCGCATCCGGCCCAGGCCCTGGCCAATGTGATAGCCCTGGGCATCAGCGATGTGGCGGCGTGCGTCAAGGTCGATGACACCTGGCCGGGGATTCTGGAAGGACGCAGTGCCGGGATGTGGACGGTGGCACTGACCTGCTCCGGCAACGCGCTGGGCCTTACCTACGCGCAATTCAAGGCGCTGCCGGCCGAGGAACTGGCGCAGGAGCGCGAGCGCATTACCCAGATGTTTGAGGGTTCACGCCCGCACTACCTGATCGATACCATCGTCGACCTGCCGGCGGTGATCGACGACATCAATGCGCGGCTGGCACGCGGGGAAACACCACAGGGCAGTTGAAATCAGTGCCTATCCTGCAGGAGCCGGCAAGCCGGCTCCTGCAATGCGGCTATTGCGCCTGAAAGGTCTCAAGATACGCCAGCAGATTCTCGATCTTCTCCTGATCGCTGATCCCCCAGAAAATCATGCGGGTACCACTCACCACTTTCTTCGGGTTCTCGATATAGGCCGCGAGTGTTTCCCGCGTCCACACCACGCCTGAGTTTTTCATCGCGTCGGAATACTGATAGTCCGCCGTAGCGCCCGCCAGCCGCCCGATCACCCCATTGAGCTGCGGCCCGAAGCCGCCACGGGCGTTCAGCCCGACACTGTGGCAACCGCCACACGTCTTGGTGAACAACCTGCCACCCGCCTCGGCATCACCCGCTGCCGTCGCCGAAGTGTTGAAGAGCGTGGCCGTGAGTAAAAGGGGCAGCAAGGCAACGAGTTTCATCGGGGGCTCCAGATCGGGGGCTTCAGGCGGCAAAGGCGGCAATTATGCCTACTGTTTACTTGTCCTCGTCCAGGTTGTTGAAGCGTGCCCGGTCGATCTGCCAAGGCAGGGCAGGCTGTATACGGATTTTCTTGTATTTGCCGCGGCTGAAAACGTATGTATGCAGCTCCAGAAAATGTCGGTCGCGCCCAACCTGCTTGAAGGTCACGATAAAGAAAATCAGCGGCTTGCTGGCATCAGCCCAGAGCCGGGAAGCTCTCTCGATGGCAGCAGGCAAATGGCTGTTGGTGCTGTAGGACACGAAGGTGGAGAACACCGCAGGTTCAGATTGTTTTAACAGCTTGGTGATTTCCTTCACCTTTTCGTTATGGGGCTCATCCCACTCCCATTCGACATGGGACAGGACACTTTTGTCAGGGAATCTCAAAACGGCATCGGTGCGCCCGCTCTGTTCGAAATAGGCACGCGCACCGAGCAGCTTGGCACACTGGCGCATCACCACCCCCACATGAATCGTCCAGCCTGCACGGTTGGTGACGGCATCGACCTCCACCGGAAAGTCCTGGTACCACAGGCAATTGAACAGGGTGATGAAGTCGCGTTCGATCCGTTTCATTTTTCGTCCTTGGCTACAGCCGGATAAATATCAAAAGGCCATCACTCTAAATCAATCGGAGGCAGATCGCGCCCTGCCCCGGCAAAACATTTGGATACAGCCATTCAATTGCCATCACTCGCCCCCTCTGTTTGCATGCGCCCTCCCATCAGCACGTCAGTTCAGGAGAGATCGATGAGAACCATGGTGGTCGGTGCAAGCAAGGGTTTGGGCAGGGCATTTATGGAAGGTCTGGGTGGTGTGGGGGATACCGTGGTCGGTGTCTCGCGCAGCCGTCCTGCCAACCTGGTATCCGCGACCGGCGCCGAAGTGCTGTGGGTGGAAGCCGACCTTGGCCAGCCAGCACAGGCCGCGCAACTCATCGAACAAGCGGTGGTGCAGGACGGCCTGGACACGCTGATCTATAACCTGGGCATCTGGGAAGAACGGGCGTTCGACGAGGCCTACAGTTTTCTCAAGGACGAGGATACGCAGCTGGAAGCCATTGTCAGTTGCAACGTCACCGCGCCGCTGCTGCTGATCAAGCGCCTGCTGCCCGTGCTGCTGAAGAGCCCGAACCCACGCATCATCCTTACCGGCTCGACCTCGGGCCTGCCCCAGAGCGGTCGTCCGGAAGTCACGTTCGGCGCATCGAAATTCGCCTTGCGTGGCATGGCCGATGCTCTGCGCGAAGGTTATCGGCACCAGCGCCTGGGTGTGACCTGCCTGAACCTGGGCTACCTGAATACCGAAGATCCGTTGAGCACATCCAGGCAAGAGGCCGAACAACGCGGCGACGGGCAGTTGATCCCGGTACACGATGTGGTGCAGGTGGTGCGTATGGCCTTGAGCCTGTCATCGGCCAGCTTCGTCAAGGAACTGACCTTGCCAGCCCTGCTGGATGAGCGCTTCTGAGGGGGAAAACCAGCCAAATGACCACCCATCGAATATAAAATATCCAATCGAACCTATCCATTCATCGCCCACTCCACCTTACTGACCTCTGATGGTGGAGTAGTGATCATGGCTCAGCCATCGATATTGGTATTGGAAGACGACGAAATCATTCGCTCACTCATGGTGGATGTGCTGGAAGAATTCGGCGCACAGGTCATTTCGTTTCCATCGGCGGATGAGGGGATGATTTTTCTAGAACGCTCCAGTGATCCGGTGGACTTGATTGTCAGTGATATCCAGATGCCTGGACTGCTCAACGGGTATGACCTGAGCCGAGTAGTGGCGCACCGTTGGCCTTCATTGCCCGTGGTCCTGACCTCGGGCAACACAGCGATGGCGGCGCAATTGGGCAGCACCGTGAGATTCCTGCCCAAGCCATGGAGCACTGAGCGTTTGCTCGACTGTGTACAACAAGCCTTGGGGCCGGATTCATCCCTGCATTGAATACGGCTCACATCTGCAATGGATCACCCTCCTCACTACACCGGCAGTATCACCACCGCCTCCAACCCGCCGCCCAGGCGGTCCCGCAGGGTCAGGGTGCCGCCATGCTCCAGGACAATCGCCCGGGCGCTGGAAAGCCCCAGACCGACACCCCCCGTACTTTTGTTGCGTGAACCTTCCAGGCGGAAAAACGGCAGGAAGACCTGTTCGTGAAGTCCGCTGGGAATCCCCGGCCCACGGTCCAGCACACGAATCACCACTTGCCCCGGCTGTTGCTGCAATTGGATTTCGGGCGCGTGGCCGTAGTGGATCGCATTGTCCACCAGGTTGGTCATCACCCGTTTGAGCCCCAGGGGCCGGCCGAAATACACCAGGCGCGGCGGACCGCTGAAGGCGATATCGATGGACTGGTCACGATAATCATCCACCAGGGTTTGCAGCAACTCGGACAAGTCCAGCGCCGTGGCCTGCTCCAGGCGTGCATCGTCGCGAAAGAACTCCAGGGCGGTATTGATCATCGCCTGCATTTCATCGACATCGCGAAACAGTTTCTGCTGCTGATCGCGGTCCTCAATGAATTCACCCCGCAGCCGCAGCCGCGTCAAGGGCGCGCGCAGGTCATGGGAAATGGCCGCGAGCATCTGGGTGCGGTCCTGGATAAAGTGCTGCAACTGCGCCTGCATGCCGTTGAATGCCAGGATCGCCTGGCGAATTTCCTCCGGGCCCACCGGCTCGATCGGCGGCGCCCGGAAGTCGGCACCAAAACGCCGGACACCCAGGGCGAAATGTTGCAAGGGCCTCGCCAGGCGCCGGGTGGCAATCAGGGTCACCAGCGCGGTGGAAATCAGCACCAGCACCAACACGATGACGCTACGCGGTCCTTCGGCAAGCCCCCAACTGCGCGACGCGGCGCTGAACATCAGCCACGAGTGATCGGTCAGTTCCACCAGCAACGCATAGTGCCCACCGGGACCTGCCCAGTCAGCCGGCTCAAAGCCCTCGGCCCGGCGCTCTGGCCAGGCCAGCGCATTCACGAACAGCTCTTTTCCCGTGCTGTAATCATCGTTCTTGACCTGGGGCAAGCCGAAACGCTTGGCATCCACCGCCCAATGCACGCTGAACATACTGTCGCCTGCCGAGCGGGCCAGGCTGGGGCGCTGGGCAGGATCCGCCGTCTCGATCATCCGGACAATCACCGCCACCTTGTCCAGCAGGCCGGTTTCACTCAAGGGTGGTCGGGCCCAGACGCCGGCGAGTAGCGAAAACAGAGTATTGAGCGCCAGGGCGGTGAACATGGCGATCAGGATGGTCAGGGCAATCCAGCGGGCCACCGTGTCGCGAGGACGCTTCATGAGCGACTCACACTGGCGGTAAATTGATAGCCGCCATTGCGCACCGTGCGAATCATCGCCGGGCGTTTGGTATCGAACTCCAGCTTGCGCCGCAGACGGCTGACCTGCACGTCGATACTGCGATCAAACGCATCGTGGCTGTGGCCACGGGCCAGGTTCAACAGCTGCTCGCGCGACAACACCCGCTGAGGATGCTCGACGAACACCAACAGCAGGTCGAACTCCCCGGACGACAAGGGGATCATCACCTGGTCCGGCGAGCGCAATTCGCGCCGGGTAAGGTCCAGTTGCCAGCCGGCGAAGCGAATCAACGGCCGTGAACTGTCGCCCGAGGGGCCCCGGCTTTCACCGGCACGGCGCAACACTGCGCGCACCCGGGCCAGCAACTCACGCGCATCGAAGGGTTTGCTCAGGTAGTCATCAGCGCCCATTTCCAGGCCCACCACCCGGTCGCTGAGTTCGCCCATGGCGGTCAGCATGATCACCGGCGTGGCGTATTGCTGGCGCAGGCGCTGGCACAGTAACAGGCCGTTGTCGCCCGGCAGCATCAGGTCGAGGATGATCAGGTCTGCAACCTGCTGTTCCATGGCCGCCCACAGTGCTGTGCCATTGGCTGCGGTCCGTACCGCGTAGCCATGTTGCAGGAAAAATTTCTTCAGCAGTGCGAGGACCTCAAGGTCATCGTCCACGATTAAAAGGTTGCTCACCGGCTGGCATCACTTGGCTTGGTCGAGGCGACATTCAAAACCATTCGCAGCGACTCGTCACATATTTCAATCCTGCAACAAAGCGTCATCGCAGTCATAAAGCAGACATCTTCAGGCAAGCTGCGAATGCCAGCATCGGCCTCCCTTTTTCGGAGACTGTGTTTATGCGTGCGCTGACGTATCCCCGCCACCTGGCTCGCCAGGCTGCACTGTTGATGACTGTTTCGTACCTGACAGGCTGTGCCAGCCCCGCGCCACAGGCGAACGTGCGCTGTGCGCAGGTTGATTACCCGGTGTACGACCCCGTCGAGCCGTTCAATCGCGGGGTCTTTGCGTTCAACCGGACCGTCGATGACTATGCCTTGGCACCTGTCGCCCGTGGCTATCAACACCTGCCGGATTTTTTCCAGCAGGGTGTGCATAACTTCTCCAGCAACTTCAGTGAACCCAAGGTGTTTATCAACGACCTGCTGCAAGGCAACCCACAGCGCTCCGTCAACACGCTGGGACGATTCGCGGTCAACACCACCGTGGGTCTGGTGGGCCTGTTGAATGTCTCCGACTCGCTGGGCATTCCCCGCCACACGGCCGACTTCGGCCAGACATTCGGTGTATGGGGCATCGGTAACGGGCCAATCGTCGAACTGCCGTTACTGGGTACCGGCAACAGTCGAGATGCTGCCGGTAAAGTGCTGAGTTTCCTGGTGGCGCCACTGGGCGACAGCGACACGGTGCAAACCCTGGGCACCATCAGCCTGGTCGGCGACACCGTAGACACCCGGGCAGCCCTGCTGCCACTGACCGACAGCCTGCAACAGTTGCCCGATTACTACAGCGCATTGCGTAACGTCGTGGCTGAACACCGCGCAGCCTATGTGCTGGAAGGCAAGGAAGGGGCGACAACACCCACCGCAACCTCATGCACACAAGGCCCAGGCGATGATTTCTGATGCCAGCTCCATGCTCCTGCAGCAGAAGATACACAAACGGGGTGATCGCGCGCTGATTTGTCGGGAAACCCGTTTGCAATTGTCTGCCGACCAACATCAACTGGTGCTCAGCCGGTATGTGGAACAGTACACCCCACAAGGCGTACGCTGGATCGAACGCCAACACCGCGTGGCGGTGAGCGATGTGCTGCGCTGGCTGATTGCCCAGGGAGAGTCGTCGGTCAGCAGCCTAGAGCGGGCAAACATGCTGTAGTGATCAAGGCTGCCCGCCCCTGTTACTTTGACAAAACGCCGACATCCATTGCGCTATCCTCTGCCATCCTTTCCCGCATAGAGCCGTGTTCTTCATGTTGCAAGCCGCTTCACTACCCGCCGTCCTCGCCGGCCCCTTGCTGCGTCGCCTGGAGCCGGGGCGCCTGGTGTTGTGGCTGGTGGGCAGCCGGGCACTGGCCTTGACCTTGCGGCTGCAGTTTCGCCAGGACGAGTGCCAGCAGTCCCTGGAGATCGATCTCGACGCCACCCGCTGCCGGGTCATTCCCGTGGGCCGCGCAGCCTTTATCCACCTGATCGATGTACCGCTGGCCACGCCGCTCCCCCAGGACGTGCCCATCAGCTATGACTTGCTGCTCAACGATGGAACCGGCATCGCCCAATGGGCGCCGCACCTGCTGTATGCCAATGCCCGGTGCCCGGATTTCATCCTGCACAGCCGTATTCGCCAGTTGCTGCACGGTTCTTGCCGCAAACCCCACCATTACGCCGATGAAGGCCTGCTGTGCGCGGATCGCCTGTTGGCCGAAGACCGCAGCCTGGAACAGCGTCCCGCCCTGTTGATGATGAGTGGCGACCAGGTGTATGCCGACGACGTAGCCGGGCCGATGCTGCGTGCCATTCATGGGCTGATTGCCCGTCTGGGTCTGTTCGATGAACACCTCGATGGCGCGGTGGTGGACGACAGCACCAGGCTCTACGATCACCCCGCCAGCTACTACCATCGCGCCGATCTGTTGCCGGCCCTGGAAAGCAACGAGACCTTGCGCGAACGCTTTTTTGGCGGGGTGAAGAAACCGATCTTCACCAGCAGCACCGCCGACAACCACCTGGTGACCTTCGCCGAAGTCATGGCGATGTACCTGCTGGCCTGGTCGCCGACACCCTGGACCCTGATCACCCCGCAACCGCCCGCACGGCTAGCACCTGAGGAACAGGCCCGCTACGCCCGCGAGCAGGTGCCTGTGGATAAGTTTCGCGACGGCCTGGCCGGTGTCGCCCGGGTGTTCGCCCACGTTCCGTGCCTGATGATCTTCGATGATCATGACATCACCGATGACTGGAACCTCAGCGCCCAGTGGGAACAGACCGCCTACGGCAACCCATTCTCCAAGCGCATCATCGGCAACGCCTTGCTGGCCTACATGCTCTGCCAGGGCTGGGGCAACAACCCCGATGCCTTCGCTCAACTGGTGGAAAAAACCCTGGCCCTGGCCGCGACGGTCCAGGACCACGACAATCACCTGCACGCACCCACCCAGGACCAATTGCTGGAAGATCTGCTGCAGTTCCAGCAATGGCACTACGTGCTGCCCACCACTCCCGCGCTGGTCGTCATCGACACCCGCACGCGGCGCTGGCGCAGTGAGTTCACCCTCAAACAACCGTCCGGCCTGCTGGACTGGGAAGCCTTGAGCGAACTGCAACAGGAACTGCTCGACCATCCGTCAGCCATCATCGTTTCGCCCGCGCCGATCTTCGGCGTCAAGCTGATCGAGACGGTGCAGAAAGTCTTCAGCTGGTGCGGCTACCCGCTGTTGGTCGATGCGGAAAACTGGATGGCTCACCGTGGCGCCGCGCAAGTGATCCTGAATATCTTCCGCCACTCACGCACCCCGGGTAACTACGTGATCTTGTCGGGGGATGTGCATTACTCGTTCGTCTACAAAGTGCTGATCCGCCATCGCAATGCCGGGCCGCAGATCTGGCAGATCACCAGCAGTGGCATCAAGAACCAATTCCCACCCCGCCTGCTGGAGTGGTTTGACCGCCTCAACCGCTGGCTCTACTCGCCACGCTCGCCCTTGAACTGGCTGACTCGGCGCCGCCGCATGCAAGTGGTGCCGTATATCCCGGCACACGCCGAAGCCGGCGAACGGCTCTGGAACAGTGCGGGCATCGGCCAGGTATTCTTCAACGAGCAAGGGCAGCCCGAGGCAATCTACCAGCACAATGCCAATGGCTTGCCACCCACCCGCATGATGGAGCCGCAATAGCCTTGAGCCCCCGGAAATAGTGGCTTTTAGCCACAAGCCTGTAGGCTCTTTCTATGCGGCCAAACCTCGTTGTACAGTACGTCCAGCCACGGAGTATCGGCGTTAACACCTGACTGGCCAGAATGAGCCAGCATCCTCGCAGGGAGCGCGCAGATGGTCGATATGGATCCGTTGAAGAATGAGCTTTTCGACGTCAATGCTGACTTGGCCCATGCCATCATGGAACTGGTCAGCGATGGCGTTTGGGACTGGAATGCCAACACTGGGTTCGTCTATCGCAACCCCGGCTGGTACGAGATGCTCGGCTACGACCACCACTCCCTGGAAAACACGGTCTTCACCTGGGAAAGCGTGATCCACCCCGACGATTATCCCCATGTGATGAAAGTCTTCGACGACTACATCTGCAGCCGCACCACCCACTATCAAGCCGAATACCGCTGCCGCAAGAAGAACGGCACCTGGCTGTGGATCGAAGACCGTGGCTACGTGATCGCCCGCA
Organism: Pseudomonas brenneri; assembly: GCF_007858285.1. GTDB lineage: Bacteria > Pseudomonadota > Gammaproteobacteria > Pseudomonadales > Pseudomonadaceae > Aquipseudomonas > Aquipseudomonas brenneri. The sequence continues at coordinate 25,866 of NZ_VFIL01000021.1, read as the reverse complement.
ATGCCGACGGCTCGGTGTGGCGCATGGTCGGCGCCCACCGCAGTATTCATGAGCGCAAACGTTCCATGGAACAGCTTGAGCGGCGCAATCAATCCCTTGAAGCACTGGTGGCCGAACGCACTCGCGAACTGTCGCGGGTCAACCAACAATTGCGGTTGCAACTGGACGAAAACCGCTCCCTGGCCGAGCGCGATACCTTGACCCGTATCGCCAACCGCTACCGCCTGGAAAAAGCCCTACTGGAAGAATGTGAGCGCGCCCAGCGGTTTCGCCTGCCATTGGCGGTGATTGCCATGGATGTCGATGACTTCAAGTCGATCAACGACCAGCACGGACACGCCGTAGGCGACAGCACCCTGTTACAGGTAGTCGAGCGCCTGGAACAGTGCGTGCGCCAGGGCGACCTCCTGGCGCGCTGGGGCGGCGATGAATTTATGGTGATCCTGCCCAAAAGCACGGTGGAGACCGCCAGGATCCTGGCCGAGCGCATCCGCCTGGCCATCCTCGACTTACCCAGCGTGGGCGAGTTCAAGGTGACCTTGAGTCTGGGCGTGGTACAGCGCCTCAATGACGAGACACCCACCAACCTGATGGCCAGGGCAGACCAGGCGCTGTACCGGTCCAAGGCCGCGGGCAAGAACCGGGTGTCACCATGACCGCTAGCGCACCGGTGGCGCGTACTGGATGCCACCGTTGTTCCACAGGGCGTTGAGGCCGCGCGGGATCTTCAGCACGCTGCCCTGGCCGATATTGCGCTCGAACACCTCGCCATAATTGCCCACTTGCTTGACGATCTGCACCACCCAGTCCTTGCGCAACTTCAAGTCCTTGCCGTACTCACCGTCGGCACCCAACAGACGGGCGATATCCGGGTTTCTGGTGGTCTTGGCCTGTTCTTCGACGTTTTGCGCAGTGATGCCCATCTCTTCGGCATTGAGCATGGCAAACAGCGTCCACTTGACGATGCTGAACCAGTCATCGTCGCCCTTGCGCACCAACGGGCCCAGGGGTTCCTTGGAGATCACTTCCGGCAGCACGATAAACTCAGCCGGATGCGCCATCTTGATCCGCTGGGCGTACAAGCCCGACTGGTCAGTGGTCAGCACATCGCAGCGTCCGGCTTCCAGGCCCTTGGCGCTTTCATCGGCGGTGTCGAAGGTGATCGGGGTGTATTTCATGCCATTGGCGCGAAAGTAATCAGAGACGTTCAGCTCGGTGGTGGTGCCGGCCTGGATGCAGATGGTCGCGCCATCCAGTTCCTTGGCATGGGCCACCCCCAGCTTGGTGTTCACCAGAAAACCGATGCCGTCGTAATAGGTCACGCCGGTAAACACCAACCCCATTCCGGAATCCCGGGAGCTGGTCCAGGTGGTGTTGCGCGATATCAGGTCGATTTCCCCTGACTGCAACGCAGTGAAACGCTCCTTGGCAGTCAGTTGGGTGAATTTCACCTTCGAGGCATCGCCGAACACGGCTGCGGCGACGGCGTGGCACACATCAACGTCGATGCCGGTCATCTTGCCCTGGGCGTCCGGCACGCCGAAGCCTGGCAAACCATCGCTGACGCCACATTGGATAAAGCCCTTTTTCTGGATCGCGTCCAGGGTCGCGCCCGCATGAGCTACGCCGGCCAAGCTCATGACGGCAGCAGCGGTGAGTGCCGCCAGGGTGGATTTAAGATGCTTCATGCAAGGCTCTCCGTGTCGGTCGTTCTTATTTGGCGCCGCAAACCCGGGCCAGTTTATTTATAGTGTCGCCGGTCAGTATCAACGGCTTTACACCTGGGTCACAAACGACGTTTAGGCAAAGGCTCCTTCCTGTTTGGAATGAACTCCCATGATTTCAAAACGCTTGACCCCTTCGATGACAGCCCTGCAATGCTTCGACGCTGCGGCCCGTCACCTGAGCTTCACCCGTGCCGCCGAGGAACTGCACCTGACCCAAAGTGCGGTGAGCAAGCAAGTGGCGCAACTGGAGGAAATGCTCTGCCACAAGCTGTTCGAGCGGGTGCGCCAGCGTCTGTACCTGTCGCCGGCGGGCTCGTTGTACCTGGCGGAAGTACACAAGATCCTGACCCAGGTGGACATTTCCAGCCGTTACATCCTCACCTACGGCGGCGAGACCGAAGTGCTGCGCATCGCCACTCAACCGACTTTCGGCGATCGTTGGCTGGTGCCCAAGCTCAAGGACTTTGCTGCCCGCCACCCGAACATCCATCTGGATATCCGCAACGAGCTGGAACCCTTCGACGTGCTGCAGGCCAAGGCCGACATCGCCTTCTTCTTCGGCCAGGGCTCCTGGCCGGGCGCCACCTGCATCGAGCTGTTTCGCGAAGCAGTGGTGCCGGTGTGTGCGCCGGGATTTGTCGCCCAGGGCAGTGATGCTTCATCGAGCCACACCCTGTTGCAATGCACCTCACGACCCGAGGCCTGGCACGAGTGGTTCCTGGGACAGGGCCTGCACTCACAGAACAGCTATCACGGGCCGCGCTTCGACACGTTCTACATGTGCATTCGTGCAGCGCAATCCGGCTACGGCGTGGCATTGGTGCCGCACTACCTGGTGGCCGACGAACTGGCCCAGGGCAGTCTGGTGGTGCCATGGGACTACGCGATGCCCAGCAGCGGCGCACACTTTATCGCCCATGCCGAACATGCCGGGGAGATCCCCAAGGTGAAGGCATTTTTGCAGTGGATCGTGGAGTACATGGCGCAGCAGACCGCCAAGACCTGAATGTGCAAGCCCGCACATTGGATCTGTGTCATGGCTTGCAATGCATTGGCACATCCCGATTTTTGCGAATGACCCGGCGACTTTATTTCGTTTGCGGGGCCATGGGGCACGCAGCTTAGATAGGCGCACACCGCCCTTTCCGAGCCCGTGATCCATGAGCCACGCAAGCATCAGCCAGTCGATTGCCATCGTCCACCCCATCTGCCTGAGCCACGGGCGCAATGCCGAGGTCTGGGACACCGCGGGCAAGCGCTATATAGACTTTGTCGGCGGCATTGGTGTGCTCAACCTCGGCCATTGCCACCCCGGCGTGGTGGAAGCCATTCGCGAACAAGCCACCCGACTCACCCATTACGCGTTCAACGCCGCGCCGCACGCGCCTTATATCGAGTTGATGGAGCGGCTCAGCGCCTTTATCCCGGTGAGTTACCCGGTCAGCGGCATGCTGACCAACAGCGGCGCCGAAGCTTGCGAAAATGCGCTGAAAATCGCACGTGGCGTCACCGGCCGTACTGCAGTGATTGCCTTTGACGGCGGCTTCCACGGGCGCACCCTGGCCACCCTCAACCTCAATGGCAAGGTGGCGCCCTACAAGCAAAAAGTCGGGATCCTGCCCGGCCCGGTCTACCACCTGCCCTACCCCAGCGCAGACAATGGGGTGACCACAGGTGATGCGCTAAAGGCCATGGAGCGCTTGTTCAGCGTCGAAATCGACATCGCCGACGTCGCCTGTTTCATCATCGAGCCAGTACAGGGCGAAGCCGGGTTCCTCGCCCTCGACCCCCCATTTGCCAAAGCCCTGCGCCACCTGTGCGATGAACACGGCATCCTGCTGATCGCCGACGAAATCCAATCCGGCTTTGGCCGCACTGGCCAGCGTTTCGCCTTCTCGCGCCTGGGCATCGAACCCGACCTGATCCTGCTGGGCAAAAGCATCGCTGGCGGCGTGCCACTGGGCGCCGTGGTCGGGCGCAAGGCCTTGCTGGACAACCTGCCCAAAGGCGGACTGGGCGGCACCTACTCGGGCAACCCCATTGCCTGCGCAGCCGCACTGGCCACCCTGGATGCAATGAGCGATGTAAACCTGCAAGCGTGGGGCGAACAACAGGAGGCCGCAATCACCAGGCGCCATGCCGCCTGGCAGGCGAAAAAACGCTCGCCCTACCTCGGCCGCCTGACCGGGGTCGGCGCCATGCGGGGAATCGAGCTGATAAAACCCGACGGCACCCCAGCCACCGCGCAACTCAACCAACTATTGAACCTGGCCCGCGATGCCGGCCTGCTACTGATGCCCAGCGGCAAGGCCCGACACATCATCCGCCTGTTGGCACCGCTGACCATCGAGCCGGTGGTGCTGGAGCAAGGGTTGGATATTTTTGAAGCATGCCTGGCACAACTCGACTAAAAGCCAGGCAAGAACAATAAAGTGCAATTATTCTGGCGAAAAAACAATTTAAAACACTAAAATAATTGCACTCAGATTGAAGTGCTAGTATTCCTTCATCTTTAAGATTAAAGCGCTGGAATAATTGCACTCATGGCCAACAAAACTGCTCCGCTCCTTCCAATGACCCAGCAACTGCTGGTGGATCTCGGTGAGCGCCTGCGCCTGGCCCGCTTGCGACGCAAGCTGACTGCCAAACAAGTGGCGGAACGGGCCGGCATGTCGCAGATGACCCTGCGGGCACTGGAGCGTGGCGCTGCCGGTGTCACCATCGGCGCCTACCTGTCCGTGCTGCAGGTATTGGGCTTGGAACAGGATATTGCCCTAATTGCCGAAAGCGACAAATTGGGCCGGCATCTGCAAGACTCGCAGCTACTGAACAAAACACGCAGAACACCCAAATCATCCTTCGGCATCGTCGCCGCGCCTGACGCGCCCCCCTACCTCCAACCTCATGAGCCAGTGACAGCGGCCTCCAAACTTTCCGGGTTAATCGTCAACCCCGTCAACAAGAGCTCCAAACCATGACCCGGATTGCTGTGTATGCCGACTGGGCGCAACTTGGCACAGCACGCCGCCTGGGCTTTTTGCATGCTCGCCGGGGAGGTGCCGGCGAGCTGTTTGAGTTTGAGTATGAGCAGGCGGCACTGGCCGACCCACTGCTGGCCCTGGCTCCGATCGATCCTCGTATAGGTCTGTTTGACGGCCCTCAATACCCCGCGCAAGGCCGGGATACCTTCGGTGTTTTCAGCGACTCCAGCCCGGACCGATGGGGGCGTATGTTGATGAACCGTCGACTGGATCGCGACAAGCGAGCAGCACGGGTCCCCTCTCATACCCGCCTCTTTGAATCGGACTACTTGCTGGGCGTTCACGATGCCTTTCGTGTGGGCGCCCTGCGCTTCAAGCGGGATGACCTGGGTCCGTTCCTTGATGAACGCGAAGGGTTGGCGGCTCCCCCGCTGGTGCAACTGCGTCAACTGGAGGCTGCAAGTCGGGCACTGGAAAACGATCACGACAATACCGCCATCGAAGGCGTCGAGTGGTTACGCATGCTGATTGCTCCGGGCGGTTCATTGGGCGGCGCACGTCCAAAAGCCAGCGTGGTCGACCCCGACGGTCACCTGTGGATCGCCAAGTTCCCCAGCCTTCGCGATGAACACAATGTCGGTGCCTGGGAGTACATCATCGGATCGCTCGCCGAAGGATGCGGACTGCGTGTCGCCGCCATGGAAGCTGAACGCTACGCCAGTGAACATCACTGCTTCAGGGTCAAGCGCTTTGATCGAACCGCTCAAGGGCAACGCATTCACTTTGCCAGCGCGATGACGTTGACTGGCCATACCGACGGAGAGGACGGCTCGACTGGCGTCAGCTACCTGGAATTGGCCCGGGTGCTGATCAACCAGGGCGCCAGCACCCAGGCTGACCTACGGGAACTGTGGTGCAGAATCGTATTCAACCTGTTGGTTTCCAATACCGACGATCACCTGCGTAACCATGGCTTCCTGTTAGAACCCGGTCGCGGCTGGCATCTTTCCCCGGCCTACGATATGAACCCGGATCACTACGGGCAAGGCCTGAAGCTCAACATCAGTGAGCATGACAACGCCCTGGAACTGGAACTGGCACGTTCGGTGGCGGGCTATTTCAGGGTACCTCTCAATGAGGCGGATAGGCTTATCGAGGCGTTCAAGGGTGTAGTTCGCCAATGGCCGACACTGGCCAACGCCATGGGCATATCCCGTCAAGAACAGGAACGTATGAGCCGGGCGTTCCGACTGGCGTTGTAGGAACCGGCTTGCCGGCTCCTACAGGGCGGGGGTCAGTAGCGTGCATCCACCGGCTTACCGCCGTTCGGCCAGTCCTTCACCTTGTCCGGGAAGTCCGGGCGTGGTTTTTGCGAGAAGTAGGCGGCAACGTCCACCGCTTCCTGGTCCGACAAGCCGCCCTGGCCCAGCGGGAACTTCTCGTGGAAACCGATCGGCATGTTGCGTTTGACGAACGCAGCAGCCGTGTAGGTGCGGGCCATGCCGGCGCCGATGTTGAAGGACTGTTCGCCCCACAGCGGCGGGTACACCAGGGTGCCGTCAGCACGGGCCAGGCCCTCGCCATCATTGCCGTGGCACACCGCGCATTGCTTGGCGTAGACCTGCTCGCCATTGGCCATGTCCGGCTTGATGGCCGGGTCGATCTTGCCGACGCCACGGCCGGGGACTTTGTCCTCGGGCTTGGTGTTGTTTTTCATCCAGTCGAAGTACGCCACCATCGCCTGCATGTCCGCCGATTGTGGCGGCACTGGTTTGCCATTCATCGAACGGCGGAAGCAACCGTTGATGCGCTCTTCCAGGCTCACCACCTTGCCAGCACGCGGGGCGTAGCTGGGGAAGAACGCCGAGACGCCCACAAACGGCGAGCCATCGGCCACGGTGCCGGCGTTGAGATGGCAACTGGTGCAGTTCAGCGAGTTGCCGACGTTATCAGGCAGCAGTTCCTTGGTTTGCAGGTGCAAGCGCATGCCGCGCACCACTTGATCGGTATTCGACGCCGCCAGCAGGTTGGCCAGGCGCGGCGTTTCGAAGGCCGAGGAATCAGTGCTGACCGGGTTGAGCTGGTCACGCATTTTCTTCACCTGGGCGGTGCTAATCGGCGAGCCCTCGTTGCCCCAGCGCGTGCGCACAAAGGTGAGGATTTCCGCCACTTCGTTGTTCCCCAGGCGTGCAAAGCCCGGCATGGTGTAGACCCGTGGATGGGCTGCGGTCTCGGCGGTTTCCCAACCGGTAAGGGTGATGTGCAGCAACGAGGTCGGGTTGCTGGCAACCACGCCGGCGTTGCCGGCCAATGCCGGGAACAGCCCTTTCACACCTGCGCCGTCGCTGCGGTGGCAATCGCTGCAGAACTGCATATAACCCAGGCCGCCACGGCTGGTGAACAAGTCCTTGGGCAACTCGGCAGGACCTTTGGCGACAGCCGGCATTGGCAGGTCGTCCTTGCCCGGTGGCAGGGATTTGAGATACGTCGCAATGGCCGTCAGGTCGGCATCCGTGAAGTGCTGGGTACTGTGACGGATCACGTCCACCATGTTGCCCGACACCGTGGCAAAACGGTTCTGCCCGGTCTTGAGCAGTTGCACGGTGTCTTGCACCGTCCATAGGTTGCGCAGGCTCAAGGCACGCCAGTGTTCGACGGTTTCCCCGCCCAGGTAGTGCTCGCCGCCACTGCCGGCGTCGCTCATGGCTTTTTCCTGGAAGGCGATCCCGCGCGGGGTGTGACACGAACCGCAATGGCCGAGGCCCTGGACCAGATAGGCGCCACGGTTGAGCACTGCATCGCGGGCCGGGTCGGCCTGGAACGGTTGTTTGTCGAGGAACATGAAGTTCCACAACGCCAGGCCCCAGCGCTGGTTGAATGGGAAGCCCATGTCGGCTTCGAGGTTGGCCTGGCTGACCGGTTTGACCTCATGCATCAGGTAGGCGAACAAGGCACGCATGTCCTCTTCGCTCATCTTCGCGTAGGACGGATACGGCATGGCCGGGTAAAGGTTCATACCGGCCGGCGTGACACCTTCGCGCATCACGCGGTCGAACTGTTCAAAGGTGTAGGCACCCATCCCGGTCTCGCGGTCCGGGGTGATGTTGCTGGAATAGATGGTGCCCATGGGCGTGCTCAGTTCCAGGCCGCCGGCCATCTGTGGGCCTTGCTTGGCGGTGTGGCAGGCGATGCAGTCACCGAGCTGGGCCACGTATTTGCCCTGGGCGATCAGTTCGGTATCCGGTTTGACGGGTTCGTTGGCGTGCAGGGGAAGCGCCAGACACAGCGTCGCCCCCATCAAGGCCAGACGTGACAGAGAAAGGGCCATCGCATTATTCCTTTAATCACCTGGCCTGGGGGTTGGCCCCTGGGTACAGGTTTATTTACGTTTTTATGAGGTCATCAGGCGGATAACCGGGGCTTTGTAAGCCCCGGTTTTGTTGTAGCGGATTTTCAGAGGTGGCCCGTTGATATGGATCAGGGCCGGGGGAGGTTCAGGCGTTTTGCAGGTATTGCGCGGCGTCGAGTTCAATCATCACCGGTTGGCGAATGTCACCCAGGGTGTGCAGCAAGGCGTGCAAGTCCCGCGGTGTGTCGACCCGATGGTGGGCGACATGGAAACTGCGGGCCATGGCGGCAAAATCCGGGGTCATGATATCCACGCCCAGCGGGGCGATTTCACGGGCCTGCATATAGTCACGGATCTCGCCGTAGCACTGGTTGTTCCACACCACCAGGATCACGCCGACGCCTGCCTCACGGGCCGCGATCAATTCGTTGCTGGCAAACTGCAAGCCGCCATCGCCGACCAGCGCCACCACCGGTCGCTCGGGCTTGGCCAGCTTGGAGCCGATAGCGGCCGGCAACCCGTAGCCGAGGGTGCCGTAGCCAGTGCCGGCGTTGAACCAACTGTTGGCCGCCGGCGCCTGGTAACCCACCGCGCCCTGGTACACCGGCTGGGTCGAGTCACCGACGATCAGCGGGGCGACCAGGCTGTCGCGCAGCAGGTCCAGCAGACCTTGCAGACCTTGTTGCTTGGCAGTCCAGCTCTCGCGCTCCAGACGGTTGACCCGCTGTACGCTGTCCAGTGCCCAACGCCCGCTCGGAGCGGGTGGGTTGACTGCATCCAGCAGCGCCTGCAACCCTTCGCGGGCGTCGCCCACCAGCCCGACATGGGCGCGCTGCACGCCCATGACTTGCATGGGGTCGATGTCCAGGCGAATCAGCGGCGCCTTGAATTTCAGTGGTCCGAGGCCGAAGAAGTCGTAGTCGGTTTCCCCCAGCTCCGTACCCACGGCGAGGATCACATCGGCTTCGTCAAACAACGAGCGGCCATGGCGCGACGACTGCACACCGTCCAGCAACAACGGGTGCCCCATCGGCAACAAGCCACGGGCATTGGTGGTCAGGGCCACCGGCGCTTGCAGGCGCTCGGCCAGTTGCTGCAACACCTCGGCACAATCGCGGGCACCACCACCGGCGAGGATCAGCGGCCGCCGTGCTTCATTGAGCAGCTTCAGCGCTGCCCCCAGCGAAGCCGGGGCCGGGGCCGGTGCGCCTGGCAGGCTGCGGGGCATCAGGTTGAGATCGATGGCCGGCATGTCGAGCACATCCAGAGGAATTTCCAGATGCACCGGGCGCGGGCGCGCACATTTGAACACGGCGAAAGCGCGGGCCAGCAGCTCGGGCAATTGCTCAGGCGATTGCAACGTGTGGCTGAACGCACACACCCCCGCGACCATCGCGCGCTGATCGGGCAACTCGTGCAAATGCCCGTGGCCCAGGCGCAGATGCTCACGGCGGTTGGTGGTGGAAATCACCAGCATCGGCACCGAGTCGGCATAAGCCTGGCCCATCGCGGTAAGAATATTGGTCATGCCCGGGCCGGTAATGATGAAACAGACGCCCGGCTTGCCGCTGGCGCGGGCATAACCGTCGGCCATAAAGCCGGCGCCCTGTTCATGGCGCGGGCTGATATGGCGCAGGCGGCTGCCATGCAGGCCGCGATAGAGCTCGACGGTATGCACGCCGGGGATACCGAAGACGGTATCTACCCCATAACCTTCCAGCAGGCGAACCAGGGACTGGGCGCAGGTGGTCATTGCTCATTTCCTTCTTATTGTTCTGTGTCGATTGGCCAGACCTTAGGCGGCACTCCGAGGGCGGACAAGCAAAAATTTTACCGGCCATTGGCAAAAAAAATTCACGGATTGCCTGAAACTAAAGCCCGCCGCCCAACTGCGACTTCACCCACTCACCAAACGCCTGCACCACCGGGCGCTCGACTTTCTGATGATCGGCCACCAGGTAATAACCGCGATTGGATTCGATCTCGGTTTCGAACGGCCGCACCAGCAAGCCCCTGGCCAGGGCCTCGCCACTGATCAAGTTGTCGCCCATGGCGATGCCTTGGCTGGCGATGCACGCCGACTGCACAAAATGCGCATCGGCAAACACGATGCCGCGCTGCACATCGACATTCGGCGCCCCGGCGGCGGCCAGCCACACGCGCCAGTCGGAGTAGTCGATCATGTGCAGCAACGGCGCGCCCGCCAGGTGTTCCGGGGTCTTCAGGCCGCCCATGGTGTTGACCAGGCGCGGGCTGCACACCGGAAAATAACGCAGCGAAACGATCTTCTGCACATGCTGGTTGGGCCAGTCGCCCATACCGTAGGCAATAAACAGGTCGGCGCCGTGGTCGCTGGTGTCATCTGGCGTGCGCGGTGAAATCAGGTGCAATTCGACCTGTGGATAAAGCGCCTGGAAGTCGGCGATATGGGTACACAACCAATAAGTGGCAAACCCCGCCGGGCTGCTGATACACAGGCGCCCGCTGACCTGCTGGCCATCGAACCGCTGCCCGGCCTCAAGGATATTGGCCAGCAGCCCATGGATATCACGGGCATAGCGCTCGCCCTGCCAGGTGATGCGGATATTGCGCCCGGTGCGCTCGGTCAGGGCAAAACCCAGGGTCTGCTCCAGGCTCTTGATCTGGTGGCTGATGGCACTGGGGGTGAGGTTCAGCTCGGTGGCAGCCTCGGACACGCTGCCCAGCCGGGCCACCGCGTCCAGCGCCCGCAAGGCGGTCATGGAGGGGTAACGCATGGGTGTTCACCTGCTCAAAGTTACCCGCACCATAGCCGTAATCGACCGTCAGACATAGCCACTCGTAAAGCGGACAGTTGAATTAAATTTCAAGATCGACGGAAAAATGCTCGATTGACCTCAAATGGCCAGTGGCTATTCTCGATCTTCAGCACGGCACTCCCAAACTTGCCGGCGCGGGTAGTCAACGATGACGTGGGCACGCTGGATAAACGTGGTGTTCTTGCGTTTTTCGCTGGCAAGCCAGCTCCTACAGGGGGCGGTGTCCAGGTTGATCAATTTACAAAAATAAAGAGGGATAACCCTTGAACCCAGTCACCCCGGTGGTCGCCATTGATGCTCTGCACAAGAGCTACGCCGCGCACCATGTTCTCAAAGGCATTTCCCTGCGCGCCAACGAAGGCGATGTGGTGTCGTTGATCGGTTCCAGCGGCTCGGGCAAAAGCACCCTGCTGCGTTGCATCAACCTGTTGGAAATCCCGTGCAGCGGCAGCCTGCGCATCAACGGCGAAGAAGTGCGCCTGAAAAAGGACCGCGCCGGCAACCCGCTGATTGCCGACCCGGATCAAGTCGCTCGTCTGCGCACGCAACTGGGCATGGTGTTCCAGAGCTTCAACCTGTGGCCCCACCGCACCGTGCTGGAAAATGTCATCGAAGCACCGGTCTATGTGCTGGGTGAAGACCGCAAGGACGCCATCGCCCACGCCGAACACCTGCTGGAAAAAGTCGGCCTGGCCAGCAAGCGCGATGCCTTCCCCGCCTTCCTGTCCGGCGGCCAGCAACAGCGCGTGGCCATCGCCCGCGCCCTGGCCATGCGCCCGCGCGTCTTGCTGATGGATGAGCCCACCTCGGCCCTCGACCCGGAACTGGTCGGCGAAGTACTGAAGGTGATCCAGGGCATCGCCGAAGAAGGCCGCACCATGATCCTCGTCACCCACGAAATGGCGTTTGCCCGCGACGTATCGAGCAAAGTCATGTTTCTACACCAAGGATTGGTTGAAGAAGAAGGCACGCCACAGCAAGTCTTCCAGAACCCCACCAGCGAGCGTTGCCGCCAGTTCGTCATGGCCCAGGACAATCGCGTTTGAACTGCCGCTTCCATCCTTCAAAACAATAACTTCGAAAGGGTCAAGCCATGCACAACTCTCTGAAATCCCTCGCCGCCGGCTGCGTGCTCGCCGTGCTGTCCCACAGTGCCGTTGCCGCCGACAAAATCGTCTTCGGCATCGCCCTGGAACCCTACCCGCCATTCTCCGAAAAAGCCGGCAATGGCGCCTGGAGCGGTTTCGAGCCGGACCTGATCAAGGCCCTGTGCGAGCGCATGCAGGCCCAATGCCCGCTCAAGGAAGTGTCCTGGGACGGCTTGATTCCCGCCCTGCAATCGAGCCAGATCGACGTGATCCTCAACTCCCTGAGCATCACCGAGGAGCGCGAAAAGGTCATCGACTTCACCGCGCCTTACTACCAGACCCCGGCCATGTGGGTCGCCGACAAGAGCCTGGAGCTGGTCACCACGCCCGAGGGCCTCAAAGGCAAGCTGATCGGCGTGCAGGGCTCGACCTCCAACGCCACCTACCTCAAGGCCTACTACGCCAAGGGTTCGACCTTGCGCTACTACAACACCCAGGACGACATGACCGCCGACCTGCAAAGCGGGCGGATCGACGTGATGCTGGCCGACGCCCTGACCATCGAACCGATCTTCAAGTCCGCCGCCGGCAGCGGCCTGGCCGACAAGGGCCTGGCGCCGAAAGACCCGCTGTTCGGGTCGGGCATCGGGGCCGCCGTGCGCAAGGGTGACACCCCGTTGCGCGAGCAGCTCAACACGGCGCTGGCGGCAATCAAGGCCGATGGCACCTACGACAAAATTCGCAGCCGCTATTTCAGCGTCGATATTTCCGCGCAATAACGTCCAACGGAAAGCGCCATGATTTCTTTGTCCGAACTCACCCAGCTGTTCGTCGCCGACGGCTGGCTCAACGCCCTGCTCCAAGGGGCGGTGGTGACCTTGCAGATCTCCGCCGGGGCTTTTGTGCTGGGCCTGGGCATCGGCCTGCTGGTGGCCATGATCAAACTCAAGGGCCCGCGCTGGCTGGTACGCCTGGCCAACCTCTACACCACGCTGTACCGCGCGGTGCCGGAGTTGCTGCTGATTTTGCTGCTGTATTACGCCGGCACCGACCTGCTGAACATGGCGATGGCGGCGATGGGCCGCGACAGCGTGACCGTCAACGGCTTTATCGCTGCGGTGCTGGTGTTGGGCATCGTCCAGGGCGCCTATTCGGCGGAAATCATTCGTGGCGCGATCCAGGCCATTCCCGTCGGCCAACTGGAAGCCGCGCGGGCCTTTGGCATCGAGCGCTGGCTGCTGGTGCGCCGGGTGCTGCTGCCGTGCATGCTGCCGTTTGCCATGGCCGGCCTGTCGAACCTGTGGCTGGTGTTGGTCAAGGACAGCGCGTTGATCAGCATCGTCGGCTACAGCGAGTTGCTCTCGGTGGGCAAGCAGGCTGCCGGCTCTACCAAGCATTACCTGGTGTTCTACCTGGCAGTGGCAGCGGTGTATTTCATCATCACCCTGGTTTCCAACGGCGCCTTCCGGGTGTTCGAACGCCGGATCAACCGCTGGATGCCGCAGCACTAAGGAGCGCAGCTGATGGACTTTTCATGGATCAACAGTTTTGCCAACGAGCTGCTGCACGGCCTGGGTATCACCCTGAAGTTGCTGGCCTTGTCCGGGGTGTTCGGCTTCTTGCTGGCGGTGCTGGTGGCGTTGGGGCGCTTGTCGTCCAACCCACTGATCAGTGCGCCGCTGCGCGCCTACACCGCGGTATTCCGGGGCACGCCGCTACTGGTGCAGATCTACATCCTGTACTACGGCGTGGGCAGTGTGTTTGCCAGTTACCCGCTGATTCGCGGCAGTTTTCTCTGGCCGTACCTGCGTGAAGGTTTCTGGTACGTGGCCCTGGCCCTGATTCTGTGTGTCGGCGCCTATGTCGGCGAAGTGCTGCGCGGCGCGCTGCGGGCCGTGCCACGGGGCGAACTCGAAGCTGCGCGGGCCTTTGGCATGAAGCGCCTGATGGTGCTGCGCCGGGTCTGGCTGCCACGGGCCCTGGAGCTGGTGAAGCCGACATTGGTCGGCGAGACCGTGTTGCTGCTCAAGGCCACCGCGCTGGCCTCCACCGTGGCCGTCACCGACTTGCTCGGCGCCGCCAACCTGGTGCGGGCGCAGACGCTGCGGGTGTACGAACCCCTGCTGGCCGTGGCGGTGATCTACATTGTCCTGGCGTTCGTGATCGAACACGTCTTCTCGCGCTGGGGCAAAGTCCCGCAGCGCCAGGCTTGAATCAATTTTAGGAGAACAAGGATGCGTTATTCACCGTTTGTCGAGCGCATTAGTGGCGAGTCCGTCAGCGCCTGGGATATTCACTACGCGGCCGTCGAAGCCCGTGGTCGTGGCGAAGATGTGATTGTGTTGAGCGTGGGCGATCCAGACTTCGCCACCGCCAGCGCCATTTGCGAAACCGCCGTCGACGCCCTGCGCGCCGGCGACACTCACTACACCCACGTCCTCGGCCGACCGGCCCTGCGCGAAGCGATTGCCGCCAAGCAAAGCCGCCTGCAAGGGATTGCCGTACACGCCAATAACGTGGCCCTGGTGGCCGGCGCGCAAAACGGCCTGTTCGCCACCTCGCTGTGCCTGTTCAGCCAGGGCGACGAAGTGCTGGTGCCGGAACCGATGTACCTGACGTACGAAGCGTGCATCCACGCTTCCGGTGCACGCATCGCAACCATCGAGCAACCGGCGGCCAACGGTTTTCGCCTGACCCGCGCGGCGCTGGAAAAAGCCATTACCGCCAAGACCCGGGGCATTGCCCTGGCCACGCCGTGTAACCCCACCGGCAATGTCTACAGCCGCGAAGAGCTGGAGCTGGTGGCCGAAGTCGCCCGTGAGCATGACCTGTGGGTGATTTCCGATGAGGTCTACGGGCAAATCACGTACGACCAGCCACACCTGAGCATCGCCTCGCTGCCGGGCATGGCCGAGCGTACCGTGGTGCTCAACAGCCTATCGAAAACCCACGCCATGACCGGCTGGCGCGTGGGTTGGGTAGTAGCGCCAACCGCATTGGTGGGCCACCTGGATAACCTGCTGCTGTGCATGCTCTATGGCTTGCCCGGGTTTATCCAGGAAGCGGCGGTCAAGGCCCTGGAACTGGATGACGAAGTGGTCAGCGATGCGCGCACGGTGTATCGCCGTCGGCGTGACCTGGTGGTAGCGGGCCTCGGTGGTATTACCGACCTCGATTGCCGGGTGCCGCAAGCCGGGATGTTCATGCTGGTAGACGTGCGCCGCACGGGGCTGTCGAGCATGGACTTTGCCTGGCAACTGTTCCGTGCCACCGGCGTCTCGGTACTCGATGCCCAGGCGTTTGGCGCCAGTGCCGAGGGCTTTGTGCGCATCTCCTTTACCGTCGCCGACGACACCCTCAAAGACGCCTGCCAGCGCATTGCCGGGTTTGTCGAGGGCCTGAGAGCCAACCGCTGATTATGTGAACACTGGGATTGATGTGGGAGCTGGCTTGCCTGCTCCCACATTTGATCTTTGTTCGTCTTGAATATTGAGGTTTCCCCCGTGACCGCTTCCGACCAATTCACTTCCACCCACTCCGTTGTCGGCGAGCACGCTGACCTGGTGCTGCACAACGGCCGCCTCTACACCCTCGACCCGGCCCAGCCGTGGGCCGAAGCGGTGGCGATTCGCGGGGGACGTTTTATCGCGGTGGGCACGTTCGCCGACCTGCAACACCTGATCGGCCCGCAGACCCGCCAACATGATCTGCAAGGTGCATTTTGCATGCCCGGCCTGCACGACATGCACACCCACCCCGACCTCGCCCTGGCCCCGCGCTACAGCGATGACCTGGATGTGGGTATCGAAGACCCCACCCCCGAACAACTGGCGGCGGCGATCCACGCCTATGCCGACGCCCACCCCGGTGATGGCTGGATCTACGGCCAATATTGGGTGCGCTACACCTTCCGCGAAGATGGCCTGACCCCAGGTCGCGAATGGCTCGACAGCATCATGCCCGACCGCCCGGTGGCGCTGCTGGACCGGATGTGGGGCACCATGATGGTCAACTCCAAGGCCCTGCAACTGGCCGGCATCGACCGCCACACCGCCGACCCGCGCAACGGCTATATGGAGCGCGACGAACTCAGCGGCGAGCCCAACGGCCTGCTGATCGACGGCGCCTACGCACTGATCCATGCAGCCATGCCGCCGACCCCGGTGGCAGTGCTGCGCCGGGCCTATCGCGACGGCGTGCATTTCCAGAGTTCGCGCGGTGTCACCGCGACCAAGTACGTACACGTCTGCGAACGGCGCCTGGACGCCCTCAAGGAACTGGACGACGCCGGCGAATTGAGCGTACGTGTAGAAGCGGCGATCAGTTGGCAGGACGATATCTTCCCAGTGCGCCGGCGCTGGGAACTGCTCGGCGGCGAACGTCACTACTATCGCAGCGCGCGGCTGAATGCCAACGCGGTGAAATTCCACTTCGACGGCACCGTGGAGCCCAAGTCTTCGTACCTGATGACCCCATGGGCAGCGGATTCCACCTGGCGCGGCAAGCTCAACCTGACCCCGGAACACATCACCGACATGGTGGTAGACATGGACCGTCGCGGCCTGCGGGTGATCGCCCACTGCACCGGCGACGGCGCCTCCGATGTATTCCTCGATGCGGTGGCCGAGGCGCGGCGGGTCAATGGCGACAGCGGCATCCGGCACCAGTGCGCCCACAGCACGCTGCTGCATCCGGGCAACCTCAAGCGCTTCAAGGCGCTGAATGTGATCGCCGAGTTTTCCCCGGCGGCCTGGTACCCGACACCGTTTGCCAGCGGCGCCCGTTCCGGTTATGGCGCCGAGCGCCTCAAGCGCATCTATGATTTCAAAGGCGTACTGGCCGAAGGCGGCCTGGCGGTGATGGGCACCGATTGGCCGGTGGCCTCGATTGACCCATGGCTGGCCCTGGAAACCATGGTCACCCGGCAGAACCCGTGGAACCAGGAACCGGACTGCTTCGGCGAACCGATCACCCTGGAGCAGGCACTGCAAGTGGCGACCCTCAACGGCGCCCACGCCATGGGCCTGGAGCATTCCACCGGCAGCCTGGAAGTGGGCAAGTGCGCCGACCTGATCGTGATCGACCGCGACCTGTTCGCCCAGCCGGCGCGCAACTACATCCACCAGACCCAGGTGCTGCTGACCTTTGTCGATGGCCGTCCGGTCTACGACCGTCTCAACGCGTTTGCAGATACGGCGTTGCAAGCCGTGTGGCAAGGCCTGCCGCCGGTGATCGAATGAATAACGACAGCATTGCCGTCACGCTGGTCTCGGGCTTTCTCGGCGCAGGCAAGACCACCCTGCTCAACCGCATCGCGCAGCAGCCGCAACACGGACGGATGGCGGTGATCGTCAATGACTTTGGCGAGCTGAATATCGATGCGGCAATCATCGCCGAAGTCACCGATGCGGTATTCAGCCTGCAGAACGGCTGCATCTGCTGCACGGTGCAGGAGGATCTGCTGGCGCAACTGGTGAGCCTGAGCCAGCTGCACCCACGCCTGGATCGCATCGTGATCGAATGCAGCGGTGTCTCCGACCCGCAGCGCATTGTGCAGACCCTGGGTTATCCACAGCTCAAGGCGCACCTGCACCTGGATACCGTGATCACCCTGGTGGACGCCAGCGGTTATAGCCACCTGGAAGGCGAGTTCGCCCGGCTGTCCCGCGCCCAGGTGGCCTGCGCCGACCTGGTGCTGCTGAACAAGGCCGATCTGGTCAGCGCCGCCGAACTGCAAAGCCTGCGTGCAACTATCGGCGCGCGCACGCGGGTGATCAGCACCGTTCAGGCGCAGATCCCCGACACCCTGCTGCTGGGCGAACGCAGCCCGCGCAACGGCTTCACTCCCGTGCCCGCGCCGCACCATGAATTGTTTGAAAGCTGGACCTGGCAAGGCACCCAGGCCCTACCGGCCAAGACCCTGCGCGATTGGCTGGGGCAACTGCCCAAGGACGTGTTCCGCCTAAAAGGCCTGGTGCATTTGCAGGGCAACGAGCAACCGTTCTGGCTACAACACGTGGGCAATCGCAGCCAGTTCACCCTGGCCAGCGGCGAACATGCGCAGAACTCGGCGCAACTGGTGTTTATCGCCCGACGCGGCAGTGGCTTGCGGGCAGCGCTGGAAGCGCAACTGCAGGAGATGCAGGGCCTGTAGACGCGGATGACGATGAAGGCAGAGTGCCGCCTTGACCTTGCTACCCTGGCCCTTGAAAATGCCCGACGCTTTTTTCGTCTCCCCGCTTACAGAAGTAGTGAAATTTCAATGTCCGATTCCCGCACCGAAGAATCCGTAGTCACCTTGCAATCCAAAGCTGAATACGAAAACGCCATCAATCTTTCACAGCATGTGCCAGCGGCCAAGAACATCAGTGAAATGGTGCTGGACGCCTTCCATACCTCCAAGGAAAGCGACCAGATCCGCGAATTGCGCATCGCCATCCGCCAGGCCCACGACGCCTTTGACGATGACCAGGCCTACGACCTGATGGGCCAGCTCAAGCAGCTCAAGGACGCCGAAGCCGCCGACAACGCCGCCCTCGAAGACTTGAGCAGCAAGTTCTCGATCAGCCGCATCCTTTCCAGCTTCAAGGACGACCCAGAGTTCCAGGAACTGGTCTACGGCCTGGCCCTCAAGGTGCTGAACCAGACCCACCAGGCCATCAGCAATCCGAGCGCCGGCAAAGGCAAGGCTGCACGGGCGAAGAAGGAAGTGGAAGTGTTTGTGATCAGCAAGGATGGCATCAGCGTCACCCTGCCCTTGCGCACACCGCGCTCCAAACTCAATGTTGACCGCGAGGCGCTGGAATTCCTCGGTTTCAGCTTTGTGGGTGAAGGCGATGAGGCCGAGCTTGAGAGCGAGACCTTTGTGGATAACGCCGGTGCCGAGCAGCCGTTGACGCGCAAGAGCATCGTTACCGCGTTGCAGCAGCAGACGGCGTTTGACGGTTACAGCATCGCCCAGCAATAAGCCCTACCCCACCTCTAAATGTGGGAGCGGGCTTGCTCGCGAATGCGCAGTGTCAGTCACTTTATTTGCTGATTGATACACCGCTTTCGCGAGCAAGCCCGCTCCCACAGGTAAGCAGCTCCGCGCTCTGGTTTTGCTGTTGCTCTGCTTTTGATCTTGATCTTGATCTTGCCTTTGATCTTAGGCGCCCCGTTAAACCACGATGGCCGCAGGCAGGTATTGCGCAGTGGGCACCCCGGCATGGATGCCGGGGTAGCCGCGACACGGCCATGGATGGCCGATCGCGGCGGGCCCACGGAGCAATGCCTGACTGTGGGCATGCCGAGCCTAGGCGAGGCACCGAGTGGTGGGGCGAGGACCTTTTGGTTACTTTTGGGTCCCTCCAAAAGTGACCCGCTGTAAGAGCGGAACCAATAGCCGCCGTGACCGCAAAAATGGATATGTACTCATACCAAACCATCCCCAACACCCCACAAAAAAGCCCCGCTCTTCTCTCGAAGGCGGGGCTTTTCATTGCATCCCAACTCAGTGGGCGTAAGTCAGCAGCAACTCTTTCGGCACCTGGAAATCCAGGGACATCATCACGCTCAAGGCGGTGATGGTGAAGATCGAGAAGACGAACAACTTGCGCGCCCAGACGGTGTCATCCACCGCCTTGTAGCCAGTCCAGGCCATGTACAACCAGTACATGCCCATGGCTGCGGCCACGGCGAGGTAGCTCATGCCGGCGTAGCCACTGAAGGTCAACATCAAGGTCGCCACAAGGAAGGCCAGGATGTAGAGCAGGATGTGTTTCTTCGCCACCTGGATGCCACGCTTGACCGGCAGTACCGGAATCGAAGCCGCCAGGTAGTCGTTGAAACGGAAGATCGCAATGGCGTAAGAGTGCGGCATCTGCCACAGGCTGAACATCACCAGTAGCACCAGCGCAGCCATGTCGAAGCTATTGGTCACAGCCACATAACCAATCACCGGCGGCATCGCCCCCGACAGACTGCCCACCAGCGTGCCGTGAACCGACTTGCGCTTGAGGTACAGGCTGTAGAGGCCGACGTAGATGACAAAACCGATCACGGCAAACAACGCCGCCAGCGGGTTGGCCACCGTGTACAGCAACGCAACGCCGGCAACACCGAGGACGGTCGCGAAAATCAGTGCCAGTTTCAGGGAGATGAGGCCCTGGACCAGCACGCGATTCTTGGTGCGCTCCATCTTGATATCGATGTCACGGTCAATGCAGTTGTTGAACACGCAACCGGACGCCACAACAAGGGAAGTGCCGATCATTGCCGCCAGGAAGATGGCCAGATCGACATGCCCCTTGGAGGCCAGGAAGAAACCGCCTGCCACAGAAAGCACGTTACCGAAAATGATCCCCGGTTTGGTGATTTGGATAAAGTGCTTAAGCGACATCGGGTCTTACCTCACTTCGCCATCATGTAGGTGTGGATGCTGAACATGATCCACAACGACAGGCCAACCAGCAGCACGATCACAATGGCCGTGAACACAAACGCAACCACGTTGTTGCGCTGGGCCTGGGAGCGATCCAGGTGCAGGAAGTAATACAGGTGAACAACCACCTGGATCACCGCGAACAACAGCACGATGGCCAGTGTCGTGGCCTTCGGCAAGGTTGGGTACATCACCAGGCCGAACGGGATGACAGTCAGGATCACCGACAGGATGAAGCCAATGGCGTACGACTTTACGCTGCCGTGGCTCGCATCATGGCTGTCATGGGAGTGTGCGTTAGCCATTACAGAGTCCCCATCAAGTAGACAACGGTGAAGACGCAGATCCAGACCACGTCCAGGAAGTGCCAGAACAGGCTCAGGCAGCTCAGGCGGGTCTTGTTGGTCGACGTCAGGCCATGCTTGTTGACCTGGTACATCATGATCGCCATCCAGATCAGACCGGCGGTTACGTGCAGACCGTGGGTACCGACCAGGGTGAAGAACGCCGACAGGAAGCCGCTGCGGCTAGGGCCGTAGCCTTCGGAGATCAGCAGGTGGAACTCGTTGATCTCCATGGCGATAAAGCCGAGGCCGAGCAGGAAGGTCAGGCCCAGCCACTTCAGCACGCCTGCCTTGTTGCCACGGAAGAACGCCAGCATGGCGAAGCCGTAGGTGATCGAACTGAACAGCAGCAAGGCGGTTTCGCCCAGTACGTAATTCAACTCGAAGATGTCGTGGCCCGACGGGCCACCCGCAACGTTGTTTACCAGTACCGCGTACACCGCGAAGATCGACGCAAACAGGATGCAGTCGGTCATCAGGTAGAGCCAGAAACCGTAGACGGTCATCTCGCCCGCGTCGTGGTGGTCATCGTGCCCATGGTCATCGACATGGGCGTGTCCAGCATTGGTCACTAAGTTCGACATGGTTTAAGCCTGTTCCAACGAGGTTTCAACACGGTTGGCCGGAATCTTCTTCTCGGCAACCAGGCGAGCGTGCTGCTCGGCTTCGATGCGTTCGATCACGTCGACCGGCACCATGTAGCCTTGATCATCACGAGCCGCGTGGATCACGAAATAGATCACGGTGCCAGCCAGGCTAGCGATGGCCAGCCACCAGATGTGCCAGATCATCGCGAAACCGAATACCGTCAACAGCGCGCCCATCACCACGCCAGTGGCGGTGTTGTTCGGCATGTGGATCGGCGAGTAGCGCACAGGTCGCTGGTACGCAGTACCGTTTTCCTTGGCTTCGGTGAACGGATCGATCGTCTCGGCCTTAGGCAGCACGGCAAAGTTGTAGAACGGCGGTGGCGACGAGGTCGACCATTCCAGGGTGTGTGCATTCCATGGGTCGCCGGAGTCGCAGGCGTTCTGCTTGCGGTCACGGATACTCACGTACAGCTGGATCAACTGGCAGGCGATACCCACAGCGATCATCACCGCACCGAACATGGCGACGTACAGGTACGGCACCCACTCAGGGTTGGTGCTGGCGTTCAGACGACGGGTCATGCCCATGAAGCCCAGTGCATAGAGCGGCATGAACGCGACGAAGAAGCCGGTGATCCAGAACCAGAATGCAGCCTTGCCCCAGCCTTCGTGCAGCTTGAAGCCGAACGCTTTCGGGAAGTAGAAGCTGAAACCTGCGATGTAGCCGAATACCGCACCGCCGATGATCACGTTGTGGAAGTGAGCGATCACGAACAGGCTGTTGTGCAGTACGAAGTCAGCACCCGGGATGGCCAGCAGTACGCCGGTCATGCCGCCGATAGCGAAGGTCACCATAAAGCCCAGGGTCCACAGAACCTGGCTGGTGAAGCGCAGACGGCCGTGGTAGATGGTGAACAGCCAGTTGAATAGCTTCACCCCCGTCGGGATCGAAATCAGCATCGTCGCCAGGCCGAAGAAGGCGTTGACGCTGGCCCCCGAACCCATGGTGAAGAAGTGGTGCAGCCAGACCATGAAGCCCAGTACAGAGATCGCGCCCGATGCGTAGACCATCGAGTGGTGACCGAACAGGCGCTTGCCGGTAAAGGTCGAGATCACTTCGGAGAAGATACCGAACGCTGGCAGGATCAGGATGTACACCTCAGGGTGACCCCATGCCCAGAACAGGTTCACGTACATCATTGGATTGCCACCAAGTTCATTGGTGAAAATGTGGAAATCCATGTAACGGTCAAGCGTCAGCAGTGCCAGGGTAGCGGTCAGGATCGGGAACGAAGCCACGATCAGGACGTTGGCCCAGGTGCAGGTCCAGGTGAAGATCGGCATGTCCATCAGTTTCATGCCTGGGGTACGCATTTTCAGCACGGTGGCCAGGAAGTTGACCCCCGTCAGTGTCGTACCCAACCCGGATAGCTGTAGCGCCCAGATGTAGTAATCCATCCCCACGCCCGGACTGTATTGCAGCCCCGACAACGGCGGATAGGCAACCCAACCGGTCTTGGCGAATTCGCCGACGCCCAGGGACAGGTTGATCAGCACGACGCCGGAAACCAGCAGCCAGAAGCTCAGGGAGTTGAGGAACGGGAACGCAACGTCACGCGCACCGATCTGCAGCGGCACTGCCAGGTTCATCAGGCCGGTGAAGAAAGGCATCGCCATGAAGATGATCATGATCACACCGTGGGCGGTGAAGATCTGGTCATAGTGTTCAGGCGGCAAGTAGCCAGGCGAACCCTCGGTGGCCATGGCCAACTGGGTCCGCATCATGATGGCGTCGGCAAAACCACGCAGCAGCATGACCATGGCGACGATGATGTACATCACGCCGATTTTCTTGTGGTCGACCGACGTCAACCACTCGGTCCACAGGTAGGTCCACTTCTTGAAGTAGGTGATTGCCGCAAACAGCCCCAGACCACCCAGCGCGATCATGGCGATGGTCACCATCACGATCGGCTCGTGGAACGGCACCGCTTCCCAACTTAATTTACCAAACATCGTTTACTCCTCTGCCCCGGCAGCTGAATGCGAATTTGCGTCCGTCCCTTCCACAGCAGCCACTTCTTTCTTCTCGTGCTTGACCGGCTTGCCTGGCTTCATCGCTTCATACTTATCGATGATTTTGTCAAACAGGTCCGGCGTGTACGAGGAGTACAGCTCTACAGGGTTGTTCTGGCTTGGCTTGGCAAGGGCTTCGTATTCAGCTTTTTCCAGCTGTTTTGGTGAGCTCTTGGCTTCTTGTACCCAGGCATTGAAATCTTCCTGAGTGGTGGCGATTGCTTTGAATTTCATACCGGTAAAGCCCGCGCCACTGTAGTTGGCGGAGATACCGTCGAGCTCGGCGTTCTGGTTGGCAATCAGGTGCAGCTTGGTCTGCATGCCCGCCATTGCGTAGATCTGGCCACCCAGGCCCGGAATGAAGAACGAATTCATCACCGAGTCAGAAGTCACTTTGAAGTTGATCGGGGTGTTAGCCGGGAACACGATCTTGTTGACGGTGGCGATCCCTTGCTCGGGATAGATGAACAGCCACTTCCAGTCCAGCGCGACCACTTCGATAGTGATTGGCGGCACGTCGGATTCCAGCGGACGGTAAGGGTCCAGCTCGTGGGTCGACTTATAGGTGATGTAACCCAGGGCGATGATGATGAGTACAGGTACCAGCCACACCGCGATCTCGATCTTGGTGGAGTGCGACCACTTCGGCGCGTAGGTCGCCTTGGTGTTGGACGCGCGGTATTTCCAGGCGAACGCGAAGGTCATCACGATCACCGGCACCACGACCAACAGCATCAGCAGCGTAGCGGTGATGATCAGGTTACGTTGCTCCACGCCGACCTGACCCACAGGGTCGAGCAGCGTCCAGTTGCAGCCTCCCAGCAATAACATGCCGAAAAGCGGCACTATGCCTAGTAATCGGGTGTACCTGTTTTTACTCATCTCACGACCTCTAAAGCAGCTTGCGCAATGCAGTTGGGTTTTGATCGCCAACACTTCACCCTGCCAAGGGTTGGCATTTCTCTTCGATTGAATAAGGGCCTGCCCGGCGCTTCATGCGCTGATCGACACGTCCAGGTCTGGCGGTGAATTCTTATTCGATTTCGTTGGTCAAAGGCCTTGTTACAGACCAATTCCATTTGGTGCGGATAGTTGAAAGGCTGCCGGCACCTGGGGTCGCATGAAGCAATGTTTTCGCCTCTCGACCGCCCTATTTGCTCAGGGTTGAGCAGCACCGGACATTCAGTGCGGGCGATTGTAGTTAGCTAGCGATGTATAAACCATGACTTATAAAGAAATTATTTTTATCGATTACAGCAATAATCCTGCGCCATTGTTGCAAAGGTCCGGGATCGTATCGCGTTTGATTCTCAACAAAAACCACAAAAAATGCCGTGCTATTGCCCATTTTGTCGCATTCAGCGCCCTCTCCTGCCCCCCGTAAACCCTAGGCAAGCCCGCTAAAAACAAGGCATTCACAGCTCACTGGAAGTTCTGTACCGCACGCCGTGCGCGGGGTCGGCCTGGATGGAAAGTGACAGGCAAAAACGCCTGGTCAACGGCTGATCAAGCATCGGGGCACGGGGTGGGAAACGTCCTGCGGCGCCTTCAGTGTGACAACGTGTCGCACGTTGCGCGCTGCCATTCTTGTCCAGCGTCACGGTCCTTTCACAAAATGCCCGCACACAAAAACGCCCCGGCCTGCATCAGCAGGGCCGGGGCGTTTTGTAGGACGATTTAAGCGCTGTGCTTGCGGTTACGGTAAATGCCCAGGGGCACCAGGATCACCGTCAACACGAACGCCACCAGCGCCCATTGAGCCAGGGACAAGCCCAGGACCGGCGGGTACGGCGTGCTGCAGAAACCGTCGACCTGGAAGCCCAGCGGGAAGATCTTCGCCAGGGGCAGGTCATCGACAATCGGTTGCAACACGTCGATACCGCAACTGATGGCCGGATAGAACTGGGTATACACATGGTGCCCGGCGGCAGCGACACCCCCCAGGGCACTGAGCACCACCAGCACTTCAAAGACCGTGACACTGCGTTGGGTGCGCATCGCCGCGCCGATAAAGGCAAAGAGCGCAATCAGCAACAAGGCATAGCGCTGCAGGATGCACAGTGGGCATGGCGCTTCGCCCAACACTATTTGCATATAGAGCGCGCCACCGATCAGCGCCAGGCAGATGATCCCCAACAACACCAGGAAGCGCCGTTCACGCCCTAACCGCATTTCGTCAATCATCCCCGTTTCCCTTTGCCTAATGATGGTTGTGCCAATGGCCGCAAGTTTACACACAGGAGGTGAAAATTTAGCAGTAGGCAGCGGGAGGGTAGGCAAAATGGGTTAACGGCGCATTAATGTGGTGGTCTTTCGGGCCTCTTCGCGAGCAAGTCGAATCGTCGCACCGCCGCTCCCACATTTTGGACTGCCCCCGAAAAGTTGGACAGTTTCAGCTAGCAGCCTCAGCAGCATGAGTCCTGTATTTCACAGGGCTCATGCCATTGAGCTTTAGCTTGATGCGGTCATGGTTGTAGTAGTGGATGTACTC
>NZ_VFIL01000020.1 GCF_007858285.1 Pseudomonas brenneri | reverse complement strand
TGTTGGCGCTGCGTTATCGTTAACGTTTTTCGCGAGCAAGCTCGCTCCTACAACTACATGGCGTGAATCAATAGCGGATCATCACCAATTTCTGTAGGCACGAGCTTGCTCGCGAAAATCCCACAAGTGCCATGAGCTACCTGTTGGCGCTGCGTTATCGTTAACGTTTTTCGCGAGCAAGCTCGCTCCGACAACTGCATGGCGTGAATCAATAGCGGATCATCACCAATCTCTGTAGGAGCGAGCTTGCTCGCGAAAATCCCACAAGTGCCATGAGCTACCTGTTGGCGCTGCGTTATCGTTAACGTTTTTCGCGAGCAAGCTCGCTCCTACAACTGCATGGCGTGAATCAATAGCGGATCATCACCAATTTCTGTAGGAGCGAGCTTGCTCGCGAAAATCCCACAAGCGCCACGGGCTACCTGTTGGCGCTGCGTTATCGTTAACGTTTTTCGCGAGCAAGCTCGCTCCGACAACTACGTGGTGTGAATCAATAGCGGATCATCACCAATTTCTGTAGGAGCGAGCTTGCTCGCGAAAATCCCACAAGCGCCACGGGCTACCTGTTGGCGCTGCATTATCGTTAACGCTTTTCGCGAGCAAGCTCGCTCCGACAACTAATAGCGAATCATCACCGACTTGAGCTCGGTATAGGCCTCTATAAACGCATCACCAAATTCCCTGCCCACACCCGACGCCTTGACCCCGCCAAACGGCAGTGCCGGGTCCAGAAAGGTGTGCATATTGACCCATACCGTACCGGCCTCTATTTGCGGGATCAGGCGCAATGCCTTGGACAAGTTGTTGGTCCAGACACTGGCCGTGAGGCCGTAGGGCGAGTCGTTCATCAGGGTCACCAGCTCCTCCTCTGTGTCGTAGGGCAATACACAGAGTACCGGACCGAACGCCTCTTCCCGCAGCAAAGGATCATCCGGGCCATTGGCCAGGATCAGCGTCGGTTCGACAAAGTAGCCCGGCCGGTCAATGGCCTTGGCACCGCAGATTACCGTGTTGTTCTGATTGGCCCTGGCGAAGAAGTCGAGGATCTTTTCCAGGTGCGCCTGGTTGGCCAGCGGGCCAAACTGGGTGCTTTCATCGAGGGGTGAGCCAATCTTCAAGGTACTCAGGGCCTGCCCGAGCTTTTCCAGGAACTCGCTGACCCGTGAGCGGTGTACATAAAGACGTTCCGGCGCGGCGCACACCTGGCCCTGATGCACATAAGCCATCTGCACCATCCCGGTCACGGCCTGGTCCATATCGACATCGGCCAACAACGCCGCCGGGTTCTTGCCGCCCAGCTCCAGGGTCGCGCGCGTCAGGTCGGCGGCCATCGCCGCCTTGCCCACGGCGATCCCGGTCGGTACAGACCCGGTGAACGCGACTTTGCTGATTGCGGCATGGGCGATCAATTGCTGCCCCACCTGTCCTGTCCCGTTGACCACGTTAAATGCGCCGGCCGGCACGCCCGCCTCGAACGCCAGCTCAGCCACCCGCAACAACGCCAAGGGCGTGAACTCACTGGGCTTGATCACAATGGTGCAACCGGTGACCAGCGCGCTGGCAATCTTCCAGATGCCGATCATCACCGAGAAATTCCACGGCACAATCCCGGCGACCACGCCCACGGGTTCACGCAGGGTGTAGGCCAGGTACTGCTCGCCGCCCATGGACGGAATCGAGGGGCTCATGGTCTGGCCGTTGATCTTGCTCGCCCAGCCCGCGAAGTAGCGCAGGAACACCACGCTCTGGGCCATTTCCAGGCCGCGTGACAGGTTGATCGACTTGCCCGAGCACAGGGTTTCCAACTGCGCCAACTCCTCGGCATGCACCTCAAGCAAATCGGCAAATCGGTTAAGGATCACACCTCGGGCGTAGGGCGAGGTGTCCGCCCACGCGCCCTTGAACGCCTTGCGCGCACTGGCGACGGCATGCTCGATATCCTCGTCGCTGGCATCGAGGATATGGCTGATCACCTGGCCGGTCGCAGGGTTTCGCACGGCGATTCGCTGTGTGGACGTACTGGGCTGGTAAGCCCCTTCTATAAAGTTGGCCGGTACACGGGCAAGAAATTCGGTAACCGCAGGCAGCAAGGCAATGTCACTCATCAACAGGACTCCTGAAGGCAATCGTCAGTGCGGCGCCCAATGGGCGCCGTTCAAGGGGAGATCAGGTATTGGCCAGGCCGGTTTCCAGGGCATGGCAGATCAGGTCGGCTTCTTCGAGCGTCAGGGTCAGGGGGGGCGACAGGATGATCTTGGTGCCCACCGGACGTACCAGCACCCCCTCCAGGCGTACCCGTTCCGCCAGGCGCGAGGCGTAGCCCTCGGCCGGGTCCACGGGGGTGCGCAGACGCTTGTCGCTCACCAGGTCCAGGGCCAGCATCAGGCCTTTGCCCCGCACCTCGCCGACCACCTCAAAGCGTTCGCTCAGGGGCTTGAGCCGCTCCAGCAGATAGGCGCCGACCTTCGCCGCATTGCCCGGCAGGTTCTCCTGCTCGACGATATCCAACACCGCCAGGGAGGCCGCGCAAGCCGTCGGATGGCCGCTGTAGGTGTAGCCGTGCATGATCACCTGGCCGAAGTTTTCGGCGGTTTCGATGGCCCGGGCAATGCGCCCATTGAACACCGTGGCGCCCAAGGGGATGTAGCCGGCGGAAATGCCCTTGGCCAGGCACAGAATGTCAGGCGCCACGCCCCAACCCCGCGACCCCAGCATCGAGCCGGTACGGCCAAAACCGGTGACCACTTCATCGGCGATCAACAAAATGCCGTAGCGATCGCACACCGCACGCAGCTGCGGCCAGTAGCCTGCAGGCGGGACAATCACCCCGCCCGCGCCCTGCACCGGCTCTGCGATGAACGCTGCAATTGTCTGCGGCCCTAGCGCGCGGATCTGCTCTTCCAATTGGAGAATGCAGTGACTGGTCAGGGCCTGCGGGTCTTCGCAGTCCCACGGGTTGCGATAGGACCACGGAGCATCCAGCAACGTGCAGCCCGCCAGCAGCGGCCCATGGTTGAATTGATAGGCACTGATCCCACCGACCGAGGTGCCCCCCATGTGCACGCCGTGATAGCCGTTGCGCAACGACAGAAACCGTGTGCGCTCGGGCTCCCCGACGGCAATCCAATACTGGCGGCTCATTTTCAATGCAGTTTCAATGGCATCGGAGCCACCACTGGAAAACAGCACTCGCTGCATGTCTTCCTGGGCAAACATGCCGGTCAAGCGTTCAGCCAGGTCATACACCCTGGGATGGGCAATGCCGTCGAAGGTCTGGTAGTACGCCAGCTCATCCATCTGGCGGTGGATCGCCTGCTTGACGCTTTCACGGTTATGACCGACGTTGACGTTCCACAACCCGGCGATGCCGTCGAGCATGCGCCAGCCATGGATATCGGTGACGTAGTTGCCATTGCCCCTGGCAATGATCAGGGTCTGTTCCCCCGCAACGGCCGCGGCCGCTCGCATCGGGTGCCAGAATTTTTTTTCGGCGTTCTGATAATGCGCGTACATGATTGCACTCCCTTCCAAAGAGGTGGGCCGAGAGGTTTCGGGCCAGCCTGGACTGTAGGGAGCGAGGTGCCTGGGCCGTTATCCCAAATCGGCACACTTTTGCAGCGGTTGCAGGACCGGGGGCAACCGTGATGTATTGATGCCGCACCGCCGACGGACATTTCAATAACGGGCGGACACCCGCGCACCGGTGACGACCATGACGCAGATCGAAAGCCTTAGCTTTACCGACGCCAGCCAGCACGCGCGCTCGGTGCATGACTGGGAGCAGACCTACGACCAACTGTCCCCCGGCCTGTTTGCCAGCCGCTTGCGGCAACTGTGCAGCGGGCACTTCCAGATATTCCACGAGCAATTGAACCGGCGCATCGTGCAATACGGCCAGTCACCCGCCGAGCGCATGTGCTTTTCGATTCCACTGTGCACCGACAGCCACGGTACGCAGGACTGCCTGGCAATCCTGAACAACCACGAAGAGTTCATGTTCCATGCCCCGGAGAACACCCAGGTCTTTGCCGCGACCTTTGCCCGCCAGCAGGTCCTGGCACTGGCCGCGCTGAACCTGAGCCCCCGTAGCTACCGGCAGTTGACCGCCGCACCGTCGCTGCAGTCACCATGGCAGCGCACCCGTGAGGTGTACCAGCGTGTACGCCTGCAACTTGGCCAGGCACTGGATTGCCCGCCACAACACTTCAATGAAGCCACGGCCAAACTCATGGAACATGGCTTGCTCAGTGGTTTCCTCGATCTGCTGGGGAGCGTCGAGAACCCTGAAAAACGTCGGCGGCCCAGCGCCCCCACGCGCCAGTACCTGGTAAAGATGAGCCAGCAGATCGCCCTCGAAAGCCACGACGAGCCCATCACCATTGTCGATCTGTGCGAACGCCTGCACGTCAGCCGGCGCGCCCTGCAATACAGCTTCCAGACCATCACCAGCACCAGCCCGGTGGACTACTTGCGCAGCGTGCGCCTGAATGCGGTGCGACGCCGCCTGGTCATGTCGTCGCCGGCCGAATTGAGCATTGGCGACGCGGCGGCCCAATGGGGCTTTTACCACCTGAGCCACTTTGCCGGTCAGTACAAGGCGCTGTTTGGCGAGTTACCCTCGCAGACCCTGCGACAGCGCTGAGTGCGGCGGCGCAGCGCTCACTCCATGCAAGAACATCTGCTCCATCACCCAGGCCGTCCCCGCCGGTGCGGCCCGGCCCAGGCGCTCTGCCTCGACCAGGCCACACAGTAGCGATGTGAACAGCTCGGTCATGACCGCCGCTGTGATATCGATGCGAAACACTCCAGCCTGCTGCCCCCGCAGGAAGAAGCGGTCCAGGACGTTCAGGTACGGTTGCCAACCGTGATTGTTCAAGGTGTCCGGGCGGTACTGGAACACCATGAACAACACCCACTCACGGTGGGCCAAGTGCTTGTCGATCAAGCCACGCAGGACCTCGGCTGGCGCGTCGCGCTCAAGGTCTGCGTCATCGACCACCTGCTGCATCAGCTCGCGCGAGTACGCCAACAGCATCTCGATCAGGTGTTCCCGCGTGCCGCAGAAGCGGTGCAACGTGGCCTTGCTGATGCCTGCCGCACGCGCCAGCTCCTGGAGCGTGGCCCGGGGATGGTCAACGATGGCAACCGCCAGGGCCTTGAGAAGTTTTTCATTGGGGGCGGGCGAAGACATGGCAACAGGCTCATTGGTCGGACGTGAAGTGGAAGGCATTGTGCCGAAATTCCCCCCGACCTCAAGGGAAATGACACTTTTAAACACAAAAGAATCTTTTGAGACATTATTGTCTCACAAGATCCATGCATATATCATGCGCACCTTTCCAGACCTAGCCTCCAGGTGACACATGAACGCTTTGCGCGACCTGCGTATTTTCAGCTTTGCTGCGCTGGCCCTTGTCGGCCTCGCCGGCTGTGGTGCTCCCGATCAGCCCGAGGCTGCCCAGCAACCCCGGGAAGTGGAGACCGTGACCGTCGCTCCTGAAGCCTTCTCCCTGTCCGCAGAATTGCCGGGGCGTATCGAGCCGGTCCGGGTAGCTCAGGTACGGGCCCGGGTAGCCGGGATCGTGTTACGACGCAACTTCGAGGAAGGCGCCGAGATCAAGGCCGGCGACCTGTTGTTCCAGATCGACCCCGCCCCCCTCAAGGCCGCCGCATCACGGGCAGAGGGCGAACTGGCACGTATCGAAGCGCAGTTGTTCGAGAACCAGGCCAAGCTCAAGCGCTATGAACAACTGGCCGACGTCGAAGCGATCAGTCGCCAGGACCTCGACACCGCCCGCGCCGCCCTGAAAAGCAGCCAGGCCGCCCAGCAATCGGCGCGCGCCGATCTGCAAACCGCGGGCCTGAACCTGGGCTACGCCACGGTCCGCGCGCCGATCTCCGGGCGCATCGGCCGCGCCCTCGTGACCGAAGGCGCCCTGGTTGGCCAGGGCGAAGCGACATTGATGGCAAGCATC
Organism: Pseudomonas brenneri; assembly: GCF_007858285.1. Classification (GTDB taxonomy): domain Bacteria; phylum Pseudomonadota; class Gammaproteobacteria; order Pseudomonadales; family Pseudomonadaceae; genus Aquipseudomonas; species Aquipseudomonas brenneri. The sequence goes on along the minus strand of NZ_VFIL01000020.1, from coordinate 37,804 downwards.
CAGCAACTGGACCCGATCTATGCCGACTTCACCCAGCCGGTGGCGCAAGCGCTGAAACTGCGCCAGGCCCTCAAGCACGGCAGCTTGTCGGCCGGCGACTCCTCACAGCTATCGTTGCAGGTCGAAGGCACCGACTTCCACAGCCAGGGCACGCTGTTGTTCTCCGACGTTGCGGTGGACCGTGGCACCGGCCAGGTCTCGTTGCGCGGACGCTTCAGCAATCCTGAAGGGGTGTTGTTGCCTGGCATGTATGTGCGCGTGAAAGTGCCCCAGGGCACCGATCAACAAGCCTTGCTGGTGCCTCAGCGCGCCGTGCAGCGCGGCAGCGACGGCCAGGCCCAGGTACTGGTGGTGAATGCCGACGACAGCGTCAGCCCACGCGCCGTACAAACCGGCGCCATGCAGGGCCAGCGCTGGCAGATCACCGAGGGCCTGGAGGCCGGTGACCGGGTCATCATCGGCGGCCAGAACGGCCTCGCTCCGGGTGACAAAGTGCTGGTGAAAGCGCCCCTCGCCCCCGCCGCCCAACAACAAGCAGCACGCCAGTAAGCCCGGCACCACCGCGTTCGAGGTCACTCCATGTCTGTGTTTTTTATCAAGCGCCCCAAGTTTGCCTGGGTCATTGCGTTGTTTATCTCCATGGCCGGGCTGCTGATCATCCCTGCCCTGCCGGTGGCCCAGTACCCAAGTGTCGCCCCGCCGCAAATCACCGTCACCGCCACCTATCCCGGGGCGTCGGCCAAGGTGCTGGTGGATTCGGTCACCAGCGTCATCGAAGAAGAACTCAATGGTGCCAAGGGCCTGCTCTACTTTGACTCCACCAGCAACTCCAACGGCATGGCGGAAATTGTCGTGACCTTCAAGCCCGGCACCCAGCCGGACATGGCCCAGGTCGAAGTGCAGAACCGCTTGAAAAAAGCCGAGGCGCGCATGCCCCAGGCGGTGCTCAACCAGGGCATCCAGGTGGAGCAGACCAGCGCCGGCTTTCTGCTGATCTACGCCCTGAGCTACAAGGAAGGCACGGCGACGCAGGATACGACACTACTGGCCGACTATGCCGCGCGTAACGTCAATAATGAAATCCGTCGGGTCGAAGGTGTGGGCAAGCTGCAATTCTTTGCCTCGGAAGCCGCGATGCGTATCTGGCTCGATCCGCAAAGCCTGGTGGGCTACGGGTTGTCCATCGATGACGTAAGCCGGGCGATCAGCGCCCAGAACGTCCAGGTTCCCGCAGGCAGCTTCGGCAGCTCCCCGGGCGCAGTCGGCCAGGAGTTGACGGCGACCCTGGCGGTCAAGGGCACCCTGGACAACCCCGAGGAGTTCGGGCGCATTGTGCTGCGCGCCAATCAGGATGGTTCCAGGGTCACCCTCGCCGACGTGGCGCGAATCGAGGTCGGCAGCCAGGACTACAACTTCACCACGCGCCTCAATGGCAAGCCGGCAGTGGGTGCGGCAGTGCAACTGTCGCCGGGGGCCAACGCGCTGAAGACCGCCAGTGCCGTCAAGGAGCGCCTGCAGGAACTGTCGGTGAACTTTGCACCAAACGTTGAATTCTCGGTGCCCTATGACACCTCGCGTTTTGTCGACGTGGCCATTGAAAAGGTGATCTATACCCTGGTCGAAGCCATGGTCCTGGTGTTCCTGGTGATGTTCCTGTTCCTACAGAACGTACGCTACACCTTGATCCCCAGCATTGTGGTGCCAGTGTGTCTGTTAGGCACGTTGATGGTGATGTACCTGCTGGGCTTCTCGGTCAACATGATGACCATGTTCGGCATGGTGCTGGCCATCGGTATCCTAGTGGACGACGCCATTGTGGTGGTGGAAAACGTCGAGCGGATCATGGCCGATGAGGGCCTGTCGCCGGTGGCCGCCACCGTCAAGGCCATGGGCCAGGTATCGGGGGCGATCATCGGCATTACCGTGGTGCTGTCGGCGGTATTCCTGCCCTTGGCTTTCATGGCCGGTTCGGTGGGAGTCATCTACCAGCAGTTTTCCCTGACCCTGGCGGTGTCGATTCTGTTCTCGGGGTTCCTGGCCCTGACCTTCACCCCGGCACTGTGTGCAACCCTGCTCAAGCCCGTGGCCGAGGGGCATCATGAAAAACGTGGGTTCTTTGGCGCCTTCAACCGCCTGTTCGGGCGCCTGACCGATCGCTACAGCGCCCTCAATCACCACCTGGTAAAACGCGCAGGCCGAGTGATGCTGGTGTACCTGGGGCTGGTGGTCCTGTTGGGCTTTACCTACCTGCGCTTGCCGGAATCCTTCGTACCGGTGGAAGACCAGGGTTATATGATCGTTGACGTGCAACTGCCGCCCGGCGCCTCGCGGGAGCGGACGTCGGCGACCGGCCAGGAGCTGGAGCAGTTTCTCGCCTCCCGTGACGCGGTCGCCAGCACCTTCCTGGTCCTGGGCTTCAGCTTTTCCGGGATGGGCGAAAACGCCGGACTGGCCTTTCCGACCCTCAAGGACTGGTCGTTGCGCGGCGACGAGCAATCTGCCGAAGCGCAAATCGCAGGGGTCAATCAACACTTTGCCACCCCCAGCGACGGCGCGATCATGGCGGTGAACCCTCCGCCCATCGACGGCATGGGCAACTCCGGTGGGTTCTCCCTGCGCCTGCAGGACCGCGCCGGCCTGGGCCGCGAAGCCTTGCTCGCCGCACGGGACCAGTTGCTGGGCCAGGCCAACGGCAATCCGAAAATCCTCTACGCGATGATGGAAGGCCTGGCCGAGGCCCCGCAATTGCGCGTGACCATCGATCGGGAAAAAGCCGAGGCCCTGGGCGTCGGGTTTGATGCAATCAACAACACCTTGTCGACCGCGTTCGGCTCGGCGGTGGTCAACGACTTTGCCAACGCCGGGCGCCAGCAACGGGTGGTGGTGCAAGCCGACCAGCGGGACCGGATGACGCCGGACAGCGTGCTCAAACTGTTCATCCCCAATAACCTCGGCGCCCTGGTGCCCATGAGTGCCTTTGTCAGCACCCAGTGGGAGCAAGGCCCGGTGCAAATCGCCCGCTATAACGGCTACCCGTCGATCCGTATCGCCGGCGATGCGCCGCCCGGCGTCAGCACCGGGGAAGCGATGGCCGAGATCGAACGCCTGGTGTCCACGCTGCCGGCAGGTATTGGCTATGAATGGACCGGTTTGTCGTACCAGGAAAAGATCGCCAGCGGCCAAGCCTTGCAACTGTTCGCGCTGGCGTTCGTGGTGGTGTTCCTGCTGCTGGTGGCGCTGTATGAAAGCTGGGCCATCCCCTTTGTGGTGATGCTGATCGTACCGGTCGGCGCCCTGGGGTCGGTGCTGGCCGTGACCAGCCTGGGCATGCCCAACGACGTGTACTTCAAGGTCGGCCTGATCACCATCATCGGGCTGGCGGCCAAGAATGCGATCCTGATCGTCGAGTTTGCCAAGGACCTGTGGGCCCAGGGCTACTCCCTGCGTGACGCCGCCATCGAAGCCGCACGCCTGCGCTTTCGTCCCATCGTCATGACCTCCATGGCCTTTATCCTCGGCGTCGTACCCCTGGCCATCGCCACCGGCGCGGGTGCTGCCAGCCAACGCGCCATCGGCACCGGCGTGGTCGGCGGGATGCTCAGCGCAACGATATTGGGGGTGGTGTTTGTGCCGGTTTTCTTTGTCTGGGTACTTTCAATGCTCAAGCACAAACCGGTTGTCAGCCCGGATGACAACACACTGCCAGCCGCGCGGATCGAGGAGTAAACCGCAGGCGTAGGAACAGTCGAGCCCGGCAAGGTGGGGCTCGACTGCTTCTACAGGCTTTACCTGTGTTTGTTAGATCGCTACCTGTTATAGCAACACCGTGGCCAGCATCCCCAGTGCACCCAGGCAAAAACCGATCAATGCACCGCGCCCGGGTGACTCATGAAATAGCGCCCAGACCACGACAGGCTCCAGCAGCAGCAAGGACGTGACAGAGACCACGGTGACGATCCAGATATCACCGACAGCCACATACCCCAGCCAATAGGCGCCCAGCAGGCAAAACCCAGCAAAACACATCAACGTCACCGGCATGATGAACGCCTGCCATGAACCATCGCCGGCATGGGCCAGCTTGGCGGTGACTACCTCGCTGTAGATCGCACAAAACTCACCGAGCACCATCAACCCTAGAGCAGAAACTCCGAGTAGTTCTTTGGACATATCAAAAACTCCTTCGCATTCAGCGCAATGTTTTTCAGCTCCCAGCGCGCGATGCCGCACTCCAGGGAGTTGTTGCAGTGATACGAAGCAGCCTTGAACAGGCCTGAATTACCGAAGTGCTTTTCCATGCTCATATCCTTGAATGGGTGTCAGGCTGCGCGCCAAAAAAAAGCGCGGGGCCTGATCATACGTTCCGCAAACCCCACAGAACAACCAACGCCATGATGCCTAAGCGTCCTGCCCTGCCCGCTCTTTCAACAAGCATGTTTTCGATCAGCCCTGCGCCGCGATTGCCCGGGCCAATAGCGTGTCAGACATCAGCGGTGGCTTGTAGGTCGATCGGTAATACCTGCTCGCCTGCTCAAACTGTGCACCACGGATCTCGCCATCTGAACCAATAAAGGCAAGCGCGTCACTTTTGGATGACTTGAAAAGCTCTGGAATATAAGAGGTTCCCGCAGTGGCACCTGAGACGACCACAAAAGGCACAACCGTGGTAATCATCAGCGCCGCCTGGAACGGGTTGTTGTTTTCTGCGGCCACAACCTGAGTGCCAAGCGATGCCAGGAGGGCGATCGCAAAAGGTTTCCAAAAATCCATTGGTGATTGCTTCCTTGCGCTTGAATGGTCGCCACGATAGCAGAAGGGGCAATCTACGAGCCTTTTGCTAACGCTGACCAAAATGATCAAACCGCAGAAACAACAAAGCCCGGTCGTTTCCGAACCGGGCTAAGTTATTGAATAATATGGTCGGGACGGCGTGACTCGACAATCGGGTTACTACGAAACGAAGAGGTTCGCCAATGTCGAGCCTCTTCAGGCGGGTTGATTAACTGCTGATAGCGGCGACTTGCTCCGCACGACGATTCTGCTTACCCACCAGAAACACCAACAGCGAACCGGTAGCGGTCAACGCGCAAAGCGGCATCAGTGCCATTGGGAAGCTGCCGGTCTGATCACGCAGTACACCGATGACAGAACTCATGGCGCCAGTGCCCAAATGGGCAAAGGTATTGATCGCCGCAATCCCGGTGGCCAGGGTCGCCGGAGGCAGAGTTTCGGAGCACAGTGCCCAAAACGGCCCCTTGATCGCATAGTTACCCATCAATACGAGCGTCAGCAGCACCAGCGTAATGGTCAGTGAGTCCGTGAACAGCGTGGCGGCGAAACTCACCGCAGTAATCGCTAGCGGAATGGCGGTGGCCTTGACCCGTTCCCCGCTTTTGTCCGCACGCATCCCCCAGTAAATCATGAAGACTGCGGCGATGCCGAAGGGGATCATGTTCAACAGGCCGGTTTGCATGTTGGACAGGTGGAAGGACTTCAGAATTTGCGGCATCCACAACGAGAGGGTATTGCTGGTTGCCGAACTGCCCATGTAGATCACCGACAGCACCCAAATGTACTTATTGGTGAACACCGACTTGAGCATGCCGCTCACGCTGTGAGGGTGTTTCTGCGTAGTGCTTTCGCGTGCAGCCCGTTCTTTGGTCAACTGTCCGCTCAGCCAATCCTGTTCCTGTTGAGTCAGCCATTTGGCTTCGCTCGGCCGATTAGGCAACACCTTCAAAGCCAGCAATCCTAGAATGATCGCAGGGAGTGCTTCAAGCATCAGCAGCCACTGCCAACCGGCGAAGTCTGCCACACCATCCATTTTCAACAGCAGTGCCGACAATGGCGAGCCGATGAAGTTAGACAGTGGAATAGCCACCATGAATATCGCAATGATTCGAGCCATGTACGCTTTGGGGATGCATTGCGAGAGGTAGAGGATGACACCAGGAAAGAAGCCAGCTTCTGCCGCTCCGAGGAGGAAGCGGGAAACAGAATAGGAGATCGGTCCGACCGCAAATGACGAGCAGAAACCGACGATGCCCCACGTGATCATGATGCGTGCGATCCACCGGCGGGCACCGAAGCGCTCCATCGCCATGTTGCTGGGCATTTCGCAAAGGACATAGGCGACGAAGAACAGTGTAGCGCCGAATCCGAAGGCACTAGCCGTCAGGCCTATGTCCTGGTTCATGGTCAGGGCTGCGAAACCAATATTGACTCGATCAATGTAGGCGATGAAATAACAGAGCACGAGAAAGGGAATTAGGCGAAATCCCAGCTTGCGCATTGTCGACTTTTCAATCTCATCATTGGATTGCTTGTTCATGGAAACCGCTCTCTTGTAATTGGAATAGGCCGCTCTTCGGCAGAATCTCTCGATGCGGGGCGAGAGACGTGATGGAAGATTTCCACCCCAAGCTTTCAGCAACCTTTCGTTACAAATAAAGCGGATGACTGGTCAATTCCCTGCCGTTGGTTTGTGGTGCTGTAACGGATGTCGACTGTTTCAAAATGGAAGCCTTCAAACACTCGGCGAATATCCGGGTGAGCGTTGATGCTGACCATGACCTTCCCCTTGCAACGCCTCATAAAGTCAGCCATTCGCTCGTAACTCTCAAAGGGAAAATCCACCCCGTAGCCGGCCGTCTGCCAGTAGGGCGGATCCATATAGTGGAAGGTATGGGGGCGGTCATAGCGCTCGGCACACTCAAGCCAGCCCAGATTTTCAACATAGGTGCCGGGCATACGCTGCCACGCTGCAGAAAGGTTTTCCTCGATCCGAAGCAGGTTGATTGCCGGACCAGTCGTCGCGGTACCGAATGTCTGCCCCGTCACCTTGCCGGCGAAGGCATGGTGCGGCAGGTAGAAGAACCGAGCGGCGCGCTGGATGTCGGTGAGAGTTTCAGGGCGGGTCAAATCGAGAGGAGAAGAATTACACAGCGATTTTCAACGGATAGTGGTAAGTAGCGAAAGCCAGTGAATCCGGGGGGATGTTTCCTCAAAAACACCCGAATTTACCCTGCCAAACACGGTCATTGGTACAGCCCCCCTCCCCCGACGTCCTGCCGAGTACTCACAATCCGCTCTACGCATGTTTTCATGTTGCTTTTGAATAGTTTTCATCCAACTGAGCGCCATCCATGAGAGCAAGATGGCGCCGCCTCACTATTGCTGCAGTGTGGGGCGGCTGCACTTTCTCCCTAGTTGATTTCGGTTACGAAATTTTCGCGAGACCGTCGTACTTTTTTCAGGTTTACCAGCCAGTCAGACTCTGCTGCCCGATAACCTAAAGGCAAGAGCACCACACTGCGCAGATGCCTGGCTCCCAGTCCCAGAATGTCATCGACAGCCGATGGATCGAAACCCTCCATGGGCGTTGCGTCGACTTCCTCGAATGCCGCGGCGATTAAAGCTGAGCCCAGGCCAATATAAGCTTGACGCGCAGCCGCTTGATAATTGGCCTCCTGTCCACGTTCGGCGACTATGCCGAGGAGTATTTGACGGTAGTCTTCCCAGCCTTGGTTGACGTTAGCTCGTACAGTATTGGTCAGGTCGAACATCATGTTGACACGCCCAGGCGTGATGTCGTCCCACGCGGCGAACACCAGTAAATGAGAGCAGTCGGTAACTTGAGACTGATTTGCGCTGACCGCCTTAATCTTTTCGCGAATTTGCGGATTAGTCACCACCAGCAATTCAAATGGCTGTAGCCCGCTCGACGTAGCTGTCAGTCGTACCGCCTCCAGAATTCGCTCCAGCTTTTCAGCAGGTACTGTCTTGGAGGAATCGTACTTTTTCGTCGCATAACGCCAATTCAGCAACTCGGTTATTTTGCTCATTTTTCAAGTTCCACGTAGGTCAACGGTCTTTATCGAGCCCAATCCGATTACCTTCCAGATTACGCTTGGGCTTATACTGCGGATTAAAGTCGACTTGAAGGTCAAGCAAAAAATGAAGATAGGCGAAATTGCGCGACGTACAGGCCTTGCTGCTTCAGCAATACGGTACTACGAGGAGCAAGGCCTACTGGACGCTCCAACGCGCGACATGAACAACTATCGCTATTACAGCGAATCCGCCATTAAACGCTTGGAAGTCGTGATCCACGCGCAAAGACTGGGGTTTTCTCTCGACACGATTCGTAGTCTTTTCCTTCATGACGGGAGCTGCTCAAAATCCCTCACCTTGGACCAGATCAATGTTCGCCTGGAGGAGATACAGCAAATCGAAGCGACCCTAACAGTGCAGCGTGAGGAGTTGTTGATGCTGCAACGAATCCTCGAAGAAAGCCTTCGGACTGGCATCGCCCCTGGATTGTCCTGCCCGCCCAGCACTGAACGATTTCAGCCTGATCGAGCCGTAGTAACGCGAAGCAAGCACACGATGGCTACCAGCAAGTAAGGATCAGGGAGAGGCTCTGCAGTTGTAAGCCATAACACACGGCATCATGGTATACATCCACGCCGGACAAGGCCGGGGAATGGTTGGACTCGGCCGCACCAAAGCATAGGCTGGAGATGTCTACGATGCCGGGGGCAGTCCAAGCAAGACTGCGGAAAATACCAAAACGACAGCACAGACAGGACTCACCGACCTGCGGCCAGTCACTTACGAAGCCTCAGAGTCAACAGCCCTCTGAGACAACATCAGCCTCAGCAGCCACGATTACTAACCCATTACCCAATCATCCTGCCACTGAAAAGCCTGGAGATGGAGGGCCGTTTGCATTGGCTATGACAACTGTCCGGCAACCGCCAACTCGACAGGGCCTCAGCAAGTCTCAATTCACTACCATTTAACTACCAGAAAACCTAAATCGCAGACATGAAAAAGCCCAACCTTTTCAGATCGGGCTAAGTCATTGAAAAATATGGTCGGGACGGAGTGATTCGAACACTCGACCCCTAGCACCCCATGCTAGTGCGCTACCGGACTGCGCTACGCCCCGACTAGGCGTGAAACTGGGTTCGCTTCGTAACGAAGCGATCAGGAATATACCGCAAGCATTTGAAATGTGGAAGTATTTTAAAGGCTTGTTTCACTTCTTCAAAACCACCAGTACATCTTCCAGTTCACAGATCATCTGGCGGATCAGTTGCTTGTATTGGGTGGTGTCGTCTTTGGCTTCATCACCGGACATACGCTGGCGTGCGCCGCTGATGGTGAACCCCTGGTCGTACAGCAACGCGCGGATCTGTCGGATCATCAGCACATCCTGGCGCTGATAATACCGACGGTTCCCGGTGCGTTTGACGGGGTTGAGTTGAGGAAACTCCTGCTCCCAATAGCGCAGTACGTGCGGTTTTACCGCACACAGCTCGCTGACTTCACCAATGGTGAAGTAGCGTTTGCCTGGGATGACGGGTAGCTCGTCGTTATGACTTGGTTCCAGCATAAGCCTCAACTCGGGCCTTCAACTTCTGCCCTGGACGAAAGGTGACCACACGGCGAGCCGTGATCGGGATTTCTTCTCCCGTTTTCGGATTGCGGCCAGGCCGCTGGCGTTTGTCCCGCAGGTCAAAATTGCCGAAACCGGACAATTTGACCTGTTCGTTGTCTTCCAGAGCGTGCCTGATTTCTTCAAAAAACAACTCGACCAATTCCTTGGCCTCGCGCTTGTTCAGACCCAACTCTTCGTACAGACGTTCCGCCATCTCAGCTTTCGTCAAAGCCCCCATACGTCACTTCCTTAACGTGGCGTTCAACCTTTGTTCGAGCGAGGTGAGGATATTTTGCGTCGTGGTATTCACCTCATCGTCATTAAGAGTGCGCGATGGATGCTGCCAGGTCAAGCCAACTGCAAGGCTTTTTCTATGCGGATCAATGCCTTTACCCTGATAAACGTCAAATAGCCTGAGGTCTGTCAGCCATTCGCCCGCATTTTCACGGATTACTTCCAGCACAGCGCTGGCCGCTACATCACGATCCGCCACCAAGGCCAGGTCACGACGCACTTCCGGAAAGCGCGACAGTTCGCTGAATTTAGGCATCTTGCCCGCAGCGACTTCAGCCAATACCAGTTCAAAGACGAAGACCGGACGATCAAGGCCGAGGGTTTTCGACAGTTCAGGGTGGATAGCACCCACAAAACCGACCAGGCGACCTTCACGCTCGATGCGCGCAGTCTGGCCTGGATGCAGCGCCGGATGGCTACCCGGAACAAACGCGAAGGCATCCAGCGCGCCGGCAAAGCCCAGCACCGCTTCCACGTCGGCCTTGACGTCAAAGAAGTCCACTGGATCGCGGCCCTGTGCCCAGCCTTCCGGCAGACGGCTGCCGCAGACCACACCGGCCAGCATCGGCTCTTGCTTCAGGCCGTCCAGTTGGCCAACAAAGCGCAGGCCGCTTTCGAACATGCGTACGCGGTCCTGCTGGCGATTGAGGTTGTGGGAAAGCGCTTTCACCAGACCTGGCCACAGGGACGAACGCATGGCCGCCATGTCATTGGAGATCGGGTTGGCCAACAGCAACGGCTCGACGCCCGGGTTGAACAATTCGAACTGTTTGGGATCGATGAAGCTGTAGGTCACCGCTTCCTGATAACCACGAGCGACCAGCAGGCGACGCAGCTCCGGCAGATGCGCACGGGCCTCGGTCTTTGGCTGAGGGGCCAGACGCGCTTGCGGATAACGAACCGGCAGGCGGTTGTAGCCATACAGGCGTGCCAGCTCTTCGATCAGGTCGACTTCAAGGCTGATATCGAAGCGATGGCTTGGCACTTCTACACGCCACTGCCCTGCCCCATCAGCGCTGATGCCCAGGCCAAGCCCGGTCAACAGGCGAACAATTTCCGCTTCTTCAATCACCAGGCCTAGCATTTGCTCAACGCGCTGGGCGCGCAGCGTCACCGGTGCAATCGACGGCAAGTGCTGCTCGCTGACGGTCTCGGTGATCGGGCCGGCTTCACCGCCAGTAATTTCCAGCAGCAGGCCAGTGGCGCGCTCCATGGCTTCACGGGCCAGTTGCCAGTCCACGCCACGCTCGTAGCGGTGCGAGGCATCGGTGTGTAGGCCGTAAGAACGAGCCTTGCCTGCCACGGCGATCTGGTCGAAGAAAGCGCTTTCCAGGAATACGTCACGGGTCGTCGCGGATACGCCACTGTGCTCACCGCCCATCACACCGGCAATGGCCAGGGCGCGGGAGTGGTCAGCGATCACCAGGGTATCGCTGCGCAGGGTGACTTCCTGGCCATCAAGCAAGACCAGCTTTTCGCCTTCCTCGGCCATACGCACGCGAATCCCACCGTTGATCTCGGCAAGGTCGAAGGCGTGCAGCGGCTGACCCAACTCCAGCATCACATAGTTGGTGATGTCGACGGCGGCATCGATGCTGCGTACGTCGGCGCGACGCAGGCGCTCGACCATCCACAAAGGGGTCGGCTTGGACAGGTCGACATTACGGATCACACGCCCCAGGTAGCGCGGGCACGCGCTTGGCGCCAGCACTTCGATGGAGCGCACTTCATCGTGCACCGCAGGCACAGCGGCAACCACTGGACGCGTGACCGGGGCGTTGTACAACGCACCCACTTCACGGGCCAGGCCTGCCAGGGACAGGCAGTCGCCACGGTTCGGGGTCAGGTCGACTTCGATGCTGGCGTCTTCCAGATCCAGGTAGACACGAATGTCCTGGCCCACTGGAGCGTCGGCCGGCAGTTCCATCAAGCCATCATTGCCTTCACCAACCTGCAACTCCGCCTGGGAGCACAGCATGCCGTTGGACTCGACACCGCGCAGCTTGGCTTTCTTGATCTTGAAATCACCGGGCAGTTCGGCACCGATCATCGCGAACGGAATCTTCAGGCCCGGGCGCACATTTGGCGCTCCGCATACGACCTGGAAGGTTTGCGCGCCATTGCTGACCTGGCACACACGCAGCTTGTCGGCGTCCGGGTGCTGCTCGGTGCTCAGCACCTCGCCCACGACCACACCACTGAAAACACCGGCGGCCGGCGTAACGCTATCGACCTCAAGACCGGCCATCGACAGACGAGCAACCAGCTCATCGCGATTTACCTGCGGGCTTACCCAGCCACGCAGCCATTGTTCACTGAATTTCATCCTGCTCTCCTAAAGGTTCGTTACGACTAGCGAAATTGCGCGAGGAACCGCAAGTCGTTGTCGAAGAACAGGCGCAAGTCGTTCACGCCGTAACGCAGCATGGCCAGACGCTCGACGCCCATGCCGAAGGCAAAGCCCGAGAATTCTTCCGGGTCGATCCCGGACATGCGCAGCACGTTGGGGTGAACCATGCCGCAGCCCATGACTTCCAGCCAGCCGGTCTGCTTGCAGACACGGCAGCCTTTACCGCTGCACATCACGCATTCCATGTCGACTTCAGCGGAAGGCTCGGTGAACGGGAAGTACGATGGGCGGAAACGTACCGCCAGCTCTTTTTCGAAGAACACCCGCAGGAACTCTTCGATAGTGCCTTTGAGGTCGGCGAAATTGATGTCGCGATCAACCAGCAGGCCTTCGACCTGGTGGAACATCGGCGAGTGGGTGATATCGGAGTCGCTACGGTACACACGGCCTGGGCAGACGATGCGGATCGGCGGCTGCTGCGATTCCATGGTGCGGACCTGTACCGGCGAGGTATGGGTGCGCAACAGCATGTTCGCATTGAAATAGAAGGTGTCGTGCATCGACCGGGCCGGGTGATGGCCTGGGATGTTGAGCGCCTCGAAGTTGTGATAGTCGTCTTCGACCTCAGGGCCTTCGGCAATGCCGTAGCCGATGTGAGTGAAGAACTGCTCGATACGTTCCAGAGTCCGGGTAACCGGATGCAGACCGCCTGAGGTCTGGCCGCGGCCAGGCAGGGTCACGTCAATGGACTCGGCGGCGAGCTTGGCCGCAAGATCGGCCTCCTCGAACAACGCCTTGCGCGCATTGAGAACCTCTGTGACACGCTCCTTGGCAACGTTGATCAGCGCGCCGACTTGCGGGCGCTCTTCTGCCGGCAGATTGCCCAGGGTCTTCATCACCTGAGTCAATTCACCTTTCTTGCCAAGGTAGTGAACCCGGATTTGCTCCAGGGCATTGATATCTTCAGCGCTTTGCACAGCCTCAAGAGCTTGAGCGACCAGCGCGTCCAGGTTTTCCATGTACAGACTCCAGATACAAAATAGGGGAAGAGCTTGAAGGCTCTTCCCCTATTTATGACGTTTACCACCTTGGGCTACAGGAGTAACCCAGGGTGACTGTCGGGGGTACTTAAGCCAAGGTGGCTTTAGCTTTCTCGACAATCGCAGCAAACACCGCTTTTTCGTTCACGGCCAGTTCAGCCAGAACCTTACGGTCGATTTCGATGGACGCTTTTTTCAGGCCAGCGATGAAACGGCTGTAGGACAGACCGTTAACACGTGCACCAGCGTTGATACGAGCGATCCACAGAGCGCGGAACTGACGTTTTTTCTGACGACGGTCACGGTAGGCGTATTGGCCTGCCTTGATTACCGCTTGCTTGGCAACACGGAATACGCGTGAACGCGCGCCGTAGTAGCCTTTAGCGAGTTTCAGAATTTTTTTGTGACGCTTACGGGCAATGACGCCACGCTTTACACGAGCCATGAGTTACTTCCTCTATTCTTGATCCAAAATTAACGAAGGCGCAGCATGCGCTCGACTTTTGCCACGTCAGACGGATGCAGCAAGCTGCTACCGCGCAATTGACGCTTACGCTTGGTCGACATTTTGGTCAGGATGTGGCTCTTGAAAGCGTGCTTGTGCTTGATACCGTTAGCAGTTTTCAGAAACCGCTTAGCAGCACCACTTTTAGTCTTCATCTTTGGCATGTTCGGATACTCCGCATTCAGTTGATAAACATAATCAGAAGGCCTGCCGTGCCCTATTGATTACTTCTTCTTTTTCGGGGCGATGACCATGATCAGCTGGCGTCCTTCCATCTTAGGATGCTGTTCGACGGAACCGTACTCCAGCAGGTCAGCTTCAACCCGCTTGAGAAGTTCCATACCCAGCTCCTGGTGGGCCATCTCACGGCCGCGGAATCGCAAGGATACCTTGGCCCTGTCCCCATCACTCAGGAAACGTACCAGGTTGCGCAGTTTTACCTGGTAATCCCCTTCCTCCGTCCCTGGACGAAACTTGATTTCTTTAACCTGGATCTGCTTCTGGTTTTTCTTGGCTGCAGCAATCTGCTTCTTCTTTTCGAAGATCGATTTGCCGTAGTCCATCAGCTTGCAGACAGGAGGTACAGCATCGGCGGAAATCTCCACCAAATCGAGCTTGGCTTCTTCAGCCTTAAGAAGCGCGTCTTCAATTGACACAATCCCAAGCTGCTCACCCTCAGCCCCAATTAACCGAACCTCGCGTGCCGAGATATTCTCGTTGATCGGGGCTTTCGGTGCAGCTCGTTTATCTTGTCTCATTTCACGCTTAATAATAATTACTCCGAATCTGGGCGACCACGCCGGGAAACCGCTTGCGCGAGGAACTCAGCGAACTGGGCGACGGGCATCGAGCCCAGGTCAGCACCTTCACGAGTACGCACAGCGACAGTCTGCATCTCGACTTCCCGATCTCCGATAACCAAAAGATAGGGAACCTTGAGCAAAGTATGCTCGCGGATTTTAAAGCCGATCTTTTCATTTCTCAAGTCGGACTTGGCACGAAATCCGCTTTCGTTGAGTGTTTTTTCAACTTCAGCGGCGAAATCTGCCTGTTTATCAGTGATATTCATGATCACTGCCTGGGTCGGAGCCAACCACGCAGGGAACGCGCCCTCGTAGTGCTCGATCAGGATCCCGACGAACCGTTCGAACGAGCCGAGGATCGCCCGGTGCAGCATAACCGGGTGTTTACGGCTGTTGTCTTCGGAGACGTATTCGGCTCCCAGACGGATCGGCAGGTTAAAATCGAGCTGCAGGGTACCACACTGCCAGACGCGGCCAAGGCAATCTTTCAGCGAGAACTCGATCTTCGGACCGTAGAAAGCCCCCTCGCCTGGCTGCAGATCGTACGCAAGGCCCGCACTGTCCAGCGCTGCGGCCAGTGCAGATTCGGCGCGATCCCACAGTTCATCGGAGCCAACGCGTTTTTCCGGACGAGTGGACAGTTTCATTTCGACGTCGGCAAAGCCGAAATCGCGATAAACGTCCATGGTCAGCTTGATGAACGCGGCGGATTCGGCCTGCATCTGCTCTTCGGTGCAGAAGATGTGGGCGTCGTCCTGAGTGAAGCCGCGCACGCGCATGATGCCGTGCAGCGCACCCGATGGCTCGTTACGGTGGCAGGCACCGAACTCGGCCAGGCGCATCGGCAGCTCGCGGTAGCTCTTCAGGCCCTGGTTGAACACCTGTACGTGGCACGGGCAGTTCATTGGCTTGATGGCGTAGTCGCGGTTTTCCGACTGGGTGGTGAACATGTTGTCGGCGTAGTTGGCCCAGTGCCCGGATTTCTCCCACAGGCTGCGGTCAACAACCTGGGGAGTCTTGATCTCCAGGTAACCGTTGTCGCGCTGAACCTTGCGCATGTACTGCTCAAGCACCTGGTACAGGGTCCAGCCGTTCGGGTGCCAGAACACCATGCCCGGCGCTTCTTCCTGGAGGTGGAACAGGTTCAGGCGCTTGCCGATCTTGCGGTGATCACGCTTTTCGGCTTCTTCAATGCGCTGGATGTAGGCCGCCAGCTGCTTCTTGTCAGCCCAGGCAGTGCCGTAGATCCGCTGCAGTTGCTCGTTCTTCGCGTCGCCGCGCCAGTAGGCACCGGACAGCTTGGTCAGCTTGAACGACTTGAGGAAGCGCGTGTTCGGCACGTGCGGGCCACGGCACATGTCGACATATTCTTCGTGGTAATACAGGCCCATGGCCTGTTCGTCCGGCATATCTTCCACCAGACGCAGCTTGTAGTCCTCGCCACGGGCGGTGAACACGTCGATCACTTCGGCACGCGGGGTGACTTTCTTGATGACGTCGTAATCTTTCTCGATCAGTGCGTGCATGCGCTGTTCGATGGCCGCCAGGTCGTCCGGCGTAAAAGGACGCTCGTAGGCGATATCGTAATAGAAGCCTTCGTCGATGACCGGGCCGATGACCATCTTCGCGGTTGGGTACAGCTGCTTGACCGCATGGCCAATCAGGTGCGCGCAAGAGTGGCGAATGATCTCCAGCCCCTCTTGATCCTTGGGCGTGATGATTTGCAGGCTGGCATCGGAGGTGATCAGGTCGCTGGCGTCAACCAGCTTGCCGTCGACCTTGCCGGCCACGGTGGCCTTGGCCAGGCCTGCACCAATGGATGCGGCGACCTCGGCTACGGAAACCGGATGATCGAATGAACGTTGACTGCCGTCGGGAAGAGTAATAGTTGGCATGGCGCCTCCTCTCCTAGTGGTGACCCCTACCAAAGGTCACGTGGGTTGGGATGAGCCAGTACAAGATCCAACACCAGGCCGTTCAGTAATGAACGCCTGCCTTACAGCGGCAGGAGCCTTGCGGCCAACCGATAATCGAACCAGAGTGACTGGAGTTAAACATAAAGGAACCTGGCAAGAAAAAAGCCAGGTCATGGATGCTAGCACAGATGAACGGTCATGGCGTGGCCCTACAGCCGGCTAACGAAAAACTCCAGGCTTTTACAGCCAAAAGTGAACTTGGGCTGTACGCCAGGCCTCAAACACACTGAAAATCGCTGTCCGTCCTATCGACCCAAGGAGCATCTCACCATGCGCAGCACCTCGATCTTCGCCCTTGCCGCTTCCCTGGCCCTGTTCTCCATTGGCGCACACGCCGCCGCGCCCTCCAACTGGCCCGCGGGTGCGCGGGACAGCTTCGTAACAGACTGCAGCGCAGCTGCCAGCCAGAACGTTGATGCCAAAACCGCCAAAGCCCATTGCGAATGTGGCGCGGACAAAATCAACGCTGAATTGAGCACGGCGGAAATCAAGGAATTGATGACCAATCAGAACGCCAGTGCGGAGCTGAAAAACAAGGCAGTCGCGGCTATTTCGTCCTGCAAGGTCGTGAAGAAAAAGTAAGCCCTGCAAGAAATCAGACCGCCAAAACGGCCTGAAAACTCGCTGAAAACTGCTATTTCTCACAATTTACATAGCTTTTATGGCTTTTTTTACCAGCTGATATTTCGCAGCAAAGCCCCGTGAACCGGGGCTTTCAGCCAATCAAGGCACTGAAGAAAACGCGATTGATTAGCAAACAGTGCCTTGGGGGGGCTCCCAAGCCGAACATTTCGACTATGATAGCCCGGTGTGCCCAGTTGGCCTGAGCAGCACAGCACTACTGAAAATATATGTTTCTTGGAGATACACCATGTCTAATCGCCAAACCGGCACCGTTAAATGGTTCAACGATGAAAAAGGCTTCGGCTTCATCACTCCTCAAGGTGGCGGTGACGACCTGTTCGTACACTTCAAAGCTATCGAAAGCGACGGTTTCAAAAGCCTGAAAGAAGGCCAAACCGTTTCCTTCGTGGCTGAGAAAGGCCAAAAGGGTATGCAAGCTGCACAGGTTCGCGCAGAGTAATCTCTACGCCAATCAAAAAAACCCCGTCCATGTGACGGGGTTTTTTATGGGCGATGCAAAAGTGCGGTGCTATCAGCCGCAGTTGACGCGAGTAATCACCAGGTTGTCATCGGTATTGAGGTTCAGCCGATCGGAACGGTACTCAAGGGTGATCATATCGTTAGGCTTGAGAATGCGTGCATTCTGCGCACCCGCACGGGTACGGGCCTGCTCCAGCAGTTGCGGCGAGGCTTTCTGGCCGATGGTGAACTGCGCAGCCTTCGCCTCACAACGAGTATGAGCAGGCTCAGCCACGGCCGTATCTTTGGCCGGCTCAGAGGTACCCGAAGTGCTGCAACCCGCCAGGACGACTGCCGCCAACAAGGTACCGAATGATGCGAGCTTCCAAGGCATGAAGCCTCCTTTGATAAAAAATGGACAGAGATCGTGCGACCGTGATTTGGCCGATTGGTTTCAGAATTGTCACAATTGGCCGTAGGCGAGTCTGCCTGACTCAGCAGCACGGCCTGATGAATCAATCGTCACCAGATATGAATGAGCGTCAGTAGATATCGATGTAGTCAAACGGCGGATTCGGCCAGTTCTGCTTCAGCGCGTTATAAATCTGCGTCACCCACACCTCATCACTGGCCGCCACGTTGCCGACATAGCCAGACCCTGCTGCCCAGGTTTCCAGGCGGAACAACAGACCGTTGACCTCCATCCCTCCCACCACGCAAGAAGAGATATAGGCAATACCGGCCTTGGTCACCCGCAATTGCGTGTGCTGATCGTCACTGGCACTGGCAATCATTTGGCGAACGGCTGCCATTGTGAGGCTCTTGGGGTTGGTCAAATCGATGTGCACACGGTTTGTCCTGGCAATTAAACAGGGCACCAGTGTCGCACAGCCCTACCCTCATGCCTAAGTAGCAGTGCCAAACACCACGTAAAATGGTTAACTCAACAGGCCATTCCTGCCCGAGCGAGCCGCGAGAACCCGATGACCATCGTTACCATCAATGCCGATATCAAAGCCAAGTGGCCTCAAGGGCAAAGTTCCTACAGCCCAGGCAGCCCGGAAGAATTGGCAATCATCGGCATAGACCTGCTGGTCAAGGAGTTGGGCACCCAGGCCGCGCAAGCCTTTATCGGCCAGGTATTCGAGAAATACCCGGCCGACCATATGGGAGTCGAAGACCCTCTGCGCGAATAGTCACCGGCCGG
This sequence comes from Pseudomonas brenneri, assembly GCF_007858285.1. GTDB lineage: Bacteria > Pseudomonadota > Gammaproteobacteria > Pseudomonadales > Pseudomonadaceae > Aquipseudomonas > Aquipseudomonas brenneri. The sequence goes on along the minus strand of NZ_VFIL01000020.1, from coordinate 19,101 downwards.
CGAGCGCCGACCGGCAGGCAGCTTACTTCAGGCGTGCAAGGCGCTCGGTGAGCAGGTCAAAGAAGCCCTGGGCATTGCCATTTTCCACCCAGAACACGTTCTTGTCGTGCTTGAGGCCATCGTACCAATCGACGATGGTCTGGCCAAACGTCGGGCCTTCGCGGCTATCGACCACCATATTCGCCTGGCGCCCGGTGAACAGCTCGGGCTTGAGCAGATAGCCGATCACGGTGGCGTCGTGCACCGGTCCACCCGTCATGCCGTAGTGCTCCATATCGCCTTTGACGTATTCGTTGAGAATATTGCCCACCACCTTGCTGGCGTTGTTGTTCAGGTCGGCGATCTTCTTCAGGCGCGCTTCGCTGGTGAGTATCTTGTGCGTTACATCCAGCGGCAGGTAGGTCAGTTTGACGCCACTTTTAAGCACGATTTCAGCCGCCACCGGGTCGGCAAACAGGTTGAACTCGGCCACCGGCGTAATGTTGCCGCCATTGAAGTGCGCGCCGCCCATGACCACCACTTCCTTGATGCCCTGGGTGATTTCCGGCGCCTGGGTCAGCGCCAGCGCCAGGTTGGTCTGCGGGCCGAGCATGGCGATGGTGATGCTATGGGGCTTGGCGGTACTCAGGGTCTTGATCAGGTAGTCGACTGCATTGCCTTCGGCCAGGCCTTTTTTCGGCTCATGCACAGTGACACCGGAAATGCCTTCCTTACCATGGATATTCTCGGCATAGATCGGCGTGCGCAGCAGCGGCTGCGGCGCACCGGCATACACCGGAATCTCTTCACGCCCTGCCCACTCGCGCGCCAATCGCGCATTGCGCGAGGTCTTGTCCAGCCGCACGTTGCCGGCCACGGTAGTCAACGCACGGATGTTCAGCTCCTGCGGCGAGGCCATCGCAAACAGCAACGCGACCACGTCGTCGGCGCCCGGATCGGTATCAATGATCAGGTCGATTTTTTCCGCCGCCTGGGCGCTTGCAGCAGTTAGCACGGACAAAAGCAGCACACTCCGAAACAGGTGTCGCAGGGTTGGGGTTCTACGTTGCATGACGCACTCCTTGTCATTGTGGGAAATGCTAGAAAGTCACGCCAGACACCAGCGCGATATTACAGTAAGGCTGGCACTCGCCAGTACGCACCACCGCGCGGGCCTTGTGAGTAAGCCGCTTGAACTCCTCATGACTGAGCAGACGGCGCTCACCCAGGTCACCCGGGGCCAGCGCGTTGAGGTCCGCCAGCGCCGGCGGTTGTTTGTGCAGGATTTCCTCGGCCAATACGTGGCTTTCAACCTGCATTTCTGTAAGCACGATGCGCAGGGTACTGATGAAATCGGGAATGCCCTGGGTCAGTGCCAGATCAATCAATTCCACACCCGGCGGTACCGGCAGGCCGGCATCACCGATCACCAGGATGTCACCATGACCAAGGGAGGCGATCACGCGCGACAGGGCAATATTGAGCAATGGGGTCTTTTTCATGGGTGAACAAAGCCTTGAACGTCATGCAATGTAGGAATCGACGGTTGCGCCCCGGCACGGGTGACCGACAGGGCCGCCGCCACCTGGCCAAAACGGATAGCCTCGGCCTCGCTCTTACCGCTCGCCAGTGCCGCGGCAAAGCCGCCGACAAAGGTGTCGCCCGCTGCCGTGGTATCCACCGCCTGGACCTTGGGCGCCAGCAAGTGCTCGAAGCCCTGGCCATCGGCAAACAGCGCACCGTGCGCGCCAAGCGTCACTATCACCTTGCCTGCCCCGGCCTTGATCAACTGCGTGGCCGCAACCTTGGCCGCGCCCAGGGAATCCACCGGCACACCGCTCAAGGCCGACGCCTCGCTTTCGTTGGGGATCAGGTAATCAATGGCCGCATACCAGTCCGCTGGCAACGGGCCGCTGGCCGGCGCGGGATTGAGGATCACCGTCTTGCCCAGTTCACGGCCGCGCTTGAGGGCATATCCCACAGTGTCCATGGGCACTTCGAGCTGGCAGACAATCACCTCAGCCGCCTGCAACACAGCATCGAACGCCAGCAGCGACGCAGGTGTCAGGTGGCCATTACTGCCAGCGACAATCACGATCGCATTCTGACTGCTGTCATCCACCACGATCAGCGCAACACCACTGGAGCCCGCCACTTCACTGACCGCCTGGCAGTCGATCCCTTCCACCACCAACGCCTCGCGCAGTTGCGCGCCGTAGGCATCGTTGCCCACACAGCCAATCATCGCGACGTCTGCACCCAGACGCGCCGCAGCCACCGCCTGATTGGCGCCCTTGCCGCCCGGAACGGTGGAAAACGACTGGCCGACCAGGGTTTCACCGGCATGGGGCAGCCGGCTGGCGCGGGTCACCAGGTCCATGTTCAGGCTGCCTACTACCACTACTGTTGCTGGCATACATCAATACTCATCAATTCGTTCAGCGGGTTGAGGCAAACACGGCAGCCAACGGCGCCGTTGACTCACGCAAGACGATGCTCGGCGTGACAATGCGCTGGTCAACCGGCAATTGGGGTGTCGCAATCCGTCGCAATAACAGCTCCGCCGCCATCTCCCCCAGTTGCAGGATCGACTGGCCCACGGTAGTCAACGCGGGGTAGACATACCGGCTCATTTGAATGTCATCAAAACCAATCACCGACAGCTCGGCAGGCACCCGCAGGTTGCGCTCGGCGGCCGCACGCAACACGCCGAAACCGATCATGTCGTTGCCGGCGAATATCGCGCTGGGCGGATTGTCTGCCAGCAACTGCACCGCCGCCGCATAGCCACCGGTACTGGTGAAATCGCTTTCCAGCACACGACTGGCGGGCACGGTGATCCCGGCCTCCTGCAACGCCCGCTGGTAACCAGCCAGGCGCATCTGCGCAACACGCGTATGTGCGGGGCCACCGATACAGGCGATATCCCGGTGCCCCTGCCCCAACAAATGCCGGGTCGCCAGGTACGCGCCCTGCTCGTGATCGATGCGCACCAGATCCACATCAATGCCCTCCAGGCCCCGGTCGACAATGACCATGGGCGTGCGCACCGCCTTGAGGCCCGTGGTCAGGCCACTGTCATCGCCCCCCACTGACGTCACGATCAGGCCGTCGATACGCTTCTCCAGCAGCACCCGCAAATAGTTGCGCTGTTTCTCGGCGTTATCGTCGGAATTACACAGGATCACGCAGTAGCCATTGCGTTCGCAGTAGTCTTCGATGCCCCTGGCCAGCTCGGCGAAATACGGGTTGAGGCTGTTGGGCACCAGCAAGCCGATGGTGGCGGTGGTCTTGGCCTTCAGCGAGCGGGCGACCGCACTGGGCACATAGTCCAGTTGCTTGATCGCGGCTTCGACCTTGAGCCGCACGGGCTCGCTGACCGGGCGCGTCCTGTTCACCACATGAGACACCGTGGTGTAGGAAATCCCCGCAAGCGCCGCCACATCCTTGATCGTTGCCATGTCTTAGCCCCGCCGGCTGGCGCGCTGACTGCGGTAGGTGTCCAGCACCACTGCAATCACGATAACGGCGCCGGTAATGATGCGTTTGGTCGGCTCGGTCGCACCGATCTGCGCCAGGCCGGCCGCCAGTACGGAAATGATCAGCACCCCGAAGAACGTGCTGATCACCGAGCCACGCCCGCCCATCAGGCTGGTGCCACCGATCACCACCGCGGCAATCACCTGCAACTCCAGGCCGGAACCGGCATTCGGATCGGCCGCTTCCAGGCGGGAAATCTGGAACAGTGCCGCCACCCCGGCCAACAGCCCCATCAGGCTGAACACCAGGATTTTGTAGGGTTTTGGATTGATTCCCGCCAGGCGCACCGCTTCTTCGTTGGTGCCGATGCCAATCAGGTAGCGACCGAACACCGTGCGCGTCAGGACCGCCTGGGCAACGATAATCACCAGCAGCGCGATGATGAACGATGGCGAGATGCCAAACGCCACTGGGTTGGACAGCCAGGCGAAGGAGTCGCCGATATAGGCGGTGCGCGAGCCTGTCATCTGGTAGGCCGCGCCACGGGCCATTTCCAGCACGCCGAGGGATACGATGAACGACGGAATACGCCAGGCCACGGTGATGGAACCGGTAATGGTCCCGGCCAATGCCGCGCAGCCCATGCCCAGCAACGCTGCGGGGATTACGCTCCAGCCCCAGCCCAGGATCGCCACACTGACCGCCGATGCTGCCAGGGCCAATACCGAGCCTACCGACAGGTCAATGCCGCCGATGATCAGGATGAAGGTCATGCCCACCGCCAGCACCATCAGGTCGGGAATCTGGTTGGCGATGGTGCTGAAGGTGTCATAGGACCAAAAGTGACTGCTCAAGGCCGAGAACAGCGCAATCATCGCCATCAAGGCGCCTGCCAGGCCCAGGTAAGTACCCAGGCCGTAGAAATTGCCGCCGGCTTTTGCGATTGGAGTAGCTGTTTTCATGGGGTTGTCCTAGGCGCTGCCTCGTTGAGCAGCGCATCACGTTTCTGATAGCCGGCAAACGCGGCGGCAAGCAATTCGTCCTGGGTCCAGCGGTCACGCTCGAAGGTTTCGATCAAGCGTCCGGCAGACAGTACGCCGATGCGGTCGCAGATCAGCATCAGCTCGCGCAGGTCGCTGGAAACCACCACCAGCGCCTTGCCCTGGCGGGTCAATTCACCGAGCAACGCATAGATATCGAACTTGGCGCCGACGTCGATGCCACGGGTCGGCTCATCAAACAGCATCACCGCGCAATCGCGCTCCAGCCAGCGGCCGATCACCACTTTCTGCTGGTTACCGCCCGACAGCTCGGACACCAACTGCGCCGGGCTGGAGCTGCGGATACGCATGGCGTCAATCTGCCGCCTGGCCAGCGCCGCTTCATCACGTCCGTTGACCAGGCCGGCGCTGGACACCTTCGCCATATTGCCCAGCGCCGTGTTGGCGCTGATCGATTGGCTGAGTAGCAGCCCCTCGCCCTTGCGATCCTCGGTAATCAGCGCAATGCCATGGCCCACTGCATCCACCGGCGAGCGAATGCTCACCACACGCGCCGGCGAGCCAAGGGCTACCGTGCCACTGTCAGCCAGGTCGGCACCGAAGATCAGGCGCAACAACTCGGTGCGGCCGGCACCGATCAATCCCGAAATGCCGTAGATTTCACCGGCACGCACTTCAAAGGAAACATCGCGAACCTTGTCCGAGCGGCTCAGGCCGGTGACCGTCAATGCGGGCGCGCCGATGGTGCGCGGGCCGAGGTCGATGTGCTCGCCCAGCTCACGACCGACCATCAACGTGACCAGTTGCTCGCTGTTGTAGTTGGCCATCGGCTCGACACATACCAACTGGCCGTCACGCAGCACCGCAATACGCTGGGCCACCCGTGCCAGCTCTTCGAGCCGATGGGAAATGTAAATAATCGCCACGCCCCGGGCCTGCAGGCGGGTGATTTGTTCAAACAGCATCTCGACTTCACGGGCGGTCAGCATCGCCGTCGGCTCGTCGAGGATCAGCACGTGGCAGTCGCCAATCAGGTTGCGGGCAATCTCGACCATCTGTTGATGGCCGATGCCCAGGCTGCCGACCAGGGTATCCGGGTCGATGGCATCCAGGCCCACTTGTGCCATGGCCTCGATCGCAGCCTTGCGCAGTTGTTTGCGGCTGATCCAGCCACCGCGACTGGGCAGGTTATCGAGGAACAGGTTTTCGGCCACCGTCAGGGTCGGCAGGAGGTTGAGTTCCTGCATCACCATGCGGATCCCCAGCTTTTCCGCCTGGGTCCGGCTGGCCGGGGCATAGTCCTGGCCATTGAACTGCATGTGGCCAGTGGTCGGTGTCACCAGGCCACCGATAATCTTCGACAGGGTGCTTTTGCCCGCGCCGTTCTCACCCGTCAGTGCCAACACCTCGCCGCGATTGAGCGTCAGGGTGATGTCAGACAGGACGGGCTGGGCATAGGTCTTACCGATACCGCTGACCGAGAGGACAGGGGTCGGTGCGGAAGATGACATAGGAAAATCTCCAGGCGCCCGCTCAGTCCGAACGGGCGCGGTGCTGCGCAATCAGGGATTACTGCTTGAGGACCAGCGCTACGGGCGTTTCGATCACGCCGTCCACGGCCTCGACTTTTTCGCCCTTGACCAGTTTCAGCGCATTCTGGATGCCAAACACCGCTTGCTGTGCCGCCGCCTGGTCGGCGGTGGCCAGGATGCGACCGTCCTGCAGCATCGGCTTGATGGCGGCGATGTTGTCATAGCCCACGACCTGGACCTTGCCGGCCTTGCCCGCCGCACGCACCGCAGAAACGGCGCCCAGGGCCATATTGTCGTTACCAGCCAGCAGCGCCTTGAGGTCCGGGTATTCGCTCAACATGGCAGCCGCCACCTTGTTGCCCTGGTCGATTTCCCAGTTGCCGGACTGGGTGGAAACAATCTTCATCCCGGCCGCATCCATCGCGTCCTTGAACCCGGCGGTGCGTTGCTGGGCGTTGGTGGTGGTCGGCACACCTTCGATAATGCCTACCTTGTCGCCGCTTGCCAGTTGCTTGGCCAGGTACTCACCGACCAGGCGTGAGCCCTTGCGGTTATCAGGCCCTACAAAGGGAACTTCGAGGTTTTTGCTTTTCAGCACCTCGGGGTCGAGACGGTTATCAATGTTGACCACCTTGATCCCGGCGTCGGAGGCTTTCTTCAGCACGTTGACCAAGGCCTTGGAGTCGGCAGGCGCGATGACGATTGCGTTAACTTTGGCGAGAATCATCTGGTTGACGATATCAATCTGGGCAGAGGTATCGGTTTCGTTCTTGATCCCGTTGGTGATCATGTCGAAATCAGCGGCATGGGCTTTCTGATAGTCCTTGGCACCGTCTTGCATGGTGACAAAAAACTCATTGGCCAGGGATTTCATCACCAGGCCGACCTTGGGCTTGGCGGCGGTGTCGTCAGCGAATGCAGAGGACAGAGGCAGGGCAGCGGATGCGGCAGCCAGCACAGCGATAGCAAGAAGACGTCCAGCAAATGGCAGCTTCATGGGTTCACTCCGATCTTATGATTATTGTGAGCAATGTCTGCACCTTCACGTCACTCACGGAGTGCTCGTGAAACATCTCGCAAACGTTTGCGCTTAACAAACTATGCGAAGGCTGCCGAATTTTGTCAACGAAAGAAAAAGTCTTTTTCCTCGCCGGCTCTACTTCCGGCCCTACAGCCCGATGACCTCGTGGCTAAACATCCGGGCCGGGTGATCGTTATCTAAAACGACAGCTGCACAGGAACATTTCAGGAGGTACATCCTGATTTTTCCAGCACTATTTTCGGACAACCGAACGCCAAAGCCTCCAGCGTTCGGAAACTCGGACACGCGCTGAAGCCGACAAATCGAACATCGATATAAAATTGATTTAAATCAACAAGTTAAAATCAAACCCAAAACAAAATCCCGCTGGTACAAATCCTGCTCTTAATCAGCACCTTGTGGCGCTCAGCGCAGCCCGGGGTGTTCTGGATGAACCTGCACACGCACTCATCAAAACTAGAGAGAAAAATAATGAAATCTGCACTCAAGAACTTTGTTCCGGGCGCTTTAGCCCTGCTGCTGCTCTTCCCGGTTGCCGCCCAGGCCAAGGAAGTTGAATCCAAGACCAAACTGTCCAACGTGGTCGTCCTGGCCACTGGCGGCACCATTGCCGGCGCTGGCGCCAGCGCCGCCAACAGCGCCACCTACCAGGCCGCCAAGGTCGGTATCGAACAACTGATCGCCGGCATTCCCGAGCTCAGCCAGATCGCCAATGTGCGTGGCGAGCAAGTGATGCAGATTGCTTCCGAAAGCATCACCAACGACAACCTGCTGCAACTGGGTCGTCGTGTCGCGGAACTGGCCGACAGCAAGGACGTGGATGGCATCGTGATCACCCACGGCACCGACACCCTCGAAGAAACCGCCTACTTCCTCAACCTGGTGGAAAAGACCGACAAGCCAATCGTAGTCGTGGGCTCCATGCGCCCGGGCACGGCCATGTCGGCCGATGGCATGCTTAACCTGTACAACGCCGTAGCCGTTGCCGGTAGCAAAGACGCACGCGGCAAGGGCGTACTGGTAACCATGAACGACGAGATCCAGTCGGGTCGCGACGTGAGCAAGATGATCAACATCAAGACCGAAGCCTTCAAAAGCGCCTGGGGCCCACTGGGCATGGTCGTAGAAGGCAAGTCCTACTGGTTCCGCCAGCCGGCCAAGCGCCACACCATGAGCTCGGAGTTCGACATCAAGAACATCAAGAGCCTGCCGGACGTTGAAATTGCCTACGGCTATGGCAACGTCAGCGACACTGCCTACAAAGCCCTCGCCCAGGCTGGCGCCAAAGCCATCATCCATGCCGGCACTGGCAACGGCTCGGTACCGGCCAAGGTAGTGCCTGCGCTGCAAGAACTGCGCAAGGAAGGTGTACAGATTATTCGCTCTTCCCACGTCAATGCCGGCGGTTTCGTTCTGCGCAATGCCGAACAGCCTGACGACAAATACGACTGGGTCGTGGCCCATGACCTGAACCCGCAGAAAGCCCGCATCCTGGCCATGGTCGCCCTGACCAAGACCCAGGACAGCAAGGAACTGCAGCGCATCTTCTGGGAATACTGAGTCACTGATACAACCCTTGTAGGAGCCGGCTTGCCGACGATGGCGATCTCAGGGACGCCATCGCCGGCAAGCCGGCTCCTACAAAATCCTCGCCGTACACCAGTCCGCGTAACCGTTGTCACACAGACTTCTTGGATTTTAAGCAGTTGCGAATTTCTTCACAGTTAAATACTGTATGTTCGTACAGCTAACTAAGGACTCCTCCGTGGCCAAGCCCTCCTCTACAACACCGACACCTCCCGACGCCTACCAACGCCTGGCGATCCGTGTGCAAAAAGTCATCAATTCCACCAACGCCCAAAAAAACAAGGCTGCGTTGATTTTTCGCCTGCCCGAAGAACCCGAAGACGACTGGGCACGCCTACTGGAGGAAATCGCAGAAAACGACAACGTCACCCTTGCCTATCGCGATGATGGTGGCGTGCAGATTTTCTGGGTCGTACCGAAGGAAGATTGAGTCAATGAGTGTCCGTTTTATCGCCCTACTCTGTGTTTTGTTTGCAACCGCCGCCCACGCCCAAGCCCCACGTACCTTCAGTGAAGCCAAGAAAATCGCCTGGAAACTTTACGCCCCGCAATCCACGGAGTTCTATTGTGGCTGCAAATACACGGGTAACCGGGTAGACCTGAAGGCCTGTGGCTACATCCCACGTAAAAACGCCAACCGGGCGGCGCGCATCGAATGGGAGCATATTGTGCCGGCATGGCAGATCGGCCATCAACGCCAGTGCTGGCAAGACGGCGGGCGCAAGAACTGCACACGCACCGATAACGTTTTCAAGCGCGCCGAGGCTGACCTACACAACCTGGTGCCGAGCATTGGCGAGGTCAATGGCGACCGCAACAACTTCAGTTTTGGTTGGTTGCCGGCGCAGAGCGGGCAATATGGTTCATGCCTGACTCAGGTGGACTTCAAGGCCAAGAAGGTCATGCCCAGGCCGTCCATCCGCGGCATGATTGCCCGGACTTACTTCTACATGAGTAAACAATACGGCCTGCGCCTGTCGAAACAGGACCGCCAACTGTATGAAGCCTGGAATCGGACCTACCCCGTGCAACCCTGGGAACGCCAGCGCAATCAGACCGTGGCCTGCGTGATGGGGCGTGGCAATGAGTTCGTCGGCCCGGTGAACCTGAAGGCCTGCGGATGATGACGAGCGGGATCCGTAGATCCCGCTGAGTCGCGCCTTACTGGCTGGCCTTGTGCTCGATCACCAGCGACTCGGCGTCGGTTTTCTTCTTTTTCACCAGCCTTTCCTGCAATTGGGTCTGTTTCGCCTCGGCCTCGGCCTTGCTGGCGAACGGCCCCAACAGCACCAGGTCCTTGCCGTCTTCCTTGGCCAGATAGAACGGGAAGCCGTTTTCCAGCAGCCAGGCGGTCAGGTCGGTCAGCGCCTGCAATTTGTTGTCGGGCGAACGCACCAGGACATCCCACTGCACAGAGGCAACCGCAGGGGCCTGGGCCTTGGCGGCTTCAGCCTTGTCTCGGGGGGTATCGAGATTGGGCCCGTCACCGCATCCGGCCAATGCCAATACCACAATTGCCATCGCTACTTTACGCACTGCCCTGCCCCTTTAAGGATCAAAGAGGCAACTTTATCATTCACTGTCTATTCTGGCCGTCATAAACGTTGGCTTAAACATTGCGAAGGATGTTTCCCAGACCTGTATGATGGCGCCATGGGAATTAATGCCGCCTCCATGCGTCCTAAAAGAGGCAGCCACAGGGAAGCGCTTCACAGTAAGCTACACGTAACCGACATCCGCCCTGTTAGAAACATGCGTCCTTCAAAGCAATCAAGGAGAAGTCCATGCTGATACTCACCCGCAAAGTCGGTGAAAGCATAAATATCGGTGATGACATTACGATCACCATTCTGGGCGTTAGCGGCCAGCAAGTACGAATCGGCATCAATGCTCCCAAAGATGTTGCCGTGCATCGCGAAGAGATTTACCAGCGCATCCAGGCAGGCCTGACTGCCCCGGATAAACGCGAAACACCTTGAAGCATCCCCAGTAGCCAGCCCGCTCGTCCCCTGTAACGGCTGGCGAAAGCCCCTTGGCCTGTCTACGGTATTCCGTGATCAGCGCAGCACTCGCGCCAGGCCCGACACTTGTCGTCTACAGGCAGGTTCACCCACGGAACTTGCTGGACATTTAGCAGACAAACCCCTGAAGAACGTAACAAAACCTTACAGTGCCTCGGAGCGCGTTGATGAGGCGATCCCGCAAACAGCCTTATACCTATAAATCCTGGATAATCGCCCTGCTGATTGCCCTGCCCTTCTTGACGATCGGATACGGCATCAGGCTGTACATGGAAGGCACCACCACCGCACAGGATGCCCATTCGTGGCCCGACCTGGTGTTGTTTCTCGGTGGTTATCTGTTTTGCTTCTGCCTCAAACCCATTCAGGCTGCCATCCAGCGAAAACTCAGTCGCCGGGCATTTCGGCGTGCTCGCCAGCAGAATCCCTCTTGAAGCAGCGATTGGATCCTATATTTAAAACTTAAGGAACTATCCGCCTCGGCAACACCCATACCCATACATTCATAAAAAACGTTATCGACATGGACATAGAACATAACGCCAAGCACCTACAGTCCCTGATCGAACAGCTCTCAGCAGACAGCCCGAAATCTTCCACCCAGCTGCAGGGAAAACCCGATGAAGTCCTCGCCGGCCTGCGCCAGCTTTACCTGCTGAAACTGATCACGGGCACCTTCATCCACGGGCACATTATCGACCCGCTGGGCCACCAATGGATTGGTGCCGAAAACATCCTGCTGACCCGTCGCGGGCTGGCATTCAAGCCATCGTAGAAGGCCGCAAGCGCAGCATACCGGCAGCATCACACTGGGCCTGTACCTCGTCATAACTCGCAATCGTCGGATGCCGCGTTACCATCGGCTCGTCATGCGCCGCTGTCACCACCACGACGTCCGCACCTGCTGCCTCACCGGCACGGATACCCACCGGTGCGTCCTCGAACACCAGGCACTCTCCCATCGGCACCCCCAAACGCTGCGCACCCAGCAGGTAACAGGCCGGGTCCGGCTTGCCATTGGTCACATCCTCGGCCGTCACCATGACAGCCGGCGGCACCAGGCCTGCCGCGTGCATGCGGCGCAGGGCCAGGGCCTTGGGCGCTGACGTGACCACGGCCCAGCAGTGTGCAGGCAAGCTCTGCAAAAATGCCACGGCTCCCGGGATCGCCACCACGCCCTCCACGTCCGCGATCTCCGCCTCGGTAATACCACGCGCCTCAACCTGCGCGTCCACCCCTGGCAATGCCTGGCGGCTAATTGTATCGATGGCGCGGGCGCCATGGATGGTGGTCAGAAACGCCTCGACATCCAAGCCATGGCGCTGCGCCCAGGCGGCCCAGACCCGCTCTGCGGCGGCGATGGAGTTGAGGAGGGTGCCATCCATATCGAACAGGAATGCACGGTACTGACGATCAAATACGGCCGGATCTTTGGCGGACACTGCAGGGTTTCCTCTTGCGCTCGTCGCCCGTAGTTGGGCCCTGATGCAATCTACGGATCGGCCCAGAGCTTGTAAACGGAGGATGACACGTCAGGCAATCAGCACACCTGGCCACCGCTCTCAGCAATATCACGTGGCGTGGTCCAGGCAGCCAAAACGGCCACCCTCAGCCCTTCAACCGTTGTCGCCAACGCCATCGAGGGCTCAGCACCCTGCCCTGGCAGGCCAGGCACATGGATAAACCCACTGCGCACGCCAGATCCAGCCAGGGCATGCTGCAAGCTGTAGAACACCTGATTGCAGACGAAGGTGCCCGCCGTGTGCGAGACCGAGGCTGCGATTCCGGCCTCGCGCACCGCCTTGACCATGGCCTTGACCGGCAAGGTGCTGAAATAGGCCGCCGGCCCGCCGACGATCACTGGCGTATCGATGGGTTGTGCCCCCAGGTTGTCCGGGATCCGCGCATCATTGAGGTTGATCGCAACCCGCTCGATGGAAATATCGCTGCGCCCGGGCCCCAGCCCGGTGGCAATCACCAGTTGCGGATCGTACTCGGCCAGCAACTGGTTCAAACAGTCGACTGCGGTGGCAAAGGCACAGGGCAGTTGGCGGGCGATAATCGTCACCCCCGCTTGCAACTGCACACCATCTAGCAGGCGCACCGCTTCCCAGGATGGGTTGATCAGGTCGTGATCGAATGGCTCGAACGCCGTCAGCAGCACCGTACCCATCACCACCTCACATCAAGACATAAAGAAGGACGATATTGACCAGCAACATCATCAACGCCGTGGGCATCTGCGCCTTGATCACCGCGTTTTTGTCGGGCAACTCCAGCAGTGCCGCAGGCACAATATTGAAGTTCGCCGCCATCGGTGTCATCAGCGTGCCGCAGTAGCCGGAAAACATGCCGATGGCTGCCATCACCGCCGGGTTACCACCATAAATGCCCACCAGCACCGGCACGCCCACACCGCCGGTCATCACCGGGAAGGCGGCAAAACCATTACCCATGATCACCGTGAACAGCGCCATGCCCAGCACATAGACCATCACCGCCACCAGCTTGTAATCCAGGTTGATGTAGGTGGTGGTGACATGAGCGACAGCCGTACCGACACCGGCTTCGTTAAACAGCAGGCCGAGCATCGCCAGCATCTGCGGCAGCACCATGGCCCAGCCCAGGGCTTCGGTCAGGCGTCGCGATTCGCGCAAGGCCTGCACCGGCGTGTCGCGTGTCAGCCAGCAGGCCAACCCCAGGGCGATCAGGCAGCCGAGGCCCAAGGACACAAACGTGGTGTTCTTCGGATCCAGCAGCGGTACCCCGTCAATCTCGGTGTTTTTGAGCAGCACAGAGCCGATCACAGTGGTCAGCGGAATCGCCAGGGCCGGAATAAACAGTTTATGACCCAGCCGCCCAGCACTGGCGCGCGAGGCCTTGTCATGCAGCTCTACATGGGTACCACGCCCTACCCCGCCGAGCCCGGCGATAAGCGCCATCAGTACCACACCAATACCCACAACTACCGATGGCAGGTGCTCGCCTACCAGGAACGGAATGGCGAACAGCAGCCAGAACAACGCGCTTGACCAACGCTTGGGGTGGGTTCGGTCAGCCAGGATCATGCCCGCAGTGATCAGCAGCAACACACCGGCGAGCCAGTACAGGTATTGAATGGAAATGATCATTGTGCGGCCTCCGCCTGAGTATTGGCGGGTGCAGTGGCCGTCAGTTCGCGTGTCAGCCTGCGGTCAAAACGGTGCAAACGTATCGCGTGAATAATGAACGCACAAATCGCCGTAGGGATGCCCCACACCGCAATGTGCAGCGGCTCGACATCAATGCCCGAGCCCAACAGGAAGGTGTGCATCAGTGCAATTGCACCAAAGGCCACGAAGATGTCTTCACCAAAAAACAACCCCACGTTGTCAGTGGCGGCGCACATAGCCAGGACCTTGTGGCGCACTTTGTCCGGCAGCTTGCCGAAGCGTTTTTCCGCAGCCCCTTCAGCCATGGGCGCCAGCAACGGGCGCACCATCTGTGGGTGCCCGCCAAGGCTGGTCAGGCCCATCGCGGCCGTGGATTCGCGAACAAACAGATAGATGATCAACAGACGCCCGACGGTGGCACGCTCGAAGCGCGCAATCCAGTTCTGCGCGTGCAGGCGCAAACCATGGCGCTCCAGCAAGCCGATAACGGCCAGGGGCAGCAACAGGATCAGTTGCAAGGCACGGGTCTGCAGGAAGCCATCACCCATGGTGGCGAGGATTTTTTCCAGGGGAAAGTGGGCAGCAAACCCGGTGGCAATCGCCGCCGCCGTCACTACCAGCAATGGATTGAAGCGCAACACAAAGCCGACCACGATGACGAGCACGCCCATCAGCGGCCAAAGGTTCACAACAGTTTGCATGGCGTTGAGTCCTTGATTGCGTGCTGCGACGCCTGCATCGCTGATAAGCAATAGCGGGCTGCCCGACGCGGATTTTTATTATTGACCGGCTAGGTCGAGGGTCATTGGCGGGCATCTTTGCTGCTTGGAGCGGAGGGTGTCCAACAAGAAAAATTGTTGCTGCGAATCAATAAAGTTTGTGAGGGGATGAGCACCAATCTTCGCGCCACAATTTTGCGGACTCAAATCGTGGCACACGCGCGATAGAAAATTGAGCGTGCTACGGCACCCCGTCAGGGTGCCGTGCAATCAGTTTTATCACCACTGATGTGTGTAACTGGCAGTCAGCACCGTGCCAGGTGCAGGCAGGTGGCTGGTGTTGTTGCTGCTACGCATCAGTTGGCTGTAGAGCGGGTAGTAACTGCGGTTGAACAGGTTCTGGATCCCCATGCTGACCTGATCATTTTCACTGAATTGGTATTGGCTGATCATGTCGACGGTGGTGTAACTGTCGACCTTGCGCCTGCCAAAGCTTGCAACGCCATTCAAACGATAGTCGGCACTGTCGAAATAGGTGACCTGCACGCGGCTACTCCAGTCTTGCGTCGGTTTGAACTCCAGGTAGGCGGTCAGTTTGAGCGGTGGTATGCGGTACCCGGTCATGTCCTGCCAGTCACGCCCTTCGGGCTGCTCGCGGCCCTTCATCCAGGTAAAGGTGCCGCCGGCGCCCCAGCGCTCATCGTCGGTCAGCCAGTCGGCACTGCCTTCCACGCCGTAGATCCGCTCTTTGGTACGGGTCAGGATCAGGCCATTGTTGAAACTCTGCACATCCCCAAGCTTGGAGGTGGTGTAGAACACGGCGAGCGAGGCCAATGTCTGCTCGCCCAGCCCGCCACGCCAGCCCAATTCGTAATTGTTAGTCTTCACCGGCTCCAGGTTTGACGAGCCGATATCAAAGCCGCGCCGGGCATTACGCACTTGCACACCGATATCAGGCAACTGGAAGCCCTGGCTGAAGGCCGCGTAGATTTCCTGGCCCGCTACCGGTGAGTACGTCAGGCTGATGTTGGACAGCACTGAGTCATAATCAACATCGCCCCCGCGGACAGTGGCCGGTTGGGTCGCTGTCGACTCCGAGAGCGGGATAAAGTCATCGTATTTGGCGGTGGCGTATTCATAACGCATGCCACCCTCCACCGACCATTGTTCGTTGAGCCTGTGTTGCAATTGCGCAAAACCGCCGACACTGCGGGTGGTCAGGTCGGGCATGTAGGTGAGCTTGCCGATCTTGTCGAACACCCGACCACCGCTGGCGTCATAGGCCCGCGGGTCGAAGATATCGATGGGCATGTCGCTGCGTTCCTGATTGAAGTCAGCACCCCACAACAACTCCGTACTGCCCTGATCACCCAGAGGGGTGCGCAGGGTAACCCGGCTGCCGAATACTTCACTGTTCTGCATCACCTGGTCGACATTGCGTCCACGCGTCGCCACTGCGCGTGCATCAAAAGGCGTGAACCGAGTGAAGTAGTCCCGATAGTAAAGCTGGGCATTGAGCGTGCCTCCGAGCACATCGGTGTGGGCGTACTCCAGATTGAGCAAGGTGTTCTTGATCTGGTTCTGCTCAGCCAGTGATAGACCGGACAACGGCCGCGCGGGCACCGAGCCCGCAGGAAGCCTGGCCACAGACGGGTCGGAGGTGTAGTCGGTGTTTTGCTCGGCATTGTAATGGCTGGCAGAAAGCTGGATGCGCTGGACGTCATCAATGCGCAAGCCCAGTTTGCCGCCCACATTGAAGGTGTTGGAGTCGAACAGATCGCCCTGGCTGGGCTCCGGCGCAAGGCGATGACCCTTGGCATCGTATGAAGCACCGATATGCCTGGCACCGAAGTCCAGCGCGTAATCCACCCTCCCCTGCGAGCCGGCAACATGATGCTGCAACTGGCCACCCAGGCCATCACTGCCTAGCTTGCTCAGGGGCGAGACGGCGCTCAGGCTGGTGCTCGCACGCGGCTCACCACCCGCCGCACGCGTGGTGATGGAGATGATGCCACCGGTCGCACCCGCACCGTAGATGGCGCTGCTGCCACGGATCACTTCGATGCGCTCGATCAGCGCCGGGTCGATATTCGCCAGGTTGCGCGAGGAGTCGCGGTTGGTATTGAGCGGAACACCGTCGACCAGCACCAGCATCGTGCGCCCGCGCAGGGTCTGCCCATAGTCGGTGATGGTGCGGCTTGAGTCAGCCATGCCCGGGACGCTTTTGGCCAGCAACGTGGCGAGGCTGTCCGAGCCCTGGCGCAATTGCTCCAGCTGTTTGTGCTCGATGACATTGACCTGGCGAGCCTGGGGTACCACGTTGCTGTCGAGCCGCGAGGCGCTGATGGTCAGGCTATCCAGCTCCACGGCACCCGACGCCTGGCTGGCATTGGCGTTGCTGCCAGGCAGCACAAGGAACGTTTGTTCGTCACGCGCCTGCGCCTTCAGCCCACTGTCGCCGAGCAACCGTTCAAGCGCCTCCTGCAAGGTGTAGCGGCCGCGCAGTGCCGGCGCGGTCTTGCCGACAGTCAGGTCGCTGGCGAACAGGATCTGTGCCGAAGATTGTCGAGCCAGGGCGTTGAGGGACTTCTCTAGCGATGCGGCCGGGACATCGAAATCAACCGGTGCAGATTCGGCCAATGACCATTGGCTCAGCAGCAGGCTGCCAGCCAGCAAAGACAAACGCACAGGCGCATGCAGGAAGGACTGACTCACGTTGTTATTCTCCACGAAGTAGGGTTACAGGGAGATAGCCGTCTGCACTGCGGCGCAACCCTACCTCGGTTGAAAATTATTTTTTCTTGCCTGGGGAATTGATCAGAACCGAACCATCGGTTGCAGTAGAAACACTCAGCGGCAGGATGCCGGGCAGAAGCGCCAGCAAACGATCAACGTGGTCACTGTCAAACACACCGGAAACCGGCAGGCGGGCAAGCCTGGCATCCATGAGCCTTATCGGGTGACGGTGATAGCGTTGCAGCGTGTCGATGACCTCCACCAACGGAGTGCTTTCGAAGACCAGCCGGCTTTGTTGCCAGGCGGTGACATCATTCACCTCAACCGTCCTCACCTGGCTGTCGCCCTCCTTGCTCAAACGCAATTGCTGCCCGGGCACAAGCGCTGCGATTGACCCCGTAGCGGACGCCCGCACGGCGACCTTACCTTCAGCCACGGTGACCTGGACATCCTGTCCCTGTCTGTTGACGTTAAAACGGGTACCCACCACTCGTACCACAGCCAATCCGGCATCGACCATGAATGGGCGGTAGACCCTCGGCGATACCTCAAACAACGCCTGCCCCGCTTTCAGTTCGACCTGACGGCTGCGCAGATGCCAACTGACCGTCATCTCACTGTTGCTGTCGAGCAGGACCTGACTGCCGTCCACCAACTGCAACGCCTGGCGCTGCCCTAACTGAGTAGCAAAATGTTCAGTACGGTAGGCCGGATCAATCCAGGCCACACCCGCAGTAATCGCCAACAGCAACAGCCCGAGGGTTTTTCCTGTGGCGCGTTTGTTTTTGACCGGCATCGCAGGAGGCAGCGGAAAACGTTGCTTGAGATCCTCACGAAACCGCGCAATGGCCTCGTCTTCCTGGCTGAAGTCCTTGCCCTTGGGCGGATCATGACTCATGACAAGACCTCCTCCCAAAGACGAGCACGGCAAATACCCATGCCCAGGCGCAAGTGCTTCTCTACGGTTTTCAGGGAAATCCCCAAGCGCTCGGCTACTTCGGCCTGGGGCAACTCATGCACCTTGTGCATGACAAACACCCTCTGGCAGCGCGGCGGCAGACTGGCAATCGCCTCGGTCAGCAGCTCCAGGGCTCTTTCCCCGTCAAGCTGACGCTCCTGGCCCGGCGCGCCACAGATCACGTCCGGCAATGCCGAAACACCAACAATCAAGGCCTGGCGGCGGCGCTCGCTACGGTAGCGACTGATCGCCATATCGCTGGCGATCTTGCGCAACAAGGCCACTGGCGTACGCACGCCTGGCTTTTCATCCTGCTCAAGCAACTGCAGGCACAAGTCATGAACCACTTCACGCGCGAAGATCCGCTCACCAAAACGTCGGCGCACATGATCTACCAGCTCGTCGTAGTGCCGAACCAAGGCTGCCAGCAGTGTAGATTTTGGAGGGTCGACCTGCACGATGACCTGCACGAAGAAAAAACGGACGACCTCGGTAGAAGGTGCGATTTAGCGGGAGTATAAATGCGAATACTTTACATTTGAAACAAATATATGGGCTCTGTATTCTTGCGACGCTGACCTGGCATCCAGTCCGTCGTTGAGAGTTCCTCATGATCAGATTTGTTTTTATTCTGGCTCTTTTCCTTTCCGGTTGCTCCTCTGCGGGTCACGGCATTACTCACAGAACTCAAGCTGACGGCACCCTTCTGGAACACTTGGCCTGGCATGAGTAAGGCGACAAAGGCTAGCAGCAATCTATACAAGGAATGAATCGCCCCGGGTTTCGTAGACACCTCTTTGCCTTAAACTGAGGCCAATCAGGAGGTGCCATGAGCAACCCACGTTATCCCGAAGAATTCAAAATCCAAGCGGTCAATCAAGTGACCGAAAAGAA
>NZ_VFIL01000001.1 GCF_007858285.1 Pseudomonas brenneri | reverse complement strand
CCTCTTGCGGCATCCAGTGGTTGGCGCAGCCGTCGAGGTATTTCTGCCAGGCCCAGTCGTACTTGAACGGCACGAGTTGGTTGAGGTCGGCGCGGCAGTTGATCATGCGTTTTTCGTCAACGGCGACACGGGCGCTGGCGCCTTCGAGCTCGGCGAGGCCTTCGGCGACGTCGAGTTTGTCCAGGGCAGCCTTGGCCCGCACGATGGCGGCGGAGTCATTGGCGGTGACGGCGCGGGCTTCGATGGCGGCGGCAGCGCCGGCACCGTCGAGGCGGTCCATGTTGGCTTCGGTGGCGTGGCCGGCGTTGGCGCCGCGGATCACGGCTGCACCGGTGTCTTCGTTGTCGACTTCATCCCAACTCAGCATGAAATACTCCTTCCTGGTCTGTGCTGACGGGCGTGTAGACCCGTCCAAAAATATGTAATTTGCAGGCTTCAAGGCATTGAAATGCTGCGCATAGTGTGGTCGACGAATAGCGGGCTTGCACACTATGTAGTGGTCGGTTGTGTTTGTTGGCACACTATATGGTGTGTAGGAAAGATGGTCAACGCACAAGAAGGGTCCGTTGTCGCAGGGCGCTATGAGTAAAACTCACATCACCATGACTTTTAATGGTTACGCCCGATTTCATCGCCAGTGCTAAAAAATCGCCAACCAGCTCCCCATAACAACAAAGAGCGTTTGCGAAATGAAAGCACTTGATCTGTACATCGGCGAAGGCTTCGAAGGCCCAGGCGTCAATGCCGCCCATATCAATATCCTGATCGGTCCGCGTAATGGCCCGGCCGGCCAGGCCTTCGCCAATAGCCTCGCGTCCCCAAGCCAGGGGCACTGCCCGTTCATGGTCATTGCGCAGCCCAATATCCCCGTCAAACCCATGACCCTCTACGTCAACAAGGCTGCGATTGGCAGCGAGTTGCATGGCAATGCCACCTGGGGCGCGTCCCAGGCCGGTATCGCCAAAGCGGTACTTGAGGCTCTGCTGGATGGGACTTTGCCGCCGGAAGCGGAAGATGAATGGGCCATCGTCACGGCCAACTGGGTGAATCCGGCCTGCGACGACCTGGATGCGGTCTACCTGAATAACTACAACGCCTGCCGCACCGCGATCCGCGCCGCCCTTACTGGCAAACCGCAGACTGCGCAGTTAGCCGATGTGGTCAACCACATCAGTAACCCTTTCTACACGCCAAAAGCCTGAGGACAACCCTATGCAATATATCCGCTTGGGTAACTCCGGCCTGCAAGTCTCGCGTCTGTGCCTGGGCACCATGAACATGGGCACCCCGGACTGGAAACCGTGGATTTTTGACGAGAAGCAAAGCGAACCCATCGTTGCTCACGCCCTGGACAATGGTGTCAACTTTATCGACCTGGCGGACTTCTACTCCGCAGGTGTCGGTGAAGAAGTGGTGGGGCGCATCCTCAAGCGCCTGGCACGGCGTGAAGATATCGTGGTCACCACCAAGGTTGGCTACGGCACCGGTAGCGGCATCAACGCCAGCGGCCATTCACGCAAGCACATCATGGACAGCATCGACGCTTCACTGAGCCGCCTGGGCATGGATTACGTCGATGTGTTCATGCTGCATTACTTTGATGTGAACACCCCGGTGGAAGAGACCATGGGGGCGTTGAACGACATCGTGCGTTCCGGCAAGGCGCGCTATATCGGTGTGTCCACCATGCTTGCCGGGCAGTTGGCGAAGATCCTCATAGCGTGTGAGCGCAACGGTTGGGTCAAGCCGATCAACATGCAACTGCAACTGAACTGCGCCTACCGCGAGGAAGAGCGCGAAATGATCCCGTTCTGCCGCGACCAGGGCCTGGGCGTCTCGGTGTTCAGTCCACTGGCTCGTGGGTTGCTCACCGGTGATGCGCAGTCCAACCGGAACCAGACTGACTTCTTTACCCAGCAGATGTACAGCGACCAGGCATCGTTCGACATTGCCCGCTCTGTACAACGCGTGGCCCGTGCCCGTGGTGTGAGCAATGCGCAAATTGCTCAAGCGTGGGTCGCCAACCATCCTGGCGTGGATGTGATGCTGGTGGGCGCCGATACCACCGAGCAATTTGATAGTGCTCTCGCGGCCTTGGATACCCAATTGGATGCCGAGGAACTGCATGAACTGGAGCGCAACTACACCCCGTGCGATGTGATCAACGATTACACCGCTGGCAAGCGCATCCTGCGCAGCGCCCGTCCGGGCCTGGACCGTTTTAACCTGATTGAGGTTGTGGCATGAACCCGTTGATTCGTACTGGCAACTACATCGATGGCCAATGGTCCAGCGGTGGTCTGACCTACCCGGTGGTCAACCCGGCCAATGGCGCGTTGATCGTAGATGTACAGCGCGCTGGCGCTGAGGAAACCAACCTGGCTATCAAAGCCGCTGATTGCGCTTTGCCGGCCTGGCGCAAGCTTACTGCCAAGGAACGCAGCCAACGCCTCAAGCGCTGGAGCGAGTTGATGCTGAGCAATCAGAAGGATCTGGCTCACTTGCTTAGCCTTGAACAAGGCAAGCCCCTGGCCGAAGCCATGGGGGAGGTGGTCTACGCCGCGAGCTTTTTGGAGTGGTTCGGCGAAGAAGCCAAGCGTGCCTATGGTGATGTGATCCCTAGTCACAAGGCCGATGCACGAATCATCGTGACCAAGGAAGCGATTGGCGTGGTTGCTGCGATCACGCCGTGGAACTTCCCCCTGGCCATGGTCACCCGTAAGGTTGGCCCGGCTCTGGCGGCCGGTTGCACGATGATCCTCAAACCTTCGGAAGAAACTCCGCTGTCAGCTTTTGCCCTGGCAGTATTGGCTGAGCAGGCGGGTATTCCCGCCGGTGTATTCAATATCGTCTCTGGCGACGCAGTGGCCATCGGCGGCGCACTGCAAGCCTCCAGCGTAGTGCGTAAATTGTCCTTCACCGGCTCCACCCGGACCGGCAAGTTATTGATGCGCCAGGCGGCAGACACCCTCAAAAAAGTCTCGCTGGAACTGGGCGGCAATGCGCCGTTTATCGTGTTCGAGGATGCGGACCTGGACGCTGCCGTCAAAGGCGCCATGGCCTCCAAGTTCCGCAATACCGGGCAGACGTGTGTGTGCGTCAACCGCTTCTTTATCCAGGACAGTGTTTACGACGCGTTCACCGGTAAACTGGCGCAAGCGGTCAGCGCCATGCGCATTGGCAGTGCTTTGGACGGTGAGACCGAACAAGGCCCGCTGATCAACGCTGCCGCCCTGGCCAAGGTTGAAGCGCATGTCGGTGACGCCTTGGAGAAGGGCGCCAAACTACTGTGCGGCGGTCGTCGCCATGCATTGGGCGGCACCTTCTTTGAGCCGACCATCCTCACCGAAGCCAGCGGCGAGATGCTGATTGCCCAGGAAGAAACCTTTGGCCCGGTGGCCGCCTGCTTCCGATTCAATGATGAAGCTGAGGTGTTGCAACGGGCCAACGACACGCCGTTCGGTTTGTCGGCGTATTTCTACAGCCGTGATATCGGCCGTGTCTGGCGTATGGCCGAAGGGCTGGAAGCGGGCATGGTCGGTATCAACGAAGGGATTATCTCCACCGAAGTCGCGCCGTTTGGCGGCATCAAGGAATCGGGCCTGGGCCGTGAAGGTTCCAAGTACGGCCTGGACGACTACCTGGAAATCAAATACCTGCTGATGGGGGGGTTGTGAACACAACCACCTGAGCAAAAGCCCCATCCCGCCCAGCCCGCACCCCCGAGGGAATGGGGGTAGCTGCCGTTACTCCGTCAAGAACAACAATATGGAGAACACCATGTCTACTCAACCAGTAAACATCGACGACCTGCCCATCGGTCGGTTTCACCTGAAAATCGCTGGCCTGACGTTCGGTGCACACCTTGCTGATGGCTACATCCTGGGGATGATCGGTATTGCGCTGACCCTCATCAGCCCACAGATGCAACTGGATGCTTTCTGGCAGGGCCTGGTCGGAGCTTCGGCGCTGATTGGGCTGTTTCTCGGTAGCCTGTTTTTTGGCTGGATTTCCGACACCCTTGGCCGGCAGAAAATTTTCCTGGTCAGTTTTGTTCTGATCACCATCGCCTCGGCGATGCAGTTTTATGTCGAGACAGCCTTGGCGCTGGTCCTGTGCCGGGTGCTGATCGGTATTGGTCTTGGCGGTGATTACAGTGTCGGTCATGCCCTGTTGGCGGAGTTCTCGCCAAAGAAATATCGCGGTGTATTGCTGGGTGCCTTCAGCGTGATCTGGACCTTTGGCTATGTAGCCGCCACGATTGTCGGCACCACAATGCTCAGCCTGGGCGATGATGCCTGGCGCTGGATGTTGGCTTCGTCGGCAATCCCGGCCGGTTTGATTCTGATTGCCCGTATTGGTACTCCGGAATCGCCACGTTGGCTGGTCAACCGTGGGCGAATCGCCGAGGCCCGGGCCATCGTCAAGAAATACTTGGGCGAGCATGTCGTGCTCGACGAAGAGCCTGCGCCGCAGGAACACTCGGGATATGCGGTGTTGTTCAGCCGGCAGTACCGTAAGCGCACCGCGTTTAACTGTCTGTTTTTCGTGTGTATTGTCATGCCGTACTTTGCCATCTACACCTTCTTGCCATCGATTTTGCAGACGATGGGCTTGGCCGAAGGTTTTGGTACCGAATTGATGCTTAACCTGCTGTTGATCATCGGTGCACTGATCGGTATCTGGTGCACCGTGAAATTCTCCCGGCGCGGCTTTTTGATCAACTCATTCATTATTCTGGCGGTGGCGTTGTTTCTGTTGGCAGTACTGCCGGGCAATCTGGCCTGGTTGATGGTGTTGACCTTTGGTGTATTTACCCTGGTGTTATCGGCGGTGAGTAACTTGGTGGGGGTATTCCCGGCCGAGAGTTTTCCGACCCATCTGCGCGCCAGCGGCATCGGCCTGGCGACGGCGGTGAGCCGGCTTGGGTCGGCGGTAAGTACGTTCTTGTTACCGGTGAGTGTGGCGGGGATTGGCTTGAGCCCGACCATGGGCATCCTTGCCGGCATTCTGGTGTTTGGCGCGGTGATCTCCTGGGCCTGGGCACCAGAGACCAAAGCCCTGACGTTGAATCAGGCGTGCCAGGCCGAGCCCGGCGAATCAGGGATTGCTCACCTGGTTCAGCCATTGGGTAAACAAACGAACCTTGGATAAACCCTGTTTGTCACCCGGCACATCCAGCCAGTAGCCATAGGGGCCGATCACTTCTACCGGGGTGATCGGCAACAGGCTGCCATTGGCCAGTTCACGCTCAATCATCTGCCGGTCGATCACCGCCAGGCCACCTCCGGCCAGGGTGGTATGGATGACTTGATCCAGGGTGCTGAACTCCAGGCCCTGATCGGCTTCGATATCCTCACGACCCATGGCTGCGATCCAGTTCTCCCAGACTTTCAGGCGTTTACCGTCGTGCAGGATATGCAGCAACGGAAAACGACGCAGGTCAGGCGGATGGTCGCCTTCGAACAGTTCTGGACTGGCCACGGCGATGTGTCGTTCCATCACCAGCAACTCGCTGTTGCAATGGGTGGCGGGCTCAAGTCCGAAGCGAATCTGACAGTCGATTTCCGCCAAATTGTCGTGACTGCTCTGGTGGGTAACACTGAGGTTGATATCCGGGTAACGCTCACAGAATCCGCGCAAATGCGCCGACAACCAGCGGGTGGCCCAGGTCGGTGGCGCCAGAATGCGCAGTCGCTGACGCAGGTTGGGTACGCGCACGGCTTGCATGGCCCGCTCGATATGGTCGAAGGCGTCGCTCAGGTGCGGGGAAAGGGCCATGCCAGCCTGGGTCAGCGACAGGCCCTGGGGGGTGCGGACAAACAGCGCGATGCCCAGGTAGTCTTCCAACTGCTTGATCTGGCGGCTGACGGCGCCTTGGGTCACGTTCAGACCCACGGCGGCCTGGCTGAAGCTGCGATGGCGCGCGACCTCTTCAAAGACCCGCAGCATATTTAGGGGGGGCAGTTGGCGCATCGAGCGCGACTCCATATTTATTATTCGAGTACTCGGAGCAAGGATACACCGTCGCGCGGCCTTCAATCGCGCCAAGCGAGCGCCGTATTTGGTAACACCTTGGTTTTCTCACTCTAAGAGTCCCTCAAATAAAAGGGTATTGAGTTAACCAAACCTGTTAGTCCCAATACCCGACCAAAACCATCGGCATTTCTTGATCGCCATCAAGCAGGTTTCACCTCCCAGCTTTCTATCATGGTCCCCGCCAAGCAATGAGGAAGCGACCATGTCAGAGACCTTCACCAAGGGCATGGCCAGGAATATCTACTTCGGAGGAAGCGTGTTCTTCTTCCTGATATTCCTGGCCCTGACCTATCACACCGAACAAACCTTTCCCTCTCGCAGCAATCAGGAGCTACTCACCGAATCAGTGGTGCGCGGCAAGGGCGTCTGGGAGCGCAACAACTGTGTCGGCTGCCACACTCTGCTGGGCGAGGGCGCGTACTTTGCGCCGGAACTGGGCAATGTGTTCAACCGCCGTGGCGGCGAGGAAGCGTTCAAGCCGTTCCTGCATGCCTGGATGAAGATGCAACCGTTGGGCGTTCCCGGCCGGCGCGCGATGCCGCAATTCAACCTCAGCGACCAAGAGGTGGACGATATGGCCGAGTTCCTCAAGTGGAGCTCGAAGATCAACACCAACGGCTGGCCGCCAAACAAGGAGGGCTGAGGGATGCGTACCGTCAATCCATATCTGAAATTCCAATCCCAGGCCGTGGCCAAACCCTACTTTGTGTTCGCCCTGATCCTGTTCCTGGGCCAGGTGCTGTTCGGTTTGATCATGGGCCTGCAATACGTGGTCGGCGACTTTCTGTTCCCGTTGATCCCCTTCAACGTGGCCCGCATGGTCCACACCAACCTGTTGATCGTCTGGCTGCTGTTCGGCTTCATGGGCGCCGCTTACTACCTGGTACCGGAAGAAGCCGACCGCGAGTTGCACAGCCCCAAGCTGGCAATCCTGCTGTTCTGGGTGTTTGCCGTGGCGGGGGTGTTGACCATCCTCGGTTACTTGCTGGTGCCCTATGCGGCCCTGGCCAAGCTGACCCACAACGAACTGCTGCCGACCATGGGCCGTGAATTCCTGGAGCAGCCGACCATCACCAAGATGGGCATTGTGGTCGTGTGCCTGGGCTTTCTCTACAACATCGGCATGACCCTGCTCAAGGGCCGCAAGACTACCGTGAGCATGGTGATGATGACCGGGCTGATCGGCCTGGCGGTGTTCTTCCTGTTCTCGTTCTACAACCCCGGCAACCTGGCACGGGACAAGTTCTACTGGTGGTGGGTGGTGCATCTTTGGGTCGAAGGCGTGTGGGAGCTGATCATGGGCTCGATGCTGGCTTTCGTGCTGATCAAAGTCACCGGTGTCGACCGTGAGGTGGTGGAAAAATGGCTGTACGTGATCATCGCCATGGCCCTGATCACCGGGATCATCGGTACCGGTCACCACTTCTTCTGGATCGGCGCGCCCGAGGTGTGGTTGTGGGTCGGTTCGATCTTCTCGGCCCTGGAGCCGCTGCCGTTCCTGGCGATGGTGATGTTTGCCTTCACCATGGTCAAACAGCGTCGGCGCCAGCACCCGAACCGGGCGGCCACATTGTGGGCCAAGGGCACCACGGTCACGGCGTTCTTCGGCGCCGGGGTCTGGGGCTTCCTGCACACCCTGGCACCGGTCAACTTCTACACCCACGGCACTCAACTGACGGCCGCCCACGGCCACCTGGCGTTCTTCGGCGCCTACGCGATGATCGTGATGACCCTGATCAGCTACGCCATGCCGCGTTTGCGCGGTATCGGTGAAGCGCCGGACGCACGCTCGCAGACCTTGGAGATCTGGGGCTTCTGGATGATGGTTCTGTCGATGGTGATGATCACGCTGTTCCTGACGGCGGCCGGTGCCGTGCAAGTCTGGTTGCAACGCTGGCAGGTGGACGGTGTGGCGCTGCCGTTCATGGCCACCATGGACCACCTGAGCCTGCTGTTCTGGGCACGACTGGCCAGTGGCGTGGTGTTCCTGCTGGGCCTGCTCTGCTACCTGTGGAGCTTCCGGCAGCGCGGCAAGGGCTTGAACGCAGCCATCCCCGTGGCTGCTTGAGCGGTCAACGTTAATCCCCAAGAGGGCGGCCCGGCAGGTAGTGCGGGCCGTTTTTATGTCTGGAGCACTTCACATGGCCTTCACCCTTGAGTTGGAAGAGTGGGTTGGCAGTGTCTGGCACCGCTTTATCACCCGCCGCGCCAGTGCTGACTTCCCCGAAGCGCGGGTTGATCTGGTCGACCGCCAGCGCAGCCTGGCCCTGTTGTTCCGCGCCCTGGGCGGCGCCCACGGGATTGCCCTGGAGGCCGCCCGCGAGCGCGACCTGCTGCTGCGGCGCAATCTGCTGATGCGCATCGCCGGCACTTGCCGGCAAGTCCCCTTGGCCTCGTGCGATGGCCATCGACTGCGCCTGCCGGCAAGTCTGGCGGTGTTTCCTTCGGTGGCCCTGAACCTGGAACTGTACCGCTGGCTGGCGCTACTGGCCGCACACGCCGGACCGATGACCCACTGGGCCCGCGACAACCAGCGCTGGACCTGGCTACTGTTGCAGCGCTACCCGGCCATGCTCCCCAGTTATCAGCGCCTGGTGGACGCCCATCTGCAATTGCGCCCGGATCCCGCCACCCTCAACCCCGCCGAAGCCGCCGTGGAAAAGGCCTTGCGCAAGGCCCTGCGTGAACCCGGCAGCATCCGTCAGTTACCCCGTAGCGAGCGCGCCGCCTGGCCGCTGCCGCTGTGGTTGTATCCACCTTTGCACCTGCACAGCCCGCAGGCCGGCGATCTGGATGAGGAGGGCGATGACCTGGCGACCCGCCCCGGCGAACAACAGGGCGCGCCCAAACAAGCCAACCGGGTCGATGACAACAGCCGCGACGGCGGCCTGCTGGTGGTGCGCCTGGAAAACCTGTTCAGTTGGACCGAACACGTCGACCTCGATCGCTGGGCCGATGACTCCGAGGACGAAGATGCCGCCCGGGTCGCCGAAGACCTCGACCAGTTGAGCCTGTCACGCCAGCGCGTGCGCAAGAGCGGCGGGCTGAAGCTGCACCTGGATCTGCCACCGGCCGACGTCGATGACATTCCCCTGGGCGAAGGCATCAAGCTGCCGGAGTGGGACTACCGACAGCAGTGCCTGCAAGCCAACTTCGTCAACCTGCAACTGATGCAACCCCGCGACAGCACGCCCCAGCCGCTGCCGGCGCGCCTGCTGCCCCAGGCCGCGCGGTTGCGCCGCCAGTTCCAGCAACTGCGCACCGACCGTCAATGGTTGCGCCAACAGCCCCAGGGCGCGGAGCTGGACCTGCAGGCGTGGCTGGATTTTCATGTCGAGCGCCAGCACGGCGCGTGCGCCGAGCGCGGTCTGTTCAAGGAGCAGCGCCGCACCCGGCGTGACCTGGCCTGTTTGCTGCTGGCCGATTTGTCGATGTCCACCGACGCCCACCTGAACGATACGCAAAAGGTCATCGACGTGATCCGCGACAGCCTGTTGCTGTTTGGCGAGAGCCTGGCGGGCCTGGGCGATGCGTTTGCCCTGTATGGCTTCTCTTCCCTGCGTCGCCAGCAGGTGCGCCTGCAACAGCTCAAGTCATTCCAGCAACCCTATGATGACCACATCCGTGGCTGCATCCAGGGCCTGAAACCGGGTTACTACACGCGCATGGGCGCAGCCATCCGCCAAGCCACCCAGACCCTTGGCGCTTGTAAGCAGCGGCGCAAACTGCTGTTGATTGTGACCGATGGCAAGCCCAACGATCTGGACTTGTATGAGGGGCGCTATGGCGTGGAGGACACCCGCCAGGCCGTGATGGAGGCGCGGCGCCAGGGCCTGGTGCCGTTCTGCATCACTATCGACAAACAGGCCGGGGATTACCTGCCGTACATGTTCGGCGCCCATGGCTACACCTTGATCCGCCAGCCGGAGCAACTGCCGTTGCGCTTGCCGCAGCTGTACCGGCAGTTGACCGAAGATCAGTAGAAATTGCGGGGCAGCCAGAAGAACATCGTGATGCAGAACACGGCCAGCCCCAGGCAGAACCATTGGAAACGTTTGAGTCGGCGGGCCTCAAGGCTGGCGGTGGACGCGGGCAGGGGCATGGCGCAGCGTTCGCAGGCCGGCTGTGTCGGCGGGTTGGCATGTTGGCAATACAGGCACACACACGCTGCACTCATTCGAATTGCTCCAGGCGCAGGCGATCAAGAATGGCGATCTGGCGACCGTCCTGGGTGATGATTTTTTCATCGATCAGCCGGCGAATGATCCGCGAGAACGTCTCCGGCTGGATCGATAGGTGCCCGGCGATCAACTGCTTGGCCATGGGCAGCTCGAATGAGCTGTCAGCATTGTGCAGGCGCACCAGTTGCGTCAGCAGGTAGCGCACCACGCGGTGGGTGGCGTTTTTCAGGGACAAGGTCTCGATCTCGTTGACCCGCTGGTGCAGGCGCACACACAACTTGCCCAGCAGGGCGAAGGTCAGGCGGCTGTTGCTGTGGAGCAGGCGCATATAGGTGGCGTTGGACAGGCGGTACAACTGCGTCGGGCACACCGCTTCGGCACAGGCCACGTAGTTGGGGGTGTCCATCAGCATCATCGCCTCGGCGAAGGTCTGCCGCTCGCCAATCACCTCAAAGACTTTTTCCTGGCCGTCCGGGGTCAGGCGGTAGATCTTCACCGCGCCGGCAATCACGAAGTAAAACCCATCGGCCGGCTCGCCCTGGCGGAACAGTGGTTCGCCCTTGTCGACACTCAGCAATTGACTGCTGGCCATCAACTCATCCATCTGCTCTTCGTTAAGTGGTTCAAACAGGTGATGGCTGCGCAGGATCTGATGATGTACGCGGTGCAGGACCCTCGGCGCGTCGAGGATCATACAAGCCACAACGACAGGCCACTGGCCGCCGCCATCATCGAACCGAGGATCACGAACCAGGCCAGGGGCTGGATGACTTTTTTCATGGGGACTCCGTGGGGCAGGGTAATGACGGGATAACCGGGTAGAGCAAGAGCTGGGCCAAGGCACGGGCCACGTAAAATCAGAGCTGTAGCCCCTCAAGGGTTGAAATGACCCTACCATTAAGGGTTCTTTTAACCCTTTGATGGTTATTTAAACCCTCATAAACAACGCCAATCCCATGTGGGAGTTGGCTTGCCTGCGATGCAGGCACCTCGGTCTTCCAGTAAAACCGCAGCGATGCCATCGCAGGCAAGCCAGCTCCCACACATGATTGCGGTGGGCCTGAGGACCCGGCCCGGCCCTTGCAACGCCCATCCCGCGACGGCCCCCAGGATATTGCGCCGCCACTGGCCCCTGCTTGATCTGCGACAAGGGCCCGGCGCGGACAATCCCGGATGATCGGGCCGGCAATGACTTGAGGAGTGGTGGTATGCAAGTGCTGGATCGACGCAAGGCTATGTCGATAACCCCGTTGTTTCGCCTGGCTTTCCGGCCATTTTTCCTCGGTGGCTGCCTGTTGGCGCTGCTGGCGATTCCTTTGTGGCTGCTGGCCCTGGCCGGCGACGCGGGTTGGCAGCCGGCAGGTGGCTGGCTGGCTTGGCATCGCCATGAACTGCTGTTCGGTTTTGCCTTGGCAATCATCGGCGGGTTCCTGCTGACGGCGGTGCAGACCTGGACCGGTCGCCCCGGCATCAGCGGTACGCCCCTCGCGATGTTGGCCGGGGTATGGCTGGCGGCACGCCTGGCCTGGCTGTTCAACCTGCCATGGCCGCTGTTGGCCGTGTTGGAACTGACTTTTCCCCTGGCCGTCGCCGGGTTGATGGGCTGGACCTTGTGGAAAGTGCGGCAACAGCGCAACTACCCGATTGTGCTGGTGTTGCTGCTGTTGACCCTGGCCGATGGCCTGTCCCTGTATGGCTTGCTGCGCGGTGACGAAGGCTGGCAGCGCCAGGCGGTGTTGACCGGGCTGTGGCTGGTGGCGGCGATGATGGGCTTGATCGGCGGTCGGGTGATTCCGTTTTTCACCCAGCGTGGCCTGGGGCGCACGGAAGCCGTGAAGCCCTGGCCGTGGCTGGATTACCTGTTATTGGGCGGCTCGGCAGCGGTGGCGCTGCTATACGCGAGCGGCCTGGCGTTGACCGCTAGCCTGTGGGTAGGCCTGTTGTTCGGCTTGCTGGGGCTCGGTCATCTGCTGCGCCTGGTGCGCTGGCACGACCGTGGCCTGTGGCGCGTGCCGTTGTTGTGGTCGCTGCACCTGGCCTATGCCTGGCTGGCCGTGGCTTGCCTGGGCATGGCGCTGTGGCATTTCGGCGTGGCGCTTAACCCGAGTCTGGCGGTGCATGCGCTGACGGTTGGGGCGATGGGCGGGTTGATCCTGGCGATGATCGCACGGGTCAGTCTCGGCCATACCGGCCGACCGCTGGCGCCGCCCAAGGGCATGACCCTGGCCTTCATCCTGTTGAACCTGGCCTGCCTGAGCCGGGTGATGCTGGTGCTGATCTGGCCGTATGCCGCGCTGTGGCTGGCGGGCCTGTGCTGGACCCTGGGCCTGGGTGTGTATCTATGGCGCTATGCCCCAATGCTGTGGCGCGCGCGGGTTGACGGCCATCCGGGCTAGGAGAATGGGAATGCTGTATTCGTGGCTATTGATTGTGCATCTGCTGGCGGCCATCGCCTTTATCGGCACGCTGTTCTTTGAGGTTTTCATCTGGCACCGCGCCCGTGAAGCGTTGGCCTGGTCGGCGCAGTTCACCAGCGAGCAAGCCATTGCCCGACGTTCGCGGCAGGTGCTGCATGGCGTGGTGGTGCTGTTGTATGGCGCGGGGATCGGCCTGGCCTGGCATTACCGCGGCGTGCTGGGCGCGCCATGGGCCAGTCATTTTTCCGCCCTGTTGAGCCTGAAGATTGTATTGGCGCTGAGCATCATCGGGCATTACCTGCTGCTCGCGTACTGGCTGACGCAAAAGCGCCTGAGCCCGCTGCGGGCGGTGTGGATCCGCCGCAGCATCCTTGGGCATATGGTACTGATCGTGATCCTCGCCAAGCTGATGCTGCGCTAAGACACCTCGATCCCATCCTGTAGGAGCGAGCGTGCTCGCGAAAAACATCAACGAAAACGCGGGCTGCCTGGGTAAACGCGTTGTCCGTGAGTTCTTCGCGAGCAATCTCGCTCCTACAGGTTTAGCGCACGGACAAACAACACATCGTTTTCCAGATGAATATGCTCCAGCAAATCCCGATGAAACACTTCCAGTCCGTGATACAGCGTACGCCAGGTATTGCACGCATCGCTGGGCGGCTGGATGTGGTTGGTCAGCGCCTGCAACTGCTCCAGGGCCTGGCCATGTTGCTCATGTTCAAAACGCATGACCTGGATCGGCGGCGCGGCCTGGGGCCCCAGGCCCATTTGCAGCATCGGGAACAATACCTGCTCCTCCTTGAGCATATGGCCTTCCAGCTCTTGCTCGATATCGCGCAGCAAGTCGGCCAGGCCGTTGGGGCAGGCCAGGTGGTGACCGTGAACCTGCTCGACGCGGCTGGCCAGGCGAATCAGTTCCGGCAGTTGTTCGCGGTGGCGGGCGTGGTAGCGCTCCAGCAAATGTTCGATCAGTTGCGTCTGGGGCAAGGTGTCCGGGGCGATGGCGTGCATGGGGTTTCCTCATCAAGTGAACAGATGAAGCGGTGATTGCATGCTGTGTGCCATCGCCAATTTATTGAAAAATAGAGATTAATTTTTTGTGGTGGTCAGGATCACCCTGATGCTGCACGGTAGAACCGACCATACAAGGGTAGTAATGACCATGCTGCGTGAAAGTCTGTCGGCCGACCTGATTGTTGAATTACCCAACGCGGTGCGCCTGCAACGCCTGGTGCAGACCCTGCGTGAATATTTTCATAGCGGCGCCGTCGGCCTGTTGCGCCTGGATGGTGACGACAGCCTGCGCCCCGTGGCCACGGTGGGGCTGGTGCATGAAGCCCTTGGCCGGCGCTTTATGATTGCCCAGCATCCGCGACTGGCGGCGATCATGGCCTCTCGCGAGCCGACCTGGTTCGAACCCGACAGCCGCCTGCCGGACCCGTACGACGGGCTGCTGGACAACCAGGTCGGCGAACCGCTGTCGGTGCATGATTGCATGGGCGTGAGCCTGTTCGTCGAAGGCCGGCCGTGGGGTGCGATCACCCTGGATGCGCTGCATGCCGGTACCTTTGATGCCAACGCGCGCGAGCAACTCAAGCGCTGCACCTTGCAGATCGAGGCGGCGGTACGGGTTACGCGCCTGGAACAGGAAAACCGTAGCCTGCGCCTGTCGCGCAGCGAGCCGGTGGTGGGTTCGCCCGGCGTCGAAGACGGTGAAATCCTCGGCCAGAGCCCGGTATTGCATCAGTTGCTCAACGAGCTGGATGTGCTCGCCGACTCGGACCTGCCCGTGCTGCTGCTTGGCGAAACCGGGGTCGGCAAAGAGCTGTTCGCCCGGCGCCTGCATCGCCTGTCGCGGCGCAGTAAAAAGCCGCTGATCCAGGTCAACTGCGCGGCGCTGCCGGAGTCCCTGGCCGAGAGCGAGTTGTTCGGGCATGTCAAAGGCGCGTTTTCCGGCGCCACCAGTGACCGTGCCGGGCGTTTTGATGCAGCCAACGGCGGCACTTTATTCCTCGATGAAGTGGGCGAGCTGCCGTTGAGTGTGCAGGCCAAGCTATTGCGCACCTTGCAGAATGGTGAGATCCAGCGCCTGGGCGCCGACAAGCCGTTGCATGTGGATGTGCGGATCATCGCCGCCACCAACCGACACCTGCCCGAGAGCATTCGCGAAGGGTTGTTTCGCGCCGACCTGTACCACCGGCTGTCGGTGTACCCGGTGCCGATCCCGGCGCTGCGTGAGCGTGGCCACGATGTGTTGCTGCTGGCCGGGCATTTCCTTGAGCTCAACCGCGCCCGACTTGGCCTGCGTGGTTTGCGCCTGTCACCGGCGGCCGAGCAGACGCTGCTCGGTTATGGCTGGCCGGGCAATGTGCGCGAGCTGGAGCACGTGATCAGCCGTGCGGCGCTGAAGCAGTTGAGCCGGGGCGGCAATCGCAACCAGATCATGACCCTGGAAGCCGAACTGCTGGATCTGGACAGCGCCACCTTGGTGCAGGCTCCTGTGGTTCAAGCCCCGGCGCAGGCGTTCCAGACCTTGAGCGACGCAGTGGACGATTGCCAGCGACAGAAGGTGCGCCAGGCGTTGAGCTTGTCGGGCGATAACTGGGCGAGCGCTGCGCGAATGCTCGGCCTGGACTCCAGCAACCTGCACAAATTGGCGCGGCGCCTGGGGCTCAAGTAGCGGCGCTGCGACGCCATGCCGCGGCGCGCAGTTGATCGCGGTCAAGGTGCCAGGCGCGTCGGCTGATCAGACTGTGGCGAACTGACCGGAGGTTCGCCCCATGCCCCTTTCCCTGGCGCAGATGCGCCGCAACTACACCTTGTACGGTTTGCGGGATGACCTGGTACAGGACGATCCCCTCGTGTTGTTCGGCCAGTGGCTGGAGCAGGCGCGCAAGACCGAAGTGGCGCCGGTGGAGGCCAACAGCATGGCCCTGGCCACGGTCGATGCCCAGGGCCGCGCCCATTGTCGGATCCTTCTGCTCAAGGGCTTTGGCGCCGAGGGCTTCACCTTTTTCGGCCACTACCAGAGCGCCAAGGGCCAGGAGCTGGCGAGCAACCCCAGCGCGGCCATGACCTTTTTCTGGCCGGGCCTGGAGCGCCAGGTGCGCATCGAAGGCACGGTGGTGCGCCTGGCGCCGCAGCTGTCCGACGACTATTTCCACTCGCGGCCGCTGGCCAGCCAGGTCGGCGCCTGGGCGTCGCCGCAAAGCCAACCCCTGGCCCACCGCGCCGAGCTGGAAGGTCGCCTGCGCGATGTGACTCAACGCTTTGCCGGGCAACAACCGCCGCGCCCACCGGAGTGGGGTGGCTATTGCCTGCAGCCCGAGCGCGTGGAGTTCTGGCAAGGCCGCGCCGACCGCCTGCACGACCGTCTTGATTACCGCCGCCACGACGGCATCTGGCAGCGCAGCCGCCTGGCGCCCTGACGCCGCCTAGAGGTACCTCCTCGGAGGAATAGGCCCGCCGGCCTTTGCGGTGCAGGCTGGGCCATTGCTCATTTATCCCGGGATTTTCACCATGGCACATCTGACTCAACGCAATTTTGTCTCGCTGAATATCGCTGTACTGACCATCAGCGACACGCGCAACTTTGACAACGATACCTCCGGGCAAACCCTGTGCGATCGTGTGCAAGCGGCCGGTCATGAACTGATCGACCGGGCCCTGGTGGTAGACGACATCTACCAGATCCGCGCACGGCTTTCGCAATGGATCGCCGACCCGCAGGTGCAGGTGATCCTCACCACCGGTGGCACCGGTTTCACTGCGCGGGACAACACTCCGCAAGCGGTGCTGCCGTTGCTGGACAAGCATGTCGAAGGTTTTGGCGAGCTGTTTCGCCAGGTTTCCCTGCAAGAGATCGGCATGTCGACCCTGCAGTCGCGTGCCCTGGCCGGCATGAGCAATGGTGTGCTGGTGTGTTGCATGCCCGGCTCGCCAGGCGCGTGCCGTACCGGTTGGGACAAGATCCTTCTGGGGCAACTGGACAGCCGCACCGGGCCATGCAATTTCGCCCCGCACCTCAAGCCCCAGGTCGCCCAGGCCCTGCAAGCCTGCGAGGCGCGGTCATGAACCTATCGGTGTGTGAAAGCGGCGAGTTGATCCCGGTGGATGAGGCCATCGACCGCCTGTTGGCCCAGGCACCTGCGCCGCCGTCCACCCAACAGGTGAAAACCGCCCTGGCCCTGGACCGGGTGTTGGCCAGCGATATCTTTTCCCCGGTGAACCTGCCGGCCTGGGACAACAGCGCCATGGACGGCTACGCGCTGCGTGCTGCGGACTTGCCGGCCGAGGGGGGCTACCTGCGTCTGGCCGGGCGGATTGCCGCAGGCGAGGAAGCCGCGACCGCGCTGGTCAGCGGGCAGACCATGCGGATTTTTACCGGTGCGCCGTTGCCGGCCGGTGCTGACACCGTGGTGCCCCAGGAGCGTTGCCGGGTCTACGGCCAACGCATCTGGTGCCCGCCGATGCGGACCGGTGAACATGTGCGCAAGCAAGGTGAAGAGGTGACCCAGGGCGCCTTGCTGTTGCCAGCCGGCAAGCGTCTGCGTGCCCAGGAATTGGGCTTGCTCGCGGCCGCCGGGTTGGCCCAGGTCAAGGTCTATCGACCGTTGCGCGTGTGCCTGTTGAGCAGTGGCGACGAACTGCGTGAGCCGGGGGATCACCTGGCACCGGGGCAGATCTACAACAGCAATCGCCACTGCCTGGCGGCGCTGCTGCAAGGCTGGGGCGTTGAAGTGCATGACTATGGGGTGATGGCCGATGAACTGGCCGTCAGCCGCGATGCATTGACCCTGGCGTCCTCGGAATGCGACCTGCTGCTGACCTCCGGTGGGGTGTCGGTGGGCGAGGAGGACCACCTCAAGCAAGCGATCAAGGAACTGGGCCGCGTGGATTTTTGGCGCCTGGCGATCCAGCCGGGCAAACCCCTGGCTTTTGGCGATGTCGCCGGCAAACCGTGGATCGGCTTGCCTGGCAATCCTTCGGCGGCGCTGATTACCGCATTGGTGGTGGTCCGCCCGTTTCTGTTGCGCGCCCAGGGTGTGACTGAGGTCACATCGGCGCCGATGTTGCTGCCCGCCGACTTTGTGTGGCCCCAGCGCAACCGTCGCCGGCAATACCTGCGCGCACGCCTGGCGCCGGGCATCGATGGCCAGGCGCGCGTCACCCTGCACCCACGGCAAAGCTCGGCGATGCTGAGCGCGGCGTGCTGGGCCGATGGTTTGGCGATTGTGGAGCGCGAGCAGTTGGTGGAAAAGGGCGGGCTGGTGCGGTTCGTGTCCTTTGCCGAACTGATGCAGTAACTGCCGGTGGTGGTCAAGGTGGGAGCAAGGCTTGCTCCCACAAGGAACATGCGGTGTTGGTGATGTATTTTCTGATGAGGATCAACCATGCAACTGGTCTGCCCGGCAGGTAATCTGCCTGCGCTTAAAGCCGCCGTGCGCCAAGGTGCCGATGCGGTGTACGTGGGGTTTCGCGACGACACCAACGCCCGGCATTTTGCCGGGCTGAACATGGACGACAAGCAGTTCGACGGCGCCGTCGCGCATATCCGCCAGCACCAGCGCAAGCTCTATGTGGCGGTCAACACCTACCCGCAGCCCAAGGGCTGGGAACGCTGGCAACGGGCAGTGGATCGCGCCGCCGACCATGGCGTGGATGCGCTGATTGCCGGTGATCCGGGCGTGCTGCAATACGCCAGTAGCCGTTATCCGCAGATGGCCTTGCACCTCTCGGTACAGGGTTCGGCGACCCATGCGGCGGCCTTGCAGTTCTACGCCGAGCGCTACGGCATCCGTCGTGCGGTGCTGCCACGGGTGCTGTCGCTGGCCCAGGTCAAGCACGTGGCTGCCAGCAGTTCGGTGCCGATCGAGGTCTTCGGTTTCGGCAGCCTGTGCATCATGGCTGAGGGCCGTTGCCATCTGTCTTCCTACATCACTGGCGAATCACCGAACCTGTGCGGCGTGTGCTCGCCGGCCAAGGCGGTGCGCTGGAGCGAAGACGCCGAGGGTCTGAGCGCGCGCCTGAGCGAAGTGCTGATCGACCGCTATACCCCGGACGAACCGGCGGGTTATCCGACCCTGTGCAAGGGCCGTTTCATGGTCGATGGCAAGCGCTTCCACGCCCTCGAAGAACCCACCAGCCTCGATACCCTGGACCTGATCCCCGAGTTGATCGCCATGGGCGTCGAAGCGGTGAAAATCGAAGGTCGCCAGCGCAGCCCGGCGTATGTCGAGCAAGTCACCGGGGTCTGGCGCGCGGCGCTGGACGCCCACCGCAGTGCGCCGGAGCGTTTTGTGGTCAAGGACCAATGGCGCAGTGTGCTGGCCGGTCTATCCGAAGGCAGCCAGACCACCCTGGGCGCCTACCATCGTTCGTGGCAATGAGGAACCGCACATGAAACTCAGCCTGGGACCGGTGCTGTTTTATTGGGATAAGCAACAACTGGGGCAGTTCTACTGCGAGATGGCCAACCTGGCACTGGATGTGATCTACCTGGGGGAAACCGTGTGCTCCAAGCGCCGCGCGTTCAACCTCGATCAATGGTTGGGCCTGGGCCGCGAATTGCACTCGGCGGGCAACGCGCAAATCGTACTGTCGAGCCTGACCTTGATCGAGGCCGCATCGGAGCTGTCGAGCCTGCGCCGCCTGTGTGACAACGGCGAGGTGCTGGTCGAGGCCAATGACATGGGCGCGGTGCAATTGCTCGCCGAGCGCAAGTTGCCCTTTGTCGGAGGGCCGGCATTGAATTTGTACAACGGTCACGCCCTGGTGCAATTGCTGGATGCCGGGATGATGCGTTGGGTGCCGCCGGTGGAATGCTCGGCTGCGCTGATTGGCGATGTGTTGGAGCAGGTGCGTGAGCTGGGCCGGCCGCTGCCTGAAGTGGAAGTCTTCGCCTATGGGCACCTGCCCCTGGCCTACTCGGCGCGCTGTTTCACTGCCCGTGCGGAAAACCGGCCTAAGGATGACTGCCAGTTCTGTTGCCTGAACTACCCCGATGGCATGGCCTTGACCAGCCAGGAAGGGCAGGCGCTGTTTACATTAAATGGCATCCAGACCATGTCGGCGGATGTCACTAATCTGCTGGCCGACTATCCGGGGCTGGTCAGTTGCGGTGCTGAGCTACTGCGCCTGAGCCCAAGGGCGCAGGGCATGGTGGGCATCGTCGAAACCTTTGACCGGGTGCGCCAGGGCGCCACGCCGCCACTGTTTGTCGACGGCTGCAATGGCTACTGGCATGGCCAGGCCGGAATGTTGCGGGTCGAGGAGGTAGGGCTGTGCTGAACCGCAAGCAATGGCTGCTCAAGGGCGCCGACCGTTTATTGCCGCTG
This sequence comes from Pseudomonas brenneri, assembly GCF_007858285.1. Classification (GTDB taxonomy): domain Bacteria; phylum Pseudomonadota; class Gammaproteobacteria; order Pseudomonadales; family Pseudomonadaceae; genus Aquipseudomonas; species Aquipseudomonas brenneri. Next base: position 722,354 of record NZ_VFIL01000001.1, on the reverse strand, counting down.
ATGCGCAAGGTGCCATTTGTGGTGCAGCGCCTGGCGTTGCAACAGGCGTTGAATCGCTGCCTGGCCGAACCCTTGCGCGATGGCGGCTTCGAACTGCTGCGCGGACGCTGGATGTGCCTGCGCATTCCCGACCTGGGTTTGCGCTGGTACCTGACCCTTGGTCGTGACGGATTGCGCATCGCCGAACGGGCCGAGGCCCAGGTGACCATCAGCGGCAACTGGCGTGAGTTCCTGTTATTGGCCAGCCGCCAAGAAGATCCGGACACCTTGTTCTTCCGCCGGCGGCTGGTGATCGAAGGGGATACAGAGTTGGGGTTGGGCCTGAAGAACCTGATCGACAGCCTCGATCCGGATGTGTTGCCACCCTGGTTGTGGCGCAATCTGGAACGGGCGGGGAAGGGCTTGGCCGCCTGAAGACCCGCCCGCGAAGCTGCTTCCCTGTGGGAGCGGGCTTGCTCGCGAATGCAGTGTGTCAGTCGCCGGATATGTCGACTGAATCACCGCATTCGCGAGCAAGTCCGCTCCCACATTGGAATGTGGTGGGTTCAAAAAATGTTCAGGTCGGTTATTGCTCCATGGCCTGCAAGATCGCATGGGCCGCTTTCACCCGTTCGGCATTGGGGTAGTTCTTGTTTGCCAGGATCACTACGCCGATGGCCTTGCTCGGTACGTAGGCTACATAGGCGCCAAAACCACCGGTCGAGCCGGTCTTGTTGACCAGCGTGTTGGGTTGCAAGGGTTGCGGCGGGGTCAGCCAGTTGACCTTGTGCGGCTCCATTGCCCAGGCCGTTGAGTTTCGCGCCATCAGGGTGTCAACGGTCAGTGGGTAGGCGGACATTTCCCAGCCCAGCCCCTGGGTGGTGCCGTTGGCGGTGTAGTAGCCGGTGTGAGTGGTGGCGATCGCCGCTTGCAAGGGCTTTTCCAGGTTCGTTGGGTTCATGTTCACCGCTACGTAGCGGATCAGGTCCGCCGGGCTGGTCTTCACCCCGTAGGCTTCGCTGTCCAGCGCCCCAGGGCTGACGCGCACCGGCTTGCCGGCCTTGTCATAGCCCTGGGCGTACAGGCCCATTTGTGCCTTGGGCACCGTGAGATAGGTGTGCTTGAGCCCGAGCTTGGGCAGCAGGGTCTTTTCCATCACCACGTCGAAAGGTTGCTGCAGGCTTTGCGCCGCCAGATAGCCGAACAGGCCCAGGCTGGGGTTGGAATACTGGCGTTGGGTGCCGGGGGCGAAATCGGCTTTCCAGTGCTGGAAGTAGCTGATCATGTGCTGCGCATTGTCCGCCTCGGACGGGAACTGCAACGGCAGCCCGCCGGCCGTGTAGGTGCCCAGGTGGAGTACGCTGATGTGGTCGAACAGGCTGCCGCGCAAGGCTGGCAAGTAATGGCTGGCCGGCTCCGACAGCTTCAGCTTGCCGGTGGCCTGGGCATAGCCGGCCAGGGTCGCGGTGAAGGTCTTGCTCACTGAACCGATCTCGAACAGGGTGTTTTCGCTGATGGGCTGTTGGCTGTCTTTTGCGGCGACACCGTAGTTAAAGTATCGGGCCTTGCCGTCCTGAACAATGGCGACCGCCAGGCCGGGAATGGCCTGTTGCTGCATCAAGGGCTTGACGGTGGCATCCACCACCTGGCGCAGGTCGGCAGCGGCCATGCAGTTGCCGGCGCCGAGCAATAGGCTGAGAATCGTGACGTTGCGCACATGTTCATACATGATGATGTCGCTTCCATGAGGATGATCGGAGGTAATCGCTGCCTGCGCAGGCGTGGCCAAGATAGGCAGTTTGCCGAGCCTGGACAACCGATGATATCTCGCACCAGTCATTAGAAAAATTTGGGCTTAGACCATGTTGCGTTCCCATTTGCCCCTTAACGCTCTGCGTGCCTTCGAAGCCTCTGCCCGGCACTTGAGCTTTACCCGGGCGGCCATCGAACTGTGCGTGACCCAGGCGGCAGTCAGCCACCAGGTCAAGAGCCTGGAGGCACAGCTCAATGTCACCCTGTTCAAGCGTCTGCCCCGTGGCTTGATGCTCACCAGCGAGGGGGAGACATTACTGCCGGTGCTGCGTGAGTCTTTCGACCGCATTGCCCAGACCCTCGGCCAGTTCCAGGCTGGGCATTATCGAGAAGTGCTGACGGTAGGCGCGGTGGGTACGTTTGCGGTGGGCTGGCTGCTGCCACGCCTGGCGGAGTTTCAGGCGCGCTACCCGTTTATCGACCTGCGGCTGTCCACCCATAACAACCGGGTGGATGTAGCGGCCGAAGGGCTGGATTATGCGATCCGCTTTGGTGCTGGCGCGTGGCATGGTACCCACGCCTATGAGTTGCTGGTGGCGCCACTGACGGTGTTGTGTGTGCCGTCGATTGCCCGCCAACTGCACGACCCGGGCGATGTGTTGAAGCACACGTTATTGCGTTCTTACCGGGCGGATGAATGGAGCCTCTGGTTCCAGGCCGCAGGCTTGCCCGCCGACACCCTGGTGCCGCGCAGCATTGTGTTCGACTCGTCCCTGGCGATGATGGAAGCGGCGTTGCAGGGCAATGGCGTGGCCCTGGTGCCGGCACTGATGTTCTCGCGGCAGTTGGCCCAGGACGTGATCCGCCAGCCGTTCGATGTGGGCATCACTACGGGTAGTTACTGGCTGACGCGCCTGCAGTCACGCATCGAAACCCCGGCGATGCTGGCGTTCAAGCAATGGTTGCTGGAGCAGGTGACGAACCTGTAGACGCCAGGCTTGCCTGCGATGGCGCCCGTGAAGTCGCTATCGCTGGCAATTACACGAGGTATTTACGGAACCAACCCAACGTGCGTTCCCAGGCCAGGTTCGCGGCAGCCTCGTCGTAGCGTGGGGTCGAGTCGTTGTGGAAACCGTGGTTGGCACCCTTGTAGATAAACCCTTCATAGGTCGTGCCAGCAGCCTTCAAGGCAGCCTCATAAGCCGGCCAGCCTTCGTTGATTCGCGTGTCCAACTCGCCAAAGTGCAACATGATCGGCGCCTTGATCTTCGGCACGTCCTTGGCGTCAGGTTGGCGCCCGTAGAACGACACCGCTGCGCCCAGTTCCGGGTAGGCCACCGCTGCCGCATTGGTCACGCCGCCGCCGTAGCAGAAGCCGGTGATACCCACCTTGCCGGTGCTGGTGTCGTGGTTCATCAACCATTCGATGGCGGCGAAGAAGTCATTCATCAGCTTGGTCGGGTCGACGGTCTGTTGCAGCGCCACGCCTTTTTCATCATTGCCCGGGTAACCGCCCACCGACGTCAGGCCGTCGGGCGCCAGGGCGATAAACCCGGCTTTGCCCAGGCGCCGTGCGACGTCTTCGATATAGGGATTGAGCCCTCGGTTTTCGTGGACTACCACCACCGCCGGCAGTTTGCCTTCGGCCTTGGCCGGGCGTACCAGGTAGCCGCGCACCGAACCGTTGCCCTTGGGCGAGGGGTAGGTGATGTAGTCGGCGACGATGTCCGGGTCGGTGAACTTCACCTGCTCGGCCAGTGCGTAATTGGGGCTCAGGGAGGCCAGCAGCGCCGAAGCGGTCAGCCCGCCAAAGGTGAACAGGGCCGCACGGTCGAGAAACTCGCGACGGTTGATCTTGCCATGGGCGTAGCCGTCGTAGAGTTCCAGCAGTTGCGGGGCGAAGTCTTTGGCGGTCAGGCGAGTCATCGGCAAGCTCCTCTTTTCGGCACGTGGCGTTGAATGTAGACCATTGTCAGGCTTGTCGGCCATGGGCGACATCGGCCAGGTGCCCGGTATCGACCCGCACGAAGATCGAATCGCCAATTGCCGTCAGCACACCATCGGCATACACCTCGCAGACCACGCGGCTCTTGCGCCCGACCTCACCCTCGACCCTGGCGCGCAGGATCAGTGGCACGCCCATCGGAGTCGGCTTGATAAATTTGATGCCCAGGTTGCCGGTCACACAGTTGATGCGCGGTAGCTCACCGGGTGTGCGCTGTTCTGCGCGGTAGTGATAGGCCATGGCGGTCCAGTTGGAGTGGCAATCGACCAACATGGCGATCAGGCCACCGTAGACCAGGTCGGGCCAGCCGCAGTATTGGGCGTCGGGCAGATGCTCGGCGACGATATGCACGCCGTCCTCATCCCAGCGGCTCTTGATGTGCAGCCCGTGGGCATTGCTCGGGCCGCAGCCGTAACAGACGCCATCCGGCGCAGTGGTGTCTTGCAGGGAAGGGCTGTGCATGGTTGATCCTTATTGTTTTGGGCCAACCCCAGAGACTAATGGCGGGCACGCCTAGCGCGCAAATTTCTTCGCCCCGGCCACGCAGGCAATCACCGCGACGGTCACCGCCAGCATGCCCAGGCTGACCTGTTCATGCAGCAGGGTCGCGGCCAGTGCCAGGCCGAAGAACGGTTGCAATAACTGCAACTGGCCGACCGCAGCAATCCCCCCTTGCGCCAGCCCGCGGTACCAGAACACAAAACCGATCAACATGCTGAACAACGACACATAGCCCAGGCTCAGCCAGGCCGGCAGGCTGATCCCTTCGAAGGAGGCGGGGGCGAGGATAAAGGTCAATGGCGCCACCACCGGCAGCGACACCACCAATGCCCAGCAGATCACCTGCCAGCCGCCGAGGGTACGCGACAGCTTGGCCCCTTCGGCGTAACCCAGCCCGCACACCAGCACGGCCAATAGCATCAACAGGTCGCCAGCGGGGGCGGCGCTCAGGCCCTGGGCAAACGCGTAACCCATCACCAGCAGGCTGCCAAGGATTGAAAACAGCCAGAACACTGGGCGCGGCCGCTCGCCGCCACGCAGTACACCGAACACGGCGGTGGCCAGGGGCAGCAAGCCGATAAACACGATGGAGTGGGCAGAGGTCACGTACTGCAAGGCCAGTGCGGTCAACAACGGGAAGCCGATAACTACGCCAAAGGCGACGATCAGCAACGGCCACCATTGGTCGGCTGCCGGACGCCGCGCCCTGAACAACCACAACAGCGCCAGGCCAAGCACGGCGGCAATGCTGGCCCTGGCCACGGTCAGGAAGACCGGCTCGAATTCCAGCACCGCCAGGCGGGTGGCGGGCAATGATCCGCTGAAAATCAGCACGCCGATCAATCCATTGATCCAGCCGTGGCTGCTGCGTTCTGGAGTGATCAACCGGGAAGTCTGTTCCATGTCAGGAAGGCTCGCTAGGGATGGGTTGTGTTTTGGGCATCCTAGGGTTGAAGATGATGACAATCAAAAAATTGTCATGGATACATCGCCCATGCCCCGTGCCCGTTACAAGTCGTTGGTGGATGCCTTTGCCAGGGATATCCGTGCAGGAACCCTGGTGCCCGGCACCCGCTTGCCTACCCATCGCCAATTGGCCGCGACCCATGGCCTGGCCCTGGTGACGGCCAGCCGGGTATACAGCGAGCTGGAGGCCATGGGTCTGGTCAGTGGCGAGACCGGGCGCGGCACCTTTGTGCGGGAAATTTCCTTGTCGCCAGGGCAGGGCGTTGGGCAGATTGCCGTGGCGGCGGGCATGGTGGACCTTAATTTCAATTACCCGTCCTTGCCCGGCCAGGCCGATCTGTTGCGCACGGCGTTGCGCCAACTGGCGTTGTCCGGTGACCTGGAGGCATTGCTGCGCTACCAGCCCCATGCCGGGCGCCCCCATGAGCGGGCGGCAATGGCGCGGCACTTGTTGCATCGCGGGCTCACGGTCGAGGCTGAACAGGTACTGGTGGTCAGCGGTGCCCAGCATGGATTGACGGTGGCGATGATGGCCATGCTCAAGCCGGGCGATGTGATTGCCGTGGATGCGTTGACCTATTCCGGTTTCAAGGTGCTGGCCGAAACGTTGCATCTGGAGATCGTCGCGATCCCGGTCACGCCGACCGGCCCTGACCTTGCTGCCCTTGAGCAACTGTGTCGACACCGATCTGTGCGGGCACTGTATTGCATGCCGACCCTGCACAACCCCCTGGGCTGGGTGCTGGGGCTTGAGCAGCGCGAGCAGTTGGTGTGCATCGCTCGCAAGCATCAGTTGATCCTGATCGAAGACGCCGCCTATGCCTTCCTCGCAGAAGACGCACCGCCACCGCTGGCACAGTTGGCACCGGAGCGCACGGTGTATGTGGGCGGCTTGTCCAAAAGTGTCGCCACCGGCCTGCGGGTTGGTTTTGTGGTTGCGCCGGCCCAATGGGTGCCGGCGCTGGAGCGCACGATCATGGCCACCGTGTGGAACGCGCCCGGCGTGATGACGGCCATCGCTGCGGGCTGGATCGACGACGGCACTGTGCTGCAACTGGAGGCGCAAAAACGCCAGGACGCCCAGGCCCGGCAGGCACTGGCGACAGAAGTATTGGTGGGGCTGGACTACATCGCTCATCCATCGTCGTACTTTTTATGGTTGCCATTGGGAGAGGATACGCGGGCGGATCAGATCGTCATGGCGCTGGCCCGGGAGAATATCTCGGTCTCCACGGCTGAGCCGTTTTGCGTGTCGACGCTGGTGCCCCATGCTGTTCGACTGGCTTTGGGCTCAGTGGACAAAAGTGCGCTGCGGGCGGCTTTACTGAAGGTGCGGTGGGTGGTGGCGGGTTATTAAGGTTTTTGCAGGTGGGTTGTCGGTACCCACTGACTCCTCATCTCGCAAGTACGAGCTGAGGAGTAAAGGCTATCCTGCTTTAATCATGCCTATGTATTGATCCAAGAGTGTTCGGCGCCAATCTTGATGTTGAATTTCTGGGAAAGTGCAAGATAGTGCTCTTTCATTGCTTTTATGTGTAAACCCAAGAGGTCGGGAGGAGCGATTCCCTTGTTTGTGTAAAATTTTCGTGTGGTGGCTAGAATGTTGACAGTGGGTCCGGATGCGACGAGCTTGTTGTCAACGATTTTTGATTCTTTAGTGATGCCATCGAAACCCAGCTCATACATGTCAGGCCTTTTTCTCTTTAGGATGTCATTAAATAGATTGGGGCCAACGGTCTCAAAAATTTTTCCCTCATAGGCGTCGAACGCAGGAGTATATAAAACGTTTCCATCGGGGCCCCTCGTGGCGACGGGGCGATTGGCGGCAAAGTAGGATTTGTTGGCGGAAAACCGCTCGTTCATTTCTGCGATTATATCTGTAATCACAGGGTTGCCAGGCTGTGTTGCAAAATTACTGGTATTGTAGAATGGCCGGTATTCAGTAAGCTTGTGCGCAACAGGTTTGCTGAGCAGGATGTCATTAGAACCCGCGTTTAATAAAGCATTGCCGATGTCGGATTGAATGATATCGTCGGTATCAAGATAAATGCCCCCGTATTTATTCATGATGGGATAACGTGCGACGTCCGACGCTGCTGCAAGATTTTTTCCTTGCCCTTGGCGAAAATAATCGTACAGTTCACTCTGTTTCAATTGTTTAAAAACGTCGTCTTTATTGAGGTCCATTATCGTCAGTCCAGGGGCCTTTTTTTCTAACTTGCTTTTTATTTGTTGAAAAATGGCTGGGGTGTCGGCATCTACATGCAAAATGGATTTATAGCCTGATGTTTTGGCTGCATTGTTAGCCATGTTTTCTATAAGGTGGGTGGGTACGTCCTGGCCTGCCCAGAAATAGTGGAGTTCTTTGGGCAAAGGCCTCGCATCTATCGGGATTTTTGTAATTGTCGAGGGGGAGACATCAATAAATTGGAATCTGTGGGAGTCGATTTTCTTAGCGTTTTTAAGTTCCTTGAATGTTCCCCGTTGCCATTTGTTCTTACCGACTCTCCAGAAGTAATTCTGGCCTTGATTTTCGATGCCGACAGAGATATTGGCCGCTTTCCATCCCCCGATGGAGCTGTCGAAGATGACAGTGTGGTCCACGCCCAGATAGTTGAGCGTATACGGGGGGTTAGAACCCGCTGCTGCTTTAATATCGTCCATCGGTGCCACATAAGTAGTGTCGCCGAGCTTCCAGGGCGTTGGGGCGTTGCCTGCTCCTCCCAGCAAACGATTTTCTCTTGAGGCGAGACCCCATCCAGAAGGGCCCAGATCCTTGATGGGTATGTCCGGGCCTGCTCCCCTGGCATGACGGATGACTCGTTGACCCTCTTTCAAGTGCGAGGAATAAAGCTTCCCATTAACTTTGACATACTCCTTGTTACTCCGGCCCACATAGATATTGCCTTGCAATCCCCTGATCTTTAGCTCGTCCGGATCTATATGCTTGACTTCATAATCCAGTAAGTCGGCGTGGAGTGATTTGACCTCACCATTGGCCGCCACCCGGCTCGGTTTGAAATCGCTTAGTGGGGGACCAAAGGCTCGTTTCTTCAACGCGTCGTACTGATGCCAATTGCCTTGAAACATGACGACATTACCTTCAATCGTCTCTTGTCCAATCTTGAATGTACCGGTTGCCGCCAGGCCGTGCTGCTGACTCGCGGTCTTTACTGCATCATTGCTACCGATTGTATACAGGCTGTCGGGATCGTTTAGCCTGGGAGTGGCCACGACAAAGTTATCCAGCGGTTTACCGTATGCTAATTTTGTACGCGGATCAAAGGCGTACCATTTATTGCTTGCCTCATCGAACTTAGCCAAGGTTTTGCTTTCACGTGCGCTATTGGTTGCCTTGTAGGTGCCTTCGGCAATATCAGACTTTTTTGCCAACTCCAGCAGATTGAGACTGCGGTAAGAGCCGCGTAGGTATTTGACCCCGTGCAGGGCCTTACGCCCGACAAATACAACACCACGTGCCAGGTCATCAATTCCGCCCAGTGGATTAAGTGCGCCCACCGCCGCCCGGCCTATAATTTTGCCGACTTGGCCTACTTTTGAAAGTGCCGATGCTCCGACGGCAAAGGCCTTGGCGCCCTTGGCAGCGGCACCCAGGCCAACTGCAAAACCGAAGATGTCAAAGGCCAGGTCGATAAGGCCGTCACTAACTTTCCCCTCTATAAAATTCTTTATGGCTGATCTGAGTGGGATCAAACTCAGCGCAATTTCTTCAAGTATCTTATAGGTCGGTACTTCAGTGTCAAAGGTCGTTGCCCCTTTGGCGTATCGTTCTACCGCTGGTAGGTCCATGTCCGTGATCATGGCATCAACAATATATTGAGTTCTGGCACTGCTGAAACTATTAGGTACGCCCTGTGCAGCGTTATTTTCATTCGTTATTTCAGGCGAGTACTGACCTGCAGGTTTTACCACATCGAATCTTTTACCGCCTGAGGAACTCATAAAGCTGCTGCTCGGGGCATACTCCTTATAATTCTGGTTGGGTTGCCTGGTCACAGTACCCTTCAAACGATCGATTGCGTACGTCATGACGTTGCCGTTGCGTTCGGTCTTGACCAGTAGAACGCCTGGTTCAACGCGAGTGGGGTGATCGTTTCTGAGGTATTTGATTTCTTTACGGATGGTTAGTTTGCCGAACTCCAGGTTCTTCCGGTCTTCCAGTGGCAGTTTCGAAATTAGGAGTTTGAGTTGTGCTGACGTAGCTTTTTTGACAGCTTTGGCATAGCCCGCAAAGGTCTCATTAAATGCGTCCAGCGGGCGTGGCAGCTTTTGAAGCTTTGTCATGACATCGTTGATGTTGATAGCCTCCGATGAGGCGACCCATGTCGCCGGTTTTCCATCAGGAGGAAGATCGACGGCCCCAGAAGTAACGGACTTTATAAGGTGACGGCCGGGCTCTCCCCAGTTATCAGCCGAGTCAGGTGTTCCGCGCAGCCCACGACCATCAATATACATATCCAGTATCGAGTAAGGCCCCGGAAAAAACCTGCTGGAGGGTTTCGAGGTAATGCATTTTTGGGTGAACAGTTTTGGGTCCATCTCCGGCAGAGCTTTCTTCAATTGTTCCAGTGCAATGTTTTGGGTCGTGGGCATGCCAGGGAGTTGCGTTTCGGAAGCCTCTTTCAGCTCGCGGATTTGTGCATTGAACGCCTCGCGGACGGCATTCAAGGCGACTTTATCTACGGGGTAGCTCAAGCCGTTGGCGACCCCCCAGTCTTTGATTGCCTCGTTTTGGGCCGCATATTCAACACGACGTTCTTCATCAGTGATCGGTGCAACACCGGCTTCGAGCATGATTTGCGTGTAGCTCATCGCCGCAGTTGCTCCAGGCGATTTTGCTTCTATGCGGGCGGTCGCCGTGACAAGGCTGACCCAACTGTGGGTGCCCACGACTACCTGATTCGGAATGCCCTTGATCAGGAACGCTGGCGCCCGATTGGCCAGCAAAAGATGAGCCTGGACCGCAGCTTTTTCGGAGGACGACGCTATGCCTTTGGCGACGAGGTGATTGACCAGTTCCTTGATGATCGTTGAGGGGGATTTACCCGTATTGTCAGGCGAGACCAATCGGTAACCTTGAATCTCGCCGTGTGATTGATTTTTCGTCTGGTCACTCGTACGGCCGTCGTTCTCCACGTTCAAGGCCGCCAGTAGCCAGTCAGCAGCGCTGCCTTTAACACTGCGCGCCTCGAATGTGCCCTGGATGGCCTGACCTACTGCCTTGCCCCTGGGGGAATTGACCAGGGTATCAATCAACACGCGTGGATTACTCTGCTCTTCAGGAGAGATGGGCCGGCCATCAAGCAGATAATCCAGAACCCTGTTAAAGGGGAGGAGTGTTATAGCGCCTAACGTGCCTGTACGCAGATCTGCTTTCAATTGCTCCAGGCTGTCCTGCTCAAGCGGTGCGGGCCAGGTCAGTGCGCCACCCAGGTTGCCATTGACGGGTGCCTTGGGTGTGGGAGTGGAGAGGGCGCTCGCAAGATTCACCAGTTGCTCATGATGGTCGGGAATATCCCAACCATGATCTTCAATGAATTGCAGGAGACTGACCCTGTTCGATGGGGGGTGGGTGGTTGCCTGATAGGTGCTGTCCAGGGACAGATCAATCATCCTCTTCTTCAGTTCATCCTTGATTTGCCCGGCATATTCGATGCCACCCTCCACTGACGTTGCCAAGTGACGGAGCTCGGCGCTGGCTTGGTGTCGATCGTAAATGTCGCCCAAATAAGCTTTCTGGTTTTGAAGTGCGTCCTCGCTGCGCGATTTAATCAAACTTGCAAAGGTGCTCGGATCGAGTGTTGTAAAACCCTGGTTGCGGTCAATTTCCACCGCACGCTGGCGCATCGAAGGCTGCGTAAGGTTCGGCTGTTCTTTATAAAAATGCCCGATCAACTCATATGGAACCGGTTGATCGAGATCGGTTGCAGGTGGGGTGAACGTAGTCTCGGCGTGGCCTGCAGAGAGGACTCGTCCGGCCTGGAGGATAGGCCCGCTGATTGCAGCCCATTGCCAGTCGTCTTGCCCGACGGTGAATCGCTTCTGTTCGGGATCAAGGTGGCGTTGACGCTTGAAAGAGATCTGGCCTGACTCCGGGTTGAGTGTGATCGACCCTGTGTTGATGCCTTTATCTTCAATCCACTGACGGACTTCGGGTGAGTGAAAAGCCTCTTTCAGTTGGGCCCACCATTGGCCGAATGTGGAGTCGGGAGCAATAGTGTTGATCGTGACATTTCTTTCGCGATTGGCGGCCAGGAGCAGTGCCGAGTGATACGCCATGGCTAACTCGCGATCGCCTTGGGTGCGAGCGCTTTCGGTTGATTCTGATGGGGCCGGGGCTTCACGTTTGGGCCGGGAGGGCGGCTGTGGCGAGAGAGAGTTTGGTGCGCAGAATGGGCGAGGTTGCGCAGTCATGTGATTGGAAACACTGTTCATAAGGGTTGCCGCCTGAGGAATCGAGGAGAGGTCTTGGGGTAAACAACTGCCATGGCATGAGCTATGAGTAGTTGTTTGCCCCAAGATGATTCCCTCGTTCTGTCAATAGGCTTTTGCCTTATGTTTCAAGCAACGCCTGTCGACAGCTCCAGGTCGGTGAATCAGAAATTCCAGCGGGTGGTAAGCATCACATTGCGCGGGTCGCCGTAGTAGGCGGTGTTATAGAACCCAATGTTGGTGTAGTACTTCTTGTCGAACGCATTGTTCAGGTTCAACGTCGCTGACAGGTTCTCAGTGACCTGGTAACGCGCCATCACATCCACCAGCCAGTAGGCTTCTTGGGCAAACTCCTCATTCTTGCCCTTGTAGCGGTTGTACAGCTCCTGCCAACTGCGGTTCTGCCAGCGCGCACCGCCGCCCACGGTCAAGCGGTCCAGTGGGCCCTGGAGTTTGTAGGTGGTGTAGAAACTGAGCTGGTCCTCCGGCTCCCAGGTCGAGACTTTCTTGCTGCTCTCGTCACGGATGATTTTGTGGGTGTAACCTGCCTGGGCCTGCCAGCCGGGCGCCAGTTCACCGGACATTTCGGCCTCAAAACCCTTGGTCTTGGCTTCGATACCCTTGGAGGCATAACCCAATGATGGGTTGGTCGGCGCGGCGTTGTACTCGGCGTCGGCTTCTGCTCGGTTGCTCTGGTGGACTTCAAAATAGGCCAGGCTGGTATTGAGTCGGCCGCCAAAGAATTCACCCTTTAAACCGCCCTCGTAGTTCTTGCCTTCGGAGGGTTCCAACAGTTTGTTGTTGCGGTCGCGGTTGTAGCTTTCCGGCATGAAGATATCGGTGTAGCTGGCATAGGCGGTGAAGTTTTCGTTCAGGTCGTAGGTCACGCCCGCGTAGGGCACCAGCCGCCCGGTTTCCGTGGAGTCGTCGGTACCACGCAATTTGTAGTTGGCGACGCGGGCGCCGAGGAACAGGTTCAACGGGTCGGTCAGGTTGAAGCGTGCGCTCATGTAGCCCGCGCTTTGGCGGGTGGTCAGGTCGTTGATGTAGGTGGGTGCGCCCCAGTCAGGTTCGGCAATATTGCCGTCGAAGTTCCAGAAGTCCACCACATTGCCGTTGGGGTGTTTGGGGCTGCCATAGTCCTTGCCTTTCCAGTGGGAGCTGGAGGCCGAGCCGCCGACCACCAGCTCATGCTCGCGTCCCAGCAGGTTGAATGGGCCGCTGACGTAGACATCGGCGGCATTGGCGCGGGTCTGGCCGGTGAACTTGTTGGCATAGACGGTAGACAGGCCGGTGGTGGGGTTGGGCGCGCTCTGTATCGAGCCCAGGGGCGCGTAGTAACCGCTGAGTTGGTGGGTCAGTTGCGCCTTGGCCACCCAACCGTTGGCGAAGCTGCGTTCCAGCGTGGCGAATGCGCCACGGTTGTACTGTTCCCAGCGGCTCCACTTGGCGCCGTTGTTGTACGAGCGCTTGACGTCAATACGGTCACCGTTGGTGTTGAATAACGGGCGGCTACCGGACCAGCCCGAGCCTTGCGGGTCGTTGTCCTGATAGTCAACACCCACGGTCAGCAAGGTGTCGTCGTCGAGGTCTGCTTCCAGGGTGGCGAAGTACACGCTGGTCTTGCGCTGGTAGCGTTCCATGAACGAATGCTTGTCCTGATAGGCCGCCACGGCCCGCCCACGGATGTTGCCGCGCTCGGTCAACGGGCCGCTGACGTCGACCTGGGAGCGATAGTTATCCCAGCTGCCGGCGCCCAGTTCGACACTGGCCTTGAAGTCACGGGTCGGCTTTTTGCGGATCAGGTTGAGGGTCGCGCCCGGCGCGCCGGCACCGGTCAGCAGGCCGGTGGCGCCCTTGAGAATCTCCACGCGGTCGTAGATCGCCATGTCGGTGAGGGTTTGCCCGGACGAGTAGGCCGAGTTGCGCAGGGTCGGGATACCGTCGTACTGGAAGTTCTCGATGGAAAACCCACGGGCAAAATAGTTGGTGCGCTCGCTGTCATAGGTCGAGACGGTGATGCCAGGCGTGTGGCGCATCACATCGTCAATGGCATTGAGGCCGAAGTCGTCCATGTGCTGGCGGGTGATCACGGTGATCGACTGTGGGGTCTCCCGGGGCGTCAGAACCATGCGTGTGGCGGTAGCGATGGTGCCTGGGGTGTAGGAACCCGTGCCTTCAGTGACTGTGCCCAACTGGTTCGACGTGATCTCGGTGGCCGCCAGCGCCAGGGTGCCGCTGGCCTCGGTCAGTGCCTGCAACTGGTAGCCATCGGCGCTGGCCTGCGCCGTGAAGCCCGTGCCTTCCAGGACCTTGGCAAAGCCCTCCGCCACGCTGTAGCTGCCGCGCAGGCCAGCACTGTTCAGGCCGGCCACTTGTTGCGACTGGAACACAATCGGCGTGCCGGCGGCCTGGGCATAACGGCCGAGGACTTCGCCGAGGGTTCCTGGGGCGATGTCAAAGGCCTGGACCTGTTGCTGCGCACAGGCAATGGCTGGCAGTGCCAGCGGCAGGCAGCCAAACAACAAGCGGCTGGCCAGCAGCAGGCTGGCACGGGGGGACGGGGTGGAAAACATGGAATCGCTGCTCCTTTGGATGTTGGCCAAGAAAAGGACGCGGCAGAACTGAAAACACGCAGACTTTATTGAGAATTATTCGCGCTGTTTTTTCAAAGACACACGGGTGACCCATGGGGTGTAGCTGCTGATCTCGATCGGCAATGTGCGCTGGAGCAGGCGCAAGGCCCGCGCCGGGTCGTCGAACGGCAGCATCACCGTGACCCGCAAGCCGTGCAGGGCCTGGCGATCGAACAGCAACAGGCCGCTGCGATGACGGCCCAGGCGCTCCAGGACATCGGCCAGGGGCTCGTCGCTGGCCAACAGTTGATGGGTATCCCAGGCGGCTTCGTGGGCGCGGGCATCGAATGCTTCCACGCGCCCCGGGCCACTTGCCTCAAGGCGCACACGCTGGCCGGGGTTGAGCGTCAGTTGTTGTGTACCGCTGTCGATGCGGGTGGACGATTCAAGCATCCTGACCACCGTCGCATCGCCGCTGCGTTCGACGATAAAACGCGTGCCCAGCGCCCGAATGCTGCCTTGCGGGGTATCGACATAGAACGGGCGCCGGGCATCCTTGGCCACATCCACCAGCAATTCACCCTGCAGCAGGCGCACACGGCGCTGGTTGGCATCGAAGTGCAGATCGACGGCCGAACCACCGTCCAGTTGCAGTGCGCTGCCATCGTCCAGGCGTTGTTGCTGCCACTGGCCACTGGCAGTGCTGAGGTCGGCGAACAGATAACCACGCTGGCTGTACTGATAGACCGGCAGGGCGAGCAAGCCGATTAACAGGCCCAGTGCCAGGCCCTTGATCGCCTTCGGCTGTTGGCGCGCCCGGCGCAATGCCGCACGGGCCGGGGCTTGTTTGAGGGGTGACAGGTGGCCCTGCAAGCGCGCAACAGCCAAGGGATGTTGCGGGTCGGCGGCCAGCCAGGCATGGAAGGCCTGTTGGCTGGCGGCGTCGGGCTGATGGTCGAGGCGGACCAGCCATTCAGCGGCCTGGCGCAGGATGGTCGGGGTCATGGCTGGGCGCACGCATCGCAGGCCAGCAGGGCTTCCACCAGGTCTTGTTGTACGGTGCGCACCGAAACCCCGAGGCGCTCGGCGATCTGTGCCTGGTCCAGGCCATCGAGGTGACGCAGGATAAAGGTTTCGCGAATCCGTGGCTTCATTCGCGCCAAGGCCCGGTCAATCGCCTCCAGCACCTGCACCGCTTGCAAAATCTGCTCGGGCGAGGGCGCCTGGTCGAGGTACTGGGCACAGCGTTCCAGTTCGTCCTGATAAGCCCGTTCCAGGCGACGCCGGCGATTCTTGTCCATCAATAAACGACGGGCCACGGTGGCAAGGTAGGCCTGCGGTTCGCGGGGCGCGACGTAAGGCCCGGCCGACAGCAGGCGGATAAACGTGTCGTGCGCTACATCGGCGGCGTGATGGGAGCAATCCACACGGCGGCGCAGCCAACTCAGCAGCCAGCCGTGGTAGCCGCGGTACAGGGCTTCAAGCGTCGCGGCTTCGGCGGGCTGGGCTGGTTTCATGCGAAAAATTCGTAAGTGGGAATTAATCTTATTCTAGTTGTTTCTGACTGGCGGCTGCAATGGGCGAGGGAGCCTCGGTCTCAGAACCGGCCCTTTCAACGTCTTTCTAGGAGGCGCCGCAGAAAGACGGTTCCGCGTCGTCAATAAGAGGGGTTTATAGGGTTAATTTTTTATATCGGTCACATTTACTTGGTTTTTTTGACTGAACAGATGTGGATGAGCGCGATATGGCCTTGGGGAATCGGTCTTGGTTATGCCTTAAGGTGTTTAAAGGTAACCATTTTTAAGTAGCTGTGTATTTATGTAGCGATTTTATGTGTGTTGATCGAATCCACAGTAACGCCTTTTTGACAGGATCAGTTCTGTGCGCAACGAATCGGTCAGCCTTTTCCACGTTGTGTTTAAAGGCCGGATAGCAATAAACATTAGATGTCTGCATGGCTGAGGATGCTTGCCCTGCCGCAGAGCCCTTGGGCAGTGAGTGAACGGCTATGGCCAATCGGTCATTCCAACCCCGGTTCGGTCAGTGGCATATGCCCTGCACCCCTCCAAGGCAATACATGCGCTCACTTCACCCATAGGCTTGATCATGACGAAACCCTTCCCGAATCAGAGCGGTATCTACGACGTCATCGTTGTGGGCGGTGGCGTGGTGGGATGCGCGATGGTCCGGCGTTTTACCCTGGAGGGCGCGCGGGTGCTGTTGCTGGAAAAAAGCCCGGATATCCTGTCTGGGGCGAGCAAAGGCAACAGCGCGATCTTGCACACGGGCTTCGATGCGCCAACCGGTAGCCTGGAGCTGCAATGCATGAAGGACGGGTACCAGGAGTACCTGCAGATCCACCAGAAGATGTCGCTGCCGCTGCTCAAGACCGGTGCGATGGTAGTGGCCTGGAACGAGGATGACCTGGGCAAGCTGCAAGGCATTGTCGAGCAGGCGCACGCCAACGGGATTGCCGATGTCAACCTGATCGGCCGCGAGCGGGTGCGTGCCCTGGAGCCGAATCTGGCGCACAACGCGTTGGGGGCGGTCGAGGTGCCTGGCGAGTTTCTTATCGATCCGTGGTCGGCGCCCCTGGGTTACCTGCTCCAGGCGATGATGCATGGGGCGCAGGTGCGGTTCAACACCGAGGTCAACGGCGGCTATTTTGATGGCGAACTCTGGGCCCTGGAGACCACCAACGGGTTTGTGCGGGGGCGCACGATCATCAATTGCGCCGGGTTGTTCGGCGATGTGCTGGAGCAACAGTTGCTGGGTGCATCGAGCTTCTCCATTCATCCGCGCAAAGGTCAGTTCGTGGTGTTCGATAAGGCGGCCGCGCGCTATCTGGGCAATATCATCCTGCCGGTGCCCAATGAGCGCACCAAGGGTATCGTCCTCACTCGCACGGTCTACGGCAACCTGTTGGTGGGGCCTACCGCTGAAGAGCAGGAAGACCGCCTGCACGCAGGCCTCGACAGCGACGTGTTGCGCCAGTTGGTGGATGCCGCAGTCGAGCGTATTCCAGCACTCGAAGGCATGCCGGTCACTGCCACCTATGCCGCGCTGCGGCCGGCCACGGAAAAGAAAGAGTATCGGGTGCAGCGGGTCGAAGGTAAGAACTGGATCAGCGTAGGAGGCATCCGCTCCACCGGCCTGACGGCAGCGCTGGGCATTGCCCGGCACGTGTTCAGCCTCTATCAGCGCGAGCACACACCGGTTCCCGCACCCATCCTGCAATGGCCGACGCTGCCTAACCTCGCTGAACATCTACCGCGCGATTACCAGCGCCCGGGCTACGGCGAAATCGTGTGCCATTGTGAAATGGTAACGCTACGGGAAATCGAGAATGCCTTGGCCAGCGCGCTGCCGCCCGGTGACCTGGGTGGGTTGAAGCGCCGTACGCGGGCCTGCATGGGGCGCTGCCAGGGTTTTTATTGTGGGGCGCGGGTAGCCGAGCTGAGCGCTGGCCACCTGGCCATTCCCCTTGCAACAGGTGTTTGTCATGAAGCCCATTGAAGTCGAAAACATTGATGTCGCGATTATCGGTGGCGGGCCGTCGGGGCTGTCGGCGGCGATGACCCTGCGCAAGCTGGGTGTCGACAAGGTCGTGGTGCTCGAACGTGAGCCCGAAGCTGGCGGCATCCCGCGTCATTGTGGGCATCCACCCTTTGGCTTGCGCGAATATGGCCGGATTTACACGGGGCCTGCGTATGCGCGCAAAAATGTCGCGCAGGCGTTGAAGGCGGGGGTGCAGATCCGCGTCAAACACTCGGTGACGCAGATGGGCCAGGGCGGGCGCCTGGAGGTAGTGAGCCCTGACGGCGCCCAGGTGATTCAGGCGCGCCGGGTGCTGATCGCCACCGGTGCGCGGGAAACGCCACGCTCGGCACGCCTGCTGGGCGGCGATCGCCCGTTGGGGGTGATCAATACTGGCGCGTTCCAGTCCTATCTGTACCTGGAGCACCTCAAGCCCTTTGAGCGGCCGTTGATTGTCGGTACCGAACTGGTCAGCCTGTCGGCCGTCATGAGTTGCCGACGCGCGGGGATCAAGCCGGTGGCGATGATCGAAGCCAATCTTCGGGCCACGGCGCGCTGGCCGCTGTCGCTGTTCCCACGGCTGTGCGGGGTGCCGATGCATTTCGGCGCGCAGCTGTTGGAAATCCACGGTACCGGGCGGGTGGAGGGCGCGACGGTGCGCCTGGCCGACGGGCAGACCAGGACCTTCGACTGTGACGGCGTGCTGCTCACCGGCCAGTTCACCCCCGAATCCAGCCTGGTGCGCCTGAGCGATTTGCGGCTCGACCCGAAAAGCGGCGGCCCGTATATCGATCAATACGGGCGCTGTAGCGACCCGGCCTACTTTGCCGCAGGTAATCTGTTGCGCCCCGTCGAGACGGCAGGTTGGTCGTTTCGCGAAGGTCACAAGATCGCTACGATGATCGCCCGTGATCTGCAGGGGCAGTTGCCGGCTGCCACGCCGAGTATCGAGATTGCCTGCAAGGGCGATTTGAAACTGTGCGTGCCGCAGTGCTTGAGCAACTCTTCTGTGGTGGGCATGCAGCACCTGCAACTGCGTGTCAGCCGTGCGGTGAAAGGGCGCCTGGTGGTGCGGGCCGATGGCAAGGAAATCTGGTCGCGCGCCGGCAGTTCGCTGCCCGAGCGCCGGCTGCTGATCCCCATCGCCAGCCTGAACCTGCCCCAGGGCGTACAGCAACTCGAAGTCGACTTTGTCGGCCAATAACAAGACCTGCCGAGGAGTCTTCACTATGCGCATTGCCGCGCTCGATCAAGGCACTACCAGCACCCGTGTGTTGGTGGTGAGCCAAAATGGGTCTGCTGATATCCAGCTCTCGTTACGCCACCAGCAGCATCATCCCCACCCCGGTTGGGTGGAGCACGACCCGCTGGAGTTGCTCAATAACCTGCAGCGTTGCCTGGAGGCCACCGGCCGGGTAGATGCCATCGGCCTGGCCAACCAGGGCGAGAGTTGCCTGGCGTGGGACGCCAAGACCGGTGAGCCGTTATCGCCGGTCATTGTATGGCAGGACAATCGCACCTCGGCCGAGATCGCCCAACTGCGTGGTGATGGCGGCGAGGCCCTGACCCTGGAGCGTGCGGGGTTGCCCCTGGATCCATACTTTTCGGCGAGCAAGCTGGCCTGGATCATCCGCAATCTGCCGGCCGCGCAGAGCGCCTTGCGGGCCGGAAGGCTGCGCCTGGGCACCACCGATGCGTATTTCCTCGACCGCCTGACCGGGGTCTTCGCCACTGACGTCACCACCGCTTCGCGCACCTCGCTGATGAACCTGGCGACCGGGCAGTGGGACAGCCAGCTCTGCGAGCTGTTTGGCGTGCCAATGGAAACGTTGCCGCAGATCCGCGACACCGTCGGGCACTTTGGTGAGATCGGCGCTACGCCGATTACCGCCTCGATTGTTGACCAGCAAGCCTCACTGTATGGCCATGGCTGCCGCAATGAGGGCGACGCCAAGATCACCTTCGGTACCGGGGCGTTTGCCCTGACATTGACCGGCGAGCAGATCATCCGCGCGCCGGATAAGGGCCTGTTGGCGACCATTGCCTGGCAGATCGACGGCAAGCCCACTTATGCCATGGACGGTGGTGTCTACGATGCCAGTTCGGCAGTGGAGTGGGCCGGGCGCCTCGGTTTGTTCAGCGACTTTTCGGAGCTGGCGGCGTTCGACGAGCCGCCGGCGATTGGTCGACAGTTGGCCTTTGTGCCGGCGTTGTCCGGGTTGGCCTGCCCGCATTGGGATCGCAGTGCGGCGGCCCTGTGGGTGGGCATGAATGGCAGCACCACGCGCCAGGATATGTGTCAGGCGGTGCTCGAAGGCGTGGCGTTGCGCAGTGTTGAAGTGATCACGGCGATGGACGAATTTCTCAGCGTGACCGATCACCTGTCCATCGATGGTGGCTTGGCGCGCAGCCCGTATTTCGCGCAGTTTCTCGCCGATGCCTTGCAGCGTTGCATTGTCACCCAGCGTTTTGATGAACTGACTGCGTTTGGCTGCGCGGCGCTGGCAGCCAAAGGTATTGGCGTGGCGCTCAAGCCGCCGCGTAACACCAGTACCACCTTTCACCCCAAAGTCAGTGCCGAGCAAGCCCGGCAGTGGCGTGCCTCGTTCAGCGATGCGGTCACCCGTTGCCGCGACTGGCGCTGACCGGTCACCATTCAGGCCGGGTCAGGGCAGGGGCCTCCAGTACTTCAACCTGGGCCTGTGCCAGGGCCTTGGCCAGCTCGCCCAGGGGTTTGCGGTCGATGATCAAGCGATCGATGCGCTCCAGGGGAAATACCTGGAACAGTGCGTGTTTGCCCATTTTCGAGGAGTCGGCAATGACCGTGAGGTAGCGCGTGCGGGCGATCATGGCGCGGGTGATTTCGGCCTCTTCGATGGAGAAGTCGAAGGCACCGTCGGTGTTCAGGGCGCCAATCGTGACCACGGCATGTTCGGCGTTGAAGCGTGCAATCTGCTCCATGGCCAGGGCGCCGATATTCTGTTCCGATTCGGGGCGGTATTCGCCGCCGATCATGAATACGCGATTACCACTGGTGCCAATGGCGGAGGCGATCAACAAGGAGTTGGTGATGACAGTGATGCGGTTGAGCTTTGCCAGTTCACGGGCAAAAAACAGAGTGGTGGTACCGGTATCGATCAACAGGCTGTCGCCCGGCGCATAGAGCCCGGCGGCGAACCGCGCCACCGCACGTTTCTCCTGGGAGAATTCATTCATTCGGGTCTGGAACGCGTTCTCATGTTCACCGCTGGGTGGCAGCGAGGCACCGCCGTGGAACTTGGTGACCTGGCCTTCTTCGGCCAAGGCCGTGAGGTCGCGGCGAATGGTTTCCTGCGAAGTGCTGAGCGTGCGCGCCAACTCGTCGACCGAAATGCGTTCACGCTGGCGTAGCAGCTCAAGGATATGTTGGCGTCTTTCATTGGGGCGCATGGGAGTCATCCTCTTGATGCTACGTGAATGCGCCACAGGTGCGCAGTGCTGTTACCGAGGCACTCAAATGATGCCGGGGCAGCGCGTGTTGGGGTGCTTGGGCGCCAGCGCCGGTGGTGTGAACTTGGTATTGGCGTTTGCCGTTCACGGCCGTAGAGTCCGCTGCCTTGAAAGGTATGACTAGAGATTACGCAATAGAATTGACCGATTCCAGTGTGTTTAACCCGCAAAACCACAATAAACACACGATTGGCATGGGAAGTGGTTAGTAATAGGGTGTGAAAGCGCCGTAAATGAGGCGGTAAAACACTCATGGGTGCCAACGTTTGGCCAATGGAGCGACCGGACTGGGGCGTACTCCTACAACAACAATTGATTCAGTACAGATGGAGCGAAAGTAATGGCGGAATTCGGGAACTACGTTATTTATCTGATCATGATCGGCGCGGTGGTCGGCGCGTTTGCCTCCGTGATCAAGCCGGACAGTGGCCTGGGCAAGGAGTTTGTCAACGGCATCCACTCCATCGGCCCGGTGTTCCTGGCGCAGGCGGGCATCATGGTGGCGATTCCATACCTGTCTAAATTCATCGAGGTCGCACTGGGGCCGTACTTTGGTGCGATGGGTTCTGACGTCTCCATTGCGGCACTGTCGATCATCGCCGTGGACATGGGCGGCTACCAGCTCGCCGACGCCCTGGCGGCGAACCGCGACATGTGGATCACCGCGATGATCGTCGGCTACACCTCCGGCGCGACCATCGTCTACCTGATCCCGGTCGGGCTGATGATGCTCGAACGCAAGGACCACAAGTACCTGGCGCTGGGGGCCATGGCCGGGTTGATCAGCATCCCGTTTGCCGTGCTTGCGTCGCTGATGATGATCACCGCCTTCAACCTGCCGGTGCGTGACATCGTGTCCACCACCTCGCCGGCCCTGCATTACCTGAGCCTGGGTTTTGTCGACTGCGTGCGCTTGCTCGCGCCACTGTTTGTGTTCTGCTTCCTGCTGGCTGCCGGCTTGCGCTACCGGGCCTCGTGGATGGTGGCCGGGTTCCTGGTGTTCGGCAAATTGATGGACGCCTTTATCAAGATCGTCCTGGCGCTGGCCATCGTCGAGCACTTCACTGGCTTCTTCATGAAAAACTTCGGCGTGTGGGGCTTCGATCCGATGTTCGCCGACGAGAAGGAACTGTTCCGCGCCATCGAGATTGCTGGCTACATCGGCATCATGCTCGCCGGTACGTTCCCGATCTGCTACCTGTTCAACCGCTACTGCAAGAAGCCCATGGAAGTACTCGGCAGGCACATCGGGTTGTCGGCCAATGGCGCGGCGGCGTTTGTGATGGTGTTTGCCAATATCATCGCGGTCTACCATCTGTTCAAGAAAATGAATGCCCGGGACAAGGTCTTGTGTGTGGCCCTGGGCGTCTGCGCGCAGGCCACCATCGGTGATCACCTGGCCTTTACCGCGAACTTCCAGCCGACGCTGATCATGCCGATCCTGCTCGCCAAGCTGTTTGGCGGCCTGCTCGCCGTGGCAATCGCGATCAAGATCTCCGTGCCTGCCGCTCAGCGCTACGAAGCACAGGAGCGTGAGCGCGACGAGGCCCAAGCATCCGGCGTGCCCGCAGCCCAGGCGGTCTGACGCTAACTCTTTAACCCCCGCAAGGGCGCGAGCCCTTGCATTGCCCTGAGGTAACAATGAGAAAGATCTTTCTGGCCTGCCCCTACAGCCATGCCGATGCGTCGGTCACCCTTGAGCGCTTTATCCAGTGCAACAAGGTGGCGGCCTCGATCATCGAGTCAGGTCATGGGGTGTTCAGTCAGGTGTCGATGTCGCACCCGATCAACCTGGCGTTTGAAGGCAAGGACAGTGCAACCATCGGCAAGCTGTGGGCGCCGGTGGACGCGCTGTTCATGGAGATGATGGAGGAACTGATCATCCTCGACCTGCCGGGTTGGGACCTGAGCTCGGGGATCAAGCGTGAAATCGAGTTCTTCAAGAATCGCGGGCAGAAGGTCAGCCTGTGGTCCGAAGTTTCTGGCGAGTTCAACTGACGACGCCCCCCCTTGTAGGAGCGAGCTTGCTCGCGAAGAACTTGAGAGCGCCGCGTTTACCTAGCAAACACGCGTTATCGTTGATGTCCTTCGCGAGCAAGAACTAGGCGTCCCCCTCGCTCCTACAGAAAGCAGTATCCGCTTAACTGACTGGCATTAGGGCAAGCCCGCTTGTATGGTTTTGCAAAACCCTGCAATGGAGGATCCCCCATGTACAAGGACTATCCCGCCGCCTACCAAGTCAGCAAAGGCGCTGCCTTGCAGGTCGACAAGGCGTTTTATGATCGTGTGCGCGAGTCCGGGGCAGGGCGCACCCTGATCGAGCAGTTCGAAGTGCCGATCCGTACCGGTCGCGCCTGGAAAGTGCCGGCTGGCCATGTGTTTCGCGTGACCACACCGATCGGCCCCCAGGTCGGTGATTTCAACGTGTGGAATGCCAATGATCCGCGCGAGCGTATGTGGGCGGCCCGCACCCGCCAACTGCAAGGCGCGCATGTCAGCACCTATGACCGCCTGTGGTCGAACCTGCCGTTTCTGCGGCCGATGGTCACCATCACCGATGACAGCCTGGCCGGCTACGGCATCGATGAACATGGCGGGCGCCTGCATGACCTGCTGGGTACGCGCTGTGATCCTTATGTGAACAAGATGCTGACCGGCGAGGACTTCCATCACCATTGCCATTCCAACCTGACCCGCGCCGTATTGCCCCATGGCCTGACCGAGTTTGATGTGCACGATGTATTGAACATCTTCCAGTGCACGGGCCTGAATCACGACGATATGTACTTCATGAAGGCGTGCCCGGCCAAGCAAGGTGACTACCTGGAGTTCTTTGCCGAGATCGACTTGCTGTGTGCGTTGTCCACCTGCCCGGGCGGCGATCTGTCGCTGCCGATGTGGGGCCCGGATGCCCAGGACCCGCTGACGGTATGCCGCCCGCTGGGGGTGGAAATCTACCGATTGGATGAGGCGTTGCTGGAGGGTTGGAGGTCGCCTGCGCGTGCGGCGTACAACGGTAACCATGGCTTGCTGATTCCCAAGGCCGAGTGGGAAAAGTAAGTGATGAATATCTAACCTTGTGGGAGCTGTCGAGCTCCAGCGAGGCTGCGATAGCGGTGGGTCAGGCGACGTATTGGGTGAGTCTAACGGCGACTTCTACCGTTCATCAAACCCATGCCGGAGGGTAAGGATGCACGCGATAGAACTGGCGCAGGGCATCGACGTCGGTGTTGAACTGATTGTGCAGCCAGGTTTTATAATGGTTGTGTACGACGTGTTCGCCACTTGGCCACGCGAGGCAGTCGGCAATGGCTTGGGCCGCTTGCATGCCGGACATTAGCGCTTTGAGCACACCGTGCGATGATGCC
The DNA here is from genome assembly GCF_007858285.1 of Pseudomonas brenneri. Classification (GTDB taxonomy): domain Bacteria; phylum Pseudomonadota; class Gammaproteobacteria; order Pseudomonadales; family Pseudomonadaceae; genus Aquipseudomonas; species Aquipseudomonas brenneri. The sequence continues at coordinate 697,728 of NZ_VFIL01000001.1, read as the reverse complement.
GGATCCAATATTGCAGCAGCATCACCTACGAGTACATAACCGGCTGCCATGGGAACATTGGACAGGCGCCAAGACACTTCGGCGCCGCGTACCGGACCCGCAGGTGTTAAATGCTTGAGTGTCTCGGGCGATCCGGCTGCCAGTTTGCTGTTTAAGTGAAAGCTCAACGTTGTCCAGTGGAGGAGGTGGTTGTCGACGCGTGCGATCCATTGCCAACCGTCCTTGTTCGCGATAAGTCGCGGTGCGTCATTAACAAGCTCAAGGTCGCCTTGGTAATAGCCATAGCGCGCAATGAGGATCGGCGAAAATTCCAGCCACTGAATCGGCAGTTGGCGCCTGAGCCATCCGTGATGCCCCGAGGCATCGACAACATAGGTTGCCATAAGCCGGTCTGACATGACGTTCACACCGGTGACCCTGTTGCCTTCACGAATCACCGTTGGATTTAAACAAGGCTGAATTATCTTTACACCCAACACACAGGCCTGTTTCACGAGTTGAGCATCGAAGGATGCTCGCTGGACTTGGAAACCTCGCCAAGGGCCAGCAGCATCACCACCGAACTTGATGAAACGCGGCGCTGCGTCCCACTGTACCCAGTGCCCTTCATGTCGTAGACAAGGCTGCTCGCTCAGATCGGGCATCATCCCCAACTGGGCAAGCAGCGGCTCGATGGCCGGGTGAAGGGTTTCACCGGGCCGGTGTCGCGGGAATGTAGCCCGTTCGAGCAGTGCCACGCGCATCCCGCGTTGTGCGCACGCGATCGCAGTGGCACAGCCGGCCGGCCCGGCCCCTACAACAATCACGTCAAAACGATTCATCAAGTAAACGCCACAACGTCTCGTCTTGCTTGATTAATAGGGCGGTCTGACTGACATACAATTGCACTCGCGCTTCAATCTCCACATAACGCCGCTTGAAGTTATCCGATGGCGTGATGATTGCGCCGTGTTTGTAGAGGAAAAAATACATCACCTCACCTTCCAGAAAGTGGCCTGCCTGCTGCTGTGCTGCTTGCAGACCCTCGTCTGCTGATTGCACCAAAGAGAAAGAAAGTACGGGCCATAGCGTTCGTAGCGCTTTATCGGTCCCCGCTCCCACAGCGTGATATGCCCGACGCATTGCCAGGACCCGTTGGTGGTATTGCTGAGTCCCGACTTGCCCAGTGATTGCCGATGACAGTTGCCCGGCCAATGCAGCCCCGGTGTAGTCGCTATATTCGTAGGACTGATACTGGACAACCTGACGCCCATCGTAATCAACCAGAACGGGACCTGTCAGGCCGTCCCAGGAGGTCTCGCCCGTTAGGCCGATCTCTGTGTCTGTTAAGGGGATGACTGTCGAAGCGATGGAACGGGGCTCAAATGTACGGGTTGAATCGGGTGCTACGCCTGGCCAGTAGGAACCCAGCGCTGCGCAAATCCGGGCATCTTCTGTAAAGGGGCTGGCGAGCATGTAACCGTTTAGTACGTTGGTAAAAGGCTTATCGATCAAGCCCCTGCCAACCTCCCAGCCAGGTCCGAACACGCCACTGGCGAAGTCGGGTAAATAGGACTGACGTTGAGCCAAACCGACCTCAGGCACTGCCTGAGCCGTAACAGCCATTGATGCATCGAAGGGTAAGGAGACAATTGCAGTGGCGGTGCGGTCTTCATCGGCAAAGTGGCTGCCCACAAGCGTCGGGTTGATCGGGAAACGGACATCCGACAGGGGATTGACGCGTGTATGCCAAACTTCGGGGCACGGAGGTGTCGGACAGGGGAAAATATCCGGATCACTTGACCAAACCTTCAGTTCGCGCTGTCCACATAGAGGGAAGAAGTCGGGGGCACCGATAATCGAGTAGGCCGCAACGCTATCTTTGTCCAGTCCGCAGGACTCCAGTTGCGGACAGCGCGCGTGCACCCAACCGTCTGCCATTGCGTCCTGATAGTGCAAGGCGCGATACCCTCCCTGCTTGACGATTGCATCAACACCTTCGACATTGTTCAAGTCTTCGATTGATCCGTCGTCATGTACTCGATGGCGACCATGCACCAACCCCCCCGTACCCGACGGCATCGTGAATGATAATGGTCGCTCTTGATAGTAGGCCAGCTCGACCAGTCGTTCCTTGTCATCCGGGACCAGAAGCCCCATGCCAAAGTCAGTTGGCTCGGCCCAATGACAAAGGCCTTCGGTAATTACAAATGGATAATTCAGGATGTCAGGTTCTTGCCATCCCGTATTGTTGAACCTCGTATGCACTTGCCTGATCTTCTCATTGATCTGGTAGTTGTCCAGATGCACCGTCAAGTCCAAGCCGAGCAAGCATTCTTTACCGTTGAATAACTTATGTATCGGCACCCAGAAGTCCAAGTCGGCGTCACTGGGTGTTTGAAAGTTCATGGGGCCGAAGCATTCGCGCGCTCCTTTTTTTTGCATGGCAAGGTACGCGCCATAACGGGCAGGCGTAACACGCATCTGTTGTGTAGCCGTGTCAACAAAGGGCAGGAACCCTCGCCGTGCGGCATCATACAAGACCGGCGCAGTGCCTACTCGTGCGACACCTGTGCGAGAGAAACACAGGTCTGCCTGACACTGATGCACAGTTTCCGGGCGCGGCCGGTATTCATACGCAAAGACTACTATCGCCAAGGGTGCCGTTCCCGCGTACACCCTCAATGTCTCTAAACTGGGTGGGTTAACACCGTAAACGAAGTTCAGCAACTGCTCAATTTCAAGGGCTGATGGGAATGCAGTCAGTTGGGTGCCCTGGGCGGTGGTGATGACATTAGGTGAAGCAAAGGCATGATAGAGCAAACTTTCAGCAGGTTTACCTGCTTCGATGCCTCGTACACCAGAGTGTGAGTAGTCTTCGAAACCCTTGATTGTTCTATCAATGTGTAAGGGTTTTGACAGTTCTTGTTGTAGGTCGAGCGCCGTAATGTCTAAGCCATGTTGTAGTAAGAGTGAGTGCCATCCGTGTTGTGCCAAACGGGAGCATGCAAGTTGTACGTCGCTAATCAAAGTCATATTACAGTCCTCAAGTTATTACTTGAATTTGGGTAACCAAAACTTCTGTTAAATCGGTAATCCTGCTGCCAGCATTTTGTCGTGTAACTCAGAAGCCCATCCTGCCTGCAGGCAGTAAGCTGACCTGCTGAGGACTGTTGGCGTTTGAGTTGATTGAGATAAAAGAGTAGGAATCATGGTGATGACTTTGCCCGACGTGCTAGTCGGCGTATGTCATACAGGTCTTTTAATAAAGTCTGATCGCTCTGTCAGACCTAAGACACTGCCATTAAAGAGCCGCCATCCGTTCGCGGTAGGGGTGGGTCGAAACCTCATATGCAGCAGGGGCAGCAGCAGGCGCTGTACAAGTCTCAGGTTCAGACACTAAAATGAGAAGTATTATCATTACCGCTCATTGGACCTGACATGTACGACGACAGTCTCGTCTCGCCCGTCGAACAACTTTACACCCGTCATCACCACTGGCTGCGCGGCTGGTTGCATCGGCGGCTGGGGCATAGCGCCGACGCCGAAGACCTGGCGCACGATACGTTTATCCGCGTGTTGCGCACCCAGCAGGACGTGCGTGAGTTACGCCAGCCCATGGCGTTTCTGGCCACGATCGCCAATGGCTTGCTGATCAATCGCTGGCGTCGTCAGGCCATTGAGCGGGCCTACCTTGAGGCGCTCGCCGCGCGTCCAGAAGGTGAGGAACCCTCGCCCGAAACGCGCTACTTGATGATCGAAACCCTGCTGCAGCTCGATGTGCTGCTGGTGGGGTTGTCGATGCAGGTGCGCAAGATTTTCTTCTTGTCCCAGCTCGATGGCCTGACATACCCGCAGATCGCCACGCAGTTGAGCTTGAGTGTGGCCCAGGTGCAGCGGGCGATGGGCAAGGCCTTCAGCGTATGCTACGCGAGCCGTTTTGAATGAATGGCACGGTGGTTGCGCCGAAAGTCCGCGAGAGGGCCATTGATTGGATCGTCAGGGTTCAGTCCGGAACGATGAGCCCGGCCGATCACCAGGCGTTGCAGCAGTGGCGCCTGGCGCGTGCCGAGCACGAATACGCCTGGCAACGCGTCGCCAGCTTGCCGCTGATGCTCCAGCCCGGGGCCAACCTGCTGGCCGATGTCACCGCGCGGCGGGCGTTGGAATCTGCCGGGGTTGATCCGGCGCGGCGCCGGCAAGTCCTCAAGTGTTTGTTGGGGTTGGGCCTGCTTGGCGGTTTGTCCTGGCAGGGCGCTGATTCGACGCGGGTGCGCGCAGCCTTTGCCACTTACCGCACGGCGACCGGCGAGCGCCGCCGGTGGACGCTGGCCGATGGCTGTTCGCTGTGGTTGAACACCGCCAGTGCCGTCAGCCTGGAACTCAGCGCACACCTGCGCAGCGTGCAGTTGATCGAGGGCGAGGTGGCGCTGGATGCGCGAGCCGAGTCGCGCCCACTGCAACTGCTCACGCCGGATGCGGTGGTGCGCAGTCAGGACGCCAATCTGCTGGTGCGTCACGATCAGCGGGGCACGCGGATTACTGTATTGCGTGGCCTGGTCGACGTAAGTTCGCCGCGCAGCCTGTCACCGGTGTCGGTAGCGGCGGGGTGGCAGACCCAGGTGGACCGCCACGGCGTGGGCACGCCACGGCAAACCGATGGGTTTCTGGCGCAGGCCTGGTTGCGCGGCATTCTGCCCGCCGAACGCATGCGCCTGGATGTGCTGCTGGCCGAGCTTTCCCGTTATCGTCCGGGCGTCTTGCGATGCAGCGAGCAGGTCGCGGCGTTGCGCGTGACCGGTAGTTTTCAACTGGACGATACCGATGCCGCACTGGCGTTGGTGGCCCATGCCTTGCCGGTGCGCATCGAACGGCGCACCCGCTATTGGGTGACAGTGGTGCCCGCCTGAAACTTTTTTTGTGTACTCGCCGCAGTTTTTCAAACCTCGCTTGGCCTCTAGGAATAACCCACCGAAACAGGTGGGCCTTCACCTCTAGGAGCCCTGCATGATTTCTCCCGCAAGTGTCTTGCGCACCCGCACATTGGGTCTGTTGTTACTCAGCCTGCAACCGTTGTACAGCACGGCGGTTTTCGCCCAGGCCGAGCGCCAGCCCTACAGTATTGACGCCGGTCCCCTGGACCAGGCGCTCTCGCGTTTCGGCGTGCAGGCGGGGATCAGTATGGCGGGCAACTCGACGCTGACGGCGGGCAAGCGCAGCAATGGCCTGCGCGGGGATTTCAGCACCGAAGCCGGTCTTGCGCGGTTGCTGGCGGGCACCGGGCTGAGTTTCCAGCGCCAGGCCGACGGCAGCTTCGAGTTGCATCCGGCAACCAGTGCAGTGGTGTTGCCGTCGCAGAAGGTCATCGGCGATGACCTCGATAAGAAAGCCGTCTATTCGGCACCACGTTCGGCTGTGTATATCGCCCCGGAAGAAGTCCAGCGCTTTGGCGTGATCTCCGCCGGTGACCTGCTCAAGGGCCTGCCAGGGGTGCAGGTCGGTGACAGCCGCAATGGCGGTGGCCTGGATGTGAACATTCGCGGGATCCAGGGGCAAAGCCGGGTCGCGGTCACGGTCGACGGCTCGCAACAGGCGCTGGATGTCTATCGTGGCTATGCGGGCACGCAGCAGCGTAGCTACATCGACCCCGACCTGATCAGCGATGTGTCCATCGACAAGGGGCCGAGCCTGGACTCCAGCGCCATCGGCGGCAAGGTGGCGATCCGCACGCTGGGTGTGGATGACATCCTGCGTGACGGCAAGACCGTGGGCCTGCGCTTGAAGGGCGATGTGTGGAACAACGGCGTGTCGCCGGCCTCGCGCAGCAGTCATTCGGCGACCCAGGAGTTGTACGCCGAGCCGCATCAGAGCCGTGGTGGCCTGTTTGGCTCCGACGCCGAGTCAGGCAGTGCGGCGTTTGCCTATACCCATGAGCTGTTTGATGTGGTGGCGGCCTATGCCCATCGTAACCAAGGTAACTATTTCTCCGGCAAGCACGGTCAGGATCGCTATCGCACCTATGACCGCTATGGTCGCGAAAACAGCACGGTGGCCACCACCTACAACGCCGGTGAGGAGGTGTTGAACAGCTCGGCAGAGACTGAATCGATCCTGCTCAAGACCACACTGCGACCTGCGGACGACCATACGTTCGACTTCGGCTACATCCGCTACGACGGGCGCATGGGTGAGATCATGCCATCGGACATCTTCCGTTTCGGCACGGGCGGCATTTATCAGTACCCTCGGGGCCGTACCGAGATCGACACCTATACTGCCCGTTACCACTACTTGCCGACAGGCAACATGCTGGTGGACCTGACGACCAGCCTGTGGATGACCGATGCCAAAACCAGCCAGTTGACCTCGGTGATGGCCCCGGCATCCCAGGCCTATCGTTCGGACCGTAACTGGACCCGCCAGGCCAACCGGCGCATTGGCGGTGAGCTGGCCAATACCTCGCGCTTTGTGACCGATCACGGCGATTTCAAGTTGGACCTGGGTGGCGGGTTCCAGGTCGAGGAACTGCGTCCGCAAAAAGGCGTGGTCACGACCCAGCACGATATCAACGCCAACCGTGGCCTGCGTGATGGTTCCCGGCAAGAGTTCAGCCTCAACGGCAAGCTGGAGTACAAGCCGGTCGATGAGCTGACGCTGTGGGGCGGCGGACGCTACCTCTACTACCGCACCCAGGACCATATGATGCATTCCACCGCGCAACGCGAGGAGCGTGAGGCGCGCTATGTGAACGTCATCAAGCCTGGACGCTACGACTTCATGATGTGGTTCCCCGACGAGAACGGGCAATACACCGATGCCACGGACCCGCGCTTGAACAACGGGATTGTCTTCAGTAACACCAACCATCCGTTCGAAGGCACACCGTACAACGACTATGGCGGGACGGGTACGCGAGTCTTCCCCGCGAGTGTCGGTGAAGTGGTCACCGGTTATACGTACGCGAAGAAGCAAAGTGACAGTGCCGGTGCATTTTCTCCGGCCTTTGGCGTCAATTTCGAAGTGGCGCCAGATACCTTCCTCTATGCCTCTTACACCCAGGGCCTGCGCATGCCCTCGTTGTTCGAAAGCAGCCTGGGCACTTTGCAGACCCTGCCAGGCAAGGGGCTCAAACCCGAGCGCTCCAGTAACTGGGAAGTCGGCGCGAGCACAATGCAAAAAGGCTTGTTGGCCGACAACGACTCGGCGGCGATCAAGCTGGCGTACTTCAATAACAGCATCAAGCACTACATCACTCGCTATTACGACCCAACCCCTGGCCAGAATGGCCTGATGAACTTCAGCAATACCGATAGCTTCAAGACCAGCGGCCTGGAACTGCAATCGAACTACGATGCCGGGCGGGTGTTTGCCGACCTGTCCGCGACCTACTATCTGAAGACCGAAACCTGTGACTCGGCTTTCGCCGCACGCCTGCGGGCCAGCAGTACCCGCTGGAATGACCTGAGCGCCACGCCCAATTGCACACCGGGCAGTTTCATGGGCTCATACACCAATACCCAGAACCCGCCACGGGCCTCTGGCAACCTGACCACGGGGTTGCGCTTCTTTGACCAGACATTGACCGTGGGCGGGCGCTTGACCTATACCTCCGGCCCGACCGTGACGGCTGACAAGAACTGGCAAACCGGCGCCACCACGCCGCAGTTGGTCTACCGCGAGGTGGCGCTGTTTGATCTGTTCCTCAACTACAAATGGCAGGATCACACCAACGTTAACCTGTCGCTGCAGAACCTGACGGACCGCTATTACCTGGACCCGCTGGCCCAGAGCTTCATGCCGGCGCCGGGACGCACGTTGCGTATGGGGCTGGTGACCAAGTTCTAGCGGCTGGTGATCTATCAGCTATGCCCGTTCCAAATATGGGATCTGTGATGTACCCAAAATTTCTGGCTGATGATATTCCCCTGTGGGAGCGGGCTTGCCCGCGATAGCGGTGGTTCAGTCACTACATCTGATGGCTGGCAGGCCGCCATCGCAGGCAAGCCAGCGCCTACAGGGACTGTTCGTAGGCCGCAGTCATGACTTGCCAGGTATGGGGATTGGCCGGGATCAGATGTTCGATCCGCAATGAAGTGACGGTGATGTCCTGGGGCATGCCGAAGGTGGTGAAGGTGGACATGAAGTCCAGCTCGCCCTGGCGCGAGTTGATGCGCGTCAGCACCAGCGGCGGCAGGTCATTGGCCGGTGCTGTCGAGCCCTGGGGCACCGGCAGGCTTTCCAACAGTGTGGCCAGGGTCGGATTGCCCAGCGCTTCACGCGCGGCGCGTTGCCAGGCCAGGTTGCGGATTTCCTCGGCATTGAGCAAATAGTCGCCCAAGCCCCCCGGTTGCAGCAGTGTCGTCAGCAGGTTCAGACCCTGCGCGGCGTCTGGCGCCAACCCCACCAGATCAAACAGGACCTGGGTGCTGGCGTTGGCGGCAAGCACTTCCCAGTGACTACCCAGCACGATGGCCGGTGCCGGGTTGTTGGCCTTCAGTACATGGCTGATCGCGTCCCGAATGGCATCCATCGACGGCGCGGCGAGTGGCGTGGCTTCGTAGCGTGGGGCATAGCCGGCGGCGAGGAACAGGCTGTTGCAGTGCTCCAGCGGCACATCGAGAGCGCTGAGCAGGTTATGCAGCGTGCCAGGGCTGGCCTTGGCGCGGCCGGTTTCGATACAGCTCAAGTGGCGCTGGGAAATACCACTGATCAGCGCCAGTTGCAGTTGGCTCAGCTTGGCCTGGCGGCGCAATAGCCGCAGCTGTGTGCCGGCGTCGGTATCGGGAGTGGCTCGGGGGAAAGGTGGGCGGCTCATGGGGTGACTCTGGCAGGGCGGGTCGAGGGGCGTCCATGACCTCGCAGGTCATTGAGATGGCGGCGACGTTATCACTAATCTGCGGCTTGCCCAATCCTGCACGGTGGACCCCATGCACAGACCCTATATCGCCCTTGCCAGCCTGTTGGCGTTTTCGCTGTACACCCTGGGCACCTTGCTCTGGGCCGAGCAGTCGCTGCTGGCGTTCGGCATTGAACTGTTATCCAGGCCAGACACCGCCCAGGTGGTGATTGACCTGTACCTGATGGCAGCCCTGGCGTGTGTGTGGATGTACCGTGACGCACGCGCCAAGGGCAAGTCCCTGGCCAGTGTCATGCCTTACTGGTTGCTGACAATGGTGTTCGTCTCGGTCGGGCCGCTGCTGTATATCGTGGTCAACGGCTTTGCCAGGGGGCGACGATGATCGGCGTTGCGTTGCTGCCTATTCGATAGGGTATTTGCCGAACGCCGGGTGTTGCTCGGCCAGCCGGGCGTGGCGCTGTAGGTTGGGAAAGTCTTCGGCCTTGACGACCGAGGGCACGGCGTACCTGGAGAAGGACCAGGCCACCGCGACGCTGAGTGATGCTTGGCTCAATGACTCGCCTTGAGGGTTGGCCAGCAGTTGTTCCAGGCCTGAGTAGGCCGCCAGCAACTGCCCGGTTACCCGGTCGAGCCAGGGCTCATGCAGTTTCTCTGCTGGTCGCAGGTTGTGCTCGTAGTAAATCTGCACGCTCTTGTCGCAGGCGGCCAATGCCAGGCCGATTACTTGCAGGTCCCGTGCACGGGCCGCAGCGGTTTGGGGCAAGAGCTTTTTATCGGCCGGCGCCAAGGCTTCGAAGTAATCCAGGATCAGGCTGGAGTCCATCAATACCGTCCCGTCGTCGAGCACCAGTGTCGGAGCCTTGACCACCGGGTTGATCCGGGAAAACTCCTTGAATGTGCTGAAGACCGACAGCGATTGCTGCTCGAAATCGACGCCGTACAGTTCCAGGGCAATCGCTACGCGGCGCACATAAGGTGAGTCCAGCATGCCAACCAGTTTCATGAAGCCTCCATTCTCGATGGTGTGATTGTTAATTACGGATTACTTTATAGCGGCGATACTCCTTTAAATATCCATATTTTTTACCTTAAAAGGTTAGCCGGCCTTACATGAGTGCCTTTCCTCCCTTGACCTCCCTGCGCAGTTTCGAGGCCACCGCCAGGCTGGGTAGTGTCACTCTCGCGGCCAAAGAGCTGCATGTCACACACTCGGCCATCAGCCAGCAGATCAAGGTGCTGGAAGCGATCGTCGGCCTCACGCTGTTCGTGCGTGAAGGGCGTGGCTTGCGCATCAGCGAAGATGGTCGGCTGTATGCGTTGCAGATCCGCCAGGCCCTGGGGGATATCGCCGATGCCACGCGCCTGATCCAGGCCCAGCCCAAGCGCGATGAGCTGGTGGTGGCGGTGCTGCCTTCATTCGCGCGTTCGTGGTTGCTGCCACGGCTGCCGGATTTCCAGCGTCGCTACCCGCATATCAGCATTCGCCTGCAAGCCACCCTGGCGATCACCAACTTGCACCAGGAGTCGGTGGACGTGGGCATCCGTATGGGCAAGGGCGATTGGGAAGGGGTGGAGCGCAAACTGTTGTTCCACGACGAAATGGTGGTCGTAGCCGCCCCGCATTTCAATGGCGGGCAATTGCCGCGAACCCCGCAGCAAATCGTGCACAGCCCGATCATCTACAGCAATGAGTCCTGGCAGCCCTGGTGCCAGGCCGCAGGTATTGAGATGAGCTCCGAACGCAAAGGCCTGTGCACCAATGACTCCAACCTGGTGCTGGAAGCGGTCCGGCTGGGGCAGGGCATCGCCCTGGAGCGGCGTAGCCTGGTGCATGACGCCATTGTGCGCGGGGAACTGGTGCAGTTGTGCGACATCCGCGCGCCGTATGCCTACCCGTATTGGTTGGTTTGGCCACCTCGGGAAAGCTCGGAAAACAAACAGCGGGTGTTTTCCGAGTGGTTGTATGGGGAAGTGCAGTACTACATGACGCAATTGGCCAGCATCAGCGACGTTCGGTAGGCCACGCTGCCTGGATCGGGAGTATGGTGGATCGGGCAACCCGTGGATTATCTCTGGAATAGGAGAGGTGACTATGAGCGTTCCCCTGTTGAACAAGATGCATTTCAATGGCTATGACATTGTCCGGGTCAACAGCGGCCCGTGGCGCGTGTGCACCAAGGATGATCGATTGGCTTCCTTTGGCTCCCGTGAGCAGGCACTGGCCTATGCCGCGACGTTACCGGGCTACAAGGTCCGCCCAAGACCCTGATCCCGTATCCGCCGGCCAGCCTCTACAAAGAGGTCAATGTAGGGAGCTGGCTGGCGTTCAGACGTGATCCTGACCACCCTTGATCTGAAGAATTCTCACGGTCGTTACCGCGCGGCACCGGGTTTGTTGAGGCGCAGGCCCGTCGACAAAAATACTCTGGTCTACGGGTGTTGGCGTTATAGGCAGCAGCGACTATTGTTGCTGGTCTGGAGCACAGCCCACAGGAGGGCAATACCATGAACACCAGCGATCTACTGGGACAACTGCTACAGGCGGCGATCAAGCCGCAAGGCGGTTCGGCGGCACCTCAAGGCGGAGCCGGAGGGCTCGGTGGGTTGGGCGGTTTGCTCGGTGGTCTGCTGCGGGGCGGTGGCGCCGGCGCGGGCGGTGCAACTTCGGGCGGCGGCGGCCTGGGTGATTTGCTCGGCGGCCTCGGCGGGATGCTGGGCGGTACCGCATCCGGCGGCGCGCGCCCGACGCGTTCAGGCGGCACCAATTATGCGGCGCTGGCTTCACTGGGAATGATGGCGTTCCAGGCGTATCAAGCCTGGCAACAGCAACAGGCTTCGGCACCGCAACAGGCGTTGCAGACGGTGGATCAACTGTCCGGCCCGGCGGTCGAGGAGCATAGCCATGCGCTGCTGCGGGCGTTGATCGCGGCGGCCAAGGCGGACGGGCGGATTGACGCGCAGGAAGAGGAGAGGATCTCGGCTGAGATTGGTCGTCATACCGATGACCCCGACTTGCAGCAATGGCTGGACGCTGAGGTCGCCAAACCCTTGAATGCGGCAGACTTTGCCGATTGCGCCGCAGATCCGGCAATGGCTGCCGAGGTCTACCTGGCCAGTGTCCTGCTGGTGGATGACCAGCAGGATGCCGAGCGCAACTATCTGGATGAACTGGCGGGCGTGCTGCGGATTGATCCTGAGTTGCAAGTGCATCTGGAGCAACAAGCCAAAGCGGCCTGACGCCCGGCGCATATCCCCTGTGGGAGCGGGCTTGCCCGCGATAGCGGTTTTTCAGTCATATATCTGTTGGCTGGCACGCCGCTATCGCAGGCAAGCCAGCTCCCACATTTGATTTGTGGCGTACCCAAAACTCTGCTTCGCCGAGCCCCCCTGTGGGAGCGGGGTGCGACATGGATCACATCCCACCTTTGCTAAAACGGATCGTCAAAACCGTAAAGTAGCCCCCGTGGTCAGCCACTGATCGCGGTCGCCGATCAGGCTGCGGCCGATCACCAGGTCCACATCCACCTGCCTGCCCAAGTGCAGGCGCGGTCCGGCCTGCCAGGCCTGGTCGCCGCGTTGCTGGCCGTAACGTTCAGCCACCAGCGTCAGTGAATCCGCCACGCTGTACTCCAGTCCCGTACCCCAGGTCAGGCGGTGATTCTGCTCGCCGTCATCATAAGCGTGGGCCCAGCCGGCGTTGAGGTTCAGGCGCAGGGCTGGCAACGGTTGCCAGGTCAGTGGCACCGTCAGGTCGGCACCGTCGAAAGCATGGCGGCGATTGAGCGCAATATGCGCCGCGCCGGCCACGGCAATTTCCACGCCCGCGTCATCCCAGGACCACAGCGATGCCTTGATCTGCGGGCTGACCTGCGTCTGGTCCGGGTCATCCTCAATGGCTGCGCCCCATTGCACTGTCGGCAGGCCACGGGCGGTACAGGCTGCGGATAAACTGCTGTGGTGGGTGGACGCGTCATGACGGTTGCGGGTGTACCAGGCGTCAAGGTTGCATTCGCCCGGCGCATTGATCGCCGCATCATCGACCACATACGAACCTCCTGCGGCAAAGGCCTTGGACAGCAGGCCCAGGACCAGGATGCCGCCCAGGGTCGCGCCGACAAAGATCAAGTTGCGGCGCAATGCCCGCCGCCGCGATGCAGGCAGCAATGCAAAGGCCGTCAGGGATTGGTGTTGCTGGCGGCGACGGTATTTGGCAAAGCCGTCCGGGCGCCGCGAGGTGTGTTTGTGCATGGCTACATGCTCCAAAAAATAGATGTCAGTTGTCGACGGTCAGCACTTGGATGCCGCAGGCCTTGGCCTGGTTGACCAGTTCAGAGGTGTCATCGCCACCGGGTAGCGCGATGACCACGTCGGGGCGGCTGTCGCTCAGCATGAATTGGTTGCGATGGCGTTCAGCCTGTTTGCCATGGCGCTGCCAGTTGGGTGGGTAACGCACAACGTCTATGCCCGTTTCCCGCGCCCAATCCTCTATATCGCTGCCCAGGAACTGGCTGCCACCGTGGATCAATACCTGCACCGGGTGCAGGCGATGCCAGGCATCCAGGACCTGGCGGGACCTTTTGCTATCGGCGTAATGACGACCCGCACAGATCAACACGCGCATGCTGGAATTTCCTTGTGTTGCCCAGGCGCGGGCCATCGAGTGAGAGCCCGCGCCTGGTCGGTCAGTACCACTGCTTGAAGCGGCGGATGTAGAGGGTTTTCATCAGTTGCGCGACGCAGCAGTAGGCAAGCAGGGTGCCGACCAGCCAAGGGAAGTAGGCCCAAGGCAACGGTTGCAGGCCCACCAGCGTGCCCAGGGGCGAGAAGGGCACATAGATCCCCAGCGCGATGACGATGCCGGTCATCATCAGCACCGGCCAGGCGGCGGTGCTCTGGAAGAACGGGATCTTGCGGGTACGCAGCATGTGCACCACCAGGGTCTGCGAGAGCAGCCCTTCGACAAACCAGCCGGACTGGAACAGGGTCTGCATCTCTACGCTGTTGGCCGAAAACACGTACCACATCAGGGCAAAGGTGGTGATGTCGAAGATCGACGAGGTCGGCCCGATCCAGATCATGAAACGCCCGATGTTCTGCGCGTCCCACTTGCGCGGCTTGGCCAGGTACTCCTTGTCCATCTTGTCCCATGGCAGGGCCAGTTGGGAGATGTCATACATCAGGTTTTGCAGCAGCAGGTGGATCGCCAGCATCGGCATGAAGGGAATGAACGCACTGGCCACCAGCACCGAGAACACGTTGCCGAAGTTGGAGCTGGCCGTCATGTTCAGGTACTTCATGATATTGCCGAAGGTCTCGCGGCCTTTGAGCACACCTTCTTCGAGGACCATCAGACTCTTTTCCAGGAGGATGATGTCTGCCGATTCCTTGGCGATGTCGGTGGCGCTGTCTACCGAAATACCGACGTCGGCATCGCGCAGGGCGGGTGCATCATTGATGCCGTCGCCGAGGAAACCCACGGTGTGACCATTGGACTGCAAGGCCTTGAGCACCCGGGACTTCTGCAGCGGGGTCAGTTTGGCGAACACTGTGCGTTGTTCGACCTGGTGCTTGAGGGTGGCATCGTCCATCGCTTCGATATCCACGCCCAGCAGTGGCTCACCGGGCTCCAGGCCGACCTGGCGGCAGATGGTGCGGGTGACCACGGCGTTATCGCCGGTCAGCACTTTGATCGCGACACCGATCTCTTGCAGGGCGGCAATCGCCGGGCCGGCGGTTTCCTTCGGTGGATCGAGGAAGGTCAGGAAACCGTGGATCACCAGGTTGCGTTCATCGGTGGGAGTGTATTGCTGACGCGCCAAGGCCTTGGGAATGTTGCGGGTGGCCACCACCAGCACGCGGAAACCGTCTTCATTGAACTCGTTGGCAGTGTTGAGCAACGCCTGGCGGCGCTGCTCATCCAGGGCCACGGCGCTATCGCCCTCCATCACATGGGTGGCGATTTCGAGCATTTCTTCCACGGCGCCCTTGCACACCAACAGATGATCGCCGTGGTTGTCCTTGACCACAATCGACAGGCGTCGGCGTACAAAGTCGAAGGGCAATTCATCGACCTTGCTGTAGGCAAACGGTACCTGGAACTTGGGGTTGTGCTGGGAGAACGCCAGCACCGCCTGATCCATCAGGTTCTTCATGCCGCTTTGGTGATGGCTGTTGAGCCAGGCCAGGGACAGCACCTGGTCATCCCGCTGGCCGAAGGCGTTGACGTGGTGCTCCAGGATGATTTTGTCCTGGGTCAGGGTGCCGGTCTTGTCGGTGCACAGCACGTCCATCGAGCCGAAGTTCTGGATCGCATTGAGGCGCTTGACCACCACTTTGCGCTTGGCCATGGCGTTCGCGCCCTTGGCCAGGTTGGCGCTGACGATCATCGGCAGCATTTCCGGGGTCAGGCCCACGGCCACCGCCAGGGCAAACAGGAAGGCATCGCCCCAATCGCCCTTGGAGAAGCCATTGAGGAAGAACACGATGGGCACCATCACCAGCATGAAGCGAATCAACAACCAACTGACGCTGTTCACCCCGCGGTCGAAGGCGGTTTGCACCCGGGAGCCGACGATGGCCTTGGCCAGAGAGCCGAAATAAGTGCGCGGCCCGGTCGCCACCACCACCGCCAGGGCGCGGCCGCTGACCACGTTGGTGCCCATGAAGCAGATGTTGGGCAGGTCCAGCAGGTTGCTCTGGTCTGCCGCCTGAACCGTGGCGGATTTTTGCGTGACATCGCCCAGGGTGTCGTATTTTTCTACCGGCAAGGCTTCACCGGTCAGCACCGCCTGGCTGATAAACAGGTCGCGGGACTCGATCAGGCGGATATCGGCCGGGATCATGTCGCCGGCTGACAACTGCACGATATCGCCGGCCACCAGTTCGCGCATCGGCACTTCGCGCAGGGTCGGCTTGGCGCCAACCTGCTCGCGGCGCAGCACCGTTGCGGTGGTGCGCACCATGGCCTTGAGTGCTTCGGCGGATTTGGCCGAGCGGTGTTCCTGCCAGAAGCGCAGCAGGCTGCTCAGGGCGACCATGGTCATGATGATGATGACTTTGGTCAGGTCCACTTCCTCACCGGCGCGCAGCGGCAACCAGTAGTCAGTGACAAAACTGATCGCCGCCAGGGTCAGCAAGACGTAGATGAAGGGGTTGTTCAGGGCCTGGAGGAACTGCACGAAGGCATGGGGCGGCTTGTCGTGGGCCACCTCGTTAAAGCCTTCGCGTTGCAGGCGGGCGCTGGCATCCAGTTCAGTCAGGCCGTCCTTGGTCGCCCG
The DNA here is from genome assembly GCF_007858285.1 of Pseudomonas brenneri. Taxonomy (GTDB): domain Bacteria; phylum Pseudomonadota; class Gammaproteobacteria; order Pseudomonadales; family Pseudomonadaceae; genus Aquipseudomonas; species Aquipseudomonas brenneri. The sequence continues at coordinate 681,615 of NZ_VFIL01000001.1, read as the reverse complement.
GACGTTGGCCAGGGTCGCCGCCAGGCCGTTTTGCGCTTCGCGGGCAGCACGCATCGACAGTTTGGTGTCGGCAGCGGTGCTGTTTTTGTTTGGCAGTTGTGTGGTTTTTACGGCGCTCATTGTGAGTACTCCTGTCGACATACTTGTGGCTGACCTGACAGGCAGGCACACGCAAGTAGGCCGAGTCGCAATTTATGCGATCGATTTAAATAACTTTAAATAGGCGAGTTAATTAACGGGCGCGCAGAAAACTACGGCTGGCTTAGTTCGCAAGGAACGCCAGTTAATTAATTAACCAATAATCAGGAAGTTGCTGTTTTCAGTCAGCTTATGCCGCGCGAGCGTTGAGCATCAGGCGCGCTTGGGCAAGCAGGCTGAAAACGCTCCGTCTCTGCGGATCTTGAGGGTCGGCGTGGTCCCAGTGCTGGACCAGATGGCCGGTGGTGGGGCACAGGCGCCAGTGAGCCTGGAGGTGCACCGGGTTGATACGCGGGGAGGGGGAAGCAAAGGCCGTGCGTGCGGGAGTAACACCCAGGGAGCCACGGCACAGCTTGGCACGCAGGACCGAGGCCAGCGTGCGTACATCAGGTAGAACAAGGGTCTGGAAATTCATAACACACCTCGGGACCGGACTGGCGCCGGCTCAAGGCAGTTACGTTGGAGCATCAAGCTCTAGCGCAGCTTACCCGGCCTTGAAGGCGAGTCCCGTCATTACTCTGGGTTTGGCGCCCGGCCCCCGCATTCGCGGGTGAAGGACAGCGACTAGATACTGTGTCCATTGGCTTCTTTTGTGAGGTTGAAAAAAGGCCCGAGTTGCAGGCACGGGCAATCTACTCAGGCAGGCACTGGATGTCAATATATAATGAGCCTGTTTGTTGTATGTTCAGAGTTTATTCAGGTTGGCAGTGTTGGATATATAAGCTCATAGACTGTATGCCGCCAGTAACGCGAGATAAATCAACACTAAGCCACAGGCACCATGACTGATGCGTTGCCAAGTTGCCGAGGCGTTCTTTCGCAAGATATTCACCAACGCCGCAATCAAAAAGCACGACAGGATTGAAGCCAGCATGAAGCCGGCGAAGAACATCAATGTCTGGCCGTGACTCGGGGTGGCGCCAACGATGCCTGACAGGGCACTGCCCAGGGCGCCCCAATAGACGATGTTCTTCGGGTTGGCCAATGAAATGGCAGCCCCCACCACCAGCGCATTGCGCCCGCTGCTGGCCGGGGCGCTGTCGGGTTGTGGCAGGCGCCAGGCATCCAGCAGGCTGCGCAGGCCGAGCCAGGCCAGGTACAACGCGCAAAGGGCCGTCAGGGGCACGCGCACCGCTTCGTGCTGGATCAGCAGGGCCATGCCGGTCAGGCCGATCACCGCCCAGGTCGCGTCGCCCACCAGCGAGCCTACCTGCACCAGCAACGCAGGGGTGAACCCATGCAGCAGGCCACGGCGTAGCGTCTCTGCCAGCACGGCACCGGGAGACAGGCAAAACACAAAGCCGAACACCAGCGCGGAAAAAAAGATCGTCAACATCAGTGTCACCCATGATTAACCGGTAATGGGGCCAGTCTGATGCCGGGGAAGTGGAGTTGTCTTGGACCCGATTGCGCTCTGATAGCGGCCAGGAGTCATGCCATAGGCCGCGCGAAAGTGCCGGTTGAGATGGCTTTGGTCGGCAAAGCCCAGGTCATGGGCGACGTCGGCGGCGTTCAAGCCGCTGCGCAGCAAGCCTTTTGCCCGGCGGGTGCGCAGTTGCATGGCCCACTGGCGGGGGCTCAGGCCGGTTTCTTTCTGGAACGTGCGCAAGACGTGGAATTTCGACAGGCCCAAGGCGTCACCCAGTGCGCCCAGTGCCACGCTCTGATGCAACTGCGCGGCGAGCAGTTCCTGGGCTCGGGCGACCATGCCTGTCCCCGCACTGGCGCCACCCGGCAAGCGCACACCGCTGAGCCTGACCACATCGCCCAGCAGCAGCACCAGCGCCTCTTCGTTCAGTTCGCGCACCAGTGGGTCGACATTCAATGCGCCCTTGGCGGCCTGCGCCAGTTGCGCCGCCAAAGCCGGGGCAAAATACAATGCGCGATCAAACTCCAGGTGCGCCAGCCCCAGGTCGGAGGCCAGGCGGTCGGCCCCGGCGTACAGGCTGACAAAGTGCCAGGGCGCACCCTGGGCCGCGCCGCCGCCCTGGATCTGCCCGGGGTTGTACAGGGTGATACTGCCGGGCCCGGCCTCGAAGGTGCGGCGGTCCAGCCAGACCTTTTCCTCACCGATCAGGTTGACGCCAATCACGCACTCGTCGTGGCTGTGGCGGGCAAACGTCAGGCCGCTGCAGGTGGTGCTGCTGATTTCGTAATCGCCCAGCCAGGCGTGGTGCGAGGAACTCATGGGACGGGCTCAGTGGCGGCGGTTGCTGCAAAGCATACGCGTTCAGCGGCGTTCAAATCGACCGTTGATTGACCCGTTCAGAGAGCGCCTGCGCATCCTCCTTGCGCTCGGAATAGCGCTGCACCAGGTCCGGACGCTCACGCACCAGCAGGGTGAACTTGATCAGTTCCTCCATGACATCCACGACCCGATCATATAGAGCGGAAGGCTTCATCCGGTCCTGTTCATCGAACTCCATGAAAGCCTTGGGCACGGATGACTGGTTGGGGATGGTCAGCATCCGCATCCAACGCCCCAGTACGCGCAGCTGGTTGACGGTGTTGAATGACTGCGACCCGCCGCAGACTTGCATCACCGCCAGTGTCTTGCCCTGGGTTGGGCGGATGGCGCCCAGTGCCAGGGGCACCCAGTCGATTTGCGCCTTGAACACTGCCGACATGGAGCCGTGACGTTCCGGCGAGCACCACACCTGGCCTTCGGACCACTGCATAAGGGCCAATAGCTCCTGGACTTTTGGATGGTCATCCGGGGCGTCGTCGGGCATTGGCAGGCCCGACGGGTTGAAGATCCGCGTGTCGGCGCCCAGATGCTGAAGCACGCGTGCGGCTTCTTCCACCAGCAATCGGCTGAAAGAGCGCGTGCGATTGGAACCATACAGCAGGAGAATCCGTGGTCGTTGTTCGGCATCCGTGTGCAGTGGCGTGAGCAGTGTGAGGTCGAGGTTGGGCAGGGTGGTCATGACATTCTCCGTTTACAACAGGCCGATTCGATCAAGTTCAGCCTTGACCTGTGCCGCGTCGAGGCGGCTGAACGGGAGGGCGAACAGCGCCCGACAGCGGGCTTCGATGATCTTTAGAGTGGCCTGGAAAGCGGCATCCATATGCGCCTCATCGCCGCTTTTGTCCGATGGGTCTTCAAGCCCCCAGTGCGCCTTGATCGCCGGGCCGAAGTACACCGGGCAGGCTTCGGCGGCGGCTTTGTCGCACACGCTGATCACAATGTCTGGCGGGCTGCCTTCAAACGCGTCATTGCCTTTGCTGTACAAACCTTCGGTGCGGATGCCGGCAGTTTGTAATGTGCTCAAGGTGCGGGGTAGCACCTGGCCCTTGGGAACGCTGCCGGAACTGACGGCGTGGAACCCTTGTGGGGCCAGGTGGTTGAACAGGGCTTCGCTGAGGATGCTGCGGCAGCTGTTGGCGGTGCAGATGAACAGGACTTTCATGACAACTCTCCGTTAAAGGCTCAGGCGCAGGGCCAGCGCGGCCAGGGTGATCAATAGCACCGGCAGGGTCAGGACGATGCCGACCTTGAAGTAATAGCCCCAGGTGATACGAATGCCTTTGCGCGCCAGAATGTGCAGCCAGAGCAGTGTCGCCAGGCTGCCGATAGGGGTGATTTTCGGGCCCAGGTCGCTGCCGATCACATTGGCGTAGATCATCGCGTCCTTGACCACGCCCACGGCATGGCTGGCTTCGATGGACAGTGCACCGATCAGCACGGTCGGCAGGTTGTTCATCACCGAAGACAGCAGCGCCGTCAGCAACCCGGTGCCCAGCGCCGCGCCCCACACGCCGTAATCGGCGAAGGTGTTGAGCCAGGTGGCCAGGTAAGTGGTCAGGCCGGCGTTGCGCAGGCCATACACCACCAGGTACATCCCCAAGGAGAAAACCACGATCTGCCAGGGGGCTTCCTTGAGCACCTTGCGCGTGGAAATCCTGTGGCCTTTGGCGGCGATGACCAGCAGTAGCAGGGCGCAAGCGGCCGAGATGGCACTGATAGGAATGCCCAGCGGCTCCAGGGCAAAGCAGCCGATCAGCAAGATGCCCAGCACCCACCACGCGGCGTGGAAGGTCGCTGGATCATGGATGGCGCTGGCCGGCTCGGGCAGGTCGGCAGGGTCATAGCTTTGTGGGATATCACGTCGGAAGAACCACAGCAGCACCGCCAGGGTCGCGGCGACGCTGACCAGGTTGACCGGCACCATGATCGCCGCGTACTCGTTGAAGCCGATCTTGAAGTAGTCCGCCGAGACGATGTTCACCAGGTTGGACACCACCAGCGGCAGGCTGGCAGTGTCAGCGATAAAGCCTGCGCCCATCACGAACGCCAGGGTCGTCGCTGGGGAGAAGCGCAACGCCAGGAGCATCGACATGACAATCGGCGTCAGGATCAGGGCCGCCCCGTCATTGGCGAACAGTGCCGAGACCAGCGCTCCCAGCAGCACCATATAGGCAAACAGGCGACGGCCATGGCCACGCCCCCAGCGCGCAACGTGCAACGCGGTCCAGGCGAAAAAACCAGCCTCGTCGAGGATCAGGCTGATGATGATCAATGCGACAAAGGTGCCGGTGGCATTCCAGATGATCTGCCACACCACCGGGATGTCTGCCAGGCTGATAACCCCGCAGGCCAGGGCGAGGATCGCACCGATGGAGGCGCTCCAGCCCACGCCCAGGCCTTTGGGTTGCCAGATGACCAGCACAATGGTGACTAGAAAAATCGCGGCTGCGATCAGCATGAGGCTCTTCTCCAGGGGTCAGCAGCAGGTGCTGGCTCGTTGTGGTCGGTCGCCCATTGCATCGAGGCGCTGCGCGTCGTTTTGCAGCCAGGGCTGATTGGCGTGCAAGGTGGTCTCCAGCACCGTACTCACCCAGTGCGGCAATTGCGGGTTGAGGCGGTAGTAGATCCACTGGCCCTGGCGACGGTCTACCAGCAGCCCGCAACTGCGCAGTTGTGCCAGATGCCGTGAAATTTTCGGCTGGCTGTCATCCAGGGCATGGATCAGTTCGCAGACGCACAGTTCGCCTTCGCGCAGGATCAACAAGGCCAGCCTGGTGCGGGTCGCATCGGCCAGGCATTTGAATACATCGGGAGGAGAGAAAAGATCAGTCATGATTGTCGTAGCTCTATATATGCTTATTCGAATATACGGATATTCATATGTATTGGGCAAGCCCAGATCCTGTTGATCTGGATCAACGCCTTGGGCATTGCTGCCAAGTGGTTGAAATTAAACTGAAACACAACTGTCCTAAAGTGCCCGCCATTGGTGATAAAGGAAGTAACGGTGTGACCCGTGCCACTCGCAATCTGCGCAAGACCCTCGATTCTGTCGCGGACAACAACGAAACCGCGGCCTTCGACTTGATGCGTGCCGTCGAAAAACTCAGTGATGAAGTGCTGCGCCAGCGCCTGCTCAACACCATCCACCGCCTTAACCAGGATGCCCACGAACTGCGTGAAGCCCGGGATGCGGTAGAGCGAGTGTCGGTCAAACTCGCCTGATATAGCGGCGCGTGACCGTCCAGCGACTGGGGGGTGACGATTGCGTCGGCTGCGTCGACACTGGGCAGGGTCACGGTTGTCCGTGAGACCTTCATGCTCAAACCACAGGAAGTCATCGAATGAGTGAAAAACCGGCAATTGTCCTGGTACACGGCTTTTGGGGCGGCGCAGCGCATTGGAGTCGAGTGATCGTCGAGCTGCAGAAAAAGGGCTATCGCGACGTGCACGCGGTGGAAATCCCCCTGACCTCACTGGCCGACGACGCCGAACGCACGCGCAAGATGGTGGCCCAGATCAAGGGGCCGGTGTTGTTGGTCGGGCATTCCTATGGCGGGGCGGTCATTTCCCAGGCGGGCAACGAACCCAACGTCCAGGGCCTGGTGTTCATTGCCGCCTTTGCTCCGGATGCGGGGGAAAGCCCGGGCGCAATCACCCAGGCGCATTTGCCCAAGGCTGCCGCCAACCTGGTCCCGGACAGCGATGGCTACCTGTGGGTCAAGCCCGAGCTGTTCCATGAAAGTTTCTGCCAGGACTTATCGCAATCAGAGGGCGATGTGCTGGGCATCACGCAGAAGGCACCGCTGGCCAGTACCTTCGGCGATGAAGTCAGCAACCCGGCGTGGAAGAACAAACCGTCGTGGTATCAGGTGTCCACCCAGGACCACATGATTCACCCCGATAACCAGGTGCGCATGGCCGCGCGCATCAAGCCCCGGGAGACTCTCACCCTGGACGCCAGTCACGCCTCGCTGGCCTCCAGGCCAGGTGAAGTGGCGGCATTTATTGACAAGGCGGCGACGGTCCTGCAGCAGTAAATCCGGCGGGCAACATTCCTTCCCTGTGCAGGAGTGTTGCCCACTGCAAGATCGTTCAAGACAATCCTGGTGGGCGCTGCCATGCTTGTCGACTGTCTGTCGATGAGCCTGTTGTCCATGCCTACTGCCTTGCCGCATTACGCTTTCGCCCGTGGTGCGATTGCGATTATTCCTCTGTCGTTGGCCTGTGCCCCGTGGGGCCTGCTGGCCGGTTCCCTGGCGATTGACGCCCAGTTCACCCCGTTGGAAAGCCAGGGCCTGTCGGCCATTGTGTTTGCCGGTGCCGCGCAGTTGGTGGCGATTGGCATGGTCAAGAGTGGTGCCAGCCTGATCGCCATTTTGCTCACCACCTTGCTGCTGACCTCCCAGCACTTGCTGTATGGCATGCATATGCGCGCAACGCTGTCGCCCTTGCCGGCGCGGTGGCGCATGAGCCTGGGCTTTTTGCTGACCGACGAGTTCTTCGCCCTGGTCAGCCAGTACGACCGCCAGACCTTCAACCGCTGGTATGCCCTGGGGGTGGGCCTGACGTTCTACGTGGCCTGGAACCTGTTTACCCTGGCCGGTATCGTCCTCGGCAAGAGCATCCCCAATTTGGATCAACTGGGCCTGGAGTTCTCCATCGCCGCGACCTTTATCGCCTTGATCACCCCGGTAGTGCGCGATGTGCCGACGGTGGTGTGCGTGGCGGTGGCCTTGCTGTTCTCAGTGCTGCTCAGCTACTGGCACTGGGAGTCGGCGGTGGTGGTGTCGGGGTTGCTGGGGATGAGTGCAGGGTATGCCTGCAAACGCTTGGGAGTGGGGCAGCGATGATTTTTGTGATGATTATCGGCATGGGCCTGGCGGTGTTTTTCAATCGTTACCTGTTTTTGGAACCGCGTTTGCCAGTGCGCCTGAATCGCGGCGCGCGGGAGTTTCTCGGGTTCGCGGTGCCGGGTATGTTGACGGCGATTTGTGGGCCGATCATCTTCCTGGCCGAGCACAAGCTCAACCTGAACCCCACCAACCCCTACCTGCTGGCCGGTATCTGTGCGGTGGCCCTGATGTTCTGGACCCGCAGCGTATTGATCACGGTGTTGTTGAGCATGGCGCTGTTCTATCTGTTTCGCTGGTTGTTGTAGGCAGTGGTACAGTCGCGTTTTTTTCAAGGAAGCGATGGCATGCGGAAGGTGGTGATAGGTGCGTTGGTCCTGGCGGCGCTGGCCGGTTGCGCAGGTTCGAAGATGAAAGACGCACGCTCTGGCGCGCCCTATAAAACCCTGGCTTCCGACAAGGCCGCGCTGGTTGTCGCCCAGTGCATTCAGTTCGGCTGGCAGGACGAGGCGGTGTTCGGCGTCGATGCCGGCGGCTTCATGGAGCCAGCGCAAGGCGGTGGCCATACGGTCTACACCACGGGCGGTAACTACTTTGTCGATGTACAGAGTGCTGGTACCAGCACCACGGTCCGTTACTACGCCGCCGAGGACAATTGGGCCACCAAGCGTCGCCTGGCAGCCTTGGCGACCTGCCTGTAAGTTGTTTCCTTAGATTTCTTCAGAAATACCCGGCGGACACACCGCCGGCTTTGCCTTAAAATGCCTGCGCTTGCCCGACATGATGGCTCTTTACCAGTACATGGACGTCGAGGCCTTAATGTCGGGCAAGCACCTTTTCAGCGTGGCATATACCCCAAGTGCCAGCGCCTGGGAATCTTCAGCGACGCCAGGCCCAGCAGCGCCGACAGCAGGCCGCTGACCAGCAGTGCCTTGATCCCCATCTGATGCTCCAGCAAGGCGCCGATCACCGCGCCGACAAACATCCCGGCCCAGGGAATCAACTGGACACGCCAGCCATTGCGCCGCTCCCCCAGCATCCAGCGCCCCAGCCCGCGACCGAAACGCGACAACGCGCCGGTCACATAAGTCAGCCCCACGGGCAGGCCATTGACCTGTTCCACCGCCGCATTGAGCATGCCCATGGCAATGATTGCGGCGAGCACGGCCGGCAACTGCTCGGTCATCGGCCACGCCGCTGCCCCGCACAACAGCGTGGCAATACACAGCAACAGCGGCAACGCGTGGCGCTTGCTGAGACGGCTGATGATCACGCCCAGTGCGTTCCCCAGAATAAACGTCGCCACCAGCAGCGTCAGGCGACCGGTCAGCCCCAGGTCGCCTTCACTGATTGCCACTGCCAGCCGGGTGGTGTTGCCGCTCATGAACGAGACAAAGTCGCCACTGGCCATAAAGCCGATGGCGTCGGTCATGCCGGCCAGCACCGAAAGGCTGGCCACCAGCGCCAGCCCGATGCGGCCGCGCCATTTGTGCTGGTGTTGCAGGGCGGCATTGACCATGGGTTTAGGGGAGGAGGGCAGCACGGCGAGAGGTTCCTCAATGAGATTATCCGGCCACTACCGTAGGACGCTTTCCTGCGGACTGCAATGACCTGGCACATCCTTCAATTCACCTCCAGCTGCCATCCAGAGGCTGCCCAGGTCAGGACGTGAGTTGGCTTGAGCGCCTTGAGAAACGCCGCATCATGGGAGACCGCAATCAGCGCGCCGGCAAATCCTTGCAAAGCCTGTTCGAAAGCCAGGACCGACTCCAGGTCCAGGTGGTTGGTGGGTTCGTCCAACAGTAACAGTTGTGCTGGGATCTTGCGCCATAAGGCAACCGCCATGGCGGCCTTCAAGCGTTCACCGCCGCTGAGTTGGCCGATGGGTTGAGTCACACGCAAGGCGTCCAGGTGCAACAGGGCCAGGCGGGTGCGCAGTTCGGCTTCGGCCAGTGGTGTGTCCATCAGTCTCAGTTGTTCGACGATTGATTGGCGGTCGTCGAGTAGGCTCAACTGCTGGTCGAGATAGGCACAGGGCACGTGAACCGTGCATTCGCCGCTGATGGGTTGCCATTGGCCGGCCAACAGCTTGAGCAAGGTGGATTTACCGCAGCCGTTCGGCCCGTTGACGGCGACCCGAACCGGCCCGCACAGGCTAGCGTTGATCAAGGTACTCGGCGCGTGGGGATCGAGCCAGGGCAACTGGGTGTCGACCAGGGTTGCGACCTGGCGGCCCGCCGGCAGTGGCATGCCGGGCAAGGCCAGGAAAGTCGGCGTTTCGTCGATCACTCGTTCATGGGCCGAGCGCACACGCTCGTTCAAGGCCTGTTTGTGCTGCACATGGGCGCTGCGCACGTGGCTGACGATTTCGTTGGCGGCGCCTTTCCACCTGGATTTGGTGAAGGCATCGACATTGGCGGTCTCGGCATGTTTACGGGCGCTGGCAGCGTGGCGCTGGAAGCTGTCGAGGTCCTTTTTCAGGCGCTGGTGCTCGCGACGTCGATCCAGCCGGGCCTGCTCCAGGGCCGCCTGGGCGGCGTGCTGTTCGGCATCACGCTGCACACGATAGTCGTCGTAGTTGCCGCCATACAGCCGGGCACCGAGGGGTGACAATTCGATGATCCGCCCCAGGGTGTTGAGCAGGTGTCGGTCATGGCTGACCACGACCAGGGCGCCGCGCCAGGCGCCGAGGGTCGCCAGCAGCCAGTCGCGGCTGGCGCTGTCGAGGTGGTTGGTGGGTTCGTCGAGAATCAGCAACTGCGGCGCACACAGCAGGGCGCCAATCAGGGCGACCCTGGCCAGTTGGCCGCCACTGAGCTGTTCTGCGGGGTGGTTGGGGTCTATCTCGGGCAAACCGGCGCTGTCCAGCGCCTGGCGTAGGCGTTCGGCCAGGTCCCAGCGATCATCGATCAGTTCCAGGTCTTCAGGCAGCGCTTGCCCTTTGGCCAGGCGCTCAAGAGCCGCCAGGATTGGCGCGCAACCGCTGACCTGGGCCACGGTCTGCCCAGGCAACAACGCTATGGTTTGTGGGATATAGGCGATACGGGCCGAGGATTTGATAACGCCGCTGGAAGGAAGAAGCACGCCGGCCAGCAGGCGCGCCAACACACTCTTGCCCATGCCATTACGGCCGACAATTCCGGTCGGGGTGTGATCAATAGACAGGTTGAGGTCTTCCAGCAGCGTCTCGCCATTGGCGAACTGGAAACCCACGTGATGCAAGGAAACAAGTACAGGCAGCCGGTTGACGTCAGTCATCAGCACCTCCAGAACAATGTGGCACAAGCCAACAAGCGCGCCAGGCGGCTCGTTGCGTTTACATGTTGGAAGGCTTAGTGGTTCACGTCGGCGGTCGTCCTGATATAGGAAAGGACCGGTAGCCTAGCGCAGTTGCGTCATATTTCCTACGCCTGTGGCAAGGCCAATACCACCTGTAGGAGCGAGCTTGCTCGCGAAGGGCGTGAACGATAACGCGTGTATGCAGGGTAAACGCGGCGCTCTCAAGTTTTTCGCGAGCAAGCTCGCTCCTACAGTTGTTCAAGAAACATCGCCAGCCCCACCTCTTCCCGTTCAAGCCAATACCGCGACCGCCTTGATCTGTGCCCACAGCACCTGGCCGGGATGCACCTGCAATTGGTCCCGCGAGTAACGGGTGATCCGCGCCAGCAACGGCGTCCCCGCTGCGTCGAGCCGCACCAGTACATGCGCACTGTTATCGGCAGGGATTTCCTGGGTCACGGTCACGGGCAGGCAGTTGAGGATACTGCTGTGCTCCCCGGGTTGCAGGCTGAGGCTCACATCCCGTGCCCGGACCTTGAACCGCAGGTGTTTGCCCAAATCGAGCGGGGCATGGGCTACGCGCATTTGCAGCGGGCTGTCGGGCAGTTGCAGGGTCAGCAATTGATAGTGGGCGTCATGGCCACTGACCGTGCCATTGATCACCACGCCAGCATCGTCGCCCAGGGCCAGCGGCAGGTCGAGCCGCGCCAGGGTTTCGCCAATCGGGCCGCTGGCCAGGGCCTTGCCCTCACTGAGCAGGACAAGGTGGTCGGCCAGGCGTGCCACTTCATCCTGGGCATGGCTGACATACAGCACCGGGATTTCCAGTTGCTCGTGCAGGCGTTCCAGGTACGGCAGGATTTCGCCTTTGCGTTGGCTGTCGAGTGCGGCCAGGGGCTCGTCCATCAGCAATAGCTGCGGGCTGGTGAGCAGGGCGCGGGCGATGCCGACGCGTTGGCGCTCGCCGCCGGACAAATGCTGTGGATGGCGATCCAGCAAGTGGCCGATGCCCAGCAATTGCGTGGCCTGGGCCAGGTCTACGCGGCGCTGGGCCTTGGGGATGCGCTTGAGGCCGAACTCCAGGTTGGCCAGCACCGACAGGTGGGGAAACAGGCTGGCCTCTTGAAACACATAGCCGAGGGCGCGTTTGTGCGGTGGCACAAACACGCCGTTGTGGCTGTCTTGCCAGACTTGATCGTTGATTTGCACAAAGCCGTCGCTGGCTCGCTCCAGCCCGGCAATGCAGCGCAGGCAGGTGGTCTTGCCCGAGCCGGAATGCCCGTAGAGCGCGGTCACGCCACGCCCCGGCAATTGTAGGTCGACGTCCAGGGCAAACCCGGAATAATTCAGTTGCAGGCGTACCTCAATCATCGACATCAGCTCCAGCCTGCCTTGGTTTTACGGCTGGAGTAGAGCGCCAGCAACACCAGGAAAGAAAACACCACCATGGCTGCGGCGAGCCAGTGGGCCTGTGCATATTCCATGGCTTCGACGTGATCGTAGATCTGCACCGAGACCACGCGGGTCTTGTCGGGGATATTGCCGCCGATCATCAGCACCACGCCGAACTCGCCCACGGTATGGGCAAAACCGAGGATCGACGCGGTGATAAACCCGGGACGGGCCAGGGGCAGGATCACCGTGAAAAACGTGTCCCAGGGATTGGCCCGTAACGTGGCAGCGACTTCCAGGGGGCGGCTGCCGATGGCCGAGAACGCGTTCTGCAACGGTTGCACCACAAACGGCATGGAATAGATCACCGAGCCAATCACCAGGCCGGCGAAGCTGAAGGTCAAGGTGCCCAGGCCCAGCCATTGGGTGAACTGCCCGAGGTAGCCATGGGGGCCCATGGTCAGCAGCAGGTAGAAGCCAATCACAGTGGGAGGCAGCACCAGCGGCAGGGCGACGATCGCGCCGATGGGGCCGCGCCACCATGAGCGGGTGTGCGACAGCCACAGGGCAATCGGAGTGCCGATGACCAGCAGGATCACAGTGGTCAGCGACGCCAGTTTCAGGGTCAGCCAAATGGCAGAGAAGTCGGCACTCGATAGCGGCATTTACAATTGATAACCGTAGGATTTGATAACCGCGGCAGCTTTTGGCCCCTTGAGGTAGTCAACCAGTGCCTTGGCGGCCGGGTTGTCCTTGCCTTTGTTGAGAATCACCGCGTCCTGTTTGATCGGGTCATGCATCTGGCCGGGAACGATCCACGCCGAGCCGCTGCTGACTTTGCCGTCTTTATAGATCTGCGACAAGGCGACAAAACCCAACTCGGCATTGCCGGTGGACACAAATTGATAGGCCTGGGTGATGTTCTGGCCTTCGACGAGTTTGCTCTTGACCTGTTCGGTCAGGCCCAGCTTGGCCAGCACCTGGGTGGCGGCGAGTCCGTAGGGTGCAGCCTTAGGGTTGGCGATCGACAGGTGCTGGTAGTCATTTTCCTTCAGGACAGCGCCCTTGGCATCCACATAGCCTTCCTTGGCCGACCACAGTGCTAGGGTGCCCACGGCGTAAGTGAAGCGCGAGCCCTTGACGGTGTCGCCTTCGCTTTCGAGCTTTTGCGGGGTGGTGTCGTCGGCGCTGAGGAACACTTCAAACGGCGCGCCGTTCTTGATCTGGGCATAGAACTGCCCGGTGGCCCCGTAGGCGGCGACTAGTTTGTGCCCGGTGTCTTTTTCAAAGTCGGCGGCGATGGCCTGGATCGGTGCGGTGAAGTTGGCGGCAACCGCCACTTGCACTTCGTCGGCATGGGCCGAGCCGAGGGTGAACAGGGCGATCAGGGTGGCCAGGCGTGAGGCACGAATCATCATGAAGCAGCTCCTTGGGGGGCCGACGTGGCGGCTTGTTATCGTTAATCGCTATGTACGGGAATATATAGCGGTTCGCCATCGTCGGTACAGTGCAAAGTTGTCTCAGGGGCTTAACCCTTGTTGAGTTGCATCAGGGCTTGCCGGGCCAGGTCCAGGGTCAGTTCGCGGGTTGTCAGGTCTTGCCCCAGGCGCAGTGCCTGGCCGGCCCACAGGCTGCTGAAACCGGCCTCGTCCAGGGCGCGCAATGGCATCAAAGCACCGCCAGCCAGTGGAAACGCTGGGGCGGTGGGATTGATCGGTCCCAGTTCGCGCATCACACGATTGACAATGCCTCGCGCCGGGCGCCCGGTAAACAGATTGGTCAGTGCCGTATCGCTGGCCTGGGCGCTGTGCAGCGCCTGGCGGTGTGCGGGCGTGATGGTGGCTTCGGGCGTGAACAGATACGCCGTGCCGATCTGCACGGCCGAGGCCCCGAGGGCGAATGCAGCGACGATCCCCCGCGCATCGCCAATCCCACCGGCGGCGATCACCGGCACGCTGACGGCATCGACGATTTGCGGCACCAGGGCCATTGTTCCGATCTGGCTGGTAAGGCGGTCGCTGAGAAACATCCCGCGATGCCCCCCGGCCTCGTAACCCATGGCGATAATCGCGTCACAGCCATGCTGTTCCAGCCAGATGGCCTCTTCGACGGTGGTGGCGGACGACACTACTTTCGCCCCGGTGGCCTTGACCCGGTCCAGCAGGGCTTTTTCCGGCAGGCCGAAGTGAAAACTGACCACTTCGGGGCGGAACTCTTCCACCACCTCGCAGCTGGCATTGTCGAACGGTGCGCGGTTGGAGACCGGGGTGGGCGCTTCAAAGTCGGCACCCAACTCACGGTAGTAAGGCTCCAGCAGGTCCTTCCACTGGCAGTCGCGCTCGGGGTTGGGGGTCGGTGGCTGATGGCAGAAGAAGTTGACGTTCAACGGGCGGTCGCTGGCCTGGCGAATGGTGATCAGGGCCTGGCGCAGTTGCTCGATATTCAACGTGGCCGCTGGCATCGAGCCCAAGGCGCCGGCCGCACTGGCGGCGATCACCATCTGTGGGCTGGTGCTGCCGGCCATGGGGGCCTGGATGATCGGCAGTTCAATGCCCAGCAGGTCAAGAATCCGGGTGTCTGGCCAGGTGCTCATGGATCGTTTCTCCAGGGGTGGAACGCTCAGGAAGGACTGCCCGGCATTTTTAACAGGGGCGGCCAGGGCAAGGCCAGTTTGTATTATTCACTGGACGCAGGTGGCTGTTCATGCGGGGTGCGGCGTTCGCGCTGGAGCAACTGCTGCTTGCGTTCCACGCCCCAACGGTAGCCCGAAAGATGGCCGTCGCTGCGCACCACGCGGTGACAGGGAATCGCCACGGCCAGGCTATTGGCACCACAGGCCTGGGCCACGGCGCGAAAGGCGCTGGGTGCGCCGATACGCTTGGCGATGTCGGCATAGCTGGCGGTGCTGCCCACCGGAATTTCCCGCAGTGCTTGCCAGACCCGCTCCTGGAAAGCGGTACCGCGCAGATCCAGAGGCAGGTGCAGGCCCAGGGCTGGTGCTTCGATAAACCCCACCACCTGGGCGATCAGTTGTTCAAATCCAGGGTCGGCACCGATCACATTGGCCTGCGGGAATTGGTCTTGCAGGTCGCGCGCCAGTTGGTCCGGGTCGTCGCCCAGGAGGATCGCGCAGACTCCGCGATTGCTCTGCGCCACCAGTATCGCGCCCAGGGAACACTCGCCGACGGCAAAGTGGATATCGTTATGGGTGCCACCGGCCTTGTAGTCGCTGGGTTTCATGCCGAGTAACTGGTCGGCTGATTCATAGAAGCGGCTGTTTGAGTTGAAGCCTGCGTCGTACAGCGCATTGGTCACCGACTGATTGTCTTGAAGGTGGGCCCGCACCTTGCGTGAACGATGGGCGTGGGCGTAGCCCCTTGGCGTCAGCCCGGTCAGGGTCTTGAACACCCGGTGAAAGTGGAACGGGCTCAAGCCGGCGCCGTTGGCCAGGTCTTCCAGGGAGGGCAGGGTCTGGGCCTGCTCGATGTGGCGGCAGGCGGCAGCGACCAAGTGTGCATGGCGTTGTGCAACCTGGGTTTGATCGGCCGAGGTACGTTTGTTGGGGCGGTACCCGGCCGCTTCGGCTTGCTGTGGCGTGTCGAAGAATTCGACGTTTTTGCGCAGCGGCTGGCGTGCGCTGCTGCTGGGCCGGCAGTACACACCGGTAGTCTTGACCCCATAGACGAAGGCCTGGTCGGCCGCGGGGTCGCGGGCGACAATGGCCGCCCAGCGCAGATCATCTTCAGTGCTCATGGCAGTAGCTCGGCAAGGGATCAATGGCCAGGATAATCGCTACGGTGGGGCCGGACACTCCGTTGCTTGCGGTTGAATTCACCGGGTCAGCCAGCCGCGCGAAACGTCAGGTTGATCCGTTGTGGCCCCATGCGCGGGTGCACGCCTTCCTTGATTGGCAGCACACCATGAAAGCGCAGGCGATCGACGCCGCCCCATACCGCCACGTCGCCATGGAACAGTGAGATCTTGCGCGGCTTGTCACTGCGCTGATGGCCGCCGAACAGAAACACCGCTGGCAACCCCAGCGACACCGAGACCACGGGCGCACTGAAGTCACGCTCGTTCTTGTCCTGGTGCAGCGACATCCTGGCGCCTGGTACATAGCGGTTGATCAGGCAGGCGTCAGGCGCAAAGCCATCAAACCCTGCGGCGGCGGCAGCCGTTATCGCCAACTCACGCAGCCCATCCGGCAACTTGGGCCAGGGCAGTTGGCGCTCGGGGTCGATGGGGCTGTAGCGATAGCCCTGGCGGCTGGTGGTCCAGCCCAGCTCGCCGCAACTGCTCAGGGCTGCCGACATGGTAAACCCGCCGGGGGTGACCATGTGCCGGAACGGTGACTGGGTCAGGACTGCGCGCAACTCCGGCAACAAACGCTCAAGCCAGGGCAGGGCATAGCCTCTGAAAACGTAGGATTGTTCGCCGATTTGTTCACGACCGGCCGGTTGTTGCAGGGCATCGTCGTTGAACAGATCGGCGGTGGAATGAGTGTCCATCTTGCAGAATCACTCCGTCGCCGGTAATGGTTTTACAGGGCCTTGCTCACGGTGATTTCAGTGATTTCATCACTGGCATCGTGAATTTTCGCCAGGGCCTCTTGGGCCTCTTCGACGCTGGCCGCGTGCAACTGGGCAAATTCGAAACGGCGTTCACCGTTGAGTTTGTACTTGATGACGTATTTGGTGGTTTGAGTCACGGTCATTCCTGTGGCTTGGGGCCGCGCAATCAGCTCAGTTTGGTGCTGGTGCGGCGGACAATGCGGATTTTATGGGACAAGGCCGGCTTGCGGGTGACGCTGATGGCACGGCGCGTCACGACATCCAGGGTGATGTTCCAGAACCCGGTGCTGGGCGCGGTGATCTTGGCCGGGAACTTGTCGAATGCGCCACCGTGATAAGTGTGGCGACCACCATTTTTGAAGCTGCGAAAATTCGCATCGCTCATCAGGCGGATATTGCAGGTCTGCGAGCATTCAATGACGACAATGTCCCCTTCGTTCAAGTGTTCGCGCTGGTGGATGAATTTCATGGGGGTGTCTCCAGAAGGGCTTTTTCTGAAAAATCAGAACGATACGTAGGTTAAGATGGAGTTTATCAGCCCCAGCACGTTTATTATCGGGTCGTCGTCGACGTCTTCGACAATTTAAAACAGTTATTTACCGATATATCAGGGATAAATCCTACGTGGGCGGGAGAAAAATACCATCTCCGCTGTCGTAGGGTCTTTATCGGAGGTTTTGTATGAAGTGGAGTGTATTGGTTCTGGCCCTGGCAATAGGTGGATGTGCTTCGGTTTCAGACATCAAGCAGACACCGCCAACCCTGGCGGTTATCTCCGGGAAAAAACCACAGGAATACGCGGCATGTGTGGTGCAGAAGCTGTCTTCGACCCGTCGTCCGTCGCAGATCGAGCCTCACAAGGAAGGTGTGCGCGTGATTGTGCCGCAGAAGTTTTCTGCTGACCCATCCGCCATTTTTGAAATTGAAGACCGCTCCAGCGGTAGCAGCATCAAGCTCTACGAGAGCATGTCCAATGTGCCGATTCGCCCGGGTGACGTGAAGAAAGCTGCGGAAGACTGCATTTCCGGCTGAGCCCACGACGCCGCTCATACGCGATCAGCTCCGATCAATAAGCCTGGCACTGCGGTTGTAGTGCCGGGCTTTTTATTGTCTGAGATTTCTTACTCGACGGTTGTGACTGTCCGCTCATTACCCTACCATTTGTAGGCTTATGCATTGTAGGTCTAAGCATATAACTATAAAAATGGAGTCGTGATGATGTCTGTGGAGAGAGTGTTGATGGGTGGCGCCCTGCTGCTCATGCTGGGCAGCGCGCAGGCGCTGGAGGGCAAAAAGGTTTTCAATGAAGGTGGCGCGCAGCCTGGCGCGGCCGCTTGCATGGCCTGTCATGGTGCTGATGGCCTGGGGTTGGCCGCGGCGGGTTTCCCCAGGCTGGCGGGGTTGCCGGCGGCGTATTTGAGCAAGCAACTGCATGACTTCAAGAGTGGAGCGCGCAGCAACCCGGTGATGACGTCGCTGGCCAAGGCGCTTACCGAGGAAGAAATCGCGGCGGTGAGCCAGACATTGGCGGCGATGCCGGCGCCGGTCGCGCCTGCCGGCCATCGCAGTGCCACTCCGACCAATCCCGCCGAAAAACTGGCGCTACAAGGCGCCTGGGAGCGGCAGATTCCTGCGTGTGTGAGCTGTCATGGCCCGTCGGGTATCGGTGTTGGCGAGGCGTTTCCGCCGCTTTCCGGGCAATCTGCCGCCTATCTGGTCGCCCAGCTCAATGCCTGGCGCAGTGGCACCCGGCACAATGATCCCAATGACCTGATGGGGCATGTGGCCAAATCCCTCACGGAGGATGAAGTGCAGGGGATTGCCAACTACTTCGCCTCCTTGCCTGGCCAGGAGGTCAAGCCATGAAGAACCTGTCATTTGTACCCGTGTTGGCTGCGTTGATCAGTGTGCAGGTGTCGGCGGCACCGATCGCCATGGAGGATCAGTCGCAATTGCAGGTGCCAGCTGCGGCTCCAGTGGCCACGGCGTTTCAGCCACCCCAGGAAAGCGAGTTGCCCGACAACGCCTACGGCAAGCTGGTGATGCAGGGCTATGCGTTGTTTGTCGATACCAAGCGCCTGGCCCCGCAGTTTGTCGGCAACGGCCTCAACTGCAGCAACTGCCACCTGGATCAGGGTCGCCTGGCCAATTCGGCGCCGCTCTGGGGCGCGTACCCGATGTACCCGGCCTATCGCAAGAAGAATGACAAGGTCAACACCTTCGCCGAGCGCCTGCAGGGCTGTTTCCAGTTCAGCATGAACGGCGGCAAGCCACCGGCCGCGGACAGCCATGAGATTACCGCGCTGTCGACCTATGCCTATTGGTTGGCGAGCAAGGCGCCACTGGGGGGGGAGTTGCCAGGGCGCGGTTACCCCGAGGTGCCGCAACCGGCCAAGGGCTACAACCTGGCGCAGGGTGCCGAGGTGTACAAGGCTCAGTGTGCGGTGTGCCATGGCGCCGAAGGGCAGGGGCAGAAGGTGGGCGACAGCTATGTGATGCCACCGTTGTGGGGTAAGGATTCCTACAACTGGGGGGCAGGCATGCATCGGATCAACACGGCGGCCTCCTTTATCAAGCACAACATGCCGCTGGGTAAAGGCGGCAGCTTGACCGACCAGCAGGCCTGGGACGTGGCAGCCTACGTCAACCGCCACGAGCGCCCGCAGGACCCACGCCTGGTGGACGGTTCGGTGGAGAAAACGCGCATCAAGTTCCACGCCAATGACGGCGTGAATCTGTATGGGCAAACGGTCGATGGCGTGCTGATTGGCCAAGGCATCCGTTAAACTATTGGCAGACCACAAAAAATGCCGCTCAAACCCCGGGGTTTGAGCGGCATTGTCATTCTGGAAAACCAATTATGAAACGTGAACGCGTTAGAGAGCGGCATGCAGAGGGTCACATCTCTGCGACCCATGTGATTCAAAATCCGGCCAACTCGGGGGAATGGATTGTGTTTTTCAAGAAAAGCGGCGGGCGCAGCTTTTTCCTGGTGGATGACCAGGATGAGGTCGAATCCTTTGAGCGCCTGGATGACCTGATCGACACCATTCGTGGGCTTGGGATCAAGTTCGCCGAGATTCACATGTAACCGCCCGGGTTACTTGCAGACCACCACCACGCTGCGGCCTTTGAAATTGCCGACATCCGCGCCCAGGGTCTTTTCGCTGTCCTTCAAGGCTGGCGTGCCTTCGGTGCCGACGATGCGGTAACCGGTGCCTGCACAGGACGCGTCGGCTTTTTCGTAGCAACTGGCCCAGGAATTGGCCTCGCCCGAACAATCAATGGTCAGGCCCTGTTCGCCGTTTTTCAGATAAATGTCGGAAGTGGTGGTGCAGCCGGCGAGCGCCAGGACCGTTGTCAGTGCCAGGATCTTGTTCATCTAAGGGTCGTCGTTCAGAAGTGTTGAGGGGCGTGCTGACACTGGTGTGGGGCGTTTTCAGCGAGATTATAGCGAACGGCCATCAAGGTACAGACAAACACTAAAAAGCCCCGTTTGCCGGGGCTTTTTGCGCAGTTGCGGTGGCTTACTTGGTCTTGGGTCTTTTGCTCGACGCGTGACCGGCCTCGTCCACAAACACTTCAGCTACCGCAATAGCCTGGCTTTCAGTCGCGAAGGTCCCGGCGACGCTGTCTCCGTGAAAATTGATCAGGTGCCAGCCGTCTGCTCGCTTAGTGATCAGGTAGCCGTTTACGCCTTTGGGTTCTGACATCGATTAACAATCTCGTGGTCTGGTTCAAGTGGGCAATGATAGCGCCAAATGCCGTGGGGGAGCGTAAGTTGTTGCAGGTCAGTGCCGAACCCCATAAAGCGTGCTAAAAAGGATGTGGCCCTTTGAAATCAGGGGCAGGCTGGTTTTTTCCAGTGCCGCTGGGGCCGCTTGTTTGAACACGGGCGGAACTAACGCCGACATTTTTTCTCTATGTTGACATCGCAACGCCAGCAGCGCCCATTGTAAGGTGGCTGCGGCCTGATTAGACTGCGCCGAATTTCGTACGCACAGCCCTTATTAAGGACTTTTATGATCAAGAAATGCTTGTTCCCAGCAGCCGGTTACGGTACTCGCTTCCTGCCAGCGACCAAGGCCATGCCTAAAGAAATGCTGCCGGTGGTAAACAAGCCACTGATCCAGTACGGCGTCGAAGAGGCACTGGATGCCGGGCTGAACGAAATCTCCATCGTGACCGGCCGTGGCAAACGCGCGCTGGAAGACCACTTCGACATCAGCTATGAGCTGGAAAACCAGATCAAGGGCACCGACAAGGAAAAGTATCTGGTCGGTATCCGCAAGCTGCTCGACGAGTGCTCGTTTTCCTACACCCGTCAAACCCAGATGAAAGGCCTCGGCCATGCCATCCTCACCGGTCGCCCACTGATCGGCGACGAGCCGTTTGCCGTGGTATTGGCGGATGACCTGTGCGTGAACCTGGAAGGCGACGGTGTCTTGACCCAGATGGTCAAGCTCTACCAGAAATACCGCTGCACCATCGTTGCGGTGCAGGAAGTCGATCCTTCGGAAACCAACAAGTACGGCGTGATCGCTGGTGACGATATCGGCGATGGCCTGATTCGCGTACGTGACATGGTCGAGAAACCGGCGCCGGAAGACGCCCCGTCGAACCTGGCGATCATTGGTCGCTACATCCTGACCCCGGATATCTTCAAGCTGATCGAAGAGACCGAGCCAGGCAAGGGCGGCGAAATCCAGATCACCGACGCCCTGTTGAAGCAGGCCAAGGACGGTTGCGTGATTGCCTACAAGTTCAAGGGCCGTCGTTTTGACTGTGGTGGCGCAGAAGGCTACATCGAGGCGACCAACTTCTGCTACGAGCACTTCTACAAGACTGGCAAGGCTTACTGATTCAAGCATTGCCTGTTGAGTCTCAAGAAAGCCACCTTCGGGTGGCTTTCTGGTTTTTTGGGCGCAAGCGGGTATCCTGATGCCCTGCCGAGGAGAGTGAAATGGCCTACGATTTTGATCTTTATGTAATTGGCGCCGGTTCCGGCGGTGTGCGAGCGGCGCGGTTTGCCGCAGGATTTGGCGCAAAGGTGGCCGTGGCGGAAAGCCGCTACCTGGGCGGGACTTGCGTCAACGTTGGCTGTGTGCCGAAAAAGCTGCTGGTCTACGGTGCGCACTTTGCCGAAGATTTCGAGCAGGCCAGTGGCTTTGGCTGGTCCTTGGGCGAGGCTGATTTTGATTGGGCGACGCTAATCGCCAACAAGGATCGCGAGATCAACCGCCTCAACGGGATCTACCGCAACCTGTTGGTCAACAGCGGCGTGACCCTGCATGAAGGCCATGCGCGCCTGACTGGGCCCCATGAAGTCGAGATCAATGGCGAGCGCTTCACGGCCAAGAACATCCTGATCGCCACGGGCGGCTGGCCGCAGATCCCAGAGATCCCAGGGCATGAGCACGCCATTGGTTCCAATGAGGCGTTCTTCCTTAAAGCACTGCCCAAGCGCGTGCTGGTGGTTGGCGGCGGTTATATCGCGGTGGAGTTCGCCGGGATTTTCCACGGGCTGGGCGCGCAGACGTCGCTGCTGTATCGCGGTGATCTGTTCCTGCGAGGGTTCGATGGTGCGGTGCGCAAGCACTTGCAGGAAGAGCTGACCAAGCGTGGCCTGGACCTGCAATTCAACGCCGATATCGCGCGTATCGACAAGCAGGCCGATGGCAGCCTCAAGGCCACCTTGAAGGACGGTCGTGTGCTGGAGGCCGATTGCGTGTTCTATGCCACCGGCCGGCGCCCGATGCTGGATAACCTGGGCCTGGAACATACTGGGGTCAAGCTGGACGAGCGTGGTTTTGTCGCGGTCGATGATCTGTACCAGACCGCCGAATCGTCGATTCTGGCCATTGGTGATGTGATTGGTCGCGTGCAGTTGACGCCAGTGGCCTTGGCCGAAGGCATGGCCGTGGCGCGTCGTCTGTTCAAGCCTGAGCAATATCGCCCGGTGGACTACGCGATGATTCCTACGGCGGTGTTCAGCTTGCCGAATATCGGTACCGTGGGCCTGAGCGAAGAGCAGGCCCGGGCTGATGGGCATAACGTGCAAATCTTCGAAAGCCGTTTCCGGCCGATGAAGCTGACCCTGACCGAGTGTCAGGAGCGCACGTTGATGAAGCTGGTGGTCGATGCAGACACCGACAAGGTGCTGGGTTGCCATATGGTCGGGCCGGATGCGGGCGAGATCGTCCAGGGGCTGGCGATCGCCCTCAAGGCGGGGGCGACCAAGCAGCATTTCGACGAGACCATTGGCGTGCATCCTACGGCGGCGGAAGAATTCGTCACCATGCGCACGCCAGTGGCTGGCTGATCAGTCCTCGGTTGTTGCCTCTGGCGCCGTTGCAACGACGGCAGCCAGGCGCAGCGCCTCGATGGTGGCCTGGGCCTTGATCAGGTCCAGTTCTACAGTCTTGTGGGTGTGCTGCTGCTTGGTCAGCGCGTCCTGGCGTGACTGGCTGTCCAGCACGGCAACCCGCAGACGCTCCTGGAGCAAGGTGCGTTCGCTCTCGATCAGGCTTACCTGTTCGCTCAGCTTGAGTTGCTGGGCTTGATCCTTGCGGCTTTGCTCTTGTAGGGCGGCCAATTCCTTCGCCGTTATCCGGTGTTCAATCAATAGCCGCTCATTGTCACGATGCAGCTGGGTGATTTCATCCTGACGCACCATGGCGCTCTGCTGCGCCTGGCGCAATTCAGCCTGGAGTTGTTGCAGTTGGCCTTCATGGCGACGTTGCTCCTGCTCGCGCTGGTCCTTGATGGCGTTGCGGTAGTGCTCAAGGGCATCGCGGGCGTGCAGGTGTTTTTCTTCCAGTGAGCGAATCTGTTCGTCCTTATCCGTAATCCGTAGCTCGTAGTCACTGCACGCCTGGCTGAGCCCGGCGTTGCGGGTTTGTTCGGTCTGCAGGCTGGTGCTGGCGGTTTGCAGGGCGGCGCTTTCTTGCGCCAGGGCGGCGGCCTGGATATCCAATTGCTGTTGGAGCTGGCTGTGTGCTGCTTCAAGTGTTTCTACCTGGGTGAGCAGGGCGGTTTTCTGCTGCTCGAACTGCGCCAGGGCCAGGTCGATGGGCTCCTGGGCCTTTTCTTTCAGGCGCTGGGCCAGGCGTGAGACCAGTTCGCCAAGCTCATCATCGAGGGGCGCCTCGGTGATGGTGAGGCGGGTTTCGCTCTCGTCCAGTTCCTTCAAATAGCGGTGAATGGTGGTTTTCGAGCCGGTATTGCCCATCTCGATGCGTACGGCGTCGATGCTGGGGTTCTCGCCGCGGGCGAGGATTGCCAGGCGTGCCGTTTGAACTACTGCTTTATTGATGCCGCCGCGAGCCATGGGGTCTCCGTCGATTTAGTACTGTGGTATGTAGTATGTATATACGTAATATATCATGAATAACAAAACGTATAAATTGATGAGTTATAAGATGGGATATTGGCGTATTATCCCGTGTCAGTGCCCATTGGACTCAATTGCAGCCCAATGTCCGTACACCAATCCCTGTAGGAGCCGGCTTGCCCGATAGCGGTATGAGTGAACTTGATCGCTACCTGAACGCCGCCACCCGTGACAACACCCGCCGCAGCTACCGCGCGGCTATCGAGCACTTTGAAGTGACTTGGGGTGGTTTCCTGCCCGCCACCAGCGACAGCGTGGCGCGTTACCTGGTGGCCTATGCTGGGGTGTTATCGGTCAATACTCTGAAACTGCGCTTGTCGGCGCTGGCGCAATGGCATTCCAGCCAGGGCTTTCCCGACCCCACCAAGGCGCCGGTAGTGCGCAAGGTGCTCAAGGGGATTCGCGCCTTGCATCCCGCCCAGGAAAAACAGGCCGAACCCTTGCAGCTCCAGCACCTGGAACAGGTGGTTGGCTGGCTTGAACGCGAAGGCGAGCAAGCCCGAGCTGCCGGTGATCGCCCGGGCTGGTTGCGCGCCAAGCGCGACGCGGCATTGATCCTGCTGGGCTTTTGGCGCGGCTTTCGCAGCGATGAGTTGTGCCGGCTGCAGATCGAACACGTGCAGGCGGTGCCGGGCGCGGGCATCACCTTGTACTTGCCGCGCAGCAAGAGTGATCGTGAAAACCTCGGGCGCACTTATCAAACCCCCGCGCTGCTGCGCCTGTGCCCCGTGCAGGCCTACATTGAATGGCTGAGTGCCTCGGCCCTGGTGCGCGGCCCGCTGTTTCGCGGGATTGATCGCTGGGGCAATCTGGGGGAGGAGGGGTTGCATGCCAATAGCGTGATCCCGCTGCTGCGCCAGGCCCTTGAGCGTGCAGGCATTGCCGCCGAGCAGTACACCAGTCACTCCCTGCGCCGTGGCTTTGCCACCTGGGCCCATCGCAGCGGTTGGGATTTGAAGTCGTTGATGACGTATGTCGGCTGGAAGGACATGAAGTCAGCCATGCGCTATGTTGAAGCGACGCCCTTTCTTGGCATGACTCAGATCCGCGATCCGCTGCTTTAAGATTTCTTCTATTAATACAGTGTGTTGATAGCCAAAACCAATCGGCAGCATCAGGTTTGCCAATGAGCCATCGGCGATGAGACTGGGTAGGATTCACTCATCAACTTACTAACCCCTGACGGAGAGTCAACGATGCCTATCATCAACAGCCAAGTAAAACCGTTCAAAGCGACCGCTTACAAAAACGGCAACTTCGTAGACGTGTCGGACGCTGACCTGAAAGGCAAGTGGTCTGTCGTATTCTTCTACCCAGCCGACTTCACTTTCGTTTGCCCAACCGAACTGGAAGACCTGGCTGACAACTACGCCGAATTCCAGAAACTGGGCGTCGAGATCTACAGTGTGTCCACCGACACCCATTTTGCCCACGCTGCCTGGCACAACACCTCGCCAGCCATCGGCAAGATCCAGTACACCATGATCGGCGACCCGACCCTGACCATCTCCCGCAACTTCGACGTGCTGATCGAAGAAGCTGGCCTGGCAGACCGTGGCACCTTCGTGATCAACCCAGAAGGCCAGATCAAGATCGTTGAGCTGAACGACGGCGGCGTTGGCCGTGACGCTTCCGAGCTGCTGCGCAAAATCAAGGCTGCCCAGTACGTCGCTGCCCACCCAGGCGAAGTGTGCCCAGCCAAGTGGAAAGAAGGCGAGGCTACCCTGGCTCCGTCCCTGGACCTGGTCGGCAAGATCTAAGTCTGTGAAGTATCAAGGGCGGTGTTGCGCACCGACTAAGTAAGCTGCATCCGCCCACGAAACGCCCGGGCGAGATTCGCTCGGGCGTTTTTTTGTCTGCAATAAACCGAATTAATAGGAAATCGCCCGTATGTTGGACGCCAATCTTAAAGCTCAGTTGAAGTCATACCTGGAACGGGTCACCCAGCCGATCGAGATCGTCGCCTCCCTCGACGACGGTGCGAAATCCCAGGAAATGCTTGCTCTTTTGCAGGACGTAACCAGCCTCACCACGCTGATTACCCTGAAAACCGATGGCAATGACGGGCGCAAGCCGTCGTTCTCCATCAACCGCCCGGGTGCCGATATCAGCCTGCGTTTTGCCGGTATCCCCATGGGTCATGAATTTACTTCGTTGGTGCTGGCCCTGCTGCAAGTCGGTGGCCACCCCTCGAAGGCCAGTGTCGAAGTGATTGAACAGATTCGCAGCCTTAAAGGTGAGTTCAACTTCGAGACTTACTTCTCGCTGTCCTGCCAGAACTGCCCGGACGTGGTCCAGGCGCTGAACCTGATGGCGGTGCTCAACCCGAACATCCGCCATGTCGCGATTGATGGCGCGCTGTTCCAGGCTGAAGTCGACGAGCGCCAGGTCATGGCGGTGCCCAGCGTCTACCTCAACGGGGTGAACTTCGGCCAGGGTCGCATGGGCCTGGAAGAAATCCTCGCCAAGCTGGATACCAGCGGCATCGAAAAGGCTGCCGAAAAAATCAGCGCCAAGGACGCCTTTGATGTACTTGTCGTCGGTGGTGGCCCGGCCGGTTCTGCGGCTGCAATCTACGCTGCACGCAAAGGTATCCGCACCGGTGTGGCCGCCGAGCGTTTTGGTGGGCAAGTGCTGGACACCATGTCCATCGAAAACTTCATCTCGGTGCAGGAAACCGAAGGCCCGAAACTGGCGAGCGCCCTGGAAGCCCACGTGCGTCAGTACGACGTGGACATCATGAACCTGCAGCGTGCCAGCAGCCTGGTCCCGGCGAAAAATCCCGGCGAGTTGCATGAGATTCGCTTCGAGAGCGGTGCGACCCTCAAGTCCAAGACCGTGATCCTGGCGACTGGTGCGCGCTGGCGTGAAATGGGGGTGCCGGGCGAGCAGGAATACAAGGCCAAGGGCGTATGCTTCTGCCCGCATTGCGATGGCCCGCTGTTCAAGGGCAAGCGTGTGGCGGTGATCGGCGGCGGTAACTCCGGCGTTGAAGCGGCCATCGACCTGGCCGGTATTGTCAGCCACGTGACCTTGCTGGAGTTCGACAGCAAGTTGCGCGCCGACGCCGTGTTGCAGCGCAAGCTCTACAGCCTGCCAAACGTTGACGTGATCACCAGTGCGCTGACCAGCGAGGTCAAGGGGGATGGCCAGAAAGTCACCGGCCTGGCCTACAAGGACCGCGATACCGGCGAGTTCAAGACCATCGACCTGGAAGGCATCTTTGTGCAGATCGGTTTGCTGCCCAACACCGATTGGCTCAAAGGCACGGTGGAGCTGTCACCCCGTGGCGAAATCATTGTCGATGCCCGTGGCGAGACTTCACTGCCAGGCGTATTTGCCGCCGGTGACGTCACGACGGTGCCGTACAAGCAGATCGTGATTGCGGTGGGTGAGGGTGCCAAGGCTTCCCTGAGTGCTTTTGATCACCTGATCCGAGCGTAAGGCCTGCAACTAAAAAACCCATGAGCGATCATGGGTTTTTTTGTGGGTGCAGCTTTTGTGGGTGTTTACAGCGGCGCTGGCTGGATGATTTCGACCCAGTACGCATCCGGATCCTTGATAAACGCCAGGCTTTTCATGCGGCCATCAGTCAGGCGCTTCTGGAAGTCACAGCCCAGCGCTTCAAAGCGCTCACAGGCCGCAACGATATCCGGCACCGAAATGCAGATATGGCCAAAGCCGCGCGGGTCGGTGTTGCCATTGTGGTAGGCGAAGTTGGCATCGTTTTCGGTGCCGTGGTTGTGAGTCAGTTCCAGGATGCCCGGGATCGACTTCATCCACTGGGTGCGTTCGGCGGCATCGTCGGGGATCTGCGCCTTGTCGACCAGGGCAAGGAAGTACAGACTGAACTCAGCTTGCGGGAAGTCGCGTTTCTCAACCAGGGAGAACCCCAGGACGCGAGTGTAGAAGTCCAGCGACTTGGTGATGTCCTTGACCCGCAACATGGTGTGGTTGAACACGAAGTTCGACGTGGCGGTGTCGGGTTGGGCAGTGACGCCCGGGAAGGTATTCAATTCGTGCAGGCTCATGGGCCCTCCAGAAAAAATGGGGCAGACGCAGCTCGTGACTTGAGCGGTCCTTTGGCTTGCGGCTGACAGGCATCCGTGCAGCCGGGCCATGATACGCAAGCCGCGCCGGCCGCGCCAAATGAAAAAGCTTACGCGGGCCTTGCGACCATCCCACGCGCAGGCTCAAACTTTACGGCTTGAACTTCGAGTGTTTTTTGCAATGAGCCGATCGAACAAACCGCTGTTGAGCACCTTGTGCCTGATCTTGGCCAGCACTGCTGTACTGGCGGCAGATCCCGAGATTCATTGGCCTAGCGGCTGGCAGGTAGAAGAAGTGGTGTCGGATGCCGACGCGCCGGCCACGCCGTCACCGGTATCTCGCCAGCGTGCAATAAAGAACAATGAAAACGGCGAGACACAGATGGTCATGGAGCTGACGGGTACACCGATCGAGCCTGGACATGTGGTCAATCTGCAAGGTGTGCTGCTTCAGATGCGCAAGTCTATCCAGAAGGACTTTGCCCGCAGTGGTTATCAAAGTGTTTGTAACAAGATGCACTCGACCACTTTAAGTCGCCTTGAGGCGCTGGAAACTACCTGCGTCGTTACCGAGAACGGTCGGCATGTGCTCTCGCAAACACTGGTGGGCGCTGTTGATACGAATAAGGCCTATGTTTTTTCATACGCCGGACACGCTGATGCTTATGCGGCGAGTAAGGAAGAAGTCAGTTCGGTGCGTGCAAGCTTGAAACTTTGATGGGTGAAGGCTAGATGCCTGGCCTGGTTCAGTGACGATTAGCGCACAACTATCCGGCATTGGCGCTCAGCGCCCGCTGGGCGGGTTTGTACCCACTGGAATGTATTTCAAAATTCACTTTCGAAAACCACAGGGTTTGAAAGCGAAGCGCAAAAACAAAAAAGCCCTGCGTCTGCAGGGCTTTTTATTAGTGCGCCAGTATTAGCCGCGAAGCCAGGAGTCTACAGTGGCTGCGCCATACTGTTCTTTCCAGGCTTTCAGGCCGCGGTGGTTGCCGCCCTTGGTTTCAATCAGTTCACCCGTGTGCGGGTTGTGATACACCTTGACCACGCGTGCACGGCGGGTTTTTGGTGCGGCAGCTACCTGGATGCCCGATTTGCCTGGGTTTGGATCAAGGATGGAAATGATGTCGCGCAGGCTCTTGCCGTAGGTTTTCATCAGCCCTTGAAGTTTTTCTTCAAATTCGATTTCTTTCTTCAAACCAGCGTCGTTCTTCAGGGATTCCAGCTGGGCGAGCTGCTCTTGAAGGGCTTTTTCTGCTGCGCGAAATTCGGCGAGTCTGGACAAAATCTTTACTCCAATAGTGTATTTGGCTGATACCAACTGCAAACAAAGCTATAAGCCAAGAGCCTCAGCGTGACTCGGTAAAAAGTGGCTCTCCTGCCGATTCAGCGCAGGCAGGAAAAATTGTAGTAGTTAATGAGTCACGAGTAAATCATGTCTTTTGTATAAATAACAATATTTCATCATCCTGCTAGATGGATATTCAATTTCACTGCAAAGACTTAATGAAGGCGTCAAAAGGCACCGGGCGGCCAAACAGGTAGCCTTGCAAGAAGTCCACGCCTTGCGCCGCCAGATAGTCGCATTGCTCTTGGGTTTCCACACCTTCTGCCACGATGCCCAAGTCAAGCTTGCCGGATAATTCAATGATGCTGTCGAGTATATGCCGCGATAGTGCGTCGACGCCGATCATTGCGACAAAGCTTTGATCGATTTTCAAGTAGTCAACATTGAAGTTGCGCAAATAACCCAGGCTGGAGTGGCCAGTGCCGAAGTCATCAATGGCGATCAGCACGCCCAGTTCGTGCAGGGCCTGGAACAGTTGGCGAGTCACGTCGGTGGGTTCGATCAGTTCGCGCTCGGTCAACTCCAGCGTCAACAGGACTTGGCCCGGCTTAAAGGCCGCAAGGAATTCCCGGCAGTCCTGCACCAACTCCAGGTCCTGGCAATGCCTGGCGGTGATATTGATCCCCACATGGAAATTGTCGCCCAGGCGAGCGGCGTGGGGCGCCAGTTGTGTGGCGACCTGGCGCATCAAGGCGCGGGTCATAGGCACGATCAGCCCGGAGTGCTCGGCCAGGGGGATAAACAGGTCCGGGCGCACCAGGCCTTCCTTTGGATGCTGCCAGCGCATCAATACTTCACAGCCGGCCCATTGCCGGGTGTCGCCGCGAACCACCGGTTGGTAATACGCTACGAATTCATTGGCGCCCAGCGCCCGCTGCAGCTCATGGGTGGGCGCTGAGGAGCGTTTTTGCAGCCAGTGCGCGAGCACGCCTGCCAGCACGCCAAAGAACACCAGGAGGCTGAACAAGGCCGGGTAGCGCGCTTCCATGTAACGCCACACTTCACCTTCGGGCATCCCGGCCTCCACGCTGTAAGCGTAACGCTGGGAGCCGAGCTGGTGGTGGGCCACGGCAAATACCGGTGGTGGGGTGGCGTGGACTTTGCCGTCGCTGCCCAGCCAATTGGGCCCGACCTGCAACACCAAGTCAGCATAACGACTGATAAGGCGCAGGGCATTTGTCAGGTGATAGCCGTCAATCGAGGCAAACGCGGCCTTGTCACCGTCCACCAGCCGGTACACCAACAGTGCGGTATCAGGCGTGACCGGGTTGCCATTCATCAGCCACAAGCGGCCATTGACGTAGTCGTCAGGGTTGACCGGTGACACATAGGCGTCGCCAAACAACGAGCTGCAATAAATGGTTTTTTGCCAGGACAGCGTGGTGGCGCGCACGAACGGGCGTCGGGTGACTTGCTCGCGAAGTGCTAGTTGCGCCGCGTTGTCACAGTCATTGCCTGCCAGTGGCAACAGGGCCTGGGCGGCGAGGGCGGTGTTGTCGAGCATCAGGTCGAACTGGCGCACGGCCTCGACGGCCGTCTGCTCGGTACTTTGCTCCAGAGTCCGTTGGGCCTGCATGTACAGGATGACCACCCCCAGCAGTATCGGCAGCAGGCCACACAGGGCTGTGATCAAGTAACGGGCGGTGCGTTTGCGCGGGCCTTTGATGGTGAGTGGCATTTATGCAGCCTGTAGCGAAGTGGGGGGAGACGCCTGGCAACGGCTACAGGCAATACGTCGAATGTCAGGAGGATAGTTGGCCTATGGAAATAAGCATGTTTCACGTGCGGACCTAGCCACTTGGCCAGTTGTGGGTGTTTTTTAACCTTGCCAAACTTTGCAACACATTTTGACGAGGAAAGGTTGTTTGGTCCATTGCGTTATTGCTTGGATCAGTGCTGGCCCTGATAAACAACCTGCCATTCAAGATCCAGCCCCTTTTGCGTCATTAAGCCCGAATCCGGCGAGCGGGCTTGTGCCTGCGCGTCGTGTGCCGAGGCATCTACTTAACACTTAGGAAAACTTGCGTAATGAAAAACAACCTCCTGGCGATAGTCATGTTGCTTGCCAGTGGCTTCCTCGTACCTGTGGCCTCTGCCGCCGATGGCACCATTACCCTGACGGGCGAAATTACCGGCACCACCTGCACGATCAGTGGCGGAACTGGCGGTGTTGCTGGCTCCGGGGCAAACTTTCCGGTAGTCCTGGACAAGGTACAAGCCAGTGCCCTGTCGACGGCGGGCGCGACTGCCAGTTCCAAGCCGTTTTTTATCTACGTGGGGGGTGGCGCCAGTTGCGCAGATGCGACCAAGGTTGCCGTGTTGTATGAAAGCACCAGCCCGGCCATCAACCCGGCCACGGGCAACTTGCGCAATACCGCCCCAAAAACCGCCGCCGCCAAAGTAGAAGTGCAGATTCTCGACGGCGCAACCCTGCAGCCGATGGATTTGCGTACCGGCCATGTCTCGACCACCGCCACTGTCACAGGCGGGCTGGCGACCTTGCCCTTTGCTGCACGTTACATTGCCACTGGCGGTGCGGCGGGAGTAGGGCTGGTGAGTACGGCGGTGCAGTATTCGGTGATCTTTCCCTGACAAGCGAGGGCGCGAACCATGCCTTGCGTACGCCTGCCCCTTGCGATTTGCCTGTGCCTGGCCTTCGCGCAGGCGCAGGCCGGGGTGATCATCAGTGGCACGCGCCAGATCTATGCCGAGCCGCGTCGGGAAATCACCGTACGGGTGAGCAACGATGACCAGCAGGCTGCACGTCTGGTCCAGGTGTGGATGGATGTGGGCAATGCACAACTGACGGCTGAACACAGTGATGTGCCATTTAGCATCAGCCCACCGGTGTTTCGCCTGGACCCGGGCAAGAGCCAGGCCATACGCCTGGCCTACACCCAGGAGCCGTTGCCCGACGACAAGGAGTCACTGTTCTGGCTCAACGTGCTGGAAGTGCCGCCCCAGACGCGGTCGCCGCCAGCCAGCGCGGATGAAGAGCGCCAGAACCAGTTGCGTTTTGCCTTTCGCATTCGCACCAAGGTGTTTTTCCGGCCCCGGGGCTTGTCAGGCAATTCCCAGGATGCACCCGAGCAACTGACCTGGACCTTGCGTACCGGCAAACAGGCAGCACTTAGGGTGTTCAACCCATCGCCGTTCCATGTGACGTTTCATGAGGTGGCGGTAGTGATGGGCGAGCAGGTGATTGCGACCGACCAGCAAGGCATGGTTGCGCCCTTTGCCAGCCTGGACCTTGCCCTGCCTCCCTTGATGCAGGTGGTGCCCGCCGATGCGCGGGTGCAGTTCCAGTACATCGACGATTTCGGTGGGTTCTCGGCACCCCGCTGGGCACCCCTTTAGCGACTTGAAGTCTGACTTATGTTTTTTTACATGCAACTGTGGAAGGGCAGGCGTGCTGCCCTGTGCCTTCCCGTCATCGTGGTGTTCAGCCAGCTCCTGACGGTTTTTATCGGCCCTGAGGCCCTGGCGTCTTCGGTCACCTTTGACCTGGAAGCGTTTTCCAGTGGTCTGGTACCGGGAGTCGATATTTCCCGCTTCAACCGCCACGACAGCCTGGCGCCTGGCACATATCGCGTTGATGTGCAGCTCAATGGCCAGCCAGTCGGGCGCCATGAGTTGGCGTTTATCGAGCTTCCCGGCCAGGCCGATGTGAGCCCGTGCCTGGACTGGCCGCTGCTGGCTCGGCTGGGTGTCGTGAAAAACAAGGTTGAAACTGACCGGCCCGCAGCCCCCGGCCCGCTGTGTGGGGATCTCTCGCAGTGGATTCCCATGGCCTCCAGTAACGTCGATCCCGGTGCCCTGCAACTGGCCCTCAGCGTACCCCAGCTCTACCTGGCGCCGACTGCGCGCGATACCGTCGACCCGAGCCAGTGGGACGAGGGCATCGATGCCGGGTTGCTCAGCTACAACTTAAGTGCCGCGACCATGACTGCGGGCAGTGGCGAAGACCGTGCCTACCTGGGCCTGAACAGTGGTATCAACCTGGGCAGTTGGCGCTTGCGGCACCAGGGCGCGCAGGCATGGGATTCGCGTGATGGTGCCCAGCCTTATCAGAATACGGCCATCTACGCGCAACGCAGCCTGGCGGCCTGGCAATCACGCCTGACCGTAGGTGACAGCTTCAGCAGCGGCCAGATCCTGGAAAGTACCCGCATGCGGGGCATCAGCCTGGGCACCGACGAGCAAATGCTGGCGCCTTCGCAGCAAGGCTATGTGCCTGTGGTGCGGGGGATTGCGGACAGTAATGCAACCGTTACCGTCAGCCAGAACGGCTATACGCTGTACGAGACCACGGTGGCGCCCGGCCCATTTGTGATCAGTGATTTGTATCCCACAGGTGGTGGGGATCTGAGCGTCAGTGTCAGGGAAGTCGATGGTCGCCAATACAGCTACAGCGTGCCTTTCTCCGTGGCGCCGCAACTGCTGCGCCGCCATGCCAGTCGCTACGACATGACGTTCGGCCAAGTCCGCCAAAAGGGGGTTGAGGGCCAGGCTCCCCTGGCGTTTCAAGGGGCGCTGCAGCATGGCGTGCTGGATGACCTGACGCTGTATGGCGGGAGCAGTTTTGCCCAAGGTTATGCCCAGGGTAAGGCCGGGTTGGCACTCAATACCGCCCTGGGTGCGTTCTCGCTGGACACCACCGGCTCCCGCACGCGGATCCCTGGGCACGCTGTGCTGTCGGGGCGCAATTATGGTGTGGGGTACAACAGGCAACTGGCCCAGACAGGCACCCACCTGGTGTTGGGGGCCTATCGTTTTTCCACGGTGGGCTATCTGAACCTGACGGATGCGGTCAACGTGCGGGAGTTGGGGCGCCAAGGCCTGGACATTGGCACCTATGCCCGACAGAAAAGTCGTATCGACCTGACCGTCAGCCAGCAACTGGGGGCCGGCACGCTGGGCTTCTATGCCAGTTCTACCCAGTACTGGGGCTCACACCAGGGGCGGGAGACCTCTTACAACCTGAGCTATGGCACCACCTGGCGCCGGCTCAACTGGAACCTCAGCGCCCAGCGCTCGCGAGTTGAAGCCCATCATCCGGCCAACCATCTGGAAGAAAGCGAGCAGGTGTTCTTTGCTCGCTCGGACAACGCCGGCCATGTCGACAACCGCCTGATGATGACGTTGTCGCTGCCATTGGGCAGCAGTCTCCGCGCGCCCAGTCTGAGCAGCACCTTGAGCCGCAGTACCGGTGACAGCCGCAGCAGTCAGCAGCAGATCGCTATCAACGGCATGCTGGATGATGACGCGACGCTCAACTATGGCCTCTCTGGCAGCCGCGCGTCAGCCCAGACCAGTAGTTTCAATGCGCATGCCGGCTACAACGCGAGCACGGCGGCATGGCGGGTGGGTTATGGCCAGAGCCATGACAGCAGCCAGCTTTCGTTGAGTGCCGACGGCGGCCTGGTGGTGCACGACGAGGGTGTGACGTTCTCGCACTACCTCGGCGAGGCGGCGGCCCTGGTTCACGTGCCTGATGCCCAGGGGGCACGGTTGAGCAACGGTCATCACCTGCGGGTTGATCGTAACGGCTATGCCGTGGTGCCGTCGCTGCGGGCGTTCCAGGCCAATACCGTGGGCGTCGACCCTGACGGCAGTGCGTATGACGTGGAACTCCAGGAGACCACACAACAAGTCGTGCCCACCTCGGGGGCCGTCTCGCGCCTGCGCTTCGCCACCGTGGCGGGGCGGGCGGTGGTAGTCAAGGCCCTGCGGGAAAGCGGCAAGCCGTTGCCATTTGCAGCCCAGGTATTTGATGAGCAAGGCAGCGAAGTCGGGGTGATTGGCCAGGCCAGCAAGGCATTTGTCAGG
This sequence comes from Pseudomonas brenneri, assembly GCF_007858285.1. Lineage (GTDB taxonomy): Bacteria > Pseudomonadota > Gammaproteobacteria > Pseudomonadales > Pseudomonadaceae > Aquipseudomonas > Aquipseudomonas brenneri. The sequence goes on along the minus strand of NZ_VFIL01000001.1, from coordinate 646,455 downwards.
GGCATTGCCGATCAGGGCACGCTCACCGTCAAGTGGAGCGAGACCGCCGTCGACCGTTGCTATATCCACTACCGCTTGCCACCCCAGGCAGCCGGACGCCAGGCCCGTGCCGAGCTGGTGCAGGGACAATGCGTGAGGGGCAGGGCGGGTCGAGAGGTGACCGTGCGATGAGCTGTAATATGCGCCAGTTGTTTCTAGCCACACTGATGCTCGTTGCGACACTGGCTGCCTGCGATGTGCAGGCCAATGTCAGTTGCTATCCCGAGCCTCCCGTGGCGCTTTCCATCGCGTCCATCAGTGTGCCGGCCAATCCACGGATGGGGCAGGTCTTGGGCAACCCCCAGGGTTATGCGCTCGATGCCCTCAACGCCGTGAGTTGTTCCTATGCCGCGGGCATCGTCTCCGATCACTGGTCGTACCTGGGCGTGGCCAGGAACATGCGGTTTACCGGCAAGTATTTTGGCCACTCCGGGTTGTCGCTGCCGATCTATACGACGGGTATGGTCGGCGTGGGTTTTGGCTTGATGGCACAGGACCGTGAGGGCGGCGAGTGGAAGAGCATCAGCCAGGGCATCACGATCTTGCGTGGCCCCCTTCGGCCCGGCCTCGCAACCTGGGGCGTGCGCGTTCGAGTGGTGTTCTTCGTGACCGGCACGATCAGCGGCGGGGTGCTGTATCCGCAGCCGTTTGCAGAGTTCAGGGTCCATCCGGAGTTCAACTTCCCCCATTTATTCACCTTCGGGTCTATCGTTGTCGGACCCCCCCTCAAACCCACCTGCTCGGTGTCCACACCCTCGGTCCCGATCAATCTGGGTGCTGTGGCCGCTACGCAGTTCAGGGGTGTGGGCAGTGTTGCCGGCAGCGCCAGCCGCGATATCCAGCTGCAGTGCGCGGGTGGGACGGGCGGCAGTCAAGATGTGCTGCTGACGTTGACCGACCAGATTCAACCGGCCAACCGCAGCGATCGCCTGACGTTGACGGGCGATTCGACCGCCACCGGCGTCGCCCTGCAACTGCTCCATGGCAACGCCGTATTGAGTTATGGCGCGGACTCCAATGCGCCGGATAACCCCAATCAATGGCAGGCCGGCAGCACCGGCAATGGCGCCTTTCAGATAACGCTGACGGCGCGTTACCTGCAGACCGAGCCGACGGTTCATCCCGGCACGGCCAATGGCCTGGCCACCTTTACCTTGAGCTACCGATGAGCTGGACCTGGGTACGTCTGGCGCTGGGGGTATTGGGCGGGCTGGTGGTGTGGAGTGCCCGCGCTGAAATCGTGATTGACCGGACCCGTCTGATTTACCCGGCCGCCTCGGGCCAAGTCACGCTCAACCTGACGAATCAGGCGGATAGCCCGAGGCTGGTGCAGGTCTGGATTGACGCGGGTGATCCCCAGGTGCGCCCTGAGTACAGTGACGTCCCCTTTACCGTGACTCCGCCGATCCTGCGCATGGATGCAGGTCAAGGCCAGGCGCTAAGAGTGGTTTATCACGGGGAGCCAGCATCGGCGGATGTGGAGCAAGTCTATTGGCTGAATGTGCTGGGCATCCGGCCGGCGACGGACGCAAGCCATGCGCTGCAGCTCGCGTTTCGCAGCCGGATCAAACTGTTTTTGCGTGCGCCGCGGTTGCCAGGGCAAGCGCAGGAGGCGGCTCAAGACTTGAGATGGCGCTTGCTCAAGGGCAACGCCCTGCAGGTGCACAACCCCAGTGCTTATCACGTGAGCCTGGCCAGCGTTGTGCTGGGTGCCGATGGCCGTCAGTACCGCAATGATGACCCACCGATGCTTGCCCCCCGTTCCACCGCTACCGTCACCCTGCATGGGCCGTCGGGCAGTGGGGCGGGCGGGGCGCTGGTGCAATTCACCACCCTGGACGATCATGGCAACACCCGCACTCATGAAGCGCCGTTCAGCCCCCTGTAGGCAGCGACCCCGGGGTGCTCTCTGGATCTTCGCTGGCAAGCCGGCGCCTACACAGCCTTTTGCGATAAAGGGAAGAGTTGCTGCGCCATTTGGATAAAAGCCAGGGTCGCCGGAGAGGACTGGCGTCGGTCCAGCACCGCCAAACCGATCTGCCGCGCGACCTTGGGCGATAACGGCCGCTGTACGTAGCGTGGCTGGCCGTCCTGCGGCAATGAGGCCTGGGCCACCACACTCACACCCGCACCCCGGCTGACGGTATCCAGGGTGCTGAGCAGTTGCGAGCAACGATAGCGCACATTGGGCTTGAGCCGGGCACTGTGGAACAGTCGCTCCACCAACTCCGAGGAGCCCGCCTCAGTCAGGACAAACGGGTCGTGACACAAGTCCTTGAGCTTGACGCTGGCTTGATGGGCGAGGGCATGGCCCTCGGGCAGCAGGGCGACCATCTGGTCTTCGAACAGTGCAACAGTGTCCAGGCGTTCCTGTTCCAGCACCACAAAGCCCACGTCAATGCGCCGCTCTTCGAGCCACTGCAGCACTTGGCGATCGGGGCCTTCGTCCACATGCACCTCGATCCCCGGATGGGCCTGGCGAAAGTGTTCGAGGATCCTGGGCAGCAGGCGAATGGATGCAGTTGGCCCGAAGGAGCCGATGCGCAAGGTACCGCTTTTCATCCCTCGGGCATCGGCCGCTTCCTGTTGCAGCGTAGTGGCCAGCCCCAGCATCGCCCGTGCCCGCAGCAGCAGTTGCTGGCCGATATCACTGAGTTCGACCCGCGACTGTTGGCGGCGGAACAGTTCCACCCCCAGCTCCAGCTCCAAAGACTTGATGGCATGGGACACCGCCGATTGGCTGATGCCCAGGCGATGGGCAGCACTGGTGAACCCCTGGAGTTGTGCCACCAGCGAGAAAATTTCCAATTGCGTGAGGGTCATGAGGTTTTACTCATTTTACGATGACTTGGCATTAGGAAAATAATACGCCAAACAGCCTCCCAAATACTCAGGATCCTTATGCCCGGTTCAACCTTTGTACTTGCGGGTGACCGCCTGACCTACGCCAAGCTCGCGGCCGTAACCATGATCTGGGGTGGCACTTTTGTTGCCGGGCGATTCCTCGCCGCAGATCTGGACCCGCTGCTGACGGCAAGCCTGCGGTTTATCCTGGCGAGCCTGGCGTTGCTGCTGTTCATGGCCTTTGCCCGGATCCCCCTGGCGTGTCCGACGCCTGCGCAAATGGCGCGGTTAGTGCTGCTGGGCTTTTTCGGGATTTTTTTCTACAACCTGTGCTTTTTCTATGGCCTGCATTTTATCAATGCCTCGCGCGCCTCCTTGATTGTGGCCCTCAACCCGGCGGTGATTGGCCTGGCGTCATGCTGGTGGTTCAAGGAGCGCTTGGGGCGCAGCCAAGTGCTGGGTATCGTGCTGTGCCTGGGCGGCGCCGCGTGGGTGATTGTCAGCCGCAACCCATTGCTGTTGCAGGGCAGGGCTGATGCGTGGATTGGCGACCTGTTGATTTTTGGCTGTGTGCTGAGTTGGGGCGTGTATTCCCTGGGCTCACGCACGCTGAACCATAGCCTTGGCCCCTTGCAGACGGTGACCTGGTCGGTGCTGCTGGGCACCTTGATGCTGTGCCTCACCACCCTGGTGAGTGGCCGGTTGACAGTGCAAGCGCTGGATGCCATCCATTGGCCGCATTTGTTGGGCCTGCTTTACCTCGGCGTATTGGGCTCGGCCCTGGCCTACATCGGGTATTACGACGGTATCCGGCGTATCGGTGCGACCCGTGCGGGTGTGTTTATCGCCCTCAACCCGCTGACGGCGGTGGTGTGTGGTGCGTTGCTGCTGGACGAACAGCTCAGCACTGCGATGTTCTTCGGTGGGGCGTTGATCCTGCTGGGCATCTACCTGTGCAATAAACCCCTTGCGCCCGCCAGGGCATAGGGATTTGATAAGGAATACGGACAAAGCTGTTTACGCTGTGTAGAATCGGTTTACGCATACAAGAATAAGCGCCTGACATCCCGCAGGCCTCGTCCGTCAGAGACGCCCGTAAGAGAATGATCCAACCATGAAGCTACTCGGGTTCCAACTCATCTACGGTGACTTCCTCGCCCGCAGCGTGCGGGGCATTTCCTGTGCGCCACCTGCCCACCTCATCCTTGCTGGCAATTAATTAATTTAATTCTAAAAAGATGATGAGGCGCCAAATCATGGCAGATCTATACGAAAACCCAATGGGCCTGATGGGCTTTGAATTCATTGAATTTGCATCGCCGACCCCGGGCACCCTTGAGCCGATCTTCGAGATCATGGGGTTCACCCAGGTGGCGAGCCACCGCTCGAAAAACGTGCACCTGTACCGCCAGGGCGGGATCAACCTGATCCTCAACAACGAACCCAACAGCATCGCTTCGTACTTTGCCGCCGAGCACGGTCCATCGGTGTGTGGCATGGCGTTCCGCGTTAAGGATTCGCAGCAGGCCTACACCCGCGCCCTGGAACTCGGTGCCCAGCCGATCCATATCGAAACCGGCCCGATGGAGCTGAACCTGCCGGCCATCAAGGGCATCGGCGGCGCGCCGCTGTACCTGATCGACCGTTTCGGTGAAGGCAGCTCGATCTACGATATCGACTTCGTGTTTATCGACGGTGTGGACCGCAACCCGGTGGGCGCGGGCCTGAAGGTCATCGACCATTTGACCCATAACGTCTATCGCGGGCGCATGGCCTACTGGGCGAACTTCTACGAGAAGCTGTTCAACTTCCGTGAAGCGCGCTACTTCGACATCAAGGGCGAATACACCGGCCTGACCTCCAAGGCCATGAGCGCCCCGGATGGCATGATCCGCATCCCGTTGAACGAAGAGTCGTCCAAGGGCGCAGGCCAGATCGAAGAGTTCCTGATGCAGTTCAACGGTGAAGGCATCCAGCACGTAGCCTTCCTCACCGAAGACCTGGTCAAGACCTGGGACGCGTTGAAGAAGATTGGCATGCGCTTCATGACGGCGCCGCCAGACACTTACTATGAAATGCTCGAAGGCCGCCTGCCAAACCACGGCGAACCGGTGGACCAATTGCAGGCCCGGGGTATTTTGCTGGACGGTTCGTCCGTCGCCGGCGACAAGCGCTTGCTGTTGCAGATCTTCTCGGAAACCCTGATGGGCCCGGTATTCTTCGAGTTCATCCAGCGCAAGGGCGATGACGGCTTCGGCGAAGGCAACTTCAAGGCCCTGTTCGAGTCGATCGAGCGTGACCAGGTCCGTCGTGGCGTGCTGACCACCGACTGACATGGTTTTTTGTAGGAGCGAGCTTGCTCGCTCCTACAGTTATTGGGTCAGGCTCTGCGCTGACGCATCAGGTGCTTGAACCCTTCAAACACCAACACCATCACCGCCAACCAGATCGGGATATAAGTCAGCCATTCACCCGGCCCGATACTTTCCCCCAGCAGCAACGCCACCCCCAGCAACAGCACCGGCTCCACATAGCTGAGCAGGCCGAACAGGCTGAACGCCAGCAGCCGGCTGGCGATGATGTAGCACACCAGCGCCGAAGCACTGATCAACCCGAGCATCGGGATCAAGGCGTACAAGCCTTTATGGGCATCCAGCACGGCGAAGCCCTGTTCGCCACTTTGTACAAACCAGAACGCCACCGGCAGCATCAGCGCCATGTCCAGCCATAACCCGCCCAGGTGGTCAGTGGCCAGGCGTTTGCGCAGCACGAAGTAGATGGGGTAGCCGATGATCACCAGCAGCGTCGCCCAGGAGAACCCGCCCATCTGGTACAGCTCGTTAAGCACGCCAATCGCCGCAAACACCACCGCGATCCATTGCAGCCGCGACAGCTGTTCGCCATACACCAGGCGCCCGGTCAGGACCATGGTCAGCGGCAACAGGAAGTAGCCCAGGGACACATCCAGGCTGCGGCCGTTGAGCGGCGCCCACATGAACAGCCACAGCTGCACGCCCAGCAACACCGATGACAGCACAATTGCGCCGATCAGCCGTGGCTCGCCCGCCAGTCGCTGCAGCAGCGCCCAGACCTGGCGCCACTCACTGCTGAGCACCATGAAAACGGTCATGCACGGCACGGTCAGCAGCATGCGCCAGCCGAAAATTTCCAGTCCGCTCAACGGCGTGAGCAGCGATGTGAAGTAATACATCACGGCAAACAACACCGAGGCCAATACCGATAAAACAACACCTTTAGACACGCGATCCTCGCGAAACCGATTCAAACGAAAGAGGGGGGAATTTCAGGTGGGAATATATTGCTTTTGAGGTGAGACGTTTGCTCTGTTTTACGGCATTTTATGGGAAATTTTCTCACGCCCAAGGTTCGCCAGCATGCCCGTCAGCCCCCAACCGCCCCTGGATGATTTCGACCGCGCGATTCTCAAGCACCTGCAACGCGACAACACCACCGCGCTGCGGGTGATTGGCGAACAGGTCAACCTGTCGACCGCAGCCGTGCAGCGGCGTATCAAGCGCATGGAGCAGGGCGGGGCGATCAGCGCCAATACGGCGGTGGTCAATCAGGACGCGGTAGGCAAGCCGATCACGATCCTGGTGGAGGTGCACGCCGAGCGCACCCATATCGAAGACCTCGACGTGCTCAAGGTGCAGATGTCGATCCCACAAGTGCAGCAGTGCTATTACGTCACCGGCGATGCGGACTTCATGCTGGTGGTCGTGGTGGAAACCATGAAGGCTTACGAAACCCTGGCCCGCACGCTGTTCTACGAGAACCGCAATATCAAATGGTTTCGCAGCATTGTGGTGATGGACCGGGTCAAGGTCAGCCTGGATGTGCCGCTGGGTTGAATGATCTCGCCATTCAAAACCTGTAGGAGCTGGCTTGCCTGCGATAGCCTCAACTCGGTCTAGCAGATACACCGCGTCGACGCTATCGAGCTCCTACAGGGGGTGTTCTCAGGGACGGTGGATACGCCCTGAGACAAAGTGCCCCACATCATTGAACCCTGGCGTCGACGCATGCCCCGGCGTCACCAGCGAATCAATAAACGCTTCATCCTCAGCACTGATCTTCACCTCAAGCGCCCCGGTATAGGCATCCCACTGCGCCTCCGTACGCGGGCCGACAATTGCCGAGCTGACCGCCTGGTTGTTCAACACCCAGGCAATCGCAAACTCGACAATCCCCACGCCACGGCCCTGGGTGTACTGCTGGATCTGCTGGGCAATGCGCAGCGACTCCACGCGCCATTCGGTTTCCAGGATGCGCTTGTCCTGGCGTGCGGCACGGCTACCCGCTTGGGGGGTGATATCCGGCGCGTACTTGCCACTGAGCACGCCACGGGCCAGCGGGCTGTAAGGCACCACGCCCAGGCCATAGGCTGCGGCCGCGGTGATCTGCTCCACCTCGGCCTGGCGGTTGACGATGTTGTACAGCGGCTGGCTGATGATCGGCCGGTCGACCCCCAGGCGTTCGGCCACGCGCACCACTTCGGCAATGCGCCAGCCCCGGTAGTTGGACAGCCCCCAGTAACGGATCTTGCCCTGGCGGATCAGGTCGCCAATCGCCGAAATCGTGACATCCAGCGGCGTATCGTGGTCTTCACGGTGCAGGTAGTAGATGTCCAGATAGTCGGTGTCGAGGCGGGTGAGGCTGGCTTCCAGCGCGTTGAAAATACGCTTGCGGTTCAGGCCGCTGCGGTTGGGCAGGCCGTCCGGTGGGCCGAAGCCGACTTTGGAGGCCACGACCCAGTCGGTGCGATGACGGCCGATGGCTTCGCCGACAATTTCTTCCGAACGCCCGCCGGTGTAGACGTCGGCGGTGTCGATGAAGTTGATGCCCTGGTCCCAGGCTTTGTCGATGATCCGCAGCGAATCTTCGGTGTTGGTCTGTTCGCCAAACATCATCGTACCCAGGGTCAGTGCGCTGACCTTGAGCCCGGACTGGCCCAGTGTGCGGTAAATCATGGAGAACTCCTTAAAAGCGCAGACAGTTGCTATGCAATACCAGAGAGCAAGGCTCTAGAACAAGCCCGACGTCGGTGGTTCGCTGCCCTTGAGCCGATAGGCGCCGACCACTGCGGCCTTCCAGTGCCGTGGATTGTGGTTGGCCACAGTGCGCGCATTGCGCCAGTGTCGATCGAGGTTATGGCTGCGTCCGGTAGTGGAAGCGCCGCCCACGTCAAACAGCAGTTCGGCGGCCTTGAGTGCGGACTCGGCGGCGATGTATTGCGCCTGGGCCACGTCGACGGCTGCGCGAGTCACCGCATCGTGATCCAGGTCGTGGGCCCAGGCCACGTCGATGCTGTCAGCGGCACGCAACACCACCGCTTCGGCAGCAAACGCACGGGCCGAGATCTCACCCACGGAAAACGCCACATAGGGATCATCCACCGAGCGGCTGGCGCTGCTGTGCTTGATTGGCCGCGCATGGTCTTTTGCAAAGGCCACCGCATCGTTCAAGGCATTGCGCGCGATGCCGGCCTGCACCGCGCCGAGGAACAGTTGCAGGAACGGCGTGATGATCGAACGCTGGCCTTCCTCCACCACCCGCGTGCGGATTTCCTCGCGGCGCACCAGCACGTTGTTCAGGCGTGTGGTGCCGCTGGCGGTCAGGCGCTGGCCCATGGCGTCGAAGTCATCCACCAGTTCCAGGCCTTCGCGGTCGCGGGGCACCACGAACGATACCGGTTCCTCGTTTTCATCCAGCGCCACCGCGCTGACCCAGTCGGCATATAGCGCGCCAGTGCTGTAGTACTTGCTGCCATTGGCGCGAAAGTGCTCGCCCTCAGGCACAAGCCGCGCACTGACCTGGCCGTTGGCGCCGCCGATTTCCCAGCCTGCGTTGCCGAACACTTCGCCTCGCAGGTAGTGGGCAAACCACAACTGGCGTTCGGCTTCGGACTTTTGCACCAGCAGGCTTTCGACAAAGGCAAAGCTGGGGCGCAGCGACTGGGCGATATTGGAATCTACTGCCGCCAGGTCGATCACGAACTGCACCACCTCGCGCACACTGGACTCGCTGCCGCCGTAGCGCTGGGGAATGCGCAGGGTCAGCAGGCGCGCTGCGGCCAGTTGGCGGATCTGCTCATGGGGCAGTTGCCGGGTGCGCTCGCGTTCGGCGGCCCCCTCGGCGATCTGCGGCAATAACACGGCGGCACGCTGCAACAGCGCTGGCACGGACAAAAAGCTCATGACAATCCTTATATGGCAATGGCGTAGGTAATGAAGTGGTGTTCGGGCACCGGGGCCGGCCGGTCGATCTGCGGGATAGCGTCGAGCAGGGCGCGGGTGTAGGCATGCTGGGGGTGGTCAAATACGTCACGCACAGTGCCGCTTTCCACCACCTCGCCGTCCTTCATCACCAGCACCCGTTCGCTGACCTGGTTGATCACGCCCAGGTCGTGGGAGATGAACAGGCAGGCCAGTTTCAGGCGGGTCTTGAGGTCGGCCAGCAGCGCGAGGATCTGCGCCTGCACCGACACATCCAGGGCCGACACCGGCTCGTCGCACACCAGCACCTGGGGGTTGGGCGCCAGCGCCCGGGCAATGGCGATACGTTGGCGCTGGCCGCCGGAAAGCTCCAGGGGACGGCGACTGAGTACGCTGGCATCCAGGCGCACCAGCTCCAGCAGTTCCAGGGTGCGTGCCGGCCAGTCCTGGCGTGGCAAACCCGCCACTTGCAGCGCCTCGTTGAGCACCCGTGCCACGGTGTAGCGCGGGTCGAACGAGCTTTGCGGGTCCTGGAACACCACCTGGATGCGCTGGCGCAACTGGCGTCGTTGTTGATCGTTGAGCGCGCTCCAGGGCCGCCCGTTAAGCCACACATCGCCGGCGTCCGGGCGCTCCAGCCCCAGCAGCATGCGGGTGAGGGTGGTCTTGCCGCTGCCAGACTCGCCGACAATCCCCAGGGTTTCCCCGGCCCGCAGGCTGAAGCTGGCGTTGTGCACCGCGACATGGGGCTGACCGTCGGGGCCAATAAAGGTTTTTTGCAGGTGACGCGCCTCGATCAATGGCAGGTCGAAGCGCTCGACACGCGCCAGCTTCGGCGCCGCCCGGGCCGGACGCTGGAAATGCACGGCGCGCCCAGCCCGCAGCAGCGATTGGGTGTAAGGGTGCTGTGGATCATGCAGGATCGCCTCCACCGGGCCTTGCTCGACAATCACCCCGTGATGCATCACCGCCACCCGGTCCGCCAGGCGCGACACGACCGCCAGGTCATGGCTGACCACCAGCATCGCCATGGCTTGCGAACGCAAGGACTCCAGCAGCGCCAGGACTTGGGCCTGTACCGTGGCGTCCAGCGCCGTGGTCGGCTCATCGGCAATCAACAGACGCGGGCCTGCGGCAATCGCCGAGGCGATCAGGGCCCGTTGGCGCAGCCCGCCCGAGAGTTGATGGGGGTACTGCAACGCGCGTAGTTCCGGTTGTGGGACACCCACCGAACGTAGCAACTCGATGACCCGTGCCTGGCGCGCAGCGCGACCCAGCTCAGTATGCAAGCGCAACGGTTCGGCAATTTCCTTGCCCACCGGGCGCAGCGGGTCGAGGGAGCCGAGGGCGTCCTGCATCACAAAGCCGATCTGCGCACCGCGCAGGGCTTGCCAGGCACGGTCATCCAACTGGCGCAGGTCAGTGCCGGCAAACGCCAGGCGCTCGGCCTGTACCTTTGATCCGGCGCCGCTCAGGCCGCTGAGGGTGCGTGAGGTCACCGTCTTGCCCGAGCCAGACTCACCCACCAACGCCAGGCATTCACCGGCGGTCAGGCTGAACGATATGCCCTTGATAATCGGTGTGTGGCCAAACTGCACCCGCAGGTCTTGCACATCCACTAACGTACTCATCGGGATTTACCCTCGCTGCGTGCCAGCCAGTCACGGCCAATGGCGGTGATCGACACCACCGTCAGGATGATTGCCACGCTCGGCCAGGCCACCAGCCACCAGGCGTTGGCCAGGTAGTTGCGGCCCATGGCGAGCATCGAGCCCCATTCCGGCGCGGGCGGCGAAGCGCCAAAGCCGAGGAAGCTCAAGGCCGCGCCGGTGATGATGTTGTGACCGATACCGATGGTGGCGAGGATCAGGATCGGCTTGACCGCATTGGGCAGCACATGCCTAAACACCACGGCTGCACGATGCCGGCCGAGGGTGGTGGCGGCTTCGACGTAGGGGGCGTCACGCACCACCAGGGTCTGCGCACGCACCATCCGCGCAAAGCGCGGGATGCTCGCCACGCCCACCGCGATCAGCGTGATCCACAGGCCCTGGCCCCAGAACGTGATGATCACCAGGGCCAGCAGCAAGTCGGGAAACGCCAGCAATACATCGATCAAGCGCATGATCGCGCCATCCACCAAGCGCGGGCCAAGGCCTGCCGCCAAGCCGAGGATGATCCCGGCGCCCAGACCGATGGCCGTGGACACCAGGCCCATCAACAGTGAAGGGCGCACCCCGTGGATCAGGCGGGCGAGTACATCGCGACCGTTTTCATCGGTGCCCAGCCAGTGGCTGCTGCTGGGCGGCAGGTAGGCGTTGCGGGCGGCGGCGGCCAGTGGGTCGATACCGGTCAGCCAGTGCGGCACGAGCGCCGCGATCGACAAGCCGATCACAAACAGCCAGGCCAGTGACAGGCCGGGACGAAAGGTGTTCGGCAAGGCCAGGGTAAAGCGCCAGGGAATTGCATAGGTGCTCATGCCAGGCTCCTCGCATACTGACTCTGCGGATACGGCAACCCCAGGTGCTCACGCAACGTGCTACCGCTGTACTCATGGCGGAACACCCCGCGCTTGCGCAGCAGCGGCACCACCTCATCGACAAACACCTCGACCCCTGAAGGAAACATGTCCGGCATGATGTTGAAGCCATCGGCCGCGCCCGCAAGGAACCAGTGCTCCAGGCTGTCAGCCACTTGTTCCGGGGTGCCCACCAGCAACCGATGGCCGACCAGGATGCGCCGTGACAGTTCGCGCACCGTCAAGCCTTCGCGGCGGGCCAGGTTGAGCTGGGCTTCGAGAAACCCTTGGGAGCCTTTCTCATAAGTGCCCACTTCACCGATCCGCGCCCACGGCAGCGGCGCATCCAGCGCCAGCTCCTCGGCCGGGATGCCGATCCGCGCGGCCACTTGCTGGATCAGGCCATGTTCGCCGTGGTAGGCATTGAGTTGATCAAAGCGCGCATGGGCTTCGGCCTCGCTGCTGCCGATCACCGTGGACAGGCCCGGCATGATTTTCAGGTGCTCGGGGTTGCGCCCCCATTGCCGAGCGCGTTGCTTCATGTCGCGGTAGAAGTGCTGGCCATCTTCCAGGCTGGTCTGGGTGGTGAAAATCGCATCGGCATACCGCGAGCCCAGGGCCTTGCCGCCCTCCGACGAGCCGGCCTGCACCAGCACCGGGCGACCCTGGGGCGAGCGGGGCAGGTTTAGCGGGCCCTTGATGGAAAAGTGCTGGCCGACAAAGTCCTGGGTATGGATCTTGCCAGGGTGTGCGTAGTGCCCGTTGCTGGCATCGCCGATGATCGCGTCGTCTTCCCAGCTATCCCAGAGCTTGAAGGCGATATCGATAAACTCTTCGGCGCGGGCATAGCGCTCCCCGTGTTGCAACTGGTTGGCCAGGCCGAAATTCTGCGCGGCGGCGTCGGTGGCGTTGGTCACCACATTCCAGGCCGCGCGGCCCGCACTGATGTGGTCCAGGGAGGCAAAGCGCCGGGCCAGGTTGTAGGGGTCGTTATAGGTGCTGGAGGCGGTGGCGATCACGCCGATGTGTTGCGTGGCGAGGGCCACGGCAGTCAACAGGATGGTTGGCTCCAGGCGGCCCACCGGCTGCGTGGCCACATCACCCGCCAGGGCTGGGCCGTCGGCGAGGAAGATCGCGTCGAGGGTGCCGCGCTCGGAAATGCGCGCGATATTGCGGTAGTACTCCACATCCAGATAGGCATCCGCCGGCACTTCGCCGACCCGCCAGGCCGCCGCGTGCGCGCCGAAACCGAGGATGTTCATGCCAATGCTCATTTGCGCTTTCATGCAAGTTCCTTGGGTTAGACGGCGCTGGCTTCATCGCGGGCGCTGGCATGCTCGGGGTGGTCAGCCACCGCCTGTTCCTGGGCGGCACGCCAGGCGGCAGCGGGGCTGACATCGTTGAGGTAGAAATCGCCAAGGGCCCGTTCGCGGTAGATCGCCGGGTTGTGCGAGGCCAGGGTGCGGGCATTGCGCCAATGCCGGTCAAGGCGCCGTACCTGGCTGGTGGCCGAGGCACCGCCGACTTCGAACAGCAGGCTGGTGGCTTCCAACACCAGCGGCAGGATCACTTGCTGTGCCTGATAAGTGCGCACATCCGCGTCGACGTATTGCGCTTCGCTGATGGAGCCGTCGAGCACAGCCTCATGGGTGGTTTGCAGCACCTGCGCGGTGGCCTGTACCAGGCTGTCGGCGGCATAGGACAGGCTCGACAGCTTGCCGATCACCCGTTGCACCAGCGGGTCCAGGCGCGGGCTGGATTGCCCGGGAATACCGAACGCGCGGGTGCGGCCCTGGACAAACTCCACGGCATCGCGCAGCGCGGCCCGGGCGATCCCGGCCAGGGTCGCGAGGTGGAACAACTGGTAGAACGCCGAGATATATGACTCGGCCCGCAATTCGCCGGGCTTGAAGCGCCGCAGTACCTGATGTTCGGGCACGGCTACCCGGTCGAAGCGCGTGGTGCCGCTGCCGCTCAGGCGCTGGCCAAAACCATCCCAGTCATCCACGCGAGTCACGCCGGGCGCATCGGTGGGCACCACCACGCTGATAAAGTCGGCACCGTCGGCGGCAGCCACGGCGACCCAGTCGGCATACAAGGTGCCGGTGCAGTAATACTTCTGGCCGTCCAGTTGCCAACCATCGGCGGTGGGCTTGAGCGTCACCGAGTTGGTGGTGGTGTCACTGCGCTCGGCCATGGCTGCGCCCCACAATTGCCCGGCGACGACCTTGGGAAACCAGTCCGCCTGGGAGTCACTGTCCTGACTCACCAGCCGGCCTTCGACAAAGCCGAAATGCGCGCGCACGATCTGTGGCAGGTTCGAATCGGCACTGCCCAGCTCGATCAGCAAGGCGAACAGCTCAGGCAGGGTCGCGCCCAGTCCGCCCTGGCTGCGCGGTACGCGCAAGGCACCGAAGCCGGCGTCTTTCAACCAGGCGACGGCGTCGAATGCCAGGGTACGCTCCTGCTCACGTTGCACCGCGCCTTGGGCAATGCGCTGGAAAACCGGGGCGAAACGTTCGTGCAGTTGGGTGTCGCTCATGTTCGGTTCCTAATCTGAAATTGAGTCATTCAAAGCTGACGATGATCCACTGTGGGAGCGGGCCCGCTCCCACATAAAGCAGATGGTGTGAACCAGCCGTCATCGCGGTTTAACCCGTGGATCAATCAACCCGTTCAGCACATCCACCAACAGGTTCACCCCCACATAAACCAGCGCCGCCAACAAGGTGATCCCCAGCACCACCGGCGCATCCTTGGCCACGGCCGCATCGAGCATCATTCGCCCGATCCCCTGGCGGGCGAACAACATTTCCGTGACCACCGCACCTCCCAGCAGGCTGGCGAAGATGAACCCGGACAGGGTCACCAGCGGCACCAAGGCATGGCGCAAGGCATGGCGCAGGCGCACGGCGGTCTGCGACAGGCCGCGCGCGCGGGCCATGGCGATAAAGGGTTGTTCGAGGATGTCTTCCAGCTCTTGGCGCAGCACCTGGCTGAGCATCCCGGCAATCGGCAACGCCAGGGCGATGGTCGGCAGGATCAGGGTTTGCCAGCCGTTGGAGCCGGCCGGCGGCAACACCGGCCACTGGAAGGAAAACACCAGCAACAGCAAAATCCCCAGCACGAACGACGGCGATGACGACAGCACCAGCTCGCTGGCCGAAGCCACGCGGCGTACCCAGGGGTTGCGCTTGGCGGTGAGCACCGCGCTGGCCAGCGCCAGGCCGATGGCCAACAGTGCAGCGCTCAGGGCCAGTTGCAAGGTGGCGCCGATCTGCTTGCCGATCGCCTCGGTGACGGGAATGCGCAGGCGGTACGACTCGCCAAAATCGCCGTGGGCAATCCGACCCACGTAGCGCCCGTATTGCACCCACAGCGGCTGGTCAAAGCCGTATTCCTCGCGAACCTGAGCCAGTTGCTGCGGGGTGGGGATGGCGTCCGGCCCGCCGAGAATCGCCAGCACCGGGTCGCCAGCACTGAAATGGATGGCGACGAAGGTCAGGGTGGCCGCGCCCCACAGCACGCCTACCCCGGCCAGTAGTCGAGCGGCAAGCTGTTTCATGGAGCCTCCTGATCCAGCCACACGCTGGTAAAGAATGGGGTGTTGTGCACGGCGTCGAAGATCAGCCCCTTGACCGCCGTGCGATAGGCGATCAGCACCTGGCTTTCGAAGTCCGGTACCGCGGGCACCACTTCGGTCAGGCGTTGTTGCGCGGCGCTGTACAGGGCCTGCAGTTCTACCGGGTCATGGGAGCGGCGAGCTGCGCCGAGCAGTTGGTCCAGGCGCGGGTCGCTGAGGTTGCTCAGGTTGTTGCCGCTTTTGGTGGGCGAGGCGCGCGAGTCGCTGTGGTACAGGATGTACAGGCCGTCGGGGGTGTTGGTGTGCCAATAGCCGCCGCCGATGGCGTCATAATTGCCAGCGGTACGACGGTCGGTGAGCTGGGCCAGGGGCATCATTTGAATGGTCAGTTGCATGCCGACTTTCTTCACGTCCGCCTGTACGGCAACCGCGACGTTGCTGGGGAATGACGGGCTTTCGAAGCCCAGCAGTTGCGCCGACAGGCGTCGGCCGTCCTTGACCCGATAGCCCTGGGCATCGCGCAGGGTCCAGCCGGCTTCGTCCAGTTGGCGGTTGGCGGCGTCGACGTCGTATTTCAGTACATCACGGTAGGCCGGGTCGTAGAACGGTGTGTTCACCGCCAGGTAATCGCTTTTCGCTAAAAGCTCGCCGAACCCGGCAATCCAGGCCAGGCCGTCACGGTCGATGGCCTGGGCGATGGCCTTGCGCACGCGCACATCGTCGAATGGAAAACGCAGGGTGTTGAAGGTGACACTGCGATACGGGCTGGCCATGCGAATCCGGTTGCGTACCACCAGGTTCTGCGAGGCGCGCATTGCTGCGGTATTTTGCGCCGGGGCATCCAGGGTGAAGTCCGAACGCTTGGATTGCAGGGTGCTGTAGCGGGTCATGGCCTCGGGGACGATGCTCAGCTCGATACGGTCCAGGTAGGCCGGACCGATGTGCCGGGTAACCGGTGGTGCCCAGTGATAGTCGGCGCGCTTGATAAAGGTCGCACCTTGTTCGCGGGTATAGCTTTGCAACACGAACGGCCCGGAACCGATAGGGTGCTCGGCGATGCTCTTGGGCGCTTCGCGGATCTGTTTGGGCGAGACCATGCTCAGCCAGGACTGCGCCAACACATACAGGAACGGCGAGTAGGGCTCGCGCAAGTGCGCCTCGAAGGTGTACTCGTCGATGATCCGGCCATCGATATAAGGCGCTATATACGCGGCGGCCAGCGGTGATTTGGTCGCCGGGTCACGCATATGCTCCAGGTTGATCCGCAACGCCTCGGCATTGAATTTTGCGCCGTCGCTGAAGGTCACGTCATCGCGCAGGTGGAAGGTGTAGGTCTTGCCGTCTTCGGACACGTCCCAGGACTTGGCCAGCCAGGGCGAAATCTTGCCGTTTTCGTCCTGATACAGCAGGCAGTCGTAGACGATCCGCGCCAGCCATTGCACGTTGCCGTGGTAGCTGGAATGCACATCGAAGGTGCCGGTATCCAGCGCCGCCGACATGCGCAAGGTGCCGCCCGGCGTGCCCTGGCGGGTTTCGTGGTAGTCGCCGGGGTCATAGCTGAGCAGGCCCTGGGCATCCAGGTGCCCGTCGACCCGCTGCACCGAGCTGGGCGGTGGGGCGTCCGGCGAGCAGGCGCTCACCAGCAGCAACCCCAGGAGCAGGCCGAACCGGCTCCAGTGATTGATCGGCATCGTGAAGGCTCCCACCTTAGAAGTTGAACGCCACACCGGTGAAGGCGCCAAAACCGTCCCCTGGATACAGCGCGGCAACGTCTTTGCCCTGGGCGTCGTAGATCGGCTGGATGGCAGTAACGTAGTTCTGGTCGGTGAGGTTTTTCACGTCCAGGTACACCTGCCATTTCTTGCTCGGGGCTTCATACCCCAGCTTGGCGCCGAAGATCGTGTAGGAGGGCGCATACAGGGTGTTGGCGTAGTCCACGGCGGTACTCGATACCGAGCGCACATTGACCCCGGCATAGAACCCGTCGGGATGGCGGTATTGCAGCTCGGCCTGGTACACGTGCTTGGGCAGCCCCGGCAGCTCGTTGGAGCCAAAGCGCTCGTCGTTGCGGTAGTAGAAGTCGTTGAGGGTGTAGGCCTGGCGCAGGCTGATTTTTTCGCCACGCGCGCTTTGCCACAGCTCGGTGTCCAGGCCGGCTTCGATGCCCTGGTGGATGGTCGGGCTGGCGTTGGACGTCGAGTTGACCGCCGCTGTGGTACGGGTGGCTGGAATCACTTCGACGGTGAGCAGTTCATCCTTGATCCACGAGCGGTACACCGCGAGGCTGCCGTCGAAAATCCCGGCTTTGCCGCGCACGCCAAACTCAACGGTATTGGCCTTCTGCTCGGTGAGGGTCTTGGCGTAGTTGCTGGCCACCCCAGAGCCCGACGACGACCAACTGCTGGGCGGGTCGATGGAGCGGCTGACGTTGCCGAATACCTGGAAGTCCGGTGTGATTTCATAGCGCAGGCCCAGGCGCGGCGCGACATTCCAGCTGTCGTAGTTGTAGTGGTCAGGGTAGGGCGAAGTATTGGCGCGGTCCGAGTAGCGCACTTCGATATCGCGCTTGATCTGGCTCAGCGACAGGCCGGTGGACAGCCACAGGCGATCGGTCAGTTGCAGGTCATTGCCGGCGGCAAACACGCGGTCGAACGAGCCGGTGTAGCGCGCCTGTTTCTGCAGGGCGCCGTAGGTGCTGGAGGCGGGGTTGCCGTTGTAGGTCTTGACCCCGGCCTGTAGGTGCTGGGTGCTGGTCAGGCTCAGGGATGTGTTGCTGGTATGGCCCTGGATCTGGTCGCTGCGGTTGTAGGTCAGCGACAGGTTCAGGTCGCGCCAGTCCCAGTAGTTGGGGTTGACCGTGCTCTTGCGGTACAGCACCTGAGGGTAGTTGTGGTAGACCAGGCCAAAATCCAGGGTGGCGTCATCGTCGAAGGTGTAGGTGGTCTTGCTGCCGACCCAGGTCGATCCGCGCTTGGTCGAATCATCGCGGCTGGCCAGGGCCACCGGGTTGGTTTGCGACGAGTTGTGCTTGAGCTGGGCCTTGGTCAGGGTGCCGGAGCTTTCGTGGTATTCCTCGCGGTAGCGCACGAACAGCCGGGTTTCCAGCTTGGGGTTGAAACGGTAGCCGAAGTTGGTCACCACGCCCTTGGCTTTGGTGAAGGTCCAGTCCTGGTAACCGTCGCGTTCGGAGTTGCTCAGGCTGACGTAGTAGTCACCGTTGTCCACCACGCCGCCGGTGCTCAGTTGCTGCTTGCGCCAGCCAAAGCTGCCGGCCTCGAAGCGCGCGTGATTGCCCGGTGCAGTCAGGCCAGAGTGGGTCACCATATTGATCGCGCCACCCAACGACAGCGCGCCGTACTGGAAGGCATTGGCCCCGCGCAGCACTTCGGTGTAGTCCAGGCCCTGGGTTTCCAGCAGCTCATAGGGCGTGCCACCGGAACCGGTCAGGGCCAGGCCATCGAACAGGAACTTGGTGCCTTCGCGAAAATACCCAGGCGAGGTATTGGCCCCGGAGCCGCGAATGGAAATCTTGATGGCATCGTTGCCGCCCGCCGACTGCGCGTACACCCCGGGCTGATAGGCGAGAGTGTCTTCCAGGGTCGCCGAGCGGCCGCGTTCGACATCGGCGGCCTTGACCAGGCTGACGCCGCCGGCCACCTCGTCGAGTTTGAGCTGGGCATCTTCGCTGGCGGTGACCTTGCTCGCCTGCACCGTCACGGTCTGCAGGCGCGATTCCTCGGCGTGGGCCCATTGGGAGGCGAGGATCAAGGTCAGGGCACTGACGGTTTTAAACGAGCTGGAGGAGAGTTGAGGCAGAGGCCTTGAGATCAACTTCAATTGTGCATTCCTTGTGATTGGCTACGAGTGGAGGCGAGTTTCTATTCGTATAGTCAATCTCTGGCAGGGATAGAGCAGAAAGCATGCCAAGACCAGAAGGGCGTTGTTGTGGGGTATTTGGTTTTAATCAGCGTGTCGCTTATGCCAAAAAACTACACCTGTGTTGAACTGCTGTTCGATTTTGAACAGTGCTGAAGAGCCCGTGCTAGAGCGGTTTTGGTTATGAGGTTAGATCATTCGGCACAGATATCATCGGCCTCGACGGCGGCGGCCTGTTGTAAACACCCAACCAAATGTGGGAGCGGGCTTGCTCGCGAAAGCGGTGGATCAGTCAACCTATGTATTGACTGATCCACCGCTTTCGCGAGCAAGCCCGCTCCCACAAAAAGCTGCTCCTACATTTTTTTGAGCGCGTCAGGCCTTCAGGGTGCGGGTCATGCGCAATGCCAACACGCTACCCGCGACAATCACCGCTGCCAGCAGATACAACGCCAGGTCGGTGGATCCAGTGGCATCTTTCACAAACCCCACCACATACGGGCTCAAGAAACCCGCCATCTGTCCCATGGAGTTGATCAACGCCAGGCCGCCCGCTGCAGCGCCGGCGCTGAGCATGGCGGTGGGTACTGGCCAGAACATCGGCAGGCCGGTGAGGGCGCCCATGGTGGCGATGGTCAGGCCGAGGATGGCAATGGCCGGAGTGGTGGCGAAGTTCACTGCGATGATCAGGCCGACAGCGCCCATCAGCATCGGCACCACCAAATGCCAGCGCCGTTCCTTGCGCAGGTCGGCAGAGCGGCCTACCAACAACATGAACACCGCGGCCAGCAGATACGGAATTGCACTGAGCCAGCCAATTACCAGGTTGTCGGAAAAGCCCATGTTCTTGATGATCGACGGCAGCCAGAAGTTGATGGCGTACACGCCGCTCTGGATGCAGAAGTAGATCAGGCCGAACGCCCAGATCGCCGGGTTCTTGAACACTTCCAGCAGCGAATCAGTGGTGGTCTTGGGCTTGTTGGCCAGGTCGGTGGCCTGGTCGGCTTCAAGCACTGCGCGTTCATGGGCGGTCAGCCATTTGGCGTTGGCGAAGCTGTCGCTGAGCAGGAAGTAGGCGAGAGCGCCGAGGATGACCGTCGGCACGCCTTGCAGCAGGAACATCCACTGCCAGCCCGCCAGGCCACCCTGGCCTGCGGCGAAGTGGTTGAGGATCCAGCCAGAGAACGGGCTGCCGAGCAGGCCGGACACCGGGATCGCCGACATGAACAGCGCCATGATCCGCCCACGACGGAACGTCGGGAACCACTGCGAGAGGTACAGCACCACGCCCGGGAAGAAACCCGCTTCAGCGGCACCGGTAAACAGGCGCAAGGTGTAGAAGTGCGTCGGCGTGGTCACGAACAGCAGGCAGGTAGACAGGGTGCCCCAGGTGATCATCATCAGCGCAATCCAGCGCCGTGGCCCGAACTTGGTCAGTGCCAGGTTGCTCGGCACACCACACAGCACGTAGCCGATAAAGAAGATCCCGGCACCGAGGCCGTACACGGTCTCGCTGAACTTCAAGGCGTCGAGCATCTGCAACTTGGCAAAGCCGACGTTGACGCGGTCCAGGTAGTTAAACAGGTAGCAGATGAAAATGAAGGGGATCAGGCGCAGGGTGATGCGCTTGTAGACGGCGTTTTTGTCGTCATCGTTGGCCAGGGTAGCGGCGGCGCTCTGTGACATGGCGTTCTCTCTTTATTATGATTTTTCGCGATGCGAGGGTAACGTTGATCGCCCCAAGAGTCTCGGTCACGGGACGGTGCCGTGTCTTTGTGCCCCCGCACAGCGATCGATCCATTGCGCTGTGCCTTTGAACAATTGCGTAACGCAGCGCTTTCAAGGAATTTAGCCCCATGTTCGAACTCGATCATGACCTGGCGCAGGATATCGTCAATCGCACGATGGCCATTTTGCCCTATAACGTCAACGTCATGGACAGCCAGGGCCTGATCCTTGGCAGCGGCGAACCGGAGCGGATCAATACCCGCCATGAAGGTGCGCAATTGGTGCTGGCCAACGGTCGCGTGGTGGAAATCGACAGCCAGACCGCCAAGCACCTCAAGGGCGTGGCGCCGGGGATCAACCTGCCGTTGCTGCATGACCAGCGCCTGATCGGCGTGCTGGGCATCAGTGGCGAACCGCAGCTGCTGCGCACCTATGCCGAGCTGGTGCGCATGACCGCGGAGATGCTGGTCAGCCAGCGCCACCAGCAGGCGGAGCAGCAATGGCGGCGCCAGCGCTGTGATGATCTGCTGGCGTTGCTGCTGGCCGACAGCGGCGAATCGCCGCGCCTGGTGGATGAGGCTCAGCAACTGGGGCTCAAGCCGCAGTTGCCGCGCACTCCTTACCTGTTTGAATTGGGCCCGGGGCAGACCGCCGAAGCGCTGGCAGCCTGGCTGGCATCGCGTTACCCGGACAGCTGGTGCGTCAGCTCCGCGCAGTTTTCGTTGCTGTGGTGCCGCCCGGCGTCGGTGCCGATGGACAACCCGCGCCTGTTGGAAAAACTCGATGCCTGCGGCTGGAACGTCCTGCGGGTGGCTGTGGGGGGGCAGGCCGATGGCTTGACGGGCTTGCGCCGCTGTTATCGTCGCGTGGCGGACTTACTCGCCTATGGCCGCGACGTGCTGCCCCAGTCACGCCTGCTGACCCTCAATCGCTACCGGTTGCCGGTAATGCTCTGGCGCCATCGCAACGACGACGCCCTCGACGAACTGCTCAACCCGTTGCGCAAGGTCCTGGCCAAGGACAGCAATGGCCAGTTGCAGGCCACGCTGCGCAGTTGGTGCGAGCACGACGGGCAAAGCCAGGCCTGCGCCGATGCCTTGGGCATCCACCGCAACAGCCTGCGCTACCGCATGGAGCGCATCGCCGAATTGAGCGGTGTCGACCCGTTGACCCTCGATGGCATGCTCGCGCTGTACCTGGGGGTGCAACTGCTGCCCCCAACCCCGTAGGCGCCGGTGCTTTTGTGGAAATGAACAACAAACCCCAGCCACGCTTGTGCATCGGACAGGCGTCATTGCCGGTGCCAACTGGCAGCATGGGCGTCATAAAAACCGGAGAAAGCCCATGAAAGTCATCATCGCCCCCGACTCGTTCAAGGACAGCCTGAGTGCCGAAGGCGTGGCCCAGGCCATTGCCAAAGGGTTGGCTCAGGTCTGGCCCGATGCCGAACTGATCAAGTGCCCGATGGCGGACGGTGGTGAAGGCACGGTGGACTCGGTACTCGCGGCCTGCCATGGCCAATTGCGCAGTTGCACCGTGCAAGGCCCGTTGGGCGGCACCGTTGAGGCTCGCTGGGGCTGGTTGGCCGAGAGTGCCACGGCGATTATCGAAATGGCCGAAGCCAGTGGCTTGCAACTGGTCCAGCCGGGGCAACGCGATGCCTGTGCCAGTAGCACCTTCGGTACTGGTGAACTGATCCGCGCCGCCCTGGACGCGGGTGCCCAGCGGATCATCCTGGCGATTGGCGGCAGCGCCACCAATGACGGCGGCGCCGGCGCCATGCAGGCCCTTGGCGTGCAACTGCTCGACGCCCAAGGTGCAACGCTGGCGCGCGGCGGCCTGGCCCTGGCGCAGTTGGCCCGCATCAATCTTGAACTAATGGACCCGCGTCTGGCCCAGGTGCGCTTCGAGATCGCCGCCGACGTCAACAACCCCCTGTGCGGCCCCCATGGCGCCTCGGCGATTTTCGGCCCGCAAAAAGGCGCCAATCCACAACAAGTCGCGCAACTGGACCAGGCCCTGGGCCACTTCGCCGACCACTGCGCCGAGGTCTTGCCCCGGGACGTGCGCGACGAGCCGGGCAGCGGCGCGGCAGGCGGCCTGGGTTTTGCCGCCAAAGCCTTCCTCGGCGCGCAGTTTCGCGCGGGTGTGGACGTGGTCGCCGAACTGGTGGGCCTGGAAGATGCGGTACGCGGCGCCGACCTGGTAATCACCGGCGAAGGCCGTTTCGATGCCCAGACCCTGCGCGGCAAAACCCCGTTTGGCGTGGCACGGGTAGCCAAGCAGCACGGTGTTCCCGTCATCGTGATCGCCGGCACCTTGGGCGAGGGCTATGAGCAGATGTACGCCCATGGCGTCGACGCCGCGTTCGCCTTGCCTGGCGGGCCGATGAGCCTGGAGCAGGCCTGCAGCGAAGCGCCGAGGTTGTTGCGTGAGCGGGCGGCGGATATTGCACGGGTGTGGCGGCTGGGCGCGCAACGCAGTCGGGGATGACAGCGCGTGATATCGCTGCCTACACTGATCGGCCACTTGTCTTTCAAAGGATGAAACACAATGCCTGCACCTGACTCCAAGATCGTGATCCAGCGCTTTGCCGAAACCCATCTCGAAGGCATGCATGCGCTCTACAACGAGCCGGCCGTGTGCCGTCAGGTGCTGCAGATGCCGTTCCAATCACTGGAGGTCTGGCGCAAACGCCTGGCGGATACCAATGAGCGACTGCTCAGGCTGGTGGCGGTGCAGGCCGGTGAGGTGATTGGCAATTGCACCCTGGAGCAGTATTCGCGCAGTCGCCAAAGCCATGTCGGCGGTATCGGCATGGGGGTGGCGGTGGCCTGGCAGGGCCAGGGCGTGGGCACCCAGTTGCTGGGTGCGGCGCTGGAGGTGGCCGACAACTGGATGAACCTGCGCCGGGTGGAACTGACGGTGTATGTCGACAACGAGCCGGCCCAGGCGCTGTACCGCAAGTTCGGTTTCGAGACCGAAGGCCGGTTGCGCGATTACGCCGTGCGTGACGGCGTATTTGTCGATGCCCTGAGCATGGCTCGCCTGCGTCAGACCGCCTGATCCCCCAGGGCAAACGCCACCGCAGCCTGCGCATGCAGCTCGGTGGTGTCGAGCAAGGGCAGACCGCTGTGCTCGGGCTTGATCAACAGGCCAATCTCGGTACACCCCAGGATAATCGCCTGGGCGCCACGGGCCGCGAGGTTCGCGATGGCCTGTTGGTAAACCAGGCGTGACGCCTCGCTGATCACCCCGACGCACAACTCTTCATAGATGATCCGGTGCACGGCGCGGCGCTCGTCGGCGTCAGGCACCAGTACGTTCAAGCCCTGGGCCGCCAGGCGCGCCTTGAGAAAATCCTGTTCCATGGTGAACGCTGTGCCCAGCAGGCCGACGGTCAGGGTATTGGCCTTGACTGCCGCCGCGCCCGCCGCATCGGCAATGTGCAGGAACGGTACCGACACGGCGGCTTCGATCTGCGGTGCCACCAAATGCATGGTGTTGGTACACAGCACAATGCAGTCGGCGCCACCGGCTTGCAGACGGCGTGCGGCGTCTTGCAGGATCTGCGCCGCGTCATCCCAGCGCCCGGCGTGCTGGGCCTGTTCCACCGGGCCGAAGTCGACGCTGTAGAGCAGGATTTGTGCCGAGCGCAGCGGCCCCAACCGGTCGCGAACCTGCTGGTTGATGATCCGGTAATACTCGGCGCTGGACTCCCAGCTCATGCCGCCGATTAGGCCGATGGTACGCATGCCAAGCTCCTCAAGCTGTTGGGCGAAAGGCACACCTTACCCAACACGGGTGCGTTAGTCATACGCGGCGGTGCGGCATCTGCCATGATCGTTGTTTGCAGTCCCCGAGGAACACCGCAATGGACGATGTACAGCAACTGGGCGAGATGCTTCGTCATTACGCCGACAGCGAAGCGCACAAGCGTCAGCAGTTCGAGGTGCAGTCAGCCCACTGGACCCAGAAAATCACCGAGCTGTATGGCCAGATCGAGCAATGGCTGGCGCCGGTCAAGAGTGACGGCTTGCTGGAGGTGCAGCGTGAGGCCTATGTGGCGTCCGGGCCGAGCGTGCCGGTGGAGACTTCGACCTTCAAGACCGAAAAGTTGACCATTCATATTGCCGGAAAACCGGTGGAGTTCGTGCCGGATGTGATGGGGGCGGGTGGCTTGATTTCGTTGTCGGTGATGGGGCTGACCGCTGCGCGCTACGGCAGTATTTCTCTGGTATTGCTGCCGGGGTCCAATGATTGGCTGTGGAAGAAAACCAATGGCCTGAAAGACCCGGACACCTTTGCCTTTGATGCCAACTTCCTGGCCTTGCAGTTGCAGAGCCTGATCCCTCGCGAGCGCGGCTGATTCCGGGTATCACCGCAAATCAAATGTGGGAGCGAGCAAGCCCGCTCCCACACAAAGCTCAACAGGCCTTCAGACCTCTACGTTGCCCCAACCGGGCTTGGCCTCCTCAGGCGCCACTGCCTTGACCTGCTTGCCCGTCGCCAACTCGACCCGCCGTGCCACTTGCGGGTCGTCGGCAAACGGAATCAAACTGGCCTCGTCCAAGGCTTCCCCGGACGGGTCCCGCAGGCAATATTCCACAGCGCCATACAGGCAGATCACCGTCGCCAGGTTAAAGATAACCTCCCACATCAGGCGATCTGCGCATCACTGTGCGCCACCTTCAAGTCCGCGACCCGCACCGTACGCCAGGTGTTGTAGGCCATCAGCAACATACCGCCGAGGAAGAACACGCCGCCGGCAAACCGCACTACAAACCCCGGGTGGCTGGCCTGCAAGGCTTCGACGAAGGAGTAGGTGAGGGTGCCGTCGTCGTTGACTGCCCGCCACATCAGGCCCTGGGTGATGCCGTTGACCCACATCGAGGCGATGTACAGCACCGTGCCGATGGTTGCCAGCCAGAAGTGCAGGTTGATCAGCGGCACGCTGTACATCTGCTCGCGGCCGAAGACTTTGGGGATCATGTGGTACAGCGAGCCAAAGGTGATCATCGCTACCCAGCCCAGGGCGCCTGCGTGGACGTGGCCGATGGTCCAGTCGGTGTAGTGGGACAGGGCGTTGACCGTCTTGATCGCCATCATCGGACCTTCAAAGGTCGACATGCCATAGAACGCCAGCGACAACACCAAAAACCGCAGGATCGGGTCGGTGCGCAATTTATGCCAGGCGCCCGAGAGGGTCATCATGCCGTTGATCATCCCGCCCCAACTGGGCGCCAGCAGGATCAGCGACATGGCCATGCCCAACGATTGGGCCCAGTCCGGCAGCGCGGTGTAGTGCAGGTGGTGGGGGCCGGCCCAGATATACAGGGTGATCAACGCCCAGAAATGCACGATGGACAGGCGATAGGAATACACCGGCCGCCCGACCTGCTTGGGCACAAAGTAATACATCATTCCCAGGAACCCGGTGGTCAGGAAAAACCCTACCGCGTTATGCCCGTACCACCACTGCACCATGGCGTCGGTGGCCCCGGAATACACCGGATAGGACTTGAACCAGTCCACCGGGATCGACAGGTGGTTGACCACGTGCAGCATGGCGATCACCACGATAAACGCGCCGAAGAACCAATTGCCGACGTAGATGTGCTGGGTCTTGCGCTGCACCACGGTGGTGAAGAACACGATGGCGTAGGCCACCCACACCACGGTCATCCACACCGCGCCGGAGAACTCGATCTCGGCGTATTCCTTGGTGGTGGTGTAGCCCAGGGGCAGGGTGACCAGCATGATCACAATCACCGACTGCCAACCCCAGAAGGTGAAAGCGGCGAGCCAATCGGAGTACAGGCGCACCTGGCAGGTACGTTGTACCGCGTAGTAGCTGGCGGCAAATTGCGCGCTGCCGGCAAAGCCGAAAATCACCAGGCTGGTGTGCAGCGGCCGCAACCGGCCAAAGGTGGTCCAGGGCAAGTCCAGGTTCATGTCCGGCCACACCAGTTGCGAGGCGATCCACACCCCCATGGCCATGCCGATGACGCCCCACACCACGGTGGCAATGACGAATTGACGGACAACCTTATAGTTATAGGCCTGCCCGGTTGATGCTGTGCTCATGGTCAGTCTTCCACGGTTTCAAGTCCCGGGCACTGTAGGAAATCCATGGAAAACAAAACAGACTCAGAAAAACTACATTAATACGGATCAGAATTTAGGCCATAAAACATCAGTTATTCCTCGGCTGATATGGTTTTATGGTTTTTATCTTGGTCTGTAGCGTTTTAAAACGACAAACTGCCAAAAGCGGAATCGCTCATCATCGGCTATGGCGCTTAGATCAACCGGCGTTCGGTTGTATCTCACTGCCCCCCCCTTGAAGATCAGGCCTAGTTATTTCAAGGCCGGGTCTTGTGGATTCAACTGCTTCCACGATTGCATCACCATCTGCGCTTTCGGTTCCTGGCCGTTCTCCAGGTAGTACTGGATCAACGACAACCGCGCATTACGGTTATACGGTTGGCGCTTGAGCAGGTCTTCCAACTGCTGGCAGGCCTTGTCGACCTGGCCACCGTCGTGCAACGCCACCGCCAGCACAAAGCTGTACTGCCCGTTGCCCGGTTCCAGGCGGGCCGCCTCACGCAAATGCGCCAGCGCTGGTGCCGTATTGCCCTGGCGAATCAGCATCAGCCCCTGGGTGTGTTGCAGCAACGCGGCTTCGGGATGCTGCTTGAGGTTATCGGCCACCAGGCGCCGGGCTTCTTCGCCACGGCCATTGGCCTCCAGCCACTGCGCGAGGGTCACCAGTGCCGGGTAGAAGTCCGGGTCGCGCAGCAGTGCGGTGCGCAGTTGGGCTTCGACCTGACCAGCGCGGCCGCTGGCCTGGTACAGCATGGCCAGGTTGAGGTTGGCTTCGGCGCGTTCCTGCAGGCTCAGTTGCACGTTTTCATACTCTCCGATGGCCTGCTCCCAGGCCGGGCCCAGGCCTTGCGCCGCGACACTGAGCAGATCCCGCGCGGCGAGGATGCGCACCGCACGCACCGGGTCCTTCAGCAGGGGGGCATACAGCGTGATGCGCTCGGCGGGTGGCACAAAGGCGCTGACCGCCCGTAGCGCACTCTCGCGCACCTGTGGGGCAGGGTTGCCCAGGTCCTTGGTCGCCAGTTTCAGCGCCTGTTCGCTCGGGTAGTTGACCAATTCGGCCAGCAGCGTGGCGCGTTGGATTGCCGGCAGATTATTGCGCGCCAACTGCTCATACAGCGCTTGTGCAGCGCCCGGCTGGCCGCCGCGAATCAACGCCAGGCTTTCGTCGTAGCGCGGGGCCTGGAGTGTCTGGCTGTGGTCCCACAGTTTGAATTGCGCGGTGATCTTGTCGCCGGCCTTGCCCTGGTGGCAGGCCAGGCAGGCGTCCGGGGTACCGAGCCTGGCGGCGCGCTCGGGGTTGGGAATGCTGAAACTGTGGTCATGACGAAAGTCATTGCCCATGTAGACCTTGCCGGGCATATGGCAATCGACGCAAAACGACCCGGGCTGCCCGGCGACATGGCGCGTGTGCTCCGGTGCTTCGTAGTTCTTGGCCTGCAAACCCCGGCCATCTACCGAGGCAACAGCGGTCTTGCCCGCGGTGTTGTGGCATTGCAGGCACACGCCATTGCCGGGGGCTTTCAGTTGGTTGCTATGGGGGTTGTGGCAGTCGGTGCAACGTACGCCTTTGTCGGCCATCTTGCTTTGGGCGAAGGAGCCGTGCTCAAACACCTCGTCCTTGATCTTGCCGTCCAGGGCATACAGTTCGCGGGTGAGGGCGCTGGGCAGGTAGTCGTCCATCAGGCGTTTGCCTACGGTATAGCCGTCACCCAATGGTGCACGACGGGCGTGGCAGCGGGCGCAGGTTTCGAGTTCGACAGTGGCGTCCTTGTCCTTCAAGTCCACGGCAAAACCGGCATGCAGCAGGTCGCCTTTTTTTGCCGCCCATTGCACATGGTTGGACGCTGGGCCATGGCAGGCCTGGCAGCCGACGCCGAGGCTGTTCCATTGGCTGTCGAAGGTGTTGCCGGCCGCATCGAAGTTGCGTTTATAGCCGGTGGTGTGGCATTCCACGCACATGAAATTGGCGTTCTGGCTCGATTTGCTCCAGTGCAGCGGGTTCTTGAAGTTCACGCCTTGGCCGGGATAGAGGTGGAACCAGCGGTTTTTTTCGGTATCCCAGGCCACGCCCAGGGCCTGCAAACGTCCATCGCCGACGTCGATCAGGTATTGCTGCAAGGGCGCGATGCCGAAGGTGTAGGCGACCTTGAAGTCCAAGGCCTTGCCGTCGCCGCCAGGGGTGTTGACCCAGAACTCATCGCCCCGGCGAAAGAACCGGGTGGTCTCGCCTTCGCCCTGGAACGCTGCATTATTGAAGTCAGCCGGCACTGTTGCAGGCGTTGCCAGCTGCATCGCCAGTTGATGGTGCGACCCACGCCAGTCCTTGGCCTGGGGTTGATGGCAACCCTGGCACTGTTGCTCGTCGACCATTTGCGCAGGTGGCAGCGCCGCCGGTTTGGCCACCACTGCCACAGGTGCAGGCACCGGTAACGGCAGCCTGGGCGTACTGGCCTGGAGGAACAGCCAGATCCCGGCCATCGCCAGCAGCACAACGGCAATCAACAGTGGGTAGAGATAGCGACGGGGTGAATCACGGTGGGTAACCTTGGGCATACGACTTCCGATGTCCGATGCGTTGACGCTCTACGGCGTGCTTTAGCTGTGTGCAGCTTTGACGCAGGTTGGATGCCTGTCAAATCGATGCGGTGAAATAAGCCGCACATGCGCGCAACCGGCAGGTTATTTCCCAAGAGTTGGCTATACCTGTAACTTCACATTTCGACGATAAACACCAAGGAGTCGCACCATGAAGCTAGGGCTAATGATCAGCACACTGTGTATTGCCTCACTCGGGGTTGCCGGGTGCGCGAGTAAAGTCCCCCAGCCGGACGAATACTCGGGCTTTCTCTCGGACTACAGTCATTTACGCGAAGCCAAGTCGCCGTCGGGCGCAGAGGTGATGCGCTGGGTCGATCCCAAGCTGAATCTGAACCGCTACACCTCGGTGTACATCGAGCCGACCCAGTTCTTCCCCAAGCCCCAGGCCACCGCGCAGATTCCCGAAGACACTTTGCGCAGCATCAACGAGTACTACAACCAGGCGCTCAAGCGTGAGCTGGTCAAGTCACTGCCACTGGCCAATGCACCGGGCCCTGGGGTGATTGTGGTGCGGGCGGCCATTACTGCTGTCAGTCGCAAGACTGAAGGCCTCAAGCCCTACGAATTCATTCCGGTCGCCCTGGTGGCAGCAGCGGTCAGCACTGGCACAGGGATTCGCGACCAGGAAACCACCCTGGGTACCGAGGCGCAGTTTCTCGATGGTGACAGCGGCCGCGTGATTGCCCAAGTCGTGCGTAAAGGCACGGGCAAGCCTTTGGACAACGATACCCAGGTCATGAAAGCAGCCGACGTGAAGGCTGTGATGGATGGCTGGGCGGCGGACCTGCATCAGTCGTACGTCAAGCTCAAAACCCAATAACCCGCCCTCACGGTAGGAGCTGGCAAGCCAGCTCCTACACGTCAATCGCCGACAAACCAGCGGTAATACGGGTTGGCGCCATCTTCCTGCAACACTTGCCGGATATCCCGCCCCCACGCCGCGCGATCACCCTCGTAGGCATGCAGGCTGGCGCGGTAGAACTGCATCAGGCGTTGCTGCTCTGCGTCCAGGGTCCGCGAGAATGCCGGGTCGGCATTGCGCAGCGGTGCGCTTACCCGCAAGTCCAGTAATGCCGGCAATACCCGCTTGATCTCCTGGCTGCGCACCCATGGTGCGTATTCGATGCGTGGTTGATCATCGGTGACCGCCAGGGCCTGCCCGGCAAAACGCTCCAGCCCATTGCGATCGGTGACCCAGGTGGCCAGCAAGGTCGCTGCCGAGTCAATGCCGACCTCGGCCAGGGCACTGCGTACCGGGGCTTGTTCGAAGCGCTGGCGGATGCGCGCGGCGTCCAGCTCGATGGGCTCCATGGAACCCACCAGCAGCATTTCGTGGAATTCGCTGGTCCACAGGCTGGCGTAGGGAAACACATCGAGAAAGCTGCGCACCAATGACTGCGAATCTTCGATGTTCTGTGTTGGCAGTGGCAGCCATTGGGCCAGCAGGCCGTGTTTCTCCAGGCGGCGCGCGGCCAATTGATAGAAGTCGCGCGAATACAGGTTGACCACGCCGGCGGCGGAGGGCGGTGGCGGCTCCAGGGTGATCAAGTCGTAGGCCTGGGGGCTGCGCAGCAGTTCCTGGCGACCGTCGCGCAAGCGCACTTGCACGCCGGGATCGCTGGCGGCGTTGTAGTTGCCCTTGAACAGGGGCGCCGCTTGCACCACCGCAGGCAGCAACTCGGCGACCACCCGTTGTTCCAGCCCCGGATAACGCAACAGTGCGCCCGCGGTGATACCGGTGCCAAAGCCGATCACCAGGGCCGAGCGGGGTTCACCGTTATGGATCAGCAGCGGCAACAGGGCCTGGATGCGCATATAACGCAGGGATGGCATGGCGTCGCCGGTGTTGGAAACGCCCTGGATATACAGGCGTTGAAAGGCCCGTGCACCTTTGCCCTGGGTGACCACGGCGACCGTGGCACCGCGTCCTTCCTGGTAAAACTTGAGGCTGGCATTGCGTGCGCCGGGCAGCAGGTTGGCCAGGCGGTCCACCGGGGTCAGCAGGGCCACGGCCAGCGACAACAGGCCCAGAGCCACCACCGCCTGGCGCCGACCCCTTTTCACCCCATGGCCACGCCGTGCCGCGATGTAACCTACCGCGCCGGCAATCACTGCCAGCAGGCCCAGGGTGCGCACCAGACCCAGCCAAGGAATCAGCACAAAACCGCAGAGCATGACGCCGACAATCCCGCCCAGGGTGTTGAACGCCACTACCGCGCCCACATCCCGGCCCACATGCGCGCTGCCCACACTCAGGCGCAACGCCAGGGGAAACGCCGCGCCCAGCAACAGGGTGGGCACAAACACAATGCACAGGGCGGCCATCGCAAAACGCGCGCTCATGCCCGCCAACTCAAGGCCGCCCAGGTTCAGCACCATTGCCTCGGCCTGGGTTTGCAACAGCACCAGCCAACGGCCCAGCAGGGCGATTTCCAGCAGGGCCACCAGCCCGGCCCCGGCGATCAACAGGCCGAACACGCCCCAGGGATCGCGCAGGCGTTCGACCCGGCGCGCCATGAGTTGGCTGCCGATAAACAACCCGGCCAGGTAGGTGGCCAACACCACCGCAAAGGCGTAGGTGCGGGTGCTCATGAACTGCACGATCGATTGCGACCAGACCACTTCGTAACCCAGGGCCACGCCACCGGCGATGGCATACAGTACCAGTGCCAGGCGCGCCGGCTGCGTCTTGGACGGGACGCTGGCCGCCGTCGCGCGATGACGCACATACAACAAGGCGCCGACGGCGGCCAGCAGGTTGAGCAGGGCGGCCACCAGGGCACTGCCGCGCACGCCAAAGGTGGCGATCAGCACAAAGGCGGTGAGCAAGGTGCCGACGATCGCCCCGGCGGTGTTCGCGGCATACAGTCGGCCACCGGCCTGGCCCAGGTCCTTGGCATCGACGTTGAGGGCGCGTACCAGTACCGGCAGGGTGCCGCCCATCAACAAGGCGGGCAAACCGACTAGGACGAAGGGCAGGATCCAGGCGAACAGGCCGATGCGTTGCTCCAGCCAGGCAAACGGGCTGGCGGCCATGCCCAGAGCCAACGTGGCGCTGACCCCCAGCACGGCGACAAAAATTTCCAGTGCCGCGTACAGCACCAGCGGCCGGGCGAGACGGTCGGCCCAGCGGCCAAACAGCAGGCTGCCCAGGGCCAGCCCGGCAAAGAACGCACTGATCCCAGTGGTAATGGCATAGACCTCGACCCCGACCACCAGCGACAACTGCTTGATCCATAGCACCTGATACACCAGGGCGGCGGCGCCGGAGGTGAACAGCAGCAGGGCGGGGATCAGCAGGGTGGAGGTGATTTGAGTTTGAACCATGGCAGCGGAGCGTGAAGACATTGAGTGGAGCCCCCTGTAGGAGCGAGCTTGCTCGCGAAAAACGCCAACGATTACGCGCACATTCTGGATAAACGCGGCGCGCTTGCATTTTTCGCGAGCAAGCTCGCGCCTACATAAAAATGCCGCTCACCCTGGGTGAGCGGCGTTCAGCCCTTTATTGTGCAGGCTGTGCTTTAGCCTTCTCGGCAATCTTCGCATCCACCGCTGCACGAATCTGGTCGATGCTGAAGCTCGCCGGTTTCTGGCTCGGTGGGTATTCGACAAAGGTTTGGAGGAACTTCGCCGATTTGGTCACCGCTACCGCAACCAGGTAGACGTTTTTCGTGCTCCAGTCGTAATACTGATCAGAGACGATGTCTGCCCGCTCAAACGGGTCCATGCGCAAGTTGAAGATCTTCGGTACCCGCAGGCACACGAACGGCTCGCTCCACACCTTGAACCCACCGGGCGCGCGCTGTTCGCAGTACACGGCTTTCCAGTTGCCAAAGCGCGCCGAAACCAGCACCCCGTCATCGTTGAAGTAGTAGAACTCGTCGCGTGCGCCCTTGGGTTGCTGGCCTGTCAGGTACGGCAGTTGGTTGAAACCATCCAGGTGCACCTTGAAATTGCCACCGCCTGCGGTGGGCGCCCAGCCTTTGAGCAGCTTGTCCTTGACCTCGGTATCACCCGCGGCCGCGAGCAGGGTCGGGAACCAGTCCATGCCCGAGAACATCTCGTTGGAGACCTCGGCCGGCTTGATCTTGCCCGGCCAGCGAATCATCGCCGGCACGCGATAGGCACCTTCCCAGTTGGAGTTCTTCTCGTTGCGAAACGGCGTGGTCGCCGCATCCGGCCAGGAGAACTGATTCGGCCCGTTATCAGTGGTGTAGACCACGATGGTGTTGTCGGCGATTTTCAGGTCGTCGAGGGTTTGCAGGAGTTTACCGACGTCGCCGTCATGCTCCAGCATGCCATCGGCATACTCGTTGCCGGGCATGCCGCTCTGGCCTTTCATCGACTCACGCACATGGGTGAACAAGTGCATGCGGGTGGTGTTCATCCACACAAAGAACGGCTTGTCGGCCTCGGCCTGCTTCTTGATGAACGCCTGGGCGGCAGCGGTGGTTTCGTCGTCGATGGTCTCCATGCGCTTGGTGGTCAAGGCACCGGTGTCCTCGATCTTGCCGTCGGCAAAACTGTGGATTACCCCACGCGGCGAGTTGGCCTTGACGAAGTCAGGGTCGTCCTTGGGCCAATAGGGCCGCTCGGGTTCCTCTTCAGCATTGAGGTGGTAGAGGTTGCCGAAAAACTCGTCGAAACCGTGGTTGGTCGGCAGGTATTCGTCTTTGTCACCCAAGTGGTTCTTGCCGAACTGGCCGGTGGCATAGCCCAGTGACTTGAGGGCCTGGGCGATGGTGATATCGCGCTTTTGCAGGCCCACCGATGCGCCCGGTGCGCCGACCTTCGACAAGCCCGTGCGCAACGGCGTCTGGCCCGTGATAAAGGATGAACGCCCGGCGGTACAGCTGTTCTCCGCGTAGTAATCGGTGAACATCATGCCTTCTTTGGCGATGCGGTCGATGTTCGGGGTCTTGTAGCCCACCACGCCCATGGAATAGGCGCTGATATTGGTTTGCCCGATGTCATCGCCGAATATCACCAGGATATTCGGCTTTTCGGCGGCCAAGGCGGTTGCCCCGGCCCCCATCACTGAAGCCGCCACCAGGGCCAGCTTCGGTAGCCACTTGCGTATGCGAGTCATAAGACCTGCTCCTATATCGGCTTGAGCCGCAGTACCTGCGACCAACGTTTATTACAGTCCATCGCGACGTCTTTTCTTATTGCACCTGCTGTTGCACCACCGGCTCGAAGGGGTAGATACGGCGCCATTCGGCGGCCATATCCACCACGGTCCAACCTTGGGTGTTTGCCTCATCCAGCGCCTTGTCCAGGCGCCCGACGGAAGATTTGCGGTCATAGGCCCACTCGCGCGTGGCGTCGGTGTGGTGCACCAGCCCCATCAAGCGTTTGCCTTTGCCAGCGGCCGTCCACTGCAGCATCTGCAGGTCGCCGTCGGAGTTGCCGAAGGCCAGGATCGGGCGCCGGCCGATGATCGCGTCGATGCTTTCCGGCTTGCCCGGGCCATCGTCGTTGTGGGCCAGCTTGGCAGTGCGCAGGATGTGCGGGGTGCCGTCGGTGATCTGGAACTGGGTCACGAAGGTGCTGCCGATCACCTGTTCCGGCGGCACGCCGTAGACCACTTCGGCAAAGGCGCGCATGAATGCGGTGTCGCCGCCGGAGACGATGTAGGTCTTGAATTGCTGGCTGCGCAGGTAGTCGAGCATTTCCAGCATCGGCTGGTAGATCATCTCGGTGTAGGGTTTGCCGGTTTTCGGGTGGCGGGCCTGGGTCAACCAGGTCTTGGCATTGGCGATAAAGGTCTCGGTGCTGATCCCGGTATGGGTCGCGCCGATGATTTTCAGCAGGCCGTCCATGCCGCTCTGGGCCAGGGCCTGATGGTCGTTTTCCAGCACTGCCTTGAAGGGCTGGGTGGTGCGCCAGTCCGGATGCTGGGGCGCCAGGCGTTTGATTTCATCGAATGCGAACAGCACCTGGAAATACGCCGGTTGCTCGGTCCACAGAGTGCCGTCGTTATCGAACACGGCGATGCGCTCGGCCGGTTTGACATAGTCCGTCGAGCCCTCGGCGGTCACCGCCTGGACGAACTCGATGATGTGCTGTTTGCTCGGGCCCTCATTCCAGGAAGGCAGTGGGTCGGCGCCCAGCACCGGGAAGCTCAGGAGCAGCAGCAAGGGCAGGGTGCGGCGCAGAGACGTCATGGGAAATCCTTTTCGCGACGAGGGTTCAGTGGTTGCAAGCGTAGTTGACGGCAGGTCCAGCGCAATGTTGTCCAGGCCCGTCGCCACAGAGGAGGAACCCGTGGCCACAGCACGCGGAGCAGGTAGCCGGCGAGCGCCAGCAGCACCAGCGCCGCGCTCCAGGCCAGGGCATGGCGCGACAGTTGCCAGCGGCTGTGCTGGCCGAGGTCCTTGAGGTCTTGGGCGATGGAAAAGGTCGGGGCGTAGGTGCTACCGGCCAGGGCTTCGACGTTGATGGCCGGCAATTGCGCCACTTGCAGGCGATGGTTGCGGCTGTCCCACCATTTCACGCGGATCGCGGGTAGTTGGTAATGACCCGCCTGTTCGATCCGGTACACCCAGCGATCCACGCGCTGCCCGCCAGTGAGTGTGCCGCGCCCGTTATCCAGGTTGCTGATCATGGGCGCCTGTGGGTAGGCACGCAGGCCTTGAATCGTAACCTGGGGTGGCGCGGCCAAGGACAGTGCCGGGGTGTTGTCGGCTTGCAGGGTGACGGTGCGGGTCAGGCTGTCGCCGACGTGCAAAGGGCTCGCCGAGGTGCTGAGCTGTTGTGCCAGGCGCACGTCGGCGGCCACCAGCAGGTGTTCGCCGGGGGCGAAACCGGGCGGTCGCGAGGCCTTGAAGGCCAGTGGTGTGCTGTGGGCGATCAACGGGGCGCTGGCCTGGCCCGGCTGGGCACTGATGGTCAGGGAGGGCACGTTGAAGTCTTGGGCCACATTGGGGGTGATCCGGTAGCGGTAGCGCATGCCAAAGAAGGTCTGGCCGTCGATCACCTGGGTCAGGTGCTCGGACTCGCCGCCCGGTGCATCCACCCGCGCCCCCGGTAATTGCAAGGCTGGCAGGCTGGCGGCGGCAGTGAACCAGGTGTCGGTGAGCACATCGACCTGCAACTGCACTTGCTCGCCCACCACCACCTGCGGGCCGGGCAGCAGTTGCACCTGCACTTTGAGTTGCGGCTCGCCCGCCCAGAGCGGGGCGCAGAACAGCAGGCCGAGCAGGGCATACCTATTCATGGCCCGCACCTTGATCTTGCAGGCTGAATTTACGTCGCAGGAAATTGGCCGGCGAAGTGCTCAGGTTCTGCAGCCACAAGGCATCACTGCTGGCCTGTTCGGTCTGCACCGTCTTGGTCTGGCCCTTGCCGGGCGTCTTGTCGAACTTGAGGGCGTCGGGCTTGACCTCGGGGGTGTTGTCGGCTGCGCTTTCGGTGTCTTTTTTCAAGGCTATGGCCAATGCCAGGTTGGCGCTGGCCTGGGGAAAGTCCGGCTGGTGTTGTAAGGCTTGCTGATAGGCGCTGATGGCCTGGTCGAACTTGAAGCGGCGCACGTAGATATTGCCCTGGTAGAACGCTGCCTGCGCGGTGTCGAGTTGGGCGAAGGTGGCCAGGGCCAGGTCATAGTCGGCGGCGTTGTAGGCGGCGATGCCTTTCCAGTAGGGGTCGACAAACAGTTGGGCGGCGGCGGGGTAGTGATGGTGCTCAAAGGCCCAGCGCCCCTGTTGATCGGCGGTGAGGAACGCATCGGCCAGGGCATTGGCCTGGGCAGGCTGGGGTGGCAGGAGCAGCCCCAGCAGCAGCACGGCAGCCCAGTTCAGGCTCCAGCCGCGACGAATGCACAGCAGCGCCACCAGCAACAGTGGCCAGCAGAGCCAGTAACCGGCGTCTTTCCATTGCAGGGCGCGCTGTTGCTCATCGGCATCCTGGAAATGCTGCTGGGCGTGCAGCTCCACCCAGTCGAGATCGTCGTCATTGAGGGTCAGGCTGCCCAGTGGTGCGTCGGTGGCAGCAGCCAGTTGTTTCAGGGCCGGGGCGTCAAAGCTGGCGGGATTGCTGCCTACGGCCAGGATCAATACTTGCAGCGGGCTGTCGGCCAATAACGCCTTGAGGCGCGACAGTTGCGTGACGTCGGCACCGTCACTTATCAGCAGCAGGGTACCGGGGGCTTGCTCTGCCGCCAGCAGGCGCTTGGCCTGCGCGATAACCCCGGCCACGTCCTTGCCCGGCCGGGTGAGCAAGTCGCTGCTCAAGGCCTGGATAAAGCTGTCCAGTAATGCCGGGTCATCGGTGGGCGGCAATACCAGGTGCGCACTGCCGGCGTAGACGATCAGCGCGGTGCGTGCGCCGCTGCGGCGCGCAATCAGGTCGTGCAATGTGTGCTTGGCCGCTTCGAGGCGGGTGGGTGGCACGTCGATAGTGTCCATGGACGGCGACAGGTCGAGGGCAATGATCAACGGCGCACGGTTTTCCAGGAAGTCCGGGCGGTCCTGTTCCCAGGTCGGCCCGGCAGCGGCGAGGGCGCCGAGCACCAACAGCGCACTGGCCAGATGTACGGGCCGCAGGCGGTGGGGGTCGCTGGGCATCAACAGCAGATGTGGTAACAGATGGGGCGCAATATTGCCGCGCAGACGGTGTTGCAGATCGCGGCTGCGCCGCCACAGCATCGGCAACAGCACGCCGATCAGCGCCAGCAACAGCCAGGCCGGGCGCAGCAAGTGCAAGTCACTGAGGTTGAACGCCATCAGCGGCCTCCCGTCTTGGGCGGTGCGGCCATGCGGCGGCAATCAGGTGATACAGCGCAAACAGGCTCAGGGCCGCGGTCAGCGGCAGCCAGAACAGATCGCGCTTGGGCTGGTGGCTGAGGGTTTTCACTTGATGGGGGGTGAGTTGGTCCAGGGTGGCGTAGACCTGGTCCAGGGTGTCGCGGTTTTCGGCACGCAAATAACGTCCGCCCGTGGTTTCGGCAATCTGCTGCAAGGCACTGAGGTTGACCTTGGCTTCGCCCGACGCACTCGGGTCGCCAATGCCGATGGTATGGATCACCACGCCTTTGGCTGCCGCCATGCTGGCCGCGTGTTCCGGGGTGATGGCGCTGCTGGTGTCGTTGCCGTCGGTGAGCAGGATCAGCACTTTTTCCTGTTCGTGGGCCGCGTCCAGCAGTTTCAGGCTCAAGCCGATGGCATCGCCAATTGCGGTGTTGGGCCCGGCCATGCCGATGCCGCTGTCATCGAGCAACAGCGCCAGGCTGGCATGGTCCAGGGTCAATGGCGCCTGGGGATAGGCGCCGCTGCCAAACAGGATCAGGCCCAGGCGATCATCCTTGCGGCGCTGGATAAACCCCTGCACCACTTGCTTGACCGCCGTCAGACGGTCGATTTTCTGGCCACTGGCGTCGGTGAAATCCTCGGTCTGCATGGACTGGGATATGTCGATGGCGAGCATCAGGTCGCGCACCGGCTGTTGGCGTTCGATGGGTTTTTCGACCCAGACCGGGCGGGCGATGGCCAGCACCAGCAGGCTCCACACCAACAGGTTGAGCATCAGTTGCGCGCGATTGCCTTGGCTGCCACTGGCCGCAGGTTTTTGCCCCACTGCACGGCTCATACCCGTAAAAAACGGTACACGTACGGCGCTGCGCGCCTCGCGGTAGTCGGGCAGGTAACGCCAGGCCAGCCAGGGCAATGGCAGCAGGAGCAACAGCCAGGGGTAATCAAGCTGCCACATGATGAGCCTCCACCCAGGTTCGGCATTGGGCCAGCAGGCGTGTGCGTTGTTCCGGCGACAGCGCGTCAGCCGGGGCGTAAGCCAACTCGGCCAGTTGCCGGCTGAGGTCTGCCGGCACATCCGCGCCGCCATGGCGTTGCAGGAAGGCTTGCCACTGGGCGCCACTCAGGGTCGGCACGCGTTGCTGTTCCTCGGGTGCCAGGGGCATCGACAGGGCCACGCGCTTGAGCAGCGTTGGCAGCTCGCGTAGATCGTCCAGGGCATCCAGTCGCGCCAGGGCTTCACGGCGATAGGCATTGCGTCGCCATTTCAACCAGGCCCGTGCTGCCCACGCCAACAGGCCCAGGACCAGCAGCCCCAGCAGGACCCACCAGCCCCAGGTCTGCGGCCAATAGCTGACGGGCGCGGGCAAGCCCAGCTCTTGCAGCTGTTCGATGCTCGGCACCTGGCTGTTCAACGACGCCTGCCCAGTTCGTCACGCAACTGATCGGCGGCGGGCAGCGCGGTGCTGAACATCAGCAACGGCACCTGGCTGCGGCGTAACAGGCTGGCGACAGCCTTCAAGCGCCCGCCCAGAAAATCCCCCAAGGGTTGGCGCACCTGCTGTTTCTGCACCGCCAGCTCCACTTGCAGCTGGCCCTGGGTCACGCGCAGTTGGCCGGTCCTGGGCACGTTGAGGGCCAGTGGATCGTAGACTTGCAGGGCGATCACATCATTGTGGGCCGACAGTTGCCGCAACAGCTGCAGGGTGCGCGGCCCGGCGCCGGCAAAGTCGCTGACGATGCAGATCAAATGGTCATGCCCGGCCAGGGCCAGGCACTGCTGCAAGACCTTGTCCAGTTGCCCGTCGCCTTCATGGTCGGGATTGCTGGCGTTGAGCGCCTGGTTATGCTGCACGATGCGGCTGCACAGGGCTTCGACCCGCTTGCGGCTGCGCAGCGGGGCCACGGCGTCGATGCGCTCATCGTTGAACACCACGCCGCCAACCCGGTCGCCCGCGCCGAATACCATCCACGCCGCCAGCGCCCCCAACTCGGCGGCGACTGCCGATTTGAAACTGCGCACCGAGCCAAAGAACATCGACATGCGTTGGTCGACCACGATCAAGGCCGGGCGGTCGCGTTCCTCGGTAAAGGACCGCACCACCGGCTTGCCGGTGCGCAGGGACGCCCGCCAGTCGAGGTGACGCAAATCGTCGCCGGGTTGATAGCGCCGCAGCTCGTCGAAGTTCAGGCCGCGCCCGCGCAGCCTGGAGGCATGGTTGCCCGCCAGGAGGCTGCCCCGGGGTTGGCGCGCAATGAAACTCAAGCCCCGTGCCTGGAACTGCAGGGCCATCAACTGCCCGAGGGACACGTAGACCTGGCCGTCGGCGTTCATGCCGGGAGCGCCACTTTGGCCAGGAGCCGGTCCAGCACCTGATCGGCGTTGACGCCATCGGCCACGGCGTCGTAGCTCAATTGCAGGCGGTGACGCAGCACCGGGTGGACCACGGCTTGCACGTTGGCTGGCGTCACGAATGCCTGCCCCTGTAGCCAGGCGTCGGCCCGCGCGCAGCGGTCCAGGCCGATGCCTCCCCGGGGGCTGGCGCCGAGGCTGATCCAGCGCGCCAGGTCCGCGTCGTAGTCGCCGGGGTGGCGGGTGGCATTGATCAGGTCGATCAGGTAGCGGTCGATGGCAGGTGAGACCTGTACCGCGCTGACTTCCTTGCGGGCGGCGAAGATCACCTCCTGCGCCAGAGTGAAACCCTGGGTGACGGAGCTGTCGACGGCCTGTTCTTCCGCACGCAGCAGGCGCAACACCTGGCTTTCATCATCGGCACTGGGGTAGTCGAGGAGGATTTTCATCACGAACCGGTCCATCTGCGCTTCCGGCAACGGGTAGGTGCCTTCCTGCTCGATGGGGTTCTGGGTCGCGACCACGATAAACAACTCGGGCAGTGCATGACTGGCGCCCGCCACGGTGATTTGCCGCTCTTCCATGGCTTCGAGCAGGGCGGCCTGGACCTTGGCCGGGGCGCGGTTGATTTCATCGGCAAGGATCAGGTTGCCGAACAGCGGGCCGGGCTGGAAGCGGATCTGGTTCTGCCCATCCACCTGGTGCAGGACCTCGGCCCCGGTGATGTCCGAGGGCAGCAGATCGGGGGTGAACTGGATCCGGCTCATTTTTGCGTCCAGGTGCCTGGCCAGGGCCTTGACCGTGCGGGTCTTGGCCAGCCCCGGAAGGCTTTCCAGCAGCAGGTGACCGTTGGCCAGCAGGCCCAGGAGGATCTGCCGGATAACCTGGTCTTGGCCCAGCACGCTTTCGGCGATGTTGGCTTGCAGGGCGTTTAGATCGTTGAGCGCTGTCATCACAATCGTCCTTGAGGCAAGGGATCACCAGGGTGCGGCGACCACGATGTACTGCACGGAGCTGCCGACGTAATGCGGCTGGTACCAGGTCGGCCCGCAATGCTGGTAGGCCACGCCATTGGCGACAACCGACACGCAGTCCACCGGCACGCTGTTGACCCGTGTACCGATGGCCAGGACCGTGGCGGTGGTGGCGCCAATCACGGCGGCCGTAGCCCAGGGGTGATACCAGTCATCTGGCGGCGGTGGTGGTGGCGGTGGCGGGGGCGGCATCGGATAGGGATGCGGCCCAGGCCCCGGATAAGGCTGCGGGTGTGGCCCCGGCGGTGGCGGAGGATGTGGCTGCGGCCCCGGATAAGGATGTGGTCCCGGTTGTGGGTGCGGTTCGGGATGGGGCGGCAGTGGCCGGGGAGCCGGCATGGGGTGGGGCGGCGGGGGATGGAAGCCGCCACCACCATGGGGCACCACGAATGTCCGTGCGCCACCGCCGCCACGCATCTGCCAGGCCTGGGCGGCCAGCGGGTCGAACAGCGTCAGCAGCAAACTGGCGGTGAGCACCGCTGCCGTGGGCTTCATGGCTGGGCTCCTGCGGGGGCCAGGGGGATTGCCCGGGCGCCGGCCGGTGGGGTGAACTCAAAGTCCCGATCGTTGCTCGGGGCGTCAAGTTGCCAGCGGTAGTCAACGCTGTGGCGTGGCTGTTCGGCGCTGTCGCGGCGGCTGATCACCAGGCGGCACGGCAGTGGCTGCGGGCCCTGGCGAATCCACAGTTGCCAGTCGATATCCGGTTGTCGGTACGCATAGTGATCGCACACTTGGCCGTCGAGGGTTTGCTGATCGATCCACAGGGCATCACTCAGGCCTGCGACCTTGGCGGTATTGGCGTCCCAGCGGAACAGGTCGGCCAGGGGCAGTTCGATGCCGTAGCGCTCGCTCAATTGCGCGAGCAAGCTGGCGATGTCCGTGGGGGCGGCCTGTTCGGTGAAGTAACCGCTGCGGCTGTCGTAAAGGGTAAAGCGCTGGCCGTTGTAGAACAGGCTGCGGCGGTTGCCATCGCGTTCGACCTGCACCCGCAGTTTATCGGGCCGCCTGGCCTGCAGGTGGGTCCGGTGGTTGAACTCGATGACCTGGCCGTTTTCCAGGACCTGGTCGGTGCGGCTGTCGGCGTCGATACGCAACTGCTGCAAACCACGCAGGTAGCTGCCCATCTGCTCCAGGGCAGCCAGGGCCTTGGGCTCCAGTTCAGCGGCCACGGCCCCGCCGCTGACAAGCAGCAAGCCAAGCAATAACCGGTGTATGCGATGAAAACGCAACATGGCTTACCTCACTGGGGCGATTACCACACGTATTGCATGCGCAAGGTCCAGGTGTTCACGTCTGGCGAACCGCGTCGCTCGGCAATCGTGTCGGAATAGGCCAGCAGCCCACCGAACTGCGGTGTTAGCATAAAACCGAGGCTGGCTCCCAACAGGCCGTTTTCCTGCTTGTTGTCCTGCCAGATGCCGTCGATCTTGCTTTCGCCGCCACGGCTGTAGGTGGCATCCAGCGACGCCCAAAGCGCGCGGTTGATGGTGTAGCTGTAGTGGCCCTCGATGGCGTACAGCGGCTTTTGCTCCAGCTTGCTGTTGCCGTGGTACTCGTCGTTGTCGCCAAACAGCGAGACCCAGGTATTGATTTCCAGCCAGGTGGGGCCGAACGGCGTGCCAAAACCCAGCTCCGGCTTGACCACCCAGCGGTTGGCGCCGATGTTGATCACGCGGTCCTTGTCATAGTCGCCAGTCGGTACAGTGAGCCACACGGCGCCAGTGAGGAAGGTTTCGGGTTTCCAGTTGGCAAACTCCGCAGCGGTCAGCGCCGGGCCGCCGAAGATATTGTGCGCGAACACCACCTGGGCATCGCCCATGCCGCCGTTGTGCTTGGTGCCATCGAAGAAGCGCGCGTTGTCGAAGGATGCCGAAACGTCGGCATAGGGCTGGATAAGCTGAATGGCACTGTTGCGCCCGTCGATGCCGAACGAGCGGGCGTAGCGCAACAGATACACATCGGCGTTGAGCGACAAACCATCGATCGGCAACGTGGTGTCGATGGGCGTGTTGGTGTCGACCCGGTTGTAGTAACCGAACAGCATATTCAGGTCCGTGGGGGTGTTCTGCCAATCCCTGGCGTTGTCGGCAAACCCCATCCCCGGCATCAGCGCCAGTGTGGCGGTAGCGAATGCACTCAGTTGACTGCGTGAAACCATGGCTCTACTCCTTGTTTCGGCCTGACGTCAGGGATCGTTGGGTGGTTATTTTATCGGGGTCAGCGGCGGTAGCTTCCACTGGCCGTTACCCACCTCAGGCTTGGGCAGGTAAATGCGCAGGATTGCGTAGAACGGGCCGGGGGGCGCCGGCAGCCAGTTGCTTTGTTCGGCTTTTGGGGGCTCGTGGTGCTGGACCTTGAGGGTCAAGCCCCCATCGGCATCAAGTTTCAGCTCGGGCAACATCCGCGAGTTGATCAGGTAGCGTTTCTTGTGGTTGGCCACCAGCAGCTTGTTTTTGCCGTTGTACAGGGTCAGCGACCAGAACGCGTCGGCGGGCGGCAACTGGTCCTTGGCGAAATGCAGCGTGTAGCTGTGCTTCGCGCCGTTGGCCGGCTTGCCTTCACTGTCGACGAAGTAGCTCATGTAGGCCGCTTCATCGGTGGAGTTGCCAAAAATCCCCATGTCGGCACCGGCGTAGCGGTACAGGTAGTTGTTTTTCAGGTGATCGCGGCTGCCGAACAGATCGCCGCTGGTGATTTGGTGGGTATCGACCTTGTCCTTTTTGAAGGTTGCAAACTCGGCCTTGCCGTCGGCGATGCCGTCTTCCAGGGCCTTGCGCTGTTCGGCGCTGAGTTGCGCGACCTTGAACGGCGCACCAGGGGCGATACCGATCTTGGCAAAGCGCGCCAGCAGGTCTTTTTCACTGTCCTGGGGCGCAGCGAAGGCCAGCATGAAGTTCAGGTAGCGGAACAGTTGCGGGCTGTCGCTCATGTCGGCGACCGGCTTGGGCCATTCGATCTTCGGCACCTTGGCAGGCGCTGCCTGTTTGACGTAGCTGCTCAGGGGC
The DNA here is from genome assembly GCF_007858285.1 of Pseudomonas brenneri. Lineage (GTDB taxonomy): Bacteria > Pseudomonadota > Gammaproteobacteria > Pseudomonadales > Pseudomonadaceae > Aquipseudomonas > Aquipseudomonas brenneri. Next base: position 601,783 of record NZ_VFIL01000001.1, on the reverse strand, counting down.
TGGACTTTGTAGCCGCCCTGGATCTGCTTGACCTTGGCCAGGTCCTTGTCATCGAACAACTGGGTGCGATACAGCGCGTAGGCGATATTGCTTTCGCTGTAGACCACACGGTCCACATCCACCGGCTGCTGGCCCTTCCAGTTGGGCCCGGCGACCATGTAGTGCCCGCCATTGTTGCCGGTGCTGCGGGTGCCCAGGTAGGCGAAGTTCTGGGTATAGAGGTCGATCAACTGCACGGAGTAGTAACGGCTGTCCTCGATTTTCGGCAGGGTCAGCACCACCGGTTCACGGCGCAGGTCCAGCCAGACAAAGGAGTAGGGCGTGTCCGAATTGGGGGTGACGAATGCCGTGTCCTTGGGCGTGAAGACCTTGGCGGTGTTGCCGATTTTATTGAACGGTGCCTTGAAGTTGACGCCGCCCTTGTCCACCGCCTGGGTGTAGAGGGTCTTGTACATTTCCACCACCGGGAAGCCATACAGATAGGCTTCCTTGGCAATGGCCCGGGCTTCACTGGGGGTGGCGGTAAAGTCCGCCCAGGCGCCGGTGCTCAGCACTATCGAGAGGCTCGCCAAGAGTAGGCGCGTTGGTTTTCCAATCATGTTGGTGCGTCCTTCCTTCAATACGTTACGCCACTGGCAGACAGGGCCAGTAGGCCCAAGCCAGCATTGTGAATCAGGGCCCGCCTAAATCGTGGTTATTTACCGAAAGTGACGTTGATCCCGGCGAACAGGGTGAACTGCGGCAACCCATCGCCTTTGCGCGCCACCGTCCACTGCGGCTCGATAAAAGCGTTGAGAATATTGCTGCCGGCTTTCCATGCCTTGCCTGCACCGAGCCCGATGGGGATGTAGTGGGTGTCGTTCTTCAGGTCAAAGGTCCAGGTGCCGGTGGAGCGCAGGTACCAGCCCTTGGGCAGGTTATGGATGATGAACGGTTGAAAAGTGGCACTTTCCACGTGCGCCCGGTCCCGGTCGCCGGCGAACGAGCTTTGGTACTGCACCAGTGCGCCCAGCAGGCCACGGGGCGACGCGTCGATGGCAATGGCGGCTAGGCCCGCCTGCCATTTGCCAGTGCCCAGTTCATCGTGCTCGGCGGTCGGCGCAGTTATCTGCGGGCCGATGCCCAACTGCACGCCATCGGTCTTGAGCAGGAAAATATCGAACAGGTTCAGGTCGCCGATACCGGTGCTGTAGCCACTGTGTGGATCAGGTCGGGTGCTCAGGGGCAGGGTGGCGCGCAGCAGTTGCGGCACGCCGATAAAATCCGACGGGGCAATGGGCAGCGTGCCGCGCAACAACAGGTCATTGGTATGGGCATCGCTGTCGTACAACTTGGGGGTGTAGTAGTCCTGCAGGTTGGCCCCCGGCGCCAGGTTGAGCGGGTTATTGCTCTTGTTCGCTGTGTCGGCGTTATCGGCCTGGGCAGCAAACGTGGGCAACAGCAAAGAGGCCAACATAAATGCCGGAAGTCGCGCTGGCGTGAACATCATGATTCCCCAGTTCCTTGGTCACTGACCCGATAGCGATTCGTATGGGCTGCCGGTGGTCCTTATTCGAAATATCTTGTAGGACATGTCGTTTGAAGCTAGCAGCTAAATTCAGACTCGCTAGTCATTCGAATGAATTAATGACTTCGTGTGGGGGGCAATCACGGTTTTTGCGGGGATATATGTCTAGCAGAGCCAGTGCGCGGACCAGCTTACCTGTAGGAACTGGCTTGCCAGCGATGGCGCCGGAAAGGGCGCTGAGTAGTGTCAAGTGGCCCAGGTCATCGTTAGCGACCATCGCTGGCAAGCCAGCGCCTACAAGGGGGTACCCAGCATGCCTTTGACTTTATCGCGCAACTGGTCGATGGAGAACGGCTTGGCAATCATCTGCACGCCCGCGGGCAAGTCGATGTTTTCGGCATAGCCACTGGCAAGCAGGATGGGCAGGGTTGGACGCAGTTCTCGGGTTTTTTCCGCCAGTTCCTTGCCATTCATACCCGGCAGGCCCCAGTCGGTCATCATCAGGTCGATCACTTTTGCGCTGTCTTCTATGAATGCCTGCGCAGCTTCGGCGTGTTCAGCCACCAGCACCTTGAACTCCAGTTCTTCGAGCACATCGACGATCAGCATGCGCACGATGGCATCGTCTTCGACTACAAGGATGGTGGATTCGCCGGACATAATGAGGGTTCCCAAGAAGTGGAGGTACAGGTCTTGATCAGCTGAAAGACCATCCTCTAATGAGTCGCGTCGATCCCGGCAAGTTCCCGAAACGGTGCGGGCATTGTGCCAATAATCAGGGCCAATGTCCTCGGTGTGTCGTTGAAATACGGCAGAAACATAGCCGTCGTCGTCGATTTTGGGGCAAACTTCCGGTTTTTCCGTACTTGGCCAAGGCACGCCCATGACTCCCGCTTCGTCAGTCGATGAAAACAGTTTCCGCAAACTCCTGAGCCGCAACGTAGCGCTGCCGCTCGGTGTGGGGGTGATCAGTGCGGTGTTTTTCGTGTGCCTGATCACCTACCTGTTGTCGGTGATCCAGTGGGTGGAGCACACGGACCGGGTGATCAACAACCTCAATGAAACCGCGAAACTGACGGTTGACCAGGAAACCGGCATGCGTGGTTTCCTGATTACCGGCGACGAGCATTTCCTTGACCCTTATGAAGTGGCCAAGCCACGGATCATTGCCGATCTGCGCAATTTGCAGGCGCTGGTCGCGGATAACCCCCAGCAAGTGGATCGCCTCAAGCGCCTGGAATCGTTGCAACTGGAGTGGAACAACTACGCCCAGACGATGATTGACCTGCAACGCCAGAACGGCGATTACCGTGGCGCAGTGAAAGCCGGGCGGGGTAAGCGCCTGACCGACGAGATCCGCAAGGAATACGATGCAGCGATTGCGATGGAGCAGCAGTTCCGGCTCGAACGCAATGAGGACGTCACTCGCACCACTGTGCTCAGCGTGACGCTTTACTTGCTGTTTGTGTTGGGCCTGAGTGGTTTTCTGGCGTATGCAGGCAGAAAAAACCTAGTCGTCCTGTCCGACAGCTACAGCGCCAACCTGGCGTCGCAAATGAAGATCGCCAAGCGCCTGGAACAGCAGGCCTGGCTGCGCAACGGCCAGACCGAACTGGCTGAACAGGTGCTGGGCCAACTGACGCTGAACCTGCTGGGGCGCAATATCCTGCAATTTTGTGCCCAATACATGGGCTCGGTGGTGGCCGCCCTGTATGTGCGTGAAGAACACGGCGGTCTCAAGCGCGTGGCTACGTATGGCTTCTCCCGGGAGCAGGAGCAGCAGGAACAGGCGATCTACCGCGACGAGGGAATTGTCGGCCAGGCCGCCCAGCAGCACCGCCTGATTCGCCTGGACGATGTGCCGGTGGACTACTTCAAGGTCAGCTCCGGTCTGGGTGACGGTACGCCGCGCAGCGTGTTGGTGGTGCCGACCAGCGATGACGATCGGGTCAATGGGGTGATTGAACTGGGCTTCTTGCGCCCGCTGGACGAGCGTGATGTGGAACTGCTGGAGCTGATCGCCGGCAATATCGGCACCTCCATTGAAGCCGCGCGCTATCGCCAGCGGTTGCAGGAAGTGCTGGCCGAGACCCAGCAACTCAATGAAGAGCTGCAAGTGCAGCAGGAAGAGCTCAAGACCGCCAACGAGGAACTGGAAGAGCAGTCACGCATCCTCAAGGAATCCCAGGCTCACCTGGAAACCCAGCAGGCGGAGCTGGAACAGACCAACGAGCAATTGGCCGAGCAGACCCAGGTCCTCGCCGACCAGCGCGATGCCATGGACCGCAAGAACGTTGAGCTCAATCGCGCCCAGGTCGAGCTGGAGGACCGCGCCGATGAGTTGCAGCGCTCCAGCAAGTACAAGTCCGAGTTCCTCGCCAACATGTCCCATGAGTTGCGCACGCCGCTCAACAGTTCGCTGATCCTGGCCAAGCTACTGGCGGAGAACTCCGAGGAAAACCTCAGCGCCGAACAGGTCAAGTTTGCCGAGTCGATCTACTCGGCCGGCAACGATCTGCTCAACCTGATCAATGACATTCTGGATATTGCCAAGGTCGAGGCCGGCAAGCTCGATATGCGCCCGGAAAACACCAGCGTCGCACGCCTGGCCGATGGTTTGCGCGGGATGTTCGAGCCATTGGCGGCGGATCGCAAGCTTGGATTCCAGGTGGAGGTTCAGGCCGGTGCGCCGCTGATGTTGTTCACCGACCGTCAGCGCCTGGAGCAGATCCTCAAGAACCTGCTGTCCAATGCAGTCAAGTTCACCGAGAAAGGCCAGGTCAGCCTGACCATTTCCCGCCAGCCGGGGGAGGGTATTGCCTTTACCGTGCGCGACTCGGGGATCGGTATCGCCCCGGACCAGCAGGAAAGCATCTTCGAAGCCTTCCGCCAGGCCGATGGCACCACCAACCGCCGTTATGGCGGTACCGGTCTCGGGCTGTCCATTTCCCGCGACCTGGCCACCTTGCTAGGCGGCTATATCAACGTCACCAGTGAGCCGGGCCAGGGCAGCATCTTTACCCTGGTGCTGCCGGAGCAGTACGTTGAACGCGATGAAGACGCGCCCGCCATCGAGCGCCCGCGGGCAGCCGTGATTGCTCCGGCACCCGTAGCACCGATCAAGGTGTCGCCGTTGCCGGTGGCCGACGAAGCGTTGATCCCGCGATTTGCCGATGACCGCGAACTGGCCCCGTTCACCACCCGCTGCATCCTGGTGGTGGAAGACGAGCCGAACTTTGCGCGGATCCTCTTCGACCTGGCCCACGAACTGGGGTATCACTGCCTGGTGGCCCACGGTGCGGACGAGGGCTACACCCTGGCCGAACAGTACCTGCCCGATGCGATCCTGCTGGACATGCGTCTGCCGGACCACTCCGGTCTCACCGTGTTGCAACGCCTCAAGGAGCACGCCCAGACCCGGCATATCCCGGTGCATGTGATTTCCGTCGAGGACCGTGTCGAAGCCGCCATGCACATGGGCGCCATCGGTTATGCCGTCAAGCCCACCACCCGCGAAGAACTCAAGGACGTGTTTGCGCGCCTGGAGGCCAAGTTGACGCAGAAGGTCAAACGCATCCTGCTGGTGGAAGACGACGATTTGCAGCGCGACAGCATTGCCCGCCTGATCGGCGACGAAGACATTGAAATCACCGCCGTTGGTTTCGCCCAGGAGGCCCTGGATCTGCTGCGCAGCACGGTATACGACTGCATGATCATCGATCTCAAGTTGCCGGACATGCTCGGCAACGAGTTGCTCAAGCGCATGGCCACCGAGGACATCTGTTCGTTCCCGCCGGTGATTGTCTATACCGGGCGCAACCTGACCCGGGATGAAGAGGCGGAACTGCGCAAGTATTCGCGTTCCATCATCATCAAGGGGGCCCGTTCACCTGAACGGTTGCTGGACGAAGTGACACTGTTTTTGCACAAAGTCGAATCCCAGCTGTCCCAGGAACGGCAGAAGATGCTCAAGACCGCCCGCAGCCGCGACAAGGTCTTCGAGGGCCGCAAGGTGTTGCTGGTGGACGACGATGTACGCAACATTTTCGCCCTTACCAGCGCCCTGGAACACAAGGGGGCGATTGTGGTGATTGGCCGTAATGGCCGTGAAGCCATCGAAAGACTCAATGAAGTCGAGGATATCGACCTGGTGTTGATGGACGTGATGATGCCGGAGATGGATGGCTACGAGGCGACCGCCTTGATCCGCCAGGACCCGCGCTGGCGCAAGTTGCCGATCATTGCGGTGACGGCCAAGGCGATGAAGGACGATCAGGAGCGCTGCCTCGCAGCGGGCTCCAACGATTACCTGGCCAAGCCCATCGACCTGGACCGGCTGTTCTCGCTGATTCGAGTGTGGTTGCCCAAGATGGAACGCATTTAAGTGGAAATACACTAAGTGGATCGAAGTACAGATATTGAACTGCGCTTGCTGATCGAGGCGATTTACCTCAAGTACAGCTATGACTTTCGTGACTACTCCGGGGCTTCGGTCAAGCGTCGCGTGGCCCATGCCTTGCGCCAGTTCGACTGCAAGACGATTTCGGCGTTGCAGGAGCGGGTGCTGCACGATCCCACGGCGTTCATGCAGTTGCTGCAGTTTCTGACTATCCCGGTCAGCGAGATGTTTCGCGACCCGTCGCACTTCCTGGCGATTCGCCAGGAAGTGGTGCCTTTGCTCAAGACTTACCCGTCGATCAAGATCTGGATCGCCGGTTGCAGTACCGGGGAAGAAGTGTATTCCATGGCCATTTTGTTGCGTGAGGAGGGTTTGCTCGAGCGCACTATCATTTATGCCACGGATATCAACCCCAACTCCCTGGACAAGGCCAAGCAGGGGATTTTTTCCCTGGAAAACGTCCGTGCCTATACCCACAATTATCAGCAGGCGGGTGGGAAACAGTCGTTTGCCGACTACTACACGGCGGCCTACGATTACGCGATCTTTGACAAGACCCTGCGGGAAAACGTGACGTTTGCCGACCATAGCCTGGCAACCGACAGTGTGTTCTCGGAAACACAATTGATTTCATGTCGTAACGTTCTGATTTATTTCAATAAAAAGTTGCAGGATCGGGCGTTTGGACTGTTTCATGAGTCACTGTGCCATCGCGGCTTCCTGGTGTTGGGCAGTAAGGAAACCCTGGATTTTTCCGCCTACAGCAAACAGTTCGAACCCTTGGTCAAGCAAGAACGGATCTACCGCAAATCATGAATGAAACTGCTGTCAGCCTGGCGCGTGTGCCGGGTGTCCAAGCCATTGTCGTTGGCGCATCAGCCGGAGGGGTCGAGGCGTTGTTGAGCATTTTTGGTGCCTTGGCGCCAGGGTTCAGCCTGCCGATCATCGCCGTGCTGCACCTGCCGGATGAGCGCCGCAGCCAGTTGGCCGAGGTGTTTGACCGGCGTGTGGCGATGACGGTGGTGGAAGCGCGGGACAAGGAGCAGATCCAGCCCGGTACCCTCTACTTTGCGGGCCCTGGCTATCACTTATCAGTGGAACACGACCGCAGCCTGTCGCTGAGCCAGGAAGAGCGCGTTCATCACTCGCGCCCGGCCATTGACTATCTGTTTGAGTCTGCCGCCGACGCCTATGGCCCGAACCTGCTGGCAATCCTGCTGACCGGTGCCAACCAGGACGGTGCGCGAGGCCTGACCCACGTCAAACAGCGTGGCGGCATCACCGTGGTGCAGGACCCTTCGGATGCGCGGGTGGACGTAATGCCCAAGGCGGCCCTGGCGCTGCATACACCTGACCATATCCTTACCTTGAGCCGCATTGGCGATTTGCTGGCTTCCCTGGAATCTTCCCCATGTTAAGTACTATCCAGGCCAAACTGCTGATCGTCGACGATCTGCCGGAAAACCTGTTGGCCCTTGAAGCGCTGATCAAGCGCGAGGACCGTCAGGTCTACAAGGCCTTGAGTGCCGACGAAGCCTTGTCGCTGCTGCTGGAGCACGAGTTCGCCATGGCGATTCTCGACGTGCAGATGCCCGGCATGAATGGCTTCGAACTGGCCGAAATGATGCGCGGTACCGAAAAGACCAAGAACATCCCGATCGTGTTTGTCAGCGCGGCAGGCCGTGAGCTCAACTATGCCTTCAAGGGCTACGAGAGCGGCGCGGTGGACTTCCTGCACAAGCCGCTGGATATCCATGCGGTCAAGAGCAAGGTCAATGTATTTGTCGACCTGTTTCGCCAGAGCAAGGCCATGAAGTTGCAGGTCGAAGCCCTGGAGCAGAGCCGGCGCGAGCAGGAACTGTTGCTCAACCGCCTGCAGGCGACCCAGGCGCAACTGGAGCAGGCGGTGCGCATGCGCGATGACTTTATGTCTATCGTCGCCCACGAGGTGCGTACGCCCCTGAACGGTCTGATCCTGGAAACCCAGTTGCGCAAGATGCACCTGGCCCGGAACAACGCTACCGCCTTTACCCTGGACAAGATGCACGCCATGGTCGACCGCGATGAGCGGCAGATCCAGAGCCTGATCCGCCTGATCGAGGACATGCTCGACGTGTCGCGGATCCGCACCGGCAAGCTGTCGATCCGCCCCGGGCATTTTGACCTGGCGAACCTGGTGCGCAACCTGCTGGAGAACTTTGCCCCGCAAGTGGCGGCAGCCGAATCGTCGGTGCAACTGGATGCGCCCCAGCCGGTAGAGGGTAATTGGGATGAGTTTCGCATTGAGCAAGTGGTGTCCAACCTGTTGACCAACGCCCTTCGCTACGGTGCCAAGAGCCCGGTGGATGTCCGAGTGTATGTTGAACATGAGGAGGCGCGGGTTGAAGTGCAGGACCGCGGGATTGGCATCAGCGAAGACAATCAGAGACGAATTTTCCAGCAGTTCGAGCGGGTGTCTGCCAACCATGCGGTGGCAGGGCTTGGCCTGGGTCTGTTTATTTCCGAGCAGATTGTGGCGGCCCACGGTGGCACTATTGAAGTCGAGAGTCGGATAGGCGAAGGCGCATTGTTTCGAGTGTGCCTGCCCCTGGGGCCTGGGGCGTGAAATCAATCGCCGCCCTGACGCAACCTCTGCGTGACCCGATGGTCGTAACAGCAGCAATTGACCGGACAAAGGCTTCCCATGAGTGAAGATGCACAAGATGTTGTACTGATCGTCGAGGATGACGAGTCGATCATGTTCGTGCTGGGCGAGTACCTCGCAGGCCTGGGGTATCGGGTACTCAAGGCGGTCGACGGCGAGCAGGCTTTTGAAATCCTCGCCTCCAAGCCGCACCTGGACTTGATGGTCACCGACTATCGTCTGCCTGGCGGGATTTCCGGGGTGCAGATTGCCGAGCCGGCGATCAAGTTGCGGCCTGAGTTGAAGGTGATCTTTATCAGCGGGTACCCACAGGAGATCCTCGACTGCAACAGCCCGATCACACGTAATGCACCGATCCTGGCCAAGCCGTTTGATCTGGATACGCTACATGAGCATATCCAGCGGTTGTTGGCTTGAGCTCTCGCCTGTGACCGTCGCTGTGGGCGGTTCAGGCTCACCCTGAGCCTGACGCCCTGATCATCTCCCGCACCTTCGCGGTCAACAGATCAAACGTAAATGGCTTGGTGATCAATTGCATCCCAGGGTCCAGGAACCCCCCGCGCACCGCCGCATGCTCGGCATACCCGGTAATAAACAACACCTTCAGGTCTGGGCGAATCTGCCTGCCTATCTCCGCCAGTTGCCGTCCGTTCATCCCCGGTAACCCCACGTCACTGATCAGCAGATCAATGCGCTGGCTGGATTCGATAATCGGCAGCGCGCTGTCGGCATCCGAAGCTTCGACAAAGGCATAGCCCAATTCACTCAGCACCTGGCTGACCAGCACCCGCACTGCCGGGTCGTCCTCGACGATCAGCACGGTCTCACCGCAATTGGCAAAGGGCAGCAGGGTCGGGTCGTGAGGCATGTCGGCGGGGATTTCGCCGACAAAACGCGGTAGGAACAGGCTGACGGTGGTGCCCTGGCCAACCACGCTGTGAATGGTCACATGGCCATGGGATTGGCGAGCGAAGCCGTAGATCATCGACAAACCCAGGCCGGTGCCCTGGCCGATGGGCTTGGTGGTGAAGAAGGGGTCGAAGGCCCGGCTGATCACGGTGTCGGGCATCCCGCAGCCGGTATCACTGACGCTCAGCTCCACGTAGTCGCCCGGCGTCAGCGTGCCGTATGCCGCAGTGAACATGTTGTCCAGGTGACGATTACGGGTTTGCACCACCAGCCGGCCGCCATCCGGCATGGCGTCCCGGGCATTCAGGGCCAGGTTGAGCAGGGCGCTTTCCAGTTGGTTGGGGTCGGCTTCAGCGGTCCACAATTGCCCGTCCAGTTGCATCTGGAGCACGATGCTTTCGTTGAGGCTGCGTTGCAGCAGTTCGCCCATGGCCGTCACCAGTTGGTTGATCTCCACCGGTTTGGAGTCCAGTGACTGGCGGCGAGAGAACGCCAGCAGGCGGTGGGTCAGGCCGGCGGCGCGGTTGGCCGAGGTGACACCAAGGTCGATCAGGCTGTCGAGGTCATCCAGGCGCCCCCGCGCCAGGCGCCGGCGCAGCAGTTCCAGGCTGCCGATAATGCCGGTGAGCATATTGTTGAAGTCGTGGGCGATGCCGCCGGTCAATTGGCCGACGGCTTCCATTTTTTGCGACTGGCGCAAGGCTTCTTCGTTAGTGCGCAACTGGGCGGTGCGTTCTTCGACTTGCTGCTCAAGGGTTTCCAGGGTGCGTTGCAGGCGCAGTTCGCTCTGGCTCAAGTCGATCAGGCGGTCCCGGGCCTCGTACTGCCTTCGGCGGCCACGCAGGGCGGTGCTCACCAGGCTGATCAAGGTCACCGGATGAAACGGCCGCTCCAGCAAAGTGATATTGCCCAGCCTGGCGCTCAGGTGCGAGGACGCGTTCTGTTCGCAGCCGCCGTGGTGAGTCAGCAGCACGATCGGCAGGTCCGACCAGGCCGGCTGCTGGTGCAGGTAGTCCAGCAGTGGTTCCAGGCCGACCCCAAGCAAGGCTTCGGCGGCAATAATGAGCAGGCCCGCACCTTGTTCCGCCTCCTCGCAAAGCATCGGCAGGTTGGTGGCAGCGATACCACTGAAACCTGCCTCGTTGAGCATCATCAGCGCCAGCGAGCTGTCCCGTCCCAAGGGCGCGAGAATGATCGCGCGCTCGGAAACGGCCGGCAGGCTACTCACAAGCTCTCATCCTTGAGCAGCGGGTTGCCAGCACCCATGTAGGTAGGGACGCCACGTAGCACGCCCTGGAAGGCTTCGAGGGGTTCGCCGATGGTCATGCCCTGGCTGGCGATGCGGTACTCGCGAATGGTCGACTCATGGCTGCCGGTGCGTTTCTTGATGATCGAAATGGCCCGTCGCACCTTGCCCAACGCTTCGAAGTAGCGCAGCAGGATCACCGTGTCTGCCAGGTAGGTGATATCCACCGGGGCCTGCATATCGCCGACCAGGCCGTGTTGGGCCACGGTCATGAAGGTCGCCGCGCCCCGGCGGTTGAGGTACAGCAACAGCTCGTGCATGTGCAGCACCAGGGCGTTTTCCTCGGGCATGGCCGCCTGATAGCCGTTGATGCTGTCGATGACCACGGTCTTGATCTGGCGTTCGTCCACGCAGCGCCGCACCCGGTGGGAAAACTCGCCCGGCGACAGCTCGGCGGCATCCACCTGTTCGATCAACAGGTTGCCAGTGGCTTGCAGGGCGGCCAGGTCGATGCCCATGTTTTTCATGCGGTCGAACAACAGGCCCAGCTCTTCATCGAAGATGAACAGTGCAGCTTTTTCACCACGGGCCACTGCGGCGGCGGCGAAGATCATCGAAATCAACGATTTGCCAGTACCGGCCGGGCCCAGGATCAGGGTGCTGGAGCCGGTCTCGATACCGCCACCCAGCAGTGCGTCCATCTCACGAATGCCGCTGGTCAGGGTCTGGCGGTTGTAGCCGCCCCGGTGCTCGGCCGCCACCAGGCGCGGGAACACATGCACGCCGTCCTGCATGATGGTGAAGTCGTGAAAGCCGCCACGGTATTTCTGCCCGCGGTACTTCACCACCCGCACACGGCGCCGTTCCGCGCCGTAGTTGGGGGTCAGCTCTTCCAGGCGGATCACCCCGTGGGCCACGCTGTGTACGGTTTTGTCCAGGGACTCGGTGGTCAAGTCGTCCAGCAGCAGTACAGTGGCTTCGTAGCGCACGAAGTAGTGCTTGATCGCGAGGATCTGCCTGCGATAACGCAATGAGCTTTGTGCCAGCAGGCGGATCTCCGAGAGGCTGTCGATCACCACACGGGTGGGCTTGACCCGTTCCACCACTTCGAAGATCTGCCGGGTGGCCTCGCCCAGCTCCAGGTCGGAGGAGTACAGCAGGCTTTGCTGATGCTCGGCATTGAGCAGGCTTTCCGGTGGGGTCAGTTCAAAAATATGGATGTGTTCGTCCAGGTCCCAGCCATGGGACTTGGCACCCTGGCGCAGCTCGCGCTCGGTTTCCGACAGGGTGATGTACAGCGATCGTTCGCCGGCCTTGGCCCCGGCCTGGAGAAAGTGCAGGGCCACGGTGGTCTTGCCGGTGCCGGGTTCACCTTCGAGCAGGAACAGGTGGCTACGCGATAGGCCCCCGCAAAGAATGTCGTCAAGACCTTCGATGCCGGTGGCCGCTTTTGCTGTGAACAGCTCTTTGGATGTAGACAAGAAGTGCCCTCGGGTCACGTATCAAATGGAGGGGCGTGCCGGCTAAGGCACGCCATATTCACTTGACCGTTGGGCTATGGGGCGGTTCAACGTTTTCTATCAAATGTGTAATCCAGCGCGCAGCGCTTAACCACTTGAGCGCTTCAAAGCCCTTGTTGCAGCGCCGGATCGTCGGGGTTTTGCTGTTCCAGCTGTGCCAACAGCACCTGCACGTTCTGCAACTGGCCGCTTTCCTTCCAGTAGTTGATCAACAGTACCCGGGCCTTGCGGTTGGCGGGATGGCGCTGGACGATTTCTTCCAACTGGCGCTGGGCGGCTTCCAACTCCTCCTGATCATGCAGGGTGGTGGCCAGGTCGTAGCGGTAATCCTGATTGTCGGGTTCCAGTTCCACGGCCTTGGACAGGCCCAGCAGGGCATACTCGCGCTCGCCATGGTGCAGCAGCCACATGCCCAGGGCATGTTGCAGGTAGGCCGACTCGGGATGGGCTTGTAGTTGGGCCGCCAGCACTTGGCGCGAATCATCGACCTTGCCTTGCTTATCCAGCAACTCGATGCGCGCCACCACGGCCGGCAGGTTCTCCGGATCCAGGCGCAAGGCCTGCTCCAGGGCATGCTGTGCTTCGGGCAACAGGGCGCTGTGGATGTACAGGCGTGCCAGCTGGATCCAGCCTTCGGGGCTTTCGGGTTGGGACTTGAGGTATTTCACATATTCATCCAGCACCTGCTGCAAGGGGCCGAAGTACAGGCCCAGGGTGTCGGGAGACAGCCCCAACAGGGCATTGGCGGCGGCAAACCGCACGCTTTGCTCGTCATCGTCGAGCAAAGGGCCAAGCAACAAGGTGCGCTGGCCGCTGGGCACCAGGCCGACGATGCTGGTAATGGCTGCCTGGCGCACCAGTGGTGCCGGGTGGCTCAGGTCCTTGTCCGCCAGTTTCAATGCCTGGGGGCTTGGGTAGTTGTGCAGTTCACTGTGCAGGGCCGCGCGGCGCACATCGGACAGGTCCGGCCGGGCCAATTGCTGATACAGCACCCGCGCCGCGCCAGGTTCGCCGTTATGCGCCTGTTTCATTGCTTTGGAGTAACCGTGGGCAATAGCCGGGGGGGCAGACACGCTGGGAGTGCGGGAGAAATACCAAATCATCAGTACGACAAACAACAGGGCGCTCAGGCCGATGATCGAGTAACGGCGTGACTTTGACATGCAGGCGTCCGAAAGCTGGGCAGCTAGTGCAAAGTGCTCAGCTTCGGTCAGACACCGACGAGTGTCAAACCTGTGTCACGTCAGTACGTAGTCCACGGGCTCCAGGGGCGCGGGCAGCTCGGTTTCGCCCAGCGCCGCAAGGATCTCGCGCTCCAGGGTACGCACGATGGCATTGCAGGGCAGGTCGTTTTCGTCGAAGCCGAACGGGTCTTCCAGGTCATCGCCGATCTCATCCAGGCCAAAGAAGGTGTAGCTGACGATGGCGGTAAAAATCGGCGTCAGCCAACCCAGTGGCTCGGCCATGGCAAACGGCAGCAGGATGCAGAACAGGTAGATGGTGCGGTGCAGCAACAGGGTGTAGGGAAAGGGCAGTGGCGTGCTCTTGATTCGCTCGCACGCGGCTTGCACCTGGCTCAGGCCCACCAGGCGGGTTTCCAGCTGGGTGTAGCGCCAGTCACTGATCCGGCCCTGTTGCGCAGCGTTTGAGCAGTGCGCGCCGAGAGATTGCAGGATGCTGTCGGGCAGGTTCGGGTGGCTGGGTTCAACGCGGGACCACGGCTTGATGGCGCGAGCCTCGTCTTCGTGACGCAGGCGGGCAACCAGGCCGTGGGCAAAACCACACAAACCACGCAACAGACCTTCACGCTCGCCAGGCTGTGTGAACACCTGGGTTTCACGGATCAGCGAGCGGATCTCAACGATCATTTGCCCCAGTTGCTTGCGGCCCTCCCACCAGCGGTCGTAGCAGGCGTTATTGCGAAAGCTCATGAAGATCGACAGCGACAACCCCAGCAGCGTGAACGGCGTGGCGTTGACCTTGGAAAAATAGGCTGGGTGCAGGGTCTCCACCAGCACGATCACCGAGGCCAGCAGCGTGACCAACAGGCTGCGCAGGGCAATACGCTTGGCAATCGAGCCCTTGAGGGAGAACAGGATGCCGAACAGATTGGGTTTGGGGCGAACAATCATCGAGGGGCTTCTTCGGTGGCGCAGGCCCTCAGATTAGAAGCAGGCGGGCAGGGCGTCCAATCGCTTGCGTTGACTGGATGATTGTCGGCCTCTATGACGGAGCCGTTTTTGCCAGGCGTCATTGGCCAAACCAGTCAGCCACATTGAAAGCTTTGACCATTGTCCCTGTGCCGCTCTGGCGCCACTATTTGCGCAGGTTCACCCCGCAAAAGCACGCCCCCAAAAACAACAAAAGACACAGGGATTTGCCACGATGCGCGATTATTTGGCTGCTACCACCCAGTTCAACTACCAGCAAACCGTCGAGGCCGCACTGGCCGGCCACCTGCAAGGGCTCAACGCCTGCGTCGAGTGCTGCGACCGGCACGCGCTGCCGGGGCGGATTGCCTTGTTCTGGGAGGGCAAGGATGGCCGTAGCGCCACGTCCACCTTCAGCGACCTGCAAGACCAGGCGGCACGTTTGGCCAACTTCCTGCTGGCCCAGGGCGTCAAGCGCGGCGACAAGGTTGCCGGCCTGTTGCCGCGCACCGCCGAACTGCTGGTGACGGTGCTTGCCACCTGGCGCATCGGCGCGGTCTATCAACCGTTGTTCACCGCGTTCGGTCCCAAGGCCATCGAGCATCGCCTGAACAGTTCCGGGGCGGCGCTGGTGGTGACCGACGCGGGCAACCGCAGCAAGCTGGCCGAAGTTGCCGATTGCCCGACCATCGTTACCGTGGCCGGTGCCAAGGGCGAAGGTATTGTGCGTGGCGATTTCAGCTTCTGGGCCGAGTTGCCCAACTATTCCAATGTTTGCGAGCCGGTCCTGCTGGGCGCCGATGATCCCTTCCTGCTGATGTTCACCTCCGGCACCACCGGCCCGTCGAAAGCCCTGGCCGTGCCGCTCAAGGCCCTGGTCGCGTTCCAGAGCTACACCCGCGACGCCGTGGACTTGCGCCCTGAAGATGCATTCTGGAACGTCGCCGATCCGGGCTGGGCCTACGGCATCTATTTCGGCGTGGCCGGGCCGTTGGCCATGGGCCATCCGATCACCTTTTACGATGGTCCTTTTACCCTGGAAAGCACCTGCCGGGTCATCAACAAATACGGGATCACCAACCTCACCGGCTCACCCACGGCCTACCGCCTGCTGATTGCCGGCGGCGAGCAGTTCGCGCGCTCGATCAAGGGCCGGCTGCGCATCGTCAGCAGCGCGGGCGAGCCGCTGAACCCGGAAGTGATTCGCTGGTTCGCCGATAACCTGGGCGTGACCATCCATGATCACTACGGCCAGACCGAGTTGGGCATGGTCCTGTGCAACCACCATGGCCTGGAGCACCCGGTGCATGTCGGTTCCGCCGGCTTTGCCTCGCCGGGGCACCGCATCGTGGTGCTGGACGACAACTATCAAGAATTGCCCGCGGGCCAGCCGGGCATCCTGGCGATCGACCGCGAGCAGTCGCCGATGTGCTGGTTCGCTGGCTACGAGGGAGTCAAGACCAAGGCTTTTGTTGGCAAGTACTACTTGAGCGGCGACACCGTGGAGCTCAATCCCGATGGCAGTATCAGTTTTGTCGGGCGCAGTGACGATGTGATCACGACCTCCGGCTACCGCGTGGGGCCGTTCGATGTGGAGAGTGCATTGGTCGAACACCCAGCGGTGATCGAAGCGGCGGTGGTCGGCAAGCCGGATGCGGAACGCACCGAGCTGGTCAAGGCGTTCGTGGTCATCAACAGCCAATACCGTGCCGACGCCGAGTTGGCCGAAGAGCTGCGCCAGCATGTGCGCAAGCGCCTGGCGGCACACGCTTACCCACGGGAAATCGAATTTGTCAGCGACTTGCCCAAGACCCCGAGCGGCAAGCTGCAACGTTTTATTTTGCGTAACCAGGAAATCGCCAAGGTCCAGGCAGCGACCACGGCTTG
Organism: Pseudomonas brenneri; assembly: GCF_007858285.1. Taxonomy (GTDB): domain Bacteria; phylum Pseudomonadota; class Gammaproteobacteria; order Pseudomonadales; family Pseudomonadaceae; genus Aquipseudomonas; species Aquipseudomonas brenneri. The sequence goes on along the minus strand of NZ_VFIL01000001.1, from coordinate 585,521 downwards.
AACCCTCTTTAAGGAAACAATGATGCAGATTGAAAACAAGGTATTTATGGTCAGCGGCGGCGCGTCGGGCCTCGGCGCGGCGACTGCCGAAATGCTCGTGGCCGCTGGCGCCAGGGTGATGCTGGTGGACCTGAATGCCGAGGCCGTGGCGGCCCAGGCCACAAAACTGGGCGCGCAGGCGCGCAGCGTGGTGGCAGATATCAGCCAGGAAGCCGCCGCCGAAGCGGCCGTGCAAGCGACCGTTGCGGCGTTTGGCGGTCTGCATGGGTTGGTCAACTGCGCAGGCGTGGTACGTGGCGAGAAAATCCTCGGCAAGAACGGGCCGCATGCCCTGGCCAGTTTTGCCCAGGTGATCAACGTCAACCTGATCGGCAGTTTCAACCTGCTGCGCCTGGCTGCGGCAGCCATCGCTGAGTCCGAGGCCAATGCTGAGGGTGAGCGCGGCGTGATCATCAACACCGCTTCGGTGGCGGCCTTCGACGGCCAGATCGGCCAGGCGGCCTACGCGGCGTCCAAGGGGGCGATTGCCAGCCTGACCCTGCCTGCCGCGCGGGAGTTGGCGCGCTTCGGCATTCGGGTGATGACGATTGCCCCGGGCATTTTTGAAACGCCGATGATGGCTGGCATGACCCCAGAGGTCCGCGACTCGCTGGCGGCCGGCGTACCGTTCCCGCCACGCCTGGGCAAACCGGCCGAATACGCTGCACTGGCACGGCATATCATTGAAAACAGCATGCTCAATGGCGAGGTGATCCGTCTCGACGGTGCCTTGCGCATGGCGGCCAAGTAAGGAGGATTTGTCATGACTCAGCTCCACGATCCGATTGTTATCGTCAGCGCCGTGCGCACCCCCATGGGCGGCTTTCAGGGCGACCTCAAGGGCCTGACCGCGCCGCAACTGGGCGCCGCTGCGATTCGCGCCGCTGTCGAGCGCGCCGGTATCGCCACTGACGCAGTGGATGAAGTGCTGTTTGGTTGCGTACTGCCCGCAGGCCTCGGTCAGGCCCCGGCCCGCCAGGCTGCACTGGGCGCCGGGCTGGATAAGTCGACGCGCTGCACCACCCTCAACAAGATGTGCGGGTCAGGCATGGAAGCGGCGATTCTTGCCCATGACTCGCTGCTGGCCGGCAGCGTGCAAGTGGTGATCGCCGGCGGCATGGAGAGCATGTCCAACGCGCCGTATCTGCTGGACCGTGCGCGCAGTGGCTACCGCATGGGCCATGGCCGGGTTCTCGACCATATGTTCCTCGACGGCCTCGAAGACGCCTATGACAAGGGTCGCCTGATGGGCACTTTTGCCGAAGATTGCGCCGAGGCCAATGGCTTCACCCGTGAAGCCCAGGACGCATTTGCCATTGCCTCGCTGACCCGTGCGCAACAGGCGATCAAGGCTGGCAGCTTCAGCGCCGAGATCGTCCCGGTGCAGGTCACCGTGGGCAAGGAACAAAAAACCATCACTGACGACGAGCAGCCGCCCAAGGCCAGGCTGGACAAGATCGCCACTCTCAAACCAGCGTTTCGCGAAGGCGGTACGGTGACGGCGGCCAACTCCAGTTCGATCTCCGATGGCGCGGCAGCCTTGCTCATGATGCGCCAGAGTGAAGCACAGCAGCGTGGGCTCAAGCCGTTGGCGGTGATCCATGGTCACGCCGCGTTTGCCGATGAGCCTGGGCTGTTTCCGGTGGCGCCGGTGGGGGCGATCCGTAAATTGTTGAGCAAGACCGGCTGGAGCCTGGGCGATGTCGACCTGTTTGAAATCAACGAAGCCTTTGCCGTGGTCAGCCTGGTCACCATGAGCAAGCTGCAAATCCCCCACGACAAGGTCAACGTTCACGGTGGCGCTTGCGCCCTGGGGCATCCGATTGGCGCATCGGGCGCACGCATCCTTGTGACCCTGCTCTCGGCCCTGCGCCAGAAAGGCCTCAAGCGCGGTGTCGCGGCAATCTGCATCGGTGGCGGCGAAGCTACGGCCATGGCTGTCGAGTGCCTGGATTAAGGAATTGATATGTTGCCCAATGACGAACAACTGCAAATCAGCGACGCGGCCCGGCAATTTGCCCAGGAACGACTGAAACCGTTCGCTGCCGAGTGGGACCGCGAGCACCGTTTTCCCAAGGAGGCCATTGCTGAAATGGCCGAGCTGGGCTTTTTCGGCATGCTCGTGCCGGAACAGTGGGGCGGTTGCGACACCGGTTACCTGGCCTATGCCATGGCCCTGGAAGAAGTCGCAGCGGGGGATGGCGCGTGCTCGACCATCATGAGCGTGCACAACTCGGTCGGTTGCGTACCGATCCTCAAGTTCGGCAATGACCAGCAGAAAGAGCAGTTCCTCAAGCCCCTGGCCAGCGGCGCAATGCTCGGTGCATTCGCCCTGACCGAGCCCCAGGCCGGGTCTGACGCCAGCAGCCTGAAAACCCGGGCCCGCCTTGAGGGCGATCACTACGTGCTCAATGGCTGCAAGCAGTTCATCACGTCCGGGCAGAACGCCGGGGTGGTGATTGTGTTTGCCGTGACGGACCCGGCGGCCGGCAAGCGCGGGATCAGCGCGTTTATCGTGCCGACCGACTCGCCTGGCTACACGGTGGCGCGGGTCGAGGACAAGCTTGGCCAACATGCATCCGATACCTGCCAGATCCTGTTTGAGGATGTGAAGGTGCCAGTGGCCAACCGCCTGGGCGAAGAGGGCGAGGGGTACCGGATTGCCCTGGCCAATCTGGAGGGCGGCCGCGTAGGCATTGCCTCGCAATCGGTGGGCATGGCCCGCGCGGCGTTTGAAGCCGCTCGTGACTACGCGCGTGAGCGTGAGAGTTTTGGCAAGGCCCTGATCGAGCATCAGGCCGTGGCGTTTCGCCTGGCAGACATGGCCACCCAGATCGCCGTGGCCCGGCAGATGGTGCATTACGCCGCGGCCCTGCGCGACAGTGGTCGGCCCGCGCTGGTGGAGGCGTCCATGGCCAAGCTGTTCGCCTCGGAAATGGCCGAGAAAGTCTGTTCTGCCGCCTTGCAAACCCTGGGCGGATACGGTTACCTGAGCGACTTCCCGCTGGAGCGGATCTACCGTGATGTGCGGGTCTGCCAGATTTATGAAGGCACCAGTGATATTCAGCGCATGGTCATTTCGCGCAATCTTTGAAGAGGAACGGATCGATGAGTTACCAAACCATTTTGCTCGACGTTCAAGGCCGTGTCGGGCTGATTACCCTCAATCGCCCCGAGGCACTGAACGCCTTGAACGCGCAACTGGTCAGTGAAGTGAACCAGGCCCTGGACAGCCTGGAAGCCAACCCCGAGATTGGCTGCATTGTGTTGACCGGTTCGAAAAAAGCCTTTGCCGCCGGTGCCGATATCAAGGAAATGGCCGAGCTGACCTACCCGCAGATCTACCTCGACGACCTGTTCAGCGACAGTGATCGCGTGGCTAACCGACGCAAGCCGATCATTGCCGCAGTCAACGGCTTTGCCCTGGGCGGCGGTTGCGAGCTGGCCTTGATGTGCGATTTTATCCTGGCCGGTGACAACGCCAAGTTTGGCCAGCCGGAAGTCAACCTCGGCGTGCTGCCGGGCATGGGCGGCACCCAGCGCTTGACCCGCGCGGTAGGCAAGGCCAAGGCCATGGAAATGTGCCTGACCGGGCGCTTTATCGATGCGGTGGAGGCCGAGCGTTGTGGCATCGTGGCGCGGATCGTGCCGTCGGACGAACTGCTGGAAGAGGCGCTGAAGGTCGCTGCGCTGATCGCCAGTAAATCGGTGCCGATCAGCATGATGGTCAAGGAAAGCGTGAACCGCGCCTTCGAGGTCAGCCTGTCGGAAGGTGTGCGCTTTGAACGCCGGGTGTTCCACGCGGCCTTTGCCACCCAGGATCAGAAGGAAGGCATGGCAGCATTCGTCGCCAAGCGCGCGCCCGAATTCAAAGACAAATAACCTGCCGATCTTGCCCTTTGTAGGAGCGAGCTTGCTCGCGAAAAACGTCAACGATAACGCGTACTGCCTGATAAAACGCGGTGTTCTGACGTTCTTCGTGAGCAAGCTCGCGCCTACAAGGGCATGTGCGCGGGTGCCAAAGCGTTTCATCGCCTGTAACATGAGCCCCAATTTTCAGGTTTCAGGAACCCGTCATGACCCAGAAGCAACGCTTGATTTACTCGATTCTGATTTCGCTGGTCGTCCTCGGCACGATGTTTGGCCTGTCCTATTTGCAGAACACTGGCGCCATCAGTGAGAAGACGTTCCAATACATCGCCATTGCCGTGGCGGTAATCGTGGTCGTGATCAACGGCATCATGCGCCGCAAGGTCAAGCCTGGCCGTTGAGTCAGGCGCCGGCGGCCAGTACCTTGGCGGCCTCTTCATGGAGGCTGTAGCTTTTGTCGTTGTTGAGGGTGATCACACCCTCGCTGCACAGGCGCTTGAGCACCTCGCGCACACTCAAGAACGATAACGGGATGCCCAGCTCCAGCAAATGGCTGTGCACACCCCGTACACCCAGCGTGCGGCCGTTGTCGGCGGCGGTGAGCAGGGCGTCGATCACCTTCAGCCGGATCAGGCTGGTACGCAACCCAAAACACTTGAGCAAATGCCGGATGCGTTGGTTGCCTTGATGCTCGGGTGCCTTGGCGAAGGCTTGGTTACCCGGGCCAAAAGCGGCGTCGTGGGCCATAGAATGTCCGTCCGTGGGCAGTTGCGGGTTGTACATGCAAAAACTCCTTATCAGAGCCTGATCAGGAAAATGATGGTGCTCTCTAAGTAATAAGACGTATGAGCGGCGCAAATCATGAAGTCCAATGTGTATAAATTTTGTCAGTAACAGCGCTGTCACATTCCTGGTGCCTGGAAATAATCGGCACGCAGACTAAATTTCCTCGATTTTTTACGTCTCTATCGGTGGGTTGGCGCTGGCAGGCCGGCTTCGCCTTGGGCGTTTAATTTGGCTTGATGATGGGGGCTGCGTGATTATTTCCAACGGGTTGTCCAGGGTGTGCGTGGCGGGTGTGTTGCTGGGGGTGAGCCTGTGTGCGACGGCTCGCCAGGTGAGCGAAGTGCAGGCGGGTGCGATGAGCGCTGATATCCGCCGCACTGCTTTTGGTATCCCGCATATCCGTGCCAGCGATGAGCGTGGCCTGGGGTATGGCATCGGCTATGCCTATGCGCAGGACAACCTGTGCCTGCTGGCCAACGAAGTGGTGACGGTCAATGGTCAGCGTGCCCGCTATTTCGGCGCCGAGCAGGCGACCCTGGAAGAGCGTAACAACCTGACCAGCGATGTGTTTTTTACCTGGCTCAACACCCCCCAGGCTGTGGCGGCTTTCTGGAAGGCGCAGACCCCGCAGGTACAGCAGCGTCTTGAGGGGTATGTGGCGGGGTACAACCGTTATCTTCAGGAGCGCGGGGCAACGGGGCGGCCGATGCAGTGTCAAGGCGCCTGGGTGCGGCCGATCAATACCGCAGACCTGGTGAAGTTGACCCGACGGCTGTTGGTGGAAGGCGGTGTGGGGCAATTCGCCGAGGCGTTGGCAGGGGCGACGCCGCCCCAGCCTGGCGTGGCGGTGCAGGGTCGTGCGCGGGCGTTTGAGGTCGCCACGTTGAATCAGCAACGCTTCACCCTGGATCGCGGCAGTAACGCCGTGGCGGTGGGCGGTGAACGTTCGTTCAACGGGCGCGGCATGTTATTGGCCAACCCGCATTTCCCGTGGATTGGCGGCATGCGCTTTTATCAGATGCACCTGACCATTCCTGGCCAGTTGGACGTGATGGGCGCCGCCTTGCCGGGCCTGCCGGTGGTCAACATTGGTTTCAACCAGCATGTGGCCTGGACGCATACGGTCGATACGTCCAAGCACTTCACCTTGTACCGCTTGACCCTGGACCCGAAAGACCCGACCCGGTACCTGCTCGATGGCAAGTCGATCCCCATGCAGAAAACCCAGGTAACGGTGCAGGTCAAGGACGCTAAGCCTCACACTCAAACGGTCTACAGTTCGCAGTTCGGGCCGGTGGTGCAATGGCCAGGCAAGCTTGACTGGAACGGGCAATACGCTTTCAGCCTGCGCGATGCCAACCTGGGCAACGACCGTGTGCTGCACCAGTGGTACGCGATGAACCAGGCCCGCAGCCTCAAGGACTTGCAGGCCTCGGTGCACACCCTGCAAGGCATTCCGTGGGTCAACACCCTGGCGGCGGACGACCAGGGGCAGAGCCTGTATATGAACCTGTCGGTGGTGCCCAACGTCAGTGCGAAAAAACTGCAGCAATGCAGTGACCCGCGTGCCGGCCTGCAACTGATCGTGCTCGACGGTGCCCACAGTGCCTGCGCCTGGGACATTGACCCGCGTGCGGCGCAGCCGGGGATTTTTCCGGCGGACCAACTGCCGCAACTGGAGCGCAAGGACTATGTGCAGCACTCCAACGATTCGGCCTGGATGGCCAACCCCAAGGCGCCGTTGACCGGTTACTCGCCGGTCATCAGCCAGGATCAGATTGCCCTGGGCGCGCGTGCGCGTTTTGCCTTGCAGCGTTTGCAGGACCTGGACAAGCAGCCGATCAGTAGCGCTGACCTGCAGCACATGGTGCTGGACAACCAGGTGTATCTGGCCGATCAGGTGATGCCGGACTTGCTCAAGTTCTGCGCACAACAGACGGATGCATCCTTGAACACCCTGTGTACCCATCTCAAGGACTGGGACCAGAAGGCCAATCTCGACAGCGGCCCGGGCCTGGTGCATTTCATCCACGTACTGGAGCAGATGCAGCAAGTGCCGGATGTATGGCGTGTCGCGTTTGACCCGCGCAGCGCGCAAACCACGCCACGGGGGCTCGCCATCGAGCGGCCGGAGGTGGCCAAGGCGTTGCGTGAAGCGATGCTGGCGTCAGTCGTACAGGTGACCGAGCTGGGGTTGAAGGCAGGCACTCGTTGGGGCGATATCCAGGTGTCGGGTAACACCCCGATGCATGGTGGGCCGCAGGAACTGGGGATCTACAACGCGATGCAAAGCGTGCCCAGGGCAGATGGCAAGCGTGAGGTGGTCAGCGGCAGCAGTTACTTGCAGATCGTCACCTTTGACGACAACGGGCCGAAGGCTGAAGGGGTATTGGCGTTCTCACTGTCCAGCGACCCGGCGTCGCCGTATTTCAAGGACCAGACCCAGGCCTTCTCCGAGAAAAAACTCAGCCCATTGCCGTTTACTGAACAACAGATCAAGGCTGATCCGCAGTATCAACGGCAGGTGATCCGCGAGTAGGGGATTTATTCGGCGAGCAGTTGCGTCACCGCTGCGAAGGCCTGGTCATGCCGCGCTTGCCAATCCCCACCCAGCACCCGGTACGGCTGGTGATGCTGCTCCAGCCAGTCGCGGCTGGCCTGGAAGAACGCTTGGCGGTCAGCCAGGTTCGGCTGGCAGCGCTGACCATCGGCGGTCCAGCCAATGCCTTCGGGCGACAGCAGCAGATGCAGGTCGTAATGGCGTGCCAGCAGCGCGTCGTCGAGCCACGCGGGGGCATCACCAAACAGCGTCAGGCTCCATAGCTTGTTGGTCAGCAGGTTGGTATCGAGGATCAACAGTTCTGGCGCTTGGGCACGGCCCGCATCCTCCCAGGCCAATTGGCCTCGGGCGATTTCGGGGATGTCTGCCAGGGTGGTATCACGCTGGTAGTGGTCGATGAAATACCGCACGTATTCCCCCACCAGCACCGCACCGAAATGCGCCTGTAATTGCTCGGCCAACCAGCTTTTGCCGCTGGACTCGGGGCCGGCCATCACCAGCACCTTCATGTGCGCAGCGCCGGGTCAGCACGCCATTCCCGCCAGCCCTGCACGGCTATCACGGTGAACAAGGCGTAGAGTGCCGCTGTCAGGTACAGCCCTTTGTAGACAAACAGGCCGACAAAAATCACATCGACCACGATCCACAGCGCCCAGCATTGCACGCGTTTTTGCGCCATCCACATTTGCGCCACCAGGCTGAAACCGGTCAGCGCAGCATCCAGCCAGGGTTGTGCGGCATCGGTCCAATGCGCCATGGCGGCGCCCAGCAACAGGCTGCCGGTTGCGCCAATGGCCAGGCTCAGGAGGATCGATGGGGTGCCGAGGCTGGTGACCTGCCGCCCTTGCCGAACTTCACCCGCGCGCGTCCATTGCCACCAGCCGTAGACTTGCAGGCCGGCATAGACCACTTGCAGCAGCATGTCGGAATACAGCTTCACTTCGAAGAACACCCAGGTGTACAGCAGCACCATGACCAGGCCGATTGGCCAGCACCATGGGTTCTGTTTGACTGTCAGCCAGACGGCAATCACCCCCAGCGCGGCGGCAAACAGTTCAAGCCCGGACATGGGATTCCTTGGAAGAGTCGAAGAGGAGGGCGATTGTACCCAACCTCCCGGGTAAAATCCTGTTGTGGCTGCGGCGGCTTTGGCGACATTGTGTAGGAGCGAGCTTGCTCGCGAAGGACGTCAACAATAACGCGTATTCTCTGGGTAAACGCGGCGCTTTCAAGTTCTTCGCGAGCAAGCTCGCTCCTACAGGGCTTGCCCGCATCTAGACCTTGAATTGGCGCAGCAGGCTGTTGAGCTCTTCGCTCAAGTCCTTCAAATGCACACTGGCCACGCTCGATTGCTGTGCCGCCAGCGCGGTGCTGTGGGACAGGCCGGCCGCCTGGGTCACGTTCTGGTTGATGTCTTCCACCACATGGGCTTGTTGCAGGGTCGCGCTGGCAATCGAGGCGTTGAGGCCGTTGAGGTTGCGCAGGGCCTGGCCAATGGCGGTCAGGCTGGCGCCCGCCTGGCCGGCTTGTTCGATGGTCAGTTGCGAAGCCTGGTGACTGTCGCTGATGACCTTGACCGCGGCTTCGGAATGCCCTTGCAGGCGTTCGATCATGCTCTGGATCTCGGCGGTGGATTTCTGCGTGCGCTGGGCCAGCAGGCGTACTTCGTCGGCCACCACGGCAAAGCCGCGGCCCTGTTCGCCGGCGCGGGCCGCCTCGATGGCGGCGTTGAGGGCCAGCAGGTTGGTCTGGTCGGCAATCGAGCGAATCACCTCCAGTACGCCGCCAATCTGTGTGCTTTCGGTGGACAAGGTACGGATGACATCCACGGCCTGGCTGATGGTGCCGGACAGTGCATCGATCTGTTGCAGGCTGCCGTCGATATTCACTTGGCCCTGTTCGGCCTGGGTCTGGGCGTCGCGCATTTCGCTGGCGGCGTGTTCGGCATTCTTGGCCACGTCCTGCACGCCGTAGGTCACCTCATTGATCGCGGTGGCCACCAACTCCATCTGCTGGGACTGCTGCTGGCTGCGGTCATGGGCCTGGCTGGCGTTGCTGCCCAGTTCGGCGGACGACTGGCCCAGGGCATTGGCGCAGACCTGCAACTGGCTGACCACCTGGCGCAGTTTGGCGGTGAACGTATTGAAGTGCCGGGACAGTTGGGTGACTTCGTCCTGGCCGTGGGTGTCGAGGCTGCGGGTCAGGTCGCTTTCGCCGCTGGCGATATTGGCCATGGCGTGTACCGCTTCCTGCAGTGGGCGCACGATGCTGCGGGCAATCAGCACCACCAGCAGGGCCATGATCAGTGCAATGCCCAGGCCGACGAGGGAGGCTTGCCACACCTGGCCACGGAACTGCGCCTGCACATCATCCACGTAGACGCCGGAGCCAATGATCCAGCCCCAGGGTTCGAACAACTGGATATAGGAGGTCTTGGCCACCGGTGCATCCGCGCCGGGTTTCGGCCAGCGGTAGTCGACCATGCCGGCGCCCTTGGCCTTGGCCAGGGTGACAAATTCGTTGAACACCGCAAAACCGTCCGGATCGCGAATGGCCGAGAGGTTCTGGCCGTCGAGCTTGGGGTTGGCCGGGTGCATGATCATTACCGGCGTCAGGTCATTGATCCAGAAGTAGTCGTCCTGGTCGTAGCGCAGGCCGCGTACCACACTCAGGGCTTGCTTCTGCGCGGCTTCGCGGGTCAGTACGCCGGTGGTTTCGAGGCCGTGATAAAAATTCAGAATCCCGCTGGCGGTCTGCACCACATGCTGGGTCTGCTGGCTCTTGGCCTGGTAGAGATCGTCGTGGATCTGCTTGAGCATCAGCAAACCCAGGGTCAGCAACATCAACACGGCGACTATCAGGATCATCCAGAGGCGCCGGCTGATCGACATATTGCGCAAACTATTCATAGTCATGTCACTCCGCGTTCTTATAATTGTCAGTGCTGCATTGATCGGCCAGTGATAACGCGAAGCGCAATTCGGGCTTGTCTGATAGGCTTTCGGCCCGGAATCAAAAAACCTGAGTCCTGCCTGATTTTTCACACAAATTCTGCAGTTCAGCCTTGATCCTGCGCGCGGCCTTGCAGCGTGCTCATCGTTAGTGAACACCTAGAAAATATCAACGAGGCATGCCGTCGCATGGCCTTTTGGGGGAATAATGGATCTTTGGACCGCCTTTCAGGCACTGATACTTGGCATTGTCGAAGGGCTGACGGAGTTCTTGCCGATCTCCAGTACCGGGCACCAGATCATCGTCGCCGACTTGCTCGACTTCGGTGGCGAACGCGCCATGGCGTTCAACATCATCATTCAACTGGGTGCGATCCTGGCGGTGGTCTGGGAGTTCCGACGCAAGATTCTCGACGTGGTAATCGGCCTGCCGACCCAGCGCAATGCGCAGCGCTTCACCATCAACCTGCTGATCGCGTTCATGCCGGCGGTGGTGTTGGGGGTGATTTTCGCCGACCTGATCCATGAATACCTGTTCAACCCGATCACCGTGGCCACCGCGCTGGTGATCGGCGGGGTGATCATGTTGTGGGCCGAGCGCCGCGAGCATCAAATCCATGCTGAAACGGTGGATGACATCACCTGGAAAGACGCCTTGAAGGTGGGCTTTGCCCAGTGCCTGGCGATGATTCCGGGTACGTCGCGTTCCGGCGCAACCATTATTGGCGGCCTGTTGTTCGGCCTGTCGCGCAAGACGGCCACCGAATTCTCATTCTTCCTGGCGATGCCGACCATGGTCGGTGCGGCAGTGTATTCGGGCTACAAGTACCGTGAACTGTTCCAGCCTGCGGACCTGCCGGTGTTTGCCGTCGGCTTCGTGGTCTCGTTCATTTTCGCGATGATTGCGGTGCGCGGTTTGCTCAAGTTCATCGCCAGCCACAGCTACGCGGTGTTTGCCTGGTATCGGATTGCATTCGGTCTGCTGATCCTGGCCACCTGGCAGTTCGGCTGGATTGACTGGGCGGCGGCCAAGGCTTGATGAACATGCCCCGCAACACAATCCAGCATCTGCGATCCAAGGCCCTGGTGTTTGTGCTGTTGTGTGCCGTGCCGCTGTTTGGCGCGGCACTGCTGGCGTATCGCGGGGTGTCGCTGATCCCGCTGGCGGCCTATGGCCTGGTCAGCGTGGTGACGTTTTGCCTGTACTGGAGCGACAAGCGCAAGGCCCAGAGCGACAGTTGGCGCACCCCGGAGAAGATCCTGCATGCCATGGAACTGGCCGGTGGCTGGCCGGGTGCGTTGATCGCCCAGCAGGTGTTTCGCCACAAGACGCGCAAGGTGTCGTATCAGGTGGTGTTCTGGCTGATTGTATTGCTGCACCAGGTGTTCTGGATCGATCAGTTGTTTCTTGGCGGCACGCTGCTGTCCGTCTTCTAGATAGCCAACCCTGTAGGAGTTGGCAAGCCAGCTCCTACAGGGAACCTTATTCTTCCAGCCTCAGCCCAATCTGCGTGCGCTTGGGGAGTTTGCTCACCACCAACTGGTGGGAGCGTTGCAACAAACCACGTAGCTCCTCGCCGCCCAGCGGGTAGGGCGCTTGCATGATGATCCACTGCGCCCGCGCCAGGTACGGCGCAGGGTGGATTCCCGGGCGGTCCACGTGGCCGAGGAACAGTTCCTTGTCGACCTTGAACGCCAGGGAATCGCCCCGCAGGTTCTGCAAGGCGAACATCTTGTTGCCGGCAATCGAGAACACCCGTACGCCGCCCCACTTGTAATCTTCCCGTGCGCCGGGCAAACCCAGGCAGAACTGGACGACGTCGGCTTCGGTCATGATCCGTGTGCTCATAGCTGTCGATCTCCACAATTGCTGAAGGCATGGGCCAGGAAGTCGATCCAGGCACGGATCGCTGGCGATACGCCGCGCCGGTGCGGGTACACCGCTTGCAGCCAGCCACCGGGCAATGACCATTCAGGCAGCAGTTGCACCAACTGGCCACTTTCCAGTTCTTGCTCGCAATACATCATCGGCAGCACGGTAAAGCCCAGGCCGGCGAGGGCGCTGGCCTTGCGCACCAGGAAGTCGTCGATGCCCAGGCGTGCCTCCAGCACCAGGTCGGTGGCATTGCCTGCTGGGTCGAGCATGCGCAGGTGGACCATGCGGTCGGCTTCCAGTGCGCCGAGCACGGGCAGTTGCTTGAGGTCGGCCGGGGAGTTGACCGGGTGCTCACGCACAAACTCGGGGCTGGCGACCATGGCCGTCTGGGCCTGGCGCAGGCGGCGGGTCACCAGCAGCGGATCTTCATCCCCCAGTTCGCGTACACGCAGGGCCACGTCTACACCTTCGGCCACCAGGTCGACGCGGCGATTGACCAGCATCATTTCAAGTTGCACCAACGGGTGCGCCGCCAGGAATTGCGCTACGACGGTCGGTAAAATTTCGTGGGCCAGGCCCACCGGGCAACTGACCCGCAGGCGGCCCCGGGGCTCGCTGGACATGTTGGCCACGGCTTCGTCGGCCATTTCCGCTTCCAGCAGCATCGCCTGGCAATGCCCCAGGTAGCGTTCGCCGACGGCGGTCAGGGTCAATTGCCGGGTGGTGCGCTGCAACAAGCGGGCGCCGAGGCGTTCTTCCAGTTCGGCAATACGCCGCGACAGCCGTGACTTGGGGATCCCCAGCAGTCGGCCTGCCGCCGCGAAGCCGCCGGCTTCCACCACCTTGGCGAAATAGTAGAGGTCATTGAGGTCTTGCATGTTGAGCCTATTGTCCTGTCAGTGGGACGAACTATCGCATTTTAACCGGCTAATCGGCTATTGGATTGATCTGTAGGATTCTCTCCATCAGATCGCCCGGTGGCGGTCCTCACTTGGAGATCCCACATGAAACTCTTGCATATCGATTCCAGCATCTTGGGCGACAACTCGGTGTCCCGTCAGTTGAGCCGCGAAGTGGTCAAGGCCTGGCAGGCAGCCGAGCCGGGTGTGGACGTGACCTACCGCGACTTGGCCAGCGAAGGGATCAACCACTTTTCCGGGATTACCCTGGGCGCCCTGGGCACCGCTGCCGAGCTGCGTGATGCGGTGCAGAAGCACGAAGCCGACCTGAGCGCCTCGACCCTGGCTGAGTTCCTGGCGGCTGACGCGGTGGTCATCGCAGCGCCGATGTACAACTTCACCATCCCAACCCAGCTCAAAGCCTGGATCGACCGCATTGCCGTCGCCGGCCAGACGTTCCGCTACACCGAAGCCGGCCCTGAAGGCCTGTGCGGCAACAAAAAAGTCATCGTGGTCTCCACCGCCGGCGGCCTGCACGCTGGCCAACCTACCGGTGTGGCGCACGAAGACTACTTGAAAGTGTTGCTGGGTTTCCTCGGTATCACCGATGTCGAGTTCGTGCGCGCCCATGGCCTGGCCTACGGTGACGAAGTGCGCAGCAAGGCGCTGAACGATGCCAACGCCCTGATCAGCGAGCAGCTGTTCATCGCTGCGTAAGTACGCTGTAAATTTCACCGCGGCTCGCTATCAATCTGATTCGAGACGCCTAAACTCTGTATTCTGATGGCCTGAAAGCCAGCGGAATACGGAGTTTTCTGTTTTGAACGGGCGAATCTGGCGCAGGTTATGCAGTGCAGAGCCATACCGCCCGGGCCTGAGCCGACTCCCAGGCTTCACGCAGCACAGGTGGACATCCCCCATGATGCGTCTTTGTGCAGTCTTGCTGGTTTCCCTGCTCGGCGGCCTCGTTTCGGTGCAGGCTGCGGTGGCGCCGCACCCTCATTGGAGTGTGGGCTATCACCGGATGAGCTTTCTCGACCCGCTGGATTTGCAGCCGATGAAAGCCATCGCCTTTTACCCATCCACAGGCCAGGAACATATCAGTCAGGTGGGGGCGTATCGTGTTGCCGCCACGGAGGACGCCAAGGTCGCCATTGGCCGCTTTCCGCTGTTGATGCTGTCCCACGGCAATACCGGCACGCCCCTGGCCTTGCATGACCTGGCGACGTCGCTGGCGCGCAAGGGTTTTGTGGTGGTGGCGGTGCTGCATCCGGGCGACAACTACAAAGACCACAGCCGCCTGGGTACCTTGAGCAATCTGTATGGGCGGCCGATCCAGATTTCCACAGCGATTACCGCCACCCTTGGCGACCCGATGCTGTCGCCATTCGTCAATGAGGACCAGGTGGGGGTGATTGGCTATTCGGCGGGCGGGGAAACGGCGTTGATCCTGGCCGGGGCCAAGCCGGACTTCGAGCGTTTGCGCCGTTATTGCCAGGAGCGTCCCGAAGACCATGATGCCTGTACGACCAAGGGTGAGCTGGTGGTCGACCGCGATGACCTGCAACCCCAGTCCGATCCACGGATCCATGCGTTGATGCTGATGGCACCGCTGAGTCTGATGTTTGGTCGGCACACCTTGGGCGACGTGCATGTCCCGGTGCTGCTCTACAGCGGTGATGGCGACAAGCTAGTGGCCGTGGATAAAAACGCTGCCGCCCTGGCGCGCAAACTGCCGCAGCCACCGGACTTTAAACTGTTGGCTGGGGCTGGGCACTTTATCTTCATGGCTCCGTGCGATGACGAGCAACTGGCGCTGATGCCGGCGCTGTGTACGGATGCCGACGGGGTGGACCGTGAGGGTATTCACCGCGACCTGATTTCCGAGGCCGGGCGTTTTTTCAGTCGCACCCTCGGCCAGCACTCGCGGGCCGGCATGCAGACCGCCGATCAGTAGGCCCGGCGCATCAACAGCAAGCTCAGGCCCAGGCCCGTGACGGACAGTAGGGCCGCGCAGAAGAAGATCCATGAATAACCCAGATTCAGCGCCACCGCGCCCATCAATGGCCCGGCAATCGCCAGCGCCAGATCAAAAAACACCGCATAGGCACTCAGCCCGGCGCCCCGGCTGCTGTTGGGCACCTGCTTGATGGCTTCGACGCCCAATGCCGGATACACCAGGGACAGGCCAAAGCCGGTGAGGCCGGCGCCGATCAGGGCGATGCCAGGAGACGGTGCGAGCCACAGCAGGACCAGGCCGATGGTTTCCAGGGTCATGCAGGCAATCGCTGCGCGAAAGCCGCCGAAGCGGTTGATGCTGGAGATAAACAGCAGGCGCGACAGGATAAAGCAGATGCCAAACACCGTCAGGCACCAGGCGGCGCCGATCCAGCCGCGACTGAGGTAGAACAAGGTAATGAAGGTGGTCAAAGTGCCATAGCCAATGGAGGCCAGGCACAGGCTGGCGCCAAACGGCGCAATTCGCCCGAACACCGCCCAGAACGGCAGGCGCTCGCCGCGCACCACCGGCACCGAGGGCTTTTTGCGAATCAGCACCAGGCCCAGCGCAGCCAACAGCGCCAGGGCGATACCGAGACTGTTGTAGCCGTATTGCGCAACCATCACCACGCCCAGCGGTGCGCCAATGGCGATGGCGCCATAGGACGCAATACCGTTCCACGAAATGGAGCGAGCGGTGTGTTCGGCGCCGACCTGGCCCATGCACCAACTGATGGTACCCACGCCGATCAGGCCCTGGGCCACACCGAGCAGTACGCGGCCGACAATCAGAACCCCCAGGCTCAGGCTGGGCAGGCTTTGCAGCAGAGTGGCGAAAAAGGTCAAGACACCGCTGAGCAGGATGCCGCTCAAGCCGAGCACGATCGCACGCTTGGTGCCGACGTTGTCCGACATGCGCCCGGCCATGGGGCGGCTGAGGAGGGTGGCCAGGTACTGCGAACCGATCGTCACACCTGCCACGACGGCGCTAAAGTCCAACTGTTCGTGGACGTAGCCGGGAATCACCGCAATCGGCAGGCCGATGCAGATGAACGCAATAAAGGTATAGAAGACGATGGAGACGATCTGCAGGGTGATCGACAGGGAGCTGGGAGCGGCAGGCATGGAGGCTCATTCGCGGCAGGGCGGTGAACGCATCATGGCAAGGGCTGGGGAGAAAAGGAAGCAGGCTAACGATCTATCAGCAGCGTAATTTCCGTCAATGTAAAAAGCCCCGTCACTGCTGGCGGGGCTTTTACTTGCTGCATGTGGCTAACCGCTATTGGCAGCCCTTAAAACACCACACCCTGGCTACGCAGGTAGTCGTCATAGGTGCCGCTGAAGTCGATCACGCCGCTTGGGCTCAGCTCGATGATGCGGGTGGCCAGGGACGATACGAACTCACGGTCGTGGCTGACGAAGATCAGCGTGCCCGGGTAGTTCTCCAGCGCCAGGTTCAGCGCTTCGATGGATTCCATGTCCAAGTGGTTGGTCGGTTCGTCCATGACCAGCACGTTGGGCTTTTGCAGGATCAGCTTGCCGAACAGCATGCGGCCTTGTTCGCCACCGGAGATGACCTTGACCGACTTGAGGATCTCGTCGTTGGAGAACAGCATGCGCCCCAGGGTGCCACGGATCACTTGTTCGCCCTGGGCCCACTGGCCCATCCAGTCGAACAGCGTGACGTCGTCTTCGAAGTCGTGAGCGTGGTCCTGGGCGTAGTAGCCCAGCTCGGCCGCGTCGGTCCATTTCACGCTACCGGCGTCCGGGGTCAGTTCGTTGACCAGGGTGCGCAGCAGGGTGGTCTTGCCGATACCGTTCGGGCCGATGATCGCCACGCGCTCGCCGGCTTCAACCTGGAAGCTGAAGTCCTTGAACAGCGTCTTGCCGTCAAAGCCTTTGGCCATGCGCTCGACGATGACCGCCTGGCGGTGCAGCTTCTTGGTCTGTTCGAAGCGGATGAACGGGCTCACACGGCTCGAAGGCTTGACCTCGGCCAGTTGGATCTTGTCGATGGCCTTGGCGCGGGAAGTGGCCTGCTTGGCTTTCGAGGCGTTGGCCGAGAAGCGGCTGACGAACGATTGCAGTTCGGAGATCTGCGCCTTCTTCTTGGCGTTGTCCGACAGCAACTGCTCGCGGGACTGGGTCGCCACGGTCATATACTCGTCATAGTTGCCTGGGAACAGGCGCAACTCGCCGTAGTCCAGGTCAGCCATGTGCGTGCACACGCTGTTCAGGAAGTGACGGTCGTGAGAGATGATGATCATCAGGCTGTTACGCTGGGTCAGGACGTTTTCCAGCCAGCGGATGGTGTTGATGTCCAGGTGGTTGGTCGGTTCGTCGAGCAGCAACACTTCCGGATCCGAGAACAGCGCCTGGGCCAGCAATACGCGCAGCTTCCAGCCTGGAGATACTTCGCTCATCGGGCCAAAGTGCTGCTCGATGCCGATACCCAGGCCCAGCAGCAATTCGCCGGCACGGGATTCGGCGGTGTAGCCGTCCATTTCAGCGAACTCGGTTTCCAGCTCGGCCACGGCCATGCCGTCTTCTTCACTCATTTCTGGCAGCGAGTAGATGCGATCGCGCTCGGCCTTGACCTTCCACAGCTCTTCGTGACCCATGATCACGGTGTCGATCACGTTGAATTCTTCGTAGGCGAACTGATCCTGGCGCAGCTTGCCCAGGCGCACGTTCGGCTCCAGCATGACCTGGCCGCCGGACGGATCGAGGTCGCCACCGAGGATTTTCATGAAGGTCGACTTGCCGCAACCGTTGGCACCGATCAAACCATAACGGTTACCGGCGCCGAACTTGACCGAGACGTTCTCAAACAGTGGCTTGGCGCCGAACTGCATGGTGATGTTAGCTGTGGAGATCAATTACTTTACCTATCAATAGCTTGGAGTGCGCTTATTTGGGCCGGGACCCATTCGGAGCCCGGGCCAACGGGCATGCGTCAACAGCGACATCAAGGCGTGAAGCCCAGTCGCCGAGCAGAAAATATGGGGTGCATGTTGGAATTTGGCGCGCATTGTCGCATATGTGAAGCGCGAGTTATATGACAGGCAGGCGTGTCGGTCGGCGACGAGTGCTTGGATTGTCTGTTTTGGCGATAAATTCTACAAAATTCATCGAGTTGTATCGAAATTGTATTGATTGTCCGATACACGGTTGATAACAGTTGAACATCCAATGGCTGTGGATTAAGTTTTCAGCGTTCGCCCTGCAGTGATGGCTCTTTACCGGTTCAAGGATGGCGAGGCTATCGGTGCGGGGCGAACTACCTTCTGTTTTCTGACGGCGCTCATTGCCATCCTGTCGCGCACGTTCAATGGTTTGGAGACGCAATGGACACGCTGTCTGCTCAACAGGCTATCGCCAGTAACAAGGCGGCCTGGAACGAATCCGCCGAACTGCATAAAGCTACCGATCACTGGCAAAGCCTGCTGGCTGCTGTTGGCGAGCCTGGCTTCAGCTGCCTGGATCCCACGCTGACCGCTTTGTTACTACAGGTCGGTGTCAAGGGCCGGGATGCGGTGCAACTGGGATGCAATAACGGTCGTGAGAGCCTCTCACTGTATGGCCTTGGCGCCAATAGCGTGGTCGGGGTCGATCAGTCCGGTGCGTTTCTGGCACAGGCGGCGCAGTTGGCCAGCCGGTCACCTCATTCGCCTGAGTTTATCGAAGCCGATATTCATCATTTGCCCGAGCGCCTGCAAGGGCGGTTTGACCTCGCCCTGATCACCATCGGCGTACTGAACTGGATGCCGGATATCGCGCTGTTCATGCGCCATGTTGCCAGCACCCTGAAAGAAGGGGGCACGCTGGTGATCTACGAGACCCATCCGTTCCTGGAGGTGTTCGACCCCGAAGCGGCCAATCCAATGCTACCGGTCACCTCGTATTTTCGCCGCGAGCCTTTTGTGCAGCACGAGGCAATTGTCTACGAGGGGGCGAGCAATAGTGCAGTCGCGGCGTCTTACTGGTTTGTATACACCCTTGGGGAGATTGTCAGCGCGGCCATCGCGGCAGGGTTGCAGATCAGCCATTTGCAGGAGTACCCGCACTCCAATCGCGAAGAGCTCTACGATCAATACGAGAACCAGTCGGCGCAGTTGCCGATGTGCTACACGCTGACAGCCATCAAGCGCTCGGCCTGAAGGCAAAAAAAGGCCCGCTGGGGCGGCGGGCCGAGGGATTCATCAGAGGAGTTGGGTTTAACCTACCGCGCTAAACGTGAAGAGTTTGTGAAAACCTTGTCGCAAAAACGCATGCAGCCTGATCCTCTCAAACCCTGCGCACGAACGTGCGCATTGTCTGCCCGGGTGTCGTACTAAAACGAACCGGTCGTGGCATGCCTTCATCCGCCGCAATAAAAACAAACTGGTCATTATCCAGTGTGTAGCTCGCGGGCAGTTGTTTGCCGGCGTCGGCCCCTATGGCGTCTATCCAGGTGATGCTTTTGGGCGTGGTGGTGGCGTCAAGGGTAAAACGCCCCTTGAGTAATACCTTGCCGTCCAGGGTCGTGACCCAGAATTGATTACCGTCAATCGTGGTTAGCGCACCAGGCGCACTGTGTTCGTCCGGCGGGTTGGCGATGCCGCTGTCTTCGAGGGCGATTTGCTCCCAGGTACCTTGCAGGGCCTGTTTGTCCACTTCGCAAGGGCTCGCCGTGGAGTCACATAAGGTCGATGACATGAAAAGGTCCTTTGGTTGATCGGGCATACAGGTCGGACTCATTCTCAGTCAAAACTAATTTTTAAAATAATCAATTAACCAATTTCGCGAGAAATGTCTCAAAAATATGTAGTTATGGAACTTTTCCCGTCATCAGAAACAATTTTGACATATCGTAAGAACGATGTAGGTCGATATGTCGTCTACGCTGATAATTCCATGTCTGACATTGATCTCGCTGCAAGGAAAACAATCTTCAGGGTGTAGGGATTTTTTCAGTGGCTGCATGGTCAGATAGCAGTTGCCTCGTGTCGTATCAGCCTGGCTCAGGGCGTTGTCCCTGCATTTTCAGTTGGTTATTCAGATCTGTTGTGTAGTGGGCCGTCCGCGTCCACTTTTTGAAGGGTGTCCCCATTTTGAATAGAACTCCCCAGGTGCAAGCTTCCGTGGTGTCTGATGAAATTGATTTATTTGACCTGTTCCACTCGATCTGGCGGCAAAAAAAACTGGTAATCGGCTGTACGCTTTTTGCAGGTGTCTTGGGTGTGGGTTATGCGCTGTTTGCGCCCCGCGAGTATCAGGTCAGCAGCGTGCTGCGGCCGGCAGCTATCAATGAGTTGGATGCGCTCAATCGTTCCGAGGTCTACAAGCTGCCGCCGGCGGACGCGCTGGCCAAAGTGGGCGCACAACTGGATTCGTACGACGCGCGACTGAGCTTCTTCAAGGCCAACCCGACATTGTTCCAGGCGTTTCAGGAACCGGGGCGCAGCCTTGAGCAGAATTTCGAAGCGTTCAACCGCAATTCGATCAAGCTGATCTTGCCTGACGCGAAGAAAGCGGACTCCCTGAGCAGCTATATTCGCCTCGAACTGCAATATCCCTCGGACATGGATGGCGTCGCGATACTCAACGGTTTTGTCGACTATGCCATTGCCGCAGAGCGCGAGCAGGTGGGCGCCGATCTCAAGGTGATCGTCAACAACCGCCTCACCGAGCTCAAAGGCAAGATTGATGCGGCGCGCGCCAATTACGACACCGACAAGGAGTCAAAAATCGCCAAGCTGCTGGAGGGCGACAAGCTCAAGCGCGCGCAGCTTGAAGATGAACTCAGTGCCCTGCGCCTGCAGATGAAAATGCAACGCTCCAATCGCCTGGCCGAGTTGAGCGAAGCCATCTCGATTGCCAAATCCATGGGCATCAAGAACCCGACTACACCTTCGTCCATGGCCGATGCAGGGCGCAGCGGTTCCAGCCAGGTGATGCGCACCGAGGTCAACAACCAGCAGATCCCCTTGTACTTTCTCGGTACTGAGGCTCTTGAGGCCGAGCGCACGGCCCTGCAGCAGCGTACCAGTGATGACTTCACCAACAGCCGTATCGCGGAAATCGGCAAGGAACTGCAGTTGCTGGAGGTCAATCGCCAGGTCGAAGTCATGAAGCGGCGGGGCAATGAAGATATTTTCCTGCAGGATGTCGAGCCCTTGCGTGCTGAAGTGGCGCGCCTGCGTGGCCTGAATATCGACATGAGCGCCTTGAAACTGGTGACGATTGACCGGCGTGCCCAAGAGCCACTGAGCCCGGTCAAACCGAAGAAAGCCCTGGTGGTTGCGTTGAGCCTGGTGGGTGGTTTGTTGCTGGGGATATTCATTGCGCTGGCTCGTCATCTGGTCCTGACGCACCGCAAGACAGTCGCATATTCCGCCCTGGAAGATGACCGTTTTACCCGGCGTGAACGCAAGGATGACCCGTCATTGGGCTGAGTCATACCGCTCTGTCCCGGGCTGAATCGCAGCCCGGCATACCCGCCACCGCACTTTCGAGGTGGCGCGGCTACACAGTTGGAAGACACCTTTTCACAATTCTTAGTTAACTTTTGGTTACATTCTGTGGCTAAATTAACTGCCATTGGCCACTATGCGAATGGTCTCCAAGACACTCGTGGGCCAGTTAATGACTTGTGATTTCAGGTGCTGCATTTTCCCTCCCTGGCCCGGCCTGGAGGAGCAGCCTGTACTCTTCTGACATGTGACGAATTCCCGTGAAACTCATCATTGTTGCTCTCTACGTTGTCTCCATTGCGTATGTACACCTGCGTGGCCGGGTGCGACATAAGCTGGGCCGTCAATTAAGCGACCACTCGACCTTTCTCGCACCGGTCAATTGCTTCCTCTACCTGTTCTCCAAGTTGCCTGCCCGCCCGTACCTTTCGCCCAGCGACTTTCCCGACCTGAGCCCACTGCAGGCGCATTGGCAGGAGATCCGCGAGGAAGGCCAGAACCTGATGCGGGCCGGGGAGATCAAGCGTTCAGACCAATACAACGATGTGGGCTTCAACTCGTTTTTCAAATCGGGCTGGAAGCGTTTCTACCTCAAGTGGTACGGCGACAGTCATCCGTCGGCCATGAAGCTGTGCCCGCGCACCACCGAGCTGGTGCAGAGTATCGGTTCGATCAAGGCCGCAATGTTTGCCGAACTGCCGCCAGGCTCCAAGCTGGTCCGCCATCGTGACCCCTATGCCGGCTCCTATCGCTACCACCTGGGGTTGGATACACCCAACGATCCGGGCTGCTACATCAATGTGGACGGTGAGAACTATTACTGGCGCGACGGCGAGGCGGTGATGTTCGATGAGACGTACATCCACTACGCCGAAAACACCACGGCGCAGAACCGCATCATTTTGTTCTGCGATATTGAACGGCCGATGAAGTATCGCTGGGCGGCAGCGTTCAATCGCTGGTTCAGCCGCAACGTCATGGCAGCCGCCGGCTCGCCCAATGATGCCGGGGACAAGACCGGTGGACTGAACCGTGCCTTTACCCGCCTGTACAAGATCCGCCTGCGGGGCAAGGAACTGAAAAAGCGTAACCGCACCCGTTACTACCTGGAAAAGTGGGCGATCTTCGCCGGCCTGGCAGTGATTTTCGTGTTGATCTGAGGTTCAGTCCTTTCAAGGGCGAGTACGGAGCTGGGCTGCATCAGGGGTGTTGGAAAAGCCGTGTTACACCTGCCTGGAAACTATTTGGTTACCAAAGCCGAACCCAGCGCGTAGCGTGGTATCGAATGCAGGTATTCCTCGCCCCAGAGAAACTTTGTCATGAACAGTCGCTCGCGTAGCCTTTTGGTGCTGTTCCTGGGCCTTGCCTTGAGTGGTGGGGCGCAGGCGCAGAACCTGCCCGGCAACAACAATCCATACAACAGCCCGATCAAACGGGCCAATCCCAACAGCATGCAGGGCACACAACCCAATACGCCTGCCACTCGCGGCACCTATACCGCGCCAGTGCCTCGGCCGCCGACCCTGGAAAACGGTGGCATCGGCAATCGCTATCCGCAGCGTGATGCTACTCCCGCCCGTCCTGCCACCCAACCTTCAGCCCCGACCCGAGATGCCAATGGCAATCGCCGGCCCTGAACGAAAGGAATTCCACGGTATGTTTCTACGCCAAGCCTTTTTAGCGACCTGCTGTGCCAGTGCCCTGGCAACGGCGTTTCCCGCGTTTGCCGCCGATACCCGGCAGTTCCCCAGCGAACAAGGCAGCATCACCGCGACCCCGATTGTCAGTGGCCTGGACCATCCATGGGCAGTGGCGTTTTTGCCGGACAAGCAGGGCTTCCTGGTCACCGAGCGCCCTGGTGCGCTGCGCTTTGTGAGTGCTGACGGCAAATTGTCTGCGCCGCTCAGTGGTGTGCCGCAAGTGTGGGCCAAGGGGCAGGGCGGTTTACTGGATGTGGTGCTGTCGCCTGATTTCAAGCAAGACCGGATGGTCTACTTGTCCTACGCCGAAGGTGGCGGCAAGGACGGTACGGCCGGCACCGCGGTAGGACGCGGGCGCCTGAGTGAGGACTTGAGCGGCTTGAAGGACTTCCAGGTGATCCTGCGCCAGGAGCCCAAGCTGTCGACCAGCAATCACTTCGGTTCGCGCCTGGTGTTTGACCGGGATGGCTACCTGTTTGTGACCCTGGGCGAGAACAATGACCGCCCCACGGCCCAGGATCTGGACAAACTGCAAGGCAAGGTCGTGCGTATCTACCCGGATGGCCGGGTGCCGGATGACAACCCATTTGTCGGTCAGCCAGGGGCCCGGCCGGAGATCTGGTCCTATGGCCAGCGCAACCCCCAGGGCGCAGCGCTGAACCCCTGGACCGGCACACTTTGGGAAAATGAACATGGCCCGCGCGGCGGCGATGAAATCAACATCATCGAGTGTGGCAAGAACTACGGCTGGCCACTGGCGACCCACGGCATCAACTATTCCTTGCTGCCGATTCCCGAGGCCCAAGGCAAGACGGCCGAAGGCACCGTCGGCCCCCACCATGTGTGGGAAAAGTCACCGGCCATCAGCGGCATGGCGTTCTACGACGCCGACCGCTTCAAGGCCTGGCAGCACAACCTGTTCATCGGCGCGTTGGCCAGCCAGGAGTTGATCCGCTTGCAGATCGATGGCGACAAGGTAGTACACGAAGAACGCCTGCTGGGTGAGTTAAAGGCACGCATCCGCGATGTGCGCCAAGGCCCGGATGGTTTCCTGTATGTGCTGACGGATGAGGCTGATGGTGTGTTGTATCAGGTCGCGCTGAAGCAGGATTGACGGCCATTGTAGGTGCTGGCTTGCCAGCGATGAACGTTAACGCTCACGCTGGCTACCTGACACACCACGGTGTTCTTGCTGACCTCATCGCCGGCAAGCCGTCTCCTACAACCCCAGCTCGGACAGCCCTGGATGCTCGTCCGGGCGCCGTCCCAGCGGCCAATGGAATTTGCGTTCGCTTTCCTTGATCGGCATGTCATTGATGCACGCATGCCGGTTGGACATCAGGCCGTCCTGGTCAAACTCCCAGTTCTCGTTGCCGTAGGAGCGGAACCAGTTGCCGGAATCGTCGTGCCATTCATAGGCATAACGCACGGCGATGCGGTTGCCGGTAAAGGCCCACAATTCCTTGATCAAGCGGTAGTCCAGCTCCCGGGCCCATTTGCGGGTGAGGAAGTCCTTGGCTTGTTCGCGGCTGTGGGCGAATTCGGCGCGGTTACGCCACTGCGTGTCCAGGGTGTAGGCCAGTGACACGCGCTGCGGGTCGCGGGAGTTCCAGCCGTCTTCGGCGAGGCGGATCTTTTCAATGGCCGATTGTTCGGTAAAGGGCGGCAAGGGCGGACGCACTTGTGCATTAGCGGTCATTTGACTGCTCCTTTGGAATGTTAGTCGTTAATTCAAAGTGCCAATAACAATTGCGCCATGCATTGCGCATTATCAGCGGCGGTGACATCGCCCATTATCAAGGCGATGGTAATGGCGCCATCGACCAGGATCAGCAGTTGCGCGGCCTGTTGTTCCGGGGTCGGGGTGCCATGTGCGTTACACAGTTCAAGCAGGTATTCGAACAGTTTCTGTTTGTGTGCCCTGGCCAGCAAACGTACCGGGTCTTGCGGGTTACCGGTCTCGCCGCTGGTGTTGATAAAGGCACAGCCGCGAAAGTCGGCGGAGCCGAACCAGGTCTTGAGTGCGCTGAACACGCCAAGCAAACGGGCGCCGCTGCCAGCGTATTGCTCGACCTCACTGCGCAGCCACTGCAGCCAACGTTCGTCGCGACGTTGCAGGGCGGCGATCACCAGTTCGTCCTTATTGGCGAAGTAGCGGTAAATGCTTTTCCTGGAGACACCGGCGGTTTTCACCAACAGATCCATACCGGTGGCCGCGATGCCGTGCCGGTAGATCAACTTTTCGATGACGTCCAGGATAATGTCGCGGGTTTCACTGCTGGTCATTTCGTTCATGTCGCAAACAGTAGAACGATCGTTCTTCTTGGTCAATAATTTATTTTAAGTGGCCAGTGGGCAGACCTGGGCACCCCCCATGGTGTAAGCTCTCGGGCTCTTCGGATTCGATCATTGCGAGCCCTATGCCGTCGTTCTTCAAACGTTCCCTGTTGCCCAAGTTGCGCGGTTTCCCCCTGGCCACCGACGCGATCGAGGTGCTGTCCGGTGCCGCCGAGTTTCGCCGTTGCCTGCTGGAGAAAATCGCCCAGGCCCAACACCGTATCTACATCGTCGCTTTGTACCTGCAACAGGACGAAGCGGGGCAAGAGGTGTTTGACGCGCTGCATGCCGCCAAGGCAGCACGGCCCGGGCTGGATATCGTGGTGATGGTTGACTGGCTGCGGGCCCAGCGCGGGCTGATCGGTGCGGGCAAGCAGCCAGGCAACAGCGCCTGGTACCAGGCGATGACCCAGTCGCACCCGACGCAAGTACCGGTGTACGGCGTACCGGTGCAGACCCGCGAACTGTTTGGCGTGCTGCATCTAAAGGGCTTTGTGATCGATGACAGCGTGCTGTATAGCGGCGCCAGTCTCAATAATGTGTATTTGCACAAGTTCGACAAATATCGCTTCGACCGCTATCACCTGATCCACAACAAACCATTGGCCGACTCCATGCAGCACCTGGTGGAGCACGGCCTGGTCGCCTCCAAGGCGGTGCACCGTCTCGACCTGCCCAACCTGCCCACCACTCGTAGCCTGCGCAATGACATCGGCGACTTGCGCAGCCGGCTCAAGCACGCGACCTATGACACCACGGCCGGCCAGGCTGGCATTGGCGGGTTGTCGGTCAGCCCGCTGCTGGGGGTGGGCAAGAACAACCCGCTGAGTCGGGTGATCTGCGAGTTGATCGCCAGCGCCCAGCAGCAGTTGACCATCTGCACCCCGTATTTCAACCTGCCGCTGCCGGTCACCCGGGAAATCAATCGTGCGCTGGCCCGTGGGGTGAAGATCGACATCATCGTTGGCGACAAGACGGCCAACGACTTCTACATCCCGCCCAGCGAGCCGTTCAGGATCATCGCCGCGCTGCCCTATCTCTACGAAATCAGCCTGCGCCGCTTTGCCAAGCGCCATCAGCGCATGATCGACAGCGGCCTGCTCAACCTGCACCTGTGGCGCGACGGGGACAACACCTACCACCTCAAGGGCATGTGGGTCGACGCGCGCTATACCTTGCTCACCGGCAACAACCTCAACCCCCGGGCCTTCCGCCTGGACCTGGAAAACGCCTTGCTCATCGACGATCCCCAGGGCCAGTGGCTTGCGCCGCGGGGGCGCGAGCTTGAGGAGATTTTCCGGCACACCACGCGGATCCAGGGCTACCAGCAGTTGCAGACGCTGGTGGATTACCCCGAAGCCGTCGGCAAGTTCCTGCGTCGGGTCAGTCGGGTACGGGTCGAGCGCTTGCTGTATCGGATCCTCTAGCGGCGCGGTGCTGGCCAGAGCGCTATGAGCAGCAGCAGGGCGGCGGCGACCAGGTAGGGCAGCCGTGGTTCGATGGCATAGATCAGGGTCCCGGCCAGTGGCCCGACCACTACGCCCAAGCCTTGCGCCGCACCGACTGAGCCGGCAGTGGCACCTTGTTCCGAGGCTTCCACCGCGTTGGCCGCCAGTGCGGCGAACGACGGGAAGATCCAGCCCATGCCCGCTGCCGAGACGAAGAAACACAGCCAGAGAATCCACGCCGTATCCGCGAACATGCTGCCGGCAAAGCCCAGTGCCGAGACAATGGCGCCGACGCGGATCATCCGCAGCGGTGGCCATTCGAGTTTGCGCACCAGCAATTGCGAGCAGATCAACGCCAGGCCCACCATCGTCAGGGCAATCCCGGCGGTTTGTGCGGCGTCGGCGGGGTTCATCTTCAGGCGGTCCAGGGCAAAAAAACCTACGGTGATCTGGGCGATGGATACACACAGCATGGCGGCAAATGCCACCACCAATGGGCGCCGCAAGCGCGGGTCCGAGAGGTTGACGGCCTTGGGCGGTTGCTTGAGATGCAGTTCCTGGCGCGGCAGTTTCACCAGCAACACCAAAAAGCCCAGCATGGGCAGCAGCGCCATCGCATAAAACGGCAGGCTCAGGCTGTAGCGGGCCAGCAGCGCGGCAATCGCCGGGCCCAGTACCAGGCCGCAGGCGTTCGCCGCCCCGAGCGAGGCCATGGCCTTGGCGCGGTGGGTCGGCTCGATATTGTCCGCGATCAGCGCATAGCCACCCACCGGGATCGCGGCGTAGAACACCCCGATCAACCCGCGCCCCAACACCAGCCCGATAAAGGCCAGCATGGCCGAGGGCAGCAGTTGCAGGGAGGCGTCGATAAACACGCACAGCGCCCAGTACGCGAGGGTGAAACCACCGGTGCCCAGCAGCAGCACTCGCCGTCGCCCCAGGCGATCACTGGCCTGGCCCCAGGGCCGCGCCAGCAGCATCCAGATCACCCCGGACACGGTCACCGCCGCACCCGCTTGCCAGGTCGCCAGCCCCAGCACCCGGGCGATGGGGCCGATCAGCGAGACAAACGCCATCATCGCCATGGTGCAGGCCATGTTGGCGATCAACAGGGGGCGCAGGTTGAATGACGTTGGGGTGGGCAAGGCAGCATCAATGCTGGCGGCCGAATCGGGCATGGGAAATCTTCCGTGAGTGGGATCGATTAAACGTTATAGGTAAGACGGTTAAACGCAAAGCGCGATTAGCGGCAATGATGAAGATCTACAGCTGCTCTGCGCCCTAATGCCGATCAGTAAGCGAAGATCAAATGTGGGAGCGGGCTTGCTCGCGAAAGCAGTGGGGTCAGTCAACATCAATGTTTGCTGGGCCGACGCCTTCGCGAGCAAGCCCGCTCCCACAGGGGGGATGCCTAAGTCTTTCTGTCAGTTCAGGCCCAGCTTGCCACGCAGGGTCGACAGGTCTTCGGCCAGGGTGTTGACCGGGCCGACCAGGGCCTTGCGGTCATTCTCCTTGACCTTGTCATAGGTTTCAAAGCCGCCATCGGCCGTCTTGTATTTGGCCAGGATCGTGTCCACCGAGGCAAAGTTCTTGTCGACCTTGGCCAAAAACGCCTTGTCCTGTTGCTCGATCTGCCCGCGGAACAGGTCGACGATCTTTTTCGCCCCGTCGATATTGCCCTGGAAGTCATACAGGTCGGTGTGGCTGTAGCGGTCTTCTTCGCCGGAGATCTTGGTAGCGGCCACTTCTTCGAGCAGTGCGGCAGCACCGCCGACGACTTTTTCCGGCGGGAAGGTCAGGCCGGCGACGCGGGTTTGCAGGTCTTTGACGTCCTTGTTCAAACCATCGGCCAGGACGCCCAGGCCCTGGGTGCTGTTCTCGGCAAACAGACTGTATTCAATGCGGTGGAAACCGGTGAAGTCCTCGGCCTTCACGCCTTTTTCGTGATCGTCGACCCGTGAGTCGATCGCGGCATCGAGGTCGCTGAACAACTCGGCGATCGGCTCGATGGCTTCATAGTGCACGCGGGTGGGCGCGTAGAGTTTTTTCGCGGTGGCCAGGTCGCCTTTTTTCACCGCGTCGGTGAAGGCCTGGGTCTGGGTCACCAGCTCATCGATCTTGTCGGTGACATAGATCTTGTAGTCCGAAACCGGGCCCACCAGATCCAGGGGCGCCGTCGCAGCCAGGGCCGCGAGTGGAGAAAGGGTCAACAACAACGACAACGCAAGAGACGACTTTTTCATGGGGCGGTTTCCGCTGTGGAGTGGGGTTCAAGTGTTGGCAGTGGCTTGCAGCAACGTGCGGCCGATGAAGTCCTGCGGCCCGGTGACGCCCGGCAGGGTGAAGAAGTAGCCGCCGCCCACTGGCTTGAGGTACTCCTCCAGGGGCTCGCCATTGAGCCGGGTTTGTACGGCGATAAAGCCTTTCTCCAGGTCCGCCTGATAGCAGATAAACAACAGGCCCATGTCCAACTGGCCGTTCTTGTTCACCCCGTTGGAGTAGTTGAAGGGCCGGCGCAGGATCAGGCTGGCCTGGGTCGCGGCGGTGCGCGGGTTGGCCAGGCGGATATGCGCATCGAGCTTGGTCAGTTTGCCTTCTGGATCCTGGCCGTAGTCCGGCACCTGGGTTTCGTTGTGGCCGCCCATGGGCGCGCCGCTGGTCTTGATCCGGCCGATGATGCTTTCCTGTTCCTGCAACGGCGTGCGGTCCCAGCGCTCGACGAAATTGCGGATGATCCGCACCGCCTGGTAGCTGCCATTGGCGGCCCAGGCCGGTTCGTCACTGCCCGGCTGCACCCACACAATCTGGTCCATGGCCTGTCTGTCGTTGGAATCAGGGTTGGCCGAGCCGTCACGAAAGCCGAGGAAGTTACGCGCACTTTGCGCCGGCTCGCCAGTACGGGCAGGGGCCTGGGGCGGCACGCTGCCTTCCTGTTTCCAGCGCACCAGCAGCAGGTCCGGCAGGTTTTTCACAATATCGCGCAGGGCGTGGATATTGGTGTCGGGGGTGTTGGAGCTCAACTGCAGGCTCAAGTCTCCATGGCACTGCGCAGGGTCCAGCGCATCATTGGGGAAGCCGATCATGCGGCTCAGGCGCCTTGGCTTGGCGCCTGCCAGCCCGAAACGCTCATCGAACAGCGACTCACCCACCGACACGGTAATCGTCAGGTTGTCCGGGGTGACCACCGGGCCGAGGATGCCGGAGTCGGTGGGCGGCAGTTTTGGATCGACCTGTGGCACCGTACCGCCGGTCATCAGGAAACCAATGCGCTCGTTGAGGGTGCGAAACAGCCGCTCCAGGTCCTCGCGATCGCTGGCCAACACATCGAACGCCACCAGCATGCCGCAGGCCGGGCGCGGGGTGACGATGCCGCTCTGGTGCTTGCCGTGGAAGGCATGATGGTCCTGGGTTTTCTCGCTGCTGGGCGCGGTGGTGACCTGGGCCGCGCCGGCCGCCAGCGCCGGGCAACTGAGGCTGCTGCCGGCAATCGCCGCACCAGTGGCGGCCATGCCCAGCAACACACGGCGGCGCTGGGCGTTGAACTGTTCTGAATCACTCATCTATTTGGTCGTCTTCACTGAAGGCCAGAGAGGCCAAGGGCTGGGTCGATTCCATCGAGTGCGGCGGCCAGAGCCTTGGCCTTGTCGGCGATCTGCTGGCGCTGATCGGCGGTAACGCTGTCATAGGTGCGGTAGTGGCCATCGACCTTCAGGCCGTCGAGTTGCGCCGCGAAGGTGCTGATCGCGCTATCGATCCCCGGCAACAGGTCGGCGGCGGACTTGGCCAGTAGCGGTCGCATCAGGTCTACCACCTTGCGCGCCACTTCAAGGTTGGCGGCAAAACCATTGAGGTCGAGGTGGCTGTAGCGTTCTTCCTCGCCACTGGCGGCACGCACGTCGGCCAGGCTGTTGAGGTTGCGCACCACGATGCTCACCAACTGCTCGGGCGGCAGCGACTGCGCCAGCAATTGCTGCTTGAGGGTGGTGACATCGTTCACCAGGCGCTGGGCAATCGGCGTCAGGCCGTCGAGGCTGTGTTGCGCGAACAGGCCGTATTCCAGGCGATGGAAGCCGCTGAAGGCCGGGTCCTGTTCGCGTTTTTCGAAGTAATCGGCGCGGGCGTTGATCGCGTTGTCCAGCTCGGCCAGGCGCTGGGCCGCCGGGGCCAGGTGCTGGTAAGCCTCGCGTGCCGGCAGGTACAGGGCCTGGGCTTGCGTCAGGTCGCCAGCAATCATCGCCTGCTCCAGGGCCGTGACGGCTTTGATCAAGGCGCCACTTTGGCTGCTCAGATACACGCGAAACTCTGACAGCGGGCCGATAAAGGCCACCATCGACGGCTTGGCTTTGGCCTGGGCGTCGGACTCGGCGGTGGGTGTTACATGCAGGGTGCCGCGCGGGTTGCTCAACAGGCCACAAGTAATGGCGTAGTCGCCCGGCAGCAGGTTGGCGTTGATCACCTGGCTCAGGCCCGGGGCGATGTTTTCACGCTCTTCGACGACCAGTACGCCGTCGAGGATCTCCCACTCAACCGCGCGATCCGAACGGTTGATGATGCGAAAACTCGCGCGACCGGCCGGTACTGTCAGGGCATTGGGTTCGCAGGCGTGAGCGTGGATGATCACGGCAATTTCATTGTGATTGATCTGACGCTTGGCGGCGGCCAATTGCGAGGCGTAGTAGAACAGGCCACCGGCGGCGATCATCACGATCACCGAGCCGGCTAACGCCCAACGCAAGGCGCGGGGTGGCGAGGCGGGGGCAGGGGCTTGGTTTGGCAAGGGACAACCTTACTGGCTGGAGACGGAAGAGGGGGTGGCTGGCGCGGCGGGCATGAAGAACATCAGCAACGCCAGCATCAGGTAAATCAGATAGGCGCCCAGGGTGCTGACGGTCGGCGCATCCTGATAGCCGAACATGCCAGCCAGCACCGAGCCCTGCGGGCCATCCATCGGCAGGGTTGCGCTGAAATCGAACAGTACGCGCTGCAAGTGGTTCCACACCCCGGCTTCATGCAGGGCCTGCACCGAGTTGGCGAGGATGCCGGCGGCCACCACCAGGATGAACAGCCCGGTCCAGCGAAAAAACGCAGCGAGGTTCAGGCGCATGCTGCCGCTGTAGATCAGGAACCCCACGACAATCGCCAGCACCAGGCCGAGCAGGGCACCGATGGGCGCAGCCGGGCCTTCGCTCTGCTGGAACACGGCCAGGAGGAAGAACACCGTTTCCAGGCCTTCGCGGGCCACGGCGAAAAACACCATGGCGATCAGCGCGATCACCTGGTTGCGCGAGCCCGCCAAGGCGTGATCCAGGGATTGGTGCAGGGAGTGCTTGATCGAGCGTGCGACCTTGCGCATCCAGAACACCATGGAACTGAGGATGGCCACGGCCACCAGGCCGACAATGCCTTCGAACAGTTCTTGCTGCTTTTGCGGGAACTCGGCGCTGACCAGCTCCAGGCCGCCACCGACCAGCAGGGCCAGGGCGGCGGCGAGAAACACGCCAATCCATACGGCCGGCATCCACTGGCCACGGCCGGTCTGTTGCAAGTAGCTGGCGATGATGCCAACGATCAAGGCGGCTTCAATGCCTTCGCGCAACATGATGAGAAAGGGGACGAGCATCGGACACCGCAACGTAATTAGTTAGGGTGCTAAGTTGTAACATAATGATACTCATTACTAAACAGAGGATCTTGACGTTTTCTGAACGCTGCCTGAACAGAGTTTCATAGCCCGGTGGCTACGGTGAGTGACGTTAATTTGAGTTCCTCACAAGCCAACACGCTCCTACAATGGCCGACTTACAAGATTGAGCCCTGGACCATGTCGGAAAAAGACACCATCTCTATCCATCTGGTGCATGAAGCGCTGTTGCAGAGCTGCGCCCCCGGTGCGGCGACGCGCGAGGCGCTGGTCAAGGTCGGGATTGATCCGGTTTTGCTGGAGCAGCCTGATGCCAGGGTCCCGGCGTTGGCTTATGCACGGCTGTGGCGTTTGCTGGCACGGCGCAGGGATGACGAATTCTTTGGCATGGACCCGCGCAAGCTCAAATCCGGCAGTCTGGAATTCCTCTGCCGTGCGTCCATGGCCCAGCCGACCCTGGCCGACGCCCTGCAAACCGGTCTGAGCTTCCTGTCGCTGATGCTGGAAAACCTGCCCGCCGAACTGGTGCGCCAACAAAGCCTGGCAGAAATCGTATTGCTGGAACCCGAAACAGAACCGCGCCGGGCGTTCACCTATTTTTGCTACTGGATGATCGTCCACGGCGTCGCCTGCTGGCTGGCCGGGCGGCGCATTCCGATCCTGGCCATCGAGTTGCGGGGGGCGCAGCCAGGGTTTTGTGACGATTACCAGGTGATGTTTTCCGACAACCTGCGCTTCGACCGGCCCCGTACCCGGATGATCTTCTCGGCCGACTGCCTCGACCTGCCGATCAAGCGCAGCCCCGAGGAGCTCAAGCGCTTTCTGGCCCTGGCACCGGCCAATATTCTGGTCAAGTACCGTGATCCGGACAGCCTGGCAATGCGCATCAAGCATGACCTGCGCCAGCGCCCGGCCCAACACTGGCCGGAAACCGAAAGCCTGGCCCACGACCTGTGCATGTCCGCTTCCACCCTGCGCCGGCGCCTGGCCGAAGAAGGGCAGACCTACCAGGGCCTCAAGGACAGCGTGCGCAAGGAGCTGGCGGTTGTCTGGCTGGCCGAGGCCGATATCAGCTTCGCCGAGATCGCCAGCCGCCTGGGCTTTGCTGATGTGAGTTCGTTCTACAAAGCCTTTCGCAAGTGGTCGGGGTCCAATCCCGGGCACTACCGCAGCTTGATCCTGACTTAAGTCAATTACTGTAGGAGCGAGCTTGCTCGCGAAAAACGTTAACGATAACGGGGCGCGCAGGGCGAACGCGGCGCTCTCAAGTTTTTCGCGAGCAAGCTCGCTCCTACCCGATAAGCAGGCCAAAAAAAGCCCCGTGACCGAATGGACCACGGGGCTAAAAATTGGCTGGATGCGACCAACCAAAGGAGCTCTTTACTTCACTTGAGGCTGGCGACCGTTGTCTCTGGCTGCCAACCGCCACCCAGCGCCTTGTAGATCGCCACGATGCCGCGATACAGGTCCACTTCGGCCAGGGCCTGGGCGTCTTCGGCGAGCAGGCGCTCGCGCTGGGCGTCGAGTAGCACGAGGAAGTCGGCAGTGCCTTCGCGGTAGCGAATCTCGGCCAGGTCGGCTGCTGCACGGCTCGATTCGCTCTGGCGGATCAGCGAGACCAGGCGTTGCTGGCGTTTGCCGTAGTCGCTGAATGCGTTCTCGGATTCTTCCAATGCCAGCAATACTTGCTGCTCGTAAGTCGCCAGGGCGCCGTCGGCCTCGGCGTCGGCACCGCGCAAACGGGCGCGCACGCTGCCCAGGTCAAAGGCGGCCCAGGTGATGCTCGGGCCCAGGGCCCAGGCATTGGCGGCGGATGAGCCGATCTGCGAGCCACGGCCAGCGGTAAAGCCGAGGAAGCCACTGAGGCTGACCCGTGGAAACAGGTCGGCCTTGGCTACGCCGATACGCGCGGTAGCGGCTGCCAGTCTGCGTTCGGCGCTGAGAATGTCCGGGCGCCGTTGCAGCAATTGCCCCGGATCACCAATCGGCAAGGCCTTGGCAATTGCCGGCAGGTTGGCCGGGCTCAGGTCCACCGTGAGTGTGTCCGGGCGCTGGCCGAGCAGGGTGGCGATGCGGTTGCGTTCGCGCACTTGTTCGGCCTGCAATTGCGGCACGCTGGCTTCGACCGCCGCCAGGCGCGCATCGGCACGTACCACGTCCAGTTGGTCGCCGACGCCGGCATCGCGCAGGCTTTCGGTGATGGTGCGCGAGTCTTGCTGGTTCTTCAGGTTGGCCAGGGCGATTTTTTCCCGCAGTTGCGCACCGCGCAGTTGGCCGTAGGCATCCACCAATTCGGCAATCAGGCTGACTTGCAGTTGATAGAGATCGGCTTCGGCGGCCTGCTGGTCGGCGTCGCTGGCTTCCAGGTTGCGCTGGATGCGGCCAAACAGGTCCAGCTCCCAGGCCATGTCCAGGCCCAGGTCATAGCGTTCGCTATTGACCCGGCGTGTGCTCTGGCCAGGGATCTGGCCCTTGGCCAAATCGCTGCTGACGCGGCTGGTGATGGTGGGCATCGCGTCATTACTGGCGTCATCACGAATCGCCCGGGCGGCCCGCAGGCGGGCAAATGCAACGCGCAAATCGCGGTTGCCTTGCAACGATTGCGTCACCAACTGGTTGAGCGTCGGATCTTCGAACTGCTGCCACCAGATACCTTCGAACTTGGCGTGGTCGTATTGCTTGGCATCGGCGGCGGCCGTGATAGTGGCCGCCTCCAGCTGCTGGGCTTTATAGTCCGGGCCGACGGCACAGGCGCTGAGCGCCAATACCAGCAGGCTCGGCATGAACACTTTCACACTCATTGCTGTGTCTCCAGCTTCAAGGCCTTGGCCGCTTTGCGCGCATCGCTGCGCTCCACATAGCGGCGGATCAACACGTAGAACACCGGCGTCAGCAACAGGCCGAAGAAGGTCACCCCGATCATCCCGGAGAACACCGCCACACCCATGGCGTGGCGCATCTCGGCACCGGCACCGCTGGAGAGCACCAGGGGCACCACGCCCATGATGAAGGCGAACGAGGTCATCAGAATCGGCCGCAGACGCAGGCGGCAGGCTTCCAGCACCGCAGCCAGCGGGTCGAGGCCTTCTTCCTGCTTATCCTTGGCGAATTCGACGATCAGAATCGCGTTCTTACAGGCCAGTCCCACCAGTACGATCAAGCCGATCTGGGTAAAGATGTTGTTGTCGCCACCAGACAGAATCACCCCGGTAATAGCCGACAGCAGAGTCATCGGTACGATCAGGATCACCGCCAATGGCAAGCTCCAGCTTTCGTATTGGGCGGCCAGTACCAGGAACGCCAGCAGTACGCAGAGCGGGAACACGAACAGCGCGGTATTGCCCGAGAGGATTTGCTGATACGTCAGGTCCGTCCACTCGTAGGTCATGCCGTTGGGCAGTTCTTCCTTGAGCAGTTTCTCGATCGCCGCTTGCGCCTGGCCCGAGCTGTAGCCGGGGGCGGCGTTACCGTTGATCTCGGCGGTGATAAAGCCGTTGTAGTGCATCACGCGGTCCGGCCCCGAGGTGTCGCTGACCTTGATAAAGGTCGCCAGCGGGATCATCTCGCCCCTGTTGTTGCGCACTTTCAGCTGGCCGATCTGCTCGTCTTCAAGGCGGAACTGCTGCTCGGCCTGGACGTTGACCTGATAAGTACGGCCAAAGCGGTTGAAGTCGTTGGCATACAGCGAACCCAGGTAGATCTGCAGGGTGTCGAAGATGTCGCTGATCGCCACGCCATGGGTCTTGGCCTTTTCACGGTCGATAGCGGCATCGACCTGGGGCACGTTGACCGTGTAGCTGGTAAACAGGCCGAACAGTTCCGGTACGTTGTGGCTCTTGGTAATGATGTTCTGTACTTCTTTGTACAGTTCCTCATAGCCCAGGTTGCCGCGGTCTTCGACTTGCAGGCGGAACCCGCCAATGGTGCCCAGGCCCTGTACCGGCGGCGGCGGGAAGATCGCCATGTAGGCTTCCTGGATATCGGCGTACTTGCCGTTCAGGGCACCGGCGATTTCACCAGCGGACATGCCCACGGCCTTGCGCTCGTCAAACGGCTTCAAGGTCACGAACACGATGCCGCTGTTGGGGCTGTTGGTAAAACCGTTGATCGACAGGCCAGGGAAGGCCACGGCACTTTCGACGCCCGGTTGCTTGAGGGCGATATCCGACATGCGCTTGATCACGTCTTCGGTGCGATCCAGGCTGGCGGCATCCGGCAGTTGGGCGAAGGCCACCAGGTATTGCTTGTCCTGGGCCGGGACGAAACCGGTCGGGGTGTGGGCAAAACCGAACCAGGTCAGCACTATCAGGCCGGCGTACAGGAACAGTGCAATGCCGCTGCCGCGGATTACCCGGCGCACGGTGCTGACGTAGCCACCACTGGCGCGTTCGAAGAAGCGGTTGAACGGGCGGAACAACCAGCCGCCAAACACCTTGTCGAGGACCTTGGAGAAACGATCCTTCGGCGCATCATGGCTGCGCAGCAACACGGCGGCCAGGGCAGGGGACAAGGTCAGCGAGTTGAAGGCCGAGATCACGGTGGAGATCGCAATGGTCAAGGCGAACTGCTTGTAGAACTGCCCGGTCAGGCCGCTGATAAAGGCTGCCGGGATAAACACCGCACACAGCACCAGCGCCGTAGCAATGATCGGCCCGGTCACTTCGCTCATGGCTTTTTCGGTGGCCGGGAATGGTTCCAGGCCCAGCTCGATATTACGTTCGACGTTCTCTACCACCACGATGGCGTCGTCGACCACGATGCCAATGGCCAATACCAGGCCAAACAGCGACAGGGCATTGAGCGAGAAGCCGAACAGGTGCATCACCGCAAAGGTACCGATCAACGATACCGGCACCGCTACCAACGGAATGATCGAGGCGCGCCAGGTCTGCAGGAACAGAATCACCACCAGCACCACCAGGATCAGTGCTTCGAACAGGGTGTGTACCACGGCCTCGATGGAGCCACGCACGAAGATGGTCGGGTCATAGACGATGCTGAAGTCCATGCCTTCGGGGAAGCTCTTTTTCAGCTCCTCCATCTTGTCGCGTACTTCATTGGAGATCTGGATCGCGTTGGAGCCAGGGCGCTGGAAGATCGGGAGCGCCACCGCCGGTTGGTTGTTGAGCAGCGAACGCAAGGCGTATTGGCTGGAACCCAGCTCGACCCGGGCAATGTCCTTGAGGCGGGTGATTTCACCGTTATCGCCTGCGCGAATAATGATGTTCTCAAACTCTTCCTCGGTGACCAGGCGTCCCTGGGTGTTGACCGACAACTGGAAGCTGGTGGCCGTTGGCGCAGGCGGTGCGCCGAGGGCACCGGCCGCTACCTGGCGGTTCTGCTCGCGAATCGCGGTCACCACATCGGTGGCGGTCAGGTTGCGTGAAGCGGTCTTGTTCGGGTCCAGCCAGACGCGCAACGAGTAGTCGCCCATGCCGAACAACTGCACATCACCGACACCGCCCAGACGCGCCAGCTCATCCTTGATATTGAGGATGGCGTAGTTGGACAGGTAGAGCATGTCGTAACGCTGATCCGGCGAGGTCAAGTGCACCACCATAGTCAGGTCGGGGGAGGCCTTGTCCACGGTAATACCAATGCGCGTCACTTCTTCCGGCAGCATGGGTTGGGTGCGGGTCACCCGGTTCTGCACCTGCACCTGCGCGTTATCCAGGTCGGTGCCCAGGGCGAAGGTGATGGTCAGGGTGATCGTGCCGTCGGCAGTCGATTGCGAGGACATGTAGAGCATGTTCTCGACACCAGTGATCGCTTGTTCCAACGGCGCGGCCACGGTTTCACCGATGACTTTGGGGTTGGCGCCCGGGAAGCTGGCCCGTACGACAACGGTCGGCGGCACCACTTCCGGGTATTCACTGATCGGTAACTGGAACAGCGAGATCGCGCCGGCGATCAGGATCAGCAGCGACAACACTGCTGCGAAGATCGGCCGCGAAATGAAGAACTTGGAGAAATTCATCTTGTGTGTAGTCCCTTAACCGCGTGGAGTCGCGACACTGGCGAGCTTGGGTGCGGCTTTGTTGTCCGGCGTCACTTGCTCCAGATTGCTGGCTTCAAGCGCTTGTCGTTGTTGTGCCAAGGCGGCGAGGGTGGCCTGGCTGGCCATCGGGATGGTCTCCGGTGCTACCGGCGATCCCGGACGCACCCGCTGCAGGCCCTTGACGATAATCGTGTCGTCCTTGGTCAGGCCGCTGCGCACGATGCGCAAGCCTTCGATCTTTGGCCCCAGTTCGACGGCGCGGTAGGCAGACTTGTTGTCGCCGTCCATGACCAGTACGAACTTCTTGCCCAGGTCAGTGCCCACGGCCTCGTCGGTGATCAGCACGGCGGAGTAGGTGCCGCTGCCCACCAGTTTCAGGCGTGCGTACAGTCCGGGGGTGAAGCGCCCGTCTGTGTTGTCGAACACGGCGCGCCCACGAATGGTGCCGGTGGCCGGGTTGACCTGGTTGTCGACAAAGTTCATCTGGCCCAGGTGCGGGTTGCCGTCTTCGTTGGACAGGCCCAGGTACACCGGGGTGGTGGCGCCGCGACGGCCCTGGCGCGCCAGTTCGGTGTACTTGAGGTACACGCGTTCATCGGCGTCGAAGTAGGCATAGACCTTGTCGGTGGAGACCACGCTGGTCAGCTCGGTGACATCGGCGGTCACCAGGTTACCGGCGGTGATCGCCGCGCGGCTGACGCGGCCGCTGATCGGTGAGATGACGCGGGTGAAGCTCAGGTTCAGCTTGGCCAGGTCCAGTTGCGCCTGGATTCCGGCCACGGCAGCACGGGCTTCCTGGGCGGCAGTGGTCCGCGAATCGGCCAGCTCGGCGGAAATCGCATTACTCTGGCGCAGGCGCTCGCCACGCTGGGCTTCGTTGTCACTGCGCGAAGCGGCGGCTCGGGTCTGTTGCAGTTGAGCTTCAAGGCGGCGCACTTCAGCCTGGAACGGACGCGGGTCGATCTGGAACAGCAGGTCGCCTTTCTTCACCAGCGCACCTTCGGTAAACGCTACCTGGTCGATCTGGCCTGATACGCGCGGGCGTATCTGCACGGTTTCCGGGGCTTCCAGGCGGCCAGTGAACTCATCCCATTCATTGACCGGTTGTTCCAGGACCTTGGCAACGCTGACTTTGCTGGCGGGCATGGCGGCCGCTTGCTCGGGGGCCTTGCCGCATGCGCTCATCACCAACACGGCCAACAGGGCCAGGGGATAGCGCAAATGTTTGAGTGACTGTTCCATGAGGTGCATCCGCCAATGTATTTGAGATGGGCGGATCATGCTCGGCGGGCTGCTATCTCACGAATCGAATGAAGCAAAGGTAACTATCATTCGGAATGATATAAGCGCCGGGAAAGCCCTCTAGCATGGGGTTTTCGTTAGGGTGCTATCAATCCAGCTGATAACAAAACACCATTGCGCAAACCGCAATCAAAATCCCCGGCACGACATTCCCTTGTAGGAGCCGGCTTGCCGGCGAAAAACCCGAGAGCAACACGGGGTACCAGGCTCCCCGCTTTATCGTTAACGATTTTCGCCGGCAAGCCGGCTCCTACAAGGTGTGATTTACCTGTACCGTTGCAGCTTTTTAACCTTCAGAGAGTCAGCAATGCAGATCAGGGGTGAACGGGCCGCGACGGCGTGTGGTTTGGTGGCAATCCTTTTGTGGAGTACCGCTGCCGGGCTGATCCGCAGTGTCAGCGAACTGTTCGGTCCCTTGGGCGGCGCGGCGCTGATCTACACGTTGGGTGCCGTCTTGCTGATGGCGTGGCTCGGGCGACCACGCCTGCGCGCCACGTCCTGGCCGTACCTGATCATGGGCAGCGCACTGTTTGTCGCGTATGAGGTGTGTCTGTCCCTGGCCCTGGGGTTTGCCAGCAGTCGCAACCAGGCCATCGAACTGGGCGTGGTCAATTACCTGTGGCCGTGCCTGACGGTGTTGCTGGCGATTGTCATGAATGGGCAAAAGGCTCGCTGGATCATCGTGCCGGGCAGTGCGCTGGCGCTGTTTGGCATCCTGTGGGTGGTCAGCGGTGATGGCCTGGCATTGGCAACCATTGTCGCCAATGTGCAATCCAACCCTCTGAGCTACAGCCTGGCCCTGGGGTGTGCGATCACCTTTGCCTTGTATTGCAATGTCACACGACGCTATGCCGGCGGACAAAACCTGGTGGTGTTGTTTTTCATCCTGACGGCAGCGGTGCTGTGGGTGAAGTACGGCTTGAGTGCCGAGGTGCTGCCGGCCGTGACCCTGGGCAACAGCCTGGAGTTGTTGGCCACGGGCATTGCGATGGCGGGCGGCTATGCCCTGTGGAATATCGGCATCCTGCGCGGCAACCTGACCTTGCTGGCGACGGCGTCCTACGGCGCGCCGGTGCTGTCGTCGGCATTCGCGGCGCTCTGGCTGGGCGCCCACCTCACCCCGCAATTCTGGCAGGGCGCGGTGTTGGTGACCGCAGGTTCGCTGGTGTGCTGGCACGCGACACGTGCGCAGTCCTAACGGCTGCGCCAGACCAGGGCCGGGATCACGCGGATATAGATCAGCTCAAATACCAGCTCGATCAAGGTTTGGGTGATGACGGCGGCGGCGGCCAGTGCGCGGATATCTTCCGGCAGTGCGAATGCCAGCGGCAGGACCACCAGTGAGTTGCGGGTCGCACTGCTGAACGTGACCGCGCGCGCGGTGGTTGCCGGCAAACGAAAGGCCCAGGCCGTGAGCGCCCCGACCACTGGCGCCAGCAGCATAAAGCCTAAGTAGACCGGCACCACCGGCAGCAACTGCTCGATCTCCTGCGCGACAAACGCGATCTGCGAGCCAATCACCACGATCAGCACCGCCGCCATGGCCGGTACTGGCATCCACGCCCAGCCATCGTTCCAGCGCCCGATCAGGCGTGAGCGCCGGGCCCCGGTGCAGGTCAGCACCGCCAGCAGCAGTGGCGCCACGATCAGCAGTAAAAAGGCTTCGACAAACGGGCCGATGGAGATCGCCACCGCTGCGTCACCAGAAGGTATCAGCGCCAGGTACAACGGCAGTAGGACCAATTGCAGCAGCAGCAATATCGGGGTGGCGGCCAGCGTCAGCCGCGCATCGCCTTTGCCAATGTGGGTAAACACCACCACGTAGTCGATGCACGGCGTAAGCAGCACCAGCAATGCGCCGATCAGGAGGGCCGGGCGGTCGTTCAAGCCACGGGTCAGGCCCCAGACCAGCAGCGGGATCAACACAAAGTTGGCGATCAGCAGCGCCGCTATAAAGCGTCTGTTGGCAAGCCCCTGGCGCAGTTGCAGAAACGGGATCTGCAAGAACATGGCGTACATCAGCACGGCAATCGCCGGGGTTACCAGTGCGCCAAGACCCGGTGCGACCTGCGGGGCGAGCAGGCCTGCGAGCGCGGCGCCAATAACGGCGACGAGGTAGACGGGGATCTGCTTTTGCTCAAGTTGTTCTCGGTTCATGGTGTCCTTGTCACGTTGGGTCAGTGCTGTTTGCACCGTGCAGGGTAATCGAAGCGACAGGGCTGCGCGCGGATTGGCAGAGATGCCCTGGCCCAGAACGTGTTGTCGTACAACTACTTGCGCTATGATGCGGGCCTATTCGCAAACCTGAGGCTAACGCTCTTGATGGACCATCAGAACGTCCAACGCCGTGCTCGCCCCAAGCATCGAAGCCTGACCGAAGAGTTGGTCAGCGAGCTGTCGCGACGCATTCATGACGGCGAATGGGCGTGTGCGACCAAGCTGCCGACCGAGTCCGAGGTCATGCAAGAGCACGGTGTGAGCCGCACGGTGGTGCGCGAAGCTATCTCGCGCTTGCAGGCAGCGGGCCTGGTGGAAACCCGGCATGGGGTGGGCACCTTTGTGCGGGATGTACCGGGGCCTAGTGGCTTTCGGATTGACCCGGCCAGCATTGTCTCGTTGCAGGATGTGCTGGCGGTGCTGGAGTTCCGGATCAGCCTGGAAGTCGAGGCGGCGGGCCTGGCTTGCGCGCGGCGCTCCGATGAGCAACTGCAGGCGATGCGCGACTCGCTGGATGCACTCAATTCCAGGGTGGTCAGTGTGGATTATGCGGTGGCGTCGGACTTTCGGTTCCACCAGCAAATCGCCCTGGCAACCGGCAATCGTTATTTCACCGACATCATGCTGCACCTTGGGGTCAGCATCGTCCCCCGCGCACGTCGGCATTCGACGCGGCTGGTCAATGACAACCAGGAGCCGTACCTGGAGCGCTTGAGCCGCGAGCATGAGGATATCTACCAGGCCATTGCCCGGCGCGATGCCGATGCGGCAAGGGCGGCGATGCGTTTGCACCTGTCCAATAGCCGTGAGCGGTTGCGCCGGGCGTATGAGGCCACGAGCTGACCTTGTAGGAGCGAGCTTGCTCGCGAAGGACGTTAACGATAACGCGTGTTTCAGGGGCATGCGGCGTGCTTACGTTTTTCGTCGGAACGCCGCCCGGAGACAAGCCTGCTCCTACACGGATCACACGACCTTGGCTGGAGTTTCCGCCAGGCCTCTGACCCCGGGATTGAGCGCAAACACGCCGCCGGCCAGCGGCTGGTCACTCAGGTCGATGCCTTGCGGGCGGATCGAGGTGACAAACAGCGTGTCCAGCCCCGGGCCGCCAAACGCGCACATG
Source organism: Pseudomonas brenneri (assembly GCF_007858285.1). Lineage (GTDB taxonomy): Bacteria > Pseudomonadota > Gammaproteobacteria > Pseudomonadales > Pseudomonadaceae > Aquipseudomonas > Aquipseudomonas brenneri. Next base: position 542,324 of record NZ_VFIL01000001.1, on the reverse strand, counting down.
GTGGGCTTCTTCACCGGTAACGCGAGGACGCGATCGAGTTTGCCCTGCGGGGTAAAGCGCAGCACCTGGCCGGCGTCGATGGCGCAGATCCAATAGCAACCCTCGGCATCCACCGCTGCACCGTCCGGGCGGCCCGGGTGGTTGTTCATATCGACAAAGCTGCGCTGGTTGTGGGGCATGCCGCTGTCGATATCGTAGTCAAATGCCCAGATCTGTTGCCGTGCAGGGTGGGAGTCGGACAGGTACATCACCTTGCCGTCGGGGCTGAAGGCCAGGCCGTTGGGCACCAGCAGGCTTTCCAGTTGTGCTGCCAGCACGCCATCGCGCTGAGCATCCAGGCGATACAGCGCGCCTACTGTCTCGGCCCCCATGTCCATGTGCAGGGTGCCAGCCCAGAAGCGGCCCTGGCGGTCGCAGCGGCCATCGTTGAAGCGCATGTTGTCGATGGCATGCTCGACGCCAGCGAGCTTGTTCGCTGTCAGGCGTCCGTCAGCGTGCGGCGCCAGTTGGAAGATCCCGCTTTGCTGCGCGCCAATCCATTTCCCCTCGGCGGTGCGCGCGATGCAGGCGAGCATTTCGTCGGCCTGCCATGACCTGGTGCTGCCGTCGAGCTGCCAGCGATGCAGGCGGCCGCCAGGAATATCCACCCAGTACAAGGCATTTTCTTGCGCCACCCACACCGGGCTTTCGCCCGTGGCGTTGCGGGCATCGACGATAAGTTCGGCGTTCATAAGCCTGTTTCCTTAGATGAAGTGGGAAGGGCGTGTCAGTCGTCAAACGGCCCGGCAGCGGTAAAGGCGCCGCCCTGGAACAGGCTGTCAGGCGAATCCACGGGTGGCTTGGGCTGCTGCTCGACTTGCGCGCGAAACACGTGCGAGCTGTCTTGCGGGACAAAACCCAGGTGCTCGGCATGGCGGTTGTTCCACCAGACATCGCGGTTGGCGGAAACCCCATAGACCACGCTATGCCCCACATTCGGGCTCAACAGTGCACGCGCCACCAGGCGATCGAGATCGGCGTAACTCAGCCAGGTCGAGAGCATCCGCAGGTTGCGCGGCTCGGGGAATGACGAACCGATGCGCAGGCTCACGGTTTCGATGCCATAGCGGTGGAAGTAGAACGTCGCGAGATCCTCGCCGTAGGATTTTGACAGCGCGTAATACCCATCCGGGCGGCGTGGCGAGTGCGCATCGAGTTCTACGTCCTGCGGGTAGAAACCGGTGACATGGTTGGAACTGGCGAAGACGATGCGCTTGATCCCGTGTTTGCGGGCCGCCTCGTAGATATGAAAGGTGCCGCGAATATTTGCGTCGAGGATTTCTTCAAACGAACGCTCAACCGAAATCCCGCCCAGATGCACGATTGCCTCGACATCCTGGGCCAGGGCGTGGACCGCGGCCTTGTCGGCCAGGTCGCACTGCACGACTTCCTCCTGCGTGCTCCGGCTTGGGGCCATCGGGCTGATGTCCGAGGCGCGCACAATGGCGCAGTGGGTGTGCAGGGTTTCGCGCAGGATCTGCCCCAGGCCGCCGGCGGCGCCGGTCAACAGGATGCGCTTGAAGGGTTTGGGTGAAGCAGGGGAGGTGGACATGGTTGGGTTTCCATTACTCAGGTGGTCGGTTACCTGCCTGGCGCCCGAGACACAAGCGCCAGGCAAGGCGGCTTACATAAAGTTGTACTGCACCCCCAGGCGCCAGCGGGCCTGGCGGTCATCGCTGGTGGAGTTGACCTTGATGTCACCGACTTCCATGAACGGCGCCCACTGTTTGGTCAGCTTGTATTTGACGATCAGGTTCTGCTCGTAGTCGCTCTTCTTGTTGTCGTAGCGAATGTAATCGGTCTTGAAGTAGATGTACTGGTACTCATAGGCCCACTTGCTTTGCGGCGTGTAGCCTAGCCAGCCTTCGACGCGGTTGGTGTTCTGGTTGTCCTTGCCGCGATCGGGCACGTCCTCGTTGATCAGGTCGCGATCGAGCTTCTTGGCATCGTGCCGGTAGCGCGCGGCAACATAGAACGCATCATTGATTTTGTAGCTGTACTTGAGCCCCAGCTTGTAGCTGGTCGAGTCTTTCGAGCTGTCTATCTGGAAGGCCGGGGTGAGGGTCGATTGCGCGCTGAGCTTGTAGTTGTAGCTGGTCGTGAGCTCATGGCCGTTGTTGACAATGTTGTCATAGGCGACGTCTTCACGATCCCCGGCGGTGCGGTACTTCAATTCCCCCTCGAACCCCAGGCCGTTGTCCATGCGATAGCTCAGTTTCACGCGGTCGGCGTGAATACTGTCGCTTTCGGTGAACTGGTGGCGGTAGTTGATGCTGGCGGAGTCGGCGATGACACAGAGGGGCAGGCTAGCAGCCGCGACGGCGATGAGCGTACGTAGAGTGCTGTTCATGTGGTCTTCTTTTATTGTTTTTGTTGGGTGTTTAACACGATCCTGCAGGCGGTCGTTGTTGCGGTTATTTCTTATTGGTCTTACAGAAATACGTTATCGTACAACCTATGATGTGTCTACGCGATTTGTGTTGTTTTGAAACATTTGGACATATGTTTTTTCGATTAATGCCGCTATATAGGGTGTGTCGTATTTTTTAAGATGTCCTTTGATCGTCTTTAAAATTATGTATTTGTTAGGGTTTAAGAGCATTTATGGTGTGGTTATGGATTTTTTAGGGTGCCTTTTCAAAAGTTGTACGATGACATATGATCGTCCTCAGCAGCCGATGCTCCTGTCAAAAATCCAATAAAAAGGCTAAAGACATCCATGAGAATCACAGCAGTCAACGTCCAGGTTTTCTCCTACCCGACCCGCCGCGCCGTGGACAGTGCCGGGCATGCCCACCCCGGCGACATCACTCAGGCCAAGATGGCCTTGCTGCGCATTCAGACTGAAGACGGCAATGAGGGTTTTGCCTTCGGGGCCCCGGAATTGATCCGCCCTTATGTGCTCGATGGCTTTGTGCGCAAGGTGCTGGTGGGGCAGAACGCGTTTGACCGGGAAAAGATCTGGCATGACCTGGCGCACTGGCAGCGCGGTAGCGCCAGCCAACTGACGGATCGCGCCCTGGCCTTGGTCGAGCAGGCCTTGTGGGATTGGGCGGGGCGCAAACTGAACCTGCCGGTACACAAGTTGATCGGTGGTTTTCGCGACAAGGTCCCTGCGTACGGTTCGACCATGTGCGGCGACGAACTGCCGGGCGGCTTGGCTACGCCCGAAGACTACGGGCGCTTTGCCCTGACCCTGGTGCAGCGCGGCTACAAGGCGATCAAGCTGCACACCTGGATGCCGCCGGTGTCTTTCGCCCCTAGCCCGCAGATGGATATCAAGGCTTGCGCCGCAGTGCGCGAAGCGGTTGGCCCGGATATAGCCCTAATGCTCGACGGCTACCACTGGTACAGCCGTACCGAAGCGCTGTCGATTGGCCGAGCGCTGGAGAAGCTCGACTTCGCCTGGTTTGAAGAACCGATGATGGAAGAGTCAGCCGAATCCTATGCCTGGCTGGCCGGCCAGTTGGATATCCCGGTGCTGGGCCCGGAAACCCTGTCGGGTAAACACCTGAGCCGCGCTAGCTGGGTGAAGAACGAGGTCTGCGATATTCTGCGCGCCGGCGTGGCGGGTGTGGGCGGGATTGCGCCGTGCCTGAAGGTCGCGCACCTGGCCGAATCTTTCGGCATGGACTGCGAAATCCATGGCAATGGCGCCGCTAACCTGGCTGTGGTCGGGGCGATCAAGAACTGCACCTGGTACGAGCGTGGCCTGCTGCACCCGTACCTGGATTACGACGAAGTACCGGCTTATCTCAAGCGCTTGGTAGACCCGATGGACAGCGATGGCTTCGTCCACTTGTCTGACCTGCCGGGCCTGGGTGAAGAGATTGATTTCAACTTTATCGAGACCAATACCCTCAACAGTTTCTGATGCATGCGCGGGCGGCCCGGTGCATTCCGGGCCGTCCAAGAGCCCTATAAATATAAGAAAGGCACTCTGGTTATGAACATTCTTCCTTCGCTTTGGGCGCGGGTATTTGCGGCTACCTTGGCGTTCAGCGCCGTGCCTGTCGCCTATGCCAAGACGCCGGCCGACCAGTTGATTGTCGGCATGAGCATGATCAACCTGCTGTCCCTGGACCCGGCCGCGGCCACCGGCCTGGACGTGTCGGAGGTCAACGCCAACCTTTACGACATGCTGCTGGTGCAGGACGTGAAGCAACCGGATCGCTTGCTGCCGGCGCTGGCCGAGCGCTGGCAGGTCAGTGACGACCGCATGACCTTGACCTTCAACCTGCGCTCCGACGTGCAGTTCCAGTCCGGCAACCCTTTGAGCGCCGAGGATGTGGCCTGGTCACTGCAACGGGTCCTCAAGCTCAACCTGGCCCTGGCCTCGACCTGGAAAGCCTACGGTTTTACGGCCGATAACGTCGAGCAACAGATGCGGGCGGTGGACGCCACGACCTTTGTCATCGAACTGCCGCGCCCGACCGACCCGCTGTTGGTGCTCAATACTTTAGCGACATCGCCCAGCGCGTTTATCCTCGACCGCAAGAAAGTCCTCGAGCACCAGAAGAACAACGACATGGGGGCCGCCTGGCTGGTGACCCATGCCGCGGGCAGTGGTGCATTTGTGCTGAACGACTGGCGCGCCAACGATGTGATCCTGATGACCCGTTTCGACGGCTACTGGGGAGGCCCGGCCAAGCTCAAACGTATCGTCATGCGCAACATGACCGAGTCCCAATCCCTGCGCCTGATGATCGAGCGTGGCGACCTGGACATCGCGAAGGGCATGTCCGCCCCGGATATCCAAGCCTTGCAAGGCAACGACAAGGTGCGCACCCAGACCTTGCAGCGTGGCACGCTCTATTACGTGGCGCTCAGTGTGAAGCAACCGATGTTCGCCGACGCCCGCGTGCGCCAGGCCGTGCGTTCGCTGATCGATTACCAGGGCATCAACCAGACGGTGATGCCGCACTACGGCCTGATCAATCAGCGTCCATTGCCCCTGGGCCTCGCGGCGCGCCTGCCGGATCCAGGTTATCGCCTGGATGTGGCGCAGGCCAAGAGGCTGCTGGCCGAGGCCGGCTACCCCGAAGGTTTCAAGACCACCATCCGCGTGCTGGCCGAGCCACCGTTCATCAATATCGCCTCCAATCTGCAATCAACCCTGGCCCAGGCCGGGATCCAGGCCAACATCATCACCGGCACCGGCAACCAGATCTACGGCGCGATGCGCGAGCGTAGCTTCGACATTATCGTCGGCCGTGGCGGCGGCGGGGCAGAGCGTCATCCTCATTCCAGCCTGCGTACCTTGGTGTACAACCCCGACAACCGAGACGAAGCCAAGTTGAGTAACTTCCAGGGCTGGCGTACCTCGTTCTACAGCCCCGAGTTGAACCAGTTGATCGAGAGCGCCGAAGTCGAGTCCGATGCCGGTAAGCAACTGGCCCAGTACCGTTCGATCCAGGAGCAGCTCGACCAGCAGGTGGGCGCGATCCTGCCCGTCTCGCAGATGACCGATACGGTGCTGGTCTACGGCGATGTGGTGGATTTCCAGGGCCACACGGCGGCGACCACGCGCTACAAGGACGTCTACAAGAACCGTTGAGTACCGCCCGGTACCCGTGACCGATCTATCAGGAGCTCACTATGTTTGTTTCGACTGCCTCTGTGTTGGGGGCGCGCGCGTCCAACACCGCCCGGCGTGCCAGTACGGTTCTGGTGACCTTGCTCGGCCTGCTGGCCCTGACCTTTGTCATTGGCCGGGTCATGCCGCTGGACCCCGTCCTGGCGGTGGTCGGGCCGGATGCCGATAGTTCCACCTATGACCAGGTCTACCAGGCCATGGGCCTGGACAAGCCGATCTGGACCCAGTTCGGCCTGTATCTCAACGACCTGCTGCACGGTGATTTCGGCAACGCACTGTTGACCGGCCACCCAGTGCTGGATGACATCCTGCGGGTGTTCCCGGCGACTATTGAGCTGGCGACCCTGGCCATTCTGTTCGGGATACTGATCGGTTTGCCGCTGGGTGTGTGCGCCGCCAGCAACCAGGGTCGCCTGGGCGACCATGTGGCCCGTGTGATCACTTTGTTCGGTTACTCCACGCCGATTTTCTGGCTGGGCATGATGGGCCTGCTGGTGTTCTACGCCTGGCTCGGCTGGGCTGGCGGCGCCGGGCGCATCGACCTGGCCTATGACGGCATGGTGCCGGAGGTAACGGGCCTGTTGTTGATCGACTCGACCCTGGCCCGCGACTGGGATGCCTTTGCCAGCGCCCTGCGCCATATCGTGCTGCCGGCGCTGATCCTGGGGCTGAACTCGGTGGCGTATATCAGCCGCATGACCCGCAGCTTCATGCTCGAACAGCTGTCCCAGGAATACATCATCACCGCCCGGGTCAAGGGTTTGTCCCGGCGCCAGGTGGTGTGGGGCCACGCCTTTCGTAACATTCTCGTGCAACTGCTGACGGTGGTGGCGCTGGCCTACGGTTCCCTGCTCGAAGGGGCGGTGCTGATCGAGACCGTGTTTGCCTGGCCCGGTTTCGGCCAGTACCTGACCAGCAGCCTGATGCTGGGGGACATGAATGCGGTGATGGGCTGCGTCCTGGTGATCGGCTTGATCTTTGTCGCGCTCAACCTGATCAGCGATGCCTTGTACAAGGTGTTCGACCCGCGTACCCGCTAAAACTATAAGAACAAGGAATCTGCAATGAATAGCCCTTTGTCCAAACTGCACATGAGCCTGCTGGCTGCGGTCCTGGCGCTTGCGCCAATGACGGCGGTCAACGCCAAGACCCCGGCCGACCAACTGATCGTCGGCATGAGCATGGTCAACCTGTTCTCCATCGACCCGGCCAACGCCCCGGGTCTGGATGCCTCGGGGGTCAATGCCAACCTCTATGACACCCTGGTCAAGCGCGATAACAACAACCCGGAAAAGCACCAGCCGCAATTGGCCGAGCGCTGGCAGATCAGCGATGACGGCAAGCAAGTGACCTTCCATTTGCGCCAGGACGTGAAATTCCACTCCGGCAACCCGCTGACTGCCGAGGATGTAGCCTGGTCGCTGTACCGGGTCATGAAGCTCAACTATGGCCTGGCTACCACCTGGAAGGCCTACGGCTATAGCGTGGAAAATATCCAGGCGCTGATCCGTGCCACCGATAGCTACACCCTGGTTGTCGATCTGCCCCAGGTCATGGACCCGTTGCTGCTGGTAGATTCCCTGGCGATCTCGCCCAGCGCCGTGGTGGTCGATCGCAAGGCGGTGATGGCCCATGAGAAAAATGGTGACCTCGGCGCCGCCTGGCTGGTGACGAATGAGGCGGGCAGTGGGCCCTTCGTGCTGACCAAGTGGAGCGTCAACGACTCTCTGCTGCTGACCCGTTTTGACGGTTACTGGGGCGGTGCGGCCAAGCTCAAGCGTGTGGTGGTGCGGCACATGACCGAATCCCAGTCCCTGCGCCTGATGCTTGAACGTGGTGACCTGGACCTGGCCTATGGCATGTCCGCGCCGGACATCCGCGCCATCGACGGCTCGGACAAGCTGCAGGTGCAATCCCTGCAGCGCGGCACCCTGTACTACGTCGCCATGAGCATGAAACAGCCAGAGTTCGCCAAGTCCAAGGTGCGTGAGGCGGTGCGCAACCTGATTGACTACAAGGGCCTCGACCAGCAGGTAATGCCTTACTACGGCACGCTCAACCAGCAGCCGATGCAACTGGGCCTGGATGCGCGCCTGCCGGATCCCGGGTATCACATGGACGTCGCCAAGGCCAAGGCGTTGCTGGCCGAAGCCGGTTACCCGGAGGGCTTTGACACCACCATCCGCACGTTGTCCGAGCCGCCGTTCATCGACATCGCCGCCCGCCTGCAATCGACCCTGGCCCAAGGCGGGATCAAGGCCACGATTGTCACCGGCACCGGCAACCAGGTGTATGGCGCAATGCGTGCGCGCAATTTCGAAATCATCGTCGCGCGGGGCGCCGAGCGTTATCCGCACCCGTATTTCAGCCTGCGCACCTTTGCCTATAACCCCAACAACAGCGACGACGCCGGCTTGCCGAACTTCCAGGGCTGGCGTGCCTCGTTCTTCAATCCACAGCTCAATGCGCTGATCGACCAGGCAGGGGTTGAGCGTGACAGCGCCCAGCGCCTGAAACTGTATCACCAGGCGCAGAACCTCTACGACCAGCAGGTCGGCCCGATCATGATGGTTTCGCAAATGACCGACACCGTGGTCAGTGCCGCCGACGTCAAGGGTTTTGACGGTGATGACGCGCTGGCCACCCGTTACCTGGGCGTGCACAAGCAACGTTGAGTGCTGCCTGGCGCGCCTGTGGGCACGCTGGGTGATTTCCCTTTTAATCCGAGAAATGCCAATGATTGCCAACATGTCTTCTACCGGGTCCGCCGCCAAACGGCAGGCGCAACGCACGCCCGGGTCCAGCTTCGATGCCTTGTGCAAGAACGGCCTGCGTGTGTTGTATCACCTGTTGCGCAACCCCATGACCCTGGCCGGGCTGCTGGTGGCGATGCTATTGATCGTCGTTGCAGCCTTTGCGCCGTGGATCGCTACCCACGACCCGGTGGCGCAGAACCTGGCCAACGCGCTTCAGGCGCCCGGCGCCGCGCACTGGTTCGGTACCGATGAATACGGTCGGGATATTTTCAGCCGCCTGGTCTACGGCTCGCGCATCACCCTGTACATCATTGCCCTGGTCACAGTGATCGTGGGGCCGATCGGGCTGTTTATCGGCACCGTGTCCGGCTACTACGGTGGGATTGTCGACACGGTGTTCATGCGTCTGACCGACATCTTTATCTCGTTCCCCAGCCTGGTCCTCGCACTGGCGTTTATCGCGGCCCTGGGCCCTGGGCTGGAGCACGCCGTGGTCGCGATTGCCCTGACATCCTGGCCACCGATTGCACGCCTGGCGCGGGCCGAAACCCTGTCGCTGCGCAAGGCTGATTTTGTGGTGGCGGTGGAGCTGCAAGGCGCTTCGTCGTCGCGGATCATCCTGCGGCATATTGTACCCATGTGCCTGTCGTCGGTGATCATCCGGCTGACCATGAACATGGCCGGGATCATCCTCACCGCGGCTGCCCTGGGCTTCCTTGGACTGGGTGCACAGGCACCGTTGCCGGAGTGGGGCGCGATGATCTCCACCGGCCGGCGCTACATGCTTGAGTGCTGGTGGCTGGTGGCCGTACCCGGCGCTGCAATTATGCTGGTGAGCCTGGCTTTCAACCTGTTGGGCGACGGCCTGCGGGACATTCTTGACCCGCGTAGCGAGTAATCGGAGGCTGTATGTCTGCCATCAAACTGAACGTCGAAGGGCTCAATGTGCGCTTCGTCAACGGCCAGAAAGAAACCCATGCGGTGCGTGACGTGTCGTTCACCCTGGGTCGCGAAAAGCTCGCCATCGTCGGCGAGTCCGGCTCGGGCAAGTCCACCGTGGGACGCAGCCTGCTTAAGTTGCATCCGACCAGTGCGAGGATCAGCGCCAAGGCCATGCAATTTGGCGACGTCGATCTGCTGTCGGCCAGCGAAAAGGCCATGCAGAAGATTCGCGGCCAACGCATCTCGATGATCATGCAAGACCCCAAATACTCGCTCAACCCAGTGGTCAAGGTCGGTGACCAGATCGCCGAGGCCTACCTGGCCCATCACAAGGCCAGCCGCAGCGAAGCCCGCGAGCGGGTGATGCAGATGCTGGACAAAGTGCATATCCGCGATCCGCAGCGGGTCTACAACCTTTACCCCCATGAAGTCTCGGGCGGTATGGGGCAGCGCATCATGATCGCCATGATGGTGATCACCAACCCTGAAGTGATCATTGCCGATGAGCCGACTTCGGCCCTTGACGTCTCGGTGCGCCAGCAAGTGTTGAGCGTGCTCGAAGAGCTGGTGGGGCAGCAGGAGCTGGGGCTGATTTTCGTCAGTCACGACCTCAACCTGGTGCGTAACTATTGTGACCGGGTGCTGGTGATGTATGCCGGACGGGTCGTTGAGTCCCTGGCGGCCTGCGACCTGCAATACGCCGAACACCCTTATACCCGTGGCCTGCTGGCCGCACTGCCGAGCATGGACAACCGTCGCCCACGGTTGCCGGTGCTGCAGCGCGATCCGCAGTGGCTGACTTGCTGAGGAACTGACCATGTCCATGATCCAAGCGCATTCGCTGAACCTGAGTTTCGGTGCCGGCCCGGCCCTCAACCAGGTGTTGCATGACGTCAATCTCAGTGTCGCCGATGGCGAATCCTTCGGTCTGGTGGGGGAGTCCGGCTCGGGCAAGACTACCGTGCTGCGCTGCCTCGCCGGACAATACCGGCACTGGAGCGGCGAGTTGAGCATTGCTGGCGTGCCGTTGCAGCAGAAAATCCCCAAGGCGCATTTTCGCCAGGTCCAGATGGTGTTCCAGGACCCGTACGGTTCGTTGCACCCACGCCACACCATCGACACCGCATTGCGTGAGCCGCTGATTATCCATGGGGTAGGGGACAAGGACGATCGGATCAACGAGATCCTGCTCAAGGTAGGTTTGAACGACAGCTTTCGCTATCGCTACCCGCACCAGTTGTCCGGTGGCCAGCGCCAGCGCGTGGCGATTGCCCGCGCATTGATCCTGGAGCCGCGGGTGCTGTTGCTTGACGAGCCGACCTCGGCCCTGGATGTCTCGGTGCAGGCGGAGATCCTCAACCTGCTGGCCGACCTGCGCCAGCGCGAGAAACTCACCTACCTGATGGTGACCCACGACCTGGGCGTGGTCACCCACCTGTGCGACCGGGTGGCGGTGATGCAGCAGGGCAGGATCGTTGAGTTGCTCGACAGCCAGGCCCTGAGCCGGGACTGCGCCCAGCATGACTACACACGAATGCTGGTGCAGGCAAGCCGGGACTTTAGCCAGGAGTCCCAGCGAAAAATCGCCAGTTAAACGCTAGGTTGTCATACAACAAGACCCTTTGTAGGCGTCGGCTTGTCGGCGAAAATCGCCAGCGATAACGCATGGTAATTGACGCGATAGCGCCGCCATTATTGGCTGTTTCGTCAAGTGTTCGGCGCCTGCAGGACCGGGAAAGCCAATAGAACGGTTTTTACCATGGCCCTTTGCAATTCATAGTTGTACGATAACGTACCTCTAGATCATCTAGATTTTCAGGTATCACCTTTTTACTTTCAGCATGAGATTTGCGAACCATGACTCCACAAGAATTAAAAACCGTCCTGTCTTCCGGCTTGCTGTCGTTCCCCGTCACCGACTTCGATGCGGCGGGGGATTTTCGCGCCGACACCTATGCCCGTCGTCTGGAATGGCTGGCCCCGTATGGCGCCAGTGCGCTGTTCGCCGCCGGCGGCACGGGTGAGTTCTTTTCCCTGGAATCCAATGAGTACTCGCGCATCATTAAGACTGCGGTAGATACCTGCCGTGGCCAGGTGCCGATCCTTGCCGGCGCCGGTGGGCCGACCCGCCAGGCCATCGCCTATGCCCAGGAAGCCGAGCGCCTGGGGGCGGCGGGGATCTTGTTGATGCCGCACTACCTGACCGAAGTCAGCCAGAAGGGCCTGGTAGCCCACGTTGAGCAAGTGTGCAATTCGGTGGACTTTGGCGTGGTGGTGTACAACCGTAACCTCTGCCGCCTCAACGCCGACAGCCTGGAACAACTGGCCGAGCGTTGCCCGAATCTGATCGGCTTCAAGGATGGCATTGGCGAAGTCGAATCCATGGTTTCCATTCGCCGTCGCCTGGGTGATCGCCTGACCTACCTTGGCGGCTTGCCAACGGCCGAGGTCTACGCCGCCGCCTACAAGGCCCTGGGCGTACCGGTCTACTCGTCGGCAGTGTTCAATTTCATCCCGAAAACCGCGATGGATTTCTACCACGCCGTGGCCCGTGACGATCACGACACCGTGGGCCGTTTGATCGACGATTTCTTCCTGCCTTACCTGGCCATCCGCAACCGCTGTGAGGGGTATGGCGTCAGCATCGTCAAGGCCGGCGCCCGTTTGGTTGGGCATGACGCAGGCCCTGTGCGCGCACCGCTGACCGACCTGTTGCCCGAGGAAGTGGAGCAATTGGACGCGCTGATCAAGTCCCTCGGCGCCCAGTAAACCCTGCGCCCTGCGGCGCCTGCAGGAGCTGGCTTGCCAGCGAGAAAATCCCAGGCGCCGTGTTAACACCCATCGCCTGCAAGCCGGCTCCTACACATACGGAGATGAACGATGCCCCATTGCATCATCGATTGTTCACAAGCCCTGGTCGTACAGCTCGGCGAGCAACAGCTGCTGGCCGCCGTCCACGATACCCTCGACGCTTTCGGCGTATTCAAACCGGGGGACATCAAGGTGCGCCTGAACGGCTATGCGCATTACCGTTGCGGGCACACCCAGGATGACTTCGTACACGTGGCCCTCTACCTGTTCGCCGGGCGCAGTGCCGCGCAACAACGCGAATTCGCCAGCGCCACCCTGGCCGCACTGATCGCCCTATTGCCGCAGGTCGAGGCCTTGTCCATGGATGTGCGGGAGATGCCGCGCGAGACCTTCGTCAACCGTAGTCAGTACCTGCAAGAGGCCGGGTTACCGGCGTAAAGCCCCCGGTGTGATCACAGGCAAAAACAAGGAAAACAAAAAATGCCGTATCAAACCACTGTTATCGGTCAACGCCTGGTACTGGCGCTGGCCCTCGGTTGCAGCCTGCCGGCCTGGGCGCTGCAAGCACCGTCCAAGGTGCAAGTGCCAACGCTGGCATTTGATGAGCGGGAAATCATCCTGGTCTGGGAAAAGCCGGCCGAGCACCGTGTCATCAAGGATTACCGGGTGTATGCCAACGGCATGTTGCTGGGCAGTGCCAATGCCAATAACGACCGGGTGTCGCCGGCCAAGCCATACATCGACCACTTTTATGCGCAGGACACCCGCAACTTCCATCACCGCATCGCGATCCACAGCTATACCGTCCAGGGCCTGAAAGCCAATACCCAGTACCGTTTCACTGTGCGTTCGGTGGACGCCGCCGGTAACGAGTCCGCCGACAGCCCCGCCCTGGTCCAGCGCACTGCCCCGGTGCCTAAGGTTTTTGATGTCCGCCAGTACGGGGCCAAGGGCGATGGCAGCCACCTTGAGACCCTGGCAATCCAGGGCGCCATCGATGCCTGCACTCCTGGCTGCAAAGTGTTGTTGCCCAAGGGCACCTACAAGAGCGGTGCGCTGTACCTCAAGAGCAATATGACCCTGGAAATCGCCGAAGGCGCGACCCTGCTGGGTTCCGAGCGTGCTGAGGACTATCCGCTGGCGGGCTATATCCAATACCCGTATTCGAGCACCGTACGCCCGGCATCGCTGATCAACGCCTTGCCCCGTGATCCGCGCAGTCATCAAGCATTCGAGAACATCCGCATTGTCGGCAAGGGGGTGATCGATGGCAACGGCTGGAAGCGCCAAGCCGATGTGCCGGGCGAGCGTGGCCAGGCGCTGCCGTTCTACCTGCCCAGCGATAACACCCGTTACATGCAGGACGGCATCCTGGCCAAGGCCCAGGTGGAACAGGCCGTGGCCCGTGGCATGAACGTCAAGGATGCCTACGGCCAGATGCGCTCATCGCTGATTACCCTGCGCGATGTGAAAAATGTCTTCTATGGCGGCTTTACCGTGGTCAACCCGGCGTTCCACGGGATCATGAACCTGGAAACCGAAAACGTCGTATTGGCCAACACCACCCATAAAACCTACGACGCGAACAATGGCGACGGCATCGAGTTTGCCAACAGCAAGGGGGCGATGGTCTTCAACAACTTCTTTGACACTGGCGATGACTGCGTCAACTTCGCCGCCGGCACTGGCGCCGACGCGGTGCATCAGAAGCCCCAGGAAGATGCCTGGATCTTCAACAACTACTTTCGCAAGGGCCATGGCATGGTCGTCGCGGGCAGCCACACCGGGGCCTGGATCCAGAACATCCTGGCCGAAGACAATGTGTCCGATGGCACCGATGCGGGCCTGCGCATGAAAAGCACCAACTTTATGGATGGCGGTGCGCGTAATGTCATCTTCCGCGACTCGGCGATGCGCAACACGGTGAAGCAGGCATTCATCTTTACCCTCGATTACAACGACCCGAACGCCAAGCTCGACTACAAGCGTTCTACGGTGCCGGGGCAGTTCAGGGACATCCGCGTGAGCGATGTCAGTGTCGAGAATGCCCAGGGCGCGGCCATCGAGGTCAAGGGCGACAGCACCCGCAATGCCTGGCACCAGGGGCTGGTGTTCGAGCGCGTGCGCTTCAGCGGCCCGGCCAAGGTGCGGCTGGATGGTCTGAAGGAATCGCGCTTTGAACAGGTGGTATTCAGTGAAACCGGAGCCGCCAATCCCTGGCAGATCACCGAGAGCCAGGGATTGACCTTCAAGGATGTCGAGCCGGCGCCGTTGTAGGTTGTCACCGTAGATTGAATGTCCGCGTACAGCCCACGGCCCGGTTCACTTTTGACTCAGTGCCGCCACCGAAAGACCGGACGCGACGAAGGTCAGTCCGGCGCCCACATTCAGGCCATTGACGACTTTTGGCTTGCGTTGCAGCCAGGTCGACAGGCGCGTTGCAAAAATCCCCATGAGCGCAAAACCCAGGGCGGTCAATGCGGCGAACCAGGCGCCGTAGACCATCATTTGCAGCGTGACCGAGCCCAATGCCGGGTTGACGAACTGCGGGATGAACGCGAGCACAAACAGCCCCGGCTTGGGGTTCAGCGCCGCCGACAGGAAGCCGGTGAGGAAGATACTTTTGAGCGGTTGCCGCGCCGCCGGCTTGAAGTTGATCAGGCTGCGCGAACGCAAGACCTTGATGCCCAGCCACACCAGGTAGCTGGCGCCGATCACTTTAACCACCCAGAACGCCACGGCGGATGTCTGCATCAACAGGGTCAGGCCCAGCGAGGCGGTGGCCACGTGAAACAGGATCCCGGTGCCCGAAGCCACCCCCGAAACGGCCGCTGCCATGCGCCCCTGGCTCAGGCCCCTGGCGATGGCCAGCAGGTTGTCCGGGCCGGGGGAGAGCACCAGCAACAGGCAGGCGGCGGTATAGGTCAGCCAGATTTCCAGTGGGAACATAACGACACTCCTTTCGTCAACGGCGCAAGGCGGTCATCGTGTTCCAACCGGGCCTCCAAGATCAAGGTCAATCCCGCGATGCATCAGTACCGCGCGGGACTCAAGGCAGGGCGTAGGCGATCACGTAGTCGCCACGGTCGGTGGATTGGCGCGCGCCGCCGGCGGTGATGACTACGTATTGCTTGCCGGTTTTCGGCGAAACATAGGTCATCGGCCCACCCTGGCTGCCCACGGGCAGGCGGGTTTTCCAGGTTTCTTCGCCATTGGCGCTGTTGAAGGCGCGCAGGTAGAAGTCCTGGGTGCCGGCGATGAACACCAGGCCGCCTTGGGTCGATAGGGTAGCGCCGAGTGTCGGCAGGCCGACCTTGATCGGCAGGTGCATGCGAATGCCCAGTGGACCGGTGTCTTCAACGGTGCCGACCGGTACTTGCCAGGCAATTTTCTGGGTCTTCATGTCAATGGCGGTGAGGGTGCCGAACGGCGGAGCCTGGCACGGAATGCCGGCCACCGACAGGAAGCGGTTCTTGTTCACCGCGTAAGGCGTGCCCTTGAGCGGTACCGCGCCCATGCCGGTGTTCAGCGCTTCACCCCCTGTAGAGGCCTGGGCCTTGTTCTGCGAGGGGATCATCTGGATCCACAGGCCCAGGCGCATGTCGTTGACGAAGATAAAGCCATGCACTGGATCGGTGGAAATACTGCCCCAGTTCATGCCACCCAGGGAGCCGGGAAAACTCAGGGATTTATCAGTGCCAGGCGCTGTGTACAAGCCCTCGTAGCGCATGCCTTTGAAGTCGATGCGGCATAGCAACTGGTCATACGGGGTGGCGCCCCACATGTCCGATTCGCTCAAGGTTTGTGCGCCAATTTGCGGCATACCCACGGATTTAGGCTGGGTCGGCGAGTAAGGTTCGTTGGGGATATTGGCGGCCTTGACCGGTACTTCTTCAACCTGGGTCAGCGGCTTGCCGGTGGCGCGGTCCAGTACATAGATCTGCCCGGCCTTGGTGCCGATCACCACGGCTGGGACGGTCTTGCCGTTGGCCTGGGTGAAGTCGATCAGGCTGGGTTGCATCGGCAGGTCGAAGTCCCAGAGGTCATTGTGGACGGTCTGGTACACCCACTTTTCCTCGCCCGTGGAGGCGTCCAGCGCCAGTACCGAGGCACCGTACTTGTGATTGAGCTGGGTGCGCTCGACACCATAGATATCGGTGGATGAGCTGCCCATCGGCAGGAATACCGTGTTCATCAGCGGGTCATACGACATCGGCGCCCAGCTGTTGGGTGTGCTGCGCACATAGGTGTCGCCCGGGGCGGGCGCTTGCTTGTCTTCAGGGTTGCCAGGGTCGAATGCCCAGCGCATCGCGCCGCTGATCACATCGAAGCCACGGATCACGCCGCCCGGCATGTCGGTCTGGACGTTATCGGCAACGCGCCCGCCAACCACCACGGTAGTGCCGGCGATCAATGGTGCGGAGGACAATTGGTAGTAGCTGTCCGGGACATTGCCCAGGCCAGCTTTCAAATCCACCTGGCCGTGGTTGCCGAAGTCCTGGCAAAACTCGCCGGTATCGGCATCCACTGCAATCAGCCGTGCATCAATGGTGTTGGTCAACAGGCGCCGCTCACACTGCGCACCGGCCGGCACGCTGGCGGCAATGATCGGCGAGCGGTTGGCTTGGGTCGGCTGGACGATCGGCGCGGTGGCATCGAAATACGCCATACCGCGGCAGCGCTGCCACACCGCCGACTGGGCGTTGATGCTGTTCTTCCACAGCTCTTTGCCGGTGTCGGCATCCAGCGCGATCAGGTTGTTGTGGGGCGTACAGATAAACACCTTGTTGCCGATCTGCAGGGGCGTGAGTTGGTCTTCAGCGCCGTTGCCATCGCTGACCGCCACATCACCGGTGCGATAGGTCCAGGCCACCTTGAGCTTGTCGACGTTGCTGCGATTGATCTGGTCGAGCGCGGCAAAACGGCTGCCGCCTTCGGTGTTGCCGTAGTGTGCCCAGTCTTTTTGCGCCTGCGCCGGATCGACGGCAGTCAGGCCCGGGCCATCACCAGTCGGGGCAACACTGGGGTGGGCGACAAACATGTTACCCGCCGCCACGGCCAATGCCACCGCCAGCACGCCCGCCACGCCGTAGGCGCCACGGCGCGTGCCTGGCGCCAGCAGCGGATACACCAGCACCACTGCCAGGCCGATCACGGTGAACATGAACAGCCGCGAAAACAGTGGCCAGAACACCAGGCCCACCTCCAACACCGCCCACACCGCAGTGCCGAGCAAAAAGGCCGCGAACAACCAGGCACCCGCTGGTTTGCGCCGCGCGATCAACACGCCAGCAATGGCCATGGACAAGCCGCCGACCAGGAAGTAGCCGGAGCCTCCCAGGCTCAGCAGTTTTGCACCACCGGCTGCCAGGGCCAGGCCGAGCAGGGCGATGATCAGGCCCAGGCCCAGCAAGAGGAATCGAGAGGCGCCAGCGGCGCTCGAGGCGTGTTTCATGTCGAAAAACTCGAAGTAAGGGTTCGATCGACAATGGTAGCAAGCTAATTAACTGTTTGGTACATTTTGTGTCGCTGTCGATTCCTTCAAGCCTGGACACTCTCAATGTGGGGTTTGCCCGCGATGACGTCCGGTAGATCTCTGCGAGGTGTCAGATAGCCAGTGTCATCGTTTAACGACCATCGCGGGCAAGCCCGCTCCTACATTTGATACGTGTTGCCTTAAGGCTCCTGCACGGGGCCGCACCTGAATAACACGCTCTGGCTGGCGCGCAGTTGCTCGACACAATTGAACGGCTGCAAGCCCTGGATACCTCGCTTGAGGTCACGTACCCGACGCGCGATGTAAAAGGTGCGGTCAACGGGCAAGGTAGCCAAATCCTCGACCCGGCGTGCCTGGCCCTGGGTATAGAACTCCCCCGAGTAGGAGCGCCGGCCCCAGTAAAAGAGGGTTCCGGGACGGTCTGCCTGCAACTGCTGCCAGGCCCTGGCGAGATCACGTTGGTTATTCGGCCGGTCAAAGGCGCGGCCGTCGATGGCAGCGATAAGCAGCCATACCGGCAGCAGCAGCGCGAGGATCAACCCAATGATGGTTTTGCCGGTTTGCCAGGGTACTGCCTTGAGCGCGCCAGCCAGCAGCAGGCTCCAGGCTGGCAGCGATGGCAGCAGGTAAGTCCACAGGATATTGCCGGAGAACGTGAAAAACACCGGCGTAGCCAGGGCCCACAGGGCGATAAACCCGTAGTAGCGACCCGACAGGGCCGAGCGGCGCAGGGCGAAGTACAACGCTGGCAACAGCAGCGTCCAGGGGAAAAGCGCGAGCATCAGGTCCATCCAGATGGCGCCCGTGGGCCGGGCATGGGCGCTGCCGTACAAGTCTCCGGCCCATTTGCTGACCACATAACGCTTCCAGTGCTCGCCGATCAGGAAGTAATCGAGAAACCCCGGCGTGCGCTGTTCAGCAATCACGTACCAAGGCACGGCAATCACCAGCATCAACGCAAGGCCCAGCAGCCAGGGCAAGTGCAAAAAGGCACGCCATTGTCGGTAGTAAAGCGTCCAGATCACAGCTGGAGCCCCCACCAGCACCAGCACCAACGGCCCCTTTGCCAGCAACCCGAGGCCCAGGCCGGCAAATCCTGCCAGAGCCCAACGGCGGTCGCCGCGTGTCATGCCGCACCAGAAGCCATAGCTGGCCAGCAGTACCGAGAAACTCAATGCCGGGTCGGTCAATACCACACCTGCCGACAACAGGCCGAGGGTTGAGCTGGAAAAGATAATCGCCGCCCATACCGCCGTTTTTTCATCGGCCTGCTCACGGGCAAACCGGATGATGATCAGGCAACTGGCGACATGCAGCAGCCATGCCGGAAAGCGAATGGCGAATTCATTGATACCCAGCAACTTCATGCCCAGCGCCTGGGTCCAGAACGACAGCGGCGGCTTGCCCCAAAAAGGTACGTCAAGCTCGAACAGCGGGGTTACCCAGTTGCCGAGCACCAGCATCTTGCGCGCCATTTCGGCGTAGCGGGCTTCGGAGGTGTCCATCAACGGGTACAGCCCCAGGCTTGCCAGGCGCAGGGCCAAAATAGCGATCAATACCAGCCATAGCGTACGGGTCGTTATCATCATCAGTGGTTTTCTTGTTCGCGAGGGTGTATCGGGCAGGGGTGCTCTGGCCGTTCAGGGGCTTCGCCGAGCAGGTTGTCGAGTAGATAGATGGGACGCTGCCTGACTTCGCTCAACGTTGCCCCGAGGTATTCGCCGATCATTGCTATGCCCACGGTAATGAACGCAGCAATGCCCATGATCACGTGATGGGCATTGACGGTGTTGACGCTCATCTGCTGGATGATGAACACCGTGGTGGCGATGAAAATCATCAGGCTGAGCAGGCTGAACCAGCGCAACGGCTTGCGCGACAGCGCCAATACGCCTTCGATACCGAGGTCGATCAGCGCCAGCGGCCCCCATTTGCTGAGGCCGGCGCTGCGCGGCTCACGGTCATAGGGCAACTCGATGGTATTGAACCCCAGCCAACTGATCAGGCCCTTCATGAAACGCGTCCGTTCCGGCATGCCGCGCAGCGCTGCCAGGGGCGCCGGGCCAATCAGGCGGAAGTCGCTGACGTCTGCGGGAACATCAAACTTGTCGGCCAAAAAGTTCATCAGTTTGTAGTAGAGGTGGGCACTGATACGTTTGCTTGAGGTATCAGACAGACGACTGCGCCGCTGCATATTGACGATATCGCTACCGGTCAGCCAATGATGAACCATGAGTGGAATAAGTTCGGGCGGGTCTTGCAAGTCGGCATCAATAAATAACAACGCATCCCCGACCGCATAATCAATGCCGGCGACCATGGCGGCTTCCTTGCCGAAGTTACGGCTCAGGTTCAAACAGCGAACGCCAGGCGCCTGGCAATAACCATCCAGTAGCGCCAGTGTTTCATCGCGGCTGCCGTCGTTGACATATACGACTTCGTAGCGAATGCTGAGCGTCTTAAGTACAGCCATTAGCCGCTTATGAAAAAAAGGCAGTACCTTGGCTTCGTTATAACAACAGACAATCACACTGAGCATCGGACGAGGGGAGCGCTCAGCTCTTGATCGATTCATGGCGAAAGCTCCAGTACTGGTTGATTTGGTAAGTGATCAACGTCAGGGCGCAGGTGGTGATCACCTGCATCAGCCATAGGCGCTGGGGCCAGTGCTCCAGCAGGAACGCCATCAGGGCCAGGTTTGTACCGTTGTAGACCAAGGCCGTGATGCTGAAGCGCAGCCATTGATAAGTGTCGGGTGGACGAGCCTTTGTAAACGTCCAGCGTTTGTTGCCCTGATAACTAACAACAGTCCCGACTATTGCTCCCAGTAACGTCGCAATGAGTGCGGGCAGAGCTAGAGACAATAACAAAAGTGTTATGTAATGAGCGCCAGTGGCAAATATCCCAACGATCAGATAGTAAGGCAAGGTTGTAGGGGGTGGCGATATCATTGAGAGAACTGCATGTGTTCAAGAGGCTGTATGGTGTTGACTTTAACTACTCGTGGAAGCCGGCGTGTGAAAAAAATGTTTAAGGGGGGGTGATATTACTAAAGTGTAATTTTGGTGTTGGGTGAATGTTAGAGTTGGCGAGTTTTAACCGATAAAACACACTGCCACATTAGTCATCGACTCCAGTTGCCTGGAGAAAGGGTCAACCGCTCCCTTTCTACCAGACTGTCTTAGCAGGTTGATGATCAGACGGACAGATGCCCATTGGCACTGGTGACCATCGATAACGCACTCATGGATTGCCTTATCCGCTGATGGCGGAACCTAAAACAGATAAGGCAGGGTAGGGGGTGTCCTATGGGACAGAGTCAAGCCTAATGTCATGAAGGGTGCGTCGCCGATTTGAAGATACCTGCATCCACGAGCATCTCCACCAACGCCTCGGGCCATACCGTTTCCTCAGTCGATCTCAGCTCCTGGGCGGACCACCAGTGATGATCGGCCATGACCTCGGCCTCCTCTACGGTCCAGTCGGCACGGGAAAGCACCTGGTTTGGCGCATGTACAACAAAGTACTGCTCCAGCGCGAGCACCGTCTCGCCACTGGGCAGGAGCATTGAAAACTGCCGCTCGGCCACAGGCCCTTTAACGGTGTCGACTTGAATACCGGTCTCCTCACGCAGTTCACGGATTGCCGCAGCCTGGAAGGTTTCTGCGTGTTCAAGACCGCCGCCAGGGGTGGCCCAGTAGTTTCTGCCGGCCAGGGCCCCATCCTTGTGAACGAACCTGAAAAGGAGGACCTCTTGAGAGGGGCTTATCACGAGTAATCGTGCGGCTTTTCGCTCGCGCATTTGGGGTATCTCTTCTGGATAGGGCTGCGTTGGTGTCGGGGAGGTTAGCAAGTTGGCCGCTTGGGTTGCGAGCGCTTCGCACGCGAACGCCGCAGTTGTTACGCAAGCCCGTTTCAAGATAGGAGCGACCTGAAGCAGCGAAAACCTGCAAGTAGGCTTAAATCAGGGGTAGCGAACGCGTCGATGGGGTTCCACACGGCAGCCATCAACACCTTGCTTCAGTCCATAACCGCCGAGGGCTTGGGGATGTCGATAAAACTCCGTCTGTTGTTGCTGATCGGCACCAGTGTGCTCACGGTACTGGTCATCAGCCTGGTGAACTACCTGGGGAATGCGCGGATGGAGGCGGCGATGATTGACAGCGAGGTCAGCATGACCGCACTGAGCAATCATCTGGAAGCCGACATGATGCACGACGCGCTGCGTGCCGATGTGCTGTCGGCGATGCTGGTGGGGCTGGGCAAAAGTGTCAGCAGCCGCGATGAAGTGCTGGAGGCTATTACCGAGCATGCAGCGCATTTTCGCAAGGCGCTGGGCGACAACCTTGCGCTGCCCCTCAACCCCGCCCTCAAGACCGCACTGAGTGATATCAAGCCCAGCCTCGACAACTACATCACCTCGGGTGAGCGGATTGTCGGTGTGGCGCTGAACGATCCCGTCGAGGCCCAACAAGAGCTGGGCACCTTCAGCGAGGCGTTCATCCAGCTGGAAGGCCAGATGGCCAGCCTGAGCGAACTGATCGAAAACAACTCCAAGGCCAGTGGCGAGCAAACCCGTCAAACCGTGCGCAGCGCCAATTTCACCCTCGGCGTGGTGCTGGTGTTGTGCCTGTTGCTGCTGGTCGTGCAAGGTTATTGGGTTACCCGCAGCATCATGCGGCCGTTGCAGCTTGCGCGGCAGATTGCCGAGAGCATCGCCCACGGCAACCTCAGCGAGCCGATCCCCGAACCTGCCAGCCACGACGAGGCCAGCATGCTGATTCGCAGCCTGGCCGTCATGCAACATGACCTGCGCGGCATGATTGAAGTGGTGCGCAACAATGCCCAGGGCGTCACCCGCATGAGCCAGCAGCTAAGCAGCGGTTGTCATGAAGTGGCCGCCAGCAGCCAGCAACAGAGCTCGGCGGCGGGCACCATGTCGGCCGCCACCAGCCAGATGACCGCCAGCATCGAAGAAATCACCCGGCATGCCCAGCACGCGCTGGAAATGGCCAACCAGGCGCAAACCCTGGCCAAGAACGGCGGGCAGGTTATCCATCAAGTCGTGAGCGACATGGACGATATCGCCCGTTCGGCGCAACAGTCGGCCCTGGTGATTCGTACCCTGGACAAGGAGTCCGAAGGGATCTACAGCATTATCCAAGTGATCAAGGGCATTGCCGACCAGACCAACCTACTGGCCCTCAACGCCGCCATTGAAGCCGCGCGTGCCGGTGAACAAGGCCGCGGCTTTGCTGTGGTGGCCGACGAAGTTCGCACTTTGGCAGCACGTACCAGTGCGTCCACTCAGGAAATCGCGAGCATGGTCGCCCGCATTCAGCAAAGCACCCGCGAGGCTGTGACCAGCATGGAAGCGGGTGTTGCCCAGGTGGATAAAGGCATGGCGGTGACAGCTGATGTGGAGCGGGCGATCCGTGAAATTCTGGAGGCGACGCTGAACACCACACAGCTGGTCAACGACATCACCCGCACGATTGGCGAGCAGAGCCTGGCCAGTAATGAAATTGCGCACCAGGTGGAGATGATTGCCGGGATGTCAGAGGGCAATACCCGCGTGATTGGCCAGACGGCGGGGACCACGGATGAGTTGTCGGCGTTGGCAGGGCAGTTGGCGCAGTCGGTAGGGCGGTTTCGGCTTTGATTGGCTGGGGTGCGAAATTGCATCTCACTTGACCACCTAATTGCATTGCCACTGACCAGTCGTTTGCATTCGCGCTGACCACCCCACCGATAGCCCGAGCACTTCACAACGTTCTATTGATGGTGAGCATCGAGCTGCACCCGCATAGAACGGCTTTCAAGCGCTCATTGACCTGGCTGCAACGGGTCAAGATCATGCAGCGCTTGCTTAAAGATGATTTCGAGATGGATGTGCAGTTCGCCATGGCCCCGCAGTTCGATCTGAATGATGAACTGGAGGTCCCAGAGGCGGTTGCCAAGAATTACTGGCGCGCAGCAGGACTACGCGAGTGGGGCTGGGAGCAGATCATGAATGGATGATGTGAAGCCTTCCCGCCGACAGAACTCATCCTCTAAGTCAGGTTCGTTATGTCTTTCAAGGTGCCGCGCAACTGAGAAATGAGCTCGACATAACGTTCACTGTCTTTATCGCTCTTTGTCGGAAGATTCCGAATGTTTTTGGGACGTTTCCTGCATTAATTCCTTTTCCGCTTTGTTAGCGTCCGTGCTTATTTATATTTTCGGGCCCGGTATGACGCCAACTGTCGCGTTTTTTTGGTTGCCCTGCCTGCGCACCAAAGCCTGCCCTACCTGGGCAAATAAGGAACAATGGATGTTCAACGCCTCCCCACGTCTGATGAGCAATATAGGCTCACGGCGCCAAATCCATCCGCATATATCACCGTCTCAAATCCAATTGCATATAGGCACTGAGCATCGCGGCTCAAATGGCTGGAGCAACCCCTGGGCGATAGTGATGAGCAAGGTATTACTCTGCGCTTCACTGACCTCGTCGCCACGGAGGTATGAATATGCTCAATGAACTGCGCACCTTCTTCGACCACAGCCGGCACACACTCAGTGTTCGCGAGGTCGACGCACGGCTTGACGTGCTGGCCTTCCAGGGCACAGAGGGCCTGAGTCAACCGTTCAACTACCGTGTGGAATTCACCTGCACCGACGGCGACATCGGTGCCGAAAAAATGCTCGGCCAGGGCGCCAGTTTCAGCCTGTATGGCGCCCCGCAAAACCTGCCTTTTTTGGGGGTGAGTGCGCCCAAGGTGAAGCCACTGCGTACGTTGCACGGTGTGGTCACCGGGTTTAAACGCCTGTCTGGCTCTGCTGATGAAGCCCGCTACGAAATCACCCTGGAACCGCACCTGGCCCTACTTGGCCAAGGCCGACAATTCCGTATCTACCAGCACCAGTCAGTGCCGCAGATCGTCGAAAGCATTCTGCGCAGCCGCCACAACTTTGAAGGCCAGGACTTTCTCTTCAACCTGGTGCGTGAATACCCCAAGCGTGAACAGGTCATGCAGTACGGCGAAAGCGACCTGATCTTCATCTCCCGCCTGCTGGCCGACGTTGGCATCTGGTACCGCTTCACCTGCGACGAACGCCTGAAGATTGACGTGGTGGAGTTTCACGATGACCAGCGCCACTACCAGTTCGACGTCGAGCTGGCGTACCGCCCGCAATCGGGGCTGAGCAGCAACGGACAAGACGGCGTGTGGGCCCTGCAATCGAGCCACCAGGTGGTGGAGCAGCACGTCCATATCCGTTCCTACCACCATCGCGTCGCTAATACCCACCTGAACGGTGACATCGACCAAAGCCGTGGCGCCAGTGGCACCTATGGCGAGGCTTATCACTACGCTGAACCCTACACCGTCATGGGTGACCGCTACGCCCATGACGAAGACCTGCAAAGCGAAAGCGGTTTTTTCTATGCACGCCTGCGTCACGAGCGTTACCTCAACGACCAGACTCACCTCAGTGGCATCAGCAGCAGCGCTACCCTGGCACCCGGCCAAGTCCTGAAAATCTCCGGCGGCGCCCCGCAAGCCTTTGGCCCCGGTGTGGTGATTACCCAACTGACCACCCGCGCTGCTCGCGATCGCAGTTTTGAAGTCAGCTTTGAGGACATCCCCTACTCGGAAACCGTGTGCTTTCGCCCAGAGCTGCAAAACAAACCGCAAGTTGCCGGTACCGTCCCGGCCCGCGTCACCAGTCCGCAAGAGAACGATCCTTACGGTCACATCGATATCGAAGGGCGTTACAAGGTCAACTTTCTGTTTGATCGCGACAGTTGGAAGCCCGGCGAAGAAAGTCTGTGGTTGCGCATGGCACGTCCCTATGCGGGTGACACTCACGGCCTGCACCTGCCGCTGATCCCCGGTACCGAAGTTGCTATCGCCTTCGAGCAAGGTGACCCCGACCGTCCCTACATCGCCCATGCTCTGCACGACAGCCAACACCCGGATCACGTGACCTTGCGCAACTACAAACGCAACGTGCTGCGCACCCCGGCCAACAACAAACTGCGCATGGACGACATGCGGGGGCAGGAGCACGTCAAACTC
The DNA here is from genome assembly GCF_007858285.1 of Pseudomonas brenneri. Taxonomy (GTDB): domain Bacteria; phylum Pseudomonadota; class Gammaproteobacteria; order Pseudomonadales; family Pseudomonadaceae; genus Aquipseudomonas; species Aquipseudomonas brenneri. The sequence continues at coordinate 516,620 of NZ_VFIL01000001.1, read as the reverse complement.
AGTACCGAGCACAGTGGTAAGAGCCAGCTCAACCTGGGACATATCGTCGATGACCAGCGCCAGCCACGAGGCCAGGGCGCGGAATTGCGCACCGATGGGCATGCCGCTATCCGTGCTGGCAGCGGCATCTTTATCAGTGCCGATGCACAGCCTAAAGCCCAGGGTCAGATGCTTGAAATGGCTGCTGCGTTGGGCCGGTTACAACAGGCCGGCGATCAGTTGGAAGGCTTATCGGTCGATGCCCAGGCCGCCAACGCGGATCCGGCGGACGTGCAGGCGCAGTTGAGCTTGCTCAAGCAAGACCTGGAGCAGCTTAAGTCGTCTGTCCTGCTGCTCAGCGCTCCCCAGGGTATCACCCTGACCAGCGGCCAGCATTTGCAGTTGGCGGCGCAGAACAACCTGATGATTAACGCTGGGGCCGAGGCGGATATCAGCGTGGTCAAGCGGCTGTTTATGGGAGTGGGCCAAGGGGTAAGCCTGTTTGTACGCAAGCTGGGCATCAAGTTGATCGCCAACCAAGGCCCGGTGAACATCCAAGCACAAAACGACACGCTGGAACTGATGGCCCGCCATGCTCTGGAGATCACCAGTACCGAAGATGAAATCCGCATCGTCGCCAAGAAGAAAATCACCCTCAATGCCGGTGGCAGCTACATCACCCTGGATCAGAACTGCATCGAGTCTGGTACCCAGGGGGACTACAACGTTAAGTCGGCGCATTTTGACTACAGCGGCCCGGCCAGCTTGACGGCCTCGCATCCAGAGTATCCACAGAGCCTGTCCAAACAAATGTTGCGGTTCAGCGTACCGCAAACCCCGAATGCCTCTAATCAAGGCTGGGCAGGCATGCCCTACACGCTCTACGCTGACGGGACAGTGCTCAAGCAGGGCGTGTTGGATAAGACCGGGCAAGTGTTGATCGACCACGAGGTTGTGACCAAGCAGTACCGAATGGAGTTGGCTAACGGTGTGAACTACCAGATCCCGGTACCCACCGACTACCGCAATGCCGAACAAGCACACCTGGCCAATGGGGGCTTGCACAATCATCTCTCACAAGCCGACACAGAGGTGAGCCAGCCCACATCCCACACGGATCACCGGGCTCTGTACGCCGCCGTGATGAGCCCAATCAGTGACCAGGAAGGGAAAACCTCATGACTGAACCCGACATCGTTACCCCTGTCGCCCTGCAACACACCCAGCAGGTGACCTGCACCTCGCCCTGGTACGTGCAGAACACCGAATACCCTCCAGCGATGGCTACCTATCAACCACTGATCAATGGCGAAGAAGCCTTCAGGGCCGTGCATTTGGCTATCGCGAAAGCCACTAAGACCGTGGACATCATCTGCTGGGGTTTTCAGCCGTCGATGTTCTTCATCCGTGACGGCCGTGCGCCGAGCATCGGTGAGTTGCTGATGATCAAAGCCCGGGAAGGGGTCGAGGTTCGGGTGCTGGGTTGGGAGGCGCCGTTTAATACTGCTGGGGCAGGGGGCGAAGCCAACCTGCCCGGCAAAGGCCCGTACCGTATCGCAGATAGGGCGCTGCAACCCTCCACCGATGACCAATATGCCGAGGATCGGCAATGGTTTTCCCGATGTGCGTTCGCCGATCACCTGGCACCTGCGATGCGAGTGGCTCGTAATGTGCCGGTATTTGTCGGTCGCGGTTTCAGCGTGTATGAACGAGCTGAAATTGCCTATCAGGCCAAATATAAAAGCCTCGACCCGCAGCTCAGTCCCTACACGTTGGGCGCGATGGCCATCGCCGCGACCCACCATCAGAAGACAGTCCTGGTCGACTATGAACAGACGGACAGCGCCGTCGGCTTTGTCATGGGCCATAACATGCTCGACGAGTACTGGGACACTGATAAGCACACGGCGCTGAACCGTTCCGAGGGTAGTAAGCCCGCACCCAATTGTGGCCCCCGAGGCGATACTCCACGCCAGGATATTTCCAGCCAGGTCAGCGGGCCCATTCTGGAGCACCTGCACCATAACTTCGCCACTGCCTGGCGTAAGGAAACCGGTGAGGATCTGCTTGCGTCGCGTCAGGCCATGCAGGTGGGGCCACAATTGCAATGCACCCCAGGCACCACCCGACAAATCGCGCAGATCGTCCGTACCCAACCGCAAGACAAAAACAGGCGCGACATCGAAAAGCTCTACCTGAAAGCCGTCAACAACGCGACCCAATTCATTTACATCGAGAACCAGTACTTTCGCTGGCCGCCATTGGCCGAGGCCATCAATAAAGCGGCGGCTGATCAGACCCGCGCAGGGCGGGATCCGGGCTTACATGGCAACTTGCATCTGTTTGTGATCACCAATGCCAGCCCAGATGGAGTAGGCCCAGGCTCCTTGAACACCCAGCGCATGCTCGAAAGTCTCGGACGCGGAGAGACCATTCCTGCAATCACTAAGTTACAGCGCATTGAACAGGTCAAAGCTCAAACAGAGGCACAGACACCGACCCTACCGGAACTCCTGGAGCAACAGGCCCTGCTCACGCTGACACGCCTGACTGATGCAATGGGCGGTGGGGACATGAGCGATAAAGCCCGTGAGGCCCAACGGGATGCCGCAAGAAACAATGAATTTCGACAGATCTGGCTCACAGAGCAGATCGCGGTGATTGAGAACAGCACGCTCGTTCCGTCCCCGCGACCGGGCCTGAAAATTCACGTGTGCTCGCTGGTCGCGCCCGATTCGCCAGCCGGAAAACCGTGGATGCCGGTGTACATCCATTCCAAGTTGATGATCGTCAATGACGTGTTTACCACCCACGGCTCGGCCAACATTAATACCCGCAGCATGCAGGTCGACAGTGAGCTGAACATTGCCCATGAGTGGATGAGTGTGACCCAGGCCATGCGGCGGCGGTTGTGGAATCTGCATACAGATGGGAGAGGGGCGCAGGATGATCCGGAGGAGGCGTTTAAGGCTTGGCAAGGACTCATCAATAACAACAAAGATCGCCAAAAACAGGAACTGACGCCAGATACTCCGCTCGTCGAGTTTTATTACGGCGAAAAGATCGTGAAGGACCTTGACTGATGCGTCGGCTTCTATTGCTGTCAAGCCTGCTGCTGGCCGCCTGCGATAACAAGCAGCGCACCTACTTACCCGACCCAGGACACTTCCGTGAACCCGCTGACCGAGATCAAAGCCAAGCTGGCCTTTACCTGTGTACACGAACAGATCCCAGCACCGTCCGCCGAAACCGATGTGCTATTTCAATACGCTCGCTGGTTACAGAAGAACAACCTGCTCAAGCAGGACAAGACGGTCGATCAGGAGATCGAACGACTGTACCGCATTGCGGCTGAGAATGGTCATTACAAGGCCAATATCAATCTGCAAAACGGCACCATGCGCGGCCACTTCATGCTCCGTGGCGCGGATCACCTACGGCTGAGCCAGCAACTGATCGATGCGAAGGTGGCGACGGGGTACTACTTTATTGGCCTCTTCCTGAAAAACGGCTCGGCTGGGCTGAAGCAGGACACAGCCATGTCGTTGCGTTACTTTCGCAAGGCGGCTGATCAGGGTAGCGCCCAAGCCCAGTACGAGGTTGGGGACATACTGGCGCCGATTGACATCGCACCGGACGTTGCCCGGCAGATGCGCCGCTGCGCAGCCGAACAAGGTCATGGCAAGGCCGCTGGCGATCTAGGCGTCAACCTTAAAAACAATAAGCAGCACCAGGAGGCACTTGAGGCATTTCAATGGGGAGTGATGGCGGGAGATGAAACCTCTGCCGGTTGGCTGGAAGAGGCCTTTCGCGGTCCTCCTTCCACCGATACGTTGTACTACCTTGGCCAACAGGAAGACCTTGAACGCGCAGAGCGCTATAAAACAATCTGGCGCGTGCTTGCGAGGTACTCCTACGCCGACCCAAAAGTCCCCGAGATTAACGAAATCCTCCCCTTGCCACCGGCCAAGCTACCGGCTTGGGACGGCAAACTGCAATGGCTGGAAGCGCGTCTGGCCAATGTCCCGCCGAAAAAGCCCAGCGAAGCGCTGATCCATCAGTTGGCCAAGGCCAAGCTCCTTGAGCCGGCGACCGGCAGAGCCACGCCCGACTCTCCCGCTTTTATCAGGGTCAGTTTCCCCGCGCCGACGTGCTCCAGCGGTCAGGCGTGTACGCAGACAGGCTACTGGCAGGCAGCTCGCCTGAGTAGTGATGCTTACTCAATGTTCAAAGATGGTGTCATCCGCCGTTTCGAGAAGAGCGAGATCATGCCCACCCTGAGGGTTCAGAGCAGCGAATCCCGCTTTTTGCTCCCCGACATAATCACGGTCAATGAGGAAAACATCGAATGGCGGCTGTTGGGGTAAGGCATGAAAGGCATCATTTGTATCGGCGACAAAACAACGGGCGGCGGCACTGTTCTATCGGGCTCCGTCGACATGATTTTCAGAGGTCTCGGTGCGGCTCGCCAGGGTGACTTGGTGGATTGCCCGGTTTCTGGCCATGGCCGAACGGTGATTGCAGAGGGGCATCCCGTTTTTCGCGACAATGGTGTTCCGGTTGCGTTTCACGGGCATCGCTGTGCTTGTGGTTGCGCCTTGATTTCGTCACTGCCAGAAGCAAGTGCAACCTAGTCAGGTTGGTTTGACTGGATCAACTTCCGTCCTTACACATCGAGAAGAAACTGAAGGTTTATTCAAGTGAAAATGAGAGCCGGCCTTATGTTCGGTTTTTGTTTTTAGAAGATAAAATCGTTGAAACGTAAAGTACGTCGAGTCACTCAACCACTGGTCAAGTCGAATGCAAATGGGTGGTCAAGTCCATGCAATTACGTAGCTGGGGTGTAAGGCGCTAAGAGGGGGCCGCGCAGTCGTTGCTTTCGACCGATTGCCGCCACCTTTGATCGGCAGCAATCGTCTTGCAGGGCCTGTTCACGTCCTTCCCTGGACGCTAGTTGACAGCGGTTTCTTAGAAACTGTAGCGGGCAGTCAGTTTCATATTTCGCGGGTCGCCGTAGATGTCGTACGGGGTCCAGCCGCCACTGGCCACGCTGCTGTAGTAGGTGCGGTCGAACAGGTTGTTGACGTTGACCTGCAGGTCCAGTTGCTCGCTGGCCTTGTAGCCCGCCACCAGACCGACCACCGCGTATGAACCCTGCTCGTTTTTCCAGGCTGTGGCGCCCGTGCCCCCCGAGGCGCGGATGCGGCTCTGCTGATAGATATCACCACCGACACGCCAGCGTTCCAGCACGCCCGGCAGGGTGTAGATCGTGGACAGCTTGAAGAGTTGACGCGGTTTCTTGCGGTCGAAGTCTTCGCCTTCTCGGGCAGGGTTGGCGTCGTTGACGTATTGGGTCTGGGTGTAGGTGTAACCGGCAGCCAATTGCCAGTTATCGGTCAGGGCGCCCTGGATTTCCAGGTCGACGCCGCGGCTGCGTACCAGGCCGGCAGCTTCGTAGCAGGCGCTGGTGGGGCCTGAACCGCAACCTTTGTAGTCAGGCAAGTCCTGCGCGCGATTCTTCTGGTCGATCTGGAAAACCGCCATGCTGGCGTTCAGTGCGCCCTCAAAGTATTCACCCTTGATGCCCACTTCGTAGTTCTCACCCACTACCGGGACGATCACTTTCCCGTCCAGGCCTTTATCGCTCTGCGGCTTGAAGATATCGGTATAGCTGACATAGACCGAGTGATTGGCGTCCAGGTCGTAGACCAGGCCGGCATAGCGGGTCAGGTTGCGGGTGATCTTGTAGTTATTTTCACTGCTGGCGCTGTCGTCGAATTCGTACCAGTCCAGACGGCCACCGAGAATCAGCGACAGTGGCTCGCTCAAGCGCAGGCGGGTACTGGCATAGACGCTGTCCTGAGTGGTGGTCTCGGGCAGGCCATTACTGCCCTTGACGTAATCGGGCTTGGCATGAGCACCTGGATCCCACTCGAAGGGGTTGCTGCCGGCATCGATGAATTTGCTCCAGGCCTTACCAGAACGATAGTCCAGCTTGCGCTTGCTCACGCCCACGCTCAGGTCATGTTCTTGACCGAGCAACTGGAAGGGGCCATTCAGGGCCAGGTCGTAGCCGGTTTCCTTCTGCTCCATGGCTTCGGTCCATAGATAGTGGCGATCGTATTCCCAAACCGAAGAGGCCAGTACGTCGGTGTCGGTCTTCGATTGCATGGCTGCCAGGCGCAGTGTCCAGTCGTTGGCCAGGCCCTGCTCAAGCGTGGCGAAATAGCCGGTCGTGCGATTGTCCGAGTATTCCCAGTCATGACCCAGGAAGGTGTCGCGTGGTAGCCCAAGATGACCTCCGCCACGGGCCATGGGCAACCCGCCCCAGATATAGTTGGTGTGGTTCTTCTGCCGGTAACCCCCGAGTGTCAGGGTGGTGCTGTCACTCAGGTCGGCGTCGACCACGCCGTAGAACAGATCAGCGTCACTCTCCACTGAGTCACGGAAGCTTTTGGCATCCTGCCGCGATACCACTGTGCGGGCGCGCAGGGTGCCGCTTTCATTGACCGGGCCGCCGACATCCAGTGTGCCGGTGTAATCGTCCCAACTACCGGCACTGCCGGTGAGCGTGCCCTGGAATTGATGGGTGGGACGCTTGCGGATCAGGTTTATAGCGCCAGCAGGGTTGCCGGCGCCCTGGGTCAGTCCGGCGGCACCGCGCACGATCTCTACCCGGTCATACATGGCCAGGTTGGCTTCGCCGCTGGGCAGGTAGGTCAGGAAGCTAGTGGGGAAACCGTCGTACATGACGTTGTCGACGTCGAAACCACGTGCGCTGAAAGTGGGCCACCCAACGCCACCGGAGTTATTGAGAAAAATCCCCGGGGCACTTTTGACCACATCGCTGATGCTGGTCATGGCCTTGTCGTCCATCCGCTTGCGCGTGATCACGCTGACCGACTGCGGCGTTTCGCGCAGGGTCAAGGGCAGCTTGGTGGCAGTCTGCATGGCCCCGGTGGTGTAGGAGCCGCTGTTCTCGGTCGTCGCCGCCAGGTTCTTTGCGGTGATGCTGGTAGCGCCTAGCTCCAGGCCTGTGCCAGTTTGCTGCGGTGTCAGCAGATAGAGACCATTGCCCTGCGATACAGCTTGCAGGCCGGTGCCTTGCAGTAACTGCTGCAGACCGCCCTCAACGCTGGTGGCGGCATTTAGACCAGGGCTGCGCAGGCCTTCCACCAGGCCGGGTTCGATGGGTAGGGTGATACGTGCTTGACTGGCGAAGCCAGAGAGAGCACTGCTGAGGTTGCCGGCCGGCACCTGATAGGTACGACTCTGTTGCGCACCATGCTCGGCCGCCTGTAGCGATGCAGTAGTCAGGCTGCCGCCCGCGATGATCAGACCCAGTGCGGCTGCGTGTACCGCCCGCGCCAATGGTTGCATGCCCTGCGTCGTCGCCATGTGTTCGTCCCCGCCCTATGAAAGTGATGTGATTACGCAAGGGACACCCAGCCTGGGGAAAACACGACAATGATTCTTGTTACGCGTTGGCGCGCGCGGTAATGGTGACCCAGTAGGGCGTGCGATAGTGGACGTTTATCGGCAGGGTCTGGCTCAGGGCGTGAAGGATCTGATCGGTGTCGCGCAACTGGAAAGCCCCGGAGATCAGCAGCCCGGCCACTGCTGGATCGCAACGCAGCAGGCCAGGTCGATAGCGGTCCAGCTCGCCGATGAAGTCATCGAGGCGCATCTTTTCTGCACGCAGCACACCGCTGAGCCAGTCGAGACGATTCTGTGCCAGGGCCATTGAGGGCTCGGTAGCACGGAGGTTGACGTGGGTCTGCCGGCCCGCCGCCAGTCGCATGAGGCCATCATCCCCCGGTGACAACCGCGGGCGCACCTCGACATCGCCCTCCAGCGCGGCGAGATACGTGCTGTGCGGGTACTGACGCACCAGAACACGGCTGCCGAGCAAGGTGATTTGTGCTTCGGCGGTACCGACAATGAGTGAACGCCTGGCATGTTCGCGGGGGGCTTCGACGAGCATCTCGCCGGCGATGAGCCGTATGCGGCGAGCGCTGTCGTCGTAGGCGATATCGACGGCACTGCCAGTGTTCAGGCGAATCTGCCCGCCATCCGGCAGGTGCAGGGTGCGTAGCTCCCCCGTGGCGGTGCGCTCATCCGCCTGCCACTCACGCCACGGCAGGCCACGGTAGGCTGCTAGACCGAGCGGGGCGGCGGCGATCAGCAATGCAAGGGTCTTGAGTACCTGTCGGCGCTCCAGGCTGCGCGGGCGTTCCAGAGCCGCTCGTCCGGCATCACCGGCAAGCTGCTGGGCTCGGCTGCTAAAACACTCGGCCAGTTGCCAGGCCCGTTCGTGATCAGCGTGTCGCGCCCGCCACTCGGCACCGGCGGCATGCTCGGCGGCGCAGGCGCCGCTGTTCTGCAAGCGTACGAACCAGAGGGCCGCTTCCCGGGCAATACGCCGGTCGATGGGGGGCTCACTCATACTGCCCGCTCTGGCTGGCAAGTACGATGCACTCCTCGAAAGCCCGCGCAAGGTAGCGTTGTACCGAACGCACGCTGAGACCAAGCTGGCTGGCGATCTCCTCCTGCGTATAACCTTCCAGTTGCGCCATCAGGAATGCCTGCCGGGTCCTGGCTGGCAGTAGGGCAAGTACTTGGTCGATCTCGTCGAGGGCTTCGAGTACCAGCGCCTGATGTTCCAGCGACGGTGAAAGGTCTTCCGGCGTTTGCGCCAGTACGGCCAGGTAGGCGTGCTCCAGTGAGCGGCGGCGGTAGAGGTTGATGCTCAGGCGATTGGCGATGGTGGCCAGATAGGCGCGCGGCGTCGTGAAATTCAACGGCTCGCCAGGCGCACTGCAGAGCAGTCGCACAAACGTATCCTGGGCCAGGTCCGCCGCATCGGCGGCGTTGCCCAAGCGCCTGCGCAACCAGCTCTGCAACCAGCCATGGTGATGGCTGTAGAGCTGATCGATGGCCTGATGCTGGTGGTGGGATGAAGTGGATTGCACGGGATACTGAGGGTGTTAATGAGAATTCATCTCATTCTATCAGTATAAGTTCGGACTCGTACACGTAAAAGGTTCAGCACTCACTGACTGATGCTCATGTACTGATTGGCAGCCAGGCGATGTAAAAGCCCTCGCCATTACAGACGTGATTGATCCACAACAGACGCCACAGTCACCGAAAAGCATCTGGACAAGGGGGAACACGTATCAAGACGTGTCACCACGCCGGCGGTGGCGGGCCGCCTCACGCGCGGGCTAGTGCGGATGATCAAGCCGCGATAAGTTCACCATACCTTCAGGGTATCCCTTTAGACCTTATCCATATTGGACGCTCGCTACGCCACGCTTCAGCCTGAGGCCAATAACTATAAAGAGGCGCACCATGACCGTGCTATTGAGTGAGCGCAGCCAGATTTTCCAGCGGGCCGATGCCTACGCGGTATCGGACTATGTCAACCAGCATGTGGGCAGCCACTGTATCCGCCTGCCGCCCAAGGGCCGGCCCATGGCGAGTATCAGCCACCGGACCTTTTCCAGCCTGGACTTGTGCCGGATCAGCTACGGCGCGCCAGTGCGGGTCACGTCGGTGGCGCTGGAAACGATCTATCACTTGCAGATCCTGCTGACAGGACACTGCCGCTCCAACTCCCGGGGCGAGGAGCATATCTTCGGGCCGGGCGAGATCTTGCTGATCAACCCGGATGACCCGGTGGACCTGACCTATTCCGCCGACTGCGAAAAATTCATCATCAAGTTGCCGGTGCGCCTGCTGGAAAACGCTTGCCTGGCGCAGCACTGGACGCTGCCGCAGCCGGGTATCCGTTTTGCGGCTGCGCGCCATGCGCTAAGTGAGATGGGCGGTTTCCTGCCGTTGCTGGGGCTGATCTGCCACGAGGCGGAAAACGCCGCCGAGCCGCAAGTGCAGGGGCTGTATGAGCGGATTGTGGCGAATAAGCTGCTGGCACTGCTGGCCAGCAACGTGTTGCGGGTGATCCCCCAGGCGGCTCAAGGGGGCGGCTTCGAGGCGGTGCGCGAGTTTATCGAAGAGCACCTGGGTGAGGACATCAGCATCGAGCAACTGATGGCAGTGGCCAAGGTCAGCGAGCGTTCGCTGTACAGCCTGTTCGAGCGCCAGGTTGGCCTGTCGCCCCGTGACTATGTGCGCCGGCGCAAGTTGGAGCGGGTGCATGCGCGCTTGCAACTGATCACGACGCGCAGTGTGACGGAAGTGGCGCTGGACCACGGCTTCATGCACCTGGGACGTTTTTCCGAGGCCTATCGCAAACGCTTTGGCGAGCTGCCTTCGCAGACCTGGAAGCGCCATCGATAAGCGGCTTGCGCCAGCCGGATACTGATTTGCAGGAAGCGGATATTGGGGAGGAGGACGAACACGTACGGTGAGGGCGCCTGATACAAGAACAACGGAGGGCCTGCCCCATGACCAGTACACTCGACCGCCTCGCTGTACAACTGCGCGAGTCCGTTCAGGAAGATCCCGCTACCGGGGTGTTCCGCTGCCGCCGCGATATCTTCACCGACCCCGACCTGTTCGCCCTGGAGATGAAGCATATCTTTGAGGGGGGTTGGATCTACCTGGCCCATGAAAGCCAGGTGCCCGAGATCAACGATTACTACACCACCTGGATTGGCCGCCAACCGGTGGTCATCACCCGTGACAAACAGGGCACGCTGCACGGGCTGGTCAACGCCTGTGCCCACCGTGGCGCCATGTTGTGCCGGCGCAAACAGGGCAACAAGGGCTCATTCACCTGCCCATTCCATGGCTGGACCTTCAGCAACGCCGGCAAGCTGCTCAAGGTCAAGGATGCGAAGACCGGCGCCTATCCGGACAGCTTCGACTGTGACGGCTCCCATGACCTCAAGCGCCTGGGCCGCTTCGAAAACTACCGCGGTTTCCTGTTCGGCAGCCTCAGCGAGGCAGTGCCGGAACTGAGCGATTACCTGGGCGAAACCCGGGTCATCATCGACCAGATGGTCGACCAGGCCCCCTTGGGCCTGGAGGTGCTGCGCGGCAGTTCGTCCTATGTCTACGATGGCAACTGGAAGCTGCAGATCGAGAACGGCGCCGACGGTTACCACGTCAGCTCCGTGCACTGGAACTACTCGGCGACCATGGGCCGGCGCAATTACGAGGCTGAAGGCACGCGCACCGTCGACGCCAATGGCTGGTCGAAAAGCCTGGGCGGGGTCTACGCCTTCGATCACGGGCATATCCTGCTGTGGACGCGCCTGCTCAACCCCGAAGTGCGCCCGGTACATGCGCACCGCGATGCCTTGGCCGAACGCCTGGGCCAGGAACGTGCCGACTTTATCGTCGACCAGACCCGCAACCTGTGCCTGTACCCAAACGTGTACCTGATGGACCAGTTCTCCACGCAGATCCGCGTGGTGCGGCCGATTGCGGTCGACAAGACCGAAGTGACGATCTATTGCATGGCGCCGATTGGCGAAAGCGCCCAGGAGCGGGCGACGCGTATCCGCCAATACGAAGACTTCTTCAACGTCAGCGGTATGGGCACCCCGGATGACCTGGAGGAATTCCGTGCCTGCCAGACCGGCTACCAGGGCGCGAGTACCTTATGGAATGACCTCAGTCGTGGCGCCAAGCAGTGGGTTGAAGGGGCCGACGAAAATGCCCGGGCCATGGGCATGCACCCGCAACTGAGCGGGATAAAGACCGAGGACGAGGGGTTGTTCGTGCGCCAGCACGCGCACTGGGCCCAGAGCCTGCAGCGCGCGATCCAGCGTGAACAGCAAGGCCTGATCGCCAGCGACCGGGAGCTGCAGCCATGAGCCTGTCCCGTGACCGCCTGCTGGATTTCCTCTACCGCGAAGCACGCCTGCTGGATGACCGCCAGTGGGATGAATGGCTGGGGTGTTATTCGCCCAAGGTGGAGTTCTGGATGCCCGCCTGGGACGACTACGACACCCTCACCGAAGATCCGCAAAGCGAAATCTCGCTGATCTACTACCCCAGCCGTGACGGCCTGGAAGACCGCATCTTCCGGATCAAGACCGAACGCTCCAGCGCCAGCACGCCTGAGCCGCGCACCGTGCATATGATCTGCAACCTCGAAGTGCTGGCCGACGATGGCACCCAGGTGGAGCTGCGTTTCAACTGGCACACCCTCAGCCATCGCTACAAGACCACGGACAGCTATTTCGGCACGTCCTTCTACAGCCTGGATATGCGCGGCGAACAGCCGCTGATCACGCGCAAGAAGGTGGTGCTGAAAAACGATTACATCCACCAGGTCATCGACATCTACCACATCTGAGGACACCGCCATGACCTATGCCATTGCCCTGAACTTCGAGGATGGGGTGACACGTTTCATTGACTGCAAGGTGGGGGAGAAGGTCCTCGATGCTGCCTTTCGCCAGCGTATCAACCTGCCCATGGATTGCTCGGACGGTGTGTGCGGCACCTGCAAATGCCGCTGTGAAACCGGCGCCTATGACTTGGGCGACGACTATATCGAGGATGCCCTGAACGCGGATGAAGCCCAGGAGCGCCAGGTGCTGACCTGCCAGATGGTGCCGCAGTCCGATTGCGTGATTGCCGTGCCGGTGCCGTCCAGTGCCTGCAAGACCGGCACCACGCACTTTGCCGCGACACTGGCCGGCATTGTCCGTCACGCCGATGCCGCGCTGGAAGTGAGTTTCGAGCTGGATCAGGCCCCGGTGTTCCTGCCCGGCCAGTACGTGAATATCGGTGTGCCCGACAGCGGGCAGACGCGTTCGTATTCTTTCAGTAGCCGCCCTGGCGATACCCACGCCAGTTTCCTGATCAAGCATGTGCCGGGCGGGTTGATGAGTGGCTGGCTGGAACGCGCGCAGCCAGGCGACAGCGTGCCAATGAGCGGGCCACTGGGCAGTTTCTACCTGCGTGAGGTCGTGCGGCCGTTGCTGTTATTGGCCGGTGGTACTGGCCTAGCGCCGTTTCTGTCGATGCTCGAAGTGCTGGCGCAACGCGGGGAAGACCGGCCGATCACGCTGATCTACGGGGTGACGCGGGATCAGGACCTGGTGCTGGTCGAGGCCCTGCAGGCGTTCGCCGCACGCTTGCCCAACCTCGACGTTGTCACCTGCGTGGCCGATCCGCAGACCGCGCACCCGCGCCAGGGCTACGTCACCCAGCATATGGCCAGCAAGGCCCTGAACGACGGCGATGTAGACGTCTATCTGTGCGGGCCGCCGCCGATGGTCGATGCGGTGCGCCAGCATTTCAAAACACTCGGGCTGAGCCCGGCCAGTTTCCATTACGAGAAATTCACCCCCAACGCTGTCGCCAGCTGCGATGCGGCCTGAGGAAATCAGCATGAATCCACGTTTTGACAGCAAGGTCGCGCTGGTCACCGGCGCCGCCCAGGGCATTGGTCGGCGTGTCGCCGAGCGTTTGCTGGAAGAGGGCGCCTGGCTGGTCGCAGTCGATCGCTCGGAACTGGTGCATGAACTGCAGCACGACCGAGCGCTGACCCTGACTGCCGACCTTGAGCAACATGCCGAGTGCGCCCAGGTGATGGCCGCTGCCAAGGTGCGTTTCGGACGCATCGATATTCTGGTCAACAACGTCGGCGGGACCATCTGGGCCAAGCCCTTCGAGTACTACGCCGAAGCGCAAATCGAAGCCGAAGTGCGCCGCTCGCTGTTCCCTACGCTGTGGTGCTGCCATTGCGTGCTGCCTTACATGCTGGAGCAGGGCAGCGGGGCCATCGTCAATGTGTCTTCGGTCGCCACGCGCGGGGTCAATCGCGTGCCCTATGGCGCGGCCAAGGGCGGGGTGAATGCCCTGACCGCCTGCCTGGCCCTGGAGACCGCCGGCAGCGGTATTCGCGTCAATGCCACCGCACCGGGTGGCACCGAGGCACCGCCACGCCGCATCCCGCGCAACAGCCAGCCACAGAGCGCGCAGGAGCGCGTGTGGTACCAGCAGATCGTCGACCAGACCCTCGACAGCAGCTCGATGAAGCGTTACGGCAGCATCGACGAGCAAGCGGGCGCGATTTTGTTCCTGGCCTCGGACGAGGCCTCCTATATCACCGGCGTGACCTTGCCGGTAGGAGGTGGCGACCTCGGCTGATTCGCCTTCACCTGCAGACATTGACTCACAACAACAATAAAGAGAGCACTGCCATGCGTACCCATGACGTTCATTCGATTATCGATAATGCACCTTTCAACCGCTTTCACTGGCTGATCGTGAGCCTGTGTGCCTTGCTGTTGATCTTTGATGGCTATGACTTGTTTATCTACGGCGTAGTCCTGCCCTCGATCATGCGCGAGTGGGGGCTCACGCCCTTGCAGGCCGGCGCCCTGGGCAGCTATGCGCTGTTCGGCATGATGTTCGGCGCGCTGATCTTCGGCACCCTGGCCGACCGCTTCGGGCGCAAGAAAGGCATCGTCTTTTGTTTTGCGCTGTTCAGCATCGCTACCGTGGTCAACGGCTTTGCCAGCAGCCCCACCGAATTCGGCATCTGCCGCTTTATCGCCGGGCTCGGCTGTGGCGGGCTGATGCCCAACGCGGCCGCGCTGATCAACGAATATGCGCCGAAGAAAGTCCGCAGCACCTTGATGGCCTTCATGTTCAGCGGCTATTCCCTGGGCGGCATGCTGGCGGCCAGTGTGGGCATCTTCATGCTGCCGGCCTACGGCTGGTCGTCGATGTTTTTTGTGGCCGTTATCCCACTGCTGTTGCTGCCGCTGATTGTGCTCTGGCTGCCCGAGTCCATCGGTTTCCTGATCCGCCAGGGCCGGATGGAGCAGGCGAGGGCGTTGCTCAATCGCTTGTCGCCGGGCACCCGGATCGATGCCGAGGACGAGTTGCTCGTGACAGACAGCAAAGGCAAGGGCGCCTCGGTGATAGAGCTGTTCCGTCATGGCCTGGCGGTACGTACGGCGATGATCTGGACGGCGTTTTTCTGCTGCCTGTTGATGGTCTATGCCTTGAGTTCGTGGCTGCCCAAGCTGATGGCCGGGGCCGGTTATAGCCTGGGGTCGAGCCTGTCGTTCCTGATTGCCTTGAACCTGGGTGGCATGGCCGGGGCGCTGATCGGCGGGCGTTTGGGCGATCGGTTGAACCTGGTGAAAGTGGTGATCAGTTTCTTTGCCGCCGCAGTGGTGTCGATCAGCCTGTTGGGCATCAACAGCCCGATGCCGGTCCTGTATCTGCTGATCTTCATCGCGGGCGCCACCACCATCGGCACGCAAATCCTCCTGTATGCCGGGGCGGCGCAGCTCTATGGCCTGTCGATTCGCGCCACGGGCCTGGGCTGGGCGTCCGGTATCGGGCGCAATGGCGCGATCGTCGGCCCGTTGCTGGGCGGCGCGCTGATGGCGATCGAACTGCCCCTGCAACTGAACTTCATGGCCTTTGCCATCCCCGGTGCCATAGCAGCGCTGGCGATGACGGTGTTTGCCCTGAATGAACGGCGTACCCGTATTGGCCTGCCGGCTGCCCAGGCGCTGTAACCGTTCTAACCGTCGATAATAAAAACAAAGAGCAACGACATGAACACACAACGAATCTGGCTTTCCCTGCTAGGGCTGCCCCTTGCCGCAACGGCTGGCGAGGGTGGCTTTTTCGAGAGTTCCACCGCCACCTTGCAGGCCCGCAACTACTACTTCAGCCGCGACTTCTCGGACATTGTCGGCGCCAACCAGCAGTCCAAGGCCGAGGAGTGGGGCCAGGGCTTTATCCTCACCTATAAATCCGGTTACACCCCAGGCCCGGTGGGCTTTGGCCTGGATGCGCTGGGCACCCTGGGTCTCAAGCTCGACAGCAGCCCCGACCGAGTCAATAGCGGCTTGCTGCCGGT
Source organism: Pseudomonas brenneri (assembly GCF_007858285.1). Lineage (GTDB taxonomy): Bacteria > Pseudomonadota > Gammaproteobacteria > Pseudomonadales > Pseudomonadaceae > Aquipseudomonas > Aquipseudomonas brenneri. The sequence continues at coordinate 500,830 of NZ_VFIL01000001.1, read as the reverse complement.
CAAGGACGATGGCCGTGCCGCTGACAACTACAGTCGCCTGGGCCTGACCTTCAAGGCGCGGCTGTCCAGGAGCGAACTGAAGGTCGGTGAGTTGCAGCCGAACCTGCCGGTACTGGCCTTCAGCGACATACGCCTGCTGCCGCCCAGTTACCAGGGACTCAGCATCAGCTCCAGTGAAATCACCGGCCTCACCCTGCAGGCCGGGCACTTGACCAGCACCAGCCTGCGTAATGAGGCCGGTGATGAAAAAATGCTCGCCATGCTCGGCCATATACCGCAGCGCGGGGCTCAGAGTGATGCTTTCAACTATGCCGGGGGCGACTACACCTTCAATGGCAATCGCAGCAGCGTCAGCGCCTGGCATGGGCAGTTGCAAGACATCTATGCCCAGGACTTTATCGGCCTCAAGCACAGCCAGCCGTTCGGAAACTGGGTGTTGGGCGCCAATTTGGGCTACTACACTGCGCGGGAGGATGGCGACCAGTTGCTCGGCAAGATCGATAACCAGGCGTTTTTTTCGCTGCTGTCGGCCAAGCGCGGTGGCCATACCTTCTACGTGGGTTATCAGGCCATGTATGGAGACAGTGCCTTCCCGAGGGTATTTGCCAATGTCACGCCATTGGGCAATGAAGTGCCGACCTACGAGTTCGCGTATACCGACGAGCGTTCATGGCAAGTGCGCCATGACTACGACTTCGCCGCATGGGGGATGCCGGGGCTGACGACCACGCTGCGCTATATCACGGGCGACAATGTGAGTACCGGCGCTGGTTACGAAGGGCGGGACCGCGAGCGGGACCTGGATATCGGGTATGCCGTGCAAAGCGGCGTGCTCAGAGGTTTGGGTATCCGGGTACGTAATGTGATGGCACGCTCTAATTACCGCAGTGATATCGATGAGAATCGGCTGATCCTCAGTTACACCTGGACGCTGCTTTAAGACACTGTCCGGGCAATTGATTGCAGCCACCGATAAGCGGGCAGGGCATCAGGCCCAGCTCGCTTGGCTGGACCCAGATCAGCGGAACCTGACGTTCAGCCATAACCCGCTAAAGCTGCCAAAGGGCAACCAGGTAATATCACCGACGAACGTATTGGCAAGTTGCGTGGCTTCAGACTGTGGGACCTCCAGATTGCCCAGGACCCCTGAGGTCACGAACGAAAGCGTATTCACATCCCCTCCGTCGAACAGGCTTGAATAGCCCCGGGGAATTAGCAGCGACTGCTCGTTGTAGGGAACCAGTGAGCTCACGCTTGTGCGAGGGGACACCGTTGCCCAGATGCGCTCAATTCCCCGGACCACGCGCGACTGCCTGAGGGTGCCGGCTACCGCAGTTGTTGCCTTGCCGATGAGGTTTCTGGCAACCGCTGGCAGAGACTGTCCCAGATACGCGGTCAACTTCACCACTTTGGCCGCCAGGGTGCCCAGCCCGCCTGCTGCCCCGGTGCCCAGGGAGATCCAGGCGAGGATGCCAGATGCAGTGGGGTCCGAGTCTTTGATAATTACCGAGGCAATGCCGGCGGCGAGCGAGGCAGTGGCAAGCCCTACAATAGCAGCAGTCAGTAACAGCGAAGTTCCTCCGGTCATCACAGCAGTCAATACGCCAATTCCTCCCCAAATTATCGTATGAATCAATCCTCCCCCCTCTGACCCGAAGCCTACTGGGCCAGGCAGGTTATCCCCCCAGATCTCCCGTAAACGCTGCGACACGGAAAAGTGTCCGGTGGGGTCCTGATAATTGACCGGATCCCCTTCGGCACAGTAGGCATAGAGGTTGGGCCCGCCTTTGCCGAACGGGCTGAGTGCATCCGGGGTATGAAACTGCAGGCTGGCGGCGTCATACCAGCGACCGCCCATGCCCAGCGGGTACTGGCCGGTAGAGATATCGCGGTATTCGCCGTTGAAACCCAGCACGGAGTCGGGTTCGTCCGAAAAGTGCTCGCCAAAGGCGGTATAGGCGTGATGCTTGAGGGTTTGCGCCTGGGCATCGTAACTGACCACTACGCTGCCGTTGATATCCCGCAGTTCAAACAACGTCCGCTGGACCCCTGAACGCTTGATCTGCTGGGCGGTGCAGGCGGCACTGCCGGGGTTCAGGGTGCGGTGGGTGTCGTTACTGCCGAGGGCGTAATCGCCACACACCTTGAGTTCGTCGTAGATAACCTGGCTACCATCACGGGTCATCAGACGGTCGGAGGGGTCGTAGCGATAGTGTGTACTGCCAGCCTGGATCAGCCGTCCCAGCCAGTCATAACGATAGGTTTTGCCCGTTTGATCCTGGGTTACCCGCCCGGCAGTGTCATAACTCAACGTGGCAGAAGCGGTGTAGTCCCCATGGCTGTTCACAACTTTTGCCAAGCGGTAGCCATTGAGGGCGTCGTAGGTATAGGTGGCGGTGTTTTTCGCGGTGCCGAAGGTGGTGATGCAGGTAAGCACATTACCCAGGGCATCGTAGGTGAACTCTTGCTTGTCGACGTTTTTGTGGGTGGGTGTCATTGGCCGCCAGACACCGGTGGTGGTACAGGCCTTGAGCCGGCCTCCGGGGGTATAGGTCAGGCTGCGCGCCCCCAGAACACTCGCGCCTTGCTTCAACTGAGCCGACTTGAGCTTGCCGTCCGCGTAGTAAGCGTTCTCCAGCGTGAGGTCAACGCTACCGGCGAGGGTGAATTGGCGGCTGGTTTCACGTTGCTGCGAGTCGTGGGTGTACTTCACAGCGAAAGTCACCGGCAACATAGGAGCAAGCTCATAGGGGCCTTTAATGATTTCTTCACGAAGCCGCCCCTGGTCATCGTAAAAGTGACTGCTGGCGAAATGAGCGTTGTTGGTCGTGGAGCGCTGCCCATTGACGCTGTAGTTAAACAGCGTCTGGTTAGCCACCACGTCTGTACTGTCGAGCAGATGGGCATCTAGCGAGTGAGTAGACAGCACCTCTTTGCTTTCACCAGGTTCGGTTTGCACCAGCTGTTGAGTGACTAGCTTCTGCAGGTCATGGTTGAACTGTAGAAAGTGCTCCCCCTCGGTTGCGGTGGCAATCCCTTGTGCGCCATAGGCGTAGGTGAACGTCTTCTGCGCGCTGGCATCCGGCTTGCTTGTCTTGGCCAGGCGGTTGCCCAACTCCTTGATGTAGTCATGCTTGAGCACGCGGCCGTCGGCAGTCACAGTGGTGGTGGGTACCGGGCTGCTACCGCTGTAGGTGTAGGTTTCGGTGCAAGAGCCACGTGTGAGCGAGGTGACTCGGCCCCAACTGTCGAAGCTGCGTTTGCCCAGTATTTGCCGGTTTGCGCCAACCTCGATCTCGATTTGCGTGGCGTCCTGCATGAGCCAATGCACCGGGTAGGTGTAGTGATAGGTGTACACGAAGGGAAGGTCGAGCAAACCCCTGCCTTTTTCGCTGTGCCGTTCCTTGATCAGGCGGCCACTGCCATCGTAGGTGTAGTCAATGGTGATAAAGCCCAGCTCACTGTCGGTGGACAACTGTTTTACTTGCTTGGCCCTGCTGTAGCTGGCTGTCTGGGTTTGATAGACATTGCCGTCCTGGCCTTTCCATTCGATCTTCTTGATGGTCTCGTCCGGGTTGGTGGCGTGCTTGTCGGTGGCTTTGCCGGTCCATTGGCTGCGGGTCAAGGCGATGGGGTCATAGTGATTGAATGCTTCACGGCCATCGCTGTAGCGCAGGCTGCTGGCTTTATTCCAATCGTCGTATTGCGCTTCCTGCCATTGGGTCAACTGAACCCCGTTTCGGTCGTAATCAAAACTCGATTTACGCAGTTCACGGCCAATGCGGTCGTAGGTGACAGCCTTGGTTTGTTTGTTCTGGCTGCCTTCGATCAAGTACTCGCTCACCAACTGGTCCTGGCCGTCGTATTGGCTCAAGCGCGTTTGCCCGTTGGGCTCGGTGATCTTCACCTGCGCGGGGGCGGGGTAGGCGTAGGTGGTGACCTGGCGATAGGTCGTGCTTTGTGCACAGATGGTCAGGGTGGCTAGCTGCCCGTATTGGTTATAGGCAAACTCGGTACGGTTGCCATCGGCGTCGACCTGGCGGATGAGACGGCCGCTGAGAATGCTCAGGGTTTGCGATGAGGTGCGGGTGTTGCCAGTTTCATCTGTGTCAGTGGTTATGGTAGTCAGTTCTGTATTTTCAGTCCCTCCGAGTGCGTAGTCGAAGGTACGAAGCGGATCGACAGCAATCGCATGTCGGTCGCGGGTTCCTAAGGTGCTCTTGCGCTGCCACGCCAAGCGCCCTTTGCGAAAGTCGTTGTCTTCGAAGTACACGTTGACCTGACCGGTCAAGGCCGCATCGGCAAGGGACTCGTTGGCGAGACTGCCTTGCAGGGTACTCTGAAGTTTATACTCGCTCAGGCCTGGAACTTTACGGTAAGTATGATATTTGAAAGTAATTATATTAAGCAGTATGGGTAGTACTTCTGGTAGCAACTCCGGAATTATTGCCAACAGGCTGGGGTCGCCGACTATCTCGGTGTCAAGATAAGTTGAAATGAATGGCTCTGTCTCTATAGGGATGTTCTGTCTCGGGCTCCAATCACGGTTGGGCGGATTACTGGTTTGTTGCTGAGAGCGCGCCCCGATGTCGTCCAGCAAGCGATTCAATAATCTTTCGCTGCCTGTGGCTGGAGACTTCATTTTATTGATTGAAAAAGGGATGTAGTCCAGTGCAGTGGTTATTTCTTCCTGTCGATTTCTGATAAGTACAGGGTCGAAACGATTTTCGATGGTCTCTTTACGACTCTTGCCCGCCTTGGTGTAAGTTGTGGCGGTGGTTCGGCTGAGCAATTTTCCCACGCCTCCAAACTCGTCCAGTTCTTCCACTTCGACGAGCGCATATTCTGTTTTGGTCGTTGCAGTGCCCTGCACCAGCACTTCGGACGTAACGTTGTGCTTCTCATTGTAATTATAAGTAGTCGTACGAACGGCCGGCACCCCCTCACTCATGATCGTGCGGTAATGATCAGGATCCTGACGCTGGTACACATAGCCAGTCATCACCGGAGTCCCACCGCCATTCGGAGTCAACGTATGGGTGCTGACACAGGGCAGTGCCGACAGCTTGGGGTTATCCGGAAACGTCAGCCCATTGTCCAGATACTCCACCTGCTCCTGGAGCCCATCGAAGCTGGTGATTTTAGTCAATAGCCAGCCGCAGGTCGGGTGATCCAGGTACTCGAAACGGCTATTGATATCTGCCCCAAGGCTGACGGATTTGAGTGCGTAATCCTCGATGGCCAGGTTGTAGCTCAAGGTTTCAACAGCATCGTCGGGCCAGAACGTCAGCGTGGCCGAACTGACAACCGGTGTGGCATTCGGATCCCCTGGGGTGTATTGCACCTTGAGCAGGCTGCGAGTGGTGTCGCGGATTTCGCTCAACTGGATCTGGTAGTAGGTTTTGGTATCGATGACATGGGCGGTCGTCATCCAGCTCAGGGTTACGCTGTTATAACCATCGGTGGTCAGGGACTCGGGGACGTAAATGCCGGTATTTTCCAGCAGGACCAGCACTTCCTTGCGGCCACCTTTGCGGTGTACGGTCAGCTTGCCCGCGCTCCATTTGGCAATAACGGCTGATTGCGTTAGGTCTGTATCTTTTTCCACCGTCAGCACTTCACCGGAATGCAACGTGAGCTTCTTGTGCCTTTCACTGTAGGTGGTCATGGCATAGAACCAACCATCCCCCAGCGCCGCTTCGTTATTGACCACCGGAGTGTTGTGCAGGCTCATTTCGATCACCGGCCCGTTGCCGGCGTTGCCTGTTACCGAAGGCAATGGCACATAGACTTCAAACAGACCGGTACGTGGGTCCACCACATTGCGTTTTTGCGTGGTGGCATTAAAGATCGGGTCGTTTTCGTCGTCGGTTGGGTCGGTGCCCATGGGGTTATGCGCCATCATCCTCTCCTGGGTTTTTTATGTTCCTCGTTCAAACGCTACGTGCCCGTCGCTGGAGATGTAACTGTCAACTCTCACAGTCGTTTATATCGTTTAGTAATGGGTGTAGGATTTTTTACTCCCTCCTTTAACCGTGGAGCTGCGTGTGGAACCCATCACGATGAACCCGAATATTGACCCTCAACCCGTATGTAGCCCGATCACCAGCAGCGCCATTTTCATGGTCGCCACACTTGCCCCTGGCAACGATGCGGCCAGGACGGTACGGAAATGGTGCGGCGATATCGCAGCCCTCACGCGCTCGGTCGGCAAGCGCGTGCCCGACGGCAACTTGACCTGTGTGTGCGGCTTTGGCTCGACGGCCTGGGATGGATTGTTCGGCAATCCACGCCCGGCCGCCCTGCATCCGTTTCAGGCAGTTGGTGTAGCAGGGCGCATGGCGGTTGCCACGCCTGGGGATGTGTTGCTGCACATTCGCGCCGATCGCATGGACCTGTGCTTTGAACTGGCCGCGCAAATCATGGTGGCCCTGGGCGATGCGGTGACCGTGGTCGATGAGGTCCAGGGTTTCCGCAATTTCGATATGCGCAGCATCATTGGGTTTGTCGACGGCACCGAGAACCCAACCGGGCGCAAGGCCGTCGGTTTCACCATCGTCGGTGACGAAGATCCGGCATTCAGTGGTGGCAGCTATGTGCTGGTGCAGAAGTACCTGCACAACATGACGGCTTGGAACGCCTTGTCCACCGAGGCCCAGGAACGGGTGATCGGGCGCACCAAACTGTCGGATATCGAGCTGGCAGATGAGGTCAAGCCGAGCAACTCACACAGTGCCTTGACCACCCTCACCGAGGATGGCGAGGAAGTGAAAATCCTGCGCGACAACATGCCGTTCGGCCGGCCGGGAGCGGGGGAGTTCGGTACCTACTTCATCGGCTATGCGCGTTCGCCGCAGCCCTTGGAACGGATGCTTGCGAACATGTTTGTCGGCCTGCCTGCCGGCAACTATGACCGGTTGCTGGACTTCAGTACGGCGGTTACTGGCAGCTTGTTTTTCGTGCCGTCCGCTGACTTGCTGGAAGAGTTGGCTGAGCGTGAGCCATAAGCGTCAGGTAAGGCTCACTTCGCCACGGCCGACATCAGCAACTTGCGAATCTCCCCGGTAATCGCACTTTTGGTGCCTTGCTCCAAGATCCCCACCCGGCGTACTGCCAAGTCGCCGGGCAGCGGCAGGACGCGCAGGCTGGGGTCTTTGTCCCAGTCAAAGTTCTTCAACAGCGGCACGATCGCCACCCCGACTTGCTGGCGGACCAGGTCGGCGATGCCGATGATCGAGTTCAGTTCGAGGATTTCCAACGGTTCGACCGATTCACTCTTGATGATCGACTGCACCTTGCGGCCCACGGCGGTGGACCTGTCATAACGGATGAACGGCTGAGTCCTGAGCAATTCCACGGCATCGTTGATACCGGCGGTCTGTGTGGTATTGGCGAGCATGACGATGGGCTCGTTGTAGAGCAGGGTCCAGCTCAAGCCGTCGAAGTTTTGCCGCGCCGTCTCGATCAGCAGGGCCGCATCGAGCTTGGCGGCGTGCACCAGGTTGACCACTTCATCGGAGCGCGCGGTCATCAGGTTGACCGATATGCGCGGGTGCAGTTTTTTCAGTTGCACCAGGCAATTGGCGAGCAGGCCCATGCCCGAGGTAATACCGCCGATGGACACTTCGCCCTCCATGGCCATGTCATCGGGTGCCTCGGCGATCATTTGCTCGTAGTCCGCCAGCAGGCGCTTGGCCTTGGGCAGCAACAACACGCCATCGCGACTCAGCTTGATCTGCCGCTGGCTGCGGTCGAACAGCGGCCGGCGCATCTCTTCTTCGAGGGCGCGCATTTGCAGGCCGACGGCGGCGTTGGTGAGCGCCACCCGGTCGGCGGCGGCGGCGAAACTGCCGTACTCAGCGACGGCGATGAACGTCTTGAAGAAACGGATGTTGCTCATAGGGAGGCCCGTAGTCATGGGTGCGGATCAATAGTAAAGGTTTTGTTTACTCTTGCTAAAGTTAAATTAGTTTTTCTTTTTATAGCGGGCGACCAATACTCCAGTCCGAACTGACTCGGCGAACTTTCCCCCATGAGCAATCCAGATATCAGCCCTGAAGATGCAGCCTTGCGTGCTGCAAAGAACGTGTACCACCTTGGCGCGACCACCGTGTATTCGCATCATGAGGACAGTCGTTTTGCTTACACCCTCTACGTGCCTGAAGCCATCGAGGACAGCAACCGGCCAGTAGATCTGGTGGTGTCGCTGCACGGCTCGACCCGTGCGATGGAGATTTACCGCAATGGCTTCGCAGAGTTTGGCCGCTGGAACGATTGTGTGATCCTGTCGCCGCTGTTCCCGGTCGGCGTGCTGGGGGACGGCAACGGTGATGGATACAAACAGATGGTCGAAGGCGATATCCGCTACGACCAGGTATTGCTCGACATGATCGCCAGTGTTGGCAAGCGCTACGGTCGCCGCTTCGATACCTTCGCGCTGTTCGGCTATTCCGGCGGCGGGCAATTCACCCATCGTTTTTGCTACCTGCACCCGGAGAAACTCTGGGCAGCGTCCATCGGTGCGCCGGGTTCGGTGACCTTGCTGGATGCCGACCAGGACTGGTGGGTGGGCGTGCGAGACTTCGCGACGCGCTTTGGCAAACCGCTGAACCTGCCAGCCTTGCAGCAGTTGCCGGTGCATATGGTGGTGGGGGATTCGGACCTCGAAACCTGGGAAATCACCCACCGCGAAGGCGGCAAACACTTCATGCCCGGTGCCAACGCTGCTGGCCGCACGCGCCCGGAGCGCCTGGCCAGCTTGAAGGCCAGTTTCGAAGCCGCCGGCGTGCAGGTGCACTTCGATCTGCTGCCCAACGTCGCGCACCAGGGCATCAAGGCCATGCCGGCTGCCCAGGATTTTTTCGCCAAGGTGTTGCGCCACAAGCGCAGCCTGGGCTGATACACCGCAGGTAGATGCACTCAGAACAGACCGTATAACAATAACCAAGGATTCACTCATTCTGATGCCGGTCCTGCCTTGGCCTTCGGCCACTGACCGGAAAATTCCTTCAAGGAGTCTTTCTCCCGTGAATAATTACGTAAAGACGGCACTGGCCGTCGCGATGTCGGCGTGCACCTTGTCCATGGCGGTTGCGCAAGACCAGGTCATCAGCGTGGGCCTCAACGGTGATATCCGCAGCACCGACCCAGGCGTCAACCGCGACGACAATACCGACGCGGTGATGATGCATATCGTCGAAGGGCTGGTGGCGTACCGTGAAGACACCAGCATCGCGCCAATGCTCGCCAGCGCGGTTGCCGTCTCGCCGGACGGCCTGCGCTATACCTTCACTCTGCGTGACGGCGTGCACTTTCAAAATGGTCAACTGCTGAGCGCCAAGGATGTGCAATGGACCTGGCAGCGCTACCTGGATCCCAAGACCCAGTGGCGTTGCCTGGCGGAGTTCGATGGGCGCGGCGCAGCCAAGATCGTCGATGTGGCCACGCCCGATCCGAAAACCGTGGTGTTCACGCTGGACCAGGCCAACGGCTTGTTCCTGGCCGCGATGGCCCGTCCCGATTGCGCCGGCAGCGGCATCCTGCACCCGGACTCCCTGGCCGCCGATGGCAGTTGGCGCGCCCCGATTGGCACCGGGCCGTTCACCCTGGGCAAATGGCAGAAGGGCCAGTACGTCGAGCTGGATCGCTTCAAACAATACACCCCACGGGCCGAAACCGAGGCGGATGGTTACACCGGCAATAAGCAGGCGTTTGTCGACACGGTGCGTTTCGAGGTAATCCCCGACTCGGCCTCGGCCAAGGCCGCGCTGCTGTCGGGTGGTGTGGACCTGCTGCCGGACGTGACCGCGATGGACGCGGCACAACTCAAGCAGGTGAAGAACCTGCAGATCCAGGTCAGCCCGATCATGACCATCAGCGGCCTGTTATTCCAGACTCGCGACCCCTTGCTCAAGGACGTGCGCATCCGTCGTGCGGTGGCGTTGTCCCTGGATTATTCGCAGATGGTGGCGGCGTTGTCCGATGGCTTGTCGGTGGTCAACAACTCGGTCATCCCCACCGCGAGCCCGTACTACGACGGCACCGCGCACCAGGGTTATACCTACAACCTCGACGAGGCCCGGCGCCTGTTGAAAGAGGCCGGCTACAGCGGTGAAAAAATCCGCATGCTGGTCAATAAACGCTACCCGCAGATGTTCGACATGGGCCTGCTCAGCCAGGCCATGACCCAGGCGGCAGGGATCAATATCGAGATGGAGACCCTGGAGTGGGGCACGCAACTGGAGCGCTACCAGACCGGCAGCTACCAGATGATGTCGTTCTCCTATTCAGGGCGATTCGATGCGGCGCAAAGCTACGAATCAGTGATCGGCGACAAGAACAAGGAGCCGCGCAAAGTCTGGGACAACCCCCAGGCCTTGGCGATATTGCGTGAGGCCCAGCGTGAAATTGACCCCGCCAAGCGCCAGCCACTGTTCGACAAGTTGCATACGCTGATGCTTGAGGATGTGCCCATGGTGGTCATCTACAACGGCACGGCCATCGGCGCCATGGGTAAGCGCGTCGAGGGTTATCGTTCCTGGCCCGTTGCCAAGCCGCGCCTGTGGGGCGTGAAGCTGGCCGACACTTCCAAGTAAGGCGAGCGCTATGTTTCGATTCATATTGCACAGGCTCGGCATGGCGGTGCCGACCCTGTTGCTGATCTCGGTGATTGTCTTTGCCTTGATCCGCCTGATCCCCGGCGACCCGGCGTTGCTGATGCTGGGCGACATGGCCGACCCGCAAAGCCTGGCCGACATGCGTAGCAGTCTGGGGCTGGACCACTCGGTGGTGACCCAGTACCTGATCTGGATCAAGTCGGTACTCAGCGGCGACCTTGGTGTGTCCATCAGCAGCCGCCAGCCGGTGCTGCAATTGCTGGTCGAGCGCTTCAGCGTCAGTGCGACCGTGGTGCTGGTGGCGGTATTGCTGGCGACCCTGCTCGCGGTGCCGGTGGGTTTGCTCGCTGCCTGGAAGCAAAACAGCGCGATGGACCTGGGCCTGGTGGCGACGGCGACTTTGTTGCTGTCGGTGCCGAGCTTCTGGTTGGGCTTGCTGCTGCTGTATGTGTTCGGCATTCAACTGGGTTGGCTGCCGGTGATCGGTTACGTCGGCTTTGCCAGCGACCCGATGAAAGCGCTGACCTATGTGGTACTGCCGATCATCACTTTGACCCTGGTGGAGTTCGGTGCCATTGCCCGGATGGCGCGGGCCAGCACCATTGAGGTACTGCGCCTGGAATACATCGCCCATGCACGGGCCAAGGGCTTGTCAGAAGGCGCGGTGTTGTGCAAACACGCCTTGCGCAACGCGTTTGCGCCGACCTGGACCTTGATTGGCCTGATCCTCGGTAACTTGCTCGGCGGCATTGCGGTATTGGAAACCGTGTTCACCCTGCCAGGTATCGGCCGCTTGATGGTCGATGCGATCTTCTCCCGCGACTACCCGGTGCTGCAGGGTTGCCTGCTGCTGGTCACCTGCATCTATGTGTTGGTCAACCTGTTGGTGGATCTGCTGTATCCGCTGTTCGATCCAAGGGTGAAGCTATGAACCTCAAGACTCCTGCCTTGCCCACCGTGGCGGCGACCCAGCCTCGGCGGCGCCGGCGTTACCCACCGCTGAACGCCCTGATCGGCGGCAGCTTGCTCGCGGCCCTGGTGTTACTGGCATTGCTCGGCGTGGTGTGGACACCTTACGACCCGCTCAAGCTGGACCTGCTCTCGCGCCTGCATGCGCCGAGCGCCATGCATTGGCTGGGCACCGACGAGTTTGGCCGCGACGTGTTCAGCCGCCTGATCATTGGCGCGCGTACCAGCCTGTGGATCAGCCTGCTTTCGGTCAGCGTGGCGGTCATCTGCGGCACGCTGATCGGCATGCTCGCCGGCTACCTGCGCGGTTGGACCGACCGTGTGTTGATGATGCTCAACGATGCGTTGCTGGCGTTTCCCGGCATTCTCATGGCCCTGGGCATCATGGCGATTGTCGGTGCCAGCCAGTACGGCATCGTGCTTGCCCTGGGCATTGCCTACACCCCGTCGGTGGTGCGGGTGGTGCGCGGCAGCGTGCTGTCGTTGCGTGAACTGGAATTCATCGAGGCGTCGCGGGTTATCGGCAACTCCGAGCTGTACACCATGTTCCGCCACATCACGCCCAACTGCCTGGCGCCTTTGTGTGTGCTGGCCACCAGCATGTTTGGCTGGGCGTTGCTCTCGGAGAGTGCGCTGAGCTTCCTCGGCCTTGGGGTTCCACCACCGGCCGCGACCTGGGGCAGCATGCTCTCGGCGAGCCGCACCTATATCTCGACGGCGCCGTGGCTGGGGATCTTCCCAGGCATCTTTATCAGCCTGACGTTGCTGGCTATCAATCTGTTCGGCGATGCCTTGCGTGATCGTCTCGACCCGCGCATGAGGAAATGAGCATGAGTGCTCCAGTGCCTTTACTGGCCGTTGAAAGTCTACAGATTCGTGTCGGCGTGGACGGTCCGCTGGCCGTCGATGACTTCAGCTTCACCCTGGCCCCGGGCGAAATCGTCGCACTGGTGGGTGAGTCCGGCAGCGGCAAGACCATGGCCGCACGCGCTGCCATTGGCCTGCTGCCGGCACCGATGCAGGTCTGCGGCGGGCGCATCACCTTCCAGGGCCAAGCGTTGGACAGCCGCAATGCCAAGGCCATGCGTGAGCTGCGTGGCGCGCGGATCGGCATGGTGTTCCAGGAGCCGATGGTCTCGCTCAACCCTGCGCTGACCATTGGCCGGCAGATGAGCGAGGCGCTCAAGCTGCATACCGCACTGGATGCGGCAACGATCCGCGAGCGTTGTATCGCCATGCTGCAACGCATCGGCATCAAGGACGCGCAAAAGTGCCTGGCATCCTACCCGCACCAATTCTCCGGCGGCATGCGCCAGCGCATCATGCTGGCCTCGGTGATGTTGCTGCGCCCGGCGCTGTTGATCGCTGACGAACCCACCACGGCCCTGGACTGCCTGGCACAACTGGACGTGATCGAGTTGATGCTGGAACTGACCCGCGAGCAGGGCACCGCGATTCTGTTTATCAGTCACGACCTGTCCCTGGTGGCGCGTTATGCCCACAAAGTGGTGGTGATGCGCTCGGGCAAAGCGGTGGAGCAGGGGCGCATCGAAGATATCCTCTTCGCCCCCAAGGCCGAATACACCCGGCAGTTGCTCGAAGCCCTGCCTCGGCGCGGCGAACTCGTACCCTTGCCAACGGCCGACAGCGCGTTGTTGCAGGTCCGGGAGGTGTGTATCGAACACCCGGGGCCTCGCAGTTTCTGGGGGCGCAGCGAGCCCAAGCGCGTGGTGCACTCGGTAAACCTGAGCATCGCTGCGGGCGAGACCCTGGCCCTGGTCGGCGGCAGCGGCTCGGGCAAGACCACCCTCGGGCGTGCGGTCGTCGGCTTGGTCAACCCGTGTGCCGGGGCGATCCTGTTCCAGGGCGTGGACATCCTGAAGGCCGCCAATCGGGCGCATCGCCTGCAATGCCAGATGATTTTCCAGGATCCGTATTCATCCCTCGACCCACGCATGACGGTCGGCCAGATCATCGCCGAGCCGCTGCGCCACGAGCCAGCCCTGACGCCTGCGCAAAAGCGCCAGCGAGTCACCGAGACCCTGGCGGACGTGGGCTTGCCCGAGCAATTTCGCGAGCGCTTTGCCCATCAACTGTCCGGCGGCCAGCGCCAGCGGGTGGCGATTGGCCGGGCGCTGGTACGACGGCCCAAACTGGTGATTGCCGATGAGCCGATTTCGGCACTGGACATGACCATCCAGAAGCAAATCCTCGAATTGTTCGAGCGTCTGCAACGCCAATATGGCTTTGCCTGCCTGTTCATTTCCCACGACCTCTCGGCGGTGGAGCGCATCGCCCATCGCGTGGCGGTGATGAACCAGGGCGAAGTGGTCGAAATCGGCCCGCGTGACACGATTTTCGATACCCCGCAACACCCTTATACCCGCCGGCTACTCGCGGCGGCCAGCCCCTTGGAAAAACGTGCGGACGGTAGTTACCGCCTCCGCGCCAGTGTGATTTAGGTACCGCTGCACCCCAGGCCTTGGCATGCAAACCCAACCCTTCGCACATCGACGATGTGTGAAGCAGGCGAAGCCATGGCCGAAGAAAACAAAAACAACCCCACTCAACCTGTCTGCCAGGAACCTACACATGAAGAACCGCATCAACAAAGTTGTCACCCGTGCCAGCGTCATGGGCGCCGGTTTCATGCCCTTGTTTGCCCAGGCCGACTTTGTCGCCGACAGCAAAGCCGTGCTTGAGTTGAAGAACTACTACTTCAACCGCGACTACCGCGAATCCAGCGGGCAGAACAAGCGCGCCGAATGGGCACAGGGGTTTATCCTCAAGGTCGAATCGGGCTTTACCGACGGTACGGTGGGCTTTGGCCTGGACGCGGTCGGCATGTTGGGTGTGAAGCTCGATTCGAGCCCGGACAACTCCGGCACCGGGCTGCTGGCGCGCTCAAGCACAGCTGAGCCAGGCTCCCCCAGCTACGCCCGCCGCGCCCACGACAACTACTCCAAACTCGGCATCACCGGCAAGGCGCGCCTGGCCAAAAGCGAACTGCGCGTGGGCTATATGGTGCCTGACCTGCCGACCTTGCAGCCGAACCTGAGCCGCCTGTTCCCGCAGAGTTTCAGCGGCACGGCACTCACCTCCAAGGACATCGACAAGCTGACACTGACCGCGGGCCAACTGGACCAGGTCAAGCAGCGCGACTCGACTCACTATGAGGACATGGGGCTCACCAGCCAATATAGCGCCTATAAAAGCAGCGCCAAAAGCGATGAGTTCCGCTATGCCGGCGGTGAGTACGCACTGACGCCGACGACCTTCGTGACTTACCAATTCGCGCAATTGGAAAGCCTGTACCAACAGCATTACCTGGGTTTGAAAAACAGCTTCAAGTGGGGCCCGGGCACGTTCAAGACGGACATCCGCTACTTCAACGCCAGTGAAGACGCGGCAGCCCTGGCCGGCAAGGTGGATAACCGGGCGTTGAGTACCCGTATCGGCTACGGCCTCTACGGACACAACCTCAGCGGCGGTTACCAGGCGCAATACGGTTCGACGCCGTTCACGTATGTGGACGGTACCAACACCTACCTGTTTACCGAGTACCAACTGGCCAACTTCTCCCAGACCGGAGAGCGCGTGTGGCATGCCCGTTACGACTATGACTTCGCCTCGCTGGGCATTCCGGGCCTGCTGTTCTCGACGCGTTATGCCAAGGGCGACAACGCCAAGGTCATCGGCTTCAACGGCGAAGGGCGCGAGTGGGAGAGGGACCTGAGCCTCGGCTATGTGGTGCAGAACGGTACGTTCAAGGACGTGTCGCTGCGCTGGCAGAACGCCAGTGCCACCAGCAACTTCGCCCGTGATACCAACGAAAACAGAGTGATCCTGGGCTACACCGTGGCGCTCTGGTAGCGGTAATGGCATGCAGCAGGCACCGCCTGTTGCATGCCCAGGCAGTGGAAATAAGGGGATAGATCAGATGACGAGTTTGCCGTTGCGCCGGGCACGGCCCAGCCAACAACGCGTATCGGCGCGTGGCGTAAGTGATTTCATCGATGCGGTGAACGCTGCGGGCCTGCAATTGCACAGTTTCATGCTCTACCGCGACGGTGCGGTGGTGGCCGAAGCATTTTGGGCGCCTTATCACGCTGCACGCCTGCATGTTCAGCACTCGGCGACCAAAAGCTGGATCGCCATGGCCGTCGGCCTGTTAGTGGATGACGGTGTGCTGTCGCTGGACGCCAAGGTGGTGGATTTTTTTGCCGCAGATTGCCCGTCATCCATCAGCGCCAACCTGGCGGCCATGACCGTGCGGGATTTGCTGACCATGCGCACCGGACATCGCCAGGGCATCTCCGGCGGGGCCTGGCGCGGGCGCAGTGACAGCTGGGTCAAATTGTTCCTCAGCGAGCCGGTCGAAGACCCGCCAGGGCAACGCTTCATCTACAGCAGTGCATCGAGCTTCATGCTCTCGGCGATTGTCAGTGTGGTCAGCGGCCAGACGGCGTTCGACCTGTGCAACGCGCGGATCTTCCAGCCCATGGGCATGGGCCCGATCGAGTGGGACCTTGCACCAGGAGGTTTCAACACCGGCGGCAATGGCCTCAGTTGCCGTACCGAAGACCTGCTCAAGTTCGGCGTGCTGCATCTGCAACAAGGCAACTGGGAGGGGCAGCAATTGCTGTCCCGCGAATGGGTGGCCGAAGCCACCCGTGGGCAGGTCGATGATGTGTGGATGGGCGCCTTCGATGGCAAGCGCTACCTGGGCCGCGACGAGTCGAGCGACGCCGGGATCACGCGCCGCGAAGGCTACGGCTATCAGTGGTGGATGACCCAGCACGGTGGTTATTACGCCTCAGGCGTGTTTGGCCAGCAGTGCATCGTGTTGCCCCGCCATAACGCGGTGATTGCGTTTACCGCCGGGCTGCCACTGGGCGAGCGGCGCTTGCACAGCTTGCTCTGGGAACACCTGTTGCCGGCGCTGGGCGTGCCCACCGACGGCGCGGTGGATGCCGAACTGGCGGCGTTGCTGGCGCACCAGCAGCGGCCCGTCATGTCCGGTGCTTCGCACTCACCGCGCCAGGCCGAGTTCAGCGGCACGTTCGTCATCGAGGCCAATGAAGACCAGGTCAACGAGGTACGCCTGCAGTTCGGCAGTGAACATTGTGATTTCTACCTCACCGACCCCCGTGGCACCCACTGTATTCGCGCCGGGCTGGCCGATGGCATCGAAAGCCAGACCAGCATGACCGGCCACTATCTGCATCACCAATATCAGCCGGAGCTCACCCCGGTGGTCGCGCAGGCGCGCTGGAGCGACGACGGGGTGTTGTGCATGACCTGGCAGTTTGTCGAGACCGCGTTTTGTGACCAGGTCACTTGCCGCATCGAACACGGCATCTTGTCTGTGGACCGCAGCGTCAACGTTAACGCAGGCCCGTTGCAGCGCCCGACGCTGACCGGCCATCCAACCATTGCTTTGCAGGAGTCGCCATGAACGATCTTTCCAACCCTTCAGGTTCCGCCAGCGGCGCGTTCTGGGCACCGTTTACCCCGATGCGTCAGTTCCAGCAACAACCGATGATGTTCGCCAGTGCCGACGGCATGCACTACACCACCACCGATGGACGCCGCGTACTCGACGCGATGGCGGGGCTGTGGTGCGTCAACGCTGGGCATGGCCAGCCGAAAATCGTCGAAGCCATTCGTGAAGCGGCGGGGCGCCTGGACTTTGTGTCGTCATTCAAGATGAGCCACCCCCAGGCCTTGGAAATGGCCGAGCGCCTGATCGAAATCAGCCCCGCCGGCATGGAGCAAGTGTTCTTCACCAACTCGGGCTCTGAGGCGGTGGACACCGCGCTGAAGATCGCGCGGGCTTATCACCAGGCGCGTGGCGACTGCCGCCGTACCCAGTTTATCGGGCGCGCCAAGGGCTATCATGGCATGGGCTTCGGTGGGCTGTCGGTCTCCGGCATCGGCCGTCAGAAGCGTGACTTTGGCCCGCTGCTGGGGGAGGTCTCGCACCTGCCGCTGCCGTATGACGCGGGGATGCGTTTCAGCGTCGGGCAGCCGCAGCAGGGCGCCAGTTACGCCGATGCGCTGACACAGTTGCTGGACATCCAGGACCCCAGCACCGTGGCCGCCGTGATTGTCGAGCCAGTGACCGGTTCAGGCGGCGTTTACCCACCGCCCCAGGGCTATTTGCAGCGCCTGCGTGAGATTTGCACGCGGCACGGCGTGCTGCTGATTTTCGACGAGGTGATCACCGGCTTTGGTCGTGTCGGTGCTGCCTTTGCCGCGCAAGCCTTCGGCGTGACCCCGGACCTGATCACCACCGCCAAAGGCCTGACCAACGGCGCGGTACCCATGGGTGGGGTACTGGTCAGCGGTGCGGTATATGAAGCGTTCATGGCCGGGCCGGCCAATGTCATTGAACTGATGCACGGCTACACCTATTCGGCGCATCCGCTGGCGTGTGCGGCCGGGTTGGCGACCCTTGAGGTGCATCGTGAATTGGGCATCAACCAACACGTCAACGCTGTGAGCGGGCTCTGGCAGTCGACCGCACTCGCGTTGCAGGGCGTCGGACCGGTGCTGGACGTACGCGCTATCGGTTTGCTCTGCGCCGTTGAACTTGAGCCGCGTCCAGGCGCTCCAGGTGCGCGGGGTAGCGAAGTTGCGCAGTGGTGCTTCGATAACGGCGTACTGGTGCGCGGCTCGGGCGACACCATCGTGATATCGCCACCGCTGGTGATCAGCCCACAGGAGATCGCCCAGGTGTTCGACACCCTGGCGAGCGCCCTGAAACACGTGGCCTGAAGGGAGTCCAAAGCATGTCGGACCTGTTTGAGTTCTATATTGACGGTGCCTGGGTCCAGCCCCACGGTACAACCGTCGAAACCGTGGTAAACCCCTCTACCGAGCAGGTTGTCGGGCGCATTATCCTTGGCGATAGCCATGACGTGGACCGTGCGGTCAGCGCGGCCAGGCAAGCGTTTTCGGGGTTCGCGGCGAGTTCTCTGGAGGCACGCATCGAACTGCTGCAACGCATTATCCAAGCCTACAAACACCACAGCGAGGCGTTGATTGAAGCGGTGCACCTGGAGATGGGCGCACCGCTGTCCCTGGCCCGCAGTGCCCATGTGCCGGCAGGCCTGGGCCACCTGACACAGGCGTTGGAGGTGCTACGCGAGTACCGCTTCGAACGACGCCTGGGTAATACGCTGGTGGTGCGCGAGCCCATCGGCGTGTGCGCCCTGATCACGCCCTGGAACTGGCCGCTCAACCAACTCACCTGCAAGCTCGCGCCAGCGCTGGCGGTGGGTTGCACCGTTGTGCTCAAACCCAGTGAGCGTGCGCCGTTGTCGGCCCGAATCATTGCCCAGGTGCTGCATGAGGCCGGGGTGCCCAAGGGTGTGTTCAACCTGGTCAACGGCGACGGCCCCGGGGTGGGCGCCGCGCTGGCAAGCCATGCCGAGGTGGACATGGTGTCTTTCACTGGTTCCACCCGCGCGGGCGTCGCGGTGGCCAAGGCGGCGGCGGAGACAGTCAAGCGTGTGTCCCAGGAACTGGGCGGCAAATCCGCGAATATCCTGCTCGACGATGCCTGCCTGCCCAGCGCGGTGCGTCATGGGGTGCTGGGCTGCATGCGCAACAGTGGCCAGTCATGCAACGCGCCGACACGCCTGTTGGTGCCGCGTGCACAGCAACCGGCGGTGATCGAGATCGCCCGGCAAGTGCTCGCGCAGGTGTGTTACGACGACAGCAACCCGCTCATGGCTATCGGCCCTGTCGCCAACGGCATGCAGTTCGCTCGGGTCCAGGCCTTGATCGCCCAGGCCATCGCCGAAGGTTCGCAGTTGGCTGCTGGGGGAGCAGGGCGTCCTGAAGGTATTGAGCGTGGTTACTACGTGCGACCGACTGTATTTGCCGATGTCACACCGGACATGCTGGTGGCGCGCGAAGAAATCTTCGGCCCGGTCTTGGCGATCATCCCGTATGACAGCGAAACCGAGGCGATAGCCATCGCCAACGACAGCCCCTATGGCCTGTCTGGCTACGTCACCTCGGCCAGTCTTGAACGCAGCCGCCAGGTTGCCCGTCAACTGCGTACCGGCATGGTCCACCTCAATGGTGCCCGTGCCGACCAGGCCGCGCCGTTTGGCGGCTACAAGCAGTCGGGCAACGGTCGTGAGTGGGGCGAGTACGGGTTTGACGAGTATCTGGAGAGCAAGTCGCTGTTTGGGTATTAGCGGTTTCAGCCGGTTTTTCAGAGACTCTCTGGATCCCCAAAGAACATTTTGAGTGGGCTCTAGTACGGCGATTTCAGGTCTCGAAATTTCTAGCGTGCCCCATTTTCCCACCCAACGCTAACTGGGCTCGGGCGCAAGTCAGCCTTAACCCAGAATACGGCTCTTAACGGCGCCAATAGTTCTCATTTTTTTGGCTTTTATGGTAGGTAAATCCATTATATTGTGGTTATAGCTGGAAATTATTCGATAAGCCCCAGGTTCTGTGAGTTAAGTTACTTGATAGGGTTGGTCGTTAATTCTATAATTTTGTGGATTAACTGGCACGGAATTGGTTTGGTGCACACTATGTTGGATTTAAGCTTCAGCAAGCCGAGTGAGGTCGTCAAGCGCCTCTGCGATCGCCTGCGTACAGAGCGCTTGGCGCTGGACATGACGCAAGCCGACTTGGCCGGACGTGCCGGCATCGGCACAAACACAGTGTCCAACCTTGAAGCAGGGCGCAATGTCGGATTCGAGAACGTCGTCCGTGTGGCGATTGCTCTTGGTCGAATCAAGGAACTTGAAGGCCTGTTCCTGCCAAAGCTGGACAGCATCGATGATATTCGACGCTACGAAAACAGCGCCAATCGCCTCCGTACAAAGAGGAAGTCCGGCAATGCTTGAGCAGGTGAACGTCTTCTACGAGGGCTGGGGTGAACGATGGCAATGGGGCACGCTGGTCTCCACAACGGCCCTTACCGGTCGCCCGCTGATTGTGTTCGAGTACAGCAATGAAGCCAGGCAACGGGGCTTGGAACTGTCCTCCTACAGGCTTGCGTTGGAGGGAGCTCAGTTGCGCCAAGATTTTCCAGACCACCAACTGTACTTACCAGGGCCTGTTTACGATGCGTTGCCGGATGGGTGGGGCATGTTGCTGATGGACCGTATGTTCAGGCGCCGCGGGCTCACCACGGCGCGCATCGGCTCACTGGAACGGCTGGCCTACATCGGTAGCAATGCAATGGGGGCCATGACGTTTGAGCCCGTGGCGCCCGAAGGTCAGGAGTCTGAAGTCCACATCCCGCTGGAACAGCTTGCTGCCCAAGTGCAGGAAGTGCTCCATGGAGACGGTGGTGAGTTCCTGCAGACGTTGCTGCTGGTGGGTGGCTCGCCTCAAGGTGCAAGGCCTAAGGCCCTCGTCTATCGCGACCCCGAAACTGGCCGTTTTACCACTGCCGTTACGGCAGGCTTTGAAGCTTGGTTGGTCAAGTTCCCGGCGAAAGAAGAGCATGCCGAAGTGTGCGCTATCGAAATGGTCTACGCCGAGTGCCTGCGCATGTGCGGCATCAACACCCCTGACACGCAGTACTTCAGTCTGCCTAATGGGTTGGCTGCGTTTGCTAGTAAGCGATTTGACCGTCGGGATGGTATGCGCGTACCCATGCAAAGCCTCGCGGCCTTTACGGGGGCGAATTACCGGTCTCCGGGGGTGTTGGATTACGTCAACTTCTTGCGGGCAACACAGATGTGCACCAATGACGTGCGAGAGATGGCGGTGGCCTTCGAACGTGCTGTCTTCAATGTTGCGTTCAACAACCGAGACGATCACTCCAAAAACTTTGCCTACATCATGTCGCAAGACGGCCAGTGGCAACTGTCCCCGGCTTACGATGTGACCTTCTGCGAGGGGCCAGGTGGATATCACCAGATGGATGTGATGGGAGAAGCCCTATCGATTTCCCGCACGCAAATGCTTCGGCTTGCCGAGGAAGCCGAGGTGCCCCCGGACGTTGCCGGTAGAATGATTGACGGCATTTGCGATGTGGCGAGCCGATTTGCAAGCATCGCCGAGAACCTATACCCGCAGGTTATTACTCGAGACACCTTGCGAACGATCCAAGACCGCATCGATCAGAACGTAGCCCGGTTACACCACGGTCATGCGGGCAGCGGTCGCCGTTGAAGATTGGGAGGAGCGGGCGACTCTCCTTATCAAAGCATGCCCTCAGATATGCCCCCAATGTAGCAATCCACTGGAAGTGAATGGAGCTCCATGGTTTGTGGAAAGGCAGAAATGATCAGTTGAACAGCCTGCCCGCCGACACCTAGAGACTGTCCGGGTCCCCAAAAAACATCTGAATCCGCGACCGCAACCAGCGCTCACCCGGATCGTTATCCTGGGAGCCGCGCCACGCCATGTGCAGTTCAAAACTGCGTACCGGCAACGGCGGGTCTTCGGCGCGCAAGCCGCCAGCAGCGGTCAGGGCTTCGGCGGTGTAGTCCGGCACGGTCGCCAGGATGTCGGTGCCGGCCAGCAAGGTACCCAGGCCGTTGAACTGCGGAACCGCCAGGACCACATGGCGCTTGCGGTCGAGCTTTTCCAACTCTTCATCAATGAACCCACTCAGGTCACCGGCGAAGGAGACCAGGGCGTGGGGGCGGGCGCAGAAGTCGTCCAGGCTCAATGCGCCAGGCACGCTGTCGGCGCGTAGCAGTTTGGGCAGGCTGCGGCGCAGGACCTTGCGCTTGGCGTTGGCCGGCAGGTCGGTGGTGTAGCTGACACCGATGGAGATTTCCCCGGAGGCCAGCAGGCCCGGCATCAGGATGTAATTGACGCGACGGATTACCAGCACGATACCCGGTGCTTCGGCGCGCAGGCGTTTGAGCAGTTGCGGCAGCAAGGCAAACTCGACATCGTCCGACAGGCCAATGCGAAACACGGCGGTGCTGGTGGCTGGATCGAATTCGGCGGCGCGGCTGACGGCGGTGGAAATCGAGTCCAGGGCCGGCGAGAGCAGGGCGAAGATCTCCACCGCCCGGGCCGAGGGCTCCATGCTGCGCCCGGTACGCACGAACAGCGGGTCATCGAACAGCCCGCGCAGGCGTGACAAGGCAGCGCTGATGGCCGGCTGGCCGAGGAACAACTTCTCGGCGGCACGGGTCACACTGCGCTCATGCATCAAGGTTTCGAACACGATCAACAGGTTCAGGTCGACACGACGCAGGTCGTTACGGTTCATCTTGTGTCCTGGCAGATTCAGCAAACTTGACGTGAGCGGCCACATGACAACAATGGCCGGCATGAATCTTACGGGGAAAGGCTGGTACTCTGCACCGGCTAATTCAGTTTTCCTACGCCGCCTAGGATATTTTCCTAGGCGGTGGAATCAATGACAGACATGACGACTATTAATGGCGACCGGTGGCCTTGCCCCGAAAGCCCAGATAAAGTTCATGGCATTAGAGGTTACTTTGGCGAGGTTTGCGATGTCCCGCACGATCCGTTTTCACAAGTTTGGTCCGGCCGAGGTGCTCAAGTGCGAAGAGCATGAAGCCACGTTGCCCGCACCGGGCGAAGTGCAGGTGCGTGTCGAAGCGATTGGCATCAGCTGGTACGACATTCTCTGGCGGCAGAACCTGGCGTCTTCCCATGCTCGCTTGCCTTCGGGCCTTGGCCATGAAATGGCTGGCGTAGTCGTGGCGGTGGGCGAGGGTGTCGATGACCTGGCGGTGGGTGACAAGGTCGCCAGCTTCCCAGCCGAGAGCCCCAATGATTACCCAGTGTATGGCGAGCTGATTGTCCTGCCCCGTTCGGCCCTGACCCGTTATCCGGATATCTTGAGCCCGGTGGACGCGAGCGTGCATTACACGCCGCTGTTGATTGCCTACTTTGCCTACATCGACCTGGCGCGGGTCAAGCCCGGGCAGTTTGCCTTGGTTACGGATGCCAGCCATTGTGCCGGGCCTTCGTTTGTGCAATTGGGCAAGGCCCTGGGGGTGCGGGTGATCGCTGCCACCAAGTCACCGGAGGAACGCGAATATCTGCTGTCCCTGGGTGCCGAAAAGGTCATCGTCACCGAAGAGCAGGACCTGCTGATGCAGATCAACAAGTTCACCGATAACCGCGGTGTGGATGTGGTGTTCGACGGCCTCGGCGGCCCGCAGATGTCGCTGTTGGGCGATGTCCTCGCGCCACGGGGCAGCCTGGTGCTGTATGGCCTGCAAGGCGGCAACCAGACACCTTTCCCGGCCTGCGCCGCGTTCCAGAAGAACATTCAGTTCTTTGTGCACTGTATCGGTAATTTCACTGGCAAGCCGGAACTGGGCATTATCCAGGATCAGGCAGCGTTGCAACGGGCCCTGCGTGATATCAACCAACTGACTGCAGACGGTGTGCTGGTACCGCTCAAGACCCGGGTATTTCCGTTCAGCGAGTTTGTCGATGCCCATCGTTACATGGACGAATGCCCGTGCCGCGAGCGGGTGGCTTTGCAGGTTGAAGCTGTTTGATCTGTGGGAATGTTCGTAAACGGACATTCCGGCTGTGCTTGCCATGGGGCAAATACGCCATTTAGAAGGACAGGATCTACGTCCCTTGCTGATTCTTCTGCCGGGATTTTGTCCCCGCAAAACCTGCCTTTGATACCGCCGCTGCCCTGAATCCCAGAGCAGCGGCGTTTTACATGGGTACTGCTGTACATGCCGGCTCACCAAACTGCACTGGTTTTTGCGCCGAGTCTGTATCTTCTAATCATCAAGCAAGCGCTGATAATTGCCCGGTCACTTTCATCTCAAGGACTGAGCAATGATTGCAGAAAACAAATCAAAACATCGGCTCGCTGTAACTAACAAGTCGTCTTGTATGCCGACCCAAGGACATAGGTCTGTAGAGAGAGCCTTTAAGTGCGCCCAAACTAAATCCAGACTCTTCCCCGCGCTATATATGTCGGATCCTTCTTTAATGTTTGAGTTAAAGGTTGGTAGGAAGTTGTAAGACGGATCCTAGGCCTGCCAGAAGGCCAGCGTAAGGGCTTTCTTCAGCCGGTGATGGCGTCTTCGTCGGGATGTTCCAACTGGCGTTTTGTTGTGTGGTGCTAACATTTAGCTATCAGCCTTAATCGCAACAGGCGCCAACTTTAAGTAAACAGCAGCTCGTGCAGGCACGCCTAACTGCTTGCCCGGGACTGACAGTTAACCTCAGGTAGTAAAGCTATGAGCGCTAT
Organism: Pseudomonas brenneri; assembly: GCF_007858285.1. Classification (GTDB taxonomy): domain Bacteria; phylum Pseudomonadota; class Gammaproteobacteria; order Pseudomonadales; family Pseudomonadaceae; genus Aquipseudomonas; species Aquipseudomonas brenneri. Next base: position 476,050 of record NZ_VFIL01000001.1, on the reverse strand, counting down.
TCACGAACAAGCCATGAACTATGTTTACCAGCAAGTGTTGCAACGGTTGCAGGGCCACTTCTCACGGGCGGAGCGCACCGCACTTCAGTTATTGATTCAGCGGTTGATTGTGGCGGCTGGGGGCATCGAGCAAATCGGCGACTACAAAATACTGGTCGCCCATGGGGGCGGCAAAGGCAGCAGTTACGCACTGGCTTTACTGCGTGCCGCCCAATTGACCATCGCCGGGCGTGCGCCGAGGAGTTTTCAATTGCGTGTCGCTACCCTGCGCCATACAGGGATGACGCAAGCGGCGCTGGACAGCATTCATCGGGGCTACAGCGCGTTGTTTTTCCATGACGACCCCAGGGTCGAGTTATTGATGGTGGAAAACCAGGAAGTTATGCCCTTCAACCACTTACGCCCGTCTTCCACGGTGGCTCAGGATGTTGGCCGCCGTAACCTGTTGATGGTCGGGCATATGAATTCGGGGGATATCCGCGCCAGTTTGTGCAACGACGGCTACTTGTCCCTGGGGGATTTTTATCGCCGCATCACTGCATGGGACGGTGGGGTGCATGCCCTGGTCAGCAGTGATTCGCCGCGTAAGCAGAATCAATACCTGGCATGGCTGGCCAGGACCACCCGTGCTGCGGGCATGAAAGGTCCCTTCGGACGGCCACTGGCGCTCAACGCTCTGTTCACCCACATGGATGATTGCAGCGCGGGCTATTATCGCGATGTCTATGGTGAACATTACGCGGCACAGGATGCCTCCTCCAAGGAAGTGCATCGACACCTGGCCTACATCGGCGCGGCCGACCTGTTGCGCGGTGGGGAGCAGGACTCTACGGCATTACTCAACGATTTCATGGGTTACAAGCAAGATGAGTTTGCCTTTCAGTTCAGCACCCCGGCCTACGCCAACCCGTTTCTGATGGCCCACCTGCATGGCCTGCATGCACAAGTGCTACAGGGTCTTGACTATCAACAGGGTGTCACGCGGTTTATCGAACAAGCCATCGGCTTTATGCGTCGTAAAAAAATCCCCGAATTGCTGATTGCCCAGGCCGGGACCAGGGATGGACGCGTGCTGGCGGCGACCTACGCTCGCGAGTTCTTTGGCCTGGAAGAAAGCCAGCTGGTATGCCTGTTGTTTTCACCCTTTATCCAGCAAGGGCAACGCCTGGAAGCCTTCTTGCGTCGCTGTCATCCCGGCATGCTGGTGGCGCTGCCCGAGCTGCACAAAGCCCTGGAGGGCAAGCCGTCGGCAGAGTTGATTCAGCATTGGATTGTTGACGCCAGTGGTTTACCCCTCACGCTTTTGCAGCACCTGTACCACGCCAATGCCGCGGCCAATGCCGCTTGTATCAACAGCGAGGATCCGGCCACGGGGCCGCACGGCGTGCCAGGGCACTGAGGGTGGTTGCGCTACGGCAGCCATGGATCGGGCAGAAACCGTCATGAGGAGGGATAAACAGACAGACTTCGCCTATCAGGCTGTCTATCGCTACATGATCAATCTGATCAACGAAGTGGGCACAGAGGCCAGGGTCAAACTACCGTCCTTGCGGCACTTGGCAGAGCGTTTGAATGTATCGATTTCCACCATTCAATACGCCTACTCGCTGCTGGAAAAGGAGGGCAGGGTGTATTCGGTGGCCAAGTCCGGCTATTACGCCTTGCCCATTGCCCTCAATACGCCGTGCTGCACCGCAGGGGATTTGCTCGAACGCCTGTATGTCGGGGCGCGCAGGCCGGGGATGTTAGTACTCAGCGCCGATGAACCGGCACAACTGCTGTCCCTGGACGGCCCTTTGCTGCAATTGGAACGTGAACTGGTGCGCCAGTACCCGCGCCAGTTGCAGCCCTATTCCCAGCCGTGTGGTATCTGGGAGCTGCGTGCGGCGCTGGCGGCACGTTATACCCAATCGCCGACACGTTGCTGGCAGGCGGATGATGTCTATGTCGGCGCTGATCTGCGGGGAGTGCTGGCCATCCTGATCGAGGTGCTGGCACTCAAAGGTGCGGCGGTGTTGGTGGAGTCGCCGTGTGACTGGTTGATCCTGCGCCTGCTGCAAGACGCCGGAGTGCGGGTGATTGAGTGGCCGTGCAACGAGCAGGACGGGCTTGACCTGGCCTATCTGGAACAGCAACTGCGTGCCGAGAACGTGCAGTTGGCATTGCTGTCCTCGACCCCGGGTCTGCCCACGGGCAAAGCCATGTCCCTGGCGGATCAGGTGCAGGTGGCAGGGTTGCTGGAGCAACATGCCTGCTGGCTGTTGGAGAATGACATCCAGGGCGGGTTGGAATTCGAGGCCCGTTCCTGCTACTTGCGCGATTGGGTGAATCCTGACCGACTGATGGTGTTTTCCACCTTCGAAAAAGTTATGGGCCCGGAAGCGCCCTACGGTTATCTGCTCTCGCGGCACCTGAGCACGCAGCTGCAGCGTCAATTCCTGTTGCGTGCGTTTCGTTTGTCGTCGATTCGCCAGCGGGCGATTGCCCGGCTGTACCACAATGGCCGCCTTGACCAGCATTTGCAGGCCTTGCGCAGCCTGCTCAAGGGGCACACGGCAGCGATGCAGGCGCGTCTGGTCGAGCATTTGGGCGAGCGTGTGACATACCGCGCGCCGCAGGCAGGCGCCACCCACTGGTTGCGCTCGACTGAGGCCGTCGATATGCGCCGGGTATTCCAGACCATGCTGGCGCGCCAAGTAGTGATTGCCCCTGGCGAATTGTTCAGCGTAAGCGGCCTGTACCAGCAGCACTTTCGCCTGAGTCATGTGGTCAGCAGTCATCACAGCCTGGACCTGGTGCTGGAGGAGTTGGCACGGGCACTCAAGCAAGGGCAGAACGGATGAATAGGCCGCGTGGGAAATATCGCGGGTTGATGTGGGATAGATACCGTCGCTTGGCGGTCGAACTCCCAGTAAACTGTATTCTTTTTCCGAATCCTTCTTTTCAGAGGTTTTTGCATGACTCTCAGTCCTTTTGCGGGCAAACCGGCGCCAGCTCAATTGCTGGTGGACATCCCGCGACTGGTGACGGCCTATTACACCGGCCAGCCCGATGCAGCAATCTCCACTCAACGCGTGGCTTTTGGTACCTCCGGGCACCGTGGCAGCTCTTTTGACTTGAGCTTCAATGAATGGCACGTATTGGCCATCAGCCAGGCCATCTGCCTGTACCGCGAAGCGCAAGGCATCAATGGCCCGCTGTTTGTCGGCCTCGACACCCATGCACTGTCCACGCCGGCGGGCGCCAGCGCCCTGGAAGTGCTGGCGGCCAACGGCGTGTATGTGATGCTCGCCGAAGGCGATGAATACACACCGACCCCGGCGATTTCCCACGCCATCCTCTGCTACAACCGTGGTCGTACCAGCGGGTTGGCCGATGGCATTGTCATCACCCCGTCCCATAACCCGCCCCAGAGCGGCGGTTATAAATACAACCCGCCCAACGGCGGCCCGGCCGATACCCATGTCACCAAATGGATCGAAGCCAAGGCCAACGAGCTTTTGGCGGCCAAGCTGGCCGGAGTCAAGCGCATTACTCACGCCCAGGCACTGAAAGCTGACACCACCCACCGCCACGACTACCTCAATACCTACGTGGCCGACCTGGTCAATGTCATCGACATGGACGCCATCCGCAGCTCCGACCTGCGCCTGGGCGTGGATCCATTGGGTGGAGCAGGGGTGCGCTACTGGTCGGCTATCGCCGAGCATTACCGTTTGAACCTGGAAGTGGTGAACACTGAGGTCGACCCGACTTTCCGCTTCATGAGCGTGGACTGGGACGGCCAGATTCGCATGGACCCGTCCTCCAGCTATGCGATGCAAGGCTTGATCGGGCTCAAGGAACGCTTCGATGTTGCGTTCGCCTGCGATCCGGACCACGACCGCCACGGCATCGTTACCCCCTCTGGCGGGCTGTTGGCGCCAAACAACTACCTGGCCGTGTCCATCGACTACCTGTTCCAGAACCGTCCCCAGTGGCGTGCTGATGCCGCCGTGGGTAAAACCGTGGTCAGCAGTGGCTTGATCGACCGCGTGGCCGCGCGCATCGGCCGGCGCCTGTACGAAGTGCCGGTGGGCTTCAAATGGTTTGCGGACGGGCTGTTCGAAGGCTCCCTGGGCTTTGGCGGCGAAGAAAGCGCGGGGGCTTCGTTCCTGCGCAAGGACGGCAGCGTGTGGAGCACTGACAAGGACGGCTTGATCCCGGCTTTGCTGGCCGCGGAAATGACCTCGCGCAAAGGCCAGGACCCGAGCCAGATCTACCGTGGCCTGACTGACGCCCTGGGCGAACCCTTCGCCATTCGTGTGGATGCCAAGGCCACGCCGGCGCAGAAAGCGCTGCTGGGCAAGTTGGCGCCGGAGCAGGTCACGTCCACGCAATTGGCCGGGGAAAGCATCCAGCAGATCCTCAGCCATGCGCCGGGTAACGACCAGGCGATTGGCGGGCTGAAAGTCATGACCGAAAACGGCTGGTTTGCGGCGCGGCCGTCGGGCACCGAGGATATCTACAAGATCTATGCCGAGAGCTTTATTGGCGAAGATCACCTCAAGCGCCTGGTGGAAGAGGCGCAGGTGTTGGTGGATGGTGCGATCACCCCTAACTGACACCCAGCCGTAAAACATGTAGGAGCGGGCTTGCTCGCGATAGCGGTCTACCAGTCACAGTAATAGTGACTGACCCACCGCCATCGCGAGCAAGCCGCTCCCACATTGGTTTTTGAGTCTGGCTTGAGATCAGGCCAGGTCCACCAGCACCACTTCGCTGTCTTCGATCGCGGTCACCCGCAGTACGCGCTCATCCTGCACCGCAACACCATCGCGCGCCTGTGCCTGCAAGCCATTGACCTCAATCACCCCGGTCGCCGGCACCAGGTACGCCCGGCGTCCTGCATCCAAGTGATACTCGGCACTTTCCCCGGCCTTCAAGTTGGCCGCCACCAGGCGTGCATCGGCACGGATGCGCAGGCTTTCATTGTCACCCTGTTTGCCGCTGGCCAAGGTCACAAACCCTTCGCGGTCGCCCTTGGGAAAAGGCTTGGCGCCCCAGGAAGGAGGCAAGCCCGCTTCATTGGGAATGATCCATATCTGGAAAATCTTGGTCGCCGTGGCCTCCAGGTTGTATTCGCTATGGGCAATCCCGGTGCCGGCACTCATCACCTGTACGTCGCCAGCCTCGGTACGGCCCTTGTTGCCCAGGTTATCGGCATGGCTGATGGCACCTTCACGCACATAGGTGATGATTTCCATGTCCCGGTGTGGATGCTGCGGGAAACCAGTGCCCGGCGCGATGATGTCGTCGTTCCACACCCGCAGGTTGCCCCAGTGCATACGCTGAGGGTCGTGGTACTCGGCGAATGAAAAGTGATGATGGGCATCCAGCCAACCGTGATTGGCACCGCCCAGGGAAGTAAAAGGTCGAAGTTCAAGCATGATCGTCTCCTGTTGATGGGCTTATCATCCGCCGAGGCATAATCGATAAAAAGCGTAAAAAATGCCTGATTCTTATCGGGTTATTCGATTGTTTTTCCAGCGCCAGAACTAGACCCCAGCTTCACTTCATCGCCTAACTGCATGAAGCCAAAGCAATTGGCTGGAACTGTCGGGAGATTCCAGCGACCATAGGGCCTCTGTTCGCTCAAGTCCTCGCAGGAGTCCGCGTGCCGCAACACACCCCTGATCTGCCCCCCGAACTGCGCCCCCTGGCGCAAATGCCGCTGTTCAAGCGCCTGGCTGCCCGGCTGTTTGGCCACGGCTTGACGCGCCTGCGGGCCCAGCATCGTTTTTCGTGGTTGCATGGCCAGGCGGATGGCTTTCGCAGCGGGCACGAGGCAGGCGTGGAGTATGGCTACCAGGAAGGTAAGCGTGATGGCATCGAGGAAGGGCGCCAGGTCCTGTTGATTCGTGACTTTCGCAGCGATGAGCACCGCGCGCCTGGCGTGGATGATAGCCTGTTCGACGATTGGCGCTTGCCACTGACCCCGGAGCTGAAAAAGCGCATCAAGGCTGATGTAGCGCGCCTGTTGCCAGCTCATGCGCAACCCAGCGCGGCCCAGTGGAAGATGATCTTCAGTGACACCCCGTCAACCTCGGTGATTGCCGGTGCCGGGGCCGGCAAGTCCACGTCCTTGGTCCTGCGGATCCTGTTGTTGACCCATTACCTGGGCTTTGAGCTGAGTTCCATGACCGTGGTGACCTTCACCCGTGAGTCGCGCAAGGACTTCATCAGCAAGCTCATGGAGATTCTCAGTCTGTGGGGCCAACCCCTTGCATTGAAAGAGGCCCAGGCCGTGGTGCGGACCTTCCACTCACGGATCCTGCCCATGGTGCGTAGCCTGCCGGGCTTCGAGCGATTGCAGGCCTTCGAAAACCTGCACAGCGGCCTCTACGATGACGAGGCCGACAGCAACCCCTTTGACTTGCGCATCAATGATGCCCAGCGCCAGCAACTCAATGCCTGTTATCACGGGCTCTACGGCCGGCATACGCGCTTTCGTGAGCTGATTGCGCCAATGGCACGCCACGCCTTGCAGCTCAAGGAGCTGGAGCGCGACCACCCGGATGTGCAAAAACGCGTGGCGGTCACCGAGTTGGCGGCCAAGCGTGACGAAGAACTGTGTGATGTGATCGAGGACCTGTGGTTCCGCGCCGGCGCGTGGCCGATCAAGGGGATCGAGCCGAACCGCCAGAGCGTTGAAATCAATGGCGCGTCGTTCCACTGCCATGGCTACAGCGCCGAACTGGATGCGTGGGTGGTGCTGGGCTTCGATTCCAGGGAAAACCCGCAGATCGCACGCCCCGGTGCCAAGCTGTCGGTCCGGGCCGAATGGGCGGTCAAGCGTACGCTATTTCAAGCATTCTGCCGCAAACCATTGATCTGGCTGGATAACTACGAGTCGTCCAAACGCCTTCTGAGCAGTCTGGCCGGTGATGCCTCTTCAGGCCCGGGGTTTGATTACAAGGTCAAGGGCGAATTGGCTTCGGCACCGTTGCTCGACTGTTTTGTCACTGCAGCCGGTTTTATCGAGAACCTCGGCCTGGACGTACCCACCGCAGTCGGCCAAATGAGCTTTGCCAAGGATGACCCGGATCACGGCTTCTTCGAGGCCCTGGGTATTTTCTGGAAGGCCCTGGAGGATCACCTGCTCGATCAGTCGCCGCCGGTCATGACCTACAACCGCATGTTTTCGCTGTTTGGCGAGAACACCCCGGAAAACCTCAAGCTGCTCAGCGACGGACTCTTGCGCCCGCTGTCGCACTTGATGATTGACGAGTTCCAGGATGTCTCGCCGCAGATTGTGTCGTGGATCCGCGCCAGCCTGTGCGAGATTCGTCGTCGCGGGCCGGCGATGCATGTGGGGCGCGGTGCCCAGCACTCCTCGCTGTTATGTGTGGGGGATGACTGGCAGTCGATCTATGGTTGGCGCGGCAGTTCGCCCAAGTACTTCATGGAGTTCACCAAGGAGTTCCCGTCCCCGACCACCACCCGGGTGATGCTGGGGGAGAACTTTCGTAGCCACCAGCACATCATTGATGCAGCGGAACATATCGTTAAAGCCGCCCCGGCGATCAGCGGCAAGAAAGCCAAGGCCTGCGGTGCAACCAGGGCCCTGGTGCCGGTACAGGTGCTTGACCGGGACGACGCAGCCCTGGCGCAGCAGTTGCTGGCGCACTATCAACGGGGCGAATCGGTATTAATGTTGTATCGAAAAAGTAGCGATAAGCTATTGATTAAGAAGCATATTGAGTCTGTAGTTAATCTGGATTCTAGCTTGCCGTCCGGTATGCGCCGCCTCAAGCAACTGACCTACCACAGCGCCAAGGGGCTGCAGGCGGACGCCGTATTTTTGCTGGGCGATTGCCAGCACCTGACCCGCTCGCCCTACAAGAACCAGGTGTACCGCATGGCCGGGCTTGGCAAGGACGGTGATACCGAACCCTACGACAATGCGCAAAAAGACGAAGTGCTGCGCCTGGCCTATGTCGGGATTACCCGGGCGGTGAGTCATTGCTACTGGTATGTCGAAGGGCAGGACGGCCAAGGTACGAATGCGCCGAGGGCGTCGGACCGGGTGGCGGGGGGCAAGGCGTTCTTTGATGATCGCCGGGGTACCACGGCGTTGAAGCAAGAGCCCTTGTAGGCGCTGGCTGCCTGGGGAAATCGTTAACGGTAACGCGGGGTACCTGCTGCCCCGCGTTGCTCTCGGGCTCTTCGCCGGCAAGCCGGCTCCTACAAGGGTATCTGTCAGGCTTGTAGCAACTGCGGCGGCACAAACGAATCCAGCTCAGCCTCGATCGCCTCGATAATCAGTTCCACCTCCGTGGCGTTCATCACCGTGGCACAGGGGATGCCGGCGATGGCGATGAGGGTTTCGCCACTCTCTCGGTCAAACAATCGCGCGATCATGCTGCCAGGCGCGTCCATACTGCCTTCAAAGCCAACCGGGTGAAAATGCCAGCGCATCAGCTGGCATGCATTGGGGAATGTCACTTTATTCATGTTGCCCACCTTGTTCATTGAGCGCTTCCTTTAGCTCGCGGCAAGGGCGTCAGGTCCATCAATGGTCCTGACCGTGAAGCCTAAAAAATAGCACTCAGTCGCAATTGGCACCGGGTTTTTTGCTGTCCGTTCGGCAGTTCCTTACAAGAAGTATGACGTGGGTCATGTCTTACAAATGCTTAGGCAAAAGGCCATTACTTAAAACTGTCATTTTGCCATTGAAGCCGTCGGTAAAGTTGTGCAAGCTCCAGGCTTTAGCCGTTTGCGAGTGTTGTATGCCACAGACCGTCCTGGCCGATAGCCCGCAACAGACGCAAGCGACTGCCGAGGTGGTGTTACACCATCACCTGTGCTGGAAGCGCCGGGACCTGGACGGGGTCATGGCGCACTACCACCCGGATATCCAGTATCACGACTTCTTCCAGAACCGCGTGGTGTGCTTCGACCAGTTGCGTGAGTATCTGCAAGCCAGCATGCCCCGGGACCCCGACGAGGCCATTGAACACACCGATCGCATCCGTACCGACGGCGATACCGCGTTCATCCAGTATCGCGTGACGCTGCGCGGCGGCCAGGGCCTGGTGTCGTTTCGCACCAGTGAGGCGATCACCGTGCGCGACGGGCTGATCTGGCGTGTCAACGAATATGCGTCCCTGGTCCATGAGCCCGCCACCAGCCGTTCCTCGTCCCAGGCCACGCGGCCGACCGTCAGCCGCCTGGGCCTGTCGCCACAGCAACTGAGTTACCTGGCCAACGATTTGCAGCAGTACTTCCAGCGCCAGCAACCCTATCTCGACCCCGAACTGGACCTGCAACGGGTGGCCAAGGAATGTGGCTACAGTCGCAACCAGATTTCCTACCTGCTCAACCAGGTGCTGGGGCAGAGCTTCTACCGCTACGTCAACCAGGCCCGCCTGCAGCATTTGCTGGCAGCACTGGATGGCGCCACGCCGCCAATCCGTATCGATGAACTGGCGTTTGCCGCCGGCTTCAACTCGCTATCGGCCTTCTACAGCTGTTTTCGCCAGCACACGGGTTTGTCGCCCAAGGCCTACGTCAAACAAATTTCCCTGCGTGCACGCGCGCAAGACGACGGCTGAAGCCAGGCACTAGGATCACGCCATCGACGTTGGGTGGTGGAGTTTTGGCATGCAGGCATGGCGCAAGATCAGTTTATGGATGGACCAGTTGCAAGAGCCACTGGAGGCGCGTCCGTCCCTCGGCCAGGACCTGGATGTCGATGTGGCCATTATTGGCGCCGGCTACACCGGGCTGTGGACCGCCTATTACCTCAAGCGCCATGCGCCGCAGTTGAAGGTCGCAATCATCGAGGCGCAGACCGCTGGCTTTGGCGCTTCCGGGCGCAACGGTGGCTGGCTGATGGGCAACCTGCTGGGCGAAGACCGCTTGCTTGCAGGTTTGCCTGCCGAGCAGCGCCGGGCCTCGTTTGACCTGCTGCACGGCATTCCCGATGAGGTCGGCCAGGTGCTGGCGCGCGAAGGCATCGACTGCGATTACCGCAAGGGTGGGGCTCTGCACTGTGCCGCCCGCTACCCCGAGCAACAAGCCAGCCTGCGCGACTACTTGGCCAAGCTTCATGCCCAAGGCTTGACCGAAGAGGATTACCGCTGGCTCAGCCCCGAGCAACTGGCCGGGCAGATCCGCATCGCCTCGGCCTATGGCGCGGTGTACACGCCGCATGTCGCGACGATCCATCCGGCCAAGCTGGTGCGCGGGTTGGCGCGGGTGGTCGAGTCCATGGGCGTGGCTATCTACGAGAACAGCCCGGTCACCCATTGGCAGTCGGGCAGCCTGCGTACCGACAAGGCCCGGGTCCGGGCCTCGTGGGTGGTGCCGGCAGTAGAGGGCTATGCGCCGACGCTCAAGCCTCTGGGCCGCTATCAACTGCCGGTGCAGAGCCTGATCGTGGCGACTGAACCGCTGCCGGCCAGTACCTGGGAGGAAATCGGCCTGAGTCAGGGCCAGGCGTTTGGTGAAAGCAGTCGCCAGGTCACCTACGGCCAGCGCACCGCCGACAATCGCCTGGTCTTCGGGGCCCGTGGCGGCTATCAGTTTGCCGGCAAGCTGCGCCACAACTTCGACCTTACCGACAGCGAAGTGGAGCTGCGCCGCTATCTGTTCTGCGAGTTGTTCCCGCAACTCAAGCATGTGCGCGTGACCCACTCCTGGGGCGGCAACCTTGGCATGTCGCGGCGCTTTCGGCCGCACATGCTGTGCGATCAGCAAAACGGCATTGCCTTGTCCGGTGGTTATGGCGGGGAGGGCGTAGGCGCCAGCAACCTTGGCGGGCGCACCCTGGCCGATCTGATCCTGGGGCGCGCCACATCGCTGGTCGAGCAGCCCTGGGTGCTGCGTGAAGGCGGCCTGAATGCTCTCAGGGCCTGGGAGCCGGAGCCGTGCCGTTGGCTGGGCTACAACGCGATCATTCGCAGTTTTGTCCATGAAGACCAGACCCTGGCCGACCCGAACACCGCGCCCTGGCGGCGCGCCCTGGCCAGCGGGGTTGCCGGTTTCATGGAAGGTTTCATGCACTAAGTCGTTTCAATCACCACAGGTATGACCATGAGCATTACCCAGTTCAAAGACACCCTGAACCGCCACTTGCCGGACTCAAGCCCGGTCGCCGTACCACTAGGCACCCCGGTTGCCGTGGCCTCCACCCTCAGCGTGGAACGCAGCGACGGCGTCGAGACCGGCATCTGGGAGTGCACCCCAGGCCGTTGGCGGCGCCAGATCGTGGCGCAGGAGTTCTGCCACTTTATCCAGGGGCGCTGCACCTTCACCCCCGATGACGGCGAAACCCTGCATATCGAAGCCGGCGACGCACTGATGCTGCCGGCCAACAGCACGGGAATCTGGGATATCCAGGAGACCGTACGCAAGACCTATGTGTTGATTCTCTAACCTTCTGATCCTTGATCGCCTGCCATAAAAACAGCCCTATAACCGCCAGGAAATCGAACCATGAGACCCATTGCCCTGTTGCCCTTGATGTTGGTGGCTTCCCTGACCCAGGCCGCCGAAACGGTGAAAATCTACAACTGGTCGAGCTACATTGCGCCAGACACCACCAAGAACTTCCAGAAGGAAACCGGGATCGGTTTCAGCTATGACGTGTACGACAGCAACGAGACCCTGGACGGCAAGTTGATGACCGGCAATTCGGGGTACGACGTGGTCTTCCCGTCCAACCACTTCATGGCCCGGCAGATCCAGGGCGGGGCGCTGAAAAAGCTCGACAAGAGCCAGTTGCCCAACTGGAAGAATCTCAACCCGGTGCTGCTCAAGGCCCTGGAAACCAACGATCCGGGCAATGAGCACGGGTTCCCGTACCTGTGGGGCAGCACCGGCATCGGTTACAACATCGACAAGGTCAAGGCGGTGTTGGGCGACGATGCCCCGGTCAATTCCTGGGACTTGATCTTCAAGCCCGAGTACATGGAAAAACTCAGCACGTGCGGGGTGGCAATCCTCGACAACGGCCCGGAACTGCTGCCCATCGCCCTGAATTACCTGGGCTTGCCGCACCACAGCAAGAACCCCGAAGACTACAAAAAAGCCGAAGCATTGCTGATCAAAGTACGGCCATACATTGCCTACTTCCACTCCTCGAAATACACCGGCGACCTGGCCAACGGCGACATCTGCGTGGCGGTGGGTTTCTCGGGGGACGTGTTGCAGGCCGAAAGCCGTGCCAAGGAAGCCAAGAATGGCGTGAACATCGGCTACAACATCCCCAAGGAAGGCGCCGCCATCTGGTTCGACATGGTGGCCATGCCCGCCGACGCCCCGGATGAAAAGGCCGGCTACGCCTTCATGAACTACCTGCTGCGCCCGGATGTGATGGCCGACATCACCAACTTCGTGCACTACGCCAACGGCAACAGTGCTGCCGACAGCCTGGTGGACCCGGTGATCAAGAGCGACACCAAGGTGTACCCAAGCGCAGAAATGATGGGCAAGCTATTCGCCCTCGAAGCCATGCCGATGAAGATCGACCGTATCCGCACGCGGATCTGGAACACCATCCGCACCGGGCGCTAGAGGCTGAACACTTACCCGTGGGAGCGAGCAAGCCCTAATGCCAGTCAGTTAAGCCTTTTTTGTAGGAGCGAGGGGGACGCCTAGTTCTCGCTCCTACAGAAAGCAGAATCCGCTCTTTCAGAATCAGGGTGTCCAGGCGGTGGGATTGACCAGGTTTTTTGGGCGTTCGCCGGCCAGTGCCGCCAGTAGATTATCCACCGCACACCGCGCCATCGCTTCACGGGTTTCATGGGTCGCAGAACCAATATGCGGCGTTGCCACCACATTGCTCAAGCGCATCAGCGGCGAATCATGATTCAACGGCTCACGCTCAAACACATCCAACCCTGCAGCGCGAATTGTGCGTTGTTGCAGGGCCTCGATCAGCGCGGCTTCATCGACCACTTTGCCCCGTGAAATATTGATGAAAATCGTCTCCTGCCCCATCTGCGCAAATTCCTCGGCGCCGATCAAACCTTGAGTCTCGGCCGTCAGCGGCAACGTCAGGCAGACAAAGTCGGCTTGCTGCAGCAAGTCCCGCAAGCTGCGATATTCGGCGCCAAAACGCTGCTCTACCGCTGGCTTGGGCGAGTGGCTGTGGTAGATCACCGGCATGCCAAAGCCAAAATGCCCACGCTGTGCCAGTGCTTCGCCGATCCGGCCCATGCCGATGATGCCCAGGGTCTTGCCATGCACATCGCAGCCAAAGTGCAGCGGGCCGATATTCTGGTTCCAGTTGCCGGCGCGCACCATATTTGCCAGCTCCACCACGCGTCGGGCGGTGGCGAGGATCAGCGCAAAACCGGTGTCGGCGGTGGTTTCGGTGAGTACATCCGGGGTGTTGCTGAGCAGGATGCCGCGCTGGGTCAGGTAGTCGATGTCGTAGTTGTCGACCCCCACCGAAACGCTGGCCACCGCTTCCAGGCGGGGTGCCAGGTCCAGCAGTTGTGCATCCAGGCGCAAGCTTGCGCCCAGCAAGCCGTGGGCGCGGGGCAAGGCATCACGCAGCTGTGCCAGGCCCGTGGGGTCGAGGCTTTCAATCAGCGTTACCTCGGCCGCTTCATGCAAGCGGGCCATCAGCGGCGCGGAGAGTTTCTTGTACAGCACGACATGCTTTTTCATCAGGTTCTGACCTTCAAATCCAGGGAGTGCAGCGGTGTTGCCGGGGACGCTTCACGGGCCCCGGTCTTGAGAAAAATCGTCAGCACCACCGACAGCAGCAACGCGCCGCTCATCAGCAGGTAGGACGCACCCGGCGAGCCGGTACTGCTGTTGAGGTAACCCACCAGGTACGAACCGCCAAACGAACCCAGTGCGCCCATGCTGTTGATCAATGCCATGGCGCCTCCGGCAACGTTGGCCGGGAGAATTTCCGGGACGATGGCGAAAAATGGCCCATAAGGCGCATACATGCAGGCCCCGGCAATCACCAGCAAGGTGTAGGACCACCAGAAATGTTCGGCGCCCAGCAGGTAGGAGCCATAAAACGCCACGGAGGCGATCAACAACGGCGGCCACACGAAACGTTTGCGCTTTTGCAGCTTGTCCGAGCCCCAGGACACCAGCAGCATGCCGATCACCGCGGCGAGGTAAGGCAGCGCCGACAACCAGCCCGCTTCGACCATATCCATCTGCAGGCCGGCCTTGAGGATCGACGGCAACCACAGCACAAAGCCGTACACGCCAATGCTCCAGCAAAAGAATTGCAGTGCGAGGATGATCACCTGGGGGGAGCGGAAGGCTTCGGCATAGTTCTTCACCGCCTTGAGCCCCACCTGCTCGGCGGCGAGGGCGGTTTCCAGATCGTGTTTCTCAGCGGCGTTCAGCCACTTGGCATCTGCTGGGCGTTCATCGGCCAGGCGCCACCAGATAAAGGCCCAGAACACTGCCGGCAGGCCTTCGATGATAAACATCCAGCGCCAGCTGTAATGCTGCACCAGGTAGCCGGACACCACCGACATCCACAGCATGGTCACCGGGTTACCGAGGATCAGGAACGTGTTGGCCCGCGAGCGTTCGGCACGGGTGAACCAGTGGCACAGGTACACCAGCATCGCCGGCATCACGGCGGCCTCGACCACCCCAAGCAGGAAGCGGATGGCGATCAGCATATAGGCGTTGGAGACCACGCCGGTGAGGGTGGCCAGGCCGCCCCACAGGATCAGGCTGACGAAAATCAGCTTCTTCACACTGCGGCGCTGGGCATAGATCGCCCCCGGCACTTGGAAGAAAAAGTAGCCGAGGAAGAACAGTGCGCCGAGCAGCGAGGACATGCCCGGAGTGATCATCAGGTCCTCGGCCATCCCGGAGGCGGCGGCGAAGCCGTAGTTGGCGCGGTCCAGGTACGCCAGGCTGTAGGTGATGAACACGATGGGCATGATGTACCACCAACGGCGGGTGGCGAGTTTCAGGTTGTTCATGGGGTTGCTCCTGAGCTTGTTGTAGTTGTGGCAACAGGTAACGGGTGTAACGCCGGGGGTCAGCCGGCCTTTTGCAGGGCGGGCAGGTCAGCGCGCAAGGGCAGGCCTTCCATATCGCCGCGACTCTGTACCGCGCGGCTGCCGATCCAGTTGGCGCGCTGCACCGCCTGGGCAAAGCTGAGGTTTTCGAGGAGGGCACTGATCATGCCCACGGCAAAACCATCACCGGCGCCTACGGTGTCCACCACCTTGGCCACCGGCACGGCGGCGATGAACCCTTGGTCCAGATGGCTGCGGTAGTAGGCGCCGTGGGGGCCGAGTTTGATCGCCACGGCTTCCACGCCCTGGTCGAGGTAGAAGGCGGCAATATCCTCGGGGTCTTCGAAGCCGGTCAGCAGCCGGCCTTCGCTCAAGCCCGGCAATACCCAATGCGCGAGGCAGGCCAGGGCATTGATTTCGCGAATCATTTTTTGCTCGCTGGGCCATAGCGACGGGCGCAGGTTCGGGTCGAAGGACACACTGCGGCCTGCCGCGCGCATCTGCGTCATCAACTGGCGCGACAGTTCGGCGCTGGTGTCCGACAGCGCCGGCACAATCCCGGTGGCGTGCAGGTGCCGTGCTTGCAGCAGCCCAGGCGTGATCATGGCGCTGGACAAGTGACTGGCTGCTGACCCGCGGCGAAAATACTCGACGGTTGGATCGTCGCCGGTCTCTTCCCGGGACTTGAGCTGAAAGCCGGTGGGGTGCGCAGGGTCGACCGCCACATGCTGGCAATCCAGGCCTTCGCGCTCCAGGCTCTGGACCACAAAACGGCCCAATGAGTCATCGCCCACCCGGCTCAGCCAGGCCACGTTGAAGCCCAGGCGCGACAAGCCAATCGCTACGTTGCTGTCAGCACCGGCGATGCGTTTTTGAAACTGGCCAACGTGGGCCAGGTCGCCGGTTTGCTCGGCGACAAACATCGCCATGGTTTCACCGAACGAGAGGATATCGATCTCAGACATGGGCGTTCTCCATGCGGGGTTGGCCAAGGCAGGCGAGGGCGGTGACCTGCACGGCAGTGACCTGCACCAGGTCTGCGCCTTGCAGCGGGAACTCCACTGCGCGGCTGATACCTTGGGGCATCAGCTGCAGCAATTGTTCCCACAGGTGCAGGTCGGCGGCGCCGGGCGGCAGGGCGATCAGCTTGCCATCGGCACGGCGGGCGACGGCCTTGCAGTGCAGGTAATCGACATGCCGGCCGAGCAAGCGCGCGGCGGTGTGGGCGGATTGGTCCTGCCAGTGCCAGTTGCCAATATCGAAGGTCATTTTCACGGGGGCGGCCAGGCGTTCTGCCTCATCGAAGAAGCGTTGCAGCGGCTCGATGCGCCCGCCATGCAGGGTCTGGTCGTTCTCCACCAGCAAGCGCACCGGGTGGCGGTTGAGCAGGGCGCTGAGGCTGTGCAGGTCGTTGGTGTCGGTGAAGTAGCCGAGGGAAACCTTCAGCCAGCGCGCACCGAACGCCTGGGCTCGGTCGAGGGTGGCGGCCAGTTCGCTATTGGCTTGCGCACGCCCGGCGATCCACAACTCCAGGGGGGAGGAAAACACGCATTCCAGGCCCTGGGCTGCTGCTGCCTGGGCCAGTTCCGCAGGCTGTTCGGTGGTGAGCAGTTCTTCACGCCATTCAATGCGCCTGGCGCCGGCAGCGGCCAACAACTCGACGAAACTCAATTGGCCACGTTGGCGAACCAAGTCGGAGCCGTAGCTGGAAAGGCTGATGGAAACGGGGTATTTATGCATTGTTATTGATCTCTGAAACCGGTTTCATTTGCAGATAAAAAACATCCCCTTTATAGATGCCGACTTGCTGGCTCCTACAAGGGGTGGGTTGAACCACGTGTTATGAGTTGCGGAGCAAAGTCCAGAGAGCGAGTCGGCGAGGTATCGCCGCGCAAGCGCTTGAGCAGACACTCAAAGGCACTGGCGCCAATCGCTTGAGTCGGTTGGGCCAGGGCGGTAATGCCGCTGCCCACCAGCGGGTACCAATCCAGGTCATCCAGGGCAATCAGGCCGACGTCCTCGAATAACCGGCAACCCAACTCGCGCAAGGCCTTGGTGCACGCCAGCGCGGCAATGCCGTTGGCACAAAATAAGGCTTTCGGACCTGCAGGCGACATGCCAAGAAACGCCTGCAGGTGGGCGTTCAAATCAGGGGTGATTTCCAGCACGCTGCCACGCAGTTTTTTGCGTCGGCTGATCTGACTCTGGAAACTGTGCAGGCGCTCGACACGCGAACTGGTGCCATCGGCCGCTTCGCTGATCAGCAATATATCCCGGTAGCCCTGCTGCTCCAGGTGCTCCAGCGCCATGCGTACGGCCAGCGGGTTATCCAGGCCTACCAGGTCGCTGTGCAACGCGTCGACCTTGCGGTCCACCAGCACCAGAGGCATCTCCCTCTGTAGCTCCAGCAGTTGTTCAAGGTGATGACCAAGGGTGTTTACGATCAAACCTTCGATGTTATAGGCACGCAGTGCTGCCAGATGCTGGCGCTCCTGCTCGTCATCGCGATCGGTGTTGCACACCACCAGGTTGTAACCGTGTTGGCGGCAGGCGGTTTCCACGCCATGCATCACGGCAATCGAATAGGGGTTGCGGATATCGGCCACCAGCATGCCGATCAGACGAGTGCGGCCTCGTTTCAGGCCCCGAGCCATCTGGTTGGGGCGGTAGCCCAGCTCTTCGATGGCCTGCTCGATACGCAAGGCGATGGCATCGGACAGTAGGGCGCGGTCGTCGCCGATAAAGCGTGAAACGCTGGCCTTGGAAACCCCGGCGCGCTCGGCGACGTCAAGCATGGTCACGCGGCTGCGCTGGGCGGCGGAAAATGAAGTCACGGCTGGGCCTTTCTTATTGGAATTGAGTGCACAGTAAAGGTTGGATTGAAACCGGTTTCAGGAGACACCAGCAAGCGCGTGTCGTCAAGAAAATCTTTGTTGATTCAACCGCAAAACCAAGCTGCTGAAACCGACGAGCGGCGAGCCTACCTGTTAGTTCTGACAGTATCCGGTAGGTTGAAGGAGGTGTTCAATTACCCCAACAGAGCCTGCAGCATGGTGCGCAAACCATATGCCGGCGCGTAGTCATAGGAGGTTTCGATGAGCACCCGCAATGCTGGCAAGTCGAACACGAATGCTCCCCAGGGCCCTGGGGGCACGCTGGCAATTACCGCGCCCAATGTGATTGACGCCTTGCCCGACGGGTTGGTGCCCGCGCAATTTTACTTCAGCGACCTGAGGGTCGAAATTCCGAGCCCCTGGGCATTTCTACCGACCCCAGGCAGGAACCAATACCTCGTGCTTGAGTGGAATGTTCGCGGAGCGCGTCCCGCCGAAGCGCCACCCATTTTGCTGCCCAATCCGATGACGCCTGCCGATTTTCCCTTCCTCGTGCATATCCCTCAGGCTTTTATGCTGAACAGTGCAATCGTTGATCTGAGGTTTCGCATTCATAACGGCACGCCCGATAGCCCCAGTTTCGATGAGTCCGAGGTGGTGACGATCAGGATCGACCGGGATGCCCCCGGCGGCGGCGCATTGCTGCCACCGGCGATCTTCCCCATCGACCCGCTTACGGAGGCCTACCTGATTGCCAATCCTCTGGTGCCCATGGAGATTCCCGGAGGCTATCTGGGGCGTGAGGTCGGTGACCAGGTGCTGATGTATTTCTCGGACATGAATATCTTGCCAACGGGCGCCCCAACCCTGGTTTCACCGCCCTTGGCCAGTGCCACCGGCCGCCTATTCGTTGAGGTTCCCAGCGACGTCTTCCGTAGCTTCCCGGGGGCTCTCTGGATCTTTTGCTTCTATCGCCTGAAAGACCAGGCCGGCAACGTCAACCCACTGTTTTCACAGGTGGCGCGAGCGCGGTTGCAAGCCGACCTGCCACCGGCCCGCTACCCTCGGCCTACGTTCCCGCAGTCGGAGTCGCACCCCAACCGGTACATGACGTGCAGCACCCAGCCACCGATCTGGTTCGGGGTCGAGGTGTTCATCGCCCCTCACGCGGACATACATGATGGAGACCTGATTACCCTGCGGTTCCAGGGCTATGGCCTGTACCCGGATGTCAATCCAGATCCCAATATCGTGGAAACCCTCACTCATTATTGGAATGGTGTCGCCGATGCGACGGGCTACGCTTTTTGGATCCTTGATGTCGAGCGCTTGATCCGGCCCTTGAAAAACAACGCAGGAGGGGAGGCGAGCTACACGGTGTCCAGGGGCGGCGTGATCATCGGTCGATCTTCTTCCCGGTATGTGCCGTTCGATCGCGTGGTACCGACCTCGCCACCACCGCCCAACCCCATTTATTGCTGGACTGATGGTAATGGCCCTGAGCCCTGATTCAGAGGGCTTCGTGTCATGAGTGTTGGAACACCCCGTACGTTTCATTGAACGTCTGACGAGTAATACCACCGTTGTTTTGTTTGGCCGCACGTCATACGGCTGGAGAGAGTGTTGCTGCGATTTCAGTCATCCGGCAATCACTCAAGCAATTGGGCGATGGCGGCTTGGCCACTTTATGAGTGTTTGTGCGACGCCTACATTAAGTACTAAGGAGAGACTGAAATGAGTAGCAACCCAAACGTCACGACTACGCCAACACCTCTGATTATCGATGCTCCCACGATTGCAGAGGCGCTGGATGATGCAACAGGCCTGATCCCGGCGGTCGTTGCACCTGTAGGCATCACGCTCGAATGCAGATCAGGGGGGATCTCCCGACCAACCGACTGGATGAGTATCGAGATTCGCGATACCTCCGTGAGCCCACCGACCTGGACCCGCTTGGTAGAGCCCTTTCAAATCAACCAGACCCCGGTACCGGCCATCATCAACCGGTTTATACCTGCGCCACCGCCCGAGTTCCAACATGGCTTCTATGAACTCATGAATACGCAGTATCGAAATGCTGCCGGTAACGTGCCAGGCGCTGCCTTTGACAGCTCCAACCCTTGCGCATTCCGGGTCGATACCATTGCGCCCTATGCCGTAGCGTCGTCACGCGAGCAGCCATCCGTTGCAAGTTTCATCAATGCGCCACCGGGCACAATTATCAACAATGCGTTTCTGGTGAATCAGGGCGGCCTGGAGTTCGGCTTTCCTGCCAACACCTTTGGCCCGCAGACAGGGCGTTTTGAAGCCGGGGACAGGATTAACGTTTACTTCAGCCCGGTAATGGACCCGCGCCCAGAGTATCTGGTGAGTGGTTCAGGGGGGCCGATGCTGCCACCACCCGCGATAAGTACGTTCTTCCTGCCTGCTACGCAGATAATCTTGAGCGGGTTGTATTACCTTTTCTACACCATTACGGACCGAGCGGGTAATGTCAGCCGCCCATCGTTCAATGAATTTCGCACGGTTGCGTTACTGGAAGATCCCATGCCATTGCCGATCTTCCTGCCATTGGCCCCGGCTCCAGGTGGCGGTAGCACGGATGACTTGCTCGACATCAAGGATTTTGTTCAAGGAATCGACGGCCACATTGAAACCTATCCAGAGCATGCCATCGGGCTGGACAAGTTCGAAGTGCGGTGGGAGGCCGAGCCTTATGGTCCGCAAACCACAGAACTTACTGGTTTCCCGGTGGTTTTCAACAATATGAGGGCTGCAATCAAGGCGGCCTATACGGCGTTGCTGGGGCCGCAGACGGTAACCGTGGACTACCGGATCGATCGCAACGGAATACTCTTCAATTCTCCCGTTAAAACGGTGCGGCTTGACTTGTCGGTCGAAGGGCCTGTTCTGCCGGGCACCCTTGAGCCAGGTGATGTGAACCCTGCGTTGAATCTGGCACAGGTGTTTGGTGAAGATTCAATGGAATTGAACACTCTGCGCATTGGCGACGCGAACAGGCCTGTCACTATCGTGAT
Organism: Pseudomonas brenneri; assembly: GCF_007858285.1. Lineage (GTDB taxonomy): Bacteria > Pseudomonadota > Gammaproteobacteria > Pseudomonadales > Pseudomonadaceae > Aquipseudomonas > Aquipseudomonas brenneri. Next base: position 455,179 of record NZ_VFIL01000001.1, on the reverse strand, counting down.
TCCCCTCTGGACCATCGCTGCGCTGCCCCATATTGGGAATGAGTTTTTCCTGTTCTGGGGGGCTTCCAAAGAGCGCGTCGGGCCTTTTCCCCTCAGTACGATAGTGCCTGGAGCCAATGCAACGTTCACCATCCCTTGGGAGGTCGTTGCCCGACATGGCAACGGCCTGCAGCCCGTCGAGTATTCGGTCATTGGTCCCGGTACCACCAACGAAAACCCCTCGGGCGTGACCATGGTCAACGTGATCGATGCGGTAACGGTGATGCTGGATCCAGCAGTGTATTTGCGCCTTGACGGCTTGGGCGAGTGGTCTTGCGAATCGTTGCTTACGCGCATGCCGGGATCTCCACCGGTTCTGTTTGGGCAGCTTCGCATTCCGGGCGACCCAAGGTTGCTGGTGGGCAATACCGTGACGGTAACGGTTACGATCAGCAACGATTTCCCCGGTCTTCCACCTGGACCATTTGTGCTGACGATTACAACCCCGCCGTTGACGCTTGATGATGTGCAAAATGGCTTCACCGTTGATGTCACTTACCGTCCATTCCTGGCCCAGGTGCCGTTTGGGCCTTGCGAGGTCAGCTACACAACGACCTTGGTGGGCGGGGTGACGGGACGCGGTGCATTGGCCGCGGTGTACACCGGATTCTCGAACCCAGACTCCTTCTGCGATCGAGTGCCGTTTGTACCAACACCTTGAGATCAATCAAAACCTGAAATGACAAAAGGGAAGCATGGCTTCCCTTTTGTATGTCTGGTAATTACCGCCTTTTTCTTGTTTGCAACGTGCAGTTTTCGTCACGTCTTAACTGATTATTACCAATTTGCGTTCAGATTTATCCTACAGCCGCCGGTATCTTCACTCCGTACTCTCTGCGCCGTACAGGTAAGGCTTCATTCCGAGGAACGAGCCAAGCCGTTTTCAGAGGCTCTATCCCAGAGAGTGAACCACCATGTCAGCACCTACTAACTTCGAGCTCAAGCCTTTGAGCAAGATGATGAAATTTCCGGCTATTACGTTTCTTATGTTTGCAGCTGTGCAAACCCATGCCCAGGCGGCTCACCTGATTGGCGAGTCTAAAGTCATTGACGCCAGAGAGCTGAAAAATGACTGGCAGCTCGATCACAAGTCCGACCTGACCGTCAACGGCGCGCGGACAGGAAATATCCTGGTCAACGATTCGACACTGAGTGTCAATACAGGCAGCCTGGTCGATGACATTCGCGCGACCCAGGGCTCCAACGTCAGCCTTGACGGTGCCACGGTTGAATCGAACAACACGACGTTCGGCGCAGTGCGTCTGGATGACAGCACGGCCGTTATCAAAGGCAGCAGCATCAGCAGCAATACCACCGTAGGTCTGCAAGCGTTTCAGAATTTCGATTCGCCAAAGGGCGGGCTTGCTCAGGTGTACAACAGCACTATTCGCGGCGTGATGGGCGGTGCGATGGCCTATGGCAACAGCGAACTGCAGTTCCACCAGAACACCTTGGTTGAAGGTACCGGTGCCGGCAGCTATGGCGTATTGCTCGATGGTGCAACCGCGACAGCCAGCCAAAGTCGGATTATCGGCGACAAAAATGGCGTGCTGTTCACCAATGACCTGGGCAGTGAGAGCCCTGGCAAATTGGTGCTGGACAACTCCAGCGTCGAAGGTCGCAGCGGTTCGGCCATTGTCGTCGAAGGTTACCCAGGCGAAGAAATGGAAGTTGAAGTCGACGTGCGCAACGGCTCGACCCTGACCGGTGGCAATGGCACCTTGCTGGAAGTCAATGGGGGGGCCAAGGCGAGCATGAATGTCGACAATAGCCGCTTGAAAGGCGACGTGATTGTAGAAAACGGCAGCACCGCACATTTGAACCTGGAAAACAGCGCTGGGCTGACGGGGCAACTGCAGAATGTCACCAGCCTGAACGTTGGTGACGCCTCATACTGGGAACTGACCGGTGATAGCCAGGTGGGCGCCTTGAACCTGACGGACGGTACGGTGATATTCGGTCATGCCGACGCGTTCTATCAACTGGACCTGGACAGCCTTGACGGCAACGGGACCTTCGTCATGGGCACCGACTTTGCCAATGGCATCACGGACTTCCTGAATATCACGGGCGAAGCCAATGGTAATCACAGCCTGTTGCTCGCTGCCAGCGGCGCGGAGCCGGTCAACCCCGAAGAGATTCGCGTCGTACATACTGGCGGAGGGGACGCGCAGTTCTCCCTGAAGGGTGATGTGGTCGATGTAGGTGCCTACTCCTACGGCCTGAAAAAGGACGGCACCGATTGGTTCCTCGACCCGAACAACCGTGTAATCAGCCCAGCCACCCGCTCGGTGATGGCGCTGTTCAATACGGCACCCACTGTGTGGTACGGCGAGGCGACTTCATTGCGTACGCGCATGGGCGAGTTGCGTTTCGAGCCTGGCCAGGCGGGTGTGTGGATGCGCGGTTATGGCAACAAGTACAAGGTGGCCGAGAGCACCGGCGTGGGCTACAACCAGAACCAGCAGGGCTTCACCCTGGGTGTCGACACGCCGTTGGCCGACAGCCAGTGGCTGGTGGGTGTGATGGCCGGTCACAGTACCTCTGACCTCAATCTCAAACGCGGTACTTCAGGCACGGTAAAGAGCTACTACGTAGGTGCTTATGCAACGTGGCTGGATGAGGAAAGTGGCCTGTATTTCGATGCAGTGGCCAAGCTCAACCGCTTCCAGAACGAGTCCAAAGTCGGCTTGAGTGACGGTACCAAGGCCAAGGGCAAGTACACCAATACCGGTGGCGGCCTGTCGGCAGAGTTCGGTCGCAACATCAAGCTGGACGACGGCTACTTTGTCGAGCCATATGCACAGCTGTCCACCGTGGTGATCCAGGGCGCCAATTACAACCTGGACAATGACCTGCACGCCGATGGCGAGCGTACCCGTTCAATCCTGGCCAAGGCTGGTGCGACCGTTGGGCGCGATATCCAGCTCGACAGTGGCAGCGTAGTCCAGCCCTACTTGCGGGCGGCGATGGTGCATGAGTTTGCCAACAACAATAAGGTCAAGGTGAACAACAATGTGTTCAATAACGACCTGTCTGGCTCGCGCGCTGAGTTCGGTGCGGGTATGGCGCTGAAACTGTCGCAAAACCTGCAACTGCATGCGGACCTTGAACACAGCAGCGGCGGTAGGGTCGAGCAGCCTTGGGGTGCGAACCTAGGGATTCGCTACTCCTGGTAAATACCTGAAGCCCATTAGCGCCCGTATCGAAAGATACGGGCGTTTTTTTGCTCCTGCATAAGCAATCAACTGGTCAGGTCGAATTCGACTTTCAGGGTGTGAGTGTTCCCGTTGATATCTTTATCGGTGGTGCCATCCAGCGTGCCGCTGATTTTGATGACGCCAGCTTGCAAGCTACCAAGGATCAGAGTCCCTGTGGAACACCTTACTATGTAATGAGTTGTCGGGGACTTCACTGCATACCAGGCGTTGACTTCGTTAGACATCCACTGGTCCAGCTGTATTACCTGTCCCGGGCGAAGGTTGTTGGGTAGTTCAATCGTGATTTTCGTGACGGTGACTGAGTTGTCAGCGTGTCGAGCTATAAGGCGATAGATAGCCTGCTCGCGGTCATGCACCAGGGTCAAGGTCTGAAAGTCGACCTGTACCGTATCGATAAGTGCGTTGAATGTGCCTGTTGCATTGAGTGCTTTGGGGCGCAGTAATTTTTGTTGCTCGGGGGATAACTGTTGTGCGTTTGCGGTCATGATCGCTTCTCCATCGCTGATGATTGTGCGAGTAGCAGAGTTGTCGACGGCTCTGTCCGAGTCATGAAATAGCAGTGTGTCCAGACTGTATACTGTCAAAAATGACAGTATACGAAGGCATCGGCTTCTGAGTGATTCGGAACCTGACTTGAAGGCTATTAGACGCCTTTCCAAACTTTTTTCTACTGTGAGGAATGACAGTCTAATAATCGATTTTTAATACTGTCTGGAACTAAGGACGTCAAACCTCATCCGAAAAGCCCCGCCGCAATATTGATCGAGAATCCCAGGATCGCCGTATTGAACAAAAAGCCGATCAACGACTGCCCCAGCACCACTTTGCGCATGGCTCGGGTAGCCACACCCACATCCGAGGTCTGCACGGCGACGCCGATGGTGAAAGAGAAATACAGGAAGTCCCAGTAGTTGGGCGTCAGCAGCCCCTCGGCAAAGCGCAGCGCCGGCTCCTTGCCGTCCCAGGTGTAATAAAGCCTGGCGTAGTGCACGCTGAATATCACCCCGATCAACAACCACGACCCCATCACCGTCACCCCGGTAAAGCCGTAATGCAACAGGCGCTCGGCGGTGCCCAGGTCCTTGCTGCCGGCAAGGCCAAAAGCGATGGTTGCCAGGCTGGCAATTGCGGCAATAGACACCATGAACAACACCAGGGCGGCGTTTTCATCTTCGACTTCGGCGATGCGTTTGACGTCCTCGGCCTTGGCGCGGATGGTCAGGCGTACCATCAGTATCAGGTAGGTCCAGACCCCGGCGTTCCAGCCGATCAGGACTTTGGTGAGGATTGAGTCGAAGGGCGCCAGAATGCCGATTGCCAGTCCCAGGACGGCGGCAGCGGATAGGCGAGGGTGGGTACGGGCGAGGTAGGACATGGTGCTCACAAATGCAGGTTTGGTGAGCAACCATAGCCTATTCCTGTAGGAGCCGGCTTGCCGGCGAAAATCGTCAACGCTAACGCGGGAATCCTGATGCCCCGCAGCGTTCTCAGGTTTTTCGCCGGCAAGCCGGCTCCTACAGGGTAGAGCTATCAATCGTGGCGTTTGCGCACCAGTTTCATGACGACCACGAAGAACACCGGCACAAACACCACCGCCAATGTCGCGGTGATCATCCCGCCAATCACACCCGTACCAATCGCCTGCTGGCTCGCCGAACTGGCACCGGTGGCAATCGCCAATGGCACCACGCCGAGGATAAACGCCAGGGACGTCATGATGATCGGTCGCAGGCGCAGGCGTGCGGCTTTCAGCGTGGCCTCGACCAGGTCTTCGCCCTGGTCATACAGGTCTTTGGCAAACTCAATGATCAGGATCGCGTTTTTTGCCGATAGCCCGATAATCGTGATCAAGCCGACCTTGAAGAACACGTCATTGGGCATGCCGCGCAGCGACACTGCCATGACCGCGCCCAACACCCCCAGCGGCACGACTAGCAACACTGAGGTGGGGATCGACCAGCTTTCATACAGCGCGGCCAGGCACAGGAACACCACCAGCAGCGACAGCATCAATAGCAGTGGCGCCTGGGCGCCCGACAAACGCTCCTGCAACGATAACCCGGTCCATTCCTGGCCCAGGCCCGCCGGCAGTTGCGACACCAGCCGCTGGATCTCCTCCATCGCCTCGCCGGTGCTATGCCCAGGTGTCGCTTCACCGGAAATGGCGATGGCCGGGTAGCCGTTGTAACGGGTCAACTGCGTCGGGCCCTGGACCCAACGTGCCTCGACAAAGGCCGACAACGGCACCATCTTCCCGGCGTTGTTGCGCACATGGATCTTCATCAGGTCTTCGACCTGGCTGCGTTGGTCGCCTTCGGCTTGCACCACCACGCGCTGCATGCGGCCCTGGTTGGGGAAGTCGTTGATATACGCCGAACCAATGGCCGAGGAGAGGATATTGCCGACATCGGCAAACGACACGCCCAGGGCGTTGGCACGCTTGCGGTCTACCTCAAGCTGCACCTGCGGTGCTTCAGCCAGGGCGCTTTCACGCACGTTGGCCAGGATCGGGCTTTTTTCCGCCGCCGCCAGCAACTCGGTGCGGGCCGCCATCAACGCGGCATGGCCCACGCCACCCCGGTCCTGCAAGCGGAACTCAAAGCCACTGGAGGTGCCCAGGCCATCCACCGGCGGCGGCAGCACGGCATAGGCCATCGCATCCTTGAGCTCGGTAAACGCCATGTTGGCACGATCGGCAATCGAGGCGGCGGAGTCGTCGCTGCTGCGCTGCGACCAATCCTTGAGCGTGGTAAACGCCAGCGCCGCATTCTGCCCGGAGCCGGAGAAACTGAAGCCCATGATCATCGTCGTATCACCGACGCCCGGCTCGGTCGCGTTATGCGCCTCGATCTGCTCGGCCACCAGTACCGTCCGGTTCTTGCTCGCACCCGGTGGCAGTTGGATATCGGTGATGGTGTAACCCTGGTCTTCCACCGGCAGGAACGAGGCGGGCAGGCGGCTGAACAAAAAGCCCAGGCCCACCAGCAATACCAGGTAGATCAGCAGGTAGCGGCCGCTGCGCTTGAGGGCATAGGCGACCCAGCCTTCGTAGCGATCGGTCAGTTGTTCAAAGCGGCGGTTGAACCAGCCGAAGAACCCGCCCTTGGCATGGTGCTCACCTTTGGCAATCGGTTTGAGCAACGTAGCGCACAGGGCCGGGGTCAAGGACAGGGCGAGAAACGCCGAGAACAGGATAGAGGTGGCCATCGACAGCGAGAACTGCTGGTAGATCACCCCCACCGAGCCCGCCATAAAGGCCATCGGCAGGAACACCGCCACCAGCACCAGGGTAATGCCGATGATCGCCCCGGTAATCTGGCCCATGGCCTTGCGCGTGGCTTCCTTGGGCGACAGGCCCTCGGTGACCATGATCCGCTCGACGTTCTCCACCACCACAATCGCATCGTCCACCAGGATGCCGATGGCCAGCACCATGCCGAACATGGTCAGCACGTTGATCGAGAAGCCCAGCAACAGCATGGTGGCAAAGGTCCCCATCAATGCAATCGGCACCACCAGCGTGGGAATCAAGGTGTAGCGCACGTTCTGTAGGAACAGGAACATCACCGCAAACACCAGCGCCATGGCCTCCAGCAAGGTGTAGACCACCTTGGTGATCGAGATCTTGACGAACGGCGAGGTGTCGTAAGGAATTTTGTATTCCACATTGGCCGGGAAGTAGCGTGACAGCTCATCCATTTTCGCCCGAACCAGGGTCGCGGTGTTCAGGGCGTTGGCGCCTGGCGAAAGTTGCACGCCGATAGCGGTGGACGGTTTGCCGTTCAGGCGTGTGGAGAACTGGTATTCCTGGCTGCCGATCTCGACGCGCGCCACATCACCAATGCGCACAGTGGAGCCGTCCGGGTTGGCCTTGAGCACAATGTCGGCAAATTCGGCCGGGGTTGAGAGCTGGCCCTTGACCAGGATCGACGCGGTGATTTCCTGGGTGTTGGTGCCCGGCAAGTCACCAATGCTGCCGGCCGAGACCTGGGCGTTCTGCGCGCTGATCGCGGCATTTACGTCGGCCGGGGTCAGGTTGAAACCGATCAGCTTCTGCGGGTCGATCCAGATCCGCATCGCCCGCTCGGCGCCATACAGCTGGGCTTTACCCACACCGTCCAGGCGCTTGAGCTCGTTCATCACGTTGCGCGCCAGGTAATCGCTGAGCGCCACGTCATCGAGCTTGCCGTCGTTGGATGTCAGCGTGACCAGCAGCAGGAAGCCGGCGGAGACTTTTTCCACCTGCAAGCCCTGCTGGGTCACCGCTTGCGGTAGGCGCGGCTCGACGACCTTGAGTCGGTTCTGCACATCCACCTGGGCCATTTCCGGGTTGGTGCCCGGCTGGAATGTCGCGGTAATGGTCGCCGAGCCCAGGCTGCTCTGGGATTCGAAATACAGCAGGTGGTCGACACCATTGAGCTCCTGCTCGATCAGGCTGACCACGCTTTCATCCAGGGTCTGGGCCGAGGCACCGGGGTACACCGCATAGATTTCCACTTGCGGCGGCGCGACGTTGGGGTACTGGGCCACCGGCAACTGCGGGATGGCGAGGGCACCGGCCAGCAGGATAAACAAGGCAACCACCCAGGCGAAGATCGGGCGGTCAATAAAGAACTGCGGCATTGTCTCTGATCCCTTTGATTACTGGCCGGCTGCCTGGGCGACAGGTTCGGAGCTGGCATCGACGTCGACTTTTTCACCGGGGCGTGCATGCTGCAGGCCTTCGACGATAATCCGGTCACCGGCCTTCAGGCCGCTGTTGACCACCCAGCGATCATTGATCGCCGCGCCCAATTCCACGGGTTGCTGGCTGACGTTCTGCTCGGCGTCCACCAGCAACACCATCGGGATACCGGCGCTGTCGCGGGTGATGGCGCGTTGCGGCACACTCAGGCCTTGCTGGTCGACTGCCTGTTCCAGGCGCACACGGATAAAACTGCCGGGCAACAGGTCGAGGTCCGGGTTGGGGAACTCGCTGCGCAGGATGATTTGCCCGGTGCCGGGGTCGACGGAAATTTCCGCAAACAGCAGCTTGCCCGGCAATGGGTAAAGGCTGCCATCATCCTGGATCAGCGTGGCCTTGGCCTGGTCCTGGCCTACTTGCTTCAAGTGCCCGGCGCGAAAAGCACGGCGCAGGTCACTGAGTTCGCGGGTGGACTGGGTGAGGTCGGCGTGAATCGGGTCCAGTTGCTGGATCACGGCCATGGGCGTGGCTTCGTTCTGGCCCACCAGGGCGCCTTCGGTCACCAGCGCACGGCCGATGCGCCCGGAGATCGGCGCGGTCACCGTGGCATAGCCGAGGTTGAGCTTGGCGCGTTGTACCGCCGCCTGATTGGCCGCAACATCGGCGGCAGTTTGCCGGGCAGCGGCGCGGGCGTTGTCGTAGTCCTGGGCGCTGATGGCATTGCCTTCCACCAACTGGCTGTAGCGCTGCTCCTGCAGGCGCGCCTGGAAGGCATTGGCTTCGGCCTTGCGCAGGCTCGCCTGGGCGCTGTCGAGGTCAGCCTTGAACGGCGCCGGGTCGATACGGAACAGCACGTCGCCCTGTTTGACGTCGTGGCCTTCCTTGAATACCCGCTGCAACACCACGCCTGCGACCCGTGCGCGCACTTCGGCAATACGCGGCGCGGCGATGCGTCCGCTCAACTCGCTGCTGATTGACAGCGGCTTGGCTGCGAGGGTTTCGACGCGCACCTTGGCCAGGGGCATTTCGGGGGCGTCGCCTGCGGAGTTGCCACACGCGCTCAGGGCCAATGTCAGTGCGAGAAGGCAAAACGGCGCAAACAGATTCTTTGACATGCTTTTATCCCAATATTGACTGGCGCATCCTACGGGCGCCCCCGTCACTGTGCTGTGAAGCTCTGTAGGTGGTGTGTGAAGAAATGTAAGGTACGGCGCACGCCGAGGCACGTGCGTATATCCTTCACCGCCGTGGATCCTAACAAGCTCTTGTGAGCAATGACGATTTAATGTGGGAGCAAGCCCGTTCCCACATTGGATTTGTGTACGACAAAAAACCGTATTAATTGGAAGCACCATGCCCAACATCCTCCTGGTCGAAGACGACGCCGCGCTGTCCGAGCTGATTGCCAGTTACCTTGAGCGCAATGGCTATCACGTCAATGTGCTCAGCCGTGGCGACCATGTGCGCGAGCGGGCCAGGCTCAATCCGCCGGACCTGGTGATCCTCGACCTGATGCTGCCCGGCCTCGACGGCCTGCAAGTCTGCCGCCTGTTACGCGCCGATTCGGCCGGCCTGCCGATCCTGATGCTCACCGCCCGCGATGACAGCCACGACCAGGTACTGGGCCTGGAAATGGGCGCCGATGACTACGTGACCAAGCCCTGCGAGCCACGGGTGCTGCTGGCGCGGGTGCGTACCTTGTTGCGCCGCAGCAGCCTCAGCGAACCCCAGGCGGCTAACGACCAGATATTGATGGGCAACCTGTGCATCGACCTGTCGGAACGTTCGGTGACCTGGCGCGACCAGGCGGTGGAGTTGTCCAGCGGCGAATACAACCTGCTGGTGGTGCTGGCCCGGCATGCCGGTGAAGTGCTCAGCCGCGACCAGATCCTGCAGCGTCTGCGCGGCATCGAGTTCAACGGCACCGACCGCTCGGTGGATGTGGCCATTTCCAAGCTGCGCCGCAAGTTCGACGACCATGCCGGCGAAGCGCGCAAGATCAAGACGGTGTGGGGCAAGGGTTACCTGTTCAGCCGTTCCGAGTGGGAATGCTGAGACCATGTTTCGCGTCCTGATCCGTCTTTACCTGCTGACCATCGTGACTTACAGCGCGGCGATCTACCTGATCCCCATGGGCATCATCGAGGTCTTTCACACTCGCTACATGAACTACAGCATCGAGCAGTCCCGGGGTTTGCAGAGCCTGATCGTGCGCCAGTACCACAGCCGGCCGGTGGAGCGCTGGTCCGAGGTCACCGACCAGTTGGCCCGGGACTTTGCCCCCTTGAAAGTGCAATTGATGCATCGCCAGGACGCCCGCTATACACCGGCCGAAGAGCAATTGCTGGAGCAGGGCAAGCCGGTGATTCGCCTGGGGGAGTGGGGCTGGATGGAAGAAATCAGCTCGCCGCTCAATGGGCAATTGGCGGTCAAGCTGACCATCCCGCCCGACCCGCTGGACATGAACCTGCTGTACTGGACCATGAACGTGCTGATCGGTGCGGCGTTGCTGGGCGGGCTGTTGATATGGCTGCGACCGCACTGGCGTGATCTGGAGCGCCTCAAGGCGACAGCGGCGCAACTGGGCCGGGGGCATCTGGAAGAACGCACGCACATTCCCCCCAGCTCCAACATCGGCAGCCTGGCAGCGGTGTTCGACACCATGGCCAACGACATCGAGCACCTGCTCAACCAGCAGCGCGACTTGCTCAACGCGGTTTCCCACGAACTGCGCACCCCGCTGACGCGCCTGGACTTCGGCCTGGCCCTGGCGCTGTCCGAAGACCAGCCGGCGGCCAGCCGCGAACGCCTGCAAGGCCTGGTGGCGCACATCCGCGAGCTGGATGAGCTGGTGCTGGAGCTGTTGTCCTACAGCCGCCTGCAAAACCCGGCGCAACTGCCCGAGCGGGTGGACGTGGTGCTGGATGAATTCATCGACAGTATCCTGGGCAGCATCGACGACGAACTGGAAAACCCCGAGATCGTGATTGATGTGGTGCTCGACTGCGCCGTCGAGCGTTTTGCCCTCGACCCGCGCCTTACCGCCCGCGCCCTGCAAAACCTGCTGCGCAATGCCATGCGCTACTGCGAAAGGCGGATCCAGATTGGCGTCAAGGTGTGCGCCAAGGGCTGCGAGATCTGGGTTGATGACGATGGCATTGGCATCCCCGAGGAACAGCGCGCACGGATTTTCGAACCGTTCTACCGCCTGGACCGCAGCCGTGACCGCGCCACCGGCGGCTTCGGCCTGGGCCTGGCGATCAGCCGCCGGGCGGTAGAAGCACAAGGCGGCACACTCACCGCCCAGGCCTCGCCCTTGGGCGGTGCACGCATGCGCCTGTGGCTGCCCACCTGACCCTGCGGTGGGGCGGGGCTTGTGTTATTAAGGCTTTTTTGTAGGAGCGAGCTTGCTCGCGAAGGACGTCAACGATAACGCGTGTTTGCTAGGTAAACGCGGCGCTCTCAAGTTCTTCGCGAGCAAGCTCGCTCCTACAGAAAGCAGAATCCGCTTAACTGACTGGCATTAAGAGTCCTGTTTTTGGCACATGCACAGCCTTACCGCCCCTGACGCTCCCTTGCTATAGTTCGGCCTTTATCAGTCGCCAGCCAAGGATCACTGCCATGTCCGAATACCAAGCCTTTGTCGTCGAACTCCACGACAACGTCGCCCATGTGCAGATCAATCGCCCAGAAAAGATCAACGCCATGAACGCGGCGTTCTGGAGCGAGATCATCGAGATTTTCCAATGGGTCGAAGACACCGATGCGGTACGCGCCGTGGTCCTGAGTGGCGCCGGCAAGCATTTTTCCTCGGGCATCGACCTGATGATGCTGGCCTCGGTAGCCAATGAGTTTGGCAAGGACGTGGGCCGTAATGCGCGCTTGCTGCGGCGCAAGATCCTGCAACTGCAAGCCTCCTTCAATGCCGTGGACAACTGCCGCAAGCCGGTCCTCGCGGCGATCCAGGGCTATTGCATTGGCGGCGCGATCGACCTGATCAGCGCCTGTGACATGCGTTATGCCGCTGACGACGCGCAATTCTCGATCAAGGAAATCGACATCGGCATGGCCGCCGACGTTGGCACCTTGCAGCGTCTGCCACGCATCATTGGCGACGGCATGCTGCGCGAGCTGGCCTACACCGGCCGTACCTTTGGGGCAGAAGAAGCGCGCAGCATCGGCCTGGTCAACCGCACCTTTGCCGATCATGAAAGCCTGCTGGCCGGGGTGATGGAGCTTGCAACGCAAATTGCCGCCAAATCGCCGATCGCCGTGACCGGTACCAAGGCCATGATCAGCTACATGCGTGACCACACCATCAACGATGGCCTGGAATACGTTGCCACCTGGAACGCTGCTATGTTGCAATCCAACGACCTGCGCGTGGCCATCGCGGCCCATATGAGCAAGCAGAAACCCGAATTCGTGGATTGACTGAACATGACCCCAGGCTGGATGACCACAACGCTGCTGGACAATGACGCCCCCGGCGGCTGGGCCGTGGCCCGCAGTCGTGAAGGCTTTTTGCTGGACGACAACGGGCCGCTGTTTCCCAGGGAATGGCTCAAGCGCCAGGACTTGTCGGTATTGGCCGAGCATGGCATCGGCCACCTGGATGGCGAGCCGGTGTACCTGCTGGAGCTGAACAGCCCTGGCGATGTGCAAGGTTGCCGCTGGCAGGGCCTGCGGGCCTTTATGCTGCAAGGCGACCACCGCCTGTACAAAGTCCTGGGCTATGCCGCGCAAATCGGCACCTGGGCCCGCGAGCACCGTTTTTGTGGCAGCTGCGGCCAGGCGATGGTGCAGGTACCCCGGGAGCGCGCACTGTTCTGCCAGGCGTGCGACCTGCGCAGCTACCCGCGTATTTCCCCCAGCATGATTGTGTTGATCACCCGTGGTGATGAGATTCTGCTCGCACGCTCACCGCGTTTCGTCACTGGGGTCTACAGCACCCTGGCCGGGTTTGCCGAGCCAGGGGAGTCTGCCGAAGACTGCCTGATCCGCGAAGTGCGCGAGGAAGTGCAGGTCGAGGTGCAGAACATCCAGTACGTGGGCAGCCAGTGCTGGCCGTTTCCGCACTCAATGATGCTGGGCTTTCATGCCGAGTATGCCGGTGGCGAGATCGTGCCCCAGGCCGACGAGATCGAGGATGCGCAGTGGTTCAACATCCACCAGTTGCCACCATTGCCGGCGTCGCGCTCGATTGCCCGCTACCTGATCGACCTGTATGTGGCGCGCCGCTTAGGCCACGCTGAACCAGTGCTGCCAGGCTAGGCGCACAGTCAGGCCGAGGACCACGGTGATAAACACCGGGCGAATGAATTTGGCGCCGCCGCTGATGGCACTGCGTGCGCCAAAGAACGCACCCACCATCACCGACAGGCCCATGCTCAGGCCGACAATCCAGTCCACCGAACCATTGAAGATAAACACCGACAGCGCCGCCGCGTTGCTGACGAAGTTCATGCTGCGCGCCACGCCGCTGGCCTTGACCAGGTCGACGGGGTACATCAGCAAGGTGCTGACGGTCCAGAACGCGCCGGTGCCGGGACCTGCCACGCCATCATAGAAGCCCAGGCCAAAACCCTGGGTCGACTGCCATTTCTTCTTGATCGGCGCATCCGCGTCCAGCGGCGCCTTGGGCGTGCCACCAAATAGCAGGTAGATACCACAGGCGAAGACAATCACCGGCAGCATCTTGTTCAACCATTCGGCGGGCAGGTAATGGGCGACGATGGCACCGAGCAGCGCGCCGACCAGCGTACCGACGATGGCATGCACCCACTGGCGCGGGTGGAACAGCTTGCGCCGGTAGAAGGTGAAACTGGCGGTGGCCGAGCCGAAGGTCGAACTCAGTTTGTTGGTACCCAATACCAGATGGGGCGGCATGCCGGCAGTGAGCAAGGCGGGTGTGGTGAGCAAACCGCCACCGCCGGCAATGGCATCGATAAAACCGGCAACAAAGGCAACCACAGCCAGAATGGCCAGGGTGGTGAGGTCAACGCTGAGTTCAAAAGGCATGGAGGCGACTTATTTTCGGCGAGGCGCAGAACGGGGCTGCGCGAAAGTCCGATAGCTTACCTATAACCGATTGTTACGGCGACTGTTGCAGCAGCAACAGTGATTCAACAATTCACCCACCTGGGCAACATTGCCCTGCCCAGGTCCGCAACAGCCGAGCGCCCCTAGCATGGGGCTTTGCGCACACTGGCACGCTTGCTGCTCCACAACCTGCACATCCCCTGTGTGCGAGGTACCGAACAATGACTCAGCAAGCCGTGAAATTTGCCTATTGGGTGCCCAATGTCAGTGGTGGCCTGGTGGTCAGCAAGGTCGAACAACGCACCGACTGGGGCATCGACTACAACCGCAAGCTGGCCCAGTTGGCCGAGGCGGCGGGGTTTGAATACGCCTTGACGCAAATCCGCTTCACCGCTGGTTACGGCGCCGAGTACCAGCATGAATCCGTGGCCTTCAGCCACGCGTTACTGGCGGCTACCACCAAGCTCAAGGTGATCGCGGCGATCCTGCCAGGTCCCTGGCAGCCGGCGCTGGCGGCCAAGCAACTGGCGACCATTGATCAACTGACCAATGGCCGGGTGGCGGTGAATATCGTCAGCGGCTGGTTCAAGGGCGAGTTCCAGGCCATTGGCGAGCACTGGCTGGAGCATGACGAGCGTTATCGGCGCTCCGAAGAATTCATCCGCGCGTTGAAAGGTATCTGGACCCAGGACGAGTTCACCTTCAAGGGCGATTTCTATCGTTTCAACAATTACAGCCTCAAGCCCAAGCCCCTGGGACAGCCGCACCCGGAGATTTTCCAGGGCGGCAGCTCCCGTGCGGCGCGGGATATGGCGGCGCGGGTGTCGGATTGGTATTTCACTAACGGTAATACGCCAGAAGGTATCAAGGCTCAGGTGGATGACATCCGTGCCAAGGCCACCGCCAATAATCATTCGGTAAAAGTCGGGGTCAACGCCTTCGTGATCGCCCGCGACACCGAGGAAGAGGCCCAGGCGGTACTGGCCGAGATCATCGACAAGGCCGACCCGCAAGCGGTGAATGCCTTTGGTGATGCGGCCAAGCAGGCGGGCAGGGCTTCGCCGGAAGGAGAGGGCAATTGGGCCAAGTCCAGCTTTGCCGACCTGGTGCAGTACAACGACGGTTTCAAGACTAACCTGATCGGCACGCCCCGGCAGATCGCCGAGCGCATCGTCGCGCTCAAGGCGGTGGGGGTGGACCTGGTACTGGCGGGCTTCCTGCATTTCCAGGAGGAGGTGGAATATTTTGGTCAGCGCGTGTTGCCCCTGGTGCGCGAACTGGAAGCCAAGGCCGCTGCGACCGGCAGCGCCAGGGCGGTCGCGTTACCGGTATAGCACCACCGCCGCGCGTAGCTGGTTGTTGCCAAAGCGGCACATCCGTTCGAATTCCCCGTGGCTGACCGGCAAATGCTGGCAGTCCATGGGCTGGCGGTGCTGGCTATGGTCCACGTCAGGATCATGCAGGTAGACAAACTCCTGATCACAGTCAGTCACAATCACCCAGTGCGGTGACTTGGAACGTGTCAGTCGGTAGCTGCTGATCAGCACCAGCGGCTGGCCGCCGTCGTCCAAGACCTGTGTCAGGTCCAATGCACCGCCGTGTATTTGCTGCACATCACTGCCCGCCAATTCTTCCTCGAATCCCTCATGCACCAGGCGTATGACCTCCTTTTTATGCGGGTCACGCACCCCGTCGAGAAACAGCGGCCCATACACGTTGACCTGCATGCGCACGCGAAACCCTCGGCGCCAGGCGGCCAGGGCCAGGCCCTGTGGGCTGCAACCACCGTGGCCGGCAGTCATGAAGACGGTGGTCGCCTCGCGCCAGATCTGCAGCTCTTCACGGCGCTGGGCCTCACGCCCTGGCGTCAGGGCACCCATGGCCATCAGCAGGCAGGCAGCGCCGCAGGTGAAGTCGGTGGTCTGCTGGTAATAGGGGACACTCAAGGCCCGGCCGTCAGTATGCTGGAGGATACGTTTTTCCAGGCGCAGGGCGTCGGTATGGTCGGCGTAATAGTCGTTGATCAGGGCAAAGCGCCGGTACCCACTGCGCTCATACAGGGCGATGGCGCCAGGGTTATCGGTGCGCACCTCAAGGCGTAGGTAAGCACAGTCGTGCGCCACGGCGCAGGCTTCGATGCGTGCCAGCAGTTGCTTGCCCAAGCCCAGGCCCCGGGCAGGCGTAGCGATGGCCAGGGAATACAGGCGCGCCAACGAGGTGCCGCGATGGAACAGCACCAGGGCATAACCGAGCAAATGCCCGCTTTTCTCGGCCACCAGCAGTTGTGCGTGAGCACGGCTGATCATCCACTGGAAACTGCGAGGGGACAGTCGATCTGTGGTGAAGCAGTGCTGTTCCAATGCCACCAATTCTGGCAAATCATCGAGCGTTGCAACGCGAAAGGAAAGAGTCATGTAACCGCCGTAAAAGTTGCGTAACTAAACGAGACTTCTCTGAAAGATCGTGCTTAATAGAAAAGGTCAAGTTCTCTAGCGGATCAATCAATATGTCAGCGGTACAAAGTCATTGGCGAGAAGTATCCGAGCAAACTGTCGCGACTACAATAACTTCCAGCGGATATTTTTCTACACCGCCCAAGAGTACAAGTCAGGTCGTGATTATTGTTGAACGCAGGGAAGACTGGGCTTCCTATTTTCCCAGCGAAGATATTGTCACCGCCCAGGAATACCTCGAACACCCCAGGGAAAACGAGGCTGGCAAGCGGGTGCAGGTGATCAACCTGTGCCGCAGCTACAAGTACCTGGGCCATGGCTACTACTGCTCGCTGCTTGCGGAGGCGCGGGGGCACAAGGTAATTCCGTCAGTGCGTACCATCAGCGAGCTGACGAAGAAATCCCTGTATGGCCTGGCCCTGGATGACCTGGATAAAACCCTCGACAAAGCATTGAGTCATCACCTCTACAGCAATACTGAAGGTTTTACCCTGACTCTTTATTTTGGCCGAACCAATATTGAGCCTTTGCAGGATTTGGCCCGTCAGTTGTTTGAAGTCTTTCCAAGTCCGATCCTGTTAGTTGAGTTTCGCAAGAGTAATGGCTGGCATATCGAAGGCATTAAATTCGGGGCATTACATAAGTTGCGTGATGATCAAGAAGACCAATTTGCCCACGCGCTAGACAACTTCAGCCGCAGGATCTGGCGCCAGCCGCGTTCGCGGCGTCTGGCCCGTTATGACCTGGCGATCCTGCATGATCCCCAGGAACAGTTGCCACCGTCCAATGCCAAGGCCCTGGATAATTTCGTACGGGTGGGCAAGGGGCTGGGGATCGATGTCGAGTTGATCGAACGCAAGGACTACGCACGGCTGGCCGAGTACGACGCCTTGTTGATCCGCGAAACCACCAGCGTCGATAACCACACTTATCGTTTCGCCAAGAAAGCCGAGAGTGAAGGGTTGGTGGTGATGGATGATCCTGCTTCGATCCTGCGCTGTACGAATAAGGTCTACCTCACGGACCTGCTCAAGAGCCATCAATTGGGCATGCCCGCCACCGAAATCCTCTACAAGGAACGACCGGAAGATTTCGAGCGGGTTGGCGAGCGCCTGGGCTTTCCCCTGGTGCTGAAAATCCCCGACGGTTGTTTTTCCCGTGGGGTGATCAAGGTCGAAAGCCAGGAGGCGCTGCTGGCCGCCACGGCGGAGCTGTTCGAACATTCGGTGTTGCTGCTGGCCCAGGAGTTTTTCTATACCGAGTACGACTGGCGCATTGGTGTGCTCAACCGCAAGCCGATCTTTGCCTGTCAATACTTCATGTCCAAGGGCCATTGGCAGATCTACAACCACAAGGCCATCGGCCAGGATATCAACGGTGAGTGTCGCACCCTGGCGGTTCACGAGGCACCGAAGGCGGTGGTGGAACTGGCGGTCAAGACCGCAAACCTGATCGGCGACGGGTTGTACGGCGTGGATTTAAAGCAGTCTGGTGACAAGGTGGTGGTGATTGAGGTCAACGACAACCCGAATATGGACGCGGGGATCGAAGACGCCTATTTGCAGGACGACCTGTATTCCCTGGTGCTGGAGGAGTTCGTGCGACGCCTGGAGCTCAAACGCCAGGGTCAGGTCTGGTGATCTGCCTTGAACTCAGCGAGGGCGCATTGCGCCGCACCGAGCGCGAAAGTGCCGAGATCCTGCTGTTCAGCAACCCCGATAGCGATGAACGTGAATTGCTGCGCGAGCGCTATAAAGTCGATGAGCACGCGCTGGCGTCGGCGCTGGACCCGGACGAGGTGTCGCGTATTGAATTCCATCCCGACAACCTGTTCCTGATCTGGAAGCGCCCGCAAAACTATTCCGGGGGCAGTAACCTAGTGTTTGAAGTGTCATCCTGTGGCTTGCTGTTTTCACCGGACCGCCTGCTGGTGATTGCCACCGATGACAGCCAACTATCCGGCCTGGGTGCGCGCCGGCCACTGCATACACCGCTGGATGTGCTGCTGGATCTGCTGCTCAACAACATCCATCACTATCTGGGCCATCTCAAGGTGATCAAGCTAGTCGCCCGGGAATTGCAGCAGCAGTTCAACGCCTCGATGAGTAATCGCCACCTGATGCAGATGTTCAGCCTCAGCGAGAGCCTGATCTATTACATCAATGCGCTGCACAGCAACGGCGCCGTCTTGACGCGCTTGCGCAACCACGGCGAGAAGGAACATTTCAGTTCGCAGACTCTGGGTTTGATCGACGACCTGATCATCGAGAATAACCAGTGCTACAAGCAGGCGGAGATCTACTCCAATGTGTTCTCCGGGCTGATCGATGCCCGGGGCAACCTGATGAACAACAGCATGAATAACCTGCTGCGCAAGCTGACGCTGATCAACGTAGTGTTCCTGCCGTTGAACCTGATCGCCAGTATTGGAGGGATGTCCGAGTTCAGCATGATGACGGCAGGGACGCCGTGGTGGGTGGCGTATCCATTGTTTCTGCTGGCGATGGCGCTGGGTGCAGTGGGGATGGTGCTGGGGCTCAGGCGGATTGCCAGGGGCGGTGGGAAAGCGGGGTGATTGAAGCCCGCTTCCCACTTGGGTGCCTAGGCACCCTCCTGCAGTGTCAGCACTTCAAAGCCATCAGCGGTGACAGCCACCGTGTGCTCCCATTGCGCCGACAGGCTGTTATCGCGGGTGACCACGGTCCAGCCATCCTTGAGGCTGCGTACCTTGGCGCTGCCCTGGTTCAGCATCGGCTCGATGGTGAACACCATGCCTTCGCGCAGGGTCAAGCCGGTACCCGGCCGGCCGAAGTGGAGGATCTGCGGTTCTTCGTGCATTTCGCGGCCAATTCCGTGGCCGCAGTACTCGCGTACTACGCTGTAGCCGTTGGCTTGCGCGTGGCTCTGGATTGCATGGCCAATATCGCCCAACCGTGCGCCGGGCTTGACCTGGCGGATACCGGCCCACATGGCCTCGAACGTCATCTCGACCAGGCGCCGGGCCTTGGGGGCGACCGCGCCGATCATGTACATCTTGCTGGAGTCGGCGATAAACCCGCCTTTCTCCAGGGTGATGTCGATATTGACGATATCGCCGTCCTTCAACACGGCCTTGGCATCCGGCATGCCGTGGCACACCACTTCGTTGATGGACGTGTTGATGCAGAAGGGGTAGTCATATTGCCCAAGGCTGGCGGGGCGCGCCTGCAGGTCGTGGCGGATAAACGCTTCGACGGCGGCGTCCAGTTCCAGGGTTGACTGGCCGGCGCAGACCCGGCTGTCGAGCATGCTGAATACTTGGCCCAGCAGGCGGCCCGCTTCGCGCATCACGGCGAGCTGTGGGGCAGTCTTGATCATCAGGTGCGCCCCCGGATCAGATCGGGCTTGTCGAGCAATAGTTTGTTGATCAGATCGTTGTAGGCCAGGTGCGGATTTAGCTCGGCCAGCAGGCCGATCTTGATCCAGAACTCGGCCTGGGCGTTGATGGAACGGTCCATGGCGGCGCTGGCGAGACGGATTTGTTCATGCAGTTGGTCGGTAATCTTGACGATGCCCATGAGCTTCACTGTGCGGGATTGATGTACAAAGCGTATACGTTTCGTATATCGCTCGTAAACCCCGGCAGTTGACTTGCCACAGGCCGCCAGTTAGTTTTGCTTCATGACCTTTCAAACCTATCGTTCCCAGCCAAGCATTATTACCGCCATTCCTCATTTGGCGGGATAGCGCTCGGCTGTACCCAAACCCGCCTTAGAGGCGGGTTTTGTTTTTCCGTCTCCTGGGCTCTGCTAAACGTCAGGAGACCCCCATGAGTAGCCCACTGCCGCAGTCCAACGCCGACGATGGATTGCTTGAGCATTACGTAAAGAAAATCCTCGCCGCACCGGTCTACGACCTGGCCGTGCGCACTCCCTTGCAGCCCGCGCCTGCGCTATCGGCGTTGCTCGGCAATCAGATCCTGCTTAAGCGCGAAGACTTGCAGCCGACGTTTTCCTTCAAGATCCGCGGCGCCTACAACAAGCTGGTGCAACTCACCGACGCGCAAAAAGCCTGCGGGGTGATCACGGCGTCGGCGGGCAACCATGCCCAGGGTGTGGCACTGGCGGCGCGTGAACTGGGGATCAAGGCGACCATCGTGATGCCTTGCACCACGCCCGAATTGAAAGTGCTGGGCGTGCGCTCGCGAGGCGCCGACGCGGTGCTGCATGGGGCCAGTTTCCCGTTTGCCTTGGCCCATGCGTTGCAGTTGGCCGAACAGTCGGGCGCTACCTTTGTTTCGCCGTTCGACGATCCGGATGTGATCGCCGGCCAAGGCACGGTCGCGATGGAAATCCTGCGCCAGCAACAAGGTGCGCTGGACGTGATCTTTGTGCCAGTGGGGGGTGGCGGGTTGATCGCCGGGATCGCTGCCTACATCAAGTATTTGCGCCCAGAGGTGCGCATCATTGGCGTGGAGCCTGAAGGCTCCAGTTGCCTGCTGGCAGCCCTGCGCGCGGGCGAGCGGGTGGTATTGCCCAGCGTGGACAGCTTCGCCGATGGCACCGCTGTCGCACAGATCGGCGCCTACGGTTTTGAAATCTGCCGCCACTATGTTGATGAAGTCATCACCGTCAGCAACGATGAACTGTGCAGTGCGATCAAGCTGATCTACGACGATACCCGTTCCATCACCGAGCCATCAGGCGCGCTGGCAGTTGCCGGGATCCGCCGCTACGTGGCACGTACTGGGGCCCTGGGGCAGACGCTGGTGGCGATCAACTCCGGGGCCAATATCAACTTTGACAGTTTGCGTCACGTTGCCGAACGGGTGGCGGCGCAATAGCACAGATTGAATGTGAGAGTTGTCGAGCTTTAGCGAGGCTACGATGGCGCCAGCAAAAACACCTCGGGGTGTCAGATGGCCAACGTCATCGTTAACGACCATCGCTGGCAAGCCAGCTCCCACATTTGATCTGCGGCGTTAACTGGCTGCGTTATTGCACGCTGGCCTTCTCGACGGTGGCCGATGCCGACCAGATGCGGTAACGCACTTCGACATCTTTTGGAACATATACAACGATGGGCAGCTTGCTGTTGTAACGCAGCACAAAGCCGTCACCGACCACCGGCACAAAGTCCTCGCGGGTCTTGCCATCGGGGCAGGCCATCAGCGTGCTCATGGGGCCGCTGACCTTCTCCAGCCGGTAGAACGGATAGCCCCAGCCTTCGAGGTTCTTTTCTTCCAGCACACCGCCCAGGCGTTGTTGGTTGCAATCGACGGTCAAGGTCTTGCCGGCCAGGATCTCGACCTTGAAGTCCTGCTCCTGCGGCTGTGCGGCCAGGTGGATGACTTGGCGCACATAACCGGCATCAGCCTTGGGGTAAGGTGCAATGTCTTCAAGTTTTGCCGCATTGGCCTGGGCACAACAGGCTGCGAGGCCAAGGAGGGAGAGGGTATTGAGCAGAGGGAAGTTCATGGGGCGTCCTTGTCTGGAAGGATGAAAAACCCGAACACGATGCCAGCCTACGGCCCAGGCTGCAAATTGCCCTACAACTTATATAGGCATCGTCGCTGCTTATGAGAAAAGGATCCAACGCGCTCCGGCCCGGGGAGTAGGCTAGTGGGTTGAAGGCGTTTGCCAGCAGGTGAATATTGATAAGAAGGAGAGGTCGCCATGCTTTCGGAACTGGAACTGCGCAGCATTATTGAAGGAAGTTTTCTGCCTAAACGTTGTGAATGCATCAAGGCCGAGGATGCGTCGCTTACGGTCAAAGTCTACGACGATGACGGTACAGACCTGACCGTCACCGGCATCCAGGCCGACAAGCTCGACAGTAGTCGGGCCATCTGCAACCTGATCACTGAGTTACGTGAAGATCTCAAGCACGCCCACGCACCCGCCCCACGCAGGGCCGGCGCGAGATTCTACTGATCATCACGCTCTAGGCGACGGTGTCATGGCAGTTTGCGGGCCCGGATAACCCAGGCCCAGCATTATCTCCGTGCCCACTGCCAGCCTCAGATAATTCCGATACGGTTCTTTCACTCCTCCTTGCTACTGTTTCCCCACATCTGTCGCCAGTGGGTGAGGTAGTGCGTGCAACAGAAAATCGCAGCAGAGTTTCTCGGTACCTTCTGGTTGACCTTCGGTGGTTGTGGCAGCGCCATCCTGTCGGCGGCGTTTCCCGGTCTGGGGATCGGTTTTGCCGGTGTGGCATTGGCGTTTGGCTTGAGTGTGCTGACCATGTCTTACGCGGTGGGCAGCATCAGCGGTGCACATTTCAACCCGGCGGTGACCGTCGGCCTGTGGGTGGGCGGGCGACTGCCAGGGCTGGATGTGCTGCCCTACATCATCGCCCAGGTAGCCGGTGCGACAGTCGCAGCGGCGATACTGGCGCTGGTTGCCAGCGGCCGGCCGGGGTTTGAAATAGGCGAGTTCGCCGCCAATGGCTATGGTCACTTGAGCCCGGGGCAGTACAGCCTGTTGGCTGCGGTGGTGGTGGAAACGGTGTCGACGTTCTTCCTGGTGTTCATCGTCATGCGGACCACGGCGCCTGGAGTGACGCCGGGGTTTGCACCGATTGCCATCGGTCTGACGCTGACCCTGATTCACCTGGTGTCGATACCCGTGACCAACACCTCGGTCAACCCGGCGCGTAGCACCGGGGCGGCTTTGTTTGCCGGCAGTGATTACCTGATGCAGCTCTGGCTGTTCTGGCTGGCGCCCCTGGCGGGTGGCATTCTCGGCGCCGTGGTAGCCAGGGCCATACGGGAACGGCCGTGACCCGGGCTACCAACTCATCCGGATGCCAGCATTGCCGCTGATACCTTCCTGTGTGTTGGTGTCCAGTTGGGTGCTGTAGTCGGCGGCCACGTACACGCTGACGCTGGAGGACAGTTTGGCGACCACGCCGACGCCAAGATCAGCATAGGCCGATTTGTGGTCACTTTTGATCCGGTCAACGTCATCGTAAGTCACCGTGTCGCTGCCGCCGAAGGTGCGCCAGGCGTTGACCCGCAGATAAGGTTCGACAGGGGTGTCTTGCAGCAAGTAGCGGCCTTTCAAGCGGGCACCCACGCGTCCTGTCCAGTAATCCTGGGAGTCGAAGGACACACTGGAGATCCCGTCGTTCTGGCGGTCCAAGTCAATCTGTTGGTGGATCACCTGGGCCTGCGGCTCCACCACCCAGTTCGCGGAAACGGCAAACGGGTAACCCGCTTCGGCAGACAAGGCCAGCGCATGGCCTTTGGTATCCATTTTTATCCCGCGCTCGGATTTATTATCACCGTCCAGGCGCGTGCCCATGGCTACCAGGTCCACGTACCAGCCCTTTGGATCCGTCAGTGTCCAGTAAGCACCATAGTTGTCGCCGGTGAGTTTGACCTGCCCGGAACGCTGGCCCTCAAAACCCAAGGCAAAGCCTTTGACATCGCCTTGCAAACGGCTTTGACCGATAAACAGCCCCAGGCGCTGGAGTTGCCCGCCATCGGTTACCGAGGCGTACAGGTCATGGCCCACCTGATAGCCCTTGAGGCTGCCGTCGAAACTCGGCGACACCGTGCCCGACCAACTCTGCCGGAAGTCACTGCCATAGGCCCGGCCCCAGCCAGCAGGAACCGTACCGGTTTCGCCCAACAGGCTTTGCTCGCCCTGGCGATCATGGAAGGTGCCAAGTGCTTGCAAGGTCATGCGTTGGGCCGCCGGCACCACCACTGAGTACACCGGTACCTCGACGCGATACAGCGGGATCGGCTCGGCGCCGGCCACGGCGGTGGGCAAGGGTGGCGTGGTGTCGGCAGGCGTGGGCGAGACCTCAGCCGGGATCTGGGTCGGTGGCGGAGCCGGAGGCTCGACCGGTGCCACAGGCTGGTCGGTGGGTGGCTCAACCGGTGGCTCGTCAGGATCGACCACCGGCGGCACGGCCGGGATCGGTGGTTCCGGAACGATCACCGGTGGTACCACCGGCGGCGTTGGCACGGCGGGCGGCTGGACGGCGACCACGGAGGAGCGCAGGTACCAGTTGTTCTCTGAACCGGCCGTTACGCCACCTTTGAACAGGAAATATTCATAGGCCCCGGCAGACACCGCGCTTTTGAGGGCAAACGCATCGGTAGTGCTGGTTGCGCCGTTAAGCGCCTGCACCACTTCAATCCCGTTGTTGCGGGTCAGCCCACCCAGGCCACCAAGGTTGCTCACCGCCAGTTGGGTGTTGCCGCTGATCGCACCTTGGGACACCACCAGCTTGTCACTGGCCGAGGTCTCATCACCCAGCACTGTTTGCAGCCACAGTTGGCCATTGTTGCCGACATAATTACCGTACACCGTCAGCGAGTCCGTGGCGCTGTTGCTGGCGCTGGTCATATCGATGGTCCCGGCGTTATTGACTGTCGCCAGTTGGCCGGCGGTATAGGGCCGGATACTGCCTTGGGTCACCGCCAGCACGCTGCTGTTGTCGATGGAGAACACCCCGGTGCCGCTGGCGCTATCGCCCAGGAACAGATCCCCCGCCAGGTCCAGGCGCGAGCCATTGTTGAGGTCGAAGGTTTCCCAGCCGATATAGCGGCCGGCGTTACTCGAAGTGGTGTTGTCGAAGGTCAATCGATCATTGCCCAGGCCGCCATCTATCGAAGGCGTGGCCGCCAGTTGGCTGGCACCCAGGCCAGCCAGCAGCGCAGTGTCATCACCGTCGCCCATCAAGATGGCAGATTTGATCTGGCCACCCGTGCGCCATTCCAAGGTGTCGTTGCCCACGCTGGCGCGTATCTCGCCATTGATTACGCCGCCGCTGACGAGAATGGTGTCATTGCCGCCGCTGACGCTGACGTTGCCGCCAATACTGCCACCGGTCACGCGGATCCAGTCAGTACCAAAGCCGGTCACCAGGTTGCCAAGGATGGCACCACCGGACATGTCATAGATATTGTTGTCCAGTTTCATATCTACCCGGCCGATAGTCCCGGCGGTTTGACTGGCGACATCGCCGTCTTCAAACGCGCCGACGATGGTGCCACCCGTCATGCTGAACGTATCCCGACCATCGCCCTGGGCCAGGGCCTGGATCTGCCCGCCACTCATCACGAAGTCGTCGATGCCGTTGCCTTGGGAGACCGTCCCGGTGACAGTGCCGCCACTGATCTGGAAGCGATCGGCACCGTCACCCTGAGTCACCGAACCGACGATACGCCCGGAATTGATCGCGACCCCATCGTCGCCCGCGCCAAACACCACGCTGCCATTGACGGTGCCCGAACCGCCTACAGGCAAGTTCAAGGTGTTTTTACCGAACAAGTCGGTCAGGCCACCGGCAGAGGTGCCGCTGTCGCAGGTATAGCTGTCGTCACCAGGGCCCGGGGTGAAGACGCAAGCGGCCTGAGCCGGGGTTTGCAGTGAAAGGATGCCAGCCACGAAAACGGCGGGTTTGATACAGGAGCGGTCATTGCCCATTGGTCGTCCCTGTCTTTGTAGGAAAATTCTACGTTGTAAGGGTCTAGTACAGTTTGCGGCGACTGGCAATATTTAGAAGCAGCTAAAAGCCACGCAATCCGTGGCCTGCAGTGATGGCATAGTGAAACTGCCTGGGGGTTATCCGTTTAATTGCTGGCGATAGGGCAGGTCCGGGCCGGTCTTGCCACACGTCAACGCCGCCGCACGAATGGCGAACTTGAGCATTGCATCGATTTGATCCCTGGCAAGGCTGCGCAAACCCTCGATCGAATCCAGTTGCTGCTCGGTCAACCAGGCAATCAAGGCCGCCTGGAAGGTATCGCCGGCGCCCACTGTGTCGGCCATCACCACCTTGACGGCGGGAGCCGACCAACTGCCATGTTGGCGACTGAACACGCTGGCACCATCGCCGCCACGGGTAAGGAAAATCAACTGGCAACGGTGCTGTAACCAGCCTTGCAGCACGCTTTCCGGCGCCTGGCCGGGGTAGAGCAGGTGCAGGTCTTCGTCGCTGACCTTGATCAGGTCGGCATGTTGCACCAACTCTGCAACCCGCTGGCGCCACAACTCGATGTTGGGTTCGGGATTGAGGCGTACATTCGGATCGAGGCTGATCAGGCGTTTGCCGCTTTCCCGCTGGACGAGGGTCAGCAGGCTGTCGGCCACCGGCTGCACCACCAGGGAAAACGAGCCGAAATGCAGGCCTCGTACCTGCGCATCGAGAACAGGTAGATGCTCGATCTGCAATTGCCGATCCGCACAGCCTTCGCCACGGAAGCTGTATTGCGGTGATCCATTGGCCCCCAGGGCAACCATCGCCAGGGTGGTCGGTGCGGCAAACTCGACCAGGTAATCGTCGCGCACACCTTCGGCCCTGAGGACCTGGCGCAGGCGCTGGCCCAGGTAGTCGCTGGACAAACCGGCGAACAGGCCCGCGTCGATCCCCAGGCGACGCAAGCCGACGGCGACGTTAAACGGCGAGCCGCCGGCAATGGCCTTGAAATTGACTTTGGAGGCCTGTCCGCTGGCATCCTCTTCGCTGAAAAAATCAAACAGCGCTTCGCCACACACCAGATACATAGTTATTCACTCTTAAAGGGTTGCCACGTGCTGTTGATAGCGCTCATAGGCCTGCTGATAAGCCGCGACGCTGGCGGCGACGGGTTGGGTGCGGCTTGCCGGGTCGACGCTGACGCAACGTGCGCACAAGGCCTCAAGGCTTTCGCCGGACTGGCACCACGCCGCCTGTATCGCCGCGCCCAGGGCCGCTGCTTCGCTTTGTTCGGTACAGACCACTTCGGTGTCCATGATATCGGCGACCATTTGCCGCCACACCGGGCTTTTTGAACCACCGCCGATCAGGCGGATACTCTGGCTGTGCAGGCCGGTCTCGCGCAACAGGTCCAGGCCTTGGCGCAAGCCAAAAGTGGTGCCCTCGACCACCGCACGGCACAGGTTGCCACGGGTCAGGTTGGTCATGGTCAGGCCGTGCAGGCTGCCGGTGGCGTGGGGCAGGGCAGGCACGCGCTCGCCATTGAGGAACGGCAGCATGCTGACGCCCTCGGCGCCGATCGGAGCCTGGGCCACCAGGGCGTTGAACGCCACCAAGTCCAATTCGAACAGCTCGCGGATAACGCCGGTGGCGTTGGTCAGGTTCATGGTGCAGATCAGTGGCAGCCAACCGCCACTGGATGAACAGAACGTCGCTACCGAGGCCTGGACGCTGACATTCGGCTGCTCGGCGAAGGCATAGACAGTGCCCGATGAGCCCAGGCTCATGGTAATTACCCCCGGCGCGATATTGCCGGTGCCAATGGCTCCCATCATATTGTCGCCGCCGCCACTGGACACGATGGCATTGGGGTTGATACCGAGGCGCTCGGCAACGGCCGGCAGAATGCTGCCCAGCGCCTGATTGGCTTCGATCAGCGGTGGTAACGCGGCCTCCAGGCGCCCGCTGGCATCGATATGCCGCAGCAAGGGCAAGTCCCATTGCCGGGTGCGCACGTTGAAATAACCGGTGCCCGAGGCATCGCCATACTCGGCACAGGCCCGGCCGGTGAGCCAATAGTTGAGGTAGTCGTGGGGCAGCAGGATGTGCGCAATACGCGCGAAAACATCCGGGTGCTGCTCCAGGGTCCACAACAGCTTGGACACGGTGTAACCCGGTGCAATCGCTACACCGAGACGCTCCAGGGAACCGCTTTCACCGCCCAGGTACTGCAGCAATCGCTGGTTTTCGGCGCTGGTTTCGGTGTCGCACCACAGTTTGGCCGGACGCAGTACCTGACCATTGTCGTCCAGCAGCACGAGGCCATGTTGCTGGCCGGAAACGCCTATCCCGAGGATATCCTGGCCGTCTACACCGGCCTGTTGCAAGGCGCGGTGGGTGGCTTCGGTAAAGGCATCGAGCCATTCCTGGGGGTGCTGCTCGCGACGGCCATTGGCACCGCTGATCAGGGTGTGCGCAGCGGCCCCCAGGCCCAGGACCTTGCCGCTGGCAGCGTCGAGGACAATGGCCTTGGTGCCTTGGGTACCGCAGTCGATGCCGAGGAACAGAGATTGTCGGATCATTATTTTGCCCAAGTTGTGTCAGTGAAGGTTGGCGAGCAGCTGCTTCAGGGTCTCTGCGACACCCTTGTCACGCAAACTGGCAAAACACCGTTCAAACGCTGCCACAAACGCGGGTGAATTGGGAATCGCCGTACCAAAAATCTCTTCAACACTCAGCAACCGCTGGCTGATCAACGCATCGTCCGCCACCAGCGCCCGGCAGAAGTCCGCGCGAGGGTCGGGGATCCGGTAGCGTACGCCGTTCTCATCCACACCTTGCAAATACAAGGCCCAGGCCGCCACCACCAGTGCTGCCCGTTCAGTTTCGCGGCCATCGGCGATCAAGCGGTTGATGGTCGGTACGGTGAACTTGGGAAACTTCGATGAGCCATCGGAACATACGCGCTCCAACTGATCGGCAATCGCCTGGTTGGAGAAGCGGTCTACCAGGGTCTGTTTGTAGTCGCCCAGGTCGATACCCGGCACGGGCGCGAGGTTGGGCGTCACGTCCAGGTCCATATAAGCACGTATATACGCGACAAACAGCGGGTCGTTCATGGTCTCGTGGACAAACCGATAGCCCTTGAGAAAGCCCAGGTAGGTCAGGGCCAGGTGGCTGCCGTTGAGCAGGCCAATCTTCATTTCTTCATAAGGCGTGACGTCGTCGGTGAACTGCACCCCCACCTGTTCCCACGCCGGGCGGCCGTTGACGAACTTGTCTTCCAGCACCCATTGCACAAAGGGCTCGCACACCACCGGCCAGGCATCGTCGATGCCGTGTTCATCATGCAGTTGCAGACGATGCGCAGTGCTGGTCATCGGCGTAATGCGGTCGACCATGGCGTTGGGGAAACTCACATTTTCCTTGATCCAGTCATGCAGGTCGGCATTGTGCAGCGCCGCGAAGGCCAGCAGTGCCTTGCGAGTCACGGCGCCGTTATGGGGCAGGTTATCGCAGGACATCACGGTAAAGGCTGGAATACCTGCAGCCCGGCGTTGGGTCAGGGCCGCGCAGATAAAACCGAACACGGTTTGGGGCGCGTCGGGGTGGGCCAGGTCATGCTGGATTTGCGGCAGGTGGGCCATGAACTCGCCATTGCTGTCGTCGATGCAGTAGCCGCCCTCGGTGATGGTCAGCGATACGATACGAATCTCTGGGCTGGCCAGTTTGTCGATCAGGGCCTGGGCACCGTCCTGGGCCAGCAGCATATCGCTGATGGCGCCGATCACGCGTACTTCGGTATCGTCGGTGTCGCCCAGCTCAAACAGGGTAAACAGATAGTCCTGGCCAGCCAGGTCATCCCGCGCCTTGCGGTCCTCAGCGCGCAGGCCAATGCCGCAGATGCTCCAGTCCAGGCCCTCGCCGGTATTCATCAAGGCATCGGTGTAATACGCCTGGTGTGCGCGATGAAAACCACCAACGCCGATGTGGGCGATGCCCTGGCGTGTATCAGCAATGGCGTAGGCCGGCAGGCGGACTTGCGGCGCGAGCTGCGTGAGGTTTTGCTTGTTCAGTTTCATCAAAAGTTCTCGCGAGATCAGGCGGCAGCGCGCAGTGGACGAGCCACGGCAACACCAGCGGTGTCGAACAGATGGCAGTGCGCCGGGTCCAGGTGCAGTTGCAGCGTCTCGCCATATTGGCTGGCCATGTCGCCACGAATGCGCAGGGTCAGCGGCTCGCCGCTGCTGGTGAGCACATGGCAGAACGTGTCGCTGCCCAGGCGCTCGCCCACATCGGCGGTGACGGTCAGGGTGGTATCGCCCGGCGCGGCGAGCTCCAGGTGCTCGGGGCGGATGCCCAGGGTTACCGCACTGCCCACGCTCAAGCTGGCGCCGCTCAACGGCAGGCTGATCAGGGTGCCGGCATCAAGCTGTACGTCGCAGCCCTGGCCATCGACACGTGTGACCTGACCTTTGAGAAAGCCCATTTTCGGTGTGCCCAGGAAGCCCGCGACAAACAGGTTGGCCGGCTGGTGGTACAACTCCAGGGGGGAGCCGACCTGTTCGATGCGGCCGCTGTTGAGCACTACTACTTTGTCGGCCAGGGTCATGGCTTCGACTTGGTCGTGGGTTACGTAAATCATCGTCGCTTGCAGTTCTTTATGCAGGCGCGCCAGTTCCAGGCGCATTTGCACGCGCAGCGCCGCGTCGAGGTTGGACAGCGGTTCATCGAACAGGAAGATTTTCGGGTTGCGCACAATCGCCCGGCCAATGGCCACGCGTTGGCGCTGGCCGCCAGACAACTGCTTGGGCTTGCGTTCCAGCAGCGGGCCCAGCTCAAGGATGCGGGCGGCTTCACTGACTTTGCTGTCGACAATCTGTTTGTCGACGCCGGCCAGGTCCAGGGCAAACGACATGTTTTTGCGCACGCTCATATGCGGGTACAGGGCGTAGGTCTGGAACACCATGGCCAGGTCGCGCTTGGCCGGGGTCACTTCGGTGATGTCACGGCCATCCAGTTCGATGGTGCCCTCAGTGACTTCCTCAAGGCCGGCAATCAGGCGTAGCAGGGTGGACTTGCCACACCCGGACGGCCCGACGAAGACCACGAACTCCTTGTCGTTCACTTCCAGGTCGATGCCCTTGATGATGGAAAAACCTTCGAAGCCTTTTTGCAAATTCTTGATTTTCAGGTTGGCCATGATGGGCCTCCATTTTTTATAGGGGTCGTTATTTCACAGCGCCAAAGGACAGGCCGCGCACCAGTTGCTTCTGGCTGATCCAGCCGAAGATCAGGATCGGCGCGCAGGCCAGGGTCGAGACGGCGGACAATTTGGCCCAGAACAAGCCTTCGGGGCTGGAGTAGGAGGCAATCAGCGCGGTCAATGGCGCGGCGTTGGACGAGGTCAGGTTCAGTGACCAGAACGCCTCGTTCCAGCACAGGATCAGTGACAGCAGCACGGTGGAGGCCAGGCCACCCTTGGCGATGGGCAGCAATACCCGGACCATTTCCTGCCACAGCGTGGCGCCATCCAGGCGTGCGGCTTCGAGGATGTCCTTGGGAATGTCCTTGAAGTAGGTGTAAACCATCCACACCACAATCGGCAGGTTGATCAGGGTGTAGATGATGATCAGCGCAAGGCGCGTGTCCAGCAGGCCCATGCTCTTGGCCAGCAGGTAGATCGGCATCAGCACCCCCACCGGTGGCAGCATTTTGGTCGACAGCATCCACAGCAGCGTGCCCTTGGTGCGCTGGGTTTCGTAGAACGCCATGGAGTAGGCCGCAGGCACCGCAATCAGCAGGCACAAGGCGGTCGCGCTGAAGGAAATCAGCACCGAGTTCCAGGCATAGCTGAAATAGTTGCTGCGCTCGTTGATGTGCAGATAGTTCTCAAGGGTTGGCGTGAAAATGAACTGCGGCGGCGTGGCAAACGCATCGATTTCGGTCTTGAAACTGGTGAGCACCATCCAGAAGATCGGGAAGAAAATCACGATCGCGATGGCCCAGGCCAGAGTGCCGAGCAACAAGCTTTGCAGGCGGCGGGATTGTTGAAGTGTCATGGCGCGGCCCTCAAGGCTTGTCAGTCAGGTTTTTGCCGAGCATCCGCACCAGGATGATCGCCGCGATATTGGCAATGACCACGGCAATCAAGCCGCCTGCCGAAGCCATGCCCACATCGAACTGCACCAGCGCCTGGTTGTAGATCAGGTAGGCAAGGTTGGTCGAGGCGTAGCCGGGGCCGCCGTTGGTGGTGGTAAAGATTTCGGCGAACACCGAGAGCAGGAAGATGGTCTCGATCATCACCACGACGGCAATGGGCCGTGCCAGGTGCGGCAGGGTCAAGTGCCAGAAGATCGCAATCGGGCCGGCACCGTCCAGGCGCGCCGCTTCTTTCTGCTCTTGGTCCAGGGACTGCATGGCGGTCATCAGGATCAGGATCGCGAAGGGCAGCCATTGCCAGGACACAATGATGATGATCGACAGCAGCGGGTAGTGCGCCAGCCAGTCCACCGGCTGCGCGCCAAACAGCTTCCACAGGGCGGCCAGCACACCGGACACCGGGTGGAAAATCAGGTTCTTCCAGATCAGCGCACCGACGGTGGGCATGATGAAGAACGGCGAGATCAGCAGCACCCGCACCAGCCCACGGCCGAAAAACTCGCTGGCCTCCAACAAGGCACTGATCAACACCCCCAGCACCACGCTGATCAGCAGCACGCTGCCCACCAGCAACAAGGTATTGGTGGCACCAGGCAGGAAGCCCGAATCGGTGATGAAGTAAGTGAAGTTCTCCAGGCCCACAAATTGGTTTTCGCCAGGGTAGAGCAGGTTGTAGCGGATCAGTGAAAAGTACAGGGTCATGCCCAGGGGCACGATCATCCACAGTAGCAATAGGCCTACCGAGGGGCTGACGAGGAACCAGCCTGGGTTGAGCAGGCGGTTTTTGCGCGGTTTATCCGCAGCAGCGGTTTGCACATTCATAGGATCAGAACCAGTTTGCAGAACGAGAGTCGGAGCGCGGTCAGTGTGGGAGTGGACTTGCTCCCACATTGACAGGGGTGAACCTGGGTTATTTGGGGTAGCCGGCCCGCTTCATTTCCCGCTCGGTGGTGGTTTGTGCGGCAGCCAGGGCCTGGTCGACTGTCTGCTGGCCGGTCAGGGCGCCGGAGAAGAATTTGCCCACCTGGGTGCCAATGGCCTGGAATTCAGGAATGGTCACCAACTGGATGCCGATATAAGGCACCGGCTTGAGGGTCGGTTTGGTTGGGTCCGCAACTTTCAGTGACTCCAACGTCACCTTGGCAAATGGCGCGGCCTGCATGTACGCCTCGCTATAGGTCGAGGCGCGGGTGCCTGGCGGGACATTGGCAATGCCATCGGTCTTGGCCACCAGCGCACCGTACTCCTTGGATGTCGCCCAGGCACTGAAGACCTTGGCAGCCTCCTTAGCCTTGGAGCTGGTGGGGATCGCCAGCGACCAGGAGTACAGCCATGAGGTGCCCTTGTCGGTGACCTGTTGCGGGGCAAAGGTGAAGCCGACGTGATCGGCGACCTTGCTCTGGGTTTTGTCGGTAACGAACGAACCGGCGACGCTGGCATCGACCCAGATCGCGCACTTGCCACTGTTGAACAGCGCCAGGTTTTCATTGAAGCCGTTGCTGGACGCGCCCGGCGGGCCGGACTTCTTCATGTTGTCCACGTAGAAGTTCAGCGCGTCTTTCCACTCGGGGCCGTTGAATTCGGGTTGCCACTTCTCATCGAACCAGCGGGCGCCATAGCCATTGGCCAGGGTGCCGATCAGCGCCATGTTCTCGCCCCAACCGGCCTTGCCGCGCAGGCACAACCCGTATTGCTCCTTGTTCTTGTCGGTGAGCTTTTGCGCAAACTCGCCAATCTGCACCCAGGTCGGATGTTCAGGCATGGTCAGTCCGGCAGCCTTGAACAGGTCGGTGCGATAGTAGGTGATGGAGCTTTCGGCATAGAACGGCAGGGCGTACAGCGAGCCCTTGACGGAAAGGCCGTCGCGTACCGAAGGGAAAACATCGTCAAGGTCGTAGGAAGCCGGCAGATCCTTCATCGGCTCCAGCCAGCCCTTGGCACCCCACAGTGCAGCTTCGTACATGCCAATGGTCAATACATCGAACTGCCCGCCCTGGGTCGCGATATCCGTGGTCAGGCGTTGACGCAGGACATTTTCTTCCAGCACTACCCAGTTCAACTTGATGTCCGGGTGCTCGGCCTCGAAGGTTTTCGAGAGCTTTTGCATGCGAATCATGTCGCTGTTATTGACGGTGGCAATGGTCAGGGTTTGTGCGCCAAGGCTGACGGCGCTGAGGGTCATGCAGGTACAGGCAAGCAGTGCTTTTGCTGTGAGATTCATCGCGCACTCCAGTTCTGCGCCCGGGGGCTGCAGAAGGACAGTTATTGTTGTTGTGTCTTCCATGGCAGCAGGAAGAGTGTGCGTTGATTACAGCCTGCTGCAGGCGTGGTGACAAATCCTTGTGAACACTTTAACTAATACTTTTTTGCACTGAGCCTGCTGGGCAGTCAAAACCTCACACGAGAGCAGCAACCTGTTATTTCTGACAGTAGACGCAAGGGAGCAGCAGAGGGTTAATAGTTTGGCAAAACCTAATCAGGAGATGTTTATGAACTGTTCCCGCGTAAACCCCAAAGGTCACACCCTCTATAAAATCGCACTGGGCTTACTCATGGCGATTTCTATCGGTGCTTGTACAACAACACCTCCGGAATCACGAGAACCTCCTTGTACTAGGGCGGGGTATTTCAAAAGCACTGACAGAGTGGGGGGGTTCTACCGATGTGTGTTTAACTCAGCGACCCAACGGTGGACTCAGTATCCTTATACATGCCCAACCGGGCTGGAGTTTGACGAAAAACTGGTGGCATGTGTAAGGCCCTAGCATTTTCGGAGAGCGCTGGCTGCAGGGTGAATCAACACAAAAAAACAGGGGATAAGTGCATTGCACCTATCCCCTTGTTTGCTGCAACTCAACCCGGAAAGTGTCGCTGTTGAATCCAGACATCATCTATATCGTAGATCCCACCAGTCGTCGGGTTCATAACAGCTATTGAGGCTTGAAAATTCCCGCCTTTCCAATAACCCAGGTATTCATCGACATAGTTCCATGTGTTGAGGTTGGGGACGATAATGTTGCGCGTCAAATTAGCCAGGTGAATGAACATACTGGTTGGCCCACCAATACTGGCAAACTTGTTGATCCTGTATTTAAACCTGACTCGATAATACCCATAGTCGACCGGGGTATATATTTTGTAGATTCTGACACCATCCCCCGTCAGAGGGCCGTGCCGCAGGTAATAGTTGCCATCCGCCTCGCGCTGGATGCTTTTCTCTTTGGGGTACTGGCTGATCCAACCATTCATGAACCCACCGGTGAAGGGCGTTTTGTCTGAGATCAGCAGGCTCAATATGGAGTACGTAACCACTGGAAACTCAAGTGCTTTCCACTCATCGGTACTGTGATTGAGGGCCACTTTGAACTGCATCGACAGTCGAGTACCGTTTCCAAGGTCTCTCAGGTAAGTATTGAGTACCGTCAGCAACTGATACCCTTGGTTCAACCACCCGTCACTCACCCGATCACCCTGGGCTCCGTTCAGCAGAGTTAAGTTGTGTGCCGTACCGTCGGGTTTGTTTCCGAGCAAACGCAGCCATACGGGCTGGTCCCTGGCAATGAACGGCCAGGTCCCCAACCTTGCTGTTGCATCACCGATCAACTCGTCCACATTGAGTACACCGTTAGCCGCTTCATCGATACGGATTACGGTTTTGCTCAATTCGGCCAATGGGATGGCCTTCAGCGTAACGGTCAACACGACTGACGAACGGAGTTGGCCAGTGCGCAGGACCGTATATTTCACGGTAAAGGTGGTGTCACGGTTGCCAATATTGGCGGCAATCAGTGCCGCTGACAGATCGAAGTTGACCGTTCCATCGATTTCGCCAGTTTTTGGCCCCAGTTCTGCCGAGCCTGGTCCATCGGTGCCTCTCACTTCCAGGGTGATGATGTCGCTGGTGTACATTGGGCTGTAGGGCACTTCTACCGTCGCACCGTATTGCGCACTCAGCGCTGTTAACGTCACAGCAGTGCCGGAACCCGTTGCCTGCACCAGCCTGGGCACCGGAAACTCCGCTGGAATAGCCTGGACTGTATACCTGCGCTCCGGGAACCACAGGGCATTGGTGTCATAGACCGTCTGGTCAAATGTCACGCCAAAGCGCATGAGCAATTGCGAGCCATCCTTGAGTTGGCGCAGTTCGCTCACCGGCGCCTGTGGCCGGATACCGATCTGTTCACCGTTGTACGTCACCAGGTCGCCGTTGTAGAGCGCAAAAAAGAATGGGGCGTCATTGGCATAGGTGCCATGCAGTTCAAACCACATCCGTTGATTGCGATTGATAAAGCTCCAGCGATCGACCATGGCGCGTTCAGTACCGATCAATGTGCTGACGTCCAGTACGCTGCTGGTATGGCCTTCGAGGTAGGGCAGGGGGAGTACCGGTGGTAACACATACAGGCTCAGTACCGGCGACGGCGTCTGATGTGTACCCAGCACTACAAAGTACTGCACATCGATATAGCGCCCATATTCATTGAGATTGGCACCAATGACCTCTGGCGGAACCTCGAAGTGCACGGTTCTGGAGGTGTTGCCATCCTTCGTGTCGCAATAGGTACCAATCTCGGGAATACCGGTCCAGCAAGCGCGGATACGATGGCTGGGGAGCATTTGTGGGTAGGTGACAGCGATGGTTGCGCCGCGCAGTACAGCCTCGGGTGGCACTTGGTCGGGGTAACGCTGGGCTTGCAGCACCTCTGGTCGCAGCAGATCCAGGGCTTGCCCCACGGTGACGACCAACACCTCTGAGTATTGCGGATTGCCACCGGTTACTGGCACCCGCGAATAGCTGAGGCGAATTTCCCTATTCAAATTGGCATCGAACAACGCCCGGTCGAGCGTGAACACCACTGGTTTGCCTGCCGTCCCGCTATTGAGGAGTATCTCGCCACTGTCGCTACCGTTGCTGTTCGCTCCGAGCAATGTCCACTTGAAAATATCGCCAGGGAACGTACGTGTGAACGACAGTGTTATCTGGACCAGGCCTCCCTTTATGCGATCCGGATCCAGATTGTTGAACGCATCGACATATTGCATCTGCGGCGCTGGCAGCTCGGCATAGCGTGGGCCAAAGGTCACTACCAATTCATCGGATTTGCGGATCGCCTGAATGCCGGGAACCATGATCCGCATCATGCCGTTGTCGACGAGGTAGAGCACTCTGACCGGCCCCAGGCCGACGAAACGATCGAAATCTTCCTTGTGTACAATGCGATAGCGCTCCGGTGGCGGCTCGGCACCTGCCAATAGTGTTTCTTCATAGAACACCAGGCCGCCCCCGGGCCGTATGGCCTCCATGCGCAGCGTCACATTGTAGTTGCGGTCGTAGGGGGTGTACCGCGGGAAAATGACTTTGATAAAGGGGTGTTCAGGGTCGATGTTGCCGCCTTCGTCTTGCTCGATGTGCATCGGGGGCATTGAGTTTTTCGTACCGAACACCGTGATGTTCAGGCGTCGGGAGGCAGCGAGGAACACACCCGTGGACGTTGTCAGGGTGTATTCGATCTGCATGTGGCCGTTGATCACGGCCTCAAGGTCTTTACGATCCACCCAGGTCGAGGCCGACAGGCCAATGCGCGCAGGGAACGCCGGCAGCGTCTTGTAGAAGGGCAAATCCTGTGCGTCTGCTCCTGTCAATGTCACCACAATCAAGGCGCCGGCAGGTGTCAGGCTCCCATTTGGCAGCCTTCTGGGGATCACGACCTCTACTTCGAAGTCTGTATCGCCATGGATGTCGAGATTCAGTTCCCTGACGGAGTTTCCGTTCACCACGAAGTGCGGTGCCTCAAGCAGGCCATGCGTCAGGTCGGTATCCAGCGTGACAGCTTGTGACCATTGCTGGATTTCCCCGGAAAAGTTGAACACCTTGTCATAGAGCCGAAAGCGAATAGTGACCTCGCCACTGCCTCCCAGCGTGATGATTGACTCAGGGATCAGCACGACAATGGGCTTGAGACCGGCGACATGCTCGTCGTCAATTGTCAGTTGCACCGGACGGCCGTTCCAATACACCTGGACGGTGTCGCCTGCTGTGATGTTGGGGTAAGGGCTGATCGTCATCTCCACCCCTTCCTTTGCACGCTCGGGGTCGAGCACGCCTCCTACCAGGTCTGGCGGCAGATGTAGCACCAGTTCAGTGTGATATGGCAGCCCAGGATCTTTACTGACACCCCCTGGACGTGTGCGTTTGACGAACCAGGTTTGACGCGGGGAAGTATTGGGGGTGCCTGAGCCGGACCGAATCACTTCGCAAAAACACGGGTAGGTCAACCCCTCTGGTATCAACTCGGGAGGGATTACCAACTGCACTTTCGCCTTGTCCAAATCCTCGTACCTGACCTCATCCGAGGCAATGGCAAAGCGATCACTGCCCATGTAGAACTTGTATATATCGCCTAGCCCGAACAAGATCCATCGTGGAATATTCACAGTCATCCAGGGCCGGGTTTGTCGGATACCCAGCCCGAGCGTAGCGCCTGGAAACGGGCGCACTTCATCGCTGACGAAGGGCGGTTCGAGTTCGTCAACGGCTGGTAGTACAGGCTCGTAGCAATAAGGTGTGCTGGGGGATGATGTGAGCTTCTTCATCGAGGGGGGTTCCTTGTGCAGGAAAACTGGACAAGGACATCACACACCCAAGGCGGGGGCGGGCATAACTGTCAACATTGACAGTGGCGACGAGTGGTCGTGAATTAGCCGTCCCTGGGGACGCTCAGGCCAGGTTCTGCTCCGTCAAGCGCTGCACCGCCAGGCGTCGGTAGTGGGACGGCGTCATGCCCTTGAGCTGCTGGAACCGGCGGTTGAAATTGGAAATGTTGTTGAAGCCTGACTCAAAGCACACATCGGTCACGGCCTTATCGCCATCGGCCAGCAACTCGCAGGACTTGCTGATGCGCAGCCGATTGACGAACTCGACGAAGGTGCGCCCGGTGGCTTGCTTGAACACCCGAGAGAAGTAGGTCGGCTTCATCCCCAGATAGTGCGCGACTTCCTCCAAGGACAAGTCGCGGGCGTAGTGGGCAAAAATATAGTCCACCGCACGGTTGGTACGGTCGATGCTGTGCTCATCGGCCAGTTGCGCCGTGGTCACACCTGATAACAACTGGTAGTCCTCACAGGTACTGAGTGCCTCCAGCAAGATAAAAAAGTGCCCCAGCCGCGTCATGCCCTGGGCGTCCTCGATACGCTGCATCAGGGTCATGGCCTGGGCGATGGTTTTTTTACAGCGAAACTCGATGCCGTACTGTGCTCGCTCCAGCAGCGGTGCCAGGCTCTTGAGTTCAGTGAAGATCTGGCTGCCGCCCTCCAGCAATTCATCGGTGAAATTCACCAACATGTCGCGCTTTGGCACCACTTCGTCTTCCTCCACCTGGCTGATCCAGTTGTGGGGCAGGTTGGGGCCGGTGAGGAACAGGCTTTGCGGGTAGAAGTTGCCGATATAGTCGCCGATAAACACCTTGCCGGAACTGGCAACAATCAGGTGCAGCTCGTACTCCTTGTGAAAGTGCCAGCGCACCAGAGGGCAGGGGAAGCCGTGCTGGCGATAGATGATGGACAGGCCGTTGTGGTCGTCCATCAACTCGTAGGAAGGGTCAGTGATTCGCGCGGCTCGGGTCATGCTGACGTCGCTTTTATTGTGGTTGCACAGCCGATAATGCCCCGTTGCGTGCCACCTCGCCAGCATGGGTGTTTAAAGCACGCGGTTTTTCGCCTCGATCCATTGCGCCATGTATTGGGTACTTTTGTGCAAATGGTGGCGCAACATGCTGCCGGTAAAGTTGTTGCGCCGGTGCTGTGCCAATTCGTCACGACAGTGTTGCAAACGCTCGACCAGTGCAGGCCCATGGATATGTGTGGTGTAGCGCTGGGCAAGCAGCTCCCGGCCACGTTGCTGGGCCATGGTCCAGGCTTGCGGGTCTTCGTACAATGCGACGGCGGCTGCGGCCAGGGCCGTCGCGCTGTGGGCGATTGCCCCAGGCCAGGGCTGCTCGTCGCCCATGCCTTCGGCGCCGATGGGCGTGGTGACACTGGGCGTGCCACAGAGCATGCCATCCGCTAGCTTGCCCTTGATTCCTGCGCCAAAGCGCAGGGGCGCCAGGCAGATGCGCGCTGCCGACATCACCTGCAGGGCATCCTCGGCCCAGTTCATCACATGAAAGCCTTGCGCCGGATTGTGCAGCGCCGTGGCCTTGGGTGGTGTGTAAGCGCCATAGACATGCAGTTGAGCACCGGGCAGGCGCTGGCGAATCAACGGCCAGACACTGTTTTTCATCCACAGCACGGCATCCCAGTTGGGCGCGTGACGGAAGTTGCCGATGCTCAGGAAATGCGCACGGTCGTCGTAGGGTGTAAACGCTTCGGCAGGCGGGTCGACCATCAGCGGGCACCAATGGAGCAGGGCGGCAGGCACCTTGAAGTGTTCGGTGAGCAGTTGGATTTCGACGTCGGAAATCATCAGGCTGATATCACAGCGGTAGATCGCCGCAATCTCGCGCTTGGCCAGGTCAGTGTCGGCCATCAACTGGAATTCTTCTTCCAGGGCCGGAGCGAACAAGGGGCTGAAGTCATCTGCCTGTGGCGAGTGTTTCAGGAAATCCTTCAGGCGTTGGTGGCGGGCATCGCGCAGGCTCTGCAAATCGGAGGTTTCCAGCACACGCAAGGCATCGGGGCAGTGTTTTTCTACTCGCCAGCCGAATTGCTCTTCCATCATGAATCGGTCGAACAGCACGATATCCGGGGCCAGTTCGTGGATAAATTCATCGAAACTGCTGTTATTGAGCTCGATAGTGCATTCGCGAATGCCGAGTGCCGCGAGGTCGGCCTTATGTTCGCCAATGGCCGCCGGGCTGCTGAAGGTAATTTCCCAACCTTGCGTAAGAAAACTCTCCAGGATCTGCATCATATGCCCGCCCGCAGCCGAGGAGCGCGGCTCCGGCCAGACATAACCAATGACCAGAACGTGGGTGGCAGGCTGATTCTTCAACGGTGGATTCCTTCAAGGGCAGGGCAAAAGCGCGGTAATTAAACCACAGCACCTCGGTCCTGATGCCGACATGAGTTTTTCTCGCGGCCCATAGGTGTCAATCGCACTTTGTGGTTAACTTCGGCCTCTCGAATTTGTTTCATCTAACCCAGCATAAGGATTCCGTTCATGGCTCAAGTCACTCTCAAAGGCAACCCGGTCCAGGTTGAAGGCGAGTTGCCGAAAATTGGTACCCAGGCTCTCGACTTTTCCCTGACCGCAGGCGATCTGTCGGACGTCACCCTGGCGACTTTCGCTGGCAAGCGCAAAGTACTGAACATCTTCCCAAGCGTTGACACCCCGACCTGCGCGACTTCGGTACGCAAGTTCAACGCCCAGGCCAACGACCTGAACAACACCGTTGTACTGTGCATCTCCACCGACCTGCCATTCGCCCAGGCTCGCTTCTGCGGTACCGAAGGCCTGGAAAACGTGAAGAACCTGTCGGACTTCCGCAGCGCCGATTTTGCCGTTGACTACGGTGTCTCCATTGCCGACGGCGCCCTCAAGGGCTTGACCGCCCGCGCCGTGGTGGTACTGGACGAAAACGATAAAGTGCTGCACAGCGAACTGGTTGGCGAGATCGCTGAAGAACCAAACTACGAAGCGGCCCTGGCCGTACTGAAGTAATTGTTCCTGCGCGTTACTGTCGCTTTGCAGTAACCCGTATGATGCATGCTTGCGGCCTGGCCTAGTCCAGGCCGTTTTTATTTGTGCTTCAGCGGTTTAGCCCAAATTGCTGATGTTTTAAGTCGAAAAGTAAATGTTTGTAAGCCTGAAGGTAAATAGCCGGTAAAGGCGCTTCTCTAAACGCGCTCCAGTGCTTATCTTTCAGCCTCCCAAAGAAGAAGCCCTCGCATCCAATGGTTGATCAATCCATGCAATCGTCTCCCCGCAATTCCCGCCGCTGGCTGTTTGGCTTGCTTGTCCTGTTGGTGGTCGCCGGCCTGTGCTGGAAGTTCTGGCCTGCTGGCACCGTCCAGAAAGACGCCCCGGCAGCCAGGACCAGCAAGACGGGGATGATGCGTCCCGGCTTCGGTGGTTCGGGCGCTGCGGTGCCGGTACGTGTCGCGCCAGCAGTGACGGGGGATTTCCCGCTGTACTACAAGGCGCTGGGTACCGTGACCGCATTGAACACCATCAACGTGCGCAGCCGGGTCGGGGGAGAACTGGTCAAGATAGCCTTTGAAGAGGGCCAAATGGTCAAGGCTGGCGACCTGTTGGCGCAAATCGAC
Source organism: Pseudomonas brenneri (assembly GCF_007858285.1). Taxonomy (GTDB): domain Bacteria; phylum Pseudomonadota; class Gammaproteobacteria; order Pseudomonadales; family Pseudomonadaceae; genus Aquipseudomonas; species Aquipseudomonas brenneri. The sequence goes on along the minus strand of NZ_VFIL01000001.1, from coordinate 412,898 downwards.
CCGCGCAGCTATCAGAACGCATTGCTTCAGGCCCAGGGCACGCTGCTGCAAAACCAGGCTCAATTGAAAAACGCCCAGGTCGACCTTGAGCGTTATCGCGGCCTGTATGAGCAGGACAGTATCGCCAAACAGACCCTGGACACCGCCGCTGCGCTGGTCCTGCAATACCAGGGCACGGTCAAGACCAACCAGGGCGCGGTGGATGACGCCAAGCTCAACCTTGAGTTCACCCAGATCCGCGCGCCGATCTCCGGCCGTGTCGGCCTGCGCCAACTGGACGTCGGCAACCTGGTAGCGGCCAACGACACCACCGCCCTGGCAATCATCACCCAGACCCAGCCGATCAGCGTGGCGTTCACCCTGCCGGAAAATACCCTGCAAACCGTATTGGCCCGCTATCGCACAGGTAACAAGCTGCCGGTGCAGGCCTGGGATCGTGGCGATGTGCAACTACAAGCCACCGGCGTGTTGCAGAGCCTGGACAACCAGATCGACGTCGCCACCGGCACCTTGAAATTCAAGGCGCGCTTCGATAACCAGGACCAGGTGTTGTTCCCCAATCAATTCGTCAACGTGCGCCTGCTGGCAGACACCCTGAAAAACGTGGTGCTGGTCCCCTCGGCCGCGATCCAGTTCGGCACCAATGGCACCTTTGTCTATGCCCTGGACGGTGACAAGAAGGTCAAGATCCGCACGCTGGTCATTGGTGATACCGATGGCCAGAACACCGTGGTCAAGGACGGCCTGGCCGCTGGCGACCGCGTGGTGTTGGAAGGCACCGACCGCCTGAAGGACGGCACCGACGTAGAGGTGGTCAACGACAGCAACCAGGTGCCAACCACACCAACCGAACATTTGCAGGGCAAACCCGCAGCACAAGGCGAAAGCAGCCCGGCGGCGGATGCTGGCAAGGCGCAAAAGGCCGGCGCATGAACCTGTCACGGCTGTTCATCCTCAGGCCCGTCGCCACCACCCTGAGCATGCTGGCCATTGTCCTGGCCGGCCTGATTGCCTATCGCCTGATGCCGGTGTCGGCCTTGCCCCAGGTGGATTACCCGACCATCCGTGTCATGACCCTGTACCCCGGCGCGAGCCCGGACGTGATGACCAGCGCGGTGACCGCACCCCTGGAACGCCAGTTCGGGCAAATGCCCGGTCTCACGCAGATGGCCTCCACCAGTTCCGGTGGCGCCTCCGTGCTGACCCTGCGCTTCAACCTCGACGTCAATATGGACGTCGCCGAGCAGCAGGTGCAGGCAGCGATCAACGCGGCCAGCAACCTGTTGCCGTCGGACTTGCCCGCACCGCCGGTGTACAACAAGGTCAACCCGGCCGACACGCCGGTGCTGACCCTGGCCATCACGTCTAAAACGATGCTGCTGCCCAAGCTCAATGACCTGGTCGATACGCGCATGGCGCAGAAAATCGCGCAGATCAGCGGCGTTGGCATGGTCAGCATTGCCGGTGGCCAACGCCAGGCGGTGCGGATCAAGGTCAACCCCGAGGCCTTGGCGGCCAATGGCTTGAACCTGGCGGACGTGCGCAGCCTGATCGCCGCCTCCAACGTCAACCAGCCCAAGGGTAACTTTGACGGCCCGACCCGAGTCTCGATGCTCGACGCCAACGACCAGTTGGTGTCACCTGAGCAGTACGCCGAACTGATCCTGGCTTATAGCAACGGTGCACCGCTGCGCTTGAAAGACGTCGCACAAATCGTCGATGGCGCCGAGAACGAGCGCCTTGCCGCCTGGGCCAATGAAAACCAGGCCGTGTTGCTCAATATCCAGCGCCAGCCTGGAGCCAACGTGATCGAGGTGGTGGATCGCATCAAGGCGCTGCTGCCGAGCATCACCGACAACCTGCCGGCGGGCCTGGACGTGACAGTCCTTACCGACCGCACCCAGACCATCCGCGCCTCGGTCACCGATGTGCAGCATGAATTGCTGATTGCCATTGCCCTGGTGGTGATGGTGACGTTCCTGTTCCTGCGCCGCTTCAGCGCCACCATCATCCCGTCGATTGCCGTGCCGCTGTCCTTGATCGGCACCTTTGGCGTGATGTACCTGGCCGGGTTCTCCATCAACAACCTGACCCTTATGGCCCTGACCATCGCCACCGGTTTTGTGGTGGACGATGCGATCGTGATGCTGGAGAACATCTCCCGCTATATCGAGGAAGGGGAGACCCCAATGGCCGCCGCGCTCAAGGGCGCCAAGCAGATTGGCTTTACCCTGATTTCCCTGACCTTGTCGCTGATCGCGGTCTTGATCCCGTTGCTGTTTATGGCTGATGTGGTCGGTCGGCTGTTCCGCGAATTTGCCATCACCCTGGCGGTAGCCATCCTCATCTCCTTGGTGGTGTCCCTGACCCTGACGCCGATGATGTGCGCACGCCTGCTCAAGCGCGAACCGAAGGAAGAGGAACAGGGCCGCTTCTACAAAGCCAGCGGCGCCTGGATCGACTGGCTGGTGGCCGCCTACGGGCGCAAGTTGCAGTGGGTGCTCAAGCACCAGCCGCTGACCCTGCTGGTGGCCGTCGCCACCCTGGGCCTGACCGTGGTGTTGTATATGGTGGTACCCAAGGGCTTCTTCCCGGTGCAGGACACCGGGGTGATCCAGGGTATTTCCGAAGCCCCGCAGTCGATTTCCTTTGCTGCCATGAGCCAGCGCCAGCAAGAACTGGCGAAGATCATCCTTGAAGATCCAGCGGTAGACAGCCTGTCGTCCTACATTGGTGTGGATGGTGATAACGCCACGCTCAACAGTGGTCGCCTGCTGATCAACCTCAAGCCCCACAAGGAGCGGGACCTGAGTGCCGTCGAGGTGATCGCCCGCCTGCAACCGGCATTGGACAAATTGGTGGGGATCCGCCTGTTCATGCAGCCGGTGCAGGACTTGACCATCGAAGACCGCGTCAGTCGCACCCAATATCAATTCAGTATGTCGTCCCCGGATGCCGATCTATTGGCGCTGTGGAGCGGCAAACTGGTCCAGGCCCTGAGTCAGTTGCCTGAACTCACCGACGTGGCCAGCGACCTGCAGGACAAGGGTTTGCAGGTCTACATGGTGATCGACCGCGACGCGGCCTCGCGCCTGGGCGTCTCGGTTGCCAATATCACCGACGCCTTGTACGACGCCTTCGGCCAGCGGCAGATTTCCACGATCTACACCCAGGCCAGCCAGTATCGCGTGGTGTTGCAGGCCCAGTCCGGCGAAAGCCTGGGGCCTGATGCGCTGAACCAGATCCATGTGAAAACCACCGATGGCGGCCAGGTTCGCCTGTCGAGCCTGGCCCGTGTCGAGCAGCGCCAGGCCCAACTGGCGATTACCCATATCGGCCAGTTCCCGGCGGTGATGATGTCGTTCAACCTGGCGCCCGGCGTGGCCCTGGGCAAAGGTGTGGAACTGATCAACCAGGTGCAGAAGGACATCGGCATGCCGGTCGGCGTGCAGACTCAGTTCCAGGGGGCAGCCCAGGCGTTCGAAGCCTCGCTATCGAGCACCTTGTTGCTGATCCTGGCGGCGGTGGTGACCATGTACATCGTGCTCGGCGTGCTGTACGAGAGCTATATCCACCCGATCACCATCCTCTCGACCCTGCCATCGGCTGCGGTGGGGGCCTTGCTGGCGTTGCTGCTCAGTGGCAATGACCTGGGAATGATCGCGATCATCGGCATCATTCTGCTGATCGGCATCGTCAAGAAGAACGCGATCATGATGATCGACTTCGCCCTCGACGCCGAACGCAACCAGGGCCTGGACCCGCAGACCGCGATCTACCAGGCGGCGCTGCTGCGCTTCCGGCCGATCCTGATGACCACCCTGGCAGCCTTGTTCGGTGCGGTACCGTTGATGCTCGCTACTGGTTCCGGTGCCGAGTTGCGCCAACCCCTGGGCCTGGTGATGGTCGGTGGCCTGCTGTTGAGCCAGATCCTCACGCTGTTCACCACCCCGGTGATCTACCTGTACTTTGATCGCCTTGGCCGTCGCTGGCGCAAGCCCCCCGAAGCGCTGGAGCCGGTTGAGCCATGAACCTGTCCGGACCTTTTATTCGCCGGCCGGTAGCCACCATGCTGCTGAGCCTGGCGATCATGTTGCTGGGTGGCGTCAGTTTCAATTTGCTGCCGGTCTCGCCGTTGCCGCAGATCGACTTCCCGGTGATCGTGGTGTCTGCCAGCTTGCCCGGTGCCAGCCCGGAAGTGATGGCCTCCACCGTGGCCACGCCGCTTGAGCGTTCCTTCGGCGCGATTGCCGGGGTTACCACCCTGAGCAGTTCCTCCAGCCAGGGCTCGACCCGGGTGATCCTGGCGTTCGACTCCGACCGCGATATCAACGGCGCGGCGCGGGAGGTGCAGGCGGCGATCAACGCCTCGCGCAACCTGTTGCCCAGCGGTATGCGCAGCATGCCCACCTACAAGAAGATCAACCCGTCCCAGGCGCCGATCATGGTGCTGTCGCTGACCTCGGATGTGTTGCCCAAGGGCCAGCTCTACGACCTGGCCTCGACCATCCTCTCGCAAAGCCTGTCCCAGGTGCCGGGCGTGGGCGAAGTGCAGATCGGCGGCAGTTCCCTGCCGGCGGTGCGCATCGAACTGGAACCCAAGGCCCTGGACCAGTACGGCGTATCCCTGGACGAAGTGCGCGACACCATTGCCAATGCCAACGTGCGCCGGCCCAAGGGCTCGGTGGAAGATGGTCTGCGCAATTGGCAGATCCAGGCCAATGACCAGTTGGAAAAGGCCAAGGACTACGAACCGTTGCTGATCCGCTACCAGGACGGCGCTGCCTTGCGCTTGAGTGACGTGGCCAAGATCAGCGACGGTGTCGAGGACCGCTACAACAGCGGGTTCTTCAACAACGACTCAGCCGTGTTGCTGGTGATCAACCGCCAGTCCGGTGCCAACATCATCGAGACCGTCAAGCAGATCAAGGCCCAGTTGCCGGCGCTGCAGGCGGTGCTGCCGTCCAGCGTCAAGCTCAACCTCGCCATGGACCGCTCGCCGGTGATCACCGCCACCTTGCACGAAGCAGAAATGACCCTGCTGATTGCCGTGGCCCTGGTGATCCTGGTGGTGTACCTGTTCCTCGGCAACTTCCGCGCCTCGCTGATCCCGACCCTGGCGGTGCCGGTGTCACTGGTGGGCACCTTTGCGATCATGTACCTCTATGGCTTTTCCCTGAACAACCTGTCGCTGATGGCCCTGATCCTCGCCACCGGCCTGGTGGTGGACGACGCCATCGTGGTGCTGGAGAACATTTCCCGGCACATCGACGACGGTATCGCGCCGATGAAGGCCGCGTACCTGGGGGCCAAGGAGGTCGGCTTCACGCTGCTGTCGATGAACGTGTCGCTGGTGGCGGTGTTCCTGTCGATCCTGTTCATGGGCGGGATTGTCACCAGTCTGTTCCGTGAGTTTTCCATCACCCTGGCGGCGGCGATCATCGTTTCGCTGGTGGTTTCGCTGACTCTGACCCCGATGCTCTGCGCCCGCTGGCTCAAGCCCCATGTCAAAGGGCAGGAGACCGGTTTGCAGCGCTGGAGCCAGAAGGTCAACGATAAGATGGTGGCCGGTTACGCCCGCAGCCTGGACTGGGTCCTGCGGCACAAGCGCCTGACGCTGCTCAGTCTGTTCGTGACCATTGGTGTGAATATCGCACTGTATGTGGTGGTGCCAAAAACCTTTATGCCGCAGCAGGACACCGGGCAACTGATCGGTTTTGTACGCGGGGATGACGGCCTGTCATTCAGTGTCATGCAGCCAAAGATGGAAATCTTCCGCAAGGCCGTGCTGCAAGACCCAGCAGTGGAAAGCGTGGCCGGCTTTATCGGTGGCAGCAACGGCACCAACAACGCAGTGATGCTGGTGCGCCTCAAGCCGATCAAGGAGCGCAAGCTGTCGGCCCAGGCGGTGATCGAGCGCCTGCGCAAAAACGTGCCGCCGGTGCCGGGTGGCCGCTTGATGCTGATGGCCGACCAGGACCTGCAGTTTGGCGGTGGCCGCGACCAGACGTCGTCGCAATACTCCTACATCCTGCAAAGTGGCGACCTGGCCGCCTTGCGCCTGTGGTACCCGAAAGTGGTCGCCGCCTTGCGTGAACTGCCGGAACTGACCGCCATCGACGCTCGCGAAGGCCGTGGCGCACAACAGGTGACGCTGATTGTCGACCGTGATCAGGCCAAGCGCCTGGGCGTGGATATGAACATGGTCACCTCGGTGCTGAACAACGCCTACAGCCAGCGGCAGATTTCCACGATCTACGACAGCCTCAACCAGTACCGGGTGGTGATGGAGGTCAATCCGAAGTACGCCCAGGACCCGATCACCCTCAATCAGGTACAGGTGATTACCGCCGATGGCGCGCGGATCCCGCTGTCGACCATCGCCCACTACGAAAACAGCCTGGCCGACGACCGCGTCAGCCACGAAGGGCAATTCGCCTCAGAAGACATTGCCTTCGACATGGCACCCGGGGTCACGGTGGAGCAGGGCACAGCCGCCATCGAGCGGGCGATTGCCAAGGTCGGCTTGCCGGAGGATGTGATTGCGAAGATGGCCGGTACCGCCGATGCCTTCGCCGCCACCCAGAAAAGCCAGCCGTTCATGATCCTCGGCGCGCTGGTGGCGGTGTACCTGGTGCTGGGAATTCTCTATGAGAGCTATATCCACCCACTGACCATTCTCTCGACCTTGCCGTCGGCCGGGGTTGGCGCGCTGTTGTCGATCTACGTGCTGGGCGCCGAATTCAGCCTGATCTCGCTGCTGGGCCTGTTCCTGTTGATCGGCGTGGTGAAGAAAAACGCGATCCTGATGATCGACCTGGCGCTGCAACTGGAACGCAAGGATGGCATGGACCCCCTGGAGTCTATCCGCAGCGCGTGCCTGCTGCGCTTGCGGCCGATTCTGATGACCACCCTGGCAGCGATCCTCGGCGCCTTGCCCCTGCTGCTGAGCACCGCAGAAGGCGCGGAAATGCGCCAGCCCCTGGGCCTGACGATTATCGGCGGCCTGGTGTTCAGCCAGATCCTGACCCTTTACACCACCCCGGTGGTTTACCTCTATCTCGACCGCCTGCGCCACCGTTTCAACGGCTGGCGCGGGGTGCGTACCGACGCCGCCCTGGATACTCCGCTATGACCGCAACGCACCTCCCTGTAGGCGCTGGCTTGCCAGCGAAAAACGCCAACCATAACGCACTCTGTCTGAATGTACGCGGTGCCCTTGAGACCATCGCGAGCAAGCTTGCTCCTACAGGACGGCTGTCAATATTGGTGTTTTGCGGCGTGCTACTCAGCGCCTGCGCCATAGGCCCCGATTATCAGCGCCCGCAAGTGGCTGAGCCGGCGCAGTACAAAGAGGCCCAGGGCTGGCGCCAGGCGGCGCCCAGCGATGCCCTGGCCCGTGGCGCCTGGTGGGAGCTGTATGGCGACCGGCAACTCAACAGCCTGGTGGACAAGCTCAACAACGCCAACCAGACCGTGGCCCAGGCCGAGGCCCGCTACCGCCAGGCCCAGGCCACCGCGCGTAGCTCCCGGGGCGCATTCTTCCCGACGATCGACCTGAGCGCCGGGAAAACCCGCGCCAGCCAGGGCACCGGCAGCAGCAATGCGAGCTTGAGCAGCTCCAGCAGCGGTATCCGCGATACCCTCAATACGCAGTTGGGTGTGAGCTGGGAGGCGGATATCTGGGGCAAGTTGCGTCGTGGCCTGGAGGCCAGCAACGCCAGTGAGCAAGCCAGCGCCGCCGACCTTGCCGCCATGCGCCTGAGCCAGCAGTCGGAGTTGGTGCAGAACTACCTGCAACTGCGGGTCATGGACGAACAGACGCGCTTGTTGCAAGCCACCGTGGAGACCTACCAGCGCTCGCTGCAAATGACTGAAAACCAGTACCGCGCGGGGGTCTCCGGCAAAGACGCAGTGGCCCAGGCCCAAACCCAGCTTAAAAGCACCCAAGCCAGCATGATCGACCTGGTCTGGCAGCGGGCACAGCTGGAAAACGCCATCGCGGTGCTGATCGGGGAGGCTCCGGCCACGTTCAACCTGGCGGTGAGCCAGGACATTCCCGCACTGCCGCAGATTCCCGCCAACCTGCCATCGCAACTGCTGGAGCGCCGCCCGGACATCGCCTCGGCAGAACGTGCAGTGATCGCCGCCAACGCCAATATCGGCGTGGCGAAAACCGCCTACTACCCGGACCTGACCCTGAGCCTGGCCGGTGGTTACTCCAGCAGCACTTACGCCGACTGGATCAGCCTGCCGAACCGTTTCTGGTCGGTGGGGCCCAAACTGGCGATGACCTTGTTCGACGGCGGGCAGCGTTCGGCACAAGTCGATCGCGCCGAAGCGTCTTACGATGAAACCGTGGCCAAGTACCGCCAGACCGTACTCGACGGTTTCCGCGAGGTGGAAAACTACATGGTCCAGCTCAAAGTCCTGGAGGATGAGGCAGGCGTGAGCAACGAAGCGCTGCAATCAGCCCGTGAATCCTTGCGCCTGACCCAGAACCAGTACAAGGCGGGTCTGATCGCCTACCTGGATGTGGTCAATGTCCAGGCCACGGCCCTGAGCAACGAGCGCACCGTACTGACCCTGCTACAAACCCGACTGGTCGCCAGCGTGCAACTGATCGCCGCGCTGGGCGGCGGATGGGACGGCCAGATGCAGGCAGACGCAAAACCCTGATTGTGAATCTCCCGCATCTCCCCTGTAGGAGCGAGCTTGCTCGCGAAGAACGCAACAACAACGCGCTTACTCTGGTAGCACGCGTTATCGTTGATGTTTCTTGCGAGCAAGCTCGCTCCTACAGGGCGCAGCTCCGCGCTTTGATGTGGATAGGGAAGGGCGAATAGCCAGTAATGGCCTTGTGATAATATTTCAACTACTCAAGAATTATTCTCGCTACAATCCCGAACTTTTCCCCTGCGGCACGGACGCCGTTCGCACCGCCATCCATGAGAAACCCATGCTTACCGGCACCTATTCCCCCGCACTGGTCCTCATTTCCCTGTTTGTGGCAATCCTTGCGTCCTATACCGCCCTGGACCTGACCGGCCGCATCGCCACGGCCAAGGGCCGGGCGGTGTACCTGTGGATGGCCGGCGGGGCGTTGGCCATGGGGATTGGTGTGTGGTCGATGCACTTTATCGGGATGTTGGCCTTCCGCCTGCCGATCGCGCTGGGCTACGACATCGGCATTACGGCGTTGTCGCTGGTGATCGCGATTTTTTCCTGCGGGTTCGCCCTGTGGTTGGTCAACCAATCGCGCCTGCCTATCTGGCAACTGGGTTTTGGTGCCCTGATCATGGGCGCAGGCATCAGTAGCATGCACTACACCGGCATGGCCGCCATGCGCATGACGCCGGGCATCGACTACGACCCTACGCTGTTTGGCGCCTCATTGCTGATTGCGGTAGGGGCTTCGGCCGCCGCGTTATGGATCGCCTTCAATCTACGGCGCAATACCCCTTACGTACGCCTGGCACGGGGCGGCGCAGCGGTAGTGATGGGTATCGCTATCGTCGGCATGCATTACACCGGCATGGCTGCCGCGCGTTTTGCCGATGGCAGTTTTTGCGGGGCATCGGTGGATGGCCTGAGCGGCAGCGGCCTGGCCAACCTGGTGCTGGTGACCACCCTGGCGGTACTGGCCATCGCTCTGTTGACTTCATTGCTCGACGCCCGGCTGGAAGCGCGCACCGCCGTGCTGGCCGACTCCCTGACCCTGGCCAACCAGGAACTCACCCACCTGGCCTTGCACGACACGCTCACCGGCCTGCCAAACCGTACCTTGCTGGCGGACCGGATCCAGCAGGCCACCCAATTGGTCGAAGAGCAGGGCGGCTGTTTTGCTCTGATGTTTATTGATCTGGACGGCTTCAAGCCGGTCAACGATGCCTTTGGCCATCATCTGGGCGACCAGTTGTTGCGTGAGGTGGGTCTGCGCCTGCGTGAAGACCTGCGCAGCCAGGACACCCTGGCCCGGATCGGCGGCGATGAGTTCGTACTGCTGGTGCAATTGTCCCAGCCCGACGATGCCCTGCGCCTGGCCGAGCGTCAGGTCGGGCTGATCAACAAGTCATTCCGAGTAGCGGAGCATGACCTGAACATTTCCGCGAGCGTCGGCATCGCGATGTTCCCCGGTAACGGCGAAACGCCCCAGGAACTGCTGATGAATGCCGATGCTGCGATGTATCACGCCAAGGGCATGGGCAAGAACGGCTACAGTTTTTTCGATGTGTCGATGAACACCAACGCGCGCAAGCAACTGCAACTGTTGCAAGACCTGCGCAATGCGGTGGAGCAACAGCAATTTCGCCTGTATTACCAGCCTAAGTTCGACGCGATCAGCGGCCGCGCCATCGGCGCTGAGGCCCTGTTGCGCTGGGAGCATCCACAACATGGCCTGTTGCTGCCGGACAAGTTTATCGAGTTGGCAGAAAAGACCGGGCTGATCATCGCCATTGGCGATTGGGTGCTCAACGAAGCATGCCGCCAAATGCAAGTGTGGTTTGCCCAGGGTTATCGTGACTGGCGCATTGCGGTCAACCTGTCAGCCCTGCAGTTCTGCCATGCCGGGTTGGTCGCCAGCGTCGCCAACGCCCTGCAACGCCACCAGTTGCCCGCTAATAGCCTGACCTTGGAAATCACCGAAACCACGGCCATGAGCGACGCCGATGCCAGCATGACGGTGTTGCAAAAACTCTCGGAAATGGGCGTTGACCTGTCCATCGACGACTTTGGCACGGGCTATTCCAGCCTGATGTACCTCAAGCGCTTGCCGGCCAACGAGCTGAAAATCGACCGCGGCTTTGTCCGTGATCTTGAACATGACAGCGACGATGCCGCCATCGTCTCGGCCATTGTCGCCCTGGGCCAGGCCCTCGGCCTGCGTATCGTGGCCGAAGGGGTCGAGACCGATGTGCAGCAGAACTTCCTCACGCGCCTGGGCTGCGACTCGCTGCAAGGCTACCACCTGGGCCATCCGTTGCCACCGGATACATTCATGAGTGCCATCGTGGCCAAGGAACATCCTCCTGCCCCTGAGATCAATTGACCCCGGCCCATGCAAAACCTGGCAGGCACAGGTATTCTTGGATCCAACAGCTCAGGTTGAATCGGGAGTCAGTACACATGGACAAAGTCGTCATCATCACCGGTGGCAGTCGTGGCATCGGGGCCGCCACGGCCTTGTTGGCGGCCCGTCAGGGCTATCGCATCTGTATCAACTTCCAATCCGACGAAGAAGCCGCGTTGCGTGTGCTGGAGCAGGTCCGCGCACTGGGCGCCCAGGCCATTGCGGTGCGCGCCGATGTGAGCATCGAAGATGAAGTGATCAGCCTGTTCCACCGGGTCGATACCGAATTGGGCCGCGTCACCGCACTGGTCAACAATGCCGGGACCGTCGGGCATAAGTCGCGGGTCGATGAGATGTCCGAGTTCCGCATCCTCAAAATCCTCAAGACCAATGTGCTGGGCCCGATCCTGTGCGCCAAGCATGCGCTTCTGCGCATGTCGCCCAGGCATGGCGGGCAGGGCGGCAGTATCGTCAATGTCTCGTCGGTGGCCTCACGCCTGGGTTCGCCGGGCGAGTACGTGGACTATGCGGCGTCCAAGGGCGCACTGGACAGTTTCACCATCGGGTTGTCCAAAGAAGTGGCGGGCGAGGGGATTCGGGTCAATGCAGTGCGCCCTGGTTACATCTTCACCGACTTTCACGTCCTGAGCGGCGACCCGGACCGGGTCAGCAAGCTTGAATCGGGCATTCCCATGGCCCGTGGCGGGCGCCCGGATGAAGTGGCGGAAGCGATTGTCTGGCTGCTCTCGGACAAGGCGTCCTATGCCACCGGGACATTTGTTGACCTGGGCGGTGGCCGATAACCTACAGCTGTTGCTCAGACTGCGGGGGGCGACTCACCAGAGCGCAATGTCGTAGGTCAAGTAGAGGCGGTTGCTATCGCGACCCCGGGCGTAATCAGCGCGGTAAACGTAGTTGCGCAACCGCACGCCCAGGCCTTTAAAGGTGCCTTGTGGTACGACATAAGCCAGTTCGGCATCACGCTCCCACTCTTTAACCGTGGTGTTGGACTTGCCGTCGTTGCCGCTCAGATAGCGCATGGAGAGCGTGAGGCCAGGCACGCCGAGGGCAGAAAAATTGTAGCCGTAGTTGAGCATCCAGGTTTTTTCATCCTCTTCGATAAACTTACCGATACCCGCGTTGCTAAACGAGTAGACCGTTGCACCGCTGATGTAGGGCAACCCGGCATCGCCACTCAAGGCCTGGTATCCACCACCAAACGTATGGCCAGAGATGGTGTAGGAGAGTTGCCCGCTCAGCATGTTGTTGTCGATCTTACCGCCGTAGGCAGACCCACTATCGATGCTGTTGAAATAACGTAAATCGCTGGTCAATACGCCGTTACCTAACGTTAAGTCGTGCTGGATACCCGCGAAGTTTTGCTGGTAAAAATTTCCCAGCTCACCGTAGTAGTAACTCAAGCGAACGTTTTTCCCCAGTTTGTACTCCGCACCGGCATAACTGAAGTCTGCGGATTTATCACCGGTATAACCGTCAGGCACGATCGGCACGCTGTCAGTAGAATCGCGCAGTTTGAATCGATCTAAATAACCCCCTGTCAGCGTAAGGCTTTCGATATCGATACTGCTGAATTGAGCACCTTGATAGGTTTGCGGCAACAGGCGAGCATCGTTATAGATCAGCACTGCAGTCTTGGGTAGCAAGGTGCCATATTTGACCGTGGTCTTGGCCAGTCGAGCCTTTGCAGTCACACCCAGACTTGCGAATGCCTCAGTTGCACGGCCGTCATCATGGACGGGCAGCAAGCCAGTGCCGCTGCGACCACGTCCGGAGTCAAGTCTGAACCCGAGCAACCCCAGTGCATCAACACCAAACCCGAGGGTGCCTTGGGTAAACCCCGACTGATAATCCAGCAAAAATCCCTGGGCCCATTCGGTTCGCTCGCTCTTCGCCGTCCTCGCGGACTTGGCACTTAAACCATGTTTATCGCGAAAGTTCTCATTGAAGTAAACGTTACGTAATTGCAACTTCAGTTTACTGTCATTGATAAAACCATCTGCGTTGACGCTGGCCAACGGTAATAGGCCCAGAAGAGAAAGTATCGCTCGGCGGGTATAAAAAGTGCTCATGGCAAACGACTCATTGTTGTTATTTGAGGTGCAGGGTATTGCGCTCCCCGCTGGCGAGGGGCGTTAGAAAAAAAGAAGCAGCCTGGGTGAGTTAGGTGAAGAGACTTATCGCCCCGGTCAGCAGCGCGAGTGCGGTAACGACCAGGGATGTGAGCAGCGCCCATTTGAACGTGGCTTTCTGGAAGTCGCCGATATCTCGATCGACCATACCGACCAATAACAGGGTTGAGGCTACCAGCGGACTCATCAGGTGTACCGGTTGACCGAGAATCGAAGCACGGGCGATCTCTAGCGGATCAATGCCATAGGCGGCCGCGGCATTCGCCAGGATAGGTACTACGCCGAAGTAATAGGCATCGTTTGAAAGGACAAACGTCAGGGGCATGCTGGTAATCGCCACCACGAGAGGGAACAGGTGCCCCCAAGACGGCGGAATCCAGTCAACCAGGGTTTGCGCGAGAGAGTCGACCATCTTCGTGCCGGAAAAAATCCCGGCAAAAATACCCGCTGCAAAGACCAGAAGTACCACGGTCATGGCGTTGCCCGAGTGAGCCAGAATACGTTCCTTCTGAATATCCAGCTGCGGATAGTTGATCATTAGCGCCAATACAAACCCGATGAGGAACAGGATCGCGGAGTGCATAAGCCCCATCACAAGCGCGACCATCACCACGATGACCAGCAGCAGGTTGACATAGGCCAGCTTTGGGCGTTTGTGCGGGGTGTCTTCGAGTATCGCTTTTATGTAGCAGTTGCCACCGCCACTCTCCAGCTGGATATTACCGATCCGCTTGCGTTCGCCTCGACCCAGCAGAAACGCGGTGAAGACTACCCATGTTGCCCCCCCAATCATGGTAGGTAGCAGGGGAACAAAGTATTCACCGGCATCCAGGCCTAGCGCGGCGATAGCACGAGTCGCCGGGCCACCCCAGGGAGTCATTCCACTCATGATGCTCAATGACAGCATGGCGATGGTCGCCAGGATCATGGGATTCATGCCGATGCGTTTGTAAAGGGGGAGCATCGCCGCACAGGTAATCATGTAAGTAGTCGTGCCATCACCGTCCAGGGCTACCACCAATGAGAGCAACGCGGTACCGACAGCGATCTTTATCGGGTCTCCATTGACTCGCTTGAGGATCTTGCGAATCAGCGGGTCGAACAGCCCGGCGTCGATCATCAGGCCGAAAAATAGAATGGCGAACAGCAAAAGTGCTGCTGAAGGCGCGACCATTTTCAAGCCATCTAGCATCATTTTGCCAGTGGTACCACTAAAGCCGCCAATGACAGCAAAGATGATTGGCACCACTGTCAACGCGACAATTGGCGAAAGCCGTTTAGTCATTATCAGGAAGGTGAACACCACCACCATGGCCAAGCCAAGCAATGCGAGCATAGGTTGATTCTCTTGTTATTGTGAGTTGCGTGGCCGACGCGCAGGCGTACAACCGCGAACCCGCCAGGCGGCACGATAGACATTGCCCAGCGGGAACATTCAGTGAATATTGAAGCGGTTTCAGGTCAGCCTTGACCGGCATGACCAAGGGGCGTTATCCGGCAAGTCGCTGGGAGCCCGTGGCGTAGACATAACCGGAAAACAACCTACGTGATGTTCGCACTACTGAAGCGCGAATGGTCTCAGCATGCGCACCTGTGTAGGACAACACAACGTCTATTGCGCCACTTGGATGTTCAATTCGCACTTGGTTCAACCGTGGCTCGCTCGCTTCGCCGAGCAACTGTGCGACCACACTACCTTGGGTGACGCACGCTGTGGCCAAGCCAATTGAACCTGTGATAGCCAAGGCGCGATGGCAGCTGTGCGGCATGAAATAGCGCACCGAAATCGTGCCACCAACCCTCGCCGGCGACACCAATACAGGCTTGGGAATCACTTTGTCACTGACGTCACCCAGGCCCATTGCTCGGCCCGCTTGCAGTCTCAGGGACTCTAAACGGTGCAGAAACGCTTTATCGGCATCCAGTTCTGCTGGGGTCTCATCACCGCGTTTACCCAATTGGCCAGCCTCAACGATCATCATGGGCATCGCCATATCGATGCAAGTCAACGCAATGCCGTCGATCAGATCCTGCGTTTGCCCCGTTGGGAAAAGTTTACCGGTCTTGCAACCTGCGGCATCGAGGAAGGTGAGTTGCACGGCAGCGGCAGTACCAGGCACTCCATCTATAGCCGTGTCGCCTTCATAGCTGACCTTCCCGCCTGGGGTCTGTACCTCTGCATTTACAAACGTTCCCGTATTGATGTTGCGAATACGCACGCGAGTTTGGTCCTGGGAGGCTTTAACCAAGCCCTGCTCGATGGCAAATGGGCCAACGGCGCATAGCATATTGCCGCAATTGGGCGCTGTGTCTACGCGGCGCTGGGAGACCATGACCTGTACGAACAGATAGTCGACATCCGCGTCGGGGTGCAGTGACGGGCTGACGATCGCAACCTTGCTGGTTTGTGGGCTGCCACCACCGATACCGTCAATTTCCAACTCATGGCCAGAGCCCATGAGATTGAGCAGCAGTTCATCGCGCTCTTCGATCGCAACGGGTAGATCCCATGCGAGAAAAACTGGGCCCTTGGAAGTACCACCGCGCATAAGCACACAGGGAATTCGTTGCATAGACACTGACTCTTTTTAATCAATCGGGGTAATTGATGTCTTGTGAGCAAGAGTCTCAAGGTTTTAAAATTGTATCCAATGCAAATATCAGCCTGATTATTGCGTATGGCAAATGAGTTATCTAGGATGACTACGCTTCATCGTGTCCTTCTGGAGAGATAAAAAAATGCATTATGAGCTGAATGACATTCGATCTTTCGTGAAAATCGCTGAACTTGGAAGCTTTCACGAAGCTGCTGATGCATTGAACCTATCCCAGCCAGCACTAAGCCGCAGGATGAAAAAACTTGAGGAGGGGCTGGGAACGTCACTGCTTGATCGCACGACAAGGAGAGTCAGCCTGACTAGCGTCGGGCGAGACTTCCTGCCCAAGGCACGGCGCTTACTGGATGACTTCGACGATTCAATACTTAACATCCGGGAGCTGGCAGAGCGCCAGAGCGGCCGGGTTACCCTTGCGTGCATTCCAACTGCCGCCTTCTACTTTCTCCCTTCGGTGATCCGCCTCTATAACGAGCGCTATCCACAAATCCGCATCCGCTTGCTGGACCTTAGCGCTAACGAAGGACTGGAGGCTGTACTTCGCGGCGAAGCCGATTTTGGCATCAATATGATGAGTGGCCAGCACCCCGACATAGAGTTCGTGCCACTGGTCAACGAGCCTTTTGTGTTGGCTTGTCGACGTGATCATGAACTGGCCGAGCGCAGCTCGGTAACCTGGTCAGAACTCAGCAATTATCGTCTTATCGGCGTCGGTCGCCTAAGCGGCAACCGGATGTTGCTCGACCATGCCTTGTCAGGCTTGAGCTGGCGTCCGCAGTGGTTCTATGAGGTCCAACACCTGTCGACGTCGTTGGGTTTGGTAGAAGCCGGGCTAGGCGTGTCTGCAATGCCCAGCCTGGCAATGCCTGCCGTGGATCATCCGACATTGGTGAGCGTTCCTTTGATAGAGCCCATTGTGAATCGATCCTTGGGGCTGGTTTACCGACGAGGCGCCTCTCTGTCCCCCGCAGCAGAAAAGTTTGTCTCAATACTGCTCGAACAGTGGGAAAAGTGACCTCCCGCCGCTCAGAACCGCCGTCTCGTCAAGCCGGGACCCAGAACGCAACGCGGACACCATCAGAGCATCAGAAACTGTGCAGCACCGAGTAGCCTTCTCGGGCGAACGGGTCCAGGCGGTCAGCCTCCGAGTTGTGCAGGATGACGACTCCCAATTCGGAAAAACCGTCTCCAATCTGTGAAATGGCATTCAACAAAGTGGACTAACCGCGAGATTCGGTTCCAATTCCTCCTGTTAAAACGAACGCACAATCCGCCCCAGCGTCTCCATCGCCTTTTCCGCCGCCTCATCCCAGGGGCTACCGTAGTTCAGGCGGATGCAGTTGCGAAAGCGCTGGGTTGGCGAAAAGATTGGCCCCGGCGCAATGCTGATGCCCTGGGCCAGTGCCATCTGGAACAATTTCAGCGAGTCGGTCTGTTCCGGCAACTCCAGCCACAGGAAGTAGCCACCGGCCGGTTGGCTGACCCGGGTTTGCGCCGGAAAGTAGCGGGCGATGGCGGCAAGCATGGCACTTTGCTGTTCTTCCAGGGCATAGCGCAGCTTACGCAGGTGCCGGTCGTAGCCGCCGTGTTGCAAATAGTCGGCAATGGCTGCCTGGGCCGGCATCGAGGCACAGAGCGAGGTCATTAACTTCAAGCGTTCGATCTTTTGCGCATAACGGCCTGCCGCCACCCAGCCGACGCGGTAGCCAGGGGCCAGGCTCTTGGCGAAGGAGCCGCAGTGCATCACCAGGCCTTCGGTGTCGAAGGCCTTGGCTGGCTTGGGCGCCTGTTGGCCGTAATACAACTCGGCATACACGTCGTCTTCGATCAGCGGCACTTGATGCCCGCGCAACAGTTCGACCAACTCCTGCTTCTTGGCCTCGGGCATGGTTGCACCCATGGGGTTCTGGAAACTGGTCATGCACCAGCAGGCCTTGATCGGGTAGCGCTCCAGGGTCTGGGCCAGGACCTTCAGGTCAATGCCATCGCGCGGGTGTACGGGAATTTCCACGGCCTTGAGCTTCAAGCGCTCCAGCACCTGCAGGCAGGCATAGAACGCCGGGGCTTCGATGGCTACCAGGTCGCCCGGCTCTGTCACCGCTTGCAGGCACAGGTTCAGTGCTTCGAGGGCGCCGTTGGTGATCAGCAATTCCTCCATGGGCAACATCAACCCGCCGACCATGTAGCGCAGGGCAATTTGCCGACGCAGTTGTGGGTTGCCCGGCGACATGTCGGTGACCACCATGCGCGGGTCCATCTCGCGGCTGGCGCTGGCCAGGGAACGGGCCAGGCGTTGCAGCGGAAACAGCATCGGGCTGGGAAAGGCCGAGCCAAAGGGCACGGTCTGCGGGTCCTTGATCGAATCGAGTACCGAAAACACCAGCTCACTGACGTCCACTTCGGTGGATTCGTGTACATGGGCGCTGACCGCCGGCTCCGAGAACGGGCTGGGGGCATGGGTATTGACGAAATACCCCGAGCGCGGCCGCGCACGGATCAGGCCTCGGCGCTCCAGCAGGTAATAGGCCTGGAACACCGTGGATGGACTGACGCCGTAGGTCTGGCTGGCATAACGCACCGACGGTACCCGCTGGCCCGGTCCGAGGACACCGGAGCGGATCAGTTCAGCGATGTCGTCGGCAAATTTCTCGTAGCGTTTCATCGTGATCCTAATGGTCTACATGTTTCCAAATGTGGGAGCAAGCCTGCTCCCACAGGGGGATTTATTGATTCCCAGACCGTGGATATCAACGGTTCAGCGGCGCCACAAAACGGCTGTCGGCGACACTATAAACACTTGGCTCATCTATATCCGTCACCTTGAAACGGATGGTTTGCGAGCTGCTGGTTGGTTTGTCACGGGTCAGCGCCACCGAAACCGGCACATCGGTGATTTCCCCAGGTGCCAGGCTGATTTCGGTCTTGCCCTGCAGCTCAAAGCCATCGCCCTCTACCAGTTCCACGCGGTAATCCTGGCGTTGCTGGGTCTTGTTGATGATCTTCAAACTGTAGATGTTCTCGATCAGCCCCTGGCTGTTTTCACGGAACATGCCCCGGTCCTTGGTCACGTCCAGCGACACCATGGGGCGCTGCACCAATGCCATCACCAGGGCCGCGATCATCACCAGAAGCACCGCACTGTAGCCGATCAACCGTGGTCGCAGCAGATGTGTCTTGCCACCTTGCAACTGGTGCTCGGAGGTGTAACCCACCAAACCTCGCGCGTAGCCCATCTTGTCCATGATCGAATCACAGGCATCGATACACGCTGCGCAGCCGATGCATTCCATTTGCAGGCCGTCGCGGATATCGATGCCGGTAGGGCAGACCTGCACGCACAGGTGGCAGTCGATACAGTCGCCCAGGCCGACATCGGCGGGATTCACATCACGCTTGCGCGGGCCACGACTTTCGCCACGGGCGGCATCGTAGGAAATGGTCAGGGTGTCCTTGTCGAACATCACGCTCTGGAACCGTGCATACGGGCACATGTGCATGCACACCGCTTCGCGCAACCAACCGGCATTGATGTAGGTGGCGCCGGTAAAGAACAGCACCCAGAACAGGCTGACGCCGCCCATCTGCCAGGTCAGCAGTTCTTCGGCCAAGGGGCGGATCGGGGTGAAATAGCCGACAAACGTCAGGCCGGTCAGCACACTGATCGCCAGCCACAACGTGTGTTTGGCGGCACGACGCGCCAGTTTGTTCACACCCCAGGGCGCGGCCTGCAGCTTGATTCGTTGGTTGCGCTCACCTTCGGTGACTTTCTCGCACCACATGAACAGCCAGGTAAACGAGCTTTGCGGGCAGGTATAGCCACACCACACACGGCCGGCAAATACCGTAATGGCAAACAGCCCAAAGGCACAGATGATCAACAGCGCCGACAACAGGATGAAGTCCTGGGGCCAGAAGGTTGCGCCAAAGATATGGAACTTGCTTTCAGCCAGATCCCACAGCACCGCCTGGCGTGAGTCCCAGTTCAGCCACACGGTGCCAAAAAAGGCCAGGAACAAACAGCCCGCACCGCTTATGCGCAAGGTACGGAACAGGCCGGTGAAACTGCGGGTGTGAATCTGGTTGTCGCTGGATTTGGCCTTCATCTTCTTTGGATGTGCAGGCTCGAAATGCTCTACTAATCGGACGGGGATTCTATCGCTCATGGTCTTTCGCTCATCAGCCTCCATCAGGCGGATGAACTATGCGGCGCAATCTGTTTGCATAACAGACTCAGGTAAATCGATAAAAAGCGGATCAGATGGTTTTTTCAGGTGCCGCTGCGACAATGTGCAGCACCCCGCATGCTTGGGGCGGGTGCCTGGATCAAGCGTACTCAGGGCATGCTGATCCAGATCAATCAAATCACCGAATCACTGGTGCTGGCCTTGGGGGCTTGCGACTGTCGACAGTGTGATGCTGTGGATCGGCAGAGGGCTGATTACTTGTCTTTGTCGATGTTGAACAGCTCACCGTAACCCCTGAGCGTGCTGGCGTTACTTTTGATTTGACCTGCGTGTGCCTGTGAAGCAAGGATCGAGGCCTGCAACTCGCTCCATATCCCCTGGGCCGTGTCCCACCCCGCCTCAGGATCGGCCAGGCTCAGCCGCAGGAGGTTATCGAAACGCGTTGCCTCGTACTTCCTGGCTTCGCTCTTGACATAGGCGCCCAGGGATTCGTTCGTACGTTTGTGGATGGCACTCTCGCTCAACAACGTGGCGATAGCGCTGAGGGCCTTGCTGGTATCCCCCGAAGGGTCACGGCGCATTAGGCTGAGGGTATCCTTGTTGATCAATCTGCTCAGTTGAGCGAGTACTTCAGCTACGGCGGGAGATTCGGGATTACGTAACATGGCGTCGATATTCTGCTCACTCAACAGACTGCGAATATCATTCAGGCGTTGCATGCTCGCTTGCTCGGCGGGCGTGTTGGCGCGTGGCGTGGGGTCGTTCGGGGGCAACGGACGGTAGGCGTTCAATCCTGTATTAATGGATGACATGTGTTTTTTCACCTTGCGAGTTGAAGTGTCGTGACGCCCTCCCTGGTTTCGGGGCGCCAGACAAGTATCAACTCGGGGGGTGAGAACTGCCTGAGGACATACCTTTTACATCCGTCGGAAATTTCGTCGTCGCATCCTCTGCTCAGACGATCACGGGCGACATGGGTTTCACTGGTTCCTCCACCGCCGGGGGCTGGCTGCCAGGTGGCTCCTGTTCGGGAACCGGTTGCGGCTCGGTCGGCGGCAGGGTGGGTTTATCGATATTCGGGTCTGGGGTTTCAGCGGGAATCGGGATGTTCATCGCGGTGGCCTCGTTTGTGCTTTGCTCAATCGATGGACAATCGCCTTGGCCAATTGATTCCCGCCCGGTGGCGGTACATCCACCTGAACTTTTCAAAGGTGGCCGGGCTCGGACTTTATACGGCCGGCTCAGGGAGAGGCTGCCCGCAGCACTGACTATCAAGCACTAGAGCGCCCATTGGGCGTAAGGGGAGATGCTCGATGACTGCTGAAATACCCGCATTGCCGCTGTCCCAGGCGCTGTTGCTGCCCAGGATCGCCATAGAAGACACGATGCCAGTGATCGATGCTGGCGCATTCGCGGTCAAGGCCGTGCAAGGCCAGCAGATCCATGTCACCAGCAAGGTATTCGCCGACGGTCATGACTCGTTGGCGGTGTTGATCCGCTGGCGGCCATTGAGCAAAGATACCTGGCACGAGGTGCCCATGGGCGACCAGGGCAACAATGCCTGGCGGGGCGCGTTCAGCGTGACCGAGCAAGGCCCACACCAGTTTTGTATCGAAGCCTGGATCGATCAATTCGCCAGTTTCTGCTACGAACTGGGCAAAAAACACACGGCTGGCGTCCCCGTCAGCCTGGAACTGCAGGAAGGTCGCCAGCAGGTCCTGCAAGCGGCTGAACGCAGCGACGGCCTGTTGCAACAACGCTTGCGGCTGTTGCATGAGCAGTTGTCCGGGCTGCTGGAAACCGAGCAGGTCGCGTTGTTCCTGCACGAAGACAGTGCACAGCTGATGGCCCAGGCTGACCTGCGGCCCTACCTGAGTATCAGCTCGGTCTATGCACTGGATGTGGAGCGTCCACAAGCGTTGTTTGCCAGTTGGTACGAGCTGTTCCCGCGCTCGATCACTGACGATCCGACCCGCCACGGCACCTTCAATGACGTGCATTCACGCCTGGCGATGATCCACGACATGGGCTTTGACGTGCTGTACTTCCCGCCGATCCACCCCATCGGCCGCAGCCATCGCAAGGGCCGGAATAACTCACTGAGCGCCAGCCCCGATGACCCTGGCAGTCCTTATGCCATCGGCAGCGAGGAGGGCGGTCACGACGCAATCCATTCACAGTTGGGCACCCGCGAAGACTTCCGCCGCCTGGTGGCCGTCGCCGCCGAGTACGGCCTGGAGATTGCCCTGGACTTTGCCATCCAGTGCTCCCAGGACCACCCGTGGCTCAAGCAACACCCCGGCTGGTTCAACTGGCGCCCGGACGGCACGATCAAATATGCGGAAAATCCGCCGAAGAAATACCAGGATATCGTCAACGTCGACTTCTATGCCGCCGATGCGATCCCCAGCCTGTGGCTGGAGTTGCGCGACATTGTGCTGGGTTGGGTCGAGGAGGGCGTGAAGACGTTTCGCGTCGACAACCCGCACACCAAGCCGCTGCCGTTCTGGCAATGGTTGATCAGCGATGTACGCGCACAACACCCGGACGTGATCTTCCTCGCCGAGGCCTTCACCACGCCGGCCATGATGGCGCGCCTGGGCAAGGTCGGTTACTCCCAGAGCTATACCTATTTCACCTGGCGCAACACCAAGGCCGAGTTGAGCGAGTACTTCACCCAGTTGAACCAGTCGCCCTGGCGTGAATGCTACCGGCCGAACTTTTTCGTCAATACACCGGACATCAACCCCGGTTTCCTGCATGAGTCCGGCCGCGCCGGCTTTCTCATACGCGCTGCGCTGGCCACCATGGGCTCGGGCCTGTGGGGCATGTATTCGGGCTTTGAACTGTGCGAGAGCGCGCCAGTACCGGGCAAGGAAGAGTACCTGGACTCGGAAAAGTACGAGATCCGCCCCCGAGACTTCAGCGCCCCCGGCAACATCATTGCCGAGATCGCCCAACTCAACCGCATCCGGCGGCAGAACCCGGCGCTGCAGACGCACCTGGGCTTGAGGCTCTACAACGCCTTTAACGACAACATTCTGTATTTCGGCAAGCGCAGCGAGGACGCCAGCAACTTCATCCTGATTGCCGTCAGTCTCGATCCGTTCAACGCCCAGGAGGCCCATTTCGAGTTGCCGCTGTGGGAAATGGGCTTGGCGGACGATGCCCAGGCCCAGGGCGAAGACCTGATGAGTGGCCATCGCTGGACCTGGTACGGCAAGACCCAATGGATGCGCATCGAGCCCCAGATGCCGTTTGGCATCTGGCGCATCACCCAGTCTTGAATGGGATGCAGATCAAATGTGGGAGCGGGCTTGCTCGCGAAAGCGGTGGATCAGTTGGTTGATAGTTGACTGATACACCACCTTCGCGAGCAAGCCCGCTCCCACACAAGAGCCGATCTCACATAGACCGAGTCCCGTCGTAAGTTTTTTGCATTCTCCAGGAGTTTCCAATGGCGAAGAAACCCAAGGCTGCCACCTTCATCAAAGACCCGCTCTGGTACAAGGACGCGGTGATTTATCAGGTTCACGTCAAATCCTATTTCGACGCCAACAACGATGGCATCGGTGACTTCCCCGGGCTGATCGCCAAACTCGACTACATCGCCGACCTGGGCGTGAACACTATCTGGCTGCTGCCGTTCTATCCCTCACCGCGCCGTGACGACGGCTATGACATCGCTGAATACCGTGGCGTACACAGCGACTACGGGACCATGGCCGACGCCAAGCGCTTTATCGCCGAGGCGCACAAGCGTGGCCTGCGGGTCATCACCGAGCTTGTGATCAACCACACCTCCGACCAGCATCCGTGGTTCCAGCGCGCACGCAAGGCCAAGCCTGGCTCCAGCGCCCGGGATTTCTACGTGTGGTCCGACGACGAGCAGAAATACGACGGCACGCGCATCATTTTTCTCGACACCGAAAAGTCCAACTGGACCTGGGACCCGGTGGCCGGCCAATACTTCTGGCACCGCTTCTATTCCCACCAGCCGGACCTCAACTTCGACAACCCGCAAGTCATGAAGGCGGTGCTGTCAGTGATGCGCTACTGGCTGGACATGGGCATCGACGGCCTGCGCCTGGATGCCATCCCTTACCTGATCGAGCGCGACGGCACCAACAACGAAAACCTCCCCGAAACCCATGAGGTGCTCAAGCAGATCCGCGCCGAGATCGACGCCCATTACCCGGACCGCATGCTGCTGGCCGAAGCCAACCAGTGGCCGGAAGACACCCAACTGTACTTTGGCGACCAAAAGGGCGACGACGCTGACGAATGCCATATGGCCTTCCACTTCCCACTGATGCCGCGCATGTATATGGCCCTGGCCCAGGAAGATCGCTTCCCGATCACCGATATCCTGCGCCAGACCCCGGAAATCCCGGCTAATTGCCAATGGGCAATCTTCCTGCGCAATCACGATGAGCTGACCCTGGAAATGGTCACCGACAAAGAGCGCGACTACCTGTGGAACTACTACGCCGCGGACCGCCGTGCGCGTATCAACCTGGGGATTCGCCGGCGCCTGGCGCCGCTGATGGAACGCGACCGCCGACGCATCGAGCTGCTCAACAGCCTGTTGCTGTCCATGCCTGGCACACCGACCCTGTATTACGGTGATGAAATCGGGATGGGCGACAATATCTACCTGGGTGACCGTGACGGCGTGCGTACGCCGATGCAATGGTCCATCGACCGCAACGGCGGTTTTTCCCGCGCCGACCCGGCCAGCCTGGTGTTGCCGCCGATCATGGACCCGCTCTACGGTTATCAGTCGGTCAACGTCGAAACCCAGGCCCAGGACCCACATTCATTGCTGAACTGGACCCGGCGCATGCTGGCAATCCGCAAGCAGTCCAAGGCGTTCGGGCGCGGCAGCCTGAAAATGCTTTCACCGAGCAATCGCCGGATTCTCGCCTACACCCGCGAATACACTGGCGCCGACGGCAAGCACGAAATCATCCTGTGCGTGGCCAACGTCTCGCGCACGGCCCAGGCGGCGGAGTTGGACCTGTCGGCCTTCGCGGGGATGGTTCCTGTGGAGATGCTCGGCGGCAACGCATTCCCGCCCATTGGCCAGCTGAATTTCCTGCTGACCCTGGCCCCATACGGCTTCTACTGGTTCGTTCTTGCGCCAGAGAACCAAATGCCCAGTTGGCACGTGGAACCGGCCCAGAGCTTGCCGGACTTCACCACCCTGGTCCTGAAGAAACGCCTCGAAGAATTGCTCGAAGTGCCATGCCGCACCATCCTGGAGCAAACCTCGTTGCCCACCTGGCTGCCCAAGCGGCGCTGGTTCGCCAATAAGGAGTCAACCATCGAGCACGTGCATATCGCCTATGGCGTGCGCTTTGGCGACGCCCAGCATCCGGTGCTGCTCAGTGAGATAGAAGTGACCAGCGCTGGGCAGACCAGTCGTTATCAATTGCCATTCGGCCTGTTGGGTGAAGACCAGTTCACCAGTGCCTTGCCGCAACAATTGGCCCTGGCGCGGGTACGCCGAGTACGCCAGGTGGGCTTGATCACCGATGCCTTCAGTCTCGATAGCTATATCCGCGCCGTCATCGAGGGCCTGCGCGCGCAGACCGTGCTCAGCAGCAGCGACGGCGAGATTCGTTTCGAGTCGACCCCACACTTGGCCAACTTACCGGCGGGCGACGAGTTGCAAGTGCGCTACCTGGCTGCCGAGCAATCCAACAGTTCAGTGGTGGTCGGCGAAAGCCTGGTGCTGAAGTTGATCCGCAAAGTCAGCGCCGGGGTTCACCCGGAACTGGAAATGGGCGCCTACCTGACCGCCGCTGGCTACGCTCATATCTCGCCGCTGCTGGGCTCGGTGATCCGCCGCGATAACGAGGGCCAGGATAGCCTGTTGATGATCGCCCAGGGTTACCTGAGTAACCAGGGCGATGCCTGGGGCTGGACCCAGAACAACCTGGAACGGGCCATTCGTGATGAACTGGCCGAAGCCATTTCCGAGCAGGAGCAGCACTATAACGCCCTTGGCGAACTGGCGGATTTCGCCGGCTTGCTCGGGCAGCGGCTGGGGGAAATGCACAACGTCCTGGCCGCGCCAACGAGCAACCCGGACTTCAAGCCGCAAGTGACGTCGATCAAGGACAGCCAGGGCTGGGCCAAACAGGTGGGCGCGCAGATCGAGCGCGCCTTGCAGTTGCTCAAACAACACCAAAGCCAATTGAACCCCGCCGACCAGGCATTGGTCACTCAACTGCTGGCGCAGAAAAAGGCGATTGCCAGCCATGTGCAGGATCTGGCGAAAGCCACGGTGGGCGGCTTGCGCATCCGGGTCCATGGTGATTTACACCTGGGCCAGGTGCTGGTGGTCAAGGGCGATGCCTATCTGATCGACTTCGAAGGCGAGCCCGCGCGGCCCCTGCACGAACGGCGAGGCAAGCACAGCCCGTACAAGGACGTCAGCGGTGTACTGCGTTCATTCGACTATGCCGCCGCCATGGCCCTGAATGTGCAAGGGCAAGGCCTGGACCACTCGGCCGATGCCGAGGCTGCCCGCCAGCGCGTGGCTGATCGCTACCTGAGCGAAGCACGGCAGGCATTTATCCAGGCGTATCAACAGGCTACGTCTACACTGGCGCATGACTGGCAGGATGCCAACGGCGCGCAGGCGGCACTGGCCTTGTTCAGCCTGGAGAAGGCTGCGTACGAAGTGGCCTACGAGGCGCAGAACCGCCCCGCGTGGCTGGCGGTGCCATTACGCGGATTGCACGGATTATTGTAGGCGCCGGCTTGCCGGCGAAGAGCCAGAGAGCAACGCGGGGTGCCAGTTGGCCCGGATTATCGTTGACGATTTTCGCTGGCAGGCCAGCTCCTACAGGGGCCTTGGCCAGCTATTCCAAAATGGGCAAGCAGTGGGAGAAATCATGAGCTTTACACACAAAGAACCGCTGCAATCGAAGTTTGCTGTCATGCCTGCGCCCAAGGATATCGAAGCCCTGGTGCGGGCCGAACACCCGGATCCCTTTGCGATCCTCGGGCCCCATGAGGACGAGGCGGGCGGCCAGGTGATCCGCGCGTTTTTGCCCGAGGCCTTGAGCGTGCAAGTGCTGGTCCGTGACAGCGGTGATGTGCTTGGTTGCCTGGACTCCACGCCCATCCCGGGGTTGTTTGTCGGGCATTTCGCCACGCGCCAGGGCTACCTGCTGAAGATCCAGTGGGCCGGCGGCGAACAGATCACCGAAGACCCCTATAGCTTCGGCCAGTTGCTCGGGGAAATGGACCTGTACCTGTTCGCCGAAGGCAATCACCGTGACCTGAGCAACTGCCTGGGCGCCCAGGTGATGAGCGTCGACGGCATCCCGGGCGTGCGCTTTGCGGTATGGGCGCCGAATGCGCGACGGGTCTCGGTGGTGGGCGACTTCAATATCTGGGACGGGCGCCGCCACCCCATGCGCCTGCGCCACCCGGCTGGGGTCTGGGAAATTTTTATCCCGCGCCTGCAACCGGGGGCCGCCTACAAATACGAAATCCTCGGCGCTGCCGGCATCCTGCCACTCAAGGCCGACCCCATGGCCCTGGCCACACAGCTGCCGCCCGACACCGCCTCAAAAGTCGCCGCGCCGCTGCAAGTGGATTGGTCGGATGAGGCTTGGATGCAAGCCCGTAGCGAACGGCAGGCGGCCAGTGCGCCGCTGTCGATCTATGAGCTGCACGTCGGCTCCTGGCAATGCGAGCTCGACGAGTTGGGCGAAGTGTCGCGCCAATACGGCTGGCGCGAACTGGGCGAACGGCTGATTCCTTATGTGCAGCAACTGGGGTTTACCCATATCGAACTGATGCCGATCATGGAGCATCCCTTCGGTGGATCCTGGGGCTACCAGCCGCTGTCGCAATTTGCGCCCAGTGCGCGCTTCGGTTCACCGGATGAGTTTGGCGCCTTCGTCAATGCCTGCCACCAGGCGGATATCGGCATCATTCTCGACTGGGTCCCAGCACATTTCCCCACTGACACCCATGGCTTGGCGCAGTTCGATGGCACCGCGCTGTACGAATACGGCAACCCGCTGGAAGGTTTTCACCAGGATTGGGACACGCTGATCTACAACCTGGGGCGCACTGAGGTCCATGGTTTCATGCTGGCGTCGGCGTTGCACTGGCTCAAGCATTTCCATATTGATGGCCTGCGCGTGGATGCAGTGGCCTCGATGCTGTACCGCGACTATTCACGCAAGGCCGGTGAGTGGGTACCCAACCGCCACGGCGGGCGCGAGAACCTTGAAGCCATTGAGTTCTTGCGTCACCTCAATGATGTGGTTGCCCTGGAAGCTCCCGGCGCCCTGGTGATCGCCGAGGAATCCACGGCCTGGCCGGGCGTCAGCCAGCCGACCCAGCAAGGTGGCCTGGGCTTCAACTACAAGTGGAACATGGGCTGGATGCACGATTCGCTGCATTACATCCAGCAAGACCCGGTGTACCGCGCTCATCATCACAATGAACTGAGTTTCGGCCTGGTGTATGCCTGGTCCGAACGTTTTGTGCTGCCGATCTCCCATGATGAAGTGGTGCATGGCAAACACTCGTTGATCGACAAAATGCCCGGCGATCGCTGGCAAAAATTCGCCAACCTGCGGGCCTACCTGAGCTTCATGTGGATGCATCCGGGCAAAAAGCTGCTGTTCATGGGCTGCGAGTTTGGCCAATGGCGCGAATGGAACCACGACCAGCAACTGGACTGGTACCTGCTGCAATACCCAGAACACCGGGGCGTGCAGAAACTGGTGGGCGACCTCAACCGCCTGTACCGCGAAGAACCAGCACTGCATGAACAGGACGCTGCGCCCCAAGGCTTTCAGTGGTTGATTGGCGACGATGCAATCAACAGCGTCTATGCCTGGCTGCGCTGGAGCAAGGACGGCAAGGCGGTACTGGTAGTGGCCAATTTCACTCCGGTGCCCCGTGAGGCGTACAAGGTGGGCGTGCCCTTTGCCGGCAGTTGGAAAGAGGTGATCAACAGCGATGCCGATACCTACACAGGTTCCAACTACGGCAATGGCGGTGCAGCCTTTACCCTGGACGAGCCGCAGCATGGGCAACCGGTGTCGCTGGCACTGAATCTGCCGCCGCTCGCTGTGCTGATTCTGCGCCAGGAGTAAACACTGTAGGAGCCCGCGCCGTTGGCCTGACGAACACTGTTACCAATCCCTCTGGAACATTTTCTTACGTGTGATCCACACAAGACTGTCAGCGATCAGGCGGAGCTTCCCAGTCCCGCGCGTTTCGTTGCTGTACGTGTGTATCACTGCCAGAGACGAAAACCATGATGCCTGTCCATCTGAATACCCGACACACACCTCTTTCCTCTCCCGTCGCGCCCCCGGTTGATGCGCCGCCCGTAGCCCAGGGCAAATCCAGCCTGGCCCTGGTGCAGCAAACACCAGGGCTACCCATCGGTTCGCAACGGGCCGAGGTGCGGGGAAAGCTGGGGGATCTGGACGAAATACTCAGGGTCCTGCGCGAGCTTAACGCCTCGAATACCGCCGCGAACAAAAGCTTGTTCCTCAATAAAGACTCACCACTCATACCGCTGAACGGCTCAACCCAGCCGGGCACTAATCGTCTCGATAACATGCTCAGGTTCTACGGCATTGTGCCATCCGACCCCAAGACCCCAGTGCAACTGCAAGCGGCGATCAATGCCGTGGAAGAGACCCGCAGCGAAATCTCTCTGGGCCTGGATGATGCTTCAAGTGACCTCGATGGGTTGTTGCAGGCTAGCAATGACCAGGCCATCGGCGACTGGGTTGGCGAGCTAGAGGCAAAGTACAAAAAACCTTTGTTGAGCCATTTGACCGAGGGACTCTCCACCCAGGCGCTTGAGAAAGCGCAGGGCACGCCGGCTGGGGTATTGGAACTGATACTCGCGTCACCCAAGGCAGATGAACTTGTGCAACTGTTGCTGAAGAAACTGGGCGGTGCAGAGTTTCCGCTGGACGGGGTCATTGCTCCAGGGGTAAAGGTCAAGTTGTTGATCAAGGCGCTGGGCTTGAGCCTGGACCCGGTACAGACCCGCAAGCCCGGGCAGATTGCCGGTTTCCCGCTGGCGTCGGGTGAACAATGGAATATGAATTACCCGGCCATCGGCAAGGCGTTCAGGCAACATCTTGTCGACTCACAGAAGCTGTCCGCCGCCGAGGCGAATGTGGCGGCCTATATTCTGCGGCCACAATTCCCGGCGGACTTTGCTGTACGTGATATCCCCGCAGAACTGCCTTACCAGGGAACGGCTGTGTGGGTGAACTTCAAGCATGGTGTCAGCCTGGCTGAAGCGATCGAGCCGGGCTCTTCGCGGCGCATGAGTTTCCAGGAACTGGTTGATCTGCCGGGCAAGCTCAGCGAGCAAGCGACCACAGACGAACAGTGGGCGCTCATTGCATCGACCCGCATTCCCGCGACGTTGAATTGGGCCGTGACACAAGGAGTGCTCCCGCAAAAACAAGATTACTCCCAGGAGGAGATCAATAAAGCGGTCGCCGCACTTGATGCGCATGTCGATACGGTGGTGTCGGCAACCCAGCAATTGGCCGCGAATGTGCCAGTGCGCAAGGATTTTTTCGAGCGTATGGAGAGGGGCACTTCACGCACCGAAGTGCTGAGCCTGTTCAGCCCGCTTTTTCTTCTGTATAGGCATCTCAATGGCGAGAAAATCACACCTGCCGAAATCAGCTACCAATACCCTGTCTATGATGACGCCACGTTCAAAACCACGTTCGACAAGTACCTGGGGGATACAAAGTCAGCTTATGGAAAGCTGGTCACCAGCCACTTGTCCCAACTCCCGCTAAAAGACCGCAGGGCCATCGACCAGGGTGACGTCACGGTATATGCACTTAGGACAAGACCCAACTCCGCCAATGAGACAGATGACGAGAGAAGGGCAGCAATCACACGCCCGGCGTTCATTCTCAAGACGGTGCATGAGGGCGAGACAAACTACTACGAAATGAATCCGGTAAAGGGTATTGCCCGGCGTCGTGACGACTTGAAACCGATTCTGGAGACCTATAATCCGGCCGATAAAAGCTACGACAAAGACTTCATTTCGATCGAGCACTCCGATGACGGTGTACCTTCCGAAGAGTTGGTTGTCCGCAACACCCGCGCAGGTAGCAGGGCTGAATTCAAGAAAAAGTGGACGGCTTACAAGTCAGGCAAGGGCCCCAGACCTCCCAATTTTTCTATCGTTGTCCCGCAACAGCTCGCTCACTTTTCATCATCTTCCACTGCGTCTAAAACGACCGTGCCGCAAACCATCACGTCTGAACGGTCTACGGCCATCGCAAAGACCGTTACTGATGATCTGTTCTATGTCGATGAAGACCAATTGAAGGAGTGGGCCGAGTCCGATCCTGAGCGAGAAAGTGCGGCACAGAAAAAAGATGAGACTTTCTGGACGCGCGTCAAAGGTACAGCTCAGATGGTGATTCCGTTTTGGAGCGGCATTGAAAGTCTCGTCAAGGGTGACACCAAGCAGGGTATTTTGGATCTCGTTGCCGATGGGCTGCTAACGTTTGCCGGCCCTGCGGGCAAATTCGCTTCGGGCTCGGTGCGTTTGATTTCTAGCGCAGGCAAGATCGGTGTGCGTGCGCTGTTGCCTAAATTTGGCTCACTGGTCAAAAAATTTGCGGTTTCTTCGCTGCGTAATATCAACCCCCTTGATCCTGTGATGCCTGCACTGAGTAGCGGTGGGAGCAGGCTGTTGAAGTTCGGGGGGACGCATCTGCAGAATGTTCAGGCCGGCATTGCGCAGTTCAAACAGTCCAGCGTGCTGAAATTGCTCGGCCGAGGTCGTTACGATGTCTCCCCGAAAATCGCCCTGACTCCCAGGCCCGTTGCCCAAGGGCAGATATTACGGGTGCCCGAAGGTATTTCCAGTGACCAGGCCCGGGTATTGAACAGGCACAAGTACAGCGATGTGGTGGTCGGCGATGATGTCTATCGCTATAACCCGGCCAAACCCGAAAGCCTGGTCAAACTGGGCGGGCCCGAAGATACAGGGCCATTTGAAGGCTTTGTGATGACCTGTGGCGGCGGGGGGCGGCGGCTTAAGCGTGACCTGAGCGACCTGTGCTACACCAAACAGATCGAGCCTGGTGGAACGTCGGTCTTCCAGGATGCACAGGCACTGGAACATCGACGACTGATTCCGGGGGCCGGGCCAGGGAAAGGGCCACGTACGGTGATTCATGAACATCGACGTTACCGCGTCAATGAAGCGGGGAATCAGGAACTGTTGCCGATGGCAAGCGTGGAACCTGTGACTTACAAGAGTCGTACCACTGGCTCTCAGGTCAACGAGCCGGATTTTGGTTATGACGATTTTGGTGTACCTCGGCCAATCAACCAGGAAACGGTCGTGATCAAAATGGATGCGATCAGCGATTTGAGCAATGACCAGCGTGTTGTCAGAGGTTTTAAGATCAACCACGACAATCGGCAATACGTGGTGGTCGAGGCCGATACCGGTGTTTATTACTACGCCGAACTGAACGGCAACGGCCAGCTCGACTTTCATCGTATGACCCGTAATGACCCGCTGGACGTTCAATTCATCAAGCAGTACGACCAATACAAGGATGTCTACGGCTTTGTGGCGCAAGGTCTTCCAGACAATCCGTTGGTGGTACTGCCCAGTCTTGACAGACTGGTCAAGAAAATCGTCGCTGATGAGCCCATGTCGCCTGCGGAAGTGGACCATCTTGTTAAAGTACTGCAGGGGCTTTCCCCCGAGAAACAGCGCGAAGTCCTGATGGGGGTGTATGCGGCGGGGAGTAATCCTGGACATGTGGTGGTCGCGGCAAAACCGGTGCGGCTCGCGCCGATCAAGAAACAGGCTGACTTTGCCCAACTGCCGACTGAACAGCAGAACCGTTTATATGCAGAGGGGGGCAGGACAGCGGTTGACGAGCAGTTCAAGGCCACAGGCATCAGATCTGCCAATCAGCAGGTCCCTGGTCTTGCGGGGGAGGTCACGCGCAACCAGACTGCGTCGGAAATGGTGGGTTGGCTTTACACACGCACAGGCGCCCCCAACTATTCCGAAATGGTCCTGAAGACTGGGGCCGGCAACTGTGACCAGATGGCCAAGGTGGCCGTTGATACGATCAATGCCAGTGGCGGCAATGCACGGATCGCACAGGTCAAGGGCCATACGTTCGCCGTCGTCGGCGGGCCTCCTGGCCAGCCTCGGAGCAAAGGTTTCGTCGGGCCGGAGTGGGATGAGGCGTGGGTCGTCGACCCTTGGGCCGGCATCACCTGCCGAGCGGCGGATTATCCGGCCCAGTTCAAGGCGCGTATGCAGGAGTGGAGCCTGTCGGGCCGGCGCATCCTGATCAGCGATGGGGCGACGCCACCCAGTTCAGTCTGGAGTGACCCCATGGAACCACGCTGGATAACGGCGACCGTCGGTGGCGAGGCTCAGGTGTTCCAATAGTGCCGGACGCATCGAGTTGGCATGGCTTTCTCGACTGCACTTGAACCTGTGCAGTGCTTGTTCCACGTTAGCAATAGCCGCAAAGGGCTGCCACTGTCAGAACTAACAGGTATGAACCCGTTACAGGAACACAATCTCGTACGGCTCCCGCATCCGCTCCAGCAGTACCGCAGGCATCATCGGCGCCAGGCCGATCAGCGGATCGCCGAGCAACTGGGTGGCGTAGGCATGGGCCGCGTGGCGTTTGCGCGCCACGCTCCAGGTGTCGAGGCGTACCTTGCGCGCGCATTGCCAGGGCATGCGGCCGGCGTCGCGGGCGGGCCAGTGCCAGGCCCAGATCGGTAATTCCAGCAGGCGCGCCCCGGTTAGCGCACAGGCGATGGCAGTGGCGCGGCCAACGGCATCGTGGTCGTCATTGCCATCATTGCGCCAGGTGGTAAACACGGCATCGCCGGGTTGCAGGTAGCGCGCGATAAATTGGCTCAAGAGCTGTTCGCGGCCCGCCAGGGCATTGTCACAAAAGCCACCGCGAATCCACTTCAGGCTGTGCAAGGGCAAGCCGAGGCGGCGCAGGGCCTCGACACTTTCCTGGGGGCGAAACACGCTCAGACGCTGGGCTGACCACTGGTTGGAACCTGGATGGCTGGCACTGCCGTCGGTAACGGAGATCAACTTCAAGGGATAATCCAGGGTGCTGAGCAGTTGCAGCAAGCCGCCGCAGGCCAACACTTCGTCACCTGGATGAGGGGCGACTACCACCACCCGCGAGCCGGGAGGTACCAGTAGGGAAGGGCTGATGGTGGGGATTTGCGCCAATTGTGGCGCACTGTTCCAAATTTGCGCCAACTTGCGGCGACCGTCGTTTAAAGTGGCGGGTTTGATCAATGTCACGTCCTTGTCCTGATGATGCAGGTCGTATCCCGTTGACGGGTCGACTCTCCTTTTTTGTCGCACTGGCGCAAGGCTCGTGCGGCACGCTGGCGTTCCGAATCCTGGATTGCCAAGCTTGAGTATTGTTCATAGCTCGGGATTCGTCGCGCCGTCTGCGGGCAAAATCGTAT
The DNA here is from genome assembly GCF_007858285.1 of Pseudomonas brenneri. GTDB lineage: Bacteria > Pseudomonadota > Gammaproteobacteria > Pseudomonadales > Pseudomonadaceae > Aquipseudomonas > Aquipseudomonas brenneri. Next base: position 378,346 of record NZ_VFIL01000001.1, on the reverse strand, counting down.
TTTTTTCAGGGGGCCTGCTGCAACTCGAACAGCAGCAGCGAGCGCCCGGTCACTGCATATTCGTGGTCAAACTCGAAGCGCTCCTGGCCATGCACAGCCGGCTGGTTAGTGTCGACCATGCAGGTCCAGAAACCACCATCCGGCACCTGGGGCAAGCGAAAATTCACCAAGTCATGGTGCGCATTGACTACCAGCAACAGGGTGGCATCGGCTCCTGGCCGGCGAATTCCGGTTTCCTGGGCGCGGCCATCCATCAGCATCCCCAGGCAACGGCCCTGGCTGTCTTGCCACTGTTCAATGCTCATTTCTTTGCCATCGGGGGCCAGCCACGTCACGTCCTTGACCCCGATGTCTTCGTTGTAGTCGCCCACCAGGAAGCGCCCGCGACGCAGGATCGGGTAGGCCAGGCGCAACTTGATCAGGCGCTTGACGAAGGTGAGCAGGGACTTGCCATCTTCATCCAGGTCCCAATTGACCCAGCCGATTTCGCTGTCCTGGCAGTAGGCATTGTTGTTGCCGTGCTGGGTGCGGGCGAACTCGTCACCGGCCACCAGCATTGGCGTGCCCTGGGCCAGCAGCAGGGTGGCGAAGAAATTGCGCATCTGGCGCAGGCGCAACGCGTTGATCGCGGGATCGTCGGTGGGGCCTTCGACGCCATGGTTCCATGACAGGTTGTTGTTGCTGCCGTCCTGGTTGTTTTCGTCGTTGGCTTCGTTGTGCTTGTCGTTGTAGGACACCAGGTCGTGCAGCGTGAAGCCATCGTGGGCAGTGATGAAGTTCACCGAGCTGTAGGGGCGACGCCCGCGCTGGTTGAACATCTCGCCAGAGGCGGTCATACGCCCGGCGAAATCGGCCAGTTGGCCGTCATCGCCTTTCCAGAAGGCGCGCACGGTGTCGCGAAAACGGTCATTCCATTCCACCCAGCCGGGCGGGAAGTTACCCACTTGATAACCGCCGGGGCCCACATCCCAGGGCTCGGCGATCATTTTCACCTGACGCAGCACCGGGTCCTGGCGGCAGGCCACAAGGAAACTGTGACGCTCGTCGAAACCATCGTGATAACGCCCCAGAATCGTCGCCAGGTCAAAGCGAAAACCGTCGACATGCATCTCCGTGGCCCAGTAACGCAGGGAGTCCGTGACCATTTGCAGCACACAAGGATGGCTCAGGTCCAGGGTGTTGCCGGTGCCGGAGTCGTTGATATAGAAGCGCTTGTCGTCGGGCATCAAGCGGTAGTACGAGGCATTGTCGATGCCACGCATGGACAGGGTCGGGCCTTGCTCGTTGCCTTCGGCGGTGTGGTTGTAGACCACATCGAGGATCACCTCCAGCCCGGCTTCGTGCAGGTGCGCGACCATTTCCTTGAACTCGGCGATCTTGCCGCTGGCCAGGTAGCGTGGGTCGGGGGCAAAGAAGGCAATGCTGTTGTAGCCCCAGTAATTGGTCATGCCTTTGTGCAACAGATGCTGGTCATTGACGAAGGCATGGACCGGCAGCAACTCCACCGATGACACGCCCAGGTGGCGAATGTGCTTGAGCACATCGTCGACCATCAAGCCGGCGCAGGTACCGCGTACGGCCTCTGGCACCTGGGGGTGACGCATGCTGATGCCGCGCAGATGGGTCTCGTAGATGATGGTGCGATCCCAGGGCGTACGCACCGGCTGGTCGTTGCCCCAGGTATGGGCCGGGTCGATGACCTTGCATTTGGGCACGAAGGGCGCGCTGTCGCGCTCATCAAAACTCAGGTCGGCATCCGGGTGGCCGATGGTGTAGCCAAACAGCGCTTCGGACCACTTGAGTTCGCCGACCAACTGCTTGGCATAGGGGTCGATCAGCAATTTATGGGGGTTGAAACGATGGCCGTTGGCAGGGTCGTACGCACCGTATACGCGGTAGCCATAGATCAGCCCCGGGTGGGCATCGGGCAAGTAGCCGTGGAAGGTCTCGTCGGTGTATTCCGGCAGTTCGATTCGCTCCAGCTCGACTTCGCCGGTATCGTCGAACAGGCACAGCTCGACCTTGGTGGCATTGGCCGAGAACAGCGCGAAGTTGACCCCCAGACCGTCCCAGGTCGCGCCGAGGGGGAAGGGCAGACCTTCACGAATCCGCGACGGCTCGGTATTGGGTGTCGTGCTCATGGCGTTGCTCCTGCAAGGTTTTTTCAGGCCGAATGAGGCCGTGCTGACATCGGCTCAGGTAAACAGTTGAGCTTTTTGTAGGCGCCGGCTGGCCGGCGTCTACAGGAGAGTGGTCAGCCGGCTGGCTTGCGCGGGGCTCGTGGCTTTTTGGCGACGGCGGTTTTTTCTGCGACCGGTTTTGGCTTGGCCTTGGTCGCTGTCTTGGGCTTGCTGGGGGTCAACGCCTCGGCTTCGGCCAATTTGCGGGCCATTTCCCAATGGCGCGCTTCCTGGCCTTCGGGCTTACCTTCGGACTCCCAGATCTGATACGCAAATTCACGAACGCGCTTGTCTTCGGTGCTCATCGCAATGCTCCTCACAGAAAATTTCAGCTTTCTTGATCGTCAGAATGGATAAAGACATTCACCGGGACATCCCCCAGGGCAGCGCTGACCATTAGCTCCTTGTTGGGTGTGACTGCGCCTGTCTGCAAAAGTCCCTTCCAGTTTTGCAGCGTGGCGTCGAACGGTAATGTGACCCGGGTATCGCCCCAAACCTGCGCATCCACCCGGGGTTGGGCGCTGTTTTCAAGCAGCGCGTGGGCGCAGCGTGGCACCACCACCAACAGCCATTGGCCCTGATACTCACGGCTGAAGGCAACAACCCGTTGGGCATGTCGGCCCAACACCTCCAGCGGTTCATAGCGGCCCCTGGCAAACAGCAGTGGGTGGGCCTTGCGCAGGTTCAACACCTGGGCAATCAGGGCCTGCTTCAAGTGCCCATCACGCCAGCGCTCAAGCAAGGCCTGTGGTTCTGCCGCAAGTGCCCGTTGGCGGGCGCTGAAATCCACTGCTCGCCGGTTGTCCGGGTCCACCAGGCTCAAGTCCCAGAACTCATCGCCCTGGTACAGGTCCGGCACGCCTGGCACGGTGATGCGCAGCAAGGATTGCGCCAGCCCGTTCAAGGCGCCGGCGGGGGCGATGGCCTCGGCTGCGGCGTGGATCGCCGTACGCAAGGCTAAACCGGACGGTTCGAGCAGCAACCGGGAGAGGAAGGCTTCGACACCCTGCTCATAGATCTCGTTGGGTGCGCTCCAACTGCTGTGCAGTTTGGCTTCACGCAGGGCTTTTTGCTGCCACTGCCAGAGGCGCTGTTGATAGTCGCGGGTGTCCTGGAGGTCCAGGGGCCAACTGCCCAGCAGCACCTGATAGAGGATCAGTTCATCGCCTGCCGAAGGCGTGGCCGGGTCATCGCGCAAGGGCACCGCCAGCCTACGCCACTGTTGCACCTGCTCGGCATACCACGGCGCGCACTCACTAAGCACCGCCAAGCGCGCTCGGCTGTCTTCGCCGCGTTTGTGGTCGTGGGTGGCGGTGGCCAGCAAGTTGTCGGGAAAGGTTGCCAGGCGCTGGCGGTTGGCGGCATGGAAGTCGGCCAGGGGCGCGCTGAACTGTTCGGTATTGAAGCCCACATCGTTGCGCGAGAGCAGTACCGCCGAGCGATAGAGGGCGGTGTCTTCCACGGCCTTGGCGGCCGCCGGCGAGGTCAGTTGCTGGAAGCGCACACAGGCATGCTTGAGGATCTTGCGCGGCTGCCCCACTGGGCGATCGCGCCAGGGTTGGCCGCCGAGCCACTGTTGCAGGTAGTCGAGTACCGGCCAGTCGGCTTCGCTCAAGGTCACACGGGCGCCGGCCAGGGCCTGCTGGAACACGGCCTCGTCTGTGGCGCTACGGCCGCAGGCGCTGATATAGGTGCGGTACACCGGGAAGTGCACGACCAGTGCCTGCAAGGCGCGACGGATCGCGCCCAGGGTCAGGTCACGGCTCATCACGTCCGCACGGGCCACTTGTAGCAGGGCCTGGGCCACGCTTTCAAAATCCCCGGCCAGGGAGCCGTTGAGGATTTGCTGGCGGGCCAGCCAGGCTTCTTCGATAAAGGCCGAGGGCCGTTCGCTGGCCTCGCTCCAGAGTTGGGTCAACGCCTCGAAGCCCTGGGGATCATGCTGTAGCAGCGACACCTGGTTCATGAATTCATAGCCGGTAGTGCCATCTACTCGCCAGTCTGTGGGTAGGGTTTCGCCGGCACCGAGGATCTTTTCGACAAAGATCGGCAAGTGCCGGTCTGGCGACAACGCATTCACACGCCGGCGCAACTTGCGGCAGTAGCCACGCGGGTCGGCCAGGCCATCGATATGGTCGATGCGCAGGCCATCCACCAGACCTTCGCGGATCAGCTGGAAAATCTTGCTGTGGGTGGCCTCGAACACCGTGCTTCGCTCCACCCGCAGGCCACCCAGCTCGTTGACGTCGAAAAAACGCCGCCAATTGATGTCATCTGCCGCCGTGCGCCAACTGGCCAGGCGATAGGCTTGCTGTTCCAGTAATTGGTGCAGGCGCGAAAAACCTTCGGGCTCGCGCGTATCAAACCCGCCCAGGGCGTGTTCGATGGCTGCCAGGATCAGTGGGTCGCGAGCCTGCTGCATCAGTTCCTGTTTCAGGCTGGCCGCCAGGGGCCAGGCATCGGCTTGGTAGGCCAGGGCACTGAAGCGATCGGCCAGGTTTTTGAGGGGAGGATGGGCGCGCAGGATATCGCCGTAGTCGCTGGGGCAGATCGGGAAGCGGTGTTCGTAGTGCTCGACAAAAAAACGGCCTTGGGTCGGGTCAAAACGCAGGGGCAGGGTGCCGCTTTGCAAGGCCTCGCCGTAGTCGCTGCCGAGGAAGGGCATCAACAATTGGCCCTTGAGCAGCGGGTCCGGGGAGTGCCACTGGATATCAAAGAATTCGCTGTAGGGGCTCAGGCGCCCCCATTCCAGCAGGTCCAGCCACCAGGGGTTGTCGCTGCCGCCGACGGCCATATGGTTGGACACGATGTCGAGAATCAGGCCCATATCGTGGGCACGCAGGGTTGCCACCAGACGGCGCAGCGCCGGTTCGCCACCCAGTTGCGGGTTGACGGTGGTCGGGTCGACCACGTCGTAGCCATGCATGGAGCCGGCGCGGGCCTTGAGCAGGGGCGAGGCATACAGGTGGCTGATGCCCAGGCTGGCGAAATACGGTACCAGTGGCACCGCATCATCCAGAGTAAAGCCCTGGTGAAATTGCAGGCGCTGGGTGGCCCGTAACGCGATGCTGTTCACCGGTCACGTTCCAGGGCTTGATTGCGCGCCACTGCCAGCAGCTCCAGGCGCCGGGCTGCGTTGTCGTCATCGAGCAGGCAGGCGGCATCCCCCGGCAGGCGCCGCCGCCAATTGGGATGGGTATCGAGGGTGCCGGGCAGGTTGGCTTGCTCCAGGATGCCCAGGGCATCCTCCAGGGGCAGCAACACCAGCGGCGCACGGGTGTGGCCGAGGTAGCGCACGCTGGCATCGAGCACCTGGTCGGTTTCGTTGCGCAGCTCATCGCGAAAGTTCTGCGGGTCCTGGGCCAGGGCCTGGCGCAGTGCCTGGCGTTCACGCTGGCGGTGTTCACTCCAGTGCTCTAGCGTCGGTGTGTCGATCAGCCCCAGTTGCACATTCCAATCGATATCGCGGCTGTGCCACCAACCGTTGAGCGTCGGCAGGTCGTGAGTGCTGGTGGTGGCCAGGGCGTTATCCGGCCAGTCGAGGATCGGTGTGAACCGCCCGCCATGGTCCTGTTCGAACAACAGTACACGCATGCCGAGCATCGCGCGGGCGCTGAGTTTTTCCCGCAGGCCCTCGGGGACTGTGCCCAAGTCTTCGCCCAGTACAATCGCCTGGTGCCGGCTGGATTCCAGGGCCAATAGCCGCAGCAGGTCATCCACCGGGTAATACAGGTACGCACCGTCTTTGGGCGAAGCGTCACGGGGAATCACCCATAGCCGTTGCAGCCCCATCACATGATCGATGCGCAGGCCGCCGGCATGGGCGAAATTGGCCCGCAGCATTTCGATAAACGCCCGAAAGCCATTGCGCTTGAGACCCTCGGGGGAGAACGCGGAGATGCCCCAGCCCTGGCCGGCACGGTTGAGGATATCCGGCGGTGCGCCAACGGTGAGATCGGCCAACAATTCATCCTGGCGACTCCAGGCCTGGCTACCGGCGCCATCGGCGCCCACCGCCAGGTCAGCAATCAGGCCGATGCCCATGCCACTGCCACGCGCAGCGTGTTGCGCGCGCGCAAGGCACCGGGCAATCAGCCATTGGCTGAAGACGTAGAAGCCAATGGCATCGCCTTGCTCGACGGCAAATTGCGCCAGCGCGGCACTGCCAGGATCACGCCAGTCCTCGGGCCACTGGCGCCAGTCGAGGCTTTCACCGTGAGCGGCGCGCTCGGCCTGCACGGCTTCGAAGCGGCAATGGTTTTCCAAGGCCTCGCCACCGGCCTGACGGAAACTCAGGAAGTCAGCCTGCTGCGGGTGTTCGCCCTGCCGAAAATCTTCATACAGGGCACGCAGTAGGCGCTGCTTGGCCTTGGCGGCGGCCGGCCAGTCGATCAGGCTTTGTTGCTCAAGCGCTTGTAGCTCATCAGCCAGTCCGCTGGATTCGATGGCACTGCGCAACGCCCGCTCACCGAGGATGCAACCGGGGGAGGCATACAGGCTATTGAGGAACAGGCGACTGGACGGTGAATAGGGGCTATAGCGCTCGGTATCGGCACTGAACATCGCGTGCAACGGGCTGATTGCCAGGGCATCGACACCTCGTTCTGCGGCAGCGCGGGCCAACTGCTCCAGGGCCTGGGTGTCGCCAAACCCGCCATCGCCGCTGCGGCGCAAGGCATACAACTGGACACTCAGGCCCCAGGCGCGGGCGGGTTGGCTGTCCACCGCCTCGGCGACGCTGAAACACTGATGGGGGGCAACGGCCAGGGTGAAGGACTGGTCGGCGATCTGCACCCGGTGGTAGCCCACGGGCAGGGCGCCGGGCAGGACGGCCTCGGTATCCAGCTCAAGATTGAGGCTACTGCCGTCCTCCAGATGAGCCTGGCACGGCGTGCCGGGGGCGAAGTAAGCGGCCAGGTCCAGGCCGGCGCCCACGTCCACGGTCAACAGCGGCGCCAGATGCCTGTCTTGCTGCTCGCGCTCCAGCTCTTGCAGGCTGGAGGCGATGGCGGCGTCGGTGTCGGCGGGGTGGCCGAGGCCTTGGAGCACGGCGCGCAACGCGTCGGCACTGACATGCTGCGGGCGGCCGTTGGCGTCGATCCAGTCCACCGCCAGGCCCGCACGGCTGGCGAGTATTTCCAGTTGCGCTTCGCTCAAGAGTGCTCTCCAACAGAGGATGGGGTTTTACCCGGCGCCAGGCTGACGCGGGCAGAGAAGGGTGTGAGTAACGCGGGGTCGCTACTGGTGCTGAACAACTCGCTGATGCCTGCCGGGTGCAGCACGGCGGTCGGGCCCAGGTTGAGGTCGATCTGTAATACGCTGCCATTGCCCAGGCGCCAGCGTGCAGACACTGCGCCCTGGCCCAGGACTTGCGCGCCGAGGGCGGTGCTGCCGGGCAAGTGGGGCACGATGTGCTGCTGGCGCAGGCTCAGCAATTGGCGATACAGCGCAGCAGGCGCCTGGCTAAACAGTGGTATGGAGCGGCGAAAGGTCTGCACTGCGTTGGGGTCGGGAATCCGCGCGCGGCACTCGGGATCGCTGAAGGCGGTGAAGTCGGCAAATTCATTGCGTCGGCCTTCGCGCACGGCCTCGGCCAATTCGCCGTGATGGTCGGTAAAAAACAGGAAGGGCTGTTCGGCATTGACTTCATCGCCCATGAACAGCAGCGGGATCATCGGCGACATCAATAACAAAGTGGTCGCCGCCTGCAACGCCTGGGGCGAACACAGTTGGTGCAGGCGCTCGCCGAGGGCGCGGTTGCCGATCTGGTCGTGATTCTGCAAAAACAGCACAAAGGCGCTGGGCGGCAGATGCCCGCTGGGCTCGCCACGCTGGATGCCGTGGCGGGTAGTGTCGCCTTGGTAGACAAACCCTTCGCCCAGGCAGCGGGCCAATTTGGCCGTGGGATCGTCGGCAAAATCGGCGTAGTAGGCGTCGGTCTCGCCGGTCAACAGCACGTGCAGGGCGTTATGCCCGTCATCGTTCCATTGCGCATCGAAGCCCTGCTGCAACAGGCGGGCCTGGTTGAATTCGTTTTCCAGCACCAACCATACGTGGCGGCCTGGATCTACTTGCTCACGTACCCGCTGGGCTAGCTCCTTCAGGAACGCCGGGTCGTTGATGGCATGCACCGCATCCAGGCGCAGGCCGTCGAAACGGTATTCGACAAGCCACATCAGGGCGTTGTCGATAAAGAAGTCACGCACTTGGCGGCGGCGAAAATCGATCCCGGCGCCCCAGGGGGTGTGACTGTCTTCGCGAAAAAAGCCTTTGGCATACTGGCCCAGGTAATTGCCGTCGGGGCCGAAGTGGTTGTAGACCACATCAAGGATCACTGCCAGGCCATGCCCATGGGCACTGTCGATCAGGTGCTTCAACTGATCGGGAGTCCCCAGGGATGCTTGCGGCGCATAGGGCAAGACTGCGTCGTAGCCCCAGTTGCGCTCGCCGGGGCATTGAGCCAGGGGCATCAGCTCAATGGCGGTGACGCCCAGCTCTGCCAGGCGCGGCAGGTGCTGCTCCACAGCGGCATAACCACCGAGTATTCCCACATGCAGCTCGTAGATCACCGCCTCATGCCAAGGCCGGCCTTGCCAGGCGCCGTGACGCCAGGGGTAGGCCAGGGGATCGACCACCACACTGTCGCCATGCACGTCCCCGTGCTGCAGGCGTGACGCCGGGTCCGGCACCTCCTGCTCGCCATCAATGGTGTAGTGATAGCGGGTGCCGGCCGCGCAGCGCACCTGTGCGACAAACCAGCCCTCTGCCTGGGGCTGCATGGGCACTGACTGAGCATTGTGCAGCTCAACGCTGACATAAGACGCATCAGGCGCCCACAGGGCGAAGCGGGTGTGTTGCGCATCCTGCAGGATCGCGCCGTGGGGCCATGTTGCCAGAGTCCGTAACGGCATCTATCCCGACCTCTTTTAGGCTTTCCCCGACTTGCCCAACGCTTTCGCTACCAGTTGTTCATACAGCTCGGCATAGGGTTCTACCGCCTGGCACCAGTTGAATGGCGCAGCCATAGCCCTGCAGCGCATCGCATTGAGCAGGCCGGGGAAGGCAAACACCTTGAAGGCGCGGGCGAGGGCGGCTTCGTAGCTTTGCACGGTGGATTCATCGAACAGGAAACCGGTCACGCCATCTTCAATGGTGTCAGCCAAGCCACCGGTATTACGCGCCACCGGCAGCGAACCGAAGCGCTGGGCGTACATCTGGCTCAGGCCACACGGCTCATAGCGCGAGGGCATCAATAAAAAGTCGCTGCCGGCAAACATGCGGCGGGCGTCGGTTTCGTTAAAGCCGATGCGCACGCCGATGCGACCCGGGAAACGCAGGGCCAGGGCGCGCATGGCCTGTTCTTCTTCCGGTTCGCCACGGCCGATGATCGCAATCTGCCCGCCGTTTTCCACGATAAACGCAGCGACGGCTTCGGTCAGGTCCAGGCCTTTTTGGTACACCAGGCGTGACACCACGGCAAACAGCGGGCCAGTGGACGCATCCAGGCCGAACAACGTGCGGACGTGGCCGGCATTGATGGCCTTGCCTTGCCAGTCGCCGATATTGAAGGGGTGATCCAGGTGCGGGTCAGTGGAGGACTCCCAGCTTTCATCGATGCCATTGGGGATGCCACTGAGCAGGCCTTGCTGGGTCTTGCTGGCGAGGAACCCATCCAGGCCACAGCCGAACTCAGGCGTGGTGATTTCCCGGGCGTAGGTGGCGCTGACTGTAGTGATATGGCTGGAATAGGCCATACCGGCCTTGAGAAACGACATCTTGCCGTAGAACTCCATGCCTTCCTGTTGCAAGGCGTGCTCGGGAATCCCCAGTTCCGGGCACGAGGCCAGGCTGACTACACCCTGGTAGGCCAGGTTATGGATGGTAAACAGCGTGGGTGTGCGTGAACCACGCCAGTGCATGTATGCCGGGGCCAGGCCAGCAGGCCAGTCATGGGCGTGCACCAGGTCCGGGCACCAGTGGATTTGCGCGAGGTTGGCGGCAATATCGGCGGCCGCCAGGCCCAGGCGGGCAAACCGGATATGGTTGTCGGGCCAGTCGCGACCATTGTTGGCGCCATAGGGTGTGCCTTCGCGCTCGTACAGCTCGGGGCAGATCAACACATAGATGACCAGGCCGTCCTTGAGGTCCATGCGCCCGATCTTGCAGGGCGGCAGCGCCGCATGACCACCCAGTTCGCCAATGATATGGATCGGGTTGTCGCTGTCCAGCACCTGTCGGTAGCCCGGAATCAGCACCCGTACATCGTGCAGATGCGCCATGGCGCGGGGCAGGGCCGCGGACACGTCCCCCAGGCCACCGGTTTTCACCAGATCGGCCAGTTCCGAGGTCACAAACAGGACTTTCTTGCGATTGGGGTTTTGAGACGAGACCGGCCGCACCGTGCCGGGAAGGTCAACCAAGCTGGTTGGCCCATCGACCGACTGACTAAAACGCTGTCCCTGAACTCCCGAGGCGGCACTGATCATAATTCTCTCCCATATGTTGGTCAGCTGAGAGCCTGGCGCCCTCAGCGAAAGTCAACCGCGTCCTGCGGTCACGCGCACTAGCACTGCACAGACTGGCAAGGCTTATGCCAATTGCACCGAACTGATAAATAGATTGGATGGGCGGACGTCCGGCGCAAGCCGGTAGCGTGCGTCCTACCTTAAACCTGACCTGCGGCAGAGTTGGAAAGTTTCGATTTATTGCGGGGGCTTTTGTTCTGATCGTGACCCATCGGTCATCAGTCTAGGACAGACCCCAGAGCCTGCAAGGGTTGTCGGAAAGTTTTGTAGGACAATGTTTTTTGTAACGTCACCACCCTGCGGCCGGCTTATCGGCGATGAGGGCCTTGGCATCGGCACATGACTCAAGGTCGCTATCGCCGGCAAGCCGACTCCTACAGGGGGATTGCCTCTTGATGGGGCATTGGGGCTGGGTTGCTCGATAGTAGTGCGAGCTGCTACTTAAAGTGATTTATCAGGATGATATATCCATACAAATCAATTAATTAAGAGATATTTATTAGAATTGACATTAAGTAAGGCTGCGCAAACTCTGCCCCGCCGCCCACGCCTGAATATCCTCAATCATCTGCCCATAGAACTGCCCATAGTTCTGCTCGCTGACATAGCCCACATGGGGCGTAGCCAGTACATTGGGCAAATGGCGAAATGGATGATCTACAGGTAATGGCTCCTGCCCAAACACATCCAGCGCGGCGCCCGCCAAGCGCCCATGGCTGAGCGCGTCGATCAACGCCGCCTCATCGACGATCGGCCCGCGTGCGGTATTGACCAGCCGCGCAGTGGGTTTCATCCAGCCCAGGGCCTGGGCATCCACCAGGCCACGGCTGCGTTCACTGAGCACCAGGTGAATCGACAGCACATCGGCCTGTTCGAACAATTCACGCTTGCTGACCCAGGTCACGCCGGAAGCTGCGGCACGCTCGGCAGTGAGGTTCTCGCTCCAGGCAATCACCCGCATGCCGAACACCTGGCCAAACTGCGCCACCCGCTGACCAATGCTGCCCAGCCCGAGGATGCCCAGGGTCTTGCCATGCAGATCGCCGCCCAACCCTTGCTGCCACTGGCCGGCACGCAAGGAGGCCGCCTCGGCCAGTAGGTTGCGGGTGGACGCCATGACCAAGGCCCAGGTCAGTTCCGGCGCCGCGTGTTTGTAGCTGTCGGTGCCACAGACCTGAATGCCCAGGGCCCTGGCAGCAGCAAGGTCGATAGCAGCATTGCGCATCCCACCGGTGACCAGCAGTTTGAGCCTCGGCAGCCCTTGTAGCAGCGCCTGGTCGAAGACCGTGCGTTCGCGCATCACGCAAACCACCTCAAAACCCTGCAAGCGTTCGATCATCGTGGCGGTGTCGGCAGGGTATTCGTGCAGGAAATGCACCTGGCCGATAGCCTCCAGGGCGGACCAATCCACCGCGCCCCGTGCTACGTCTTGCCAATCATCAATGACTGCGATCTGTACCGACATACACCAATGCCTCGCGTTTAGTGGGATTAGAACGTCTTCAACCCTTGCAACAGCGCCTGGTGAAAGCGCGCGGGCTCTTCCATTTGCGGCGCATGGCCCAGGCCCGGGAACTCCACAAGAGTCGAGCGGGGGATGAGCTTGGCTACCTGTTTGCCCAGTTCGTGGTAGTGGCCGATCCTGGCCTTGACCTCAGGTGGTGCGCTATCGCTGCCAATGGCGGTGATATCAGACGTGCCAATCAGCAGCAAGGTCGGCACCTGCAAATCCTTGAACTCGTAGTACACCGGCTGGGTGAAGATCATGTCGTAAATCAACGCCGAGTTCCACGCCACCTGTTTATGGCCGGGCCCTTTGTTCAGGCCGACGAGCATGTCCACCCAGCGTTCGTACTCGGGCTTCCAGCGCCCGACGTAGTAGGTCTTGCGCTCGTACTCGCGTACGCCTTCGGCGCTCAGTTGCAACTCGCGCGCATACCATTGATCGACCGTGCGATAGGGCACACCCAGGGCTTTCCAGTCTTCCAGGCCGATAGGATTGACCAGTGCCAGTTGTTCGGTTTGTGTGGGGTAGAGCAGGGCATAGCGGGTAGCCAGCATGCCACCAGTGGAATGGCCGAGAAGGGTGGTCTTCTGGATGCCGAGCTTTTGCAGGAGCTGATGGGTGTTGATTGCCAACTGCTGAAAGCTGTACTGATAGTGCTCAGGCTTGGTGGAGGTGCAAAAACCGATCTGGTCCGGGGCGATCACTCGGTAACCGGCCTCGCTCAAGGCCTTGATCGACGCCTCCCAGGTCGCGCCGCAGAAGTTCTTGCCATGCATCAGCACTACGCTGCGACCATTGGCGGGAGCTTTGGCCGGCACGTCCATATAGCCCATTTGCACTGATTGGCCCTGGGACTGGAAATTGAAATGTTCGACCGGATAGGGGTATTGGAAACCTTGCAACTGCGGGCCATAGCTTGGGTCTTGCGTGGCTGCCATGGCAGGAAGAGCGCAAGTGGCCAGCAGACCGGTAAGAAGAAACGAGCGTGTCAGCGGCATGGGAGAGCTCCAGAGAAGAGGCTACCGGATGCTGTGTCGGGCGGATTAAGCGGGAATTAACCTGTTACATCCAATGCAGCGTGAGCATCGCCACCACAGCATAACGGGCCGCCTTGGCGATGCTGACGATCAACACAAAACGCCACAGCGGCTCTTTCATCACTCCGGCCACCAGGGTCAGCGGGTCGCCGATGATCGGCACCCAACTGAGCAGCAGTGACCAATGCCCCCAGCGTCGATAGTGGCCGCGGGACTTTTCCAGCTGCGTTGCACTGACCGGGAACCAGCGCCGGTCCTTGAACAGTTCGACCGAACGTCCCAGCAGCCAGTTGACCAACGAACCCAACACGTTGCCCAGTGTCGCAATGCCGAGCAGCAGCCACAGTGAGTAGCTGCCATTGAGCAGCAGCGCGACCAGCACCGCTTCCGATTGCAGCGGCAACAGCGTGGCCGCGCCAAAGGCGCTGAAAAACAGCCCTGCATACCCTGCAAGCATTGATCAGTGGGCCGGGTAGTCGGCTACCACCACATCTTTGCCTTCGCGGGTCAGGCCAATGACTTGATACGCGTCGCTCATGCCGTCCATCTCCATGCCCGGAGAGCCCATGGGCATGCCCGGTGCCGCGATACCCAACAGGTCGCTGCGCTTGCGCAGGGCCAACACCTGCTCAGCGGGCACGTGGCCTTCGACGAATTTGCCGTCGATCACGGCGGTATGGCAGGACGCCAGGCGAGGAGCCACGCCCAGGCGTTGCTTGACCGCGCTCATATCGGTTTCAACATGGTCGTTGACCTTGAAGCCGTTGGTTTCCAGATGGCTGATCCATTTCTTGCAGCAGCCGCAATTGGCATCGCGGTGTACGTCAATCGGGATCAGTTCGGCCGCCTGGGCCAGGGTGGTCATGAACAGGGCGGACAGCAAAGTCAGGCGCAGGGTGGTTTTCATAGACAGGTCCCATCGGTTACGGAGTGCGCAAAGAGGGCGCATTCTCCGCGCTTTTACGCACTAGGTGAGGTGGTTATGTTTCGAAATTATACGAGCACGCGACAGCCACGGAGCTTAGTGCCTGCAACTGTCAGCAAACTGAGAGAAAGATGACAAATTTGTCAGCTCAGGACGACTCCAGGCGCTGCTTGAGTTGGTCCATGGCCTGGTTCGACAGCTCTACCATGCGCGCTTGCAGCGTGGTGAGCTGTAATTCGGTTTCATAGCTAAGCACACGTTTGAACAGGGTGCCGCTGCCATGGGGCTGGAGCAGGTAGTGAATGCAGCCATCGACGGCCAGGGAGGTGAAAACCGTCTTGAACTCCCGGGGCGGCAAGGCAATCTGCACGCGGTAGCTCATGGGTACGCGCACCCCAAGCAGGTCGATCGTCTCGGTGAAGCGCTGGCCGGCCGGCAGTGAACCGCTGGTGCCGGTGTCCGCGCTCAAGGATGTGGGGTGCCATTCGTGCCAGCGATCCGGCTGGGTCACGTAGTCGTAGACGGTTTCGATGGGGGCTTGGATATAGCGTTCCTGGCTGATTCGTTCGACACGAACCGGGTGTTCAACTGCATTCATGACACACCTCCTGTGTGGCTAGGAACTGTCAGAATAGTCGCACTCCCGCACAACGCACGGGAGTCACCAGGCTTTTTTCGACGCTTTTTCAGCAGCCGCTATAGCTGATAGTTCTTCAGCTCCCGGGCAATCACCATGCGCTGGATCTCGCTGGTCCCCTCATAGATCTGGGTGATCCGTGCATCACGGTAGTAACGCTCCACCGGGTAGTCCTCCAGGTAACCGTAGCCGCCATGGATCTGCATCGCCGATGAACAGACCTTCTCGGCCATTTCCGACGCAAACAGCTTGGCCTGGGAGGCTTCGGACAGACACGGTTTGCCAGCACTGCGCAAACGCGCGGCATGCAGGATCAGCAGGCGCGCGGCATTGAGCCGGGTCTGCATGTCTGCCAGCAGGTTGGCCACGCTCTGGTGTTCGATGATGGCCTTGTCAAACTGCACCCGATCACGGGCGTAGGCCAATGCCGCTTCAAAGGCCGCCCGAGCGATCCCCAGGGCCTGGGCGGCGATGCCGATGCGCCCACCTTCCAGGTTGGACAGGGCGATGGCCAGGCCCTTGCCGCGTTCGCCCAGCAGATTGGCTTCGGGCACGGTGCATTGGCTGAGGGTCACGGCGCAGGTGTCCGAGGCGCGGATGCCCATCTTGTGTTCGGTACGGTCCACGGTAAAGCCTGGGGTGTCGGTGGGCACCAGGAACGCAGAGATTCCTTTCTTGCCCAAGTCCGGGTCGGTCACGGCAAACACTATCGCCAGTTTGGCGCGCTTGCCGTTGCTGACAAACTGTTTGGCGCCGTTGATCACCCACTGGCCATCGCGCAGTTCGGCGCGGGTGCGCAGGTTGTGGGCTTCGGAGCCGGCCTGGGGTTCAGTCAGGCAGAAGCAGCCGATGGCCTGGCCACTGGCGAGTTCGGCCAGCCAGGTCTCTTTCTGCGCGGGTGTGCCGTAGTTGAGGATCGGGCCGCAACCCACTGAATTATGGATACTCATCAGTGCGCCGACCGCACCGTCACCTGCAGAGATTTCCTCGACGGCCAGGGCATAGGCCACGTAGTCCACATAGGTGCCGCCCCATTCTTCCGGCACCACCATGCCCAGCAGGCCCAATTCGCCCATCTTGGCCACGAGGCCATCATCGATCCAGCCGGCTTTTTCCCAGGCCTGGGCGTGGGGAGCGATTTCGCCACGGGCAAAGTCGCGCGCCATGTCGCGAATCATTACTTGTTCTTCTGTAAATTCAATATCTTGCATGGCTTAGTTCCCGTACTTCGCGAAGTCTTGAAAGAAGCTGTCGACGTGGTCCTGATCCAATGTCGCTAACGTTGGCGGGTTCCAGCGCGGGGATTTGTCCTTGTCGATCAGCAGCGCACGCACCCCTTCGATCAGGTCGCCACGGGCGAACCACTGGCGGTCCAGGTGCAACTCCAGGGCAAAGCAGTTTTCCAGTGCCAGGTGCCGCCCGCGTCGCAGCATCTGCAGGGTGACGGCCATGGCCAATGGGGAACGGGTCTGCATCAGTTGCGCTGTACTCACAGCCCATTCATGGCTGTCGGCGACGGTCACTTGCTGCAGTTGCTCAACAATGCTTGGCACGTCCGGCAGGGCAAAGAAGTGGTCGATGGCCGGGCGTAGGGCCGCCAACGGTGCATCCGGCAATTGTTGTACCGCGAGCTTGGCCAGCAGGCCTTGCAGGTCCTTGAGTGGCGAGTCGTGCCATTGCAGGTGGTCGAGCTTCTGGTCCAGCTCCGCCAGCCTGGCGCTGTCCAGGTACCAGTCGGCGAGCCCGCAATACAGGGCGTCGGCGGCGCGGATCTGCACCCCGGTCACGCCCAGGTAAATCCCCAGCTCGCCGGGAATGCGCGGCAGGAAGTAGCTGCCGCCCACATCGGGGAAGTAACCGATGGCCACTTCCGGCATGGCCAGGCGACTGCGTTCGGTCACCACCCGCAGGTCGGCCCCCTGGACCAGGCCCATGCCACCGCCCAGGACAAAGCCGTCCATCAGCGCGAGGACCGGCTTGCGGTAGTGATGAATGGCCAGGTCGAGGGCGTACTCTTCAACGAAGAAGTCTTCATGCAGCGTGTCGCCGCTCTTGAAGCTGTCGTACAGCGAGCGGATATCGCCCCCGGCGCAGAAGGCCTTTTCACCGGCGCCGCGCAAGACCACGGCGTGCACTTGGGCATCATCGGCCCAGGCGCGCAAATGCGTAGAGAGGCTGCGGACCATGTCCAGGGTGATGGCATTGAGGCCGGCGGGGCGGTTGAGGGTCAGGTGGCCGATGTGGTTGCGTACTTCGGCCAGGACACTGTTCTGGGGGGACTCGGTGCTTGTCGCCTGGGACTGAGCCTGAGCAGTCATCTGTAACTCCCTGCTTTTATTGTTCTTTATCAAAATGTTCGCGGGCGAACCATCTCCGGATCGTACCAGTGCAAATTTGCCCAGTACAAGCCGGAATCGTGCAGGTCATCTTTGCATTTATGCAGGGGGTATTCGATAAAAAACCAGGGCAGGCGCGTCTAGACCCGGCTGGCCAGGACCTGGCCAATGCTGCGGCGGCGGGCATGGTCTTCGGCAATATGGATCAGTTCCTCCAATTCGCTGGGGGTAACGTCGAAAAACTGCTCCATTTGTGCCAATGCCTGTTCCAGGTCTGCAGCGGTGATTTTTGCGTCCACCTGCGGCGACAGTAATGGCACCACGACTGGGGTTTCAGTGGGGCCCTTGGGGTAGCGGGTACGGGTCAGGTTGTTGTAGGCCAAGGCCGAGAGCAGCAAGGTGCCGGCTCCCAGCATCACCGGGCCGACTTCCTGCCAGCCCAGGGCGATGGTGGCCGGGTCCGCCAGGACCAGGGTCATGGCCAGGCCTCCCGAAGGCGGGTGCAGGCAACGCAGCCAGCACATCAGGATCAAGGCCATACCCGCCGCGAGACAGGCGCTGCCCAGGGTCCGGCCCAAGACACGGGCCACCAGCAAAGCCACCACACAGGCGCACAGGTAGCTGCCGATGATCGACCACGGCTGGGCGAGGGCACCCGATGACACCGCAAACAACAACACGGCGGAGGCCCCCAACGGGCCCAGCAGGTGCATGGCCACTTCCAGGCCATACACCTGGGCACACAGCCATACGGTAAACAGGGTGCCCAGGGCCATGCCGATGGCGGCACGGCTCCATTCGGCGGGGCGGGTATTGATGGCAGCGGGGAACCAGCGAGCAAGCATTGCGGGGCAGTCCAATCGGAAAAAAGGGAGAGGGCAAAAAAAGGGCTTTGCGGTTACCCGCAAAGCCCTTCGAAAGTTCCAACATTTGGGGGAG
This sequence comes from Pseudomonas brenneri, assembly GCF_007858285.1. Taxonomy (GTDB): domain Bacteria; phylum Pseudomonadota; class Gammaproteobacteria; order Pseudomonadales; family Pseudomonadaceae; genus Aquipseudomonas; species Aquipseudomonas brenneri. The sequence continues at coordinate 360,260 of NZ_VFIL01000001.1, read as the reverse complement.
GAACCGGCGCAGTGTGCCGATCAAAAACTATCGCCGCCAATGCATATTAATGCAGGTTAAGTGCAGTAATTTTGCATCAATACTGTTCATGCCTTGAGCTGGCCTTGCCCAACACCCGTTCGTGGTTCTCTGAATTGATCAGCGACTTCTGCACGCTTTCGCGCAGCTGTGGATCGCTGGCCAATGGCCCTTTGAGCGCGACAAGGGCATCGCGCAATTCCATCAGCCGATCGAGAGGGAACACCGGGATATAGCCGACGTGTACAGGCTCGATAGCAGGGACAACAGGCAATTGCTCATCAGGCACGGCAGCGATCCTCGGAGGCGGGCGGTAACTATGTAATGCAAATGTGAGGCGAGTTTACCGTTGGGGTCATAGGGCCGGTAAGGGAGCCGGTACCGGCATTTACGGATACAAACGTAGGAGCTTTCTTGATAGTTCGTGCTCAGGGTCCAGCCCCGTTCAGGTGCAGGAGCACATAGGTGTTTTTATCGAACTGCCCGGTCAATACCGGTGCCAATGCGCGCCAGCGTGGCTCGTCGAGACGGGTGAAATCTGCCTTGTCCATCACCAGCCACGCCGGTCCATGGATCAAGGCCAGGTCGGCAGGTGCCTGGGTGAACAGCGGAACCCGGTCACACTCAACGTTGACCATGAACTTGATAGCCTTGGCGTCTTTACCCAGGCCATGCAACACCAACGGCGCTGGCTGTTGCCGGATCAGCGCATGAGCCTCACGGCTAAATGTACGAGTGTCATACAGGCTGCGCTCCAGGGGCTCGACCACCAGGATATAGCTGCTCCACACCGCCAGCACCGCGCCAAACGCTGGGCCTACGGGGTGCAAGCGCCACTTGGCAAGCATTCCGATGATAAAGACCTGCAAGCCGATCAACAGGCCCAGCAGGCCCTGGAAATGCTCCAACTGCGCCCCGAAGCGATGGCGCGCCACCAGCAACGCGCCGATCAACAAGCCCGGGGTTACCGTCCATAATCCCAGCATCAGGCCCCGCAGCCCCTTGAACAGATGCCCATCGGGCCTATGGAACGGGTACGCGGCGATGATCGCCACCATGGGCATCATCGGCAACACATAGCGGGCTTTCTTTGCCTCGGGGATCGACAGCCCCAGCATCACGATCAAACCTGCGGCGATGCACGCCAGCAACAACGGCCACCCGCCATCGCCAGTGTGTCGTCCATTGAGCAGCACCGCCAGCAGCGCGAGCAATGCCAACGGGTACGCCAGGGCGTAGTTGCCCACGGAACTGGTGAAGTAATACCACACGCTGCTGGAGCCTTCGCGACCGTCCATACGCCCGAGGAACTGCATGCGGATCACGTCTTGCAGGAAGGTTTCGCCACCACTGAGCTTGGCCAGCAACAGCAGCAGGCCGACGCACGCTGCCAGCAATGCCAGGGCCAGCAGGCCGACACTGAACAACGGGCGCCACTGGCGGTTGAGCAGGTAATAGCTGCACAACACACCAGTAGGGATCACCAGGCCGATGGGCCCGCGAATCGCAAAGCCGAGCAATAACAGGAGCAATACCCAGGGCAGGCGCCGGGGGCTGGAGAAATGATCGTGGGCATAGCCCAGATAGAACACCGCCAGAGTCACCGCCGCCAGCATCTGGTCCAGGGATACCGAGCGGGTTTCGCTGATAAACGTGCTGCTGAGCAACAACAGCGCGATGCTCAGCAGCGCCCAGCGCCGGGAGTAGGGCGCGGTCAGGCGATAGACCAGGGCGACGATGGCCGCCGAAGCGATGGCTGTGGGCAGCCAGGCACTGAAGCTGGTGACGCGCCCCAGAGGCAGCGACAACAGCCAGGTCAACAGGGTCGAGGTGGACAGATAATCGGCATACGGCTGACCATAGGTGGTGGGGAAAAATCCCGGCCCGTGGCGCAGCATTTCCTGGGCGAACAGCACAAAGCGCGAATCGAAGCCGATAATTGCCTGATCCCAATTACCAGCGATAAACAGCAGCAGCGCCAGCAAACCGATGCCCCAGGACTGGCGGCGCAGGAGCCTCTTGTCCACGCCTCAGGCCTCCAGCAACCGTGGTAGCCACTGTTGCTGGGGGATCGGCAAGTCACAGGACTGCCCACGACCCATCGGGAAGTAATGGAAGCCCTTGCGCGCCAGGCGCTCGGCGTCATACAGGTTACGTCCGTCAAAGATCACCGGCGCCTTGAGGCGTGCGTGCAGCAGGTCGAAATCCGGCGCCTTGAATTGCTGCCACTCGGTGCAAACAATCAAGGCATCGGCGCCGCCCAGGGTCGACTCAGGGGTACCCATCAGCATCAAGCGCGGATCATCGCCATACAGCTTCTGGGTTTCCTGCATGGCTTCGGGATCGAAGGCCCGCACATTGGCCCCGGCGGCCCACAGCGATTCCATCAGCACGCGGCTGGGCGCATCGCGCATGTCGTCGGTATTGGGCTTGAACGCCAGGCCCCACAAGGCGAAGGTCTTGCCGCGCAGTTCGCCTTTGTAGAACGCGCGGATCCGTTCGAACAGTTTGCTTTTCTGCCGCTGGTTGATGGCTTCCACCGCCTCGAGCAGGTCACTGGAGCAGTTGGCTTGCCGAGCGCTATGGATCAAGGCGCGCATGTCCTTGGGAAAGCACGAGCCACCGTAGCCGCAGCCAGGGTAGATAAAGTGGTAGCCAATCCGCGAGTCAGCACCGATGCCCAGGCGCACCGACTCGATATCGGCGCCCAGGTGTTCGGCCAGTTCGGCGATTTGGTTGATAAAGCTGATCTTGGTCGCCAGCATGCAGTTGGCCGCGTACTTGGTCAGTTCGGCACTGCGCACATCCATAAAAATGATGCGGTCGTGGTTGCGATTGAACGGCGCGTACAGGTCACGCATCACCTCGCGCACCTCTTCGCGCTCACAGCCGATGATGATCCGGTCGGGGCGCCGGCAGTCGGCCACGGCAGAGCCTTCCTTGAGGAATTCGGGGTTGGAGACAATATCGAACACCAGCTTGCGCCCGGCCAGGGCCTTGTCGATATGGGCGCGCAGGGTGTCGCCGGTGCCGACCGGTACGGTGGACTTTTCCACCAGGATCACCGGCTCGACACGATGGCGGGCCACCGCATCGCCCACCGACAGCACGTATTTCAAGTCTGCCGAGCCGTCCTCGTCCGAGGGCGTACCGACCGCGATAAACAGCACTTCACCGTGCTCGACCGCGAGCTTTTCCTGGGTGGTAAAGGTCAGCCGGCCGTTTTCCAGGTTTTCCCGGACCAGGCTGGTAAGCCCCGGTTCGAAAATGCTCACATGGCCCTGTTGCAACAGTTGCACCTTGCTTTCATCAACGTCCATGCAGATCACATCGTGACCGATCTCGGCCAATACGGTGGCCTGTACCAGGCCAACGTAACCACTACCAAATACGCTGATTTTCATGGGACATTCCTGGGGCTTGTATTACCGATACGACGAGAGTTGATGGTCAGGACGCCGAGGATGACCAGGGCCACCCCCAAGGTCCGTGACAGTGAAAAGGGTTCGTGGAAACCAGGCAGGCTGGCCGCCAGTAGGTACACCAGGACGTAGCTGATACTCAGCAACGAATAGGCGCGGCCCAGTGGCAAATGCTGCAGCGCGCCGAGCCAGCAGAGCATCGACAGCGCGTAGGCGAGAATCGCCAGGGCCACCACGCCCAGCGCCAGCGGATCCACCGCGGCACTGGCCAGGGCAGTGAGCCAGTCGGCAGGTAATGGCAGGCGCGTCATGCTCCAGCGCATACCCAACTGGGCCGCGCTGACCAGCGCTACGCTGGATAACGCCAGGGTGAAACCACGCAATCGGCTCATATCTGGCCACCCAGCAGCAGCACACCGGCTATCACCAGGGCCACACCGATCCAGTGGCGACGGTCCACCGGTTCATGGAATACGAAGCGCGCTACCAGGGTGATCAGCACAAAGTTAAGACTGAGCATCGGGTAGGCAATCCCCACCTCCAGGCGCTGCAGTACCAGCAGCCACACCAGCAGGCCAAGCCCCAGGCATAACAGGGCCAGCCACAGCCAGGGCGAGCGCAGTTTAAAGGCCCAGCCCGCAGGTTGGTCACGCCAGCCTTCAACGGCATACTTTTGCGCGATCTGGCCCATGCAGGTCAGCAGGCACGCGGCCAGGAGCAGCAGCAGGGTGATCAAGGCGCCACCTGTGGGAACACCAGGATCACCATGTTGCCTTGCTCATAGCGCTTGCCATCTTTTGGCAACAACTCGACTTCGCGCACTTCACTCTCGCCCTTTACCCGCATCACCACGCCCACCGAGCCCTGCTTGCGGGCCTCGTTCATCCACTGCTGGACTTGCGTGGTGTCGACCCGGCGATTGACGCTGTCGGGGTAGGCAAGACCATATTTGACTTCGCCCAGGGCGTCGTACAGCGTCACGTCCGGGCGTTTGAGCCGCCACGCCAGGGCCGAGGCGGCGCCCAGGTCATTACTCAGTAAACGGGTGGTGCCTGCCAGCTCTTCGGCGTGGTCGATAATGAACCGGTCCGGGGTCTTGTTATAAACCACCGAGAGCGGCAACGCCGCCGGCACCAGGGCCACCAGCAACCAACTGCCCAGGGCAGGCGCTGCCCACAAACGCAACGGGCGTGCTACCTGCAGCAGGTTGGCGATGATCCAGCCCAGCAGCACGATAAACACCAGCACCAGGCTCAACAGTTCCTGCTGGTGGGCAAAAATCGGCTTCTTCAACTGGAAATACACGATTGCCAGCAGCCCCAGCGCCCCGAGAATCAGGTTGAGCCCGCCATTGACTTGCAACACCCGGCCACGGGCCTGGGCCAATGTGTCCGCCAGGGTATGGCCCATCAGCAATGCCAAAGGCAACAGGCACGGCAGGATATAAGCCGGCAGCTTGCCCTTGCTCAGGCTGAAAAACGCCAGGGGCATCAGCAGCCACAACAACAGGAAGCCGGTCTTGTGCGTGCGCTTTTCCTGCCACGCCTGTTTCAGGGTAGAGGGCAACAGCGCCAGCCACGGCAGACTGAACGCGGCCAGCAACGGCAAGTAGTACCACCAGGCTTCTTCGTGCTGGGCATCTTCACCGGCAAACCGCTGGATGTGTTCGTGCCAGAAAAAGAAGTTCCAGTAGTCGGGCTCCTGGGCATGCACCATCAGCGCCCAGGGCAGGCTGACCACAATCGCCACCACCACCGCGACCACGCCATAGGTCAGCAACTCACGAAAGCGTTTTTGCCAGACCATGTAGGGCAGGGCGATCAACACCGGCAGCAGCCACGCCAGGAATCCCTTGGTCATGAAGCCCATGGCGCAGGCCAGGCCCAGCAATGCCCAGGCGCCCAGGCGGGCGCGCCGGCTGCGGCTGTCGATACACAGCCATAACGCTACGCCGCTGAGGTTGACCCAGAAGCTGAACTGCGGGTCGAGGTTGGCGTAGCCACCCGACATCGCCACACTGACAAAACTCATGTACAGCACAGCGCTCACCAGGCTCTTGCGTGGATCGTTCCACAGGCGCCGGGCCATGAAGTACACCAACAGGATGCTCAAGCCCGTGGCCAGCGCCGAGGCCACGCGCACACCGAACAGGTTCTGGCCGAACACGGCCTGGCCCAGGGCGATCATCCAATAACCGGCCGCCGGTTTTTCGAAATAACGCAGGCCCATAAAGTGCGGTGACGCCCATTTGCCGGTCAGCAGCATTTCCTGGCTGATCTGCGCGTAGCGGCTTTCATCCGGGATCCACAGGCCATGGGTGGCCATCGGCAGCAGGTAACACAGGCCGAAAACCAGCAGGAGCAGGGGTAGCGCCCAACGTCGGATCATGCCTTTTGTACTCCCAGCCAGCCTTCGCGGCCACTGAGTACGCCACGTGTCAGATACGCCTGGGGCAGGCTCGCCGGGTCGGCCGGCAACAAATTGCCCAGGGGCTGGAATTGGATGCCGCGCTGCCCGGCCTGGGCCAGCAACTGGCGAAATTCATTGGCCATCAGAATCCCTTCTACTTCTGCGTGGATCGTATAGACGTTGAGTGTCGATTCGGTGAACTGATCAAGAATGAATGCGTTGAAGTCCTTGGCCGTCACCTGTGGCCCAACCACTTCGTCGAAGGTCGGCAAGTCCACCGGGACCTGTGGCGTACCGGCACTGCCATCGGCGAGGATCGGACGGAACAGGCCGGTGCCGCGACAATCGCTGTTGTAGCGCAAGCCAAAGCCTTGCTTGGCCTGCACCACACGCTCGTCGGCACGCCAGCCGGCGGCAGCGGAACAGTCCACGGGTTCGCCAAGGATTTCGCTCAGGGTGTCGAGCCCACGGCGCACCTGCGCCACCAGTTGTGCATCGCTCCAGCGGCCGGCATTGGCCTGCCAGCCATGGTGATCCCAGGCGTGCAGGCCCACTTCGTGCCCGGCAGCCTTGGCCTGGCGCATCAGGTGCCCCAGGTCGCGGCCAATGGGTTTGCCCGGCCAGGCGGTGCCGGCCAGCAGGATGTCCCAGCCATACAGGCCGGCCGCGTTGGAGCGCAGCATTTTCCACAGGAACTGCGGACGGATCAGGCGCCATAAGTGGCGGCCCATATTGTCCGGCCCGACACTGAAGAAAAACGTCGCCTTGATCCCCGCTTCATCCAACAATTCCAGCAACCGTGGCACTCCATCGCGGGTGCCCCGGTAGGTGTCGACGTCGATGCGCAGACCTGCCTTCATTATTTGCCTGCTTCGCTGGACGGGGCGATTTCAAGCATCGCTTCACGCAGGAAGAAGTCCAGGGTGTTGCCGATGGTCTCGCTCATTTCCACGCTCGGCTCCCAGTTCAGCAGGCGCTTGGCGTTGGCAATGCTCGGTTTGCGGTGCGCCACGTCCTGGTAGCCCGCGCCGTAGAACGCTTTGCTTTCCACTTCGCGAAAGCCTGCAAACGGCGGGAAGTTACCGCGCAACGGGTGAGCCTCGAACTGGCGCAGCAGCTCTTCGCCCAACTGACGGATGCTGGCTTCGTTGTCCGGGTTGCCGATGTTGATGATCTGGCCGTTACACGCGTCGTTATCGTTGTCGATAATCCGCGCCAGGGCTTCGATACCGTCGGCAATGTCGGTGAAGCAGCGTTTCTGCTCGCCGCCGTCAAACAGGCGGATCGGCGTGCCTTCCACCAGGTTGAGGATCAACTGAGTAATCGCACGGGAGCTGCCGATACGCGCCGAGTCCAGGCGGTCCAGGCGCGGGCCCATCCAGTTGAACGGGCGGAACAGGGTGAAATTCAGGCCCTTGGCACCGTAGGCCCAGATCACCCGATCCAGCAGTTGCTTGGACACCGAATAGATCCAGCGCTGCTTGTTGATCGGGCCGACCACCAGGTTGGAAGTGTCTTCGTCGAAGTTCTGGTCCTGGCACATGCCGTAGACTTCGGAAGTCGAAGGGAAAATCACGCGCTTGTTGTACTTGACGCAGTAGCGCACCAACTTGAGGTTTTCTTCGAAGTCCAGCTCGAATACGCGCAACGGGTTACGGGTGTATTCAATTGGCGTGGCGATGGCCACCAGCGGCAGGACCACGTCGCATTTCTTGATGTGGTACTCGATCCACTCGGAGTGAATGCTGATGTCACCTTCCACATAATGGAAGTTGGGATGGCTGCGCAGGCGGTCGATGGCGTCGGAGCCAATATCCAGGCCATAGACTTCGTAGCGATCATCACGCAGCAGGCGCTCGGACAAGTGGTTACCGATAAAGCCGTTGACGCCCAGGATCAGCACCCGGGTGCGGCGCGGTTTACCGCCCGACTCGGCGCCGCGCAGGATCGAACCGTCCACCAGGCCCAACTCGTCGGCCAGGGCCGGCCCGGTCAGGTACAGGCCATTGTCATTGCGCTGGCCGAAGTTGATGACCAGGGAGTCTTCACCACAGGCAATGCGCAGCGGGTTGACGCTGATCACTCGGCCTGGCGCCTGGCCTTCGTTGCCCTTGACCACTTCGGCTTGCCACACGATCAGCTTGTGCTCGCCCACCGCACAGAAAGCGCCGGGGTACGGCTGGGTAACCGCGCGTACCAGGTTGAACAGTTGCTCTGCGGGCTTTTGCCAGACGAGCTTGCCGTCAGCCGGTGTGCGGCGGCCAAAGCAGGTGGCCTGGCTTTCGTCCTGGGCGGTTTCGCTCAATTTGCCCTGGGCCAGTTGCGGCAACGCATCGCGCAACAGCTGAGTCGCCGCTTCACGCAGTTTGGCGTGGAGCGTCAGGCCGGTGTCGCTGCGCTCAATCATGACTGTTTGCTGGGCGAGGATCGCGCCGGCATCGGCACGCTTGACCATACGGTGCAGGGTCACGCCGGTTTCGGTTTCACCGTTGACCAACACCCAGTTGGCTGGGGCACGACCACGGTATTTAGGCAGCAGCGAACCGTGCAGGTTGAAGGCGCCCTGGCGCGCGGTAGCCAGCAGCGCCTCGCCCAGCAGATTGCGGTAGTAGAAGGAGAAGATGAAGTCCGGGTTCAGCTTGGCGACACGCTCGACCCACAGCGGGTGGTTGGCGTCTTCTGGCGCGTGTACCGGGATGCCGTGGCGGGCGCACAGTTGAGCGACCGAGCCGTAGAAGGTGTTCTCCTTCGGATCATCAGCATGGGTAAACACGGCAGCAATTTCGTAACCCGCATTGAGCAGGGCTTCAATGCCCGCACAGCCAATGTCGTGGTAAGCGAAGACAACAGCTTTTGAACTCATGACGAAACCTGACTGGAAGAGGAAGTGGAAGACGGGGAGGAGGGCAGACCATCGACGATGACCACCGGTGCAGGTGCTGCCGGCTCGTTGCGCAGCACCTTTTCAATAAAGAAACGTGGGCGGGCACGTACATCGCTGTACATGCGCCCCAGGTATTCACCCAACAGGCCCATGCCGATGAACTGGCCGCCGGTAAACACAAACAACACGGCAAACAGTACGAACAGGCCGTCACCGGCCCAATCGGCACCGAAGACCAGGCGCATGACGATCAGGGCAAACGCAAACAGCATGCCCAAAGCCGCCAGGCTGAAACCGACGATGGACAGCAGGCGCAAGGGCGTGGTGGTCATGCAGGTCAGCAGGTCGAACATCAGGCTGATCAGGCGCATGGCGCTGTATTTGGATTCGCCATGTTCGCGCTCGGCGTGGTGTACCAGGATCTCCGTGGTATGACGCGCAAAGCCGTTGGCCAGGATCGGGATAAAGGTGCTGCGTTCACGGCAGGCGAGCATGGCGTCGACGATGGTGCGCCGGTAAGCACGCAGCATGCAGCCATAGTCAGTCATGGCCACGCCGGTGGAGCGCTGCACCGCCAGGTTGATCAGGCGCGAAGGCCAGCGGCGAAAGGCCGAGTCCTGGCGATTGTTACGCACCGTGGCAACCACGTCGTAGCCCAGGGCCGCTTGCTCGACCAGGCGCGGAATTTCTTCGGGCGGGTTTTGCAGATCGGCGTCGAGGGTAATCACCACCTCGCCCCGGCATTGCTCAAAGCCCGCCATGATTGCCGCGTGCTGACCGTAGTTGCGGTTAAGGATCACCGCAACCACGTGGCTGCCGGGCTCGCTTGCCGCGTCTTCCAGCAGTTGCGCGGAACTGTCGCGGCTGCCGTCGTCCACCAGGATGATTTCGTACTCATAGGCCAACTGCTCGCACGCAGCACGGGTGCGCCGCAGCAACTCGGGCAGGCTCTGTTCTTCGTTGTAGACCGGGATAACGATCGACACGCAATGAATAGGGTAGGGTTTCAAAGATTCATGACCTCGGGTTAGAGCAACTTGGCGCGTAGAGATGACAACAAACAGCAGATGAAAGTGCGGGCACTGCAATAAAAAACAGCCGATGGCAAAGCTATCCTCAGTAAAGCCCATGACCGCCAAAGGTAAAGCATTATCAACGGGTTAGTCAGCAAAACGCGGCATACCCTCAAGTATTAGGGCCAAGGTTAAGCGCAAATTTGTCCAGCGAATATGAAAGGCGGATGAAAAACTCGTTTATTTGTTGGGCAGACAGCTAGTGTTCAGCTAGACAATTAAGAAGACAGACAAACGATAACTGTTTGCGCTGTAATCCTTATCTGTAAGTGTTTTAGTGCGCGATCACCGCGAATTAATCGGGTTTTCAATCCGCATTTTGCAATGTTGCAGGGCCGCAGGCGCCTGCGCAGGATGAGCCCTGGTTTGGTATGCAGCGCCGACCTGCGTTAGACTCGACACTCGCCAAACCACTAAATATCGATACTAAACATAGGCTTAGTATCACTATTTAATCTCAAGGCCGATCTGTTTTGACTGAGATTTCCCGCAACCCGCTGACCCTTTATCTCTCACGCCTGGCGCCTTCCAGCCAATTGACCATGCGCTACGTGCTGCAGGATGCCGCCGACCGCCTGGGTTTCGAAGAGATCAATCTGGAAGATATCGACTGGCATCTGTTGCAGCCCGAACACGTGATGGCGCTGGTCGCCGTATTGCGCGAAGACGGGTACGCGCCCAACACCTCATCGCTGTACGTCAACGCCGTGCGCGGGGTGATGAACGAAGCCTGGCGCATCAGCCTGATCAGCCAGGAACACTTGCTGAAAATGCGTTCGGTCAAGGCCAGCGCCGGCACGCGCTTGAGCCAGGGACGCAACCTGCGTCGCACCTTGATCCGCGAACTGATGGACGTCTGCGCCGCCGATCCCCGGCCGCAGGGCCTGCGGGATGCGGCAGTGATCGGGATCCTCTACGGCTCGGGAATGCGCAAGTCGGAGTCAGTCAACCTCGACCTGGCCCAGGTGAATTTTCAAGAGCGCAGCCTGCGGGTGATCGGCAAGGGCAATAAAGAGTTGGTCAAGTACGCACCGGCCTGGGCGTTTGCCAAGTTGCAGGCGTGGCTGGAGTTTCGCCGTGAGCACTTAAAGGAAGGAGAGCAGGACGATAGCTTCCTGTTCAACCGCATCCGCCGGGGCAGCCATATCACCCGCGAACGTATTACCAAACATGCGATTTACTACATCGCCCGCCAGCGCGGCGAACAGGTGGGAGTGAAGATCATGCCCCACGATTTCCGGCGCTCGTTTATCACCCGGGTAATCGAGGAACATGATCTGTCGATCGCCCAGAAACTGGCACACCACACTAATATCCAGACCACCGCCAGCTACGATGTGCGTGATGACAACGAGCGGCGGCGGGCGATTGATCGGTTTGACCTGTGACTTTTCAAATCAGCCTTGCAGGCATGCATCACTCAGGCGCACGTAGTCCAACCCATGGCTCACGCCCTGGCTGTCGAGGTAGACCATATGGCTTTTGACCGGGCCACACTCGGTAGAAGGGTCGGTGCTGATCTGCACAACCTTGGCGATATCCAGGTTCTGGGAGTAGTCGTAGGCCTGGACAGCCGGACTTGAGGCACTTTCTCCCTGAGCCAAGGCCAAAGTGCTGAACACGCTTAATAAGGCAACAATCAGGTAACGCATGACAACCTCCAACGCCACGACAGTGGCGACTGACTATGGTTGTTATGTTACGAGGCCTGTGGCCTGAGGCTGAAAGCATGCGTGACGATAGCGTGAATCAGCTAAATCGATAGGGGCAGGGTGGCTGCGATTTACTGGCGGCTCGGCAATACTTAATATAACTAAACTAAACAATCATTTAGTTTAGTTATATTCAATGGTAATAAATGAAGGGTTAGGGTGCCTTCTTGTCATCACCACCAAAAGTAATGCTTTTATGCACGAAATATCCGACGACTCCCCAGCGTTCGTCATCGTCACGCAAAATCACTTTTTCCTTGACGGCGGTCGTGGCAAACGTCGAGGCAAACTCGATGACTGCATAGTGTCCTGCAGGTGCGTCAGGCATCTGATCGGTAAAACCAAAGCCCAGGGGTTCTCGCTTGTTGAATGAACCCAATCCAATACGCAAGGCCTTGAGCCCATTGACCCAGACAGGCTCGGGGATTTTCGCCTGGAACGTCGGGCTGACCACGGACCAGGTCATGTCAGCTTTACCAGCATCAAGCAAAACCAGAAACGCCAATGCCGCATCGAATATCTGTTGCTGCTGTAGCTGCGTACCAGGATCGGACGCCGTGACCTTGGGCGTGCTCTTGTTGAAACTGACATCGCAACCGCTGAGCAACGCGGCGCTGAGCAACACGACGGCAAATAGCTTCATGCAAAACCTCCTGGGGCCCGACATCCGTTGGGACGAGTAAAGATGAGCATTGGAAGAGTTGCCATTGGCCTGGGGAAAAATACGAGGGGGATGGTCCGTGATTTTCCAGGGGTACGCCTGGTGTGGGGATATATGATACTACGCATAATGTATATTATGTTAAATCAAAGATTAGACTGCCGAAAACCTGAATCGCCCATCTGTTAAATAGCGTATCTATAAGACAGCAGTTCCATAACCCCGTCACCGATATCCTCTCTCCTCAAACGACAACCCTACTGCCACAGAAGAGATTTCCCGCCAAGGTTTATTGGTAGTCAATGGTAAAGGTCATGGCCGCATTGGCCGGCCCCCCCCTGACGGTCGCTGCGGTTTGCAGGTAGCGCGCCTTCAACGCAATGCTGTAGCTGGCGCCCTCGACTGCCGTGGGTACGATACCGCTGGGCAACAGCGTTTGCAGAGCCAGCGGCGTGCCCAGGTTGTCTGCAATCTGGATACCCACGCCCGTGGCCTCAGGCGTGCCACGGTTGAGTTTCAAGACATTTGGCTGGGTGGCATCAACCCCCACAGTCGGGTCGAGACGGTACTTGATGCTGTTCGCCGTCCCGCTGCCGTCACTGCTGCTGTAGACGCCGTTGAACGCCGGGCAGTTGTTGAGTGCCAGGGTAAAATTGGTCCAGGCCGTGCCAGTGCCGACGCCATTGAACTCAGCCACCGTATGTGTGCCCATGGGCACGTTGACATTTGGGGTCTGGCAAGTTCGGGCAACGATCGACAACGCGCCGGTGATGCTCACATTGGCAATAGGAAACGTGGCGGCAGTCATACCGCCGCCAACACTGGCAACATATTGCGCTATCGGCAAAGACGCACCCTGGACTGTGCCTGCAGCAACGGTTGGAGCGGTCTTGATGAGCTGCAGTTCAAGCGTATTTGCCGCGTTCAGGCCACCGGAACCCTCGCGCACACCGTAGATTGCGGAATTGCTATAAGGCGCGATTCCGTGATCGCCTTTGATTAACACGCCCAAACCGCTTACGCCTGTTTGGTAGACCTTACCTGCCATCTCCCCAGTGCCCCACAAACTCAATGCAGGTGTGTTGCTATAGCTGATGCTCCGGTCGTACTTGACGTAGCTGGGACCACCTGTCGCGTAGCACTGGACGAAATTATTGATAGCCATTTTCTGTCGATACACCACCGCACCTACTGGCACATCACGGCCGATGGTGATGCTCTGTGCCCTCAATGCCATGACCGGTGTGACCAATGCATTTTGGACATAGCACGTGCCGGCCGCGTGTACGGTCATTGTGCTGCCCCCTAAAGCGATTCCAACAGCGATAACATGCAGGGCTCTGTTTGTGTTCATGGGGCTACCTTCGCGATTTTGACGGACGGCGTGCACAGCACCGCCGTGGGATGCAATTCAGGATCATCAGCCACCTTTGCTGGCAACGTGACGACACACTGTTGACCGGCCTCGGCCCCCCAATTGATCAACAGCTGTGATGTGCCCTCCTTGACCCGTGCATACAGCTGGCCACCTTGCCCGACCGTACCCACGGAACCGCCGGCAGCGTCACTCACCGTGGCGCCAAAGGGCAACAGCGAGCCATCCTCCAGACGCACCGTGAGCAACCACGCCTGGCCATGTTGTGTGCCGTACTTGACCATCACGACGGCGCCGGCCCGTGGAGCGATTTGCTGGCTGGTTTCACTCAGCTCAATGTTTTGCGAAATTCCCAGTGGGTCGATGGCTAGCTCATTGAGCTCATACGGCCGTAAGTAGGTGACCACGGCGTTACCACGATCATCGAGCTTGATCCCCGGATAGCCGACCACCTTGGCGCCTTCCGCGCCGGGTGCGCTGAGAATCGCCATGGTCTCACCGGCATTCGGGGTAAACGTGATGCCGCCCGGGTGCGCCACAACCGAGCCATTGGCACTTAATGACAGGCTGTTATAGCCACCGCCCTGGCTGTAGGAAGCCCCCACCACTGCATCGCTGCCGGTGTACTGGCCATTCACCGAACCTGTCGAGGTGGCGCTGGCACCGTCATGGCCGGCAGTCACGCCGTAGGTGTACTGGCGGTCTGCGCCGGCACTGCCGCTGAGGCTCGCTTGTTCGCTGTAGCGGCCATCGGTGTTACGACCAAACATCGTGGACAGTTGCGGCGAATTGCCCGGTGAGCCGAAATCCAGCGGCATGCTGATGGTAAGCAACAGGTTGTTCTGCAAGGCGCCTCCGTCAACCCGGCTGCGATTGGCGCTGAGGTTATAGCTGACCTTGCCCAACTGTTTGTTGTAGCTGAATTGGTATTGCACATCGCTGCCGCTCTGGGTCCAGTAATCCTGGGTAAAGCCACTGATGGCCAGTTGGCCCCAGTCGCCAAGGTCCTGGTTGGCCGTCAATGACAGGCGGCTGCGCGGGTGTGCGATACCTACGGCACTGTATTGGCCCTCCTGGGCAGCCAGCGTCTGGACGGCGGTATTGAGGTCCATGAAGCCGCTGGTTGAAAAACGGTAAGTGGCCACGGTGAAGTGGGTGCCGGTGCGGGTGATGTCTTTGCTGTAGGACAGGCGCACGCTTTGCCCATTGACCGAGCCGGTTGCCAGCCGCGTCTGCGCCTGGGTCACGTCAAGCGCCATCGAACCAAACGAAGTGCCCACTGCCAGCCCGGCCAGCGCAGCCCCATAGTCGGTGCTGGCTTGCATGCCGCCATAACCGGTGAACAGGTTGCTCAGGCCATATTGAACGGTGCCTTGCATCAACCGAACCTGGCGGCTCGCAAAAGTGTTGCGGGTCTCCCCTGCCGTCATGCTGTAACGCAGGGTGCCTGGGCGCAGCAATTGGCTGACCGGGGCGTAAGGCACGGTAAAGCTTTGGGTACTGCCATCCGCTTCGGTGACCGTGACACTCAAGTCGCCGCCGTAACCCGTCGAATACAAGTCGTTGATCGCAAACGCCCCCGGCGCCACCATGGTTTCGTACAACAGGTTGCCGTTCTGGCGGATGGACACGCGCGCAGACGTGCGGGCAATGCCACGAATCACCGGCGCATAGCCGCGCTGGGATTCGGGGAACATGCGGTCGTCGGTATTCAGCTGCAGGCCACTAAAGCCCACCGTATCGAAAATCTCGCCGCTGGTGTTGGATTCGCCCAGCGTCAGTTGGCTTTTGAGCGCGGTGACATCGTGCTGAGCATAGGTGTTCAGGCTTTGATAGTCCTGACCGGTCTGGCCCTGCCATGTCAGAGAACCGTTGTGACGCAAGCGCCAATCACCCAGGTTAAGGCCTGCGTTCAAGCCGAGGTAGGCAGAATCATAATTGCCGCCACGCGTCTGGTTATGGTTGGCGTTGAAGTTGTAGCCCAGGGTCCCAGCCGTAACCCCGCGGTCCCACAATTCCGGGCCGACGTAACCGCGTGGGTTCAGGCGCAACGCGACTTGTGGAACGCTCAGGTCGAGCACCTGGGTCGCCGGAATGAAACTGGCCGTGGCATTCTCGATCAAATCGGCCATTGCGGGGCATGTGTCGACATTGTCGAGCGCCAACGTGGCATCCGCTGACAAGCGATTCATATCGACCCCGGCTAACTCGAGTAATTTGCGATTGATGCACACGACCGGGTTGCCGCCGTTCTTGTCGGCATTGATGCGGATTTCCTGACGGCTGACCAATTGGCCATTGAGCGTCACATCTGCACGGTAAATGCCCGCCAGCACCGGATTGTTTTTCTGATACAGCGACAGGTCCAGGCCACGCGATCCTGCCGGCAAAAAGGCTTCGTTGAACTGCACTTCTTCGGCGTGAGCCAGTGTGCATAAGCTGAGCAGGACTCCCGCTAAACCCTGCGCGCAAAGGGATCCAAGCCCTGCGTAGGACACAGGGCGAATGAGGTCTTTCATGATCAGCCTGTATTAAAAGAAAGAAGGAACTCAAGAACCCAACGCATGCTTGATCAGGATCTGTGCGCCGTAATCGTTTATCGCCGTAAACTGCACCTGGCTGCCGGGAGGCGGCATCGAGCGCAGGTCAGGCAGGGCAAACTGACGGGTTTCTCCAGGGCCAATCATCCCGTCCTCGGCCCGCCCTTGGCCGTTGTCGGGCAGCAGCGTCAAACCGATCAGTGACACGTAAAATGCACTGGGGTTGTGGGCCTGCAGCACAAAACCTTTACCCAAGGCGCTTGGCAGCACTTGCCATTGCACCTGGTCCGGTGCCTGACTTGCCGTTTGCGGTTCAAGCATCGGCCGGTAAAAGATCTTGATCCGCGAGCGAAAGGCCATTTGCAGTTGGTTCTGCCCCTCCACCACTGGCGATTTCGGTGGGATTTCCAACACGTTGAGCCAGAACACCGACTCCTTGTCTTGGCGCAGTGGTGCCCCCACGAACATCACACGCAGCGACTGCCCCTTGCCCGGGTCAATCCGCGCCACCGGCGGCGACAGTACAAAAGGTGCGGTGGCGTTGGTCGGGCTCGACTGCGGATCCCCGCTGTCAATCCACGACTGCACCAACGCCGGTTGCGTGCCAGTGTTGTTCAATTGCACCGTGATTTCTTTTTGTTCGGCCGGGTACACCTGGCGAGTGCCGGTGATGACCACCTCGGCCTTGACGTAAACGCAGCCCAGCGCAGCAACTACCCCGAGGCAGGCGCGTAGAAATGTTGTGTTGAGCACAGCGAGCCCCTGCGGCTTGTACACCTGCGTCGGAGCAACCGACGCACGTGACAAGCGCATGATTGTTATTGGTAGTTGATGGCGTAAGTCACAGAACCGACGACCGTACCGGCACTGCCTGCACCCTGTGTCGCGATGTACTGGACCGCATAAGGAATATCGGCAGCTTTGGTGGTGGGGTCGATGGCCGCGCGGCTGTTACCGGCAACCTGGCTGTAGTCACCGGCCTTGATCGCTTTGTTGTTGGCTGCATCCACCAATTGCAGGGCGACGTTGGTTGCCGTGCCGGTGTTCTTTACATAGCCGGTGGCGGGGTCTACCCCCGGGCCTGCCTCAAAGTAAGCCGCAGAAGTGCTGGCCAGGGTTTTCGCAGAGCTGCAATTGCTCAGGCGCAAGGTAAAAGGCGCAAGGCCTGCTGTCTGGCCGGCAGTTGCCAGGGCCGTGGCGGAAACGGTCTGCAAGGTCACGGTAGTGACTTTGGTCGCCGCACCGGTGACCGACACGGTACAGGTGGTATCCGTGACAGTACCGCTAAAGTTGACCGTTCCGTCCGATGCGTTGGCAAAGGGCGCTGCCAGGGCGGTTGCCAACATGGCAAGAACTAGGGTTTTACGTTGCATAGCTGAACCTCAGAGGATTGTGGACACCCATCGTTTGAATTGACCAGTGCACCGCACCAGCCCTCAAGCGAGGTGCATATGCTCAATCTTTTTGAGGTTTTCTCAGCCATGAACTTTCTCTGTGATGCGAAGAAATTTCTAGCCTTGCTAGATGCGCGCAATCAACGCCTCACTCAGGTGCAGCATCGCCTGTTCGAGCGCATCGATAGCGCCCTGCACCGCGGTGTCGTCTTGCATTTCACACGCCGACTCCATGCGTTCGCAAGCCGTGATCAGGTCCTGGTACCGGACCATCTTCGCACCGCCCATGACACGGTGGGCCAACGTAGCCAGGCCCTTCAGGTCACGGGCTTGTGCGTGCCTGGCCAAGCCATGGCGGTCGTCGCGATTGCTGGTGGCCAATTTAACCAGCAGGCGACTGATTGCCGCCTGGTCACCCCTGGCCATGTGTTCGATGCCAGAGAAGTCGATCTTCGGCAACGGTGCTGGCGCAGGTGGCGCTGGCGCTATGTCAGGCTCATACGCGGCGGCAGTCCCCAGGCGGCTGCTGAGGTCCATCAGGCTCAGGGGTTTGAACAGGCAATCGTCCATCCCGTTTTCAATGCAATTGAGCCTGGCTTCAGGCTGGGCATTCGCCGTAAAACCGTAGATTCGGCACGCGGCGGTCCCGGAGGTACGCTCTTCGTGGCGAATGATACGTGCCAGGTCGCCGCCCGCCATTACTGGCATGCTGATATCCGTGATGACGACGTCAAAGTGCCCACGGCGCCAAGCCGACAAGCCTTCTGCCCCGTCTTCGGCGTCCACCACCCGGTGCCCCAGGTACTCCAGTTGCTGGCGCAGCAGTTCACGGTTCGCGGCATAGTCATCGACCACCAGAATGCTCAGTGCCCGGGACAACGTGTGGTCTTCGACGACGGGTAACCTGATTCGCGCGGGAGGCGGCAGAATGGGCAGCTTCAGCGTCACCGTGACCAGTGTTCCCGTCCCCAGCTGGCTGCTCAGGTCCAGGCTGCCTCCCATCATTTCGCATAAGTTGCGGCTGATTACCAAGCCGAGCCCGGACCCGCTGCGCCCGGACAAAGTGTTGTTGCTCGCTTGAGTAAAAGGGCTGAACAGTTTTTGCTGATCTTGCGCGCTGATGCCAATTCCGCTGTCTTTGATCCGCACCGACAGTTGCAGTTGGTCCTCATCACTGGCGGGTAGCGCCTGGACACTCAGGGTCACCTCGCCTTCGTGGGTGAATTTCAGTGCATTGCTGACCAGGTTCGACAACACTTGCTTGAATCGAAGCGCGTCCAACAACACGTAGTGATCCGCTGCCGGGTCAAACTGCAGGCTCAGGTGTAGCCCCTTCAGCCGAGCCCCGCCTGCAAACATGCGCATGACCGAACCTACCACCTCATGCAGGAACACCCCGGAGGGCGTCAATGACAGTTGGCCGGATTCGATGCGCACTACATCCAGAATGTCACCCACCAGATTGTGCAGTTCTCTGGCAGCGCCTGCGGCTATTTCCATGGCTCATGATCGCCAGGAATGTGGTTTTGGCGCGGTTGGCAACCTCGGCCTCATCCTTGGCGACTTGCAGCTGATTGAGCAAATACTGACGTTCACTGACATCGATCCAGCCGGAAATGATCCCTGCGATCTGGCCATCGCTGCCTTGATACGGAAACACCCAGTGATACACGGTAAGCGACTGGCCATTGGCGAACGTCATGGTTCGGTCCGATGTCCAGGCCTGCCCCCGTTCCATGACGTGCTGGTAGATGCTTTCGATGTCCGCAGCTTTTTCCGGCCCCAGCAGTTGAACATCCGAGAGGCGCTTGCCCAACACTTCGTCACGGCTGATATTGCATGCCTCCAGGTAGCCTGCGTTGCAAATCAACAGGCGCCCTGCCCGATCACGCACGTAAATCGGATGCGGAGTGCCATCGATCAAGACCCGCAGGAACTCAACCTGTTCGTTCAACGCTTTTTCGGCCTGCTTGCGTTTGAACACTAATTGGCCCAGGTAACCCACCCACACCAAGGTAATGAGCAGAATCAGCAAGCCGGCAATGGCGACCTGGCTTAGCGTATCGCGGTGCCTCACCCAAAAACTGTCGCCAATGACGATATCACCGCGCCAGCGACTTGCCAGTTCATCCATTTCTTCCGGCGAAATACTTAACAGCGCCTTGTTGAGGATCGACAACAGTTCGGGCGAATCGCGGCGTGTCGCAAATGCCGTCTGGGCCCAGAAGTTATCGACGGTGGCAGCGACTTGCAGCTGCCCCTGGTAATGCTGCGCAATTTGATAGCGCACGTTCATCATCGCGCCGACGGCCGCATCGGCAGTCCCGGCACTGAGCAGTGCCAGCGCGTTCGGCACGCTTTGCGCTTCCACTTGTTGAACGTACGGAAACTGGCTGCGTATGAACTCGGCTTGCGCGGTGCCATGGGTCACCGCCACCCGCTTGCCCGACAGGTCAGCCAGTGAGGCCACGCTTTCGTCTGCAGCGCGACTGACGAGCACCACGGGCTCGATCAGGTAGGGCCGACTGAACATCAGGTATTTTTCGCGTTCATTACTTTTGGTAAACGTCGCCAGGAAATCAGCGCGTCCCTTCTTGACCAGGTCCGCCAGGCTATTGACGGTATCGGCGTAGACCGGCTCGAATTTCAAGCCTGTACGCTGGGCGACCTTGGCCAGGACATCGGCACTGATCCCGCGAAAAACGTTACGTCCATCCAGAAAGGAAACCGGCATGAAGTTTTCACTGACGGCCACTTTTAGTCGCGGGTGCTTTGCCAACCAGCGGCGTTCGTTGGGCGTCAGGCTGTGAGAAAGAAAATACTGCCCTGGCAGCCCTTCCGCGCCGGCGCTCCAGCGGCGCAGGATAACCAGGCGTTCCGCCAGGGGAATGGCCTCCAGGGCACTGTTGACCATGCGTAACAAGCGCTTGTCCTGGGATGGCAGGACAAACGCAAAATGCCCGCCATGGCTGATTGATAACTGGGCCAGTTGCAGGTCATTCGGGTAGTTTTTGTTGATCAGGTAACTCGCGGTGATTGCTTCGCCCAGGTACACATCGGCGCGGTTGAACGCCACCGCCCCTACCGCCGTTTGCACTGACGGGTACATCTGGATGCTGGCCTTGGGGTACATCGATTCCAGCTCTTGTGGCGTCCAGTAAAACTCGGCGGCGGCAATCCGTTTACCGGCCAGGTCGGAGCTGCTCAACCCATCGGCATTCTCCCGGCTTACCAGCACTTGACCGTCATCGGCATAGGCGCGCGAAAGGCTCAGCGAAGTATCGCCCTCCTCCGTATCACGGCCAATGGCCAATAGGTCCGCCCGGCCCTGGGAGAGCGCCGTAATGGCGTCTTCCCGCGAAGCAAAGAGTCGCACGTCAATGCGGATCTTCAGCAGCTCACCCAATAACTTCGCATAGTCGGCGATCAGCCCCTCATAGTCGCCACCGTCAGTATTCAGTTCAAAAGGCGCCGTCCCACGGGGCGTAATGCCTAATACCAGTTGACGCTGGTTTCTCAGCCACACCCAGTCATCGGCGGATAAATCCACCTGATAACCTTGTACTTCGGAGCGTCCCAGCAGATACAGGGACTGCGTGTTATCGGCGGCCTGGACGCTTGCACTGAGGCACGGTATCAGCAACCAGCCGACCAGCGCGCCGATACGAGCCAGTGTGCTCATTCAGATCAACGCATTTCGCTTGGCAAAGTCCGCCAGGCCGACTTGTGACGTAAGTTTGAGTTTGTTCAATAAACGTTTCTTGTGAGCGCTGATGGTCTTGTTACTCAGTAGCATGATTTCACCGATCTGTAGATTACTCATGCCTCTGGCCAGTTGTTGCAACACCACCAGTTCACGGTCGGACAGCGTACTGATCAGCTGTTGGTCCGAGGCCTCCAGGTCGCTGCGACGCACCGAGTCTGTTTCCTGGCTGGGGAACACCGTATAGCCCGACATTACCGTCGACAGTGCCTTGCGCAACTCTTCCAGCTCATCCACTTTGCAGATGTAGCCCACGGCCCCCAGGTTTCGACAACGTGACGCGTAGAAGGCGGGCAAATGATGAGATCCGGTTGGTGCTGACGCGCCAATTGCACGGCGTCGGCACCATTATCCGTTTCTGCCACTACATTGAATTTTTCCTGCAACAACACCATTTCTACGGCCGCGCGTATAAACGGGTGATCATCTACTACCAGGGCTGTATACATCCGTACTCCCACGACGTTCAATTCGATGTCGGCTCTGAAGATTCCCACGGGTGAAAATGCACAATCCTTGGTTACATCGTCAGCGTAGCTCAACCGTACCGGTCTTGCGCCAGCCAGAACTGGCCTTTGGCTATTAAGCTGGCAGCGGCCATCCTGCAAGAATTCAGCCGCACAATCGAGCGAGATTTCCCTATAGACGCGCGAAATTTCTCTGTAATCGCGATAGATGAATGTGCCAGTCATAGGCGAGAAAGCAAGGTGCTTTTGAAGGACTAGTACGGAGAGCGTTGGCGCTTTGTACCTGCCAGTAATTCCATGACGCGCATGACGCGCGCCAGCAGATCTACGTCCGGTAGATTCGCAATGGTGACGTTCACCCTCGGTAGCCACAGAGGCATCGCCGTGATGGACGTTTGAGAATCCCCATAAATAATGAAATGACGAATCATAGGACTGCTGCGGCAATACGTCTGCAGGTCGAGGTCTGGATCCCGGCTGACATCATGATGCACCAGCAACAAGTCGATGCAGTTCAGCGCATGCTTGACCACCGACTGCAACTCGCCCATCTGTCTCAACGGCGCAATTCGATAATAGCCCAGCAGGTTCAGCGTGCGCTCTATTTCCAGGCCACGAGCATGACGGTTATCGACGATCAGGATACGCAATGATCGCGTAGGTTTACTGAAGGTGCGGTTCATGCCCAAGGCGCCCTGCGGGGCAGCCAGGCCAGCAACGTTTTGCGGTCCATTGGCTGCGCGCACAGGAAGCCTTGCGCCATGGTGCACCCCAGGGCAATCAGGTTGTTGCGCTGCTCCCAGGTTTCGACGCCCTCGACCACCACCGGCATGTTCAATGCATTGCCCAACGCCAGGGTACTGGTGACGATGGCCTGGCCACGTGAGTCCACCCCCAGCGCGCGAATGAACTCGCGGTCAAGCTTGATCTCGTTGAACGGCAGTTGGCACAGACGCTGCAACGATGAATAGCCGTTGCCGAAATCGTCCATGGACAGCCCGCAGCCCAGCCTGCGCAATTGCTCGCAGTTCTCCAGGCAATCGTCAAGCCTGCCGATAAGGCCGCTTTCCAGTACCTCCAGCGTCAAGCTCTCACCGGCCAGGGCGTAGCGCTTGAGCATCGAGCGAAAGCGCGACACCAGATGCTCATGACTCAATTGCTCCGGCAGAATGTTAAGCGACAGATTCAGCCGATACCCCAGGCCATGCAGTTGTCGCAGCAGAATCGCGCTTTCGTCCAATTGCTGAAACAGCAACTCGTCTATCAAGCCATGGGCCATTAACTGGGAGATAAAGTACGACGGCGCCAATGTCCCCAACACCGGATGCTCCCAACGAGCGAGCACTTCAAGCCCTCTTACTGCGCCGCTGTGCAGGTCGAATTTAGGCTGGAAATACGACTGGAACTGCCCGTTGCGCAGGCCTTGGCGCAATTCTTCTTCGGTGGGTAATGGCAGCAGCGGCTCATGGGCTGCATAAGTCGCTATCTGCCGACTGTACGGGTTGGAGCGCTTCAACGCAGCATCGTCGTGTACCAATAACTGCGAGACCAGGGAAGCAAGCATCTGACGAACCTGTTGTAAGTGAATGCGCGAATTGTCGGAGAAGTGTCCAACCCGGCGCGCGGTGAAATTTCTTCGCTAAAGCCGGGATTTTTCTGTCTGACGCTCTACTCGTAACTCAAGGTGAATGTCGCGTCGGCATTGGCTTTACCGGGTATAACCCGCGCAGCGGTAGCACGGTACTGGCTGAAAAAAACCATCGACGCTGATTGGCTGGTACTCCCCAGCCCAGTGACAGCGATGGTCTGCCCAAGCGGGATTTGTGTTCGGTCCTGATCCAGAATGGCAATGGCAATATTTTGCGCGGCGCCTTGTTCGCTGATCGCGAGCAACGTCGGGTCAGTGGCATCGGCGATGCCGTTGAATGTCAACGAAACGCCCTTTTTCAGGTTGGTGCAGTTTTCCAGGTTAATGACAAAGCGCGTCGGAGTGACCGATTGCCCAGCGCCGGTAAATTGCTTCGCCGCCCAACTGCCCATGTTCACCACAATGGATTGTGAATCGGCGCTGACTTCGCAACTGTCAGTGACCAAAGTGGCCGTCATGATCAAGTTGATCTTGGCCAGTTCGGCACGGGTGATGCCCGGTAAAACTGACAATAACACCAGTGTCGAGAATGCCAGTCGCGTCGTTAAAGTTCGCATAGTCGCCTCGTGTTATTGAAAGTCCACCCGAAGGTAGGCGCGTGAACTCACCGGCCCCTCAGTGGGTTGTTGTCCTGTCACACTGGCCGGGTAGGTTTTGATAACCACATCCGCCCTGCCGGAACTGTCCATTTTAAAAGGGATGACGCTGGTACTGAGATTCGGGGTAAGCGGGTTGCTCCTACCGTCGGTAACCACAAAGCCTACGTCGGGGTTGTCTGAAACAACGATATTGCCGTTGACCTTATCCGCCTCGACACGCATGGTCAGGCTCGCTTGCTGCTCGATATTGCTGCACTGCAAGGCAATCGAACGCGTCTGGGGGTTAACGCCCTCAGCCTTGGCGCCCGCGGTTTTGAAGGCTCTGGTGGGCACTTTCCCGAAGTCCACCGTGACGATGTCACCCGCGTTGAGTTCACAGTTTTCGGGGACGTTGATGTTGTAGCTTAAATACACGTTTGCAAACGTTTCAGTGGGTGCAGCGCAGAGTCCCTGGCATCCACCCCAAGCACCCAAAAAGATGTTTTTCTGATAAGTACCGCCGATCATTTTCCGATTGATTTTTAGTGAGCTCTCCCACGTGGTGGGAGCCCAATGTGTTGGTAAATAGTCAAAAGGTTGACAGGTATGTGATTCCCACGATTGTCGGTTGAACGGAGCATAGATATATCCACATGTCTGGCTGAGCCGAACGGCAACGGAGAGATAATCATCGACGCGCTGATAAACCCAATCGGAAGGCGCTGTACCGTAAGGCGGCAGTGAGCCATTAATATTGGTAAATGAGGTGCTGGTTTGGCCTGCGAAACTGCTATCGAAGCGGCCAACGGTAAAAGCCGATGACGTTTTAGTTTTGCCAGGTGTATTGGTCTGCGCATCCAGTGTATCAACGAGAGTCAAATTAATCGTCTGATTACAACCGCTGCACGCTGCCATTACCTGCGTGCAGCCCAATAACAGCATTAGGCCAATTAATGCGCTTAGCATAACGACCACCCTATTGCGCTCCATCACTGACACTCCGCGTTGACGTAACTGACTGTTTTTCCGCTGTTAGTTGGCAATTGATATCGGGCACGGCAAGCCTGGCGTGTCCCTGCCCCCCACCTCACCGCCAGATCGCCTGTCGGCGGTAAACCCGCCAGATACACCTGCCCGTCGTCCCCCACAATGCTGCCGCCTTTGCCGTCTGCCCGTTCAACGCTGGAGCCAAACGGCACGGGGTTGCCGTCGGGTTGCAGCAGCGTGACCAGTGCCCTGACGCCGATACGCGTGTTGAACTCCGCGCGCACCAGCGCCCCCGTGGGTCGGCACCAGATTCACCACGGGTTCTTCCAGGTCGGTATCGTCTTTGAGCGACGTGGTGTCCAGCGCCACGCGATTGGTGCGGTAAGTGGTTGCATACGGCATCACCGTGTAGCCGCGCCAATCGGTGCTCACGCCGGTTGCATTCTCGACCCGCACGCCACTGGCCCCTGGTGCCTTGATCAGCACGTTGGTGTCGCCCAGGGGTTGACTGAACGTTACGCCGTTGGCATGGGCAACCACACCGCCGCTCACGCCGAGGTTCAATTGCTGATAGTTGCGGTCATAGCTGTAACCGGCTGTACCGTTGCCATAGGCGCCTACATAACGCAGGTTTGCGTTGCCGCTGGCGCCACCCTGGTCGCCATAGCCTTGTTGCACGCTGTAGTTCAAGTTATTGGTGGCCAGCGCGGTACCACTGACCCCTGCGCGCTGGGTGGTTTCGCCACGCGTATCGGAATTGGCCGAATAGGTGCCATATAGCGCGTTGTTGGAGTTGGTGATGTCCCTACCTTTGCCGCCTTTTGACAGCCAATCACCCAACGGGAATGACAGGTTCAACGACAACTGGTTATCCGCCGGCTCCGTGCTGCTGGCGCTTTTGTTATAGCTGTACGTCAGGCTGTAACTGACGTCGCGCCAGCGCGCGCTGTACCCCAGCTGCCACAAATCATCGGTCCTGTCGCTACGCCAGTAGGACTGCCGGCTACCGGACAAGAACACCGAGCCGTTCGTGCCCAACTGCTGGGTAATATTCACCTGGGCACGGCCTTTGCGGCTGTAGTTCAAGTTGTAGTAGTCCTGGTAAGTCGGCTTGACCTGCATCGGGCCATCCTGGGTATCGACCGTATACCCGCTCATCTGGCGATAGCTGGTTTCGTCCAGGGTATAGAAGCCTTGGGTGGAAAATCGGTAGCCCAACAGTTGAAAGTTGGTGCCCAACTGGTTCAGCGACTTGGCGTACAGAAAACGCAAGGACTGGCCCTGGTGCCGGCTGTCATCGGCGAGCACGCTGTTGGCATGGGTCACATCGGCCGACACCGCCCCCCAGGTCCCCAGGTTAACCCCGGAACCCAAGGCCACTGCGGAGTAATTATTGGAGAACTGCGTGCCTCCGTAGAGCGTCACGCCATGGGGACCACCCCAGATGACGGTGCCTTGGCCGAAGCTCGGTTTGCCCTGATCGTTGGTGTTACTTCGGTATTGGCCTGCGGTCAGCGCATATTTCACCCGCCCCTCGCGCTGCAGCACAGGCACCCCCGAGTAGGCGACTGTAAAGGTGTTTTCTGTGCCGTTGGCTTCGGTCACTGTGACCTTCAGGTCGCCGCTGCTGGACGTTGGGTACAGGTCGCCGATTTCGAACGCGCCGGGAGCCACATAGGTCTGATAAATCACATAGCCGTTTTGTTTGATGGTGACCTTGGCATTACTGTTGGCAATCCCTCTGACCGTAGGGGCAAAGCCGCGCATGCTGTCGGCCAGCATGTTGTCGTCTGAGGCCAGTTGAGCGCCGCGAAAGCCCAGGCTGCTGAAGATATCACTGGGCGTGTAGCTGTCGCCCACGGTCAGTTCCGACTTCAAGGGCGCGATGCTGCGCTGCGCGTAGGTGCTGATGTTTTGCCATTCGCGCGTGCTGCTCCCATAGCCGTTGCTGTAATTCCAGTTGGACGTGTTGCGCAAACGCCACGGCCCGAGGTTAAGGCCGCTGTTCAGCCCCAGGAACCCATAGTCAACGCTGCCACCCACCTCGCGGTTACGGGTGTTGCTGCCGGTAAAATCGTAGTTCAACAGTAAGGCGGTAATGCCATCGTCCCACTCTTCGGGAGGCACATAGCCCCGCGCATTATTTTTCAGCGCCGCCTGGGGAATGCTGAGGTACAACCGCTGGTTGTCAAAATCGAATCGCGCGCTGGCCTGAGGGATGGCGCCAGCAAGATCCACGCATTGATCCTTCGTAGCGTTTTGCAGCAAGGGCGAGTTGCTGGTGTTGACCCCCAGTCGCTCCAGTTGTGTGCGGGTGATGCAGGCTTTCAGGCCGGTTTCATCGATGGGCGCGCCAGGTGCTGGTGTGACTTGATTGGGTGCGGGTTGACGCACTTCGAACATCAGGTTCTGAGTGGACACATATTCATCATTCAAATACGTTTCCACGCGATAGCTGCCCGGCGCTTGGCCTTCGCCTTTCTCGAAACGCGAGAGATCAGCCACCGCTGCCGGATCGCCGGACAAAAACGCTGGGTTGAAGAACTCTTCTGCTTGCGTGGTGGTATTAATAGCCCAACTCAGGCACAGGCCGACCGTACAAGGTAGACCGCCTTTGCGGATAGAGGCATTGAAGTTGATCGTAAACATATATTCATACCCGTGCCCGCAGGCACCGCACACCATGTGCATGAGTTAAATTATCAAGGCAGAGGTGCAAACGTGTTGTTCTCAAACGATTTCAATATAAGGAAGTGCTGACGATCGCAGACCTATTACAAAGGCACCGTTTTAACAGGCGTAATAGCGCCGTAATCATTGACGGTCTGATAAGTGGCAGCGCCCGTTGCGCCATCAGGAAGCGGGACGCTGCTACTACTCATCGGTGAAACCATGGTGTTGGGTAACTTGTGCGCGCCGACAGTCAGGCTAACCAACGAAACATAATAAGGTGATGGATTATCAATCTTGAGTACATTGCCCTGGCGCGATACCTTCAGTTGCTCAAGCGCCTCAACGGGTGTCGAGGGCAAGTTGGCAGGTCGCACAAATAACTTGATCCGCGACAAGATTGCGATCTGCAGCACATTCTTGCCTTGCACGGCGTCACGTTCAACCGCAGGAATGGCCTTGCTATTGAGCCAGAAAACACTTTCGCGGTCTTGGGGCAGTGGCGTGCCTATATACATGATGCGCAGCGTGTTCTCGCTTTTGGGTTTACTCACAAACAGCGGTGGCGTGACGACAAAGGCCGCTGTCTTTTTCTCCGCTGCATCGTCTATCCATGACTGGATCAAAAAGCGGTTGCTCTTATCGCTGTTAGTGACTGCCAGCGATATTTGTTTCGCGTCAGCCTGATAGATCACGCGCGTTGCGCCCAGTGCAATGCCACCAGCCTGTGCCGTCAGCGTATAAAAAACCCCGAATATCACACCTAGACCGGCCACTGCGTTACGAACTAATCGAGGGCGATTCATCAGCACGGAAACCTCTTCAGACAAAGCCAAATACAATTAACCAGCACCTGTAACTGTTGGCGTTACACATGCGCAAGTTGTTGAAATAAAAACAAGGTCGCCATCCATGGCGTTAGTACACTCCTTTATAAAACTCAGTAGCTATTACTCATACTGCATGGTGAAAGTGGCATCTGCGTCCGCTGCACCAGGTGTTACGTCCTTGGCAGTAGATTTGTAACGCGCCGTCAGAGGCAAAATGTTATCGCCATCTTTAAGTGTCTTAGCGGTGGAGAAGGCGCCACTGTTGGGCACAATCACCACGCCCTGACTATCAGCGATTTCAATGCCCACGCCGCTGGCTGCACCGGACGCCCCGCCGCCTATATTGCTGATAGCAAGAACGGTGGGATCAACGGCGTCGGCGACGCCGCTAAAAGCGACAGAAGCCTTGGTGGAAACTGTCGTGTCACAGTCCTGCAACTTGATAGTGAAAGGAACCAAGCCAGTTTTATCACCGGCTGCCTTAAATTTCGCGGAACGATATTGCCCAAGCAGTACCGTCTGGTTAGAGGAGTCGGCGCTGACCGCGCAGGCCGCGTTTACAATTTCACCTTTAAAGTGCACGGTACCACCGTTCACTTGAGTGGGTGCAGCCATGGCACTGACACCGGACATCAGTAACGATGCCGCCAAGAGTGCGTGTGCAGTAGGGTTAATACGCATAATTTTTCAGTTCCTCAATGGAAGTTAGTCCGTAAAGACTCGCCGATGAAAACAAATCCGAACTTGCGGCGCATGGCGGGCAAGCACAGCAAGGCTAACGGACGCATCGAGTAAACGAAGTTCGAAATTTCAGGATATGGTGGCGAAATATCTCTGCGTGACGAACGGTATGTTGACGGGTTCAAGATTTTCTGTTGGCTACAGATGGGACACTTGGGAGATACCCCGACGTGGCCGCAGCGGGAACTAGCGCCCTGCCCTGCCCTGCGCTAAGCGCGATTCCACACCGTTACCGTGTGGCCCACATTGAGCAGGTTCGCCGCCATGCGTCTTCCACGGCACCTGTGTCCGAAAGTGCAACTTCACTTATTGGTTCAGCCTCGCAAGGCGAGGTGTCACGTCTGGATTGTCCCGCACCGCAGCATTGAGCAGAGTTTCGCACATGGGATTTACCCGTTCTGCAGCAGGGAGGGCGAAAAAAACGGGGGTCTGAATTTTTTCGCAATTACGCAGGGAATAGGACTTAGGCTCGCGAGCGGCTTATGAACATCTGACATAGCCCACTTGTTAAATAGGATATTATCCTAGTAAGGTCCTATGCGCTGCTGTGGTGACAAATCACCTCTTCGGTCCAGCTAGGATGGCTATCGGGCACGAAGGACTTTATAGATCTCAGAAATCACCTGCATCGTTGCGTCTTCGATCGTTCCTTCATTACGGCATAAAACCCAGCCGTGATCTGCCATGGCTCGCTCGAACCCGTTGGTACAAGCAACGTGCTCCTCCAGCTTATGGATCACAGTACTGCTCAGCCCACGCCGTCGTGCTGCTGCCCTCGCCCATGAAATATCAGGGGCGGTGACCACCCCGACATGCAGGTCTGGCACTCGCACGTTTCGCTCAAGGTTCAACTGTAGAATCTCTGTAAACGGGATGGTCCGGCGAAACGCGGCATCAGACGGGTACCAGCGATCGATCAGGATGATGCTGCCTGGTGGCTGTTTAGTCAGTACGTGCTGGGAAATCCAGGCGCGGCTATCAGCAAGGCGCTCACACACCCTCAACTCCAGATCCCGGGTGGGATTTCTGACGAGTTCGTTAACAAGGGTCATTGTTTCCCCCCTATAGGGATCGCTTTTTTTCTCGCAAAGCCGGATCACCGTGTTGTTGTCTGCCCTCAGTAGTTTCGTCACGGCCTCCAACAGTGTGGTTTTACCGGTTCCCTTGGGCCCATCTAGAGAAACAAACAGTGGACGATTCATTATTCACATGACGATTGATAAACGGTTTTTTGAGTTGGCCATGTTCGCGCCGCAAGGGTGGGAATGACGGCCGCGATACGGGCCCACGGTGATGGCAGCAACGCGTATGATTCTGTCACGCTTTCTAGATGTGGCACTGCATAGGTCGACAATGGCAAAAATCAGCGTTAGCAACAAGGCGACCACGCCCAGCCGAAAAAATCTCACGGCTGCCGATCGTCAGCAGCAAATTGTCGAGCGGGCAATTACCCTCTTCGCTCAGAAAGGCTTTGCGCTGACCACCCGGGAGCTGGCCAAAGGGTTACAAGTGACCCAACCCCTGCTCTACCGCTACTTTCCCAGCAAGCAATTATTGATCGAGCAGGTCTACCAGCAGGTGTTCATGAATCGCTGGGACCCGGAACTGGAGCAGCAGCTCAAGGACCGTACGCGTCCTTTAAGGGAGCGGCTGATTGATTACTTTATCGGCTACACCCGCACGATACTGAGTAATGAATGGGTCCGGATCTTTCTGTATGCCGGCCTGCAGGACCCGGAGTTGAACCAGCGCTATCTCAAGCAATTGCATGAGACGGTGTTCCTGACAATCATTGAAGAGTTGCGCCATCAGAGGCAACAGACCACCGCGCTGGATGGGCCGGCGCTGAGCCTTGAGATCGAAGTGCTGTGGGGCTTTCACAGCAGCTTCTTTTACCTGGGGGTGCGCAAGTGGGTGTATCAGATGCCCGTTGCGCAGAACCTCACCGAGCTGATTACCCTGCGGGTCAATGCCTTCCTTGATGGTGCCCTGCATTGCGACCCACAGTGAGTACACGCCACTAAACGTCTATTTCCGCAAACAGATAGACCAGACAAAAGCCATCCATGGGTATGACCGGGTTGGTCCAGATCATGCGCGAATGCCGGGCTTGCTCAGCGAAGACTTCGACCAGCACATCGGATGCGCCATCCAGGGCCTTGGGGTGCTGGTGAAAGTCCTCAGCCACATTGAGTACACCTTCAAGCCGATAAACCTGGCGGATACGGCTCAATTCGCCCACCGCATCCTTGAGCTGGGCAATCGCATTCAGCGCCGCCAGGCGGCATGCCGCATACCCTTGCTCCAGGTTCAGGTCACGGCCCAGGCGCCCGCGGTAAAGCAGGCAACCATCGACCCAAGGGAATTGCCCGGAGGTCATCAAGGTGTTGCCAACAATGCTCCAGGGCACGTAGTTTCCCAGGGCCGGAGCAGGAACGGGCAAGGTGATACCGGCGGCCTGGAGCCGCAATTCAGGGGTCATCATGATGTGTTCCTGTTTTTTATAGGTTCAACCTGGCGGTATTCCCCACCATCAGCGACCTTGCGCCGCCGGCCCAATGGCTAGATTCGCCATGGCCTGGCCGACAATCCGGGCCCCCGGCACATAGTCAAAAATCATCTCGATGGTGATGCCGTTGGGGTCTTCGAGAAACAACTGGTGCTCGCCAATCTGCGGGATAACCCGCTCGCGAAAGGCAATGCCCAGCGATTGCAGGCGGATCTGGACAGACTCCAGCCCTTCGCAACGCAACGACACATGATCGAGCGCACCTGAACCGTAGCCCCCCTTCTTCTCGCCGAGGTAAGCCTGTAGGTCCTTGTCGGCGCCCACGACACTGGCGATGTGCAAGAGCGGACGCCCACCGGCATACATCCAGCAACCGGGGAAGCGAAAATCCGGGCGCGGGCCGGGTGCCAGGCCAACGACGCGCTCAAAAAACTCGGCGGTCTTGGCCCATTGTTCGGTGCGAATGGTGAAATGGTCGAGCGCGAGTACACCCATGATTTCTCCTGGCATTTTTCAAGCGATGGGATTGCCGTTACGGGACGGCGCAGCTGCATATTTTATCATCCGATAATTTATTTCAAGCAATAATTTATCGACCGATAACTTGCCCGCAGCGTTTACTATCACACCCTTCAATCCACCCAGGGTTCCCCATGGCCAACCACGACCTCAGCTTCACTCCCGACCTCGATCCAGACTCGATTTCTTCAGACGTCATCGGCTTCAATGGCATTCTGGTTTCCACGCAAATCCCGGTGCGGGCCGACGGCAACCTGGAACTGGGCGATATCACCGTGCAAAGCGAATGCACGCTGCAAGCCCTCAAGGTCGCGCTTGAACGTGCAGGCAGCTCCATGGACCGGGTCATGCACCTGACGATCTACCTCACCGACATGGCCGATCGCGCCGCGTTCAACGAGGTCTACAAACGGTTCTTCGCTAAACCCTGGCCAGTACGCGCGGCCGTAGGCGTGGCGTCGTTGGCGGTCGAAGGCATGCGAGTTGAAGTCACAGCGATGGCAGCCAAAGGCTGAGCCCAGCGCGTTATCGGGCATCCAGCGGGTGCCGGTCAGGCGAATCACGGCTACAATGCGCACCTCAACCGTGACAAGCCTGACTAAAAAACTATGTCCTTGCCCAAGCACCATCTGGAATTGCTCAGCCCTGCCCGCGATGTCGCCATCGCGCGCGAGGCTATCCTGCACGGCGCCGACGCCGTGTATATCGGCGGCCCAAGCTTCGGTGCGCGCCACAACGCCTGCAACGACGTGAGCGAGATCGCCCAATTGGTGGAGTTCGCCCGTCGTTACCACGCCAGGGTGTTCACCACCATCAACACCATCCTGCACGATGACGAACTGGAGCCGGCGCGCAAGCTAATCCACCAGCTATACGATGCCGGCGTCGATGCGCTGATCGTCCAGGACCTGGGGGTGATGGAGCTGGATATCCCGCCCATCGAGCTGCATGCCAGTACCCAGACTGACATCCGCACCCTGGCCCGGGCCAGGTTTCTCGATCAGGCCGGGTTCTCCCAACTGGTACTGGCCCGCGAGCTGAACCTGCAGGAAATCCGTGCGATTGCCGATGAGACCGATGCCGCCATCGAGTTCTTCATCCATGGCGCGTTATGCGTGGCGTTTTCCGGCCAGTGCAATATTTCCCATGCACAGAACGGCCGTAGCGCCAACCGTGGCGACTGCTCACAGGCCTGCCGCCTGCCCTACACCCTCAAGGATGACCAGGGCCGGGTCGTGGCCTTTGAAAAGCACCTGCTGTCGATGAAAGACAACAACCAGAGCGCCAACCTGCGCGCCCTGGTAGATGCTGGCGTGCGCTCGTTCAAGATCGAGGGCCGCTACAAGGACATGGGTTATGTGAAAAACATCACTGCCTATTACCGCCAGCGCCTGGACGAGATACTCGAAGACCGCCCGGACCTCGCTCGCGCTTCCAGCGGCCGTACCGCGCATTTTTTCCTGCCGGATCCGGAAAAGACCTTCCACCGTGGCAGCACCGACTACTTTGTCAGTGATCGCAAGATCGATATCGGCGCCTTCGACACCCCGACCTTTACCGGCCTGCCGGTAGGCGTGGTGGAAAAGGCCGGCAAGCGCGACTTGCAGGTGATCACCCATGAGCCGCTGTCCAACGGTGATGGTCTCAACGTGCTGATCAAGCGTGAAGTCGTGGGTTTCCGGGCTAATATCGCCGAGCCCAAGGGTGAATTCGAGGAAGACGGTGAGAAACGCTACCGCTACCGCGTCGAGCCCAATGAAATGCCGGCGGGCCTGCACCAACTGCGTCCGAACCACCCGCTCAACCGCAACCTGGACCATAACTGGCAGCAAGCATTGCTCAAGACGTCGGCCGAGCGCCGGATTGGCGTGTCCTGGCAGGCCAGTCTGCGTGAAGATCAACTGCAACTGACCGCCACCAGCGAAGAAGGCGTGAGTGCCAGCACCACCCTGCCCGGCCCGTTCGGCGTGGCCAACAAGCCGGAGCAGGCGCTGGACACCCTGCGTGATCTGCTTGGCCAACTGGGCACCACCCAGTATCACGCCACGGCGATTGAGCTGGACGCACCGCAGGCGTACTTCATTCCAAACTCGCAACTCAAGGCCTTGCGCCGCGACGTGATCGAGGCGCTGACGGTGGCCCGTGTCGAGGCCCATCCTCGCGGCGGGCGCAAAGCCGAAACCACACCGCCGCCGGTGTATCCGGACTCGCACCTGTCGTTCCTGGCCAACGTCTATAACCAGAAGGCACGCGACTTCTATCATCGTCATGGAGTGAAGTTGATCGACGCGGCCTACGAGGCCCATGAAGAAATCGGTGAAGTGCCGGTGATGATCACCAAGCACTGCCTGCGCTTCTCCTTCAACTTGTGCCCCAAGCAGGCCAAGGGCGTGACCGGCGTGCGGACCAAGGTCGCGCCAATGCAACTGATCCACGGTGATGAAGTGCTGACGTTGAAGTTCGACTGCAAGCCTTGTGAAATGCATGTGGTGGGTAAGATCAAGGGGCATATCCTTGACTTGCCGTTACCGGGCAGTGGCGTGCAGCAGGTCGTGGGGCATATCAGCCCTGCCGATCTACTCAAGACCATTCCTCGCGGCGCCCACTAGTTATCTTTCTTGATGGGCGATAGGGCGATCCCGCGCAGCAGGGTTTGTTTGACCTGCTGTACAGGATTGCTTGTTCAGCCAAAAGCGTTGTGGCATTAACGCAAGCGTTTGTTCCAAAACCGTTGGACTCTGCTGTGCTTCATGCGCCACCACCAGCCACGCTGCAACCCCGCCGCCGCCAGCAGAATCGCCGCCACGCCCAGCCACTGCACCCAGCCCAGGCGATGCCCGTAGGCAATCCAGTCAACCAGAATCGCGGCAATGGGATAGATGAACGACAGCGCCCCGGTCATCGCCGTCGGCAGCTTTTGGATCGCGCCGTAAAGCAACACGTACATCAAGCCGGTATGCACCACACCCAACGTCAACAGCGCGGCCCAAGCCTCAACGGGGGCCGATAGACTCTGCCACGAGACCAGCGGCGCCAGCAGCACCGCGCCGGTACTCACTTGAATCAGGGCCATCAGGTGCGGTGGCACGGCCTTCAAGCGCTTGATGATCAGCGCCGCGATGGCATACAAAAACGCCGCCCCCAATGCCAGCGCCACACCCACCAGGTAATCCCCACCACTGCCGGGTTGTTCGCCATGCGCGGTGACAATGGCCAGCATTCCTACAAACGCCAGGCTGAGCCACGTCAGCTTTTGCAGGGTGATTTTTTCGCCGAGAAACACTGCGGCGAGCATCACCAGCATAAACGGTTGAACGTTATAGACCGCCGTACTGATGGCGATGGAGGCCTTGTCATAGGAAGCAAACAACAACAGCCAGTTCCCGACGATGGCCACACCGCTGAGCATGGCCCAGCCGAGTGTCGAGTAACTCAACAGTTCAACGCGCAGATAGCCCAGCAGCCAGCACACCAGCAGCAGGGTCAAGGCACCCATCACACAGCGCCAGAACACCACCTCGATCACCGGCACGCCAGAGACCAATACAAACCAGCCGATCGTGCCGGAGATCAGCATCGCGCCGACCATTTCCCACGAACCGCGACGCATCAGTTTGTCCATGAACAAGCTCCTCGGATGAGGCTTGATTATGGCAATCTGCGTTAATCCGCCTCCAGCCCTTCAAAAAGGCAAAAGCGCGTGATCACCTATTCTTATTAGGCAAGTTGGCCAATTTTCTTTTGGAGACCGCGATGATTGACCTGATCGACCAACAACTGATTGCAGCCTTGATGGACGATTCACGCTGCTCGCTAAAGACCCTGGCAGGCATTACCGGCCTGTCCTCGCCCAGCGTTGGCGAGCGCCTGCGACGCCTGGAAGAGCGCGGCGTCCTCAAGGGCTACACCGTGGATATCGACCCGAAACATTTTGGCTACCTGCTGCAAGCCATCGTGCGTATCCGCCCCCTGCCCGGCCAATTGCAGGAGGTGGAGCGGCAGATCCAGGCAATCGCGCAATTTACCGAATGCGACAAGGTGACCGGCGACGACTGCTTTATCGCACGCCTGCACGTGCGCACCATGGATCAGTTGGATACCTTGCTTGACCGTCTCAACGCCTATGCCGAAACCAACACCGCCATCGTCAAGAAAACCCCGGTCAAGCGCCGGCTGCCGCCGTTGTCAGATGGATGATGGGGGATTTGCACTACGATGCCTGCGTCAGCTGTGCCATCATGTTGCAATTACGCTTAAGGCTCTTCACGGATGATCGATTTGTCCAGTCAATTCAATTTGTTCATCACCGCGACGCCTACAAAAGACGTCATTGACTTCCATCTCCAGAACGAGCACGGGGGCCAAGTGGCGTACCACCAGGCGGATCTGCGCCAGTTGGGAGCAAGCCTCAAGCGAAGCATGTTCGACCTGCGTGACTACCTTGATCAGTACGTTCCGGCAAGCGAGCAATCCTTAGCAATTGCTGACATTGGCGTGGCGATTTCCCAGCATTTGCTGGGTTCGCAGATTCTCGAAAAGCTCCAGCAAGGGCATCATCAACGGACACTGTGCGTGCACTTACCGCCTGTGGCCGAAGAACAGGACAGCCTGGCTGCCGCCATGGCCCGCGTCGCTTGGGAAGTTGCCCGGCCTGATACTCAATCGCTGTCATTGGGTGAGCGTAACTTGCTGGTGCGTGTCACCCACAAAACTACTGCACATGTCCCCTTTTTGCCGGTCGTATTGGAAACCGACGAAGCCCTGCGCGTGCTGTTTATTTTCGCCGAGTCCCGTGGTTCGCACCCGTTGGGCGCGCGGATGGAAAGACGCGAATTACTGCGGATGTTCGAACACGATATTTATCCCAATCGCCGCGTCGTCGCGCACTTCCTGACCCATGGTGTCACCCGCCAGCGGTTGATCGACCAAATCCAAGAACACAGTGGCTACCACATTGTTCATTGGAGTGGGCACGGCACGCAGAACCAGTTGGAACTTGCCAGCCCTGGCGGCGCGAAGGACAGCATCAGTGGCGATGAGCTGGTGCGGCTGTTCAACGATGCCGGTGGATTCCTGCCCAAGCTCGTGTTTCTAGGCGCGTGTCAGTCCGGGGACAGCCTGCAGCCACGTGGCTGGCGTGACTTTTTTAGCATCGCCCAAGGCAATGATCGGCCAATCAACACCAGCACTGGTCGTTCACCAGGCGCCGCGGGCATCGCATATGCGCTGCTCAATGGCGGCATACCTTCGGTAGTGGCCATGCGATTTGCGGTGAACGACGACTACGCCCGTGAACTGGCAGTCAGGTTCTATCGCGGTCTGCTTGCAGATGTGCGTCCAAAAGACGCGGCAGCGGCGCTCAACCAGGCGCGAAAAGAACTGGCCAACCGCACCAACACGTTCGGTTTTGCCATGGGCGATCACGCCACAGCCGTGCTGTATGGCGTCGAACAACCTGGCCTTACTCTGATCGCAGGCCTGAGTCCCGGTACCCGTGCTCAAAGTAACCGTCTGCACCAGATTGCCGAGTTGAGCAGTATCAGCCATGAACACTTTGTAGGTAGGACATGGGAACTGGCTGACCTGGGCGCCGACTTCATCGGGGCGCGCCACGGGCCCGAAATCACCCCCGTGGCGATTATCACCGGCTTGGGCGGCATGGGCAAAAGCGCTCTGGTGGCCGAAGCACTTGAGTTGTGGGCCGATCGTTTCAAATGGGTCCTGCTCTACCAGGCCAAGCCCTCGGCGCTGTTGTTTGAGGCCACGCTGCTGGACATCCACTGCAAGCTGGACGCAGAGCTGGGCATCTACAACGACCATGTGGCAAGAAATCCTGCAGACAAGATCTATCGCGAGGCAACTCCCACATTCACCGGGAGCGAACGGGTTCAACGGCTGATCCGCAATTTGATCAGGGCCCTGCAGCACGAGCCTATCCTACTGGTTCTGGATAACTTCGAGACCAATCTCAAGCCTGCGTCCGAGCCTGTCGCCGGACAGCCCTTCTGGTCCTGCCAAGACCCAAGCTGGGATGACTGCCTCGCGGCGCTTTGCACCGGACTTGAGGGCTCACGCTCACGGGTATTGGTCACCTCGCGCCTGCCGCTGCGGGCATTGGCAGGCAGCGCGGCGTCCTCGGTGTTGCTGGGGCCATTGCCGCCTCGCGAGGCAGCACTGTACCTGCGCGCCCACCCAGTGCTGAGCCAAATGGCAAATAGCAGCGATGAGACCGTCAGCTCATTGGCCATGCGATTGCTGAATGCCAGCCGGTTCCACCCGCTGTTGATGGATCGCCTGACGCGCCTGGCTGCAGATCCGACACTCCATGACCAGTTGCTGGCAGCCTTGGATACCCTAGAGAGCACTGGCAATTTTGCGAGCCTGCCGGACCTCTTCGCCACGACCTGCGACAACCAGCAGGAGCGCAGTTACCTTGATAACGCGCTGACCGTATCGCTGGACCAGTTTATTCAGCACCTGAGCCCTGATCGGCGTCAGTTGCTATGGGTCGCCTCCCTGGCGAACGAAGTCGTCACCCTGGATTTGTTGAGGGCCGTCAGTACTGAGTTGAAGCTGCCTACAGGATCAACCCCGGGGGACATAGACCCGCTGCTGCGCACTCTGGTCAGCGTAGGCCTGATCTACCAGAATCCTCATCTGAGCTGCCATGAACTGGTTCGCGAGCGTATTCAAGCGTGGATGGAGCAGTCTGTCGAAGATCGCGGCGGGCTGGACGCAAACGCGATCCGGCTTGCTTACGCGCACCTGCTCAAAAGTTATTTCTTGGGCATGCGCCATAAAAATATGAGCTCGGCGCTTAAAGCTGGCAGCCAGGCATTTATCTACTGCGTACAAGCCCAGGCATGGGAGCAGATGGAGTATTTCGTCAGCAGCCTAGTGACCAGTGCCCTTGACCCCAAAATGGTTGAGGCGTTGATTCCACATCTGCAATCGGCTGCTGAATCAGTACCAGAAGATCACCAGCGCTGGTTTTTCCTGAGCTGCCTGGCCGATGCCCTGAGAAAGGCCGGGCGCCTGGATGCCAGCTCGCAGACCTATCATCAGGTGGCAACCCTTGCCCGAGCAGCCACTGAAAGGCTCGACACCGATACTCAGGAGGCCTGGGGCAGGCTCGCGGTTGTGTGTTTCAACTGGGCAATCGTGTACTCCTTGCAGGGTAACTCCATCGCAGCCCGACAGTGCTATGTCGAAGGTAATGAAGCCGAAAAACGCAGCGGCCGTCCCCCCATCCACCTGATAGCCAACGAATTGCAGATGTTGCGCCTGGACGCCGGCATGGGTGACATCGAGCGAGCGGAACCCCAGGTGACAGAACGGGTTGAGCGTCTGACGACGTGGTGGGAGCGCCATTGTGCAGGGCTGCCGGTGCCTGAGGCACCCAACCCCGAGATGCTTGCGCGGGGGATCATCGGTGCACTACATATCTCCCTTCGTATCGACGCTGACAAAAGGGATTGGCCTTCAGCCCTGATCAAGGTTGATAAGGTGCTGGCTATCGAACAATCACTGTCCCGGTCACTGGAAGACATCGCGGAAACCCGGTTTGACAGAGCCAACATTCTGATACAGATGCCTGACCATCTGAATGAGGCACGGGCTGAACTGGAGCGCTGCAATCAGATCTTCCAGAATGTGCCTGCCATGCGAGCCAGGACGCTGACAGCCCTCGCCGGCCTGGCTGAAAAGCAAGGCGAAAGTGACCAGTCAATCGCCTTGGAAAAACGAGCGCTGGTTCTACACGAACAAGGTCCCAGCCCACACATCCGTGCGCGCTCCCATGGCAACCTGGCGACTTATCTTTCTCAGCGGGGCACCCCGGCGGACCTAGAGGCGCAGGCGCTTCATCGCACTGCCAGCCTCATTTACTGCGTTGAAACAGGGCCAGGGCAGGACTTTGTCGATGCCATACGCAATTATCTCTATGATTTCCGGAGTGCCAAGGCCGCTGACAGGGACACCCCGCTACCCACTGTCGCTGAACTGCTGAATACCCCTGGTTTTTCAGCGCTGAGCCAGTGGCTGGCTACACGCCAGGTCAACCTGGATAAGCTTCAAGCCAAATTAGACGCCCTCATTGAGAAGTATCATTCAGTGATGTTGAGCCAACTCAACCCTTCCGAGCCCGCCCCTGATGCCTGAGACCTCCCGTGCGCTGCCCCTGGTCGATCTGCTCACAGAACTCGAAACCGCTGTGCAGTCCTGCAACCGCCCACGTGCGTTAGACCTTTTTCGTCAAATCGAACAACGCCTGTTGCAGGAAACTACCGATTGCGCCGATATCGAGCGTCAGGTGCGCGCCTTGCTCAGTGAGTTGGAACACCCCATCCAGGCCAACAGGCCACTTTCCCTCAAAGATTTGCAACAGCAGCGCAGCGCCGCAGACCTGGTCTACCCCGTCTGGTTCGGCACCAATCGTCAGCCACTGGGCGATGGTTTCAGTGGCCAGCGTCACCCAACGGTGACTTACGGCAGAGCACTGGTGCATGTCCCAGAGGCCCACCGCTTCGGCGAGACCGGCTCCAGCCTCTGGCAGCGTATGCGCCGCTTTGATTTGCGCGACGACCGTTTGCGCCTGCAATGCGCAGACCCTCGGGATCAAGACACGTTCTTTAGCGAACTGCGCGATGAAATGGAGGCTGCACGGGAAAGCGGCGAGACGCCCCATGCCCTGGTGTTTTTACATGGCTATAACACCAGCTTCGAGCAAGCCGCGATCCGCGCCGCGCAATTGGGGGTTGACCTCAATGTCAGCGGTGCGACGGCCTTTTTCAGCTGGCCCTCCCGGGGTTCAGCCCTGGCCTATACCATCGACGAAGCCAGCATCGAAGCCAGCGAGGCAGCGATCACCGAGTTCCTGGTGAAGTTTTCCCGCGAGTGCGGCGCCGACAAGGTTCATATCATCGCCCACAGCATGGGCAATCGCGGCCTGCTACGAGCGTTGCAGCGAATTGCCGGCAATGCACAGACCAGTGCGGCCGTGCAGTTCGGGCAGATCTTCCTGGCCGCCCCCGATGTTGATCGCGACCTGTTCCTTGATTTGTCCGCCCTGTACAGCGCCCATGCCGAACGGGTCACCTTGTATGCCTCGGATGCCGACAAGGCCGTGCATATGTCAGCCAAGTTCCACGACTCACCGCGCGCCGGCTACTACAGTCCGTACACAATCACGGCAAATATCGACACCGTGGCCGTCCCGGATTTTGATGTGGACATGCTCGGCCATGGTTATTTCGCCCAGGCCGATGCCTTGCTCAGTGATATCCATAGCCTGATCCGCAATGACGCCGCGCCTGCTGAACGGCAACGCTTCATCCCCGCGCAATTCAACGGGCAGACGTTCTGGAGGTTCAGGCCCTGAAACCGCAATCACCCTCCGCGGTTATCCACCTGGATCCGGCACCATCCCACCGCCTGCACCGTTCTGGAGCAAGTACCACGCGTATCACGCACTGAACGTGCGCAGGCTGCTCCAGTAACGGGCTGATACACCGTGTAATCCCTACAAACACGGTTTCGGCACAGCCATTGCTTTACTCCTCAAACACCCTGCCTGCCCAGGTGAACACAGGAGCAAATGTTACCCCCCGACTCAGAGCCGACTCCAAAAGAAAGTAAGGACCCAGTCCGTTGGCGCCAAAAGTCACGGGCTCATAACAATGCGTTTTCTAAAGCGGCAGTGCCTGCAACCTTTCACCCGGCACTGACAAGGTAATTGGAATGGCTCGATCTTTCTTTGATGAAATGAATGACGCAAATGGCGTCTGCCGTGCGCACTACCAGGATTTTTCCCGCTGGCTGGCCAATACGCCACCGGAACTGCTGGCCCAGCGCCGCCGTGAGGCCGACCTGCTGTTCCACCGTGCCGGGATCACCTTCACCCTGTACGGTGACGAGCAAGACACCGAGCGCCTGATCCCCTTCGATATCATCCCGCGCAGTATCCCCGCCAGTGAGTGGAGCGTCATCGAGCGCGGCTGTATCCAGCGCGTCACTGCGCTGAACATGTTCCTCGCCGACATCTACCACGACCAGCGCATTATCAAGGCCGGGATCATTCCGGCCGATCAGGTTCTCGGCAATGAAGGCTATCAGAAGGCCATGATCGGGCTGAACCTGCACCGCGATATCTATTCCCACATCTCCGGTGTCGACCTGGTGCGCGACGGCGATGGTACCTACTACGTGCTCGAAGACAATCTGCGCACGCCCAGCGGCGTCAGCTACATGCTCGAAGACCGCAAGATGATGATGCGCCTGTTCCCGGAAGTGTTTGCCAAGCAGCGCATCGCGCCGGTGGATCACTACCCCAACCTGCTGCTCAAGACCCTGAAAAGCGCCAGCCGCCTGGACAACCCCAATGTGGTGGTGCTGACCCCAGGGCGCTTTAACAGCGCGTTCTTCGAGCACGCGTTCCTGGCCCGGGAAATGGGGGTGGAGCTAGTGGAAGGTGCCGACCTGTTCGAGCACGACCTCAAGGTGTTCATGCGTACCACTGACGGCCCGAAAGCCGTGGATGTGATCTACCGGCGTATCGACGACGCCTTCCTCGACCCGCTGGCCTTCAACCCCGAATCCATGCTCGGCGTTCCTGGCCTGGTGGCCGCCTACTGCGCCGGCAACGTGGTGCTGGCCAATGCCATCGGTACTGGCGTGGCCGACGACAAATCCATCTACCCCTATGTGCCGCAGATGATCCGCTTCTACCTGGATGAAGAACCGGTGTTGCAAAACGTGCCGACGTTCCAGTGCCGCAAACCCGAGGAACTGTCCCACGTACTGGCGCACTTGCCTGAGCTGGTGGTCAAGGAAACCCAGGGCTCCGGCGGCTACGGCATGCTGGTGGGGCCGGCCGCCTCGGCGGCTGAGATCGAGGACTTCCGTCAACGCATCAAGGCCCGGCCCCATGCCTATATCGCCCAGCCGACGCTAAGCCTGTCCACCTGCCCGACTTTTGTCGAGAACGGCATCGCGCCACGGCATATCGACCTGCGGCCCTTTGTGCTGTCGGGCAAGGAAACCCGCCTGGTGCCGGGAGGGCTGACCCGTGTGGCGCTGCGCGAAGGCTCATTGATCGTCAACTCGTCGCAAGGCGGCGGAACCAAGGACACCTGGGTGGTGGAGGGCTGAGTATGCTGAGTAGAACCGCCGCAGATCTGTATTGGATGTCACGTTACCTGGAGCGCGCGGAAAACCTGGCGCGCATGCTGGAAGTCAGCTATTCGCTGTCACTGATGCCCCAGGCGGGGCGCAGTGATGGCCTGGACGAACTGGCGATGTCGCTGCTCAGCAGTGGCACCCTGGACAGCTACCTGGAGCGCCATCAACAACTGGACGCCGAGCGCATGCTGCACTTCTTCGCCCTCGACGAGGAAAACCCGGCCAGTATCTACAACTGCCTGCGCGCTGCCCGGGGTAATGCCCATGCCGTGCGTGGGCGGATCACCGCCGACATGTGGGAAAACCTCAACGCTACCTGGCTGGAAATGCGCAGCATCGCCGCTGGCGGCCTGGCGCGTCATGGCATCAGCCACTTCTGTGATTGGGTCAAGCAGCGTTCACACCTGTTCCGTGGGGCCACGTCCGGCACCATCATGCGCAACGATGCCTATCGCTTCATCCGCCTGGGTACCTTTGTCGAACGTGCCGACAACACCCTGCGCCTGTTGGATGCGCGTTACGAAATGTTTGGCGAAGAGTCCGAAGAAGTCAGCGACCTCTCGGCCCGCGGCTACTACCAGTGGAGCGCCCTGCTCCGTGCCTTGTCGTCATTCGAGGCCTACACCGAGCTGTACCCCAATGCGCTGAACGCACGTTCGGTGTCGGAGTTGCTGCTGCTACGCAGCGACGTGCCGCGCTCGTTGCATGCGTGTATCGAGGAGTTGAGTCATATCCTCGCCGACCTGCCGGGCAGCTACGGCCGTACCGCCCAGCGTCTGGCTGCCGAGTTCGAGGCGCGGCTGCGTTATACCGGCATCGACGAAATC
Source organism: Pseudomonas brenneri (assembly GCF_007858285.1). Lineage (GTDB taxonomy): Bacteria > Pseudomonadota > Gammaproteobacteria > Pseudomonadales > Pseudomonadaceae > Aquipseudomonas > Aquipseudomonas brenneri. Next base: position 316,055 of record NZ_VFIL01000001.1, on the reverse strand, counting down.
CTGGAGGAAGGCCTGCACAGCCGGCTGACCGAGTTTATCGATACCGTGCGCGAACTGGCGCGGGCGATCCACAGCTCGTACCTGGAAGTGGTGTAAATACCGCACTTTCCCTGTAGGAGCGAGCTTGCTCGCGAAAAACGCAAGGTCGCCGCGTTTCTTCAGGCTTCCCGCGTTATCGTTGAACGCCTTCGCTGGCAAGCCAGCTCCTACAGAGGGGATGTGTATTCAGCGCATTTTTGTAGGAGCGAGCTTGCTCGCGAAGAACGCAAGGTCGCCGCGTTTCTTCAGGCTTCCCGCGTTGATGGTCCGCCCCATGAGCGGGCTCCAGGCCCTTGGTGAGGAAATGGGCCGGCGCCTGGCACCGTTCCTGGCCAAGGCCAAAGGCTAACGCTGCAGGAATGCCAGCAGCAGCGTGTTGACCTGCGCGCCCTGCTCCACCTGGATCCAGTGCCCGCAGTTGGCCAGGACATGCTGTTCCAACTGCGGCACCACCTCGGGCATGCGCTTGAGGGTGTGAGCCTCAAACACCCCCACTGGATCGCGGTCGCCGATCAGGAACAGCGTCGGTTGCAGCACCTGCCGGCCCGCCAGGAACTCAGTGCGCTGCCAGTTGCGCTCGAAGTTGCGGTACCAGTTCAACGGCCCGCGAAAGCCATTGGCGAAGGTTTGCACATAGATCTCCAGGTCGTGCTGGCTGCACCAGGCCGGCAAGGCACCCGGCAGCGCGACGCCACCCAGCAAACTGGCCGTGGGCGGCTTTTGCTGGAGGAATACATCCTGATCCTGCATGAACAGGCGCAAGGTGCGCTCGATATCCGCTTCCAACTCCTGCTCCGCCACGCCGGGCTGCTGGAAGTACATGATGTAGTTGAACCGCTCGGCATACAGCTCACGCATGATCTCGATCACCGGCCTGCGGGAGCGACCGGCGAACGGCACCGACAAGGTGACCAAGGCGCTGATACGCGCAGGTTCCAGCAAGGCCAGGTGCCAGGCAACCACCGCGCCCCAGTCATGGCCGACCATCGCCACCCGCTGATGACCGAACAGGTCCATGGCCCCCTGGATGTCCGCACACAGGGTCAACAGGTCATAGTCGGCAATCTCGGCAGGCGCGCTGCTGCGCCCATAGCCACGCATTTCAGGCACAAACACGCGATACCCGGCAGCGGCCAGCACGGGTATCTGCTGGCGCCAGGAGTGCCAGCACTCGGGAAAGCCATGGAGCAACCACACGGGTGGGCCGCTTTCGGGGCCTGCGATGTGCAGGCTCAATTGAATGCCGTTGACCTGGATCGTCTGTTGTTCGATAGCACTCATCACGCAGCTCCATGAGGGGATTGTTGCAGACTGCCCCACCGGCGCGGCTCGTACCAGCATCATTGATGGGGCAAATACCTCAGGTCACCGCCCACCAGCGCGGCAGCAGCGGCCGCACCTTGGGCTCGGCAAAGCGGTCATCGATCAGCATCACCACACCCTGGTCCTGCTGGGTACGAATCACGCGTCCGGCCGCCTGCACCACCTTCTGGATCCCGGGATACAGGTAGGTGTAGTCATAACCGGCACCGAACATCGCACCCATGCGCTGCTTCATCTGCTCGTTGACCGGATTGAGTTGCGCCAGGCCCAGGGTAGCGATAAAGGCGCCAATCAAGCGTGTACCGGGTAGGTCGATACCCTCGCCGAACGCCCCGCCCAGCACCGCAAACCCGACGCCCTGGCTGTGTTGGGTGAACTGGTCGAGGAAGGCCTGGCGCTCGGCCTCGGCCATCCCCCGTGATTGATGCCAGGTGGGGATCGAGGGGTGAAGTTGGGCCAGCAATTGCGCGACTTGCTGCTGGTAATCGAAGCTGCTGAAAAATGCCAGGTAGTTGCCGGGGGTACGCTCAAACTGCTGAGCGATCAACGCGACAATAGGCTCCAGGGATGCCTGGCGATGCACGAAGCGCGTGGAGATGCGGTCGATGATGCGCACCTGCAACTGCGCGGCCTCGAAGGGTGATTCCACGTCAACCCACGCCGTATCTGCCGGTAGCCCCAGCAGGTCGGCATAGTAATGCCGGGGGCTCAGGGTCGCAGAAAACAGCACGCTGCTGCGGGCCGCCGTCAAGCGCGGGCGGATGAATTCGGCCGGCACCACATTGCGCAGGCTCAAGCGCGAGAAGCGGCGCTTGGCCAGCGGGTCGCGCTGGCTGATATCAAAAATAAACTGTTCGTTGAACAGCTCCGCCACCTTGGCGAACTGCAATGCGTCGAAGTAGAAACTTTGCAGTTCGCCATTGAGCGCGTGCGGGTGGTCGTTGAAATACTCACCCATGGCGCTGGTACACAGGGCCAGGGCGTGCAGCAGCTTGTCCGGTTTGTGGGTATAGGCCTGATACACCGCGACCTGCTCCTTGTGCAGCGCATTCCATTCACGGTTGAGCCGCTGCAAGGGCTTTTTCAACGGTTCGGGGGCCGTATCGCGCAGGGTCTTCAGGGCGAACTGATCAAGATCGGCGCTGTACATTGCGCGGCCCCGTTCCACCAGGTTATGGGCTTCGTCCACCAGCACCGCGACCCGCCATTGATTGAGCTGGGCCAGGCCAAACAGCAGCGCGCCAAAATCGAAGTAATAGTTGTAGTCGGCAACCACCATGTCGCACCAGCGCGCCATTTCCTGGCTCAGGTAATAAGGGCAGACATCGTGGGCCAATGCCACTTCCCGCAGGTTGCGCTGGTCCAGCAGGCGGACCTTGGACGCCGCTTCGCGCGCGGCTGGCAAACGATCGTAAAAGCCTTTGGCCAGCGGGCAGGAGTCGCCGTGGCAGGCTTTGTCCAGGTGTTCGCAGGCCTTGTCCCGAGCCACCAGTTCCAGCACACGCAATGGCAGGTCGGCGCTTGCGTGCAGTACCTGCACCGCGTCCAGGGCCAGTTTGCGGCCGGGGGTCTTGGCCGTCAGGAAGAACAGCTTGTCCAACTGCTGCGGCGCCAGGGCCTTGAGCATCGGGAATACCGTGCCAATGGTCTTGCCGATCCCCGTGGGCGCCTGCGCCATCAGGCATCGCCCGGTACTGACCGCCTTGTACACCGACTCGGCGAGGGTGCGCTGGCCGAGGCGAAAGCCTGCGTGGGGAAAGGCCAACGCCTTGGCCGCAGCATCGCGGGCCTGGCGCTGGCGGGCCTGCTGCTCGGCCCAGTCGAGAAACAACACGCATTGCTGATTGAAGAATTGTTCCAGCTCATCCACCGGGTAAACCTGGCTGATCACTGTTTCACGCTCACTGACGATATCGAAGTACACCAGCGCCAGTTCTATCTCGGGCAACCCCAGCTTGCTGCACATCAGCCAGCCGTACACCTTGGCCTGGGCCCAGTGCAGTTGCCGGTGGTTGGCCGGCTGAGCATCCAGGTCGCCACGGTAGGTCTTGACCTCTTCCAGCACATGGCGATCCGGGTCAAAGCCGTCGGCACGACCACGCACGGTCAGTTGCTGGTAGAGCCCTTCCAGCGCGACTTCGCTCTGATAGTGCGCGCTACGGCGTGACGCCACGGTGCGATGGCCGAGCATGCCTTCCTGGGCACTGGGCGACGGCGTGAACCGCAGATCGAGGTCCCCGACCTTGGCGGTGAACTCGCACAAGGCCCGTACGGCGACCGTGTAGCTCAAGCGCCCTGCTCCGCCCAACGCACATAACACACAGTGACTGGCATCTGGTGCTCGCCACAGAACTCCAGCCAGCGCAGTTGGTTGTCTTGCAGGCGGTCGCCCGGGCCTTTGACTTCGATCATGCGGTAGGTTTTCTGCGCCGGCCAGAACTGGATCAGGTCCGGCATCCCGGCGCGATTGGCGCGGATATCCAGCAACAGGCGCTCGAACCAGTGCCGCAGGTGGTCGGCGGGCAGGCAATCGAGGGCCTGGTCGAGCAGTTCTTCGCTCAACACATTCCAGAATACAAAGGGCGACTGGATCCCCCACTTTTCGGCGTAGCGCTGGCGGATCGTGGTTTTGTAGCGCTGGTCGTGCAGTTGGTCCAGGCAGGCGGCAAACAGCTCGGCACGCCGCTGGTGGAAGTCCTCACTGTGTAAATCCACCGGCCCGCGCTGGAACGGGTGAAAGAACGAGCCGGGCAACGGCGCAAAGATCGCCGGCCAGCACAATAGGCCGAACAGCGAGTTGATCAGGGTGTTCTCGACGTAGTGCACCGGCCCCTCCTCATCCCCCAAGTGCGCCTGCACGCAAAACTCCACGCCAGCCACCGGTTCCGGGAATGGCAGTTCCAGGTCCAGGCGCTGGATCACCTGGGGTTTGGGCCTGGGCTGCGCCGGCTCGCCCAGTTTACGCCGCAACCGCGGCAGCACACGTAACAGGTGCTGCTGCTCGGCCGCGCTGTGGGGGGCGGCGTGCGCCTGCAGTGCCAGGGCCAGCGCCTGGGCAAAATCCTCCTGGCGCTCCAGCACCCGGATCAGCCGTGCGCGAGCGCCGGGATAGGCACAATCGCGGTAGATCGTTTGCGCCAGGGCCAGTTCGGCGAGGCGTTCGCAATGCTGGCCGACCTGGAACAACAGCTTGGCCCGGCGTTTTTCCAGCCAAGGGTTATCGGTGTTCAGTGTGGCAATCTGGGCCAGTACCTCTTCCAGTGGTGCGCCTGCCTCGAAGGCTTGCTGGCACTGGTGCAGGAACAGCAGGCCAGACACATCGTCACGATGGCGCAACCCACGGGACTCGGCGCAGAACTCGACCTTCTCGTAGGTGTAGATCCCCAGGTCCGCCAGTACAAACTCCGACCAGTCCTGGTACAGATTGCCGAAGAACATCAGGCGCAGGCGGTCACACAGGTCCATCACCGTGAGGCTGTAAAGCCGGTCGTCCAGCGCCGGGCACCATTGGTCGAAGGTGCGTTGCTCTGTGAATTGGCTGGATAACGGCGCCAACCAGTCGGTTTTCTTGCCTTTGGGTTGCTCGATCCAGGGCTTGAACGCCTGCAGGATCTCTGCTTTCTGTAACTGGCCCCACAGCTCGTCAATCGATAACAGCCCCTGCTCACTGACCCAGCCTTGCGCCAACAGCGGCTGCACCGCCGCCTCGGCCGCGCCGATTTCCCCATAGTTGAGCTTGCTGGCGCGAAAGTGCACGCCCTTGCGCATCACCATCCGCACCAGCAACGCCTGGGAAGGCTGCGGCAACTGGGCAAACTGCGTCATGAAGCGCTGCTCTTCGGCGTCCAGCAGATCGGCATAGCGCTGCTCCAGCCAGTCGAGCACTTGCTGAAAGTTATGCAGGTAGTAGAACGGCTCTTCGAGGGGATTGGACATGACAGGCACTTGGGCAACCACTGGTTATGCATACAGAGTGCCGTTGCATGGCGAGTGTTGCAATCGGTAATAGATCAGTGGCGCACGCAACTTTTTGTATAAAAACGATCAGATGGGGGTGTATCCGCGTAACATTTGTTACCCGCTGCCGTTGAGCACGGGGTTTTCGAAGGATGAAGGTAAGGGTTATGAACATGAAAAACTGTGGCCTGGCGCTGGTTGCAATGACTTTTCTGGTATTGGCCGGCTGCTCGACGCAAACCGTCGTGACCTTGCAAAACGGTACCCAGTACCTGACCAAGGACACGCCGAATGCCAAGACACCGGATGGTTTCTACGAATTTACCGATATCGCGGGCAAGCGTGTACGCGTCAAGGCCGCTGATGTAGCCACCGTACGCGAAGAAAAATAAGAGATTCCCTGTAGGAGCTGGCTTGCCAGCGAAAAACGCCCAGGCACTGCAGTGATCCAGGTGCCCAGCGTTTTCGTTAACGACCATCGCCGGCAAGCCGGCTCCCACAGGGGCAGTGCCTTGCCTCAGGTGATGACGATCCCATCCGCCGACAGACTGCCAAGCCCTACGCCCACCAACGTCACCGAGTTATCCCCGAACGTCAGCAGCGTGTCGCTACCCACCGCCTTGGCATGATCGAGGTAGTTGTACTGCCCATTCACGCCCTCGACACCCATGAACACCAATTTGTCGCTCGACTGGTAGCCCACGATCCGGTCCTGGCCAAAGTCCCCGTCAAACAGAAAGGTATTGCGCCCTCCCCCCGCTTCCAGCAGGTCATTGCCCGCACCGCCCACCAGCACATCATTGCCCTTGCCGCCGATCAGGTGGTCATTGCCGTCCAGGCCAAACAGCCATTTCCCGCCATCGCCCGCCTTGAGCAGATTGGCACCGGCATCACCCTTGAGCGATGCGGCGTAGGCCGTCAGGTCCCGGCCCGCCAGCAGACCTTGGTCGGTGACGCTGTGGGTCACGTCCTTGCTGAGAATCCACAGGTAGCTTTCCTTGCTTACCACCGCGCCCATATCGCGGGTCATGCTGATGCCGCCTTGTCCGTCGCGGATATACAAAGTACCTGCGCCATCGTTGGCCACTTCGACGTTTTTCAGCGACTGCTGCAAGTCCAGGGTATTGAACCCTTTGCCGCCCAGCAGGATGTTGTAGCCACCGCCATCGCGGAAGGTGTCGTTGCCTGCACGGCCTTCCAGATAGTCATTGCCCCGGCCACCCTGGATCAGGTCATCGTTATCGCTGCCGATGATGAACGTGCTGCCCTTGTGGGTCTCGGCATTGCGATTGAGATCCTGCACCCAGGTATTGGCCCGGGCCGGGTCGGACAGGTTGGCGACAATGATGGTCGAGTCCCGCGTGGTGAGGTCATAGAACTTCGACTCAAGGATGCGCCCCATGCCATCGCCATAACCGGTGGGTAAATGGGAGATCCAGGTCGGCAGGTTGAGAATGGAGAACGGCAGGATGTTCCACAGCGTCGAGGCGTAGTGGTCGTTGAAGCTGACGATGTTATCGGCGCTGGATGCGTGCGGTTGGTCGTGCACCCCAAGGGACGACAGGTTGAACGACGAACCGTCGAGCGCCCGATACACCGGGTCGTTCTCATAGCCGATGTTCAGCACCTTGTCGCCACTGCTCTGGGTCGGCGAGGCATAGGCTACGTAGTTGGCGTCCTTGTAGAAACCCGCCCAGCTATTGTTGCTCAAGTCCGCCATGCTGTTGACCGCCAGGCCACCCAGGCTATGGCCACTGACCAGTACATCCTGGCCACTCAGGCCCTGGGCGCTGGCATACGCGGCGACCTTGCCCAGCAAATCGCCAAACGCTTGGCCCGCGTAGTTTTTCGCATAGTCCGCAGGGCCGAAAGCGGCCAGCAAGTCATTGATCACATCGCCGATTGAATCAAGGATCAGGTTCTCCCTGGGCCCTGAAGTCCCACGAAAGGCGATGCCGATTTCCAGCAGTTTGCCGGCGTCATCGTATTTGCCCAGCACCTCGACCTGGGCGCTGGTGTAGCCGGCTTTCTCGCCAAAGAACGTGCCCCGGGCATCGACCTTGCCGCCATAGTCGAGGGTGCTCGCGCTGATGGGTGTCCAGCCAGCCTTTTGCACCGCATCCAGGGCAGCCTTTTCCGAGTCGGGGTTCCACGGGATACCCGGGATCACGCCTTGGGAGGTGCCGCTGCCTATCAATGCCTGCACCAGGGTGGCCGGCAACCCTAGGCCGAAGCCGTATTGCTGGTACCCCGCGGCAAAGCCGTTATCCAGGTTGTGGTAGGAATACAACGTGATCGCCATGGCATCGGCGAACAGTGCTTTGGAATCCTCGGTCGTGAGGTTTTTGTAGTCATAGACACCCATGGTATTGCCTCTCTTTTGTTGGAATTGTCGAGAAAGCCAAAACAGTTGGAATGCGGTCAGTGTGGGAGCGGGTTTGCCCGCGATAGCGGTTTACCTAGCAAATACGCGTTATCGTTGACGTCCTTCGCGAGCAAGCTCGCTCCTACAGTTTCAATCTTCAGCGTTTAAAAGGCCCAGTCGAGGCTCAAGCCCACGCCGTGGATTTTCTCCTTGCTGGCCAGCAGGCCGTTGTAGTCAAAGTTCAGCCGCGCCTCCTTGCTCAGCGCCAGGCTGGCGCGCGCGCCCACCAAGGCGGCATCGCGCACCATTGGCGAACTTTCTACGGCAAACGAGGTGCCGCCCGAAGCAAACGCCAGGTGACGTTCGGAGTCGGTGGAGCTGAGGTTGTGCTGCCAGCCCAGGGTGCCGGAAACGTCCAGCGCCTGATGGTCGGTGAGGTTGAAGGTCTTCAAGGCCCGTACACCGAGGGTGCTGAGGACCAGGTCGCGCGTGTCGTCGCCGCCCTTGAGCGCTGCGGCATCGCCTTTCTCGCTGAACCCATCGCTGTCCAGGTGCACATAGGCCAGGTTGGCGAACGGCTCCAGTGCCAGCGGTTGCAGGTTCAAACGGTAAGCCGCTTCGGTGAAGACCTGGGTACTGCGAGCATCGACCTTGGCTTTTTGCTTGCCGGCAACCTCGCCGTATTGCAATTCACGCTTCACATCGGCGCGATGCCAGCTGTAGGTCGCCCCACCGCTCAGGCGCCAGGCACCGATTTCGTGACCGGCATAGGCGCCAAAGTGGTAGCTGTCCACTGATGCCCGCGAGTGGGTGCCATCGCCCATGTTCAGCGAGGTGTCGCTGTAGCCGGCAACCAGTCCCAGGCGCGTGTCTTCATCCAGCGCACCGTCCACACCGGCCAGCAGGCCGCCGATGGAGGTGGTGTAGCCCGCCGTGTCGCTGCTGCTGTCGGTTTTACCCCAGGCGCCGAGGGCCTTGACCCAGACGTTGCCACGCGTGTCGATGGTCTGTGGCGAGGTGCCCATTTCCCCCTGCTGCAGGCGCTCGCCCACCGCTTCACGCAGGTAGCGGTTGTCATTGACCAGCGCGGTTTCCAGGGCCGGGTAGATTTCCCCCGACAGCTGTTGGAACGCACCTTGCGCCGACGCCGCACTCGGCGCCAGCAGCAGGCTTTCATAGACACCGTTACCAGCGCCCAGTTGCTCGGCAGCGGCCGCCACGGCACGTTGGTTATCGGTCACTGCCACGCTGGCGAAGCTGTTGGCCGTGCGCGCGACATCCAATTGCACACCATTGGCGCCATAGTTCAGGTTGCCGCCGACAAACAGGTAGTTGGGCAATACCTGCGCGAAGCTACCGGTAATTCCCCCGGCCGCCTGCAAGATGTTGTACTGGCGGCCGATCAGGCTTTGGGCTTCAGGCTGGCTGAGCAGTGTCGGGCTGTTCTCCAGGGCCAGGGTCACGGTGCCGCCGTTGAGGGTCGCCTTGCCGCCGGCGACGATGCGGTCACTGCTGGTGTTCGACAGCTCTACCGCATAGGTGGAACCTGCATCGAAGTTGACGTCGCCAGCCACGTTCAAGGTGCCGATGGAATTGCCCGGGGCCACGGTGCCGCCGCTTTTCGCCGTCAGCGCGCCGATGCTGCCGGAACCGCCCAGCACCCCGCTGTTGCTGACCGTAACCTGCGATGTAAGCGAACCATTGACCGCCAACAGCCCTTGATTGAGCAGGGTCGGCCCGCTGTAGGTGTTGTTGCCGGTCAGGACCAGCGTGCCGATGCCTTGCTTGGTCAGGCCGCCGTGACCGGAAATGTCGTTGCTCCACACATCCCGCCCGCAGTGCACATCGTTGCACACACGCTCGGTGGGTTTGCCTGCGTCGACCACCGCCCCAACCCCCGGCAAGTCTGCGACAAACTGGCCGCTGCCATAGCCGCCGTCGATGCGAAACTCAGCCGGAATGTCCTCGGCAGTGATGAACATCCCCGGCCCGCTGACCGCCTTGCCCAGGTTGATCATGCCCCAGCCGTACAACGAGTCGATGCCTGCTGCGCCAAGGTCGGTGGCCGTGGTCTTGAGCAGCGTGGAAATCTGCTCGCCGCTCATATACGGGAACCGCTCCATCAACACGGCGGCGGCGCCAGCCACGTGGGGGGCGGCCATCGAGGTGCCGTTTTTATTGTTCCAGCCCAAGGTCATGTTATCGACCGTAGTGCCTACCATCACCGAGCTGTAAATCGCGGTACCCGGTGCCGACACACAGAAGCTGGCGGCATAACCGCAGCGCGATGAGAAGGTGCTGATCACATAAGGGTTGGCGCTGCTGGTGTCCGGGTTGCGCTGCAACGCCGCCACCGACAACCAGTTGGGCACGATCTCCGGCACAAAATAGGCCAGGCCAGAGATTGCATCGGGGTTGTTCAGGTTGTAGTCGTTACCTGCGGCAAAGATCGTCAGCACCCCGCTGCGCGCTGCATTGATCGCCCCCGTATAGGCGCCACCGGGTGCCGTGCCCAGCAACGGCTTGATCTGGTCGAACTGGGCCTGCGCATCGCTGAGGCTGAAATGCGGGAACGCCGGATCCTTGCCGCCCTTGGCAAACTGGTCACCGATGCCGATGCCCCAGCTGTTGTTGATGATGCGCGCGCCATGGGCCACCAGGCTGTCCCAGCCGGCCTGGTACACCGCACCGTCGTTGCCCAGGATGATCCCGTCTTCGGGCCCCGGGTCGCCGTTCTCGGCGCTGAGGATCTGCGCGTTGTACGCTACGCCATGCATCGGCCCACCGTTACGGTCACCGGCAGCAATACCGCCGACATGGGTGCCGTGGTCACCCAGCTTGCCGTTGGAGCCCAGGGACGGCGTGCCGTCGTAGCGGAACGCATCACCGGCCTTCACCGGGATATACGGGTCGGTGTATTGGCGGATGCCTTCGGTGACCAGCACCTGCACCTTGCCAGGGCTGGAAAACTCCGGGTGCTGGGCATACACCGGCTGGTCGAAAATCCCCAGCTTCACGCCCTTGCCGCTATAGCCGGCGGCATAGGCCACATCGGCGTTGACCGCGCCCAGGCCCCAATCAGCCTTGAATTCACTGCTGCGCCAACTGGCGACATCCCCCAGTTTGCCGGTTTCCACGTAGGGTGCGGCCTGGGCGGTACCCAGGCTGGCCAGGCAACACAGCAACGCGCCGTATGGCACGCAGCTCAGGGCCTTGAGCGGGTAGCCCGGGCCTGTTGGGATGGCGGAGTGAAACCCTCGTTGTTTTACGTTCACGGTGACCTTCCTTAGTTTTGTTGCGTTTGTTGTTCTTTTTGTTGGAGCCGATTCAGAACTGCCAATCGAGGCTCAAGCCCACGCCTTGGTTCTTCTCCCTGGAAGCCAATTGGCCGCTGTAGTCGAGGTTGACCCGCGTCGCCGCGTTCAACGCCAGGCTGGCCTTCAACCCCACCAGCGCGGCATCGCGTTGCAACGGTGTACTGCGCACGGCGAACGATGGACCGCCGGCAACAAAGGCCAGGTGCTCCTCGGATTCCACCGGCGACAGGCTGTGCTGCCAGCCCAGGGAAGCGGAAAGCTCCAGTTGCTGCTGGTCATTGAGCGCCAGGGTTTTGAGGGCGCGCAGGCCCAGGGTGCCGAGGGTTGCGTCACGACGATCACCGCCGCGCTGCAGGGCTGCGCTATCACCTTTTTCATGGAAACGTTCGCTGTCCAGGTGCACATAGGCCAGGTTGGCAAACGGCTCCAGGGCCAGCGCTTGCAGGTTCAAGCGGTAGGCCGCTTCGGTGAATACCTGGAGGCTGCGCGCATCCAACTTGGCCTTTTGTTTGCCGCTGACGTCGCCGTATTGCAGGTCGCGCTGCACATCACCGCGATGCCAGCTGTAGGCGCCGCCTGCGCTGAGGCGCCAGTTACCCAGCTCGCGCCCGGCATAAGTACCCAGGTGATAGCTGTCGACATCAGCCGACGAGTGCGTGCCATCGCCCATGTTCAGCGAGCTGTTGCTGTAACCGGCCATCACGCCCACGCGGGTCTGTTCGTCCAACTGGCCATCAACCCCGAGCAGCATCCCGCCGATCGAACGGGTGTAACCGGCATATTCGCTACGGCTGTCGGCCTTGCCCCAGGCACCGAGGGCCTTGATCCAGAGGTTGCTTTCGCCCGTGGCCGGCACATGGCGCAGGCGCTCACCGACCGCATCGCGCACATGGCGGCTGTCATTGATCAACATCGCGCCAACCGCCGGGTAGATCTCACCGGACAACTGCTGGAAGGCCTGGCGGGCAACCACCGTAGAGTCGGCACTCAGCACGCTTTCATACACCGGGTTGCCGGCCCCCAACTGCTCGGCAGCGGTGGCCACGGCGCGCTGGTTGCGGGTCGCTGCGACGCTGGCAAAGCTCGCGTCATTACGGGCAATCGCCAGTTGCACACCGTTGGCCGCGTAATCGAGGTTGCCCCCCAGGAACAGGTAGTTGGGCAAGACCTCGCCAAAACTGCCGGTAATCCCGCCCGCAGCCTGCAAGATGGTGTACTGGCGGCCAATCAGGCTTTGCGCCTGGGGCTGGCTGAGCAGGGTCGGGCTGTTTTCCAGGGCCAGGGTCACTGTGCCGCCATTGAGGGTGGCCTGGCCGCCCGCGACGATCCGGTCACTGCTGCTATCCGACAGCTCCACGGCATAGGTGGAGCCTGCCTCGAAACGCACATCCCCGGCCACGTTCAAGGTACCGATGGAGTTGCCCGGCGCCACCGTAGCGCCGCTGTTGGCGAGCAGCGCACCGACGCGCCCGGCACCGCCGAGGGTGCCACCCTTGTTGACCGTGACCTGCGATACCAGAGAACCATCGACCTTCAACACGCCGGCGTTGACTGTGGTCGGGCCGCGATAAGTGCTGTCGCCACTGAGCACCAGGCTCCCGGCGCCGGACTTGATCAGGCTGCCTTGATAGATGCGCTGGGAGGCCGCCGCATCGCGGGCCATGCCCACGGCATAGTCGGTCTGCTCCTGCTGGCTGGCATTGGCACCCAAGCCATTTTCCCAGCCCTTGTCCTTCAAGGTCTGCTGCCATGCCAGGTGCTCGGCGCTGTCTTCGGCCTGACGCTGCAGCAGTGCCTTGTCCGAGATGCCATTGCTCCATACATCGCCCTGCCCGGCCGCCAGATTGACGTCCATCGTCCCAAGCAACTGCCCTGGCCCGTGCATCGCCCGATCCAGGTCCGGCACGCCCCAGCCGACCTTGGTGGTTGGCGCCTCGGTCACGGAACCATCCAGTTGCGTGGCGGTGGTCAGCAGCACTTGCAGGGCCTGCTCATTGTTCAGGTACGGGTAGCGTTCCATCACCAGCGCCAAGGCGCCCGTGGCATGGGGTGCCGACATCGAGGTGCCGGACTTCACGGCGTAACCACCGCCGGGAATGGTGCTGTCGATCTTTGCGCCGGGGGTGGAAATGCACCAGTACTTGGCAATGCCACACTGGTTGTATTTCTGGTTGTTCGCCTGGTCCAACCCCGACACCGCCAGCCAGTGGCCTTCCAACTCCGGTTCAAAGTACGGCAAGGCCGAACGCACGCTGGCGTTGGCATAGCCGCTGTTACCGGCGCTGAACACATTGATCACCCCGGCCCGGGCCACATCGGCGGCGGCATCCAGCCACGTGCCCTGGTTGAAGTGTTGCGCGTAGGCGGCGTGCAGGCCGGCCAGGGTCTGATAGCTGACATCCTTGGGTTGGCTGCCCCAACTGTTGTTGATCGCCCGCACTCCAGAGTCGACCATGGCGCTGTACACCGCCTTGAAATATTTGGGGTCGGGTGTTGGGCCAAACAGGAAGCTGTCGTTGGCGTTGGTATTGCCCACATAGATCTGCGCGTTGTAGGCAACGCCATGCATGCCGTTGCCGTCACGGGCCGCGCCCATGGTGCCGGTGACGTGGGTGCCGTGGGAGTCGTTGTTGGGGTTCAGTGCGCCAGTGGTGGAGAACGGGTTGCCATCTACATAAGTACCGCTGGCGGTCACTGGGCGAAAGCGCTCCGGGGAGGCCTCCGGATGGCTGGCATCGAAGCCCGAGTCCAGCGCACCGATCTTGACCCCGGCACCGCTGATTCCCGCGGCATAGGCTTGATCGGCCTGCATACGCCCCAGGCCCCAGTCCCGCTGGAACTCGGCCGAACGCCAACTGGCGGGGTCGCCCAACTTACCGGTTTCCACATAGGGGGCGGCCTGGGCGGTCCCCAGGGTGGCCAGCCCACACAGCATCACGCAGTGATAGCCTCGTTGCTTTACGTTCACGGTGACCTTCCTCTTTTTATTGTGTTTGTTACGCCCCTGTAGGCACCGGCTTACCGGCCCCTACAGGGTCAGCGTTGGGCTGGGCCGAAGGCTTCGTCGACCTTGGCCAGGTCGGTGTCGCGCAGGCTGCCCGCGTAGTAATGCAATTTGGTCCAGGCCATCAGGTAGTCGTAACGGGCCTGGGCCAGGTCGCGACGGGTGCTGTACAGCTGCTGTTCGGCGTTGAGGGCATCGAGGTTGACGCGCTCGCCGCCAAGGATGCTTTGCTTGGTCGACACCACCAGCGCTTCGGCGGAGGCCAGGGCCTTTTGATAGGCGCGCAGCTTGCTCACACCAGACAGGCAAGCGCTGAACTGGCGGCGCAGTTCGATCAGCGTTTCGCGGGTCTTGCCCTCCAATTCGTACTCGGCCTGTTCCATGGAGCGGGCGGCCTGGCGAGTGGACGCCGAGACACCGCCACCGGCATACAGCGGCACGCTGACTTCAATGCCGATGGTGTTGGTGTCGTAGCGCTGGTTGTAGGTGTTACTGCTGTCGGACTCTTGCTGGCGCGAGCTGGCGTAGGCAGTCACCCGTGGCAGGTGCCCGGCACGGTTGCGCTCCACTTCATAACGCGCCACTTCCACGGCCTGGCGCTGGGAGGCCAGTGTCGGGTTGTTGGTGATTGCCAGCTCATGCCAACTGTCATAGTTGGCCGGTGTCAGGGTGAAGGCGGCAAAGTCCTGATTCAACGGTGCCAGGTCGGCGATATCGACGCTGTGCACACCGAGCAATGCCCCCAATTCACGCAGCGACGCATCCTGCTCATCCAGGGCCTGGATCTCTTCGGCGGTGGCCAGCTCATAACGCGACTCCGCCTCCAGAATGTCGGTGCGCGTGCCCTCGCCTTGCTGGAACAGGTGCTGGTTCTGCTGGAACTGCTGCTCGAACGCCTTCTTCTTGGCCCGGGCAATCTCGATCTGGTCCTGGGCGAACAGGGCCTGGGTGTAATAGGTCAGTACCCGCACCAACAGCGCCTGGCTCTTGTCGCGGAAAGTCTCGTCGGCAAACAGCGCCTGGGCCACGCCCTTGCGGTAGTTGGCATAGGCTTCGTAGTCGAACAGCGGCTGTTGCAGGGTGAAGGTCGAGCCGAAGCTGTTGTAGTTGCGATCGTCGTGATAGTGACCACCACGGCCATCGGGCAGGTTGGCCTGGGAGTTGTTGCGGCCCTTGTTGTAGTTGTAGGACAGCCGGGGCAACAGGCCGGCGCGGCCAATGGTGCGGTTTTCCAGGCCGGCGTCACGCTCCTTGATCGCGCCAAGGAATACCGGATCATTACGCAGGGCCTGCTCATACACATCAAACGGTCCCATGGCGGCCTGGGCGCTGCTGCACGCGAGCAGCAAGGCGATGAACACTGGTTTCATGCTCATTCCTCGGTCAGCGCCGAGCCGGCACGATCGAGCAGCGGCTTGAACAGATAGTTGAGCAACGAGCGCTCGCCGGTACGCACAAACATCTCGGCGGGCATGCCGGGCTTGATCACCAGGCCGTGGAGTTTTTCCAGGGCGTCGTCGCTGACCGTGGTGCGCAGCACGTAATACGGCGCCCCGGTCTTTTCGTCGAGCATCTGGTCGGCAGAGATCAGGCTCACTTCCCCCGGCACCCGTGGCGTACGGCTCTGGTTGAAAGCGGTGAACAGAATGTCCACCGGCAGATGAGTGCCGACCTTGTCCACCAGGTTCACCGGCAGGCGCCCCTCCACTTCCAGGCGCGTGCCCTGGGGCACGATTTCCAGCAGGGTTTCCCCGGCCCGCACCACGGCACCTTCGGTGTGTACGCCGAGGTTGACGGCAATGCCATCGGCTGGGGCGTTGATTTCACTGTGTTGCAGGTCGAAACCGGCCGATGTCAGTTGTTGCTCCAGGGTCAGGCTGCGCAGTTGCGCGTCGGCCAACTGGCTGCGGACTTCCTTTTGATACTCCTCGCTGTGCTGTTGCAACTTGAGGCGTGATTCGAGAATGCCTTGCTCGATACGCCCGCTTTCACCGGTGTTCTGCGCCAGGTCCTGCTGCACCTGTGACAGTTGGCGCTGGTACTCCAGCAAGCGGTTGCGCGGGATGTAGCCATTGTCGGCCAACGGTTGCAGGTTGCTCAGTTGATCACGCAGCGATTGCGCCTGGGCGTTCAAGTCCGTGCGCGCACGGCGCATACCATTGAGCTGGGCGCTGGCGCCTTCGATACTGGCGCGGATCCCGGCCTGTTCGCGGGCAAAGGCCTCACGCCGGCTGCTGAACAACTGGCGCTGGCCCTCCAGCACCAAGGCCAGCGCAGGATCGGGGCTAGCGCTCAGTTCGGCGGGAAACATCACCGAAGGTAAGCTGTCGCGCTCGCTCTGCCAGCGGGCAACACTGGCCCAGGCCATGCGGTACTGGGCTTGCAGGGAATGCACATCGGCCTGGCTTTGGGTCTGGTCGAGGCGAAACAACGGCTGGCCTTGCTTGACCACCTCGCCTTCGCGCACCAGGATCCGGCTGACCACGCCAGGGCTCAGGGTTTGCACGGCCTTGCGTTTGCCGGACACCACCACCGTACCCTGCACAGGAATGCCCTGGTCCAGGGGCGCCAGGCTGGCCCAGAGGAAGAACCCGCCGGCACCGACCACCGTCATCAGCCAGCCCAGGCGGGAGAAAAAACGCGCATCGCGCTCGGGAAAGGTCTGTTCGTTTGGCAGGCTGTTATCGGTGCTCATTGGCCTGGATTCCTTGCCGCAGGGTATTGACGGTTGAGGCTGACGCCGGCCTTTTCACGGGGTTGTTCCGGTTGCCCGGACAGCGCTCGCAGCACCTCCTGGCTCGGGCCGAACGCTTGCAGGCGGCCCTCGTTGAGCACCAGCAGTTTGTCGGCCTGGGCCAGCGCCGAAGAGCGGTGGGTCACCAGGATCACGCTGCTGCCCTGGGCTTTCATCTGCATGATGGCGCTGGCCAAAGCGGCCTCGCCCACGGTATCGAGGTTGGAATTGGGTTCGTCGAGCACGATCAGGCGCGGCCCGCCATACAGCGCGCGGGCCAGGGCCACCCGTTGTTTCTGCCCGCCGGACAGGCCGCTGCCGTCGTCGCCCAAGACCGTGTCGTAGCCCTGGGGCAAGCGCAGGATCAAGTCATGCACACCGGCTTGCTGGGCAGCCTGCACCACCTGCTCGGGGTCAGCCTGGCGAAAGCGCGCGATGTTATCGGCGATGCTGCCGCTGAACAGTTCGATGTCCTGGGGCAAGTAACCGACGTGCGGACCGAGGTCGTCGCGGTCCCAGCGATGAATGTCGGCGCCATCCAGGCGCACCGTGCCGGCCAGGGTCGGCCACACGCCCACCAGCACCCGCGCCAGGGTCGACTTGCCGGAGCCGGAGGCCCCCAGCACACCCAGTACTTCGCCGGCCGCCAGGTTGAAACTGACCTGATGCAAGGTCGCCACCCGCCGCCCCGGAGGCCCGGCGCTGACCTGCTCGAAACTCACCTGCCCCTTGGGCGCCGGCAATGCCATGGCCTGCGCCCCAGGCGGAAACTCCTGCAACAGCTCATCCAGGCGCTGGTAGGCCAGCTTGGCCGAGCTCCATTGCTTCCACACCGCGATCAACTGGTCGATCGGGCTGAGCACTCGGCCCATCAGAATGGTCCCGGCGATCATCATCCCGGCGGTCATCTGGCCCTTGATCACCAACAAGGCACCGAGCCCCAGCACCAAAGATTGCAGGAGCAGGCGCAGGGATTTGCTCAGGGAACTGATCACCGAACCGGTATCGCTGGCCTGGTTCTGCAAGCCGAGGAACCGTGAATGCACCTGGAACCAACGGCTGCGCAAGGCCCCAAGCATGCCCATGGCCTGGATGGTCTCGGCATTGTGCAAGTGACTGGTGGCCAATTGGGTGGACTGCTGGGAATAACCGCTGGCTTCGCGCAACGGTTTTTTGGTCAGGTATTCATTGAGGCAAGCCAAAGCGATCAACAACACTGCACCCGCCGTGGCCAACACCCCAAGCCACACGTTGAACAGGAAGATCACCAGCAAGTAGATGGGGAACCACGGCGCATCAAAGAAGGCAAACAGCGCAGGCCCCGTGAGGAACTGGCGAATATGGGTCAAATCCCCCAGGGATTGCCCGGCGTGGCCTTCGCCATGTTGCAGGTTGCGCTCGAAAGCAGCCTTGTACACCTGCAGGTTGAACCGTCGCTCCAACTGGCTGCCGATACGGATCACGATAAAGCTGCGCACCACTTCCAGGGTGCCGATAAAGGCAAAGAAGCCCACCACCATCAGGGTCAGCATGACCAGGGTGGTTTCGTTCTGTGATGACAGCACCCGGTCATAGACTTGCAACATATAAATGGACGGCACCAGCATCAGCAGGTTAATCAACGCCGTAAAACAGCCGACGCTGATCAGGATACTTTTATAAGCGCCAAGGGCCTTAAACAAGGGTGCGGCAGGAGTGGTCTTCGCCATGTTGCTTGATCTTCCCCGGGGCTGAAATACACACAGCAGTTTGCCCGGCGCGCCATAATGGGGCAGGCAACTACTTCAATTATGCTTAGTTCATCAAAAGTGACAGATAGACGACTGTCACTTTCAATAAATGACTCTACGGTCAGTGGTTATAACGATATAACCATTTGTTCAATTATTGTGTGCGCTGCAATATCAAGGCAAGTCCCGACTTGGAAGTCACCGTATATTCACCGTCTTTCTGCCGGCTCAAATGGGCAATCCCCGTCCCCTCGGCATTTATCAGCAGTATTCCATCTGGCGTGGGCAGCCATGTCTGGGGTTTTTCTCCCAGCCACTGTTGCGCACACTGCACATCCCCTTTGAGGCCGTTGGGCTGGGCAATCAGATCCAGCTCGCAGACCTGCTCCTGCTGTCGCAACTGCCAATGGCCGGCCAGTTGCGTGGTGCTGGGTAAAACAAGACTGCTTGCCATTGCGTGGGCTCCTGCCGACACCAGCAATGCCGGGATCAACCAGGCGATTGCGTTGCGAAAAATAGTCATCACCATTACCCGTTCACGGGGTTGTTGCAAGCAAAGAGCAGCGCCAGGGCGCCGCCCTTCGTTAAGCCTTGATCAAGCCACGATGTCGCTGTAGGCCGCCTGGCCTACGGTGGTGACGAGGAAGTCCGCCACGCCGTGCCCAGAGAAGTCCACCGCCAACGTGCCCAGGTTGGTACCCGAGGCGTAGGTCAGCACGGCATCACCGGCGCTGCCTGTGAAGGCGTTGACGAAATTCAGGCCGCTCCCCTGGGTGATACCGGTCAGGTCGATCTTGTCCGAACCCGAGGTGAAGTCGAGGATCTGATCCGCTGCACCTGGCTTGGAATCGGAGCTGGCACCGAACACAAAGGTGTCCGAACCCGCACCGCCCCACAGTTTGTCAGCACCGCCGCCACCGTAGATCAGGTCATTGCCGGCACCGCCCTTGAGGGTGTTGGCCGCCGCATTACCGATCAGCAGGTCGTTGCCCGAGCCACCGAAGGCGTTTTCCACGGTCACACCCTGGGCGATCGACACGTTACCCACCAGGCCGCCCACGTCAGAGAACGAGGTCTCGTTGAGGTTGATTTTCTGGTTCTGGGTAAAGCCGGAGAAGTCCAGGGTGTCATTGCCACCGCCGTCCCACACCGAGAACACCAGCTTGTCGGCATTGGACGTGGCGCTGAGGTGGTCGCGCCCGGTGTTGGAGTTGAACCCGTAGGTGGTATCACTGGCACGGGTGTTGTAGTTGGCACCATAGAGCTTCTGGATCGCCGCAATATCGTCGATCAGCGGGCCGGAGGCATAGGCCTCTACCCCGCCCTTGGTGAAGTTCTGGTTGGTGTTGAACTCACTCCAGTAGCTCATGACGCTGTAGCCACGGGTGTCCTGGCCGTAGTCCGCGTCTTTGTAAGACGGGTTGCCGGTCCCGGCGTTGTAGTCGCCAGGGTGATCCAGGCCCAGGGTGTGGCCGATTTCGTGAGTCAGGGTCTGGCGTCCGTAGTTGTTCAGGCCAGGGTTGATGTTATCGGTGTAGCCTCGGTTGATCAGGTACCAGGAAGTGCCATCCGTGCCACTTGTGTTGTACTTCTCATTGGTGCCCGGCAGATAGGCAAAAGCCGCGGCGCCATCCTGGCCCGCACTGTAGTTGCCGAAGGTCATGTGGAAGTCGCCGCCCGAGGCTTTCTCGGTGAAGGTGACATTGGCCACATCGGCCCAGGATTGCATGGCCAGTACGGCTTGGCCTTTTTGCAGGTTGCTGAACTGGCTGAACCCGGAGATACCATGCTTGTTCATGGTCGCCGAGGAGGCCGAAGTCAGGAAGGTGTAGGTAAGATCGATCCTGCCGTTGCCGTCAACGTCCCGGTAGGCCGCGTTTTCGCGCAGCAAATGGTCCGCTGCCTGGTCGACAGAGAACGAAGGTTTGCCATTGACCGTGAGATTGCCGCCACGGTCATACAAATGGCTAAAGCTATCGATCTGTGAATAGGCACTACTTGCTTGAGCTGCCGAGACAATAGCTTTGTCTTTTACTTTCGACATAAACGTACTTCCTTGTTTGCAAGTGGAACAGTTTTTGTCCGATAGCGACGCTCTCCGGCGAGAGCGTCCTATCACTCGCCTCTTATGAAGGCGAAAGAAAACTGACACAATTTTAAATCAGACGTCCAGCACTTTTTTTGCCAGGAAAGTGCGCAGAACGAATAATGCCTGCAAACATTGGGAAATACGTCTTCTATCCTGCGTAATGAGCAGCGCGCCGCAAGCCCGGCTATTTAAATATTAAATAATGCTAAACAGTTAAATGCCAGACAGGTCACATTTCAATATTGAATGGATCCAATATATTGAGTGGGGTGCACTTTTAAAGTGCCACCGTGTCATTGTAAATATTAAGCAGCCATTGTTTTATTATTATTGACAGCTTGCTAATACGTCGATGATTCGCTGGCGATTTCAAGGTCGTTGCCAACCAGTCTGGTGCAGCGCTTCGAGCAACGTCCGCCCATCCAAACCCGGCACCAGCACACCTTCGGCAGTGGTCATGTCCTCCCCTGCGAGGATCGCGTTGATGATGGCTTCTTCCACCGCCTCCGCCGCCGCACTGAACAACGGCGAAATATGATCGTTATTGACCATGTTCAGTGCCGTGCTGAGCGGTAAATCCTTGCGCCCGTAATCTGCCGCCGGCAGGTCCTGGTTGCCGGTGGCAAACGCCAGGAACAGATCGCCACTGGAATCCTCGGTACCGCCGCCGGTGCGTGCAATACCGATGGATGCGCGTTGCGCCAGGCGCTGACACTGGTGGGGCAATAACGGTGCGTCGGTAGCGATAATCACCACAATGGAGCCCATGCCCGGGGTGCCACGAGCGGCAAACGGCGAGGCAATTTCCATCAGGTGTCGCCCCACCGGATAGCCATCGACTCGCAGTTCCTGGCGCTTGCCGTGGTTGGCCTGCACCAGCACGCCAACGGTCCAGCCGCCCTGCTCCCCTGGCAACTTGCGCGAGGCGCTGCCAATGCCGCCCTTGAACTCATGGCAGATCATCCCGGTGCCGCCACCCACCGCGCCTTCCTGCACCGGGCCCGATTCTGCATTGGCCATGGCCTGGAGCACATGCTCCGGGCCGATGTGCTGGCCCCAGATATCGTTGAGCAGGCCGTCATAGGTTTCCATCACCACCGGCATGCACCAGTACACCGCCGGGTCAGCCAGGCTGTCGCGCTCCAGGGCGATCAAGGTGTCGCGCACAATACCGATACTGTGGGTATTGGTGATCGCCAGGGGCGTGGTCAACAGCCCGGCTTCGCCGATCCACTCAAGGCCCGTGGCGTCGCCGTTGCCATTGAGCACGTGATACCCGGCAAAACACGGCTGCAGGCGAGCAGCACCGGCCCGCGGCTGGATCAGCGTGACCCCGGTGCGCACCTGCTTGCCATCGATCTGCGCCTTGACCGTGCTGTGACCGACCCGAACCCCAGGGACATCGGTAATCGCATTCAATTCGCCGGGTATCCCCAGCCCCAACGTAATGCCCAATTGACGTGCGCGCATAATCACTCCTTACAGTTTCTGAAACGCCGGACTCGACCGGCCGCTGATGCAATACAGGACCACCGACAACGCCAGCAGGCCGATGATAATCATGATGTCGCGCATGGATGCTGCGATAAACAAGGTGAGCAACAGATAACCCGCGCCGGCCACGGCCAGCAATGCCGGTACCGGCCACAGGGGCATGCGGTACGGATGCTCGCGGTCGCGCAATAGCACCCGGCTCATCAGCGCGCTCAAGGCGACGATCAGGTACACCAGCATGATCAGCAACACACTGAAGGACGTCAGGTCGGCCAGGTTGGAGCTGAAACTGAGTAGCGCCGAAGGGACCGCCAGGAACAGCGTGGCCAGCCATGGCGAATCCCAGCGCGGGTGGATACGGGTGAAGAGTTTGTTGATGGTCGGTGTCCACAGTGCATCGCGACCGCTGCTGAACACTACCCGGCCGATCTGGATCACGATGGCGACAATCGCATTGAACACCGAGAGGAAGATCCCGGCACTGACCAGCCGCGACAGGGTTTCGTTGCCATGGCTGGTCAGCAGATAGCCGATGGGGTCCGGGCTGCTGATCATCTCACTGAGCGAGGGAGCGCCGATCAACAGCGCGGTGATTGGCACCAACTCGATCACCACCACCAGGCCCAGGGACCACAGCACTGCCTTGTGCACGCCCTTGCCGCCGCATTTCATGTCTTCGGCCAACAACACCGCCGGGCCATAACCATTGAACGAGAACAGGCCGATGCCGACAGCACCGATCACCAGGGCCCAGGGGGCGAGGTGCAGCACGCCGTTTTCGACGATCTGCGGCTGGAACAGCACGCTGGCGGGCTGCACCGGGTTACCGAAACCGATAAACACAATCACCAGCAAAGCCGCCACCTCCAACAGCAGGCAGGTGCCGGTAATCCATGCATTGAGCTTGATGTTGAGAATGCCCAGGGCGTAACTGCACACCACAATCACCAGGGCCACGGTTTGTGAGTCGAACTTCGTACCCAAGGCGTTATTGAGGTAAGTCGCCGCGCCGGTGGCCAGGACCGGCGGGATAAACAGCAGCATCACCAGCACCGTGAGGAAGGTCGCGTAGCCGGCCATGCCGCCAAACACGCGCTTGGCGTACACATACTCGCCACCTGCACTGTTATGGGCGCGCCCCAGTTCGGCGTAGCAAAAGGCGAACATCAGCGCCAGCAGCCCGGCCATTACAAACGCCAGGAACACACCGCTCCCGGCTTGCTGGATTGCAAACGGGGCGATAACAAACACGGAACTGGCCGGAGTCACCGCCGAAACGGTAATGGCCACCACATCGAACACACTCAAGGTAGGTTTCAGCACGCCGTCGGGCGCGGGGGTTGTGCTCATATCGTTATCCTCTTGTTTATTCTTGGTTTGAGGCAGAAACGAAAAAGTAGGGGCGATCAATTTTTTTATTGTAGGAGCGAGCTTGCTCGCGAAAGACGTCAACGCAAACGCGTGCTGACTGGGTAACCGCAGCGCGCTCAGGTTTTTCGCGAGCAAGCTCGCTCCTACAGGGAATTTAGGTGTTGCCACTGCGCCGGCCAATTCCCCTATTGGAGTACTCCCCTTGACGGGGCCGGGTAAAAACCGAACCCTTGGCCAATCTTTCAGCCATCGGAACCCTTCACATGAGCCTGTTTCGGGAAATCGGCATGCATGCGGGCCTGGGCCGTACGGTGTCGCAAATTGGCACCGAGCGCTTCTGGAAGCAACTGGTGCTGTTGCTGCACCAGAACCTGGCCTTCGATAACGCCCTGGCGATCTTCTACCCGGTGGACGGCCCACCCCAGGCGCTGGAAGAGTACGACGCGCAGCCGACCAGCAAACCGGCGTCGATGCTGGTGTATCTCAATGGTTTGTACTTGCTCGACCCGTTCTTCCAGGCCTGCCGCGAAGGGTATGCCAGCGGCGTGTATCGCCTGGAAGAAGTGGCGCCAGACCATTTCCGCCAGAGTGAATACTTCCTCAATTACTTCCACGACAACGTGCTGGAGGATGAAGTGCAATTCATCCTGCAACTGCCCGGGGTGGGCACCTTGTCGTTGTCACTGGGTATGCAGCGGGTATTTACCGCGACTGAAACCGGGCTGCTGACGCTATTGGCGGCGTGGGTGCTGCCGTTGATGCAGCAGCATTGGCAGCAAAGCACCCAGCGCGCACCGGCGGGCGAAGCCATGGCCAGCCAGATACGCGATGCGTTGAGTCATTTTGGCAGTGGCGTGCTGTCAGAGCGCGAACTGGAAATCGCCCGCCTGGTATTGCGCGGGTTTTCGTCCAAGGCCATGGCCGAACGCCTGAGTATCTCGCCGGACACGGTCAAGGTGCATCGGCGGCACCTGTACGCCAAGCTGGATATCTCGTCGCAGCCGGAGTTGTTTTCGTTGTTTATCCAGTCGTTGGGGCATGACCTGGATAACCCCTAGGGACGCCGCCGCTTGCCCAGTACAGCTCCCACACCCGTGATGTGATCAGATCACGAAGCGCGCGACCATCCCATTCAAGTCCACCGCCAGGCGCGACAGTTCATGACTGGCGGCGCTGGTCTGGTTGGCTCCGGCCGCTGACTGGGTGGCCAGGTCGCGGATGTTCACCAGGTTACGGTCCACCTCGCGGGATACCTGGGCCTGTTCTTCGGACGCACTGGCGATCACCAGGTTGCGTTCGTTGATCAGGCTGATGGACTGGGTGATCTGCTCCAGCGCCACACCAGCGGCGCGGGCCATTTCCAGAGTGCTTTGAGTGCGCTGGTTGCTCTGTTGCATGGACTGCACCGCGTCCCCGGTGCCGTTCTGGATCCCGGCGACCATTTTCTCGATCTCCTGGGTCGACTGCTGGGTGCGATGAGCCAGGGCCCGTACTTCATCGGCTACCACGGCAAACCCACGCCCGGCTTCACCCGCACGAGCGGCTTCGATCGCCGCGTTGAGGGCCAACAAGTTGGTTTGCTCGGCAATCGCCCGAATCACGTCCAGCACCTTGCCGATATCACGCCCCTGGGTGGCCAGGCCTTCGATCAGCACCGAGGTGTTCTGCACGTCCTGGGTCATGGTCTGGATCGCATCCACGGTTTCCACCACCCGGTCGCGCCCTTCCCGCGCGGCCTGGTTCGACTGGGCCGATGCCTCGGAGGTGGAGACCGCGTTGCGCGCCACCTCTTCTACGGCGGCGGTCATTTCATTGACAGCCGTGGCGGCCTGGTCGATTTCATTGTTCTGCTGCTGCAAGCCCTTGGAGGCTTCTTCGGTTACCGCACTGAGTTCTTCGGCGGCCGATGCCAGTTGCGTGGCTGAACCGGCGATGTGCTGGATGGTCTGGCGCAAGTTGCCCTGCATGGTCGCCAGGGCGCCAATCAGGCGGGCGGGCTCGTCCTTGCCGTCGTCCTCGATGACCTTGCTCAGGTCGCCACTGGAGATGGTTTGCGCGGCCGCCACGGCCTTGCGCAGCGGCGTGACAATGCTGCGCGTCAGCAGCCAGGCGAGCAATACGGTCATCAGCGCCGCGACTACCGACACCACAACTATCCCGCTGATCGCATCGTTATAGCTGCGACCGGCGTCTTCACCGGCCTGCTTGGCATCGGCGGCATTGATTGCAATCAGCTTATTGAGCTGTTCGCCCATCTGATCCGTGCCGTCCTTGATGCGACTGTTGATCAAGGCGCGCATCTCCTCGACCTTGTTCTGCTGGGACAGCGCAAGCATTTCAGCCTGGGCTTTGAGGTAGTTGTCCAGCGTGGCCGCAAAGGTCTTGTACAACGCAGCTTCTTCGGCACCCGCCGGCGTCGCGGCATATCCCGCCTGGGCTTGCCGGGCCTTGTCGACCAAGACCCCGATGCGCACCTGAGCCTCTTGCAGGGCGACCGGATCGCGATTGACCAAGACACGGAATGACAGAATGCGCAGGCGCAACACGTTCTCGGTGATGTTGGCCAGGTAACCGACACTGGGCAACTGGTTGGTGCCCATGTCCAGCGAGGCCTGGCGGATCAGCGTCATACGGTTGACGGCAAACACCCCCAGAACAATCACTAACAACGCAATAAACGCAAAACCGAGAAACGCCCGAGGTGCGATGTTCAAATTACGAAGGGACATAGGAAAGCTCTCAAAGAGGGATGACTGCGAGCGTCCTTGCCGCGACACGATCACTTAGCGTCAACGCGCTTAGATGACTGTTCGGCGCCACTGTTATAAAGGTTGTGTGGGCCTATAAGAGGTATCGGCCGGCTTGAGGCTTTTTGCATGGATCGGAGAAATATATTTTCACACTTTTGACAGCGGGCGCTTTCTGGCATCCTGCGCCTCCATTTTCTGACCCGAGCACGTATTTTGTCTGACGCTCAAGCCCCTCAGCCACGTTACAAATCGGACCTGATCTATGGTCTGGAAGACCGTCCGCACTTCACTGCGGCGATGTTTGCCGCCCTGCAGCATGTGCTCGCCAGCTTTGTCGGGATCATTACCCCGACCCTGATCGTCGGGGGTGTATTGGGCCTGGAAAGCGAAGTGCCCTACCTGGTCAGCATGGCGCTGTTCGTCTCCGGCCTGGGCACCTTTGTCCAGGCGCGGCGCTTTGGCCCGGTGGGCTCGGGCTTGCTGTGCCTGCAAGGCACCAGCTTTTCGTTCATCAGCGTGATTCTCAGTGCCGGATTCATGGTTAAGGCGCGAGGCGGCGGCACTGATGAAATACTCTCGACGATCTTCGGCATTTGTTTCTTTGCGGCGTTTATCGAAGTGGTGCTCAGTCAGTTCATCGGCAAGCTGCGCAAGCTGATTACCCCGGTGGTCACCGGCACCATCATCACCTTGATGGGCCTGTCGCTGATCAAGGTCGCCGTCACCGACATGGCCGGCGGCTACGGCGCCGCCGACTTGGGCGCGGCCAGCAATATGGGGCTGGCAGCCCTGGTATTGCTGACCATCGTGGTGCTCAACCGTTTCAATAACCCGTTCCTGCGCCTGGGCTCGATTGTCATCGGCCTGACCCTGGGTTTTATCGTGGCCTGGTGGCTGGGACGGGTCGACCTGGCGGCATTGCCTCAGGTGCCGCTGGTCAGCGTGCCGGTGCCGTTCAAGTACGGTTTCTCGTTTGACTGGGTGGCGTTTATCCCGGTGGCAGTGATCTTCCTGATTTCCCCGCTGGAAGCAGCCGGTGATCTGACAGCCAACTCGATGATTTCCCAACAACCGGTCAAAGGCCCGCTGTACATCAAACGCATCAAGTCCGGCCTGCTGGCTGATGGCCTGAACTCGGTCATGGCCGCCACCTTCAATAGCCTGCCGATGGTGACCTTCGCCCAGAACAACGGCGTGATTCAGTTGACCGGCGTGGCCAGCCGCTACGTGGCGTATTTCATCGCCGGCCTATTGGTGTTGCTCGGCCTGTTCCCGATGATTGGCGCGGTGCTGCAACTGATGCCCAAGCCGGTATTGGGTGGCGCGACCCTGATCATGTTCGGCACCGTAGCCGTGGCCGGGATCAAGATCCTCGCCGAGGCCGGACTGCATCGGCGCAATGTGCTGATCGTGGCCATTTCCCTGGGGATGGGCCTGGGCGTGGCGGCGGTACCGGAAGTGCTGCGCGAACTGCCCAAGGCCTTGCATAACATCTTCGAGTCGCCGATTACCGTTGGTGCATTCTGTGCGATCCTGCTGAACATCTTCCTGCCTGAAGAGTTCATGGAACTGGAAGAAGATGAATTTGATCCGGAAGCCTCGACCCTCAAAGTGATGCAGGACCCGGACCCGACGAAATAGGAACCCTTATGCGCAGATTGATCGGCCTGACCCTGTCCCTGATATTACTCAGCCTGAGTGCCTGCGCCCTGTTTCCCAATCGCGACCCGGTCAACATCAATGTGGTCGGGATCGAACCCCTGCAAAGCCAGGACCTGGAGGTGCGCTTTGCCGTCAAGCTGCGGGTGCAGAACCCCAACGAAACAGCGATCGACTACAACGGTGTAGCCCTGGACCTGGAGGTCAATGGCCGGCCGCTGGCCTCTGGGGTCAGCGATCAACAGGGATCTATCCCACGTTTTTCCGAGACCGTACTGATGGTGCCAGTCAGCGTTTCGGCGTTTTCGGTGTTGCGCCAGACCCTGGGCCTGAGCCAGACCCAGAGTCTGAACAACCTGCCCTATGTGCTGCGCGGCAAACTGGCCGGTGGGTTGTTTGGCACGATGCGTTTTGTTGATCGCGGCACGTTGGACTTACCCAAGTAAACAGCCTGGAGTTCACTGGCACATGGATGCGCTGGCTGCTCCTACTTCGCGGCCATCAGGCGGTTGACTTCACTGCGCACCATGTTGGCAAATTCTGGTGGCGACATGCTGTCCAGTTCCGAACGCACCCATTCGGCCCATTTGCCCTTGCGCTTGGAACGCTCGCCAAACAGCCGGGCGCCCTCGCCCTTGGCCTTGCCCAGGTTGCTTTGCCACAAGTCATACAGGCGGGACTTTTCATCTTCAAGCGCAGCGCGCTCGGCAAGGGGCTTGTTGGCCAGATTGAAGCTCATGTGGAATTACCTGCTGCACAAATAGGTGACATCTTACACTGTAGGTCGAAAGGTCCGAATTCGGATTTTTCATTGCCCCGGCAGCTGACGAAAAAAAACTGCAACTTTTGCCGTGCTTGAAGACTCCATTGTTCACTGCCCACTTACCCCGCAAGGAGCTACTCCATGGCCCGTAAAACCGCTGCCCAAGCTGTCGAAGAGCAAATCAAGGACCAGGCGTTCAGCGAACTCCAGGCCCTGATCGAAGAATCGGACAAACTGCTCAAAAGCAGCGCATCGCTGGTGGGAGAAGAAGGTGAAACCCTGCGTGAACAGGTAGCGATCAAGCTCAAGCAGGCCCTGGACTCGGTGTCCAGCGTGCGTGAGCGCAGCAAGCCGGTGGTGGATGCCACCGAAACCTACATCGGTGGCCACCCTTGGCAGACCGTGGCGATTTCAGCCGGCTTTGGCCTGGTGGTTGGCCTGCTGCTTGGCCGTCGCCACTGATCGATTCCACGGCCGGGGCGGCTCAGTCCGCCCCGACCATCAGCCCTGCGCCAACTTACGCAACCGCGCCAGCTCATCACCGTCCAGAACAATTCCTTCCACTTCTGCCTTGGCCCGCGTGCGATGACGCCGGTCGCCCGGCAAGCGTCGCAGCCCTGCCGCATGCATCTGCCGCACCAGTTCCTGGCTGCGCTCGGCAAAGTCTTGCCCGGCGGCTTTGCTGGGGTCGATCACGATCAGCAACTGGCCTGTCCAGGGGGTCTTGGCGCCGGGATGGTTTGACCAGTCGAATTCGAACGAGAAGTTGCCCCCGGTCAGCGCGGCTGCCAGCAACTCCACCATCATCGACAAGGCCGAGCCCTTGTGCCCGCCAAATGGCAACAACGCCCCGCCTTCGAGGATCGCCTTCGGGTCCTGGGTCGGCTGGCCCAGGCTGTCGACGCCAGTGCCCGGCGGAACACGTTCACCCTTGCGGGCGGCAATCTGGACATCGCCATGGGCGATTGCGCTGGTGGCCAGATCAAACACAATCGGTGGCCCGTCAGCACGTGGCGCCGCGAACGCGATGGGATTGGTGCCGAACAAGGGCCGATCGGCGCCATGAGGGACCACGCAAGTCATGCTATTGACCACGCTCAGGGCGACCAAACCCTCTTCGGCAAACGGCTCGACATCCGGCCACAAGGCAGCAAAGTGGTGAGAGTTACGAATCGCCAGTACGGCAATCCCAGCACTGCGGGCTTTTGCCACCAATAACGGGCGGGCCGCCGCCAGCGCCGGCTGGGCAAATCCATTGGCGGCATCCACACGCACGAACCCCGAGGCCACATCCTCGACCACCGGCACCGCCTGGCCATTGACCCAGCCGCTGTCCAGAGTCGAGACATAGCCGGGTATGCGAAACACCCCGTGGCTGTGCGCACCGTCCTGTTCAGCGCGGGCGCAGTTGTCAGCCAGTACGCTGGCAACATCCGGCGAAGCGCCGTGACGGATGAAAATGGCCTTGAGCAGCGTCACAAGTTGCGTGAAGACAATTGAAGTGTTCGCAGCGGTAATGGGCGTGGCTGACATCTGAAGCTCCAGAATTGTTATTGGAGGGGGCAACAGCCTGCTGGATTCGGCCCATTGATTAACAACGCGCGACAAGTGAGCTGTCAACCACCGACGCGGCTTCGATGTTATTTATTTAATGCCCACCTGATGCCGTCGACTCCAGTTGGAGTGATTTTGGTGCAGCCCCAGAAACCGAGTACATCAAGGGTCAGATACTTGCGCCGCGGGGATGAATTTGAGTAATGCGAGAGGGATGTTCAGGACCAACCTGGCCAGGCGAGTCGGCACTATCCTGGATAATGCCGACTCCGTGGCGTTGCCTATCACTAACCTGAGGCGTCAGTTGAGCCCGATGCCCATCAGTCACAGGGAATCTAATCGGGATCAGTCCTTCTGGTCGCGCAACACATTGCCCGAGGCGCCGTCGATGCGGATTTCATAAACGCTACCATCAGCCTTGCGACCTTTGACTTCCCAATAACCATTGTCGTCAGCTTCGGCCTGGTAGACCTCAATGTAACCAGCCTTGGTCTTGGCAGTTTCGATGGCTTTCTCGATGGTGATCCAGCCGGCCCCAGGTTTGTCGGCCAAGGCGGCGCCAGCGCCGAACAAGGTGGCAGTGGCAAGCATGGCAGTGAGGGTATTCTTCAGCATTTTCTTACTCCGTTAGAGAGAATGACTTACAGATCCAGATTTTTAGGGTGTTTACAGCCCGAATTAGTTCCACATTGATGCTCATTCGCCATGATGGCTGTTCTCGGCACCACGCCGGGAAGGTTAGAATGTAGGAAATCAGGAAGCACCAATGACCGAACAGCCCCTTTCAGAAGCCGAATATGATGCAGTCACCGATGCCGCCGCGCATTGGTGTATGCGTCTGCACGCTTTTGATTGCACCGTGGCAGAACGGCAGGCTTTCGAACAGTGGCACGATGCGCACCCTCTGCATGCCTTCGAATATGCCGCCATGCTGGAAATCTGGGATGTTGCCGACCACTTGCCGCGCACCAGCGAAGCACCACCGCCGGTTGTGCGGGTCACACCACCCAGCCGCTGGCGCACCTATGCAGTCGCCGCCGCCATTTCCCTGGTGGCGTTGCCACTGGCCGCCTTCACCAGTTGGGAGGCCGGTTGGCTGCCCAGCTCTTATGAGC
This sequence comes from Pseudomonas brenneri, assembly GCF_007858285.1. Classification (GTDB taxonomy): domain Bacteria; phylum Pseudomonadota; class Gammaproteobacteria; order Pseudomonadales; family Pseudomonadaceae; genus Aquipseudomonas; species Aquipseudomonas brenneri. The sequence goes on along the minus strand of NZ_VFIL01000001.1, from coordinate 284,791 downwards.
ATTACGAAGCCACCAGTGGCCTGCGCCACGTGACGCTGACTGATGGCAGTGAAGTTGAGCTGAACCTGGGCACCGAGCTGGTCTACAGCAACTACAAGGATGAGCGCCGGGCCACGCTGAAAAAAGGTGAAGCGTTCTTCAAAGTCAGCCATGACCTCGCACACCCGTTTGTGGTGCGCGCCGGCACGGGGCAAATCCGGGTGACGGGCACCCAGTTCAACGTCTGGAAGTATGACGATCAAGTACGGGTGATGTTGCTGGAAGGCTCGGTAAAAATCACCAGCGACGCCAGCCACAGCGGCCTGAGCCTGACGCCCGGAATGCAGGCCAGTTACAACCTGGGGGACGCGCAACCGCAATTACAGGCCTTCTCCCCCCATGACCCGGCGCTGGCCTGGCGCACCGGCAAGTTGATTCTCGACAATCTGCCACTGGTGGATGCCTTGCCACTGATCAACCGTTACTTGAGCAAACCGGTGATGCTGGCCGATACGGGCACCGGGAATATTCGCATTGGCGGGATCTACGATATCCATGAAGTCACCCATCTGGTGTCCTCCCTGCCCAAAGTGCTGCCGGTCTACCTGACTCAGAACCAGGACGGCAACACCGTACTCAATTCAATCCCGCGCAAAACTCCCAAGACCTGATCAAGAGCCGTGACTACCGCGTACTGCGGTGGCACGGCTATCGCTCGCAACGCCTTGTCCACTTTTGAAACACCCCTCACCGCGTAACAGCCCGGTGGCTGCGGGTTCATCGTTTCGTCATCACAAGTGTTTCAGCCCTGAAACACCCCGGGCCCAAGCCTGGCGCAGCTCATTGGCCGCCATCCTGTTTCATGCCTGATACACCCTGCCCCCAGCCACCTCGCACATAATCCCAAGCTGTTGAATAACCAGCCAATATAAAAAGCGGCACAGCTTCTGCTCTCTTCCTTGCAACGCTGTTTAGGGTCAGCGTTAAAAAACAAGGAATGCTGCCGTGGCGACTCTCAATCCAGGCTCACTGAGCCTACTGCTGATCAGCTGTGTACTCAGCGCCAGTGTGAGCGTGAGCGCTTCGGCGGGAGACGGCATCATCGTGACCGGGCGCAATGTTCAAGGTTTCCACGTTGGTCGCCCAGCCTTTGGTCCCGACCCTTATCCAACCACAGTGAATGCCAACCCAAGCAGTCAGATTCAGCGTGCTACCGGCGAACTCAGCGATAGCGATTTTGCAGGCCTGAGTAGCGGTTCCGGCATTACCCGCACGATCCTGCCAAACGGCGAACTCCCCGGCCTGAGCAACACTCTGGGCACCAATTCGGCTGGCTTGGGCACTGGCGCAGCTGCGAGTCATGGCGGCGGGAACAGCCTGGGTGGCCAGATCAGCGGCACGATTGAACGTGGCCTGGCCCCCTTGAACAACATCGGCAGCATGATGGGGGCTCAGTAATGAATCGCTCATGGCTGATCCCTGCACTGTTCAGTTGCTCTTGCGCAATGGCCGGCGACGGTCACGAAGCGCTCATCGACAACTCCGGCAAACAATACACCGGCGTTATTTCGGTCAACCAGGCCGCCGGCAATCAGCAACAACAGATCAACAGCCGGAGCATCACAGTCGGCGGTCAAGCCAGCACTGTGCTCATACAGAAGCTCGACGGCAAGGCCGACCCTTCCCTCAACGCCAACACGGCGATCCAGGGAACCTCTTTCAGCAATGGCAACGGTGTACTGGGCGTCAACCAGTCGGCCGGGGCCAATAACCAGATGATCAATGCGGTGCGGATCAGTATCAATCCTGGCCCGCAAAGCATCGATGACAGCGTCTTGTCGCAACAGAACACGACGCTGTTACCAGACTCAAGGTCCTCCTCTACCACTGGCAGCCGCCAGGTCGTTACCAGCGACCAGGCCTTCACCGGCAGCCGTGGAGTGGTACAGGTGAATCAGAGTGCAGGGGTGGGGAACCGAATGGCTAACACCCTCGGTATCACTATCAAGTAACGACTTGATAGGTGTTTGTTAGACCGTACCAACACTTAACCAACTAATTAGAAGCAAGGAGATACACCATGAAACCTACAATGGCTCTCAAACCACTGGTTTTTGCTCTGGCTGCGCTCATGGCTGTTGCTGTACAAGCTGACGCTAACAAGTGGTACCCAACCCCCGCACCCACCGGCACCGTAGCCGCCGTCGTCACGGACACCCAAATCAGCAAAGACAACAAGTTCGATGACACCAAAACCACCAACAATGCCTCGGCCAACCACTCGTTGAACCGCAGCAACGGCAACCTGGGTGGCAACGTCGCCGCTGGCTCCGGCAACCAGCAAGATAACGCCGCAGCAATCACCAGCAGCGCTGACGATTCAAACCTGGTTTTCGCCCTGGTCGATGTCGATCAGCAAAGCAAAAAGAACGACTTCGAAAGCAAGGGCGTGCAAAACAATGCCTCGCTGAACAACTCGGCCAACAACAGTTCCGGCAACGTGGGTGTCAACGTCGCCGCCGGTCAAGGCAACCAGCAGAAAAACAACCTGGCGATTGTAGTTGCAGACGGCAACAACGTCGCCGCAGCCTCGAACACCGTGCAAACCTCGGTGGATAACGAGTTCCTCAATACTGCCTCTACCGGTAATGGCAACAACGGCAACAGCTTCGGTAATGGCAATGGCAATGGCAACGGCAACGGCAACGGCAACGGCAATGGCAACGGCAACGGCAACGGCAACGGCAATGGCAACGGCAACGGCAACGGCAACGGCAACGGCAATGGCCAAGCCTCTTATGTCGTCAACAACGCCAGCCTGAACCACTCGGCCAACAACGCCTCTGGCAACATCGGCGTCAACGTGGCTGCAGGCATCGGCAACCAGCAGAGCAACACTCTCTCCCTCGGCAGCGGCTGCACCGTCTGCGCAGCGGGTAGCGGCGTACGCTTCTGATGCAATCGGGCCTTGGCAACAAGGCCCTTTTTTATTTCCGTGTCCAACAGGTCATCCGATCATGCGCCTCGCGACCCTCACCCTTCTATTACTGCTTGCTGGCCCTTCCTGGGCAGGGCAAATGGCTATTTCCGCCATGCCCGGCGGTGCAGTGATTTTCAAGAAGGTCGAGAGCATCCGCGAACGCCGGTTCGCTAACCTGGTGGAACAAAAAACCGATTTCAGCTGTGGTGCGGCAGCACTGGCCACCATCCTGCGCCAAGCCTATTGGATGGACGTTGATGAAGAACACGTCATCAAGGGCATGCTGGTCAACGCTGACCAGGACCTGGTACGTACCCAGGGTTTCTCCATGCTCGACATGAAACGCTACCTCGAAAGCATCGGCATGCGTGCCAGGGGCTACAAAATCGGCCCGGACACCCTGCTGACCGTGAAAATCCCTGTGGTGGTGTTAGTGGAGATCCGTGGCTATAAGCACTTCGTCGTGATGCAGCGTGCCGAAAAAGACTGGGTCTATATCGGTGACCCTGTCCTGGGCAATAAACGCTATGCACGGGACGACTTTGTCAAAGGCTGGAACGGTGTGGTGTTTGCCGTGTTGGGTGAGGGCTATGACAAGACCAACGCCCTGCTCGATCCTCCCACACCATTGACCGCCAAGACCAAAATGAACGAGTTCCGGCCCGTGGGCGATGCAGAGCTGATGGACTTCGGTTTTATCCAGAGCGATTTCTTCTAGAAGCGCGATAAGGAGCAGGAAGCTCCAGGAGCAAAACATGAACACTTATCGTTGGCTTACGGTCCTGTGCCTGGCAGCCTCGATGCCTGCCTATGCTTCCTCAGCGTTCAAGCCCATCGAAATGAAAGACTCGGAACTGGCTGAACTGCGCGGCCGTTTCGTGATGCCAGGGCGAATTGTCAGCTTCGGTATTGTCATGAGCACCACCTGGACCAACGCCGCTGGCGACACCAGTACGGTGAACGCCAATATGCACATCGACTCCGCCACCATCACCCCGCAATTCTATGTGCAGTCCACCGGCTCAGTCGGCAGCGGTACCAATCGCGACCCTGGCACCGGCACTGTCGTGGGTGGCGCCGGCCTGGGCAGTGGCCAGGGCGTGACCCAAACCGTACGCGCCGCCGGCGATGGCAATACGGCCTATAACAACGTCGGGATCAATGTCAGTGAAAACGGCCTGTCACCGGCCAACGTGGCGCAGTCGGGGCATGCGTTGATGGCGGGCGGCTCCTTCACGACCGACAGTGCGGCCGGTCGAGTCAGTGTTTCGGCCAACAATGGCGGCGTGCAGATGGCCATCCAAGCCAATAACAATCAGGGGAGCGCCCTGCAGCAGATCGGTGGCGGCAATGTACTGCAAGGCACGGTTTTGCAAGGCAACAGTAACTTCGTCAACAACATGACGCAGCTCAATGTGGTGCTAGGCAACAATGGTCTGAACGCGGGCGCATTGAACTGCAACCTGGATCAACTCAAAGGCCTACGCACGCTCGGTTATTGAACTACGCTGACCCTCGACACTTCCGCATTAGAAAAGGACGGCTTATTTCATGCATCGATCGTTATCACTACGTGCCGTTGTCTGTTTAAGTACGCTCTTGCCAACGAGTATGTTGTACGCAGCACCAGACGCGGACATAGAAACCCTCAAACAAGAACTTCTGGAGCTCAAGCAGCGCTACGAAGTCCAGCAAAAAGCCCTGGCAGTCCTGGAACAACGGGTGCGCCAGGTGGAAGACCAGCCAGCAACCCCGGCGCCCAAACGCCTGGCCAAATCGCCAGCCGACTTCAAGCAAAGTGGCAGCACCGTGGCCGCCAGCGGCGGTACGGGTGGAGCCACAGGCGGCAGCTCCTACGGGCAATCGCTCAAGGATGATTCGGCGCCAGCGCAAAGTGTCAGCAACTTGTATAACGAAGCCAGCGGTTTCTTCGGTAACGGCAAATTCAGTTTTGAAACCGGCATTACCTACGCACGCTATGACGCCCGCCAATTGACCCTCAATGGTTTTCTCGCGCTGGACTCGATTTTCCTGGGCAATATCAACCTGGACCGTATCAAGGCAGATAACTGGACCTTGGACCTGACGGGCCGCTACAACCTTGATAACCGCTGGCAGTTCGACGTTAACGTTCCGGTGGTCTACCGCGAGTCGACCTACCAGTCTGGTGGGGCCAGTGGTGGTGACCCGCAAGCGACCTCAGAAGAGTCGGTGAGCCGTGATCCAACCATCGGCGACGTCAACTTCGGGATTGCCTACAAATTCCTCGACGAATCACCGACGATGCCCGATGCCGTGGTCTCAGTGCGCGTCAAGGCCCCCACCGGCAAGGAACCCTTCGGGATCAAGCTGGTGCGCTCAACGGCCAACGACAACCTGTTTGTACCGGAGAACCTGCCAACCGGTAACGGTGTCTGGTCGATAACCCCTGGGATATCCCTGGTCAAGACCTTCGATCCGGCAGTGCTGTTCGGCAGCCTTTCCTACACTCATAACTTCGAAGATTCGTTTGACGATATCAGCAGTGACGTCAACCAGAAGGTCGGTGGCAAGGTGCGCCTGGGCGACAGTTTCCAATTTGGCGTAGGCGTGGCGTTTGCCTTGAACGAGCGCATGAGTATGTCGTTCTCGGTATCTGACCTGATTCAGCGCAAGAGCAAGCTCAAGCCTGATGGCGGTGACTGGCAGTCGATTGTCTCCAGCGACGCCAACGCCGGCTACTTCAACGTCGGCATGACCATTGCCGCCAGTGAGAACCTGACCATCGTGCCCAACCTGGCTATCGGCATGACCGATGACGCGCCTGATTTCACCTTCAGCCTGAAATTCCCGTACTACTTCTAAACGCCATACCCCCTACAGGGGATGGTGGGTTTAGGGAAAGGAAAAGCCCCGCCGCGATAAGGGTCGCGACGGGGCTTTTTTACCCGCCCTAGCGGATCTGGTGTTTGTGCAGCAACCGGTAGAACGTGGGCCGGGAAACTCCCAGCACTCGGGCAGCGACACTCAGGTTGTCGCTGTGCCGGTTCAGCACATCGCACAACGCCTGACGTTCGGCGCGGTGCTTGTAATCTTCCAGTGTAGCCATCGGCAATATGATTGCCTGGTGGCTTTGCAACCCCAGGTCGATCGCTTCGATTTGTCGCCCTTCGGCCAGTACCAACCCGCGCCGTACCCGGTTGGCCAACTCACGCACATTACCCGGCCATCCATGCTTGCCCATGGCGACCAGGGCATCCTCGCTGAAGCTACGCGGGCGACGTCCGGTTTCCTGGCTGTAGAAACGGGAGAAATGGTTGGCCAACATGCCCACATCGCCATGCCGTTCACGCAGGGGGGCGGTGGTCACTTGCAAGACATTCAGGCGGTAGTACAAGTCTTCGCGAAATGTGCCCTTCTCGATCGCCGCCTCCAGATCGATATGGGTCGCCGCCAGTACCCGCACATCCACCGGGATCGGCTGGCTGCCACCGACACGTTCTATGTGTTTTTCCTGGAGAAAACGCAGCAGGTTGGCTTGCAATTCCATCGGCAGATCGCCGATTTCATCGAGGAACAAGGTGCCGCCGTTGGCCGCTTCGATACGCCCGATCTTGCGCTGATGAGCGCCGGTGAACGCGCCCTTTTCATGACCGAACAGTTCGGACTGGATCAAATGTTCTGGAATCGCCCCGCAATTGATCGCCACAAACGGCTTGGCGTGGCGCTGGGATTGCCGGTGCAGGGTCTTTGCCACCAACTCCTTGCCGGTGCCACTGTCGCCACGGATCAGAATCGGCGATTCGGTGGGCGCCAGTTTAGCCAGCAACTTGCGCAACTCGCGGATCGGCCGGCTGTCGCCCAGCAGCTCATGTTCTGGCTCATCCACGTGGGCAATGCCTTTACCACGCAAGCGCGCCATGCCAAACGCACGACCGAGGGTGACCTGGACCCGCGACACATCAAATGGCAAGGTGTGAAAGTCGAAAAACCATTCACAGACAAAGTCGCCGACCTTCTGCAGACGCAGCACTTCGGGGCTGAGCACGGCAATCCATTCAGTACCGCTGCGGCTGATCAGCTCTTTAACCGCTTCGGGCCGCTGCAAGTGAGCGGGCTGCAGCCGTAACAATCCCACATCACAGGTACGATCCCCGAGGGCGTCCAAGGCACAGCTGTCGACATCCCACCCGGCCGCCCGCAAACCAGGTAATAACTGGTGGCAGTCATCACAGGGATCGACCACAAGTAAACGACGCAGTGGGGGTGTAACAATCATGACTATTCCTTGGCGTCAAAATCATTAAAGTTATTTAGAAACAACAGTTTGAGGCGACTGTTGATAACCCTAGCAAGATCTTGACACCCCCTTGTATCGTTTTGCGATAACACCCCCCTGAATACAGCATTTGGCGATCAGGCACCTTTGCACGACGCTACTTCAATCTTTCATTCAGCTTTCAAATGGGCCTCTTACATGACGTTAATCACGAAAAGTTGAATTTTCTTGTTTTAAGATGTGACCCGTACCCCGTCATCGTGCATCAGTACAGGTACTAGCCGAACGGTAAGCCCAACCGACGGCACATCATTTGATTGGGCACTTAGAGAGAAGACCCCATGAACGCCCCGCTCCGTATCAACGAAGCTCTTTTGATCGCAGACCGTGCTTTCCAGCCCTTTCACTGCGTGGCCTGGGCCCCACAAGACGGGACTGGCGAATTGAGCCTGACCGTTATCGACCGCACCGAAAACCGCATCGGGCGCAAGCAGATTCCTTGCAGCACTTATTCCGATCCCAAGCAATTGGAAACCCTGCTGCTGCAAGCCCGCGCCGAACTCAATGGCGAAGGTTATCAACTACAGTCCTGGGCAATGCCTAAGTAAGCTCACGCACTTACTGCAACTTTGTAAGTGCTGATCGGTTATTCGCTGACTGACGCATTTACTGTAGGAGCGAGCTTGTCTCCGGGCGGCGTTCCGACGAAAAACTTTAACAATGCCGCAGGGCACCAGGATGTATGCGGCACCCTCAGGTTTTTCGCGAGCAAGCTCGCTCCTACATTGGGTGAACATCGGGCACCTTGCGCGCTTCTCGCCCCAAGGAGCACCCTATGTCCGGATCAATGGCCCAGGCCTTCGCCCATAATTTTCTTGGGCACTCGCCCCGTTGGTACAAGGCCAGCATCCTCGCATTCCTGATCCTCAACCCTCTGGTACTGTGGTTTTTTGGCCCAGTGGCGGCCGGTTGGCTACTGGTGGCAGAGTTCATTTTCACCCTGGCCATGGCGCTGCACTGCTACCCGTTGATGCCCGGTGGGCTGTTGATGGTCGAGGCGCTGTTGCTGCGCATGACCACGCCCCAGGCGCTGTACGACGAGCTGCTGCACAACTTTCCGGTGATCCTGCTGCTGATGTTTATGGTGGCCGGCATCTACTTTATGAAGGACTTGCTGCTGTTTCTGTTTTCGCGCCTGTTACTCGGTGTGCGCTCCAAGGCGCTGTTGGGGCTGATGTTCTGCTTTTTGTCTGCCTTTCTGTCCGCTTTTCTCGATGCCTTGACTGTGACGGCGGTGATTATCAGCGCCGCCGTGGGGTTCTATTCGGTCTATCACCGCGTGGCCAGTGGCAACGATCCGCGCCAGGACAGTGAATTTAGCGACGACCAACAGTTGCCCACCTTGCACCACGCCGACCTTGAGCAGTTCCGCGCGTTTCTGCGCAGCCTATTGATGCATGGCGCCGTCGGCACAGCCCTGGGTGGCGTGTGCACCTTGGTGGGCGAGCCACAGAACCTGCTGATCGGCCATGAGATGGGTTGGAACTTCAGCGAGTTCTTCCAGCGGATTGCTCCGGTATCCCTGCCCGTGTTGGTCGCCGGTCTGGCCACCTGCGTCCTGCTGGAAAAGTTGCGCTGGTTTGGCTACGGCACGCTGCTGCCGGATAACGTACGCCAGGTGCTGGCCAACTACGCCCGTGAAGACAATGCCGAGCGCACGCCACGCCAGCGTGCGGCGCTGATTGTCCAGGGCTTGGCGGCGCTGATCCTGATCGCCGGCCTGGCCTTTCATATCGCCGAAGTAGGCCTGATCGGCTTGCTGGTGATTGTGCTGATCACCGCCTTTACCGGGATTACCGAAGAGCACCGCATCGGCAATGCCTTCAAGGACGCCCTGCCCTTTACCGCGTTGCTGGTGGTGTTTTTTGCCGTGGTGGCGGTGATTCATGATCAACAACTGTTCACCCCATTGATCCAATGGGTGCTGGCCCTGCCCGCCGAACAACAACCGGGCATGCTGTTTATTGCCAATGGCCTGTTGTCCGCAATCAGCGATAACGTGTTTGTGGCGACGATCTACATCACCGAGGTCAAGCAGGCGTTTGTGTCCGGCCATATGAGCCGCGAGCACTTCGAGACCCTGGCCATTGCGATCAATACCGGGACCAACCTGCCCAGCGTGGCGACGCCCAATGGCCAGGCGGCGTTCCTGTTCTTGTTGACGTCGGCGATTGCACCGCTGATTCGCCTGTCCTACGGGCGCATGGTGTGGATGGCGCTGCCGTATACGGTGGTGATGGGTGTGCTGGGCTGGTACGGGGTCAGTTACTGGCTGTGAAGGGATGGCGAGCGCTCAAGCGCTCGCCAGGATAAACCGCTCAATCGCCTGGGCCGCGCCGTCCTCGACATTGCTGCCAGTGACCACATTGGCCTGACGCTTGACCGCCTCTTCGGCCTGGCCCATGGCAATCGACAGCCCGGCGACATGAAACATCGCCGAGTCATTGCCGCCATCGCCGATAGCCGCCGTTTGCTCCAGCGCCACCCCAAGATGGGCTGCCAGGGTTTTCAGGGCATCGCCCTTATTGGCCTGCATTGCCGTGACATCGAGATAGACCGGCTGCGAACGCGACACCTGCGCCAGCCCCTGGACCTTGGGCTGCAATTGCGCCTCCAGTTCAATCAGCAGTTGCGTGTTGTTACTGGCAGCGACGATCTTATCGATCCGTTCCAGGAACGGCTCGAAACTCTCCACCACCACGGGCGCGTACCCCAGGCCGTGTTGCTCACGCGGCACCATGGGACCGCTGGCGTCGCGTAACAGCCAGTCGCCATCGGCAAACACCCAGACTTCCACATCCGGATGCGGGGAAAACAGCGCCAGTGCTACCAGGGCCGCTTCCGCTGGCAAGTGGTGAGCCACCAGGATGCTGCCGTCCGGATTGACCAGGGTGCCACCATTAAAGCCTGCTGTTGGCACATCGACGCCCAGGGCTTCGATCTGCTGCAGCATGGCCTTGGGCGGCCGCCCGGTGGCGAGGCTGAAAAACACCCCGGCGTCGCGCAACGCACGCACCGCGTCAATGGTGCGCTGGCTCAGGCTGTGATCGGGCAGCAACAGGGTGCCGTCCATATCACTCAACAAAAATCGGATGGGGTGAATCGTCGCCTCACTCATCCCAGGCTATGCCAGGCACGGCCATCACGGGCCAGCAATGCATCCGCCGCTGCGGGGCCGTCTTCGCCTGCCTTGTAGGCCTCAATTCCATCGTCCTCCTTCCAGGCATCGAGGAACGGCTGCACGGCACGCCAGCCATTTTCGATGTTGTCGGCGCGCTGGAACAACGTCTGGTCACCGGTCAGGCAGTCATAGATCAACGTTTCGTAGCCAGTGGAAGGCTGCATCTCGAAGAAATCCTTGTAGGCAAACCCTAGCTGGATGTTGGCCATGTCCAGGGTCGGCCCGGGCTTTTTCGCCAGCAGGTCGAACCACATGCCTTCATTGGGCTGGATCTGGATCTTCAGGTACGTCGGCTTGAGTTCGTCGACTTCGGTGTCGCGGAACTGCGCATAGGGCGCTGGCTTGAAGCAGATGACGATTTCGGTGTCGCGCACGCTCATGCGCTTGCCGGTACGCAGGTAGAACGGCACGCCGACCCAGCGCCAGTTATCGATCATCACCTTCAGCGCCACGAAGGTCTCGGTGCTGCTGTCGGGTGCGACATTCGCCTCTTCCCGGTAGCCCGGCAGTGACTTGCCGCCGATCTCGCCGGCGCTGTACTGGCCACGCACCGAGTTGGCCCGCGCATCCGCAATCGACCATGGGCGCACGGCACCAATCACCTTGGCCTTCTCGCCACGCACCGCGTCGGCGCCAAAGGCCGCCGGCGGTTCCATGGCAATCATTGCCAGCAGTTGGAACAGGTGATTGGGCACCATATCGCGCAAGGTCCCGGTGTTTTCGAAGAAACTGCCCCGGGTTTCCACGCCGACGGTTTCGGCAGCGGTGATCTGCACGTGGTCGATGTAGTGGTTGTTCCAGAACGCTTCGAACAGCACGTTGGAGAAACGGCTGATCAGAATGTTCTGCACCGTCTCCTTGCCCAGGTAATGGTCGATGCGATAGATCTGTTTTTCGCTCATGACCTTGAGCAGGCAGGCGTTCAGCGCCTCGGCCGTGGCCAGGTCGGAGCCGAATGGTTTTTCGATCACCACGCGGCGGAAAGCCTCGGGGCTTTCCTCCAGCAGGTTGGCCCGGCCCAGGCGCTGCACCACTTCACTGAAGAAGCGCGGCGCAGTGGCCAGGTAGAACACCGCATTGCCAGTGCCACTGTCGGCGATCTTCTGTGCGATATCGGCATAGGTGCCGTCATCGAGAAAATCCCCCTGCACGTAGCTGATGCCCTTGGCCAACTGGGCCCACAACTGTGGGTCCAGTGCATGTTCGGCATTGCCCTTGACCTTGCTCGCCGCTTCGGTGCGGATGAAGTCTTCGAGTTTCTTGGCGAAGTCGGCATCGCTGATAGCGTTGTGATCCACCCCGACAATCCGCAGCCCATCGCCCAACAGGCCATCGCGACTGAGGTTGTACAGCGCCGGCATCAGCAGGCGCTTGACCAGGTCGCCATGGGCGCCGAACAGGAACAAGGTAGTGGGTGGAGCGGGTTCGGCCTTGGGTTTCTTGCCGTTGGCCGTCATTTTTTGGAAGTCTCCACATGGCCGCCGAAGCCGAAGCGCATGGCCGACAGCAACTTGTCACCGTAAGTGCTTTGCTGACGCGAGCGGAAACGGGCGAACAACGAGTTGGACAGCACCGGCACCGGCACCGATTGCTCCATGGCCGCTTCAATGGTCCAGCGCCCTTCACCGCTATCGGCCACGGAACCTGAATAACCGTCGAGCTTGGGGTCGGTCGCCAGGGCATCGGCGGTCAGGTCCAGCAGCCAGGAGGAAACCACGCTGCCACGACGCCAGACTTCGGCAATGTCGGCCACGTTCAGGTCAAAACGCTGGTCTTGCGGCAGGTTTTCCGAGTTCTTGGTCTTGAGGATGTCAAAGCCTTCGGCAAACGCCTGCATCATTCCGTATTCGATGCCGTTGTGGATCATCTTCACGAAATGCCCGGAGCCGGCGGGGCCTGCATGGATGTAGCCACGCTCGGCGCGATCATCAGTGGCGGTACGGTCCTTGGTGCGTGGGATATCGCCCAGGCCTGGCGCGAGGGTGGCGAAGATCGGGTCCAAGTGCTTGACGGTCTCGGCGTCGCCACCAATCATCATGCAGTAGCCACGCTCCAGGCCCCAGACGCCACCGGACGTCCCGACGTCGATGTAGTGCAGGCCTTTTTCCGCCAGGGCCTTGCCGCGACGCACGTCGTCTTTATAGAAGGTGTTGCCGCCGTCGATGATCACATCGCCGGCTTCCATCAGTTCGCTGAGGTCGTTGATCGTGGTTTCGGTCGCCTCGCCCGCCGGCAGCATGACCCAGATCGCACGCGGCTTTTGCAGGCCGGCAACCAGGGCAGCGAGGTCGGCAACGCCGGTCGCACCCTCTTCGCTCAAGCCTTTGACGAATGCTTCATTGCGGTCGTAGACCACGGTGGTATGCCCATTGAGCATCAAGCGGCGCGCAATATTCCCGCCCATGCGGCCTAGTCCGATAATCCCCAGTTGCATGTGTTGATGCTCCTAACTACAAATCAAAAAAATGTGTGACACAGTTTATAGCGCAATGAGGGATTAGTCCGGCGCCAATCGCACTAGTTTCATCAGAAAAAGTGGCCATCCTTTCACCATCACCCCCGGAAAAGTCACATCGACCGTGAAAAATAAAAAAGTTCCATTGAGACAAAAAAGAAATCAGAATCGCCCCTGACTCCTGCCATGCGCCTTCAATCACGCGCTCTGGCACCGCAATACACCGGCTATTTGCGAGGTAAGCAATGCGCACTGCACAGATGACACGCCCGCCACAGACCCTTTACGTGACCGTGCGCCGCGACGAACTGCGCCAGTTGAAAGACGAACGTGAACAGTTGCAGCAGGAAGTGCTACGTCTGCGTGCGCAGTTGCAGGCCCAGCTCACGAATCAAGCCATCACCTGCTGACCCTTTGCAGGAGCCGGCAAGAATTGCCACCTCGGATCCAACTCACAAAGTTTTCACCCGCCCTTCCCGATAATCCCCCGCCAGAACGCCGCCTCACGCATGGGCGGTGGTAATTATTGGGTTGGAGCGCTGCATGGCGATGTTCAAACGCAGCACGAAGTCTGCAAAAGGGTTTGATTGGGCCGGCCTTGGCTGGATGTTCCTGTTTTTCTGGTATTTCTCAGGCATTACCCAACTGCTGATCCAGCTGACCGGCACTTCCGGTTTCAGTGGTTTCCGCCAGGCGTTCTTCATGAGCGCATTGTGGTTGGCGCCCATGCTTCTCTTCCCACATCGCACCCGGCTGCTGGCCGCGTTGATCGGCGTGGTGTTGTGGGCCTGTTCCATGGCCAGCCTGGGCTATTTCTTTATTTACCAGCAGGAATTTTCCCAGAGCGTCATCTTCATCATGTTCGAGTCGAACATCTCTGAAGCCGGCGAGTACGCCACCCAATATTTTGCCTGGTGGATCGTGCTGGCCTTCATTGCCCACACCGCCCTGGCCATTTTCCTGTGGACCCGCGTGCGCCCGGTCTATCTGCCCAGGGGCCGGGCAATGATCGCGGCGACCGCGATTGTGCTGGCGATTGTTGGTTATCCGCTGGTCAAGCAGATCGCCACCAACGACACCCTGGAGCGGGCCATCGATGGTTTCGAAACCCGTGTCGAACCGGCTGTACCGTGGCAGATGATCGTCGCCTATCGTCGCTACACCCAGCAACTGAATAACATGCAGGGCATGCTCGACAACGCCAGCAAGATCCCACCCCTGAGCAACTTCAAGGACAGCATGGCCGGCCAGCCGTCGACCCTGGTCCTGGTAATCGGTGAGTCCACCAACCGCCAGCGCATGAGCCTCTACGGCTACCCACGCAAGACCACCCCGGAGCTGGACAAGCTGCGCGACCAACTGGACGTCTTCGACAACGTCATCACCCCGCGCCCCTACACCATCGAGGCGCTGCAACAGGTGCTGACCTTTGCCGACGAAGAGCACCCGGACCTGTACCTCAAGACCCCGTCCATCGTCAGCATGATGAAACAGGCTGGATACAAGACCTTCTGGATCACCAACCAGCAGACGATGACCAAGCGCAATACCATGCTCACCACGTTCTCCGAACAGGCCGACGAGCAGGTGTACCTCAATAACAACCGCAACCAGAACGCCCGCCAGTACGATGGCGATGTGCTGGAGCCGTTCTCCAAGGCCCTCGCCGACAAGGCCGAGCGCAAGCTGATCGTGGTGCACCTGTTGGGCACCCACATGAGTTATCAGTACCGCTACCCGCCGAGCTTCGACACCTTTACCGACCGTCAGAGCGTCCCGGACGGTGTGAACGATGATCAACTGCCGACCTACAACAGCTATGACAACGCGGTGCGCTACAACGATTTCGTGGTGTCGAGCCTGATCAAGGACTACGCCAAGACCGACCCCAATGGGTTCTTGCTGTACCTGTCCGACCACGGCGAGGATGTGTTCGACTCGGCAGGCCACGACACCCTGGGCCGCAACGAAGGCAAGCCGACGGCGCCGATGTACACCATTCCCTTCATGACCTGGGCGTCGCCAAAGTGGCGCGCCACCCACGACTGGAATATGCAAGGCGACGTGCAACGGCCCTACAGTAGCTCGCAGTTGATTCACACCTGGGCCGACCTGGCGGGCCTGAGCTTCGACGAATTGGACCGCAGTCGCAGCCTGGTCAGCGATAGCTTCAAGCCACGGCCGTTGTTGATTGGCGATCCCTACCAGCGTCCGCAGAAGGCCTTGATCGACTTCAGCCTGATCAAGCCCAAGGCCAGCACCGCCCCAAGGAATGTGGTGCAGAAGTAACCCCCTCCGCACGCCATCCAAAGCTAACCGTCCCGTTAACTTTGGATGTTCTTGACGTTAATTCCCACTTAATAAGTTTCCTACAGACTATTCCCATAAATCTGATCAGGGACGGTGCAGATACCGATCACTTTTAATGGGAATACATGCGATGAAACTTTCAGCCTTGATGCTCGCCGGCCTGCTGGGCCTGACCTCCGTTGCCGCCTTCGCCGAAGGCGGCTCGGATCGCGTGAAGGAGCATTTCAACAACTTCAGCTTTATCCAGGAGCAGACCCGCAGCAGCACCGAGCAAACTGCGGCCGCCGATACCAAGGGTGCTAAATCCGGATCCGCCGAACAGGCGCGGGACACCGAGCAACCCAAGAGCTGATGCACTGAGTACTACCCGGCACCATTGTGCTCCGATGGTGAAGGTCAACTTGGCGCCCTGTATCGGGCGCTTTTTTTTGCCCGATGATTCCCATGCTTCGCGTGAAAACCATCAGCATTGATTAGAGCGCCTTGCTCCAGAACAACATGCGGCCATGGGCCGGGTCGAATACCGAATCATCAAAACCAAACTTGCGGTATGACGCCTGTGCCACTGGATTACCTTCCAGCACCTCCAGGGTGATCTTGCAGCAACCGCGCTGACGGGCGATTTCCT
Organism: Pseudomonas brenneri; assembly: GCF_007858285.1. Lineage (GTDB taxonomy): Bacteria > Pseudomonadota > Gammaproteobacteria > Pseudomonadales > Pseudomonadaceae > Aquipseudomonas > Aquipseudomonas brenneri. The sequence continues at coordinate 268,940 of NZ_VFIL01000001.1, read as the reverse complement.
CGACCTTTTGCAGCATTTTCTGGCTCAGGCCCAAGCCACGAAATTGCTCCATGACCACCACATCATGCACGTTGACCAGCGGACGACAGGCGAAGGTCGAGAAACCTTCGAAGCAATTCACCAGCCCGGCCGGCTCACCGCCGACAAAGGCCAGCACGCTGAATGCATGGGGACGCTTGGCCAACTCAGCCGGCAGTTGCGCCAACAGATCGGCGGACAAGGCCTTGCCCCCGCCCATGGGGTCTTGTGCGTAGTGATTGAGCAACAGGCCGATGGCCTCGGCCTGTACGGGGTTGCTGTAGCTGGCTTGCAGCACCAGTATTTCTGCGGCTTCCATTTCCTTCCTCGATAGCAGATAGGCAGGGATCACCTCCCCGCAAAACCTCGATTGTAAGCGGGCTGTAGGCCATAGATGAAGGAGATTAATGACAGGTTGGTGCAGGAAAGTGCGATCGCGCTTTCAATCGACAGAAGATGGCTCAAGGCCATTATCTACCAAAGCGCTGCAGCTGCATTTCTTGCAAGCGACTGAGGGTCCGGCGGAACGCAAACTCCAGGTAACCCTCGGTATAAAGCGACACCAAGGGCACCTTGGCCTCGATATACAACGGTACTTTACGGTCGTAACACTCATCGACCAGGGCGATAAAGCGCCGCACGCTGTCGTCGTGCACAGACAGTTGCGGTAACTCACGATCCCCCGCATCCACACGCTGGGCACCGTCTTCGGTGCCGCGGGCGATACGTCCGGGACGCTGCTGTGCACTCAAGCTGGGGACTTCGCCGAGTAATATGGCGCTGTAGCGATCACACAGCTGCATGAAATCCATGGCCGCCAGGGGTTGCTCGCACAAGTCAGCGTAACGGCACCACAGCACCGTCTCGCACGACTGCACCGTGGCAATACTGCGCGAACCCACGACAACCGACGCAGCGCTGCAGGCTTGCCCCTCGCTCAAGCGCGCAAAGACCTGTGCCAGTGCCTGAGGCTCATCCACCCAGTAGCGCTGCTCAGCGGTTCCCGGATGCAAGCGGTGATCTTCACTCCCGGCGACCGGCACCACCTGCATATGGGCCTTGATCGCCTCAATGGCCGGCAGGAAGCGCTCACGGTTGAAACCGCCGGTGTACAACTGCTCCGGCGGTTGGTTGGAGGTGCAGACTATCACCACCCCTTCGTCGAACATCACCTGGAACAGGCGCCCCAGAATGATCGCGTCACCGATGTCATTGACGAACAGTTCGTCAAAACACAACACCCGCACGTCCCCGGCCAACTCACGGGCCAGGGCCTGCAAAGGATCGGGGGTGCCGGTCAACTGGAACGAGCGCTGGTGCACCCAGCCCATGAAGTGATGAAAGTGCTGGCGCCGCGCAGGCACCCGCAGGCTCTGATAGAACTGATCCATCAGCCAGGTCTTGCCACGCCCCACCGGCCCCCAGAGGTAAACCCCGGTGACCGGTGTTTCGGCGCTTTGGTGCAGCGCCGCATGGCATGCCTGCAACGCCTCGACCGCCTGGCGTTGCGCATCGTCAGCCACAAAACCATTGGCCAGGGCCTGCTGGTAGGCGGCCAGGGGTGAGTCAAACGTCATGCGAGGCTTTTGCTGACCACCTCGAACACATCGCTGGACAACTCGCCCGAACCCCGGATGCGCTCAAGCTCGGCCTTCATCAGCGCCTGGCGGGCGCTATCGTATTTGCGCCAGCGAGTCAGCGGCGCCAACTGCCGCGAGGCAATCTGCGGGTTGAAGGCATTGAGCTCGATCACCAGATCAGCCAGGAAGCGATAGCCCGAGCCATCGGCGGCGTGGAAGTTGATCAGGTTCTGCCCGGCGAATGCACCGACCAGAGCACGTACCTTGTTCGGGTTCTTGAGGGTGAACGCCGGGTGTTGCATCAGCGTTTTGACCCGCGCAAGGCCGCCTGGCAACGCACTGCCGGCCTGGACGCTGAACCATTGGTCCATGACCAGCGGGTTGTCCTTGAAGTTCTCGGCAAACACTTGCAGGGCCTTGGCCTTCTCGGCGTCGAACGGCGAATTGACCAGCACCGCCAGGGCCGTCAGGCGTTCGGTCATGTTGTCACAGGCGTCGAACTGCTCCAGGGTCGCGGCCAGCACTTCAGGCTTGCCACTGAGCATCACGTAGGACAGCGCAATATTCTGCAAGGCGCGGCGTGCAAAGTGTTCGGCCGTTGCCACGTAAGGCGTCTTGCGCGACAGGTCGCGATTGGCCTGATAACGCAGCCACAGGCCTTCGAACAGGTTGTCGGCCAACTGCTTGCGCGCAAACTCGCGGGCGGTATGGATGGCTTCGACGTCGGCCACTTCGCTGATTTCGGTCAGGTAGGCTTCGCCCGGCAACGAAAGCATTTCCGCGACCATGGCCTGGTCCAGGCTGTCGTCGCTCAACACGCTGCGCAGCGCGCTGATCAGGCGCGGGTCCAGGACCAGGGGCTTGCCCTGCTGGTGTTGGCCGATCAGTTCCTGCAACACCTGCACCGCCAGTTGCTGGCCGGCATCCCAGCGATTGAAACCGTCGCTGTCGTGCTGCATCAGGAACATCAGTTGGTCGCGGCTGTAGGGGAAGCTCAGCTTCACCGGTGCCGAGAAGCCACGCAGCAGCGACGGCAACGGCTGCTCAGCGATATCAACGAAGGTAAACGTCTGCTCGGCCTCAGTCACCGACACCACCCGCGACGTACCCTGCGCAGCCGCTTCACCGGCCAGGCGCAACGGCAGGTCAGCACCGTTGGCGCCCAGCAGGCCCAGGGCCACGGGAATCACGAACGGCAGCTTTTCCACGTTATCCGGGGTTTGCGGGCAGCTCTGGCGGAAGGTCAGGCTGTAGGTCTTGGCTGCGGCATCGTAGGACTCGCTCACCGCCAGACGTGGCGTACCGGCCTGGCTGTACCAGCGCTTGAACTGGGTCAGGTCGGTGCCATTGGCGTCTTCCATGGCCTTGATGAAGTCATCGCAGGTCACGGCCTGGCCGTCGTGGCGCTCAAAGTACAGGTCACTGCCTTTGCGGAAACCTTCGGCGCCGAGCAAGGTATGGATCATGCCCACTACTTCCGAGCCCTTTTCGTACACGGTCAGGGTGTAGAAGTTGGAAATCTCGATAAAGCTGTCAGGGCGCACGGCGTGAGCCATCGGTCCTGCGTCTTCGGCGAACTGGTGGGTACGCAGGTAAGCCACATCCTGGATCCGCTTGACGGTGGCCGAGTTCATGTCGGCGGAGAAATGCGAATCCCGGAATACCGTGAAGCCTTCCTTGAGCGACAGTTGGAACCAGTCGCGGCAGGTCACGCGGTTGCCCGACCAGTTGTGGAAATACTCGTGGGCGACGATCGCTTCGACCCGCTGATGCGCGGCGTCGGTCGCCGTCTCGGCGCGGGCCAGCACCGCGCTGGAGTTGAAGATATTCAGGCCCTTGTTTTCCATGGCGCCCATGTTGAAGTCGTTCACGGCCACGATCATGAAGATATCCAGGTCGTATTCGCGACCGTAGACCTCTTCATCCCAGCGCATGGACTTCTTCAGGCTGTTCATGGCGTGCTGGCACTTGTCGATGTTTTCCGGCTCGACATAGATGCGCAACGCGACGGTGCGCTGGCTCATGGTGGTGAAGGTGTCTTCGACGCACCACAGGTCGCCGGCCACCAGGGCGAACAGGTAGGCCGGTTTCTTGAAAGGGTCTTCCCAGGTCGCCCAGTGCCGGCCGTCTTCGCCGGGGCCGCTGGCAATCGGGTTGCCGTTGGACAGCAGCACCGGATAGCTGTGCTGCTCGGCGATCACGGTGGTGGTGAACGTGCTCATCACGTCCGGGCGATCCAGGTAATAAGTGATCTTGCGAAAGCCCTCGGCCTCGCATTGGGTGCAGAACATGCCGCTGGATTTGTACAGGCCTTCCAGGGCGGTGTTGGTTTGCGGGTGGATGCGTACGCTGGTATCGACCGTAAAGGTGTCGCTGGCCGGGTGCAAGGTCAGGTGGCTGTCAGTCAACTGGTAGTCGTCGACGCTCAGTTCCCGGTCGCCCAGGGTCACGCTCAACAGCTCCAGTTGCTGGCCGTCCAGTACCAGTGGCGGCAAGCCGGCGCCGCGCTCGGGATTGCGGCGCATCACCAGCTGCGCGTGGACCAGGCTGTGGTCCTCGAACAACTCGAAGGTCAGGTGGGTCTCGTCGATCAGGTACTCGGGCGCCTGATAGTCCTTCAGGTGAATCATCTTCGGTTGTTCGGTGCGCATGCGTGAAATCCTTCTACTGATGCACGGCGAGCTGGTAAGCCGTGTATTTACGAATATTGATAACGCCGGTATCGAAGATCAGGTATTGGCCCTTGATCCCCAGCAGCGTGCCTTCGGCAATCGGGTTCTTGTCCAGGTTGAAGCTGACGATCTTGGCCGGATATTGCTCCACCGGGTAGCGGATTTCGAGGGGTTCGATATCGGTTACCGGTTGGATGGCCTGCAGGCCAAAGCGTTCCTGCAATTGCAGCAGGCCATCGGCGCAGGAGACGAACAGCTCGTCGCGTACCTGCTTGAGGTCCACCGCCGCCGCGTCGCCCTTGAGCAACGCGCGCCAGTTGGTCTTGTCGGCCACTTGGCTGCGCAACACGTCCTCGACGAAGCCCGATTGCTGGCGTGTGGCCACGCGCATGATCGGCAGCGCCTGGCTTGCACCCTGGTCCAGCCAGCGCGTGGGCAACTGGGTGGCGCGGGTGATGCCGACCTTGATCCCCGACGAATTCGCCAGGTACACCACATGGTCGGTCATGCAGAATTTTTCGCCCCAGGCCGGGTCGCGGCAAGTGCCGGCATCAAAATGGCAGCGCTCGGGGCTCATGATGCACAGGTCGCACTGGGCCAGCTTGGTCATGCACGGGTAGCAATAGCCCTGGCTGAAGCTGGTCTTGGTCTTTCGTCCGCAATGGGTGCAGTGGATCGCACCGAGGTATTCCAGGCGCACATGCGTGCCGATCAACGGGTTGACCGGCACCTCGGTATCGCCCAGGCGAAAAGCGTATTGAACGGTCGGCGAACCCAGTTGCGCCGACATCTTGCTGACTGCACCACGGCCAATCTCAATCAATGGATGGCATCCGACTTGAACAGGATGTTTTCCACCGGGGTCGACTTCGATTGGCATTCCTGCGGGCCCATATAGCCGGTGCGCTGGTCTTCCGGCAGGTTTTGCAGCTCCCAGGCGATCATCGCCTGCAGGGACAGCTCGCGCTGTTCGGCGGTGAGCTTACGGCCATCGGACCATTTGCCGATTTCCACGGCGAGCTTGAGGCTCTGGTAGATATCCGGGGTGATGTTTTCGATCATTTCAGCAAAAGAGGACATAAGACTCTTCCTTAACAAATTAGAAGGTTTACTGGGCCTGCCTGTGACGGCTGTACAAGCCGCCCAGCAAGCCCGTCAGGCATCCGACCAGCAAGCCGCCGACATGGGCCGCATTGGCGATTTCGCCGAAACCGATCATCGAGACCAGCCCCGACAGGCAAAGCAACAACCACACCAGCATCATCACCAGCACGCCACGCGGCAGGCGATACGCCGGGTTGGGCGCGAGCATCTGGTAGATCCAGCAATGGCCCAGCAGGCCGTACAGCACGCCAGACAAACCACCGAACAGGCCAGGCCCGCCAAAAGTGTATTGCGCGTAGTTGGACACCAGGCTGAACAGCAGGGTCAGGCCCAGCAGGTTGATACTGCCCTGGCGCGACTCGATGCGCCGCCCCAGTTCCCAGTACCACATGCCGTTCATGGCTAGGTGCAGGATGCCGAAGTGGATCAGCATCGGCGTCACCAACCGCCACCACTGCCCCGCCGCCAGGCTGTCGGCCAGGGGGGTGAAGTACAGGTATTCACCGGCCACGTGGAAATTCAGGAAAGTCAGCCAGCTCATGGTTTGCAGGTTATCGCCAAGCAGGGTCAGCGCAGCGACGATCAGGCTCAGCAGCAATACACCGGCCGTCAGTGGGCTGTGGCGCAATTGCTGGAGAAAACCGGGACGCTTGGCCATCTGTTCCTGGGGAATATCCAGCTGCTGGTCCGGGTCGCCGGCAGGAAAGCGTTGATACAGGCTGCGCACGTCCTCGCTGATCGCGTCCGGCACCCACAGCACTTGCTCGCCGGCCTCTTCGCTGACGCGATGGGGCACCTGCATGCGCTGCAACAGCTTGACGAAGCCGCCCAGGTCCACATTCAGCGGCAAACGTAAAACCGCCACGCTACTCATGAAATCACCTCGGGGCGCTCGACATCGACCCAGACAAACTTGTTCGGATCGAGGCGGGTTTCCTGGTCCAGTCGGTACGCTACCAGCTTGCCGTACAGCACTGCGCTGTAGTCCAGGCAGGCCAGGTTCGAGCGAATCGGCGCCGGTTTGCCACTGCGCCAGTAGTGGCCGACGAACAACAGCGGTTCATCGACGCCATAGCGCAGCAAGGAATTTTTCTCACTCGACGACAAAGGCGTACGCGCCACAGGGTCGGGCAAGGCATCGGGCTGGAACACGATATCGCCGTAGGTTTTCGGATCGTCTTCCCAGAATTTGGTGCGAAAGAACGAGCGGGTCAGCCCGTCGCCGCCGGTCAGCGTCAGGCCGTCCGGCAGGCGCATGTCGGTGCCGCGCAACAGGCGGTCGAAGGCGTTGCAGGCAAAACTGCCAGGTACCGCTGCGGCCTGCAGGAAGTGCTCGTCGATACAGCCGTCCGGGAATTGCCCGCGCAGCGGTTCGATCAGCCCCGAATCCCAGCAGGCGTGTACCACCCGGAAACGCCCGGCGTCGACAAACAACGGCATGTCGTAGAACCAGCCGAGGAAGTCGTGCCAGTCAGCCGGATGGTGTTCGAACTGGGTCAAAGTCTCGTGGATCAGCCGCGCGTGGCGTGGCGAATGTTCACGTACGTACTGCTTGCCACTGCCAGGCGGCGCCAATGTGCTCCAGCCCAGGGCGTTGAATTCATGGTTGCCCATGATGCACAGCGCCTGGCCGGCTTCGGCCATGTCATGGACGATATGCAGCGCCTCGCGAATGCGCGGGCCACGGTCGATGATATCGCCGAGGAACACCGCCATGCGTGAAGGATGGCGCCAGGTGCCGCCCTGCTTGTGGTAACCCATCTGGTCGAGCAGGTGCTCAAGGGTATGAGCGCAACCGTGCACGTCACCAATCAGGTCGTAGCTACGCGCGGGATCGAGCATCAGTCGCCTCCACCCCCCAAGCGGCTGCCCCAGCCCAGCTTGGTGCGGCACACTTCGTAGTAGTTGTGATCCAGCGGGTGGATCAACCGCAACTTCTGCGCCTTTTTGCTCACGGTGATGGTGTCACCGGGGGCGCAGGTGAAGTGGTTCTGCCCGTCACAGGAGACTTGCGGGTAGATCTGCATGTCTTTGGAAACCACGATTTTCAGCTCACTGTTGCCATCGACCACAATCGGCCGGCTCGACAACATATGGGGGTACATCGGCACGATCACAATGGCATCGAGCTTGGGATGCATGATCGGCCCGCCCGCCGACAGCGCGTAGGCCGTGGAACCGGTGGGCGTGGCGACGATCAGGCCGTCGGCTTTCTGACTGCAGACGAACTGGCCGTCGATGTACAACTCGAACTCGATCATCCGCGTCGATTTGCCAGGGTGCAGCACCACGTCATTGAGGGCATCACCCTGGCCGATGGCTTCGCCGTGGCGACGCACTTCGGCTTGCAGCAGGAAGCGGTTTTCCACCAGGTAATGACCGTCCAGCACCTTGGCCACTTCGACTTCCAGGTCGTCGGGGCGGATATCGGTGAGGAACCCCAGGCTGCCCCGGTTGATCCCCAGCACCGGCACGTTATGCCGCGCCAGGGCCCGGGCTGCGCCGAGCAGGCTGCCGTCGCCGCCGACCACGATCACCATGTCACAGACTTCACCGAGCATTTTGCGCGACGAGGTCTGCAGGCCGTGGCCTGGCAGAATCTCGGCGATGGTGTCTTCGAGGATCACATGCAGGTGGCGCTCAAGCAGAAACTTTTTCAGCCGGCGGACGGTGTCCAGAACCTGGGTACTGCCCAGGCGACCGATGATGCCGATATTGCGAAATTGCTCCATGGGGCTCCTGCGGGGTTTGGGTCTGGCAAAAAGAACGATTATGGGCGAAAGGCCGCGTTAGACAAAATCCTTTGTCGCCCCAGGGCCCAGACGACAACGGTTCTCAACACCCGGCACGATCACGCCGGAAGTAGGAAACAGCTATGCTCGGACCATGAATCCGTTCCCAGACTTGCAGTACCTGCCCCGTCAATTACGTCATCCCGAGGTGCGGGACCTGGCGTGGGTGATCCTCGCCCCGCCGATGCTGGAACAGACACCCTGGCCCCAGCGTCATCCCCTGGCCGGCAGCGACTGGGTACAGCAACCCGCGGCACTGGAGCAATGGCTCAAGCAACTGGACCAGGACAGCAGCGCCCTGCTGCATTGGCTGAGCCTGGCCCGTACCCGGCGCCTGGGCCTGTATTACGAGCGCCTTTGGCAGTTTGCGGTGCAACATGCCCCAGGCGTGCAATTGCTGGCGGCCAACCTGCCGATCCGCCAGGCCGGGCATACCCTGGGCGAGCTGGACATGCTGCTGCGCGACCGCGACGGCGTGCATCACCTGGAACTGGCGATCAAACTCTACCTCGGCCCCCAGGACGGCAGCGGCCAGGACACGGCACAGTGGCTGGGCCCTGGCTGCCATGACCGACTGGATCGCAAACTGGCGCATCTGACTGACCATCAACTGCCCATCTCGGCCAGGGCGGAAAGTCGCGAGGTACTGGCGGCGCTGGATATCCAACAGTTCGATGCCCATCTGTGGCTGGGAGGCTACTTGCTGTACCCCTGGCCCGGCGAGGCTGGGCCGCCCCTTGGCGCCCACCCCCAGCACTTGCGGGGGCGCTGGTTGCATCAGCGTGACTGGCTGGACTTTATCCGCAACAGTCCAGCGGGCCGCTGGCAGCCGCTGCCCCGCCATGCCTGGCTTGCACCGGCGCATTACCCTGCCGGGAAAATCTGGAGTGAAGAACAGATGCAGCGCTGGCTGGCCGACCTTGACCCGATGGCGCCGGCACAGTTGTTGGTGCGGATGATTCCGAACGGCGGGGACTGGGAGGAAGCGGAGCGGCTGTTTCTGGTGGCGGATCTTTGGCCGAATGTGCCGGGGGCGGGTTGATATTTGTGGGGTGGGTTTGCGGGCCTCATCGCTACAGACTATCAATATGCCGATAATCGACCTGCAACCCGGCAGCCAGCTCCCGAGCCCGCCCCAGCCGGATCGGCCCACGTTCGATATCCACCAACAACCCCGGACAATCCAGCAGCGGTAATGGACCGATATCCTTGAGCCGGCCATCGGTCATCACCAGCAACCGTTGCTGCTCGGCCGGGTAGCGCTGACGGCGGGCCTTGAGCCAGTGCCCGGCCTCGGTCAATGCCGCCAGCAGCGGCGTACCACCACCGGCGCCCAACGCTTGCAACCAGCGGCCCAAACCTTTGGCAGCCTTCAAGCCTTGTACCTGCCAGCTCGGCACTTGCCCGCTCACCGTCAACAACGCCAATCGCGCGCGCTGGCGATAAGCATCGTCAAACACCTGGGCAAGCACGCCTTTGGCGTCACTCAAGGCTTGATGGCGACGGGTAGACGCCGACGCATCGACGATCACCAACCACAGTTCATGGGGCGAACGACTGCGCAGTCGATACACCAGGTCTGCCCGACGTTGCGGCCGCCCGCCGAGCAAGGTCGCCGGCCAGTTGACCGAGCCCTCGGCGCCATTGCGTGCCCGCCCCTGCCTGCCCTTGTCCAGTCGACCCGCCTTGGGCCGGGCATCCGCCCCCACGTCAGGCCGGGGGCGAATGCCTAGGGCTTTTTTGGCCAGGCCGGCACTTCACGCCGGGCGCCCATGGCTTGCGCAGGCGCAGGCATTTCGCCCCACTGGCCCTGGCCAACAGAAGACTCAGGGGACTCAGAGGGCTTGGGCGCCTGAGCGCTGTCGGGCGGGCTTGCGGGCGATACTTGCTCCTGGCGCCGATGACGCAAGGCAAACTCGGCTACCGCTTCTATATCTTCCTCACTGATCGCCGGGGCCCCACGCCAGGCCGCATGCGCCCGCGCCCCGCGCAGCCACACCAGGTCGGCGCGCAGGCCATCGACACCGGCCGCAAAGCAGCGCTCGGTAATCTGTGCCAGGGCCTGATCATCCAGGGCGATGCTGTCCAGTCGCGCGCGAGCCTGGGTACAACGCTCGCGCAACGCGGCCTGTTGTCCAGCCCACTGCGCACAGAAACCCTGGGCATCGCTGTCGAAATCCAGGCGCCGACGGATGATCTGCCCACGCTCGGCCGGCAACGTCTGCCCGCTCAACGCCACATTGAAACCAAAGCGATCCAGCAGTTGCGGGCGCAATTCACCCTCTTCCGGGTTCATGGTGCCGATCAGCACGAAGCGCGCCGCATGCCGGTGGGAGATACCGTCGCGCTCGATCAGGTTGGTGCCGCTGGCGGCGACGTCGAGCAACAGGTCCACCAAGTGGTCGGGCAGCAAGTTGACTTCATCGACATACAGCACGCCGCCGTCGGCCTTGGCCAATACACCGGGGGAAAACTGCGCCCGGCCTTCGCCAAGTGCTGCATCCAGGTCGAGGGTGCCCACCAGGCGCTCTTCAGTGGCGCCCAAAGGCAAGGTGACAAACTGCCCGCTGGCCAGCAGGTCTGCCAGGCCACGGGCCAGGGTGGACTTGGCCATGCCGCGCGGGCCTTCGATCAACACACCGCCGATCTTCGGGTCGATGGCGGTCAGGCACAGCGCCAGCTTCAGCTCGTCGGCGCCGACCACGGCGGACAGTGGGAAATGCGGGGTGTCAGTCATACTGATATCTCGATGAATTCTGTAGCGCCCCTGTAGGAGCGAGCTTGCTCGCGAAAATAGTCAAGGTTGACGCGAGCATTCTGGATGAGCGCGTTGCCCTTGCGTTTTTCGCGAGCAAGCTCGCTCCTACCGTGAGGCGTGCGCTCTGGTAAGCATCAGGTGTCTTCTTCTATATCCAGCAACAGGTTTTCCAATGCCTCGCGGTACGCCCCCGGTTCCTGCCACATCCCGCGCTGCTGGGCTTCCAGCATGCGCTCGGTCATGTCACGCAGGGCATCGGGATTGTGCTGCTGCACAAACGCCCGAGTGTCGGGGTCGAGCAGGTAGGCATCGGCCAGCAATGCATATTGATGATCGTCGATCAGCGCGGTGGTAGCGTCAAAGGCGAACAGATTGTCCACCGTCGCCGCCATCTCGAACGCGCCTTTATAGCCGTGGCGCTTGACCCCTTCGATCCACTTGGGATTGGCGGCGCGGGAACGGATCACCCGGTTCAGCTCTTCCTTCAGTGTGCGGATTTTCGGCAGGTCCGGCTGGCTATGATCGCCATGGTAGCTGGCGGCCTTTTCGCCGCTCAGGGTCTCCACGGCGGCGAGCATGCCACCCTGGAATTGATAGTAGTCATTGGAGTCGAGCAGATCGTGCTCACGGTTGTCCTGGTTCTGCAGCACCGCCTGCACCTGGCTCAAGCGCCGGACGAATTGTTCGCGGGCGGCGGTGCCTTCATCAGAACCACCATAGGCGTAGCCGCCCCAATTGAGGTAGACCTCGGCCAAGTCTTCGCGACTTTGCCATAAACGACCGTCAATGGCGCCCTGCACGCCCGCGCCATATGCGCCGGGCTTGGCGCCAAAAATGCGCCAGCCCGCCTGCCGGGTCGCCGCGTCTTCGTCCAGGCCAGACGCAATCAACGCCTTGCGCTCACTGCGCACCTTGGCCGCCAGTGGGTTCATGTCGTCCGGCTCATCCAGCGCCGCAACCGCCTGCACCGCAGCATCGAACAGGCGGATCAGGTTGGCGAAGGCATCGCGAAAGAAACCGGACACCCGCAGCGTGACATCAACCCTTGGGCGGTCCAGCAGGCTGATTGGCAGGATTTCAAAGTCATCGACGCGCTGGCTACCTGTGGCCCACACCGGACGCACGCCCATCAACGCCATGGCCTGGGCGATATCGTCGCCGCCGGTGCGCATGGTCGCGGTACCCCACACGGAAAGCCCGAGTTGGCGCAAATGGTCGCCGTGGTCCTGCAGGTGGCGCTCAAGCATCAGGTGTGCGGACTGGAAGCCGATACGCCAGGCGGTGGTGGTCGGCAGATTGCGCACATCCACGGTGAAGAAGTTACGCCCGGTCGGCAGTACATCGAGGCGCCCACGGCTCGGCGCACCGCTGGGCCCGGCCGGCACGAAACGACCGCCCAGGGCATCCAGCAAACCGCGCATTTCCGCCGGGCCGCAGGCATCCAGGCGCGGCGCGACGACGATGCGCAGGCTTTCGATCACCGATTTCACTTCCTCCCAACCGGGCTCCTCAAGCTGTTCGAGCGGTCCTTCCAGTGCTTGTTCGATCAACCGCGCCGCATACAGCTCCAGGCGTTCACGGGTATCGCCAGCGGTGCGCCACAACTGTCCGTCGATCTTCTGCAACACCTCGGGGCGTCGCCCGGTCCAGGGTTCTGCCAGGGCACAGTCCAGCGGGTCAAAACCCAGCTCGAAGGCCTTGGCCAACACCCGCAGCAGGCTCGATTGCGGACCGCGCCCGTCGCCACGCGGGATACGCAGCAGGGCCAGCAAGGTGTCGATACGCAAGCGGCCCTCTGGCGACTCGCCAAAGATATGCAGGCCATCGCGGATCTGCGATTCCTTCAAATCGCACAGGTAGGTGTCCAGGCGCGGCAGCCAGACGGCAGCATCGGCATCATTGTCCAGCTCAAGTTCTTGATCGATGCGGGTTTCGCGCACCAGCTTGAGGATGTCCTTCTGCAGTTCCAGGGCGCGGCGTGGGTCGAGCAACTGCGCTTCGTAATACTCGTCCGCCAACAACTCCAGGTTGCGCAGCGGGCCGTAGGTTTCGGCGCGGGTCAGCGGCGGCATCAGGTGGTCGATGATCACCGCCTGGGTACGGCGCTTGGCCTGGGCGCCCTCGCCCGGATCGTTGACGATAAACGGATAGATATTGGGCAACGGGCCCAGTAGCGCATCCGGCCAGCAGTTCTCGGACAGCCCGACGCCTTTGCCCGGCAACCACTCCAGGTTGCCATGCTTGCCGACGTGGATCACGCCATGGGCGCCATAGGTGTGGCGCAGCCAAAAATAGAACGCCAGGTAAGCGTGGGGCGGTACCAGATCCGGGTCGTGGTAGACCGCGCTGGCATCCACCTGGTAACCCCGGGCCGGCTGGATGCCGACAAAGGTCAGGCCCAGGCGCAGGCCGGCGATCATCATGCGCCCGTCGCGACACATCGGGTCGTTGTGTGGTGTGCCCCAGCGTTCCAGCACGGCCTGGCGATTAGCTTGGGGCAGGCGCATGAACATCGCCTCGTATTCATCCAGGCCCAGGCTTTGCTGGCAAGGGCGCAGGTCGAGGCTATCGAGGTCGTTGGTCACACCGCCGAGCAGCTCGTGGATCAGGGCGGTGCCGCTGCCGGGTAGCGTTTGCGGCAGCGGATAGCCCTCGGCTTGCAGGGCAAGCAGGATATTCAAGGCGGCGGCCGGTGTGTCCAGGCCCACGCCGTTGCCGATGCGCCCGTCGCGGGTCGGGTAATTGGCGAGAATCAGTGCGATACGTTTATCTGCATTTGGCACCCGTGCCAGCTCGACCCAGCGCCCTGCCAGCTCGGCTACGAAGTCCATGCGCTCGGGCGCCGCGCGGTAGCACACCACGTCCGACTGACTGCGTTCGCTGCGCCAGGCCAGATCCTTGAAGCTGATCGGACGGCTGATGATGCGCCCGTCCAGTTCCGGCAAGGCGATGTGCATCGCCAGGTCGCGGGGCCCCAGGCCCTGTTCGCTGGCTTCCCAGCCGGGTTGGTTGTCCTGGGCGCAGATCGCCTGGATCACCGGGATATTGCGGCGAAACGGTCGCAAATGGGGGGCTTCGGGGCTGGATTGGGCAAACCCGGTGGTGTTGAGAATCACCGCCGCCTGAACCTCATCCAGCAGATCCTCGACCACCGCCAGGCAGCCGGGCTCTTTCAAACTGGCCACCGCCATCGGCAGCGGGTTAAGACCCGCCGCCTGCAAGCGCTGGCAGAAAACATCAATAAAACCAGTATTGGCCGCCTGCAAGTGCGAACGGTAGAACAGCACCGCCGCCACCGGCCATTCGGCGTTCCAGTCTGCCTGCCAGTGATTCAGGCGGGCATTGGCCTGGTGCGGGTGATAAATCGCCGTGCGCGGCAGGGTTTGCGGCTCGGCCCACGGGTAATCACGGCCCAAGTAGCTACTGGCCAGGCAGCGATAGAAATCCAGCGCATTACCCAGCCCGCCCTGGCGCAGAAAGTGCCACAGGCGGTCGCGTTCTGCGGCGCAGACGCTACTCAAGCTGCTGAGTTCAGGATCGGGGCGGTCGTCCCCCGGTACCAGAATCAACTGCACGCCTTGCCCGGCCAGCTCCACCAGGCGCTGGATACCGTAACGCCAATAACCGATGCCGCCGTGCAGGGAAATCAGGATGACCTTGGCGTGGCGCAGCACTTGGTCGACGTACAGGTCCACCGAGGCGTGGTTCTGCACCTGCATCGGGTTGGCCAGGCGCAGGCTCGGGTAGTCGTCGGGCAGTTGCTGCGCCGCTTCGGCCAGCAGCGCCAGGCTGGAATCACCGCTGCACAGGATCACCAGCTCGGCGGGGGTTTGTCCAAGGTCGGCGATGTTGTCATCGCTGATGAAACCACCGGGCTGGGTCCTGAGCAGATGCATGGGTTAAACGCTGAGCGCAGCGCGCAGTTGCGCTTCGAGGCCAGCGGCATCCAGATCCTGGCCGATCAGCACCAGGCGCGTGATGCGTGCTTCGTCGGCGCTCCAGGCGCGGTCGAAGTGCTTGTCGAAACGCGTGCCCACGCCCTGGATCAGCAGGCGCATCGGCTTGTTCGGGATCGCCGCAAAACCTTTGACACGCAGGATGCCGTGTTGCACCACCAACTGGGTCAAGGCATCGAGCAGCAGCGCTTCGTCAGCCTGTGGCAGGTCGATGGAGATGGAGTCAAAAGCATCGTGATCGTGATCGTCTTCACCTTCGTGGTGATGATCGTGATGACTGTGGCGCCCATCGATATGTTCCTCGGAACCGGCGCCCAGGCCAATCAATACGTCCAGGGGCAGGCGGCCGCTGCTGGCTTCGACGATCTTCACCGCTGGCGGCAGTTCTTCGGCGACTTCCAGGCGTACCCGGGCCAGGTCTTCGGCGCTGATCAGGTCGGTTTTGTTGAGGATCACCAGGTCGGCGCTGGCCAGTTGGTCGGCAAACAGTTCGTGCAGCGGTGATTCGTGGTCCAGATTGGGATCCAGTTTACGCTGGGCGTCGACCTGATCCGGGAATGCAGCGAAGGTGCCGGCGGCCACGGCCGGGCTGTCGACCACGGTAATCACGGCGTCTACGGTGCAGGCGCTGCGGATTTCCGGCCATTGGAAGGCCTGGACCAGCGGTTTTGGCAGGGCCAGGCCGGAAGTTTCGATCAGGATATGGTCAAGGTCGCCACGGCGCGCGACCAGTTCACGCATCACCGGGAAGAACTCTTCCTGCACGGTGCAGCACAGGCAGCCGTTAGCCAGCTCATACACACGGCCGTTGGCTTCTTCTTCCGTGCAACCGATGGAGCACTGCTTGAGGATCTCGCCGTCGATGCCCAGCTCACCGAACTCGTTGACGATCACGGCAATGCGGCGGCCCTGGGCGTTATCCAGCATATGGCGCAGCAAGGTGGTTTTGCCCGAGCCGAGAAAGCCGGTGACGATAGTGACGGGGAGTTTGGCCAGTGTTTTCATCGGATGCCCTTTGGGGCGGGCATACGGGACGACTGGCCCTGCGGCGGCGCGCAGGCGCTGGATTCGTCACCGGATCACCCCGCCCGGTTGAAATGGAAAATCGGTTGCGAGGCAGGTCTCCTGGCTTGGGGCTTGCCAGCCTGGTGGCTGGCGCTGGCTGCGCCTTCCCGCCGGGTTCAGGCAGTGGCGTAGCAGTCAGATAAACCCTTTACAGTTGCGGGGGCAGCCGCGGCTTGGACCGCGTTCCCTTCTTAGCTTCGACCGGGGCCGAAGAACCTCGAACGTGCAAGGCTACGCAGTGCATGAGGACCGGTCAATTGAAAAGCGGTCGCTCAAGCCTGACCTCCTCGCCACAGGTACAGATTGACGGCCGTCCCGCGCCCATGCTCTCCTACACATCTTGTTTCAGGTGCCCTTCACAGGGTGAAACGGGAAACCGGTGACTCATGCCTGCATGACAGTCCGGTGCTGCCCCCGCAACGGTAAGCGAGCGAAGCGTCAGATCCACTGTGCCCCGGCATGGGAAGGTGATGCTTTCAGGCCCAGAGCCCCTCGCAAGCCCGGAGACCGGCCCGAACAATCAGATAACAAACCCGCGGTGGGCGGGCGCTGTTCAGAACCCTGCGCGCCCGGCTCGCGGGGTTTTCATGCGCTCGTGTCACCCTGCCACTCGAAAGGGACGTGCCATGTCGATCATCAGCAGCACCTCACATACCGCCAGCACCAGCGCCACTTTGAGCCAACGCCTGACCGCCGCCATCGGCGCGTCGATCCTCGGTGCGTGCCTGGTGTATTTCGCCGGGTTCTCCCATATCGAGGCCGTGCACAACGCCGCCCACGATACGCGCCACAGCGCCGCCTTCCCGTGCCATTGAGACCTGCCGCCATGATCAAGCGTATTGCGCAAACCGCAGGGTTCACCGGCCTGCTGGCCGCCCTGTTGCTGACTCTGCTGCAGAGTTTCTGGGTGGCTCCGCTGATTCTGCAGGCCGAGACCTTCGAAAACGCCCCGGCTGCGACCGAAGTGCATGAGCATGCCGCAGGCGCTGCGGCCCATAGCCACGACGCCGAAGCGTGGGAGCCTGAAGATGGCTGGCAACGCGTGCTGTCCACCACCGGCGGCAACCTGGTGGTCGCCGTCGGTTTTGCGCTGATGCTGGCCGGCTTGTACACCCTGCGCGCCCCGACGCGCACCGCCCAGGGCTTGCTCTGGGGCCTGGCCGGCTATGCGACCTTTGTTCTGGCTCCCACCCTCGGTTTGCCGCCTGAGCTGCCGGGCACTGCGGCGGCTGACCTGGCGCAACGGCAGATCTGGTGGATCGGCACGGCAGCGTCTACCGCCGCTGGCATTGCGTTGATTGTGTTTGGCCGCAACTGGCTGCTGAAAATCCTTGGCGTGGCGATCCTGGCGGTGCCCCATGTCATGGGTGCGCCACAGCCGGAAGTTCACTCGATGCTCGCCCCCGAAGCATTGGAAGCCCAATTCAAGATCGCCTCGCAGCTGACCAACGTCGCGTTCTGGCTGGCTTTGGGGCTGATCAGCGCCTGGTTGTTTCGCCGCAATCGTGACGATCAATACGCGGCATGATTCTGACTGTCGGCCTGGGTTGTCAGCGTGGCTGTGAGGTTGAGGCCTTGCTGGAACTGTTCAACAGCGCTCTGGCCGAGGCCGGTATCGACCCCGGCCAGATAAACGCATTGGCAAGTATTGCCCACAAGCGTGATGAACCGGGCATGATCGCCCTGGCCAACGCCTTGAATCTGCCATTGCAGTGCTTTGATGCACAACAACTGCTGCCTTACGAAGGGCGATTGAGCCACAGGTCGGCTGTGGTTTTCGCCCATACAGGGTGCTACGGCATCGCCGAAAGTGCCGCTTTGGCATTGGCAGAACAGCTCGCCAACGCCCCTGCCCGACTGCTGATCACCCGCAAAAAAGCCGCCAGGGCCACGTTTGCATTGGCCTGTGCCGGCTAAAGTCCGATAATTGCCCCTCTCGATCATGAGCCGTCCTCATGCTCGCCCGCTTTTGCACAGGATTTTTCCATGACTGTTTTCTTCATCGGCGCTGGTCCCGGCGACCCGGAACTGATCACCGTCAAGGGCCAGCGCCTGATCCGCAGTTGCCCGGTGATCATCTACGCAGGCTCACTGGTGCCGGCTGCCGTACTCGAAGGGCATCGGGCCGAACAGGTGGTCAACAGCGCCGAACTGAACCTGGAGCAGATCATTGGCTTGATCAAGGTCGCCCATGAAAAAGGCCAGGACGTGGCGCGGGTACATTCCGGTGATCCGAGCCTGTATGGGGCGATTGGCGAACAAATCCGCCATTTGCGCGAGCTGGGGATCCCCTTCCAGATCATTCCCGGGGTCACGGCGGTGGCAGCCTGTGCCGCGCTGCTGGAAACTGAACTGACCCTGCCGGATATCGCCCAAAGCGTGATCCTGACCCGTTATGCGGACAAAACCACGATGCCGGCCGGTGAAGCCTTCGCCAGCCTGGCCAGCCATGGCACGACCATGGCGGTGCACCTGGGGGTCAATCATCTGGAGAGAATCGTCGCCGAACTGCTGCCGCACTATGGCGCGGATTGCCCGATTGCCGTGGTGCATCGCGCGACGTGGCCGGATCAGGATTGGGCCCTTGGCACCTTGGCGGATATTGTCGAAAAGGTCGCGGAGAAGGGTTTCAGGCGCACGGCGCTGATCGTGGTGGGCCGGGTGTTGGCCAGTGATCACTTCAGCGAATCCTCGCTGTATCGCGCAAGTCACGCCCACCTCTACCGGCCCTGATACTACGCAGGACAAAATGTGGGAGCGGGCTTGCTCGCGATGGCGGTTTGTCAGTAATAGATGCACTGACTGGTACACCGCTATCGCGAGCAAGCCCGTCCCCACAGTTGATCTTCTTTGTTAGAAAGGTTGTGTAAGGCAATGATTTATTGGCATAAAAAAACGGCGCTCACGGGGCGCCGTTTTTATCTGCAGTGAACACCTTACTTAGTAGTAGGCGTTTTCTTTCTGCGTGTGGTCGGTCACGTCACGTACACCCTTGAGCTCGGGGATCCGCTCCAGCAACGTGCGCTCGATACCTTCGCGCAAGGTCACGTCAGCCTGGCCGCAGCCCTGGCAGCCACCACCGAACTTGAGCACGGCGATGCCGTCATCCACCACGTCGATCAGGCTGACCTGGCCGCCATGGCTGGCCAGGCCCGGGTTGATTTCGGTTTGCAGGTAATAGTTGATGCGCTCATTGACCGGGCTGTCGGCATTGACGTTCGGCACCTTGGCGTTAGGGGCCTTGATGGTCAATTGGCCACCCATGCGGTCAGTGGCGTAGTCGACCACGGCATCGTCAAGGAAGGCTTCGCTGAAGGCGTCGATGTACGCGGTGAAGCTCTTGAGCCCCAGGGCGGTGTCTTCAGGCTTTTCTTCCCCCGGCTTGCAGTAGGCAATGCACGTCTCTGCGTACTGGGTGCCAGGCTGGGTAATGAAGACGCGGATGCCGATACCCGGGGTGTTCTGCTTGGACAGCAGATCAGCCAGGTAATCGTGGGCGGCGTCGGTAATGGTTATGGCAGTCATGGGAACTCCTCACAGGCTTGCTGGCAGTTTACGCCAATCGCCTGCGCGGTACAAAGTCCTAGTATTTTTGTCAGGCAAATCCGCATCTACAGGTTCTCGTAGCGATTCATGTCCAGCACACCCTCTTCCACCGGCGTGGTTTCGTGCAGGTACTGCGACAAATCGTGGAAGTACTCCCAGAACTGCGGGTGACTGCGGCGGATGCCCCAGCGCTCGACAATCCGCTCAAAACGCTTGGCGTCCCTGGCCAACTCCATGTCTTCGACGAACTCCGGTACATCCTCGGCCGGCACGTTGAAGATGAAGTTGGGGTAGCTGCTGAGCACGCCTGGGTAGATCGTCAGGGTATCCAGGCCCGGCTGATAGCGATAAGCCTCGCCCAACATGAATGCCACGTTACTGTGGGCGCGGTTGCGCAGCAGGCTGTAGACCTCGCGTTTGCCGCTGCGGGTCTGGATGCGCAGCAGGGTGGCTTCGGGCAATTGCTCGATCACCTTGAGCCCGGCCGCCGGCCTTGAGGTCAGGCGACTGAGGGTCTGTTCGGCGTCGCGCAGTTGCGGGTCGATACCGGGACGTGAGCAATAGGCGCTTATGCAGCGATTGATCGGATCCGGGCTGGCATTCAAATGGCCATAACGGGCAAGCAACTGGTTGGCAAAGTCACGCTTCGGGTCCTGTGCATCCAGCTTCAGGCCCGTGGGCCTGTCGTTGTCGATGGCTTCATAGTCCAGCCACAGCTTGACCTTGCCGCTGTTCTGGTACCAGTCATCAAGGAAACCATCCCGTGAGTCCGCAGGCATCAGGCGCAGGAAGTTCTGCTCGGCGCCATTGCGGATCAGGTCGAAATACAGGCGCGTCTGGGCCTGGTGCGAGACATTGCCAAACACATCGAAATTGACCGCCAACTGGTAATAGGTGCGCTCCAGCAGTGGGTAGTCGAATAGCCACATAGTCTGCGGCACTTCGCCAATCAGGCCCTTGGTCACCGAGGCACTGTCGAAGTGGCGGAAAATGCTCAGCAGCGCGTTGTCATTGCCCTCCCACAGGCTCGACCAGCCCGGCGCCGGCAAGTCGGCGTAGTTGTCGCGGCGCAGGGCCTCGTACTCATTGCGTTTGTCGCGGTAGGCCAGCCACAGGCCCAGCACGCTGCCCACGTCATCGTTCTGCCCCGGCATCGCCAGCAACGGCGTGGCCTGGCCGCGATAACGGGCATCGGTGATGTACAAGTCGTGGTCCGGATCCTGGAACAGGGTCCAGAAGTTGTCGCGGATCACGTCCGTGGCAATCTGCCCCCGGCACACCGGCCCACGGATAAAGGTGCGCACGAAGTATTCGGCGTTATCCAGCATGAACTGGTAGCGCGCCTTGGCCGGGATTGCCTCGAAGGTTTCGAACGGGTTGGCCCGGCGGCCAGGCCCATAGCCCGGTAATGCCACGGCTTGCCAGTCGCCGCTGTAGAACAGCGACTTGATCCGCGCCATCTTCGCCGCGCTGAACGGATAGGTGATGTGGGTCTTGTGCACGATCACCCCTTGTACCGGCCACAAGCGGTAGTACACCTGGGTGCCCGGATCGTCATTGGGACGCCGGGTGTTGATCAGGTCGATCGGCTGGCCACTGGGCGTACGCGAGCGTACCCACTGGAAATAATGCCCCGGCTCGCCGCCTTCAAAATAGATATGGGCCAGGAACAGATGCTCGTACAGCCAGCGCGCCACCAGGCTTTCCCGCGCGCCGGGCTGGTTCAGCAGGTTTTCCCATTGCTGTACCTGCAAGGCTTCCTGGGCGCTGGGCGCCAGGCCTTGCTCGTCAATTGGCGCGCCGGACGCCAGCCAGCGTTGCAGGGTCTGGTACTGCTGGTCGGTCAGGCCGGTGACGGCCAGCGGCATGCCTTCTTTGGGGTGCGCGCCAGCGTAGGCCTCGAACTCACCGGGTAACGGGCACATGTTCTCGCGGTTCAGGCCCAACACGATCTCATCAGGCAGCTTGGCATTGGGCGCCAGCGGCGTTTTATGGCCCAATTCCAACATGCGCGCCATCAGCCCGGCCTGGGTGCCCTGGGCGTCCAGCACCGAGCCAAACCCCTGGCGCTGCCAGGCCGTCTTGCCAAAGGCGTCATAAAACAGTCGGGTCGGCTGCGAAGCCTGGCTACGCTCGCCGTTGTACACGGGGATTTTGCTCGCGCCACGTGCCGCACCTTCGCCACTGCCCAGGTTGAGCTGGCAGGCGGAGTCGTAGCAGGCATGGCAAGCCACGCATTTCTCGGTGAAGATCGGCTGAATGTCACGGGTATAGGAAATCGCCGGGGCGGGTCCGTTGGCCTGTGCGATGCAGGCGACCAACGCCAAGGCGGCACTGGTGATGATGCGAAGTGACATGTATCCGGTCCCGATTCAAAGCATGCGCTGAAAAATTGCGGCAATTCTACCGATGTCGACGCGCCATCAACATGAGCGATATTCATGCAAAACCCTGACATGCTCTAAAAGCGCACAGGTTTGCTATGATCCACGCCCTCCGTAATGCCTGATTAGAGTAGTCCCATGTCCGATCGTAGCACTCGCCTGCAAGCCCTCCAGCAAGCCCTCAAGGAACGCATCCTGATCCTCGATGGTGGCATGGGCACGATGATCCAGAGCTATAAGCTGGAGGAAGAGGACTACCGCGGCAAACGCTTCGCCGACTGGCCGAGCGACGTCAAGGGCAACAACGACCTGTTGATCCTCACCCGCCCGGATGTAATCGGCGGGATCGAGAAGGCGTACCTGGATGCCGGTGCCGACATCCTCGAAACCAACACATTCAACGCCACCCAGGTGTCCCAGGCCGACTATGGCATGGAGGCGCTGGCCTATGAGCTGAACCTGGAAGGCGCACGCCTGGCCCGCCGGGTCGCCGACGCCAAGACCCTCGAAACCCCGGACAAGCCACGCTTTGTCGCCGGCGTCCTCGGCCCCACCAGCCGCACCTGCTCGCTGTCGCCAGATGTGAACAACCCCGGCTACCGCAACGTGACCTTCGATGAACTGGTGGAGAACTACACCGAGGCCACTAAAGGCCTGATCGAAGGCGGTGCGGACATGATCCTCATCGAAACCATCTTCGACACCCTCAACGCCAAGGCCGCGATCTTCGCCGTGCAGGGCGTGTACGAAGAGCTGGGTGTCGAGCTGCCGATCATGATTTCCGGGACCATCACCGACGCCTCCGGCCGCACCCTGTCGGGCCAGACCACCGAGGCGTTCTGGAACTCCATCAGCCACGCCAAGCCGATTTCCGTCGGTTTGAACTGCGCCCTGGGCGCCAGTGAGCTGCGTCCATACCTGGAAGAGTTGTCGAACAAGGCTGACACCTATGTATCGGCACACCCCAACGCCGGCCTGCCCAACGAGTTCGGCGAGTACGACGAGCTGCCAGCGCAAACCGCCAAGGTCATCGAGGAGTTCGCCCAGAGCGGCTTCCTCAATATCGTCGGCGGCTGCTGCGGCACCACGCCGGGGCATATCGAGGCCATCGCCAAGGCCGTGGCTGGCTATGCGCCGCGCCCGATCCCGGACATTCCCAAGGCCTGCCGCCTGTCGGGCCTGGAGCCGTTTACCATCGATCGCCAGTCGCTGTTCGTCAACGTCGGCGAACGCACGAATATCACCGGTTCAGCCAAGTTCGCCCGCCTGATCCGCGAGGACAACTACACCGAAGCCCTGGAAGTCGCCCTGCAGCAGGTGGAAGCCGGCGCCCAGGTGATCGATATCAACATGGACGAGGGCATGCTCGATTCGAAGAAGGCCATGGTGACCTTCCTCAATCTGATTGCCGGCGAGCCGGATATCTCCCGTGTGCCGATCATGATCGACTCTTCCAAGTGGGAAGTGATCGAGGCTGGCCTCAAATGCATCCAGGGCAAGGGCATCGTCAACTCCATCAGCATGAAGGAAGGCGCCCCGCAGTTCATCCATCACGCCAAGCTGTGCAAGCGCTACGGCGCAGCGGTGGTGGTGATGGCGTTCGACGAAGCCGGCCAGGCCGACACCGAGGCGCGCAAGAAAGAGATCTGCAAACGCTCCTACGACATTCTGGTCAATGAAGTGGGCTTCCCGCCCCAAGACATTATCTTCGACCCGAACATCTTTGCCGTGGCCACCGGTATTGAAGAACACAACAACTACGCCGTCGACTTTATCAACGCCTGCGCCTACATCCGCGATGAGCTGCCGTATGCGCTGACCTCGGGCGGCGTGTCCAACGTGTCGTTCTCGTTCCGCGGCAACAACCCGGTGCGCGAGGCGATCCACTCGGTGTTCCTGCTGTATGCGATCCGCAATGGCTTGACCATGGGTATCGTCAACGCCGGCCAACTGGAGATCTACGACCAGATCCCCGCCGAGCTGCGCGACGCGGTGGAAGACGTGGTGCTCAACCGTACCCCGGAAGGCACCGACGCCCTGCTCGCCATCGCCGACAAGTACAAGGGCGATGGCAGCGTCAAGGAAGCCGAGACCGAGGAATGGCGTGGCTGGGAAGTCAACAAACGCCTGGAGCATGCACTGGTCAAGGGCATCACCACCCATATCGTGGAAGACACCGAAGAATCCCGGCAGTCGTTCGCGCGCCCGATCGAGGTGATCGAAGGTCCGTTGATGTCCGGCATGAACATCGTCGGCGACCTGTTTGGTGCCGGCAAAATGTTCCTGCCCCAAGTGGTGAAATCTGCCCGTGTGATGAAGCAGGCCGTGGCCCACCTGATCCCGTTCATCGAACTGGAAAAAGGCGACAAGCCAGAAGCCAAGGGCAAGATCCTCATGGCCACCGTCAAAGGTGACGTACACGACATCGGCAAGAACATTGTCGGCGTGGTGCTGGGTTGCAACGGCTACGACATTGTCGACCTGGGTGTGATGGTGCCCGCAGAGAAGATCCTGCAGGTGGCCAAGGAGCAGAAGTGCGACATCATCGGCCTGTCCGGCCTGATCACGCCGTCCCTGGATGAAATGGTGCACGTGGCCCGCGAGATGCAGCGCCAGGACTTCCACCTGCCGCTGATGATCGGTGGCGCGACCACCTCCAAGGCGCACACCGCAGTAAAAATCGAACCCAAGTACAGCAACGATGCGGTGATCTACGTCACCGACGCCTCGCGCGCAGTGGGCGTGGCCACCCAGTTGCTGTCCAAGGAGCTCAAGGCCGGTTTCGTCGAGAAAACCCGCCTGGAATACATCGACGTGCGTGAGCGCACCTCGAACCGCAGCGCCCGTACCGAACGCCTGAGCTACCCGGCGGCCATCGCCAAGAAGCCACAGTTCGACTGGAGCACCTACACCCCGGTCAAGCCAACGTTTACCGGGGCCAAGGTGCTGGACAATATCGATCTCAAGGTACTGGCCGAATACATCGACTGGACACCGTTTTTCATCTCCTGGGACCTGGCCGGCAAATTCCCACGCATCCTCACCGATGAAGTAGTCGGTGAAGCGGCGACCGCGCTGTACGCCGATGCACAGGAAATGCTCAAGAAGCTGATCGACGAAAAGCTCATCAGCGCCCGTGCCGTGTTTGGCTTCTGGCCGACCAACCAGGTGCAGGACGACGACCTGGAAGTCTACGGCGACGACGGCCAGCCAATTGCCAAGCTGCATCACCTGCGCCAGCAGATCATCAAGACCGACGGCAAGCCGAACTTCTCCCTGGCCGACTTTGTTGCGCCCAAGGACAGCGGCGTGACCGATTACATCGGTGGGTTCATCACCACCGCCGGCATCGGCGCCGAGGAAGTAGCCAAGGCCTACCAGGACGCGGGCGACGACTACAACTCGATCATGGTCAAGGCCCTGGCCGACCGCCTGGCCGAGGCTTGCGCCGAGTGGCTGCACCAGCAGGTGCGTAAAGATCACTGGGGCTATGCCAAGGACGAAGAACTGGACAACGAGGCGCTGATCAAGGAGCAGTACAGCGGTATCCGCCCTGCCCCCGGCTACCCGGCGTGCCCGGACCATACCGAAAAAGCTCAGTTGTTCCAGTTGCTGGACCCTGAGGCCCGCGAAATGCAGGCCGGACGTAGCGGTGTGTTCCTCACCGAACACTACGCGATGTTCCCGGCAGCGGCGGTCAGCGGCTGGTACTTCGCCCACCCGCAGGCGCAGTACTTTGCCGTGGGCAAGATCGACAAGGACCAGGTAACGAGCTACACCGCACGTAAAGGCCAGGACCTGGCCGTGACCGAACGCTGGCTGGCGCCGAACCTGGGTTACGACAACTGAGGGTTGCTATCGCCGACAACCCGGCTCCCCCAGGAGCCGGATTGTCCCTTATATGTTCAGCGCTGTTCGTTCCTGCCGGGTAAGGCGGATCGCCAGGGCGGTACGCTGCTCCTTGCTCCAGGCCCCCAACACGGCGTAGTCGCGCAGGTAGTCCGCGCCACCGTCGGGATAGCGCTCATCCAGCGCAGCGGTCTTCTGTTCCAACTCGCGGGCCAGGGATGAGAAGTCAGTGGCGTATTTTTTCTTCAGGTAATTGCACCAATACTCAAGCCCCACCAGCCTCTCCTCGAAATCCGACGTGTTTTCACTGTCCACAATCGTGGCATACGCATGGTCAAGGTCGGCCTGGGAAACCTCCGACAATTCGCCGAACAGCATGCCAGTGGGCTGCCTGGGCAGCTCCAGGCGCTGCGCCAGGCCAATGCGCAAAGCCAGGCGAATTTCTACCAGGTCGATGTCCGGACGCCTTTCGATAGTCGTTTGGGCGATGCCCTCTAACGCCTCCAGCCGGATCATGCTGCGGGCAAACTTCAACAGTTGAGCCCCGTTCTGCCCCTGCTCGGCCAGCCTCAGCGCATCGAACTCCAGCACACGGGTTTCAAGCTCATTGAACAGCAGGATCCTGCCATCACCACAGGTGATATCGGGCACCAGCGCCGTCGCCCTGGCAAACAGGTCACGCCGCATGGCCGGGTTTTGGCTGATTGCTTCCAGCACCGCCCACACGCGCTGCGTCAGTTCGGCAGGAGCCTCAAGGAAGTCCTCGGTATGGCGCAACTGTGAAAGGCTGAAGAAAAAGTCGCGGCTGCCCTCCTGTGCATTGAGTTCGTCCCAGATTCGATGTTTTGCCGAGTGTGGCTCCACCCCGACAAACCACTGGGCCTTCTGCATATGGGGTGTTTCGATTTCCGGATGATCCAGCGAGTAGTCAGAGGTGTCGGAAAACCCCAGCTCATCGCGTTCCCGGTACTCCAGGACCATGAACTCAAGCTGCTCGGCGGAAAACCCCAGGCCATTGCCGGTCTGGCCCAGGTAGACCTGCAAATTCTCACAGCTTTGCTGATCAAGGCGGTTGCCCGATAAGTTGGTATCCGCCATCAATGGGCGATGTTGCGGCTCGAATACCGCATCCGGCAGGGTCTCGATCCAGTTGTCACGCAAATCCAGGGTCCGAAGGCGTGGTAATTCGAGCACCGTCATGGGCCATTCGTCCAACATGTTCTGTTGCAGATACAGGGTGTCGAGCCGGGCCAAACCACTTAACTCCAACTCGCCCATGAGATTCTCGCCCAGATCCAGCCATTCCAGTTCATGCATTTGCGCCAGATAATCCTGTAGCGGGTCGGTGTTCTGCAATTCATTCCTACCCAGGTCCAGCCGCCGCAATCGGCGAAACTCACCAAGAGCCTCAGGCAAGGCGCGCAAGCCGTTGTTGCTGAGCGTCAAGCTGCGCACATGACTGAAGGCCCGCAGGAAGTCGTTGGAGCCCTGGGCCGTGAGTTTGACGCGATTCAGGTTCAGCTCGCTGACGTGCGCAAAGTCCCCGGGCAGCCTCGGCAAGGCTCCCAGGGACAAGCCGGAAAAGTCCAGGCGCTCAGCCCCATTAGCCTCAACCGTGAGCGGCGTGGCGCGCAGGGTAAAACGCCAACTTTCCAATAAGCGATCGGCCGCACGCCGGCGGTCCAGCGCGCTGACCCAGCTGCCATCCAGGTAGCCATGGACATCCATCCACTCATTGAGCAGCGCTACCCATTGCCCATACTGGGTTTCCCATTCTTGCAGCCGCGCGTCGATCTGCGTGGCATCAAGGCCGATGGCGCGCAGTTCTTCGATGCGCAGCGCCGCCAGCGTGGTGTCCAGCGCCGGATCCAAGCGTTGCATGCGCGCTGATGGCGCCAGGTCGGCGGCCGTCGTGGGCAGCGCAACCAGCAAGTCGGGGCGGCGCAGCACGTCCTCGGCAAAGTACTCCGGATCGCCCCCCGCCAAGCCTTGGGCCAACAGTTCGCGAGGGATGCCCAAGGGGCTTTCCTGCGGGCTTGCTGGGTAGTCACGGGCGTAGCGCCGGGCAAATAACCGAGCATCGGCACGTGCCTGCGCACTTAAGCGGCAGCCGCGCAAGCGGGTATTGGCCAGCAGCAGGTCATGCCCTTGCAGCGCTGCTTCGGGGATCGAGGTGATGGCGCTGTGACTCAAATCCAGGCTGTGCAAGGCCGGCAGTTCAAGCACGCCCTGCGGCCAGTCGCTAATCGCACTGTGACTCAGGTCCAGGATCTGTAGCTCGCGCAGGCCGCTTATATCCAGGCCACTGAGGGGGTTGTACGGCAACCGCAACGATACAAGCCCGGCCAACCGGCTCAACTGCGCCTGGATCACAGGGGTGACAACCAGCCAGTTATGGGAGAGGTCCAGGTGGCGCAGGGATGGGTGGTCAACCAGCACCGAGGGCAGTTCGGCCAGATTATTGCGGGCCAGGCTCAGCGTATCCAGCCGGGGGAAGTGGCCAAGCCAGGTATTGATGCCTTCCAGCGGCACACCTATGTCACTGAGGTTCAAACTGCGAACATGGGTAAACCCGGTGGCTGGCAATTTGGGCAAATCAATCAGGTCGGCGTCTGACAGGTCCAGTACGGTTGCCGCAGCTGACACCTGACTGTCGTCGACAATGCGCGGCTCCAGGCCTTGGCGCCAGCAATCAAGCAGCGCTTCGGAAGCGATCTGCCGCTCGACCTCAACCCGGCCAACGCCAGAGTCACGATCTGACCATTGCTCCAGCTCATCGACCAACCGGTGGTGTTCCTCGCGTATGCTGTTGACCTTCTCCAGACGCTGGCGGGAGGTCAGCCCCTGCGCGCTGAAATGGGCCAAGACCCGTTCGATAAAGGCCGGCGCTCCGGGTTGCAGACTGCCCAAGACACCTTCGCAGTAGCTCTTTACCAGCCGCCGCTCTTCAATCAGATGGGCCGGATTGTCATGCAGGTGCTCATAAACCTTCATGAACTCCTGAGGTTCATAGGCTGACCAGTTCATTTGCAGGCCTCGCCACAAGCGCTGGTGCCCGATAAACATTTCATCGGGTACTGAGCGCAACGGGGTCTGGGCTATATCGAGAAACTCCAGGTGCTCAAGTGCCAGGCTTCCTTGCGGCCAGGTTTCCAGCGTCCCGGATACCGTTAAACGACGCAACGCGGTCAACCCGCTGACGTCCAGGGTTTGCAGGTTGCCTGCCAGGGATAACTGCCTGAGCCCGGCCATGCGCTCAAGCAGGCGCAGTACTTGCGCCGAATACGTGAGCGAAGGGCCAGTGAACGATAGTTGGGTGACTCCGGGCGCGCTCGCCAAGCGCTCTGTTACTGCACCCAGGTGCTCGGGGCGCACATACAACTGCAGATGCTGCACGTTGGGAAACGGCTGGAGCAAAGCAGTGGTTTCCTGGGCCAGCAATGCGCGCCCTGACAGGTTCAGGGTTAGCACATGGGAAAAATCGGCCTGCCACTCGGGCAATGCCTCCTCTACCCGCAAACTCAGGCTGCCATGGGCCGCCCTGTCCCGATCAAAGCCTTGGCGCCAACAGTCGATAATATCTTCAACCGAACGCAGGCGCCTCTCATCCTCCCCCGCCCATTGTTCAAGGGTCGTGCGCAATGCCGTCAATTCGTGCTGGCGGTTGGCAAATAGCCGCCAGATTTGCGAGTCACTTTCACCGTCCAGCCGGCGGGCCATTACCAGCGCCTGTGCCTCGGTTTCGCTCATGTTTGGATACACGCTGCGCGCATGGGCGATCAAGCTGTCATCCGTGGCGAAAAGCGCTCCCCGCCCCGACAACTCATACCCCAGGCGCCCGCTCGGCAAGCGTAACGCCGGCCGCGTGCGTGGTGTGCGCAACTTGAGGATGTCGTGGGCGATGATCTCGCGGTGCTCCCTGGCGTAGGTCGCCAACGCCTGCTGCAAGTCCCCGCCCTGGCCGGTCGGCACTAGCGCTCGACGCATCTCATCAGGCAAGGCGTCCAGGATCGACTGGAACAGATTGCGTCCATCGGCGGGCACGCTATTGAGTGCGCGGCCACTGGCATCGTGGGCCTGGAAGCACTCGCCGCTCTTGACCAGGTATCGGCGCACTACGGCGTGCTCATCGCCAATGCTGTCCAGCAAGGGGCCGCGAATGCCCCCTTGGCGCATTTCAAGGCGCACACCTTGGGGCCATCCGGACAGGCGCGCCAGGGCCTGCAAGGCAAGCCGGTCACTGTCAGTGTTAGCCAGCCGGTCACGGTGCAAGCCGCTGATCGCCCGGCTCAATCGCCCCTGTTGCATACTGAGGCGGGCCTGGTGGTCCAGGCGCGCGCTGACACGCCCGCTGTCTTGCAGACGCCTGAGCTCCTGCGGGCTGGCGCGGTCAAGCAGTTCCTCACGAGCGTGCTGGGTCAGGCCGGGAAACCGCCGTTGCAGTGGCCCGCTGTCAGTCACGGGCGCGCCATTACCGTGTAGCTGGGCGTCGAACAGCGCCGCCTGTCGTTGTAGCGCGTAGTCTGCCAGGCGCTCATTGAACACCTGCTCCCTGGGCTGCTCCCCCCAGCTGGAGGCGCTGCCCAGCAAGCCGGTGACTTGCTGTTCATCCAGGCCATTGAGTACCACGTGGGCGAGCTTGCCTTGCTGCAAATCGGTGCGGCTGATTTTCAGGGTTGGGCGGCCATCGTCCGCCGACAACGGGCTGCCATAACGAATCGAGCGCCCCTCCGGCTCCAGGCTCCCGCCCACCCACTCATCGGTCACGGGCACGCCAGGCTGGTCGCCACGCCGCGGCGTGCCCAGCAGGCGCCGGGCCTGCTCCTCACCCAGCCCTTCCTGCCCTGGCTCGCTGCGCCCAACCACGGCTCGCTGCTCAAACACCTCAAGCACCCGCCCTGGGGGCCAGCCGGGCATTTCCACGGCGAGGGGCAAGGCGTACTCGTGGCGGCTGTCCAGGCCTGCACCACGGCGCAGCCGCCCGATCAGTTCATCAACGTCGCGGTCGGCCCTGAACCGCTCCAGGGTATCGGCCAGCACGGCGGGCACCGGCAAACCGTCCAGATGCACTTTGCGCAACAGGTCGTCCTGCACACCACTTACGTCGCCGATCACACTCAAGGCCTCATCCGAAAAACCTGCGGTAATGTGTCCCAATCGGCGCAGCAGGGTCAGGCGATTCCAGGCCAAGGGGTACTCATGGCTATGCCGCCAGGCTCCTGCCCGGTTGTGTTCGAGAATTGGCTGGTACGCCCGGGGGTTGCGTGGGTGTTTGATCCGCCATTTGTTTAGCTGCGGGTCGAAGGTCTTTTCATAGAGCACGTTATCGATGTGCACATGGAGCTTGCCATCGACCTCATACTGCCCCAAGGCATTGGGCTTGCTGCCGGGCATCAGGGCAACGTCACTTTGGTACCCGCCCAGGTCCGGTTTCCATAAGCGAACCTGCCCACCCGGCAGCTTCACCGGGACTAGGCCTTCGATAACCGGTTCAGGCCTTAACTTGCTCAGGGCCTTACCGCCACCAGCCGTCACGCCAAGCAACGCAAGGTTCTGCGCCAGGTCGATCAAGTGCGCCCGGGCAGCCCTGCGGTCGCCCTCGTTCCACTCCTGCGCGGCCTCGATCACCTCCGTCAACAGTTGCTCGGCCATCACCGCCATCATGAGTTCGCCCAGTACCGGCACAAACCCCGCGATAGCACCCAGGCCGAACATCCCGACATTAAGCAGTAGGGCCAGTTTTCGTGTGCGCACCCTGGCATCGACATCCGCAGTGGGCACGGCGTGGGCAGCAGCATCAGCGAGGCTCTTGTCCCGGTGCTGCTCATATAGGTACGTCCACAGATCGACCTTGTCGCTAGCATATGCCTGGTTTTTGAACGCCATCGCCACAGGCGCCAAATAGGGGGCCGGGTTCGGCACTTGAGGGGCCAGGGGCAAGGGCGGGAAGTTCTTCAGCTTGAAAACGGTCACTTTGCTGATCAGCTCATAAAACTGGCCTATACCGGGGAAGTTCGAGCCGATTTTCTCGCGCAAGGTGGCATCCGGCGCATCCAGGGTGAATTGGCTGAAGTAGTGCGAGCGATCGGCATAGTCGACAAACTGACTGAAAAAAACCTGGTAGTCCGTGGGGCGATCCACCCGGGTCGAGGCCAAGCCCGGTGTGCTCAAGCGTTGCTTCAAGGCCGTCAGCAGTGGGGCGCGATGGGTGTAGCGTTTTAGAGGCTGGTAAGGGTCCTGGGGGATGTACAAGATCGGCGAATCGATATGCTCATCATCGAAGGCCAGAAACAGCACGCAGCCGGTCATGCGCAGCTTCATCAGGCCGAGGTCGCAGATCCACACCGGTTGCCCGCCCATCTGCGGCGAGCGTTCGCCAGCGATCACCGACAGCACCATGTTGTAGTCAGCCTGGGTAATGTCCTCGCACAATAGGGCCAACTCAGCCGCCGCACGCATCGCGGCCTTTTGGCTGGCGATGAATTGCTCGCGCAGGGTGGTTTCGTGGGTGGTAAAAAACCCCTTGAGGTAGGTTTGGAACTGACCGCCCAGATCCAGGCTGCGGCACAGCCTTAAAAACTGATGGACCTTAAGGCTACCCAAGCGCACCGGTAGTAAGGAGTCGGCCGCGCTGCCAGGCGATGACGTTTGCCAGCGCAAGCCCGACGATGAGTGAAAGGCCCCTTCCTCGCATTCGCCCTCCTCGAAGTTGTGCAGCGCCGCCTGCAATAGCTCCAGCTTCAAAAAATCGTAGGTTTGCGCCTCGATATTGAGATCACTCACCTGCAGGGACTTTCTCAGGCTTAACCATGTGGCAACCTGGGGGGCCAGGGTTACCTCATACTGGTCCTTGAGCGCCTTGACCAGTAGCGGCCGGGCAAACGCGTCGATGCTTTGCAAGCCAGACAGGGTCTGGTCAAGGGCGGTCTGCGCGGTGAAACTTGCGATAAAACAGGCATGCAACTGCTGGCGTTGCTCAGGTGTTGCGTGCCAATAGGCCGGCGGTAAAGGGGTATCGGCGTGTTTGAGCGCCATTCGGCGTGCGGCCGTGCTATCGACCAACCATTTCGGCATGGCGCTGGTCAATAACGGTCGATGGACACTGGGCGTTGCCGGCAACGCGGGCGAGTCGGTCATGATGCGGCTCCAGGAAAAGGAGCACCAGCACATCACAAGGGCCAAGGCTAACCGTGGTAACTACGTCTATCCTGTGGGGAGCAGTAACTTCTACCAGCCCTCGCAGGAGGACTCATGGACACACCGGACAATAAACCACCGACCTTCTGGCAGATGCTTCATAGCGTGATGGCTGCCGCTTTTGGTGTGCAGAGCGGCAAGAACCGCACGCGGGACTTTACCCATGGCAAGCCCAGCCATTTTGTGGTGCTGGGGATTGTGTTTACCGCCGTATTTGCCCTGACACTCTTTGCCATCGTCAAGCTCGTACTGCTTATGGCCGGGGTATAGGCCCGATTATTTCAACAGCATCTGCAGGCTGAAGGGATATTGGTAGGCCGCAGGCTTGCCCTGGGCCGAGAGTTCACGAAAATTCACGCCATCGCCCTCATGACCACGCTTGTCCAGCAAGCGCTGGGCCTGGGGCTCGTCAATCAGCTGGAACAACTTCACCTGCCGCTCGCGCTCGCCAGGGTCTTGGATGCCCACGCCCCTGGCGTCGTCGTGCAGCAGCACCATGGCCCAGCCACCGACGGTGAAATGCCCGGCCACCAGCGCACTGATTCGTCCCTGCAGGCGCGCTTGCAGGACGTCGGGAGAACTGTTGATCGCACTGAACAAAACCTCCTTGCCGGGCGTGCGCCCGCTGCCATTCAAGGCCTGCATGGCCCCCAGGGCCATTTCATCATTGGCCGACCAGACCAGCGTGGCCTGCGGGTAACGCTTGAACATCAAGGTTGCTTGATCAAAGGCGCGCTGGCGGTTCCATTCGCCATAGACCAACTGGCGCAAATGAACTTCAGGGTGTTCGCGCAAGGCGCGCTGCAGTCCCTGCTCGCGCGCCTGTGCGGTCGGCGTGTTCTTGGCACCGGAAAACGCCAGCAAGTCCAGGGTCGTGCCGGCCGGGACAGGCCCGTGCTGGCGCAACAACTCCTTGAGCATCAGGTAACCGCCCTCCTCATCATTGGCGGTGATGCTGCCCATCCAATTGGGATACTTGCCAGCGTCCAGCAGTTGCACCTGATCGGGTGTCAGGGCGTTATTGACAATCAGCAACTTGACCTGGCTGCCCTGGGCCATCCGCAGGATCTGCGGGGCGATGTACTGCTCGTTGACCAGCACCAGGTAATCCGGGGACTGTGGGCCTTGCAGCGCTTCACGAGCCTGCTGCAGGGTATTTTGCGGGTCACGCTCGGAATAGCGCACACGCAAATCCAGGCCGAGGTCCTTGGCCGCGGCCTGCATGAATTGCGCATAACTGACCCAGAAGGTTTCAGTGGACATACCTGGGTTGAGAAACACCACTGACGTGGCATGGGCCATCGCCCCGAACATCATCCCCACCCACCACAAGCACCCGCAGATAACCTTCGACATTTCTGCCCGAACCCTGAGAATTGACAGATCATAATAGTGGCAATAAGCCTTTTGATCTTGGCTATTTATCAGCAGGTCGGACAGTTTTGTGCGATCAGTTCCCTCTATTGGTGGCTGACCCAGAACACAGCGGCTGAAACCACCAGGATAATCAGAAACAGAATCGCCCAGGCGTCCACGGTACTGTCAGGTTTACGGGCTTTGGTTGGATTGCTCATCGCATCGCCTCTTGTCGGTTTTATAGGTGATTGCACTAAGACTCGACCACAGTAAAGATCATGCTTTCCCGCATGACAAGTGTGGGTATCGCGATAACTGTTCTCATTAGTCGATTTGGTTCTTTGCATATACTAAAACATCACTTTTGCGCATAAACGCAAGCTGGTATCGTGCGCCGGCTCCGTTGGGAGTGCGCGGCCGTGCGCGCAGATTTGCCGAGAACAGGACCTATATGTACGTATACGACGAATACGATCAGCGCATCATCGAGGACCGCGTCAAGCAGTTCCGTGATCAGACCCGACGCTATCTGGCAGGTGAACTGAGCGAAGAAGAGTTCCGCCCTCTGCGCTTGCAAAATGGCCTTTATGTTCAGCGCTTTGCGCCGATGCTGCGGGTCGCCGTGCCTTACGGCCAACTGACTGCGCGCCAGACACGCATGATGGCCAAGATCGCCCGAGACTTCGACAAGGGCTATGCCCACATCAGCACCCGCCAGAACGTGCAGTTCAACTGGCCGGCCCTGGAAGACGTGCCGGACATCCTGGCTGAATTGGCCACCGTGCAGATGCACGCCATTCAGACCAGCGGTAACTGCCTGCGCAACGTGACCACCGACCAGTTCGCCGGCGTAGCCGCCGATGAAGTGATCGACCCGCGCCCGTGGTGCGAGATCGTTCGTCAGTGGACGACGTTCCACCCAGAATTTGCCTACCTGCCGCGTAAGTTCAAGATCGCCATCAATGGCTCGACTTCCGACCGCGCCGCGATCGAAGTCCACGACATCGGCCTGGAACCGGTGTACAACGCCGCTGGCGAACTGGGCTTTCGCGTGCTGGTCGGTGGCGGCCTAGGCCGTACGCCGGTGGTCGGCGCCTTCATCAATGAATTCCTGCCGTGGCAAGACCTGTTGAGCTATCTCGACGCCATCCTGCGTGTGTACAACCGCTATGGCCGTCGTGACAACAAGTACAAGGCGCGCATCAAGATCCTGGTCAAGGCCCTCACCCCCGAGGTGTTTGCCCAAAAGGTCGACGCCGAGATGGAACACCTGCGCGGCGGCCAGACCACCCTGACCGAGGCCGAAGTGCATCGCGTGGCCAAGTACTTTGTCGACCCGGACTACAAGGCCCTGGGCAACCAGGACGCCGAACTGACCGCACTCGACCAGCAGCACCCAGGCTTTGCCCGCTGGCGCACCCGCAACACCCTGGCGCACAAGCAGCCGGGCTATGTGGCGGTGACCCTGTCGCTCAAGCCTACCGGTGTTGCACCGGGCGATATCACCGACAAGCAACTGGACGCCGTCGCCGACCTGGCCGAGCGCTACAGCTTTGGCCAACTGCGCACCTCCCACGAGCAGAACATCATCCTCGCGGACGTTGAGCAGAGCCAACTGTTCACCCTGTGGGGCGAACTGCGCGAAGGCGGTTTCGCTACGCCGAACATCGGTCTGTTGACCGATATCATCTGCTGCCCGGGCGGCGACTTCTGCTCCCTGGCCAACGCCAAGTCGATTCCGATTGCCGAATCGATCCAGCGCCGCTTCGACGACCTGGACTACCTGTTCGACATCGGCGAGCTGGACTTGAACATCTCTGGCTGCATGAACGCCTGTGGTCACCACCACGTCGGCCATATCGGCATCCTCGGGGTGGACAAGAAAGGCGAAGAATTCTACCAAGTGTCCCTGGGTGGCAGCGCCAGCCGCGATGCGAGCCTGGGCAAGATCCTCGGCCCATCCTTCGCCCAGGAAGCCATGCCTGACGTGATCGGCAAGCTGATTGACGTCTACGTCGAACAGCGCACCGAAGATGAGCGTTTCATCGACACCTACCAGCGCATCGGCATTGACCTGTTCAAGGAGCGCGTCTATGCAGCGAATCATTAAGAACAACGAAGTCGTCGACGAAACCTGGCACCTGCTGCCCAAGGATGCGGCGTTCGATGGTGTCTCCAACTGCGACGACCTGATCGTGCCATTGGCCCTGTGGCGTGAGCATGGCCACGCCCTCAAGGCCCGCGATGGCGGCCTGGGTGTGTGGCTGGACGCCGATGAAGAAGCCGAAGAAATCGGTGATGACGTGCAACACTTCCAGGTCATCGCCCTGAACTTCCCGGCCTTCACCGACGGGCGCAACTACTCCAACGCGCGCCTGCTGCGTGACCGTTATGGTTACAAGGGCGAGTTGCGGGCGATTGGCGATGTACTGCGCGACCAGTTGTTCTACCTGCACCGCTGCGGTTTCGATGCCTACGCCTTGCGCGCCGACAAAGACCCGTACGAAGCGCTGGAAAGCCTCAAGGATTTCTCGGTGACATACCAGGCCGCTACAGATGAGCCATTGCCGCTGTTTCGGCGGCGCTAGATACCTTCTGTAGGATGTAGGAGCGAGCTTGCTCGCGAAGATCGTCAACGATAACGCATGCTTTCTGGATTAACGCGTTGCTCTTGAGTTCTTCGCGAGCAAGCTCGCTCCTACAGGGCTCTCCAGTGACGCCAGCACCCGCTCCTGCCCCATGGAACAAGGCACGCCTTCGGGTTGCGCCCGAACCGTCTCGATCACGCCTAGCAACTGTGCCTTGCTGTGCGCCAACTGCACTTGCATCGCCTCGATCTGCTGCACCTTGCGCTCCAATCCTTCAATCAGTTCCTCCCGCTTGTGCTCCCCCGCAACAGGCATCATCGCCTTGAGTTCCTGCAGGGTAAATCCAGCCTGCTGCGCGCTCTGGATCAATTGCAGCATCTGCAGTGCCTCGGGGGCATAGCGCCGATAGCCGTTGGCCTGGCGCCCCACCTGGCTGATCAGCCCTTGCGCCTCATAAAAACGGATACGCGATGCCGCCAGGCCACTTTGTTTTGCCAGCTCGCCAATATTCATCACTCGATCCCGCTTGACATTAAAGTTAACTTTAATCTTAGCCTGAGGCCTCCCTCGCTCAGGAGTCAACTCATGTCACCCTTCGAACCCTTGCAACTGCCCAACGGCCAAGTCATCGCCAACCGTATCGCCAAGGCCGCGATGGAGGAGAACATGGCCGATGCCAACCAAGCACCCTCCCCCGCGTTGAAGCAGTTGTACAAGGCCTGGGCGGACGGTGAGCCGGGCTTGTTGCTGACCGGCAATGTGATGGTCGACCGTCACGCCATGACCGGCCCCGGCGGCGTAGCCCTGGAAGACGAACAACACCTGGACAGCTTCCGCGAGTGGGCAGCGATTGGCCGGGCCAAGGGCATGCACTTCTGGGTGCAACTCAACCACCCAGGGCGCCAGACCATGGCCAATCTGGGCCAGCAAGCCTTGGCGCCGTCGGCGGTGCCCCTGGACCTGGGCGGTTTCTCGAAGATGTTCGCCAAACCCAGGGCGATGACCGAAGACGATATCCAGGACGTCATCACGCGCTTTGCCACTAGCGCACGCCTGGCCGAAAAAGCCGGGTTCAGCGGCGTACAGATCCATGGGGCCCACGGTTACCTGCTCAGCCAGTTCCTCTCCCCCTTGAGCAACCGGCGCAATGATCGCTGGGGCGGCTCGCTGGAAAACCGTGCCCGCCTGCTGGTCGAAGTGATCAAGGCCGTCCGGGCAGTGGTCAGCCCTGGTTTTTGCGTGGCGGTAAAACTCAACTCGGCGGACTTCCAGCGCGGCGGGTTTGATGCCGACGATGCGCACGGCGTTGTGACCATGCTCAACACCCTACCTATCGATTTACTTGAGCTATCCGGTGGCAGTTACGAGGCACCTGCAATGCAAGGTGAGGCACGCGATGGCCGAACCCTCGCCCGAGAGGCGTATTTCCTGGAGATGGCCACTGAGCTAGCAAAACAGGCCAACATGCCGGTGATGGTCACGGGAGGGATTCGCCGTTTGCCGGTGGTGCGACAGGTCCTGAACAGTGGCATCGCCATGGCCGGCATTGCCACGGCCTTGAGCCTGGAGCCGCAACTGATCAAGCAGTGGCGAGAGGGCCGCGACAGTCACCCGCAATTGCGCCCGATTGGCTGGAAACGCAAGGCGCTGGCATCCCTGGCGACCATGGCGGTGGTGCGCTATCAACTACGCCGGTTGAGCCAGGGCCGCCAGCCCAACCCGCGCGTCGCACCGCTGCTGGCGCTGATTCAAGACCAATGGTTCGCCGCCCGGCGCACACGGCAATATCGACTGGCGATGGCCAATCAAGCAGCCTGACCCTATGCAACAGACCCAGCCACCAGGACTGGGTCTGGTTGATCCGTCAGCCCTTCTGCTTCGCCACCCATTTGCCATAGGCATCGATGAACGCTTGCAGGAACGGCTTGGTTTTTTCCGACAGCTTGCCTGACTCATCGAACGCACTGCCTGCGCCACCCAGGTAGGCTTCCGGTTGCTGCATGCAGGGCACATCCAGAAACACCAGGGACTGACGCAAATGGTGGTTGGCGCCAAACCCGCCAATGGCCCCCGGCGACACACTGATGATCGCCCCCGGCTTGCCACTCCAGGCGCTCTGGCCGTAGGGGCGTGAGCCTACGTCAATGGCATTCTTCAAGGCCGCCGGCACCGAGCGATTGTATTCAGGGGTGACGAACAGCACCGCATCGGACGCCGCCAACTGCTGGCGGAACGAGGTGTAGGCCGCAGGCGGCGTGGCACCATCAAGGTCTTCGTTGTAGAGCGGCAACTCGCCGATTTCGACGATGCTGAGCTTGAGGTTGGCCGGCGCCAATTGCGCCAATGCCAGGGCGACCTTGCGGTTGATCGACTCTTTTCTCAAGCTGCCGACCAGTACGGCAATCGTATAGACCTTGCTCATGGGGCTTTTCCGACATCTGACTAAAGGAGCCTGTAGTTATAGAGCCTTCGCCGGCCTATCACCAGCGGGTTTTGCCCAACTGGCGGTTGTTTTGCGCCGAGATCTGCCTATAGGAAAAATAAGCAGAACATCAGCGAATAGTATTTTTCCTATGTAGGTAAACTACCCGCCTTAATGACGGTCTACAGAACCGCAAATCGGTGTTTTTCTCCAGAGGTTCTAAACAGATGGCAGCAGTACTTGTCGGACAATTCCATGCCCGCGACGCGGAAGGCCGCGTTTATTCAGTGCATGAATTTCAGGAGTCCACCTCGTCAGACGGCGGTTCAGAACCGGTAATTTCCTACAAGCTGGCGATTGGTGACCGGGTCAACAAGGTCGATGACAACACCTTTGTATTGGTTCAATCGCAGGTCTCCCTGACCCGCGAACCCGAAAACACGCCTGTTTGATAAGGCTGTGCCTCCAGGCAGAAGTCATATGAGCGGACTTAGGTTAGGATTCACCCGGTGAATCCCTTACCTGCTGAACATGGACTTCATGCATGCGTTTACGTCATATCGAAGTGATTCAAGCCATTTTGCAGACCGGACACCTCGGCACTGCCGCCGAATGGTTGCAACTGGCTGTGTCCGATGTGGACGCCACCCTCAAGGACGCTGAACAGCAGTTGGGATTCATGCTGTTCGCCAGCGTCCGCGGGCGGTTGCAGGCCACCCGTGAAACCATGGCCATGCAGGCGCAGATCGCCCATCTCTACGAAGCCCTGGAGCCTATACAGCGCCTGGCCAGCAGCCTCAAGCACCATCATGCCCCACCGCTGCGCACGCTCTGTACACCGCCGTTGGCCAACCAACTGCTGCCGCAAAGCATTGCGTTGTTGCGCCGACGTTTCCAGGACACCCCCTGCAACCTGTCCAGCCAACCGACACGCGACATCGTCAGGAGCCTGCTGCTGCATGAGGCCGACCTCGGCCTGAGCCTGCATGACCCTGAGCACCCGCAAATCACCAGTACCGTGCTGGCCCAGGGCAAGTTGCAGTTGTTGGCACCCCATGGCTGGCTCAAGCCCCGGCAGAAATACATCGCCCTGCAAGAACTGGCCGGCCAGTCGATGATCGGCCTGGAGGGGCAAGACCCGTTGAGCCAGTGGCTGGACAGCAAGCTACAGGCCCTGCGACCGTTGCCGGTGATCCAGACACGGGTGCAGACCTACCAGATGATGCGCAGCATGGTCGAGGCCGGCGAAGGGTTGGCGGTGGTCGATCCATTCACCGCCAGCGGCGCGCGGGAGGCAGGCCTGGATACTTGCCCGCTGTCGCCGCCGATCCTGGTGAGCCTGTATGGACTGACGGTCAAGGACAGCAGCCCGAGCCCTGCGCTCAATGCGTTGCTGGAGATTGTCACGCAGAAGGCACAAGCCCTGTTGTCCCCGATCGGCTAAGCACGCACTCACAGTGGCCTTGCTACCGTGTAGGAGCGAGCTTGCTCGCTCCTACAGGGCCCTTGCCACAGCTGCAACTCAGTTGAACAAGCGATACCAGAAAATCGCCACTTCCCGCGTCTGCGGGTCAATCCCGCGATAACGCAGGTGGTCGATGCCACCCATCACATAGCCGCTGCGCTCGTATAGCCGGCACGCGCCCAGGTTGTTGTTCTGGGTCTCCAGCATCATCCCCGGCAGGTTTTTCTTGCGGCTCCAGAATTGCGCCACATCAAGCAAGGCCTTGGCCACACCATGTCGGCGGGCCGGCAGTACCACCGCCAGCTCATCAACATGGGCATACCCGTTCCAGTTGGTACTGACGACGATATGGCCAACCGGACGATCATCCAGGTAAGCCATGAACACCGCACTGTCGGCGGCATCGCGGTAGCTGGCGAATTCCTCGGGATCGATACCGTAGCATTTGCGATATGGCAGGATCTGCTCCACCGCCCATTGATCGACAGGCTTGCCCAGCTCTGGCGTGCCATACACGCACACCTCAAAGCTGAAATCATTACCCCATACGTAGGCGTCAAATCCCTCGTCGGCGACTCGCACACTGAGCCCCGGGTACTTCGGATTCACTACAGCTTGCATAACCTTCCTTAACACTTGATGCAATCGACGGTGTAACAACGACCGCTGCCGTCGTCTTCGTGTTGTAACCCATGCACATCGGCGACAAACCCGGGGAAACTGCTATCGAACTCCCGGGCAAAGGCCAGGTAGTCGATGATCGAACGCGTCGATTCAGTAAAGCGCTCCCCCGGCATGATCAGCGGAATGCCCGGCGGATAAGGCACCAGCATCACGGCAGCGATACGCCCTGGCAAGGCGTCGATGGAAACCGCCTCGACCTCGCCACGGACCAGTTGGTCATAGGCATCGGCCGGTTTCATCGCGATTTCAGGTAAAACGGTGTACATGCGCTTGAGGTGCTTGGCTGTGGCATTGCTGCGATAGCAGCCGTGCAACTGGTCGCACAAATCCTGCAAACCCAGGCCCTGATAGCGTGCCGGCCCTTGCTGGAATACCGACGGTAGGCAACTGGCCAGGCTGGTATTGGCGTCGTAACTGCGCTTGAACTCCAGCAATTCCGTCAGCAGGGTACTCCACTTACCTTTGGTAATACCCATGGAGAACAGCACCAGGAACGAATACAGCCCGGTCTTTTCTACGACCAGGCCACGTTCCCAAAGGAATTTGCTGACCACCGCCGCCGGAATCCCGCAGTCACTCAAGGCGCCACCCGCTGTCAGGCCAGGCATGACCAGGGTGACCTTGATCGGGTCGAGCAACACATAGTCTTCGGCGATATCCCCAAAGCCGTGCCAGTCGGCTTCCGGCTGCAACAACCAGTCAGCCGTCGCGACCCGGTCGATACCGGCCACCGAAGGCGGTTGCCAGATGGAAAACCACCAATCATCGGCGGCGATATGCTGGCGCAGATTGGCCAGGGCCCGGCGAAAGCTCAGGGCCTCATCGAACATTTCCTGGAGCAACGAACGCCCTGCCGGGCCTTCCATCATGGCCGATGCCACATCAAGCGAGGCGATGATGCTGTACTGCGGCGAGGTGGAGATATGCATCATGAACGCCTCATTGAAGCGATCACGATCCAATTGCCGCGCCCCACCGTCCTGTACATGGATCATCGAGGCCTGGCTGAATGCCGCCAACAATTTGTGCGTCGAGTGCGTTGTGAACACCAGCGGGCTGTCGGGCGTACGCGAAGTGCCCATGCCATAGCGCCCGGCGAAAAACTCGTGGAAGGCGGCATAGGCGTACCAGGCCTCGTCAAAGTGCAGCACTTCGACACTGTTGCCCAATTGCTGCTTGATCAACTCGGCGTTGTAACACAGGCCGTCATAGGTCGAGTTGGTCACCACCGCCAGCTTGACCTTGGGCTCGCGGCCACGGGTCAAGGGGCTGGCCTGGATCTTCGCGCGAATCGACTCGCGGCTGAATTCCGTGAGTGGAATCGGGCCGATGATTCCCAGCTCATTGCGCTCCGGGCACAAGTACAGCGGGATCGCCCCGGTCATGATGATCGAGTGCAACACCGACTTATGGCAATTGCGATCCACCAGCACCAGATCATCGCGCCCGACCATGGAGTGCCAGACAATTTTGTTCGCGGTAGACGTGCCATTGATCACGAAGAACGTGTGGTCAGCACCAAAGTTTCGGGCCGCGCGGGCTTCGGCTTCGGCCAAGGGGCCGGTGTGATCCAGCAGCGAGCCCAGCTCCGGCACCGACACTGACAAGTCAGAGCGCAGGGTGTTCTCCCCGAAGAACTGATGAAACGCCTGCCCCACCGGGCTTTTGCGATAGGCAACGCCACCACCGTGCCCCGGGGTGTGCCAGGAATAATTGGAATCGGCCGTGTGCTGCACCAGGGCCTTGAAGAATGGCGGCAACAGGCCATCGAGATAAGTACGCGCCGCGCGGGCCACCTGCCGGGCCAGGAACGGCACCGTATCTTCGAACAGGTAGAGAATGCCACGCAGTTGGTTGAGCTCGCTCATGGCATCGGCCGGGGCATTTTCCAGAGTGACTTGCTCACCCAGGGCAAAGATCGGCAGGTTGGGCGCACGCAGGCGCGCCAGGCGGATCAGCTCCACCATATTTTGCAGCAGATGGGTATTTTCCCCGGCGCCTTCAGCGGCGATCAACATGCATGCCAGGCCATGATGGGTCGAGGCCACCAACCGGCCTTCGGCGTAATCCATGGCGGAGAAAATGCTGAAACCCTCTTGCTCCAATTCCCGGGCGATTCCTCGGACCCGATCACCTGCAACGGTGTCAGCCTTGATGTCGCGGTGCACGATCAGGATGGGGAACTTCAGGTCTTTGTACATGAGGGCTTGGCGTCCTGAGGGCGATGTACTCAGGGTAGAAGCTGGGAGCGAATGTGGCGAATGAAGATAATAACTAATGTAGGAATGGGCTTGTGTGGGAGCGGGCTTGCTCGCGATAGCGGTGGGCCAGTAACGAATGCGCTGACTGTCACACCGCAATCGCGGGCAAGCCCGCTCCTACATTTTTGACCGCAATTTAGTGCTGGGTCAGTTGAGTCCACAACGCCGGCGCACCCGCCGATTTGGCGATGGCTTCCAGGCGTGCCGCGTGCTCGGCCATGTCCTGCTCGCTGGCGCGGATGATGGTGGTGGCTTTGCGATCAGCCGGCAGGCGGCGGATTTCCGAAGGCCGGTTGCCCGAGCCTTCTGCCGAACCGTTGCCATCGGAGGCGTTACCCGCCAGGGACAGGCTGGTCTGCCCACCGGTCATGGTCAGGTAGACGTCCGCCAGGATCTCCGAGTCGAGCAAGGCGCCGTGCAATTCACGGCCGGAGTTGTCGACCCCATAACGCTTGCACAAGGCATCGAGACTGTTGCGCTGGCCCGGGTGGCGCTCACGGGCCATCATCAGGGTGTCGAGGATCGAGCAGTGACGGGTGATGTCCGCGCGATCCGCCTGGCCCATCAGGGCGAATTCGTTGTTGATGAAGCCAACGT
This sequence comes from Pseudomonas brenneri, assembly GCF_007858285.1. Taxonomy (GTDB): domain Bacteria; phylum Pseudomonadota; class Gammaproteobacteria; order Pseudomonadales; family Pseudomonadaceae; genus Aquipseudomonas; species Aquipseudomonas brenneri. The sequence continues at coordinate 224,646 of NZ_VFIL01000001.1, read as the reverse complement.
CGAACGCCGCGTTATGGATGATCAGTTGCGCGCCGTTAATGAACTCGAAAAACTCATCGGCAACTTCCGCAAAGCGCGGCTTGCCCACCAGGAATTCGTTGGTGATACCGTGGACGCCAATCGCACCTTCGTCACTTTCCCGGTCGGGCTGCAGATACACGTGGAAATGCCGACCGGTGAGACGGCGGCCCATCAACTCGACACAACCGATTTCAATGATCCGGTGACCATCGGTCACCGGCATGCCGGTGGTTTCGGTATCGAGTACAACAGATCGGATGGCCATCAGGGTTCAGCTCTCAACGGTTCGGTGCATTTCAAGGGGCGAGATATTAGCACGCTCTATAACCGAAGCGACCCATGGCAGAAGCCCATGGGCGCGCACCCAACAGTTTTTTACAAGGTTTAGCAAACCTGCTGCTGTTTGCTACACGCGTCGTTGCTAGCCTGCGTGCCTCTCTCTGATGCGGAATACTCAGGTTCATGTTCAACATAAAATGGCTGTTCACGTTGTGCCTGTTCGGCGCCGCCAGTGTGCAGGCCACCAGCTTTGTCATGACGACTGACGCACTGGTCAGCCTGTCGATGAGTGCCACCAAAGGCACCAGCAGCAGCTTCAAGGACGACAAAGTGGTGCTGGCGGCCAAGGCTGACGCCGCCTCGTTTGTCGCAAGCCAAGGTGAAATACACGGCGTCCAGTTGGAATCGGCATTCCAGCACATTCGCCACACCCTGGTGGACTTACAGTGCACGGACGAGCAACTCGCCCGTGCAATCCTGATCCTGTGACCGATGTCGATTACCGGGTCTTTTTGATCAGGTCAAAATCCCGCAGGGCCACGTAGGGGTTCCAGTATTCACGTACGGACTGGATCTGCCCGTCCTTGGCCATGTGCAAAATGGCGATGAAGGTCTGATGGTAGGGCTTGCCACTGGAGCGAATCACACCGTCGCTGGTGTATTCAAAGACATAAGTGCCCTTTTCAGTGGTCTCAAGCAAGGTCCAGGTCTTAGGGTCGCTGTACCTCAAGTTGCCCATTTGCTTACTGAAGTTGGTGAAGTAATCGGTCATCTCCTGGCGGCCCTTGTTCACGCGTTTGAAGCCCGCATTCGGGAAGTCATCCACTGGCGCATAGGTCAGCTCGTAAGTGCCATCCTTTGCGTAGTACTTGGCCATTTCGGCCGGATGCTCCGACCATCCATCCAGGCTACGCCAGTAGAAGTCAGCCACGTCGGCCTTGGTGTACCCCGGCGACAGGTAGTAAAAGCCGCCCTGTTCCTTGATTGCTGCTTTGGGTTGAGCGTTAACCCCGGCGGCAAAGACTGCCGTGGTGACCAGCACACCCAGTAACCATCCACGAAGACTCATCATGTTTATTACCTCACTCTCGATTGACTAACGGGTTGATTCGGCTTTATTGCGGGCGCAACTTTCCCGATGCGGTCATGGCCTGACAGCACGGGGGCAAGGTGTGGCTCAATGGGGCATGCGCAGGACGGCCTTGATGGTTTCGCCGCAATGGATATCCGCGATCGCCTGGTTGATCTGCGCCAGATCGTAAAAGCGGATCATTTTGTCTACCGGGAAACGCCCTTGCTGGAACAACGCCACCAGTCGAGGCAGGAAGACTGAAGGTGCCGCGTCGCCCATGATGCTGCCGCGCACCACTCGGCCCCGGATCAGTTGCATGACATCCAGAGACAGTTGGGTCCCGGGTGCGACCACGCCGGTCAGCACGGCCTCCCCACCCTCTTCCAGGACGTTGACAGCGCTGGTCATCACGCCAACATGACCGGCGCATTCGACGGCGTATTTCACGCCCTTGCCGGCGGTCAGCGCCATGATCTGTTGCACCGAGTCACCCTGACTCGCATCAATCAGGTGAGTCGCCCCCATCTCTTGGGCAACCGCCAGGCGTGACGCTTGCGTGTCTACCGCGATGATCGGGTTGCAACCGATAGCCCGCGCCGCCATGACCGCACTCAGGCCCACCGCACCCATGCCAAACACAGCGATGGCAGTACCAGGCGCCGGTTTCAGGGTATTCATCACCGCCCCGGCGCCGGTCATCACGCCGCAGGCAAAGGGCCCCAAAAACTCCAGTGGCGCGTCATCTGCAACCTTGACGAGGCTGCTGGCGGTTACCACCGCGTAGCTGGCGAACGAAGACTGGCCGAAAAAGTGGCTGTGCACCGGCCGCCCATTGTCATGCAATGACACCGAGCCATCAGCACGAGAGGCTTTCCAGTTGTAGTCAAAATGCTCATCGCAGTACGTCGGCAGGCCACTGGCGCAGTGGCCGCATTGACCACAGAAGCCCAGGGACAGGATGACCTTGTCACCCACCTGTACATGGCTGACATTCGGTCCGACGTGCTCGACGATACCGGCACCTTCATGACCGAGCACAACGGGCATCGCGACCGCGATCTGTTGGTCACGTACGGCGAGGTCGGTGTGGCAGATGCCGGTGGCGATGATTTTGACCCGGACTTCGCCGCTGCGTGGTGTGTCCAGTTGCAACTGGCGCAGGTCAAACAGTGGGCCTTTGCCTTCGGTAACGGCAGCCAGGATTCTCATGGCGTTTTTTCTCTGCAACGTCAGTGGCTTGACACTGGTTACCGGAGTAACCAGTCGTTGAAGCCAGACTAACGGGCAGATCCACCGGCAGCTTTACCTTACCTGCTGTTGTATTGACGCTTCTTGCGCAATGAGCGGCGTCTAGGGACGACGCAGCTCACTGGCGGACTGCCCGACAACCCGGCGAAACGCTCGAGAAAATTGACTGGCACCGGCAAACCCGGTGTCCAGGGCAATGTCCAGCAGGCTGCGGTCAGTGGTGGTAATCAAGTGCTTGGCCCGGTTGACCCGACACAGCAACAGGTACTGGTACGGTGACATCCCGAAGGTGCGTCGGAATACTCGGGAAAAATGGTAGGGGCTGAGGTTAACGATGTTCGACAAGTCGGCCAGGCGCACCTCATTGGCCAGGGACGCTTCAATGTATTCGGTCAAGCGCTGGCGTTGCACCAGACCCAACTCACCCGTGTTGCTCGGCGAGGTATCGGGCAACTGCTGCAGTGCTCGCACTTCCTGCATCAACAGCATGACCAACGTTTCCAGGTACAACGTATCGGTCTTGCCGTCACGTACCACCTGATCCAGGCGCTTGAGCAGCCCTCGCAGGAATCCGTCATGACAGCTGATCAGCGGCCTGAGATCCTTTTGGGCGCGATAGGTCGGACAGACCTCGGCCAATTGATCCTCATCAACCGACACCAGTACATAGCCAATCCTGGCGCGCGCCCCAGTCCAGCCTTCGAACGATGACCCGGCCGGAATAAAGTCAATGACCTGATCCAGAGCCCGGGCACCGGCTTGCCGCAAGCCGTCGATACTGACCTCGCCATCACTGACCGAACCTTGCCGATAAAGCACAAACTGGTGCTGTTGGCGGCGCATTTCAAACTGGTGAGGACGATGCGCCACCTGCACGCACTCGATAGCGCCCCAGGGCGGCAGCGCACGGTGGATCATTTGCGAAATCCCCGGCGGCGTGTACGTCAGGCCTTCGGGCTCGCTCTCCACCGCTTCGTCGAGAAACGCCTGAACATCGGCATGGGGTGAAGAGGACATCCAGCGCTCCCGGGTGGAATTCGGTAAGGTATTAATTAAATGGCCGCTACTTTCGTTTATCAGTCAGGCCAGTCATTACGCCATTTTCCCTGCCCGGACAGTATGCCGGGCATACCCCAGAGAACGCGAACCCCAATGATTGAAACTCGATATGCCAGCGCACTGCTCATCTCCAGCCTCCTCCTGAGCGGGTGCGCCTCCCTGCCAGCCTCCAACACTTCGGGCGAGCACCTGCCGCTGATCGTGGCACACCGGGGTGGCACGGCGGACTTTCCGGAGAACACGCTGCTGGCAATCAACAATGCCCTGCGCAATAACGTCGATATGCTTTGGCTCACAGTGCAACTGAGCCGTGATCAGATCCCCGTGCTGTACCGGCCAGCGGACCTGAGCGCCAACACCAACGGTTCAGGCGCGGTGGCCGAGAAAACCCTGGCCCAGTTGCAACAGCTCAATGCCGGCTGGCAGTTCAAACAGGATGCGGCCAATGGCCAGGTACTATTTCCTTATCGCGAGCACCCGGTGACGTTGCCGTCATTGCAGCAAGCGTTGGCGGCCGTTCCAGCCAATATTACGATCATCCTCGACATGAAGGCCCTGCCTGCCGATACCCAGGCCAAGGCGGTGGCGCAAGTACTGGAACGCAACCAGGCATGGAACCGGGTGCTGATTTACTCCACGGATGCCAGCTACCAGCAGGCTTTCGCGCAGTACCCAAAGGCCCGTCTGTTTGAATCCAGGGATCAGACCCGCGACCGCTTGGCCAGTGTCGCTCTGGCCCACAATTGCCAACCGGCACCGCAAATGGGGAGCTGGGTAGCGTTTGAATATCAGCGCAAGGTCGAACTGGTGGAAACCTTTACCCTTGGGGAAGCACGTTCAGCGGTCAATGCCAAGTTGTGGACACCCCAGGCCATCGACTGTTTCCAGTCCAGGGGCAAGGTGAATATCCTGACGATTGGCGTTAACAGTGAGGAAGACTATCGGGCTGCGGCGTGCCTGAACGTCGACGCGGTGCTGGTGGATTCGCCTCGCACGATGCAAGGCGTGAAGCAGCGGCTCGAATGGCCGCTGCGGTGTGACTGACGATCAGCTCTGCTTGTAGCCGCGCACGTCATCCACGCCACGATTGGCCAACTGGTCGGCCCGCTCGTTGCCTGGATGGCCGATGTGCCCGCGCACCCATTTCCAGGTGATGTTGTGGCGGTTGCACTGCTCATCCAGCAACTGCCACAGGTCGGCGTTCTTCACCGGCTCCTTGGCGGCGGTTTTCCAGCCGCGCTTTTTCCAGTTGACCATCCACTCGTTGATGCCCTTCATGACGTATTGCGAGTCCGTCACCAGCAGCACATCGCAGCGGCGCTTGAGTTCTTCGAGGCCACGAATGGCGCCCATCAGCTCCATGCGGTTGTTGGTGGTATTGGCTTCGCCGCCCCACAACTCCTTCTCCACGCCCTTGCACACCAGCAAGGCGCCCCAGCCGCCCGGACCAGGATTGCCCTTGCAGGCGCCGTCGGTAAAGAGTTCTACGCTATCGGTCATTACGCTATCCATCAAAGCGGGTTGCCGGCAATCGACCGGCAGCTCCCGAGGTCGAACACTACGACCAAAATTTCAGAAAAATGATTTATGGCTCGCTGGAGCGACGGTTGACCTTGGCCAGGGGCATCGGCACCAGTTTACCCATGGGCTCACGCCGGACCTGGCTCACCGGCCGCAGCCCGACCACGATCTTGCGGGCCACCAGCAGGTAGAAACCGCCACCGGACAACTGCCAGGCACCGGCCCGGCGCTCCCAGCCAGCCAAACGGCCCTGCCACTTGGGCGAGGCAAGCGGCGGACGATAGCACCCGAAGCGGCGTTTCTCCAGCGCGAAACCCAGCAGGTTCAACCAGTCGCTGACCCGCGAGGGTGAGATGCAGCGGGCCTGGCTCAATGCGTCATGGGCAAAGACGTGCCGCAGGCCCCATGAACTCCAGGGGTTGATGCCGACGATCAATAAATGGCCGCCAGGACGCACGGCGCTGGCCGCTTCACGCAGCAACCCATGGGGTGACAGGCAGAAATCCAGGCCATGCTGCATCACCACCACATCGGCCGCGTGCTCGCTCAAGGGCCAGGCCTGTTCCTCGCACACAATCTCGACCCCGGGCAACGGCGCGCCCAGGCGTACATTGCGCTGCACCTGGCGCGCGGGCGGCGGTGTCTGGGCCGATGGGCCGTAATGCACCAGGTAGCCACCGAAGAAGCGCTCCAGCTCTTCTTCAAGCATCAACCGCTCTTGTTCCAGCAGAAATTGCCCGATCGGCCCGGACAGCCATTCACGGGCTGCGCTGATCAAGGCCAGCCATTCGGGATCGGCCTGGGCGAACGCTTTATCAGTCATTGCATTCTCCAACTCGCCAAGACGTTCTAAGATGCACCAATGTGTTCAGCTTGGCGAATAGAAGAATGATACAGATCAGTGCCCTGCCCGCCTTCACCGATAACTACATCTGGTTGTTACAAGACCATCGCAGCCATCGTTGCGCGGTGGTCGATCCCGGCGATGCCGCGCCCGTGCTGGCGTGGCTTGCACAGCACCCGGACTGGTCCCTCAGCGACATCCTGGTGACTCACCATCATCCTGACCACGTGGGCGGGGTCGAACAGCTCAAGCAAGTCTCAGGCGCCAAGGTCTATGGCCCGGCCAACGAAAAGATCCCGGCCCGTGACGTTGCGCTCAACGATAACGACCAGATCGAGGTGCTGGGCTGGGACTTCGACGTGCTCGCCGTACCGGGCCATACCCTCGGCCATATAGCCTTTTATCATCATGGCTTGCTGTTCTGCGGCGATACACTGTTCGCCGCCGGTTGTGGGCGCTTGTTCGAAGGCACACCGGAGCAGATGTACAACTCCCTTGAGCGCCTGGCCGCCCTGCCGGCCGACACGCTGGTCTACTGCACCCACGAATACACACAAAGTAACCTGCGTTTTGCCCAGGCCGTGGAACCGGATAACACCGATATCGCCGAACGGGTGGCAAAAGTCAGCCAACTCCGGGCAGGCGGCAAGATGACTCTGCCCTCGACCCTGGCCCTGGAAAAACTGACCAACCCTTTTTTGCGCACCGCTGAAACATCCGTTAAACAAAAAGCGGACGAGCGGAATGGCCGCGATAACCGCTCTGGGAGCGAGGTGTTTGCTAGCTTGCGCGCTTGGAAAGATACGTTCTAAGCAGACAGGTTCTGATACAAAATTTCTGAGTGGTTGACCGGAACCGAAGCGCTTTCTAGAATCGCCCGACATTTTTGCCCGGAACTAACTTCCAGCCAATGTCGTCATCTATTCGTAAATCCAACCATTCAGACGCATTGACCCGCCTGGCTCAAGCCATTGCGGTGGCTGTATCCGCAACTCTGGCGGGCTGCCAAACCACCAATTACGCTGCACAATCCACCGTGCAACCCAAACCTGTCTTAACTGCCAAGATCAAGCAAAAACCCCTTTGGCTCTCAGAGAAGCCAAGCCCTCAGGTGCCCCAGGATGTCTGGGAGCGCATGCGCCAGGGGTTCCAATTGCAGGACGGCGTCGGCGTCAACCCGCGTATCGAGCAACAACGCCTATGGTTCGCCAGCAACCCCTCTTTCCTGGAGAACGCCGGCGAACGCGGCAGTCTCTATATTCATTACATCGTCGAGCGCCTTGAAGAGCGCAACATGCCCCTGGAGCTGGCGCTGCTGCCAGTCATTGAAAGTGCCTACAACCCAATGGCCTATTCACGCAGCGATGCGGTTGGCCTGTGGCAGTTCATTCCCTCCACCGGGCGCTACTTCAACCTGCGCCAGACCCGCGCCTACGATGGCCGTCGCGATATCACCGCCTCCACCACTGCTGCCCTGGACTATCTGACACGTCTGCATGATATGTTCAACGGCGACTGGTTGCTGGCCCTGGCGGCCTATAACGCGGGTGAAGGCACGGTCAGCCGGGCCATCGAACGTAACGAAAAGCTCGGTCTGCCCACCGACTACTGGAACCTGCCACTGCCCCAGGAAACCAAGGACTACGTGCCCAAGTTCCTGGCGCTGTCCCAAGTGGTGCTGGCTCCCGAGGCCTACGGCGTCAACCTGAACCCGATTGCCAACGCGCCGTACTTCGAGATGGTTGAAGTCAAGCAAAGCATGGACCTGTCCCGGGTCGCCGCGCTGGCCGAGATCGACGAAGACGAACTGTTCCAGCTCAACCCGGCCTTCAAGCAACGCACTACCCTGGACGGCCCCCAGCATTTGCTGGTGCCCACCTCCAAGGCGCAATTGCTGGCCAGTAGCCTGTCCTCGATGAACCCCGAGGAGTTGTTGAGCCTGCGCCCGAAAAAGCCGGTGTTCGACGAGGTCGAGCACAAGGCCGTGGCCGGCCGCTCGCGCAGCTACAAGGTCAAGAGCGGTGACAACCTGACGCTGATTGCCAAGGCCAACAAGGTCGACGTGCATGACCTGCAGCGCTGGAACAAGCTCAATGGCCAGGCCTTGAAAGTCGGCCAGACCCTGGTGATGCAGGACACCCGCAAAGTCGTGGCCAAGGCTGGCGGCAAGAAGCCGGTGCAGTACAAGGTCAAGAAAGGTGACTCGCTGTACATGGTTGCCAAGCGCTTCAACGTCGAGATGCAACATCTCAAGCGTTGGAACCCACGCACTGGCCAGGCGCTGAAGCCGGGGCAGATGCTGGTGGTGTCCGGGCCGCGCTGATCCCTTGTGGGAGCGGGCTTGCTCGCGAAAGCGGTGCATCAGGTGATACATTTTTCGCCTGACGCACCGCTTTCGCGAGCAAGCCCGCTCCCACATTGATTTTTGTCATTTTCAACAGCCTTTTTCCAAGTGGAACAAGCTGTTACTGTACCGATCATAAAGCCCAAGCCGCCTGGATCGGATCTCTGACTTGAAGCGTCCCCTCCTTCTACTAATAAGTCTGGCCTTGAGCTTTAGTGCGAACGCGACCATTACCGAGAACCACGGTTATGCGCAGTTCGGTACGCTCAAGTACCCGGCCAAATTCACCCACTTCGATTGGGTAAACCCCGCAGCGCCCAAGGGCGGCACCTTGCGGGTCATGGCCTTTGGCACGTTTGACACCCTCAATCCCTACACATTCAAGGGCTCAAGCCCGGTCTCCACCGCCAACTTCCTGCAATACGGAGTCAATGAGCTCAACGAGCCGTTGATGGTCGGCACCGGGCAGTACGCCCCTTCCGGCGACGAGCCCACGTCCAGTTATGGCCTGATAGCCCAATCGGTGGAATACAGCGAGGATCGCAGTTGGGTGGTGTTCAACCTGCGCCCGCAAGCGCGCTTCCATGACGGCAAGCCCATCACCGCCGACGATGTAGCGTTTTCCTATCGCACATTGCTGACCGAAGGCCATCCGCAATACCGCACCAATTTGCAGGAAGTGGCCCGGGTGGACGTACTCAACCCCCACCGCATCCGCTTCGTGTTCAAGCGCGCCGGCAACCCACTGTTGATCCTGCGCCTGGGCGAGTTGCCGGTGCTGCCCCAGCATTACTGGAAGAACCGCGACTTCAAGGCCACCACCTTCGAACCGCCACTGGGCAGCGGGCCGTATCGGATCAGCCAGGTCCAGCCAGGCCGGCAACTGGTGTTCGAACGGGTCAAGGATTATTGGGGCAAGGACCTGCCGGTCAATCGCGGGTTCTACAACTACGACAAAGTCGAGGTGGAGTTCTACCGCGACAGCGACGTGGCCTTCGAAGCGTTCAAGGCTGGCGAATTCGATATCTATATCGAGCACCAAGCCAAGAACTGGGCCAATGGCTACAACTTCCCGGCAGTCAACCGTGGCGAGGTGATCAAGGCGCAGATCGCCCACCAGATCCCGACCCAGAGCCAGGGCCTGTTCATGAACAGCCGCCGCGCCACGTTCAGCCAGGCCAAGGTGCGTGAAGCACTGGGGCTGATGTTCGATTTCGAGTGGACCAACCGCACCCTGTTCAGCGGCGCCTATAAACGCACCTTGAGCTACTACCCCAACAGCGAGTTCTCGGCCAGCGGCCTGCCGGTGGGCCATGAATGGCTGATGCTCTCGCCCTATCGCGATCAACTGCCGGCCAATCTGTTTACCCAGGCCTTCAGCCTGCCGCAGACCGACGGCCGAGGCATCCCCAGGGAGACCTTGCGCCGCGCCCTCGGCTTGTTGGCAGAAGGCGGCTGGAAACTTTCCGGTCAGCGCCTGCTCAATAGCGACGGGCAGCCGCTGCGTTTCGAGATCCTGCTGGTCAATCCGAACCTGGAGCGGATTCTGCAACCTTATGTCGAAAACCTGCGCAGCATCGGCATCGATGCGCGCTTGCGCACTGTGGATCGTGCGCAGTACAAGCAGCGCCTCGACCAGTTCGACTTCGACATGATCCTGATGACCCTCAACCAGACTCTCAGCCCCGGCCTTGAACAGTGGCAGTACTTCCACTCCACCCAGGCCGGGATCAAGGGCAGCAAGAATTACGCAGGCATCGCCAACCCGGTGGTCGACCACCTGCTGGAACAATTGCTCGCCGCGCAGACCCGCGACCAGCAAGTCGCCGCCGGCCGGGCCCTGGACCGGGTCCTGCTGTGGCAGCACTACAGTATTCCCAATTGGTATCTCAACTATCATCGCCTGGCGTACCGTAACCGGTTCGCCTTCGTCACCACGCCGCCCTATAGCCTGGGCCTGAGCGCATGGTGGCTGAAAGCTTCGGAGAAACCCCAATGATGGCTTTGCGTACTGCGATTATCAGTGGCCTGTTGTTGTGCACCCAGGCTGTTGCCGCCCCTCAACATGCCTTGACCCTGTATGACGAGCCGCCCAAGTACCCGGCCAATTTCAAGCATGTCGACTACGTCAATCCCGACGCGCCCAAGGGCGGCACTTTTCGCGAGTCGGCCATGGGCAGCTTCGACAGCCTCAACCCGTTTATCAGCAAAGGCGTGCCCGCCGACAATATTGGCCTGGTCTTCGACACCCTGGCCCAGCAAGGCCTGGACGAGCCCATCACCGAGTACGGCCTGATCGCCGGCAAGATCGAAAAAGCCCCCGATAACAGCTGGGTACGCTTTTACCTGCGCCCCGAAGCACGCTTCCACGATGGCCATCCGGTACACGCCGAAGACGTGGTGTTCACCTTTGAAACCCTGATCAAGCAAGGCAGCCCCATCTACCGCACCTACTACGCTGACGTCGCCGAAGTGGTGGCCGAAGACCCGCTGCGGGTGCTGTTCAAGTTCAAACACACCAGCAACCGTGAGCTGCCGCTGATCCTCGGCCAGTTGCCCGTACTGCCCAAGCATTGGTGGGCCGGGCGCGACTTTGCCAAAAGCAGCCTGGAGATTCCGCTGGGCAGCGGCCCGTACAAGGTGGCCGAGGTCAAGCCGGGGCGTTCGATCCGCTACGAGCGGGTCAAGGATTACTGGGCCAAGGACCTGCCGATCAACAAGGGCCTGTACAACTTCGATTACCGCATCAGCGATTACTATCGCGACAACACCGTGGCCCTGGAAGCCCTCAAGGCCGGGCAATTCGACTACTGGCAGGAAACCACGGCCAAGAACTGGGCCAATGCCTACAACGTCCCGGCCGTCGCCGAGGGGCGGTTGATCAAGGAAGAACTGCCCAACGGCAATCCCACCGGGATGCAGGGTTTTGTGTTCAATATCCGCAAGCCGATGTTCCAGGACGTGCGGGTGCGCAAGGCCATCAGCCTGCTGCTGGACTTTGAATGGAGCAACAAGCAACTGTTCAACGGCGCCTACACCCGCACCCGTAGCTACTTCGAAAACTCGGACATGGCTGCCACCGGCCTGCCCGGCCCCGCCGAACTGGCGATTCTCGAACCGCTGCGCGGCCGAATCCCGCCGCAAGCGTTCACCGAAGCCTTCGCACCGCCCAAAACCGATGCCAGCGGCATGATCCGCACCCAGCAGCGCGAAGCCTACCAACTGTTGCAGGAAGCCGGCTGGCGCATCGTCGACGACAAGATGGTCGATACCAACGGCAAACCGGTGAGCATCGAATTCATGCTGTTCCAGACCGACTTCGAGCGCATCCTGCTGCCCTTCAAGCGCAACCTGGCAGACCTGGGTATCGAGTTGGTGATCCGCCGGGTCGACGTCTCGCAGTACGTCAATCGCGTACGCTCGCGGGATTTCGACATGATGGTCGGCAGTTTCCCGCAGTCCTCCTCACCGGGTAACGAACAGCGTGAATTCTGGCAAACGAGCAGTGCCGACAACCCCGGCAGCCGCAACTACATCGGCCTCAGGGATCCGGCCATCGACGAATTGGTGGAACAGTTGATCAACGCCGACTCACGCAACAGCCTGGTGGCCCACGCCAAGGCCCTGGACCGGGTACTGCAGTTTGGCTACTACGTGATCCCCAACTGGCACATCAAGACTTACCGCGTGGCCTATTGGAATCACCTTGGCCACCCCAAGGTCCCGCCGCGCTATGACGTGGGCATCAATACCTGGTGGATCAAACCCCACACGCCGCCGGCAATGACGCCGCCCACAGACACCAGCGCCGACCCGGCGAGCGGAGGCGACTGACCATGCTGGCTTATATTTTTCGCAGGTTGCTGCTGATCATTCCGACGCTGTTTGGCATCTTGCTGATCAACTTTGTCATCATCCAGGCCGCGCCCGGCGGCCCGGTGGAGCAAATGATCGCCAAGCTCGAAGGCTTTGAAGGTGCCACCAGCCGCATCGCCGGTGGCGGCGCCGAAGTCTCGGTGGCCGGCTCCAGCTACCGTGGTGCCCAGGGCCTGGACCCGACGCTGATCAAGGAAATCGAGAAGATGTACGGCTTCGACAAGTCGGCGCCGGAACGCTTGTGGATCATGGTCAAGAACTACGCCCGGCTGGACTTTGGCGACAGCTTCTTTCGCGATGCCAAGGTCATCGACCTGATCAAGGAGAAGATGCCGGTGTCCATTTCCCTCGGGTTATGGAGCACCCTGATCATGTACCTGGTCTCGATCCCCCTGGGGATCGCCAAGGCCACCCGACATGGCAGCCACTTTGATGTGTGGACCAGTTCGGCGATCATCGTCGGCTATGCGATCCCGGCGTTCCTGTTTGCCATCCTGTTGATCGTGGTGTTTGCCGGCGGCAGTTATTTCGACTGGTTTCCCCTGCGCGGGCTGACATCCAACAACTTTGACGAACTGAGCTGGGGCGGCAAGATCCTCGACTACTTCTGGCACCTGGCACTGCCGGTCACGGCCCTGGTGATCGGTAACTTCGCCACCATGACGTTACTGACCAAGAACAGCTTTCTCGATGAAATCAACAAACAGTACGTGATCACCGCCAAGGCCAAGGGCCTGACCAATCACCGCGTGCTCTACGGCCACGTATTCCGCAACGCCATGTTGTTGGTGATCGCAGGCTTCCCTTCGGCGTTTATCGGGATCTTCTTTACCGGCTCGCTGCTGGTGGAAGTGATTTTCTCCCTCGACGGCCTGGGCCTGATGAGCTTTGAAGCCGCGATCAACCGCGATTACCCGGTGGTGTTCGGCACCCTGTTTATCTTCACCCTGCTGGGGTTGGTGGTGAAACTGATTGGTGATTTGACCTACACCCTGGTCGACCCACGCATCGACTTCGAAAGCCGGGAGCATTGAGATGAATCTATCCCCCCTCAATCGCCGCCGTTTCGAACGTTTCAAGGCCAACAAGCGCGGCTGGTGGTCGCTGTGGCTGTTCCTGATCCTGTTTGGCCTGAGCCTGGGCGCCGAGTTGATCGCCAATGACAAGCCGCTGGCGGTGCATTACGACGGCGACTGGTACTTCCCGGCACTCAAGCGCTACCCGGAAACCGCCTTCGGCGGTGAGTTCCCCCTGGAAGCCAACTACAAAAGCCCGTACATCCGCGAACTGCTCAAGGCCAAGGATGCCTGGACGCTTTGGGCGCCGATCCCCTACAGCTACCAGAGCATCAACTACGACCTGAAAGTCCCGGCACCGGCACCGCCTTCGGCCGATAACCTGCTGGGCACCGATGACCAGGGCCGGGATGTGCTGGCGCGGGTGATCTATGGCTTTCGGGTCTCGGTGCTGTTTGCCCTGACCCTCACGGTATTGAGCTCGATCATCGGCGTGGCGGCCGGCGCCTTGCAGGGCTTCTATGGCGGCTGGGTCGACTTGGCCGGCCAGCGCTTCCTGGAAATCTGGTCGGGCTTGCCGGTGCTGTACCTGCTGATCATCCTCGCCAGCTTCGTGCAGCCCAATTTCTGGTGGCTGCTGGGGATCATGCTGCTGTTTTCGTGGATGAGCCTGGTGGACGTGGTGCGCGCCGAATTCCTACGCGGGCGCAACCTGGAATATGTGCGTGCGGCACGGGCGCTGGGCATGCAGAACGGTGCGATCATGTTCCGCCATATCCTGCCCAACGCCATGGTCTCGACCATGACCTTCATGCCCTTCATCTTGACCGGCGCCATCGGCACCCTGACCGCCCTGGACTTCCTCGGCTTCGGCCTGCCCGCCGGCTCGCCGTCCCTGGGCGAACTGGTGGCCCAGGGCAAATCCAACCTACAGGCGCCGTGGCTGGGCATCAGCGCGTTCGCGGTACTGGCGATCATGTTGAGTTTGCTGGTGTTTATCGGCGAGTCCGCTCGCGATGCCTTCGACCCGAGGAAATGAGATGAATCAGGACAATCTGATCGAAGTCCGCGACCTCAGTGTCGAGTTCGTCACCGGCGAGCAGCATCAGCGCGTGGTGGAAAACATCAGCTTCGATATTCGCCGTGGGGAAACCCTGGCCCTGGTCGGCGAAAGCGGCTCCGGCAAATCGGTGACTGCCCACTCGATCCTGCGCCTGCTGCCCTACCCCCTGGCGCGGCATCCGTCCGGCACGATCGGGTATGCCGGGCAGGATCTGCTGACCATGAAAGAAAAACCCTTGCGCCAGATCCGTGGCAACCGCATTGCGATGATCTTCCAGGAACCGATGACCTCGCTGAACCCGCTGCACTCCATCGAAAAGCAGATCAACGAAGTGCTGGGCCTGCACAAGGGCCTGACCGGCAAGGCCGCGACCCTGCGCACCCTGGAACTGCTGGAGCTGGTGGGCATTCCCGAGCCGCACAAACGTCTCAAGGCCCTGCCCCATGAACTGTCCGGCGGCCAGCGCCAGCGGGTGATGATCGCCATGGCCCTGGCCAACGAGCCGGAGCTGCTGATCGCCGATGAGCCGACCACGGCCCTGGACGTCACCGTGCAGTTGAAGATCCTCGAACTGCTCAAGGAACTGCAGGCGCGCCTGGGCATGGCGTTGCTGCTGATCAGTCATGACTTGAACCTGGTACGGCGCATTGCCCACCGTGTATGTGTGATGCAGCGCGGTTGCATTGTCGAACAGGCCTCCTGCGAGGAACTGTTCCGCGCCCCCCAGCACCCCTATACCCAGGAACTGCTGGCCGCCGAGCCCAGCGGTGGACCGGCCACCAACGCCATCGGCCCACCGCTGCTGGAAGTCGACGACCTGAAGGTCTGGTTCCCGATCAAGAAAGGCTTTTTGCGCAGCACCGTCGATTACGTCAAGGCGGTGGACGGTATCCACTTCAGCCTGCCCCAGGGGCAGACCCTGGGCATCGTCGGGGAAAGTGGCTCCGGCAAATCCACCCTCGGCCTGGCGATCCTGCGCTTGATCGGCAGCAAGGGCGGGATCCGTTTTGAAGGCCAGCAACTGGACCAACTGACCCAACAACAGGTGCGGCCATTGCGCCGGGAAATGCAAGTGGTGTTCCAGGACCCGTTCGGCAGCCTGAGCCCACGCATGTGCGTCAGCGAGATCGTTGGCGAAGGCTTGCGCATTCACAAGATCGGCACGGCAGCCGAACAGGAAGAGGCGATTATCGCAGCGCTCAAGGAAGTCGGACTGGATCCGCAGACCCGCCACCGCTACCCCCATGAATTCTCCGGCGGCCAGCGCCAGCGCATTGCTATCGCCCGCGCGCTGGTGCTCAAGCCACGCTTGATCCTGCTGGATGAACCAACCTCGGCCCTGGACCGTACGGTACAACGCCAGGTCGTGGAGCTGCTGCGCAACCTGCAGGCCAAGTACAACCTGACCTACTTGTTCATCAGCCACGACCTGGCGGTGGTCAAGGCGCTGAGCCACCAATTGATGGTGGTCAAGCAGGGCCAGGTAGTGGAACAGGGCGATGCCAAAGCCATCTTCGCCGATCCGCAGCATGCCTATACCCGGCAGTTGCTGGAGGCCGCGTTCCTGGTGCCCACAAACATCCGCCACCAATCCCTGTAGGAGCTGGCTTGCCAGCGATGGCGGAGGCACAGGCAACATCTCTGTTGGCTGACCCACCGCTATCGCTGGCAAGCCAGCTCCTACATTCGATCTTCACCAGCCGGGGGATCGCCACCTTTCGCAAAAGCAAACCAATATCATTTGCGCTGCTCACAGGCCTTTGCTTTAATCGCGACCAATTCCTATTCACGTCATGGCATCAGCGCCGGATGGATATTGTGTCGACCTCCCCCACTTCGTTCAGTCAGCTCTACGGTAGCCACCACTCCTGGCTGATCGGCCTGTTGCGCCGACGTCTGAGCAACCGCTGGGATGCCGCCGACCTGGCGCAGGACACCTTTATCCGCGTGCTGAAGCGCCCGCCCGACCAGGCCGACCCGGTGCGCGAGCGTTCATACCTGGCGACCATCGCCCGCGGCCTGTGCATTGACCACTGGCGCCGTCGCCAACTGGAGCAGGCCTGGCTGCAAAGCCTCGCCGATCGCCCACAAGCGGTGCAGCCATCGCTGGAGCAGCGGGCGATCATCGTCGAAACCCTGTACGAGGTCGACGCCATGCTCGCGCGGCTGCCGCACAAAGTTCGCGAGACGTTTCTGCTGGCGCAACTGCATGGCATGACCTACAAGCAGATCGCCATGCAACTGGGGGTCTGTGAGCGCATGGTGAAAAAATACATGGCCCAGGCGCTGTTGCACTGCGCGGTGCTCGAAGCCGAACTCGACGGATTGCTGGTGGAATGAACCCCAGCGCAAAACTCAGCCATGCCAGCCTGCAACAGGCAGCCCAATGGTATGTGCGCCTACAGGACCCGCAAGGCGGCAACCAGGCGCAGCAACATTGGCAAACATGGCTCGGGCAGAGCCCCGAGCATCAGGCCGCCTGGCGGTACGTCGAACGCGTCAGCCAACGCTTTGCTCCCCTGAGCGATGAACCCGTCAGCGCCGGACGGGCCCTGCGCAGCACGCGCAGGCAAACCCTCAAGACGCTGATGGTATTGGGTGCCGGTTCAGCCCTGGCCTGGGGCACCTGGCGCAGCACCGTCCTGCCCCGTGTGGTGGGCGGCTGGAGTGCCGACTACGCCACGGCCAGCGGTGAAATCCGCGATGCATTGCTCGACGACGGCACGCATATCTGGCTAAACGCCCTGAGCGCCATGGACGTGCGCTTCGACGCGCACCAGCGCCTGCTGCACCTGCGCTTTGGCGAAGTGCTGATCGATACCGCCAAGGACCTCAGCCGACCGTTCCTGGTCGATACCGAACACGGACGGATGCGTGCCCTCGGCACCCGCTTCAGTGTGCTGCAGGGTGATGGCAGCACCACACTCAACGTATTTGATGGACGGGTCGAAGTGCGCACCGCCCAAAGCCAGCAAGTACGCATTGTGGAGGCGGGACAACAAGCCGTGTTCAATCGCGATGCCATCCACAACACCGCGCAAGCCTCCGCCAGCCGTGAAGCCTGGAGCCGCGGAGTGCTGCTGGCCGACAACCTGCCCCTGGGCCAATTGATTGGCGAACTGAACCGCTACCGCCCAGGCCATTTGGGTTGTGACCCGGCGGTGGCCCACTTACCCGTAATGGGCTCATTCCCGCTCAAGGACAGCGAGCATGCGTTGCGGCTGCTGGAAGCGGCGCTACCCATCAAGGTAGACCGAGTCATGCCGTGGTGGATCAACGTTGGCCCGAAAAATACTGCCCTGTAAATTTTTTCATCCCGCCAGTTCCCCTTTTCAACGTTCGTTCGGTTAACCCAGCAGACGCTTTCATCTTTGCCGAATCCGTAGGGAACCTTCCATGCCGCAACCTGCTGCTTTCACTGTGCGCCCCCTGGCGCTGGCCATCACCGCTACCCTGCTCTGCATGAGCCCGCTCACTGTGCAGGCGGTCGAAACGCCCGCGGCCCAGGAAACCACCCGCAGCTACAGCATTGGCGCAGGATCGCTGGTCAGTGTGCTGAACCGTTTTGCCGAGCAGTCGGGCATTTTCATCGCCGGCCACAACAGCCTGGCAGCAGGCAAGACCAGCCCGGGCCTGAGCGGCAGCTACACCCCGGCCGCCGGCTTGCAGCGCCTGTTGCAAGGCAGCGGCTTGCAGGCCCAGCCCCAGGGCAACAATGGCTATGTGCTGGAGCTGGCCCCGCTCAATACCGGCGAACTGGAACTGGGTGCCACTACCATTTCCGGCGTGGCCCTGGGCGCCACTACCGAAGACAGCCACTCCTACACCACCGGCTCGATGGCCTCGGCCACGGGGCTGCCACTGTCGATCCGCGAGACGCCACAGTCGGTTACCGTGATCACCCGCCAGCAAATGGATGACCAGGGCTCCAACAGCATCGCCGACACCCTGCGTCGTGCCCCCGGCGTCAGTGTGCAGAACTACGACAGCGAGCGCTGGGAGTTCTCCAGCCGTGGCCTGCCGATCACCAATTTCCAGTACGACGGCGTCAACTCCACCTATGACGGCGTGTATGACTACGGCACCACCAGCACCGACATGGCGGTGTACGACCACCTGGAAATCATCAAGGGCTCGTCGGGCCTGATGAGCGGTTCCGGCGACCCCTCGGCCACGGTCAACCTGATCCGCAAAAAGCCCACCAAGGAATTCAAAGCCTCGGTTACCGGCACCGTGGGCTCCTGGGACAACTACCGCACCGAAGGTGATATCTCCGGGCCACTGACCGAATCAGGCAATGTGCGCGGGCGCTTTGTCGGCGTGTACCAGGACCGCTCGTCCTACCTCGATCACTACCAGCACACCAAGGACATTGCCTACGGCATCCTCGAAGCCGACCTCACCCCCGACACCCTGCTGACCTTCGGTATCGACCAGCAGGATACCCGCTCCCGTGGCGCCAGCTGGACCGGGTTCCCGATGTACTTCAGCAACGGCAATCGCACGAACTTCTCGCGCTCGTTCAACCCGGCCGCCGACTGGAGCCGCCGCGACTTCCAGAACCAGACGATCTTCGCCTCGGTCCAGCAAAAGCTGGCCAACGACTGGTCGCTGAAAGTCAGCCTGGACCGCAAGCGCAGCCAGCACGACACCCTGCTCGCCTCCGCCAGCGGCGGCAACCCGGACCAGGCAACCGGCGAAGGCATGTACATGTTCATGGGCAAGTACAAGGGCGACCAGGTACAGAACACCCTCGACGTCAACCTCAACGGCCCGTTCAGCCTGTTTGGCCGCGAGCATGAGTTGATCATGGGCTTTATGGCGACCCGCTCGAAACAGGACGTGCCGGTCTACGGTTCGATCTACCCACCAGTGGGTGGCAGCATCTATGACTGGCGTGGCGAGTACCCCAAGCCGGATATCCCACGCAGCGGCCAGAACGATATTGTGCAACGCCAGACCGGCGCCTACCTGGCGACCCGCCTGAAACCTACCGATGACCTGTCGGTGATCCTCGGCACCCGCGTGAGCAATTTCAGCAATAACGACACCACTGATTTCTACGATCCGACCGCCACCGACGCGCGCACCAGTTACAAACAGACCGGCGTGGTGACGCCCTATGCCGGAGTGGTCTACGACCTCAACGATATCTGGTCGGTGTACAGCAGCTACACCAAGATCTACCGGCCGCAGAACACCAAGGACGCCGACCGCAAGTTGCTTGACGCGATTGAAGGCGACACTTACGAAGCCGGGCTCAAGGCCGCCTTTTTCGACGGCCGCCTGAATGCCAGCTTTGCCGCCTTCCGTATTGAACAGGACAATGTCGCGCAATACGTCTCGGGCTTTGAAAGCGACTCGATCTACCGCCCGATTGCCGGTGCCACGACCAAGGGCTTTGAAGTGGAACTGGCCGGCGAAGTACTCGACGGCTGGAATGTCTCGGCCGGCTATACCTACCAGCACACCCGCGATGCCAATGACGACTATGTCTACAGTTCAGTCCTGCAAACCACCACGCCACAGCAGGTGGTGCGCCTGTTCAACTCCTACCGCCTGCCCGGTGCGCTGGACAAGGTGACGATCGGTGCCGGGGTCAACTGGCAGAGCGAGTTCTTCGGCAATGTGTTCCAGCCCAACCCGAATGACACGGTCAACTTCGGCCAATACTCACGCATCACCCAGGACAGCTACTACCTGGTGGACCTGATGGCGCGCTATCGCTTCAACGAACACTTGAGCACCACGTTGAACGTGAAGAACGCCTTCGACAAAAAGTACTACACGGGCCTGGGCAACTTCGGCACCGGCTTCTACGGCGAGCCGCGCAGCCTGCAACTAGCCACACGCTGGGACTTCTGACTCCAGGGGCGTACTTGGATACACCACATAAGGTCGACGGCGTATTTATGTGCAATCATCGGGGCCCTACAAGGTCCCCGGAGATTGCATCATGTCGCTGCCCGACCTGGCCGCCCCCCGCTTCTGGCGTGATGCCAGCTTGCCGTTTATCGAGGCGCGCACCATCGATGATGGGCGCAAGGTCTGCTACACCCGGCATGCCCACGACCACTTTTCGATTGGCGCGATCACTGCCGGGCAAAGCCTGTATATCCACGGTGCAGACACGTTCCACATCCACACCGGCACCGTGGTGCTGATGAACCCCGGCGATGTGCACGCCTGCAACCCCATCAACGACCAGCCCTGGTCGTATCACATGCTCTACATCGAAACGGCATGGCTGACCGACCTGCAACACCAACTGGGGTTTGCCCACGAGCTGGACTTTCGCCGCTTCACCACCACCCATACCGATGACCCGTTGCTGTTTGCCGGGCTGCTCGAACTGTATTGCGTGCTGACCGACGAACACGCCGAGCACCTGCACAAACACAGCGCCGTGGTGAGTTTTTTCAGTGAGGTGCAATTGCGCCTGAACCCTGCGGCCACAGTCGAACGGGAGGTCAATCACAAGCTGGAGCGCGCCGCCGAGTACATCCGCGCGCATTGCACCGAGGCACTGAAACTGGAAGATATCTGCCAGGCCGCGCAATTGTCGCCGTCGTACCTGATCCGTGCGTTCAAGCAGTATTACCGGATGACACCCCATGCATTCCTGGTCAACCAGCGGATCCAGTTCGCCCGCAACCAACTGCGCAGCGGCCAGTTGATTGCCGATGTGGCACTGGCCGCAGGTTTTGCCGACCAGGCGCATTTCCAGCGCACCTTCAAGCAACACCTGGCAGCCACGCCGGGGCAATATCGCGGCTGAATCAGGCCAGCAACAGGTACGCCACGCTGATCACCAGCAGCAGCGCCATCGCCCGGTTGAACAGGCGCATGCCCCGGGCATTGCTCAGGTAACGACGAAAGAACGTACCCACATACGACCAGCACGCCACCGACAGGTAGCAAATCACCAGGTACACCGCTGCCAGTTGCCAGACGCGTACGGCGTCGCCGTCAGCCGCAAACAGCCCCATACCGGCCACACACGCCAGCCAGGCCTTGGGGTTGAGCCATTGCATGATCGCGCCATAGAGCATGGATGGCGCAACAGCCGCGTCTTGCGCATCCAACCGGCCGTCATCCATCGTCAGTTTGTAGGCCATGTACAACAGGAATACGACCCCGCCCCACTGGATGCCCTGGGTCAATATCGGCCAGCGCACCAGCACCTCATGCAGCCCCAGGCCGATCAGCACCAGCAGCAAGGTAAACCCCAGCGCCGCGCCAGCCACGTGTTTCTGGCTAGCGGCAAAGCCGAAACGCGCCCCGGAACCAAGGGCAACCACATTGACCGGGCCGGGTGTGATGGAGGTCGCCAGGGCGAAGGCGGCCATGGACATGATCAAACTCATTGCACTTCCCTTTTTGTAATGACAGGTGGACGAGGCCTGTACGCTACGTTCCTGCAGGCAGTGCGTATTGAAGAAAATGCCCCTTGCCGCGCCGGCACCTACAAAACCGTCATGGCTGCCTTGAGCAACCGCAGTTCCAGGTATTGCAGGAGCATGATGGTCTTGCCATCGACAATCTCACCGCGCGTGACCATGGAGATGGCCTCGTCGAAGCCCAGTTCCAGTACCTGGATATCTTCACCTTCATCCTCCAGGCCACCGCCCTCGCCCACGCGGTCGCCGGGCTGATACTCACCGATAAAGAAATGAATGCGCTCGGTCACCGAGCCCGGGCTCATGAATGCCGAGTAGACTTTTTCGACAGGGCCGATGCGGTAGCCGGTCTCTTCCTCGGCTTCCAGGCGGATACGCTCCTCGGGGCTGGCGTTGTCCAGCAGCCCGGCAGCGGTTTCGATCAGGTAGCCGTCATGGCCATTGACGAAGGTCGGCATGCGGAACTGGCGAATCAGCAAGACCGTGCGCTGCAAGGTGTTGTACAACAGGATGGTCGCACCGTTGCCGCGGTCATACACCTCACGGGTCTGGGCTTGCCAGCTACCGTCCCGGCGGCGCAGGTCGAAGCTGTATTTTTTCAGCAGGTACCAGTTGTCCGAGAGCAGCTCTTCAGAGGTGATGCGTACAGGGCTGTTGTCCATGGAAGATCCTTTTGATCGCAAGGGGCGCAGCATGTCGGTGACGTCCTGCCAGCGTCAAGCTGTCCATGGGCCAGCATTGCTGCACGTTATCCAGCTACAATTGCGCCCTTTCTGCACCTGATGACCGCACAAGCGTGTGTCTGACGGGGTTACTCGACAGTGCATCTTGCGGGGTCAAGGACATGATGCTGCACATACCGACGCTATTGATGGTCGCGGTATTCGTTTTTTGCCTGATGGGACTGCTCACCGTCCACACCTGGCGCCGTGTGCGTGAGCCAACCCTGGGCTATCTGGGGGTGATGCTGTTGCTCGCCTCCCTGGGCACCGCGTTGATTGTGGTACGCGGTATAGGCATGGATTTTGTCGCACTGATCCTCGGCAACGTGGTGCTGCTGTTGAGCGCCGCGATGAACTGGACCGCCATGCGCGTATTTGTCCAGGGCAAGCCGTACTTGCCGGGCATTCTCGCAGGCCCGGCCCTGTGGCTGTTGATGTGCCTGATCCCGCAGTTTTATGGCTCGATGTCCAGCCGCGTGTCCCTGTACTCGCTCCTGGCAGCGGGTTATGGGGTGTTGTCGGCGCTGGAGCTGTGGCGCCATCGCCAGCACCTGGAAGTGGCCTATCTGCCGGCCATGGGCCTGATGGTATTTCATACGACATTTTACTGTGTGCGCGCAGTGATCGATCCCGGCATGCCGATCAAGAATGAAAACGCACTGATGGGCGAAAGCGTGCCGTTTTTCTCGTTCATGCTGTTCGAGTCCATGCTGTATGCCATTGGTATCGCCTACGTCACCCTGGCGATGGTCAAGGAGCGGGCCGAACTCAAGTTCAAGGCCGCGGCCTTCAGCGATGTATTGACGGGCATCGGCAATCGCCGGGCGTTCATGCTCCATGGCGAACAATTGTTGGCCGACAGCAAGCAGCGCGGGCAAACCACCGCGCTGCTGTTGTGTGACCTTGATTACTTCAAGCGCCTCAACGACAGCTTCGGCCATCCCATGGGCGACCAGGCCCTGATTGCCTTCAGCCAACTGACGGCGACGCTGTTGCGCAAGCACGATCTGTTTGCACGCATCGGCGGCGAAGAGTTTGCCTGCCTGCTGCAGGGCACCGATGAGCAAGGCGCCATCCAGGTCGCCGAGCGCATTCGCCAAGGGTTTGCCAGCCTCGATTTGCTGGCGCCGGGGTTCTTGAGCGTGAGCATTGGCATCGTCACGACCACACCGACCTGCCACGACCTGTCACGCCTGCTGTCCCAGGCTGACCAGGCGCTGTATCGCGCCAAGGACCAGGGACGCAACCGCGTGCAGACGGCGATTTGCGCAGCGCTGTAACACTTTGCAAGCAATCACCGATCACGGCGGTCTTAATATTCCCTTCATGGGCAAGGCATCTGCTAAAAAACCTGCTTCGCTCCTGCCCTGGAACCTCCATGTCCAAACGTTTTTTCACACGCCTGCGCCTGCATTGGTTTGCGTTACTGTGCATGGCCGTACTGGTCCTGGGTCTGCCCGTGGGCTGCGGTGTCCTGCAACACAAGGAGCGCGAACTGGTGTTTCGCATCGAGCCCGGTACCGCCAGTTGGTATCGCGGCCTGCCCAAGGATGTGCAGGAGTTCGAACTCAAGCCCGCCAGTTTCAAGTCCGGGCAGAGCCTCCATGGCTGGTGGTGGCCCGCGGCGAAAAAAGATGCACCGGCGATTCTTTACCTGCACGGCGTACGCTGGAACCTCACCGGCCAGCTGTTTCGCATCGAACAACTGCATGCCCAGGGCTACTCGGTACTGGCTATCGACTATCGCGGCTTCGGCCAGAGCCGGGGCGACTTGCCGTCCGAAACCAGTGTCTATGAAGACGCGCGCGTTGCCTGGGAGCACTTCCAGATCCTGCAACCGGTCCCGGCCAAACGCCTGATCTACGGGCACTCCCTGGGCGGCGCAGTAGCCATCGACCTCGCAGCAGAATTGGGCCAGCGGGCGGCGGCCAAACAGTTGCCACCCCCCGTGCGTGGGCTGGTAATCGAGTCCACCTTCACCTCCCTGGCCGATGTTGCCACGGCAATGGCCAACACCTCATTGCCGGTGCGTTGGGTGTTGTCGCAGAAGTTTGACTCCATCGACAAGATCGCCGACATCCACATGCCGTTGCTGGTGGTGCACGGCCTCGACGACCGTTATGTGCCACCGCGTTTCAGCCAGCAATTGTTTGACGCCGCCCAAGAGCCCAAGCACTTGCTGTTGGTGCCTGGGGCCAGCCACAACAACAGCCTGAGCCTGGGCGGTCGCAACTATCGCCAGGCACTGGAGGGATTGCTGTAGAACGCCGGATCCGGCACCGACTTCAACGCCGCGTGTCAAGCGCACGCCGCACGCCAAAAGGCTTGCAGACGATCTTGATCAAATATTGACCGCGGGTTGAATCGCCATACCTGCCGGGCTCACGCAAGGTTATCCACAGAGATACCCACGGTTTTCGTGGACAACTCTTTTTGCATTTAAACGATTTTTTTACATTGAAGGTTCATCGGTTGGCGCCGACCTTTTCCTCGGCAATCGCCTCGGGCAGCTTATCCGTGGCAATCGGCAATTCAATGCCCCAATCGCCATGCAGGTACCAATCCTCACCGATCATTTCGGCCGGGTGCATGGTGCGGTCGGCACCGTTGCCGCAGGCCAGTGCAGTGGTCGCACAGTAACGGTCACAGCCCCAGCAGATACGCTCGGGGTGTTTGGGGTTGAGCGGGAACGGCTTGGCCATGAGCAGGCTCCACAGCGGTGGGCAGTGATTTGATCCTACGGCCGCTATCCGCCCACAGCCTTGACCAACGTCAAGATTGGTTATGTCTATATCCCTGGAAACTTGACAGGAATCATTATTATTTACAGCGAAGCTTTCTAGACTCGGGTTCTCATTTCCCCTGTCAGGAAGCACCCATGCGTATCCCCTTCATGCTGTCACTGGCCCTGCTGTTATCGACTGGAGCCGCCGTCGCCAAGGAATATCCCATCGGCGAGCCACAAATGTGTCCCGGCCTGGAAGTGGGTGCGGTCTATCTGCAACCGATCGAGATGGCGCCGCCCGGCATGATGCGCGCCACCGCCGATTCGGATGTGCATCTGGAGGCGGATATCCGTGCTACAGCCGACAACCAGCAGGGCTTTCAGGAAGGCAGTTTCGTGCCCTACCTCAACGTATCGTTCCGCTTGCAAAAGCAAGGCGGTGCCAGCCCGATCATCGGTGAGTTCCATGCCATGGTGGCCAACGACGGCCCGCACTACGGCGACAACGTCAAGCTGCTGGGCCCCGGCAAATACCAACTGACTTTTACCGTGATGCCACCCAGCGGCCACGGCTCACTGGGCCGGCATACCGACAAGGAAACCGGAGTCGCACCCTGGTTCGAACGCTGTGAAGTGCACTACGAATTCGTCTATGCAGGGATTGGCAAGAAAGGCGGCTACTGAATGCACCGCCCCCTAGCCCTCTGTGCCCTGCTGGTGTGTGGCGCGGCCCTGGCAGCGCCCTTGCCCACCTATGAACTGACCCTGCAGGACGGCCACTTCAACCCGGCGCAACTCAAAGTACCGGCCGGCCAGCGCTTCAAAATCGTGCTGAAAAATATCGGCCAGGGCCCGGCCGAATTCGAGAGCACGCCACTGCGCGTGGAAAAAGTGTTGTCGCCTGGGGTGACCACCTTTGTCGTGATCCACCCGCTCAAGCCGGGTGCCTATCCGTTTTTCGACGAATTCAACTCACAGTTGCCCGAGGGCAGCATCCTCGCCGAATAACGGCCCGGGAGCATTTGATGAATCAATCGATGTTTATCGTCTGGCGCGAAAGCGTCGAGGCGTTGCTGGTGATCGGCATCCTCCAGGCCTGGATCAGCCAACAATCCGAGGGCTCGCGCCTGGGTCGTTTTCTATGGGCCGGCGTGGTTCTGGGCCTGCTGTGCTCTGCCGCGTTGGCCGGTTTGATGCTGTGGGCCGGCGAGGCCATGAGCGGCCCCGCCGGGGAATGGTTCCAGGCCGGCATGACCCTGGTGGCAAGCCTGCTGATGGTGCAGATGGTGTTCTGGATGCACCGCCACGGGCCGGGCCTGCGCCAAACCCTGCTGCGCGACGCCGACCAGCGTGCTGCACGTCAGGGCGGATTGGGGCTGCTGTTGCTGGCGCTGTTGGCGGTCAGCCGCGAAGGCAGCGAGACCGTGGTCTTTCTGTACGGCGCCGGTGCCCATCTGCACGGCCCGGCGCTGGGCCTGTTCGCCATTGGCGGCGCGCTGGGCCTGGTGTTGGCCGGGCTGACCGTGATGCTGCTGCGCAGCACGCGACGGCTGATTTCCTGGTCACGTTTTTTCGCCCTCAGCGAGGTGCTGCTACTGCTGTTGGCCGCCGCCTTGCTGGTCGCCGCCATGGAACGCATCGGCGGGCAACTGTTGGCCATGGACATGCCCGACTGGGTCTACACCCTGGTGGGCGAAGCCTGGTGGGACAGCAGCGCCCTGCTCAGTGACAGCCACGGCCTGGGCGCAGTGCTCGCGGGCTTCGCCGGGTACCGCGCGACGCCCAGCACGGTGACCCTGCTGGTACTGGCCGGCTATTGGCTGCTGGTGGGCCGAGGGCTGTATCGCGTCCAGCGAGCGTCGTTGTGAACAGCCCCTGGCTGCAACGCCTGGGGGATGGCATGCGCCGCCATGCGCGGCTGATTCGTGGCGTGCAATGGGCCGTGGTGTTGTTCTACGCAGGATTACTGGTAGTGCCCGCCTGGCTGCCGCTGCCCGACAGCCAGGCGCGCCTGCTGGACAACCTGACGCTGCTGGCACAGTTCCTGTTCTGGGGCCTGTGGTGGCCGTTCGTGGTGCTGTCGATCGTGTTATTCGGCCGCGTGTGGTGCGGCGTGCTCTGCCCCGAAGGCTCCTTGAGCGAATGGGCCAGCCGGCATGGTCGCGGGCTGGGTATTCCGAACTGGATCCGCTGGAGCGGCTGGCCCACCGTGGGCTTCTGCCTGACCACCCTCTACGGCCAGTTGATCAGTGTGTACGACTACGCCCAGGCCGCCCTGCTGATCCTCGGCGGCTCGACCGTCGCCGCAGTGCTGGTAGGGCTGCTGTTTGTGCGCGGCAAACGGGTCTGGTGCCGTTACCTGTGCCCGGTCAGCGGCGTCTTCGCCCTGCTCGCACGCCTGGCGCCGGTGCATTTCCAAGTCAACGAACAACGCTGGAAAGCCAACGATGGCCCGCGCCTGCCGTTGCCCAACTGCGCGCCACTGCTGGACATTCGCCGCCTGCAAGGCGCCAGCGATTGCCACGCCTGCGGACGCTGCAGTGGGCAACGCGGCGCGGTGCAATTGATTGCCCGTTCATGCAATAGCGAAATCCTCCAGGCCCCGCGCAAGCCCGCCTTGGTGTGGGATGCACGCTTGTTGCTGTTTGGTGTGATCGGCCTGGCGATGGGCGCCTTCCAGTGGACCGTCAGCCCGTGGTTTATCACGTTCAAACAGTACCTCGCGCAGTGGCTGGTGGAACACGATTGGCTGTGGCCGTTGCAGGACAGCGCGCCCTGGTGGCTGTTGACCCACTATCCGCAGGCCAACGACAGCTTCAGTTGGCTGGATGGTTTTTGCATCGTTGCGTATCTGGGCGCCAGCAGCCTGCTGCTCGGCGGAACCTTGATGGGGCTGGTGCGCCTGGCAGCCAGGTTGAGCGGTGAGCGTGCACGCTATTGGGCCCTGGCCTTGACCTTTACGCCCCTTGGCGGTGCAGGACTGTTCCTGGGGTTGTCGGCAACCACGGTGAAGTTGTTGCGCTATGAGGGATTGTTGCTGGAATGGGTACAACCGGCGCGCGGCATATTGCTGGTCGGGGCTGTTGGCTGGTGTTTGTGGCTGGCGTGGAAACAGCTGGCCGACACACCACTGGCCCAACGTTGCGCTGCCTGGACTTGCCTGCTGCTGGGTAATGGATGGGTGGGATATGGCTGGTGGCTACAATTCTGGGGCTGGAACCTGTAGGAGCCGGCAAGCCGGCGCCTACAGGTATTGAGGTTAGACGCGGAACCTGGCAACCGTCAGGTGCAACTCCCCAGCCATCTGCGCCAGTTCATGCCCCGCCGTATCGGTATGCCGGGCCCCCAGCAACACCTGCTCCGACAGATTGCGAATCCCCACCAGGTTGCGATCCACCTCCCGCGCCACCAATGCCTGCTCTTCGGTGGCGCTGGCAATCATCAGGTTGCGCTCGTTGATCTGCGAGATCGACTGGGTAATCGCTTCCAGTGCCTCGCCCGAACGCTGCGCCACGCTCAAGGTGGTACGCACCAGGTCGCTGCTGTCCTGCATCGCAGTCACAGCCTGCTCGGTGTCCAGGCGGATATTGCCAATCATCTGCTCGATCTCCTGGGTCGAGGCCTGAGTACGATGGGCCAGGGCCCGCACTTCATCAGCCACCACCGCAAACCCACGGCCGGCATCCCCGGCCCGGGCCGCTTCGATGGCAGCGTTGAGCGCCAGCAGGTTGGTCTGGTCGGCGATGCTGCGGATCACTTCCAGCACGCCGCTGATGTCCTGCACGCGCCCGGCCAGTTGTTGGATCCGTACCGAAGTGCCACTGACGCCGTCTGCCAGGGTGTTGATCGAGGCGACTGTTTCCTGCACCTGATCACGCCCCAATTGGGCCGTCTGTGCAGACAAACGTGAAGCTTCACTGGTGCTCACCGCATTACGCGCCACCTCATCCACGGCCGCCGTCATCTCGTTGACGGCCGTGGCGGCCTGCTCGATTTCCATGCCTTGCAACTGCAGGCTGCTGCTGGTCTGGCTACTGACGGCACTCAACTCCTCGGAAGAACTGGCCACCCGGTCCACCGACGTGGCGATCTGGCGTACCATTTCGTTAAGGTTGTGCTGCATTTGCTGCATGTTCTGCATCACGCTGCCGTCGGCGCTGCCCGCAGTTGGCACCACGGTGGTCAGGTCGCCCTGGGCAATCTGGCTCAACACCCGCGCGGCCTCATCGGGCTCACCGCCCAGGGGCCGGGTGACGCTGCGGGTGACAATGACCGCAGCCGTTACCACCAGGGCCACGCACAGCAGGAACAACCCGAGCATA
The DNA here is from genome assembly GCF_007858285.1 of Pseudomonas brenneri. GTDB lineage: Bacteria > Pseudomonadota > Gammaproteobacteria > Pseudomonadales > Pseudomonadaceae > Aquipseudomonas > Aquipseudomonas brenneri. Next base: position 195,134 of record NZ_VFIL01000001.1, on the reverse strand, counting down.
TTGCGCCGCGCTTCGCGATACAGGGTTTGCGCCGCGTGCTCGCGCTCGGCAAAAATCTGCCCCTGCAAGGCCATCATCGCCTCCAGGCTCTTGAACACCGCCTGCTCGGCCGGTTGCACGTTCTGCTTGAGCTGTGCCACGCCTTGCGCATGGGCGCCCTGGCGGATCAGCGCCTGCACCTGGGTGAAGGCGCTGACATAGGCTTCGCGGTGCTTCTTCAGGTCGGCAAAGGCCGCCTGGCCGGTGGCCGTATCGAACAATGGCTCCAACTGAGTAAAGGCGTCGGTGATGCGTTGGCGGGTGGTGCTGATGGCCTGCTGGGTCGCCTGGTTGTCCTGGTCGATCAGCAAGTCACGGGTGTTGCGGCCGTTGTCGCGCACACCTGTGGCAATCACCATGATCGGGGCAATTTTCGGCCAGTCCTGCTGCACGATCAGCTCCGACTGTTCCTTGAGGGTGCCCAGGTCGTGCAAGGCGTAGAACGCCATGCCGGCCAGGGCCAAAGGTGCGATAGCAAAGCCGATCGCGATACGGCGGGCAGTGGTTAATCGAGTCATGTCATAAGCTCCCTGATGAATACCTGCCCACAAGGGGCAGCATCTTTGATAATCCGGTGGGAGTTCAATCGCCACGCTTGAAAGGGCTCCGCGAAGGGATCAACCCCGTAAAACAAATGCCGGGAACAGTGCCCGCATTTTCTCCCATAGTTCAGGCAGCAAGGCCTGTGCCGAAACACTCGGCAGTTGCTCATCGAGCATGCGTGCCGTGCGTACCAACTGCACGGCGAAGCGCTTGACACCTCGTTCGTGCAAACGCTGGGCCAGCAGCAACAGGCGTTGCGGGTCGATCAGGTGCCAATGCACGGTGGTGCGGCACTCGTAGTCCACGCCGCTGTGCAGCAGCAGGTCGAGGCTGCGCCAATTGGCGGTGCCGCTGCCCTTGACCTGGGTGATCAATTGGCAATCTTCGGCCAGGGCCTTGACGTCGAAACCAACCCAGTCGGCATGCTCCAGGGCATGGGCGAACGCTGCAGGCTTGATACCGGCGCTGTGCAGGCCGATGCGAAAACCCATCTGGCGCACTTCATCCATAGCGCCAGACAAGCCTTCCTGCAAAGTGGGTTCGCCACCGCTGAACACCACGGCGTCCAGCAGGTCCTGGCGCCGTTGCAGAAACAGCAAAACCCGGCGCCAATCCACCTCATCGCTGCCGCGTGGGGGAATCAGGTCCGGGTTATGGCAGTACCGACAACGCCAGGCACAGCCCTGGCAAAACAGCACGCAGGCGAGCATGCCGGGGTAGTCGAGGGTGGTCAGGGGCACCAGGCCCCCGACCCGTAGCGCTCGACTCATTGGCGCCCGGCCGCAGCGGCACTTTCGGTAAAGTGCGCGCGCTCACGGTGCTCCGATTGCTTACCGGGATTGAACGCCGAAACCGGTCGGTGGTAACCCATGACACGGGTCCAGACTTCACAGCGTTGGCGTTGTGGCTGGGAGGTTTGCATGGTGAATCTCCTTGGGGTTTGAAAACGGTTGGCTCCTGGGTAGGAGCGAACTTGTTCGCGAAGAACCAGAGGGTGCCGCGCTAAATCTGGATGCCCGCGATATCGTTGATGTTTTTCGCGAGCAAGCTCGCTCCTACAGGGTGGCGTTAAGGGCCAGGATCTCGTCGCACTTGGGACAGAATTCATGTTCGCCCGCCAGGTAGCCGTGCACCGGGCAGATGGAGAACGTCGGTGTCACCGTCAGGTACGGCAGGCGGAAGCGTCCCAGGGCCTTGCGCACCAATTGCTTGCAGGCCTGGGCCGAGGAAATCTGCTCGGCCATATACAAATGCAGCACCGTGCCGCCGGTGTATTTGCATTGCAGTTCGTCCTGCAGTTCCAGGGCTTCGAATGGGTCTTCGGTGAAGCCCACCGGCAGTTGCGAGGAGTTGGTGTAATACGGCGCGTCAAGGCTGCCGGCCTGGAGGATCGTGGGGAAACGCTTGAGGTCTTCCTTGGCGAACCGGTAGGTGGTGCCTTCAGCCGGCGTGGCTTCCAGGTTGTACAAATGCCCGGTTTCTTCCTGGAACCGCAGCAACGTAGCGCGCACATGATCCAGCACCTGCAACGCAAACTCGCGCCCACGGGCGGTATGGGTACCCTCCTCGTCGGCGGTGAAATTGCGCAGCATCTCGTGCATGCCGTTCAGGCCGATGGTGGAGAAATGATTGCGCAAGGTGCCCAGGTAGCGCTTGGTGTAGGGGTACAAACCGGCATCCATATGGTGCTGGATGACTTTGCGCTTGACCTCCAGGCTTTCCATCGCCAGCTCCATCAGGTGGTCCAGGCGTTGCAGCAGGCCACTGGTATCGCCCTTGAACAGATACCCCAGGCGCGCGCAGTTGATGGTCACCACGCCCAATGAGCCGGTCTGCTCTGCCGAACCGAACAACCCGCCGCCACGCTTGAGCAATTCGCGCACGTCCAACTGCAAGCGGCAGCACATCGAGCGCACCTGGTTGGGCTGCATATCGGAGTTGAGGAAGTTCTGGAAGTACGGCAGGCCGTAGCGCGCGGTCATCTCGAACAGGCGGTCGGCGTTTTCGCTGTCCCATGGGAAATCATGGGTGATGTTGTAAGTGGGGATCGGGAAGGTAAACACCCGCCCCTTGGCGTCACCCGCCTGCATCACTTCGATATAGGCACGGTTGATCAGCTCCATTTCCGCCTGCAGGTCGCCGTAGGCAAACGGCATCTCTTCGCCGCCGATGATCGGGATCTGCTCGCGCAGGTCTTCGGGGCAAACCCAGTCGAACGTCAGGTTGGTAAACGGCGTCTGGGTGCCCCAGCGCGATGGCACGTTGAGGTTGTAGATGAACTCCTGCACCGCCTGGCGAATCTCGGGAAACGACAGTTGGTCCTTGCGCACAAAGGGCGCCAGGTAGGTGTCGAACGAACTGAAAGCCTGGGCACCGGCCCACTCGTTCTGCAGGGTGCCGAGGAAATTGACCATCTGCCCCAGGGCACTGCCCAGGTGCTTGGGCGGCCCGGCTTCGACGCGGCCGGGCACGCCATTGAGCCCTTCGTGCAGCAACGTGCGCAGGGACCAGCCGGCGCAATAGCCCGCGAGCATGTCCAGGTCATGGATATGCAAATCCGCCTCGCGGTGGGCCTGGCCGATCTCCTGGCTGTAGACCTCGTCCAGCCAGTAATTGGCGGTGACCTTGCCCGACACGTTGAGTACCAGCCCGCCCAGGGAATAACCCTGGTTGGCATTGGCCTGCACGCGCCAGTCTTCACGGTCGAGGTACTCGTTCATCGAGGTGGCGACTTCCACCAAGGTCTTGCGATCACGGCGCAGGCGCCCGTGTTGCTCGCGGTAGACGATATAGGCACGCATCGCCAAAAAGTACCCGGCGTCCATCAGCACCCGCTCGACACTGTCCTGGATCTGCTCCACATCCAACCGGGTGATCCCGCGCAACCTGGCGAGCACCGCCCCTAACAACAGATCGACCTCGGCGTCCTGATACTCGCCGGTGGCGTTACCCGCGGCGATCATCGCCTGGCGGATTTTCTCGGCGTCAAAGGCTACGAGAGTGCCATCGCGCTTGTGTAGACGGGTACTGACCAGCGGGCTTGAGGTGATCTGCATGGGGGCTCCAAAACACTACATATAGATTTAATAGTTCGTATAGACACAAGATGCAGTGATGGTACGCAGTGAAAGGTAGGTTGCAATTGACCAGGGTCAAGTTTGCGCAGAGGTATCGTCACAGGCCAGTTCACGTTCAATCTGTTCGATGCTGGGTAAGCTGGTTTGAAGTTCTGTCGGGATGGCTTGGGCGGCGTACCAGCGGCGGGTTTCGGGGCCGGGCAGTTTATCCAGCAGGACCAAATTATGACCCCACGGCAATTGTGCAGCAGCCTGTTGCACAAACTGAACCTCAGGCTAAGCCTCAGCAAATGCGCGCATGTACTTGAGGTTACGCGGCGAAAAACCTTTCATATCAGGAAAAGCTGAACGCAAATCCCGCGCCAGACGCTCAATGACTTTTGCTCCCCACCCCTGTTGCGCCTGTCGGGTCAAGATGTCCTGGCCAATCTGCCAGTACAGCAGCACAAGCTCACGGTTTACCGCCAGAGATGCACGTTGCTGGGCAGAGTGGATGCGGTTTTTCAGCTCCTTCAACCAGTCGCCATATCCCTCAGGGGGTGTAGTGAAGCCGTCAGCGGATCGATTCATTCCGGGTTCCTTGTCGATATTGCGCGTTGTAGAAACGAGCAATGGTAACGACGGAAAAAAGCCACGCGGGCCAGCGGAATGCCCTTGATACAAAACAACGGGAACTACTGTTCGACAGGGCTCCGGCACTTCCTCACCCCCCACTCATGTTCATAAACCGCACCACCTGCACCTCGCCCTCCCCGGTAAAGTCATGGCGTAACGGTTTACCCCGCAACGCCTTGTGCAGCGCCTCCACCAACGGCCGGTCATCCAACGGATAGCGGCGCACCAACGCACGGAAATCCACCGCGTTGTCCTGCCCCAGGCACAGCAGCAACTGCCCCTCCACCGTCATCCGTACCCGGTTGCAACTGGCACAGAAGTTATGGGAATTGGGCGAGATAAAGCCGATGCGCGTCTGCGGATGCCGGGCCAGGCGTACGTAACGTGCCGGGCCGCCGCTGTTTTCGGTGCTGTCGAGTAAAGCGTGGTGCTCGGCAATCAATGCACGCACCTGCTCGCTGGAACAGAAGGTTTCACCACGCGAGCGCCCCACATCCCCCAGGGGCATCTCTTCGATAAAGCTGATATCGATGCCCTGGTCGATGGCGTACTGCACCAGCGCCGGGACTTCATCGAAGTTGCGCCCCTTCATCACCACGCAGTTGAGCTTGACCCGCTCGAACCCGGCATCCCGTGCCGCCTCGATACCGCCCAGCACCTGGCGCAGGTCGCCGTTGCGGGTAATCGCGCGAAAGCGTTCGGGGTCGAGGCTGTCCAGGCTGATGTTCATGCGCTTGACCCCGGCCTCTACCAGAGGCCGCGCCAACCGGCCCAGTTGCGAACCATTGCTGGTCATCACCAGCTCGCGCAGACCGGGCAATGCGGCGATATGGCGGCACAGCTCGACAATGCCCGGGCGGATCAGCGGCTCACCGCCCGTCAGGCGAATCTTGCGCACGCCCTGGCTGACGAACACCGTCGCCAGCCGTTGCAGCTCCTCCAAGGTCAATACTTGCTGGCGCGGCAGGAAGGTCATGTTTTTTGCCATGCAATACACACAGCGAAAATCACAACGATCAGTCACCGACAGCCGCAGGTAGTCAATGGAACGGCCCACTCCATCCACCAGGCTCATATCACTGCACCAACGGCGAGTCGGCGCCCTGCAACGCGATACCGCGCACATCGGCCGCGCCGACCAGGGTTTGCAGGTATTGCACCAGTGCCTTCTGCCACACCCCTTGCTGCAACTGAGTGCGAATCGCCGTGGCTACCACCTCGTACGGCAACGGCTGGCCTTCGATACGTTGATCGACGCAGATCACATGCCAGCCGTAGCGGCTTTCCAGAGGTTTACTGGCCAGGCCTGGCGCCAGGGTAAACAACTGGCGCTCCAGCTCCGGCACGGTCTGGCCCTTGCTGACTTGCCCGAGCGAGCCGCCCTGGGCCTTGGACGGGCACGCCGAGTACTTCAGCGCCAGTTCAGCGAAGGCGCCGGGCGCCTCCTCCAGGCTCAGTAACAGCACTTCGGCCTGGGACAGTGCCTGATGGCGTGCCTCGGCATCGTCCGGCGCACACTCCAGCAAAATGTGCCGTACCGCCAGCAACGGCGCGCTGTGAAAGCGCCCTCGATTGCTTTCGAAGTAGCGTACACAGGTGGCTTCGTCACACTCCGGCACCTTGACTTCACGCTCCAGCAACAGGCGAGTCGCCGCCTCTTCTTCGTTCTCGCCGGCGCCGATTTCCAACTGCACACCCAATTCGCGAATCCGCTGCTGTAACAGCTCGCGGATCACCAAGGCACGGGCGGCGAGGAACACCGCCTCCTCGCGGCTTTCTGCCGGGTGATATTGCAGTTCCTGAGCCATCGTCTCGGGAGCAATCTGCACCCCGTTGACGCTGACCATCGGCCATTCCTGCTCGCTGCTGGCGATCAATTGCGGCTCGGCTGCCACCACCACCTCCGGCTCTTTCGCCGAAGAACTGCAACCGCCACCGCCAGCACCGCCACCACATCCGCATCCTGTAGTCATGACGTTCTCCTCACTTTTGCCGCACGATTTGATAACGACGGCCCAGGTACCAGATCGGCGCGCTGACCATATGCACCAGACGGGTAAACGGGAACAGTACAAACAGGGTCAGGCCCAGCGCCACGTGTGCCTTGTAGATCAGGCTCACCGGGGCAATCGCCGCCGCCGCTTCCACCGGCCGCAGCAACACCACGTTCTGCGCCCAGTCCGCGAGCATCACCATCACCGAACCGTCCATATGCCCGGTCGACGCAACGATAGTCAGCAAACCCAGGACCAACTGCGCCAGCAACACCAGCAAGATCAGGATGTCCGACGGGCTTGATGTGGCCCGTACCCGTGGATCGGTGAGGCGGCGCTTGACCAGCATCACCAGGCCCACCAGACACAGCAGGCCGAAGAAACCACCGGAAACCATCGCCAGCAATTGCTTGTTTTCGGTACTGATCACATGGTGGTAGACCGACGCCGGCGTGAGCAGCCCGACAAAATGCCCGGCCAGCACAAACAGCACACCGATATGGAAGAAATTGCTCGCCACGCGCATGCCACGGTTATTGAGCATCTGGCTGGAGCCGGCCTTCCAGGTGTACTGCGACAGGTCAAAGCGTGCCCAACTGCCCAACAGGCAGATCGCCAGGGCGACATACGGATACACGCCAAATACCAGCAAATTCCACTTAGACATTACCCACCTCCTTGGCTGGCGCGGCGGCCAGCCCTTCGTGCTGAAAATCCACCCAGTGCAACGGCACCGCACTTTCTTCGCGGGCCTTGCCCGGTGCACTGGGCATGGCGCTGCAACGGTCCTGCTGCTCGGCCTGCATAAAGTCCACGGCCTCCTCTTCCCAGACCTTGTCCAGGGCTTCGAGGGAGTCGTCGCGCACTTCGGCGGCCACTTGCTCACGCAACTGGGCAATCGCCTGATGGGGCTCGGCGCCGCTGATCTGCAACAGCGCACGGAAGCAACTGGCGTAGGCGCTTTCGCGCTCGTCCAGGCGCGCCGCCAGCAGGGCCAGCAGGTGCGCCACATCCGCCAGGCCCTCGCGGGCCTCGATGTCTTCACGGGTGGACAAGAACTCCAGGTACAGCGGGATGTAGTCCGGCAGCTCCTTGACGCCGATAGCGAAGCCCGCCTCCTGGTATTGGGCCATCATGTCGACCATGGCCTGGCCACGGTCCCGCGACTCGCCATGTACATGTTCGAACAACAGCAACGACAGCGAACGGCCCCGGCCAAACAACGCACCGTAGTGCTCCTGGCCATCCATCAGGTCATTGCTGCAGATCAGCTCCAGCAACTCGAACAATGCACCGCGTTGCTTGGGGCTGATTTCCCGCGATTCGATAATCGCCTGCTCCAATTCATCGCGGCCGCTCACCAGGGTCTCGGTGGGATAGTCCAGTAACAGCGAAATCACTTTAAGAATACGCATGGCTCAGTCCTCCCAGATCTGTACGGTTTTCAGTACGTCACGGCGGTTGGCCTTCTTCGCCCCGAACATATTGGTGTCGGAGCTGCCACTGCAGCCGCTGCCGAAGCTGAAACCACAGCCTGAGCGCTCGGCAAACGCATCGCTCATCGCGTCTTCACGGTGGGCGCTGGGCACCACAAAACGGTCTTCGTAGTTGGCAATCGCCAAGTAGCGGTACATCTCTTCGACCTGGGTCACGCTCAGGTCCACGTCGGCCAACACTTGCAGGTCCTCGACGCCATCCACTTGCTGGGAGCGCTTGAAGGCGCGCATGGCCAACAGACGTTTAAGCGCACGCTTGACCGGTTTTTCGTCACCGGCAGTCAGCATGTTCGCCAGGTAGCGCAACGGAATCCGCAGGCTGTCGACATCCGGGATCACCCCGTTCATACCCACGGTGCCCGCAGCCGCCGCGTTCTGGATCGGCGAGAGTGGCGGCACGTACCAGACCATCGGCAAGGTGCGGTATTCCGGGTGCAGCGGCAATGCCAGCTTCCAGTCCACGGCCATTTTGTACACCGGCGAACGCTGGGCCGAGTCGATCACCGACTGCGGTACACCATCGGCCAGGGCCTGGCGAATCACCGCCGGGTCATTCGGGTCGAGGAAAATTTCCAGCTGCTTCTCGTACAGGTCATGCTCGTTGGCAGTGCTGGCCACTTCGCTGATGCGGTCGGCGTCATACAGCAGCACGCCGAGGTAGCGGATTCGCCCGACGCAGGTTTCCGCACAGACGGTGGGCATGCCCGCTTCGATCCGTGGGTAGCAGAAGATGCACTTCTCGGATTTGCCGCTTTTCCAGTTGAAGTAGATTTTCTTGTACGGGCAGCCGCTGATGCACATGCGCCAGCCGCGGCACTTTTCCTGGTCGATCAGGACGATGCCATCCTCTTCACGCTTGTAGATCGCGCCGCTGGGGCACGACGCCGCGCACGCCGGGTTCAGGCAGTGCTCGCACAGGCGCGGCAGGTACATCATGAAGGTGTTTTCGTACTCGCCATAAATGTCGGCCTGGATCTGGTCGAAGTTCTTGTCCTTGCGGCGCTTGGCAAATTCGGTGCCAAGGATTTCTTCCCAGTTGGGGCCCCACTCGATCTTTTCCATGCGTTTGCCCGACACCACCGAGCGCGGGCGCGCAGTGGGTTGGTGCTCGCCCAGGGGCGCGGTGTGCAGGTGCTGGTAATCGAAGTCGAACGGCTCGTAGTAGTCGTCCAGGCTCGGCAGGTCGGGGTTGGCGAAGATATTCGCCAACACGCGGAACTTGCCGCCGATACGTGGGTTGATCGAGCCGTTGGCGTTACGGACCCAACCGCCCTTCCACTTGTCCTGGTTCTCCCACTCCTTGGGGTAGCCAATGCCCGGCTTGGATTCAACGTTGTTGAACCAGGCGTATTCCATGCCTTCACGGCTGGTCCAGACGTTTTTGCAGGTGATGGAGCAGGTGTGGCAGCCGATGCATTTGTCCAGGTTCAGGACCATGCCGATTTGTGAGCGAATCTTCATCTCAGTTCTCCTCGATATCGGTCGGCAATGGACGCGGCAGATCATCACCGCTGGAACCATCGAGCCAATCGACCTTGACCATCTTGCGCACCACCACGAATTCATCGCGGTTGCAGCCGACCGTGCCGTAATAGTTGAAACCGTAGGCCTGCTGGGCATAGCCGCCGATCATGTGTGTCGGCTTGAGCACCACGCGGGTCACCGAGTTGTGGTGGCCGCCACGGGTCTTGGTGGTCTCCGAGCCGGGCACGTTCACGATGCGTTCCTGGGCGTGGTACATCATCACCATGCCTTCCTTGACCCGCTGGCTGACCACCGCACGGGCGGTCAGGGCGCCGTTGACGTTGAAGCACTCGATCCAGTCGTTGTCCTCGATCCCGGCACGCTTGGCGTCGATTTCCGAGAGCCACACAATCGGGCCGCCACGGCTCAGGGTGAGCATCAGCAGGTTGTCGCTGTAGGTGCTGTGGATCCCCCACTTCTGGTGCGGGGTGATCCAGTTCAGGACGATTTCGGTCTCGCCATTGCTGCGTTTGTCCTTCACGCCTTCGATGGTGCGGGTGTTGACCGGTGGCCGATAGCTCATCAATTGCTCGCCGAAGGCCTGCATCCACGGGTGATCCTGGTAGAACTGCTGGCGGCCGGTGATGGTGCGCCATGGGATGTTTTCATGGACGTTGGTGTAGCCGGCGTTGTAGCTCACATGCTCGTCTTCGAGGCCCGACCAGGTAGGGCTGGAGATGATCTTGCGCGGTTGTGCCTGGATATCGCGGAAGCGGATTGCTTCGTGGGCCTTGGAAATCGCCAGGTGGCTGTGGTCGATACCGGTGAACTCCGACAACGCGGCCCAGGCTTTCAGGGCGACCTTGCCGTTGGTTTCCGGGGCCAGGGACAGGATCACCTCGGCAGCGTCGATTGCCGTGTCGATTTTCGGCCGGCCATGGCTGATGCCCGCGTCGCCTTCATGGTGGTTGAGTTCACCGAGGAACTCGACCTCTTCATCGGTGTTCCAGTTGATGCCCTTGCCGCCGTTGCCGAGTTTTTCCAGCAACGGGCCGAGGGACGAGAACTTCTTGTAGATGTTCGGGTAGTCCCGTTCCACCACCGCCATGTTCGGCGCGTTCTTGCCCGGTACCGGCGCCACACCGGCGCTTTTCCAGTCGGTGCCGCCAAACGGCTGGGCCAGTTCGCCGACGCTGTCATGCATCAGCGGTACGGTGACCAGGTCTTGTTCCACACCCAAGTGGCCGACCGACATGGCCGAGAACGCCTTGGCAATGCCTTTGTAGATTTCCCAGTCCGAACGCGATTCCCACGCCGGATCGATCGCCGCCGACAGCGGGTGAATGAACGGGTGCATGTCCGAGGTGTTCATGTCGTCTTTTTCGTACCAGGTTGCGGTCGGCAACACGATGTCGGAATAGACGCAGGTGGAGGACATCCGGAAGTCCAGGGTGGTCACCAGATCCAGCTTGCCGATGGCGCCGTCTTCGACCCATTCGGCCTCGGTCGGCTTGCATTCGCTGCTGTGGCCGATGTCTTCGTTCATCACCCCGTTCTTGGTACCCAGCAGGTACTTGAGCATGTACTCGTGACCCTTGCCCGACGAACCCAGCAAGTTGGAGCGCCAGATGAACATGTTGCGCGGGAAGTTCACCGGGCTGTCCGGCTGCTCGCAGGCAAAGCGCAAGGTACCGTCCTGCCAGGACTTGACCACGTAGTCTTTCGGGTCCATGCCAGCGGCTGCGGCGTCACGGCAGATATGCAGCGGGTTGGTGTTGAGTTGTGGCGCGCTGGGCAACCAGCCGGCACGTTCGGCGCGGATGTTGTAGTCCAGGGCGTGCTCGGGGAATTGCGACTTGTCGGCCAGCGGCGAGAGGATGTCGTGCATGCTCATCTTCTCGTGGCGCCATTGCGAGCTGTGGCCGTAGAAGAAGCTGGTACCGTTCATCTGGCGTGGCGGACGGTTCCAGTCCAGGCCGAATGCCAGGGGCAACCAACCGCACTGCGGACGCAGTTTTTCCTGGCCCACGTAGTGCGCCCAACCGCCACCGGTCTGGCCGACGCAACCGCAGAGCATGAGCATATTGATCAGCCCGCGGTAGTTCATGTCCATGTGGTACCAGTGGTTCATCGCCGCACCGACGATGATCATCGAGCGACCACGGGTCTTGTCGGCGTTGTCGGCAAACTCACGGGCGATCTGGATCGCCTTCTCACGGCTGACGCCGGTGATTGCTTCCTGCCAGGCCGGCGTACCCGGCACGCTGGCGTCGTTGTAGTCCTTGGCCACGTTGCTGCCGCCCAGGCCACGGTCGATGGCGAGGTTGGCGGCAGACAGGTCGAACACCGTTGCCACTTTGGCTACGGTACCGTCGGCCAGGGTCACGCTGTGGACCGGCACCCGACGGAACTGCACGGCATCGCCAGCCACGTGCTGGAAATAGTCGTGGGCTTCACCGGCAAAGTACGGGAACGCCACTTCGGCGACGTCATCGCCGATCAGGCTCAGTTTCAGGTCGATCTCGCGACCTTCACCGCCCTCTTTGGCGAGGATGTTCCACTTGCCCTTCTCACCCCAGCGATAGCCGATGGCGCCTTGTGGCGAGACCAGTTCGCCGCTCTCGTCGAGGGCGATGGTTTTCCATTCCGGGTTGTTGTCCTGGCCGAGGTTGTCCACAAGGTCCGACGCGCGCAAAAAGCGATCGGGCTGGAAGCCTGCGCCCGGAGCAAAGCCGGTCATGGGTTTGAGCATCACCAGCACCGGCAAGTCGGTGTAGCGCTTGGCGTATTCAGTGAAATACGCGCTCGGCTTATCCAGGTGAAATTCCTTGAAGATCACATGGTTGAACGCTTGGGCCAGCGCGGCGTCGGTGCCCTGCTTGGGGTTGAGCCACAGGTCGGTGAGCTTGGCCACTTCCGAATAGTCAGGAGTGATGGCCACGGTCTTGGTGCCCTTGTAGCGCACCTCGGTGAAGAAGTGTGCGTCCGGGGTACGGGTCTGCGGGACGTTGGAGCCCCAGGCAATGATGTAGTTGGAGTTGTACCAGTCGGCCGATTCCGGCACGTCGGTCTGCTCACCCCAGACCATCGGCGAGGCTGGCGGCAGGTCGCAGTACCAGTCGTAGAAGCTCAGGCACACGCCGCCGATCAGCGACAGGTAACGCGAACCTGCGGCGTAGCTGACCATGGACATGGCCGGGATCGGCGAGAAGCCGACGATGCGGTCCGGGCCATATTGCTTGATGGTGTAGACGTTGGACGCGGCGATGATCTCGTTGACTTCATCCCAGTTGGAACGGATGAAGCCGCCCATGCCGCGTTTGCTTTTATAGGAGTCGGCCTTGACCTTGTCCTCGACAATGCTCGCCCAGGCCTCGACCGGCGACAGGGTCAGGCGCGCCTCGCGCCACAGTTTGAGCAATGGCTTGCGGATCTTCGGGTACTTCAAGCGGTTGGCGCTGTAGATGTACCAGCTGTAACTCGCGCCACGGGGGCAGCCGCGTGGTTCGTGGTTAGGCAAGTCGTTGCGGGTACGCGGGTAGTCGGTCTGCTGGGTTTCCCAGGTGATCAGGCCGTTCTTCACATAGATCTTCCACGAGCACGAGCCGGTGCAGTTCACCCCGTGGGTGGAGCGCACGATCTTGTCGTACTGCCAGCGCGAACGGTAGACGTTTTCCCAGTCGCGGGACTCTTTGCGGGTCTCGCCGTGACCGTCAGAAAACTCGTCTTGCTTGCGATTGAAGAACCGCAGTTGATCCAGTAAATGACTCATGGTGCTTTCCTCAGAGGCTTGCTGCGGGGTTCTGTGCCCCGCCCACGCAAGGTGTGAATTGGGGTCGACTCAGCAGGGGGTCTCGGCGCCTTTGCGCGCATACCACCACCACGTCACGACGATGCAGCTCAGGTAGAAGCCGACAAACATGTAGAAGGCCAATGCCGGGCTGCCGGTGTAGGCCATGGACGAGCCAAAGGTCTTGGGAATGAAGAACGCCCCGAACGCCCCCATGGCCGAGCTGAAGCCCAGGACTGCCGCTGATTCCTTGCTGGCATCCTTGAGGGCTTGCTCACGCACGGCGACGGGTTTGCCGGCGCTGGCTTTTTCATGCTGGGTGCGGAAGATCACCGGGATCATGCGGAAGGTGGAGCCGTTGCCAATACCGGTGGTGATGAACAGCAGCATGAACATGCCGAGGAAGCCGTAGAAGCTGCCGCCCTCGCCGTTCAGTGGCAGAAAGTGCAAGACGCCAAACACCATCACGATCATCAGCACGAAGTTCCACAGGGTCACCCGCGCACCGCCCAGTTTGTCGGCCAGCCAGCCGCCCAATGGGCGTACCAGGGCGCCTACCAGTGGGCCGAGGAAGGCGAATTTCAGGGCGTTGACGTCGGGAAACGAGGTCTTGATCAGCATCGGGAAGGCGGCCGAGAAGCCAATGAAGGAACCGAAGGTCGCCAGGTACAACCAGCACATCAGCCAGTTGTGCTTGCGCTTGAAGATCACCGCCTGCTCGCTGAACGAAGCGCGGGCGCTGGACAGGTCGTTCATGCCGAACCAGGCGAACAGGGTCACGGTGATGATGAATGGTACCCAGATAAAGCCGGCGTTCTGCAGCCACAACTGGCTACCGTCTTCCAGGGTCTGCGGCTGGCCACCGAGCAGGCCGAACACGCCGAAAGTAATCACCAGCGGCACGCAGAACTGCATCACCGACACCCCCAGGTTACCCAGGCCGGCGTTCAGGCCCAGGGCCGTGCCTTGTTGGGACTTGGGGTAGAAGAAGCTGATGTTGGACATGCTGGAGGCGAAGTTGCCGCCACCAAAACCGCAGAGCAGCGCGATCAATACAAACACGCTGTAGGAGGTACTCGGGTCTTGCACCGCAAACCCCATCCACAGTGATGGAATCAGCAGCGACGCGGTGCTCAGAGCGGTCCAGCGACGACCACCGAAGATTGGCACCATGAACGAATAGAACACGCGCAAGGTGGCGCCGGACAAACCGGGCAAGGCCGCCAGCCAGAACAGTTGGTCAGTGGTGAAGCTGAAGCCGATGGCATTCAGGCGCACGATCACCGTGCTCCACACCATCCATACAGCGAAGGCCAACAGCAGTGCCGGAATCGAGATCCACAGGTTACGGGTCGCGGTCTGCTTGCCGCTGGCGCCCCAGAACGCCGGGTCTTCAGGGCGCCAGTCGTGGATCACCGGGCCCGAGTTGGGCTTTTGCGCGATAGTCATGCGGATTCTCCTTGGAGAGGCTGGGCCGCCGCTTTACCGAGCAGCGGTTGCTTGCGGATTTCGCTGAAGTACATCCAGGTCAGGGATACCCAGACCACGCCGTACATCAACATGAAGCAGGAGGAGCGCACGCCGGTGAGGTCCACCAGGGCGCCGAACATGATCGGCAGCACGAAGCCACCCAGGCCGCCCGCCAGGCCGACGATGCCGGACACCGCGCCCATGTTTTGTGGGTAGTCATTGGCGATGTACTTGAACACCGAGGCCTTGCCGAAGGCGAAGGCGATGCCCATCACAAACAGCAGGATGGTGAAGACGGTGGCGTTGAGGCCGATATGCAAATCCAACGGGCCGTTGACGGTCTGCACCTGCAATTGCGTCTGCGGATAGCTGAGCAGGAACAGGCAGATCCAGCTCACCCACAGCACCCACCAGGTCACGCTTTGTGCGCCCCAGCGGTCGGACATCCAGCCGCCTACGGCGCGCAGCACCCCACCCGGCAGGGAAAAGCAGGCGGCCAGCAGCGCGGCGCTTTGCAAGCTGAAGCCGTATTCCTGCACGTAGTACTTGGTCGCCCACAGCGCCAGGGCCACGTAGCCACCGAAGACAATCGAGTAGTACTGGCAGTAGCGCCACACGGCCGGGTCCTTGAGGCACAGCAACTGCTCGCGCAAGGTGGCGCCGCCGGCGCTGCGGTGGGCCTTGTTTTCGCTGGTCAGGAACCAGAACAGCAGCGCGGTGATGAACAGGATCGCGCTGAACACCTTGGGCACCAAGTGCCAGGTGCCCAGGGCAATCAAGGCCGGCGCGAGGAACTTGGTGACTGCCGCCCCCGCGTTACCGGCGCCGAACACGCCCATGGCAAAGCCCTGGTTGTCCTTGTCGAACCATTTGGCGACATAGGCGATGCCCACCGAAAACGAGCCGCCGGCCAGGCCGACAAACAGCCCCAGCACCAGGAACTGCCAGAAGGCGGTGGCGTAGGTGATCAGGTACAGCGGCAGCACGCAGGTGAGCATCAGCACAAAGAACACGATGCGCCCGCCGAAGCGGTCGGTCAGCAGGCCCAGGGGCAGGCGTACCAGAGAGCCAGTCAGCACCGGGGTGGCAGCCAGCAGGCCGAATTGGGTTTCGTTGAGTTGCAGCAGCTCTTTGATCGGCACGCCGAGCACGGCGAACATCATCCAGACCATAAAGCACACGGTGAAGGCCAGCGTACTCATGCCCAGCACCAGGCCTTGTCTTACACGGGGTTGAGTCACGTTTTGCGCTCCCAGAAATGAATCCATGAGCGCAGGTTAGGGGCGACGTCCTCGCAGAACTTGACCCAGATCAACGTCCACCTGGGGGGTATTGGCCTATGCTTGGCCCGTCTACCTCTAAGGAGGTAGGTCAAATAACAAGAGAAAGTCTTTATTTATCAATGGATTGATCTCTTGTGCCGGCTTTTTCCCGTGGGAGGGTGCGCCGGCAACTCTTTAGAGGTAGTGCGCCAGGGAATGCAGAATTCAATACTGTTTCCTATGCCAGGTGCCGCCATGCTGCTGTCCTTACCCCTTCGATTACGCCGTGATGTTTAACTGGCTGCGCAGCTCCCTGCCCGCGCGGGCCGGTGTCGCGGTGATCCTGATTGCGATCCTGGCCCTGGCCAGCTCCCTGAGCGCCGGTTTGATTGCCTGGTTCAGCCAGGGCGACGGCGCGGCCATCAACACCGCAGGCTCGGTGCGCATGGAGACCTACCACCTCAGTTGGAAGCTCGCCGACCATGCCCCGATTGATGAAATCCAGGCCATCACCCAAAGCCTGCAACGGCGCCTGGATAGCCAGTCGTTGAAAGCCGTGCTCGAAGACGGCCCGCACAGCGCCCTGCAACAGAGCTATCGGCAGATCCAGCAACACTGGAACCAGGACCTGCTCCCCGCCATCGAGCGTGGCGACGGCACCTTCTTCCGTGAACGCGCGCCAGCCTTTGTCGAGCAACTCAACCAGTTCGTCAGCCTGTTGCAGCAACAGAGCGAGCACAAACAAGGCTGGCAACAGTTGATCCAGGGCCTGGCGCTGTTCAGTACGCTGATCATCCTGTTGATTGGGCTCTATGAGTTGCAGTACGGCGTGGTCACGCCGCTGAAGGAGCTGGTGGACGCCACCCGGCGCTTTCGCGATGGCGACTACACGGCGCGGGTCAACCACCGCTCCCAAGACGAATTGGGGCAACTGGCCCTGAGCTTCAACACCCTGGCCGAAACCATCGAACAGTCCCACCACACCCTGGAAAGCCAGGTGCAGCACAAGACTCTCAACCTGCAACAGGCCAACGCCGCCCTGGAATTGCTCTATGAGAGCAGCCGCAGCCTGGCCTCGCGCCTGGCCAATGCCGAAGGCCTTGACGAGCTGATCCGCCGCTTCCAGAACCGCCTGCCGGGCCTGCGCCTGTCACTGTGCCTGCAAGGGCACTTCCTCGCCCCGGCGCAACAGATGCTCGCGCTGCATGGCGAAAACAGCCGTAACGTCTGCGCCATCGGTGATTGTGCGACCTGCGAGCGACATCACGTCGCCCCGCCACAGGTGTTCAGCATCAGTAACCAGGGCGCGGAACTGGGCGAACTCAAGGCGCATTTTGTCGACGGCCATGCGCCCCAGGACTGGGAACAGCAGTTGATCCAGGCCCTGGCCAACCTGATCGGCACCTCGCTTTCACTCAAGCGCCAGCGTGAGCAGGACCACCGCCTGCTGCTGCTGGACGAACGCACCATCATCGCCCGCGAGCTGCATGACTCCCTGGCCCAGGCCTTGTCCTATATGAAGCTGCAAGTCAGCCGCATGCAGACCCTGCTGCGCCGCGACGAGCCCAAGGCCACCCTGGAAACCGTCACCGGCGAACTGCGCGAAGGCTTGAACAACGCCTACCGGCAATTGCGCGAGTTGCTCACCACGTTCCGCCTGCAAATCCACGACGCAGGGCTGGTACAGGAACTCAAGGACACGGCCGAGGAGTTCTCCCGGCGTGGCGAGTTCCAGGTGCATTTACATGTGGATGCGCTGGCCTTCCAGCTGTCGGCCAGTGAGCAGATCCACCTGCTGCAAGTCACCCGTGAAGCGCTGTCCAACTGCCTGCGCCACGCCCATGCGCAGAATGCCTGGCTGCAACTGCGCCAACACGGCGAAACCGTGAGCCTGAGCATTGAAGATGACGGCCGCGGCTTCAGCGAGCCGGTGGACCAACGCGAACACCACGGCCTGACGATCATGGACGAACGCGCCCGCAGCCTGCACGGCCAGCTCGAAATCTCTTCCCGCGAGCCCCAGGGCACGCGGGTGCACTTGCTGTTTCGCCCGGAATTCCTCGGGCACTCTTTACCAGAAGGTAGCTTGTCATGAACACCTCACTGCGCCACGGCATCCTGCTCGTCGACGATCACCCGATGATGCGCCACGGCATGCGCCAGATGCTTGAACTGGAAGACGACCTGCACGTCGTGGGCGAAGCGGGCAATGGTGAGGAAGCGCTGGGCTTGATCGAATCGCTGCAACCGGACCTGGTGCTGCTGGACAACAACATGCCGCAGATGAACGGCCTGGAAACCCTGCGCCGCCTGCGAGCGATGCAATACGCCGGCAAGGTATTGCTGTTTACCGTGTCCGATGCCGAAGACGACATCCGCGATGCCCTGCGCCTGGATGCCAATGGTTATCTGCTCAAGGACATGGAGCCTGAGTTGTTGATCCAGTACATCCGCGATGCACTGCACGGTGCGCTGGTGATCAGCCCCGGCCTGACGCGCGTACTGGCCCAGGCACTGCGCTCGCCCCAGCCCCATGCGGCGGTGGAATTGACCGAGCGCGAGCGACAGGTGTTGAAGACCATTGCGGGTGGCTACAGCAACAAAGTGATCGGGCACAAGCTGGGGATTACCGAGGGCACGGTGAAGGTGCATGTGAAGAACCTGCTGCACAAGCTGGGCTTGCGCTCGCGGGTGGAAGCGGCGGTCTGGGCGATGGAGCATTTGCGCCAGGCTGGGTAGGGTTTGATTGTGTGTATTGCCTGTGGGAGTTTGGCTTGCCTGCGATGGCCATGGGTATCTACACAAACTTCTTGGTATGTGTACATATCCGTTGCTGCGGTCATGGCGGCTATGGGTTCCGCCCTTACGGCGGCTCACTTTTGAAGAGCGCAAAAGTAAGCAAAACGCTCTTGCCCCACCACTCGGCACCTCGCCTAGGCTCGGTGTGCCCGTCATCCGACATTGATTTGGGGGGCCGCCGCGATGGGCCATCCATGGCCCAGCGCGGCTAAACCGGCGTCCTGCCGGTTTACCCCCCAAATCAATATCGGATGACGGCCAGCGTGGTTTAACGGGGCGCCTAAGATCAAAATCACAAGCAAAGCGAGGCGGCCTGATAGCCGACCTGATCGTCGAAGCGTGCGCGTACCCCTGTGAGAGCTGGCTTGCCTGCGAAAGCGGTGGTTCAGTCATTGTCTTGGGTGGCTGGTCTCCGGCTATCGCAGGCAAGCCAGCTCCCACATTTGATTGTCGGTGTGACGCAAATTTGTGCCCGGCAAAGATCCCCTGTAGGAGCTGGCTTGCCTGCGATGGTCGTTAACGATGACGTTGGGTATCTGACACCCCGAGGTGTTCTTACTGGCGTGATCGCAGTTCAAGCCAGCTCCTACAGGGGAATGCAGCTGCGCGCTCTGGCGTTGCTGTTGCTCTGCTTTTGATCTTGGGCGCCCCGTTAAACCACGCTGGCCGTAATCCCAATTACCGCACTTTCACCGTCAACGCCCCCACACTCGCCAAAACAATAACCGTCCCCACGATCACCATCACCGAAGGCCGCTGCGCCAATAAAACCCAGGCCAAGACCATTGCAACCGGCGGTATGAGATAAAGCGAAATCGCTGCCCGACTGACTGTACTGTGTGTCAGCACATACGCCCAGGCCAGGTATGCCAGCGCACTGGGAAAGATGCCCAGCACCAGTACTGCCAGGTTCACCGACACCGGAGCCTGGGCCAATTCCTCCGGTAATCCGGGCAGATACACCAGCAGCAACGCCGTACCTGACCATAGGGTGAAGCACACCATCGTCAGCCCGTCATAACGCTGGGCATATCGCTTTTGCAGGGCGAAATACAGGCTCCAGGATGCCGCTGCCAGCAGGATCAACAAGCCGTGCCCATCCAGCTCGCCAAAACCGCGATCCCCAACCGCTACTACCCCCGCACCGAGCAGGCCACCGAGCACACAGCCCCATTGCCAGGTGCTGATCCGCTCCCTGAACACCGTGCTGGCAAGCAACGCGCTGAACAAAGGCGTAGATTGCGCCAGCACACTCGCCGCCCCGGCACTCACACCGCGCTGGCCGTAGTTGAGGGCGATGTGGTGCAGTGTCACCGCAAACAGCCCCAGCACGGTAAACATAGGGAAATCCCGGACCCGAGGCCGTGAAACACCCTTGAACCCAGCCACCCCGGCCATAAAAATCGAAGCAATCACAAACCGCAGTAATGCCAGGTTATCGGGAGCATAAGCCTGCAAGGCGATATGGATGCCGACAGGCGAATACGCCCAGCAGAGGATGACGAAACCGGTTGCCAGGACAACTTTTGCGCGGGACATGAGGGTTCTCAAGAACGTAGCAGCACACAGGCACTGCCTGGCAAAAGTATGAAAAAACCCAAGCCCTGAAAAAAGTGACTTAAACTGAGCCCACCCTTCACTCCAGGTGAATCATGGAACTGTCCCAACTGCGCATGTTCAAGACGGTCTACGAGTTGGGCAGCATTGCCCGTGCTGCCGAACAGTTGCATTGCGTACCGTCCAATATCACAGCAAGGCTCAAGTCCCTGGAGCAAGAACTCGGTATCGCATTGTTTGTTCGAGAAGGCCGGGGCCTGAGGGTCAGCCCCGCCGGCGAAGTGTTTATCGAATACGCGACGAAAATTCTCGACCTGACCGAAGCCTCCCGGCGTGCCGTCGCACCCGGTGGCGCGCCCCATGGGCGTTTGCGTATCGGTGCTATCGAGTCGAGTGCAGCCGGGCGCTTGCCGCAGTTGCTGGCGCGCTATCACGCGCTGTATCCCCAGGTAGCGTTGGAGTTGAGCACCGGCACCTGGTCGCAGTTGCTCGATGATATCCAGTACCATCGGCTGGACGCAGCGATTGTCGCCGTGGATGTGCAGCGCCCCGGGCTGGAAAGCACGCTGCTGTATAGCGAAGACCTGGTGCTGATCGCCCCCAAGTCCCTGGGGCCGGTGCGCAGCGTGACGGACCTGCAGGGCCTGACCCTGTTTATGTGGCCGACAGGCTGCCCATATCGCCTGGCCCTGGAGCAATGGTTGTCACGTCACGACCAGGCCGCGTCAATCATCAGCATCGCCAGCTACGGCACGATTATCGGCTGCGTCAGCGCCGGCAACGGCGCCGCGCTGGTCCCACGTGGGATCTACGAGCAATATCGTCAGGGCGCCAACTGGCAAGGCCACGAGTTCGCGGAACTGACGCGCATCGACAACCTGCTTTACTGGCATGCCAACGCAGGCTGCCATCCGGCGCGGGACGCATTTTCGGCACTGCTGCAGGGCCACTGCCTCCTCGGAGCTACCTCCAACGAGGCATAGGCCCCACCGGCCTCACGCCCTACCATGGATGGGAGCGGAGGTACGCCATGCTGACCCATCCATCCATCGTTTTAACCCTGCGCCGGCATCATCTGTTCAGCCCGTTGCCGGAGAAGATTTTCCAGGATGTCTGCACCCTGGCCAATCTCAAGCGCCTGCCCGGGCACTCGACCTTGATGCATCAGGGCGATCCTGCCGATCGGTTTTTCCTGCTGGTCAGTGGCCAGGTCAAGTTGCACCGGGTCACCGGCGAAGGCCAGGAGCATCTGGTGGAAGTCATCCGCCCCGGCCAGACCTTTGCCGAAGCCCTGCTGTTTAGCCAGGCCAAGGCGTATCCGGTGAGTGCCACGGCGCTCAAGGACAGCGTGCTGGTGAGCATCGAGGGGCATCACTACCGCAAGGCCCTGGAGGACCAGCCGCAGATCTGCCTGGCGATCCTCGGCACCATGAGCCTGCACTTGCATCAACGCCTCAAGGACATCGACACCCTGACCCTGGCCAATGCCAGCCGCCGGGTCATCAACTTTCTGATCCAGGAACGCGATGCCGTCAGCGGCGATGTGGTGCTGCAGGTGCCCAAGCGTCTGGTGGCGTCAAAACTGGGGATTCAGCCGGAGACGTTTTCGCGGATCCTGCACCGGTTGGTGGACGCCGGCTTGATCGAGGTGCAACGGCGTACGATCCTGATCCTGTGCGAGGAGCAATTGATGACCTATCAGGCCGGCTGACTTAGAATCGACGCCATTCCTCGCCCGCCTTCCTGACACGAGCGCCCCCATGAGCTTTGATTTCGACACGATCCACCCTCGACTCGGCACCGGCAGTACCAAGTGGAGCCGCTACCCCGAAGACGTCTTGCCGATGTGGATTGCCGACATGGATATCGCCGCCCCGCCGGCGATCCTCAAGGCCCTGCACGCGCGCCTGGACCAGCAAATGCTTGGCTACAGCGTCGCCCGCCCGCAAGTGCGCGAGGCGATCATCCGCGACCTGTGGGACAAGTACGCCTGGCGCGTGCAGCCCGATGAATTGCTGTTCCTGCCGGGCGTCGAGCCGGGTTTCAACATGGCCTTGCACGCCTTTGTACAACCGGGCCAACCGGTGGTCTTACAGACCCCCAACTACGCACCGCTGCGCCATGCGGCGGGCAACTGGAACCTGCCAAAGATCGAAGTGCCGTTTGAACTGAGCGACCACGGCGAATACCTCACCCCCCTGCCCGCTTTGCGCCAGGCCTTGCAGGGCGCCGGCGCACTGCTGTTGAGCAACCCCCACAACCCGCTGGGCAAGGTATTCGCCCGCGAAGAGTTGTTGGCCGTGGCCAACGCGTGCCTGGATACGGGTGCGCTGATCATCTCCGATGAAATCCATGCCGAGCTGTGCTTTGACGGGCGCCGGCATATCCCCACCGCCTCGCTGAGTGCAGAAATCGCCCGGCGCACCATTACCCTGATGTCCGCCAGCAAGGCCTACAACGTCGCCGGCCTGAAGACCTGCTTTGCAATTGTCCAGGACCCGCTCATCCGCGAGCGCTTCAACAAGGCCCGCTGCGGCATGGTCGACAGCGTCAGCCCGTTGGGCCTGGAAGCCACCTGGGCGGCGTATAGCCAATGTGGTGAATGGTTGGAAGCGCTGGTCACGTACCTGCAAGGCAACCGCGACTACCTGCTGGACGCGGTGCAAAAACGCCTGCCCGGCATGGTCATGCATGCCCCTCAAGGCACCTACCTGGCATGGCTCGATTGCAGCGCCCTGGGCCTGGATGATCCGCAGCGGTTCTTCCTGGAGCAGGCCAGGGTCGGCTTGAGTGCCGGTATTGAGTTTGGCGATGACAGCCAACAGTTCGTACGCTTGAACTTCGGCTGCCCGCGGGCATTGCTGGAAGAAGGTATTTCACGCCTGGAGCGCAGCCTGAATAACCGCTGAACACTCTGTAGGAGCTGGCTTGCCAGCGAAAATCGTCAACGATGACGCGGATTATCTGATACCCCGCAGCGTTCTCAGGTTTTTCGCCGGCAAGCCGGCTCCTACAAAGGTGTGCAGGATTGGTATCAGAGCTTGGCGATGGACACTTCGGTGGATTTGACGAAGGCAATCACTTCGCTGCCCACCTTCAATTCCAGGTCGCGCACCGAGCGGGTGGTGATCACCGAGGTGACAATTCCGGAGGCGGTTTGTACGTCGATCTCAGACACCACTTCGCCCAGCAGGATCTCCTTGATCACGCCCTTGAACTGGTTGCGCACGTTGATCGCTTTGATGGTCATGTCGGTTTTCCTTTCACTGTTGGGTCAATCCGCACGAATGCGCAGGCCCTCAAAATGCGCCATTCACACAGACAACAAAAGGAATAAATAACTATTTATTTATTCCTTTTTGATATATAAGAACTCTGTAATTGCATGCCGAAAACTTCTACGGTTTGAACGTAGATCGCCTGCATGACCAATGCGGTATCACCGGCGCAGTCTTGAACTGAATTTTTGAAGCCCCGAAATGACACCGGGCCCCATTAGGCCCCGGCGTCATTTCACAGTTGAAAGCTACCGGCCAACTCAGCCCATTCAGACAAAGATCCCACCTGACAAGGGCGCATCGGACAGCGTCGCACCTGGCTCGGTCAACGATCTGAACAAGACATGCCCCTGGAGCAACTTGCCATACCAGGCGTTCAGGCTCTCGACATCGGTCTGCCCGTCCAACGCCTCGACCCACAGCACCAGATCGCCAGCGACATCAGCGGTCAGTCTGACGGGGGCAAGCACCGAGAATGGGCTGTTGACCTGCAACAACTGAAGTACCACACCTTGCAGCAATCGCTTGGGCAGCGCGCCCAGGTGCAGGGCGATCAGCCAGCCATGCGGTACTCGCTCCAGTACCACCTCGGGACCCTCGCCAATGTGCAGACGGCAGGTGTGCTGATCCTCTGGCGGCATCGCCAGATCCCATTGTTCCAACCAGTCTTTCAATGACATTCAAGCTTACTCCGCAATTCGCCAGGCCTTGGCCATTTCGACAGTGGTGGAGCTCGACGGCTTGCTCCAGGGTTTGTTTCGCGCGCCGTAGTTATCGATAAGATCGTCCAGGGCCTGATTGATCTGGGCCGGGCTTATCGCACGCATCAGGCTGTGCTCGACACGATTGAGCAGCGCGACGTTGGAGGCTGGCTGGCCAACACGATAAAGGGACGGCAGAATCACTTCTTTGCGGATGTTGTCGGCGATCACCGCCACATCACGTCTGCGCATTTCATCGACCGCAGCTTTCAATACCGGCGACTCCACAGGCGTGTCGCGCAAGGCCCCCAACAAGCGCTGATGGTCGGTGTTATCGGTACTGTTCAGCGTATTGGCCACCCACGCCTTGCGCTCCGGGGTCGACGCCAACGTATCGAGGCGCGCCAAAGCCGAATTCATGCCTTCGGACAGTTTCATGTCCTTGGCCGAAAGGATGGCCACTGTGAGTTCAGAAAAAGCCTCCGTCGCCGCCCGCCTGAATTGCACGACATCCGCCGTACGAACCGGGTCTTGCGCCGAAACGCTGGCAAGCATTTCATCGTCCAACGCCAGCAGCGCGCTTTCCATGGTTGCAAACGTGTGGGCCTCACGGGCCTGCAAACGGTTATCGAGATGGTTGCCGACTTCTTTGTGCAACAGCGATTGCAGTTCGTTCTTGACGCCATCGGGCATTGTGAAATTCAGGGTTCCGCTGAGCATGCCGCTGTAGTCACCCGACCCTGTTTTGAGCGGTACCACGACGGTCTGGTCCTCCAGCGCTGCAAGCCCGCGCGCCTGCAATGCCGCTTGTGCACCCAACGGAGCCCCCACAACCCACTCGAAAACACTGGGGCGGTACTTGCTAGGGCCCTTGTCGGGAACTGCGTCCTCAGGAAACTTGAGAATGAGGTTGTCATCTTGACGTAGCGGGCTGTTCGAGAACTGTTGGTTGATCATTTCCGCTACCGGAACATTGAGCATCACGCCACCGTCCTGGAACTTGGTACGCTCGTTCTCTGCCTGGAACGGATGGTTGGTTTCGCCCATTTGTTTGAACACCAGCGGGAACGAACCGGAAATGTGCGCGGCGCGGGCGATGTCCATGTCGGGAGTCAGGTCGGCATTGAATACCACCAACTGCGGACGGCCTTCATACATTGCCGTACCGGTGATGTTCAATTCTTTGATCTGCGGGATCTGTCTGTTGAGCACGGACAGGTCGCTGAAGGTGACTGCGCCGCCCTTTTGCAGTTTTTGCACAATCGCATTGACGGCGGGTTGCCGAGCGACCTCGGGATGGGCCGCAATCTGGCTCAGTACGGACTTGCTGGACTCCGTGCGCAGGACTTTTTCCAGTGGCGCCGCTTCTGAACCCATGCGGGGGAGGATGTTGTACAGCAAGCGCACAATGCTGGCGACCACGCCGTTGTTGCCGAAGGTTATCAACTTGCCTAGGCCAGAGTTAAGATGCTGGAGCTTTTTCATCCAGCCTTTGCCGCTGTCGAGCAGGGAGATCAAGTCCATGCTATCGGACAGGCTCTTGAACGAACCAGCGCTCATCCCCGACGCCAATAGTGCCGCTGTGATTGCCCCGGCCGAAGATCCGGAAATGCTCTTGATACCATCCAGCGCGCCTTTGTTTTCGAGCGCTGAAATAGCGCCTGGATACGCTGCGCCTTTGGCACCACCGCCGCTGAGAACCAGGCCGGTCAACGGTGGCCGGGTCAGTTTGACCTCGGTGACACCGTTCTCGAAACTGCGCAGCGTAACCTGCCGCTTCCCCGCGCCTTCGGCGATCAACTGCGACGCGCCTTCGGGTTGCGGTGCCACCAGGACGGCCCGACTGATATCCGGCAATTGCGCGCTGACGGCTACACCGATGCTGCTCTTGAGTGCCGCCGTCAAACCCTGGCCCACAGGGTCCGTGGACAACGTGGCCTTGGGCGGTTGTTGATCCTTGGGCGGAGTAATTTCCTGCGGCCGGCTGGTACCGGCAAGTGCGTTGACTGAAGACGGAATTAGCATAAAGGCTCCTGGGGCAAGTCAGTTGTTGACTGGAGCAAATACTAAGGGAATGGGTTTTGCGGCCTTTTCAGTATCAGACGTTTTTTTATCAATTTAGCGTTTCCAATGATTGCTCTTCGAATTGTCTGTCGATCGAAGGGGCAGACACTCGCGCCTTATGCCCCCACGTTTGCTTCAAAGCGGCTTCCAGTGCCCCCAATTGGCCGCCAACGCTCGCGTCAATGATGCCGATCTCGGTCTCAAGGATGCAGCCACCCTGGTCGAGTCGGGCATCGGCGACGACCTCGACATAGCCCACCTCCGGGAAGTCCTTGAGCACTCGGGAAATCTGCTCGCGCACCTCAAGTACCTGATCCGGATGCACATGCAAAATGACCTGTTTCTGATTACTGACTAGCAACAACGCCTGTTGTGTCACTTGTAACGTCAGCTCGATATTGTCGTAATGCTGAAGGATCTTGCGCACCGCTTGCAGCACCACACCGCCCATCTGCTGCTCGACCTCGCGGTAATACTGATGACACTGCAACAGCGTTTCCTGAATCAGCACAGCCTGACGCTTGTTCGCCTCTTCGATGCCGGCCTGCCAGCCCAACGCCTTCTGTTGCTCATAGACATCATGGGCAGCACGCTCGATTTCCTCGGCACGTTTGCGCGCGACTTCAACCAACTCGCCTGCCGTCAGGTAGTCTTGATAGTCAGCGCTGCGCAGCAGAACCTGATCCGGTGCGAGGCGGACTTCAGATGCTTTTATTTCAATAAATGGAAGCATTGCGGGCTCACTTGTCGGGCGATTTTCAGACACAACGCCTGGGCCAATGGACGCTGGCTGCTACTGACATGCCAACGCTGAGGGGACACCAATAACCGGGATTCGCCAGGCGCCAGGCGTAAAGCCAGGCGCCTGGAAAATCCCGAGGGTGCGTCATCACAGGCCAGCAGCCAGAACTCCAGCGCGCGCTGGCGCAGGCAATCAACAAGTTCTCCTGCTGGCAAGGGTTGCTGCCAGCCTTGCGGCCAGGAGCCAATAATCAGTTCCAGTTGTTCCAGACAGTAGCGATGCCCGGCTTCGCCAATCGCAGCGTGAACCCGCCGCAGGTTTTGCGCGTCCAGCACTTGCCGAATCGCGTGACCATGCAGCAGTGCGCCCAGATAACCGAGGGTCTTTTCCAGCGCGGCCTGTTCAAAGAACGCGAGGCCGCCGAGCATGGGTGGCAACTCATACTCGATGCCCAGCGCAAACTCATTGAGCAGCCATGCATTGATCCCCCTGTGCCGGCGCCAGTGGTCCAGGGTTTCGGTCAGGCCCGCCAGCGAAGATGGGAGGCGTGTAGGGTGAATGTAACGGGCCGGGCAAAACCGTAGCTGGTAGGGCGTCAACAGCAACGTCATCACGAAAGCCTGCTGCGCTGCCACACATATTGCCCGAGGTTGCTGACCACCAGCAGCGCCACCATTAACCCGAACAGCCCCAGCAACCGGCTGCGCGACTCTTCAGTCACCTGAATCGAGAAGACTGTTTCATAACGTGGGGCGAGCGGAACTTGCCGCACATCGGCCGAAGGTACCAGCACTACGCTGATGCGGTCGTAACTCAACCCTTCAATGCCGTTGTTCACCAATTGCTTGATCTGCGGAATGTAGGCATCGAGCTGGATATCCGCCGCATGCTTGATAAATACCGACGCCGAGGCAGGCGACGACTTTTTACCCAGGCCGTCGCGGTCTTCAGGCAGCACTACATGCACCCGGGCGACCAGTACGCCATCGATTTCAGAAAGGGTTCGGGAAATTTCCTGGGCCTTGGCGTAGTTGAGCCGAGCTCGCTCCTCGACCGGCGAGGAGATCAACCCCTCCTTGGGGAAAACATCCTTGAGCGTGGAAAAACTCTCGCGCGGATAGCCCTTGCGCTTGAGTGCATCAATCGCCTCGGCGATATCGGACTCCTCGACCAGCAATTTGACCTTGCCGTCCTTGTCGGGCTGCTTGGCTGCCCAGATTCCTTCGGTGCGCAGCAACGCCAGCATTTCGTTGCCTTCTTTCTGGCTGACACCGGCATAGAGTTCGACTTTGCAACCGGTGAGCAGTAACACGGCCAGCACCATCAGAATTCGATTGAGTCTCTTCACACAGCACCTTATTGGGTTTTCATCAGCGTTTCGACGTTCTGACTCATGCGCCCTACCGTCTTGGCTATCAGTTCCTCCTGCATGCTGATACGCATCAGCGACCACTGCATCTGCATAAGGCTGCTCGGGTCGTCGCCTGGCGTCGAAAGCTCGACCTCAAGTTCATGCTTGGCCTGCGAAAAACGTTCCTTGATCTGCCCGATTTCGTTGAGCAAATTACCTCCCAGGCTCTCACCACCCTTGCCCATCGCCTGTTCAAAATCGGTGACTTGCCCGGCATTGGCCTGGGGTGCCTTGAGCTCATCGAGACTGGTGACAGTGGCCTGACTTATCTGACTAACGTCCATCACGACTCCAAATCGGGTGAGTGGGTAAAACTCATCATGTTTTTGATCATTGCGTTCACAGGGATCAGGATCTGCAACTCGCGGCGCACAATCGCCTGCAGGTAGTCACTGCCCTCGACGCCCTTGACCTCACTCAGTACGTTGAGCAACAGGGTTTCCTGTTGCTTGCCGAACGGTGCCTGCTCCTTGAGCATGTCCTTGAGCGCCAGACGATCCTGTTCAAGTCCCAGGTGTTGTTGCCCAAAGCGCACTAGCAAGCGATCCGACAGGCCCTGCATCAGCCAGTTGAGCAGTTCACCACGACGCCCTTCGGCCGATTCCGGCAGATCCTGGCGATACCACTTCCACACGGCGTCACACTGCTGACGGACATCCATACCCGTCAGTGCAGTTGTCAGATCCGTACCATGCAACCAGAGCTGCAAGGGGGCGTCGATCGAGACAGGCTTGGGCGACACCGCAGCAGGTTTCATTGCCGCGTCAAATGCTTGTGCCTGACCGGGCTCGGCGGGTAACGCAGGTCGAGTGTCCCGTGCATCACGAGGCGGCAGTTGCCCGGGCGCCGAGTCGATCCGGTTCATGCCCCCTCCGGGTCACGCATGCCTTGGGCAAACTGCTGCAGCCGCGGGTCTTCGCTCGCCGCCAGCTCGGCCAGGCGCCGATCCAACGCGGTGCCTAAGCCCAGCCGCCATTCACACAACGCCAGCCAAGGCGCAAGTGCCGGCCACGGCTTGCCCTCGCCCAGCACCAGCGCCTGTTGGTAATGTCCCTGGTTCATCAGGCTGGAAAGACGGATAAGGCACGCGGCCTCCTCCTGCCCCTCGACCTGCTCAAGCCAGTTGGCAATGTGCTGTGCTTCTTCGTGGCAGTGATGACCGCTACCGGCCAGGGCTAGTTCTGCCATCAGCCCTTTCAATGAACTGTCCATAATCAGATTTTCTGCAGGATGCCTTGCATCAGGTCTCTCATCGAACGGGTGACAGTCGAGTTGATGTTGTAGATCACCGACCACTTGTTGAGTTTGTGTTGCAGCTCGGCCAGCAGCGCCGGGTTATCCGCAGAGTCCTTGAGAGCGGCAATCGCATCACCGACCTCCTTGTTGGCGTTGTTGGCCTGGTCCTTGAGGTTTTCCGCGACTTTGTCGAGCGTGTTGACGCTACTGTCATTGGTAAAGATCGATGCCATCATGAAGCTCCCTTGAGGGTGTTGAGAATGCTGATGGCGGCCTCGACTGCCTGAGCTTCCATCTGCCATTGCCGATACTGCTGAGGATCACTGCCGCCGATCAAACGACGTTTGACGCAGGCCCTGGCCTGTTGCAGTTGCGCGCGTATCTGCTGTTCAAAGTCCATGTCAGCGGCGCACAGACGCTCCTCCAAAACCGTCATCATTGAGCGGTTCCCCCTTTAGATTGATGATGAATTGTTGTTTGCCACGGCTGACGATCACGGTGTCGGCATTGATCGCCAGCACCCTCACGCCTTGCGCAGTAGAGGCATTGACCGGGTATTTCTGACCATCGCTCAGCACCACATACGGCACTTTGCCGAAGGACACCGAACGCACCACGAACTCCAGATCATCGGTGCTGCCGCGTTTGTTGCGACTCACCAGGTCCAGGGCCGGACGTGCGCCGAACTCCTGGCGAAAATCACGCTGCAGCTTGTAGAACGCGTTGAGTTGAGCCTCATCAAGTTGCCCGCGCACTTCAATTCGCTCACCTTTGTCCTGATAAGCCAGCACCGCGTCGAGACCAGAGTCGGCAAGCATCTGATCGAGCCGCTTGAGGTGCGATCCGGCAAGCCGCACATGGTTTTCCACCCCCAGCAAGCCAGGCACATCGACCTTGAGCAAACTTTCGATTTGCAGCCAATGCTCATCCTCAAGTGCCAGTTCACCGGTGAGGCGAATCCAGCCAGGCTGGTCCCCATTGGCCGTGCGTACCTGGCGATAACCGAATTTCTGCAGGATGAACTCCACCCCCTGGCGAATCTCTTCCAGGGTGCGTACGTCGAGCCGGTACGTCAGGCCGCTACGTTCCAGGTACTGCTGCAATGCCAGCCGCGTGCGGTTGTCTTCCAGATAACCGGTGAGCGCAATACTGCCATTGCCTTGAGGCTCACCGAGTTGCACAAACTGATACTGGCGATCACGTAAAAAGCTGCGCAAGGCGACGACCGGGTCCTCGCTGTCCATGCCACCGCTCCCAGACGACCAGGGGGCGCCAAGCAAAGCAATGAGACCTGCCAGCAACAGTGCACTGATACCAAGCAGCAATCGCCCACCCCAACGCACTCGCGGCTGCGCCCTGCGCCGTTCGTGAGGGTTGGCAGCCAGAGGCAGCTGCTCGCAGAACTGCCGTTCCTGAACACAATAGGCCCACAGCAGCGGCCCACAAGCCTGGCGGACCAGTGCCTGCAACGCGCTGCCGCCAGCCAGCGGCTGCCCCTCCTGAAGTGGCTGATTACCTTCGGCCCACTCCAACAGGCGTACACCTTGCGGGTCGACATCGAGCACCAGGTGGATCGGAGCAATGCCTTCATCGACCAGTACCAGATCAGCTTGCAGCGGATCGGAACCGATCACTACCCGTCCTTCAGCCAGCGGCACTTCAACCCCTTGATTGAGGCCGCTATAGAAACGAATTTTCCAACCCATGTCAGGGCTTCTTCGGTGCGCGGACGCACTGTTCGACACCTTCGACGCAGGCACCCTCGGCAATACGCCAGCCTGTAGTGTCATTGCCCAGGCTGCATGCCATCAGCGAAGAGTCCTTGCCTGCCTGTGCCAGCACTTGCTGGAGCTCGCGGGCCTGACCCAGTGCCTGGCACTGCGCAGTACCGAGCAATTTCTGCAACGAAAGACTCTGGTTCGACAGCTCATCCACCTGGAGCAATTGATCCATATAGCCACGCTTGCTGCCCAACGCCACAAAATGGCCTAGCCCGTTGTCAATCAAGCGCGGCTCGATCAGAAACAGCCGCACCGAGCGACGGGTGAAACTGGACTTGAACCGGAACAACGCTCCCAGATACGGAATGTCGCCCAGCAGCGGAACCTTGCGCATGGATTCGCTGAGCTCATCACGGTAGATACCGCCGATCAACAGGCTCTGTCCGTGGCCCACGCGTGCCACGGTATCGACCACAGTGCGAGCGATGGTAGGAACCCCGCCCGCTCCTGAGCTATTAGGTTTCTGATTACCGTCCTCGATATGCAGGCTGAGGCTGATTTCTGGCTTATCGCCCAGTTGGATGACCCGCGGCGTCAGTTTCAGCATGGTGCCGTAGGTGATCGCCTTGAGTTCAGCCACCCGCTCACCCACAAGGCTGACGTAATAGGTTTCGCTGTGATCAATCACTGCCAGGGTGTTTTCCTGGGTCAGCACGGTCGGCCGCGAACCGACCTGAGCGCGCCCCTGACTCTGTAGCAATGTGATGCGGGCAAGCAGGTAATCCAGCCCCCGGCTATCCACCAGGCTGGCACCGGCCTCTCGCGCGGTACCAGGGCTGGTATTGCCCTGACTGCCAATGTTCTGGCTGGTGGTGCGAATGTCGATCAGCTTGTTTGGGCCGACGCCTATACCGACGCGCCAGTCCACGCCCAGTTCGGCGAGGTTTTCCGCGTTGATGTCGACAATCGACAAACCGACCTCGATTCGCGCCGAAGGACGATCCAGTGCCGCGATCAAGCGCCGGTACATCGGCATGCGATCCTTGGTATCGCGTACAATGATGGCATTGAGCGAAGGCTCGGCCTGAACCACGGCTCGCCCGGACTGCGTCGGTAATCGAGGGCTGTCCTGTCCGCCTTCCACCGACACCACATTAGCGTCACTCAGCACGCGAGCAAGAATGGTCGCCACGCCCGGTGCATCAATATCGTCTTCGCGATACTTGATTCGCCGATCCTCGGCGACTGCATACTTGAGCGGAAAGATTTCCACGGCCAGGTCTCCGGTCTTCTCAATACGCAGAGCATGCTGCTGCTCAAGAGCCAGGGCCGTTTGCTCTACCAGATCCAGATACCGTGGGGGGCCGGAGGCGTACACCAACCGCCCCCTCATGTCCGATCGCCAACCAAATCGCGGTTCCCAGACACCTGCAGTTTCCAGTGCCTGCCTCAGTTCGGTTTCGCCGATCTGCTCCAGCTTGACCAGCCGCGACTGCATTTCGCTGGCCTTGAATACGTAGAGAACAGCACCGTCGTAGTACCAGATCAGGTTGTAGAGCGAAGTCATCAGTTGCACAAAGGACTGAGGATCATCGAGGTCGAAACGTCCACTGACCTGATCATTGACCTTGTCACTGACAATCACCGAGCCGTCGTAATTGGCAGCGAAATTGGCCAGGACATCACGCAGGCTTTCACCCTGGGCGACATAGTTGTAGGGGATTTGCGGCCAATCCAGATCCTGGCTTTGGGCGGTTTCGGTCAAGAGCAATGCAAAGACCAGGCTCAAGTACCGCGAAACACTCAGGGACGCCATAAAGTTTGTTTCCACTGCGGTTCCAGGCCTGCAATCAACAGCTCTGGCTTGATCGTTTCCAGAATCGCGACCTGAGCCGATAGCGCTCGCTCCAGGTCGTCCAGTTCCAGGGTGGCGAATTCCAGACGCGCTTCGAGCATCAGGTTTGACTGTTCATCGGTGGCCAACGCCTGGGGATAGCGCCGACTCCATCGGATGACCTGGCCTAGCAGGTTCAGCAACACTTCACGTTCAGCCGCAGATTGGTGCTGAACTTGCCAGTTCAGCGGGCTGGACAGCACAAGATCAGCCCCCTGACGTTGTAAAAAAAGACTGTGACCGTCGATCCGCAGGTGATATCGACCTGTTTGATCGGCCACAAAAACCCCTTGGCCCGTGCGTGCGGCCAATCCAGTCAGTAAATGTTCCATGATTCCTCGGCGTATCCGGCAGTCAGGAGCCTTGCCAGTAAAAGTGGTCGTTCGCCTGGCACAGGCTACGTTCATACAGCCAGTGCTGAACGGCATCCGCGGCACCCGCGTCGTCGTCAAGCCTGGCCAGCGGCTCCCACAGAGGGCTCAACACCACCGGGACAGGAGAAAACCCATCGAGCTTGCCGTCAGCCAGCAACATGGACATGCCTTGATGCCAATTGGGCCAGGCCAGCTGTGCCTGCTCGGAGATGGCGCCCAACTTGCGTACCATATTGGCAATTTCAGCGTCGGTCTTTGCCCGACATTGAGCGATTTTGGCCAGTTCCTGTTGCGCTAATTGCGCATTGGTTTCTCCGGCCAAGCGCCAGAACTCGGCCTTGATCCGCAACTGGCGTGCCTGTATTTCGTACTCGATCAATGCCGAACGCCAATTGGGTACCGCTTCATCAAAAAGGCTTTCCCACCAGCTGTATACCGGCAGCAGAACCCAATCGATGAGGGCCTGAGTCGAGGCTAGATTGATCCGGTCGCCCAACCAATTGCACCAGTCCTCACCTTGGGCGCGAGCCTGACGCAGTACCAATTGAATATCCCCGCGTTCGAGCGCCATGCCACGGGCCAAGCGTTGTTGCAGCCAATTGGACTGGAACAGCTGCTCCAGCCGTACACGCGGCAGCAAGCGTTGCAACAAGATCAACTGTCGCACACTAATAATTCCCGACTCACGGTACACACTGGCTGATACACACCCAGCTGCTCGGCCTCGACCGCGGGCATCCCGGCCTACTACAAACACCCGACGACCAGCAAAAATACCAGCTTGAGGGGTTTGATTTTGGTCTTCCTGGCTCATCTTCTGCCTTGACTATCTCGTTTCGTAGCACACCCGTCAGCGTCTTCCACTGCGACCAATCTTACTGAGGAGCAACGGACTAAACTTGCAAAAAACGTCATTTTTTTTTAGTCCGCCGCTATTCTTTTCCTTGTCTTGAACGACTGGGAGTACACCCGAAACGACGACGATAGCTCTGAGTGAAGTAAGACTGGCTGGAAAAACCGCTTTCCATCGCGATGTCCACAATGCTCATTTCGCTGTTAAGCAATAGATGATGGGAGTAGAGGATACGCCGCTCACTGATCCACGCTCGGGGAGAAACGCCATAGACCGACCCGAACAGTTCCTTGAACGTGGTCAAGCCCATTCCGAACTCTCGGGAAAACTGGCAGAGCCGCCACTCCTTGAGGTAGTGCTGCTCCATGAACACCTGTAAACGCTCGACGTGCCGACTTCCCTGCTGACGCAATACTGACATCAGCGCCGGGCCCTGGGGACTGAAAGCAAACAGCATCAACAACTCTTCGACGCGCAACAACGCCAGCATCGGTGGGTGTTCATGCACCATCAGCCCTTCGAGCCCCTTTATGCAGTCCGCCATCAACGGCGTACTAGCAAACGCAATGAGACTAACCCCCGGCCCATCCCAGCGCTCTACTTCACTCAATAAAGAACCAAAACGCTGAACAAACTTCTGTAAAAACTGAACCGATAATGGGATCCAAAGTAAAAGACAATCGTGTTCGCCCGTACTCACGACATAGTTACCTCTGCGCGCAAACAATAGCTCGCCAGGCATGAGACAAACTGTCGCATTACAATCTTGAACCGTGACCTGCCCTTCGATAAGGATATAAATCCCCTCTTCACCGTTCGATACAAACTCAAACGTCGGAATAGACCACCGGCACAGCTTTATCTGTTTCCGAGCACGTGTGCTGGCACCTTGCATTTTATTGTGACCCCGAACCTGCACATACCATTTGTACGGTGCCCAAGTAGGCATCGTACGAAACTCAACTTCTAAATACTGCTGCGCGAAGATTTTGCGCTTGAATCCTGTGACGCGAGAGCCTGGAATCTAGCAGTGGCGGATTCTCTATTTGTTGGCTCAAACAGTGCACTGATTCTATGAAGTCAGGATGACTAACTCAATGACAACCGTCATTGCGATTAATCATAGCCATTAGAGTAATTACTCTTACCAGACGAAGCTCCGATAACTTTATTTAGTTACCCACCTATCGAAACGCCCTTCTATTTCAACAGGCGCTAAATAAATACAAAATATTTCAAGATCATTTCGTCGCCACCGAAATAGTGCATTTCGGATAGCAGAGTAGTTGCCCAAGCTGAATATTCATACTTTCACCAGGCACCACCGACTGCCAACTTCTCGACTGCACAGCCCCGTCATCTGACCAAGCCAGCTCACTGCGCACCAGCAGGCCGTCACCGACCACCTGCGTCGGCATCAGACGAAAGGCAAAGTGCAACGGCAACGCCGTCACCCGATAACGAGCCTGGGCAACCAGCCGCAGCTGCTGCTGGATCACCGAGTAGAGCCGCACACTGACGTAGGCAGGTTGTGAAATCGGTGAAGGCGTGCGCACCTGCCCTCTCATATCAATCAATTTTGCCGGCGGCGAAGGCACACTGACGCAGCCCCCCAAGGCAAGAAAAACGCTGAATAGCAGCGTCTTCCTCACGGTTGACGAACCTTGCGCTCATAAAGAGGGGCAATCTCGCCATCGACCAAACGCTGTAAGTGTTGCTCACTCTGTTGATCGACCTCCACCTGTACCGCCAGCCAGCGACCCAACTGCGCAACGCTGATGCCTCCCTCCTGGCGACTGGGCACCTGACTGAACGAGCGCCCGGCAAAGCTTCCAGATGTTGGCGCACCGTCACTCGTGGCCGCTGGTGAAATGCCAGTGCTTTCTATCTTCATGACTCACTTAAACCCTCATACCGGCGGGCTTGGATATTGTTTGGTCGCCACCCTCATGTCCCGGCAGCAATTGCTGCCAAAACTCGGCGTGATCAAGCAGGTTGGCCAAGGTGGTTTCGAAGCGTTCCAGGGTCAACTCGGCCGCGGGTATCTGGGCGTATAGCTGCACCAGGCCCGCTGCCTCATCAAAACCAAAATGCAGATCGAAGCGATACCAGTACCGATTGAAACTCGCCAACTGCCGGAAGATTGCGTCGCCGAACGTTTCGATTCCCGCCACATCCGCTTCCATAACCAATCGCTCGCGTCCTGCCAGTAAAACCAGCGTCACGCCCAACTTATCGTCAAACAGCAGACTGGCTATTCCCTCTTCATCCAGCGATAAAGCAGGAAGGCCACTGCGATTGGCAAACTCGGCAAGCAGCCGGTTGACCCTGATACTCAAATCCATGCACGTCCCCTCGAACTAGGCGAATGCTAGCACCCTGACATGAGCGGGTTTTGTCACTGACGGGCTTTTCTTTTAAGAAAAAAGCCACATCACTGTGGCTTTTTTCCTATATCAAGATCAGATCAAGCCACGCCAGCGGCGGCCCGCCAGGCCTGATTGTAGTTCTGGGTGTACTGCGCAAGCAGTTGCAGCATCTCTTTCATAAAGTTGGCGTTGTAGCTCAACTGGTCTTCGACCTTCTGCTTTTCGCTCTGGGCAATTGACGCGTTGACTTCATCTTCCTTGGCATTGGCCTGAATAGCCGTTTGCTCGACTTGCACCGAGTTGCTGGACATCTGTCCAAGTGCCTGGTTCACGCCATTGATGCTTTGCAGCTTGGCATTGCGGTTATCCACGCCCTGCCCAGCCAGCTTGAGGGCACTGCTATCGGCCGCCTGATCCTTGACCCAGACCTTGCCGATTTCAACACGGTCGGCTTTGGAGGTTTTGCCTAGCGCTTGCATCTTCGCGTCGATCAGCTCATTGCGCCCGGCAATGTTGCTCTCCAGCACTTTTTCCTGGCTGATCGCCTTGCCATTCTTGACCGCACCAATGGCACCGGTAACCGCCGATGCAAGGGCCATCACACCGGAGATCACCGCCATCGCAATCATCAGCTTCGAACCGCTGCGCATTTCGTCCACTTGGGACTTCTGCGCATTGATGATCGAGGTGTTCTCGCTGTCGCGCTGGACAATCCCCAACTCGCGGGCCTTCTGCGCGATGCGAAACAACAGCACCATCAGCTCCACACTACCATTGAGTTCACTGCTGACCTTGCCCAGCCCCTCGGGCTTGAACACTTGCCTCGGCTCTATCAGGTCGACACCCGAGCTCTTCTTCGATTCGCCGGGCAGTGCCGTATTCGCGCTGTGAACAGTTTCAGTTCGTACGCCTGCTTGAGTTTTTTCCAGCGACTGAGTATTGCCAATCTGACCCAGCCCGTGAGCGCCATAGCCTGTTTCAATCATCATGATGTATTCCTCAGATAGCCGCAGGACGGCTGGAAAGGTTATGCAGGGTGTCGCCCTTCGCATTGATCATCTGGAAAATCTGCTCCATGACCTGCAAAAACGACTCGACCATGCGACTGAGTTCTTCCTTGAGCTTGTCCATGACGGCCTGAAACTGCGTGAGTTCGGAGCGAGTCTCCAGGGCATCGGCCTGTTTATCGGCAGCCTTGGCCTGAAACGCCGAGTTGGCGGTTTGCGCCGCACCGTTGGCGACATCCAGGGTCACGTCGGAAATCTGCATCCCGAGCTTGGCACCATGGGACAGAGACTGACTGGCCACGTTGCCGAACTTGCTACCCAAATCCGCCACTTTGCCGGCTAGACTGGCAGTGAGCTCGGCAGCCTTGCCACCGATTTTTGCACCCACCTTGGCGACCGCCCCTACGGCAGCCCCCCCGAAACTGACTACCGCAGCCATCACAGCGATGGCGATTTCGATCCCCATCAGAGCCGGTCCGAGCTTTTCCATCACTTCTTTACTGATCAATCCGTCCTTCGCCGCTTGTTGCACAGCCTGGGAAACAACACCCATTACACCCCCGGCAATCATCAGTGCTCCGGCGGCCGCGCCGACACCCGTCGCTACCAGAATGGCACCCACGATGATCGAGGCAATGGCACTGATCCAGCCAAAAATCTTACCTATCAAGCCAGACTTCTGGGCTTCTTTTGCAGCCTCGGTCGCCTCCAGAATCTTCTTCTGGTTTTCCTCGATCTTTTGCAGGTTTTGCTCACGCGCCATCTTGATTTCTTCAAGCTTGAGCTTTTTCTGCGTGGACTCCAGCTCGCCAGTCAGTTTGGCCAATTCAATCTCGAAGTCCTCCACCGAGCTGAGCCGCGCCACGCCTAACCGAGCAGTTTCAGCGACAAAACGCTGGGCCAGCCCAGTATCCTGGCGCACGGACTGCACCAGGCGGTTGATGTCCGCCCGAGTCCCGACATCCAGGCGCTGCTGACTTGCCGCCGACGGCGCGGTCAATTGCACCCCTTGGGACGTGACGGCCGATCGGCCATCCGCCTCGACCCGGGAGACCGTTAGCGCATCCCCCCCACGATCATTGCGTGGGCGCCCCACGGGGTCGCTTGCAGCAACGTTCCCCGTGGCAAGCGCAACGCGATCAAACGTTATCGGATTCATTATGTTGATCCTTTCTCGCTAGTACGGCTTCCAACATGGCGCCAGCACGTTCGGCCAAAACCGAGTGCGCCGGCTGTGCTGCGGCCAAGGCCTGAGCCGAGTAGAAGCCACTCTCGGCCCCGTCGAGATCACCCAACTGCAGGTGACACTCGCCAGCATGAAATGGAAATCTGGGCTCGTTGATATCGATCAGCGCGCCGTAACTGAAGCTCTGCAGTGCCAGCTCAAGCTGCCCCATGGCCTGCCTGCACGCGCCCAATCCCAAAAAGAACCGAACGTCGTAATGATCAAGCATGCACAGCGACTGAAAAATCTTGTGGGCGTCATCCCACTTGCCGGCCTGGTATTGATTGAACGCCAGGGAGTAGAGCTGCTCAAGGCTGTCGCTGGAGATGTTCCTGAGCATGGCCAGCGTGCCGCCATCGCGCAAAAACGCTTCCAGTTCTTTCTCGTATTCCTCAGACACATCGTGTTCTTGCTGGCTCATCAACCGTTCCTATATGGCATTTAGAATGTCACGCATCATGCTGTCGTACTTCTGAACGAAGCGATTCAGGGCCTCGATGGCCGAGTTGTAGCGAGAGCTGACATCGTTCAACAGCGTGGTTTTCTCACTGACTTTGTCGTTGATCGGGCGGGAGCGGTCGCCCACCGTCGTGGCGAAGTTGGCGATGGGGTTGTTCTCGTCCTTGAACTCGTATTTGTTGAGTAAGTCACCGGGGTTCATCGCCCCACTTTCCTTCGGTGCGCCACTGAGGAAGCTTTTGATGCTCAGCGTGCCGGTACGGTAGGTGTCGAGCCCTGTCAGCAGTTTGTATTCCGCACTGGCCTGCCAGCTCTTGTCGTCGGGGTAGCCGTATAAGCTGCGATCGAACAGGTTGAGTCCCGGCTCGATTTCGATCTCTTTTTTAGCGGCCAGCTTCGCGTTGATCTGCGACTGGATCTTGCTGTAAATGTTGAGCTCGGCAGTCAGAGCCTTGAGGTCATCACGCAGCGCGGTGCGCTTGCCATCCTGTATCAGCAGAACCTCTTCATAAACGCCCCGTACGTCATCGTCGATCCGGTCACTGGTCAACCCGAAATGCGCCTTGGCCAGGAACTCTTTCAACGGCCAGGGCTGCCCTGGCTTCGCATCGGCGTACTGGTTGATCAGTTGCTTGACCGACTCGATCCCGGACTTGATTTGCAGCTCATACAGGCTGCCCTTCAAGTTCGATCCAGGCGGCAGAAAATAGGCCAGCAGCTTTTCTACCTGGGCATCCGACAGAGTCTGGCTGGCATGGGTAAAGGTGACGTTGCGGTTACTGATCAGTGCCCTAAGCTCTGCCAATGCATCAGTTGCACGACCGCGCAATTGATCGGCTGGAAGCGTCTGCAACGTATTCAAAAATCCCGACAGGTCTTGCTGGTAATGCCTGATATCCATAGAGGTTCCTTACACCACAAGTCCACGCATCGACGCCGGACGCCGTTGTCGTTTTCCTTCATCGGCAACCGGTGGGCGGCTGATGCGCATCCGCCGCACTTCCTGCAACAGCTCTTGTTCTGCTATCTGTACAAGTGCCTGGTCCGGTGACCGAAAGACCCGGTCACGGACCTCGGCAGGCAACGCCAGGCCTTCCCACATTTCACTGAGCAACCGCTCGCGGTGCTCATTGTCTTCAATGGCCTGCTCGGCAGCCTGAAGGGTTTTTGCGTAGGGTTCGTCGTACATATCCATGGCTCCTATAGTAGGGATAGAGCGCCTGGCTTCCTGTCAGGTACGGTCGATTATTTGTCGTTTTCTGATGGTGCGTAGCGAACACACCTGCCCCGCCGCCAGCTCGTACCAACCGTTCTGCAGCTCGGCCGCGCCAGTCCAACGACGATAGAAACGCGCCATCCGCGTGCCATCCAGCGGGCTGTCCGCCATCGCCTGTACCTTGCCGTAGAGCTTGGCTTGCGCGCCCAACACCGCGAGAACCGCCTCGGCCAGCACATGTAGCGCGGCAAAAGAATTGACCAGGCCATGGCGCCCGTCGACCCGGCGCAGCATGACGATCCAGACCCGTGCCCCTTCACAGCGCCAGGCCAGTTCGCAGCCGCCATACACAAACTTGCGGCCCAGCGGCAGTGTGCTGTGACGCAAGAAATGTGGGTGGGTGTCATGCCCGTGCGCCTGTAGCCAGCCCACCAATGGGTCGCGCGTCATAACGTCACCCGGCCCAGTGGCTGGATGTTGATTTGCTGGGTCAGCTCCTGGTAGGAGAGCACCGGCAAGCCGTAATAATCGCCTTCGATCAACTTGCGCACGTAGCGGCGAATGTCCATCGACACGATCAGCACCGGCTTGCTCTGCATTTGCGAGAGGTCGCCGACGGTCTGCCGGACTTGTTCGAGAAAGGCTTGGGTGACCGCCGGATCGAGCGCCAGATAGCTGCCGGCACTGGTCTGGCGGATGCCGCCACGGATCTGTTCTTCGACCTGCTGGTCCAGCAGGTAGGCCGGCAGGATGTTGTTGCCGCTCGAATACTTGTAGCAGATGTAGCGCTTGAGGCTGCTGCGGATGTATTCGGTCAACTGCACCACGTCCTTCTCTTTCTGCCCCCACTCCACCATGGCTTCCAGAATCGCGCGCAGATTGCGGATCGAGATGTCTTCACCGACCAGGCGCTGGAGAATTTCAGTCATGCGTTGCAGCGGAATGATGCGCTGGGCCTCCTTCACCAGTTCCGAATAGCTGTGCTCCATTTGTTCCAGCAGATAACGGGTTTCCTGGATGCCAATAAAATCTTCGGCGTACTCGCGCAACACATGGGAAAGGTGCCAGGTCAGCACTTGGTCCATGCTCAGGAAGGCGCAGCCGGATCGTTCCAGCCGACCTTGGTGCTCGGTACTCACCCACAGAGTCGGCTTGCCCGGCAGCACCGGCTCGCCTTCTTCAAAGGGCACACCAATGAGCTCCAGTTGACTGGCGCGCTCCTGCACCAGCAGCCGTTCGCTGCGCAAGCGCCCACGGGCCACCGGCACTTCTTGCAACTGAATCAGGTATTCACCGTCTTTCAAGCCTTCATTGAAACGCAGATGGATACCCGGAAACGGCACACCAAAATCCAGATAGAGCGCACGCCGCACCCTGACCAGCTCATCATTGAGCGCGAACGCCTCCAACTCCTGCTGCATGCTAGCCCCCACATCGATCAGCAAGGGCACGGTCATCGCGAACTCTTCCTTATCCCCCAGTCGCGTGCCCTTGGACTTGTTGCCCGTCGGCTTGGCCTTGGGCTTGGCTGATGATGCAGCTCCCGCACCTTGCGCCAGCAAGGTAGGTAAATCTCTTGGGTTGCCCTCGGCAGCCATCCCGCGCTGACGCAACAACATAAAGTACCCCCCCCCACCCACCAGTACCGCCAGCAGCATGAAGGTGACGGTGGGAAACCCGGGAATCAGCCCGAACAACACCAGCAATACACCCCCAATCAGCAATGCCTTGGGCTGGGCCACCACCTGATCACCGATGTCACTGCCCAGATCCGACGTACCGTCCGAGGAGTCCCGGGTCACGATGATCCCGGCTGTAATGGCAATCAACAGGGCCGGCACCTGGCTGACCATGCCATCGCCGATGGTCAGCACCGAATAGAGCTGCAAGGCGTCGCCGGCAGTCATGCCCTTCTGGGCCACACCGATGGTGATACCGGCCAGAATATTGATGAAGATAATGATCAGGCCGGCAATCGCATCACCTTTGACAAACTTCATCGCGCCGTCCATCGAGCCGAACATCTGGCTCTCTTTCTCGATCACCGCACGCCGGTCACGCGCCTCATTGACATCGATGACCCCGGCGCGCATATCACCGTCGATACTCATCTGCTTGCCGGGCATGGCATCCAGAGAAAACCGCGCACTCACTTCAGCGACACGCTCGGCACCTTTGGTGATCACCAGGAACTGCACAATGGTGATGATCAGAAAGATGATGCAACCCACGACCAGATTACCGCCCACGACGAAGTTGCCGAACGTGTAGACGATCTGGCCCGCGTCGGCCTCCAGCAAAATCATCCGCGTAGTACTGACCGACAACGCCAGCCGGAACAAGGTGGTTATCAACAGCACCGCAGGGAACACCGAAAACTGCAACGGTGAACTGATGTAGACGGACATCATCATCAACACCACCGACACTGTGATGTTGATTGCAATCAGGATGTCCAGCAGAAACGGTGGCAGCGGCAGGATCATCATGAACACAACCGCCAGCAGCATCACCGCCAGCATGATGTCCTGGCGCTCGCCCGCCAGCCTCACAAATTCAGAGAGCCGGTTCATGGGCCTCCCGCTGGCTCAGGAATCGCTCATGCGCCACGCGTGCATCGCCAATACGCCCCTGCAAATGGCACGCACGACTGACGCAGTCCCACAGCGCGAAGTCTTCCTCGCCTTCAGACAACAACCGATCACACTGTTGCTCGGCCTGTTCGCCCGCCTCCAGCTGCAACAGCGCCACCACCAGCGCCCGACGCCCCTGACGATGAGTCGGTTCAACGGCCAACAGGGCCTCAAGGAATATC
Source organism: Pseudomonas brenneri (assembly GCF_007858285.1). Lineage (GTDB taxonomy): Bacteria > Pseudomonadota > Gammaproteobacteria > Pseudomonadales > Pseudomonadaceae > Aquipseudomonas > Aquipseudomonas brenneri. Next base: position 151,663 of record NZ_VFIL01000001.1, on the reverse strand, counting down.
CGCGCATGCGCTGGCTGGCCGCACTGCAGCTGCAGCCAGCCAAGCAACAGCAACAGGCTTTGCTGTATCGGTTTCAACATCATGGGTGGAGTCATACCTTGTGCAGCAAATGGAGGGCCATCTGCAGCAAGTACTCATCTTCGCTACGCGCTTGCAACAGCGCCGAGAGCGCCTGAAACTCGGGCGCATCAGATGAACAGACTTGCTGTTTGAGGTCTGTCAGGGCCTGGCGAAATGCCTGTGGCCGGAGTAACGCGTGGAAACCTTCATGGGGGCAGGCAAACGCCTGCAAACGCCGCCCGGCGAGATCTGCCGGGTACAGATTATCAAGATGAGCTTCAATGCAATGGCCGTCAGGTGGCAGCACATAGCGCTCGGGCAAGCCCGATGCGAAATGCTGATCGCCAACCTCGGTCAGGTGCTCAATGCCGATGTGCGGGGCACTGATCCGACTCACGGCGCAAGCACCGTTTGGCGCGCCGCACTCAATGTGCGCAACGCCTGGTGCAAAACCAATGCGCTGACGCGCCGCTCATCCAGGGTAATCAATAGCAGTAGACGCGTGTCACCAGCCCATCCACAACGCAGTGGCAGCTCAGGCCCGGTGCGGCTAAAGACCATCGCCAAGGCACGCACCGCGCCCTGATGAACCTGATGCCACTCCAGATCAACAGCCAGCCACAAGGTCAACTTGCGATCGTGCTGCTCCAGTTGCAGCGTGCCGGTTTCCTCGAACTCCAGCTGGATCAGCGCCCCCAACGGAGTCGGTACGACCACACCCAGGTCCTGACAGAACTGCGCCAATGCTTGGTCAATCCAGTGCATGTCGCTCACTCATTGTGCTTGCCATTCGTCTTCTTCCTGATCAATAGCCAAATCCAGCGCCAGCTGACAGGCATTGAGCAGGTTCTGACGCTGCTCCTCATCGGTGAAAATTTCCGTAGGGATCAGGCGGATCAGCCGCTTGATCTCACGAAAGAAATGGATCTGACGCGCAGCGTCCTTGATCCCCAGCGGCACGATCAATCGCTGCACGTCCTGAACACTCGCCCAGCGCTTGTCGACCAGCCCAATCAGCCCTCCCATCAGATCAGAAGGCCCGTATGCCATGACCTCGCTCCCCCGTCACCAGCGCCTGCCACAATGCATTGACCTGATCCGACATACTCGTCAGCACTCGCAGCTTGTGCATGTCGCTCATCACCCGTTCGAGCTTGACCGGGTCGAGCCGGGTTTGCTGGCTGTCGAGGTCGGCGCTCAAGGCTTTCATCAAGAATCCCGCCACACCTTCGAGCATCGAACTGCCGAACCGCGCATTAATGTCGTTCCACGCCGAGCTCAGACCGCGATAGTCCATGACGGCATCGCGATAGGTGTCACGCAGTGACTGGATGTCGCCGACGCCCTGCTCCGCCGCCTCCTTGGCCAAGGGCCCGATCTGCAAGCCCAGCTCGATGGCCTGGCCATGCTCCTGGGCCATTTCCAGCAACGCCTGGTCGATCAGCTCGACCATTGCCCGGGCATCGGTTTTACCGGCCAGTTCCTGGCGTGCATAGGTGAGTGCAACAAACTGGTGACTGACCTCGCGGGAGAACCCCTTGAGATAGGCCTTGAGCTGCGCGAGGTTGCTTAACTGGCTACTGCCGAGGTGCGCAACCAACGCTTCGAGCTTTTGCCGGGCCTCAAGATCAGGAACTTTCTTGAGGTACTCCTCAAGCATCTCGAGGATTTCGCTCAGGCGCGCCTGACCATCACTGACGCTGCGCTTGGCCAGGGATTTTTCCACTCGCTCGGAGAATACGAAGGTCAGCTCTTCCGCCGCGTCGGCCAGCGCCTGGCTGGTGGAGATGTATTGCACGCGCTCGCCCTGGAAACTCCCGACCAGTCGACTATCGCGTGCAATGACCGGCTCAGCCTGTCGATCCGGCACTGACACCGCGGGGATAACGCTCTGAATAATGGCCATACAGGGTACTCACTTGCCGACAACATACGCATGACAGCCATTGTAGGAATTGGACTACGGTCGCCTCTGCCAAAATCGGTCGCTTTTTTTTAGGCATTACACCAACCAATTTCTAAAAACTTGCGACCGGGACTGAAATTACCGGAGCGGGCCTTTATCTATAGTGGTCGCTAGTCCCATACCCAAGTCGACCATGCACCTCTCACTCGAACACATCACCGGCCAGATGCTGCAGGCCATCGATAAATGTCGGCTGATTCAAATCCGCGGCCGGGTCACGCAAGTCACCGGCACACTGCTCAAAGCAGTGGTGCCCGGTGCGCGCATCGGCGAGCTTTGCCAATTGCGCAACCCCGACCACTCGCTGTCACTGATGGCTGAAGTCATTGGTTTCCAGCAACATCAGGCACTCCTGACCCCTCTGGGCGAAATGCTTGGTGTCTCCTCGAACACCGAGGTCAGCCCGACCGGCACCATGCACCAGGTAGGCGTCGGCGATCACTTGCTGGGCCAGGTGCTCGATGGCCTGGGCCAGCCGCTCAATGGCAGCAGCCTGGGTGAGCCCGCGGCGTGGTACCCGGTTTACCGCGATGCGCCCGACCCCATGAGCCGCAAGCTGATCGAGCGACCGATTTCCCTTGGCGTGCGCACCATCGACGGCCTGCTGACTTGCGGCGAAGGACAACGCATGGGGATTTTCGCCGCGGCCGGCGGCGGTAAGAGCACTCTGCTGGCGACCTTGATGCGCAGCGCGGACGTCGACGTCATTGTGCTGGCGCTGGTCGGTGAGCGCGGGCGTGAGGTGCGTGAATTCATCGAGTCTGATCTCGGCGAGCAAGGCCTCAAACGCTCGGTACTGGTAGTCGCCACCTCTGACCGACCGGCAATGGAGCGCGCCAAGGCCGGCTTTGTTGCCACCACGATTGCCGAGTACTTTCGCGACCAGGGTAAACGCGTGCTGCTGCTGATGGACTCCGTTACCCGGTTTGCCAGGGCCCAGCGCGAAATCGGCCTTGCCGCTGGCGAGCCGCCGACTCGGCGCGGCTTTCCACCTTCGGTATTCGCAGCCCTGCCCCGGCTGATGGAGCGAGCCGGTCAGTCTGATAAAGGCTCCATCACCGCGCTGTACACCGTGCTAGTCGAAGGTGACGACATGACTGAGCCAGTAGCGGACGAAACCCGCTCGATTCTCGATGGGCACATCATCCTGTCGCGCAAGCTGGCTGCATCCAACCATTACCCGGCCATCGATGTACTGCGCTCGGTGAGCCGAGTCATGAACCAGATAGTGACCCCTGAGCATCGCAACGCCGCCAACCAGTTGCGCGAGTGGCTGGCCCGATACGAAGAAGTCGAGTTATTGCTCAAGATTGGCGAATACCAGAAAGGTCAGGATCCGGTCGCCGATCGGGCCATCGAAAAAATGGACGCCATTCGTGCCTGGCTGCGCCAAGGCACCCATGAACCCAGTGACCTGCCCGATTGCCTTGAACAACTGGCGAACCTGACCCGATGACACTCCCCACGTTGTTGCGCATCAAGCGCTTGCGCGTCGAGCGTGCGGAACAGGCATTGCAGCGCCAGGAGTTGCGCGTCGGCGAGGCGCAGCGCCTCCATCAAACGACACTGGCCGATCACAAACAATACCGGCAGTGGCGCCAGGCACAAGAAACCCGCTTGTTCGAGCAGTGCAAGGCACAACCCATCAACCGCAAAACACTGGAGCAATGGCAGCAGCAGGTTGCCCGCTTGCGAGAAAAGGAAGCCGCACTGGAACAGACCATCGCCGAACATGCGCAAACCCTGGCCCAGGAACGCGAACGCCTTCGCCTGAGCAGGCGCCAGTTGCAGGAAGCTCAGCAGCAAGTCGCAAAATTCAACGAGCTGAACGCTCACGCCCTCGCTGAGGAGTTGATGCTGCTTGAGTTCAAAGAAGAACAAGAACTCGAAGAGTTCCGTCGCACCGAGGCCGCCTCATGAGCAGAATTTCCCCACCCGATATGCCACAAGATGTCTTTACACAGTCATCGCTCCCGGCACGCGTAGTCTCGGACAAAAATTGCCAGGCCGAATTCGAACGGGCGCTGGGCAGCAGACCCGATGTGCTAGAGCTACGCCTTATCGACGCTTCGCGTAAGTTCGGTAACCGCGCACCCGGCAAAACGCTTCAGGACAATTGCAGTCCGCTGGATGAGGACGCCAGAAAAGCTGAACCTGCCAATACCAAGGAACGCGAGACCATCCCTGATCTGCCACCGAAACCCGACACGCCGGGCGAGCAGGCCTCGAATGAGGAGAACGGCGAACACCGTGAGCCTGACCAGGCATCCATGCTGCAGTCTCCCATAGCGATTGCCACGCCGTGTTCCACAGAAACTACCCAGCCGTCTCACACGATGACTACCCCACCGTCTTCCACAGTGACTATCACGCCGTCTGCCACAGCGATTACCACCCCGCCTGTGTCAGCGACCGAACGACCTTTGACGGCTACAAACCACCGTGACAACCCCACAGCGCCTATGAAGAGCCCGGAGCAAAATCTGTCCGCAGCACCGAATATTCCTGCAAATGGAGCACCCGTCCAAACACCTGCAGATCAACAAAACCCCTCGGGCGAACAAGATGAACAGGCGCATTTCGATTTGGCGGAAGAAGACCCCAAGCTCGCCTCAGGCACCCACCAGACCCCGGGCGACAAACTGCTGGCACGCTTGCTCAAGACCACTGAGCAACCGTCGTTCAGCAGGGACCTCGACAAACTGGCGCAAATGCTGCAGGTGCACATCCAGGCTGGCGAGTCCCGCAATGGCAGCAGTACGCGGCTTCAGGTAAATCTGGCACAACTGGGCCAGGTCGATGTTCAGCTCAACCACTCACGCGGGGAATTGCATGTCGAAATACATGCCAGCCCCGGCAGCCTGCTGCAACTGCAACTCGCCCGTGGCGACCTGATGGAACGCTTGCAACGCCTGCATCCGGGCCAGCCGATCCAGTTGACTTTTGCTCAACAGCAACATGGAGGTGATCAGGGCTCACGACAACGCAGGCATGTGTATGACGAGTGGGAGCAGGAGCCATGAGCAGCCTGACGCTTCCTCGGGCCGCCCCCCGGGAACTGGCCCTGCAACAAAAACTCAGTCGTTGCCGCAGCCGCTATCCACTCGCGCAGGGGGAGGCCCGACTGGCGATCCTTGTGCCACCCGACTCGCTGGATGTACGACTGAGCCTCCACTGGCAAGGTTTGCTGTTGCATTGGCGATGCCACAGCGCCCCCCTGGCCGCGTGGCTTGAACCCCACCTGCAAGAAGCGGCGCTCAGCAGCCTGCCATTGCCACTGCAATTGGCGTTGCTGGAGCTGGAAAGCGTCGTTTTGCCAGGGCTCACCTGGAAGAGCATACAACCGTGCACCGACGCCCCCGATACCGGCACGCCCACACTGGCATTGACCCTGACACGCGGTGCACAACGCCTGGTTGTGTGGCTGGAGAGTGACCCAAGCGCGGTACTTGCATTCGTGCCCGCCCGCCCGCTCGCAGAGCTGAGCGCGGTTATGTTGAGGCTTTCGCTGCAATGGGGGCCGATCAGTCTACTCCCCGCGCAACTGCACTCATTGGCTACGGGGGACCTGCTCTTGCTGCCTGCACGCCACGACGCTACGAGCCCTTTGCTCGGTGTCGTCGAAGATCGCCCCTGGGCGCACTTTCGCCACCATGAATCTCAACTGGAACTGCTTGCCATGCACAATGATGCGCCCCTCCAAACCCCCAATGACCTGACCCATCTTGATCAACTGCCAGTTCAGGTCAGCTTCGAAGTCGGTCGTCAGACGCTCGATCTGCACAGCCTCGCTACCCTCCAACCGGGGTCCCTGATCGACCTCGCCGCGCCACTCGACGGCGAAGTGCGGATCCTGGTCAACCATCGCTGCGTGGGAACGGGTGAGCTGGTGAGTATTCAGGATCGCCTTGGTGTTCGTGTCAACCGCCTGCTGCAGGATCTGCCCGCATGATTCAATTGCCTGACGAACTCAGTCTGATCTTTGGATTGGCGCTGCTGGCATTGCTACCATTCATTGCGGTCATGGCCACCTCATTTATCAAGATGACGGTGGTCTTCTCACTGCTTCGCAACGCGCTGGGCGTACAACAGATTCCACCGAACATGGCAATGTATGGCCTGGCAATCATCTTGAGCCTGTACGTGATGGCACCTGTCGGTTTCGCGACTCGCGACTATCTGCGCACCCACGATGTCAGCCTGAGCAACAGCCAGTCGGTGGAACAGTTCCTCGATGAGGGCATGGAGCCTTATCGGTCCTTTCTGAAGAGACAGATCCAGGCCCGTGAACATGCGTTCTTCGTCGACAGTACACGCCAGGTCTGGCCGAGCGAGTATGCCGATCGACTCGAACCTGACAGTTTGCTCATCTTGCTGCCAGCCTTTACCGTCAGTGAACTGACGCGCGCCTTCGAAATCGGTTTCCTGATTTACCTGCCCTTCATTGCCATTGACCTGATCATTTCCAACATCCTGCTGGCAATGGGGATGATGATGGTTTCACCGATGACCATTTCCTTGCCGTTCAAACTGTTGTTGTTTGTCCTGCTGGACGGCTGGGCGCGGTTGACCCACGGCCTTGTCATCAGTTACGGAGGCTGAGAGTGAACAACGCAGAAATCCTCCATTTCACCAGCCAGAGCCTGTGGCTGGTCCTGATTCTGTCCATGCCTACCGTGCTCATGGCTGCCGCCGTCGGCACGCTGGTGTCACTGGTGCAAGCACTGACCCAAATTCAGGAGCAGACCCTGGGCTTTGTCGCCAAGCTGATCGCCGTTGTCATTACCCTGTTTGCCACGGCTGGATGGATGGGTAACGAACTCTACGCGTTTGCCGAATTGACCCTGCTCAAGATTCCACTCGTGCGATGAGCATTCAGGATCTGCAACAACTCCTGCTGGCATACACCCTGCTGCTGCCCAGAATCATCAGTTGTTTTGTGGTCATGCCAATTCTGAGCAAACAAATGCTCGGGGGTGGCCTGGTTCGTAACGGCGTGGCCTGTTCGCTCGCATTGTTTGCCTACCCAACAGTCGCCGGCACGCTGCCAATGACACTTAACGGCATAGACCTGGCCATGCTGATCGGCAAGGAAGTGTTGCTCGGCCTGCTGATCGGGTTTGTCGCCACGATCCCGTTCTGGGCCATCGAGGCCACCGGTTTCATCATTGACAACCAGCGCGGCGCCTCCATCGCCTCTACGCTCAACCCGACATTGGGCAGCCAGACCAGCCCCACCGGCTTGTTGTTGACACAAACCATGATCACCCTGTTTTTCACCGGTGGCGCGTTTCTGACGTTGATCGGGGCACTGTTCCAGAGCTACGTCAGCTGGCCGGTCGCAACCTTCTTTCCCTACATCGGCAGCCAGTGGGTGGACTTTTTCTACGCCCAGTTCTCGCAACTGCTACGCCTGTGCCTGTTGTTGGCGGCGCCGCTGCTGATCGCCATGTTCCTGGCCGAGTTCGGCCTGGCCCTGATCAGTCGTTTTGCCCCGTCCTTGAATGTGTTCATCCTCGCCATGCCGATCAAAAGTATCGTCGCCAGTCTGTTGTTGGTGATTTACCTGAACGTGTTGATGGCGCACGCCTATGACAGCTTGCTGATCGCCATCGACCCGCTCCGTCATCTACGCCCAGTACTGGAAACGCCATGAGCGCCGAAAAAAGTGAACAGCCCACGCCGAAGAAGCTCCGCGATGCGCGAACCAAGGGCCAGGTGGTCAAAAGCAAGGAAGTGGTGTCCACAGTACTGATTCTGGCTCTGATTGCCACGCTCGCCAGCTTCAGCGATTACTACATGGAGCACCTCGGGCAACTGATGCTGATGCCCGAGTTGTACCTCAACCTGCCGTTTGGGCTGGCCTTGCAGTTAATGGTGGAAAACCTGTTCCAGGAAATGGTCTACCTCTGCCTGCCATTTCTGGTCGTTGCCGCATTGGCAGTCATCGCCGCACACCTGTTGCAGTACGGCTTTCTGTTCAGCGGCGAGTCGATCATGCCCGACCTGAAAAAGATCAATCCGATAGAGGGCGCCAAAAAGATCTTCTCGATTCGCAGCCTTGTCGACTTCCTCAAGTCGCTCATCAAGGTGACCCTGTTGTCGGTGCTGGTCTGGACAACCCTGGCCGGCAACCTGGACACCCTGATCAGACTGCCCGCCTGCGGACTGAGCTGCATTGCACCGGTGATCGGTTTATTGCTTGGGCAGTTGATGCTGATTTGCGGCGTGGGGTTTGTGGTGATCTCGGCGCTCGACTATGCCTTCGAGCGCTACGAGCACAACAAACAGTTGCGCATGAGCAAGGATGAAATCAAGCGCGAATACAAAGAGATGGAAGGCAGCCCAGAGATCAAAAGCAAACGACGGCAGTTTCACCAGGAGTTGCAGTCAAGCAACCTGCGCGCAGACGTCAAGCGCTCCTCGGTGATTGTCGCCAACCCCACCCACATCGCAATTGGCCTTCGCTACGTGAAGGGCGAGACGCCCTTGCCCGTCGTCACCTTGAAACACACCGAGGCCCTGGCCTTGCAAGTGCGCCGTATTGCCGAGGAAGAAGGCATCCCGGTGTTGCAGCGTGTCCCCTTGGCTCGGGCGTTGTATCAGGATGGCCATGTCGACCAGTACATTCCCGCCGACCTGATTCAAACCACCGCCGAGGTTCTGCGCTGGCTCGACAGCCAGCAACAGATACCACCGTCAGCGCTGTAGCGTTGTCGCCGGCAAGTCGGCGCCCTGGGAAACTTTCAGAAGCCTACGGTCGCCGATACCAGCCACGTACGCGGCGTAGACAGGGTCAAGCCTGGCGCGCTGTCGCTGGAGGTCGCAGCCGATGCCCAATACGTGGTATCCAACACGTTCTCCACGGTGGCCCGCAGGGTTACGGGATTGTCCTTGACCTTGAAGGTGTAGCGCGCGCCCAGGTCATAGCGTTCCCAATTGTCGATCTTCTGTTGGTTGGCGGCATCCAGGTACTGCGCACCGGTATGGATCGCGCGGGCGGTCAGGGTCAGGCCTTGCAGGCGTGGGATATCCCATTCGGCGCCCAGATTGACGTTGGCAATCGGCGCGCCAGTACCGCGCTTGCCGTCCGTGAGCCCCTGGGCAGTCTTGGTCTGCTCGCTGTCGAGCAGCATCACCCCGCCAAGCAGGCGTACGCCCGATACAGGCTCGCCAAACACATTCAATTCCACACCCTGGTTACGCAACTCACCATTGGGTTTGAAGAAGCCCTGGGTGTCGATACCGTAGGACGGTTGCTTGATCCGGAACAGGCTGGCAGTCATGCCAAAGCTGCCCATGTCGTATTTGGCACCCACTTCCACCTGCTTGCTCTTGGTCGGCGGGAAGATCGCGTTTTCGTTGCGCACCCCGCTGGAAGGCGCGGTTTCGCCCTGGCTCAGACCTTCCATGTAGTTGGTGTACAGGGACAACTGATCAGTCACCTTGACCACCAGGCCGAGGGCCGGCGATGTGGCTTGCTCGTCGTACTCAGGCTGGTCTTTTACACCATTGCTCCATGACGTCACCTGGACCTTTTGCAGGCGTGCGCCCAAGGTCAACAGCACGCGTTCATCGAAAAAGCTGAGGGTGTCAGCCAGCGCCAGGCTGGTGAAGCGGTTCTCGGTGTGGGTGCTGGTATCCCAGCGCACGGCCTTGCCTGGACGGGGCAAGACCACCGGGTTGTAGAGGTTGCTCTTGCCCGGTGTGTAGCGCTCGCCGGCGTTGTCGAAATCCATATTGAACTGATTGAGGCTGACGTTGAGGGTGTGCCCCACCGGGCCGGTATCGAACCAGCTGCGAGCGCCGACGGTGACGGTCTTCACGTCTTCGTCACGGCGAAAACTGCGCGGCACCACGGTGAAGTCGCCATTGCTCTGGGTCGCCTGCACACCATGACGCAGGAAGTCATAGTTGCCTTTGCGTGCACCGGCAGCGGCGTAGACCATCAACGAATCGCTGATATCAAACTCACCGCGTACGGCACCAAAGGTGTCCTTGGTATGGGAGTAAGTCCAGGACTGGGCGAAATTGTCGCGGATATCCCGGGCCTTGGGCATCACGCTGCCCCTGGCGACTTCCACGCGCTCCTGGGGGGCATCGGCGGTGCGTTCCTGGCGACCAAGGTCAAGGGACAGGCGCACCCGCTCCTTGCGATAGTCGAGCCCGATCACCGTCATTTCCCGGTCAACCTCCTGGTGATCCCACTCGGTATCGCCGGACTGCTTCACCCCATTGAAGCGCACGCCAAACTGCTGCTCGTCGCCAAAGCGCCGACCGATATCCACCGCACCACCAAACTGCCCGGCCGAGGCGTAGCTACCGGTGAACTCGGTGAGCGGTATCTGCGCAGCGCGCTTGGGCTCGATATTGATCCCGCCGCCAACACTGCCCCTAGGTGCAATACCGCCAAGCAAGGCACCGGGGCCCTTGAGGATATCGACGCGCTCGACCATTTCCATGTCGATGGCGTAGGTCGGCAACACGCCATACAGGCCGCCGTAGGACACGTCGCTATTGAACAGGCTGAAGCCGCGCACCGAAAACTGCTCGAAACGCCCGCCGGAAGGGTTGGTGATGCGCACCGAGGGGTCACTGGCGACCATTTCGCCAAGGGTCCGGGCCTGGAGGTTTTTCACCGCCTTGGCCGTGTAGGACGTGAGGTTGAAGGGCGTGTCCATAAAGTCGTTATCGCCCAACAGGCCCTGGGCACCTTTGCGCGTGACCTGCTCACCGGCGTAAGTGTCGGCGACAGGTAGGGCCGCAGCCCCCAGGATCGAGGTGGCCGGCAACTGGTAGGCACCGCCCTGTGGCGCGGGGATCAGGGTATAGGCACCTTCCCCCACCGCCAGCAATTGCAGGCCCGAGCCTTGCAGCAGGCGCGCGAAGCCTTCTTCGACGGCAAACTCGCCGGAAATCCCGGCGCTTTGTTGGCCGCCAACCAGGGCCGGGTCTACCGACAGGTTGACCCCGGCCAGCCCGGCAAAGCGCGTCAAGGCACTGCCCAGGCTGCCGGCAGGCACCTGATAACTGCGCCGGGCGGCGTCCTCGGCCCAGCTCACAGGAATAAACAACGGGCTGGCACTCAGGCTCAGCACCAGACTCAGGCGCAGTAACGATGGCGGGACGACGGGCATTAAAAGGCTCTCTGTTTTCGTTCACTTGCCTTGGATGACAGGCGAGCCGAAAAAAAGGGACAGAGAAAAAATGCTGATGTTTGTAGGAGCGAGCTTGCTCGCGAAAAACTTGAGAACGCCGCGATAAACCTGAAGTACTGCGTCATCGTTGACGTCCTTCGCGAGCAAGCTCGCTCCTACCAATGGACCGCCATCAACTGAGGGTTTTACGCGGTGCCAGCGTGACCCAATAACGCGTGCGCAACTGCACCTGCAGCCCATGGGTGGTGGCCAGCAGGCTGAGGATGCGATCGGTGTCGTCCAGGCGGAAACTGCCGGTGACACGCAAGGCTTCCAGGCTCGGGTCCCAGCGCAGGACACCCGGGCGATAGCGATCAAGCTCGCGCAGGAAATCACCCAACAACTGGTTCTGCGCCGTCAACACACCGTCACGCCAGCCCAACTGCAAGATGTCGAAAGGACTCGGTGCAGCAAGCCCCAAGGCTTCTAACCGTGCCTGTTGCCCAGCGTGCATCAAGGTGGTTCGACCGTGCATGTCGAGCACCTGTACCTGGCCCTTGAGCACCGATACCCGACAAGCGTCCGCCAACTGACGCACACAGACCTCGGCCTGGCGGGCAATGACCTGGCCATAACGTGTGTGGACGGTCAGCGCAGTTGCCCCTGGCACGCTCAGTGCCATTTCCCCATCGAGCAGGGTCAGGCGCCGCCGAGCAAGATCCACATCCACCGCGCTGGCGGTGTTCAGTTGCAGGGCGCTGCCATCGGCCAGCGGCAGCTGTTTGCGCTCGCCCGTGGCGGTGTGCAGGTCGGCGCGCCACACGTCGATGGGTAACTGGCGACTGAGCAACCATGCCGCCGGCACCAGTGCTGCCACGCCCAGGGCGCGCTTGAGCACGGCACGCCGACCCGGTTGCGGGCGATCAAGGCTGGCCATGGCCAGGGAGGATGGCAACTCGGCAAAACGCTGGCGCAGCAACTGCGCTTTTTGCCAGGCCTGCTCATGCTGGGGGTGACTGTCGCGCCATTGCTGCAAGCCGGTGTGGTCGCGCTCGCCGGCCGTGCCGGATTCCAGCAGCGCCAGCCATTGCGCCGCCGCCCGCGCCACATCCGGTGCGGTGCCGCTCACAGTTCCACCAGCAGGCAATGTTCATAGGCCTGGGCCATATAGCGTTTGACCGTGCGCTCCGAGACCTTGAGCCGCTCGGCAATCTCCCGGTAGCCCAGGCCTTCGAGCTGGCTCCAGAGAAACGCCCGGCGCACCACCGGCAGTAAGCCGTCGAGCAGTTCATCCAGGGCCTGCAGGGTTTCCAGCAGCAACCAGCGCTGCTCCGGAGAGGGCACGCAGTCTTCGGGCAAGCGTGCCAGGGCATTGAGGTAGGCCTGCTCCAGACTGCGCCGCTGATGAAAGTTGACCAGCAAACGCTTGCCCACCGTCACCAGGTAGGCCCGTGGTTCCTGCAGTTGCGCCACTGGCTGGGCACTGGCCAGCACCCGCAGGAACGTATCCTGGCTCAGGTCGGCGGCATCCCAGGCATTGCCCAGGCGCCGGCGCAACCAGCTTTCCAGCCAACTGCGGTGGTCGCGGTACAAGGTTTTCAGGCTGGGTTCGGAGGTGGTCGTTGGCAATACTGCATCATTCATGGCAAGCGAACCCTGGGCGGCGCGAGTGAGTCTCAAATGAGATTCATTCTATTTAATATCCCTGAGACACACCATGTTCTTTTTGTCAGGTAGACGGGCGGAGGCTGTTAATCAAGCGTCCTGACCTTGCGTCGCAGCAAATCGATAAACAACCCCAACTCCCGGCTCACCGGTTCGCCCTTGCGCAGCAAGATGCCAAATGGCGCAAGCGTCACCTCCAGCTCCACCGGCAACGCCACCACCAGGCCCATTTTCAAGTAATCGCGCAGCGCGCTTTCGGAGAGGACCATGATCGCGTCAGTCAGTTGAATCAACTGCTGCATGGAATACACCGAACTGCATTCGATGATGTCCGCCGGCAGGGGCAAGGCCTGGTGTTGCAACGCTTCATCAAAGCCTATGCGCGCGGGGCTGCTTTGCGGTTGCAGGATCCACGGCCAGTCGCTGACCAGTTCGGCCAACGGCAAGCTTGAGCGCTGCGCCAGCGGGTGCCCGGCATGCACCACCACCAGCAAGCGCTCGTTGCCCAGCGGCTCGAAGCTGTAGTGCTCACTGTCGGTTGCGGCGTTACGCCGAGCGATGGCCAGGTCGATGCGTCCTTGCTCCAGCAGTTGGATCACCTGGTCACTGGTGTCGCCCATGATGCGGATGCGCAGTTGCGGGTTAAGGGATTTGATCTGCGCAATCGAGTCCATCACCAGGTCCGGCGCAGCGCCCATGATGGTACCGATTGCCAGGTAGCCATAACCGCCCTGCTGGCGCGCCATCAGGTCTTCGGCGCAGCGGTCCAGGCCGCTGAGGGCCGATTCGGCAAAGCGGATCAACTCCTTGCCCAGCGCCGTGGGGCGCATGCCACGGGGCAGGCGCTCGAACAGGTCGCAGGCAAACATGTCCTCGATTTCGCGCAGCATGCGGGTGGCCGCCGGTTGCGACATGTTCAAGGCCTGGGAGGCGCGGTGCAGATTCTGACTGGAACTCAAGGCCACCAGCATATGCAAATGCTTGTAGCGCAGGCGGTTGAACAGGCTGCGGGAGATCAGCGGACTACTCATTTTTTTCCTTGTTATCGATACCTTGAGGGTATCGGTTGTAAGCGAGATTCGATTTGTAGCGCATTGCTCGGCCGCCGTACAGTCCGGCCCATAAGAACAAAGCCTTACAAAAGGATTTCGAGATGACCACACTGCCCGCGCCCCTGCTCGCCAAGATTTCCTGGCGACTGCTGCCCTTCCTGCTGCTGATGTACATCATGGCCTTCCTCGACCGCGCCAACGTCGGGTTCGCCAAACAAGCCTTCCAGGCCGACACTGGCCTGAGCGATGCCGCCTTCGCCTTTGGCGCCGGGGTGTTTTTCGTCGGCTATGCGTTGCTGGAAGTGCCAAGCAACCTGATCTTGCATCGCGTCGGCGCCCGTCTGTGGATGTGCCGGATCATGGTCAGTTGGGGCCTGGTTTCAGCGGCAATGGTGTTTGCCCACAACGAAACCAGCTTCTACATCCTGCGCTTTCTGCTGGGCGTGGCCGAAGCCGGGTTCTTCCCCGGCGTGATTCTTTACCTCACCTATTGGTTTCCCCAGGCCGCGCGTGGCAAGGCCATGGGCTTCTTCTACTTTGGCGCCCCCCTGGCCTTTATTTTCGGTAGCCCGCTGTCTGGCCTGCTCCTGGAAATGGACGGCTTCGTCGGCCTGCATGGCTGGCAATGGCTGTTCGCCGTGGAAGGCCTGATGGCTTCGGCAGTAGGCATCTGGGCTTATTGGTACCTGGACAATCGCCCCGCCGACGCCAAGTGGCTGAGCCTTGAAGAGCGCCGCCAGATCCAGGACCTGCTCGATGCCGAAGACCAGCACAAAGGCTCCCATGGCCGCAGCCTGCTCAGCGTGCTGTGCCAGCCGTCGGTGCTGTATCTGTGCCTGGTCTACCTGCTGATCCAGGCCAGTGTCTACGGCGTGGTGTTTTACCTGCCAACCCAGGTCGGTGGCCTGCTCGGCACCAAGGTCGGGCTGATGGTCGGGCTGGTCTCGGCGATTCCCTGGGTGTGCGCGCTGTTCGCCGCGTGGTGGATCCCCGGTTATTCCGACCGCAGCGGCGAGCGCCGGCGCACTGCTTCCTTGACCCTGTTGATGGCCGCCGCCGGCATCGCCTGCTCGGTCACCTTCGCCAACCCGTGGCTGGGCATGCTCGCCCTGTGCTTCGCCGCCTCCGGTTTCATCGCCGTGCAGCCAGTGTTCTGGACCTTTCCCTCCAGCTACCTGGCGGGCAGCGCGGCGGCGGCCGGCATCGCCTTGATCAACTCCTTTGGCGCACTCGGCGGGTTCATCGCGCCGGTCCTGAAAAACTGGGCGGAAAACGCCTTCCACTCCCCGGCAGCCGGCCTGTACCTGCTGTCCGCCACCACGGTACTGGCTGCGTTGCTGGTGCTGGGTATCCATTCTCCCGGCCAAAAAGCGTCGAACACGCCGGCCACTGTTTAACTCCAGGAGTTACACCATGGGCAACATCACCATCAAACACGTGCGCGCTTTTGTCTTGCGTGGCGGCGGCGCGGATTATCACGACCAGCCCGACGGCCACTGGATCGACGACCATATTTCCACGCCCATGAGCAAATACCCCGAGTACCGCCAGAGCCGCCGCAGCTTCGGGATCAATGTGCTCGGCACCCTGGTGGTAGAGATTGAAGCCAGCGACGGCACCGTCGGTTTTGCCGTCACCACCGGAGGCGAGCCTGCTGCCTATATCGTCGAGAAACACTTGGCGCGCTTCCTTGAAGGTGCACGAGTCACCGATATCGAGAAGATCTGGGACCAGATGTACCAGTCCACCCTGTATTACGGGCGCAAGGGTTTGGTGATCAACACCATTTCCGGCGTGGACCTGGCGCTGTGGGACCTGCTCGGCAAGATCCGCCAGGAACCGGTGCACCAATTGCTCGGCGGTGCGGTGCGCGATGAATTGCAGTTCTACGCTACCGGCGCGCGCCCGGACCTGGCGCAGAAGATGGGTTTTATCGGCGGCAAGATGCCCCTGCACCACGGCCCCGCCGAAGGTGAAGAAGGATTGCGCAAGAACCTTGAAGAGCTGGCGACCATGCGTGAACGGGTCGGCCCGGACTTCTGGCTGATGCTCGACTGCTGGATGAGCCTGGACCTCAACTACGCCACCAAACTGGCGATTGGCGCCCATGAACACGGCTTGAAATGGATTGAAGAAGCACTGTCCCCCGATGATTACTGGGGTTACGCAGCCCTGCGCAACAACGTACCCAAAGGCATGCTGGTCACCACCGGCGAACACGAAGCCACTCGCTGGGGTTTCCGTATGCTCCTGGAAATGGGCTGCTGCGACATTATCCAGCCGGATGTCGGCTGGTGCGGCGGCTTGACCGAACTGGTGAAAATCTCCGCCCTGGCCGATGCGCACAACGCCATGGTGGTGCCACATGGCTCCTCGGTCTACAGCTACCACTTCGTCGCCACCCGGCAGAACAGCCCGTTTGCCGAATTCCTGATGATGGCGCCCAAGGCCGACGAAGTGGTGCCGATGTTCCACCCGCAACTGCTGGGCGAGCCGGTGCCGGTCAATGGTCGCATGCGCCTGTCAGTGCTGGACAAGCCAGGCTTCGGCGTGGACCTGAACCCCGATTGCCAACTGCATCGTCCGTATAACCGCTAAGGAGTCTCGCCATGCAAATGCCTCATAACGCGTTCAAGGCCGGCCTGCGCCAGGGCGCCAGCCAATACGGGATCTGGGCCGGCTTCGCCACCGGCTACGCTGCGGAAATCGTCGCCAGCACCGGTTACGACTGGATGTTGATCGACGGCGAGCACGCACCCAATACCGTGCCCAGTGTGCTCAACCAATTGCAGGCGGTAGCGCCCTATAGCACCGCGCCCGTGGTACGCGCGGTCAACGGCGATGCCAACCTGATCAAGCAACTGCTGGATATCGGCGCGCAGACCCTGATGATCCCCATGGTCGAAACCGCCGAGCAGGCCCAGGCCCTGGTGCGCGCCATGCGTTATCCACCCCATGGCATCCGTGGCGTGGGTGGCGGCCTGACCCGCGCCACGCGCTGGGATGGCGTGGACAACTATCTCAATACGGCCCATCAAGAGCTGTGCCTGATCGTGCAGGTGGAGTCGCGCCTGGGTGTGGACAACGTCGAGGCCATCGCTGCCGTCGAAGGGGTGGACGCGGTCTTTATCGGCCCCGCCGACCTGTCCATCGGCCTCGGCCATGCGGGCAACCCCAGCCACCCCGAAGTGCAGGAGCGTATCCAGCACGCGGTCAACGCCACCCTCGCGGCGGGCAAGGCTTGCGGCATCCTCGCGCCCAATGAAGAAGATGCACGCCGCTACCAGGCCTGGGGCTGCCGCTTCATTGCGGTGGCGATCGATATCAGCCTGCTACGCCAGAGCGCCCTGAGCACCCTTGCCCGCTACCGCCCTGCTGCCGACGCGAAAGCGCCGTCGCGCACTTACTGAGGAGCCTGCCATGTCATCCGTTCCGGTTTACCAGAACTTTATCAACGGCCGCTTCACCCCAAGCAGCGCCCATATCGACGTGCTCAACCCGGCCACCGGTGCGCTGCTGTCCAAGGTGCCGGCCGCCACCGCCGAGGATGTCGACCAGGCCCTGGCCGCCGCCCGTGCCGCGCAACAGGGCTGGGCACGCAAGCCGGCCATCGAGCGCGCCGGGCACTTGCGCCGGATCGCCGCCAAACTGCGGGAAAACGTCGCCCACCTGGCTCGCACCATTACCCTGGAACAGGGCAAGATCAGCAGCCTGGCTGAGGTTGAAGTCAACTTCACCGCCGACTACCTCGACTACATGGCCGAATGGGCGCGCCGCATTGAAGGCGAAATCATCACCAGCGACCGGCCCAACGAAAACATCTTCCTGTTCCGCAAGCCCCTGGGCGTGGTGGCCGGGATCCTGCCGTGGAATTTCCCGTTCTTCCTCATCGCACGCAAGATGGCCCCGGCGCTGTTGACCGGCAACACCATCGTGATCAAGCCCAGCGAAGAAACGCCGAACAACTGCTTTGAATTCGCCCGCCTGGTGGCCGAGACCGACCTGCCGGCCGGGGTGTTCAACGTGGTCTGCGGCGACGGCCAGGTCGGCGCGGCCCTCACCGCCCACAAGGGCGTGGACATGATCAGCTTCACCGGCAGTGTCGCGACCGGCTCGCGGATCATGACCGCGGCGGCACCAAATATCACCAAGCTCAACCTGGAACTGGGCGGCAAGGCGCCGGCGATTGTCCTGGCCGATGCCGACCTTGCGCTGGCGGTCAAGGCCATTCGTGATTCGCGGATCATCAACAGCGGCCAAGTGTGCAACTGCGCCGAGCGGGTGTATGTGCAACGCAGCGTCGCCGACCAGTTTATCGAGCGCATCAGCGCGGCGATGGCCGCCACCCGCTACGGCGACCCACTGGCCCAGGCCGATGTAGAGATGGGCCCGCTGATCAACCGCCAGGGCCTGGACAGCGTCAACCGCAAGGTGCGCACCGCCCTCGCCCAGGGCGCAACCCTGGTCACGGGCGGGCAGATTGCCGACCTCGGCGCAGGCTTTCACTTCCAGCCCACGGTATTGGCCGGTGGTCGCGCCGACATGGATATCATGCGCGAAGAAATTTTCGGCCCGGTGCTGCCAATCCAGATTATCGACGACCTCGACGAAGCCATCGCCCTGGCCAACGACTGCGACTATGGCCTGACCTCCTCGATCTATACCCGCGACCTGAGCAAGGCCATGCATGCGGTGCGCGAGCTGGACTTTGGCGAAACCTACGTCAACCGCGAGAACTTCGAGGCGATGCAGGGCTTCCATGCCGGCGTGCGCAAGTCCGGAATCGGCGGTGCCGATGGCAAGCACGGCCTGTACGAGTACACCCATACCCACGTGGTGTACCTGCAGGGCTGAAGTGGTGCAACGGGCGCTGGCACGCGAGTGCCGGCCCTTACAACAACCCTGCCAACAAGGATTGCGCAATGAGCATTGCCAACCTCTACAACGGACCGATCATCGACAGCCACCTGCACCTGTTCGACCCACACCGCCCCCAGGGCATCCCGTGGCCCGAACCGGGCAACCACCTGTATGCCGCGCATTTACCCCAGGATTACTGGGCACTGGCAGCCGAACACCAGGTGATCGGCGCGATTGCCGTAGAAGCCAGCCCCTGGCGCGACGACAACCATTGGTTGCTGGAAACCCTGCGCAGCGATGCGCGCATGCTCGGTTTTGTCGGCAATCTCGACCCGTTGCACCCGCAGTTTGCCGTCGACCTTGCAGCGCTCGCCTACGAACCGCTGTTCCTTGGGCTGCGCTACGGCAACCTGTGGCAGCGTGATTTGCTGGAGGACCAAACGCGCCCCGGGTTTATCGACGGCCTGCGCCAGCTCTCCGATTGCGGCCGCTGCCTGGACAGCGCCAACCCCGACCCACGGTTGGTCAAGGGCCTGCTGCACCTGAGCGATGCCCTGCCCGAGTTGCGCATCATTGTCGATCACCTGCCCAACGCCCAGGTCCCTGCGGGCCTGGAAGCGGCCTACCACGCCGACCTGTTGCGCCTGGCTGAACGGCCCAATGTGTTCGCCAAGCTGGCAGAAATCCCACAGCACGGACCTGCCGGTTTGATCGTCGACACCGCGTTCTACAACGACCGCCTGGCCGTGCTGTGGGAGGCCTTTGGCGAAGACCGCTGCTTCTTTGGCAGCGACTGGCCCAACAGCGATCACCTCGCCGATTTCGCCGCCACCCTGGGCCTGGTCAAACGCTGCATGGCTGATCAGCCACAGGCCGTCCAGGACAAATTCTTCCTGCATAACGCCGTGCGCATCTACAGCCCGACACTGCCCCCTGGAGGCCTCTGATGCCGACCCGTGCCTTTCGCATGAACCTCAACCCCGGCATGGCCGCCGAGTACCGCCGGCGCCATGCACAGATCTGGCCGGAACTGGCCCAGGCCCTGCGCGATGCCGGCGTGCTGGACTATCGGATCTTCCTCGACGAGTCCACCCATGCGCTGTTCGCGGTGTTGACCCATACAGACAAGCATGGCCTGGATGCCCTGCCCGGCACCGCGCTGATGCAACGCTGGTGGCAGTACATGCAAGACATCATGCCCAGCCACCCGGATAACTCGCCGGTCAGCGTGGATCTTGAACCGATGTTCAGCCTCACGCCCGACTGAGCCATTGGCCCCTTCACCACAACAATAAAAAGGATTCGAACACGTGGAAATCATTCTCCTCGGTGTGATTCTGCATTTCATCGGTGGCTTCGCCTCCGGCAGTTTCTACATCCCCTACAAAAAGGTCGGTGGCTGGGCCTGGGAAAGCTACTGGATCACCGGCGGCCTGGTGTCATGGTTGATCGTACCGTTGATTGCCGCGCAACTGACCGTGCCCGGCTGGATCGAGATCCTGCGCAACGCCGACACCAGCACCCTGCTCTGGACCTATCTGTTCGGTGTGCTGTGGGGTATTGGCGGGCTGACGTTCGGCCTGACCATGCGTTACCTGGGGCTGTCCCTGGGTATGTCGCTGATCATGGGCCTGACCTCGGCCCTTGGCGCCTTGATGCCAGCCTTGTACCGCGACCTGTTCACCCACGAGACAGAGGGCACCCTGACTTCGATGCTTGCTTCACAAGGCGGGCATTGGGTGCTGTGGGGTGTGGCGGTGTCGCTGATCGGTATCGCGGTGTGCGGCAAGGCCGGGTTGATCAAGGAACGGGAAGTGTCCCAGGCAGTGAAGTTCGCCAGCGTCAGCGAGTTTGCCCTGGGCAAGGGCATGCTAGTGGCGGTGATTTCCGGGGTGTTGAGCGCGTGCTTCAGCTACGGCATTTCCGCCGGGCGCCCACTGGCCGCAGCAGCGGTGGAACATGGCGCCAACAGCCTGTTCCAGAACAATGTGACGTTCATGGTGATCATGTGGGGCGGCCTGACCACCAACGGTATCTGGTGCCTGTGGCTGAACTGGCGCAACCGCACGTTCCATAACTACACCGACCGCAGCACCCCGCTGTTGCGCAATTACCTGCTGGTGGCGTGCGCCGGGACCCTGTGGTTCCTACAATTTTTCTTCTACGGCATGGGCGAAAGCCGCCTGCAGAACGACGCCAGTTCGTGGGTGCTGCACATGTCCTTCATCATCATTGTGTCCAATTGCTGGGGCCTGTATTTGCGCGAATGGCACGGCACCAGCGCGGCCAACAAAGGCGTGCTGATGGCCGGGATCGCGGTGATCCTCGGCGCCATCGCGATGGTTGGCTACGGTAATTACCTCGGCTGAGGCCGCAATGCTTTTTGGTAGGAGCGAGCTTGCTCGCGAAGAACCTGAGGGCGCCGCGTTTAGCCGCTAAGCCCGCGTTATCGTTGACGTTTTTCGCGAGCAAGCTCGCTCCTACAACAGCGTTACATTTTTTTCAGGAGATTTCCCATGTTGCTAGCAGATAAAACCGTGATCATCACCGGCGCCTCCCGTGGCATCGGCCGCGCCGCCGCCCGCGAATGTGCGCGCCAGGGCGCCCGCGTGGTGATCGGCCATAGCGCCAGCGAGCAAGGCACCCAAGCCGCTCTGTCGTTGATCGAAGAGATCCGCGCCTTCGGCGGCCAGGCCATTGAAGTGGGTGGCGATGCCGCCGACCCGGACACCGGCGACACGTTGGTGGCCGCTGCGGTCAAGGCCTTTGGCAGTGTCGATGTGTTCGTCAATAACGCCGGTATCTGCCCGTTCCACTCGTTCCTCGACATGCCGCGCGAGGTGTACCTGAAGACGGTCAATACCAACCTCAATGGCGCGTACTTCGCCGTGCAGGCAGCCGCCAACCAGATGAAGAACCAGGGCCGTGGCGGTGCAATCATTGCCGTCAGTTCCATCAGCGCCCTGGTGGGCGGCGGCATGCAGACCCACTACACGCCGACCAAGGCCGGCCTGCATTCGTTGATGCAGTCCTGCGCCATCGCCCTGGGGCCGTATGGCATTCGCTGCAACTCGGTATTGCCGGGGACCATCGCCACCGACATCAACAAGGAAGACCTGGCTGACGAGGAAAAACTCGCCTACATGACCTCGCGCACACCCCTGGGCCGTTTGGGCGAACCGGACGACGTCGCCGGGCCGATCGTGTTCCTGGCCTCGGACATGGCGCGCTATGTAACCGGCGCGTCGTTGCTGGTGGACGGCGGGTTGTTCGTCAACTTGCAGTAACTCCGCCCGCCCACACGCCACTGATCCAGTGTGGGAGCGGGCTTGCTCGCTCCCACAAGGGGTCTCTGTGTGCCTGAAATTTGTGCTTTACCCCTGATAAAAACAATAAGACCCAAGGAGCACCCATGCGCATCAACCTCCCCCTGGCCCTGCTGTGCAGCACGGTTTCCACCTGCACCCTGAGCGCCGGCCTGCTCGCCCCCAACTCCCCCGCCATGCTCGGCGACTGGAACGGCCTACGCCCGCAACTTGCCGAGCAAGGCTATGACTTCACCCTCAAATACGTCGGCGAAGTGGGCTCCAACCTCGGCGGCGGCTACGACTCCCATATGACCGCCCGCTGGAGCGATCAGTTGATCCTCGGCGTAACCATGGACCTGCAAAAACTCTGGGGCTGGCAGGATGCGAGCTTTCGCATCGGTATCGGCGAACGCCATGGCAAAGACATCACCAACGACCGCGTGCATCACCCCGACGCCACCGGCCTGACGTCTACCATGGAAGTGTTCGGCGGCGGCAATGCCTGGCGCCTGTCGCAGTTCTGGTACGAGCAGAAGTTCTTCGAGCGCAAGCTGGCCGTGAAACTGGGGCGCTTCGGCCATGGTGAAGACTTTGACCAGTTCCCTTGCGAGTTCCAGAACGTCACCCTGTGCGGCTCCCAGGAGGGCAACTGGAATGGCGTGTGGAACAGTTTCCCCATCAGCCAGTGGGCGGTGCGCGCCAAGTATCAGTTCACCGATGAGTTCGCAATGCAGGTGGGGGCCTATGACAAAAACCCTGGAAACGCCGAGGCGAGCAATGGCTTCAAGCCGTTTATCAGTGGCTCCCAAGGCACCAGTTTCCCCATCGAAGCCATCTGGAAGGGACGGATCGGCGGACTGAGTTCGGAGTACCACGCCGGTTACTACTACGCCAATGCCGACACCAAGGACATGCTCAAGGACGCCGACGGCAACTATGCGGCCAACAGCCAGAAACCCTACCGGATGTATTCGAGCAATGCCGGCTGGTGGTTGTCGGGCCAACAGCAACTGACCACGGTCGATGGCAACAACAAACGTGGGCTTAACGTGTTTGCCAACCTGACCATGAACGATCCAGACAAGAGCGTGATCAAGAGCCTGATCCAAGTGGGCATGATCTACCGGGGGCCCTTCGACGTACGGCCGGATGACACCTTTGGCATCGGTGCATCGAAGTTGCAGGTCAGCGACCGCTACACCGACAACACCCGGGCGCTAAACGCGCGCAATGGTGTGGCTGGCATGGATGATCCGCTGTATGTACCTGAGCAACGGCGCGAATACAGCTACGAGATCAACTACGGCGTACAGGCCACAAAATGGCTGATGGTGCGGCCCAACCTGCAATACGTGAAATACCCCGGTGGCCTAACTCAAACCAGTGGCGCAGTGGTGGGCGGCGTGCAGTTTATTGCGGACTTCTGAGCCCGCTCAGAACGTGGTGCCCGGCCAGCGGTGCTCAAGCATTTTGCGCTCCGCTGGCAGGCCTCTCCAGGTTGGGGGAATTCGGACCATCAACGCATTGCCACAATCGTTCCCACCAATACCACCGGCCACGCCAACATCGCCGCACGCCATCCCCAGGGCGCGTGCCGCAGTTCCATAAACCCATCGGCAATCACCCAGGCCTTGGCCACCGCTGCCAACACCACCACCCACCACCATCCCGCAGCGCCGGACATGACGGTGCCCACACTCAGCAGCACCAGTGCGGCCCAACACGCCAGCAGCCTCACAACACGTACACCAACGGAAACAGCACGACCCACACCAGATCCACCATATGCCAATACAACGCCCCGGACTCAAACCCCGACTGACGCCCCGGACCATAGGCCCGCTGCCAGCAGCGCAACGCCAGCCACGCCAGAATCAGCATGCCCAACAGCACATGCAAAAAATGAAATCCGGTCAAAATCCAGTACAGGGTAAAGAATGTGCTGTGCTCCAGGCCCAGCCCGGCAGCGGCCAGGTGTCCGTACTCGCTGAGTTTGATCCACACATAGACAAGCGCCACCAACAACCCCAGCACTAACAACCCGGCCGCCCACCGCGAGCGGCCGGCAAGTACCTGTTGCTGCGCCAACGCCGCCAGCAGTCCTGCGGTCAGCAGGCTCAAGGTCATCGCCAGGCCAGTGGAGGTGTCCAGCTGTGCGCGGCCCTCGGCAAAGGCCTCGGGTCGTAGCGCCTGGGTCACAGCAAAGGCAAGGATCAGAATCGCAAACACCGAGAGTTCGGCGAGGATAAAGAACCACATCGCCAGGTCACCCGGTAGGCGCCGCTCAACTGAAATGAACATCGACCACGTCCATCAGGGCCGCGACGGTTTGCGGGTCATCGCTCAGCGCTTCTGCCAGGCAAGCCATGCAGGCTTCGCGCGGGGGCATGCCGGCGGCAATCAGACGGGCGGTGAAGATCAGCAAGCGGGTGGATGCCACTTCTTCCAGGTCATGCTGGTCAAGCCGGCGCAAGGCTTGCCCCAGGCGCACCACCTGGGCCGCCAAAGCGCTATCCACCTGGGCTTCGCGGGCGACGATGCGCTCTTCTTCCACTGTTGATGGATAACCAAAGCGCATCGCCACAAAACGCTGGCGGGTGCTGGGTTTCATGCCCTTGAGCAGGTTCTGGTAACCGGGGTTGTAGGACACCACCAACATGAACGACGGCGGCGCCTTGAGGACTTCGCCGGTGCGCTCCAGGAACAACTCGCGACGGTCATCGGCCACCGGGTGCAGGACCACGGCAGTGTCCTGCCGTGCCTCGACCACTTCATCCAGGTAGCAAATGCCCCCTTCACGCACCGCCCGGGTCAACGGGCCATCCTGCCACCAGGTGCCCTGGGCGCCGATCAGGTGGCGGCCAATCAGGTCGGCGGCGCTGAGGTCGTCGTGGCAGGCCACGGTGTACAGCGGCAATTGCAGACGGTGGGCCATGTGCTGGACGAAACGGGTCTTGCCGCAACCGGTGGGGCCCTTGATCAGCACCGGCATGCGGTGGCGCCAGGCGTTTTCGAACAACTCGTGTTCGTTGTTGACGGCTTGGTAGAAGGGTTCAGTCATGGCACACCTTGCATGGACAGCGGGTTTGACCGCCACGCTACGGGGGCCTGCGACAACCTGGCAAGCCGTACTCAAGGCAAACTTGATCGCCGTCAAGCGGTCATTCACCCACCCCGACATAGTCTCTGCTGGCACTAAGAACCTGCGCTCTACCCGGATCGCAAAGGTCTTGCCTGAGGAGATATGGAATGCTGACTCGCAACAAAACACCCTTCGTACTGACGCTGGCCAGGCTCAGCTGCGCGCTGGCCCTGGCCCTCTCAACCCAGGCCTTCGCGGCTGCACCCGCACCGGCTACAGCCATGGTCAAGAGCCCCGGCGCGCCCGACTTGAGCCAAGCCGAGTTCGATGCCTCGAAGCAGATCTACTTTGAGCGCTGTGCCGGTTGCCACGGTGTGTTGCGCAAGGGCGCCACCGGCAAGCCGCTGACCCCGGACATCACCCAGGCCCGGGGCCAGGCGTATCTGGAGGCCTTGATCACCTATGGCTCCCCCGCCGGCATGCCAAACTGGGGCACCTCCAATGCGCTGACCAAGGCGCAGATCACCAGCATAGCGACCTTCATCCAGCACACTGCGCCAACGCCGCCGGAATGGGGCATGGCCGAGACCCTCAAGACCTGGAAGGTACTGGTCAAGCCCGAAGACCGTCCGAAGAAGCAACTGAACACGCTCAACCTGGAAAACCTGTTCTCCGTCACCCTGCGTGACGACGGCAAAATCGCCCTGATCGACGGCGACAGCAAGAAAATCGTCAAGCTCATCGACACCGGCTACGCCGTGCATATCTCGCGGATTTCCGCTTCGGGCCGCTACCTGCTGGTGATCGGCCGTGACGCCAAGATCGACATGATCGACCTGTGGCCCGCCGAGCCGACCAAAGTCGCCGAGATCAAGGTGGGCATCGAGGCCCGCTCGGTCGAGACCTCCAAGTTCAAGGGCTATGAAGACAAGTACGCGATCGCCGGTTCCTACTGGCCGCCGCAGTTCACCATCATGGACGGCGAAACCCTGGAGCCCAAGCAGATCGTGTCCACCCGTGGCATGACCGTGGACAAGCAGGAGTACCACCCGGAGCCGCGTGTGGCGGCGATCATTGCTTCCCACGAATGGCCAGAGTTCATCGTCAACGTCAAGGAAACCGGCAAGGTCATGCTGGTCAACTACCAGGACATCAAGAACCTCACCATCACCACCATCGACGCCGCACCGTTCCTGCATGACGGTGGCTGGGACAGCACCCACCGTTATTTCATGACGGCAGCGAACAACTCCAACAAGGTCGCGGTAATCGACTCCAAGGAGCGCAAGCTCACCGCCTTGGTGGATGTGGGCAAAACCCCGCACCCCGGCCGTGGCGCCAACTTTGTACACCCGCAATACGGTCCGGTGTGGGCCACCAGTCACTTGGGTGACGGCGGTATTTCGGTGATTGGCACCGACCCGGTCAAGCATCCGCAGTACGCCTGGAAGCAAGTGGAATCGCTCAACGGCCAGGGCGGTGGCTCGCTGTTTATCAAGACCCACCCCAACTCGCGGCACCTGTACGTCGACACCACCCTCAACCCCGACACCAAGCTCAGCCAGTCGGTAGCCGTGTTCAACATCGACAAGCTCGACGCCGGCTACACCGTGCTGCCGATTGCCCAGTGGTCGGGCATCAAGCAAGGCGCCCTGCGCGTGGTGCAGCCGGAATACAACAAGGCCGGCGATGAAGTGTGGTTCTCGGTGTGGAACGGCCAGGAAGAGGAATCCGCGCTGGTGGTGGTCGATGACAAGACCCTCAAGCTCAAGAACGTGATCAAGGACAAGCGCCTGATTACCCCGACCGGCAAGTTCAATGTCTACAACACCCAATTCGACATTTATTGAGCTTCATCAACAAGAGGCAACCGAATGAAAAATATCCTGCTCGCACTGATCGCCCTGGGCTCGGCATTGAGCCTGTCCAGCGCAATCGCCGACGACGGCGCGGCGCTGTTCAAGAGCAAACCCTGCGCCGCCTGCCACACCATCGACAGCAAGATGGTGGGGCCGGCGCTCAAGGAAGTCGCAGCGAAGAACGCCGGGGTCAAGGACGCAGACAAGACTCTGGCCGACCACATCAAGAACGGCACCCAGGGTAACTGGGGACCGATCCCGATGCCGCCAAACCAAGTCACCGATGCACAAGCCCTGACCCTCGCCCAATGGGTGTTGAGCCTCAAATAAGCACAAGGAGCACGCCATGCAAGTCTCGATGATCGGTTCGGCCATGGCGCTGCTTTTCCTCATTCCTGCGCCGGTGCATGGAGCACCGGCGCCTGCACGCCAGGTCCAGCTGGAACACCTGCTGACCCAGGACTGCGGGGCCTGCCACGGCCTGCACCTGACCGGCGGCCTGGGACCGGCGCTGACCCCGCAAGCCCTGGCCGGGCAGACCCGCGACACCCTGATTGCCACCGTGACGTATGGCCGCCCTGCCCTGGCGATGCCTGGCTGGGCGCCATTGCTCAATGCCGGCGAGATTGCCTGGCTGGTGGACCGCCTCCTGCAAGGAACCCCTGCGCCATGATCCGTCCCCTGCTTGCCTGTATTGCCAGCCTGTTGCTCACGGCTTGTGCCCAACTACCGTTACGGGGTACCGGCGACCTGGGCCTGGTGGTGGAACGTGCCACCGGCAGCCTGCTGATTATCGACAGCAGCCATCAGGCCCGGCTGGGCCGGGTCGAGGGACTGGGTGACTTGTCCCATGCCTCGGCGGTGTTTTCCCGCGACCAGCGCTACGCCTATCTGTTTGGCCGTGACGGCGGGCTGACCAAGGTTGACCTGCTGACCCAGCGCATCGACAAACGCCTGATCCAGGGCGGCAATAGCATCGGCGGTGCGATCAGCCAGGATGGGCGCTTGATTGCCGTGTCCAACTACCAGCCCGGCGGGGTCAAGGTGTTCGACGCCGTGACCCTGCGCCAAGTGGCGGACATCCCGGCCACGCCCCTGGCCAATGGCAAGCGCTCGCGGGTGGTGGGACTGGTGGATGCGCCGGGGCAGCGCTTTGTGTTCAGCCTGTTCGATACCGACGAGATCTGGAGCGCTGATTTCAGCCAGGGCAATACCCCGGCCATCACCCGCTTCACCGGCATTGGCCGCCAGCCCTATGACGCCTTGATCACTGCCGATGGCCGCTACTACATGGCCGGTCTGTTTGGCGAGGATGGCATGGCCCAGCTCGACCTGTGGCACCCCGAGCATGGGGTCAAGCGCGTGCTCGCCGACTACGGGCGCGGCCAGGAAAAACTGCCGGTGTACAAGATGCCGCACCTGGAAGGCTGGGCCGTGGCTGACAACCAGGCCTTCGTGCCCGCCGTGGGCCGCCACCAGGTGCTGGTGATGGACGCGCGCACCTGGCAACAGACCGCTGCCATCACCGTGGCCGGCCAACCGATTTTTGTCACCGCACGGCCTGACGGGCGCCAGTTGTGGGTCAACTTTGCCTACCCGGACAACGACCGGGTGCAGGTACTCGACAGTGAAACCCACCGGGTGGTCGCCGACCTGCGCCCCGGCCCCGGTGTGCTGCACATGGAATTCACCGGGCGCGGTGAGCAGCTGTGGTTGTCGGTTCGCGACGGCCAGCAGGTGCAGGTCTGGGACCCTTATCGCCTGACCTTGCTCAAGACCCTGCCGGCCGACAGCCCCAGCGGCATCTTCTTCAGCAACCGCGCACAAAAAATGGGGTACTGAGATGGAACTTGATGAACTGACCGCACGCCTGATCGACCGCTATCAACACGGCATGCCACTGTGCGCCGAGCCTTATGTGGAAATGGCGCAAGACCTGGGTTGCAGCGAGCGCGAGCTGATGGCCTGCCTGCAACGCCTGGAACTGGCGGGGGCGCTGTCGCGGATCGGGCCGGTGTTCGATCACTGCCGTGCCGGCGCCAGTACCCTCGCCGCCCTGGCGGTGCCCGCCGAACGTCTGGAGCAGGTGGCGGCGCGCATCAGCCGCTACCCCGAGGTCAATCACAACTACGCCCGCGAGCATCACTACAACCTGTGGTTTGTGCTGACCGGGCCCAATCGTCGCCATCTGGAACAGATTCTCGACGAGTTGGAGAAGGACACCGGCCTGATCCCCCTGGACCTGCCGATGCTCACCGCTTACCGCATTGACCTGGGTTTTGCCCTGGGAGTCCATCCGTGATCGCCCCGCTGAACCATGAACAATTGCTCGACCTGCGCCAGTGCCTGGAGCGCGGGCTGCCGCTCGTTTCGCGCCCCTATGAAAACCTCGCAGAGCAGATCGGCGCCCATCACCTGCAGGTGTTGCAACAGATGCAACAGTGGCAGGAGCAAGGCCTGTTTCGCCGCGTGGGCCTGGTGCTCAACCACCGCGCCCTGGGTTTTGTCGCCAATGCGATGCTGGTGCTGGATGTGCCCGACGCACTGATCGATGAAGTCGGCCAGCGCCTGGGCCGCGCCCCGGGGGTCACGCTCTGCTATCAGCGGCCACGGCGCCTGCCGCACTGGCGCTACAACCTGTTCTGCATGGTTCACGGCCGTGAGCGCGAAGCGGTACAGGCGCAGATCCAGGCGCTGCTGGAGCAGCATCTGCTCAGCGACCTGCCCCACCACCTGCTATTCAGCACACGCATGTTCAAGCAATGCGGCGGACGTTTTGCGCCGCCGCCGTCACAGGTATGGGCCCATGGATGAACTCGACCGGCAGTTGATCAACCGCCTGCAACGCGGCCTGCCTCTGGTGCGTCACCCATGGCAGGCGGTGGCTGGCGAGCTGCACAGCACGCCCGACGAGCTGCTCGACCGCCTGCACCTGCTGCTCGAAGACGGCGTGCTCACGCGCTTCGGGCCGATGTTCGATATCGAGCGCCTGGGCGGCGCGTTCACCCTGGCCGCCCTGGCAGTGCCCGAATCACGCTTTGAACAGGTGGCAGCGCAACTCAACGATCTGCCGCAAGTGGCCCACAACTACCGACGCGAGCATCACTGGAACATGTGGTTTGTCCTGGCCTGCGCTACCGGCGAGGACCTCGACCAGACCCTGTCGCATATCCACACCATTACCGGGCTTGAGGTGCTTAACCTGCCCAAGGAGCAAACCTACCATGTCGGTCTGTACTTCCCGGCTTGACGAGACCCTGGCCCAGCGCTTGATTCATTTGACCGAGGCCGGCCTGCCCCTGGTTGAAGATCCCTGGACCTGGCTCGCCGAACAACTGGGCATCAGCGTCGAATCCACCCTCGACCTGCTCAAGCGCTTACAGGGCGAAGGCGCGATCCGCCGGATCGCCGCCGTGCCCAATCACTATCGCCTGGGCTACCGCCACAACGGCATGACCGTGTGGGATGTGTGCGATGAACAGATGCCGCGCCTGGGTGAGCTGATCGGCGCCCAGCCATTTGTCAGCCACTGCTATCGCCGGCCCCGGCGCGGGGATTGGCCCTACAACCTGTTCGCCATGGTGCATGGCCGCAGTCGTGAAGAAATCGACAGTTACCGTGAACACCTGCGTTTCTTGCTGGGCGATGCCAGCCGGGCGGACGAGATGCTGGTGAGCAGTCGCATCCTGAAAAAAACCGGCCTGCGCTTGGCCCCTCCTCGCTCCTGTAGGAGCTGGCTTGCCAGCGAAGATCGTTAACGATAACGCGGGCATCCTGGATGAACGTGTCGCCGGGGCGTTTTTCGTCGGAACGCCGCCCGGAGACAAGCTCGCGCCTACAACAAGGAACATCTTATGCTTAGGATCAGTCATTACCTGCGCACCCTGGCCGGCCAATGCCCACCACCGCGCAGCGCCAAACCGGGCAGCCCGCGCGCGCCGGTGGTGATCTGGAACCTGCTGCGCCGCTGCAACCTGACCTGCAAGCACTGCTATGCCACCAGCGCCGACAGTGTGTTCCGCGATGAACTGGACACCGAGGCAGCGCTGAAGGTGATTGATGATCTGCACGAGGCCGGGGTCAAGGTGTTGATCCTCTCGGGCGGCGAGCCACTGCTGCGCGAAGACCTGTTCCAACTCAGCGCCTATGCCCGCGCCAAGGGCTTTTTCGTGGCGCTGTCGAGCAATGGCACGCTGATTGATGAAGGCAATATCCAGCAGATCGCCGCCGCACGTTTTGACTATGTGGGCATCAGTATCGATGGCTTGAAGGCGACCCACGATGCCTTCCGCCAGAGCGAGGGCAGTTTCGAGCGCTCGATGCATGCCATCAGGCTGTGCCGCCAGGCAGGGATCCGCGTGGGCCTGCGCACCACCCTGACCCAGGAAAACCATGCACAGCTACCGCAACTGCTGGCTTTAATGCGTGAATACGATGTGCAGAAGTTCTACCTCTCACACCTCAACTACAGCGGACGCGGCAAGCGCAGCCGGCAACTGGACGCCCATCAGCAGATGAGCCGCGACGCCATGCTGATGATTTTCCAGCAGGCCTGGAGCGACATCCAGAACGGCGTACCCAGCGATTTTGTCAGCGGCAACAACGACGCCGACGCCGTGTTGTTGCTGCAATGGGTGCACCAGCACTTGCCGGAACACTACCCGCAACTCGAACACCTGCTGCATGCCTGGGGCGGCAATGCCTCGGGCAGCGGCATCGCCAATATCGACAACACCGGCGAAGTACACCCGGACACGTACTGGTGGCAACACTCGGTGGGCAATGTGCGCCGCACCTCGTTTCGCGAAATCTGGCTAGAGCGCCCCGATCCACTGCTACTGCGCCTGCGCCAACACCCACGCGAAATCGGTGGCCGTTGCACCGAGTGCCACTGGCTGGGCATCTGCAACGGCAACACGCGCACCCGCGCCTGGGCCGGCGGCGACCTCTGGGGCCCGGACCCCGGTTGTTACCTCAGCGACGCAGAAATCGCCCATTCGCCGCCCACTTTGATTCCTTGCTCGGCACGCTGAACCACCGGCCGGTCACCTGGTGAAACAACCGGGGGCCGCCAACCTGATGATGAACCAAGGAAGTCTCATGCACTCATCCCACGCGTTACCCTCGGTGCTGCACAGCCCTTTCCACCCCGGCGAAGTCGCCTTGGTTGGCGCCGGCCCCGGTGACCCACGACTATTGACCCTGCGCGCCTGGAGCCTGCTGATGCAGGCCGATGCCGTGGTGTTCGACCGCCTGATCAGCGCTGAATTGCTGACCCTGATCCCACTGACCTGTGCCCGGCATTACGTGGGCAAGGCCAGCGGTTATCACAGCCTGCCTCAGGATCAGATCAACGAGTTGCTGGCTGCACTGGCCCAACAGGGGCAGCGGGTGGTGCGGCTCAAAGGCGGCGATCCATTCGTCTTTGGCCGCGGTGCCGAAGAGCTGGAATACCTGCTGGCGCAAGGTGTGTCGTGCCAGGTGGTACCGGGCATCACGGCGGCCTCCGGCTGCAGTGCCTATGCGGGTATCCCGCTGACCCACCGTGACCTGGTCAACTCGTGTCGCTTCGTCACCGGGCATTTGCAGCGCGACGGCGAATTGAAGTTGCCGTGGGACAGCCTCGCCGACAGCAGCCAGACCCTGGTGTTCTACATGGGCCTGTCGAACCTGGCGATGATCGCCGAACGCCTGATCGATGCCGGCCTACCCGCAGACACCCCGGCGGCGTTGATCTGCAATGGCGCCCGCACCGACCAGCAGGTGCATCGCGGCACCCTGCGCCTGCTGCCCGCCCTGGCCTTGATGTGCGAGCCCGGTGTGCCGACCTTGACGGTGATCGGGCATGTGGTCGATCTGTTTGCCGATGCGGCCCTGCACTACCCCGCCAGCCTCGCCCCCGGTCACTTGTCAGTGTCCAGGGTGGCGGTATGAAACGCCTGTGGCTGCTGCCGCTGTTGTGGGCCAGCGCGGCCCACGGCGCACCGGATGCCGCCGCCGATTACCAGCAGCATTGCCAAAGCTGTCACGGCATCAACCGGGTCGGCAGCAGCGGCCCGGCGTTGTTGCCCGAGAGCCTGGGGCGGATCAAGCCGGCCGAGATTCGCCAGGTGATCGAACAAGGCCGCCCGGCCAGCCAGATGGCCGCATTCGCTCCGCTGCTGACAGCGCAACAGATCGACGGCCTGGTGAGTTTCCTGCAACAGCCGCCCGCCACGCCCGCGACCTGGAACGAGCAGGATATGCGCAGCAGCCACCGCCAGTTAGCCGACCTCAGTCAACTGCCCAGCACCCCACAACATCGTGCCGACCCGCTGAACCTGTTTGTGGTGGTGGAGTCCGGCGACCATCACATCGACATTCTCGACGGTGATCGCTTTGAAGTGCTCGATCGCTTTGCCTCGCACTTTGCCGTACACGGCGGGCCGAAGTTTTCCCCGGACGGGCGCTTTGTGTACTTTGCTTCGCGCGACGGCTGGATCAGCCTGTACGACCTGCACAACCTCAAGCTGATCGCCGAGATCCGCGCCGGCCTCAATACCCGCAACCTGGCGGTGAGCAAGGACGGGCGCTGGGTGTTGGTGGGCAATTACCTGCCGGGCAACCTGGTGGTGCTGGATGCGCGCGACCTGTCGCTGGTCAAGACCCTGCCTACGGGCTCGCGGGTCAGCGCGGTGTATACGGCGCCGCCGCGCCAGAGTTTTATCGTCGCCCTCAAGGATGTGAATGAGGTCTGGGAGTTGTCCTACGCGCCAGCCCTCCCGAACTTCGAGCCCCGGCGCATCCAGGCCCAGGATGTGCTGGATGACTTTTCCTTTTCCCCCGACTACCGCCAACTGCTCGCCACCTCGCGCAAGGCCGGCGGCGGGCAAGTGATCGACCTCGATTCCGGGCAGGTGGTCACCAACATCGCGCTGGCGGGCATGCCCCACCTGGGTTCGGGGACTTACTGGCAACGCAACGGGCAGTGGGTGTTTGCCACGCCGAATATCAGCAAGGGGCAAATTTCGGTACTCGACCTCAAGACCTGGAAGCTGATCAAACAGATCCCTACCCTCGGGCCGGGGTTCTTTATGCGCAGCCACAGCAACTCGCGCTAT
The DNA here is from genome assembly GCF_007858285.1 of Pseudomonas brenneri. Classification (GTDB taxonomy): domain Bacteria; phylum Pseudomonadota; class Gammaproteobacteria; order Pseudomonadales; family Pseudomonadaceae; genus Aquipseudomonas; species Aquipseudomonas brenneri. Next base: position 117,574 of record NZ_VFIL01000001.1, on the reverse strand, counting down.
GTGTGGAGTGATGTGTTTTTTGGCCCGGACAATGACGCGATCCACTTGATCGACAAGCAGACCCTGGAGATCGCCCATACGCTGCGGCCCATGCCGGGCAAAACGGCGGCGCACGTGGAGTTCACCCGGGATGGGCGCTATCTGCTGTTGAGCATTTGGGATCGCGAAGGTGCGTTGATCGTCTATGACAGCCAGACGTTGCAGGAGGTCAAGCGCATTCCTATGAACAAGCCTTCGGGTAAGTACAACGTGGGGAATAAGATCGAGTTTGCGGAGGGGACTTCGCATTGATGCAAGCCCGCTCCCACAGAGGATCTCATCAATGCAGGGATCGATCAGAAGGCGTAGGTCGCACCCAGACTGATCACTTCTCCCTTGATCTCGGTTTTACCCTCCAGCGATGCTGCGCCAAGACGATCAATGTTCTTGGTCTTGAGCTTGACGGTTTCCACAAACTGTCGCGAATAGGCGCCGTCGATACTCAAGCCTGGAATCGCCCGGATGTTGTAGCCAAAGCCCAGGGACGCAAATACCCGATCACCATCCGGGATCCGCGGGTCACGGGTGGAGTTGGGGGTTGGCGTCTGGTCAAAGGCCACCCCCGTGCGCACGGTCAAGTCATCCGTGAGCTTGTAGTCACCGCCGAGGGAGTACATCCAGGTGTTCTTGTAGTTATAGGGAATCGATACCAGGGTGCTGCCATCCGACTTCAAGGTCAGCGCCTTGAACGATGACCATTGGGTCCACGTAGCACTCAGGCCCAGGGTCAAGCGGTCAGAGAACTGGTGTACCCAGTCCAGGGACGCATTGGCCGGGATATCCATCTGCGCCGAGGCATTTGCACCGCCGGGATACAGGTGCAGGTCGGGGTAGGCCAGTTCGACCAGGGTCTTGCCATCGAACACCGGGGTGGTCATCGAACACCGGGGTGGTCATCAGGTCTCTGGAAAGTGTATCGGCGTGGATATTGTATTTACCCTCCAGCTTGTTGTTGATTTTGGCGTGGTAGTTCAGGCCGAAGGTGTCTTGCAACGTCGGTTTCCAGGCCATGCCGGCAAACCAGCCCAGGGAGGTGTTGTCGACCTTGACCCGCATCAAGGCCAAACCCTGGCCTGCGGGAAATGGAATGTAGCCCAGGTCCGGCGACTGTGCGGCGGCGGCATACAGGTCAACGTTCTGGCTCACGAAGCCTTTGGTGTGCTGCACAATGGCACCACCACCAATGGAAAACTGATCATTGACTTTGAACGACAGCGAGCCGGTCAGGCCCACGGTTTCAACTTTAGTGTCTACCGCAAAGTCACGGCCTTTCCAGTCCTCATCCCATGTCGTGCGGGCGCCCATGGGCACCACCTGGCTCAGGCCGAAGGCCAAGCGATCGTTGATCGGCGTAACCATGAAGCCCGTTGGTGCCCATGCCTCAAACCCGCCCTGACCACAGCCACCCGTGCGGGGTGTCGAGGTAGGGAGGCCGGTGTCTGGATCGAGGACCGTACTGGACGCGGGATTGCCTGCGTAGTCATACGCAGCACCTTTGTACTTGATGTCGATATTGGCGTAGTTGAGGGTGAACTGCGAAACGCTCTTGTCGATAAAGGCCATGGCCGCCGGGTTGTTGAAGGCCGCCGACGGATCGTTCTTGAACATCGAACCACCACCGAACGCCCGGCCCCAGCCTGCGGTATTGGCGGTCGGCGTCATGAACCCGCCGGCCTGGACTGGGCAGGCCACGACCGTCAGCCCACCCAACACCGCCAGGGCAAGGAATGCCAGGGCCTGCTGCTTGTTGTGTCTCATGCTCCACTCCGTCTCATTGTTACCCAGCCCAACAGGTACCTCTAGTGAGGCACCTGTCTTTCATGGGTGATCAGCCCTTTGCACTAGGGAGCGGGACAGCTCAAGGCACCACGCTCAGGTTCGGTACTTTGACGGTCAGGGATTGGACGGCACAGTTGCCGGACAGCGGCTGGTTTTTACCGGTCAGGGTGCGAGTCGCCTGGTTCCACTCGCCACTGACGGTACCCGCGCCGCAGTTGGAGGGTGGGAAAGCCACCGTCCAGCCCACATTTGACACGGTGCCGTTGCCGATTCCGGTGCTCGCGTTAAAGCTGGTCGCAGTCAGCACCCACCCCGGAGCCGGAACGTTTTTCAGCTTCGGCAAATTACACAGGCCACCGCCGGTAAGTGTTGCCGAAGTGATGGTGGCTACGCCTGCGGAGACATTGCCGCCGAAAGTGATGCCACAGGTAATGGGAACCCCAGCCGAAGATGGCGACGTTACAACAATGGTGCCTGCCTCAGTGGTAAACGGACCTTCCGGGGTAATCGACACGGCGCTGGCCATGGAAGCCGCACCGAACAACAGAGCAAATGAACTTACACAAACGAGGGCTTTCAAACTTTTCATTATTTTTCCTCACATGTATGGCGAACTATTTCGCCAGGGCAATGGCCTTCAACAGAAGTTCACAACAAAGTTGCGACACCTCCCTCTCAAGCCAAATATCAACTCAATTAACCGCATTAACCCGCCTATCTACCCGATAGACTTATTGAACTTACAAAAGTCCGAACAGACAAATCTCAGGCAATAAAGGTCTGCGAGCCACATAGACTCCGAACTCCCTACAACATTTAGATCAAGCCAGGTGATACTGATAACGCAGCCCGCCTAATATTTCCGGGCTTCCTACTGGGTCGGCATTGACTGAAGATTCTTCAAGCAATAGTGCCAAACTTGATTATCTATACGCTGACGCTATTCATAATTAAGCATGGACATAGAACAGCATCCATATTGAGTAAACTTCCAAGCACGCACTAAGAAACTCACTGCGTAATGGCGCTTTGATCAACGCAGGCAAAACAACCACACGCATACCCCCGCAACCAAAGTCTTTTTCTTCACAATCTGTATTAAACAATCTACCTGAAAACACCAATTGCGCCAGAGAACATTATTTATTTGCGAGAAATCCTACGTAACAGCTTTATACCCGCAGAAAATATAAACAATTAGAAATACTGAGCTACTCCAGCAGCAGCGCCAGCACATGGGAAGTAGAGGCTCAATATATAGCGGAATTATTTGAAGGACTTATCTGTAGGAACAATACGATGTCATTATAGAAGTGGCTAAGCACCCGCCTCATCATTCACTTTGACCGCTCGCTCACGAACAAACCCTTGCACCGCGTCACCGGGCAACGCTTTACTGAAATACCAACCCTGAATGATCAGTTCTGCCCCCGAGTGTCCCCGGCCCGACTGAAGAAACGCCAATTGCTCAGCCGTTTCCACGCCCTCCACCACGACCCCCAGGTTCAGCGCTTCACAAAAGCGCAGCATGCCGGTCAATACCTGCGCCCCCTTGGGGTCTTGCTGGGCAACCACAAAACTGCGGTCGATCTTGATGAAGTCCACCGGGAACTGGTGCAAGTAACTCAACGCAGAAAACCCGGTGCCGAAGTCGTCGATGTACACCTTGGCACCAATGGCCTGCAGCTTTTCGATCATCTGCCGCGTCACCTGGATATCACCCACCAGCGCATCCTCGGTGATCTCCACCGACACATGACCGTTGGCCTGGGACAGGATCTGCACCAGTTGCCTGCCATACGCCGGGGTCGTCAGGGTGGCGCTGGAGACATTGATGGTGATTGGCAGTGCAAAGCCGGTTTTCTGCCATTTCTGGTATTGGCGCACGGCCTGGGAGGCAACCCACAAGTCTACGTCCGGCATCAACCGGGCTTGAGCCAGCCACTGGAGGAACTCCCATGGCGAGTGCACTTTGCCTTCTCCATCCCGTGCCCGCATCAGCGCCTCGCAACCCGTGCACAAGCCAGTCAAGGAGGACACCTGGGGCTGAAATTCCAGGTAGAACTCGTAGTCGCTGATCTGCTGGATCCTGCTCAACTCAAGAGCCTGTCGTACCAGCGCCTTGTGCGACGTCAGCACCGGATCCATTTCCAGCAGACGGCCTTTTTCCTCAAGCCCGCGAAAGGTCGTGTCGAAAGACTTGAGGTAAACCGTACCGCCCTCCACGGCCTGCCGGTGGATTGCACGGACATAGGGTGCATAGATCAGCGTCCCCAACCCCAGCAGCACCAGTTGCAACGCCACCGCCGCCAAATCCCCCTGGGTACTCAGGTAGGCATTGAGCAGCACCGGCGCGGTAAAGGGCACACTGGCGACCGCCGGCGAGACCCAGCCAGCCTGCACCACGATCAACGCCAGCAGAGTGTTGATCACCGGGACGGCTAAAAAGGGAATAAACAGGCGCGGATTGAGGATGATCGGCAAGCCGAACAACAACACCTCGCTGACGTTGAACAACGACAGCGGCAGGCTGGCCACCGCCAGCAAACGCATGGACTGGCTCTTGGAAAACAGCAGAATCGCCAGCAACAGACACAGGGAACCGCCAGACCCACCAATAAAGGCAAAGCACCCCAGCAGGCCGGCATTCAACACGTATTGAATGGGCTCTCCCGCCGCCAGCGCCGCACCGTTGAGTACCACCGCCTGGTCCAATGCGTCAAACAGCGGCTGGATCGCATACACGCCATGAATGCCAAAAAACCACAGCAGCGAATTGATCGCCGTGACAAACACCCCGCTGCCATAAGGCGACTGAAGCGCATCGAGCATATCAGGCCCCTGGAACTGCACCACATGAGGAACCTGCAACAGCAGAGACAACGTCACCACCAGCAGCAGTGCGGTGATTGCCCCCGGCACGACCATGTTGATGGTGCCCTTGAGGTTGTGCCCCACCAGGTCTTCGTTGACCAGGCGGGTCCAGCGATACCGATGCAACCTGGCAATCGCCGGGACATTGATCAGCGGCGAAGCGATGGCAATAAACAACACAAAGGTCGCCGACGCACGTGGATAGTCCCGCAGGACAAAAGTGGCAATGACCACGTGCGCCAGGCACAGGAAGGCCACTGGCAGCTGTGGCAATCGGTGCTGGATCGCCAGCATATAGCCGATGGAGGCTGCTACCAGCAACGGGATGACAGAACTGATCTTGGCATGCAGACCCGCCAGGAATGCCACAAGCGGCGACGGAAAATTCAGGACCCGAGCGCATTCGGACAACAGCAGAAAACCTGCCGAGACCAGCAGGCACGGCAAGATCCATAACAGGCCTTCACGGATGGCCCGCAACGACTCTGTGCTTGCCAGGGCAGCCAGGCGCTGGGTGAAGAAGAGCTTGAACAGCGTTTGCGCCATGATTGTCTCCCTGCCCCGCGTTTCCTGGCCCTTGGCCGTCGCACCGGAGGGGCGGCCTTCAACAGGGGTTAACGCTACACGCCCAGGCTCAGAGAGTGAAAGGTTTTTGCCCCGCCGGACCGCGATAAATCGCCTTAAAGTACCCGCAGATACGTTGGCGAGGGTGTAGTATCCTGCACTTTTTGAAACAATAGCGCGCGTCAGGGTTGTACTGCCCAGGGGCGAACCGCTGGTTTTCGGAACCAACAGCGACCCACAAAGGTCATGAGCTGGACAGGTCTACCAACCCACAGGCCGGTAGATTCGCAGACCACCGTTACCCCGCAGGTCTCGGCACACCAACTGACCCAGCGTTCTCAGGGAGATGTATTCGACATGCAAGGCAGGCTTTCAAATCGCGCACGACCTTTGGCTTTCACGACAGTGCTCTGGCTGTGTGGGGTCGCCGTACTGTTCTCTATCAAAGCCGCCGTCGAAGCGGTGGAAGGACCTATCAGCAAGACTTGGGTCGACTTGACCCTGGTACTCGCCGCCTACCTGTTTTTTTTCTTGCTGGATCCCCTGCAACAGTGGACTGCCAATCGGCTGCGTAAACGCGCCCGACGTAAAAGCCGTTACGAACAAACCTCATCCTGAGGTCGCGCAACCTATGCTCCGGGAGTAACCCCTTGTCTGAACCTGGCGAAAACCATCGGCTGGCCCTGGACATCTTCTTGAGCCAGCATCCCGAGTTGCGCACCGAACTGGATACGCTGAACCCTCTGGCCGCCCAGGCCAAGCGCGAAACCATGGCGCAATACCGTGCCGAACGCCTGCACGAAGCCTTCGAGGCGCAGGCAGAGTCCCAGAACCTGTTTGCCTGGGAGTTGACGCTGCAACTGATCAGCCAGTCGCCACAGGAGTTCGAGGCCAACCGCCTGGAAGTGCATAAGGAAGTGGCCCAAATGGCAGGCCTGGCGTGGGATGAATACTGTCAGCTCCATGGCCTGGCTGACGGTTCTCCTTAACCGCGCGGTCAGTGAACCGGTGTCCCACCACAGAGTGTTCACACTGAATTGCCGCTTGCAACGGGTCAGTAGTGATGGTCCAGGGTTTGACACTGGGCCTCACCCCACACTGCGAAACGCACTGGGACTGAGCCCTGTCCACCGCTTGAACGCCCGGCGAAAGCTGCGTACGTCACTGTAGCCCACCTCTTGGGTAATACGCTCGATGGACAGGCCAGGGTTACTCAACAACCCCATGGTCCGGGCGCGACGAGCCTGTTCCAGCAACGCCTCGAATGTCAGCCCGTGGTCGGTCAGGCGCCGGCGCAGTGTGCGCCCGCTCATGTTCAGGTCACTGGCGACCTTTTCCAATTGACTGCCCTGCAAGTCGCGGGAAATAGCACGCTCTACCGCCTGGATCAGGTCCATTTTCCGGTGTAGCTGGGCACTTTCCAACTCCAGCAGGCCAAGGGCCTGACGCAATGCCAGGGCATGGTGATTCGGCAGGGACACGTCCAGCCAGCGTGCCTCCAGGACCATACGGTTGTGCAGGCAGCCAAAGCGCACATCGTCACCGAACAAACGTTGATACTCGGCGGCATACAACGGCGGCGCGTGCATGAACTCCATGCGCAATGGCTTGAATTCGCTGCCCACCAGTGTGCGGCCGTAGACCATGAGGCTGGCAAAGAACTCCTCGGCGGCAAACACCTGAACCTCGGCATAAGGCAACAGACATTCAACCTCGACCATGACCTCCTGGGCGCTTTCATGGGTCCGTGAGGTGGCGATACCGCCGGAGGTGTGTTGGTGCCGCTCGCCCACGGCAAACGCATCGCGCAGGGTCTTGCACAACGAGATGACATGCCCCAGCAGGCCCAGGGTGCCCAGCACATTCTGATTGCCGACACACAGGCCCAACCCCTGGTCAGGCAGGACCTTGAGTGCGCGCTGGATCATCGCCACGGCCTGGCGATAGGAAATTCGCAGTGCCGGATCGTCCAGGTCCGCCAGGGTAAACCCCAGGCCACGGCACAGATGCTCGGCACTGGCGCCCTTTTGTGCGACGACTTGCCCCAGGGTTTGCAGGAGAAACGGTGACACCAGCGCCAATTCGTAGTGTGGATCAACGGTTTTGCTGTGCATGGATCTGCGATTCCCGACTCTATGCCCGGTTATTGTTTTAGAAACATCCTGATAATCATAGGTGCTTGCAAGCTTCGCCGCACTCTGAATGAACAGTGTCCGGCAAAGCCCCCCTATGTGGCCGCCAATACCCTGCCCTCTGGGGCGCCAAGGGCTTATTTCTATGGGCACGGCTCCAATGAGGGCCGGCCCTCTAACAATAATAATGAGCCCAGACATGAACCCGACCCGCGCGCTTGCCCCCTTCCCCCTTGCCCTGGCCCTTATCAGCCTGTCGACCCTGGCCACAGAAGGCGGCGTGGACAATATCGGTACAGGTACCGACGGCTTCTACATCCTGCCACTGGATGTCGATCACCTGCCGGACCACATGTTCGCCTTCAACCTCTACTACAACCACTATGAAGCCACGAAGCTGGATATCAGCTCGCTCGGGGGCAAGGTGCCACAGGTGAAGATCCGCTCGGACGCGATCATTCCGCGCCTGGACTACCTGAGCCCGTTGCGGGTGTTGGGCGGGCGGCTGGGCGGCTACATCGCCCAGCCGTACCTCAAGCAACAAGTGGCGCTGTTTGGCATGTCTGACCAACGTGAAAGCATGGGTGACACAACTATCGCGCCGATTATCCTGTGGGACATGGGCAAAAACCTGACCTTGGCCGCCGCCGTGGAGATCACGGTGCCTACTGGGGAATACGATGCTTCACGCCTGGCCAACACCAGCAACAACTTCTACACCTACAAGCCGCTGGTTTCGGCAACGTGGCTGCCAAACGAGCGCACGGAACTGTCGATCAAGACCACCTACAGTTTCAACAAGGAAAACCACGCTACGGACTACCGCTCCGGGCAGATTTTCCACTTTGATTATTCGGCCAGCTACAAAGTGACCGACAACGTGAGCCTGGGCATCAATGGCTACTACCTCAAGCAGACGACTGACGATAAGCAGTACGGACGCACCGTCACCAATATCTACGGCGAAGCGGTCGACGACGGGGTACGCGGCCAGGTATTTGCGATTGGACCTGCGGTGTACTTCACCTTTCTCAAGTACGCCAGCGGGGAGATCCGTTGGGCCAAGGAGTTTGATGTCGAGAACCGCCCGGAAGGCGACATGTTGTGGGCCAAGCTGACGATTCCGTTTGCATTGTAGGAGCGGGCTTGCCCGCGATGGCCGTTAACGATGACGTTGGGTACCTGACACCCTGCGGTGTTCTAACGGCTGTCATCGCCAGCAAGCCGGCTCCTGCCTGGGATGCGTGACGTTATCCGGTGTATACCGGCCAGCTTTCGACAATTTTGCCGTCACGCACCGCCAGCAGGTCGCCAAACTGCAGGAGCACCGACTCAGTCTGGGTCGGGCGCAAGAACACCTGGTCGTCGACGTTCAAGCCCACCTGCGGCGAGCCATTGACCATCTCCTGGTTGGAGCTGCGGCCGTACAACCCATTGCTTTGCAGCCCCGAGGGTGACTCGAACTCGGCCATCCAGTTACCGCCATAGATAAAGAACGTGGCGCGCTGGTTGCGATCCCACCAGGACAACAGCCGGGACTTGTCGTCCAGTGCAGGAATATTGACCGCCCCCGTGCTTTTGAGGACCGGCGTAGCGATATAGGCCGCTGGCACATGCTCGCCCAGGGATGGCAAATCGTAATGCGTGGGCTTGAGCATGGCTGTGCCCACCGAGACTTCGCTGCTTAATTGCTCCTGCTCATGTATCCGATAGCTGGGGCTGCCTGCCGTATTGAGTGTCAGGCCGTCATGCCACAGGCCTGCAAACTGCTGGCGGGTGAAGTCGACAAAGGCGTTGTAACGCAGCATGACCTTATCGAACAACGCCTGGGGCGAGCCAAGGATGCCCGGCACGCCCATGCCGACAAACGGGTCATAGCCCATGAAGCCGGCAAACTCCAGGTGCTGCGGGTGCGCCTGGATCAGCCCGAGCATCTGCCCCAGCACCGCGTTATCGCTGATACCGCCGCGATGCAGGCCCACATCCAGCTCGATATTGATCCGCAGCCGTGTCCCCAGCCCCTGGGCCAGCGCCAGGTATTGTTGCAGGCGCTGCGGCGTGTCCAGCAGCCACTGCAATTGCCGGGCAGGATCGAATGGCCCCTGGTGGCGTTGATAGAACAGCTCGGCAGAACGCACCGGCAACGGCTTGCCCAGCAGAATATCGGCGCCTTGAAACACCTGCGCGTCGTGGTTGAGAAAGGGTTGGTGAAAAGACATCAGACGTTGGGTACCCGCACGCTTGGCAATGTAGGCCAGCAAGCCCGGTGCGGGCAGGGATTTTTCCACCAGACGCAGGTGCTTGCCGCCCCGCCGGACCGATTGCATCACGATGTCGATGTTGTGGTCCAGGCAATCCAGGTCGACCAACAGCACCGGGCGCATCGGCCCATGGGCTTTGAGCTGCTGGTTCAACTGGCGAAAATACTCACTGTAGGGCGACCCCCGGTCAGTCGGGCGCAGCAACGCCGCGCCCGCCACCAGCAAGGCACCGGCGCCCAGGGTGCCGGCCATGAAGTTTCTGCGATTCATCAGGCAACTCCCAGGATAGATGACAGGTGTGCATTGAGGAATTTGCCATCGGGATCCAGGGCCTGGCGCACCCGAGTGAACTCATTCCAGCGCGGATACAGGGTCTGCAACGTGCGGGCGTTGAGGGTATGCAATTTGCCCCAGTGTGGCCGCCCGGCGTATTTCCAGAAGATCGGCTCGACGGCGGCAAAAAAATTGTGATGATCCATGGTGTAGTGCTGGTGCACCGAGATAGAGCAACTGTCGCGACCTTCAAACATGCTCAGGGGAATATCGTCAGCCTTGACGTAGCGGTACTCGATGGGAAACCAGGTCCGCAGGTCCTTGTCGCGGATCAGCTTGAGGATTTCCCGCAGGCAGGCCGGGCCGTGCTCAGCAGGCACCGAATACTCCATCTCGTTGAAACGCACATTGCGCACGTTGGCGTAGATTTCGAACGACTCCGCCACACGCTCCTGGAAACTGGCGAAATAACGCAGGCTGTTGAGCAACGTACGGCGCGTTTCGGGAAAGTCGCTGACATATTTGTCGAGGTTTTCAATAATCGATACAAACTCATTGCCACCCTCCTCTGCCGAGTCGATCGGCGGGGTTGGAGCGTCGCTGGTCTCGTTGAGGGCGATGGACAAGGCGTAGTCGGAATGCGTCACCACCAGCATTTCCCAGTGCTGGTTCTCCCGCGTGTTTTTCGCCACATCCTCCAGCAGCTCTTCAGTCTTGGCGATCCATTGGCGCTCCCGCAGGCGGTAAGGCTCGCGGTTTTGCAAACGCACCCGGGTGGTCACCCCGAGCGCGCCCAGTGACACCCGAGCCGCATTGAACAGCTCGCGCTCACGCTCGGCGTCGCAGTCCAGCACCTCGCCCTGGGCCGTGACCAGTTGCAGGCCAGTGACACCGGCGGAATACGAGGTAAACCCAACCCCGGTGCCATGGGTCGAGGTGGCGATGGCACCCGCCAGGGTCTGGTAGTCGATGTCCGCCATGTTCGGCAGCGCCTGGCCGATTGCCTTGAGTGCCGGGCCCATGCGCGACATGGGCGTGCCAGCGGCGAAGGTGGCTTGCAGGGTGCTGGCATCATGGTCGAGCAACCCATTGAAAAAACTCAGCGACAGTAACGTGCCATCTGTCGGCACCAAGGCACTGAACGAATGCCCCGAGCCCACCGGGCGAATCTTGCCCGGAGCCTGGCGAATGACCTGCACCAACTCTCCCAGGTCCTTGGGTGCCAGCCGCTCAAGGGGCAGGCAACTCTGTGCCCCCGACCAGTTGCGCCAGGGTATCAACCGCGGCGCCCGGGCCAACTGGGCCAGTGCCGGGTTACTGCTCATTGCCATGAACGCACCGGCCACGGCCGAGCGCTGTAACAGTTGCCTGCGTGAAAGCACCATCACCTACCCCATTATTCTTATTGGATGTGAACACCAGCCATGAAACTGATCAGCCCCAGGAACTGCTCCTGCGAGCACTGCATGCACAGGCCCATCGGCGGCATACCGTTGTAGCCGTTGAGGGTATGGTCCAGCAGCGTGTCCGCGCCCTGTGCGACACGCGGGCTCCAGGCATGGCTATCACCCGTCAGCGGCGCACCGGAGGCCGGGTTGGCATGACAGAGCTTGCAACTGCTGTCGTAGAGCTGGGCCAGGGCCGGATCGGAAGGCATCGCGTTGCTCACTACCGCACGCTGTGGGGGATGTTGCGATTTGTCGTCACAGGCTGCTAGCAGGCCGAGCAAGGCCAGCAACAGACCAATGCGGCGGGGGGTCGTAGACCACATAGCCACCCTCTCTGTTTTGTGTGTGAAGAGCTGGGTTCACACTAAGTCAGCAGCGGCATGGCGTTGAGGGTATTGGGGGACACAAAGGGGGCTTGGGCGGACAGGATGGGCCCGCCCTTTCATCGAAGGTTCTGGAGCCGCTCCATCAGGTATCGGCCAATAATTGCGCCAGTCGCGGGCGTAGTTGTGGGTGTTCGGGCACGCGCAAGCCAAACGATTCTTGCAGCAGTGCCAACAGTTCCTCGACATCCGTGATCGTGCGCTTGTCGCTGTCACGGCCCAAATGATGAACTGCGTAGTTGCCATTGTTTAACGTGCGCCGTAGGCCAGGCCCGATCAGCGCCACTTTCAACTGTTGGATGAACGGTGAGTCGGGATGAGTCGAGACATACCAATTGCCGATTTCATAGTCGAAATGCGACTGCGACTGCAGGTCGAACACGTACAGCCCGCGCCACTCTTGCGCAACCTGGGCCCACAGGGTGTAGCTACCCTCGCTCAAGGTCAGGCGGTAGGGTTCGTGGGTCGTGGCCTGGGGCGCCTGATTGTCCAGTTGCAAGGGGCTGGTCGGCACCATGCCACCAAATGCGACATCGGTGATGTAGCGCACACCTTCAAGGGTCACCAGGCTCAGGCGATGGGTGCGCGCGGTGTGTGCATCAGGCGGCCCGCCTATCACCACCCGGCCGGTGATTCCCCGCGCATCGAAGCCCAGCTCTTGCAACAATGCGAGGAACATCTGGTTCAGTTCATAGCAATAACCGCCCCGCCCCTCGAACAGGACTTTTTCCTCGATCCTGGCCAAATCAAGGGACACCGGCAGCCGCGACAGAACCGAGAGGTTTTCGAAAGCGAAGGTCGTGACATGGCGCAATTGCAACTGCGCCAAGGTCTCCAGCGTGGCCGCTGGCGGGGTGTCATACCCCAGGCGTTGCAGGTACAGGCGGCTGTGGGTCAGGCGAGGAGATTCCTGGGACATGGCGCGATCCTTGGGCGCGAGGCGAAGGGGTTCACTAATACCCTTAACCGTGGTCGCTGCCAATACAGATCTGGAGCAACCGAGCGTAGGAATGCGGCACAAACTTTCTGAACCTTTGTGAGCCTGATTGCATCAACTCCATATCAAAACAGGGAGGCGATATGAGCACGGCAACGATCTACACCATCCAATACAGGCTGCATGGCGAACCCAAATCCTTTGTGGTGCGGGCGGAGGTGATGAATAACGCCGAAGCATGGCACTGGGCCAGCTGTGACGCCGGGGTGGCCCACGTCGGGCGTATTGGCCGGCCTGGCCATGAGCGCACCAAGAAAACCACCCGTCCATGGGCGGAAAAGTACGGCATCACCGAGGTTACCTGGATCGCACCCAAGCACCTGTAGGAACCGGCTTGCCGGCGATGACGATCTCGGCGGATACGCCGGGCTCAAGAGCCCCATCGCTGGCAAACCAGCGCCTACGCTGGATGCACGACCACTATCGTTCAACTTTCCCACGCCCAACCACAAACCATGAGAAGATGCCGCCCCGCGCAATACCCCTACTTGGCTCATGGAGACTGCCCCCCGCATGTTTGAGATCAAACCTGTCGATCCGCAAACCTATCGTCAGCAGACCCGCCGCAGCACATTGATCGTCGCAGTCATCTTCATTGCCCTGGCCATGCTGCTGTCGAGCCTGGCCGTGATGCTGTTTGGCGAGCCCGGCGGCGACAACTTTCGCTTTAATGTCGGTGGTGTGGTGGCTGGCGTCGTGCTGACCATTGCCCTGGTGCGTGGCCCGCTCTGGTCAAAGGCCTGGCTGGCGCCGGCGATCTATGGCTGGCAGCTCAAGCGCAACCTGATGCGGGTGACGAACATCATGCACAAGGTGACCGAGCGGGCACAGGCCAACGATCCGACAGCGATGAAGCTGCTGCGGTTCTATCACTTGGGACTGACGCAGATGCACGACCTGGATGCCAATTCCAGCGCACAGGTGCAACTGGTCAGCGAGATCGAACAACATAAGGCGCAGATGAAGGCGCTGGGGATCAAGGCAGAGCAAACGCGCTTGGACCCGGCGTGGCTGGAGGCCATGAAGGACAGTTGATCTTGTAGGAGCCCGCTTGCGGGCTCCTACAGGAGGGATCAGACGGCGGCGATCGCGCTCAGGTCCAGATGCCCATCCTTGAGCGGCGGGCACCAGTAGTAGCCACCGGTCAACGGCGTACTGATGCGGTACAGGCCATCGACAATCCCGTCTTCCAGGCCGCTCATGCGGCGCAATTGGGCCTCAAAGGCGTCGAAAGAGTGACCGAACGCAAGGAACATCAACCCCGCCTGGCCATTTTCCGCCCAAGGCATGGAGCGGCGCACCACAAAGGCTTCGGGGCTGAAGCTCTCCTGGGCGGTGCGCTTGACGTGGGCGGACTCGGGGGCGTCGTCCAGTTCTTCGTTATCGCCATGGCGACGACCGATGATGTGGTCGCGCTCCTGGGCCGGCAAGGCGGCGAAACCGTCCAGGTCGTGCTGCCATTGCTGGATCGCGGCAAAACTGGCGCCGCTGCCTGCGACTGCAGCTTCGACTGCCGCATCGTCGTGGGGGTTTTCGGTGCCATCTTCGTAGTCGGTCAGGTCGAAGCCGGTCTTGTAGCGGAAACCTTCCGTCATCTGCACCAGGCGAAATGCCGGCGCCAGGGCTTTTTCAAAGGCCCGGCTGCGCAGCAGCAACTCACCCCGGTCTTCGCCATGCAGCCAGCACCATAAGGCCTGTTGGGTCGACGGGTTGTTGGCGCCCGGCCCCGAGGTATGCGGGAAGCTGCGCAGCCCTTCGATGTGCACGCCGAGTGCCTTGACCAGCGGCTCACCCAAACCCACCACCACTGCCGAGTCGACCAACTGCACCAATGCGTCGAGCGCTGCCGGCACAGCGTCGATGGACTCGACGGTAAAAAACAGATGGCGTGCCTGCAACGGCACCGGTGCGGCAAGAATGCCCGGCTGGTACTGACTCATATGAACTCCTTCAAGAAAGCCGCGTAGTTTACCCGGCACAGCCCCACTGTGCGTAGGGAAATACGTGTAAGCCTTGCAACAGAGCCCTCGGATGGAGGAATCTCTGACCCAAGCTGTGCAACCACTCCAGGGGTAGCGACATGACCACCAATCACCTGCTTGCCAATCTGTTTCCCACCGCCGATGACATTCCCGAACAATTTCGCCTCGCCGCCCCCATCGAGCAACGCGACTACCTGGTCGACGGCCAATTGCATATCTGGGATGGCCCCTTGGCCCAGGTCCGCAGCCCAGTCCAACTGGCGGGCGCTGACGGCGACACGGCGGTCATTATCGGCAGCACGCCGCTGCTGGATGCCGAGACCGCCCTGCTCGCCCTCGACGCCGCAGTGCGCGCCTATGACCGTGGCCAGGGCCAATGGCCAACCCTGCGCGTGGTCGAGCGTATCCAGCACGTCGAGGCGTTTTTGCGGCGCATGCGCGAACAGCGCGATGCCGTGGTGAAACTGCTGATGTGGGAAATCGGCAAGAACCTCAAGGACTCCCAGAAAGAATTCGACCGCACCTGCGACTACATCACCGACACCATCAATGCCCTCAAGGAACTGGACCGTCGCTCCAGCCGCTTTGAACTGGAGCAGGACACCCTGGGGCAAATCCGCCGCGTGCCCATGGGCGTGGCGCTGTGCATGGGCCCCTACAACTACCCGCTCAATGAAACCTTCACCACGCTGATCCCGGCCCTGATCATGGGCAACACCGTGGTGTTCAAGCCCGCCAAGCTCGGTGTGCTGCTGATCCGTCCATTACTGGAGGCCTTCCGCGACAGCTTCCCGGCCGGTGTCATCAACGTCATCTATGGCAGCGGCCGTGAGACGGTCAGTGCGCTGATGGCCAGCGGCAAGGTGGATATCTTTGCGTTTATCGGCACCAACAAGGCCGCCAGTGATTTGAAAAAACTGCACCCGCGCCCACACCGCCTGCGTGCAGCACTGGGACTGGATGCGAAAAACCCCGGCATTGTACTGCCGGAGGTCGATCTGGATAACGCGGTCAACGAAGCCGTCACCGGCTCGCTGTCCTTCAACGGCCAGCGCTGCACCGCGCTGAAAATCCTGTTTGTGCATGAAGCCGTGGTCGAGCGTTTCATCGAGAAGTTCAACCACAAACTCGCCACCCTCAAACCGGGCATGCCCTGGGAGGACGGTGTATCGCTGACACCGTTGCCGGAGGTGGGCAAGGTCGACTACCTCAACGGCTTGGTGGCCGATGCCGCGCAACACGGGGCCAGGGTGGTGAACACCAATGGCGGTGCCAGCCGTGGCTCGTTCTTCTACCCGGCGGTGCTGTACCCGGTGAACCCACAGATGCGTGTGTATCACGAGGAACAGTTCGGCCCGGTGGTACCCATCGTGCCCTACCGCGACCTGGACACGGTGATCGACTACGTCCTGGAATCGGATTTCGGCCAACAACTGAGTATATTCGGCACCGACCCGGCACAGGTCGGGCGCCTGGTGGACACCTTCGCCAACCAGGTGGGCCGGATCAACATCAACGCCCAATGCCAGCGCGGCCCCGATACGTTCCCGTTCAATGGCCGCAAGAACTCGGCCGAGGGCACACTGTCGGTGCATGACGCCTTGCGGGTGTTTTCAATCCGCACCCTGGTGGCAACCAAGTTCCAGGACAGCAATAAGGCGCTGATCAGCGATATCATTCGTGACCGAGCGTCGAGCTTCCTGACCACCGACTATATTTTCTAACCCTATGGGAGCGGGCTTGCCCGCGATGCAGGCACCTCAGTGCAGGTGATGTTATCGCAGGCAAGCCAGCTCCCACATCCAGATGAGGCCCTCTTAATCCCGATGAATCTGCCGCCCTTCGCCCGCCGCCTGTTGCGGCCACTGCTCGATCCCTATCGTCGTTATCGTCACGCCAAGCTGATCCACGCCATACGGGTTTCCATCGGCCTGCTCGCAACCATTCTGCTGACCACCGGTATCAACCTGCCCCACGGTGAATGGGCGTCGGTGACCATGCTGGTAGTGATTGGCGGCTTGCAGCATCACGGCAATATCGGCAAGAAAGCCGTGGAGCGGGCCTATGGCACGCTGATCGGTGCCAGCGTTGGCCTGCTGCTGGTGGCGCAGCAGGCTTACCTCGGCCAACCATTGTTGACCTACCTGTTGATGTCAGTGGTATGCGGCTTCTTTTCCTATCACGCCATCGGCAAGGGTGGGTACACAGCGCTGCTATCAGGGATCACCGTGTTTATCGTCGCCGGCCACGGGGACAACCCACTGTCCGACGGCCTGTGGCGCACCGTCGACATCTTGATCGGCATCGCCCTGGCCCTGGCGTTTTCCTTCGCCCTGCCGCTGTATGCGGTGTATTCCTGGCGCTATAACCTGGCCAGCGCCCTGCGTGATTGCGCCACGCTCTACAGCCGGATCATCAGCGGCCAGTCGGTTACCGATGATGAGCATCTCAAGCTGCTCAATCGCCTGAATGCGGCGATGCTGCAATTGCGTTCGCTGATGCCATCGGTGTCCAAGGAAGTGCGGATCTCCATGACCGAGCTGGACGCGATCCAACGGCATCTGCGCCTGTGCATCAGCACGCTGGAAATTCTTGGCAATACCCGCCCTGATCCACGGGATGAGCAGGCCATGGCGCGCGTGCAGTTGGCGCTCAAGACACAACATCGGCAGATTCGCGTGCAGCTGATCGGGATGGCGCGGGCCCTGCAATCAGGCGCCACACAGCGGTTGGAGCGCCCCGGCCAGGCGGTGCCGGTTACGCAAGCCGCCCTGGAAGCTCCCGTGCACAGCGCGTTGGATGGCTATCGGTTATTGACCGCGCAGTTGGCGGCCAATGTCGACGCGATGCACGCACGATTGGCGAAAAGCGCCAAGGCGTGGAAGATCTGAAGCCTTTTACACAAAAACGTATTCCTACATTTTCTCTTACATTTTTTTCACGATTTATTCACATCCGCAGACGTAGTGTGAAGCCTCATCCGTTACAAACGTTGCACATCAAGCCCGCCGCCCCAGCGGGCTTTTTTTTGCGCGCGATTTGATAAGCCGCACGGGAGCTGTCCTGCTCCCGTACTTGCTTGTGTTGAATGGATCAGCGCGCGGCTTTACTGCTGGCCGGCATGGTGGACTGTTCGCGAATTGCGCGCTGGGTATCGAGTACCCGCGCCAGCGCGGTTTCGGCTTCAGGGCTTTGCTGCGGCACACGAATGGCCGCCGAGACCAGTGTGATCAGCTTGGCCATGACTTCCGCGTCCGTGGCCGGGCGCCCCAGGCTCATGGAGTTCATCAGCAGGCGCAGTTCGGTGCCCGCCATCACCCCGGAAATCGCCTTCAGGGCAAATTGCAGACGCACCCCCAGCTCATTGCGCGGCAGGTCGGGCAACGCCAGGGCGAAGGCTTCGAAGAAGCGCTGGAACACCGGCTGGTAGTGGACCTTGAGGTATTCCTGGATGAACGGCGAAGTATCGCTGTAGACCCGGCCGAGGAAGCGGATGAAGGAGCGCCCTTCACCGCTGGCCGGATCACTGCGCTCCAGGCCCATGGCCGGGGCGAACAGAACACCGAGCAAAGTATCGCAATCGAGCGGGCCGTCAGACTCGGCCTCGCAGCGGGCAAGCAACTCCAGGCGCTGCTCGTTGAGCGGCTCCAGGCGTTGCATCAGTAATGTTTTCATCAGGGAGTCCTTGTCCCCGAAATGATAATTTACCGCGGCGAGGTTGACCTGAGCCTTCTCGGTGATTTGCCGCAACAACACGGCGTCGTAGCCGTACTTGATGAAAAGAGCCTCTGTCGCATCCAGCAGTCGAGTCTTGGTTACATTTGGAGCGCTGAGTTTCTTCGCGACCATATAAGTTCCACGGGGGAAATATGTTTTAAAACAAAATTTGATTTTTTATACCGGGGCGGGTGCGCGAAAGCAAGCAGTGACACTGCACCCTACTATCCAAACGCATTGCTGGTCGCCCTTTAAACGGTTTCCAAAGAGTAGGCCCAGGCGTTTTCCAGCGGTTGGCATCGGCTCTGCCACGGGAAAAACCGCTCTATGTCTGTAGCTGGCGAAGCCGCTGGATCACAGTTACTATTCAAACAATGTTTTTAAAAAAAGAATAAAAACCAGCTGTTGGCAGCCACACCGCAGGCCCTGAAGATGTTACAAATATTTTCAGGGTGCGCCGGATTGCCAAAGCGCAAGGCGTAGTCATGATGACAGATACCCCAACGCTCCCAGGCTTTATTTCTCTGCAAGGCATCGGTAAAAGCTATCAATTGGCCGGACAACACCTGGCCATTCTCAATGACGTCAACCTGTCCATCGCCCGCGGAGAAAGCTGCGGCATCCTCGGCGCCTCCGGGTCCGGCAAAAGTACCCTGCTCAATATCCTCGGCCTGCTGGACCTGCCTGACTGCGGCGCCTATCGCTTCGCCGGCCATGACATTTTCAACGCCACGCCGGATCAACTGGCCGCCATCCGCAACCAGCAGATCGGCTTTGTCTTCCAGAGTTTCAACCTGCTGCCACGCCTCAGCGCCCTGGACAATGTCGCCCTGCCCCTGAGTTATCGCGGCGTATCGCGCCAGGAGTCGGTGGCGCGCGCCCTGCATATGCTGGAGCAGGTAGGCCTGGCCGAACGGGCCCATCATCGCCCCGCCGACCTGTCCGGCGGCCAGCGCCAGCGGGTGGCGATTGCCCGGGCCCTGGTGGGCGCGCCGGCGGTGATCCTGGCTGACGAGCCCACCGGCAACCTCGACAGCCACACCGCCCAGGACATCATGGATCTGCTGCTGGCCCTGAACCACGAGCAAGGCGTCACGTTGATCATCGTCACCCACGACCCGCATATCGCCGAACGCCTGAATCGCCAGATCCTGGTACGCAATGGCGTGGTCCATGAGGCGCAGTGCGTATGAGCCTGAGGGTCGAACAGAGCCTGAGCCAGTTGCTGCACGAAGCGTTTGTCAGCCTGCGAACCCTGGGCAAGCGCTCCATCCTGGCCTTGCTGGGGATCGTCATCGGCAGTTCATCGGTGGTCGCGCTGATCAATATCGGGCATAACGCCGCCGAAGATGCAGCCATGATTTTCAAGGACATGGGCACCGATACCCTGGTGGCGCAGTTCCCGCCCAAGGGCAACAGCACCGTGCCGATGCCAACCAGCCTGGACCTGCAGGCCGTACGCCAGGCTGTGCCAGGCATCGCCCACATCGGTGCGATTTCCTCGTTTAGCGGGCCGGTCGTCTTTCATGGTCGCACCACCAACGCCGGCTTGATTGGCAGCACCCCCGGCCTCAAGGACGCCATGCGCCTGGCGCTGCGCGAAGGTCGCTTCCTGTCCGAGTTCGACAGCGGCGAAACCTACGCGGTGGTCGGCGATCAGATCGCCCAAGCGTTGAGCATGCCCGGTGACCCGCTGCGCCTGGGCGATCGGGTACGGGTCAACGACTATCTGTTCCTCATCATCGGTATCCTGCAGAACCAACCGCGCTCGATGCTGATTCCAGTGCAAACCAACGAGTCACTGTTCATCCCCGCAGCGGGAATGCGCCGTATCTATTCCTCGCCGCAGGTCGGCAGTGTGGTCCTGCGCGCGACGCCAGGCCAGGACATGGAGCGCATCGCATCCGATGCCACCAAAGCCATGAGCGCTCAACTCATGGACCACACCGTCGAGATCCAGATCCCCCAGCAAATGATCGACGGCATGACCCGGCAAAGCCGCACATTCGCCTATCTATTGCTGGCCCTGGGGGCCATCTCCCTGGTGGGCGGCGGGGTCGGCGTGATGAATGTGATGCTGATGAACGTCTCGGAACGCCGCCGGGAAATCGGTATCCGCATGGCCCTGGGTGCTCGCCAGCGGGATATCCGCAACCTGTTCCTGCTCGAAGCCGTCACCCTCACCGCCGTCGGCGCGCTGTGTGGCGCGGTAATGGGCATGGGGGCGGCCTATCTCTACGCCTGGCTATCGGGCTGGCAGTTTTCCCTGGCCGTCTCGGCCCTGCCCCTGGGCGTGGGCAGTACGTTGTTGGTGGGATTGTTTTTCGGCATCTACCCGGCCATTTCGGCGTCACGCTTGCAGCCAGTGGAGGCCCTGCGTGATGAATAAACCCCTGCTGCTGCTGATCGCCCTGGCAAGCCTGCCCTGTGTGGCCGCCGACATCGTGATCCGCCCTTCGGCGCCAACCACCACCCGCAGCGGCTATGAGCGCAGTGTCTCACTCAATGCCCAACTCACCACCCTGACACTGGGCGATGCGGTGTACCTGGGCCTGCGCAACAACCCGGCGATTCGCAGCGCGTACCTGCAACGGGTGGCACAGAAGTTCGACCTGCGGGTGGCCGAAGACGCCTTCAACCCCAAGCTGGTACTCAACAGTGCCTACCGCACCACCCAGGGCAGCGACGACCGCGCCCGGAATGCCAACCTGGCACCCACCACCAGCTTGCTTGGCGAATACGGCACCCGGCTGAGCATGGGCTGGACCCAACAACTGAACAATGCCAACCGCGCCGGGCGCTACCGCAGCGACGGCCTGGACCTGGCCGTCATCCAGCCGCTGATGCGCGGTGCCGGCTGGGACGCCACCACTGCACCGCTACGTTTGTCGCGTCTTTCCGAACAGGCCAACCGCTTGAACCTCAAGGCCAACGTCGCACAGACCATCAGCCAGATCATCGCCACCTACCGTGAATTGCTGCGGGCCCAGGAGCAACTGAGCATCGCCCAGGAAGCGCTCAAGCGTTCCAATACCCTGCTGGAGGTAAACAAGGCGTTGATCAATGCAGGGCGCATGGCCGAGTTCGAAATCGTCCAGACCGAAGCCGACATCGCCTCGCAGCAATTGAGTGTCGAGGAAGCCCAGAACCAGTTGGATATGAGTCGTCTGTCGTTGCTGCGCCTGCTGGCTCTGGACCTGGCGACACCGATCCGTGCCACCGAAGCCCTGGAAGCCTCGCGCATGGACATCGACAAACGCGAAGCCTTCAACCTGGCGCAGAACCAGCAACCTGAATACCTCGCGGCCCTGCTGGGCAGCCAGCAGGCTGATCTCAACCTGGTGATCGCCAAGGATTCCGGGCGCTGGCAGGTCGATCTGGTGGGTGGGGCCAATCAGATCCGCGCCAACACGGATAACGACGCGGGCAGCACCAGCAATCGGCGTTGGGACAGTTATGCCGGTGTCCAGGTGCGTATTCCCATCGGCGATATCAGTACCCGACAGGCTGAAGTCCGCGCACGGGTCGATGTGGAGAACCAGGCCATCCTGATCACCGACGCGCGCCAGGAACTGGAGCGCAGCGTCAATAACGTGGTGCGCGACCTTGGCACCCGCTGGCGCCAGTATGAAATTGCCCAGCGGGCCGTGGAACTGTCCCGGCGCAAGATCGAGATCGAGCGGGAAAAACTTGGCGCCGGGCGCTCCACCAACTTCCAGGTGCTGAGTTTCGAAGCTGACTTGCGCAGTGCCGAAAACTCCCGCCTCAATGCGCTGATTGCTTATTTGAATGCCCAGACCCAGCTCGACCTGACGCTGGGCATGACCTTGGAAAGTTGGGAAATCGCCCTCAATGACTACTAGAAAAGCCCTGCTGGGCGCTGGACTGCTGATACTGCTGGGCGCTGCCGGATTCGCGCTGCTCAGTCGACCAACGCCTGCCGCCGATCAGGCTGGCACAGCCGAGCAATGGCTGGAGGTGAAAAGTGACTCCCTGGTGCACCAGATCGGTCTGGTAGGCAAGATCGAACCGGATACCACCATGACCCTCACGGCCCCCTTCGATGGCAACGTGCAAGCCAACCTGGTGGAACAGGGCCAACGGGTCGAAGCTGGCCAGGTCCTGTTGCGCATGGACCCTGCCACCCTTGAAGTGCAACTGCGCGAAGCCCTCTCCACACAACTCAAAGCCCGGCGTACCGTGCAGGAAATGCAGGACTGGGACGCCGGCCCAACCGTCAGCCGCGCCCGGCGCAGCCTGCGCACCTCGCAAATGAGTGCTGACAACACCCAGCGCAAACTGCTTGAAAGCGAAAACCTGTTCAAGCGCGGCATCATCCCGCGCAATGAATTGGACGACCTCAAGCAACAGGCCCAGCAGCAACAACTGGACCTCAGCGCTGCCCGCAGCGAACTGCAGCAGGCCCTGGACCAGGGCAAGGGCGAGTACCGGCAGATTGCAGACATGGAATTGACCAATGCCACGGTCAAGTACGAGGCCCTGCGCAAACTGCTCGAAGGCCAGGAGGTCAAGGCACCGTTTTCCGGGATCGTCGTGCCCGCGCCAGGCAGCAACAGCCCCCAGGGCGGCGGTAACAGCAACCCACCGGTACAGGCCGGGAGCAAGGTCGGCCAGGGCCAGGTGCTGTTCGGGCTGGCCAATATCGAACGCCTGAAGATCGTCGCCAAAGTCTCGGAACTGGATATCAACCAATTGCATCAGGGCCAGCCGGTGGAGGTCATGGGCGACGGTTTTGATGGCGAGCACCTGAGTGGTTCAGTCAGTGTGGTCAGCGGCCTGGCGATCGCCAATGATAACCAGGGCAGCGCGCAATTCCAGGTGACCCTGTCCATTCCCAAATTGACCGAGAAACAGCTGCAAAGGGTCCGCCTGGGCATGAGCGCCCGCCTGACCATCGTGACCTATAACAATGAGCAGGCGATCATCGTGCCGGCCCAGGCGATCAGCCAGGATGCCGGGACCATGAGCGTGGAGTACCGGGCGGCGATGGACAAGCCGGTGGAACGGGTGACGGTCACCACCGGCCAGTCCACCGCGCAGGGCGTGGAAGTGTTCGGGCTCAAGCCCGGTTTCGTAAAAATGGATGCGCCCCCAAATTAAACGCAGATCCATTTTTGTAGGAGCGTTAACGTTGATGCCAACGCTTTAGCTTGAAGCGCCACATCCGTCACCGCCGTACTCTCCCACCACATGCCGCGCAGCGGTGGGCCCATGGCAAACAACCGCTCACTGACCACGCCCTGCTCGTCCAGCACCGCCCCCGATGCATCCGCCGCAATCCCCAAGGCCAATGGCCCAGGCTTGATCAAGCCACGTGCCAGCAGTTGCCGGGGCAACGGCCGGGCCACGCGGCGCCAGTCATATTCGATACCGCTGGAGTTGATCAACGCCGCGCCACTGACGTGGGTGGTGTGCTGTTCGCCACGACGGCGCAGGCGCAGGGTCACTTCGCCGTTTACCGTGGGTTCAAGGCCCTGGAACGATGCCGCCTGGATCCGCAGGCGCCCTTCCTCATGCAGCCGCGCTACCAACTCGGCGCTCAGGGGGGGCGAGCGATGGTGATGGCTCTCCCACCAGGGCCGTACATGGCGTACGAACTGGCGCTTCTGGCGTTCGCTGGCCTGGCTCCATAAACGGCCGATATGGGCACGTACGGTATCCAGTGGCGCTTGCCAGTCGATGCCCTGGGCCAGGGCGCTCTGGCATTGGCGGCGCACTTCGCGCAGTAATTGCAGCGGGCTGCGCAGGCTGTGATCTTCAGCGAGAAAGTCCACCCAGGCCGGTGGTTGCCGGCGCACATGGGGCAGCAGGCCATGGCGCGAAAAAATTTCGATCGGCCCGCGATGGCCAGCCTGCTCCAGTGACACCACGGCATCGACCATAGTCAGGCCGGAGCCGATGATCAGCACAGTCGACTGGGGGTCCAGTTGCGTCATGGCGTGCACATCCCACGGGTCCACTGCCGCCGCATTCAAGCCACTGGATTGGGTTTGTGGCGTGCGCGCCGCCGGGAACATGCCGGTGGCCAGCACGGCCTGGGCACCGTGCAGTTGTTGGCCGTCATCCAGGGTCAGGCGCACACCGGCCGGCTCCACCTGCACGTCGACGACCTCGGCGCGAATATGCTCCACCGTTGACGCCGATCCCGCCCGAGCCTGGGCCAGACGCTGTTGCGCGTACAGGCCAAAGATCCCCCGGGGTGGGAACAGCTCGCTGACAGGCACATGTTGCCGGTCCGATTCCGGCCAGCCGCCAGCGGCGATGTACTCGGTCAACCAGTGGGTCAAGTCATCGGCATTGTCCGGGTCCACACTCATGCGCGCGGCATTGCCATTGAGGGTGTGCCCCAACTCTACCGCGCTATAGGCCTCGCCGCGCCCAAGTTCTGCGCGCGGCTCGATCAGCAGAATCTGCCGGGCGCCCGGCAAACGCAGCAACTGCACGGCCAGCATCGTGCCGCTCAGGCCACCACCGATGATCAGCACATCGGCCTTTCGAATGGCCCCAGTCGCCTGTCCGCGTTCGGTTTCACTCATGAAAATACGCCCTTACCGTTTACCCGGATAAATAGCATGCCAGTTGCCCCGCGCCCAGTATCTGACACCTGCGGTGGTTCCGCTGGCTGAAAAATTTGCATCGACACTGAGCGATTGGGGGCCGGTTTCTTTCGTTAAATAGCCAGGCCTGGTCCATTGCAGGAGTTACGCCAAGGTTGAAAAGCCCAATAACGCCTCAGCTTCAGATAGCCGCGTGAACACTCCACACATCCATAAACCAGCAAACTGTTGATTGAGTGTTGGCTGGCCAACAGTTGCAAATCAAGGCACAAACGCCCTGCATTTTATCGTTTTCAATGAAACTGTTAGCGGCATTAGTGGCTTTTTTCGCCTACCGGGAACGCACACCATGGATTGCATCACGCATTCATACCTGATGCCCGGAGCCTGCCATGCACCTCAAACACCCTTTCAGTTGGTCTGCCCTTGCCTTGACGATTGCCATCGGCAGCCAGGCCGCCCAGGCCGCCACCCCGACGAACTTGCCCAGCGAGCAGAACCTGGGCGCCATCGAGCAGGTGTTCGCCTTCCACGACGCCATGCCCACCGGCGTCAGCGTTGCCGAAAACGGGCGCATTTTTGTCAACTTTCCACGTTGGGGCGACGCAGTCCCGTTCACCGTCGGTGAACTGCGCGATGGCAAGGTCGTGCCCTACCCTGACCTGGCAATGAACCAGGCCGACCCAAAGGACCCGGCCAAGGGTTTTATCAGTGTGCAAAGTGTGGTGGCTGATGGGCGCGGGCGCATCTGGATCCTGGACACCGCCGCACCCGGCTTCTCGACGCCGACACCTGGCGGCGCCAAGCTGGTCGCCGTCGACCTGGCCACCAATCAAGTGGTCAAGACCCTGGTCTTCCCGAAAAACGTCATGCTGCCCAGCACCTACGTCAACGACATGCGCTTTGATTTTCGGGTGGGCGACGAGGGGGTGATCTACATCACCGACTCGTCCCTCTCCGGCCCCGGGGCGATCATTGTCATGGATATCGCCAGCGGTACGGCCATACGCCGGCTCAGTGGTGCCGTCTCGACGTCGGTCGACCCACACTTCGTGCCCAAGGTCGAAGGCCAGGTCCTCAAGGTGCGCGGTGCCGACGGCAGCACCCGACCTTTCTCGGTGGCATCCGATGGCATCGCCCTGTCGGCTGACGGCCAGACCTTATATTTCTGCCCACTGTCGAGCCGCCACCTGTATGCCGTGCCGACCGCGCTGCTGCGTGATCCCTCGGTCAGCGAAACGCGGCTCGACATGGCGGTCCAGGACCTTGGGGAAAAAGGCGCCTCCGATGGACTTGAGGCCGATGCGGCCGGTGCCCTCTATGCCGGTGACTACGAACACAACAGCGTGCGCAAACGCCTGGCGGATGGGCAGTGGCAGACCATCGTCCACGACCCGCGTGTGCTCTGGCCCGACACCTTGTCGATCGGCCCCGACGGTTATCTGTATTTCATGGCCAACCAGTTGCATCGCCAGGGCATCTTTCACGCCGGCAAGGATTTGCGCCAGAAACCCTACAGCCTGTTGCGGGTGAAGATCGATGCCGCACCCGCGCCCACGCGCTAGACATCGTTTTAGTCACCCCCTGACGAGGCTGCACGATGAACATCGAAGCGCTGAAACTGTTCATGCGTTCAACGGAGCTGGGCAACATCACCGCCGCCGGCAGGGAGCTGGGGCTGGCACCCTCGGTGGCCAGCCATAAACTGGCCAAGCTTGAAGAAAACCTGGGCATGCGCCTGCTGCACCGCACCACCCGGCAGGTCAGCCTGACCGAAGACGGCGCGGTGTTCCTGCCCCATGCGATCCGGGTGCTGGCAGCCGTGGACGAAGCCTATTTCGTGGCGGTCAAGGGCGAGGATGTGCCCAAGCGGATACTGCGCGTCTCGGCCCCCGGCTCCTTCACACGCATGTGCCTGATGCCGGCGATTACTCGGTTCCTGCACGCCAATCCAAAACTGAAGATCGACCTGATCCTCTCCGATGAACTACAGGACCTGACCGAGATTGGCATTGATGTGGCGATCCGCATCGCGGCCCTCAAGGACTCATCCCAGGTGGCCCGCAGGATCGGCTGCGACCAGCGTGTGTTATGTGCAGCGCCGGCTTACCTCAAGGCCCATGGCGAGCCCGTGGTGCCCGCCGACCTGATCAATCACGCCTGCATCCTGCTGGGCGATGAGGATCACTGGCGCTTCATCGGCGCGCCGTCCACCGATGCCCCGGCGATCAGCGGCTCGCTGCGGGTCAATTGCGGCGAAAGCGCACGACTTGCCGCTGTCGATGGCCTGGGCATCGCCTCCATTTCCCTGTGG
Source organism: Pseudomonas brenneri (assembly GCF_007858285.1). Taxonomy (GTDB): domain Bacteria; phylum Pseudomonadota; class Gammaproteobacteria; order Pseudomonadales; family Pseudomonadaceae; genus Aquipseudomonas; species Aquipseudomonas brenneri. The sequence goes on along the minus strand of NZ_VFIL01000001.1, from coordinate 90,233 downwards.
AACGCCAGGGCTGCGCTGGACAGCGGCGCACTGGTGCACATCATGCCGTCCCACACCCTGGAGCAGACGCGCGATATCTGGGCGATTTACCCCAGCGCCCGCCTGATTTCCTCCAAGGCCCGCGCCTTTGTCGAGTTCATGAGCGCCGAATTCCAGGGCGACGCCTGACCTCCCCCGTTCAATCACTGTGAAGGAAAAAAACATGGGTAAAACCACACCAAGGCGTCCGGGCAAAAAAGTCTCTGTGACCCATCAAGACTTCACCCGGGCCAACATCGCCAGCGGTTCGCGCGTTGTGCGGCTGGGCGTCACTGACCTGTCGTTCCACCGTGCAACCGCTGCGGTAGTCGCCCAGGTCATGCAACACATGGGCCTGACCGTGGAGCGCCAATATGCCCTGCACGAAGACAACTTCAAGCGCTTGCGCGAAGGCACGATCGACATGCTTGCTTCGGCCTGGATTCCGTTCAGCCACGGGATCTACAAGCAAACGGTCGACGCGGTGACGCCCACTCGCGAGCTGGGCCTGCATTACCAACCGTATGCATTGTGGGGGGTGCCCGACTACGTGAGCGAGCATGCAGTGGCCTCCATCGAGGACCTGCTCAAGCCCGAAGTCCGCGCCCGGATGAACCCGCTGATCCAGGGGATCGGGCCGGGTGCCGGGATTACCCGGTTCTCGCTGAAGATCATGGACGAGTACGGTTTGAGCCGCGCCGGGTATCAGTTCCGCACAGGCACCCAGGATGACTGCATTGACGCCTTTGAAGCCCTGTATCGCCAACAGCATTGGGGCGTCGTGCCACTGTGGCATCCGCAGTTCCTGCATCACCGCTACCGCATTCGTGACCTCAAGGACCCCAAGGGTTTGCTCGGTAGCATCGACCGCGCGGTGCTACTGGCTCGCGAGGATCGCCTGGCGCTGCTGACGGCGGCCGAGATCCAGGTACTGGACAACATTCGCCTGTCCAACGCCATCGTTGCCGAGCTCGACGACGCCTTCAATCGCGGCGAACAGTCGGCCGACGAAGCGGCGAGTGACTGGCTGGCAAGACACCCGCAAACGTTGCGGGCCTGGTTGGCGCCGCTGGCCTGAACAGGCGTGTCTTTCGATGCACTTGACGAATTCTGAATTCGCCACGGGCTGGCTACAAGCCGGTGTTCCTGGGGATTAACTTGGTATTGCAGGCTTTCTGCAATGACCCACCAATGAGGAATCCACCATGCTTTATCTAGTGTTCAGCGGCACCATCAAAGCAGGCAAACAGGCCGAATTCTTTCGTGATGTCGCCGCCGTTTCGCAAAAGCTCACACGCCAGCATGACAAGGCCGTGGTTTATCAGTGGCACCAGGACGAAGAGAACCCCGACAAGTTTTTCCTCAACGAACAATGGGAAAGCGTCGAGGACCTGCACGCGCATTTTGAAACCCTCTACAAGGCCTTCGGCCCGGCCAAGCCTACCGAGCGCCTGCCGGCGAAGATCCTCGCCTACCTGGATGAGGCGCAAGTGAATTTCTACAAGGCTATTGCCTAAATAACCCCGTCCCCCCCCTGTGTTAAAGGGGCTGGACGGGGTACCTCATCTGCAAACCCGCGAAAACACACCGGAGACTGTCATGACTTTTCCCTGCTCCACAGCCTCAAAGATCGACCTGATCACGCTTTCCAAACGTCGTTATACAACCAAGCTCTTCGATGCTTCACGCAGGATTCCCAAGGCAACTCTGGAGCTGTTGCTGGAACAACTGCGCAACAGTCCTTCGTCGGTCAACTCGCAACCCTGGCATTTTGTGGTCGCAGAAAGTGAGCACGGTAAAGCACGCATTGCCAAAAGTGTGGAAGGTGCCTTTGCCTTCAACCAGGCAAAAATCCTCGACGCCTCCCATGTGCTGGTGCTGTGTACCCGCACCCAGATGTCCGAGGAGTACCTGCAGGCCTTGCTCAGTCAAGAGGCGAGCGATGGGCGCTTTCACGACGCGCAAGCCAAGGCCGGCCAGGACCGGGGACGACGCAGCTTTGTCAACCTGCATCGCTATGATCTCAAGGACGTTCAGCACTGGATGGAAAAACAGACGTATCTGGCCCTGGGCACCCTGTTGCTGGGCGCTGCAGCACTGGACCTTGATGCAACCCCCATGGAAGGTTTCGACAGCAAGGTGCTGGATACCGAACTGGGGCTGCGTGAGCGCGGTTTTACCAGTTCAGTCGTGGTGAGCCTGGGTTATCGCAGCAACGAGGACTTCAACGCCCGCTTGTCAAAGTCCCGGTTGCCGGCCCAGGGGCTGTTCGACTTTATCTGATTGCAGTGACTTGCGCGGGCCTCCAGGAGCCCCGCGCAAGGCGCTAGATGCCGTCAGTAAAAATGCCGAGCTGTCTGGCCATGAACAGCTCATTGCGCTCGACGATTTCCTCGACCACCTTGCCCTGGGCATTGAACCGGAAATAGGTCAATGCGCTCCAGGCCAGGTCCTTGCCACTGACATCGTAGCCATGCCAGGTATTGGAGCCCTTGGCGTGATGCATCAGCGCAACCACCACCACATCACCGGCCACCACTTCCTTCTGGAAGGTGGTCTCGATCGAGTCGTAGCGTTCGGTGACGTTCAGGCGCAAGGCCTGCTTGAAAGGTTTGACACCGACGATAGGCGCCGGACAATCGGGGCGATGAACCACCACATCGTCGGCAAAAAACTCCGCTACGCGCTCAACATCCTTACCGTCGACGCAATACTTGAAGTACTTTTTCACTGTATCCAGATTCTTGCTCATTTCGACTCCGATCAAGTTTTTCCCTGCACCCAACGGCTAGACTGGCAGGGGCAGAAAAAGGTTAACCGGCGGCACAAACCTGAAAAAGTCTGTAGATGGAAAACACACTTGCGCGCAGCGGAGCAATGCTGATGGATCGCTGGACCGAATATGAGTTGTTTGTAAAGGTCGTGGAACTGGGCAGCGTAACCAAGGCCGCAGAGGCCCTGGACCTCTCAAGTGCGGCCGCCAGCCGGCACCTTGCGGCGCTGGAGAGTCGCCTCGGCGTCAGGCTGATCGAGCGCAGCACCCGGCGCTTGTTCGTCACCGAAGTCGGCAAGGTGTTCTACGCCAGCACCAAGGCGGCCCTCACGACGATGCAAGGCGCTACCGAGGCGGTCAGTGCGAGCAAAAATCATCCAGCCGGGGTGTTGCGTGTGACCGCATCCTTATCCCTGTGCCTGCAACATATCTTGCCGCTAGTCCCCAGGTTCAAGGTGCTGTACCCGGATGTGCGCCTGGATGTCGTGGCCGAGAATCGCTACCACGACATCATCGATGACAACATCGACGTGGCCCTGCGTACCCGTGACAGCGAGCCGGACTCCAGCCTGGTCATCCGCCGCCTGACCGATACGAGGCGCATACTGGCCGCCTCGCCGGACTACCTCGAACGCAACGGTCACCCCGAACATCCGCAGGCGCTGGCTGAGCATCAGTTGTTGCTCTATAGCTACGCCACGGATCCCTATGAGCTGACTTTCCAGCGCGAGCACGAGACCCTCACGGTACCCGTCACCCCTGCGTTCGAGTCCAACGACGGTTATCTGCTCAGGACCATCGCGCTGCAAGGGATGGGTATCCTTGCGCAACCAACGTATGTGATACACGACGATATCGCCGCCGGGCGATTGATTCCCGTGCTGACCGACTGGGACCTGCCCCGCCTGGAAATCAACCTCGTCTACCCCTCGCGGCAACACCTGCCGGCCAAGACCCGCGTGTTTATCGACTTTATCGTCAAGTCGTTCCAGCACCTGGATTGAGTGACCGTATTCAGTGCTGGATCACCGCTTTCAACACGGTCTTGAAGGTCTCCAGCTGCGCTTCGCTGAATTGGCTGAAAACCTTGTCCTGCTGCTCGCGGGCGATGGTCCACAGCGACTCGGTTTCGTCGATGCCCTTGGGGGTGAGTTTTACCCGTTCCTGATCATCGCGTACCAACGCCTTGCGCTTGAGGTTGTTCACCGCCTCTTCGATCTCGCGCGCCGGCATTGCCACTTCGCGCTGTAAATCGGCCAGGCTCAGGCCAGCGTCGTTTTCCAGCACCATCAGCATCCGTGCTTCACTGGTGCGCAGGCCGGTGGACAGTTGGCGTGGTTGGTAGCTAGCCTGATAGGCCCGCAGCGCCTGGGTCATCAGGTAGTAGAGGTTATGGCTCAGGCGGCCCTGGAAATGGCTGCTCGGTGGCTGGCCGTCCTCGCGTTTGGTCATGCGGGTGTGCGGCAACACCATGGAATACGCGCCCTGGTGATACAGCAACGGCGAGCGGCCGCAGTCGTCGAATGCAACCACTTTGCCAATCATGATCCAGTGATCACCGCCGTCTACCTGCTGGTACTTCTCGCACTCAAAACGTGCCGAGCAGTCAGCCAGCACCGGAGCCCCGCCCTCACCGACCTGGTACTCGACTTCGGCAAACCGGTCTTCCTTGGGGCGGGCAAAGTTGTTGGACAGGTCGATCTGATCGGCGGCCAGCACATTCACCGCAAAGTGGCTGGCGGCCTCGAACACTGCGTGGCTGGTCGAGCGTTTGTCGATGCTCCACAGGATCAGCGGCGGGTCCAGGGACACCGAGTTGAAGCTGTTGGCGGTCACGCCAACCTTGCGCCCAGTGGCGTCAGCCGCCGTCACCACGGTGACGCCGGTGGCGAAATTGCCCAGTGCGCGCCGAAACGCGCGGGTATCGATGCCAGCAGCCGTTGTATTTTCAGTAGACATGCAAGACTCCCGGGCAGGCCGATGGCCCTGCCCTGATTGTTCTTATAGGTAAAGAGTGGTGGGTCAAACCATCGCCGGGTCTGGATCCAGGCCCATCAGTTCACGCCCCAGGATCTGTGCGCAAACGTCATAGTCGGTGTACGCATGCGCCCCGGTGAGGTGCGCATCGCGAAACAGTCGTTGCAGTTCGTTGGACTCAAACCACGCACCGCCGCCAGCGGCCTCCATCAAGCGGTCTACCGCCTGGATGCACAGCTTGGTCGCATAGCCCTGGTTGGTCCGCCAGAACGCCAGGGTGCCACGGCTTGGATATTCATGACGCTCGCTGTGCTCGGCGATCTCGCTCCAGCTCTTTTCCAGCAAGGCCCGCGCGGCGGCCACCTGGTGTGTGGACTCGGCCAGGCGCATCAGCGCCGGTGTCGCTGCGCCGACTGCCGCACCGGTGTAGGCCCGCACCCGGTTCTTGGTCTTTTCGCGGAACACGTCGAGCATGCGCTCGGCGATCCCCAGGCTCACGGTGGAGAAGCCGCTGGCAAAATACGGACGGTACGGGGCGAAGAAAATCTTGCTGTGCGGATACAAGCCAAAACCCGCCGACTTGCCCTCCATCATGTCCTTGGCCTTCTGGATGCGGTGCTCGGGCACGAAGGCCTGATCGACGATCAAGGTCTTGCTGCCACTGCCACGCATGCCCACGGCAAACCAGTCGTCACGAATCGTGTAGTCACTGCGCGGCAGCACGGCGAAGCAATAGTCCTGGGTGCCTTCGGCGTTTTTGCGACGAAAGCCCATGATCGCCCACTCGGCATGGTCACAGCCTGAACTCCAGCCCATCTCGCCGCTGAAGGTCACGCCACCCGGCACTTCTTCGGTACGCCCGAACGGTGCGATGCTGCTGCTGGCGGTCGCGTCGGGGTCAGTCCCCCAGACCTCGTCCTGCAGCTTTGACGGGAACATAGCCATCTGATGGCTATGCGTACACAGCAGGCTCATCGCCCAGGCAGTGCTCGCGCAAGAGCCGGCCAACAGCGCGATGCATTGGGCAAAATCCGGCAGGGAGATTTCCATGCCACCGTACTTTTTCGGCAGGAACGCCCGATGCATGCCGATGCCCTTGAGCAACGCGATGTTCTCGGCAGGCACGCTACGGTCGTTCTCGGCGGCGAAGGCATTGGCAGCGATAGTGGGCAAGACCGACTTCAGGTCTTCCAGCAGAGGGTTTGGCTTTTTCATGGGTCGTCTCTTTATTATTGGATATCCCCATTCCTGGTGCGCCTGCGTCCTGCTCAAGCGAAAGACAGGGTAAAACCACCGGGAACGTTCGTAATGACACGACCAGTATGTGACCCAGGGTCGCAGCGCAAAATGCACGTTCCAGATGGAAGATTGTACTTTCCATGGCCCACAAAAAAGCCGCCGCAGAAACTGCGACGGCTCAGCAAAGGCACAGCCTTATGTAGGCGCTGGCTTGCCAGCGAAAACCGCCCAGGCGCCGCATTCATCCAGGTGCCCGGTATCGTTAGCCGACTCCTACAGGGTTAGCGATAGCGCTCAAGCCAATGCGCGTAAGGCGCCGGCAGGGTCCAGGAGGCCTTGTCTACTCCCAGTTCCTTGGCGGCGAAGTACGCCCAGTGTGGGTCGGCCAGGTGTGCACGGCCTACGGAAACCAGGTCCAGATGACCGGCCTGCAACGCGCCTTCGGCCAGTTGCGGCGTGCCGAACCCCCAGGCTGAAGTGACCGGCAGACCGGCTTCGCGGCGCACGCGCTCGGCAATCGGGCCCATGAACGCCGGGCCCCAAGGGATATTAGTGTCAGGGATAGTGAAGCCGACGCTGACGCTCAGCAGGTCCAGGCCGCCCGCTTTGAAACGGCGAGCCAGTTCGATGGATTCTTCCAGGGTCTGTTCGTCGCGCCCGTCGTACTCGATTACGCCAAAACGTGCGGTCAGTGGCAGGTTTTCCGGCCAGACTTCACGCACGGCGGCCAGGGTTTCAAGCATGAAGCGGCTGCGGTTGTCCAAGCTGCCACCGTAGGCATCGGTGCGCTGGTTGGAGTGCTCGGAGAAAAAGCTCTGCCCCAGGTAACCGTGGGCGAAATGCAGTTCGATCCATTCAAAGCCAGCATCGCGGGCTCGGCGGGCGGCATCGACGTAATTCTGTTGGACGCGGGCAATGTCTTCCAGTGTCATCGCACGCGGGACGTTCGGCAGGTTCGCGCCAAACGCGATGGCCGATGGCGCGAGGGTTTGCCAGCCACGGGCGTCGCCTGCGGGGATATGGTCATCGCCTTCCCACGGACGGTTGGCACTGGCCTTGCGCCCGGCGTGGGCAATCTGGATGCCGGGCACCGAGCCTGCAGCCTTGATCGCCTGGACCATAGGCACGAAGGCTTGTGCATGGGCGTCGCTCCAAATGCCGGCGCAGCCAGGGGTGATACGACCTTCAGGTGCAACGGCGGTTGCCTCGACCACCACCAGGCCAGCGCCACCACGGGCCAGACCGGCAAGGTGGACGTGATGCCAGTCGTTGACCAGGCCATCTTCAGCCATGTATTGGCACATCGGCGGAATGGCGATGCGATTGCGCAACGTAACGTCTTTGAGTGTGAAGGGTTCGAACAATGCAGCCATGGGAATGCTCCTGAAACGAGGGTAACGTTTGATTCGATAGTTCGATCTTAATCGAACTATGGTAATCAATGCTAGCCCTGTTATCATTCGTTTCATGCGAGCCTTTAAACACCCCTCCTCTGAAGAATTGACCCTCGAACGCCTGCTCTATGCGTTGAGCGACCCTGTGCGCCTGGACATCGTGCGCTGCCTGGCCGGCGTTGAAGAAGCCAGCTGCGGCGAGCTCGATGGCGGGCGCCCCAAGTCCAGCATGTCCCATCACTTTAGGGTGTTGCGCGATGCCGGGCTGGTGCATACGCGCAGCGTCGGCACGACCCATATGAACTCGTTGCGGGCCGATGTGTTGGCGGTGCGGTTTCCTGGATTGCTGGAGTGCATTCTGTCCCAGCAGTGAAGCACTTGGGTTAATGCCAGTCAGTTAAGCCTTTTTGTAGGAGCGAGGGGGACGCCTAGTTCTTGCTCGCGAAGAACTTGAGAGCGCCGCGTTTACCTAGCAAACACGCGTTATCGTTGACGTCCTTCGCGAGCAAGCTCGCTCCTACAGAAAGCAGAATCCGCTTAACTGACTGGCATTAGGCACTTGGGCGCCCTTTCGGGCGCCATCGCCTATGAGGTCAGTAGAAATACGCCAGGCGAAACTGCAGCGAATTATCGATCTTCACCCCTTCGCGCACTGATGTGTCATGCATCAGTTGCCCCAGCACCTGTACCTGCTTGCCCAGCATCGTGGCCACGGTAAAGCCGACCGTGCCATTGCTGCGGCTGGTGGCCAGGGTTTCATGGTCCAGCGTCTCGCGGGCGCCCCAATTGTGGCGATAGGAGATGGCCGCGTAAGTCTCTGGGGTGAAGTTGTAGCGCAGGTGGTTGTGCAGTTGCAGCAGCGGGTCTTTCTTGGCATCGGTGGCGCGCTGTTCGCCGTAGAACTCGGTTTCGGCGATCACATCCCAGGTGATTTTGTCGGTCAGCCCCTTGATATACCCCACCTGGAAGTCCAGGGACCAGCGATTGTTGCTCAGGGCAAAGCTCTGGTTCTTGTCCGCGCCCGTGGGCGCGGTGACAAATACTGACCAGCCCAGGTGCTCGTTGTTGGCCAGGTCCGCAAGGGTCCACACGGTGCCACCAAAGGTGATGTCGCCCAACCCCGAGTTCTTGCTGTCGCTGGCGCCGGTCTTCTGGTAACCGAAAGGAATGACGATCTGCGGGTCCCAGGTCAGGCCGGTGTTGAAGAACTCGGTGAAGTGGATCAGGCGCAACACGCCTACGCTCATGTCCAGGTCCAGGTTGTCGGCGACTTTCTTGCCGCCAGAGTAAACCTTGTCGCCCCGCGGGTTCTGCTGGTACAGCACCACCACATCAGTGCCCTGGGGCAAGGCGGTGTAGTCGCCGGGGTCGGGCTTGACGTCGGCATGGGCCAATGGTGCCAGGCTGGCGAAAAGTGTGCCGAGGGTCAGCGTACTAAGTGTTTTCATGGCGAGTCCGTCTTATTGTTATTGGAATTGGAGGCAAAGCTTCGCCATGACGACTCCACAGGAAGTCGCCAGGCGCAGATTTCAACGAGGGGTCAGTGGAGCGTCTTGAGATCGGCCTGCAAGTCCTGGGTCCGCTTGACCAGGTATTGGCGGATCAACTCCATGTCTTCGCGTTGCAGAATGTCGGAGAAGTTGGGCATGCCCCGGTTGATCAGCGCCCCGCTGACAAAAGCCGGGAATGCCGCGTGCTTGTTGTCATCCAGGTAACGCAGGTCCGGCACCACCCCGCCGCTGATGGCATTCAGGCCATGGCAACCGGCGCACAGGCCGTTGAACAGGTCACGCGCCTGGGCCAGTTGCCCGGGTGTCGCGGTGAGTACCTGGCGGGTGGCCGGCAGCACGGGCGCGGCCTTGGGCGGTGGCAACTCGCCTGTAGCACCGAGTTTGAAGGCAATGACCCGCGACTCGGCCCGCACCTTGCCCTTGTTGGTCAGCGGGCCGGTCAATAGCGGCAGGATCCCGCCCCAGCCCACCGAGAACGCCACGTACTGCTCACCATTGACCGTGTACGTGACCGGTCCCGCCATCACCCCGGAATTGGCCCGGTGCTCCCACAGCGGCTTGCCAGTATCGGCACGGTAGGCCACCACCCGACCGTCGGCGGTGCCCTGGAACACCAGGTTGCCCGCCGTAACCAGCGTGCCGCCGTTGCCGGCACTGATGTAGGGCTGTTTCCAGGCGGCCTGCTGCTTGACCGGATCCCAGGCGATCAACTCACCGCTCCAGGCGTCACGGATCTGGCTGAGCACTTTCGGGTCTTCCGGCAGGTCCGGCACATCCAGGCCAAAGTTGACCACCGATTTGTTCGGCAGAAATTGCGGGGCCTTGGCCGCCTTCAACTCCGCCAGGGTGTACTGCGCCGGAATGTACACGTAGCCGGTCTTCGGGCTGTAGGACATGGGGTGCCAGTTGTGCCCGCCGAGGAAACTGGGCTGCACCACCTTCGGTTCCTTGGAATAGTCCGCCGCGCCGGTGAGGATCGGGCGCCCGGTCTGCAGGTCGATGCCACTGGCCCAATTCACCGGCACGAAATTCTTCGCTGACAGCAGTTTGCCGTTGCTGCGATCGAGGACATAGAAAAAGCCGTTTTTCGGTGCCTGCATGATCACCTTGCGCACGCTGCCTGCAATGTTGATATCGGCGAGGATCATGTGCTGGGTCGCGGTGAAGTCCCACTGGTCCTGCGGCGTGACCTGGTAGTGCCAGACGTACTCGCCGGTGTCCGGGCGCAAGGCCAGGATCGACGACACATACAAGTTGTCGCCCTTGCCATTGCTACGGAACTGGTAGTTCCACGGCGAACCATTGCCAGTGCCCACGTAGAGCAGGTCCAGTTGCGGATCGTAGGCCATGGAGTCCCACACTGTGCCGCCGCCGCCCCACTTGACCCAGCCGTCGCCATCCCAGGTTTTCATGGCCTTGCTCATCGCCGCGTTTTCCGCGGGCAGCTTGGGATCACCCGGCACGGTGTAGAAGCGCCACACTTGCTTGCCGCTATCGGCGTCATAGGCCGTGACGTAACCGCGCACGCCGAATTCGGCACCGCCATTGCCAATCAGCACCTTGCCCTTGACGATGCGTGGCGCGCCGGTGATCGAGTAGCTCTTGCTGCGATCAATGAGGGTGTCGACGCTCCACACCGGCTGGCCAGTGCCCGCATCCAGGGCAATCAAGCGCCCATCGAAACTGCCCACGTAGACTTTGCCCTGCCACACCGCCACGCCCCGGTTGACCGGGCCACAGCAACCCTGGCTGAGGTTTTCGGCGGGCACTTTCGGATCGTATTTCCACAGCAGCTCGCCGGTGGCGGCATTCATCGCATAGACGATGCTGAAGGCACCCGTGGTGTACATCACCCCATCGACCACCAGCGGCGTGGCTTCGGTGCCGCTGTCGATATCCAGCTTGGTGGTCCAGGCCATCCCCAACTGGCCGACGTTGCCGGCATTCACCCCGTCGAGCGGGCTGTAGCGCTGCTCATCGTAGGTGCGGCCGTGGCTCATCCAGTTTCCCGGCTCCTGGTCGGCGGCTATGATGCGCGGCCCATCGACCTGGGCCGGGCCTGCGAATGCAAGCGAGGCCATCAGCAAAGGGCTGCCTATCAGCAGGCTGCGTATTCTCATTGTTATTGTTCTCCAACATTGATCGGCTCGGTATCAACCCAGCCCAGGCCAGGCTATTAGAGAGCCTGTCACGCCATGGCACTTGACTGAGGCTGCCAACGCGCTTGGCATTCCCTGCCAAACCGTGGCTTACGCAGGGTGCTGGCGAAAATCCCGAGGCGCATGCTGGAAATGGCGCTTGAAGGCCCGGCTGAAGTGCGCGGCGTCGACAAATCCCCACTTGAAGGCGATCTGGGTGATCGACTCATGGCGCAGCTCACGGGCGCGCAGATCCTGGGCCACCCGCTCCAGGCGGCGTTGCTGGATATAGCGCGCGATACTTTCATGGTGCTGCTCGAACAAGCGATACAACTGACGCACCGATACATTCAGGTGCCGCGCCAGGTATTCAGGGCCCAGCTCGCTCTCTTGCAGGGAAGCTTCCACCAGGCGGGTGGCCAACCCATAAATATCGTCATGCCCTACACAAGCAAATCCGGGCTGGCCTTCGGCACCCTCGTCCAGGCCGGCAATCGCCAGCCCAATCAGCGCCTGCTCCAGCGCCGGGCCATCGTTCTTGCCGCCATGACCTTCACTCAACTCGGCGTCGCCCAGCGAGCGGACCAAGGCGCGGATCATATGGGTCGAGACACTGTTGCGCGCCAGCTTGCCAAACAGGCGTTGCTGGGCGAACTGCCGGCTGACGGCTTCGCGTGACAGATGCACCGAGATATTTTGCACCAGGCCTTGCGGCTCGATCTCAAAGGGCCGGGCTGAATCCACCAGGGCAATATCATCCGGCCCCAGTTCGATCACTCGGTCTTTTTGTCGGATAAGCTGATGACCACTGCTTTGCAGGATCAGAAAACAGTGACGATCATCATCCCCATCGCCACGGGTGTGCTGCCGACTGATCAAGCCCGCGTTGGTGCGGATATGCGCCAACTCCAGGCCACACACATCCTGGCCATGGACACTGCCGATAAACAGGCTGTGGCGCTCAGAAAGCGCGGTACTGAAATTGCCGCACACCGCACGCAAGTCACGGTTCCAGTCGGCAAACTCGGTGCGGGTGTGCAACAAGGCAGGCATAGCCCCTCCCACAGATAATTTATAGTTATATCGTTAACATATTATCTATGTAGGTACACCTGCAAGCCCTAATCCATGCGTCGCGTAATCAGTTCGCTGATCGCCTGGGCATTCATCGGCATGCTGAGGTAGAAGCCTTGCGCTTCATCGCACTGCACGATTTTCAAGGCCTTGAGCTGGTCAAGGGTCTCCACGCCTTCTGCAGTCACCGTCAGCGATAGCGCCCGGCCCAGGCCGACGATGGCCTGGATGATCGACTGGTCGCCGCCGCTGGCGGTCAGGCCACCGACAAAACTGCGGTCGATCTTCAGCCCATCAAACGGAAATGAGCGCAGGTAACTCAGTGATGAATAGCCGGTGCCAAAATCATCCATCAGCAAGCGTACACCCAGGGCCTTGAGGCCCAGCATGATGCTCAAGGCAATTTTCTCATCGTTGAGCATCACGCTTTCGGTCAGTTCCAGTTCCAGCCGCGCCGGGTTCAAACCCGTCTCGGCCAGCACCGATTTGACCCGCGCCACCAAGTGCCCGCGCTGGAACTCGGTAGAAGACAGGTTGACCGAAATCATCACGTCCTCAGGCCAGCCCGCTGCGGCCTGACACGCCGCGTGCAAGACCCAATTGCTCAGTGGCAGGATCAGCCCGGTTTCCTCGGCAATCGGGATAAACACGTCCGGCCCCAGCAGCCCACGCAACGGGTGCTCCCAACGCACCAAGGCCTCGGCACCGGCCAAGCGCTTGCCTTCGATGCGGTAGCGCGGCTGGAAATCCAGGCGCAGCTCGTCATTCTTGATCGCATGGCGCAAGTCGCTTTCGAGCTGGCGTCGCTCGATGATGCGGGCATTCATGTCGCCGGCATAAAAACGCCAGGTATTGCGGCCACCGTCCTTGGCCTCATACAACGCAATGTCGGCGTAGCGTAGAAGCTCTTCGGCCAGGGTCGCATCCGCCGGCGCCATGGCAATCCCGATGCTGGCGCTGATAAACACTTCATGCTCGCAGATGTAGAACGGCTGCTCGATGCAGTCGATCAGGCGTCGGCACAGGCTCTCCACTTCCAGCGGCGAGCTCATGTCCGCCACCACCAGCACAAACTCATCGCCGCCGATGCGCGCCACCAGGTCGTCACCCCGCAGGCAATCCTGCAGCCGACGGGAGACCTGGTTGAGCACCTCGTCACCCGCCGCATGCCCCAGCAGGTCGTTCACCGGTTTGAAGCGGTCCAGGTCGATGCTGAGCATCACCAGCGGTTTTTCCAGGGTCGGCGAGGCCTTGAGCTTGCCCTCCAGAAACTCCTGCATGCGTGTGCGGTTGGCCAGCCCGGTCAAGGCATCGTGTTGCGACAAGTATTCAATGCGCCGCCGGGCGGCGACCTCTTCGGTAATGTCGCTGGCAGTGCCCCGATACCCCTGCCCCGGGATCTCGCGTACCGACAACCGGCAGATACGCACCTCGCCTTCGCCAGACAGGTAGTTGCACTGCACGATGGCATTGGCGCGCCGTGCGTGCTCCTTGAACCAGATCGACAGCGAACCCTGATCGGAGGTCAGCAGCTCATCGAGCGCAAGCCCCAGGCACTCGCGGCGCACAAGCCCGGTGATCGCCTCGAAGCGGTCCGACAGGTAGGTAAACCGCAGGTGGCTATCCACCTCCCAGATCCAGTCGGATGCCGCTTCCGCTACATCACGAAAGCGCTCCTCGCTGACCGCCAGGGCCGCGCGGCTGGCTTGCAGGGTGGCGTAGTTGCTGTCCATGATCCGTGCTGCAGCGGTAGTCCGGCGCAGGATGAACCAGGCCATCAGGCCGAAAATCAGGCCGGCGACCGTGACCAGGGGCACGATGATGACCAACAGCTGATGCCCCGGGTCCTCCGAGGACCACTGCACGACGCCGGCATTATCCTTGAGCTGCAAGGTTGGAGTGCTGGCCGAGCCCGCATCCGACGAGGCGACTTGCAAACCCTGCACACCAAAATCCCGGCCCAGAGCTTCGAGCCTTGCCGGTTCCAATTTGGCCACGAAGATCAGTACCGATTGGGGACCGTCATCGGCCGTTACGTCCGGATCGGTTCCGGGCGTGAGTGCCGCTGCCGCCAGTACAGCGGGTGTGCCGCCTGCGTTGATAAGCCGGCTGACAGACTGGCTGTTGACTGCAGCCGCGCGGGCCTGGGCCAGCAGCGTATCAATCGGCGCGTGCAGCCAATCCTGCACGGCAACCGTCTGCAACTGGCCGTCAATCACCGAGTACACCGTACGGCCCGCAGGGTCGACAATAAAGACGCCCTGGAAGCCCAAGTCCGTGAATAACGTAGCGCCAAGGTTCTGCCGGACAAACGCCCATTCCACGTCAATCGCCTGGTGCAGGTGCTGATAGGCATCCCCCCAGAATGCGTAGTCCTTAACCGTAGAACCGGCGATTTTTTCAACCGATAGCAAGGCGTTTTCGATATCGAGCCGGCTATGTTCCCCGGCATCGTGGTTCAGGTGATGGGCAATGGAGGTCAGCAACAACCCCACCAGCAGAAACATCGCCAATAACAGCGTCGAGCACGCGACTAAAGAGCCGCGTGCCATCGAAAGATTGGAGGTTCCTTGCCGTGTGGCCTTGGGGTCAACGTTGAGCTTTTCCATAGCGCTCCAGGCGTCATGACGCCCCAGGAACCCGCATCGAAAATCACATTGCGCACCGCAAAGTGCGCGACTGCCTGCCCATAGACGATAGACACTTTTTCAGGATTCCTCGGGTTTCCTGAAAAAAATCAACGGCTGGCCGATGTTATCAGCCCCCTCAATACACCACATACCGCACGGCATAACCGCCAAGGCGCTGATGCAACTGCTCACGCTGCGCAGCCGTCAGGCCAGGCACGTGAATATCCACCCGCTGCCCATGGCGCTCGTCACTCAGCGCCTGGACCTGGCTGCTGGCAGCAATCTGCCCCACTTCGTGTTCGAACACTCGACGCACCGCATCCAGGCGCAAGGCCGGCTTGAAGGTCTTGCCCACGGCGGTCAACGGGATCTGCTCCACCAGCCAGATATCCTTGGGCACCGCCGCACGCTCGTGAATGTGCTGCATGGCGTGTTCCATCAGTTGGGCTGCGCTGGCCTGCTCACCGGCCTTGAGCTGGATGTACACCACCGGTAGCTCTCCGGCCTTGATATCGGGTTTGCCCACCGCCGCCGCCAGCGCCACGGCGGGATGGCGATGTAATGCCTCTTCGATCATCTGCGGGTCAATGTTGTGACCGCCACGGATAATCAGGTCCTTGCTGCGACCGGTCAGCCAGATGTAACCATCGGCATCGATCCGCCCCAGGTCACCGGTATTGAACCAGTCGCCATCGAGCCAGATGCCTGCGTTCTTGTCCGCCTGCAAATACCCCTTGAACACCGTCGGACCGCGTAGGCACAGGGTGCCAGGCTCATCCGTGGCGGCATCACGCGTATAGTTGCCATCGCTGTCGAGCACCGCGATCTTGACCTCGCAATACGGCAGGCGCAGGCCGATGGAGCCGGGCCGGCGCTCGCCCTCGTAAGGGTTGCAGGCGGTGGCGCAGGTGCCTTCGGTCAGGCCATAACCTTCAATGATGCGCAGCCCGGTGCGGGCTTCGAACTGGCGGATCAGCTCCACCGGCATCGGCGCCGCACCGCAGAGCGCAAAACGCAGGGTGGAGACGTCAATACCGGCGTTGGGAACCTGCAGCAGTGCCGCATAGATGGTGGGTACACCGCTGAAACTGCTGACGCGGTAGCGCTCTACCAGTCTCCAGAAGTCCTTGATCAACGTCGGGTTGCGGTAACCCTGTGGCCCAGGAAGCAAGACCTGGGCCCCCCGGTGAAAGGCCGCAAGCCCGGTGACCATCACCCCGTTGACGTGGAACAGCGGCAAACCACACAACAGCACATCGTCCGGCACATATCGCCCGTGCAGGCCAATGATCTCAGCCATTGCCACTTCGTTGAAATGGGTGTGGGGCGCCAGCTTCGGCGTGCCGGTGGTGCCGCCGGTGTGGAAGTAGGATGCGATGTCATGCGGCTGGATGACGCGCCCGCTCTCCAGATAATCGGCCGGGGCAGCGGCGAGCAGTTCATCGAAATCCAGTACGCCTGCGGGCATCGGTGATCGTTGAGCCTTCACGGCACTGCGTTGCGGTTCTGCCAGCAGGTTGGCCAGATCAACCGTCACCACCGTGGGCATCTGCGGCAACAGGTCGGCCAATGCGGTCACCTTCTGCCACAGGTCCGTGCCGGGGAACGGTGCCAACGTGACCAGCACCGAGGTGTCGGAAGCGCGGATCAGCTCGGCAATGTGCTCAGGCTCCAGCAACGGGTTGATGGCATTGACGATCCCCGCAGCCTCACCGCCCCAAATCACAAAGTGGGTATGCGGCAAGTTGGGCAACAGGAAGGATACCGACTGCCCTGGTCGCAATCCCAGGCGGTGCAAGGCATTCGCGGTTTGCGTGACCTTGGCGAACAGTTCGGCATAACTGATGCGCCAGGGCTGGTCGTCGATGCTGCCCGTGGGCAGGAAACACAGGGCGGGCAGGTCACCGAAGCGCTCGGCCGAACGCTGTAGCAACTCATAGGTACTGGCGGGAAGATTACGCTCCGCCAGCGGGTACTGCTGTTCAAGAGCTTGGATATCACTCAGCCGAGCGAGGGAAACAGGTGCAGTCATGGTCTTGGGGTCCTTGCTTGGACAACGGTTCGCAGGCGCGATTTTCAGTTTTTCACTATAGGCGCCAGCGGATGGGTCGTGGGAAACGCCTGTTCATAGGCGCGACACACCCGCAGTACCTGGTCATCGGCAAATCTGGCGCCAACCACCTGCAAGCCAATCGGCAAGCCTTCGCTGGAAAAACCACACGGCAAGGACGCGGCAGGTTGCTGGGTCAGGTTGAAGGGATAGCTCAACGGTGACCATTTCATCCAGTCCTCCAGCCCCGAGCCAGGTGGCACATCGTGCCCTGCCTCGAATGCGGTAATGGGCATCATTGGGCAAACCAGCAGGTCATAGCGGCTGTGGAACTGATTCATCCGCGCCACCAGCGCAGCCCGTGCCTCCTGGGCCGCGGTGAAATGTGCCAGGGTGGTGTGCTGGCACTGCTCGGTAAACCGCCGCAGGCCCGGATCCAGCAAATCCTTCTGCTCACTGCTCAGTTGCCTTGCCAAATCCACGGCCCCAGCGTAGACCACGGTTTTGAACAACTCCAACGGGTCACTGAAGCCAGGGTCCACGGCCTCCACCTGCGCACCCAACTGCGCCAGGCGCTCAACCGCCTGGGCCACCGCGCGGGCCACTTGAGGGTCAACTTGCACATAGCCAAAATCCGCGCTGTAGGCAATGCGCAGCCCACGCAGGTCGGTGTCCTGCGGCAACCAGGGCGTATGCCGTGGCGCCCCCAGCAATCCATCCCGGGGATCAGGCCGCGCGACGGTTTGCAGAAACAACACGGCATCGTCCACCGTGCGCGTCATGGGCCCCAGGTGTGAAACCAGGGTGGTAGCGCTGGCCGGCCACTGGGGAATGTAGCCAAAGGTGGGCTTGAAGCCGAAGGTCCCGGTGAAACTGCTGGGGATGCGAATCGAACCGCCGGCATCGCTGCCCTGGTGCAACACCCCCAGGTTGAGCGAGGCCGCCACCGCCGCGCCGCCAGACGACCCGCCAGAGGTCATGCGCGTGTCCCAGGGGTTGCGGGTGATGCCGTAGAGCGGGCTGTCCGTCACACCTTTCCAGCCGAACTCAGGGCTGGTGGTCTTGCCCAGGATAACGGCGCCCGCGTCGCGCAAAAACGTGGTGATCGGCGCGTCGACCTCCCACGGCCCCTCTGCGGGAATCACCCGCGAGGCTTTACGGGTCGGCATCCCGCGGGTCGCTGTCAGTTCCTTGATCGAGGTTGGCAAGCCGTCCAGCGCACCACAAGGCTGGCCCTTGAACCAGCGCTGCTCAGCCGCACGGGCCGTGTCCAGCGCACCTTGCGGGTCGGTATAGCAATAAGCGTTGACCTGCGGGTTGAAGCGCTCGATACGGGCCAATGCATCCTCGGTGACTTCCACCGGCGACAGCCTTCTGGCGCGGAAATGTTCGAGCAGTTCGACGGCACTCATCTGCGCAATAGTCATGACAAAGTCCTGGTAATGGCGATATTCCCTGTAGGAGCGAGCTTGCTCGCGAAAAACCCGAGAGCGCCGCGCTTAACCGGCAAGCCCGCGTTATCGTTGACGACCTTCGCGAGCAAGCTCGCTCCTACAGGGGGCGTGATCTCAGCGCAGGTAGTCTTCCACCAGCGCCACCCAGCAGGCCGCGCCCAGTGGGATCAGTTCATCATTGAAGTCGTAGTGATCGTTATGCACTGAGCAACCGTTGAACTCACCCATGCCATTGCCCAAGCCGAAATAGCACCCCGGCACCTCATGCAGCATCCAGGCAAAATCTTCGCTGCCCATGGCCTTTAGCGACACTTGCTCCAGGACATTGGCGGTGCCCAGCGCCCGCTTGGCCGCCTCCAGCATGTGCTGGGTCTCGGCCGGGGTATTGACCAGCACAGGCGCCAGCAGTTGATAGTCGATATGGGCCGTGACGCCAAATGACGCGGCCTGCCCCAGGACGATCCCACGGATTCTTTGCTCGACGAACTCACGCACCTGCGGGTCGAGGGTACGCACGCTCAACTCCAGCATGGCCGTTTCCGGGATGATGTTGACGGCAGTCCCGGCATGCACCTTGCCAATGCTGATGACCGCCGAATCGTTGACCCCGATATTGCGCGACACCACGGTTTGCAGCGCGCTGATGATGCTCGCCAATGCCGGGATCGGATCAATGCTGCGCTCCGGCATCGCCCCATGCCCGCCACGCCCCGTGAGCGTGATGCACACCCGCTCGGACGAGGCCATGACCCCGCCACTCTTGATGATCGCGTGGCCCACCGGGAACCCCGGCATATTGTGAAAGGCGTACACCGCATCGCACGGAAAGCGCCGGAACAGACCATCGTCCATCATCGCCTTGGCGCCGGTCAGGCCCTCTTCATCCGGCTGGAAAATCACGTTCACCGTACCGTCGAACTCAGCATGCAACGCCAGTTGTTCAGCTGCCGCGAGCAAGGTTGCCGTATGCCCGTCGTGACCACAGGCATGCATCAATCCTTCACGACGGCTGGCCCAGGGCAAACCGTTTTTCTCAACGATGGGCAGCGCATCCATATCGGCCCGCAGCCCCAGGGTTTTTGAGCCGCTGCCACGCCGCAGCACCCCGACCACACCACAACCGCCGACGCCGGTGTGTACTTCGTAGCCCCAGCCTTCGAGCAAGCCAATGACCAAAGCTGCCGTTTCCCGGGTGTTCTGCCCAAGCTCAGGTTCGGCGTGGATATTGCGGCGGATCGTGACAAAACGCTCGGTACTGTCTTGCAGGCGCGTGTGTAGAGGGCTGTAGTTCACGGTAGATTCCTTATTCTTGGGTTCAGGTCAGAAAATTCAGGGACGCCCAGGGTGCTCAGGGTAGAAACGCAGTGCCGCGCCACTTAAAATGATGGCCCCACACAAGTACCAGGCCGGTACCAGCGGGCTGCCGGTCAGGGCAATCAGCCACGTCACGATCAACGGTGAAAAACCGCCGAACAGCGTCACGCCAAAGCTGTAGATGATCGACAGCCCCGTCACCCGGTCATCACGGGAAAAGGCTTCCATCAACAATGCCAGCCCCGCTCCACCGCTGATGGCCATGGGTAGAATCAGCAACGAGACCGCCACCAGGCACAGCAGCGTACTTTGCTGGTCGAGCATCACAAACGCGGGATAGGTCAGCACCGCTTGCAGGCCGCACAACCAATACAACAGGGGTTTGCGCCGGGGCATGCGATCGGCGAAACGCGAGGCAAAAGGCGGCACCACGGCCAGCAACACACAGGCAAAGGCCACCAGGCCAAAGGCAAAGCTGCTGGGGTAATGCAGCGTGCGGGTCAGGTAGGTGGGCATGTAGAACACCACCATGTACGAACTCACGGTGGAGCTGGCCATCAGCAGGATGCCCAACCCCAGGGTGCGTGCGTGATTGCGCACGAAGTCGCGAAATGGCGTGGGTTTGTCGATGTTTTCGTGGGTTTCATCCAGGTGCTGGCGGATGTACCAGCCCACCGGGCCGATCAGCAATCCGATGATGAACGGCACACGCCAGCCCCAGCTGTGCAACGCCTCCTGCGACAGCATCGTGGTCAGCACCAGCCCCGACAGCGCGCCCAACAGCGCGGCGGCGCCTTGGCTTGCGCCCTGCCAGCAGACCATGAAGCAACGGTTATCGGTACGCCCGGACTCCATCAAGAACGCTGAGGCCGCACCCACCTCGCCGCCAGCCGAAAAGCCCTGGAGCAGACGGCCAAAGACCAGCAGCACGGTGGCAAAGATGCCGATGCTCGAATAGGTCGGAGTGAAGGCGATAATGCCGGTGCCCACGGTCATCAAGGCGATGGTCAGGGTCAACGCCTGCTTGCGCCCATAACGGTCGGCGAACCGGCCAATCAACACCGCGCCCAGGGGCCGGATCAAAAAGCCCAGGGCGAAGGTCACCAGCGACATCATCAACGACGCCAGCGCTGAGTCAGCCGGGAAAAACAGCTGGCCGATAATCACCGCAAAAAAGCTGTAGACCGTGAAGTCGTACATTTCCAGGCCGTTGCCCAGGGACGAGGCCACTACCACGCGGCGCGTCCTGGCGCGCGACGGCACCGCCGGCACAGGGGCTACATAGTCAAACGAGGATGAAGGAGCCGAGGTCGTCTTCATGGTTTAGCGCACCCCGGACTGACGCAGGGCATTGGGCGTGAACTCACCTTCCAGTGCTTTCACATCAAACTGATAGTTGCGTTTTTCTTCGTTCTTCAGGCCCAGCACCAGGTACCGCCCGCTGATCATGTCATTCAGGGTTTCGGCGGTGTAGAACGGCACCTGATGGTTGTAGTAGGACTGCTGGTGGGCTTCAGCCACGCGCCACAAGGTATTGCGCCCGTCGTAGTGGTCAATCACAGCCGCTTGCCAGGAGTCCTCGTCGATGTAGAAATCGCGCTTGGCATACACATGCCGCTGGCCCGGTTTCAACGTCGCAACCACATGCCAGACCCGGTGCAACTCATAACGTGCCAAGCCTTGGTCGATATGGCCGGCCTTGGTGATATCCGCGTACTTGAGCGTGGGCGAATCGAGTTTGTAGCTGTTGTAGGGAATGTACAGTTCCTGCTTGCCGACCAACTGCCAGTCGTAGCGATCCGGCGCGCCATTGAACATGTCGTAGTTATCCACCACCCGCTGGCCATCCGTACTGGCGGCCGGGCCGTCATAGGCCACCTGCGGCGCCCGACGCACTCGCCGTTGGCCTGCGTTGTAGATCCAGGCCTGGCGTGGCTCCTTGACCTGATCGAGGGTCTCATGCACCAACTCGACGTTACCGGCCAGACGCGCCGGGGCAATCACTGTCTGCTTGTTGTAGAACAGCACATTGCTCGGTTTGGCCGGATCGTAATCGGCCAGGCTTTCGCGCAACACATACTGGTGGTCATAAGTCACTGGCGTGCCCACGCCGCGTACATCCGGCACGATCTGCACCATCTGGCGCTTCATGCTGTCGCCCCGATAACGGGTGATGTGGTTCCAGATCACCTCCAGGCCGTCCTTGGGAATGGGGAACGGATAAGCCTTGGTAAAGTTTTCCAGACCGTTGCCACCCGCGACCAGCCGGGTGTTCAGGGCATTTTTGCGCGCGGCCTCGACAATCGCCGGCGGCACGTTGACGCTGCGGTGCGTGGGATAAACATTCATGGTGTAGTCGGGGTAACGCTTGAACATGCCGATCTGGCCTGGAGACAGGCGGCCCTTGTACTGCTCGACGTTCTGCGCAGTGATGGTGAACAACGCTCGTTCATTGGCGAAGGGGTCGGCCAGGAACCCGGCACTGTCGACCGCACCGGCATCCTTGGGCAAACCACCGGTCCAGGCCGGGATCGAGCCGTCGGCGTTGCCGGCTTTTTCGCCGCCCAGTGGCGTCAACGTGGTGCCCAACCGAGCCGCTTCCTCAGGTGAAACAGCGGCCATCGCCGAACTGCAGAGCAGCAGCGCCAACGTGCTGCCATAAATAACCGGTGTCGAAAAATTCATCAGGCTCAATCCTTTTCTTGTTATCGGATGGCAGGTTCAGAAGCTCACGCCCATGCTCAGGGAAACGAAGTCACGATCAGTCGCCGTGTTGTAGTCACCCCCAAAGAAATCGGTGTAGGACAGGCTCGCCGTGTAGGTATTTTTCAAGTCCGCATCCAGGCCAAGACTGATGGCCTTGCTGCCTTCGTTGAAGTTGGGGCCGTAACCTTCCACGTCATGGGACCAGGACAGGCTGGGCTTGAGATTCACCCCGGCAAACACGTTCTGATAGTCAAGCATCGCCCGCGCCCGGTAACCCCAGGAGTTGCGGGTGTAGAACCCTTTGCTATTGCAGTTTTGCGGGTTGACCGGGTTGGCCATGGTCGGGCAATTGCGGTTATCCGGCAGCTCGCCATTGCCGAAGATGCTGTCGCGGCCAAAGCGCAGGGCACTGCTGTTGAGGTCGCCAAGATGGTTGTAACCCACCTCGGAAATCAGCGTCAGGCGTTCGGCCGACCACACCTGGTCGATAAAGTGGGTGAACGTGACCTGCGCCTGGCTCACCGGTTTGCGCACATAACCGTGGAAATCTTCGCCGGGTACCGGCCGGGCGAACCCACTGGCGAAAATCGGGCTGCCCAGGTCCGCCGCCATCGAGCCGGCCAGGGCGGAAATCGTCACATCACTGCCGTTGAGGGACAGCGGCATGTTGGGTCGATAGCTCAGCTCACCGGAGACGGCGGTGGTGCCCAGAGTGGTGGAAAAACTCAGGCCATAGAGGCGGATATCTTCCGGGTATTCGACAAAGTACTCGGCGCTCGACGCCTGGGTGCCGGGCTTGACCGCAAATGGGCTGTCCCCTACCCGGCCGCCGACAAAAGGTGCGCGGCTGTGATAGTTCATGGCATACAGCCCGAACTCGGTATTGTTCAGAGCCTCAGCCTGCCAGCGCAGCGCCACCCCGAACTGGCCGCTGTCACGCGCATCACGATCGGCGCCGCGCGTGAAGTGATACTGCCCGCTGGGATCCCACGGCGGCGAAAACCCCATGCGCGTGCTACAGCCGTCGGCCATCACGTCCGAGCCGAAAAAAGTGCCGCAGTTATCCAGAACCGTCTGGTCCCACTCCAACTGGTAGAACACCTCGGCAGACACGCTGTCGGTCAAGCCCTGGGATAGAAACAGCATGTTCACCGGGATCAGCCCTTCCTTGATCTCTGCCCCTGGCCGGCGGAAAGCGGCCACATCGGTGGGGTTGATCACGTTGATCCCGTTACCGATAAACGTACTCTCGCCCCAACTGATCACCTGTTTGCCCACCCGCGCATTGCCGGGTTGGCCGTCGATGAAATAGTTGTGATAGATGAATGCATCGAGGATTTGCGCACCGGATGACTGGGCCGCTTCCTTGCGATTGCTATCGCTGATGGGCAAGTAGCGGCGGCTCTCGTCCTTGAGTTCGAAGTCGTACCAATATTTGCCGCGCACAAAGACACCGGTATCGCCGTAGCTCAGTTGCAAGTCGTGCACGCCCTTGAAGATCTTCGAAAAGGTCTCGCCTTTACGAAAATTCATGCGTCCATCATCGGCACTCTGGCTGGAAGCGTGCCCGCCGTTCCAGGTGCCCACATAAGCCGGGTCTGCGTTACGCAACGCCCAACTGCTGCCAATGGACAACGACGAGTCGAACTGCCCCTCGATTTCTCCGACATTGAAGCTGATGGCCTGGGCCTGGATGCTGGTGCCGAGTGCGAGGACGGCGGTCAATGCACAGGGCCGTACTCGATCAAACTGAAAGTGGTTTGCCACAGAACTTCCCCATCGTTTTTATTATTGAAGGCAGTGCACGTGGCCTGCCGGGCGATGTTGGCGCTGGAGAATCTTCGGGGAGCGTGTTAAAGGTGTCCAATGCAAATATGAAGGAAGATTAATGCAGTGGACGACTCAATCGACTTGAAGCGGGTTCGCCACCTGGTCTATTTGAGCGAGGAGTTGCACTTTTCCCGTGCGGCAGCTCGCGCCCACCTCTCACAGACTGCATTCAGCCGCAGCATTCAATCGCTGGAGAGCGACCTGGGGGTGCGCTTGTTCGACCGGGACACACGCTCCGTCACCCTGACCGAGGCCGGAAAACAACTGATCGGACGCGCCCATGAGCTGCTCAGTTGTGCCAAGAGAATGCAGGCCCAGGCCAATGACCTGGCCGGGACCGAAGGCGGTGAATTGCGGTTTGGCGTGACGCCGATGGCCGCCAACCTCAACACCACAGACGTGCTGGTCAAGCTGCGTAAAAGCATTCCCCGGCTGGTGCTCAATGTTCAGGTCAACTTCTGGGAACACCTGTCCCATCAACTGGAAACCGACCAGCTGGAATTTGTCGTGGCCACATTGCGGGCCGACCAGCAATTCGATCCGCGCTTTTCCATCACCCACCTGCCGCCGCAACCGGCGTCGATCTTTTGCCGCCGCGATCACCCCCTGGCACGGCAGGCACAACCGATTGCACGGGAGCAGATTCTCGATTACCCCTGGAGCGGCGTCGTGCCGTCAAACGAGGCGTCGCTATATGCCTTGTTCGACCTGACGCCCGGAACGCTGCTGCCCTGGACCCTGAGCTCCAACGATCTGAACCTGCTGCGTGAAACCACCTTGACCAGCGACTCGCTGCTCTTGACCTGGTGCTCCTGGCTTGCGCAGGACCTGCATGAGGGTTTGCTGGTGGACCTGATGCCGTTCATCCAGCCGGGCTGGCCAGCCGACTTGCTGACCATCAGAAACGCCGTGGTGTGCCAGGCCGGGCGCACGCTGTCACCGATTGCCCAGCAGGCGGTGGACTCGATCATTGCCAATGCCCGTAGCCCGCTCCCATAGGAGTCAGGGCCTACCCAGCACCTTGCTGAAGCTTTGCGCCGCCGGTTGTAACCAGCGTGCCTGGACCAGCAGCGGGGTCACAGCGGCACCCGGTTCGATCTGCCCGTCCACCTGCAAGCGCCGTGGCTGCGCTTCGATCTGGAAATGATGCTCGCCAGCCAGTTGCAGGTCGGCCAACAGCCGCAGCCCATCCCGGCACTGTAGCGCTATCCGGGTGTTTCCCAGTTTGACCAGCCATGGACTCAACACGGCAAGGTCGTGCCCCAGCAACTCCCCTTCGGCTTTACGGCACCCCGCTCCAGCGCCATCGACCTGCAATCGCCCTTCCCAACGGCCGTCCAGCACGAACATCGGCGCCGGCAAGGCGCTGACCGCACGCGGTGCCAACTGCGCCTGCCAATTCCACGGCCAGCCCTGGACCGACAACGCCCAGATGCGTTGCTGAAAGCCCAGGTTCACCTGCGCCTTCCATGGCCTGATGCGCCACTCCACCGGGCCCAGGGCACCGGCACGTGCCGCGCGGCCATTCCACACACTGCCCGTGACACCGCTGGGCTGCCAGCCCGTCGGCCACGGCACCTGGCGAGCAACAAAGGCCGCGGGTAGCTCCAGCAGCAAGGTCAGGGCAAATACCCCAATGCCCCAGAGGATGACGGCGCGACTCATGGCCTGGCCGCCACTTCCAGACTGAAGGCATAGCCCTGGCCGGTACCTTGCGTAAGGCTCCACTGCAAGGGCCGTCCGCCCTGTTCCTGCACGGTGCGCAGCAGGTATTGCAGGGCCTGGGGGCCGGGCAGTTCGCCTTGCAATTGCCAGCGATCGCCCTGTTGCTCGACCCGGGTCAACACCCATTGACGCGACACGGCCAGCGCCTGCCATTGCTCGTTGGAAAACGCTGCCGGCGGGACCAGCGCGCCGGCCTGTTGCGCCAACGCCTGCCACTGGCGCGCCTCCTGCCAGGCCGCCAGCAGCGGCCGTGCCAGCAACACCAGCAATAACAGCACGACCGTTGACCAACCGGCCAGCAGGCCATAACGACGCTTGGGCGGCAGTTGGTTGAAGTGGGTCAGGTACGCTTGCATCCGGGCTTTCATGGTTGTTCTCCCAAATCAAAACTCAGGAGCAGTTGCCCGCCAGCTCCTTGCGCCTCATCCATCCATTGGGCGCCAGCGACCTGGGCAATCGCCTGCCACTGCGCCGGCGCAGGCCGAGGGCCATTGCCGCGCAGGCCCAGGCGCCAATGCTTGCCGTCAAACGCCATGCTCATCACCGACCAGCCCGGTTGCTGTTGCAACCAGGCCGAGAGCGCCTGTTCCAGGGCGACGATTTTCTGCTGGCGCACCTGCCAGTCGATCGCCTCGCCCTGCACACGCGCCAACGCCACACGGGCCTGTTGCGGGTGCTTCGCAGGCCCGGCCAGCGCCGTGACCTGGGCTTTCCAGACGTCGATCTGGCGCAGGCTCTGCAGCAGATACACCGCGCCCCAACAGGCCGCCAACACCACACACCCCACCAGCAAGTGTCGCTGCAAGCGGTTCATCAACGGGGCCCGTTGCGCGCGGGCACGCGTCGGCCGTGTGCCCTCCAGCACACTGGGCAGTTGCTCCAGGCGCGCCAGGCGCGACGGCCAGTCGCCCTCAAGCGTCTGCGCGGGCAGTTCGCGCCAGGCCTGGGGCAAGCGCTCCCCCAACACCTGCGGCCAGACCAACCATTGCCGCGAGTGCGCCTTGAGGCACAGCGACAGTTCACACTGCCAACGCACGACATGCCCAGGCTCGGGCTGCGGCAATAACTGCAATTCGGCCCAACCGTGGGTGATCTGTACCCCCAGTAGCCCGCACTCGGCCAGCCAGTGCTGCACCTGTTCCCGTTGCATCACCAGCAACTCAAGTTGGCCGGCCTCCCGGGACAGGCAACTGACCAGCAGCTCTTCAGCCGGTTGCTGCGCATACTCTTCAAACAGCTGCGGCCACTCATAACGCTTGAGCCCTGGCGGCGCCGGCAGGCAGAAATGGCTGCAATCGAGCGCAGGAATAATCAACGCCCCCGGCAATTGCAGCAATGCAGGCGGTGGCGGCCAGGCGCCGCTGGCACACGCCTGTTGCGCGCGGTAGTGCAGCCACTGCCAACGGCCCTCGGCAGTGGCTGGCGGGCGCATCAGCAACCATTCCCGCGGCTTGGCCCGCAGACGCTCAAACATGCCGACGCTCCGACTCACGGCTGGGTATCGGGCAAGGTGAAGGTACAGACATAAGGGGCTCCATGATGCTCGAACTCGATCCGCACACCGCGATTGGGCTGGGCGGCAACAGTAGAAGGAAAGGCCAGCCAGCGCGTGCCCTGGTAAAAACTGAACGTGGCCCGCTCGACCGGCGCCAATGACTCCTTGCGCGCCCAGCGTGGCTTGTCGGCGGCGTACAGGTCGGCCGACACCCACAGCTCCAGACGCTGCTGGCGGGCATCGAACAGCAGGCGCTGGCGTTGTACCCGCGACGCACCGTCAGCCGGTGGCCATGCGGCCAGGGCCACCCACTGCAACTGCCCAAGAGCTGGCTGCCACTCCAGCCACGCCAGATCCAGGGGCAAGCGCTGTTCATACAATTGGCGCAGCACCAGGGCGTCGAAGCGACGCTCCAGGGCCA
Organism: Pseudomonas brenneri; assembly: GCF_007858285.1. Classification (GTDB taxonomy): domain Bacteria; phylum Pseudomonadota; class Gammaproteobacteria; order Pseudomonadales; family Pseudomonadaceae; genus Aquipseudomonas; species Aquipseudomonas brenneri. The sequence continues at coordinate 62,484 of NZ_VFIL01000001.1, read as the reverse complement.
TGCAGAATTCCAGGACCTGAGGTTCGCCACCGGGCTCCTCCAGACGCTCACGCACTTTGACCCAGCCATTGACCAAGGCCGCCAGCAACACCCCGACCACCGCCGTCAGGGCCATCGCCACCAACAACTCGATCAGGGTCAAGCCGCGCTGCGCGGCCTTCATGGGCGCACCAGAAACAGGCTGAACTGACCCAGCGGCTGGCGCTGCTCGGGATCGGCAAACAGCGTCAACTCACCACGACGCAAGCGATTGACCCCGGTATTGCCCAGGGTCAGTTGCCAATGACAGGTGGCGAGCCCCTGACGCAACTGACCACTCACCACATTGATCTGCGGCCAGTACTGCTCTACGCCAAAGCGCGTCTCCAGCTCCCGCGCACACAAACTGCCCAGGCGATGTTGCGCGACGGCCTGGTGGGTCGCGATGCGCTGGCGCAACAACTGGCTGACCATCACCGCCATCAGCGCGGCAATTCCCAGGGCAACCATGACTTCGAGCAAGGTAAAACCTCGTTGGCGCTTCATGGCAGGGTCGCAATATGCAGGGTGTTGTCGGCCTGCCATTGCCAGCGCTGACGGCCCTCGGCCCAACGCCAGGTCAGTGACACCGGACGTGCCAGACCCGAGGGCGTGAACATCACCTGAGGCTCGCTGGTTACCGGCCAATCAGGTTGCAAACCGACCGGCCAGGGCGCGCCGCGTGACGGTTCGACCTGCCACGCAGGCGCACCGGCCTGCCAGCGTACGAACTCCGGCTGCCGACCATTCCAGCGCAAGCCCAGTAGTTGCCCGGCATGCCGGGCCTGGGCGGCCTGGCTGCGTGCCTCGTTGGCCAACTGTGCCAGGGCCTGGCGCATCGGCGCCTGGCCGGCATCCAGGAAGGCCACGCCCAGAGCACTGAACAGACCAACGATCAACAAGACCACCAGCATTTCCAGGAGCGAAAACCCGCGACTGCGCTGCATGCCTAGAGGTCCCAGTTACCGATATCGGCGTCGGTGCCTTCGCCACCTTCCTGGCCATCGGCGCCCAGGGAAAAGATATCCACCCGACCGTGCTGCCCAGGGGTGCGGTAGCCATAGGCATTGCCCCACGGGTCCTGTGGCAGGCGCCGGATATAACCGTCGGCACGCCAACTGCGCGGCAGCGGTTCCAGGCTCGGCTTGCTGACCAGCGCCTGCAGGCCTTGCTCGGAGGTGGGGAAACGCAGGTTGTCGAGGCGGTACATATCCAGCGCTTGTTCCAGGGTCGCCAGGTCGGCCAGGGCCTTCTGGCGCATGGCTTTGTCCTGGCTGCCGAGCACACTGGGGGCGACCACGGCGATCAACAGGCCAATGATAAAAATCACCACCATGATTTCCATCAGGGTGAAACCGCGCTCGCGACGCTTGACGGCACGATTACCAGGCATGGCGTGCTTTTCCATTTCAAGTTCTCCATTTTCAGGTTGTCTGTTCAAAGGCTCAGGCCCTGGTTGAGCTGCATGATCGGCAACAGCACTGCCAGCACGATGAACAGCACCACCGCGCCCATCAGCAGAATCATCAGGGGCTCGAATAACGCCAGCAGCAGGTCGACCTGGCGCGCAAAACCACGTTCCTGGTTGTCGGCAACCCGCTCCAGCATGTCGGGCAAGGTGCCGCTGGCCTCGCCGCTGGCGACCATGTTCAGCAGCATCGGTGGGAAGTGACCGCTGGCACTGAGGGCGCGGAACAGGGTCACGCCGCCTTCGACCTGCTCACGCACGGTTTCCAGGGATTGATGAATCTGCCGGTTGCCGACCGTGGCGGTGGCGACCTCCAGGGATTCAAGCAACGGCACGCCACTGCCGAGCAAAATCGCCAGGCTGCGTGACACCCGTGCGCTTTCCAGCACCGACAACAGCACGCCAATGCGTGGCAGGCGCAAGGCCAGGCCGTCACGCCGCAAACGCCACAGAGGCCGGCGCAGTAAAACCCGCGCACCAAGCCCCAGCAGCAAGGCCAGCCCCAGCAGCCACGGGCCGAGCATCACCAGGCCCTCACTGGCGCCGATCAGCACCCGGGTAATCAGCGGCAGGCTTTGCCCGGTGTGGTTGAACTGCTCGGTGAGCTTGGGCACGACAAAGGTCATCAGGCCGATCACCACGGCCAGCGACACCAGGATCAGCACCGCCGGGTAAATCAATGCGGTGCGTGCCTTGTGCCGTTGTTTCTGCACTTGCTCAAGGTGTTCGGCCAGCCGCTCCAGCACCGGCGCCAGCTTGCCGGAGCGCTCCCCGGCCTCGACCAGCGCGCAATACAGCGTGTTGAACTGCCCGCCCTGGCGGCGCAGGCTCTGGGCCAGGCTCAAGCCTTCGCCAAGAGCTCCGCGCACCGCCACCAGCAAGTTGCGGATCGCCGGCTCCGCCAGCTGGCGCTCCAGGGTAGCCAGGGCATCCACCAACGGGATACCGGCACTCAAGAGCGTGGCCAACTGGCGGGTCAATTCGCACAACTGTCCATGGTTCAAACGTTGCCCGCGCGGGCTCGACAGACTCGCGCCCTGCACCTGCAGCTCACGGGCAAACAGACCCTGCTCGCGCAGCAGTTGCCGGGCATGGCGCTCGCTTTCGGCCTGGATACTGGCTTTGCGGCAATTACCGCGCAGGTCCAGCGCCTGGTAGCGATAGGTCGGCATCAGTCACGCACCGCACGCAGGACCTGCTCCAGGCTGGTTTCGCCACGGCGCAGGCAGTCGGTGGCCATGGCGGCCAGGCTCTGGCGCTTGTCAGCCAGGTATTCGTGCATGGCCGCTTCGCTGGCACCGTCGTACAGCAAAGTGATCAAGCCGGCATCCAGGGTGATGAATTCGTAGAGCCCGATCCGCCCGCTGTAGCCACTGCCCTGGCAGTCATCGCAGCCCTGGGGGTGAAAGCTCTGTTCGAGGGTTGCCAGCTCCGGCCACAGTTGACGCTCGGCGGCCTGCAATGGCGCTGGCGTTGCGCAATGGCACAACCGGCGCACCAGGCGCTGGGCCATGACGCCCTTGAGGCTGGAGGCGATCAGAAAGGGTTCGATGCCCATGTCACGCAAGCGGGTGACCGCGCCCACCGCACTGTTGGTGTGCAACGTCGACAACACCAAGTGCCCGGTGAGGCTGGCTTGCACGGCGATCTGCGCGGTCTCCTGATCGCGGATTTCGCCGAGCATAATCACGTCCGGGTCCTGGCGCAGGATTGCCCGCAGGCCGCTGGCAAAGGTCATGCCGGCACGGGGATTGATCGCGGTCTGGCCGATGCCGGTAATCGCGTATTCCACCGGGTCTTCGACGGTAAGGATGTTGCACGAGCCATCGTTGAGTGCATTGAGGCTGGCATACAGCGTGGTGGTCTTGCCCGAGCCGGTGGGCCCGGTGCTCAGCAGAATCCCGTTGGGCCGTGACAGGCAGGCACGCAGGGCTTGCTCGACCTCGGCGGGCATGCCCAGGTTGGCCAGGTCCAATAGGTTTGCCTGCTTGTCGAGCACCCGCATCACCACGCGCTCGCCATGGATGCCGGGCAAGGTCGAGACGCGGATATCCACCTCGCGACCACCTGAACGCAGGGTGATACGCCCATCCTGGGGCTGGCGTTTTTCAGCGATATCCAGGCGCGCCATGACCTTGATCCGCGACACCAGCATGGCCGACAAGGCCCGCGGCGGGCGCAGGATCTCGCGCAGATGGCCATCGACCCGCAAGCGCACCACCAGGCTCTGTTCGAAGGTTTCGATATGGATGTCCGAGGCGCGCAGGCGCAGGCCTTCGGCGAACAAGCCGTTGATCAGGCGGATCACCGGCGCCTCGTTGTCACTCTCCAGCAAGTCTTCAATACGTGGCAGTTCGTTGATCAGGCTATCAAGATCGACCTGCTCGCCAATGCCCTCGATCAACGCCGCCGTGGCCGACTCGCCGGCCTGGTACAAGGCGCCCAGGCGCAGTTCGTATTGCGTCGGGTCAAGGTGCTCGACCGCCGTCGGCAGGCCGTGCACGCGCAAGACTTCCTGCAAGGCGTCGGTGTCGACATCCTCACGCAGGCACAAGGTCCAGCCCTGCGGGCCCGGCGCCCGTGCCAAACCCGCCTGGCGCGCCAGTCGATAAGGCAACAACGTACTCACCACACGCCCTCGTCCAGGCGTTCGCGGCTGGCCGGGAACAGGCGCAGCAAGGCGTTGTTATCGGAGATTGCGGGCAATGCCAGGTTGGAGTTGACCTTGAGGTTGCGGTACTTCTCGCTGCTCAGTTGGGCCAGGGTCTCGCCGTCGCGCATGATCCGCGGGCGGATAAATACCATCAAGTTCTGCTTGGTGCGCTGGCTGGCGTTGGAGCGGAACAGCCGCCCTACCCCCGGAATGTCGCCGAGCCACGGCACCCGCTGGTCACTGTTCTTGGCCTCGTCGCCGATCAGCCCACCGAGCACCACCAGACCGTTGTCTTCGACCATGACCTTGGTCTTGATCTCGCGCTTGTTGGTGATCACATCGCTGGCGCCGGTGCTGTCGGCAATCGACGAGACTTCTTGCACGATGTCCAGGCGCACGGTGTTGTCGATATTGATCTGCGGCTTGATCCGCAGCTTGATCCCCACCTCCTTGCGCTCGATGGTCTGGTAGGGGTTGGTGTTGTTCTGCGTCACCGAGCCCGTCACAAAAGGCACTTCCTGGCCCACCAGGATCGACGCTTCGGCGTTGTCCAGGGTCAGCAGGGTCGGGGTCGAAAGCAGGTTAAAACCGCTTTCGCTTTTCAGTGCGTTGAGCAGCGCAAGGAAGTTCAGCCCGCCGCCGTTGAGCTTGCCAAAGCCTGCGGTGGCGCCGGGCACATTGGCCAACAGCTTGCCCAGGCCAGCCGTGTCGCCACTGGCAGCGGCCCCCGCCAGGCCGGCGATGCTCGTCCCGCCATTGGTAAAGTTCACCGCGCCGCCACCAAACGAGTCGCCCAAAAACAGCCATTGCACCCCCAGTTCCTGGGCGCGGGTATCGGAGACCTCGGCGATGATTGCCTCGACCACCACTTGGGCGCGGCGGATATCCAGTTGCTCGACGATGGTGCGGTAGGCGGCGATTTCGCTGTCCGGGCCGACCATCACCACCGCGTTGGTGCCCTCCTCCGATTCCATGCGAATCGCCGAGGCGCTGGCTGCGACCTGCTTCGGCGCACCCTCCACCGGTACCCCTTCGCCGCCGGCGCCGGGCGTGTCCTGGCTCAAGCCGCGCAATACCTTGACCACCTCAGCCGCATTGGCATGCCGTAGGTACATCACCACGGTGTTCGAAGGACGCAAGGCATTTTGCGGTTGATCCAATTGCTTGAGCAGCGCGCGCACCCGCTGGCGACTGTCGGCGCTACCACGCACCAGCAACGCATTGCTGCGCGGATCGGCGATCACCTGGGCGCTGTCGGCACCTTGCTCGCGGGCCAGCAGGCGGGTCACCAATTGCGCAGTGTCGTTGGCACTGGCGTTGCTCAGGGGCAGCACTTCCAGGGGTTCCTGGCTGACCTGATCGAGTTGCGACAACAGGCTGTCAATGCGGTCCAGGTTGCTGCGCCAGTCGGTGATCACCAGCAGGTTGGCTGCCGGGTATGGGCTGATCACCCCCACGCGCGGGTCGATCAGCGGCTTGATGATATTGAGTATCTGCTCACTGCCGGCATTGCGCACACTGAACACCCGGGTAGCCATGCCATCGTTGCCTTGCCCGGCCTGGCGCGTCGATTCCACCGGCACCGGCTCCAGGCGCGCAGCCTGGTCCGGCACGATCTTCACGCTGCCATTGGGCAGGTTGACGGCGGCGAAACCCTGGGCGCGCAACTGGGCAAGGAAGATGTCGTAGATCGCTTCGCTGCCAAGCATGTCGAGGCTGCGTACCGTGACCTTGCCCTTGACCCGAGGGTCGATAATGAAGGTGGTGTTGGTGATGCGCGATACGCTGTCGATAAAGTCCGTGAGTTCGGTGTCGATGAAGTTCACTTCATACAAGGCCGGCGCTTCTTCGGCGCGGGCCTGGGTCACGCTCAAGGCCAGGCACAACGCAGTCAGGCCCAGGCATTTATTGATCATGTGCATCTCGGTTCATTCCTTGCGCTTGAGGCCGATCACCGGTCGCTCAGTCGGCCATGGCAAGCGCTCGCGCTGCCCTTGATTGTCAAAAATCAGCCCGCGTTCATCGATGTCGTGCAAGACGATGCCCGGGGCCAGGCGCTGACCCAGGGTCAGCGTGCGTTCTTGTTGCTGGTAGCGCAGCACCAGCACTGTGGCGCGCAGCGGGCTGGCCTTGAGGCTGCCCAGATAATCGACCTTGAGCGTGGTCAATGGCAGGTCGTCGCTGGGCGCCTGGCGTGGTGTCCAGTGGCTGCTCAAGAGGTCGGCCACCGGCGCCGATGCCGGGTATGGCACGACCGGCTGCGCCAGCCCATGCCACAGTTGCAGTACGCATTGCGCCGCCAACCAGGCACACAGCGTGACCAGCAGCAGGCTGAACAGGCTGCCTGCCCGGCTCAACTGACCACACTCCGTGGATGCCATCCCGGATGCCCCTGCACGTAGCGCACTTCGGGCAATTGCAAGGGCGCCAGTTGCCAATCCGCCGGCTGCTCGCGCAACCAGCCTTCAAGGTGTTGCCACAGCGGTTGCCCGGCATCGGCGGCAAAGCCCAGGCCAAAGGTGCGGCAGGTGCCGACCGGCTCGGCAAACTCACTGACCCGTTTGCCGCCAGGGCTATAGGTGACCTGCCAGGGCTGGCCGAGCCAGCGCGGCAAGTCCTGGCTGTTATCCAGCAGCAATGGCTCGCCAAACAGTTGCTCGGCGCCGTTCTCCAGGACCTGGCGCACTTGCTGTGCTGGAACATCGACTACCGGCGCCGGGTAACTGGCGCTGAGGCTGATCAAGTGTTCGCGGGTGATCATCTGGCCGCGCGCCAGGGGACTGTCGTAGCGCAGGCCCGGTAGCAACACCGCGCTCTTGGGCTCGCGGGCCAGGGCCTGGTGCAACAGGCGATCCCAACTGCCGGCGCGCACATCACGGCGCCAGAGGTTTTCCGGAGCCTTGGCCAGGGGTTGGTCGAGCCAGGCGGCATGGGCTGCGCGCTGTTGTTGCAGGCGTGGTTGCAGGCGCTGGGCGTGGGCCTGGGCGGTAGCGTCCAACGCGCTGGCCTGAGCCGGAAAAAAGCGCGCATCAAAACGCCATTGCCCCGCCTGGGCCTGACAGCGGATGCGGAAGGCGCCGCTGGCCCGGGTCCCGCCCAGCACCACCGGCACCCGCTTGCCGGAGCTTTGCAGGATTTCCACCGGTTGCGGCCACAAATCCTGGCCACGGGCACACAGCACCAGATCCACCTGGCTCAGGCGTTCGGCCAGCCAGAACCCCGGCCCGGTACCAACATCGGCCAGGGCCACCACCAGGTCGGCTTCTTCGCGGGCCTGAGTGAGCACCGGTTGCAGGCTGTGCAACCATTGCTTCAAGGACGCTTGCTGGTCCCGTGCATAAGGGTCGGTAATGCCGACCACAGCAATGCGCACGCCGCCACGGCGGAACACCTGCATGCCCGGAGTGGCCAGGCGTTGCGCACTGTTGCTGGCCAGCCCGGCGCCGAGCACCGGATGGCCGAATTGCTGGTACAGGCCCTGGCATTGTTCGGGCCACAACACGCGCTCATCGCTGCTGACCCGCACTTCACTGCCGAGCAACTGGCTGCCCTGGACCCCGGACAGGCCACGGGTCAGGTAGGCCAGGCCGCTGCCGTTCCAGCACTGGCCGTTTTCCAGAGTCAGGCTATTCTCATGCCCCGCTTCATCGCGCAGGCGTTGCAGCACGGCACCGAGTACCGCATAGCCACCGGTTTGCACGCTGTCACTTAAGGAAGCATCCAGCAGGCCATCCAACTGGCTGCCATCGGCTTGGCGAAATCGCGCATTGGCCCCGGTGATCCACGGCGCCTGGCCGATGCGTGTGGCTGGCCCCAGGCGCGTGGCGGGCACCACCGGGCGGCCCGGCAGGCGTGCATCGAGGGTGTCGGCGATATACAGCAGGTCGACCGGCTGACTGTCGGCCGGCCCCGCCTTGCTCAAACTGGAGCAACCGGCCAGCCAAGGCGCACATGCACCCAGTGTCATCCATCCCAATACATCGCGCCGCACCATTGAAAGCATTATTCCCTCACCCTGAAGCACACTCTTATAGGGGCCGCATAGTGGGGGGCAATTAATGACGCTTTGATGTCAGTTTTTTAACAGGAGTGAAATGTGTCGCCCTGCAACAAAAGGAAACAAAATAAATACACTTAAATACATTTTTAACAAAACCGACCGCGAATCATCACATTCGGCTCTTAGAGTTCGGGCTCCTTTCAAAATAACCGTGATCTACAAAGGACCTGATGAAATGAGTCGAGAGACTGGCGACAACCAGAATCGCAACCTGAGCCTCAATGAGCCGATGGAATCGGTACTCACTGCCTACCTGAGCCGCCGCAGTGTGGTGCGTGGCGGGCTCGGCGCCGCGATCGCCATGATTGCCGGTACTGGCCTGACCGGCTGTTTTGACAGCGGTGGCGGTTCAGACAACGACACGCCTACCCAGCCGCCAAAACCTGCGCTGAAGCTGGGCTTCAATTCGATCCCAGGTTCCCTCACCGATGCCTGCACCGTGGCTGCCGGCTACACCGCCCACGTCCTGGCGCCGTGGGGCACGCCGCTGAACAGCAACGCAGCCCCGTGGAAAAGCGACGGCAGCAACACCTCCACCGACCAGGCCAACTCGGTAGGCATGCACCACGACGGCATGCATTTCTTCCCTATCAATGGCAGCTCCACCGACGGCCTGCTGGCCATCAACCATGAATACATCGACGCACAAGCCCTGCACCCGGCGGGCCCGACCCTGGTCGGCGGCGTTCGTCCGGTTGAAGAAGTGCGCAAAGAGATCAACGCCCACGGCGCTGGCGTAATGCGCATCACCAAGGTCAATGGCCGCTGGCAGGTGATGGAAAACGACCCGTTGAACCGTCGTTTCACCACTGCCACCGTCATGGACCTGGCGGGCCCGATGAAAGGCACCGATCACGTCAAGACCAAGTTCTCCACCACCGGCACCCAGACCCGCGGCACCAACAACAACTGCGGTAACGGCTACACCCCGTGGGGCACCTACCTGACCTGCGAAGAGAACTGGCCGGGGATTTTCGTCAACAAAAGTGGCGCCCGTCCGGCAGACCAGGTGCGCATCGGCGTGGGCACCGGCAATGGTAACTATCGCTGGGAATCGGTGGCTGGCGACCCGAGCGAAGTGAACGGCGAGTTCAGCCGCTTCAACGTGACCCCAAGCGGCGCCACCGCGACCGACGATTACCGCAACGAAGCCAGCACCTATGGCTACATCGTCGAGATCGACCCGTACAACGCTTCGACCCGCGCCGTGAAGCGCACCGCCCTGGGTCGTTTCCGCCACGAAGGTTGCTGGCCTGGCCTGACCACCGCCGGCAAGCCAGTGGTGTTCTACAGCGGCGACGATTCGCAGAACGAGTACCTGTACAAGTTCGTCTCCACCGCCCTGTGGGACCCGGCCGATGCCAACCCCAGCGATCGCCTGGCGACCGGTGCCAAGTACATGGACAGCGGCAAGCTCTACGTGGCGCGCTTCAACGCCGATGGCAGTGGTAACTGGTTGCTGCTGGACGTGGCCACCAGCACCACCGACGGCAGCACCCTGGGCGCGAAATTCACCAACCTGCCGGGGATCATCCTCAACACCCGCGGCGCAGCCGATGCCGTAGGTGCCACGCCGATGGACCGTCCGGAGTGGACCTCGGTCAACCCGCTCAATGGCGACGTCTACCTGACGCTCACCAACAACACCAGCCGTACGGTGGCCAACCCTGCCAACCCGCGTGTGAACAACAAACACGGGCACATCATTCGTTGGCATGACGCCGATAACCAGGTGTCGTTCACCTGGGACATCTTCGTGTTTGGCGCCAACGCTGCTGGCAGCCCGGACCTCAACCGCTCCGGCCTGACCACCCTGAACCAGTTCGCCAGCCCGGACGGCATGACCTTCGACAGCCGTGGCGTGATGTGGATCCAGACTGACAACGGCGAAAAGACCCTGACCGACTACACCAACGACCAGATGCTGGTGGTGATCCCCACCAATATGGTCGATGCCCAGGGCAAGCAAGTGCCGGTCAACGCCCAGAACCAGGCCGACCTGCGACGTTTCTTCGTCGGGCCCAATGGTTCTGAAGTGACGGGGGTGACCTTTACCCCGGATAACAAGACGGTGTTCGTCAACATCCAGCACCCGGAAAACTGGCCATCGACCACGGTCGCCACTGACGTTACGGTTGGGACTGTACGCCCACGTGCATCCACGGTGGTGATCCAGCGTGCCGATGGGGGCGACTTGGCGATCTGATGAGGATGCAGGCGTCGGCTTGCCGGCGCCTGCAGCACTGTCTTTGTGGGAGTTCGATTCAACAGAGAATTTTGGGCACAGCACAAACCAAATGTGGGGGCTGGCTTGCCTGCGATGACCATGAGTATCTACACAACTCTCTAATACTTCTGGGCTCTGGGTTTTGGGCTGGTGTAGGGAGCATATCCATTGCTGCGGTAACGGCGGCTAATGGTTCCGCTCTTACAGCGGCTCACTTTTGAACAGCGCAAAAGTAAGCAAAACGCTCTTGCCCCACCACTCGGCACCTCGCCTAGGCTCGGTGTACCCATCATCCGACCTGATCGTCGAATCGTGCGCGTCCACCTGTGGGAGCGGGCTTGCTCGCGATGGTCGTTAACGATGACGTTGAGTAACTGACACCCTGCGGCGCTCTTACAGACGCTATCGCGGGCAAGCCCGCTCCCACACTTTTGTGGATACTTTAATCTCACGTGCACTCTATAACGGCATCGGTTCCCGCGAGCGCAGCAGCATGCCTTGCGCCGGTACCCGTGCGTGCCACTTCACCACACCCTGGGCTTCGACACGGTATTGGCTGCGAAAGCGTTGGCCATCCAGGTCAACCTCCAGTTGCAGCAGGAAATGGTCACCGTTGAGCTGCAATCCTTCGCTCAGCCGCTCGAACATCGCATCATCCATCGCCCCCAGGGCCTGGCGCAGTTCACCCGCATCACGATAGCCCCCTGCCGGGCGCGCGCTGACCAGCCGGGTCAGCACCGACCGCGAGACCTCTCCCTCATACAACGCATCCAGCAGCGCCAGCATCTCCAGGTTCAGCGCATTGGCGTTCAGGCGCCAGCCTGCGGTCTCGTCCAGGCTGCATAACTGCGGGTAGCGCACGGCCCGGAGTGCGTCGGGAAGCGCCAGCAGGTTCAGCTCGCTGATATCGCGCATCCGTTGATTGGCCGCCAGGCGCGGTGGCGATTGACGCAAGTATTCGTTGCTTTCTGCACCTTGCAGGCGGGTCTGCTGGTCGGCGTCGAGCCAGTCGGCCAGGGTCTGGGCCAGGCGTTCGGCAGCCATGTCGGCTCCCAGCAAATGCACCAACTGGCGCTGGGCGCGCTCGGCTTCGGGGCCGATCAGGGCGTTGACGTTGAAGCAGGTGTGCAGGTCGCGAATCCGGATGCTCGCCTTGCCCCCCTTGAAGTCGTAACTCAATGGCTGCCCGCGCATGGCCTGCCAGAACAACGGGCTGGCGCGCCACAGCGGGTCCTGCAGGGCCTGTTCGGTAAAGGCCAGCGCCGCCCGCTCGATCGCCCGCGCCTGCACCCGTTGTTGCACCAGACGCACGCTGTCGACCTGCTGGCGCCCCTGTTCGACCATCCAGGCCATACCGCCCGCCAGCATGGCCAGGGCCACCAGCACCATCAACAACGCCGCCCCCTGCTGCCGTTTTTTGTCCATGACCCAACCACCTTTTATGTAGAACCTGGCGACAGTCAACACAGTGGATGTTTCAACCAAGTGGCAGGCTCACACAATTCCCGCAAAAACGTCACAGCTGCGTCATAAAGCCTCGGCACACTGCGCCTTCATATTTCAAATCAATGGCTTGGAGTGTCGGTATGGGTGGTATAGGGATTTGGCAACTGGTCATCGTGCTGCTGATCGTGGTCATGCTGTTCGGCACCCGGCGCCTCAAGGGCCTGGGCAGCGATGTGGGCGAGGCAATCAAGGGATTTCGCTCCTCCATGGGCAACGAATCCGCTGCCCAGGCGAGCGCAGAAAAGGCCAGCCTTGAGGTGCAAGCCGAGCCTCAACGACCCGCAGACAGCAAACACTGATGTTCGATATCGGGTTTAGCGAACTGTTGCTGGTGGGCCTGGTGGCGCTGCTGGTGCTGGGCCCCGAGCGCCTGCCGATTGCCGCGCGCAATGCCGGGCTGTGGCTGGGCCGGGCCAAGCGGGCGATGAATACGCTCAAGGCCCAGGTCACCCAGGAACTGGACCACGAACACTTGCTGCAGGGCATCGATCAGCAGCCATTGCGGCAACTGGAGCAGCAACTGCGCGACGGCATCCGCCTGGACGCTGCGCCGCAGCCAGAAATCCCCCCTTCTCCAGGACAACCTGCCCCATGAGCGACCTGCCCTTGTCTGCCCCGCGCCTGTCGGTGACCGGCCACCTGACCCGGTTGCGCTCGCGCCTGGTGCGCTGCGTCCTGGCGATCCTCCTGGTGTTTTGCGCCCTGTTTCCCTTTGCCCAGACGCTGTACAGCTTCGTCTCGCAACCGCTGCGCGATTTCTTGCCCAGCGGCGCAACGATGATCGCCACTGGGGTGACTTCTCCGTTTCTGGCACCGCTCAAGCTGACCATGATGATCGCCCTGTTCATCAGCATGCCGCTGTTGCTGCACCAGGCCTGGGGCATGATCGCGCCGGCGGTGTACCGCCAGGAACGACGCACTGCCGCCTGGTTGCTGGCCGCCAGCGTGGTGCTGTTTTACGCCGGCATGGCGTTTGCGTTTTTCCTGGTATTCCCGATGATGTTCGGCTTCTTTACCAGCGTAACCCCGGACGGCGTGACGATGATGACCGATATCGCCCTGTACCTGGATTTCATCCTCGCGCTGTTACTGGCGTTCGGCCTGGCGTTTGAAATACCGGTGGCGACTTTCCTGGTGATCTGGGCCGATATCACGGATGTGCAGACCCTGCAGAAAAGCCGACCGTATGTAATCGTCGGCTGCTTTGTGGTCGGCATGCTGCTGACCCCGCCAGATGTGTTTTCGCAAACCATGCTGGCGGTGCCGATGTGGATTCTGTTCGAGCTGGGGCTGCTGGCCAGTCGGTCGGTGAGCAAATCGCGTACCGAGGCAGCTTAAGACAGTTTGCTCGGGGCCAGGGAAGTACTGCGCCCACCCTGCTTGAGCAGGGACGGATTGATGCCAAACTGCTTGCGAAAAGCCGTAGCAAAGTGGCTGGCATTGGCATAGCCCAGATCCGACGCCACGCGCATCACCGATTCGTCCCCTTCCAGTAGCCGGCTGCGGGCTTGAGTCATGCGCGCTTGCTGGAACACCCCGTAGACACTGTTGAGGAACAACTGCCGGAACCCGCGCGTCAGTTTGGGCTGGCTCAGACCGGATTCACGGGCCAGCTCAGACAGGCTGGGCGCTTTGCCCAGGTCTGCCAGCAAGCGCTCGCGAGCATGCTGAAGGCGTTGGCGATCGATGGGGCTCAGGCGACAGGCGCAGTCCACGCTGCGCCGTGCTTCCAGGAACAGGCTGACCAAGGTCACGCTCTGGCCATACAGCCACAGGCTACTGCGCGGCTGGCCAGGCGCGTACGTCAGGGCATTGGACAATTGGTGGGCGGTGGCGCTCATTTCACCGCTGCGGTGTCCATCGAGAAAGCAATGATCGCAGGCCAGCGCGTTATACAGGGTCGGGTCGATTTCCAGTTCCCACTGGGTCAACAATTCGGGATGGATCATCACCGTAATATTGTCTATCTCACCCTGCTGGTGATACAGGCCGTTGCGACTGCGCCCATAGCTGATGCTGCCGGTACCCTGGTCAATGACATAGCGGCGCTGCCGCCGACCATCGCGAAAGCTGCAAGAGGCCTTGCCCTTGAGCAGGTTGGTAAAGCTGAAGTGGATGCGCTCGCTGTCGTCATGCAGAGGCATCTCCACTGGCTGCTCGAAAGTACTTTGCCAACGCACGATATCCAGCCCGCCCTGCAAGGTCACTCGGGTGACCCGGCACTGGGAGCCCGGGCCGAAATCGCCCCCGTAGCCATCGGCAATAATCCGCGAGACCGGCATGAACGCCCGCCCCTGCTCCTCAACGGCTGACATCTTGGATCTCCTTGCTGACCGGATACGGCTCGAATCAGACCACATTGGGGTAGATGAGCGCAATTGATAATCACTAGCATCTATCGCGCTGCAGTTACGCCCTTAGCCGCCGTCGCCCACCGCGACGCGCACTGCCCCAAACCTCAGTCAAGGTCCCATCATGTCTGCACGACGCCACTCGACGACTCACCGTCGATCACCGCACATTTGTTATACTATAACAGCTCTGCTCAGTTGCACACTCACTCATTCAGCCTTTGCCGATACAGCCGTCCAACCGCTGCAACTGCCGGTTTCAACCGTCACCGCGCGGATGGAGCAGGAGGATCCCAAGGAGGTGCCGATCAGCCTGAGCGTGATCAGCGGTGAGCAGTTGCGCACCCAGCGCCTCAATACCCTGGAAAGCGCCCTGCGCAACACGTCCGGGGTCAGCGTGAACTCCTCTGGCGGTCCGAATGATTTCAACGTGCTGATCCGTGGTGTGGGCTCGCTGTACCAGATGTCGATGGATGACAGCTCGGTGGCGTTCAATATCGATGGCGTGCCGGTATCGTCGCGCAGCCTGGGTTTCGAAACCCTGGATGTGGAGCGCATCGAAGTCCTCAAGGGGCCACAGGGCACCTTGTCCGGGGCAATTGGCCAGGCCGGCGCCGTGAATATCACCACACGCCAGCCGACCCGTGAACGGGAAGGTTATGTGCGCGGCGAAGTCGGCCAGCAAGGCCAGTTCCTCACTGAGGGCGCCGTGGGCGGGCCTCTGACGGAAAACCTCAGCGGCCGCCTCGCAGTACGCCGTGCGGGTTACGACAGCTGGATCGACAACGACCAGACCCACCACCCCCAGACCAAACCCCGCAACGAAGCATACCGAGGCAGCCTGCTGTGGGATCTCAACGATGACACCCACGTGCTGTTCAGCGCCGAGCGGCAAAAGTCCAAGCGCGCCACCAACTCCCTGGTGCTGCGCCCGTACGGTAGCGACCCGAGCCTGGACCTCACCCCCGGCCTGTTCGACGACAACTACAAGACCACCGAGCGCTACGCGATCAAGGTCGAGCATGACTTCGCCAACAGCCGCCTGACCTCCACCAGTTCCACTTCAACCGCCGATTTCGAAGGCCTGATCGCCTATGACAGCAAACTGATGGGCGCGCTCTACGGCACCCCCAGCGAGTTCTGGGTGGTCGACAAATCCTTTGAGCGCAGTTGGAGCCAGGACGTACACCTGAGCTCCCTGCCCGACTCGCAGGTGTTCTGGGTCACGGGGCTGGCCGCCACACGCAGCGAGCGTACCTACGACACCCCGCGCAATACCTACGGCACCTCAGGCGCCAAGTTCCGCGACTTCACCACAACCACCTATGCCGGCTACGGCGAAGTCACCTTCCCCCTGACCGAGCAGCTGAAACTGACCACCGGCTACCGCCATTCCTGGGACCGCAAGACCTATGACGGCGAGTACTTCTCGGGCAGCGACTCGGTCAACGACTCACGCAGGCTGACGGACAATTACGGCACCGGTCGCGCTGCCCTGAGCTATGCGATCACCCCGCAAACCAACGTTTATGTGCAATTGGCGCGCGGTTACAAGTCCGGTGGGTTCAATGACTATGCATCGCAGGTCAGCGACAGCGAACCCTACAAGGCCGCCGTCAGCAAAGCTGCGGAACTGGGCTTCAAGAGTGAAACCGACGACCGCCGTGGCCGCCTCAATGGCGCATTGTTCTTCACCCGCGTGCACGACGACCATCTGCTGGGGTACGACGCTGCAACCTTCGCCACCAATGCGTTCAATGCCGACACCCGCACCCGCGGCGCCGAACTGGAAGGCAGCTGGCGCTTCGACTACGGCCTGAGCGTGGCCGCCAGTGCCACCTACCTCGACGCGAAAATCACCAGCGCGGTGAAGGGCATCCAGGCCGGTGACGTCGCCGCTGGCAACCGGACCCCGGATGTACCGCGCTGGAGTGGCAACTTCAACGTCGCCTGGGAGCATCCATTGGGCAGTTTCGCCGGTCTGGGTGAAACCACCCTCAACACCAGCCTCAACTACCACCTTGTGGGCGAGCGAGCGGCAGATCCGCAGAACCATTTCAACCTGGATAACTACGAGAAACTCGACCTGCGCGCCGGCCTGCATAGCAAGTTCGGCGAGGTGTATGCCTATGCCGACAACCTGCTGAACCAGACGTACGACACCTATGGGTTCTACAGTGATCCGGTAGCCTATGGCGCACCCGCGCGACGCCGTACCCTGGGCGTCGGCTACACCTATCAGTTCTGACGTGAAGGGGGAGCAGGTTGATTGGTGAATCAATCCCCTTGTAGGCGCTGGCTTGCCAGCGTCTATAAGGTTTGTTGGCCAAGCCTCTATCAGAACGAATAGCTGTAGCCCACCCCCGCCGAGCGCCCTCTGCCTGGCATCCCGGTCAACACCTGGGCCGTGGAATAGGCACCATACAAGTCATAGCGCGCATCCAGCAGGTTATCGCCCCACAGGTAGACTTCCGAGCCGCCGCTTTCCAGGCCCAGGTGCAGGTCCAGCTTGGCGTAGCCCTTGAGGTCATAGTGGTTCTGCGGGTCTGCCGGGCGGTTTTTCTGCAGGCGGTAATTGAGCAATGTATTGAGACGGGGCGCCGGTAATCCCAGCAGGTCAGGCAGATCCTTGTGCCAAGCCACACTGAAGTTACCGCTCCACAGCGGCACGTCTGGTACCCGACTGCCTGCCACCACGTCACCGCCAGAAACACCCCGGGCATCGGAGGTCACGAGCGCATTGGTGTAGCTCACGGCACTGCCCAGGGTCAATTGGTCAGTGACGTGCCAGGTGCTCGACAGCTCTGCGCCCTTGCTGCGGGTGTCGGCATTCACCGCACTGACGGCCACGGTCTTGAAGTCATACCCCAGCAAGTGGTCATCGCGCACCCGCGTGAAGAACAGCGCCCCCTCCAGGCTCAACGCACCGCCCTCGCTTTCGTGCTTGAACCCCATTTCGGCCGCACTGACCTTGGCTGCCTTGTACGGCTCGCTGTCCGTGACCGAGGTCGCGTAATCATTGAAGCCGGCAGACTTGTAACCACGGGAAAGTACGGCATAGAGATTGGTCTGCGGCGTCAGCGCATAGGCCAGTGCCACGCGCCCGGTGCTGTAGTTGTCTTGCAGTTGGCGGCTGTCGCTGGCCCGATTGCCTGCGCTCGTATATTCGCCACCGTAGGTCTTGCGATCCCAGGTGTGGCGCAGGCCGGTGGTGAGTTTCCAGTCCTCGGCAATCGGGAAGGTGATCTCGCCATACGCCGCGTAGCTGTTGGTAGTGAACTCACGTTGCTGAAGCGCGCCGTTGGTGAAGTTGTTCGAGTCGAAATTGCGCTCGGAACGGGAAAGATTGACCCCACTTACCCAGAACACCTCGGCCTCTGGCAGCGAGCCCAGGCGCAGGTCCTGGCTCCAGACCCGTTCGTGGGCCGAGTCCTCAATAAGGTATTCGAAGGGTGAACCGTACAGTGCACGGGTGATGTTGCGGTCATAACCCTTGACTGCATTGAAGTCGGTGCTGGTGTAGGCGCTGATCGAGGTGATCCGAGCTTGCGCCAGATCGTGATTGAGTTCAAAGGAATAGCGCTCGTTGGTTTTCTGGTTGCCGTCAAATACGCCAGGCGTGTAGTCCAGGCGCGGGCTGTCGCCAAAGGGCCGCAGCATTTCCAGGCCGACGTAGTGCTCGGCGCGCTGGCGCTCGGCAACCAGCAACCCGGTGGTGCCGGCGTCGTTGTCCCACAGCAGGCTGCCACGCAAGGCCAGGTCCCGTGGCGCGGTCAGCGGATCGCGGTCCTGCTGGTCGTCGACCCAGTTATCGAAGCCGCTGCGACGCACCGCAACGCGCCCGGCCAGGGTCTCGGTCAAGGGGCCGCCTACCGCGCCTTCGGTCATGAACTGGCCTTGCTGGCCGACTTCACCGCGCACATAGCCTTCTACCTCACGGGTGGGTTTGCGGGTGGTGACGTTGATCGCCCCGGCCTCGCTGTTGCGCCCCAGCAAAGTGCCCTGGGGCCCCTTGAGCACTTCCACCTGCTGCACATCGAGGGAAGCCATGGCCGCATTGCGCACCGACATCGGCACGCCATCGACGTTCAGCACCACCGAGCCGTCATCCATACTCATCTGGTTCAGCGAACCGACCCCGCGAATACGCACATTGGCGTCATTCGCACCGCCCCAGGAATTGACGTCGACGCCCGGGGTGCCGCGCAATGCGTCTTCAAGCGTGCGCAGGCGCCGGGTTTGCAGGGTTTGCCCGTCGATCACCGAGAGGCCGAAGGGAATGTCCCTAGCGCTTTCCTGGTTCAATCGCGCACTGACGGTCACCGGCGCCAGCTCCAGGGCCTGTGAGTCGGACTGGTAGTCGGCAGCAAACGCGCTGCACGCCTGGCTGGACAAGGCCAGCGCCAGGGCTTGGGTAAGGACGTTGGCGCGCCAACCCTGCGGGTGGCGTAACGGTTTGAGTAGCCACTGATCAAGCATGCAAAACTCCAGGCAGATAAGAGAGGGACAGGTTCATTGCGGCGTGCCCCAGCGCTGACGCGCCTGGGCGATCACCTGATCCGAGGGCGCACCCAGCAGCCCTTGGATCGATGGCGGCCATCCCTGGCCTGTACGGATTTGTGCCGTCATGTCCAGCAGTTGCGCAGCGCTCTGGCTGGCAACCCAATCGAGACTGGCCAGCGCCGCATAAGGCGCGGCCCAGCCCTGCTGCCGGGCGCTGGCCAGGGTGCCGATCGGCTCGCCATCGCTGGCGAGGGCGCGGGTCAGGTCATCAGCCTTGAGCCCGATCAATGCCGCACGGGCATCGGGGCCATCAACTTCGCCGACACACAGCAAACCCAGCGCTGCGGCCACACCTTGGCTCAGCCACACGTGACCCGGTTGCTCGCGCAGGTCGCTGGCGCTGAGCAGCCGCTGGCGGGCCAACAGTTCGGCGATATGGGCGCGTCGTGCCCAGCGCCCGACACCGGTTGGCGCCACGTCCCAGTCCGGGGTCTGGGCCAGCAACAGGTGACCGTTACTCAGTCGACTGGCCCCCATGCCGCTGGGCCATTGGCTCACGTCGCTGACCGGTGGGCTTGCGCCCAGATGCTGCGCAATACAGGCAGACATGGCGGTGAGGTCCTCACGCACCTCGCGGGCGGTCGCTTGGCGACTGGCATCGGCCAGCACCCGGACACCGTCCAGTTCATGGGTCACGGTTGCTGAGGACAGGGCATAAGCGAAGTCCAGCGGCTGTTTACTGCGGCCACTGAGGGAGTAACCCTGGGCGTCGATGGTCCAGTGCCAGGCCCCGGCCGGTGCAACGGCTTGCGCAGCCACCGCCGCCCCCTCGGGCAGCGCGGGTGCGGTAGCGGACAAGCCGGCTGCCAGACGCTCTACTGGCGCACGCAAGCCACGTTCCGGGTCCAGGCCCAGGCGCGGCACCACCCGTCGCGCTTCCAACCATAACGCCCGAGGACTCAGCCAGATACCCTCGCCCTCGCTCGACCAACCGGTGGCATTCAGGGTCCAGTGCAAGGTCACCTGGCAACCGCTCGACGCACAAGCGCCCAGGGCCAGCCGCAGATGATCATGGGCTTGCTCAACCACCACCGACTGGTCCATCACCCTGGCGCCCGTCACCTGCAGACCCGCCGGCAACTCGGCATCCAGATGGCCATTGGCAGCAGTCACGCCCTCCAGGGTCCACTGCCCTAGCACCTGGCGTTGGGCACTGTCGATCTGCAACTGCAATTGCCCGCCGGCCACCTGGAAGGCACCGGCGCCGGCCAGCCAGCGCTGCTCCCAGGCGGCGCTGTCCGCACGTGCCTGGGTGGCGGTCTGATAATCGCCCCGCTCCACCAACTGGCGGTGCAACACGTTACCGCTGCCCAACATCACCAGCACACCCACTGTCAGCAACACACCGGGTACACCGCGCACTCGCGTACTCAGGTCGGCAAGACGTCGGCGCTCCGGCCCTCGGGGCACGGCCAGGGCCGCCAGTGCGACCAGCACCAGGCACACCGCAAGCTTCCAACTGGCCAGTGTGCCGAGATAGGCCAGCCACGGGGCCCAGCCGGTCAGCGCCGAGAGCGCCATGTGGCCCGGGATCGCCATTTCATACGCGGGGTAACTCACCAGTCCCAGTTCGTGATTGAGCACCAGGAAAAACGTCAGCAACATCGACGTGGCGTATGCCAGGCCGGACCGCCGAATCAGCGCATGCACCAGCACCGTCAGCATCGCCAACTCCAGCAATGGCGGGGCAAACACCAACAGCGAGTAGATCAGCGCAAACCCCGGCGCCAGGCTGGCAGGCGCGACGACAGCGCTGATCAGCAGGCTGGCGACGCCAGGCACCACAGCCAGCGAAAGGGTGGCGAGCAACACACACAGCACCTGACCGAACGTACGCAGCCACACCGGCGCCGGTGTGGCTTGCAGCATCGCCCCCAGCCCCTGCACATCATCACGCCGGCAGATCAGGCCGACCAGCGCCGCCACCATAAAGGCAATCACCAGGAACAGCGCGCTGGCCAGCAGCGGCAACGTCAAGTCAGCGCGCGGCACCATCGGCCCATGGGCATGCCACACCCCATGCACAAGACCGCTGAGCACGCCCATCACCACCAGCATCCCGAGCGCCAGCCACCAGACCTTGCGCGCAAAGACCTGGCGTATCTGCCAGCAGGTTTCGCGCCATAACGCGCGCGGCCAGTGGCTGACCAGCAAAGGGCCAGGCAAGCGCACATCCTGTGCCAGTTGCATCGGCGGCTCTGCCAACACCGCACCGCTACGTCGGCCCATCAGGCTCTGGCGCGTGGCACGGGCCAGGGACCAGGCCAACAGCAGCAGCGGCAGCACACACCACAGGCCCCGGTTGAGCCAGAACCCCGGTGTGAGGTCCAGCAGTGCCTGGGATTTCTGCGCTGCGGTCCAGGTTTCCACCTGGGCCTGGGCGAAGGTAAACAGGGACGGATCGAGACTGGCCGCCAGCAGCGGGTTGATATGCCCACCCTTGAGCACCACCACCGCGAACATCCACAGCAGCATCAACCCCGTGGCCAGGGCAAACGGCGCGGCTAGGCCCCGGCTGCGCAGCGCCAACAGGTAATACAGGGCGCCCACGCCGGTACTGACCGGCAACAGCAGCGCGACCCAGGCAAAGCCCAGCGCCGACCAGGCCGGCGCACCGATACTCGCCACCGGCACCCAACCCAACCAGCCGAGGATCGGGCTCAGCAGGAAGCCGACAATCAGTGAACTGGCCAGCAAGCCTGCGACCACCGCAGCGCCGATAAACCGTCCCCATAACAACGCCGGCAGCGATACCGGCAGCGCCAGCAACACTTCCTCCAACTGCGCCTTGCGATCACGCAGGGCCGGCTGGGCAAACACCCAGGCCCAGGCGAAAAACAGGAAAAACATACACCCGCAGGCCATCAGGTAGATCAGGCTCGGGGCATTGCGCGGGATGTCGCTGGCGCCCATTTTCTGCACATAGTCGGCGTTGGTCAGGGACATCAGCAGGTAGCCGGCCAGGCCCAAAAATACCAGCAAGGGAATACCGCTGCGCAGCCCGGCGCGCACTTCCACCCAGGCTTCACGCATCATCAGGGCGAAGGTACTCATGCGTCGGCCGCCTCACCGGCCTGGGCCAGCGCCAGGTAATAGATATCTTCCAGGCGCGGTGCGTGGGGCATGAAGCGTGGATCGGCAGGCCGCTCACCATACACAATCACCCGACTGCCCTCGGGGCTAGCCGCCACATGCAAGGCCGGCGGCAAGGCTTCGCCGCGCCCGAACGACGCCACCCACAGGCGTCCCTGCTCCGCACTGAGCAACGCCTGCGGGCTGCCTTCCACCAGAATCTGCCCGCCAGCCAACACCGCGAGGCGGCTGCACAGGTTTTCGACATCTTCGACAATATGGGTCGACAGCAACACAATCGATTCGGCGGCCACATCCGCCAACACCCGATGGAAACGATTGCGCTCCGCCGGATCGAGGCCCGCCGTAGGCTCATCGACAATCAGCAAGCGTGGCGAACCCACCAACGCCATGGCGATGCCAAAGCGGCGCAGCATGCCCCCCGAATAGGTAGCCAGCGCGCGGTGCGCGGCATCCTGCAGGTTGACCTTGGCCAACAGGCCTTCGATTTCTGCGCGGCGTTGGCGGCTGTCGGTACGGCCCTTGAGCCAGGCAAAGCGGTCCAGCAGGTCACGTGCGCTGACGCCCGGATATGCCCCCAATTGCTGCGGCAGGTAGCCCAGGCGTCGACGCAGATGATCGGAGTCGGCCAACACATCCACGCCATCCAGATAAATGCTACCGGCGTCGGGTTGCTGCAAGGTCGCCAAGGTGCGCATCAGGCTGCTTTTACCGGCGCCATTGGGGCCGAGCAACCCGTACATCCCGGGGCCGACACTCAAGTCCACACCACGCAGCGCTTGCACACCGTTGTTGTAGCGCTTGTGCAGGCCGCGCACCTGCAAACCCGAATCGACTGACATCTGCAACTCCATGGGCAAACGCGCCGATCCAGGGAGAGCAGGTCTGCCGGATAGCGCTTATTTGAGAATGATTGCCCTTGAGAGGCACAGCCCGGGACGGTAGCCACGCACGCGAGCGCCCTCTACCCGATTCAAGTCAATTTCCAACCGTATCGCGCAACTTCCGACGCCTGCGGCCTGGCGCTGCAACGCTCAACCCGTGGCCAACATGCGGATACGAGGGGCAATCGACTCGATACGGGTAGCCGCCAAAATGAGAGCGATTAGCATCCCTGACCGTGTATCGGCCTACGGAAAAACCCATGACTACCGCCCTGGACACCCTGCAACGCCCGGTCAACCACCTGATTCGCCTCGGTGTAGCGCTCGCTGCCATCGGTGCGCTGGTGAACCTGGTGCCCTTCATTGCCCTGACCGAACTGGCGCGCCTGCTACTGGCCGGCACTGTCGACCGGCAAGCCCTATGGCTGTGCGCCGGGTGGGTGGTGATTGCCCTGTGCCTCGGCTGGATGGCCTGCGGTGCCGCGTTGTGGCTGACCCATCTGGCGGACCATCGCTTGCAAGCGAGCTTGCGCGAAGCCATGGTCGGCAAACTCGCCCGCGTGCCCCTCGGCTGGTATAGCGAATCCAATTCCGGCGCAGTGCGCAAGGGAGTCCAGGACGACCTCGAAGACCTGCATCACCTGATCGCCCATCACGCCGTGGAGCGCACCGCCGCCATCGTCACCCCCCTGGCCGGGCTGGTGTGGCTGGCCAGTCTGAACTGGCGCCTGGCGTTGCTGGCAGTGCTGACCCTGCCCCTCTACGGGCTGGCCTATACCCTGATGATGCGTGGCTTTGCCAGCAAGATGCAGTTGCTGGACCAGAGCATGACCCGCATCAGCGCAGCCATTGTCGAGTTCGTACACGGGATTGCCGTGGTCAAGGCATTTGGCCGGGTCGGCCAGGCCCATCGCAGCTATCAACAGGCGGTCAACCAGTTCGGCCGGCAGTACGCCGGCTGGGTGCGGCCCTTGCTGCGCCTGGAAGCCATTTCGTCGATGGCCCTGAGCGTGCCGGTGATTCTGCTGGTCAGCCTGGGGGTGGGCAGCCTGTGGTTGAGTCGCGGCTGGATCACGCCGCTGGAACTGTTCGCCGAAACCCTGGTGGCCGTGGTGATCCCGCAGTCGTTGCTGGTGATCAATCAGAGCCTGACCGCCCAACGCACCGCCCAGGCCGCCGCCGGGCGGATCGAAGCCCTGTTGAGCATAGAAGAACTGCCTGCGGCGCCACGCTACAGCCAACCGGTGGAGCACGCCGTGACCTTCGAGCAGGTCGAGTTTGGCTACGACGCAGCGCAGCCGATCCTCAAGGGCATCGACTTGCATTGCAAGGCGGGCACGATCACCGCGCTGGTGGGCAGTTCCGGTGCCGGCAAATCGACCCTGGCCAAGCTGGTGCCGCGCTTTCACGACGTCAACGCTGGCCGGGTGCTGGTGGGCGGCGTCGATGTGCGGCAGATCGACCCGGACCAGTTGTACCGGCACGTCGGTTTTGTCTTGCAGGATGCACAACTGGTGCATGGCAGCGTGGCCGATAACCTGCGCCTTGGCTGCCCCACTGCCTGCGATGAGCAATTGCAGGCCGCTGCCCGCGCGGCGCAGATTCATCAGCGCATCCTGGCCCTGCCCCGGGGTTATCAGTCTGTGATTGGCGATGACGCGATCTTCTCCGGCGGCGAGGCGCAGCGCCTGTCAATCGCCCGCACGCTGCTGGCGGACACCCCGGTGCTGATCCTCGACGAAGCCACCTCCCACGCCGACCCGCAATCCGAGGCGTTGATCCAGGACGCGCTCTCAGCGCTGGCGCGGGGGCGCACGGTGTTGGTGATTGCCCATCGCCTGGCGAGTATTCGCGATGTCGACCAGATCGTCGTGCTCGACCAAGGCCGTATTGTCGAATGTGGTCGCCATCATCAACTGCTGCAAGCCGACGGGGCCTATGCCCGGTTATGGCACGCCAGCGCCGTGGAGGTCTCGCAATGATCCGCAGTCTGCTGACCCTGCTGGGTCCGGCCCACGCCACGCGCCTGTACCGTTACCTCGCCTGGCTGGTGGCCAGTGCCGTGTTGCAAGGCTTGGCGGTGGCGTTGCTGGTGCCGATCCTCCACGCGCTGTTTGCCGGTAACCTGCCGCTGGCCATGACCTGGCTCGCCGGCCTGGCGGCGATGGTGCTGCTGACCTGCATCGCCCACTACCAGCAGGCGATGCAGGGGTTCGCCCTGGCACTGCTGGTGCTCACCACCTTGCATGAACGCCTTGGCCAGCACCTGATGCGCCTGCCCTTGGGCTGGTTCAACAGCGAGAAAGTCGGCCAACTGTCGCGCAGCGCCACCAGCGGTACGCTGATGGTCACCGGGCTGTTTGCCCATTATCTGGGCCCGGTGGTGTCCGGTGTCGTGGTGCCTGCCACCGTTGCGCTGACCCTGTTTGTATTTGACTGGCGGCTGGGGCTCACGGCGGTTGCGTGTGCGCCGCTGATCTACTTCACCCATCACTGGTCGGCCAATGCCATTGGCGCCAATGATGCACGGGTCGAAGCCGCGGCCAGCGAAGCCGGCAACCGGGTGGTGGAGTTTGCCCGCTATCAGCAGGTGCTGCGTGCTTTTGGCCAGGCGCAGCGCGGCTATCGGCCATTACAGGCGGCCAATCGCGCACAGCAACAGGCCGGTGGCTCGATGCTGGCGCAGACCTTTCCCAAGTTGCTGGCCGGTGGCCTGAGCGTGCAACTGGCGTTCGCCCTGTTGGTAGCGGTAGGCATCGCCCTGGCGGCCACCCAACAGATCGATGCTATCGAGTTGGTGGCGTTGCTGGCCCTGGCCGCACGGTTTGTCGGCCCCCTGGCGGAGGCGGCCGCGCGCAGCGGTTTGTTGCGCATGGCCAGCAACGACCTGGAACAACTGGCGAGCATCCTGCGCCAACCCGCGCTGCCTGCGCCGGCCACCAGCCTGCCCCTGACAGCACCCGGCAGCCTGGAATTCGACCGGGTGGGCTTTGCCTACCCCAGTGGCCCGCCGGTGCTCAAGGACCTGAGCTTCAGCGCCCAGCCCAACACAATGACGGCGATTGTCGGCGCGTCGGGCTCGGGCAAGACCACCGTCACCCGCCTGCTGATGCGCTTCTTCGATGCCAGCGAGGGCAGCGTCAAGGTAGGCGGCGTAGATGTGCGCGCGTTGTCCAGCGAAGCCCTGATGGCGCAGCTGTCCCTGGTGATGCAGGACGTGTATCTGTTCGATGACAGCCTGGAGGCCAATATTCGTGTGGGCAACCCGGATGCCAGCGCCCGGCAGTTGGCGCAAGCGGCAACATTGGCGGGAGTCGATGAGATTGTGGCGCGCCTGCCACAAGGCTGGGCCACCCCGGTGGGAGAAGGCGGTACCAGCCTGTCCGGGGGTGAACGCCAACGCGTGTCCCTGGCGCGTGCCCTGCTCAAACGCGCGCCCATCGTGCTGCTGGATGAAGCCACGGCGGCACTCGACCCGCAGAATGAGGCTTACGTGCAAGCCGCCATTGGCACGCTGATCCAGAACGCCACCGTACTGGTGATCGCCCATCGTTTGCCGACCATCATGGCGGCCGACCAGATCCTGGTGCTGGATGAAGGGCGCCTGGTGGAGTCTGGCAGCCACCGTCAGTTGCTCGCCGACAACGGGCGCTACGCCGGCTTCTGGCACGAGCGTCAACGGGCGGGCGGTTGGCGCCTGAAGGCGGAACGTCCCTCTTTATAGGAGTCGGCTTGCCGGCGATGGCGTCCTATAAAATGCAGAGCATCCCGTTGACCAAGCCGATCAGCACCAACATCAAACAAAACGTTGACTTAGTAAGACGCCAAGACAAACTGCATCAAGCTACCAGATGGGCATCGGGCCCGGGCTTCAATTGCTTCAATCACGGTAATCACACAAGGAGGTGTTTGATGCTGCACAGTCAACGTATCGATATCAGTGAAGAACGCAAAGCCCTGATCGACCAGGGCCGCCTGGCAACCCGCAATTTGGGCGAGTGCCTGGCAGTTGACCAGGTGGCGCTGACAGCGGCCCTTGCCCCGCAGTTCGACCCGTCGCTGGCCGTGGCCCTGCAGACCGCAGCCCAGGCTGGCCAGGCGCTGGGCATCTCCAAGAAAGTCGCCGCCATGGGTCTCCTGTTGGGGCAGTGGCTGGAAAGCTCCGCCCGGCCCTTGCGCGAGCAGACCTGGCACCTGCTGCTGGAGCATCCATCGGACACCGTGCGCAGTTGGGCGGCCTTCGCCAATGCCTATTGCGAACGTAACAGTGAGCCGGAAAAGGCCTTGCTGAGTCAGTTGCGGTTCGCCACCGACAGCCACTTTGGCGTGCGCGAATGGGCCTGGATTGCCTTGCGGCCGCTTCTGACCCAGGACCTGCCTACCTCCCTGGCACTGCTACGCCGCCATGCCCGTAGCGACGATCCGCTAATACGCCGTTTCTGCGTTGAAATCCTACGCCCGCGTGGCGTCTGGTGCGAACACATCGCCCACCTCAAGGCCGAGCCGCAAATAGCCGAGCCCTTGCTGATCGCAATGCTTGAAGAATCCGACAAATATGCCCAAGACTCGGTGGCCAACTGGATCAACGACGCCAGCAAGACCCGGCCAGACTGGGTACAGCAACTCTTTGAGCGCTATCCGCCCAACAGCAAGGCCGCCACCCGGATTTTTACCCGGGCTACTCGCAGCCTTTCTCAATAGACATGAACAAGAGTCACTTCTGTGGAAAAGGTGAGCCACAGAAGCGGCTCACCCAAGGGCTTTAGAAATGCCACTCCAGATGCACGGTGGGTGCGTAGGTGTCGGTGCCGGGTTTATGGATCGCGCCGTACTTGTGTTTCCAGTACTCGTAGCCTGGACCGATCAGCAGGGTATTTTTGCGAGCGAATGCCAGTTGCCCGACATCGACCATCAATGACGCACGCACCAGGCTTTCCTCGGCCGTGTCCTGCTTGAAGTAATCCTTGCCCTTCTCGGTCTTGTAGCTGGCAAAGCCCTGGAACTTGAGGGGCACGCCAGCCACCTGGAACGGGATGCCCCAGACCATGTGCAACACATAGTACGGGTCGAACTGGATGTTTTCGGTCTGGCACGCATTCAACCCGCAGTGGTTCCACTCCATGGCATACAGCAGGCTGATATCCAGGTAACCGGGCACGTCGAACTTGAGCGTCGGGCCAGCCACCAGCATGCGCTTGCGGGTGGCGAACTCGGTGTTCTTGTAGTTCAGCTCAACCCCGCCGCTCAGGGCCACCTCCTTGACCGGGCCAAACGCCATCGACCGCTCGAACACCTGGCTGAGGAACAGTTGATGGCGGTACACCAGATAGGCCTCGGTTGCCCCCGAATCGCTGTCTTTCTTTGGATCGTTACTGTCGGACTTGAGCACGTCCAGGTTGAAAAAATTGGAACCGGCTTCATTGCCGCTGGCATGGCCCAGTTGGTAGATCTCCTTCTGGACCTTGCCGCGGATACTGGGTTCGGTGAAGTCGGTACCGTAGCGAAAACCGATGAAGGTGTCGCTCCAATCCCTGGCCTGCACCGGGCTTGAGATCAGGCTCATTGCGCCTGCGGTTATCAGAAGGGCCTTGCAATACGTTTTTTGTAATTGTTGTACGTACATGTTCAGGATTCCATCACGTCAAAGTTCCAGCCATCCCGGTTTCCAGGCATGCGCAAGCCTTGCCCGGACGACCACGAGGGCCGGGTTCAAGTTGCCAGTTGTGCTGTGGTTTAGCGGGCGTCAGGCATGGGTATAACGAGTGGATTGCCAGGCAATCATTTGCCAGCCGTTATTGCCCGCCTTCCACACGCTGATGTAGCGCGAGTTGAGGAGCATGGGCTCGCCACGGATCACCACGTCCATGTCGATCAGCCCGGTAACGACCACGCAGTCCCCTGCCCTGCGCATCTGCTCGTCACGGCTGGTGAAACCCCGATAGCGCCAGACGCCCTCTCGCATGCCCTGCAGGTAGCTGCTCTTGCTGTCGCTCTTGCCGTCCGAGTGGCTGTAGGTCAAGTCGCGGGTATAGAGGCTTTCCAGAAAGTCCATATCGCCCTCGACCATGGCCTGGCGGCGGCGCAATTCCAGGGTTTGGATCTGTTGTTCTACGCGTTGCTCTAACATCGCTTGACACTCCAGGTTGATCTCAAACATCAGGAATCCGTGGTTTTCAGCGTCACGCCCGCGCTGGCGGGCAGATCCGACTCCACCTGGGGCATGAACAACAGGGTGAGGGTGGCCAGGGCAAAGAACCCGGCGCACACCAACAGGCCCCACGCCAGGCTGTAGTGGGTAGCGATGCCGCTCAAAAGCAACGGCGCAAAAGCCGCCAGGCCCCGGCCAAAGTTGAAGCAGAAGCCCGCGCCGAGGGTGCGTACCCGAGTGGGGTACAACGCACTGAAGTAGGAGGCAAACAAACTGGCGAAGGCGTAGAAGAAGGCATAGATCGGCCCCAGCCAGAACAGGATGGCGTTATCGGTGGTGAGTGCATAAATCGACAACATCACCGCACTGCCGAGCAATGACAGGAGCGTGGCATTGCGTTTGCCGATGTGGTCGGCGATGAAGCCAAAGGCATTGATACCGATAAAGGCGCCGATATTGAGGATCGCCATGAAGTTGGCCATCATGCCAATGTCCAGTCCGCGCTCCTTGATCAAGTAGGTGGGCAACCAGGTACTCGCCCCCCAGAAACCAATCACCGCAAAACTCGCCGCCAGGGTACCCAGCAGGGTCAGGCGCAGCAGTTCGGGGGAAAATATTTCGCGCACCGAGACGTGCTTGTGCTGCCTGGGGCCGGCCAGGTTGCGGGCTTTCTGCGCGGTCCACTCCGGTGACTCGGGCACAAAGAAGAACAGATACGCCAGCGGGATCAGGGTCGAGATCCCGGCCACCATGAACAAGGTCTGCCAGTCAGGCAGGTAGCTGGCCGCCGCCATTGCCGCGATGGCCGCGCCAATCGGGAATGAACTCAACACGAACCCGATCGCTCGTGCCCGCTGATGGGCAGGCCAGGTTTCCGTTACATAGGCCGAGACAATCCCCCACACCCCGCCCAAGCCCAGCCCGGACAGAAACCGCAGGAGCAGGAGCAAGCCCCAGTTGTGCGTGGTAGCGACCAGCGTGGTCAACACGCCGAACACGATCAACGAGATCAGCAGGGCTTTGCGTCGACCGTAGTTGTCGCAATACCAGCCCGTGGTAATGCCGCTCAAACCGATCCCCAGCAGGGTTGCCGAGGCGAGCATACCGGCTTCATTGAACGTCAGGCCCAGGTCCTGGCGGATCACCGGGAGTGCGATGGTGAGCAGGATGATCTCCATGGCGTCAAACAGATACGCGAGGAAACCGCCGATAAGTACATGCCATTTGGATAGAGCTCGCATTGCAGGTTTTCCTTATTGTTGTTGTTTTGCCAGGCCGATCGACAGGCGTGATGCGTCGCAGCACGCTTGATCGGCCTGGAGGATTTACGGGTGCGGTCAGTCAGTTACAGCAGCGCGCAGGCCTCGTCGAAGTCCAGGCGCGGGTTACGGGCAAAGAGTTTTGCGGGGTCGCCATAGCCGAGGTTGCACAGGAAGTTCGACTTGATCTGCATCCCGGCAAAGGCCTGCATGCCCTCGGCCCCTGGAGCGAAAAACGCCTGGTCGACCTGTGCGTGGTCAAACCCGGACATCGGCCCGCAGTCGAGGCCCAAGGCCCTGGCCGCGAGGATGAAGTAGCCGCCCTGCAGCGAACTGTTGCGAAAGGCGGTGGATTCAAGCAAATCCGGCTGGTCGGCAAACCAGTCGCGTACCGTGGGGTTGTGCGCAAACAACCTGGGTAACTGCTTATGGAACTGCGTGTCGTAGCCAATGATTGCCGTCACCGGGGCGCCCAGGGTCTTCTCGACATTGCCGGCGCTCAGGGCTGGCAGCAAACGTTGCCGGGATTGGGCGCTGCACAAAAACACAATGCGCGCCGGGCAGCCGTTGGCGCTGGTCGGGCCCCAGCGCACCAGGTCGTAGAGTTTCTTCAGGGTGTGATCATCCACCGGTTTATCCAGCCAGCCATTCTGGCTACGGGCCTGGCGAAACAACCTATCGAGCACCTGCTCGCTGATTACCTGGTTCATGGCATCTGTCCTCAACTGCGTCGTTGACGGTCTGAAGTCGACCGGGGCACGGTCTGTTCGGCGGCACACTCCCCACCCAGGAAGAACTCCACCGACATCGGCGGGCCCCACTGGTAGAGGCTGGCGTCGCACGCCTGGGTGTAACCCGAGGGCGAGTCCTGGTTGAACAGGTCGCCATCGGTGAAGTGCTCGATAAGGTTGCCGGACGGGTCCCGCCAATAATCGAAAATCTGGCTGCCCAGCATGTGCCGGCCTACCCCCCAGAACGGCGACCAGCCTTGCAGGGTCATCCACTCGTGGCCCAGGCACTGCGCGTCAAAATCCTGCACCTCGAAGGACACGTGATGGACGAAGTCCTTCGGCGCCTGGAACAAGGCGATGGTGTGATGGTCAGTCCAGGCGCTGCCACGGTTCAACCGCAGGAAGGCCGCGCTCGGGCGGTCCCGGTCAGGCTCTTCGACCACCAGGTCCGAAGGCAGCATGCCGAGCATTTGCTGGTACCAGGCCAGGTGTCGGGGCATGTCCTGCACGCCAATCGCCGCATGGCCCAGGCGCAGGACCTGTGCCGCGCCCTTGCCGGGCCGTTGTACATCGCCAAAGCGTTGCTTGTGATGGGCCGAGTTGAGGGTCAGCGCAGCACGCTGGGGCAGCGTGCCCACGGCTTCGATACCGTGGACCAACTCGATGCGCCGCCCCGAGGGATCATGCAAGGCGACGTACTGCCCTCCTCCCGGACCTTCCAGCGCCCGGATCACCGAGGCCCCCGGCAGCCGGCTGGCCTGGTGCAAATCGTCGAGGCTTTCGACGGCGAATGCGATGGCGCCAAAGCTGGCTTCACTGGCCTTCTCGGCGATGTACACATAGGGTAGCGAGCAGGTGCCGCGAAAATACAGGCGTTGCTCGGTGCGGTGCATGACCACCAGGCCGAAATCGGTCAGGAAACGTTCGACCACCCCAAGGTCGGGATGACGGTAGAGCACATGGTTGATGTCTTTGATCTGCAGCACGGTAGTTGCTCCTGGGCATTCAAGGGGCAGGACAACCGGTGGTCAAAACCAGGGCAGCCGGGATCGCTGCCCACCGTGGTAACGGTCGGTCGGTTGTACTGCGCTCACGAAAACTGACGCGTGGACTCAGGCCGCTGGCGGCTCGTCGGCGATCAGGTTGCTCAAGGTGCCAAGGCCTTCGATCTCCACGGTGCAGAGGTCGCCAGGCTTCATGAACAGTGGCGGGCGTCGCGCCCAGCCAATCCCTGCGGGGGTGCCGGTGACGATCACGTCACCGGGTTCCAGGGTCACCGCTTCACTGAGCACGGCGATCAGTTCGGCGACCCCAAAGATCATGTCGGCGGTATTGCCCTGCTGCACCACCGTGCCGTTGAGGCGGGTCACCAGGTTCAGGCCGACAGCCCCCGCGGGCAGTTCGTCGGTACTGACGAAGGTCGGGCCAAACGCGCCGGTGGCGTCGAAGTTCTTGCCAATGGTCCATTGCGGCGACTTGAACTGGTAATCGCGCACCGAGGCTTCATTGAAGATCGCGTAGCCCGCCACATGCGCCAGGGCCTGTTCACGGGAGATATGTCGACCACCGGTGCCGATCACCACCGCCAACTCCCCTTCGTAGTCCAGTTGTTCGGAGACACGCGGGCGCAGGATGGGTTCGCCATGGCCGATCAGGCTGGTGCTGAAACGCGGGAAAAAAGTCGGATAGGCCGGCTGCTCGTACGGACTTTCCTTGGTGTGATCGGCATAGTTCAGGCCGACACACACAATCTTGCCCGGACGCTCCAGCGGTGGCAGGTAGCGCAGCTTCGATGGATCGAGCAAACGGGCGTCGCTCAAGCGCTGATGGGCCGCTTGCAGCGCGTCAGGGCCGGCGTTGAGCAGGCTCTCCAGGGTGCCCGGATAACCGCTTTCCTGTTCGGTCAAACCTCGCAGCACGCCTGCGTGTTCAATGGCCAGGCCTTTGCTGGAGCCTTCCACAAAGTGTACGAAACGCATGATCACTACCTCTGTTGTTGTTATAAATTGGTACGGTACGTTACCGTACCCTTTTGACGAAAATGCGCCCAAATAAATAACTCGTCAAGGGTGATCAAAGTGTTTTTTACAAAAAACATTCCGGGACAATCCCTTGATTCGTCCCCCTGTGTGGCTGGAAGGCTTGTGCAGAGCGGCGTAGGCTAGGAGAACTTTTGAATTGTTCTTTCCAGGAATAGCCGAGCCACATGCAAACCCCTACCCCGAGGCAAGCAGCAAAGCGTCAAAGTATTCTCCAGGTTGCGACTGATATGTTTCTCGCAGAAGGCTATTCCGGGGTCAGCGTTGACGGGATCATCGCCAACATTGGCGGCTCCAAGCGCACGCTCTATGCCTACTTCGGCGGCAAGGAAGGGTTGTTCGCCGCGATCATCGAGCAGCTGTGCGCAGAGAACGTCAGCCCGCTGACCCACATGACTCTCGCCCAGAAGCCTCTAGACGAGGCGCTGAAGACCATTGCCCGAGTCTTTCTCGATGTGGTGCTGTCGCCTCGCACCCTGGCCCTGCATCGCCTGATCGTGTCCGAGGCCCTGCGCGCGCCGGAGGCTGCAAAGTCGTTTTTCGAGGCTGCGCCCGCCACGGCCTATAGCTGCCTGGCCGATTACTTCACCTGGGCCGAAGAAGCCGGGCTGGTCATCCCCGGCAACCCGCAGACCCGCGCAAAGATCTTCCTTGATGCACTGACCGGCGACATGCAGTTGCGTTGCCTGCTGGGGCTTAGTCCATGCCCTGGAAAAGCCGCGCGCGAACACCTGATCAGCGAGACCACGGCGATTTTCATCAACGGGTTGTCAACTGACAGGCACTAAAACCCATGAAGGTAACGTAGCGTCAACTGGGTGCCCTGCGCGCGGTTTTCAGCACCGCTTTCAAAATACAGATTGGCGAAGAATGTCTGTTTTCCTTGCTGATACATCACGCCTGGCCCGATCCCTGTCACCTGTTCCCTGGAGTCACGCTGGCGATGCCCATCAATCCGGTCGTCGCTGATCTGATTGAGTTGATAGCCTGCAACGCCGACGCGCCACTTCTCGGCGAGCGCATAGGAAACCGACAGATTGCTGTGAAACGCCTCTCCCGGCTGGATACTGTTGGCGTGCAGGACTGACGCCGGATCGTTGTTGCGGCTTGTCCACGCATAGTTGAAACGACCGCTGACTTCCAGGCGGTCAGTCAACTCCCAGGTAAATACGTAATGGGGGTTGAACACCCAGACATTGCTCCCGGTATTGAGGCTCGAATCCTTGTTATAGGAGCCTGTGGGCAGCGAGAACACGAAATTCAGGCGCTGCCAGTACGGGCGGCCGAAGAACGACACCGGGGCCCATTGCAGCAGGAACGGACTGACGATCATGTCACCCTGGCGCGTCCGTCGTCCCTTGGGGCCCTGATCGATATCTATATCCAGGTTCACCAATGGCAGCAGCACTTCGGCGCCATAGTTCGCCCCCAGCAAAGTCTTGTTGCTGAAGTAAGCCAGGTGCGGCAGTACCGTGGTGCTGTGCACCTGCTGCCGCCCCGGGCGTGCATGGCCGTGGGAATCGTAGGCCGAGTTGCTGCGGTAATACTGCACCGGTAACTCGAACAACGCACCGGGGCCGGCGACCCCATCCATGAAACTGGCATTGCCCAGGGCCAGGGGCGGCAGGCTGACGCTGTCAGCCTCGCTCGTGGCGCAGGCCAGTGCCGAGCTGATGCCCAGCACCCGAATCCATTGGGTTTGACTCATACAACACCTTCATTGAATGGCGGCTAGAAAACACTGAATGGGTAATCGACAATCACCCGGTACTCATCGGCGTTTGAGTTGCCACGGGTGTTGCCCGGCGCGGTATATCCCTGCGCTGAACGGTGTGCGGCCCAGCGCAGGGTGATATTCAAGCCTTTGGCCTTGCCGTCTGGCACCCCATAGCGCAGGGCGACGTCCCGCTCCCAATGGTGTGCATCTTTACCGGCGGCGTTATAGATGTAGCCGTAGCCTGTGCTATTGGGATCGACCCGGGTCAGGTCCGCTTCACCGCGGGTATATGAGGTGCTTAGCTGGAAATCCGGCGCGCGAATAAACGCCAGGCTGGTCTGGTATTGAATCTTCCAGGACTTTTCGCCCGGCGCGTTGAAGTCTGCGTATTGCTGGGAGTTGCCCAGGTAAAGGAAGGTCCGGTCGTCCTGGACCATGTAGTCGAACGGCGTGTCGCCGTCCACCTTCTGCATCCCCAGGGTCAGGCTCTGGCCTGCACCGGACAGGGTCAGGCCGCCGCTGTAGGTGTTGTTGTCGATATTGCCCAACTGGCGCTGGCCCTGGTCGCGGGTTTTGAAGTAGCGCAGGTACGGCGTCAACGTAAGCCCAGGCGTCAGTTTGAATGGCTGGCTGACCCCGGCGTAGTACTGGTTCCAGATATCACTCAATTGGCCGCCATACAGGGTCAGTGTTATCCCGCCGGGCACCGCGTAGACGCCGCCCAGCCAACTCATGGACGCGCTTTCACGATCAGCGGCCACCCCGGCCTTGTTGCCGGTGCCGTAACTGGTGGTCAAGTGGCTTTGGCCGCTCTGGTTGCGCTGGCGTGTTGAGTCGATCCAGCCGGTGTCCAGCGTCAGGTGTTCCAGGCTGTAGTTCTTGAGCGTGACACCGCGAAATGTCTGGGGAAAGACGCGGCTGACGCCACTGGCGATCAGCGGGTTTTCAAGGTACTGGTCACCTGCCTGCATCAGGCTGTCAAACCCGCGCAGCTTGAGCGCCGCGCCCGCAGCGGAAAAGTCAGACTCCGGCGCGCCTTTTGAGTCCAGCGGCAGCAATCCGGCCCCGCCACTGCCCCCTCCTCCATCCAGCTTGAGCCCATAAAAACCATGCACATCGAGCCCGACCCCAATGGGCGTGTCGGTGTATCCCGAACGAAAGGACAGGTACACGCCCTGCACCCACTCGCGCTGGTCGCGCCTGGACGGTGTGTTGTGGTTATCACGGCCCAGGTAGTAATTGCGCAGCAAGCCATTGAGGGACGAGCCGCTGACAAATCCCGGTGTGACCGACAGCTCAGCCTTTTGCCGCTCATTGATACCGGTGCTGAGGTTATCTCTCTGGTCCATGGAGTTATCGGCATAGGCCCCGGCCGCCGACAACGAAACCGTCAGCGAGATTGAAACCCGTATAAGCCGGCGCAATGACACACTCATCAGCGTTGCTCCTGTTGCTCAAGCACCGTCACCGTCGCCGTAGTACCTGCCCGCAAGCGGTCCTTGGCGGCGTATGCAGGATCGATCTGAATTCTCACGGGTACCCGCTGGGCCAGCTTGACCCAGGTGTAGCTGGGGTTGATGTTGGCCAGCAAGCGGCTACCGGGCGCGTTCTCACGGTCGGTGATGGCGAAGGCAATGCTCTGCACGGTTCCGGTAAAGGTCTCGCCGCTCATCAACTGGATCCGCACTGGGTTACCTTGTGCGATGCGCGGCAACTTGGTTTCCTCGAAGTAGCCACTGACATAAAACGAGTCGCTGTCCACCAACGCCAGCAAGGCACCGCCGGTACTGGCGTAGTCGCCCTGGCGGGTCAGCAGGTTGGTCACATAGCCACTGACTGGCGCCACCACGCGGGTGCGCTGCAGGTCGAGTTCGGCCTGGGTCAAGGCAGCCTTTGCCAACTGCACATTGGCTTGGGCCAGCCCGAGGTTGGCCTGGTTGCTGAGCAACTGCGCCTGAGCGATAGCCACGTCGGTATTGGACTTCTCCCACTCCTCGCCGGAGATGGCGAACCCTTGCTTGAGGCTACGCCGGCGTCGCTCTTCACTTTGGCGCTGCTTGAGCTGCGCCTGGCTGGCAATGATTGCGGCCTCGGACTGGCCCATTGTGGCCTGGGCCACTTCAACCGAGCGCCGTGCGTGTTCGACTGCCAGGGCATAACGCGCCGGGTCGATTTGCAGTAGCAGGTCACCTTTGCTCACATGCTGGTTATCCTGCACACGCAAACTGGCGATCAGCCCGGAGACGTCCGCTGATAAGGTCACCACATCAGCGCGCACCCTGGCATCGCGGGTCCAGGGTGAACGGGTGTAGTGCTCCCAGGCGAACCAGCCCAGGACCAGCGCCAGCAAGACAACCGCCAGGGTAATCAGTTGGGCGATATATTTTTTCAAGGTGATGAGGCTCCCATTACTAGAATCACAACAGCACACACGCAGACATAGAGCGCTCCCTCAAACAGCGCCTCATGCCAGACAAACCGCAACACGCCCAGCCGGCGCAAGGACCAGCCCAGCGCCATGAAAATCGGTAGCGCCAGCAGCAGAGCCTGGGCAATGGGCGGCAGGTAGACGCCGCCCACCTCAAAATCAATGGGCAAGAGACGGCACTCCTTTTTCATCGGGTTCAAGAAATTCGCGGTAGCGTTCAATGAACGAGGCAACGATCAGCAGTGCCACGCGAATGCGAAACACTGACCATAACTGCTCATGCCCTGACGAAAGCTCAGCGGCATGCAGTTGGTCCAGGTCATCGCCCAGGTGCCGCAATGCGTCGGTCAACGCCTGCCAGTCGACGGTGTGCCTTCCCGCCACATAGCGGCCTGACTGGTCCAGAACCGACTGCAAACGTGCCTGGGTTTGCACCGTCAGCAATGTATTGCTTTGCCCTTGTTGCTTGAGCTGGTTCAACGCCACGCCCAGGGCCATGCAGGCCAGACTGACCTCGAACAGCGCATGGGCTCGCGGGTCTTTGGTCGCGGGCAACAAGCCCAGCATCATGGTCAGGCGATCCATCATCCGGCTTTCAAAGGCGAACTGCTGCTGATCCGCCGCCGAGGTCTTGAGCAAGACGTAGACCTGCTCCCGGCTCTCATCGAACAGACGTTGAATGCGCCGGACCGGATTGAATGGAAACACCCAGGAATACACCAGTAACGATAAGGTGCAAGCCCCGATATACGCTCCGGCAAATTCGAACCACTGACTCGCAGTGTTCTGCCAGGCCCCAATATTCTGCGGGCCCACCATCAGGAAGGTCGAAAGCCCCAGGCCCATGCCTATACCGGCCGTCAGCGGGCTGGCCAGACCCACGGCGATCACATAGAGCAGCGGCGCCAGAATCAACAGCAGCATTTCGACGTCGCCAATGGCGGGCACCAGCATGAATTGATAGACCGCTGAAATCACCAGCGACAGGCCAAATCCACGCGCATAATTCTGGCTCGCCGCCAGGGGCCGTGGAAAGGTCGCCATCAATGAGCACAGGATCCCCACCAGGATCATCCCTGCCCGTGCGCCATCCCATGCAGTTTCGATCCAGATCAATCCGCACACGAGCAAGGCAATAAACGCTCGGGCAGCGTTCATTCCCGCCAGGCGCCAGTCCAGGTACAGCGGGTTACTTCGGCTCTGACGGTGCAGACAGTTGGCCGGGCGGCCCTCCTGGATGGCATCGCTCAGTTCCAGGATTTCCTCCAGTTGTTGCAACAACCTTGCCTGTTCCCAACGCAAGGCCCACGCCAGGG
Organism: Pseudomonas brenneri; assembly: GCF_007858285.1. Taxonomy (GTDB): domain Bacteria; phylum Pseudomonadota; class Gammaproteobacteria; order Pseudomonadales; family Pseudomonadaceae; genus Aquipseudomonas; species Aquipseudomonas brenneri. Next base: position 24,023 of record NZ_VFIL01000001.1, on the reverse strand, counting down.
CGCGTAACGAGCCGGTGATGGGCTGGTCACGCTGCTCGACCTTGTTGGCCTGCTGGTCAAAGCGCTGTTGCAACACGCTAAAGCGCTGGCGCGCCTCAGGCGATAATGAACGCCCCGCCACTGCCAGCTCATCCAGGAACGCCAGTTCGTCAGCGCGCAGCTGTTGAATGTCTTCGGGAAGCTCACCTTGCCAACGCTCACCGATCAGCGTGCGTTGACGGCGCAGCACCGTCAGGCGTGAAGTCAGCAATACCAATTGATTACCCAGCAACTGCACCAGGCCGTTGGCACTGCGCAACCGTGGCGCGTCGAAATACAAATGCCGGCGCAGGCCTTCCAGTGCGTTGATTTCGCCCAGTAACTGCATCTGGCGCTTATGGAAATCGGCCTCGCTCTCCTCGGTACGTATCACCGCAGCCGCATGGGCCGCCATCAACTTCAGGACCTGATCGACCTTGGCAAAGTACCCCCGCGCCACCGCTTCCGGGCGCGCCGTCAACAGGCTGACCACGCCGACACAGGCAACCGCCAGCAGCGTCTCAGTGAGTCGGGTGATCGCCAGCATCAAGGTATTATCCTGCTCCGGCACCGCTAGCAGCCCCACGACGACCGCGGTGAAGCCACTGAGCACAAAGGCATGGGAACTGGTGTAACGCAGCAACGTCCCGCCCGCCGTGCAGAACGCCAGCCACAGCGACAAGGTGACAATGAATGGGACCGGTGCCTGAGGGAAAACGCCCATGATCAGCACCGCTACTGCCGCGCCGACCAACGTGCCGATAATCTGCGAAAAACTACGCTGCAACGCCATGCCACCCAAGGGTTGGCTGACGATAATCACCGCCATCACTGACCACTTTGGCTGATCAAGGTCGAAGATAAAGGCCAGGTACAAGGTCAACAATCCGGCCGCAACGGTGCGCAAGGCAAATAGCAGCACGGCCAGGCCTGGGTTAAACACCACTTTGAAATAGTTGATCAGTGGCTGCATAAACGGCCCGCCCATAGATAAAACCACTGCTACTTATTGTCGCTTCATGAAAAAGGACCCGGTTGCCCTATGTCCCTACATAGACTTCAACCAGGCCAAGAGAGGAGCACCTCTAGTTATCTCTTACTTAACAACCTATCCAGGCTGTATAGCCCACCACCGCTCACCAGCACATATAACAGCCCGCCACTGATCGCCAGGTTTTTCATCAAGTGCGTCATCTGGTTGGTATCTTCAGGATGGAAATGAAAAAGAAGGCCGGCTACAGCAGAAAAGGCACTGATGATGACCGCCGCAGGTTTAGTCTTGAAACCGAGCAATAGCGCAGGAGCGACGACCAGTTCAACGGCGAGGGCAATCAAATAGGCAACTGAAGCGAGAGGCAGCCCTGCGCTGTCGATATAGCCTATCGTGCCTTCATAGTTCATCAACTTGCCAAGCCCGCTCCAGATAAAAAGCAAGCTGATAAGAACCCGCCCAACCAACATTATTGTGTTCATGGGTAAAGCCTCATAGATGAGTGCACGCAATAAGCGTTAGCTGAAAGTCAGGCAGGGCAAAGCCTGCTTGACTTGAACAGCTCAGCAGAAAACTATTTTTATAGTGTCGCGACTTCTATCGAGTGCCTTCTTTTAGCCCAAGCAGTTGCCACTCCCAACGCAACCCTTGGCCAAAAGCCCCGCCCAGTTCAGCAAAAAGCTTGGCCACCTCGCCCGCCGTCTCTTCACGGGACCAGTCACGCTGCAACTCACTGATGTAGACCGCCGCCGTCAACGGACGGGCACCGGCTTGCACCATACGCTGTACACCCCGCTCATGACCTTCAGTGCTGCCCCCACCTGCCGCATCGGTGACGATATACACCTCATACCCGGCCGCCAGCGTACTCAACACTGCGAAGCTCAGGCAGACCTCGGTCCACAGGCCTGCGATCACCAGTTTTTTCTTGCCGGTGTCTTCGACCCACTTGCGTACCCGAGGGTCATCCCAGGAGTTCAGGCCGGTGCGGTCGATGGGCTTTTGCTCGGGAAACACCGCCTGCAACTCCTGGAAAATTTCCTGGCGCTCGGCATAGGCTGTGGTCAATAGCGTCGGGACATTGAAGATTTTTGCGCCCTTGGCCAGCAAGGTGGTGTTGGTAACAACTGTATCGGCCGAATGAGAGCGCACGGCCAACAGTTGAAGGTATTGATGGTCAATCAACAACAGGGCGTGATTGTCTGCGGTCAATAAAGGGTCGTTAGCTGGAACCTGGTTGTTTTTCATCTGAACGCTCCTCGTCTCTAGCTGAAATGGTGACTGCCTGTCGCAGCACAGCCTCCACACCTGGGCTTACTTGCCCTCAGTCAACGCGTTGTAGCTGGTGAACAGGTTGCGATAGTCCGGGATGTGGTTGGAGAACAAGGTCCCCAGGCCTTCGATATCGTTGCGCCAGTCGCGGTGCAACTCACAGGCCAGGCCAAACCAGGTCATCAACTGTGCGCCGTTGGCGGTCATGCGGGCCCAGGCCGATTGCTGGGTCAGTTCGTTGAAGGTGCCGGAGGCATCGGTCACCACAAACACGTCATAACCTTCAGCCAGGGCCGACAGTGCCGGGAACGCCACGCACACTTCGGTCACGACGCCGGCGATGATCAGTTGCTTCTTGCCAGTGGCCTTGATGGCCTTGACGAAGTCTTCGTTGTCCCAGGCGTTGATCTGGCCAGGGCGGGCGATGTACGGCGCGTCCGGGAACAGTGCCTTGAGCTCAGGGACCAGCGGGCCGTTGGGGCCGGTTTCGAAACTGGTGGTAAGGATGGTCGGCAGCTTGAAGTACTTGGCCAGGTCAGCCAGGGCCAGCACGTTGTTCTTGAACTTGTCGGGCTCGATATCGCGGACCAGTGACAGCAGGCCAGCCTGATGGTCAACCAGCAGAACAGCTGCGTTGTCTTTGTCCAAGCGAACGTAGGGTTTAGACATGATGATGCTCCTGATAAAAAGGTGCGCCTCGAAATGGGGCGCCCCGGGAAGGACAAACCGTGATTACTTGCGCTCGGAGTCTAGTTCTTCGTGGTTGTTTGCCACTTCCTGCGCTTTGATGTAGCTCTCGATCAATAGCTGGTAGTGCGGCATCGCCTGGGTGTAGACGCTCGCCCACTCCTGGGCATCCGGACGGTTCCACGAGCCTTGCAGTTCCGACAGCGTGCCCATGATGTCGATCGGCACCACGCCGGCCTGGGCCAGACGGGCTACGGTGAGGTCAGTGGCCAGTCGCGAGTGGTTACCGGAAGCGTCGACCACGGCGAATACCTTGTAGCCTTCATGCACGGCGGCAATAGAGGGGAATGCCAGGCACACGCTGGTCAGGGTGCCGGCAATGACCAAGGTCTTCTTGCCGGTGGCTTTGACGGCGGCACGGAATTCAGGGTTGTCCCAGGCATTGATCTCGCCACGGCGGGCAACGTATTGGGCGTGGGGTGCCGATTCATGGATTTCCGGAATCAACGGCCCGTTCGGCCCCTGGGGCACCGAAGCGGTGGTGATCACCGGGATCTTCAGCAGGGTCGCTGCCTTGGCCAAGGCAATGGCGTTGGCGCGCAATTGAGGAACATCAATGTCCTTGACGATCTGGAATAGGCCACTCTGGTGGTCGATCAACAGCATGGCGGTGTCGGTGGGATCAATCGTCGGCTTCTGACCATTAAAGTTTGCAGCGTTACCTGAAGCGCTCATTTGCATTTCCTCTTGCATGGATGAACCTCCCTGGTGTTATTGCCTGCCAAATGCCCGGCAGACGCTGCACATCCTGTGCAGATACGAATACGTTGCCGATCACATCGGCTCGTGCAGGGGCTCGCAGCTCAGGAGCAACACTTTCGAGTCCCGACTGGCCTCCAGCAGCAGGTCACTGCCCTGCGGGTCCAGCAAGGCCAGGTGCGCCTCGCGCAAGGTGTCGACACCGTTCAGCCGCACGACACCGTCGAGTAGCACCACCGCACAGGTGAACCCGCTGTTCAGGTGCACAGTCACGCGCCTGCCGGCGCGCAGGCGCAGGTCCCATATGTGTACCGGTGTAACGGTCTTAACCGGTCCTGTCTGGCCGGCATACTGTCCCGCAATGATTCGAATCTGCCCGGCAGCACCTGGCAATTCCAACACTGGAACATCTGTGCGCCTCAATAATTGGTAGCTCAACGCGATCATTTTTTGCGCATCGGGCAGTTTTACCCATAGCTGGACCACCTCCAGTGTTCCACCTGTGCGCGTAAAGTCCGCTGAGTGATAGTCCTCATGCAGCACTCCCGCTGCAGTTGTCATCCACTGCACATCACCGGCACCGATCAGCGCGTTGCCCCCCGTTGAATCCCGGTGCTCCAACTCGCCTTCATAGACAATCGTGACTGCCTCCCCCCCTCGACACGGATACTCGCCGCCCCCTCGACGCTGACTGGAGGCCGTAAACTCAGTAGGTCCAGCGTAGTCCAGCAAAAAAAACGGACTAATATGCCGCCCCAGAATGTTGTGGGAGAGCAGCGAGCGCACCTGGAAGCCATCACCGACCCAACGCCGGTTGGAGCTGCCATAAATGCCTAGAACCTTCTTCATGATGGTTGCCGGAAGAAACAATGGCTCCACCTTAGTCGTCGCACTAGGTGTTCGGTAGTGGTTGAATTAAACTTCACCATCTCAAAAATGGAACGATGCGCATGTTTGACCTGAATGAACTCTTCCTCTTCGCCAAGGTGGTTGAGCATGGCGGCTTCGCGGCAGCCGGTCGGGCGCTCAACATGCCCAAGTCGACCTTGAGCCGACGGGTCAGCCAGCTTGAGGCGCGGCTGGGGGCTCGACTGATACAGCGTTCTACCCGCCAGTTCCAGGTCACCGATATTGGCCTGGCCTACTACCGCCACTGCGTGGCGATGACCGCCGAGGCAGAGTCTGCCGAGGACCTGATCGCCTTCAACAAAGCCGAACCACGCGGGGTGATTCGCCTGAGCTGCACCACCCCACTGCTCAATTACTGGGTGGCGCCGCTGCTCGGCCAGTTCATGGCGCAATGCCCCAGCGTCGAACTCAACGTGAAAAGTTTCAACCGCAAGGTGGACCTGATCAGCGAGGGATACGACATTGCGTTGAACCTGTGCTTTCCACCGCTGGAAAGCAGCGATCTGGTGATGAAGGTGCTTGCCAGAAGCCCCCAGGCACTGGTCGCGAGCCCGGCCTTTTTGCAGCAGCATCCACTGCCACTACTACCCGCCGACTTATCAGGACTGCCGAGCATCAGTTGGGGCAACCCGATGCTGCATTACGTCTGGGGGCTGAACGGGCCGGAAGGCGTCACGGCCGAGATCTGCCACACGCCACGGCTGGTCAGCGATGACATGCCCACCCTGAAAAGTGCCGCGCTGCTGGGTGTGGGCATCGCCAACCTGCCGTTGGCCGTGGTCAAGGATGAAATCGAAGATGGCCACCTGGTCAGCTTGCTCCCCGAATGGAGGCCCGTCGAAGGCGTTATCAGCGCGGTCTTCCCGTCGAGGCGCGGGCTGTTGCCGTCAGTCCGGACCTTGATCGATTTTCTGGCCCAAGCGTTTGAAGCACAGCCGGGATTCGAGGGTTCTCGCAACAACTGAAGAGGTCATTTCACGCGAGGTGATGATTACGACAAAAATATCGTGCGCTACTAGCATGCTGTCGAGATGCGATATCGTACAAAACGCCCTCTGACCAGACAACGGAGCTGAAATTGACCCTCGACAACGCAAGCCCGAACTGGCTCGTCCGCCAGGCAGAACCCGATGACGTGCACGCCCTGATCGAACTGGACACCTATGCAGCGTCCCATGCCAGTCGTCACGTCTTTATCTATGATGCCGTCGCGCGCCAGCAATGCCTGGTAGCCGTCGATGCAGGCCGGTGCGCAGGGTTCCTGGTGCTCACCCACGATTTTTTCAATCACGGCTTTGTGCAACTGGTGGTTGTGTCTCCCGCCTATCAGCGTCGGGGCGTAGCGCTTTGCTTGCTGGCGGCAGCCGAGGCGGCGTGCAAGACGCCCAAGCTGTTTGTTACGACCAATGCGTCCAACGCCGCCTCACAGGCGTTGATCGCAAAGGCCGGGTTTATACCCAGTGGAAGCATCGAGAACCTTGATGACTACGACCCTGAACGGGTGTACGTCAAATTCGTTCGCTGATCGTGTGAGGCGCTTGGTCGGTACGCGTCAATCGCAATCGGCATCCGGCTGATTGAGAAAGATCAGTACCCCAAGCATCGCCATATAGAACTTGAATGCCGCTTCCTGGCCATTCCACTGGTGGGATTGCCACATCAGGAACCACTCCCCGCCAATCACCATGAAGCCGAAAAACCACACCAGCAAACCCGCGGTAAAGCCGATAATCGCAACCCGTTTGGCCGCGTTGAACTGCCGGCCACTGGCCTGCCTGGCCCGCCACAGTACCAGTGCGCCGCAGGCCAACAATACGGCGGTCATGGCTTCACCTACGATGATCAGCCCATAGGCAGCATGCCAGAGCCACGGCGTGGTGATTGCCCGGTACATCGCCGTACTGCCGGGGAAGATGGTGTCCATGCTCAATACATGCTGGACGAAGGCAAAGTTGGAGCCGTAATCGGTCATGTTATTGAACGCGACAAGGGCGGCGAAGGCCGCCAGCATCAGGGTCAGGATCATTTTTGCGTAGCGGATGGTCATAGTGTGTTTCCCAGAGCAATCACTCGATTAGAACAGATGCGCAAAACCCCGCCGTCAGAAATGCCACTCCTCAGCCCGAACCAGCCGGCAGAATGGTCCGTCAAGCGTTGCATTGTGATGAGCGACGATGTCCCAGGCATTCATCACCGACGTGTCTGAACAGCTATGTCCATCGGCGACGAGGACGGCATCGAAGCCAAGATCACGTGCTGCACGGCAGGTGCTATCGACGCAATATTGAGTTTTCAGCCCAGTGATCACTACGCCGGTAGCGCCGCAAGCGCGCAAGTTATCCGCCAGGTCCGTCATTGCAAAGGCGCTGGGCCGCCGTTTATCAAACACCGTTTCCCCACCCAGCAGCTTCAGTTCCGACACCACCCTTGTCAACGGGCTGCCGGGTTCGATTGCCGACCCAACGGGCCCGATATGGCGCGCGAGAAAAATCGGCGCGCCGGCATCGCGCGCCTTGTCCATCAAGGCATTCACGGTTTCCAGCAGCGCCTCGCAGCGCCATGGCTTTTGCGGGCCATGAACCAGCCCAACTTGCATATCGAGTACCAACAGGGCGTACATAAGTGCATCTCCTTGCATTTTAACCAGCGACACAAGGGCATAAAAAAGGCCCTGTCCATCGCTGGCGGGCCTTTGAAGTTCGTTTGCTATTGACTCACGACACCTCGCACGCTCCGCTTTCGCCGGTCGTGGTGGTGGTAGTCGAGGTGAGGCAATAATCAGTCATGGCCCGACACTAGCAATATCACTGCAAGCTGACAAGCCAGGATCCTGTTGCAGACGCAATCGTGTAGCAGCCCTAGAAGACTTGAGCCAATCGAAGCGCCATTGTCGCTGCCTGTTCGGCGCTGGCGATGTTGGTAAAACCCAGGACCAGCCCGTGCCTGGGCCTGGCCTCCAGGTACCACTGTGACAGCGGCTCGACGGCGATACCAATGGCCCGGGCGCGCTGAGCGAGGGCAACATCATCCCCCTCACGCAGGCCTGCGATCAGGTGCATGCCTCCCGCCTGGGGATTGATCAACAGGCGTTCGCCGAACTGTTGTTGCAGCGCTTCGACCAGCCACTGGCGGCGGCGCGCATAGAGGGCGCGCATTTTTTTCAAGTGCCGTGCAAAGTGCCCCTCGACGAGAAACGCGCTGACAGTCGCCTGGAGGAGCTGCGGGCAGTGGTTATGCAGACGATCCGCCTGACGGGCAAAGGCCTCGCTCTGCGCCGCCGGCACCACCAGATAGGCCAGGCGCAGGCCTGGAAACAAGACCTTGCTGAAGGTCCCGGTGTAGAGCACGCGGCCCTGCTGGTCGAGGCTTTTGAGCGCAGGCAGGGGGCTGCCCTGATAGCGGTATTCGCTGTCGTAGTCATCCTCGATGATCCAGCTGCCTTGGCGATTGGCCCAATCCAATAGCGCCAACCGACGCGGCAGTGACAGCGACACGCCCAGTGGGCTCTGATGGGTCGGCGTAACGACCGCAAAGCGCGCGTCCGGGCAGCGGGCGATACCTTGCGCAACGTCAAGCCCCTGGTCATCCACGGGGACCGGCACCAACTGTGCGCCGGCTTCCAGTAGCGCATTCCTCGCCATGAAGTAACCAGGCTCTTCCAGCCAGCACGAATCGCCAGGGCGCATCAAGGTGTGGCTGATCAGGTCCAGGCACGCACGATAGCCTGCGCACACGAACACCTGTTCCGGGCGGCAAGTAATGCCCCGTGCAATCCCCAAGTAGGTCGCTATGGCCGCGCGCAACGGCGCGTGGCCGCACGGATCCGGGTACACGAGCCCCTCAAGGCCAGCCTGGCGCAACTGGCGGCCCGCCAGTCGGGTCCAGAGTTTGCGGGGAAAGGCATCCAGCGCGGGCAGCCCCATCTGCAGGGCAAGCGGCAATGCCCCGCAATGATTGGACTGATACTGCATCGCAACCGTTGGGGCGTGAAGTACGGCCGAGGAAACGGCGGCCAGTTGCGGTGTGACAATCGTCCCGGCGGCTCCGCGAGCGATCAGGTAGCCCTCGCCCATCAGCAATTGATAGGCCGCTTCCACCGTACCCCGCGCCAGGTTCAACTGCGCCGCCAAGGCGCGAACGGCAGGCACACGATCACCCGGACGCAGGCGGCCATCGGCGATGGACTCGCGAAATCGCTGATAAAGCTGGCGATAAATCGGCGCTGGCTGGCTACGGTCCAGCGAGAAGGGAGCAATCATGGCCTAGTCATTTATGCACTTTTCGGCCCTGTAGCTTAAGCCATCAACTCTTTAAGGTCAGCTACCTCTCTACAGCGGACGACAGACATGGCTTACACACTTGGACATCTCGAAGACAAGCAGGCTTTCGAGGCCAGTTTCGACCTTATGCGCGTACTGCGCCCGCATGTGACCGACCCGACCCACTATGTGGCACAACTGGCGCGCCAGAGCGAGCAAGGGTACCGTTTGCTGGCCGCCTGGGACGCTGGGCACGTGGTCGGCCTGGCCGGTTACCGCGAGTTGGAAAACCTGCTCTACGGGCGTTTCATCTACGTCGATGATCTGGTGGTGCATCCGGATCTGCAGCGCAGCGGCCTGGGAGCACGCTTGCTGAACGCTGTTCGTGAGGACGCCGTGCAGCGTGGTTGCGCCCATTTCGTGCTGGATACCGGGCTGCATATGCCGTTGGCCCAACGTTTTTACTTTCGCCAGGGGTTGTTGGCCCATGGCATGCACTTCACCCAAAGCCTTCGGACAGAGAATCAGGCATGAACAATGTTCTATTAATCAACGCCAGCCCCAATGGCCTGGTTTCCCATGCGAACCAGTTGGCACTGGAACTGGTGGACACCCTTCGGCAACGGCACCCAAGGCTCGAACTGGTCGAGCGCGACCTGGGCACACACCCGCTGCCACCGCTCGGCATGGACTACGCTCGTGGCCTGGCGACGACCACGCCGTTCGACGCAGCGGAGTTTGAGATTTCCGAAACGCTGATCCGCGAGCTGGAGCGCTGCGATATCCTGCTCATAGCCACCCCGATGCATAACTTCACGTTGCCCGCAGCGCTCAAGCTGTGGGTCGACTATGTGCTGCGCATTCACCGCACCTTCAGCTCAGGGCCCGAAGGCAAGACCGGCTTGCTGAGCAACCGTGCGGTGTATGTACTGGTCGGTTCCGGTGGCTTTCATCAGGGCGAAAAGGCACGGCAACCGGACTTTCTGACACCTTACCTGCGCCAGGTACTGGGCACCCTCGGGCTGCTCGACCCGCACTTCACCTACCTGCAGGGGCTGGTGTTCGGCGAGGAGGCGGTTAAGGCGGCGATCCAGGATAGCCGTGCCCGGCTGGCGCTGGAGCCGCTGTTCAACCCACTGATTTGTGCCTGACTGAATCGCCCCGGCATCTCGATGCCTTGAGATGCCGTATTCCCACGGCCAACAGACTGTTCAAGGCCGCGTTAGAGCGGCGCATTGATTGCATTGATGATGACTATCAAACAGACCGGCCTGTTTAATTGCCTGAACCAATTCCTATAATTGCCTCCACATTCTCCCCCCAGCCTGGCCTCAGGCTGCATCCTCTTCGGACCTCAACACAATGCCAAGCGTCAGCCAGGCTCCTCACAGCCTCCCCGAACATAATCAACAGAGCGTCAAACAGCAGTGGCTGGCGATTCTCTCGGTCGCCGTGGGTGCCTTCGCCCTGGTGACCAGTGAGTTCCTGCCGGTGGGTGTACTCAATGACGTCGCCAGTGACCTGGGCATCAGCGCCGGCCATGCCGGCCTGATGGTTACCCTGCCCGGCATCATGGCCGCCCTCGCCGCCCCCTTGCTGTCGGTCAGCATTGGCACCATGGACCGTCGCTACCTGTTGATCGGCCTGACGTTGATCATGATCATCGCCAACTCGGTCGTGGCCTTTGCCAGCGACTTTGGCCTGCTGCTGTTCGGCCGCGTCCTGCTGGGCATCAGCATCGGCGGTTTCTGGGCAACGGCCATCGCCCTCAGCGGCCGGCTGGCCCCCAAGGGGGTCGGCGTCGCCCAGGCCACTTCGATCATCATGGTCGGCGTAACCCTGGCCACCGTACTGGGCGTGCCTGTAGGCACCTGGCTTAGCGGGCTGATGGGCTGGCGCATGACCTTCCTGATCACCGCGCTGATGGGCGTACCCGTGTTATTGGCGCAGATCTTCCTGCTACCGCGACTCAACCCGGAGAAAGCCATTCGCATCAGTGACCTGCCAGCCTTGTTCATCAACCCACAAGCGCGGGTCGGGTTGATTGCTGTCTTACTGATCGGCCTGGCGCACTTTGCCGCGTACACCTACGTCGCACCCTTCTTCAAGCACAGTGCCGGCTTCGACGGGCCGACGATTGGCTCGCTGCTGTTGCTCTTCGGCGTGGCGGGAGTGATGGGTAATATTTTTGCCGGATTTGCCGCCAACCGCAGCGTACGTCACACCCTCTTGCTGGTGGCGCTGATGATCGGCACCAGCACGGCCCTATTCCCCCACTTCGCCACCGGACTGACAGGCGCAGCGATGCTGATCGCGCTCTGGGGGTTCGCCTTCGGTGCGTTCCCGGCCTGCGCCAGTATCTGGATGTTTGTCGTGGCGCCCAAGGATGTCGAACGCGGCATGCCGCTCTTCGTCGCTTTGTTCCAGGTGATTATTGCCCTGGGCTCGTTCTTCGGTGGGCGGATCGTCGACCAACTGGGCAGCTCGGTGCTGCTGAGTCTGGCCACGGTGCTGGTGGGCTTGGGTTTTGTGACCGTGCTGGTGCTGGGACGTAAGGTCAGTAATAGCCTTGCGGCCCAGCCTGCGCTTGGTTGACCACTCAAGTATGGCTCCCCCATGAGCAGGGGGAGCCTACTCGATTTTACGAGACAACCTGACTTTCGCTTTACCGATAGGGAACTCCTGCGCTCCCGACCTTAGCAACAGAGAAACCCTGGTGTTTTGCGCATCAACCTTCACCACCAGGTCTATGTGTTTTTCTTTGCCCAGCTTCTGAAAAACATCAAAGATTTCTTTTTCGTCGAACGCGTCAACCCATACGCCATAGCGGCTGCTTCCATCCCGCCAATAGAAACCACAGAACTTGGGAATGGCCCTTTTTTCATAATGATTATCCAGGAGCTCTTTTCCGAAAATGTTCTCCTGCTCACCGTTGTAGGCGCTGAATCCAAAGTCCAGCCACTGAGCACCTTCCTGCAGAACAACGACCGGTCGCCAATTGTATTTCTCCCTGTAGGTGTCATAGATTCCTGGTGAAGGATAACCTTGCGTTTGTATTTTTTGCCGGACCTGCGGGCTGAACGTTTTATAGGATGGATCATTGAGCATTCGGTCTGCGTAACCGTCTTTGAACATGTACTGGGCGTTGCTGTACGCGCTTTCCTTGGTAATGGCTGTCACCTGCGCCTCAAAGGCTCCAACTTCCTTCTGGTTTCCCGCCCCACTCACCCACAACACCACCCTGCCCTGTGGCGCCAACCCCACGATAAAAGTGTTGTAGGTGTCTTTCTTGTGGGTGTCCTGGTCGATAAACCCCTCATCCAAGAGGCGCTTTATCTTTTCTTTGTCCAAGGTCCATTGGCCGGTATAGAACTTTTTCTCCACCAGCGAGTACCACGTAAACGCCAGTTGATAGGGCACCGCCTTTTTTTCGATGCCGGTGGTCATGGTTCCGCCTTGATGACCCCACCCGGTATTCTGTGTGCCCCAAATCGCATCAAAATCGTAGGTGAAGTCCTCAGCGACTAGGGCGCCCCGGTAAACCTCCATCGGGTATTCCTGCGGCGCAGAGACACTTCCCGACCAGCTATAAGTTTCAGGCACGTCTTTACTCTGGCAAGCAGCCAAGGAAAAGCAGAATAAAACAGCCGCAATGACTGCCATCGGACTCGCTACTCTCACACACCGTTACCTCTTCATGGCTTTACAGGAACATCACCACTCACTGCACTTCCCTCTCCCGAAATCAATACCAGGCTCTGCGGCGAAGACAATGTAATACCCATGTCCTGAAGGCCGGCCAGCAGGATGAACAACAAGTCGCTGCGGGCCCCGGACACCGAGCGTGGGCTGTTGACGTAGCCGCTGACCCCAATGATCAGGCCATCCCTGGCCAGGTCCTTGAAGGTGACTGATGGTGCGGGGGTGTCAAGAATGGCCTCGTGCTCGGTAAACGAGTGCATGAGCAGTTCGCGAACTTTCAATACATCGGTGTCCAGCGGCAATGTGAGCGTGATGCTCACGACACCGAGCGCGTTGCCCATGGTGACGTTGCGCACACTTTGCGAGATGAACTGCGAGTTTGGCACGATCACCGTCGAGCGGTCGGACATCTGGATCTCGGTCGCCCTGACGTTGATTCGGCGAATATCGCCCTCGACGCCACCCAGGCTGACCCAATCGCCGACCTTCACCGGCCGTTCGGTCAGCAGGATCAAGCCGGAGATGAAGTTCTGCACAATGGCCTGCAAGCCGAAGCCGATCCCCACCGACAGGGCACTGACGACCCAGGTCAGGCTGGTCAGGTTGATCCGCAGGGTGGACATCACCAACAGACTCAACAGCACGAAGCCCAAGTAGCCCACCAGGGTCACCAGGGATGCGCGCATGCCCGCATCCATGTTGGTTTCCGGCAACAGCCGCTCGCTCAACCAGCGCTTCAAGGTACGCACGGCAAACAACCCGACCACAAACATCAGCAGCGCAGCAAGGATATCCCTGGGGATGATGTGCAGGTTGCCCAGCGTCTTGCTGGTTTCTCCCAGCTGACTGAAGCCCTGGAGCAAATCACTAGGGCTGGAGCCCGCCGGAAGGAAGGCCGCCATCACTGCGGTAAGCAGTAGCAATGTACGCCCGACGCCAGCCAGCACAGTGCAAGCCTGGGCCTGATGCCGTGGCGACAGCCCCAGCGCATTGGCCAGTGCCAGCCCGCTGGGCTGCTTGGGTGAAAGCAGGGTTTCACAGACGTCGCCGTAAAAGGCGATAAGCAGGTAAGCCAATGCTGCCACGACGCTGACCCACAGCAGCTTGACGGTAAGGAAATAGGCCAGGGACAGATACCCCGTAAACAACGCGAGGACAATCAAGGCCACCCACATCGAGGCAACAAAGGGCAGCATTCCGGCCAGCCCGCCTGGGCGGTCCAGCTTGAGCTTCTTGCGCACATGGCGCACGCGCAGCAACGCGGCGATAAAGATCAGCGCCGTGACCAGTGCCGTCAGACCATTGAGCGCTACGGTCAACGCCAGGCTGGCGCCCGTGACATTGTTGATCCGCTCCTCGGTGGCCACCAGCATCAGCGCCACTGCCAGAATCGCTGGAAAAGGCCCGAGGGCACTGGCGATTTCATCGGCAATGGCCGGCAACCGCCAGGAAGGTCGCGGCAGCATCAGCAAGGCTCGTCCAAGGCCTGCAATAAACGCGCAGAACGTGGCCAGGGTGACCAGATGATCGGAAAGCCGCGCCAGGTTTTCGCTCAAGACGGCATTGCTTTCCAACCCCCAACGCATCAGCGAAACGGCCCCCATGATCGTCAGGATCGACGCTAGCCCCACCGCCACCGCCAGCGTGCTGCGCCGCAAGCGCCCCTCAGGCAACCAGCGAATCATCGCCCAGGTGAGCAAGTGTTCAAGCAATCGCCGGCCGAAACTCCAGATCAGCACGGCCACCAGCAACGTGCTGAAGAATGCCCAGCGGCGCTCGGGACTGACGGCGCTCTTCAGGGCGACGAGGCTTTCGGCCTGCAGGTTATCCAGGCGCTTCAGGTCATCCGCAGTGGGACGGATCAGGGTCGACCAGAACGTGGGACTAAAGGGGGTATCGGTACGTGAAGTGAGTTGAGAGTTAAACACATTGCGCCGCAGGTTGACGATCTGCGCGGCAAGGTCGCGGCTCGTCTGGCTCAACTGTTTGGCCTGCTGCTCATCATCAAGCAGGCTGTTCTTTTTCCGCGTCAGGGCATCCCGCTGGTCGGTGAGGCTCTGCGCTTCCCCAGGCTGGGCCGCGCCCAAGACCTTGAGCTGATCGTCAAGACGCTCCATCTCGGTAGCGCGCACCGTAAGCAACGTCTCGGCCTGTTGTTGCACCTGCAGTGCGCCCTGTCGAAACTCCGCCAGCTTCTCGTCGCTGGTACTGATAGGCACACTCTGGCGAATCAGCTCAAGCTGCTGACTGAGCTGTTTCAGGTCAGCGTCTTCCGGCAACAGCGGCAAACTGTCGACGACCTCGATGGCCACCGGCGTTGCAGCCGCACTTGCCCACCCCGGCAGGCTGATAGCCATAACCATGGCCAGCATGACCTGGCAGATGACGCTTCTATAAATTCGCCGCATCAAGTCACCCTTCTCCGTCTTATTCTTGCCATCGCCAGTATGGACCGCCACGGGAGAAAGGAAATTCCGCACGGGGGGCAAAAGATCGGGCGCTATTGGCGCAACGGGAAAGATAGCACTCAGGTCAACCCACAAACGTGGTCTTGCGCGTCAATGCCCACGGCGCAATCAAGCGTTGTGGGGTCTGGCAGGTTTTGCGCTTGAGCACAAAGTTGCGGCACTTCTCAGCGAACTGCTGGCGGTCTTGCACCATGTCCAACTGCATCTGTGCCAACTCGTTTGCACGACAGCGCTCAATCTGCTCAAGGCTCAGAGTGGCTTTACGCGCGCGATAGAGGGCAAATTTTTCATCGGTCAACGCACTATTGGCCTGTTGCAGCAGCCATGCACTGAATGCGTGAGGGCAGCGTGGGCCGATGTCCTGAATCATCCCCCACTGTCGCGCCTGTAAGGCGCTGATTGGCAAACACTCTTCGATGAGTTTGTGCGCGACTTCGCTGCCGACGGCGCGGGGCAAGCTGTACGTCCAGTATTCGGAGCCATACAAGCCCATGGTCTTGTAATGCGGATTGAGTACCACACCCGCTCGGGCGAAGACGATGTCGGCCGCCAGCGCTAGCATCACGCCACCGGCTCCGGCGCTACCCGTCAGGCCACTGACCACCAACTGCCGCGCCGTCAGCAACTCCTGGCAGACGTCGTCGATTGCCTGAATATTGGCCCAGGCTTCCAGCCCCGGTACCTGGGCTGCCTGAATCACGTTGAGGTGCACACCATTGGAAAAGCTCCCGCGCCCTCCCCTGACCAGCAGCACTTGAGTGTCCCGAGCCTTGGCCCAGCGCAGTGCCGTGACCAGCCGCTGGCATTGCTCGGTACTCATGGCACCGTTATAGAACTCGAAGGTCAGTTCGCCAACGTGACCGGACTCCCGATAGCGAATCGGTTGATAGGCCGTCTCATCGAACCCTTGGTTGGCGATCGAGCCGTCCAGCACGGGGATACCAGCCAATCGCCCAGCCAGCACGTGACGTGCAGGCAGCTTGAAGGTTTCCTCCCCTGGCTGGGCTTTACGCTTGAGCGAGCCGATCCACAGGCTGTGATCGCCGGCCGCGACCAGCACCGCATCGTCCTGTACCGCCAGGATTTCTCCCGGGGTGCCACGACGCGAATCCAGGTGCGCGTCGTACAGGTAATACTGTCCGCCAGCGAGGCTCGCCAACACCCCAGGCTGACCATCGGCCGCGTCGATACTGCGTTTGATGAACCGCACGCAGTCGTACCAACTGAAGGTACGGTCAGCCTGCTTCATGTTCGGCTGCAAACGCCCGATGACGTCAGGCTGTGTGTAATCGAGGGGCGTCGGGACAAAACCGCTGGCAAATTTCCCCACCGCATCGCGGATGCAAGCGAGCGCAGCGTCACTCACCGGGCCGTTGTACAACTCGGATTTACGCACATCGGCAGGCATGTCGAATTCACAGGTCGACCAGACCGGGCCGGCATCCATTTCCTCAACCGCCTGCAACGCGGTAACACCCCAGCGCCTGACCTGCTGGGTGATAGCCCAGTCCAGTGCGCTGGCGCCACGGTCGCCAACGATCCCCGGATGAATGATCACCACCGGACGCTCCGGATTGCTCCAGAGCTGCTGCGGCACGCGGTCCTTGAGAAATGGGCAGATCACCAGGTCAGGCGCCGCTTCCTCGATCTGTCGGCATACCGAGGCCTCATCGGTGAACAGCACCACGCTGGGCTCGTGGCCCGCCTGGCGCAGATCCAGCCAGGCCCGCTGGGTCAAACCGTTGAACGCCGACGACAACAACATGATTTTCAATGACCACATGACTGACTCTTCCTTGAGAATGCGCGGCTGGTGGCTCTCCATGAGCCATCCTTGGCCTTTTATGGAAGCGCCAAGATAGAGGGTGTGTCAGGTGGGGTAGATGATCGAGATCAATCTTGTGTCAGCAGGCGTGCCCGTCGAGCGAATTCTTGAAGGGCTCCGGGTGTAGGGCACGAATGGCAGGCTATTGACTGCTTTATACCCACGAGAGGCTCGACTACGGAGAATCGAAACCTCCACAGGCGCAATACTTGCTAAGCCGTGGTCGGCACCTGATTAGCGGACAGGTCCTGGCCGCTGATGATAGCGTCGGTGATTGTGTCGCAGAACCAGCGCAGGGCGGCGGAACTGTCGCTGTTGGGGTGCCAGTTCAGGGACACCGCGAACTCGGCCACCGGGAATGGCAGTTCGAGCATCTTCAAGTCGCCCTCGTGGATGAACAGCCGGGCAATCTGCGCCGGCAGCACCGCCAGCAGGTCGGTGCTGGGAATGACTTTCGACAGTACCGAGAAGTGCGGCACATGCAGGCTGATGCGGCGTTCAACGCCCATGCTTTTCAGTACGTCTTCGACGTTGCCATGGCCGGTGGTGCGGGTCACAGCCACATGCCGCTCGGCCAGGAACTGTTCGAGGCTCAACTGCTGGTCGATGCGTGGGTGGCTGCTACTGAGCAGGCACACATAACGCTCATGGATCAGTACCCGGCTGCGGATACCGGGGACCGGCTGGCGGCAGATCGCGGCATCGACCTTACCGCTGGCCAGCCACTCCCCGACCTGATCGACCTGTAGCGGTAGGACCTCGACTTCTGCCAGCGGCGCGCCCTGATTCAAGCGCGCCAGGATCAGCGGTAGAAAGCCGATTTCGCCGAGGTCGGAGAGCGCAATGCGAAAACGTCGCTCGGTACTCGCGGGGTCGAAATGGCGGCATCCCTGGACCGCGTTTTCGATACAGGTCAAAGACTCGCGCAAGGACGGATAAAGCTGCTCGGCGACAAAGGTTGGCTGGATGCCGTCCCGGGTACGGCTGAACAGCGCATCATCGAACAGCTCGCGCAAACGCGCCAAACCATAACTGACCGAGGGCTGGGTGACGAACAGGCGCTCGGCGGCCAGTGTCACGCTGCGGGCTTCGTAGAGGGTGACGAAGGTTCGAATCAGGTTCAGATCGATGTGGCTCATGTCGCCCTTGGATATAGACAGGGTCTATTTTTGATAGAGATAGTGTCGATTTGATCAATCTTCCAGTGCCTGCAAGAGTAACCCGAAATCCAATAACAAGGGTCGTCATGAAAACCGTTCACTCTGCGTCCTACGAGATTCTTCGCGAGCAAGGCCTGACCACCATCTTCGGCAACCCCGGCTCCAACGAGTTGCCGTTCCTCAAGGGTTTTCCCGAGGATTTCCGCTACATTCTCGGCCTGCATGAGGGCGCGGTGGTCGGCATGGCCGACGGTTTCGCCCTGGCCACTGGCAAGCCGACCTTCGTCAACCTGCATGCCGCCGCCGGTACCGGCAACGGCATGGGCGCGCTGACCAACGCCTGGTACTCGCATAGCCCGCTGGTGATCACTGCCGGTCAGCAGGTGCGCTCGATGGTCGGCGTGGAAGCGATGCTGGCCAATGTCGATGCCGCGCAGTTGCCCAAGCCCCTGGTCAAGTGGAGTCACGAACCGGCTTCGGCCCAGGACGTACCGCGCACCCTGAGCCAGGCGATCCATATGGCCAGCCTAGCGCCACGTGGGCCGGTGTATGTGTCAATCCCCTATGACGACTGGGCCTGCGCGGCGCCAGCGGGTGTGGAGCATCTGTCGCGGCGCCAGGTGAGCAACGCCGGCCAGCCTTCGACGGCGCAACTGCAGGCGCTGGCCGAGCGTATATCGGCAGCGCGTCACCCGGTGCTGGTGCTCGGCCCGGATGTCGACAGCAGTGGCAGCAATGCCCTGGCGGTGCAACTGGCGGAAAAACTGCGCATGCCGGCCTGGGTCGCGCCATCCGCTTCGCGCTGCCCCTTCCCTACCCGTCACCGGTGCTTCCGTGGCGTGTTGCCGGCGGCCATCGCCGGGATCAGCCGCTGCCTGGCCGAGCACGACCTGATCCTGGTAGTCGGCGCCCCCGTGTTCCGTTACCACCAATATGCCCCAGGTGATTATCTGCCGGCCGATTGTGAACTGGTGCACCTGACCTGCGACCCGGGCGAAGCGGCGCGGGCACCCATGGGCGATGCATTGGTGTGCGATATCGCCCTGACCCTCCAGGCCCTGGTCGACGTGCTGCCCCAGCGCGAACGGCCGCTGCCGAGCGCCTTACCGTTGCCGACGCCGGCACGTGAAGAGGATGGCCTGTTAAGCCCGGAAACCGTGTTCGACCTGATCAATCAACTGGCGCCCAGGGACGCGATCTACGTCAAGGAATCCACCTCCACGGTCAGTGCGTTCTGGCAGCGGGTAGCGATGAGCGAGCCTGGCAGCTACTTCTTTCCCGCCGCCGGCGGCTTGGGCTTCGGCTTGCCGGCCGCGGTCGGCGTGCAACTGGCGACGCCCGGGCGACGGGTGGTGGCAATCATCGGCGACGGCTCGGCCAACTACGGCATCACCGCGCTCTGGACCGCTGCCCAATACGGCATTCCGGTGGTGTTCATTATTCTCAAGAACGGCACCTACGGCGCACTGCGCTGGTTCGCCAATGTGCTAGAGGTCAGCGATGCGCCGGGGCTGGACGTTCCGGGCCTGGACTTCTGCGCCATCGCCCAGGGCTATGGCGTGCATGCACAACATGCGGCGACCGGCACCGCGTTCGCCGCAGCCTTCAGCGCAGCCCTGGCCGGCAATCGCCCAGTCCTGATCGAGGTCCCGACCCTGACGATTGAGCCCTGAGCTCCCCACCGCCGGGCTAAGCCCCGGCATTGCCAAACGCGCCTTGTGCACACACCACAACAATAAAAAGAGGTGGCTATGAACACGACTTCGGTCAGTGACGTGATGGAGGAGACACCCCAGCGGTCGGGCTCGGTGGCCGGTAGTGCAGACATCGGCACCTTGCTCGATGACGGCCCCTATACAGGGATGCAGAAGATCGTGGTGCTGCTGGCTGCACTGTCCATCGTGATGGATGGCTTCGACGGCCAGCTCATCGGTTTCGCCATCCCCTTGATGATCAAGGAGTGGGGAATCACCCGCGAGGCCTTTGCTCCCGCAGTGGCGGCCGGGCTGATCGGCATGGGTATCGGCAGTGCCTGCGCGGGTCTGTTCGCCGATCGTTTCGGCCGGCGCATGGCGGTCATCACCAGCGTGATCCTGTTCGGCACAGCGACCTGTGCCATCGGCCTGTCACCGGATGCACTGACCGTGGCGGTTCTACGGTTTATCGCCGGTCTGGGTATCGGTGGCGCCCTACCCAGCGCCACCACCATGACGGCTGAGTTCACCCCGGCACGCCGGCGGACCCTGGCGGTGACCGCAACCATCGTCTGTGTGCCGCTGGGCGGTATGCTGGCGGGGTTGTTCGCCTCTCATATACTGCCGCTGTACGGTTGGCGCCCGTTGTTCTTCATCGGTGGCAGCCTGCCCATTGTGCTGGGCTTTTTGCTGCTGGCGACCTTGCCGGAGTCACCGCGCTTCCTGGCACGCCGGCCTCAACGCTGGGGTGAGTTGACCACGCTGCTCAAGCGTATGGGCCGACCCATGCCCGAGGGCGTGCACTACACCGATGTGCTGGAACAGAAGAGCGAGCAGCAAGGCGGCTTTCGCACCTTATTCGCCCCTGGCTACGGGCGCGATACGGTGGCTGTCTGGGTGGCGTTTTTCATGTGTCTGACCGCCGTCTACAGCGCCTTCAGTTGGTTGCCGACCATGCTCATGGCCGAAGGCTTGCCGTTGGCGCTGGCGAGTTCCGGCCTCACCGCCTACAACCTGGGCGGAGTGATCGGCGCTCTGGTCTGCGCAGTGGCCATCACGCGCTGGGGATCGTTCTGGCCGTTGCTGATCTGTTGTGCAGGTGGCGCACTCAGTGCCTTTGCCATGCAGGCCGTGGACATAGGCCAGAACACCAGCCTGCTGATCTTCGGTTTTGGCGTGCATGGCCTGTTCGTCAACGCCGTGCAGTCTACACTCTATGCGTTGTGTGCATTCATTTATCCCACCGCCGTGCGCGCCACTGGCACTGCATCGGCCCTGGCCTTCGGACGCATGGGCGCAATTCTCAGCGCCTTTGTCGGGGCCACGGTGATTACCCAAGGTGGCACCCAGGGTTATCTGACGCTACTGGGCACGGTAATGCTGCTGGCGCTGGTCGCCCTGATGTTGGTGCGTCGCCATATCCCCCGGCGCGCAACGCAAAGGCCCCAAAAGGAGAACCTTGCCGATGAACCTTCACAGCCATAAGGAAGTTCGATGAACATTACCATTCTGGGAGCGGGCGCCATGGGCTCGCTGTTCGGCGGCTTGCTGGCGGAGAGCGGGCAGACGGTCACGCTGCTGGACATCAACGACACACACCTGGAGGCCATCCGCCTCCAGGGTCTGCGCCTGGAAACCGACAGCGGCGACCGGCGCGTCGGCGGCCTGATCGCCTGTCGTGCGGAGCAGGCAACAGGGCAACCTGATCTGTTGCTGGTCTTCACCAAAGCCCAGCACACCGACAAGGCGCTGCGCAGTATTGCCAGCCATATCGGCGAACATACGTGGGTGCTGACCCTGCAGAACGGCCTGGGCAACGCCGAAGCACTGTGCCGCCATGTCGCCCCGGAGCGGGTGATAATCGGCATGACCACCTGGCCTGCCGACATGGCCGGGCCCGGCCATATTCGTTCCCACGGCCAAGGCGTTGTTCGGATTTCGTCCCTCGATGGCATCGAGTGCCAGGCAAGCAACCAGGTTGCCGCCGTGCTGGAGGCGGCGGGACTGCAATGCAGGGCAGACCCACAGGTCTGGAGCTCGATCTGGGAGAAAGTGGCCTTCAACGCGGCCTTGAACAGTCTGTGCGCCGTGACCGGCTGCACGGTGGGGCAACTGGATGCCGCGCCGCAAGGCGTGCCGCTGGCTCGGGCCATCGTGCTGGAGGTGCTGAGCGTCGCGCAGGCAGAGGGCGTCACGACGGATACGCAGCGTTGCCTGGACAGCGTGGCGCATGCCATCGCCCACCACCGGACGCACAAGCCGTCCATGTTGCAAGACGTGCTGGCCGGGCGCCCCACGGAAATCGGCGCCATCAATGGCGAGGTCCTGGCACGGGCGCGCCAGGCCGGCATCGCCGTGCCGCACACCGAAACCCTGCTAGGACTGCTGCGTCTGATCGAAGCGCGTTCGGCGGCAGGCTGAAAGCCAGAACATCTGCGCGCCTGTATACGTTCGTCCAGGCAATATCGATTTGTGAACGCTGTTTCTTGAGGAGCCTTGTCATGAGTGAGTCCACTGCTGCTTACACCGATCTGCATTTGCAATACATCGCCGGGGAGTGGCGCGCCGGCGCTGCCGGTAAAGTCCTGGCGGTGAGCAACCCGTTCAATGGCCAACTGTTGCTGGAAATCTCCCAGGCCAATCGCCTGGACTTGGATGCCGCCTACGCCCAAGCTGCTGCAGTGCAGCCACAATGGGCAGCACTCGGGCCATCGGCGCGGGCAGCCGTCCTGCATCGGGTGGTGGCGGTATTCGACCGGCGCCGCGAGGAAATCATCGATTGGATCATTCGCGAGTCCGGCAGCACCCGGCTCAAGGCGCAATTGGAATGGGGCGCGGCACGGGCCATTGCCCTGGAGTCGGCATCGTTCCCCGCGCGCGTCCACGGGCGAATTGTCGAGTCCGATGTGCCTGGCAAGGAAAGCCGTGTCTACCGCAGTGCCCTAGGGGTGGTCGGGGTTATCAGCCCGTGGAACTTCCCACTGCACCTGACCCAGCGCTCCATCGCCCCGGCACTGGCCTTGGGCAACGCGGTGGTGGTCAAACCGGCCAGCGATACGCCCGTGTGCGGCGGCCTGCTGCTGGCGAAGATTTTCGAGGAGGCGGGTCTGCCGGCCGGTGTGCTCAGTGTGGTGGTGGGCGCGGGCAGCGAGATCGGCGATGCCTTTGTCGAGCATCCGGTGCCCTCGCTGATCACCTTCACCGGTTCCACCCCGGTGGGACGTGGTATCGGCAGTATCGCCAGCGGTGGTGCGCACCTCAAGCATGTGGCCCTGGAGCTAGGCGGCAACAGCCCGTTTGTGGTCCTGGCCGACGCCGAGCTCGAACAAGCGGTGAACGCGGCGGTATTCGGCAAGTTCCTGCATCAAGGGCAGATCTGCATGGCGGTCAATCGGATCATCGTCGACAACAGCCTCTACGACGCCTTCGCCGAGCGCTTCGTAGAACGGGTCAAGGGGCTCAAGGTCGGTGATCCGCAATTGATCGAAACAGTCATCGGCCCGGTGATCAATGAACGGCAACTGCAAGGCCTGCGAGAAAAGATCGAACTGGCCCGCAGTGAAGGCGCTGAACCGCTCTACGAGGGTGGTTTCCAGGGTAATCTGCTGGCGCCTCACGTCTACGGTGAAGTCACGGTCGACATGGACCTGGCTCGCAACGAGATTTTCGGCCCGCTGGTGGGCCTGTTGCGCGCCCAGGACGAGGCCCATGCTCTGGAGCTGGCCAATGCCAGCGAGTTCGGCCTGTCCAGCGCGGTGTTCACTCGCAATCTGGAACGTGGAGTGCACTTCGCTCGACAGATTCGCGTCGGCATGACTCATATCAACGATATCCCGGTGAACGACGAGGCCAACGCGCCCTTCGGCGGGGAAAAGAACTCGGGGCTCGGGCGCTTCAACGGCGACTGGGCGATCGATGAATTCACCCGCGATCACTGGATCAGCGTGCAGCACTCGGCGCGTCATTACCCCTTCTGATCCGGGAGCTGACGATATCTGCCCGGCCTTTGGGAAAGGCCGGGCATCATTGGGCACTTGTGTCGTGAGTTTCCCAACGCTGATGTTCAAGAATGTACACCTCTGATGGGATGAGCAGTGCCCTGAGAAGCGTCCATCAATACACAAGGAAGTTGCATGTGAACAAGAAGTTTGGTGAATCGCCCCGGATTCTCTAGACACCTTGCAAGCTCATTGCGTAACGCTTTTCAAACTCTACCGGTGACAGCTGATTGTTGAAACCATGGCGGCGTTTTGCGTTGTAGAACATCTCGATGTAATCA
>NZ_VFIL01000019.1 GCF_007858285.1 Pseudomonas brenneri | reverse complement strand
CCATCCCGAACTCAGTAGTGAAACGATGCATCGCCGATGGTAGTGTGGGGTTTCCCCATGTGAGAGTAGGTCATCGTCAAGATTAAATTCCGAAACCCCAATTGCGAAAGCAGTTGGGGTTTTGTTTTGGGCGCTCGGAAAGGGGGCAGCTGCAAGCTTCAAGTTTCCAGCTGCAAGATTCCAAGCCCGCCCCATACCCGCTTGCAGCTTGTAGCCACTGCCGTCCGGCCAATTCAATACAAAGTGTTTCGGTATTTTTGGTATGGTGCAGCACCTTTTCCAAGGACTGGCCTTCCAACCGCAGGACGCGGCATCACCTCTTCCCACGAGATGCTGTAGAAATGCCTGAAGTTATACCGATCAAGGACCACGAGAAAGAACACCGCCTGGTCAACAAGCGCCTGCTGGCTTGTGCAATGCTGGTATTGGGCATTACCTGTGCCTTGGTTGCACGGATGTATTACCTGCAAGTCGTGGAGTTCGACTATCACTCCACCATCTCCGAAAACAATCGGGTTCATGTCCTGCCCATCACCCCGACCCGCGGCATGATCTATGACCGCAACGGCGTGGTCCTGGCCGATAACCGCCCCAGTTATAACCTGACAATCACTCGCGAACGGGCGACCGACCTCAGAGGCGAGTTGGACTCGATCATCACTCTCCTGCACCTGCCAGCCGAAGACCGTACAGTCTTTGACAAGGCCCTGAAGCAGGCGCGTCACCCATTTGTGCCCGTGACGTTGTTCTACGAATTGACGGAAGAACAGATTGCCATATTGGCCGTCAACGAATTCCGCCTGCCTGGCGTGGATGTCGAGCCGCAGTTTGTGCGTCACTACCCTCTGGGCGCGCACTTTGCTCACTCCATCGGCTACGTAGGTCGTATCAACGAAAAAGAGTCCAAGGAACTGGATTCGGTCGAGTACCGAGGCACGCAATCCATCGGTAAAACCGGCGTCGAACGTTTCTACGAGCCACAGTTGCACGGTCATGTCGGTTATGAAGAAGTCGAGACCAACGCTCAGGGCCGGGTGCTGCGGGTACTCAAGCATACCGATCCGATCCCGGGCAAAAACATCGTCCTGAGCCTGGATATCAAGCTCCAGGAAGCTGCCGAAGAAGCCCTGGGTGATCGTCGCGGCTCAGTGGTTGCCCTGGATCCGCAAACCGGTGAAGTCCTGGCGATGGTCAGCAAACCCAGCTTCGACCCCAACTCATTCGTGACCGGCATCAGTTTCAAGGAATACTCCGCGCTGCGTGACTCCATCGACCGTCCCTTGTTCAACCGCGTACTGCGCGGGCTCTATGCGCCGGGCTCGACGATCAAGCCGGAAGTGGCCATCGCCGGTCTCGACAGCGGTGTGGTCACCGCGCAGACCCGGGTCTTTGACCCCGGCTACTACCAACTTCCGGACTTCGACCACAAGTACCGCAACTGGAACCACAGCGGCGACGGCTGGGTGGATATGGACGCCGCCATCATGCGTTCCAACGACACCTACTTCTATGACCTGGCCCACAAGCTGGGGATTGATCGTCTGCACGACTACATGGCCGAATTCGGTCTCGGCCAGAAAGTTTCCCTGGACATGTTTGAAGAGTCCGCCGGCCTGATGCCGTCCCAGGCCTGGAAGCGCGCGACCCGTCGCCAGCCCTGGTTCCCGGGCGAAACGGTGATCCTCGGCATCGGCCAGGGCTATATGCAAGTCACGCCATTGCAATTGGCCCAGGCCACCGCGTTGATCGCCAACAAGGGCGTGTGGAATCGCCCGCACCTGGCCAAGACCATTGACGGTGTTCCGCCCGTGGACGAAAACCCGATGCCCAATGTCGTCCTCAAGAATCCGCACGACTGGGATCAGGTCAACCACGGCATGCAAATGGTGATGCATGATCCACGCGGCATTGCCCGTGCGTCAGCCGCCGGTGCGCAGTACCGAATCGCCGGCAAGAGCGGTACCGCGCAGGTGGTTGCGATCAAGCAGGGCGAGCGCTACAACCGTCTGAAGACCCGCGAGCGCAACCGCGATAACGCATTGTTCGTCGGCTTTGCCCCAGCGGAGCATCCCCGGATCGTGATTTCAGTGATGATCGAAAATGGCGAGGCGGGCGGCCGTGTGGCAGGCCCTGTGGTACGCCAGATCATGGATGCCTGGCTGCTTGATCAGCAGGGCCACCTTAAACCGCAGTACGCGGCGCCCGCCAAGACTTCGGGTGAGCCTCGCGTGTGAAAGAAAGGGTTTACGCCACCCAGAGTGCGGGACCGCCCGATAGATAAGCGATTGCATTTCGCTACAATCTACGACGATAATGAGATGAGTTATCATTAACATCTCTGGCTGCCCGCGTGTCTACTCCTACCGATCCCAAGGTTCTCCTGGCAACGCTGTATGACGATAACCATCGCTGGCTGCGCGCCTGGTTGTATCGTCAGCTCAAGTGCCCACAGGATGCTGCGGACCTGACCCAAGACACGTTTATCCGCATTCTGGATGCGCGCCAGCTCAACCAACTCGATGAGCCCCGTGCGTTTCTCAGTACCGTGGCCCGTCGGCTGTTATTCAGTTTCTGGCGACGCAAGCGCCTGGAGCAGACTTACCTCGACAGCCTGGCGCAGTTGCCGGACGCCTACACACCTTCGGAAGAAGACCTGGCCCTGGTACGTGAGGCCCTGGAAAGCATCGATCGCCTGCTCAATGGCCTGCCGCCTCGGGTACGGCAGATCTTTATGCTCAACCGTCTCGAAGGCTTGTCGCAGCCTGTCATCGCCCAGCAGTTGAAGGTGTCGCTGGCCACCGTGGAGCGCGATCTGCGGCGGGCTTTCCTGCACTGTCTGGCCGAATCGGCGGACCTGACATGAGCCAGCCCAAGGTTGACGCCACGACCCGCGCCGCCGTGGATTGGTTGCTGCGCCTGGAGGCGGCGGCTGAAGATCCGTCAGTGCGTCAAGCCTTCGAAACGTGGCTGCGGGCCAATCCCCAGCATGCGATTGCCTGGCAGCGGGTCGGTAGCTTGCTGCAGCAGCCGATTGCCGACTTGCAGCGCGTCGAAGCCCGTAGCCCCGGTCAGTTACGTGCCGTGACCCAGGCCCTGGCAGCCCCGGACTCCGAGTCGCGGCGCAAAGTGTTGCGTGGCAGCCTGGCCCTGGTGTTGTTCGGTATCAGTGGTGCCGCGATTTTCGACCGGGCCCAGCCGCTCAATGGCCTGTGGGCCGATCGCCACACCGCCACCGGCGAGCGCAAGACCTTCGAGTTGGCCGATGGCAGTCGCCTGAGCCTCAACGCCCGCAGCTCGGTGGATATCCATTTCACCGACACCCGCCGCCTGGTGCGCCTGCGCGAGGGCCAAGTGTTTGTTGATGTCGCCGCCGACCCGCGCCGACCGTTTGTGATCGCCACCGCCCAGGGAGAAGTCCAGGCCCTGGGCACACAATTCATGGTGCGCCAGGAGGCCACCGGCAGCCTGACCTCGGTGCAGTTGCACAGTGTCCAGGTCACCACCTCCGGTGGCAGCCAGCGCCGTGTAGAGGCGGGGGAGGCGGCGTGGTTCAGCGACAGCGATGTGCGTCCGGTACCGCTTTCGGTGCGCACCCGGGCGGACTGGCGCGATGGTCGAGTCGATATCCGGGATGAGCCCCTGGGCCTGCTGATCGACGCTCTGCGTCCGTATCGCCGAGGTGTGCTGCGGGTCAGTGAGCAAGCCTCGAAAGTGCGCATCTATGGTGTGTATCCACTGGATGACCCGGAGCAGACCCTGGCCTCGCTGGCCCAAACCTTCCCCCTGCGGATCAGCCATTACGGCCCCTGGTTGACCCTGATTGATGTGCGCTGAAGGCTCAATGGGAATTATTTTCACTCAGCGTGAGGGGATCGCTGATCTCGCGAGTCAAGGTTAGGGAACGCCAACCTGACAATGAGCATCCTCACCCTATGGCACCCTTGATGATCCGCCCCTGCCTGTTGACCCTGGCCGTAACCCTGGCCGTGATCGGCCACCCTGCTGTCGCCCTGGCCGATACTGACGCCAGTGCCCCGCACTATTTCAATCTACCTGCCGCCGCCCTAGGCGATAGTCTGAGCCGGCTGTCGCGGGAAAGCGGACGCACGCTGTCGGTCGCCCCAGCCTTGCTGCAAGGCCGCCGTGCGCCCGCGTTGCAGGGCCAGTACAGCCCCGAGCAGGCCGCACAGCATCTGCTGGCCGGTAGCGGCCTGGGCTTGACGGTCACCGAGAACGGCACCTGGAGCCTGTATCTGCTGCCCGAGGGCGCGCTTAATCTCGGCGCCACCACCGTCACCGGCCAGGTCGCAGAAAATGCCTGGGGCCCGGTGGATGGTTATGTGGCTACTCGCAGCGCCACGGCCACCAAGACCGATACACCGATCCTGGAAATCCCGCAGACCGTCAACGTGGTCACCGCCGACCAGGTCAAGGTCCAGGGCGCGCGCAACCTGACCCAATCCCTGCGCTACACCCCAGGCATGGACACCAACGGCTACACCGATCGCAATACCATCGCTGATGAGCTGGGCAGCCGCGGCTTCTCTCCCACTTTGCTGTACCTCGATGGTGCCTACCTGCCTTACGCCGGTAGCCTCGGCGGTGCGCCACAAATCGACCCCTACACCCTGGAACGTATTGAGGTACTCAAGGGGCCGGCGTCGGTGCTGTTCGGGCAGAACCAGCCTGGC
This sequence comes from Pseudomonas brenneri, assembly GCF_007858285.1. Taxonomy (GTDB): domain Bacteria; phylum Pseudomonadota; class Gammaproteobacteria; order Pseudomonadales; family Pseudomonadaceae; genus Aquipseudomonas; species Aquipseudomonas brenneri. The sequence goes on along the minus strand of NZ_VFIL01000019.1, from coordinate 69,053 downwards.
GGGATGATCAACCTGGTATCCAAACGGCCCACCACTGAAGCGCGGCACCAGGTCAAGTTCGGCGTGGGCAGCTACGACCGGGTCAATGGCGCCCTCGACTTCAGCGGTCCCATCGATGACGCGAAGACTCTGAGCTACCGCCTGATCGGCCTGGCCCGCGACGGCAACGAGATGGTCGACCACGCCACCGACAGCCGCACCTTGCTTGCTCCCAGCCTGACCTGGGCGCCGACCGAAGACACCGCCCTGACCATTTATGCGCAGATCCAGCGCGATAAATCCCTGGCCGATTACCAGGCGCTGCCGGCCATCGGCACGCTGTACCGCAACTCCAAGGGCCAGCACATCGACCGCGACACCTTCCTCGGCGATTCCGATTGGAACAACTACATCCGCGATCAATATGTGCTGGGCTATGACTTCTCCCACGCATTCAACGACAACCTGGAATATCGCCAGACGGCTCGATTCACTGACGTCAACGACCGCTACAAAGGCTTCTACCTCAATCGCTTCGTCGAACTGCCCGACGGCAGCACCGACGATACCCGCGCCAGCCGCACCAAACTGGACTGGCGCCAACACAACAGTGCCTACACTATCGATAACAACCTGCAGGCCAAGTTCGCCACCGGTGCCCTTGAGCACACCTTGCTGGTGGGCTTCGATCACCGCGAGTTCACCCGTAAATACCAGGGCTACAACCTCTATGGCGCGGAAATCATCGACCTCTACAAACCGTCCAATTACCACACCTTTGGCCAGCCGCAACTGACCACCAAGTGGAACAACACGGTCAAGCAGACCGGCCTGTATGCCCAGGACCAAATCAAGTTCGACCGTTTCATCCTCACCATGGGCCTGCGTGAAGACTGGGCCGAAGTGATCAACCGCGACCTGCTGGACCGCAGCACGGTGTCGCAGAAAGACAAGAAACTCACGCGTCGCGTGGGCCTGACTTACCTCACCGACTTCGGCCTGGCCCCCTACGTCAGCTATGCCGAGTCGTTCCTGCCAAGCGTCGGCCGTCTGGCCCCGGCACGCGGTGGCGGCGCCTACAAGCCGGTAGAGGGCGAGCAATATGAAGCGGGGGTCAAGTACCAGCCCAACGACCAGTCGCTGCTGACCTTGTCGGTGTTCCAGATCAAGCAGAAAAACGTCTTGACCGGCGATCTGGTCTATCGCGAATACCAGTTGCAAGAAGGTGAAGTGCGCTCACGCGGCGTCGAGTTCGAAGGCAAGGCCCGTTTTGGCCAGGTGGAGTTGATCAGTGCGCTGTCGTACCTGGACGCGATCTATACCAAGAGCAACTACGGCGAGGAGGGCAACCGCAGTGAGGCGCAAGCCCCGTGGAGCGGCAGCGTCTGGGCCGACTACCATTTTGCCAGCGATGCCTTGGCCGGCCTGACCGCAGGTGGCGGTGCGCGTTACACCGGGAAGAAATACGGCGACTCGGCCAACACCTTCAAGACCCCGTCGTTCGTCGTGTACGACGCCACTGTCAGCTACGACCTAAGCCGCCTGGGTCCCACATTCAAGGGCGCTGAAGCCAGCCTCAACGTGCAGAACCTGTTTGATCGCGAGTATGTCTCGTCCTGCAACTACGCCTTCGGTTGCTACTACGGCCAGGAGCGCACTGCGTCCCTGGCCGTGTCCTACGATTGGTGAGCTACTTGATCACCACCGGGTTCACCGGCGCGCCGCTGCCACCGACAATCTTCAACGGTGCGGCGGTGTAGAGGAACTTCCACTGGCCGTCGTCGGCACAATCGGCGGCCAGATCCTCCAGCAGCACGATCTCGGTAAAGGCGATGCCGAGGTTGCGCATCAACGCGCAATGCAATGGAATCTGCACCCCCGATACCGGATCGGTGATCACCTCGTTGGCGATGGTGTCGGTCACCAGGTTGGGGATTTCCATGGCGTGGAACCACTCCACCAACTCCCGGCTGTAGGTCAGGCCAGGCTCCACCAGGTCCTTGAAGAATTCGGTCTTGCCATACTCGTAGAAGGCGCCCATGGAGCCGGTGCGGATGATCAGGATGTCGCGTTTTTCGATGGTCACGCCCTGGGCCTTGGCGGCCGCCAGCAAGTCCAGGTGATTGAAGGTTTCGCCACGGCCCAGGTATTTCTTGCCGCGATGGCGGGCCATGTCGATCAGCACCGCGCGCCCGACCACGCCACGTTCGGCAATCGCCAGCACACTGGCCTTGGCCATGCCGCCGACGGTGCTCATGGCGTCGTAGCCGTTCCACAGTTGGTTGTCGTACCAGGCATGCCCGAGGGCGTCGTACTGGGTCGAGCCTTGCAACTGCATGAAGATCACATCGTCGCAATAGGCCGCGCCGCCAGTCATTTCGGGTTGCTTGCCGAAGTGATAGTGGCTGTGGTCCAGGGTATTGAAGCGCATCGACGGGTTGCGTGCAGGCCACATCGGGTCGCCGCCCGGATGGCCGATCTGCACTTGCAGGGTAAAGGTCTTGCCCTGGCGCACCGAGGCCACGCCGCGCAGTACTTCGGCTTCGGTCAGGTAGTTGAGGGCGCCGACCTCATCGTCCGGCCCCCATTTACCCCAGTTCTTTGGCAGGCCTTCGAGTAATTGCTTGGTGCTCGGTTCGTTCTTGTTATGTAAGTCACACATATCGACTCCGATCCCTTTGGTCGTTGAGTTACACGCAGCGCCCGCCATCGACTTCAAGGCAGGTGCCGGTGATGAATGCCGCTTCGTCCGAGGCCAGGTACAGGCAGGCATTGGCCACGTCTTGCGGGGTGGAAAAACGTCCCAGGGGAATGGTTGCCATGAACTTTTCGCGGTTTTGCGGGGTGTCCGGCACGCCCATGAACTCACTGAGCAACGCCGTTGCGCCGACCACCGGGTTCACGCAATTGACGCGGATATTGTCCGGCCCCAGCTCCGCCGCCATGGTCTTGCTCATGACCACCACCGCGCCCTTGCTGCCGTTATACCAGACCAGTCCCGGGCGCGGGCGGATCGCCGCAGTCGAGGCAATATTGACGAACACGCCGCCGCCCTGGCCGCGAAAGTGCGGCACGAAGTGCTTGGCACTGAGGAAGATGCTTTTGACGTTGACTGCGAACACCCGGTCGAACTCGGCCTCGTCCACTTCCAGCATCGGCCGGTTGCGGTGGGTGGTGCCGGCGTTGTTGATGACAATATCCAGCCCACCGAATTGCTCCAGGGTTGCCCGCAGCAGGGCGCCGACGCTTTCGTCGTTGGCCACGTTGACCTCGATGAAATGCGCATGTCCGCCGCTGGCTTTGATCTCATTGACCACCCGCTGGCCGCCGGTGGCGTTCATATCGGCGACGATGACTCGTGCTCCCTGTTGGGCGAAGGTCTTGGCGATGCCTTCGCCAAAGCCGGAACCGGCGCCGGTGACGATGGCCACTTTGTTTGCTAGACGCATGGAGTGTTCTCCTTTCTTGTTGTTGTAATGGCTTAGCCGTGTTTGATCGCAATGGTCTTCAAGGTGGTAAAGCCCAGCAGGGCCTCGAAGCCTTTTTCCCGGCCATAACCGCTGGCCTTGACGCCGCCGAAGGGCAGTTCAACCCCGCCGCCGGCCCCGTAGTTATTGATGAAAACCTGACCGCAACGCAGCTTGCGGGCCAGGCGCATTTGCCGGGCGCCGTCGCGGGTCCACACGCCGGCGACCAGGCCGAAATCGGTGCCGTTGGCCAGGCGGATGGCCTCGGCTTCGTCGTCGAAGGGCATCACGGCCAGTACCGGGCCGAAGACTTCCTCCTGGGCCAGGCGGCTGTCGGGCGGCACGTCGCGAAACAGCACCGCTTCCTGGAAGTACCCGCCACTGTCGGCCTCGGCCACCACCTGGCCGCGCGCGGCCACGGTGATGCCGGCCTGTTCGGCTTCGCGCACGAACTCGCGCACCAGGCGTTGCTGCTTCTGGTTGATCAGCGGGCCCATATCCAGGTCCAGCGCTGAGGGCCCGGTGCGCAGCTCGCAAAAACGCTGGCTGAGCCCGGCCAGCACCGTTTCATACACGCTGCGCTCCACCAGCAAGCGGCTACCGGCAGAACAGGTCTGCCCGCAGTTCTGCACGATGGCATTGATCAGCACCGGCAAGGCTTCATCCAGGTCCGCATCGGCGAACACCAGTTGCGGTGATTTGCCGCCCAGTTCCAGGGTCACCGGGCAATGTCGCTCAGCGGCCGCTTTTGACACCGCAGTGCCGGTCACGCTGGAGCCGGTAAAGGAGATGTGATCGACACCCGGATGGCTGCACAATGCCGCGCCCGCTTCGTAGCCATAGCCGGTCACCACATTGATCGCGCCGGCCGGAAAACCCACTTCGGCGGCGATCTGTGCCAGGCGCAGCAGCGACAGGCTGGCATCCTCGGCGGGCTTGATCACACAGGCATTGCCCGCCGCGAGGGAGGCGCCGACGCTGCGGCCGAAGATCTGCATCGGGTAGTTCCACGGGATGATATGCCCGGTCACCCCATGGGGTTCGCGCACGGTCAGCACTGTGTAGCCGTTCTGATAGGGCAGGGTTTCGCCGTGCAGCTTGTCGGCCGCGCCGGCGTAATACTCGAAATAACGGGCGAGGGCAGTGGCATCGGCCCGCGCGACTTTCAGCGCCTTGCCGGTGTCCCGGGCTTCGATCTGCGCCAGCTCTTCGTGATGTTCCAGCACAGCCACGCCGAGTTTGGCCAGCAGGCGGCTGCGCTCCAGGGCCGACAATGTGCCCCATGGGCCAGCGAAGCTCTCGCCCACGGCCTGGCGGGCGGCGCTGACGGCGGCATCGATATCGGCAGCATTGCCACGGGCGATGCTGGAGTAGGTTTCGCCGCTGCTGGGGTCGATCACCGGGATGTCTTCCCGTGACGCCGAGGCTTGCCATTGGTTGGCGATGTAGTGTGCATTGATCATGTTCAACTCCTGTTCCCGGCGACGCATTCGGCGATGGCCACGCCCACTTCAATCGTACTGGCGCTGCCGCCCATTTCCCGGGTGCGTGGCCCTTCGGCAAGTACCGTCTCGATGGCCGAGACAATCGCCGCTGCGGCCTGCTGGTAAAGCGGGTCGCCATTGCCCAGATGTTCGATCATCAACGCAGCCGACCAGATCTGCCCGATGGGGTTGGCCACGCCCAGCCCGGCAATGTCCGGTGCCGAACCATGCACCGGCTCGAACAGCGATGGGTAGCGCCGCTCGGGATTGAGGTTGGCCGACGGGGCAATACCGATGGTGCCGGTACAGGCTGGGCCGAGGTCGGAAAGGATGTCGCCAAACAGGTTGGAGGCCACCACCACGTCAAACCAGTCCGGGTGCTGCACGAAATGCGCACACAGAATATCGATGTGGAATTTAGCGGTCTTGACGTCCGGGTAGCGCTGGGCGATCAGGTTCACCCGCTCGTCCCAGAACGGCATGGTGATGGAAATACCGTTGGATTTGGTGGCGGCCACCAGGTTCTTGCGCGGGCGCTGCTGCGCCAGTTTGAAGGCATAGTCCACCACCCGGTCCACGCCTTCGCGGGAGAAGATCGACTCCTGCACGGCGATCTCGCGCGGCGTGCCTTCCCACATCCGCCCACCGACGCTGGAGTATTCGCCCTCGGTGTTTTCCCGCACCACGATAAAGTCGATATCCCCCGGCACACGGCCGGCGAGGGGGCAGGGCACGCCGGGCATCAGGCGTACCGGGCGGATGTTGACGTACTGGTCGAACTGGCGGCGGATCTTCAGCAGCGACTCCCACACCGCCGTGTGGTCGGCGATGATGTCCGGTGCGCCCACGGCACCGAAGAAGATCGCATCATGGCTGCCGATCTGCTCGGCCCAATCGTCCGGCATCATGCTGCCGTGGGCCAGGTAGTGTTCGCTGCACCAGGCAAAGTGATCGAACTCAAAGGCAATGCCGAAACGCCGGCTGACGGCCTCCAGTACACGCAAGCCTTCGGGCACCACCTCGCGGCCGATACCGTCGCCGGGGATCACGGCAATACGATGGGGGGTGCTGGTCGTGGAATTGGACACGCCGTGTCTCCTGTTTTTGTTGTTGTCAGTGAGGCGGGGACATTCTTGGCACAGGTGCAGCGGTGGGGGAATTGCTGATTGTGGAAGTGGCCTTCGCAAAATTCGAAGGCCAGCGGTTATGCGTGATTACAGGCGCTGAGGTAGTCGAATAACGCCAGGCTTGTAGGCGAAGGCTGTTGCTGGCGCATGCAAAGGTACATCTGGCGGTCGGCCCAGGGGTCGTCGATTTCGATAAAGCGCAAGGCCATTTCCTTGCGAAAGATCTGCACCGCGCCCTGGGGCAGTACGCCAACCCCTTGGCCGGCGGCAATCAGCCGGCACACGGCTTCAAAGCTGCGCACCTGGACCCGCAGGCGCAGCGGCATGCCAATCGCGGCGGCGGCTTCGGTGATCAGTGCGGTGATGGCGGCGTTATCTTCCAGGCCGACGAAGTCGTAGCCCAACAAATCCTCAAAGCGCGCATGGCGCATCTTGAACGGATGATCATCGGGCACCAGCAGGCACAGGCGGTCCTGGCAGTAAGGGACAAAGCGCAATTCCTCGCCGCCCGGCTGGGTGGTGACGATGCCTACATCAGCCACGCCATCGCGCACTGCCTGCAGGATTTCGCGGCTGCGCTCCTCACGGATATCCAGGCGGATACCAGGGTGCAGGGCGTTCCACTGGGTCAGTTGGCTGGGCAGTTGCTGGCTCATCGCTGAGCTGTTGGCGTACAGGCACACGCGGCCGGTGGCGCCCTTGGCATAGTCGGCGAGGTCGGCGTGCATCACGTCTACCGCGCGTAAAATCGACCCCCCATGCTCGGCCAACACCTCGCCGGCCGCCGTTGGCGAGACACCGGTGGAGGTGCGGTGCAACAGGGCGACTTTGAAGTGCTGCTCCAGCAACGACAGGCGCCGGCTGGCCGCTGACAGCGAGAGGTGTGACTGCTCGGCCGCGCGGGACAGATTGCCCAGCTTGACCGTCTTGAGGAACAGCTCGATGGAGGTAAGGTCGGGGGCCATGCCAGAGTCCTTGTGCGCGGTTGGTGAAAACTACGCAGTTGGGACCGGGCTGTCCAATAGCCTGCCAACTCAACATACTTTGTGAATGCTGTCGGTGTGCCCGGATTTTCGGCCTGATACAGACCAAAATGTGGGAGCTGTCGAGCTTTAGCGAGGCTGCGATAGCGGTGGCTCAGGCGATATTTCTGGTACCTGTGCCGCCGCCATCGCAGCCTCGCAGGGCGAGACAGCTCCCACAGAAGATTAGCGCGGGGTCCGGGATTTCAGTCTGTAAGGTGGGGCTCAGAACTCAATGCTTGCCGACAGCTTGGCCACCCGTGGATCGCCTTGGGTCATGTAGCCGCCGATTGCCGATGCCCAGTATTTGGTATTGGCCACGTTGTCCACCGTGAGCCCGAGGCTGACATCGCGCTGGTCCACTTTGAAGGTGTAGCGTGCGCCCACATCAAAGCGATTCCACGTCGGCAGGCTGAGTTTATTGGCAGCATCGACGTACTGCCCGCCAGTGCGCAGCATGCGTCCGTTGAGGGTCACGCCTTGCAGGCCCGGCACATCCCAATCCACGCCGGCATTGAACTGGAAGGACGGCACACCAATCGCCCGGTTACCGTCGTTGGCACCGTTCTGGGTGTTCGTGAGTTCGGTTTTCATGACCGTCACACCACCGAGCAGGCGCAGGCCGGCCAGCGGCTCGCCGAACACATTGAGTTCTACACCTTTGTTGATTTGCTCGCCTTCACGCACGAAGCGTGCGGTGGTGGCGTCGATGATCTGGCTGTAGCCGGCGCCGGGCTGCTCGATGCGATACACACCCAGGGTTGCGCCGTAGGTGCCCATGTCGACCTTGACCCCGGCCTCGATCTGCTTGGAACGTGCGGGTGCAAAAGCCTGGCCGCCGCCAATCACCGTGCGGCCAAGGGCATTGACCGGTGAAACAGGCCCCTTGGCCAACCCTTCAATCCGGTTGGCATACAGCGACACATGCTCCCAAGGCTTGAACACAATGCCGTACACCGGTGTGGTAATCGACTCATCGTAGTTGGCCGTACGGCTGCCGCTCATGTAGTTGTAACCCTGCACCACCATTTGCTGGCGGCGCAGGCCCAGCGTGACCAGCAGGCGATCATCGATAAATCCAAAGGTGTTGGACACCGCCGCGCTGCGCATAAAGCTCTTGGCGGTGATGGTCGGGTCGCTGAAGTCGGTGCCAGGGGTATTGCGTGGGTTGTTCCGGCGCGGTTCGGCGCCGGTCACCGGGTTGTAGATATTGGTGCTGGTCCTGGCGCTGTCGAACACATAGGCGTTACGTGCCTCGGTCCAGATCCCGGCCAGGCCGAAGTTCAGGCGGTGGCTCACCGGCCCGGTCTGGAACTTGCCGTTCAAACCGGCCATGGCGCTGCTGTTGTCTTCTTCGTGGGCGATGGTCGAGGCGCTGGATTGTGCATTGCCCAGGTTGTCGTTGATGGTCACCGAGGAGTACCGGCCCATCTCCCGGGTGTGCTTGGCACCGCCTGCTGCGTAGGCGGTCCAGTTGTCATTCAGGTCATATTCGGCACGCAGCATGCCCAGGGTGTCTTCAATATTGGTCATGCTCCAGCGCGGGGCGTAGTTGGTCTCGGCCGAAGGCGCGTCGGGTACCAGGGTCACTGCCGAGCCGAGGAATACCGAGTTGCGCCCGCCATTGACGCGCTCCTTCTTATAGACGAAGTCTCCCGACAGGCGTAACGCATCGCCACGGTAATCCAGGCCTGCGGCAAACAGTTTGGAGCGCTGGTTCTCATTGTCGGTCGCGGTATCACCTTCACGCTGGGACAGGTTCACCCGCGCGCCAAAACGATTGTCCTCGCCAAAGCGCTGGCCGATATCCAGATGCTGACCCATCCGGCCTTCGCTGCTGATATCGGTGCTGAAGCGGCGCAGCGGCACATCGTCGGCGCGCTTGGGTTGCAGGTTCACGCCGCCGCCGATACCGGAGCCCGAAGGCGTTACCCCGTTGATAAAGGCGTTCGGGCCCTTGAACACTTCCACGCGCTCCAGGGCGTCGGTGGACATGATCTGCCGGGGCAGGATGCCGTACAGGCCGTTGAAGGAAATGTCATCGCCATTGAGTGGCAGGCCACGAATCACGAACAACTGTGACTGGTTGGCGTACCCCGAAGCCTGGCGCACGGAAGAGTCGTTGAGCAGTACATCGCCGACGGTCTCGGCCTGTTGGTCGCGAATCAGTTGTTCGGTGTAGGACGCCATGCTGAACGGCACGTCCATGATGTCCTGGTTGCCCAATACACCCAACTGCCCGCCGCGTGCCACCTGGCCACCGGCGTACACCGGAGGCAGGGCGCCGGGGATGATGGCCTCGGCGCTGATGCTGGTGGCGCCCAGCTCCAGGGCCTGGTCAGTCTGTGGCGGCTGTTGAGGGGCGCCATGGGCCGCGAAGCTCAGGGAGCAGCACAGGGCAAGCAGGGTCGGGCGAAACGGCACGGCGAGTCGTGTACAAGTGGGCATGGTCGATCCGGACGGCGAGCCGTCAATGTGAGGAAAGGGGGGCAACAACGTTGCGCTTCCTCACTGCGCGAATACGACTCCAGTGCAAATGATAACAAATGCTAATTGGTGTTTTACAAGTTTATTTGCAATGTACAGTCTGTCTGAAGGTCAGAAATTTCTATGCAGGCCTTGTGGTGGATGCCGAGTAGAATCGCGCCCTGAAAGCGATTCCTGAGGTGTGGCAAGGTGGATTTACAGCAGGGTTTTGTCCTGACCCGGCATTGGCGCGACACCTCGGCGGGTACAGAGGTCAGCTTCTGGCTGGCGACCGACCAGGGGCCGCGGTATATCCGTCTACCCGTGCAGCCTTCGGTGATGTTTATTCCGGTGGCCCATCGCGAGCACGCGCAACGGGTGCTCAAGGGTGAGCGCGACGTGAAACTGCGTCCGCTGCAACTGTGTGACTTTCATCATCGCCCGGTCCTGGGCCTCTATACCCGTCAGCATCGCCAGGCAATGGACCTGGAAAAACGCCTGCGCCAAGCCGGCGTGGATGTCTACGAAGGCGATGTGCGCCCGCCCGAGCGCTACATGATGGAACGCTTTATCACCGCGCCAGTGGTGTTTGGCGGCACACCGGGCGAGGGCGCAATGCTGCTGGACGCGCAGATGAAACCCGCGCCGGACTACCGCCCGGCGTTGAAACTGGTGTCCCTGGATATCGAAACCACCGCGCGCGGCGAGTTGTACTCCATCGCCCTGGAAGGCTGCGGTGAGCGCCAGGTGTACATGCTCGGCCCGGCCAACAAAACAGACGCAGTGGATTTCAAGCTCGAATACTGCGACAGCCGCGCCCAACTGCTGGAGCGCTTGAACCAGTGGCTGGCGCAACATGACCCCGACGCGATCATTGGCTGGAACCTGGTGCAGTTCGATCTGCGGGTCCTCCATGAGCATGCCAAGCGCCTTAACGTGCCATTGCTGCTCGGCCGTGGCGGCGAGGCCATGGCCTGGCGCGAACACGGCAGCCGTAACCATTACTTCGCCGCCGCGGCCGGACGGCTGATCATCGATGGCATCGAAGCCCTGCGTTCGGCGACCTGGACGTTTGAGTCATTCAGCCTGGAAAACGTCGCCCAGACCCTGCTTGGCGAAGGCAAGTCGATTTCCACGCCCTACCAGCGCATGGACGAGATCAACCGCATGTTCGCCGAGGACAAGCCCGCGCTGGCACGCTACAACCTCAAGGACTGCGAGCTGGTGACGCGGATTTTCGAAAAGACCGAGCTGCTCAAGTTCCTGCTGGAGCGGGCCAGCGTCACCGGCCTGCCGGCGGACCGCAACGGTGGTTCGGTGGCGGCGTTCACTCATTTGTACATGCCGCTGATGCATCGCCAGGGCTTTGTCGCGCCGAACCTGGGGGACAAGCCACCCCAGGCCAGCCCCGGTGGTTTTGTCATGGATTCGCGTCCCGGCCTGTATGAATCAGTGCTGGTGCTGGACTACAAAAGTCTCTACCCATCGATTATCCGCAGCTTCCTGATCGACCCCGTGGGGCTGATCGAAGGCTTGCGCCATCCCGACGACAGTGAGTCGGTGGAAGGTTTTCGCGGCGCACGTTTTTCCCGCACCCGGCATTGCCTGCCGGCCATCGTGGCGCGGGTGTCCGAGGGCCGCGAGGTGGCCAAGCGCGAGCACAACGCGCCGTTGTCCCAGGCCCTGAAGATCATCATGAATGCGTTCTATGGCGTACTGGGCTCCAGCGGTTGCCGGTTCTTCGATACGCGGCTGGCCTCGTCCATCACGATGCGCGGTCACCAGATCATGCGCCAGACCCGCGAACTGGTCGAAGCCCAGGGTTATGAAGTGATCTATGGCGATACCGACTCCACCTTCGTCTGGCTCGGCAGTGCCCATTCCCAGGAAGATGCCACGCGCATCGGCCAGGGCCTGGTGCAGCACGTCAACCAATGGTGGCGTGAACGCCTGCACAGCGAGTTTGGCCTGCAAAGTGCCCTGGAGCTGCAATACGAAACTCACTTCAGTCGCTTCCTGATGCCGACCATTCGTGGGGCGGAGGAGGGCAGCAAGAAGCGCTATGCCGGCCTGGTGACCCGTGCCGATGGCAGTGAAGAAATGATCTACAAAGGCCTGGAAACCGTGCGCAGCGACTGGTCTCCCCTGGCCCGCCAGTTCCAGCAGGAGTTGTACCAGCGGATCTTCCACCGCCAGCCCCATCAGGACTATGTGCGTGACTACGTGCGCCGCACCCTCAGCGGCGAACTCGATGAACTACTGATCTACCGCAAGCGCCTGCGCCGGCAACTGGGCGATTACGAGCGCAATGTCCCGCCCCATGTGCGTGCGGCGCGCCTGGCGGATGAATTCAACGACCGTGAGGGCCGCCCACGGCAATACCAGAACGGTGGCTGGATTCGCTACGTGATCACCGTCAACGGCCCCGAGCCCCTGGAGGTGCGTCAGGCGCCGATTGACTACGATCACTACGTCACCCGGCAACTGCAGCCGGTGGCCGATGCGATCCTGCCGTTTGTCGATGACGATTTCAGCACCTTGGTCGGTGGCCAGATGGGCTTGTTTTAACGCCGGGAACACGCTTCACTCTGGACGCTGACACGTCTTGGAGGTATGCCCGATGTACACGCTCTATGGCACGCAAAGTTCTGGCTCATGCATCGTCGAAATTGCCCTGCAACGTTGTGGCGTGCCGTGGCAGCAAGTCGATGCCAGCCCCTGGGGCGATACTGCGGGAATGGAGGCCCTCGGGCAGATCAACCCGTTGCGGCAAATCCCCACCCTGCAACTGCCTGACGGTAGCGTGCTGACGGAAAGCGCGGCGATCCTGATCCACCTGGGCCTGGAGTATCCAGGCGCAGGGTTGCTGGTCGGCAATCGCGCCCAGATCATGCGCGGCCTGGTGTACATCGCCGCCAACTGCTATTCGGCAATCACCATCATCGACTACCCGCAACGTTTCCTCGACAACACCGATGAGACGGTGCAGGCGCAATTGATCGCGGGCACCCAACAGCATCTACACCAGGCCTGGCAGATGTTTGCCGAGCAGTTTGCCGGGCAACTGTTTACCCCGCAGGGGTTGCCCAATGCCCTGGGCATCATGGCGGCCGCGGTGTCCCGTTGGGAGGGCGTGCGGGACGTCCTGCAGCATTCCCACCCCGCGTGCGCCCAGGCCCTGGCGCAGGTGGATGGCGATCCACAGGTGGCTCCGGTGTTTGCCTGGCACTGGCCGGATTGGCCCGCGCAGTGAGCCCTGGCAATCAGAAGAAACAATGAGGCCCGATGGGCCTCAAACCCTTGCGTCGCGGGCGTCCTGGCCTACTCTTTCTGATAGTCGCGTAGGAATCATCCTTGAAATTGACTGTCGCAGACATGAAACTCAAAAACTCTGCATGGAATTGGAAGGAGGTACGCATGCTCGTCCGGTCGCTGACCCTGGCTACCTTGATGGCGTTTACGGGGCCGTTGTTGGCTGCGGATAACCGAGGCCCGCTGGAACAGGATCAAGGCAAATTTCGCCCACTGATCGTGATAGCACCCAGCTCCATCGACCCGACTCAGGTCCAACTCAAGAAAGATCTTGAACAGCCTGAGAACAAACAGAAGTTCACCGAGCGCAACATGGTGCTCTACACCGTGAACTACACGAGCATCGGCACCGTCGGCCAACGTGACGGCAAGGACCTCGGCGCCCAGGACACCAACGCGTTGATCCGTGCCCTGAAGCTTGGCGCCAGCGCCGGTACCAAAGTGATCCTGGTGGGCAAGGACGGCGAGAAGAAAGTCGAAAAGACCGTACCCCCCGATACCCTGGACCTCGCAGAGTTTTTTGCCGCAGTCGACAAAATGCCAATGGCCGAAAAAGAAGCCGCCGCACCCGCCGAACCAGAACCTGCCGCACCGGCTGCGGGCAAGCCTGGCGCCAAAGCCAAGCCTGGCAAGCACGCGCCGCAACCCCTGGAAGATTGACGCTTTCGGAGCAACCCTTTGTAGGAGCCGGCAAGCTGGCTCCTACAGTGGATGCGTTGGCAAGTCCTACAAGCCGTGTGCCACTTGCAGGCATTGCGCTACGAAGCATATGATAACCGTTATCATTTACGGCTTACCTCCTGTGCGCGTCCTCCATGCCTCCGATTCCTGCGACAAGCCCCACTGACCTCGCCACCCTTTATCAGCAGCAACACCGCTGGTTGCAGCACTGGTTATGGCGTCGTTTGAACTGTTCGCAGAGCGCTGCTGACTTGGCCCAGGACACTTTTCTGCGCCTGCTCGCCAAGAATCAACCCCTTGAGGTCCAAGCCCCCCGCAGCTTCCTGGCGAAAGTCGCACAAAGCGTGCTGTCCAATCACTTTCGCCGGCAAAAGCTGGAAAAGGCCTACCTGCAAGCCCTGGCGCTGTTGCCAGAAGAGGTGGCACCCAGCGCCGAGACCCAATGGCTGCTCCTGGAAACCCTGATGGCCCTCGATGAAGTGCTCGGCCGCCTGGCATTGCCGGTGCGCCAGGCCTTCCTCTGGTCGCAGCTCGATGGCTTGAGCCTCGGCGAAATTGCCGAGCGCCTGGGCACCAGCATCACTACGGTCAAGCGCTACATCGTCCAGGCCGGTGCGCAGTGCATTGTGCTCGACAGCCAGCGCCCATGAATCCGTTGCCCCTGACCCTGGAAGCCGCTGAGCAGGCCATGCACTGGCAATTGGAGTTGCAGGCAGCGGACGTCAGTGAACAGACACGGAGCGAATGGCTGGCCTGGCGCCAGCAAGATCCTCTCAACGAGCAGGCATGGCAGCATTCCCAGCGGTTTTTCCAGCGCATGCACGAGGTGCGAGACCCCGCGCACCAGGCTCTGGTCAGCGCCACCCTGTTACCGGCGCTGTCCCGTCGTCGGGTCCTGAAAAACCTGGCCCTCTTGCTGGCCGCCGGCAGTGTGGCGTGGACCGCCCGGGATGCCGGGCTGTTGCAGCCCTGGACCAGCGATTTCAGCACCACCGTCGGTGAGCAATGGCGTATCGACCTGGCGGACAATACCGAGATCCAGCTCAATACCGACACCGCTATCGATGTGAACTACAGCCCCGACCAGCGCCTGATCCATCTGTTGCGCGGGGAGATCCTGGTAGTACCCAACCCGTTGGACGCCCGCCCGCTGTGGGTGAAAACCGCCGAAGGCCTGACCCATGCCGCAGGCGGGCGCTTCAGCGTGCGCCAGCGCGATGGGTTTACCCAGTTGGGGTCCGACCGGCAGCCACTGGCGGCGCAGATTCCATCGCGCAGCCTGAGCCTTTCGCCCGGCGAGATCGTCAGCTTTGACCAGCAGACCCTGTTGGCGCGCCGCCCGCAGCGCGCCGGCGAACTGGCCTGGGGCCGCGGCATGATCGTCGCCGAGGGCCTGCGCCTGGAAAACTTCCTCAATGAATTGAGCCGCTACCGACGCGGGCATCTGGACTGTGACCCGAGCGTGCGCGAGCTGCGTGTGTCCGGCACCTATCCGTTGGCCGACACAGACCGCATCCTCACTGCGCTGCAACAGACCCTCGAGCTGGACGCGCAGCATTTCACGCGGTTCTGGGTCACGCTTAAACCGCGTCGGGCGCAGGTATGAATTTATTTTGCATGCATGTGGTCCGTTTCCGAATCTCACGAGACTTATATCCCCAGACACTCACTTATCTGGGGAACAGCGCATGCACCCGCAACGCACCATTCGGGCAATACTGAAAAAATCACTGGCTGTGGCCGTCGTTCGCGGCATTGCCAGCTTCGCCGGGGCCGCACCGCTGTTGCTGGCGCCGGCCTGGGCCATGGCCGCGCCACAGCAGGAGTTCGACATTGCCCCAGGCTCCCTGGCCGGTGCGTTGAACCAGTTTGGCCAGGCCACGCATATCTTGCTGTCCTACCCGGCCGCGCTCACGCAAGGGCAGACCAGCCCCGGCCTGCAAGGGCGACATGACCTCGACACCGGCCTGGCAATCCTGCTCAGTAACAGCTCGCTGCAAGCGGTGCGCGGCAGCGGCGATAACTACTCCCTGCAACCCCGTCCTGCCGACGGCGCATTGCAACTGGGCACCGTATCGATCTCCGGCAAGGCGCCGGGGTCGACTACCGAGGGCACCGGCTCCTACACCACGCAGTCGTCCAGCAGCTCAACCCGCCTGAACCTGACGCCCAGGGAAACCCCGCAATCACTGACCGTCATGACCCGCCAGCGCCTGGACGACCAGCGCCTGACCAACCTGTCGGACACCCTGGATGCCACCCCCGGCATCATCGTGTTGCGCGACGGCCTGGGTTCGGAAAGCGACGCCTATTTCTCCCGTGGCTTTCAGATCCAGAACTTCGAAATCGACGGTGTGCCCACCGTCACCCGCATGGACAACTACACCCAGAGCATGGCGATGTACGACCGGGTGGAAGTGGTGCGCGGCGCCACCGGCCTGATCAGCGGCATGGGCAACCCCTCGGCCACCATCAACCTGATCCGCAAGCGCCCGACAGCCGAGGCGCGGGCTAGCGTAACCGCCGAAGCAGGCAACTGGGACCGCTACGGCAGCGGCCTCGACGTATCCGGCCCCCTGACCGAAACCGGCAATGTGCGCGGGCGCTTGGTGGCCGACTACAAGACCGAACACGCCTGGGTCGACCGCTACAAGCAGCAGACCCAGTTGCTGTACGGCATCACTGAATTCGACCTGACCGAAGACACCTTGCTGACCATGGGCTTGAGCTACCTGCGCACCGACGTCGACGCCCCGGCGCGCTCCGGTTTGCCCACACGCTTTACCGATGGTTCGCGCAGCAACCTCAGCCGCTCCCTGAATACTGCGCCGGCCTGGTCCTATAACGACCATGAGCAGACCAGCTTCTTTACCTCCATCGAGCAGAAGTTCGACAGCGGCTGGAGCGCCAAGGCTGAATTCACCCATTCGCAAAACAAGTTCGATGAGGTGTTCAACTACGTCAACGGCAGCCTCAACAGTGATGGCAGTGGCACCACCCAGTTGCCAGTGCGATTCTCTGGTACCCCGCGCCAGGATAATCTCGACCTGTACGCCACCGGCCCGTTTGACCTGCTGGGCCGTGAGCACGAGTTGATCGCCGGCGTGACCTTGTCCAAGTACAAGGAAAACGTGCCCAGCCATGGCGGCTGGAACTATGCGTATTCCGGCTCCCCGGCGGGCGCCATCGACAACCTGTTCAACTGGGACGGGCACTCGGCCAAGCCGGACTTCCCGGTGACCGGAAAATCCTCGGTGGATGAAAGCCAGTACGCCGCCTACCTGAGTACCCGCCTGCGCATGACCGACGATTTGAGCGTGATCCTCGGCAGTCGGGTCATCGACTGGAAGCGCGAAACCCAGGACAGCCCCTACGGCGGCGTTGCCACCCGTACCAGCGAGTCGGAAACCGGCGTGTACATTCCCTATGCCGGGGTGGTCTACGACCTGACCGACAATTGGTCGGCCTATGCCAGCTACACCAAGATCTTCAATCCCCAGGCCAGTTGGGTGCGCGACATCAACAACAAGGCTCTGGAACCCATGGAAGGCAAGGGCTACGAGCTGGGCTTGAAGGGCAGTTTCTTCGACGAGCAGTTGAACACCAGCCTGGCGCTGTTCAAGTTGGAACAGGACAACCTGGCGATCTGGATCGACACGCCGGGCGGCAACACCTATCGCAACGAGAAGGGCACCACCACCGAGGGTGTCGAACTGGAACTCAACGGTGAGCTGGCCGAAGGCTGGCAAGCCTCGGCGGGTTACGCCTATGCGGTCAGCACCGATGCCGACGACAAACGCATCGTCACCACCTTGCCGCGCCAGAGCCTGAAAACCTTCACGACCTACCGCCTGCCGGGAGCGTTGAGCAAGGTGACCGTGGGGGGTGGAGTGAACTGGCAGAGCAAGGTCGGTGAAGACCTGCACACGTTCAGCCAGGGTAGCTACGCCATCACCAACCTGCTGCTGCGCTATGACGTGACGCCGCAGCTAAGTACCTCGGTCAACCTCAACAACCTGTTCGATCGCGAGTACTTCAGCTATGCCGGCAACCACGGAATGTACGGCGCGCCGCGTAACCTGATGACCAGCATCAAGTACGACTTCTAACCCTGCCCCGATCCCCTGTAGGAGCGGGCTTGCCCGCGATAGCAGTAGTTCAGGCGCTGTTACTGTCGACTGACACACCGCCATCGCAGGCAAGCCAGCTCCCACCTTTGATTGGTGCTGCGGCACAAAATACTGCACCCGACAAAAATCCCCTGTAGGAGCGGGCTTGCCCGCGATAGCAGTAGTTCAGGCACTGTTTTTGTCGGCTGACACACCGCCATCGCAGGCAAGCCAGCTCCCACCTTTGATTGGTGTCACGGCCAAAATACTGCACCCGACAAAAATCCCCTGTAGGAGCGGGCTTGCCCGCGATAGCAGTAGTTCAGGCACTGTTTTTGTCGGCTGACACACCGCCATCGCAGGCAAGCCAGCCCCCACCTTTGATTGGTGCTGCGGCACAAAATACTGCACCCGACAAAAATCCCCTGTAGGAGCGGGCTTGCCCGCGATAGCAGTAGTTCAGGCGCTGTTACTGTCGGCTGACACACCGCCATCGCAGGCAAGCCAGCCCCCACCTTTGATTGGTGCTGCGGCACAAAATACTGCACCCGACAAAAATCCCCTGTAGGAGCGGGCTTGCCCGCGATGGGGGTAGTTCAGGCACTGTTACTGTCGACTGACACACCGCCATCGCAGGCAAGCCAGCTCCCACCTTTGATTGGTGCTGCGGCACAAAATACTGCACCCGACAAAAATCCCCTGTAGGAGCGGGCTTGCCCGCGATAGCAGTAGTTCAGGCACTGTTACTGCCGGCTGACACACCGCCATCGCAGGCAAGCCAGCTCCCACCTTTGATTGGTGCTGCGGCACAAAATACTGCACCCGACAAAAATCCCCTGTAGGAGCGAGCTTGCTCGCGATAGCGGCGTATCAGCCACCGAATCTATTGGCTGATCCACCGCCATCACAGGCAGCAGCTCCGCGCGCTGCCTTTTTGCTATGCGCCGCTCACGCCTTCCACGGCTTGAGCCACAGCCCCAACCCCAGCAGCACCCCGGCGCCCGCCAGGGTGCTCAAGCCCAACTGCCAACCATCGTTGTGCAACGGGTGCAGGACCAGCGCCGCGATTCCCAGCAACACCACACTCAACCCCCACTGCAACGGCCAGCCCAGTTGCCCGAGTAGGTGTTGGCGTTGCATCAGCAGCAGGTTGGTGACGATTACTCCACCCAAGGCCGCCAGGGCAATGCCCGGCAGGCCGAAGAAGTACGGCAGCATGACCAGCAAACCGGCATTGACCAGGCTGCCCAGCAGTTCGCACTTGAGCGGCAGACGCGTGTCGCCGTTGGCGTAGGCATAGCGCGCGAGCATGGCGTTCCAGGCGCCGAACACCAGCGGCGTGGCGAACCAGGCGAGCAGGGCCGGCAAGGGCCCGTCGGCGCTTTGCGCCGGCATCAGCAGGTGAATCAACACGGGGCTGGCGCCAATCAGGCCGAGGGCGGCCGGCAGGCTCAGCAGGGTGGCGGCGTCCAGGCCACGGCGTAGCAAGGCCAGGCGTTGTTGGCCCTGTTCGCCGCTCATCAGCCCCAGCAGCACCTGGTTGAGGCTCATCAGCGCGATCAACGGCAGGTTGATCAGTTTGCGCGCCAGGTTGACCCAGGTCACCGCGCCTTCCCCCAGGTAACTGGCGATCAGTCGTTCGAGCAAGGCCAGGCCCTGGCTGGCGAGATTGCTCGCCAACAGCGGACCGATGCGCCCCAGCAATTCGCGGCCGGCCAGGGCATCGCCCTTGACCTGCCAGGGACGCCAGCCGAACGACCAGACCGGTGCCAGCAGCGGTAGACACATGAGCACGCTGCCGGCAAAAAAACACATCGCCAGTTCCGCGCTGTCACTGGCCGGGCCACGGATAAACAGGTACAGCACCGGCGGCAGGTTGAACAGCAACGAACCCAGCCCCGGCAGCACAAAGCGCTGGCGCGCCTGCAATGGAATACTGAACAGGCCATGCATCACCAGCCCCGGCGCGCAGGCGGCGAGCCAGCGCAGATTGGCAGCGGCCTGGTCGTGGGCGGCGGCGTCCAGCCCCGGGCCGATCAGCCGTACCCACAGCGGCGCGCTGAGGGCGAGCACGGCAAACAGGGCCAGGCCCACACCGAGCAGGCGCGGCGACAGGCTCGCCAGCCAGGCCTGCTGGCGTTGCGCATCACGTTGCTGATAGAGGGGCAGGGCCGCCGCGGCGAGCAAGCCGGCGGCCAGGGTCATGCGCAGCGCTTCGGGCAGGAATACCGCGACCAGAAACCCGTCGCTGCGGCTGCCCGCCCCCCAGGCCGCGACCAGCAGCCATTCCCGGGCAAAACCGGCCACCAGCCCGGCGAGGGTCGCCAGGGTCAGCCACAGGGTGCTGCCAAACATCAGTGCAACAGGGTGAACAGGCCCTTGCCACCCACCTTGTAGTTCAGCCCGCGAACGCGTTCGCCCATGACCTTGGCGCCGGTGCCACCGACAATTTTGTACGGCGCGACGGTTTTGGCCACCACGGTATTGGCGGTGACCACCGAACCCTCGCACAGGTGGGTGCCAAATCCGATCAGCGCACGGCTGCCAATCCACACATAGTCGTCGATATAGATCGCCCCGGAAATCGACCAGAACTCCGGCGCCTGCAAGTCATGGCTGCCGGCGATGATCAGCACATGGGAGGCAATCGCCACATGGTTGCCGATCACCAGGCCAGAGCGCGCATCCACCTGGCAATGCCAGCCGATCACAGTGTCATCGCCCACGACCAGGTTATGGATGCCCAGCACTTCGGTATTGCGCCACAGGCTGGTGCCCTTGCCGATCTTCGCACCGCCCAGGCGCAGCCAGCCCACGCGAATATGGTGGCTGGGGATCTTGTTGATCAGGATGTTGTAGGCCATGTCCCAGGCACTGCGCCAGCGGTCCTTGAGGGTTGCCCAGTTCTTGCCATAGATCGGCAGGAACTGTGCCGGGATATCCTGTTTCATGCGATGGAACAAGCGGCGTGCCACCGGATGACCAATGGTCGGTTCCACGTCGAAGGAGGTCATCCAGAAGAGTTTGTTGCTGCCTTCGCCTTCTTCAAAAACCACCTCGTTGGCCAGGCACCAGGCCAGGCCATCTTGCAAGTCTTCCAGGCTCACACCGAGTTCGCTGGCCAGGGCGGGCAGGCGCTCACGCAGGTCGGGGGAGTGAATAGTGCGATGTTTCATGGTCGGTCATCCTTTGGCACGGAAACAGGAGCAGGGGCGGTCACGGTCGGGTTCAGGCGCACCTGTTGCAGGCTGATGCCCATCAACAGCCAGAACAGCGCGATCAATACAAAGGTGAAGCTGAAGTAGTGGTCGAAAATCCCGGTCAGCAGAGCCGCCAGTACACCGCACACGCAGCCCAGCCACAGTGCGTTGTCGGCGGTGACTTTGCGCACCGAGCCCAGCGGCCGCACTTCGCGCCACCACAACACGGTGACCGCGATAAACAGCAGCATCCCGGGAATGCCGATCTTGTAGATGAAGTTCAGCCACAGGTTGGAAATCCCCAGCAGGTTGCTGCCCGGCACCGGTGGGTCGATCTTGAAGCCGATGCCTAGCGGGTACTTGGCCATCACGTCGGGGAATCCGGCGTACTCATCGAAGCGAATCTCGGTACTGGCGTTGGTGGTCGAGAACATCGTCATCAAACGGTCCTGCAACGGCGGATAGAACATCACCAGGGCAATCACAAAGGCGACGCCGATACCGATGATGCGGCCGCTGTGCGGCACACGCTTGTAGGTCAGCCAGATCAGGATCAGTGCCAGGGCCACAATCGCGCCCCGGGAGATACTCAGCAGCAGGCCGGCGCAACCGAGCACCGCCACCGCCAGGCCCAGGGCGCGGCGCCAGCCAGTGCGGGTCCAGCCGTAGAACAGCGCCAGTGGGATAAACAGCACCAGCACGCCGCCGGTCAGGTTCGGGTGGACCCAAGGCGAGGCCATGCGCTTGTAGTTGGCCGAGAAAATATCTTTCACCGCCTCGGGGTGGGCGTACTTGAGGTCGGTGAGGATGTCGATCATCGACATTGCATTGCGCGTCTTGAGGAACATGAAGATCGACAACAACAGCATCGCTAGGTTACCCAGCAGCAGGGCGACCACCACCTTGTCGCGGTCGGCATCGGTGCGCAGCAGCAGCGGCACGATAAACAGCAACGACAGGTTCATCAGCCAGCGTACCCAGTTCACCGGCCCGTTGCCCTCGGCGTGGATGATGATCATGCCCCAGATAAACGGAATGGTGCTGAACAGCATCAGCCACATCAGTGCCCGTTCGGTGGGGCGCCAGACCATGAAACCACGGGTCTTGCCGATAAACGATTGCCAGAACACCCCGGCCCAGGTCAGGCCCAGCACCGCTTCGCTGATGGTGGTGCGGATCCCCAGTTGCAAGGTGGTGTAGGGAATACTGGTGGCTAAGACGGCAAAGATCAGCAGGCCCCACAGCGGCTTGCGGATCAGGGTCAGTGCCACGCCAACGCCGGCCACGATCATAAAGACCTTCATCGGCGACAACGCCAGCAGCAAGCCCCCGAAGACCAGGCCCAGGAGCAGACTAACGAGTTTTCCTGGCAGCATTAGCGATCCATTTCCTTGAGCAATTTATCCAGGCGCAGGCGATAGGCCGGTTCGGCAAATTGCCGGGCCCATGTGCGTTGCAGTTCGGGGTCGACCGTGGCCCCAGGTGCAGCCAGTGACACCATCAATGTTTGCAGTTGCCCGGCGTCGTGGGGCGCAAAACGCGGCGCCGTGGGGGGCGCCACTTCATCCAGGGCCGAGCCACGGGCGACCGCAACCTTCGTGCCGACACTCAACGCTTCCACCACCGGCAAGCCAAAGCCTTCGGCATAGGAAGGCTGCCACAGGTAAGCGGCATGCCGGTAGAGCGCCTGCAACTGGCCGTCGGACAAACCGCTGCGCCAATGCAGGCCAGGCAACTCGCCGAGGGTGGCCGGCACATCGCTGGCGTGGCCGACCAGTACCAGGTCCGGCACGTTCGGGTCCTTGGCGCGACTGGCTTGCCACTGCTCAAGGAAAAACGTCATGTTCTTGCGGGGCTCGCGGGTGCCCACCACCAACCAGTAGCGTGCCGGCAAACCCTCGGGCAGTGGTTCTGGGGCCTCGGTAAACTCCGGCACCAGGTTATTCAACACCCGGAACTTGGCCCGCGCCCAGGGGAACAGGCGCGCCGCTTCATCGCACGAGAATTGCGAGGGGCACCACACGCGATCTGCCTGCCACACCGACCAGGCAATCGACGCGCCATCGATCAAGCGATAGGCCAGGGCCTTGAGTCTGGAGCGATGGAAGTTGCGGTGGGTCAGTTGAAACAGGTCGTGCAGTACCAGTACATAGCGGGTACCGGCGGGTTTGCGGCACAAGGGCAAGCCCATGTTGGCCGTGGCGATGTACAGGTCGATCCGCTGTGCGTGGATCGCCCGGGGCAAGAAAGCGCGCTCGAAACGCCAGCGCACCTGGGGGCGCTGCAGGCCTTCCAATGGGCTGGCCCAGGCCGGGCAAACCGCTGTTTCGCGCTGCGGATGATCCAGTGGTGCCTCGGTCAACAGCACCACTTCAGTGGCGTCCCGGGCGCGCAAGGCGTGTTCCAGGGCCAGGACCTGACGGGCGATGCCCGACGAAGGCGCGACCGTGGCGGGGCGGTAATCCAGGGCTACGCGCATGCTTGGGGCTCCTGATGGGTCGGCAAGGTGCGGTAGATCTGCTCCAGTTCGTTACCGGCCACCGCCCAGTCGTGATAGTTGCGCGCGTAGTCACGCGCGGCATCGGCCAATTGGCGGGCCAGCGCCGGTTCGTCCAGCAGGCGCACAACCCCATCCGCCAGGGCCTCGGCGCTTTCGCCGGCCAGATAGTGCGCGTGCGCCTCAACCGCCAGGCCGGACACGCCCTGGGCGGTGCTCACCAACGGCAGGCCGGCGGCCATGGCCTCCAGCACTTTGAGTTTGGAGCCGCCGCCATGGCGCAGGGCGGCGACAAAGCCTGCGCAGCGACGCTGCAAGGCGCTCAGGTCGGGGACAAACCCCTGCCATTCAATACGTTCGTCCGGCCAACGCTCGCGCCAGTGCTCGGGCAAGCCGTAGCCGGCGACGGCCAGGCGGGCGCCGGGGCACTGCAACCAGACCCGGGGGAAGATTTCATCGAGCAGCCACTGCACCGCGTCGAGGTTCGGCGCGTATTCGTAGTTGCCCACAAACAACAGGCGCTGGCCCTGCGGGTCGGCGCTGACTGTGCTGAAAGCGCGACTGTCGACCCCATTGACCACCACGCTCACGGGGGTCGCGGTCAGTTGGCCGATGGCCTGGGCATCGGCCTGGGTCACGGCGACCACATGGCACGCTGCATCAAACGCCTTGCGCTCCCATTTCCGGCAGCGCCATTGGTCATAGCGCACGAACGGTGCGGCCCACTTTGGAAAGCGGTCATAGGTGGCGCCGCCCAGGCTCGATTCCAGGTTGTGCTCGGTGAGCACGAAGTCCCGCGATTGCTGCTGCAAGGTGTGCAAGTACGGTTGCAGGCTGTAGCTGTGTTCCACCTGGATCACATCCCAGGTTTCGTTCAGCAGTTGGGCAAAGCGTGCCTGCAACGGGGCCGACAGGCCATTGATCGTGGTCAGCAGCGGCCAGGGCGCAAACACCCCGGCGAGCAGGGTCATGGGGTGTTTCAGTGGCCGGCGCGGGACCACGATCAGGCGTTCGAGCAAGGGTTCAAGGGCGGCGTGGCTGGCGGCATCGGCCGGGGTTTTCGATTGCACCAACAAGGTGATGCGATGCCCGCGCTCACTCAAGGTGCGCAGCAAATGGTATTGCCGGGTCTTGCCGCCGCTGGTCATCGGCCACGGCAGATAGGGCACAATCCACAGGATTCTCACGTGCAGCTCTCCATGCCTGGGCGTGCTACCACACCAAGATCTGTAACGTCGGTTTCACCGCAGGGCGAATGCCGTTGTAGTCGTTAAGGGTTTGCCGGGCGCCGGTCAGCGGGTCCAGCAGTTCGGCGTTTTTGACCTCGGGCAAGGTGATGCTGGTGCCTTCGGCACTCCAGTACATCAACAGGCGTTTGCCGTCGTTGCGGGTCCAGGCCACGCTGTACAAGGTTTTCGGTACATCCTTGAGCACCGGCGTGGCGCCGGGCTTGAGGGTCGGGCCGGTGATTTCGAGGAAGCGGGCGAGGGCGCTGTACACCGGCTTGGGTTCGCCGTTGAGGTCCAGCAGGCCATAGTGCTGGTCGCGCACGGACGCGCGTTCATCCAGGTCGGACAGGGCAAACAGGAAAATCTTCTGGTAGTCCTGGGACGCCATCAGCGCCAGGCGCCGCAAGGTGAAGTCGGCCTGGCCGTCGATGCCGATCAGGTCCTGCATTTCCTTGGGGCCGCTGTAGCTGGACCAGCCCCACTCGGTGGCCCAGACATCCTTGACCCCGGCACCGTGCAGCATCGCATTGAGCTGGTCAC
This sequence comes from Pseudomonas brenneri, assembly GCF_007858285.1. Lineage (GTDB taxonomy): Bacteria > Pseudomonadota > Gammaproteobacteria > Pseudomonadales > Pseudomonadaceae > Aquipseudomonas > Aquipseudomonas brenneri. The sequence goes on along the minus strand of NZ_VFIL01000019.1, from coordinate 43,940 downwards.
CGCGCAGCAGTACTTCGTTCTTGCCCGGCTCGTCGGTTTCCGGGGTCATCGAATACGGGTGATACGCCGCCACCATGCCCAGGCTTTGTACGCCCAGCTTGCCTAGGGCTTCGAACATCAAGGTCTTGCCACGCGGCGGCATCTGGCTGTAGTACGCCATGCCCCCCATCACCTGGATCTTGTCCGGTGCGGCAACGTTCAAGGCTTGATGACTGGCCAGCAGCAAGCGCGCGTATTCCTCGGCGTTGACTTGCGGGCGCCAGTTGTTCGGTAGGTTCTGTTCGTTCCACACCTGCCAGGCGTCGATATTCGGGTAGCGCTTGGCCAGCAATGCCAGGCGCAGGGCATACACGCTGGCATCCCGTGGGCGGTACTGGTCCTGGAAGTCCGCGCCCCTGGGGGCGGTGGTGATAAACGGCGCCGAGCCCACCAGGTAGAACACCGAACGGATTTTCTCGGCGGTCAGGGTGCGGTCCAGTTCATCGAAGGTGCTCAGTTGATAGTCTTCTTCCTTGGGTTCCAGGCGGTCCCAATGCAGGTCGACGCGCACCCAGTCCAATCCCAGTTTCTGGTATTGGCGGATCTGTTTTTGGTACTGCTCGGGCTTGAACCACAAAAAGTGCGCGTTCACCCCCAAAAACTCGCGCCATTGCACGGTGCGTTGGGGCGCCAGGTTCACCGGCTCCGCGTCGACGTTTTCACTGAGCAGCAGCGCGCCGCCAACGGCCAGCGCAATCACCAGCGGCAGGTAGCGCCACATCCGACGAGTAGGCGAAATGTTCATCACAAAGGCTCCTTGACTGCGGCCTGGAACAACTCGGCAAAGCGTTGGGCGGTGCTGGACCACTGGCGCTGGCGGCCGATGTCGGCAGCGTGGTCGGCCCATTGACGGGCTTGTTGTGGGTCGAGGATCAGGCGGTCCAGGGCAGCGCTCAACGAGTCGATATCGCCCTGTTGGTAGGTGATGCCATTGCCCCCGGCAACTTCTTCGGCGAAGGCGCGGGCATTGGAAGTAATCACCCCGCGCCCGCAGGCGTTGGCCCAGGATAGCGCACCGCTGGTGCCGCGCATCTGGCCGAGAAAACCGAGTTTTTTCGATTCGCGGTACGGCAACACCATCACATGGTGGGCCTGGATCGTGTGGGGAATCTCGGCTGAGGGCAGGTCCAGTTGCCAGTCCACCACATCGCCCAGTTGCAGGGTGGCGATCAGTTGGCGCAGGCCATCGAGGTAGTTGCCGGCCGGGTCGAACGTCATCTCCGGCGCGGTGCCCCCGGCGAGGGTCAGGCGTACCTGGCCACGGCATTGTGGATGGGCGGTCAGGGAGCGGGCCAGGGCCTGTAGCAGGTCCTCGATGCCCTTGCCCCGGTAGATAAAGCCGAAATACAGCAGGCGCAGCGGTTGCAACGGCGGCAAGGCCACGGGGGCGATGGGCAGGTTGCCGTGGGCAATCACTGCCACTTGTCCGGGATTCAGGCCCATGCGCTGGCGCAGGCAGTCGCCACCCAGGCGGGTGAGGGTAATCAGGCGGCGCATGCTTTTGGCCAGGCGCCGCTCTTCGTGAAGGGTCAATGGATCGGCCAGCAACGCCGCCGCCTGGGGCAGCGGGTGGGGCAGGCGTTCAAGCAGGGTCAGCGGGAAAAACAGCTTGGCCCGGCGCCAGATCAGGCGCTCCGGGTCATGCACGGTGGCGGTCAGCGGTAACTGCGGCTGGGCCCGGCGCAAATAGTCCAGGGCCTGGAACTCACCAAAACGCCCGCCACCCAGTTCGGCATGGACCAGGTCCACGCTGCGCCAGTCAAAGGCTTGCAGGCGGCGTAATTGCTCCGCCAGGTCCTGGCAGCCTTCCAGCGGCGTCAGCACTTCCAGGCCCAGTTCACGCAACGCGCTGCGCAAGTGCGCAGCGTAGTCGGCGATCCCGGTCTGTTCCGGTGGCAGCGGCGCCAGCAACGCAATGCGCATCAGGCCGCACCGCGCCAGCTGTTGATCCGCGCCAGGACATTGGCCGGCACTTCGAAGCGGCGGCGGTTGAGGATCATCCCGTCGACTTTGCCAAACGCGGTGGTCAGCAACGACAGAGCGTTCTCGATGGTCGGCACGGTGCTGGTGCGGGCTTCGATGACCAGCACGATCTGGTCGGCGCGGCGCAGGGTAAGGAACGCCTGCGGGTTGGACGACAGGGCAGACGCGTCCAACAGCAGCACTTCACCTGGCTTTGCGGCTTCGCTGCCGTTGACCGAGACCCGGTGCCCGCGCTCTTCCAGCAGGCGCTTGAGTTGCTCGATGATAAAGCTCACGCCTTCGCCATGCCGTGCCGACGCCAGGCCCAGGGCAAAGCCCTCGCTGGCGATGCGCTCGGCGGGCAGCAGGCTGTACAGGCGATAGATGCTGGCGGTGAGGGCTGCCGGTGTGGCGTGTTGCACATCGGGGATGCTGCTCCACAGCGGGATACCGAACACTTCCTGCAACCGCGCGCCATCGTGGATACGCTGGTCCAGCAGGTACAGCACGTAAATGGTCAGCAAACCGACAGCCAGGCCGGCAGGAATGGTGAACAGCAGAATCAGCAGGCTCTTGGGAAACACGCGCGCCGGGTTGAGGGTGGCGTGTTCGATCAGGGCAATGTTGCTGATCTGGCTGCTGTCCAGTTCATGGTCGATGCGTGCCTGTTCAAGGTTTTCCGAGTACAGCGCATAGCTTTTCTCGGCGGTGCGCAGTTGCTGGGTCAGCTTGTTCAGCTCGGGTTCATCGGTCATCGCCTGGTCACGCTGGGCGCGCAGTTCGGCGAGGGTCTTGTCGTAGTTCTCGATTTCCCCGGCCAGTTTGCGCTCTTGCAACTGGGCGTCGATGATCTGCTGCTTGACGTTGATTACCAGGCTGTTGGGCGCGGTGTTTTGCGAGCGTTCCAGGCGGGTCGCTTCCTGGGCGCTGAGGTCTTGCATGTCGCGGATGTTCTGCTCGATCTGGTTGACCTGCGGCGTGCCGGGCAGGTAGGTGCGCAGCAGGCGCGCGCGTTCCACTTGCAAGGCATTGAGCTGGCGCTTGAGGTCAAGCTGAGTGGGGTTGAGGCTGGTTTCCCGGCCCGTCACCACTTCGGCCGGCTGGTTCTTGATCTGCTGGCTGGCGTTGGCCAGGAAGCTGCGGATCCCCGCGATCTGGTTTTGCGCGGTGACCTTGGCGTCGGTGACGCGGTCGATCTGGTTGGTCAGGTTTTTCAGGCGCGCGTCCACGCTGATCGAGTCGATCTGCTTCAAGCGGCCCTGCAGTTCATCCTTGAGCCCCTGGATATTGGTGGCGACCTTGGTGCGCTCGGCTTCATAGAAGGTGTGCAGGCTCTTGCGCCCGAGAATCCGTGCGCGCTCCTCCAGGTAAGCATCGACCCAGGTCTCGACGACTTTCTGGGCGATGACCGGATCATCCCAGGTGAAGGAAATCTCGATCACCGAAGAGCCTGGTTCGTGGCCGGCCTCGAAGTTCTTCTCCAGTTTGGTTGCCAGGCGTTCCAGCGGGCTTTGCTTCTCGGCAAGGCCGATGAATTGCAGGACGCTGCGCACGGCATCGAGCACTTCACCGGCGGCTTTCTTGACGTAGAACTTGGTGACTTTCCAGAAGCCCTGTGGCGGCTCGGACGTCATCGCCAGGTAGCGTTCGGCAACGATATGCACGATTGGCCGGCCGGTGAGCATTTTTTCTTCGTCGACAATCGGGTCGTGCTGGGTGCTCGGCGCAATCAGCGTCTGGCGGTTGGCGGCTTCGATCGGTAGCGTAGTGTTGTCCCGTCCTGGCTTGACCAGCAGGCGCGCGTCGGACTCATAGCGCGCCGGCAACAGGAAGGCACCCAACACGGCCACCACGATCGTGGTGATCACGGCCAGTTTGAATTCGCGGCGGAAGATGAAAAACAGCCGCAAGAGGTCGCGTAGAGAGCGGATTTCGATCACAGGATCACTCCATTGAATATGTGGTGTACGCCAGACGGGAACAGTCGGTTCGAGTGATACGAAGCCTGGTCCATAATCATTGGCCTGCGTTGATGACGGGGTTGTTGTAGATGGTGTTGCCGCTGTTCTTCACGCCGCTGTCGTTGAGGTCGTAGTTCAAGCCCACGCCAATCCCCTTGTTGATCGGGAACAGGCGAGTGAAGTACATATCCACCGCTTCCACCGTGGCGCCGATCGTCGATTGCGGCACGTAGATCAAATCACCGCGCTGCAACGCTACCCGTGGGTGGTTGGGGTTGGTCAGCATGCTTTCCAGGTTGATGAAGTACATCTTGTACTTGCCATCGGCACCGGTACGCAGCAGGGCAATGTTTGAGCTGTCAGCCGAGGCCAATACACCGCCGGAACTGAGCAACGCCTGCTCCACACTGACATTGCCCGCCAGGTCGAAAAACGCCGGGTTCGGCACCGCACCGCCGATAAACACCTTGTTGCTCGGGGCGCTGGCGATGTTCACCGTCACTGCCGGCTCGCGGTAGATGCGCTTGTATTTGTCGGTGATTTCCTTGCCCAGGTCTTCAGGTGTGCGCAACGCCGCCTTGACTCGACCAATATTGGGGATCGAGATCACACCGTCAGGCCGCACAACGAACACCGTCATGTCGTCGGCCGCTGCAGGCTCCTGGGCATCACGCACGATGCGCAGCAAGTCACCGCTCTGGATCAGCACCTGCGGCGGGGGCAGGTCGGCCAGGCCCAACGCGGCCTGATGCCCGGCCTTGAGCGTGTTGTTATCAGGAAGCGGCACCCGCGCGGGGGTCGAACAACCAGCCAGCCAGATCGAGGCACTCAACAGGCTGAACAGGGTAAGACGGGAACGTCGGTTGGTAGTCTTCATGACGGCTCAAGTCCAGTAGGTGGAAAACATGCCCAGGCGCTGCTTGAGCGCGTTGGGCAAGTAGCGTTCAAGGTGGCCGAGGCGATAGCCCAGCAATTTAAAGGCACTGCGCACCACCACTTCGGGGGCGCGGTGCAAGGCGTTGGCCTCGCGCAAGGCACGTAATTCGGCCAGTACATAGCGTTTACCTTCACCGCCGGCGTCGCCAAACGCCTGGCGGATCCATGGCTCGCGGCCGTAGAACACACCAATGTCGAAGTAGCGGTGAAACTCGTCCATCAGGCGGTAATCGTGGGAGTGATAGACCCGGGCGCTGGCGGCGTACTGTACCTTCCAGCCTGCCAGCAGCATGCGCGCGGCGACGTAGGCGTCCTCGCTGCCGATCACATCGGCCGGGAACCCGCCCACGGCCTGCAGGGCGCTGCGTCGGTACACGGAGAACGAGTCGGAACTGAAGCAGGTCTTGATCCCCAACTGCGGTGCATCGGCCAGGCTTTTGCTGCGGCTGTGGGCCGGGTAATTGAAGTGCCGCGACTGCGCGCCCAGCACACCCGCGCCGGGGTGCGGCAGCTGGCGGCCATAGGCGACGCCGTTGAGAGGGTCCAGTTGCAGCTCTTCGAGCAGCTTGGCGAACGTCTCGGGTTCGGCCGGGATCGCGTCCTGGGTCATCACGATCAGGGCGTCGCCACCCACTTGCTCGCTGGCCCAGCGCCGGGTGCCGCCGTGGTTGAAGTCGCGGGCATCGATCACTTCGACACGCGCGCCGAACTCGCGAAAGCGCGCCACGGTGTCATCGCTCGATGCGCTATCGACCACCAGCATCTCGTCGGGTTGCACGGTCTGCATGCGCAGCGCCGGCAGCAAGCGGTCGAGGTGGCTGGCAGCGTTGCGGGTCGGGATGATCAGGGAGGTACGCATCAGGGCTGGGGCTCGCTGGCGGGCGCACGGCCGTAGATATCGTCGAAGCGCACGATGTCGTCTTCACCCAGGTATTCGCCGCTCTGCACCTCAATCATCACCAGGTCGATGATGCCGGGGTTGGTCAGGCGGTGTTTGTGCCCGGCGGGAATATAGGTGGACTCGTTCATGTTGAGCAGGATCTCGCGCTCGCCATTGGTGATCATTGCCGCGCCGCTGACCACTACCCAGTGTTCGCTGCGGTGGTGGTGCATCTGCAAAGACAGCGAGCCCTTGGGCTTGACCACGATGCGCTTGATCTTGAAGCGAGTGCTTTCCTCCAGCACCGTGTAGGTGCCCCAGGGCCGGGTGACGGTGCGGTGCAGGCTGAATGCCGGATGGTTCTGGCGCTTGAGCTCGGCGACGATATGGCGCACGTCCTGGCTGCGATTGGCGTCGGCAATCAGCAGGGCATCGGGGGTGTCGACGATGATCAGGTCGCGTACCCCGACTGCACCCAGGACACGCTTGGGCGAGTCGATGTAGCAGTTGTGCACGTCGTGCAGGATCGCTTCGCCATTGATCTGGTTGCCGTTGTCGTCACTGGGGGTCAGTTGGCGCAGGGCTTCCCAGGAGCCGATATCGCTCCAGCCAATATCACAGGGCACCACGGCGACCTGGGCGGATTTCTCCATCAGGGCCACGTCGATGGAAATGTCCGGCGCGGTGCCAAACCCTTGCGGGCTCAGTTCACGCTGGCGGCTGCTGCTGTTCTGCAGGCTGGTGCTGTGCTCCAGCGCCGCTCTGGCCGCGTCCAGCACCGCCGGGGCGTGGGTCGCCAGTTCGTCGAGCACAGTGGCGGCCTTGAAGCAGAACATCCCGGCATTCCACAGGTGCTTGCCGCCGTCCAGGTAGCCTTGGGCGGTGGCCAGGTCGGGTTTCTCCACGAACCGCTGGGCGCGGAATCCTTGCGCCAGGGCCGTGCCTTGTTCGATGTAGCCAAAGCCGGTCTCGGGGCGGTCGGGCTGGATGCCGAAGGTCACCAGATAACCCGCTTCGGCCAATTCGCGGGCCTGGGCCACGGCCTGGGCGAAGGCGCTTTCATCGAGGATCAGGTGGTCGGCAGGCATCACCAGCAACTGCGCGTCGCCGCCGAAAAACTCTTGCACATGCAAGGCGGCGACGGCGATGGCGGCAGCCGTGTTGCGGCCGAACGGCTCCAGCAATAAATCCAGGCCCAGTTGGGCCTGATTGACTGCGCGGTAATCATCGAGGGTGCGAAACAGCAGGTCGCGGTTGGTCACTGTCAGCACGCTGTCGACCCCCGGCAGGTGGCTGGCGCGCAGGAAGGTTTTCTGCAACAGGCTCTGGTCGTCGCGCATGCGCATGAACGGCTTGGGCATGTTCTGCCGCGAAACCGGCCACAGCCGCGTGCCCGAGCCACCGGAAATGATGCACGGAATCAATCCGTTGAGGGTGTTCATCAATAAACTTCCTTGGTGGAAAGGACGGCCGGGACCGTCATGAAAACGATGTACAGGTCAAACCACACCGACCATTTGGCGATGTATTCCAGGTCGTATTCGACCCGTTTCTGGATCTTGAACAGGGTGTCGGTTTCACCGCGGTAGCCATTGATCTGGGCCCAGCCGGTGATGCCCGGCTTGACCCGGTGGCGCGAGCTGTATTCGTTGACCGCTTCCTCGAAAGGAATCCCGGCCGCCTTGGTGGCGGTGGCGTGGGGACGCGGGCCGACCATCGACATGTTGCCCAGCAGTACGTTGAACAGTTGCGGCAGCTCGTCGATGCTGGTCTTGCGAATGATGCGCCCGACCCGAGTGATGCGCGGGTCGAGGCGGGTGGTCTGGCATTCGGCATTGACGTCGGTCTGCTCGACGTACATCGAGCGGAACTTGAAGACACGGATCAGGTTGTCGTTGTAGCCAAAGCGCTTCTGCCGGAACAGCACCGGGCCTTTTGAGTCGAGTTTGATGGCCAGGGCGGTCACCAGCATGATCGGCGACAGCAACAACAGGCCGGCACTGGCCAGCAGCAGGTCTTCGCAGCGCTTGATAAACGGTGACCAGCCACGCAGCGGCAACTGTGAGGTATTGAACATCAGGATGCCGCCGACATCGGTGATGCGGTTATGGCCATAGCGCAGGGCGGCCATGTCCGGCACCAGCATGACGTTCACCGACATCTGCCGCAGGCGCTTGACCAGCCCGTTGATACGCTGCTCGGCGGCCCAGGGCAGGGTAATCATCACCTGATTGACCTGCTCGGAGCGGATCAGCTTTTCCAGGTCGCGGGTGTTGCCCAGCAACGGCAGGTTGCTCAACTCCTTGGGAATGCGTTCGGTGCGGTCGTCGATAAAACCGATCAGGCCGGAGCGGATATCACTGTTGCGTGACAGGTGTTCGGCCACATGGACGGCGGTGTCGGTAAAGCCGAGGATCACCGTGCGCTGCAGGAACTTGCCGTTCTTCATCAGGTTGCGGTAGAGGCGCAGCATCAGGATGCGCTCCACGCCAAACAGGATCAGGCTCAAGGAAAACCAGAACATCAGGTTGCGCGGGCTCAACTGCGGAAACAGCAGCAGGATCTGGTACATGAACAGCAGGATGCAAAACGCGGAAATCCAGGCGGTCAACATGATGCGAAAACGCAGGCGGTTGCTGAACAGATCCTCGGAGTACACCCCCAGGGCCTGGAACAGAATGATGGTCAGGATCGCAAAGAACAGCAGCAGGCCAAGGTAGTGGCTACGCATTTGCGGGTCCACCGGATCCGGATAGAACAACAGGATCATCGCCGGCAGGACCGCCGTCAGGCCGTGGAGTAATTTGACGAAAACCACAAAAAACTCAACAAAGCCGGTACGAGTCAGAAACAGGCTGTCGACTGACGACTTCTCACGCATAAATCATCCCTCAATACACCACCAGGACTTCCCTGTTCGTTTGCTCATCCATAAGGCAGTTCTGCTTTATAAGCGGCGCAAGGCGAACGACTGCTTTCACTGGGTAACGCGCAATGACCTGTCTAGCGCAGGCATTTGCAAAGTAATGTCTAAATGATGGCTCCTTTTGAATTTCTCGTCAAGGTTTTGACTTTTTTCAAGTTGCCTGCCGTCATTTCTCATAAGATACTCTTGTCGTGACGGTTTGTTGACATGTTTTGCTGTGGCTATCAGATTTATCGAGAATGAGTGATGGCTTTTTGGAGTGTAGGAACAAAAATGGGAATTTACCTGCGGGGAGGGAAATCAATTTTTTGACGGAGTGTAGGAAGGATGTGGGCTGAATCTAGAACTGTAGGCGCGGGATTGCCGGCGAATAGGCGTCGTTCTCGCCTTCTCTGGTATCGGTGGCTGAGGTAGGACTAATCTACGGTTTTCCCTGGCGGATGAGTTGAGCATGATCGATCTCGCAACCCTGGCGGTTTTCTCTGGCTCCGTGCTGCTGCTGTTGCTGTCGCCTGGGCCGAACATGGCCTTTGTCATCAGTCATGGCGTGAGCTACGGCTGGCGTGGTGGGGTGGCGGCCGGCCTGGGGATCGGGGTGGCGGACCTGCTGCTGACCGCATTGACGGCTACTGGCGTCACGGCCCTGGTTGCCAGTTGGCCCCCGGCCTTTGATCTGATTCGCTATGCCGGCGTGGTCTACCTGCTGTGGCTGGCGTTCAAGACCCTGCAGAAAAAACCGTCCCTGGACACCGCTCGGGTGGAGCGGGTACGCCTGGGTGGGGTGTTTATGCGCGCCATGCTCAACAGCTTGCTCAACCCCAAGGCGCTGTTGTTTTTCATGGTGTTCCTGCCGCAGTTCGTCAAGCCCGAGGCCGGCCCCATTGCCCTGCAGTTGGTGCAGCTGGGGCTGCTCCTGACGTTGATTGCGGGGGTTTTTCACGCGGTGCTGGGGATTTTTGGCGGGGCGATCAGCCGATTTTTCGCCAGCAGTGAAAAGACTGCAGTGTTGCAAAAATGGGGGCTGGCCACGGTGTTGACGGTGTTGGCCGTGCGCCTGGCGTTGATGCCGCGCACTGTGTAGCAATTCTCCTGTGGGAGCGGGCTTGCTCCCACATGGGGAATGCGCTGGTCCTCAGCCCAGCCGCGCCGCCGCCCGTGCGGCGATTTCGCCACGGGTCTTGCGTGATTCGGCCGTGCGTTTGTTGGCCTCGTCCAGCACATGCCGTGGCGCGGTGTCTGGTCGGCCGGCATTGAAGGGCGGGGCCGGCGCATATTCGAGCTGCAATTGCACCAGTTGCGCAGCGGCCTCGCTGTACAACTCGGCGGCCAGGGTCAGGGCAAAATCGATTCCCGCCGTGATGCCACCGCCGCTAAACAGATTGCCGTCGCGTACCACACGCTCCTGCACTGGCGTCGCGCCCAGGGTGGCCAGCATGTCGTGATAGGCCCAGTGTGTGGTGGCGCGCCGCCCACGCAGCAAGCCTGCCGCGCCCAGTACCAGCGAGCCGGTACACACCGACGTCACATAGCGTGCGGTCTGGGATTGTGCCCGCAGAAAGTCCAGGGTCGGCTCATCTTCCATCAGCGCTCCCACCCCCGAGCCACCCGGCACGCAGACCACGTCCAGCACCGGACAGGTGTCATAGGTGAGGGTCGGCGTGAGTACCAACCCGGTGCTGGAGGTGATTGGCGCCAGGTCTTTCCAGATCAGGTGCAGCTTCACATCCGGCAATGACGCCAGCACGTCGTAAGGGCCGGTGAGGTCCAGTTGCTGGATGCCGGGGAACAACACAAAGCCGATCTGCAAGGTCATGGTGAAACTCCAGAAGAGGGGATGGACGGCTTCACTCTAGTGGCCTAGGCTTTGGCGCATACGCCATTGAGCCCACGAATCACGCCAATCATGTCGAAAATCATCCATGTGCTCGCTTTTCCCAACGTGCAGGTACTCGACGTCACCGGGCCTCTGCAAGTGTTTGCCACGGCCAACGACTTGGCGCGCCAGCAAGGCTTGCCGCGGCCCTATGCGGTCAACGTGATTGCTGCCCAGGACGAACCGGTGATGACATCCGCCGGTCTGGCCCTGCTGGCCGCGCCGTTGCCAGCCGCCGAGACGCCCTGCGACACCCTGGTGATCGCCGGTGGCTGGGGCGTGTATGGCGCGGCCGAGGATCCGGCCCTGGTGGAGTGGGTCCGGCAAAAAGCCACGCAGGCGCGGCGCATGACCTCGGTGTGCACCGGTGCCTTCCTGCTGGCCGCCAGCGGCTTGTTGGACGGCTGCCGTGTCGTGACCCACTGGACGCGTTGTGAGGAACTGGCGCGCAAATATCCCAGGCTGCAGGTCGAAGCCAACCCGATCTTTATCCAGCAGGGGGCGCTCTGGACCTCGGCGGGGGTCACGGCCGGCATCGATTTGTGCCTGGCCCTGGTGGAGGAGGACCTGGGCCGAGCGGTCGCCCTGGAAGTGGCGCGGCACCTGGTGGTGTTTCTCAAACGCCCCGGTGGGCAGTCGCAGTTCAGCGTCACCTTGTCCCTGCAAAAGGGCGACAACCGTTTCAGCGAATTGCATGCGTGGATTGCCGAGCACTTGCACCTGGACTTGAACATCCCGACCCTGGCGGCTGCGTGCGGCATGAGCGAGCGCAGCTTCGTGCGCCACTACCGCGCCGAAACCGGCCAGACCCCGGCGCGGGCGGTGGAACTGATCCGCGTGGAAACCGCACGCCGGCAACTGGCCGACAGCGCCGTGGCGATCAAGCGCATCGCTGTGCAATGTGGCTTTGGCAGCGAAGAAACCATGCGCCGCAGTTTTGTCCGAGCCTTGTCGATCAGCCCGCAGCTTTACCGCGAGCGGTTTTCGGCGCCAGCCTGAGTCTGCCCAAGTAATTCAAACAGTGCATCAAGCGTGGCCTGCGGTGCTTCCTGGGGAATGTTGTGGCCCACCCCGGCGAGCACCCGGCGCCGATAGAATCCGCTGAAATTCCCCACATCGTCATCCACCTCCGGCGCCGGGCCGACACCGTCGTCGGCACCGCACAGCGAAATACTCGGCACCGAGATCGGCGGCGGCTGCACTAACGCCTGTTCAATCGGCTCCAGCGCCGGATCACCCTCGGCATACATGAAACGATGGCGATAGGAGTGGATCACCACGTCGACAAAGTCCGGGTTATCAAACGATGGCGCGGTCTGCGGGTAAAGGCTTGGCCCCTCGGCCCAGGAGGGCGACCAGAGCGACCACAGCAATTTGCACAACTCACGGCGGTTGGCCGTCAGGCCATCGACGCCCCGTTGGGTGTGGAAGTAGAACTGGTACCACAACCGATGCTCGGTCAGCGGCGCGCGTGGCTGGATGGACCTGGCGATATCTTGAATGTTGTAGCCGTCACCCGTGACCAGGCAGCGTACCCGCTCAGGCCAAAGCGCCGCGACAATACACGCGGCGCGCCCGCCCCAGTCATAACCGACGAGGGCGGCCTGGCCGATGGACAGGGCATCCATGAAGTCCAGCAGGTCCTTGGCCAGCGCCGCCTGCTGGCCGGAGCGCATCACCTGGGCGTGGGCAAAGCGGGTCGGGCCATAGCCGCGCAGGTAAGGCACCAGCACGCGATAACCGGCCTCGGCCAGCACCGGCGCGATGGCATCGTAAGCGCGAGGGTCATAGGGGAAACCGTGCAGCAGAATCACCACTTCACCCCCGGCAGGGCCATGGGCTTGGTAAGCGATATCGAGCATGGGGGTGCGGGTATACAGCAGCGCGATCGAGGGGCTCATCGGGACTCCGTTCGGGTCACAGCAGTGAGACTGGACTTTAGCGCGAAACGGTTACGTGTTCTGCTGTGCCTGTGCCACCGCCATCGCAGCCTCGCTAAAGCTCGACAGCTCCCACAAGGGATTGGCGGCGGATTCGGGATTTCAGTCTGAATGAAGATCAAAGGTGGGAGCTGTCGAGCCCCGGCGAGGCTGCGATAGCGGTGGATCAGGCGACATCTGCTGTGCCTGTGCCGCCGCCATCGCAGCCTCGCTAAAGCTCGACAGCTCCCACAAGGGATTGGCGGCGGATTCGGGATTTCAGTCTGAATGAAGATCAAAGGTGGGAGCTGTCGAGCCCCGGCGAGGCTGCGATAGCGGTGGATCAGGCGACATCTTCGCTGCCTGTGCCGCCGCCATCGCAGCCTCGCTAAAGCTCGACAGCTCCCACAAGGGATTGGCGGCGGATTCGGGATTTCAGTCTGAATGAAGATCAAAGGTGGGAGCTGTCGAGCCCCGGCGAGGCTGCGATAGCGGTGGATCAGGCGACATCTTCGCTGCCTGTGCCGCCGCCATCGCAGCCTCGCTAAAGCTCGACAGCTCCCACAAGGGATTGGCGGCGGATTCGGGATTTCAGTCTGAATGAAGATCAAAGGTGGGAGCTGTCGAGCCCCGGCGAGGCTGCGATAGCGGTGGATCAGGCGACATCTGCTGTGCCTGTGCCGCCGCCATCGCAGCCTCGCTAAAGCTCGACAGCTCCCACAGGGGATTGGCGGTGGATCCGGGATTTCAGTCTGGATGAAGATCAAAGGTGGGAGCTGTCGAGCCCCGGCGAGGCTGCGATAGCGGTGGATCAGGCGACATCTGCTGTGCCTGTGCCGCCGCCATCGCAGCCTCGCTAAAGCTCGACAGCTCCCACAGGGGATTGGCGGTGGATCCGGGATTTCAGTCTGGATGAAGATCAAAGGTGGGAGCTGTCGAGCCCCGGCGAGGCTGCGATAGCGGTGGATCAGGCGACATCTGCTGTGCCTGTGCCGCCGCCATCGCAGCCTCGCTAAAGCTCGACAGCTCCCACAGGGGATTGGCGGCGGATCCGGGATTTCAGTCTGAATGAAGATCAAAGGTGGGAGCTGTCAAATTCCGGCCAGCAGAAAAAATCGATGCTGCCCAGGTCGTTGACCAGTGCCGCACTGCGCATGTCGCCGATGATGCCATGGGCATCGATGGCGCTTTGAGTTTCGTTTTGTTGTTCCAACGAGATGCGCATGGTCTGCCCAGCCTTTCTTTCAGGAGTCCATTGAGCTGACTGACGGCGCAGGGCACACGTTCAGTGGCTTGTCTGGAACGCGACGATGGCTGTCTATATCTATCGTTTTTGCCAGGGGGCTTTTGGTTAGAATCACAGGCTTGATGACGTGAGACGCTGCCCATGACAACTGTGCACCGGCCTTGGCTTGAGGCTTATGCCGACAACTACCGCAACGACGAAGTGGTCCATCCCCATTGTCATGCCCAGGCGCAATTGATCCACGGTGTTTCCGGGGTGATGGTGGTCAGCACGGCCCAAGGCAGTTGGCTGGTGCCGTCCGGGCATGCGTTGTGGGTGCCCGCCGGCACGCCCCATGAAATTCGCATGGCCGGCGAGGTGCATATGCGCACCTTGTTCCTCATGCCCGAGGTGGAGCCGAGCCTGGGTCGCACCTGCCAGGTGATTGAGGTTTCAGCGCTGCTGCGGGAACTGATCGTGGCTGCCACGCTGATCGCCGGTCAGCTCAATAACCCACGCCTGCCGGCAATGGTGGAACTGATCCGCATGGAACTGCTGGCCGCGCCGGTGGTGGCCATGCATGTACCGGTGCCCGGCGACGCACGGCTGGCCAGGCTGTGTACGCGGTTTATCCGCAACCCATCCGATGACAGCAGCCTGGAGTCCTGGGCCGACACCCTGAACATGAGTGCGCGCACCCTGAGCCGGATTTTCCAGCGGGAACTGGGCATGAGCTTTGGCGAGTGGCGTAAACGCGCGCGCCTGGCCCTGAGTCTGAAGTTGCTGGCCCAGGGCGCCTCGATCCTGGAGGTCGCACTGGAACATGGTTATCAGAGCCCGAGTGCGTTCAGCGCCATGTTCCGCCGTTCGCTGGGGTATCCGCCGAGTCATTTCCGCCCTGGGGCCTGATGTTGCTTCATGTAACCCAATTGTCCATTTGGCGACGATACATGGCCCTGGCGCGGGCGAATCCGCCAGTGCGGGTGCCTAATCTGCAAAGCTCATTCTTCAGCGAGCTTTGTGATGCCCAGCCTTGTCGTTCATCCCTCCACTGGTAATCGACTCCCGGTAGCCCTGACCCTGCTTCTGCTGGGCGCGCTGGCCGGATGTAGCGGCCTGCCCAGCGAGCCAGCAGCGCAGTTGGCGGCCCAGGCAGCACCGCAATTGTCCGGCGGGTCTGCAAACCCGCCACTGCCCGCGCGCTGGTGGCAGCTTTACCGTGACCCGCAATTGGACCGGCTGGTAGCGCAGGCCCTGATCCACAACAAAGACCTTGAAGCCGCCAGCGCCCATGTCGACGCGTTGCTGGCGCGCCTGGAGCAGGTCGACAGCGAGCGCCAACCCTCGACCTTGCTGACCTACGGCGTGGGCTATGGCCGCAGTCGAGATGACCAGACCCTGGCCCAGGCAACGGGTGAACACGCCGATGACCAATGGAGCCATGCGCCCGGATTATCCCTGAGCTACACCCTGGACCTGTGGGGGGCGGTGCGTTATCGCCTGGCTGCCGCCCGTGCCAATGCAGATGCGGCGCGGGCGCTGGAAGATGAATGGCGGGTGACGGTGGCCGCGCAGACCACACGGGCCTATGGCCAGGCCTGTGTTTATGCCTTCAGCAGCCAGGTGCAGAGTCATTCGGTGCAGGTGTTGGAGCGCAGTGTCGATGTCACGCGCCAACTGCAGAAGGCTGGGGCGGCGACGGCGCTGGACCTGGCGCGGCTCAATGGCCTGCTGGAGGAAGCCCGTGCGCCGTTGCCCATATTGAACGCCCGCCATCAGGCGGCAGTGTATGAACTGGCGGTGCTCAGTGGTGTGCCACCGCTGGATCTGGCCCGGCAAACCTGTGCCCGACGCCCGCAATTGCAGGCGCCGCTGCCTGTGGGCGATGGCTGGGCGCTGGTGCAGCGGCGTGCCGATATCCGTCGTGCCGAACGTCAACTGCAAGCGGCCACGCTGGCCATTGGCGTCGCACGCGCCGACCTGTATCCACGGGTGACGTTCGGCGTCGCGCTGGAGTCTTCCGCAAGCAGCCTGGGCCAGTTGGGAGACAGTGAGGCGCTGGTGTATTCCGTGGGGCCGCTACTGTCCTGGCGCTTTCCTCATCGCGGCGTTGCCCAGGCCCAGGTGGGCCAGCGCCGGGCCCAGATGCGCGAGGCCCAGGCGCGTTTCGATGGCACGGTACTCAGCGCCTTGAAACAGGTCGAGCAAGCCCTGGCGCTGTACCAGGGCGAACAGCAGCGAAGCCAGGCCCTGCAAGCCGCGCTGGGCAACAGCCAGCAGGCGTTCGAGCTGGCCACCCGCAGCTATCGGGCCGGTGCCCTCGATGCCCTGCAACTGCTCGACAGCGAGCGCAGCCTGGTCAACCTCCAGGCCACCCTGGCCCAGGCTGACTTGCGCTTGATCAACCGCCAGATCGATCTGTTCCAGGCGCTCGGTGGCGGCTGGCAACGTGACGACTCACCTCAACCCTTACCCCTTGCTGTCCTTGGAGCCACACCATGAACCAGGCTGTTGAACCCGCGATCCTGCAATCCACTCCCGGCTTGATGCAACGCCATCGCCGCGTACTGCTGACGGGCGCATCACTGGTGACGCTGCTGGGAGTGGGGCTGTTTGCCGGATATTGGTGGCAGTGGGGGCGGTTCCTTGAAGAGACCGACGATGCCTACGTGCGCGCCGATTGGGTGGCGGTCAGCCCGCGCATCGCCGGCTACGTGGCCCAGGTGCTGGTGGAAGATAACCAGCCAGTCAAGGCCGGGGATGTGCTGGTGCGTCTGGATGAGCGGGACTTTATCGAACAGTTGCGCAGCACTCAGGCCCGGTTGCAGCAAGCCCGGGCAGCCGCGACGGCACGTCAGTCCAGCCTGCACACTCTTGATGCGAGGCTGGGCGAGCAGCAGCAACGCATCGCCCAGGCCGAGGCGGCCTTGCACAGCAGCGAGGCTGAAGCCCAGCGTGCCCGCCTGGACTATCTGCGCTACCGCGATCTGGTGGGCCAACAGATCTCCACCCGCCAGCGCCTGGAAACCGCCAGCGCCAGCCAGGCCAAGGCACGGGCAGCGGTGACCGAAGCCCGGGCCCAAGTGGCCCGGCAGCAGGCCCAGTGCCAGGTGTTGCAGGCGCGTCGCCAACAGGTGCAGGCGCGGATCGCCGAATCCCAGGCCCGGGTGGGCGAGGCCCAGGCCAATCTGGCCCTGGCCCGCAATGCCTTGAATGACACGGCGATTCGCGCGCCGTTCGACGGGGTTGTGGGCCAGCGCAAGGTCCGTCGCCAGCAGTATGTGATGCCAGGCCTGCCGTTGCTGGCGGTGGTGCCGGTGGAGCAGGCCTATGTGATTGCCCACTACAAGGAAACCCAGTTGCAACATATGGCGCCGGGGCAATCGGTGGATATCGCGGTAGACAGTTTTGCCGGCCAGCGCTGGCGTGGTCGGGTAGAAAGTATCGCTCCCGGTTCTGGCTCGGTGTTCGCCCTGTTGCCGCCGGACAACGCCACCGGCAACTTCACCAAGATCGTGCAGCGTTTTGCGGTGAAGATCCGCCTGGTCGCGGACGAGGCGAATGCTCCCGCAATCTTGCCGGGGATGTCAGTGATTGCCACGGTGGATACCCGTCCGGTCAGCCAGCAGGACAGTTCCCATGGCGGTTGATGCGCGCACTTCGACGGTCTCGTTTCGCGCCTGGGTTGCGGTGATCGGTGGCTTGTTCGGCTGCTTCATGGCTGGGATGAACGTGCATGTCACCAGCGCCGCACTGCCGGAAATCGAAGGTGCGCTGGGGGCCACCTTCGAAGAGGGCTCGTGGATTTCCACGGCCTATCTGGTGGCGGAAATCATCATGATCCCGCTCACCGCGTGGCTGGTGCAGGTGTTTTCCTTGCGGCGGGTGATGCTGTGGGGTTCCGGGGTATTTCTGGTGGCCTCGGTGGCCTGCTCGATGGCGCCGAACCTGCCGGTGATGATCATCATCCGGGTGGTCCAGGGCGCGGCCGGGGCGGTGCTGATTCCGTTGTCATTCCAGTTGATCATCACCGAACTGCCGGCCAGCAAGATCCCGTTGGGCATGGCGCTGTTCAGCCTGGCCAACAGTGTGGCCCAGGCCGCAGGGCCCTCCATTGGCGGTTGGCTGACCGATGTCTATTCGTGGCGCTGGATCTTCTACCTGCAACTGTTCCCCGGCATCGCGCTGTTGGCGGCCGTGGCCTGGTCCATCGATCGCCAGCCGATGAACCTTGGGCTGTTGCGCCGGGGTGACTGGCTGGGCATCGCGTGCATGGTGCTGGGGCTGGGGGCGTTGCAGATTGTGCTGGAGGAGGGCGGACGCAAGGATTGGTTCGGTTCGTCTTTTATTGTGTGGATGAGCCTGGTGGCGATGGTCGGGCTGGCAGGGTTTATCGGCCGCCAATTGTGGGGGAGCAAAAGCTTCATCAACTTGCGGCTATTGGCGCACTACAACTTTGGCGTGGCCAGCGTGGCGATGTTTATCTTCGGCGCCAGCACCTATGGCCTGGTGTTTCTGGTACCCAACTACCTGTCCCAGATGCAGGGCTATAACGCCAGCGAAATTGGCGTCAGCCTGATTGCCTATGGCCTGGTGCAACTGGTGTTGGCGCCGTTTCTGCCACGGCTGATGAAGTGGTTGAGCGCCAAGGTCCTGGTCGCCTCGGGTTTTGCGATCATGGCGTTGGGCTGTTGGATGGGCGCACACCTGTCGGCAGACAGCGCCAGTAACGTGATCATTCCTTCGATTGTGGTGCGAGGTATTGGCCAGCCGCTGATCATGGTCGCGCTGTCGGTGCTGGCGGTCCATGGGTTGGCCAAGGCCGAGTCGGGCTCGGCCTCGGCGGTGTTCTCGATGTTGCGCAACCTGGGCGGTGCGGTCGGCACGGCCTTGCTGGCACAGTTGGTGGTGGTGCGCGAGCAGGTGCATTCGGCGCGGATCGGTGAGTCGCTGAGCATTTTCGAACCGGCCTTGCAGCAACGCTTGCCGGGCGGTGGTTTGCTGCAGGAGCAATGGCCGGAGCACCAGCAAGTGCTGGGGTTGCTGGACCTGGGGGTGCGGCAGCAGGCTTTCTTGATGGCTTACAGCGATGCGTTCTACCTGGCGTGTGTGGCGTTGACGTTGTGTGCGGTGGCAGCGCTGTTGTTGCGGCGTACCTAGCGCCGTGGTTGCAAGCCCCGCAGCAGCAAATCCAGACCTTGCAGCGCCTGCTCCAGGCGCTCATCCGGCTGTGCATCGTGGGCAATCCATTGCGCCGTATCCACCAGGCTGCCATTGATCAACCGCGCCAGCGCCAGGCTGGGAGCCTGTTCGATCACCCCGGCTTGCATCAACCCCTCCAGCAGGCCGCGCAGTGATTCGATGCATTGCTGCTGGGCGCCCACATTTTCGCCCAGTACCGCCGGTGTATCTTGCAGCACAATGCGCTGGATCTCGGGGTCCTGGGCCATACGCAGATAGGCACGGCAGCGCTCGCAAAAACCGTCCCAGGGGTTGTCGGCCTGGTCACTGATCTGTTGCAGGCGCTCATCCATTTCGCGGTCGAGTTGCGCGACCACGGCGGCCAATAAGCCTTTTTTGTCGCCAAAGTGATGGTACAACGCACCTCGGGTGAGGCCGGCGCGGGCGGTGAAATCATCCATCGACGTATTGGCATAACCTTGGGTAGCAAAGGCCTGGCGGGCACTGGCAAGCAGGCGGGCGCGGGTTTCTTCGATCATCTCGGCGCGGGCTCGGCTCATGGGAAACGCTCGTTATCTGCGGGTGAGTGGTTGACATACGCTGCGTATGTTACTCATGATTTGTCACATACGCACCGTATATCTTTTGCCCGGATTGCATCGAATAGCAAGCTCCAGGGCTCCCAGCAAGAGGTCACGCACCATGGCAAACCCCTACGCCGAGCTGTTCCAGGCGCCAGGTTCGAAGGCATTTGTAGCGGCCGGCATGCTCGCGCGTATGCCGATCTCCATGACCGGTATCGGCGTGATAACCATGTTGTCCCAGGTCCGTGGCGGCTATGGCTTGGCCGGAGCGGTGGCGGCGACTTTTGCCTTGGCCACGGCGTTTTGCGCACCTCAGGTGTCGCGGCTGGTAGACCGCTATGGCCAGGGGCGAGTGTTGCCATTGGCTGCCGCACTAGGCGGCGGGGCGTTGCTGTTGTTGTTGCTCTGCACCCGCCTGCAGGCGCCGGACTGGACGCTGTTTGTATTCGCCGCCATGGCCGGCTGCATGCCCAGTATGTCGGCCATGGTGCGGGCGCGCTGGAGCGAGTTGTACCGTGGCCAGCCGCAGCTGCAAACCGCGTTTGCCCTGGAGTCGGTGCTTGATGAAGTGTGCTTTATCCTCGGGCCGCCGTTGTCGGTGGGGTTGAGCGTGCTGCTGTTTCCCGAGGCGGGTCCGCTGGTGGGGGCGATCCTGTTGGCGGCAGGGGTCGGCACCTTTGTCCTGCAAAAACAGACCGAACCACCGGTCCATGCGCATCATGGCCCTCAGGGGCGCTGGTTGATCGCCTCCCCCAAAGTGTTGGTGCTGATGCTGCTGTTAATGGCCATGGGGACTATCGTTGGCGTGGTGGACGTCGTCAGCGTGGCGTTTGCCGAGCACCAGGGCCAGCCGGCTGCCGCCAGTATCGTGCTGTCGGTGTATGCCATTGGCTCGTGCCTGGCCGGGTTGGCCTTCGGTGCCCTGCGGTTGACGATGCCATTGCACCGCCAGTTCCTGTTCTGCGGCCTGGCCACGGCCCTGACCACGCTGCCGTTGTTGTGGGTGGTGGATATTCTCGGGTTGTCGCTGGCGATATTCGTCTCCGGGCTGTTCTTTGCCCCAACACTGATTGTGTCCATGGCCCTGGTGGAAAAAGTCGTGCCGGCCAGTCGCCTGACCGAAGGCATGACGTGGCTGATCACCGGCTTGAGTATCGGCGTGGCACTGGGGGCAGCGAGTTCTGGTTGGATGATCGACCGCTTCGGTGCACCCAGCGGGTTCTGGGTGGCGCTGGTGGCGGGGGCGGTGGTGCTGGTGTCGGCGCTGCTGGGCGCGCGGTGCCTGGGTCCAGGAGTGAACAGTCAGCCCTGCACGGGGTGACACGTGTGCAACGGGAAGGGAACCCCGGACAGGCAGGGTGCCTGTCCGGGGTGAGTGCTTAGAAGTTGGTGCGCATGGTGAACATCATGTTGCGCGGGTTGCCGTAGTAGCTGTTGCTCTCGATGGTGCCCGTCTGTGAGTAATACGTGCGGTCAAAGATGTTTTCGATATTGACCGACAGATTGACGTTCTTGTTTACGTCGTAGCCAATGCGTGCGTTGTAGATGGCATAGCCACCCGTCTCATTCTTGATCCCTTTGCCGACGTTGCCACCCACATGGCGGCCATAAACACCGCTTTGGATGGTCGTGCCTGCGCCGATCTGCCACTTCGAGTACTCACCTTGCAACTGATAGTTGGCCCAGGTACGCAGCATGTGTTCGGGCATGGACGTCTGGAATGTGGTGCCTTCCAGGTCCGGGTTATTCGGGTTATTGACGTACTCGCTGGTGTTGTAGGTGTAGCCGGCGGTCAGCTCCAGGCCGGTCATGACTTTGCCAGTGATCTCGGCTTCAAAGCCTTGGGAGCGGACTTTGCCCCCTGCCACATAGCAATTGCAGGTGGTTGGCTGGTTCGGATCGCGCTGGGCAAGGCCGGAGTAGGTGGTGCGGAAGATGGCGAAGTTGGTGTTCAGCGTACCGCCGTACAACTCGCCTTTGAGGCCCAGTTCGTAGGTATCACCGGAGCGCGGTGTCAGGGCACTGCCGTCAACGGTTTCGACGTTAAGTTGCGGGGTGAAGATCTCCGCGTAGCTGACATACGTCGACCAGTTGGGGTTCAGCGCATAGACCAGGCCATAGAATGGCACCACCTTGGCGTTGGTCTGCATGTCGCTCTTGACGTGCCGGCCGTTCAGTTCGTTGCGCTGGTCCTGCTTGTAATCAAACCAACTGACACGCGCACCGACGATTACGTCCAGCGGCTCGAACACATTGACCCGCAGGGAACCGTACAGGCCTTGCTGGTCCAGGGTCGAGGTGGTGGTGCGGTACTTGTTGGTGCGGGCATATTTGGGGGGCGTGAAATTCAGAATATCCGGGATGAAGTCGTAGGCCCCATTGTAGTTGGTAACGTCATAACGCCCGGCGACCCGCTTGCTGTGGGAGATATTGGCGCCCAGAATCGCTTCGCTGCGATGGCCCAGCATGTCGAAGTTGCCGTTGAGGAACAGATCGGTGTTGTACTGGTAGTTGTTTTCGCCACGGCCCTCGGCCCAGTTGTAGGCGCCTGAATTGTCGATCGGGTCGATCTGGCCGCCGGTGTTGCTGTACAGGGCATCCAGGTTGAACCGGGTGTAGTTGGTGGCCAGGGTGGCCTTCCAGTCGTCATTGAGCTGATGCTTGGCTTCGAAGAAGTACTGGGTCGACTCGACGTCGTTATAGTCCGACGGCGAACTGAGGTTGGTCGAGCGTTTGAAGTCGATCTTCGAACCGTCCTTGTAGCCCGGCAGGCCCCAGTCCATGGTCGAGCGGTTATCGGCATTCTGATAAGTGAAGCCGGCGCTCAGCAAGGTATCCGGGTTGAGGTCGAATTCCAGTACGCCGTAGGTCGATGCCCGTTTGCTCTTGCCACCGTCATAGAAATAACGACGCGTGTTGTAGGAGGTTGCCAGACGGCCACGCAGGGTTTTTTCTTCGTTGAGTGCGCCCTGAACATCGACTTCCTGGCGGTAGTTGTCCCAGGTCCCGGCCTGGGTCACGGTGCTCAGCTTGAAGTCGCTGCTGGCGCGCTTGCGCACCAGGTTGATCGCACCCCCTGGCGAACCCGCACCCTGGAACAGCCCGGCCGAGCCCTTGAGGACTTCCACGCGCTCATAGGAGATCAGGTCTGACCAGTTCAGCGAGGTGATACCGGTGCTGGTGCCGGCCGGGATCGGAATGCCGTTGATCTGGAAGTTGTCGATCTCGAAGCCACGGGCGTACGGTTGGTTGTCGCCGTTGAGGGCACCGTAGGTGACCACCCCTGGAACGAGGCCGTAGACGTCGTTGAGGGTGGTGATGTTTTGATCCTTGATGCGTTGGGCCGTCAGCACCGTAACGGTTTGCGGGATCTCTTTGAGGCTGCGTTCGCTCTTGCCGATGGTCACCGCGCCGGTGGTGTAGGAGCGGGTGTTTTCGGTGTTGACGCCCAGGCCGGCTTGCCCCACGACACTGGTTGGAGCCAGTTCCAGGGCATCCCCGGATTTGCGGCTGATGCTCACGGCATTACCCTGGAAGCTGTAATTGACGCCGGTATTTTGCAACAGCTTTGCCAGCCCCTCTTGCGCACTGAACGTACCGCTGAGGCGAGTGCTGCTTAACCCCTGAATATCATCCGGGCTGTACAGCACCTGTACCGACGACTGCTGGCCGAATGTCTGCAAGGCATTGGCCAGTGGTTGCTGCGGGATATTGAAGTTCACCGCCTGCTCCTGCGCATGTGCCGCCAGGGGCAGCGCCATGGCCATGGCCAGGCTCAGGGTGGTGAGGGAGAAATGCTTGCTCAGGGCGTGAGACATCACAATGGCTTTGACATACGGGTTCATTTGTCGAAGAGCGGGCCTTGTCATTTTTTTACCTAGTCTGTAAGGGGCAGAGAGTTATTTTTTTAAGTTTGGGGTGAAGCAAATCGCAAGACGTGCACAACTTTTTTCAGGTCGTTGTCATGCGGGTTGCGCCTGAGTCATCACCCGGCCGCTCTCCATGCGCACCAGTTGGTCGGCGATATCGAAATAACGGTCATCATGGGAAATCACGATGATCGTCTTGCCCAGACGTTTGAGATCCGGCAGCAGTTCGGTGTAGAAAATTCGGCGGAAGGTCGGGTCCTGATCGGCCGCCCATTCGTCGAATACCAGAACCGGACGCTCTTCCATCCAGGCGTTGACCAGCGCCAGGCGTTTACGCTGGCCGGTGGAAAGATCGGTGGTGGTGAAGTTGCCGTCGCGCACGCTGACCTTATGCGCGATTTCCAGGCGTTCCAGGTAACGGTTGGCATCGTCCGGGATGTGTTGGTCGCCCTGGACAATGTCATCGAACAGGTAGTAGTCGGCAAAAATCGTGGTGAATAATTGACGGTAGTCGTCGCGGTTGGCCGCATCAATCGTGGCGCCATTGAGGGTGATGTCCCCCTGTTGCGGGGCATACAGCCCCAGCAGCAATTTGATCAGCGTGGTTTTCCCGCAACCATTTTCACCGACGATAAAGGTGATATCGCCCTGGTTGATCTTCAGGTTCACCGGGCCAAGACGGAAGGGTGCGCTGCCTTCGGCGGCCGGGAACGTGTAGCTGACATTGTTCAGCTCCAGAGTCTTTACGGGTGTAGCAGGGGCGCCCTTGTCGCTGAGCAGCAAGTGCGGCTCGGGTGACGAGAACTGTTCGCCCAGTTCTGCGATGCGCCGGAAGGCGATCTGGGCGCGACTGATGATCGGTAAGGTGCCGATCAGGTGTTCCAGCGGGCCTTTCATGTACAGCAGGACCAGGACAAAGCCGCTCATGACCGTCTTATCGGTGCTTGGCCATTGCGATTGCAGGGTCAGGGCCAGCCCGATGACCACAAAGAACAGCATCGAACCGAAGCTCTTGGCGATGATAAAGGTGTTGATTGAGCTGATCTGCGTGTCGCGAATGGAGTTGGCGGTACGCTGGATCCCCAAGGTGAACATACGCTGGCGGCGGGGTCGGTGAATGCGCAGTTCCTTGGCCCCTTCGGCAATCGCGTTGTAATGTTTTTGCAGTTCGTCTTCGGCTTCGCGTGCGGCGATGAAACCCTTGATGCCACGGGCCCGGGCAATCGACTGGACCACGCTGCCGATGCCGATAGCGATCAGAATCATCACAAACATCGGCCACGACAACATCGCCAGGTAACCCAGGCAACCCAGGACCACCGTCAGGGAAATCGCCAGCGGGGCGAAGGCAAAGGCAAAGTCGCTGATGGTGTCGACGTCATGGGTCAGTACCGGAATCAAGCGGTGAGTGCGATAGCGCTCAATCTGCTCGATGGGGGTCGACAGGACCTTTTCTCCCAGCTCTTTACGCAGCCTGGCAATGATGTGCTGGCCCACATAGTTAGTACCGATGTCCGAGAGGATTGAACTGGCCAGCGCCAGCAGGCATAGGCCGGCGAACACGGCGATGACGGTCTGGGTCAGGCCTTCGGGGGCATGCAGGGCATTGTTGATGGTGGCTAGCAACACGGTCACGCTCAGGCCGCCGATCATGCCGAGCACGATGGAGACGCAGACGATCAGGCGGAAGGGCTTGAGCAGAGCGAGCAATTCTTTGATTGCCCCGCGTGTTGGCTTGTTCATGGAGGTTTCCTGCCAGGAGAAGAAAATAGGGCCGCTAATAACCAAAACGAATGGCCTGGCGGTTTATTTAAAGGACCGCAAAAGGCCGCGGTCCGGTGGCAGGATCAGAGGTCGCGTTCTACGCGAAAGCCCAACCAGTCGCCGCTCTCGTTGGGGTACATGTTGTTGCGGTTGCCGGAGCGCGAGAAGACCGGTGCTTCAAGGTAGTCGTTGCCGCGAATGCTTTGCAGCTCACAACTCTTCTCGACCCAGGCACTGCCGTCAGCAGGGGCGCCGACGTAGTTTGGGTGATAGCAGTCGGCAACCCACTCGGAGACGTTGCCGTGCATGTTGTAGACACCAAAGGCATTAGGTGCGAAGGCCTTGGCCGGGTTGGTGTAGGTATAGCCATCGGTCGGGCCGTAAGTGTTGGCGTGTTTGGAGATCTGATAGTTCTTGCCTTCATCGAACGGGAACGGAAACGGGCCTGGGTTGCCGCCACGAGCGGCGTACTCGCGCACGGCTTCGCTTACCAGGCGGTACTGCTTGCCGGTCTTGTTCGACAGCCAGGCAATATAAGCCTGGGCTTCGGCCAGGTTCATGCACACCGCAGGTTGCTGTGACTCCTGGGGGTAGCTCGGCTTGCCATTGGTGCAGCGGCGACCGGGGCGTACATCGAAGTCATTGAGGCGGGCGCCGGTTTCATTCTGGTAGGCCTTGAATTCACCTGCCAGTACCTGGAAACGGCTGATGGCGAAGGGTTTGGCAAAGGTCACTGGGTGCTGCGGGCTTTCGTCAGGCTCGTGGCCGATTTCATCGTCCGGGGTGCCCATGGTGAAGGTGCCTGCCGGCAACACGACCATTTCCGGGCAGTCCTTGCAGTCTTTGAAAACCTTGCCTGGCTGCTGCGCTGTGGTGGCAGCTGCGGCCAGGCCTGGCAGCAGGCACAGGGCTGCGACCAGTGCTGCCAGGGGCTTGAGGGAACGCGTCGAGGTGGTGAGAGTGCAAGTCATAAGTCGTCTCGATAGGAAAGGTCAGCGCTCAAGGGCGGTATCAGAGTTTTTTGCCAAGCAGGGTCATGAAGCGATCGACTTCGCTCTCGGTATTCAGCAATCCCGGTGCGGTGCGGATCACCGGGCCGGCGTCACGGTGTACTGCGTCGCTGACCACGCGGTTTTCCATGAGGTAGGCCGCCACTTTGTCACTGCTTTGTTCCTTGACCCGGAAGAAGGTGAAACCTGCCGAAAGTTCGGGGCTGGTGGGCGTCACCAGTTCGATCTGCGGATGGGCCAGCAGACGCTCTTTCAAGTAACTGTTGAGCCCATGGATACGGGTCTGCACGTCGGCTTTGCCCAGTTGCAGGTGCAACTTGAAGGCTTCGTTCAAGGCCCAGCGATGTTCGAAGGCGTGGTAGCCGCCAGGTGACATGGTGGTGGCAAAATTGGTGTCTTCGGAGAAGGTCGGCACCGTCGGGGTCACGTCCTTGAGCTCTTCGGAGCGGGCACAGATGATCCCGGTGCCACGTGGTCCGAACATCCATTTATGGGTGCCGGCGATGAAAAAGTCGCAGTGCATCTGCGGGAAACTCAGGTCTTCCACGCCGAAGCCGTGTACACCGTCGACCACGTAGAGAATGCGGTCTTTCTCGTCGCGGCTGCGGTTGAGTTCTTCCACCAGCTTGCCGATTTCGCCGATGGGCAGTTTCACGCCGCTGCCCGATTGCACCCAGGTCATGCCCAGTACCCGGGTGTTGGGGCGGATATTGCTTTTGATCGCACTGAGCACTTCATCCACCGAAATCCGGTGGGCGTCCTTGAATAGCTTGATCTTGCGTACTTGGGTGCCTTCCTTTTTCACCCGGTAGTCGAGGGTGAATTCGGTGGAGTAATGCTCGTGAACCGTGGTCAGAATCTCTTGGTCCGGACGCACATGAATGCCGCCGTAGATCATCGCCAGCCCTTCGGTGGTGCTGCCGGTCAAGGCAATCTGCCCCGGTTTGGCTTGCAGGTAACGGCCCGCCCAGTCACGCACCTGGGCTTCGCGTTTCCAGGCTTCCTGCAAGTCCCAGTCCATGGCCAGGCCGGGGTTGCGGTCGATTCGTGCACGGTGCAGGTCGATCGCATCGCGCACGGGCTTGGGGTGGGAGGTGACCAGGAAATTGGAAAAGTGGATGTAGTCCGGGTCTTGGGTGAACAACTGGCGCAATTGCGCCCATTTTTCCTCGGGCACGGGCGTCGCAGTGCTCGCCAATACATGCTGATTCAGGACAGCGGTGCCCAGAGGTAGGCCGGCGGCGAGTATCCCGGCCTGTTTGAGAAACGTACGACGATCAGTCATGTGTTCGGTTCACTTGTCAGCAAAAGGGGGAGGTAATCAGCGGTCGGTCACCGGCTGGGCGGCTTTTTGCACCTGGTCCCAGACCCGCAGGAAGTTGCCGCCCCACAGCTTGGCGATATCGGCTTCGGAGTAACCACGGGAAATCAGTTCGGCGGTCACGTTGCGAATCTCGCTCACGTTGTCCCAGCCCTTGACGCCGCCCCCTTCGTTGAAGTCAGAGGCAATGCCGACGTGGTCGATACCGATTTTGCGTACGGTGTAGTCGATGGCGTCGCCGTAGTCTTTGAGACTGGCCTTGGGCTCTTCTTCAAGGATCGAATACAGGCCGCTGGCGTATTGGCCAAACTTCTGTTCAGGCCAGGCGGCGATGATCGGGTCGCCCGGCATCAGCGCCATGGCCAGGTTCGGCAACGGCGGCAGGTCGAAACGTGCGCGCAAGCTATTGAGCTTGTCCTGGGTGGCCTGGGTCAGTGGACGCAGGTATTGGGAGAACCCAACGACCTGGACCACGCCGCCGCTGTTCTTGATCAGTTGCATCTCTTTGTCGCTGAGGTTGCGCGGGATATCCACCGCGGCCTGTGGCGCTGAGTGCGAGGCCACCATCGGTGTGCGGCTCAGTTGCGCGACTTGTTCCAGGGCCTTGGTCGACATCTGCGAGACGTCGATGATGACGCCCAAGTCATTGAGCCGATGCACAGCCTGTTGGCCGATGTCCGAGAGGCCGTTGAGAGCATCGGGGGAATCGTTGAAAAACGGCAGTGGGCGTGAGGAGTCGGCCCAACTGTTATTGCCGATGTAACTGAAGCCGAACATGCGCATACCGCGTGCGGCCCACATATCCAACAGATTGAGGTCGTTACCCAAAGGGTAGGCATTGAGCATGCTGATAAAAATGGCGAACTTGCCTTCGCCGTGCAGGCGTCGCAAGTCGTCCGGGGTATAGGCAATGGCTACCTGATTGGGGAAGTCACGGACCATCCCGGAAATGATTTTGTAGCGCACCTCTTGCTGGTTACGCGCTTCTTCGACAAAGCCTGCGGTGGGGCGATGGGGGGCATTGTCGCCGTTCCACATCTCGGGCCAGCCGAAGATAGTCAGGGCGGCCCCGGACAGGCGCCCTCGGTTGGCCTTGACCAGGTCGAACTGGCCGTCGCCGTCTTTGTCGGCTTCGTGTCCGTGGGTGCCGAAATTCAGCGGCACCGAGATGTGACTGTCGAAGGACAGCAAGCGATCCTGCAATTCATTGGCTTGCTTGATCACCTCCAGCGGGTAACCGGCGTTGCCCCTGAACCAGTGGTCCCAGACCAGAAAACCTGCCCCGGCGCCAATGGCCAATGCCAGCGGCAGGCCAATGTAAAGAGCCTTTCTTGAACGTGGTTTTGTCATTGCCATCTCAGTCGGTTCGCCGTCGAAGTGCAGGCGCAAGGGCCTTTGCTATCTGGGAAGAACGAGCGATAGAACGGGAAATTTAGGCGGCACGCCCGTGGCGGTAAATTTCCCGTGGCAACAAACGTTCTAGCTTGGATAAAGCCTGCTTCATGGCTGATTCCGGCCGGGCAAACCAGGCGGGACAATACAGGTAGGAAAATGACGATTTCTCGACGAGGGTTCATCGCAGGCCTGGCGCTGACGGGCGCCGCAGTGCCTGCGGCCTTTTATGCCCATCGCGAGTTGACGCGTGAAGAGTTTCCGATCACGCCGGAGGAAGCGACGGTTGATCTGGCCGACACGGCTGGCCAGCGCCTGGCCGATTCCCTGCGAGGTGTCTGGAGCCTGCGTTTCGAAGGCGGTGATGGCGGGCTCCACGGCCTGCCGCTTGAGGGGTTGGAGTTGTTTCTTGATATTGCCCCGCGTGGGCGCGGGTTGCGTGGTTATCTTGATACTGGCGAACGGTTGCGTGCCGATGCTGAGCCGCGTTATCAGGTGATGGGTGATTTGGTGTCGGGTAATGGCGCTGAATTGTATTGGCGCCTGATAGACCGCGAATCGCCTGGTGGCGTGCCGGCTTATGAGCTCAAAATGACGTTGGATGAGGTCTGGGCAGATTTCGGCAATGCCGGCAGCGGCACCCTCAGCGGGCAAATCCTGCGTCTGGATCGACCGTTGGCGCTGCCCGAACTGGACAGTCGTTTTGTTGCCACCAAACAACTGTTTCCCGAGGCTCGGGAGCGTATTGGCTTGAATCAGGCATTGATGGCCTGGCTGATCGCGCCAGAGCATCGCCTGTTCCACCAGCTCTGGCACGCCTCTCGCGATCAGTGGCACAAGCTCGCTGAAGACAAGCGCGATGCCTTGCGCGGTATTGGCTGGCAGCCCGGGCCGCGGGATCAGGAGCGAGATGCCCGTGGTCCGCGCAAAGACCGCAACGGTTCAGGCATCGACTTCTTTTTCATGCATCGGCACATGCTGGGCACGGCGCGCTCGATGCAGGATCTGCCGTCCTGGCCGCGCTTCCCCGCGCCGCAGCCAGAGCTTGAGCGTGATCGCCAGGGCTTTGCCCGCTACTTCGACAACCATGACGGTTTTGCGCTGCCGCCAACCTGGCTGGCCAGTGGTGACAGTGATTACACCCAGTGGGTCAGTGACATCAAGACGACTGAGACCTACCACAGTAATTTCCAGGTCTGGGAATCGCAGTATCGCGACCCGCGCTATCTGGCCAAGCTCACCCTGGGGCAGTTTGGTTCGGAGGTAGAGCTGGGTCTGCACGATTGGTTGCACATGCGCTGGGCCTCAGTGCCACGGGACCCGTCCAACGGCGCCCCGGTGCCGTTTGCCCGTGATCCGGCGGACTTCGCCGCTCGGTGGTATGCGGCGCAAAACGATTTTCTCGGCGACCCGTTTTCCTCGCATGTGAACCCGGTGTTCTGGTATTTCCATGGCTGGATCGACGACCGTATCGAGGACTGGTTTCGCGCGCACGAGCGTTTTCACCCGGGCGCAGTCAGTCGCCTCGAAGTCAATGGCGTACCTTGGTTTGCGCCTGGGCACTGGGTGGAAGTGGCGGATCCCTGGCTGGGCCCGGTGACTCACGGTTGCAGCACCACGCCAGGATTACAGATGGGCAAGTCGGTGGAGATGGATCCGGAAACCATGAAGCTGGCGCTGCGTATCACCTTTGGTGCGGATGACGATCAGCTCACACAGCTGTTTCGCAAGGTCCCCAGGCGTCCCTGGTATGCGCGGCATTTGAAGGTGTTGAAGGTGCCGCAGAACTGATGTGGGAGCGGGCTTGCTCGCGATAGCGATAGGTCAGTCAGCATCATCAGCGCCTGATCCACCGCCATCGCAGCCTCGCTGGGGCTCGACAGCTCCCACATTGATCTTCATCCAGACCGAAATCCCGGATCCACCACCAATCCCCTGTGGGAGCTGTCGAGCCCCAGCGAGGCTGCGATGGCGGCGGTACAGGCAGCGAAGATGTCGCCTGATCCACCGCCATCGCAGCCTCGCTGGGGCTCGACAGCTCCCACATTGATCTTCATCCAGACCGAAATTCCGAATCCGCCGCCAATCCCTTGTGGGAGCTGTCGAGCTTTAGCGAGGCTGCGATGGCGGCGGCACAGGCACTGAAGATGTCGCCTGACCCTCCGCCATCGCAGCCTCGCCGGGGCTCGACAGCTCCCACATTGATCTTCATCCGGACCGAAGTCCCGGATCCACCACCAATCCCCTGTGGGAGCTGTCGAGCTTTAGCGAGGCTGCGATGGCGGCGGTACAGGCAGCGAAGATGTCGCCTGATCCACCGCCATCGCAGCCTCGCTGGGGCTCGACAGCTCCCACATTGATCTTCATCCAGACCGAAATTCCGAATCCGCCGCCAATCCCTTGTGGGAGCTGTCGAACTCCCACAAGGTTCTGGTGTTACCAGCCGCGCCCGGAGTTGACCCAGAAATTCACGGACAGCGAGGTGGAGACAGACTCCACTTGATGGAACCAGCCTTCAGGCAGGAACAACAGGTCGCCT
Source organism: Pseudomonas brenneri (assembly GCF_007858285.1). Lineage (GTDB taxonomy): Bacteria > Pseudomonadota > Gammaproteobacteria > Pseudomonadales > Pseudomonadaceae > Aquipseudomonas > Aquipseudomonas brenneri. The sequence continues at coordinate 12,559 of NZ_VFIL01000019.1, read as the reverse complement.
GCCTCCAGGGTCACCCGAAGAAAGTTCACGTCGCGGGACGCCGGGAAGCGTTGGTAGTCCGGGGCGTCGGGGTTGACTTCGCAGCCGTCGAGCCCGCCCTCTGGCGACGTCGACCAGGTGCCTAGCGCTTCACGGTGATGCGGTGCGGCGAGGGTGAAGGATTTGCGCCCCCAGACCTGGGCAAACATATTGTCTGTGTCATCGCGATGCAGGGGTGTCAGCGTGCCTTTGGGGCCGATCCAGATGCGTGGCGCGATGAACTGCGACTGATCGAAGTAGGGCGGGTGTTTGATCTGCTGCATCAGTTGTGCCGGCAGAATATTGTTGCCCATGTAGGCCGGCGGCGTGCCGTCGGCGTTTTTCGCTGCGGGAGTGTCCAGCGAGGCAATAAAGTCCGCCATGGAGGTGGAGCGAAAGTCGCGGTCTGCGGAGAAGGTCTTCTTCACGTAGTCGCCGTGACGGGTGATGCCTTGCAGTTCGGCGAAGTGCACCAGGGATTCTTCGCGGCTGAGTTTGAACAGGGGCCAGTCCTGCAGCGCATCGCTGATCACCAAGGGAATGCCGTGGGGCAGGTAACGGCTGCGAAATTCGCTGACGGACACTTCGCTGCGCGGCCGGCGTTCCACGGTGCGCAGGGGCGGGAGGCTGGCTGAAATTCGCTCGCTCAAGCGCGCCGGCGTCGGGTAGCGCTTGTTCTTATCGACCTTTTCCGCCTTGGCGCCACCCTGGCGCGCATGGTCGATGATCTGTGGCAGCATCGTGGCCAGGCCCATATTGCCGCTGATTTTCAGGCGTCCGCTGGCAAACAGCTCTTCGACGTTGACCATGCCCCCCATGATCCCGAGAAAGTCCCGCTCCGTCACCTCGATGGTCACGTCGGGGTGGGCGTGGCGGCCACGTTCTGTGCGGCTGTGGGTTTTGACCTCGGACCAGAATGCCTGTTCGGGTGCGAATGCGAATTGAAAGACACCTTCAATGCCGACGGCGCCGGCATTGGCGAACAGCTTGGTCAGAATGGTCTGCAAATCCACGGCGATCCCTCTTGTATGGGTTATTGATCTGAACAAGGGAACGAGCGCTGCTGCATGAAATTTATACATGATGTTGCGGGTGGTCTGGCGTGACCCTAATTTGCCCAGGCCTTCATCCGTTCCTTTTACACGTAATAGATTGGGGTAAACGTGGTGACCAAGCTGACACTGCTGTGCTTGCCGTACTCCGGCGCCAGCGCCATGGTCTACAGTCGGTGGCGGCGCAAACTGCCGGAATGGCTGCACGTGCAGCCAGTGGAGCTGCCGGGCCGTGGCGCACGTTTTGATGAACCTCTGCAAACTGACATGCGCACCCTGGCGCGCCAATTGGCTGTGGAGCACAAGCCGTCGCTTGAGGCGCCTTATGCGCTGTTCGGGCATAGCCTGGGCGCCTTGCTGGCGTGTGAAATGGCGCATGCGTTCCGCGCCTTGGGCTGCCCGGAGCCGGTGGCGCTGTTTGCCTCGGGCACGGCGGCGCCGACCCTGCGCAGTGACTACGATCGTGACTTTGCCGAACCCAAGACGGATGAGCAGTTGATTGATCAACTGCGTACTTTCCAGGGCACCAGTGAGGCCGTGCTGGCGGACAAGGAGCTGATGAGCCTGACCCTGCCGGTACTGCGCGCCGACTTCTTGCTGTGCGGCCGTTTTCGCCCGCAGGAGCGGCCGCTGCTCAAATGCCCGGTCCATGTCCTGGGTGGCAAGGAAGACAAAGCCACCACGGAGCAACTGATCGGCTGGAGCAAGGAGACGGGCGGCAGCTTCTCGGTGGATATGATGACCGGTGGCCACTTCTTCATTCATGAGCATGAAGCGCGGGTGCTGCGGGTCATCAAGGAACACTTGGAGGGGCATCATCGCCGCTACGTCCAGATGAGCGCACTCGCTCGCTAGAACCGCGCCCGCTGGCGCAATCGATTGTTTACAGGAGGCCCATCATGGGTGTTGCCTTGGGATTTTCCGTTGGTCCGTTACGGGCAGGGCAGGGGCGTTTGCCGCTGCTGGTCGAGGCCACTGAGCCAGGCACCAGCCTGCTGGCGGTGTTTGAAGAACTCAGCGCGTTGGTGGATGAACACTTGTTGCGCGACGGTGGGATTCTGTTTCGCGGGTTTACCCTGGAGGGTGCCGAACAGTTTCGCGAGTTTGCAGCCAGTTTTGGTCATCCCTTGTTGAGCTACGAGTTTGGCTCGACCCCGCGAAGCAGTGTCACGCAGGGGGTGTACACCTCCACCGAGTATCCGGCGCACCAGAGTATTCCGCTGCACAATGAGCAGGCCTACTCCCGTGATTGGCCAATGAGAATCTGGTTCTACAGCATGATCGCCGCGCAGTCGGGGGGCGAGACGCCGATTGCCGACAGTCGTGAGGTCTACAAGCGTATCCCGGCCTATATCCGCGAGCGTTTCGTCAGCAAGGGCCTGATGTATGTCCGCAACTTCGGCAACGGCCTGGATGTGGCTTGGGAGCAGGTGTTCAATACCGAGGACCGGGCAGTCGCCGAGGCGTACTGCAAGGCGCACGCAATTGTCTGCGAGTGGAAGGACGATGGCGAGTTGCGTACCCGCCAGACCTGCCAGGCGGTGGCTCGCCATCCGCGCACGGGCGAGATGGTCTGGTTCAACCAGGCGCACCTGTTCCATATTTCCAACCTGCAACCGGAGGTGCGTGAATCGCTGCTGGACATCGTTGATGAGGAAGATTTACCGCGTAATGTCTATTACGGCGATGGCTCGGCCATTGAAGACGAGGTGCTCAATGAGATTCGCGCGGTGCTCGACGACTGCATGATCAGCTTCCCCTGGCAGTCGGGTGATGTGCTGATGCTCGACAATATGCTTGCGGCTCACGCACGCGCGCCCTTCGAGGGCAAGCGCAAGGTGATTGTGGCGATGGCCGAAGGCTTTTCTGCCGACCAACTGTAAGCGTCATCCTCGATTGTTCCCGCACAAGCGGGAACGATCCCTCTGTATCCAAGCCCTGTAGCCACTGACTCATTCAGCAGTCAGCCAGGCGGCATTGCGGTGCTTCAAGCGCAGAATTCTTCAAGCGCCTCAAGGTCCTCGGGACCTTATCTTCTCTGCCTCAGCGACTACAAGATAGTTGTTCTCAGTCGCTAATTTTCCCCGGTTGCATTCGTTTTATAGGGACGACGTGCCTTTGTGCTTCCTGCCTATTGATCCGGATGCTAAGAAATGAATGCTGAAGACTCCTTGAAACTCGCTCGCCGGTTTATCGGGTTGCCCCTGGAAAAACGCCGGCTGTTCCTTGCGGCCTTGCAAAAGGAAGGGGTGGATTTTGCTCAGTTTCCGATCCCGGCGGGTGTAGAAGTCGAAGATCGTCAGGCGTTGTCCTACGCACAGCGACGGATGTGGTTCCTCTGGCAACTGGATCCGCAAAGCGGCGCCTATAACCTGCCCAGTGCCGTGCGGCTCAAGGGTAGGCTCGACGAGTTGGCACTGGAGCAGGCCTTCGCCAGCCTGGTGGAGCGCCACGAAGCCTTGCGCACGGTATTTCGCCAGTTACCTGACGAAAGTCTGCAGCAAGTGCCCGCCAGCGCCCCGTTGATTGTCGAGCGCGAGGACTTCAGCATCCTCCCCGAGGACGAGCGTGAGCGCCGGGTTCGCAGTGAAGCCCAGGAGCAGTCAATGCAGCCATTCGACCTGGCTGCCGGTCCGTTGCTGCGAGTCAAGCTGATCAAGCTCGATGCCGAGCAGCACGTGCTGTTGTTGACCTTGCATCACATCGTTTCCGATGGCTGGTCGATGAGCATCATCATCGACGAATTCGTGCGCTTCTATGACGCTCACCGTCGTGGTCAGGCGCTGAGCCTCGAACCGCTGCCGATCCAGTATGCCGACTATGCCTTGTGGCAGCGGCGCTGGATGGAAGCCGGCGAGCAGGAGCGCCAATTGGCGTATTGGCAGGAGCAACTGGGCGATGAGCATCCCGTGCTTGAATTGCCGACCGATTTTCCGCGCCCGGCAGTGGCCAGCCATCAAGGCCGTCGTTACGAGTTCGATCTGCCGACAGCCCTGGCGGATGAACTGCGTCAGTTCGCGCGCCAGCAGAATGTGTCGTTGTTCACCGTGTTACTGGCAGCCTTCAATATCCTCTTGTACCGCTACACCGGCCAGACCGACTTGCGGGTCGGTGTGCCGATTGCCAACCGTAACCGGCTGGAAGTCGAAGGCCTGATCGGTTTGTTCGTCAACACTCAGGTGATCCGTGCGCGCTTTGACGAGCAGACCCTGGTCGCTGGCCTATTGCAGGACCTCAAGGAAGTGGTCAATGCCGCGCAGGCCCATCAGGACCTGCCATTTGAGCGCCTGGTCGATGCCCTCAAGCTGGAGCGTAGCCTGAGCCACACCCCGCTGTTCCAGGTGATGTACAACCATCAGCCGGAAGTGGCTGACATCGAGACGTTGCAGCTGAGCTCCGGGCTCAGCTTGAGCCGGCTTGAATGGGACAGTCGCACCACCCAATTCGACCTGACCCTGGATACCTACGAAAAAGGCGGCACACTCAAGGCTGCCCTGACCTTTGCCAGTGATCTGTTCGTTCAGGCGACTGTCGAGCGCATGGCGGGCCATTGGCTCAAGGTGCTCAACGAGATCGTCGCCGACAGCGCGCGGCGGGTCAGTGAACTGCCGGTACTCGATGCCGCCCAGGTGCAGGCCCAGGTCCTGGACTGGAACCGTACCGAGGCGCAATTCCCGGCGCAGCGCGGTGTGCATCAGTTGTTCGAGGAGCAGGTGCAGCGCAATCCACAGGCGATTGCCCTGTTGTTCGACCAGCAGGCCCTGACGTATCAACAACTCAATCAGCGCGCCAACCGTCTGGCGCACAAGCTGCGCGAATCGGCACCGGCTGGTGCCGAGTTGCTGGTGGGCGTGGCTACCGAGCGTTCGGTGGAAATGGTCGTGGCGCTGCTCGCGGTTCTCAAGGCCGGTGGTGCCTACGTGCCGCTCGATCCGGAATACCCCAGCGAACGCCTGCGCTACATGATCGAAGACAGTGGCGTGCGCTTGCTGTTGACCCAGAGCCACCTGCTGGACAACCTGCCACTGGGCGAGACCGTTCAGGCCTTGTGCCTGGACCAGGAAGGCGACTGGCTGGAAGGTTACAGCGATGCCAACCCGGCACTGCCATGCCTGCCGGAACAACTGGCCTACATGATCTATACCTCGGGCTCCACCGGGCGGCCCAAAGGGGCGGGCAACCGTCATACGGCACTGACCAACCGCCTGTGGTGGATGCAACGCGCCTACAGCCTGGATGCCCGCGACACGGTACTGCAAAAGACCCCGTTCAGTTTCGACGTTTCGGTCTGGGAGTTCTTCTGGCCGCTGATGGTCGGTGCGCGGTTGGCCGTGGCGCTACCGGGCGAGCACCGGGAGCCGGCACGCCTGATCGAAACCATCGGGCGTTACCAGATCACGACCTTGCACTTCGTGCCCTCGATGTTGCAGGCCTTTATCCATGAGGCCGGGGTCGAGGCTTGTGGCAGTCTCAAGCGCATCATCTGCAGCGGTGAAGCCTTGCCGGTGGATGCCCAGCAGCAGGTGTTCAGCAAATTACCGGGCGCCGGACTGTTCAACCTCTATGGCCCGACTGAAGCCGCCATCGACGTGACGCATTGGCGGTGTGTGGACGAGCGTCGGGCCAGCGTGCCCATCGGTGTGCCAATCGACAACCTGCGCACCCAGATCCTTGGTTCCGGCCTGAGCCTTTTACCCGTCGGTGCGGGGGGCGAGCTGTACCTGGGTGGGGTTGGCCTGGCCCGTGGTTATCATCAGCGGCCAGGGCTGACCGCCGAGCGCTTTGTGCCCGATCCGTTCAATGCCGGTGAGCGCTTGTACCGCACTGGCGACCTGGCGCGTTATCGGGTCGATGGGGTTATCGAATATCTCGGGCGTCTCGATCACCAGGTCAAGCTGCGTGGCCTGCGTATCGAACTGGGCGAAATCGAAGCCAGCCTGTGCGACCACGAACTGGTCCGTGAGGCTGTGGTGCTGGCCCAGGACGGCAAGCAGTTGGTGGCTTATCTGGTGTTGACTTGCGAGCAACCGCCGGCCGACTGGCGCGAACAGCTCAAGGCCAGCCTGCTGCAAGGCCTGCCGGAATATATGGTGCCGCAACACCTGCTGGCGCTCACGGTGCTGCCGTTGATGCCCAACGGCAAACTTGACCGCAAATCCCTGCCGCGCGCCGAGGCTGGCGTGCAAGCCGAATACGTTGCCCCTGCCAGCGATATCGAGAAGGCCCTGGCGGCGATCTGGCGTGACGTATTACGCGTGGAACAGGTCGGTCTGGAAGACAATTTCTTCGAGTTGGGCGGCGACTCCATTGTTTCCATCCAGGTCGTCGGTCGTGCCCGTCAAGCCGGGATTGCCTTCAGCCCGCGGGACTTGTTCCAGCACCAGACCGTGCGCAGCCTGGCACAGGTTTGCCAGGCCAACGTTGCCGTCACCATTGATCAAGGTCCGGTCAGCGGCGAGGCACCGCTGACCCCGGTGCAACAATGGTTCTTCGAGCAACCGATGACTCAGCGTGCGCACTGGAACCAATCGCTGTTGCTGACCCCGCGAGAAACCCTCGACTTGGCCCATGTGGACGCCGCCGTACTGCGCCTGATCGAGCAGCATGATGGCCTGCGCCTGCGTTTCGAGGCCGGCACCCAAGGCTGGACCCAGGCCCACGGTGCGATGCCGGATGCGTCGCCGGTATGGCAACGCCAGGCGGCTACCGCCGAGGAGCTAAACGCCCTCTGCGATGAGGCTCAACGGAGCCTGAGCCTGGCGCAAGGCCCGCTGTTGCGGGTGCTGTTGGTGAATATGGCGGACGGTAGCCAGCGGCTGTTGCTGGCCATCCATCACCTGGTGGTGGACGGGGTGTCCTGGCGCGTACTGCTTGAAGACCTGCAAAGCCTGCTGACCCAGGCCAGGGCCGGTGCAACCCTGGCGTTACCGGCGAAAACCAGCGCCTACAAAGTCTGGGCCGAGCAGTTGCAGGACTATGCCCAGCGCCCGGCCTTGGCTCGAGAGTTGGACTATTGGCAGGCGGCGCTGGCCGATGCTCCCGCAGACTTGCCCTGCGATCACCTGCAAGGTGGGTTGAGCAATGCCCTGGGGCAAAAGGTCGCCGTGACCTTTGACGCCCAATTGACCCGTCAATTACTGCAGGAGGCGCCGGCGGCCTATCGTACCCAGGTCAATGACCTGTTGTTGACCGCGCTGGCACGCGTCATTGCCCGCTGGAGCGGTGAGCAATCGGTGTTGATCCAGCTTGAGGGGCATGGTCGCGAGGAGCTGTTTGAAGACATTGACCTGACCCGCACCCTGGGCTGGTTCACCAGTCTGTTCCCGGTCAAGTTGACCCCGGCACAGGACCTGGCCGGTTCGATCAAGGCGGTCAAGGAGCAACTGCGCGCAGTGCCCGGCAAAGGACTGGGGTTCGGTGTGTTGCGCTATTTGGGCGAGCCACAGGTACAGGCGATACTGGCCGAATTGCCGGCACCGCGCATCACCTTCAACTACCTGGGGCAGTTCGACGCTCAGTTCGACAGCGGCGCGCTGTTCGTGCCGTCCACCGAAAAGTCAGGCGTGGCCCAGGACGAGCAAGCCCCGCTGGCCAACTGGTTGAGCATCGAAGGCCAGGTGTATGGCGGTGAACTGTCATTGCAATGGACTTTCAGCAGCGAGTTGCATGAGCGCGCGACCATCGAACGTGTGGCCGAAGACTATCGCCAGGAATTGACCGCACTGATCGGTCATTGCCTGCAAGCCGAAGCCGGTGGCGCCACGCCTTCGGACTTCCCGCTGGCCAGCCTGACTCAAGAGCGTCTGGACGCGCTGGAAACCCCGCTGGTGCAGATCGAAGATATTTACCCGCTGTCACCGATGCAGGAAGGCTTGTTGCTGCACACCTTGCTGGAGCCGAATTCGGGCATTTACTTCATGCAGGACCGTTACTGCATCGACAGTGACATCGACCTGCCGCGCTTTCGTAGTGCCTGGCAGCAAGTCATCCAGCGTCACGATGCACTGCGGGCCTCGTTCAACCTTGACCATCAGGGTGAAATGCTGCAGATCATCCACCGCCACGCGCCGCTGCGCCTCGACTGCCTGGACTGGAGCGAGGTGCCGGCCGAGCAGCACGAGGCCGATTTACAGCACCTGCTGGAGAACGAGCGCCAGCAAGGCTTCAACCTGCTGGAGCAGCCGCCGTTCAGTCTGCGCCTGATTCGTCGCGGGCCCCAGCAATACTGGTTCATCCTCAGTAACCACCACATCTTGATTGATGCCTGGTGCCGATCCTTGCTGTTGCAAGACTTCTTCACCCTTTACCAGGGCAAGCAGATGCCGCAACCGGCGGCGCGTTACCGTGACTTTATTGCCTGGCTGCAAGAGCAGGGCGAGGAAGCGGCAATCAGTGCCTGGCGCGAAGAGTTGCAAGGCGTCGAGCAACCGACCCGGTTACCTTACGACCGGCCCATGCAGCGCCAGGGCGGCCAGTCACAGATCGGTGACCGTTACCTGAACCTGGAGCGCAGCGAAGGTCGCGCCTTGCGTGAGCTGGCCCAGCATTATCAATTGACCGTCAATACCTTCACCCAGGCGGCTTGGGCGCTGGTCATGCACCGCTACAGCGGCGAGTCGGATGTAGTGTTCGGTGTGACGGTGGCGGGTCGACCGATCAGCCGTCCCGAGATGCAGGACACCGTTGGCTTGTTCATCAACAGCATCCCGCTGCGGGTGCGCATGCCGCAGGCTGGTAGCGTCAAGCAATGGCTGCAGGCATTGTTCGAACACAACCTGGCCTTGCGTGAGCATGAGCATCTGCCGCTGGTGAAAATCCAGGCCTGCAGCCACATCGACAGCAGCCAGCAGTTGTTCGACAGCCTGTTTGTGTTCGAGAACGCGCCGCTGGAGAGCGCGGTGGTCAGCGGTGCCCAGGAGCTCAGCGCGATTGCCGACAGCGCCCGGACCCATACCAACTACCCACTGACGGTGGTGGTCTACCCGGGCGATGAGCTGGGGCTGCATCTGTCCTACGACCAGCGCTTCTTCGATGAGGCAACGATTGACCGTTTGCTGCACGATATGAAGCGTGTACTGGGTGCGCTGGTCAGTGGTTTCCATGGCCAATTCTCGGCCTTGTCGCTGCTGTCCGACGCGGACCGCTACCAGTTGGTTGAGGCCTGCAACCAGACTGAACGCAGCTATCCGCTGGACCAGGGATATGTGCGTCTGTTCGAGGCCAGTGTGGCGCAGTACGGCGAGCGCACGGCCGCCTCGTGCCTGGACCGGCAATGGAGCTACAACGAACTCAACCGCCAGGCTAACCGTGCCGGTCATGGGCTGATTGCGGCAGGTGTACAGATCGACCAGCCAGTGGCTTTGCTGGCCGAACGGGACCTGTCGTTGCTGGGCATGATCATCGGCAGTTTCAAGGCCGGTGCCGGTTACCTGCCGCTCGACCCGCATTTGCCGGATGAGCGCCTGTTGCGTTTGCTGGAGTTGAGCCGCACGCCGGTGCTGTTGTGCTCCGCCGCTTGCGCCGAGCGTGCCCGCAGCCTGTTGGCCAGCCTTGCAGTAGAGGTTGCGCCGCGGCTGTTGGTCTGGGAAGACCTTCAGCAGGGGGATGCTGCGCAGGGCAACCCGCAAATCTACGTCGGTGCCCGCCATTTGGCGTATGCGATCTACACCTCTGGTTCCACCGGCACGCCCAAGGGTGTGTTAGTCGAGCAGGGCGGCATGCTCAACAACCAATTGAGCAAGTTGCCGTACCTGGAACTGGGGGAAAAGGACGTTATCGCCCAGACCGCATCGCAGAGTTTTGACATTTCGGTATGGCAATTCCTCACCGCACCGCTGTGCGGGGCGCGTGTCGATATCGTGCCCAATGACATTGCCCAAGAACCAGCAGCCTTGTTGGCCCATGTACGGCAGGCGGGTATCACGATTCTGGAAAGTGTGCCGTCACTGATCCAGGGCTTGCTCGATGAGCCAGTGATGGCTTTCGAGCACTTGCGCTTTATGCTGCCAACCGGTGAAGCGATGCCGCCGGAACTGGCCCGCCGCTGGTTGCAACGCTACCCGGCAATCGGCCTGGTCAACGCTTACGGTCCTGCCGAGTGTTCTGATGACGTGGCCCTGTACCGCGTGGAAATGGCCGCGACCCAGGGGACTTGCCTGCCCATCGGCAGCCCGACCGACAACAACCGCCTGTACCTGCTTGACGGCCAGTTGCAACCGGTGCCTGTGGGCGCTGTGGGTGAACTCTGGGTTGCTGGCGTCGGTGTTGGTCGTGGTTACCTCAGTGATCCGGGACGTACGGCCATGGCCTACCTGCCGGACCCATTTGCCCTGGAGGCTGGTGGCCGGCTGTACCGCACCGGTGACCTTGGTCGTCGGCGTAACGATGGCCTGCTGGAGTACGTGGGGCGCGTCGACCATCAAGTCAAGGTGCGTGGTTTCCGGATCGAGTTGGGTGAAATCAGTGCGCACCTGCTGGAACTGGAGGTGGTACGCGATGCTGCGGTCGATGTCTTCGAAAGCGGCACTGGCAAGGCCTTGGTGGGCTACGTGGTGCCGGCATCGGCCGACCTTGCCCACGATGCATTGCGTGACAGCCTGCGCGACAGTCTGCGCCAGCGTCTGCCCGATTACATGGTGCCGTTGCAGTGGGTGTTCCTTGAGGGGCTGCCACTGACCCCGAACGGCAAACTGGATCGCAAGGCCTTGCCGGCGCCGGATGCCGGTCAGTTGCAACAATGCTTCGTGGCCCCGCGCAACGAACTGGAGCAGCGTGTCGCGCAGATCTGGCAGGACGTGCTCAAACTGGAGCGTGTCGGCTTGACTGACAACTTCTTCGAACTGGGCGGCCATTCGTTGTTGGCCACCCAAGTGATTTCCAGGGTGCGCCATGCGCTGAATATCGAACTGGCGCTGCGTACGCTGTTTGAACACACCACCTTGCACGCCTTTGTCCAGGCCCTGGGCCAGAGCCAGGCTGGTGGCGAGCCGGCGCTGGTGGCGGTGGATCGTCAGCAGCCGCTGTTGCTGTCCTATGCCCAGGAACGGCAGTGGTTCCTCTGGCAACTGGAACCCCACAGTTCGGCGTACAACATCCCGCTGGCCTTGCGTCTGCGTGGAGCCCTGGACGTGGCCGCTCTGACACGCAGTTTCAATACGCTGATCGAGCGCCATGAAAGCCTGCGTACGCGCTTTATCCAGGACCAGCAGGCGCTGCAAATCATTGATGCCCCGCTGGCATTGGCGCTGGTGGCAGAACCTTTGGCCAGTGACGCGCTGATCGCCGCCGCCGTGCAAGCCGAAGCTCAGGCGCCGTTCGATCTGCAGCAGGGGCCGTTGTTGCGGGTGAAATTGCTGCAACTGGCGGCGGATGATCATGTGCTGTTGCTGACTCAACACCACATCATTTCTGATGGCTGGTCGATGCAGGTCTTGGTGGAGGAACTGATTGCCCTGTATGGCGCCTATAGCCAGGGCCAGAGCCTGGAGCTGCCAGCCCTGGCGATCCAGTACGCCGATTATGCGCAATGGCAGCGCCAGTGGATGGAGGCCGGTGAGCTGCAACGTCAACTGGCTTACTGGAGCAACCAGTTGGGCGATGAGCAACCGGTACTCGAACTGCCGACTGACCGGCCGCGCCCGGCGGTGCAGGATCAGCGTGGCGCGCGCCTGGAAATCCCGTTGGACGCGGCGCTGAGCGCCGGCCTGCGACAACTGGCACAGCGCGAAGGCGCGACGCTGTTTATGGTCTTGCTGGCGTCGTTCCAGGCCTTGCTACATCGCTATAGCGGGCAAAGCGACATTCGTGTCGGCGTGCCAGTGGCCAACCGGCAGCGGGTCGATATCGAGCGTTTGATTGGCTTCTTCGTCAATACCCAGGTGCTCAAGGCCGAGGTGGATGGCCAGGGTGCGTTCATCGAACTGTTGCGACAGGTCAAGCACACGGCGCTGCAGGCCCAGGCCCACCAGGACCTGCCGTTCGAGCAACTGGTACAAGCGTTGCAGCCGGAACGCAGCCTGAGCCATAGCCCGCTGTTCCAGGTGATGTACAACCACCAGAGTGAGGGCAAGAGAAGCATCGACGTCGACTTGCCAGGGTTGCGGGTCGAAGGCCTGGCCTGGGAAAACCAGACCGCGCAGTTCGACCTGACGCTGGAAACCTACGAATCGCGCGACAGCCTGAGTGCCTCGGTGGTGTATGCCAGCGCACTGTTCGACGCCAGCACCATCGAGCGCCTGGCGCAACACTGGCAGCACCTGTTGCAGGCGGTAGTGGCTGACCCTACGCAACGTATTGCGCAATTGCCGTTGCTGGCCGCAGCGCACGAGCGTGTGATTCTCGAAGACTGGAACCGTACCGCCGTAGCTTACCCGGCCGGGCAGTGCATCCAGCAGTTGATCGAAGAACAGGCGGCGCGCACCCCAGAAGCGGTGGCGCTGGTGTTTGCCGAACAACAACTGAGCTACGCCGAACTCAATGCCCGGGCCAAC
>NZ_VFIL01000018.1 GCF_007858285.1 Pseudomonas brenneri | reverse complement strand
GAGTACATCCACTACTACAACCATGACCGCATCAAGCTAAAGCTCAATGGCATGAGCCCTGTGAAATACAGGACTCATGCTGCTGAGGCTGCTAGCTGAAACTGTCCAACTTTTCGGGGGCAGTCCATTGGGCCGGTGCAAAAACCGTTGAACGGATTCACTTGCCAAGCTTGCGCAACTCATCCGACTCGACAACCCGTACCCCGTCCTGCTCCTCCAGCGCCAGGCGCCACATGGCCCGGGCCAGTTCGCACACTTCGATGCCGCGATACTTACCGGGAATCAGCCGCGACAACGGCCCTGCGAGCTTTTCCGCCAGCCGGGTTTCCAGGCGCTCGCCCAACAGCAGCGAAGGTCGCACGATGGTCAGTTGTGGCCAGCCCTGGGCTTTCAAGGCCTGCTCCATTTCGCCCTTGACGCGGTTATAAAACACCGAGGATTTCGGGTCGGCGCCAATCGCGCTGATCACGATCAGGTGCCGCGCTCCCATTTCCCGGGCACGCTTGCCGAACGCCACGACCATGTCCAGGTCGACGGCGCGGAAAGCCGCCTCCGACCCCGCCTTTTTCAGGGTGGTGCCCAGGCAGCAGAAGGCCAGATCTACCCGGCCGCTCAGTTGCGGCAGGAATACCGCCGGGTCGCCGACGGGGTTTTCCAGGTGCGGGTGCTCGGCCAGCGGGCGGCGGCTGGGTGCCAGTACGCGGGTGACGGTGGGCTCGTTGAGCAGGCGGTCCAGCAGATGTTCCCCGGTCAAGCCCGAGGCTCCGGCAAGCAATATATGCTGAGGCGTCAAGTACATGGTGTTTCCCCCCTTGATACAGTTTCAGCTTAGTTGCTCTTGGCTTCCTTGCTATTGATAGAGACGCTTTCCAGCGCCTTTCGTGCCTGCTGTTTACGTAATGATTGCCAGCGGGCGATGACGCTCTTGGGGGCCCAGATCTGCGGTTCGGAGGCTTCGAAATTGTCGGCCATCTCGCGTTCGGTCACATGCCGTTGCGCCAGCTTGAAGGCGTGCTGCAAGTCGTCGGTCTGGTTCAGGGCCTGGGCGAACAGGGCGTCGCCAAAGTAGGTGAAGTCGGCTTCTTCCGAGCAGCCAAACGACACGCGATCGGCGCGCGAGGCGGTCATGATCAGGGTGTGTTCGTCCTTGAGCGCCGGGATGAACCCACCGGAGTAGCACGCGGAAATAACAATGACCTTGTCGCGGTTTTTCAGCGGCGCCATCACGGCGGCCAGTTCGTCGCTCGGCAGGTCGGCCAGTTCCATGCGCGGTTGGTCGAGCACCAGTTGGTGCTCGTGGGTGCCATGGCTGGTCAGGTAGATAAACACCAGGTCTTCGGGGCCGGTGCGTTCGGCCAGGGTCAGTACGGCCCGGCGCAGGCTTTCGCGGGTCGCCATCGGGCGGTCGGCGATATGGTCGCGGTGGTTGACCAGGCGGATCTGGCCGCGCGCGCCGAAGCGACTGGCCAGCAGGTTGCTGACATAGTCGGCCTCGCGCAGAAATACGCTTTGCTTGCCGTCACCAGCCACCACCAGGCTGTACAGCTCGACAGCCGGGGTAGACGCCGGCACGGCCGCGAGGGCCTCATCGAGCAAGCGGCCCTGGGCCAGTACCCCGACTTCGAGGGTATCGGGCAACAGCTTGCCGTCGGCATCGCGCACGCGCAGGCCGTTGAGCCAGGTTCCGGCTTGCACGGTGCCGTCGGTGAGCACGAGGGTGCCCTGGCCCTGATAACTGTCGTTGTCGAAGCCGCCGACGTAGAAGCTGCCGTCGCTGAGGTTCAGGCGCCCTTCACCGGTAAAGCGCCAGTCACTGAATTGCCCGATGTAATGGCTGCCATCCACACCGGTCAGTTCGCCCTTGCCGCTCAGGGCGCCTTCGCGAAATTCACCGGTCCACACGTCGCCATCGGCGTTTTCATAACGGCCCTTGCCGTTGAGTTGGTTCTGCTTGAAGTGGCCGATGTACATGTCGCCTTCGGCACTGTTGAAGGTGCCGTTGCCTTCCAGTTGGCCGTTGACGAAGTGGCCGCTGAACTGGTTGCCACTGTCGTCGTTGCGCTGGCCTTCACCGTTGGGCTTGCCGTGGGCGAACAGCCCCTGGTATTGACTGCCGTCCGCCAGCTCCAGGCGCCCGAGGCCGGAATACTGGTCGTCCTTGAATTCGCCGCGATAGGTCATTTGCCCCTCTTTGAGGGTGCCTTCGCCATTGCGTCGGCCTTGCTTGAAGCCGCCGACGTAGGTGTTGGCCGCCGTGGTCAGGGTGCCCTGTCCATCAAACAGACCTTGCTGGAACTGCCCTTTATAGACTTCGCCGTTGCTGCCGTGCCATTCGCCCTGGCCGTGCCACTGGCCCTTGTCGAATTGCCCGGCGTACCAACTGCCATTGGGATAGTCCACCCGGCCCTGGCCTTGCAGCAGCCCATCGACCACATCCCCGCGATAACGCCCGCCGTCCGGCAGCCGTGCGTCGGGCGGCAACAGGGATTCGCCGTCGCCGCAAGCGGTGAGCAACAAGGCCAGAGCAAGGGGAACGATTGGGCGCATAGCGGGATCCGGATAATTGAGCGCCGAGTATGCCGCAGCGGGGGAAGCTATACCTAGTGGTCTGTGTGGTAATCAGGACTTGTCGGCGATGGCGTCGGCAAAAACGCCGTCGCCGGCAAGTCGGCTCCTACATGTGCATCAGACGAAGCAGAGTGACAACGACTCGGCGATATAGGCGGGTTTTTCCTGGCCGTCGATTTCCAGGGTGCAGGTCGCCTTGAGTAGCCACTGGCCAGGCTTTTTCTCGGTTGCGTCGGTGAGGGTCACCGCCAGGCGCACCTTGGAATTGACTTTAACCGGCTGGATAAACCGCACGCTGTCCAGGCCGTAGTTGACGGCCATCTTCAAGCCTTCAGGCATGATCAGGATGTCTTCGATCAGCTTGGGGATCAGCGACAACGACAGGAAGCCATGGGCAATGGTGCTGCCAAATGGGGTCTGGGCGGCTTTCACCGGGTCGACGTGGATGAACTGATAATCGCCGGTGGCTTCTGCGAACAGGTTGATACGCTCCTGGTCGATGGTGAGCCATGCGGAACGTCCCAGTTCCTTGCCGACATAATCATTGAGTTGCGCTACAGGTACGAAGGGCATTGCGACTCTCCTTGGTTCATCAATCTATTCCCCTGTAGGCGCGAGCTTGCTCGCGAAAAACCCAACGTCACCGCGTACTGCCTGGATGCCCGCGTTATCGTTGACGGCTTTCGCGAGCAAGCTCGCTCCTACAGGGGGTGGGTGTTGTTGTTTTCGGTGGATTACAGAGAACCAATGTAGATCATCATGGGCCAATGGTCCGGTCAACCCACCATGCTTTTGGCGAATGCCAGTTCATAGGGGCTGCATGCTTATAATGGCCAAGGGCTTTTGGAGGGAAGGCAGATGTTGTTACGCGGTTTGACTTGGCTGGTGTTGTTCCAATTGCTGGGCACGGCGATCAATCATTTGTTCCTGCCGGTCTTGCCGGGGCCGATTGTCGGCCTGCTGTTGCTGCTGGCGTATCTGGTGTGGCGCGGCGAAGTCGGCGAGCCGTTGAGCCTGGCGGCCAGCAGCCTGTTGCGTTACCTGCCGTTGCTGCTGGTGCCGCCGGCGGTGGGGGTGATGGTGTATGCCAAGGACATTGCTGCCGATTTCTGGGCCATCGTTGGCGCGCTGGTGTTATCGCTGGTGATCGCCATGGGCTTTGTCGGCGTGTTGATGCAAAAGCTGGTCAAGCGCCAGGCGCGGCGGGAGGAGGGGCAATGACCTTCGATTGGCAGGGCGCGTGGGCCGCGGTGATCCACCATCCTTTATTTGGCATCGGCATTACCCTGGGTGCCTATCAACTGGTGTTGGCGGGGTATGAAAAGACCCGCTGGATCTTCCTGCAACCGGTGCTGGTGTCGATGTTGCTGGTGATCGGCGTGTTGCTGGGTTGCGGGCTGACCTACGTCGAGTACCGCAAAAGCACCGAGATCATGAGCATCCTGCTGGGCCCGGCTACCGTGGCGCTGGCGGTGCCGCTGTATCTGAACCTGCGACGGATTCGTCAGCTGTTCTGGCCGATTTTTACTACGCTGGTGGTGGGTGGTGTGTTTGCCACCGGCCTGTGTGTGTGGCTGGGATGGTGGTTTGGTGCCGAACACATGGTGCTGATGACCATGGCGCCCAAGTCGGTGACCTCGCCCATCGCCATGCTGGTGGCCGAGCAGATCGGTGGCGTCGCGGCACTGGCGGCGGTGTTCGTGCTGATCACCGGGGTGATCGGTGCGATGATCGGGCCGGCCTACCTGTCGCGCCTGGGGGTACACAGCCCGGAGGCGCGGGGCATGGCCCTGGGCATGACCGCCCATGCTGTCGGCACCTCGGTGGCCTTGCAGGAAAGCGAGGAGTGCGGCGCCTTTGCCGCATTGGCGATGAGTTTGATGGGCGTGGCCACGGCAGTGTTCCTGCCACTGGCCGTGTCTTTGGCGATTTAAGTCGGGTTTAAGGAACGCTTTATGAGTCTGGCGCTGTTCCCTCTCAATACCGTGCTGTTTCCAGGCTGCACCCTCGACCTGCAACTGTTCGAGGCGCGCTACCTGGACATGATCGGCCGCTGCATGAAAAAGGGCGAAGGCTTCGGCGTGGTCTGCATCCTTGATGGCCAGGAAGTCGGCCTGGCACCCGATGGCTATGCAGTGATTGGTTGCGAAGCGCTGATTCGTGATTTCAAGCAGCAGGACAATGGCTTGCTGGGGATTCGGGTCGAGGGTGGGCGCAGGTTTCGGGTGCGCGAGGCGGATGTGCAGCGCGATCAACTGTTGGTAGCCGATGTCGAGTGGCTGGAAGACCTGCCCGAGCGCCCGTTGGACGAGGAGGATGCTGATTTGTTGGCGCTGCTTGAGGCCCTGGCGGAGCACCCGATGGTCGCCTCGCTGGACATGGGCGCCGATGCGCAGGGGCAGCAGGTGCTGGGCAACCGCCTTGCCTACCTGTTGCCGTTCACCGATGCCGACAAGATCGAGTTGCTGCAACTCGACGATCCCCAGCAGCGTCTGGATGCGATCCAGTTGCTGCTGGATGAGTTGCAGGGTGAACTGTTTCCCTGAGTCGGGTTGCCTCGGATTTATCCACGCAAGGTTCGGATTTTTCTTCGATGCCGGGTGCCCATCGCCTGAAATAGTGGAGCTTCAGCCACTACTGTCAGGGAATGAACATGATTCGATTGTCGCCATCGGAGCAGCCGATCTGGGATGCTTTTTTTGTCAGTGTGACCGCGCAATTGATTCAGCAGGCCGGCGATCGTGGCCCGGAGTACATTGCCGAGCGGGCTGCCGAAATCGCCGATGAGATGTTGTTCGAACGCCGGGAGCGCTGCTCTGAACGGCGTAGCGCTCCCGTGGACTGGGTCGGTCCGGCCTAGATCAGTAGGCGTAGCGCAGCAGGGCGTGGGTGGTCCCGGTCAGGGCAAAGAACCCCAGAACCGCCACGCATCCCGGCACGATCAGCCACCACACCTTTGGCGCCATGGGCGGTAGCGAGCTCTGGCGCTGGCTCAGCGTCAGGCTGAAGGCGCAAACCGTCATTGCTAGCAAGGTGCCAGCCAGGATATCGCTCGGCCAGTGCGCCCCCAGATACACCCGTGACAGTGCAATGGCGGCGGCCGGGATCGCTCCCAGCAGCAGCCAGGCCAGGCGCATGCGAATCGGTTGGTCGCGACCGGCCAGCACCGCCAGCGCGAGAAAGAACGCAAATGAGCCCGAGGCGTGACCGCTGGGCATGCTGAAGCTGGTCAGCGGGTCGACGAGGATTTCTGGTCGGCCACGGGCAAAGAACAGCTTGCTCCCGGTATTGATCAGCGCGGCGCCCAGCAGTGTGGCGCCGACAAAGATCCCCTGGCGCCATTGCCGTGCCAGGAACAGCAGGCCGGTCAGCACGGCGCTGGCGACGAACATCTTCTTGAACTCACCCAACTGCGTGATCATCACCATGACTCGGTCCATGGTTGGGCTGCGATGCTCCTGGACCAGGGCCATCAATCCCTGGTCAAAGTGGTTCAGGTACGGATAACCGATAAACATCGCAATCAACAAGGCCAGGCTGGCGCAGCCCACCCACAGCGTGGCCCGGCGGTGGCCGCGCAGGGTGCTGTTGAGGGCGATACCGAACAACACGGCCAGGCAGGCGGCAACCACCCCAGCCTCAGGCCAGAACCCTTCGGGCAGCGGCAGGCGGAACGCTGCACCTGCGGCCCAGCCAGGCAACAGGTAGGCGACCGACCAGCCGGCGGCGGCCAGCACGCTGACGGCAGCAAAGCGCGGGAATGGCATGTCGCACATCCCGGCGACCATGGGCAGCATGGGGCGCAGCGGGCCAATGAAGCGTCCTACCAGCAGGCTGACGATGCCGTACTTCTGAAAGTAGGCCTCGGCACCGTCCATCCATTCGGGATGATGACGCAGGCCGGGCAGGCGCCGGATATTCTGGTGGAAATGCCTCCCCAGATAGTAGGAAATCCCATCGCCCAGCAGCCCGCCGAGCAAGCCCAGCAGCAGGGTTTCGCCCAGGGACAACGCACCACTGCCGGCCAGTGCGGCAATGGCGAACAGCAACACCGTACCTGGCACGATAATCCCGGCAATGGCCAGGCACTCCACAAACGCGACGATAAACACCGCCGCCGCCAGCCATTGCGGGTTAAGGGTCAGCCAGCCAGTAATGCCATCGAGCCATGGGCCCATACAATCACTCCATCAATGGTCGTATCCTCTGTAGGGGCGAGCTTGCTCGCGAAAATCGCTAACGATAACGCGGGCATCCTGGATAAACCTGGCGCCTGGACGTTTTTCGCGAGCAAGCTCGCTCCTACAAGAGGACGCAGGTTTTCAAATCAAAACGTAGTCGCGGCCTTCGACCTGGCCGCGTCGCAACGGGTTCCGTGTGCAATACGCCGCATAGCCGGCGTCGACGAAGCGATACATCAAGTGTTCATCCCGCCCACCGGGAATGCCCAGGCGGGTGGTCTGGATAATCTGTGCGGGCGTAAGGTTCACATCCTCGACGTACAGTCGCTGCGGGTCGAAGCGCTTGGCGTCCCACATCGGCACCTTCAAACCCAAGGCCTTGCACAGCAGTGTTTGCCCGGCGCAGAGCTTCTGGGCCGGGCGCGGCCGGCCGCTGGCGTCAGGGTTGTTCAGCAGCATTTGCGCCAGGCTGCCCGGCCCTGAGACCTCATCCACCCACGGGTAGGCCGACTTGATCAGCACGGCATTGCCTGGCCCTTGGGCGCTGAAGTTCAGGGAGTCGCCACCACGGGCGTAGTACATATAGATGTGCCCGCCATCCAGAAACAAAGCCTTACGCTTTTCTGTGTAGCCGAGGGATGCATGGCTGCCTTTTTCGGCCAGGTAATAGGCCTCGGTTTCAATAATTCGCGCCGACAGCCACACATCGTCGACGCGATGGCGGATGACTTTGCCCAGCAAATCTTTCGCGAGCGTTTGCGCGTCGCGGTCGAAAAAGCCATCAGGCAGGGGGCTGGCGAGGATCTTGGGCGAAAAACTGGACATGACGGTTGACGGTTGCGCAGGCCAAATGTGACAGGATGATATCAACTCCAGGCTTAATCACCGCTGAACGTCGTCTTTTTGCAGTTCATTTCGACCATCCGCCCCTCACCGCTGTCCGTAGGACGGCGCGACAGCTATAATCTGCCGCTTTCCTCTTTGCCAAGACCTCCAGACCATGACTGAGTCCGTTCTTGACTACATGACCCGCCTGGGTCGCGCTGCCCGTCAGGCCTCGCGGTTGATCGCCCGTGCGAGCACTGCGCAGAAGAACCGTGCCCTGCTGGCTGCCGCCGACGCTCTGGATGCCTCGCGCTCCGAGCTGATCGCCGCCAACGAGCAGGACCTGGCCAATGGCCGGGCCAATGGTCTGGAACCGGCACTGCTCGATCGCCTGGCGCTGACGCCGGCACGTATCGACGACATGATCGAAGGCCTGCGTCAGGTGGCCAAGCTGCCTGACCCCATCGGTGAAATCCGCGACATGCGCTACCTGCCGTCCGGGATCCAGGTCGGCAAGATGCGCGTGCCCCTGGGTGTGATCGGCATCATTTATGAGTCGCGTCCGAACGTGACCATTGACGCTGCGAGCCTGTGCCTCAAGTCCGGCAACGCCACCATCCTGCGCGGCGGCTCCGAGGCCATCAACTCCAACCGCGCCATCGCCGCCTGCATCCAGCAAGGCCTGGCCGTGGCCGAGTTGCCGGCGCAAGTGGTGCAAGTGGTGGAAACCACCGACCGCGCCGCCGTTGGCGCGCTGATCACCATGCCTGAATTTGTCGACGTGATCGTGCCGCGCGGTGGCAAGAGCCTGATCGAGCGCGTCAGCCGCGATGCCAAGGTGCCGGTAATCAAGCATTTGGATGGCGTCTGCCACGTATATATCGACATTGCGGCCGATCTCGACAAGGCGATCCGCATTGCCGATAACGCCAAGACGCACCGCTACGCGCCGTGCAACACCATGGAAACCCTGTTGGTCCACGCCGGCATTGCCGAGCGCGTGTTGCCGCCATTGGCTGCGATCTATCGTGACAAGGGTGTTGAGCTGCGCGGCTGCGAGCGTACCCGGGCGTTGCTGGGCAGCGATGTGATCGAAGCCACCGAGCAGGATTGGTACACCGAGTACACCGCGCCGATCCTGTCGATTCGGATCGTTGATGACCTGGACCAGGCCATCGAGCACATCAATACCTACGGCTCCAAGCACACCGATGCGATTGTTTCCGAGCATTTCAGCGATGCCCGGCGTTTCCTCACCGAAGTGGACTCCGCGTCGGTGATGATCAACGCTTCGACACGCTTTGCCGATGGCTTTGAATATGGCCTGGGGGCGGAGATCGGTATTTCCACCGATAAGCTCCACGCCCGTGGCCCGGTTGGCCTGGAAGGCTTGACCAGCGAGAAGTACGTGGTCTTTGGCGATGGCCATGTGCGCACTTGATGGGTAAACGCATCGGGCTGCTCGGCGGTACCTTCGACCCCGTGCACATCGGCCATTTGCGCAGTGCCCTGGAAGTGGCGGATACCCTCGGGCTGGAAGAGCTGCGGCTGATCCCCAACGCCAGGCCGCCGCACCGGGATACACCGCAGGTCAGCGCGCAGGAGCGCCTGGCAATGGTGCAGTGCGCGGTGGCCGGGATTGCCCCGTTGGTGGTGGACGACCGCGAGCTCAAGCGCGATAAACCGTCCTACACTATCGACACCCTGGAACAGACGCGGGCCGAGTTGGCCGCCGATGACCAGTTGTTTCTGCTTTTGGGCTGGGACGCATTTTGCGGCCTGCCCACTTGGCATCGCTGGGAAGAGTTGCTCCAGCATTGCCACATCCTGGTTTTGCAACGCCCGGATGCCGACAGCGAACCGCCGGATGCCTTGCGCAACCTGCTGGCAGCGCGGTCGGTAAGTGACCCACAGGCCCTGACCGGGCCGAGCGGGAATATTGCATTCGTCTGGCAGACCCCGCTTGCGGTGTCGGCCACCCAGATCCGTCAACTGCTGGCCAGCGGTAAGTCGGTACGTTTCCTGGTGCCTGACGCGGTCCTGGCCTACATCGATGCGCACGGGCTTTACCGTGCGTCGAACTGAAAAGGCGCGCTTGAAGGCACGAATAGTCGTGTATTGAAGCGCCCGAACTAATGAGCAAAACGAGTTTTATATGACGAACAAAGACGTAAGCAAAGTTAAGCGCAAAGGCACCTTCAAGAGCGCACCGTTGCCGGTGGAAGCCTTGCTGGTCCCGGCTCCTGAGGGTGAAGCGCTGGTAGCGCTGGCCGTCGCCGCCCTGGAAGACGTGAAGGCCCAGGACATCCAGGTCCTGGACGTGCGCGACAAGCAAAGCATCACCGACTTCATGATCATCGCCACCGGTACCTCCAACCGCCAGATCGGCGCGATGCTGGACAAGGTTCGCGAAGCCGTCAAAGCCCAGGGCGTCAAGCCATTGGGTGAAGAAGGCAAGGGCGACAGCGACTGGGTACTGGCTGACCTGGACACGGTGATCGTACACATGATGACCAGCAACGCCCGCCAGTTCTACGACCTGGAGCGCCTGTGGAAAGGTGCCGAGCAGAGCCGTGCCGCCGATGGCAAGCACCACAGCCCTGAAGTCGGCCACGCGCACTTCGACAAGCTCAACAAAGACCAGGAATAAGGAACGGCTGTGCGCTTGCGCCTGATCGCTGTCGGTTCACGCATGCCCAAGTGGGTGGAAGAAGGCTGGCATGAATATGCCAAGCGTCTGCCATCCGAACTGGCGCTGGAGCTGGTGGAAATACCGCTCAACACCCGGGGCAAGAACGCCGATGTGGCGCGCTTTATCCGTCAGGAAGGCGAGGCGATGCTGGCCAAGGTCGGTCCCAACGAGCGCATCGTCACCCTTGAGGTGCACGGCAAGCCCTGGAGCACCGAGCAGTTGGCGGTGGAACTGGATCGCTGGCGCCTGGATTCGCGCACGGTCAACTTCATGGTCGGCGGCCCCGAGGGGCTGGCGCCGGAAGTCTGCGCGCGGGCCGACCAGCGCTGGTCGCTGTCGCCCCTGACGCTGCCGCATCCGCTGGTACGGATCCTGATCGGTGAACAGCTGTATCGCGCCTGGACAGTCCTGTCCGGGCACCCTTATCACAAATAGTCTGCGCCCTGCCTGATGACCCAGCCGATCCGCATCAAGGACCACGAGAAAGACGCACGTCTTGTACGCGCGCGCGTGATCTTTGGCGCGATCGCGGTGGTGGTGCTGATGTGCGTGTTGATCGCCCGTCTGTATTACCTGCAGGTGATCCAGTACGAATATCACTCCACACTGTCGGAAAACAACCGGGTGCATGTGCAACCGATTCCGCCGACCCGTGGCTTGATTTTCGATCGCAATGGCGTGGTGATCGCCGATAACCGACCCAGTTTCAGCCTGAGCATGACCCGCGAGCGCTCCGGTGACTGGCAGCAGATCCTCGATGTGATTGTCGAGGTGCTGCAACTGACCCCGGAAGACCGGGTGATCTTCGAAAAGCGCATGAAACAGGGGCGGCGCCCGTTTGAACCGGTGCCGGTCCTGTTTGAACTGACTGAAGAGCAGATCGCCAGGATTGCGGTGAACCAGTTCCGCCTGCCGGGTGTAGAAGTGGTGGCGCAGTTGGTGCGCCATTACCCGCAAGGGGCGCACTTTGCCCACTCGGTTGGTTACATGGGGCGGATCAACGAAAAAGAGCTGAAAACCCTCGATCCGGTCAATTACAGCGGCACCCACCATATCGGCAAGACGGGTATCGAGCGTTTCTACGAGCCGGAACTGCACGGCCAGGTAGGTTACGAGGAAGTCGAGACCAACGCCCGTGGCCGCGTGCTGCGAGTGCTCAAGCGGACCGACCCGATACCCGGCAAGGACATTGTCCTGAGCCTGGATATCAAACTGCAGGAGGCCGCAGAAATGGCCCTTGGCGGCCGGCGTGGCGCGGTGGTCGCACTGGATCCGAATACCGGTGAGGTCCTGGCCATGGTCAGCCAGCCGAGTTTCGACCCCAACCTGTTTGTGACCGGGATCAGCTTCAAGGCCTATGCCGAGTTGCGCGACTCCATCGACCGGCCGCTGTTCAATCGGGTACTGCGCGGTCTGTATCCGCCGGGTTCGACCATCAAACCGGCGGTGGCGATTGCCGGCCTGGATGCTGGTGTGGTCACCGCTTCCAGCCGAGTCTACGATCCGGGTTACTACATGTTGCCCAACTACGATCACAAATACCGTAACTGGAACCGCACCGGCGACGGCTATGTGGACCTGGATACGGCGATCATGCGTTCCAACGATACCTACTTCTATGACCTGGCCCACAAGCTGGGGATCGATCGTTTGTCGACCTACATGGGCAAGTTCGGCCTCGGTCAGAAAGTGTCCCTGGACATGTTTGAAGAATCCCCAGGCCTGATGCCTTCCCGGGAATGGAAGCGTGCCACCCGTCGCCAGGCCTGGTTCCCTGGCGAGACCCTGATCCTGGGGATCGGCCAGGGCTACATGCAGGCCACGCCCTTGCAGCTGGCCCAGGCCACGGCGCTGGTGGCCAGCAAGGGCAAGTGGATTCGCCCGCACCTGGCCAAGACCATCGAGGGTGAAAAGCCGGTGGATGACAACCCGATCCCGGACATCATCCTGCGCGATCCATCCGACTGGGCCAAGGTCAACCACGGCATGCAACAAGTGATGCACGGCGCGCGGGGCACCGCGCGCAAGGCGGCTGCCGGTGCGCAGTACCGGATTGCCGGCAAGAGCGGTACCGCCCAGGTGGTCGCGATCAAGCAGGGCGAGAAATACGACCGCTCCAAGGTTCAGGAGCGCCATCGTGACCACGCCTTGTTCGTCGGTTTCGCCCCGGCCGACAACCCGAAAATCACCGTAGCGGTCATGGTCGAAAACGGTGAATCCGGTTCTGGTGTGGCCGCTCCGGTGGTGCGCCAGATCATGGACGCCTGGTTGCTGGATCAGGACGGCAAGCTCAAGCCTGAGTTTGCCAACCCTTCAAGCGCGGAGGCTACGGCCCGTGAAGAGTAATTTTGACCGCATCCTCTCCAGTGAAGATGTGATGCGTCGCCGCGCCACCTTGTTGCAGCGCATGCACATTGATGGCCCGTTGCTGATCCTGCTGCTGACCCTGGCGGCTGGCAGCCTGTTTGTCCTGTATTCGGCCAGCGGCAAGAACTGGGACCTGTTGATCAAACAGGCGTCGTCGTTCGGTCTGGGCCTGTTGTCGATGGTGGTCATCGCCCAGTTGGAACCGCGCTTCATGGCGCGCTGGGTGCCGCTGGGGTATGTCGCTGGCGTCCTGTTGCTGGTGGTGGTGGATGTCATGGGGCATAACGCCATGGGTGCCACCCGCTGGATCAATATTCCGGGGGTGATTCGCTTCCAGCCGTCGGAATTCATGAAGATCCTGATGCCGGCCACCATCGCCTGGTACCTGGCCAAGCGCACGTTGCCGCCGCAGCTCAAGCATGTAGGGATCAGCCTGATCCTGATCGGCATTCCGTTCATTCTGATTGTGCGCCAGCCGGACCTTGGCACCGGCCTGCTGATCCTTGCGGGTGGTGCGTTCGTGCTGTTCATGGGCGGCCTGCGCTGGCGCTGGATCGTCAGTGTGCTGGTGGCGGCCGTGCCGGTGGCGATCGCCATGTGGTTCTTCTTCATGCACGATTATCAGAAGCAGCGGGTGCTGACCTTCCTCGATCCTGAGAGCGATCCGTTGGGCACCGGCTGGAATATCATCCAGTCCAAGGCTGCCATCGGTTCCGGCGGGGTGTTTGGCAAGGGCTGGCTGCTCGGCACCCAGTCGCACCTGGACTTCCTGCCGGAAAGCCACACCGATTTTATTATCGCGGTGATGGGCGAAGAGTTCGGCCTGGTGGGCATTTGCGCGCTGCTGCTGATCTACTTGCTGTTGATCGGGCGCGGCCTGGTAATCACCGCGCAAGCGCAGACGTTGTTCGGCAAATTGCTGGCCGGTGCGCTGACAATGACTTTTTTTGTTTACGTTTTCGTCAACATCGGTATGGTCAGTGGCCTGCTGCCGGTGGTTGGGGTGCCGTTGCCGTTCATTAGCTACGGCGGAACTTCGCTGGTGACATTACTGTCAGCGTTTGGGGTTTTGATGTCGATCCATACCCATCGCAAGTGGATCGCACAGGTTTGAATAAGGTGAAGATGTCAATGCAAGCAATGCGCGGCTGGGCTGCTCGGTATGCGTCCTGTCTGGGCCTGTTGGGCGCCTTCGGCGTTTCACCGCAGGCCTTGGCCGGCGATTACGACGGCTCGCCCCAGGTCGCCGAATTTGTCGGCGAGATGACGCGTGACTATGGTTTCGCCGGCGAACAACTGATGGGCGTGTTCCGCGAGGCCCAGCGCAAGCAGGCGATCCTCGACGCCATCTCCCGGCCCGCCGAGCGCGTCAAACAGTGGAAGGAATATCGCCCGATGTTCCTCACCGACGCCCGGGTGGCGCGGGGTGTGGACTTCTGGCGCCAGCACGAGGCCGTGCTGGCTCGCGCCGAGAAAGAATACGGCGTGCCGGCCCAGGTGATCGTGTCGATCATCGGCGTTGAAACCTTTTATGGGCGCAATACCGGCAGTTATCGAGTGATCGATGCCTTGTCGACCCTGGGCTTCGATTACCCGCCCCGCGCCGAATTCTTCCGCAAGGAACTGCGTGAGTTCCTGCTGCTGGCCCGTGAAGAGCAGGTCGACCCATTGACCCTCAAGGGTTCCTACGCCGGGGCCATGGGCTTGCCACAGTTCATGCCCAGCAGCTTTCGCGCCTACGCCGTGGATTTTGACGGTGATGGCCACATCAATATCTGGAGCAATCCCGATGATGCCATTGGCAGCGTTGCCAGTTACTTCAAGCGTCATGGCTGGGTAGGTGGCGAACCGGTGGTGATCCGTGCGGATGTCACGGGGGATCGCGCCGATGAAGGCCTGACCCAGGGTATCGAACCGGTGAAAACCGTCGGGGAGTTGCGAGCGCTGGGCTGGTCAAGTCATGATGCGCTGCGCGATGATATGCCGGTTACTGCCTTCCGCCTGGAAGGCGCCGATGGCCCTGAATACTGGATGGGCCTGAAGAATTTTTACGCAATCACGCGTTATAACCGTAGTGTGATGTACGCCATGGCCGTGCATCAGCTGTCAGACATGCTGGTTCAAGCACGGGGCGTCAAGTAATGCGGGTATCGCCAATCAATAAACCGCTCAAGCTGGTGGCGCTGGCCGCATTGTCCTTGCTGGTTGTCAGTTGTTCCACCAGCCGTGCGCCGACGCAGAAGGCCGCTGGCCCGGTAGTCCGCGCGCAGCCTGGGCTGGATATCAACCGGGCCCACAAGGACGGCGCGCCGTGGTGGGACGTCGACGTCTCGCGTATCCCGGATGCCACGCCGACCCTGCATACCGGCAACTATAAGGCCAACCCCTACACGGTACTGGGCAAGACCTACTTCCCGCTGCAAGAGTCCAAGAACTACGTGCAGTCGGGCACGGCGTCCTGGTACGGCACCAAGTTCCACGGCCAGAACACCGCCAACGGCGAGGTGTACGACCTGTACGGCATGAGCGCGGCGCACAAGACCTTGCCGCTGCCGGCCTACGTACGGGTGACCAACCTGGACAACAACCGCGTGGTGATCCTGCGGGTCAACGACCGTGGGCCGTTCTATTCCGACCGAATCATCGACTTGTCCTACGCTGCCGCGAAAAAACTCGGCTATGCCGAATCCGGCACGGCGCGGGTCAAGGTCGAAGGCATCGACCCAGCCCAATACTGGGCGCAGCGCGGCAAGCCGGCGCCGTTGATGCTCAACGAACCACAAAGCGCACAGCCGCAGATCACCGCCTCGGCGGGCAAGGTCGAACAGTGGACGCCGCCGCCCCAGCAACACGCTGCGCCAGTCGTGGCCGTGCCACAGGCGGCGCCGGGCAGTGCAGCGGGCGGGCAGTACCTGCAAGTCGGCGCTTTCGCCAACCCGGATGCGGCAGAACTGTTAAGGTCCAAGCTCAGCGGGATGGTCAGCGCGCCGGTATTTATCAGCTCCATCGTGCGTAACCAGCAGACCTTGCACCGGGTACGCCTGGGCCCTATCGGCTCGGCGGGCGAAATTGCCCAAGTGCAGAACAGCGTGCGACTGGCCAACCTGGGTCAGCCCAGCGTGGTCAGCGCGGAATAAGTAGCGGATTGAGGTTCCAGGCACGCCTGGGTCCTGGTTGCAGGCTCTTTGGATAATAAAAACCCGAAGGCAAGGGTTGAGCTGGCAACTGAACACGCGACAGCCTGGCAACGGGTTGTCTGAATAGTTTTGCCCGCGAGGGCAAGTTTCCATAAGCAATTTCGAGAGACGGATGAACATCACCACCTTAGCCAAACGCCTGTGCCTGCTTGTCCCGCTGATCATCGCGCCCGCTGCCTGGGCCGTCGAAATGATGCCAGCGCCACCGCAACTGGCTGCCAAGTCCTACGTGCTCATGGATGCCGCCAGCGGCAACGTGCTGGTCGAAAACAACGGTGACCAGCGCCTGCCGCCGGCCAGCCTGACCAAGCTGATGACCGCCTACATCGCGACCCTGGAAATCCGTCGCGGCCAGATCGGTGAAAACGATCCGGTGACCGTCAGCGAAAACGCCTGGCGTACCGGTGGTTCGCGGATGTTCATCAAGGTCGGCTCCCAGGTGACTGTCAGCGACCTGCTGCACGGCATCATCATCCAGTCCGGCAACGACGCCAGCGTCGCCCTGGCCGAGCACATCGCCGGCAGCGAAGATGCATTCGCCGACATGATGAACAAAACCGTGACTGACCTGGGCATGACCAACAGCCACTTCATGAACCCGACCGGCCTGCCAAACCCAGACCACTACTCGTCGGCCCATGACATGGCGATCCTGGCCCGCGCGATCATTCGCGTCGACCCAGTGCACTACGCCATCTACTCCCAGAAAGAGTTCTTCTGGAACAACATCAAGCAACCTAACCGCAACCTGTTGCTGTGGCGCGACAAGACCGTCGACGGCCTGAAAACCGGCCACACCGACGAAGCGGGCTACTGCATGGTGTCCTCGGCAGTACGTGACGGCCAACGCCTGATTGCCGTGGTGTTCGGCACCAACAGCGAGCAGGCACGTGCGGCTGAAACCCAGAAGCTTTTGACCTACGGTTTCCGCTTCTTCGAAACCCAGACCTTCTACCAGAAGGGCGCTGAACTGGCCCAGGCTCCGGTCTGGAAAGGCACCGAGCGTCAAGTCAAGGCCGGCCTGGCTGATGACCTGACCCTGACCATGCCTAAAGGCCAGCTCAAGAAACTGGCTGCCAGCATGACCATGAACCCACAACTGACCGCGCCAATCGCCAAGGGCGATGTGATCGGTAAAGTCGAAGTGAAGCTGGACGACAAAGTCGTACACAGTGCCGATCTGATCGCACTCGACGCTGTTGAGGAAGGTGGTATCTTCCGCCGCGTGTGGGATAGCATCCGTCTATTCTTCTACGGCTTGTTCAACTGATTGTGTGCACCCGCAAAGCCCCGCGTTGATCCGACGCGGGGCTTTGCTCGTCGCCACGGCTTACCGCTTACGAGGCCGTTACGCCATGACCGATAAAGAAGTAAAGGCGCCAAAGATCGAATTCCCGGTGGTGGACTATCCCATCAAGGTGATCAGCGATACCGGTGTCGGCCGCAAAGACCTGATCCTCGAAATCGTGCGCAAGCACGCTACGATCAACGATCAGCGCGTGGATGAGCGATCCAGCTCTACCGGCAAATACACCACGATCCAGTTGCACATCGTTGCGACTGATCAAGACCAGCTCTACAACATCAACAGTGAACTGCGGGCCACCGGCTTCGTGCATATGGTGTTGTGATGTCACAGGTCCTGGGCTTTCGCGAGCTCGGCCAGATGGCCTACGAGCCGGTCTGGCATGCGATGCAACGGTTCACCAACGAGCGCGGCACTTCGGCTCCTGATGAAATCTGGCTGGTGGAACACCCGCCGGTATTCACCCAGGGGCAGGCTGGCAAGGCTGAGCATCTGCTACTTCCGGGTGATATTCCGGTGGTGCAGGTCGACCGAGGTGGCCAAGTGACTTACCATGGCCCCGGGCAACTGGTGGCCTATCTGCTATTGGATGTGCGCAAGCTGGGGTTTGGCGTGCGTGATCTGGTCAGTCGCATGGAAACCTGCCTGATCGAGCTATTGGCCAGCTACGGCGTAACCGCGGCAGCCAAGCCCGACGCTCCAGGTGTTTATGTCGACGGCGCGAAAATCGCCTCCCTGGGCCTGCGCATCCGCCATGGCTGTTCCTTTCATGGCTTGGCCCTGAACGTGGACATGGACCTGGCGCCGTTTCGCCGGATCAATCCCTGTGGTTACGCCGGTTTGGCCATGACCCAGTTGAGCGATCACGCAACACCTATAGAATTTGCCGAGGTAAGTGCCCGGCTGCGCGCGCAGCTCGTCAAACACCTCGACTATGCTGAGCAGACGACCCTGACGGGCGGAATCGACTGATATGACTACTGATGTTGTGCAAACCATGATCCCGACGCTGGACATTACCGACCGTCCGGCCCCGGCTCCGCGTGCCAAGGTGGAAGCCGGCGTCAAGCTGCGCGGCGCCGAGAAGGTTGCACGCATCCCGGTGAAGATCATCCCGACCACCGAACTGCCGAAAAAGCCCGACTGGATCCGCGTGCGCATCCCGGTCTCGCCGGAAGTCGACCGCATCAAGGCCCTGCTGCGCAAACACAAGCTGCACAGCGTGTGTGAAGAAGCCTCTTGCCCGAACCTGGGTGAGTGTTTCTCCGGCGGCACCGCGACGTTCATGATCATGGGTGACATCTGCACCCGTCGTTGCCCGTTCTGCGACGTTGGCCACGGCCGGCCCAAGCCTTTGGACGTCAACGAGCCAGAAAGCCTGGCCATCGCCATTGCCGACCTGAAACTCAAGTACGTGGTGATCACCTCGGTAGACCGCGACGACCTGCGTGACGGCGGTGCCCAGCACTTTGCCGACTGCATCCGCGAAATCCGCAAACTGTCGCCGAACGTGATGCTCGAAACCCTGGTCCCTGACTACCGTGGCCGGATGGACGTGGCGCTGGAAATCACCGCCGCCGAGCCGCCAGATGTGTTCAACCACAACCTGGAAACCGTGCCACGCCTGTACAAGGCCGCGCGTCCGGGCTCGGACTACCAGTGGTCGCTGACCCTGCTGCAGAAATTCAAGCAGATGATGCCGCACATCCCGACCAAATCCGGCCTGATGCTGGGCCTGGGCGAAACCGACGAAGAAGTGATCGAAGTCATGAAGCGCATGCGCGAACACGACATCGACATGCTGACCCTCGGCCAATACCTGCAACCGTCGCGCAGTCACTTGCCGGTGCAGCGTTTCGTGCACCCGGACACCTTTGCCTGGTTTGCCGAAGAAGGCTACAAGATGGGCTTCAAGAACGTTGCGTCGGGCCCGCTGGTACGTTCGTCGTACCACGCCGACGAACAGGCCAAGCTGGTCAAGGCGAGCCTGGTTTCGTAAGCCGCACCGCAGAATCAATGTGGAATGCGGGCTTGTGTGGGAGCGGGCTTGTTCGCGAAGGCGCAGTATCAGTCACTTGATCCATTGACTGATACTGCGCCTTCGCGAACAAGCCCGCTCCCACATTGGGTTCTGCGTTACAGATAGGGAGAACATGGATGACCGCTCAACCGAGTGCCGTCGTACCCGCGTTGCGAGTTGAAGGCACTATCGGCCTGATCGCCCCCGCCGGCCCCGCCGCGCTGGATGTGGAAAAGGCCGGGCAATGGATGCGTACCCGTGGCTACGAGCTGCGGATCTTCTCGGGGGTGTATGAGCGCGACGGCTACCTGGCCGGCAGCGACAAAGTACGCCTGCGTGACCTGCATGCGGCCTTCGCCGACCCCGATATCGACGCCATCTTCTGCCTGCGCGGTGGCTACGGCACCCCGCGCTTGCTCGACGGTGTGGATTTTGCCCTGCTGGCCGCCAACCCCAAGCCTTTCGTCGGCTACAGCGATATCACCGCGCTGCACCTGGCGATCAGCCGCTACGCCGGTTTTGTGACCTTCCACGGGCCGATGCTCAATGCCGACCTGCTCGGTGATAAGCAACAGCCCACCGAATCATCGCTGTTCAGCCTGCTGCGTGGGCAACTAGGGGCTGGCAGTGTGCTGGTGCACCCGGTGGCCTACCCGCTGACCACCATTGAGCCTGGCATCGCCTGCGGGCGCCTGCTGGGGGGTAACCTGTCAATGATCGCGGCCGTGATGGGTACACCGTTCGAAATCGATGCCGAGGGCATCATTCTGTTTATCGAAGACGTCAACGAGCCGATCTACCGCATCGACCGCCTGCTGACGCACTTGCGCCTGGCGGGCAAGTTGGCACAGGTTCACGGTGTGCTGGTGGGGGATGTGGCGGGGGTGGATAGCGATGCACTGGAGCGGCTGTTGAAGCAGACCTTCGAGCCGTTGTGCATCCCGGTCCTGGCTGGCTGGCGCAGCGGCCATTGCGACCCGAACCTGACCTTGCCGATGGGCGCCTTGGTGCGACTGGATGCGGGGGAGCAGCGGTTAGTGCTGGAGCAGGATGTGGTGTTCAAACCCTGAGTATTTAGTCGTATGTCAGGCCGTTATCGCGAGCAAGCCTGCATTTGCCCCTGTGGGAGCGGGCTTGCTCGCGAAGGCGGTAGCCGCCTTACGCAGTTCTAGCGGTTCTGCAAGGATTCCAGCAACTTCACCGTCGGATACCCATCCGCCGGCCAGCCCAACGACTGCTGCGCCGCACGAATCGCCTTGCGCGTATTGGCACCGATAATCCCATCCGGGTTGCCAGCGTCATAGCCCTTGGCGCTCAACACCGTCTGCAACTCGATACGCTGGGAGCGGGTCAGTGGCAGTTCGTCCGTTGGCCAATCCCCGCGAATCACCCCGCCACCGCCAAAGCGCTCGGACAACAGGCCGACCGCCAGGGCGTAGGACGACGAGTTGTTGTACTTGAGGATTGCGCGGAAGTTATCCAGCACCAGGAACGCCGGGCCACGATGGCCGGCCGGCAGCAGCAGGGCGGCGGACAGCGCCTCGACATTGGGCGGGACGCTGGCACCGGCCGGCACCTGCAGCCCGAGTTTCAACCATTCGCCCACTGGCTTGCGCACTACGCCATCAGCCAGGGCGTAGTCGAAGTTTGCCGGCAATTGCTGTACCTCAAAGCCCCACGGCTGGCCTTTCTGCCAGCCGGAGCTTTGCAGGTAGTGCGCGGTGGAGGCGAGGGCGTCGGCGGAACTGTTCCAGATGTCGCGGCGTCCGTCACCGTCGAAGTCCACCGCGTGGGTGTTGTAGGTGGTCGGAATGAATTGGGTCTGGCCCATGGCACCGGCCCAGGAGCCGCGCATCTGCTCGGCCGGGATATCACCGTGCTGGATGATTTGCAGCGCGGCCAGCAATTGCGCCTGGGCGAATGCCGGGCGACGGCCTTCGTAGGCCAGGGTCGCCAGGGAGCGGATCACCGAATTGTTGCCCTGGAACGAGCCGAAGTTGCTTTCCATGCCCCAGACCGAGACCAATACCTGGCGATCCACGCCGTAGCGTTGTTCGATGCTTTGCAGGATATCGGCATGCTTGATCAGCAAGGCCTGGCCGTTACGCACGCGCAGCGCCGACAAGGCGCCGTTGAGGTATTCCCACACCGGCCGGGAAAACTCCGGCTGGCTGCGGTCGGCACGGATGACTGCCATATCGGGGGTGACGTTGGCGAAGGCGCTGTCGAACACTGCAGGCGTAATGCCGGCTTTCAGGGCTTCGACGCGAAAACCTGCCTGCCATTCGGCGAAGGTCTGGGTCGGTTGGATATCAAGATTGGTCACGGCCAGGGGCGCAACTACGGCGGGTGCGGCAACCGGTACGGGCTGGAACGTAGGCAGGGGCTGAGCGTCGGCGGCGGTGGGTTTTTCGGCGCAGGCGACTAACAGGATCAGGCTGGAGGCAGCAATCAATTGGCGAAGGTGCCAACGACGGGAAAGACTAGAGGGCATGCACAGGTCCAGGAAATACGAATCAGGTGCAGACCTTATCATGCCAGAGGGGCGCTTGCCTTCAGGCAGCCAGAAAGTAAGAAGCCTCCCAGCTATTAGACTGGAAGGCTTCGCGGCGGTAGCTGCCTTTGCCTTTGCCGGCTCGTTCCTGGCGACTGCGGAACAACGGCTGGGCAATGAGGGATTTGGCCTTGTTGGGGCCATGCTTGGATGGCTTTTTGCTCATGATCGGTACTCTCCGATGGGTGGGTAATGCGCTGCGAATCATCTGCCGAAGTTTGCCGGCTGTCCAGCCCGGCGCGATGTAGGAAATGGCCTCGGTTTGAATGTGAAATGCCGGCTTGTGTTGTTCTGGATAATTGATTATTCGGCGGGGAGTGCCAGGCGCTGGCCAGACATAAGCAGCGACAAACGGCTCAAGCTCATCCACGGCGACCCGGCAGCCTGGCCCTTGATTTGTGCATCGATGCGCTGGGCTTCGAGCAACAATTGCGCCCAGCGTTGCGCCGAGTGCCGTTGCAGGGCCTTGCTCATCAGTGGCTTGCGCTTGTCCCACACGGGTGGTCGGGCCTGGCTGAAGCATTTGTCCAGTGGCGTGCCTTGGCTGTATTGCAGGGCAATATTGGCCAGTACGCGCAGTTCGCGGGCCAGGGCCCAGAGAATCACGGGCGGTTCCACGCCTTCGCCGCGCAGCCCTTCGAGCATGCGCAAGGCATGTGCCGGTTCGCCATTGAGAATCGCGTCGACCAACCCGAATACGTCAAACCGCGCACTGTCGGCCACCGCACCTTGCACGGTTTCGACGGTAATCTGCCCGTCTTCGGCCATCAGCTTGAGCTTTTCGATTTCCTGGGCGGCGGCCAGCAGGTTGCCTTCGACCCGAGCTGCAATCAGCTCGACAGCATCTTGGGTGGCAGACAGCCCGGCTTGCGACAGGCGCTGACGAATCCATTGCGGCAACTGGTTGCTGTCGACCGGCCAGATCTGGATGAACTGGGTTTGTGCCCCTTCCACCAGCGCCTTGCCCCATTTGGTCTTCTGCGCACTGCCATCGAGCTTGGGCAAGCTGATCAGCAACAGTGTGTCCTCGGCAGGGCGAGCACAGTATTCCATCAGGGCTGCCGCGCCTTTGTCGCCGGGCTTGCCCGAGGGCAGGCGCAATTCCAACAGGCGTTTTTCGGCAAATAGCGACATGCTGGCCCCGGCCTGGAGCAGGGTGCCCCAGTCGAAGCTGGCGTCGGCGCTGAATACCTGGCGTTCATCAAAGCCTTGCTGGCGCGCAGCCTGGCGAATGGCGTCGGCGGCTTCCTGGCACAACAGCGGGTCATCGCCGCTGACGATGTACACAGGCGCAAGACTGCCTTGCAGGTGTTTGGCGAGTTGGGCGGGGGCGAGTTTCATAGGCTGGATGGACGGGGCGCATGACGCGCCCCGTCTGGTTTACTCGGCAGGGACTTCAACAGGCGATTGCTTGGGGATGCTGTTTTCATAGTCCTGCGCGGCTTTCAGCGCTTCGGCATCCGCCTTGGCCTTGGCATCGGCAGTCTGCTGCAGGGCATCCAGTTGGGCCGGGCTGATCATCTGCAGGCGCAGGACCATACGCTGGACCAGGTCGCGGCGCATTTCATTGCGCACCTGGTTGACCTCGGTATCCGAACCGACCAGGTTGTTACCGTCATGTGTCACGACTTTCTGCACTTGCAGCTTGTCGCTGATCAGTGGCAACTGGTCGTGACCCTGGATCTGGAACATGAGCACGCTGCTCATTTCGATGTCCGAAGAGCGGCCGGCACTGGCGTAGCTGATATTACGCTGGGTTTCTTTCTCGTCGACCAGCACCAGTTTGTAAGCTGCCCCTGGATAGACTTTGACGCCGCTGTTTTCCAGGGTTTGACGCAGCTGAGTCACGGTTTCGCCATAGGCGTTGCGTGCGCTGACATCCAGTTCCTTGATCGCCAGTTCAGTGGTGCCGGTGCCGCGCAGCTGGAAGCCGCAAGCGCTCAACAATACGGCAAGGCCCATAACCAGCAGGTTGCGTTTGATCATTTTATTGCTCCCCTTGAAACCATGTGGGCCTTATCGAGGCCCTGGAGGTTTTGTTCGGCGCCGGGGCTCTTGCCCTGGCGCCCGATCCGATTAGCTAGCGACGATATTGACCAGTTTGCCGGGCACCACGATCACTTTGCGGATCGTCAGGCCTTCGGTGAAGCGCAGCACGTTTTCGTTGCAGCGAGCGGCGGCTTCGACTTCTTCGCGACTGGCGCTGGCAGGCATGTCGATCTGGCCGCGCAGCTTGCCGTTGACCTGAATCACCAGTTGCAGCGTGTCCTGTACCAGGGCGCTGTCATCCGCGACGGGCCATTGGGCATCGATCACCGCGCCGCTGTGGCCCAACTGGCTCCACAGGTCGTGGCTGATGTGCGGGGTGATCGGCGCCAGCAGCAGGACGACAGTTTCCAGGCCTTCCTGTACCAGCGCACGGTCCTGCTCGGTGACCTGCGGGGCTTTTTCCAGCACGTTCATCAGCGTCATCACCTGGGCGATAGCGGTGTTGAACTTGTGATGCTGGCCCACGTCCTGGCTGGCTTGCTTGATGGCCAGGTGGGTGCTGCGGCGAATCAGTTTTTGCTCGTCGTTCAGCAACGCCACGTCCAGTTTGCCCGGCAAGCCCTGGCTGATATGGGCATGCGCCAGGCGCCAGACGCGCTTGAGGAAGCGGTGCGAGCCTTCGACGCCGGAGTCTGACCATTCGGCGCTCATGTCGGGCGGCGAGGCGAACATCATGAACAGGCGGCAGGTATCGGCGCCGAACTGGTCGATCATCGACTGAGGGTCAACGCCGTTGTTCTTCGACTTGGCCATCTTCTCGGTGCCGCCGATTTCCACCGGCAGGCCGTCGGATTTCAACTTGGCGCTGATCACCTTGGCCTTGCTGTCACGCTCAAGCTCGACGTCCGCCGGGTTGAACCAGGTATAGGCGCCATTGGCTTCGCGGCGATAGTAAGTCTCGGCGATCACCATGCCTTGGGTCAGCAGGTTCTTGAACGGCTCGTCGGAACTCACCAGGCCTTCGTCACGCATCAGTTTATGGAAGAAGCGCGCGTAGAGCAGGTGCAGAATCGCGTGTTCGATACCGCCGATGTACTGATCCACCGGCAACCAGTGGTCAGCTGCGGATTTTTCCACCAGGCCGCCTTCATAGTGCGGCGAGGCGTAGCGGGCGTAATACCACGAGGACTCGACGAAGGTGTCCATGGTGTCGGTTTCACGCTTGGCAGGTGCACCGCATTTCGGGCAACTGCACTCGTAGAACTCGGGCATGCGCGCCAATGGCGAGCCGGCGCCGTCCGGCACCACATCTTCTGGCAGCACGACCGGCAGTTGATCTTCTGGCACCGGCACGTCGCCACAGCTTTCGCAGTGGATGATCGGGATCGGGCAGCCCCAGTAGCGCTGGCGGCTGATGCCCCAGTCGCGCAGGCGGAACTGGGTGCGCGAGGCACCGAGGTTTTTCTTGATCAGTGCGACTTCCATGGCGTCGAAGGCACCGACGAAGTCCAGGCCGTCAAACTCGCCGGAGTTGATCAGGGTGCCGTGCTCGCCGTAGGCGTCTTGCCATGGGGCCGGGTTGGTATCGCCGGAGCTGGTACGCACCACCGACTTGATCGGCAGGTTGTACTTGGTGGCGAACTCGAAGTCGCGCTCGTCGTGGGCCGGCACGGCCATTACTGCGCCATCGCCGTAGTGCATCAGCACATAGTTGGCGACCCATACCGGCAGTTTCTCGCCGGTCAGCGGGTGTTCGACGAACAGCGAGGTCGGCAGGCCTTTTTTCTCCTGGGTGGCGACGTCGGCTTCAGCCACGCTGCCGCCTTTGCATTCGGCGATGAACGCCTGCAGCTCAGGGTTGTTCTGTGCAGCCTGGGTGGCCAGCGGGTGTTCCGCGGCCACGGCCACGTAGGTGGCGCCCAGCAGGGTATCCGGACGGGTCGTGAAGACTTTCAGTGCGCCCTCTGCGCCGATGGAATCGACGTTGTACGGGAACTGCACTTCCATGCCCTTGGACTTGCCGATCCAGTTGCGTTGCATGGTCTTGACCTGTTCAGGCCAGCCCGGCAGGTCGTCGAGGCTCGACAAGAGTTCATCCGCGTAGGCGGTGATCTTGAAGTAGTACATCGGGATTTCGCGCTTTTCGATCAGCGCGCCGGAACGCCAGCCGCGGCCGTCGATCACTTGTTCGTTGGCCAGCACGGTCTGGTCGATCGGGTCCCAGTTCACGGTGCCGCTTTTTTTGTAGATCACGCCTTTTTCGAACAGGCGAGTGAACAGCCATTGTTCCCAGCGATAGTAATCGGGCTTGCAGGTGGTCACTTCGCGGGACCAGTCCACGGCCAGGCCCAGGCTGCGCAGCTGGGTCTTCATGTAGGCGATGTTTTCGTAGGTCCACTTGGCGGGCGCTACGTTGTTCTTCATCGCGGCGTTTTCCGCCGGCATGCCGAAGGCGTCCCAACCCATGGGTTGCAGGACGTTCTTGCCGAGCATGCGCTGGTAGCGGGAAATCACGTCGCCGATGGTGTAGTTACGCACGTGCCCCATGTGTAGCTTGCCGCTGGGGTAAGGGAACATCGATAGGCAGTAGAAAGTCTCCTTGCCTGGCTGTTCACTGACTTCAAAGGACTTTTGCTCGTCCCAGAAGGTTTGGGCGGCATTTTCTATTTCACGGGGCTGATATTGTTCGTGCATGGCTACTTTTGAACTGAATAGGGGTGGCCTAATCCTCTTCGGTGCAACGTTCGGGTTGATCGACACCAAACAGCGGCGCGTCCGTGCCCAAACCCTGCGGGAAGTGGAGTTACAGGAAGCGCCGTAGCATACATGACCCCACTCTATCGAGGGAAACCCTGATTGCGCAGCGCAGGCCGTTGGTCGCGGCGTGCGGTTGGTTGCGTCAGCACAGCTACGCTGTTTATTGGGGAGTGAGACTTATCTTTAATGAGGTGAGGGGATGGTAGATTCGCAGCGAATGAGAACGAAACCGCAAGTGTATGAAGGACTGATCGACCGCTTGGGTCGAGCACTGGACGCAGCAAGAACCGCAGGTCGATTGCGTGACGAGCGGCCTGATGAGCTGGAACTGCGAGGCTTGAGCCCTGCAGAGTTTGAAGTGATCAAGGCCTACCTGGACTTGAACGCGTGCCCAATCCCGCAATGGGTGGCTCCTGTGCCAGCCAGGGAGCCGGTGCGATCGTCCAAGGTGGTATGGCTCAAGGACTTGTCGACCGGCCGTGGCCCGGAAAAGCTGCGGTCTGCACGATTCAAGTAACTTGATCAGCGTTATCCGCCGCGTGTAAAGATTGTCGCTAAACCCCGTTACACCTTAGGCTTCGGGCATCTTTGGAGATGCTCGATGCCTATTCGTTATTTCATCAAACAATTACTGTTGCCCCCCGGCATTTTCTTGCTGCTGCTGGCCCTTGCCTGGTGGTTTCGCCGCAGCCGCCCGCGCTTGGCCGGGGGATGCTTTGCCTTGGGGTTTGGCGGGATGTGGCTGATCAGCCTGCCGGTGATGGTGGAGTGGGGCGCCCGCGCGCTGGAAACCGAACCGCCATTGGCCCTGGAAGACTGGGCCGGCCTGGCGCAACGAGCCGATGCCATTGTGGTGTTGGGCTCGGGTCGTGAGCGGGGCGATCCGGCCTGGGGCGCTGATCAGCCGACCGGTATCGGCCTGGAGCGCCAGCGCTATGCCGCGCGATTGGCCAAGGCGTCGGGGCTGCCGGTGCTGACCACCGGCGGCCTGCACTATGGCACGCCGCCCAGCGAGTCAGAGTTGATGGCGGTGTCGATGCAACAAGACTTTGGCGTGGCCGTGCGCTGGAAGGAAGAGCGTAGCCGCACCACCTGGGAAAATGCACAGATGAGCGCCGAGATCCTGTTGCCCCAGGGCGTCAAGCGCGTGGTGGTTGTGACCCAGGCCTGGCATATGCCGCGTTCCGTGTGGAGCTTCGAGAAAGCCGGCTTTACCGTGGTGCCGGCGCCGGTCGGTTTCCTGGGCGTGGACAACGCTCGGCCGCTGGGCGGCTGGATGCCGGAGTTCAAGTCGATCTGGCAGAGCGGGCAGTTGATCAACGAGGCGGTGGGGCAGGTGGGTTACCGGCTGTTCTATCGCTAACACCACACATCAAAATGTGGGAGCGGGCTCCCACATTGGGTTTTGTGTGTCTGTCAGACAGTCTTGGCCATGCGCCCGGCCAGCAGTGCCCAGCCAAACAGCCCCAGGCACAGGATGATCAGCGGCCACGAACGCCATTGCAGGTACGGCGTCAGGTTGTGCATCGGCACCACTTCCCCGTAGAGAATGCCGCGCTCGAACTGCGGGATCTGCTCGGTGATCTGCCCAAACGGGTTGATCAGGCCGGTCACGCCGTTGTTGGTGGCGCGGATCATCCAGCGGCCGGCCTCCAGGGCACGCATCTGGGCCATTTGCAGGTGCTGCAAGGGGCCGATGGAGGTGCCGAACCAGGTGTCATTGCTGATGGTCAGCAGCAAGTCGCTGCGGGCGGCGAGGTCTGCAGCGAACTCCGGGTAGACCACTTCGTAGCAGATATACGGGGCGATCTGATAGCCCTTGGCTTGCAGCAGAGCCTGGTCTTCGGGGCCACGGGCAAAGTCCGACATCGGCAGGTCGAAGAACGCAATCAGTCCGCGCAGCACATCCTGCAGCGGCACATACTCGCCAAAGGGCACCAGCTTCTGCTTCAAATAGGTGCCATCACCCTGGCCGACCACGGTGATGCCATTGAAGTAGCGCTTTTCATGGCGTACCTCCTGGCGAATCGGCACACCGGTGATCATTGCGCCGTTCCGGTCGGCGGCGAACTTGCCCATCATCCCCAGATAACCCTCGACGGACTCCTTGAGCACTGGCACGGCGGTTTCCGGCCAGATCAGCAGGTCCACGCGCTTGGAGGCAAAGCTCATGTCGCGGTACAGCGCCAGTTGCTCGTTGAGCTGCGCTGGGTCCCATTTCATGCT
The DNA here is from genome assembly GCF_007858285.1 of Pseudomonas brenneri. Classification (GTDB taxonomy): domain Bacteria; phylum Pseudomonadota; class Gammaproteobacteria; order Pseudomonadales; family Pseudomonadaceae; genus Aquipseudomonas; species Aquipseudomonas brenneri. The sequence continues at coordinate 53,079 of NZ_VFIL01000018.1, read as the reverse complement.
CTGCTCGACATTGCCCTGGATCGCCGCGACGGTTAGCGGTTCACCTGCGGGGCTGGTCCAGGCGTGGTGCTTGAGCGCCAGGCCAATGGCCCACGGTGCGACCAGCAGTACCAGGCCGGTGCCGACAAACACGTTGCGCCTGGCTGCCAGCAGTCGCGGCAGGTTAACAATCAGCGCAGCGCTCAGGGCCAGGGCAAAGGAAATCAGCCACACCCCGCCCAGCGGCGCGAGCCCGGCCAGCGGCCCGTCGAGTTGGCTGTAACCGGAGTACAGCCAGGGGAAACCGGTGAGGAACCAGCCGCGAAACGCTTCCTGGCCCACCCACAGTGCAGCAAACGCCAAGGCGTCGGCCAGCGGCGCTTCGTTACGGCGGATCCAGCGGGCCCAGAGCCAGGCAGGCAGGGCAAAGAACAGGGCAATCGCCGCGGTGAACGCCAGCATCAGCAGCCCGGCCAGCAGCACCGAAGCCCCGCCGAAGTGATGGATGCTGTAGTAAATCCAACTGGTGCCCGCGCCAAACAGGCCAAACCCGAAACACCAGCCACGCCCGAAGGCCTGGCGCGGGGTCAGTTGGCGCATCCCGGCATAGAACACCCCGACCGCCACCAGTGCCAGCGGCCAGATATCGAATGGCGCCAGCGCCAGGGTGGTGATAGCACCGGCCACCACGGCCAGCAGGTTACCGGGCCAGCCGGGTGCGGTGAGACGGCGCATATCAGTCCTTAGCGGGCAATAGGTGTCAGGCGGATCAGGTGGATGCGGCGGCTGTCGGCATTCAGGATGCGGAAGCGATAGGCGCCGATCTCGGTGGTTTCGTTACGCTTGGGCAGATGGCCAAACGCACTCATCACCAGGCCGCCCACGGTGTCGAACTCATCGTCGGAGAATTCGCTGTCGAAGAACTCGTTGAAGTTCTCGATCGGCGTCAGCGCCTTGATCAGGAAGTCACCGCTGGGCAGTGGCTTGATGTAGCTGTCTTCTTCGACGTCGTGTTCGTCTTCGATATCGCCGACGATCTGTTCGAGCACGTCTTCGATAGTTACCAGGCCGGCAACGCCGCCGTATTCGTCAATGACGATGGCCATGTGATTGTGGTTGGCGCGAAACTCGCGCAGCAGCACATTCAGGCGCTTGGATTCAGGCACGAAAGTGGCAGGACGCAGCAGGTCCTTGATGTTGAAGCTGTCGCCGTTCTCCTTGAGGATCAGCGGCAGCAAGTCCTTGGCCAGCAGGACACCCATGACTTCGTCATGGTTTTCGCCGATCACCGGGTAGCGCGAGTGCGCCGAGTCGATCACGGCCGGGAGAAATTCCCGTGGGGTCTGGGTCGCCTTGATGCTGATCATCTGCGAGCGCGGGACCATGATGTCACGCACTTGCAGGTCAGCCACCTGGATGGCGCCTTCGACGATGGCCAGCGCTTCGCTGTCCAGCAACTTGTTCTGATGGGCCTCGCGCAGAAGCTCCAGCAGCTCCTTGCGGTTTTTCGGCTCGTGGGCAAAAGCCTGGGTCAGTTTGCCCAGCCATGACTTTTGCCCGTTGCTCGATCGGTCTTCGCTCATAGCGATTACTCTAAATCCTTGATTGTTTCAGTTGAGTGTCGATTAGTGTTCGTCGTCTGCATAGGGGTCAGGATGCCCCAACTCTGCAAGCAACGTTCGTTCCAGTGCTTCCATTTCTTCGGCTTCTTCATCATCTATATGGTCGTAACCCAACAGATGCAAGCAGCCGTGCATGACCAAGTGGGCCCAGTGGGCCTCAAGAGCCTTGCCTTGTTCCTTCGCCTCGCGCTCTACCACCGCGACGCAGATCACCAGGTCACCCAGCAGCGGGATATCCAGTAGTTCATCCGGTACGTCGGCGGGAAATGACAGTACGTTGGTCGCGTAGTCTTTCTGGCGCCAGGTGTGATTCAGCTCGCGGCCTTCAGGCTCGTCCACCAGACGAATGGTAAGTTCCGAGTCAGCGGTGCGCTGGCGCAGGGCCAGTGTGCACCATTGGCGAAACTGTTCTTCGCTGGGGGCTGGCGCTTGGGTGGCCAGTTGCAGGTCAAGCTCAAGCATCGCGGCGATTGTCCTTGGACAGGCCGTCATCGCGGTGTTCGAAGCGCTCGTAGGCCTCGACAATGCGCTGGACCAGCGGGTGACGCACCACATCCTTGGGCATGAAGTGGGTAAAGCTGATCCCCGGCACGTCCTTGAGGACTTCGATCACCTGGCCCAGGCCCGATTTGGTGCCCTTGGGCAGGTCGACCTGGGTGATATCCCCGGTGATCACTGCCGTGGAGCCGAAGCCGATCCGGGTCAGGAACATCTTCATCTGCTCGACCGTGGTGTTCTGGCTTTCGTCGAGGATGATAAAGCTGTTGTTCAGGGTCCGACCGCGCATATAGGCCAGCGGGGCGATCTCGATCACCTGGCGTTCGATCAGCTTGGCGACGTATTCGAAGCCGAGCATTTCATACAACGCATCGTAGAGCGGGCGCAGGTAGGGGTCGATCTTCTGGGCCAGATCGCCGGGCAGAAAGCCCAGTTTCTCGCCGGCTTCGACCGCCGGGCGCACCAACAGGATGCGTCGCACCTGTTCGCGCTCCAGGGCGTCAACCGCACAGGCGACGGCCAGGTAAGTCTTGCCGGTACCGGCCGGGCCGATGCCGAAGTTGATGTCGTTGCCGAGGATCTCTTTGACATAGCGCTGCTGATTCAAGCCGCGTGGGCGAATCATGCCTTTTTTGGTGCGCAGCGCCACGCTGGCTTCGGCCACCGGGTTATTGGCCAGGTCTTCTACGGCGGATTCCTGCAGGTACAGGTGCACGGTTTCCGGCGACAGCTCGCTACCCTTGGTTTCACGGTAGAGGCGGCGCAGCAGGTTTTCTGCAGACGTAGTGTGCTGGGGTTCACCAATGAGCTCGAACTGATTGCCGCGGTTGCGGATCTCGATGCTCAGGCGTTGTTCGATCAGGCGCAGGTGCTCGTCGAACTGTCCGCACAAGTTGGCGAAACGGCGAGCCTCAAACGGCTCAAGGAGAAAACGATGGGGTTCTGCTATGGGTGCGTTCAAGGTTGCTTTTAGCCGCCCTTTGGCTGTTTAGGTGAAATAGAGGATAACGCCAGCCGCCAGTGTGCGAAAGCACTTAAATGGACTGGCTCCACTCTCGATAACAATGAAGAACCCCTGTGGGAGCTGGCTTGCCTGCGATAGGGTCGGCCCATTCAAAAGAGATACTGCCTGTTACATCGCTATCGCAGGCAAGCCAGCTCCCACATTTGATCTACATTTGTCCCCGGATCTGTCCCGTCAGTTGATCAGCGAACCGCGCAGCGAGTGCGGTTGCGCCGCGTCGATGTGCACGTCGGCAAACTGGCCGATCAGCGTCGGGTTATCGCAGCGGAAGTTGACGATCCGGTTGTTCTCGGTCCGTCCCTGCAATTCGCCCGGGTCTTTCTTCGAGTAATCGGTAACCAGGATGCGCTGGGTTGAACCGACCATTTGTCGGCTGATCTCGAAACCCTGCTGGTTGAGGCGATGTTGCAGTGCGTTCAGACGCTCTTTTTTCAACGCCTCCGGGGTTTCGTCCGCGAGGTCCGCGGCTGGTGTGCCGGGGCGCTGGCTGTAGACGAAGGAGTAGGAGAAATCGAACCCGACGTCTTCAATCAGCTTCATGGTCTGCTCGAAGTCTTTTTCGGTCTCGCCAGGGAAGCCGACAATAAAGTCCGAACTGATGCAGATACCCGGCACGGCGGCGCGCAGTTTGCGCAGCTTGGACTTGTACTCCAGGGCCGTGTGGTTGCGCTTCATTGCCGACAGGATACGGTCCGAGCCCGATTGCACCGGCAAGTGCAGGTGTTTGACCAGCTCCGGCACTTCGGCGTGGGCCTGGATCAGGCTGTCGGAGAATTCCAGCGGGTGCGAGGTGGTGTAGCGGATGCGCTCGATACCGTCCACCGCCGCGACCACGCGAATCAGCTCGGCCAGGTCCGCCAGGCGCCCGTCGTGGGTCTGGCCACGATAGCCGTTGACGTTCTGCCCCAGCAGGGTCACTTCACGCACGCCGTTTTCAGCCAGGTGGATGATTTCTGACAGCACATCGTCGAACGGCCGACTGACTTCTTCGCCACGGGTATAAGGCACCACGCAGAAGGTGCAGTACTTGCTGCAACCTTCCATTACCGACACGTAGGCGCTCGGGCCATCGATGCGTGGCTCGGGCAAATGGTCGAATTTTTCTATTTCCGGGAACGAGACGTCCACCTGCGGCAACTTGGTGATGCGCGCAGCGTCGATCATCTCCGGCAGGCGATGCAGGGTCTGCGGGCCAAAGACCACGTCGACATAAGGTGCGCGGTCGCGAATGGCCGCGCCTTCCTGGCTGGCCACACAACCGCCAACGGCGATTACCATGTCCGGGTTGGCCAGTTTCAATTCACGCCAGCGACCCAGCTGCGAGTAGACCCGGTCCTGGGCCCGTTCGCGGATCGAGCAGGTATTGAGCAGGATCACGTCGGCATCTTCGGCGCGCGCCGTGACTTCCAGGGCCTGATGTTCACCCAGCAGATCGACCATGCGCGAGCTGTCGTACTCGTTCATCTGGCAACCGTGGGTTTCGATGTAAAGCTTCTTGGCCATGGGAATCGTCAACTGGTGGTAAAGAACCGCGCATTATAGGGGGCATGCCCATTGGTTCCTAGCACTGTGCATCGGGTGCCATGCTATAGTTCGCGCCCTCATTTATATCCGCCGATGTGCTGCCCGCCCCCCATGACCAAACGTGAAGCTCCAATCTACAAGGTGATTTTCCTTAACCAGGGCCAGGTGTTCGAAATGTACGCCAAGCAGATCTATCAAAGTGATCTGTGGGGCTTCCTGGAAGTGGAAGAGTTCGTCTTTGGCGAGCGCACGCAGCTGGTCGTCGATCCGGGCGAGGAAAAGCTCAAGGCCCAGTTCGAAGGCGTGGTGCGCAGTTTTGTGCCGATGCATTCGATTGTGCGCATCGATGAAGTCGAGCGCCTGGGCACGCCGAAGATCAGCGAAGCGCGGGGCATGAGCAATGTCATGCCGTTTCCGATGCCGATGCCTGAGAAGTAAGCTTTTTAGACCGCGTCGCGCCCATCGCAGGCAAGCCAGCTCCCACATTTTGATTTGTGAACACATTCAAATGTGGGAGCTGGCTTGCCTGCGATGGCGTCAGAAGGGTTTAGATAATGTCAGGGCAGCGGCGAGAAAGGCGAACGCCCATCCGCACTCTGCAACTCCAGCAGATAATTGCGGAAAATCTGCCCCAGCACCTGGGTCGCCACTTCCAACTCATCACGCTGCATGTGCTCGGCCACTTCATCGGCGGTGTCGAGCGCATCTTCGGCGCCATTGACCGCCGCCATCTTCAGCACGATATACGCCTGCACGTTATTGGCCGGCACACCTTCACCATGAAAGAACATGCTGCCCAGCTTGAATTGGGCTTGCGCATGCCCCTGCAACGAGGCTTTCTCGAAAAAGCTCAGGGCTTTATTGAGGTCACGGGAGGGATTCTTGTCGTCATAGAAGAATTCGCCCAACTCGTATTGCGCCTGCGCATCCCCGCCATCGGCCAGGGTCTGGCAGGCGCTCAGGGCCTCGGCCTGGCTTTCTGGCTGAGTATTGAGGGTGCAACGACCCATCGCTGGGATCAACAACGAGTTGCCGCCCGCTTGTGCATGCGCAAGCAGCGGTTGAAGGAGCAACAGGCAGCCCAGAACCAGGGTGCGGCCGGTGCGTTTCATGGGAATCGACTTACCTCTGACGGGGCGCGTGGAACCACGTGGGGATCCAATAAGCGCGCATTATGAAATAAGCAGGCCTCTGCTTACAAAGTCTTTACTCGTTTTTCTGCTGCGTGGGCAAGTTATCTGCCGGATTGCAGGTGATTTCTCGAAAAAAGAAGGAAATTTCTGTAAGCAAGGTAGCAAATCTGACGCCGCCAGGGGCGACGTCAGGTTTTGGCTGGCTTACTTCAGTGCGGCGAAGGCACGCTCGGCAGCATCCAGGGTCAGTTTCAGCTCGGCTTCGCCATGGGCGATGGAGGTGAAGCCGGCTTCAAAGGCACTCGGTGCCAGGTACACACCGCCTTCGAGCATCAGGTGGAAGAAGCGCTTGAACAGGTTGGCATCGCTGCCCATCACATCGTCAAAGGTCACGATGTCGTCGGCGCCACTGAAATACAGGCCGAACATGCCACCGGCCTGGGTCGTGACGAACGGGATGCCCGCCGCATCGGCGCGTTGTTGCAGGCCGTCCAGCAGGCGCGTGGTGTAGTCGGTCAACTCGGCATGGAAGTCCGGGCGGCTGATCAGGCGCAGGGTAGTCAGGCCGGCGGCCATGGCCAATGGGTTGCCGGACAAGGTGCCGGCCTGGTAGACCGGGCCCAGTGGCGCGATGTGCTGCATGATTTCGCGCTTGCCGCCGAAGCAGCCCACCGGCATGCCGCCGCCGATGATCTTGCCGAAGGTGCTCAGGTCCGGCGTGACGCCGTAGTAAGCCTGGGCGCCGCCGAGGGCAACACGGAAACCGGTCATCACTTCGTCGAAAATCAATACCACGCCGTGTTTGTCGCACTGCTCGCGCAGGCCTTCGAGGAAACCCGGCGCCGGTGGCACGCAGTTCATGTTGCCGGCGACCGGCTCGACGATGATGCACGCCACGTCCTGGCCGACTTCGCTGAGCATTGTTTCGACGGCAGCGATGTCATTGAACGGCAGCGTCAGGGTGTGCTTGGCGAATGCCGCCGGCACGCCTGCCGAGCTCGGTACGCCCTGGGTCAACAGGCCCGAACCGGCCTTGACCAGCAGGCTGTCGGAGTGGCCGTGGTAGCAGCCTTCGAACTTGATGATGCTGTCGCGGCCAGTGAAGCCACGGGCCAGGCGGATCGCGCTCATGGTCGCCTCGGTGCCGGAGCTGACCATGCGCACCATCTCCATCGACGGCACGATCGAGCACACCAGGTCCGCCATTTCGGTTTCCATGGCGGTTGGCGCGCCGTAGGACAGGCCATGCTCCAGTTGCTTGCGCACCGCGTCCAGCACGTCGGGGTGGCTGTGGCCGAGAATCATCGGGCCCCAGGAACCCACGTAGTCCACATAGCGCTTGTCATCTTCGTCGGTGACGTAGGCGCCTTCGGCGTGCTTGAAGAACAGCGGGGTGCCGCCAACGCTCTTGAACGCACGCACGGGGGAGTTCACACCGCCGGGGATGTGTTTCTGGGCATTGGCAAACAGGGTTTCGGAACGAGACATGGGCAGGCTCTCTGAATTCAGGATTTAAGGAGTTCGTTGAAGGCGCGGGCGCGGCGCGTCACTTCCTGGGGGCTGTCGGCACCGAACAGGCCGTGGACCACGGCCAGCAGGTCGGCGCCGTGCTCGACCAGGGGCGCGGCATTTTCCAGGGAGATGCCGCCGATCACGCAGATCGGCACCTGCAAGCGGGCGCGGGCCTGGGCGAGCATTTCGAGGGTGGCTGCCGGGGCGCCGGGTTTGGTGCTGGAATTGAAGAAACGGCCAAAGGCGACATAGCTGGCGCCTTCGCGCGCGGCCTGTTCGGCCAGTTCGATCTGGCTATGGCAGGTGGAACCGATGATTGCATGGCGCCCCAGCAACGCACGGGCCGGGGTCAGCGGGCCGTCGGTCTGGCCGAGGTGGACGCCGACGCCCAGGCGCGCGGCCAGTTCGGCATCGTCATTGATGATCAACTGGGTCTTGTAGCGCGAGCACAGTTCACGCAGGGCTTCGGCTTCGCGCAGGCGCCGGGCCTCGTCGCTGCTTTTATCGCGGTACTGCAGCAACGTCACGCCGCCTTCCAGCGCGGCCTCGACGTAGGACAGGAACTTACCGGCCAATAGTTGGCTGTCGGTAATGGCATACAGGCCACGTAGTTTCATCGAGCAGGCCCCTTGATATTACGAACAGAAATCCAGTGGCAGGCGACGCGGCACAAACTGCCCCTGGCCCAATTGTTCGGCGTCCCGCAGGGTGCGCCAGGTGTAATTGAGTGCCGACTCCACGGCGCTGGCCAGGCCTTCGCCCTGGGCCAGGCGGCCGGCGAGGGCGCTGGCCAGGGTGCAACCGGAGCCATGATAGCTGCCGGGCAGGCGCTGGCAGGTGAAGGTGCGGCGGGTGCCGTCGCGGCTGTACAGGCGATTGTGCACCTCATGCTCGTCGCCGTGGCCGCCGGTGATCAACAGGTGCTTGATGAATGGCAGCAGTTTCTCGGCGCACTGGTCCGCCGTGCCTTCGGGCAGTTCGGCGAGGATGCGCGCTTCAGGCAGGTTGGGCGTGGCAATCAGCGACAAGGGCAACAGCCGCTCGCGCATGGCATAGCCGACCTCGTCCTTGCCCAGGCTGCCACCGCCACCGGCGCGCAGCACCGGGTCGCAGACTACCGGCAGATGCGGGTGCTGCTGGAGCAGTTCGACCACGGTGTCGACCATGACGGTGGAACCGAGCATGCCCAACTTGACCGCTGCAACTTCGGAGTCGCCAAGCACGGCATTGGCCTGGGCCAGCACCCACTCGCGGTCGAGTACGCGGAAATCGCTGACATTCACGGTGTTCTGCACGGTCAGCGCGGTCACGGCCGGAGCCGCATGACAGCCTTGGGCGAGCAGGGCTTCGATATCTGCCTGCAAGCCGGCGCCACCACTGGGATCATGGCCGGAGAGACAGAGGACAACAGGGCGAGAGCTGTAGATATTCATGGTGCGCGAGCTTACCACCAAACGCTTTTTGCGTGGCTGTCGGGCAGTGCTTGTATTTTGCTTCGGAATATCAAGAAAAGTGGCTATAGGCCATTATTTATTTCTGGCAGTTATCGCTCTGAAAGCCCCGGCCTAGAGCCTTTCAAAAAATTATTTCAATGGTGTCTTTTGGCCTTTACCGGCTATGCTAGAGTGGATCCAAACAACTTAATGTATCGCCGGTGTACGTCTTCTCAAAAGGAATGGGGGGCTTTTGACATAACCGGACAGGCCACGCTGGGGCTCTATGCGCTATTTGCTGATGTTTCTCTTGTGCGGGCTGCCGATGCTGGCCGGCGCCGTCGAGTTCAATGAAACCACCCGCAGCCTTCCCCTGGGCCGGGTCATGCAAGTACTCGAAGATCCAAGTGGCAGCGTCACTCTCGCCGACGCCCGTTCTGCGGCACTGGCCGATCGCTACACCCGCCATGATAAAGACACCCTCAATGCTGGTTATTCGCGCTCGGCGTTCTGGCTCAAGGTCGACCTGCATTACCTGCCCAAGGATCCGAAGGCCCTGCGCACCTGGTTGCTGGAGCTGGCCTATCCGCCCCTTGATCATCTGGAGTTGTACGTCCCTGATGATACCGGCGCCTACCGACTGGCCGGGCGCACCGGTGATGCATTGCCGTTTGCCAGTCGCGAGATTCGCCAGAACAACTACCTGTTCAATGTCGACTTCAAGGCCGGCGAGCAGAAAACCCTCTATTTGCGCCTGCAAAGCGAAGGCTCGATCCAGGCGCCGCTGACCCTGTGGTCGAGCACCGCCTACCTGGAAGATCAGCCGCTGCGCCTGTATGTGCTGGGCCTGATCTACGGCGTGTTGCTGGGCATGCTGGTGTACAACCTGTTTATCTACCTCAGCGTGCGCGACACCAGCTACCTCTATTACATCCTCTATATCGCCTCGTTCGGCATGTACCAGCTCTCGGTGAATGGCGCGGCGGTGGAATATTTCTGGCCCGACAACCCCTGGTGGGCGAATGCGGCGACGCCGTTCCTGATCGGCGCGTCGGCGTTGTTCGGCAGCCTGTTTGCCCGCAGCTTCCTGCATACCGCCCTCTACAGTCGCTGGCTGGACCGGCTGTTGCTGGTGCTGGTGGGCACGGGGGCGGTGGTGATGTTGTTGTCGCTGATGACCAGCTACGCCCTGGCCCTGCGCCTGGCGACTGCGCTGGCATTGATTTTTACCGTGACCATTTTTGTCGCTGGGATCAAGGCCTGGTGCTGCGGCCAGCGCGTGGCGCGGTATTTCATCATTGCCTGGTCGGCGTTCCTGATCGGCGGGGTGGTCAATACGATGATGGTGCTGGGCTACCTGCCCAATGTGTTTTTCACCATGTATTCCAGCCAGATCGGCTCGGCCATTGAAGTCGCCCTGTTGTCCCTGGCCCTGGCCGACCGCATCAACGCAATGCGCGAACAACAGGCGCAGATCCTGTTTGAGGCCAGCCAGAAACTGGAGGTGCTCAACCAGCAACTGGCCCACAGCAACCAGTTGAAAGACGAATTCCTCGCGACCCTGACCCATGAACTGCGCACGCCGATGAATGGGGTGATCGGATCATTGGAGTTGATGCAGACCGTGCCCCTGTCCGGGGACCTGGCGCAGTACCAGCACACCGCCGCCGGTTCGGCGCGGGACATGATGCGCATGGTCAACGGCATCCTCACCCTTACCGAGCTTCAGGCCGGTCGCCTTGGCGCGCAGCCGCAGGTGTTCAGCCTGCGCGGGGTGCTCAATACCTTGCGCCAGCAGTTCCTGGGCAACGCCCAGGGCAAGGGGCTGGAGTTTTCCATCGACGTGGCGGGCGAGTTGCCGGATCGCCTGGAGGGGGATGCTGGCAAACTGATGCAGTGCCTGGAGTGCCTGCTGGATAATGCGTTCAAGTTTACCCACGAAGGCGCGGTGCGCGTGCGCGTGGTGGGACTGCCCCGGGCCGATGGTCATTTGCATCTGACGTTTATCGTCACCGATACCGGTATTGGTTTTGCCCACCTGGATGAGGCAACTTTGTATCAGCGTTTCTTCCAGGTGGACGGCTCGACCACCCGTGAATATGGCGGCCTGGGCATTGGCCTGGCGATCTGCCGGCAGTTGATCGAATTGCTTGGCGGGCGCCTGACCCATCATTCCGAACCGCGCAAAGGCAGTCGCTTCCAGTTGGAAGTGGCCGTGATTGCGGTGCCGCCCGAGCCGGCACGGGTGGTTGATTGGCAGCGCTCGCCCCAGGATTGCACGGTATTGCTGGTGGATGACAATAGCGTCACGCAGTTGGTCCTGCGCGGGATGTTGCTCAAGCTGGGTTACCGGGTGAAAGTGGCAGGCAGCGGCCCGGTGGCGTTGGCGATGTTGCAGGACGCGGCATTTGATGCGGTGCTGCTGGATGTGCCCGAGGATGGTTTCTCCCTGTGCTGCCAGGTCCGGGCCTTGCCAGGCTGTGGCGAACTGCCGGTGATTGCCTTGAGCGACTCACTGCAAGGCAGTGCGCGCCAGCATTGCCACGGCGTCGGCCTTACCGAACAGTTGGTCAAGCCGGTACGTTTTGAGCTGTTGCAAGCGGTATTGCAGCGGCGCCTGCTGTGTCCGTTAGAGGGTGAAAGCGCCGGCAGTTAGGCGTATATGCCACTTTTTTAAGCGCGGTGACGATGCTTAACTGAAATGAAGGCCTCACTGAAGCTGGCCTTTTATCAGGAGGCCCGTCATGAATCTGCACCCGTTCGCCGAAACCCACGACGTTACCAACCAGCCGCCGTCATTGGATGGCGCCAACCTGTATCGCCTCGACCTGCCCTTGCAGGAGTGGTCGCGGCGCTTTGGCGCGGGCTGGGCCGAGGCGCGGATTGATGCCTACGGCGCCCTGGCAGGTGGGCCGCTGATGGCGGCGGGGTTCCTGGCGAATCAGAACAAGCCGGTGTTCAACAGCCATGATCGTTATGGCCACCGGATTGACCTGGTGGAGTTCCACCCGGCCTATCACGAACTGATGCGCACGGCCGTTGAACATGGCTTGCCGTCATTGCCCTGGGCCCATCCCCAGGCTGGCGCCCATGTCGCCCGCGCCGCCATGACCTACCTGCACAGCCAGGCGGAAGCCGGCACCGGTTGCCCGCTGACCATGACCTTCGCCTGCGTGCCGGCCCTGCGCCTGCAGCCGGATCTGGCTGACACCTGGCTGGCGAAAATCCTCAACACCGAATATGACCCCCGCAACGTCGGCATTGCCCATAAGGCCGGTGCAACCATCGGCATGGCCATGACCGAGAAGCAGGGCGGTACCGATGTGCGTACCAACACCACCCGCGCTTACCCCGTGGGTGCCGGTGGCCCTGGCCAGCCCTATGAACTGGTGGGGCACAAGTGGTTCTGCTCGGCGCCGATGTGCGACGCCTTCCTGACCCTGGCCCAGACTGACAAGGGCCTGACCTGTTTCCTGCTGCCCCGGCACCGCCCGGACGACACGCGTAACCAGTTCTATATCCAGCGCCTGAAAAACAAACTCGGCAACTGTTCCAACGCCTCCAGCGAAGTCGAGTTCCGTGGCGCCCTGGCCTGGATGATCGGCGAAGAAGGCCGAGGTGTGCCGACTATCATCGAGATGGTCGCCATGACCCGTTTCGATTGCATGGTCGGTTCCAGCGCCTTGATGCGCCAGGCGCTGACCCAGGCCAGCCATCATTGTGCCCATCGTACGGTCGGTGGCCGCGTGCTCAGTGAACAACCCTTGATGCAAAACGTGCTGGCCGATCTCGCCCTGGAGAGCGAGGCGGCCCTGGCCTTGAGCCTGCGCATGGGCCGGGCGCTGGACCATCTGGGCGATGAGCAGGAAGCCAAGTTCGCACGGCTGGTGACGGCAGTGGGCAAGTATTGGATCTGCAAGCGCGCGCCGGCAATGATCAACGAAGCCGCCGAATGCATGGGCGGCGCCGGGTATGTCGAAGACAGCATCCTGCCGCGCCTGTACCGTGAGGCGCCGGTCAACTCGACGTGGGAAGGTTCTGGCAACGTGCAATGCCTGGACGTGCTGCGGGCCTTGTCGAAAGAGCCTGGGGTGCTGGAGACATTGTTTGTCGAATTGGGCGATGGGCATGGCGATAAACGCCTGGCGCGGCATATCGAGCAATTGAAATCGGCGTTTATGGACACCCAGGACATCCAGTACCGGGCGCGGCAACTGACCGAAGATATCGCCGTGGCGTTGCAGGCCAAGTTGTTGCTGGAGGCGGGCAATGCCAGTGTCAGCGATGGGTTTATGGCCAGCCGCTTGGGTGAGTCATCAGGGCGGGTGTACGGCACCTTGCCACGGGGGGTGGATGTGCAGGCCATCGTCGCCCGCTCAACCCCTTCCTAAACGCAATCCCTGTAGGAGCTGGCTTGCCAGCTCCTACAGGGATTGCATTCATCATGGGTGGGCATGCCAATTCAGAGTTTGCGTCTGGCAGCGATGCAGGCAAGATGGCCTCCTGCACGTAAGAAAACAGGAAGCCTACCGTGACCGAAGCTTTTGTTGTCGTTCAAACCGCCGAAGAAGCCGTGGACCGGCTGGCGGCTCTGCATGAGCGGGCCACCAGCGCGCTCAATCAGGCCCTCAAGCAATACCTCAAGGATCGCGTCGAACCCGACGCCGCACAACGTGCACTGTTTCGCTACCCGGAACTGCGCCTGACCTACCACTGCCATGGCGAAGTCCCACAGACCACTCGGGCCTATGCCAAGGTCCAGTTGCCGGGCACCTACAGCGTCACCGTCACCCACCCGGCAGCGTTCCGCAAATACCTGCTGGAGCAACTGGTGCCGCTGATGCACGACTTCACCGTGACGGTAGAAGTGGGCGTCAGCCAGCAGAACATCCCTTACCCGTACGTGGTGGAGCAGGGCGACGAGTTGGCTGGCTCCGGCGTGACCGCAGCGACCCTGGCGCGGGTGTTCCCGAGTACCGATCTGTCCGCTGCCACCGATGGCATTGCCGACGGCCTTTATGATTGGGAAAACACCGATCCACTGCCCCTGGCGCTGTTCGATGCGGCCCGCGTGGATTTCTCCCTGCGCCGCCTGGTGCACTACACCGGCAGCGACTGGCGCCATGTGCAGCCGTGGATTCTGCTGACCAACTACCACCGCTATGTCGACCAGTTCATCGTCCATGGCCTGGAACAGTTGCGCAGTGACCCACGCTTTATCCGCATGGTGTTGCCGGGTAACGTGATCATCGACAAGAACATGGACCATGGCGAAGCGTCTGCCATTGCCGCCGGCGTGGTCTGGCACCGTTACCAGATGCCGGCCTACCACTTGCAGGCCAGCGACGGCCACGGCGTAACCCTGGTCAACATCGGTGTCGGCCCGTCCAACGCCAAGAACATCACCGACCACCTGGCAGTATTGCGTCCACATTGTTGGCTGATGATTGGTCACTGCGGCGGCCTGCGCCAATCCCAGACCATCGGCGACTATGTGCTGGCCCACGCGTATATGCGTCGCGACGGGATTCTCGACCGCGTGGTACCGCCGAACATCCCGATCCCGGCCCTGGCCGAAGTACAGATGGCGTTGCAGCAAGCGGCGGCCAATGTCACCGGCGAGAAGGGCGAAGAGCTGAAAAAGCGCCTGCGCACCGGCACCGTGTTGACCTACGACGACCGCAACTGGGAGCTGCGTTGGGCCCAGGAACGCCCGTTGATCAACCTGTCCCGTGCCGTAGCGGTGGATATGGAAAGCGGCACCATCGCAGCCCAAGGCTACCGTTTGCGAGTGCCTTACGGCACGTTGTTGTGCGTCTCGGACAAACCGCTGCACAGTGAGATCAAGTTGCCAGGTTCGGCCAACGCGTTCTATGAGCGTGCTGTCAGCCAACACTTGAAGATCGGTATCGAGGCGGTGGACTTGTTGCGCACCGAGCTCAACTCGTTGCATTCGCGCAAACTGCGCAGCTTTGACGAGCCGCCGTTCCGCTAAATAGCGGGGTGGTTATTTAACGGTCAGGCCACTAGCATGGTCGGTCCTGACCGTTAGATGTTTCGTTGCCATGTCCCGTCCTGCCCGTCCCGACTCGCGCCGCCCTGGCGTGAAACCTCCCCATGCCGCTGCTCGCCGTGTTGCCAAGGCGCCGCCGGCCGAGCCGAAGTTGATCCTGTTCAACAAACCCTTCGACGTGCTGACTCAGTTCAGTGATGAAGGCGGGCGCGCGACTCTCAAGGATTTCATCGACATTCCGGGGATCTATCCGGCCGGGCGCCTGGATCGGGACAGTGAGGGCCTGTTGCTGCTGACCAATGATGGCCAGTTGCAGGCGCGGATTGCCGACCCCAAGCACAAGCTGGCGAAAACCTATTGGGTGCAAGTGGAAGGCGAGCCCACCGAGGAGCATCTGCAACGCCTGCGCACTGGCGTTGAATTAAATGACGGTATGACGTTGCCGGCTGAAGCCCGGCGACTGGATGAGCCAGAACTATGGCCGCGCAACCCGCCGGTGCGGTTTCGTAAAAACCTGCCGACCTATTGGCTGGAACTGGTGATTCGCGAGGGACGCAACCGCCAGGTACGGCGCATGACCGCCGCCGTGGGCTTGCCGACCTTGCGCCTGGTGCGGGTAAAAATCGGCGATTGGTCGATTGAAGGCCTGGGCCAAGGCCAGTACCGCGAAGTACCGGCGCGTTTATAAAGCCCCGGATTCGATCAGGCCGATCACCACGCTCTTGATGATGAACGCGGCCACGCCCAGGCCCAGCACGAAGAACAGAATCATCGAGCCAAAGCGCCCGGCCTTGGATTTCTTCGCCAGGTCCCAGACGATAAAGCCCATGAAAATGATCAGGATGGTGACCAGGCCGGTCATCATCCACTCTTCAAACAGCACGGGGTCAATCGAATTCATTGGGCAGTTTCCGACAAAGGCAGGCGCGAAGTATAAGGCAGCGAGGCACGCTCAAAGTTGACCTGCGTCGGTACGTCGCACACAGATCCAGCGGTTGAAACACAATCCAAATGTGGGAGCGGGCTTGCTCGCGATAGCGGTGTGCCCGTCGCCGAATGCATTGACTGACGCACCGCTATCGCAGGCAAGCCAGCTCCCACATGGGGTTGGTGGTGAGTCTTAGGTCCGCAGGTGAGTCAACGGCAACTCCGTGCTGTTAAGCACCTGGTTGAGCACAAAACTTGAGCGCACGCTGGTCACCCCTTCAATCCGGGTCAGGTGGCCCAGCAGCAGTTTTTGATAGTGATCCATATCCGGCACCACCACCTTCAACTGATAGTCGGCATCCATCCCGGTGACCAGGCTGCATTCCAGCACCTGCGGCAAGGTGCGGATGGCCGCTTCGAAGTTCTCGAAACGCTCGGGTGTGTGTCGGTCCATGCCGATCAGCACGTAGGCCGTGAGGCTCAGGCCGAGCATCTTGCGGTCGAGCAGGGCGACCTGGCGTGAGATGTAGCCGTCGTCCTCCAATTGCTTGACCCGGCGTGAGCAGGGCGAAGGCGACAGGCCGATGCGCTCGGCCAGCTCCTGGTTGGAGATCCTCGCGTCGCGCTGTAATTCCGCCAAAATACTCAGGTCGTATCGGTCAAGTTTGCTCATTGAGATGGCCTTTATCGTAACTATTGCTGCGAATTATCTATCCAGGGTTAAAAATTGCGCAAGCACTGTTTGTTGACGCAATCTTCGCAATCATCTATCGGGGCTTCACGCCTATGATTACCAACAGAATCACTGCCCGGACATACAGTCCACTGCAGCCCGCCGAATCAGGCCGGCTGCGGCCCGCCAACCCCACCGGGTTGTGCCGGCCCCCGGGCTGCACACTGTCCACAAGACGGCGTGAGGTGAGCCAACGTCATAAGCGTTGAGCCAGGACGAAGTTCTCAAGGGGTGGCCGACGGGCTACCCCTTTTCTTTTGCCGACGAAAAATGTTCGGCTGGCTGATAACCTGTGGCAGAACCGGGCCCGGCTTTTCCAGTCTCATGCATAGGCCCTAATCCGCAGTGAGGAATAGCATGAAGCGCATCTGGCGTTTGGCAGGTGTAGGTGTGTTGATGGTCACCTTGGGTACGCAGGTGATGGCTGACGAGCGAGACAACTCACCCCGCCAGGGGCAAGGCCCGCAGGGCGGTGGTGGCGGGCAGCGAGAGCGTGGCCCCGAAGGCGGTGGGCGCCCGGCGAATAACCCGCCGCGAGCGGAAAATACTCAGCCACGTCCACAGAATCAGCATTTCGAGCGCAATGGCCAGAGCGGTCAAAATGGCCAGTGGCAAGCTCGCCCCCAAGGCAATGAACCTTCGCGCCCGGCGCCCCAGGCCGGGAGCAATCTGCCGATCCAGGCCCGCCCCGATTCCGTGAACCAGACCCAGGAGCCGCGCCAGGGTAACTACCGTGACATTCCCCGGCGCAACGATGGCAACCCGCGCTGGGAAGCCGGCGGCCCCGGTTCGCGTCCTGGCTACAACGGCCACCCCAATGACAACCGCTGGCCGGGTCGCCCCGACGGGCACGGCAATGGCTGGGGCCCGGGCCCACAATATCGGCCCGGGTACACGGTGGAGCGTTTCCCCGATCGCAATTACCGCGTGCCCTATCGTGGCCAGGATTATTTCTTCTCCGGGGGTTATTGGTATCGGCCCCAGGGCCCGCGCTATGTAGTGGTCACACCTCCCTATGGGATTCGTGTGCATTACCTGCCGGACTATGCGCGGGAAGTGTGGGTGGGCAGCGCGCTGTTTTTCCTCGCCGCCGGCGCCTATTACAGCTATGAGACCAGCACCCAGCAGTACGTGGTGGTGCAACCGCCAGTCGCCAGTCTGCCGCCACAGCCGGCGCCCCAGGGCAATGGTTATGACGTGGTCGCCTATCCCGTCAACGGCCAATCACCCGCCCAAGTGCAGCAGGACGGTTATGACTGCTATCGCTGGGCGGTACAGCAGAGTGGCTTCGATCCTCAGACAGTCACCTACGCCCCCGCGCCGGCGGTGGTGCAAACCTACCGCCAGGCCCAGGGCAACTGCCTGGGCAGCCGTGGCTATCAGGTGACCTACTAGGCCTTGTTGCCGGTAACCACTTCCTGCGGATCGGCGTGCACCAGCACCTCAGCCCGCGGGTAGGCTTTCTGGATGGCATCGGCGGCCTGGTCGCTGATGCCATGGGCCACCAACAGGCTCAACTCCCCCGGTAATTCCAGGTGCAACTGCACAAACCAGTGATTGCCGGAAACCCGTGTGCGCAAGTCATGGGCGCCCAACACGCCGGGCACGCCACGGGCCAGTTCCAGCATATGCTGGCTGACCTCGGCCGGCAGTTCCTCGTCCATCAGCACGGCAAAACTTTCCCGGGCGATCTGGATCGCGCTCCACAGGATGTAGGCGGCGATCCCAAGCCCGAACCAGGCATCGACCTGATGCAAGCCAAAGGCCGCCAGCACCAGCGCCAGGAGGATGCTGCCATTGAGCAGCAGGTCCGAGCGGTAGTGCAGCGAGTCGGCACGCACCGCGTTCGAGCCGGTTTCGCGAATCACCCGATGTTGCAGGATCAGCAGCGCCACGGTCAGCGCCAGCGACAGCACAATCACCGCAATGCTCAGCCAGGGTGCGCCCACAGGCTCGGGGTGCTGCAAGCGTTGGTACGCCTGGAAGGCGATCAGCACCGCACTGCCGGCGATAAACAGCGCCTGGGCCATGCCCGCCAGGGACTCCGCCTTGCCATGCCCATAACGGTGGTCGTCATCGGCCGGGCGCAGGGCGTAATGCACCGCCAGCAGGTTGAGCAACGACGTCACGCCGTCGAGCAGCGAGTCGGTCAACCCGGCGAGCATGCTCACCGAGCCGCTGAACCACCAGGCGACGGCTTTACCGATAATCAGGATGCTGGCCACGCCGACCGAGGCGCGGGTGGCCAGGCGCAATAGCCGGGCGTGTTCGGTGCTGGTGGTCATGGGGCGATCAAGTCCTTACGCAGCCGGTTGCAGGCCCAGCATCGCGAGTTGTTGCACGCTGCCCTTGAACTGGATCAGGCGCGGGTCGTCCAGCGGCAGGCTGCGGCCGGTTTCGTGCTCGATGATGGTTTGCAGCTTGGTGTTATCCACCTTGCCGTCGGCGCCGATGGCTTGTTGCAGTTTTTCTGGCGCGACCTGGGCGGTCTTGCCGGGTTCGAAATAGATGGCGCCGGTGGCGAAGTCCACACCAAAGGCGATCAGGCCGGGGATGACATAGAACAGCAGGCCGAGCGCATCGAGTACGGCAATCGTCGGGTCGATCTTGCCGTCGATCTGGCCACGGCGGTCAGGATAGAAAATCGAACCGCAGGCGGTCAGTTGGCTCAACAAGGTGACGGCCAGAACACCGCCGATGACACGGGAAGCAATACGCATGGGACTCTCCTGAACACTTTATGGCGTGACTATAAAACATATCTACCGGGTGCCTCTTATCTAATGCGTGGGCTGGCTTGCCTGCGATGGCCCAGCCATAGGGTAAGCGAGCAAGCGACGACAGAGATAGCCAGGTACGGAATCAATGCATAGGTGAAGCTGCCGGTATGCCCTTTGATGATGCCTATTAGATAAGTCCCGGCAAATACTCCAAGGTTGTTCAGCGCATTGATAAGGGCAATCGCCATCGCGGTATTACGAGCAGGAATCATCTCGGTGGCGAGCGCCCAGAATGGCCCTTTGATCATTGAGGCGGCACTGATTGCAATGCATAAAATGATAATGGTCGGGATGAGCGCATTGACAAATATGATACTGGTCAATGCAACTGCGCCTACTGCTAGAGGGATTGCCAAGTGCATGACTCGCTCCCCTGTCTTATCGGAGTGGCTACTCCAAAAGTACATGGCGACACTTGCAAACGCGAAAGGAATAGAATTAAGAAAGCCAATTTGCATGGTGGTGAGGTTGAAAGTACTGATGATCTGCGGCTGCCACAACGAGAGGCCGTTCGTGACAGATGTCCCGCCAATATAGATTAGAGTAAGTGCCAAAACATACTTGTTGCAGAAAAGCTTCCAAATATCAGAAAAAGAGGCACGAGTTTTTTCGGTTGGAACTTTTTCAACTTGGCCGGACAGCCAGGTTTTATCTCCCTCAGTCAAAAACGAGGCTCTACTTACGCTATGAGGGAGAACCCACAAGGCTGCAATGCCCAAGAAAATGGCTGGGGAGCCTTCAATGATGAAAAGCCAGTGCCAGCCACGCATTCCAAACCAGCCGTCGAGCAACAATAGCATTGCCGACAAAGGCGAGCCCAAGACGCTCGATAGCGGCAAGGCAATCATCAGGATCGCCACCGCCCGGCTGCGATGACCGCTCGGAAACCACAGGGTGAGGTAGTAGATGACACCGGGAAAGAAGCCCGCTTCAGTGACACCCAGTAAAAACCGGAGAATATAGAATGAGTACGGCCCAGAAACCGCGGCCATGCAACTGCTGACGAGACCCCAGGAAACCATGGTCAATGCTAGCCAGCGAACAGGACCAAAGCGTTCAAGAAGCATGTTTGCAGGTACCGCAAAAATGCAGTAAGCAATAAAGAACAGGCCTGCGCCAAAGCCAAACGCGGCATCGCTCAAGGCAATATCTGATTTCATCTGCAATGCGGCAAATGCAATGTTGACCCGATCAAGTGAGGCAAGGAAATATCCCAGTGTAACGAATGGAAGGATTCGCCACGCGACCTTGTTCATTACCCCGCGTTCAATATCTTGCTGTGCTTGTGTCATATTGATTTCATCCCAAGCAGTCAGGCCCGAAGTCGGGTGGTTTTTTATAAAAGTCGGTCGACGAGCCAGTTGTCGATTAATCCGGATATGGTCAGATTGTTTTTCTCAAGCATTGGTAAATGAGAATTTCCATATATCCCTTGTTCGGGCAAGTCCAATGCGTCAACACGTCCTCCAGCAGAAGCCAGGGCGTGGAAATAGGCGTCAGTTCGCGCTCTGATGGCCGGCCATCGTGCATCCAGGGGCAAGTGATCCCCGTATACCGTGAGGATCGGAGTCTCTTTTAGCAGGCGTTTTTCAATGCCTTCTTTCGTACCGGCCTGAGAGGGCTCTATCGCCACAATGGCTGCAACTTTGTGTGGTACTAATTCAGCTGCACGAATAGCAAAATGGCCACCCTGCGAATGAGCGATCAATACGACCGGTTGTTCCAGCTCCTTGAGCATTTGAACGTAAGCGTTCAGGGTAAGCTCGTCGGTAGCTGCCCAGCGAGGAACAATCTGCTTCATGAACGTTTTAAACGCATGGAGCGGGAACTGGCAGTGCGGGTATGCAGCCCTCTGTAAGCTGCTGGCGCAGAGGTCACTGACACGTTTACCTATCCGGAATTGTGTGAACGTATCCTGGTGAGTCCGCAGTAATGCCGGTTCCGAAAACTCATCTTCTCGTGGTGCCCAGCCAGACCTTCCCCGTTCTACCGCATCAATATTAAAAACAGACCAGCCCCGTTTCAGAAAGTCGTTCAACCAACCAGGGCGCCCATCAGGGGTTGATTCCCATACTGCGCCGGTCATAGACCCACCATGACAAAAGACTATGGGGGGGCGGTCTTGAGCTGACGCATTTATGACAAACTGTACATACATCTGCCCAACACAAGCCGTACCATTGGGGTTGATCTTGACTGGCACTCCGTTTGGGGCCAATACGTACTCTTCCATGGGATTGTCGCAATAGTCGACATGATGCCCGCCTACAAAGTAAGAGCCAATGGAATTAATGCTCACTGGGTTTGAGGTTTCTTTAGCCGTAATTATCATAAGAAATTCCGGAAGTGGTCTTGAAGCTTGTTGGAAAGTTGCTTGATGACAGGAAGGCATGTATTTAACTTGCTGTCAGTCATTCTGGAGTTCGGGCCTCCAATGGTCACCGAACCGATGACAAGGTTTCGAATATCCAAGATAGGGAAGCTCAGTCCAACAACATCAGAGAGCCTTTCACTTCGGCTTATGGAAAACCCCGATGATTGAACATTTTTCAAATCCTCCTGGAGGGCCGTTTTGCGTGTTTCACGGTCGGCGCCAGACTCTGGAGCGAATACATCTTCCAGAATGGCCATTTGTTGATCGCGAGGCAGGAACGCTAGCATTGCTTTTCCCCGTGACCCCAGGTGCAACGGCGTTCGTTCGCCCGGATTGATGTTCAATTGGACATGTTCGCTACTCTTGGCAACCTGCACGCATACGGCGGTGCGGTTTTCGAGGAAGTTCAGGTAGACGGTCTCGCCTTGGCCCAGGGCTACTTCCTGGAGCCATGTCGCCGGGGCGTCGCAAAGCTGTAAGCGATCCCGGTACAGAACTCCGAGCTCCCAGAAACGGACACCCAATTCATATCGTCGTGTTTCAGGTTGCTGTCGAAGGAACCCCTTTTTCGCAAGGGTCGACATGATCCGTTGGACAGCAGACGGAGACAGCCCTGTCTGTTGGCTCATCTCCCGTACACCCCAACTAGGGTGGTGAGCAGTGAAATACCCTAAAAGCTCCAAGGAAATATCTAGTGTTTTCAGCGGCATGATCTTTTGTTCCTCTATTTGGAACACTGTTTCTTTATTAGGTTTGCAACTTTGTTCCTTCCTATAAAAGCTTGTCAAGCAATTGCTTGTAGGTCTATTCGTATGTTGATTTTTTGGTGTTAGTTGGGGTGGGTAAAGAATTTGTTGGAGGGGCGTGGTTTATTACTAATAAAGGGGTGTGTTGCTTGTTCCTTTATTAGCAACACTTAGTGTTGGCTGTAGCGCCAGTTAGCAGCTTGGCACTGAATGGCAATGAAATATTTCAGGGTATTAAAGAGCTTCTACTCTCTATATGCCTGTTTATCTCTCCCAAAAGACTACTGGCGGATGATCCGTTGGTGGCTGAAGTCACCGGACGGATCAAGCTCCGCAGCCATCATATGAAGGTCTAAGTGTGGGAGCGCATTCCATAGGGAGATGGCATCGCCTCTGAGATCATCGATATCCAGCAGTTCGCCGTTATACTCGCCGCTCTGCCTTGGAGCCAGTATGAATTCGTTGCCAATCGATGATGTTTTACCCGCCTTGCGTGAAGCCTTGGCGACGCGCCATGAAGCCGTGCTTGAAGCACCGCCCGGTGCCGGTAAAACCACACGGGTTCCGTTG
Organism: Pseudomonas brenneri; assembly: GCF_007858285.1. Classification (GTDB taxonomy): domain Bacteria; phylum Pseudomonadota; class Gammaproteobacteria; order Pseudomonadales; family Pseudomonadaceae; genus Aquipseudomonas; species Aquipseudomonas brenneri. The sequence goes on along the minus strand of NZ_VFIL01000018.1, from coordinate 30,211 downwards.
GCGCTGTTGAATGAAACCTGGCTGGCTGGGCAAACCATCCTGATGCTTGAACCTCGTCGGCTAGCGGCCCGCGCCGCCGCCGAGCGACTGGCCAGCGAGCTGGGGGAAAAGGTTGGGGAGACCGTTGGCTATCGGATCCGCCTGGACAGCAAGGTCGGCCCCAACACCCGTATCGAAGTGGTCACCGAAGGCATCCTCACCCGTCGCCTGCAGGATGACCCGGCGCTGGATGGCGTAGGCCTGTTGATCTTCGACGAGTTCCACGAGCGCAGCCTCGACGCCGACCTGGCGCTGGCCCTGAGCCTCAATGGCCGTGAGCTGTTTCGCGACGAGCAACCGCTGAAAATCCTCCTGATGTCCGCCACCCTTGAAGGCGAACGCCTGTCGGGTCTGCTCGACGACGCACCGATCCTGCGCAGTGAAGGACGCATGTACCCGGTGCAGATGCGCTGGGGGCGACCGTTCCAGCCCGGTGAATTTATCGAGCCACGGTTGGTGCAGACCATCCTTGAAGCCCTGCACGACGAAACCGGCAGCGTGCTGGTATTTCTACCCGGTCAGGCAGAAATTCGCCGGGTCAATCAACAGTTGGCGGACGCCTTGGCTGAGCGCAGCGATGTACTGCTCTGCCCGTTGCATGGCGAACTCGACCTGACGGCCCAGCGGGCGGCCATTGACCCGGCACCCGCCGGCAAGCGCAAGGTGGTGCTGGCCACCAACATCGCCGAGACCAGCCTGACCATCAATGGCGTGCGGGTGGTGATTGACGCCGGGCTGGCGCGGGTCCCGCGCTTTGACCCCGGTAGCGGCATGACCCGCCTTGATACCCAGCGCATTTCCCGCGCCAGTGCCACGCAACGCGCGGGTCGGGCAGGGCGGTTGGAGCCGGGCGTGTGCTATCGCTTGTGGTCCGAGGACCAGCATGAAGGGCTGGCGGCCTATGGCAGCGCGGAAATTCTTTCGGCGGACCTGGCCGGCCTCGCGCTGCAACTGGCGCGCTGGGGTGTGACGCCGACACAACTGGTATGGCTCGATGTACCGCCCACGGCCGCCTATGCCCAGGCCCAGGACTTGCTGGAGCGACTGGGCGCATTAAAGGACGCGACCTTGACCCCCCACGGGCAGAAAATGGCCAGCCTGCCGGCGCACCCGCGTATCGCACACTTGTTGTTGCGTGGTCAGGATCTGGGGTTGGCGAACATGGCGTGTGATGTCGCCGCGCTACTGGGTGAGCGCGATATCCTGCGGGGTGCCGGTGCGGATTTGCACAGTCGCCTGGCGTTGTTGTCCGGCGAGGAGCGGGCCCGTGGCACCCAGGGTGGCGTGCAGCGGTCCAGGCAGTTGGCCCGCCAATATCGCGGCTATCTACGAGGCAAGGCCGAACAGCCCGTCGCCGATCCCGATCACCCGCGTTGGCTTGGGGCGTTACTGGCGCTGGCTTACCCGGATCGGGTGGCCCAGCAGCGTCGTGCCGGGGGTGCCGAATATCGCCTGGCCAATGGCCGTGCGGCGCTGTTTGCCGAAGCCGACAGCCTGATGAAGCAAGCGTGGCTGGTCATCGCCGACCTGGGCAGCCGTCAGGGGCAGCGTGAAGAGCGGATCTACCTGGCTGCAGACTTTGATCCGGCGTTGTTCGATTCGGTATTGGCCGAACAGGTGCGCTGTCTTGACCAACTGGATTGGGACGAGCGCGAAGGCGTGTTGCGTGCCGAACGCCAGCGCAAGGTCGGTGAATTGGTGCTCAGTCGCGAGCCGTTGACCGGTCTCGACGAGTCTGCTCGCAGCCAGGCGCTGGTCAATCTGGTGCGGCGCAAAGGCCTGGAATTGCTGCCCTGGACTGCGGAGCTGCGCCAGTGGCAGGCCCGCGTCATGCTGTTGCGCCAACTGGACGCCGGCCAGGTCAGTGAATGGCCGGATGTCAGCGACAGCGCCTTGCTCGCCAGCCTTGAACACTGGTTGATGCCGTACCTGGGCAAGGTCTCGCGCTTGAGCCATTTTGCCAACCTGGATCTATCGAGTTTCCTGCATAACCTGCTGCCCTGGCCGTTGCCGCAACGCCTGGACGAGTTGGCGCCGCACCATTTGAAAGTGCCGTCGGGGTCTTCGGTGCGTTTGGACTACAGCGAACAACCGCCGATCCTCGCGGTGCGCTTGCAGGAGCTGTTCGGCCTGGCTGACACCCCGCGCATCGCCGGTGGGCGGCAAGTGGTGAAGCTGCACCTGCTCTCGCCCGCACGGCGGCCGGTGCAGGTGACGCAGGATCTGGCGAACTTCTGGCGCAGTACCTACGCCGAGGTGAAGAAGGATCTGAAGGGCCGGTATCCCAAGCATTATTGGCCGGATGATCCTTTGGTGGCTGAGGCTACTGCGCGGATCAAACCCCGAAAATAACCTCGAACAGGCCACCGATCAAAAATGTGGGAGCAAGCCCGCTCCCACATTGGTTTTGTAGTGCTGGTTATTGCGCGGCGGGCAATAAGAACCGCGCAATCACCGGCAGGTGATTGGAAATACGCAACGTATCGTCCTGCCGCACCCGGGCCTCCACTTTCTTCAGCCTTGGGCTGTAGAACAGATAATCCACCGTGCGATCCGGTCCGTCGAGGCTCGGGTCATTGGGGAAGTGGGTCAGCCACTGCGCCCGGTCGATGCCGCTGGATTGGCTGTTGCTGGGCACCATCGGGTATTTGTCCCACAGCAGATGCAGCTCGCTGTCTGGCGAATACTGCCCGCGCTTACCGGCCTCCAGGCGCAGGAACTGGCCCAGCGGCAACAGATTGAAATCGCCGCCGATCAGCCAGGGCGTGCCACGGCTTTCGAATTTATCCAGCAGCTTGATGGTCGCCTGGACTTGTTCGCGCACCGTGCTGTGGCCAGGAGCTGCGTTGTCCAGGCGGGTGTTGAGCACCGCCAGTTGGCCGCCGTCGCTCAACGGCAGGTAGCTGAGCAGCAACGCAGGCTTGGGCTGGAACTGGTGACTGAGCAGGTTGGCCGAGGCCACTGGCAGTTGCAGGCGTTCGGCGTGTTCGATCTGGTAGCGGCTGAGGGTTACCAGCTTGCGGCCGACGCTGCCGAAGATATGCCAATCGGGCACAAAGTCGGCTTTCCAGTCGAAGGCCTGGACGCTGCAAGGATAGAGGTCCACCAGTCGCTCCTGGAGCAGCGCCAGTTGGTCCTGGTAATGGGACGGTTTGGCGTCCTCATCCAATTCCTGCAGCAGCAGTACGTCCGGTTGTTCATCACGGATCACCCGCGCCACTTCATCCAGGCTGGAGGCCATGTCTTCAACGGTCGGGCGGTCATCCGGGCCGCTGCCGTCCGGGGTGTCGTACCAGAACACGTAGTTCTTGCCGGCCAGGTACTGCACGTTCCAGGTCATCACCTTGAGCGCCTGGCCGGGCAACAGCGTCGGCGCACGCGGGGCGACGCAGCTTACCGGCAGGATCTCTTTGTCGGCGGGGCGCCAGGTCAGGCTGTAGACCAGGGCGGTCAGCACACCAGCCAGAATCAGCAGGCCCACCAGGGTTGTACGCAGTAAACGGTTCATCGGCTCGCCTTATGGCGCTGCAGGACAGGCACGGAGCATACCCGACCGGCGGCCGAGAGCCCAAGGGCCACGTTAGCGGGCGTCTGCATCACCGGCGATCAGCATGAACAGGCGGAACAGCACCACGCTGGTAAACAATTGCAAGAAGCTGTGGGCGCTGTCGATCAGCACCGCCAGCAGTGGGTTCTGCGGGTCGGGCCAGGCCGCGACGCTCGCGCCCTTGAGCAGCCACAGCGGGGTCATCACGCACAACAGGCAGATCAGGATGCGCAGGAAATGCCCACGGGTCAGTCGGAAACTTTCCTTCATCGCCGCCAGCGCCGGCATGCCGCGCAGCACCAACAGGTACTCGGCAAACGCCAGAGTGACCATCAGCCACAGCCCCGGCAGGAAGTACAACGACAGCCCCAGCAGGATCAACAGGGTGCTCATGGCGGTCAGCAGCGCATAGCGTGGCCACAGGGTCAGCGCCATGGCCAGCACGTCGGCGGTGCGCGGCGACTCGCCACGGCTGCGGGCATCGAGAAACAGGATCAACGCGGCGGTGTACAGCGGATACACCAGCAGCCCGACGATCATGCTGTAGCCGGTAAACGCCTCCGGGCCCAGGGTGCGATCGAGCACTTGTTGCAGCACGGCTTCGAGGATCACCAAGGGTAGGCACAACTGCACGATGGCGCCCAGGTTGCGCTGGAAGAAGTAGAAAGAGTCGCGCAGAACGGTCAACGGATTCATCAAAGTCATCACAGGCCAAAAAAGCAGCAGACACTTTAACTGATCACCGACAAACGTAAACCTTGGGTAAAGATCATTGAAACGCCACAGGCCAGCCCCATTACTGGTGGCGTACCTTGCCCATTGCGGGCGGGACGCAGATTTTTACCGGCAATCTAACGAGGTCGCCATGAACAGCGAAGAGCAAACCCTGATCGATGGACTGTTTTCACGGTTGCAGCAAGCCGAAACGGACTCAGCCCCCCGCGACGCCCAGGCAGAAACGCGGATCAAGGAGCACATCACTCGCCAACCGGCCGCCGGGTATTTCATGACCCAGGCGATCCTGGTGCAGGAAGCCGCGATCAAGAGCCTGGATGCGCAGAACAAGCAGCAGGCGCAACAGATCCAGCAATTGCAGGATGAGCTGCAACGGGCCAAGGCCGCGCCGCCGGCCGCGAGCGGCGGTGGGTTCCTGTCGAGTATCTTTGGTGGCAGCCCTCGCGACTCGCAACCGGCGCCCAGCACACCGTCGTCATCGAACGGTGGTTGGCGTGAGCCGAGCCGGCCGGGCTTCAACAGCGCGCCTGCGCCGCAACAGAATGTTCAGCAACCCCAACAGGCTGCACCCGCCGGCAGCAGCTTTCTCGGCGGCGCCCTGAAAACCGCAGCCGGCGTGGCCGGTGGCGTGATGCTGGCCCAGGGCATCAGCAGCCTGTTCAGCCATAACCAACAGCCGCAGGTGGTGGAAGAGATCGTGCGCGAAGAGCCGGCGCCGGCCAGTGACAACAGCGACTGGGGCAATGACGAGCAACGTTTCGCCGGCAATGACAGTTATGCCAACGATAACGACAGCTTTGCCGACAGCGATTCTTCCTTCTTTGGCGACGACGATTCCTTCGTCTGAAACACACAAATCCGGGGCGCGTTGCCGCCCCGGTCTGATTTTTCTCGGAAAGCTCCCCTTGGCTGGCATACTGGCGACCTTTGCGGGCCATCACGCCTGCCAGTGCCATGAGGGTGTGCGGTGAAAAAAATTGCAGTGTTCGCCGATGTCCAGAACCTCTACTACACCGTGCGCCAGGCCTATGGCTGCCACTTCAACTACGCCGCCCTGTGGGCTGATATCAGCCAGCGCGGGCAGATCGTCGAGGCGTATGCCTATGCCATCGACCGTGGCGACAGCAAGCAGCAGCAATTCCAGCAGATCCTGCGCAACCTGGGCTTTACCGTGAAACTCAAGCCCTACATCCAGCGCAGTGACGGCTCGGCCAAGGGCGACTGGGACGTGGGCATCACCATCGACATCATGGACGCGGCCGCCCATGTCGACGAAGTAGTGCTGGCCTCGGGTGATGGCGATTTCGACATGTTGCTCGACCGCATCATCCATAAACATGGCGTCGAAGCCGTGGCCTACGGTGTGCCGGGGCTGACGGCCAACTCGTTGATCCGCGCGGCCAGCCGCTACGTGCCTATCGAAGGCGCGTTGTTGCTCAAATAGATTTTCTGATGAGGTTGGAACAGGTTTGGAACGGATAGCGGTCATCGACTTTGAAACCACCGGCATCTCGCCGAGCAGCAGTTGCCGGGCCACGGAAATCGCCGTGGTCATCCTGGAGCGGGGTCAGATCGTGGACCGCTACCAGAGCCTGATGAACGCTGGCGTGCGCGTGCCGGGGTTTATCGAACAACTGACCGGTATCAGCAACGCCATGCTGCGCAGTGCGCCGCCGGCCGAGAAGGTAATGAACGAGGTCAATGAGTTTGTCGGCACCACGCCACTGCTGGCGCACAACGCTGCGTTCGACCAGAAGTTCTGGGACTTCGAACTCGGTTTGATCCGCCGCACCCGTCTGCAAAAATTCGCCTGCTCGCTACTGTTGGCGCGCCGGCTGATGCCCGCCGCGCCCAATCACAAACTCGGCACCCTGACCTCATTTGCCCAACTGCCCCACACCGGCAAGGCTCACCGGGCCATGGCCGACGCGGAAATGGCGGCTAACCTGACCGCCCACCTGGCCCAGGAACTGCGCCGTGCCCACGGCTTGCGCGACTTGTCCCATGACCTGCTGTGCAGCTTGCAGAAAGTGCCGGCGGCAAAGATCAATGATCATCTGAAGAAACATCGCGGGTTCTGATCTCAACCTTCCGAGCAGCAAAGATCAAAATGTGGGAGCGGGCTTGCTCGCGAATGCAGTGGATCAGCCAATACATAGGTTGACTGATCCACTGCATTCGCGAGCAAGCCCGCTCCCACATTGGTTTTGTGGTGGTTATCGGCGCTTTGTCGGGGCGTTTACCGGCTTTCTGAATTGTCAGTAGGTTTAGCCCTACAGTCCTGTCGGGCCTTTCTGGATTTTCCCTTCTCCCGCCTATCGTCCTTTGTTGCGGCCTAACATCTTGCCTGTCATTTACGTACAGGGACTACGTCATGCAGGAAAGCGATCTTCATTCGGCAATCATTCGAATCCAGTCCGAACTCGAACAAAATGGCATTGATTTCGGCTCAACTTCCAGCATGACGTTTCACCTGGGAAATACGATGGCAAGCTATCCGGCAGTCATGGTTTTACCTAATACACCAGGCTGGACGCATGGTGCCAATTACAAGTTACTCAAGCCCATTCATGCCGACTCTGCGGTGCCGAACACTACTGTTGACGAACTCTGGAAATGTACACAGCAACACTACGGCTTGACGCTGGCAACGGTCCTCACGGGGGCGGCGGGCATACCTATCAGCAAAATTGCAGTGGGGACTTGGGTCCACGTTGGCTCCAGCAAAACGACAAACCTGGCTAGCCTCATTGGCATGCGCTTTTTCCCTCGTACACTGATCAGGCAGCCGACATTGGCCGGCATGGCGAAAGCGACTTTTGGTACCGTCCGGGTGTTTGGCATTATCGGGCGAGGCATTCCCTTTGTTGCTGCGGGTTTGGCTGTTTTTGATCTAATCAGTATTGGTAAGTGTGCCTATGAGGCAAAAAATGGAAAGTAACCTGACCAGAGCCGAAATCAGTGAAAAAGTAATCCGGCTTTTCGTCGATATCATTGGCTTTATCGACCGAAACCAGGTGACGGAACAAACGGACTTCATCCACGACTTTAAGATTATTGATGAAGATCTGACCTGTTTTGTCATGCAGATCAAATGGCAATTCAACTTGCAGGCGACTCAGGATGATTGGAATCACATCACCACTATCCAGCAAGTTGTCGACTTGATTGTTCAATGTCGGCAGTGAGGCAACTGGCGCTACCGCTGGCTTGCCCGTTCAGCCACCGCCATTCTTCCCTTCCAAATGCCCCAACGGCACCCGCCGCTCTATGGCGCTCGACAAGATGATCGAGGTCTTGCTGAACCCGAACTTCGCCACTCGATTGATCAGGTTTTCCAATTCCGGCATCGAGCCCACCGCCGCCTGCATGATCACGCAGGGGTCGCCGGTGACCCGGTGGCACTCGGTCAACTCGGGGATTTCTGCCAGTGCGTCGTACACCTTCTGGCTACCGTTGTTGGTCAAGCGCAGTTCGATCGTGCACTGGATCGGCAAGCCGATCTTGGACAGGTCAACCTTGGCCTGGTAACCGGTGATTACGCCACTGGCTTCCAGCTTGGCCACGCGCTCGGCTACGGCGGGGGCGGAGAGGTTTACCGTGCGGGCCAGTTGCGCGTAGGTGGCGCGACCATCTTCGAGCAGGGCGCTGAGGAGCATGCGGTCGTATTTGTCCATGAATAAGGCTCTGGTAATGGGAGGCTTTCGAATACAAGGCTTATAGCCCTGATAACCATGAATTGAAAAGTGTATGGGCACTTTAAACAGGTTTTGTAACTTATGTTTACTGGCGCGGATTTCTAGAATAGCTATCCCCTGTCTTGCCTCAGAGCCACCCTATGCCTGGCCCACGTCGTTTTCCCTTACCGTTGATCGCCGCTTTTTTTGCGCTGTATGTCATTTGGGGTTCCACCTACCTGGTGATCCGCATTGGCGTGGAGTACTGGCCACCGCTGATGCTGGCGGGGATTCGTTTTTGTACGGCGGGCGTTCTGATGTATGGCTACTTGCGCTGGCGCGGTGTGCCAGCGCCGACCTGGGCACAGTGGAAAGCTGCCGGCATGATCGGCATCTTGTTGCTGACGTTCGGCAATGGCGCGGTGAGTGTGGCTGAACACACGGGCGTGACCTCCGGTGTCGCCGCGCTGGCCGTGGCGACGGTGCCGCTGTTTACCTTGCTCTGTGGTTATTTCTGGGGCGCGCGTAATACCCGTCTGGAATGGGCCGGGGTGATTCTGGGAATGATCGGCATCGCCATGCTCAATATGGGCTCCAACCTGCAATCGAGCCCGTTGGGTGCAGGGTTGCTGTTGTTCGCCGCAGCCTCCTGGGCTTTCGGTTCGGTCTGGAGCCGGCATTTGCCGTTGCCTCAGGGCGCCATGGCCAGCGCCGCTGAAATGCTGATCGCCGGTGTGGTGCTGTTGATCGGCAGCGTACTCAAGGGCGAGCACCTGGAAGCGATGCCGCCAGTGGAAGGTTGGCTGGCCCTGGCTTACCTGACCGTCTTTGGCTCGATCATCGCCTTCAACGCTTATATGTACCTGCTCAAGCATGTGCGTCCGGCAGCGGCCACCAGCTACGCCTACGTCAACCCGGCGGTGGCGGTGTTGCTGGGCATTGTGTTCGTGGGCGAGACCATCGGCCTGGAAGAAGCCCTGGCGATGCTGGTGATCATCAGTGCGGTGTTGCTGATCAGCCTGCCCCAGTGGCGCAAGCCGAAGCCGGAAATAAGGTAAACTGCCGCGCATTGCGACCTTGCGCTGAATTTTTCCTACGGTAAACACATGACTTTCGCCTCCCTTGGCCTGATCGAACCCTTGCTGCGCGCCCTTGAGACGCTTGGCTACCAGACCCCGACGCCGGTGCAGGCGCAAGCCATTCCGGCGGTGCTGGCCGGTCGCGACCTGATGGCTGCGGCCCAGACCGGTACCGGCAAGACCGCAGGTTTCGCGGTGCCGCTCCTGCAACTGCTGACGATGGAAGGGCCGAAAGTCACCGCCAACTCGGTGCGCGCGCTGATCCTGTGCCCAACCCGCGAGTTGGCCGAGCAGGTTCACGCCAGCGTCGCCCAATACGCCGAACACCTGCCGCTGACCACCTACGCGGTGTATGGCGGCGTCAGCATCAACCCGCAGATGATGAAGCTGCGCAAGGGCGTCGACATTCTGGTGGCCACGCCTGGCCGCCTGATCGACCTGTTTCGCCAGAACGCGCTGAAACTCAATCAGTTGCAAACCCTGGTGCTGGATGAAGCCGACCGCATGCTGGACCTGGGCTTCTCGGAAGAGCTGGCGAACATTTACCGCATGTTGCCGAAAAAGCGCCAGACCCTGCTGTTTTCCGCGACCTTCTCCGACGATATCCGCCTGCTGGCCGGGCAGATGCTCAATGACCCTTTGAGCATCGAAGTCAGCCCGCGCAACGTTGCCGCCAACACCGTCAAGCAGTGGGTGGTGCCGGTGGACAAGAAGCGCAAGGCCGAGCTGTTTGTGCACCTGATGCGCAAGGGCAAGTGGAAGCAGATGCTGGTGTTCGCCAAGACCCGCAATGGCGTGGATGCGCTGGTAGATAAGCTACAAGGCCTGGGGATCAATGCCGACGGCATCCACGGCGACAAGCCACAAGCCACGCGCCAACGTGCCCTGGACCGCTTCAAGGCCAGCGATGTGCAGATCCTGGTGGCCACTGATGTGGCGGCCCGCGGTCTGGATATTGAAGATTTGCCGATGGTGGTCAACTTTGACCTGCCGATTGTTGCCGAGGATTACATCCACCGTATCGGCCGTACTGGCCGCGCGGGCAACACGGGCGAGGCGATTTCCCTGGTATGTGCCGATGAGGTGAACATGCTCTCGGCCATCGAGATGCTGACCCGCCAGACCCTGACCCGCAAAATGGAACAGGACTTCGAGCCGGAGCACCGGGTGCCGGACACCGATGCCAGTGGGCAGGTGGTGAAAAAGCCGAAAAAACCGAAGAAGCCCAAGACCTCGGGTGGTGGCGGCAAGCGCAACTTGGGCAAGTGGGTAGAAAGCGGGGAAGTTGCGGCAGAGCCGTCGATCAAGCCGGTGCGCAAGGTGCCGGTCTTTAATACCGGGCCGCGTAAGAAGAAGTAATTTCTTTGCTGCCTGTCAGGGCCTCATCGCTGGCTTGCCTGCGATGAGGCCCTGAGTTCGCCGCAACTATTGGCGTTGGAACCATTCCAACACCCCGCGCCCCGTAGCCCGCCCACTGGCAAAACACCCCGTCAGCAAATACCCACCCGTCGGCGCTTCCCAGTCCAGCATCTCTCCGGCACAAAACACTCCCGGCAATTGCTTGAGCATCAAGCGCTCATCCAGCGCCTCAAACGGCACGCCACCTGCGGTGCTGATGGCTTCGTCCATTGGCCGGGTTTTCACCAGGGTCAGCGGCAGAGCCTTGATATCGACGGCCAATTGCTGCGGGTCGCTGAAATGTTCGGCAGGCGCCAACTCGCGCAACAGCGCCCCCTTCACCCCATCCAGCCCCAACTGACTGTGCAAATGCTTGCTCATCGAGCGTGAGCCACGGGGCTTGGCCAATGCAGCCTGCACTTTGTCCAGCGGCTTGCCCGGCAGCAGGTCGATATGCACGGTGGCCGCGCCATCACGGTTGATTGCTTCACGGATCGGCGCCGACAGTGCGTAGATCAAACTGCCTTCGATACCTGTCGCGGTGATCACGCATTCGCCCAACCGAGGTTTGTCAGCTGCCAAACCAATGGCGACATTTTTCAGCGGCGCGCCGGCGAATTTGCTCACCATCAAGTCGCTCCAGGCTGACACCTCGAAGCCACAGTTGCTCGGCTGCAGCGGGGCGCAGGGCACGCCTTGGTCTTCCAGCAATTTGAGCCAGGCGCCGTCGGAACCCAGGCGTGACCAACTGCCGCCGCCGAGGGCCAGTAGCACGGCATCGCTGTGGACAGTTTTCTCGCCATCCGGGCTGTGGATAATTAAGCCGCCATCGGCATTCCAGCCGAGCCAGCGATGGCGGGTGTGGATAACTACCCCTTGGTCGCGCAGGCGCTTGAGCCAGGCCCGCAGCAGCGGTGCGGCTTTCATGTCGGTAGGGAATACCCGGCCGGAGCTACCGACAAAGGTTTTTATCCCCAGGCCATGAATCCACTCGCACAACGCCTCGGCGCCAAACTGGCGCAACAAGGGGGCGATGTCCGGTGCGCGTTCGGCATAGCGCGCAAGGAATGCCGGGTAGGCCTCGGAGTGGGTGATATTCATGCCGCCAACACCTGCCAGCAGGAACTTGCGACCCACCGATGGCATGCCGTCGTACAGGTCCACCCGGACCCCGGCCTGGCTCAATACTTCGGCGGCCATCAGCCCGGCGGGGCCGCCGCCGATGATCGTGACGTGATGGGGCTGGGCTGGGATCTGGGACATGGCGGTGACTGCGGTTCGGCGAAGTAAGCCGAGCATTCTACCCGAGGACCGCAAAACTGCCTGATCAAAAAACGTACACCTTCCTACACGCTATACGCTGTCTGCCTTACAGGTGTTTACGCTCAAGTTATCCACAGGCCGTTCCACAGGCATTGTGGGTAACACTCACGTTTCAATGACAACCTGATGACGTCCAGACCCGTTGCGCGCTGTGGTGCAGGATACCGTGGCGACGGGCCAGGGCAGGGCGGTCCTTGCTGTAACCGCCACCAATCACGCCCATCACCGGGATGTCGCGGCCCAGGCAGTGGCGCATCACGCTTTCGTCACGGGCGGCGACGCCGGCGTCTGTCAGCTTGAGGTAACCGAGGGCGTCGTCCTTGTGTACATCGACACCGGCGTCATACAGCACCAGATCCGGTTGATACAACGGCAGCAGGTAGTTGAGGGCATCGTCCACCACCTTGAGGTAGTCGGCATCGCCCATGCCCATGGGCAGGGGGATATCCCAGTCGCTGGTGGCCTTGCGCGCGGGGAAATTCTTTTCACAGTGCAGGGACACGGTAATGGCATCCGGCGTGTCGTGGAGGATGCGCGCGGTGCCATCACCTTGGTGCACATCGCAGTCGAAGATCAGCACCCGGTTGACCCGTCCGCTGGCCAGCAGGTAGTGGCTGATCACCGCCAGGTCATTGAAGATGCAAAAGCCCGCCGGGTAGTCGTAATGGGCATGGTGGGTGCCGCCCGCCAGGTGGCAGGCCAGGCCGTGCTCCAGGGCCTGCTCGGCGGCCAGCAACGAGCCGCCGACCGCACGCACGGTGCGTCGGGCCAGGGCCTCGCTCCAGGGCAGGCCGAGGCGCCGTTGGTCTTCGCGGGACAACTCACCGCTCATATAGCGTTCGATATAGCCAGGGTCATGGGCCAGGGCGAGGACGTCGGCCGGGCATAATTGGGGGCGCAGCAACTGGCTGTCCTGGGTCAGGCCGCTGTCGACCAGGTGATCGCGCAGCAGCCGGAACTTGTCCATGGGGAAGCGATGATCCGCCGGGAATTCGGGGCTGTAGTCGTCGTGGTAGATCAGTGGCAAAGGCATGGCAATTTCTGACAGGAACCAGCGACGGATCTTAACAGCGCTGTACACTCACGCACATGGCAAGGGAGGGGAACGATGGAGCCGATACTGGAGTTGGAAAGCGCGCGCCTGGTGCTGCGCCAGTGGCGCGACAGCGACCTGCCGGAATTTGCCCGGATGTGTGCCGATCCGCAGGTGATGCGCTATTTCCCGGCCCCCCTGGACCGCTTGGAAAGTGCGGCATTGATCGGGCGAATACGTGGGCATTTTGCTGAGTATGGATTTGGCCTGTGGGCCCTGGAGCGCAAGGACAGCGGCGAGTTTATCGGCCTGACGGGGTTGCTGAATGTCGGCTTTGAAGCCGACTTCACCCCAGCGGTGGAAATTGGCTGGCGCCTGGCCCGCGAGCACTGGGGCCTGGGGTTTGCCAGTGAGGCGGCCTGGACCGCATTGCGCTGTGGGTTTGACCGTTTGCAACTGGAGCAGATCGTGGCCTTCACCACCGAGGCCAACCTGGCGTCGCAGAAAGTCATGCAGGCCATCGGCATGCATTACGATCCGGCGGCAGATTTTCAACACCCCAGGCTCGCGGCGGACGATCCGCTGCGCCATCATGTGTTGTATCGCATCACCCGCGCCCAATGGTTGGACACGCTGCACGGATAGGCAGGCGGTAATACTTGTAGGAGCGGGCTTGCTCGCGAAAAACGTCAACGGTTACGCGGGAGGCCTGACACCCTGCGTCATCCCTGGGCTTTTCGCGAGCAAGCTCGCTCCTACAGTAGAAAATAGAAGGTAGAAACCGTTTTGCTCTGAGGAGAGTGTATGAGCCAAGTGTTGGAAGATCTGGTCGATTTGCTGACCCTGGAACCGATTGAAGAAAACCTCTTTCGCGGCCGCAGCCAGGACTTGGGCTTTCGCCAACTGTTCGGCGGCCAGGTCTTGGGCCAGTCGCTGTCGGCGGCCAGCCAGACCGTCGAAGAAGCGCGGCATGTGCATTCGTTGCACGGCTATTTCCTGCGCCCTGGGGATGCCGGGCTGCCGGTGGTCTATCAAGTGGACCGGGTACGCGATGGCGGCAGTTTCAGTACGCGTCGGGTGACGGCGATTCAGAAGGGCAACCCGATCTTCACCTGCAGTGCCTCGTTCCAGTACGACGAAGAAGGCTTCGAGCACCAGACCACCATGCCGGTAGTGGTGGGGCCGGAGAACCTGCCGTCGGAGTTGGAACTGACCCAGCAGCGCGCGCACCTGATTCCTGAGTCCATGCGCGAAAAATTGCTGTGCCCCAAGCCGATCGAAGTGCGGCCGGTGACTGAGAAAGACCCGTTCAACCCGCAGCCGTCCGATCCGGTCAAATATGTGTGGTTCCGCGCCGATGGTGCCCTGGCCGATTTGCCGGCGCTGCACAAATACCTGCTGGCTTATGCCTCGGACTTCGGCCTGCTGACCACCTCGTTACTGCCCCATGGCAAAACTGTGTGGCAGAAGGACATGCAAGTGGCCAGCCTGGACCATGCGTTATGGTTTCACGCCGATCTGCGTGCCGATGACTGGTTGCTGTACGCCATGGACAGCCCATGGGCCGGCAATTCCCGTGGGTTCTCCCGTGGCAGTGTGTACAACCGCGCTGGCCAACTAGTGGCCTCGGTGACTCAGGAAGGCTTGATTCGCCATCGCAAGGATTGGGCGTGAGCCTGGCGCACGTCAAACACTGGGTGTTCGACATGGACGGCACCCTGACTGTGGCCGTGCATGACTTTGCGGCGATCCGCGTGGCGCTGGAAATTCCGCCCACCGACGACATTCTCACCCACCTGGCGGCATTGCCTGCGGCCGAAGCGGCGGCCAAGCATGCCTGGTTGTTGGCGCATGAGCGCGAACTGGCGCTGGGTTCGGTGGCCGCCACGGGCGCGGTGGAGTTGGTGCGTGATTTGGCGGCACGGGGCTGTCGCCTGGGGATCCTGACGCGCAATGCCCAGGAGTTGGCGCACATCACCTTGCAGGCTATCGGCCTGGCAGACTGTTTTGCCGTGGAAGATGTGCTGGGCCGCGACGACGCCCCGCCCAAGCCGGATCCCGGTGGCCTGCTGAAACTGGCGCAGGCGTGGGATGTAGCGCCCGCCGAGATGGTGATGGTGGGTGACTATCGCTTCGACCTCGATTGCGGCCGGGCGGCGGGAGCGCGGACAGTGTTGGTGAACTTGCCGGAAAACCCTTGGCCGGAATTGGCCGATTGGCATGCCAAGGACTGCGCGGCATTGCGCCAGATGATCTAAACCAAGCACCACATTTCTGATTGGGTTTTGTCTGAAGGATTAGTGGAACAGGGCCGCCTGCCCTTCGGGTGAGGTAAACATCTTGTCGCCGTCATGCCCAACCCCTGGCACTTCAACCAACCGCTGGCTCAACTGCGGATGCCGCTGCTTGAGGTAGTCGAAATAGTTGTGCCCGCGAATCAGCCGATAAGCGCCCTGGGCCTCGGCGGCGCAGCTCTTGTCCAGGGCCGGGTGGTTGGGGTCGGTGTCTTGTTGGCCCAGCAGGTAGGTGATATCGCGTGCGACGTAGGCTTTTTCCAGTTGCTCGGGGCTTTGGCCGTTGGCGTAGGTCGGCAGCTTTTGCATGCCGTACTTCCAGTCATTGAATCCTGAGCAACTGGCCGGCGCGAATTGCACCGGGCGTTGCGGGCTGAAGTAGGCATAGGACGACGGGTTGGCGATCACATAACGCAGGCTGATCCCCGCCGCTTGCAGGGCCGGGTGCGCATGGCCGGTCAGGGCAAAGCGTTGCACCACCTGGCCACCACCGGAATGCCCGGCGACCACTATTTCCTTGAGGGTCGGGAACAGTGTGCGGTTGCCCAGGTGCTTGATGATCTGGTCCAAGGCGCCGTAGGAACTGATCTGGCCATGGCCGATTGACGACTCGCCGGCCATCCACGCATTGCCGTGCCAGCGCAGCACGCTATCGCCCAGGTGATGGCGCTGGATATCCGCATCGTTGAGAAACTGCGGCGCGATCACTAGGGTGTTGGCGCCTTGCCCGGCGTGGGCGGCGGCGTCCTCGGCGCTTTTGAGGTAGGTCTGGGCATTACGCAGCCGGCCATGCACGATAATCAGCGCGCGGGTGACCTGCGGCAGCGGCTGGCGCCAGTCCTGGCTAAGGCCCAGGCTCAGGTCGCCGGCTTGCAGGGTGAATCGATCGGGGCTGATCACCTTGACCGCCTGCCCGGCGGCCAGGGTGGCGGTAGAGCAGGTGATCAGCAGGCCCAGCAGCCATCCGCATCGCTTATTCATTTACAGACTCTTGGCCGAAAACGTGTCGCATTGGCTGATCTGGCCTTGGGCAAACCCGGTCTTGAACCAGCGGACCCGCTGTTGCGAAGTGCCATGGGTGAACGAGTCAGGTACTACGCGGCCTTGGCCCTGCTGCTGCAAGCGGTCGTCGCCGATGGCGTTGGCGGCGTTCAGCGCTTCTTCGATGTCACCCGGTTCCAGCCAGTTCAGGCGCTTTTGCGCGCGGTTGGCCCAGACCCCGGCGAAGCAGTCGGCCTGCAGTTCCTGGCGGACCAGCAAGCCACCATCGCCTTGCATCTGCCGGCCTTGCTGGCGCGCGACCTGGATCTTCGAAGAAATTCCCAGCAGGGTTTGCACGTGGTGACCGACTTCGTGGGCGATCACATAAGCCTGGGCAAAATCGCCGGCCGCCTGGAAGCGTTGGGACATTTCCCGGAAGAAATCCAGGTCCAGGTAGACCTGCTGGTCGGCCGGGCAATAGAACGGGCCGCTGGCGGAGGTCGCGCCACCGCAGGCGGAATTCACCCGGCCACGGAACAGGATCAGCTTGGGATTCTTGTAGGCCAGGCCGTTTTCCTGGAACACCTGGCCAAAGGTGTCTTCGGTGTCGCCCAGCACGGCACGCACAAAGTCTGCCTGCTCATCGTTGGCGGGCGGTGCCTGGCGTGTTTGCGGGCTGACCGAAGGCGCCTGCTCGGTCATCTGGCCGCTCAGTTGCCCGAGGATCTGCATCGGGTCCTGGCCGGTCAACAGACCGATACCGACGATCAGCACGATGGCGGTCAGGCTCAGGCCCTTGCCGCCACCAAAGCGCATGCCGCCACCGCCGCCACCACTGTCATTGCGCGCGTCGACCACGTTGTCGCTGCGCCGACCTTTTTTCCATAGCATGTGGCTATCCTCTTGATGATCGTTATGCAGGAACGAGCTTGCTCGCGAAAAACGCCAAGGCCCGCGTTAAACCAGGCATGCGGCGTTAGCGTTAACGACTTTCGCGAGCAAGCTCGCTCCTACAGTAATAGGGGTTGTGGTGAGTGAGTATGGCCGTTATTGGCGGCAATACCCTTCGCCTGTATTGACCACCAGGCAGTCTTTTTTATCAGCCAGCCATTTCAGGCCAGTGGCTGCACCGTCGCCAGCACGCAGCACTTGCGGGCCGTCCGGGCGGTTGAAGGTGATGCCGTCTTCGCCAGCCTCGCCTTTGAAGGTGCCGGAGGCGTCGGCATCGAGGCCGTATTGCATGGTCAACAGGTAATGCCCGCGGCCGATGCTGTCGTCCTTGCTGACGGTCAGGTGCAGGCCTTCGACGCCGACCCACTTGCCGACCCATTTGTCGGTGGGCAGGGTTTCCGGCACCAGGGTCGCCTGTACGGAGGGCGGCGCCGGCTTCGGGGCCTGGGGGGATTTATCGCAGGCGCTGAGCAGGGCGAGGGTCGAAAGGATCAACAGGGTTTTTTTCATTGGGGACTGGCCTTGGTTAAACAGCATGCAATGGCAGGCTGGCGTGCAGCGTTGGACTGGGTTTGGGCAATTTAGTGCGCTGATCGCCCGCTGTTTGGTTATGCTCTTGAGACCGATGCACCACCCGCTCTAGATTAGCGCGTTGAGTGCCACTGCTTGCGGCGGTCATTTCAGCCTGTCACGCACGAGAATTCAATGACCCTCAGCACCCCTCTTTCCGGCGTCAACCATCCCTTCAAGGGCATCGCGCTGATTGTACTGGCGACGCTCCTGTTTTCCAGCCATGACGCCTTGTCCAAATACCTGGCCGGCTTCTATCCGATCGTGATGGTGGTATGGGCCCGGTACATGGTGCATACGCTGCTGATGGCGGGGATTTTCCTGCCGCAATCGGGCCTGCGCGTGCTGCGCAGCAAGCGCCCGTTGTTGCAGGTCGCCAGGGCCTTGTGCCTGCTGGGTACCAGCCTGTTTTTTACCGCAGCCTTGCATTACATCCCGCTGGCGGAGGCCACGGCGGTGAACTTCCTGGCGCCGATCCTGGTGACGGCCCTGTCGGTGCCGCTGCTCGGCGAGCATGTGACGCGGGGCCAGTGGCTGGCGGTGATCTGCGGGTTTGTCGGGGTGATCATCATCGTGCACCCCGGCGGTGAGTTGTTCACCCCGGCGGTGTTGTTGCCATTGGTCTCGGCGTTGTTCTTCTGCTTCTACCAACTGTTGACCCGCATCCTCAGCCAGTACGACAGCCCGACCACCAGCAACTTCTTCGCCGGCCTGTGCAACACCCTGGTGATGAGCGCGCTGGTGCCGTTCTTCTGGGAAGTACCAACCCTGGGCCATGGTCTGTTGATGCTGGCGCTGGGCAGTTGCGGGATGACCGCGCACTTGATGCTGACCCAGGCCTTCCGCTTCGCCGCGCCGGCCTTGCTGGCGCCGTTCGGCTATTGCCAGATCGTGTTTGCGGGGTTGTTGGGCTGGCTGGTGTTCAACCACACCCCGGACCTGACCACGGTGGTCGGGATCGGGGTGATCTGCCTGAGCGGGTTGGCCGCTGCCTGGCAGCAGCGGCGGCGGTGAATCAGACCTCGACCGTCGGGATCTTGCGCGGTGCCATGAAGTACATCCAGGTCAGGGCAAGGAAGTACATCGCCGGGATCAGGGTGAACAGCACGGTGTAGTTGTTGTTGGTCACGGTCAGGATATGGCCGACGATCTGCGTCATGAACATCCCGCCGATGGCCGCGCACATCCCGCCAAAACCGAACACCGTGCTCATCATGTGCTTGGGCGTGTAGTCCATCACCAGGCTCCAGATATTGGCGGTCCAGGCCTGGTGCGCGCCGATGGCCAGGGAGATGGCAAACACCGCGACCCACAACTGGCTGGAGCCTGCGGCCATGATCACGCCGACGATGCAGCAGGCAAACAGCAGCATCGACAGCAAGCGCGCCTTGATCGGCTGCATGCCGCGACCGATGAGGAACGAGGACAGGATCCCGCCGCCCACGCTGCCGAAGTCTGCCGTCAGGTAAATGATGATCAGCGGGATACCCATCTGGGTCACGTTGATCCCCAGGTTGTATTGCTGGTTGAGAAACGGCGGCAGCCAGTATAGGTAGAACCAGAACACCGGCGCGGTCAGGGCGTAGGCAATGGCGAAGGCCCAGGTGCCGCGCATGCGCAGGATGCGACTGAAGGGCGCGCGCGGTTGTTCCGGCTCGACTTCCTGTTGCACGTAGTCCAGTTCCGATTGCTTCACGCTTGGATGGTCTTCGGGGTTGTAGTACTTCAGGCCCCAGAACACCAGCCAGATACCACCCAGCGCCGCCATGCACAGGAAGGCGGCCTGCCAGCCCCACACATGCAGCACCAGTGGCAACAGCATCGGGGTCATCATGGCGCCGACGTTGGTGCCGGCGTTGAAGATGCCGGTGGCCACCGCGCGCTCGCCAGCGGGGAACCACAGGCGGGTGGTCTTGACGCAGGCGGGGTAGTTGGCCGCTTCGGTCAGGCCGAGGATAAAGCGGCAGACCATAAAGCCCACTGCTGAGGTCGCCAGGCCGTGGGCGCCGGTGGCGATGCTCCACAACAGCACCGCGCAGAAGAACACACGCTTGACGCCGACCCGGTCGATCAACCGGCCTTGCAAGACAAAACCAATGGCGTAACCGACCTGGAACCAGAAGTTGATGTTGGCGTAGTCCATCGCCGTCCAGCTCATCTCCTTGGCCAGGATCGGCTGCATCACGCCCAGGGCGGCGCGGTCGATGTAGTTCAGGGTGGTGGCGAAAAACACCAGGGCCAGCATGCCCCAGCGGGTTTTGCCGACGGCGAGGGCGCCGCGAATCTTGTCGCCAATAGCCGCTTGCGGGTTGCCGGGGCGCGGGGCCACGGCGGAGTTTTGCGAAGGCATGAGAGGTACCCGTTTTTTGAAATTCTTATGGTGTGTTCTGGGTCGTGATCACAGGTGCACGCCGATTAAAAGCGGCCCTGGATGCGCAATCGATGGTGCGCAGTGGCTAAAAAATCGTCAATTCGCCAATTGCCATTGTGTTCGATAATCGCCCATAAAACTAACCGGTTCGTACATTTTGAATTGCTGCTTTATTATTGCGCGCGGCCAATAATTTGCCGCAAACAAGACCAGCCTTCATTGCCGGGAGTCACCCCATGCAACGTTCCATCGCCACAGTTTCCCTGAGCGGCACCCTGCCGGAAAAGCTCGAAGCCATTGCTGCGGCTGGGTTTGATGGGGTGGAAATCTTCGAGAACGACTTGCTGTATTACGACGGCAGCCCCCGCGAAGTGCGGCAGATGTGTGCCGACCTGGGCATTGCCATCACGCTGTTCCAGCCGTTTCGCGACTTCGAAGGATGCCGCCGCGAACGCCTGGCGCGCAACCTGGAGCGGGCCGAGCGCAAGTTCGACCTGATGCAGGAACTGGGCACCGACCTGGTGCTGGTGTGCAGCAATGCCTCGGCGGATTCCACGGGCGAACATTCGATCCTGCGCGATGACTTGAGTCTTTTGGCCGAACACGCCGGTCGGCGCGGCTTGCGCATTGGCTACGAAGCCCTGGCCTGGGGCCGGCACGTCAACACCTGGCAACAGGTCTGGCAACTGGTGCGCGAGATCGATCACCCCAGTCTCGGGGTGTTGCTGGACAGTTTTCATACCTTGTCGCTCAAGGGCGATCCGGCGGCCATTGCCGAGATTCCCGGCGACAAGATCTTCTTCGTGCAAATGGCCGACGCGCCGATCCTGGCCATGGATGTGCTGGAGTGGAGTCGTCATTTCCGTTGTTTCCCCGGCCAGGGCGAGTTCGACCTGCCGGGCTTCTTGGCGCCGATCATCCAGAGTGGCTACACCGGGCCGCTGTCCCTGGAGATTTTCAACGATGGTTTTCGCGCTGCGCCCACCCGGGCCAACGCGGCGGATGGTTTGCGCTCGTTGCTGTATCTGGAAGAGAAGACCCGTCAACGCCTGGAACAACAGGCTACGCCGGTGGATATCCTGTTCGAAACCCCGCCTGCCAGCGAGTACGATGGCATCGAGTTCCTGGAGTTCGCGGTGGATGAAAACCTCGGCGCCCGGCTCACGCAATGGCTGCAGCGCCTGGGGTTCGTCAAGGCCGGGCAGCACCGGTCCAAGAGTGTGAGCCTGCTGCGTCAGGGCGATATCAACCTGATCCTCAACTGCGAGCCTTACTCCTTTGCCCACAACTTTTTCGAGGCCCATGGCCCGTCGTTGTGCGCCACGGCGATCCGCGTCAAGGACAGCGCCAAGGCCCTGGAACGGGCAGTGGCCTACAAGGGCCAACCCTATCGTGGCTTGGTCGGGCCCAATGAACTGGAGCTGGCGGCGGTGCGTGCGCCGGATGGCAGCCTGATCTACCTGGTGGACCAGCACGCGGGCGGGATCTACGACACTGATTTCAACCTGCAAACCGCAAGCAGCAACAGCGGTGGCTTGCTGCGCATCGACCATATGGCCATGGCTTTGCCGGCCGACAGCCTCGACAGTTGGGTGCTGTTCTACAAGAGCCTGCTGGATTTCGAGGCCGACGATGAAGTGGTGTTGCCGGACCCCTACGGCCTGGTCAAGAGCCGGGCGCTGCGCAGCCGCTGCAGCTCGATCCGCCTGCCGCTGAATATTTCCGAGAACCGCAATACGGCGATCTCCCACGCGCTATCGAGCTACCGTGGCTCCGGGGTGCATCACATTGCCTTCGATTGCGCGGATATTTTCGCCGAGGTCAGCCGGGCCAAGGAGGCGGGCGTGCCGCTGCTGGATATCCCGCTCAACTATTACGATGACCTGGCGGCGCGGTTTGATTTCGACGATCAGTTTCTCAGCGAGCTGGCGTACTACAACGTGTTGTACGACCGTGACGCCCAGGGCGGTGAGTTGTTTCACGTGTACACCGAGCCCTTCGAAGGGCGGTTTTTCTTCGAGATCATCCAGCGCAAAAACGGCTATGCGGGTTATGGCGCGGCCAATGTGGCGGTACGCCTGGCGGCCATGGCCAAGTCGCGCAGCGGTGCGGTGCGCCAGGCCAAGTTGTAGGGGGTTGGCGCTTCCTTCGTACGACGTGGCGGCCCATAATCACGGCCTGCATAAATGGCCGTGAGCGCACCATGAACCCGACGTCCGAACTGCCCGACGCCCCCCTGGCGCCGCGCAAGAGCCGCAAGAACAACCCGGAAAAGACCCGCGAGAACATTCTGCAAGAGGCCATTGTCGAGTTCGTGCAGCAGGGGCTTTCCGGTGCGCGGGTGGATGCCATCGCCGAGCGCATCCACACCTCCAAACGCATGATCTATTACTACTTCGGCAGTAAGGAACAGCTGTACGTCGAGGTCCTGGAAAAGCTCTACGGGGATATCCGCAACACCGAGACCCGGATGAACCTCACCGAACTGGAACCCCGTGAAGCGATCCGACGCCTGGTGGAGTTCACCTTCGACCACCATGACCAGAATGTGGATTTTGTGCGGATTGTCAGCATCGAGAACATTCACAACGCCGAGTATGTGAAAGAGTCGGATGCGATCAAGGCAATGAACAGCAACATCCTTGAAGCGCTGGGCGCGACCTTGCGCCGGGGGGCGGAACTGGGGGTATTTCGCGCTGGGCTGGAGCCGCTGGATGTGCATTTACTGATCAATTCGTTCAGCTTTTACCGGGTGTCCAACCGGCATACCTTCAGTGAGATCTTTCAGATCGAGTTGTCGGATGAGGCAATCAAGCAGCGGCATCGGGCGATGATCTGCGAGTCGGTGCTGCGTTACCTACAGGCCTGACTCCCCCGCCGAACTCAATGTGGGGTGGGCTTGTGTGGGAGCAAGCCCGCTCCCACATTTGGATTCGGTTCCTACCGTGAAGTATTCATGCTCTGGAAATGATCGAGCATCCTTTGTGCATCTGCTTTCTTGCCGCTGAACAACTCAAACGCCTTCACCGCCTGGAACACGGCCATATTCCCCCCATCCAACGTGCGGCAACCCAAGGCCCTGGCCGTGCGCAACAGTTCGGTTTCCAGCGGGAAGTAGACGATGTCCGCTACCCATAAATCCGCGCGTAACAAGCCCGCTGGTACCGGCATGCCCGGCAGCTTGGCCATGCCCATGGGCGTGGTGTTGACCAGGCCGTCAGTCGCCGCCATCGCGCTATCGAGGTCACTGCCGGCATACGCCCGGCCGGGACCGAAATGCTGATTGAGGTTGGCAGCCAGGCTTTGGGCGCGGTCGTTATCCACATCAAAAATACTCAACTGCCCAACCCCTTCGGCCAACAGTGCGTGGGCCACTGCCGCGCCCGCGCCACCGGCCCCCATCTGCACCACGCGTTGGCGCGCAGCCTCATGCAGGCCACGGCGAAACCCTTCGGCAAAACCCAGGCAGTCGGTGTTGTGGCCAATGCGCTTGCCGTCGCGCCACACCACCGTGTTGACCGCGCCGATGCCTCGCGCTTCGGGCGACAGTTCATCGAGCAGCGCCAGGATCACTTGCTTGCAGGGGTAGGTGATGTTCAACCCGGTGAAGTTCATCTGCTCGGCGGCCTTGAGCAGGTCGGGCAGGGCGCTGCTGTCCAGGTGCAACTGATCCAGATCGATCAGGCGATACAGGTAGCGCAAGCCTTGGGCATCGCCTTCCTGCTCATGCAGGGCCGGTGTACGCGACGCTTGGATGCCAGCGCCGATCAGGCCGGCAAGAATACGCGGCTTCATTTGAGTTCCCGGCTGAAATGCTCAAGGGCCAGGTGATAGCCGTGGCTGCCAAACCCGGCGAGCACGGCCTTGGCGATAGGCGAGACGAAGGAATGGTGGCGGAAGGGTTCACGGGCGTGCACGTTGGACAGATGCACTTCGATCACCGGCAATTCACTGGCCACCAGGGCGTCGCGGATGGCTACCGAGGTGTGGGTCCAGGCCGCTGGGTTGATGACAATCCCGGCACAACGGGCGCGGGCGCCGTGGATCCAGTCCAGCAGTTCGCCTTCATGGTTGGTCTGGCGAAACTCCAGTTTCAGCCCGAATTGTTCGGCGCTGCGACCGCATAGCGCGGCGACGTCGGCCAGGGTCTCGTGGCCATAGGTGGCCGGTTCGCGGGTGCCGAGCAGGTTCAGGTTGGGACCGTTGAGGACCAGCACAATAGGTGGCATAGGGATGTCTCCACTGTTGTTTTTATTGATGAGGACAAAATGTACTGAATAGTTAATTTGGTCAATTGACGAAGTGTCCTGCTGTGGATAACCGTTCGATTATCGAACGCTGAATAAGGTTTTTCGACACTGCCCAAGAGCGGATATCAATTGAAAATCATTCTCGACAACGCTTAAGATGCCCGCCTGTTTCCTTTACATCCCAGGGAGTCGGTTTGTCGGACGTGGATCTCAAGGGCCTCTTTCTCAAGCATGCCGATACCCTGCGCCGGTATCTGCTGCGCAAGGTACGGGACCCTCAGTTGGCTGCGGACCTGGTGCAGGAGAGCTTTCTGCGCCTGGCACAAAAGCCCTCCAGTGAACGGATCGACAACTCCCAGGGCTATCTCTACCGCACGGCGAGCAATCTGCTGATCGACCATATCCGCCAGGAAGCACGGCGCAAGACCGACTCCGTGCCCCATGAGGCGCTGGCCGAGATTGAAGATGAAGTGGCCGGGTTGGAGGCTCAGGCAATGGCGCAACAACAGCGACAGGCATTGAAGCAGGCGTTGGCGGAACTGCCGGAGCGTACGCAGCAGATTTTCCGCCTTAACCGCGTTGAAGGCATGACCCACGCCCAGGTCGCGCGGCACCTTGAAATTTCCGACAGTTCAGTGCAAAAACATCTGGCCAAGGCGCTGGCACATGTCATGCAGCGTTTGCGGGAGGGCGATGTGACGCCATCCGATGAATGAATTACTGGAAAAATGCTGCTCAAACGTCACTGTTTCATACAACGAGAATTCGAGACTCACACGTGAATAGCCCGGAGTCGCAACAGCCCAGCATTACTGAGACCGCCGCCGATTGGGCAGTGCGCCTGCATGCGGGTGGGCTGGATGTGCAGGAGCATGCCGAACTGCAACGCTGGATCGACAGCGACAGCCGTCACGCTGCGGAACTGGCGTTTGCCCAGCAGACCTGGGCGGCGCTGGGCGACTTGCAATTGGACACGCCGGTGCATCGCCAGCGTCCGCCTTCGGTTGGTGTGCCATCGCGTCGCGCCCAGCGTCGGCGGCCATGGCGCGTGGCCGCAAGCGTCGCGCTGTTGCTGGTGGTCGCCGGTGTTGGCTGGTTGCAGGGGCCGCAAGCCTTGCTGCAGATGCAGGCCGACTACCTGACTGCCAAGGGCGAAGTGCGCATGGTCCGCCTGGTGGACGGCAGCACCGTGGAACTGGATTCCTCCAGCGCCATCCGCCTGGACTTCGACGGCGAGCAGCGCCGGATCAGCCTGTTGGCCGGCTCGGCGATTTTCGACGTGGCGCCCATGGCTGGACAGGAAACCCGGCCATTCGTGGTGCGGAGTGCTGGCGGGCAAACTCGGGCGCTGGGCACGCGCTTTGTGGTCGGTCGCGAGGCAGACGACCAGGCGTGGGTGGGTGTGCTGCAACACAGCGTGGCCGTGACCCAGCAAGACAAGCCACAAACCACGGTCCTCCAGGAAGGGCAGGCCGCCCGCTACAGCATGCAAAACGGTGTGGTTGACCTGCCCAACCTTGACCTGGCCCGGGCCACCAGTTGGCGGCGCGGGGTGCTGGTGTTCGATCGCCAGCCGCTGGCCAAGGTGGTTGAAGAGCTCAATCGCTACCGCCCCGGCCGGGTGGTGCTGACCGATGCCGAGCTGGGCAAGCGTGAAGTCAGCGCGGTGGTGCGCCTCGACATGCTGGACAAGGCGCTGGGCACCTTGACCGAAGAGTTGCAGGTGCGGCGCTTTGATCTGGCGGGTGTCAGCCTGATCTACTGACACACCGCAAACCCCTCTGTAGACCGACACTGTGTAGGAGCCGGCTTGCCGGCGATGCAGGCAACTCGGTCTATCTGGCACACCGAGGTGACGCTATCGCCGGCAAGCCAGCTCCTACAAAAGTCCGCACTCCTGGCTGATCTTCCAATAATTTTCAGAAACACTTACTGAGTCCCTATCCCTGACGCGTCTTGCTAATCGAGAAGTATTCGCATAAACAAAAAACGCTCAGCGAAGGGATCACCACAATGTCTGCAATCACCAAAGGGCGCACCACCGGCAGCCGGTTGGCCCTGGCCATTCACTTGGGTCTGTTTGCCAGCGCAGGGCAAGCCTACGCCGCCGCTCCTGTGGCTGGCGCTTCGCAACCTGCGACGCTGATGTTCGATATTCCCGCCCAACCTCTGGGCGGCGCAGTCCTGGCCTTTGCCGACCAGGCCGGCCTGCAGGTGCTGTTCGACAGCCCGCGCCTGCAAGGCCTCAGCAGCACCGCGCTCAAGGGCCAGTACAGCGCCCAGGAAGGCCTGGGGCGTTTGTTGGGCAGCGCACCGGTGGAGTATCGCTTTACCGGCGAACGCCAGGTCACCCTCAATCGCGTCAGTGTCGAACAGGACAGCGCGTTGACTGTCGGCACCACGACCATCAACGCCACTACCAACGGCAAGCCCAGTGACTGGGTGTACGAAACGCCGCGCTCGGTGGCGGTGATCACCCGCGAGCAGATCGACAAGCGCCCACCCCGGCATGCCGCCGATATGCTCGAAGAAACTGCTGGTGTCTACACCGCCGTCAACCAGCGTGACCCTGGCCTGTCGGTGAATATCCGTGGGGTGCAGGACTACGGCCGGGTGAATATGAACATCGATGGCATGCGCCAGAACTTCAACGTAAACGGCCACCAGCAGCGCAACGGGACGATGGTGATCGACCCCGAATTTGTCTCCAGTATCGAGATCGACAAGGGCAGCCAGTCGGGCATGGGCGGCGCGGCGGTGCTCGGCGGGATTGCGTCCTTCAAGACCCTGGACGCCAGTGAGTTTTTGGCCGATGGCAAGGAGTACGGCGGGCGTCTGCGCGCGGGTAACGGCATCGGCAAACTGGGCAATGGCACTAACTTTAACGGCAGCGGGGTGTTTGCCTTTGGCGATGAGCGTGGCGATGTGCTGCTGGGCTACAGCGAGCGGCACTTTGGCGATTACCGCGCCGGTACCAACAACGACCAGAAACTGGGCACCAACCTGCGCGCGCGCAAATACCAACCCGAAGCGTTTGACGATTGGTTGAACAGCGAAGTCGGCGATATGGGCAGCGTGACCCGTTCACAGATCGTCAAGCTGGGCTTGAACCTGCCCAACGATCAGCGCGTGCAACTGAGCTACCTGCAAACCGATAGCGACAGCAACGACGCCTGGGCCTATACCGCCGACGATGGGCAAAGCGTTTACTACCAGCGCGTGAGCAAGAACAACCTCAACGCCAAGAACGTCGCGCTGGACTACAGCTACATCCCGGACAACCCACTGATCGACTTCAAGGCCAAGGCGTATTACGTCACGACTCAATTGGAGCGGACCCATGCGCCGAACCTGGCGACGCCGGGCACGGGCAACGAGGTCGGCGGCTACACCGACCACTTCCAGACCGACACCTGGGGCTTGCAGGCCGACAACACCTCGCGCTTCGATTTCAATACGCTGGGACAGGTCAAATGGAACTACGGCCTGGAGATGTACCAGGACGAATTCAAACCGCGTACCAACAAGGTCGAGGCGGTCAACCTCCAGGGCTTGCTGCCGTACGTCGAAGGCGCCACCCCGGGCGGCAAGCGCACCATCGCCAGCCTGTTCAGCAATCTGCAATACGAGTACGACAACTGGCTGACCCTGGATGCCGGCCTGCGGTACGACCGCTATCGGCTTGAGGGTCAAACCGGGATGACCCTCTACAAGCGTGACCGTTTCTACAACAGCCTGGTGGGCGCCAAGCGGGTGGCCGAGGTGTTTGATATCGACAATGAAGAAGGGCACTTCTCGCCCACCTTTGGCATCGGTATCAAGCCGGGGCTTGAGTGGATGCAACTCTATGCGCGCTGGGGCAAGGGCTGGCGCCCGCCGGCAGTCACGGAGACTTTCATGACCGGTCGGCCCCATGGCGGCAACTCGTCAGAGCGGGTGTTTCCCAACCCTTATCTGAAGGCTGAAGAGTCGCGGGATTGGGAAATGGGCGTCAACGTGTTCAAGGAAGGGTTGTTTTTCAACGACGATCGCCTGGGCATGAAGGTCGCCTACTTCGATACCAAGATCGAAAACTTCTCATTCCTCAACCACAGCGTCAGCTTGCCGGAAACCAGCATTGGCGGTTTCCTGGGGACCATGGCCTACGTCAACAACACGGCGCCGACGCGCTTTCGCGGCATGGAATACCAACTCAACTACGACATGGGCCGGGCCTACGCGAACCTGAGCTACACCCACATGATCGGCAGTAACGACTTTTGCTCGAAGAACTATTACATGGGCGGCGCCAAGACCAGCGGGCCCCGAACCACACGTATCGAATCCTACATTCGCCCGGATGGCCGCCCGGGTATCCGGCCGGTCACGACCTATGAAGTGCTGGATGACGATGTTGCCAACAATAAGGAAAGCTGCGGCCGGATCATGGGCAACGCCACTTATATGCCAGCAGATCGCGGCTCGTTGACCCTGGGCGCGCGGTTCCTGGAAAAGCGCCTGGATACCGGGGTGCGAGTGCGCTACAGCTCGGGCAACGGCGCCAACCTCAACCAGCAGGGCTACGAGTTCATCGACCAGGCACTGTGGCCGCAATACACCCTCTATGACCTGTATGCCAGTTACTGGATGACTGACCATTTGAACCTTGGCCTGGCCCTGGAAAACGCCACTGACGAAGCCTATTTCGTTGCCATGGGCGACGCCAACAACCTCAGCCTGGCGCGCGGTCGCACGTTGAGCGGGATGCTGGAATACAAGTTTTGATCTAGGTGTTTGAGCCCGTAGGTCCTGGGTATTCGCGGTTACAACCCGGCATTTGAAGCCGTACCAATCGTTACTAGTCTGTGAGGCAGCCCTGGCAATTAGAAGGCGCCGGTTGTCGGTTGGTGCTCGATAAAGCGCTGATCGCTGAAAAATAACCTAACGGATGGGTTACGATGAGAGTAGGCACTTACAAGGGACATGTGATTGCAGTGTTGCTCCGGGATGAGCATTGCCCGCCGCACGTCCATGTGGCGGGCAAGGACTGGGATGCGCGTTTTCGTTTCAGTTTTCTGGATGGGGACGTGGAGTTGTGGGATGTGGATCCCGAGCGGCGGCGACCATCAGGTGCAGTTCTGGAAGGCATTCGCCAGACACTGCGGCAGCGACATTATCTGGCGCGGGCACGAAGGATCTGGTGGGAGAAGCTGCAAACGGTCTGCCTGGACAACCATTCCTGGGATTGGGAGGCCGATGAGGTTGTGCCGGGTCTGGTCATCCGGCGGGGTGTCTACGTGATTGCCAGTGCCCGGCATGATGTTGCGGGGCGGCGAACCATTTTGAATCTGGTGAGGGCGCCAGGTTCCGTAGAGATTGAGTTATGAAAATTGTAAAAGCCAAAGTCCGACCCGATGCACCTATCACTGAGACCGATATTGATAAGGCCGTGGCCCGTGGGCGCAAGCTCAAGCGGGTGTACGCCAATGCCAGTTCCGTGCGCTACGAAGATGACTGCATCTCCATCGGCTTCGGCGACGGCAGCCGCATTGTGTTGCCGGTGGCCGGCCTTGTGGAGTTCGAAGGTTTTTCTGTACAGGACTTCCAGAAGCTTGAGGTCGGGTTTGGTGGCAAGGCGCTGTGCTGTGAGGGCCGAGACCTGCATGTTTCCATCAGCGGCCTGATTGCCACGAGCCAGCCCTTGATGGATCTGGCCGCGAGCATGGTGGCATCGCGCAATGGCCGTAAAACCAGTGCTGCCAAGTCCGAAGCCGCCCGCGCCAATGGCAAGAAGGGCGGTCGGCCGCGTAAGGAAGAATAAGTCGGGGATACCCGCCAATCCAATGTGTACGGGCTTATGGACTGCCCCCAAGAAGTTGGACACAAATCCAATTTCTTGGGGTGTTCACATGAGCAAGTATTCAGATCAATTCAAGCTCACCGCTGTTCAGGCCTACCTGGAGGATGGCAAAGGGTTCAGAACA
>NZ_VFIL01000017.1 GCF_007858285.1 Pseudomonas brenneri | reverse complement strand
CCCACTGTAGTGCTGCCGTGCCCAAATGCCTATCTGCGAGGACTGACCGAGGCCGAAATGGGCGGCGGTCTGGCGCGAGGAAAGCTGATGCTTGTGCATGTACTCAAGGACTGAGCGCTTGTAGGTCACACTGTACCGCTGGCCTGGTTTGCGCAGGCTGAACTGACCATGCTTCTGGAAAGCGCAGACCCAGCGCCGCAGCAGGCTGAAGTCCACTGCAAATCGCTGAGCTACTGTTCTGAACCCTTTGCCATCCTCCAGGTAGGCCTGGACGGCGGTGAGCTTGAATTGATCTGAATACTTGCTCATGTGAACACCCCAAGAAATTGGATTGGTGTCCAACTTCTTGGGGGCAGTCCATTTTGAAATGCATTCCAATGTGGGAGCAGGCTTGCTCGCGATAGCGGTCTATCAGCCGCCAGATTTACCAGGAATCATCCATACTACCCCGCTGGCCAGCGCCCGCTCATGACACAACCCCAGTACCACCCGCCGCTCGGCGTTGTCCATGCGGCTCCAACGGGTGATTTCGTCGACATTGCGCTGGCAACCGGTGCAGATATCGTCGTCATCCAACGCACAAATGCTCACGCAGGGCGAGGCGACGGGGCGTTCGACTGCACTCATTCTTCCTGCTCGACCAGATCACGGGCATAGCGCTGGGAGTTATGCACATAGTGCGCAGCACTGGCCTCAAGCATGTTTTTCTGCTGCTCGGTCAATTCCCGCACCACCTTGCCGGGCGAGCCCATCACCAGCGAGCCGTCAGGGATTTCCTTGCCCTCGCCGATCAACGAATTGGCGCCGATGATGCAGTGCCGGCCGATTTTTGCACCGTTAAGAATCACCGCGTTGATGCCGATCAGGCTGTAGTCGCCAACGGTGCAACCATGCAGCATCGCGTTGTGCCCCACCGTCACCCCAGTGCCCAGGGTCAGCGGGTAACCCATGTCGGTGTGCATCACGCTGCCGTCCTGCACGTTGCTGTTCTTGCCGATCAGGATCAGTTCGTTGTCGCCACGCAACACCGCGTTGAACCAGACGTTGGCCCCCTCCTCCAGCTTGACCTTGCCTACCAGCGTGGCATTGGGCGCCACCCAACTGTGCGGATGGGTCTCGACGCGGGCATCGCCCAGGCGGTATTTCATGGTCTTCCCTCACGGCTTGCCATTCAAACGATGGCTTAAGTATTGATAAAGCTTTTTGGCGGACGGTGCAGGCTGATGTCGGCATCGTCATAGAGCAGGTTGATCAACTCGACGATCATGATCGCCGTCAGTCCCCAGATCTTGTACTCACCGAACCGATAGCTGGGCACATACCAACTGCGGCCCTGGTAATCGATACGGTGGGTATGCTCGCGTGGGTCCTGGCGGAAAAACTCCAGGGGCACGCTGAATACCGCGGCAATCTCGGCATCGTTGGCCAGGTACTCGACGTAATCGGGAATCACCCCCACATAGGGAGTCACGCGGATGCCGTGCAGGGAGATCAGCGGGCTCAAGGGGCCGATCACTTCCACCAGGCCCGGTGGCAGGCCGATTTCCTCTTCGGCCTCGCGCAACGCGGTGAACACCAGATCAGGGTCTTCGGGGTCGCGGCGCCCACCCGGGAACGCCACTTCGCCGCCATGGGTCGACAGGCCGCTGGCACGCAGGGTCAGGATCAGCTCGGGTTCGTCACTGCGGGTAATCGGCACCAGTACGGCGGCCTCAGGGAAACGGCCGTCAGTTTCCAGCGTGCGTGGTGTGTGATTGCTTACCCGGCGAAGTAGCTCGTCCAGCATGAGTCATCTCGATCTGTTGGCTACCTTGCATCATGCACCAAAGCGTACGGGTGCCCAACCCCAAAACCCTGGCGGTGTCGCTAAACGACAACTTGCAGGCCACTGCCCTGCACGCCAAGATAGGCGCAGTCCCCAGGAACCCAAGCATGAACTTCTGCAGCCAGTGCGGTAAACCGGTCACCCAGCGCATTCCCGAAGGCGACGCACGCCTGCGTTATGTGTGTGACCACTGTCAGACCATTCACTATCAGAATCCCAATATCGTCGCCGGCACCCTGCCGGTCTGGGGCGACCAGGTGTTGCTGTGCCGGCGCGCCATCGAACCGCGCCTGGGCTTCTGGACCCTGCCCGCAGGTTTTATGGAGAACGGCGAGACCGTCGAACAGGGCGCCATGCGCGAAACCCTGGAGGAAGCCTGCGCCAGGGTGCGCAACCTGAATATCTACACGCTGATCGATGTCCCGCACATCAGCCAGGTGCATATCTTCTACCGGGCCGAACTGATCGACCTGGACTTTGCCGCCGGCCCCGAGAGCCTGGAAGTCAGGTTGTTCGACGAAGCCGACATCCCTTGGTCCGAGCTGGCTTTCCGCACGGTCAGGCGTACCTTAGAATGCTTTTTTGCCGACCGTCGGCAACAGGTGTTCCCCGTGCGCAGCGAATCGGTGCCGCCCCTGACTCAACCGGCGCAATAAGCCTTTATACGGATATCGTTCCAATGCGTTGGTTGCTTGCCCTGCTCTGCCTGTCGTTCGCCAGCCTGTCGTGCGCCACCACCCTGCAAACCCTGGGCGGTAAACCCGTCGAGAAGATCCTGGTGCTCAAGTCTGCCCATCAGTTGCAACTGATCAACGACGGCAAGCCACTCAAGACCTACCGCATTTCCCTGGGCAAGAACCCCAAGGGCCACAAGCTGATCGAAGGCGACCGCCGCACCCCGGAAGGCTTCTACTGGATCGACTGGCGCAAGACCAGCGACCGCTTCAACCTCTCCATGCATATCTCCTACCCCAACATCAGCGATGCCGCCCGCGCCCGTCGCGAGGGGGTCAAGCCCGGCAGCATGATCATGATCCACGGCACGCCAGACAGTGAGGAATACCCCGAACAGTGGTTCCACACCCTGGACTGGACCGACGGTTGCATCGGCATGCGCAATGTCGACATGCGCGAAGTGTGGAACCTGGTCAAGGACGGCACGATGATCGAGATCCGCCCGTAACCTTCGACCGTTCGTAAAATAATTCAAAAAAAACCTGCCTCCCCCACAGCCCCTGCCGGTGAATACCATTTCACTGCCAGGGGCTGCGTCTTTCTGCGCGCGATAAAGACCTCTCTAATACCACTTGATACCAGGCACCTTTAAGGTGCTTGAAAACAGGCATCTGCGCGCTTTTGGCAGCATTGACATGGTATTTAAGTGGTATTAATTTCCGGCCAATACCGGGCGACAACACTCCAATAACCGCATCGGAAACCTACAGATGAATCCTATCCAGGCCCTGCGCCCCGACGACAAACAATCCACGCCGCTTTATCTGCAACTGGCCCGCAGCCTGGAAGCAGCGATTCATGCCGGGCAATGGAAATCCGAGCAGGCCTTGCCCTCGGAACGCGTGCTCAGCGAGCAACTGAGCATTTCCCGGGTGACCGCCCGCAAAGCCCTGGAAGTGCTGTTCGCCCAAGGGCTGATCCGTCGCAACCAGGGCTCCGGCACCTTTATCACGCCGCGCCTGGAACAACCGCTGTCGCGCCTTTCGGGGTTCAGCGAGATGCTGCGGCTCAAGGGTTTTGTCCCCGGCTCCCAGTGGCTGGAGCGCGAAATCACCCCTCCGACCCACGAAGAGCTGATCCGCCTGTGCCTGTCGCCCACCGACAAAGTGGCGCGCCTCAAGCGCCTGCGCAAAGCCGATGACACCGTCATGGCCATCGAGATGAGCGCCCTGCCGGCCTCGCTCATTCCCAAGCCCCAGGCCATCGGCTGCTCGCTCTATGAACACCTGGAATCTATCGGCAAACCGGTGGTGCGCGCCCTGCAGCATATCCAGGCAATCAACGCCTCGGACGAATTCGCCGCCCTGGTGGGCATCGCCCCCGGCACCGCCATGTTGCTGATGACCCGGGTCGGCTACACCGCCGACAACACGCCGATCGAGATCACCGACACCTACTGCCGCAACGATTACTACGACTTTGTCGCAGAGCTGCGTCGATACGACTTTGCCGCCGAGTTGCGGCCTTAGAGAACTACCATGTCCGAAGACAATATCCTCACGCCCCACGGCTGGATTCGCGGCCGCCTGGTGCACCACGAAGGCAAAGTCAGCGCCGTCGAAGGCGTGCTTTGCGATCCGGCCGACAACGATCTGCCCTACTTGCTGCCGGGTTTTATCGACCTGCATGTGCACGGCGGTGGCGGCAAGGACATCATGGAAGGCCGCAGCGCCTTCGAGACCATCACCCGCACCCATGTGCGTTTCGGCACCACTTCGTTGCTGGCCACCACCATGACTGCCCCGGTCGAGGAAATCTCCCGGGTGCTCGGCGAACTCGGCCAGTTCTGCGAAAACCGCCCGGCCGGCAGCGCCCGTGTACTGGGCGTACACCTGGAAGGTCCCTACATCAATCCCGGCAAACTCGGCGCGCAGCCCAACTTCGCCCACACCGCGTTGATGGCCGAGGTCGAGGAGTATTTGCGCCTGGCACCGATCCGGGTGATCACCATTGCCCCGGAAATCGCCGGCCATGACGGCCTGATCCGCGCCCTCAGCCAGCGCGGGGTGCGCATGCAGATCGGCCACACCCTGGGCAGCTATGAAGAAGGCGTCGCCGCCCTGGCCGCCGGCGCGACCAGTTTCACCCATTTATACAACGCCATGAGCCCGCTGCATCACCGCGAGCCGGGCATCGTCGGCGCGGCATTGGCCCATGCGACCTACGCAGAACTGATCCCGGACCTGCTGCACGTGCACCCCGGCGCCATGCGCGTAGCCCTGCGCTCGATCCCATGCCTGTACTGCGTCACCGACTCCACCGCCGCCGCCGGTATGCCCGACGGTGAATACAAGCTGGGCAGCCATACCGTGACCAAATGCCTGGGCGGCGTACGCCTGGCCGACGGCACCCTGGCCGGCAGCACCCTGACCATGGATCAGGCGCTGCGCAACCTGGTGAAGATCGGCCTGCCTATCAACGAAGCCTCACAGCGCCTGTCGCAATTTCCTGCGGACTATCTGGGCCTGGAACAACGCGGCCGCCTGCAACCCGGCAGCTTTGCCGACTGCGTGCGCCTGGACCGCTCCCTGCACCTCACCGACGTAATGGTCGAAGGAGAAACCATTGACTTCAAAAATGCTTGAAGAGGCCCTGTCCTCCTGTGAGGCCGTCGCGGCCCAATTGCAATGCCTCGACCCGCTGCTGGCCGAGGTCGCCGGCCGCCTGCGCCGCCAGCCGCCGCAAGTGGCAATGACCGTCGCCCGTGGCAGTTCGGACCACGCTGCCAGTTACTTCGCCTACCTGGCCATGCAGCACGTGGGCATTCCGGTGGCGTCGTTGCCGATGTCCGTGGTGACGCTGTCGCAGGCGCCGCTGAAGGTCAGCGGCCAGGCGGCCTTCGGTTTTTCCCAGTCGGGGCAGAGCCCGGACCTGGTCAACAGCCTGCGCCTGCTGCGCAAACGCGGCGCGTTGAGTGTGTCGCTGGTCAACGCCGAGGACTCGCCCCTGGAGGCCGCGTGTGAGTTCCATGTACCGCTGTGCGCCGGCCCCGAGCGCAGCGTGGCCGCGACCAAGAGCTTTATCGCCACCTTGAGCGCCAGCGCCCAGTTGGTCGGCCACTGGAATCAGGAAGATGGTCTGCTCGAAGCCTGTCACGCCTTGCCCGCCGGCCTGCGCGAAGCGGCGACCCAGGACTGGAGCCTGGCCATCGACGCCCTGCGCGACTGCCAACGCCTGATGGTCATCGGCCGTGGCGCCGGGTTTGCCATCGCCCAGGAAGCCGCGCTCAAGCTCAAGGAAACCTCGGCGATCCAGGCCGAAGCCTTCAGCAGCGCCGAAGTGCGCCACGGGCCGATGGCGTTGATCGATGACAACTACCCGCTGCTGGTGTTCGCCCCACGCGGCGCCGAACAGCCGGGCCTGCTGACCCTGGCCACGGAAATGCGTCAACGCGGAGCCCGGGTACTGCTGGCCGCGCCCGACGATATCGCCGAGCGCGACCTGACCTTGAGCCGCGCCGAACACCCGGCCCTGGACCCGATCCTGGCGATCCAGAGTTTCTATGTGATGGCTGCAGGTTTGGCCCAGGCCCGGGGCATGGACCCGGACCAGCCCCGCCACCTGAGCAAAGTCACTCGCACCCATTGAGTTGATTGCCGCGTTTTCCTGATGAGTACCGTGCCCATGTCCAACAATAACAATGACCTCACCCTCAGCGCCCCCCTTAGCGGACCGGTGCTGACCCTGGGCAACGTTCCAGATGAAGTGTTCGCCAGCGGCGCCATGGGCGACGGGATTGCCATCGACCCCCTCAACGACTGCCTGCATGCGCCGTGCACTGGCGTGGTGATCCATGTTGCCCGTACCGGCCACGCCCTGACCATCCGCGCCGACAATGGCGCCGAGGTGCTGCTGCACGTGGGCATCGACACCGTCCAACTGCAAGGCGAA
Organism: Pseudomonas brenneri; assembly: GCF_007858285.1. Taxonomy (GTDB): domain Bacteria; phylum Pseudomonadota; class Gammaproteobacteria; order Pseudomonadales; family Pseudomonadaceae; genus Aquipseudomonas; species Aquipseudomonas brenneri. The sequence continues at coordinate 76,651 of NZ_VFIL01000017.1, read as the reverse complement.
GGCTTTGCCTTGCTGGTCAAGGAAGGTACGCGGGTGAGCAACGGGCAAGCCCTGGTGCGCTTTGACCTGGACCGCATCGCCCGCCAGTGCAAAAGCCTGATCAGCTTGATCATCCTGACCAATGGCGACCAGTTCGAAGTGCGCCCGGTGGCGTTGAATACAGTGAAGGTCGGCGAGGCATTGCTACGCATCGTCGCGCGTCAGGCGGGCGTCGTGCAGGCCGCGGTGGCCGACACCTCCCAGGCGCATGCCAGCGCCAGCGTGCGCATCACCCATAGCGGCGGCCTGCATGCACGCCCCGCCGCCCTGATCCGCAAGACCGCCCAAGGTTTCAGCAGCCAGTCGCAGCTGCATTTCGCCGGCAAATCAGCGTCGTGCGACAGCCTGATCGGGTTGATGGGCCTGGGCATCGGTGAGCAGGACGAGGTACAGGTCACCTGCCTGGGCAAGGATTGTGACGCAGCGTTGCAGGCACTGCTCGCAGCGTTATCCGTCGCCCCCCACGAAGCAGTGCATGCCCCGGTGATCGTCACGGCGCGCCCGGTCAACCGCGAAGCCGGCGTATTGCAGGGCGTCTGCGCCGCTCCTGGCCTGGTCTGCGGGCCGCTGTTGCGGCTCAACACCATCGAGTTGCCGCAAGACCCGGGCAACCACGTGCGTGATGAACAATTGCAACACCTGGACAGCGCCCTGGAACAGGTACGCGGCGAAATCCGCAACACCCTGGAGCACGCCCGCCAGCGCAAGGCCGTCGAGGAAGAAGAGATCTTCGCCGCCCATCTGGCCCTGCTGGAAGACCCGACACTACTGGACGCCGCCACTGGCGCCATCGAACAAGGCAGCGCCGCCACCCATGCCTGGCGCAATGCAATCCAGGCCCAATGCGCGGTGTTGCTGGGCTTGGGCAAACCCTTGTTTGCCGAGCGCGCCAACGACCTGCGGGATTTGCAGCAACGAGTACTGCGCGCATTGCTGGGCGAGGCCTGGCATTTCGAATTGCCAGCAGGCGCCATTGTCGTCGCCCATGAATTGACTCCCTCGGACCTGCTGCAACTGAGCGCGCAAGACGTGGCCGGTATCTGCATGGCCGAAGGCGGCGCCACCTCCCACGTGGCGATCCTGGCCCGGGGCAAAGGTTTGCCGTGCGTAGTGGCATTGGGCGGCGAAGTGCTGGATGTACCGCAAGGCCAACGGGTGGTGCTGGACGCTGCCAATGGCCGCCTCGAACTGCACCCTGACGAGGCACGACACGCCGAAGTCCATCAGATCCGCGATGCGCAAAAACTCAAGCGCCAGCAGCAACAGACCCTGGCCCGGACGCCGGCCCAGACCCTCGACGGCGTGGGTGTCGAAGTCGCCGCCAATGTGGCTTCCAGCAGCGAAGCACAGCTTGCCTTTGCAAACGGCGCCGACGGCGTTGGCCTGCTGCGTACCGAATTCCTGTTCGTTGACCGCCACACCGCGCCCGATGAACAGGAACAACGCCTGGCCTATCAGGGCGTGCTGGATGCCATGGGCGACAAGTCCGTGATCATCCGCACCATCGACGTCGGCGGCGATAAGCAACTCGATTATCTGCCACTGCCCGCCGAGGCCAATCCGGTGCTGGGCCTGCGCGGTATCCGCATGGCCCAGGTGCGCCCGGAACTGCTCGACCAGCAACTGCGCGCACTCCTGCAAGTCAGCCCGCTGGCCCGCTGCCGGATCCTGTTGCCGATGGTCAGCGAAGTCGACGAATTGCTGCACATCCGCCAGCGCCTGGATGAACTGTGCGCTGAACTGGAACTGGCCCAACGCCCGGAACTGGGGGTGATGATCGAAGTGCCGGCCGCCGCGCTGATGGCCGAACAACTGGCCGAACATGCGGACTTTTTGTCCATCGGCACCAATGACCTGTCGCAATACACCCTGGCCATGGACCGTGACCACGCCGGCCTGGCCGCCCGGGTCGATGCCTTGCACCCGGCGCTGTTGCGCCTGATTGCCCAGACCTGCGCAGGCGCGGCGAAGCATGGCCGGTGGGTCGGTGTGTGTGGCGCCCTAGCCTCCGACCCGCTGGCCACCCCCGTGCTGGTTGGCCTGGGGGTGCGCGAGCTGTCCGTGAGCCCGCCACAAATTGCCGAAATCAAGGATCGCGTGCGCCATCTGGACGCCGCGCAATGCCGGCAACGGAGCCAGGAATTGCTCAACCTGAGCAGCGCCAGGGCCGTTCGCCAAGCCTGTCACCACCATTGGCCGTTGAGCTGACAACAACAAGAAAAAGGAGACTCGCCATGTACCAACTGTTTATCGAAGGCCTGCAACGCCTGGGCCGTGCGCTGATGCTACCCATCGCGATCCTGCCGATTGCCGGCCTGCTGCTGCGCCTGGGTGACACTGACCTGCTGAACATCGCGGTGATGCACGATGCCGGGCAAGCGATCTTCGCCAACCTGGCGCTGATCTTCGCCATCGGCATCGCCGTGGGTTTTGCCCGCGACAACAACGGCACGGCCGGCCTTGCCGGAGCCATCGGTTACCTGGTGATGGTCTCCACGCTCAAGGTGATGGACAGCACCATCAACATGGGCATGCTGGCCGGGATCGTCAGCGGTCTGATGGCCGGCGCGCTGTACAACCGCTTCAAGGACATCAAGCTGCCGGAGTACCTGGCGTTCTTCGGCGGGCGGCGGTTTGTGCCGATTGTCACCGGGTTCTCGGCGGTGGGCCTGGGGGTGATTTTCGGGCTGATCTGGCCACCGATCCAACACGGCATCAATAGCTTCGGCGTGTTGCTGATGGAAAGCGGCAGCCTCGGCGCCTTTGTGTTCGGCGTGTTCAACCGCTTGCTGATCGTCACCGGCCTGCACCATATCCTCAACAACATGGCCTGGTTTGTATTCGGCAGCTTCACCGACCCGGTCACCGGCGCGGTGGTCACGGGCGACCTGACCCGCTACTTTGCCGGCGACCCCAAAGGCGGCCAGTTCATGACCGGCATGTTCCCGGTGATGCTGTTCGGCCTGCCCGCCGCGTGCCTGGCGATGTACCGCAACGCCCTGCCAGAGCGGCGCAAGATCATGGGCGGGATCTTCCTGTCGATGGCCCTGACCTCATTCCTCACCGGGGTCACCGAGCCGATCGAATTCGCCTTCATGTTCCTCGCACCGTTCCTGTACCTGCTACATGCGCTACTCACCGGGTTGTCGATGGCCGTCACCAACCTGCTGAATATCCACCTGGGCTTTACCTTCTCCGGTGGGTTCATCGACATGGTGCTGGGCTGGGGCAAGTCCACCAATGGTTGGCTGGTCTTCCCGGTGGGCCTGGCTTACGCGGTGATCTACTACAGCGTGTTCAACTATTGCATCCGTCGCTTCAACCTGAAAACCCCTGGCCGTGAAGATATCCAGGTGGCGCAGGCCGAAGCCATGACCGACAACCAGCGCGCTACCGCCTACATCCGTGCCCTGGGCGGTGCCGACAACCTGCTCAGCGTCGGCGCCTGCACCACACGCCTGCGCCTGGATATGGTCGATCGCAGCAAGGCGGTGGATGCAGAACTCAAGGCCCTGGGCGCGATGGCAGTGGTGCGCCCCGGCAACGGCGGCAGCTTGCAAGTGGTGGTGGGGCCAATGGCTGACAGCATTGCCGATGAAATTCGCCTGGCCATGCCTGCATCCAGCCAGCTCGCGTCGCCATCCGTCGCTCCTCTCCCTCAAGCCAGCACCGTTACACCGTCACACGCCGAGCAATGGCTAAATGCACTGGGCGGCGCAGACAATGTGTTGCTGTTGGATTGTGTAGCCATGACCCGCATTCGCCTGCAACTGGCCGATGACCAGATGCTGTCAGAGCAGCAACTCAAGGCCCTGGGGTGCCAGGGTATCAGCCAGCTCGACGACGGTATCTGGCACCTGCTGGTGGGCGAATCGGCACAGGGTTTGAGCACTGCACTCAAGGCCCTGGCCAGCCGCAACACGGTGCGCACCGGCGCCTGACGCCGCTACTTATCTACTGCCCTGCCAAAGGCGCGACTCCCCATGCTGCGGGTTCTTATCCCCAGCATGGAGAACGTACTTGTGAGCACATCAACCCAAGCCTTTGAAGGCATCAAAGGCAACCTCAATCAGATCGGTCATCACCTGCTCGACGTCAAAGCATCACTGTTGCCCGCACATAAACCATCAGTCGAACTGGCTTATCTGGAAAAAACCAACGCCATCCTGACGAACTACCGGCAGCAGTTCCTGCGCAAGGGCCGGGCTCTTTATCAATCACTCAAACAAAGTGACCTGCCCCAACAGCTGGCTTCGCTCAAGACCACGCTCAACGCACACCTGCAACAGCTCGACCTCTACGAGCAAATCGATGGAAAACCCTGCAAATCCTTCATGACCTTTGAGGCAGGCTTCACCGCCCTGGCCAATGAGACGACCCTCAGCACCCAGGACCGGCTGTTGCACCCACACCAGCAAGCCATGCTGGAGCGCGTGCCGCTGGGCAGCACCCTGCGCCCTGGCTTCTACGCCTTGACCTTGCGCTATCAGGAGCGGCCCATCGAACTGGCCGGGGCCTTTGTCCTGACCGAAAAATCCAGCCCGCAGATCACCGACCTGTCGTCCATGCCGGCCGTTGGCGAAGTCATGCTGTTCACCCCTGCCCGTGGGATTGAAGCCTTTGGCTCCCTGCCTCAATTGAATACGCATTTACAGCGGGGCATGGACGACGCAGCGCAGCGGCACGCCTTCATGCAACTGTTACCGGTGCGCTACCACGACATCACACCCGGTGCGATCTGGCCGCTGGAGCTGACGCCCATCAACGACAGGCCTTTGTTCGAACACACCTATAACGCCCTGATCAACAAGCGCACCGAAGACATCGACCACGCGCTGAACCTCGTGGGCAACCCCGAACAGGCCATGGATAAGTTGATCAACGCACTGGATCAAGCCATCGTGGCCTCGCTGCCCGACCTGACTTCACGCCTGGCGTGGCGCGCCCAACGCCTGCTGGAACGTTACCTGCGCCATAGCGCCCCAGACTGGTACCGCAGCGCCAGCGATGCTCGCCGAATCACGCTCGCCGGCCACCTGGCGGAGTACAACGCAGCCCGCGAGAACCTGCTTGATCTGCTGGGCCCGGTCACCACGCCACAAACCCTGGCCCGCTATCAAGTCCTCGAACGACTGAGCGACGAGCTGGATATCCACGACCTGGCGCCAGAACACCTGGTGATCAACACTCGCCGTTACGTCGCCCCCATCGGCGAGTACGAACACCGCCGTACGCTGATCGACCTGGCCTTGCGCGGGCTGCACGAAGGTGACGAACAGACGGGCTCGGACTTCCTGAAAAAAACCACGCTCACCTATAAAGAGGCGCCTCTGCCCGAGGCCTACAAGGACTTGACGGTGGCCTGGCTGGCGCAAACGCTCAACACCTTGCAACCGCGCCTCGACTTCGCGGCGGTGCAGCAACAGATGCATGCAAAGCCCGAAACCAGCCAAGCGATCGAACAGATGCTCGACCAACGGATCAACGCGCTGGCCTATACCGCTCTGCTCCAGGGGCACCTCAGTGAGGGTGACTTCCAGTTGGTGCAGAACCTGCGCCAGGGCACCGACACCCGCCTGAGCGCCGCGACCCTGTCACTGCATGAAGCCCAACTGCAGGATATGTGGGTGCTGCGCCAGAGCGACGCCCGTGGCACAGTCACACGCCTGCTGCTGTGTACGCCACAAGCACCTCGGGAACAGCAGTTCCAGGCATTCGACAGTGAGATCGCCTGCCAGAGCCACATCCTCGGCTGGAGCCTGGACAATGGCGCGAAACACCCCCCGGGTACTCTGACCGACTACCTGATCAAGCGAGTCGCCCTGCGTTTTCGCGGCGCAATGAAGCAGGTATTGACCGGCCTGAGCGGCAAGCCTCACGCCCAGGAATACCAAAAGGTCCGGTTTGGCAACATCGGCAGCCACGCCCACTGCCTGCAGGCCATGTCGCAGCATGTGCTGGCGACACGGGTCGACGACTATGCGTTCAGCACGCCGGACTGGTATCGCGCCACCAGTACCGCCAACCGCCAGAAACTGCTGAAACTATCTGAAAACGCCGAAGGTGCGCTGCAAGCCTACAACGACTTCCCGCTGTCCGATGCACGCTTCCAAAGCTTCTCCAGCTACCTGCATGAGCAAGCGAAAAAGCGCCTGAACGAACTACTGGGGCGCCGCCAGAACGATGTTGATCCCGATACCGTCTGGGCCTTTTCACCACCAGCGCTGCTCGCTTCATGGACCCCTGCCCCCCTGACCTACACCCAACTGTACCGTGACGGCTATGCCGACGGCGTGGGTTTTCTCGATGAGAAGTTCTCCAGGGCTGCACGTTTCAAAGGCCCTAAAGATATTGACCTGAGACCACTGACCGCTGAAAAGGTCGCACGCTCAGTCACCGGAGTCTGGATTGGCCAGCGCTATATCAACGAAGTCAAGACCCAGCTGCTGAATGCCAGCAGCGCGGGCTATGAGCTACGGCGTAATGCAACCCTGAGCATTACCCAGTACCAGATGCAAAGCGCGGCCCTAGAGTGCCGCCTACAAGGGTATATCGCCGGGGTGGATTGGGAATGGCTGGATCGTAGCATCGCCAGTATGGGCGATAGCGCCGCCGACACGCGCGGCACCTATGCCATCCATCGACTACTGGTCGACGGTGAGTGGGTGATCGACAGCTTTCTCTTCAGTCACGCCGGTTTCCCTACGCTGCTCTACACCCCCAACGCACCGGACGGCATTAGCTTTCGTGAGGCACGGCAATTCAATTACCTGCTGAAAAAAACGCCCGGGATGGTCGGCTACTTCACGCTACGAGTCGGTGCCCAGTCACAGACCCGGGTACGCACCTTCCTGGAAAACGCCAAGGCGCAATTGCCCGAGGACTTGGATAAGACGTCTGCCAGCCCCGCACGCTATGACTCGACTCACGGCCAGCCGCCACTCATGGACCTGCGTCAGGCGCTGTACAACATGAAGCTGCAGCGCAAGATCGACGATGTTGAAGGCACTACGGTCAATCGCCACCAAATGGTCTCCGCTATCCTGTGGACCTGCGTGGAATGGGTTACCGCCATTGCCACCGCGCCGTTCCCCATCCTCAGCCTGAGCCTGGGCATGTTGCTGGCGTTCAAGGATGGCATGCTGGCCTTGCACGCCTATCAACAGGGCGATACCAGAGCAGCCGTCGAGCACTTGATCGGTTACGTGCTCAACAGCGCCGGTGCGGTATTCACCGATCTACGACCGGCCTTGGTTTCGCTCAAACAGCTTGCAAAAACGCCCCTGCGTCAAGCGGCCAAGATAGCTGCCGTTCCAAGCGAAGCCTTGAAGTTGATCCAGCCATTGCAACCCAAACTGTTGGCGCTAGCGGACATGCAGGCGGTACTGTTCGGTGGCGAGGCCCTGTGGGCGAAAAAGACCCCGGATGCAATCGGCCGCTACTTGCTGTACCGACTGGATCCGGTCACCGGCAAACTGGTTTCCACCACCCGCGTGGCCGCCCCCGATGCACAGGGCGTCTGGAGTCGTACCGGCATCACCGGGGGCGCGCCCAAGTATGAAAAACTGCCCGACACTCCGGAACAGCTCAAGCCCTATGAAATACCGGCAAAGTACGCGGGCAAAATGGAGCTGGCGCTCAACCCGCAGGTGCGGGCAGGAATACTATTGCGGTCTGAATGGGAGTTCGGCTCCAAGGAGGTCGCACGGGGAACTGGCGCCATTGAGCTTCTATCCCTGCGCACGATTTATCTGCAACAAGCCGAGCGCCTGACAGTAGACGCCCAAGACTTTTTCAAAAGCCTCGCCCCGCTGGCTGCCCGCGCCGAACCCCCGGCCCTCGACGCCAGCACATCTCTTTCGCAGTTGATCACCAGCGACGTCTTCAGCGGGAACAAGAACCTGGTCATCGGCGCGATACCGGGTTCCATCGCCAGTAAACAACTGCTAATCACCCAGATGGACGCCTTGGTCAGCAAAGGCTTCAAGCATCTCTACATCGAGTACCTGCCCACCGATGTCTTCCGCCTGAAACTGGAGAAGCTCAACAGCGGCAAATCCTGGAAGCACATCGAACGACATCTGAGAGCCGTCGATAAAGCGCTCGGTTTTGCCGAGGACGCCCAGTATTCCTATGTCTCGCTGGTCCGAAAGGCCCAGGAGAAGGGAGTGAAGATCAAGGCTCTGGACGCCTCTACCTCCTATCTGCTGGACGATGCGCTGCAAATGGGTGATACCCCGCCGACCACGGTACGGGGCAATAGCATCAGGAACTTCTACACCCACAAAGCCATCGAGGCCGATGCCCTCAATGAACAGGATGAACGCTGGGTTGCCCTCGTGGATCACTCGCGCCTGCGGACATTCGAGCAAACCCCTGGCCTGGCGGACTTGCAGGATGCAGTCGCACTGCGCGTGGAGGATGTGGGCGCGAACCAACCCGTGGGCCTCTGGATCGACACGCCGGGCGCTATCGCGGGTGACCCGTCGGCCAGGGGCGACTACCGGTTGAGCCTGCACACTGCGTACAAAGCTCCCGAACAGGCCGCGTCAGCCAGCGCAGCACCGGCCGACGTCGTGACGCATTTCAGTGAGTACGATATTCCCCCCGCGCTCCGGGACAGCATCAGCCGACAGAGCGATACTCGCCATGGCCTGGACACCCGCTACTTCCCACAGAATCCAGAGCATCATGAAGCGTTCCAGGCTTTTCAGGAGGCCAGAACACGCCTGAGTAAAGACGCAGACACCTACCTGGACAGCCACGTGCCACCGACAAGGCCCGATCCTTCCGTGCTGGGCTCGCCGCAAGCACCGGACACATTGCTGGAGAGCGTTGCTCACAGCGAGTTCTCGGGGCTGGTGTTGGGTGAAGGGCACGGGGCTCAATCCAGCAAGCGACTGCTGCGCGACTACATGAATAAACTCAAGAAGCTGGAGTTCAAGACCCTGTACGTTGAGCACCTGCTGACCGATATGCATCAGGCGGACCTGGATGTGTTCCTGCGTACCCAACGGCTGCCCGACAATCTCAAGCACTATCTCAGGCAGTTGGACCGAGGCCATATGCCGAACTACACCGGCAGCAACACCTACACCGAGGTCATCCAAACCGCAGCCAAGCATGGGCTGCGTATCCGGGCGCTGGACTGCACCGCCAGCTACAACATCAAGGGGGCGGGAGACGCGGACGTGTTGCGCAACCGGATGTTCAGCTACTTCGCCTCTGAGGTGATCAAGGCTGACCAGGCTGCGCATGGGCCTCACAAGTGGGTCGCTTTCGTCGGCAGCGTACACACCAATACCAATCTGGAAGTACCCGGCCTGGTGCAGCTGCAAGGTGCTGTCAGCCTGCATGTCCGGGACACGGCGCCTGCGCTGGCCCAGAATATCCGCCCTGGTGACTGGGAAACATTTGCCGAGGGCGTAAGCCCTTATAAGCGAGCCTTGCGCAGTGACTTCATCTTGGACGCCGGCGTTGACGGTATCAAAGCCCTTACCCCCTTCGTCCCGGTGGACCGGTCACGCTTGAATCGCCCAGGCCTGTTCCTGATAGAACGCCCATCACCGGCACAGAATAATGTGTTGCACCGCTCCCGCACCGGGGAAATAGTGTCGACACCAATCAAGGTCGACGACAACGGCCTGTTTTATGTCGACCGTTGGGAGCCCATGCAAGGCAAGCGTTTCAGCTACGAAAACATACTGATTGAGGCGCTGCAGGCTGAAGTGGGGTTGAGACCCGCGCCGTGAACCATTGATACCTTGATCCTGGCTACATGACAGCCAACAAAAAACCCGCTGGCCAACCTGGCCCAGCGGGTTTCTTGTTTCAACAGCCAGCCGATCAGAAATCCGCCAACTGCCACACTTCATACGCCGGTGTCTCGTAGGGGTGGCTGAGCTTCAAGGCCACGACGACCGCCTTGATCAACTCATCGGCCACCACCAGCTCGACCTTCCACTCCTCAACCACTTCAACCTGGCCAATCTGCCCGAGAAACGGCTGGCTGCCGTCCAACGCTCGAAACTGGCCCTGGCCCAGCACTTGCCAGGCGCAGCTGTCGTAGTCGCCGATGCGCCCGCCGCCGGCTGCGAAGACGGCGGTTTTCACCGCCTCCACATGGCTGTCGGGCACAAAGAAGCTGAGCTTGTACACCGCTTTAGTTCACCCACACACGAGCGTTGCGGAACATGCGCATCCACGCGCCGTCTTCGTTCCACTCTTCCGGGCGCCACGAGTTCTGCACGGCGCGGAACACACGCTCCGGGTGCGGCATCATGATGGTCACGCGTCCGTCGCGGCTGGTCAGGCCGGTGATCCCGCGCGGCGAGCCGTTCGGGTTGGCCGGGTAGCTTTCGGTGACCTTGCCATGGTTGTCGACGAAACGCAGGGCCACGGTGCCGGACAGATCGGCTTCGAGCAGTGCTTCTTCGCTTTCGAACTCGGCATGGCCTTCACCGTGGGCAATGGCGATTGGCATGCGCGAACCGGCCATGCCCTGCAGGAAGATCGAGTTGGACTCCTGCACCTGCACCATGGCTACACGGGCTTCGAACTGCTCGGAACGGTTGCGCACAAAGTGCGGCCAGAACTCGCTGCCCGGGATCAGTTCGCTGAGGTTGGACATCATCTGGCAACCGTTGCACACACCCAGGGTGAAGCTGTCGTTACGCTCGAAGAAACCCTGGAACGCATCGCGGGCACGGCTGTTGAACAAGGCCGACTTGGCCCAGCCTTCACCGGCACCCAGCACGTCGCCGTAGGAGAAGCCACCGCAGGCCACCAGGCCTTTGAACGCGTTGAGGTCAACGCGACCGGCGAGGATATCGCTCATGTGCACGTCGATCGCATTGAAGCCGGCGCGGTCGAATGCAGCCGCCATTTCCACCTGGCCGTTGACGCCCTGCTCACGCAGTACGGCAACCTGTGGGCGAATGCCTTTCTTGATGTAAGGCGCGGCGATGTCCTGGTTGACGTCGAAGCTGAGCTTGGTGCTCAGGCCCGGGTTGTCTTCCTCCAGGATCACGTCGAATTCCTGCTCGGCGCAGTCCGCGTTATCACGCAGGCGCTGGATCTGATAGCTGGTCTCGGCCCACTGGCGTTGCAACAGGCGGCGCTGGCCTTCGAACACGGTATCGCCGTTGAAGACAATGTTGATCACGCCGTTGTTGATCGGCTGGCCGACCACGGCCACGCAGTCGCCCAGGCCGGCGGCGCTGAACTGTGCCAACACGTCCGGGGTAGCGTCCTGGCGAACCTGGATCACTGCGCCCAACTCTTCGTTGAACAGGATGGCGGCGATATCGGCAGACGTTTCCGCCAAGCCGTCGAGGTTCAGGCTCAGGCCGCAGTGACCGGCGAAGGCCATTTCGACGACGCTGGTCAGCAAGCCACCGTCGGAACGGTCATGGTAAGCCAGCAAGTGACCGTCGGCATTCAGGCCCTGGATCACCGCGAAGAAGGCTTTCAGGTCTTCGGCGTCGTCGACGTCCGGTGCCTGTTTGCCGAGCTTGCCGTGGGTCTGGGCGAGGATCGAGGCGCCCATGCGGTTCTGGCCACGGCCCAGGTCGACCAGGATCAGGTCGGTGGTGCCCTTGTCCATGCGCAGTTGCGGGGTCAGGGTCTGGCGGATATCGGTGACCGGTGCAAAACCGGTGACGATCAGCGACAGCGGCGAAGTGACGCTCTTGTCGGTGCCGTCTTCGTTCCAGCGCGTGGCCATGGACATGGAGTCCTTGCCCACCGGGATGGTGATACCCAACTCAGGGCACAGCTCCATGCCCACCGCCTTGACGGTGTCATACAGTCGCGCATCTTCACCCGGGTGACCGGCGGCAGACATCCAGTTGGCCGACAGCTTGATGTCGGACAGCTTGCCAATGCGCGAAGCGACGATGTTGGTGATGGTTTCACCAATGGCCATGCGGCCCGACGCCGGGGCGTCCAGCAGGGCCAGCGGGGTACGCTCGCCCATGGCCATGGCTTCACCGGTGTACACGTCGAAGCTGGTGGCGGTCACGGCAACGTCAGCTACCGGCACCTGCCATGGGCCAACCATCTGGTCACGGGCAACCAGGCCGGTGATGGTGCGGTCGCCGATGGTGATCAGGAAGCTCTTGCTCGCCACGGCCGGGTGATGCAGCACACGTTCGATGCTATCGGCCAGGTCCAGAGTGCTTGGGTCGAAATCATCGCCCAGCTCGGCTTCACGTACCGCCGAACGGTGCATGCGCGGGGCTTTGCCCAGCAGCACTTCCAGAGGCATGTCCACCGGGCTGTTGCCGAAGTGGCTGTCGGTGACCGTCAGTTGCGGCTCGGCAGTGGCTTCGCCGACCACCGCGAACGGGCAGCGCTCGCGCTCGCAGATGGCCTGGAAGCGTTCGAAGTCCGCCGGGCCAACGGCCAGTACGTAGCGTTCCTGGGATTCATTGCTCCAGATTTCGTGCGGGGCCATGCCCGGCTCGTCGTTTGGAATGTTGCGCAGCTCGAAACGGCCACCACGGTCGCCATCGTTAACCAGTTCCGGGAAGGCGTTGGACAAACCACCGGCACCGACGTCGTGGATGAAGCTGATCGGGTTCTTGTCACCCAACTGCCAGCAACGGTCGATGACTTCCTGGCAGCGACGCTCCATCTCTGGGTTTTCGCGCTGTACCGAAGCGAAGTCGAGGTCGGCCGAGCTGGTGCCGGTGGCCATGGAGGAAGCCGCGCCGCCGCCCAGGCCAATCAACATCGCCGGGCCGCCGAGCACGATCAGCTTGGAGCCGACCAGGATCTCGCCTTTCTTGACGTGTTCTTCACGGATGTTGCCCATGCCGCCGGCCAGCATGATCGGCTTGTGGTAGCCGCGCACTTCGTCGCCATGGGGGGTGGTGATGGACTGTTCGAAGGTACGGAAATAACCGGTCAGCGCCGGACGCCCGAATTCGTTGTTGAACGCGGCGCCGCCCAGCGGGCCTTCGATCATGATGTCGAGTGCGGTAACAATGCGCTCAGGCTTGCCGTACGGCACTTCCCATGGCTGTTCGAAGCCCGGGATCTGCAGGTTGGACACGGTGAAGCCGGTCAGGCCCGCCTTGGGCTTGGCGCCACGGCCGGTAGCACCTTCGTCGCGGATTTCGCCACCGGAACCGGTGGCTGCGCCTGGGAACGGGGCAATCGCGGTCGGGTGGTTGTGAGTCTCGACCTTCATCAAGATATGCACCGGCTCCTGCACCGCGCCGTACTGGCGGGTCTCAGGGTCCGGGAAGAAACGGCCGGCGACGCTGCCGACAATCACCGAGGCGTTGTCCTTGTAAGCCGACAGAACGCCTTCGCTGTGCATCACGTAGGTGTTCTTGATCATGCCGAACAGGCTTTTTTCCTGGCTCTGGCCGTCGATATCCCAACTGGCGTTGAAGATCTTGTGACGGCAGTGCTCGGAGTTGGCCTGGGCAAACATCATCAGTTCGATGTCATGCGGGTTGCGCGCAAGGCCAGTGAAGGCGTTGACCAGGTAGTCGATCTCGTCTTCGGCCAGGGCCAGGCCCAGTTCGGTGTTGGCCTTCTCAAGGGCGGCGCGGCCACCGCCCAGCACGTCAATCGCGGTGAGCGGCTTGGGCTCGGCGTGGCTGAACAGGCCGGCAGCCTGTTCCAGCTGGCTGACGATGATCTGGGTCATGCGGTCATGCAGGCTGCTGGCGATCAGCTCGGCTTCGGCATCGCTGAACTGGCCAGCCACGTAGAAGGCAATGCCGCGCTCCAGGCGCTGGATGCTCGACAGGCCGCAGTTGCGGGCGATATCGCTGGCCTTGCTCGACCAGGGCGAGATGGTGCCGAACCGTGGCAGAACCAGGAACAAGCGGCCAGTCGGCTCTTGAACAGGAACGCTGGGACCGTACTTCAGAAGGCGTGCCAGCACTTGCTGTTCGTCGGCGGTCAAAACGCCGTTGACGTCGGCGAAGTGAGCAAATTCAGCGTACAGGCCTGTAACAGCTGGAACCTTCTGGCTCAGTTGCTCAAGGAGTTTGCTGTGGCGAAAGGCAGAAAGGGCAGGAGCGCCGCGCAGGATCAACATCTTCGGGACAGCCTCGGGAAGGGGGTGTGCTTTGAGGCCGTGCATTCTAGCGTAAACCGCTGCCAACGGCACCCGAAACGGTACGACTGGCCGCTGCCGAACGTCAGTTGGCACAGATTGCACGGTATCGCGACGTTTTCCAGCGCTACCGACGCAGTTATTTTAACCGTCATAATTGCGCCCCAGGCCACGTTTCTGCGGGCTGCAGCACAGTTTCGCCAGCGCTAGCAGACAACTCCCATGCTGTCGATATATGGCGCCGTGGGCCGTTTGCGTATACTGCGCAGATGTTCTCCCCAACTGCTTTGCGCCCGCGATGCGCCAAATGGCTCATCGCCACCGGACTCTTCCTGATGCTCAGCGCCTGTGTTGATAAGCCCAGCACGCTTGAGCGAATCAAGGAGGATGGCGTATTGCGGGTGGTTACCCGAAACAGTCCGGCCACCTATTTCCAGGACCGCAACGGCGAAACCGGTTTCGAATACGAACTGGTCAAGCGCTTTGCCGACGACCTGGGGGTGAAGCTTGAAATCGAGACCGCCGACAACCTCGACGACCTGTTCGGCCAGTTGGGCAAACCCAACGGCCCGGTCCTGGCCGCCGCCGGCCTGGTCAGCAGCGAACAGCGCAAACAACAGGTGCGCTTCTCCCATGCGTATCTGGAAGTCACCCCGCAGATCATCTACCGCAACGGCCAGTCCCGCCCCACTAACGCCGCCGACCTGGTGGGCAAGAAGATCATGGTGCTCAAGGGCAGTACCCACGCCGAGCAACTGGCCGAGCTGAAAAAGCAGAATCCTGCGATTGAATACGAAGAGTCCGACGCCGTTGAAGTAGTCGACCTGCTGCGCATGGTCGACGAGGGGCAAATCGACCTGACCCTGGTCGACTCCAATGAAGTGGCGATGAACCAGGTGTACTTCCCCAACGTACGGGTCGCCTTCGACCTGGGCGACGCCAGCAACCAGAGCTGGGCCGTGGCTGCGGGTGAGGACAACAGCCTGCTCAACGAGGTCAACAGCTACCTCGACAAGGTCGAGAAGAACGGCACCCTGCAACGCCTCAAGGATCGTTACTACGGGCATGTCGATGTACTGGGCTACGTCGGCGCCTACACCTTTGCCCAGCACTTGCAGCAGCGCCTGCCCAAGTACGAGAAGTTCTTCAAGACCTCGGCCAAGGAAGAGAAAGTCGATTGGCGGCTATTGGCAGCCATTGGTTATCAGGAATCGCTGTGGCAACCGACGGTCACTTCCAAGACCGGCGTGCGCGGCCTGATGATGCTGACCCAGAACACCGCCCAGGCGATGGGCGTGTCCAACCGCCTGGACGCCCGGCAGAGCATCAAGGGCGGCGCCAAGTACCTGGCGATGATCAAAAGCGAACTGGACGACAAGATCCTTGAACCTGATCGCACCTGGTTTGCCCTGGCGGCCTACAACGTCGGCGGAGGGCACCTGGATGACGCGCGCAAGCTGGCGCAAAAGGAAGGCCTGAACCCGAACAAATGGCTGGACGTGAAGAAAATGCTGCCGCGCCTGTCGCAGAAGCAGTGGTACAGCAAGACCCGCTACGGCTACGCCCGGGGCGGCGAGCCGGTGCACTTCGTGGCCAACATCCGGCGCTACTACGACATCCTGACCTGGGTGACCCAGCCGCAGCTGGAGGGCAACCAGGTGGTGGAAGGCAACCTGCATGTGCCGGGTGTGGACAAGACCAAGCCTGCCGAAGATAGCCCGCAGTTGTAACCTCAACCCTCCAAACACCACAAAGCCCGCTCCCACACTTTTGATCAGCGGTGTCTTATTGGCCAGTGATCAGATGCACCACACCGCCCGTCAATATCATCACCGCCGCAACCCCTGCCGCCTTCAGTGCCGCCTCATCCACCCGTGCCGGGTCCTGTAACTGCACGCGGATCCGCGTCAATGCCACCCGCTGTTGTGACTTGAGATTATTCGCCCCACCCAGTGCACTCAGCACCGCCGGCGCCAACAACGCATCAGCCGCCGGCTCGGCAAGCACCGTTTCGGCGACCAGATCCGGGGTCAGGGCTTTCCAGAACGCCCGCTGCAATTTCTCGAACATGTTCAGTTCTCCACAACCAATGAGGTTTCGACGGTCGCTGCGTGGTACTGGCTCAGGGCCTCGCGCACTTGGGCGGCCTCTTCCAGGTTCAACACCTGATGGGCGATCAGTTGGCAGTCGGCCAGGTCCA
This sequence comes from Pseudomonas brenneri, assembly GCF_007858285.1. GTDB lineage: Bacteria > Pseudomonadota > Gammaproteobacteria > Pseudomonadales > Pseudomonadaceae > Aquipseudomonas > Aquipseudomonas brenneri. The sequence goes on along the minus strand of NZ_VFIL01000017.1, from coordinate 60,335 downwards.
GGTCACGCACCGTGGCCTTGATGCTCGGGATCAGCGGCACGCTGACAGACAACTCGTCGACTCCGAGCCCGATCAACATCGGCACCGCCAGGGTTTCAGACGCCAGCGCACCGCATACGCCCACCCACTTGCCATGGGCATGGGCGGCCTTGACCGTGGTGGCGATCAGGCGCAGCACCGCCGGGTGAAAGCTGTCGGCCTGGCTGGCCAGGCGCGGGTGGTCGCGGTCCATGGCCAGGGTGTATTGGGTCAGGTCATTGGTGCCGATGGAGAAAAAATCCACATGGGGCGCGAACACATCCGCCATCAACGCCGCTGACGGCACCTCGATCATGATGCCCAGCTTCGGCAGCTCGGCAAGCCCCAGGGTCGCCGCCTCCTCTTCCAGGATCCTGCGGGCCTGGCGCAGTTCCGACAGCAGGCTGACCATCGGCAACATGATATGCAGCCGCGCCAAACCGGCACTGGCGAGGATCGCCCGCAACTGTTCACGCAGCAATTGCGGGCGCTCCAGGCACAGGCGAATCCCGCGCAGGCCGAGAAACGGATTGGTCTCGGCGTCCATCGGTACATAAGCCAGCGGCTTGTCGCCCCCCACATCGAGGGTGCGCACCACCAGATTACGTTCAGGGCCCAGGGCGCGGGCAATGGCGCTGTAGGTGCCAGCCTGCTCCTCGGGACTGGGCGCGCGGTTGCGCTCCAGGTAGAGAAACTCTGAACGCAGCAGGCCGACGCCTTCACCGCCGAGGGTCAGGGACTGCTCCACTTCCTGCAACGAGGCAACGTTAGCGGTGACTTCGACGTGATGACCGTCGCGGGTGGTCGCCGGCAAGGCAGCCTGCGCCACGTCACGCTGACGGCGCAGCACGTGCTGTTTGCGCGCGGCTTCCAGTTGTTCGATCTCGGCCAGGTTCGGCGCCAGGTGCAGCTCGCCTTTGTCGGCATCGAGCAGCACCTGTTTGCCGTTGGCCAGCGTCAATACCTGTGCCGGCGCCCCACAGACGGCCGGCAGGCCCAGGGCACGGGCAAGGATCGCCACGTGGCTGGTGGCACCGCCACCGACGGTGACAAACCCCAGGACCTTGCGCGTATCCAGGCTGGCGGTTTGCGAAGGTGTCAGTTGTTCGGCAATCAGGATCGCGCGTTCAGGCAGGTCCCATGTAGTGTCCTGGACGCCCAGGATCAGTTTCAATACGCGCTGGCCGACATCGGCCAGGTCCGCCGCGCGCTCGGCGAGCAAAGCATTGCCCAGGCCCTGGAACAGTTCGGCAGTGGCCACCGTGGCGCTGTTCCAGGCAAAGGCGGCGCTCTTGCCTGTGGCGAGCAGGTCGTGGGCTTGTTCGAGCAGGGTCGGGTCTTCGAGCAACTCCTGATGGGCCCGGAAGATCTCGGCCTGGGCACTGCCATCGGCCTTGGCTTGCAGGGTTTTCAGCGCCTCGGTTGCAGCGCGCAGGCCACGCTCCAGCAGGGCGCGCTCGACCTGCTCTGCGCCACCGAATTCGGGGATACTCAGCTGCGGCTCAGCCACTTGCACCACCAGGCCAAACGCCGAACCGGGCGACGCACACACACCGCGCAACACGGTCGCCGACGATGACGGCGCGAGCGGCGCGGCCACCTCGGTCACCACCATAACGGTTTCACCACACCCCTCCAGCAACAGCGCAACCAATGCCTGGATCGCCGCCGCCGCATCCTGCCCCGCCGCGCTGACTTGCAGGGTATCGCCCTGCACCGTCTGCAACGCCATGATCGCCACCAGGGACTTGGCGTTGGCGCTCTGGGTTTGCTTGTGCAGGCAGATGCTCGCCTTGAACCCCTTGGCCGCCTGCGCCAGTACCGCCGCCGGGCGGGCATGCAAGCCGTTGGCATTGGGCAGCGTCAAGGGCTTGGAGAACAGGGCGTCGCCCTCTTCATCATCGTCATCAGCAGCGCGTGTGACCGGCGTCACACGCAGCAATGGTTGCCCGGCCTCAACCAGTCCGCGGTCCTCCGCCAGCAGCACAAAGGGCTCGCCGCTGACCACCAGCATCAAGGTCAACAAACTGCGGGCATTGAGCGCGATGAAATCGGCATCGAATTCAATCAATGGCTGGCCTGCCTCAACCCGCTGGCCTTCCTCGACCAGACGGGTGAAGCCCTTGCCCGCCAGGTTCACGGTATCCAGGCCGATATGCATCAGCACCTGCACACCGTTGTCGTCCGTGATACTGACCGCATGACCACTGTCCTGGACATTGCTGATCACCCCGGCCAGCGGCGCGCAGAGGGTCTGCGAAGTGGGATCGATACACACGCCGTCGCCAATCAGGCGGCTGGAGAACACCGGATCCGGCACCTGGTCCAGGGGCAACAGCACGCCGGCCAGGGGCGCCAGCAGTTCCAGGGGTTGAGTTGTGGTCATGACATCACCTGCTGTTTGGTTCTGTAAAAATCATGGGGCGGATGCAAATTCCGGGGTGACGAATATCCAAATGTGGGAGCACGCCTCCCACATTCAATCCGCGTACGACCGAGGGATTACTTCCACCAGTATTCGACCTGCACACCGAAGTTGGAGCCATGCCGCGCAGTGCCATAGGAGCCGCTGTCGGACAGCGCCGAGCCCGCCGCCAGTTCATTGGCCGCACGCTTGGCCGCTTCGTTCCAGGTCGCATAGGTGTAGTACAACCGCACTTCCGGCCGCGCCCAGAAATCCGGGCCTTTGGGCGACCAGGTCGGAGCGAAGGTAAATTTGCTGAGTTTGCGCGTGCCACCCGTGGCATCCACCTGATCGTGGCCCAGTTCGGTGACCAGCTTGAACTGTTCGCTGAGGGCATACGCCGGGCGCACACCGATGGACATCCAGGTCTGATCCTGGCTGCCGGGACGCACGTCTTTTTGGTACACCGCCTCGACCTGGCCACCAAAACGCGGCGTCACTTGCCAGTCGAAAAACTCCACTGCGCGGTAGCTTTTGCTGCTGCGTTCCAGCGCCGTATTGCCGGTGTAACCCAGGCCGGTACCCGGCCCTTCACCGTACTGCAGGGCGAACCTGTTCTTGCCGCCAAGGAACGGTTTTTGTACATGCTGGGCGGTCAGCGCCCAGCCGCTGTGGGTGTCGCGGCCACCGGCCTGTTCGATGTAACTCAGGCCCAGTTCCAGCTCGCCGCCGGGGTTGGTCTTGAAGCCCGCCACATTGAAGTCATGCCGAGTGGCGTATTCCTTCTGGTACAGGTTGTCCTTGCGCGACAGGGCATAGCTGTATTTCAGGTCGCCAATCAACACGTCCTCGATACCGCCGCCGGTGGCGCTCTGGTTCCAGTAGTAGAAGTCGGAAATATGAATGTCATTACGTTTGTAGTAGCGCCGCCCGGCCCACAACGAGCCGCCATTGAGGCTGGGCATGTTCGACCACTGGGCATACATCTGCGGCATGCGCGCCGAACCGTTGTTCTCGCCCTGGAACTTCAGCTCGCGGTCGTACTTGTTGTACAACGAAGCCATGGCATCGACGCTGAGCACCGAGCCGTCGTCGAGGGTGAACAGGTCCTGGCGCAACTCCAGCTCGGCGTATTGTTCGCATTCGTTGCCCAGGCGGTATTTGGATTGGGCTCCCGGCAATTGGAAACATTGCTGCGGGCCACTGCCGGTCGAGGTGCCGGCGCCGCTGCGCAGGTAGCCCGCGAACTCCAGGGCGTGTGCGGCAAACGGTACGCTTAGACAAGATGCGACGAGACCCAGTTTTATTGTTGTTTTCATGAAGCGCTCCTTTTTTCTTATTGTTTGTAACGCGATTCTGTAGGAGCGAGCTTGCTCGCGAAAATCGTCAACGATGACGCGGGCATTCCGGATGCACGCGGCGCTTTGAAATTTTTCGCGAGCAAGCTCGCTCCTACAAAAAGGGGAATGTCAGTCGGTCAGGTGCAGCACAAACGATTCGTAAGGGCGCAACGTGAGCGTGTCTGTGCGCACCGGGCAGTCGGGGTAGTTGCTGATCAACAGGCGTTGCGCGCTCGCCGCACTGATCACGTTTCTAGGCAGCAGGATTTCGCAGGGCTGGCCATAGAAGTTGTTCAGCACCAGCAGGCGCTCGCCATGGCCTTCGCGCAGATACACCCAGACCTTGTGGTGATCCTGCAGCAACTGGCGGTAAACGCCCGCTTGGATCAGCGGTTCAAGGCGCCGCAAGGCGATCAGCGCACGGTAGTGATGCAACACCGAATCCGGGTCATCCAGTTGGCTCTGGACATTGATCTGCGCCGCATTGGCCGGGATGCCGATCCACGGCTCAGCGCTGCTGAAACCGGCATTGGCCTGGCTGTTCCACTGCATCGGCGTGCGGCCGTTGTCGCGGGATTTCTGCATGATCGCGGCCATGCTCGACGCCTCGGACTCACCGGCATCGCGCTTGAGGCGATAGATGTTCAAGGTCTCCACATCGCGGTACTGCTCGATGGTGTCGAAGCCCGGATTGGTCATCCCCAGCTCTTCGCCCTGGTACACAAACGGCGTGCCCTGGAGAAAGTGCAACGCGGTGGCGAGCATCTTGGCCGAGGCCACGCGGTGCTCGCCGTCATCGCCAAACCGCGAGACCACCCGTGGCTGATCGTGGTTACACCAGAACAGCGCATTCCAGCCGCCGCCGGCCTGCATGCCCAACTGCCAGTCAGAGAGAATTTGCTTGAGTTGCTGAAAGTCAAAGTCGGCGCGCACCCACTTTTGCAGGTTCGGGTAATCGACCTTCAGGTGATGAAAGTTGAAGGTCATCGACAGCTCTTTCGACTCCGGGCGAGAGTAGCGAATGCAGTGTTCCAGGCTGGTGGACGACATCTCGCCGACGTTAATCAGGTCGTGGCCTTCGAACACCTCGCGGTGCATTTCCTGCAAGTACTCATGCACGTTGGGGCCGTCGGTGTAGAAACGGCGACCGTCACTGCGGTCTTCGGGGAAATCCGCCGGCTTGGAGATCAGGTTGATCACGTCCAGGCGGAAACCGCCGACGCCTTTGTCACGCCAAAAGCGCATGAGTTTGTAGACCTCGGCACGCACCTTGGGGTTGTCCCAATTGAGATCGGCCTGGGTGTGGTCGAACAGGTGCAGGAAGTACTGGCCGGTCTGTGCCTCGTATTCCCAGGCCGAACCGCCGAACTTGGATTCCCAGTTGTTCGGCTGGTCGCGCCAGATGTAGAAGTCGCGGTACGGGTTATCGAGGCTGCTGCGCGCCTGCTGGAACCATTCGTGCTCGATGGAGGTGTGGTTGACCACAATGTCCAGCATCAGCTTGATGCCGCGCTTGGCCGCTTCGCGGATCAGCAGGTCGCAGTCGGCCATGGTCCCGTAGCTGGGATCGATGGCGTAGTAGTCACTGATGTCGTAGCCGTTGTCACGCTGGGGCGAGCGCAGGAACGGGGTGATCCACAGGCAGTCGACGCCCAGCCACTGGAGGTAGTCGAGTTTGTCCACGATGCCCAACAGGTCACCGGTGGCGTTACCCGCGTGGCTGTGGAAGCTTTTGGGGTAGATCTGGTAGATCACCGAGTGTTGCCAGTCTTGCATGGGGACTCCTTCAACTTGGAATGCGATCAAATGTGGGAGCGGACTTGCTCGCGAAAGCGATCGATCAGGCGACGCGATAACCCGGCCGGACAATCTTCATGCTCAACCCACAGGTCAAGACAAACGGCACCACAATCGCCACCGCCATGCCGATCACAAACATCGGGATGTACTGCGGGATGATCGAGATAAACCCAGGCAAGCCACCCACACCGATGGCCGAGGCCTGGACCTTGTTCAGCGAGAGGAAAATGCTGCCCAGGGCCGAGCCCAGCAACGCGGCATAGAACGGAAACTTGAAGCGCAGGTTCACCCCAAACATGGCCGGCTCAGTGATGCCGAAATAGGCGGAAACCGCCGAGGTCGAGGCCATGCTTTTATCCCGCGCATTGCGGCTCATGTAGAACACACCGAGGGCCGCGCTGCCCTGCGCCAGGTTGGACATGACGATCATCGGCCAGATAAACGTACCGCCCTGGGTGGAGATCAGTTGCAGGTCCACGGCGAGGAACATGTGGTGCATGCCGGTGATCACCAGCGGTGCATACAACAGGCCGAAAATCGCCCCGCCAACCATCGGCGCCAGGTCAAACAGCGTGACCACGCCTTCGGTGATCAGGATGCCGAGGTGACGAGTCACCGGGCCGATGATCGCCAGCGCCAGTACCCCGGTGACGACGATGGTGGTGATCGGCACGACCAGCAATTGGATGGCGTTCGGCACCCGCGCCCGCAGCCATTTTTCAATCACGCTCATGACGTAGGCGGCCATCAGGATCGGCAGGATCTGGCCCTGGTAGCCAACCTTCTCGATCTGGAACCAGCCCAGAATATCGAAGTACGGCAGGCTCTGGCCGTCGAGCCCGGCCACGGCCTTGCCGTAGTTCCAGGCGTTGAGCAAGTCTGGGTGCACCAGCATCAGGCCGAGCACGATGCCGAGGATTTCACTGCCACCAAAGCGCTTGGCCGCCGACCAGCCCACCAACGCCGGCAAGAACACAAACGACGTGTTGGCCATCAGGTTGATCAGGCTCCACAGACCATCCAGGTTCGGATAGGCCTCCAGCAGCGTCTGGCCCTCGATGAACATGCCCTTGGCGCCCATCAGGTTGTTCACACCCATCAACAGGCCGGCAATGATCAGCGCCGGCAGGATCGGCATGAACACATCGGAGAACACCCGCACCAGGCGTTGCATGGGGTTGGTCTTGTCGCCACCGGCTTTCTTCACGTCGGCGATGGTCGAGACGCCGAGGCCGGTCTGTTCGCGCAGGGCGGCGTAGACCTTTTCCACCTCGCCAGGGCCGATGACAATCTGGAACAGGCCGCCGGTAAAGAACGAGCCCTTGACCAGATCGACCTGGTTCAGCGCACTGGCGTTGACCAGGCTCGGGTCCTTGAGGGCCAGGCGCAGGCGCGTCACGCAGTGGGCCGCTTGCTCAAGGTTGTCGCTGCCACCGAGGTTCTGCAGAATCTCGCGGGCGATGTTGGGGTAATCGTGGCTCATGCTTGTTCTTCCACTTTAGATTCTTGTTATTGGCAGCATGCCGAGGGCAAAAGTACTCGTCTGTACGAGTTAAAGCAACAACTCGTACAGACGAGTTACAAAAATATCGAATGAGCGCTTTTCTGTAGGAGCGAGCTTGCTCGCGAAGAACCTGAGGGCAACACGGGGTGTCAGTTTTTTCGCGTTATCGTTAACGATTTTCGCGAGCAAGCTCGCGCCTACAGGGATTTGCGATATCCGAGGGGCTGATGGACAAACCCCACCTCTGCCTCTAAGGTTCCTGCCTTGAATGCAATCGCGGCACAGAGCCATTCCCATGAGTAAATACAACCAGATCTACACTGATCTGCTTGCCAGCATCACCACCGAACGCCTGCAACGCGGCACCCGCCTGCCCTCCGAGACGGAGTTGATGGATACCTACCAGGCCAGCCGCGGCACCGTGCGCCGGGCCATCGAGCAGTTGCAGGAACGTGGATTCGCGCAAAAGATTCACGGCAAGGGGACGTTCGTGCTGTCGCCAAACCCGATTGAGTTTCAACTGGGCGGCATCGTCAGCTTCCACGAAACCCACGCCGACCTGGGCGATGACGTACGCACCGAGGTGGTCGAGTTCACCCAGCTCCCGCTGGAAGGCTCGCTGCAGCAACATATCGAGGCCGAGCCCGGCACCCTGATCACCCGTATCAAGCGGGTACGGCGCATCGGCGGCAAACGGGTGATCCTCGACATCAACCACTTCGTCGCCGATCTGATCCCGGGCCTGGACCAGACGATTGCCGAGCAGTCGATCTATGCGTTTATCGAGCAGACGTTGCAGTTGCAGATCAGCTACGCCCAACGCACCATCGAGGCCCTGCCCCGCAGCAAGGACGACCAGGCGCACCTGGACCTCGACGGGCAAAGCCATGTGATCGTGGTGAGTAACCAGACGTTTTTGCAGGATGGGCGGCAGTTCGAGTACACCGAGTCGCGGCATACGTTGGATAAGTTTTACTTTTCGGATATTGCGCGGCGATAGAGCCGGATCCCGTCAAGTACAGGCGATGCACAGGTGGCCATGGGCGACCTGCACATCGCGGCATCACTCAGTGATCAAGGTTTACCAAGAAAGCGGCTCAACTCGGCAGTGACTTGCGGCGCACACTCCTCGACCATCCAATGACCGCAGCCCGGCAGGATTTTGCCCGTGTGTTGCGAAGGATCACTGACAAAACGAGCGGCCATTTCCTTGGTCAGCACATCGTTGACCCCTTGCTGACCGGTGAGCGCCATCGACGGGATCTTCAGCAACTTGCCGTCAGCCAGCAACTTCTCGTTCTGTGCAATCGAGTCTGCATGAGACTTGTAGTAACCAAACGCAGCGTGCAGCCGCTCGCGGGTCGAATAAGGCTCGATCAGCTCACTGAGCAACTCAGGGGTGAACACCTCTTTTTTGCCCGCGTAGGTTTTGATGAAGTACGAGAAAAACAGGCTTGGATCGGCAGCAATTTGCTTCTCGGCAATATCACCGAAGCTGAAGTAGCCAAAGTGCCAACCGAGCCCCGGGCCTGACGGGGTATAGCCTGGGTAGGTGAACATATCCCGATCGGGAATCGGCGAATCCATGAACACCACCTTCTTGATGAAGCTACCCTGGTTGCGGGCCACGAACGGGTATGAGGCGGAGTTGCCCAGATCATGGCTGACGAAGTCGATGGACTGCGCCGGGGTGATCTTTTTCACCGCGCCCAACAGGATCCTGGAGACATTCTCAGCCGAATAGTCGTCGCCCTTGATCGGACCCGACTGCCCAAGGCCGGGCAGATCAACGGCAATCACCGTACGGTTCCTGGCAAAGGCCTGCATCACCGGCTCCCACATCTTCCAGGTGGAACCAAAGCCGTGGAGAAAGACCACCGGGGTCCCACCGCTGCCGCCTTCGACATAGTGAATACGCGTGCCGTCGACATCGATAAACTTGCTCGACAGCCCGGCACCATATTGATACTGGCCCAGATGATTATTCTTGACCGTATCAAACTGCTGGCGAGACACACTGGGTGGCGTGTCGATTGACTTCATCGCCGGATCGTATCCCGCCCACGACAAGGATGGGCCGGCCAGCAAGGAAGATAAAAGGACTGCTGATAAGACTTTTTTCATGATTTTGTAGGTCCAGGTCAAAAGATCGGCGAACACCATCAATAGCGCCCTGCTGGCGGCCGTCGAATGGGGGAATTCAGCTAGAAGGAGAGTGTCAGGCTGCTAGGAGAGCGTCGGATAGTCGATGTAGCCAGCCGCACCGCCACCGTAGAACGTGGATTGATCTGCAACGCTCAGTGATGCCCCCTCGTGGATCCGCTGCACCAGATCAGGGTTTGCAATAAATGGCCGCCCAATAGCCACCGCATCGGCCAGGCCTGCCTGGAGGATCGCCTCGGCACGCGCGCCGTCATAGTTACCGCAAACAATCAGTGGCCCATTGAAAGCGGCACGCAGGCGCTCGCGAAAACCTTGCGGATAAGGGGCACCGCCCGCCCACTCCCACTCGGCAATATGCAAATACGCCAGGCCGCGCTGTTGCAGTTGACCGGCCAGATACAAGGTCATCGCCTCAGGCTCATCATCTTGAATATCATTGATCGACCCCCACGGCGACAACCGCAACCCGATACGTTCGGCGCCCACGACCGCAATCATGGCATCGAGGGTTTCGAGCAGAAATCGCGCACGGTTTTCCACGCTCCCGCCATAGTGGTCTGTTCGTCGGTTGCTGCCCGTGGCCAGAAACTGGTCGAACAGATAGCCATTGGCGCCATGCATTTCCACCAGGTCAAACCCGGCACTCAGCGCCGCGCGAGCAGCCTGGACAAACTCCTGGCGGACTTGCTTGAAGTCTTGCACGGTCATTTCACGCGGTTCGGCGGCAGGCGCCATGGTGCCGCCCCCCTTCATATCACTCACGAAAACCTGGGCCTTGGCAGTTATCGCCGAAGGCGCCAATGGCTTTTCACCTTCCAACTGCATCGACCCATGGGACATCCGCCCCACATGCCAAAGCTGGGCAGCAATTCGACCTCCCGCCGCGTGGACCGCATCGGTAACCGTTCTCCAGCCCGCCAACTGTTCAGGGCTGAAAATCCCAGGGGTATAGGCATAGCCCTGGCCCTGCCGTGAGACCTGAGTCCCCTCACTGATAATCAAGCCGGCACTGGCACGTTGTGCGTAGTAAGTCGCGTTGATTTCCACTGGTATGTCACCAGGTTGTGCCGCACGAGAACGAGTCATCGGTGCCATGACCAGGCGATTGGGCAATAAAACCGGGCCAACCGGCAATGGGCTGTAGAGCTTTTTAGACATGATGAAGCAACTCCTGGAGAACGTTCACACCATTAATATAGTGATCACTATGTAATATCCATTACGATGCATTCGTCAATTATTTTTTAGTGATCAATACATTTATTGCGATCAAAGACATACCCGTGGCGTCGATCGAAATACGCTCCAGGTCAGGCAGGCGGTGTTTTTGGCGCAAAGGCCATGACGATATGCCCTACAGCACAATCACCGAGGGATCAGAATGGGGAAACGCAGGAGGGAGGGGGAATGTTGCAGGATCAAGATTTGACAGAGAACAGGAAGGCCACGATTAGCCCTCCCGATCGGTGCCAGCGTCATCGCCAACCTGTTCTACACAGTGGCAATAGACGCTGAGGTGAAGGGGGTCATTCCCACTCAATGGTCGCCGGCGGCTTGCTCGACACGTCATAAGTAACGCGCGAAATACCTTCGATCTCATTGATGATACGGCCGCTGACAGTCTCCAGCAGTTCGTACGGCAGGTGTGCCCAACGGGCGGTCATGAAGTCGATGGTTTCTACCGCACGCAGTGCCACGACCCAGGCGTAACGACGGCCATCACCGACCACGCCAACCGATTTCACCGGTTGGAATACCACGAAGGCCTGGCTGACCTTGTGGTACCAGTCGGCCTTGCGCAGTTCTTCGATGAAGATGTGGTCGGCACGACGCAGCAGGTCGGCGTATTCCTTCTTCACTTCGCCGAGGATGCGCACGCCCAGGCCCGGGCCCGGGAATGGGTGGCGGTAGACCATGTCATACGGCAGGCCCAGTTCCAGGCCCAGACGGCGGACTTCGTCCTTGAACAGTTCGCGCAGCGGTTCTACCAGCTTGAGGTTCATTTCCTCAGGCAGGCCACCCACGTTGTGGTGGGACTTGATCACGTGGGCCTTGCCGCTCTTGGCGCCAGCCGACTCGATCACGTCTGGGTAGATGGTGCCCTGGGCGAGGTACTTGATGTTGTCCAGGCTGGTGGCCTGGGCATCGAAAACGTCGATGAAGGTACGGCCAATGATCTTGCGCTTCTTCTCTGGGTCGGATTCGCCGGCCAGGTTGTTGAGGAACTGGTCCTCGGCGTTGGCGCGGATCACTTTGACGCCCATGTTCTCAGCAAACATGGCCATCACTTGCTCGCCTTCGTGCAGGCGCAGCAGGCCGTTGTCGACGAATACGCAGGTCAGTTGGTCGCCGATGGCTTTGTGCAGCAGCGCAGCAACCACCGAGGAGTCAACACCGCCGGACAGGCCGAGCAGCACGTTATCGGTACCAACCTGGGCGCGCACGTTGGCGATGGCGTCTTCAGCGATTTTCGACGGGGTCCACAGGGCTTCACAACCGCAGATGTCGAGGATAAAGCGCGACAGGATGCGCCCGCCTTGCTTGGTGTGGGTCACTTCTGGGTGGAACTGCACGCCGTAGTAGCCGCGCTCGTCGTTGAACATGCCGGCAATCGGGCAGCTCGGGGTGCTGGCCAGGATATGGAAGTCTTCCGGCATCTTGGTGACTTTGTCACCGTGGCTCATCCACACGTCGAGGCCGAACAGGCCGTCAGTGTCAACGTGGTCTTCGATGCCGTCCAGCAGGCGGCTCTTGCCGACCACATCCACACGGGCATAGCCGAATTCACGCAGTTCGGAGCCTTCGACCTTGCCGCCCAGTTGCTCGGCCATGGTCTGCATGCCGTAGCAGATGCCGAAGACCGGTACGCCCAGGTCAAATACGGCTTGTGGGCAGCGTGGGCTGTTGGCTTCGTGCACGGACTCGGGGCCACCGGCGAGGATGACGCCTTTTGGGGCGAATTCGCGAATCGCTTCGTCGTCCATGTCGAACGGATGCAGTTCGCAGTACACGCCGATTTCACGCACGCGGCGCGCGATCAGTTGGGTGTACTGGGAGCCGAAGTCGAGGATCAGGATGCGGTGGGCGTGAATGTCGAGGGCCATGAAGTCAGTCTCGTCTAATGAATCAGAAACAACTCGGGGCTGAAAGAACAGCCCCGGTTACTTAACGTTTTGCTGGAAGCCTCAACCTACGCGGTAGTTCGGCGCTTCCTTGGTGATCTGCACGTCGTGGACATGGGATTCAGCCATGCCGGCGCCGGTGATCCGTACGAACTCGGGCTTGGTGCGCATTTCTTCGATGTCGGCGCTGCCGGTGTAGCCCATCGAGGAACGCAAGCCGCCCATCAGTTGATGGATAATGGCGCTCAGGGTGCCCTTGTACGGCACACGGCCTTCGATGCCTTCCGGTACGAGCTTCTCGGCGCCTGCCGAGGAATCCTGGAAGTAACGGTCGGACGAGCCTTGGGCCTGGGACATGGCGCCCAGCGAACCCATGCCGCGGTAAGCCTTGTACGAACGGCCCTGGAACAGTTCGATCTCGCCCGGCGCTTCTTCGGTACCGGCGAACATCGAACCCATCATCACGCAGGAAGCACCGGCAACGATGGCCTTGGACAGGTCACCGGAAAAACGGATGCCGCCGTCGGCGATCAACGGTACGCCAGTGCCTTCAAGGGCAGCGGCGACATTGGCGATGGCGCTGATTTGCGGCACCCCTACACCTGCAACGATACGCGTGGTGCAGATCGAGCCTGGGCCGATACCGACCTTGACTGCGTCAGCGCCGGCTTCGGCCAGGGCCTTGGCGGCAGCGCCGGTGGCGATGTTGCCGCCGATCACCTGCACGTCAGGGAAGTTCTGCTTGACCCAGCGTACGCGGTCGATCACGCCTTTGGAGTGACCGTGGGCAGTGTCGACCACCACCACGTCAACACCGGCAGCGACCAGGGCCGCAACGCGGTCGCCGGTGTCTTTACCGGTACCAACGGCAGCGCCCACGCGCAGACGACCTTGATCGTCCTTGCTGGCCAGCGGGTAGGCCTTGGCTTTTTCGATGTCGTTGACGGTCATCATGCCCTTGAGGGCGAATTTGTCGTCGACGATCAGCACGCGCTCGATGCGGTGCTTGTGCAGCAGTTCACGCACATCGTTCTTGTCGGCGCCTTCCTTGACCGTGACCAGGCGCTCTTTGGGCGTCATCACTTCGCGGACGGTGACTTCAAGACGGTTTTCGAAACGCACGTCACGGGAAGTGACGATGCCAACCAGGTCGCCATCGTGCAGCACAGGAACACCGGAGATGTTGTGCAGGCGGGTCAGGTCGAACAAGTCACGCACGGTGGCGTCGGCTTCGATGGTGATCGGATCTTTCACCACACCGGCTTCGTAACGCTTGACCTTGCGCACTTCGGCAGCTTGCTGCTCGATGGTCATGTTCTTGTGGATGATGCCGATGCCGCCTTCCTGAGCCATGGCGATTGCCAAACGGGCTTCGGTGACGGTATCCATGGCAGCGGAAACCAGGGGAATATTCAGCTCGATGCCACGGGTTAGGCGGGTCTTGAGACTGACTTCGTTAGGAAGCACCTCGGAATAACCGGGCACTAGGAGAATGTCGTCGAATGTCAGAGCTTCTTGGCTGATACGCAGCATCGCGGGGGCTCCCGAGCGGGAAAATGGAAGCGCGCCATTATATACATGCACCCTGCCAGGCTCAATGTAAAACTCTGACAAACTTGGTAATACTGATAGATGGATAAACCACGCGGCTTTTCTGTAGGAGCGAGCTTGCTCGCGAAGAACGCCAGGGCGCCGCGTTACAAACAGACCGCCCGCATTATCGTTGACGATTTTCGCGAGCAAGCTCGCTCCTACAGTTCGACTTTGACCCAGCTGATTTTCTGGTCGAGCCAGTCGGCAAACTCGTCGATAAAGCTCTGCTTGAACCCCGCCTCCGCCCAGTTGTTGAAGATGAAGCCCAGGTTGGAGAAACCACACTCCTGCAGGAACAGGAAACCGTTGATGTCGTCCTCATGCCCACACAACGGGCAGGTGAAGTTATCGGTATGGCCGGGCATCCAGTCTTCCAGGCTTTCGAACAGTGCCTCGCCAACTTCCTTGCGGCACTCCGGGCAGCCGGCTTCTTCGAGAAAACCCTTGGCCGGGGTATAGATGCAGCGTTTGTAGATGATTTCCAGCCCGTTGACCGGCTCGTTGAACGGCAGCGCCTCGGGGTGCAGCACCACGGCACGCGCACCGTCGGCCAAGGCATAACCCATGCGGTTACCGGTACGGCCACAGGTGCTCAACTCTTCCTTGATGATGTTCTTGCGCACCAGCCAGCGCACGATGGCCCGGGCGCGGGGTTCGTGGACGGGCAAGGTGGAGACTTTCGGGACAAGGATGCTTTGGGAATTCATGGGAGTCCTGCGGTGTGGCGTCTGGCGCCTTCGCGAGCAAGCCCGCGAAGAGGCCCTGAAGGCTGGCAGCTTAATCCCTGCCCCACACAGGTCAAGTACTCAAGTACCGCCCAATCAAAGCTATGCCACTGGCCAGCACCAACCACGTCACCAGCCGCACAAACGCCTCGCGGGACATGCGCAGGGTCAACCGGCGCCCAAGCCACAGCCCCAAGGCCATCGCTGGCAGCAAACACACCGCCAACATCAGCAACGGCAATTCGGCATACACCCCGGCGATCAAAAACAAACTCAGGCGCACCACGGTGCTGGCGCTGATCAATGCACTTTGGGTCGCCCGGGCCGGGTCCTTGGGCAAACGGCTGTTGAGGTAGATCGCATATAAAAAGCCACCGCTACCAAACAAGGCCCCAAACAATCCACCCACCACCCCCATCGGCACCGCCCAGCCGGCAGCCAGGGCGGTGGGCTTGGCCTTTATCGCCAGGCTGTAGATGGCGTAGGTGCTGATAAACACGCCCATCAACAGCAACAACAGGTCCGAATGCAGGTTGAGCAAAAAGATCACGCCGAGGGTGCAGCCAATCGCCATGCACGGTAGCAACCGCAACAGCTCCGGCTTGACCACCTCCCGCCGCGATTGCAGAAGGTTGCCGAAGGCCGCGACAAAATCCAGCAACACCAGCAACGGGATGATCTTCGACAGCGGCATGAACACAATCAGGATCGGCCCGGCCACCAGCGCCGTGCCGAAGCCGGCGATGCCAAACACGATATAGGCCAGGGCAATCCCCAGGCCGATCACCAGCCAGTCAACACTGCTAAAAGACCACTGACTCATCAGTTCAACCAGGCTCATGACGTATTCCTTGTTCGAGATGGCCATCACTTTAGCCAAAGCGCTGGGTTGCGACTAATATCTTCAAAGCCCTCCACCTATCTCGAAAAGGCATGACTCGTGATTTCCACCCGGCAACTGCGTTATTTCGTTGAAATCGCTGAAAGCGGCAGCTTCAGCGCCGCCGCCGAGCGCCTGTTTGTCGCGCAATCGGCCCTCAGCCGACAGATCAAGGAGCTGGAAAACCTCCTGCAAACCCCGCTGTTCGAGCGCACCGCCCGCCAACCGAGGCTGACAGCCGCAGGCGAAGCGTTTTATCCACGAGCACGCAACCTGCTGGGCGAGTTGCACAAGGCCAGCGAGCTGGCGACCCAAGTGGGCCACGGCCAGCTTGGCACCCTGCGCCTGAGCCACTCCAGCACCGTGCCGATGAGCGGGCGCGTGCTGCGTGGGATCAGCGCCTGGCTGGAACAGTGCCCCGGTGTGTCGATGGATATCGTCAAGCTGTCCTCTGAGGCGCAGCTGGAAGACATTGCCGATGGGCGGCTGGAGGTTGGCCTGCTGCGCTTGCCGGTGCTGCGCCAGCGCGAAGGGGTACACATCATGCCTTTATATAAGGAGCCGCTGTTGCTGGCAGTCCCGCCCGCTCATCCTTTGACCCGACACTCATCGGCCATTGAACTGGCGCAATTGAAGGACGAGGCCTTTATCTCGATCCCGCATCCGCAACGCGGTGGCCTGAGCTATCTGTCAGCAGAGTTGTGCATGCGTGCCGGATTTTTCCCCAAGGCCGCGCGGGTGATGTCGCGCAAAACCACCCAGTTGCAATTGATTCAGGCCGGGTTTGGCATTGCCCTGCTGCCCGAGTCGATGCGCGACATAGCTCCAGCCAGCATTCACTTCCTCCCCCTGGCCGACCCCGATTGCCACAGCACCGTGGCCCTGGCCTGCGCGCAGGCGCCGAGCGCGTTGGTTGCGCAGTTCTGTCAAACACTGGGCGAATGCCTATAAACTGCCGCCCATGACTAAAGATCTCCTCCCATGATTAAAGACCCGTTTGCCCGCCTGGGCCTGGACCGCGAAGTCCTGACTGTCAGCCAGCTCAACGGCCGTGCGCGGGTGTTGCTCGAAGACGTGTTCACCAATATCTGGGTCGAAGGCGAGATCTCCAACCTCGCCCGCCCGGCCTCCGGTCATGTGTACTTCACCCTCAAGGACAGCGGCGCGCAGGTGCGTTGCGCGCTGTTTCGCAATAACGCCGCGCGGGTACGCCAGGCGCTCAAGGATGGCCTGGCGGTCAAGGTGCGCGGCAAGGTCTCGCTGTTCGAGGGCCGTGGCGACTACCAATTGATCCTCGACACCGTGGAGCCGGCCGGCGACGGTGCGCTGCGCCTGGCCTTCGATGCGCTGAAGGAAAAGCTCAGCGCCGAAGGCCTGTTCAGTGCCGAGCGCAAGGTGCCGCTGCCGGCCCACCCGCGACGGATCGGCATTATCAGCTCACCGACCGGCGCGGTTATTCGCGACATCATCAGCGTGTTCCAGCGCCGTGCACCGAACGTGCAACTGACCCTGATCCCCACCGCCGTGCAAGGCCGTGAAGCCGTCGCGCAGATTGTCCGCGCCCTCAAACTGGCGGATGCCCGTGGTTTTGATGCGCTGATCCTGGCCCGTGGTGGCGGCTCACTGGAAGACCTCTGGTGTTTCAACGAAGAAGCCGTGGCACGTGCCATTGATGCTTGCGTAACGCCCATCGTCAGTGCGGTCGGCCATGAGACCGATGTGTCCATCAGTGACTTCGTGGCCGACGTGCGCGCACCAACGCCCTCCGCCGCCGCCGAATTGCTGGCGCCGGACTCCAGCAACCTGGTGCGCCAGGTCGATAGCCTGCACCGGCGCCTGGTGATGCTGATGCGCAATCGCCTGGTCCATGACCGCCTGCGCCTGGAAGGCATGGCTCGGCGCCTGCGCCATCCCGGCGAGCGTTTGCGCCAGCAGGCACAGCGCCTGGACGACCTGGATATGCGCCTGCGTCGGGCTTTCGAGCGCAATCTCAACACCCGGCGCGAACGCCTGATCCGCCTGGAAACCCGCCTGGCCGGCCAGCATCCGGGGCGGCAACTGGCGCTGCTGCGCCAGCGCCTGGACAGTCTCGCCGAACGCCTGCCGCGGGCCATGCGCGAAGGCCTCAAGGCCCGGCGCCTGCAACTGCAAAGCCAGGTGCAAACCCTGCACGTCGTCAGCCCCCTGGCGACCCTGGGGCGCGGCTACAGCATTTTGCTGGATGAGCGCGGCCAAGCCATTCGCGATGCTGCGCAAACCCATACCGGCCAGCGCCTTACTGCGCGCCTGGGCGAAGGCCAGTTGCAGGTGCGGGTGGAAGACAACCACCTCACCCCTGTCACCCTCTCTTTACTGGATTGATTCATGCTGCGTATTTCAAGTTTGCTGATGCTGCTGTGCCTGACCTTCACCGCCCATGCCGACAGCTACATCACCCGCGTGCTGAACAAACCGGTGCCGGGTGGCGTGGCAGTGGTCGAACTGGGCGCTGCGGCCACACCACCGAAAGCGACCTATCAGGGCAAACCGGTGCTGGTGGTCAAGGAACAGGACAATTGGCTGGCCATCGTCGGCATCCCGCTGACCATCAAGCCGGGCAACCACCAGATCAGCAGCGGCGGGCGCAACCTGCCGTTCATCGTCGGCTTCAAGAAATACCCGGAGCAACGCATCACCCTGAAGAACAAAAGCCAGGTAAACCCAGCGCCCGCACAACTCAAGCGCATCGAAAGCGAATTGGCTGTGCAGATCAAGGCCTACCGCACCTTCAGCCCGAATATCCCGAGCAACCTGGTGCTGGACAAGCCGGTGAACGGGCCGCTGTCGAGCAAGTTCGGGGTACGCCGGTTCTTCAATGGCGAGGAGCGCAACCCGCATTCTGGCCTGGACTTTGCGGTGCCCGCAGGCACGCCGATCAAGACCCCGGCCAACGGCAAGGTGATCCTGATCGGCAACTACTTCTTTAACGGCAATACCGTGTTTGTCGACCATGGCCAGGGCTTTATCAGCATGTTCTGCCATATGTCGACGATTGATGTGAAGGTGGGCCAGCCATTGGTACGTGGGGCCGTGGTCGGCAAAGTCGGTTCGACGGGCCGAGCAACCGGGCCGCATATGCATTGGAATGTCAGCCTCAATGACGCTCGGGTCGACCCAGCGATTTTTATCGGGGCCTTCCAGCCTTAAACACCTGACCTCACATACTGCAAAACATGCCGCGGCATTAAGCGGCAGACCTCTACGCAGCAACCTGCCCCCCTCTCAACGAGCACTGCGCCGAATTCGGTGCAGTGCTCGGCCATGCTCTTACATTTTTTAAGGAACCCCCAGGGGTTGACTCATCACCCACTCCTCGAATTCCAGGGAAGACAACCTGCGCGCAAGGACACCTAAAGCAAGCCTTTTGGAGTTCCTTTGATGACTATCTCTGCACCTCAATCCATCGCGCCCCAACCGTTTCTTGCCCCGCCCCCCTCTGAAGAATCACCGCCGGCTCACCAGGCCAGCGATCCGGGCATCCCATCCGCAGTTACCAAGAGCCGCTCCTCCGTTAGGGGTCTGGACAATCTGTCAGTCAAGTCATCGGGCATAAGACCCGCTACCGCCCTGCGTAGCCCACTCTCGGACCACTTCAAGGTCGGCGACCAACAGTTACTGAGCGAACAGTACGCCACACTCGCGAACAACATGGCCGCACTGCAAGATCAACAACCCGGCTTCGCACATTTCCTGCAGGCACGGATAGCGCAAGCGTTTCCCAAACTGGCCCCTGTCGACCCGGACAGAATTTCCTTCAACCGATACCGTGGCGATACGTTGCTATCTTCAGAGCCCCTCATGAAGGCCCTCGGTAGGGCAATCAGGGAGATTCATGCCAATCCGGCCGAACGGTTTATCGAAGAGCCGGACGTCAGGGTCCAATTCACGACCCACCGCCACCGATACCCTCCAGGCCTCAGACTCACTGCACACCCTCGCCCGAGCTATTGCCAATGACTTTCCACGGGCACTCCTGGAATACTGGACAACACCCGGCCCGCCCAAAAGTCCACAGTCGCCCCTGGAACAACTGCTGTGGATGCACAAGCAACAACTGTCGACCCTGGCAGCCCTGCGTGTGATGGACGGTACACTGAGCCCGGCGAGTAAACAGTTGGTCGACAGCGCATTGCGCTACCCCACACTCGAAGAACGGGAAAGCAACCTGCCCACCGGAACAAGACCCGGCGTGTACCCCATCACCATTGATGATGGCAGCGAACACGGAGCGGCCTTCGCCGGTGCATTCATGATCACCAGCAACGATGGGGCATCGGCTGACACTCTGACATCACCGGGGAGCAACCGGACAATCACGCTCAACGAGCAGAACGGTCCCGTGGTGCTCTATACGCCCAGCGAAGGTTTCGAGGAGTTCGCAACGCCAGCACTGCTACGCCAAGCCTTGGTGCAACGACTTGACAGTGGCGGCCCCGGCGCCGAACTGCTGAGGCAAAGCCTGCCGCTGCCGGTGCAAAACCGCGCCTCACCGCCGACGGGAGATGATCTGATGCTCGGGGCCACCCCCCTGGCGGGGGATGTGCTGGCCGAAGGGATACCTTTGCTGCTCAAGCGCCAGGCGGCTGAAGTCGACACTGTCCTGACCAAGACCTTTACGTCTGACAACCCACCGGCCACCAACCCGTTACAGGATCCGAAGTTGATGGATGCCTTGGATGAAGCCGCAGACTGGTCAGCCCAAGTCGACGGCACCAACGCGATGCTCGTGCGGAACGAAAAGCTCGCCGAAAAAAAACAGCCGGACTGGTTGAGGAACCTCAGCCCCGCGCAAGAAACAATCTTTAATCACTTGGAAAGCAAAGAAGAAAAGAGTACCGCCAAACTTGCCTCTCTCATGGAAAAGATTCCAAGCCTGTCGAGCTTCTCCAGAACAAAAATGAATGGCGCCATCAAAGACGCCTACCCTCTGACAAATATGGATGCCGACCAATTGAAGGTAAAGGTGGTCACCCAAACACGTTTCCACCTCGGTCGTTCAGGTATTCCACAGCAACCCTCAACCACGACGACCTACCTGTCATTGAGCGACCTGGCCCTGAAGAACCCAACCCACTGGGAAACAGGCGAGAGCAACAAGCACACCAAAACCACCATGACTCTTCCGCTGCTGGACACCCAGGGCTCCCCCATCCTGGATAGTCAGGGGCTACCGGTCATTCTCGATATGCAACAACTCAAGACCCTGCTCAACGACGCAGATGTAGGCGGCGAATACACCAAGCTACTTGAGGGGCGCATGGCGACCGATGCAGAGTCCGGCCCCGCCGCAGACTTGCGCAATGCCTGGAAAGCCAACCACTCGGAGTTGATGGAGAAAGAAGCCTTCCTGGCGCAACTCAACCCTGATGGGTTCCAGGCTAAAGCCACCACGGATACCACCTCGAAGCGGGGTATGCAGTGGATTCAAACGATCCTTGATTATCCAGCCCCGACCAATCGCCCTCAGGTGGACGGGCAAAACATTGTCGCCAATACCCTGGCCCAACTTGGCCAGCCTGTGCGTGGCACGATGGTCATCGGCAACAACACCGATTCATCCCTGGTGCTCTACACCCCGGGGGCTCCTGATGGGTTGTCGTTCCGTGAGTTGCCCAACCTGGAGGCTTTGACGACGCTGTTGGATAAGAAAGAATGGAAGGCCTACACCGCCAGCAGGAAATCACCGATAGAAAAAAACGACTTCGAAAAAACCACGGAGTCGATAAAAAAGTTCTCCCAGAGTCTTGGTTCCGATTTCGTCGAACTAGCCCATGCGACCGGCAATATTGGCAAGCGTCACGCTGGCCTCGCCACCCTTACGCCGATACCTACGAATATCCACGATGAGATGTACAGCCAACTGTCACGCTTGCTGATCGACAAAGCCGACTTTCAATCAACCAGCAGCGCAGAAGTGGCCACCCAATCGACACGTAACAAAATTATGTTTGGCATCGAAGTGGCTACGATTTTCCTGGACTTGCTCCCGGTTATCGGCCGCGGCGTTTCTACCGTGGTCAAGTTCGGCAATCGGTTAGTCAAGGCCGCGCTGAAAACCATACGGACCCATGCCTGGCAATTGCCCGGCGGACTATTGAACAAAGGTGTCCGGGCCCAACTTTACGCGGACTTTACCACCCACGCCTCAGGCCTTCCCCACGTACCGAGCGCCCCCTTGCGCCCAGTCTTCAGCACGGTCTCAGCGCCAACTGTACGGGCACCGTCGACCAGATCGCTATCGATACCAGGAGAGTTTGCGCCCAAGCCACCTATCCCTCCCGTCGTCCCTTCAACGAGCGTGGGCATCCGGTTTTCCCAGGTTCTGCCCGACGCTCCCACCGCTATCCCCATGCGAGACCTCAGCGCCTACAGCGTCCCCGAAGAAGTCCTCAAGGACATCCAACCCAGAGCCGACGGCATTTATCAGGCCGGCGAAAACTGGTACATCCGCTTCACCGACAGCACTGGAATCAACAAGCCTTATCAAATTGATTCAGCGTTCAAGGCCAGATATGGCCAGGTGAATATTGTCGACCCCAATGCACCGCTGGATGCGCCGAAAACCATCAGAAATGTGGCGTTCATGCAATCGACAGAGAGCGGGGAATGGCGGTTGAGTCAATTGCCGGGAGGAAACAGGCGAAAACATACACCGCCACTTGATGAGTATATGGACCGCGTGATCAAGGGCGTTGCAGCCGGTGATTTTAATGGAAACCCCGCTGTTACCGGACAACTGCGGCGCTGGTTCAGGCGAGACATGGATGAGTTTTACGCCAGCCAGGCCTCGGGCCAGATGCCTGTACGCCCTCTGCTTCAACCACTGGGCACCAGTGACACACCCAAGAGCGTCATCCAGAGCACGCTGTCACAACCTGGCGTCAGGGGGCTGGTGTTCGGCGAAGTCCATGACGAACCGGTCGGTTTTCAGTTCCTGATCGATCAGATGCAGCACTTCAAAAATAACGGCGTCACTGTCATTTATCTGGAAAATGCGCCATTTCTGCAAGGCGCTCCCGGTTTTGGCTCCGGAGCCTATACCCCCGCTGATGCCGTGTACGCCTGGCCGCGATCTTATGAGCAGGCCTATACACCGAACAGCCCAACGTTCGCAGATGTCATCAAGGCCGCCGAGGCCCACGATATCAAGGTCATCGGCCTTGAACATCGTGAGTTGACCATGCATACAGACAACCTCAAATCCAGGATAAACAATGTACGTTTCACCGATGACCGTCTGGCAGAGTTCAACTATGCCGCCACGCAAATCATCAAGCAGACCCCGACTGGAGAAAAGTTCGTGGCACTGCTCGGTAAAGCGCATATCAACACTTATGACAATATTCCGGGTGTCTCTGAGTTGACGGGAGGCGTGGGAATTTCTCTCTCCCCGTCCATCAAAGGTACGACGAGCACAGTCAGCCACCCGCCCCATACCCCGCCGCCACCGCTGAAGATCATACGAGGCACCAGCATGCCGGAGCCTGTGGGAGATATTCATATCGACTACAACATCGACAAACTGACGCTCTAGCCGAAGACCGTCGTATTGGCAACGACCATGGGGTTTGAAAACCGCATGGTCTGCCGCCAAACCGATTGCGCACCTTAGAAATACAAAGCAATAAAAACAAACAAAGCAAAATATTCACACAATAAAATCTCGCTTATTTCATAAACGATGGAGTTTATCTCAATTTTTCCCAGCTGCTTGCCATCCTCCCTTCCCGCGGTTAGGGTTAAACCCATGAAAACCTCTCATACCCTCATTCAGCTTCGTCAGCACCGCAGCCTGTGCCTTGTCAGCGCACGACTGCCAGGCTGAATCGATCTGCCTCGTCCCCGATTTGCATCCCTAATAAACGCTTTCTGGCAGGCCGCCTCTTTTCGGCCCTACAACAAGGATTCTTCTGATGAGCATGCTCAAAGACCCGTCTTCGAAATACCGCGCATTCCCGACCATTGATATCCCGGACCGCACCTGGCCGTCGAAGACCATCACCAGCGCGCCGATCTGGTGCAGCTCCGATTTGCGTGATGGCAACCAGTCGCTGATCGAGCCCATGGATGCGGTGAAAAAACTGCGCTTCTGGAAAACCCTGGTCGCCGTCGGTGTGAAGGAAATCGAAGCCTCGTTCCCAGCCGCATCGCAAACCGACTTCGACTTCGTGCGCACCCTGATCGAAGACAACCACATCCCCGAGGACACCACCATCCAGGTGCTGACCCAGGGCCGTGAAGACTTGATCGCGCGTACGTTCGAATCCCTGCGCGGTGCCAAAAAGGCCATCGTGCATTTGTACAACGCCACCTCGCCGTCCTTCCGTCGTATCGTGTTCAACCAGGACAAGGACGGGATCAAGGCCATCGCGGTCGACGCCGCCAAGCTGTTCGTCAAATACGCTGCCCAGCAGCCGGAAACCCAGTGGACTTTCGAGTACTCGCCAGAGACCTTCAGCGCCACTGAGCTTGAGTTCGCCAAGGAAGTGTGTGACGCGGTGATCGAGGTGTGGAACCCGACGCCCGAGCACAAGATGATCCTCAACCTGCCGGCCACCGTGGAATGCGCCACGCCGAACATCTATGCCGACCAGATCGAATGGTTCGGTCGCCATATCAACCGTCGGGACAGCGTGATCATCAGCCTGCACACCCACAACGACCGTGGCACTGGCGTCGCCGCCACCGAGCTGGGCCTGATGGCGGGTGCCGACCGTGTCGAAGGCTGCCTGTTCGGCAACGGCGAGCGTACGGGTAACGTCGATCTCGTCACCGTGGCGCTGAACCTCTACACCCAGGGCGTAAACCCTGAGCTGGACTTCTCCGACATCGACGGCGTGCGCAAAGTGGTCGAGGAGTGCAACCAGATCCCGGTACACCCACGTCACCCGTATGTTGGCGACCTGGTCCACACCGCATTCTCCGGCTCCCACCAGGACGCGATCCGCAAGGGCTTCGCCCAGCAGAAACCGGATACCTTGTGGGAAGTGCCGTACCTGCCAATCGACCCGGCCGACATTGGCCGCAGCTACGAGGCGGTGATCCGCGTCAATAGCCAGTCGGGCAAGGGCGGTATCGCTTACCTGCTGGAACAGGAATATGGCATCAGCTTGCCACGCCGCATGCAGATCGAGTTCAGCCAGGTGGTACAGGCCGAAACCGACCGCGTAGGCCTGGAGATGACTGCCTCGCAGATCCACGCGCTGTTGCAGCGTGAATACCTGCAAGCCAATACCCCGTACGCGCTGGTCAGCCACCGCTTGCAGGAAGAAAACGGCAACAGCTCGGTAGAAGTTGAAGTCTCCGGCAAGGGCCAGGGCGAAACCAACCTGCGCTGGCACGGCAAGGGCAACGGCGCGCTGGAAGCGCTGGTAGCCGGCCTGCCGATTGGTGTCGAGATCATGGACTATAACGAACATGCAATCGGCGCGGGGACTAACGCCAAGGCCGCGGCCTACATCGAGCTGCGCGTGAATGGCGAGCGTCCGGTGCATGGCGTGGGGATCGATGAAAACATCACCACGGCCAGCTTCAAGGCGGTGTTCAGCGCGCTGAACCGCTCGTTGAGCCAGTTGGAAGCGAAAGCGGCGTAACAGCCTGCCGCAATGCAAAAGGCCCCTGGGTGAGAACCCAGGGGCCTTTTACTTTGGAGTGGTGGTTATGCTGATGGCCTCATCGCGGGCAAGCCCGCTCCTACAGGGGAATGCATTCCAAATGTGGGAGCGGGCTTGCCCACGATAGCTATCTCCCATACACCAAAGATTTATCAGACAAACTGAAAGGCATCGGCATCCAGATTCGCCGGAAACTTCTGGCGATACTCCGCTAACTGCGCCGCCTCCAGGCACACCTGAAACACCCCGTCCGCCTCCCCTGCGCTCAACAGGCTTTCACCCTGAAAGTCCAGGACCTGGCTGTCGCCCGTGTAGGCAAAACCCTTGCCGTCGGTGCCTACCCGGTTCACCGCCGCCACATAGCACAGATTCTCGATAGCCCGGGCCGGTAACAGGCGGTTCCAGTGCTGGCGCCGGGCGCCCGGCCAGTTCGCGGTGTACAGCAGCAGGTCGGTGTCCTGGGCATCACGGCTCCACACCGGGAAGCGCAGGTCGTAGCAGATCAGCGGGCGAACTCGCCAGCCCTTGAGTTCGAACTGCACCTGACGCTCGCCAGGGGTGTAGTGATTGTGCTCGCCCGCCATGCGAAACAGGTGGCGCTTGTCGTAGTGCAGCACCTCACCATCGGGCCGCGCCCACAACAAGCGATTACGGTGGCTGCCATCAGCGGCCTGGATAATCACACTGCCGGTGATCACCGCGTTGTACTTCTGCGCCTGGGCCTTGAGCCACTCATGGGTCGGGCCGTTTTCGGCTTCGGCCAGCAATTGGGACTCCATGGAAAAACCAGTGGTGAACATTTCCGGCAGCACGATCAAGTCGGCGCCCCTGGCCTGCTCCAGCAGCAACTCGAAATGCTCCAGGTTGGCCTGGCGGTCATGCCAGGCAAGGGTGGTCTGTACCAGGGCGATGTTCAGGTCGGGTAACGCACTCAGATCACGCATAGTTTCTCGGCTGCTTGGCGCAGCGTCTCCTCGCGTTTGGCAAAGCACAGGCGCACCAGGCGCTGGCCCTGGGGTGGGTTCTGGTAGAACACCGAGACCGGAATCGTCGCCACGCCATGCTCGCGGGTCATCCATAGCGACATGGCCACGTCGTCCAGGTCCGGGCGAATCTGTGAGTAATCCACCAGTTGAAAGTAAGTACCGGTCACCCGCGTGAAACTGAAACGCGAGGGCGCCAACAAATCACAGAACAGGTCGCGCTTGGCCTGGTAAAAGGCCGGTAACTCTTCGACGTGCTCCGGGTGCTCGGCCATAAAATCGGCCAGGGCGTACTGCAACGGCGTCACCCCGCAGAAGCTGACGTATTGATGCACCTTGCGCAACTCCGCGCTCAAAGCTGCTGGTGCGACGACATAGCCGGTCTTCCAGCCAGTGACGTGATAGGTCTTGCCGAAGGAGCTGACCACGAACGCGCGCTGATACAACTCTTCGTGGGCCAGAACGCTGACGTGGGGCACGCCATCGAATACCAGGTGTTCGTAGACCTCATCGCTGACCAGATAGATATCGCGGTCACGGATCAGCTCGGCCAATTGGTCCAGCTCCGCACGACTGATCAGGGCGCCGCTGGGGTTGTGCGGGGTATTGAGGATGATCATGCGTGTGCGCGGTGACAGCACAGCCTTGATCTGCTCAAAATCCAGGCTGAAGTCCTCCTGCCCCAATTGCACATGTACGCAACGCCCACCGGCCAACTCCACTGCTGGCTCGTAGCTGTCGTAGCACGGATCGAAGACGATGACTTCATCACCACTGCGGATCACCGCCTGGATCGCACAGAAGATCGCCTGGGTGGCGCCGGGGGTGATGGTCACTTCGCTGTCGGGATCGACCTGCACGCCATAGCTGCGGGCGATCTTGGCCGCCACTTGCTGGCGCAGGGCCGGCAAGCCGGTCATCGGCGCGTATTGGTTGTGGCCACTGGCAACGTGCTTGCCCACCGCATCGAGCAAGGCCTGGGGGCCGTTGAAATCGGGGAAGCCCTGGGACAGATTCAGCGCGCCGGTTTGCGCAGCGAGTTGCGACATGGTGGTGAAGATGGTGGTGCCGACGTTCGGCAGCTTGCTGGTGATCATTCGGTGGGCCCCTGACGGTGAGTTACAAGTTGTAAGCTGCAAGCGCCGAGGGGTCAATCGTGAGGCACAAAAAAGGGCTCATTCAGAGCCCCTTCTTGGGTAACGCCTATCTTATGTAGAAGCTGGCAAGCCGGCTCCTACAGGGATCAGCGGCGGTCTTTACGCTTTTTGTCAGCCTTCTTGTTGTGGCTCATCAAGCGACGTTTCTTGTTCACTTGGCGATCAGTCAGGCTGTTCTTGTTGCCTTCGTACGGGTTATCGCCACCTTTGAACTCGATGCGGATCGGCGTACCGACCAGCTTCAAGACACGGCGGTAGGTGTTTTCCAGGTAACGCACGTAGGACTTTGGCACCTTCTCGATCTGGTTACCGTGGATCACGATAATCGGCGGGTTGGCACCACCCAAGTGGGCATAACGCAGTTTGATCCGGCGGTTGTTGACCATCGGCGGCGCGTGCTCGCCAACTGCATCCTCAAGGATCTGGGTCAGGCGGTTGGTTGGCCAGCGGGTAACCGCGGACTTGAACGAGTTCTGTACCGACGCGTAGAGGTTGCCCACACCGGTGCCGTGCAGCGCCGAGATGAAGTGGATATCGGCGAAGTCGACGAAGAACAACCGGCGCTGCAACTCGACTTTGACGAAGTCACGCTCGCTCGGGGTCATGCCGTCCCATTTGTTGATCGCGATCACCAATGCCCGACCGGCCTCCAGGGCAAAGCCCAGCAGGTTGAGGTCGTGGTCGACCACGCCTTCGCGGGCGTCCATGACGAAGATCACCACGTTGGCGTCTTTGATCGCCTGCAGGGTTTTGACCACCGAGAACTTTTCGACTTCCTCGTGGATCTTGCCGCGCTTGCGCACACCGGCGGTGTCGATCAGCGTGTACTTCTCGTCGTTACGCTCGAACGGGATGTAGATGCTGTCACGGGTCGTGCCTGGCTGGTCATAGACGATGACCCGGTCTTCACCGAGCATGCGGTTGACCAGGGTCGACTTGCCGACGTTCGGACGGCCAATGATAGCGATCTTGATGCCGTCTTTTTCGCTTGGGCCAGGAATGCGCTTGGCTTCCTCACCTTCGGCAACGACTTCTTCTTCGCCTTCAACTTCTTCGTCGTCATCCTTGGGGAAGTCGCGCAGGGCGATTTCCAGCATCTGGGTGATGCCGCGACCGTGGGCACCGGCGACCGGGATCGCGTCGCCCAGGCCCATCGGGCTGAATTCGGCTCGGGCCGCCTCAGGATCGATGTTGTCGATCTTGTTGGCGATCAGATAGGAACGCTTGTTGCGCTTGCGCAGGTGCTCGCCAATCATCTGGTCGGCAGCGGTGTAGCCCGCGCGGGCATCCACCAGGAACAACACGACATCGGCTTCTTCGATGGCCAGCAGCGACTGCTCGGCCATTTTTTCATCCATGCCATGCTCGTCACCGGAGATACCACCGGTGTCGACAATAATGTAGGAGCGCCCTTGCCACTTTGCCTCACCGTATTGGCGATCACGGGTCAGACCGGACAAGTCGCCGACGATGGCGTCGCGAGTCCTGGTCAGGCGGTTGAACAAGGTGGACTTGCCGACGTTAGGTCGGCCCACCAGGGCGATTACGGGAACCATGCGGCTCTCCACTGCGTTATTTCAGAAAATACAAAAGCCGCTGCAAGGCAGCGGCTGGTGCTCGGGGCGGCATTTGAAATGCCACATGCCCTGCACAACACTGATCACTGTAGGAGCGAGCTTGCTCGCGAAGAACGTTAACGATAACGCGTTTAACCTGATTAAACGCGTGCTCCTCAGGTCCTTCGCGAGCAAGCTCGCTCCTACAAAAAGCAAAAAGCGTTGTAGCAGGGCCGCCTGGGGGTTACCCCAAGCATAGTTCTTACTTGATGGTCAGGGCTTCCAGCTTGCCGCTGTTACCAAACACATAAAGCATGTTGCCTACTACCAGCGGACGCGCACGCAGGCCGTCGCTGTCGATACGTTCACGGCCGACAAAGCGACCATCCACCTGGCTCAGCAAGTGCAGGTAACCTTCCAGGTCGCCTACCGCTACATAGCTGGAGAACACTTCCGGAGCCGACAGTTGACGACGAGCCAGCGAGTCGTTGCTCCACAGGGCTGTGGTGGAACGCTCATCGACGCTTTCAACGGTACCGGATGCCAGGCTCACGTAGACGCTGCCAAACCCTTGGGCGACACCGGCGTAGCTGGAAGCATCACGCTGCCAGAGGACGCGGCCGCTTTGCAGGTCCAGCGCCGCAACACGGCCCTGGTAAGTGGCGACGTACAGGGTTTCACCCGACAGCAGCAAGCC
The DNA here is from genome assembly GCF_007858285.1 of Pseudomonas brenneri. Lineage (GTDB taxonomy): Bacteria > Pseudomonadota > Gammaproteobacteria > Pseudomonadales > Pseudomonadaceae > Aquipseudomonas > Aquipseudomonas brenneri. The sequence goes on along the minus strand of NZ_VFIL01000017.1, from coordinate 30,740 downwards.
GCCGTCGATGTCCACGACACGGTCCAACTCGGAACGACCTTGCGGAATGGCGACCCGCGATTCCCAGGCCGGCACGCCGTTCTGGGTATCCAGGGCGACCACTTTACCGGTCGAAAGGCCAGCCAGCGCCAGGTTATTGGTCACAACCGGACCACTGGTACCGCGCAACGTCAACACCGCAGGGGTGCTGTCGTACAGCCAGCGCTGCTCACCGGTGTTGGCATCAAGGCCGATAACACGGTCATCCTGGGTCTGCACCACGACGATATCGCCGTTGGTGGCAGGCGGTGCGAGGACTTCACTGGTCACGCGAGCGCGCCATTTCTCTTCACCGTTGCTCGAATCCAGGGCCACGACTTCGCCCTTGAGCGTGCCGATCATCACCATGCCGTAACCCACGCCGACGGCGCCGGAAACAGGCAGTTCGAGATCCTTCTTCCACTTGACGTCGCCGTTCATGCGATCCATGGAGATCACAACACCCGTCACGTCAGCGGCCACAATGTTGTCACCGTCAATTGCCGGTACCAACATGTTGTAGGTGTCGCCCTGACCGTCACCGATGGAGCGGCTCCACTGCTTTTGCAGGACCACTTCTTCCTTGAAGCTGGTCAGCTCGGCCGGAGGCAGTTCTTTTTTGCTGTTGCTGCTGCAACCCGCGGCCAAAACGGCCAGAGCCAGCAATGCTGCATGTTTCCAACGGATCACGTCACGCATCCCCTTTGGCCAGGTCGTCCAGCTTGATTTGTAAGCCACCGACCGCTGCTTCATCAGACAGCGCAGCCTTGGCTTTTTGGTACGCAGCATTGGCTTCGTCGGTACGACCCAATTGGACCAGCAGGTCGCCCTTGAGCTCTTCGCGAGTGGCTACAAATGCCTTGTCAGCATCGCCGTCGAGCAGTTTCAGTGCTTCGTCGGCCTTGTTCTGTGCAGCCAGGACCTGGGCCAGGCGCTGACGTGCGATTTCACCCAGGGTCGGGTTGTTCGGCTTGTCGGCGACGGCTTTGAGCTCGGAAGCTGCGTCATCCAGCTTGCCGGTATCGACCGCAACTTTCGCGACGAACAGGCTGCCGTATTGGGCGTAGGTGCTACCGCCAAATTCTTTTTTCAGCTTGCCGGCCAGGTCCGCCACTTGGGCAGGGTCAGGCTTGCCAGTGGGCGTCAGCGTGGTTTCCAGCAGTTGCTGATAGAGCATCGAGGCGCCTTGCGACTGATTGCCCTGATATTTCTGGAACGCCTGCCAGCCAAACACCACTACCAGCGCCAGCAGGCCGCCAGTGACCAGGGGTTTGCCGTTACGCTGCCACCAGTCTTTGAACTCGGCCAGATGCTCATCTTCAGTACTCGACACCCCAATACTCCTTAATCGCTAAATTCGGCTGTTTGACAGCTTCAACCCTGCACGATGCAGGTGGCCAAGTGCGCTGCTAGCGCATCAAAGGCAATGCTTTGTTGTTCGCCCTGGCCACGCAGGGGTTTGACACTTACCACTTGCTGGGCCAGTTCATCATCACCCAGGATCAGCGCGTACAACGCACCGCTCTTGTCGGCTTTCTTGAATTGGCTCTTGAAGCTGCCGGCGCCGGCATTGACCTGCAGGCGCAGGCTCGGCAGTTGGTCGCGTAATTGCTCGCTCAAGGCCAGGCCAGCCAGTTCGGCCGCCTCGCCAAAGGCGCACAGGTACACGTCCACCTGACGGGAAATTTCTTCGGGGATCTGCTCCAGGGTTTCCAGCAGCAGGATCAGGCGCTCGATGCCCATGGCAAAGCCCACGCCCGTGGTCGGCTTGCCGCCCATCTGCTCGACCAGGCCGTCATAGCGACCACCGGCACACACGGTGCCCTGGGCGCCGAGCTTGTCGGTGACCCATTCGAACACGGTCTTGCTGTAGTAATCGAGGCCACGCACCAACTTGGGGTTGATGACGTAGGGAATACCGGCCGCATCCAGGCGAGCCTTGAGGCCCTCGAAATGCGTGCGGGATTCATCGTCCAGGTAGTCGGCCATTTTCGGCGCGTCGACCAGGATGGCCTGGGTATCGGCGTTCTTGGTATCCAGGACGCGCAACGGGTTGGTCTTCAGGCGACGCTGGCTGTCTTCATCGAGCTTGTCCAGGTGCGCGGACAGGAACTCGACCAGGGCTTCGCGGTAGCGGCCACGGGATTCGCTGGTGCCCAGGCTGTTGAGTTCAAGCTTGACCGCGTCGCGGATACCCAACTGGCCCCACAGGCGCCAGGTCAGCACGATCAGTTCGGCGTCGATGTCCGGACCATCGAGGTTGAACACTTCGCAACCGATCTGGTGAAACTGGCGATAACGGCCTTTCTGCGGGCGTTCGTGGCGGAACATCGGGCCGATGTACCACAGCTTCTGAGTCTGGCCACCACCGGTGATGCCATGCTCAAGCACGGCGCGCACGCACGCGGCGGTACCTTCCGGACGCAGGGTCAGGGAGTCGCCGTTGCGGTCTTCGAAGGTGTACATCTCTTTTTCGACGATGTCGGTCACTTCACCGATGGAGCGCTTGAACAGCTCGGTGAATTCGACAATCGGCATGCGGATCTGCTTGTAACCGTAGTTATCCAGCAGGCGCGCGACCGTGCTCTCGAAATAGCGCCACAGGGGCGTCTGTTCGGGCAGGATGTCGTTCATGCCACGGATGGCTTGCAGAGACTTGCTCACATCAAATCCTTAAATTCGTTCAATCAGCCGCGAGCGATCAGCGCTGCGTCTGCGGCGACCTTCTCGGCCGCTTTGTCGCGGATCAGCTTTTCCAGCTGATCCACCAGATTGTCATTTGTCAGCTTCTGCGACGGCTTGCCGTCGATGTAAATCAGGTTCGGGGTACCGCCGGTCAGGCCCACATGTGCCTCTTTGGCCTCACCTGGCCCGTTGACCACGCAACCGATGACTGCGACATCCAGCGGCACCAGCAGGTCTTCCAGGCGTACTTCCAACTCGTTCATGGTTTTCACCACGTCGAAGTTCTGCCGCGAGCAGCTCGGGCAGGCAATAAAATTGATGCCACGGGAGCGTAGATGCAGGGATTTGAGAATGTCGTAGCCGACTTTCACTTCCTCTACCGGGTCCGCCGCCAGGGAGATGCGAATGGTATCGCCAATCCCGTCGGCCAGCAGCATACCGAGACCTACCGCAGATTTCACTGTGCCTGAACGCAAACCACCGGCTTCGGTGATGCCCAGGTGCAACGGCTGCACGATTTCCTTGGCCAGCAGGCGGTAGGCTTCTACCGCCATGAACACATCGGAAGCCTTTACGCTGACCTTGAAGTCCTGGAAATTCAGGCGTTCGAGGTGCTCGACGTGGCGCAGTGCCGACTCAACCAGGGCCGCCGGAGTAGGCTCGCCATATTTCTTTTGCAGGTCTTTTTCCAGGGAGCCGGCGTTGACGCCGATACGAATCGGGATCCCGCGATCACGGGCAGCATCGACCACGGCACGCACCCGGTCTTCGCGACCGATGTTGCCCGGGTTGATCCGCAGGCAGTCGACGCCCAGTTCGGCCACGCGCAGAGCGATCTTGTAGTCGAAGTGAATGTCGGCGACCAACGGCACCTTGACCAGTTGCTTGATGCGACCGAAGGCTTCGGCGGCGTCCATATCCGGCACGGAAACCCGCACGATATCGACGCCCGCAGCTTCCAGGCGGTTGATCTGGGCCACGGTGGCAGCCACATCATTGGTGTCGCTGTTGGTCATGCTCTGTACGGCGATGGGGGCATCGCCACCCACCGGCACCGAGCCGACCCAGATCTTGCGCGATACGCGACGTTTGATTGGAGATTCGCCGTGCATGACTATTGTCCCAACTTCAGGCGAGCGGTCTCGCCACTGGTGAACGGCGCCACGTCCACAGGCTGGCCGTTGTAGGCCACTTGCGCGCCACGGGCAAAGCCCAGACGCAGCGTCAAAGGAGGCTTGCCGACCTGATCAAGCGTATCTCCCTTACGCTTCAAAGCACTGAACAGGACTTTGCCATTGCCATCGGTGACTTGTGTCCAGCAGTCAGCGACGTAGGTAATCTGGAGACGGCCATCGCCCGCCACGCTGACTGGCGCCAGGGAAGCAGGTGCGGCAGCCGTTGGCGCAACAGGTGCGATCGGCGCCGGTACTACAGGCACCTGGGCCACGGTGGCCGGGGTTGCAGGTACGGCAGGAGTCGGTACAACGGCAGCTGGGGCCGCTTCACTGACGCCTTCGGCAGGCGGCTGGCCTGCTTGCAGGTCAAGACTGGTTTCGGGCGCGGTCTGGCCCTGGACTACTGCCTGGTCTTCAGGCTCGTCCAGAGGATGAATCTGAGTGGTGCCGTCGGCGCTCTCGACTTCGACGTGCTCCAAGGCGTTGCTGATCAGGTCCTTGCTGCGCAGGGTCGTCTGGTCCTGCCACCAGATAAAACCACCACCGATCACGGCAATCAGCAGCAACAGGCTGACAATTCGCAGAATAGTGTGGGAAACCCGCACCGGCTCTTCGATGCGACCGAGACCGTGGACATTGCTACCCTGGGAGTCGGTACCGGTGAACTGGTCGAATTGCTGGACCAGAATGGCCTGGTCGGTGCCCAGCAGCTTGGCGTAGGCACGGATATAACCGCGGGCGAAGGTATGCCCGGGCAGTTTGTCGAACGCGCCGTTTTCCAGGTTGCCCAGGGAAGAGGAGGTCAAATTGAGCTTGAGGGCCACTTCTTCCAGCGACCAACCATTGCTTTCGCGGGCCTGACGCAAGGTCTCGCCTGGGTTTACGCGATTAGCGGCTACAACTTCCGGGTGCGCGGCTTTCATCATTGCTCCGACAGGTATTGCTGATATTCCGGCGTACCGGGATAGAGTCGTTCTAATTGCTGGCTAAAACGTGTGGCCTTGTCGCGTTCTTCATGAACCGTGGCCAGGCGCACACCAAGCAATAGACTACGTGCATTTTGCCCGCTGAGCAGGCTAAAACGCTCGTAATAGTCACGTGCCGGCACATAATGCCTGTCTTCAAACGACAACTGGGCCATTTCGAGCAAGGCCCGTGGCTGGCGCTGGTTCAGGTGCAGGGCCTTTTCCAGTTGCCGGCGGGCGCTTTCACGCTGGCCAAGGCGCACGGACGTCACCCCCAGGTTCTCGAAAACCCGCGAACGTTCAGGATATAGGGTATCAGTGGCTGCCTGCTGGAAATAACCGGCCGCTTGCTCATAACGTTCCTGCTGGTACAGGAAACTGCCGTAGTTGTTGAGCAGGCGCGGATCATGGGGGCGAACGGCCAGGGCTTTCTGGAAATACTGATCGGCCAGCTCAGGCTCGGCCTGGGCCTGGAACACCAGGGCCAGCGCCGCATTGGCGTCGGCATCCTGGTTGTCGAGGGCCAGGGCCTTTTGCAGCGGCACCTTGGCCTGCTCGCTCAACCCCTGGCGCAGGTAACCCAGCCCCAACTGCACATAGGCAGCACGCGCTTCGTCACGGCCCTTGCCGGTTTGCAGCGGGCTGTCAGAGCCCGATGAAACACAGCCAACCGAGAGGCTGGCAACAAGCAAAAGCAGCGCAAGGCGCAAGGGCATAGAGATCCTCTCTCAGATTCGATTCACAGCAATCTGCGGCAAATCGTCGGCGGCGTTCAGTTCACGCACGGCGATATAACGCTCGCTGCGACGGGTGCGGTCCAGCACCTGTCCGACCAATTGGCCACAGGCGGCGTCGATGTCTTCACCACGGGTGGTGCGTACGGTGACGTTGTAGCCGGCCTGGTGCAGTTGATCCTGGAAACGGCGGATGGCGTTGTTGCTCGGCCGCTCGTAGCCAGAATGGGGAAACGGGTTGAACGGGATCAGGTTGATCTTGCACGGCGTGTTCTTGAGCAACTCGATCATCTCGACGGCGTGTTCGACCTTGTCGTTGATGTCCTTGAGCATGGTGTACTCAATGGTCAGCACGCGCTTCTCACCCAAGGTCGCCATATAACGCTGGCAAGATTCGAGCAGCATCTTAAGCGGATACTTCTTGTTGATCGGCACCAATTGGTTACGCAATGCGTCATTGGGTGCGTGCAGCGACAACGCCAGGGAGACGTCGATGTGCTTGGCCAGCTCATCGATCATCGGTACCACGCCGGAGGTCGACAGGGTCACACGGCGCTTGGAGATGCCGTAGCCCAGGTCGTCCATCATCAAATGCATGGCCGCAATCACGTTGTCGAAGTTCAGCAGCGGCTCACCCATGCCCATCATCACCACGTTGGTGATGGCACGGTCGACGGTCGCCGGGACGCTGCCAAAGGATTTGTTGGCAATCCACACCTGGCCGATCACTTCGGCGGCGGTGAGGTTGCTATTGAAGCCTTGCTTGCCGGTGGAGCAGAAACTGCAGTCCAGGGCACAGCCTGCCTGGGACGAAACGCACAAAGTGCCGCGCTTGCCCTGGGGAATGTAGACGGTCTCGACGCAACTGCCGGACGCCACGCGCACCACCCACTTACGGGTGCCGTCGCTGGAGATGTCCTCGCTGACCACTTCGGGACCACGGACCTCGGCAATCGCCTTGAGCTTGTCGCGCAGGGCCTTGCTGACGTTCGTCATGGCGTCGAAATCGTCGACGCCAAAGTGGTGAATCCACTTCATTACCTGACCGGCACGGAAACGCTTCTCCCCGATTGAGTCGAAGAATTTTTCCATTTCCTGTTGAGTCAGACCCAGCAGGTTGGTTTTTACAGTCGATGTAGTCATGGATTCACCTTCACTCTTAAGCCAATGCTTAGCGAGTGGTTACTTCGGTAGCTGCGAAGAAGTACGAAATTTCGCGAGCAGCAGCGGCTTCGGAGTCCGAACCGTGTACAGCGTTGGCGTCGATGGAGTCAGCGAAATCAGCACGGATGGTGCCGGCAGCCGCTTCTTTAGGGTTGGTAGCGCCCATCAGCTCACGGTTCAGAGCGATAGCGTTTTCGCCTTCCAGAACCTGTACAACAACAGGACCGGAGATCATGAAGGCAACCAGGTCGCCGAAGAAACCACGAGCGCTGTGCTCAGCGTAGAAGCCTTCAGCTTCAGCCTTGGACAGTTGCTTGAGTTTCGAAGCTACAACCTTCAGGCCGGCTTTTTCGAAACGAGTGGTGATCTCGCCGATGACGTTTTTTGCAACAGCGTCAGGCTTGATGATGGAGAAAGTACGTTGAACAGCCATGGTGTAACTCCAGAAACGGTAATTTGCGAAAAATTAAACCCGCGAATTATACGCGGGTTCTTGGGTATTGCCTAACTGCGTGAGGGAGGCTTCAGTCCTGTTCTTCTTTCCAGGCAGTCTGGATCGCTTCAAGAACCTTTTCACCGCCGCGATCCCGCTCGTCTTCGAACCCTGGCAAGGCCATGACCATGTCACGCAAAGCTACAAAGTTCACCGAATAGGGATCCATATCCGGATAGCCGTCGGCCAGCAGAATAGCGATCTCTTGCACATCAACCCATTTAAGACTCATGACACTTCCTTGAATCAATGCGGCGCTTCGGCCGCATGGTTGAGCGAATACTTCGGAATTTCAACGGTGAGGTCTTCAGTCCCCACCTTTGCCTGACAACTCAGGCGCGATGTCGGCTCCAGGCCCCACGCCCTATCAAGATAGTCCTCTTCCAGCTCATCGGCCTCTTCGAGGCTATTGAAACCTTCGCGGATAATGCAGTGACAGGTGGTACAGGCATTAACGCCACCACAAGCACTCTCGATCTCGATGTGGTTGTCGTGGGCAACTTCGAGAAGGGACTTGCCGGTCTCAGCCTCCACGACCATACCGTCCGGGCAATGCTCGGTGTGTGGCAGAAAAATGACCTGCGGCATCAGTTATTCCTCAATTTCATTCAGGTTGCGTCCCGCCAGGGCGGCTTTCACCGTCTGGTTCATACGACGGGCGGCAAAGGCATCGGTTACTTGTGAAAGGCGCTTGGTCTGTTGTTCGATGGCATAACCATCGGTGCCTTTCATCAATTCGGCCAGTTCCTGCATCTGCAGGTCGATGACCAGGCGCTCTTCAGCATCCAGAAGGCGCTCGCCATCGGCCTCAAGGGCGCCCTGCACCGCTTCAAGCAGGCGCTGGGCATCGACTTGCTGCTCACGCAGGACACGAGCGACCTTGTCGTCACCGGCATACTGGAACGAATCCTTGAGCATCTTGGCGATTTCGCCGTCGGTCAGGCCGTAGGACGGTTTGACCTGGATACTGGCTTCAACGCCCGAACCCAACTCACGCGCGGCCACACTGAGCAGGCCGTCGGCGTCGACCTGGAAGGTCACGCGAATCTTCGCCGCACCCGCGACCATCGCCGGGATACCGCGCAATTCAAAGCGCGCCAGGGAGCGGCAGTCGCTGATCAGCTCGCGCTCGCCTTGCAGCACATGAATCATCATGGCCGTCTGGCCATCTTTATACGTGGTGAAGTCCTGGGCACGGGCGACGGGAATGGTGGTGTTGCGTGGAATCACCTTCTCCATCAGGCCGCCCATGGTTTCCAACCCCAGGGACAACGGAATCACGTCGAGCAGCAGCAGTTCGCCACCATCCCGCTTGTTGCCAGCCAGGGTATCGGCCTGGATCGCAGCCCCAATGGCTACCACTTGATCCGGATCGATTTCAGTCAGCGGCTGGCGACCAAAGGCTTCGGCCACGGCTTCGCGAACCCGCGGCACACGGGTCGAACCGCCGACCATGACCACCGCGCCGACTTCTTCCAGCTCGATGCCGGAGTCACGCACGGCGCGACGGCAGGCTTTCAGGCTACGAGCAACCATCGGCTCGATCAGCGCATCGAAGGCTTCACGGGTCAGTTGCGCCGACCATGAGCCGTAGGAAACTTCAACAGATGCAGCGTCGGTCAGGGCTTCCTTGGCCGCGCAGGCCGTTTGCAGCAGGTTGCGCTGGGTGCCCGGATCGAGGTCGGCGGACAATCCGGCGCTGGTGATGATCCAGCCGGCGATGGCGTGATCGAAGTCATCGCCGCCCAGCGCGCTGTCGCCACCGGTGGCCAGGACTTCGAAGACACCACCGGTCAGGCGCAGGATCGAAATATCAAAAGTACCGCCACCCAGATCGTAAATCGCGACCAGGCCTTCGGCATGCTGGTCCAGGCCATAAGCCACGGCAGCAGCGGTCGGCTCGTTGAGCAGGCGCAAGACATTAAGGCCGGCGAGTTTCGCCGCATCCTTGGTGGCTTGGCGCTGGGCGTCGTCGAAATACGCCGGAACCGTGATCACCGCCCCTACCAGCTCGCCACCCAAGGTCGTCTCGGCACGCTGGCGCAAGACTTTGAGGATATCGGCCGACACTTCCACCGGGCTTTTCGGGCCCTGGATGGTGTCGATAAACGGCATATGGGATTCACCACCGACAAAGCGGTACGGCAGTTGATCGCCCAATTGCTTGACGTCGGACAACCCACGACCCATCAAGCGCTTGACCGACAGCACCGTGTTCAGCGGATCGGTAGAGGCCGCGAGCCTGGCTGACTCACCCACTTCGGTGCGATCAGCGTGATAGCGCACGGCGGACGGCAGGATCACCTGGCCATCAGCATCGGGCAACGACTCGGAAAGACCGCTGCGCAGTGCGGCGACCAGTGAATTGGTAGTACCCAAGTCGATGCCAACCGCCAGGCGACGCTGGTGCGGTTGAGGACTTTGGCCGGGTTCGGCGATCTGCAGTAGAGCCATGGTAATCAGGTCTTATCTGTCTATCAGGCGTGCAATCTGTGCAGCACTGGGTTAATCGTCGAGGCGCTCTTCTAACTGGCGCACTTCGTAAGTGAGCTTGTCGAGGAACTGCATGCGCCGCATCAGGCGTTCGGCCTGCTCACGCTGCGCTGCATCATCCCAACAAGCTGCGAAGCTTTCGTTGAGCTCATCCTGGGCCACTTTCAGACGACGCTTGAAGACCGCGACGCCAGCCAGATCGGCCTCGTCCTGCAAGTCTTCAAGTTCTTCACGCCATTGCATCTGCTGCATCAGGAAATCAGGGTCATGGACCGTAACTTCCAGCGGCAACTCGCCACCGTTCATCGCGAGCAAATAGCGCGCGCGTTTCGGCGGATTTTTCAGCGTCTGATAGGCTTCGTTGAGGCTGGCCGACTGCTCCAGCGCCAGGCGTTGCTCACGCTCGGAAGCGTCAGCGAAGCGGTCCGGATGCACCCCACGCGCCAACTCTCGGTAGCGCATGGCAAGCTGCTCAAGGTCCAGCCGAAAGCTCGGCTGCAGCTCGAATAAAGCGAAATGACAAGGAGTACCCACAGATAGCCTCAGATGTTGAAGCTTTCGCCGCAGCCACATTCACCGCGTACGTTGGGGTTGTTGAACTTGAAGCCTTCGTTCAACCCTTCCTTGACGAAATCGAGCTCGGTGCCGTCCAGGTAGGTCAGGCTTTTCGGGTCGATGATCACTTTTTCGCCGTGACTTTCGAACACCTGGTCTTCCGCAACCACCTCGTCGACGAACTCCAGCACGTAGGCAAGGCCGGAACAGCCCGTGGTGCGAACACCCAGACGAATCCCCTCACCTTTACCGCGCCCATTCAGGGAACGGCGAATGTGCTGCGCAGCCGCTTCTGTCATGCTGATAGCCATCGTTGACTCCTTACTCGTCGCCAAATGCTTAGATCAAGCCTTTCTTCTGCTTGTAGTCGCGAACAGCCGCCTTGATGGCGTCTTCTGCGAGTACCGAGCAGTGAATTTTCACTGGCGGCAGGGCCAGTTCTTCGGCCAGTTGAGTGTTCTTGATGGTCTCTGCTTCATCCAGAGTCTTGCCTTTCATCCACTCGGTCGCCAGGGAACTGGAGGCGATGGCCGAACCGCAGCCGTAGGTCTTGAACTTGGCATCTTCGATGATGCCCTGCTCGTTGACCTTGATCTGCAGGCGCATGACGTCGCCGCACGCCGGAGCGCCGACCATGCCGGTGCCGACATCAGGATCTTCCGCGTTCATCTTGCCGACGTTGCGCGGGTTTTCGTAGTGGTCGATGACCTTTTCGCTGTAAGCCATGGTATTGAATCCTCACTCATCAGGGCCGCTCTGGAACCCTGTAAAAACGCCTGCGTTTTCCGCCACGTTCCTACAGGGCTGGGGTGGCGGCTTCTATATTTAGTGTGCCGCCCACTCGATCTTGGAAATATCGACACCGTCCTTGAACATGTCCCACAGCGGCGACAGGGTGCGCAGCTTGGTGACCGCCTCGCAGACTTTCTGCGCGGCGTAGTCGACTTCTTCTTCGGTGGTGAAACGGCCGAACGTAAAGCGGATCGAGCTATGCGCCAACTCGTCGTTGCGGCCCAGGGCACGCAGGACGTAGGACGGTTCAAGGGAGGCCGAGGTGCAGGCCGAACCGGACGAAACCGCCAGGTCCTTGAGCGCCATGATCAGCGACTCGCCTTCGACGTAGTTGAAGCTCAAATTCAGGTTGTGCGGTACACGGGCGGTCATGCTGCCGTTGATGTACAGCTCTTCAAGGTTCTCGACCTGCTTGTAGAAGCGATCGCTGAGGGCCTTGATGCGCACGTTTTCGGCAGCCATGTCTTCCTTGGCTACACGGAAGGCTTCGCCCATGCCGACGATCTGGTGGGTCGCCAGGGTGCCCGAACGCATGCCGCGCTCGTGACCGCCGCCGTGCATGGTGGCTTCGATGCGCACGCGAGGCTTGCGGCTCACGTACAACGCGCCAATACCTTTGGGGCCGTAGGTCTTGTGGGCCGAGAACGACATCAGGTCGACTTTAAGCGCAGACAGGTCGATATCGACCTTGCCGGTGGACTGGGCAGCATCGACATGCAGCAACACGCCTTTGGAGCGGGTCAACTCGCCGATGGCGGCGATGTCGTTGATGGTGCCGATTTCGTTGTTCACGTGGATCACGGAAACCAGGATGGTGTCTTCACGCATCGCGGCTTCGATCATGGCCGGGGTGACGATACCGTCAGTGGTCGGCTCAAGGTAGGTGACCTCGAAACCTTCACGCTCCAGTTGGCGCATGGTGTCGAGGACAGCCTTGTGCTCAATCTTGGTGGTGATCAGGTGCTTGCCCTTGGTCGCATAGAAATGCGCGGCGCCCTTGATCGCCAGGTTGTCGGACTCGGTGGCACCGGAGGTCCAGACGATTTCACGCGGATCGGCGTTAACCAGGTCAGCGACCTGGCGACGAGCGTTCTCGACCGACTCCTCGGCTTTCCAGCCGAAAACGTGGGAACGGGAGGCAGGGTTGCCGAAGTTTCCGTCAACCAGCAGGCATTCGCTCATCTTTTGCGCGACACGCGGATCAACCGGGGTGGTCGCTGAGTAATCAAGGTAAATCGGCAATTTCATGGACTTTCTCCTAAATCAGGCTGGCTGGCGTGCCGTTAGCTCTTCGGCTGTCACTCGACGGCGGACGCTTCAATCTTGTCCAGACGCGGCGCCTTGGTGTTGCAACGGCGCTGGTCCTGACGCTGGGCTACTTCCTGTACCTCACGGCGAGTCACAAGATCAGCCAAGCTGATACCACTCAAAAACTCATGGATCTGCAGACTCAAGTCACACCACAAGTGGTGCGTCAGGCAGGTGTCGCCGGCATGGCAGTCACCCAGGCCCTGGCACTTGGTGGCATCGACGGATTCATTCACCGCGTCGATCACCTGGGCAACCTGGATGCCTTGCATGTCACGGGACAACTGATAACCGCCACCCGGGCCACGCACACTGGAAACCAGGTTGCTGCGGCGCAACTTGGCGAACAGTTGCTCAAGGTAAGACAGGGAAATGCCTTGGCGCTCGGAGATATCGGCCAGGGACACCGGCCCGTTTTGCGCGTGCAGGGCCAGATCGAGCATGGCGGTCACCGCGTAACGGCCTTTTGTAGTCAGTCTCATGGACAAGTACCAAGGTGTTTCAGAATGGGAGCAAGTATGCGATTCCCGAGTATTTAAGTCAACTATAAGACCTAGTACTTTAGTCAGGAATACCCGTAAAAAAGGCGCGCGAATTGTAGCAGGACGGAGGCGGATGGAACAGCGGGAACAGGGTCAAGCCCCAACCTCAAGACCAATGGAGATCAAATGTGGGAGCTGGCTTGCCTGCGATAGCGGCTTGCCAGCCAGTCCATCCGGTACTGGCTCGCCGCCATCGCAGGCAAGCCAGCTCCTACAGGGATCGCGACCGACTCAAGAGTCAGCCGGCCTTGGTAGCGCTTTCGCTCTTGATCTCGGCGAAGTCTTCTTCGCGCAACTCAGGCAGATCCTTCGCACAGTAGGGACTGCCCAGATCCTTCAGCGCGCCGCACATGCCATCCAACTTGCCGTCCACCGCTTGCAGATGGTCGAGCAACTGACCGATGGCGCGCGCCACCGGGTCAGGCATGTCCTCACTGACGCCATAGGCATCAAAGCCGATTTTCTCGGCCATGGCCTTGCGCTTGGCTTCCTGCTCATCGCTGACGTGCGGCTTGATGATGATCCGCCCGGGAATCCCCACCACGGTTGCACCTGGCGGCACCGCCTTGGTGACCACCGCATTGGAACCGACCTTGGCGCCAGCACCGACGGTAAACGGGCCCAGGACCTTGGCGCCCGCCCCGACCACCACGCCATTTTCAAGGGTCGGATGGCGTTTGCCCTTGTTCCAGGTGGTGCCGCCCAGGGTCACGCCCTGATACAGGGTCACGTCGTCTCCGATTTCGGCGGTTTCACCAATAACGATGCCCATGCCATGGTCGATAAAGAAGCGACGACCCACCTTGGCCCCCGGATGAATCTCAATCCCGGTCAACCAGCGCCCGAAGTTCGACACCAGTCGCGCCAGCCATTTCCAGCCCATACCCCACAAGGCACCGGACAGGCGGTGGATCCAGATCGCGTGCATGCCCGGATAGCAGGTCAGCACTTCAAAGGCGTTGCGCGCCGCCGGGTCACGGTGGAAAACACTTTGGATATCTTCTCGCAAACGCTCGAACATTTTTAATCCTTCCGCTTAAGAAGCTCGCCACGGGCCGCTTTCTGGGTTTCCGTGAGGATGCCACGCAATATATTCATTTCTGCCCGACTGACCGAACTGCGGCCGTAAAGCCTTCGCAGGCGCGCCATCAAGTGCCGTGGTTTTTCCGGATCAAGGAACTCGATGGCCACCAGGGTTTGCTCCAGGTGTTCATAGAATCGCTCCAGCTCGTCCATGGTGGCCAATTCGCCACTTTTGGTCGACGCAACCTCGTCCTTCTCCATCTTGCTCGGCTGGCCTTGTGCTGCCAGCCAGGCCATGCGCACCTCATAACTCAACACCTGCACCGCCGCCCCAAGGTTCAGCGAGCTGAATTCAGGGTCCGATGGAATGTGTACGTGGTAGTGACATCGCTGCAGCTCTTCATTGGTCAGGCCGGAGTCTTCACGACCAAACACCAGGGCGATTTCAGCGCCGCCGGCCGCCTCTTCGACCACTTTGGCCCCACATTCGCGGGGATCGAGCAGTGGCCAGGGGATGCGACGATCACGGGCACTGGTGCCGAGCACCAGGTTGCAGCCGACCAAGGCGTCTTCCAATGTGGCGACGACCTGGGCTTTTTCAAGGATGTCATTGGCGCCGGAGGCACGAGCGTCGGCTTCGTGGTGCGGGAACACACGCGGCTCCACCAGCACCAGGCGCGTCAGCCCCATGTTCTTCATGGCCCGCGCCACCCCGCCGATATTGCCGGGATGACTGGTATTGACGAGGACGACACGAATGTTTTGCAGCAAGGGAGGCGCTCTCGGACACGGGAAAGGGGAGCAAATCTTACAGAACAGCCTAAGGTTATGCCATGAAAGCGAACGTCGTCCTTCACCTGAAGAAAGTTTCTGCTAGAATGCTCGGCTTTCTTTAACAACCTTAGGTGACACATCCATGCAGCCCATGCTGAATATCGCGCTGCGCGCCGCCCGCAGCGCCAGTGAATTGATCTTCCGCTCCATCGAGCGCCTGGATACCATCAAGGTCGACGAAAAAGACGCCAAGGATTATGTATCCGAGGTGGATCGCGCCGCCGAACAGAAAATCATCGACGCCCTGCGCAAGGCCTACCCTACCCACGGCATCCTCGGTGAAGAAACCGGCCTGCACAAAGGTAGCGGCGAAGGCGAAGACTACCTGTGGATCATCGACCCACTGGATGGCACCACCAACTTCCTGCGCGGCATCCCGCACTTTGCCGTGAGCATTGCCTGCAAATACCGTGGCCGCCTGGAACACGCTGTTGTACTCGACCCGGTTCGCCAGGAAGAATTCACCGCCAGCCGTGGCCGTGGCGCCCAGTTGAACGGCCGTCGCCTGCGCGTCAGCGGTCGTACCAGCCTGGACGGCGCCCTGCTGGGTACCGGTTTCCCGTTCCGCGATGACCAGATGGATAACCTGGAAAACTACCTGGGCATGTTCCGCGCCCTGGTTGGCCAGACCGCCGGCATCCGCCGCGCTGGCGCAGCAAGCCTGGACCTGGCCTACGTGGCCGCCGGTCGCTTTGATGCGTTCTGGGAGTCGGGCCTGTCCGAGTGGGACATGGCCGCAGGCGCGCTGCTGATCCAAGAGGCTGGCGGCCTGGTGAGCGACTTCACCGGCGGTCACGACTTCCTGGAGAAGGGCCACGTGGTTGCAGGCAACACCAAATGCTTCAAGGCAGTACTGACGGCGATCCAGCCGCACCTGCCGGCCTCGCTGAAGCGCTAAGCGAGCGAGCACAAAAAAGCACCCCGAGGGGTGCTTTTTTTATGCCTGGGATTTAGCCAAGCCTCGATTTCAGCGACAACACAAATCACATGTGGGAGCGGGTTTGCTCGCGATAGCGGAGTGTCAGTTTAGATAGACTTGACTGACCCACCGCTATCGCGAGCAAGCCCGCTCCCACATTTTGTATTGCGCCAGACCTGGGATTACTGCTGATTCTGGCCCAGGATCAAACGCCCTTCCTTGTCGACAGGGATCTGGCTACCTGGATCACGCTCCATACGCACCGATCCCTCCTTGCCATCCAGGTTGTAACGCACGTCATAGCCGACAACCTTGTCGCTGATGTCATTGACGGTGTTACAACGCGTCTGGGTGGTGGTGTAGGTATCACGGTTCTGCATGCCTTCCTGAACCTTGTTACCTGCATAACCGCCACCAACCGCACCGGCTACGGTGGCAATCTTCTTGCCAGAACCGCCACCAATCTGATTACCCAACAGGCCGCCTGCCAGGGCGCCAACCACAGTACCGGCGATTTGATGCTGATCCTGCACCGGACGCTGCCGGGTCACGGTGACGTCCTTGCAGACCTCACGAGGGGTTTTGATCTGGGTCTTGACCGGCTGCACCGCCAGCACTTGCGCATACTCAGGGCCGCTTTTTACCAGGCTGTAGGTGGCAACAGCACCCCCGGCAGTCACACCGACAGCACCCAATACCGCACCAACCAGTAACGACTTGTTCACGTGAACCTCCTGACCATCACAAGCGGACTGAAAAGTCCGCGCTATACCCAGCCTTGGAGCAAAAAAAAAGGCGTGAGTTCAATACTCACGCCTTCTTTGTAACTGCGGATCAACAAACACCCATCAAGGGCGGTCGTCGATCTCCTTGTCGGTTGCGACAGGAGGGATCAGGTCCTCGCTGCTGAGGTTCAGCCAGATCAGCACCACGTTGGCGATGTAGATCGACGAGTAGGTACCCGCCAGGACGCCGATAAACAGCGCCAGGGAGAAGCCCCACAGGTTGTCGCCACCGAAGATCATCAGTGCGGCAATCGCCAGCAAGGTGGAGATCGACGTCGCCATGGTGCGCAACAGGGTCTGGGTGGTGGAGATGTTGATGTTTTCGATCAACGTCGCCTTACGCAGCACCCGGAAGTTCTCGCGAACCCGGTCGAATACCACGATGGTGTCGTTGAGTGAGTAACCAATGATCGCCAGCACCGCCGCCAATACTGTCAGGTCGAAGGTAATCTGGAAGTACGCCAGGATGCCCACGGTCACGATCACGTCGTGGATCAGCGAGACAATCGCACCGACACCGAACTTCCACTGAAAGCGGAATGCCAGGTAGATCATGATGCCGGCCAGCGCCATCAGCATGCCGAGGCCGCCCTGGTCGCGCAGTTCTTCACCGACCTGCGGGCCGACGAACTCGACACGCTTGACCGACGCCGGGTTGTCGCCACCGACCTTGAGCAAGGCCTCGGCCACCTGGTGACCCAGTTGCGGGTCTTCGCCAGGCATACGCACCAGCAAGTCGGTAGTCGCGCCAAAGCTCTGCACGATGGCCTCCTGATAACCGGCCTCGTTCAGTTGGGTACGCACCTTGGCAACGTCGGCCGGCTTCTCGTAGGTCAGCTCGATGAGCGTACCGCCGGTGAAGTCCAGACCGTAGTTCAGACCCTTATGAAACCAGCTGAACAACGCCAGGACAGTAAGGAGCACAGTGACGCCGAACGCAACGTTGCGAACGCCCATGAAGTTGATTGTACGTAACATGGCAGCCCCTTAAATCCACAACTTCTTGAAGTCACGCCCGCCATAGATCAGGTTGACCATTGCGCGGGTCACCAGAATGGCCGTGAACATCGAGGTAAAGATACCCAGGGACATGGTCACCGCAAAACCTTTGACCGGGCCGGTGCCCATGGCAAAGAGAATCCCGCCGACCAGCAAAGTGGTCAGGTTGGAGTCGAGAATAGCGGTAAATGCCCGGCCGAAACCTTCGTTGATTGCCCGTTGTACGCTCATGCCCGCCGCGATCTCTTCACGAATCCGCGAGAAGATCAGTACGTTGGCGTCCACCGCCATACCCATGGTGAGTACGATACCGGCGATACCCGGCAGGGTCAGTGTAGCCCCCAGCAGCGACATCAAGGCCAGCAACATGACCATGTTCCCCGCCAGCGCAACGGTGGCGATCACGCCAAAGAAGCGATAGATGGCGATGATGAACAGGGAAACAAACAACATGCCCCACAGCGCCGCATCGACGCCCTTGGTGATGTTGTCGGCACCCAGGCTTGGACCGATGGTGCGTTCTTCAGCAAAGTACATCGGTGCCGCCAGGCCACCGGCACGCAGCAACAGGGCCAGCTCGGAAGACTCACCCTGGCCGTTCAGGCCGGTGATACGGAATTGAGCACCCAGCGGCGACTGGATGGTCGCCAGGCTGATGATCTTCTTCTCTTCCTTGAAGGTCTGGACCGCCACGTCTTTCTCGACGCCGTTGACCATTTGCTTGACGTAGGTGGTCACCGGGCGTTGCTCGATGAAGATCACCGCCATGCTGCGACCGACGTTGCTGCGGGTGGCGCGGTTCATCAGTTCGCCACCATGACCATCCAGGCGGATGTTCACTTCAGGCGTACCGTGCTCACCGAAACCGGCCTTGGCGTCTGTCACCTGGTCGCCCGTGATGATCAGGCTACGCTCGATCTGCGCAGAAGGACGATTGCCCTCACGGAACTCGAAAGTCTCGGAAGTGGCCTTGGAAGCACCCGGCTCGGCGGCCAGGCGGAACTCAAGGTTGGCGGTCTTGCCGAGGATCCGCTTGGCTTCAGCGGTGTCCTGCACGCCTGGCAGCTCGACCACGATGCGGTTGGCACCCTGGCGCTGAACCAGAGGCTCGGCCACACCCAGCTCGTTGACGCGGTTACGTACCGTGGTCAAGTTCTGCTTGATGGAGTATTCACGGATTTCCGCCAGCTTGGCCGGGGTCATCGCCAGACGCAGCACCGGCTGACCATTGAGGTCGGCAGGCACAATGTCGAAATCGTTAAAGCTCTTGCGAATCAGGGCACGCGCCTGTTCACGGGCGGCCTCGTCAGCAAAGCCCAGCTGGATCGCACCGTTGAGCTGCGGCAGGCTGCGATAACGCAACTTCTCTTTGCGCAGCAGGCTCTTCACATCGCCTTCGTAGACTTTCATGCGCGCGTCGAGGGCTTTGTCCATGTCCACTTCCAACAGGAAGTGCACACCACCGGACAAGTCCAGGCCCAGCTTCATCGGGTGTGCACCGATGCTGCTCAGCCATTTTGGCGTGGTCTGTGCCAGGTTGAGCGCGACGACATAGTCATCCCCCATCACCTTGCGCACGACATCTTTGGCCGGCAATTGGTCTTCCTGCTTGGTCAGGCGCAACAAGCCGCCCTTCGCATCAGCTGCCAATGTTGCCGCCTTGACCTGGATACCCGCGTCAGTGAGCGCTTTGCTCGCGCGTTCCAGATCAGCCTGATTGACCTGCAGCGAAGTGCTGGCGCCAGTGATCTGGATCGCAGGGTCATCAGGATAGAGATTGGGAGCGGAATAAATAAAACCGATCGCCAGCACCGCCAGGATCAGTACGTATTTCCACAGAGGGTATTTGTTCAGCATCACGCCGCCCGCTTATGACGCGGGGCGCCTTGCGCGCCCCGTCGATTGGTAAAAGTTGTTACTCAGATCGCTTTGAGCGTGCCTTTTGGCAGCGTGGCGGCGATGGCGCCTTTCTGGAACTTGATTTCAACGGTGTCGGAGACTTCCAGGACCACGAAAGCGTCGGCAACCTTGGTGATCTTGCCAGCGATGCCGCCAGTGGTCACAACTTCGTCACCTTTCTGCAAGCTGCCCAGCAGGTTTTTCTGCTCTTTGGCGCGCTTGGCCTGTGGGCGCCAGATCATCAGGTAGAAGATGACCAGGAAGCCGACCAGGAAAATCCACTCGAAACCACCGCCCATAGGACCGGCAGCGGCCGGTGCAGCGGCGTCAGCCATAGCGTTAGAGATAAAAAAGCTCATTTAGCACTCCAGTTGCAAATAGTGAATCTTAGGGTCGGGAAACTCAGTCCAAGGGCGGCACGGGAAGCCCGCGCTTGGCATAGAAGGCATCGACAAAGGCGGCCAATGTACCCTGTTGAATAGCCTCGCGCAAACCAGCCATCAGGACTTGGTAGTGACGCAAATTGTGGATGGTATTCAACATGCTACCCAGCATTTCCCCGCATTTGTCCAGATGGTGCAGATAAGCACGGGAGAAGTTCTGGCAGGTGTAGCAATCACAGGTGGGATCCAGCGGCGAATCATCATGGCGATGGAACGCGTTACGGATCTTCAGCACGCCTGTATCAATGAACAGATGCCCATTGCGGGCATTACGGGTTGGCATCACGCAATCGAACATGTCCACACCGCGGCGCACACCCTCTACGAGATCTTCCGGTTTGCCAACGCCCATAAGGTAACGAGGTTTGTCAGAAGGCATCAGGCCTGGCAGGTAGTCCAGCACCTTGATCATCTCGTGCTTGGGCTCGCCCACCGACAGGCCGCCAATGGCCAGGCCATCGAAACCGATCTTGTCCAGGCCTTCCAGCGAGCGCTTGCGCAGACTTTCGTGCATGCCACCCTGGACGATGCCGAACAGCGCGGCAGTGTTGTCGCCATGGGCATTCTTCGAACGCTGGGCCCAGCGCAGCGACAACTCCATGGAGATGCGCGCCACCTCTTCATCGGCCGGGTACGGCGTGCATTCGTCAAAAATCATCACGATGTCAGAGCCCAGGTCGCGCTGGACCTGCATCGACTCCTCCGGGCCCATGAACACCTTGGAACCGTCCACCGGCGAGGCGAAGGTCACGCCCTCCTCCTTGATCTTGCGCATGGCGCCCAGGCTGAACACCTGGAAACCACCGGAGTCGGTGAGGATCGGGCCTTGCCACTTCATGAAATCGTGCAGGTCGCCATGCTTCTTGATCACTTCCGTGCCCGGGCGCAGCCACAGGTGGAAGGTGTTGCCGAGGATGATCTCGGCGCCGGTGGCAACGATGTCACGCGGCAGCATGCCCTTGACGGTGCCGTAGGTGCCGACCGGCATGAACGCCGGGGTCTCCACGGTGCCGCGCGGGAAGGTCAGGCGACCGCGACGGGCCTTGCCGTCGGTGGCCAGTAATTCAAACGACATACGACTCATAGTTGTTCCTCTGGGCCGCGCGGCGCCGGATTACGGGTGATAAACATCGCATCACCGTAGCTGAAAAAACGGTACCCGTTATCGATGGCGGCCTGGTAGGCGGCCATGGTTTCGGGGTAACCGGCAAATGCCGAGACCAGCATCAACAGCGTGGATTCGGGCAAATGGAAGTTGGTGACCAGGCAATCGACCACATGGAACGGCCGGCCTGGGTAGATAAAGATATCGGTGTCGCCACTGAACGGCTTGAGCACGCCATCGCGCGCCGCACTCTCCAGGGAACGCACGCTGGTGGTGCCCACTGCGACCACTCGCCCACCGCGCGCCTTGCACGCGTTGACCGCATCCACGACGTCCTGGCTGACTTCCAGCCACTCGCTGTGCATATGGTGGTCTTCGATGTTATCCACACGCACCGGCTGAAACGTCCCGGCCCCCACGTGCAGGGTCACATAGGCCGTCTCGACGCCCTTGGCCGCAATCGCATCCAGCAGCGGCTGGTCGAAATGCAACCCGGCCGTCGGCGCAGCGACGGCACCAAGGCGCTGGGAGTACACCGTCTGATAGCGCTCGCGATCCGAGTCTTCGTCGGGGCGGTCTATATAAGGAGGCAACGGCATATGACCGACACGCTCCAACAGCGGCAACACTTCCTCGGCAAACTTGAGCTCGAACAACGCGTCATGGCGCGCGACCATCTCGGCTTCGCCACCGCCATCAATCAGGATGCTCGACCCTGGTTTGGGCGACTTGCTGGAGCGCACATGGGCCAGCACACGATGGCTGTCCAGCACCCGCTCCACCAGAATTTCCAGCTTGCCGCCGGAAGCTTTCTGGCCAAACAGCCGCGCCGGAATCACCCGGGTATTGTTGAAGACCATCAAGTCGCCTGGGCTCAAATGCTCAAGCAAATCAGTGAATTGACGGTGTGCAAGGGCACCGCTGACCCCGTCCAGGGTCAACAGTCGACTGGCGCGACGCTCGGCCAAAGGGTGGCGAGCAATCAGCGAATCCGGGAGTTCAAAAGTAAAGTCAGCAACGCGCATGATGGGGTTCGTCTAGCAGGGCCGGGAAGTCTAGCGGAAATAGTGAAAATAGACCATGAAACGTGATTGACCAACGGTAATCACCTCTCTATACTTCGCCGCCATTGAGCCCTGATGGCGGAATTGGTAGACGCGGCGGATTCAAAATCCGTTTTCGAAAGGAGTGGGAGTTCGAGTCTCCCTCGGGGCACCATATAGCAGTACCTGAAAGTCTCTACCAGACTCTCAGCAACAGAGAAACCGGCCACTTGAGCCGGTTTTTTTGTGTCTGGCCATCGGCCCGGCCATAGCGCAATCGCGATCGACTACCCAACCGCCACCCAATGCCCCCCGCCCACCTCGTGAAACTTCTGCACCGGCGCTTCAAAGCCCTTGCCCTTGATCGGGCTGGGTTGCTCGAACTCTTGCAGCAACGCCTTGAAGTCGCGCTTCTGATCGACATCGGGCATTGGCACCGCGCTTAACAGGCGTTTGGTGTAGGGATGCTGGGGATTGTGCAGTACGTGATCACGGCGGCCGATCTCGACAATCTGCCCGCCATACATCACGGCGACACGATGGCAGATGCGCTCGACCACGGCCATGTCGTGGGAGATGAACAGGTAGCTGAGTCGATGCTGTTCGCGCAGGTGTTCCAGCAGCTCAAGCACCTGGGCCTGTACTGACACATCGAGGGCCGAGACGGATTCATCGGCGATGATGACTTTGGGGTTGAGCGCCAATGCCCGGGCAATGCAGATACGCTGGCGCTGCCCGCCCGAGAACTGGTGTGGGTAGCGATACATGGCGTCAACCGGCATGTCGACCTGGCGCAACAGCTCGGCGACACGTTCCTGTCGTTGCGCCAGTGGCAACTGGTCATGGATCAACAGCGGCTCACCTACCAGCTCCAGGATGTTTTTGCGTGGGTTCAGGGCCGCGTAAGGGTCCTGGAAGACCATCTGGATATCACGCCGCACAGCCTGAAGCTCGGCGCCGTGCAAGCCGTTCAGTTCCTTGCCGAACAACTGCACGCTGCCTTGATAGGCCAGCATATTCATCAACGCCTTGCCGGTGGTGGATTTACCGCATCCGCTCTCCCCGACCAGCCCCAGGGTTTCGCCCTGGCGCAGTTCAAAGTTGACGCCTTCTACCGCGTGTACCTGTTTGTCCTCCTCGAACCAGCCCATGCGCACAGGAAAACGCACCGACAAGTCGCGCACCTGCAAGACCACCGGTTGCTGGCTGACGTCACCCGGCTGACCCGCCGTGCCCAGCACCGGCACCGCCGCGAGCAATTTACGGGTGTAATCGGCCTGAGGCTGGGTGAACAACTGGCGCACGGGCGCTTGTTCTTCGGTGCGGCCATGGTTCATCACCACCACCTGGTCGGCCATTTCAGCGACCACCCCCATGTCGTGCGTGATCATCAGCAAGCTGGTGCCGTAGACCTGTTGCAGCTCGCGCATCAGCTCCAGGATCTGCGCCTGGATGGTCACGTCCAGTGCAGTGGTCGGTTCATCGGCGATCAGTACCTTGGGGCGGCAGAGCATGGCCATCGCGATCATCACGCGCTGGCGCATGCCGCCGGATAGCTCATGAGGGTACTGCTGCAAGCGCTTTTCCACCTGCGGCATGCGCACTGATTCAAGCATCTCCCGGGCGCGCTGGCGCAGCGCCTGGCGCCCCAGTGGTTCGTGCCGACGCAGCGTCTCCTGCAGTTGTTGGCCAACGGTCATCAGCGGATTCAGCGATGTCATCGGCTCCTGGAAAATCATGCCTATCTGCTTGCCGCGCAAGCGTTGCAACTCGCGCTCGGGCGCGCCGATCAAGTCGCGCCCTTCAAAGCTGATCGCGCCTTCGGCCACCCGGACGGCCTTGGGCAACAGCCCCATGATCGCCAGTGACGACAGCGATTTACCACTGCCAGACTCCCCGGCAATGCACAGTGTCTGGCCGGCAAACAGGTCGAAGCTCAGGTGATCGACCACGCGCCGGGAGCTGGCCCCCATGCCGACATCAATGGACAGCTGCTGCACCGAAAGAATCGGCTGGGAGGTCCCGTTACTCATCAAAGCTCCTCACGCGTGAAGCGATAAACGCCTAGCCGTTGGCGATGAACAGCCATCAGGCAAATACGATTTTCGGGAAGTAGAACGACACGACCCAGTTGGGCAGGTCAACGATCTCGCTGATGCGCAAATCGCCACACACCGAGCACAGCATGTACGCCTGCTCCGCCGGCATATGGTGCTCACGGCACAGCCAGTCGATGGTGTTGCTGACGGCCTGACGCGCGGCTTGCATCAAGTCCGGGCCGATGCCGGTGAAGGCTTCGTAGCCCGCACCGTCCAGGTGACGGGTCACGGGGCCGGGGGTGCTGAAGCGCGGCGTTGCCAGCGGGGTGTTCTTGATCAGGTCCAGCTTCACCACTACGTCCATCGCGCTCTCGATCGCGGTACCACACACCTCGCCATCGCCTTGCGCGGCGTGAGTATCGCCAATCGACAACAAGGCGCCGCTGACCTCCACCGGCAGGTACAACGTGGTACCGGCCGACAGGTCGCGGATGTCCAAATTGCCGCCGACCCGACGCGGCGGCACCACCGAGTGCAAGCCCGCCAACGCTGGCGCCAGGCCGATGGTGCCGGCGAAGGGCTTGAGCGGCACCTTGGCGAACGTGCTGAAGGCCGCTGGGCTCAGGGCCAGTTTGTCGTAGTGCCACAGCACCAGGGCGGGGTCCGTGAACTGGTCAGCGAGCAGACCAAACCCCGGGATGTTGGCCGTCCAGCCAAAGCCACTCGGTTTGAAGCTGTCGAGGGTGATTTTCAGCACGTCGCCTGGCTCTGCACCCTCGACAAAAATCGGTCCGGTGACCGGGTTGATGGTGTCGAACGGCACCTGGGTGACATCGCTCACCGTCGATTGCGGCGTGAAGAAGCCGTTGGACGAATCCCGGCAGCAGAACTCCAGCATGGCACCTGGCGCCACCCGGGCGGTCGGTTCGATGCTGTTGTCCCAGCCGAAATGGCTGTTGACGCTGTGAATGGTCTTGACCAGGCAGTTCTGGCACATAGGGAGAAAGCTCCACGTAAAGACCACGCCCGGAAGGCGTGGTGGCTGACAGGCCAGCGCGCAGGCCGGCTGCGCTTTATTTCAGGTAGATGTAGTTGTAGTTGACCGGGATGTGCACCGGATCGACGTACAGCGCGTCGCTGCCGCCCATGCGCGAGGAGCGCACGGTGAAGCGCTGTTCGTTGAAGATCGGGACCCACGGCGCATCGGCCATCACATCGATGAAGATCTTCTTCCACAGGGCCGTACGCTCGGCCTGTTGCTCCGGCTTGGCCATGCTGTCGGCCTTGGCGGCCAGCGCATCCAGGCTCTTGTTGCAATACAGCGCCCAGTTCCAGCCACCGTCCACCGCACTGTCACAGCCCAGGATCGGCCCGTAGAAATTCGAGGGGTCCGGGAAGTCGGCAATCCAGGCCATGCCACCAGACCACACCATCGGCGCCTGGTCCTTGGAACCGCCTGCCGCAATCACGTTGGCTTGCGCCAGGGACTTGATCTTCACACGCACCCCGACCTTCGCCAGGTCTTGCTGGATAGCCTGGGCGATACGCGGCTGCGGATCGGTGTTCATCACGTACATCTCGGTGTCGAAACCCTTGTCGAAGCCGGCTTCGGCCAAGAGCTTCTTCGCGCCTTCGACATCGTAGGCGTAGCCTTTGTAGTCCTTGTCGTAGCCCGGCATCGCTGGCGGCAGCGGCTGGTTGGCCGGGACCGCGCGGCCGTTGATGATGCGCACAATGCGATCCTTGCTGATCGCCATGTTCACCGCCTGGCGCACCTTGAGGTTGTCGAAGGGCGGCAGTGTGGTTTTCAGGGTCAGGTAGCCGGTCTGCAATTGATCACCGATGACCACCAGGTTCTTGAACTTGGGATCGTTCTTGAACTCCAGGAACTTGGCCGGCGGCACACCGTCGCCCGCGATATCGACCTCGCCCTTCTGCAAGCGCAGGAGTGCGACCATCGGATCCTGACCGACTTCAAAGGTAATCGTGTCGAGGTGCGGCAGGCCTGCCTTGAAATAGCTCGGGTTCTTCTTGAACAGAATCTGTTGCCCCAGCTTCCACTCCGCCAGGCTGTAGGCGCCGGTGCCCACCGGATGCTTGCCGAAGTCCGCGCCCCACTTCTCGACCTCCTCCTTGGGTACGACAAAGGAGAAATTGATCGCCATCACCTGCAGGAATGTCGCATTCGCCGACTTGAGCGTGATCTTGACGGTGTAATCGTCGACGACCTCAATGCCCGACAAATGCTCGGCCTTGTTGGTCGTCATGTCTTCATAGCCCACGATCGAACTGAAGAAGCCCGCGCCAGGGCTCTGGGTTTTCGGGTTGACGGTACGCTCCAGGGAATACTTCACGTCGCTGGCCTTGAGTTCGCGACCGTTCTGGAACTTCACGCCTTTCTTCAAGGTGAAGGTATAGACGGTGCCATCCTCGGAGATGCTGTAGTCCGACGCCAGGTTCTTGGTCAGCTCTGTAGTGCCAGGCTTGTAGTCCATCAGCCCGTCGAACAGGCTTTTGATCATCGACCAATTCTGCCAGTCATAACCGATGGCCGGGTCGAGGGTGGCCACATCGTTTTGATAGGTAATGACGGCGGCGCCACCGTCTTTGGCGTTTGGATCAAAGTCATCGGCCAACAGATTGCCGGCAAACAATGCAGCCGCGATGGCCAAGGATAATGCTTTGCGATTCATGCTCCAGCCCCTTACCTATGGTGATGTTCTTAGTGTTTTTTGATGTCGATACGCGGGTCGACCCAAGGGATCACCAGGTCGGCGACCAGGTTGCCCAAAACGATTGCCACCGCTGAAACCGTGGTCACCCCGACAATCACCGGGATGTCGACTTGCTGGATCGCCTGCCATGTCAACTGGCCGATCCCAGGCCAGCCGAAGACTGACTCGACCACCACCAGCCCGCCCATGAAGATCCCGATGTCGATGCCGATCATCGGAATCACCGGCACGATGGCGTTGGGCAATACATGGCGCAAAACCACACGTACGCGGCTCAAGCCCTTGGCCCGGGCGGTGCGAATGAAGTCCTGGTGCAGCACCTCGATCATTGAGGAGCGCACCATGCGCGAGTACCAGCCGCTGCCGAGAATGCCCAGGGTCAGGGCCGGCAACAGCAGGTGTTTGAAGCCGCCATAACCGCCCATGGGGAACCAGTCCAACTGCACGGCGAAGAAGTACAGGAACAGCATCGCCGCGATGAACTGGGGGGCCGACACGCCGATAAACGAGAGAGCCATCAAGGCTTTGTCGGCCCAACTGTCGCGACGCAATGCGGCGATCACGCCGAGGCTGATGCCAATCAGCAGCTCGAAACCGATGCCGGCAGCCATCAATTCCAGGGACGGACGCAAGCGCGCGCCGATCAGCTCCGTCACCGGGCTGCGCTGGATGTAGGAGCGCCCGAGGTCGCCCTGCACCAGGTTGCCCAGGTAATTGGCGTACTGTTGATAGAACGGCAAGTCGAGCCCTAGCTGCATGCGGATCCCGGCCACCACTTCGGGCGTGGCACTGCGCCCGGCAATCTGGCGTGCCGGGTCAGCAGGCAGCATAAACAGCAGCAGGTACGTGATGAAGGTCACGCCAAGCAGGATCAACAGCGAGTAGCCGATGCGACGACTGATGAAGGCCAACATTCAGCTTCTCCCTTGCAGGGTAGGATCGAGTTCATCGCGCAGGGCATCGCCCACCAGGTTGAATGCCAGCGACAGCAGGACAATCGCAATGCCGGGGAAAAACACCAGCCACGGTGCCGAGGTGAAGTAGGTCTGGCTCTCGAAAATGATGTTGCCCCAGCTCGGCGTTGGCGGCTGGACCCCTACGCCCAGGTACGACAAGGTGGCTTCCAGCAACACCGTGGTCGAGATGCCCAGGGTGGCCCAGACCAGGATGGTCGGCAGCAAATGTGGCAGCAGGTGAGAGAACAGAATGCGCAGCGAACTGGCGCCCAGGGTTCGCTCTACGGCCACGAAGTCACGGGCGCTCAGGGCGATGGTTTCGGAGTAGATCACCCGGGCGATCTGCACCCAGTTGACCATGGCAATCACCAGGGCGACGATCCACACGCTGGGCTGGAAAATCGCCGACAGCGCAATCGCCAGCAGCAAGGCCGGGAACGCCATCATCAGGTCGGTGAAGCGCATCAGCGTGCTGCCGACCCAGCCGCGCAGGAAGCCCGCGCTCAACCCCACCAACGTGCCGATCAACACCGCCAGGCCATTGGCGAGCAAACCGATGAACAATGACGTCCGCGCGCCATAGATCAACCGCGACAGCAGATCACGGCCGAGTAGATCAGTGCCCAGCAGGTACGGCGTATCAGGTGGCAGGGGCGCACCTTCCAGCGACAGGCCCTCGACAAATTGCTCGGACGGGTCGTACGGGCTCATCCACGGTGCAAACAGCGCCAGTAACACGACAATCACAATGTACAACAGCGACAACGCCACCGCCGGGCGGCGAACCAAGGCACGCAACAGCCTCATAGCTGGCCCCTGCTCGGTTGCAGACGATCTGCCGCCAGATCCGCGCACAAGTCATCCAGGCTACGGTTCAGGTGCATGGACAGGCTGCGCAGACGCTCATAGGCCTCACGCTCATCAATCTGCTGCTCGACCATCAGCCGCGCCAGTGCCTGGGCCAGCAGCGGCCGTGCCAGGAGTCGTTGTTGCAGCGCGCCAATGGTCTGTGCGTCGCTGTCGAGTCGCTCACGCAGACCGATCGCCATCATCAACGTGGTGTAGACCGAGCCTTGGGTGATCGGCTTGTTCAGCAACGCCGTGGCCCCCAACTCAATGGCACGCTGGATATGCGCCAGGGTTTCGTGGGAGGTCAGCGCAACAATGGGTACGCCGGCAGCATTCAGGCGTTGCAGGGTGGTGGGGCTGGCGAAGGGCTCCAACTCGACGATGGCGGCAAAACAACCGTCGAGCGAATCATCCGCGTCCTCAAACAACTCCTGTGCAGTAATCCCCAGCCGCTGCAGGCTCTTGTGCAGATTAGCCAGGCTGCGGGGCTCGCAGTCGATCAACAGCAACCGACCTGCTTCAAAGTCCGGGCGTTTGAACAGGCTCATTTGACGATCCTCAGGCGGGGTACTGGTGCAACTGCGCGCAGACGTTGAAATTCACTCAGGTCGGTGGCGGTCAGGTAAGGGTCGGCCGGCAGTGGCCGTGCCTCACTGTGCAAGACCACAAAACGTCCTGCGCGCAGTTCAGCAATATGGCACGGCTGGCTGCTGTGGTTGTTGCGCTCGGCGATGGCCAGGCTGCCGAATACGCTGTCCTGCGGGTGGTCATACACGTAGCGGCAAATCCTATCGGGGTCATCGCTGCCACACTGTTCCAGCGCACGGGCAAACAGGTGCAGGGCCACGTACATCCCGGTATAGAAGTGCGAAATCGAGCACACCCCATGCAGCATGTGCTGTTGCTGGCTGAACGCGGGGGCGACTTCTTCAAAGAACGGGCCGCACGACAACACACGCAGGCTGCGCAGGTCGCCGACGTCACTCAGTTCAGCCTCGGTCAGGTTGCAGCTCAACACTGGCAGGCTCCAACCGACGCTATTGCACGCTGCATCCAACTGCTGCAAAAAGGCGTAGGAGGACTTCCCGATCAAGTTGTTGAGAATGAACGCCGGCCGCTCTGCCAGGAGCGTCTGGATCAACTCACTGAAGGGCGTTGCATCCAGGTGGATGTAGCGTTCCAGCAACACCTCGGCGCCGGCCACTTCGAGCACTTCACGGGCAACCCGATTACTTTCCCAACCCCAGCTGTAGTTCGAACCCAGCAGCACGGCGCGCTTACCAAACGTCTGCAGGGCGTAGCGCAACAAAGGGATCAACGTCTGGTTCGGGCAACCGCCGAGATAGAGCACATGCTCACTGCTCTCGAACCCCTCATACGGGCAGGCGTACCACAACAGGCCGGCGTTTTGCTCCAGGTCCGGAATGATCTCCTTGCGACTGGCGGAGGTAGTCGTGCCGAAGATGTGCCGGACCCCAGACTGCATCAATTCCACAGCCCCTTCGCTGTACCGGTGCAGAACACCTCGTGGATTGAGGTGGGTGGCACGCAGGACAAAGTCATAGCTGGGGTTGCCATTGATCTGCGCAAGCGCGTGAGTTGCCCCGGCCAACGCATTGCGGCCAACACTTTTGTAAGTGCCCTCGGTGGAGAGCAACAGCCCAACCTCAATGGTACGACGCATCTATTTTCCCCAAAAAAAAACCTGATCGACCAGCGGACTGGTCAATCAGGCTTCATTACCTGGCGCTCAAGGCGTGCGATGTCTGTCGGCAAGACTTAATGACCAGGGCCAGGCTTGCTCGTAGGTTTAGCTATGAAAGAAGCGTGCCATCTTTATAGTGGCCCAGGATCAGGGGCGTTCCATAGTGTGCAAGGCTCGCGTCAGCACTGAGCTGGAGCGCATTGGTCTTTCTGGGCATCAGAATGGTGCGCGCAATAGGAGACAAACTTGCGCGGACTCCGGGCGTGATTACCCCGCACAGATGTAACGTTAATTCCCATACAGTTGCCGTCGCCTTGCGCCGGATGCGGCAATACGAGACAAACATTTGCCGGAGCCCTTTCCGAGCGCCCAAAACAAAACCCCAACTGCTTTCGCAATTGGGGTTTCGGAATTTAATCTTGACGATGACCTACTCTCACATGGGGAAACCCCACACTACCATCGGCGATGCATCGTTTCAC
>NZ_VFIL01000016.1 GCF_007858285.1 Pseudomonas brenneri | reverse complement strand
TGTTCTGAACCCTTTGCCATCCTCCAGGTAGGCCTGAACAGCGGTGAGCTTGAATTGATCTGAATACTTGCTCATGTGAACACCCCAAGAAATTGGATTTGTGTCCAACTTCTTGGGGGCAGTCCACAATGTGGGAGCGGGCTTGCTCGCTCCCACATTTTAGGTCGGTGTTAAACCTTGGCTCAGTGTTACAACCCACCCGTCGCATTAAACCCAACCCCCAATACCGTCAACGTCGACAGCGGCAACAGCAGCGTGTCGAGCAACGCGCTGGCCGGCAGATCAAGGCCCGGATAGCTCGGCGCTTGCGCACCAAAACGGTCCATGGCGCAACAACCTCCCTGCAGCGCATACAGGTCCAGGCGCGTCCCTGCATAGACCACCGGCGCGCCGGGTTTCGCCGCATCCAGGGTGCGCGCCGTGGCGCAACCCGCCAGGTGCAGCGCCAGCACGATCAACAGTGCTTTATTCATCGCTGCTCAAATGATGCTCACCCCAACGCGGCAGCATGTCCTGGGGGATATTCAGCAGGTTGAGGATCCGTGCCACCACAAAATCCACGAGGTCATCGATGGTCTGCGGCTGGTGATAAAAGCCCGGGGACGCCGGCAGGATGGTCACGCCCATGTTCGACAACTTGAGCATGTGCTCCAGGTGAATGCTCGAATACGGCGCCTCGCGCGGCACCAGGATCAACTGGCGGCGCTCCTTCAAGGTCACGTCTGCCGCGCGCTCGATCAGGTTGTTGCAGGCACCGGTGGCGATCGCCGACAAGGTGCCGGTGGAACACGGCACCACCACCATCGCTGCCGGCGCACCGGAACCGGAAGCCACCGGCGACATCCAGTCTTCCTTGCCGTAGACCTTGATCTGCCTCGCCGCAGCACCGGTGTATTCGGTAAGGAAGGCCTGCATCATCTGCACTTTAGGCGGCAGCGAGACATCCGTCTCGGTGGCCATTACCAACTGCGCCGCCTTGGAAATCAGGAAGTACACCTCGCGGTCTTCGCGCACCAGGCAGTCCAGCAGGCGCAACCCATAAGGTGCACCGGACGCGCCGGTCATCGCCAGGGTGACGCGCTCCGGCCCGCTCACTGCAGGGCCTCGGCGAGTTTACCGTGCAGGCCGCCGAAGCCGCCGTTGCTCATGATCACCACGTGAGTGCCGGGTTTGGCCTGGCTCTTGACCCGTTCAATGATGCCTTCCAGCGAATCACTGACAATCGACGGCACGCTGCAGAGTTTGGCCACGGCCGCCAGGTCCCAGCCAAGGTTGGCCGGTGCGTACCACACCACCTGGTCGGCATCATTGACGCTTTCCGGCAGGCCGTCGCGGTGTGCGCCCAGTTTCATGGAGTTGGAGCGTGGCTCGATAATGGCGATTACTGGCGCATCGCCCACGCGCTTGCGCAGGCCATCAAGCGTGGTGGCAATTGCCGTCGGGTGGTGGGCAAAGTCGTCGTAGATGGTGATCCCGTTCACTTCAGCGACCTTTTCCATCCGCCGCTTGACGCTCTTGAACGCACTCAGCGCAGCAATACCCATCGCCGGCACCACGCCGACATGGCGCGCAGCCGCCAGGGTGACCAGGGCGTTGGCGACGTTGTGCTGGCCGGTCATGTCCCACTCGACAATGCCCTGGGCCTCGCCCTCGAACAGCACCTCAAACCGGGAGCCATCCTCGCGGAGCAACTTGACCTGCCATTGGCCGCCCGCGCCAGTGGTTTGCACCGGCGTCCAGCAGCCCATCTCGATCACGCGCTGCAAGGCAGGCTCGGTGGTCGGATGGATCACCAGGCCTTCGCTGGGGATGGTGCGCACCAGGTGATGGAATTGCCGCTCGATGGCCGGCAGATCAGGGAAGATATCCGCATGATCGAACTCCAGATTGTTCAGGATCGCCGTGCGTGGGCGGTAGTGAACGAACTTGGAGCGTTTGTCGAAGAAGGCGCTGTCGTATTCATCGGCCTCGATCACAAAAAACGGCGTGTCGCCCAGGCGCGCCGATACCGAGAAATTCTGCGGCACACCGCCGATCAGGAAGCCGGGGCTCATGCCCGCGTGCTCCAGTACCCAGGCCAGCATGCTGCTGGTGGTGGTCTTGCCGTGAGTACCCGCCACCGCCAGCACCCAGCGGCCTTGCAGCACATGATCGGCCAGCCACTGCGGGCCGGAGACGTAGGGCAGGCCTTTGTTCAGCACGTATTCCACGGCAGGGTTGCCACGGGACATGGCATTGCCGATCACCACAAGGTCCGGGACCGGGTCAAATTGCGCCGGGTCGTAGCCTTGGGTCAGCTCAATGCCCTGAGCCTGCAATTGCGTACTCATCGGCGGATAAACGTTGGCATCGGAGCCGGTGACATGATGGCCCAGCTCTTTGGCCAGGACCGCCATTGAGCCCATGAAGGTGCCGCAAATACCGAGAATGTGAATGTGCATAGTCGACCTCGTAAAACATCGAGGCAGGTTAGCGCAGGGTGGGAAAATTCGCACTCTTTTACTGCAACCCAAAGAGTTGCAATCAAGCCCGGTACTTGGGCATTTCTGCACAACACCCAGCTTGATTGCACTCCCTTGGTGAAACAAACAAACGCACTCCAGCTACCGAATCAGAAGCAATGAAATTTATCTCACGCTGTCTGGGTTTTTTTTGCGTTTTCCACCTCGCGTACTGCAATAAGTCTGCCTATGCCCGAACTATTGAGATGCTCATACCTTTTATCCAGCGTATCCAATCTGACAGTAGCATCTTTCGACACGACTGCTGAATCGTCCTTGTATGGCCTGTAAATAAAATCATTTTTCTCCGAAACTTTCACCATGTTATTCTCAGCCGCATCATAAAGCTTTTCCATAACATCAAGGCGTTCATTTGTGCCAGTGGGCCATGTCGAGCTTTTTTCAAGGGCCTTACCGTCCCCGCCCTCAACCATGGTCTGAATTGTATTGACGGCATACAGAGTTTTTAGCTCAGCGTTCTCCAGGCGCAACTTAATCACGGCATCATCTTGTCCTCCGGGACTGCTTACCGCCGCCGCAGTATTAGTGGCCTGACTTAGGGCAGGCTGATGGATCGGAGGAAGTACCGGGGTATTGGCAGTAAAACTACCTTTGATAGTTTCGCCAGCCCAGACAGACCCCGCGTAGGTACCAATATTCAACGGTGCGCTGACAAGTCCATTTACGGAAGCATTCACAAAAGCATCACGTGTAACGGTTTTCAAACTGGTGTCCGTTTTAAACACCCCAGCCTTGACTAGGCGATCAGCGACAACCAGATTGGCCGCCACATCGCCAAATGTCTTCGGTTTGGCAACAGCAGGCTTGGCCGGGCCAGTGACTGATGAACCTGGGTGCTGCGTTTTGAACACCATGTCCCTGAATTTAGTCACCCCCGGGCTGTTTGGAGGGCCTGCTGGCCGGCTGTGACCAAGACCGGCGGTCTGTATATATTTACCTGGCGTCCCATTAGACGGCGGAAGCTTCGACTTTTTCGGAGAGGGAAGCGTGGGACGCTTGGGAAACTTAATCCCCCGCTTAGTACGTACAGACCCTTCATCCTGCTGCTTTTGCCCAGCAGTATGTGCCTGGTAGGACACCTGAGTCTTTTGGTTATCCATTGACTCATTCAACGTTGACACACTTTTCGTACTGGCGGCTGCCTGCTGACTGGGCAAGTCGGCCGCCGAATCTTTCATTTGAAAATAATTTGGAATAGGAGAACCTGTAATATTCATATCTTCACCTACATAGTAAAAAACACGTCTATGACGCGCCACTAGCACACTGACCCGCCTCTAGAACCTACAATTCCAAAATAATGAATCGTCCTTTATTTCTTAGTACAAGAAAGACAATGCTCAGTTCCACAAGACACATAATTCAAATCAAAAAATCACAACCCACACTTCAAACGCATCTTTCCTCAACACTGACGCACCGCACAAGCACCAAAACAAAAAAACAAAACCCATATTAAACAAGCACCTCACCAAACCACTCCCAGCAAGTGACTGCACAGCCTGGCACTCAGACTATATACATTATGGACTACAGCACTTAGCGAACATACCGGCGACTCGCCCACCGACAACTTACGAAAAGTGAAGGCGTGAGCAAGTTCGCCAGGAAAAGCGTAAAAGATCAAAAGCCCTCCTTGGCGTCACTCAGTTGCGGAGCGCAAAGCGATTCCATGTTTGCGCAATTTGCGGTACAGCGTATTGCGACTGACGCCCAACTGCTCTGCGGCAAGGCTCATATGCCAGCGCTGCTGTTCGAGCGCGGCCAGCAATACCAAGCGCTCGGCATCCTCCAGCGGCTGCTTACCCCGCTGTACGGTGATTTGCACCTGAGAGGGCGCCAGACGAACCATCGAGGGTAAATCGTCCATCTCTACCCGCCCACCGTCACACAGTGCAACCAAGGTGCGCAGCACCGTACGCAGTTGTCGGACGTTACCCGGCCAGGCGAAGTCCAGCAGCGCCTGACGGGCATCGCCATCCAGCACTATCGCCTGCCCTTCAGCTTCTTGTGTCAGCAGAAAGTCCAGTAACTGCGACTTGTCGCTGCGCTCACGTAACGCCGGCAACGCTACCTCCAGACCATTGAGGCGATAGTACAAGTCCTCGCGGAAGGTGCCGTCGGCCACCCGCATCAACAAATCACGGTGGGTTGCGCTGATAATGCGCACGTTCACCGCTTGCGGTTCGCCACCTATAGGCACCACCAACCGGTCTTCCAGCACCCTTAATAACCGGGTCTGCAACGCCAGGGGCATATCGCCGATTTCATCGAGGAACAAGGTGCCACCATCGGCCTGTTGCAGCTTGCCGCGCATGCCTTCCTTGCGGGCGCCGGTGAAGCTGCCGCCGCGATAACCGAACAACTCGCTCTCGATCAGGTTTTCAGGGATGGCCGCGCAGTTCAGGGCCACGAAAGCTTTGTCGGCGCGCTGGCTGGCGTGGTGCACGGCTTTGGCAAAGGCCTCCTTGCCGGAGCCGGTTTCGCCATTGATCAGCAGCGGCACGTCACGTTCGAAGACCCGCAGGGCCTTGCGAAAATCACTCTGCAGCGCCTCGTCACCCAGGCAGATCCCTGGCAAACGTGGCCGCTCAACCTTGGGCGGCGCTTGCACCACCGGGCTGGGTGCGCGGCGGGATTCACCGCGCAGTACGGCAAACAGGCTACGCCCATCGCGGGTACGCAGGGGCCAACTGGCGCTGGCATTGGCACTGGCGCGGCCGAGCAATTGGTCCAGGGTGCAATCGAAAAACATCTCCACCGGCAGGCCCAGCAAGCGCCCGCGTGGCTGGCCCAGCAGGTTCTGCGCGCTTTGGTTGAGCGCACAGATGCGCCCTTCGCCGTCGAATGCCAGCAGCCCTTCGCTGAAGAGCCCCACGGACTCGGCCTGCAGATGGAAACGCAGCAACCAGTGGTTTTCAAAGTGCCGCAGGAAATAGCAGCTCTCGATCATCTTCGCCGAGAGATTGACCAGCGCCATGGTGTGGAACTGGCTCTGGCGCGAAACCGCTTCGCGGGCCGACGATACGTCGAGCACAGCCAGTAAATCGCCATGAGGGTCGAACACCGGGCTCGCGGAACAGGTCAGCCCGGTATGGCGCCCGCGAAAGTGTTCGTCGCGATGAATGGTCAGCGCCTGGCGCTCCACCAGGCACGTGCCAATGCCATTGGTGCCTTCGCAGGCCTCGCTCCAATCGGCGCCGAGCCATAGGCCGGCGCGCTCGAACACCTTGCGTTCACTGGGCGCGGTGACGCAATTGAGGATCACCCCGCGCGCATCGGTCAGCAGCACCGCGTGGCCGGCGCCGGAAAGTTGTTGATGCAAATTATTCATTTCATTGCCGGCGATGTGCAGCACTTGTTGCAGGCGCTCGCGGCTTTCGAGCAGGCGATCATGCTCCAGCACCGTGGGGGCGATGGTCAGCGCCGGGTCGAGGTGGTAATCCTCCAGGCAGCGCAGCCAAGAGCGGGCAATCGACGGATCGCTGCCGGGGCCGTGCTGTGGGTCTTGCCCACGGGTGACGGTCAGGACTTGCCGAGCATGGCGGCTGAAATGATCGTTGTGCATGTTCTTATTGTTCTCCTGCTGCGTGGGACACACCGCGGACCGGGACGCCCAGCATCCTCCAGGCCTTGGCGCATTGCAATCCCAGGGCGACCCATGGGTCACAGGCTGTATCGCTTATGGCACAAAGTGTCACACAGGCTGTATCAGACTTGTCACAGCAAAGCCTTGCAACAAACCCCAAGCCCTTGATTTACCTGGCCCACAGGGCACTGGCCCGACCTTTGCTCTACGCTTTATCAAGCGCAGCCACGCTGCACTCCAATAAACATAAGAAGTCAGGAGATACCCACCATGCGTTATGCACACCCCGGTACTGAAGGCGCTATCGTTTCGTTCAAGGCCAAGTACGGCAACTACATCGGTGGCGAATTTGTTGCACCGGTCGATGGCAACTACTTCACCAATACTTCGCCGGTGAACGGCAAGCCCATCGCCGACTTCCCACGCTCCACTGCCAAGGATATCGACAAGGCACTGGACGCCGCCCACGCCGCCGCTGACGCCTGGGGCAAGACCTCGGCCCAGGACCGCTCGCTGGTGCTGCTGAAAATCGCCGACCGCATCGAACAGAACCTCGAACTGCTCGCCGTCACCGAAACCTGGGACAACGGCAAGGCCGTGCGCGAAACCCTCAACGCCGATATCCCCCTGGCCGCTGACCACTTCCGCTACTTCGCCGGCTGCATCCGCGCCCAGGAAGGCAGCAGCGCCGAGATCAACGAACACACCGCCGCCTATCACTTCCACGAACCACTGGGTGTGGTCGGCCAGATCATCCCGTGGAACTTCCCTCTGCTGATGGCTGCCTGGAAACTCGCGCCAGCCCTGGCCGCCGGCAACTGCGTGGTACTCAAACCGGCCGAGCAGACCCCGCTGGGCATCAACGTGCTGATGGAAGTGATCGGCGACCTGCTGCCACCGGGCGTACTGAACGTGGTCCACGGCTTTGGCAAGGAAGCAGGCGAAGCCCTGGCCACCAGCAAGCGCATCGCCAAGATCGCCTTTACCGGCTCCACGCCAGTGGGCTCGCACATCATGCATTGCGCGGCCGAGAACATTATTCCGTCCACCGTTGAGCTGGGCGGCAAGTCGCCGAACATCTTCTTCGCCGACATCATGAAAGCCGAGCCACAGTTCATCGAAAAAGCCGCCGAAGGCCTGGTGCTGGCGTTCTTCAACCAGGGCGAAGTGTGCACCTGCCCATCCCGCGCACTGGTGGAAGAGTCGATCTACGACGACTTCATGAAAGTGGTGATGAAGAAGGTCGAGTCGATCAAGCGTGGCGACCCGCTGGACACCGACACCATGGTCGGCGCCCAGGCGTCCGAGCAGCAATTCGACAAGATCCTGTCATACCTGGAAATCGCCAAGGGCGAAGGTGCCGAGCTGCTGACCGGCGGCAAGGTGGAGAAACTGACCGGCGACCTGGCCAGCGGCTATTACATCCAGCCGACCCTGCTCAAGGGCACCAACAAGATGCGCGTGTTCCAGGAAGAAATCTTTGGCCCGGTGGTCAGCATCACCACCTTCAAGGATGAAGCCGAAGCCCTGGCGATCGCCAACGACACCGAGTTTGGCCTGGGCGCTGGCTTGTGGACCCGCGATATCAACCGCGCGTACCGCATGGGCCGGGCGATCAAGGCCGGGCGTGTGTGGACCAACTGCTACCACCTCTACCCCGCGCATGCGGCGTTTGGGGGTTACAAGAAGTCCGGCGTGGGTCGTGAAACGCACAAGATGATGTTGGATCACTATCAGCAGACCAAGAACCTGCTGGTGAGCTACGACATCAACCCGCTGGGGTTCTTCTAACCCTCCCCCGCTCTCACACTTGAAATGCAATTAAATGTGGGAGCGGGCTTGCTCGCTCCCACATTTGGATCTTCATCAGTAGTTGCAACGTGCATTCGGCAGACATCCGCCGAGTTAAAACAATAAAAAAGGTACTTTCCCATGCCTAGCGAACCGACAGGATCCTCCGTCGACTTCGAAAAAGTCGGCTCCGAATATTTCCAACAACGCGAACTGAAAAAAGGCGCCGCCGGCTGGGTGCTCCTGGTCGGCCTCGGTGTTGCCTATGTGATTTCCGGCGACTACGCCGGCTGGAACTTTGGCCTGGCCCAGGGTGGTTGGGGCGGGATGTTCCTCGCCACGCTGCTGATGGCCACCATGTACTTGTGCATGTGTTTTTCCCTGGCCGAACTGTCCTCCATGATCCCCACCGCAGGCGGCGGCTATGGCTTTGCCCGCAGTGCATTCGGGCCTTGGGGCGGATTCCTCACCGGCACCGCGATCCTGATCGAATACGCCATCGCCCCCGCCGCCATCGCGGTGTTTATCGGCGCCTATTGCGAGTCGCTGTTCGGCATCGGCGGCTGGATGATCTACCTGGCGTTCTACATCATTTTTATCGGCATCCACATCTTTGGTGTCGGGGAAGCGCTGAAGCTGATGTTTGTGATCACCGCCGTCGCCGCGATTGCCCTGGGGGTATTCCTGGTGGCCATGGTGCCGCACTTCAACGTCGCCAACCTGCTGGATATCCCGGTGACCGAGGCCAAGGGCGCCAGCAGTTTCCTGCCATTTGGTTATGTTGGCGTGTGGGCCGCGATCCCCTATGCGATCTGGTTCTTCCTCGCCGTCGAAGGCGTGCCCCTGGCCGCCGAAGAAACCAAGAACCCGAAACGCGACCTACCGCGCGGCCTGATCGGCGCGATTGTGGTGTTGACCAGTTTTGCCCTGCTGATCCTGGTGATCGCCCCCGGTGGCGCGGGCACCCTGGCGCTGGTCAAATCGGGCAACCCGCTGGTCGAATCCCTGGCCCTGGCCTACGGCGGCTCGACCTGGATGGGCAGCTTCGTCAACCTGGTGGGCCTGGCCGGACTGATCGCGAGTTTCTTCTCGATCATCTACGCCTATTCCCGGCAGATCTTCGCCCTGTCCCGCGCCGGTTACCTGCCGCGCAAACTGTCGCAGACCAATAAAAGCAAGGCGCCGGTGCTGGCGCTGGTGATCCCGGGGATCATCGGTTTTGGCCTGTCGCTGACCGGCCAGGGCGACCTGCTGATTTTGGTGGCGGTGTTTGGCGCGACCATTTCCTACGTGTTGATGATGGCCGCGCATATCACCCTGCGCATCCGTCGCCCCAAAATGGAGCGCCCGTACCGCACACCGGGAGGCATCTTCACCTCGGGCCTGGCTCTGGTGCTGGCGTGTATCGCAGTAGTCGCGGGCTTCCTGGTGGATCCACGCGTGGTGATTGGCGCGGCGATCATCTATGGAGTATTAATTGCTTACTTTGCTTTCTACAGTCGGCATCACTTGGTAGCAGGCACGCCGGAAGAAGAGTTCGCGGCGATCCAGGCCGCAGAGGCCGCCTTGCACTAAACGCCGTAAACCACGGCGCGGGCCACCGCCCGCGTCGTCATGGAGAGTCTGTATGGCAAGTTTTTCTCATTCGGTCGGCGCCTTGACCTACCGTTTCGACAGCCTCAAGGACGTGATGGCCAAGGCCAGTCCCGCCCGCTCCGGGGACTTTCTCGCAGGCGTTGCCGCGCAGAACGATGGCGAACGTGTGGCAGCACAAATGGCCCTGGCCAATATTCCCTTGAAGCACTTCCTTGAAGAAGCGCTGATCCCCTATGAAAGCGATGAAGTCACCCGGCTGATCATCGACACCCACGACCAGCAGGCCTTTGCCGTGGTCAACCACCTGACCGTTGGCGGCCTGCGCGACTGGCTGCTCAGCGATGCGGCCGACGAACACAGCCTGCGGGCATTGGCACCCGGCCTGACGCCGGAAATGGCCGCCGCCGTGTCGAAGATCATGCGCGTGCAGGACCTGGTGCTGGTGGCGCAGAAAATCCGCGTCGTTACCCAGTTTCGCGGCACCCTGGGCCTGCGCGGGCGCCTGTCCACACGCCTGCAACCCAACCACCCCACGGATGAGCCGGCGGGGATCGCCGCGAGCATTCTCGACGGTCTTTTGTATGGCAACGGCGACGCCATGATCGGCATCAACCCGGCCACCGACAGCATCGCCTCGATCTGCGCCATGCTGGAGATGCTCGACGCGATCATTCAGCGCTACGAGATTCCGACCCAGGCCTGCGTGCTGACCCACGTCACCACCTCCATCGAGGCGATCAACCGTGGCGTGCCACTGGACCTGGTGTTCCAGTCGATTGCCGGCACCGAAGCAGCCAACGCCAGCTTCGGGATCAACCTGAATGTG
The DNA here is from genome assembly GCF_007858285.1 of Pseudomonas brenneri. Lineage (GTDB taxonomy): Bacteria > Pseudomonadota > Gammaproteobacteria > Pseudomonadales > Pseudomonadaceae > Aquipseudomonas > Aquipseudomonas brenneri. The sequence goes on along the minus strand of NZ_VFIL01000016.1, from coordinate 84,003 downwards.
TTGCAGGAAGGCTACGATGCGGGTTTGAGCCTGAATCGCGGGACCCTGGGGCAAAACCTGATGTATTTCGAGACAGGACAAGGCAGCGCCCTGTCCGCCAATGCGCACTTTGGCATCGACCAGCAAACCTGCGAAACCCGCGCCTATGCCGTGGCCAGGCATTTCAAGCCGTTTCTGGTCAACACCGTGGTCGGTTTCATCGGCCCCGAGTACCTGTACAACGGCAAGCAGATCATCCGCGCCGGCCTCGAAGACCACTTCTGCGGCAAGCTGCTGGGCGTGCCGATGGGTTGCGACATCTGCTACACCAACCATGCCGAAGCCGACCAGGACGATATGGACACCCTGCTGACCTTGCTGGGCGTGGCCGGGATCAACTTCATCATGGGCATCCCGGGCTCCGACGACATCATGCTCAACTACCAGACCACGTCCTTTCACGACGCGCTCTACGCCCGCCAGACCCTGGGCTTGAAGCCCGCGCCGGAGTTTGAACAGTGGCTGGCGAAAATGGGCATCTTCACGCAAGCCGATGGCAAGGTGCGGTTTGGCAACAACCTGCCACCGGCCTTCCGCCATGCCTTGGCGCAACTGGGATGAAGAAGGAGCCCGAAGTGCAGCTTGATACGCCAGAAAACGACAACCCATGGCTGGAACTGCGGCGCCTGACCCCGGCGCGGATTGCCCTGGGCCGCACCGGCACCAGCATCCCCACCGGCGCGCAACTGGACTTCCAGTTCGCCCACGCCCAGGCCCGCGATGCGGTACACCTACCGTTCGACCATGCCGAATTGAGCCGCCAGATGGCCGAGCGCGGCCGCGACAGCCTGTTGCTGCACAGCGCCGCACTCGACCGCCACAGCTACCTGCAGCGCCCGGACCTGGGGCGGCGCCTGAGCGATGAGTCGGCACAGACCCTGCGCGACTACGCCCTGGCCAACCCCGGCGGAGTGGACCTGGCGGTGGTGGTGGCCGATGGTTTATCAGCACTGGCGGTGCATAAACACACCGCGCCGTTTCTGACACGCATGGAAGAACAAACCCACGCTGAAGGCTGGTCGCTATCGCCGGTGATTCTGGTGGAACAAGGCCGGGTCGCGGTCGCCGATGAAATCGGGCAACTGCTCGGCGCAAAAATGGTGGTGATCCTGATTGGCGAACGGCCGGGGCTCAGCTCGCCGGACAGCCTGGGGCTGTATTTCACCTACAACCCCAAGGTCGGCCTCACCGATGCGTACCGCAACTGCATTTCCAACGTGCGCCTGGAGGGCTTGAGCTACGGCATGGCCGCGCACCGCCTGCTGTACTTGATGCGCGAGGCCTGCCGGCGACAACTGTCGGGGGTCAACCTCAAGGACGAGGCACAGGTTCAGACCCTTGAAACGGATGATCCGGACCTGATGAAAGGCAATTTCCTGCTCAGTCCGCCAAAGGAGTGATGCCGACACGATTGCGATTTTTAGCCGCTTTAGGCAGCATCAAGCAGCGGGCGCCCGAGTAATGGATCGTTTGCCGTCGTATTCCTATAGAAGTTGAGGCCTAGCATGCGGATTACTCAAGCGACTCTGGAACACCTGGACCTGTTGACCCCATTATTCGTCAAATACCGTGAGTTCTACGGTGCGCTGCCCTTTCCTGACTCGTCCCGGGCCTTTCTGGAAAAGCGCCTGCGCCGCAAGGAATCGGTGATCTACCTGGCGCTGCCGGATGACGACGACAGCAAGCTGCTTGGCTTTTGCCAGCTGTATCCGAGCTTTTCCTCGCTGTCATTGAAACGGGTGTGGATCCTCAATGATATCTACGTCGCCGAGGACGCCCGCCGCCAACTGGTAGCCGATAACCTGATGCGCACCGCGAAAAAAATGGCCAAGGAAACCAATGCCGTGCGTTTGCGCGTGTCGACCAGCAGCGATAACGCCGTGGCGCAGAAGACCTATGAATCCATGGGCTTTCGTGAAGACACCGAGTTCAAGAACTACACACTCCCGATCAGCGAAGACTGAAACACCGCAAAAAAATGTAGGAGCTGGCTTGCCTGCGATGCATACACCTCGGTGTGTCAGTCAGACCTCGGTGATGCTATCGCAGGCAAGCCTGCTCCCACATTTGGATCAGTGCTAGCCAGAATAGCTGCGACATCCCCCGCTACAAAACCAACACGCTTTTCACCACTCAATCCGTATAATGCCGACCTTTTAGGGCTGTAAGAAAATCGGCATACGCCTGTAGCCTTATTACCCGAAGCTTCCGCACAGGCCCGCTGAGCCAGGCCGTCCACACAGGTGCCATCCATGGATTTCAACCCGCTCGACCTTATCCTGCATCTCGACGTGTACCTCGACCTGCTGGTAACCAATTACGGTCCGTGGATCTACGCCATCCTGTTCCTGGTGATTTTTTGCGAAACCGGCCTGGTGGTGATGCCGTTCCTGCCGGGCGATTCGCTGCTGTTCATTGCCGGCGCCGTAGCGGCTGGCGGCGGCATGGACCCAGTCCTGCTGGGCGGCCTGCTGATGCTGGCGGCGATCATGGGTGACAGTACCAACTACGTGATCGGCCGAACCGCCGGAGAACGCTTGTTCAGCAACCCCAACTCGAAAATCTTCCGCCGCGATTACCTGCAAAAGACCCACGATTTCTACGACAAGCACGGCGGCAAAACCGTGACCCTGGCGCGCTTCCTGCCGATCCTGCGCACCTTCGCGCCGTTCGTCGCCGGTGTCGCCAGAATGCCTTACCCACGGTTCTTCGGCTTCAGCGTGCTGGGCACCATCCTCTGGGTCGGCGGCCTGGTCACCCTCGGCTACTTCTTCGGCAACGTGCCGTTCATCAAGAAAAACCTGTCGCTGCTGGTGGTGTTCATTATCCTGCTGTCGCTGGTGCCGATGATCATTGGCGTGGCACGCAGCCGCTTTGGCCGCACCTCATCCGAAGCCAAGCCGCACTGATCGGCCATGTGGTCCCTCAGCGCCTGGCGTCGCCGGCGCATCCTGGCCAAGCATCCCGTTGCCGATGAAACCTGGCAGCGGGTGCGCCATCACCTGACCTTCCTCGACGGCATCAGCGCCGAACAGGACCAATGGTTGCGTGAAGCCAGCATCCTGTTCCTCACCGAAAAACACCTCACGGCCCTGCCCGGCGTCGAACTGCACCAGGAACAACGCCTGCTGCTCGCCGTCCAGGCGCAACTGCCGCTGATGAACCTGGGCGACCTGGACTGGTACCAGGGCTTCCACGAAATCATCCTCTACCCCGATGACTTTCGCAGCCCCCAGCGCCATCGCGACGCCAGCGGCGTGGAACATGAATGGGACGGCGAACACAGTGGTGAAGCCTGGCAGCAAGGCCCGGTGATCCTCGCCTGGCCGGGCGTGCTGGCCAGTGGCAATTGGGAAGGCTACAACCTGGTAATCCACGAACTCGCGCACAAGCTCGACATGCTCAATGGCGATGCCAATGGCCTGCCGCCGCTGCATGGCGACATGCGCGTGCAAGAGTGGGCGAGCGTGATGCAGGGCGCCTATGACGACCTCAACCGCCAACTCGACCACAACCCCGACGCCGAAACCGCCATCGACCCCTACGCGGCGGAAAACCCTGCGGAATTCTTTGCTGTCACCAGCGAGTATTTTTTCAGCGCCCCGGATTTACTCACAGAAAGTTATCCACAGGTCTACGAGCAACTGAGCCACTTTTACCGCCAGGACCCACTGGCCCGCCTGAAACATCTGCAGGCCAGCGACCCGCGCTATCAGACTGAAGGCTAAGTACCGTACGACGTCTGGCGCGTGGCATCGGCGCAGGAATATGCCTATAATCGCCGCCACTTTTAGGCCAATCCGGCCAGTTTACCTGGCCAATAACGGGGGCAACGCCCAATGAGCTACAGCAAGATTCCGGCTGGCAAAGACCTGCCGAACGACATCTACGTCGCCATCGAGATTCCGGCCAACCATGCGCCGATCAAATACGAAATCGACAAAGACAGCGACTGCCTGTTCGTTGACCGTTTCATGGCCACCCCGATGTTCTACCCGGCCAACTACGGTTTCATCCCTAACACCCTGGCAGACGACGGTGACCCCCTCGACGTGCTGGTCGTGACGCCTTACCCGGTCACCCCAGGCTCGGTCATCCGTGCCCGCCCGGTTGGCATCCTGAACATGACCGACGACGGCGGCGGCGATGCCAAAGTTATCGCCGTACCACACGACAAGCTGTCCCAGCTGTACGTCGACGTGAAGGAATACACCGACCTGCCGCCACTGTTGCTGGAGCAGATCAAGCACTTCTTCGAGAACTACAAAGACCTCGAAAAAGGCAAATGGGTGAAGATCGACGGTTGGGGCAACGCAGACGCCGCCCGTGCCGAGATCATGAAGTCGGTAGCCGCCTATAAAGGCTGATACCCGCTACTCATTGCCACGGCAATCAAAAAAGCCCCGATCATCCGGGGCTTTTTTTGTGGGAAAAAATAAACAACAAGTTCAACAGAATAAACAAATCATCAACTAACGTTTAACTGAATACATTATCGACAGGATTTAACTTTCAATAAGGAAATACCTACATACACCAACTCAACACATAGTTTATTTGATCTAGTTTTCCGGCCAGTAAACTCTGCGTTTATGAATACATCAGGTGATCGCTTAAGAATATTACTTCGGGAAGTTCATCTTTCCGCATCCGACTTCGCCAAGAATCGCGACGTCACGCCCCAGCACGTAAACAACTGGTTCAAGCGTGGCGTGCCCATGGCCCGGCTCGACGAAATAGCAGAACTGCTGTGTGTCACCAGCCGCTGGCTGCGTACCGGCGAAGGCCCCAAACACCCGCCGACCAACTACCAACTGGAAGGCCCCAACACAGCAAACAACGCTGACGCACGCGAAGACTGCGGCCACTACCTCTGCGGCCCCAGCAGCGGCCCGGAAAAAATCGACGTGGAAATCCCCCTCCACGCCTCCTTCAACACCGAAGAAAGCCTACGCCTCTCCCTGCACACCCTGGAACAACTCAACGTCACCGCCGAACGTGCCCTGGGGGCCTACATGGTCGGCAACAGCATGACCGACATCATCCAGGACCGCGCCATCCTGGCCATCGACCGTGGCCGCACGCAAATCATCGACGGCGAAATCTACGCCCTCGAACACGACGGCATGCTGCGCATCAAATACCTCTACAACCGCCCCGGCGGCGGCCTGCGCATCCGCAGCCACAACAGCAACGAACACCCCGACGAACTCCTGACTTACGATCAGCGCTTCGAGCAAAACGTACACATCCTGGGCTGGGTCTTCTGGTGGTCCACCCTGAACAACCGCCGCCCTCCCGTCCCGCTGGACGAGCACCTGATCGGCCACGACAGCTCTAAATCAGACCAGACGCTGGAAAATTGAGAGGAGTGTAAGTATTATGCGCGGCACATTTGGCAGGGGTTGGCGTAGCGCCGACACACCCTGCCCGGCGATGCGGAGGAGTTCCCGCTGATGCCCCCTTTATCACTTGGGCGAGAGCTTGAGTGAACGATTGAAGGCTGGTGAGGTTTACCAAAAATAGACTTAACCAGTCCCCGAGAAGCCGGCCACAAGCCGGCTTTTTAATGCCCCCAAAACCTAATCCCATCTAAAAGCCCCCTGCTAACCAAACTATTCCAGGGCTTTAGTTATTCCCAACGAAAAACCAAGAGCCGCACCCTCAAGCACAGCTCTCGCGACCTAAGTAACAACAACAGCCCTACCGAGTCCCGCGCAACCGCAACCCCGCCGGCATAAAGTAAGAATCCTCCGGAATCGCCTGACCAAAATCCACCGTCTGTGGCTCTTCATTATCCAGGTTCTGTACGTAATACCGCCGTGCCTGCAGGTCATGGAACACGTCCAATGCACTCCAGGTAGTTGGCAAATCGTAGAAGTTTTTCAAGTAGGCCATCGACACCCGCCACAGTTCGCCACGGCCGTCGTACTGATCGACCACCGCTGCGCCCCAGCTGTCTTCATCGAGGTACAGCACGCGTTTGGAGTACAGGTGCCGCGCCGTTGGTTTGAGGGTGCCTTCGACTACCCACACGCGGTGCAGTTCGTAGCGGGTGTATTGCGGGTTGAGGTGGCCGACTTTGAGCAGGTCGGCGTATTTCACGTCGGCGCTGGCAACTTTGTAGTTGTTGTAGGGGATGTAGATTTCTTTCTTGCCCAGCAGTTTCCAGTCGTAGCGATCCGGCGAGCCGTTGAACATGTCGGTGTCGTCCGCCGTGCGCAGGCCATCGGAGGATGAGATCGGTGTGTCGTAGGCCAGGTTCGGCGCGCGGCGTACGCGGCGTTGGCCGGCGTCGTAGATCCAGGCTTGGCGGGCGTCTTTGATCTGGTCGAGGGTCTCGTGCACCAGGGTCGCGCCACCGGCCAGGCGGGCCGGGCTTTTTACGAAGGTCAGGTAGTAGAACAGGATGTTTTTCAGGTCGGCGTATTGCCCGCCCTGGCGATAGTAGTTGAACAGCCCTTCTTGCTGCGCCGTGACCAGGGCGAAGCTGCCATTACGCTGCACGGGCGCCTCCGAGGCGCGGCGGACCACATAGGTGCCGCGATAGCGGGTGATGTGGTTCCACAGCGCTTCCACGCCGTTTTGCGGAATGGGGAACGGCACGCCGCCAAAAGCATCGGCGAAGCCGGTGCCGCCGTCCAGCAGCTTGGCGCTGGTGGCGTTCTTGAAGGTGTTGTCATACACCCACTGCGGCGCCGAGCCGGAGCGCCGGCTCGGGTAGATGGGCATCTGGAAGCTGTCGGGGTAGCTGTTGAACAAGGCGATTTCGCCCGCCGTCAGGTTGGTCTTGTACTGTTCCAGGTTGGCCTTGGTGATGGTGAACAGCGGTTTGTCGCCGGCAAAAGGGTCGATGTGGTGCTTGCCCTTTTCATAACCCTTGGGCGCCTGGGTGATGCCGCCCTCCCAGGTCGGGATGGTGCCGGCGGCATTGCCCGCGCGCTCGGCGCCGAAGGGTGTGAGCTGGGACTTGAGCTGTTGCGCATCTTGGGGCGAGAGCGCAGCAAGCGCATTGCCAGCAGCCAGGCCGAGGGCCAGCGCCAGGCTGGCGGTGAGTATTCGATGTGTCTGAAACATGGCAAATCTCCAAAGAACCAGGGCGGACAGCGGCTTACAGGAAGTACTTGAGGTTGAAACCGATGTTGTCGCGGTCGCGGATAACGTTGTTCTGCCCGCCACCAAAGAACTCGGTGTATTGCAGCTCAGCTTCCAGCTTGTTCTGGTAGTTGGCCTTGAGCCCCAGGGTGTAAGCCTTGCGCCCCTCGATATAGTTGCCGGCCTGATAGGAGTTGCCTTTGAAGTCGTCCTTGTAGACCACGTAAGGCGACAGGTTGATCCCGGCGTACACGTCGTTCCAGGTACCGTTGAACATCACCGTATAGCTGTAGGAATCACGGTTCACCTGATCATCACGATCACCACCAGAGACGTAGGACGTGTTGCCGCTACCCGCGTAGTAGCGGGTACTGCCATCGTAGGCCTGGTACTTCAGGCTGCTGCCGCGCAGGTGCTCGGAAGCCAGTTCGAAGACCCCGAACAACGAGTCGAAGCTCAGGCCCGGACCGAAGTTGTAGATGCTGCCCACCGAGGTGTTGAAAGCCTCGACCCGCTCGGCGTTGTTGATCTGGCTGTCGAGGTTGACCATCTGCCCGCCGACATTGATGAACTGCCCGCCCGCCGCTGCGCCGGCACCATTGGCCAGGTCGCCGATCAGGTCGTTGGTGGCGGCGATGCCGATCGGCAGGTTCGGCCGGTAGGCCAGCTCGCCGAACACCGAGGCATTGCCCAGGGTGGTGTTGAAACTGAAGCCGTACATGCGGATGTCTTCGGCATAACGCCGGTGGGCCTGGATGTTGCCCATCACATCCACCGTCGCCAAACCATTGGCCAAGGCCGCCGCCTGGCTGCCGGCCACCGACGACAGCATGCTGGTCAGTGCCGCCATGTCGATGCCTTTATAGCCCGCCAGGTCAGCGGCGATGGTCGGCTCCTTGGCATGGTAGTTGACCAGGTACAGGCCGAACTCGGTGCTGTTGAGCTCCTCGGCGATATAACGGAAGGCGAAGCCGAACTGACCATCGTTGCGCGCGTTGTAGTCCTTGCCGATCGACGCCACCTTGAGGGTGTTGCCGTAGGCCGGGGTCATACCGTTGGCGTAGAGCCCGGTGCTGCGCAGCATGCCTCCGAGCATCGGGTTGTTGCCCAGCGCATCGTACAGGCCGATGACGTTGCCGCCGATGGGCGTCGGGGTGTCGAGGGCGCTGCCGGTGAAGTTGTTGTAGCCGGTGCGGCCGCCATCGGCGAACAGGTCGCTCTGGGAGTAGAAGGTGCCGACCGGATCGATGCGTGTCTCCTTCCAGTTCCACTGGTAGAAACTCTCCATCGACAGGTTGTCGCTCAAGCCGATATTGAAGCTGATGGCTTCCACCGGCATCAGCACTTCCTTGACCTCGGCGCCCGGCAGGCGGTATTTGGCCGCGTCCACCGGGTTGGTGGTGTTGACCCCGCCGCGATAGAAGATGCCCTCGCCCCAGTTGAATACCTGGCGCCCCAGTCGGGCAGTCAGGGGCATCTGGCCAACGTCCCAGTTGCCATAGACGTAGGAGTCGAGTATCTCCACGCGGCTGCCGGCAATATCCCGGGTCTGGTCGGTGAAGTGGTCATCCTGGGGATGGCTCTGGCTGGGTTGCGACGGGCTGTTGTTGCGGTAGTAGTCGTTGCGCTTGTCCATGATCTGGGTGTCATAGAACGCCGTGCCACGCACGAACAATCCGTAGTTCTGGTAGTTGGCTTCCAGCTCCGAAGTGATCTTGTACACCTCGGAAACCAGTCCGGTATCGAAGTTGCGATTGCCATCGTTGGTGTTGACGTCGTCGTTGCCCTTGTCGCGCCCCTGGACCCGCCACAGGCGCCCATAAGACAGGGTACTGTCGAACGAGCCGGTGACCTGCTTGTCCAGCAGGCTGAACTCCATGGCCTCCACGTTCCCACCGCTGCACAGTTGCAGCAGGCCCATCAGGCCGACACCCGCCCCAGTGGATTTGATGGACCATTTACCCTCGGATCCCGAGCCTTGCGCGCGCACTGTTGTGCTCATTGCCGTCTCTCCCCTGCAATCTTTCTTGTTGTTATTGCACTGCGATGTTCTGTTGTTTCACTGCGCCGGCGCCGGGCGGTCGAGGCCGGCCCGGACGTAGTTGCGACTGTGGGCGCCGAAGTGGCGCAACAACTGCACCAACTGCTCGTTGAGCCGGGCATGGTCGTAGCGTTCGGCGGGCAACTGGTTGCCGGCACTGAAGCTCTGGGTCGCCCCGGGCGTGGCCAACCACTGGCCGATGGCCTCGTCGAACACCACCGCCTGGGCATCCGCCTCGGCGCTGACCACCTGGCGCAGGTAGTCCACCGAATAGGCGGGGTAAGCAGCGTCCTGGGTGGTGTCGGCGTAGGCCGCCAGCATCGGGTTGCTCGCCCCCGTCAGCAGCAGGTGACGTAGCCAGGCGAATTGGTAGCGCTCCACTTCGTTGTGGCGTGTGGCGACACGTTCGATTGCCGCCTGTTTGTCGCTGTCATAGCCGGCCAGGGCCTTGCCTTCCATCAGCAGCATGCTGGTCAGGTCGTCACCCGGCAGCGTGGTGGCGTGATAGGGCTGGGTCAGGTCCTGCAGGTAGTGCATGCCCCAGCCCAGGAAGCGATAGCCCCAGTAGGGATGGCCATTGGCGAAGGCAAAACGCGCCAGGCCGAAGTACTGGTAGGCCCGCCAATCCGGCCAGTTGCGCAGCAGGAACGGCGCTGCGGCATACACCACCGCGCTCTCGTGGAAGAAGCCCATATGGAACGGCGCCTGGGAGCTGTACTGGAAACGCGCGTCGCCAAACGACTGCTCGCCGAAGCCATACAACGCGCCGACGTCACCCGGGTTGTCGCTGAACAAGTTGATATCGTGGCCGTAGTCCGGCTCGTCGGCGGCCGTCGCCAGCACCGCCAGCGGCGTGACCTCCTGCCCTGGCTGCAACTGGATAAAGCGCTGGCGATTCCACGGTGAGAGGGTCTGTTCGACCATCACGGCGGCGGCCTTGAGTTGCCGGCGGCCCGCCAGGTCTTCGCCGGTCATGGACTGGATCACCTGGGCCAGATGGATCTGTGGATTGACCCGCAGGGCCATGAGGAAGTCGCGACGCAGATCGGCCCCGGGCTGCGGCGTCAGGCGCAGGTTGTCGGGGCGCGGCGGGTAATCGGGAAAGTGGCTGCGGGCGAAGTTTTCCTGCTCGTCCAACAGGGCCACAAGGCCAGGGTATTGCTGGGAAAGAAACTGCTCAAGGGACTCGACCTGCACCTTTGGCGCCTCGTGCAACGCCGGCAAGTCTTGCAGGGCCAGGTAGCTGCCCACGCTGTGATTGGACCATGCGCCGACCCCGGGCGACAGACTCCACAGCCCCAGGCACAGCAGCAACGACGGCAACTTCATGGCTTTACGCTCTTGTTGTAGATGCGTTCAGCCTAACAATCCGGGTATACCCCGACACTGTCCGATCTTGCCAAAAAGACTCTCCAATAGCGCCACGTAGCGGGGTCTAATGCCCCTGTAGGAGCGAGCTTGCTCGCGAAGGACGTCAACGATAACGCGTGCTTGCATCAAGTTCTTCGCGAGCAAGCTCGCTCCTACAGGGGGTCTACGCCGGGTAGCCGGTGATCTCGCGGATGCTCTGGTACAGCGGCTTGAGCTGGCGATACATGTGCAGGTAGACCTCGCGGTACAAGCGGTCGTACATCTGTTGCGCCTCAGGCTGGGGCATGAAGACTTCAGCGGTGCGGGTCATGGCGGCGATGGCCGTATCAAAATCCGGGTACAGCCCAAGCCCCACGGCACAGGCAATCGCCGCCCCCAGCCCGGACGCCTCGAACACATGGGGGCGCTCGGCGGGCAGGCCAAAGATATCCGCGGTGAGTTGCATCGCCGCGTCGCTCTGGGAGCCGCCACCGGCCACGCGCAGGCGCTTGATCGGGGTTTTCGAACGGCGCTCGATACGCTCCTTGCCCTGGCGCAGCGCATAGGCCAGGCCCTCAAGAATCGCCCGGTAGATATGCGCCCGGGTGTGCACATCGCCAAAGCCGATCATCGCCCCCTTGGCCTCCACCCCGGGTTCACGGATACCCGGCGACCAGTAGGGCTGCAGGGTCAGGCCCATGGACCCGGGCGGCACCGCGTTGACCAGCGCATCAAACAGCTGCTCCGGTTCCAGGCCCTGCTCGCGGGCCTGCTGCATTTCCCGCAGGCCGAACTCGTTCTTGAACCAACTGACCATCCAGTAGCCGCGATAGATCATCACTTCGCAGTTGTAGTGATCAGGGATCGCCGCCGGGTAAGGCGGGATCAGCGGGACAATCTCCAGATAGCGCGAGCGAGTAGTGGTAATGGTCGCCGTGGTGCCATAGGACAGACACGCGGTCGTTGCCTCCACCACGCCGGAACCAAGCACCTCGCAAGCCTTGTCGGAGCCGGCGGCAATCAGTGGCAACCCCTCCGGGATCCCGGTATGGCGGCTGGCCTCGGCGGTGATGCGGCCCAGCTCTTCCCCCGGTTTGTACAGGCTCGGCAGTTGCTCCGCCCGCACCGCCAGGGCCTGCCATTTCCAGTCCCGGGGCGCGGCCCAGCGCAGGTGTTTGAAGTCGAAGGGCAAGTAGCCCACGCAACAGCCCACCGAGTCGACAAAACGGCCGGTCAGGCGATGGCTGAGAAACCCCGAGAGCAGCAGGAACTTGTCAGTGGCCGCCCAGATATCCGGCTGATGCTGGGCGATCCAGTTGGCCTCGGCCTGGGCGCGAAAGTAGTCCACCGTGGCCTGGGCGCCAATCAGCTTGAACAGCCAGCCCCAGGGCCCCTTGATCCCGCCCTTCGGCTCGCACTGGCGCTGGTCGAGCCAAAGGATGGCCGGCCGCAACGCCTGACCCTGGGCATCGACATTGATCAACGTGCCGCGCTGGGTGGTCAGGGACACGCCGCGGATCAGACTGCGGTCGATGCCGGTCTGCGCCCACAACTGCTGGCAGGCTTCCCCCAGTTTGCGCCAGTAATAATCCGGGTCCTGCTCGGCCCAGCCGGGCTGGCTGGAGTAGTAGGCCTGCAACTCGACCTTGCCTTTGCCCAGCAGGTTGCCCTGCAGGTCGAACAACAGCGCGCGGACACTCTGGGTGCCATTGTCGATCGCCAGCACATAGTCTTTGCCGGGGGTGTTGTTATCCACGAAGCTCTCTTTTTTCATGAAGCTCTCTTCAGATCGAGGCGCAGGGTACGCTGTGATGACGTTGCCAAAGTTGCAGGTAACGCTGCTGTTCCTGTTCCCAGCGCGCGTCGTCCCAGCCCAGGCGCGGCTGGCACAGCCGGCGGATGTCCGCCAGGTAGTGGGCCGCGCCTTCGGCCAATAGCAGGCCGAGGCGAGTGCGCCGCAACAACAGGTCGTCCAGGTGCAAAACCATCTCGGTCTCGGCGGCAAACGCCAGCTCCGCCCACAAGGTATCGCTGGCCCCGACGCAATCGCTGCCCAAGGTGCGTATCAAGCTGGCCAGGCGCGGCAGATCGCGGCCATGACGCCCGGCCAGGCGCCGCACGCCGGCGTCGCTCAGCCCGGGGATCGCCTGCAACGGTACGGCCTGGAACACCGGCGCGCCGTCATCCTCCAGGGGTTTGCCGAGCATCCCGGCACAGGCCCGCAGCACCTCGATGGCCTGGGGCCGGAAGGTGGTCAACTTGCCTCCCGCCAGGGTCACGCAGCCGGGCTCCTGCCACAGCACGTGCTCGCGGGTTTCATTCGATGGCTTGGCCTGGGAGTCGGCGGCGCCCACCACCGGGCGCACCCCGGACCAGGTACACAGCACGTCCGCCGCCGTCACCTGGGCTTGGGGAAATGGCTGGGCGCAAGCCTCCAGCAAGTAGTCGAGTTCCTCACAGGTGATGCTCGCACCAAGGTCCAGATCCTCGCGGTGATCCAGGTCGGTGGTGCCCACCACCGTGGCCCCTTCCCACGGAAAGACAAACACCGGACGGCCGTCGCGCCGATGCATGAAACTGAAGGCATGGGCCACCGGCAAGCGCCAGCCCGGCAACAACAAGTGACTGCCACGCAAGGGCCGCAACTGGCGCTGCCCGCCGCCCGGTTGCAGGCGCTCAGCCCAGGCTCCGGTGGCCACCGCCAGCACCGCGCAGCGCACTTGCATAACCGCGCCGCCCTCAGTGTCCTCGACCTCGACCCCACACACACGCTCGCCGTCGCGCAACACCTGGCGCACCCGCAGGCCATTGAGCACCCAGGCACCATCGGCACGGGCCTCGGCCAACACGCGCATGACCAGCCGCGCATCGTCGGTCAGCGCATCGCGAAACTGCGAGGCACCCAGCAGTCCTGGCTCCTTCAGGCCCGGTGCCAGATAGCGCAGTTGTGCAGGTTTATGGAACTGGCGGCTGCGACAACCGGCCAGCGCGTCATACAAGCGCAGCAAACCGCCGAATACCCGTGGCCCGGGGAACCCGCCGCGATAGTGCGGCATCAGGAAACTCATGGGGTCTACCAACCCCGGTGCCTCGCCCATCAAGCGTTGGCGCTCGCGCACCGAATCACGGGCCAGGCGCCACTGGCCCTTAGCGATGTAGCGCAGGCCACCATGGACCATTTTCGACGAGCGGCTGGAAGTGCCCCAGGCAAAGTCCCGCTGCTCCAGCAGCAGGCAGCGCCAGCCGCGCCGGGCCGCCTCGCGCAGGATCCCGGCGCCACTGATGCCGCCACCGATCACGATCAGGTCCCAGGTTTCCCTCGCCAGTTGCGGCAGCACGGCTTCGCGCCATTGGGCATTCCAGTCATTGCTCATGGGCCTAGTCTTCCAGCAGCGTGCCGGGGTTGAGGCGCCCGGCCGGGTCAAAATGCCGGCTCAGGCTGTGCAGCGCAGCCATCGCCAATTCGCCCTTTTCCCTCGGCAGGTAGGGCGCATGGTCCTTGCCCACGCCATGCTGGTGGCTGATGGTGCCGTGGTTTTCGACGATGGTGCGGCTGGCCGCCTGCTTCAGGGCCTTCCAGCGTTCGAGGGTGGCCGGGTAGTCTGCCGCCGGGCGGAACACATAGCTGGTGTAGATGCTCGACCCTTCGCCATAGACATGGGATAGATGGGTGAACACATGGACCCGCTCGCCCTCGGCCGCCAGGCAGTCGCGCAGGCTGGCCTCGATAGCGTGCAGCAAGCCGTCGACATGGCACCAATCGGTCGCAGTCTCCAGGGTGTCGACCACGTAGCCGGCCTGCCAGAGGTTCTCCCGCAGGTAGGGGAAGCGAAAGCGGTTCTGTTGCCATTTCTTGCCCAGCAGGGTGCCAGTGAACACGCCGCCAAAGGCCTTCAGATGCTGGCGCGCCTGGCGCAACGACAGGGCATTCTGCCGACGATTGCCGGTGACCCCGAAGGTCAGCAGGCATTTGCCCTCGCCAGCCCCGCGTAGCGCCAGGTAGCGTTCCAGCCAGGCGATTTGGTTGGGGTGGCCGGCCAGCGCCAGTTGGGTCTGGGTTTCCATGGCATTGGACAGGCGCAGCATCGACAGCGGCACCCGTGCCTGCACCAATTGCCGGATAGCCTGTAGGGCACGGGGCCAGTCCGGCAGGAACACGCCATAGAAGCGCTCATCCTCGGGCAGCGCACTGACCCGCACCTTGACCTCGGAAATGATGCCGAAGCGCCCTTCACTGCCCAGCACCACTTCCCGCAGGTCGGGGCCGGCGGCCGAAGCCGGGAAGGTCGGGATCTCCAGCGGCCCGGCGAACGTCTCCAGGGTGCCACCGGCGAACAGTTGCTCGATCCGCCCGTAGCGCAGCGATTGCTGGCCGCTGGAGCGGCTGGCCACCCAGCCACCCAGGGTCGACAGTTCCCAGGACTGCGGGAAGTGCCCCAGGGTGTAGCCTTTGGCCCGCAACTGGCTCTCCACCTGGGGGCCACTGGCGCCAGGGCCGAAGGTGGCGATCAGGCTTTGCTCGTCCAGGTCGAGCAGGCGGCCCATGTGTGCCAGGGACACCGTCAGCACCGGACGCAAGGACGCCGGCGGGTTGATATGCCCGGCCACCGAGGTGCCACCGCCATAGGGAATCAGGCACAGGTCGGCACTGTCGGCCAGGGCCAGCAACTGGCGGATCTGCTCGACGCTTTCCGGCAGGGCCACTGCATCCGGGTACTGGCCCAGAACACCTTCACGCAGGGCCAGCCAGTCCGGCAGGCTCTGGCCCCGGGCATGCATCAGGCGGTCACGGGGCTCGATGCTGTAAAGCGGATGGGGCGCCAGGCGCGAGGCGGGAACCCGGGCCAGGGCGCTGTCCAGGCTGGCGTCAGGCAGGGTGTGACCCTCGCCCAGTCGCTCGCGCAAGAACGCCGCCCCATGGGCCGGCATCTCCATCTGCGTGGTTTCTTCGCCCCAGCCGTTCCAGCGTCGCATGCGTGTTTCTCCCAGCAGATCGTGTGATTTTCAGTCCACCCATACTAATCAGCCGGCGCAAGCTGTCACGGTCGCATCAGGACAAATGGAGTAGCCAATTGGGTCAATCGGCCCATTACCCGATGTCGCCACGGGAGCATTTACTTTAGCCACGGTTTCAAATTACCTTGCCAGCCATCGAAGCGCGCAAGGTAATGCCGCCGGCAACACCCCCGCCAGGAACCCAATCATGCAGACACTCGGCTCGACCTCAGTCCCTCCTCTGCTGAAATACCTGCGCCATGCCGAACACCTTGGCGTGGCGACCGCCCCCGCCCTGGCGGCGGCCGGGATCACGGCCGGCCAACTGGACGACAACAGCCTGCGCCTGCCCGTGGAAGCCCACGAACGCCTGCTGGAGTATTTCTGCGAACATTCCGGGGACCTGTTGTTCGGGCTCAATTCGGCACGGTTCGTGTTGCCTAACTCGTGGAGCGTGCTGGGTTACATCACCATGAACTGCGCCACCCTGGGCGAGGCGATGAACCGCATCATGCCGTTCGAAAAGCTGGTGGGTGACATGGGCACCAGCCGCGCGGAGATGGTCGGTGAGCAGGTGCGGCTGATTTGGAACTGCCGCCACCAGCAGCCACGGATCCGTCGGCATATGGTCGAGAACGTGCTGGCGTCCTGGCTGGTGTATGCACGCTGGATCGCCGACACCGAGCTGTCGCCCAGCCAGGTGCTGCTCGAACACCCGTTGCCGGAAGGCGCGCAACTGAGCCAATACGAGGACTTCTTCGGTTGCCCGGTGTTATTCGAGCAATCCTGCTCGGCCTTGGTGGCGCCGTTGAGTTACCTGCAAACGCCCCTGCGCCAGGCCGATGCGCAATTGCTGCGCACCCTGGAGGAACATGCCCTGGCCCTGATGGCCTCGCTGGACGATTCGACCCTGGCGCTACGGGTGAAGAACGCCCTGCGCCAGTTGCTCAAGGAAGGCCTGCCGCGCAAGGAACAGGTGGCCGAGCAGTTCGCCATGTCGGTGCGCACCTTGCAGCGCCAGTTGCAACAGGCCGGTACGTCCTACCAGCAGATCCTCGACGACCTGCGCCAGGAACTGGCCGAGCACTACCTGCTGCACAGCGACCTGCCGATCCAGGACATCGCCCAATACCTGGGTTTCACCGAACCACGCTCGTTCCACCGCACCTTCAAGAGCCGCACCGGCGTGCCGCCGGGTGAGTATCGGCAGACTCACCGTGGGAGCTGAGGCCACCACCGCCGACTAGAAAGCCATTGCCCTTGACTCTCCCCTATACGGCAGACCCTACGCTGGGCATCATTTCCCTCAGGGCTTTCCCCGTGGTTCAGCGCATCCTGGTCATCCTCGGCCACTCCTCCAGCACCAGCTTCTGCTCGGCACTCGCCGAGACCTACCTCCAATCGGCCAAGGCCGCCGGCCATGAAGTCCGCATCCTGCACCTTGGCGAGCTGGTTTTCGACCCGATCCTGCACCACGCCTATCACCAAGCCCAACCCCTGGAGCCCGACTTGCTCGGCGCCCAATCCGACATACTCTGGGCGACACATCTGACGTTCGTCTTCCCTATCTGGTGGGGCGGCGTTCCGGCCTTGTTGAAGGGGTTTATCGAGCGGATTTTCCTCGCCGGCTTCGCCTTCAAATACCGCAAGGGCAAGGCGTTCCCCGACAAGCTCTTGAAAGGCCGAACCGCCCACCTGCTGGTGACCATGGACACACCCGCGTGGTATTACCGCTGGTTCTACCACATGCCCGGCATCCACCAGATGCGTAAGACCACCCTTGAGTTTTGTGGCATCAAGCCGATCAAGACAGTGATGTTCGGCCCGCTACTGGGCTCTACGGCGGCGCAGCGCGACAAGTGGCTGAAGAAGGCCGGCACACTCTTTTAGGAAAGGATCTGCATGTACATCGGTAAAGCCGCGCAGTTGTCAGGCACGACAATCAAGGCGATTCGTCACTACGAGGACATCGGCCTGCTGCCGCCCCCGCAACGCGAGGGGCGGTATCGGGTGTACTCGGCGCAGAGCGTTGAGCTGCTGACGTTTATCAAGTGTGCGCAGCTGTTGGGCTTCAAGCTCAAGGAGTTGCAGGGGATTTTGCACGGACACCGTGGCGACGAGCTGCCATGGCAGCGCGCCAACCAGGCGATTGCGCAAAAAAAGGTCGAATTGATGACGCAGATTACAGCCCTGCAACAGGTGCATGCCGGGCTGGTGGCGTTTGAGGGCAGCCTGGAGCAGGCCCAGGGCCAGTGCCCATTTGCGCGGTTGGTGGAAACGGGCACCGTCCTCAACACCTAATTCAGCAGGTCGCCTCATTGGTTTTGCAGGGCGTGCTCAAGCGCCCCTTATTTGCCCCTCCCCCCCCTATCTGCTAGTGTCGCGCCCGTTTACCGTCAACCGGAATAGCCGCCATGGCCCGCAAAAAAGTTGCACTCGATTTCGAACAATCCCTCGCCGATCTGCAAACCCTGGTCGAGCGGCTGGAGAACGGCGAGTTGTCGCTGGAAGACTCGTTGACGGCATTCGAGCAAGGCATTGGCCTGACTCGCGATTGCCAGAGCGCGCTGGCGCAGGCGGAGCAGAAGGTCCAAGTGTTGCTGGAGCGGGATGGGGAGTTGGCCGAAGAACCTTTCGACGCGGAACAACCGCAATGATCGACGTTTATCAGGCCAGCAGCCAGGCCCGGGTCAATGCTGCGCTGGAGCCGCTGTTTGTGGCGCCAAGCCCCGAACTCAAGCGTCTGTATGAAGCCATGCGCTACAGCGTGATGAACGGTGGCAAGCGTGTGCGGCCGTTGCTCGCCTACGCGGCCTGTGAGGCGCTGGGTGTGGACGCCGCGCAAGCCAATGGCGCGGCGTGTGCAGTGGAGTTGATTCACGCCTACTCGCTGGTACACGACGATTTGCCAGCGATGGACGATGACGATCTGCGTCGCGGCCAGCCCACCACCCACAAGGCCTTTGACGAAGCCTGTGCGATCCTCGCCGGTGACGGCCTGCAAAGCCTGGCGTTCAGCGCCTTGCTCGACCCACGCTTGAGCGACGTCAATGCCCAGATCCGTTTGCGCATGGTCACCGCGTTGGCCACGGCAGCGGGCCCGGCGGGTATGGTCGGGGGCCAGGCGATTGACTTGGGTTCGGTCGGCCTCAAGCTGGACCAGCAAGCCCTGGAATATATGCACCGGCACAAGACCGGCGCACTGATCGAGGCAGCCGTACACCTCGGCGCCCTGGCCAGTGGCCGCGCCGAAGCGGCGCAGTTGGCCGCCTTGCAGGTGTATGCCCGGGCCATCGGCCTGGCGTTCCAGGTGCAGGACGATATTCTCGACGTAGAAAGCGACACCGCGACCCTCGGCAAGCGCCAGGGCGCCGATATTGCCCGGGACAAACCGACCTATCCGTCGTTGCTCGGGCTGGAAGCCGCCAAGGCCTATGCCCTGGAACTGCGTGACCAGGCCCTGGACGCCCTGCGACCATTCGACGCGGCAGCCGCGCCGCTACGCGACCTGGCGCGGTATATCGTCGAACGTCGCCACTGATTACAGCGGTCATTACGGCCGCCTATCAGCCAAGTTCGGTGCTCTGCGTGGGCAGTTTGCAATGCTTGAGGTAAACTGCCGCCTCTTCTATACCTATAACGATTCGCCTGATGCCCACGACGTTTCAAGAGATTCCCCGCAAGCGCCCGACCACGCCTCTGCTGGACCGTGCCAACACGCCGGCCGGCTTGCGCCGCCTGGGTGAAGCCGAGCTGGAAACCCTGGCCGATGAGTTGCGCCTGGAATTGCTCTACACGGTCGGCCAGACCGGTGGGCATTTTGGTGCAGGCCTGGGCGTCATCGAGCTGACCATCGCGTTGCATTACGTATTCGACACCCCGGACGACCGGCTGGTGTGGGACGTGGGGCACCAGGCGTATCCGCATAAAATCCTCACCGGACGCCGCGAGCGCATGGCCACTTTGCGCCAGAAGGATGGCATTGCCGCCTTCCCGCGCCGCGCCGAGAGCGAGTACGACACCTTTGGCGTCGGCCATTCCAGCACCTCGATCAGCGCAGCCCTGGGCATGGCGATTGCCGCCCGCCTGCAAAACAGCGATCGCAAGGCAATTGCCGTGATCGGTGATGGCGCGCTGACAGCCGGCATGGCGTTCGAAGCGTTGAACCATGCGCCGGAAGTGGATGCCAATATGCTGGTGATCCTCAACGACAACGACATGTCGATCTCGCGCAATGTCGGCGGCCTGTCCAATTACCTGGCAAAGATTCTGTCCAGCCGTACCTACGCCAGCATGCGCGAAGGCAGCAAGAAAGTGCTGTCGCGCCTGCCAGGCGCGTGGGAAATTGCCCGCCGTACCGAAGAGTACGCCAAGGGCATGCTGGTCCCCGGCACCCTGTTCGAAGAATTGGGCTGGAACTATATCGGCCCGATCGACGGCCACGACCTGCCGACCCTGATCGCCACCCTGCGCAACATGCGTGACCTCAAGGGCCCGCAGTTCCTGCATATCGTCACCAAGAAAGGCAAAGGCTTCGCCCCGGCGGAAGTCGACCCGATTGGTTACCACGCCATCACCAAGCTCGAACCGCTGGACGCGCCCGTGGCGGCACCCAAAAAGGCCAGCGGGCCGAAGTACTCCGGTGTGTTTGGCGAATGGCTGTGCGACATGGCCGCCGCCGACCCGCGCCTGGTAGGCATTACCCCGGCGATGAAGGAAGGCTCCGACCTGGTGGCGTTCAGCGAGCGTTTCCCGCTGCGTTACTTCGATGTAGCGATTGCCGAGCAACATGCGGTGACCTTTGCCGCCGGCATGGCCTGCGAAGGCGCCAAGCCGGTGGTGGCGATCTACTCCACGTTCCTGCAACGCGGTTATGACCAGCTTATTCACGATGTGGCGGTGCAGAACCTCGACGTGCTGTTCGCCATCGACCGCGCCGGTCTGGTCGGCGAAGACGGCCCGACCCACGCTGGCAGCTACGACCTGTCGTACTTGCGCTGCATCCCCGGCATGCTGGTGATGACCCCGAGCGACGAGAACGAGCTGCGCAAGATGCTCAGCACCGGGCACCTGTACAACGGCCCGGCAGCGGTACGCTACCCCCGTGGCAATGGCCCGAATGCGGTGATCGAGAAAGACCTGGAACCGATCGAGATCGGCAAGGGCATCGTCCGTCGCCAGGGCAGCAAGACCGCATTCCTGGTGTTCGGCGTGCAACTGGCCGAAGCCCTGAAAGTGGCGCAGAACATCAACGCCACTGTGATCGACATGCGTTTCGTCAAACCTCTGGACGAAGCCCTGGTGCGCGAAATCGCCAGCAGCCATGAGTTGCTGGTAACCGTTGAAGAAAACGCCATCATGGGCGGCGCCGGTGCGGCGGTCAGCGAGTTCCTGGCGCGGGAGAATATCCTCAAGTCGGTGCTGCACCTGGGTTTGCCGGACATTTATGTCGAACACGCCAAGCCGGCGCAGATGCTGGCCGAGTGTGGGCTGGATGAAGCGGGGATTGAGGCTGCGGTGCGTGCGCGCATGACACTGCTGGGCCTGTAACACTGAGCAAAATGTGGGAGCGGGCTTGCTCGCGAATGCGGTGTATCAGTCAGCACATTTGATACTGACATACCGCATTCGCGAGCAAGCCCGCTCCCACATGGGTACTGTGTCAACTTCCAACGCTATGGACAGCCCATGAGCAGCCTTCGCCTTGCCCTATCCCTGCTGCTGCTCCCCGCCACCGACCTGCTGGCCGACAGCTTTGAACGCGATGACGCCCTGAAGCTCCCCGATGTGGTGATCAGCGCCAACCGCCAGGTCCAGGCGCGCAATGACAGCAGCGCCGCCAACACGGTCTTCACCCGCGACGATATCGACCGCCTGCAACCCTCCAGCCTCACCGACCTGCTCAGCCGCGTGCCCGGCGTGCAAGTGGCGCGGACCGGTGGCCGAGGCAGTTTGCCGGGGATTTTCATGCGCGGCACCAAGTCGGCGCAAAGCCTGGTGCTGGTGGATGGCCAGCGCATTGCCAATACCACGTCCGGCGACAGCGGCCTGCAATACCTGAATGTCGATCAGATTGAACGGGTGGAAGTGCTGCGCGGATCGCGCTCGGTGATTTACGGCAGTGACGCCATCGGTGGGGTGATTCAGGTATTTACCCGTCGCAATGCCGGACAAGGCCTGCAACCGCGCCTGAAACTGGGCTTTGGCAGCAACCACACCTGGGAGCGCAGCCTGGGCCTGTCGGGCGGCGATGAGCGCACGCGCTTCAACCTGGGCGCGAGCCTGGATGAAACCGCCGGTATCGACTGGAGTCACGCCTCCTTCCCCAGCGATCGCGATCATGATGCCTATCGCAACAAGTCGCTGAGCCTGAACCTCAGTCATAGGTTCAGTGATGAACTGGAGATGGGGTTCAACTTGCTGGATAGCCGTGGCAAGTCTGAATATGACAACAGCGCTGGACGCTACGACGATGTCATTAAACAAAGTTTCGGGCAGAAGCCCTATACCGACTACACCGTCAGCAGCGCCAGTGCCTATATCGACGCCCAACTCAACGAGGTATGGCAGAGTCGTGTAGAGCTGGGCCACAGCGAAAACCGCGACACCAAACGTGACAAGCTCAGCGCTGACTTCAGCGTGTTCAACACCTACCGCGACTCGATCAACTGGCAGAACGACCTGACACTCGACCAGCAAAACAGCCTGATCCTCGGCGGCGATTGGTATGAAGACCGTTTTCACGGCAGCACTACGTACAACGAAAACAGCCGCTGGAACCGCGCCGCATTTATCCAGCATCGATTCAAGGGCGAGTGGTTTTCCACCGAACTGGGGCTGCGCCGCGACCAGAACCAGCAGTTCGGCGGGCAGAACAGTTGGAGCGGCACGCTGACCTTGCCGGTCAACCCCAACAACGACGTGCTGTTCAGCTACAGCGAAGGGTTTCGTGCGCCGACGTTCAATGATCTGTACTACCCCGACACTCAGTACAGCAACCCTGACCTACAGCCCGAAACCTCGAAAAGCTACGAACTGCAATGGCGCAGCCAGCTCAGTGATAGCACGCAGCTGGAAGCCTCGCTGTACCGCACTGATCTGAGA
The DNA here is from genome assembly GCF_007858285.1 of Pseudomonas brenneri. Taxonomy (GTDB): domain Bacteria; phylum Pseudomonadota; class Gammaproteobacteria; order Pseudomonadales; family Pseudomonadaceae; genus Aquipseudomonas; species Aquipseudomonas brenneri. Next base: position 61,379 of record NZ_VFIL01000016.1, on the reverse strand, counting down.
GACGCGATCATCCTCGACGCCAGCGGCAAGCCACAAAACGTCGCCACCGCCCGCATCAACGGCTTCGAAGCCGCACTCAAACAGGAGCTGTTCGGCTGGCAGGGCAACCTCGGCCTGTCGATCATCGACCCACGCGACCGCAACAGCGGCCACACCCTCGCCCGCCGTGCCCGGCGCACCTTGAACCTGGACCTGGATCGGCAGTTCGATCAGTTGAGCCTGGGCGCCAGTTGGCAGGCAATCAGCAGCAGCTACGACGCCGAGGACAACAAAAACCGGCTCCCGGGCTATTACCTGGTGGGATTGCGCAGTGGCTGGGCGCTGAATCGGGAAGTGGCGTTGTCGCTGAAGGTGGATAACCTACTGGACCGCCGCTATACACGGGCGTGGTACAGCTATGACGATCCGGGCTTCCAGAATAACCAACCGTATCGGGAAGAGGGCCGGACGTGGATGGTTGGCGTGACATGGACGCCGCAGCTCTAAAGTTGTCTGGGGCGACGCCATCGCAGGCAAGCCAGCGATAGCGGTCTTAGCGGTTCGGCTCAATCACCTGACACAACCTCGCCACCGCCTCCACCATTTGCCCACTGGGCCGCTCCAGCCCTTTATCCGGCACGATCAGCAAACGCCCTTGCGCCACCGCCGCCACTTGCGGCCAAGCCTTCCAGTCCTGCAACTGCGCTTGATCCGCCGCCAGGATCACCTCGGGATCACGCTGCAACACCGACTCGATGCTGACCTGTGGCGCTGGCAACTTGAGGTCATCAAACACATTGCGTGCGCCGCACACACTTAACGCATCGCTGATGATCTGCCCACCGCCCACGGTGTACAGCGGCTGATTCCACACCTGATAGAACACCCGCAACGGCTCGCTGCGGTGATAGCGCTGGCGCAACGCAGCCAAGCGTTGGCGCAGTTGCGCGGCCAATTGGCGACCGGCATCGGCACGGCCCAACTGCCCGGCGATGGCTTCCACCTGACTGCTCAGTTGTTCAAGGCTATGGGGCTCGGCAACGTAGATCGGGATGTTCAGGCGTTTGAGTTGCTCGCGCTGGGCGGGGCCGACGCTGCCGGGCCAGAGCAGCAGCAAGTCCGGCTGCAGGCTGAGCAGTCGCTCCAGATCCAACTGCCCATAGCGCCCCACCGAAGGCACGTTGCGCAGTGCTTCAGGTCGTTCGCCGCCGTCGAGTACGCCCACCAACAGATCGGCAGCACCCAGTTCAACGGAGATTTCAGACAAGGAAGGCGCGAGGCTGACCACCCGCTCGACCGCCGTTGCCGACGCGCTGGCGGCCAGCAGCAGAACCACCAGCCAGCAACGCATCAACCGAGCTGACGCGGAATGCGGTAGAGGTAGAACAGCACCAGGGTCGACAAGGCCAGGAGAAACAGCGGCACCGCTTCCAGACCGACGAACACCGCCAGCGCACCGACCCAGGCCGGAAACGCCGCGACCAGCAATGCCGTGCGTCGACGGGCTGCAAGGGTGATCCAGGCGGTCGGTTCTTCAGGTGTATCGAGGGCCTTGGAGGTGGCGATCAACGCGTGTTTGTAGGCATGGAAGTAACGCAGGCTGGCAAACATCGAGGCGACACCGGCGATAAAGAACGGCATCGCCAGCACCGGCAACAGCGGCTCACCCTGGCCAAATACCAGGTTGATCACGAACAACGGCAGCAACGCCAGCGCCAGGTACTGCCACCAACTGAAGGACAGCCGCCGCTTGACCTGGCCGCGCGTCACGCCCGGTCGACCTCGCCCTGATGCTCGTTGCCCATCATGTGGTCGAGCTTGCTGGCCTTGGTCGCCAGGTAGAGTTTGTTGTGCGGGTTATGCCCGGTGTGCAGCGGCACGCGCTCGGCGACGGTGATGCCCATGTCGGTCATGGCCTTGACCTTGCGCGGATTGTTGGTCATCAGGCGCAGGGACTGCACACCAAGATGCTCAAGCATCGGCAGGCAGATGGCGTAGTCGCGCTGATCGGCGGCAAAGCCCAGGCGCTCGTTGGCTTCCACGGTATCGGCGCCGCCGTCTTGCAGTTCGTAGGCGCGAATCTTGTTCAGCAGGCCAATGCCACGGCCTTCCTGACGCAGATACAGCAACACGCCACGGCCTTCACGGGCGATGGCTTGCAAGGCGGCTTCCAGTTGCGAACCGCAGTCGCAGCGCTGGCTGAACAATGCGTCGCCGGTCAGGCACTCGGAGTGCAGGCGGCCCAGGACCGGAGCACCATCGGCCACATCACCCAGGCTGAGCACGACATGTTCGCGCCCGGAGGCTTTTTCAAGAAAGCCATGCATGGTGAACGTGGCAAAAGGGGTAGGCAGCTTGGAAGCAGCAACGAAAACGACGGGCACCGTGTGCTCCTGATTTCAGATTTCACAGAGGCGGGCATTGTAACAGCACGTTCCTACAGACGCTTAAGCTGAATTATCGCTGATAAAGATCAATAGGTTCGATTGGCCTTTGCCTTGGTTCTATGAATGCTCATCTTTTGATGTAGGAACGAGCTTGCTCGCGAAGGACGTCAACGATAACGCGTGCATGCAGGATAATCGCGGTGTTCTCTGGTTCTTCGCGAGCAAGCTCGCTCCTACATAAAGGCATGCTGGTCAGAACGGATAGGGCTGGTGCCAACGTTCGAAGATCGGCTTCAACTCGCCGCTTTTCACCAGGACCTCCATGCGCTGGTCAAACAGCGCCAGCAGCGCCCTGCCCCGCTCGTTGTCAGCAAACCCCAGGAACAATGGCAGCTCGGCCACATGGGTGAGCTTGAACACCGACGGATCAGACGCTTGGCCAACCACGTGTTTTACCTCGGTCAAGGCGTCGATATAGAAGTCTGCCCGCCCTTGCTGGAGCATCGGCAAAATCCCGCTGCGGCGCTCGATCTGGTTGAAACGGTGAATATTGGGCAGGTATTCCTCGTACTTGTAGCCGCGTACCCAGGCCAAACGGTAATTGCCCAGGGTCGCCAGGGTCGGCGCCTGGCTGCTCGCAAGTCCCAGGGCGTAGATGTGATCAGAGTCATAGTGCCTGCGCGCGTATAACACGCCTTCGGTTTCATCCCGATAGGAACCGACCCAGGCGTCCGCTTCGCCACGCCGGACCAGGCCGACCGAACGGGTGTAGGGCACGCTGCGGATCTTGACCTTGATCCCGGCCGGCTCGAAAATTTCGCGCATCAGGTCCCAACCCAAGCCACTGCCATCGGCGTTGGTGTAGTCGTTCCAGGTTTCACTGACCAGGCGAATCGGCCCAGGCACGACCTGCATCTCATCAGCCCGCACTGAAGACGCAACGATACACAGCAGGATCAGCAGCCAGCGACGTACATCCATGATGACGACCTCCTGTGAAAGCCCATCTTTTTCACAACCTAGCAAAGGGTAGCGTAGGTCACCACGTCACGGTGCCTGACGAAAATGCTGATAGCCACCAACGGCCGGGGTGATGTCCTGCCCGGCGGCATCGAGCAATGCCACGCCCGACCCCGCCTCCACGCGCCCAACCACATGGACCGGCCAACCGTCGGCCAGCAACGGCTCCAGCTCGCCGGGTGGCAAGGTGAAGGCCAGCACGTAATCGTCACCACCACTCAAGGCGGCTGCATGGGCCCCGTCATCGCCCAGGAAGGCCAGCAGCGCTACAGACAGCGGCAGCCGTTGCCACTCAATCACCAGCCGCGCGGCAGAAGCCTTGGCGATATGCCCGCAATCAGCCAGCAGGCCGTCGGAGATATCCAATGCTGACGTAGCCTTGCCACGCAACGCCAGGCCCAAGGCCAACTGCGGTTGCGGCGACCAGTAATGTGCCAGCAGCGGCTGGGCGATAACCGCGTCAGCGCTGCGCTGCCCCAATACCAACGGCAAGGCGCCGGCGGCATTGCCCAGGTCGCCACCCACACACAGCAAGTCGCCCGGCTGCGCACCGCTGCGAGTCAGCGCCTGGCCCGCCGGGACACGACCAAACACGGTGACGGTCAGGCTCAGCGGCCCGCGGGTGGTATCACCGCCCACCAGGCCCACGCCACAGCGCTGGGCCATGGCGTTCAAACCCTGGGCATAACGTTGCAACCAATCGGCCGAAACCGTCGGTGTGGTAAGCGCAAGGGTAAACGCGAGGGGGTTGGCGCCCATGGCTGCCAAGTCACTGACTGCCACCGCCAGCGAGCGCTGGCCGAGCAGGAACGGATCGCAGGGGTCGGCAAAATGCACGCCGGCCACCAATGTATCAGTAGAGATCGCCAGTTGCTCCCCTGGGGGAACCGCCAGCAGGGCGCAGTCGTCGCCGATCCCCAGGGCAATGCCTTCGCCGCCTTGCGCACAGGGCGCGGCGGCGAAGTAGGTGCGGATCAGCTCGAACTCGCCCATCAGGGAGTCAAGCGCAGGTTAGCGCTTGTACGCCTTCACTTCGGCTTCACGCAGGCGCGGGGCCAGCTTGTCGAGCACGCCGTTGACGAACTTGTGACCGTCGGTCGAACCGTAGACTTTCGCCAGTTCGATACCTTCGTTGATCACAACGCGATACGGCACGTCGACGCGCTTGAGCAGCTCCCAGGTGGACAGGCGCATCACGCACAGTTCAACCGGGTCCAGCTCTTCGAGGGTCAGGTCCAGGCAAGGTGCCAGGGCCGTGTCGATCTCGCTCAGGTTGGCATGCACGCCGTGCAGGATATCGTGGAAGTACGGCAGGTCGGCGAAGGTAAAGTCGTTGTCGACACGGAACTGCGCTTCGATTTCGTTCAGCGAAGTACCCGCCATCTGACGCTGATACAACGCCTGGGTCGCCAACTGACGGGCAGCGCGGCGCTTTTCGTTCTTCGATGGCTTGCCGGCGTCCGCAGGACGTGGCTCGCGTGGGTTGAAACGATCGCTCTCGTCGGAAATCACTTGGCCTCCAACTGCGACAGCAGGCTGACCATTTCCAGGGCGGACAGGGCAGCTTCAGCGCCTTTGTTGCCGGCCTTGGTGCCGGAACGCTCGATGGCTTGTTCGATGGAATCAACGGTCAGTACGCCGAAGGCCACTGGCACGCCGAACTCCATGGACACCTGGGCCAGGCCCTTGGTGCACTCGCCAGCCACGTATTCGAAGTGCGGAGTACCGCCACGAATGACTGCGCCCAGGGCGATGATTGCTGCGTATTCGCCTTGCTGGGCAACTTTCTGCGCAACCAGTGGAATTTCGAAGGCGCCAGGGGCACGGATAATCGTGATATCGCTTTCGCTCACACCGTGGCGAACCAGGGCGTCCACGGCACCGCTTACCAGGCTTTCAACCACGAAGCTGTTGAAGCGGCCAACCACCAGGGCGTAGCGGCCTTTGGGGGCGATGAAGGTACCTTCGATGGTCTTCAGGGTCATTCGACAAATCTCTTAAAGAGCCGGGACGCGTATATGACGCGCCCCTTAGTGATATTTGAACCGCGAACAAGACGCGACAATCGTCGGCCTTTATTCGGAGGGCACGTATTCTACTACTTCCAGGTCGAAACCGGATATCGCATTAAATTTCATGGGCGCACTCATCAGGCGCATTTTGCGCACGCCCAGGTCACGCAGGATCTGCGAGCCAGCACCGACGATGCTGTAGGTGGTCGGTTTTTTCACCGGCACCTGGTCAGCACTTTCGCGGATATGCGCCAGCAGCACATCGCCATCCACCGGGTTACCCAGCAACAGTACGACACCGCTACCCGCCTCGGAAACCGCGGCCATGGCGGCTCGCAAGCTCCAGCGGCCCGGCTGCTTGACCATCAGCAGGTCGCGCAACGGGTCCATGTTATGCACACGCACCAGGGTCGGCTCTTCGGCGCAGATGTTGCCCAGGGTCAGCGCCATGTGCACGTCGCCTTCCACCGAATCACGGTAGGTCACCAGGTTGAAATGCCCCAGTTCGCTGTCCAGCGGCTGCTCGGCAATCCGCTGAACGGTACGTTCGTGGATCATCCGGTAGTGAATCAGGTCGGCAATGGTGCCGATCTTGATGTTGTGTTCAGCGGCAAAGGCTTCCAGTTCAGCGCGACGGGCCATGGTGCCATCGTCGTTCATCACTTCGCAGATCACCCCGCTCGGCTCGAACCCGGCCATGCGCGCCAGGTCGCAGGCAGCTTCGGTGTGGCCGGCACGGGCCAGGGTGCCGCCAGGCTGGGCCATCAGCGGGAAGATATGCCCAGGGCTGACGATATCTTCGGCCTTGGCGTCTTTGGCGGCAGCGGCTTGCACGGTGCGGGCGCGGTCGGCGGCGGAGATACCGGTGGTCACACCGGTGGTCGCTTCAATCGAGACGGTGAACTTGGTGCCAAACCCCGAACCATTGCGCGGCGCCATCAGCGGCAGCTTGAGCAGTTCGCAGCGCTCGCGGCTCATGGGCATGCAGATCAGGCCACGGGCGTGCTTGGCCATGAAGTTGATATGTTCCGGCTGGCACAACTCGGCGGCCATGATCAGGTCGCCTTCGTTTTCGCGGTCTTCGTCATCCATCAGGATGACCATCTTGCCTTGGCGGATGTCTTCAACCAGTTCTTCGATGCTATTGAGCGCCACGCGGCACCCCCTTGGTCAGGATTTCAGGTAGCCGTTAGCGGCCAGAAAACTTTCGGTGATGTTACCGGCTGCAGGCTCTGCGGCCTTATCGCCCAGCAACAGGCGCTCCAGGTAACGGGCAAGCAAGTCCACTTCCAGGTTCACCCGGCGACCCGGCTGGTACGAGGCCATGATGGTTTCGCTGAGGGTGTGGGGAATGATGGTCAGTTCGAATTCGGCGCCATTCACGGCGTTCACGGTCAGGCTGGTGCCGTCGACGGTGATCGAGCCTTTGTGGGCGATGTACTTGGCCAGTTCTTTCGGTGCCCGGATGCGAAATTCCACGGCTCGCGCGTTTTCGCTGCGTGCCACTACTTCGCCGACGCCGTCGACATGGCCGCTGACCAGGTGGCCGCCCAGGCGGGTGGTCGGGGTCAGGGCTTTTTCCAGGTTGACCGGGCTGCCGGCCTTAAGGTCATTCATCGCCGTGCAGTCCAGGGTTTCCCGGCTGACGTCGGCGGCAAAGCCATTGCCCGGCAGTTCGATGACGGTCAGGCACACGCCACTGACGGCGATGCTGTCGCCCAGCTTGACGTCGCCGAGGTCGAGCTTGCCGGTTTCAACCAACAGGCGCACGTCGCCGCCTTTGGGGGTCATGGCGCGGATGCTGCCGATGGATTCGATAATGCCGGTGAACATGGCCTTCTCCTGGAAAACGGTGCGGGCGCCTGGGGCACCCGGTCAGAATTATACGCTCGCTGCTGGCACAGGGATGGCAGTGACTCGCCAGTCGTCGCCTACAGCGCGCATTTCAGTGATCTTGAGTTGGGGTGCATCGGCCAGTTTCTCAAGCGGCCAGTCCAGCAAAGGCCGAGCGGCGGAGCCCAGGAACTTGCCGGCGACGAAAATCACGTATTCGTCCACCAGCCCCTGCTGGGCAAACGCGCCCGCCAGGCTTGGCCCGGCCTCCACCAGCACCTCGTTGACGCCACGGGCCGCCAGGGCCACCAGCGCCGAGCGCAGGTCGACCTGGCCGTCGACGCCCGGTACCACCAGGCATTCGGGGCCACGGGGGAACTGGTTTTCCGGGGTCACGCAGGTGATGACCAGCGCCGGGCCGGCCTTGAAGAACGGGGCGTTGAGCGGCACCCGCAGGCGGCCATCGATCAGCACGCGCAGCGGTGGGCGCGACATCGCCAAAGCGGTGGTTTGCGGATCCAGGCCCAGCTCGGCGGCGCGCACGGTCAGGCGCGCACCATCGGCCAGCACGGTATCGGCGCCGGTCAGCACCACACTGGCCTCGGCCCGCAGGCGCTGCACGGCGGCGCGGGCGGCAGGGCCGGTGATCCACTGGCTCTCACCACTGGCCATCGCGGTGCGCCCATCCAGGCTCATCGCCAACTTGACCCGCACAAACGGCAGGCCGTGCTCCATGCGCTTGAGGAACCCGGGGTTCAGCGCACGCGCCTGGCTTTCCAGTACGCCGCTAAGCACCTCGATCCCGGCCTGGGCCAGGCGCTGCATGCCACGCCCGGCCACTTCCGGGTTCGGGTCCTGCATGCCCGCGACCACCCGTGCCACACCGGCTGTCACCAGCGCATCGGCGCAGGGTGGCGTATGACCATAATGGCTGCACGGTTCAAGGGTCACGTACACCGTGGCACCCCGGGCTTTATCGCCAGCGGCGCGCAAGGCATTGGGCTCGGCATGGGGTTCGCCGGTACGTTCGTGCCAGCCTTCGCCGACAATCTGCCCATCACGCACAATCACACAGCCGACCCGTGGGTTGGGGTGGGTGGTGTACAGGCCCTTGCGCGCCAATTCGAGGGCGCGGGCCATGTAATGGGCGTCGAGCACAGCCTGTTCTGCAGAAGGTGGGTTCATTCTTTGACCGGCTCACGGGCCAGGCGGTCGATCTCTTCGCGGAACTCGTTGAGGTCCTGGAAGCGTCGGTACACCGAGGCGAAACGAATGTAGGCAACTTCGTCGAGCTTTTGCAGCTCGCCCATCACCAGTTCTCCCACCACCAGGCTCTTGACCTCGCGCTCGCCGGTCGCCCGCAGCTTGTGCTTGATATGCACCAGCGCCGCTTCCAGGCGCTCGACACTCACCGGGCGTTTTTCCAGGGCACGCTGCATACCGGCGCGCAGTTTGTCTTCGTCGAAAGGCTGGCGGCTGCCGTCGGACTTGATCAGGCGTGGCAGTACCAGTTCGGCGGTTTCGAAGGTGGTGAAACGTTCACCGCAGGCCAGGCATTCACGCCGGCGACGCACTTGATCGCCCTCGGCGACCAGACGCGAGTCAATGACCTTGGTGTCGTTGGCACCGCAGAAGGGACAGTGCATGGTGGCAGGCAACAAAAAAAGGGAGGGCCATGGTAGCGCATCCCCGTGGCAAGACAAGCCATAGCCTTTACGGTATATAGGCTGACTATTATGTTTCTTATGTTTAGTTCACGGATTTTTGCCCTTTTTGGAGCCGTACATGCCGTTACGACCGCTGGTTTTACTCACTCTTTTCAGTTTTCTGGTCGCCTGCAGCAGCGAAGCGCCAAAACCGGCCGCACCGCAACCCACGCCACAACAAGAGAAAAAAATCCCCGGCCAGGAGCCTCTCGGGCCACTGCCCGCCTATCAGCGTGAAGTCAGCGGCACCCTCAATGGCGTGCCGGCCGGCGCCGAAGTCGAGCTCGCGCTGCTGGTGATCGACGAGCGCAGCCGCCCGCAACAATTGCTGGCCAGCAGTGTGCTGATCGGCAACAACAAGCCGTTGGACTTCCGCCTGCGCTTCAACCCACAAGCCTTCCCGACCGGCGCCCGTGTTGAGCTGCGTGGCCGCGCCAGCCAGTCCGGGCAGTTGATCCTGCATCTGCCGGCGGTGCGCATCCAGCAACCGATCACCCAGACCACCGGGCCCTTGCAACTCGTCCGCGCACCATGACGCTACCGCTGGACCTGCAACGGGCCTTGGGCGAACTGATCGGCGACGCACAACTGGTGCCCTGCCCGTTGCCCGGCACCGACCTGGCGTTGTGGCTGCTGGACGCCGACAACATGGACCGCGCCTTCAGCCCCGAGGAAACCCGGCGCATCCTGCATGAGCCGCCCTATTGGAGTTTCTGCTGGGCCAGCGGCCTGGCACTGGCCCGCTACCTGGCGGCCAACCCGCAATGGGTGGCGGGCAAGCGCGTGCTGGATTTCGGCGCCGGCTCCGGCGTTGCGGCGATTGCCGCCGCCAAGGCCGGCGCCCTGGAAGTGGTGGCCTGTGACCTGGACCCGCTGGCACTCGACGCCTGCCGGGCAAATGCTGGACTCAATGGCGTGACGCTGGGGTATTCGGCGGACTTCTTTGCCGAGGCCGATCGTTTCGACCTGATCCTGGTGGCGGATGTGCTGTACGACCGGGCGAACCTGCCGCTGCTGGATCAATTCCTCACGCGCGGGCGAGAAGCGTTGGTCGCCGATTCGCGGGTGCGCGACTTCCAGCATCCGGACTACCAGCGGCTGGGGATCCTGGAAGCGCTGACCCTGCCGGACCTGGCGGAGCCTTGGGAGTTTCGCAAGGTGAGCCTGTACCATTCGCGGCGCTAGGCACCTTAGTTATAAATCTTCAGCAATAGAGTGGCTAAGACAGCGGCCGCAAGGGCATGGAAAATACCGTCCTCCTGCACGCGGCCTGGACGATCGATCGGCATGCATTTCCTCCTGGTTTCGCTGGTCGGCGCCTCTCCAAAGGCGTTGCAAAAACCTGGGCAGTTGCATAGCCTGCGTGGCAATACACCCGCCATGCCTCTGGTTGCGCCAGCGACCAAGCACAAATTGTGCGGGTTTTTTATGCCTGGTGATTTTCCGGCATGAAGGCGTTCGACAAGCCTGCCATTGACGTCCCGGCCCAGCTGGAACTGCTCAAGTCGCGGGGCTTGATAATTGACGATGAAACAGGCGCTCGGTGCTTCCTGCAGTCGGTCAGTTTCTTTCGATTAAGCCCCTATATGCGGCCCTTCCAACAACCGGAAGATATCGACCACCACTTCCATGCTGGCACCCATTTTCACCAACTGGCACGACTCTACGATTTCGACCGACGTCTTCGCTTATTGGTTATGGATGCTATTGAGCGGGTCGAGATCGCCTCACGTGCAGTCATCAGTAATCACATGGGCCCCACCTACGGTAGCCATTGGTACATCGACGGCCAGACTTTTCACCCGACATTTGACCACCAGCGCCTGCTTGCAACGCTACACACCAAACAGTCTGTGGCAGCACGCGACTACGAACGCGAATGCCTGCGCATCGACCGACTGCACACAGACAGCAACCGAAAAGACCATCTCAAACGTCAAAGAGCCAAAGAAAGCTACGCGCGCCACTATCCAATTACCTACGATCACCCATCTCTCATGCCGAGCGGGGCCATGCTGGAAGAATTGACGCTGGGTGACCTCTCTCATCTCTACAAAGGCCTGGCCAGGGACGCGGATAAAAAAGCCATTGCCAGGCGCTTGGGACTGCCCGCACCACTGATGCAGTCCTGGCTTCACACGTTGACCACTGTTCGAAATATGTGCGCCCATCACTCACGGATGTGGAATCGGCAACCGGGCATTCGCCCCGAATTACCCAGAAAAGCCAATTTCCCGTGGCCAAAGCATCTCCTCCAGCCAGGATCCCATACCCGCACTTTTCCGACACTTTGCATACTTAACCACCTGATGTATCAGGTCAGCCCCCGTACTCGCTGGGACCAGCACCTTTATCACCTGATCAGCGACTTTCCCAACCTCAACCTAAAAGCGATGGGGTTCCTTCGTGACTGGTATCAGGACCCTTTTTGGCATGTATCTCGCGCTTGACCCTTGCGCGGCTTCCGATAGAGACCGCCAGTCTTTATAGTTGCCCCATCCCACGCGTCATTGAGAACCACCATGAGTGAGCCCACGCCGTACATTTTCGATGTCACCACCGCCACCTTCGATCAGGCAGTCATCGAGAATTCGTTCCACAAACCCGTGCTGGTGGATTTCTGGGCCGACTGGTGTGCGCCGTGCAAGGCGTTGATGCCGTTGCTGGCGCAGATTGCCGAGAGTTACCAGGGCGAACTGCTGCTGGCCAAGGTCGATTGCGAAGCCGAGCAGGATATCGTTGCGCGCTTTGGCATTCGCAGCCTGCCGACCGTGGTGCTGTTCAAGGATGGCCAGCCGGTGGATGGGTTTGCCGGGGCGAAACCGGAGTCTGAGATCCGGGCGCTGCTGGAACCCCATGTGCAGTTGCCACCACCCGCCGACGAAGACCCGCTGGAGCTGGCCCAGGCGCTGTTTGCCGAGGGGCGTATCAGTGAGGCCGAGGCCGTACTGGTGGCCTTGCTCGGTGAAGACAACACCAACGCCGCAGCGTTGATCCTCTACGCTCGCTGCCTGGCCGAGCGTGGCGAACTGGGTGAAGCGCAGACCGTGCTCGATGCGGTCAAGAGCGACGCGCACAAGGCAGCCCTCGCCGGCGCCAAGGCGCAGATCACTTTCCTGCGCCAGGCGGCTGACCTGCCTGATACCGCTGACCTCAAGGCCCACCTGGCGCAAAACCCGCAGGATGATGACGCCGCGTATCAGTTGGCCGTGCAGCAATTGGCCCGCCAGCAATACGACGCGGCGCTGGAAGGCTTGCTGAAGTTGTTTATCCGCAACCGCAGCTACAGCGAAGGCCTGCCACACAAGACGTTGCTGCAAGTGTTCGAACTGCTCGGCAATGACCACCCGCTGGTCACGGTCTATCGCCGCAAGTTGTTCGCTGCGCTGTACTAATCGCTGCCGATCCAACTGTACTGCGGCGTATCCCCGCCGCTGGACACCTTCACCTTGGCACTGTGACGCAAGCGCACCAACAGGCGCTTGCCCGCCTGGGCGTTGCCGGCCAGCCCTTCCAGGCGATCCGACAACTCCAGGCCGCTCAGTTGCCCGGCCTCGCGCAGCAGGTCCTGGGCGGCCTGCCACAGGTCAGCGTCCTGATTGACCGGTGCCGGGGCGGCAGGCACTTCGTCCGTCGCCGGCGCCACCGCCTGCAGGTGCGCGCCCAGCCGCGCCCAATCGCTCGCGTCCAACTCCAGGGTCAAGTCCACGGGCAACTCGCCGATGGTTCCACGAATTCGCATCATTGCTCGTCCTCCAGCAGTTTTCTGACGAGCATGCTCCCATGCGCCTTGCGCAACGCCAAGCAGACGGTCAAACTCTCAATGATATTGTTATAAGATCACATAACACTCATCCCGGGAGTCTTTCTATGCGCCGCCTGTTGCTCGCTTTGCCGTTTGCCCTGCTGCCACTGGCCATCGCCCAGGCCGCTGACGAACACAATCACGACCACGATCATGAACACGGTAGCCTTGGCGCCCATGAACATGGCGTGGGCCGCCTGAATGCGGTGCTCGATGCCAAGACTCTGGAACTGGAGCTGGAAAGCCCGGCGATGAACCTGGTGGGGTTCGAACACCTGGCCACTACCGCCGCCGACAAAGCCAAGGTCGCTGCCGTGCGCAAACAACTGGAACAACCCTTGGCGCTGTTCAGCCTGCCGAAGGCCGCCGGTTGTGTGGTCAGCACCCAGGAACTTGAGAGCCCACTGTTTGGCGACAAGCCAGAAGACGATCATGACCACGCCACCGATGGCAAAGGCGCTGCCGCCCACGACCATGATCACAGTGAAATCCACGCCCACTATCAGTTCACCTGCGCCACCCCCGCTGCGCTGAAAAACCTCGACCTGGCGAACATCTTCAAGACCTTCCCCGCCACCCTGAAAATTCAGGTACAACTGATCGGCCCGAGTGGCCAGCAGGGTGTTGAAGCCACGGCCAAGACGGCCACCCTGAAATTCTGACTCCACACGGTTGATGTAGGCGCTGGCTTGCCTGCGATGCAGACGACGCGGTGTATCAGTGACACCGCGCCGATGCCATCGCAGGCAAGCCAGCGCCTACAGTTGACCGCGCTCTACAGGTGATGTTGAGTTCCCATGACCCAAGCACTGATCGAACTGTCCGACCTGGGCTTCAACTGGCCCGATCATCCCCAGTTGCTGGATATCCCGGCATTTCGCCTGGAGCCGGGGGAAACCCTGTTTCTCAAGGGCCCCAGCGGTAGCGGCAAGACCACCCTGTTGGGCCTGTTGGGCGGTGTGCAGAAACCCACGCGCGGCAGCATTCGCTTGCTCGGCCAGGAGCTGACCGAGCTATCGGCCGCCGCCCGTGATCGGTTTCGGGTCGACCACACCGGCTATATCTTCCAGCAGTTCAACCTGCTGCCGTTTCTCTCGGTACGCGAGAACGTCGAACTGCCCTGCCATTTCTCCAAGCTGCGGGCGCAACGTGCGATCCAGCGTCATGGCAGCATCGATCAAGCCGCCGCAACCTTGCTCGCGCACCTGGGCCTCAAGGATGCGGGCTTGCTGGAACGCCGCGCCGACTCGCTGTCCATCGGCCAGCAGCAACGTGTCGCCGCCGCCCGCGCACTGATCGGCCAACCGGAACTGGTGATTGCCGACGAGCCGACCTCGGCCCTGGACCACGATGCCCGGGAAGCCTTCCTGCAACTGCTGTTCGCCGAATGCCGGGACGCGGGCGCCAGCCTGTTGTTCGTCAGCCATGACCAGAGCCTGGCACCGCTGTTCGACCGTCACCTGTCGCTGGCCGAACTCAATCGCGCCGCCACGCCGCTCGAGGTTTGAGATGTATTTATTCCGTCTAGCCATGGCCAGCCTGGCTAACCGCCGCTTTACCGCGATCCTCACCGCATTCGCCATCGCCCTGTCGGTGTGCCTGCTGTTGGCGGTGGAGCGCGTGCGCACCGAGGCCCGCGCCAGCTTTGCCAGCACCATCAGCGGCACCGACCTGATCGTTGGTGCCCGTTCCGGTTCGGTCAACCTGCTGCTGTATTCAGTGTTTCGTATCGGCAACGCCACCAACAACATCCGCTGGGACAGCTTCGAGCACTTCGCCGCCAGCCCCCAGGTGAAGTGGGCGATTCCGATTTCCCTCGGCGATTCCCATCGCGGCTACCGGGTGATGGGCACCAACGAGGCCTACTTCGAACACTACCAATACGGCCGCAAGCAAAACCTGCAACTGGCCAGTGGCCGCGCATTTGCCACTGACCCGTTTGAGGTGGTGCTCGGCGCCGAAGTGGCCGACGCCCTGCATTACAAGCTCGGTGACAAACTGGTGCTGGCCCACGGCGTGGCGGTGGTCAGCCTGGTCAAGCACGATGACAAACCCTTCACCGTGGTCGGCATTCTGCAACGCACCGGCACCCCGGTGGACCGCACGCTGCATATCAGCCTGGGCGGCATGGAAGCGATCCATATTGACTGGCACAACGGCGTGCCGGCCCAGGGCAAGGGCCGGATCAGTGCCGACCAGGCGCGCAATATGGACCTTACGCCGCAAGCGATTACCGCGTTTATGCTGGGCCTGAACAACAAGATTTCGACCTTCGCCCTGCAACGGCAAATCAACGAGTTCCGTGGCGAACCGATGCTGGCGATTCTGCCGGGCGTGGCCCTGCAAGAGTTGTGGAGCATGATGGGCACCGCTGAAAAGGCGCTGTTCGTGATCTCGCTGTTTGTGGTGCTGACCGGGTTGATCGGCATGCTCACGGCGATCCTCACCAGCCTCAATGAGCGACGCCGCGAAATGGCGATCCTGCGTTCCGTGGGGGCGCGGCCCTGGCATATTGCGAGCCTGCTGATTTTCGAGGCCTTCGCCCTGGCCCTGGCCGGAGTGGCGGCGGGGGTTGGCCTGTTGTATGTGTGTATTGCGGCGTCCCGTGGCTATTTGCAGGCCAATTACGGCCTGGACCTACCACTGGCGCTACCCAGCCCGTATGAATGGACGCTGCTCGCCGGTATTCTGGTCGCCGCCCTGCTGATGGGCAGCGTGCCGGCCTGGCGCGCCTATCGACAATCGTTGGCCGATGGCCTGTCGATCCGTTTATGAGGAAGGCTTTGATGCGCCGTGCCCTGCTTGTGCTGTTGTGGATGCTGACCCTGCCCGCCTGGGCCGCCGAGCCTCGGGATTTGTCGTGGCAGGAAATGATTCCACCGGACGCTCCGGTGGAGGTGCCGAATATGACGCCGCTGCACGACCTGTCGAACATGGCCGACGCCCTGTCAGCAGAGGCAGCGCCAGCGGCCAAGCAGGATTTGCCCAACGCGCCGGTGGTCGCAACCCTCAACGACCAGCACATCCGCCTGCCGGGCTATATCGTGCCGCTGGAGGTCAGCGAAGAAGGCCGCACCACTGAGTTCCTGCTGGTGCCGTACTTCGGCGCCTGCATCCATGTGCCGCCACCGCCGTCGAACCAGATCGTGCATGTCAGGAGCGAAATCGGCGTGAAGCTGGAGGAGCTGTACCAGCCGTATTGGATCGAAGGGCAGATGCAGGTCAAGCCTTCCACCAGCGAACTGGCGGATGCCGGGTATCAGATGGATGCCGAGAAGATCTACGTCTACGAACTGCCGCAATAGCGCGCTCCCACATTGCTGATCACGGTTTCATTGAGCTGAGTCAAAGGCTCACGCGTAACGATCTTTACCATTGGACACAGCCAACTAAAAACGTCCTTTGGAGCCACCCATGCACAAGTCTCTGCTCAGCGCTTCCCTCTTCGCGCTTGCACTCGCCGCCCCTCTTGCCCACGCCCACGAGGCTGGCGACATTCTCGTACGCGCCGGTGCAATCACTGTTAACCCAAAGGCCGACAGCGGCAGCGTCAAGGTTGACCAGGGCCCACTGGCCGGTACCAACCTGGGTGGCAAGGCGACCATGAGCAGCGACACGCAACTGGGCCTCAACTTCGCCTACATGCTGACCAACCACGTTGGTATCGAACTGCTGGCCGCCACGCCGTTCGAGCATGACGTGAAGATCAAGAACACCGCCCTCGGCGCCGCCAATGGCAAGCTCGGTACCCTCAAGCATCTGCCGCCGACCCTGAGCGTCGTGTACTACCCGCTGGACAGCAAATCGGCGTTCCAACCGTACGTCGGTGCCGGTATCAACTACACCTGGATCTATGACGAACACGTCGGCAGCCGCGCCCAGGGCGAAGGCTTCAGCAACTTCAAGGCCGAGAACTCCTGGGGCTGGGCTGCGCAGATCGGCGCGGACTACATGATCAACGACAAGTGGATGATCAACGGCCAGGTGCGCTACATCGACATCAGCACCAAAGCCACCGTCGACAACAACGCCCTGGCGGCGGGCACGCGTGCCAAGGTCAATGTGGACGTGGATCCGATGGTCTACATGGTCGGTATTGGCTACAAGTTCTAAGCCCGGCTTAATAAACGCCACAAAACAATGTGGGAGCGGGCTTGCTCGCGATGGCAGAGTGTCAGTCACCAGATGTATTGACTGATTCACCGTCATCGCGAGCAAGCCCGCTCCCACATTTTGTTGTTATGCGGCGGTCCCGTCAGTTATGCCGGTAGAAGCGATCGAGCAACGCCGGCAGCCCCGCACGCCACGCCCGTGGCTTGATGCCAAACGTATGCAGGATCTTTTTGCAGGCCAACACCGCATGTTGCGGTTCGTCGGCAGCATCCGGCCGTGCGGCATGGGCTTGGGCTGTTGGCGATTCGACGGCCAGCGCATGGAAATTGCGCGCCTCGGTAAGGATCGCCTGGCCCAGGGCCACAGGGGTAGTCGCCTCTTGCCCGGCGTAGTGGTAGGTGCCCCACAACGGCGCCGCACAATCGAGTTGCTTGAGCACTGAAATGATTACGCGCGCCGCATCGTCAACCGGTGTCGGGTTACCGCGTCGATCGTCGGCCAGCAACAACTCCTCGGGTTTCTCGGCACGCGCCAGGAAACGTCCGAGCGTGCCGTCAGCGCTGTCATCGAGCAACCAGCCAAAGCGCAGCAGCACATGTTGCGGGCAGGTGGCGCGCACACTCTGCTCAATGCGCCATAGCGCCTGGCCACGCAGGCCCAAGGGCACCGGTTCGTCTTTTTCGCTGTAGGCCGTGGCGCGCGAGCCATCGAACACCCGGTAGCTGGACGGTTGCAGCAGTGTGATGTTGTGGTGCTGGCACAATTCCGCCAAGCGCTCGACGGCCGATTCCTGCCCGGCCAGTCGCGCCTCGTTTACGCTCTCGGCCTGGAACCAGTCGAAATAGTAGGCGAGGTTGATCAAGGCGTCGGGACGGGTGTCGTCGAGCAATTGGGTAAGGCTGGCGGCATCCCAGCCGTCTTGGGGCGGGCGCGGGGCGAGGAAGCCGATGTCTTCTTCCGCACCGAGGCGAATCAGCGCCTGCCCGAGGGCATTCCCGCCGCCCAGTAACATAAGGCGCATTCGCATAGATTGAGCAGGCCCGGTCTGTTTGGAACGATGGCTATTATCGACAGGCGGTCAGGCCGTGCCGTTGGTATTTGCCAGAATCGTTGCATTTTGCGGGTTTGTAGCGCAACCGTCACTTACTAAGTGCCTTTGCATTGCGTGCTCCAATCATCGGGCCTGAATAATGCTCAACCGTTCGCCCACGATCCAGTCCAGCAGGATCAAGGTATAGGCCCGCTGGGATATCATCATCGCGGGCAAGCCCGCTCCTACATTGGTTGTGTGGCGTGTCCGGGACTCAGGCCGGGGCCTTCACCCCGAAGCGGTTGCGGTAATCGCTGGGCGCAAGGCCGGTGATTTTCCTGAAAGTCGCACGAAAGGCGCTCGGGTCCTGATAGCCCACGGTCCAGGCAATCTGATCAATGGTGGTGTTGGTGAACTCCAGCATCTGCCGCGCCTTGCCAACCCTCAGGTGCTGGCAATACTCGGTGGGTTTCAGCCCGGTGGCATTGCGAAAACGCCGCAGGAAGGTGCGCTCTTCCAGACAGGCTACCTGCGCCATCGCCGCGAGAGAGACATCCACCGCGCCGCTGGCCTGCAAGGCGTGCTGGACCTTGAGGATTGCCCCGTCGCCATGGCTCAGGATCGGCGCAAAGTTGCTGCCGCACTGACTCGCGCTGTCACTGTGCTCAATCACCAGGAAGCGCGCGGTGCCAGCGGCGATGCTCGGGCCCATGAGGCGGTCGACCAGGCGCAGACCCAGTTCGGACCAGGCCATCAGCCCGGCGCTGGTGATCAGGTCGCCATCATCGACGATAGGCTTGTCAGCCTCCAGGCGCACCGCCGGGAAACGACGGGCAAATGAGTCGGCCGACGACCAGTGGGTCGTCGCGCTGCGCCCATCGAGCAAGCCACTGCGCGCCAACATGATCGAACCGATGCACACGCCGCCCAGCACGGTGCCAGCCGCATGTTGCTGGCGCAGCCATTGCAATAGCTTGGGCGGTGCCTGTTCTTCGCAAAACTCGCCAATCGACGGCGGCACCAGCACCGCCATCAACGGTTGATCGGGGCCTGGCAGGCTGTCGAATGCCCGAATGGGAGTACCATCGCCAGCAACCTGCCAATGGCTGATACGCAACAACGGCAACTGCTCAGCCTGATGTTCGGCGGCAATGCGATTGGCGACCCCAAACAGGTCGGTCAAGCCGTGTACAGCCGCCATCTGCGCGCCGCTGTAAATCAGTACGCCAAGCTCGACGATCGAGCGTTCCAGAGCCATTGTCAGTTTTCCCCCTGTTATTGTCGGTGCGGCCAATCCCCGAGCCACATGCCAGCCACGATACTGGACGCATCAACCCATCACGAGAAAAACCCCATGGCCAAGCAAGCACTTATCCTAATTGATATCCAGAACGACTACTTCCCCCAGGGCAAATGGCCACTGGCTGGTGTCGAGGCTGCCGCCGACAAGGCACAACAACTGCTCCAGGTATTTCGCCAGGCCGGTGATGCGATAATCCACGTGCGCCATGAGTTCACCTCTGACGAGGCGCCCTTTTTCACCCCAGGCTCCGAAGGCGCGCACTTGCACCCCAAGGTACTGAACGAAAACGACGAGCCAGTGGTGCTCAAGCATTTTGTAAATGCGTTTCGCCAAACCAACCTGCGCGAGTTGCTGGAACAGCGCAGCATCACCGACCTGGTAGTCGTGGGCAGCATGAGCCACATGTGCATCGACGCCGTGGTACGGGCAGCAGCGGACCTTGGCTACACCGTTACAGTGATCCACGATGCCTGCGCCACCCGTGACCTGGAGTTCAATGGCAAGACCATCCCGGCGGCCCAGGTGCATGACGCGTATATGGCGTCGCTGGCATTTGGCTATGCGAGCGTGGTCTCGGCCGATGAGTTTCTGCAGGCATAAACAGGTGGCAGTCTGACTGCCACCTGTTGGCATGGAAAGTTAGCGCGTGGCGATGATGAACAGGCGCGGAAAAGGCAGCAACACCGTGCCATCTGCCAAGGCCGGATAGGCCTTGGTGATTAGCCCCAGGTAGGTATCGAGGAAGGCACTTCTCTCGGCGTCATCCAGGGGAGCCAGGAAAGGCCGCAACCCCGTGCCCTTGAACCACTCGACCACGGCGCCATGATCGCTGAGCGGGTGTTGATAGATGGTGTGCCACACATCCACGGTGCTGCAATGTGTGCTCAGCAGTTCGTAGTAGTAGCTCGCCGAGTGGCGCGCGTTGTGTTTGACCGCACCGATCTTGCCCGCCCACGGCCCTTGCGCCGCCACCTCACGGGCCAGGCGGTGAGCGGGCTCGTCAAGGTTGTCCGGGGTCTGCACCGCCAGCGTGCCACCGGGCGTCAACTGGTCCACCAGGTGCGGATAGAGCGTGGCGTGGTCCGGTAGCCATTGCAGCGAGGCGTTGGCAAGAATCACGTCGAATTTTTGCGCCGGGTTCCAGGCGCCGATGTCGGCCAATTCAAAGTTGAGCGCCGGCAGCCGTTCACGGGCGCTGACCAGCATGTCATCGGAACTGTCCAGGCCGGTGACCTGCGCCTGGGGAAAACGCCCGGCCAGCACCTCGGTGGAGTTACCCGGACCACACCCCAGGTCAACTGCGGTGCGCACATCGCCCGCTGGAATGGCAGCCACCAGGTCTCGAACGGGACGGGTGCGCTGTTGCTCAAACATCGAGTACTGCTGGGCAGACCAGGTCATCGGGGTTTCCTTCTTCGGCACGGGAATGAGCTATAGCCTAAATCTTGTGGCCCAGGAGAACAAACGCCAGAACCTGGGACATTTCGTACGCAAAAAACAAGAAACCCCCGCATCGCGGGGGTCTCAGGCCTAAACTTTACAAAATAGTCTTAGGTAGGAATTAGAACGGAATATCGTCATCAAAACTGTCGAAGTCAGCGGCTGGCTGCGGTGCGGCCTGCTGTGGTGCTGGGCGCGACTCACGCTGTGGCTGCTGGCTTGGCTGTGGACGCGACTGCTGTGGACGCGGTGCCGAGTTGGACATGCCACCCTGGCCCTGTTGGTCGCCCTGTGGACGGCCGCCCAGCAGTTGCATGGTGCCTTGCATGTCGACCACGATTTCGGTGGTGTAACGCTTGATGCCGTCTTTTTCCCACTCGCGGGTTTGCAGCTTACCTTCGATGTAGACCTGCGAACCTTTGCGCAGGTACTCACCGGCGATCTCTGCAACCTTGCCGAACATCGACACACGGTGCCATTCGGTTTTCTCGACCTTCTGGCCGGTCTGCTTGTCGGTCCACTGTTCGCTGGTCGCCAGACTCAGGTTGGTCACGGCATTACCGTTAGGCAAGTAGCGAACTTCGGGATCCTGGCCGCAAGTACCGACCAATATGACTTTGTTAACCCCACGGGCCATAACGTTCTCCTAGGCTGGGCGCGCTGTCGGCACTGGGTTGACCAGTTGCTCAAGCGTCGCGCGATCCAATAGTTCGGTGTCCAATTTGATGTAAATGGCCGCCTCTTCAGCGACCACGACTGCATCCGTTACCCCTACGACCGCCTTCAGGCGCTCTACCAGACCGCTTTCACGGATCGCCTCGGGCGATAGCGGCAAACGCAGGCTTGTGACGTAGGGAGGTTCGCGCATGGTAACAGCAAAGAGCAGCCAAAGTGCAGCCAGCCCGGCGCATCCGAGGAACACAACCGACAAACCGCCATGCTGGAACATCCAGCCGCCCATGATGCCGCCCAGCGCCGAACCGAGGAACTGGCTGGTGGAATAAACCCCCATTGCCGTGCCCTTGCCACCTGCCGGCGAAACCTTACTGATCAGCGAAGGCAGTGAGGCCTCCAGCAGGTTGAACGCGGTGAAAAACACCACCGTCCCAATGACCAGTGCCCGTAGGCTGTCGCCGAACTGCCAGAAGAATAGTTCAGTGAGCATCAATGTCGCGACGGCGCCGAGCAAAACTCGTTTCATTTTGCGTTTCTTCTCGCCGTAGATGATGAACGGGATCATGGCGAAGAATGAAATCAACAACGCGGTGAGGTAGACCCACCAGTGCTCTTCCTTGGGCAAGCCGGCTTTTTCCACCAGGGCCAGGGGCAAGGCAACGAAGCTGCACATCAGCATCGCGTGCAATACAAAGATACCTAAATCCAGGCGCAGCAGGTCCGGGTGCTTGAGCGTCGGCAGCAGCGCTTGTTTGGCCACGCCCGACTCACGGTGCTGCAGCGGCCCGGTGGAGCGCGGCACCATAAAGGCCACGATCACAATACCGAACAACGCCATGCCACCGGTGGCCAGGAACAGGCCGTGCAGGCCGAACGCACGGGTCAGCAGCGGGCCAACCACCATCGCAACGGCAAACGACAGGCCGATGGTCATGCCGATCATGGCCATGGCCTTGGTGCGATGCTGTTCGCGAGTCAGGTCTGACAACAGTGCCATCACTGCCGCGGAAATTGCACCCGCGCCTTGCAGGATGCGCCCGGCGATCACGCCCCAGATCGAATCGGCATTGGCCGCCAGCACGCTGCCCAGGGCGAAGATGATCAACCCCAGGTAGATCACCGGCCGGCGGCCAATGCGGTCGGAAATGATCCCGAACGGAATCTGGAAAAGTGCCTGGGTCAGGCCGTAGGCGCCAATCGCCAGGCCGATCAGGGCTGGGGTCGCGCCGGCGAGGTCCATGCCATAGGTCGCCAGCACCGGCAACACCATGAACATGCCCAGCATACGGAAGGCGAACACCAGTGCCAGACCGCTTGCCGCTCGGGTCTCGCCGCTACTCATGCGTTCGCTGTGGGGATCGTGCATGGAAAAACCTCGTGTGAACCGGCGGCGATTCTACCAGTCCCATCGATTGAGAGGGTATATGCGGCGCTTTGCCGCGCAGCTTTCATCCAAGCCTGAAATGGGCAAATCGACAGTGTATATTCATCCAGTCTTTAGCCGTATACTCCTGCATTATTTATACGCCCGCCGTACGAGGCCATCTTGGACAAGATCCTGATTCGTGGGGCTAGAACCCACAACCTGAAGAACATCGACCTGACCCTGCCCCGGGACAAACTGATTGTCATCACCGGTTTGTCCGGGTCTGGCAAGTCGTCGCTGGCGTTCGATACGCTGTATGCCGAAGGCCAGCGTCGTTATGTGGAGTCGCTGTCGGCCTACGCCCGGCAGTTCCTGTCGATGATGGAAAAGCCTGATGTCGACACCATTGAAGGCCTGTCGCCAGCCATTTCCATCGAACAGAAATCGACCTCCCACAACCCGCGCTCCACCGTGGGCACCATCACCGAAATCTACGACTACCTGCGCCTGCTGTACGCACGCGTCGGTATTCCGCGCTGCCCGGATCACGATATCCCGCTGGAAGCCCAGACCGTCAGCCAGATGGTCGACCTGGTACTGGCCCAGCCGGAAGGCGCCAAGCTGATGCTGCTGGCGCCGGTGATCCGCGAGCGCAAGGGCGAACACCTGTCGGTCTTCGAAGAACTGCGCGCCCAGGGTTTTGTCCGCGCCAGGATCAACGGCAAGCTATATGAGCTGGACGAAGCGCCGAAACTGGATAAACAGAAGAAGCACACCATTGATGTGGTGGTCGACCGCTTCAAGGTGCGTGCCGACCTGCAGCAACGTCTGGCGGAGTCGTTCGAGACCGCGCTGAAGCTGGCGGACGGTATCGCCCTGGTCGCACCGATGGACGACGAGCCCGGCGAAGAAATCATCTTTTCCGCACGCTTCGCCTGCCCGATCTGCGGCCACGCCATCAGCGAACTGGAACCCAAGCTGTTCTCTTTCAACAATCCGGCCGGCGCCTGCCCGACCTGTGATGGGTTGGGGGTCAAGCAGTTCTTCGACATCAAGCGCCTGGTCAATGGCGACCTGACGCTGGCGGAGGGCGCCATACGCGGCTGGGACCGGCGCAATGTCTACTACTTCCAGATGCTCGGGTCGCTAGCCGCCCACTATAAATTCAGCCTGGAAGTACCGTTCAACGAGCTGCCCGCAGAGCAACAGAAAGTCATCCTGCATGGCAGCGGCTCGCAGAACGTCGACTTCAAATACCTGAATGACCGTGGCGATATCGTCAAGCGCTCCCACCCATTCGAAGGCATCGTGCCCAACCTGGAACGTCGCTACCGGGAAACCGAATCGGCCAGCGTACGCGAAGAACTGGCCAAGTTCCTCAGCACCCAGCCCTGCCCTGATTGCCGTGGCACCCGCTTGCGTCGCGAGGCTCGCCACGTATGGGTCGGCGAGAAGACCCTGCCAGCAGTGACCAACCTGCCCATCGGCGACGCCTGCGAGTACTTTGGCGTACTGAAGTTGACCGGGCGTCGCGGCGAGATTGCCGACAAGATCCTCAAGGAAATCCGCGAGCGCCTGCAGTTCCTGGTCAACGTGGGCCTGGACTATCTGTCCCTGGATCGCAGCGCCGACACCCTGTCCGGCGGCGAAGCCCAGCGCATTCGCCTGGCCAGCCAGATTGGCGCCGGCCTGGTGGGCGTGCTGTACATCCTGGACGAGCCCTCAATCGGCCTGCACCAGCGTGACAACGATCGACTGCTGGGCACGCTCAAGCACCTGCGTGATATCGGTAACACGGTGATCGTGGTCGAGCACGATGAGGATGCCATTCGCCTGGCGGACTATGTGGTCGATATCGGCCCCGGTGCCGGCGTGCATGGCGGACATATTGTTGCCCAAGGCACACCGGCCGAAGTCATGGCACACCCGGACTCGCTCACCGGTAAATACTTGTCTGGCCGAGTGAAAATCGAAGTACCGGCCAAACGTACACCGCGCAACAAAAAACAGGCGCTGCACCTCAAGGGCGCGCGCGGCAACAACCTGCGCAATGTCGACCTGGAAATCCCCCTGGGCCTGCTGACGTGCGTGACCGGCGTCTCCGGCTCGGGCAAGTCGACGCTGATCAACAACACCTTGTTCCCCCTCAGCGCCACCGCGCTGAACGGTGCCACCACCCTGGAAGCTGCCGCGCATGACAGCATCAAGGGCCTGGAGCTCCTGGACAAGGTGGTGGATATCGACCAGAGCCCGATTGGCCGCACCCCCCGCTCCAACCCCGCGACCTATACCGGGCTGTTCACGCCGATTCGCGAACTGTTCGCCGGTGTGCCGGAGTCCCGTTCCCGTGGTTATGGCCCTGGGCGCTTCTCCTTCAACGTCAAGGGTGGGCGCTGCGAAGCGTGCCAGGGCGACGGCTTGATCAAGGTCGAGATGCACTTCCTGCCGGACATCTACGTACCTTGCGACGTGTGCAAGAGCAAGCGCTACAACCGCGAGACCCTGGAGATCAAGTACAAGGGCAAGAACATCCATGAAACCCTTGAGATGACGATCGAGGAAGCGCGGGTGTTCTTTGACGCAGTGCCGGCCCTGGCACGCAAGCTTCAGACCCTGATGGACGTGGGCTTGTCGTATATCAAGCTGGGGCAGTCGGCGACCACGCTGTCCGGTGGCGAAGCGCAGCGGGTCAAACTGTCTCGTGAACTGTCCAAACGCGATACCGGCAAGACCCTGTACATCCTTGACGAGCCAACCACCGGGCTGCACTTTGCGGATATCCAGCAGTTGCTCGACGTGCTGCACCGTTTACGAGACCACGGCAACACCGTGGTAGTGATCGAACACAACCTGGACGTGATCAAGACAGCCGACTGGCTGGTGGACCTTGGGCCGGAAGGCGGTTCCAAGGGTGGGCAGATAATTGCGGTGGGCACGCCGGAGCAAGTTTCCGAAATGCCACAATCCCATACTGGCTACTATCTGAAGCCGCTGCTGGCGCGCGACCGGGCCTGATTGTTCGGCCCAACAAAAAGCCCCTGTCACCATAGCGGTGACAGGGGCTTTTTTATAACCGGTGGAATCAGAACTGCGATTGCAGGTAGTTTTCCAGGCCGATCAACTTGATCAGGCCCAACTGCTTTTCCAGCCAGTAGGTGTGATCTTCTTCAGTATCGTTCAACTGTACGCGCAGGATTTCCCGGGTCACGTAGTCGTTGTGCTTCTCGCAAAGCTCAATGCCCTTGCACAGTGCGGCGCGGACTTTGTACTCCAGGCGCAAGTCGCTGGCGAGCATCTCAGGCACTGTGGTGCCGGTATCCAGGTCGTCAGGACGCATGCGCGGCGTGCCTTCGAGCATCAGGATACGACGCATCAGCGCGTCGGCGTGCTGTGCCTCTTCTTCCATTTCGTGGTTGATACGCTCGTAGAGCTCAGTAAAGCCCCAGTCTTCGTACATACGCGAGTGAATGAAATATTGGTCACGAGCTGCCAGTTCGCCCGTCAGCAACGTGTTGAGGTAATCGATTACGTCGGGGTGACCTTGCATCGCCCTACATCTCCCTGCTTGAAAGACCCTAGTTTGAACCATGCAGACCTGCAGGTCACGGGACGAACGGCAGAAAAGTGAAGATTTCCGGAGAAAAGTAGCTGAAATAACGCAAAAACCGCCCAAATGAGGGCGGTTCTGCTTATCACTTAGAGTTAGTTAATCGATACACCCAGCGCAGTTGCGATTCCTTCTCCATAAGCCGGATCTGCCTTGAAGAAGTGTTGCAGCTGACGTTGAACCACATCACTGGAAACACCCGCCATCGCGCCGGCGATGTTGTTGATCAACAGCGTTTTTTGCTCAGCATTCATCAAGCGGAACAGCGCACCGGCGTGGCTGTAGTAATCAGTATCCTCGCGGTGATCATAACGATCCGCTGCACCGCTCAGAGCCAGGGCAGGCTCTGCGTACTGTGGAGCTTGTTTTGGTGCATCGGCGTAGCTGTTTGGCTCGTAGTTGGGAGCCGCGCCACCGTTGCTGCCAAACGCCATGGAGCCATCACGCTGGTAGTTGTGGACCGGACTGCGCGAAGCATTCACCGGCAGGTGCTGATGGTTGGTGCCAATACGGTAGCGGTGCGCATCGGCGTAAGCGAACACACGGCCCTGGAGCATGCGGTCCGGCGACAAACCGACACCCGGCACCATATTGCTTGGACCGAACGCTGCCTGCTCCACTTCGGCGAAGTAGTTCAGCGGGTTGCGGTTCAATTCCAACTCACCCACCTCAATCAGCGGAAACTCTTTCTGCGACCAGGTTTTGGTCACATCGAAGGGATTCTCGTAGTGAGCATTGGCCTGGGCCTCAGTCATGATCTGGATGCACACACGCCATTTAGGGAAATCTCCGCGCTCAATGGCCTCAAACAGGTCGCGCTGGGCGTAATCCGGATCGGTACCGGCCAGGCGGGCTGCATCGGCAGGCGCGAGGTTCTTGATACCCTGCTTGGTCTTGTAGTGCCACTTCACCCAGTGACGCTCGCCATTGGCGCTGATCAGGCTGTAGGTGTGGCTGCCAAAACCATGCATGTGACGGTAGCCGTCCGGGATGCCGCGGTCCGAGAACAGGATGGTGACCTGGTGCAGCGCCTCGGGCGAATGCGACCAGAAGTCCCACATCATCTGTGCACTTTTCAGGTTGCTTTGCGGCAGGCGTTTTTGAGTGTGGATAAAGTCCGGGAATTTCAGCGGGTCACGGATGAAGAATATCGGGGTGTTGTTGCCCACGATGTCCCAGTTACCTTCTTCGGTATAGAACTTGAGTGCGAAGCCACGTGGATCGCGCTCGGTATCTGCCGAGCCGCGCTCGCCACCGACTGTAGAGAAACGCAGGAAGGTCGGCGTCTGCTTACCAACAGCTTCAAACAGTTTGGCGCTGGTGTATTGGGTAATGTCTTTGGTAACCGTGAACGTGCCATACGCTCCCGAGCCTTTGGCGTGTACACGTCGCTCTGGGATGTTTTCACGGTTGAAGTGGGCCAGCTTCTCGATCAGGTGAAAGTCGTCGAGCAGCAACGGGCCACGCGGGCCGGCGGAACGGGAATTCTGGTTGTCAGCAACGGGAGCGCCACTGGCGGTCGTAAGGGTTTTATTCTGGCTCATGCTCAATCTCCTCAGGTCAGTCTTGGAACTGCCGGCTAATCGGCTTAGAGGGAGTATTGACCATCAGCATGACGTCTACAAATTCATATAATTGTCGGCATCAATAGAAAAAAACTACCGTCACCTCCCTCTCCATAGCACCAGTATCAAGATTGAGGAGCGCTGCTTAAATAGGATTTGTCTTACTTCAAAAACAAAAAACCGGGCACTAGGCCCGGTTTTTCGTTGCAGACTGTCGTCTTACTCGGCGGATACAGCTTCGCCAGCAGTAGCACGATCAACCAACTCGACGTACGCCATAGGCGCGTTGTCGCCAGTGCGGAAACCGCACTTGAGGATGCGCAGGTAGCCACCCTCACGGGTAGCGTAGCGCTTGCCCAGGTCGTTGAAGAGCTTACCAACGATAGCTTTCGAACGAGTACGGTCGAAAGCCAGACGGCGGTTAGCCAGGCTGTCTGTCTTGGCCAAAGTGATCAGCGGCTCAGCAACGCGACGCAGTTCTTTGGCTTTCGGCAGTGTAGTTTTGATCAGCTCGTGCTCGAACAGCGACACCGCCATGTTTTGAAACATGGCCTTGCGGTGCGAGCTGGTACGGCTCAGGTGACGACCACTTTTACGATGACGCATGGTTCATTCCTTACCAAACTCACGTTCGGTGATTACGACGATCAGGCAGTCGCCTTGTCGTCCTTCTTAAGACTTGCAGGCGGCCAGTTGTCGAGGCGCATGCCGAGGGACAGACCGCGGGAGGCCAGAACGTCCTTGATTTCAGTCAAGGATTTCTTGCCCAGGTTCGGAGTCTTCAACAGTTCTACTTCGGTGCGCTGGATCAGGTCACCGATGTAGTAAATGTTTTCCGCCTTAAGGCAGTTAGCCGAACGTACAGTCAGTTCCAGATCGTCAACCGGGCGAAGCAGGATCGGATCGATCTCGTCTTCCTGCTCGATTACCACTGGTTCGCTGTCACCTTTGAGGTCGACGAACGCAGCCAACTGCTGTTGCAGGATGGTTGCAGCGCGGCGAATAGCCTCTTCAGGATCCAGAGTACCGTTGGTTTCCAGATCAATAACCAGCTTGTCCAGGTTAGTACGCTGCTCGACACGGGCGTTTTCCACCACGTATGCGATGCGGCGAACCGGGCTGAACGAAGAGTCAAGCTGCAAGCGACCAATGCTGCGGCTTTCGTCTTCATCGCTCTGACGCGAGTCGGCCGGTTCATAACCACGACCACGAGCTACAGTGAGCTTCATGTTCAGGGCGCCGTTAGACGCCAGGTTAGCGATTACGTGATCGGGGTTAACGATCTCGACATCATGATCCAGCTGAATATCGGCAGCGGTAACCACCCCCGAACCCTTCTTCGACAAGGTCAGCGTAACTTCGTCACGGCCGTGCAGCTTGATAGCCAGACCTTTAAGGTTCAACAGGATTTCAATTACGTCTTCCTGTACACCTTCGATGGCGCTGTACTCGTGGAGCACACCGTCAATCTCGGCCTCGACTACTGCACAGCCGGGCATTGAGGACAACAGGATGCGGCGCAGCGCGTTGCCCAGGGTGTGGCCAAAACCACGCTCGAGAGGCTCGAGAGTGATCTTGGCGCGGGTTGGACTGACAACCTGCACATCAATATGGCGGGGTGTCAGGAACTCATTTACCGAAATCTGCATGGATGCACCTATTTTCTAGCCCTTACTTGGAGTAGAGCTCGACAATCAGGCTTTCGTTGATGTCGGCGGACAGATCACTGCGAGCAGGAACGTTCTTGAAAACGCCCGACTTCTTCTCAGTGTCTACTTCTACCCATTCTACGCGGCCACGTTGGGCACACAGATCGAGAGCTTGGACAATGCGAAGCTGGTTTTTTGCTTTCTCGCGAATCGCGACAACGTCACCAGCACGAACCTGGTAGGACGGAACGTTAACGGTTTGGCCGTTTACGCTGACGGATTTGTGCGATACCAGCTGACGGGATTCGGCACGAGTCGAACCAAAGCCCATACGGTATACAACGTTGTCCAGACGGCATTCGAGCAGTTGCAGCAGGTTTTCACCGGTTGCACCTTTCTTGCCAGCAGCTTCTTTGTAGTAGCCGCTGAACTGACGCTCGAGAACGCCGTAGATACGACGGACCTTCTGCTTTTCACGCAGTTGGGTGCCGTAGTCGGACTGGCGACCGCGGCGTTGGCCGTGGATACCAGGTGCTGCTTCAATGTTGCACTTCGATTCGATCGCGCGCACGCCGCTCTTCAGAAAGAGATCGGTGCCTTCGCGACGAGCGAGTTTGCATTTTGGACCAATGTAACGAGCCATTCTTTACAATCTCCTGGATTACACGCGGCGCTTCTTCGGCGGACGGCACCCGTTGTGCGGGATTGGCGTCACGTCGGTGATGCTGGCGATCTTATAGCCACAGCCGTTCAAAGCACGGACAGCAGACTCACGACCTGGACCTGGACCCTTGACGTTAACGTCGAGGTTTTTCAGGCCATATTCCAGCGCAGCTTGACCAGCACGTTCAGCAGCTACTTGAGCAGCGAACGGGGTGGACTTGCGGGAACCGCGGAAACCCGAACCACCGGAGGTAGCCCAAGAAAGCGCGTTACCTTGACGGTCGGTGATGGTCACGATGGTGTTGTTAAAAGATGCATGGATGTGGGCGATGCCATCAACCACTGTCTTTTTAACTTTTTTACGAGGACGAGCAGCAGGTTTTGCCATGATAATTTTCCTGTCGATTCGCTGGGGCGATTACTTGCGGATCGGCTTACGCGGACCTTTACGGGTACGCGCGTTAGTCTTGGTACGCTGACCGCGTACTGGAAGACCACGACGATGACGCAGACCGCGATAGCAACCGAGGTCCATCAAACGCTTGATTTTCATGTTGATTTCGCGACGCAGGTCACCTTCAGTGGTGAACTTCGCCACTTCGCCACGCAGCAATTCAATCTGCTCGTCGCTCAGATCCTTGATCTTAGCGGCTGGGTTTACCCCAGCAACTGCGCAAATTTTCTGCGCAGTAGTGCGACCAACACCATAGATGTAGGTCAGCGAGATAACAGTGTGCTTGTTATCTGGAATGTTAACGCCTGCAATACGGGCCATTCAGTGGGACTCCAATTGACAGCTACCTACGCCCCGGAAGCCAAGAAATAGGGCGCGAGATAATATCGCTGTAATAACAAATAATCAACCCGGCAGCGCACTAGCTGCCGGGCTTCAAGCGGATCACACTCAGCCTTGGCGCTGTTTGTGACGCGGTTCCGCGCTGCAAATTACTCGAACAACACCTTCGCGGCGAATAATTTTGCAGTTACGGCACAGCTTTTTCACCGATGCACGAACTTTCATCACCAACTCCTCGAACCTTATGGGGTACTCAGCGCAACATGCCGCTGCCGTAGCCCTTCAGGTTGGCTTTCTTCATCAGGGATTCGTACTGGTGCGAAACGAGGTGCGATTGTACTTGGGACATGAAGTCCATCACAACCACGACGACGATCAGCAACGAGGTCCCGCCAAGGTAGAACGGAACGTTGGCTGCAACCACCAGAAACTGGGGTAGCAAGCACACGGCCGTCATATATAGAGCACCGAACAGGGTCAAACGAGTCAGAACGCCATCAATATAGCGCGCCGACTGCTCGCCTGGACGAATACCCGGAATAAAGGCACCGGACTTCTTCAGGTTTTCCGCTACGTCTTTCGGATTGAACATCAACGCCGTATAGAAGAAGCAGAAGAAAATAATCCCTGCACTAAACAGCAGAATATTCAACGGCTGACCAGGAGCGATCGACTGCGAGATGTCCTGCAACCAGCCCATACCTTCAGACTGACCGAACCAGGCACCCAACGAAGCCGGAAACAGCAAAATGCTGCTCGCGAAGATAGCAGGAATAACACCGGCCATATTCACTTTCAGCGGCAAGTGGCTGGTCTGCGCGGCAAAGACCTTACGGCCCTGCTGACGCTTGGCGTAGTGAACAGCAATACGACGCTGGCCACGCTCAATGAACACCACAAAACCGATAATCGCTACTGCCAGCAAACCGATGGCAACCAAGGCGAAGATATTGATATCACCCTGACGTGCAGACTCGAAAGACTGCCCGATTGCCCTCGGAAGACCGGCGACGATACCTGCGAAAATCAACATCGAGATACCGTTGCCAACACCACGCTCAGTAATCTGCTCACCCAGCCACATCATGAACATCGCACCAGCCACAAATGTGGTTACCGCGACGAAATGGAAGCCAAAGTCACCAGTGAACGCTACGCCCTGCCCTGCCAGACCGATGGACATGCCAACAGCCTGGACGAGAGCAAGAACGACAGTGAGGTAGCGGGTGTACTGGCTAATCTTGCGACGACCAGCTTCACCTTCCTTCTTCAACTGCTCCAGCTGCGGGCTGACGGCGCTCATCAACTGCATGATGATCGATGCCGAAATGTACGGCATGATCCCCAGTGCAAAGATGCTCATCCGTTCCAGCGCGCCGCCGGAAAACATGTTGAACAAGCTAAGAATGGTCCCCTCATTCTGTCGAAACAGGTCTGCGAGTCGGTCCGGGTTGATACCTGGAACCGGGATGTGTGCGCCTATTCGGTAGACGATAATCGCCAGGAACAGAAAACGCAGACGAGCCCAAAGTTCAGACATACCGCCTTTGCCGAGCGCTGAGAGAGCACCTTGCTTAGCCATTTATTCCTCGAACTTGCCGCCAGCTGCTTCGATAGCCGAACGCGCACCTTTGGTGGCGCCGATTCCCTTGCCGATAGTGACAGCGCGAGTCACTTCACCGGACAGCATGATTTTCACACGCTGTACGTTGACGTTGATCACGTTGGCATCTTTCAGGGTCTGCAGAGTAACGATGTCGCCTTCCACTTTAGCCAGCTCGGACAAACGCACTTCTGCGCGATCCATGGCTTTCAGGGAAACGAAACCGAACTTCGGCAGGCGACGATGCAGCGGCTGTTGACCGCCTTCAAAGCCTGGAGCAATGGTGCCACCGGAGCGGGAGGTCTGACCTTTGTGGCCACGGCCACCAGTCTTACCCAAACCGCTACCGATACCACGGCCCGGACGATGCTTTTCGCGACGGGAACCCGGCGCTGGACTCAGATCATTGAGTTTCATCGATTAACCCTCGACACGCAGCATGTAGTAAGCCTTGTTGATCATCCCGCGATTCTCGGGAGTATCCTGGACTTCTACAGTGTGACCGATGCGACGCAGACCCAAACCCTTAACGCACAATTTGTGGTTAGGGATGCGGCCGGTCATGCTTTTGATCAGCGTTACTTTAACGGTAGCCATGATCAGAAGATCTCCTTGACGCTTTTGCCACGCTTGGCGGCAATGGATTCAGGAGACTGCATAGCTTTCAAACCCTTGAAAGTGGCGTGAACCACGTTTACCGGGTTAGTCGAGCCGTAGCACTTGGCCAGAACGTTCTGAACGCCAGCAACTTCGAGGACAGCACGCATAGCGCCGCCAGCGATGATACCGGTACCTTCAGAAGCAGGCTGCATGTACACCTTCGAAGCGCCGTGAGCGGACTTCATTGCGTACTGCAGAGTGGTGCCGTTCAGGTCAACTTGGATCATGTTGCGACGAGCAGCTTCCATTGCCTTCTGGATCGCAGCAGGCACTTCACGCGACTTGCCACGGCCGAAGCCAACACGGCCCTTACCATCACCTACCACGGTCAACGCGGTGAAAGTGAAGATACGGCCGCCTTTAACGGTTTTGGCTACGCGGTTAACTTGAACCAGCTTCTCAATGTAGCCTTCGTCGCGCTTTTGGTCGTTATTTGACATAACTTAGAACTCCAGCCCAGCTTCACGAGCAGCATCAGCCAGCGCTTTCACGCGGCCGTGGTACTTGAAGCCAGAGCGGTCGAAAGCCACTTGCGAGACGCCAGCGGCCTTAGCACGCGTAGCGACCAGCTGGCCAACCTTAGTGGCCGCGTCGATGTTGCCAGTGGCACCATCACGCAGTTCTTTATCCAAAGTCGAGGCGCTTGCCAGGACTTTGTTGCCGTCGGCCGAGATGACCTGGGCGTAGATGTGCTGCGACGAGCGGAACACGCAGAGACGCACGACTTCGAGTTCGTGCATTTTCAGGCGTGCTTTGCGAGCGCGACGCAGTCGAGTAACTTTTTTGTCGGTCATTTGCTATGCCCTACTTCTTCTTGGCTTCTTTACGACGGACGACTTCGTCCGCGTAGCGCACACCTTTGCCTTTGTACGGCTCTGGTGGACGGAAGTCGCGGATCTCGGCAGCCACTTGACCTACCAGCTGCTTATCGATGCCCTTGATCAGGATATCGGTCTGGCTAGGAGTTTCAGCGGTGATGCCTTCCGGCAGTTCGTAATCCACTGGGTGCGAGAAGCCAAGGGCCAGGTTCAAAACCGTGCCTTTTGCTTGCGCTTTGTAACCAACACCGACCAGCTGGAGCTTGCGCTCGAAGCCTTGGCTTACGCCTTGGACCATGTTGTTTACCAACGCACGCGTGGTACCGGCCATTGCGCGAGTTTGTTGATCGCCATTGCGAGCAGCGAAACGCAGCTCACCAGCTTCTTCAACGATCTCAACGGACGAATGGATGTTCAGTTCAAGAGTACCCTTGGCACCCTTCACCGAAAGCTGTTGGCCTGCGAATTTTACTTCGACACCGGCTGGCAGCTTAACGGGGTTCTTAGCGACGCGAGACATGCTTATCCCCCCTTAGAACACAGTGCAAAGAACTTCGCCGCCGACACCGGCAGCGCGCGCAGCACGATCCGTCATCACACCTTTGTTGGTGGAGACGATAGACACGCCAAGACCGCCACGAACTTTCGGCAGATCTTCAACGGACTTGTACTGACGCAGGCCTGGACGGCTAACGCGCTTCACTTCCTCGATGACCGGACGGCCTTCGAAGTACTTCAGCTCGATGGACAGCAGTGGCTTGATTTCGCTGCTGATCTGATAACCCGCAATGTAGCCTTCGTCTTTCAGGACTTTGGCAACAGCTACCTTCAACGTGGAAGATGGCATGCTTACGACGGACTTTTCAGCCATCTGGGCATTACGGATACGAGTTAGCATGTCCGCTAACGGGTCCTGCATACTCATGGGCTAGACGCTCCTAATACAAAAAAATTAGCCTTGCGGCTACATATGTCACCGAGAATCTCCGGGCATAAAACACACGGGCTCAGGCGAGCCGCGTATTTTAGACACACTACGGAAATGAAACAAGCCCCAAAAGGGGCTTGTTCCAGATTCTAGGCCACCGGTGGTCAGTATCTTGCGATCCTGGCCACCTGGACTTCGAAAGTACTTACCAGCTGGCTTTAACCAGACCTGGTACGTCACCACGCATTGCCGCCTCACGCAGTTTGTTACGGCCAAGGCCGAACTTGCGGTAAACGCCGTGTGGACGACCGGTCAGGCGGCAGCGGTTACGCATGCGCGAAGCGCTTGCGTCACGTGGCTGCTTCTGCAGAGCTACTGTAGCTTCCCAACGTGCTTCTGGACTTGCGTTCAGATCAACGATGATAGCTTTCAGTGCTGCACGCTTCTTGGCGTACTTGGCAACCGTGAGCTGACGCTTCAGCTCGCGGTTTTTCATGCTCATCTTGGCCATGGTCCTACTCCAATCAGTTGCGGAACGGGAATTTGAACGCACGCAGCAGAGCGCGGCCTTCATCATCGTTCTTGGCAGTGGTGGTCAGGGTGATGTCCAGACCGCGGAGAGCATCGATCTTGTCGTAGTCGATTTCCGGGAAGATGATCTGCTCTTTCACGCCCATGCTGTAGTTACCACGACCATCGAAGGACTTGGCATTCAGGCCGCGGAAGTCGCGAACCCGAGGCAGGGAGATCGACAGCAGACGATCCAGGAACTCGTACATACGCTCACGGCGCAGAGTCACTTTGACACCGATCGGCCAACCTTCACGGACTTTAAAGCCAGCGATGGATTTCCGAGCGTAAGTCACAACGACTTTTTGACCGGTGATCTTTTCCAGGTCAGCAACAGCGTGCTCGATGACTTTTTTGTCGCCGATCGCTTCGCCCAGACCCATGTTCAGGGTGATTTTGGTAACGCGCGGAACTTCCATCACGTTCGAAAGCTTAAGTTCTTCCTTAAGCTTCGGAGCGATTTCCTTCCGGTAAATCTCTTTTAGTCGTGCCATGGTCTTATCTACCTAGCAGTGTTCAAGCATCAACCGCTTTTTGGGTCGACTTGAAGACACGAATTTTCTTACCGTCTTCTACTTTGAAACCAACGCGGTCAGCCTTGTTGGTTTCGCCATTGAAGATGGCGACGTTAGAAGCGTGCAATGGCGCTTCTTTCTCGACGATACCGCCCTGTACGCCCGACGCGGGGTTAGGCTTGGTATGACGCTTGACCAGGTTCAGACCACCAATGACCAGACGGTCATCAGCAAGAACCTTCAGCACCTTACCGCGCTTACCTTTGTCTTTGCCGGCGATCACGATGATCTCGTCGTCACGACGAATCTTTTGCATGTCGGATCTCCTTACAGCACTTCTGGGGCGAGCGAGACGATCTTCATGAACTTCTCAGTACGAAGTTCACGGGTCACTGGCCCAAAGATACGGGTGCCGATCGGCTCTTGCTTGTTGTTCAGAAGAACAGCAGCGTTGCCATCAAAGCGGATAATGGAGCCATCAGCACGGCGTACGCCGTGACGAGTGCGGACTACAACAGCAGTCATCACTTGGCCTTTTTTCACTTTACCGCGAGGAATTGCTTCCTTGACGGTAACTTTGATGATGTCACCGATACCAGCGTAACGACGATGGGAGCCACCCAGCACCTTGATGCACATAACACGGCGAGCGCCGCTGTTATCGGCCACATCGAGCATGGATTGAGTCTGAATCATATAATTTCTCCGACCCCTAGTCCTTAGACTTCCACAGCGCGTTCGAGAACATCAACCAGTGCCCAAGACTTGGTCTTGGCCAGCGGACGAGTTTCACGAATAGTGACTTTGTCGCCGATGTGGCACTGATTGGTTTCGTCGTGCGCGTGCAGCTTAGTCGAACGCTTAACATATTTACCGTAGATCGGGTGCTTAACGCGACGCTCGATCAAAACGGTGATGGTTTTGTCCATCTTGTCGCTGACAACACGGCCAGTCAGCGTACGGACAGTCTTTTCGGCTTCAGCCATGATCACTTACCTGCCTGCTGGTTGAGCACAGTCTTCACGCGAGCGATGTCACGCTTAACTTGCGAGAGCAGATGAGACTGCCCCAACTGGCCAGTTGCTTTCTGCATACGCAGATTGAACTGGTCGCGCAGCAGGCCGAGCAGTTGCTCGTTCAGCTGCTGTGCGGATTTTTCACGAAGTTCATTCGCTTTCATCACATCACCGTCCGTTTAACAAAGGCGGTGGCGAGCGGCAGCTTTGCAGCAGCCAGGGCAAAAGCCTCACGCGCCAGCTCTTCAGTTACACCCTCGATTTCATACAGGACTTTGCCTGGCTGAATCTGGGCTACCCAGTATTCCACGTTACCCTTACCTTTACCCATCCGAACCTCAAGAGGCTTTTTGGAGATCGGCTTGTCCGGGAATACACGGATCCAGATCTTGCCGCCACGTTTTACGTGACGGGTCAGTGCACGACGCGCTGACTCGATCTGACGAGCGGTGAGACGACCACGAGCTACAGACTTCAGCGCGAACTCGCCGAAGCTGACTTTGCTACCGCGCTGAGCCAGACCACGGTTGTGGCCTGTCATCTGCTTGCGGAACTTCGTACGCTTAGGTTGCAACATTTGGCGTACCCCTTACTTAGCAGCTTTTTTACGAGGCGCTGGTGCTTGTGGTTTCAGTTCTTCTTGGCGACCACCAATTACTTCGCCTTTGAAGATCCAAACCTTTACACCGATCACACCGTAAGTGGTGTGAGCTTCGTAGTTGGCATAGTCGATGTCGGCACGCAGGGTGTGCAACGGCACACGACCTTCGCGATACCATTCAGTACGTGCGATTTCAGCACCGCCGAGACGACCGCTCACTTGGATTTTGATGCCCTTGGCACCAATACGCATGGCGTTTTGCACGGCGCGCTTCATAGCACGACGGAACATTACGCGGCGCTCCAGCTGCTGAGCTACGCTCTGCGCAACCAGCATACCGTCGAGCTCCGGCTTGCGGATCTCTTCGATATTGATGTGCACAGGCACACCCATTTGCTTGGTCAGGTCCTGACGCAGTTTCTCAACATCTTCACCTTTCTTCCCGATAACGATACCTGGACGAGCGGTGTGGATGGTGATACGTGCAGTTTGGGCCGGACGATGGATATCGATACGGCTTACGGACGCGCTTTTTAGTTTGTCTTGGAGATACTCACGCACCTTCAGATCAGCGAACAAATAGTCCGCATAAGTCCGACCGTCTGCGTACCAGACGGAGGTGTGCTCCTTGACGATTCCCAGGCGAATGCCAATGGGATGTACTTTCTGACCCATCTCTTCGACTCCGTTACTTGTCAGCAACCTTGACAGTGATATGGCAAGACCGCTTGACGATGCGATCAGCACGGCCTTTGGCACGCGGCATGATACGCTTCAGCGAACGCCCTTCGTTGACGAAAACGGTGCTGACCTTCAGGTCATCAACGTCTGCGCCTTCGTTATGCTCGGCGTTGGCTACGGCCGACTCCAGCACTTTCTTCATGATCTCGGCGGCTTTCTTACTGCTGAAAGCCAACAGGTTGAGCGCTTCGCCCACCTTCTTCCCGCGGATCTGGTCGGCGACCAAGCGGGCTTTCTGGGCGGAGATTCGAGCGCCCGACAACTTAGCGGCTACTTCCATTTCCTAACCCCTTAACGCTTGGCTTTCTTGTCTGCCACGTGCCCACGGTAAGTGCGGGTACCGGCAAACTCGCCCAGTTTGTGGCCGACCATGTCTTCGTTAACGAGAACTGGGACGTGTTGGCGACCGTTGTGTACTGCGATGGTCAAACCGACCATTTGTGGCAGGATCATAGAACGGCGCGACCAGGTCTTAACTGGTTTGCGATCGTTCTTTTCCGCCGCCACTTCGATCTTCTTCAGTAGGTGAAGATCAATAAAAGGACCTTTTTTCAGAGAACGTGGCACTGTCGTATCCCTCTATTTACTTGCGACGACGGACGATCATTTTGTCGGTACGCTTATTACCACGAGTCTTCGCGCCCTTAGTCGGGAAGCCCCATGGCGATACCGGATGACGACCACCAGAGGTACGACCTTCACCACCACCGTGTGGGTGGTCAACCGGGTTCATGGCAACACCACGAACGGTTGGGCGAACGCCACGCCAGCGTTTGGCACCAGCTTTACCCAGCGAACGCAGGCTGTGCTCGGAGTTCGAGACTTCGCCCAGGGTCGCACGGCATTCAGCCAGCACTTTACGCATCTCACCAGAACGCAGACGCAGGGTCACGTAGACACCTTCACGAGCGATCAGCTGAGCCGAAGCACCAGCGGAACGAGCGATCTGTGCGCCTTTACCTGGCTTCAATTCGATGCCGTGTACGGTGCTACCAACTGGAATGTTACGCAGTTGCAGAGCGTTGCCCGGCTTGATCGGTGCCAGAGCACCTGCGATCAGCTGGTCGCCAGCACTCACGCCTTTAGGCGCGATGATGTAGCGACGCTCGCCATCTGCGTACAGCAGCAGAGCGATGTGAGCAGTACGGTTTGGATCGTATTCGATACGCTCGACAGTGGCAGAGATGCCATCTTTGTCGTTGCGACGGAAATCGACCAGACGATAATGCTGCTTATGGCCACCACCGATGTGACGAGTGGTAATGCGACCATTGTTGTTACGACCACCAGTCTTCGATTTCTTCTCGAGCAGCGGTGCGTGAGGAGCGCCTTTATGCAGCTCCTGGTTGACCACCTTGACCACAAAACGGCGGCCAGGGGAAGTCGGTTTGCATTTAACGATTGCCATGATGCACCCCTTCCTTACTCAGCACTGCTGCTGAAATCGAGATCTTGGCCTGGCTGAAGGGAGATAACTGCCTTCTTCCAGTCATTACGCTTGCCCAGACCGCGAGCAGTGCGCTTGCTCTTACCCAGAACATTCAGGGTAGTAACACGCTCTACTTTCACGCTGAACAGGCTTTCGACGGCCTTCTTGATTTCCAGCTTGGTTGCGTCAGTTGCAACCTTGAAAACGAACTGGCCTTTCTTGTCAGCCAGAACCGTAGCCTTTTCGGAAACGTGCGGGCCAAGCAGAACTTTAAATACGCGTTCCTGGTTCATCCCAGCAGCTCCTCGAATTTCTTCACGGCCGACACGGTGATCAACACCTTGTCGTATGCGATCAGACTAACTGGATCGGAACCTTGCACGTCACGTACATCAACGTGTGGCAGGTTGCGAGCAGCCAGGTACAGGTTCTGATCAACAGCTTCGGACACGATCAGAACGTCGGTCAGATTCATGTTGTTCAGCTTGCCCAGCAGATCTTTGGTTTTCGGACCTTCAACAGCGAAGTCTTGAACCACGACCAGACGATCAGTACGCACGAGTTCAGCAAGGATGGAGCGCAGTGCTGCGCGGTACATCTTCTTGTTGAGCTTCTGAGAGTGATCCTGTGGACGAGCTGCGAAAGTGGTACCGCCGCCACGCCAGATTGGGCTACGGATAGTACCGGCACGAGCACGGCCAGTACCTTTCTGACGCCAAGGGCGCTTACCGCCACCACGAACGTCGGAACGGGTCTTTTGCTGCTTGCTACCTTGACGGCCGCCGGCCATGTAGGCCACGACTGCTTGGTGAACGAGCGTCTCGTTGAATTCGCCGCCAAATGTCAGTTCGGAAACTTCGATCGCTTGAGCGTCATTTACATTTAATTGCATGTCAGCTTCCCCTTAACCGCGAGCCTTGGCCGCTGGACGTACAACCAGGTTGCCGCCAGTAGCGCCAGGAACAGCACCCTTGACCAACAACAGATTGCGTTCAGCGTCGACGCGCACTACTTCGAGGGACTGCACGGTCACGCGCTCAGCGCCCATATGACCGGACATTTTTTTGCCCTTGAATACACGACCAGGAGTCTGGCACTGGCCAATAGAGCCCGGGACGCGGTGGGAAACGGAGTTACCGTGAGTGTTGTCTTGGCCACGGAAATTCCAACGCTTGATCGTACCCTGGAAGCCTTTACCCTTGGACTGACCGGTTACATCAACCAGTTGACCAGCGGCGAAGATTTCAGCGTTGATCAGATCGCCAGCCTGGTAGTCGCCATCTTCAAGACGGAACTCCATGACAGTACGACCAGCTGCAACGTTTGCTTTAGCGAAGTGACCTGCTTGAGCAGCAGTCACACGCGAAGCACGACGCTCGCCGACAGTGACTTGCACTGCACGATAGCCATCGGTCTCTTCAGTTTTGAACTGGGTGACGCGATTCGGTTCGATCTCAATGACCGTGACCGGAATGGAGACACCTTCTTCGGTGAAAATACGGGTCATACCGCATTTACGACCGACTACACCAATAGTCATGTTGTAAACCTCATGAGTGTACGGGGCTTTCACCCGCTATGGCCGCCCATTTCAGAGCGTTACACGACTAAGACCCGAGTCTTAGCCGAGGCTGATCTGTACTTCCACACCGGCCGCCAGATCAAGCTTCATAAGTGCATCAACGGTTTTATCCGTTGGCTGGACGATGTCCAGAACGCGCTTATGAGTACGGATCTCGTACTGGTCGCGCGCGTCTTTGTTGACGTGCGGGGAGACCAGAACGGTGAACCGCTCTTTGCGGGTAGGCAGTGGAATAGGACCACGCACTTGTGCCC
This sequence comes from Pseudomonas brenneri, assembly GCF_007858285.1. Taxonomy (GTDB): domain Bacteria; phylum Pseudomonadota; class Gammaproteobacteria; order Pseudomonadales; family Pseudomonadaceae; genus Aquipseudomonas; species Aquipseudomonas brenneri. The sequence continues at coordinate 19,713 of NZ_VFIL01000016.1, read as the reverse complement.
CAGTACGTTTCGCGGTTTCCACGATTTCCTGGGTGGATTGGTCGATCAGGCGATGGTCAAAAGCCTTCAACCTGATACGGATTTGCTGATTTTGCATTGGATTTCAGACTCCGGCTGCTATTCCCAGCGAGCGCAATACGCCCGTTAAAAGGAGGCGCAATTCTATAGACGCCCCAGATAGGTGTCAACCCAATAAAAAAGGCCTCCGCTAAGCGGAGGCCTTCTCAAAAAACCGAGCTATCTCAGAAGAGATAATTACTCGATGATTTTAGCTACAACACCAGCACCAACGGTACGGCCGCCTTCACGGATTGCGAAGCGCAGACCGTCTTCCATAGCGATGGTCTTGATCAGGGTGACAACCATTTTGATGTTGTCGCCTGGCATTACCATTTCTACGCCTTCCGGCAGTTCGCAGTTACCAGTTACGTCGGTAGTACGGAAGTAGAACTGTGGACGGTAGCCTTTGAAGAACGGAGTGTGACGACCGCCTTCTTCTTTGCTCAGCACGTACACTTCAGCTTCGAACTTGGTGTGCGGCTTAACCGAACCCGGCTTAACCAGAACCTGGCCACGCTCAACGTCGTCACGCTTGGTACCACGCAGCAGAACGCCGCAGTTCTCGCCAGCACGACCTTCGTCGAGCAGCTTACGGAACATTTCAACACCGGTGCAGGTGGTGACGGTAGTGTCACGCAGACCAACGATTTCCAGTGGATCTTGAACCTTGACGATACCGCGCTCGATACGACCAGTTACAACAGTACCGCGACCGGAGATCGAGAATACGTCTTCGATTGGCATCAGGAACGGCTTGTCGATAACACGAACTGGATCTGGGATGTAGCTGTCCAGAGTCTCAACCAGTTTACGAACGGACGTGGTGCCCATTTCGTTATCGTCTTTGCCTTCCAGAGCCATACGAGCAGAACCGATGATGATCGGAGTGTCGTCACCTGGGAAGTCGTAAGTGCTCAGCAGATCGCGCACTTCCATCTCAACCAGTTCCAGCAGCTCAGCGTCGTCTACCAGGTCAGCCTTGTTCAGGTAAACCACGATGTACGGAACGCCAACCTGACGGGACAGCAGGATGTGCTCACGGGTTTGTGGCATCGGACCATCAGCGGCCGAACAAACCAGGATAGCGCCGTCCATTTGAGCAGCACCGGTGATCATGTTCTTCACATAGTCAGCGTGACCTGGGCAGTCAACGTGAGCGTAGTGACGGATCAGCGAGTTGTATTCAACGTGAGCGGTGTTGATGGTGATACCACGAGCTTTTTCTTCTGGCGCGCTGTCGATTTTATCGAAATCAACGATTGCGGAACCGAATACTTCGGAGCAAACGCGAGTCAGAGCAGCAGTCAGAGTGGTTTTACCGTGGTCAACGTGACCGATGGTGCCAACGTTGACGTGCGGTAGGGAACGATCAAATTTTTCTTTAGCCACGACAATTAACTCCTTGCCTAAAGGACTGAATCAGCCTTGTTTTTTGGATACAGTTTCAGCGATATGCGCCGGAGCTGTGTTGTATTTTTTGAATTCCATAGAGTAGCTTGCGCGACCCTGGGACATGGAGCGAACGTCGGTCGCATAACCGAACATCTCACCCAACGGAACCTCGGCGCGAATCACTTTGCCGGAAACCGTGTCTTCCATACCCAAGATCATGCCGCGACGACGGTTAAGGTCGCCCATGACATCACCCATATAGTCTTCAGGTGTAACAACTTCTACCGCCATGATTGGCTCAAGCAACTCACCACCGCCCTTCTGGGCCAGTTGCTTGGTTGCCATGGAAGCAGCCACCTTAAACGCCATCTCGTTGGAGTCGACGTCGTGGTAAGAACCGTCAAAAACGGTTGCTTTCAGGCCGATCAGCGGATAGCCGGCAACAACACCGTTCTTCATCTGCTCTTCGATGCCCTTCTGGATAGCAGGGATGTATTCCTTAGGAACCACACCACCTACTACTTCGTTCACGAATTGCAGACCTTCCTGACCTTCGTCAGCAGGAGCAAAACGGATCCAGCAGTGACCGAACTGACCACGACCGCCGGACTGACGAACGAACTTGCCTTCGATTTCACAATTCTTCGTGATGCGCTCACGATAGGAAACCTGAGGCTTACCGATGTTGGCTTCGACGTTGAACTCACGGCGCATCCGGTCAACCAGGATGTCCAGGTGCAGCTCGCCCATGCCGGAGATGATCGTTTGACCAGTCTCTTCATCAGTCTTGACACGGAAAGATGGATCTTCCTGAGCAAGCTTGCCCAGAGCGATACCCATTTTTTCCTGGTCATCCTTGGTCTTAGGCTCTACGGCAACCGAGATAACCGGCTCCGGGAAGTCCATGCGAACCAGGATGATTGGCTTGTCAGCGTTGCACAAGGTTTCACCAGTGGTGACGTCCTTCATGCCGATCAAGGCCGCGATGTCACCAGCGCGTACTTCCTTGATTTCTTCACGGGCGTTTGCGTGCATTTGCACCATACGACCCACGCGCTCTTTTTTACCTTTAACCGAGTTGATCACGCCGTCGCCGGAGTTCAACACGCCCGAGTAAACACGGACGAAGGTCAAGGTACCCACGAATGGGTCAGTGGCAATTTTAAATGCCAAAGCGGAGAACGGTTCTGCGTCGTCTGCATGACGCTCCAGCTCGATAGTCTCGTCATCCGGGTCAGTACCCTTGATGGCAGGAATATCAACTGGCGCTGGCAGGTAGTCGATCACAGCATCGAGAACCAGGGGAACGCCCTTGTTCTTGAACGAGGAACCGCAAACAGCCAAGACGATCTCACCAGCGATAGTACGCTGACGCAGAGCGGCCTTGATTTCCACGTTGGTGAGCTCTTCACCTTCGAGGTACTTGTTCATCAGCTCTTCGTTGGCTTCGGCCGCAGCTTCAACCATGTTGTTGCGCCATTCGTCAGCCAGTTCCTGCATATCAGCAGGGATTGGCTTGCGAACAGGAACCATACCTTTGTCAGCATCGTTCCAGTAAACAGCTTCCATGGTCAGCAGATCGATCTGCCCCTGGAAATTGTCTTCAGAACCGATGGCCAATTGGATTGGAACCGGGGTATGACCCAAACGCTGCTTGATCTGACCGATCACGCGCAGGAAGTTGGCACCAGCACGGTCCATCTTGTTTACGTAAACAAGACGTGGAACGCCGTACTTGTTGGCTTGACGCCATACGGTTTCCGACTGAGGCTCAACACCCGAGGTACCGCAGAACACAACGACAGCGCCGTCGAGTACGCGCAGGGAACGTTCAACTTCAATGGTGAAGTCTACGTGGCCCGGGGTATCGATTACGTTGAAGCGGTGCTCATCTTTGTACTGCTTCTCGGAACCCTTCCAGAAGGCGGTAATAGCAGCAGAAGTAATGGTAATACCACGCTCCTGCTCCTGAACCATCCAGTCTGTGGTCGCGGCGCCATCATGCACCTCGCCCATCTTGTGACTTTTGCCGGTGTAAAACAGTACGCGCTCGGTGGTGGTGGTTTTACCAGCATCCACGTGAGCAACGATACCGATGTTACGGTAGCGGCTAATCGGAGTAGTACGAGCCATAAAGCCCTCGCAAAATTAGTGAAGCTAAGATTAGAAGCGGTAGTGCGAGAAAGCTTTGTTAGCTTCAGCCATACGGTGCACGTCTTCACGCTTCTTAACAGCAGCACCTTTACCTTCAGCAGCGTCCAACAGCTCGCCGGCCAAACGCAGAGCCATAGACTTCTCGCCGCGCTTACGGGCGAAGTCTACCAACCAGCGCATTGCCAGGGCGTTACGACGGGACGGGCGAACTTCGACCGGAACCTGGTAAGTAGCACCGCCTACACGGCGCGACTTCACTTCGACCAGCGGAGCGATGGCGTCGAGAGCTTTCTCGAAGATTTCCAGGGGGTCGCTGTTCTTGCGTTCTTTAACCTTTTCCAGCGCGCCATAAACGATACGCTCGGCAACGGCTTTCTTGCCGCTTTCCATCACGTGGTTCATGAACTTGGCCAGGATTTGGCTTCCGTATTTTGGATCGTCAAGCACTTCGCGCTTGGCTGCTACGCGTCTTCTTGGCATGGATAAGCCCTCAAACGGTCTTCAGGTTCGTTCGGAATCGGTGCCCTTGCGGGACGCCTCCGACCTTACTCTTATCGACTCAGAAAATAAGATGATTCAGTTTACAAAAAGCCGCTACTACTTAGGCTTCTTGGTACCGTACTTCGAACGACCCTGGTTACGACCTTTAACGCCGGAAGTATCCAAGGAGCCGCGTACGGTGTGGTAACGAACACCTGGCAAGTCTTTTACACGACCGCCGCGGATCAGTACCACGCTGTGCTCTTGCAGGTTGTGGCCTTCACCGCCGATGTACGAGGAAACCTCGAAACCGTTGGTCAGGCGCACACGGCATACTTTACGCAGTGCCGAGTTAGGTTTTTTCGGCGTGGTGGTATACACACGGGTGCATACGCCACGACGTTGCGGGCAGTTCTGCAGCGCAGGCACGTCGGATTTCTCGACGATACGCTTACGCGGCTGACGTACCAGCTGGTTGATAGTTGCCATCTACTAGCTCCACTGTTGTCTTGCGACGCTATTGTCTTGCAAGAAAAGCAAAATGGCAGGAACGAATTCCCGCCAAATTTAGGGGTACAAGAGTCTAAAGAGGATCTTGCCCCCAGTCAAGGCAAGGCCCCGACCTCCCCCTCCATCGAAACCCGACAAAACTGTCTTGTTCCGACGAACGGGGCTGCCAGGGCCCGGTCTTATTTATCGCAGAACTCAGTTACCGCTAGAGTTCAGCGCTTCGGTCAGTGCAGCTTCCACTTCACTGGCGCTTACGCGCAGCGGCTTGTCGAGTTCACGGCGACGCTTGCGCTCGCTGTGGTAGGCCAAGCCGGTACCGGCTGGGATCAGACGACCCACAACCACGTTTTCTTTCAGGCCGCGCAGGTAATCGCGCTTGCCGGTTACCGCCGCTTCGGTCAGTACGCGAGTGGTTTCCTGGAAGGAAGCCGCCGAGATGAACGATTCGGTGGACAACGACGCCTTGGTGATACCCAGCAGAACACGAGTGAACTTGGAGACAAACTTGTCTTCCGCGCCCAGACGCTCGTTCTCTACCAGTACGTGAGTCAGTTCCATCTGGTCGCCCTTGATGAAACTCGAATCGCCGGATTCAGCGATTTCAACTTTACGCAGCATCTGACGCAGGATGGTCTCGATGTGCTTATCGTTGATCTTCACGCCCTGCAGACGGTAAACGTCCTGGATCTCGTTAACGATGTACTTGGCCAGCGCACTCACACCCAGCAGACGCAGGATGTCGTGTGGATCGCTCGGGCCGTCAGAGATAACTTCGCCGCGGTTTACCTGTTCGCCTTCGAAGACGTTCAGGTGACGCCACTTCGGAATCAGCTCTTCGTACGGATCGGTACCGTCGTTCGGGGTAATGACCAGACGGCGCTTGCCCTTGGTTTCTTTACCGAACGCGATGGTGCCGCTGACTTCAGCCAGAATCGACGCTTCTTTCGGACGACGAGCTTCGAACAAGTCGGCAACACGCGGCAGACCACCGGTGATGTCGCGGGTCTTCGAAGTTTCTTGCGGGATACGCGCGATAACATCACCGATCGCGATCTTCGCACCATCCGCCACACCGACCAGGGCGTTGGCTGGCAGGAAGTACTGAGCGATAACGTCAGTGCCTGGCAGCAACAGATCCTTGCCGTTGTCATCGACCATCTTCACGGCAGGACGGATGTCTTTACCGGCAGCTGGACGATCTTTGGCGTCGAGTACTTCAATGTTGGTCATACCGGTCAATTCGTCAGTCTGACGCTTGATCGTGATGCCTTCTTCCATGCCCACGTAGGTCACGGTACCTTTCATTTCGGTAACGATTGGGTGAGTGTGCGGATCCCACTTGGCCACGATTGCGCCAGCGTCGACCTTGTCACCTTCTTTAACCGAAATCACAGCACCGTACGGCAGCTTGTAACGCTCACGCTCACGACCGAAGTCATCAGCGATTGCCAGCTCACCGGAACGGGACACAGCAACCAGGTGGCCATCCACTCGCTCAACGTGTTTCAGGTTGTGCAGACGGACAGTACCGCCATTCTTCACCTGAACGCTGTCAGCCGCGGAGGTCCGGCTTGCCGCACCACCGATGTGGAACGTACGCATGGTCAGCTGGGTACCCGGCTCACCGATGGACTGGGCAGCGATAACGCCAACCGCTTCACCGATGTTCACCTGGTGACCACGAGCCAAGTCACGACCGTAGCACTTGGCGCAGATGCCGTAGCGGGTTTCGCAGCTGATCGGCGAGCGAACAATCACTTCGTCGATGCTGTTGAGTTCGATGAACTCGACCCACTTCTCATCTACCAGGGTGCCGGCAGGAACGATAACTTCCTCGGTACCTGGCTTGAATACGTCACGGGCAATAACACGACCCAATACGCGCTCACCCAGCGGCTCTACAACGTCACCGCCTTCAATGTGCGGAGTCATCAGCAGGCCATGCTCGGTGCCGCAATCGATCTCGGTTACAACCAGATCTTGTGCAACGTCTACCAGACGACGAGTCAGGTAACCGGAGTTAGCGGTTTTCAACGCGGTATCCGCCAGACCTTTACGAGCACCGTGCGTGGAGATGAAGTACTGAAGTACGCTCAAACCTTCACGGAAGTTCGCAGTAATCGGCGTTTCGATGATGGAACCGTCCGGCTTGGCCATCAGGCCACGCATACCGGCGAGCTGACGGATCTGCGCAGCAGAACCCCGTGCGCCCGAGTCGGCCATCATGTACATCGAGTTGAAAGACTCTTGATCGACTTCGACACCATGGCGGTCGATGACTTTCTCTTTCGAGAGGTTGGCCATCATCGCCTTGGACACTTCGTCGTTGGCCTTGGACCAAAGGTCGATCACTTTGTTGTACTTCTCGCCCTGGGTTACCAGGCCGGAGGCGTACTGGCTCTCGATCTCTTTCACTTCGTCAGTGGCGGCACTGATGATGCGGGCTTTTTCATCCGGGATAACGAAGTCGTTAACACCGATGGAAACGCCGGAAATGGTCGAGTAAGCAAAACCGGTGTACATCAACTGGTCAGCGAAGATCACGGTCTCTTTCAGACCAACCACGCGGTAGCACTGGTTGATCAGCTTGGAGATCGCCTTTTTCTTCATCGGCAGGTTGACGACGTCGTACGACAGGCCTTTTGGCACAACCTGGTACAACAGCGCACGGCCGACAGTGGTGTCGACGATACGAACGTTGCTCACGCTGCCGCCGTCACGGTCGTTGACGGTTTCGTGGATCCGCACCTTGACCTTGGCGTGCAGTGCGGCTTCGCCGGCACGGAACACACGGTCAACTTCTTGCAGGTCAGCGAATACACGACCTTCGCCCTTGGCGTTGATCGCTTCACGGGTCATGTAGTACAGACCCAATACAACGTCCTGCGACGGAACGATGATTGGCTCACCGTTGGCTGGCGACAGAATGTTGTTGGTCGACATCATCAACGCACGCGCTTCCAACTGGGCTTCCAGTGTCAGCGGTACGTGCACGGCCATTTGGTCGCCGTCGAAGTCGGCGTTGTACGCAGCACAGACCAGAGGGTGCAGCTGGATAGCCTTACCTTCGATCAGTACCGGTTCAAATGCCTGGATACCCAGACGGTGAAGGGTCGGTGCACGGTTGAGGAGAACCGGGTGTTCGCGGATCACTTCAGCGAGAACGTCCCAAACCTCTGGCAGTTCGCGCTCGACCATTTTCTTGGCCGCTTTGATGGTGGTCGCGAGACCGCGCATTTCCAGCTTGCCGAAGATGAACGGCTTGAACAGCTCCAGCGCCATCTTCTTAGGCAGACCGCACTGGTGCAGACGCAGGGTCGGGCCTACGGTAATTACCGAACGACCGGAGTAGTCAACACGCTTACCGAGCAAGTTCTGACGGAAACGACCCTGCTTACCCTTGATCATGTCAGCCAGGGATTTCAGAGGACGCTTGTTGGAACCGGTGATAGCGCGGCCACGACGACCGTTGTCGAGCAAGGCGTCGACAGCTTCCTGCAACATACGCTTTTCGTTGCGCACGATGATGTCCGGAGCGGACAGATCAAGCAGGCGCTTCAAGCGGTTGTTACGGTTGATCACGCGGCGGTACAGGTCGTTGAGGTCGGACGTCGCGAAACGACCACCGTCCAACGGTACCAGCGGACGCAGGTCTGGCGGCAGAACCGGCAGAACGGTCAGCACCATCCACTCTGGGAGGTTGCCGGAACCCTGGAAGGCTTCCATCAACTTCAGACGCTTGGACAGCTTCTTGATCTTGGTTTCGGAATTGGTTTGCGGAATTTCTTCGCGCAGACGGCCAATCTCGTGCTCCAGGTCGATAGCGTGCAGCAGTTCGCGGACAGCTTCGGCACCCATGCGGGCATCGAAATCGTCGCCGAACTCTTCCAGCGCTTCGAAGTACTGCTCGTCGTTCAGCAGCTGACCCTTTTCAAGGGTGGTCATGCCTGGATCGATAACGACATAGCTCTCGAAGTAGAGAACGCGTTCGATATCACGCAGGGTCATGTCCATCAGCAAGCCGATACGGGACGGCAGCGACTTCAGGAACCAGATATGGGCAACCGGCGAAGCCAGCTCGATGTGCGCCATGCGCTCACGACGAACCTTGGCCAGTGCAACTTCAACGCCGCACTTCTCGCAGATCACACCACGGTGCTTCAAGCGCTTGTACTTACCGCACAGGCACTCGTAATCCTTTACCGGGCCAAAGATCTTGGCGCAGAACAGGCCGTCACGCTCAGGTTTGAACGTACGGTAGTTGATGGTTTCCGGCTTTTTAACTTCACCGAACGACCACGAACGGATCATCTCAGGCGATGCCAGTCCAATACGGATGGCGTCGAACTCTTCGACTTGACCCTGGTTTTTCAGCAAATTCAGTAGGTCTTTCAAGGCCTTTCCTCCTGGCGGAGCAGAGAGCGGGCTAAATAGCCCCGCTCTCGATTCGCGTCACGTGTTATTCGGTTTCCAGATCGATATCGATGCCGAGGGAACGAATTTCTTTGATCAACACGTTGAAGGACTCGGGCATGCCCGGCTCCATACGGTGATCGCCGTCCACGATGTTTTTGTACATCTTGGTACGACCGTTCACATCGTCCGACTTCACTGTGAGCATTTCTTGCAGAGTGTATGCAGCACCGTATGCTTCCAGTGCCCAGACCTCCATCTCCCCGAAACGCTGACCACCGAACTGAGCCTTACCACCCAGCGGCTGCTGGGTAACCAGGCTGTACGAACCGGTAGAACGAGCGTGCATCTTGTCGTCTACCAAGTGGTTCAGCTTCAGCATGTACATGTAGCCAACAGTAACCGGGCGCTCGAACTTGTTGCCGGTACGGCCGTCGAACAGCTGCATCTGGCCGCTTTCTGGCAAGTCTGCCAGTTTCAGCATGGCCTTGATTTCGCTTTCCTTGGCACCGTCGAACACTGGGGTAGCCATTGGAACGCCGCCGCGCAGGTTCTTCGCCAGATCCAGGATTTCCTGGTCGGTAAAGGTGTCCAGCTCTTCGTTGCGACCGCCGATCTCGTTGTAGATCTCGTGCAGGAACTTACGCAGGTCAGCGACCTTGCGCTGCTCTTCGATCATACGGTTGATCTTCTCGCCCAGGCCTTTGGCCGCGAGGCCCAGGTGGGTTTCAAGGATCTGACCAACGTTCATACGCGAAGGTACGCCCAACGGGTTGAGGACGACGTCGACCGGGGTGCCATTGGCATCGTGCGGCATGTCTTCAACCGGCATGATCACGGAGACCACACCTTTGTTACCGTGACGACCGGCCATCTTGTCGCCCGGCTGGATGCGACGACGGATTGCCAGGTAAACCTTGACGATTTTCAGCACGCCTGGAGCCAGGTCATCGCCCTGCTGCAGTTTGCGCTTCTTGTCTTCGAACTTGTCGTCCAGCAGACGGCGGCGATCAACGATGTAGGCCTGGGCCTTCTCAAGCTGCTCGTTCAGAGCATCTTCAGCCATGCGCAGTTTGAACCACTGGCCGTGCTCAAGACCGTCGAGGATTTCGTCGGTGATGTCCTGACCTTTCTTCAGGCCGGCGCCGCCTTCGGCCTTGTGGCCTACCAGGGCGGAACGCAGACGTTCGAAGGTCGCGCCTTCAACGATACGGAACTCTTCGTTCAGGTCCTTGCGGATCTCGTCGAGCTGGGTCTTCTCGATGGACAGTGCACGAGCATCACGCTCAACGCCGTCACGGGTGAAGACCTGTACGTCGATGACAGTACCCTTGGTACCGGTAGGTACACGCAGGGAGGTGTCTTTAACGTCGCTGGCTTTTTCACCGAAGATGGCACGCAACAGCTTCTCTTCTGGCGTCAGTTGGGTCTCGCCTTTCGGAGTAACCTTACCTACCAGAATGTCGCCAGCGCCAACTTCAGCACCTACGTAAACGATACCGGCTTCGTCCAGTTTGTTCAGTGCAGCTTCACCCACGTTCGGGATGTCCGCAGTGATCTCTTCAGGCCCAAGCTTGGTGTCACGTGCCACACAGGTCAGTTCCTGAATGTGGATCGTGGTGAAGCGATCTTCCTGAACTACACGCTCGGACAGGCAGATGGAGTCTTCGAAGTTGTAACCGTTCCAGGCCATGAACGCGATGCGCATGTTCTGGCCCAGTGCCAGCTCACCCATATCGGTGGACGGACCGTCTGCCATGATATCGCTGCGCTGAACCCGATCACCCTTACGCACCAGCGGACGCTGGTTGATGCAGGTGTTCTGGTTGGAGCGGGTGTACTTGGTCAGGTTGTAGATGTCGACACCGGCTTCGCCAGTTTCAACTTCGTCATCAGCAACACGAACCACGATACGGCTGGCATCAACAGAGTCGATCACGCCGCCACGACGAGCCACGACGCAAACGCCGGAGTCACGAGCTACGTTACGCTCCATGCCGGTACCTACCAGCGGCTTGTCGGCACGCAGGGTGGGTACAGCCTGACGCTGCATGTTGGAACCCATCAACGCACGGTTGGCGTCATCGTGCTCCAGGAACGGGATCAGCGACGCTGCGACCGAAACTACCTGCTTGGGCGACACGTCCATCAAGGTGACGTCTTCCGGCGCCTTGACGGTGAACTCGTTCAGGTGACGAACAGCTACCAGCTCATCGATCAGGACTTTCTTGTCGTTCATCGTGGCCGAAGCCTGAGCGATCACGTGATCAGCTTCTTCGATGGCGGACAGGAAGACGATCTCGTCGGTGACCAACGCGTCTTTCACCACACGGTACGGGCTTTCCAGGAAGCCGTACTGGTTGGTGCGCGCATAGGCCGCCAGGGAGTTGATCAGGCCGATGTTCGGACCTTCCGGCGTTTCGATCGGGCATACACGACCGTAGTGCGTCGGGTGTACGTCACGAACTTCAAAGCCAGCACGCTCACGCGTCAGACCGCCCGGGCCCAGTGCAGAAACACGGCGCTTGTGGGTGATCTCGGAGAGCGGGTTGTTCTGGTCCATGAACTGCGAGAGCTGACTGGAACCGAAGAACTCTTTCACCGCCGCAGCCACTGGCTTGGCGTTGATCAGGTCTTGCGGCATCAGGCCTTCGCTTTCAGCCATCGACAGACGCTCTTTGACCGCACGCTCAACACGTACCAGGCCAACGCGGAACTGGTTCTCAGCCATTTCGCCTACGCAGCGAACACGACGGTTACCCAGGTGGTCGATGTCATCGACGATGCCTTTGCCGTTACGGATGTCGACCAGAGTCTTCAGGACCGCAACGATGTCTTCCTTGCACAACACGCCCGAACCTTCGATCTCGGTACGACCGATACGACGGTTGAACTTCATCCGGCCTACAGCAGACAGGTCATAGCGCTCTGGGCTGAAGAACAGGTTGTTGAACAGGGTTTCGGCAGCGTCTTTGGTTGGTGGCTCGCCAGGACGCATCATGCGATAGATCTCGACCAGCGCTTCCAATTGGTTGCTGGTGGAGTCGATCTTCAGGGTGTCGGAGACGAACGGACCGCAGTCGATGTCGTTGGTGTACAGGGTCTCGATGCGAACAACCTGGGCCTTGGCGATTTTTGCCAGGATCTCGGTGTTCAGCTCGGTGTTGCACTCAGCCAGGATTTCGCCTGTAGCCGGGTGAACGATGACCTTGGCGGTGGTGCGACCCAGGACGTAGTCCAGAGGCACGTCCAGCGACTTGATACCGGCTTTTTCGATCTGGTTGATGTGGCGCGCAGTAATACGACGGCCAGCTTCAACAATGACCTTGCCCTTCTCGTCCTGAATGTCCAGGACCGCAATTTCACCACGCAGACGCGAAGCAATCAGCTCCAGGCTGAGGGTTTCATCCTTCAGGCTGAATACGTTGGTGGTGTAGAAGGCGTCCAGCACTTGCTCAGTGGTATAGCCGAGCGCGCGCAGCAGTACCGAGGCCGGCAGCTTGCGACGACGGTCGATACGCACGAACACGCAGTCTTTCGGGTCGAACTCGAAGTCCAACCACGAACCACGGTACGGAATGATCCGCGCGGAGTACAGGAGCTTGCCGGAGCTGTGCGTCTTGCCGCGGTCGTGATCGAAGAACACGCCCGGGGAACGGTGCAGCTGGGAAACAATTACACGCTCGGTACCGTTGATAACGAAGGTACCGTTCTCAGTCATCAATGGGATTTCGCCCATGTAGACTTCTTGCTCTTTGATGTCCTTGATCGCTTTGTTCGACGATTCTTTGTCGAAAATGATCAGACGGACTTTTACCCGCAAAGGTACGGCGTACGTAACACCGCGCAACACGCATTCTTTGACATCAAATGCCGGTTCGCCCAGGCGATAACCGACGTACTCCAGCGCAGCATTGCCGGAGTAGCTGATGATCGGGAAAACGGATTTGAAGGCCGCATGCAGGCCCACGTCGCGGAACTGATCTTTGGTCGCTCCCGCCTGCAAGAATTCACGATACGAATCCAGCTGGATAGCCAGAAGGTACGGGACATCCATGACGTCCGGCAACTTGCTAAAGTCCTTGCGGATACGTTTTTTCTCAGTATATGAGTAAGCCATCAGCGTTCCCCAGCTTGGTCACCTGCTTGTTTGGCCCTCCCGACGGGAGCAGCCAGAAAATCTTGCAAACCCCATGGTTTGCACCACCGCATCGGGTGGCTACAGCGCGTTAGTGGCGGCGACCGAGTCGACAGCCAAGAACGGAAAAAGGCCGGTGGCAAGAGCCACCAGCCATCAGCCTTCAGCTTAACGCTTGGGCTGGAGACGCAAGGTCGATGCTTACTTCAGCTCGACTTTAGCGCCTGCTTCTTCCAGAGTAGCTTTGGCTTTGTCAGCGGCGTCTTTCGACACAGCTTCCAGAACCTGGGCAGGAGCGCCGTCAACTACAGCCTTGGCTTCTTTCAGGCCCAGACCGGTCAGTTCACGTACTGCCTTGATCACGTTTACTTTCTTCTCGCCAGCTTCCAGCAGCATGACGTTGAATTCGGTTTGCTCTTCAGCAGCAACAGCAGCAACAGCTGGGCCAGCGGAAGCAGCGGCAGCGGAAACGCCGAATTTTTCTTCGAAAGCTTTGATCAGCTCAACAACCTGCAGAACCGACATTTCAGCTACGGCGTTGAGGATATCGTCTTGGGAGATAGACATTGCTGTATTTCCTGAATTGGGGGACGGCCTACGCGGCCATCGAAATAAACAAAAAAACGCGAGAGAGGTCGCTCAGCCTTAGGCTGCGGCAGCTTCTTTTTGCTCGCGAACTGCGGCCAGAGTACGAGCCAACTTGCTGGTAGCGCCTTGAATCACGCTCATCAGCTGAGAAATAGCTTCGTTACGGGTCGGCAGTGTTGCCAGTACGTCGATTTGGTTAGCTGCGAGGAACTTGCCCTCGAACGCAGCTGCCTTGATCTCGAACTTATCCTGACCCTTGGCGAATTCCTTGAACAAACGAGCAGCAGCGCCCGGGTGATCTTTGGAGAACGCAATCAGGGTCGGGCCGGTGAACACGTCGTTGAGGACACTGTATTCAGTGTCAGCAACAGCGCGCTTGAGCAGGGTGTTACGTACAACACGTACGTATACGCCAGCTTCACGAGCCTCTTTACGGAGTCCGGTCATAGCGCTTACTGTCACACCACGGGCATCAGCCACGACAGCGGACAGAGCAGCTTTGGCAGCCTCGTTGACTTCAGCGACGATGGCCTTCTTGTCTTCGAGATTAATTGCCACGGGTTTAACTCCTGCTTGTTACCGTTTCATCTGGCCTAGGCCGGATGTCGTTTTGGTGTCTGATTCGGTAAGGAACCGGGAGCACCATCTGCGTAGGCTTGATGGTTTAAGACTTGCGTCGCCTACGGTCTTGGATAGCCCCCGCCAGGCAGGGACCCCAATCTTTCAATTGGCGCGATCACTCACGCCAATGTGTGTCTTATACGTCCAGCGAGCCTTGGTCGATGACCAGACCTGGGCCCATAGTGGTGCTCAGGGTAACGCGCTTGACGTAGATACCTTTCGAGGAAGCTGGCTTGATACGCTTCAGATCAGCGATCAGGGCTTCAACGTTTTCCTTCAGCTTGACGGCGTCGAAGCCGACCTTGCCAACGGAGGTGTGAATGATGCCGTTTTTGTCGGTGCGATAACGAACCTGACCAGCCTTGGCGTTTTTAACCGCGGTGGCTACGTCTGGCGTTACGGTACCGACTTTCGGGTTAGGCATCAGGCCACGTGGGCCCAGGATCTGACCCAACTGACCTACAACGCGCATTGCATCCGGGGAGGCAATAACGACGTCATAGTTCAGGTCGCCGCCTTTCATTTCGGCAGCCAGGTCGTCCATGCCAACGCGATCGGCGCCAGCGGCCAGAGCAGCTTCAGCTGCCGGGCCTTGGGTGAAGACAGCAACACGTACAGTCTTGCCAGTACCGTGTGGCAGCACAGTAGCGCTACGAACGACCTGGTCGGATTTACGTGGGTCAACACCCAGGTTTACAGCAACGTCAACGGACTCGCTGAACTTGACAGTCGACAGCTCGGTCAGCAGGGCAGCAGCGTCTACAAAGTTGTAGGACTTGCCCGCTTCGATTTTGCCGGCGATAGCCTTTTGGCGCTTGGTCAGCTTAGCCATTACACACCCTCCACGTTAAGGCCCATGCTACGAGCAGAACCAGCGATGGTACGCACGGCTGCATCCATATCAGCTGCAGTCAGATCCGCGTTTTTGGTTTTCGCGATTTCTTCCAGCTGAGCACGAGTTACAGTGCCAACCTTAACGGTGTTCGGACGAGCGGAACCGCTAGTCAGACCAGCAGCTTTCTTCAACAAAACCGAAGCCGGGGTCGACTTGGTTTCGAAAGTGAAGCTACGGTCGCTGTATACAGTGATGATCACTGGAGTCGGCAGACCTGGCTCAATACCCTGAGTACGGGCGTTGAAGGCCTTGCAGAATTCCATGATGTTCACGCCGTGCTGACCCAGAGCTGGACCGACGGGTGGGCTAGGGTTGGCCTGAGCGGCCTTCACTTGCAGCTTGATGTAAGCGGTAATCTTCTTGGCCATGAGGCACTCCAATTACGGGTTCAAGCGCCTCGAAAGGCTCCCCGGTTACTTGCGCGTTTATCCCAGTGACGACAAAACCCCACAGCCTAAGGCTGCGGGGTTGGGATGCTTTGTCAGCTAGACCTTCTCGACCTGGCTGAACTCCAACTCTACCGGAGTAGAGCGACCGAAAATGAGCACTGCCACTTGGATCCGGCTCTTTTCGTAGTTAACTTCTTCGACAGTGCCGTTAAAATCAGCAAACGGACCATCAGTGACACGAACAACTTCGCCCGGCTCGAACAATGTCTTCGGCTTCGGCTTGTCGCTACCGTCAGCAACACGACGCAGAATCGCTTCTGCCTCTTTGTCGGTGATCGGCGCAGGCTTGTCAGCGGTACCGCCGATAAAGCCCATCACGCGAGGAGTGTCCTTGACCAAGTGCCAAGTACCCTCATTCATGTCCATCTGTACCAGCACGTAGCCAGGGAAGAACTTGCGTTCGCTTTTGCGCTTCTGGCCATTGCGCATCTCTACCACTTCTTCAGTGGGAACCAGAATTTCGCCGAAGCCATCTTCCATGCCTGCCAGCTTTACGCGCTCTAGCAAAGAGCGCATGACATGCTTCTCGTAACCCGAGTAAGCATGCACAACGTACCAACGCTTAGCCACGGGACACCCTTAGCCAACAATCAAGGAAACAAGCCAGCCGAGCAGGGAATCAAGACCCCACAACAGCAACGCCATAACCAGAACAACAGCCACAACAATTAGCGTGGTCTGCGTGGTTTCTTGGCGAGTTGGCCAAACGACTTTACGTATTTCGGTGCGAGCTTCCTTAACCAGTACGGCGAAAGACTTACCCTTTACAGTCTGCAGACCGATAAACACAGCCACAGCAGCAAGAGCAAGCAATACGAGTACGCGGTACAGGACCGGCGAAGCAGAATAATACTGATTGCCAACAACGCCTACGACCACCAAAGCGACGACAGCGAGCCACTTAACCAGATCGAAACGAGAGCTTTGAGCTTCAGCCTTAGGAGTCATCTATGAAGATCCTGTGAAAAGAAAGCCAGATACACCACGTGAATCTGGCAGGTCAGGAGGGAATCGAACCCCCAACCTACGGTTTTGGAGACCGTCGCTCTGCCAATTGAGCTACTGACCTAAAACAAAATCAGGCCGACCATTATGCAGGCCTGAAAAAGACTTTACAACAACCAACCCCAAGAGACTTGAAACAACCTGATAACACCAGGTAAAACAGAATCAAGCCGAGACAGCTGTTAAAACAAAGGCAGATATTTTCATATCTGCCTTGTTATATGGAGCTCTTGAGCGGATTTGAACCGCTGACCTCACCCTTACCAAGGGTGTGCTCTACCAACTGAGCTACAAGAGCGAAACATCTTGCACAACCTGCAAACTTGGAGCGGGTAGCGGGAATCGAACCCGCATCATCAGCTTGGAAGGCTGAGGTTCTACCACTAAACTATACCCGCGGAGCTTGCAGCTCACGCTAAAAATGGTGGAGGGGGAAGGATTCGAACCTTCGAAGTCGTAGACGTCAGATTTACAGTCTGATCCCTTTGGCCGCTCGGGAACCCCTCCTAAGCGAGCCGGCATTTTACATTACGCCGACCTTCTGTCAAGCATTTTCTCATTAAAAATATGAGGTTAGCTGCGTGACGATCGCTTCACACCAACTTCCCAAAAGGGTCATCACTGTGGAGCGGGCGCCATTCTATGCAAACTATTCGACAGTTGCAATGCCTTCGCACGGCATTATTTTATGTTTTAACTCATTGAATTCATTAGCAAGGCTTTCAAACGGCAGATCGTCAGCCAGGCGGCGACTTTCAGGTGCTACACGCAACCAGAAAGAAGGCGCGCCCGCCGAGACCAACGACTGGATTCGAGCCTTGATATCCAGGCTGATCAGACGCTGCTCAAGGAACTGGGCTTGCTCCTGGCCTGCGAACCCACCGATATACAAGCAACCTGCAGGCGCCTCTGGAGCCTTGGGCCGATCGCGACGCGCCACAGCGTCAGCCGACTCGCTCAACAACTGAATATCCTGCTGAGAGCCCCGATATAGCGCCAAGGGCGTTACATCCTTTGCACGCAAGGGCGCCTCTTGCTGGTGCCAGACGTAATAAAAGACATTGAGGACCAGCAACAACAGAAACAACCAACGCATAAAAACCTCAAGACAAAGGGCATGCCATCGCCAAGCCGACAAATACCAGGTCCGGAACGAAGCGAGCGCCTGGCAAGGCGTCAGCGACCAACTCAGCATCACCACCCGTAAGGAAAACCGAAAAGTCGCCCCCCCAGTAACTGCGGGCCAGCTCCAGTTGCGACTGCGCGAATCCACGCAGCATGAGCGTACAACCCCGCTCAACGGCCTGGGCAGTGGTACGTCCAGGTACAAGGCTTTCCAATGCACGCTCAGCGGCAACATCGTCATAGCGTATTTTTCGGGTGTGGGTGCGCAGCTGATTTCTCATCAGCGGCATACCAGGGCAGATAAACCCCCCAAGATGCTCGCCATCTGCCGTGATGAAATCAGCAGTGGCCGCCGTACCGAAATCAAGTACCAGGCATGCTCCAGAGGCTAGCTGGAAACCTCCAAGCATCGCCAGCCAACGATCCAGCCCCAAACGGGCGTACTCTTCATACCCATTGCGCACACCCGCCATCTCACGCGCTGGCGCAGCACAGCTTATAGAGACACCAAAGGCTGCAACCAACACGCCTACCAGGCGATTGGTCTCTTCCTGAGCGCGCACACTGACCAATCTGCAGTGCTGCAGTGAAAGACCAGCCAGTGAGTGAAGACCACCCAGCAACGCCACATCCGAATCAACAACACCTTCAGCAAAAACGGCCGCCTGGCTTGCCTCAAGGACACGCCATTTGATGAAGCTATTCCCACAGTCGAGCTCAAGAATCATCACGCAACCTCAGGCTTAACTCACCGCCACTGTAGATTTTCTCAACACCATTCACTTCAAGACGTAGCGCGCCTTGACCGTCGATACCCAGCACAACACCATCTATCTGGTTGACACCGGCGATCAACGACACCGCCCTACCCTGCCATAGATGATTGCGCTCCCACTCCTCTCGGATGACCGCAAAACCGAAGTCCCTATGACGCTCCAGATAAACTTGCAACGCCTGGCCCAGATGAGCGACCAGATGATTTCGATCTACCACGCGCCCCGTTTCTAGCTGTATCGATGTCCACTGCTGATCAACTTCCGCAGCGCCCCGCATGTTTGCGTTGATACCAATACCGAGCACCACGTGACAAACATCAGCGGGATCCCCTACCAATTCAAGAAGAATGCCCGAAATCTTCTTCGACCCAACAAGAACGTCATTAGGCCATTTCAAACCTGCCCCCTGGACACCAAGATCGCGCAGGGTTTGCATTACTGCCAACCCCACGACGAGGCTCAGGCCTTCAAGCTGTCGCAAACCACCATCGATACGCAGCACAAGGCTGTAGTAAACATTCTGTGCAAATGGACTGACCCACTGACGCCCTCGACGCCCCCTGCCAGCAGTCTGCTGCTCAGAGAGAACCAGGAAGGGTGCCGCTTGCCCCGCATCGATAAGACGTAGAGCCTCGGCATTAGTGGAGTCGATGGTATCGGATATAAAAACCGAACCTGCGCACAGCGGCGACTGCAAGGCGATCTCGTCAGCACTCAGCAGAACCAGCGGGGACGCCAATTGATAGCCTCTACCCCTGACTTTATGAATGGTCAGATCCAGCTCAACCTCCAGATGCTGGAGCTGCTTCCACACAGCACTACGACTGACGCCCAGGGCTGCGCCTAGCGCTTCACCCGAATGGAATCGGCCATCTTTCAGAAGTTTTAACAACGTCAGCATGCAGGTCTCGCCTCACAATGAGGCACGCATGATAGCCATGCGTAGGGCCATTGCATAGAAAGCAAGCTGACCGGTGATATTGGAATCTTGCAGCTGGAAACTTGAAGCTTGTAGCAGCCCCTTTCCGAGCGCCCAAAACAAAACCCCAACTGCTTTCGCAATTGGGGTTTCGGAATTTAATCTTGACGATGACCTACTCTCACATG
>NZ_VFIL01000015.1 GCF_007858285.1 Pseudomonas brenneri | reverse complement strand
AGATGATCCTGCAAGGGACCCAGCTGGAGATCGAATACGCACGCGACACCATGCCGCGCGGCGTGCTGGGCATGAACGCGGCGATGATGGAGGACTACCTCAAATTCATCGCCAACCGTCGCCTGTCACAGATTGGCTTGAAGGAAGAATACCCGGGCACGACCAACCCGTTTCCTTGGATGAGCGAGATCATGGACTTGAAGAAAGAGAAGAACTTCTTCGAGACCCGCGTGATCGAGTATCAGACTGGCGGGGCGTTGAGCTGGGATTGATTGACCCACACCTCCTGTAGGAGCGAGCTTGCTCGCGAAGATCGTCAACGATAACCCAGGCACCCCGGATAAACGCGGCGCCTAGGCGTTTTTCGCAAGCAAGCTCGCTCCTACAATCAGTTGCGGTGTACGGCCTCAGTTGGACACTTGCTCAAGAAAGATCAGTTTCAGTGGTTCGTTGAGCAAGTCATCCGCCGTGGCGGCAAAGCGCTGGAAGTACGGCATCGCAAAGTGCGCATCGAGGGCCGCCTGGTTCTTGAACGCTTCACGCATATAGAACGTGCCGGGATCATCACGCAGTTCGAACAACACGTAATCCAGGTTGCCTGGCTCGGTACGGGTCGGCTCGACCAGGGCCAGCAAACCGGCCTTGAGCGCTTGTTCCTGGCCTGGCTTGGCCTTGAGTACGGCGATGGATATCAAGGGTTTGGTCATGCTGGCGACTCCATTGGTAGATTGGCTGGCGCATCCGGCAAGCATTGCGCACAGCGATAAGCCCAAGGCTTTGATCAGGGTGTTCATTGAAAATTCTCCAGCACAATCTTGCCCCGCGCCTTGCCGCTTTCCACCAGGGCATGGGCGCTGCGCATGTTGGCCGCGTTGATCGACCCAAAATGCGCCCCCAGCGTGGTATGCAACACGCCTTGGTCGACCAGTTGCGCAACGCGGTTGAGCAGATGGTGTTGCTGGATCATGTCCGCTGTTTCAAACAGCGAGCGGGTGAACATCAGTTCCCAGTGCAAGGACAAGGACTTGAGCTTGAGCGGCATGACATCCAGGCTGGCCGGATCGTCGATCAAACCCAGTCGCCCTTGGGGGCGCAGCACTTCGACCAGTTGCGCAAGGTACTCCTGGGTATGGGTGAGGCTGGCAACATGACTGACCCCATCAACCCCCAGCGCTTGAAGCTGGGCCAGCATCGGCCGGTGATGGTCAATCACATGATGGGCGCCCATGCGCTGGACCCACTCGACAGTCTCCGGGCGCGAGGCGGTACCGATCACCGTCATTTTTGTCAGTTGACGGGCCAGTTGCACCAGGATCGAACCCACGCCGCCACCGGCACCGACCACCAACAACACATCACCCTCGCCGCCGCCTTCGCTCACGCCAAGGCGATCGAACAGCAACTCCCAGGCGGTGATCGAGGTCAGCGGCAAGGCGGCGGCGTGGGCGGCATCCAGGGTACGTGGCCGGTGGCCGACGATGCGCTCGTCGACGACCTGCAATTGGCTGTAGCTGCCAGCGCGGATCAAGGAACCGGCGTAGTACACCGCGTCGCCCGGTTTGAACAGGGTGACCTCGGCGCCCACCTCCTGCACGATGCCTGCCGCGTCCCAGCCGAGGATTTTCGGCTCCTTGGCAAAGGTGCCGGAACGCACTTTGGTATCGACCGGGTTGACCGCCACGGCCTGTACTTGCACCAGCAGGTCCCGAGGGCCCGGTTGGGGTGCTTCGATATTCACATCAATCAGCGAGCGCGGATCGTCGATGGGCAGGCCATGTTCGGTGAAGGTAATTGCTTTCATGGAATCTCACGGGTGAAGAAGGACGATGGCCCTCGATGGCTTGCATTTTCACTGTTCCCAGGACGAAGAAAAATCGACAAAATGCAGCAACACTTTCATTTTTGGAGTGAAAATGATCCGCATCGATGATCTCGGCCTGTTCCTGCGCAGTGCCGCTTTGGGCAGTTTCACTGCGGCTGCCGTGGAGGCGAATCTGTTGCCAGGCCAGGTGGCAGCGGCGATCAAGCGCCTGGAACGGGAGCTGGAGGTACGCCTGTTTACCCGCACCACCCGCAGCCTGCGCTTGAGTGCCGAGGGCGAACAGTACCTGCCCACCGCCCGTGGCGTGCTGGAACAACTGGAGCTGGGTCGCGAACGCTTGCGGGGCGATAACGCGCCGCTGCGGGGCACGTTGCAGATTGCTGCGCCTTCGGACCTGGGGCGCAATATCCTGCTGCCGATGCTCACCGAGTTCCGGCGCCTGCACCCTGAACTGGCCTTACGGTTCCTGGTGTCGGACCAGGTCACCAACCTGTTTCGCGACCCGGTGGACGTCGCCCTGCGTTACGGCTGGAACACAGACGCCAACTACATCGCCCTGCCCCTGGCCCCCTGGAACCGCCGGGTGCTGGTGGCGTCACCGGATTACGTGGCGCGCCACGGTGCGCCCACGTCGATCAACGAGCTAACCCGCCACCCGTGCCTGTTGTACCTGCAAAACGGTCGCCTTCACGACCGTTGGGAACTGGGCGAGCAGACCGTGCAGGTCGCCGGCCCCTTGTTCAGTGACGACGCCGATGTGGTGCGGCGCTGGGCGGTGGCAGGTGAAGGCATCGCCTACAAATGCTGGCTGGATGTATACGCCGATGTGCAGGCCCAGCGCCTGGTGGTGCTGTTGCCCGAGATTCCCGGTGATGTGTACCCCTTGAGTTTTGCCTGCCCCCATCGCGGGCAGATGTCACGGGCAGTCACCCAGTTGTATCAATGGTTGAACCAGCAGTTCAACGCCCTGGAGCGCCTGTGAACCCTTTTGTCGTGGATTAGGAAAGACGCGGTTTTTATGCCAAATCAAACCATCAAGACGCCGTGCGTCGGCCTGTGTTCCACCGTTTATGGCGACCTGGTCTGCCGTGGCTGCAAGCGTTATCACCATGAAGTCATTCAGTGGAACGGCTACAGCGCCGAGGAAAAACAAGCGGTCTGGCTGCGCCTTGAGCAGTTACTGGTGCAAGTCATGGCCAGCAAGCTGCAAGTGCTGGATGCCCCACGCCTGCGCCAGCAGTTGGAGGAGCGCAAGATCCGTTTTATGCCGCACCAGTCACCTTACTGCTGGGCTTATCAGTTGATTGCCCGCGGTGCGCGGGTGATTTCCAGGCTCGATGCCTATGGCCTGGCGCTGCTGCCGGAGTTTCGCGAGCGGCACCTGGCGGATTTGCGCGATGCGATTGACCGGGAGTTTTTCCTGTTGTCAGAGGCGCATTACCAGCGCTACATCGCGCCGCAGTTTTTGCGTGAGGCGTTTGGGCCGGCGTTGATTGCCACTCTCTAAAACACACCGAAAAACCCTGTAGGAGCGGGCTTGTGTGGGAGCGGGCTTGCTCGCGAAAGCGGTGGGTCAGTTGGTGCATAGGTGACTGACCCACCGCTTTCGCGAGCAAGCCCGCTCCCACATTTGTTCCTCATTTACCTTGAGGGTCAGTGGGTCCAGGACGCCGCGCGCTCGGTGTGCAGGCCATAGCGCTCAATCGCCTGCTGGCACACCTGCGCCTCCAGGCTGCCCTGTTCCACCAAGGCCGCCAGCGCAGCGAGGACGATGTGGTGACGGTCCACCTCAAAAAAGTCGCGTAACGCCGCACGGGTGTCGCTGCGCCCGAAGCCATCGGTCCCCAGCACGGTGTAGCTCGATCCCAGGTATGAACCGATCATCTGTGGCACTGCGCGCACATAGTCCGACACCGCCACCACTGGCGCGCCTAGCGGCAGGCAGGTTGCCAGGTGGCTGCGCTGTGGGGCTTGCAGCGGATGCAGGCGATTGTAGCGCTCCACCTCACGCGCCTCGCGGGCCAGTTCACTGAAGCTGGTCACGCTGAACACCTCGCTGTCGATCTGCCAATCGTCGGCCAGCAACTGCGCGGCAGCCTGGGCCTCGCGCACCAGCGTGCCGGAGCCAAGCAGGCGCACCTTGGCGCCGGCACTGCCGTCGAGGCGATACATGCCCTTGATAATCGCTGCTTCGACGCCCGCCGGCAGGCTCGGCTGCGGGTAGTTTTCATTCATCAGGGTCACGTAGTAGAACTCGTCCACATCGTGCTCAAGCATCTGGCGCATGCCGTGGTCGAGAATCACCGCAAATTCCCCGGCGAACGCCGGGTCGTAGGCGCGGCAGTTGGGCACGGTCGCGGCCATCAGGTGGCTGCTGCCGTCTTGATGCTGTAACCCCTCACCGCCCAGGGTGGTACGGCCCGCCGTGGCTCCGAGCAAGAAGCCCCGGGCGCGCTGGTCGGCGGCGGCCCAGATCAGGTCCCCCACGCGCTGGAAGCCGAACATCGAGTAGTAGATGTAGAACGGCAGCATGCGCAAACCATGTACAGAGTAACTGGTGGCCGCCGCGACCCAGGAGCTGATGGCGCTGGCCTCGCTGATACCTTCTTCAAGGATCTGCCCATCGGTAGCTTCGCGATAGCTGAGGATCGAGCCGATATCTTCCGGCTCGTAGCGCTGGCCGACGCTGGAGTAGATGCCGATCTGCTTGAACAGGTTGGCCATGCCAAAGGTGCGCGCTTCGTCGGCGACAATCGGCACGATCCGCGGGCCCAGGACCTTGTCCTTGAGCAGGTTGCTGAGCATGCGCACAAAGGCCATGGTGGTGGACATTTCCTTGCCTTCGGCCTGGGTGGCAAAACCGGCGTAGCCACTCACGGGCGGAACGGGCACCGGCTCGGCGCTCTGGCTGCGGCTGGGCACATAGCCGCCGAGGGCGGCGCGGCGCTGGTGCAGGTAGCGCATCTCCATGCTGTCGGCGGCGGGTTTATAGAAACTCAGGGACTCGGTCTGCTCGTCGGTCAAGGGCAACTGGAAGCGGTTACGAAAGCCGATCAACGCCTCGCGGTCGAGTTTTTTCTGCTGGTGGGTGGTCATCTTGCCCTGCCCGGCCTCGCCCATGCCGAAGCCTTTCTTGGTCTGGGCCAGGATCACCGTAGGGCGCCCCTTGACCCGGCGCGCGGCGTGGTAGGCGGCATGGATTTTCAGCATGTCGTGGCCGCCGCGCTTGAGGCGGTCGATCTGCTCATCGCTCAAGCCCGCCGCCAGCTTGGCCAGGGATTCACTCTGGCCGAAGAAGTGCTCACGGTTATAGGCACCATCCTTGGCAGCAAAGGTCTGGAACTGCCCGTCCACGGTCTGGGACAAGGTGCGCACCAACGCACCGTCTTCATCCTTGGCCAGCAAGGCGTCCCAGTCCGAACCCCAGACCAGCTTGATCACGTTCCAGCCGGCACCGGCAAACAGCGCCTCTAATTCATCGATAATCCGCCCGTTGCCACGCACCGGGCCATCGAGGCGTTGCAGGTTGCAGTTGACCACCCAGGTCAGGTTGTCCAGGCCTTCGCGGGCGGCCAGGGTCAGGGCCGACATGCTTTCCGGCTCGTCCATCTCGCCATCGCCGAACACGCCCCACACGTGGCGGTCGGTGGTGTCTTGCAAGCCACGATGGTGCAGGTAACGCATAAAGCGCGCCTGGAAAATCGAGCTGATCGGGCCGATGCCCATGGAGCCGGTGGGGAACTGCCAGAAGTCCGGCATCAACCACGGGTGCGGGTAGCTGGACAGGCCACGGGCACCCGCCTTGACGGCGCCCAGTTCCTGGCGGTAATGGGCCAGGTCCTGCTCGCTCAAGCGGCCTTCAAGAAACGCCCGCGCATAGATGCCGGGCGCGGAATGGGGCTGGTAGAACACCAGGTCGCCGCCCTCATTGTTGTGGCGCGCACGGAAGAAATGGTTGAAGCCCACTTCAAACAGGTCCGCCGCGCTGGCATAGCTGGCGATATGGCCACCCAGTTCGCCATAGGCCTGGTTGGCCCGCACCACCATGGCCAGGGCATTCCAGCGGACCAACGAGGCCAGACGCTCTTCAGTGGCCAGGTCGCCGGGGAAGTGTGGCTGCTGATCCACGTCGATACTGTTGATGTACGGCGTGCCATGGCGCGGCTTCCAGCCGATGGCCGGGGTGTTGCCGGCGTCGGCCAGCATATCGAGGATCTCCCGCGCACGTTCCGGGCCTGCGTGGCGCACCAAGGATTGCAGCGCGTCCCGCCACTCGGTGAGCTCCTGCTGGTCAATGGCTGAGTGATTGACTGTCTTTACGAAACCGTTCATGGGTACCTCCGAGCTGTTTTTTCCAGTTTATGTCTGCCCAAAAGGATTTTTTGACTGTTCTGAGTAGGTTGCGGGGCGATTTGCAGCACGAAATGCTCAAATGCAGCTGATTAAAAGCACGTTGTGCTTCAGGCACCTGAAACACCGCAATTGTGTTTAAAATGCCGCCCGCTCAACGATCGACACTGCCCGATGACCCCAGACGCCCTCGCCCTGCTCCACACTCATCTGCTCGCCGCCCTGCGCGACGTACCCGCAGAAACCCGTCGCCTGTTCCACGGCCGGGGCCGCTGCTGGCCGGGTCTGGAACAACTGACTGTGGATTGGCTGCAAGGCGTGGTGCTGGTCTCGTTGTTCAAGGAACCCGAGGCGGTGCAACTGGATGCCTTGCAGCACTTGCTGCGCGACCTCTGCACCAGCAACGAATGGCAGCAGGCCGGCGCCCACACCCTGGCGCTGCAACATCGCTACCTGCCGCAAAGCACCACCGAATGGTTGTGGGGGCAGATGGTCGAGGAGTTGACCATCACCGAAGGCGGCCTGCGTTATCGCATCGACCTGGGCAAAAAGCAGAACAGCGGGCTGTTCCTCGACATGCGCTACGGCCGCAACTGGGTGCGCGAACACGCACGCAACCTGCGGGTGCTGAACCTGTTTGCCTATACCTGCGGGTTTTCCGTGGCCGCCATCGAGGGCGGGGCCGAACATGTGGTCAACCTCGACATGGCCCGTGGCGCCCTGAGCCGGGGCCGCGACAATCATCGGCTCAATGGCCATGACCTGGGCAAGGTGAGCTTTTTGGGGCATGACTTGTTCAAGTCCTGGGCCAAGGTCACGGGCAGCGGGCCCTATGACCTGGCGATCATCGACCCGCCGTCGTTTCAAAAGGGCAGCTTTCTGCTGACCAAGGATTACCAGCGTGTGCTGCGGCGCCTGCCGGACCTGCTGACACCCCAGGGCACGGTATTGGCCTGCATGAACGACCCAGCGCTGGGCGAAGACTTCCTGATCGAGGGCGTCACCCGCGAAGCACCAGCGCTGCGCTTTGAGCAGCGCCTGGAAAACCCACCGGAGTTTCCCGATATCGACCCGCAAAGCGGCTTGAAGGCCCTGGTGTTCCGTCAGGGTTGATGCCGAATGTGTCAACGCTTGCTACGCTAAACCTAACGCCGTGGTGGTGAACCTTATCCCCACCTTTCCGGTCGATACCTGCATCCCTTGGCCAGATTCGACGCTCAATCGCCGTCGGCTGCCGTGTTTCACCTTTTGGAGAACGCCCCTGTGATATCGACCCTGCATGTAGCCAGACTCAAAGCCTGGGGCGCCCATGGTTTTACCGCCACCGGTGTGGTGCTGGCCTTCCTCGCGACGCTGGCGCTGCTGGAGAACCAACCCAAGGCCTGCCTGCTGTGGCTGGGCCTGGCGTTGATCGTGGACGGCGTGGATGGGTCGCTGGCGCGACGGGTCAATGTGCAGACCGTGCTGCCGAGCTTCGACGGCTCGGTGCTGGACCTGGTGATCGATTACCTGACGTATGTGTTTATCCCGGCGCTGTTTATCTACCGCTATATCGACCTGCCGGACTTCACCCACCTGTTCACCGTCTCGGTGATCCTGGTGTCATCGCTGTTCTGCTTCTGCAACGTCAACATGAAGAGCAAGGACAACTACTTCCAGGGCTTCCCCGCCGCCTGGAACGTGGTGGCGCTGTGTGTCTACATCATCGATCCACCCGCCTGGATCACCCTGGCCACGGTGATCGGCCTGGCGCTGCTGACGGTGACGCCGATGAAGTTCCTGCACCCATTCCGGGTCAAGCGCTTTATGCCGATCAACATTGCGGTGACCACGGTCTGGCTACTGTGCAGCCTGTTGCTGGTGATCGACCAGCCGTACACCAACACGTTGACCATGGGTTTGTGGTTGTTGATGTCGGCGTATTTCCTGGGGATTTGTATCTGGCGTACAGCGGTGGAGTGGCTGGATAAGTCGCACAAGGCATGATGTGCGGTGCCCTGGCGGGCGCCATCGCCGGCAAGCCGACTCCTACAAAAGTACACGCCCTTGTAGGAACTGGCTTGCCAGCGATAATCGTCAACGATAACGCTCGGTACCTGACACCCTGCGTGCGGCTTGGCTCAGAACGCCAGCTTGAAGCCAATCAACCCCAGCATCACCGCCAGGCACGGGCGCAGCAGTTCGTCCGGCACCCGGCCTGACATGTGGCTGCCGAAATAGATGCCCGGCAGCGAACCCATCAGCAAGAACCCCAACAAATGCCAGTCCATGTTACCCATGCTCGCATGCCCTAGGCCTGCGACCAGGGTCAGCGGTACGGCGTGGGCGATTTCGGTGCCCACCAGGCGCTTGGTGGCCAGGAACGGGTACAGGATAAACAGCGCCACGGTGCCCAGCGCGCCGGCCCCGATGGAGGTCAGGGCGACCATGGTGCCGAGGATCGCGCCGGTGAAGACTGTCAGCCCGTTGAGGTTGCGCGGGCTCATATGGTAGTTGTCGCCGGCATGGCGCTGGGCAAAGGCCATGAGCTTTTTCTTGAACAGGATCGCCAGGGCCGTCAGCAACAGCACCACGCCCAGGGCTTGTTTGATCACCTCGTTCATCGCGCTGGGATCGGTGTGCAGACTCTTGAGGAACCACAGCGTCAGCAACACCGCCGGGACGCTGCCCAGGGTCAGCCAGCCGGTGATGGTCCAGTCGATGTTCTTGTTCTTGCCATGCACCAGCACCCCGCCGGCCTTGGTGATAGCCGCATACAACAGGTCGGTGCCCACGGCCGTGGCCGGGTTGATGCCGAACCACAACAGGATCGGGGTCATGAGCGACCCGCCCCCCACACCGGTCATGCCGACGATAAAACCAACGATCAGGCCCGCCACTACAAAACCAAAATTACCCACATCCATTACAACTACCTGCGGCCTTATAAAATTCTGGCGGCAGCATAGCGATTTTTCTTATAACGACTTATACCAATACGATCTGACTTTATTCCTTTTTGTCTTGCAGATTTATTTGTCCTGGCGTGCATCCAATCCGCCACACCGCGAGTAGTACAGGGAGTAGCCACAGCGCTGCTCTGCTGTTCACCCTGACGGAGAGACACCGATGAACACTAAACCCCTGCTCTGCCTGACCTGCCTGCTGCTCGCCGCACCAGCGGCCTTTGCCCAGACCAGTCTGCCCGACAGCATCAAGGTGCCGGACGGACACAAGGTGACCATGGAAACCACCGGTGTCGGCGAAATCACCTACGAATGTCGTGACAAGGCCAACGCTGCCGGCCAGACCGAATGGGTCTTCGTCGGCCCCAAGGCCGTGCTCAATGACCGTAGCGGCAAACAGGTGGGTACTTACTTCGGCCCGCCCGCCACCTGGCAGGCCAAGGATGGTTCGAAAGTCACCGGCACGCAGTTGGCCGTAGCGCCGTCCAGCGCGGGCAACCTGCCTTATCAACTGGTCAAGGCCAATCCGGCTGAGGGCCAGGGTGCAATGACCGGTGTCAGCTTTATCCAGCGCGTGGCGCTCAAGGGCGGCGTAGCACCGAGTGCCGAATGCAGCACCGCCAACAAAGGCAAGCAGGCAGTGGTGAAGTACCAGGCGGACTACATCTTCTGGGCGGCCAAATGATCCGCCCGCAAAGCAAAGTCGTCTAAGCTGCTGCGATAGCCCCCGGCCACTCACGGCCGGGGTTTGACCCTGAAATGGCGGCCCCTGCCTTGCCCGAACCTCTCTTTGACTATGAAGCCTGCCTGTTGGCCTGCGCCCGCGGCGAACAGCAAGCCTTGCGTCAGTTGTATGAACACGATTGCGCCCGTCTGCTCGGCGTGGCCAAGCGTATCGCACGGGACACAGCCCTGGCGGAGGACATCGTGCATGACGCCTTTATCAATATCTGGAACGGCGCCGGCGGTTTCGACCCGAGCCGGGGTTCGGCCCGTGGCTGGGTCTACAGCGTGACCCGGCATAGGGCGCTCAACTTTATGCGCAAGACCGGTCGCGAAGTTGCGCTCAGTGACGAGCACGAACACACACTGGTAGCAGAGCCCAGTGTCGAGCATTTCGAGTACCGCGCCCGTAGCGGCAAGGTTTACCAGTGCCTGGAACACCTGGAACCGTCGCGTCGCAGTTGCCTATTGCATGCGTATGTCGACGGCCTGTCCCACAGTGAAATCGCACAGAAACTGGGCACCCCATTGGGGACTGTCAAAGCCTGGATCAAACGCAGCCTTGCGGCATTGCGTGAGTGCATGGCATGACACCTGACGAATTGGACGAACTGGCCAGCGAATACGTGCTGGGCACCCTGGCGCCCGAGCAACGCCTGCACGCGCAGCAACGCCTGGAACACGATGCGCCGTTGCGCGCGGCGGTGGATGCCTGGGAACAGCGCCTGCTGCCCCTGACCGAACTGGCCGAGCCAGTGGCGCCGTCGCCCAATCTATGGCGGCGCATCGAACGCAGCCTGGGCCATCACACTGTGGACGCTGCACCGTCGGTGCCGTGGTGGAACCTGCTCGCCCTGTGGCGTGGCCTGGCCGGTGCAGGCCTGTTGGCCAGCCTGGTCCTGGCTGCGCTGCTGCTGAGCCGCCCCGGCGCAGTCAATCCCACCGCCTATGTCGTGGTGCTGATGGCGCCACAGAGCCAGGCGCCGGGCTGGGTGATCCAGGCCAGCAACGATCAGCATATCCAACTGATTCCACTGGGCGTGATGCAGATACCGGCCGACAAGGCATTGGAGTTCTGGACCAAGGGTGATGACTGGCAAGGCCCGGTTTCCCTCGGGCTCGTCAAGCCGGGGCAGAGCCTGTCGATCCCCCTGGATAAACTGCCGCCGCTGGCGCCCAACCAACTGTTCGAGATGACCCTGGAAGGCCCCAACGGCTCGCCGACTGGCAAGCCCACCGGGCCGATCCAGGCGATTGGTCGTGCGGTGAAGGTGATCTAGCACTGGATTTAAACGCCGACTCGCGCCATCCTCCGCGCTTTACGCCGCCTTATCTGCGGCGCTTGACGCTCAAAGGATATGTTCATGCACGACCAAGCCCTCGCCCCTGCCGATTTCGAGTTCATCGAAGACATTCTGCTCAAGTATGGCGACGACAACTCGGTGTTGAACCTGGCCGAACTCGATGGCTACTTCACCGCCCTGGTGTCCGGCCCGGCTGCGATGGACGTCGCCATCTGGTTCCCGGCCATCTGGGGTGACCAGATCCCCGCCTGGGAAAGCAAGGCAGAACTGGAGAAGTTCATCGACCTGTGCACACGCCATATGAATAACATTGCCCAGCAGTTGGCCAGCGATGCCCAGGGTTTCCAGGCACGCTTTGAACACACCGAACATCAGGACCTGCCGCTGACCCTCGCCGAGGAATGGTGCTTTGGCTATATCCGTGGCGCGGCGATCAGCCAATGGCCAGCCCTGCCGGCCGAGCACGCCGCCCAGTTGGAAGCCATTTCCTGGTGTGCCGAGCAGGACAATTTCGAATTGCCGGCGGACCTGGATGTCGCAGCCCATCAACAACAGGTGGCCCGCATCGAACCGGCGGCCAGGGCCCTGCATGCCTATTGGTTGACCCAACGCGGTTAAACCCACGGCATGATTTGACCCTGCCCCGCCAGATGGTCGATTATTCGTCTCCGCCAGCCGGCCACTCCCAGCCACCGCGCCTTGAATCAGGAGCCTTGTACCTTGAGTTCGCAGAAAACCGTGACCGTGACACCGCCCAACTTTCCATTGCACGGCAAGGTAGCGCCTCCCGGCTCCAAATCCATTACCAACCGCGCCCTGCTGCTGGCAGCCCTGGCCAAGGGCACCAGCCGCCTGAGCGGAGCGCTGAAAAGCGATGACACCCGGCATATGTCCGTGGCCTTGCGCCAGATGGGCGTGACCATTGATGAGCCGGATGATGTGACCTTCGTCGTTACCGGCCATGGCCAACTGCAGTTGCCGGCACAACCACTGTTCCTCGGCAACGCCGGCACCGCGATGCGTTTTCTCACGGCCGCCGTGGCGACCGTGGAAGGCACCGTGGTACTGGACGGTGACGAGTACATGCGCAAGCGCCCGATCGGCCCGCTGCTGGCGACCCTGAACCAGAACGGCATCCAGGTTGAAAGCCCCACCGGCTGCCCACCCGTGACCGTGCATGGCACTGGCCGCGTCCAGGCCAAGCGCTTCGAAATCGATGGCGGCCTGTCCAGCCAATACGTCTCGGCGCTGTTGATGCTTGCCGCCTGTGGCGAAGCACCGATCGAAGTGGCGTTGACCGGCAAAGACATCGGCGCCCGTGGTTACGTCGACCTGACCCTGGACTGCATGCGCGCGTTTGGCGCCCAGGTGGAAGTGGTCAACGAAAGCACCTGGCGCGTGGCCCCTACCGGCTACATCGCCAATGATTACCTGATCGAACCCGACGCCTCCGCGGCCACCTACTTGTGGGCGGCCGAAGTGCTCACTGGCGGCAGCATTGACCTCGGTGTTGCGGCACAGGACTTCACCCAGCCCGATGCCAAGGCCCAGGCGGTGATCGCCCAATTCCCGCAGATGCCAGCCACGGTCGTCGGCTCGCAGATGCAAGACGCCATCCCGACGCTGGCGGTGCTGGCAGCGTTCAACAACACCCCGGTGCGCTTCACCGAACTGGCCAACCTGCGGGTCAAGGAATGCGACCGCGTCCAGGCCTTGCATGACGGCCTCAACGAAATCCGCCCGGGGCTGGCGACCATTATCGGTGATGACTTGCTGGTGGCCAGCGACCCCGCGTTGGCGGGCACGGCCTGCACCGCGCTGATCGACACCCATGCCGACCACCGCATCGCCATGTGCTTTGCGCTGGCAGGCCTGAAAGTCTCGGGCATCCGGATTCAGGACCCCGACTGCGTGGGCAAGACCTATCCTGAGTACTGGAACGCCCTGGGCAGCCTGGGCGTGCAATTGACCTACTAAGCCGTCAGCACCCGCGTGGGGAGGGAGTGATCATGACAATTCGCCAACCCTGCCCACCTACCGTGTGTGACTGCGCGCGCGAACAACTGCTGGATGTGCCTGGCACCGACCAGCGCATCCTGCAACTGACCCGCCAGGAAGAAAAGAAACTGCTCGACCGCCTGGAGAACCTGCAAAGCCTGGCGGACCTGGAGCGCATGCAACACCTGATGCACCAGCAATTGGGCATCGGCGTACACATCGCCCCAGGGCATACCGAAGTCAAAAGCATGCGCGGGATCCAGATCGTGATCGATGAACTGCCGGGGCTGTGTCGCAAGACCCGGCAGTCGATTCCGGCGGCGATTCGCAAAGGGCTGGAGAAACGGCCGGAAATTGCGTATCGATTGCTGGATGCCCATGACTTGTTTCGAGAAAACTAGGCCTGTCACCGGGCAAACCGGTGACAGGCGTCACATACATGGCTTACCAAGTATAAGTGCCGCCACCCGGCGTTTTAAATGTGAACTTTTGTTCTTTGTCAGAGCCTTGACTCTCGTTATTGTTCGCCGATTGCTCGTTTTCTAATTTGTGTTTTTCAACATTATCCAACGTCTCCAGCCGTGCATCGAACGCAGTGGGTTTGTTCTGTGAGGTATCGATGGTAGGAGCAAGTATTCCTGGGGTATTGGCGGAAATCGAAGACATGTTTTTCTCCATTGGCAATAGTTTTACCAGCCTCGGCTGCATCTCTGTTGCAGCGTGTACGGGCTAGTAATCACTAGTGGCCGAGAAACAAAAACAGTTCCTATGGATCCGGATGCACTCTGTTTGTTGCCATCGAAACCAGCGCCTGACGCAACTGCGTCCGCCTAGTACTCAAAGAACAGGCAGCTACGCCTGCCGGGACTGCACAAACAGTTGGGCCTTGCGGCTCATCTGGTCGAAATGCCGGTCACGCTGTTTCTCGGCGTCAATCATCGCGCGCTTGCCGTGCTTCTGTAGCAGGTAAGTGTGGATCTGCCGCACTTCCAGCGAGCTATAGATCGACGCCACATCCAATACGCCCATCAGGCCATCGGTGCTGTAGTCACGTGTATTCATCAACACCTGGGTGCCACGCACACCACGCACCTGAAAGCCCATGGCCTCGAACGCCGGGACTTTTTCCACGGCGCAGGTCAATTCGCCATGGGGGTAACGGCTGAGCATCTCATCCATCATTGCCCGTGCCACGCCCTGCCGGCGGTGGCTGGCATGCACGGCCATGTAGGCCACGCCGCAGGCCTCGGGATCGTCCTTGACCGGCAGGTACAGCAAGAAGCCGATGACCTTGGCCGGGTCCTGCTCATCCGTCGCCACAATCAGCTCGACCGCAATGCCCTTGGACCCACCCAGCGCCTCCAGGTACAGGTGCACTTCGTAGCCGATTGCATACTGGTAGACGTTGTACAGCAGGTTGCTCGGCGGGATGGCGACCATGCTGATATCGGTCAGGTAGTCGACCACCATCTGCAGGATCTGGCTATTGACCGGCTCGGGGCATGGGGCGGCGTAATGGGTAAGGGTGAACATCGAATTCCTGTTTCCTGGTATTTCGTATCAAGGCGGTGGGGATTGTACCTGTTCTGCGCCACAGACCTGGCGCAAACAACCGCGCAACCAACGATGCGCGAGGTCGGCATCCAGGCGTGGATGCCAGAGCATTGCCACGCTGAACGGTGGCACCTCGACCGGCAGGGCAAAACTGCACAGGCCATCGCGCAGGCCGCTGGTATAGCGCTCGGGAACGCTGGCGATCAGGTCGCTCCTTTGTGCCAGGGCCACGGCCGTAGAGAAGCCGGTGACGATGGTCGCCACGTCTCGCGTCAGGTGCAAGGCCTCAAGCGCATCGTCAATCTGCCCGCGCTCGCGCCCGCGCCGGGACACGTAGACATGCCGGCCGGCGGCGTAGCGCGCGGTGGTGATGGGGCCTTGGCTCAGTGGGTGGCCGGCGCGGACCACACCGATAAAACGGTCGCGAAACAGCAATTGGGTCAGCACTTCTGGGTTGGCCGTGCTATCGACCACACCGGTTTCCAGATCCACACCGCTGTCGCGCAGCGGCGTGCCATCGTGGCCGGATTTATGGACGAAATGCAGGCGCACGCCGGGTGCTTCTTCGGCGACACGGGCGATCAGCGCAGGGCCGAAACTTTCGACAAAACCTTCGCTGGTGCGCAGCACGAAGGTGCGCACCAGGCCCTTGAGGTCCAGTGCCTGATGTGGACGCAGCAGCACTTGGGCATCCTGCACCAGTTGGCTGACCTGCTCGCGCAACTCCAGGGCGCGTGGGGTCGGTACCAGTCCCCGGCCTGCACGCACCAGTAAGGGGTCGCCGGTGGTTTCCCGCAAGCGGGCCAGCGCGCGGCTCATGGCCGACGGGCTCAGGCCCAGGCGTTGAGCGGCACGGGCGACACTGCCTTCGGCCAGCAGCACGTCCAGGGTGACCAACAGGTTGAAGTCAGGCAGCGACACAGGATGATCCTCATCAGGCGTTTGACGCACATATAGAGTGCAACTACTGCGTCTACCGCCATGTTAGGCGAGGCCGTAGAGTGCGGGCAACAACCACGGAGCAGAACGAGGAATGCCCATGACGTCCCCTACCCCACGCGGCGCGCTCGCCGGCTTGTCGTTGTGCATGTTGCTGGCTTCACTGGGCACCAGTATTGCCAATGTCGGCCTGCCCCAGATGGCCGAGACCTTTGCTGCACCTTTTGCAGCGGTGCAGTGGGTGGTGCTGAGTTATTTGCTGGCGATTACTGCGGTACTGGTGAGCGTCGGGCGCCTGGGGGATCGGCTCGGACACCGCCGCCT
Source organism: Pseudomonas brenneri (assembly GCF_007858285.1). GTDB lineage: Bacteria > Pseudomonadota > Gammaproteobacteria > Pseudomonadales > Pseudomonadaceae > Aquipseudomonas > Aquipseudomonas brenneri. The sequence continues at coordinate 85,520 of NZ_VFIL01000015.1, read as the reverse complement.
GTTGCTGACGGGGGTGATGCTCTTCGCCGTGGCTTGCGTCCTGTGCAGTGCCGCGCCCTCCCTCGGTATGCTGGTCGCGGCGCGGGCGCTGCAAGGGTTTGGCGCGGCGATCATGCTGGCAATGACCATGGCGCTGGTCGCGGCCACCGTGCCCAAGGCGCAGACAGGCCGCGTCATGGGTTTGCTGGGGACGCTGTCGGCGGTGGGCACCGGCCTGGGGCCGGCCATCGGTGGCGCGCTGATCGCGGCATCTGGCTGGCGCGCGCTGTTTCTGATCATGTTGCCGTTGGCCGCCCTGGCGTGGGTGCTGGTACACCGCACACTGGCCGACAGCAATCCACTGACATCAGCCGCGGGGCGTTCCAGTGTTTTCGCGGCACTCCATGACCGGGCCCTGGGCGCCGGGCTGGGCATGAGTACGCTGGTGGCGGCCGTGATGATGACCACCCTGGTCGCCGGGCCGTTCTACCTGAGCCATGGCCTGGGACTCGATCCCGCGCAAATGGGCCTGACGATGGCCGTCGGCCCGTGTATCGCGGCGCTGGCGGGCATGCCGGCCGGGCGCCTGACTGACCGCTGCGGCAGCTATGCCACGACGCTTGGTGGCCTGTTGTGCATGCTGGCAGGCTGCCTGGTGCTGGCGTTGATGCCCCTGGGCATCACAGGTTATATCGGCGCATTGGTCATCCTCACCCTGGGCTACGCGCAATTCCAGGCGGCCAACAACACCGCGGTGATGAGTCATGTATCGGCGGATCGACGCGGGGTGATTGCCGGCTGGCTGAACCTGTCGCGCAATCTGGGCTTGATCATCGGCGCGTGGGCGTTGGGCGCGGTGTTTGCCTGGAGCACAGGCGATATCCACTCCGCCCTCCCCATCGCCGTGGGCCACGGGTTGCGCATGACCTTTTGGGTGGCCTCGGGGCTGGTTGCGCTGGCACTGCTGCTGGCCTTCGCGCGCCGGGTAAAAACGCTGCAGGCCAGCACGGCGCCTTGACAAGGGAAAATCGTAACGGCTATTGTCTGACAACCTGATCACCTAGGTTTCGTCATGCTTGAGCTCCAGCGTCCAGATTCCCTCGTCGTGCGTGTTGTCAGCGCCATACGGGCCGAGATTGACTCCGGACAACTGGCGCCCGAGTCGCGCCTGCCTACCGAACAGCAACTGGCTGAACAGTTGAATGTCAGCCGCTCGGTGGTGCGCGAGGCGATTGCCCAGCTCAAGGCCGATGGCGTACTCACCGCCCGGCGTGGCCTGGGCTCGTTCATTTCGCAGACCCCGGCCGGCACGGTGTTCCGCTTTCCGGAAAAGAACGGCCGACGTCCTGACCTCGCGCAAATGTTTGAAGTGCGCCTATGGATCGAAACCCAGGCAGCCTCCATTGCCGCCCAACGCCGCGACGCGGGCGACCTGCAGCGCATGAAACGCGCCCTGCAGGAAATGCACGACAAGCGCGCAGACTTTGCAGCCGCCGCCCTCGCCGACGTGGAGTTTCACCGAGCCATCGCCGACGCCAGCAAAAACGAATACTTCGTGGCCTTCCACGACTTTTTGCGCAACCAGTTGGCCAGCGCGCGCAAGACCGCCTGGGAGAACTCAGCCTCGCGCTTTGCCAGCGGCTCGGCGGATGCCACCCAGGAACACCAGGCGCTGTACCAGGCAATCCTCGACGCAGATCCCCAAGGCGCCGCCGCTGCCGCCGAAGCGCATTTGCGCGCTGCCGCCAAACGCCTGCAACTGGAACTGCCCGCGACCCACTGATCGACCCGATACCGATGAAGCGTGCCTGCGGGCGCGTCGTTTTTTTAACAAAAACATTAGTCTGACAACCTGATAAGCAGACTGAAATGTATTGATTTAGGTAGCCCCACACATGATTTATGACTTTTGCATCATCGGCGGCGGCATTGTCGGCCTGGCCACCGCGATGGAGCTGCTCAAGCGCCAGCCCAACGCGTCACTGGTGATCCTGGAAAAGGAACCGGTGCTGGCCAAGCACCAGACCGGCCATAACAGCGGCGTGATCCATGCCGGCATCTACTACGCACCCGGCAGCCTCAAGGCCGACTTGTGCAAGCGCGGCGCCGAGGCCACCAAACAATTCTGCCGCGAACACGGGATCAAGTTCGAGGTGTGCGGCAAATTGCTGGTGGCCTCCACGGCCCTGGAAGTGCAGCGCATGGAAGCGCTCTATGCACGCTCGCAACTCAACGGGATGAACGTCGAGCGCCTGGACGCGGATCAACTGCGCGCCCGCGAGCCGAATATCGTCGGCCTGGGCGGGCTGTTCCTCGACGCCACCGGGATCGTCGACTACCGCCAGGTCTGCGAAACCATGGCCGCGGTGATTCGCCGCAATGGTGGCGAGATCTGCCTGGAAAAAACCGTGACCGCGATTAGCGAAGACACCGACAAAGTCACCGTCAGCACCCACGACGGCGCCTGGCAGGCGCGGCACCTGGTGGTGTGTGCCGGCCTGCAGTCGGATCGCCTGGCGACCCTGGCCGGAATCGATATCGATCACCAGATCATCCCGTTCCGTGGCGAGTACTTCCGCTTGCCGGCGTCGAAAAACAACATCGTCAACCATTTGATCTACCCGATCCCTGACCCTGAACTGCCGTTTCTGGGGGTACACCTCACCCGCATGATCGATGGTAGCGTCACCGTTGGCCCCAATGCCGTACTGGGCCTGGGCCGGGAGAACTACAAGAAGTTTTCCGTCAACTGGAAGGATGTGGCCGAGTACGCGCGTTTCCCCGGGTTCTGGAAAACCATCTGGCAGAACCTCGGCTCCGGCAGCGTGGAAATGAAGAATTCGTTGTTCAAATCCGGCTACCTGGAGCAATGCCGCAAGTATTGCCCATCCCTGGAGATCGACGACCTGCTGCCCTACGAGGCCGGGATCCGCGCCCAGGCGGTGATGCGCGACGGCACCTTGGTACATGACTTCCTGTTCGCCCAGACGCCACGCATGTTGCATGTGTGTAACGCGCCGTCACCGGCGGCCACCTCTGCCATTCCGATTGGCGAAATGATCGCCGACCGCATGTTCACCCCCAACTAAATACCCCCTGTAGGAGCTGTCTCGCCCCGCGAGGCTGCGATGACGGCGGCACAGGCAAGAAAAATATCGCCTGACCCACCGCTATCGCAGCCTCGCCAAGGCTCGACAGCTCCTACAGTTGACCGCGTTTGCAACACCCTAATAAATATAATGACTGAGAAGGAAGTACAGCATGACGGCAAAAGCCCACAACCCCGCCACGGTGGAAACCCCGGCACAAACCAAGAAACGCCTGCGCAAGGTCGCTGCCGCCACCATCTTCGGTTCGATGCTGGAGTGGTATGACTTCTACCTCTACGCGACCATGGCGGCGATTGTGTTTTCGAAGATCTTCTTTGATAACAGTGACCCGAAGACCGCGACCCTGATGGCCTTCTCCACCTTCGCCATCGGCTTTATCGCCCGCCCCTTCGGCGGCATTCTATTCGGCTACCTGGGCGACAAGTTCGGCCGTAAACATGTGCTGGTGTTGACCTTCTGCATGATGGGCGTGTGCACCACGCTGATCGGCCTGATCCCCAGCTATGCCTCGATTGGCATCTGGGCGCCGATCATTCTGGTATTTATCCGCATCATCCAGGGCCTGGGCGCCGGCGCCGAGTTGTCCGGCGCGGCGGTTACGTCCTACGAGCATGCGTCAGAAGGCAAGCGTGGCAGCCAGGGTGCCTGGCCGGCACTGGGGTTGAACCTGGGCCTGTTGTTGTCGTCGCTGACCGTGTACCTGCTGACCATCAATGGCAATGAGTTCCTCCTGGCAGGCGGCTGGCGCATCCCGTTTATCTGCAGCATCGCCCTGGTGGGTGTGGGCCTGTGGGTGCGTAACAGCATCCCGGAAACCCCGGAGTTCAAGGAGTTGAGCAAAGAGCCTGCCAAAGCCAAGGTTTCTCCGCTCAAGGCCCTGTTCAAGAATGACCTCAAGGGCCTGGCGGTGGTGTTCTTCGTGGCAATTGGCTACAACGCCCTGAGCTACATCTTCAAGACCTTCTCCCTGGCCTACCTGACGCAGTTCAAGGGTGTCGACGTGCATGTCACTTCGTTGTCGGTAACCATCGCAAGCCTGGTGGCCATTGTCGCTGTGCCGTGCTTCGGCTGGCTGTGTGACAAGTGGAGCAGCAAGTCGGTGCTGGTACTCGGCGGTGTGTTGTCGCTGCTGTTCGCCTACCCGTTCCTGGCGCTGTTGAACACCGGTGAAAGCCTGATGATCTACCTGGCCATTGGTATCGGCACCGGGATCCTCGCGCCGATGATGTTCGCCCCACAGGGCTCGTTCCTCAGCCGCCAGTTCCCGACCCAGACCCGCTCTTCGGGCTTCGGCACCGGGCGTGAGATCGGTACGGCCATCGCCGGGGGCCTGGCGCCGCTGGGGGCCCTGTCGATGGTGGCCGCCTCGACCACCCACTCGACGGACGGCGTAGTGATCATCCTCGCCATCGCCTCGGTGTTGGTGGTGGTGTTTGCCCTGTGTGACCAGGGCCGCAAGCACTCGGCATTCAAGAACTGAGGGCAAAATGTTGCCCAAGGGGTGCATCTGCGCCCCTTCATCGCGCATCATGGGCACTTTCATGCTCAAGGGAAACGTCCATGCGCGTTCTGTCATTGATGATAGGTGTTACGACGCTGGCCGCCAGTCTGGTGTTTTGCGCCACGGCGTCGGCGAGCGAAGAGAGTCAATTGATCGACTCGATCAACCAATACCGCAGCCAGGTGCAGCGCTGCGGCGACCAGGGTTCCCAGGAATTGCCGCCGCTGGCGGTCGACCCGCGCCTGGTGTTGCCGGTCAACAATGTTGGCGACTTGCAGCAAGCCCTGGCCCAAGTGGCCTACCCCATGGTCAATGTGCAGGCGATCAGCCTGACCGGTCCTCGCGACTCGCAATCGGCAATGAAAGCGGTGCGTGAGAGTTTCTGCCGGGTGGTGCTGGACCCGCAATTCGTCGATATTGGCGTCAGCAACAGTGGCCAGGACTGGCGCATTGTCCTCGCCCGTCCGCTGTTGAGTCGCGGCCTGGCCAGCTCCGAGACTGCCGGCCAGCAGTTGCTGGAGATGGTCAATGCCGCCCGCAACCAACCTCGCCAATGTGGCACGCAGACCTTCGCCGCGACTACACCGCTGGCCTGGAACGCTCAGTTGGCAGGCGCCGCCGACAGCCATGCGCGCAACATGGCCAACAACAACTTCTTCGACCATCTGGACCGCGACGGCCGCACACCCGGGGACCGTGCGGAACTGGCGGGCTATGTGGCCCAACAGATCGGTGAAAACATTGCAGCCGGCCTGGATACGCCGCGCAAAGTGGTCGATGGCTGGCTCGCCAGCCCCGGTCACTGTGCCAACCTGATGAACCCACAGTTTCGCGAATTGGGCGCCGCCTATGGGCTGGATCCCAAGAGCGATGCAGGCATCTACTGGACGGCGCTATTAGGCACGCAATAGTGCTGAACTGGCCCGCGCTGTCCGGGTCTGTTGCTTGGCATTGCGATGAAATACAGCAAAGTGCGACAAACAGGGTAATCAGCAAATGACAGACTGGCTGCAAGATTGCGGTGAAATGGCCGAACGGGTTCGCCGCCATGACTGGGCCAACACCCCTCTGGGGCCAATCGATCAATGGCCGGATGTACTCAAGACCACCGTTTCGTTGAGTCTTGCTTCGCATTTCCCCCAGGCGGTGGTCTGGGGGCCTGAGCTGATCACCTTATATAACGATGCGTTCCTGCCGATCCTCGGCAACAAGTCCGAAACCCTGGGCCAGCCCTTCAGTGCTATCTGGCAGGAAGCCTGGAGCCAGATCAGCCCCATCGCCGACGCTGCATTCGAAGGCCGGGCCACGTTTATCGAAGACTTTGCGCTGATCATCGAGCGTGGTGATGCGCCGGAACAGGCCTATTTCACCTTTTGCTACAGCCCGATCCGCGATCCTCATGGCAAGGTCGTGGGCATGCTCGATACCGTCACCGAGACCACCAACGCCGTGTTCATGGCCCGCCGCCTCGCCGTGCTGGATGCGATCGGCAACGGTGTGGCCAATGCCACCGATCCGGCAGCGATCATGGCGGCCACCACACGGGTGCTGGCGACCCACCTGAACCTGTCCAACTGTGCCTATGCCGACATGGAAGCCGATGAAGACGGCTTTACCATTCGCGGCAACTGGGCCGCAGAAGGTTCGCCCAGCATCGTCGGGCACTATCGCCTGGCCGACTTCGGCCAATTGGCGGTCAAGCGCCTGCAGGCCGGCGAGCCGCTGATCATCAATGACAACCTGACGGAACTGACGCCCGAGGACGCCGCGACCTTCCAGGCCATTGGCGTGACGGCGACGATTTGCATGCCGCTGATCAAGTCCGGGCGCTTGACCGCGCTCATGGCCATTCACGACCGCGTCCCGCGCCGCTGGTCGTCCTACGACCTGGCGCTGCTGGGTGAAGTCACAGAACGCTCCTGGGCCCATATCGAACGAGTACGCGCCGATGCCATCGTGCGCGAAGGCCTGTCGGCGCTGGCCGATTTGAATGCGACCCTGGAGCAACGGGTCATGGAACGCACCACCTTGCTCAACCAGACGGAAGCGGCGTTGCGCCAGTCCCAGAAGCTCGAAGCCATTGGCCAGTTGACCGGTGGCGTGGCCCACGACTTCAATAACCTGCTGACCATCATCCGCTCGTCGGTCGATTTCCTGCGCATGCCCAACCTGCCCGAAGAACGCCGCCAGCGCTACATGAGTGCCGTGTCCGATACCGTAGAACGCGCCAGCAAACTGACCAGCCAATTGCTCGCCTTCGCCCGGCGCCAACCGCTGAACCCGCAAGTGTTCAACGTGGGCCAGCGCGTGCAGAACATCGGCGACATGTTGGAGACAGTTACTGGCGCGCGGATTCATGTCAGCGTCGAATTGCCTGAACGGGCCTGTCACGTCTGCGCGGATTCCAGCCAGTTTGAAACCGCCTTGATCAACATTGCCCTCAACGCCCGGGATGCGATGGACGGCCAGGGCACGCTGGTGTTGCGCCTTGAAAGAGACCAGCCGCTGCCGTGCATACGCGGGCACGGTGGTTCAGGCAAACCCTTCGTGGCGATCTCCCTGACGGACACGGGCAGCGGGATTGCCAAGGCGACCTTTGAACGTATCTTCGAGCCGTTCTTCACCACCAAGGAGGTCGGCAAAGGCACTGGGCTTGGCCTGTCGCAGGTGTTCGGGTTCGCCAAGCAATCGGGGGGCAACGTCGATGTCGCCAGCGTGCTCGGCCAGGGCACGGTGTTTACCTTGTACCTGCCACAGGTGGAGCCCGAGGCGCTCCTGGACTGCACCGTCCAGGCCCCGCTCGAACTGGACCCGGACGCCGTGCGGCGGCGCATCCTGATCGTGGAGGACAACCTGGAAGTGGGCCGCTTCGCCAACCAGATCCTGCAAGACCTGGGTTACCAGACGGTCTGGGCCACCCATGCCGAAGAAGCGCTGGAGATGATCGGCCCGGATGCACGGGCGTTCGACGGGGTGTTTTCCGACGTGGTAATGCCGGGCATGGGCGGCGTGGCGCTGGCCAGGGAGTTGCGTCGGCGACGACCCGAGCTGCCCGTGATCCTGACCTCGGGCTACAGCGAGGAGTTGGCCAAGTGCGGCTATGACGGCTTCGAGTTCCTCGCCAAGCCCTACTCCGCCGACCAGGTCTCACGGGTGCTGGCCAAGGCCATGGGCAAAGACTGACTTGCAGGAGCGATCGGGCTCGCGAAAAACGCAAGAGCACCGCGCCTATCCCGTCAGCACGCGTTATCGTTAACGCTCTTCGCGAGCAAGCTCGCTCCTACAAAAGGCTGGTTGCTAGGACGCGACCGCCACCTGGTTGCGCCCCATGGCCTTGGCGCGGTACAGGGCTTTGTCGGCGGTGTTCATCAAGTGCTGCAAGTCGTCACCCACGGCATGGGTCGAGGCCACTCCCAGGCTCGCACTCAAGCCGTGCACCGGGTCGATGCTTAAGCCGGCAATGGCGCGGATCAGTTGCTCGCCGATGTCGCGCGCCACTTCAAGGGTCGTATCGGGCAACAACACCGCGAACTCCTCGCCCCCCAGGCGGCCGTGGATATCCGCCTGGCGAAAGGAGGCGCTGATCACCTGGCCAATCTGCCGTAATACCCGGTCCCCGGCCTGGTGGCCGTAGGTGTCGTTGATGGCCTTGAAGTGATCCATATCCAGCATCAGCGCACACAGCGGCTGATGGGTGCGTGTGCATTGGTCATACAGCACCTGGGCTTTATCGAAGAATGCCCGGCGGTTCATCAGCCCGGTGAGTTCGTCGGTCTGCGCCGCGCGCGTTGAAATACTGTGGGCACGCTCTATTTCACGGGTCAGGCGAAAGGCCGTCTCCAGCGCCTCGGACAATTTACGCGAGGCGCCCACCACAAATGATGAGAACACCAGCACGGCGATCGCCATGCCCAGCTGCATCTTGGACGGTTGAAACAGCAACCACAGGGTACACGGCAACAACACCAGCGCCATGGACACCATGGTCATGTAGCGGTAGGCCGAGTAGCACGACACCGCGCTGACCGACATGCCCACGGCAAAGAGCATGACCAGCGCCTGGGTCAACCGATCATCGGCGGGCATCACGGCAAAGGCCCCTATGCCCCAGATACCGGCCGACAGCACCAGGGTGATCCAATAATGACGCTCCCAGCGTTGCGGTGTGCGCTCGCTACGGGGGCTGCGAAAATACTGGAGAAACATCGACAAACGCAGGAGCGACGAGCCTGCCAGCAATACCAGCCAACCGATCATCAGCCGGGGATCAAGCCGGTCCCAGCACAGCCAGCACAGCATGCCCGCGGCCAGATAACTGCCAAAAACCGCAGAGAAGGATTGGCGAAACAGCTGATGCAGGCGATCAGTACGCACCTGCTCTTCGATGAAAAAATCCTGGTCCTGCCCACGCCCAAGGCCATTCATTTGATTTGCCTGATCCAATGCTGCGACAAAATGGCATTGTGGCATCATGGCCGCAGGCGGAACAGCAAAATCACCTGCCCATGTCGCGCAAAGACCCGAGTTAAAGCCTTTGGATTATCACTATCGTAGGGGTAGCCACGTACGGTAAGCGCTGGCAAACCAGCGCCTAGTGCCCGGTCGAGGTGTGTTCAATCCTGAGCCATGGCCAACGAGCCTGATAGCTCCTGGCTTTATGTTCGAACAGTCCTGGCTGCGGGGTGATGGGGTTGAGCCGCAGAATTCCCTGTTCGGTATCGGCCAGGCCGTAGGGCGCATAGATTTCGCCAGTGTCTGCTGCCAAGGCGATACAAGTACCCGCCACCAGGTAGCGATCCACCCCGGCCTTGGCTGAGCGCAACTGGGGGTAAGGCATGCCGAATCGCTGCGGGTACCACAGGTGAACACGCGCCTGGTTTTTCACTTCAATATTCACGCCCAGGTCGTGGAAAAGCTCGGCGGCGCGCGCAATGACTTCATTCTCGGCTTCCCAGGACACATCCGTGTCGAAATAGAACACGTCGTAATCCTTCACTCCCCAGTCGGCGGTCAATCCGGCCTGATGATTCCATACAGCCTGGAACAGGCAGCCGGCGGTCAGCAGGCATTGCTCCAGGCCAAGGGCTGGCAAGCGCTCGATCATTTGCGCATTGATGGGGTTGGCCATCACCAGCTCGACCAGCCTCTGGGGCGTCAGTTTCATATGCATTCCGTTGCCGTTGTTGCGTGTTGAGGATCGACGTTATATCAGGATTTCATCACCCTTTGAGCGCCGCCTCAATGACCGCGATGTCGATTTTCACCATGCCCATCATCGCCTCGAATGCGCGCTTGGCCGCTGCAGGATCGGGATGGGTGATCGCCGCCGTCAGCACGCGCGGGGTGATTTGCCAGGACAGCCCCCACTTGTCCCGACACCAGCCACAGGCAACCTCCTCTCCGCCGTTGCCGACAATCGCTTGCCACAGGCGATCTGTTTCGGCCTGGTCGTCGGTGGCCACCTGGAAGGAAAACGCCTGGTTGTGCTGGATACCTGGCCCGCCATTGAGGCCCAGGCACGCAATGCCCATGACGGTGAACTCCACGGTCAGGACATCACCCTGCTTGCCCGCAGGGTAATCGCCCGGGGCTTTATGGACAGCCTCTACCGTGCTGTCCGGGAATGTGCGGGCGTAGAAGTTGGCAGCCTCCAATGCGGCGCCGTCGAACCAGAGGCAGATGGTGTTTTTGTGGTTCATCGGGATGCTCCAAAAAAGGCAATTGACTGCTTCAGTCTAGCCCCTACTTTCAAAACATCAGAGCGTGCTGCGTGACGCCAACTTCATTTCCAGCCACGAAAGCGCACGCGTTGCGCTCATGGGCCGCGCGCAGAGATAACCCTGGCCCTGATGGCAACCCAATTTGAGCAAGCGTTGGCGCTGGCTTTCGTACTCCACGCCCTCTACCACGACTGCCATATCCAGAGCTTCAGCCAATGCCAGAGTGCTGCTGATCACCGCACAATTACGGGGGCTGCTATCAAGGTCACGAACGAAGCGCGCATCGAGCTTGATTTCGGTGAAGGGCAACTGGCACAGACGCTCCAACGAAGAGTAGCCAATACCAAAGTCATCGATGGACAGACCGGCGCCCATCATCCGAAGGCGAATCAAGGTTTCGAGCACCCTGGGAGACACCTCCAGCAGCCCGCTTTCGGTGATCTCGAAAGTCAGGCGCGAGGCAGGTATCGCGTAGTGCTCCAGCGCCTTGCACAGATGCGGTAACAGCGACTCACAAGACAGCTGCTCTGCCTCCAGATTAAACGCCAGGGACAGCACATGCCCCTGCGCCTGCGCTATTTGCAGGAAGGCCAACGCCTGTTCCAGCAGGGCAAAAAACAGCTCATCCATCAACCCGAACTGGCTAACCTGCGGCAGGAAATCCGCCGGGCATAGCACGCCGTGCTGCGGATGCTCCCAGCGCGCGAGTACTTCAAGGCTGTCGACTTCACCGGTCGCCAAATTGAACTTGGGTTGAAAAAATGCCTTGAGTTCATTCCCTGCAATCGCCTGTTCCAGGCCCGCCTGGCTGGCAAGCGGGTAGCGAGCCTTCGCAGATACATTCCCGGCAGCGACGGTGGTTTCCAGGTATCGGCTTAACAGTGGCGTGATCGCCCCTGCGCGTACCGGCACATCGACATACCCGAGGACGCTGGCTCCAAGCATGCCGACCATACGGTCGATGGCGTCTTGCAGGTCTGGGGCAAGCGCACTGCAAATGATGAGCGACTTGACCCGGCGGGTGCGGCTGAGTATTTCGAGCGTCGTCAGCCCTTGCATGCCCTCCTCGTTCAAGGCACAGAGCACGATATCCACTGGCCCCGCGTGCTCCAACAACTGCAGCGCAGCATTCACATCGGCCGCGCCCACCACGCTGTCACAGCCGGCGTCCCTGAAGGCCTGAATGGCAACGAGTTGCTTGAAGGGGTGCTCTTCGATGACCAGAACACGAATCGGGAGAAAGGACATGACACATCACAGATGAGATAGAAGTGCGCCCATTCTCACGACACGTCCTACCGGCGTATTTAGGAAAACGCCTAAATGGAAAGCGAAAACTCCTCGATTTGCTGACTTCTTACGCGGGATGAAAACACTGCAGTTCAACTGTGGGGTTGCTCGTGATAACGGTGTGTCAGCTACAGAAAACGGTGAGGTTACCCACATTGACCGTTAACCGAGGTGTCGTTATCATCCACAAAACCTACCGACCGGTAGGATGTTTTTTAGGTTGGAGACTGTATGAATTCGCAACCCACCCACAGGACCCCCCTGAGGCTGGCTATTGGCCTGGGACTGATCGGCGCCCTCGGCCCGTCGGCGGTCGATATGTACTTGTCGAGCCTTCCCGAGATTGCCCGCGAGTATCAGAGCAGTTTCGCCAGTGTGCAGTTGACCCTGACGTTCTTCCTCCTGGCTATGGGTGCAGGCCAGTTGATCTTCGGGCCCATCGTCGACGCGTACGGCCGCCGACGACCCCTGCTGGCCGGTCTTGTGCTGTTTACCTTGTGTTCACTGGGCGCTGCGTGGGCACCGACACTTGAGACGTTGATCGCCCTGCGCTTTGTTCAGGGGCTTGGCAGCGCACTGACGCTGGTGGTGATCATGAGCATGGTGCGCGACGTCAGCGAAGGTGTGGCCGCGACCAAGCTCTTTGCATTGCTGATGACCATCGAAGGGGTGGCGCCGATCTTCGCCCCGGCACTGGGTGGGGTGATCGATACACACTACGGCTGGCGTGCCGTGATGTTGGTGCTCGCCGCTTTTGGCCTGGCGGTACTTAGTAACAGTTGGCTGTCGCTACCAGAGACCCTGGCCTCTCGCCACAGAGAACCCTTGCGCCTGGGTGCCGCGTGTCGCACGTACCTGACCATTGCCAGGGACCGGCACTTTCTGCGCCCGACCCTCGCCGTGGCGGCGGTGTTCTTCTTTCTGTTTGCCTACATCGGCGGCGCGACCCTGGTCTATCAACAAACCTACGGCTTGAGCCCACAAGCCTTTGGCATGCTGTTCGGTGTCACAGGTGTAGCCATCCTGATCGGGGCGATGAGCGCCGGGAAACTGGTCAGCCGATTTGGCTTGAGCCGTCTCTCGCTGATCGGCGTGTCGTGCATGGCCGCAGGCTCGGCAATCGCTGTGGTTTGCACCCTGACCCAACTGGGCTTGCCCGGTATAGTGGCGGGCATGGCCGTCGCGTTGTTTGGCTTGGGGATCGCCGAGTCCACGTTGATGTCGCTTGTCATGTCCTCGCAAAAACGCGCGCTGGGCTCCACCGCTGCACTGCTGGGCGCGTTCCAACTGTCGATTTCCGCCAGTGCGACGCCACTCTCGGCATTGGCCCTGACCCAGGGACCAGTGGCCTGGGCAACACTGCTGTTGGCCAGCGCGTTGCTGACCTGCCTGCTGACGACGATCAGCCTTCCCCGGGGGGCAGGCCAAGCCTTTGACCTGACCGGGCACTGATTTGAGGAGCAACACCATGACATCCAACACCCTGACCTCGGCCGCCGAACGCATCGCGTATCTGGCCCTGGATCAATTTGCCGAGCATGGTTACGACGCCGCCTCGCTGAACGACATCGCCGTACGCGCGGGCATCAAAAAGGCCTCGCTGTACGCGCACTTTGCGAGCAAGGACGCGCTCTACGTGGTCGCACTCGAACTTGCACTGCAGGCCGAGCGCGACTACGTGCAAAGCCAATTTTCGAAAAACTCACGATCGGTCAAGGCCCCCGGCGAGGTCTATATCGACAACCTGCAACGCCGCTACAGCGCCAATGAATCCCTGCGGTTCTTGTTGAGGGCCGCATTTTACCCTCCGGCGCCGCTGAGGGGCGTGGTCATGTCCGGGTTCGATGATTACATGACCACGATCCGCAGCCATTTCCAGAAGGGGTTGCTCAAAGCCTATCCAGGCATAGACGAACAGGCCAGCGAGGTTCTGGCCGAGGCCTACCTGGTGATGATCGACAGCCTGCATGTAGAGCTGACCTACGGTAATGCACAGGCCTATGCACGTCGCCTTGAGGCGCTGCAACAACTGTCGCGGGCGGTTGGTTACGAGGAGATCATTCGGCGATTGCGCGGATAAACACCTGACCGGCCTTCGCGTAATACCACTGTAGGAGCGAGCTTGCTCGCGAAGGACGTCAACGATAACGCGTGCTTACAGGGTAAGCGCAGCGTTCTCAAGTTTTTCGCGAGCAAGCTCGCTCCTACAGTGAGCCAGTGGTTTACTTGCTCATCAGCCTGTCTCGTTCAATCCGTATCGAATGACATTGGGGGCACAACAGCCCCAACCGCACTGCACGGGTGAAACGATGCTCGCACTTCTTGCAGCGGAAGAAATACGGCGGCCCGTCGACAAAAGCGCTCATGACTGTTTCTTTTTCAGGACCATCTTTCCGGCCTCAAAGGAGATTTCCTCATACCCTTTGAACAGGGCAATGATCAGCCCCAGGCCCAAAGTGGCAGCTGCAATAATGGCCGCGATCTCCAACCCTGTCAGGGTGGCGATGGGCACAGCCGCCGCCATGGAGAGCCCACCGGTAAAAGGCACAGCCGCCAGTGCCGCGGTCAGCAGTCCAATCGTGATCGTCCCCGCTACCGCAATCTTCTTCGACGATTTGAGCTTGTTCGCAAGCTCACCTTCTACCGTGATCTGCTCGTACCCGGCATTCTTGGCAGATTCAAGTTCCGTTTTGGTTCTCACCGTGATGACGCGCATGCCATTTCCCTATTCGATGGTTCCAAACCTCAATGATCGCATAATGCCATACCCCTGAGTAAGCGATCGCATCCATCGGCATGTCGTTAGTCCGCAGTCAGACCCGCGCCACAATGAAGATCCGTTTGAACGGGAACAATGTCAGGCCATCTGGTTCCGGCGGGTACACTTGGCGCACTCGCTCAAGGTAGTGATAGATAAACCTCGCCCGGTCTTGATCATTCAGAGCCAGCAATACAGGGCGCAGGGCCGAGACCTTGACCCAGTCAAAAATCGGCGATTGGCCTTGGACAACTTGCAGATATTCAGTCTCCCAGATATCCAATTCGTGGCTCATGGGAGCCAGCAAACGGTAGTAGCAATCCAGCGATAGCACTGGGCGAGTCGACATTGCCTGGCGCAATTGGAGAGTACCCAATGGCACGCCTCCGGGCCCCGCATCTTCCAGGGTATCGAGCATCAAGCGATACCAGTGTGCGTCGCGCCAATTGGGCATATGGGCTGCAAAACAACCGCCGGGGTTGAGCTGTCGCAACAGCCGGGGTAACAGCTCATGATGCCCATCAATAAAATGCAACACTGCAGCAGCCAGCAGCAGATCCGCAGGTTGCTCGGCGTGCCAGCCTTGCAGATCACGGCGCTGCCACAGAGCCTTGATTGGCAGGCATTTCGCCTCAGCAAGCATTTCGGCAGAACTGTCGACGCCGGTCAGTTCAGCGTCTGGCCAGCGCTTGGCCAACAACTGGGTGGCAATACCGGTGCCACAGCCCAGGTCGTAGATACAGTGCGGCCGCTCAAGGTGGATGCGCTCAAGAAGCTCAACAACAGGACGTTCTCGCAGGCGGGCAAACTTCAGGTAGGACGCGGGGTCCCATTGGGTACTGGCATTTTGTGCCAGTGGGGAATCGGCGATCATGAGGTGGACCTCCAGGTCGTGTCACAGTTGTCGTCCAATGACGTTCAGCGTTCTCAGAATCAGACCTACGCCCCGCCGGGTGTCCGGTTCGCGAAGTAGGGTCAGCAAGCCATAGAGGCTATCGGGATGTTCCAGGGCCTGGGTTTGCGACTTGGCCATACGCACTGCGTTGCCCAGCTCCCAACTCACGCTGGTGGTTTGCTCAAACAGCGTTGCGAGCTTTTCCACCATTGCGCAATCCAGCAGATCGACGATGTCAGAAGCAATTGAGAGCAGGTCGATCAGGTTGTCCAGCCGGCCGCTATCGAGCAAAGGTTGAAGTTTTTGCACGATTTCGTGTATCGCCAGATCAGGCGTAGCGCCCGCCTGGGCACCGTCAGAGGGTATTGCGTCCATGACAAAGACTCCTTCCTTTGTATTGAGTCAAAGCATTCCGCGAGCCACAGCCCAGTAAAGACCGCGGTTAAATCCATTTCGCAGCAAGCCTGCCAACTTGTTCGGTGGGGTCGGCAACACATCGTGCGTATAGTCGTACCAGAGGGGCATACCCGCGTTCAGCCCCATTTGAGCCACGGCCTGGACACGCCCGTCGTAGATTGCATCGGCAGAACCATGGCGAATTTCACCTGCAATATTGTTTGCAATAACCGGTGCCTGGTTATGGCAAGCGCCTCCTGCTTTGCTGACGGGCAAGTCGACGGTATCGCCTATCACATACACATTTTCCAGACCGTAGACTTGCAGGGTCTCGTGATGAGTGGGTAGCCATCCCTCATTGCCTTGCGCCTGGGATACGCCCGACGCTATTACGACATCCACCGCTCGTATCGGCGGGGTCGCCATCAAGATATCGAACGGCTGGGCATCACCCTCTGCGGAATAGGCAATGCGTTGATCGGGATCGACCTTGTCGAGAGTAAAACCTCGCTGAAAGTGGATGCCACGCTGTTCAAACAGGCCAGGCAGAATTTCGCCTGTAGGTCGCTGCAAGAACAAACAGTTGCGCATCAACTGCGCCGTCGTGGGATAGGTGTAGACGATCTCCACCTTGTCGCGAACGCCGCGACGACGCAGAAAATCATCCAGCATCAGGGTGGTTTCAACGGGGGCAATCCCACATTGATGAGGAACATTCGGGGTTTGGGGGAAAGAAACGGTAATGAAAATCCGCCCGCGTTTTATGGTGCCCAGACGCTGGGCCAACTGTCGTGCAGGCTCGTATTGGTAGAAATGATCCCCGGCCTCCTTCAGCCCTTCAATCCGTTCCGGCGCGGGTACACAGCCCGTGGCGATCACCAGGTAATCATAGCCGTGGCGTTGGCCGCTGCGGGTATGCAGGGTCTGCCCGGGGAAATCGAAGCGGGTCACTTCATCGACCTGAAAGTCGATCTCCGGCCGCAACAAAGAACGCTCCGAGCGCTTGAGTTCTTCTTCAAAGAACTGGTTAAACGCCACGTACATGAAGGCAGGCTTGTAAAAGTGCTCCGCCGAGTTTGAGAGCAGGCTGACTTTCACCTTGGCCCTGACGATTTCGGGATACAGCTTTGCCACTAACTGATTGGCGACCATGGTCCCACCAAGACCACCGCCAACGATCATTATCCGGATCACCGCACTGCCTCCATGCATGGTTGGAACTCCTATAAGGGACCTTAGTAAATAACCACGTGGAGGCAGGACTAAAAGGCAATAACGGTTGCAGCGATCATCGCGAATAGGGTTCCTGCAAGCGTCAAGTAGGTGAAATAGACAGCCAACGGGTACGAAATACGGGCCGTGCATGGTTTTCCAATCATCGGTCCCAAGGACTGTGCAGCGATGCGCTACCGAGTCGCATGCTCCTCCTTGGCAAATGTAGATCACTGATATGGTGGGATTTTTTTCTACGCTGGCGCACGTAACCAATCAGAAAAAGACCGCTCGCAAACTTGCACCAACGTGCCTGGATCTATATATTCCCTAGCCTGCTGCACCGCTCAAGCACTTTGCCAGGCAAAGCTTCTTGAGTTGCTTCATCGCGCTGCCGCCCGAATGGCGAAACTGGTAGACGCATGGGACTTAAAATCCCCCGCTCGTAAGGGCGTCCCGGTTCGATTCCGGGTTCGGGCACCATAGATATCAAGGGCTTGCATGATGAACTTCATGCAGGCCCTTATCTTTTCTGCTTCGCAATTTTCTTACCTGTTCCGCAATTGTCTTCCCCCGCCCCTTCGTCGTCCCGCAAGTTAGTAAAATCGAGAGCAACCGTAAAACGTTGCTGCTCAAGTATCACATCAATCTTCCAACCCAATTTTGCACATAACTGGCGCATCAACTGCAACCCCAGGCCGTAGCCGAAATCGCTGGATTCCTCCCCCGGCTTGGCTTCCCTGATGTGATTGGCAATCAGCAACCGGGGGTAGGTGAAGTTGATTTCTACCTGGCCTTCTTCCGCGTATTGCAGTGCGTTACGCAGGAAGTTACCGATCACGATGCGGCATGCTGTGGGAGGTAATCGGCAGGGCTCGCTGTGGATGTCGACAAGCAGTTCGATATCCCGGTTGCCGATCAGGTAGCGATGTTTGTCAATCAACTCACCCACCAACGCACTCAGGTCAATGTCTTCCTCCGGCAAGGGTTCGGGACTCTCGCGGCTCATCCACAGCAAGGTCTCAGCGATAAGCTGCATGTTCAGTACCGAGCGCTCAATACGTTGCAGGGGGGGTGGCAGGACACCACCAGACTGCAGGGTCAACAGTTCTATATTGGCCTTTAGCACCGCCAGCGGAGTTCGCAGTTCATGGCTGGTGTAGCGCAACAGGCGGCCTTCGCGCTGGCTGGCGGCCTGCACTTGCTCAACACTCTGGGCCAGGGCGTCGGCCAGCGTATTGAACTCCTTGAAGCTGAAATCAGGGCGCTCGCCGGCCATTGCGTCCGGGTTTTTCAGCGTGCTGGACCATTGGGCCAGGCGTCCCAGCGGCCGTACCAGCCACCAGACCAACAGGGCGATGATGATCAGCGCCGGCACGAACACTGCCAGGCTGATGAACGTGACGCCCTGCAGCACCTGGTCAAAGTAGGCATCGGACAGCGGCGTCTCCACCTCGCCACCCTCTTCGTGATCATGGTCGATGTCATACATGTAAAGGGTCTTGCCGTCGCCCAGAGGCTGGGAGAGGACCGCCCGGACTTCAGCGTCTTCGTCATCGGAGTCGATATCACCGAAGACCTGAACCGCGCCGAAGGACATGCTCGGCGGTGCCTTGAGCATCTCCCGCACGCTTGCCGGCAAGGCTTCCTTACCGATAACCGACTTAAAGAAGTAGTTGTGCGGTGGTGGCGTGGTTGGATCCTTCTTGTAGTGCCTGACGAAATACTGCGCCTCTTCTTCCATCATCGCGCTGGCGGTGTAGAGCAGGCCGCGCACGGTGTATAGCGGCAGCAACTGGCTGTAGATCAGTAACACCACAGCAATCAGGAACAGGAAGCTGCCACTGATCACCCACTTCAGGCTCAGGCCGTTACGCATGGGGTTTGACCTGAATACCGACCCCAGGCAGGGTGTGGATCAACGGCCGGTTGAAGGGTTTGTCTACCGCCTTGCGCAGCCGATGCATGTGGACTTTGAGCGTATTGCTGTCCGGTGGCTCGTCACCCCAGATGGTGGTTTCCAAGCGCTCCCTGGGGACCGGTTCAGGGCTGGCACGCATCAGGTATTCCAGCAAGGTCCAGCAGATGGGCGACAAATGCAGCTCCTGCCCGGCGCGGCTGACTTTGCGGGTGGTCAGTTCCATCACCAGGTCGTCTACCTGCAAGCGACTGGTCTGGCTGCTGCGGCGCATGCTCAGGGCACGGATCCTGGCCACCAGCTCGGCCAGCTCGAAGGGCTTGACCAGGTAATCGTCGGCGCCGGCTGCAAAGCTGGCGAGCTTGTCCGAGAGAGCGTCCAGTGAAGTGAGCATCAGGATGGGCGTCTGGCTGCCTTGCTGGCGTAAGCGCTCGCACACTTGCTGGCCGTCGAGGCGCGGCAACATGATGTCCAGGAGAATGACGTCGTAATGATGGGCGAGTGCCAGGTTAAGACCGGCCTGGCCATTGCTGACGTGGTCGCAGACCATGCCACTGATCTCCAGGTACTCGATGACGGTAGTGGCCAGATCAAGGTTGTCCTCGACCAGCAGCAGGTGAATATGCACGGGAAAGCCCCCTCGGGCACAGGTTGCGCAGAGGTTTGAAGGATATCGGAAGTCGAGCGATTTTCCGTGGATGTTTACCTGGCGTTAACCCGGCACTGTCTAGGCTGGGCGCTTCCTATCCATGGGTCATCACCGTCATGAACCTTTATTCGATAGTCAAAGGGCTCCTGCTGGCCTTGATTTTTTTCACACTGATGACCAACGTCCTGCCGTCTCGGGGGCAATTGGTACGCCTGGGAGGTGGCAGCTGGTTTCTGCTGGGTAAGCATAGCGAACAGGCAGGCCAGTGCTGTGTCGCCCGTGCATTCTGATAACGCCGGCGCCGGCTATACCTGGCAGTTGGTGATATGCCTGGGGCTGATTGTGTGCGTGACGATTGCGATGGGTGCCTATATCGTCCATTTGAATGCACGCATTGATAAGCAGCGCGAACTGTCGCCGGTGTATCTACATGAATGTGAAAACGGGCGCGGGGGCTTTATTGTCTACCCCGACGGCAGGCGCAGCAGTGACAGCTGCTACCCAAGCGATGAAGCTGAATCGGCGGGCATCGACCAAATGCCGGACCTGTCAGGCCCACACCGCGTGCAATGGCTCAAATACATCCTGCCGCGCGTTAAGGGCCTTCCCAGTCCAGACGCCAACCCCAAGCTCCCGACAGTCTGATCAGCACCTCCGAGCCCCAGCCAGAACCCCAGCACAGCAGCCTGCACGTCGAATCTGATACGCTTTTTTCTTTATCACCTGCATCTGTACCGAACACACCACAACCCCGACAATGGCTCATCGGCAGGAACCCTCCAGCCGCCCTTCTTCCTTTTGGAGGCCCCATGGCTAAGATGGCAATTTTTCTGTTTGGGTTTCTGGCACTGACTATTGGGATCGGCCTGCTGGCCACCATCTCACCGGTCTGACACTGGGGTGTGAGGCAAAGTGCGCGTGATGCATAACTGACTTCTTGTATTACTTCATCAAGCGCACAGTTTTGCGTGTTTCAAAACGTCACTTGATCCATTCGGGATGGACGTTCATCAGCTCGCCGGGCTTGTCCGCTACGCCGTTGCAGCAGACGTAACCGTTGTACAGATAGAGCCCCGGGTAACTATTAAAGCTCACGGGGTCAATGCTCATGTACCTGGCGTTAGTCCAGCTCGAATAGGCATACAGGTAGCTGCGGCTGGTAAACGATAGGTACTGTGCCGTGCCAACAGTAACCATGTACCAATTCCCGGAGCCATAGTTGACCACCAGAAATTTCGAGGCCTTGGCAATATCCGGGGTGGTCATGACGTATCCATCAACCATCACCAAATAGGTGGCAGGTGCTGTGGAATAGTCTTTAAGAAAGGCCAACTGGGAAGATGGGTCTTTCAGCTCATTGGCAGAGCCTCCGACCTCAGGGTTGGTTTGCAGCTTGTCCGAGCCCAGCGGGCTCATTAATTCCTTCGACATTGGGTAACACTCCATTAACTTGAGATTGATGGTTTAACGATCCCCTCCAAAAAACACCATTGGCTGGAAAGACAGAAAAACCGCAGACTGCAATTAATAGTGCGCAAGCCCCTTGCTGCTCGATACTGTCACTTCTCACAGTTCGGTAGAGTGCTTCGGGATAGGTCCAGGGTTTTATATCTCGATCCCATCACCCCAGAAAAAACATCGGGTACAACGACAGCACCAACAGCCCCGCCATCGACCAGTTGAATAGCTTCAACCAGCGCGGCTCACGCAGGACATTGCGCAAACCGGTGCCACACCCCGCCCAGACGCACACACTCGGCAGGTTGACCACTGCAAACACCACGGCGATGACCAGTACGTTAGTGAAGTAGCCTTCAGCCGGCGTGTAAGTGGTGATCGCCCCCAACGCCATGACCCAGGCTTTGGGGTTGACCCACTGGAACACCGCGGCCGCGAGAAAGGTCATGGGTTTGCGCTTGCCGTGCGTGTCGTCCGACATCGCGCCAGAGTTGGCAATCTTCCATGCCAGGTACAACAAGTACGCCGCCCCGATATAACGCAACGCGGTGTACGCCCAAGGCAACGCCTTGAACACCTCCCCAAGGCCCAGGCCGACCGAAATCACCAGCACCATAAAGCCCACGCTGATCCCCAGGGCATGGGGAATCGAGCGGCGAAAACCGAAATTCACGCCCGACGCCAACAGCATGGTGTTATTGGGGCCTGGGGTAATCGAAGACACGAAGGCAAACAGCGCAAAGGCCGAAAGCAGGCTGGTGGACATGAACATGGTGCGGCATCCGG
The DNA here is from genome assembly GCF_007858285.1 of Pseudomonas brenneri. GTDB lineage: Bacteria > Pseudomonadota > Gammaproteobacteria > Pseudomonadales > Pseudomonadaceae > Aquipseudomonas > Aquipseudomonas brenneri. The sequence goes on along the minus strand of NZ_VFIL01000015.1, from coordinate 63,848 downwards.
CAAATGATTGTTGCCCTGACAGTAGAGGGTTCTGTGGCGCCCTGCCCCGTACAGCTGGGGGCGGATCGAGAGATACAATTCTCTTCAATGTGCTCGCGTGCATGGCGCCCACCGTGGAAGTGCAAGCGCCCCGCCATCACCGACTCCTGGGCTTGCTATGCGGGGAACACTGGAAAAAACGGCACGATTCGTCAGGCACGCGCTACTGAACTAAAGCAGGTTTACCCCCATAAATGACCTGATCGCTATTTCTAACTGGCGTAGAATCAGGCAAAAAGCACAATCATATTCAGGGAAATCCGGATAATGCTCTTCGAGAACCTCGCGCTGTTTCTATTGATTGTCGAGAAAGGCGGATTGTCGGCGGCAGGCCGCGAAGCCGGACTTTCGCCGACGTCTGTCTCGGAACGGCTCGGGGCTTTGGAAAGGCACTACGGCGCAACGCTGCTGACCCGTACGACACGCTCAATCAGCCTCACAGACGAAGGGCGAATGCTGATGGAGGGCGCCCGGCGCCTGCTGGCAGAGGCTGACGATATCGAGAGCAATATCAAACTGGGCATCGAACGTATCTCGGGGCTGATACGCCTGAGCGCCCCCGTTGACCTGGGCCGAAACCGTGTCGTGCCGATCCTCGATGAGTTTCTGCAAACTCATCCCGAGATCAGTCTCGACCTGAATCTGACGGATGGCTACCTGGATCTCGCGGGGCAAGGGATTGATTTCGCCATTCGATATGGCGCCCTATCTGACAGCACCTTGCGCGTCAGAAAACTCAGCGAGGGCCGTAGGGTCGTATGTGCATCCCCCGCCTACCTCAAGGCCCACGGTACGCCCCGACACCCATCGGACCTGGCCCATCAGCAGTGCATCCTGATGCGTTTTGGCAGCAACATCCACCGTGAATGGCAGTTCCGCGCCGATGGCCGTACGTTCAAGGTTCAGGTGTCGGGCAGGCGTATCGCCAATGACGGCGATCAGGTGCGCCAGTGGTGCCTGGCGGGTCACGGTGTCTGTATCAAGTCCTACATCGATGTGTTTGATGACTTGAACGCAGGCCGGCTGGTCGAGGTGCTGCAGACCTATTCTCTGCAGGGCGTGGACTTGCAGATCGTCTACCCTTCCGGCCACGCTGTGCCGCGCCGAGTCAAACTGCTGATGGACGAAATCTCCTTGAAGCTGGCGAACTGAGCGCGCCCCAAGGAGATTTTTGGATCTGACCTGTAGGTTTCAGCCCTGCTGGGCCCAGGCGGAAAAATCCGAGTAGCCGCGCTCAGTACCACCAAATAACTCGGCCCCCTCCAAACCGGCTAAGGGATAGCCTTTCTCCAGCCGCAGTGGCAGATCCGGGTTGGCGACAAACTTACGTCCGAAAGCGACAAAGTCTGCGTAGCCTTTTTCCAGCACCCACTCTGCGAGCTCCACATCGTACTTGCCGGCCACCACAATGGCATTGCGGAACCGCTCGCGTACGACCCGACGGAAGTCCTCGGGAAACTTGGGAGCATCATCCCAGTCCGCCTCGACCAAGTGCAGGTAGGCAATGCCCTTGTCCTGCAAATAACCAGCAGCGTCCAACAAAGTGGGCAGAATGTCCGGGCACGCCATGCCGCGGGCCGTGAGAAACGGCGCAATACGAATCGCCGTGCGGTCGGCCCCCACTTCATCAATCACCGCATCCATGACTTCTTTGAGAAAACGCAGGCGATTGTCGCGGGATCCGCCGTATTCATCCGTACGAACGTTAGACGTGGTGCGCAGGAACTGGTCAATCAAGTAGCCGTTTGCTGCGTGCACCTCGACACCGTCGAAACCCGCCGTCATGGCATTGCGCGCCGCAGTACGGTAATCGTCGACGATGGCGTGGATTTCGTCGCGCTCCAGTGCCCGTGGTGTCGGGCATGGGGCCATGCTGCCGACACCCGACTCGGCATCCACCTTCCAGATACTGCCATCGAAAGGAATCGCAGAAGGCGCAACAGGTAAATCACCCTTGTGGAAGTCAGGATGCGACATGCGTCCTACATGCCACAACTGCAGGAAAATTCGCCCGCCAGCGGCATGCACCGCCTCGGTCACCAGACGCCAGCCGGCGATCTGTTCGCGGCTGTAAATCCCCGGGGTAAAGGAATAGCCCTTGCCCTGGGGTGAAATCTGCGTGGCTTCAGTGACAATGAACGCAGCCGATGCCCGTTGTGCGTAATAGAGCGCGTTCATGGCGTTCGGCACATCGCCAGGCTGGGTGCTGCGCGAGCGAGTCATGGGCGCCATGACCACGCGATTGGGCGTGTTCAGTTGACCAACAATGCCTTGGGTAAAAAGTTTGGACATCAGTGTTTCCTCGTCGATATTCAGTGGTTGCAATGACCACAGGATATCGACGAGGAATCTTTTGATAATCAACCCGACTCGGGAAACATATTGCGGTTAATCCGGATAATCCGTCCTGGCATTTTCCCAGACTCAGTGTACCTCGGGTTCGATTAGCTCCTGACGGACCTTGCCATTGCATGTCGCCACTCTGCTGGCAGACCCAATAAAAGCGCTGTACTTTGACTTTCAGCCCTATAACCCTCAAGGAGTCGAGATGTTCAGCCACGTCACCGTCGGAACAAACGATCTGGATAAAGCCGCCGCATTCTACGATGCCGTACTGATCCCACTGGGCCTGTGCCGCCGCCATGTAACCCCGGATGGCGGGCCGGCTTGCGCATGCTGGATCAGCGCCAGCAGCCCGTTACCGCGCTTCTATGTCTACTCCCCCTACAACCGCCAGGACGCCACTGCGGGTAATGGCAGCATGGTGGCTTTCTCTGCCCCCTCGCCAGGTGCAGTAGACGTGGCCTATGCCGCTGGAATGCTGGCTGGCGGAATCGATGACGGTGAGCCCGGCCCGCGCCCGCATTATGGCGACGGTTATTACGGCGCCTATCTGCGGGATCCGGACGGGAACAAAGTGCATATCGTGCATCGTGGCGATATGCAGGCAACGGCATGAAGACCAGCCAAACCCTGTACGAGTATTCAACCTGGCCATCACGTTAAGCAACGGTCAGTAATATCCCGAAGCTCACGAGTGCGGCACCAAAAACCCGGTCGATCCACTGTCGTGCGGCCATCAATTTCTCGCGCACCCTCCCGGCGGAAAAGCACAGTGCGACCAGACTGAACCACAACACATGCGCCCCGGCGATAAACAACCCATAGGCGACTTGCACAGTGATAGCGGTGTCCGGCCGTACGACCCCCATGAACAGGCTGACAATGAAGATCGACGTTTTAGGGTTCAGCGCATTCGTGAGAAATCCCATCCGCAGCGCTTCCAGATCCGACATCACCGCAGGTGGCGCGTCCAGTTGTTCAACCGCCGGCCTGGAACGAAGCATTTTAATGCCCAGGTAGACGAGATAGGCAGCTCCAGCCAGCTTCAACGTATTGAACAGCCAAGGTGTCTGTTGCAGTACCCACCCTAAGCCAAGCAGCGTGTAGCACACATGGACCAGCACCCCCACACCAATCCCCACAGCCGTGAGGACGCCCGCCCGTCGAGACCGTAGCAACCCATTGCGAGAGACCATGGCGAAATCGGGCCCTGGACTGATGCATGCAAGGAGTGTGATGGTGATTACTACTATCCATTCGCCCATGGTGTACCCTTTGAATTATTGGTTGTGCAAGGCAATAATTACAGATCTTCTGTTTGGGTAATAACGATGATTTCTGAAGAAAATAGTGACTACAACTCACTTATTTCTGAGGCGCGCCTGCCCTCTTTGCTCGCACTGCGTTGCTTCGAATCCGCCGCACGCTTCGAAAACTTCGCCCGTGCGGCTGACGAGCTGCATCTGACCCCCGGCGCCATTAGCCGCGCAGTGCGCCTGCTTGAAGAGGATTTAGGCGCTGAGCTGTTCGAGCGGCGTAGCCGAAGGGTTTTTTTAACGGATGCCGGAAGGCGCCTGGCCAAAGCGGTGAGTGAAGGCCTCGGGCTGATGAACCAGGCCGTTCGCGAGATACGCAGCGACGTACGGCGTGCTCGCCGACTTGTCTTGTCCTGCGAGCCAACGCTGCTGATGCGCTGGTTGATCCCGCGCTGGAGCGACTTCCAAACATGTCATCCAGGGTTAGACATTCATCTGGTTGCCGGCGGCGGCCCCTTTTCATTCAACCAGGGCATCGACCTGGCCATTCGGCGCGACGATTTCCCCCGGCCCTCCGGTTATCATGCCGAAACGCTTTTCGCAGAAAAGGTCGGCCCTGTCTGCCGCCCAGAAAAAGCTGACCTATGGTTTGGTAAAAACCGAAACGCTCTGCGCCCCTCGGCCCCCCTGCTTCAGACGACTAGCCGGCCTACGGCTTGGCAGGAGTGGGCTGCTGCAAAAGGGTTACCCACTCCGGCTATGGAAATGCAGTCTTTTGAGCACTTCTATTTCAGCATCCAGGCGGCTGTTGCAGGCCTTGGAGTCGCCATTGGTCCGTGGCACCTGGTGCGCGACGATATTCAAAGCGGTGTGTTAGTCGCGCCCTTGGGATTTGTTGAAGATGGCTCGCGCTACTGCCTGTTGTCTCCTTCTGCCCCCAAGCCAAGCAGCGTGGAAATGGCGTTGTTTAAGTGGTTGCAGGCCGCAGGCTGAGCTTTTTGGGTTGTCAGTTGCACCCGCTGCGACCCCGTCGTTTCATGCTGGCTGTCATATCTGTGATTTGCACAGCGGCATGCAACGCTCGCACAATAAGTTCTTCTTAAGAAGCCCGGCGCTTGACGCCCTTTAAAAGCGCTTATCTACTACCCCGCCGCCGAGCCAAGTGCTTTTTATATAAACACCAAGTCGAATGGGCCGCTGTCGATTGCGGGATAACCCCGATCAATAGTTTCATTCTTGCAATACAACCCAACAACCGACACCCTCCACCTGTGAGACTTCGCCAGAGCGCACAGGAGTACTTGACCGACTTTATGCCCCACAACAAAAACCACTACAACCGACACCAAGCTGACCAAGTAGTCACAACAAAACCACTCAAGTCACACACGGCTTATTACAGCCTCGCCAGCAGTGGAAAAACAATTAAAACTCATAATTATCAATCCATTACCTTCATAAAATATCTATTTCAAGAACACAAACCGCAAAGCTCACTTCCAACATCATTACCTCTGGGCGCACCCAACATTTCAATTAAGTAATGACAGGTTTCTTTCAGATATCTGAACTTCAGTACAATCCGATCACCGGTAGTTTTTTTTCAGTGCAATTTTATTTATTTATAAGTTAGGGTTGTCTGGCTCACTTATAGTCAAAGCCGATATTGACGATCGGGAGCAACCTGAACCAAACGCACAAAACAACTTCAATGCACGTTTGTTTAGCCCGACTTATCAGCCTTCATCGTCGACCATCGGTTTTGGCCGTCGGGCCATAGGAGAAAGTAAATGGCTATGTTCGATTACAAGGGGCAAGACGCCCGCGGCCTTATTTCAGATGCCTGGAACCTCGCCACCTACACCAGTGGCGTCGCCACCGTAGGCGCCCTCTACAACCTCCCTGGGCTAGTCCTGGGAGAGGGCAATACCTTTGCATTGCCCAAGGGCTGGCGCGAGATCGGTGCCAACGAACTGAAGGTTGACAAGAGCTACATCGACCTGACTGGCAGCTTTACGGGCGAGAATGTATTCGGCTCCCAGGCCAGGGTCTTCGGCCAATACGACGACAGTGACCAGTTACTGAAAATAGGCTTCTCCATTGCCGGCACCAACTCCCCGGTCGACTTGCTGGGCTGGCCAGCAATGATCGACAACTCTTATATCCGCGGCTATGACTACCTGCTCGATTCAATCAAGAACTACGCTATTGACCACAATCTGAGCGGCAAAGACGTGCTGGTCACCGGCTACAGTCAAGGCGGTTCGGTAACCAACAGCATGTACCTGGGCAAGGAAACGCTGGCAGACGGTTTCTTCAAGGATTCGGATTACTTCGGCATGGAGTCGCCCAAATCCAGCAACAGTGAGGGAATCTTCAACTTCGGCTTCGAAAATGATGTAGTCCACCGCCTCATTGGCCAGGAAACCAATGTGGGCAGCGCCATCATCGACGCTCTCAAAGGCAGCGACGCCAGCTACACCTCCACCACCGATAACATCGTACTGTTCGACACGATCTATGCTCTGCCCACCTGGCCCAACGGCCCATTCTCGATTGCCAACCTCAGTGGGTGGGCGGCTCACCTGGAGGGGATCTTTATCAATCCCATCCAGCGCATAGGCCAATCGACGTTCTACGACCACATCGAACGAGACAGCACCGTAATCATCAGCAACCTCGACCCCATCAGCCGCAGCTTTACCTGGGTGAGCGACAAGGCTACCGCCACTTCCAATCACTTCGGCACACCGGCCTTCCTGCTGGGCACCGACAGTGCAGACAAACTGCAAGACGGTCGCAGCGATGATTTCCTTGACGGGTTCAATGGCAGCGACAGCTTCCGGGTCAGCACCGGAACCGATATCGTCTCTGGGGGTGATGGCAATGACAAAGTCTTCCTCAAGGGCGCAGCCTCTTCCTACGAAGCCGTGAAACTGAGTGACGGCACCCTGTTTCTCAACGATACCAGTGGCCAGTACGGTCTAAAGGAACTGCACGGCGTCGAGCATGTGGAATTCGAAACCGGGCTGGCCAGTGCACTCGGGCAATTGCCTGTTATCGGCGGGATCTTCAGCAGTATCGGGCAGGCACTGACTCCAGCCTACACCGTCACCAGCGGCAAACTGGACTTCGAAGGCCTGTTCGGCGCCGACAAAGCCTACTCCAGAGCCGTTGAGGGCAGCCAATTGGACGATATCCTCAAAGGCACCGTCGCACGGGACCTGATATTCGGCCAGGGCGGCAATGATAGGCTCGAAGGTGGCGCCGGCAACGACCTGCTGCACGGCGGCGATGGCAACGACACCCTGCTGGGCGGTACCGAAAATGATGCGTTGTATGGCGGTAGCGGCAACGACATCCTGATCGGTGGCCTGGGCAACGACCAACTCAGCGGCGGCGTGGGTAGCGACCAGTTTGTGTTCGATCAGCGAGGGTTCGGCCAGGACCGAATCAGCGACTTCAACATCCATCAGAACGGGAACGACCTGTTGGTGTTCTCCAAATCGTTGTTTGCCACCACCGACGCTGTCCTTGGCGCCACCACCCAGAACGGCAGCGACAGCATAATCCTGGCAGGCGACAGCAGTGTCACATTGGTAGGTTTCAGCGCGGCGCAATTGAGCGCAGACATGATCAGCCTGGTTTAACGCTTATCTCGAAAGATCCAAGGTAATACCCCCCGTAGAGCATTGATCTACGGGGGGGTTCAAGAGTGGAGCAGATCACCCATTGCCACCTGCGGTGTTCTGCCCCTATTGCTTTAGGAAATGAAAACCCCCGCCCCATTCAACTGAGTCATGTCCACGCCCACCAACATCACAGAATTGTCGCCGAAGGACAGCACCGTGTTGTCTTCGAACGTCGAGGCATAAGAGCGGTAATCGTAATCCTGGCTCAGGCCAGGAATGCCCATGAACACCAGTTTATCGCTGGCCTGGTAACCCTCGATCCGGTCATTGCCAAAGAGGCCGTTGAACAGGAAGGTGTTGCTGCCACCGCCCGAAACCATCAGGTCATTACCAGTCCCGCCGACAAACACATCATTGCCCTGACCACCGATCAAGTGATCGTCGCCGCCCAAGCCGAACAACCAATCGCCAGCGGCATGAGCGGTGAGGACATTGTCCTGCGCATCGCCTTTGGCGGACGTCGCGTATTGCGTCAAGTCGGTACCGGCCAGCAGGCCGTTGCCGGTGACTTGATAAGTGATGTCATAGGAGCCCCAGGGGATTGAAGTCCACGGTATATAGGAGGCTTCCTTGCTCACCAGCGCACCAATATCGCGGGTCATACTGATGCCGCCATAGGCGTCGTTGATGTACAGCGTGCCATCGCCGTCGTTGGCAAAGCTGAAGGTGGCCAGTGACTTTTGCAGTTCCAACACGTTATCGCCTTGGCCGCCCAGGATGATGTTGTAGCCACCGTCATCGCGAAAACGGTCATTGCCGGCACCACCCTCCAGGAAGTCATTACCAGCTCCGCCCTTGAGCAGGTCGTTTCCCTCGGTACCCATGATGAAGGTATTGCCAGTGTGTTTTTCAGCGTAGCGGTTCAGGTCTTGCACCCAGGTGGTTTCACGCGCGACCTCTGTAAGGCTGGAGACGACGATGGTCGAATCCTTGCTGGTCAGGTCGTAGAAATCCGAGGACGCGATACGTTCCATGCCTTGGATATAGCCGACCAGGGAGTGAGCCTTGGCGACTCCCCAGTTGAGACTATTGGGTAAATGTGCCGAGAACGAGGCGTAATTATCAGTGAAGCTGACCAGGTTGTTGGCGGCCGAATCCCAAGCCCTATCGTTACCCCAGAACAGTGCCGAGGTGTTGATGCCTTTACCATCAATGGCCTTGAACACCGGGTCATTCTCGTAGCCGATATTCAAGACCGGTGTATCACCCGAGCCTTGAGTGGGTGAGGCAAAAGTCACGTAGTTTGCATCCTGATAGAAGCCACCCCAGTGATCGCGGCTCAAGGTTGCCAAGCTGTTGGCCCCTAGTGCGCCGAGGCTATGGCCGGTGACCAGAATATCCTTGCCGGTCAAGCCCTGGCTCGTGGCGTAGCTGGCGACGTTTTCCAACAAGGCACTGAAGGCGTACTTGGCGTAATTGGCGGCGTATCCGGGAAGTGCGGCGGCAGCCAGGTCGCTGGCCACGTCCCCCAATCCATCCCAAGTCAGGGCAAAGGAAGTGCCACGAAAGGCAATCCCCATGGCAATCAGCTTACCAACGCCATCGTACTGCCCCAAAATCTGGACATTGGCGGAAGGCGCCAATGCGGTCTCACCCCAAAAGGTGCCTTGCTTGTCCACTTTCTGCGTCACGCCCAGGGCTTGCGCACCAATAGGCGCCCAGCCACCGGTTGCCAGAGGTTGGCCGGTGGAGTCATAAGCGTATTCGGATAAAGCCAAGGCGTCGTTCAACAGCGCCTTGGCGTGCTCGCCTGTCATGCCCTTGTAGTCGAAAACGCCCATACCCTTTGCCCCTTTTCAGATGACTGTCTATGTGGCTTCAGCTCGGTTGGCCGGGATAAATTGAGGGCGGAATGGGGGAGGCAGTCAATCGTTACCTAAAAATCGAATAGTTGAAAAATCAAACATCAAGCTTGGAGTGTTCGAATGACGAGTAGGCTTGCTGGGCATGCAGGAGGTCAGCATGCAGAACAGAAAACTCTTTCTTGTCAGCCGCCTTCCATGGATCAGGAACACGCTGAAGAAAGTCTTCCAGACACTTCCCCGCGCTGGAAACTTTCCGAACTAAATCAGCTACTTCATTCCAGTAAGCGCTCATGAGAACCCTCCTTTACTTGCTGACAAGTGAACAAACAAGTAGCGAAGCGCCGAGCCCGAGCAGGACCGGCCATGTGAAAAACAAACCAAACACCAAAGAAGGGATGCCCACCAAAAACCATGGATCTATAAAAACACTCAACTTCATCAATGCTCTCCGGGGCAGGCGATGAAACTTGCTAAAGACGCTAGCCCATCAACCCAGTCAAAGCGCTCACCCAAGCCGGAAGCAATTCCCCCGGTAAAGGCTGCTATGAAAATCCCGGCTGAGCGAACGGCATAAGGTTAGCTGCCTTTTGATAGCTGCGTCCCTTTCGACTTTCTGAACAATTCACTCACTGCACTTGGGTTTGCCGAACAGCTTTGGCCTGGTCGTCGACGGGGATGCTGGTGACCACAATCTTCATGGGCGTACACCGGGGGCAAGGGGTGTACCAGCAAGTAAAGAAGGTTCGCGGTGGCTGACCAATGTCGGGGCACGGCAATCGCAGGACAAGCCCGCCCCCACGAGCCTTCGCCTGCTTTTCTTCAGGACTGCTACGGCGCCAGGTTCACGCCGTTACAGCGACCCTTGATGGAGAAGTCGCTGATCTGTCGCGCCTTGTCCACCGTCATCAGGATCGTGCAGCCGCCAGGATGGGTCACGTCGTCCCAGTAATTGGTATGGACCATCACATTGCCTTGCCTCTCGGCGGTGCTGCCGACCACCTCCTGGCGCACATAGGTGGTGTCGCGGTACCAGCCCAACTGCACCCCACCGCCACTGGCCAACGGCTCCATGCGCCCGGGCGGGCCGAAGAAGTCGATGGCCTCCTTGGCGTCGCGCCCCTGCCATTGGTGGCTGGCGCGCAATTCCGGCAGGGTCGGGATGCAGCCGACCAGAGTCGGCAGCAGAAAGCTGAGAAGCAGCAGAGGACGTGCGCTCATCGGGCGCTGCTGCCCAGCATGTCGTCCAGTTCTTGCACCGCCTGGCTGTTGGCTTGAACACCGATCAACTGAATGAACATGGCCTGAATGGTGGCGACCATTCGCGCCGCCGGCATCTTGCCGATCGGCAACATCTGGTTGCGCGTGCGGTTATCTGGGGCGCAGACGAAGGCAAAGGTGCGTTGCAACCAGTAGTCCTTCGGTGCGACCCAGCCGTGGATATTGGTCTTCACATCCTTCACGGCACCGTCGAAGCGACGTATCGCCCGGGCGCTATCCAGGCGGATCTGGCGCTGCTTGCATTTGACCTGCACCTCATAGGCGGCGAGGGTCGGGAAGGCCGAGTCTTCGAACAACTGCATGACCTGCACCGATTGCACGCCACCAGGCTTTTGCATGATGCCGGCGGCATCGGCGACGTACACCTCGTTGTGCAGGCGTTCCCCTTTACCGTAAATAATCCAGTAATCGCCCGAGGCTTGTTCGGCCATGGCCGGGGTACTGCAGGCCATGGCCAAGATAGCCAGCCATCGACAAGGGGGTGGAAGTCTGTAGCCCATGGAGGTCCTTTCCCGATTTCTGTAATTCAAGAGGAATAATATGAGCCGTGGGTGGGCAGGATCAAATAGCACGCTTGTGCTAATGGCCAAACGCCTTCAACCCTTAGGCGTTGTACGAAAAAGGCCTGTGCGACGACCATACTGCGTTGAAAACAGGCTCGGAATGCTCATTTGCAACCAACCAACTCGTGCGTGACTCCGACCATTGTTCCTCGCCTGTTTTCGGGTGGCGCCGCTGGCACCACACGCCGAATGTCTTACGGATCGCCCCATTCTGTCCCTTAACCGATCAGGCATCGTTCGCTGCTCGTCGCCTCAAACCGCGCACCGCCACCTCCTCGATTACTGTCTGCAAGCGAAACGGGTGTCGGATAAATAAATCCGTCCCCTTTATCCCCGGGGCAGCCCAGTACGACCATTTATGTCCGTCAGCACCTCACGGTGGGTAACGCACCTTGCCAGCCAGGTGAAATGATTTGAATCCAGCGCGCGCTTTCTGGACAATCCCCGCCTTTGGCTCGAAAGGATGCGTGCGATGAAGTTCGAAGGGACTTTCCAATACATGGGCAATCACGGGATCGTGTTCAACGTCTCGCAGATCACCCTCACCGACAGCGAACGCGGACGCCTGCGCGAGCTGCATTTTGGCGAAGCAAAAAGCGCCCACTACGAGGTCAACCGCAAGGTCGTCGAGGTGTACGACAAGATGCTTGCCAAGAACCTGCCGTGCCTGATGATGATCGGCATCTCCAAGCCGCTGACCCGGCAACAGGGCGATGTTCTCAACACCCAACGCACCAAAATCGCTAACCTTGCGGCCTCGGCGTTCGCTGGCGCTACCTCTTATGTTGCCTCCCCCTACGTGGGTGCCCCTGTCGGCGCCGGTGTGCGCATGTATGTGAATGAAACCCTGCCCACCTATCATGCAGGCGACGTACTGGTGAGCATTGAGGCGCAGGTGAATGGCGGCATCGGCCCGCAACGCACCGCCTCGACACTGATCATCAAGACCTGACGGGAGAAACACATGTCTGACATTACCCAACTGGTCGTTGCTCTGGTGCTGTTCTTTCTGCTCGATCGGTTTCTTAAGTCGTACCCGCTTCGTAAATGGTTAGGGGTACTGCTGATAGCGATAGGTGCAGCTGGCTGCGTTGCAGCGAGCCAAATCCGCTTGTTTGGGTTTGACCTGGGGTTGCTGTCGATCTTTGCCGTTGCACTGGGGGTGGGGTTGTTCCTGAAGCGGCGGCGGTTCGAGCAGGTGGGTTGAAGGTGGCAGGAGTTTTAAGCGAAAAGGGGACGGATTTATTTTTCTAACATGTCCCGTCCTGCCGACCGAACACAACTCGCAAACAAGCCAGCTTCACGATTACCAGTATGAGATTTACAGATAACCCACTCTCAGCTCCCCCGGCTATTTTGACCAATGAGTGCCGGCATCCCCGAAAACAAACTCAGAAATGCCTTATGTTCACGAATCCGAGTGGTCGCTAAAGTCTGCAGCTTACGAGTTAGAGCACGGACAAAAACTTGACTAATATCAATAACTTAACTATAATAGCAGCCAGCAGCCAGCAGCCAGCAGCCAGCAGCCAGCAGCCAGCAGCCAGCAGCCAGCAGCCAGCAGCCAGCAGCCAGCAGCCAGCAGCCAGCAGCCAGCAGCCAGCAGCCAGCAGCCAGCAGCCAGCAGCCAAGTCGCGCCTACTAGCACAATTTAATATTGTGGCCGCGATAGCGCTTGCATATTCATCAGGCACATTAGCTGCAAGCTGCCGCTTCAGCTCTGGCTCTCTATTCACAGCAAATTTTGGGAGTACGCTAATTAACTTGACGATCCCTAGGGATGCTCCTATTGGAATGATTGTTTATCAGGAGTCCATCACGGCGCCGCCGAAGGGATTTAGCTGCACTTCAACCCCCTCCTTTATTTTTGCCCTAAACCCAACACTAGGTAGCGTCTCAACTGGAAATGTTTTCCCCCTCGGAAAAACAGGACTTTCTCTTAAAGTTAAGTATCAAGACTTCGACTACCTTTCAGCAAACTATGTCTTGCCGGGGATTGCCTATAGCGACCCTGCTCGAAACTATACGATTGAAATAATTAAAACAAGCGAGCAACCAGTAAATAACATCGTTCCTGCTGGTTTATTGGGAACACACCAAATTGGAAACCTAGACCTTGTAAAACTTAATCTAGTGAATCCAATCACTCTGAATTCTTCCTCCTGTCAAACCCCTGAGGTTTCAGTTCGAATGGGCGACGACTATCAACTACAGGAGTTCAGTAAAGTCGGCGACACACCCCGCACGATCAAGTTCAATATTGGGCTCAATCAGTGCCAGACAGGGATTCAAAAGGTTACCTATTCGCTCAAAGCAACCTCTCAAGTAATAGACCAGAAGAATGGAATCGTGGCACTAAACTCCAGCTCAACAGCAAAAGGACTCGGCTTGAAACTGATGGATGAGGCAGGTCAACCTATCGCCCTGGGTACCACTTACACATTCAACGGGTTCAATACCAGTGGGTCAAGCTTTCAGATACCATTATCTGCTGCTTACTACCGCTTGGCAGACAAACTAGAAGCAGGTACTGCAAACGCATCAGTCACTTTCACAGTGAACTACCTGTAACACACTCACAACCGAGGGATCATACTTCGGCTTAATCCTTGGAATCGAACTACATGAAGAGTTCATCAAGCTGACGCTTGCAGTGATGATGGCGCCAGAATGACAAGCGAGTGGAGCAGAATTACACAGCGATTCTCAATGGGTAGTGGTAAGTAGCAAAAACCAAAACGGCCTGCACGCAATTGCAGTGATCGCCAGCTCGATGAGAGCGATCAAGCCCTTCCACGGCACCACTTGATCCATCTCGATCAAGAACAACTCCTTGCGGGTCTGCTTGCGCTTGCCGACGTACTCGGCGTCGGCGAAGGTCATCTGCTTCAACGGAAAACTCGGGCAAGCGGATCGACATATTTCACCAGAAACGGAAAGTTAAATTCAGGGTTTCCTTAGCTTGATCGTGACTTTGTGCAAAAACTTTTGAGGATATGGTAGTTATGAGGTAAGTGGTCACCGTAATAAGAGACCACATCTCCAACAACCATAAACGGTGTAAATCCTTCATAACCACCTTCTGCGCCTTTATAATTCACATACCCACAGACTCCTTCATAGCTTTTACCGCTAGCGAAGCGCCCCTTGAACTTGTAAATAGTTTCAAATTTCGCGGAGTCGGGGTCTGATATACGTCTGAGCAGCTTCCTTTTTGCATCGGCGATTTCGGTCTTGCTTGCAATAGAGTGCTCGACTGTGGGGGGAGCGGGTGGCGCTGGAGGAGGGAGAAGTCCGCAACCTGTAAGTGCAAGAGTGAAACCAGCTATGGTTATTTTCTTTAACATTTTCCAAAATCCTTTTTCTAGTGCTTTAGCGCCGAGTCAGCATCGTAATGTGCTAATTCGATGCGTCGATAGAGATGCACAGCACCGCTTTATCGAATCCTGCGTGGGAATCCATACTGCGACAAGAGTCGTGTTTTTTTGTTCCTAGTTAGTTGCCGAAGCGTATGGCCGACTGTATCACGATGGTATTGGTGTAGAAGTCTCTTATGAATAGTACGAATGTGCTAGATGGCCCTTTGCCTCATATCCAGGGAGTGAAGCTATTGTCTTCAAAAATAACGGCAAAGGGCCGCTCCTATGATCGCTTTTACAAGGCATCTCTTGCCTGCCGCATTACTGTGTAGTGCCCTCGCTGCCCAGGCGAGCGAAGTGCTGAAGGGCGACTTCTGGGTCATTCACTACCAGGGTACCTTGGGCAAGAATCAGGTGTTCATCGCAGACGGCGACCCCGCTCACATCGTCAATCGTCCAGGTGGCGCGAAGTCATTGGGTGTCTATCAACTTTACGAAGAGCCCGGTAAACCCAACTTCACCTCTTACGATGTCGAAATCGATTGTGCGAAGAACCGCGTGCGAATAATGGGTGCAGCGGATTTCCGCAGCGTGTTCAATGAGTTTCGCAATGCGAAGTATTCCAGCCAATGGCAGAGCAAACCTGACGCCTGGCTGATGCAAAGCCGTGACTTTGTCTGTAAGCCGACTGAACGCCAGGCCAAGAAGATGGAGCACTTGGGTGTGATGTCCGCGTCGCAAATGAGCAAGGCAGGGCCGCACTTCTTCGAGATATTGAACCGCGAGGCCGCCAAGACGGCCATCATGCAGAAGATAGATGAAGGGTTCGCGCAGATGCCTGCCAAGTAACGCGACCTTCAGGGAGAAGACCTTATGAACCGATTGTTTATGTTGGCCCTGCTCGCCACCTTGCTCAGTGGCTGTGCATCATTGTCGGCCAGCAGTGCCTGGAAAGATCGCCCGGTGGGCGAACTGATCGACTTCTTCGGTGTGCCAAGGCAGATCATGGTGGTGCCGGAGGAAGATATGGTAGTGCTTAGGTATGTACGCGACAGTAGCTATGTCTCACGTGAAGCAACGGGTACTTACACGGGGCCGCAGAACGGGCAACTTGTGCACGCAGAATATTGGGAAGACGTACAGCACTCAGGCAGCTGCGAGATCAATGTGTTTGTCAACAGAGCACGACTGGTGCAGAAGGTGCGTACGAAAGGGCGTTGTGTAGCGGTCGAGATGGCACCAGCAGGGTAGCGCATGGGCCACTGGCGAGAAGAGTGGCGGATCTTCATCCTCACTACGGAAGACGAGTTTCCCTGCCGGAACGTTGATCTCAAGTAGTGGCCGCCCTTGCGAGTCAACCGCTGGAGACCGTATGTTCATCCCTAGGATGACCTCCTGAATAAGCGCCTTACTGATGATTGCTGTGTTGAACACAACCTGATTGTTCTAGACAACAAACATCGGAATGACTGTTCCGTCGATCTCGTTCACGACTGCAAATCGCGGCGCGAAGATCAGAAACTCCGACTGCTCACCAGCCTTCAAAATGAGATAGTTTCGGAA
This sequence comes from Pseudomonas brenneri, assembly GCF_007858285.1. Lineage (GTDB taxonomy): Bacteria > Pseudomonadota > Gammaproteobacteria > Pseudomonadales > Pseudomonadaceae > Aquipseudomonas > Aquipseudomonas brenneri. The sequence continues at coordinate 47,950 of NZ_VFIL01000015.1, read as the reverse complement.
CTCCAGCACTTTCCTACAGGCAATAAAAAACCCCGTAGACGTTAATCTACGGGGCTTTAAGAGTGGAGGCCGAGGTCGGAATCGAACCGGCGTAGGCGGATTTGCAATCCACGGATTTTTCCTTATTTAACAAATGGTTGGCTAAAACTCAGTTCCGCACCGTGGTGAACCTCAGAAGCCTGTAAGCCAGGCGAGGCAAGGGGGACGATTTGGGTTGCGGAACTGATTTTCGTACCTGCTTTTTTAAATAAGGTTGGAAAAAAATTCATTACGAAACCAAAAGAGTAGGGAATCAGATCAATCGTCTGACCGCTTTCGGCCAAAGCAGCCACTCACGTACGAAATCGTTCGACCCGGAGCGGGCATTTGGAGTGCCAAGTCTCGACTGTGGAAAGCGGTCGTTCAGCCGTTGTGAGAAATAGCATGAGCTGACTCTTGGGGACATTCCATGAATCGCCCCGGATTTTCTAGACACCCTGCAAGCTGCACTTGGGCTAGAGCAAAACATCCACGAATGCTTCTCCATCATTCGGATACTGCGTATCGTAAGGAGGCCAGTTAACAGGACTTCGCTGCCAATTCCCCGGCCAGTCTGCAGAATAATTGAAAATAATTTTCGGGGTGTCATAGCGCGCAACCAATCGAGCAATCAGAGCATGATCTGGATGCTTATGGTTTTTTCCACTGGTACTAATCAAAAATCTTCCACACTCAAGTAGATCTAAGAGAGCCTTGTTAGTATTTCCTTTGCTGCCATGGTGCGAGACCTTCAGTAAATCAATTGGCACTTCGCGCTCAAATTGCATCTTTAACCCTTCCTCGACGACATCGCTGTATGCATCTGCGCCTAGAAGCACTCGCTTATTGTCGAATGTGAGAAGCAACGCAATACTACTTTTGTTCGGAACCGACCTATCAGATACGAACGCACTTCCCCCATATTCGGCATACTTTTTCGGTGGCCAGGTCTCCAAGCGCCCCATGAGATCATCAGGGGCAGATTCTGAGTCCGGCGGTGGTAATGTAGGGTCGCGCCAATCTTCCGCGAGAGCGGCCATCCCCGCCTCATCTGGTGACAAGACTCTTACCTCGAGCCCTCCCGGCAAAGTGATCGGCTGTTTGGACTGGATTATGCGGCCTCCCTCCTCGCCGTTTTCATCCTTCCGAAAACTAGCGTTCCATGAAAGCCCGCGAGCACGAATCAGTCTAGACAATGTATCTCCCTCGCTCGAGCCCAGAATGTCCGAAGGCTTTAGATGATGATATCCGTTAAACCATATCTCCTGAATATCAAGCCAATCAGGCAGCCTTTTTAGCAGCTTAATTATGCCTTGAATGTGATCGAGGTCGTAATGAGTAACAACCAGCACTTCAAGCTTCAGTTGCTCGTCTCCACGAACATCGTTAAGTACGGATAGCAAGGTTTCTGATGATTCAGAAGGACCACCGTCCACCAGCAGATGGCGTGGCCGCTTATCATCGCCATAACTGATAAGTAATGAATCACCGTGCTCAACTTGAATAGCTCTAATACGAAACATGACCGATTCCCTTGGTGTCTTTTCCAAGCACAATGTCAGCGTCTCCGAACGCAACCACAGCCAAGCCTAAAGCCAAACCATCGGCCAGTAACTCACGGCGTATCGCGCTGATGATTTCCCCAACTGTGGTCGACTCCCGAGCTATCGCAGCCTTTTTCAAACGCACGGCCAGTTCGTTACCAACACGATTGGCGTGACGACCAAGCACGTTAGTCATTGCCGCGACGACCACCCGAGCACCATTTCTCTGAAAAATGGCAGGCAGACTTCCACCAGGGATATCTGCAAGACCTGAAGTGCAACCTATAGCGATAACCACAGATGCTCCCCCCACATGCTGAGTACCAATAGAGCCTAGATTGAGACCACAATCGTCGCCAACGTAGACCACTTCGCCATCTAGGTGGACCAACAGCAACAGCAACGATGGGGAATCCTGTTGGAGTCGGAGTTTCCAATCCTTCCAATCGGGAATATTTTTCACATCAAGTGACGTTTCAATGTTTGCGATGCGTACGACTGGATGGGGCAGAACATCTGCATCCGCGAATTTGTCAGCCCTGTTGCTGGCAGCAAACGCGACTGTCGACAAGTCACCTATCCGGTGACGATTAGGCCTATCTCCTTCTACGAGGTCCCACAGCGCCGCCCCTTTTCCAGGCTTCCAAGAATGCCGTTCAATAACTCCAGAAATGCCTAAAAAACCCATTGGACAAAGCTGCTCCCCAGCTTCTCGGATGCTGCAATTTTCGATCGCACGCCCCTTGCGCAAACACCCTGCCCGCTCAGCACAAAGACTCGCCCGAGGTGATTCTGGTAACTGTCCGTCGTACAGATATTCAATCGGAAAAAAGGCATCACTTTGTGTCACAAGCTGCACGCGTCCTTGGTTTCCAGGCCAATTGGGGACAACTGATTGCAATTCTTTCTGAAGTAGTGAGCCTCGGTTGGCCAGTTTCATCATTAAACTTTCTAACGGCGCTTTGGGATTGGCGACTGCTTGCTCTAGCGCCTGAAGTAGGCTGCCACGTGCCAGCTCAATCTGATGGTCCGAAAGGGGGGAGAAGATAGCCTCGCCATCACCGGTAATAAAAGTCACACTTGGACGGTTCCCTAGGCTTTCATTCACCAATAGAGCGACGCCAAAGTTCTTTTTCTCACGGTGTACCGGTGTGACGATATTTTCGATGAAAAAGTTGATTGGCTGACCTGAAGCGGTCTGTAGGCGAGCCGTTTGAAGAATCTGTGCACCATCGCTTACTAGGAAGCGCAGATCGACCGCCGTATGGCCAGCCTCTCGTCTGAAAGAAGCAATGGTTGAGTCACCCGTTCTCGACAGACTCATCGATTGACTGACTGGCTGACGCCCCAGTTCAAACATATGGACTTGGAGGGTCTTGCTCTCCCCACGCCACTCAACTCGTTCATCTGGAAATGAGGGTCGATTGTATCCATTTCGCAATGGCGTCTTTACGCGAATATTTATATCTATATCAACGAGCCCGACCTTGGGCCACTGCTTAATTTCAATGCCATCCTGCTGCGTCGTTGCGTCCAATACCCTTTCAGTTGGTGGTGGTGGCGCATTGATAATTTCGCTCAATTTTTCTATAGGGTCTATATCTGCGACCCGATAAGCAATGCTTCTGTCTCGAATGCCTTGATACTCGTAATCGCCACTGTCTCGGCCTTTTACAATCGGCTCAAGATAAAAAGAGTCTCGACTCAAAAAGTAAGACTGTGTGGACGCAAGAACTGTTGTGCGTAATCCCGATTTGGACTCTGCATGCTCGATTGCATCCGCGAAATCCATGCCGAGTTCCGTAGACGAGTAGAAAAAAAGTCGTAGCCATTCCGCGACACCGTTTTCGTTTGACTCTACGTGTATCGCGCATTGAGCGCTTAAATCACTTCGCAGACGACTGACTCGGGCCAATGCGGTATCGAAACTATGTCCATACAGAATGACCAAGCGTGCCCTGGTATACAGAAGTGAATCAACAGAATCCGAGACCGCAATATCGGCGACTCTGGAGTCGTTACTCCACTCGACGTAGCGCTGCAGTTCACGAGGAACCCCATTTGGCTGTAGACGTGGGCTAGTTACTAGGGCCAAGCCTTCCTCGACCCTTGGTACAATAGGAAAGCGTGGTCTGAGATCTCTTTCCCATTCTGGAAACACTCGGCCTGCCCCGACCAAGACTGATAGTTCATGAAGGATTGAGCCCATTGTCTGCTCACTATCCGGCCAACTCCAAACCGATCTCACTATCTTGATCTTCGGTGGGTGTTCCCCAAAAAGCTCACTAAAAGCTAGACCAAGTCGTAATGCTCGGCCAGGGTCTAACCACTGATCGGCGTCTATTACACTCGAATCTCCACCCCATTTTGCAGGCATGTGGCGGGGCACGGCTCGACTGAGCGCTGTCAGCGTATGCGATGGCTCATGCCACCAAGTCCAGTCACCCCGCTCTATCAGGATGCCGAGCGCCGCTCGTATTGCAGGACCCAGTAAAGCGTCCTCTTCACCCAACCACTGGGCGTCTCTTTGATTGTCTTCCATTTCTTATCATTACCGACTGGACGTCATACTATTGAGATGCTGCGCATCTGAAAACCGCCAGACACAGAGCGGTCTATCAGCTTTTCCTTGGGTCTGGAAGTAGGTACCTGTTTAGGTGACCAAAGCCTTTCGAAAAACCAAGCGCGCCCCCTTCGCGAGATTCACGTCTTTCAAGAGCGGCTGCAGCTCAGCATAATGCCGGTGAAACTCCTCAAAGGCGCTGGAAATCCCTTTATCAACCAGCTCCAATGTCTCCCCACTTCCTATGGTCTCAAGGTTAAGCAGATCGACTTTTTGGTCTTGGCAAAATCGCTCAAGCAAATTACAGAAGGGTTCCTTATGATCGATATGCAGATCCTTACGGTGGATGATGTCCGCACCAGTCACTGAGCATTTGATTGGCAGACCTAAAGCATCACGAAAAGCCTGTATCTGTGGACGCACCACAAACCTGAGTGCTTCACAGACCTTGCCATGCGGCGATTGAGGAACGCCAGTGATGCATCGCTCATAAGAGAAGCTGTCTTCGCTCCCATCACTGCGGACCAACCAAAACCCATTGCCGGCACCTAGCGCATTTCTTTTGATCTTGAAATGGTCGACCCCCACTCCAATTTTTCGCTCCGCATCAGGATGCAATGCGATGAGCAAATGCAGTTTTTTGATAGCGTTCCTGTTGGTAATCACGCCAGCGGGAGCTGACTGCAAATAGCTTTTCAACACATTCAAAAGCGCTTTTTTTGATTCGTACTCGAAAGGCCCCAGCCAATACATTTCCGAAGTCTCCATGACATGTGTAGCGGCTATTCACCGCAGCGCTGGCAACGGCACTGAAACTGTGGCTAGTGATTACGCGCTTCCAGCCGCTGCTGCCATCCAATTCCGCAGGCTCAGTCCATTCTGATCCCATCACAGGCACTCGAAGCGCCACTATTGGGCCAATATCACACAGTGCCTCTGATTATTGTCACGATCCGACCACCACTGAGTGAATCGCCCCGGGTCTCTTAGATTCCAGGCGGCCGCTTCTGGCCGAGAGCAGCCACTCATGACGTCTACCGGTGGGTGTTCTGATCACTGCATAACGATGTTGACTGTCAGTTACCTGCCGGATCGACGTTTTTCAAATGCAGTACGAACCCACGCAAATGAGTTAAGGCAGCCATTTCAGGATCAAGGCCACGTAGAATGGTCGCCCGCTGGCTACCATCAGGTAGATAAACGATCAGCTCATCTCCGAGAACCGAGAAGGTGCCAGTGTAAGTTGTCCCTTCATGCTCAAAACTAATTTCCTCGTCCACACACAGCTCCTTTAATTAGTGGGCGTTTAGTCGTGACAGCAGCAGCTTTTTGTCAGCCAGGTCGTCAAGCACGTGCATTTTTCTATGGCAGTTGGGGCAGAGAGCAACCGTATTTTCCACCGTATCTGCTCCGCCATGTACAAGCCACTCGATATGGTGTGTCTCCAGATATGGCGTCCCGTCCTTTCTGTTGAACGGCGAAGCTTCCTGGCACAAATCACATCTCCCCTTGGATCTACGCTTAGCATGCTCTGCTACCCATGGTGAGCGCTGGTGTTGCGTGACTCGGGCGCTGCGTTTCCCAACATTGGTCCGTCCTTGACGCCGGGCTAACGCTTCTACCTCAGCGTCACTCAATTTGCGGGCCTGTTTTTCCTTAACTCGATTGAGTTGCTGCAACGTGACATCAGAAATTGCCGGAGGAGTGTCCGATTTCAAACGCAAGGGGAAAACCCAAACAAAGCGGTCCTGCCCTTCTACATCCGGCTGTCTCTCTTGGTACGGCTCATCAGCCAGCACTACCTCACCTATGTAGGTATAGGTCTTGGCTGTAAAGACTTCGAATAGGTGGACGGCCACCCCATTTATGCGCGACTCGTTCAGTGTTCTGTTTTGGTTGAACGCAAGAGACTGATCACCAACCTGACCCATGCCGGTGTAATGCAACACATCGTCCACCCAGCGATCGTCATAAATTGACGCTACGTGATTCGAAACAATGACAAGTGTGTTGGTCCGATTCGATCGACGCATCCCACCTTGAGGACTGCATAAAAAATGAAGAATCAGATCGTCGTTTTTAAGGTTTGCGCCGGGGGCTGGGGGAGTGAAATTAGCCATATTTCCGGATGATCTCCTGGGCAATAGGGGTGTCGGCAGGAGCTAAGTTGTATCGAAGGAGTTCTTGAGGTCGCACCCACTCGAATCGGTCATGGACCTGCAAGGTGAACTGGGTGGATTGCAGCTCGACCGAAATGGCGATCAGTTCGATTTCTCCACCGGGATAGGCGTGAGTCGTGGTGGTGAGTATTTCGCCGGCGACAGACTCAACACCAAGCTCCTCATGTAGCTCACGAATGATGCACTCCTGGGGAGATTCTTCGTGTTCAATCTTGCCGCCAGGAAACTCCCACAGGCCCGCGAGACTCTGCCCCGGAGCCCTACGAGTGATGAGAATTTTCCCATCAAGATGAACGACTGCAGCGGCCACCGGTTTTTTCATGTCGCGATTCCTTATCGCCGGGGCCAAAAGCACCATAGAAACAAATGGCCATCATCATAGCCGATTTCCTCAGCCGCTTTGAATCTAGACCAAGGTCGATCAATCTAAATGCATTTAGCAGGAGCATTAGCACCTGACAGCCTAACTACAGACTCTCGGTTCCCAAGTGCTACGCTCGTAACTCCACAGAGGAATATCGATGCCGAACTCAGACCTACTCCCTGCCCTGCTTTCAAAGCTTTACGAAAACCAACTTGCCCTCGAGGCATCAATCTTGGAGCTATCGAACTGGGTAGAACAGCGCGGCTCAGCTGATGTGGCAGAAAACGTACGCGGCGCTCTCCATACCATCGACGACAACGAAGAATTCATCAAACTGACCCTGGCCGTTCTCATGTCACCCGACTAGTCACCGCGGTTACGGGAGCGCTCGCATTCTCACGCAGTGACCGTATGCGTAACCAATACCGGCGCGCCGGCACTGAACTTTTGCTTCAGCGCCTTCGTGTTCGGCGCCTTTCTAGATCCCCTAGGCAAACTAATTTTCTTACCGTCGTGGATTCCATAAGTCGAATCCTTGAGGTCGCCAGAAAGGTGAATTACCCCTTTCTCGTCAATCTTCAGCTTACCCAGGTCGTAGAGGGTGTGAATGTCGGCCCTCAACAGTATTCCGTTGGTGACATGATTCGTTTTGTCGCCTGCGTATGACTTGATATGGGCCGCTTCAAGGACAGCTTCCACCGTGCAGCCTGTCACGGCACAACGCCCTTCATAGGCTTCCAGAAGCTCACTTCTGAACTTCGGCTGCCCTCTCCGCCTTACGATGGCCGCAAAGACTTTCTTACGCTCATCGATCACGCTATCAGGGTCAAAGGTACCCTCTGATTCCGCATCTTGCTCAGCGACCAGTATCTCAATTGGGACTATCGGCCGCGGTATGCTCACCCCAAATACTGTTGCGACAAAGCTGTTGAGGTCTCCGTAGTCATCATCAATCCGACCGAGGCGATCACGTTTAATCTGAGTGAACCCTCGATAACCGTTGTACAGGTAACTGATTACAGGCTCGGATGTCACATGCATGTGGACGGGCTTAGGCTCACTCAGGATGTACATGTACTCCCAAGTTTTCCCTTCTGCATCCAGTCCCCAGATACTTTCTGCAAGAGCCCGGTTATGCAGCTTGAATAATACAGACGAAACGTACTGGTAGTGGTTGTCATAGGCTGTGAGGACTATGTCCCCTTCGCTCATTTCTTCCCACGTCGGTATGTTCTTCTCGCCAGGAACAGCGCCCCACGCAAAGAATCCATTACCTTCAGGTAGCAGAGACTTTACGTACGAGGCTTCATCTGGAGGAAGGGCAGCGTCCAGCTTTAAAAACGAGACGGGGCTTGAGATCGAGTCGCTGATATGAGCTCGAGCAATAGCCTTCCCAGCGGTAAAAATAAACAGCTGATTCATCAGTACTCCGTGTACTTCTTGGATTGTCCTTTGACCAGCTCAGCTGGGTATTTCTCAGCGTTGTGCTTCAGCTTTTCCTCAGCAGCACCGATCAGATCGATCCCTGTTACGGAGCAAAAACGCAGCAAGTAGATGAAGATATCGGCTACCTCATGCTCAACAGCCGTCTTTTTCTTGTCGCTTAGATCCGTGAAGGCTTCCTGAGGATCAAGCCATTGGAAAATCTCCATCAGCTCCGATGCCTCAACTGTCAAAGCCATGGATAGATTCTTAGGTGTATGAAATTTCTCCCAATCTCTCGCCTTGGAAAAAGCATCCACCTTCTGCTTGAGCAGATGAAGTTTGTCGGTTTGATTCGCCGCTTCACTCATGTCGATTCCGCTGATAACCCATATCGTTAGAATCTACCATCATTCGGCCACCTCGTGAGACCCCGTGCACGACCCCTCATGAGAGCCGGGACTCCTTACCATCACCTAACCACCTGGCCCCACTGGCGTGTTTACTGGAGCAGTGACCTCAGCGTGATCGTCGTCGCCTCCACTGGACTGCAATGCCTGGATATAGGGTGAAAACCTTGCTGCCAACGCTCGCGCCGACGCGGCAGAGGCGCCAGTATTGGGGTTCTCAGCAAGGCGAATCAGGGCGTTCCGAACCGGTGCACTCTCGTAAAGACGGGCAAACCCACCAATAGCACCAGCGATAGGGATTGCTTTAAGCCCTGCGGCGGAAGCAGCTGCAAACCCGCCGATGCTGTAGTTCTGCTGGCCGGTGTTTGTCATAACGCCAGCTTGTCCGGCACGCCGGGTGGCGCCTAAAACCTGGCGCAATCCTTCAAGTTGCCGGCGATCGGCACCCCTGAAAAAGACGTTTGCCTGAGCCGGGATTTTGTTCAGATTATTCAGGAATCGATCAGGAGACAGCCCATCTACGCCTTGTGAGTCTCTTAGAAGCTTTTGAATGATCGTCGCACGGGCAGCCTGCCTTCCCTCTGTATCCAGGCTCTGAAACAGGCTCCGGACCTCGCTTGGCTTGCGACTGAAAAGCAAACCTTCTGCGACTTCAGGGGTAACATCTCCCTTATCAAGCACCGACTTCATCCGTGAGTTGCTGACCCTACCCGCCTCCTCCCCGTAAACCACGTTCGCTCGCCGAAGCTTGAGGAAGTCTTGAGCGGAAAGATTCGCCTGTGCGACCTCGTTCATGTCGTCGGTGAGCGCGGACTGTACTCGAGTCAACAGAGCACGGGCCCTCGTAGGCAGCTGGCTTCGAGCAGCACCATCGAACGAACGGACCAAATCGCGCAATGCGGTACGGTTCTCCCGAAGTGAGGAGTAAGTTTGTGGCGCCGAATCCAGCGTTTGCATGAACTGCCGGATTTCGTTCGTGGCCTCTGGACTTCCCACAATCCCGGGCCTGTTCAACTCGGTAAGTGCCTCATCTGCAGCGGCACTGGTCCTGGCGTACGGCACTACACCCGCTTGATCAAGCTCGGTTTCGTACCTACCGATCCTGTTACCAGCTGCTTGACGTCTGCGGCCAACCCGCGCCTGGAGGCTGTCCATCAGTTGATGGGCTTCGGGCTGCGGATACTGGGTATTCAACCCCTCAGCGGCAGCGACCCTAGCCTCCCGTTGGGTTTGTCTCGCACCCGCAGTGCCTGCGAAAGGAATCCTCTCCCCCGCCACTTGCGCGCTCCGCGCCATGAATGTGTTTGGGGGAAACACATCGGAAGTCATCAGCGGAATGTTGGCCTGCTCAGCCGCTCGTACAAGTTGAGCGTTTTCGCCCTGAGCAGGAGCTCGCATTGCACCGACTACCCGGCGGCCAGCATCAACCAGGCCACCAGCGGCACTGGCAACAAAAGGCGTAGCTGCTCCGAGTGCGCCTGCTAGTGCAATCTCACCACCATCGACGTCCCCGCCCGCGTTGGATTGCAGCCCCTCAACAGCCGTCTGGGTAGCCGCCGAACCCGCTCCCAGCACCAGCGCTTGGCGTCCGAGGCCACCACCGGCAAGCGCAGCACCACGAGCAGCCGGTGTGAATGCAGAGCCAATACCGACAGCCTGAGCAACATCAAGCCCGGACAGGCCAGGTTTGTTGATGACCGCCTGAGCGCCAGTTTTGTTGTTTGCTGCAATCAAGTTGCCCTTTTCATCCTGAGAAATGCCGATGTAAGGCGAACTGGAACGCAGCATCTTGGCGATTTCGCCGGGATCTGTGGTGGTCGGCAGCGCTGCAAAAAGTGCTGCTTGCTGCCCAGCAGGAATATCCAGCCCTTTGAACAGACCTGAGTTCTGCAACTCAGGGAGCTCTTGGGTTGCACGCGTCTGCCGGTCCGCCCCCGTGAACATATTCTTCACGGTCTGGATGAGACCACGATCCTGGGCCTCTTCCTTCGCGGCGAGTGGGGCCGCCTCCCAGGCTGGTCTGGCAGAACTGACTTCCGGCTTCGCGCCGGCCTCCGCTTCATGAAGCGGAGCATCTTCCCAAGCGGCCATTATGGTTTAACCCTCTGCTTACCATTCGGGTCGATGAAAACAGTGCCGGACGGCAAACGGTTGTAGTCATCGTCGGTTGCAATGCGTGGAGCAGCGGATTGCTGCTGACGTGGCGCGGCTTCGGCCCTTGGCATTTTCAGACCGGGCTGTTGATCCGTCTGGGGGATCACGGTGCCGATATCCAATGGTTCAACTCGAGCGTTGTGTCGCCTTTGCTGAATCATGTTGGTCTTCAGCTGCATGGCTTTTTCGTTCAGCGCCATAATTTCAGTGAGTCGCTGTTGCACCAGAGCCGGATCATTGATGTTGGTGATCAGCTCATTCCAAGCACGCTGCGCATCGCCATCCGTCTGCACGCCGGCGTTCAATCTCAAGCTTGCGTTACGCAGCTGCTCGAGAGTCGAGCTCAGAGAGCCGTAGTTTCTCGATGCCTCATTACTTGCCCCGAGCATGTTTCGTGCGGCCGCCAGCTTGTTGTTAACCGGCCCGAGGTTCAGCTTCCCAGTAGAGATTTGGTCTCCAATGCGAGCAAGCTGATCATTCATGGTCGAGGCTGCGGCAATAGCCTCCAGATCTTTGTCTTCGGCCTTCTGGATCGGGGCCGCAAGCGGTTTACTCGTGGTGTCTGGTGCTGCAAGCCCCATCTGCTGACCATATCGCTGCGCTGCCTGACGATTCTCGGGTGTGTTGAAAACACCGCTCAGCAGCTTGTAACCAGACACCCGATCAACCAGCTTTTCAATTGGGATTTCCAGCACATCATCATCGGCATCGTTTGCCGTGCCGCGGTTTTTGGTCATGGGGGCGTTGTACTTTTTACCATCCTCACCGGTGACTTCCAGCTCAAAAACAACGGTCCCCTTAGTTTGCCCGGGCATGACCTGGACAATGCGTTTCTGCCCTCCACCGCCTTTCTGAATTTCTGGACCGAATACGCGGTTCACCGCATCCAGAGCTACTGGAGCGTTTGAGTTGAGCTGTCCGGTAAACACCTTGCCGGCGGTCTCCACATCAGCCTGCATGTGTGGAGACAGAACGTGGCGAGGATCCATCCAAGGATTGCGTTTGAACACTTCGAGGTCGTTCTCGTCCAGATCTACGCCGGCTTGGATTTTCGCGTAAGCCGATTTGGCCGTAAGCGTGTCCTGCTGCTGTTGGCGATCCTTATCCTGCTGCTGTACCTGGCGATTGAATTGTTGCTGCTGCATGTCAAAGCGCTGATCTTCCCGCTCCATGCGAGCTGCGGACTGACGTAGGCTCGCAGCCTGTAGACCTTGGTTAGCCCGGAACTGACGATCTTGGCGCTCCGCGTTGTCCGCATCACGCTGACGAAGGTAGGCGCGTTGGTCCTGTGTGTCGGTGTAATTGCGTTGGTCTGTTTCCCGGCGGTACGCCAAGTCATCCTTACGCAACCCCATCTCCTGCTGCTGGATATCTCGGCCGTACTGGCGATCTTCAGCCTGCTGCTCCAGGTGGGCGCGCTGCAGCTCACGCTGATCCTTCTGTGCCATCAGGTTGGTGACCAAACCAAAGCCTTGGGCAAAACCATCCATCCCACCACGGGTATCTAATCCGCCTGCCATGTGTTGTCTCCCGACAATATGTTTGTGTTGCTCGACGAGCATTTCAGCTTATGCAGGTAGAGGCGCTACATAAACGACCCTGCGATGAAGCCAACCCCTGCACCAATTGCCGTACCGATTGGACCGAAATACGACCCGACCATAGCGCCGGTGGTAGCCATGCCAACCTGGCCCTGTTTGGTATTGGCCTTGGCCTGCTGATTCATTTGGTCCTCGGCCTGTTTGGCCTGTTGTTGCTGCTGAGAGAGCTGGGAAAGGCCTTGCATGGCCTCTCCTTGCATCTGCTGCTTCAATCCGATCAATCCATAGGCCATGGCTTAATTCCCCTGTCTCAGGCCGGCAAGGCCCATACCGCCCGACATGATTTGCTCTTGTAAATCACGGGCCGAAATTCGCGCGTTGTTGCTGGCATCCACAGATGCAGACGCACGACCGATTTGCATTTTCCGATCTTGGGCAGCCTGTTGGGCCGGAGATAGCGTGAGGCCCATGCCTTGTTGCTGCATTTGCAGGCCTTTGTTTGCGCTGTCGAAGGACTTGTTGACCGACTCAGCCGCTGTCGCAGCCTGCTCACCGGCATAGCTGTCGCTGGTTGCAATGCTTGCCAGTTTCCCAACGTAGGGCTGGAAACGCGCTTTCCAGTCATCCCACTGGGCGCGACTGAGCTGGCCCAGCACGGTAGATGCACCCTGGTCGCCAGAGAATGCGGCGCTTGGATCGACGTAATAGGCCATTTAGGCGTACCCCTTAAAGTTGACACCACTCGCGACGTTGTCGTAAAGCTTGCCGCTGGACCCCGTCGGGTTGAGCACGGTGGAGTTTGCAACAGTCGTAGTGGGTGGAGACCTCATGTTGTTAAGGCCGTAGGAAGCGCCGCCGGCAACTGCACCCAAAGCGGTGCCAGCAAGCTGGAGATTCGCCGACTTGCGATTGAAGTTCGTGAAGGCGGCACTCTGTGCATCCTGAGCCGCCTGGCTGGCCACCGTGTTCAACCCGGCCTGCGCCTGGCCCGACTGACCTTGCCCGATCGCAGCCAAACTGGTCAGCCCGCCCGCCTTCTGGGCTTTTTGTTCAAACTGGGCTCGCGCCATGGTGTCACCACCGCCGGCCCCCACACTCGCAGCCAGGTCGGCCTGGGTACCAACGAATCGCCCGCTGTTGGGGTTTAACCCCGCCTGCTGGGTAAGCCCCTGGGTTACTTGCCCCAGTCCGGAACTCAGTGCCTTCTGCGTGCCTGCGTTGGCCTTGCCGCGAACGTAAGCCATGCTCCCACCTGAATCCATATTGTCCACGCGCTTCATGTACGCGTTTTCAACGGGCGCCAATTCGCTTTGGGCATAGTTCCACTTATCGGCAGCTACCTGGGCTGCGTAGCGTTGCTCAGGGGTATCTTTAATAGTGTTGTCCCCTTTTTTACCACCTCCGCCGCTCATGACTGTTCCTCCTCGTCAGCATCCTCCCCTGAGGCGGTGTTATCACTTGGCGCGACCAAATCTAGGTCAGTGGCAGGTACTTCAGGCATCAGAGAGGTCAAGTAATCGCTGAGGCTCTCATCGTGAAAGTAGAGACGAATCTGAGGAGAAACCTCCTGCATCCAGTCACGCCCGCCCACCAGGTAAGCTGCCTGGCTGACAATGCCAGTGAGCTGGTCGCGCATCACAAACGCCAGGGTTCGCGCATGCACATCAGGTTGACGCTCCAGCACCATACTGTCGCGCCAATCCTGTAGCGCCACTGCCATTTGCGGCCGCAGATACTGCTCATGCATACGATAGAAGGGATTGGCGGGAAGCTCGATTAACGCATCCCAGAAGGAGTTGACGACGGTGGTGCTACCTACAGGTTTGTCACCATCAACCAGGTCGTCGAGAACCTGAGAAAGGGAAAAAAGCGTTTCACAGAACGCCACGGCGTACTGATCACCACGCAAAACTTGCAGCAGAAAATCTCGTTCAGAAAGGTTTTGCATCGTTGTCTCCCGACAATGATCTGAATGTCAGACCCGATACCACAGGTGTGGCTCAGAATTCTTCGTTGAGTATTTCACCACCCTGCCCGCCTCTGGATAAGGGCCGTAGGGTGCACCGTCGATGTAAGCCGTTGCCTCCATAGACGTCGGCACCGCAACAGTTTGCCCAAGGTTAGCCACCTTCTGCGGTGTTAAGCCAGAGTGATGACTGATCGCTATTCGGACGCTGGTCGTGACACACAAGAAGTAAAAACCAGAATCCAAGCGCTTTGAGATGGCCGCCTCCTTGACCCCGACCGTAGACACATCAATATTCCCTGAGTCTAGCGCCAGGCGAGTGGGTTGGCCGTTGATTGCAGCGTACACGCCGATGCGCACCGTACCTGCACCCGCATTTACGACGTTCAGACCCAACTGCTTGAGTGTCGCTCGATGCGGTAGGTGTATCGGTACGAAATAGATGACGCCGGGGTCGATCCAGTCGCTGCCAACGAACTCGTAAGGGCTGCTGTAATAGCGTCCAGGGACCAGGCCCGGATGAGCTGATGGCGACAGCTCAACCATATCGGCATTCAGAAAAGGGCCCATGCTCTGAATTATCGACTCGGTATCGTGATTGGCAAACGCGGCAAGCAGCGTGACCCGATCGATGTTGGGCACGCCGCGGAGGTTGGCCCAGTAAAAGCCTGCAAAACTTTCCACGGTGGTGGTGGCACCGACATAAGACAGAACAGATTCAACCCCGAGACCTGCCTTGACCCTTTTGTTGGTCAGATTGGTCTGCACCATACGCCCAACCAGCTTGTCGATGGTGCTTCCACCCTGAGTGCTCATCACATCCTGACCAGCCACCAAGTAGCCTCCACTCGTGATGTTCTGGCCGCTGTCGTACTGCATTTCAGAGCGCTCCCCAATCACCACCCTGGACGTTGGCCCGGTTGGCTGTACGAGCGTTGTGATGGATTCCTTAGCGACAAGCCCTGTGACCGCCGTGTCCGTGTAGTTTCGGGTCGTTCCGATACCGCCCTGGCTGGAATCAACTGAAACCTTGTCCTGATCATCCAACATCAACCCTTTACCGATTCGAATCCCCCCACGGGTATCCGCCGACGCTGCAGGCAGGATGTACCCGGAAGGATTCGCCTCGAGTGAGGCCATGCGCTTGCCAATATCATCAACAGAGGTCTGCATCGCCTGTGCATGGGCGTCCAGCAATGCAGGGCACCGCGCATAAATGGTGGTGCCAAACCGGTCAGTGAGCGGGTATCGGCCATCTTTGCTCGGTCCGCCAGTCGGCGTGCCGGCCATCCAGTCGGTGAACTCAGCCAACGACACCTGCCGATCACGCAAAAACTCGTTGATCTTCTCCATCAGATCTCGAACGTTCGCAGCAGTGGCGAAGCGAACAATCAAATAGGGTGCGTTGACGACATGGGCGGTGGCCGGCACGTCCAGCGTCAGGTGGTCATCCAGCTCGGTAGAGGTGATGCCATAAACCACGCCCGCATCCAGCACCATCATGTCGCCTAACGCAGCATTACCGAGCCAGGCAGTGCCTGTGCCAGTTGCAACCCGGCTGTCCTTGGTAAGGCTTATGCGGCCTTGCCGGTAGAAATAATTCATCGTCTGCCTACCTTTTCGAGTCGATGACGAGCCACGTCAAGCGCTTGAGTTGCTTGTTCACGGTTTCCCGTAGTGATGGCGTCTTTGGCAACCAGGCGAATACACCGGGTTTCCAACAAGGCCGAACGGCGATGCTGAGCTGCTTCAAGAACGCCAGTGACAGCCTCAGCGGCGGGTATTCCACAAACCAACGCCCAGGCCTGAATAAATGGACCCGCTTCACCGCTGGCCGCCTCCTGCTCCGTGGCCGCGTATTCCGCAGCGGCTGTTGGCGAAGGGAGAAAACGAGTCCCCGCCTGGTGGACCAGGACGTCCAGCTCGGTCAATAACTCGGCTCGATGATTCGCCAATGGGGTGCAGTTGATGATCACGCCACCACCTCCAGGGAGTAGTCGAGCCATTGAGGGGGAAGCGCGATAGTTACTGCGTGCGCTCCTGGCTCGTCGAAGCTGAGAACTGCCATTCCGTCATCAACAACTACCGAGGTTCCATGCGCTGCCAGTGTTGCGCCTTTCGGGATACCGGTGATCGTCAGGCCATCCACGGCAACCGGCATTTTCATCCGTTCCCGCAGCCTCCCCCGCTCGATGTAAACCTGATCAAGCTCGATCCCGTCCGGCAGTTCTAAAGCCCCTTCGTGACCATTCAGCATTGCAGTCACCTTAGCTTCAGCGCTGCTCATGCTTCCGTGTCCCTTGATCAAGTCGCCAGAGTAAAAGACATACCTGCGCGCATCGCTCATCTCAAAACTCCCAAAACCGTGATAGAGCTGGCCTTGTACCCGACCATGTTGTTGCTGCTACCAACGCTCGCTACAAACTGGTTGGCCCCGGCATTCACCTTCACTAACGCAGAAGTGCTGTAGCTCATACCCAGGCTCGAGTTGGTGGTGGTTGCCTGATTGACCAGGGTCACATCATTGGCTTTCAGCACTAAATGAGCAGTGACCTCTGAGCTGTTCACGATGATGTAGGACGGCAGCGTAGAGAACATCACTAGGACATACATGGCCTCGGGCGCGTCGAATTGAACACCAGCCAGGTTCCCCCCAGTCACCAGCTCCGGGCGGCTGTAGGAGCGCGGAATGGTTACAGACTCCCCCTTCAACTTGAGCGTATCGATATTGGCGTCTGCGATATGGGCGTTGCGAATTGCAGCCACCTTGATCTGCGCTGCGTCGATGTAGGCCGTATTGATCCTGGCAAGTACAGCCACCAGCGAATCCGTGTCCAAAGCGTCCGCTATCAGGCGCCCGGAGACCGTGGTGATGGGTTGCCCCTCAAGTGAGTAGAGCTTGCCAATGCTGATGGGGCCGAGCTGGCCGCTCTGGATAGAGGCGGTACGAATGCGCGCAGAGTTGATCCAGACCTCATCGTCGACAATGGCGAAAGGTTTGATGACGCTATTGTCTTGACCGGCCTTTTTCGGGCTCGCGATCCAGAAATTATCCGCCAGAATCGCAACGTCGATTACCCGACCGTTGTTGTAGGCGCCAATGCCACCGACGTAGCCATTCACATCGAGCTTGAGCGTGGCCTGAGCCGATAGCCCGTTGAGCGCATCACCGTGAACACTCAGTGTTTGTTGTACGGCAGCGGCCTGGCCCTCAAAGGAGGCTTTGACGGCCGTTATCTCGCTGGAAACCGCCTCAAATTGCGTGGTGATCACTTTGCGGTCGTTGATGTAAGACGCGCTCATGTCGTCGAACTGCGTTTTCATCAATACCAACTGCTGGGACGCCGCCTCAAACTGGTCTGTCACTGCACTACTTAGGCTCAGCACTGCAGCTTCGCCATTGTCCATCCGTGCGTTGAGAGCGGTTAAGAACTGCACCACCGACTGTTCGTTCGTAGTTCGAGCAGTGCGCTCCTCCACCAGGCTGCTGGCATTCTCATCAATCCCGGCCTGCAGCGTTTCGACAGTTCGAGCGATGGCCTGGCGATCACTGGCCATCACCTCTTCGAGCCGGCCAATAGAGGCGCTGATGTTCTTCTGGACACTCACCTCAAGGGTGTCCACTCGCCTCTTGATTACGACATCCTGGTCGTCACGCAGCAAGGCTTCGGCACTGGTCAGCAATCTGGCTGTTTCGACTCGGGCCTGTAAATCATCAAAGGCGGTGTCATAGCGCCCCAAATCGAGGCTTTCAGCCAGTATTTTGCTGAGTTCAGTGTCGTCCAGCGCCTTTCCAATGAGCTCCAGCAGATATGTGGTGTCGAGCAAGGGCTCGATATAGGTCCCGGCAGCGCTGTTTGGGGGACCCTCAATGCCGGAAGTGGAGACCCAAGAAATCCAGTAGTAATAACCCAAAGCCTTTTTGGGGTTGTCTGGATCTACCGCATCCATACGCAGGGTATCGGTGTAGATCATCCCCGTATCACGACTGATCAGCGTTGCCTGACCGAAGTTGTCTTTTTCGCTGCGATAGATGTTGGTCAGAGAGTGATTGCGGTAACGAACACGAGGATCGTTCCAAATCAGGGTAACCATCCCGAACCCGCCCACACCCTGAAAGCCGCCAGGTGCTGGAGGAATTGCACGATCAGGTACGTCCGGAACAGGCACCAGCCCTCCCGGATTGCCCGGCCGCCAGCCATCCCTGAGTTTAAATGCACCACTGGCAATAAGGTCGCGAACGGTCAGCTTTCTGTCGAGACTATCCCCCCTGTTGCCTTCGCCGGTTTCAATGATTTCAGTGAGCGCCGAGATAAAAGGACGCAACTGTGCTGGTAGTTGAGAGCCCGCAGTTGCGGGCAGACTACTGCGTCTGATCGTTCTAGCGGGTGCGTTCATCAGGTTAACTCTGAGGGTGTATTCGCGATCTGGAGAGAGAAAACTTCAGTGGTGCCCGATGCTTCAACTTGCCACTCACGCGCCTCGGCATACCCGGGCGGGAGCCTAAACATCTGGTGGTCGTGAATATCTATGTCGAGCACAGTGGCTCCATCGGCAACCACGACGACCTGGACCGGATAGGCGTCGGCGGCGACCTTCCCGCAACTAAAATTCGCCGCGCCAGGAGGAAACTCGAACACCTTGGACCGCCACCGGTATGTCATCGGAGAACCTCCGCGCCATTTGGAGATTGTGCTGCCCTGGATCAAGTAGAGCGACGAGGCGGCAATGTCGTAGTACGAGCTGGCCGCATGGGCGTCGATGAACTCAATGCCTTCCCCTGGTGCCAGTGCAAAGCATCCGCCGTCATAAAAGGCCAGGTAGCGTCCCTCATACCGACAGGCATGAATTGAGGCGGGGTTGAGTGCCTGCCACTGCTCCGGGGTCAGAATGCCCTCTGTAATCAACTGAGGCTCCCCTCCTGACACCGCCACAAGCCCCTCAGTCGAGGCGTAGGCAACGTATTCCCCCATATCGACCACAGAGCCCCGTCCAACACAGACACGATCAGCATCAGGGGCAGAGTCGGCCATAGCCGCGGGGGTGGTGCCAGTGATCAGCCGAGGCCGCCCGGTGGTGGCCACGACCAGGCCGGCCGACGTCACGCCAATACCCACCACCTTGTCGGGAAAGGCAATCTGGTAGTCGATTGGCCAAGCGTGTGGGTGGAACGGCTCACTAAAACACAGGGTATTGTCGAAGAATCCGGCCATGATCCCGTTCGGCATTTCGACCAGCCCAACCATTGAAGCATCCGGCATATCCCAGGTCAGCGACGGGCATGCGATCCCCAGGTTTTCGCTGTTGACCTCATCCACCCACATCTCCTGGGCGATATTGAAGTCAGCGACGTGTAGGTACTCACCGCCCGACTCGGATCGATACAGCCGCTTGGTGACCAAGTTGTAAGGCCCACTGACTACAGGGGGCATCTGAACCTTTACACGACTGCCAACCTGATCGTTCGCGCTATCCCACCGGGCGATAATGTTGGAAGCGAGGCTTGGTGGCCCCTCTTCGCCGTAAGCGGACACGAACGTGACAATGTAGGCCGCATTCACCAACGTCATAGGGGCTTCGGTACTGCCATTGTCTTCAGCAACAATCGGGGCTGATTCAGGCGCGGGGATCCCTAACCGATAAAAACCTGATGGATACGGGCCATCTCCTTGAGTTGCAACACCGATCGGCGCCATTTTCGGGAAGCTGTCCCCTGTCCAATACACTCGGGACCAGGAATCTTTGGCCAGCGGGCTCTTGGCGACATTGACCTGCAGCCCATTGCCCCAGGCAAACCAGAAGCCCAGTCCGTTATTGCCGAAAGGGTAGCGATAGATCGACGACGGATTGATCACACCGGTGATACCGGTCACCGGTAACGGTGCGCTTTCAGCCCGAAGCGAGCCTTTGCGCAGGTTCACGTTACGCGCGACCTGGGCATTGGTGGGTTGCAGCAGGCGCGGAGTGAGTGCCGGCAGTTCGCCCTTGAACGACGTGATCGCAATTGAAGTCATTGAAACCTCGGTACCCGCATCCGGGTGCTTCCGTATTGATTACCCGCCAGCGCCTCCGACCGGGCGTTGGTGCAAAGCGCATAAAACCCCACTTGATCGAGCATCGCGCGTTGCATGTCGCTCCAGGGTTTGTTTGGCATCTTGCGCAGCCAATACAAAGCCCCGAGCGTCAGCGCCTCACAGTGGCGGTCCAGCAGCCACTCCGGTGGTACGGCCTCTGTTGACCCGAAAGTCGGTCGAACCACCACATCACCGGTAAGCCCTGGTGGTGCGTGGGTGACGATTGCCGTTACCGGCGTTGGCTGAAAGACATGACAGAAGGCTGCACGGCCGCCCTGAAACAGCCCCTGAAGGCGGATTGCCTCCAAGCCTGGCCCCACCACCAACGACTGCTCGCCCTCCACCAGGTCAACACTGACCTTCCAGACCGGTGCTTCGGTGCACAGCTCGCGCAAGGCCCAGGCCACACCGTCCCGGATCGAGGCGATAACTGCCCCTGGCACATCCGGCAGGATCTGGTCGACGAGCTGGGTCACGTTCACTGCTGAGGCTCCTGCTGGACTGGTAACGCAGGCATAGGTCCAGCCATACGGTCGGCCTGTACCTTCATGCCCAGACCTGTCTGGAACATTTGATAGTGCATCGTCGACCGGTTCAGGTTGGCCGCGTGCTGCGCATCCTTCGCATAGGCGCGGGACAAGATGTAATCGAGCAGAACCGGTGCGAACGAGTCATCCAGCCGGATTTTGTCGGCTGCATCGTCCTTGGCCATCGCTTGATCGTGCGGACTTGGCACCGATGAGTAGATGATTTCCAGCTTGCTGGTGGCCATGGCCGGCGGGTAGACATAGAACTGTCTCGGCGCCGCTTCCTCGAAGATGTACTGCTCGATTTCCTCAGCCGGCGGCTCGCCATGCCAACGGCGGCGGGTGGAGTCGATAGCACCCCGAGTGGTGAGGATGACGCTAAGACCGCCACCGGTGGCTGTGATGTTGCGCACCACCTCCAGCAAGCGCAAACCACCTTCGGGAATCGTTTGCCGAGTGCCCAGCGCACAGGTCATTTCAGCGGTGACCGAACTGGCGTTGGGCTTGATGTTGCAGATCGCCGCGTAGCCTTCGTTCAGCCAGTCCAGCAGCTCCGTGTTCGCCCACCGGGTACCGTTGGAAGTGACTTCCTGCAGGATCTTCTTGGCGCGGGTCAGGATGTTGCCAACAGTAGTCACCGGCATGGCTTACACCTCGACCATGTGGGAGAGCTTGGCCAACTCCGTGGTCCACACAAATTCAGCGCCGGTGTTGGTGTTGCGCAACAGACGATTCACCGGGCGGGCCTCTTCCTCCTCAGGTTCTTCATCCTCTTCGAGGTCCGGCGGCACGAAACCGGGGTTGCCTGGAAGCTCACTATTGAGCAGATGCGGACCAATCCCGTCTGCCTCCAGGCTCTCGACATTCACGGCGGCTATCGACGCCTGGCCCAAGTCAGCGCCTGAGATAAAGGTCTGACCTGACGCCTGGTCGATAATGAATGGCTGTGCGGCAGGTACAGAGCCTTCGCCATCGGTGTTTGGAGCCTGATCAAGGCTTGGAGAGCCTTCGCCGGATACCGGTGCAGCAAGCACATCTCCATCCTCAGGCGATGCACCGGCTCCGATGCTACCAATGTCCTTTTGTTCATCGGACAACGCCTGCTCTAGGCCCGCCAGCGTTTCAGCACGAAGCGTATCCTCACCTTTGCGGTTGTCGGCCTTGACGCCAAGGTCGGCCAGGATCTGGATCAGCCCAGCCTTATCAGTAGTTTTGGCCTGTTCAATCAGTTCGCGAATCATTGGATTTCTCCGTAGGAACAGAAAGCGGCCCGAAGGCCGCCTGTAGGTTGGAGAGGCGAATCAGCGGCTGCAGTACAGGTTGCCGACTGCCTTGGGGTCGATGACCTTGGAACCGAACACGTTCAAACCACGAACGAGCTTGCCGAAGTCGTTGGGGTTCGGCAGGGTTTCCATCTGGGTCATCTGACTGGCGAAGGTGATGGCCTTCTTGTGGCCGAACATCACGTTGCTGGCCTTCTTGGCAGCAGCAACGTCATCCACCGCGGTGGTGTTGTTGCTGATGTAGACGGTGAACCGATCGAGCATCCCGACCTTGCCGTTACGAAAGACCGAAGTCGCGTCCCCCATGATGCTGGCATCACGCAGATCGGACTTTTTCAGCATCCCGTTCATCCAGGCCGGCAATACCACCCAACGCCCCTGCTCTGGGATGTTCTGTTCATCCAGGACAGTGCCGCAGTCCACCAACACATCCAGGATGTTTTCCTTGGTGATCTTCACCGGTGCGCCAGCCTTGCCCAGATTGATGTCACCGGACAGCGCGCCAGCGGTATCACCGCGGTTGGAAGCCGCCGCATCGGCGTAATGGCGATTCAGCAAGGTGGTATCGATGGCCACCTTCATTTGCTCACCACCATCGGTGCTGAACTCATCCATCAGTTTGATATCTGCCTGATGCGCGTCGACGTCGTTCACTTCAAAAGCGAAGTATTTGGCCTGGTCAATTTGCAGCGTGACCTTATCGCTGACCGGTTTCTCGTAGTTCAAACCACCACCGATCTTGTAGTCCTTGATGACAATCGATGGGACCGTGCGGATGTTGATGGTGTCGCCCTGGTTTTTGATCTCACCCTCATAGTCGGTGTTGGCGATCTCACCGAAAACAGTTGCTGCGTAGAGTTTCTGAACCAGCTTGCCCGACCAGAGTGCCGGGATGAAACCCGATGCACTGGTGGAGCTGTAGTCTGGATGCCCTGGGGCACGTACTGGACCTGTCATGGTATTGCTCCTGTTTCATGACGCCTCTCGGCGTTACAGAGCGCGTGCTATCGCGTAATGCGACCGTTTGCTACCGCGTCTGAAATGTCTTGTTCAATCGCAGCCGCTTCGGCTTTCGTGTACCGCTTGCCCAACGCCACGTCCTTATAAAACTGGTTGATTTCATCGTTGCTCCACCACTTTCCCTCAGCCGGCGGCTGAGCATTGGTGCGGGTAGAGCGCGGCTGAATGTCTTCCTCAGGAATCGTGTTGGCAGGTTTTTCGGGTACCGAAGCCACAGCTGGCTGCGTGTTTTTGAATGCCTGAAACAGCGCAGCGGCGCGGTATGCGTCGTTGGCTGTCTGGGCCTCGATCAGAAGTTGCTGCCGCTCTTTGCCGCTAAACGCATCCATATGGCCAAGCCACTCATGGAACGCGGGCAAAGCGTTGATCTCAACCGCGTCAGGAATGCGCTGAATCAGTTGCCGGAAGAACTCTTCCTGCGCCTGGGCAGCCTTTTCCTGTTCCGATTGCTGGGTTTTCTGCTTCAACCCCTCTACTTCGGTCTTGAGAATTTCCAGCTCTGCGGGATTGGCGGCAGATACTTGGCCGCCAGCCACTCGCTGGATGATTGCGATGAGGTCTGGCCCATAGCTTTCGATCTCTTCAGGGGTCAGGTCGGACACGGCGCGCTGCACGGCATTGCCTGCAGGTTGTTTCGCCTGTGCCAGTTCCGCGGTCAAGCGGTTTACTTCTTGCTGCAACGCCGGAATTTCAGCGTTGTATTTCCCCTGCATAACCTTGAAGCGTTGTTCCCAGTATTCGGCATCCGCGTTACGGGCGGCTGGGGCCGGATCCGTCTTGGCGGGAGGTGGAGTCTCTGAGATCACTGGCGCGTCTGGTTCTGCTGCCGGAGCCACTTCGGGAGCGGGATTCTCGGCCGGCGTGTTCAGCGATTGCTGAATGGCCTCGGCTTCGTCAATTTGCGCCTGTACGTTGCGGGGTAGCGTATTCATCTGATCGTTTTCTCCATGATAGAGCCGGCAGGTCCGGGCTTCTGGTTGTGCTACTGGTTCCGGTCATTTGGCCTCATGGCCGGAGAGTGGCCACAAAAAAGCCGCCTCGATGGGGGCGGCTTTTTCTGTAGCTACTGGCGTTTGCGCGAGTCGTTGATTCGTTCAAGCGACTCGCGGGACTTATCGAACGTATCAAGCAACTCCCTGATCTGCGTCGTCCGGCCCTGGGCCCGGAAGATCTCCTCCAGGTTGCTGCCCTTCTCCAGGCTCTGCTGGGCCTCCTGTAGGCAACTGCTCAGCAGCTCCCTCAAGTGGCTCCAGTCCGGGCTGTTGCTCAGGTTCACCAGGGCTTGCCATTGGTGGTGGCTGGGTTTCATTGACTCCCCCTGCTGCGTGTTGAAGTTGTGCAACCGTTGCACCGTTTTCCATGCCAAGCCGCTGTGCCTCGAAACCTATCTTCTCGGCGCGGGCAGTCAGCTCTTTGGTTTGAGCGTTGACCTTTTCGGTTTCGGCCTGCATCTGTTGGCCAGCGACTTGGGCTTGCTCTTGCTGCTGTTGAGCCACTTGCTGTTGCTGCTGCTCTTCTCTGGCCTTCATCTCGTCCTTGGTCGGGATCAGCCCAGGCATGTCGAGGCTTTCCGCGACCTTGCGAAGAATGGCGGCACGCCCTTCCAGACCGAGGATCTGCATGTCGATGGGATTGTTGGTGAACCCCAGGAACTGCGTACGAGCCTGCAATGTCTGCTCGCGCTGAAGCATGGCGTTTGCACCGCGGGCCACGACCTTGCAGTCGCCCTTGATCGCGTTGTCGTTCGAATAACGCATGTTGAACAGCCACAAGGCCTCGATAACGCGGCGAACAACACCGCGATCGATATGGCGAATCGCGTCTTTGATCCCCTTGTTGGCCGACTCCATGAGCATCGATAAACCGGTTGCCGTGTTACCGGCGCCACCAACCTTCTCCGCACCGTAGATGTAGCGTGGGATGTTGGTGGCATCGTCTGCCCGCTTCTCCCAGGAGTCGTAAACGGCCATAAGCTCGCCGGCCAGGCTAACCGGCTGATAGAAACGAAGCACTGGGGCTGATGCTCCACCACTGAGGCCTGGTGTTTGGCCGCTCTTCACCCGCCAGCGCTTCATGGGGAACATCTCGTTCGGGTTTTCGCCGGGCTGCAGGCGGTCCTCGTCGACTTCCACCTGGGGACCACTGGCAAAAGCCATATTGTTGGACTGTGCCCGCGCTGTTGCTCCGCACATATCCTGGACATCGTTCATCAACTCAGGGATCGACATCCCCCAGAAAGAGCCTGGGATGATTTGGTACGAAGCCTTGTGATAGGGCCGGCCACCCAGAGGGTTGCGGTTGATCACACAACGAATGACGTGAGTGCCGATCAGGATGGCATCGACCTCATACTCGCCCAGCACATCGGGCACTTGAGTAGGATCCACACCCCATTGCAGCAGCATCAGGCCTTGGGCACCGCCCCAGTAATGCACACCTTCGATGGTCTCGCCGTTGTTGACCATCCAGTCGCCGGCCTTGTCCTCAAGCTTGGCCCGCTGTGCATCTGTGGTCAGCCAGTCGCGCAGGCCGCCTTGGCCATGATCGGTCAGAACAGCACGTACAGCCGTGTCGTTGTAGCCCGGCACGCCGAGCAATGCATTCAGTCGGGATCGGGTGTATCGCTCACGCTCAATGATAAACGCGCCATCATCGGTGTTGGTCGAGTCAGCTGACGGATAGATGTCGAAGGGTGAGACCCGGAAGAACAGCGGCTGAATCTCTTCCGTTTCGATCATCTGCCAGCCTTGTCCCCAGGCTATCTGCGGCACGCGCTGCAGCATCGGCCCCTTGATGAAGGCGGCCGGGTAGATCGTGAAGTCGTCAATGAACTCTTCCAGGGCCGTTTCCCAGCCACCCTCGGCAAGCTGGTCAGCAATCAACAGCTCATGCGATTCAGTCGCCTCCTTGGCCTTCTCCTGGATCAGCTCACGCAGTTTGGTCTCAAGCTGTTCAGGGGCGGGCATCTCGCCGGCCTGCCCTTCCTGGCCCTGCTGCTGGATCTGCTGACCCAGCCTTTGCTGAAACGCCGCCAGAAACTCTGGGGGGATATCAGCCACAGGCGTCGGATCGAGCCCCCAGGGATGCCCTGTAGCGGGCATGAGGATATCCCTGATCCATGACGCGCCGGCGCGACACTTGGTGGTGGTCAACTTTGGGAAAGCCTCGCTACCACCAGTCTCACGAATGGCCTGCAGTTTGGTTTCGTCGTATTGCCCCTTTTGCCGGCGGGCGCAATCAAGCAGGCGCTCGTCAATCTCACGCTTTGCCCTCTTGGCGGAATCAAAGCAGCGGCGAATATGCGCAGCCAGCGATGTTTCGACCTGCTGTGTGCGTCGGCTTTGCTGAGCAGCAACTTCCGCGGCCTGGTCATCGGCATGCAGGTCGGCCGCACTCCTGACTTGCAGCAAGCCAAATTCAGCCATGGTTCATTGCCTCGTAAACAACGTTGATTTCCGCTTGGCGCCCTGCCCGGCGCAGTTTGGCGCTGTGTTCCATGTCACGCAGGTGGTTCAGCAGATCCTGCATGTACTTGATGGGATCCGCGGCGAACTCGGCCAGCTTGACGTTTAGCAGCACACCTAACGCGTCAGCCATCTCAAACTGCACTCTGACGGCAGGGTGCTTACCATCGGGCTCCTTGATCTCCACCGCATCGACCTGAACCAGGCCGATGTCGCGTCGAAGTTGCAGGCTTTGAACAGCCATGGGGGCAACGAGGCGAGCGATCACGTCTGCGACTTGCTTCCAGCCAATGGTGATAGTGGTCATGTGTGAGCGCTCCAGTTGCGACGGCCTCGGTCGGTATTTGCAGTGGTTTGAGTGCCAGGCATTTTTCCGGCGGTGGACTCGAAAATGCCGCAGCGGGCCAGGGTCTCGAAAGCCTTTGCCCCGTGACTTGCCCAGTCATGACGTGGTTGATCCCGGTACACACCCATGCGCGGATCCCATTCCTTGCGGTAGTTGTCGAGGCAATCGATCAATCGAGATACGCCCGCGGTCCTGACCCGGCCGCTATCCGGCTCGTCAGTGGCCTCCCGGGTGTCTTGCTTGTCCTCTGCGAACCAGCAGACCGGTAAGAAGTTACGCACCGCCTGCACGCCCTCACTGTTGCGGGAGACGCGCGGCACGATCTGGAACGTGATGCCGTACTGCTTGGCCACATCGATGCGAGACTTACCGGTGCCGATTTCACGCACCACGATGTCGTGCGGCGCGTAATGGGCACCGTAGGAGTAGCCCAGCTTCTTGAGCAGATCGCCGTAATACTCCATGCCTTCGCCGGAGTGCTCGATGTAGTCGATGATGTGAACCTCTCGACCGGCCACCTGGAACAGCACTATGGACATGGCATCGCTCATGCCCAAATCCCAGGCCGTGAAGACCGGCAACGAAGGGTTGCAGTTGACCTTCTTGGTAATCCGCCCCTGCTGCCGGAGGAACCGCATCTGCGTCAGGTAGTAGGCGCCTCTGATGCCCTGGTCGAAGGCTTCATCGGGGGTAGCCGGATACTCACGCTTCATGTCGTCGTGCAGCGATTCTGACTTCTTGGCGTACCAGGCCTGCTGTGCCCGGTCCAGGCGGATACCCTGCTTCGATGCCAGCTCAGCGAAATACTCCTGCATCCAAAGCGGCACAACTACCTGGTCGAACGTCTCCAGCCGGTAGGTGGGATCTTGGAACCACGGGAAGAAGTGGAACTGCCAGTCCATCACCGTCGGCGTGCACCTACTGTCCTTGATCTTTCTGGCCGACTCGCAATAGTCGAAGAAGTAGCCCTCTCGACCCTCGGCGGTGCTTTCGATAGTGACTCGGTTGCCCATGGCAACGGCCTCAAACGCACCTGTGACGATCTCCTGGGCCTTGTCAGGGCTCAGTTTGCAGATCTTGCCGAACTCGGACACGTGCAGGCGCTGAAGCGTGCCTCCACGAAACGAAGTGGAGACCTGGATACTCGAGCCATTGTCGAAGATGTAGCCCTGGTCTTTGTCGCTACGAGGTACAGGCAGACGCAGGCCGATCAGCTTGAAGATCGCTGACCACGCGGGGTCACCGGAGAGTTTCTCGTAGGCAAAGCGGATCTTGTTGCGGTAGATCTCTTTGGCGTCTGGCAACGTGTGGCAGATGCACCCGGCGCTGTAGTTCTTGGTGAACAGGCAATCGTCCAGCGCGTCGATCATCTCAAAGGTGGTGAACCCGAGCTGGCGGGCCTTGAGGATGATGTCGCGGTTATGCTCTTCCAGGAACCGCTGACGCTGCTGGAGGTTCGGCTTGAACCGCCGGACCTTGCCGTCTTTGTCCTTGATCTTGTACAGAGCGTTGAGTCGGTACCACTTGTTGCTCAGGGCGTTGAGCAGCAGCGCCTTGCCTTTCAGCTTCTTCGCATGGTGCAGAGCGATGAACTCATCACCCTCTCGCACCAGGCGCTGGCGGTCGGTTTCATTCCCCATCACCAGCTGCCTCAGCGAGAAGATCCTCAAGGGATTTACCCGCCCTTTCCCGATCTTTGTCGGTGTCCACGCCGTGGGCCTGACGCTCAAGCTTGATCAGACGCTCGATGGATTGCGTCGCGTGGCCGAGGCTCTTACCCACGTAGTCGAGGGGAATGTCGATCTCAATCGCTTTGTTGCCTGGCACCATTACTTTGATCTTGCCGTTAACGACCTGCTCAGAGATGCGCTCCACGTACTGTTGCGCAATGCTCCGAGCTCGAGCGATCAACACCTGGTGCCCGAGAATCAGTTGGGCGCCCGCCTCGGCCGCTTGCTCGACGATCTCGGCGTCGTTGGTGGCCTCGGTGATGGCTGCAGCAGCGGCACGACCGGTCTTCTCGCGCACACGCTGGCGGATCAAATCGGACAAGTCTTTCTGCCACTCGTCCTTGGCAGCACGGTTACGGATAGAACCTTCGGACACATTGTGCCGGCGGCCCAGCTCACGGTTCGTATAGCAGCCCGTCCGGTAGTCTCTCTCGACGGCTGCCCAATCGCATTTAGCAGCCATGGGAGCGCTTCCTTTGCTTGAAATTGGGGGGGGGTTGTACGGTGCTACTGCCTGGCACCCAGGCAAACGGTGGTGATGTAATCCTGAGCAGCGCGGAGCGCTATCAGTCCTTCGTCACCGTCGTTGGCAATGGCGACAATTCTTTCTCCAGCCGCTGGGTCAAGTTCGGCTCGCGTTTCTGCATGACCCAAGCCGGTGGTGGTGGCAGCGGCTCCCACTGCTGGGCAGCGGGCTGCGACTGACAGCCGGCGCTTACCAGTAGCGACATCAGTACGAAGCTGCTTATTAGCGACTTGAGCATTGGTAAGCTCCTGGGTGTGTTCGGTGTCGAGTTGCGCCAGCAGCTTCTGCGTGTTGCGGCGGGACTCGACTGCCTTTTTCAACGTGATGACCTGGTCGGTCACGGCCGCCAGATCCTTTGCTTGGGATTCGATGCGCTGCCAGCCTCCGTAGATCAGGATCAGGCAGGCAATCAGGGCGGTGATCAGATAGCGGATCATGGCTGCACCGCCATACATTGAACGTGGCGCTTCAACTGACGATCCCAGACGCCTCTGCACCGCTTGTTGCCTGGGGTGGAGCAGTCGAAACCGGCCGCATAACGATACTTGAGCAACGAGGCGCAGGCCTGGACATAGTTGCCCGCCAGCAGCTCACGCCGCATGGAGGACTGGCGCCAGGTGCCGATGCCGTACTGGCCAACGAAGTCCATGTACACATCAAACTCCTCCTGGTGCAGTTTCACACCTGGGAGCGAAGTAGCGAATCGTTGTTCGTCCTGGGTCATCAGGTTACGGGCCAGCAACTCGGCACGTGGCGCGGTGATCCGATCGCCCATCTTCACTGGTCTGCCATCCTCGTATCGAGTTGAGCCATGGCCGATGGTGAGCACATCGCCTTCGGTGGGGATAACTGCATGGTCGGTGTAGCCTTCACTCACCTTCCAGGCAGAGAAGCCGGTCGCACTTACAGCCAACAGGCTGACCGCGATACGTTGGCGCAGCTGAGCGTTCATATGTCGCACTTATCCAGCAAGGCTTTGATCCGCGCAGCACTCTCCGCGTCTTCCCTGCGAGCAGTGGCGGCAATTGCTTCAGCTTCACGACGGTCTTTACGAATCTGGAAGTACAGATTGATCAGCAAACCCAGCACCGCAATGCCAACACCAGAAAGACCAATCCAGTTGACCTGGGACAGCCAGCCAACAACCCCTGTGGCCGCACCAACCAGTAAGCCTTTGTTGGCGGCGGGAACGATTACGGCCTCAACGATGCCTTCCGGTGTCGGGTTTGCCATGGATGAACTCCTGTCCGGGGCTCTCATGCTGGCCTCCAGAAATGCAAAAGCCCGCACATTGGCGGGCTCACATGAATAGGTGCCAGGGCGACCCCCGGCGGTTTGTGCTTGTGTGTCGTCGTCTCGACGATACGGCACGTGGTTGCAACGCCTCCCGGCGTGGCGGTGAAATCATTACTGCGTAATTGTCTGCACTCAGTGCGTAATGAAGGGCGTTTCTTGCGCAACGTGCGTAACGCCAACCTTCTTCGAGGAGGACGGAAGCCACGCAGAGTCAGTCTCTACGCGCAATACGCAGGTGCGTAATAGTCGCGGTGTCAAAGACCCGATTAACCTTCATTTCTCGGGAAGGAGCCCATCTGATAAGTTTTAGGCTCGTTATAGAAATGTACGACCGTCTCGGTGTCAGCCTATATTGGATGCGATGAGCTGCTCGGAATCACGAATGTCGCTCAGCTGGCCTTCCCAAGAGATGCACCGTTCGAGTGCGACCTTGATACGGGCACGTTCAGCGTCGAGGCTGATATCGGATTCGGTAACCTTCAACAAATTTTTGAGTGTGCCAAACACTCTTTGCTTTGGGGTCATATCTATCATGTCTGAGCGTCCTGAAATTAGACCAGGTCAGTGGATACAAATAGGACAAATCCTCGCCGTCGTCGCAAATGTTTACCAGGCCGGACAAGGGTTTGGTGACTGCGAGGTAGTCTTTAATCCGCGAAAGCCTACAAACTGTGATGCCGAATGGCGTGATGGAGCTTGGAGATTCGTTGACTCGTCTGACTTTGGCGGGTATGCCGAGTCAAGTACTCGCCTACACAGATATGTGGCGATACTTCAGGCGGGAAAGCTGAGGTAGACGATATACTTCTCATAGCCCCATTCACTGCCAAGCCCCCTTTCTGAAACGAAAAAGCCCAGCGAAATGGCTGGGCTTCGAACTGTTAGAAGACAGCTAAGGAGTCAATTTAACTCGATGCACGGTCGGTACGGAATTGCTTGCAGCGGCCTCATCTGCTTTACGCCAGATCTCCAGTGCATCAAGACGCGTTTGAACAGCCGGAATACTGTTTGTATCCAAGCACTGCATCACTAGCTTGAGGCTTGCATAGGCTTCGTCGGCGGTCAGATATATTGCAATGATCGTATCGAGGTAATAGACCGCCCATACCTCTGCTGGCAAATTCCCGTTGCTCAAAACATTGGCGATCTTCAGAAAAAACTCATTTAAATCTGAAGTATCAACTGGAGAAATCCCGAGACGAACCATAAACCTTACTCCTTTGAGGTGAGCGTCGATTATCTCGGAAACCAAATAAAAAAGCCCGACTAATTGGTCCGCCCGTTTCTATGGTGTCGCGCTGAAACAGCTGAACACCGTGTCATGAAAACAGTTGTTTATCCGCGTGGAAAGGCTTTTCACACAACCTGGCGAAATACCTCCAAAGCGCAATCTACCCATGCCGTGCCGGCATCGCGAGTGCTTGAGACAGGCCGGTATAGCCTGCTTTGGGTCTCGCTTACTTATTGGCCCCAGAAGCGTCTTGCTCGACCACCAGATCTAGCACATAGACCTTCGACGGTGCGTCTGCTGGCGGATTCTTCCAATCGTATTCCTTTACCCTCAGCACGGTACGCACACCGTCATGATGCTCGAAGCCTTCGGTACACTGATAGAGCAGATGCAATGTGCTTGGGTCGGAGGCTGCAGACCGGCGTCTTCATAACTGCACTCATACACGTTAGATACTGCTATATGGGGATCATCGGATGGCTGGCTCAGAGTAAAAATGGGAGAGCCTAATGAGTGCCAATAAAAATTAATGCACCTAACGGTCGAAAAACCAAGGCCGTTTCTCGAATTTCAATCCGGTAGTCGTCAGCCACTGCGGGTGCCACTCCTGGTTAGAGAGCAAACAGCGCAGTCGATGCTCCGAACTCAACCCTACTAGTTCACCGAGGGCCTCCGCGCTTCCACAAATCCAAAAAAATGATTGCAAATAGCCATTAAAATCGATTAGATCGTCATTTTTTAAAATCAGTGACTGTGATATGCAACCTCGCTCTGAATCCCTGTTTCATTTTACAAAAACAATGGACGTTCTTCAATCTATACTCATAAACGGATTTTGGCCCCGTTATTGTATAGAAGATGTCCAATGGCAGAATTATCCAGATGTAGATTTTGTAGCTTTCCCGATGGTGTGTTTTTGCGATATTCCGATCAGCAGAATCTCTGATCATGTAAAATTTTATGGTAAGTTTGGGTTAGGACTAACGAAAGAGTGGGCAATAAAAAACAACCTCAATCCAGTATTTTATTTCGCGAAATCAAATGAGCTACACAACTCATTTCAAAAGATCATAAATCTCCTCGAACCACTCAAAGAGCCAGAAAAAACTAAAAGAGCAACAGACGTACGCCATATTTTAGCTCACTCAAAACCAATCAAAGGCCGCATGCTTGTTAATGGAAAGCATCTTAATAAAGATTTCTATCAAGAATCCGAATGGAGATACGTCCCAAAGCATGAAAAAGCACCAAACCTTCTGCGAATGAAAGACCATGAAACATCAGTAGAAAAATACAATGAAATGACGCGAACCTCCTGCCTTGTTAAATTTGAACCCAAAGACGTTCAATATATTTTCGTCCCCGCCGATCAAGATATACCAGAGATCATAGATTTCATCACCTCTAAGCTAAGCAACTTTTCCGCCAGAGACTTAAAAATTCTGACGTCGCGTGTCACCTCATTAGAAAACATAAACCGAGACATGTAAAAACTTAGCGTCCTCCCTCTGCAGAAAAAACGCTCCTAAAAATCAGGCTCTTAAGCCTACGAGGCCCGTCATACGAGATGCGGCCTCGCGTAACATAGTCTGCCAGCTCGAACCACTCCTATAAAGCGTCAATATCTTACAAAGCCACTTCGACAAATTCTGCAGTATATTGAGACTGATCACTTTTCTTGCTGAGAGGCGCTTATCTACCAACAACGTCGTTAACGACATGTACTCATCAAATGGATAGTATGGGAGAATAACTCATTCAGTTCGTTTCAGAGCAGTCGCAAATTTCGCGAGCACCATGAACATATTAGACTTAGGGAGCCTTATGGAAATTATTACCGCTGAAGAATTGGAGCTAAGAGCCTCGCAAACCGCAAAGGAATGCGGCGGTATCCAGCCTATGCACACCCCGTTTTACACTCTGTCAATTAGCTATTCCGCAGAACGTTGTCTGAGTGCGTTTGATTTGTACGAGCACCTTTTGGAAAATAATGCTGACCCGGCATCGTTGATCAGTGCGGTCCAAGAGGCTGTTGGGCACGCAGGGGCATTATCTAGATACTTTTGGCCATCCCCTACCGGCAAACGTAACAATCAATATGAATTGAAGTTTGCGCGCGGAAAAAAACTACGCGAAATATATAAAATTGGTGAGGATTCACCGCTCGCGAACAGAGAGCTAAGAAACGCGTGGGAACACTTTGATGAGAAGCTCGATTCTTATGTCTTATCCAATGATGCGGGCTGCTTTTTTCCAACGCCCATCATAGACTCGCATACACTAGCCGATGAACCGATAGGAAAAATATTCAAGCTTATTGACCCTAACAATCACTGCCTGGTTTTGCTCGGGAAAAAGTTCTTTTTTGAGCCTATTCGTGCAGAAGTGGAGAGAATTTTTATTAGAACCTCTGAATGACGTACGAGGTCGCTTTGGGTTGACTTTTGTCCGTGGTGGATAGGATGCGCACAGGTCAAGTCGAATGCAAATGGGCGGTGACGCCCATTCAGTTACGCATTCTGCGTCTGACAGCTAAGCGCCTTGCCATGAAAACAGGTGCTATCCGGCAGGGAATAACTGTTCACGCAGCGGTACGGAGTACCTCAAGGGCGCAGTCAACCCAAGCGACACCGGCCTTGATCACCTCTCGTGCCTTCGCTTCCCCGATGTCACTCTCCCTGGCGATCCGGAGTGCTGGCCACTTCGCCCCGAAATACAGCCAAATAAAATTACCCATTTGCTCATCGCGAATTGAGAGCCTGGCCACGGCCCTATCAATCGCCAAAGCTACTTCATCAGTGACGCTGTAATGCTTGATGCCACCTGTGCTGGCGTTGTTGTCTCGGATTAGGGCATAGAGGGGGGACACGTAGTGAGGCACGCCCATCCCATCCATTCGCCACCAGCCCCACTGTTCCAGTAGATACTCGGTATCGCCCAGTGGCTTGTTGACGTAAGTACGCTTCTTCACGCTGCTCTCCTCTTCAGTTCCTTGATCTTTGCTCGGTATTCAGCCTTGATGGCCTTGATCTGTTCCACATCGTACTTACGGGGCGCATGAGGCCCTTCTAGCCAGGCAACTTTGTCCGCGCCGACCCGCAGGACTAGGCGGATGCGGTACTCCACGGCATTGCCGGATAGATTGCGATTGCACTTCACGCATTGACGATGGATGTTCAGCGGCTCAAAGCGCAGCTCCGGGCAGGCGCCAACGGACCGGTAGTGCCCGGCATCCCAGCGGCTCCCCGTCATAAGGTCGTTGTCGTTCGGCGTCGAGTCGCAGCTGATGCACGGTAGATGAGCGTCACGCAGGCGCACGTACTCGTTCACTGCCGCCTGGGCTTCACGTAGGTGATCCGCCCTGCTCTTCAGCTTCTCCTTACGAACCTTGATTTGCCGGCGTTCAACCTTCGCCAGTTCTTTGCGTTTTTTCTCCTGCTTGGCCCTGGCGATTACTACAGCGCAATCCGGAGAACACCAGGTTTGGAAGCTCACTCGTGGGATGAATGAGGCCCTGCAACTTGGAACACGGCACTTCTTCGGGCGAGGCTGATTGGGGGAAAGGCTCACGCATAGCTCCCAATCATCTCCGCGGCGGCCAGGGCCTGCTCTTCGCTCTCAAAATGAGCAGACAGCACCAACCTCCAGCAGGCGTTGAATACGTCGCGATAGAGAGGTTCAAACTCCGTCTCGTCCATACTCGCCCAACTGATCGACTTAGCTTTCTTTCGAATTCCTTCGGGCGTTTGGATCAGGTGGAAATGCCCCGCTTCGATGGTCACCCACTCACGAAACGCCTCACGGCTCTTTTCCACCGCCGGGAACCGAGCCGCGCGGGCTTCCTGCAGGCCGGAGATATATGCCTCCACGGCGTGGGACAGCTGCCCAGGCTTACCGCTCTGCGCTTCGAAGTACTTGGCCAGCCCCAGGATGCCGCGCATTTCCTGACGAGGGATAAGCCCTCCCACTGGCTCCCAATACTCCCAGGCTAGATCGAGCATGGAGAAGAACTTGCCGTGGAACTTGCCATTGCGCATGCGCGTGAACTTGCCGTGGATCACCTGGCCAGCTTTCCACTTCTGGACGGCCTCACGATCAGCCTCGGTAGCCGGCACCAGGCCTTGGGCAGTACGAATCAATGCGAGCTCAGCCATGGCCTGCTCCCCTCTTGATCATGATTTTTCGCTTGAATAAAATCCGCCGAACCAGCCTCCACCGCCCGTAGGCCTTGCGGAAGTCTGTACGCGAGCGAGAGGCTGGACTCCCCTTTGCAGTTCGCCCCCATCACACGCCCTCCCTGCTTTGGATCATCGCGATAGCAGCCCGAGCCTTGCGCTTGCGCAAGTAGGTATAAACCCGATCGGCCTGAGCCTTTTTGCGTCGCTCATGCTCCTGCCGGGCCTTCGCGACTTCGACGATCTGGCGTACCTCAGCAAGCTTCTCTCGCACGCGAGGAGATGGCTCAATAACATCGCCTGACAGCAATCCGGCAATGGCCCGGCCATCGTCAGTGATCGCTGCAATACGCAATTCAGCGAGGTACTGAGCGCCCTGCTCTTGCGGGATAAGCTTCATCCGCACAGCAGATTCAATGGCAGCGATGCGGCGAACGGGATCAAAGCCGAGAGATACACTCCAGGACACCGGGGAAGCCTCTGTACGGGCCTGGGTAACGAGACGTTCGTAAGCACTGATGAACGCCATGCGTGCACCGACTTTGTCCCCCAGACGCAAGATGGGGGCTGCTGCGTTCATGGCCTGCTGGATCTCAGCGGTCAGCACCACGGTTTCGCTTTCGTCACTCGCTGTGAGTGCAATAGACCAGGCCTCATCCTTGCCCGGGCGTCCATCCGAGAGCTGCACGCGTGACAGGATGTCCGCCATTGCAAGACGCCCTTTCACCTCATTTCGGCAAGCCTTCAAGGCTGCTCGCACAACCGACACCGGGTATACCGCAAGATCCTCGGCCATGAGTGCTGCGGTGCTGGGGCTTATTTCCTGCCCCATCGCTTCGGCCGTGCCGCAGATGGCGGCAGCCAAACCCGCAACCTGGGTAGCGTTCATCTCAGAGGTATTCATTGCGCCCTCCTGCTTGACGGTTTGCGAGGACCAACTGAGCGGCCTGCTCCGCTGCGGACAAGTTGGCTTCGGTGCGTTCCATTTGGCGGGCTGTGGTGCCGTTCACCCGCTGACCGGTTACCCATTGCGTGTGATAACTCTCGGCATTCGCCAGAAGCTCGTTGATGCTGTGGCACTTGCGAAGAACCGCGGCATCGCTGGTTTTCAGGAAGTGAGCCGCGACGTGGTGGGCGACTTCGGCGCCGAGCCTGTCCACGAGTAGGGCCATCTGCTTGCCCGTCTTGGCGTTCCAAACGGGCCAGGCGCCGTAACGCTTCCGGTAGGCCATGGCGTAGTTCGCCCAAATCTTGAATGTCTTACAGGCCTGATCCTTGGGGCCTGGCATGTCTGCGGGTATCTCCACCCGCGGCTGCTGGGGAGCGAATGGCACAACCTCACCCGTCACGACCTTGGTGGAAGCCTGGGGCGTAATTGGTTCAATGACCGGTTCATTGACTGGTTCAAGAGACTGACTGGTTCTGGGTGCAGCTCCTGCACTACCCCCTGGTGCAGGAGATTCACTAGGGGGTGAACCTGCTGCACTACCCTGGTGAATCTGCTGCACTACCCCTGGTGCAGGAGATGCACCACCACCGTCGAGAGTTAGGAAGTAGACATTCGAAGAGTTGCCCTTTGGGCCACCCTTTCTGATTTCTTTTCGAAGCAACCCTGACGCGCACAACGCGGCGATATGGTTCATGACAGAACGCTTGCTGATCTCACACTGGTCCGCGATGTGCTGGTAAGACGGCCAGCACTCACCCATATCGCTTGCATTGTCTGCCAGTTTTATCAGCACCAGCTTGCGCAGTGGATTACCGACGCGAATCTTCATCGCGGCGACCATCAGGCCCATGCTCATACTGCACCTCCGGCGAAGACGCGGAAATCAATCGTCTGCATGCCTTTCCAGCTAGGGCACTCAAATACGAAAGCGGATAGCAGCGCTTGCCGGGAGTTCCAGCCCAACTCCTGCGCCTTCGTTTGGTTGATGGTGACAGTGAATTGCATGTCAGCCCTCCTCCAACTGATCGACATTTTGGACGTGCTCCATCCAACGTTTCGCCTGATGGAAAATCGCCTCGATGTCTCGCTGGTTGAAGCAGCGCATTTCACTGGGAACGATCTTCAAATCAAGAACAGCCAGGATCTGTGCAAACTGTTCGAATTTTTCCGGTTTCATCCGGCTGATCGTTGCTTCATCGCAACCCACCGCATGCGCGACGGGAGCATTGCCAATCGATGCAAGCCTCTGCATGAGAACGGTGTAGTTCTTGCGCGCCCTTGAGGACTGATCTTGGCTTAATGGACTCGTAGACATGATCAGGCCACCGACTTGGAGGCTTCCGCCTCCTTATGCATGGCCTCAATCGCTTTGCCGGTTTTGTAGCCGATGCCCGCGCCTTTGCTGGCACGATGGATTGTTGGCTGAGTTGTGCCGGTTGTTTTGGCGATTGCAGCCTGGGAAAAGCCCCAACCGACAAGGTCTGCAAGCATTTTCTGGATGGTCATCTTGGAGCACCAATGCGTATACGTATTGATTGATGATACGCAAGCGGATTATTGACTGCAATAGACTCGTTTTTTAATACGTTTTCTGATTGGGTAATTTGATGAAGATTGGTGAAAGACTTGCTGCGGAAATGGAACGCCTGGGCTTGTCAGAAGGCGAGCTAGGGCGACGCTCCGGCGTAAATCAGCCCACCATCCATCGGATTATTACCGGGGATTCGAAGAATCCGCGCCAGGACAACGTGGAGAAGATCGCCAAGGCTCTGGGGGTTACGTCTGATTGGTTGTGGCGTGGCGATCGTGAGAAAGGAACGAATGTTGTTTCAGCGAACTTTGCCAACAGAGCAAAGGGTGAAATCGACATTCCTCAATATGACGTGGTGGGATCTATGGGACCAGGACAGGTAGCGCCAGGTGACTACATTGAGACGATTAAGAACATCACAGTTCGCACCGAGTACCTGCGGGAGCAAGGCGTACATTACAGCCGAGTTGAGAATCTGGCAGTAATTACAGGGTTTGGTGAGAGCATGGAAATAACCTTCACTAGCGGTGACCCTCTCATAATCGATAAGGGTGTGAATGAGGTTTTAGTCGATGGCGTCTACTTATTTTCTTTAGACGATGTGCTCTACATCAAACGTCTACAGAGACTGCCTCGAATGATTCGCATGATTTCTGACAACGATGCATTTCCTCCTTATGACATCAAGGGGTCGGAACTCGAGCTCCTTAGAGTTCACGCCCGAGTGCTCCTGGCCTGGAATTCTAAGAAGCTTTAGTAAAGCTAGATAGCCCCCCCCTACAGAGGGTCGCTTAGCACCCCAATCGCCCACCAAAGAGTGGGCGTTTTTTCGTCCGGAGAAAAATCAATGCATTTACGTATTGACCAATTCAATCCACTTTCGTATTGTCTGCATGCCGCAGCGATACGAGAACGGATGTTTAGTCACCCGCATGACATCTCCGGATCACCACCGGCCCAGATGCAAAGGCAGCGATGAACCGGCCTCAACGGTTCAGAGGGTTGGCAACTGACCCAGGCGTGCAGCGTAAAGCGCCAAGACCAGTTTTCCGGCGGACACAGAGTCGCGGCCGGAGGAACAATTTGAATCGATCGGTACCGCTCCAGTAGAGCCGAACGATCAAGGACCTTTTCACTGATGCACCTGGTCACCCGGGTGCATTGGGAAAACAACCTGGAGAAGGAAATGAAACCGCGAAATATTCGACCTCGAGCGATATTGGTGACGACGATTTCGGCTTCGCTTTCGCTGATGATCCTGAAGATAACTGACATTGTCGGCTGGTCTTGGTGGCTGATAACGGCACCGCTATGGGTCACCTATCTAGCAGGAATCATCTGGCTGATCGCCATCCTGGTTATAGCCAGCCGCCGTTGACCATCTACCCAACCAAACAGCATCTCAACTCTACCAACACAACCCGCATGCACTCCCCTCCACGCCCAACGGCAAACGTCGGAGCAGACGAGTGCAGCCGAATTTTGTTGGACTGGCACCCGCCGCTATGGAGGCGATCATGAACTCAGCATTGAAGATCTGTCAGGAGCGCTACGACGCTCAGTTACCGCCTCCAGTGAGCGAGACGGCTGTGGAGTTTGCTCGCAAGGAGTGGATCTACAACGCGGTGGAAACGCTGGTTGACCGCCGCAGCGATGTGCAATTCAAGCGACGGCTGCATGCCCCCCAGGGCGTGACATTCAAATCGTTCGCCTCCGAGGTCGAGCAGTTCGCAATCAACAGTGATAGTAAAAGTCCCTGTGCAATTGGCGAAATGGTAATCGCCGGCCTGCTGGGTGATCGGTTCCTGGCCCGAGACGGCGCCGAGGACCTGATGGCGGTAGCCGAACCTATAGAACAGCTCAGGATGATCGCTCAACGTCTCGTTGAGCCTTTGGCTGATGACGCCCTGATCGCCCAAGCAGAGGACGATGAGCTATGAGCCCATACGTTGAAATCGACAAAGCACTAATGGCCCTTGAGGACCCGGATAAACCGCAGATCGAAGAAGCCCTCACCGAAGGCTTAATTGTCCGGCACTACACTTCGGGCGCGATCAACGCGGAAGAATTCCATTGGTACAGCGCACGGCTTCTGGACGTATGCCGGCGGCGCAAGGAGATGAAATGACGACGCCACCGGTTAAATCACTCATCGATGAAGAGCTCGAAGACATCAGCGCTCACAACCTACGTGAAGCTTACAAACTGGCCGAGCGCCGCGGCTACTTCGGGGCGCCGATTGAGCAGTACGCCGAACCCAGCTACGGAGGTCGAGTACTCCAGGTCCTTCGCTATCGGGCACAACAACAGAGCTGATTAGCCTTCTCCTTTAACCTGTTCTTCGCATTGCACCCACGCGTTAAGTCGCGAATTTGATATGCGGATCAAGTCGATCCAGACCCTATCCTTCTCTCAATGCTGCGTCTAACGCGGCAAGGAATTCTCATGACCACGAATATGCGGATCTGGGACCAGGTCGATACCACTGACCCAAGCGCAACAAAGAACTTCACTGGTATGGGCGGTTTTAAGGGCACCGCCATCAAGCCCACTTACCTGATGCGTAAGGCCACTGAAGTATTCGGCCCTTGCGGCGAGGGTTGGGGCTGGACGGTCCTTGAAGACCGGTTCGATGAAGGCGCCCCACTCCAGGCACCAACCAAAGAATGGCCGGACGCGCCGCGCATCAACGCGAAGCTTCATACGCTCAAAGTTGAGCTCTGGTATCTGGGTAAGGACGGCCAGAAATGCACCGTCCAGCACTACGGGCACACCCCCTTTGTATTCCCGCAGCAGGGGAAAATTCTGACCGATTGGGAGGCGGCCAAAAAGTCCCTCACAGATGCGATCGGCAAGTGCCTGCAACCTCTCGGTTTCTCGGCTGACATCCACTTGGGCCTGTTCGACGATGCAGCCTATGTCGACGCCGTACGAGATGAGGTGGCTATCTCCAAGGCAGAAGACCGTGTTGCTGAAGAAGAAAGGCAGCAGCAGGAACGCCTGGACTACATCAGGTCAGTCATTGAAACCATGAAAGGTGCTCAGTCGGCGCAGGAGCTCAAAAAGATCCATGATCACGCGGTACGTCGACTTACAGCGCGCAATGACGACACCGCCGTCAAACGAATCGCCAAAGAATTGAAAGACCTCTCCCCTAAATTCGATGAGGAGTCAGCAGCATGACTGAGCTCTACGCACTGACCGGTCAGTTGGCCGAACTGGCAGCCATGGCCGACACAGATGATGAAAACCTGAGCCAGGCCATCCAGGACACTATGGACGGCATCATCGGTGAGTTTGAGGTGAAGGCTGAAAGCGTTGTCATGTTGTCGCGCAACATCGGTGGCGATATCGATGCGATTGAAAAAGAGGTCGACCGCCTGAATGAGCTCAAGCGGATCAAGAAGAACACCGTCGGCAAGCTCAACGATTACCTCCGCAGAAACATGGAGGCCGCTGATATTAAGTCGATCAAACGTCCCCTATTTACCATCACGCTTGCGCTGGCTCCCGAGAAGGTCATCGTCGACAAAGAAAATGACCTCCCCGATGACTTTACAGTGGTTAAAACGGACATCGTTGCGGACAAAAACGCTATCGCCACCAGGCTCAAAGAAATTCGCGATCACAACGAAGCCGTCCGCAAGCGCATTCAGGCTGGCGAAGACGCCGAGCACGAACTGATTCCAGAGCCAATCTGGGCGCATCTGGAACGTGGCGAAAGCTCAATCAGAATCAAGTGAGGTCTCGATGATCAGCAACCACCTCAGCATGATTGAGCAGCTTCGTCCTGCATCCGAAGATCTGACCGCTCAGATCGAACGGTTCCTAGCCACGGGTGGCAAGATTGATGTGGCAAAGCCACTCGGCTACAAGCCTAAGCCGATCACGTACAGCAACCAGATGCCGCCAGCGCCGAAGCCATTTGTTCGGCGCCGCACTGAATCGACATCTCTGCCTTTGGATGCGTTCGATATCAGAGAGCAGGCCCGCCTAAAGCTGATAGAGCACATGCGCCAGTTAAGCGGCACCCACACCCAGTCAGAAGCGGCCGCAGCCCTCGGCATCAGCCGGCGGAACGTCTACAAACACGCCAAGCTGAACGAGATCACCTTCAAGAAAGCAGCCCGGGGCGGTGCAAGCGATAGGCATCGGCATGAACAAGTCGAGGCCCGAGACGAAAAGTACGCTGAGCGGATCCGTACCTTCCTGGAGTTGGGCATCACCCGGCGCCAGGCCTGCGGAAAACTGGCAATCGGCAACAAAGCCTTTGAGCGGATCATCACCAACCACGGTATCGACTACCCCAAAGCGCGCCAAGGTTGCACTTCATGCGCCGCATAGCCCGCATCCAGCAGCGCGAAAGACAAACCTGGCTCGCACTGCCGGCCAGCGGAATTGAAGAGGTAGGCCATGGCCAAGAACCCAGCCGAGCGCAAACGCGATCAGCGCGAACGGGACAAGATGACCAAGGCGGAAAAAGAAGCCGCGCTACTGTCACGCCAGATTGTCACGAAGCTTTATCACAGCGATGACGCAGCGCTAAAGCGAGTCATGGCCAGGGCCGAAATCGACGAAGAGCAAGACCTGATTTCCCGCTTTATTCGCGGCGCTGACCGCATGACCGACGAACAACTGGCTGATCACATTCGCATTGCGTGACATGCCGCCGTGACATTAATCCACGCTACTCGCTGCATCGGGAGACGAAGACTCGCGTATATCAACACCAATCTTAGCGGCTGAATGATAATTCCACTTAAATTAATCGGATGGGATCCACTTTGCCGGGACCTGGCTATTATCGTACCACCAGCATTTTCTACACCGGCCACATTGGAGAACAGGCGACGATCCATCTCTCGCTACCTTCTTTGGCTTTTTCACCGAAAAATAAACGGAGTTGCCCTCGAGCACCGCCGCCATCCCGGCCTCACAACAAGGCTTAACACCAAACTGCGGGTCATCGTGTGGCTTCCAATATAGTTCGAGATCGTTATAGAAATCGTCCTCAGGACCGCCCCTCAGAATAACCAAGCCTTCACTAAGTAAATACTCCGCCTTACAGCGACCATATTCATCAAGGTCAAATTCAACATAACGTGGACCAACTACTTTTATATAACTAGGATTGTACTTCCGGTACTTTTTCTTAACTTCATTCTCTATACGATACGACAAACCCATTTCTCCCAGCCATGATCCGGCTCCATGCCGGACACCCGTAATACCCTAACTCAAACCAAATTGCCACCACCTGTAACGGAGGGTGGCGCCTGTATTGGAGAACACCATGAGCAAAAAAGGCGAAGTCACCCTAAAGTGGGAATGCAGCGCCTGCAATGAGCTTCACGACTGGGAGGACGATGCGAAGCAGTGTTGTCAGCCAGAGGTTTCTGAATGCTGGGTGTGCCCAGCTTGCGAGCAGGCCCACAGCGACAAGAAGGACGCTGAACATTGCTGTCCGGATGCTGAACTGGCGGTTACCTGCCCGTCATGCCTCCGGGAACACGACCTGGATGAGCTGAGCTTTCACGCTGTTCGGATTGCCGGTCACTGTACCGAATGCAATCCGATGTTCACCGTAGATCAGCAGATGGCAATCCAAGACCTTCACTACCTGAACACAGGGAAAAGCCGAAACCTGTTTGCCTGACCCGCCCTAACTCAGCCCGGAGCAGTAGCGGTTTAAGCTCGTAAACAAGGTCACGCCATCGAGCAATTTCACCAATCAGTTGCAACCCGAGATGAGCCTCAAGTTCAAGGTCTTCGTCAGTAAGGCTGAGCAGGCGCACAACCTCTTCACCGATTACCCGAATCGCCATCACAGCGGTTTTCGCACTCATCACGGTCACCGTCAGGTTTTTCGCGAGTGCAAATAAATAGTCCAACTTAACCAATCACGTCACCCTGGCGGTTTGGAATGACCCTCGATGTCGCCATGGCAGAGGCCCGCAAG
Organism: Pseudomonas brenneri; assembly: GCF_007858285.1. GTDB lineage: Bacteria > Pseudomonadota > Gammaproteobacteria > Pseudomonadales > Pseudomonadaceae > Aquipseudomonas > Aquipseudomonas brenneri. The sequence continues at coordinate 3,677 of NZ_VFIL01000015.1, read as the reverse complement.
GAAAACGCCGGCACCCGAAAGAACGCCAAGGGGCCCGGTGGCGTCGAGCCGATACCCGAGGCTGAATGGTTGGAAGTGGCCGCCAAGCGCACTGAAAAAATCACCGGGGGATGCGGTTCGCCAACTCTCGCAGCGGTTCGACGCGCCTCAGTACGCCGAACAGTTCATTGAGCTGGCACGCAAGACCACATGGTGCCGCGACATGCAGATAAGGGCCAAAGCCGTGCTGATGGGCGCCAAGGGCAAGCCGATCATCAACGCCACGACGAAGACGCTGAAAATTGGCTGGGCAGACTACGCTCCATCGAAAAAGTCGACCTAGTCAAAATTCACAATGGGGCTCATAAGCTCGTGAACCGTAACCTCAAGGCGTGTGATGACTGGAATAGGCCGACCTTTGCGCTCTGCCTCCAGGAGCGTCTGTGTTCGGGCGACATAGAAACTTCGCCCGTCTTCAGCTACCGATCGAAGAACGTCCTCGCTGATGGAATAGCTCCGACACTCCAAGCAGTTGAACTCGACGAAACCTGCTACCGGAAGCATCCGATCGGCCAGTGAGCCGCAGATAACACACTTATCCTTTCCCATACAAACCTCCCTGTGAGTAATCCTTCAACTGTAGCTGAACCCCGTCAGCTATCCACCGCCGTGCCCGCCGCGGCAAGGACTTCCCATGCCTACAGAAAACAAACAGGCCGAGCCGCTGAAGGTTGAGCGTTCAACAGTCACGAAACTGGTGATCACCGGAGCTCCGCGGCTCGAGCCGATAACGGTTTTCCTCGAGGACTTCGGTCGCCGCGACTGCCCGACTGAATCCGACCCGAACTACCAGACTGCCCAGGGCAAGGTCACGATCAACTGTTGGGACAAGAGCTGGAACGCATACTGGGGTGGAATGGGACCTCGCACGGTTGCCGAGTTCGTAGTGAGGTGCGATTGGCCCTATGTTCTGAACTGCCTGGATCGCGGGATCAGTAGCACGCGATTCAGCGGAGACGCGCTCCATGCCTTCGCCAAGAAGTGCGTTGTCCAGCGCCGCCGACAACAGACTGGGAGCTTGGCGAGCTGAGCAAGAGCGAGGCTCGCGAGCTATGGCAGGACATCGAGGTTCTGACCAGCGTCGAGTCGCCAAACGAGTGCTGGCATCACAGCAAGCTACTGACGGAGCTGTTCGGAGATGAATGGCACTTCCCAGTCGACGACAAGGCGATCGAGGAAAATCACGAATTCACATACTTGCGTCGCGTCGTTGAGGCCGTTCAGGACGCGCTGCGCCAAGAACAAAAGCAGGTAAAGGTATGAAAGACGCTCACACAATCAGCAAGGTCAGAAAGTCATCGATCAACAAACTTATGAATCGTAAATATCCTTGAAAATAGTGAATGCTTCCGGAAGGGGCAAACCGTGGATCTTAAGATCCCGAATAATTGGAGAAAATTTTATTCGCATTGACAGATCTTTAACCGCTATCGAAAACGCGGCCTTGTTAAGGCGAATAAAACCATCCGCACGCATTTTCCATTCATCCGGCTCGCCATCTGAGCTCGGTGAAAAACGTCTCGGGAACTCTTGAACGGCGAGTTTGAAGCAGTGCATATTATTGATCTGCGATTTTACTTCACCATCATCAAACGAAAGCTTTCCTGAAGAATGAGCAAACTTATTTCTTAGCTTTCTTACTATTTGCAAATCATCAAAAGTGGCTTTATCTATAAAACCAAACGCAAAAGCTATAGATATTTTTGCCGAAAAATTAGATAACGGTCCGCTTAAGTCAAAAATATCCTTGACCTGTTTTTGCGACATCACATCCAGCAACATTTTTTCCTTGAGCATGCTGACAAGACTATCTTCAAGTAATGCTGCGCCAACTATCGCCGCCCCTCTATCTGACTCATCAACAAGGTCGAACTTTTTTCTTGGCGTCTCTGAATATCGTGAGTCTTCTGCCATGATTTTGCCTGAATAATTGATCCACCCTGCCGAATCCTGCCACAACACGGTACAACCCGCTATTAGCACAACCTCCCTCAAATCCAGCCGCTATAGCGGCAAGGACGAAGTCATGCCTGAAGAAATTGCAATTAGCCTCAATCGCGCAGCACGGGATGTCGTCGCCGAACGTCAACGCCAGGTTTCAGCCGAGGGTTACTCGCTGTACCGGGATGACCTGTACGTGAAGAGCGAGCTGGCAGAAGCCGGCGCGATCTACGCGCGCCTTGCCGGAAATCCAACAAGCATCTGTACAGCTTGGCCCTGGGGTCAGGCAACTTTCAAACCAAGCGCTGATCGGCGCCGTGACATGGTCAAGGCTGCCGCTCTTCTGCTGGCAGAAATTGAGCGCTTGGATCGTGTTGGCTTGGTAAAGCACTGGCCTGTCCGGCGCGACGAGAACGGCATGTTCCGGTACCCAGGCCTGCCTTCGTTCGATGAGGGAGACGGCGACAAGTGCAAGCAGTGGCTCGCTGAGCAAGGCCTGGTCCTGAAGACCGCGAGCATTGAGTACGCCGACGAGGCGATCTCTGATCGTTACCTCAACTCTGGCGATCCTGATTGCAGCTATTGGGAGCCAGAAAGGCCCGATGGCGAGGGCTGGTTCTGTCTTTCGATTGGGGACACTGACGACGGCCCTGTCTGCTGGTGGGCGCGCCGGGAGGTGACTCCATGAGCCGCAGCGGATACAGCGATGATTACGGCGGGTGGGGTCTTGTCTGTTGGAGGGGCGCTGTCAACTCTGCGCTCAAGGGTAAGCGCGGACAGGCCTTCTTGATAGAACTGCGTGATGCATTGGAGGCGATGCCGACTAAGCGTCTCATCGCCGACTCCCTGCAAGCGGAGGGTGAGTTCTGCACCATCGGCGTGTTAGGAGCGAAACGTGGCGTCGATATGACGACGCTTGATCCGGATGACCGAGAGGCCGTAGGCGAAGCCTTTGATATCGCCCCTGCCATGGCATCAGAGATCGTTTTCATGAACGACGAAGCCAGTTGGCAGGCAGAAACGCCGGAACAACGCTGGGTTCGCATGCGCGACTGGATCACCTCTCAAATCAAAATCGAAACCGCCTAACCTTCATCCCCCTAAATGCCTGCTGGCGAGCGGCTGGCCACCTTCTGCCGCCAAACGCGGTGAGGACCACCTCATGGAAATACAAAGCGAAACCCTCACCGAGGAAGAGCTGACAGTTATCACTGGCTATCTGCTCCCATACAAACAAATCCAATGGCTAACTGACAATCGTTGGGAGTTCGTTTTAACCGGTGCCCGACGCCCTGTCGTAGGTCGGGTATACGCGCGACTAAAACTTGCCGGCGTTAAGCCCTCGGCGTCCAACGCAGTAGCCGAAACATGGACGCTCGACCTTTCGAATGTGAGCTGACCTATGCGCCAGAAAAGCACAGCCAATCGAGATCTACCGCCCCGGATGATACGGCGCATCCGCAAGGGTAAGAGTGGAAAGACCTGGACATCGTATTACTACGACGGCAGGACTGTGGACGGAAAGCGAAAGGAGATTCCGTTGGGCACCGATCTGGACCAAGCGAAGGTCTGAATCGCCCCGGGTTTCGTAGACACCTCTTTGCCTTAAACTGAGGCCAATCAGGAGGTGCCATGAGCAACCCACGTTATCCCGAAGAATTCAAAATCCAAGCGGTCAATCAAGTGACCGAAAAGAA
>NZ_VFIL01000014.1 GCF_007858285.1 Pseudomonas brenneri | reverse complement strand
TTCTTTTCGGTCACTTGATTGACCGCTTGGATTTTGAATTCTTCGGGATAACGTGGGTTGCTCATGGCACCTCCTGATTGGCCTCAGTTTAAGGCAAAGAGGTGTCTACGAAACCCGGGGCGATTCAATGAGACGTCTGTCGCAACAGCGAGGGAGCCTAAAAGCGCTCCCGTGCTGCGACAGTTTTAATTAGCTAGCGACAGTTTTAATTCTCTAAATCCAACCCTTTCTCATTCCCGATAGACGTTACTCAACCGTCACCGACTTGGCCAGGTTACGCGGCTGGTCAACGTCGGTGCCCTTGAGCACGGCCACGTAGTACGACAGCAATTGCAGCGGGATGGTGTAGAGGATCGGTGACAGGGTGTCGTGGATGTGCGGCATGTTGATGACGTGGGTGCCTTCACCATTGGTCATGCCGGCCTTTTCATCGGCGAATACGATCAATTGGCCGCCACGGGCGCGTACTTCCTGCAGGTTGGACTTGAGCTTCTCCAGCAGTTCATTGTTCGGCGCAACGGTGACCACCGGCATGTCGTCGTCCACCAGGGCCAATGGGCCGTGCTTGAGTTCACCGGCCGGGTAGGCTTCGGCGTGGATATAGGAGATTTCCTTGAGTTTCAGGGAGCCTTCCATCGCCACGGGGTACTGTGCGCCACGGCCGAGGAACAGGGTGTGGTTCTTGTCGGCAAACAGCTCCGCGACTTTCTCTACAGTGCTATCCATAGCCAGGGCTTCGCCCAGGCGAGTCGGCAGGCGGCGCAGTTCTTCCACCAGGGTGGCTTCGACGCCTGCGCCCAATGTGCCGCGCACCTGGCCCAGGGACAGGGTCAGCAGCAGCAGGCCCACCAGTTGGGTGGTGAAGGCCTTGGTCGACGCTACGCCGATTTCGCGGCCGGCCTGGGTCAGCAGGGTCAGGTCGGACTCACGCACCAGGGAGCTGATGCTGACGTTGCAGATCGCCAGGCTCGCCAGGTAGCCCAGCTCCTTGGCATTACGCAGGGCGGCCAACGTGTCGGCGGTCTCGCCGGACTGGGAGATGGTCACGAACAGGGTGTCAGGCTGCACCACCACCTTGCGGTAGCGGAACTCGCTGGCGACTTCGACCTGGCACGGGATGCCGGCCAGCTCTTCCAGCCAGTAACGCGCGACCATGCCGGCGTGGTAGCTGGTGCCACAGGCGACGATCTGCACATTGCGCACTTTGGCGAACAACTCGGCGGCTTGTGGGCCGAAGGCGTTGACCAGCACCTGGTTCTGGCTCAGGCGACCTTCCAGGGTGCGCTGCACCACGGAGGGTTGCTCGTGGATTTCCTTGAGCATGAAGTGGCGGAACTCACCCTTGTCGGCGGCTTCAGCGCCGTCGCGGTACTGCACGGCTTCGCGCTCGACAGAATTGCCGTTGACGTCCCAGATCGCCACGCTTTCACGGCGGATGTCGGCGATATCGCCTTCTTCCAGGTACATGAAGCGGTCGGTGACCTGGCGCAGGGCCAGTTGATCGGACGCCAGGAAGTTCTCTCCCAGGCCCAGGCCGATCACCAATGGGCTGCCACTGCGGGCGGCAACCACACGGTCCGGTTGGCTGGCGCTGATCACGGCCAGGCCGTAGGCGCCATGCAGTTCCTTGACCGTGGCCTTGAGGGCGGTGGTCAGGTCGCTGTGGTCCTTGAGCTTGTGGTTGAGCAGGTGGGCGATGACTTCGGTGTCGGTGTCCGAGGTAAAGACGTAGCCCAGGCCCTTGAGCTGTTCGCGCAGCACTTCGTGGTTCTCGATGATGCCGTTGTGCACCACCGCAATATCACCGGAGAAGTGTGGGTGCGCATTGCGTTCGCACGGCGCACCGTGGGTCGCCCAACGGGTATGGGCGATGCCCAGGCGGCCTGCCAGGGGCTCACCGGCCAGGGCCTGCTCCAGTTCGCTGACCTTGCCTGGGCGGCGCATGCGCTCCAGCTTGCCAGCATTACTGAAGACCGCGACACCGGCACTGTCGTAGCCACGGTATTCCAGGCGCTTGAGGCCTTCGAGCAAAATGGCGGTAACGTTTCGTTCAGCGACTGCGCCTACAATTCCACACATGGTTTCTCTCCTAGATGACTGCCGCGCAAATCAGCGTAATGCCGCGGGCTTGAATCTGGTCGCGGGCCTCAAGCGGCAGGCGATCATCGGTAATAAGGGTATGGACGCTGCTCCAGGACAGTTCCAGGTTGGGGATCTTGCGGCCAATCTTGTCGGACTCGACCATCACCACCACTTCGCGGGCAACTTCGGCCATCACGCGGCTCAAACCCAGCAATTCATTGAAGGTGGTGGTGCCGCGCTGCAGATCGATGCCGTCGGCGCCGATGAACAGTTGGTCGAAGTCGTAGGAGCGCAGCACTTGTTCAGCGACCTGGCCCTGGAACGAGTCCGAGTGCGGGTCCCAGGTACCGCCAGTCATCAACAGCACGGGCTCATGTTCCAACTCACTCAGGGCACTGGCCACATGCAGGGAGTTGGTCATCACCACCAGGCCGGGCTGATGGCCCAGTTCCGGAATCATCGCGGCGGTGGTGCTGCCGCTGTCGATGATGATCCGTGCATGTTCACGCAGGCGTTTGACCGCCGCCCGCGCGATGGCGCGCTTGTGCACAGAAATCGGTTGGGCAGGATCGCCGACCAGTTCCTGGGGCATGGTGATGGCACCACCGTAGCGACGCAGCAACAGGCCGTTGCTTTCCAGCGCGGCGAGGTCCTTGCGGATGGTCACTTCGGAGGTTTCGAAACGCTTGGCCAATTCGTCCACGCTCACTTCACCCTGCTCGGTGAGCAAAGCCAGGATGTTGTGGCGTCGTTGAGGTGTATTTCGTTTCGACATGGTGATGATAAGTTTCGTTTCGAAAGATAACGAAGGCAATCAAAACCTATCGGCGGGAAATCGTCAAGCGGCGGATGCACTTTTTTGAAAACAACATAGATCCAATGTGGGAGCGGGCTTGCTCGCGAAGGCGGTGCATCAGATACACGTTCAGTGACTGGCACTCCGTCTTCGCGAGCAAGCCCGCTCCCACAATGGAATGGCGTTGCTAATGAGGTTGTGGATAATTCAGGTCTTTTTGATTTTGACCGGGCGTTTCCAACCGTCGATGTTGCGCTGGCGGGCGCGGGCCACACCTAGTTGCAAGTTATCCACATCCTGATTAATGGTGGAGCCTGCAGCCGTGCTGGCACCATCACCCACCTTCACAGGGGCAACCAGCGAGTTATTGGAGCCGATGAATACATCTTCACCCAGCACGGTCTGGTGCTTGTTGGCGCCATCGTAGTTGCAGGTGATGGTCCCTGCGCCGATGTTGGTGCGCGCACCGATAACGGCGTCGCCCAGGTAAGTCAGGTGACCCGCCTTGGCGCCCTCGCCCAGGTGGGCGTTTTTCAGTTCGACAAAGTTACCCACATGGGCCTTGGCTCCCAGCACGCTACCCGGACGCAACCGCGCGAACGGCCCGGCATCGCTGCCCTCGCCCATCACTGCACCGTCGATATGGCTGTTAGCCTTGATCACCACGCCTTTGCGCAGGGTGCTGTCCTTGATCACGCAGTTCGGGCCGATGACCACGTCATCGTCAATCACCACGCGGCCTTCGAGGATCACGTTGATATCGATCAGCACGTCGCGGCCCACGGTAACCTCACCGCGTACGTCGAAACGCGCCGGATCGCGCAGCGTCACGCCCTGAGCCATCAAGCGGCGGCCTTCACGTAGTTGGTAGTGACGCTCCAGTTCCGCCAGTTGCTTGCGATCGTTGGCGCCCTGCACTTCCATCGGGTCGTGGGGCTGCTCGGTGGCGACCACCAGGCCATCATTGACGGCCATTTCAATCACGTCGGTGAGGTAGTACTCACCCTGGACGTTGTTGTTCGACAGACGACTCATCCAGTCCGCCAAATGAGTCGCCGGCACCGCGAGAATTCCGGTGTTGCCTTCGGTAATTGCCCGTTGGGCCTCAGTGGCGTCCTTGTGCTCGACGATGGCTGTGACCTTGCCGTCGGCATTGCGCACGATACGGCCGTAGCCGGTCGGGTCGTCCAGTTCGACGGTCAGCAGCCCCATCTGGCCAGGCACCACGTGTTTGAGCAGGCGCTGCAGGGTTTCTACTTCGATCAGCGGCACATCACCGTAGAGGATCAGCACGGTGTCAGCCTTGATGAACGGTACGGCTTGCGCCGTGGCATGACCGGTACCCAGTTGCTTGTCCTGCAATACGAAATTCAAGTCGTCGGCGGCCAGACGTTCACGCACCGCATCGGCACCGTGGCCAATCACCACGTGGATACGCTGTGGCGCCAGTTGCCGGGCGCTGTGGATAACATGGCCGAGCATGGAGTTACCAGCAACCGGGTGCAGCACCTTGGGCAGGGCTGAACGCATGCGAGTGCCCTGGCCTGCGGCGAGAATGACGATTTCAAGAGACATGAATGGCTACCAATCCTGGGCGGTCCGGCTTCAGACCAAAGAAGTGTTTTGCTAAAAAAGAAAAAGGGTAGCCGAGGCTACCCTTTTTAATCAATCACACATGAAGCATGACGGCGAGGCCGCTTACTTCTTGCGGATCTGCTGGAGAGTACGCAGCTGAGCTGCGGCCTCGGCCAGACGTACTGCAGCAGCGCTGTAGTCGAAGTCTGCGCCTTTTTCGTGCAGGGCCTTCTCGGCAGCCTTGACGGCTTCCTGAGCGGAGGCTTCATCCAGGTCGCCAGCACGTTGCACAGTGTCGGCAAGCACCTTGACCATGTTCGGCTGAACCTCAAGGAAACCACTGGAGATGTAAAACACCTCACGTTCCCCGCCTTGCTTGGTCAGCGTGATCGGACCTGGCTTCAAGCTGGTAATCAGCGGCGCGTGCCCCATGGCGATACCAAGATCACCCAGAACGCCGTGCGCTGTTACAAACTCGACCAGACCGGAGAAGATTTCCCCTTCCGCACTGACGATATCGCAATGGACTGTCATAGCCATCTGATTGCCTCAACCTAAATTAGCGCCCGTTGCCGGGCGCTGGGATTACAGTTTCTTGGCTTTCTCGATCGCTTCTTCGATGCCGCCGACCATGTAGAACGCTTGTTCTGGCAGGTGGTCGTAGTCACCGTTGAGGATGCCTTTGAAGCCAGCAATGGTGTCTTTCAGGGAAACGTATTTACCCGAGGCACCGGTGAAGACTTCAGCCACGAAGAACGGCTGCGACAAGAAACGCTGGATCTTACGAGCACGGTTTACCAACTGCTTGTCGGCTTCCGACAGCTCGTCCATACCCAGGATCGCAATGATGTCCTTCAGTTCTTTGTAACGCTGCAGCACGTACTGAACGCCGCGAGCGGTGTCGTAGTGCTCCTGGCCGATCACGTTCGGGTCCAGCTGGCGCGAAGTCGAGTCGAGTGGATCGACCGCTGGGTAGATACCCAGGGAAGCGATGTCACGGGACAGTACGACGGTGGCGTCCAAGTGGGCGAAGGTGGTCGCAGGCGATGGGTCGGTCAAGTCATCCGCAGGTACGTATACCGCTTGGATCGAAGTGATCGAACCTTCCTTGGTCGAAGTGATACGTTCTTGCAGAACGCCCATCTCTTCAGCCAGGGTCGGCTGGTAACCTACTGCCGAAGGCATACGGCCCAGCAGTGCGGATACTTCAGTACCGGCCAGGGTGTAACGGTAGATGTTGTCGACGAACAGCAGAACGTCGTTACCTTCGTCACGGAACTTCTCGGCCATGGTCAGGCCAGTCAGTGCTACGCGCAGACGGTTACCCGGCGGCTCGTTCATCTGACCGTAGACCAGTGCCACTTTGTCCAGAACGTTGGAATCCTTCATCTCGTGGTAGAAGTCGTTACCCTCACGAGTACGCTCACCCACACCGGCGAACACGGAATAACCGCTGTGCTCGATGGCGATGTTACGGATCAGTTCCATCATGTTTACGGTCTTGCCTACACCGGCACCACCGAACAGACCGACTTTACCGCCCTTGGCGAACGGGCAAACCAGGTCGATAACCTTGATGCCGGTTTCCAGCAGGTCGTTACCGCCCGCTTGCTCGGCGAACGAAGGTGCTGGACGGTGAATGCCCCAGCGCTCTTCGGTGGCGATCGGGCCAGCTTCGTCAATCGGGTTGCCCAGTACGTCCATGATCCGGCCCAGGGTCGCTTTACCGACCGGTACGGAGATGGCAGCGCCAGTGTCGACAACGTCCAGACCGCGCTTCAAGCCTTCGGTGGAACCCATCGCAATGGTACGAACTACGCCGTCGCCCAGCTGCTGCTGAACTTCCAGGGTAGTTTCCGCGCCTTGTACTTTCAGCGCGTTGTAGATGCTCGGTACGCTGTCGCGTGGGAATTCCACGTCGATAACGGCGCCGATGATTTGAACGATACGTCCGCTACTCATAGCTGGATCCTCTGAATATTTGAACCGTTAAACCGCGGCAGCGCCGCCGACGATTTCCGAGATCTCTTGGGTGATCGCAGCCTGACGCGCCTTGTTGTAGATCAGCTGCAAATCGCTGATCAGATCACCGGCGTTGTCGGTAGCGTTTTTCATCGCGATCATCCGCGCCGCTTGTTCAGCTGCGTTGTTCTCGACCACCGCCTGGTACACCTGCGACTCCACGTAGCGCACCATCAAGCCGTCAAGCAGCTCTTTGGCGTCTGGTTCGTAGAGGTAGTCCCAGTGGTGCTTGAGTTCCTGATCCGGGGTCGCCACCAGTGGAATCAATTGCTCCACGGTTGGCTGCTGGGTCATGGTGTTGATGAACTTGTTGGATACCACGGACAGGCGGTCAATCCGGCCTTCCAGGTACGCATCCAGCATCACCTTCACACTGCCGATCAAGTCATTGATCGACGGCTCTTCACCCAGGTGGCTGATAGCTGCAACGACGTTACCGCCGAAGTTGCGGAAAAAGGCCGCACCCTTGCTACCAACAACACACAGATCGATCTCGACGCCGTTTTCGCGGTTTACCGCCATGTCCTTGACCAGGGCCTTGAACAGGTTGGTATTCAGACCACCGCACAAACCACGGTCACTGCTCACTACCACATAACCCACACGCTTGACTTCGCGGTCGATCATGAACGGGTGGCGGTATTCCGGGTTGGCGTTGGCCAGATGCCCAATTACCTGGCGGATACGCTCCGCATAAGGACGGCTAGCAGCCATGCGCATTTGTGCCTTGCGCATTTTGCTGACCGCCACTTTCTCCATGGCGCTGGTAATTTTTTGCGTGCTTTTGATGCTCGCAATCTTACTGCGAATCTCTTTTGCGCCTGCCATGTAACACCTATCAGGTTAGCAAGCGGGAGCCTTGCGGCTCCCGCTGCGGCTTACCAGGTTTGGGTGGCCTTGAACTTCTCGATACCGGCCTTCAGGCCAGCGTCGATTTCGTCATTGAAGTCACCCTTCACGTTGATCTTGGCCATCAAATCGGCATGATCTCGGTTGAAGTAAGCAATCAGCGCTTGTTCAAAGCTGCCGACCTTGGCGATTTCGACGTCAGTCAGGAACCCACGCTCAGCGGCATACAGCGACAGCGACATGTCAGCGATCGACATTGGCGCGTATTGCTTCTGCTTCATCAGCTCGGTAACGCGCTGACCATGCTCAAGTTGCTTACGGGTCGCTTCGTCCAGGTCAGAAGCGAACTGGGCGAATGCCGCCAGTTCACGGTACTGAGCCAGAGCGGTACGGATACCACCGGAGAGCTTCTTGATGATCTTGGTCTGAGCGGCACCACCCACACGGGATACCGAAACACCGGCGTTCACAGCAGGACGGATCCCGGAGTTGAACATGGCCGATTCCAGGAAGATCTGACCGTCGGTGATGGAAATCACGTTGGTCGGAACGAACGCGGAAACGTCGCCAGCCTGGGTTTCGATGATCGGCAGTGCGGTCAGGGAACCGGTTTTGCCGGTCACTGCGCCGTTGGTGAACTTCTCTACGTACTCTTCGGATACGCGGGATGCGCGCTCCAGCAGACGGGAGTGGAGATAGAACACGTCGCCTGGGTAGGCTTCACGGCCTGGTGGACGGCGCAGCAGCAGGGAAATCTGGCGGTAAGCCACTGCTTGCTTGGACAGATCGTCATAAACGATCAGCGCGTCTTCACCGCGGTCGCGGAAGAATTCACCCATGGTGCAACCGGAGTACGGTGCCAGGAATTGCAGCGCAGGAGATTCCGAAGCACTGGCAGCCACGATGATCGTGTTGGCCAGGGCGCCGTTTTCTTCCAGCTTGCGAACCACGTTGGCGATGGTCGATTGTTTCTGACCGATCGCTACGTAGACGCAGAAAATGCCGCTGTCTTTCTGGTTGATGATCGCGTCGATCGCCAGAGCGGTCTTGCCGATCTGACGGTCACCGATGATCAGCTCACGCTGGCCACGGCCGACAGGGATCATGGCATCGACAGCCTTGTAGCCAGTCTGTACAGGCTGGTCTACCGACTTACGCCAGATCACGCCTGGAGCAACTTTCTCGACCGCGTCGGTCTCGGTGTTGCCCAGTGGACCTTTACCGTCAACAGGGTTACCCAGTGCGTCGACAACGCGACCCAGCAGTTCCTTACCAACCGGAACTTCGAGGATGCGGCCTGTGCACTTGGCGCTCATGCCTTCAGCCAGACTGGTGTACGCGCCCAATACAACGGCACCTACGGAGTCTTGCTCCAGGTTGAGGGCCATACCGTAGACGCCGCCCGGAAACTCGATCATCTCGCCGTACATTACGTCGGCCAGACCGTGAATCCGCACGATGCCGTCAGATACGCTGACGACAGTGCCTTCGTTACGGGCTTGGGAGGTCACATCGAGCTTGTCGATGCGGCCCTTGATAATTTCACTTATTTCGGAAGGATTGAGTTGCTGCATTGCTCTGCTGCCCCTTCAAACTCAAGATTTCAATGCTTCGGCAAGTTTCGCGATTTTGCCGCGAATCGAGCCATCGATAACCAGGTCGCCGGCACGGATAACAACACCACCAATCAGGGATGCGTCCTCCGAAGCTTGCAGGCGCACTTCCCGATGGAGTCGTGCACTGAGAACCTTGGCGAGTTTGTCTTGCTGTTCTTGGTTCAATGCAAAAGCACTGGTCACTTCAACGTCTACCGACTTCTCTTGCTCGGCCTTGTACAGGTCGAACAGAGCGGCGATCTCCGGCAATAGCGGGAGACGGTCGTTTTCGGCAACGACGTGGATGAAGTTCTGTGCCTTCACATCAAACTTGTCGCCGCACACGTCAATAAACGTGGCGGCCTTGTCTGCGCTCGTCAGTCGCGGGGCCTTGAGCACGCGCTGCATGGTGTCGTCTTGCGACACTGCTGCAGCCAGGCCGAGCATGGCTGACCAAGAGGCCAGCTGCTGGTGGGCCTGGGCGTGCTCGAAGGCTGCCTTAGCGTAAGGTCGGGCCAACGTGGTCAATTCTGCCATGATCGCCCTCGCTTAAATTTCAGCAGCCAGTTTGTTTACCAGCTCCGCGTGCGCGTTTTGATCGATTGTGGCACCCAGGATCTTCTCAGCACCGCCGACGGCCAGAGCACCCAGTTGGGCACGCAGCGCATCTTTGACACCGTTCAATTCCTGTTCGATCTCGGCCTGAGCCTGAACCTTCACACGGTCAGCGTCGATACGGGCTTTTTCAACAGCCTCTTCAACAATCTGGTTACCGCGTTTCTTGGCTTGCTCAATGATTTCAGCTGCCTGAGCCTTCGCTTCGCGCAGTTGCTGACCCGCTTTATCTTGGGCCAACTCCAGGTCGCGAGCTGCTCGTGCGGCAGCGTCCAGTCCATCCGCGATCTTCTTCTGACGTTCGTGCAGAGCCGCGATGACCGGAGGCCATACGAACTTCATGCAGAAAACAACAAAAATCAAGAACGCTAAGGACTGACCAATAATGGTTGCATTAATGTTCACGCCAATACCTCGCTCGTTCGTTGCACAACACACCAATCACTCGAAAAAACGAGTGATTAACCGGCGAGTTGACCAACGAAGGGGTTCGCGAAGGTGAAGAACAGAGCGATACCAACACCGATCATGGTCACGGCGTCGAGCAGGCCGGCAACGATGAACATTTTAACTTGCAGCATTGGAACCATTTCTGGCTGACGCGCTGCGCCTTCCAGGAACTTGCCGCCCAACAGGCCGAAACCAATGGCAGTACCCAGGGCGCCCAGGCCGATCAACAGTGCAACAGCGATAGCGGTTAGACCAACTACAGTTTCCATCTTTCCTCCCGACTTTTACGTCGTATGGTTTAGGTTTTTTAGATTTTAAAGCGGTAAAACAAATCGTTTCATAGCCCTTTGGGGCCACCTTCCCGTTTCACCGGGAAGGACATCAGACTAGTCGAGACTGGTCTTAATGGTTCTCTTCGTGCGCCATCGACAGGTAGACGATGGTCAGCATCATGAAGATAAACGCCTGCAGGGTGATGATCAGGATGTGGAACACAGCCCACGCCCACTGCAGAACAATGCCCAGGCCGCTAAGCCAGAGCAGGCCGCTGCCGAACATCACAGCGATCAGAATGAACACCAGTTCGCCGGCATACATGTTGCCGAACAGTCGCAGAGCCAGGGAAATCGGCTTGGCGATCAGGGTCACGAATTCCAGCAGGAAGTTCACCGGGATCAGCAAGGCTTGAACGAAGATGTTCTTGCTGCCGAACGGGTGCAGGGTCAGTTCGCCGATGAAGCCGCCGATGCCCTTGATCTTGATGCTGTAGAAAATGATCAGCGCGAACACCGACAGGGCCATGCCCAGGGTAGCGTTCGGGTCAGTGGTCGATACCGCGCGGAACGGGATGTGCGGGTCGCCGGAGATCGCCATGGCCAACTGAGGAATCCAGTCCACCGGAATCAGGTCGACGGCGTTCATCAGGAACACCCAGACGAAGATGGTCAGTGCCAGCGGTGCAATCACCGGGCTACGGCCATGGAAGCTGTCTTTCACGCTGGTATCGACGAATTCGACCAATACTTCAACGAAGTTCTGCAAAGCACCTGGCTGACCGGAAGTCGCCTTCTTTGCCGCCATGCGGAAAATCAGGACGAAGATCAGACCCAATGCGACCGACCAGCCCAGAGTATCCAGGTGGAAAGCCCAGAAGCCCATTTCTTTGGCTTCTGCTGCGGAGTGGGCAAAGCCCCAGCCGCCGTTGGGAAGCTGACCGAAGGTCAGGTTCTGCAAGTGGTGCTGGATATAGCCCGAAGCGGTTGTTTCTGCCATGGTTGCCTCAAACGCCCTAAGGTTTCGAAAGTCTTGTTTTCATTAGCAGGGGAGCGAACCAGCTGACCAGTTGGGTCAACACGAAGACGCCGAATACAGCTAGCGGCGCCAATGGCTTCACACCTGCAAAGGTCAGTGCAAACAGCACTGCCGTCAAAATCAGTTTCCCTGCCTCGCCGGCATAAAAGGACCGGACGATAGCCTGGGCTGCTCGGGCGCCGGAAAACCGAAAGGCCCTGTGAGCAAAATACATATTGGGCAGCAAGGCTATCAGGCCTCCGCAGAGTCCTGAATATCCGGCTACGACCCCATGCCAATACCAAAGCGCCAATGCGGCGATCAGCAAAATGACAAATTGGGCCAATAAAACCGGAAAAACGGCCAAGCGATGGAACGGCAACGTGTTTGGCGTGCGGGTTTCCATCACTCTTGCTCCTCAATGGTCGGCTGCCGGAAATCAATAACTTGGCATAATTTGTGCCGACAAAATGCGCGCAGAGTATAGGGGCGGTTCAGCCCCTATTCAACTGCCGGGTAGTGATTTCCGACTGCGCGCTACATAAGCAAATGTTTCAGCGGATGTGGGAAAGAACGCCCTGAAGCTCATCAAGGGAGTTATATCCGATAACCAATTGCCCTTTGCCCTTCTTGCCGTGGCGAATTTGCACCGCAGAGCCCAGCCGCTCGGCCAGGCGCTGCTCCAGACGCGCAATATCCGGATCAGTTTTGACTGTTTCGACCGGTGCAGGTTTGCCACTGAGCCACTGGCGAACCAGGGCCTCGGTCTGACGAACGGTGAGACCTCGTGCGACAACGTGTCGCGCCCCTTCAACCTGTTGATTTTCCGGCAAACCGAGCAAAGCCCGGGCATGACCCATTTCCAGGTCGCCGTGGGACAGCATGGTCTTGATCACTTCAGGAAGCGCGATCAGGCGCAGCAGGTTGGAAACCGTGACACGGGATTTGCCCACCGCATCGGCTACTTCCTGCTGGGTCAGCTTGAATTCTTGCTGCAAGCGCTGCAGGGCAATGGCTTCCTCGATGGGATTGAGGTCTTCGCGCTGGATATTCTCGATCAGCGCCATAGCGATGGCCGTTTCATCCGGTACATCGCGCACCATCGCCGGGATGGTTTCCTGGCCGGCCTGCTGGCTGGCGCGCCAGCGGCGTTCGCCGGCGATGATTTCAAAGCGACCGCCGCCAATGGGGCGCACGACAATCGGCTGCATCACGCCCTGGGCCTTGATCGAATTCGCCAACTCCTCCAGCGCCTGCGGGTCCATGTCCCGGCGCGGCTGGTACTTGCCACGCTGGATCAGGTCCAGCGGCAAATGTTGCAACTCACGCGAGTCGGCCTGCACCGCCTGTTCTTCCAGCGAAGTGACAGTCGGACCACTCAGCAGTGCATCCAGTCCACGTCCGAGACCTCGTTTCTTGACGGCCATGGGGATTCCTTAAGTTGGCTGGGCTGCAGCGGTGCGTGAATTGCGACGTTGGCGACGAACCATCTCGCCGGCCAGCGCCAGGTAGGCAATGGCACCACGCGATGACTTGTCGTACGCCAGCGCGGGCATGCCATAGCTTGGCGCTTCGGCCAGGCGGATGTTGCGTGGAATCACGGTGTCGTAGAGCTGATCGCCAAAGTGCTCCTTGAGCTGCGCCGACACATCGTTCATCAGGCTCAGCCGCGGGTCATACATGGTCCGCAGCAGGCCTTCGACTTTCAGGTTCGGGTTGAGCAGCTCGGCGATGCGCTTGATGTTATCCACAAGGTCGCTCAAGCCTTCGAGGGCGAAGTACTCGCACTGCATGGGGATAATCACCCCATCGGCGGCGACTAACGCGTTGAGCGTGAGCATCGACAGCGACGGCGGGCAGTCGATCAAAATGTAGTCGTAATTCTCGCGGATCGGCGCCAGGGCGCTGCGCAGACGGCTTTCTTTCATCTGCATTTCCAGCAGCACCACTTCCGCCGCGGTCAAATCGCGGTTGGCCGGCAGCAGTTGATAACCGCCGTGCTCGGAATAGTGCATGGCCTGGGCCAGGTCGCACTCGCCAATCAGCAAGTCGTAGACCGAATTTTCCAGGCCGTGTTTATCCACACCGCTACCCATGGTGGCGTTGCCCTGTGGATCGAGGTCGATCAACAGCACCCGACGCTTGGTAGCGACCAGGGATGCTGCGAGGTTGATGCAGGTGGTGGTTTTGCCCACGCCACCTTTCTGGTTCGCTATCGCGAATACCTTAGCCATTCTTGCTTGTGTTCCCAATCATGCCGTGCGGCGCAGTATCAGCAGATGGCGTTGGCCTTGGCAACCGGGTACGGCCAAGGCGTGTTCGCTATCGAGGTGGAAGTCTGCCGGCAATGCTAACAGCTCGTCGCTTGGATGAACGCCCTTCATTGCCAGCCAACGGGTGTTCAGGTCGCCCAGGTGGCGGGTCCAGTTGCTGAAGTTCTCCATGCTGCTGAAAGCCCGGGAAACAATTCCGTTGAAAGGCAGTTCAGGCGTGAAGGCTTCGACGCGGCTGTGGATAACTTGCAGGTTGTCCAGCTTGAGTTCGAGTTTGACCTGGGTCAGGAAGCGGGTTTTCTTGCCGTTGCTGTCCAGGCAGGTCACTTGCGACTCGGGAAACAGGATCGCCAGGGGGATGCCGGGCATGCCACCGCCACTGCCGACGTCCAGCCAACGGCCGTTTTCGATAAACGGCATCACGCTCAAGCTGTCGAGCAGATGCCGAGAGACCATTTCGTCCGGATCGCGCACCGCAGTGAGGTTGTAGGCCTTGTTCCATTTGATCAACAGGGCCAGGTAACCCAACAGCAACTCGTGCTGGGCTTCGGTCAGGTCCACGCCCAATTGGCGCGCACCTGTGGATAACTCTTCGGCGTGTTGCGAGGTGACCAACGAACTCAAGCGCTTTGCTCCAACTGACGGCCCGCGCCGCGTTTTTTCAAATGAATCATCAACAGCGAAATGGCTGCCGGGGTGACACCCGGGATACGGGAAGCCTGGCCCAGAGTCTCGGGACGAGTTATCCCCAGCTTGCTTTGAATCTCTTTCGACAGGCCGGAAATCCCGGTGTAATCGATATCCACAGGCAGCTTGGTGTCTTCACTAGCGCGCAGCCTGGCAATTTCGTCCTGCTGGCGGTCAATGTAACCGGCATATTTGGTCTTTATTTCGACCTGCTCGGCAACCTGTGGATCTTCTGCGCCGCCGCCAGTGACTTCGACCAGACCAGCGTAGTCGATTTCCGGACGGGACAGCAGGTTCAACAGATTGTATTCGTGAGTCAGCGGCGTGCCGAATTTTTCGGCAATCGCATCGCCCTGCTCAGTGCCCGGGCGCACCCAGGTACTTTTCAGACGCTGCTCTTCGACTTCGATGCTCTCGCGTTTTTTGCAGAACGCTGCCCAGCGTGCGTCATCGACCAGGCCCAGCTCGCGACCTTTTTCGGTCAGGCGCAGGTCGGCGTTGTCTTCGCGCAGGATCAGGCGATATTCGGCCCGGGACGTGAACATCCGGTACGGTTCCTGGGTACCGAGGGTAATCAGGTCGTCAACCAACACGCCGATGTACGCTTCATCGCGACGCGGGCACCAGCTGTCTTTGCCCTGGGCGCGCAATGCCGCGTTGGTCCCGGCTAGCAAACCCTGGGCGCCGGCTTCTTCGTAACCGGTGGTGCCATTGATTTGCCCGGCGAAGAACAGACCGCCGATCACTTTGGTTTCCAGGCTGTATTTCAAGTCCCGCGGATCGAAGTAGTCGTACTCGATGGCGTAGCCAGGTCGCACGATGTGCGCGTTTTCCATGCCGCGAATCGACTGCACGATCTGGATTTGCACGTCGAATGGCAGGGAAGTGGAAATCCCGTTCGGGTACAGCTCGTGGGTGGTCAAGCCTTCCGGCTCGATGAAGACCTGGTGGCTTTCCTTGTCGGCAAAGCGGTGGATCTTGTCTTCGATCGACGGGCAATAACGTGGGCCAATACCTTCGATCACTCCGGAATACATCGGCGAACGATCAAGATTGGCCGCAATGATTTCGTGGGTCCGCGCATTGGTGTGGGTAATCCAGCAACTCACCTGTTTGGGGTGCTGTTCTTTGGAACCCATGAACGACATCACCGGGATTGGCGTATCCCCGGCTTGCTCGGTCATCATCGAGAAATCCACAGAACGCCCGTCGATACGCGGCGGGGTCCCGGTTTTCAGACGACCGACACGCAGTGGCAGTTCGCGCAGGCGATGAGCCAGGGCGATGGACGGCGGATCACCGGCACGGCCACCCGAATAGTTCTGCATCCCGATGTGGATAAGTCCACCGAGGAACGTGCCGGTGGTCAGCACCACGGATTCTGCAAAGAAACGCAGGCCCATTTGCGTGACAACGCCGCGCACTTGGTCCTGTTCGACGATCAGGTCGTCAGCAGCCTGCTGAAATATCCACAGGTTGGGCTGGTTTTCCAGGGTTTCGCGCACCGCGGCCTTGTACAGGATGCGGTCGGCTTGTGCCCGGGTAGCACGCACGGCCGGGCCTTTGCGGCTGTTGAGCACGCGAAATTGAATACCACCCTTGTCGGTAGCCATGGCCATCACACCGCCAAGGGCATCGATTTCCTTGACCAGATGGCTTTTGCCAATCCCACCGATGGCGGGGTTGCAACTCATGGCACCGAGGGTTTCCACGTTGTGCGTCAGCAACAGGGTTTTGACCCCCATGCGGGCTGACGCCAGTGCTGCCTCGGTACCGGCATGACCGCCGCCGATGACGATCACTTCAAAACGGGAAGGGAAATCCACCACGCACCTCGTGCCTGCTTATGTAGGTAATCAGGAATTGTTTGTTGAAAGAGTTTTAGAGCTATGGCGGCAAGTATAGGGACTTAGCCCTTCCTAAAGAACCCTTTGCACAAAATTTAACCAGCTGTGGATGAATCAGAGGTAATAGAAATTAAAAGAGATAAATTTATTAAATCTTTGTTTTTATGTTTATTTCTACTGAGCCTACTTTCTGTGGATAGATCTCTACAGGCCTTTGTTTACATTGTGTACAGAGATTCAAAAGTCTGTGGTTAGGTGCCAATGAGGCCCTTGGATAAGTGCTCTAAGCCTGTGGATTAAACAGGTGCTTATCCACAGGCGGGGTTTTACTCAGGTTTCAAGCCCTGTTATCAACCGGGCACAGGGGCGGTTATTCACAGGGCTTAATCCACAGAAACGGCAAATTTCACCCACGGCAAGGCACCTCGGTGTGAGGTAAATGTCAGGAAATACGAAGGTGTTGCCCTGAAACGGGCAAAACAGACAGGCACGAACGGCCTGTCTGTGAACAACGAAGAGTTATTTACCGATGCAGAAGCTGGAAAAGATCCTGCCGAGCAGATCATCGGAGCTGAATGCCCCGGTAATTTCCCCCAGCAGTTGCTGCGCCTGCCGTAAATCTTCGGCTAGCAGCTCTCCTGCACCCGCCAGCGTCAGCTGTGCCCTACCGTGCTCAAGGGCGGCACTGGCATGGCATAGGGCTTCAAGGTGCCTGCGACGAGCACTGAAGCTGCTTTCCGAGGTCTGTTCATAACCCATGCACGCCTTGAGATGATCGCGCAGCAGTTCCAGGCCATCGCCGGCAGACTTGGCGCTGAGGCTGATCGTGACATGGCCATCGTCGCTGACTTCCAGGGCAATGGCTTCACCCGTCAGGTCCGCTTTGTTGCGAATCAGCGTGACTTTGGCCGGGTCCGGCCGTTGTTCAAGGAATTCGGGCCACAGCGCAAAAGGATCCACGGCCTCGGGTGCTGTGGCATCCACCACCAACAGCACCCGATCGGCTTCACTGATGGCCTTGAGCGCCCGTTCCACACCGATTTTTTCTACCTGGTCATCGGTATCGCGTAAGCCGGCGGTATCGACCACGTGCAGCGGCATGCCATCAATGTGGATGTGTTCGCGCAGGATATCCCGGGTGGTACCGGCAATCTCGGTGACAATGGCGGCTTCACGACCCGCAAGAGCGTTGAGCAAACTGGACTTGCCGGCGTTGGGCCGACCAGCAATCACCACTGTCATGCCATCGCGCAGCAATGCGCCCTGCCCGGCTTCCTTCAGGACTGTGGATAACTCATCGCGAACCTTATCGAGCATGGCCAGGACATGGCCATCGGCGAGAAAGTCGATTTCCTCTTCCGGGAAATCAATGGCGGCCTCGACATAGATGCGCAAACTGATCAGTTGCTCGGTGAGGTTATGCACACGCAGGGAAAACGCCCCCTGCAGCGAGCGCAACGCATTGCGTGCGGCCTGTGCAGAACTGGCCTCGATCAGGTCGGCAATCGCCTCGGCCTGGGCCAGGTCGAGTTTGTCATTGAGAAACGCGCGCTCGCTGAACTCACCCGGCCGGGCCAGGCGGCAACCCAGCTGCAGGCAGCGTTGCAACAGCATATCCAGGACGACAGGACCGCCATGGCCTTGCAGTTCCAGCACATCTTCACCGGTGAATGAGTTCGGTCCCGGGAAATACAGGGCCAGGCCCTCATCCAGTACCTCAAGCTCCTCGCCGAAAAAAGGCCCGTAATGCGCATACCGGGGCTTTAGCTCACGCCCGCTGATGGCTTGGGCCGCGATGCCGGCAAGCGGCCCGGAAATACGAACGATACCGACACCGCCCCGGCCTTGAGCAGTGGCGACGGCAGCGATGGTTTCACGAGGAGCGCTCATCAGCGGTTTCCCAGACAAAAGTGACAGAATGCAAAACGCCCCACGAGGGGGCGTCTTGAGTGGTTATCCACAGAGTAAGTTACGCCTCGGCTTTTTTGGCAGCCGCTTCGATCTTACGTGTGATGTACCACTGTTGAGAGATCGACAACACGTTGTTGACCACCCAGTACAGAACCAGACCAGCCGGGAACCACAGGAAGAAGAAGGTGAAAATGATTGGCATCATTTTCATCACCTTGGCCTGCATCGGATCCGGAGGAGTCGGGTTCAGACGCTGCTGGATGAACATGGTCGCGCCCATGATGATCGGCAGGATAAAGAACGGGTCTTTGATCGACAAGTCCGTTATCCACAGCATGAACGGCGCTTGGCGCATTTCCACGCTTTCCAGGAGCACCCAGTACAGCGACAGGAATACCGGCATCTGTACCAGAATCGGCAAGCATCCACCCAACGGGTTGATCTTCTCTTTCTTGTACAGCTCCATCATGGCTTGCGACATTTTCTGCCGGTCGTCGCCATGTTGCTCTTTCAGTGCAGCCAGTTTCGGTGCAACCGCACGCATACGGGCCATCGATTTGTAGCTGGCAGCCGACAGCGGGAAGAAAATCCCTTTGATCAGCATGGTCAGGAAGATGATCGACCAGCCCCAGTTACCAACGATGCTGTGGATATGTTGCAGCAACCAGAAGATTGGCTGGGCAATGAACCACAGAATGCCGTAATCCACAGTCAGTTCCAGACCTGGGGATAACTCCTTGAGTACTGCCTGGCTTTTTGGGCCGGCATACAAGGTGGCGCTGGTTTCAGCCTTGGCACCTGGCGCAACGGTCAACGCCGGGCCAGTGAAACCGATGATGTAGTTGCCCTGGTTGTCCTTACGGGTCTGAACCAGGTTGGCTTCGCCCTTGTTCGGGATCCATGCGGTTACAAAGTAGTGTTGCAGCCAGGCTACCCAACCACCTTGTACCGTCTCTTTCAGCGCGCCCTTGTCGATATCTTTCATCGACACTTTTTTGTACGGCTCGTTACTTGTCCACAGGGCGGCGCCCAGGTAAGTCGCGGTGCCAGTGGCAGTGCTGGAGGAAGGATCGGAGCTGCCATCACGCTTGAGCTGGGCAAACAAGTTGCCCGTCCAGGCTTTTTCGCTGGTGTTGTCGATCAGATAGGTGACTTTCAGATCGTACAAACCGCGAGTGAAGCTGAAACGCTTGATGTAATTGACGCCGTCGTGACTGAATTTCAGGTCGACGTTCAACTGGTTCTGGCCATCAGCCAGTTGATAAGTCTTCTGTTCGGTCGAATAAACCGGACGACCGGTAGCACGAGCATCAGGACCATCAGTCCCAGTCAGGCCGCTTTGTGCCAGATAAACACGTTCGCCACCGTTATCGAACAACTGGAAAGGAACATCCGGGTGGTCTTGGCGACGTGGATACAGTGGCAATTTCAGTTGGGCGATATCGCCACCCTGTGGATCGATCGCCAGGTCCAGTACATCCGTTTTGACGTGGATGAGGTCTTTATTGGTGATGACCGCGTTGTCTACAGGGGTGCTGGTATCGGCATTCGCGCTGGGTACATCGGCACTGGCGGAAGCATTGTTACCCAACGGTGCATCTGCAATAGCAGGAGCAGACTGATTGGTAGCAACATTCTGAGTCGGCAGGGCAGCCTGGCCATAGTCCTGGTTCCATTTCAGAACCATAACGTAGGACACGATTGCCAGGGCGACGATCAGGATCGTGCGTTTAATATCCATGATTACTCGGCCATCGAAGAAGAACGGGAGGTAGGGATAGGCGGAACCGGGTCATAACCACCGGGATTCCACGGATGACAGCGACCTAAACGACGAAAGGTCAGCCAGCCACCGCGCAGAAGGCCATGATTTTCTATGGCTTCATACGCGTAGCAGGAACAACTGGGGTAGAAACGACAGTGGCTGGCCATCAGCGGACTAATGGCATAACGGTAAAACTGGATCGGAACGAGGGCCAGTTTACGCATCAGTGCTGTCTACCCCTACAGTTTCGGGGCTGACTGCTGGGGTTGGCTTGCTGGTGCGAGCCAAACGTTTCCAGAGCTTGCCGAAATGCTGAATCAATTCGGGGTTTTCTACGTCCCCCAAGCCTTTGCGCGCGACGATAACAATATCCCAACCAACCAGAGTGTCCTGGTGGAGGCGAAACGATTCGCGCATCAGACGCTTGAGGCGATTGCGCTCAACGGAGAGCTTTACGCTCTTCTTGCCGATCACCAACCCGAGACGGGGGTGATCCAGATCGTTGTTACGCGCAAGGAGCAGGAGATTTTTCCCCGGAACCTTGCCGGTGGGGGAGTCAAAGACTGCCTTGAAATGCCGGGGGGTTAGCAGACGCTTTTCCCGACTGAAGTCCTGACTCACCACCAGTACCGGATTATCAAACTGCCAGACGCGCACGACCTTTGGCGCGGCGACGCGACAGGACAGCACGGCCGTTCTTGGTAGCCATGCGAGCACGGAAACCGTGGGTACGGGCGCGTTTGATGGTGCTTGGTTGGAAAGTACGTTTCATGGCGTGTTACCTGGTTCGTCCACAACGGGCCGGAATGGCCCCCGTTTTAAGAGACCGGGGATTCTAGAGAAAGCAAGCCTCTAGGTCAATTTCCAACCAGCTATTCCTGCAATTAGATATCTGAAGGCCTTGGGACCGATTCCGTGAGGTTCGACTTTCATGAGCAATGCCATAGATATAAAAATAAAGAAGGAAGTTATTTAAAGCTTTTCTGTAAAGCTTATAAAAGCTAGGGAGCCGATCATCTGTGGATAACTGACTTAAGGCATTGTTCCACGTGCTGTACAGAGAATGACAACACGGGGGAGAAACGGTGCTCTGCCTGTGCTGCGCTATCGGATAAGCTGTGTGTGGAATGGGTACTTATCCACAGGCTGGTTACCCACAGACTTTCGACCCCACTTGTACAACGAGCTCAGGGGCGCTTATCCACAGAGCTTATGCACAGACCATTGGTCGCCTTTTTTATGGGTAAGGCATTGATTCTTGGTGGCCTGTGAGCAACCTACATGTGGATAAGTGGCCCGCTCGCCGCTACAATGGCGGCTGTTTTTGCCTCACCGGCTTTCAACTTAGGGGATATCCGTGTCAGTGGAACTTTGGCAGCAGTGCGTGGAGCTTTTGCGCGATGAGCTGCCTGCCCAGCAATTCAACACCTGGATCCGTCCGCTACAGGTCGAAGCCGAAGGCGACGAGTTGCGTGTCTACGCACCCAATCGTTTTGTTCTCGACTGGGTCAACGAGAAGTACCTGAGCCGCGTTCTCGAATTGTTCGACGAGCATGGCAACGGGATGGCTCCAGCCCTCTCCTTACTAATAGGTAGCAAACGCAGCTCGGCACCGCGTGCCGCTCCGAATGCACCCCTGGCTGCCGCTGCATCGCATGCCCAGGCTGCTGCAGCGCCGGTCAACCACGCACCAGCACCTGCTGCACCCGCCCCGAGCAAATCCGTGGTGCAAAAAAATGCGCCGGTCAGTGAAGAGCCGTCCCGCGACAGCTTCGACCCGATGGCGGGTGCCAGTTCGCAGCAGGCGCCGGTACGCGCCGAACAGCGCACAGTCCAGGTCGAAGGTGCGCTCAAGCACACCAGCTATCTGAACCGCACCTTTACCTTTGAAAATTTCGTCGAAGGTAAGTCCAACCAACTGGCCCGTGCTGCGGCCTGGCAGGTTGCCGATAATCCCAAGCACGGTTACAACCCGCTCTTCCTTTATGGCGGTGTTGGCTTGGGTAAGACGCACTTGATGCACGCTGTGGGTAACCACCTATTAAAGAAGAACCCGAATGCCAAGGTCGTGTACCTGCACTCGGAGCGCTTCGTGGCCGACATGGTCAAGGCGTTGCAGCTCAATGCGATCAACGAATTCAAGCGCTTCTATCGCTCGGTCGATGCGCTGCTGATCGATGACATTCAATTCTTCGCGCGCAAGGAACGTTCCCAGGAAGAGTTTTTCCACACGTTCAATGCCCTGCTTGAAGGTGGCCAGCAGGTCATTCTCACCAGTGACCGTTACCCGAAGGAAATCGAAGGCCTGGAAGAGCGCTTAAAATCGCGCTTCGGCTGGGGCCTGACCGTTGCGGTAGAGCCGCCGGAACTGGAAACCCGGGTTGCGATCCTGATGAAAAAGGCCGATCAGGCGAAAGTCGATCTGCCTCATGACGCTGCATTCTTCATCGCCCAACGCATTCGCTCCAACGTGCGTGAGCTCGAAGGCGCGCTCAAGCGCGTCATCGCTCACTCGCACTTCATGGGCCGCGATATCACCATCGAGCTGATTCGCGAATCCTTGAAGGACTTGCTGGCACTGCAGGACAAACTGGTGAGTGTGGATAACATCCAGCGCACCGTGGCCGAGTACTACAAGATCAAGATTTCCGACCTGCTGTCCAAGCGCCGTTCGCGCTCGGTAGCCCGTCCCCGGCAGGTGGCCATGGCGCTCTCCAAGGAGCTGACCAACCATAGCCTGCCGGAAATCGGCGATGTGTTTGGTGGTCGCGACCACACCACGGTCTTGCACGCGTGCCGCAAGATCAACGAACTTAAGGAATCCGACGCGGATATTCGCGAGGACTACAAGAACCTGCTGCGTACACTGACCACTTGATGAACACCAGCGCAGCTTATTAAGGCAAGGGACTAGACCATGCATTTCACCATTCAACGCGAAGCCCTGTTGAAACCCCTGCAACTGGTCGCAGGCGTCGTCGAGCGCCGACAGACCTTGCCGGTGCTTTCCAACGTATTGTTGGTTGTCGAAGGCCAGCAGTTGTCCTTGACCGGTACCGACTTGGAAGTCGAACTGGTTGGCCGTGTACAGCTGGAAGAGCCCGCCGAGCCCGGCGAGATCACCGTGCCTGCGCGCAAGCTGATGGATATCTGCAAAAGCCTGCCCAATGACGCGCTGATCGACATCAAGGTTGATGAGCAGAAGCTGGTGGTCAAGGCCGGGCGTAGCCGTTTTACCCTGTCGACCTTGCCGGCCAATGACTTCCCGACTGTGGAAGAAGGTCCGGGCTCGTTGACCTGCAGCCTGGAGCAAAGCCGACTGCGTCGTTTGATCGAACGCACCAGCTTCGCCATGGCCCAGCAGGATGTGCGTTACTACCTCAACGGCATGCTGTTGGAAGTCTCCGAAGGCATCATCCGCGCCGTGGCTACTGACGGTCACCGTCTGGCAATGTGTTCGATGAAGGCCGATATCGGCCAGCCGGACCGCCACCAGGTCATCGTGCCGCGCAAAGGTATCCTGGAACTGGCGCGCCTGCTCACCGAGCCGGATGGCAATGTCAGCATCGTCCTGGGCCAGCATCACATCCGTGCGACCACGGGTGAGTTCACCTTCACATCCAAGCTGGTAGACGGCAAGTTCCCGGACTACGAGCGCGTACTGCCCAAAGGTGGTGACAAGCTGGTGATCGGTGATCGTCAGGCCCTGCGTGAAGCGTTCAGCCGTACCGCGATCCTGTCCAACGAAAAGTACCGCGGTATTCGCCTGCAATTGGCCAATGGTCAATTGAAAATCCAGGCCAACAACCCGGAGCAGGAAGAAGCCGAAGAAGAAATCAGCGTTGATTACAACGGTGGCTCGCTGGAGATTGGCTTCAACGTGAGCTACCTGCTGGATGTGCTGGGTGTGATGACGACCGAACAGGTTCGCCTGATCCTGTCCGACTCTAATAGCAGTGCTCTGGTGCAAGAATCCGATAACGACGACTCGGCTTATGTTGTTATGCCGATGCGCCTGTAATCATGCTCAGCAGAAGCTAGATGTCCCTCAGTCGCGTCTCGGTCACCGCGGTGCGCAATCTGCACCCGGTGACCTTCTCTCCCTCCCCCCGCATCAATATCCTCCACGGCGCCAATGGCAGTGGCAAAACCAGCGTGCTGGAAGCCATTCATCTGCTGGGCCTGGCTCGTTCCTTTCGCAGCGCCCGTTTGTTGCCGGTGATTCAATACGAACAATTGGCGTGCACCGTATTTGGCCAGGTTGAACTGGCGCAAGGCGGGCATAGCAGCCTGGGGATATCCCGTGATCGCCAGGGGGAGTTCCAGATCCGTATCGATGGGCAGAATGCGCGCAGTGCGGCGCAACTGGCGGAAATCCTGCCTCTGCAATTGATCAACCCTGACAGCTTCCGCTTGCTGGAGGGTGCACCCAAAATTCGCCGGCAGTTCCTCGATTGGGGAGTGTTCCACGTGGAACCGCGGTTCATGGCCACTTGGCAGCGCCTGCAGAAGGCCCTGCGGCAGCGGAACTCATGGCTGCGGCATGGTACACTTGACGCCGCTTCGCAAGCGGCCTGGGACCGTGAACTGTGCCTGGCCAGCGACGAAATAGATGAATACCGCCGCGCCTATATCAAAGCCTTGAAACCAGTCTTTGAACAGACCTTGAGTGAGTTGTTGGAACTTGAGGGGCTGACGTTGAGCTACTACCGCGGTTGGGATAAAGAGCGAGAGCTGAGTGCAGTGCTCGCAACGTCCCTGCAACGGGATCAGCAAATAGGTCATACGCAGGCTGGACCCCAACGAGCTGATCTGCGCCTTAGATTAGGTGCACATAACGCTGCGGACATCTTGTCTCGCGGTCAGCAAAAACTGGTGGTCTGTGCTTTACGTATTGCCCAGGGGCATTTGGTCAGCCAAGCCCGGCGAGGCCAATGTATTTATCTGGTGGATGACTTGCCGTCCGAGTTGGACGAGCAACACCGCCGCGCGCTATGCCGCTTGTTGGAAGACTTACGCTGCCAGGTGTTTATCACCTGTGTAGATCACGAATTATTGAGGGAAGGCTGGCAGACGGAAACGCCAGTCGCTTTGTTCCACGTGGAACAGGGCCGTATCACCCAGACCCACGACCATCGGGAGTGAAGGCATGAGCGAAGAAAACACGTACGACTCGACCAGCATTAAAGTGCTGAAAGGTTTGGATGCCGTACGCAAACGTCCCGGTATGTACATTGGCGACACCGATGATGGTAGCGGTCTGCACCACATGGTGTTCGAGGTGGTCGACAACTCCATCGACGAAGCACTGGCCGGCCACTGCGACGACATCAGCATCATTATCCACCCGGACGAGTCCATCACCGTACGCGACAACGGTCGCGGCATTCCGGTAGATGTGCATAAAGAAGAAGGCGTATCGGCGGCAGAGGTCATCATGACTGTGCTCCACGCCGGCGGTAAGTTCGATGACAACTCCTACAAAGTATCCGGCGGCTTGCACGGTGTAGGTGTGTCGGTGGTAAACGCCCTGTCGGAAGAACTGATCCTGACCGTTCGCCGTAGTGGCAAGATCTGGGAACAGACCTACGTCCATGGTGTGCCTCAGGCTCCTATGGCGATCGTTGGTGACAGCGAAACCACCGGTACCCAGATTCACTTCAAGCCTTCGGCTGACACCTTCAAGAATATCCACTTCAGCTGGGACATCCTGGCCAAGCGGATTCGTGAACTGTCCTTCCTCAACTCCGGTGTGGGTATCGTCCTCAAGGACGAGCGCAGCGGCAAGGAAGAACTGTTCAAGTACGAAGGCGGCCTGCGTGCGTTCGTTGAATACCTGAACACCAACAAGACTGCGGTCAACCAGGTGTTCCACTTCAACATCCAGCGTGAAGACGGCATCGGCGTGGAAATCGCCCTGCAGTGGAACGACAGCTTCAACGAGAACCTGTTGTGCTTCACCAACAACATTCCTCAGCGCGATGGCGGTACTCACCTGGTGGGTTTCCGTTCCGCCCTGACGCGTAACCTGAACACCTACATCGAAGCTGAAGGCCTGGCGAAGAAGCACAAAGTCGCCACCACCGGTGATGATGCGCGTGAAGGCCTGACCGCAATTATTTCGGTCAAGGTTCCGGATCCGAAGTTCAGCTCCCAGACCAAAGACAAGCTGGTTTCTTCCGAAGTGAAGACCGCTGTCGAACAGGAAATGGGTAAGTACTTCTCTGACTTCCTGTTGGAAAACCCCAACGAAGCCAAGCTAGTCGTCGGCAAGATGATCGATGCGGCGCGGGCTCGTGAAGCGGCGCGTAAAGCCCGTGAAATGACTCGTCGTAAAGGCGCGCTGGATATTGCTGGCCTGCCGGGCAAACTTGCGGACTGCCAGGAGAAGGACCCTGCCCTCTCCGAGCTGTACTTGGTGGAAGGTGACTCTGCTGGCGGTTCCGCCAAGCAGGGTCGCAACCGTCGCACCCAGGCGATCCTGCCGTTGAAGGGCAAGATCCTCAACGTCGAGAAAGCCCGTTTCGACAAGATGATTTCCTCCCAGGAAGTCGGCACCTTGATCACCGCCCTGGGCTGTGGCATTGGTCGCGACGAGTACAACATCGACAAGCTGCGCTACCACAACATCATCATCATGACCGATGCTGACGTCGACGGTTCGCACATCCGTACCCTGCTGCTGACCTTCTTCTTCCGTCAGTTGCCAGAGCTGATCGAGCGTGGCTACATCTACATCGCCCAGCCACCGTTGTACAAAGTGAAAAAGGGCAAGCAAGAGCAATACATCAAAGACGACGACGCCATGGAAGAGTACATGACGCAGTCGGCCCTGGAAGATGCCAGCCTGCACTTGAACGACGAAGCCCCGGGCATCTCCGGTGAGGCGCTGGAGCGCCTGGTAAACGACTTCCGTATGGTGATGAAGACTCTCAAGCGTTTGTCGCGCCTGTACCCTCAGGAGCTGACCGAGCACTTCATCTACCTGCCAGCTGTCAGCCTGGAACAGTTGGGCGATCACGCAGCGATGCAGGATTGGCTGGCCCAGTACGAAGTCCGTCTGCGCACTGTCGAGAAGTCCGGCCTGGTCTACAAAGCCAGCCTGCGTGAAGACCGTGAACGTAATGTCTGGTTGCCAGAGGTCGAACTGATCTCCCACGGTCTGTCGAACTACGTCACCTTCAACCGCGACTTCTTCGGCAGCAACGACTACAAGACCGTGGTTACCCTGGGCGCGCAACTGAGCACCCTGTTGGACGACGGCGCTTATATTCAGCGTGGCGAACGCAAGAAGCAGGTCAAAGAGTTCAAGGAAGCACTGGACTGGTTGATGGCTGAAAGCACCAAGCGTCACACCATTCAGCGATACAAAGGTCTGGGCGAGATGAACCCGGATCAGTTGTGGGAAACCACCATGGACCCAGCGCAGCGTCGCATGTTGCGTGTGACCATCGAAGACGCCATTGGCGCGGACCAGATCTTCAACACCCTGATGGGTGATGCGGTCGAGCCACGTCGTGACTTCATCGAGAGCAATGCCCTGGCAGTGTCCAACCTGGACTTCTGATAACGCCATTGCGAAACAAAAAAGGCCAACGTCAAACGTTGGCCTTTTTTATTGCCCGGATTTCAGGCCTTTTTAAAATGCTCCACGTGGAACATTAGCTATGCCGTAGCCGCGGTCACGCTCTCCAATCGATAGCCATACCCATAGATCGTCAGTAACTGCCAACCCCGTTCCGGCGTCAGTCCAAGCTTGTTTCGTAGTCGATAGATATGGGTATCCAACGGCCGCGAAGACACCATTTCTTCATGGGTCCAGAACCGTTCATAGAGATATTCCCGGGACAGCGGCCGCGCCAGGTTGGCGAACAGGCAGCGTGCCAGGCGGTATTCCCTTTCGGTCAGGTTGATTGGATCACCGGCGCGGCTGACCGTCAGCTCGGCATCGTCGAAGGTCAGGTCGTTGAAAACCAGCACTTCGGTTGCAGCAGATTTCTGCAGGCCGTGACGACGCAAGACTGCACTCACCCGGGCCTTTAGCTCGTTGGGGCGAAACGGTTTGCTGACATAGTCATCAGCGCCGCTGTTCAGTGCCTGGACGATATCGCTCTCGGCATCGCGGCTGGTCAGCATGATCACGGGAGGGGGCGCCTCCATGTGTTCACGGGTCCAGCGCAGGATCGCGATGCCGCTCAGGTCCGGCAACTGCCAGTCGAGTACCAGTAAATCGAAAGTTTCTCGGCGCAGTTGGCGCAGCAAGTCTTCGCCGCGCTCGAAGCAATGCAGCGTCCATGGCTGCTCCGAGGCACTTGGGATTTGTCGCAGTGTCTGTTCCACCCGCCGCAATTCGGCAGGTTCGTCATCCAGTATCGCGACACGCATGGGAGGGTCCTTTCTTCTTGAAGAATGTTGCAGCGGTTGAAGAGAGCGTACTAGTTCACCGTTGAATCTGAACAATTATGGCCAGTTTCTCAAGTCCCCTGAATCTCTCGGTACGCTGATATCAAATAGCCCTAAGGCCGTTAAACATCGTGTACCCAGCTGGAAAGATACCGGCTCAAGCCCCTCAGGAAAAGGATCAATGGCAATCAGGTTTTATGCGCTGTCGGGACGAGTGAGTCTCGTGCAGAAGGTCAGTGTGTGGGGAAAGATGTTGATATTGGTGGTGGCCACAGGTTTGGGGACGGAAATGGTGGATGCCCGTAGTGCTCCTGCCGAGCAAGTTCAAGTGTACAGCGAGTCTGTAGACGCCCTTGGTTACGCTGGATTCTGGGAAGTTGATGCCCCGCAAGGTGTTCAACAAGGCAGCGTGCTTGACCAGGACCAACGCTGGATCTTTTAAATCTGAACAAATGTTGCGATGCCGCCCTATGCACCTTGCTTGTAGGTAAATTCTCTATTGCTGAGTGACCACAGGGAGGGCGCACGCGGGAAGCGCGCTCGATACAGGGACGTATCATCCGTAGTCCGGAGCTTGTTCGGGCTGCTGTCGGAGGGATGTGAGGGACAGTATTTCTTCGATGTATACCCGGTTCGGCCTTGCCGATTCGGCAGACACAGGGATGTGTCACCTTTCCCGTAAAACCCGTCATGCCTTCTACGGCTATCGAGTGCGATACGTCATCGGGTATCGTAGGCATCATTCAAGGTCCTGCCACTGCAAGACGCTTTCTGAACGTGCAGTCTGATGAACCTTTAGAACTAGACCCTTGATGAGCACCATGACTCTCTCTCCCCGTCACTATCGCTCTGCCCTTTCCTCGCTGCTGGGCTCAGGCCTGGTCCTGGCGCTCTGTATCAACAGTCCCTTGGCCTTGGCCAAAAAATCTGCACCTGTGCGTGCGCCCTACATTGATGACAACCTGCTGTGCAGGGCGCAACCGCTGCCTGCTGTAGTCCAGCACCTCAACGGTGAAGCCTGGAAGCTGGATGCCAAGGGGCGCCCCAGTGTGTTGGAAGAAGGCATGCTGATCGATGAGCAGGAAAGTGTAAAAACCTCGCCATCGGCGTTTGTCAGCTTGTTGCTGGGTGATGGCTCGCGGATTGTCCTGCCCTCCAGCTCCGAGGTGCGTTTGCACCTGGTGGAGGAGCAGGCGATCCCCCAGGTAATCCTGCAACAAGGGCAAGTGGAAGCCTACGTACTCAAGCGTGCCAGCGACTATGACCGTTTTCAGATCGTGACCCCGGTGGGCGTACTGGGTGTGCGCGGTACGCACTTTCGTGTGCGTAACGACGATCAGCAATCGGTCGTCGAGGTGCTCAACGGTCAGGTAGCCGCCAGCCGTACCGAACCGCATCCGGTGGGCAAACAGCTCAAGAAAAAACCGCAGACGGGCCCGGTGGAAGGTGAATTGAAGGTCGGCGCCCGACAAGGGGTGCTGCTCAAGACACAGGGTGAGTTGAAGACGGTCGACCTATTGCCCGCTCCGCGCCTGATGGGCCAGGACGGCCAGAAAGGCGACGCGCCGGTCTGGACGTTGATCCTGCATCCGCAACCGGGTGCCCGGCGCTATCGTGCGCAAGTGGCTACCGATACAACGTTCATGAACATCAAGCAGGAAAACTTCTCCAGTGAGCCGCGCTTGAGCTTCACTGGACTGAAGGCCTCGTTCTATCACGTTCGCGTGTCGGCCTTCGATGACCAGGGACTGGAAGGAGAAGCAGGCGTTTATGACATCTTCTATTACCCACCTGCCACCCGTGTGCAGTAGCACCGCGGCGTTCGTACGGTGAAGTGGTGGCGTCGGGCTGAACAGCGCCAGCCGACCCAGGCCCAGCGCCTGTTCAATGGACTGGTCAGGGAATGGCTGTGGATCAGCCTGCTCCTGCTGCCGCTGACGGCCTTTCTCTCCCTGAGCCCCGGGCTTTCCCTGAATAACCTGTTGTATGACAGCCTGCGGCGCCTGGCGCCGTTACCCGTGGACTCGCGGATCCTGTTGGTGACCATTGACGACATGAGTCTCAAGGAACTCGGCCAATGGCCCTGGTCACGCCGCCTGCACGCTGATCTGCTTGACCATTTAAGTGCCGCCAAGCCTGCGGGGATCCTGTTCGATGTGATCTTCAGCGAGCCGGCGCGCGAGCCTGCCAACGACCAACGCCTGGCTCAGGCCATCTGCAATGCCGGCAATGTGTTGTTGCCTTTGATTCGCGAAGGCACGCAGCGCCTGGGGCAACCTGTGACACAGATCCTGCCCGTGCAGCCCTTGCGTGATTGCGCCAGGAGCGTTGGCCATATCAACGTTGAAGCTGACAGCGACGGCATTGTGCGTAGCCTGTACCTGCGTGAGGGGCCTCCTGGGCAACTGGTACCGCAATTGGCTTGGCTGGCGTTCGAACTGACTGGCCAGCAAACCGATATGCCCGGGTTGTCAGTGGCGTCTGGCGATACTGATTGGCAGCGGGACAATGCCATCCGTATTCCGTTTATCGCTGCCGATGAGGGCTTTCCCAGCGTCCCTTATGTCAGCGTCCTGCGCGGTGAAGTCCCGGCTCAACTGTTGCGTGATCGCGTGATTCTGGTGGGGGCTATCGCGCCCGGCATGGGTGATCGTTATGTAACGCCGCTGTCGGCCAGCGTCGGTACTACACCGGGTGTGGAGATTCAGGCCAATATCCTCAACGGGCTGCTGCAAGACCGCAGTATTACGGTGTTTCCAACGTGGCTGGCCACGCTGTTGTCCACCTCGATGGTGGCATTGCTGATGGGCTTGTTGCTGTTGCGCCCACGCTACGCGCTGTGGCTGACCCTGGCCTGCATGAGCACTGCCCTCCTCGCCTCCTGGGGCTTGTTGCGCCTGGGCCACTGGTGGTCGCCAGCCGCCACGCTGATCGGCATGCTGCTGGGCTACCTGATCTGGAACTGGCGCCGCCTGAGCGTGATCCTGGCCTATTTCGGCTGGGAACTGGCGCGTCTCGACAGCGAACCCAAGGTGTTGCCGGAACGCCGCCGTGTCCCCGTCAGTAGTGGCGACGTGTTGCAGGGCCGCATTGTGGCTTTGGAGCAAGCCGTCAGCCGTACCCGCGACACCCGGCGCTTCATGGCTGATGGCCTGGAATGCCTGGCGGTCGCTACGCTGATCACCGATCCGCAGGGCGATATCCTGCTGGC
This sequence comes from Pseudomonas brenneri, assembly GCF_007858285.1. GTDB lineage: Bacteria > Pseudomonadota > Gammaproteobacteria > Pseudomonadales > Pseudomonadaceae > Aquipseudomonas > Aquipseudomonas brenneri. Next base: position 109,429 of record NZ_VFIL01000014.1, on the reverse strand, counting down.
CAACCGCATTGCCCGCGATGTGTTTGGCAACGAACTGATTTCCGAAAACCTGCTGGAGCAGCTGGCGGCGCTGGGTTATCCACCGTTGCAAGGCAAGCTCGATACACCGCTGTCAGCCCTGGAAATCGTCGAATTCCGAGATATCCAGCAACGCAGCCTGCGCCTGGAGCTTGCCCCGTTGCTACCGGCTGACGGGGACATTGCACTGGGCTGGTTGCTGAGCCTGACCGACCTGAGCGTCGAACGTGATGCCCAACAGCAACGTGAAACCCTGCTGCAGTTCCTGTCCCATGACCTGCGGGCACCCCACTCGGCAATCCTGGCGTTGCTGGACGTGCAGCGGCATGAGGCCACAGACGTCACGCAGGTGTTTACCCAGATCGAGCAGCAAGTGCGCCGCGCGTTGAACTTGACCGAGTCGTTCGTGCAACTGGCCAAGGCTGAGTCCGACGGCTACCAATTCCAGCCCAGCCTGTTTGCGATGCTGGTACTCGATGCGTTTGACCAGGTGGCGTTGTTGGCCCAATTGAAAAATATCCAATTGGTCCATGACCTGGACGAGGCCGGTGAAGACATGGTCCTGGCGGATCAATCGCTGTTGACCCGTGCCTTGTTCAACCTGATCCAGAACGCGATCAAATACAGCCCATCCGGCACCACGGTTACGGTGAGGCTCGAACGTAACGACCAAGGGTTGGTGTGCCATATCCAGGATCAAGGCCCAGGTATTGCGGCTGAAGAACTACCTGAGTTGTTCAGCCAGTACCGACGCTTTGCCTCGTCTCAGGGCAGTGAAGGCTTGGGCTTGGGGCTGACGATGGTCAAGGCGGTAATGGATCGCCACGGTGGCCGTATCGGCTGTGAGAGTGTGGTGGGGCAAGGTACGGTTTTCAGCCTGCAATTGCCGGTGTGGGAAGAGTAAAAAGTTGTGCATAAAAAACCGGCCACAAGGGCCGGCACTTTAAGTGCCTGCAAAACTTATGCACGTTTTTCGCTGTTTTATTAGCTTAAGAAATATGTAATAAAATCATAAGCCTACAAGCTAAAAACTGCATTTCGCCAACAAACCGTACACAGGTTATCCACAGAACGTCAGATCACTGCCTGGTCTTCTGCAACCGGTAGTGGCGGCAGCGAACCCATGGCCCGCTGTTGCGCTTCATTCCAGGCCGCCGCGCGGTCATTGAGCGCTGCAATTGCACGCGGTCCTTCCCCTTCGGCATACATCGGCTCGCCGATCACCACGGTGATGGTGCCTTTACGCTTGGCCCAGCCTTCCTTGGGCCAGAACTTGCCAGCATTGTGAGCAATCGGCAGCACCGGCAGGTTGGCGTTGACGGCCAATGCCGTACCACCTCGTGAGAACTTGCCTACAGTGCCAAAGGGCACGCGGGTGCCTTCAGGGAAGATCAGTACCCAAACACCGTCCTTGAGCAACTCGTCACCCTTCTTCGCCACATGCTTGAGTGCGGCCTTGGGGTTGTCCCGGTCGATAGCAATCGGGCGCAACATGGCCATGGCCCAGCCAAAGAACGGTACGAACAGCAACTCACGCTTGAGCACCTGGCTCAGGGGCGAGAAGTAGGCAGAAAGGAAAAAGGTTTCCCAGGTGCTCTGGTGGTTCGACAGGATCACGCACGGCTGGTCCGGGACATTCTCGGCGCCCTTGACCTCGAAACGAATACCCAGGAACACCTTGGACAGCCACAACGCGCAGCGGCACCAATAGACGTTGATAAAGCGATAGCGCGCCTTGAATGGCAAAAAGGGCGCAATAAAAAAGCTCAGGGTGCACCAGAGAAACGAACTGGTGCCCAGTAGCAGGTAAAAGAAGAAGGTTCTGATGGCCTGCAAAATCGACATGGCAGCATTTACCGTTGCGGGACAACGCCCGCCTGTTAAAAGTGCACTCCCGAACAGTCCTTGGTCAGGAAGTCGAGGGCGACTAGTTGTTGATAAGTTCTGCGGCAACCGCCGCCAGATCGTCAAAAATCAAGGTGCCTACCGGCAGGTTTTTCGCCTGGGTCTTTTCGCCTTTTCCGGTTTTTACCAAAACTGGCTGAGAGTCGACGGCTTTGGCCGCCTCCAGGTCACCGAGACTGTCCCCGACGAACCATATCCCAGCCAGGGGCACCTTGTAATGTTCTGAAATGATTTTCAACATGCCAGGCTTGGGTTTGCGGCAATCGCAGCCCTCGTCCGGTCCATGGGGGCAGTACACAACCAGCCCCACCTCACCGCCCTGCTCTGCCACCAACGTGCGCAGGCGCGCGTGCATGGCGTCCAGGGTGGCGATGTCGTAGTAGCCGCGAGCGATGCCGGACTGGTTGGTAGCAATGGCTACCGTCCAGCCGGCCTTGCTCAACTGCGCGATGGCCTCGATCGAGCCGGGCAGCGGGATCCACTCCTCCACCGACTTGATGTAAGCGTCGGAGTCATAGTTGATCACCCCGTCCCGATCGAGAATCAGCAGTTTCAACATGATCAGCTCAGCGTCGAAATGTCAGCGATGTTGACGAACAAGCCGCGCAGGCGCGCCAACATGGCGTAGCGGTTTTTGCGCACGCCAGCATCTTCGGCATTGATCATCACCGCTTCGAAGAACGCATCCACCGGCTCACGCAAGGTGGCCAGGCGCGCCAGGGCTTCGGCGTAGTTGCGTTCGGCGATCAGCGGTTTCACTGCGTTCTCTGCCTTGGCAATGGCCGAGTTCAGCGAGAACTCCTTGGCATCGGCAAACAGGCCAGGGTCGACCTCGACAGAACCGGCGTTGTCGGCCTTGCTCAGCAGGTTCGACACACGCTTGTTCACGGCGGCCAGGGCATCGGCTTCTGGCAACTTGCGGAACGCTTGTACGGCTTGTACGCGTTGGTCGAAGTCCAGCGCCGAACCCGGTTGCAGGGCACGTACCGACAGGTAGACGGAAACGTCCACGCCTTCGTCTTCGTAGCGCGCACGCAGGCGGTCGAACACGAACTCCAGCACTTGCTCGGCCAAACCGGCTTGCTTGACCTTGCCACCGAACTGGCCAACCGCGAACACCACGGCCTGGGTCAGGTCGAGGTCCAGTTTCTTGTCGATCAGGATGCGCAGCACGCCCAGGGCCGCACGGCGCAGGGCATACGGGTCTTTGCTGCCGGTAGGCAACATGCCGATACCGAAGATACCGACCAGGGTGTCCAGCTTGTCGGCGATGGCTACGGCCGCACCGGTGAGGGTGCTTGGCAGCTCGGCACCGGCACCACGTGGCATGTACTGCTCGTTCAAGGCCAGGGCGACGTCTTCAGGCTCGCCGTCATTGAGCGCGTAGTAGTAACCGGCAACGCCTTGCATTTCCGGGAACTCGCCGACCATCTCAGTGGCCAGGTCGCATTTGCACAGCAGGCCGGCGCGCGCGGCCAGGGCAGCATCGCCGCCAATGCGTGGCGCGATGTAGGCCGCCAGCTTGGAAACCCGCACAGCCTTGTCGTAGACGCTGCCCAGCTTCTCTTGGAACACCACGTTCTGCAGGCGCAGGTTGAAGTCTTCGAGCTTTTGCTTCTTGTCTTGCTTGAAGAAGAACTCGGCGTCGGTCAGGCGCGGGCGCACGACTTTTTCGTTACCGGCGATGATCTGCTGCGGGTCCTTGCTTTCGATGTTGGCCACGGTGATAAAGCGCGGCAGCAACTTGCCATCCACGTCCAGCAGGCAGAAGTACTTCTGGTTGTCCTGCATGGTGGTGATCAGGGCTTCTTGCGGTACATCGAGGAAGCGCTCTTCAAACGAGCACACCAGCGGCACAGGCCACTCGACCAGCGCGGTCACTTCGTCGAGCAGGCTTGGCGGCACGATGGCGGTGCCTTCCTGCAGGCGGGCCAGCTCTTCGGTGCGCTTGCTGATCAGCTCGCGACGCTCGTTGGCATCGGCCAGCACATAGGCAGCGCGCAGGTCATTGAGGTAGTTGGCGGGTGCGCTGATACGCACGCTGTGCGGATGGTGGAAGCGATGACCACGGGAATCGCGGCCGGCCTTCTGGGCGAGGATGGTGCAATCGATGACGTCATCACCGAGCAGCATCACCAGCCATTGGGTCGGGCGTACGAATTCTTCTTTGCGCGCACCCCAGCGCATGCGCTTGGGAATCGGCAGGTCGTTCAGCGAGTCTTCAACGATGGTCGGCAGCAGGCTGGCGGTCGGCTTGCCGGTGATGACCTGGCTGAAACGCAGTTTCGGGCCGCTCTGGTCGATCTCGCTCAGCTCTACACCACACTTCTTGGCAAAACCCAGGGCGGCCTGGGTCGGGTTGCCGTCGGCATCGAAGGCAGCCTGGCGTGGCGGGCCGTCGAGGTTGATGCTGCGGTCCGGCTGCTGGGTTTGCAGCGCGGTCAGCAACACCGCCAGACGACGTGGCGCGGCGTAGACCTTCTTGGCTTCAAACGTCAGGCCTGCAGCCAGCAGACCTTTTTCGATACCGGCCAAAAATGCATCGGCCAGGGTGTTCAGGGCCTTGGGTGGCAGCTCTTCGGTGCCCAGTTCAACCAGGAAATCTTGAGCACTCATTGTGCAGCCTCCAGCTTAGCCAACACTTCATCACGCAAATCCGGGGTGGCCATCGGGAAGCCCAGCTTGGCGCGAGCCAGCAGGTAGGCTTGGGCGACGGCACGCGCCAGGGTGCGTACACGCAGGATGTATTGCTGGCGCGCGGTTACCGAGATGGCACGGCGGGCGTCCAGCAGGTTGAAGGTATGGGACGCCTTCAACACCATTTCATAGCTTGGCAACGGCAGCGGCTGGTCGAGTTCGATCAGGCGCTTGGCTTCGCTTTCATAGAAGTCGAACAGTTCGAACAGCTTCTCGACGTTGGCGTGTTCGAAGTTGTAGGTCGATTGCTCCACTTCGTTCTGGTGGAACACATCGCCGTAGGTCACTTTGCCGAACGGGCCGTCAGCCCACACCAGGTCGTAGACCGAGTCCACGCCTTGCAGGTACATGGCCAGGCGCTCAAGGCCGTAGGTGATCTCGCCGGTCACCGGGTAGCACTCGATGCCACCGGCTTGCTGGAAGTAAGTGAACTGCGTCACTTCCATGCCATTGAGCCAGACTTCCCAGCCCAGGCCCCAGGCGCCCAGGGTTGGCGACTCCCAGTTGTCTTCGACGAAACGGATGTCGTGGACCAGCGGGTCCAGGCCGACATGCTTCAACGAGCCCAGGTACAACTCCTGGAAGTTGTCCGGGTTCGGCTTGAGGACGACCTGGAACTGATAGTAGTGCTGCAGGCGGTTGGGGTTTTCGCCGTAGCGGCCGTCAGTCGGGCGACGACTGGGCTGCACATAAGCGGCGTTCCAGGTTTCCGGGCCGATGGCCCGCAGGAATGTTGCGGTGTGGAAAGTGCCGGCGCCTACTTCCATATCGTAGGGCTGAAGTACCACACAACCTTGCTCGGCCCAGTATTGCTGGAGGGCGAGGATCAAGTCTTGGAAGGTACGCACGGCTGGCGTAGGCTGGCTCACAAAATTCACCTGTTACTTGGGCTGCGATTTAAAGGGCGGCAGTATACCCGATTCGGCCCTGCCACCACTCCCTGGAGCCTTATGCCACGCTGCTTTTGGTGTTCTGAAGATCCGCTGTACATGGCTTATCACGATCAGGAGTGGGGAACGCCGCTGCGCGATGCGCAGGGTTTGTTTGAACTGCTTTTGCTCGAAGGGTTCCAGGCAGGCCTGTCCTGGATCACCGTTTTACGCAAACGCGAGCATTATCGGAAGGTCTTGTTTGGTTTTGATGCACAGCGTCTGGCGCAACTGACTGACGCCGAGATCGAAGCATTGATGCTCGATCCGGGCATCGTGCGCAACCGTCTCAAGCTCAACGCCACCCGGCGCAATGCCGCGGCCTGGCTGGCGCTAGAGGACCCGGTGGGGTTGCTCTGGTCGTTTGTCGGCGGCGTGCCCAAGGTCAACCATTTCAAGGACCGCAGCGAAGTCCCGGCGATTACGCTACAGGCTGAGGCCATGAGCAAAGCCCTCAAGAAAGCCGGCTTCACGTTCGTCGGGCCGACCATCTGCTACGCGTTCATGCAGGCCTCGGGCATGGTCATGGACCACACTCAGGACTGCGACCGTTACGCGGACTTGGTCAACGCCGGGTAGAATGGCGCACTTTGCGCACCGCACAACATCAGGAGTGACCTGTGGAAAAGTTAAAAGGCGCCTTGCTGGTAGGCGCTCTTCGGTTGTTTGCCTTGCTGCCCTGGCGCGCCGTCCAGGCGGTGGGCACGGCCATCGGCTGGATCATGTGGAAAACCCCCAACCGCTCCCGCGACACGGTGCGGATCAACCTCTCCAAGTGTTTCCCGGACATGGACCCGGCCGAGCGCGAGCGCCTGGTGGGCCAGAGCCTGATGGATATCGGCAAGTCCCTGACCGAAAGTGCCTGCGCCTGGATCTGGCCGGCCCAGCGCTCCATCGACCTGGTGCGCGAAGTCGAAGGCCTGGAGGTCCTGCATGAGGCGTTGGCTTCGGGCAAAGGTGTGGTGGGCATCACCAGTCACCTGGGCAACTGGGAAGTGTTGAACCACTTCTATTGCAGCCAGTGCAAACCGATCATTTTCTATCGTCCGCCCAAGCTCAAGGCGGTGGACGAACTGTTGCGCAAACAGCGTGTGCAATTGGGCAACCGTGTGGCGGCGTCCACCAAGGAAGGCATCCTCAGTGTGATCAAGGAAGTCCGCAAGGGCGGCCAGGTGGGGATCCCCGCTGACCCGGAACCGGCAGAGTCGGCCGGAATCTTCGTACCGTTCTTTGCCACCCAGGCGCTGACCAGCAAATTCGTGCCGAACATGCTCGCGGGTCATAAGGCGGTGGGTGTGTTCCTGCATGCCCTGCGGCTGCCGGATGGCTCGGGCTACAAAGTGATCCTGGAAGCGGCGCCGGAAGATATGTACAGCACCGACACGGCCACGTCCTGCGCGGCGATGAGCAAGGTGGTGGAACGTTATGTCGGGGCGTACCCGAGCCAGTACATGTGGAGCATGAAACGCTTCAAGAAACGCCCGCCGGGCGAGGCGCGGTGGTACTGATTCAAGGTCGACACAAAACCAATGTGGGAGCGGGCTTGCTCCCACATTTTGATTTTGGTTAAGCCAGGCGATCGAGTTTTTTCAGGAACACCGTCATCTCTTTTTCGGCCTGCTTGTCGCCATGGGCCAGGGCCGCTGCAATCCCCTGCTCCCACGCCAGCCGCGCCGCAGCGTTATCACCCAAACCCGCATGCGCCTTGCCCAACAGCTTCCACGCCGCCGAATACTTCGGATCGAACTCGACGCATTTTTGCAAATGCTCAGCCGCTTTGGCGTTGTCTTTCAGGTCCAGGTAACCCTTGCCCAAACCAAAGCGCAGCAGTGAGTTATCCACACCCTTGGCGAGCATTTTTTCCAGGGATTCGAGCATTTCAATCACTCCGTTTGATCAGAAGAAGCTCAACCCCACGTGGAACAGCTTCTCCACATCGCGGATATGTTTCTTATCCACCAGGAACAGAATCACATGGTCCCCTGTGGCGATTACCGTGTCGTCATGGGCGATGATCACTTCTTCATCCCGAATGATCGCGCCAATGGTGGTGCCCGGTGGCAAGCCAATATCGCGAATCGCCCGGCCGATCACCTTGCTCGACTTCGAGTCGCCATGGGCAATCGCTTCGATGGCTTCCGCCGCGCCTCGGCGCAGTGAGTGCACGCTGACGATATCGCCGCGCCGCACGTGGGCCAGCAAGGTGCCGATGGTCGCCAATTGCGGGCTGATGGCGATGTCGATGTCACCGCCCTGGATCAGGTCCACATAGGCCGGGTTGTTGATGATGGTCATCACCTTCTTGGCCCCCAGCCGCTTGGCCAGCAGCGACGACATGATGTTGGCTTCGTCGTCGTTGGTCAGGGCCAGGAAGATATCGGCGTCGGCGATGTTTTCTTCCATCAGCAGGTCGCGGTCCGAGGCGCTGCCTTGCAGGACCACGGTGCTGTCGAGGGTATCGGACAGATAGCGGCAGCGTGCCGGGTTCATCTCGATGATCTTCACCTGGTAGCGGCTTTCGATGGCCTCGGCCAGGCGCTCGCCAATCTGCCCGCCGCCCGCGATGACGATGCGCTTGTAGCTCTCGTCGAGCCGGCGCATTTCACTCATCACTGCACGAATATTGGCCTTGGCGGCGATGAAGAATACTTCGTCGTCGGCTTCGATCACCGTGTCGCCCTGGGGCAGGATCGGCCGGTCGCGGCGGAAAATCGCGGCCACACGGGTATCTACGTTGGGCATGTGTTCGCGCAGTTGGCGCAATTGCTGGCCGACCAGCGGGCCGCCGTAGTAAGCCTTGACCGCGACCAGTTGCGCCTTGCCTTCGGCGAAGTCGATCACCTGTAGCGCGCCGGGGATTTCGATCAGGCGCTTGATGTAGTGAGTGACCACTTGCTCCGGGCTGATCAGCACGTCTACCGGAATCGCGTCGTTGTCGAACAGGCCGGCGCGGGTCAGGTAGGCCGCTTCACGCACCCGGGCGATCTTGGTCGGGGTGTGGAACAGTGTATGGGCGACCTGGCAGGCGACCATGTTGGTCTCGTCGCTGTTGGTTACCGCCACCAGCATGTCGGCGTCATCGGCGCCGGCCTGGCGCAATACGGTCGGAAACGAGGCCCGCCCCTGCACCGTACGGATATCCAGGCGGTCGCCCAGGCTTCGCAGGCGTTCGGCATCGGTGTCGACCACGGTAATGTCGTTGGCTTCACCGGCCAAGTGCTCGGCCAGCGTGCCGCCAACCTGCCCTGCTCCGAGGATGATGATCTTCATCCGTTCACTCCCTTAAAAACCATTCAACCGCGTGCAGCGGCAATCTTGATCAGCTTGGCGTAATAGAAGCCATCGTGCCCGCCTTCCTGCGCCAGCAACTGGCGGCCATGGGGCTGCTTGATGCCGGCTGTGGTGGCGATGTCCAACTCCCGTGCGCCGCTGGTGCGGGCGAGGAAGGCTTGGATCACCTCGGTGTTCTCGGTCGGCAACGTCGAGCAGGTGGCGTAGAGCAGGATGCCACCGACTTCCAGCGTCGGCCACAACGCGTCCAGCAACTCGCCTTGCAGTACGGCCAGGGCGGCGATGTCATCGGGTTGGCGGGTCAGTTTGATATCCGGATGGCGGCGGATCACGCCGGTGGCAGAGCACGGTGCGTCGAGCAGGATGCGCTGGAACGGTTTGCCATCCCACCAGGTGGCGGTGTCGCGACCGTCGGCGGCAATCAACTCGGCTTCCAGGCCCAGGCGTGCGAGGTTTTCGCGCACACGCACCAGGCGCTTGGCTTCCAGATCCACGGCAACCACGCCGGCCAGGCCCGGCTGGACTTCCATGATGTGGCAGGTCTTGCCGCCAGGCGCACAGCAGGCGTCCAGCACCCGTTGGCCCGGCGCCAGGTCGAGCAGGTCGGCGGCCAGTTGCGCGGCTTCGTCCTGCACGCTTATCCAGCCTTCGGCAAAGCCTGGCAGGCTGCGTACATCACCTGCCGTTTCGAGCACGATACCGTCCTGGCTGTACACACAGGCGCTGGCATTGATGCCGGCATTTGCCAGCAGCGTGAGATAGGTATCGCGGCTGCTGTGGCGGCGATTGACCCGCAGAATCATTGGCGGGTGGGCGTTGTTGGCAGCGCAGATGGCTTCCCACTGCTCTGGCCAGAACGCCTTGAGGGATTTTTGCAGCCAGCGTGGGTGCGCGGTGCGCACTACCGGGTCGTGCTCCAGTTCGGCCAGCAGGGCTTCGCTTTCACGCTGGGCGCGGCGTAACACAGCGTTGAGCAGGGCCTTGGCCCAGGGCTTTTTCAGCTTGTCGGCGCAGCCCACGGTTTCACCGATGGCGGCGTGGGCCGGCACGCGGCTGTAGAGCAGTTGGTAAAGCCCCACCAGCAGCAACGCCTCGACGTCGGCATCGGCGGCCTTGAACGGCTTTTGCAGCAACTTGGCGGCCAGGGCCGACAAACGCGGCTGCCAACGCGCGGTGCCAAATGCCAGGTCCTGGGTGAAACCGCGATCACGGTCTTCGACTTTATCCAGTTGCACCGGCAGCGAACTGTTCAGGGAAGCCTTGCCATTGAGCACGGCGGCCAGGGCCTTGGCGGCGGCCAAACGCGGGTTCATCAAGCGTCCACTCCAAGGATGATGCCGGGGGCAAATTTCTCACGACGGCTGTTGAACAAATCGCTGAAGTTCAGCGCCTTGCCGCCAGGCAATTGCAGACGGGTCAGACACAAGGCCTGCTCCCCGCACGCTACCAGCAGGCCATCCTTGCTGGCACCGATGATTTCACCGGGCGCGCCATGGCCTTCGGCCAGGTTGGCGGCGAGGACTTTCAGCGCTTCGCCATTGAGGGTGCTGTGGCAGATCGGCCACGGGTTGAAGGCACGTACCAGGCGCTCCAGCTCAACGGCCGGGCGGCGCCAGTCGATGCGCGCTTCGTCCTTGTTCAGCTTGTGGGCGTAGGTGGCGAGGCTGTCGTCCTGCACTTGGCCTTCCAAGGTGCCGGCAGCGAGGCCGGCAATCGCCTGGATCACCGCAGGCGGGCCCATCTCGGCCAGGCGGTCATGCAGGCTGCCGCCGGTGTCTTGAGCCGTGATTGGCGTGGTGACTTTAAGCAGCATCGGGCCCGTGTCCAGGCCGGCCTCCATGCGCATTACCGTCACGCCGCTTTCGGCGTCACCGGCTTGCACCGCACGTTGGATCGGTGCGGCGCCGCGCCAGCGTGGCAGCAGCGAGGCGTGGCTGTTGATGCAGCCCAGGCGTGGAATATCCAGCACCGCTTGCGGCAGGATCAGGCCGTACGCCACCACTACCAGCAAGTCAGGCTTCAGCGCGGCCAGTTCAGCCTGGGCCTCTGCATTACGCAGTGTCGGCGGCTGCAGCACGGTAATGCCGTTCTCCAAGGCCAGTTGCTTGACCGGGCTGGGCATCAGTTTTTGCCCACGGCCGGCCGGCCGATCCGGCTGGGTGTACACCGCGACGATTTCATAAGGGCTGGCAAGCAGGGCCTTGAGGTGTTCGGCGGCAAATTCGGGGGTGCCGGCAAAAACGATGCGCAGTGGCTCGGTCATGGGAAACGTCTCACAAAAGAAAAAGGCTTGCCGGAGCAAGCCTTTGAAAGAAGGGAATCAAGCTTGCTGGCGATGCTTCTTTTCCAGTTTCTTCTTGATCCGGTCGCGTTTGAGCGTGGACAGGTAATCGACAAACAGCTTGCCGTTGAGGTGGTCACACTCATGCTGGATACACACCGCCAGCAGGCCTTCGGCAATCAGCTCGAATGGCTTGCCGTCGCGGTCCAGGGCCTTGATCTTGACGCGCAGCGGGCGTTCGACGTTCTCGTAGAACTCCGGCACCGACAGGCAACCTTCCTGGTACTCGCCCATCTCTTCGGTCAACGGCTCGAACTCGGGGTTGATGTACACCATCGGTTCGCTGCGGTCTTCGGACAGGTCCATGACCACCACGCGCAGGTGCACGTTGACCTGGGTCGCGGCAAGGCCGATGCCCGGGGCTTCATACATTGTTTCAAACATGTCATCGACCAACTGACGAACCTTGTCGTCCACTACGGCCACCGGTTTGGCGATAGTGCGCAGGCGCGAGTCCGGGAATTCGAGGATGTTCAAAATAGCCATAAGCGTAATTGCTGCACATGTGAGGTAAAGGCAAATCGGCGTCGGGGTACAACCCGCATGGCCGGTGTGAAACGCTCGCAAGCCGCGAAGGCCAAGGCATTTCACGCGAACGCACATAATAAAGGAGATTGCCCCCGTGAGGAAATCGCTACTCGTCTTCAAAACGTGCCGCCAGGTTGGGCGGCAATAACCAGTTGCAATAATTAGCCTGCTAAAGAAGTTACCAACAGAGTTATCCACAGCTTGTTCCTGATCAAGGATGATCATATGTCAGTAATCCAGACCCCGGATATTTCCCCTGCCGAGCTCGAAGCCCGTCTGCGTTTGCACCGCATGCCGGAGCTGGGTCCCAGGCGTTTCAAAACATTGATCGAAGCCTTTGGCTGCGCCTCGAAAGCCATCGGCGCCCCAGCCAGTGCCTGGCGTTCGCTGGGGTTGCCGGCAGCCTGCGCCGAGGCCCGGCGCAGTGCGCAAGTGCGCGATGGCGCCAGCGTTGCATTGGCCTGGCTAGAGCGTCCGGCCCAACATTTGCTGATGTGGGACCAGCCCGACTACCCGGCGTTGCTGGCCGAGTTGGACGACGCGCCACCGTTGTTATTCGTGGCCGGAACCCCCGCCATCCTGGAAAAACCGCAGTTGGCCATGGTTGGCAGCCGACGTGCGTCCAGGCCCGGAATGGATACGGCGGCGGCCTTTTCCCGCAGCCTGGCGAGTGCCGGTTTTGTCATCACCAGCGGCCTGGCCCTGGGCATTGATGGGGCGGCCCACCAAGCGGCATTAGATGTCGGTGGTCAGACAATCGGGGTGTTGGGCACTGGCCTGGAAAATTTTTATCCACAGCGTCACCGACGGCTTGCCGAGGCGATGATTGCCCAGGGCAGCGCGGTGGTTTCCGAGTTCCCACTGGACGCCGGTCCCCAGGCCGGTAACTTCCCACGGCGCAACCGCATTATCAGTGGCTTGTCCCTGGGCGTGCTGGTGGTAGAGGCCAGTGTTGCCAGTGGTTCGCTGATCACCGCACGGCTGGCCGCCGAACAGGGGCGCGAGGTGTATGCAATACCGGGGTCGATTCATCATCCCGGCGCCAGAGGCTGCCATCAATTGATCCGCGATGGCGCAGTGCTGGTGGAAACCATCGAACACATCCTTGAAGGATTGCGCGGTTGGCAGGCGTTATCGCGGCCTGCGCCAATGGCGGTGACCCATCCGCTGGTGGCGCTGTTGCACGCCGCGCCCCAGACCAGCGAAGGCTTGGCCATTGCCAGTGGCCAGACCTTGTCCCAGGTGTTGGCGAGCCTCACCGAACTGGAGCTTGCGGGCCGGGTGATCTGCGAAAGTGGCCGCTGGTTTGCGCGCAGTTAGGTTTTGTAACGAAGATCGGTAAACTGCGCAGAGCTTTAGTCCGGAGAGTAAGTAATGGTCAACAGGTGGCGTGTGCAACAAGCCGCACGAGAGGTTCGCGCAGGCGCGGTGATTGCCTATCCGACCGAGGCCGTGTGGGGCCTGGGCTGCGATCCGTGGAACGAGGACGCGGTGGATCGTTTGCTGGCGATCAAGGGTCGCTCGGTGGACAAGGGCTTGATCCTGATCGCTGACAATATCCGGCAATTCGACTTTCTGTTCGAAGACTTCCCGGACACCTGGATCGACCGCATGGCCAGTACCTGGCCTGGGCCCAATACCTGGCTGGTGCCTCACCAGGACTTATTGCCTGAATGGATTACCGGTGTGCATGACACGGTGGCATTGCGGGTCAGTGATCATCCGCTGGTGCGCGATTTGTGCTCGCTGGTGGGGCCGCTGATTTCCACCTCTGCCAACCCACAAGGCCGACCGGCGGCGCGTTCGCGGATCCGGGTGGAGCAGTATTTCCGTGGTCAGGTGGATCTGGTGTTGGGTGGCAGCCTGGGTGGGCGCAAGAACCCGAGTTTGATTCGGGATCTGGCAACGGGCGAGGTGCGGCGCCCGTCTTGAGACCGCGGTGCAGCCATCGCGGGCAAGCCCGCTCCCACATTCGAGCGCATTCCCATGTTGGAAATCGGGCGAATGTGGGAGCGGTCTGCCAAACAACCGAGATCTTATGGCAAGAGAATGGTCGACCCAGTGGTCCGCCGCCCCGACAACTCCACCTGCGCCTTCGCCGCCTCTGCCAACGAATAACGCTGGTTGATATCAATCCGCACCTTGCCACTTTCGATCATGGCAAACAGGTCATCGGCCATGGCCTGCAGGTTCTGCGGATTGTTGGCGTAGGTCGCCAGCGTCGGCCGGGTCACGTACAGCGAGCCTTTCGCCGCCAGAATCCCCAGGTTAACCCCGTCCACCGCGCCCGACGCATTGCCGAAACTCACCAGCAGGCCACGGGGCGCGACGCTGTCCAGTGAGGCGAGCCAGGTGTCCTTGCCCACGCCGTCATACACCACCGGGCACTTCTTGCCGTCGGTCAGCTCCAGCACGCGCTGTGGGACATTTTCATGGCTGTAGTCGATGGTTTCCCAGGCGCCGAGGGATTTGGCCAAGGCGGCTTTTTCCGGCGAACTGACCGTGCCGATCAGCTTCACGCCCAGGGCCTTGGCCCATTGGCAGGCCAGGGAGCCGACGCCACCGGCAGCGGCGTGGAACAGAATGGTTTCACCGCCTTTGAGTTCATAGGTCTGGCGCAACAGGTATTGCACCGTCAGGCCCTTGAGCATGGCGCCAGCGGCCTGTTCGAAGCTGATCGCGTCTGGCAGATGCACCAGGTTGGCCGCGGGTAGCACATGCAGTTCGCTATAGGCACCCAGTGGGCCGCTGCCGTAGGCCACGCGGTCGCCGACCTTGAACTGCGTGACTTCGCTGCCCACCGCATCCACCACGCCAGCACCTTCGGCGCCCAGGCCCGAGGGCAAGGCCGGTGGTGCATACAGGCCGCTGCGGTAATAGGTGTCGATAAAATTCAGGCCAATGGCCTTGTTGCGCACACGGACCTGTTGCGGGCCCGGTTCTGCCGGCGTGTAGTCCACATACTCAAGTACTTCGGGGCCGCCGTGGGCGCTGAACTGGATACGTCTGGCCATCTGCTCTGTCCTCAAGTCAATTTCGTGAAGGGCTCCTATCGGACTCCTATGCTTGATCTTCGTCAACTGTGGCAGCGCCCGGCGCGGTGGTATCCTGTGCGCCCCTTTGCCGCCGACGCCCAATGGCCTCGCGTAGCTTTGCCCGATTCAAGGTGATGCCATGACTACCCGCACCGAGGCTGTAAAAGCCTACCTGCTCGACCTGCAAGACCGCATTTGCAGCGCCCTGGAAACCTTCGAGACGCATACCCGCTTTATCGAAGACGCCTGGACCCGGCCTGCCGGTGGCGGCGGTCGCACCCGTGTGATCGAAAATGGCGCGGTGATCGAGAAAGGCGGCGTCAACTTTTCCCACGTGTTCGGCAGCGGTCTGCCACCGTCCGCCAGCGCCCACCGCCCGGAACTCGCCGGACGCGGTTTTGAAGCCCTCGGCGTATCGCTGGTGATCCACCCGCATAACCCACATGTGCCGACGTCCCACGCCAATGTGCGATTTTTCATCGCCGAGAAGGAAGGTGAAGAACCGGTGTGGTGGTTCGGTGGCGGCTTCGACCTGACGCCCTACTACGGCAACGAAGAGGACTGCATCCACTGGCACCGCGTGGCCGAGCAGGCCTGCGCGCCGTTCGGTGCAGACGTTTACCCACGCTACAAGGCCTGGTGCGACAGCTACTTCCACATCAAGCATCGCAACGAGCCCCGTGGTATCGGCGGCCTGTTCTTCGATGACTTGAACGAATGGGACTTCGACACCTGCTTCGCCTTCATACGTGCCATTGGCGATGCCTACATCGACGCCTACCTGCCGATCGTCCAGCGCCGTCAAGCGATGGCCTACACCGAGGAGCAGCGCCAGTTCCAGGAGTTCCGCCGGGGTCGCTATGTGGAATTCAACCTGGTCTACGACCGTGGCACGCTGTTTGGCCTGCAGTCGGGTGGGCGTACCGAGTCGATCCTGATGTCGCTGCCACCGCAAGTGCGCTGGAGCTATGACTGGAAGGCTACCGCCGGCAGCGAAGAAGCCCGCCTGACCGACTACTTCCTGCAAGACCGTGACTGGCTCGGCCTTGCTGCGCCCCAGGTGGCCAGCTGATGGATCGTTATGTGGTGTTCGGCAACCCCATCGGTCACAGCAAGTCGCCGCTGATTCATCGCCTGTTTGCCGAGCAGACCGGTGAGGCGTTGGACTACAGCACGTTGCTGGCGCCACTGGAGGATTTCACCGGCTGCGCTCGCGAATTTTTCCAGCAAGGGCGCGGCGCCAACGTCACCGTACCGTTCAAGGAAGAAGCCTATCGCCTGGCCAATGCCCTGACCGAGCGCGCCCAGCGTGCCGGCGCGGTGAACACCCTGAGCAAGCTGGCCGATGGCAGCCTGTTGGGCGATAACACCGATGGCGCCGGCCTGGTACGCGACCTGACCGTCAATGCCGGCCTGAGCCTGGCGGGCAAGCGCATCCTGCTGCTCGGCGCCGGTGGCGCGGTGCGCGGAGCACTGGAGCCACTGCTGGCGCAACAACCCGCTTCGCTGATCATCGCCAACCGCACCGTGGAAAAAGCCGAGCTGCTGGCCGAGCTGTTCGACGACTTGGGGCCGGTGTCCGCCAGCGGTTTTGATTGGCTGAGTGAGCCGGTGGACCTGATCATCAATGCCACCTCGGCCAGTCTGTCAGGCGATGTACCGCCGATTGCCAGTAGCTTGATCGAACCAGGCAAGACCTTTTGCTACGACATGATGTACGCCAAGGAGCCGACCGCATTCTGCCGCTGGGCCACAGGGCACGGCGCCGTGGTGGCGATGGACGGCTTGGGCATGCTGGTGGAGCAGGCGGCGGAAGCCTTCTATCTGTGGCGTGGCGTGCGGCCGGATTCGGCGCCGGTGCTGGCTGAACTGCGCAAACTACTGGCGGCTAACTAATTCTAATGTGGGAGCTGGCTTGCCTGCGATAGCGGTGGGTCAGCGCCGGATGTGCCAACTGATACACCGCTATCGCAGGCAAGCCAGCTCCTACAGTGTTTGACCGTGTCAGTCTTCGAAATGGATCGGGCACTTGTCGGCCCCTTCCAGTTTCTTCAACTCCTCGACCACCTGCGGCCGCGCCCGGCGCAACGTCAGGCTACGCCCCAACCCGCGCAACCGGCGTGCTTCCTGGTGCAGCATCTCCACCCCGGAATAGTCGATAAAGTTGATCTGCTGCGCCTCGATCACCACCCGCTGGCCTTGCAGGCGCTGCAAGCGCACTTGCAGGTAATGGCTGGCGCCAAAGAAAATCGAGCCGCCGACCCGCAACACATCGTCTTCACCGTCACGCAACTGCTGGACCCGCGGCTGCGACGTCCGCTTGAGGTAGAAAAACAGCGACGCCAGCACCCCGGCATAGATCGCCGTTTGCAACTCCAGCAGCAGCGTGGCCAGGCAGGTCAGGCCCATCACCACACACTCTGCCCGGCTGACCCGCCACAACGCGCGGATGCCGCGATGATCCACCAGGCCCCAGCAGATCAACAGGATGCTGGCGGCCATGCTCGGGATTGGAATGTGCGCAATCAACGTCGCGCCGAACAGCGCAAACAGCGCGACCCACAATGCCGAAAATACCCCCGCCAGCGGCGAACAGGCGCCCGCCTCATAACTCAGGCCCGAGCGGGTGAAGGAACCGGCCGACAGGTAGCCCGAGAAAAATCCGCCGACGATGTTGGATAAGCCTTGGGCACGCACTTCCTGATTGGCGTCGAGCAATTGCTGCGAACGCGCCGACAGCGAGCGGGCAATCGACAGGCTGGTCACCAGCCCCAGCATGCCCACCGCCACGGCACTGGGCAGCAGGCGCAGGATCATGTCCACATCCAGCGGCAATGGGCTGAACGGCGGCAGTTGGCCGACAAACGCACTGACCCGCGCCACATGCCCGAACATCGCCGGCCACAACCACGCCGCCAGGCTGCCCAGGACCAGCGCAATCAGCAGGCTCGGCCAGCGCGGCGCCCAGTATTTGAGCAGCACGCCCACCAGCAAGGTGCCGAGCCCAAGGGCCAGTGAGGGGCGATCCCACTCGCCGCCGTGGTCGATCAACGCCAGCAGGCTGTTGAACGCCGTGCCCTGGCTGGGCAGGTCCAGCCCCATCAGGTTGGGTAATTGGCCCAGGGCAATGACCACCGCAGCGCCGAGGGTGAAGCCGAGCACGACGGAATGGGAGACGAAATTGACCAATGCGCCAAAGCGCAGCATGCCCAATAGCCATTGGAAGACCCCGGCCAGAAACGTCAGCAGCAGGATCAGGGTGATGTAGTCCTGGGAGCCGGGCACCGCCAGCGGACTGATACTGGCGTAGAGCACAATGGAAATCGCTGCCGTCGGGCCGCAGATCAGATGCCAGGACGAGCCCCACAGGCAGGCAATCAGCACCGGGATGATCGCTGCATACAGGCCGTATTCGGGAGGCAGGCCGGCGATCAGGGCATAGGCGATCGATTGCGGCAAGGCCAGCACCGCGCCGCTGAGGCCGACCAGCGCATCCCGGCTGACGCTGGCGCGGGTCTGGCGTGGTAGCCAGCGCAGGAATGGGAGCAGAGTGTGGGGCCGGGACATGGATCGCTCGAAATACTGTAGGAGCGAGCTTGCTCGCGAAGATGGGTAACGATAACGCGGGTTGTCTGAAAAAACGCGGCGTTTTCGAGTGCTTCGCCGGCAAGCCGGCCCCTACAGGGGATGGGTTTTAGAGTTTGGCTTTGACCGCCGCCAATGCGTCCTGGCCATCGAGGGTTTGAACCCCCTCCAGCCACGTGTCCAATACCGCCGGGTTGGCCTTGATCCACGCCTTCGCCGCTTCGCTATTGCTGACCTTGTTGTTCACCACCTCGGCCATGATGCTGTTCTCCATGTCCTGGGTAAATTTAAGGTTGGTCAGCAGTCTGGCCACATTCGGGCAGGCCTGTGCATAACCTTTGCGCGTCAGGGTGTACACGCTGCCGGTGTCGCCGAAGTATTTTTCCCCGCCCTTGAGGTAACGCATCTTCAGTTGCACGTTCATTGGGTGCGGTGTCCAGCCGAGGAAGGTGACGAAGCGCTCGCGCTTCACCGCCCGGGAGACTTCGGCGAGCATCGCCTGTTCGCTGGACTCGATCAGTTTCCACTGCCCCAGCTCAAAGTCGTTTTTCTTGATGATTTCGTGCAGCGAGAGATTGGCCGGCGCGCCGGAGCCAATGCCATAGATCTTCTTGTCGAACTTGTCGGCAAATTTACTCAGGTCGGCAAAGTCATGCACTCCGGCTTCCCACACATAGTCCGGCACCGCGAGGGTGAACTCTGTGCCTTCGAGGTTCTTGGCCAGTTGCACCACATCGCCATTGGCCACGAACTTGTCGTAGAAACCCTGCTGCGCCGGCATCCAGTTGCCCATAAACACATCCACCTGGCCGTCCTTGAGCCCACCAAAGGTAATCGGCACCGCCAGGGTGTCGACCTTGGCCTTGTAACCCATGCCGTTCAATAAAAAGCCGGTAATGGCATTGGTGGCGGCAATGTCGCTCCAACCCGGATCGGCCATCTTCACCGTCTCGCAATGGGCGTCGGCATACACCTGGGTAGCACTTAACAACAGTACGGCACTCACGGCTGTGGATAACTTTTGCATGGCCTTCCCCTCATTGGTTTTATTGGTTTTGGCAGGGTTGTGGATAACGTGCCTTGCGCTCCAGATCATCGAGGTCGATGTGGTTGCGCATGTATTGCTGGCTGGCGTCGACCAGTGGCTGGTGGTCCCAGCTCTTGAGTTTGCCCACCGCCAGCGCCTGGCTGACCAGGCGACGGCGGCGTTGGCTGGCGAGCACCTGCTGGTGGATCGCCGGGATGTCCCATTTGGCCCGTGCTTCAGCCAGGAACGCCTCAAACAGAGGGCGATGCTGTGCTGACTGGCTGAGTTCTTCCTGTTCACGCGGGTCGTTATGCACATCGAACAGCAGGCACGGATCATCCTCGCTGTAGATGAATTTGTAGGCGCCCCGGCGAATCATCATCAGCGGCCCGATGGTGCCTTCGGCCATGTATTCGCCGAACACTTCGTCATGCCCGCCCTGCCCCAGCAAGTGCGGGACCAGCGAGCGGCCGTCCAGGGGCAGGTGGGCGTCCAGTTCGCCGCCGGCCAGTTCCACCAGGGTCGGCAACAGGTCGGCGGTGGACACGGCCGCACTCACCCGCCCGGCCGAAAATTGCCCCGGCGCACTGACCAGCAGCGGCACCCGCGCGGCCATTTCAAACCAGTGCATTTTGTACCAGAGCCCGCGTTCGCCGAGCATGTCGCCGTGGTCGCCGGAGAACACAATGATGGTGTCTTCCGCCAGGCCAGTGTCCTGCAGGGTTTGCAAGAGTTTGCCGACGTTGCTGTCGATATAGCTGCATGCCCCGAAGTAGGCACGCCGCGCATCGCGGATCTTATCCACAGGCAGCGGTTTGTCCCACAGGTCGTAGACTTTGAGCAGGCGCTGGGAATGCGGGTCCAGGTCCGCCTGGGCCGGCGTTGTAGGCATCGGGATGTCGTCATCGTCGTACAGATCCCAGAACGGCTTGGGAATGGTGTACGGGTCGTGGGGATGAGTCATGGAAACTGTAAGGCAGAACGGCTGGTCGCCGTCCTCGCGAATATGGTCGAACAGGTACTGCTGGGCCTTGAACACCACCTCTTCGTCGAAATCCAGCTGGTTGGTGCGCACGCACGGGCCGGCTTGCAGCACCGACGACATGTTGTGATACCAGGTGGGGCGCACATCCGGCTCGTCCCAGTTCACCGCCCAGCCATAGTCGGCGGGGTAGATATCGCTGGTGAGGCGCTCTTCATAGCCGTGCAGCTGGTCCGGCCCGCAGAAATGCATCTTGCCCGACAGCGCCGTGCGATAGCCGAGGCGACGCAGGTAGTGGGCGTAGGTCGGTACATCGGCGGGGAAATCCGCCGCATTGTCGTAGGCACCGATCTTGCTCGGCAACTGGCCGCTGACCAGGGTAAAACGCGACGGCGCACACAGTGGGCTGTTGCAGTACGCGGCATCGAACACCACGCCTTGGGCGGCGAGGCGGCTCAGGTTCGGCAGCTTGATCGGCGAAGGACCGTAGAAGGGCAGCAACGGCGCGGCCATTTGATCGGCCATGATGAAAAGAATGTTCTTGCGCTTCATGGTTTCGCAGCATTCCATAGTCAATGTTTATGCGATTGAGCATGCGGGCCATGGAAAACGTGGTAAAGCCCATGAAAAGCAATGTCTAGGATAAGTGCCGCTTATGTATGAAACCCTGGGAAACCTGTCGCTGGACCTGCTGCGGGCCTTTGAAGCCGCCGCCCGCCATCGCAGCTTCACGGCGGCGGCGATGGAGTTGGGCACCACCCAGCCGGCCGTCAGCCAGCAGATCAAGCGCCTGGAGGAACAACTGGCGGTGCGTCTGTTTGACCGTATCTACCGAGGCATCGAATTGACGGATGCAGGCGTGTTGCTGTTCGAACACGTCCAGGCCGGCTTGCAGAGCATCAACACGGGCCTGAGCACGATCACCCAACAGGATCAGCACGAAGTGCTGCAAGTGGCCACCGACTTTGCCTTCGCCGCCTATTGGTTGATGCCGCGCCTGCATCGCTTTCACGAAGCCAACCCGCAGGTGGATGTGAGCCTGGTCACCAGCGAGCGCAATCACGCGACCTTGCGCAGCGATATCGACGTGGCGGTGCTGTTTGGTGACGGTCGCTTCAAGCAGGGCGACAGCCAGTGGCTGTTCAACGAAGAAGTGTTTCCGGTGTGCAGCCCGCAACTGCTCAAGGGCCGCACCGCGCCGTTGTCGTTGCAGAGCCTGCAAGCGTTGCCGTTGCTGCACCTGCGCCAGGAGAACAACAGTCAGTGGTTCGACTGGAGCGGCGTATTTCGCGAACTGGGGATCAGCGCCGCGCCGACCCCGGGGCCGCTGCGCTTCGACAATTACACGCTGCTGATCCAGGCGGCGATTGCCGGCCAGGGCGTGGCCATCGGCTGGCGCCACCTGGTGGATAACCTGTTGGAGCAAAAGTGGCTGTGCCGCCCGATTGGCGACACGGTGATCTCGCGCTTTGGGTATTACGTGGTATTGCCCCAGCGTAAGCGGCGCGGACAGTTGATCGAGCGGTTTGTCGACTGGCTGGTGGCCGAGCAGGCCAGCAGCGCGCAATCGCTGGCCGGGCTGGCCCTGCCGTCGATTGAGGTCTAGGATCGGCCGATCAACGAGCCCGGAGCCAGTCATGCAACGTATCAAGGGCTATCACGCCCACATCTACTTCGACGCCAGCACGATCGACCAGGCGCGCAAGCTTTGTGAAAGCGCGGCGGCCATCTTCCCGGTGCGCATGGGGCGCATGCATGAGCGTCCGGTGGGCCCGCATCCGGACTGGAGCTGCCAGCTGGCGTTCGATCCCCAATACATCGGCGTGGCGCTGCCGTGGCTGGCGCTCAATCGCAACGGGCTGGTGGTGTTCTTGCACCCCGATACCGGTGATGACCTGAAGGACCACACCGACTACGCGATCTGGATGGGCGCGATGCGGCCCTTGGATCTGTCGATTTTTTAAGCCGTTTCTGTCAGCGAATCCCCACGTTCATGTGCGATGAAAAGCACGATGGCGTGGGGATTTTCTTTGTGTTGTTCCACTATATGGGATTGATATTTATATATTGAGATATTCATGGCCTTAGGTTTATAGTCGGCCCTCTGCAACATTTCAGGTGAAGCGATGCCGGCGCAATTGATCGCGCTCGATTGGGGAACCAGTTCCCTTCGTGCCTACAAACTCGGCTCTGGTGGCCAGGTCCTCGAACAGCGTTCGCTGGCGTCGGGGATCATGCATTTACCCAGTGAACCGCGGCTGATTGCCGGTGTTCACAGCAGCAACGGTTTTGAACTGGCCTTCGATGCGGCCTGCGGCGACTGGCTCGACGCCCAGCCCGATCTGCCGGTGATTGCCTGCGGCATGGTCGGCAGCGCCCAGGGTTGGAGCGAAGCGGCCTATCGCAATACGCCTGTCGACGTCTCCAGCCTGGGCCAGGCGCTGCACAAGGTGCGTAGCCTGCGCGGTGTCGATGTGCATATCGTGCCCGGCGTGATCGAGCAGGTCGGTTTGCCCAACGTGATGCGCGGCGAAGAAACCCAGGTGCTCGGCGTGCTGCAAAACCTGCCGGCCAGCGGTGAGTTATTGATCGGCTTGCCCGGCAGCCATTCCAAGTGGGTCGAGGTGGTCGACGGCTGCATCACCCACTTCGACACGTTTATGACTGGTGAGCTGTTCGCGGTGTTGAGCAAGCACAGCATTCTCGGACGTACGCAAAAGATTGCCGGGCAGTTCCAGGCCGACGCCTTTGATCGAGGCGTGCGTGTGGCGCTGTCACAGGATGGCCAGCGCGGTGTGCTGTCGACGCTATTCAGCGCGCGCACCCTGGGACTGACCGCCGAACTGGCCCCCGAGCAGCAGCCGGATTACCTCTCCGGCTTGCTGATCGGCCATGAACTGGCCGGCTTGCCCGACCGTTCCCGCAACACGCCGATCATTTTGGTAGGCGCCAGCGCCCTCTGTGCCCGTTATCAACGCGCCCTCGCCCTGTGTGGTTTCAGCCAAGTCAGCCTCGCGCAAGAAGCGACCGAGCGCGGCCTCTGGCAATTGGCGCTGGCCGCCGGGCTCACTCAACCTGCAATCGAGGCCTGACATGCTCAAGCAAGCACTCACACACAACGGTTTGATCGCAATCCTGCGGGGCCTGCGCCCGGATGAGGCCGCAGCTGTCGGCCAAGTGTTGTACCAGGCCGGGTTCCGGGTGATCGAAGTGCCGCTCAACTCGCCCGATCCCTACACCAGCATCCGCATCTTGCGTGAGACCTTGCCTGCCGATTGCCTGATCGGGGCCGGCACCGTGCTGACGCCGGGACAGGTCGGACAGGTGAAGGCGGCCGGTGGCCAGGTCATCGTCATGCCGCACAGCGATGCCAAGGTGCTGCGCGCCGCAAAAGCTGCGGGCCTGTACCTGTCGCCCGGTGTTGCGACACCGACCGAAGCCTTTGCCGCCCTGGCCGAAGGTGCCGATGTGCTGAAGCTGTTCCCGGCCGAGCAAATGGGCCCGGCAGTGATCAAGGCCTGGCTGGCGGTGTTGCCGGCCGGCACGGTGTTGCTGCCGGTAGGCGGGATAACCCCGGACAACATGCAGGTCTTCGTCGACGCCGGGGCCAAGGGTTTTGGCTTGGGCTCCGGGCTGTTCAAGCCTGGCATGACGGTCGATCAGGTGGCGAGCCGTGCCCAGGCTTATGTCGCTGCCTGGAACGCCTTGAACTGAGTGTGCCTGGCACCCAGGCGCTGCATCCGACAAGAGAGACAAGAAGATGAAAATCACCAAACTGACCACCTTTATCGTGCCGCCGCGCTGGTGCTTCCTCAAAGTGGAAACCGACCAGGGCGTGACCGGTTGGGGTGAGCCTGTGGTTGAAGGCCGCGCCCACACCGTAGCGGCGGCGGTCGAGGAACTGTCCGACTACTTGATCGGCAAAGACCCACGCAATATCGAAGATATCTGGACGGTGCTCTATCGCGGCGGCTTCTACCGTGGCGGCGCGATTCATATGAGTGCTCTCGCTGGCATCGACCAGGCGCTGTGGGACATCAAGGGCAAGGCCCTCGGTGTGTCGGTCAGCGACCTGCTGGGCGGCCAGGTGCGGGACAAGATCCGCGTCTATTCGTGGATCGGCGGCGACCGTCCGGCCGACACTGCCCGCGCGGCCAAGGAAGCCGTGGCCCGTGGGTTTACGGCGGTGAAGATGAACGGCACCGAAGAGCTGCAGTTTCTCGACACCTTTGACAAGGTTGACCAAGCCCTGGCCAATGTCGCCGCCGTGCGCGATGCGGTCGGCCCGAATGTCGGCATCGGCGTGGACTTCCACGGCCGGGTCCACAAGCCTATGGCCAAGGTGCTGATGAAAGAGCTGGACCCGTACAAGCTGATGTTTATCGAAGAACCGGTACTGAGCGAAAACTACGAAGCGCTCAAGGAGCTGGCACCTTTGACCAGCACCCCGATTGCCCTGGGTGAGCGGCTGTTCTCGCGCTGGGATTTCAAGCGCGTGCTCAGTGAAGGTTACGTCGACATCATCCAGCCGGATGCGTCCCACGCCGGGGGCATCACCGAAACCCGCAAGATCGCCAACATGGCCGAGGCCTACGACGTGGCCCTGGCCCTGCACTGCCCGCTGGGGCCGATTGCCCTGGCGGCGTGCCTGCAACTGGACGCGGTTTGCTACAACGCGTTTATCCAGGAACAAAGCCTGGGCATTCACTACAACGAGAGCAACGACTTGCTCGATTACGTACGCGACCCCGGTGTTTTCGACTACGACCAGGGTTTTGTGAAGATCCCCAACGGGCCGGGGCTGGGGATTGAGATCAACGAGGAATATGTGATTGAAAGGGCCGCCATCGGCCATCGCTGGCGCAACCCGATCTGGCGGCATGCCGATGGCAGCTTTGCCGAATGGTGATTTTTGCCTAATGGAACGCGGTCCGTGTGGGAGCGAGCAAGCCCGCTCCCACACGGAATACGGCTTCTTCAGTCAAATTGTTCAGACCTCAATAAACATAATAAGAGGCTCCCCCCATGCAACCTGAAACCCTCACCGGCCAGGCGTCTTTAGTCACGCCCAGCCGCAAGCGTTACTTCATCATGGTCCTGCTGTTTATCACGGTGGTGATCAACTACCTGGACCGCAGCAACCTGTCGATTGCCGCGCCGGCCCTGACCAGCGAGCTGGGCATCGACCCGGTGCATGTGGGGCTGATCTTCTCGGCGTTCGGCTGGACCTACGCCGCCATGCAAATCCCCGGCGGCTGGCTGGTGGACCGGGTGCCGCCGCGCATTCTCTACACCGTCGCCCTGCTGTTGTGGTCCATCGCCACAGTGATGCTGGGATTTGCCGCCAGCTTTATCGCTCTGTTCGTGCTGCGCATGGCAGTGGGGGCCCTGGAGGCGCCGGCCTATCCGATCAACAGCCGGGTGGTCACCAGTTGGTTTCCCGAGCGTGAGCGCGCGACGGCCATTGGCTTCTATACCTCCGGGCAGTTTGTCGGACTGGCGTTCCTCACCCCCGTCCTGGCCTGGTTGCAGCACCACTATGGCTGGCACATGGTGTTTATCAGCACGGGGGCGGTGGGCATCTTGTGGGCGGTGGTCTGGTACGCGGTCTACCGTGAGCCTCGGGACTTCAAGGGCATCAACAGTGCGGAAATCGAGCTGATCCGCGACGGCGGCGGGCTGGTGGACCTCAGCGCTCAAGTGGCCAAGCGCAAGACGCCGTTCAGTTGGGTCGACCTGGGCATCGTTCTGACTAAACGCAAGCTGTGGGGCATCTACCTGGGCCAGTTCTGCCTGAACTCGACCCTGTGGTTTTTCCTGACATGGTTCCCGACCTACCTGGTGAAATATCGCGGCATGGACTTCATCAAGTCCGGCCTGCTCGCCTCGTTGCCGTTCCTTGCGGCGTTTGTCGGTGTGTTGTGTTCCGGGCTGTTTTCCGACTGGCTGATCCGCCGTGGTGCCTCGGTAGGTTTTGCGCGCAAGTTGCCGATCATCAGCGGCTTGCTGATCTCCACGGCGATCATCGGCGCCAACTTCGTCGACTCGACGCCGTTGGTGATTGCGTTCCTCGCGGTGGCGTTTTTCGGCAACGGCCTGGCCTCGATCACCTGGTCGCTGGTCTCGACCCTGGCGCCGGCGCGGTTGTTGGGATTAACGGGTGGGGTGTTCAACTTCATCGGCAATCTGGCGGCGATCACCACGCCCATCGTGATTGGCTTTCTGGCCACGGGCGATTCGTTTGCGCCGGCGATTACCTACATTGCAGTGCTGGCGCTGCTGGGGGCGCTGTC
Source organism: Pseudomonas brenneri (assembly GCF_007858285.1). Lineage (GTDB taxonomy): Bacteria > Pseudomonadota > Gammaproteobacteria > Pseudomonadales > Pseudomonadaceae > Aquipseudomonas > Aquipseudomonas brenneri. The sequence goes on along the minus strand of NZ_VFIL01000014.1, from coordinate 82,798 downwards.
CTACATATTGCTGGTGGGCAAGGTCGAACGTATCGAACTGAAGGAATAAATCTGTTGTAGGAGCGAGCTTGCTCGCGAAAAACGTCAAGACACCGCGTTCATCCAGGATGCCCGCGTTATCGTTGACGGTCTTCGCGAGCAAGCTCGCTCCTACAAGGGGTGGGGATTATTTACGGGCGTTGCGTACACCTTCCGACAAGGCTGCGCACAGACTCAGCACCCCATCAATTGCTTGCTGGTCGTTGCTGGCATTGGCGATATGGTCGATCAGCGCTGAACCCACCACCACACCGTCCGCCAGGCGGGCGATGGCGGCGGCCTGTTCCGGGGTGCGGATGCCGAAGCCGATGCTGATCGGCAGGTCGGTATGGCGACGCAGACGGCCGACGGCCTCTTCCACGTGTTCCAGAGTGGCGGCACCGGCACCGGTCACACCGGCCACCGAGACGTAGTACACAAACCCCGAGCTGCCGTTGAGCACCGTGGGCAGGCGTGCATCGTCGGTGGTCGGCGTGGTCAGGCGGATAAAGTCGATACCGGCGGCCTGGGCCGGGTCGCACAGTTCGCTGTTATGTTCCGGCGGCATATCGACCACGATCAGGCCATCGACGCCGGCTTCTTTTGCGTCAGCGATAAATCGTGGCACGCCGTACATGTGGATCGGGTTGAAGTAGCCCATCAGCACCAGCGGCGTATCGCTATTGCCCTGGCGGAACTCGCGGACCATCTGCAGGGTTTTCACCAGGTTCTGCTTGGCGGTCAGCGCGCGGATGTTGGCCAGTTGGATGGCCGGGCCGTCGGCCATCGGATCGGTGAAGGGCATGCCCAGCTCGATCACATCGGCGCCGGCTGCCGGCAAGCCCTTGAGGATCGCCAGGGAGGTGTCATAACCCGGGTCGCCGGCAGTGACGAAGGTCACCAGGGCGGCGCGGTTTTGTTCCTTGAGTTGGGCAAAGCGGGTTTGCAGGCGGCTCATCAGTGTTTCTCCTGCTTGGCGGTTTCCATATGGTGCATCACGGTCTGCATGTCTTTGTCGCCACGACCCGACAGGTTGACCACCATCAGGTGATCCTTGGGCAGGGTGGGTGCGCGCTTGAACACTTCAGCCAGGGCGTGGGCGCTTTCCAGTGCAGGAATGATCCCTTCCAGGCGGCAGCATTTGTGAAAGGCGTCGAGGGCTTCGTCATCCGTCACCGAGGTGTACTGGACGCGGCCGATATCGTGCAACCAGGCGTGCTCCGGGCCGATGCCGGGGTAATCGAGGCCGGCGGAAATCGAGTGGGCGTCGATGATCTGGCCGTCGTCGTCCTGCAACAGGAAGGTACGGTTGCCGTGCAGCACACCCGGTACGCCGCCGTTGAGGCTGGCCGCGTGCTTGCCGGTTTCAATACCGTAGCCGGCCGCTTCGACGCCGATGATTTCGACACTGGTGTCATCGAGGAACGGGTGGAACAGGCCCATGGCGTTCGAGCCACCGCCGATGCACGCCACCAGGCTGTCCGGCAGGCGGCCTTCCTGGGCTTGCAACTGGTCGCGGGTTTCCTTGCCGATCACCGCCTGGAAATCGCGCACCATCGCAGGGTATGGGTGTGGCCCGGCCACGGTGCCAATCAGGTAGAAGGTGCTGTCGACGTTGGTCACCCAGTCGCGCAGGGCTTCGTTCATCGCATCCTTGAGGGTGCCGGTGCCGGCGACTACCGGGATCACTTCGGCGCCCAGCAGCTTCATGCGAAATACGTTGGCCTGTTGGCGCTCGATATCGGTGGTGCCCATGTAGATCACACATTGCAGGCCAAACCGCGCGGCGACGGTGGCGGTGGCCACGCCGTGCATGCCGGCGCCGGTCTCGGCGATGATGCGTTTCTTGCCCATGCGCCGTGCCAGCAGGATCTGGCCGATACAGTTGTTGATCTTGTGCGCGCCGGTGTGGTTCAGCTCTTCGCGCTTGAGGTAGATCTTGGCGCCGCCGCAGAATTCGGTCAGGCGTTCGGCGAAGTACAGCGGGCTTGGGCGTCCGACGTAATCGCGCTGGAAGTAGGCCAGCTCTTCGTTGAATGCCGGATCGATCTTCGCCGCTTCGTATTCGCGGGCCAGGTCGAGGATCAACGGCATCAGGGTTTCCGCCACGTAGCGGCCGCCGAACGCGCCAAACAGGCCGTTGGCGTCAGGGCCGTTGCGTAAATCGGTCTGGGACTGAGTCATGGGACGCTCCAGGAAGAAAGTGTGGGAGAGGCAATGACGGTCACTCTACCTCTGACGCTTGACCGTGAAAACCGATAAGATCGCCACAACCTGTCAGGAAAACTCACGGATGAACCGAGACCTTCCCCCGCTTAATGCCCTGCGCGCATTCGAAGCCACTGCCCGCCTCAACAGCGTCAGCCAGGCTGCCGAGCAATTGCACGTGACCCACGGCGCCGTCAGCCGACAACTGAAAGTGTTGGAAGAGCATCTTGGGTTGAGTCTTTTCGTCAAGGATGGGCGTGGCATTAAACTCACAGATGCAGGCGTGCGGCTGCGCGATGCCAGTTTCGAGGCGTTCGAGCGCCTGCGGGATGTGTGCGGGGAGTTGACCCAAAGCAGCGCCGACGCACCGTTCGTCCTCGGTTGTTCCGGCAGCCTGCTGGCGCGCTGGTTTATTCCGCGCCTGGGTCGCCTTAACGCCGATCTGCCGGATTTGCGCCTGCACCTGTCGGCGGGTGAAGGCGATCTTGACCCACGGCGTCCGGGCCTGGATGCCTTGCTGGTGTTCGCCGAGCCGCCATGGCCGGCGGATATGCAGGTCTACGAACTGGCCAGCGAGCGTATCGGCCCGGTAATGAGCCCACGTTTTGCTCATTACGAGGCGCTGCGCGAGGCGCCTGCGCAGGCGTTGCTGGGCGAGGCCTTGTTGCACACCACCTCACGCCCGCAAGCCTGGCCCAACTGGGCCCAGCACCATGGCATCGAGGCCGGCGCGTTGAAATACGGCCAGGGGTTTGAGCATTTGTATTATTTGCTGGAGGCGGCCGTGGCGGGCCTGGGGGTGGCGATTGCGCCGCAACCGCTGGTGGCGGAGGACTTGCGCGGCGGTCGCCTGGTGGCGCCGTGGGGATTCAGTGAAACCCCGGCGCACCTGGCGTTGTGGCTACCCAAGCGCGCCGCGGATGGGCGCGCCCGGCAACTGGCGCAGTGGCTCAAGACTGAGCTTGAGCGCCAGCCGGTTTAGTCACCGCGTTTGCACAGCAGGTAGGCCGCCAGCAGGCCCAGGGCGCCCACGGCAACGCCGGCGGTGGTCCAAGGGTGCTCCTGCGCATAGTCACGGGTGGCAACTCCGGTCTCGCGGATTTTCACTTTGCTTTCTTCGTAGGCATCGCTGATCAGGTGGCGGGAGTGCTTGAGGGCATTCTCGGCATTGCTTTTGAGGGCCTTCAGGGTTTTGCGCGACTCGTCCGATGCATCGTCCTTGAGGCTCTCAAGGGATTTGAGCAGGCTCGAAATCTCGGCTTCCATGCTTTCCAATGACGCTTTGCGTAAAGAGGTGTTGGCCATGTGGGCTCTCCTGGAGTGATTGAGTGGCATGTGTTGATTCCGACTCCGGGGCTTTCAGAAAGTGCAGTAAATCTGAACTTTCAAGTGAGAAGGGTCGCCAGAAGCAGTACGAAGAATCACTGCTAGGCTTTATTCAACGACCCAGGAGAACGCTCATGTCTGATCATCACACCTACAAGAAAGTCGAATTGGTGGGCTCCTCGCCTACCAGCATCGAGGACGCCATCAACAATGCCCTGGCCGAGGCCAGCAAGAGCATCAAGCACCTGGAATGGTTTGAGGTGACCGAAACCCGTGGCCACATCAAGGATGGCAAGGCCGCGCACTTTCAGGTGACCCTCAAGGTGGGCTTTCGTATTGCCAATAGTTGATAGGCTCGGTTGAACTTGCACGCTGGCCGATTGCCATAACCTGCGCTACACCTGTGGGCGCCGATGCCAAATGCGTCGGCGTACATTTTTTGATCAGCGCAAGGAAAGTAACGGATGAAAAAGCTTCTGTTAGCGGTAGGTTTGTTGAGCCTGGCGGGTACGGCCCTGGCGGCGGGCAAACCGTGTGGCGAACTGAAAAGCGAAATCGACGCCAAGATCCAGGCCAATGGCGCCTCCGGGTACACCCTGGAAATCGTGGATAAAGGCACTGCAACCAATGGCGAAGTGGTCGGCAGTTGCGAAGGTGGTACCAAGGAAATCGTCTACAACCGCGGGTGATCCCGTGTGCCAGACATAAAAACCGACGCCAGAGCGTCGGTTTTTTTGTGCCTGTGGGTCAGCCTTTCATCACTTGCGCCAGCAGCTCGTAGGAATGAATCCGATCAGCATGCTCGTACAAGTCACAGGTAAAGATCAGCTCATCGGCACCGGTCTGCTCGATCAGTACCTGCAGCTTGGCGCGAATCTTCGCCGGGCTTCCCACCATCGCCAAGCCCAGGAAACTGCCTACGGCATCTTTCTCATGGGGCAGCCACAGGCCGTCCATGCTGTCGACCGGCGGGCGCTGCACCAGGCTCTGCCCACGCATCAGCGCGAGAATTCGTTGGTAGACCGAGGTGGCCAGGTAATTGGCCTGCTCATCGGTATCGGCGGCCACCAGTGGTACACCGAGCATCACGTAGGGCTTGTCGAGGACAGCCGAAGGCTTGAAGTGATTGCGATAGACGCGAATCGCCTCATGCATCATGCGCGGTGCGAAATGGGAGGCGAAGGCGTAGGGCAAACCGCGCTCACCGGCCAGTTGGGCGCTGAACAGGCTTGAGCCGAGCAGCCACACCGGGACGTTGGTATCGGTGCCAGGCATCGCGATCACCCGTTGGTCGGGCGTGCGTGGACCCAGGTACGCCATGAGTTCGGCCACGTCTTCGGGGAAGTCATCGGCGCTGCCGGAGCGCTCGCGGCGCAGGGCGCGGGCGGTCATCTGGTCGGAGCCGGGCGCGCGCCCCAGGCCCAGGTCGATACGGCCAGGATAGAGGCTTTCCAGGGTGCCGAATTGCTCCGCAATCACCAGTGGCGCGTGGTTGGGCAGCATCACGCCGCCTGCACCGACGCGAATGGTCGAGGTGCCGCCGGCCAGGTAGCCGAGCAGTACCGAGGTCGCGGAGCTGGCGATGCCATCCATATTGTGGTGTTCGGCCACCCAGAAGCGGGTGTAGCCGAGTTTTTCCACGTGCTGGGCCAGGTCCAGGGAATTGCGCAGCGACTGCGCCGGGCTGCCATTGGCGCGCACCGGCACCAGGTCGAGGGTCGAGAACTTCACATCGGACAGTGGTTTCATAAGCCTGCTTCTCCTAAGGGCGCAGGCTTGTGACGAACCAAAACCTGCCGCTTCATGTGCATGCTCTATGCAATGAGGGCATATACCCGAGATTCAATAGCACTCGTGAAATTTCCTACTGAGCCACTAGGTTTTTCTGATGAGGTGAACTTTGCCAGAGCTTCTATCCTCAGAACCTTACTGATGCAAAACCACTGCTTGGGAGATTGCTATGAGTATCGTGAAAAAAGCCTCCGCTCACTGGGAAGGCGACCTGAAGACCGGCTTGGGTTCTATCTCGACCGAAACCGGCGTACTGCGTGAAGCGCCCTACGGCTTCAAGGCGCGTTTCGAAGGTGGCAAGGGCACCAACCCTGAAGAATTGATCGGCGCGGCCCATGCCGGCTGTTTCTCCATGGCCTTTTCCATGATTCTCGGCGAGGCCGGGCTCAAGGCCGACAGCATCGACACTCAGGCCGAAGTCACCCTGGACCAGGTGGACGGTGGTTTTGCGATCACCGCGGTGCACCTGATCCTCAAGGCCAAGATCCCGGGCGCGAGCCAGGCGCAGTTCGATGAGCTGAGCAAAAAAGCCAAGGAAGGATGCCCGGTGTCTAAGGTCCTGAATGCGACCATCACCCTGGATGGCACCCTCATCAACTGATCTGCGCAGGTCCACTGTGGGAGCAAGCCAGCTCCCACATTTTGTTGTGCGTTAAATCAGAACTCGCGTTTCGCAAATGTGGTCTCATATCCATGCAGCCTTTGGCGCACACCCGTGCGCGATGCATTTAGGGAGCTTCACACATGAAACGTTTTGCCTTGGCGATTATCTGCGGTGCTTTGGCCACGTCGGCAATGGCCGCACCGAAAGACTGTGAAGAGCTCAGGAAAGAGATTGAAGTTGGCCTGCAGGCCAAGGCGATTCCGTCCTACACCCTGGAAATCATCACTGCCGAAGAAGCCAAGAATCATGACGAAGCCATGATCGTCGGCTCTTGCGAAAACGGCACCAAACGCATCATCTACCAGCGCAATGACGACTGATCAGGGAATACAGTTGACGCTGCGTTCCTCTGCCAGCAACTGACGCTGTGCGTTATACAGCCGGATATTCGGGGTGAAGCCCAGCGAGCGCCCTTCCAGGCGATAGCGCTGGCCGGCTTCGAATTGGTCGTATTGCACGGTGATAAAACAGGTACGGTCCTGGGGCTGGCTCAGTCCGCTGCCCAGGCCACCGCCGGCATACACCTCGAAATCAAAACGCACCATCAATTCGTGGCTACCCGGTGGCACCTGGAAGTAGCGCCCGTCGTTGAGATTTTTGCCATCCAGGCGCTGCGCCATGACCAACTTGGCGCCCGGCGTCGGGGTGGCGAAATCGACCCAGGCCTGTTGCGGGTCGGCTGGCGGGATTGGTGTGGAAGCGCAAGCGCTGAGAAAAATCGCCACCAGGGCAGGCAAGAGCTGACGCATGTTGGGCACTCTACGGTAGGAATGGTGTGAGCATAGCGCCAACAAGCCAGATAGTCTGGCAGGCCCATCACCCTGGAGCAGTTTGAAATGGCATGGCATTTATTGGCGGGGCTGATGTGTGTAGTGCTCGGCGGCTGCTCCAGTGTCAGCTATTACAGCCAACTGGCCAGCGGCCAATGGCAGTTGCTGCGCTCGCGCGAACCGGTGGCCGAGGTCATTGCTGACCCGGCGCGGCCACAAGTGCTGCGCGATCACCTGGCGCAATCCCAGAAGGCGCGTAGCTTCGCCAGCCAGCAACTGCATCTGCCGGACAACCAGAGTTACCGGCTGTATGCCGATATCGGTCGGCCGTACGTCGTCTGGAATGTCTTCGCTACCTCAGAATTTTCCTTGTTGCCCCAAAACCATTGCTTCCCGATCGCCGGGTGCGTGGCCTATCGCGGTTATTACAGCCAGGGCGCGGCGCGTGGCGAGGCGGCGTTGCTGCAACTGCGCGGCATGGATGTGTCGATTGGCGGGGTCGAGGCCTATTCCACTTTGGGCTGGTTCGACGACCCGATCATGAGTTCGATGATGCGCTGGGGCGAAGAGCGCTTGGCCACGGTGATTTTTCACGAGTTGGCTCACCAGCGTTTTTATGTGAAGGACGACACCGAGTTCAATGAGTCGTTTGCCACCTTTGTCGAGCAGGAAGGCACCCGGCAATGGCGCGCGGCCCGTGGCCTTGCGCCTGCCAGCGAGTCGAGCCTGAAACAGCGCGACCAGTTTATCCAGTTGATTCTCGACACCCGCACCCGCCTGGAACGCCTGTATGCGCAGCCCTTGGCAGCGGATGCGATGCGTCAGGCCAAGGCGGCCGAATTCGAGCGTTTGCGCAATGATTATCGACAGATGCGCGACAACCAGTGGGCCGGCGACAAGCGTTATGACGCCTGGATCAACCAGCCGATGAACAATGCGCGGTTGTTGCCGTTTGGTTTGTACGACCAGTGGGTGCCGGCGTTTGCGGCATTGTTTGCGCAGGAAGGTGGGGATTGGCTGAAGTTCTACAGGGCTGTGGAACAGTTGGGGCGCTTGCCGGTGGAGCCGCGCAAAGTGGCGTTGCGGCAGTTGGTAGGCGGCCTTTAGGGCCTCATCGCAGGCAAGCCAGCTCCCACATTTTGATGTGTGAACACCGGCCAATGTGGGAACGGGCTTGCCCGCGATAGCGAGCTCAAACCCGCCGCAAAAACGCCTGATGCATCTCGGCCAGCGTCTCAAAATGCCAGCGCGGCGCCTCGGCATTCAACTCTTCAAAACTACCAAACCCATACCCCACCGCCGCCGCATCCAGCCCATTGCTGCGCGCGCCGATCAGGTCATGCTTGCGGTCGCCGACCATCAAGGTGCTGGCCGGGTCCAGCCCTTCTTCGCGCATCAAATGGGCGATCAATTCGACCTTGTTGGTGCGCGTACCGTCCAGCTCGCTGCCGTAGATCACCTTGAAGTGCTTGGCGAAATCGAAATGCCGGGCGATCTCCCGGGCAAATTCCCACGGCTTGGAGGTGGCCACATACAGCTGGCGCCCCTGGCCATTCAACGCTTCGAGCAATGGCATGACCCCCTCGAACACGCGGTTTTCATAGAGCCCGGTGACTTTGAAGCGCTCGCGATAGAAATTCACGGCCTCCCAGGCGCGGGCCTCGTCGAAGTCATAGAACTGCATAAAGGCCTGCAGCAGCGGCGGGCCGATAAAGTGTTCGAGCTTGGTCAGGTCAGGCTCATCGATGCCCAGCTTGCCCAAGGCGTACTGGATCGAACGGGTGATGCCTTCCCGTGGGTCGGTCAGGGTGCCGTCCAGGTCGAATAGAACGGTCTGGTAATCCAGGGTCATCGGTCGAATCCTTCTGCCAGGTGCAGGTCCTTGAGCTTCACGTAGTTCGCGGCGCTGTAGGTGAAAAAGGCGCGTTCTTTGTCAGTCAGCGCACGGATCTGTTTAACCGGGCTGCCCACGTACAAAAAACCGCTTTCAAGTTTCTTGCCCGGCGGTACCAGGCTGCCGGCGCCGATGATCACATCGTCTGCAACCACGGCGCCATCCATCACGATGCTGCCCATGCCGATCAGGATCCGGCTGCCCACGGTGCAGCCATGCAGCATGACTTTGTGGGCGATGGTCACGTCGTCGCCGATCAGCAGCGGGAAACCGTCAGGGTTGAAGGGGCCGGCGTGGGTAATGTGCAGCACACAGCCGTCCTGCACGCTGGTGCGTGCGCCGATGCGGATGCGGTGCATGTCGCCGCGAATCACCGTCAGCGGCCAGACCGAACTGTCTGCGCCAATTTCAACATCGCCGATCACCACCGCCGAAGCGTCGACAAAAGCCCCGGCGCCGAGGGTTGGCGCGTGATTCTGATAGGTGCGAAGGGTCACGATAGCCTCTCTCTGTTTGGTTGATAGCTGCGGTGGGCATTGATTGTAATTAAGATGGCCCCATCTTTGTCTTATCTGTTTCTTCAGCCAAGGTGCCAACCGTGAGCGCGAACAACCCTCTTTTGCAGTCCTACGACCTGCCGCCGTTCTCGGCGATCCGTGCCGAGCACGTCCAACCGGCGATCGAACAGATCCTGGCCGACAACCGGGTCGCCATCGACGGCATCCTGCAAAGCCAGGGAAAAAATCCTACCTGGGCCGGCCTGATCCTGGCCATGGACGAACTCAACGACCGCCTGGGCGCCGCCTGGAGCCCGGTCAGCCACCTCAATGCCGTGTGCAACAGCGCTGAACTGCGCGAAGCCTACGAGGCCTGCCTGCCGGCATTGAGCGCCTACTCTACCGAGATGGGCCAGAACCGCGAGCTGTTCCAGGCGTTCGAAGCCCTGGCCAGCAGCCCCGAAGCCGCCGGTTTCGATGTGGCGCAAAAAACCATTCTGGAACACGCCCTGCGCGACTTCCGCCTGTCGGGTATCGACCTGCCGCCGGAACAGCAAAAGCGCTACGCCGAAGTGCAAAGCAAGCTTTCCGAGTTGGGCAGCAAGTTTTCCAACCAGTTGCTGGACGCCACACAGGCCTGGACCAAACACGTTACCGACGAAGCGACCCTGGCCGGCCTGACCGATTCCGCCAAGGCACAAATGGCTGCCGCAGCCCAGGCCAAAGAGCTGGATGGCTGGCTGATCACTTTGGAATTCCCCAGCTACTACGCGGTGATGACCTACGCCCAGGACCGCGCCCTGCGTGAGGAAATTTACGCTGCCTACTGCACTCGTGCGTCGGACCAGGGCCCGAATGCCGGTCAGAACGATAACGGCCCGGTGATGGAACAGATCCTCGACCTGCGTCAGGAGTTGGCCCAACTGCTCGGCTTCGCCTCCTTCTCCGAGCTGAGCCTGGCCACCAAAATGGCCGAGTCCAGCGATCAGGTCCTGAGTTTCCTGCGCGACCTGGCCAAGCGCAGCAAGCCATTCGCCACCCAGGACCTGCAGCAGCTCAAGGCCTATGCCGCCGAACAGGGCTGCGCCGACCTGCAAAGTTGGGACAGCGGTTTCTACGGCGAAAAATTGCGTGAGCAACGCTACAGCGTGTCCCAGGAAGCCCTGCGCGCCTACTTCCCGATCGACAAAGTGCTGGGCGGCCTGTTTGCCATCGTCCAGCGCCTGTACGGCATCGAGATCGCCGAGCAGAAAGGCTTCGACACCTGGCACCCGGATGTCCGCCTGTTTGAAATCAAGGAAAACGGCCAGCACGTCGGCCGCTTTTTCTTCGACCTGTACGCCCGCGCCAATAAGCGTGGTGGTGCCTGGATGGACGGCGCGCGCGACCGTCGCCGCACCGTTGACGGTGTGCTGCAAAGCCCGGTGGCTAACCTTGTGTGTAACTTCACGCCGGCCGACAGCGGCAAACCTGCCCTGCTGACCCACGATGAAGTCACTACCCTGTTCCACGAGTTCGGCCATGGCCTGCACCACCTGCTGACCCGGGTTGAACACGCGGGCGTGTCTGGCATCAACGGCGTGGCCTGGGATGCAGTGGAGTTGCCGAGCCAGTTCATGGAGAACTGGTGCTGGGAGCCGGAAGGCCTGGCACTGATCTCCGGCCATTATGAAAGCGGCGAAGCACTGCCTCAGGACCTGCTGGAGAAAATGCTCGCGGCGAAGAACTTCCAGTCCGGCCTGATGATGGTGCGCCAGCTGGAATTCTCGCTGTTCGACTTTGAGCTGCACGCCACCCACGGCGATGGCCGCAGTGCGGCGCAGGTGCTTGAAGGCGTGCGTGACGAAGTCTCGGTGATGCGCCCTCCAGCCTACAACCGCTTCCCCAACAGCTTTGCGCACATCTTCGCCGGTGGTTACGCGGCGGGTTACTACAGCTACAAGTGGGCCGAAGTGCTGTCGGCGGATGCCTTTTCCAAGTTTGAAGAGGACGGTGTGCTTAACCCTGAAACCGGGCGTGCCTTCCGCGAGGCGATCCTGGCCCGTGGTGGTTCCCAGGCGCCGATGGTGCTGTTCGTCGACTTCCGCGGACGTGCACCGTCGATTGACGCACTCTTGCGCCACAGCGGCCTGAGTGAGGACGCGGCAGCATGAGTGACGGACCTGTGATCACCAAGAAGCAATTTATCGCCGGCGCCGTGTGCCCGGCGTGCAGCGAGCCGGACAAGTTGAAGATGTGGACCGAGGACAGCGTGCCGCATCGCGAATGCGTGGCTTGTGGGTATACCGACACGCTCAATGACCAGGGGTTGTCGGTGCCCAGGGAGCTGGGTACTCGGGTTAACACCTCGGCGTTGAAAGTACCGGATGCCAAAGTGCAGGCGGTGCAGTTCTTTCCCAACCCCAAGTTGAAAAAACACTGATTGACTGAAACACCCCATCGCCTTTCGCCCCTCTGCGGCGTAAGGCGATGTACATAGGTATTGCTTGGCCCGGATTGGTTTTTTTTAGACTTTCGAGTTCCACTCGAAGGACAAAAAGGAACGAACCCATGTTTGGCCACAACCCCTTGCTACAGACCGGTGAGCTACCACTGTTCTCGCAGGTCCACACCGAACACCTCGCGCCGGCGGCACAGGCATTGATTGCCGACAGCCGCCGTCAGGTGGACGAAACCCTACAAACCCAAGCGCTATTCCCTACATGGGATGACGTGGTGCTGGCCATGAGTGATCTCTACGCCCGCCTCGATGCGGCCCAGCGCATAGTCATGGTGCTGGACTCTGTAGCCATCGATGATGACTGGAGGCGCGCCGCCAGCGACTTCCATGATCAGTTGAATGCTTATAGAGCAGAACTGGCCGCCAGCCCGCAACTGCATGCTCTCTACGCAAGCCTTGGCGCGAGCCCGATAGCGCGGCTTTTCGACCCGTCGCGTCAACGCGTACTGGAAAAAACCGTGGCGCGGTATCGAAGGTCAGGCTCCATGTTGCCGGCCACGTCCCGTGAACGTCTGGCTTACCTGACAGCGGTCAATCAGCAGCTTGAAGCCGACTTTTCCTACCAACTCATTCAAGCAACTGCTGCGTGGAGCAAGCATATCCAGGATGAGACATTGCTTGAGGGCGTGCCCGCCAGCCTCAAGCACTCGATGGCGGCCAAGGCCCGCGCGCAGGGATTGACCGGCTGGTTGGTCACATTGGAGGGTGAGACGGTTCGACGTTTGCTCGCGCAAGCCGCGAACCGGGGGCTACGCCAGGAGGTATGCAGTGCATTTTATAGTCGTGCTTCTGATATCGGTCCGCACGCGGGCTTGTACGATAACAGCGACCACCTGAGGGTGGTGATGGATGGGCGCCATGAGATCGCCAAACTATTGGGTTACGACAACTTTGCCCAGTTGGCGCTGGAAAACCAAATGGCTACGTCCACCGACCAAGTGCTGGCGTTTTTGCAAAAACAACTGGCAAGTGAGCAATCCACCTTTGCCAGTGACCTACTGCAACTCCAGGCAATGGCCGCTAGCCATGGGGTCTTTGATCTGAAACTGTGGGACTACGCGTTCTTCGCGCAAAGGATTCGCCAGCAAGTTGCCGGTGTTTCTGCGCAACAGTTACGTGAGTATTTTACGTTGGATGACACGCTCTTTCGGTTGTGCGAACTCTTCCAGCAATTGTTTGGCGTGCAGTTCGTTGAGCGCACGGATTTTGATCGGTGGAGTGCGTCTGTTCGTCTGTTCGAGGTGCAGGAGTTCAACGAAGTCCTTGGCTATGTGTTCTTTGAACCATTTTTGCGCGCGGGGGCGGATGAGGCTCCAAACAGCTTTGCCTTGCGCGATCGGCACAAGGATGCCGAGGGTTTACTGACGCGTCCGAGCGTTGTCTTGCAGTGTAATTTCATGCAGGAGGAGCCTGGGCAACCCTATTTGCTTGACCACGCCCAACTGAGAGTTCTATTCCATGAGTTTGGGCACTGCTTGCAACAAGTACTGACAAGCGCCGAGCACCGTGAGGTTTCGAGTTCGTCGGGCTACGGGCGCGACACTTCGGAGTTTATTGGCGAGTTCCTTGAGCAGTGGTGCTTCCAGCCAGAAGTACTCACTTGGCTGTCCCGCCATCATCAGACGGGTGAGCGTCTGTCGGACGGCTTGGCGCATAGGCAAGTGAGCCATCTCTCCATTCAAACGTGCTGGGACACGGCCGAGTTATTGATGGCTGCCCTATTCGATTTTGAATTGCACAGGACCTGGGGCGACGGGCGCAGCATTGAGCAGGTCTTCGACGATGCCGCCGTGCAAGTCGGGTATTTGACCGAGCTGTCCGGCCTGCGCCCGGTCAATCAGCTGACCCATATCATGCAAGGCTATGAGGCCAACCTATATTCCTACCGGTGGTCCGGTGTCCTCGCAAAAGAAGCTTTTTCAAGGTTTCTGCGTGAGGGGGTGTTCAGCCCGCAAGCGGGGCGTGCTTTTCGGGAGACCGTATTGGCCCCAGGTAATTCGCGGCCATTGTGCGAGTCATTGCAGGTGTTTCTCGGTGTGACGCCGGGCATCTTGCTCCAGGGGCAGGAGCCACTTGCTCATTAGGCCCTTGGTCAGCGTTGTGTGCTATTTCTGGATATTTTGTGGCTGAAACGATTCGTCTGATGCTTAGGCTGCTATCATTTCGTAACTATTTATTACCGCTGCGTTCTATTTCCTAGGGTCTTTTTGGCCCAATTCGCTGCCCAAACCACAAGCCACTCCCAGAAGTGGCTAAAAAACCGTGACCACATGATGAGGTGCCACCATGTCTGATCAAGATCGAGACAACCCCCGGCGTGACTTTTTGCGCAAATCCTTGACCTTGATCCCGGTGGTCACGGTTGCCAGTACCGGCCTTGGCGGCTCGATGCTGATGGCCACGCCGGCGCCTGCCCAGGCCAGCCCGGCCAAGGCCCCCGCCAGTGAAAAGGCCTACGAGCCCAGCTACTTCACGGCTGAGGAATGGGCCTTTATCAACGCCGCCGTCGCGCGCTTGATTCCTGCCGATGCCCAAGGCCCAGGCGCCCTGGAGGCCGGTGCGCCGGAATACATCGACCGTCAGATGAACACCCCTTACGCCAGTGGTGCCCTGTGGTTCATGCAAGGCCCGTTCAATGCCGACGCGCCGCCCGAGATGGGCTGGCAGAGCAAACTGGTGCCCAAGGAAATTTATCGCCTGGGTATCGCTGCCACGGATTCCTGGTCGAAAGCGTTCAACGGTAAAGCATTTGCTGGGCAAGACAGCGCTACCCAGGATGATTTGCTGCGCCGCCTGGAGGCTGGCGGTGCCGAAAGCGGCGAGCATTTCGCGGCGGTACCGCCGAAGATTTTCTTCAACTTGTTGCTGCAAAACACCAAGGAAGGGTTCTTCTGCGACCCGATCCACGGCGGCAACAAAGGCATGGTCGGCTGGACCATGATCGGCTTCCCCGGCGCCCGCGCCGATTTCATGGATTGGGTTGAACGCAACGAGCAATACCCCTTCCCGGCTGTTTCCATCCGTGGCGAGAGGGCATAAACGTGGCGACCATCATGAAGAAAGTGGATGCAGTCATTGTCGGCTTCGGCTGGACCGGCGCGATCATGGCCAAGGAGTTGACCGAAGCGGGCTTGCACGTGGTAGCGCTGGAGCGCGGCCCGATGCAGGACACTTACCCGGACGGTAACTACCCGCAAGTGATCGATGAACTGACCTACAGCGTGCGTAAGAAACTCTTCCAGGACGTCTCCAAGGAAACCGTGACCATTCGCCATAGCGTGAATGACATCGCCTTGCCCAACCGCCAGTTGGGCGCCTTTCTGCCGGGTAACGGCGTGGGCGGCGCGGGCCTGCACTGGTCGGGCGTGCATTTTCGGGTCGATCCCATCGAGCTGCGCATGCGCAGCCACTACGAAGAGCGCTACGGCAAAAACTTCATACCCAAGGACATGACCATCCAGGACTTCGGTGTCAGCTACGAAGAGCTGGAACCGTTCTTTGACTACGCCGAAAAAGTCTTCGGCACCTCCGGCCAGGCCTGGACCGTGAACGGCCAACGGGTGGGAGAAGGCAAGGGCGGCAACCCTTACGCGCCGGATCGCTCCAGCCATTTCCCACTGGAGTCGCAGAAAAATACCTACTCGGCGCAGCTGTTCCAGAAGGCCGCCGCCGATGTGGGCTACAAGCCCTACAACCTGCCTTCGGCCAATACATCAGGGCCCTACACCAACCCCTACGGCGCGCAGATGGGGCCGTGCAATTTCTGCGGATTTTGCAGCGGCTATGTCTGCTACATGTACTCCAAGGCATCGCCCAACGTGAACATCCTGCCGGCGTTGCGCCAGGTGCCGAACTTTGAGCTGCGGCCCAATTCCCACGTACTCAAGGTCAATCTCGACAGCACCAAGCGCAAGGCTACCGGCGTGACCTATATCGACGCCCAGGGCCGCGAGATCGAGCAACCGGCAGACCTGGTGATTCTCGGCGCGTTCCAGTTCCACAACGTGCGCCTGATGCTGCTCTCGGGCATTGGCAAACCCTACGACCCGATCACTGGCGAAGGGGTGGTGGGCAAGAACTTCGCCTACCAGAACATGGCCACCATCAAGGCCTACTTCGACAAAGACGTGCACACCAACAACTTCATCGGCGCTGGCGGCAATGGCGTGGCGGTGGACGACTTCAACGCCGACAACTTCGATCATGGGCCCCACGGTTTCGTCGGCGGCTCGCCGATGTGGGTCAACCAGGCGGGCAGCCGGCCGATTGCCGGCACCTCCAACCCGCCGGGTACACCGGCCTGGGGCAGCGCGTGGAAGCGCGCCACGGCCGATTACTACACCCACCAGGTGTCGATGGACGCCCACGGCGCCCATCAATCCTACCGGGGCAACTACCTCGATCTGGACCCGGTGTACCGTGATGCCTACGGCCTGCCGCTGCTGCGCATGACCTTCGACTGGCAGGAAAACGACATCAAGATGAACCGCTTCATGGTCGAGAAAATGGGCAAGATCGCCGAAGCGATGAACCCCAAGGCGATTGCCGTGCTCGGCAAAAAAGTCGGCGAACACTTCAACACTGCGTCCTACCAGACTACCCACCTCAACGGCGGCGCGATCATGGGCACCGACCCGAAAACCAGTGCTGTGAACCGCTATTTGCAGTGCTGGGATGTTCACAACGTGTTTGTGCCGGGCGCATCAGCTTTCCCACAAGGGCTGGGCTACAACCCTACGGGCCTGGTGGCTGCGCTGACCTACTGGTCGGCCCGGGCGATTCGCGAGCAATACCTCAAGAACCCCGGCCCGCTGGTTCAGGCATAAGGAGCGACGACCATGAAAGCATTTGTTATCGCGACCCTGGCCCTGATCAGCAGTTGCTCGGTGAGCGCCGCGCAAACGGATCTGATCAAACAAGGCGAATACCTGGCCCGCGCCGGCGACTGCGTGGCCTGCCACACCGCCAAGGGCGGCAAGCCGTTTGCCGGTGGCCTGCCGATGGAAACCCCGATCGGCGTGATCTACTCCACCAACATCACCCCGGACAAAAGCGGCCTGGGGGACTACAGCTTTGAAGACTTCGACAAGGCCGTGCGCCACGGTGTCGCCAAAAACGGTAGTACGCTTTACCCGGCGATGCCCTACCCGTCTTACGCACGCGTCAGCGAAACCGATATGCAGGCGTTGTATGCGTACTTCATGAAAGGTGTGGAGCCGGTCGCCCAGCAGAGCCAGGACAGCGATATCCCCTGGCCTCTGAGCATGCGTTGGCCGCTGGCCGCATGGCGCTGGATGTTCGCACCCGAGGTGGCGGGCTATCAGGCCCAGGCCGGTGCCGACCCGGTGATCAGCCGTGGCGCCTACCTGGTGGAAGGTCTCGGCCACTGTGGCGCCTGCCACACGCCTCGGGCCTTGACCATGCAGGAAAAGGCCCTGAGCGCGTCTGAAGGTGCGGCGTTCCTGTCCGGCAGTGCGCCGTTGGAAGGCTGGATCGCCAAAAGCCTGCGCGGCGACCACAAGGATGGCCTCGGCAGTTGGAGCGAAGAGCAACTGGTGCAATTCCTCAAGACCGGTCGCAGTGATCGCAGCGCGGTGTTTGGCGGCATGAGCGATGTGGTCGTCCACAGCATGCAGTACATGTCGGAAGATGACCTGACGGCTATCGCCCGTTACCTCAAGAGCCTGCCGGCGGTGGACCCCGAGGATCAGCCGCATCAGTACGACAAACAGGTGGCCGAGGCGCTGTGGAAGGGCGATGACAGCCAGCCGGGCGCTGCGGTGTATATCGACAACTGCGCGGCCTGCCATCGTACCGATGGCCATGGCTACACCCGGGTGTTCCCGGCGCTGGCGGGCAACCCGGTGTTGCAAACGGCCGATGCCACGTCGCTGATCAACATTGTGTTGAATGGCGGCACCCTGCCGGCTACTCACGCCGCGCCTTCCACCTTCACGATGCCGGCGTTTGCCTGGCGGCTGTCGGATCAGGAAGTGGCGCAGGTGGTCAGCTTCATTCGCGGCAGTTGGGGTAACCAGGGGGCGCCGGTCAAGGCCAGCGATGTGGCAGACTTGCGCAAAAACCACAGCGAGTGACGAGCAGGTTCTGATTTGGCGTTTGCCGCCCAATGGCACTGGTCAGATCCGCTGCGCCTCGATACTGTATATAAAAACAGTATCGAGGTGCTTTTATGTCCACTCCTCTGCCGCCGCGCGGGCGAGGCACCGCCACCAACCTGCATAATCGCTTCGCACCCACGGTGAGCGTGACCGAGGATGACGGCTGGTATCAGGAAGTCCCGCCGACCCAGGGCACCGAAGTGCGCATCGAGACGGCGAAGACCATCATCACCCGCAACACCTCGCCGGACCTGCCGTTCGACCGCTCGATCAACCCTTACCGGGGGTGTGAGCATGGGTGCATTTATTGTTATGCGCGGCCCAGCCACGCCTATTGGGACATGTCCCCGGGCCTGGATTTCGAAACCAAACTGATTGCCAAGACCAACGCCGCCGATGTGCTGGAGCAGCAACTGTCCAAGCCCGGCTATACCTGTGCACCGATCAACCTGGGTTCCAACACGGATCCATACCAGCCCATCGAGCGCGAGTACAAGATCACCCGGCAAATCTTGCAAGTGCTGTTGCGCTATCGTCACCCGGTGACCATCGTGACCAAGGGCTCGCTGATCCTGCGTGACCTTGACCTGCTCACCGAGCTGGCCCGGCAGCGGCTGGTGGCGGTGATGATCAGCCTCACCAGCCTGGACGATGAGCTCAAGCGTATCCTGGAACCGCGCACGGCGGCGCCCAAGGCGCGCCTGCGGGCGATCCGGGTGATGCGCGAGGCGGGCATCCCGGTGGGCGTGCTGTGTTCGCCGATGATTCCAATGATCAACGACAGCGAGCTGGAAAGCCTGCTGGCCGAGGCTCATGCTGCCGGCGCACAGAGCGCGGCCTATATGATGCTGCGCCTGCCCCTTGAAGTGGCACCGCTGTTCGAGGAGTGGTTGGCGGCCCATTACCCGCAACGGGCGGCCCATGTGATGAGCCTGGTGCGCCAGGTGCGTGGTGGTGAAGTCTACGACAGCCGCTTCGGTGTACGCATGCGCGGCGAGGGGCCGTTTGCTGATCTGCTGGCACAGCGATTTGCCAAGGCGATCAAGCGCTTGGGGCTCGATCGGCGGGAAGGGTACAACCTCGATTGCAGTGCATTCTGTCCACCCGGCAGGCAGCTGGCTTTGTTGTAGACTGACACAAATACGTGGGTAGCCCGGCGAGGGTGGTCGCGTTTTGACATCACTGAAAGCAGCGAGCTAGAGCGGTTCATTCAGTTTGAGTTAAGTTTCGGCAGCTACCTTGTTTATCGAGTGACCCATGGGGCGGCGCTACGAATCGTGCGTCGAGCTGAACTGCAAAACTCTCCTGCGCCAACAAGAGGATGAATCATGAGTGACAAGGATAAACAGCCGTTGGCTGCGTCGGCTTCAGCCCCTTACGAGGCGGAGTCTGCCGGTGCAGCGCTGCAGCACATCGTTGACGGCTTTTTGCATTTCCATAACGAGGTCTTTCCCCAGCAGGAAGAACTCTTCAAGAAACTCGCCACGGCCCAGAGCCCACGAGCGATGTTTATCACCTGTGCCGATTCGCGCATTGTTCCCGAGCTGATCACCCACAGCTCCCCAGGCGACCTGTTCGTGACCCGTAATGTGGGCAACGTCGTACCGCCTTATGGGCAGATGAACGGCGGTGTTTCCACGGCCATCGAGTACGCGGTATTGGCCCTGGGCGTGCAGCACATCATTGTGTGCGGCCACTCCGATTGTGGCGCGATGCGGGCGGTGCTCAACCCCCAGAGCCTGGAAAAAATGCCCACGGTCAAAGCCTGGCTGCGCCACGCCGAAGTTGCCAAGACCATGGTCCAGGACAACTGCGACTGCGCCAACGAAGGTGAAAGCATGCAGGTGTTGACGGAAGAAAACGTCATTGCCCAGCTGCAACATTTGCGCACCCACCCTTCCGTGGCCTCGCGCATGGCCAACGGTCATTTGTTTATCCATGGCTGGATCTACAACATCGAGACCAGCGAAATCAAAGCCTACGATGCTGACCAGGCCACGTTCCTGCCGTTGAACGGCGTCGGGCCAATCCCTTCGGCGACGCCAAAAGCGCGCTTCTAACACATTCCCCTGCCGGGTAACGCGATGGCTGCCATGGATGCAGCCAGGCCTTGCCATGCCCGGCGAATGCCTCGGGAGAGTCATCATGCGTGCAGCTCAATTAAAAACAGTGCTGCCACGGGAGCTGTTGGCTTCGGTGGTGGTGTTTCTGGTGGCCTTGCCCTTGTGCATGGGGATCGCCATCGCATCGGGTATGCCACCGGCCAAGGGCCTGATCACCGGGATCATTGGTGGCCTGGTGGTGGGCTGGCTGGCCGGTTCACCCCTGCAAGTCAGCGGCCCGGCGGCCGGCCTGGCGGTGCTGGTGTTCGAGCTGGTGCGCCAACACGGCATGCTTATGCTCGGGCCGATCCTGCTGTTGGCGGGCTTCCTGCAATTGGTGGCCGGGCGCCTGCGCCTGGGTTGTTGGTTCCGGGTGACGGCGCCGGCGGTGGTCTATGGCATGTTGGCGGGGATTGGGGTGTTGATTGTCCTGTCGCAAATGCATGTGATGCTCGATGGCGCGCCCAAGCCGTCTGGGCTGGATAACCTTGCCGGCTTCCCCGCAGCAGTGGCCCAGGCCATTCCCAGTCTCGGCTGGCAAGCCGGTCTGCTGGGGTTGTCGACGATTCTGGTGATGTGGTTGTGGGATAAATTTCGTCCGCAAAAACTGCGTTTTGTACCGGGTGCGTTGCTGGGTGTCGGCCTGGCGACAGCAGCCAGCCTGCTGCTGGCCTTGCAGGTCAAGCGTGTGGAAGTGCCAGAAAACCTCGCCGATGCCATCGACTGGCTCCGCCCCAGCGACCTGCTGAACCTGGCCGACCCCAACCTGCTGATCGCTGCTTTCGCGGTGGCCTTTATTGCCAGTGCCGAAACCTTGCTCTCGGCGGCGGCTGTGGATCGGATGCACAACGGCCAGCGCTCGGACTTCGACAAGGAATTGTCTGCCCAGGGTGTAGGCAACATGCTCTGCGGGCTGGTGGGTGCACTGCCCATGACGGGGGTGATCGTGCGCAGTTCGGCCAACGTCCAGGCGGGCGCAACCACGCGTCTGTCGGCGATGTTCCACGGCCTCTGGCTGCTGGCCTTCGTGCTGCTACTGTCGAGCGTGCTGCAAAGCATTCCGGTGGCGAGCCTGGCGGGTGTGCTGGTGTACACCGGGATCAAGCTGGTGGACCTCAAGGCGTTCCGTGGCCTGGCGCGCTATGGTCGGATGCCGATGTTCACCTACGCTGCCACGGCCTTGGCGATCATCTTCACCGACTTGCTGACGGGTGTGTTGGTGGGCTTCGGCCTGACCCTGGTGAAACTGGCGTGGAAGGCTTCGCGCTTGAAAATCAGCCTGATCGACTTGCCCCAGGACGGTGAAATGGAGTTGCGGTTGATAGGCGCGGCGACCTTTCTCAAGGTGCCCGCATTGACCCAGGTACTGGCGACAGTGCCGGCGGGAAGCACCGTGCATGTGCCGCTCAATAACCTGAGCTATGTGGATCATTCGTGCCTGGAGTTGCTGGAGGAATGGGGGCGGGCCAATGCGGCCAAGGGCTCGAAGTTGGTGATCGAAGCGCGCGGGTTGAAGCGTCGGTTGGAAGGCCGGATACGCACCACGACCCGGATCGGCTCTGCCCCGCAGTTGGCTGACGAAACCGGCTAAAAAATGTGGGAGCGGGCTTGCTCGCGAAGGCGTAGTGTCAGTCACCAGCTACTTGGCTGACACACCGCATTCGCGAGCAAGCCCGCTCCCACATTTGTTCTATGTCAGGCAGGAAAACTCAGGCCGGCTGATCCAGCTCCAACTCCACACCCAACTGGCGCGACAGGCACGGCCAGCGCTTCCACGCGGCTTCCGTTGCCGGGCTTTTGAGTTGCTCGCGATAGGCTTCGACGGACTCCAGGGCGAAGCTCTCTTCATTGAGCATTTCATCCACCGCCAGGTGCACGGCCTCGTCCAGCTGATTGGCGAAATCTTCACCGATCAGTTGGTGGGCAATCACGTTGGCCACGGTGGTGTCCGCAGGAATCAACGGCTGGCCGAAATGCTTGATATACAGATCGTTTACTTCTTCTACCAGCCGGTGGGCCAGGTAGGCTTCGTCCAGCAGGCCGTTCAGGCCTTCATGAGCCGCCAGGATGGCGGGCGGCTGGAGAAAGAAATGCTCGGCGATTTTCAGCACCGGCTTGATCTGGCTTTCAATCCCGGCTTCCCGGGCCACGTCGTTGGCGGCATCCAGCAGGTCCGGGACCTGATCGATGTAGGCGGTGACGAAACGCGTCATCACGGCATTACGATCACCCTCGGCCAGGGAAATGGCCGAGTGCAGGTGGGGTAACTGAGCGTCCAGTTGTTTAGCCAATTGGCCGGTGGACGCTTCATGTTGATGGGCACGGGAAATCTGCTCGCGCAATGCGGCGGTGTTCATGAAAGCTCCAGGAATACGGGCGTAGGAAAGGGGACTGCATAAGGTAGCTCGTTTATACGAGCCCCTAAGACGCATTTGTCATAATTATTTCATGGTTATGCGCCGCTGTTATATCGAAATGCCATCGTTCGTCGGATAGGCCCTGAATATGCTGGCCGGCTAGCGCCGTTCGTCTCTTTTTACTGATTTGCCCCCACACATTGCGGGGTCGCAGTCGCTGTCTATACTCGGGTTTGTACGTAATTAGCTGATGACGCCCGACTGCATTAGGCAGGCAAGGCTTGGCGGATGTAAGCAGTTTGGAAGCCGCCCCCTTGGCCGCAGGTGCAAACCGGCGGGATAACAAGAACGATAAGGGGAACCCGCAATGACGCGACATCCACATGTTTGGATGGGCTTACTCTTGTGGTCAGTATTCAGCCAGGCGCAGGCCGCCTGGACGGTGAATATGGCACCAGGGGCCACTGAAGTCAGTCACGCCGTGTTCGACCTGCACATGACCATTTTCTGGATCTGTGTGGTGATCGGCATCATCGTGTTTGGCGCCATGTTCTGGTCGATGATTGTGCATCGACGCTCTACGGGCCAGGTGGCGGCCAAGTTCCACGAAAGTACCACGGTCGAGATTCTCTGGACCGTCGTGCCCCTGCTGATCCTCGTCGCCATGGCCATTCCGGCGACCAAGACCCTGATCAACATCTACGACAGCAGTGAGTCGGATATCGATATCCAGGTCACCGGCTATCAGTGGAAGTGGCACTACAAATACCTGGGCCAGGACGTCGAGTTCTTCAGCAACCTGGCCACCCCCGCCGAGCAGATCCAGAACAAGGCCACCAAGGGCGAACACTACCTGCTGGAAGTCGACCAGCCGCTGGTGCTGCCGGTGGGCGCCAAGGTGCGCTTTTTGGTGACCGCGGCCGACGTGATCCATTCCTGGTGGGTGCCAGCGTTTGCGGTCAAGCGCGATGCCATCCCCGGCTTCGTCAACGAGGCCTGGACCCGGGTCGAGAAGCCCGGCATCTACCGTGGCCAGTGCGCAGAGCTGTGCGGCAAGGACCACGGGTTCATGCCCATCGTAGTCGAGGTCAAGTCCAAGGCCGACTACGAAACCTGGCTCGGCGAGCGCAAGGTCGAGGCTGCCAAGCTCAAGGAGCTGACCTCCAAGGAGTGGACACTTGAAGAGCTGGTGGCGCGTGGCGACAAGGTCTACCACACCACCTGCGTGGCCTGTCACCAGGCCGAAGGCCAGGGCCTGCCGCCGATGTTCCCGGCGCTCAAGGGCTCGAAAATCGCCACCGGACCTGCGGCAGATCACCTGAGCATCGTCTACCACGGCAAGCCCGGTACCGCGATGGCGGCGTTCGGCAAGCAGCTGTCGGAAGTCGATATTGCGGCGGTCGTGACCTACGAGCGCAACGCCTGGGGCAACAACAAAGGCGACATGGTCACGCCTAAAGACGTGCTGGCCATCAAACAGGCGGAAAGCAAATGAACCTCTTCATTGCGTATGCCCTGAACCGCCCCGCCCATCCGCTTGCAGGAGAACGGCCATGAGCACTGTGATCGACGACCACGGTCATGCCGCTGACCACGCCCACGGCCCCGCCAAGGGCTTGATGCGCTGGGTGCTGACCACCAACCACAAAGATATCGGGACCATGTACCTGTGGTTCAGCTTCGCCATGTTCCTGCTCGGCGGTTCGTTCGCCATGGTGATCCGGGCCGAGTTGTTCCAGCCAGGTTTGCAGATCGTCGAGCCGGCATTCTTCAACCAGATGACCACCATGCACGGCTTGATCATGGTGTTTGGCGCGGTGATGCCGGCGTTTGTCGGCCTGGCCAACTGGATGATCCCGCTGATGATCGGCGCGCCGGACATGGCCTTGCCACGTATGAACAACTTCAGTTTCTGGCTGCTGCCGGCGGCGTTCCTGCTGCTGGTCTCGACCCTGTTTTCCCCGGGCGGCGGGCCGAATTTCGGCTGGACCTTCTACGCCCCGCTCTCCACCACCTATGCCCCGGAAAGCGTGACGTTCTTTATCTTCGCCATCCACCTGATGGGGATCAGCTCGATCATGGGCGCGATCAACGTGGTCGCCACCATCCTCAACCTGCGTGCGCCCGGCATGACCTTGATGAAGATGCCGCTGTTTGTCTGGACCTGGCTGATCACCGCGTTCTTGCTGATCGCGGTGATGCCGGTACTGGCCGGTTGCGTGACCATGATGCTGATGGATATCCACTTCGGCACCAGCTTCTTCAGCGCCGCCGGTGGTGGTGACCCGGTATTGTTCCAGCATGTGTTCTGGTTCTTCGGCCACCCCGAGGTGTACATCATGATCCTGCCGGCCTTCGGTGCTGTCAGTTCGATCATCCCGACCTTCTCGCGCAAGCCGCTGTTTGGCTACACCTCGATGGTCTACGCCACGGCAAGCATCGCGTTCCTGTCGTTTATCGTGTGGGCGCACCATATGTTCGTGGTGGGCATTCCGCTGGTGGGCGAGTTGTTCTTCATGTACGCCACGTTGCTGATCGCCGTGCCCACCGGGGTCAAGGTGTTCAACTGGGTCAGCACCATGTGGCAAGGCTCGCTGACCTTCGAGACGCCGATGCTGTTTGCCGTGGCCTTCGTGATCCTGTTCACCATCGGCGGCTTTTCCGGGCTGATGCTGGCCATCGCCCCGGCGGATTTCCAGTATCACGACACCTACTTTGTGGTGGCGCACTTCCATTACGTACTGGTACCTGGGGCGATCTTCGGGATCTTCGCCTCGGCCTACTACTGGCTGCCGAAATGGACCGGCCACATGTACGACGAAACCCTGGGCAAGCTGCATTTCTGGCTGTCGTTCGTGGGGATGAACATGGCGTTCTTCCCGATGCATTTCGTCGGGCTGGCCGGCATGCCGCGCCGGGTGCCGGACTACAACCTGCAGTTCGCCGACTTCAATATGGTGTCGTCGATTGGCGCCTTCATGTTTGGCGCCACGCAGATTTTCTTCCTGTTTATCGTGATCAAGTGCATCCGTGGCGGCAAGCCGGCGCCGGCCAAGCCGTGGGATGGTGCCGAAGGGCTGGAGTGGAGCATTCCTTCGCCGGCGCCGTACCACACCTTCACTACGCCGCCGGAGGTCAAATGAACAGCGGCCGCCCACCTGTAGGAGCGAGCTTGCTCGCGAAGGGCGTGAACGATAACGCGGGTTGCCTGGATAAACGCGGCGCGCTCTGGTTTTTCGCGAGCAAGCTCGCTCCTACAGAACCGTCACGCGGGGGTGGGCGCCATGGCTGATTCCGTGCCCCTCAACCGCCTGGTCACGCGCCTGCTGATTCTGGTGCTGGCGATGTTCGCCTTTGGCTTTGCCCTGGTGCCGATCTACGACGTGATGTGCAAGGCGTTCGGTATCAATGGCAAGACCGCTGGGCAGTACGAAGGCTCGCAAGTGGTCGATCCGTCGCGCCAGGTGCGGGTGCAGTTCCTGTCGACCAATGCCATCGATATGGTCTGGGAATTCCACTCCAAGGCCGACGAAATCGTGGTCAACCCTGGCGCGGTCAACGAGATGGTGTTCGTGGCCTTCAACCCCAGCAACAAGCCGATGACGGCCCAGGCGATCCCGAGTATTTCCCCGGCCGAAGCGGCGATGTACTTCCACAAGACCGAGTGTTTTTGCTTCACCCAGCAAGTGCTGCAGCCGGGGGAGCGCATCGAGATGCCGGTGCGCTTCATTGTCGATCGCGACATGCCCAAGGATGTGAAGCATTTGACCCTGGCGTACACGCTGTTCGATATCACTGCGCGCCAACCGCCCGTGGCTGTCCATACCGGCGGCTAGGCGTGCCTGCGGGCTCGATTAGGAGAACGGATACATGTCGACTCATGATACGTACTACGTACCAGCGCAAAGCAAGTGGCCAATAATTGCCACGTTTGGGCTGCTGATCACCGTGTATGGCCTGGGATTGTGGTTCAACGACCTCAAGGCTGCGCGCCCGGAATCCCACGGGCCGCTGATCTTTTTCGTCGGCAGCCTGCTGCTGGCCTACATGATGTTTGGCTGGTTTGGCGCAGTGATCAAGGAAAGCCGTGCCGGCCTCTACAGCGCGCAGATGGACCGCTCGTTCCGCTGGGGCATGACCTGGTTCATCTTTTCCGAGGTGATGTTTTTTATCGCGTTCTTCGGCGCGCTGTTCTATGTGCGGCATCTGTCGGCGCCGTGGTTGGCCGGTGAAGGCTCCAAGGGCATTGCGCACATGCTGTGGCCGAATTTCGAGTTCGCCTGGCCGTTGCTCAACAACCCGGACCCCAAGCTGTTCCCGGCGCCTGAAGGCACCATCAGCCCGTGGGGCTTGCCGCTGGTCAACACCATCTTGCTGGTGAGCTCCAGCGTGACCATCACCATCGCCCACCACGCCTTGCGCAAGGGCCATCGCGGCGCGCTGAAAATCTGGTTGGCGCTCACCGTGTTGCTGGGGGTGGCGTTCCTCGGGTTCCAGGCCGAGGAATATATCCACGCCTATAAAGAGCTCGGCCTGACCCTGGGCTCCGGGGTGTATGGCGCGACCTTCTTCATGTTGACCGGGTTCCACGGTGCCCACGTAACCATCGGCACGATTATTTTGTTCGTGATGCTGATGCGCATCCTCAAGGGGCATTTCAATGCCGAGCACCAGTTCGGCTTTGAGGCGGCCAGTTGGTATTGGCACTTTGTGGATGTGGTGTGGATCGGTTTGTTTTTCTTTGTCTACGTGCTGTAGCGGGTTTACCAGGGCGCGTGGGACACCAGCTGGCCGCTGAAGAACCCCCAGGTGATCAGCACCAGGGTAATCACGGCCAGCACCACGCGCACGGTCAAGGCAATGACAAGACGATTGGAGTGGCCTTCGTCCTTGACCAGAAAGAACAAGCCACTGAACAGGCTCACAACGGTAGCGATCAGCATCAGGGCAATAGCGGCTTTGAGCATGGTCAGGCTCCAGGGCTCTTTTTTTGAGGGGCGGGCAATGAGATTCAGTATAGCCAGCGCTGCATCGATCTTCGCGGCAACGCCATGAAACGCTTTCGCCCCGGGATTGCGCCGACGCTGGTGGTGCTCGTGCTGCTGCCGTTGATGGTGTTTCTCGGTTTCTGGCAACTGTCCCGTGGCCAGGAAAAACAGGTGCTGCTCCAGAGTTACGCCGAGCGCCGGGCGGCACCGCCTATCAGTGTTGAACAGTTGGATGCGGTGGCTGATCCGGCCTTTCGCCGGGTGCAGTTGCGCGGGCAGCTCGACGCCAGGCACAGCGTATTACTGGATAACCGCATGCGTGACGGCAAGGCCGGCGTCGAGTTGCTGCAACCCTTTCATGACCAGGCCAGCGGCCAGTGGCTGTTGCTCAATCGAGGCTGGCTGGCGTGGCCGGATCGACGCACGCCGCCGGCCTTCACCACGCCCGACCAGCCTTTGAACATCAACGCCTGGGTGTATGTCGCGCCAGGCGAGACGTTCCAGTTGCATGCCGACCCGGCAGCCGCGCAATGGCCGCGCTTGTTGACGGCGCTACATCCACAGGCGCTTTGGGCTGAGTTGGACCGTAGCGGGTTTGCCTTTGAACTGCGGGCCGAAACCGGCCCCGCGACCTATGAAACCCAGTGGCCGGTAGTGGCCATGGGGCCGGAAAAACACGTGGGGTATGCCGTGCAGTGGTTCGCCATGGCGCTGGCGCTGCTGGGTCTTTACCTCTACCTCGGATGGCACAACGCAAGGGAGAAGCACCATGGGAGCGGCCATGAATCCACTCAACATGTCTGATACGCCAGCAGCGCCCAACCGGCGTAAGGGGCGCTGGCAACTGATCCTGATCCTGATGATGGTGATCGGCCCGATGGTGCTGGCGACCCTGATGTACAAGTGGCAGTTCTGGGTGCCGGACAATCGCAGTGATCACGGCGAGATGATCGGCAATGGCCAGACCCGTGCCGATATCGGTGTGCAGGCTGACGAGGACCGCTGGCAGCTGTTGGTGACGGCGCCTGCGGCCTGCACTGCCGATTGCCAGCAATTGGTCTACCTCGCGCGCCAACTGCAGATCGGCCTGGGCCGTGATGCGTCCCGCGCCAGTCATGCCTTGGCCAGCGCGCAGCCCGTCAGCGCCGAATACGAGACCAAGCTGAAAGCCGAATACCCGCAGTTGCAGCGTTTCCCCCTGGACCTGCCGACCTTCAAGCAAAACGCTGCCGCGCCCGGCGATGCCCAGCTGTGGATCGTCGACCCCCACGGCAACCTGGTGCTGCGCTATGACGCACGGGTCAAGGGCAAGGACTTGCTCAACGACCTGCGCCACCTGCTGAAACTGTCGAATATCGGATAAGGGCATCGTCATGGCCAAACCTGGATTTCGCCTCGCGTTGTTTGCCACGTTGCTGGCGCTGATTGTCGTGCTGCTTGGCGCCTACACTCGCCTGACTCATGCCGGCCTCGGTTGTCCGGATTGGCCGGGCTGCTACGGCTTTATCAGCGTGCCTAAAAGCGAAGCCCAGTTGGCCCATGCCGAGTTGCATTTCCCGGACACGCCGGTGGAGGCCGACAAAGGCTGGAACGAGATGATCCACCGCTATGCGGCGGGCACCCTGGGGCTGCTGATCGCGTTGCTGGCCACCCGCGCCTGGACCCATCGCCGGCATCCGGGGCAGCCCTTGAAGCTGCCGCTGTTCCTGCTGGCGGTGGTCTTCGCCCAGGCGGCCTTTGGCATGTGGACAGTGACACTCAAGCTCTGGCCGCAGGTGGTCACCGGGCATTTGCTGGGTGGGTTTGCGACGTTGAGCCTGCTGTTCTTGCTGACCCTGCGTTTGTCCGGGGTGTTGCCGGCGCTGATCGTACCCAGGCGCTTGCAGTACTGGGCCACGGCTGGCTTGGTATTGGTGATCGGGCAGGTGGCCCTGGGTGGTTGGGTCAGCTCCAACTATGCGGCGGTGGCCTGTATCGACTTGCCGACCTGTCATGGGGAGTGGTGGCCGGCGGCGGACTTTGCCAATGGCTTTCACCTGACCCAGCATATCGGCCCCAACTATCTGGGCGGGCAACTGGACAGCGACGCACGCACGGCGATTCACCTGACCCATCGCATGGGCGCGCTGGCGGTCACCGTGGTGCTGCTGGGGCTGGCCTGGCAGCTCAAGGCGGTGGGCATGACGCGCCTTGCCGGGTTGCTGCTGGTGGCGCTCGCGGTACAGATCGGCCTGGGCCTGAGCAATGTGTACTTTCATTTGCCGCTGCCGGTGGCAGTCGCCCATAACGCCGGCGGTGCTGCGTTGTTGCTAACCCTGGTTTTGGTCAATTACCACGCCCGTACCAGCCTGGTCCGGGTCCGCCATCAAGTGCCGTTCGGTTGGCGCTTCAGCCCGCGTAAACACGTTTCGGGCCTGACCACCCTTAAAGGAGAGATGCCATGGCGACCTTGATTGGCGAGCGTCACAGCCAGGCGATCTGGCGTGACTATTTGGAGCTGACCAAGCCCAAGGTGGTGGTGTTGATGCTCATCACCTCGCTGGTGGGCATGTTTCTCGCCACCCGCGCCGGTGTGCCGTGGACGGTGCTGATCTTTGGCAACCTGGGGATTGCCCTGTGTGCCGGTGGCGCGGCAGCGGTCAACCATGTGGTGGATCGACGGATTGACGCGGTCATGGCGCGCACCCATAAGCGGCCCCTGGCCGAGGGGCGGGTTTCGCCGGCCGCCGCGCTGACCTTTGCCCTGGCGCTGGCCGTGGCCGGGCTGGCGTTGCTGCTGGCGTTTACCAACCCATTGGCGGCCTGGCTGACGCTGGCTTCGTTGCTGGGCTACGCGGTGATCTATACCGGCTTTCTCAAGCGCGCGACACCGCAGAACATCGTGATCGGCGGCCTGGCTGGCGCCGCGCCGCCTTTGCTCGGGTGGGTGGCGGTCACCGGCCATGTCAGCGCCGAGCCACTGTTGCTGGTACTGATCATCTTCGCCTGGACCCCGCCGCACTTCTGGGCCCTGGCCATTCATCGCAAGGAGGAATACGCCAAGGCCGATATCCCGATGCTGCCGGTGACCCACGGTGAGCACTACACCAAAGTGCATATCCTGCTCTACACCTGCGCGTTGCTGGCAGTGAGCCTGATGCCCTATGTGATCCATATGAGCGGGCTGTTGTACCTCGGTTGCGCACTGGTTCTGGGCGCGCGCTTTCTGCAATGGGCCTGGGTGCTGTACCGTGGCAGTCGGCCGCACGCGGCGATCAATACCTTCAAGTACTCTATCTGGTACCTGTTCCTGCTATTTATCGCCCTGCTCGTAGACCACTACTTATTGTTGAACCTATGACTCGAACTCAAAAAACTGTCTTTATCCTGGTGGCCCTGGTGGCGTTGATCATGGGCCTGACCGTCAACAAAGTACTGTCCGGCAAGGACCAGGGCGACCCGACGGCGCTGATCGACGCAGGCATTATCCTGTTGCCGCAAAGCCGCCAACTGCCGCCCGTGACCATGACCAACCAGGACGGCCAGCCAGTGCTGGTCAATGAGTTGAAGGGAAAGTGGAGTGTGCTGTTCTTCGGTTATACCTTCTGCCCGGACATCTGCCCGACCACCCTCGCCCAACTGCGCCAGATCAAGAGCGAGCTGCCCAAGGACGTGGTGGATAAGCTGCAGGTGATCCTGGTCAGCGTTGATCCGCATCGCGATACCCCGACGCAGCTCAAGCAATACCTGGGCTACTTCGATCCGCAATTTGCAGGCCTGACCGGCGCGAATGTGGAGGATGTGCAGAAGGTGTCGAATGCGGTGAGCATTCCGTTCATTCCAGCCGATACCAGCAAGCCGAACTATACGGTCGACCATAGCGGCAACCTGGCGCTGATCGGCCCGGATGGCACCCAGCGTGGGTTTATCCGCGCGCCGTTGAACAACCAGAAGCTGGTGGCGCAGTTGCCGGGGTTGTTGCAGCGCAACTAGTTTTGGAGCAAATCCAGCCGACAACACAGATCAACTGTGGGAGCTGGCTTGCCTGCGATAGCGTCAGGTCAGCCAGCCTTTTGGTCGCTGATCCACCGCTATCGCAGGCAAGCCAGCTCCCACATTCGATCTCCAGTGTTTTGGAGATAGTGCTCGATCAGAACGCCGGCAGAATCGCGCCTTTGTACTTCTCGTTGATGAATTTCTTCACTTCTGGGGTGTGCAGGGCTTTGACCAGCTTTTGCACCGCGTCCGAATCCTTGTTGTCCTCACGGGTCACCAGGATGTTGACGTAAGGCGAGTCGCTGCCTTCGATCGCCAGGGCATCCTTGGAGGGATCCAGCTTGGCTTCCAGGGCGTAGTTGGTGTTGATCAGCGCCAGGTCGACCTGGGTCAGCACGCGCGGCAGGGTGGCGGCTTCCAGTTCGCGGAATTTCAGGCCTTTTTCGTTGCCGGTGATGTCCTTGATGGTCGACAGGATATCGGTCGGGTTCTTCAAGGTGATCAGGCCCTTGCTGGCCAGCAGCAACAGCGCGCGGCCGCCGTTGGTGGCGTCGTTGGGGATGACCACGTTGGCACCGTTCGGCAGCTCGGCCAGGGTCTTGTACTTGCTGGAGTACGCGCCCAGGGGTTCCAGGTGCACGCCGGCCACACTCACAAGGTGAGTGCCCTTGGCCTTGTTGAACTCATCCAGGTACGGCTGGTGCTGGAAGAAGTTGGCGTCCAGGCGCTTCTCGGCCACTTGTACGTTCGGCTGCACGTAGTCGGTGAACACTTTGACCTTCAGGTCCACGCCTTGCGCGGCCAGGGCCGGCTTCACGAATTCAAGGATCTCGGCATGCGGCACCGGTGTGGCGGCGACCGTCAGGGTCTCGGCGGCATGGGCGGAAAACGCGGCAACCGCGGCGAAAGCAACCAGTAGTTTTTTCATCCAACAAGCTCCTTGTTCGGGCATCTGCCGGCGGGGGCCGGCAATGGCCGTTATTTTCGAGAGTAGTGTGTCACCAGCTTATCGCCGATGGTTTGCAGAATCTGCACCAGTACAATCAACATCACCACGGTGACGACCATCACGTCATCCTGGAAACGCTGGTACCCATAACGGATCGCCAGGTCGCCTAGGCCACCGGCACCCACCACACCCGCCATGGCGGTGTAGCCCACCAGGGCAATGGCGGTCACGGTGATTGCTGCAATGATGCCGGGCTTTGCCTCGGGCAGCAGCGCCTTGGTGATGATCTGCCGGGTGGTCGCGCCCATGGCCTGGGTCGCCTCGATGATGCCGCGATCGACCTCGCGCAGGGCGGTTTCCACCAGCCGGGCGAAGAACGTCGAAGCGCCTACCACCAGCGGTGGAATGGCGCCGGCGACACCCAGCGAAGTGCCCGTGAGGAACACCGTCGTCGGGATCATCACAATCAGCAGGATGATAAACGGCAGGGAGCGGATGGCGTTGACCACGAAGGCCAGGGCGGCATAGGTGGTTTTCTGCTCCAGCAACTGCCGTGGGCTGAACAGAAACAGCAGGATGCCCAGCGGCAGGCCCACCAGTACGGTGAAAAACAACGAGGTGCTGAGCATCAGCATGGTGTCGCTGGTGGCCACCCAGATATCAGCCCAGTCGACGTTGTCGAAATAATGCAGTAACACGTCCATTAACGCAGGACCTCCATGTGCACATCGGCTGCGGTAAAGCGTGCGAATGCCGCTTCCATGTCACCGCCGGTGATGGCCAGGGTCAGTTGCCCGTAAGGGGTATCTTTTATGTGGTCGATGCGACCGGCAAGGATGCTGTAGTCCACGCCCGTTTCGCGGGCTACGGTACCCAGCAGTGGCGCGTAGGTCGCTTCGCCCTGGAACGTCAGGCGTACGATGCGCCCAGGTACATGGGCGAAGACATCACGCTGCTCGCCTTCATCGACTTGCTCGGCTTCCTGCACGAACCGTTTGGTGGTCGCGTGCGTGGGGTGCAGGAACACCTGGGCAACCGGGCCTTGCTCGACGATCACACCGGCATCCATCACCGCGACCTGGTCACAGACACGGCGGATCACGTCCATTTCATGGGTGATCAACACGATCGTCAGGTTCAGCTCGCGGTTGATCTCGGCCAGCAGTTGCAGGACTGAGGCGGTGGTCTGCGGGTCAAGGGCGCTGGTGGCCTCGTCGCACAGCAGGATCTTGGGCTTGGTGGCCAGGGCGCGGGCGATGCCGACGCGCTGCTTCTGGCCGCCGGACAACTGCGCCGGGTACTTCTTGGCGTGGTCGGCCAGGCCGACACGGTCCAGTAGTTCGGCCACGCGTGCATCGATCTCGCGGCGCGACAACTCGCCCGCCAGGGTCAGCGGCAGCGCGACGTTGTCGGCGACGGTCTTGGAGGCCAGCAGGTTGAAGTGCTGGAAGATCATCCCGACCTGTTGCCGGAAACGGCGCAGGCCGTTGGCATCCAGGGCGGTGACTTCTTCGCCGTCGACCTTGATCTGGCCGCCCGAAGGTTCTTCCAGACGGTTTATCAGGCGCAGCAGAGTACTTTTTCCCGCACCAGAGTGGCCAATCAGGCCGAACACCTGGCCGTTCTCGACGCGCAGGCTGGTGGGGTGCAGTGCGGGGATATCCTTGCCGGCGACCCGGTAGGTTTTATGGACGTTATGAAACTCGATCACGTAGCGAACCTTGTGGGGCGCATTGAAAAGGGATCAGCGGTTAGCCGGGCGCGCATTTTAGCCTGTCCATCTAGTGTTTCTTAGCATTTATTTCGTATTCAACCAGTGATTTGGCAATAACGCGATCAAAGGTCATAAAAAAGGAACGGTCAAAAACCGTGTCAGTCACTACTTAGGCAACTCGATTTCCCAGGTGCCGTGCCTGGGGTTTTGCTCAAACGAGCCAGGGACCGCTCTGGCCTACGCAAACGAGGAGTTTTGTCTGATGAGTACCAAGAAACCCGCAAGGGCGGCCAAGAGCGAGCTTGCCGGCACCGATACCCTGGACCGTGGCAACACCAATGCCAAGCTGCAAAGCCTGGAAAAATTCCGTTCCGACGCCACTGGCCAGGCGCTGCGCACCAATCAGGGGGTGAAAATCTCCGATAACCAGAACAGCCTGAAGGCCGGCGCTCGCGGGCCTTCGCTGCTGGAAGATTTCATCATGCGTGAAAAGATCACGCACTTTGACCACGAGCGTATTCCGGAGCGCATCGTGCACGCCCGCGGTGTGGGGGCTCATGGTTACTTTCAATCCTACGAGAACCATTCGGCGCTGACCAAGGCCGGTTTCCTACGCGACCCTGGGCATAAAACGCCGGTATTCGTACGCTTTTCCACGGTGCAAGGGCCGCGCGGTTCGGGCGATACCGTGCGCGATGTGCGCGGCTTTGCGGTGAAGTTCTACACAGAGGAAGGCAACTTCGATCTGGTCGGCAACAACATGCCGGTGTTCTTTATCCAGGACGCCATCAAGTTCCCGGACTTTGTCCATGCGGTAAAACCCGAGCCCCATAACGAAATGCCCACGGGCGGTTCGGCTCACGATACGTTCTGGGACTTTGTGTCGCTGGTACCGGAATCGGCGCATATGGTGATCTGGGCCATGTCCGACCGGGCGATCCCGAAAAGCCTGCGCAGTATGCAGGGGTTTGGCGTGCACACCTTTCGCCTGATCAATGCCGAAGGCCAGTCCAACTTCGTCAAGTTCCATTGGCGTCCTACGGTGGGCACCTGCTCGCTGGTGTGGGATGAGGCGCAAAAACTCGCAGGCAAGGACACTGACTTCCACCGACGTGACTTGTGGGAGTCCATCGAGGGCGGTGACTATCCCGAGTGGGAGCTGGGGGTGCAGGTCATTCCTGAAGAAAACGAGCATAAGTTCGATTTCGATATTCTTGACCCGACCAAGCTGATCCCCGAAGAGCTGGTGCCGATCATGCCGCTGGGCAAGATGGTGCTCA
The DNA here is from genome assembly GCF_007858285.1 of Pseudomonas brenneri. Taxonomy (GTDB): domain Bacteria; phylum Pseudomonadota; class Gammaproteobacteria; order Pseudomonadales; family Pseudomonadaceae; genus Aquipseudomonas; species Aquipseudomonas brenneri. Next base: position 47,646 of record NZ_VFIL01000014.1, on the reverse strand, counting down.
ATCGCAACCCGGACAACTATTTTGCCGAGACCGAGCAGGTGGCTTTCTGCCCTGGTCATATCGTGCCGGGTATCGACTTCTCCAATGATCCGCTGTTGCAAGGTCGGCTGTTCTCCTACACCGATACGCAGATCAGTCGTCTAGGTGGCCCGAACTTTCATGAGTTGCCGATCAATAGGCCAGTAGCGCCGTTTCATAACGGCCAGCGTGATGCGATGCACCGCTCCACCATCGACAAGGGGCGTGCGTCCTACGAGCCGAACTCGATCGATGGCGGCTGGCCGAAAGAAACCCCGCCGGCAGCGCAAGACGGCGGTTTCGAGTCCTACCCGGAGCGCATCGACGCGCACAAGATTCGCCAGCGCAGTGAGTCTTTCGGCGATCACTTTTCCCAGGCGCGCCTGTTCTTCAACAGCATGAGCCAGCACGAGCAGGAGCACATCATCGCGGCCTACAGCTTTGAACTGGGCAAGGTCGAGCGTGAGTTTATCCGGGCGCGCCAGGTGAATGAGATCCTGGCCAATATCGATCTGGGACTGGCCAAGCGCGTGGCGCAGAACCTGGGCCTGCCAGCGCCGAAAAAAGGCACCGTGCCGGTGCGCAAGACTGCGCCAGAGCGCTCGCCGGCCTTGAGCCAGGCCAACCTGCTGTCGGGGGATATCAAGACGCGCAAGGTGGCGATCCTGGCGGCCAACGGTGTTGATGGTGTCGCGATTGCTGCACTGAAAAAGGCGCTGGCCGCGCAAGGTGCCCATGCCAAATTGCTGGGGCCGACCTCGGCGCCGGTGACCACCGCAGACGGTAAGAGCCTGGCGGTGGATGCTTCGATGGAAGGCTTGCCGTCGGTCGCGTTCGACGCAGTGTTTGTGCCGGGTGGGGCGAAGTCGATCCAGACGTTGAGCGGTGATGGCGTGGCGTTGCATTACCTGCTGGAGGCGTACAAGCATTTGAAGGCGATTGCGTTGGCCGGTGAAGCGAAGCAGTTGCTGGGCGTGTTGAAGCTGGAAGCGGATGCGGGGTTGATTGTTGGCGGGGATGCCAAGGCGTTGAAGGCGTTTTTTGTGGCAATTGCCCAGCATCGGGTTTGGGGGCGCGAGCCTCGGGCCAAGGCGGTTCCGGCCTGATCTTGTAGGAGCCAGCTTGCTCGCGAAGACCGCCAACGATAGCGCAGAGCTGTCAGTTAGCCTGCGGTGGCTATTGGTTTTTCGCGAGCAAGCTCGCTCCTACAGGGGTTGGCGTCAGTCCGCCTTGCGCGGAATCAGCACAACCTGGGCCGGAATATGCTTGAGGATCTGCCGGTGGATCTTCAGGTCGTAGCCTGAGTCGAGGCGTTTCACCCGCTTGGTCAGCAGCGTGTTCAGCCACGGGTAATCCTCGGTGCGCGGCACCTGGATGCTCACATCACACTGGTAATTCACCACATCGGTGGCGATGGCATCCAGTTGATGGCGCAACTCCTGAATATCCGTGAGGTTCAGCGCAACCGTGGTGCTCTCGGCAGTGGGGTCGATCACCTTGGCCGGTGGCTTGGCTTCGGCGGCCTTGAGGGCGGCTTCGGCTTTATCCAGCTCGGCCTTGCGTGCGTGGGCGATGGCGCTGTTGACCCCACCCGTCAGCGCTGGCGCCTTGGGCATCAAGGCGCGGGCGCGGCTCAGGGCGGTGGCGGCGGCGTTGACATCACCTTTTTGCAGGACGATCTGGCTGCGCTGCAAATAGGCTTCGGCCAACTGACGTTGATAAGGCTCCAGGGCCGGGTCGTCGGGCGACTGGGCCTGCAACGCAGCCAGTTGGTCCTCGGCGGTGGCCAGCTCGCTGCTGGCCAGGTTTTGTTCCAGTTGTGCAATGGCCGCAGCGCGCGCATCCGGAACCTCAGGGGCGACGGGCGGGGTGCTTTGGCAGGCGCCCAGCAGCAGGGAAAATGCGGCAAGGAGCAGATAACGGGAGGTGAACGGCTTCATTCCTGCGACTCTCTAATTGCGCAAAAAGCGAGCAAGTCTACACCCCTCGACGGGGCAGGACAAAACTCAGCAGAAACAGTGCGGCGGCCGTGACCACAATCGACGGCCCGGCCGGGGTGTCCTTGAACCAGGACAGCGCCAGGCCGCCACACACGGCAAGCATCCCCAGCAGACTGGCGCCGACCGCCATCTGTTCCGGCGAGCGTGCATGACGCTGGGCGGCGGCGGCGGGGATGATCAATAGCGACGTGATCAACAATACGCCGACAATCTTCATTGCGACAGCAATCACCACGGCAATCAGCAACATCAGGGTCATGCGCAGTGCTGGCACAGGCAAGCCTTCGACGGTGGCCAGTTGTTCGTGGACGGTAATTGCCAGCAGCGGGCGCCACAGGGCCACCAACAGGATCAATACAGCAGCGCTGCCGCCGAGAATCCAGGCCAGGTCCGTGGGGCTGATCGCCAGCAGGTCGCCGAACAGATAGGCCATCAGGTCGATACGCACTTCGTGCATAAAGCTCAGGACTACCAGGCCCAGGGACAGCGTGCTGGGCGCGAGGATCCCCAGCAGGGTGTCCGACGCCAGGGGCTGGCGCTGTTGCAGGGTCACCAGCAGCACGGCGAGCAGCAGGCAGCCGACGGTCACTGCGATGGTCGGGCTGACGTCCAGCAAAAAGCCCAGGGCCACGCCGAGCAGGGCCGCGTGGGACAAGGTATCGCCAAAGTAGGCCATGCGCCGCCAGACCACGAACGAGCCCAGCGGGCCCGCCACCAGCGCCAAGGCCAAGCCTGCGAGCAGGGCGTAGAGCAGAAAATCAGCCATGCTTGCAGCTATCTCCGTGGACGTGGGTATGAGGGGCAGTCGGATCGGCAACCACGGCGCCATGCAGGTCATGGGCATGGTCGTGATGGTGGTGATAAATCGCCAGGCTCTGGGCGTTCTTGCCGAACAGCTCGACGAAGGCCGGGTCGCCGCTGACCTGTTCCGGGTGGCCGGAGCAGCAGACGTGGCGATTGAGGCATACCACCTGGTCAGTGGTGCTCATCACCAGGTGCAGATCGTGGGACACCATCAGCACGCCGCAGCCATGGCGGTCGCGCAGGCGGGTGATCAGGCTGTACAGCTCGGCCTGGCCGGCGACGTCGACGCCCTGCACGGGTTCGTCGAGTACCAGCAGCTCAGGTTCGCGCAACAGGGCGCGCGCCAGCAGGACGCGCTGCATTTCACCGCCGGAGATGCTTTGCACCGGGCTGTCGATCACCTGTTCGGCGCCGACTTCCTTGAGCGCGGCCAGGGCCCGGGCGCGATCCACGCCAGGCACCAGGCGCAGGAAGCGCAGCACCGACAACGGTAAAGTCGGGTCGACGTGCAATTTTTGTGGCATGTAGCCGATGCGCAGCCTGGGCTTGCGCCAGACACTGCCGCTGTCGGGCTTGAGCAGGCCCAATACCGCACGCACTAGCGTGGTCTTGCCGGCGCCGTTGGGGCCGATCAGGGTCACGATCTGCCCTGGCTCGACGCTCAGGTGAATGTTGTCCAGCACGTTCTGGCCGGCGAACGAGACCCCGACCTGTTCCAGGCGGATTAGCGCAGTGCTCATCAAGCCCCCTGGCAGCCCGAGCAGATACCCACCACTTCGACGGTCTGCCCTTCGACCCGAAAGCCCACATCGCTGGCGCTCTTGATAATCGCGTCGCTGATGCTTTTTTGTTCAAGTTCGATGGCGGCGTGGCATTCGCGGCAGATCAGGAACTGGCCCTGGTGCGCATGCTCCGGGTGATTGCAGCCGACAAAGGCGTTCAACGAGGCGATGCGGTGCACCAGGCCGTTTTCCAGCAGGAAGTCCAGCGCACGGTACACCGTCGGCGGCGCGGCGCGGCGGCCGTCCTGCTCGCTGAGCACGCCGAGAATGTCGTAGGCGCCCAGCGGTTTGTGGCTCTGCCACACCAGTTCCAGCACCCGCCGGCGCAGGGCCGTCAGGCGCAGGCCTTGGCGTGCGCACAGGGCGTCGGCCTCTGACAGTGCGGTGTGTACGCAGTGAGAGTGGTCGTGGGGACGGCTGGCAAGCGGTGTTTTAGGCATGAGCGGCGACAGATTTTTGTGAGAGACGTTATTATGTTACCCGTTCCTGCCGCCTTGAGTGCTCATCGTGTCCCGACTTTTTCCCGTTTTTGTCGTATTTGTCACCAGTTTGTTCGTCATCGGTGCTGCTCAGGCTGAGGTTCGGGTGCTGACCAGCATCAAGCCATTGCAGTTGATTGCCGCCGCAGTGCAGGACGGCGTGGCGGTTCCAGAGGTTTTGCTGCCGCCGGGAGCGTCGCCGCATAACTATGCGCTGCGCCCTTCCGACGTACGGCGTGTGCAATCGGTGGAACTGCTGTATTGGATCGGCCCCGACATGGAAGGCTTTCTGCCACGCGTGCTCAAGGGCCGCCGCTTGCCGACCGTTGCGGTGCAGGAGCTGGCGGGTCTGAAATTGCGGCATTTCGCCGAAGATAACCACTCCCACGCCGAAGAAGCCGACGAGCATGATCACGATCATCGCCCGGGCAGCCTGGATGCTCACTTGTGGTTGTCGCCGGTCAATGCGCGGGTGATTGCGGCGAAAATGGCGGCGGACTTGAGCGCGGCCGATCCGGCCAACGCAGCGCGCTACCAGAGCAACCTGCAAGCCTTCGACGGCCGCCTGGATGCCTTGGATGTGCGTCTCAAGGCGCGCCTGGCGGGGATCGCCGGCAAGCCTTACTTCGTGTTCCACGAAGCCTTCGATTACTTTGAAGACACCTATGGCCTCAAGCACACCGGTGTATTCAGCGTGGCTGCCGAAGTGCAACCCGGCGCCCAGCATGTGGCGGCGATGCGCACGCGCCTGCAAGAAGTAGGCAAGACCTGTGTGTTCAGCGAGCCGCCATTGCGCCCACGCCTGGCCGAGACCCTGGTGGCGGGCCTGCCGGTGAAGCTGGCGGAGTTGGATGCGTTGGGCGGCTACACCCCGGCCACCGCTCAAGGCTATGAACAGTTGCTGGAGAAGCTGGGCAATGATTTGGCAGGGTGCCTGGAATCACTGTAGGCACACCGCAAAACCCATGTGGGAGCGGGCTTGCTCGCGAATGCGGTGTGTCAGCCAAGTAGCGGGTGACTGACACAATGCCATCGCGAGCAAGCCCGCTCCCACATTTAGAGGGCGAGTGGCAGCTGGATCGCAACCTGCTGGCGCTGCTCCAACCGCTGCTGGAGCTCCCGTGGATCGTGAATCAACACGTCCTGCCCGGCAAACGACTCTGCCGCAATCAGGCGTGACAGCCAGAACCGTACACACGCGACCCGCAACATCGTCGGCCACAGCTCGGCTTCCCTGGCGCTGAACGGTCGCAGTGCTGCATACGCCCCCAGCAGCGCGCGGGCGCGGTGGCCATCAATCACGCCGTCAGCGTCCGAGCACCAGTCATTCAGGGCAATCGCCACGTCGTACAGCATCGGTCCGGAACAGGCGTTGTAGAAGTCGATCAACCCGGTCAGGTGAGTACCTTCGAACATCGCGTTGTCACGAAACAGGTCGGCGTGGATGTTGGCGCGGGGCAGCGTGAGGATGTGTGCCTTGTGCTGCTGGATTTCATCCAGGGCCGCTTGCAACAGGTTCTGTTGCGCTGCGTCGAGGTGCGAGATCAGTTGCGCGCCTTCGTCGAGCATCCAGTCCAGCCCTCGATCGGTCTTGCGTTCCAGCACCTTGTCGCCCTGGGTGGCCAGGTGCAGGTGAGCGAGCAGTTCACCCACCTGCACGCAATGCTGGGCGTTGGCGTCCTGGATGTGCTTGCCCGCCAGGCGCGGTTGCAGCAGCGCCGGCTTGCCCGCCAATTCACGCAGGGCCACGCCGTCGGTGGTGCGCAGGGCGTAAGGCACGGGCAGGTCGGCGTCGTGGAGCACGTCCAGCAATTGGATGAAGAACGGCATTTCGTCCACGGGGCCGCGTTCAACCAGGGTCAGGACAAATTCGCCCTTTTCCAGGCTGATAAAAAAGTTGGTGTTTTCGCTACCCGCGGCAATCCCCTGGAAATCGAGCAGGCGGCCGAGCCCATAAGGGGCGAGAAAGGTTTCCAGCTCGGGCCGAGCCAGGGGGGTGAACACAGACATGGTTAAAACTGCCAGTACGGGCGCCGCGGGCCGCGGCGCCGATTAAAATTAAGAAATCATTTCCATTCGAAGATCTTCCATGACGGGATCAGCATATCCGGCTGGTCCGAGCGGATGAAGTTCGCATCGGTTCCGTCTGCGCGCACCAGGAAATACGGGGGCGCGCCTTTCGGGGTTACCTTGATTGCATACAGGAAGCCATTTTGACGGTATTCCTGGATGGTCTTGTCGCCTTCCGTGCGAATGGTGACTTCCGGATCCCCCGAGGGAGCGTCGTCTGCCGCCATGGCAGCCATCGGAGCGAGTGCAATCAAGCCGGTCAACAGCAGGCGATTGAATGTACGCATGATAACCTTGTCCCTTTGTTGTCATTGGTCCGGCTATTCTAGCGCCTGACCCGCCGAAAAGGTTGATCCTGCTCATGAGCCAAGCCCCCCTCGTCCTGGTGGACGGTTCTTCATATCTGTACCGCGCCTTCCACGCGCTGCCGCCGCTGACCACGTCCAAAGGCCTGCCCACCGGTGCGGTCAAGGGCGTGTTGAACATGCTCAAAAGCCTGCGCAAGCAGTACCCGGGCAGCCCGTTCGCAGTGGTGTTCGACGCCAAGGGCGGGACATTTCGCGATGACATGTACGCCGAATACAAGGCCAATCGCCCGAGCATGCCCGATGACATGCGCGTGCAGATCGAGCCGCTGCACCAGAGCGTGATTGCCCTGGGCTTCCCGCTGCTGTGCGTCGAAGGCGTTGAAGCGGATGACGTGATCGGCACCCTGGCCCGCAGCAGCGCAGCCGCTGACCGCCCGGTGGTGATTTCTACCGGCGACAAGGACATGGCGCAACTGGTCGACGGGCACATTACCTTGGTCAACACCATGACCGGTAGTGCGATGGACATCGACGGCGTTAAGGAGAAATTCGGCGTCGCTCCCGAGCAGATCATCGATTATCTGGCGCTGATGGGCGATTCCTCCGATAACATCCCGGGGGTTCCAGGGATTGGTCCTAAGACCGCATCGGGCCTGTTGGTCGGTGTGAACGGCGGCCTGAAAGAGCTTTACGAGCAGCTCGATATTGTCCCGACCTTGCCGATCCGTGGGGCCAAGACCCTGCCGGCCAAGCTCGAAGAGCATAAAGAGATGGCGTTCCTGTCCTACCAGTTGGCGACCATCAAGGTCGACGTGCCACTGGATGTCGGCCTGGAAGACTTGCACCTGATCGAGCCGGATCGCGAGAAGCTGCTGGAGCTGTACACCCTGCTGGAATTCAAGAGCTGGATCGATGAGATTCAGCGCGATGCCAAGCGGGTCGAACTCAAAGCCGCTGCCGACGCCGCGCCGGTGCAGTCCTCGGCTGAGCCTGAGGCCGCAGAGACGCAGGCCCCGGTCGAGGCGCAGTACGAAACCGTCCTCGACCAGGCCCGCTTTGACGTCTGGCTGAAAAAGCTCAATGACGCGAAGCTGTTTGCCTTCGATACCGAAACCACTGGCGTCGATGCCCAGCAGGCGCAACTGGTAGGGGTTTCGTTCGCCGTGCAGGCCAATGAAGCGGCCTACATCCCGCTGACCCACTCCTACATCGGCGTACCCGAGCAACTGGACCGCGATACGGTACTGCTGGCCTTGAAGCCGCTGCTGGAAGACCCGCAAAAGCTCAAGGTGGGCCAGCACGCCAAGTTCGACATGAATATCCTGGCCAATTGCGCCATCGGCGGCGACCCGGCGCGGGGCATCACCGTACGTGGCATCGCCTTCGACACCATGCTCGAATCCTACGTGCTGAACTCCACCGCGACCCGCCACGACATGGATAGCCTGGCCAAGAAGTACCTGGAGCATGACACCGTCAGCTTCCAGGACATTGCCGGCAAAGGCGCCAAGCAACTGACCTTTGACCAGATTCCCCTGGAGCAGGCAGGCCCCTACGCTGCCGAAGATGCCGATGTGACCCTGCGCCTGCACTTGGCATTGCACGCACAACTTGCGGCGCTGCCGAGCCTGGCCAGTGTACTGACGGATATCGAGATGCCGTTGGTGCCGGTGCTGGCGCGTATCGAGCGCCAGGGTGCCCTGGTGGATGCCGCGCTGCTGGGCGTGCAAAGCATCGAGCTGGGCAACAAGATGATGGAACTGGAGCGCCAGGCATACGAGATCGCCGGCGAGGAGTTCAACCTCGGTTCACCCAAGCAGTTGGGGGCGATCCTCTACGAAAAACTCGGGCTGCCGGTGTTGAAGAAAACCGGTAAGGGGCAGGCCTCGACCGCCGAGGAAGTATTGGCCAAGTTGGCTGAAGATGACTTCCCGCTGCCTAAGGTACTGATGCAGTACCGCAGCATGAGCAAGCTCAAAAGCACCTACACCGACCGCTTGCCTGAGCAGATCAACCCACGTACCGGGCGCATCCACACCTCTTACCACCAGGCCGTGGCGGCCACCGGGCGTTTGTCGTCCAGTGACCCGAACTTGCAGAACATCCCGGTGCGCACCGCCGAAGGCCGGCGGATCCGCCAGGCATTCGTCGCGCCCAAGGGCTACAAGCTACTGGCGGCGGACTATTCGCAGATCGAACTGCGGATCATGGCGCACTTGTCCAAGGACGAGGGCTTGCTGAACGCGTTCCGCGACAACCTGGATGTGCACACGGCTACGGCGGCCGAAGTGTTCAAGGTCGAGTTGGGTGAGGTCACGTCCGACCAGCGCCGCAGCGCCAAGGCGATCAACTTCGGCCTGATCTACGGCATGGGTGCGCAGAAGCTGGGCAAGGATATCGGCGTCGATACCAAGACGGCCAAGGCCTATATCGATGTGTACTTCGCCCGCTACCCGGGGGTGCGCGAGTACATGGAGCGCACCCGCGCCCAGGCTTCCGACCAGGGCTATGTAGAAACCCTGTTCGGGCGCCGCCTGTACCTGCCGGACATCCACTCCAACAAGCCGCAGGAGCGCGCAGGCGCAGAACGTACCGCGATCAACGCGCCGATGCAGGGCACTGCCGCCGATATCATCAAGAAGGCGATGGTCAAGGTCGACAACTGGCTGACGGAGTCGGGGCTGGATGCCAAGGTCATCCTGCAGGTGCACGATGAATTGGTGGTCGAGGTCCGTGAAGATCTGGTGGCTGAGGTCAGCGAGAAGATTCGTGAGCACATGAGCAGTGCTGCGAAGCTGGATGTGCCGCTGTTGGTTGAGGTCGGGGTGGGTGATAACTGGGACGAAGCGCACTGATCATCTGGCATTGCTGCGGCATGAGGTCGCAGCAATGCCTATAGATCGGAAACGGCTGAAGGTTATTTCCAATAGTTTTTCCGTGGCGCCGGAACTTAACCCATGAAACGTCACTCAGAGTTACTGAATGGGTGGTGAAGCCCTTCAATGCTCCTATGTTGTGTTAAGTGTTGGCAGATATCTGGACCCCGCCCTAGCGGTCCGGAGTACTTAGATCCCGAACTTCCCCTCCCCATACGAAGTTCGGGATTTTTTTTGCCCGCAACAAAGTGTCACTCAGCGATTTCTGCACCTTTGTCCGCCAGCTCCATCCAGCCTGCCAGCACGGTATAGGCGTCTTCCAGGCCCATGCGCTTGGGCGCCGAGAACAGCTGGATCGTGATCGCGTCACCCCAACCTTTGCGGATTTCGGCCTGCACTTTGAGCAACGTGTTCTTGGCGGCGCCGTAGGTCAGCTTGTCGGCCTTGGTCAGCAAAATGTGCATCGGCATGCCGCTGGCGACGGCCCAATCGAGCATCAGCAGGTCGAAATCGGTCATTGGATGACGGATGTCCATCATCAGGATCAACCCTTTCAAACTCTCGCGACCACCCAGGTAGGCTTCCAGGTGACGCTGCCAGTGCAGCTTCAATGGGATAGGTACTTTTGCGTAACCGTAGCCCGGCAGGTCGACCAGACGCCGATCATCGTCTAGCTTGAAGAAGTTGAGGAGCTGTGTGCGGCCCGGGGTTTTCGAGGTGCGAGCCAGGCTGGCATGGGTCAGGGTGTTGAGCGCGCTGGATTTGCCGGCGTTGGAGCGCCCGGCGAAGGCCACTTCAAAGCCTTCGTCGTCGGGGCATTGGTCGACTTTGGCGGCGCTGAGCATGAAGGTGGACTGTTGGCACAGACCGAGGATGGGGTTCTTGAGTTGCATGGGATTTCCGATGTGGGCGGTGCCGGGAATGGGTGCGGCAAGTAGTGTCGTTCCCGTTTCAGTAGCGCCAGTATATAATGCCGCAGATTTTGTGTGTGCTTTGTCCCAGCGAAGGATGAAGTTCACGGGAGCGATAGACCTTTATTGCGCATTAGAACGCAAAACGCTTCCAAACCCTGAAAAGGTCGACGTATGACCAGGTGGCTGCTAGCTGTCGGTGTCCTGATACCACTTTACAGTGCTCAGGCTACACAGGATCCGGAAGCTGTGTACAACCGCGTTTGTGCGGCTTGCCATGCCGGACAGTTGCCAACGGCCCCCAAGCGGGGTGACCAGGCAGCCTGGGCGCCGAGACTGGCGCAAGGCATGGAGACGCTGGTGCAGCACGTGACCGAGGGTTTCAAGGCGATGCCGCCGCGTGGTTTGTGCATGGAATGCCGTGCCGAGGATTACCAGGCCATCATTCTTTTGATGAGCGAGTAGACCCGGTCCATAACTCTATAACCTTTAGCCGTAATTGGATTAGCTGATGAACAAATTGATCGTGAGTCTGCTGTTGACCTTGGGCATCACTGGTGTTGCCCATGCTGCAGGTGACGCTACTGCTGGCCAGACAAAGGCCGCCGTATGTGGTGCCTGCCATGGACCGGATGGCAACAGCCCGGCGCCCAACTTTCCAAAACTGGCGGGCCAGGGTGAACGTTACCTGACCAAGCAGATGCACGACATCAAGGACGGCAAGCGCACGGTTCTGGAAATGACCGGCTTGCTGACCAATCTCAGTGATCAGGACCTGGCGGATATCGCGGCGTATTACGCCAGCCAGGCCGGCAGTGTCGGTGCGGCGGATCCAAAAATCGTTGCCCGTGGTGAAGCACTGTTCCGTGGCGGCAACCTCGAAAAAGGCCTGCCAGCCTGTACCGGTTGCCATTCCCCGGATGGTTCGGGTAACGCGGCTGCCGGTTTCCCGCACCTGGGTGGCCAGCACGCCCAGTACATCGCCAAGCAACTGACTGATTTCCGCAAGGAAGAGGCCGGTCGTGCCAACGATGGCGATGCCATGACCATGCGTACCATCGCCCGTAAGCTGAGCGACGAAGACATTGCGGCGGTGTCCAGCTACATCCAGGGCCTGCATAAGTAAGGCGCGGATGACCTGACGTTGCCCGCGCAACGTTAACGCTCGATTAATCCGTCGATGCAAGCATAAAAAGGGTGGCTCAGGCCGCCCTTTTTTGTGGCCGCTACCGTTACACTAACGAACTCATGCCCGTGTAGACCTGTCATAAAAAAGGTCGCGCGAGGCGACTTTATTTGTCCAGGAGTAAAGCATGCGTAATCTGATCCTCAGCGCCGCTCTCGTCACTGCCAGCCTGTTCGGCATGACCGCACAAGCCGCCGACGTGCCGCTTGAAGCGGGTAAGACCTATGTTGAATTGGCCAATCCTGTGCCGGTTTCCGTGCCAGGCAAGATCGAAGTCGTAGAGCTGTTCTGGTATGGCTGCCCGCATTGCTATTCCTTTGAGCCAACCATCAATCCTTGGGCCGAGAAGCTGCCGTCGGATGTGAACTTCAAGCGTATCCCTGCCATGTTCGGCGGTCCTTGGGATGCCCACGGCCAGATGTTCCTGACCCTGGAAGCCATGGGCGTGGAGCATAAGGTCCACAACGCAGTGTTCGAAGCGATCCAGAAACAAGGCAAGCGCCTGACCAAGCCTGACGAAATGGCCGATTTCCTCGCCACCCAAGGCGTGGACAAGGACAAGTTCCTCGCCACTTTCAACTCCTTTGCCATCCAGGGCCAAATCAAGCAGGCCAAGGAACTCGCGCAAAAATATGGCGTGCAAGGCGTTCCAACCCTGATCGTCAACGGCAAATACCGCTTTGACCTGGGCTCCACCGGCGGTCCTGAAGCGACCCTGAACGTTGCCGACCAGTTGATCGCCAAAGAGCGCGCAGCCAAGTAAGGGGCTCGCCATGCGTCGCTGGGGTACCGAACGCGTTGTTGGCCGGCATGATCCGCAGGTCAACGAACATCACCTCGCGTCCACCGGCCTGCCGGCGGACAGCCGGCTGCGCTTGCTGAGCTTCAATATCCAGGTTGGCATCAGTACCGAGAAATACCGTCATTACCTGACCCGTGGCTGGCAGCATTTGCTGCCCCACAATGGTCGGGCCGGCAATCTGCAAAAGATTGGCGACCTGCTGGGTGACTTCGACCTGGTGGCCCTGCAGGAAGCCGATGGTGGCAGCCTGCGTTCGGGCTACGTCAATCAGGTCGAGCATCTGGCTCAGCTGGGTGCTTTTCCCTACTGGTACCAGCAACTCAATCGCAACCTCGGGCGACTGGGCCAGCACAGCAATGGGGTGCTCAGCCGTCTCAAGCCCTGGGTGATCGAAGACCATCCCCTGCCGGGCCCGAAAGGGCGCGGGGCGATCCTTGTGCGTTTCGGCGAGGGCCCCGAGGCGCTGGTAGTGGTCATGATGCACCTGGCGCTGGGCGCACGTACCCGGACCCTGCAACTGGCCTACATCCGTGAGCTGATTGGCGGATACAAGCATCAGGTGCTGATGGGGGACATGAACACCCATGCCAGCGACCTGCTGCAAAATTCTCCATTGCGCGATTTGGGGCTGCTGGCGCCGCAGGTCGAAGCCACTTTCCCCAGTTGGCGCCCGCAGCGCTGCCTAGATCACATTTTGTTAAGCCCGACCCTGACGCTGGAACGCGTGCAGGTGCTGGCGCAACCCATTTCCGATCACCTGCCGGTCGCGGTAGAGATTCGTCTGCCGGGTTCGCTCACGGCTGATGCATTACCCGCGCTGAGCCCCGGCCTTCGCGGACCCCTTGCATGAGCGACGACGCCCAGCGCTGGAAAGAAAAATACCTGTTAAGCATCGAGCAACAAGAAAAGCTCGAACGCCGTTGGGCTGCGCGCCTCGACTTGCTGCGCCGTGGGCTGGTGCGCAGCACGCTGGCGGCCGAGGGCACGGACCGGGCCGTCGACCAGTGCATGAAAGAGATGCGCGATGTGGTGCGCACCGATGAGATGGACGCTGCGCTCGCTGCGTTGTTGCCGCGCCTGGAAAAGGCCGTGCTGGACTCCGAGCAGCGCCGTGAGACACGGGTTGATCAAATCAGTACCGCGCTGACCGCGCTGGTCGCGCAATTGCAGGCGCTGCCGTTGCCCCGGGAAGTCAGCCGCCCGTTGAAGAGCTTTGCCAAGCAGTTGGACAGCCGCGTCGGCCAGGCACGGGAGATTCCCCTGCTGCTCAGTGAGTTGAGCAGCCTTCAAGGGCAGGCCCTGAGCAATCTTGAGTCCGATGATGAGCCTGCTCGCCCAGGTCTGTTGCAGCGTCTGTTTGGCGGCAAGGAGTCGGATGCAGAAGTCGCGACGGTTGAACCCCGCGTTTCTCCGCCCTCGCGGCCAACCCCGGCGGTTGCCGCAAGTCCGGTTGCCCAGGTGGTTGAGGATGCTCCCGAGCTGGCCCAGGCCCTGCGAGCCTTTGCGCCACCAGCCCAGGCCTCGCAGCCGGCAGTGCTTGAGGCGGCACCTGCGTCTATTGCCATTGCGCCCCGGGTCGTCGATGTCGATGAGCGTGTGGTACCGCTGCCTCAGGTTTACGCTCCCCGCTTATCGCCGGTCGAAATGCCTGCTGTCGCGGCCCAGGCCCCGGAACCGTCTCGGCCTGTGGAGGTGAGTGTTACGCCGCCACCTGAAGGTGCGGCCGCTGCGGCGGTAGTTGCCCCCCAGGCTCCGCCGCAACCTACGGCGATCGGCAGTCTGTCGTTGCCGCCGGTGCTGGATGACGAGCTGGCTGAAGTCGATCCCGAGGCGCTGTACGCCTTGCCCGACTCGCCTGAGCCGTCCTACAGCTCCGTAGCCAAACATATCGAAGACACTCTGCTCGGCCTGCTGGGCGACCTCGACCTACCCGAGCATCACCGGCCCCAGGCGCAAGCCATGCGCGAACGCCTGGCCCACGGGCTGAACTGGTACGAGTTGCTGCCGATCCTCGATGACCTGGCGGTATTGATGCTGGCCATCACCGACAGTGGCCAGCATGAGTTTGAAGCCTACTTAAAGCGCCTAAACGAGCGGCTGGAAGCCTTCCAGAGCAATTTGCAGGCGGCCAGCGACGGGCACGCCGACAGCCGCAGCGCCGCGCGCGAGATGGATACGCAAATCCGTGAGCAGATGGATGGCTTGCAAAGCAGTGTCCAGGAAGCGGCCGATCTTGATGACCTCAAGCAAGTGCTGGAAAGCCATCTTGAGGGGCTGCTGGGCGCCATGGACGAGCATCAAAAGCAACGTGACCAGCGCGAGCATGAAGTGGCCGAGCGGTTGCAGGGGTTGGCCGAACGGGTGGCGAGCATGGAGCAGGAGGCCCAGGGCTATCGTGATCACCTTGAGGTCCAGCGCCAGAAAGCGCTGATCGACCCGCTCACCGGCCTGCCCAATCGTGCGGCCTGGAGTGAACGCCTGGAATACGAGGTCAATGCGTGGCATCAACAGGGCAACAACCTGTCACTGGCGATGCTGGACCTGGATCACTTCAAGCGCATCAACGACGGCTACGGCCATCTGGCGGGCGACAAGGTGCTGAAGATCATCGCCAATGTGTTGAGCAAGCGCTTGCGAGCGACAGATTTCATCGCGCGGTTTGGCGGTGAGGAGTTTGTCCTGCTGATGCCGGATTCGGCGTTGGGCGATGCGCTGGAGCTCGGCGAGCGCCTGCGGGCGGCCATTGAGGCGTGTCCGTTTCACTTCAAGGGCGAACGGGTGACCATCACCATGTCCATTGGCATGGCGCAGTTTCAGCCCGGCGAGCGTAGCGACCTGGCCCTCAAGCGCGCGGACGAAGCCTTGTACCGGGCCAAGGCGGCGGGGCGCAATCAGGTGCAGGCGGCCTGAAAAGTTGTTCCATTTTGTAAGCCGGCCGCTGATCGGCAAACGATACGTTACACTGTTGCATTATCGTCTTTAGCGTACCGTCTGTTGCCATGAAATTTCTCGTTGCTGCTCTTCTGTTCCTCACACTCGCTGGCTGTGCAAGTGGCCCGCGGCTGAATACCAGCCACCCGTCGGTGAACTTCGATAATCGTATCCAGTTCGTCGTCCTGCACTACACCGCTACCAGCCTTGAAGGTTCGCTGGCGCTATTGACCAAAGGCCAGGTCAGCAGCCACTACCTGATTGGCGATGATGCACGCGCGACCATCTATAAGCTGGTGGATGAAGACAAGCGCTCCTGGCATGCCGGAGAAAGTGAGTGGATGGGGCGTACCTGGCTCAACTCCAGCTCCATCGGCATCGAGATCGTCAACCCGGGCTACCGTGATACACCCACCGGGCGTGTCTGGTATCCGTACTCCGAAGCGCAAGTCCAGTCCCTGGTGACCTTGCTCAAGGACATCAGCCAGCGCAACCGGATCAACCCGAAGTTCATTATCGGTCATAGCGATATCGCCCCCGGTCGCAAACTTGATCCGGGCCCGCTGTTCCCGTGGAAGCGCCTGGCGGATGAAGGCCTGGGGATCTGGCCCGAGGCTCAGGCGGTCGCGCGGTATCAGGCGCAGTACGCTGCACAGCTACCGAGCATCACCTGGTTCCAGGAAGAGTTGGCACGCTTGGGTTACTCAACGCCGCAGACCGGCGAGCTGGATGTGGCAACGCGGCGTGTGCTGGCGGCCTTCCAGATGCGCTTCCGGCCGGTGTTGTTTGATGGCACACCGGATGCGCAAAGCGCAGCGATCCTGAGGGTATTGAACCACCGCTAAGGTATTTAAGAGCGGCGAGCAATGCATGTGGGAGCTGTCGAGCCCCGGCGAGGCTGCGATAGCGATGTGTCAGGCAACATCAGTAGTGACAGTCGCGCCGTCATCGCAGCCTCGCCGGGGCTCGACAGCTCCCACCTTTGATCTTTGCTGCCCTTGAGTGGCGTGCCTGACTGATAGTTACAGCGGCAACGCCATATAGAACTGCGTGCCCTGCCCTGGCCGGGAATAGACCCCCATGCGGCCGCCGTGCAGCTGCACGATCTCCTTGCACAGCGCCAGCCCCAGGCCGGCGCCACCTTTCTTGCGGCCTACCTGGACAAAAGGTTCGAAAATCCTGCCCTGCTGGCCGTAGGCGATGCCTTCGCCGTTGTCCTCGACACTGATGATCAGCCGTTCGCCATGGCGACGCGCTTGCAGGCGAATCTGCCCGCCGTCACTGGTGTGGCGCAGAGCATTGCCGAGTAGATTGTCGAGCACCCGCTCCAATTGCGCCTGGTCGGCATGCAGCCTGGGCAGTTGCGCCTGCGCTTCTACCACCAGCTCGATGTTTTGTGCATTCGCCAGCTCGGCAAAGCGCGTGCGGGCCTGTTCAAGCAGCTCGTTGATGTCGCAAGGCGCCAGAGTGAGTTTTTGCAGGCCGTTCTGGTAGCGGGAAAAGTTCAGCAAGTCATTGATCAGTTGCATCAAGCGCTGCATTTCTTCGTTGACCGTATTCAACAGGTCGGCTTCGCGGGACTCAGGGGGGAATTTCGCCCGTTCCTGGAACAGGCCGAATGCCATATGCATGCCCGTGACTGGCGTACGCAGTTCGTGGGAGGCACGCAACACGAATTCACTGCGCACTCGCTCGAAGGCCCGTTGCTCGGTCACGTCATGCAACACCATCACCGCGCCGAGGATATGCCCCTCGTGGTGGCTGACGGGCGTCATGCTGTAGGTCAGCAAGCGTGATTCGCCCTCGACCTCCACTTCAAGGTCGTCGGGTGCGCGTTCCAGGTTGCCGCCGCGCAGCACCAGATGCAGTTGCTCATCCAGTTCCGGGCGTTGCAGCGCTTCGCCCAGGCCCTCGCCCAGGCGGCTTTCGTCCCAGCCTAATTGGCGCTGGGCGACAGGGTTGAGGTGTTCCAGGCGGCCTTGGCGGTCGATCATCAGCAGGCCGTCGTCGATACTGTCGAGCACTGCCTGCAAGCGCTGCTGGCCGGCGAGCAATTCGTCGACATTCGTGGCCTGATGCTGGCGCAACGCTTCAGCCATGATGCCAAAACGTTTGGTCAACTGGTTCATTTCGGCTGCCGAAGAAATCGGCAAGGTGACATCAAAATTGCCCTGGCCGATTTTATCGGCCGCCTTGGCCAGGGCTTCGATCGGCCCGCCAAAGCGCCGGGCGATGCCGTGGGCGGTGATGAAACCGATGATCAGCACCGCCAGGCCCACCAACCCCAGCAGCCCGGCAATCCACAGCGCGCGTTCGCGCGACAGGCGTTCGGTCTCGTTGATGTTTTCCAGCGCGTTTTTGTGTTCGCTGATCAGCCCGTTGCGCAATACATTGAAACTGGTGGTCAGTTTTTGGTTATTGCGCAGGGAAGGCGGCGTATTTTCATTTTCCTCGAACGCGTCCAAAAACGTCAGGTAGTCGGCCTTGGCCTGAGTGAAGCCTGCGACCCTGGCGACACTCATTTCATGGGCGATGCCTTCGTCCAACAACTTGAAATACTGTTGGCGCGACGTATTCAGGGCGGCCGGGTCCGGCCGGTCGTTGAGCATCAAGATCAACTGGTCGCCCAGGGTCTGGCGTAGCTTGAGCCCCAGATCCAGGGTAATGAAGTTGCTGCGGATCAGGGATTCCTGAGCCTTAGCCATTTGCATGACACTCACCAGCCCCAGCAGCAGCCCAAGCAGGGCCACGGTGATCAGCGCAGAAATGCTCAGGAATAGCCGCGTGCGCAGTTTCATCGCCAGCTTCATAAGGTGCAGCTCACAGGTTGTATTGCTTGCGTTTGCGATACAGCGTCGAGGCATCGATGCCCAGGGTCTTGGCCGCCTGGTCCAGGGTGTCACTGGTGGCCAGCACGGCGCCGATATGGGCTTTTTCCAGTTCGTCCAGGCTCAACGCCGCGCCGATACGCGGTGAGTTGTTGGTCGGTTGCTCGGCCATCCCCAAATGGCTGATTTCGACCTTCTCCTGGGCACAGATGATGCTGGCGCGTTCCACGA
Organism: Pseudomonas brenneri; assembly: GCF_007858285.1. Taxonomy (GTDB): domain Bacteria; phylum Pseudomonadota; class Gammaproteobacteria; order Pseudomonadales; family Pseudomonadaceae; genus Aquipseudomonas; species Aquipseudomonas brenneri. Next base: position 29,420 of record NZ_VFIL01000014.1, on the reverse strand, counting down.
CGTTGCGCAGTTCACGGATATTGCCCGGCCAGCGGTAGTTGAGCAGTGCTTCACGGGCCTCATCGCTGAAGCCGCGGGCTGGCCGCGCGTACTCTTTGACGAAGCGCGCCAGGAAACGGTCAGCGAGGGCGAGGATATCCTCGCTGCGTTCGCGCAGGGGCGGCAGGTGCAAGGTGATGACGTTCAAGCGATACAGCAAGTCTTCGCGAAAACGGCCGTCGCGCACCATGTCTTCCAAGTTCAGGTTGGTCGCCGCCAGGATGCGTACATCGGCGCGGCGGGTGACCGGGTCGCCGACCCGTTCATATTCCTTGTCCTGGATAAAGCGCAACAACTTGGGTTGCAATGTCAGGGGGAAATCGCCGATCTCGTCTAGAAACAGGGTGCCGCCGTCCGCCTGGTTGACCCGGCCGAGGGTGCTTTCGCTGGCGCCGGTAAAGGCGCCGCGACTATGGCCGAACAGCTCGCTTTCCATCAGCTCTGCGGTCAAGGACGGGCAGTTGATGGTGACGCAGGATTTCTTCGCCCTTTTACTCCAGCCATGAATCGCCCGGGCCAGTTCACCTTTACCGGTGCCGGACTCGCCCAGAATCAGGATATTGGCATCGGTGCCGGCCACTTGGCGGGCGGTCTCCAGCACCACCATCATCGAGGGGCTATGGGAGTCGAGGCCATCCTTGGGCTGGCGTACTTCACCTTCCAGCGCTTCCAGGCGTGCTGACAACTGGCGCACTTCCAGCTGCTTGGCGGTGGCCAGGCGCAATTGGTCCGGGCTGCAGGGCTTGACCAGGTAATCGGCCGCGCCAGCCTGGATCGCATCCACTGCCGTATCGACGGCCGAGTGCGCGGTGACAATCACCACGCGCATCCAGGGGGCCTGGATACGCATTTGTGCCAGCACATCCAGGCCGTTGTCTTCGCCCAGGCGCAGGTCCAAAAAGCACAGGTCGAACACCTGGCGTTGCAACAGGGCATCGGCCTGGGCCGCGCTGTTGGCAGTGGCTACGGTATAGCCTTCATCTTCCAGGCAGTAGCGGAAGGTGCGAAGGATTGCGGACTCGTCGTCCACTAAAAGAATGCGGCCTTGAAGCTCCTTGGCTGATTCCATCTGTCCCGCGCTCCTTAACATACGAATGAGTGATCTTGTTTAGTCCCAGAATAATCGGGCAAGTTGCATGGTTTATTCTGATTGATTCAAAGCCTTATCGCGCAGCTATCTGAGACCCTTCCTACTTATAGCCACGGGCAGCGCGTTTTTGACCCTTCTTGATGCTTCGGCAGTCCTGCCGGCCCTTTTGATCCCTTGATCCGACCACTGACCATCGTGCATTTCGCACGGTGAGGATAGGCGCATCGTGCAGGATGCTGTTAGGAAGAAACCAGGAGCTATTATAACTAGCTGATTTTATTGATTTTTATTCGCCGTAAAAACTGGCATGCACTCTGCACTACCTCTCCTACAAGCGTGATCAACGAACAAGACAGCATGCGGGAGAGATTCAGGATGACTCGCCAAAGCCTCAAGCCATTGCGTGTATCGCCACTGCGCCTTCAGCAGGGGCTGTTTGCCAGCCTCGCCTTGATGGTGACCTTGATCGGTGGTCAGCAGCTGCAGCATTGGCAGCAGAGCCCGCAGTCCGCCCCGCAGTTCGAGCGCACATCCATTACACAGACTCATTTTCGTTCGGTTGGCAGCAGCACCGCCGACGTGACAGCCCCGCGCATGATGGCGGTTGAACAGGACATCGCCCTGTATGACGAGCCTGTCCAGGAACGCTGGGTGTTCTAGGCATGAACCTGCCGCCCATTGGGTGCGACAGGGTGGCGACACAGCAGTCCTCTTTATAGATATAAAAGGAGAATCACCATGTTGAGTTGGGCAATCACATTTCTGATCATTGCCATTGTCGCTGCAGTCCTGGGCTTCGGTGGTATCGCGGGCACCGCCACGGGTATCGCCAAGATTCTCTTTGTCGTCTTCCTGGTGATGTTCATCGCTTCCTTCTTCTTTGGCCGTCGTGGTCGAGGCTGAACATGGTCAACTTGTCTCTCAAAACCCTGGCTGCCGCCCTGCTGTTGGGCGGTAGTGGCTTGGTCATGGCCGCCAATGACGGTCAGGCGCGGGCCAATGAACTGCTCAATGCCGATCCGCAGTACCGCGAAACCTGGCAGGGTGTGGTCAAGAAGGAAGAGCGCCTGCCTGAGTGGGTGATCAACCTGTCGGGCACGTCTGAGCAAATGAATGCCGTGACGGAAGACGGTGACGGGTATTTGGTAGGGCCGCTGTGTGAAACGGCCGATACCTGCCTGAATAAACGTTTGATCGTTGCGTTCAGCATGGATAAGGAAGATGCCTACGCGATGTTGGTCGAAGTCCCTGCCGGGCTTCCGGCGGACAAGTCGCCAACACGGCATGCGGACTATCGTTTCATCGGCAAGCCCGATGAAGGCATGCAGAAGTTGCTGATGGAGCAACTCAAGAAAGATCCGAATTGGTACTAGGCCCTTCTGTGGGCCTGCCCAACAGGGGAACAGGCCAAGTGTCTGTTTCTGTTTGCACCGCCGCCTGACGGCGATGCATGACCAGGGGGCCGGGTTGCTCTGATCAAGGGATCGGCGCGACCTACGGGTACAGGGAGTACCTGCGCAAGGGCCGGGTCAGGAGAAAAGCTGCGACGCAAGTCCGCAGGCCGTTATGGCCTGAGGGACTTGCGACGGGCTTGTGAGTCATCACACGGCACTTATGCCGCATATAGCTGTAAATTTCCTTTCTGCTTCATCACAACCATTTCGCGGTGTTACAGCACGACCATCTATCGAGAAAGTTTGCCCTCGGCCAGACGTGTTTTTCGATGGTATGCGTAGGAATTTTCAAGAGTTTTTCCCGCCTGGCAAAAAAATCGAAAATCCCTGAGCGAGCCTGAAATGGCAGGTTCACGGCATGTATGCCTGACAAAATGTCGCATTCGAACTGACCAAACAGACAGTTTTATTTAAAAAAACCCATGCCGATTCGGCATAGGGTAGGCGTTTACGGCATTAGACTATGCCCCCCCGCATCGGAATAGTTGCGCCTTTTTTCGCTTGCCAGTAAGCCATATCGGCCATCTGCGGTGACCTTCTACGGGGGCTGATGCTCACACTTTTTCGCTTCCGGGCGTTCCAGCTGGCGCATCTGCCTGAGTCCACTTGAAACAAGGGTAATGACATGAAGAAGGCAAAACTAAGCCTCGCCTGGCAGATCCTCATCGGTCTGGTGCTAGGGATTGCAATCGGTGCTGTACTCAACCACTTCAGTGCCGAAAAAGCCTGGTGGATCAGCAACGTGTTGCAACCGGCGGGCGATATCTTTATCCGCCTGATCAAGATGATCGTGATCCCGATCGTGATTTCGTCGCTGATTGTCGGAATCGCCGGTGTAGGGGATGCGAAAAAGCTCGGTCGGATCGGCGTAAAGACCATCGTTTACTTCGAAGTGGTCACTACCATTGCGATTGTGGTCGGTCTGCTGCTGGCCAACCTGTTCCATCCAGGTGCCGGCATCGACATGAGCACCCTGGGTACCGTGGATATCTCCAAGTACCAGGCGACTGCCGCCGAGGTGCAGCATGAGCATGCGTTCATCGAGACCATTCTCAACCTGATCCCGTCGAACATCTTTGCCGCCGTGGCCCGTGGCGAGATGCTGCCGATCATCTTCTTCTCCGTGTTGTTCGGCCTGGGCTTGTCGAGCCTCAAGCCAGACTTGCGCGAACCCCTGGTGACCATGTTCCAGGGCGTGTCCGAGAGCATGTTCAAAGTCACCCACATGATCATGAAGTACGCCCCTATCGGTGTATTCGCCCTGATCGCCGTGACCGTGGCCAACTTCGGCTTCGCCTCCTTGCTGCCTTTGGCCAAGTTGGTGATCCTGGTTTACGTTGCCATCCTGTTCTTCGCCTTCGTGATTCTTGGCCTGATCGCCCGCCTGTTCGGCTTCTCGGTGATCAAGCTGATGCGCATCTTCAAGGATGAGCTGGTACTGGCCTACTCCACCGCCAGCTCCGAAACCGTGCTGCCGCGCGTGATCGAGAAGATGGAAGCCTACGGCGCGCCGAAAGCCATCTGCAGCTTCGTGGTGCCGACCGGTTACTCGTTCAACCTCGACGGCTCGACCCTGTACCAGAGCATCGCGGCGATCTTTATCGCCCAGCTGTATGGCATCGACCTGTCGGTCGGCCAGCAACTGATGCTGGTACTGACCCTGATGGTCACCTCCAAAGGTATTGCCGGCGTGCCGGGCGTGTCCTTCGTGGTGCTGTTGGCGACCCTGGGCAGCGTGGGCATCCCGCTGGAAGGCCTGGCGTTCATCGCCGGTGTCGACCGCATCATGGACATGGCGCGTACTGCGCTGAACGTGATCGGCAACGCCCTGGCCGTGTTGGTCATCGCGCGCTGGGAAGGCATGTACGACGATGCCAAGGGCGAGCGCTACTGGAACTCCCTGCCGCACTGGCGGACCAAGACTGTGCAGCCAGTGGGCGAGACCAGCCAGGGCTGATCGCGGCTGAAGTGAACAAACCCCGGTAAATCCGGGGTTTGTCGTTTCTGCCAGCCCCGCTATCATTCGCCACATATTTAAAGGGGTGTGACTGATGCTCAATGGCCTGTGGCTTGGTTTCTTTGTCGTGGCAATGGTATCGGCGCTGGCGCAATGGCTGGTGGGGGGGAACGCCGGGATCTTTGCGGCGATGGTGGAGAGTATCTTTGCCATGGCCAAGCTGTCGGTGGAAGTGATGGTGTTGCTGTTCGGCACCTTGACCCTGTGGCTGGGCTTCCTGCGCATTGCCGAGAAGGCCGGGATTGTCGAATGGCTGGCCAAGGCCCTTGGCCCGCTGTTCCTGCGGCTGATGCCGGAAGTCCCGGCCGGTCACCCGGCCATCGGCTTGATCACCCTCAACTTTGCCGCCAACGGCCTGGGCCTGGACAACGCGGCCACGCCCATCGGCCTCAAGGCCATGAAGGCGCTGCAAGAGCTCAACCCCATCCCCAACACCGCGACCAACGCGCAGATCCTGTTCCTGGTGCTCAACGCGTCCTCCCTGACCCTGTTGCCGGTGACGATCTTCATGTATCGCGCCCAGCAAGGCGCGCCGGACCCGACGCTGGTGTTCCTGCCAATCCTGCTGGCCACCAGCGCCTCGACCCTGGTGGGCCTGCTGTCGGTGGCGCTGATGCAGCGCCTGCGCCTGTGGGACCCGGTGGTGCTGGCGTACCTGATTCCCGGGGCGTTGGTGCTGGGCGGCTTCATGGCCTTGCTCGCGACCCTGTCGGCCACGGCCCTGGCGGGACTGTCCTCGATCCTGGGCAACCTCACGTTGTTTGGCCTGATCATGCTGTTCCTGCTGATTGGCGCGTTGCGCAAGGTCAAGGTCTACGAGGCGTTTGTCGAAGGCGCCAAAGAGGGTTTTGACGTCGCCAAGAACCTGCTGCCGTATCTGGTGGCGATGTTGTGTGCGGTCGGCGTGCTGCGCGCGTCCGGCGCACTGGAGTTTGGCCTGGAAGGGATTCGCCATCTGGTGGCCTGGACCGGCATGGACACGCGTTTTGTCGACGCCTTGCCCACGGCGATGGTCAAGCCATTCTCCGGCAGCGCGGCGCGGGCGATGCTGATCGAGACCATGCAGACCCAGGGTGTGGACAGCTTCGCGGCCCTGGTGGCGGCGACGATCCAGGGCAGCACCGAGACCACGTTCTATGTGCTGGCGGTGTACTTTGGCTCGGTGGGCATCCAGCGCGCGCGGCATGCGGTGGGGTGTGCGTTGTTGGCGGAGTTTGCGGGTGTGGTGGCGGCGATTGCGGTCTGCTACTGGTTCTTTGGCTAAGCTTTAGACCGCTATCGCAGGCAAGCCAGCTGCCACATTTGACTGTGTTCACAAATCAAAATGTGGGAGCTGGCTTGCCTGCGATGAGGCCCTCAGCGTTTAGGTGCTGTATTGCCCTGCGCCACCACCCAATCCACTACCTGCTTGTTCAACTGGTCCCCGGCCACACCAAACCCGGCCACCACCGCCGGCACCTGGGTATCACTGACCGGCTGGCGCACTTCAAAGCGCTTGGCCGCCACGATCCGCTGGTCGCTGCCGCGTACCAGTCGCGCATCCAACCGAATCACCACCTCCACCGCGCTGCCCCGGTATTCGCTCTGGAAGGCCTGTAACTGTCCCCCCAGCTCGAAGTCCGCCTGCAGGTTGCTGTCATCGGTGCTCAGCAGTGCCACCCGGCCATCGCGCTGGAAACCATCCAGCAGGCGATTGCGCAACAGCACCGGCGCCGGATCGCTCCAGCGCGACAGGGCATAGCTGCTGATCAAGTCGCCCTGGGGCACCACGGCAATGCGCGGGCTGTCGAGGAACTCACTGGCTTGCGGCTTGGTCAGTCGCAACGACCAGGCCACCGGGCTGCCCGGCGTAGTCGCCTGGGCCGCAGGCAGTCGGTAGACGTTGGACGGGTCGGCCTTGGGCAGGATCGAGCAAGCGCTGACCAGGACCAGGGCTATTGGGGCGATTATTTGGTAAGCACGCTTCATGGCGTGAACTCCTTGTTCTTGTCGCTGCCCAGCAGATACCCGCTGGGGTTGGCCTCCAGGCGGCGGGAGATGGCACGCAACGATCCGAGGGTATCGCGCAGTTCACGCACGGCCGGAGCCAGTCCATTGAGACCCTGCATGCCACTGTTCAGGGAGTCCTTGTTGTCGTTCAACAAGCTGTTGATGGTCGCAGTGCTCTGTTCCAGGGAGCGCATGGCCCCTTCGGCGCTGCCGAACATCTGCTTGCCCTGGTCGTTGAGCAGGCCGTTGGCGTTGCGCATCAGCGCGGTGGTCTGTTCCAGGGTGGCGCCAGCCTGTTTGCTGACTTGAGTCAGTTGCTGCATCACCACCTTGATATCGCCACGTTGCTCGGCGATGGCCCCGGTGGTCTGTTCCAGGTGTGCCAGGGTGTTGCTCAGGCGCTCGACGTTGTCCGGCGAGAACAGGCGGTTGGCGTTGTGCAGCAGCAGGTTGATGCTGGTCATCAGGTCATTGCTGTTATTGAGCAGTCGGGCAATGGGCGATGGCGAGGCGGTGATCTGCGGCAGGTTGCCATTCTTGCCCTTGAGTTCGGGGCTTTGCGGGGTGCCGCCGCTGAGTTGGATGATCGAGGTGCCGGTGATGCCGGTCAGCGCCAGCTTGGCCTGGGTGTCTTCCTTGATTGGCGTCTGGCCGGCCAGGCGGATGCGGGCTAGCACGCGGCGCGGGTCTTTCGGGTCCAGGCGTAGGCTGGTGACGTCTCCCACCTTGATCCCGCTGTATTGCACCGCGCTGCCCTGGGACAGGCCGCTGACCGCTTCGTTGAAGATCACTTCGTAATCCTGGAACGCGCTGTCGACGCTGGACTTGGCCAGCCACAGGCCGAACAGCATGGCGCCGACCACGACTATCACGCTGAACAGACCGATCATCACATGATGGGCTCGGGTTTCCATGTCATACCTCGTTGAGCTGTTGAGCGGCATCCAGTGCCGCACGGCCCCTAGGGCCATGAAAGTATTCGTGAATCCAGGCGTCGTTCGTTTGCGAGACGACATCAATGGCATCTGCCACCAGCACCTTTTTCTGTGCCAGCACCGCTACGCGGTCGGTGATGGTGTAGAGCGTGTCGAGGTCGTGGGTGATCAGCAGCACGCTCAGGCCCAAGGCATCGCGCAGGGTCAGGATCAACTGGTCGAATGCCGCCGCGCCGATGGGGTCGAGGCCAGCGGTCGGTTCATCGAGAAACAGAATGTCCGGGTCCAGGGCCAGCGCCCGCGCCAGGGCCGCCCGCTTGATCATCCCGCCCGACAGCGAAGATGGGTACTTGTCGGCCGCCGACAAGGGCAACCCGGCCAGGGCCAGTTTCACCGCTGCCAGGTGCTCGGCGTCGGCGCGGCTCAGGCCGGCGTGCTCAATCAGCGGCAGGGCGACGTTTTCCGTGACCGTCAGCGAGGAAAACAGCGCGCCCTTCTGGAACAGCACGCCGAAACGCCGTTCCACCAGGGAGCGTTCATGCTCCGACAGGCTGGGCAGGTTCTGCCCAAATACCCGCACCTGGCCTTCACTGGGCTGGCGCAGGCCGATGATGCTGCGCAGCAGCACCGACTTGCCACTGCCCGAGCCGCCGACCACGGCGAGGATCTCGCCCTTGTACAAGTCCAGGTCGAGGTTTTCATGCACGCTCTGCGGGCCAAAGCGGTTGCACAGGCCACGGACCTCAATCACCGCCTCGGCGGGCGCTCGCGGTAAACGGCTCACCAGCCCATCTCCATGAAGAACAGTGCGGCCACCGCGTCGAGCACGATCACCACGAAAATTGATTGCACCACTGCAGAGGTGGTGTGGGCGCCGACCGATTCGGCGCTGCCGCTGACCTTGAAGCCTTCCAGGCAGCCAATGGCGGCGATCAGGAACGCGAAGAATGGTGCCTTGACCAGGCCCACCAGCAAATGCTGGACGCCAATGTCCGATTGCAGCAGCGACAGGAACATCGCCGGCGAGATATCCAGGGCCACGGCGCACACCACGCCACCGCCGATAATCCCCGAGATCATGGCAAGGAAGGTCAGCATCGGCAGCGCCACCAGCAGCGCGAGGACACGCGGCAGGACCAGCAACTCCATGGGGTCGAGGCCCATGGTGCGGATCGCGTCGATTTCTTCGTTGGCCTTCATCGAGCCGATTTGCGCGGTGAAGGCGCTGGCAGTGCGGCCGGCCATCAGGATCGCCGTGAGCAGGACACCGAACTCACGCAGGAAGGAAAACGCCACCAGGTCCACGGTAAAAATACTCGCGCCGAAACTTTCCAGTACCGTGGCGCCGAGGAATGCCACGACGGCGCCCACCAGGAAGGTCAGCAAGGCAACGATGGGCGCGGCGTCGAGCCCGGTCTGTTCGATGTGCGCGACCATGGGCGTCAAGCGCCAGCGCTTGGGCCGGAACACGCCGCGGGCAAAGGTTGCGAGGATCAGGCCGATAAAGCCGAGCAGCGTCATCGCGTCCTTCCAGACGGTGTCGACGGCACAGCCGATACGCGACAGCAGTTGGATGCCGACGCTCACTTGCGGTTCTTTGACCGGCACGCAGAAGTCGTTCAGGGAGCAATAGACGGTCTTGAGCAGCGCACGGTCGGCGGCAGACAGGTTGCAGTCGGGGTGCTCGGCAGAGTGTTCGAGGCGCTCGGGCCCCAGTAACTCGACCAGCAACGATGCCCCGGCGGTGTCCAGCGCACCCAGGCCGTTGAGGTCGACGTGGGTGCTGGCGTCGTACTGGCCGCCGAGGCTCGCCGACAGCTGTTTCAGGGCGCTGTAGTGGGCCAGCGTCCAGTCCCCGCTGACCCGCAGTTGGGGCGGTTGGGTGGACGCGTCCAGGTGGGCATTGCCTGCCGTTGTGCTACTGGTCATAAGCTCCGAGCTTGTTTGGCTATTCCACAATTGCTATGTAATAGCACGATCCGTCCTACTTTGGGGTGTCCGTTTGTGCGCTGTCGGTGACTTTAAAGCGCAACACGCCGATTACCTGGCCATCTTCGGTCAGCACCCGCACTTGCCAGCGGCCTACGGCATTCGCCGGGAAGTTCTGCTTGTGCGTCCAGGCCCGATAGCCTTCCTTGCGTCCGCCATGGATATCCAGGGCGATGCGGTCGACCTCTTTGCCGTTGAACTGCCACACATGATAGATGCGCTCGTCCAGCCCACGCGGCGCGTTGATCGCGGTGTAGGCATACAGGCCACTGCTGCGCAGTTGGCTGGCGCTGACCTCCTTGAGGTCGTCGCCTGGAGTGCGGTCCTGCAATTGGGTGCTGATCGCCACTTCGGTCATCCACAAGGTTGCCGGCGGCACCCAACTGCGCAGGAACCAGCCCGCGCAGCCAATCACCGCTGTGACGCCCAGCAGCATCAGCCAACCCTTGAGGCTGCGCAGTGGCAGGCTGACCGCCAGGCTTGGGATCGACAAGAGCATCGCCACGCCCAGCGCCAGCTTGTAACTCTGGGCGGTGGTCAGGTGCAGGATAATCGGCAGTGCGGTGAGCAAGGCGGCAAACAGGGTCAGGGTGTGCAGTGCCAGGAACAGCCAGCGTTTGGGCGCCAGCCATTTGTAGTACAACGGGTCGGTAATCGACACCAGTGCGGCGGCGCCCAGCAAGCCGGTGAAGATCGACTGGCTGCTGTTCCAGGTGGTGGTGACAAAAAAGAACGGCAGGACAAAGAACAGGCTTTCCTGGTGGATCATCTGCGTGGCGTAACGCAGCAGCGGTTCGGGGATTTCGCGCTTGAACACCTTGCTGAACAACTGGGTGAAGCTGTTTTCCAGCATCAGCCACAGCCAGCTCACCAGCATGATGACCGCGATCCAACTGGCCATGCCTTGCTGGCGGTCCACCAGAATAAAACTGGCCACGCCGGAGATAAAACCGCCGAGTGCAATCACCCCTGGATAGCGCTTCATCAGTTCGAGGAGGCGCTGTATGAAATGGGTCAGATATGGCATTCGGCGGTTCACAGTCTTTGTAGGAGAAAATCCCAGACAGAATAACGTCTTAGCTCTCTGAGTGGCGTGTGATTACGCAATTGCTTTGCGATAACGGCGCACGCCAACTGCCACAAGCGCGATCAACCCCAACAGGCCCGCCGCGATCCAGCTCAAGGCGTCATAACCGAGTAGCGGTTTTTCGATGCGCCAGTAGCCGGGCTGGTTGAGCAACTGGCGCATGGCCTGGTTGGTTTGCTCCAGGCTGACGGTCTTGATGCGTTTGGCCGGATCGCTGAAGTGGCCGTCGCTGAAGTCACCCGCTGCGCCCCAGTAATAGTCGGCCAGGGCGCTGTTGCCTTGTACTGCCCAGGCCTGGCGGTCGATGGCGGCCTGTTTCAGGCGAGCGAAGGTGGCGGGGTCGAGCCCCTCTTCAAGCAATCGCGCCTTGAGCGAGGCCAGCACCTGCTCGGCTTGCGCCAGGTTGTCGCGCTCAAGGTCGGCGTTCAGGCTCATGAAACCGACGCCGCCCAGCACTTCGCGTTCGCTCCACGGGCCGTAGGACAAACCATGCTGGAGCCGTAGTTGGCGATACAGCGCCCAATCCAGATAGTCCTTGAGCAGGTCGTAGGTGGCATCGTGCTGCTCGTCCAGTACCGGTTCGGGGAACAGCAGGTGCAGCTTGGCGCCATTGCCGACCCAGCCGCGGATCAGGTCGCGGTGGGTCGCCGCCGTGCCCTGGACTTGCGGTAATGGGCGATGCTCGCTGGGGTCTACCGGGTCGAGTTGGCCGTAGGTGCGCTCCAGATAGGCGGGCAGCAGTTTGTCGAGGTCGCCGACGATGATCAGCGTCATGTTGTTGGGGGCGTACCAGTCCTGGCGCACTTTTTCCAGTTGGGCGCGGGTCAGTGGGTTGACCTCGGCTCGCTCGGCGCACTTGAGGCCCAGTTCCACCGCCAGTTGATGACTGGCGTTATGGCCCAGGTCCTGGCGATCCAGCAGGCGTTGCAGGTGCGAGTAGTGGCCACCATCCTCGCGCTCCACCACCTGTTTGGCGGCGTTGATGGCGGCATCGCTCAGTTGGGTGCGGGTCAGGATGGCCAGCAACAGGTCCAGCACCTTGCGCTGGTTGCGCGCCGGGGCCTCGATGACGAAGGTGGTATCGGCATTGCTGGTGTAGGCGTTCCACTCGCCGCCCAGGGCCTGCATCTGTTCTTCCAGCTCGCCTTCGCCGCCGCCGTCGATCCCGCTGAACAGCAGGTGCTCCAACAGGTGTGGCAGCTCCTTGTCCTCGCAACTGAAGTCGTCCAGGCCAACGCCGACGACCAGGCGGATCGCCACGTGCCCGCGCTCGGTGCCCGGCTTGAGCAGCAATTGCAGGCCGTTGGGCAACAGGTAGCCTTCGACTTGCAAGCGATCAAAGGCAAAGGCGTGGGCCGAGCCTATGAGCAGGCAGGCGAATAGCAGGCGACGCATAACGGGGTTCCTGGCGGGTAATAACGGTTGAAGCTGGCTTTTTGTGGGAGCGGGCTTGCCCGCGATGCGGGCACCTCGGTGTATCAGTTACACCGCAGTGATGCTATCGCGAGCAAGCTCGCTCCCACATTGGTCAGGCGATGTTTTTAACTGACTCCCGGGGCGTGCGGATCGTTCAAGGCGAATGGGTAATGTCGGCAATATTGTCCACCGCCAACGCACCGGTCTCGGAGGTTTCCAACACTACATAAGCACTGCTGCAAAACAACGAGTTCAGTCGTTTCATATCGGCAATCAGTTCCAGATGCAGGGAGCTGGTCTCGATGCTTTGCACGATCTTGCGTTGCAGGCGGCTGACGTGAGCGTGGGCCAGGCGCCGTTCCTGGGCGCGGAAGCGGCGCTTCTCGCGCAACAATTGCCGGGCACTTTCCGGGTCGGCACTGAGGAACACCGACAGACCCAGGCGCAGGTTGGCGATCAACTGACTGTGCAGGCCGGCCAGCTCTTCGAGCCCGACTTCGGAAAACGAGCGGCGCTGCGAGGTTTTCTGTTGCTGGACCTTGCGCAGCATGCGCTCGATCAAGTCGCCGGCCAGCTTGAGGTTGATCGACAGTTCGATGATCTCGGCCCAGCGCCGGCTGTCGTGCTCGCTGAGGTCTTCCCGGGGCATTTGCGCCAGGTAGAGCTTGATCGCACTGTAAAGCGCTTCGACATCATCGCTGAGGCTGCGCATTTCCTGGGTGATGGCCGTTTGTTTGCCGCGCAACACTTCGAGCATCGCGGTCAGCATGTTGTCGATCAAGTCCCCCAGGCGCAGGGTTTCCCGCGCGGCGTTGGCCAGGGCCAGGCTCGGGGTGGTCAGCGCCGTCGGGTCGAGATGGCGGGGTTTGGCCAGGCCGTTGGCCTCCGGACGTTCCGGCAGCAGCCAGGCACACAGGCGGGCCATGGGGCCGATGGTGGGCAGCAGGATCAGGCAGCGGGTGACGTTGTAGAGCAGGTGAAAGGTAATCACCATGCCCTGGGCGCTGTAGTCCAGGGTGTCCATCCACTGCACCAGCGGGTCCAGGACGGGAATGATCAGCAGCAGGCCAATCAGCTTGTACAGCAGGCTGCCGAGGGCCACTTGGCGACCGGCGGCGTTTTGCATGCTGGTGCTGAGGAATGCCAGTACGCCGCTGCCGATATTGGCACCGATCACCAGGCCGATGGCTACATGCAAGCCAATCACGCCAGCACCGGCCAGGGTTGCCGTCAGCAGCACGGCGGCCAGGCTGGAGTAGGAAATCATCGCAAACAGCGCACCTACCAAGGCATCGAGCAGGATGTCGCCGGTCAGCGAGGCGAACAGGACTTTGACGCCCTGGGCTTGGGTAATCGGCCCTGCCGCTTCGACGATCAGTTGCAGCGCGAGAATGATCAGGCCCAGGCCGATACCGACCCGGCCCATCTGCCCGGCGCGTGTTTGTTTGCGTGAAAGGAAGAAGATCACCCCGAGAAAAATCAGCAGCGGCGACAGCCAGGAAAGATCCAGGGTCAGCACCCGTGCCATCAGGGCGGTACCGACGTCGGCGCCGAGCATGGTCGCCAGGGCGGGCGTCAGGCCCATCAGGCCCTGGCCGACAAACGACGTCACCAGCATCGCCGTGGCGTTGCTGCTTTGCACCATGGCGGTGACGAGGATCCCGGCAATGAACGCCAGCCAGCGCCTGGCCATGTTCTGCCCGATGACCTGGCGCAGGTTGGAACCGTAGACCCGCAGGATGCCGGTACGGACGATGTGCGTGCCCCAGATCAGCAGGGTCACGGCGGAAAGAAGATTGAGCAGGGTCAGCATGCTCGGCCCCCTGTGTTGAGTCGTGCTCCAGCGGAGCAAAAAGTGCCGTGTGCCGTTTTGAGTTGTGTACTTAAGCTGTAGTTGGCGAACGGGCTGAGCGCCAGCATCGCATAGCTAAACTTGGCTTTGAAATAAAACTGTCATGAAATCAGCTTTTTGCAGGCGCCTGAAACGACTGTAGGAGCGAGCTTGCTCGCGAAGAACTCAAGGGCAGCGCGTGAAATCAGGCAGCACGCGTTACCGTTGACGTTTTTCGCGAGCACGCTCGCTCCTACAGGTGCAGCCCGCGGGTTACTGGCCCGGGATGTCCTTGCGCAGTTTCACTGGATCCTGCTGCTTTTTCTTTTTCGCGATAGCGCTACGCATCTTGATGTTGACCGCTTCTACCGCCAGCGAGAACGCCATGGCGAAGTACACATAGCCTTTTGGCACATGCACGTCGAAGGATTCGGCGATCAGCACGGTACCCACGATCAGCAGGAACGACAGCGCGAGCATTTTCAACGATGGGTGCTTGTCGATGAACTCGCTGATGGTGCCTGCGGCCAGCATCATCACCAGGACCGCAACGATAATCGCAGCAACCATGACCGGTACGTGGGAAACCATACCCACGGCGGTAATCACCGAGTCCAGGGAGAACACGATGTCGATGATCGCGATCTGGATGATGGTGTAGATGAACTTGCCACCCTTGCCTTTCGGCTCGTCATGGGTTTCGTCTTCACCTTCCAGGGCGTGGTACATCTCCTGGGAGCTTTTCCACAGCAGGAACAGGCCGCCGAAGAACAGGATCATGTCGCGACCGGAAATACCCTGGCCGAACACCACGAACAGGTCGGCGGTCAGTTGCATGACCCAGGTGATCGACAGCAGCAACAGGATCCGGGTGATCATGGCCAGGGCCAGGCCGAAGATCCGGGTGCGCGCTTGCATATGCTTGGGCATACGGCTGACCAAGATCGAAATCATGATGATGTTATCGATGCCCAGGACGATCTCAAGAGCCGTCAGGGTGAAGAAGGCAATCCAGATCTCCGGATTGGTCAGCCATTCCATATGTGTTCCTTTGCGCGAGTGTTAGACCGCGCCGGCAAGAGGGCCGGCGCAGTGAGTTGTTACGATTATAGAGTGCTGAACAGCGGAAATGTGCCCAACAGCAATGCGGCGACCATTATGCACAGGCACACCAGCACTGCCCACTTCAGGGTGAAGCGCTGGTGATCGCCGAATTCGATACCGGCCAGGGCCACCAGCAGGTAAGTCGAAGGCACCAGCGGGCTGAGCAAGTGGACCGGCTGGCCAACAATCGAGGCGCGGCCCATTTCTGCGGCGGTGATGCCGTAGTGGCTGGCGGCTTCGGCCAGTACTGGCAATACGCCGTAGTAGAACGCATCGTTGGACATGAAGAAGGTGAACGGCATGCTCACCAGCGCGGTGATCACCGCCAGGTAGGGGCCCATGGCTTCAGGGATGACCGCCAGCAGGCTCTTGGACATGGCATCGACCATGCCGGTGCCCGACAGAATACCGGTGAAAATACCTGCAGCGAAGATCAGGCCAACCACCGCCAGTACGCTACCGGCGTGGGCGGCAACGCGGTCTTTCTGCTGTTGCAGGCACGGGTAGTTGACGATCATCGCGATACTGAAGGCCACCATGAACAGCACGGGCAGCGGCAGCAGGCCGGCGATCAGGGTGCACATCAGGGCCAGGGTCAGGGCGCCGTTGAACCAGATCAGTTTCGGGCGACGAGCATCCGGGAATTGCGAGACGCTGATTTCGCTGTGGTCGATCTCATCGCCTTGCAGATGCATGACGCCAAGCCGAGCACGTTCGCGCAGGCCGTACATATAGGCAATCACCAGGATCGCCACCACGCCGGCAGCCATGGCCGGGATCATCGGTACGAAAATGTCTGATGGGTCGACGTGCAGCGCACTGGCGGCACGCGCGGTCGGGCCGCCCCAGGGAGTCATGTTCATCACGCCACCGGCGAGGATGATCAGGCCGGCCATGATCCGTGGGCTCATGCCAATGCGGCTGTACAAGGGCAGCATGGCGGCCACGCAGATCATGTAGGTGGTGGCACCGTCACCGTCCAGGGACACCACCAAGGCCAGCACGGCGGTGCCGACCGAGACTTTCAGCGGGTCACCCTTGACCAGCTTGAGGATCTTGCGCACGGCCGGGTCAAACAGGCCGGAGTCGATCATCAAGGCAAAGTAGAGGATGGCGAACATCAGCATCACGCCGGTGGGCGCCAGCTTGGTGATGCCTTCGAGCATCATCGGGCCGATCTTCGGCGCGAAGCCACCGAACAGCGCGAACAGGATAGGCACGATGATCAGGGCGATCAGCGCCGACAGGCGCTTGGTCATGATCAGGAACATGAACGTGATGACCATGGCAAAGCCAAGGAAAGTCAGCATAGGAATACTCCAGGCGTAGCGCGGCTAGGGAATGGCGAACCGGGTTGGGGTCAGCGCAGAACGAAAAGCGCGAGGCGTACGGGGGGAGTCGGGAAAAACAGGCGGGTACGAGCGGACATCAGAATCACCATTGTTGTTGTTAATTGGGCCCCTGGGCATAAGAACGCTCAGGTTGGCCAACCGGTCTATTGCCGGTAGTGAGGGCGATACTAATCGCGAAAGCTTTCAGCCAGCTTTCGCTGGGAAAACAGGTCTCAGGTGGATGAGGTTCACTGTAGGAGCGAGGTTGCTCGCGAAGGTCGTGAACGATAAGGCGCGTTTGCGGGGTAAACGCGGTGTTCTCGGGTT
This sequence comes from Pseudomonas brenneri, assembly GCF_007858285.1. GTDB lineage: Bacteria > Pseudomonadota > Gammaproteobacteria > Pseudomonadales > Pseudomonadaceae > Aquipseudomonas > Aquipseudomonas brenneri. Next base: position 12,811 of record NZ_VFIL01000014.1, on the reverse strand, counting down.
TTTCGCGAGCAAGCTCGCTCCTACAGTTTCAAGGCAGTTGCAGCCCGCCAGCGGCCTTGTGCAGCGCGCGCAGATGTTCGCCAACTTGCTTGAGATTGGCCTCGCACGCTGCAATTTCCGCCGCCCGCGCGGGCTCCAGCAGCGCCCTCACCTCTTTATCCAGGTCGCCGGTCAACGATTGCAGCTGTTTCTGGCGCAAGGCGCTTTCCGATTCCAGGCGTTGCCATTCCTTGGGTTGCGGCAAGCCATAACCGCTGCTGCCGAGCAACTCCGCCGGGCGGCTGAGGAAGCCACTGTTGGCGAGAATCTGCTGCAAGGTGGCATCGGCCTTGGCCATGCCGCCGTTCTTCAGCTCGCGGGCACCGAGGTAGCGTTGCTTGACCTCGTCTTGGGCAAGCATTAGTTGTTTGCGAAAGCTGGCCTGTTCCAGCAGCAGCAATGCAGCGCTGGTGCGCAAGTCGGCCTTGTCGAACCACGTCCTGCGTTGCTCGGCGCTCAAGGTCAGCCAGTCTTCGACCTGGGTCTGCGGGATCGGCAGATGCTTTTTCAGCACCTCGAACATCGCCTGGTAGCGCTCGCGGAAGGAGTCGAAGTGATAGCCCAGGCGCAAGGCCTCGCGGCGGTCGTCCAGCACGCTGGTGTCGGCCAGCCCACGGGCCTTGAGGACTTCCAGCAAACCGTTGGGGGTGATGTTGTCCAGGGCTGTCAGCCGTGGGTTGGCACTGCCGCTGCGCAGCAGTTTCAGGCCTTCTACTGCACAGTTGTTGGAGAGGAAGTAGTAATTGCCGTCGTAGCTCCAGTGCATTTCGGCGGCATGTTCGACCGTGTTGTTGATCTCCTGGCGTGTGAGGATCAGCGGTACGGAGGCCAGGCCGCGCAGTTCGGTCTTGGTGTATTCGTCGATCACCTGGGCCAGGGGCAGTACAAACAGGCGTGAAGGGTACTTGCCCACCAGGCCGTCCCAACTCGACAGCTGTACGTCACCGACGAATGCGCGGTAGGACAACACCAGGTGCTGGTCCAGGTCCAGGCGGCAATCCGGGCCACGGGGACGGCCCGGGGCACAGATCACCAGGCGCAGCATGCTGTGGCCCCAGCGGCTCACCAGGTTCTGGTTGGCTTCGGCCAGCAGGTAGTCGATGGCGTATACGCGTTCGGGATCGACCTGGCCCAAGGGCGTCTTGGCAAAATCGTTACCGGCGTTGAGGAAGGCGAAGGTGTTGGAGCAGGCGTCCTTGGCTGGCGGTGCCCAGCCGAAGTGTTCCTGGTAATAGCGATACAGTGCGGGCCGGCGGCAGGCGTAGCTCGGGTCGAGGAGGAAGTACTCCATGTTGACCGCGACGAATTCCTTGGGGTTGGTGATTTCGTACAGGTCCGGGCTGCGGGCCACTTGCCGGTTGTGTTGCTCGCGCTCGCCACGGCGGCCGACGTATTGCGGCCAGCCGGCGAGGTCGAGCAGGCGCGGGTCGTCGCTGAGGGTGAAGCGCCGGTCATTCTGGCCACGGCATTGATCGGGCAGGCCAATCAGGCCGGTGATGTTGTTCTGGCGGCTGCAGCGCTGGATCAACGAGCGCTGGTCCCTGGGCCACAGGCGCGCGCGATCATAGATATGGGTCAGTTCATGCAGCACGGTGGCGAGCAATTCCCGGCGCACGGTGCCGTGGGGGCGCTGGGTCTGCTGGGCGGCGGCGGTGCCGTCAGTGAGGCTGGCCAGCAGCTTGCGATTGAGGTCCAGTTCGGACACCAGCGACGCCTGGCCATAGGCATTGGCGGGCATGTCATCGGTCCAGCCGACGTCGATGCGCCGATCCAGTTGCTCGATGAAGCGCGGCGGCAGTGCCTGCATGGCTTCATCCAGCAATGCCTGGCTGGCCTGCTGTTGGGCGGGGCTCAAACCGTCGGTCTTGAGCCGTAGCTGCAGGCTGGCCTGGGCGGCGCTGCTAGCCAGCAGTACCGTCGCAGCCAAGAGCCAGGCGGTGAAGCGCCTCACAATGCGAGGATGGCTTCGGCGAGGACCTGGTCGCTGGCGTCGCGGGCTTCTGGCACGCGGGTGCGCAGGGTATCGAAGGCGGCTTCCAGTTGCGCGCCACGGATATCGCCATTGCTGGCGACAAAGCTGGCGGCGTCATCGTGGGCTTCGCGCACGACTTTGGAGTCACGGATGGAGGTAGTGGTATCCGAAGTGAAATCAATGGTGCGGCCGAAGGCACGAACAATGATGTTACTGGTAGCCACCAGGGTTTGTGCCTGGGCGATATCTGCCAGCAAGAACAGGCCGAGAGCAGCTGCGATCAACGGGCGACGCATGGAATGACTCCAAAAGGTAAAGATGGTTATTGGACGAGAATTGCCTGGGCCAGTTCAAGGTCACTGGACTTAAGTTTTGGCTGGGCGCGACGCAGGTAATCCAGTGCGCTCTCCAACCGGGCGCCCCGCCATTGGCCATCTGTGGCAATGAACGCGGCAGCGTCATCCTGGGCTGCCAGTATCAGTTTCTGGTCGAACGGTGCCGACGTCACTTTACTGGTGGCATAGGCGCTAGCTACGAGGCCTTGGGTGGACAGATCAAAGGCCTGGGCCGAGTTGGCCCCGCACATGGCCAGCACAGTGGGAACAATCAACAAACGGTATGAAAAAACCATGGGACTCGACAACTGAAAACGAGCGCCAAGGCTAGCGCAATGCCCGGGCGAGAGCCAGCGAGCAGTACTGTAGGAGCGAGCTTGCTCGCGAAGATCGCGAACGATAACGCGGGGTTTACTGCTGAAACGCTGCGCGCTCAGGTTCTTCGCGAGCAAGCTCGCTCCTACAGTGAGTCAAGGTCAGATGGCCAGGATCGCCTGGGCCAGTTGCGCGTCGGTGGCGGTGTTGAGTTGTGGGGCTTGCTGGCGGATCTGCGCCAGGGCGCTTTCCAGCTTCACGCCACGGATGGCGCCTTCGCTGGCGACAAAGCTGGCGGCGTCATCACGGGCGGCGCGCACGACCTTGTTGTCGCGCAGGGACGATGTGGCATCGGAGGTGGCGTCGGAAGTGGCTTTCAGCGCGCCGACAATCGAGTCGGTGGTCACGATCAAGCTGGTAGCGCTGGCGTTGGCAGCGACGGCAAGCAAAGCGGCAGCGCTCAACAAACGAAGACGGGACATAGGGTGACTCCTGTGTATGAAACGAAGAAGGTGACGCACGACTGATGACGCGATAGTAGCTGGCGCCCATCTGTTCGGGTAGTGCGTGATGGGAAGTCGTTGCCCGGCAGGGCAATTTAACCGGTACAAATTGGGAGTGTCTAGATTGTACCTATTAACTGTTATGTTTTTTAAACTGTACTGGTTTGCGTGACAAGGAAGGCTGCCAAGCCGATTTTTCAGTCGCCCAGAAACAACAAAACCCGCCTCCGGTTACCCGGGGCGGGCTCTGCTACAACAATTCGGGGTGCTGGCGGTGGACCCTACAGGTCGGGGCCAGCGGGCGCTAAATCAGCGCCAGAACGGCTTGCTCAGCTCTTCGTAGCGTTGAGCTTCGCTGATCCCGGCATCGGCCAGCAAACGCGAGTCCAGACGAGCCAGTTGATGGCGGCTGGAGATGCGGCGCTGCCACAACATCAGGTTGGCGATAACGCGCAGAGGCAGGGAAGCCTGGGTGTTTACAGCTTTATCTTCGAAGAACAGTTCGGAACTGAGTGTACGTTCCATGATGACATCCTTCCGCTTGTGGCGGGATTAGGTAGTGGTTTAACTGATGCCAATGATCCTCCTCCGGCGCAAGACTCTCTAGATACAGTTCACCTGTATTGTGAGGGGCCAGTTAACTGTTTATAGCGGCTGTACTGTACGGAAATGGGGCAACTGTACCTGTCGGCACTTTATTGGTGCGTTTTAGGTGTTTTTGAGAAGAGATGTAGGGTTTTACGGTAGGAAATGACCGGTACAGCAGTACAGTTTTTTTCAAAAGTGCGGTAATCAGATCCGGGCGAATGAAACTGTATTTGCATCAGCCCGGATCTGTATCAATCAGCCTTTGAGCATATGCCCGGTTTCTTCCAGATTGATGTGCCAGCTCAGGGCATCCCGCAGGATATGTGGCGTGTGTCCACCGATGGCGCAGGCGGCGGTGAAGTAGTTGTTCAGCGCCTCGCGGTAGTCAGGGTGCACACAATTGTCGATGATCACCCGTGCGCGCTCCCGTGGCGCCAGACCGCGCAGGTCGGCGAGGCCGATCTCGGTCACCAGGATGTCGACGTCATGCTCGGTATGGTCGACATGGCTGACCATCGGCACCACGCTGGAAATCGCCCCGCCCTTGGCAATGGACTTGGTGACGAAGATCGCCAGGTGCGCGTTACGGGCGAAGTCCCCCGAACCGCCAATGCCGTTCATCATCCGCGTGCCGCAGACGTGAGTGGAGTTGACGTTGCCGTAGATGTCGAACTCCAGCGCGGTGTTAATGCCGATGATGCCCAGGCGGCGCACCACTTCCGGGTGGTTGGAGATTTCCTGCGGGCGCAGCACCAACTTGTCCTTGTAGTGCTCCAGGTTACCGAACACGTCGGCATTGCGCCGCTGCGACAAGGTGATCGAGCTGCCGGAGGCAAAGCTCAGCTTGCCGGCATCGATCAGGTCGAAGGTCGAATCCTGCAGCACTTCGGAGTACATGGTCAGGTCTTCGAACGGCGACTCGATCAGGCCGCACATCACCGCGTTGGCAATGTTGCCGATCCCGGCTTGTAGCGGGCCGAGCTTGTTGGTCATGCGGCCGGCGTCGACTTCCTGCTTGAGGAAGTTGATCAGGTGATTGGCGATCCACTGGGTGTCGCTGTCAGGCGGCGTCACCGTGGAGGCGGAATCAGCCTGGTTGGTGATGACGATGGCGACGATCTTCTCTGGCGGGATCGGGATCGCGCTGCTGCCGATGCGATCATCCACCTTGACCAGCGGGATCGGTGTGCGAGTCGGGCGGTAGGTCGGGATATAGATGTCGTGCAGGCCTTCCAGGTTCGGGTTGTGCGCCAGGTTGATCTCGATGATCACCTGTTTGGCAAAAATCGCGAAGCTGGCCGAGTTACCCACGGACGTGGTCGGCACGATATGGCCTTGTTCGGTGATGGCCACCGCTTCGATCACGGCAATGTCCGGCAGCTTGAGCTGGTTGTTGCGCAGCTGTTCGACGGTTTCCGACAGGTGTTGGTCGATAAACATCACTTCGCCGGCGTTGATGGCCTTGCGCAGGGTGCTATCGACCTGGAATGGCATGCGGCGCGACAACACGCCGGCTTCGGTCAGTTGCTTGTCCAGGTCGTTGCCCAGGCTGGCGCCGGTCATCAAGGTGATTTTCAGGGGCGAGGTCTTGGCACGTTCGGCCAGGGCGTGGGGCACAGCCTTGGCTTCACCGGCGCGGGTAAAGCCGCTCATGCCGACGGTCATGCCGTCCTCGATCAGGGCGGCAGCATCAGCGGCGCTCATGACCTTGTTCAACAGCGAAGGCAAGCGGATACGATCACGGTACATGGATTGTTATCTCGGGCAACGGAGGCAAGGTGGGCAGTCTAGTGATTTCAAAGGCGTTCGTCCCGCTACCATGGTCGAATGCCAGGTCGCGATTTAGAGCCTTTGGTCGGGTTTTTCCCGTTAATAAAAAACCCCAGCCTACGGGAGGCCGGGGTTTCGGGTATTGCGCTGGAGCAGTGTTTATTCGACGGCCTTGACCATGTCTTCGATGACCTTCTTGGCATCGCCGAAGACCATCATGGTCTTGTCCAGGTAGAACAACTCGTTATCCAGGCCGGCGTAACCGCTGGCCATCGAGCGCTTGTTGACGATGATCGTCTTGGCCTTGAAGGCTTCGAGAATCGGCATGCCAGCGATCGGCGATTTCGGATCGTTCTTGGCGGCCGGGTTGACCACGTCGTTGGCGCCGAGCACCAGCACCACGTCGGCCTGGCCGAACTCGGAGTTGATGTCTTCCATCTCGAACACCTGGTCGTAAGGCACTTCGGCCTCGGCCAGCAGTACGTTCATGTGGCCAGGCATACGACCGGCGACCGGGTGGATCGCATACTTCACGGTGACACCGCGATGGGTCAGCTTCTCGGTCAGCTCTTTAAGTGCATGCTGCGCCCGTGCTACCGCCAGGCCATAGCCTGGGACGATGATCACGGTGTCGGCGTTGGTCAGCAGGAAGGTGGCGTCGTCGGCTGAACCGGACTTCACCGGGCGCGCTTCTTTCGAGCCCGCTGGCCCTGCCGCATCCGGCGCGTTGCCGAAACCGCCGAGCAGTACGTTGAAGAAGGAGCGGTTCATCGCCTTGCACATGATGTACGAGAGGATCGCGCCGCTCGAACCGACCAGGGAGCCGGCGATGATCAGCATCGAGTTGTTCAGCGAGAAGCCGATACCTGCCGCAGCCCAGCCGGAGTAGCTGTTGAGCATCGACACGACTACCGGCATGTCGGCGCCGCCAATCGGGATGATGATCAGCACACCCAGCACAAAGGCCAGGGCCAGCATCACGGCGAAGGCGCTGAGGTTGCCGGTGAACATGAACACCAGGCCCAGGCCCAGCGTGGCCAGGCCCAGCACCAGGTTCAGCTTGTGCTGGCCGCCGAACTGTACCGGTGCGCCCTGGAACAGGCGGAACTTGTACTTGCCCGACAGCTTGCCGAAGGCGATGACCGAACCGGAAAAGGTAATGGCACCGATGGCAGCACCGAGGAACAGTTCCAGACGGTTGCCCGCAGGAATCGCATCGCCCAGTTGCTTGACGATGCCCAGCGATTGAGGCTCGACCACTGCGGCAATGGCAATAAACACCGCGGCCAGGCCGATCATGCTGTGCATGAAGGCGACCAGTTCAGGCATCTTGGTCATTTCTACGCGCTTGGCCATGATCGAGCCGGCGGTGCCGCCGATCAGCAGGCCGACAATCACGTAGCCGATGCCGGCAGTGGCAAGCTCTGCACCGAGCTTATAGATGAGGCCAACGGTGGTGAGCACCGCCAGCGCCATGCCGAGCATGCCGAACAGGTTGCCGCGGCGTGACGTGGTCGGGTGCGACAGGCCTTTGAGGGCCTGGATGAAACAGATCGACGCGATCAGGTAGAGCGTCGTTACCAGATTCATGCTCATTACTTTTGCACCTCTTCTTTAGCCTTGGGCGCTTTCTTCTTGAACATCTCAAGCATCCTACGGGTAACCAGGAAGCCGCCGAACACGTTTACCGCTGCCAGAGCCACGGCCAGGGTGCCCATGGTCTTGCCCAGCGGCGTGACGGTGAGCGCGGCCGCAAGCATGGCGCCAACGATCACGATCGCCGAGATTGCGTTGGTCACCGCCATCAGTGGCGTGTGCAGCGCGGGGGTGACGTTCCAGACCACGTGATAACCGACATAAATCGCCAGCACGAAGATGATCAGGTTGTAGATACCGGGGGAGATAAGCTCTTCCATCGTCTGAATCCCTGCTTAGGCGTTTTTGCGGATGACTTGGCCGTCGCGGCACATCAGGCACGCGGCGACAATGTCGTCTTCGAGGTTGATTTCAAACTGCCCTTCCTTGGTGAAGACCAGCTTCAGGAAGTCCAGCAGGTTGCGCGCATACAGGGCCGACGCATCGGCAGCGACGGCACCGGCAAGGTTGGTCGGGCCGCAAATGGTCACGCCGTTTTCCACCACCACCTGGTCGGCGACGGTCAGCGGGCAGTTGCCACCTTGGGCGGCGGCCAGGTCGATCACCACAGAGCCTGGCTTCATCTGGGCGACGGTTTCGGCGCTCAGCAAAGTCGGGGCCTTGCGACCCGGAATCAGGGCGGTGGTGATGACGATATCGGCTTGCTTGGCGCGCTCATGCACGGCCAGGGCCTGGCGCTGCATCCAGCTGGTGGGCATGGGGCGTGCGTAGCCGCCGACGCCAACAGCGCATTCGCGCTCTTCATCGGTCTCGTAGGGCACGTCGACGAACTTGGCGCCGAGGGACTCGATCTGCTCCTTCACGGCCGGTCGTACGTCGGACGCTTCGATGACGGCACCCAGGCGTTTCGCTGTAGCGATAGCCTGCAGGCCAGCCACGCCGGCGCCGAGGATCAGCACGCGAGCGGCTTTTACCGTACCGGCGGCGGTCATCAGCATGGGCATGAAGCGCGGGTAGTGATGAGCCGCCAGCAACACGGCCTTGTAGCCGGCAATGTTGGCCTGGGACGACAGCACATCCAGGCTCTGCGCACGGGAGGTACGCGGGGCGGCCTCCAGGGCGAAGGCGGTGATGCCATGTTCGGCCAGTCGGGTGATGGTTTCGTTGCTGAACGGATTGAGCATGCCCACCAACACGGTGCCGCTTTTAATCAGCGTCAGTTCGCTGTCGCTGGGGGCGACCACCTTGAGAATCAGCTCGGCGCCAAACGCGTCGCTGGCACTGCCAATGGTTGCGCCTGCCGTTTCATAGGCACTGTCCACGACACTGGCTTTGATGCCTGCACCGCTTTGTACAGTGACCTTATGGCCCTGGCCGATCAGCTTCTTGATGGTTTCCGGGGTTGCAGCAACCCGCGTTTCACCGGTCTGGGTTTCGAGAGGAACACCAATGTGCACGTCAAATCTCCTGCATGATCTTTTTGCTTTTGATTTTTGTAAAAAGGCCAGTGCACCGCGAGTGGCACAACTGGGGCGGCCGATCAGCACGACCCCGCTGAAATGACAGCAGGGCGCGGCATTTTGCAGGCGAACTTTACGGCCTTCAAGGGATTATGACGGGTGACGAAAAATTAACTACAAGTCACCCTGTGACTGATTGTCGCAATGTGCCGGAATAACCTCTTTAAATACAAGTGTTTAAAGGGTTGTGGCGGGAAAAGTCGATTTTTGCAATCGCCAACATGAATAGTGGGTCATGGGTGCTGAATAACCGCTGAAGAGCTGACAGTCATTGGCTTGCAGGCGGTTTAAGATGCCATCGGTACAGTCTGTCAAAAGGCGACATATACTTATATCTGTAGGGCTGATAATTATTTGACTACAAGGTCAACAAAGTGCGAAAGCGTTTAAAACTGGTGGCTGTAGCGCTGCGCCTGGTCAATCAGCCAGTCTCGAAAGGCGTGTAATGACGCAGACTCTACCTTTTTCTCCGGAATCATCAGGTAATAAGCCTTGGTGCTGGTCAGCGCCTGTGGGTTGGCAATCACCAATTGTTTCTCGCTCAGCTCCCGTTGAATAAGGAAAGGCGGGATCAGCGCAATCCCCATGTCATGCATGGCTGCCTGGGACAGCATGGAGAATAGCTCGTAGCGTGGGCCTGTCATGTCCCGAGGGATGTTCAACTGCTGGGCGTTGAACCACTGGCGCCAGGCATAGGGGCGAGTGGTTTGCTGCAGCAGCGCCAGTTCGGCGATCTCCTCTGCGCTGAAGTACGAGCGGTTTTCCAGCAAGCGTGGGCTGCATACGGGGACCGGGTTTTCGCCCATCAGGCGGTGGGATTCGGTGCCGGACCAGTCGGCATCGCCGAAATAGATCGCGGCGTCGAAGTCCGTGTCGGCGAACAGGAATGGACGGGTACGGTTAGTCAGGTTGACTGTGACTTCAGGGTGTTGCTGCTGGAAGTCCTTGAGGCGCGGGATCAGCCACTGGGTGCCGAACGTGGGCACCACCGCCAGTTCGATTACATTGGCGCCTTGCTGGCCCATCACCGACAGGGTGTCGCGCTCCACGGCGTCCAGTTGCATGGCCACCCGCCGACTGTAGGAAAGCCCCGCTTCCGTGAGCTTTACCCCACGTCGTGAGCGACGAAACAGTTCGACACTCAAAAACTCCTCAAGGCCGGCGATCTGCCGGCATATCGCGCCCTGAGTGATGGAAAGCTCGTGCGCAGCCTTGGTAAAGCTCTCGTGGCGGGCAGCCGCTTCAAAACTGACGAGGGCTGTGGTGCTGGGGATTTTCCTGCGCATGTACCGTACCCTCACAAATAAAAGGCAGTTTTGCCCTTCTCAATCGTTACGGAGTGAGAAATTAGCACAAGCCTATGCAAAAACCTCGTTTGCCCTCCTCGCCTGCTCGGCCTAGGCTCCATGCACGACTTTTGATTTACTTCGCGAGGGCTCACTCATGGGCGGTAAGGCAAGCTTCAACTGGATCGATCCCCTGCTGCTGGATCAACAGCTCACCGAAGAAGAGCGCATGGTGCGCGACAGTGCTGAGCAATTTGCCCAGGACAAGCTGGCACCACGTGTGCTTGAAGCCTTCCGCCATGAAAAGACCGACCCCGCGATTTTTCGTGAGATGGGCGAGACCGGCCTGCTGGGTGCGATGATTCCCGAGCAGTACGGCGGCAGTGGCTTGAATTACGTCAGCTACGGCTTGATTGCCCGTGAAGTGGAGCGCGTCGACTCCGGCTACCGTTCGATGATGAGCGTGCAGTCCTCCCTGGTGATGGTGCCCATCAATGAATTTGGTACTGAAGCGCAAAAACAGAAGTATTTGCCCAAGTTGGCCTCGGGTGAGTGGATTGGTTGCTTCGGCTTGACCGAGCCCAACCACGGTTCGGACCCGGGCGCGATGATTACCCGTGCGCGCAAGGTGGATGGTGGCTACAGCCTGACCGGCAGCAAGATGTGGATCACCAACAGCCCGATTGCCGATGTGTTTGTGGTCTGGGGCAAGGACGACGCCGGCGACATTCGTGGTTTTGTCCTGGAGAAAGGTTGGAAGGGGCTGAGTGCGCCGGCGATTCACGGCAAGGTCGGCCTGCGAGCTTCGATTACCGGCGAAATCGTCATGGATAACGTGTTTGTTCCCGAAGAGAACATCTTCCCGGATGTGCGCGGCTTGAAAGGTCCGTTCACCTGCTTGAACTCAGCGCGCTACGGCATCTCTTGGGGCGCTTTGGGGGCGGCGGAGTTCTGCTGGCACACCGCGCGCCAGTACACCCTTGATCGCCAGCAGTTCGGGCGCCCATTGGCGGCTACCCAACTTATCCAGAAAAAGTTGGCCGATATGCAGACCGAGATCACCCTCGCCCTGCAAGGTTGCTTGCGTCTGGGGCGCATGAAAGATGAAGGCACGGCGGCGGTCGAGATCACCTCGATCATGAAGCGCAATTCCTGCGGCAAGTCCCTGGATATTGCCCGCATGGCTCGCGACATGCTCGGTGGCAACGGCATCTCCGATGAGTTCGGAATCGCCCGGCACCTGGTCAACCTGGAAGTGGTGAATACCTACGAAGGCACGCATGACGTTCATGCGCTCATCCTCGGGCGCGCCCAGACCGGTATCCAGGCGTTCTATTAATAGGAGTGTGACCATGGGCGCGCTATCGCATCTGCGGGTACTGGATTTGTCACGGGTGCTGGCGGGGCCTTGGGCCGGGCAGATTCTTGCCGACCTTGGCGCTGAGGTGATCAAGGTCGAGCGGCCCGGCAGTGGTGACGATACTCGCGCCTGGGGGCCGCCCTTCCTGAAGGATGCGTATGGTGAGAACACCAGCGAAGCGTCCTACTACTTATCGGCCAATCGTAATAAGGAGTCGGTGACGATCGACTTCACCCGGCCGGAGGGGCAGAAGCTGGTCCGGGACCTGGCGGCGAAGTCGGATATCTTGATCGAGAATTTCAAGGTGGGCGGCTTGGCGGCATATGGCCTGGACTATGAGTCGCTCAAGGAGCTCAACCCTGAGCTGATTTATTGCTCTATCACCGGGTTTGGCCAGACGGGGCCTTATGCGGCGCGAGCGGGCTACGACTTCATGATCCAGGGATTGGGCGGGTTGATGAGCCTGACGGGGCGGCCCGAGGGTGATGAGGGGGAAGGTCCGGTCAAGGTGGGTGTGGCGCTCACCGATATTCTGACCGGGCTTTACTCTACGGTGGCGATTCTGGCGGCTATGGCGCACCGCGACCATGACGGTGGTGGCCAGCACATCGATATGGCGTTGCTGGACGTGCAGGTTGCCTGCCTGGCCAATCAGGCGATGAATTACCTGACGACTGGGGTATCTCCCAAGCGGTTGGGTAATGCGCATCCGAATATCGTGCCGTATCAGGATTTCCCCACGGCTGATGGCGACTTCATCCTCACCGTGGGCAATGACAGCCAGTTTCGCAAGTTTGCCCAAGTCGCCGGGCAGCCGCAGTGGGCTGATGACTCGCGGTTTTCCACCAATAAGTTACGGGTGGCCAACCGGGCGGTGCTTATTCCATTGATTCGCCAGGCAACGGTCTTCAAGACCACTGCCGAGTGGGTGGCCCAGCTTGAGCAGGTCGGTGTGCCCTGTGGGCCGATCAATGATTTGGCGCAGGTGTTTGCCGATCCTCAGGTGCAGGCGCGTGGGCTGGCTATAGAGTTGCCTCACCCGCTGGCAGGCAAGGTGCCTCAGGTGGGGAGCCCCATACGATTGTCCAAGACACCGGTGGAGTATCGCAGTGCGCCTCCTCTATTAGGCGAGCATACGGATCAGGTGCTCCGGCAGGTGCTGGGATTGAGTGCGACCAATGTGGCTGCTTTGAAAGAGGCAGGCGTCATTTGAGGTGCTTCTTCTATATAGAGGGTTTTTGGCGGGCTGGCATATGAAAGGCTGGGTGTTTTTTAATCGATTCTAAGTAATTGATAGAAAAGCAAAATAAGGGGTTGACGGCAGATTCTGGAAGTCTATAATTCGCCCCACTTCCGGCGCAGTCGAAACGGAAAACTCCTTGGTAAACAATGAGTTACGAAGTTTTCGGCAGCAGGTTGCTTCAGTTCATCGAAGCCAAAAGGAAGTTGAAAAAGAGGTGTTGACAGCAGCGTGTAACGCTGTAGAATTCGCCTCCCGCTGACGAGAGATCGAAAGCGCAAGTGGTT
>NZ_VFIL01000013.1 GCF_007858285.1 Pseudomonas brenneri | reverse complement strand
CGATGCATCGCCGATGGTAGTGTGGGGTTTCCCCATGTGAGAGTAGGTCATCGTCAAGATTAAATTCCGAAACCCCAATTGCGAAAGCAGTTGGGGTTTTGTTTTGGGCGCTCGGAAAGGGGCTGCTTGCAGCTTGCACCCGCCTTCAATGCTAAAGTCCCTCCCTCGATTTTGCTTTTCCCAAGGAAGCCGTTATGCCGGATGCAACGTCCCTCAGCGCTGGATTCATGGTCGTCCACGGCAATCGCCTGGATGAACTGCGCAGCCTGGTTGTCAGTTGGATGCGCCGTTACCCACTGGCTCCCCTGGAAAACGAAATCGCCCTGGTGCAAAGCAACGGTATCGCGCAATGGCTCAAATTGGCGCTTGCTGAAGATCCGGAAGATGACGATATGGGTGGCTGCGGCATCGCCGCTGCGATCGACGTGCAACTGCCCGGCAGTTTCATGTGGCAGCTCTATCGCATGGTGCTGGGCCGTGACGAAATCCCGGTCAAATCCCTGTTGGATAAAGCCCCGCTGACCTGGCGTCTTATGCGCCTATTGCCCGAGCTGATCGACCAACCGCACTTCGAGCCCCTGCAACGCTTCCTCACCCATGACACCGACCTGCGCAAACGCTACCAACTGGCAGAGCGCCTGGCCGACCTGTTCGACCAATATCAGGTTTACCGCGCAGACTGGCTGGAGGACTGGGCGGCTGGCCGTCACCAACTGCGCAATGTCCGAGGCGAGGCCAAGGCTCTGAGCCCCGCGAACTGCTGGCAGGCCGAGCTATGGCGGGCGTTGCTGCTGGATGTCGGGGAGGAAGGTATGGCGCAGAGCCGGGCCGGTGTCCATCAGCGTTTTATCGAACGTATCAATCACCTGGCGACCGCCCCGCAAGGCCTGCCGTCCCGAGTCATTGTGTTTGGCATTTCTTCCTTGCCGGCCCAGGCCCTTGAGGCTCTGGCCGGCCTGGCCCGTTTCAGCCAGGTATTGCTCTGCGTACACAACCCTTGCCGTCACCACTGGTCCGACATCGTTGCCGATAAAGACCTGCTGAGAAACGAATACAAACGCCAGGCGCGCAAGACCGGGATGCCCGTCACCATCGACCCGCAAACCTTGCACCAGCACGCCCACCCACTGTTGGCCGCCTGGGGCAAGCAAGGTCGCGACTACATCAACCTGCTGGACAGCTACGACGATCCCAACAGCTACCGCTCAGCGTTCCGCGACGGTCGTATCGACCTGTTCAGCGACAGCGAGCCGACCACAATCCTCAACCAGTTGCAGGACGATATCCTCGAGCTGCGCCCGCTCAACGAAACCCGCGAACGCTGGCCCGCTGTTGATCTTCTGCACGACAGCTCGATCCGTTTCCATATCGCCCACAGCGCCCAGCGCGAAGTGGAAATCCTCCACGACCAACTGCTGCAGCGCTTTAGCGACAACCCCTCGCTGCGCCCCCGAGACGTTATCGTCATGGTCCCGGACGTCGACAGCTATGCACCGCATATCCGCGCGGTATTCGGCCAACTGGATAAAAAAGATCCACGCTTCATCCCCTTCACCCTGACTGACCAGGGCCAGCGTGGTCGAGATCCACTGTTGATCGCGGTCGAACATTTGCTCAAACTCCCGGACAGCCGCTTCCCAGTCAGCGAAATCCTCGACTTGCTGGACGTTCCCGCCCTGCGCGAACGTTTCGCCATCCAGGAGCGCGATCTGCCCACCCTGCACCGTTGGATAGAAGGCGCCGGCATCCGCTGGGGCCTTAATGCCGAACAACGCGCAGGCCTTGGCCTGCCCACTGAACTGGAGCAGAACAGCTGGCGTTTCGGCCTGCGCCGCATGCTGCTGGGCTATGCCGTCGGCAGCGGCGCAGCCTGCGCTGGCATTGAGCCCTATGACGAAATCGGCGGCCTCGACGCGGCGCTGATCGGCCCACTGGTCGCCTTGCTTGACGCACTGCACGATGCCCACCAAGCCCTGTCACAACCGGCGACACCGCAAGCCTGGGGCGTACGCCTGCAAGACCTGATGCAGCGCTTCTTCCTGCCCAGCAATGAACACGATGACTATCTGCTGGGCCAGTTGGAGCAACTGCGCGAAGACTGGCTGGAAACCTGCGAGTCCGTCGGCCTGTATGACGAATTACCGTTGACCGTCGTTCGTGAGGCCTGGCTTGCCGGCCTCGACCAGGGCCGCCTGTCCCAGCGCTTCCTCGCGGGTGCCGTGAACTTCTGCACCCTGATGCCGATGCGTGCGATTCCGTTCAAGCTGGTGTGCCTGCTAGGCATGAATGATGGCGACTATCCTCGCGCCCAACCGCCGCTGGATTTCGACCTGATGGGCAGCGACTACCGGCCCGGCGACCGTTCTCGCCGCGAAGATGACCGTTATTTATTGCTTGAAGCCCTGCTCTCGGCGCGCGACCAGCTCTACATCAGCTGGGTGGGGCGCAGTATCCGCGACAACAGCGAGCGCCCAGCCTCTGTGCTGATCGGCCAGTTGCGCGACCACCTGGCCAGCGGCTGGCAACATGCCCAGGAGCCGCCGCTGCTGGAGGCAATGACCCAGGAACATCCGCTGCAACCCTTCAGTGCGCGCTACTTCCACGAGGGCGATCCACTGTTCAGCTACGCCCGCGAATGGCAGCTGTTACATGAAGCCCAAGGCGAGCCCGGCGAAGTAACCCGCCTGGCACCCTACCTCCAGGAAGCCCCCCTGAGCCTGGGGCAGTTGCAAGACTTCCTGCGCAACCCCGTCAGGCATTTCTTCAGCCAGCGCCTCAAGGTGTTTTTCGAAGCGGCCGAAGTACCCCTGGCCGATGAAGAGCCTTTTGTCCTCGATGCCTTGCAGCGCTACACCTTGAGTGACAGCCTGCTCGCTGCCGCGTTGACCGACCCGGACCATCTGGAGCAAGCCCTGGAGGCCCAGGCGCAACGTCTTCAAGGCAGTGGCCTGTTGCCCATGGTGGGTTTCGGCGAATGCCTGCGTAATGAACTGATCGAGCCCTTGCCTGACTTGCTGCAGCGCTACCAGCAACTCCTGGCGCTTTGGCCTGTGCCCCACAACATGGCAGAACCTGTCAGCTTCACGCACCAGGGTATTGAACTCGATGGCTGGATCAGCGGCTTGCACGGCCGCAGTGATGGCGGTTTGCTCAGCGTGACCACCATCCCCAACAGCATCGGCTCGATCAAGACCCGCAAATGGCATCGCCTGATCCGCCCATGGGTCAATCACCTGGTGGCCTGTGCGTGTGGCTTGCCCTTGAGCACCGGCCTGGTGGCCAGTGATGACACCCTCTTGCTGGCCCCTCTGCAGCAAAATACGGCCCAGGACATCCTCGGTAACCTGCTCCTGGCCTGGCAGGCTGGCATGAGCGAGCCACTACCGGTGGCAGTCAAAACCGCGTTTGCCTGGCTCGGCCAAACTGACCCGGACAAAGCCCAGGCTGCCGCCCTTAAAACCTACGAAGGCGATGGCATCACCCACGATGGCGAGCGCCGCGAAAGCCCTGCACTCACCCGGCAATTTCCCGACTATGCGGCCCTGATTGCCAGCGAGGATTTCGAAGGCTGGTGTGAAACCTTGTACCGTCCACTGATCACCGCTCCCTGGCGATCACTGACCAGCCAGGAGGCTCACTGATGAGCGCCACCAAACCCCTGGCCCTGGCCTTTCCGCTGCACGGCAGCCAACTGATTGAAGCCAGCGCCGGCACAGGCAAGACCTTCACCATCTCGGCGTTGTACCTGCGCCTGGTCCTGGGTCATGGTGGCGACGAAGCCGGTTTTGGCCGCGAATTACTGCCGCCGCAAATTCTCGTCGTAACGTTCACCGATGCCGCGACCAAAGAACTGCGCGAACGCATCCGCACCCGTCTTGCGGAGGCCGCACGCTACTTTCGTGATGAAATCCAGCAGCCCGATGCGCTGATCGCCGAACTGCGCGATCAGTACAGCACCGACCAATGGCCCGCCTGCGCCAACCGACTCGACATCGCCGCGCAATGGATGGACGAAGCCGCCGTCTCGACCATCCACAGTTGGTGCCAGCGCATGCTGCGCGAGCACGCCTTCGACAGTGGCAGCCTGTTTACCCAGACCCTGGAAACCGACCACAGTGACCTGCTCGGCGAAGTGCTGCGCGATTATTGGCGCCTGTTCTGCTACCCGATGCACGGCGATGCCCTGAACTGGGTCCGCAGCAACTGGGGCGGCCCGGCGGCGCTGATGCCCCGGGTGCGTGCGCTGTTTGGCAGTGAGCGCCCCAGTGACGACCCGCGCGAGCCGGCCGAACTGATCGAGGCCTGCCTGCACGAACGCCGTGAGGCCCTGGTGGCGATCAAGGCCCCTTGGCAACAATGGGCCGCCGAGCTGCGCGAGATCTGTTTGCAAGCCGTCGCCGCCAAGGCTGTCGATGGCCGTAAAATGCAGGCCCGTTATTTTGAACCGTGGTTCGAGAAAATCAGCGCCTGGGCCGCCGACGAAACCCTGGAGCAACTGGATATCGGCACCGGCTTCACCCGCCTGACGCCCGACGGCATGGCCGAAGCCTGGAAGGGCGACGCGCCCCATCATCCAGGTATCGAGGCCATGGCGGGGCTCAAAGCCAGCCTCGACGCCCTGCCAACACCCGACGCCGCCGTGTTGCAACACGCGGCCGCGTGGGTGGGTAAGCGTTTTGAGGATGAGAAGCGCCGGCGGGCCGAGATGGGCTTCGACGACATGCTCATTCGTCTGGACGCCGCGCTGCAAACCGAGGGCGGCGAGCGCTTGGCCAGCGTGATCCGCGAGCAATTCCCGGTGGCCCTGATCGATGAATTCCAGGACACCGACCCAGTGCAGTACCGGATTTTCGAAAGCATCTACCGCATCGAAGACAACAACCCACAGAGCGGGCTGTTTCTGATCGGCGACCCCAAGCAGGCGATCTACGCCTTTCGCGGCGCTGATATCTACACCTACCTGCGCGCGCGCCAGGCCACGACCGGGCGCCTGCACACCCTGGGCACCAACTTTCGTTCCAGCCATGCCATGGTCGAGGCGGTCAACCATGTGTTCGAGCGTGCGGAAACCGGACGTGGGGCGTTTCTGTTCCGCGAGCCAGACGGCGAGAACCCGGTGCCGTTCCAGCCGGTATCGTCCCAAGGCCGCAAGGAACAATTGCAGGTTGATGGCCACACACTGCCCGCCCTGAATATCTGGCACCTGCCCACCGACCAGCCGATCTCCAATGTGCTCTATCGCCAACAACTGGCCGGCGCGTGTGCCAGCCAGATCGTCGCGTTGCTCAATGGCGGCCAGCAGGGCAGTGCAGGGTTTATCAAGGATGCGGACTTCACCCCGGTGCAGCCGTCGAACATCGCCATCCTTGTGCGTGACGGCAAGGAAGCCCAGGCCGTGCGCGGTGAACTGGCCGCGCGTGGCGTGCGCAGTGTGTATCTGTCGGACAAGGATTCGGTATTCGCCTCCCAGGAAGCCCACGACCTGCTCGCCTGGCTCAAGGCCTGTGCCGAACCCGATGTCGAGCGCCCGCTGCGTGCCGCGCTGGCCTGCGTCACCCTCAACCTGTCGCTGGCGGAACTGGAGCAACTGAACCAGGACGAATTGGCCTGGGAACAGCGGGTCATGCAGTTTCGCGACTACCGCGTGGTCTGGCGGACCCAAGGCGTGCTGCCAATGCTGCGGCGCCTGCTGCATGACTTCAAATTGCCGCAAACCCTGATCGCCCGCAGCGATGGCGAGCGCGTGCTGACCAACCTGTTGCACCTGTGCGAATTACTGCAACAAGCGGCTGCTGAACTGGACGGTGAACAAGCACTGATTCGTCATCTGGCCGAACACCTGGCACTCTCGGGCCAGGCCGGTGAAGAGCAGATCCTGCGCCTGGAAAGCGATGAGCAACTGGTCAAGGTGGTGACCATCCACAAATCCAAGGGCCTGGAATACGACCTGGTGTTCCTGCCGTTTATCTGCTCGGCCAAGCCCGTCGACGGCAGCCGCCTGCCGCTGCACTACCACGATGCCCACGGCAAGTCCCAGGTCAGCCTCAAACCCACCGCCGAACTGATCGCCCAGGCCGATGACGAGCGCCTGGCCGAAGACCTGCGCTTGTTCTACGTGGCCCTGACCCGGGCCAAACATGCCTGTTGGCTCGGCGTGGCTGACCTCAAGCGTGGCAATAATAACAGTTCAGTCTTGCACCTCTCGGCCCTGGGCTATCTGTTGGGCGGCGGCGCGCCCCTGGGTGAGTCCGCAGCCCTGGCCCGCTGGCTGATGGACTTGCAGGACGGCTGCGCGGCGATTGCCTATGGGCAAATGCCAGACGCCGACACCAGCACCTACCAGCCACCGCGCAATGAAGCGACCTTGCTTGCGCCGCTGCTACCCAAGCGCAAGGCGGCGGAAAACTGGTGGATTGCCTCCTACAGCGCCCTGCGCATTGGCGAAAGCATGAGCGCCGCCAGCCTGGAGGCCCCGGAAAGCCCACAAGCGCAGAAGCTGTTCGACGACGAACGCCTGGACCCGGATGCACCACGGGAAGTCGCCGCGTCTGGCGGTGACATCCACCGTTTCCCGCGCGGTCCCAACCCCGGGACCTTTCTCCATGGGCTGCTGGAATGGGCCGGTAACGAGGGCTTCAACGTCACGCCCGAAGCCATCGAAGATGCGGTCGCCCGGCGCTGCAACCGACGCGGTTGGGAAGGCTGGATCGGCACCCTCGGTGGCTGGCTCGGGCACCTGCTGCAAGCGCCGCTGGGCCTGGGTCATGGGCAGGCATCGGTGACCCTGGGTGACTTGCAGCACTATCAGATCGAAATGGAGTTCTGGTTCGCCAGCCACAAAGTCGACGTGCTCGCCCTCGACCTACTGGTCTGCCAATACACCCACGACGGCGTGTCGCGGGTGGCCGCCGAACCGGTGTTGCTCAATGGCATGTTCAAGGGGTTTATCGACCTGACCTTCGAACACGACGGCCGCTATTACGTGGCCGACTACAAATCCAACTGGCTCGGCGCCGACGATGCGGCCTACACCCGCGAGGCCATGGAACAGTCGATTCTTGACCATCGTTATGATCTGCAATACGTCCTCTACTTGCTGGCCCTGCATCGCCAGCTCAAGGCACGCCTGCCCGATTACGACTACGAGCGGCATGTGGGCGGCGCGCTCTACCTGTTCCTGCGCGGCACCCAGGCGGTGAGCCAGGGCGCGTATTTCACCCGGCCACCACGGGAACTGATCGAGCGCCTGGACCTGCTGTTCCAGGGCAAACCGCCACCACCCAAGGTCGAACCGGCTTGGGAACAAGGAGTCCTGCTATGAGCCTCTCGACTATGCCGTTGGAGGCACTGGCACCGCTGGACCGCGCTGACGACCTGATGCACCTGCTTGCGCGCTGGGTCGAGCGTGGCTGGTTGCGGGCGCTGGACAAGGCGTTCGTGGGCTTTCTCCACGAACTCGACCCACAGGCCGATCCCCTGGTGCTGCTGGCTGCGGCCCTGACCAGTCACCAACTGGGCCACGGTCACGTGTGCCTGGACTTGTTCGAAACCTTGAGTGCCCCGGATTTCGCCCTGTCGCTGCCGCCGGAAGGTGACGTGCAGAGCGGCGTGATGCTGCTGCCCTCGCAACTGCTTGATGGCCAGGAAGGCGCCCATTGGTGCCACGCCCTGGCGGCGAGCCCGCTGGTGGCGCTGGCCGTCGATGGCAGCGCGGCAGCGCAAAGCCGGCCGCTGGTGTTGTCGGGCAAGCGCCTGTATCTGCGACGCTACTGGACCTATGAGCGGCGCATCGACAGCGCACTGCGCCAGCGCCTGGCTACCCAGGAAGCCATTTTGGCCGACTTGCCTCAACGCTTGAATGGCCTGTTCGACCAGGCGCCGCCGGAGGGTGTGGTCGATTGGCAGAAACTCGCCTGTGCCCTCGCCACGCGCGGCGCGTTCAGCATCGTCACCGGCGGTCCCGGCACCGGCAAGACCACCACCGTGGTGCGCCTGCTGGCATTGTTGCAAGCGCCGGCAGTGGAGCAGGGCACGGCGCTGCGCATCCGTCTCGCGGCGCCTACCGGCAAGGCGGCGGCACGCCTGACCGAATCCATCAGCCAGCAAGTGCGTTCGCTGCAAGTGTCTGACGCGGTGCGCGAAAAAATCCCCACCGAGGTCACCACCGTGCATCGCCTGCTGGGCAGCCGTCCCGGCACCCGGCATTTTCGCCATCACGCGGGCAACTTGTTGCCGCTGGATGTGCTGGTGGTCGATGAAGCCTCGATGATCGACCTGGAAATGATGGCCAACCTGCTGGACGCCTTGCCACCCCATGCGCGGCTGGTGCTGCTGGGGGACAAGGACCAATTGGCCTCGGTGGAAGCCGGCGCGGTGCTCGGCGACTTGTGCCGGGATGCCGAGGCTGGCTGGTACAGCCCCCACACCCGGCAATGGCTGGAACACGTCAGCGGTGAAAGCTTGGCGGGCAGCGGCCTGCAGGAAGACCTCGACGCCAGTCATCCCCTGGCACAACAAGTGGTCATGCTGCGCTACTCCCGACGTTTCGGCGAAGGCAGTGGCATCGGTCAGTTGGCACGCTGGGTCAACCAGCAGAATCCCGAACAGGCCCGCCAACTGCTGGACGCCGGCAGCCATGACCTGTTTCGCCTGAGTCTCAAGGGCGAGCATGACCGTGCCCTGGAGCGCCTGGTGCTGGACGGGCAGGGTGCCGATGCCCACGGCTATCGTTATTACCTGAACCTGTTGCGCACCTCGCGCCCAGCGGCCGAGACACCCCGCGACGACCCGCGCTGGACCGACTGGGCGCGCCAGTTGTTACAAGCCTTCGATGCCTTCCAACTGCTGTGCGCGGTGCGTAAGGGGCCCTGGGGTGTGGAAGGCCTCAACCAGCGCATCACCGCCGCGTTGCTCAAGGCCCGGCTGATCGACAGCGACCAGCAATGGTACGAAGGCCGTCCGGTGCTGATGACCCGCAACGACTACGGCCTGGGCTTGATGAACGGCGACATTGGTATCGCCTTGAAATTGCCCGAAAGCGACGGCGGTCCGCAGGTACTGCGTGTGGCTTTCCCGCGCAACGATGGCCAGGGCGGGGTGCGTTTTGTCCTGCCGAGCCGGCTCAATGACGTGGAAACCGTCTACGCCATGACCGTGCACAAGTCCCAGGGCTCGGAGTTCGCCCACACGGCCCTGATCCTGCCGGATGCGTTGAACCCTGTGCTGACCAAGGAGTTGATCTATACAGGTATCACCCGGGCCAAGGATCGCTTCAGTTTGATCGAAACCCGTGGCGGGGTTTTCGAGGAAGCAGTACGGCGCAAGGTGAAACGTTTGAGTGGGCTGATGTTGGAGCTGGGTGCGTAATGGGGTGGGAAAAACCTGACCGTTGTGTAGGTTTTTTCTTAATAAATGGCGGAATCTACCTAGGCCCCGCCTCGCTGGGGTTTCCGCCAATATGCTATCGTTGCGGCATCATCCCGAGAAGATCAAAGAGAATCGCTGCATGAACGTGGCTGTCTCGCCCGCAGAGCGTAGTTGGAGCTGGAGACGAATGCTGCTGTTGGCCGTTCTGTGCTTTGTCACGCCTTTGGCTTTTGCCCAGGTGTCCACTGCCAGTGCGGCCGACCAGCGAGCCCAGGCAGTGACCCAAGTGGTACTGGGGATTCTCAGCTACGCCCGTTGGCCGGTGGAGCCCGCCCAACTGCGCTTGTGCATCGTTGGCCCGACCCAATACACCGATGACCTGGTCAAGGGCACCACCCAGGCCACCGGCCGGCCGGTGGTGGTCCAGCGTCTGCTGGCGGATAACCCTGCCATCGTCAATGCCTGCGACGCGTTGTATATCGGCAAGCTCGCCCCTGAGGAGCGCAGCCGCCTGTTCTCCGCGCTGATCGGTCATCCGGTGCTGAGCATCAGCGAAGGCGGCGACCAATGCACCGTAGGCAGCCTGTTCTGCCTGCGGGTGAGCGATGAGCAGGTATCGTTCGAGGTCAACCTCGACTCCGTGGCCCGCAGCGGTGTGCGCATTCATCCCAGCGTCCTGCAATTGTCCCGTCGCCGAGCGCCGGAGCCATGAGGCTGCGCACCATTACAACCCGCCCCACATTACGCTCGGTCCTTGGTCGCGGACACCTGAGCGTGGCGTTGCTGGCAGTGGGCATGGCCAGTGTGTCCCTGACCCTGCTCGGTGTGCTGGCCCTGCGGGTCTACGCCGATCACAACCTGCACCTGATCGCGCGCTCCATCAACTACACCGTGGAAGCGGCAGTGGTGTTCAACGACCGCGTAGTGGCCACCGAGGCCCTGGCGATGATCGCCTCCACCGAAGAAGTGGCCGAAGCCCGGGTGTTGGATGTGAACGGCGTCACCCTGGCGCACTGGGTGCGCCCGGAAACAGGGGTGCTGTCCAAGGTGGAGCTGGAGCTGGCTCATTCGCTGCTTGAAGAACCCATCAGCCAACCGATCCTGCGCGATGGCAAAAAAATCGGCACCGTCGAGTTGAGTGGCCACGGCGGTAGTCTGTTGCGCTTTTTGCTCAGTGGCCTGGCCGGGATCATCGTCTGCACGGCCCTCAGCGGCTGGGTGGCGATCTACCTGGCGCGACGCATGTTGCGCGGCATCACCGGCCCACTGCACCGCCTGGCCGATGTGGCCCACGCCGCGCGCAGCGAACGGGCTTTCGACCGGCGTGTGCCGCCGGCGCAGATAGCCGAACTCGACAGCCTGGGCAATGACTTCAATGCCCTGCTCGACGAACTGGAAGCCTGGCAAACCCACCTGCAAAGCGAGAACGAAACCCTCGCTCACCAGGCCAGCCATGACAGCCTGACCGGGCTGCCCAACCGCGCGTTCTTCGAGGGCAGGCTGATTCGCGCGTTGCGCAGTGCGGCCAAACTCAACGAGCGGGTGGCGGTGCTGTTTCTCGACAGCGACCGTTTCAAAGACATCAATGACAGCTTTGGCCACGCCGCTGGCGACGTGGTGCTGGTGGCGGTGGCCGCGCGGGTGCGTGCGCAACTGCGCGAAAGTGACCTGGTGGCACGCCTGGGCGGTGACGAATTCGCCATCCTGCTCTCACCCCTGCACAAGCTCGAAGATGCCCAGCGCATCGCCGACAAAATCATCGCCAGCATGGACCAACCCATTCCGCTGCCGGGCAACACCCAAGTGTTGACCTCACTCAGTATCGGCATCGCCGTTTATCCCGATCATGGCGCCACTCCCGGCGCCCTGCTCAATGCCGCAGATGCGGCAATGTACCAGGCCAAACGCCTTTCCCAGGGTGGCCAGCACACGGCGGAGTCGGAGCACTCTGTCGCCAATGTTCAACACAGGAGTTGATCCCTTGTTTGCTAACACACGCGTTCTCTTTATCACCTTGTTTATCGCCCTGCTGGCGCTGAGCGGCTGCCAGACCGCCCCGCCCAAAGGCCTGACACCCGCACAAGTGGCGGTGCTCAAGCAACAAGGCTTCGAACTGACTGACGAAGGCTGGGCATTTGGCCTGTCGGGTAAAGTGCTGTTTGGCAGCGACGTCGAAAAACTCAACAAGCCCAGCACTGAAATCGTCGAACGCATCGGCAAGGCCCTCTCTGGCGTAGGCATCGAACGCGTGCGCGTAGACGGCCACACTGATGCCTCGGGCAAGGAGTCCTACAACCAGCAACTGTCCCTGCGCCGGGCGAAAAGCGTTGGCAAGGTCTTGGTCGCCGTGGGTATGAAGGAAGAAAATGTGCAACTGCGCGGCCTGGGCAGCAGCGAGCCGGTAGCGCCCAACACCACAGTGGCGGGGCGTACCGAAAACCGCCGGGTATCGATTGTGGTGATCGCCGACTGAGCCAACAGCTCGGTCTAAATTTGAAATACGTTCAACTGTGGGAGCGGGCTTGCTCGCCCCATAGTTGGTTCAGCGTTCTGGCGGCTATTGGGCAAACACCATCGTCCGCGTTTGCCCCATCAACAACTCCTGGTTCTGTTCCGTCACCTCGCGGATGTAATCCCACAACAACGTAATCCGCTTCAACTTCCTCAAATCCTCCCGGCAATACATCCAGAACTGCCGCGTAATAGTGATCTCCTCCCCCAACACCGGCAGCAACCGCGGATCCTGCGCGGCCAAGAAGCACGGCAATATCGCCAGTGAACGCCCCTGCTGCGCGGCCACGTACTGCGCGATCACGCTGGTGCTGCGCAGGCTGGCGCTGGCGCCCGGGATCACATTGGCCAGGTACAGCAGCTCCGAGCTGAACGCCAGGTCATCCACATAGCTGATAAACGGATGCTCGGTCAGGTCGGCGGGGCGGCGGATGGGGGGGTGTTGGTCGAGGTAGTCCTGGGTCGCGTACAGCTGCAGTTTGTAGTCGCACAGTTTGCAGCACACGTAGGGGCCGTGTTCCGGGCGTTCCAGGGCGATGACGATGTCGGCTTCGCGCTTGGACAGGCTGATGAAGTGGGGCAGGGGCAGGATATCCACCGAGATCGCCGGGTAAGTGTCGACGAAGTGGCTCAGTTGCGGGGTGACGAAGAAACTGCCGAAGCCCTCGGTGCAGCCCATGCGCACATGCCCGGACAACGCCACACCAGAGCCGGATACTTGTTCGCAGGCCATGTGCAGGGTGCTTTCGATGGACTCGGCGTAACCCAGCAAACGCTGGCCTTCGTTGGTCAGGACAAAGCCGCTGGTGCGGGATTTTTCGAACAACAGGGTGCCCAGGGATCCTTCCAAGGAACTGATGCGCCGCGACACGGTGGTGTAGTCCACTGCCAGGCGCTTGGCGGCGACGCTGGCCTTGCGGGTGCGCGCTACTTCGAGGAAAAACTTCAGGTCATCCCAGTTCAGCGACCCCAAGGATGTGATGTTTTTTTGCATGTTGGACCGGCTTTTATGTGGGTTCTTATTGGATGTTTGCACATCTATACTCCAAAAATCGTCCGAACGCCTCATCCTCAAGGCGCTTCACGCCTTGGCTCTCTGCATAACTACAAGATCTGGAGACCACAATGAACGCATCGCTTACGTCTGCCGATACCACCGTGAAACAGGCCAAACTGTTGATCAACGGTGAATGGGTCGAGTCCAAGACCACCGAGTGGCAAGACATCGTCAACCCGGCGACCCAGCAAGTCCTGGCCCGTGTGCCCTTTGCCACGGCCGATGAAGTCAACGCTGCCATCGACGCCGCCCAGCGCGCCTTCCAGACCTGGAAGCTGACGCCAATCGGCGCGCGCATGCGCATCATGCTCAAGCTACAGGCCCTGATCCGCGAGCACTCCAAGCGCATTGCCGCAGTGCTCAGCGCCGAGCAGGGCAAGACCATTGCCGACGCTGAAGGCGATATTTTCCGTGGCCTGGAAGTGGTCGAGCACGCCTGTTCCATCGGCACCCTGCAAATGGGCGAATTTGCCGAGAACGTGGCCGGTGGTGTCGACACCTACACCCTGCGCCAACCGATCGGCGTGTGCGCTGGCATCACCCCGTTCAACTTCCCGGCAATGATCCCGTTGTGGATGTTCCCGATGGCCATCGCCTGCGGTAACACCTTCGTGCTCAAGCCTTCGGAGCAGGATCCACTGTCGACCCTGATGCTGGTGGAGCTGGCGCTGGAGGCTGGCGTGCCAGCGGGCGTGCTGAACGTGGTTCACGGTGGCAAGGATGTGGTGGACGCACTCTGCACCCACAAAGATATCAAGGCCGTGTCCTTCGTTGGCTCGACCGCCGTCGGCACCCACGTCTACGACCTGGCGGGCAAACACGGCAAGCGCGTGCAGTCGATGATGGGCGCGAAGAACCACGCCGTGGTCCTGCCGGACGCCAACCGCGAACAAACCCTCAATGCCCTGGTCGGCGCCGGTTTCGGTGCTGCCGGTCAACGCTGCATGGCCACTTCGGTGGTGGTGCTGGTGGGCGCCGCCAAGCAATGGCTGCCGGACCTCAAGGCCCTGGCGCAGAAACTCAAAGTGAACGCCGGCAGCGAAGCCGGAACGGACGTTGGCCCAGTGATTTCCAAACGCGCCAAGGCACGTATCCTCGACCTGATCGAAAGCGGCGTGAAAGAAGGCGCCAAGCTGGAGCTGGACGGGCGCGGTATCCAGGTGCCGGGCTTCGAGCAAGGTAACTTCGTCGGCCCGACCCTGTTCTCGGGCGTGACCACCGACATGCAGATCTACACCCAGGAAATCTTCGGCCCGGTGCTGGTGGTTTTGGAAGTCGACACCCTCGACGAAGCCATCGCCCTGGTCAACGCCAACCCGTTCGGCAACGGCACCGGCCTGTTCACCCAGAGCGGTGCGGCGGCGCGCAAATTCCAGAGCGAAATCGACGTCGGCCAGGTGGGCATCAACATCCCGATCCCGGTGCCGGTCCCGATCTTCAGCTTCACCGGTTCCCGTGGTTCGAAACTCGGCGACCTGGGTCCGTACGGCAAGCAAGTGGTGCAGTTCTACACCCAGACCAAAACCGTCACCAGCCGCTGGTTCGACGACAGCAGTGTCAATGATGGCGTCAACACCACCATCAACCTGCGTTGATCAAGGAGACGACCATGAAGATTGCATTTATCGGCCTGGGCAACATGGGCGCGCCCATGGCCCGCAACCTGATCAAGGCCGGCCACGCGCTGAACCTGTTCGACCTGAACCAGACGGTGCTCAACGAACTGGCCGCGCTGGGCGGCACTATCAGCGCGTCGCCGCGGGATGCAGCCCAGGGCGCCGAGCTGGTGTTGACCATGCTGCCGGCCGCGGCCCATGTGCGCAGCGTCTGGCTGAATGAAGACGGCGTGCTCGCCGGCATCGGCAAGGGCGTGCCTGCGGTGGATTGCAGCACCATCGACCCGCAAACCGCGCGTGACGTAGCGGCTGCGGCAGCCAAACACGGCGTGGCGATGGCCGATGCACCGGTCTCCGGCGGCACCGGTGGCGCCCAGGCCGGGACCTTGACCTTTATGGTCGGCGCCAACCCGGAACTGTTCGCCACCCTGCAGCCGGTGCTGGCGCAGATGGGTCGCAACATCGTGCATTGCGGTGATGTGGGCACCGGGCAGATCGCCAAGATCTGCAACAACCTGCTGCTGGGGATCAGCATGGTTGGCGTCAGTGAGGCCATGGCCCTGGGCGATGCCCTGGGTATCGACACGCAAGTGCTGGCCGGCATCATCAACAGCTCCACCGGGCGCTGCTGGAGTTCCGACACCTACAACCCATGGCCGGGGGTGATCGAAACCGCGCCGGCCTCCCGGGGGTATACCGGCGGGTTTGGCGCCGACCTGATGCTCAAGGATTTGGGCCTGGCGACTGAAGCCGCGCGCCAGGCGCACCAGCCAGTGATCCTGGGCGCGGTGGCGCAGCAGTTGTATCAATCGATGAGCCAGCGCGGGGACGGGGGCAAGGACTTCTCGGCGATCATCAACAGCTATCGCAAACCCCAGTAAGGTATTTTCCGGGAACCCGCGTCGGGCGGGTTCCCGGTTTTTTCGTGGTCAGGCAAACACGAAATACTTACGCACCGTCTCGACCACTTCCCACGTGCCCGTCATGCCGGGCTCTACCACAAAGATATCCCCAGCCCGCAGATGGATCGGCGCCAGGCCGTCCGGGGTGATCACGCAGTAGCCTTCCTGAAAGTGGCAGTATTCCCACTTCACATATTCCACCCGCCATTTGCCGGGGGTGCAGATCCAGGTGCCCATGATCTTGCTGCCGTCTTCGCTGGTGTAGGCGTTGAGGTTGACGGTGTGCGGGTCACCTTCGAGCTTTTCCCATTTACAGGCGTCCAGCACCGGCAGGGGGTGGGTATCGCGCAATACGGTGATTGGCTGGGACATGATGGCTCCAAGGCAGGAAAGGGAAAGGTGAACCCTATAGCGCCGGGGCGAATGCCAGTGGTCTGAACTCGACATCGGGATGCCCAGAAGCGCATTGGAATACGATCTTAAAACCTGCACAGCCCCCCTGTAGGAGCGAGCTTGCTCGCGAAGAACTTGAGAGCGCCGCGTTTACCTAGCAAACACGCGTTATTGTTGACGTCCTTCGCGAGCAAGAACTAGGCGTCCCCCTCGCTCCTACAGAAATTAGAATCCGCTTAACTGACTGGCATTAGGGCAAGCCCGCTCCCACATTTGATCTGCGGCGGCTGATGGATCCGTTCAATAATCGGATGTTTCTTCGCAGTAAGTGCGAAAGAAATCCTGCCGGGCGCTGGAAATCGCAAGAATATTTACCGCTGGCCCTCGTATCATTCACTTTAGAAACAACCGAGAGCCTCGTATGAATCCAATAAAAACGTGGTGGGACATCAGCCCGCCCTTGAGCACCGCCACCCCGACCTGGCCGGGCGATACGCCATTCCAGGAAGAGCGCGTCTGGCAGTTCGGCCCCGAATGCCCGGTGAATGTCGGGCGCATCACCCTGTCGCCCCACACCGGCGCCCACGTCGATGCGCCGCTGCACTACAGCGCCGACGGCGCGCCTATCGGCGAAGTGTCGCTGGACGTGTATATGGGCCCGTGTCGGGTGCTGTATTGCCTGGACAGCGGCGCGCTGGTGCAACCGGAGCAGTTGCAAGGCCGCCTGGACAACCTGCCGGAGCGGGTTCTGCTGCGGACTTATCAACAGGCGCCGCTGACGAGTTGGGATTCGAACTTCACCGCTGTCGCCAAGGAAACTGTCGAGCTGCTGGCCAGCCTCGGCGTGCGCCTGATCGGCATCGACACCCCGTCCCTGGACCCGCAACAGTCCAAGACCATGGATGCCCACAACGCCGTCGCCCGTCATGGCATGGCGATTCTCGAAGGCATTGTCCTCGACGACGTGCCGCAGGGCGACTACGAGTTGATCGCCCTGCCGCTGCGTTTTGCCAACCTCGATGCCAGCCCGGTACGAGCAATCCTGCGCCCGCTCAAGGAGCCCACGCGATGAGCCAGTGTCCTTTCTCCCCTGATTACCAGCCGCCGGAAGAATGGCATAACGCTGAGCTGAATTTTTCCGAGTCGATGAGCTACGGCGATTACCTGGACCTGGGCAAAGTGCTCACGGCCCAGCACCCGCTGTCGCCGGACCACAATGAAATGCTGTTTATCATCCAGCACCAGACTTCCGAGCTGTGGATGAAGCTGATGCTGCACGAACTCAAGGCTGCCCGTGAACACGTGCGCCTGGGTGAGTTGGCGCCGGCGTTCAAGATGCTGGCGCGGGTGTCGCGGATCTTCGACCAACTGGTGCACGCCTGGGCGGTGCTGGCGACCATGACGCCGTCGGAGTACAAGGCGATCCGCCCGTACCTGGGGCAGTCGTCGGGCTTCCAGTCGTTCCAGTACCGGGAAATCGAGTTCATCCTCGGCAATAAAAGCGCGGCACTGTTGCGGCCTCATGCGCATCGCCCAGAGCTGCTGAAGGAGCTGCAAGTGGCGATTGCCACGCCGTCGCTGTATGACGAGGCGATCAACCTGATGATCAAGGCGGGCCTGGCGATTGACCCGCAACGCGCGCAACGCGACCCGACGGCGCCCACGGTGCATGACGAATCCGTGGAAGCGGCGTGGCGCGAGGTGTATCGCGATCCGAACCGGTACTGGGACCTGTACCAGTTGGCCGAGAAGTTTATCGACCTGGAAGACTCGTTCCGCCAATGGCGCTTCCGCCATGTGACCACGGTGGAGCGGATCATCGGCTTCCAGCCGGGTACCGGCGGCACCGAGGGCGTGGGCTACCTGCGCAAGATGCTCGACACTGTGCTGTTCCCCGAGCTGTGGCGAGTGCGTTCAACGCTCTGATTGAAACCCAACAAAAAGCCCCGGCACTCATCGAGTACCGGGGCTTTTTGTTGGTCGTGCATTCCTGTTGTGGCCCTGTTCATGTGGGAGCAGGGCTTGCCTTAAACGAACGCAATGCTTAAAGCAGCGAAGATCAAATGTGGGAGCGGGCTTGCTCGCGAAGACGTCGGCTCAGCAAACATTGATGTTGACTGACCCACTGCTTTCGCGAGCAAGCCCGCTCCCACACAAGCCCGCTCCCAGATGAGCGGCCCCCTACACAGGTTACTGCGCGACAGCCACGGCCTTGGTCTTCTTGGAGCGCAACCAGTACGCCAGGAAAAGAATCCCCACCCACACCGGCATCGCATACACCGACGGGCGCATGTCCGGAATCGCCAGCATCACGCCCACGATCACCAGCATGAACGCCAGGCACAGGTAGTTGCTGAACGGGAACCAGAAGGTCTTGAACGACGGCACCACGCCTTGTTCGCCCATGGCTTTGCGGAACTTGATGTGGGTCAGGCTGATCAGCGCCCAGTTGATCATCAGCGAGGCAACCACCAGCGCAAACAACAGCACCAGGGCATCCTTGGGCGCCACGTAGTTGATCACCACGCACAGCAGCGTCACCAGGGCCGAAATGCCCAGGGCACGCAGTGGCACGCCTTGCTTGTTGAGTTTCATCAGCGTCTTGGGCGCGTCGCCTTGCTCGGCCAGGCCGAACAGCATGCGGCTGTTGCAATACACGCCGCTGTTGTACACCGACAGCGCGGCGGTCAGCACCACGAAGTTGAGGATGTGCGCAGCGGTGTCGTTACCGATCAGCGAGAAGATCTGCACGAACGGGCTGGCGCTGTAGGCATCGCCCGAGGCGCCGAGGGTTTGCAGCAGTTGATCCCATGGGTACAGCGACAGCAGCACGGTCAGTGCGCCGACGTAGAAAATCAGGATCCGGTACACCACCTGGTTGATCGCCTTGGGGATCACTTTGCGCGGCTCGCTGGCTTCGGCTGCGGTAATACCCACCAGCTCCAGGCCACCGAACGAGAACATGATGAAGGCCATGGCCATCAGCAGGCCCATGCCGCCATTGGGGAAGAAGCCGCCGTGGTCCCACAGGTTGCTGATCGACGCTTGCGGGCCGCCGGTGCCGCTGAACAGCAGGTAGCAGCCGAGCACGATCATGCCGATGATCGCCACCACCTTGATGATCGCGAACCAGAACTCGGTCTCACCGAAGAACTTCACGTTCAGGGTGTTGATCAGGTTCACCGCAATGAAGAACACCACGGCACTGACCCAGGTCGGTATTTCCGGCCACCAGAACTGGATGTACTTGCCCACGGCTGTCAGTTCGGCCATGCCCACCAGTACATACAGCACCCAGTAGTTCCAGCCGGCGAGGAAGCCGGCATACCCGCCCCAGTATTTGTGGGCGAAGTGGCTGAAGGAGCCGGCGACCGGTTCCTCGACGATCATCTCGCCCAGCTGGCGCATGATCAGGAACGCGATGAACCCGGCTATCGCATAGCCCAGGATCATCGACGGCCCCGCCGACTTCAGTACCCCGGCCGAACCGAGGAACAAACCCGTACCAATCGCCCCTCCCAGGGCAATCAGCTGAATATGCCGGTTTTTCAGGCCACGCTTGAGGCCCACCGGGTTAACCATGTCATCCGCCATTAACATTCCCTTCTACTTGTTTTTTTCAGGGTTGATCCTGCACGCCAGACCCGCCCCTCACTGCTGAGGGGTCAGATATTACTCTCGGTAAACTTTTCGTAATACAGCTGAACGCCATCAAGTGCCTGATCTTGCAGCCAGTTCTTGATGGATTCGACCATTGGAGGGGGGCCGCATACGTACATATCGGCCGAACTGTCCCGCAATTCGGCCATGTCGAAATGCTCGGTCAGATAGCCACGTTTGCCGGTCCACTGCGGCGATGGGTCGCTGAGCACTTCGGTGTAGCGAAATCCCGGGATTGATTCGGCATAGGCCTGGATGCGCTGCGCTGCGCACAAATCTTCAGCGCCACGCACGCCGTAGTACAGATGCACCGGTTGCTCGCAGCCGCGCTCGGCCAATTCGTCCAGCATCCCCAGCAGCGCCGACAACCCGGTACCGCCAGCCACCAGTACCAGCGGCTGGGTCACGTGGCGCAGATAAAACGCGCCCAGGGGGGCCTCCAGTCGCAGTTCATCGCCGACTTGGCAGCGTTCGCGGATGTAATTGCTCATCACCCCGTCCGGCAGCAGGCGGATCAGAAACTGCAAACGGTTGCCCGGACGGTTGGCAAAGGAGTACGAGCGCTGACTATCGGAGCCGGGAATCGACAGCCGGGCGTACTGGCCTGGCAGAAAATCCAGGCCCTGCTCAAGCTGCAGCGACAAAATCGCGGTGCTGGC
This sequence comes from Pseudomonas brenneri, assembly GCF_007858285.1. GTDB lineage: Bacteria > Pseudomonadota > Gammaproteobacteria > Pseudomonadales > Pseudomonadaceae > Aquipseudomonas > Aquipseudomonas brenneri. The sequence goes on along the minus strand of NZ_VFIL01000013.1, from coordinate 131,048 downwards.
CGACACCTGTTGCACCGCGCACACCTTGGCGCTGAGCTGCACCGGCCCTGGCGCATTGCACAGGCTTGAATCGAAATCGAAGTAAAACGCCGCGTCGGATTGCACCCGGGTCTGGCAACTGAGCATCTTGCGTTGTTGCAGGTCGCGGCTGGAAAGCGCCTCGTCGTCGACATAATCCTGGCTGTAGTCGCCGGACTCGCAGCGCCCCTGGCAGGTGCCGCAGACACCTTCGCGGCAATCGAGGGGGATCTTGATCCCGTTGCGCAGCGCCGCATCCAGCAGGATCTCGTTGGCGCCCACCGGGAAGAACAAGGTCTTGCCGTCGGCAAAACTGAAGGCCACTTTGTGATTCATCCACCGTTCTCCATGGATTGGGTAATACCTGTAGGAGCGAGCTTGCTCGCGAAAAGCGTTAACGATGGCGTGGGCATCCTGAATGCCCGCGGCGCCCTTGGGTTTTTCGCGAGCAAGCTCGCTCCTACAGTTGGGGGGGACTGTTAGAGGTGGTAGAAATCCAGCACCGAGTTGATGGTGTCGTTGAGCAGCAGCGCATGCTTGCGCGTGATCAGCCAGCTGTCGCCATGGGGCTTGAGGCTATAGGTGGCGTGGCCATAGAACTGCTCCGACATCGCCAACCGATAAAACAGCGTGTGCCAGTTCAGCCGCACCTCCAGGCAGCCGTCTGCCAGCTCGCTAATCCGCACGTTATTGATCAGGTGCAAGGTGCGCGGCATCGGCGTTGCGGAAGCCGCCTTGCCGGTGCGCAGGCGGAATACCCGGTCTTCCAGGCCCGAACGGTTGGCGTAGTAGATCAGCGACATCTCGCGCTTGGGGTCGCGGGTGTAGACGTGTTCCGAATCCCATTGCGGCAGGTGGAACTCACTCTGCGGGTCGAACAGTTGCACATAGGCATCCCAGTCCTGGGCGTCGCACAGCTCGGATTTACGGTAGAAAAACTGCTCGATCTGGTACTGCAATTGCGCGCTCATCATTTCACCTCGTGCAGTTTCAGGGCTTGGGTGTCGAGACCGTTCAGCAGGAATTTCTGCCAGTTGCGGTGCTGGTTGACATACAGCCCTTCGTGGGTGAATTCGGTACCGGTCATCGCAGGTGTAATGCCAATGGCTTCGCTGTTGGGCGTCGGCCCGGTTGCCCAGCGATGGCTGCCCCGGGAGATATCGCTCCAGCGTTCCAGGCGGCCCTGGAAACCGCGCTGGGCTTCGCGAAACTCCACCAGGTCGTCCGGGGTGCCCATGCCGGACACGTTGAAGAAGTCTTCAAACTGGCGGATACGGTTCTCGCGGTCGGCGTCAGACTCGTGCTTGACCCCCAGGCACTGGCTGATGATCTCGGTCTTGTTCCACGCCACCGGGCGGATAATGCGCAGTTGCGAGCTGATCTGGTCGAGGAAGAACAGGCTCGGGTAGACGTTCAGGTTGCGCAGGCGGTGCATCATCCATTCGGCCTTGGCCTGGCCATGCTCTTGCACCAGGCGCGGCATGATGGTGGCGTAGCCCGAGCGCACGCTGGGGTTGGGCATGTCGCTGAACAACACGCTGTGGCCGTTGTTGAAGGCAAACCAGCCGTCATCGGTATTGGCATCGCCGGCGCCGAGCTTGCTGTAGTCCAGGGTGCTGCCGGAGGCGCTGCCGTTTTCGGTGTTGACCTGCTGGCGATGCTGCACGGTGGCCACGTAGTTATAGTGCACGGTGCTGACGTGGTAGCCGTCCAGGCCGTTTTCGTTCTGCAGCTTCCAGTTGCCGTCGTAGGTGTAGGCCGACTTGCCGGGCAGCACTTCCAGCTCACCGGTGGCCGACTGCGCGACCATCATGTCGAAGAACACTTTGGCGTCGCCGAGGAAGTCTTGCAGGCTGTCGGTGCCCTGCACGTCGAGGCTGATAAACACAAAGCCCTTGTAGCTCTCGATGCGCGCCTTCTTCAGGCCGCGGGTGGCCTTGTCGAAACTTTCCGGGTATTCCCCCGGCGCCTTGACCTTCACCAGGCGACCATCGCTCTTGTAGCACCAGGCGTGGAACGGGCAGGTGAAGGTGGACTGATTGCCCTTGCCGACGCGGGTCAAGGTGGTGCCGCGATGCTGGCAGGCGTTGATCAGGGCATTGAGCTGGCCTTCACCGTCGCGGGTGATGATCATCGGCTGGCGCCCGGCGCGCAGGGTCACGAAGTCATGATTGTTGGCCAGTTCGCTTTCGTGGCAGGCGTAGATCCAGTTTTTCTCGAAGATCAGTTCCATCTCCAGGTCGAACAGTTCGGGCTCGGTGAACATGTCGCGGGCGATGCGGAACACTTCGTCTGCCGGGCGAAAATCCAGGCAGCTTTCGATAAAGGTTTTCCACTGCTCGACGCTTCTTGCACCACTCATGGGAGGCACCTTTTTGTTGGGTGGCTAATCGGTGGTCCATTAGAGGCGGGCAGGAGGGCGGCCAGCTATCCGCTTAGTCGGGGAAGATGGGCCGCATAGTTGGGGAGCAAGTACCCACTTGGGTGCAACGACGCAGGGGAATGCGCTACTGTCTTGCCAGGCATTTGTCGCAAAAGCCGGCTTCTTATCCACATAGTCGGCGCTTGCTATCCACCCAGTGGGCAAGTGCCTGGCGTGGCGCAGAACTTGCCTTGATCCACCGGACGCGCCGTCAGAGCGCGCTGGCCACAACCGCCGTGAGTGCAACCTGATGAGTAGCCATACACGCGATATCCGTATTGAACGTTTCGACCTTGAAGGCGCCCGCAGCTGGATGTCCGGCATCTGCGGGCCCCATCGGCTGGAAACCACCACCCCGGAACGCCTGCGATTCCACCACAGTGCCAACGTGTTCAAGTCCCGCGCCACTACGCTGGGGGTGATCGAATACGGCACCGACGTGACCATTGATATCGAAGACGCCGAACACTTCAGCAGCTACAGCCTGAGCCTGCCGCTGGTGGGCGAGCAGGAGTTGAGCAAGGGTGGCCAGCGCCTGAGCTCCAACCGCGACCAGGGCGTGATCATCTCGCCCAATGAACACCAGGTGCTGGCGATCTCCGGCGATTGCCGCAAGCTGCAAGTGGTGATTACCCGCGCGGCAATGAGCGAAACCCTGGAGGGCCTGCTGCAGCGCCCGATTGATGCGCCGTTGCGCTTTGAGTCGGTGATGGATGCGGTGCAGGGCGCACCGGCGGCGTGGTGGCGCATGGCGCGGCACTTCATCGCGGAGCTGGAACACAGCAGCGAACTGTATGACCAGGCCGCCTTTACCCGTGACCTGGAAAGCTCGCTGATCAAGGGCCTGATCCTGGCCCAGCCGAACAACTACTCCGAAGAATTGCGCGACGTGCTGGGGGTCAAGTTGCCCCACTACCTGATCCGCGCCCGCCAGTACATCCACGACAACGCCCGCGAAGCGCTGCACCTGGAAGACCTGGAGGCGGCCACCGGCGTATCGCGGTTCAAGCTGTTCGATGCGTTTCGCAAATACTTCGCCCTGTCGCCCATGGCGTATTTGAAAAAGTACCGCCTGAGCGCAGTGCGCCAGGAAATTCTTGAACACGGGGCCACCCGCACCATCTCCGAGATCGCCCTGGGCTGGGGCTTTACCCACCTGGGAAGGTTCTCGGCGGAGTACCGCAAACTCTTCGACGAATCCCCCAGCCAGACGCTGCAACGCAACGATGCGCGGCGCATGCGCGGTGCCTGAACACACCGCAGATCAAAATGTGGGGGCTGGTGTTTGGGAGATTTCAGATCAACTCTTCAACCAATTGCAGGCAATGGCTGAGTCCCGGCGACTGGTCATTAATCCGCCGGCTGAGAATGATCGGCGAAGTCGCCGTGGCCTCGACAATCGGCGTATAGCCGATATCCGCCCGATGCAGCATCTGCACCGAGGCCGGCACCAGCGTCACGCCCATGCCCGCGCCGACCAGGCCGATGGCGGTCTGCAATTCATTGGTCCATTGCGCCACCTTGATCGCCAAGCCATGGGTGTCGAACAGTGCGATCACATGGTCGGCATAACTGGGGCGTGGGTTGCCGGGGTAGAGCACCAGTGGCTCGGCGGCCAGTTGCGCGAGCGTTACCGGCGCGCCCAGCAGCGGGTGCCCGGCGGGCAACACCGCCACCAGCCGATCCTCTACCAGCACGCGCTGGACGATGGCCGGGTCATCAATGCGAATCCGCCCGAAACCCACATCGATACGCCCGGCCTTGAGCGCTTCGACCTGTTGCAGGGTGGTCATCTCCGCCAGCCCCAGCTCCAGCTCCAGCGCGTCATGGCTGCGCAGGCGGCGAATCAGCTCCGGCAGTACGCCATACAGGGTCGAGGGGGCAAAACCGATGCCCAGCCAGGTCTTCTGCCCCAGGCCAATGCGCCGCGTGTTATCGCAGGTCTTGGCCAGTTGCTCCAACAGCACATTGGCGTGTTCATAGAAGTACCGCCCGGCTTCGGTCAGCCGCAGTGGCCGGCCACGCTCCAGCAGGACCACGCCCAATTCATCCTCCAATTGCTGGATCTGCCGGCTCAACGGCGGCTGGGCAATGTGCAGGCGTTCGGCAGCACGGGTGAAGTTCAGGGTTTCCCCCAACACCTGGAAGTAACGCAGGTGGCGCAGTTCCATACGGATTCCTCTCATACCTTGAGGGTATTGTTCGAGACCAATTCTATATTGGAAGCCAACAACAATGGGCGACAGAATCAGGCCAGACCTATAAAGAACCCAACGGGTATTGCCATGCCGATTTGTGCCATCGAGTCGATCGAGACCATCATCGTCGATCTCCCCACCATCCGCCCGCACAAGCTGGCGATGCACACCATGCAGAACCAGACCCTGGTGATCATTCGCGTGCGTTGCGCCGACGGCATCGAAGGGATTGGCGAGTCCACCACCATCGGTGGCTTGAGCTACGGCAACGAAAGCCCCGACAGCATCAAGACCAATATCGACCAACACTTTGCGCCGCTGTTGATTGGCCAGGACGCCAGCAACATCAATGCGGCCATGTTGCGCCTGGAGCGCAGCATCCGTGGCAACACCTTTGCCAAGTCCGGTATCGAAAGCGCCTTGCTCGATGCCCTCGGCAAGCGCCTGGGGCTGCCCGTCAGCGAACTGCTCGGCGGCCGCGTGCGCGATGCCTTGCCGGTGGCGTGGACCCTGGCCAGCGGCAACACCGCAAAAGACATCGAAGAAGCCGAGAAGATGCTCGACCTGCGCCGCCACCGGATCTTCAAGTTGAAGATCGGCGCCGGGGAAGTCAGCCAGGACCTGGCCCACGTGATCGCGATCAAAAAGGCCCTGGGCGAGCGCGCCAGCGTGCGGGTCGATGTCAATCAGGCCTGGGACGAAGCCGTGGCCCTGCGTGCCTGCAAGGTGCTGGGCGACAACGGTATCGATCTGATCGAGCAGCCGATCTCGCGCAATAACCGTGGCGGCATGGCCCGGCTCAACCTGTCGAGCCCGGCACCGATCATGGCGGACGAATCCATCGAGTGTGTCGAAGATGCCTTCAACCTGGCCCGCGAAGGTGCGGCCTCGGTGTTCGCGCTGAAGATCGCGAAAAACGGCGGCCCGCGCGCGGTATTGCGCACGGCGGCGATTGCCGAGGCGGCAGGTATTGGCCTGTATGGCGGCACCATGCTCGAAGGCGGGGTCGGCACCCTGGCGTCGGCCCATGCGTTTCTCACTTTGAACAAACTGGCCTGGGACACCGAGCTGTTCGGGCCGCTGCTGCTCACCGAGGACATCCTCACCGAGCCGCTGCTGTATCGCGATTTCCACCTGCATGTCTCGACCGCCCCGGGTTTGGGCCTGGCCATTGATGAGGAGCGCCTGGCGTTCTTCCGTCGCGACAAACATTAAGAGGACGCCTGCGATGTTGTTCCACGTAAAAATGACCGTCAACCTGCCCGTCGATATGAACCCCGAGCGCGCGGCGGCCCTCAAGGCCGACGAAAAGGCCCTGGCCCAACGCCTGCAAGCGCAGGGTAAATGGCGCCACCTGTGGCGTATCGCCGGGCTGTACGCCAACTACAGCGTGTTCGATGTCGACAGCGTGCAGGAACTGCATGACCTGCTGATGCAACTGCCGCTCTATCCCTACATGGCCATCGAAGTGAATGCCCTTTGCCGGCATCCGTCGTCGATCCGTGAGGATGATCGCTGAGCCTGTCTAGCCACCTAATAATTACAAGATGAGGATTGCACCATGTCCATTCGACTGTCCCAGACTGCCCACGCCCAACGCTTCCTCGAAGAAGCCAGCGGCAACCTCAATGACGCCGGCAACCCACGGGCCAAGGCGCTGATCTACCGGATCCTGCGCGATACGGTGAACATCATCGAAGACTTGGAAGTGACCCCGGAAGAGTTCTGGAAGGCGGTCAACTACCTCAACGAGCTGGGCAAGAACCAGGAAGCCGGGTTGCTGGCCGCAGGCCTGGGCCTGGAGCATTACCTGGATATGTTGATGGACGCGGCCGACGAGGAAGCCGGCAAGTCCGGCGGTACCCCGCGCACCATCGAAGGGCCGTTGTATGTGGCCGGCGCGCCGCTGTCCAAGTACGAGGCGCGACTTGACGATGGCCTGGATGCGGCCGTGCCGCTGTTCATGCGCGGGCAGGTGCGCGATGTCGATGGCAAGCCATTGGTCGGGGCGATTGTGGATGTGTGGCAGGCCAATACCGGCGGCACTTACTCCTGGTTCGACCCGACGCAATCGGAGTTCAACCTGCGTCGTCGGATCGAGACCGATGCCCAGGGCAACTACCGCTTTCGCAGCATCGTCCCGTCCGGCTACGGCTGCCCACCGACCGGCCCGACCCAGCAGTTGCTCGATCAACTGGGGCGTCACGGCCAGCGGCCGGCGCATATCCACTTCTTCATCTCGGCACCGGGGCATCGGCACCTGACCACGCAGATCAACCTGTCGGATGATCCGTACCTGCATGATGACTTTGCCTATGCCACGCGGGATGAGTTGATTGCCGAGATTCGTTTCAGCGAGGATCAACAGCTGGCGCGCGAATTTGGCGTGGAAGGCAAGTTTGCGCAGATCGACTTTGACTTCGAGTTGCAGCCAGCGGTGGCATCGGTCGAGCAAAAACGCATGCAACGCGTACGCGCCCTCGAAGACTGAATGCAGTAAAAAAATGTGGGAGCGGCGGTGGAGCTGGTTATTTGCGTACGACCAGATCCAGCACCTCATCCCGATCCTTGATCTTCTGCAGCACGATCTCCGACCGAATATCCATCACCCCCGCCGTGCGGTTCAGGTGGTTCACGATAAAGTCGGAGAAGTGCTTGAGGTTGCGCGCCTGCACCCGCAGCACATAGTTGCTGGCGCCGGTGATCACATAGGCGCTGGCCACTTCCGGCCAGCCCTGGACCTTCTTGATAAACGTCTCGTGCCAATCCTCCACATCCTGGCGTAGCGACAGGTGGACGATGGCCTCCAGCTCGATGCCCAACTGCTCGGCATTGAGCACCGCGCGATAACCGCTGATCACCCCCTCACTCTCCAGCAGGCGCAAACGGCGCAGGCAGGCGGATGGCGACAGGGCGACTTTCTCCGCCAGTTCCTGGTTGCTGATACGGCCATCCTGTTGCAGGAAATGCAGGAGGCGCAGGTCGGTGGCGTCGAGAATCATGCTTAGAATTAATCCGCGTATTTGGAGGTTAAATTCGAATTTCCTACAGCTTATTAAGCCAGTTGTAGCGCACTTTGCACGAAAATTCTGCAAATCTTCGTTCATTATTTGGTCCATCGTCACCTATAAAAACAGGACTTTCCATGACCAGCCGAAACCATTGCCAGACCCTCGACGCCCAGGACCCGCTGGCGCCATTGCGCGATCAATTCGCCCTGCCGGAAGGCGTGATCTACCTTGACGGCAACTCCCTTGGGGCGCGTCCGGTGGCGGCGCTGGAGCGGGCGCAAGCGGTGATCGCCGAGGAGTGGGGCAATGGTTTGATCCGCAGCTGGAACAGTGCCGGCTGGGCCGACCTGTCCCAGCGCCTGGGCAATCGCCTGGCGCCGCTGATTGGCGCGGGCGAGGCTGAAGTGGTGATTACCGATACCACCTCGATCAACCTGTTCAAGGTGCTCAGCGCCGCCTTGACCGTGCAGCGTCAACGCCAGCCGCAGCGCAAAGTGATTGTCAGTGAGGCGAGCAACTTCCCCACCGACCTATACATCGCCGAAGGCTTGGCCGCGCTGCTGCAACAGGGCTACTCCCTGCGCCTGGTGAACAGCCCCGAGGAACTGCCGCAAGCCATCGACCAGGACACGGCGGTGGTGATGATCACCCACGTCAACTATAAGACCGGCTACATGCATGACATGCAGGCGCTGACCGCCCTGAGCCATGAATGCGGCGCGCTGGCAATCTGGGACCTGGCGCATTCGGCGGGCGCAGTGCCGATCGACCTGCACCAGGCCGGCGCCGACTACGCCATTGGCTGCACCTATAAATACCTCAACGGCGGCCCGGGCTCCCAGGCGTTTGTCTGGGTCAACCCGGCGCTGGTGGAGTTGGTGACACAGCCGCTGTCGGGCTGGTTCGGCCATAGCCGCCAGTTCGCCATGGAGTCCAACTACGTGGCGGGCAAGGGCATCACCCGCTACCTGTGCGGCACCCAGCCGATCACCTCGCTGGCGATGGTCGAGTGCGGCCTGGATATCTTCGCCCAGACCGACATGGCCAGCCTACGCCGCAAATCCCTGGCGCTGACCGACCTGTTCATCGAGCTGGTGCAAAGCCGCTGCGCCGCCCATGAATTGACCCTGATTACCCCGCTCGACCATGCCAAGCGTGGCAGTCATGTCAGCTTTGAACACCCGCAAGGCTACGCCATCGTCCAGGCCCTGATTGCCCGTGGCGTGATTGGTGATTACCGCGAGCCGAAGATCATGCGTTTTGGCTTTACCCCGCTGTACACCAGCTTCACCGAGGTGTGGGATGCGGTGCAAATCCTTGGCGAAATCCTCGACGGCAACACCTGGGACCAACCGCAATTCAAAGTGCGCCACAGCGTCACCTAAGAACACCACAAAACCCATGTAGGAGCTGGCTTGCCAGCGATGCAGGCACCTCGGTATGTCAGTGATACCGAGGCGATTTCATCGCAGGCAAGCCAGCTCCCACAGGTGCTTGGTCAGCAGTAACCATCACAATAATAAAGGGGCACGCCACGTGACCACGCCAGACAACGGCTTTGCAGCAATCACCAATCGCGAACTGGGCCTGCGGCGCCAGCTCACTTCCGGGCAGATGAGCATGATCGCCATCGGTGGCGCCATCGGCACCGGGTTGTTCATGGGCAGCGCCTACGCCATCGGTTATGCCGGGCCCAGCGTGCTGGTCAGCTACGCCATCGGCGCGTTGATTACCTTGTTGTTGATGGGCTGCCTGGCGGAGATGACGGTGGCTCATTCCACCTCTGGCTCCTTTGGTGCCTACGCCGAGTTCTATGTCAGCCCATTGGCCGGGTTCCTGGTGCGTTATGCCTACTGGGCGGCGATTGTGCTGGCGGTGGGCGCCGAAGTCACGGCGGTGGCGATGTACATGAAGTACTGGTTCGCCAACGTGCCGGAATGGGTGTGGATCGTCTCGTTCTCCAGCGTGCTGATCGTGCTCAACGCCATCAGCGTGAAGACGTTCGGTAACTTCGAGTACTGGTTCTCGACGATCAAGATCAGCGCCATCGTCGGCTTCATCATCCTCGCGGTGTATGTGGTGTTCGGCTCCGGCAACCCGGATTACGGGGTGCAGAACTACACGGCCCACGGCGGGTTTTTCCCCAATGGCCTGAGCGGTATGTGGATTGCCGTGATCGTGTCGATCTTCAGCTACTTGAGCGTGGAGATGATCGCGGTGGCGGCGGGTGAAGCCGCCGACCCGGAACAGGCGGTGAAAAAAGCCTTCCGCGCCACGATTGTGCGGCTGGTGGTGTTCTACCTGCTGACCCTGGCGCTGATGCTGGCCATCGTGCCGTGGAACCAGGCCGGGCAGAGCCAGAGCCCGTTTGTCACGGTGATGCAGACCATCGGCATTCCCGGCGCCACCGGGGTGATGAACTTTGTGATCCTGATTGCCGCGTTGTCGGCGATGAACAGTCAGCTCTACATCACCACGCGCATGATGTTCAGCCTGTCCCGCGCCGGTTTTGCACCAAAATCCATGGGCGCCCTGAGCAAAAGCGGGATCCCGCTCAATGCCCTGCTGCTGTCCAGCTCGGGCATCGCCCTGGCGACCCTGCTCAATGTGGTGTACCCGGAAAGCTCCTTCACCCTGATGATGGCCATCTCGATGTTTGGCGCGATCTTCACCTGGTTCATGATCTTCCTCACGCACCTGTTCTTCCGCCGTTACCGCAAACGTCACGGCGGGCCGAAGTTGTCGTTCCAACTGCGGCTGTTCCCCTACAGCACGCTGTTGGGGCTGGTGCTGATGGGCGCGGTGATGATCACCACGTTCTTCACCGAGGCGTTCAAGATGACCCTGGTGTTCGGCGTGCCGTTCCTGTTGATCCTGTCGACGGTGTATTACGTGTTCTTTCGCAAGCGCCGCCCAACTCCTGTAGGCGCGAGCGTGCTCGCGAAAAACCCGAGCGCGCCACGTTAAACCTGCAAGCCCGCGTTATCGTTGACGACCTTCGCGGGCAAGCCCGCTCCTACCGTGAGTGCGTTCAGCAGGGCAGTGGCATAACCCGGCAACTGCTCGAACGACCGTGCGCACAACAGCAGTTTGCGACAGGCCCAGTCCTCCGTCAGGGGTTGGGCCTGCAATTGCTGGGCGTGGGGCCAGCGCTGCAACGCCGCCTGCGGCACAATCCCCAGCCCTGCGCCACGGGCGACCATGCGCATCACCCCATCAAACCCGTCGGCGCGCACCCGTGTCTGCAAGCGAAAACCTGAGTGCAGCGCCTGTTCTTCCAGGTACACCGCCAACGCGCTATTGGCGGCCAATCCCACATAGTCGTGGAGCAAACTGTCGATAAAACTCACCGGGCCCGCCGCCAGCGGATGACCTGTGGGCATGATCAGCACCAGCGGGTCATCGCGAAACGGCCGGGTCTGCAAGCCGTGGGTGTCCACCGCATCGGAAATGATCCCCAGGTCTGCTGCGCCCTGGCGCAAGGCGTGGGTGATGCGCAGGCTGGGCAGTTCCTGCAGGTCGATATCGAGGTTGGGATGGGTGCAGAGAAAATCCGCCAACAACTCCGGCAGGTATTCACTGAGGGCTGTGGTGTTGCACAGCAGGCGCACCTGGCCTTTGACGCCGTTGGCGTATTCGGCCAGCTCTTGTTGCAGGCGCTCGGCCTGTTGCAACAACAGCCGGGCATGACGGGCCAGGGCGTTGCCAGCGGCGGTCGGGGTCACGCCGCGCCGGCCGCGTTCCAGGAATGCGACGCCTGCCGAGGCTTCCATCGCCCGGATGCGCGCACTGGCGGCGGCCAGGGACAAATGGCTGCGGGCGGCGCCGGCGGTGATATTGCCGGTGTCGAGGATGTGCAGGTAGAGGCGCAGGTCGATCAGGTCAAAGTGCATGGCTGGGAATCCCGGGTGCCTGGAAGGGCCTCATCGCAGGCAAGCCCACATTTTGATTTGTGAATACCTTCAAATGTGGGAGCTGGCTTGCCTGCGATAGCGTTCTCAGCCTCACACAAAACAAGAGGCTGCCTCAGTATATGGCGAATTTCCAACCCCACGCCAACCCCGCACAATCCCCCCATGACGACCTTTCTCGCGTTCTACCAAAACCTCGGCCCAGCCTTGACGTTGCTGGTGATCGGCACCTTCCTGCTGGCCGGCACCGTCAAGGGTGTGATCGGCCTGGGCCTGCCCACCGTCGCCATGGGCCTGCTCGGCCTGGCTATGTTGCCGGCGCAGGCTGCGGCCCTGCTGATCATTCCCTCGACCATCAGCAATCTCTGGCAACTGGCCTTCGGTGGGCACTTGGGCGCATTGAGCAAACGCCTGTGGCCCATGCTCCTGCTGATTTTCCTCGGCACCGGGCTCGGTTCGCTGTGGTTGGGCATGGACGGTGGTGCATGGGTGGTGCGGGCATTGGGCGGGGCATTGCTGGTGTATGCCCTGTGCGGTTTGTTTCTACCGGCGTTCAGCGTGCCTGCGGCCGCCGAGCGTTGGCTGGGCCCGGTGTGTGGCCTGCTGACAGGGATCATCACCTCGGCCACCGGCGTCTTCGTGATCCCGGCCGTGCCCTACCTGCAAGCACTGGGCTTGAGCCGTGACCAACTGGTGCAGGCGCTGGGCCTGTCCTTCACCGTCTCCACCCTGGCCCTGGCGGCTGGGCTGCTCTGGCGCGGTAACCTCGGTGCTGGCGAACTCAATGCCTCGCTGTTGGCGCTGGTGCCGGCGCTGCTGGGCATGTGGCTGGGGCAAAAGCTGCGCCAGCGCATCAGTGCCGTGCTGTTCAAGCGCGTGTTCTTCATCGGCATGGCGGCCTTGGGTGGGCATCTGTTGATGCGTGGTTGAAGCAATAATCAAATAGCTATTCGTGCGTTTAAGTCAAAAGCGTTTTGCCGATCCACGGCTTATTCACCCGAGGGGTTGCCGGTAGCCTGCGCTCATACATTTTCAGCCTTCAGGTTAACCCCCCATGAAAAAAGTTCTGTTGCTCAACGGTGGTAAAAAATTCGCCCACTCTGACGGTCGCTACAACAACACCCTGCACGACGCCGCCCTGGCCGTGCTGGACCGTGGTGGTATCGACGTGAAAGTCACCCATATCGACGCCGGCTATGACGTCGCTGAAGAAGTCGCCAAGTTCCTCTGGGCCGACGTGATCATCTACCAGATGCCCGGCTGGTGGATGGGCGCACCGTGGATCGTCAAGAAGTACATCGACGAGGTGTTCACCGAAGGCCACGGCAGCCTGTACGCCAGCGATGGCCGCACCCGTTTCGATGCGTCGCAGAAATACGGCAGCGGCGGCCTGATCCAGGGCAAGCAATACATGTTGTCGCTGACCTGGAACGCGCCGCAGGCGGCCTTCGACGATCCGAGCGATTTCTTCGAAGCCAAGGGTGTGGATGCGGTGTACTTCCCGTTCCACAAGGCCAACCAGTTTCTCGGCATGAGTGGCCTGCCGACGTTCCTCTGTGTGGACGTGATGAAACGCCCATCCATCGAAGCCGATGTGCTGCGCTACGAGCAGCATCTGGCCCAGGTGTTTAACCTGGCGCTGTAATACGGCTAGTATCCACGCAGCCGTATTCACGAGGATTCACGTTGAAAGCCCGATCCGATGAGCTACAGATCTTTGTCTGCGTGATTGAATGCGGGTCGATTTCCGCCGCTGCCGAACAGGTCGGGCAGACGCCTTCGGCGGTCAGCCGTAGCTTGTCGCGGCTTGAAGCCAAGCTCGACACCACCCTGATCAACCGCACTACGCGGCGCATGGACCTGACCGAAGAGGGCAAGTACTTCTTCGAGCAGGCCAAGCTGATCCTGGCGCAGATGGAGGAGTTGGAGGAGCGCCTGTCATCGCGACACCAAACCCCCTCCGGGCGCTTGCGGATCAACGCCGCATCGCCGTTCATGCTGCATGCCATCGTGCCGTACGTCGCTGAGTTCCGCCGCCTGTACCCGGATATCCAGCTGGAGCTCAACAGCAACGACCTGATCATCGACCTGCTGGAGCAGAGCACCGATATTGCGATCCGCATCGGCACCCTGGCGGATTCGACCCTGCACGCCCGCTCCCTGGGCTGCAGCCCGCTGCATATCCTCGCCAGCCCCGCGTACCTTGCGCAACACGGTACGCCGAGCACGGTGGCCGAGTTGGCGAACCACACGTTGCTGGGCTTCACCCAGACCGAAACCCTCAACCACTGGCCGCTGCGCCATGTGCAGGGTGATCGCTGGCAGATCGAACCGGGCATTGCCGCGTCCAGCGGTGAAACCCTGCGCCAGTTGGCGCTGGAAGGGCAGGGGATCGCCTGCCTGTCGCATTTCATGACCATCGAAGACATCAACGCCGGCCGCTTGCAGACGGTGCTCGCCCCGTTCAACAGCGGTTATCGCCAGCCGATCAATGCGGTGTACTACCGCAACTCGCAACTGGCCCTGCGTATCCAGTGCTTCTTGGACTTTATCCAGGAGAAGTTGGCGCGCTACGCCGACTAGCTGCGCTTTGCGCATTTGCGTACCATTCCCGGCCTCACTCCCCGCCACTCCCCGGTATACCCATGAAGCTCTCTCGTCTTCGCGCCGACGCCCTGGCCGGACTGACCACGTCTTTTGCCTTGCTGCCCGAATGCATCGCCTTTGCTCTGGTGGCCCACCTCAACCCGCTGATGGGGCTCTACGGCGCCTTCATCATCTGTACCTTGACCGCGTTGTTCGGCGGTCGGCCGGGGATGGTCTCGGGGGCGGCGGGGTCGATGGCGGTGGTGATCGTCGCGCTGGTGGTGCAACACGGGGTGGAGTACTTGCTGGCGACGGTGTTGCTGGGCGGCCTGATCATGATTGCCTTCGGCCTGCTGCGCCTGGGCAAACTGGTGCGCATGGTGCCGCACCCGGTGATGCTCGGTTTCGTCAACGGCCTGGCGATCATCATTGCCCTGGCGCAACTGGAGCATTTCAAGAGTGGTGAGGCCTGGCTCAGCGGCACGCCGCTGTATGTGATGACGGGGCTGGTGGCGGCCACCATGGCCATCGTCTACCTGCTGCCGCGCCTGACCCGCGCGGTACCGCCGGCGCTGGTGGCGATTCTCGGCGTGGGGCTTGCGGTGTACCTGCTGGGCTTGCCCACCCGCACCCTGGGCGACATGGCCCATATCGCCGGTGGCCTGCCGACCTTCGCGCTGCCGCAGATTCCCTGGACCCTGGAAACCCTCGGCATCATTGCGCCTTACGCGTTTTTGATGGCGATGGTGGGGTTGCTGGAAACCCTGCTGACCCTGAACCTCACCGATGAAATCACCGAGACCCGCGGCTACCCCGACCGTGAAAGCGTGGCCCTGGGCGCGGCGAATATGGTCAGCGGGGTGTTTGGCGGCATGGGCGGCTGCGCGATGATCGGGCAGACGGTGATCAACCTCAGCTCGGGCGGGCGCGGGCGTTTTTCCGGGGTGTTTGCCGGGGTGATGATCCTGCTGTTTATCCTGTTTCTGTCGCCGCTGATCGAGCGCATTCCCCTGGCGGCGCTGGTGGGGGTGATGTTCGTGGTGTCCCAGCAGACCTTTGCCTGGGCGTCGCTGCGGGTCATCAACAAAGTGCCGCTCAATGATGTGCTGGTGATCATGGCGGTGACGGTGATTACAGTATTCACCGACCTGGCCACCGCGGTGCTGTGCGGGATTGTGATTGCCGCGCTCAATTTTGCCTGGCAACAGGCCCGCGAGCTGTATGCCGATGAACACCTGGAGGCTGATGGCAGCAAGCTCTACCGGCTGCACGGCACCTTGTTCTTTGCCTCGACCACGCCGTTCCTCAACCAGTTCGACCCGGCCAACGACCCGCAGCAGGTGACACTCGATTGCCGGCACCTGAGCTTTGTCGACTACTCCGCCATCGCGGCGTTGATGACCTTGCGCGAGCGCTACAGCAAGGCTGGCAAGCACCTGCGGGTGCTGCACTTGTCCGAGCGCTGCAAGAAATTGCTCAAGCGCGCGCGGGTGCAGCACGACTGATCCCCCTGTAGGAGCGAGCTCGCTCGCGAAAAGCGTCAACGATCACGCGGGCTTTCTGGATACACGCGGCGCTCTCAGGTTTTTCGCGGGCAAGCCCGCTCCCACAGGGATCAAGGCCCGACGAGGTTTTCCAGTTCTTCGGCGCGGGTCTGGGTCATGTCCAGCACACAGCCGGAGCCGTTGACCTGATCGATGCTACCGCCGGTCGCGGAGCCGGCGAAGGCGCAATTGGCATCGCGGTATTTGATCCACAGGCGCTGCACAGCCTGCAATTGTGCGCGGGTGCAACACGACTGATCCTCACACCCTGTAGGAGCGAGCTCGCTCGCGAAAAGCGTCAACGATCACGCGGGCTTTCTGGATACACGCGGCGCTCTCAGGTTTTTCGCGGGCAAGCCCGCTCCTACAGGTGCCCAGGTGCGCCCAATGTTGTAGGCGCCGGCTTGCCGGCGATGTGGCCAGGAGATCGACGCAGGCTTATGGCCCGACGAGGTTTTCCAGTTCTTCGGCGCGGGTCTGGGTCATGTCCAGCACACAGCCGGAGCCGTTGATCTGATCGATGCTACCGCCGGTCGCGGAGCCGGCGAAGGCGCAATTGGCATCGCGGTATTTGATCCACAGGCGCTGCACAGCCTGCAACTGTTGCTTGCGCGGGCCTTGCTGGGCCTGCAGCGCGGTCTTGTAGGCGCTGTTCAGGCGCTTGTCCTGGATCTTGGTTTCCTGGGCGTTGCAGCCGACTATCGCGCCGGTGTTGCTGGCGTTGTCCAGACACTTTTGCAGCGCCGGGCTGCTGGCCGCTGCGGTGCCGGACAAGGCCAGCAATAGCGCGCTGGCGGCGAGGGTTGTGCGGTTCATGGTGGATTTCCTGAGGGGATTCGATGCGCAATCTATGACCGGAAAGCGGCAGTCGAGTTTCCCGTACCCACTACAGCCTGCATGTAAGAACTATCCCCCGATTTTCATCTTTGCTCTGCGGGCATGTCCCAAAGCGACAGCGCTTATCCGTTCGCGAAAATTACTTTCATAAAATTTGAAAATATTCCTCGGTAATGATTTATGAGTTTCACAACCAATTCGACGTGACCCTTTCCGAGGAGTACCGCATGGCCGCATCACCGGGCATCTGGCTGTTGGCATACGCTGCCATCGCCATCATTGCATTGATCGTGCTGATTGCACGTTATCGGCTCAATCCGTTTATCGTTATCACCTTGGTGTCCATTGGCCTGGCGCTGCTGGCCGGGATGCCGGCGGATACGATCATGGGCTCCTATGAAGCGGGTGTCGGCAAGACCCTGGGGCATATTGCGCTGGTGGTGGCCCTGGGCACGATGCTCGGCAAGATGATGGCCGAGTCCGGTGGTGCCGAGCAGGTGGCACGTACCCTGATCGACCGCTTCGGCGAGCGTAATGCCCATTGGGCCATGGTGTGCATTGCCTTCCTGGTGGGGCTGCCGTTGTTTTTCGAGGTCGGTTTTGTATTGCTGGTGCCGATTGCCTTTACCGTGGCCCGGCGCGTGGGTGTGTCGATCCTGATGGTCGGCCTGCCGATGGTTGCCGGCCTGTCAGTGGTACATGCCCTGGTACCACCACACCCGGCGGCGATGATGGCGGTGCTGGCGTACAACGCCTCCGTCGGGCAGACCGTGCTGTATGCGATTTTGATCGGCATCCCTACCGCGATCATCGCCGGCCCGGTGTACGCCAAGTTCATCGTGCCGCGCATTCACTTGCCTGCCGAGAACCCGCTGGAGCGCCAGTTCATCGAGCGCGAACCACGCACCCGTCTGCCAAGTTTTGGCCTGACCATGGGCACGATCCTGTTGCCAGTGGTGCTGATGATGATCGGCGGTTGGGCCAACCTGATCTCCACGCCGGGCACTGGCTTCAACCAGTTCCTGTTGTTTATCGGCAACTCGGTGATCGCCTTGCTGGTGGCGACCCTGCTCAGCTTCTGGACCCTGGGCCTGGCCCAGGGCTTTAACCGCGAGTCGATCCTCAAGTTCACCAACGAATGCCTGGCACCGACCGCCAGCATCACCTTGCTGGTGGGCGCGGGCGGTGGCTTGAACCGGATCCTGGTGGACGCCGGCGTGACCCACGAAATCCTCGGCATGGCCAATGCCTTCAACCTGTCGCCGCTGGTGATGGGCTGGTTGTTCGCCGCGCTGATGCGCATTGCCACCGGCTCGGCCACTGTGGCCATGACCACCGCTTCGGGCGTTGTCGCCCCCGTGGCCCTGGGCCTGGGTTATCCACACCCGGAATTGCTGGTGCTGGCGACCGGTGCTGGCTCGGTGATCTTTTCCCACGTCAACGACGGCGGCTTCTGGCTGATCAAGGAATACTTCAATATGACGGTGATCCAGACCTTCAAGACCTGGACCGTGCTGGAGACTTTGATTTCGCTGGTCGCCTTCGGTCTGACCTACGGCCTGTCTCTTGTTTTATGAGCCTCATTTTGTAACCTGGAGACCCCATGGACATCCTCTACCAGATCCGCGCCCGCCAGGATTCCTTCAGCGCCGGTGAAGGGCGTATCGCCCGGCTGATGCTTGACGATGTGGGCTTCGCCGCATCCGCCAGCCTGGAAGAGTTGTCCCAGCGCGCCGAGGTCAGCACCGCCACCTTGTCGCGCTTTGCCCGCAGCGTCGGTTGCCGTGACTTGCGTGACCTGCGCCTGCAACTGGCCCAGGCCAGCGGCGTAGGCAGCCGTTTTCTCGATCCGGCGGGGTTGCCCGAACAATCGGCGTTTCATCGCCAGATCCTCGGTGATATCGAAGCGACCTTGCGCCAGCACCTATCGGGCTTCAACCAGGCCGCTTTTGTCGATGCGGTGAACCTGTTGGGCAAGGCGCGGATGACCCACGCGTTCGGCATGGGCGGCCCGTCGAGCCTGTGCAGCGACGAGTTGCAGGTGCGCCTGGTGCGTTTGGGGTATCCGATTGCGGCCTGCCATGACCCAGTGATGATGCGCGTCACCGCCGCGACATTGGGACCGGAGCATGCGCTGATCGTCTGCTCCCTGACTGGCCGCACGCCCGAGTTGCTGGGCGTGGTGGAACTGGCCCGCAACTACGGTGCTCGGATTGTCGCCATCACCCTGGCCGATTCACCGCTGGCGCAATTGGCCGACGTGCTGCTGCCACTGCAACCGGCCGAAACCAGTTTTATCTACAAACCCACGGCGGCGCGTTACGGCATGCTGCTGGCCATTGATGTACTCGCTACCGAACTGGCTCTGGCCTTGCCGGACGACAACCAGGAACGCCTGCGCCGGATCAAGCTGGCCCTGGACGACTATCGCGGCGGCCCTGACAGCCTGCCGCTTGGAGATTGAGATGAAGTACCACACGCTGATCCGCCAGGCGCTGATCATTGATGGCAGCAACACACCGGGGTATGTCGCTGACGTGGGTGTGCGTGATGGGCGTATCGAGAAGATCGGCGACTTGTCGGCGGCCCGTGGCGAGCATGAGATCGAGGCGAGTGGCCGCGTATTGGCGCCGGGGTTTATTGACGTGCACACCCACGATGACACCGTGGTGATCCGTCAGCCGCAGATGCTGCCCAAGCTTAGCCAGGGCGTGACTACGGTGATTGTCGGCAACTGCGGCATCAGCGCCTCGCCGGTCAGCCTGCGCGGTGATCCGCCGGACCCGATGAACCTGCTGGGCAAGGCCGAGGCGTTTGTCTATCCGCGTTTTATCGATTACCGCAGCGCCGTGGAAAACGCCCAGCCGGCGCTCAACGTCGCGGCATTGATCGGCCATACGGCGCTGCGCAGCAACCATATGGACGACCTGCAGCGCAGCGCCACGCCGACTGAAATCGCGTTGATGCGTGTGCAATTGCAGGAAAGCCTTGAAGCGGGTGCCCTCGGTTTATCCACAGGCCTGGCCTACGCCAGCGCGTTCAACGCCGACACCGACGAAGTGCTGCAACTGAGTGAAGAACTGACAGCGTTTGGCGCGGTGTACACCACCCATTTGCGCAGTGAGTTCGAACCGGTGCTGGAGGCCATGGACGAGGCGTTTCTGATCGGCCGCCACGCCAAGGCGCCGGTGATTATCTCCCACCTCAAATGCGCCGGCGCGGGCAATTGGGGGCGCAGTCCACAGTTGCTGGCGTCCCTGGAACAGGCAGCCAAGACCCATCCGGTGGGCTGCGACTGTTATCCCTATGCCGCCAGTTCCTCGACCCTGGACCTCAAGCAAGTCACCGATGCCTTCCGTATCACCATCACCTGGTCGACGCCGCACCCGGAAGTAGGCGGGCGAGACTTGCAGGACATCGCCGCCGAGTGGGACGTTTCCCTGATGGACGCTGCCCGCCGCCTGCAACCGGCGGGGGCGGTGTATTACGGAATGGATGAGTCTGATGTGCAGCGTATCCTCGCCCATCCACTGTCGATGGTTGGCTCTGATGGCCTGCCGGAAGACCCATTCCCCCATCCGCGCTTGTGGGGCGCATTCCCGCGGGTACTCGGACATTTCAGCCGCGACCTCGGACTGTTCCCGCTACACACGGCGGTACACAAAATGACCGGCTTGTCGGCCGCGCGATTTGGCCTGGCCGGGCGCGGTGAAATCCGCGAGGGGCACTGGGCCGACCTGGTGCTGTTCGACCCGTTGCGGGTACGGGATGTGGCGGATTTCAAGGACCCGCAACGCGCTGCCGAAGGCATCGACGGGGTCTGGATCAATGGTGTGTTGAGCTATCAGGACGGGCAGGCGAACGGGCAACGGGCAGGGCAGTTTCTGGCGCGCTCCGGGGATTTGCGCCGGGGGTTTGATGTGCTGCGCTAGGGTTCTGTCATTTCTCTTGGCCGGGCCTTTATAGTGAGGGTTTCAGACAAGGAGCCAGCGCCATGCACTTAGGAAAAGTCACCCCGATCCTGCGCACGTTCGATGAGGCCAAGGCCCGGGAGTTCTACGTCGATTTTCTCGGCTTCAAGGTCGATTGGCAGCACCGCTTCGAGGACAACTTCCCGTTGTACCTACAAGTGTCGCGGGGGGACTGTGTGCTGCATCTGTCCGAGCATCATGGCGATGCGTCACCCGGCGCGGCGGTGCGGATCCAGGCCGAGGGGCTGGACGCTTACCTTGGGCAATTGCAGGCCAAGGATTATCGCTTTGCCAAGCCCGGGATCGAGCAAACCCCTTGGGGCACACGGGAGATGAGCATCAAGGATCCATTTGGCAATCGGCTGGTGTTTGTCGAGGAAGGCGAGGGCTGATTGACAAATTTCAGGCAATAAAAAACCGCCTTAGTAGGGCGGTTTTTTATTGCAATCCCAGTTAGCAGCTAGGGTTGCTCTCTCAAAAGACGCAATCGACTCGCAGGAATATTAGCGCTGTTCATATCGGCCTGCAAGATTGAGCGCTGATCGTTTTTTGAGCTTTTCTCGCGTCAACTCTGGCTGCAAAAGGCTGCAATAAATCTCCCGTCCAATACTGGATATTTGACCATTGTTGGTCACACTTTTGGCCGAAATGTTGGTTAGGATCTTCCCCGTTCTGCGTTTGTCGCTTTTGGGGGCGTCGGGTACGCACGCGAATTCTGGACCGGCCGCCACGGGCTAGTAATCCGTGCCGGATTCATGCGGAAGGACCATTAGCCCGGCCACCTCAAAAGACGCAATCGACTAGCGTCCAAAGGCTCACGTGTTCCGGTAAGTGCGCTGGAGGTAAGGCCCAACTCAAGGAGGGCCGAGTATGTCCAAGTTTGCACGACGTACGTGGGACCTCGTAGTGAATTGCCTGCGTGTCTATCACGTGTGGAAATTCCTGCGAGACAGCTTCGATGACCGTTAAGGCCTGAGAAGCGAAGCCGCCCCGGTTTTGGCCGGGGCGGCTTTTTGTTTACACCCGGAAGTGGCTGACCATCTGCTGCAACTGGCTGCCCAGGCGTGCCAGCTCGACACTGGATTTGGCGGTCTCGTCGCTGGCGGTTGCGGTCTGCTCCGACACATCACGCACATTGACGATGCTGCGGCTGATTTCTTCGGCCACGGCGCTTTGCTGTTCGGCAGCGGCGGCGATCTGTTGGTTCATCGACTGGATGTTCGACACCGTGCGGGTGATGTTATCCAGGGAGACGCCGGCCTTGCGGGTCAGCTCGACGCTGCTGTCGGTCAGGCTGCGGCTGTTGTTCATCACATTGGCCACTTGCTGGGTACCGTTCTGCAAGCCGGCGACCAGGCCTTCGATTTCCTCGGTGGATTTCTGCGTGCGCTGGGCCAGGCCACGTACTTCGTCGGCGACCACGGCAAACCCGCGCCCGGCTTCACCGGCACGGGCGGCTTCGATAGCGGCGTTGAGCGCCAGCAGGTTGGTCTGTTCGGCCACGGCCTTGATCACGTCCATCACGCTGCCGATCTTGTTGCTCTCTTGTTGCAGGTGCGCCATGGCGTCGGTGGAGCGCGCCACTTCGTCGGCCAGGCGTTCGATCTGGGCGATGGCTTCGGCCACCACCTTGTCGCCTTCACGGGCCTGGCCATCGGCGGCGGATGCGGCCTGGGAGGCTTGCTCGGCGTTGCGCGCGACTTCCTGCACGGTGGCAGTCATCTCGTGCATGGCGGTGGCGACCTGATCGGTTTCGATCTTCTGGCTGTTGACCCCGGCGCTGGTCTGCTCGGTCACGGCCGACAGTTCTTCGGCGGCACTGGCGATCTGCGTGACGCCATCACGGATCCCGGAAATCAGCTCGCGCAAGGTCGTGCCCATGCGCTGGATGCCTTGTTGCAGCACACCCAGTTCATCACGGCGGGTCACCTGGATGTTGTGGCTCAGGTCGCCGGAAGCGATGCGCTCGACCACGGCCAGGGTTTCCCGCAATGGGCGGGTGATCTGCCGGGTGATGACCAGTGCGGCGATAATCCCCACCAGCAATGCCAGCAACGTGCTGATCAATTGCAAGCTACGGGCCCGGGCGCTTTCTGCGTCGCGGCGTTGCAGTTGGATGTCATACAGCGCTTCGCTGCGCGACACGATATCGGCGCCCTGCACGGTCATTTCCTGGCGGGCGAGGACGATATTGGCGTTGGCGGTTTTATACACTTGTAGCGCATTGCGGTAGGCGCCCAGGGCGTTTTCCAGGGCGTTCAGCTCGGTTTGCTGGGACTCACCGAACACGTTCTTCAAGCCTTTGAGGCCATTGATCGCCGATTCGATTTGCGCCACTGCACGGGCTTCGGTATCCGGGTTGACGTTGCCGGTGTAGCCGCGCACTTCATAACGGGCGACCTGGAACTCTTCCTTGGCGTGGTTGACGGCTTCGTACTGGGCGAAGCGCTCACTGCTCTCAGGCATCTGCCGCACGCTGCGGTCCAGGGCTGCAATCACCAGGCCGGCGGCGTCGGCGCGCTCGCCCATGGTTTGGCGTGCCGCATTGCCGTTACGGTAGGCCTCGCGCATTTTGTTCAGCGACTGCCGGTAGGCGGTGATGATGTCTTTCTGCTCGGTCAGCAGCTTGAGGTTTTCCGGGCTCTTGAAGCTGTTGATCAGCTGTTGCTGTTGTGCGGCAAAGCTGTCGAGGGTGGTCTGGACATTCTGCGCCACGGTTTCGTCACCGTTGGCGAGCATGTATTGCAGGCGCACGATACGCAGTTTGGTCAGCGATGCGTTGAGCTGGGTGATGTCGCTCATCCAGTTGCTGCGGTCGATCAGGCCACTGAGGCTGGTCCAGCCGGTCAGGGCCAGGATCGAGGTGAGCACCAGCACCAGGCCGAAGCCCAGGCCCAGTTTCAAGTTGACGCTGATGTTGCCAAACCATGTATTCATCGAGTTCCTCCAGGAACAGATTGCGTGTACATCAGTTGCTGGAAGGTCGCCCAGCCGATGGATAGTCAGGACGTATCGGCAGCCAGGGCGAGAGCTGAAACGGTTTTTTAATGAATGTGGGATTCGCGGATGAGCGGTCATCGATATCCCTGTAGGAGCCGGCTTGCCGGCGAAAGCCGTCAACGATAACGCGGGGTGCCTGGTGCCCCGCGTTGCTCTCAGGTTCTTCGCCGGCAAGCCGGCTCCTACAGGGGGGCTTTCACCCGTTGGGGAGGATGTTCAGGACCAGGCATGACGCAGCGTCTCGGCTCAGGTGCAGGCGATTGTGAGCAATGCGCGGCTGCCGGGCTTGGCCCTCGGCCTCGCCGCTATTGGGGTTGACGTCGAAGCGCGGGAAATTGCTGCTGGATATGTCCAGGCGCAGGCGATGGCCTTTTTTGAACAGGTTGCAGGTGGCGAACGGCTCGATGGTCACCTTCACTCGCTCACCGGGGGCCAGCGGTTTGGGCTGCTCCCAAGAGTCGCGATAACGGCAGCGCCGGATGCCGTCGGTGATGTTCATCGCAAAGCCCTCCGGGTAATCGGCGCTTGTCGGGTAGACGTCCACCAGCTTGGCGGTGAAGTCCGTGTCCGGGGCGTCGCTGTCGATCCACAACTCGATCTGTACCGGGCCTGCGACGATCAGGTCTTCGGCCAGGGGCGCGGTCTGGAAGACCAGCACATCGTCGCGCTCGGACAAGGGGCGATTGTCACCACGGCTGCCAAAAAAGTCTGCGCGCTCACGTTGATCGAAAGCACCGCCGACAAAGATCGGTGCACCGGAGGTCAATGCTCCGCCCACGGTGGGCACGGGGTTGGCCGGGTCGGCGTAATAACCCAAGGCGGCCTCGTCTGCGCTGGGCAAGCGCTGCGTCAACTGGCGTTGTGCGTCCAGGTACAGCGTCAACGATTGGCTGCCGGGCAGTGGCCATTGCTGTGCGTGCAACCAGCGGCCGCCATGGCGCAGGCGTCCGTTTTCATCCTGGGTGCCGCTGCCGCCCCCCATCAAGAACACCTTCACGCTGGCCGGCGGTTGTGGCGTCTCGGGCTTGAGGGACTGTTCGAACCATTGCAGGCGACAGCTCAACCAGTCCTCGGCCACCTGGCCGTCAAAGGCGGCCTGGGGGCCGAATTCCACATCACCGCTGTGGCTGATGTTGCGGTCACCGTGCAACCACGGCCCCATGATCAACTGTTGCGGTGCGCTGCTGGCGTGGTTGAAGGCGGTGTAGTTGGCCAGGGTCGAGCTGACATAGGCGTCATACCAACTGGACATGAACAACACCGGAATATCCGGCAACGCTGCGTAATGGCCTTCGGCATAAATACCCGGCTTCTGCCAATAAGGGCCAAAGCTGCCCTGGGCCCACTGTTCCAGCAGATAGGCCTCGTACTCGGGCACATGGCGCAACGGTGATTGGCCCGCCTGCCAGGGCATGCGGCGGAACCACTCATGGATATCTTCGGCTTCCAGCGCCTGGCGCACCTGCGGATCGGCCAGGGCGGCCGGGCTTTCCTTGGCCTGGCGAAACGCCCAGGTGGCCTGCTTGAGTTCAAGCGCACCGCCCTGGCGAATCCCGCATTGGTAGGCGTTGGCGAAGCCGCCGCTGTCCAGCACCATGGCGCTCAAGCCCGGCGGATGCAGGCAGGCCATCGCCAGTTGGGTGTGGGCGGCATAGGACAGGCCCATGCTGCCGATCTTGCCGTTGCACCATGGCTGGCGGACGATCCAGGCCAGGGTGTCGAACCCGTCTTCGCCTTCGGCGGTGTACTTGGTAAACACGCCTTCTGACGCATAGCGTCCGCGACAATCCTGGAAAATTGCAACAAAGCCCCGGGCGGTAAACCGAGCGGCCATTTGCTCGCGGGAGATGTGCTGGCCGTCGAGCTGTTTTTCCGAACGCGACGGTTTGCTCTTGTCATAGGGCGTGCGTTCGATCACTACCGGGAACGGTCCTTCGCCGCCCGCCGGCAGGTAGATATCGGTCGCCAGGTGGATGCCGTCGCGCATGGCGATCATCTGGTTGTGCAGGGTTTGCATAGGTAAAACACTCATCGACTCAATATCCGGTGTGCACGGCAATGGCCAGCAGCACCATTGCCAGCACCGCATAGATCAAGAACAGCGGCAGGATATAGCGCGCCCATTGGCCCCAGCCGACGTTGGCAGTGGCCAGCAGTACCAGCAGGCCGCTGGAGGTCGGGGTGATCATGTTGGTCAGGCCGTTGCCCATCAAAAAGGCAAACACGGTGGTTTGTGGGCTGACCCCGGACAACTGGCCCAGCGGGCCGAAGATCGGCATGGTCACGGCGGCCTGGCCGGAGGTGGAGGGGATCAGCACGTCCAGTCCAAGTTGCGCGAAGAACATGCCGTAGGCCGAGACCACCGGGCCGTGGTCGCCGACCAGGTTGGCCAGGCTGTTGACGATGGTGTCCAGTACCTGGCCGGTGCTGAGGATGATTTCCACGGCGGTGGCCAGGCCGATCAGGACGCCGGCGATCAGGACTTTTTTCATGCCGTCGACAAAGGCGCTGGCGGCGGTGCTGGCGGCCAGGCCGGCGATCACCGCGAAAGCTACGGTCAGCAGCAGGTAGAACGCCGACAGCTCATGGTATTTCCAGCCCCAACGGTTAGAGGCATAGACCAGGAAACCAATGCCACCACCCAGCACCAGCAGGTTCAACAGGTGGCGAACGGGCAGGGGTTTGCTTTCGAAGGTGATCTGCGCGCTGGCATCAAACCCGTGCTTGCGAATGCTCCACAGCACGAACGCGATGCCCACCAGCAAGAAGGTGCAATAAGCCGCGACGCGCATGCTCAAGCCGCTGAAAATCGGCAGGCCGACCATGGGCTGGGCTACCGACAACGCCACCGGGTTGGAGATCGACGCCAGGTAGCCGATCTTCACCGAGATGGTGACGATGGCCAGGCCAATCAGGTTCGACAGCCCCAGGCGATTGGCCATGGCCACCATCAACGGCACGATCAGGATGAATTCCTTGGCCAGCCCCATAAACGTACTGCCGGCAGAAAACACCAGCATCAGGCTTGGCACCAGCACATAGATATTGCCCCGGGTCAGCCCCAGCAGGCGCTCCAGCCCGGCATCGATCACCCCGGCCTTGTTCAGCACACCGAACATGCCGCCGATGAACAGCACCATGAAAATCAGCGCCGCACGCTTTTCGATGCCTTGGGGAATGGCCATGAAACCCTCCACCAGCGACACCGGGCGGGCCACGGTGTCGCCGGCCTTGCGCGGTTCCAGGGAGAACAACTGGCTGAAGGTGTCCTGCTTTTCCAGCACCTGGTAGGAGCCTGGTACCACCAGGCCATTCTGGCGCTGGAACTTGCCGGCGTTCACCGCGTAGGTGAACGCCACGGCGAGCAGGACGATGCTCAACAGAATGATCGCCGGGTTGATTTGCTTGCGTTGCACGGGTTTGTCTGCAGCCGCCTCGGTGGGCGGCGGGGTACGGAGGATCTGCGGTTCGGTCATGCTGGCGGCCCCGGCGCGGCCCCGTCTGAGCGGGGTGCGTGCGCTGTTATTGTTGTGGGTAGTGACGCTTGGTTGGGCGGACACTAGGGCAAAGCTTTGCCGGCCACAACGTTATGCGTGGGGCGGGTTGGGGTATGCGTTTTACACAAAACCGCTCCTGCCAGTTGCGGTCACGGGATTGTGCTCAGGCGTTGCTTGAGGTGCTCGGCAAAGGCCGTTACCAACTGCGAGCGAGGTTCATCAGCACGGAATGCCAGGCCAAATTCATAGGGCAGCGCCGGGCGAAACGGGCGGCTGACAATCGGCAAATGCATGAAGTGGCTGGCCAGTAAACCGTTGACGATCGACACCCCCAGCCCTTCGGCGACAAAGCTGCACGCAGCGCCCACCGAATGTACTTCGACCCGCACTTGCGGTGTCAGGTTGGCCGCACGGAACATCTGGTTCAGCTCGGTACGCACTGCCCGTTGCCGGCCCAGCATCACCAGCGGCACATCGCGCAGATGCTGTACCTCGATAAATTCATGCCGGCTCAACGGGTGGTCGGCCGGCATCACGCACACGCCTTCAGTGCGCAGCATCGGTTCGATATCAAAGTCGGGCATCTCGGTGGGCAGGCGCACAAAACCCAGGTCGGCGGAACGGTCCAGTACGGCGCGCTCGATCATGTCGTAGGAGCCGGTCAGCAGTTCGACCACGATGTCTTCATGGTCCTTGAGAAAGTCCGCGACAATACGCGGCAACAATTCCTGGGTCATGCTGGTAGGCACGCCGACCTTGAGCAGGCTTTTGCGTGAACGGCCCACACGCATTTCATCGGCCAGGCGCTGGATACGCTGCATGCCGTCCACCAATCCTGCAACTTCGGTGAGCAGTTCCTCGGCCTCTGGCGTGGCCATCAAGCGGCCCTTTTTGCGCAGGAACAGGGCAAACCCCAGGGCGTCCTCCAACTGGCTCAACAGGCGGCTGACCGCAGACTGCGACAAGCCCATGCGTGTGGCTGCGCCGATGGTCGAACCGGTGGACATGATCGCCTTGAAGGCTTCGAGTTGCTTGAAATTCACCGTGGATTTCCTGTCGAAGGGCGGCTTTGCGCATAGCGTCATGCGCTTCTCGCATAACGTTGTGGGGCGTTCGGCAAGCCGTTAGTGTCCGCCCCAATGTGACCTGGCGTCCAGCCTGGTACACGGAGCAACTGCCCATAAAAATCGACAATACGGCATTGAGGAAACAGTTATGCGTGAACTTTTCACCAGAGGCGGTGTGGTCACTGCCAGTGTGTTGGCGAGTCTGTCGCCGTCGTTGATGGCCCAGGGGTTCTGGGAGGATTCCCAGGGCAAGTTGACCCTGCGCAATTACTATTTCAACGACGGTTATCGCGACGGTGGCGAGGACCGCAAGGAGTGGGCGCAAGGCTTTTTGCTCAACCTGCAATCGGGCTACACCGAAGGCACCGTAGGTTTTGGCCTGGATGCCCTGGGGCTGTCGGGGATCAAGCTCGACTCCAGCCGCACCCACTCAGGCACCGGCCTGTTGCCGGTCCACGATGATGGACGCGCCGCCAATGAGTTTTCCAGCCTCGGCGTGACCGCAAAAATGCGCATCGGCGCCGCCGTGGTGAAAACCGGCACCTTGTTGCCGAAGATTCCGGTGTTGGTACACAACGATGGGCGCCTGCTGCCGCAGACGTTTCGTGGCACCCAGATCGAATACACGGGCATCCGCAACCTGTACCTGCACAGCGGGCACCTGGATCAATTCAAGCAGCGCAACTCCACCGACAGCGTGGATATTTATCCACAGGGCTACAGTGGCAAAAAGGGCAGCGACTTCGACTTCGCGGGCGCGACCTATGCCTTCACGCCTACGCTCAGTGGCACCTGGTACTACGGGGAAATGCGCGAGTTCTATCGCCAACAATTCCTCGGCCTGGTGCATAAGCAGCCGTTGGGCCCGGGCAGCCTGACCAGTGATCTGCGCTACTTCATCAGCAATGAAGCGGGCGAGGCGCGTAATGGCAAGGTTGATAGCGATATGTTCAGCGGCCTGTTCACCTATCGGTTGGGGCCGCAGGCGTTGGGCGTGGGCTACCAGAAGGTCAGCGGCGATACCGCGCTGCCCTATGCCAGCGTGTCGACGGTGTACTCCTTCAGCAACGCCGGGGTCGGCAAGTTTATCCAGGCTGGCGAGCAAACCTGGATGCTGCGCTATGACTACGATTTAGCCGCCGTGCTGCCGGGCCTGAGTTTCATGACCCGTTACTACAAGGGGCAGAACGGCGATTTCAAGGGCCGCGAAGCCCGTGAGTGGGAGTCCGACACCAACCTGCGCTACGTGATCCAGGACAGCACGCTCAAAGGCCTGGGCGTGGAGTTGCGCAAGGCGACCTACCGTTCGACCTACGCCAGTGACCGCGATAACTACCGGGTCTACCTGACGTACGACCTGGCGCTCTGGTAAGCCCTACTGCTCGACAAAGTAGTAGGGGCGGCTGCCCACGGTGATTTGCTTGAGCGTGGTGACCGGGGTCGTCAGTTCTTCGATGCGATCGAGCAAGGCCACGTTGCCCGGCTGGGCATCGAGATAGGCACGCAGTTGTGTTTGTGTCTGCAGGATCGGCAAGTTGCTCATGGTGTAAAACACCGTGGCGCCGGCCACGCGCTCATTGGGTTGATAGAGCACCACATGACGGCCTTGGCTCTGTAGTACCTGGACTTGGCTGGTCAGGGGCACGAAGGACTCGCGTCGATCGGCCTTGGGTGCATACCAGATCGCGGCACCCAGGTAGCAGGCGATCACCAGGGCAAACACGCCGGTGATCACGCCACGGCGATAAGCGGGCAGGCGGTCGAGCAGGACTGCACCGTACTCGGCTGCGAGGACGGCCGCCGCCGGGGTCAGGGCCATCAGATACACAACGCGTTTGCTGGATGCGAAGGTCAGCAGGGTAAATTGCGCCACCAGCCACAGGCTGAAAAACAGCAGGTAACGATTGCTCGCCAGGCTTTTGCGAAAGTGCCACAGGCCCAGGTACACCAGGATGTTCCACGGCAAAAAAGCTTCGGGCAATTTGGCGAGGTAATAGTAGATCGGCTCGTAATGCCCGGCTTCGACGAAGGAGCCGCTGAAACGTCCGACACTGTTGGTCCACAACACCTCGCCGACTGCCTGCATCCCGCCGCGTTGATACAGCAATCCCAGCCAGATCAGCAGCGGCACCAGCGCGAGCAAAGTGAATACACCCGGTTTGAGCCATTGGCCGAGTTGCAAGCGTTTGTCCATCAGGCTGGTGCAGGCCAGGTAGGCGAATATCACGATGCCCGGCATCGCCAGGCCCAGCACGCCTTTGCTCAAGGTGGCGATTACCATCCCCAGGGTAAACAGCAGCCAACTGCCCGCGTTAGACGCGTCTCGGGATTCAGGGCGCGTAGCCTGGTAGAACGCCAGCAACGCCAGGGTTACG
This sequence comes from Pseudomonas brenneri, assembly GCF_007858285.1. Classification (GTDB taxonomy): domain Bacteria; phylum Pseudomonadota; class Gammaproteobacteria; order Pseudomonadales; family Pseudomonadaceae; genus Aquipseudomonas; species Aquipseudomonas brenneri. Next base: position 100,611 of record NZ_VFIL01000013.1, on the reverse strand, counting down.
CCGAGGCTGAGCAACGCATCTTCACCCACGCCGCGCACGTTGCTCCAGTAACTGGCCATCGTCGCCAGTATCAGCGCGGCGCAAAACGCCAGAGGCTTGGGCCGCCCGAACCGGCGCAGCATGCCGTACAGCAGCATCACACTGAACAAACCGGCAAACGCCGAGGCCAGCCGCACCGCGCCAGTGCTGGCGCCAAACAGGCGAATCGCCCCGGCATCCAGCCACAGGCTCAGGGGCGGTTTTTCCAGGAACGGCTCATCGAACAGACGCGGCACCACCCAGTCGTTATCCAGGTGCATGGCCATGGCAATCCCGGCCACCCGGGCTTCGGTGGAACCTTGTAGCTCGTGATTGCCCAGGGCAACAAAGAACAGCAGACCGGCAAGCAGCAACAGCAGCGGGGCAGGGCGTGTCATGGGGAGGGTTACCGGATGCAAGGGGACAGCGTTCGAGTATACGAAGGCAATCCTTAACCAATTGTGAACGTCCGAACGATGGGGCGCTTGTTGCGAATTGGCCTGCCAGATGGCCTGGAAGTGGTCGGTTTGCCGCCACCTTGGGAACCTACCATTGCCGGGCCCCGAGCCACACCGGAGCGGGGGTTCCTACAGGAGAGTGCAATGACTAACGACCCACAGGCAATCGTGGTACGAGCCGTGCAGCCCGATGACTATGAGCAATGGCTGCAACTGTGGCTGGCCTATCAGGACTTTTATCAAGTCACCCTGGATGAGACGACGACCCGCACCGCCTTCAGCCGCTTGCTCGATGCCGATGAAGCCATGGCCTGCGCCGTGGCAGTCCAGGGCGATGAGTTGGTGGGGGTGGTGCATGCGGTGTTGCATCGTTCGACCTGGGCAGTTGCTGACTTTTGCTACCTTGAAGACTTGTACGTGGCCCCCACGGTACGCGGCGGCGGCACCGGCAAATTGCTGATCGAATGGGTCCAGCGTTATGCGCAATACCACGCCTGCGCACGGTTGTACTGGCATACCCAGCAGACCAATAAACGCGCGCAAAAACTCTACAACTGGATCGCCGAAGACTCGGGTTGCATCGAGTACCGGATGGCCCTGTAACGCCCGCCCGCGACGCTCGCCGATATTGGTCGTGGACATATCGGCGGCAGCGCACAAAGATGCGTGCCTTACGCGCATTTGGCCAAGTCGATGACCCACAACCTTGAACTGGACACGCTGAAGATCCGCCTGACGGACCCCAAGCTGGCCGCCCTGGATTTGCGTGTGCGGGTGCAGCGCGTGCTGCGCCAGTTGATCCTGGAAGGCATCCTCGCACCTGGCAGCCGCCTGCCCGCCACGCGCACTCTGTGCAAGTCCCTGGGTATCTCGCGGGATACCGTGGAAATGGCCTACGTCCAATTGCAACTGGACGGTTACCTGTGTCGGCGCGAAGGCTCGGGCAGTTTCGTCTCTGAAAAGATCGGGCCGAGCCTGCTGGGTGCGCGCAAGCGCAAGCCGGTGCTGCCCAAGCAAGCCGCGTCGCTGAGTGCCAGGGGCGCACAGATCCTCGCCGGCGGCGGGGTTACCGATCAGCAGGTGGTCAAGGCGTTTGCCACGGGGTTGCCGGAAACGCGCACCTTTCCAGTCGGTATCTGGGAGCGCCTGCACCGCCAGGCGTTGAAGGATTATCGTCCGAACCTGCTGTTGCATGGCGACCCGCAAGGCGCCGAGCCCCTGCGCCAGGCCATTGCGGATTATCTGAACCTGGAACGCGGTGCGCGGGTCACGCCGGATCAGGTGCTGGTGTTGTCGAGTACGCGCCAGGCCCTGTACTTGTGCGCGCAGGTGCTGGTGGATGGCGGCCAGCCGATCCTGATGGAAGACCCGGGTTACTTCGGCGCTCGCAAGGCGTTTGAAATGGCCCAGTTGCAGGTGGTGCCGGTTGCGGTGGACGACAAAGGCCTGTGTATCGACGCATTGCGCGCCAACCGCAGCGGCGCCAACACCGTCTACGTCACGCCGTCCCATCAATACCCCACCGGTGCGACCCTGGCGCTGGAACGACGCCTGGACCTGATCGCCTGGGCCGAGCAACGTCAAGGCTGGATCATCGAGGACGACTACGACAGCCAGTTCCACTACGAAGGCTTGCCGACCGCCTGTGTGCAGGGCCTGGACAACTATCAGCGCACGCTCTACCTCGGCACCTTCAGTAAATCCCTGTACCCCGGTTTGCGCATGGGTTTTATGGTGCTGCCGCGGGAGTTGGTCAAACCCATGACCTACGCCCGCAGCATTCTCGATGGCCACACCCCGCAAATCGCCCAACTGACCCTGGCGCGGTTTATGAGCGATGGGCACTTCGGCAGCCATATACGCGCGATGCGCAAAGTCTACGGTGAGCGACGTGACGCCATGGCCGAGGCGCTCGGGCGCCATTTGAGCCATGTGGTCACTGCCAGCCTGCCGCCCGGTGGCTTGCAGTTGCCTTGTGTGCTGCATGAAGGGTGGTCGGAGCTTTCGACCATTCGCCAGGCGGCGCGGGTGGGTATCCAGTTGCCGGGCCTCACTCGCCTCTATGCCCAGCCGCCGCCACGGGGCGGCTGGTTGCTGGGGTTCTCGGCGCTGACGCCCGGTGAGATCGACACTGCCTGCCGGCAGTTGGCCAAGGTGCTCAAGAGTGGTCTGGTGCACGGTAGGGAAGTGGACTGAAAGGGCGGTCCGGCGCTTGTTAGCCTTTGCGGCCTAAACAAAAGGAATGCGCCATGAACCGACCCGCCACACGCCTGCGCCTCGTCGACTGCCTGTCACCCAGTATCAGTGCGCTGATTTCCGTCATCGTCAATTACGCCGGCACCTTTGTCCTGGTGTTCCAGGCCGCCCACTTGGCCCAACTGAGCGCGGCGCAAACCGCTTCCTGGGTCTGGTCGGTGAGTATTGGCGTGGGCGTGACAGGGGCGTGGTTGAGTTACCGCTACCGTGAGCCGATCATCACGGCGTGGTCGACGCCGGGGGTAGCCTTCCTGGCGACCGTCATGGCGTTTACCCCCTATGCCGAAGTGATCGGCGCCTATGTGATGTGTGCTGTCGGCTTTATCGTGTTGGGCCTGAGCGGTGCATTTGAGCGGCTGGTGCGACTGATCCCCGGTGGTATTGCGGCGGGTTTGCTGGCGGGGATTCTCCTGCAATTTGGCGTGGCGGCGTTTGGTGGGGCCAGCGCGGATCCGCTGCTGGTGATCGTTCTGGTGGTGGCCTACGCGGTGCTGCGCCGTTTCACCTCGCGTTATGCGATGGTCGGGGTTCTGTTGGTGGGCCTGGGGTTGCTGCTTGTCCAGCAGCGGCTCGACCTGCACAGCCTGGAACTGCAACTGGCGGCACCGGTGTTTGAAATGCCGCACTTTTCGATCGCGGCGTTTTTTGGCGTGGCATTGCCGCTGTTCGTGATCACCCTGACCGGGCAATACATCCCCGGCATGCTGGTACTGCGCAATGACGGGTTCAAGACCAGCGCCAACCCGATTATCACGGTGACGGGGCTGGGGTCGCTGTTGATGGCGCCGTTTGGTGCCCATACGTTCAATGTCGCGGCGATCACGGCGGCGATCTGCACCGGGCGCGACACCCATCAGGATCCGTCCAAACGCTACATCGCCGGGTTGGTGTGCGGGGCGCTGTATATCCTGGTCGGGGTGTTTGGCGTGACGCTGGCGACCTTGTTCATGGTCTTGCCGCGCGCGTTTATCACCACCTTGGCGGGCCTGGCGTTGCTTGGGGCCATCGGTTCAAGCCTGGCCAATGCGATGGCCGACACACGTACCCGGGAAACGGCGTTGATCACCTTCTTGGCGACGGCGGCCAATGTCACATTGCTGGGGGTTGGCGGCGCGTTCTGGGGGCTGGTGGCGGGGTTGCTGGTGCATGGGGTGATTCATGGTGGGCGCAGGGCACTGGCCTAGCCCCACTGTAGGAGCGAGCTTGCTCGCGAAGGGCGTCAACGATAACGCGTGTTTGCTGGGTAAACGCGGCGTTTCCAAGTGCTTCGCGAGCAAGCTCGCGCCTACAGAGGGCCTGTCGTCAGAGCAATTGAACTCGCTGCACCACCATACCTAAAGGGCCGCTGAGTTTTTCCACGCGTATTTTGCCGCCATCTCTCAGAGTATCTGCTTGGCAGATCTTTATTCGTCTCTCCAATTCCCGGTCAAAAAGCCGTCCCCCAGTGAAGTTTTTTCAATTCAATGGGCTTCCATGCATGAACAATGAGGGGGGGCATATCATCGCCCATGCCTTTTGGTCGGATAAATGTTCGACAAGGCGTAATACGGTGACCCACGCAACGTGATGGTCACCACACGCTGGGATTTCTAGAGCGCAAACGCTCCTGAAAAAACCACCTCAACCGGCCCAGTGAGCAACACCGGGCCGGTGCCTCGCCATTGCACCGTGACGCTCCCGCCGTCGCATTCAACCTCGACGCAATCGTCCAGCAACCCACGACGCATACCGTTGACGGCCGCACCGCATGAACACGTGCCCGAACCCAGCGCAACACCGCCGCAGCGCTCCCAGATCCGCAGCCGAATATGCCGGCGATTGATCACCTGCACGAAGTGCACATTCGTCTTCTCGGGAAACAATGGGTTGGTCTCAATCGTCGGCCCGATTGCCGCGATATCAAGAGTGCCCAGATCATCGACAAAAAAAGTGCAGTGCGGATTGCCCATGCTGCACGCGGCAGGCTCACCGGCCAGCGGCAGATGCGCTGTGTCCAACTCACGGGCCAGAGGAATCTGCTGCCAATCGAACAGCGGCTCACCCATGCCCACGGTGATTGTGTTGGCTGCGCTGCGCTCACAGGTAAGCAAGCCGCGATGGGTCCGCAGCACCACCGACGTGCTGTTCAATTCGCTCATCAAACGACTGGCAACCCCCCGCGTGGCACTGCCGCACGCATCCAGCGCAGTACCATCAGCATTCCAGAACATCACCCACGCCGCCGCATCCTCGCAATCGAGCATCACCGCCAGTTGGTTGAAACCAATCCCACGGTGACGATCGCCCATGCGCTTGGCCAGGGCACTGGTGATGGGGTTGATGGTGGTACGTGCGTCGACAATGACAAAGTCATCGCCGTTGGCGTGCATTTTGTGAAAACTCAACGGCATGGCACGGTCCTGATGAATGACGAAGAGGCGCTGGCGCTGGCGTGCCAGCGATGAGCGTTAACGATAACGCGTATTGGGGTGGATAATCGCGATCGCTTTGGGGACTTTGCGAAGACGTTCGTTCCTATAGGGCAGGTGGGGTATTGGCTGGAACTACAAGAATATTCAGCGCACGCGCCACTAGCAATTCTGGACTGCCCGAGCGTCCGTATTCACTGGGGTTCAGGCACAAAAAAAGACGTCTGTGGACGTCTTTAGATGATGAGCCGGGGTAATCTGAATTGGCCTCCTATAGTATTGATTACTATCTTTAAATTTATTTTTTTATTTTCATTGGAATACCAATTGGAATGCCCAACGAGCATATCCATGCTCTGGCACGTCGCTTGTAATCGATTTTACGGCCTTGCTTCTCATCGATGATCTGGGGTGATCTTCCTGCCGCTCTCAGGACACAGGTTACGCTTTATAAGAGGCTGAAGGTGGTGAATGGAAAAAAACGGCCAATGCTGTCGATCACATCAGCAGAGTTACCCCCCGGTAGCTACCACTTGCCATCACGGGAGCCTGCCGCTCGCCTCTTGCTTCAAATAGGTCAGGCAATCGTTCGTCTATGGCCATCCAGCTAACACTTCCTGCGTAAAGACTGCGCTTCGCGGCAAGATCCCGCTCGCCACGACATTTTCCAAGGTGGTCGTCGGATCGGCGACAAAGAACGTTAGTACCAGCCCCCGCTGGGCGCGAGTGCAGCAGACGTAAAGCAGTCGCAGCGTTCGGCTCCAAGTGTTTTCATCACCGCCTAGTGCTCGTGCACGATCTGCAGCACGGGCCTCAGCGCTCGCGAAGACACGTTCGTAGTTGTACGTTCGGTAGTCGCTTTCTTCCTCGTCCATCACCACCATGACGCGTTCGAACTGCGCTCCCTTCACACCGTGCTGTGTAGCATAGGGAGACCCTTCTGAGACATAGCGCTCATAGGGCCAAAGCTCTTGTGCAGAACACTTGAAAAACTTGGCCATTGCCGCATCTGAGGATAGTCCTTCGGCCGGAACTGCATCAGCAGCCTCGGGCTCCTGGGCAGCGTCTGCAACATCCCTGACAAATCCGAGAACACGCGCATAGCGATCGTCGAACTCGAAAAGACCCGTGTCACAGAGATGGAGTGCTATGTCACCAATGGTGGTCCCTGCCTCGTCCAGCATGGCGACAAGTCTAGACATAGCAGCGTGCAGTTCTCGCAATACAGCCGCGGCACGTCGGCCGGTAAGAGCCCCTGGCGCCAGACGCGGGCTGAACTTCCGGAGCAGGTTCATCGCCGCGAACTCGTTGCCGGCCTTCACGGCGGCAACGATCGGTAGCGCAAAACTTAGGAACGGTCGAACGGGCCAGCCGGTGCCATCCTGCATCCCCTGCTTCATGCCCTCCGATGTCTTATCGTTCAGCGCCGAGTAGATGCCACCGAAGCCGAGCCGGTTTGCGGCCATGCGGTGCACGATGACAAGAATCTTGAGCGCGATGTCTGGGGTCGTCCAACCCTCGTCGTTGTTCGTCGCCGCACTCCACGCCCGGATTCTCGCCAGGGCCTCAATTCGGTTCAGCGTGTTCGGCAGGACGAACATCCGGGCCGAGCCCTCCACCGGCGTGAGTTCTCCATTAACCCTTTCGTGCAGCCCGCGGACTTGCTCCATGCCGTCGCCCTGCGCGCGCACGGCGTTGGCAACGTCAAGGATCTGCTTGGCACAGCGAAAATTCTCTGGTTTCGTGATGGCCCGCCAATGGTCCTCAAGCGGGATGTCCCCCGCCCCTCTCATGAAAATCGCCTGCATCGGGTCGCCAAAAAAACCGAGACAGAACTTGCGCCGCATCTGGGCTTCCACTTCCTTGAAGGACTTCACTACGCTCGGGAACGTGTCCTGACTCTCGTCAATGAACACAAACGGGAAGTTCAGCGCTACGACCCGTCGGAACAGCGGGCGATTTTGCAGCAGGAAATCGGCGAGCTGAAGGATGTCCTCGTGGCCGAGGACGCCCTTCGCGTAGTCACTGCCCACGCCGTAGTTGAAAGTCTTGACGCCAGCAATAGCCTCCAGGCTTCGGGCATAACGCTCTTGGTCAGCCTTGTTCCTGTCGCGTGTAGTCTGCCGGACACGTGAGCTGTAGTTCTTGAATTCTTCTTCCAGTTCGGTGATCCGCCTGCGGATGTCGTTCTGTAGCCAAACCTTAATGTCCGCCTGAAACGTCCTGGTAATAGACCAGTAGAAGCTGTGGATGGTCGAGACATGAACCAGCGGGTCGTCGTTGACATCCGCCAAGATTTCTTTGGCGGCGAGGTCCGTATATGTGATGCAGGCGACCTTCTGCTTCTTCGCCCGCATGCTGGCGCCGTGCTCTGAGATCACCCAGTCCAGCGCCTTGATCAGGGAGGTGGTCTTGCCGGAACCTGCGCCGGCGCGGACCACGAACGGCTGCGGGGGGGCCTCGGCAATACATGCGTGGATCTCGCGGTCGGCGTCGGTGTCTGGGCTATCAATTCGTCTGCTCATGTCGTCTGCCCCGCGCCTGCAATAACTGCGACAATACCGGCTGCAGTCGGCTCAATTGTCGCGACCTCGTTGGCAATAGCCGCGTCCGCCTCAATCTCGTGGGCCACTTTGGTTTCGAGCCAGGCTAAGCCCTCGGCGATGTACGTGGGGACTTTCCAGCAGTTGAGCGGTCCGCTTGCGAGGACCTCCAGCGCAAAGCGAGTCTTGTCGAAGTTCTTGCCGATCACCCTTTCGTGCAACTTCTCAGCCAGTTCTTCAGGGCTGTTTGGTGCGCGCTTCAGCTTGAGTCCGACCGCCCGGTTAGCCTCAGCCTGACACCAGTCGGAGTTCTCAAGACCGAAGGCCTCCTCAAGCGTGCGGCCGCAGAGCTGCGAGGTCGTGGCACCCACCGTCACCAAAACCTTGGTTTGATAGGCCACCCGAACCTCAGCGCTGGTCCCCTCGGCAAGCGACAGCGTTTTTTGCTCCGCCGTGACTTCCCAGAGTTCGGCAACCAACCGCTTCTTAGGGATCCAACTGATAAGGGTTTGGTTGGACGTGAACGCACCCTCCACGTGAGCATGGCAGGTGCTGCCACGCTTCTTAGACTTCTTCTTGCCGCCCGGTGCTGCTTCGTCGTCGTCTTCGAGCTCGAAGGGCTTCAGGTCGTCTTCCTCGTTATCTCCGTCGACGGCACCGGCTCCTGTGTCTTGCTCGGCGGCATTTTCGGCATCCGTCTTGACCGCTACGCTGTCCAGATCCGTGATGACCAGCGTAGTAAGTCCAACGAAGGCAATCAACTCCTGGAACCGATGCGCGAACGCGCCACCGACTTCAAGGATGGTTAGGGCGGAGGAACGCAGGCGCTTGGCCGCCGTCTCGATCATGGCTGGCAAGAGCAGGCGCTCGACATTGCCCTCCACCAGGATGACAGCATCGGAAAAGAAGAGATCGCAGTGTGTCAGTTTCAGATACCGCTGCAAGAATTCGCGCGCTGGAGCGTCGGCCGCGCCCGTCTTGAAGAGCGAAAGATTCCTTACCTCGGTGTTATGGTCCAACTGGTCGCTAACACGGCGAAAGTACCTGATGGGAGAGAACCCGCGCTCATAGAGAATGTGCGGGGAGTGCGTGGTGACAACGAGCTGCGTGTGGAAAAACGTTGCGTGATCGTTGGCATCCTCAAGGAGGCGCAAAACATTCCTGATGAAGACCTGCTGGATCTGAGCGTGCAGATGCGCCTCAGGCTCCTCGATGAAGACCAGATGCAGTGGCGCCCGCTTGTCTTCCTCGGCTTTCCACTGCTCGTGCAGGTCGAGGAGTTCAACCACCATATAGACTAGGTTCTTGAACCCCAGACCGTTGTAGCTGTCGGGCAGTTGCGCGGTGATCGCACCAGGAACCACGTAGTGAACCTTGGAATCCTGCCCCAGGACGGTGGTCGGATCCAAGGACGCCCGAATCACGATCTCGGGGTTGTTGACGCCTGGATAGCCGAGTTTGGCGAGGCGCTTGAGAGTGTCGCTGAAGACTTCCTTCAGGTGGAAGTTCAGTTCTTTCTCCGAGGTATCGAGCGCTTTGAGCGCTGCATGGTCGTCGCCACGCTTCTCCAGATTGCGGTGATAGAAACGGCTCAGACGCCGCGACAAGCTCTCGGCGCGGTCGGAGCTGCCAGCATCCGGGTCATCGAGGTGCCGCTGCGCGCGCAGGAAGTCTACCCTCACCAGAGACTTGAGAATCGCCGCGCCACCCGGCTCCTTGCCTAGTGGCAGCGGCGCATAATCGACTTCCTTTGGCTGATAGCCGACAAATGCGCGCTCATCGAGCACGTAGTAGCGGAACGTATATTCTTTGCTCAGTTCCTTGGTGAGGTACTTCGTCAGACTTTCCGGCCAGGGCTTGTACTCGCCGGGATCCGCTTCCACCGCCGCCGCATTTTCCGCACCTGCCTCCGCGCCTACACTGCGTCTGGCCATCAGTGCGTTCGCAGCGTTGTTGGCCTTTTCATGCAGTTCGTGGAACTTCCGGACGAGTGCATGGGCGTCCTGAGGCTCGAACGCCACCCGGATCCCGACGCACTTACCGTCCCACTCCGTGCTCGGAAGAAGCGACATTGCAGTGGCGAGGTCGTCTTCACCGACCCGGAACCAGAGATCCAAAAGAATGGACGGCAACTGCTTGGGCGCGTCCTCATCGCCTGGAGGCGTCCTGCCGATGACGTCGATCTCGGCCCACAACGCCGCGCTGAAGTCGAAGAGTTCGAACTTCTTCGCTTCGCCACGGAGCATCGAGTACAGGCCTTGTACGGCAGACGTCTTGCCGCTGTTGTTGGCGCCAACGAAGATGGAAATCTCATCGTCAAGCTCAATGACGACGTCGCGCAGTCGGCGATAGTTCTGCAGCCGATATGCCTGTAGCTTCATGGTCACCTCTTCCTAAGTGATGCCGGGACAACTTGGTGCTGAGCACACAGGCCGGCTGCTTTCCTTTGAGCGTTCGTGAATCTAACAGCATCTATGTGCGGATGCCGAGAGGAGACTTATATAGCGCACGCCATGCTAAACCTCCAGTCAGCACATCAACGTCGAAATAACGACGACCTTACCCATACATACATACATACATCACTTCACGTCTCGTAGCAGCGGCGATTTTGAGGCCATGCCAATCAAGAAGAAGTAGGAGACAATGATGAAAAGCAACGAGTTACCAACAGAAATATCTTGCGAGGTCGACCTTACGCTGACCTATGGTATTGCCCCTGGTCTCGGCCGTCAGGCGAAGTACTCGGCCCAGCCGATTTTGATCTGTCGAGAACTAGGCAAAAAAACGAGCGTCCAGGTAGCTAACTTAGGTGTGGACTTGCTGAAATCGCCTGCTATCAGTCATGCGCAAATTGTTCTACCAGACGGAACGTCGCTGTCTGGAGCCGTAACCAAAATCAGCCCCTGCGGCACCTACTTTGAGATGATTGAGGATAAGGGTGCGAGGGCTAAAGATCAGCGTCCAGATGTGTAGGAAAAATTGACATGACATTCACTGAGCTTTTTTCCTCCGCCGTATTGTCGGCGATGGTGGCCGCCCTCGTGACCTTACGGTCTTCGGAAAGAAAGATTGAGATAGAGAACGTTACTCAAGAGCGGGCAAAGTGGCGGGACAAGATACGACTCAATGCGCTAGAGGTACACAGGGCATCAGTAGCTAACAATGCTCCAAAGCTTTCCGAACTGCACTTAACGTTTGAACACATGCTCAATCCGCTCGATTCTGAAGATAATGGCATTCTGGCCAGTATTTGCAGACTGAATTGCCTTGCAGAGTCAAAGGCTGAGCTTGCCGAGTTTTCAAAGCGAATTGCTTTGCTACTGAAGCATGACTGGGATCGAGCGAAGCTGGAAGCCAGTCCTTGGCCATGGCCCTTCAATAGGGCGAAGCGAACGAAGTACTCCTAATGAGTTTTGGGCAAATCACCCGCTGCACTCAAGCCCTTGACCTGAAAAAAACAGGGCTGAGGACGTAGAGAAGTGCCTATTTGACTCCCGCACAATCAAGGTAAGAAAATGACAATCAGTCCTGTAATCCCTGTGTTTCAGTGCCCTCGCGATATCGCCTTGAAGCTATTTCGAGAAGCTGGCCGAGCCTGGAATGCAAGCACCTTGGAAGAGATGGGAGATCACCTTTTCAATTTCTGTGTAACCAATTCCTCGTTACGGGACTGGATTCTGCAATCAAAGGACGAAAAAGGTGATGCAGCTTTTCATAGTGCTTGGCGAGCCAAGGCTAATGGTCTGTTTGGTGAATGTGCCGATATCGCTAACGCCTCGAAGCACCTAGTGGTGAAGTCAGTTTCGGTCGGTGTTGGCAATCAGAAATTGTCCGCGCTAGGTCCAAATGGTGTAATCAAAGGGCTAGAAAAAGAACGGCAAGCTTTTAGCATCGTACGTTCAAGCGGCGAGGACATCGACCTGCTCATGTTTTTCTTCAAGATTTGCCGGGCTTGGGAAGATCTGTTCGAAAATGATCCAACCCTTGAGGCGCTCCCTTTCCACGGCGATTTTTTACTCACAACTGCTTAGAAAATTCAGGCCAGCCTTTCGGGGCTGCACGGGAAAGCGTTCATTGCCCAATCAAGCTGGCCGGGGACTTATGAACGCTTTATCAATGCAGCAACGAGTTCGAGGAAAAAATCATGAGCAGTGACAAAAACGAGCACAAAATCACTCTGCCCCCCGGCTCTCGATTTCGGCGACAGGCTGGTCCGTATGACTTAGATACCGGCCGTCCGCGTTACGCCGTCCAGGTAATCGCGCCGGATGAGCAGGCGAGACGCCAGGTCGAGGACAACTCACAGATCATGGGCACTCCTGGCAAGCACTTTTATGTGTGGGATATCAAGAACGGTTCGACTTGGCCTGTTTTCCTGACCCTGACAGTGGATGGAGTGAAGGTAGGCAAGGACAACGACTGACGAACTGTTCGAGGAAACCGAAGCATGGAGCCCCGTCACACGCTGATAGCTTTAGGTTTGATTATCGCCGCCATAATTGCGGCGAATACTTCAGCCTGCAATCCACCGGCACATACAGCATCCTCGACGCAGCAAGCGAAGCAGACCTGCGATGAAGTTTACGCTGCCAGCGAGGACGCTAGCGGATACGGCGATTGCGTCAGTTCAGCAAAGCGAAGCCTCGAAAAATACTAATTGACGGAAAAAGGAAATTCCGCATTGAAATATCTCATCGTTTTAAGCGTCACCGTGCTCTTGGCCGGCTGTGGTCAGGAATCCAAGCCAGCAGCTGTACTTCACCTTGCTCCGATCACACCTGGTGCCATTCCCGAAAAGATCGGCGGCTGCGGGGAAGGTTGTAAGAAACTGGACAAGTTTGCTCAGTGGCAACCGCTGCTCGCTCCGCTGGTTGAAATGCACCGCAGGCAGGAGAAGTGCTCCTCAGTTGAGTATGCGATGCCCGATATCGACTCTGACCCAGTGGACCCGAAGTTTTATGTCCAGTGCAAAGAAGTGAGAAGCGGCCAGCTTTACAACACCTTCTACACGCGGACACAGATCGAGATGGGCACGCCGGCTACGAGTGAGCCGGTTTCCCGTGGGTATGCTGAACCTCTTTGTGCAGGCCAATTGGCTGAGAAACTGCCCGGCGCCACAATTGCCAACCAAGGCTTTTACGAAGCTCCGAACGGCTCAGTACGCCTAACCTATGACTTAAAAGTAAATGGCCTCGACAAGAAGGCGGCTTGTCTAGTTAGCCACGAGTCTGTTGAGTTCAACGTCGTCCGGTAGCTCAGTAATCAAGGAAAAAATGACTCTCGCAATAAACGTGATTCTTGGCCTACCGCCGCAGCTGCAGGCACTGATTGACCAGGTGAAAGCCGAGGAAATTCGCTCAGTCCCCTCAAAGGGACGTGTCATGTAAAGTTGAGCCGTAAGACAAGAATTTTAAGGCCGTTAGAGGCGCTGCATGGGTTCTGGAGATATTCCGATGAATTTTTTGAAAGTAATATTGGCTGTCACTTTTTTTGCTGCTGCTCCCTCATGGGCTGGAGATTTGACTGGACCACAAAATAATGCAGTCAGATCAGCGAAGCAGTATCTCAGCATGACGGGCTTCTCACGGAATGGGCTTATTCATCAGCTTTCATCTGATGCTGGAGAGGGTTTCGACGTTTCTGACGCCACGATAGCAGTGGACAGCATGAACATTGATTGGAACCAGCAGGCGGTGAGGTCTGCGAAGCAGTATCTCAATATGATGGGCTTCTCGTGCAAAGGCCTCATTAAGCAACTTTCCTCGAGCGCTGGAGAAAAATACACTGTGGACCAAGCAACCTACGGGGCAAAACATGCAGATGGTTGCTGAAAAACGGCGTGGTTCAAACGATAGTTACATTGAAATAATCGAATTCGCCTTCAAACATCGTTCTAGGCCGTTGGGCTGAAATAGCAAGATGTTGACCAATGCCACCACGAAGCATGGTTTGCCCGTGTGGCTGCGGACAACGTGAACCAGTAGGAAAGGTCGCTCAGCTGTATCCCAAGCCTCGGCCCTGAAAATCCGGGGCCGGGGAGGTAGAAAGGGACGCTTTCGCTCCCTAGGACCTAGCAGAAAAAATGAGTCGACTGTGGCTGAAGCGCAGAAAATTTCCATCCATTTAGTACGATCCCAAGATGATACGGCCGCTTTCGGAGTGGATTACCAAACCGAATGCGCCTCACAGCAGGAAGGCTAGTTTCGTCTGGCATAACCATAGGGAAGAACAAGATTTTTTGGTGCATCCGTAAAAACCTTCAAGAATTTAGATTTTCGCTATGGCACTGAAGCAGGATACGAGGCTGAGCAGTTTTGAAGGCGTGTGAAGAATAACCCGGTTGCTACCTCAGCAGCATTGGCTGGACAGGCATTCGTCGTTGCTTGACGCTTTGAGACCACAGCGTTTCTCTGTGTCATGAGAAAATCGGAGTAGTAATTCGATTGCTCCGTTACTGGCTTCTCCGACCAGACCTGATCGAAGTTTTTCATAAACAGCCACACCCTCAGGAGTCACCGTAATTGCGAGTGCCCGACCATCGCTCGCGTCTGGGACGCGTTGAACCAGCCTCTGCTTGCCAAGTGATAAGGGCTAGGTTTTGCCTAGCCCATGTCATTTTACCGTTACGGGGATGCTCCACCTTCTCTTCAGGCCGAATTAGCTTGAGCCGATTTTAGGACGTTACCGCCGCAGACTGCCTCTCTTTGCTCATAGCTGTCTTCATTTTGTCGAAATACTGCGTTTCCAGCATTCCCAGTGCTTTGAATGCTCTAACTCTCTTCGTTGGATCCTCAGAGTCAAGGTCTTCATCATTCCTTTTCAGCTCAGAGATTGCATGCTCGGAGAAGCCCTCCACGACTTCAGGCATCGACATAAGCATGCCTGCATCGTATTTATCTAGGGCCTTAGATGTGAAGTAAGATCGTACAGCGTGAGCTCTATCGGAAACTTTAGAACTCCATAGTAGTTTGGCCATTCCTACGCCTTGGCGTACGCCGCCCAGCATAATTTCGATAAATTGGATTAAGCCTACGTGACTGATCATAAACTCTGTAGCAGTTTCGTATTTTGTATCTTTCAGAATTTGTCGTAGTTGGCGATCGGCAGTTACAAAAAGGCATTTTTCTCCTTTTAGAACCTCAGTAACCAGTGTGGCTACTTGAATCGCATCATGTTCGATAAGTAATGGGGCCTTACCATATACCAATGACTGGGCGTAATACTTTTCCATAATAGAGTAAAGGTCTGCATAGACCTGACCCTTTGTAGCGGATGCAACTTCGAAACCCTGCTTGATTAGCCAGGTTTTCAGCTTCGCTTGAGTGTTGAATGGTGCGAACTTCTCGAGATACTCTGAGAAATTTATATCGACGCCGTTGTTTGTTACCCAGTTTGCGTAACCGGCCACGAACACATTTGTATTAGTCGAACCACTATAGATTACATCATTTATTGCAATCTTGTAAAAGTCTTCTCCTGCTTCACGATAGTAGGCTTCGGCTTTAGTTTTGTGGCTCATGATTTCATTAAGATAAACGTCTTGAACATAAAGCTTCAAGGTTACGGCTGCCGAGTCAGATGCCTGCTTGAGTCGCAATATTGCATCCTTATAAAGCTGAGTGTACGGATGTCCTTCAGCAATGATCGGCAATATAACGCTGGCGTCAAAATATATCTCTCGTGGTAATATCGCTTTGTTTAGCAATACTGAGCTCGGGGATTTAAAAGCAAGCTCAATTGCAAAGCTCACACGACCAAGCTCCGAAAGAATCTCAGCTTCTTCTACAGTAGGATGATTGAACAAATCTTGGCAGACACGTAGTAGTCTTTCTTTATCGTACGCAAAAATATCATGTGCACACTCGTTCATTAGGGACTCTACGGAAATTGCTTCCGGTACTCGTCCGGCAGAAAATGCGACGCCGAGGTCCCAGCCCCGATTGTTAATTATGCCGTCGAAAAAACGCTCTATAACGTTTCTCACGTTTCCAGGAATCTCCCATTTTTCCGAGACGAAAGCCCTGCCAACAGTGCTTTCAACCAACCTGGCCAGTGCGTCCTTGAGAGGGGCATCACCTTCGGAACTGTCGGTCCATATAATCGATCCATCGGGCTGGTACGAGCAAAGTCTAGAGTCGGCGAGAGATGCTACAGCGGTATCTACAAGATAAGACACGTCGTCGCTTTTCACGCCGAGACTTACTCGCATTTTTTCATATAAAGCAGATTTCTCTATAGATTTAGGAATACATTCTTGCAAAAAAGCGGAAATTACCCCTTCTGCCACTGCTTCTCGAAGCGCTCTCTGGGAGCCTGCATGGGAACGTGCATAGCATGCGGCGAGGAATTGCTTAGTGAAACTAAACGGAGATGGATTCTTTGGAATATTAACAACAGCAATTGGTTTGTTATTGAATTTTTCAAGAGCATCCCATAACTCTTTGTGATGCTCAGCAGAGCTATATCGTACAACGTCGATATTGAGGTTGTGTGCCTTTTGAATAAATTCAGATTCGATGTTATCTGGGAGGATTGCGAGATGGCGACCAGGCGTCGAGCTCCCAAATTTCTTTTCTAATTCGTTGAAAATGTGACGAATTGCAGGATCGTAAAAGGAAAAACCCAAAAAAAGAACGTTACGATGGGAGAAACAAGTTCTCAGAAGCTCAAGATAAGCCTCATCTTTTAAGAGGTTTTCGAACTGCTTATCTGATAATATAATGGCTTCTGGGTTTTCGACAGCACCATGAATCCTAGCAACGAAAAGATTTTTTTCCCACTGCGCTTGTTTGAATGACGAATCACCATATTTATAGTCTCTAGGAAACTTTTCCCTTGAGTGTCCGATAGCTTGCAGAATACTTTCGTCAAAGTTTGTAGTCAGGCAGCCTTTGAATGGAAGTTTAGCAACGTTTAATATCGCGCTATGGTCATATTTTGAAAGCGTATCAGAAATCAAACGATACTTGTCGCCGGTGTTCATTCCATCGCTAAGCATGAAATAATCAACGGCAGTTGTGAGCGCCCCTTTTTCAATTCTAGACACCATAATGTCTGCGGTACCTGAATCACGCGGGCGAATCCCAGAAGCAAGTATCTCGATCAAAGTCCTCCATGTAGGAAGTCCAGCCTTGACTGACACACCGGCCCCTGTAAATAGGACTGGCTCGTTAGAGGAGTCAAAAAATTTGGTTAAGGCTTCCAGCACTGCATCAGACATCTATAACGTTCCTTGAGTAATCTAGATTTTTTTCCAATTGATTTTCTGCGCGTGTACTTTTTATTTAAATATATTACAAATACAATATCAATCAAATAATGATGGCTTTCTGCCACAAAAAATAAATATAGTCATTGACAAGTCTGTATATTGCACAAAAAGGCAACGAGCGTTTTCCGGTATCTAATGTTTGCAGCAGTCGGAGGACGCAGCTACAAGGAGATGGCTAGGCTGGTGTAAGCAACAACATGATGTGATTGATGCGCGGTCTACGCGTTTCGTTATTTCTCAAAAATCTTCGGTTTACTCAATTGAGATCGCTCTCTTTTGTTCCTGGCCAGATCTCGAGATGGTTGTGCAAAATTCTCAGGGGCAAATTAGTGCTCAGAGAAATCGGTGGGATTGATCGCGTCTCAACTAGTTCTGGCCGCGTCGATACCTATCACGTGAGTAGTCCCTATTTTTGTAGATACTGAATAACCGAATTTGGCCGGTTTCTGCCCGTCGCAGACCGAGGTCAGCAGGGGATGACTGGGCCGCAGGGATGAAATGCGCTTTAATCGGACTTTAGCGTGCCCGCTTACATCGACTTGACCGAGATAACTTCCACAAACCTGAATTTTTTCTTGGCTAACTTTGTAGCTTCTTGCTCTGCAACTAGAGAACTGAGCGTATCGGCTTCATGTACGATCTCGTGCATCTTGCCTTCGAATTCATTCCCCACCCTCAGTGTGACTTTCAATCTGGGAGTAAAGGATTTTGAAAGTTTCTTTTTCTTCACTACCTTTGTCTGCTCCGCGATCACGATTTCCGGTGCAGTATCTTGCTCATGGGTGTCGATTACTGATGCAGGGGCCTCTGGCGCACCGAATAGCGCCCGACGCATTTCTTCTTCCGTCAGCTCTGTAGTCATACCATTTCTCGAGAGGGGGGCGTGTGTAGCGTTTTCGATTCTATCACTTCGGACAGAATCGGAAATAAGAAGGCTTGACGTGGTATCTGACTTGCCATAACCACTAAATCCGAACGTGCGTGAGTTTCTGCCCAGAGCGCTTGTTCGAATGCAGCCTTATTGACACTCATGCTTGTGTTGTCGCCGCTTCACATTTACGCTTTGCTCCGTCGCGGTCAATCCCGCGACCGGGTGTCGCAACCTGAATCGAAACCAAGGCGCGGTATGTGCCATATCGCACAGTCAGCACTTCAAGTGCTAGCTGCTGCTTTTCTATGGCGCACCGTGCAGGGCAGGCTTCGGCCTGGCCGGGTTCCTTGGTTTCCGGTTTGCGACCCCTGTACGGTGTGCCACCCATTCGTGTCGCAACGGTGGATGGCATTCCTTAATCAAACCAAGGAGATAAGGAAAATGGCATGTCCCCCTTTTAAGCTCGTGCGCCACCCCGGCCAAATGGTTCAGGCTGCAAACTATCTCGGAGGATTCCGTGATGTTTGATCTTTCGCTTCTCATCGGCCTCCCCAAACCCAACAGCATCGATACTTCAGTGCTTACCCCTGAAGATGCAGCGATTAAACTGCGGCAGGCTGCCACTCTCCGGCTTAACGGAGCCCAGAGTATTCTGCTTCATTTTCCGCAAGACGTTGAACTGGCAGTAGAGCTGCTGGATGACGCCGCAGTGTTGTACGATAGGGCGTTCCGGAATCTGACTGGCATCCCAGCTCAAAGCGTCCATCAACAGATCCATGAATATGTCTCTGTCCCGTCAATTGAAGGGGCTCCCGCGATCCAAACTCCTTGGGGCGATGAGTTCGCTCCGGTAATCAAGGAGGGCATTCGTTGCGCAGAGACTTGGCTTGAGGGCTCATCATTACCGTTATGGTGGGCGCTGTCTCAGAACCGAAAGCGTCATCGTCCAGGTGATCCACAAGAGGCATTTGAAGCAGGTTTTTTGCTGCGGTTGCAGCAGACGCTGATCATGCGACGTGAGGCCGTCACTTCCCAATCAACCCGCTTTGATGCCTGAGTCTGTAATTGACGTTTGAGATTTGCTTTTCCCGCCAAACCCTCCGATCAAGCGATCTTTGATCGCGCCGATCGGAGGGTTCACTCGCTTTTTCTCGAAGCCGCCGCGTTCCACCCTCCATGCTCAAATTTAATTCACACCACGCCTACTTTCACCATCAGTAATTCCCCACGATTTCCATCGAGCGCGACGTTATTCAGTTTGTGTGTCCGAATTTTATCGTTGGGCATGGATGTAGGTGTGGCGACAGCGGCGACGGCGGCGACAACCCACGTAGAACGTGGCCTGGAGCATGGCGACAAAAGCGGCGACAGTCGCCACTTTCTGAGCACTTCGGCCGTGACGCTTGACCGCCTTTTGTAGTGGGTATAAAAATTGGCGCACGGATCGCTGTCGTTGACAGCGCCTGCCCAGGTAGCCAGAACCTTTAAGGCTACGCCACTCGCGTGGTGGTTCTTCCCCAAGTGTGATTAGCGTCCGGCGGCTCGCACGGTCACTTCCCAAGAGTGATGGATGCCTACTCTACCAATCTGCCCACTGCGGCAGACGATGGACCTACCTCGCTGCATTGCAGCAACCTCACCTCTTGGCACACTTCGCTGCGCCAGACCTTGCCCGTCTCTTTCTCCTGGAAAGAGACGGGCGCTCGTACCACTGCTGCAAGCCACGTCGTACATGGCATTGCCGCAACTCTCCTCGTGACAATCGGCCTGACAAATTCGATTCGTCGCCATCCGCAACGACACAGACACCGGTGCCGCAGCCTACGGAAGGGCTGCACCTGACTGACAGTCAGGCATGCACCTGGTGTCCAGGTCTTTGCTTCCTCCCGCCCAGGATCTCCAGGTGCCGAACTCGTCAGTCGGCACAGCCTCCACCCGCCCGCATCTTCGGATGCGCCTAAGGAGGCCAGATCCTTGGGTTCATGCCCTCGCTCCCGGTCGTAAGGAGCCGCTCGTTCCGCGTCAGTGAACACCTCACAGGCCGCAGGGGCCTTGATCCCTGATAACACTCAACACCCGTGGCGGGGCTACGTGAGGACTACCAGCAATGAATGAGGAGAGGGCCCATGCAGCAGTTAGATCCGAAGCTTGAACTACCACAACCACCTCGACCGCTGATTGAGTCGAATCCCGTGGCCGAGCCTTATCCGGTCCAGGCACTGGGCGGGATTCTTGGGCCTGCGGTAGAGCGAATGGCCGAGGTCATCGGCGTGCCCCAGGCACTGGCCGCGCAATCAGTGTTGGCTGCCTCGGCGCTGGCCACTCAAGGTCATGCGGGCTTACAGCTCGACGGGAGAAATTATCCCCTGTCGCTGTATCTGATCACGGTGGCCGCGTCAGGTGATCGCAAGACCGCCGCAGACCGATGTGCATTGCTCCCAGCACGGCAATGGGAGCGTGAACAGTGGCAGCGCTATCGCGAACAACTTGCCCGGTACCGTGCCGCACAGCGACAGGCGCATCGTATCAGGCCTGGCGATCCTGAGCCCGCAAACGAAATGTCGCTCGAAGCGGAGCCCTCAGCCCCTAGACTGATCACCACCGACCCGACTATCGAGGCCCTGATCAAGGGGCTCTGTCATGACCTGCCTAGCATGGGGCTGTTCTGTGACGAGGGCGGACAATTCCTTGGCAGCAGCACCATGAGTCGGGACAACCGTTTGAAAGCGGTCACGACCTTGTCGTCGCTCTGGGACGGTAGCCCGATTGATCGTGCTCGCTCTATGGCAGGCGAAAGCCTACGAGCCTATGACCGACGCCTGAGCCTGCACCTGATGCTGCAACCGTATTTGGCCATGCAGTTACTCAGTGACCCGTTGCTGCAGGGGCAAGGCATTCTCGGTCGCTGCCTCATGACCTGGCCCACCAGCCTGGCCGGACAACGCAGTTACCAGGCTGTCGACTTGTCCAAAGACGCCGCCCTCAAGCGCTA
Organism: Pseudomonas brenneri; assembly: GCF_007858285.1. Lineage (GTDB taxonomy): Bacteria > Pseudomonadota > Gammaproteobacteria > Pseudomonadales > Pseudomonadaceae > Aquipseudomonas > Aquipseudomonas brenneri. The sequence goes on along the minus strand of NZ_VFIL01000013.1, from coordinate 79,791 downwards.
TCATCACCGCCTTTTGGCTCTGTTTTATCAACCTTGGTCACTTTCCGCTGACGGAGCCTTGCAGCTGTCAAAGCTGAGCCTCAGTCCGCTGGCGCGTCGTCGCTGGATTGATTTGCATGATGCTATCGAAGCTCAGCTGGGGGAGTTTGGCGAGCTGGCCAGCGTACGGCCCAGCGGATCAAAGGCCGCCGATAACCTGCTGCGCGTCGCCGGCATTCTTGCAGTTGTGGAGGAGAGCAGCGTCGTGGAGGTCGACCATATCCAACGGGCATCCGCTTTAGTCGGCTACTACCTCACCGAGATCCAGCGCCTGACCGAGCAGGAACCGGTGTGCCGGGTAAAGGAAGAGGCGGACCGGCTGTTGCGCTGGCTGCAGGTCAAGGATTGGAAGCGCTTCAGTATTCGAGATCTGAATCGCAACGGTCCCCGCTTTGCCCGCAAGAGCAGTCGTCATGTCGCAAAGCTGCTGGTCGAGTTGATTGATCATCAGTGGTTGATCTCCGACGGCCACACCTTCGAGGTGCGCCATGTTCAATCTTGATGAAGCGCTGCGCCACCATCTGGCTCAACGCCAAAAGGAGCCGAAACTGCGATTTGTCGCCGGTACTGTCGCCACTTTGTCGCCACGCTCAAAACCAGGCAGGACGAGGGTTGTCGCCGCTGTCGCCAGTGTCGCCACCACCCATAAAGCTATCGCCTCTACGACAGCCATTATTCAATGGTTGAAAGAGGAGGGTGCGCATCTTTACGTCACCGACAACACGCTGTGTTTTCGCCCGACTGATTGGGCTCAGTTCGCGATTGTAAGTGCGCACTGGCGAGCCCTTTTGCATGATCTCGCAGCAGCCGATCAGGAACAAAAAAATGGCTCGGGTCGGTAAGCGAGCAGGCCGCAATTTCGGCTTCGGTCGCCAGCTCAGCTATGCCGGACCGCAAGCACTGAAAGACCTGTTTGGCGACGGCCATTTTGCTACCGTCAAAGCCCATAGTGTTCGGTGGCAGGCCTTCGTGCGTTGGTGTCGATCCGAGGAAGGGCCGAGGGTCAACGACGCGCGCCAGATAGGCCGCGAGATACTCATGCGGTACGCCGTCCACGTGCGGGAGCAGGTTGATCAGGGCAACGTCGGCATTGCCACCGCGCAGAACCGACTGTCCAGCGTGAACCGAACGATGGCCGCGCTGCGCGGTGATCAGTACGTCAAAATCCCGACTCCGAGTAAGGCGCTGGGCTTGCAGCGTTCAGGTGTGCGTAATGAGGTCCCGCAAGGCCAAGACCGTGCGCAGGTCAAGTTGATCGCACGGGCACTCTCAGAACGTCAGCAGTCGAGGGTGAGCGCCATTGTGTACCTCGCCCGGGAGGCCGGTATGCGTCTGCGTGAAGCGATCTTGGCAGACTTGCCACGGCTGCAACGAGAGGCCCAACAACTGGGTAAAATCAACATCCAAGATGGCACCAAAGGCGGTCGGTCAGGGGCATCGGCACCGCGCTGGGTCGCGGTCACGGATCAAATCCTCGATGCCCTGAATACGGCCAGTGCTGTCTCACCCAGTGGCAGTCGGAACCTGTTGGCGAGCGATGAAAGTTACAAAGACTTCATGCGAGCAGTCGTGCGGCCTGCACGGGACCTCCTGCATGAGCATGGATTGAAAGGCTTTCATGAGCTGCGGGCGGCTTACGCCTGTGAGCGCTATGAGCAACTGACCGGCTTCCCAGCACCGGTAAATGGCGGTCGTGGTTATCGAGAGGATCGAGAATTCGATCAGCGAGCACGACAGCAGATCAGCCATGAGTTGGGGCATAACCGCATCGATGTGGTGAGTGCCTACATCGGAGGTCGGCGATGAAGTCTGAGTTCGATATGGCGTTGTTTCTGAGTCCCGTACTCAACGGTGCGCATGCCACGCGGCGGCGGCACATTAGACAAGCAGAAAGGATGTACGAGGTGATTCGTGAGCGCTGGGGTTGCGCGACTCCCTGGTCCTGGAGGGAAAAGCACGTGAGATGGTTTTTGGAAGACTATCTGCGTTGCTCAGCACCAGCGACCGTGTACTACTTTGAGTTAACAGCAGGGTTGATCTGCCGCAGAAAGGCGCAAATCGTGGTTGGCTGATAGATCTTTTAAGCGTAAGCCCCTGAGTATGGGAATGCGGAGCCTTCCCATACTCAGGGGCTTTGACTAAGGAGCGCAGGCGTACGAGAAATTTGGGGATAGTCGTGAAGTCTGTCGCCATGCTGTACTACGCGGTTACACGGTTTTTCGCCGGTGCTACCGGCCTCAGGATACTCCGCGTATCGGTACGACGTTGAGGTCTCTGGTGTGTTTGATCGCGGCTGCCGACAGGCTGCCGGTAGCCGCCTTCTGGATATGTTCACTCCACCAAGCCATCATCGGACGCCGGCGTTCAATATAATCCGCCCGGTTGTAGGCGCTTCGAACCTCGTCTTTATCGACATGCGCCAACGCGACTTCGATTAGTTCCGAATCCCACCCATGCTCGTTCAGGATTGTGCTGGCCATTGAGCGCATGCCGTGGCTGACCAAGCGGTCCTGAAAGCCCATGCGCTTCAACGCCATGTTGGCTGTCTGGCTATTGGCGTGAGTACGTGGGTTTCGGTCTGCCGGGAAGACATACTCTCGATGACCACTATGGGATTTGAGTATTTCCAGCAATGCAATGGCTTGATCGCTTAACGGGATGCTGTGTGGGCGTCGCTTTTTCATCCGCTCCGGAGGAATGGTCCAGACACGCCTTTCGAAATCGAGGTCTGCCCAGCGAGTAGTCGCCGCTTCAGCAGGGCGAGTCATGGTATGCAACTGCCATTCGATAAGGCAGCGGGTCGTGCGTTTGATACTGGCGTTTGCGAGTTCCAGCATGAGCTCGGGTAGCTCTTCGGGCGGGAGCGCGGCCATGTTTTCTTTCTTGGGTTTCTTGAATACCGCCCGGATGCCACTCAGTGGGTTGGCGAAGATCAGGCCGGAGTTCACGCCGTAGGTCATGATCTCGTTAAGCCGCTGACTAAGGCGCTTAACCGTCTCCAGGCTGCCTTTCGCTTCGATTGGACGAAGCAGCTCGATCACCATCGGCGCGGTGATTTTCGCGAGTGGTGTCGTCTTCAAATCGGGGAACACATGCAGCGTGAGCGATCGCCAAATATCCTCGGCGTAGGCCGGCGTGACCGAGTCTTTCTTAAGCTCGAACCAGGCAGTGGCTACGTTCTCGAAAGTGTGTTCCGTTTCTGCGCGCTTGGCCTCATTTAGCGTATCGCGCTGCACTTTCGGATCGATGCCCTGGGCGAGCAGCTCCCGTGCTTGCACTGCCATCTTTCGGGCGTTCGCCAACGAAAGCTCTGGGTAGGTACCCAAGCCCATGTTAATTCGGTTTTTAGTCACCGGTTCACGGTAGTTGAAATTCCACAGCAGAGAGCCGTTGCTGCGTACACGGAGTTGCAAACCGTCCCCGTCGGTGAGGACGTAATCCTTGGACGCGGGTTTGACTCCCTTGAGCTGTCGATCGGAGAGGCGGAGAGTTTGAGCAGTCATGAGATTTCCCTCAGGCACTGATTTGGTATTCCAAAGATTAGCACTGTAGGGGCTGGAATACCGTTTGGAATACCAAAACTTCTGGAACTCCAAGAAGCTACAAAGACCGTAATAGCCGCTAAAGCCCTGTATTTGCTGGGTTTTAGACACAAAAAAAGACGTCCGTGGACGTCTTTAGATGATGAAGTGGTGGAGCCGGGGGGATTTGAACCCCCGTCCGCCAGTACTCTGCTGTCGGTACTACATGCGTAGCCGTTTCTATTAAGTTAACCCTCAGCGACCCGAAGGGCAGGGTGCTTTGGGCGAGTTGTGTAAGTTTTAGCCGCTTCGTCCACAACGTACTGCACGGCGATTCTGTTCTATATGACAATCACTTTGGGTTTACAGACATCCCCTGATGATTGCTGGACCCGAAGGTACCAGGAGGGAAGGGCTAAGGCTGCTTACGCAGCGAGAGCGTATTCCCCGTAGGTTTCGTCATTGGCAACTATAGAAAGTTGCAACAGTGGATTTACGAGTTCTGTTACCAACTCGGCATGCACCTAAAGGTTCGCAACCGGCGTCGAATCCTAAACGGCCCCGTGCTTGTTGCTCGATGTGATCGTGAGCGACAAGCCTGTGCAGTGTACGTCAAACGGCCACAGAAGGCCAACCCGAAAGGTTGGCCTTGAGCGGTTGGTGGGATTGAGTCGGGTCAGTGGGCCCGGGCTTCGGTGACGCGGTCCACCAGGTAGACCAGCCCGTGGTAATCGATGCCGCCGTGTTGGGTCAGGCCGATTTCACAGGTGCGGCTGGTGGAGATGCCTTCGCTGCAGTACTGCACGGCGTCCTTGAGGGAGCGCAGTGAGTGAGCGTTGAGTTCCGGGGTGGTGAAGCCTTTGTCGCCGGCAAACCCACAACAGTGGATGCCTTCGGGGATTACCACGTTATTGCTACAGCGCCGGGCCAGGTCGATCAGGGCCTGGCTTTCGCCCAGGTGCTGGGTGCTGCAGGTGACATGTACTGCAATCGGTGCATCCTGGGGGGTGAAGTCCAGGCGGTCCATCAGGTGGGTGCGGATAAAACGTACCGGGTCGTAGAGGTCCAGGCGCGTTTGCCCAAGGTCCTGGACCAGGCGCAGGGTACATGGGCTGGTGTCGCAGTAGATGGGGTCGAGGCCGCCACGGCTGGCGTGGAGCAGGGCGCCGATCAGTTCCTGGCGTTTGTGCTCGGCCTGCTCTGCGTAGCCTTTGGAGGCGAAGGGCTGGCCGCAGCACAGGCTGTCGGGATTGTCCGGGATGACGACCTGATAACCGGCTTTTTCCAGCAGGCCTCGGGTTTTGTCGTACAGCGACATCTGCTCTTTATCCCCAGCAGCCGGGCCCATTGCCCGCGATACACAGGCCGCGAGGTAGACCACTCGGGGGCGCTCGTCATTGACGGCCGGGCTGAAGCGGATGGCTTTTTCCGGCTGGGGCATGGCGTTGTTCCACTGCGGTATTTGCCCTTTGGACAGGCGGGTTACCGTGGCCGAGAGTTTCGCCAGGCGGGGCGCACCGAGCAGCATGCGGGCGCCGTTGGCTACATGCAGGGTAAAGCGTGCACCTTGCAGCGCGGTGGAGAAATGGCCGGCCAGCCACTCGGCGGTTTTCGTACTGCTCGCTTCGCGGCTGCGCAGTTTTTTCACCAGGTCGCCGGTATTGATGCCTACCGGGCAGCGCTGGGCGCACAACCCTGTTGCGGCACAGGTGTCGATGCCTTGGTAGTGATAGGCCGCTTCCAGTTCAGTGGTATCGATACCGGCGCGTTTGCGCGCCTGGATATCGCGCCAGATCACGATGCGCTGGCGCGGGCTCAGGGTCAGGCCCTTGGATGGGCACACCGGCTCGCAGAAGCCGCACTCGATGCACTTATCCACAATCTCGTCGGCCGCCGGCAGCGGCTTGAGGTGCTTGAGGTGGATTTGCGGGTCTTCGCTCAACACCACGTCCGGGTTGAGAATACCGTTGGGGTCGAGCAGGCGCTTGAGCTGCCACATCAACTGGTAGGCATCGCTGCCCCATTCCAGTTCGACAAAAGGCGCCATATTGCGACCGGTGCCGTGCTCGGCCTTCAGCGAACCGCCGAATTCCACGGCCACCAGTTGCGCTACGTCATCCATGAACGCTTGATAGCGTGTGACTTCTTGCGCGCTGTTGAAGCCTTGGGTGAAGACAAAGTGCAGATTACCTTCCAGGGCGTGTCCGAAAAGGATGGCTTCGTCGTAGTGATGTTTGTCGAACAGCTCGATCAAGCGGTTCACACCAATGGCCAGTTGCTCCACCGGGAAGGTCACGTCTTCGATGATCACCGTGGTGCCGGTTTTGCGTACGGCGCCGACGGCGGGGAAAGTGTCCTTGCGGATCGCCCATAGGCGCGCGTTTTCCACCGGGTCTTCGGTGAAGTCGACTTGCTTCTCGACTGGGAAACTGGCCAGCGATGCCATGATCAGCGCCAGTTGCTCATGCAGCAATGAGGACGAAGCCGCGCGGGATTCGATCAATAGCGCGCAGGCACCTTCCGATAGCTGTTGTACGAAAGCGGGCATGCCGGGTTTGTCCTGCACCGAACGCATACTGCGTCGGTCCAGCAGCTCGACCGCTGAGACGGGCTGGGTTTTCAGCACCGTCACCGCGTTGCAGCAGGTTTCCACATCGGGGAACACGATCAGGGCCGAAGCCTTGTTCGGGTGATCGATCACCGTGTCGTAGGTGACTGCGCTGATGAACCCCAGGGTGCCTTCGGAACCCACGAGCAAGTGGCTGAGGATATCCAGCGGCTCGTCGAAATCCACCAGGGCGTTGAGTGACAGGCCGGTGGTGTTTTTCAGACGGTATTTGTGGCGGATTTTTGCAGCCAGTTCAGCATTGGCCCGGGTCTCGCGGCCCAGGGTGGCCAAACGTTCAAGCAGTGCGCCGTGTTGCTGGCGGAACGCTGCGACGCTGGCGGCATCTTCAGTATCCAGGCGGCTACCGTCGGCCAGTACCAGGCGAATCCCCGCCAGGGTGTGATAGGTGTTTTGCGCGGTGCCGCAGCACATGCCGCTGGCATTGTTGGCGACAATTCCGCCAATTTTGCAGGCGTTGATTGACGCAGGGTCCGGACCGATCTTACGTCCGAACGGCGCAAGCCAGGCGTTGGCCTGGGCCCCAATCACCCCGGGTTGCAGGCGGATCTGCGTACCCTGGCCACGAATCTCGCGCCCGTTCCAGTTATCGCCGAGCACGATCAGCACTGAATCGCTGATCGCCTGGCCGGAGAGGCTGGTACCGGCTGCGCGAAAGGTCACTGGCACGCGGTCGCGTTGCGCCAGTTGCAGCAGTTCGACTACCTCATCTTCCGATTCGACGCGGATCACCAGTTGTGGGATCAGTCGGTAAAAACTGGCATCGGTACCGAAGGCCAGGGTGGAAAGAGGGTCGTCGAAGCGCCGATCTTTCGGGATCAGTCGTGCGACAGCATCAAGGAACGCGATGGGTAGGCTCATGGTGCCTCCAGGATCAGCAGCACCCAGTCTGAGGAGCCTAGGCGCCACGGCTCAGCAGACTGGGTTGTGAATAGCTGACGCCGCAAGGCGGCTGCGGCGTCGGTTCTTACGGTATTGCCTGTGGTCTTAATGCACCAGCATGCCGGTGAACCAGTACGCCTGGGCGTAGGTGATCAGGCCGACAATCGTAGCGAAAAACAGGCTGTGCTTGAGGGTAAAACGGAACAGGTCGGATTCCTTGCCCACCAGGCCGGTCGCGGCGCAGGCCACGGCGATCGATTGCGGGGAAATCATCTTGCCGGTCACGCCGCCACTGGTGTTCGCCGCTACCAGCAGGGTATCGCTGACGCCGATCTGGTGCGCGGTGGTGGCTTGCAGGGAGCTGAACAGGGCATTGGACGAGGTATCGGAACCGGTGAGGAACACGCCCAGCCAACCAAGGAACGGCGAGAAGAACGGGAATGCCGCGCCGGTGCCGGCCAATACCAGCGCCATGGTCGAAGACATGCCGGAGTAGTTGGTGACGAATGCGAACGCCAGCACCATACCGATGGACAGGATTGGCCAGCGCAACTCGTAGAACGTCTCTTTCAAAGTGGTCAGACCAGTTCTGACGTTGATTTTCAGCACCAGCATGGAGAGCAATGCGGAGAAGAAAATCGCCGTGCCCGTGGCGGAAATCGGGTCCAGCTTGAACACCGCCGAGATGGCCGTCGGGTTGGTGACGATGGGCGCAACCTTGACCACCATCTGGTCCAGGTGCGGAATCGCAAAGTTGAACACCCAGCTGTACATCGACCCGCCGGCGGCGAACATGGCCTTGAACGGCTTGAGGGTCCAGATGGTGACCAGCACGGTCAGGATCAGGAACGGCGACCAGGCTTTGAAAATTTCCATCAGGCTGTAAGGCGAAGCCACGGAAGTGCGTGGTTGGCCGAAACCGCCGACGCTGCCGGTGACCGAAACGCTGGACGTGGCGCCAGCAATCTGGGCACCCGCAGTGCGCTTGGGCTGCCAGACTTTCAGGAACAGGGTCAGGGAAATCAGGCTGGCCAGGGCCGAGGTGATATCCGGCAGTTCCGGGCCGATGAAGTTGGAGGTGAGGTACTGGGTGATGGCAAAGCTCAAGCCAGCCACCAGTGCTGCAGGCCAGGTTTCCTTGACGCCGCGCAAGCCGTCCATCATGAACACCAGCCAGAACGGCACGAACAGCGACAGCAGCGGCAGTTGGCGGCCGGTCATGGCGCCGATCTTGAAGGCGTCGATACCGGTGACCTGGCCGGCCACGATGATCGGGATCCCCAGGGCGCCGAACGCCACGGGTGCGGTGTTGGCAATCAAGCACAGGCCGGCGGCGTACAGTGGGTTGAAGCCCAGTCCTACCAGCAGCGCGGCAGTAATCGCCACGGGTGCGCCGAAACCGGCGGCACCTTCCAGGAACGCGCCGAAGCAGAAGCCGATCAGCAGCACTTGCAGGCGCTGGTCATCGGTAATCGACAGCACGGAGCTGCGGATCACTTCGAACTGGCCACTTTTGACCGTCAGTTTGTAGAGGAATACCGCGGCGACGATGATCCAGGCGATTGGCCACAGGCCGTAGGCAAAGCCATAGCCGGCAGCGGCGAGTGCCATATCGACCGGCATCTGGAAGGCGAAGATCGCCACCAGGATCGACAGCGCCAGGGTGATGCTCCCGGCAACATGGCCTTTAAGGCGAAATACCGCCAGGGCCAGGAAGAAAAATACGATAGGAATGACGGCGGCCAGTGCGGACAGGCCAAGGCTGCCGAGTGGGCTGTAGAGCTGTTGCCAGGTTTGCATATGGGGTGGCCCCTAATTGTTGTTGGTCATGCATGCTCAGCTGATCTGGGTAATTGGTAATACCAATTTACAATCGCTGATGGCTAGGGTAAGAGCCTTCGGGGTGATGTGTCAATTTGCCGCCTGAGAAACTTTGGTCGCGTGTCGGCGGGCGTAGGGTCTGATCGGTGTAATCAAAGGGGTTCTGATAGGTGCCGCCGGCGCGGCAATAGGCCAGAATAGAGGGCCCGGCGAGTGGCCGGGATCGTGGAGAGTCAGTTATGGCGTTTGATCAGGTGCGTCAGCGCCGTTTGTCCGACGATATTGTCGAGCAGCTTGAGGGGATGATCCTTGAGGGCACGTTGAAGTCGGGCGAGCGATTGCCAGCCGAGCGCGCACTGGCTGAACAGTTCGGTGTGTCGCGCCCGTCGCTGCGCGAGGCGATCCAGAAGCTGGCAGCCAAGGGGTTGCTGGTCAGTCGTCAGGGCGGCGGCAATTATGTGGTGGAGACGCTGGGTTCAACCTTCAGCGATCCATTGCTGCATTTGTTGGAAAGCAATCCCGAGGCCCAGCGCGATCTGTTGGAGTTTCGCCAGACGCTCGAAGCCTCTTGTGCGTATTACGCCGCCTTGCGCGCCACCGAAGTGGACCGGGAACGGCTGACCGCAGCTTTTGACGCGTTGCAGGATTGCTACACGCGTGATGATGAAGTGAGTCGCATTGAAGAGGGGGCGGCCGATGCCAGGTTTCACTTGGCTATCGCTGAGGCCAGCCACAACGCGGTATTGCTGCACACCATTCGCGGCTTGTTTGATTTGCTCAAGCGCAACGTGGTGACCAATATCGGCGGCATGTACCAGCAACGCACCGAAACCCGCGACATGCTGATCAACCAGCACCGGGATTTATACCTGGCGATTATTGAAGGGCGGGCGGAACAGGCACGGGAAGTTTCAACACGTCACCTGCTGTATGTGCAGGAGGTGTTGGAGGAGGTGCGTCAGGAAGTGCAGCGCATGGCTCGGGCGGAGCGGCGCAAGGGCATGTAGCCTGCCATTGCGGCGCAGGGAGTCGTCCCTACGCCGCGCGGGCTCGCATCAAGGGGCGGGGAAGATCAGTCTTCCTTGCCCTTGTTGCGTACGGCACGCTGCAATTCCCGATTGGAGTCGCGCTCGCGCTCGGTATCGCGCTTGTCGTATTCCTTCTTGCCCTTGCCCAGTGCGATCTCGCACTTGACCAGGTGCTTGCTCCAGTACCACGACAGGCAAACGCAGGCATAACCCTTCTGCTGCACGGCAGCGGCAAGCTTTTCCAGTTCGCGGGCATTGAGCAGCAGCTTGCGCGTACGCACCGGGTCGGCAATCACGTGGGTACTGGCGGTCATCAGCGGCGTGATATGACTGCCGAGCAGCCAGGCCTCGCCATCCTTGAGCAGCACGTAACTGTCGACCAGTTGCAACTTGCTGGCGCGCAGACTTTTTACTTCCCAGCCGGCCAGGACCAGACCAGCCTCGAACCGATGTTCGATGAAGTAATCGTGTCGCGCCTTTTTGTTCTGCGCGATGGTCCCTGTTGGGTGTTTCTTTTGTTTAGCCATAGGGGCGGCATTATAGGGAGTTGCGAGCGTGTCGGCTACGGTCAACCTGCGTGCTTGAGCGTGTTGGATGAATCCCGGACAATACAGGCTGTTCTCTGATTTTTTTCTCTCGCGAATCGGGCAGTCTTTTCGCGATGTTTGCCGCTCAGCTTCGGAAATAACGCTCCCATGACGACGCATATTCAACGCTCGGCCCTGTTGCCTTACCCGGCACAAGCGCTCTATGACCTGGTCAACGACGTGGCGAGCTACCCGGATTTCCTGCCCTGGTGCTCCTCGTCCACGGTGCTGGAGAGCAGCGATGAGCATATGCGTGCGAGTCTGGAAGTGTCCAAGGGCGGGCTTGGCCAAAAATTTGTGACCAGCAATGTGCTGGTTCCTGGCCGGTCCATCGAGATGAATCTGGAAGAAGGGCCATTCACTCAACTGCACGGTGTCTGGGTATTCAAGCCATTGGGGGAGAAGGCGTGCAAGATCAGCCTGGACCTGACGTTTGATTATGCAGGCTCCATAGTGCGGGCAACGTTGGGCCCACTGTTCAACCAGGCGGCGAATACCCTGGTGGATGCGTTTTGCCAGCGAGCCAAGCAACTGCATGGCTGAGCCGCTGATCGAGATTGAAGTGGTCTACGCCGCTGTAGACCGCCAACGGCTGTTGAACCTGGCCGTTGCGCCGGGTACGAGCCTGCGGGCGGCGGTGTTGGCCTCAGGCATTGCGGCACAGTTTCCTGAGGTGGATGTGGCTAATTGCCCTTTGGGGATTTTCGGCAAGGTCGTGGCGGATGCGCAAACCCGCAGCGTGCAGGTCGGCGATCGCATTGAAATTTATCGCCCTTTGCTGGCGGATCCCAAAGAGGTGAGGCGCTTGCGAGCGGCAAAAGCGGCCGAGGCTCGGCGGCAAAATCCGTGACCTGTGAAATAGCAGGCAACAAAAAGCCCGGCATGCCGGGCTTTTTGTTGAACAATGAAAATTATTGCGGGCCAGTATCCAGCGGCTCTGGTGTTGGCACCGGAACGGTTTCCACGCTGTCGATGTCTTTCTGGATCGTATCCAGCAAAGAACCTGGCTTGGCCGGCACTTCGGACTTGGGCTTCTCGCCGTTCTGCACAGGAGCAGTGACGTTGGTGCCGTTATCCTTGCCTAGCAGGGCTTCATCGCGGCTCACGCCAGGCATGAAGTCACCGGAAAGGCTGACGAGCTGGTCGTTGCCATTAAAGATGACACTGACGCGCTCCTGTTGGCGCTCCCCGCCCCCAGGCTGCAGGCTATAGAGATAATCCCAGCGATCGGCATGGAATGTGTCGGTCAGCAGGGGATTGCCCATGATAAACCGTACTTGCCGTCGGGTCATTCCCGGACGTAACTGGTCTATCATGTCCTGCGTGACGACATTGCCCTGCTGGATGTCGATTTTGTAAACCCCGGGGAATGAACAACCGGCGAGTGCGAGCAGTCCCACAAGGGTGAAACTGGTTAGCAAGAGCTTGGTGTTTTGCATCGGTGGGCGACTTCCACTATCTTGGCTGGGACAACGTAAACGCCGATCATACCCGTATTAAGAGAAGCTGCGAAGCAGCATCCGCGAGAAAGCTAACCATGGTTGAAAATAGCGAACTACGCAAAGCCGGTCTTAAAGTGACTCTGCCACGAGTCAAGATTCTACAAATGCTCGATTCCGCCGAGCAGCGCCACATGAGTGCCGAGGATGTCTACAAGGCGCTGATGGAGTCTAACGAGGACGTCGGCCTGGCCACGGTTTACCGTGTACTGACCCAGTTTGAAGCCGCAGGGCTGGTGGTTCGTCATAATTTCGACGGCGGTCATGCAGTTTTTGAACTGGCTGACGGTGGTCATCACGACCACATGGTTGACCTGGATACCAATGAGGTTATCGAGTTCACCAGTCCCGAAATCGAAGCGCTGCAGCACAAGATTGCTGAGGAGCACGGATTCGATTTGGTGGACCATAATCTGGTTCTGTACATACGTAAGAAAAAGTAAGAAAGCTACGCAGATTCACTCTGCGAAACGATCGAAGGCGACCCTAGGGTCGCCTTCGTGCTGTCTGTCGCCAGAAAATCCCGGAAAGAACGGGATCAAACCTTTGCCGTTACCACCATCTTTTTCGCATGAGCCAGGGACTCCTTGGTCAGATCGATGCCGCCGAGCATGCGCGCGACTTCTTCCACCCGCTCGGTCTTGTTCAGCTTGGACACGGCGGTATGCGTCGCATCGCTGCCCCGCACCTTATGCACGAATAGATGCTGATGCCCCTGGGCTGCCACCTGTGGCAAGTGGGTAACCGTCAAGACTTGCCCACGCTCGCCGAGGCGGCGCAGCAATTGGCCGACAATTTCTGCAGTCGGCCCGCCGATCCCCACGTCCACTTCGTCGAATACCAATGTTGGTACGCGTGAGGTCTGGGCGGTAATGACCTGAATCGCCAGGCTGATCCGTGACAGTTCGCCGCCGGACGCCACCTTGGCCAGTGCCTTGAGGGGTTGACCAGGGTTGGCGCTCACCAGTAGTTCGACCTGCTCCAGGCCGTTGGGCTGCAGTTCATTGCCGCTATTGGTGTGCAACTCGATGGTGAAGCGCCCGCCGGGCATGCCCAGGCGTTGGATTTCCTGTTCCACGGCGCAGGCCAGTCCGGTTGCCGCATGATGTCGCAGGTCGCTCAACTCCCGGGCCTTTTCCTGGTAGTGGCGGGCGAAGGAGGCCAGTTCATCGCCCAGGCGCTCGATGGATTCATCATTGGCATTCAGGGTTTCGATCTCGTCCAGCAGTTTTTGCTGCATGGCTGCGACTTCGGTCGGCTGGATACGGTGTTTGCGTGCCAGGGTATAAATAGTGTCGAGGCGTTCTTCGATCTCTTGCAGGCGTGCCGGGTCGGCATCGAAGTGGTCGAGGAAGCGGTTCAGCTCGCCAACGGCTTCTTCTACCTGGATTTGTGCGCTGGTCAGCAGGGTGGTGGCTTCATTCAATGATCCAGAGCCGCTGTTCACGCTCGACAGGCGGTTAAGGCTTGCTGTCAGTGCATTCAGCACATTGCCGGAGTCACTTTCGCTGCATTGCTCGACAACCTGGCGGCAAATGCCCAGCAGTGTCTCGGCATTGGTCAGGTTCTTGTGCTCCTGCTCCAGCTGTTCCAGCTCGGTTTCGCCCAGGCCCAGGCTTTCCAGCTCTTCCAACTGATAGCTGAGAAGCTGGTGGCGGGCACGTTGTTCGTCTCCGGAATTGGACAGCCGTTCCAGCTCCTGGCGGGTCTGGCGCCAGCGTTGTGCGGCCAGTTGTACCTGGCGCGCCAGGTCGGTCGCGCCGGCGTATTCGTCCAGCAGTCGCCGATGGGTGTCGGTTTTGAGCAAGGACTGGTGTTCGTGTTGGCTATGGATGTCGATCAGCAGTTCGCCAAGGGCTTTCAAATCACCGAGTGGGCAGGGCGTGCCATTGATGTAGCCGCGGGAGCGGCCTTCGGCGGTAATTACCCGGCGCAGGATGCACGGGCCATCGTTGTCAAGGTCGCGTTCGGCGAGCCAGGCGCTGGCCTCCGGGATGTCGGCCAGATCAAAGGTTGCCAGGATGTCGGCCTTGTCTGCGCCGGGGCGAACCACGCCACTGTCGGCGCGGTCGCCCAGGGTCAGGCCCAGTGCGTCGAGCATGATCGACTTGCCGGCGCCGGTTTCGCCTGTGATTACGCTCATCCCGCGATCCAGTTCAAGATCCAGATGCTCGACGATGGCGTAGTTATGTACGGACAGGTGAACCAGCATGACGGCTGCTCCCAGGCTTTAGGTCTGGTTATTTATACAGTGTTTTGTTCTGGGCTGACAATCCTGCGGCTTAGCTCAATTTGCTTGGGTAGTAGTTTTTTTTAGTGCGATGAGGAATGAGTGGAAAGTATGAGTCGGGACATGTCGGCCCTTGAACCTGGAAATTGTGGCCCCATATACCGGAACAGAAGCGCGAGTCGAGTTCGCGCAGGATTTAGAAAGGAGAGAACTATGGCTGACGAACAGACGCTGGATACGCAAAACCCAGACGCCAACCAGGCCTCGCAGGCAGCGGGTGAAGACCTGGCGGCTCGTGTGCAAGTGCTCGAAGAGCAGTTGGTAGGCGCTCAGGATCAGGCTTTGCGTGTTGCTGCCGATCTGCAGAACGTCCGCCGCCGCGCCGAGCAGGATGTAGAGAAAGCCCACAAGTTCGCGCTGGAAAAGTTTGCCGGTGATCTGTTGCCGATCATCGACAGCCTGGAGCGTGGCCTTGAGTTGTCCAACCCGGACGACGAAAACATCCGCGCCATGCGCGAGGGGATCGAACTGACCCTGAAAATGTTCCAGGACACCCTGAAGCGTTATCAGTTGGAAGCCATCGATCCGCAAGGCGGTGAGCCGTTCAACGCTGAACATCACCAGGCCATGGCGATGCAGGAAAGTGCAGATCTTGAGCCCAATAGTGTGTTGAAAGTGTTCCAGAAGGGTTACTTGCTCAATGGTCGCTTGTTGCGCCCTGCGATGGTCGTGGTGAGCAAGGCTCCTGCACCTGTTGCACCGTCGATTGACGAGCAGGCTTGAAATCCTTCGTAACGACCCCATTTATAAGTCAAGTGTTTAAGTCTGTCGCAGTCAGCCACCACTGCTGCGGCAACCAAATTCAAGTTTCGGGAGAGTAAATCATGGGCAAAATTATCGGTATCGACCTGGGGACCACCAACTCCTGCGTCTCCGTCATGGAAAACGGCAAAGCCAAAGTTATCGAAAACGCCGAAGGCGCGCGTACCACGCCGTCGATCATTGCATACGCCAACGACGGTGAAATCCTCGTTGGTCAGTCGGCCAAGCGTCAGGCTGTAACCAACCCGCACAACACCCTGTACGCGGTGAAACGTCTGATCGGTCGTAAGTTCGACGAAGAAGTCGTACAAAAAGACATCAAGATGGTGCCTTACAAAATCGCCAAGGCTGACAACGGTGACGCCTGGGTTGAAGTAAACGGCAACAAGATGTCTGCACCGCAGATCTCGGCTGAAGTCTTGAAAAAGATGAAGAAAACTGCCGAAGACTACCTCGGTGAAGCAGTGACTGAAGCGGTGATCACCGTTCCTGCCTACTTCAACGACAGCCAGCGTCAAGCGACCAAAGACGCCGGCCGCATTGCGGGCCTGGACGTAAAACGCATCATCAACGAACCAACCGCAGCCGCTCTGGCCTACGGTATGGATAAGGCCAAGGGCGATCACACTGTGATCGTTTATGACCTGGGTGGCGGCACCTTCGACGTTTCTGTGATCGAAATCGCTGAAGTCGACGGTGAGCACCAGTTCGAAGTGTTGGCCACCAACGGTGACACGTTCCTGGGCGGTGAAGACTTTGACATTCGTCTGATCGACTACCTCGTCGACGAATTCAAGAAAGAAAGCGGCATGAACCTCAAGGGTGATCCGCTGGCCATGCAGCGCCTGAAAGAAGCTGCTGAAAAAGCGAAGATCGAGCTGTCGTCGAGCATGTCGACTGACGTGAACCTGCCGTACATCACAGCAGATGCCACCGGCCCTAAGCACTTGAACGTGAAGATCTCGCGCGCCAAGCTCGAATCCCTGGTTGAAGACCTGGTTCAGCGCACCATCGAACCTTGCCGTACCGCTTTGAAAGATGCCGGTATCGACGTGGGTGCGATCAACGACGTGATTCTGGTCGGTGGTCAGACTCGTATGCCGTTGGTACAGCAGAAAGTGACCGAGTTCTTCGGTAAAGAAGCGCGTAAAGACGTGAACCCGGACGAAGCGGTTGCCATGGGTGCTGCTATCCAGGGTGCGGTATTGGCCGGCGACGTGAAAGACGTGTTGCTGCTGGACGTCAGCCCGCTGACCCTGGGTATCGAAACCATGGGCGGCGTGATGACTGCGCTGATCGAGAAAAACACCACGATTCCTACCAAGAAATCGCAAGTGTTCTCGACTGCCGATGACAACCAAGGCGCTGTGACCATTCACGTGCTGCAAGGTGAGCGTAAGCAGGCTGCTCAGAACAAGTCCCTGGGCAAGTTCGACCTGGCCGATATTCCACCAGCACCACGTGGCGTGCCACAAATCGAAGTGACCTTCGACATCGATGCCAACGGTATCTTGCACGTCGGCGCGAAAGACAAGGCTACCGGCAAGGAGCAGAAGATCACGATCAAGGCCAACTCCGGTCTGTCTGATGAAGAAATTCAACAGATGATTCGTGATGCTGAAACCAATGCCGAGGCCGACAAGAAGTTTGAAGAGCTGGCCGCTGCCCGCAACCAGGGTGATGCGCTGGTTCACTCGACGCGCAAAATGATCGTTGATGCTGGCGAAAAAGTGACTGCTGAAGAGAAGACCGCAATCGAAGCAGCCGTGGTTGCCCTGGAAGCCGCCGTCAAAGGCGACGACAAGGCCACCATCGAAGCCAAGGTTGAGGAGTTGTCGAAAGTCTCCGCGCCGGTTGCTCAGAAGATGTACGCCGAGCAGGCTCCGCAAGGTGATGGCGCTGCGCAACAGGCAGAGCCTGAAGCCAAGCACGACGACGTTGTCGATGCCGAGTTCGAAGAAGTCAAAGAAGGCCATAAGAAGTAACTTGGTCGCCCGGTTGACCGCTATCAAGCGGTGACTGGTAGGATGTCGCCGCGCGGGAGCTTGCTCCCGCGTTGGCGTGTCTGGGGTACGCGAATTTTTACAGCATGCGACAAGGGTCGGATGCTGGCGGTGTGATCGGGAATGCTCCTGCTTTGCGATCGACAGTCACCGCGTTTTTAGCTGGGTCTCGGCTGAGAGCAGTAAAGACCAGGATCGTTGAATTTGACGTGAGTTGGGTCCGGGCCTGTATTGGGGCTCAACGAGTTTGGCAAGCTCAGGAGGGTTTTGCTGAACGTCCTTAAGAGTGCAAAGACTTATGGCAAAGCGTGACTATTACGAAGTGTTGGGTGTGGAGCGCGGCTCCAGCGAGGCGGACCTGAAGAAGGCCTACCGTCGTCTGGCGATGAAGCACCACCCGGACCGTAATCCGGATAACAAAGAATCCGAAGAAATGTTCAAAGAGGCCAATGAGGCCTACGAATGCCTGTGTGATCCGAACAAGCGCGCGGCCTACGACCAGTACGGCCACGCCGGTGTCGATCCGAGCATGGGCGGCGGCGGTGCCGGTTTTGGCGGCCAGAACTTCTCCGATATCTTCGGCGACGTGTTCAGCGACTTCTTCGGTGGCGGTCGTGGTGGTCAGCGTGGCGGTGCCCAGCGTGGTAGCGACTTGCGCTACACCCTGGAGCTGAACCTGGAAGAGGCTGTGCGCGGCACTAGCGTCAACATCCGCGTGCCGACGCTGGTCAATTGCAAGCCGTGCGACGGCTCGGGTGCCAAGAAAGGCTCTTCGCCGATTACGTGCCCAACCTGTGGTGGTATTGGCCAGGTACGCATGCAGCAGGGGTTTTTCTCTGTTCAGCAAACCTGTCCGCGCTGCCATGGTCAGGGCAAGATCATTTCCGATCCGTGCGACTCCTGTCACGGCGAAGGGCGTGTCGAAGAGTACAAGACCCTGTCGGTGAAAGTGCCGGCAGGTGTCGATACCGGCGACCGTATCCGTTTGTCGGGTGAAGGTGAGGCAGGTACGCAGGGTGGTCCGACGGGCGATCTGTACGTGGTGATCAATGTGCGCGAGCACTCGATCTTCCAGCGCGACGGCAAGCACCTGTTCTGTGAAGTGCCGATCAGCTTTGTCGATGCTGCCCTGGGTGGCGAGCTGGAGATTCCGACCCTCGATGGTCGCGTCAAGCTGAAGATCCCTGAGGGGACGCAGACCGGCAAGCAGTTCCGCATCCGTGGCAAAGGCGTTGCGCCAGTGCGTGGCGGTGGGGCGGGCGACTTGATGTGCCGTGTGGCTGTCGAGACTCCGGTCAACCTGGATCGTCGTCAGCGTGAGTTGCTCGAAGAGTTCCGCAGCTCCCTGGACGGTGATGGCTCCCATTCGCCCAAGACCGCTGGCTGGTTTGAAGGCGTGAAGCGCTTCTTCGGCGACCTGTAAGGACGTGGATATGCGACGTATAGCAGTGATGGGCGCCGCCGGGCGCATGGGCAAGAACCTGGTGGAGGCGGTGCAGCAACGCTCGCCTCTGTCGGGGTTGACGGCGGCAATCGTGCGTCCGGGCAGTACGCTGATCGGTGCCGATGCCGGTGAGCTGGCTTCGCTGGGGCGGATCGGTGTGGCGTTGTCTGGCAGCCTGGAGCAAGTGGCTGATGAATTTGATGTATTGATCGACTTCACCCTGCCCGAGGTGATGCTGAAAAACCTGGCGTTCTGCCGCAAGGCGGGCAAGGCCATGGTTATTGGTACCACTGGCCTGAATGCCGAGCAAAAGCAATTGCTTGTCGCGGCGGGCAAGGATATTCCGATCGTGTTTGCCGCCAACTTCAGTGTGGGCGTCAACCTGTCGCTGAAGTTGCTCGACATGGCTGCACGGGTACTGGGTGATGACGCGGACATCGAGATCATCGAGGCGCATCACCGCCACAAAGTGGATGCGCCATCGGGTACTGCCATGCGCATGGGCGAAGTGATTGCCGATGCCCTGGGGCGCGACCTGTCGAAAGTCGCGGTATATGGCCGCGAAGGCCATACCGGTGCGCGCGAGCGTGAAACCATTGGCTTTGCCACGGTGCGCGGTGGTGACGTGGTGGGTGATCACACGGTGCTGTTTGCTGCCGAAGGCGAGCGCCTGGAAATCACTCACAAGGCCTCCAGCCGCATGACCTTCGCCAAGGGCGCGGTGCGTGCGGCATTGTGGCTGGAGGGGCGCGAAGCGGGCCTCTATGACATGCAAGACGTGCTGGATCTGCGTTAATCAGTAGCAAAAACGGGCCCTGGGTATTACTCTAGGGCCCCGTTTTTACCCGCTAAGCGACGTCCTGTCGCATTCTCCTGCCTTTTAGGCTCTTTAGCGGTGGACCAAAAAAGCCTTTTTCTGTAAGCTACAGCTTTAGTGTGTCCACTAAAAGCGCGCAGAATAATTCAGTGAAGAAGCGGGGTGACGTGTCCATACGTCACTCCGCTTTTTTACAACCTGCGATCGCCCTTTCAGGCTTTATTTACGGGAGGTCTTCTTGACTAAGCCAGCCATACTCGCCCTTGCTGATGGCAGCATTTTTCGCGGCGAAGCCATTGGAGCCGACGGTCAGACCGTTGGAGAGGTGGTGTTCAACACCGCCATGACCGGCTATCAGGAAATCCTTACCGATCCTTCCTACGCCCAGCAGATCGTTACCCTGACCTATCCGCACATCGGCAATACCGGTACTACACCGGAAGACGTCGAGTCTGATCGTGTCTGGTCGGCCGGTCTGGTGATTCGTGACCTGCCACTGGTTGCGAGCAACTGGCGTAACACGATGTCGCTGTCCGATTACCTGAAAGCCAACAACGTTGTGGCGATCGCCGGTATCGATACGCGCCGCCTGACACGCATCCTGCGTGAAAAAGGCTCGCAGAATGGCTGCATCATGGTCGGTGACAATGTTTCCGAAGCCGCAGCGATTGCTGCAGCGCAAGGCTTCCCTGGCCTGAAAGGCATGGATCTGGCGAAAGTCGTCAGCACCCAAGAACAGTACGAGTGGCGCTCCACTGTCTGGGACTTGAAGACTGACAGCCACGCGACCATCGAGGCTAGCGAGCTGCCTTACCACGTGGTCGCTTATGACTACGGCGTTAAGTACAACATCCTGCGCATGCTGGTCGAACGTGGTTGCCGCGTGACCGTGGTGCCGGCGCAAACCCCGGCCAGCGATGTGCTGGCCCTGCAACCGGATGGCGTGTTTCTGTCCAATGGCCCGGGCGATCCGGAGCCTTGCGACTACGCGATCCAGGCGATCAAGGATGTGCTGGAAACCGAGATCCCGGTATTCGGTATCTGCCTGGGCCACCAGCTGCTGGCCCTGGCCTCCGGTGCCAAGACCCTGAAAATGGGCCACGGCCATCATGGTGCCAACCACCCGGTGCAAGACCTGGACACTGGCGTCGTGATGATCACTAGCCAGAACCACGGTTTTGCGGTGGACGAAGCCACCTTGCCGGCCAACGTGCGTGCCATTCACAAGTCGCTGTTCGACGGTTCCCTGCAGGGTATCGAGCGCACCGACAAGAGCGCGTTCAGCTTCCAGGGCCACCCTGAAGCAAGCCCGGGCCCGAACGACGTAGCGCCGCTGTTCGACCGTTTCATCAATGAGATGGCCAAGCGACGCTAAATGAGTGGCCTGAGGGTGGCCCGGAAAATCGGTGGCCCCCTCAGGCTCTTCAAGGATTGTTCAAGACGGCTTGCCGACTGACCTGCGGATTTGAGTGACAAACCCATGCCAAAACGTACAGACATAAAAAGCATCCTGATTCTCGGCGCTGGCCCGATCGTTATCGGCCAGGCCTGCGAATTCGACTACTCCGGCGCCCAGGCCTGCAAGGCCCTGCGTGAAGAGGGTTACCGCGTCATCCTGGTGAACTCCAACCCGGCCACCATCATGACCGACCCGGACATGGCCGACGCCACCTACATCGAACCGATCAAATGGCAGACCGTTGCCAAGATCATCGAGAAAGAGCGTCCGGATGCACTGCTGCCGACCATGGGCGGCCAGACTGCACTGAACTGCGCCCTGGACCTGGAGCGCGAAGGCGTCCTGGAAAAGTTCGGCGTAGAGATGATTGGCGCCAATGCCGACACCATCGACAAGGCTGAAGACCGTTCGCGTTTCGACAAGGCCATGAAGTCCATCGGTCTTGACTGCCCGCGCTCGGGTATCGCTCACAGCATGGAAGAGGCCAACGCGGTTCTCGAAAAGCTGGGTTTCCCGTGCATTATCCGTCCGTCCTTCACTATGGGTGGCACCGGTGGCGGTATCGCTTACAACCGTGAAGAGTTCGAAGAAATCTGCGCGCGCGGTCTGGACCTGTCGCCGACCAAAGAGCTGCTGATCGACGAATCCCTGATCGGCTGGAAAGAGTACGAGATGGAAGTTGTCCGCGACAAAAAGGACAACTGCATCATCGTCTGCTCGATCGAAAACTTCGACCCGATGGGCGTGCACACCGGTGACTCGATCACCGTTGCGCCGGCACAGACCCTGACGGACAAGGAATACCAGATCATGCGTAACGCCTCATTGGCGGTACTGCGTGAGATCGGCGTTGAAACCGGCGGTTCCAACGTTCAGTTCGGCATCTGCCCGGATACAGGCCGCATGGTCGTGATCGAGATGAACCCGCGTGTATCGCGTTCTTCGGCGCTCGCATCAAAAGCTACCGGCTTCCCGATTGCGCGCATCGCTGCCAAGCTGGCGATCGGTTACACCTTGGACGAGTTGCAAAACGAAATCACTGGCGGTGCTACGCCGGCGTCCTTCGAACCGTCCATCGACTACGTCGTGACCAAACTGCCACGCTTTGCCTTCGAGAAGTTCCCGAAAGCCGACGCCCGCCTGACCACTCAGATGAAGTCGGTCGGTGAAGTCATGGCTATCGGCCGGACGTTCCAGGAATCCCTGCAAAAAGCCCTGCGTGGCCTGGAAGTGGGCGTTTGCGGCCTGGACGAGAAGCTCGACCTGAGCAACCCGGAAAGCATGAGTATCCTCAAGCGCGAGCTGACCGTGCCGGGCGCCGAGCGTATCTGGTACGTGGCTGATGCTTTCCGCGCTGGCATGACCGTCGAAGACATCTTCGGCATGAACATGATTGACCCGTGGTTCCTGGTGCAGATCGAAGATCTGATCAAGGAAGAAGAAAAGGTCAAGACCCTGGGTCTTTCCTCTATCGACCGCGACCTGATGTTCCGCCTCAAGCGCAAAGGCTTCTCCGACCAGCGTCTGGCCAAGCTGCTGGGTGTGACCGAGAAGAACCTGCGCACGCATCGCCACAAGCTGGATATTTTCCCGGTCTACAAGCGCGTTGACACCTGCGCCGCAGAGTTCGCCACCGATACCGCGTACCTGTACTCCACCTATGAGGAAGAGTGCGAAGCCGCGCCGTCGGGCCGCGACAAGATCATCATCCTGGGCGGCGGTCCAAACCGTATCGGCCAGGGCATCGAGTTCGACTACTGCTGCGTACACGCCGCCCTCGCCCTGCGCGAAGACGGGTACGAGACCATCATGGTCAACTGCAACCCGGAAACTGTTTCCACTGACTACGACACTTCCGACCGCCTGTACTTCGAGCCGGTAACGCTGGAAGACGTGCTGGAAATCTGTCGCGTCGAGAAGCCAAAAGGCGTGATCGTCCAGTACGGCGGGCAAACCCCGCTGAAACTGGCGCGTGCCCTGGAAGCGGCCGGCGTGCCGATCATCGGTACCAGCCCTGACGCCATCGACCGTGCCGAAGACCGTGAGCGCTTCCAGCAAATGGTTGAGCGCCTGAACCTGCGCCAGCCGCCAAACGCTACCGTGCGCAGCGAAGACGAGGCCATCCGTGCAGCCAGCAAGATCGGCTACCCGTTGGTGGTGCGTCCGTCCTACGTACTGGGCGGCCGGGCGATGGAAATCGTCTACGAAGAAGAAGAACTCAAGCGCTACCTGCGTGATGCGGTGAAAGTGTCCAACGACAGCCCGGTGCTGCTGGACCACTTCCTCAACTGCGCCATCGAAATGGACGTGGATGCGGTCTGCGACGGTACCGACGTGGTGATTGGTGCGATCATGCAGCACATCGAGCAGGCGGGCGTTCACTCCGGCGACTCGGCCTGTTCCCTGCCGCCGTACTCGCTGCCGCTGCACATCCAGGACGAGATGCGTGAACAGGTCAAGAAAATGGCCCTGGAATTGGGCGTGGTTGGCCTGATGAACGTACAGTTGGCGCTGCAAGGCGAAGACATCTACGTCATCGAAGTCAACCCGCGTGCCTCGCGTACCGTGCCGTTTGTTTCCAAGTGCATCGGTGTGTCCCTGGCGATGATCGCCGCCCGTGTGATGGCCGGTAAGACCTTGAAGGAAATCGGCTTCACTAAGGAAATCATTCCGAACTTCTACAGCGTGAAAGAGGCGGTGTTCCCATTCGCCAAATTCCCTGGCGTGGACCCGATCCTGGGCCCAGAGATGAAGTCCACCGGTGAAGTGATGGGCGTGGGCGACACCTTCGGCGAAGCCTTTGCCAAGGCCCAGATGGGCGCCAGCGAAGTGCTGCCGACCGGCGGTACTGCGTTTATCAGCGTGCGTGATGATGACAAGCCACTGGTTGCAGGTGTGGCGCGTGATCTGATCAGCTTGGGCTTCGAAGTCGTGGCCACCGCAGGGACCGCCAAGCTGATTGAAGCGGCCGGCCTGAAAGTGCGTCGCGTGAACAAGGTAACGGAAGGCCGTCCACACGTGGTCGACATGATCAAGAATGACGAAGTCACCCTGATCATCAACACCACCGAAGGTCGCCAGTCGATCGCGGACTCCTACTCCATTCGTCGTAACGCCTTGCAGCACAAGATCTATTGCACCACCACCATTGCTGCTGGCGAAGCCATCTGTGAAGCGCTCAAGTTCGGTCCGGAAAAAACCGTACGTCGCTTGCAGGATCTACACGCAGGATTGAAGGCATGATCAAATATCCAATGACTGTCCAGGGCGCCAAGGCCCTGGAAGAGGAGCACGCCCACCTGACCAAGGTCGTACGTCCAAAGCTGAGCCAGGACATCGGTACGGCCCGTGAGCTGGGTGACTTGAAGGAAAACGCCGAATACCATGCTGCCCGCGAGCAGCAGGGTATGGTCGAGGCGCGGATCCGTGATATCGAGGGGCGCATGCAGAATGCGGTCATCATCGATGTCACGACCATCCCCAAGACCGGCAAGGTGATTTTCGGCACAACGGTGGAAATCGCCAACGTCGAGACTGATGAAAGCGTGACTTACCACATCGTGGGTGAGGATGAGGCTGACTTCAAGCTCGGCAAGATCTCCGTCGGCTCGCCCCTGGCCCGTGCCTTGATTGCCAAGGAAGAGGGTGATGTGGTGGCCGTCAAGACGCCTGGTGGCGTGATCGAGTACGAGATTGTCGAAGTTCGTCACATCTGAAAGGCGGCGCCCGCTTCGAGCGGGCGCCATGCTTTGGCAGTTGACCCAGATGCTCTGGGTTGGCGGCCTGTGGCTGTTACATCTGGGTGTATTGCCGGTGCTGGGCATGATTGGCCTGGCGCCGTTGCTGATTGATGAGATCGGCGGATTATTGAGTGCGTTGCTGGTAGGTTTTGCAGCCACGTGCGTGACGCTCCAGGCGCTGGTGCTGATCAAGGCCGAGGGTTTGGGGAGTTTGTGGCGGGATATGCGTGGGCAACTGCTGTTGATGGCGCTGTATGCATGTGCAATGTATTGCGTGGTGCGTATGTTGCTGCCGGAAGCGTTGCGCTGGCAGCTGTTCAGCTATCTTGTGCTAGGGTTTTCTGGCTTGGTGCTGGTGGTACAGCCTGCACCTGGGTGGAGCGGCAGGGCGCGCGAAGCACGCCCGTGACCCTTGAATCATTTGAAGCGATGAACGTTCGACAGTTGCTTGTTGGCGCTGAAATTCTTGCGATACAGCAGCGCCATCTTGCCGATGACCTGAACCAGGTCCGCTTTGCCCACCTTGCACAGTTCTGCAATGGCGGCCAGGCGTGCTTCGCGATCAAGGATGTTGACCTTGATCTTGATCAGCTCGTGATCGCCTAATGCGCGTTCAAGTTCGGCTAACACACCTTCAGTCAAACCGTTGTCTGCCACAATCAGAACTGGTTTCAGATGGTGGCCAATGGATTTGTACTGTTTCTTCTGCTCTTGAGTGAGCGGCATAATCTGACCCCTGCGTCTGATCTTGTAAAAAGCGGCGGCCAGTTTACCCGAGCGAGTCCGGGACCGCCCAGTTAATCACGACCCGTTTTATTTTCGAGGTGGCCCGTGGCCCGTTCCAAAACTAGCCTTAAGTGGCTGCAAGAGCATTTCAACGATCCTTACGTCAAAAAGGCGCAGAAGGACGGCTACCGTTCACGGGCCAGTTACAAGCTGCTGGAGATCCAGGACAAGGATAAGTTGATCCGCCCAGGCATGAGCGTTATTGACCTGGGTGCCGCCCCGGGTGGCTGGTCCCAGGTGACCAGTCGTCTGATTGGTGGGCAGGGGCGACTGATTGCGTCGGACATCCTGGAAATGGACAGCATCCCGGATGTGACCTTTGTTCATGGTGACTTCACCCAGGACGCCGTCCTCGCCCAGATTCTTGAGGCTGTGGGAAATTCGCAGGTAGACCTTGTGATTTCCGACATGGCCCCCAATATGAGTGGATTACCGGCCGTCGATATGCCGCGCGCGATGTTCCTTTGTGAGTTGGCGCTGGATTTGGCGGGTCGGGTTTTGCGTCCGGGTGGAGATTTCCTGGTGAAGGTCTTCCAGGGCGAGGGTTTTGACGAGTATCACAAGAACATTCGCAAGTTGTTCGATAAGGTGCAGACGCGCAAGCCTGATTCTTCCCGGGACCGATCCAGGGAGCAGTATTTGTTGTGCCGCGGCTTCCGCGGTGTCGAGGGCGCTGCAAGCGAAGAGCGTTTTTGAGGAATTGGAGGTAGGCGATAGGTTTTTTTATATCGCTTTCGTCACGAAGCTTTACGAATATTGTGTAGTCAAAGTTTCACAAAGGGTTACAGACGGCGCCTGCCAGAGTTGTAGGTAATGTAGTAAGTTAGGCCGGTGAATATCATGCGAAGCGCGCGCCAGTAGCGGAGCTTGCTTCAGAGGGTAGTTAATTGAACGATATGGCAAAGAATCTTATCCTGTGGTTGATCATCGCGGCTGTCCTGGTGACGGTGATGAACAACTTCTCCAGCCCTAACGAGCCGCAGACCCTCAACTATTCCGACTTCATCCAGCAAGTTAAGGATGGCAAGGTCGAGCGCGTAGCGGTTGATGGCTACGTGATCACCGGCAAACGTAACGACGGTGACAGCTTCAAGACCATCCGTCCGGCGATCCAGGACAATGGCCTGATCGGCGACCTGGTGGACAACAAGGTCATCGTTGAAGGCAAGCAGCCTGAGCAGCAGAGTATCTGGACCCAGCTTTTGGTCGCCAGCTTCCCGATCCTGGTGATCATCGCGGTGTTCATGTTCTTCATGCGCCAGATGCAAGGTGGTGCAGGGGGCAAGGGCGGGCCGATGAGCTTCGGCAAGAGCAAGGCGCGCCTGCTTTCCGAAGATCAGGTAAAAACTACCCTGGCTGACGTTGCCGGTTGTGACGAAGCCAAGGAAGAAGTCGGCGAGTTGGTCGAGTTCCTGCGTGATCCGGGCAAGTTCCAGCGCCTGGGTGGTCGTATTCCTCGCGGTGTGCTGATGGTCGGCCCACCGGGTACCGGTAAAACCCTGCTCGCCAAGGCGATTGCCGGCGAAGCCAAGGTTCCGTTCTTCACCATTTCCGGTTCCGACTTCGTCGAGATGTTCGTCGGCGTGGGTGCCAGCCGTGTGCGTGACATGTTCGAGCAGGCCAAGAAACACGCGCCGTGCATCATCTTCATCGATGAAATCGACGCTGTCGGTCGCCATCGTGGTGCTGGCATGGGCGGTGGTCACGACGAGCGTGAGCAGACCCTCAACCAGTTGCTGGTGGAGATGGACGGCTTCGAAATGAACGATGGCATCATCGTGATTGCCGCCACCAACCGTCCTGACGTACTTGACCCTGCGCTGCTGCGTCCGGGCCGTTTCGACCGTCAGGTCGTGGTTGGCTTGCCAGATATCCGTGGCCGCGAGCAGATTCTCAAAGTCCATATGCGCAAAGTGCCAATGGGCGATGACGTGGCTCCAGGTGTGATTGCCCGTGGTACCCCTGGTTTCTCCGGTGCCGACCTGGCCAACCTGGTGAACGAGGCCTCGCTGTTCGCTGCCCGTACCGGCAAGCGCATCGTCGAGATGAAAGAATTCGAGCTGGCCAAAGACAAGATCATGATGGGTGCCGAGCGCAAATCCATGGTCATGTCCGAGAAAGAGAAGCAGAACACCGCTTATCACGAAGCCGGTCACGCCATTGTCGGTCGCGTTGTGCCTGAGCATGACCCGGTCTACAAGGTATCGATCATTCCTCGTGGTCGGGCACTGGGTGTCACCATGTTCCTGCCGGAAGAGGATCGCTACAGCCTTTCCAAGCGCGCCCTGATCAGCCAGATCTGCTCGCTGTACGGTGGTCGTATTGCTGAAGAGATGACCTTGGGCTTCGATGGTGTAACCACCGGCGCTTCCAACGACATCATGCGTGCCAGCCAGATTGCGCGGAACATGGTTACCAAGTGGGGTCTGTCGGAAAAGCTCGGCCCGCTGATGTATGCCGAGGAAGAAGGCGAAGTGTTCCTGGGTCGTGGCGGCGGTGGTCAAGGTGCCAGCTTCTCCGGCGAGACTGCCAAGCTGATCGACTCTGAAGTGCGCAGCATCATTGACCAGTGCTACGGCACGGCCAAGCAGATCCTTACCGATAACCGTGACAAGCTCGACGCCATGGCTGATGCCTTGATGAAGTACGAGACCATTGATGCCGAGCAGATCGACGACATCATGGCTGGTCGTGCGCCTCGCGAGCCTCGCGATTGGGAAGGTGGTTCGGGTACTTCAGGTACTCCGCCAGTGGTACAGAACGAGCGCCCGGAAAACCCAATCGGCGGCCCGGCTGCCGACCTTTAAGGCTTGAAATGACTTCTGCGTTGTCCTCCACCCGGTTGCCTTGCGGCAGCCGGGTTCTTGATTTGGCCCATACTCATGTCATGGGCATTCTCAATGTAACCCCTGACTCCTTTTCCGACGGTGGTCGTTTCAGTCAGCTGGATGTGGCATTGCGCCATGCGGAAGCGATGGTGGCTGCGGGTGCGACCATTATCGATGTCGGTGGTGAGTCAACCCGGCCTGGCGCGCGTGCTGTTTCCCCGTTGGAGGAGATGGAGCGTGTTGCGCCGATTGTTGAGCGAATCCACCGCGAGCTGGATGTAATCATTTCAGTAGATACTTCGACGCCCGCCGTCATGCGTGAAACCGCACGGCTCGGGGCGGGGTTGATCAACGACGTCCGCTCACTGCAGCGCGACGGAGCGCTGGATGCAGCTGCTGCCACGGGGCTGCCTGTCTGCCTGATGCATATGCTCGGCGAGCCCGGGACGATGCAGGATGCCCCTCACTACGACAATCTTGTTGATGAAGTGACGGAATTTCTTGCCGAGCGCATTGCCCAATGCGCCGTCGCGGGCATTGCGCCAGAACGGATCATCCTCGATCCGGGGTTTGGTTTTGCCAAAACCCTGCAGCACAACTTGAGCCTGTTCAAGCATATGGAATCCCTGCACGCCCTTGGTCGCCCCCTGTTGGTTGGGGTGTCGCGCAAGAGCATGATAGGCATGGCCTTGAATCGCCCTGTGGGCGAGCGCCTGCATGGCGGCCTGGCCCTGGCGGCGCTTGCCGTGGCCAAGGGCGCGCGCATTCTGCGGGTGCATGATGTGGCCGAGACAGTTGACGTCGTGCGGATGATCGAAGCGGTAGAATCAGCCGAATAAGAATGATGGAGCACTTATGACTAAAAAATATTTTGGCACCGACGGTATTCGTGGTCGGGTCGGCGAGTTTCCGATCACTCCGGATTTCATGCTCAAGCTGGGCTGGGCGGCCGGGATGGCCTTCCGCAGCATGGGCGCATGCCGCATCCTTGTCGGTAAGGACACGCGGATTTCCGGCTATATGTTCGAATCTGCGCTGGAGGCGGGCCTGTCCGCTGCCGGGGCTGATGTGATGTTGCTGGGGCCGATGCCTACGCCGGCGATCGCTTACCTGACGCGTACCTTTCATGCGCAAGCCGGTATTGTGATCAGCGCTTCGCACAATCCCCATGATGACAACGGCATCAAGTTCTTCTCGGGCCAGGGCACCAAGCTGCCGGACGAGATTGAGCACATGATTGAAGAGTTGCTGGATGCGCCGATGACCGTCGTCGAGTCGAGCAAGCTGGGCAAGGTTTCGCGGATCAACGACGCTTCGGGTCGTTATATCGAGTTTTGTAAAAGCAGCGTGCCCACCAGCACCAATTTTGCCGGGCTCAAGATTGTCATCGATTGTGCTCACGGTGCGACCTACAAGGTAGCCCCTAGCGTATTCAAGGAGTTGGGCGCCGAGGTCACCGTGTTGTCGGCCCAGCCTAACGGTCTGAATATCAACGATAACTGTGGCTCGACCCATATGGGCCAATTGCAGGCTGCGGTCTTGGCTGAGCACGCGGACCTGGGGATTGCCTTTGATGGCGATGGCGACCGCGTATTGATGGTCGACCATACAGGCGCCATCGTTGATGGTGACGACCTGCTGTTCATCATTGCCCGCGACCTGCAGGAGCGCAACAAGCTGCAAGGTGGTGTGGTCGGTACCCTGATGAGCAATCTGGGGCTGGAGTTGGCCCTGGCCGACCTGGGGATTCCGTTCGTGCGGGCCAATGTTGGCGACCGCTACGTGATCGCCGAGTTGCTGGAGCGTAACTGGGTGATAGGTGGCGAGAATTCGGGGCATGTTGTGTGCTTCCAGCACACCACTACCGGCGATGCGATCATTGCCGCGTTGCAAGTGCTATTGGCCTTGCGTCGCCGTGAAGAAAGCCTGGCCCAGGCGCGCCAGGCTCTGCGCAAGTGCCCTCAGGTGCTGCTCAATGTGCGTTTCTCGGGGGGCGAAAACCCTATCGAGCACCCGGCGATCAAAGAAGCCTGTGAGCGCGTTACCGTCGCCATGGCTGGCCGTGGCCGGGTCCTGTTGCGCAAGTCGGGAACCGAGCCTTTGGTGCGTGTCATGGTCGAAGGCGATGACGAAACACAGGTTCGCGGCTATGCCGAAGAGCTGGCAAAACTGGTAACTGAAGTTTGCGCCTGAATTCGGCTTGCCAGTGTTGATGCGGTTGGGTAACATCTGCGCCCACTTTGACCGACGAGGTACAGCATGCGTCGCACTATGGTAGCTGGTAACTGGAAGATGCACGGTACCCGCGCCAGTGTCGCTGAGCTGGTCAATGGCCTTCGTCACTTGGCCCTGCCGAGCGGTGTCGATATCGCGGTATTCCCGCCTTGCTTGCATATCAACCAAGTGGTTGATGGCTTGAAAGGCAAGTCGATCCAGGTCGGCGGGCAGAATTGCGCGGTAGAAGCCATGCAGGGTGCGTTGACCGGTGAGATTGCATCGAGTCAGCTGGTTGATGCAGGTTGTTCCTATGTGCTCGTTGGGCACTCCGAGCGCCGTCAGATGATGGGCGAACGTGATGGGACACTCAATCGCAAGTTCGCAGCGGCACAGGCTTGTGGCCTGATTCCCGTGTTGTGCATAGGGGAGACCCTTGAGCAGCGTGAATCCGGCAAGACTCTTGAAGTTGTCTCGCGTCAGCTGGGCAGCATCATCGAGGAGCTGGGTGTTGGTGCATTTGCAAAGGCAGTAATTGCTTACGAGCCGGTCTGGGCCATTGGTACCGGGCTGACTGCTACACCGCAACAGGCGCAGGATGTGCACGCAGCCATCCGCGCGCAGTTGGCGGCAGAGAATTCTGAGGTCGCACAAGGTGTGCGGCTTCTATACGGCGGCAGCGTGAAGGCGGCCAATGCGGTCGAACTGTTCGGCATGCCGGATATCGATGGGGGGCTCATTGGTGGAGCTTCCCTGAATGCAGATGAGTTCGGTGCGATTTGTCGCGCCGCGGGAAACTGAGAAAATGCTGGAAACAGTCGTAGTCGTTTTTCATCTGTTGGGTGCGCTGGGCGTTGTTGCCCTGGTATTGCTGCAACAGGGCAAGGGTGCGGACGCTGGTGCGTCTTTCGGGGCAGGTGCTTCAAATACTGTGTTCGGAAGCCAAGGTTCCTCTACCTTTCTTAGTAAGTTTACTGCTATACTTGCCGCAGGTTTCTTCATAACCAGCTTGGGGTTAGGTTACTTTGCTAAAGAGAAAGCTCAAGTGCTGACTCAGGCAGGTTTGCCAAATCCAGCAGTGTTGGAAGTTCCAAAAGCAAAACCGGCTTCTGATGATGTTCCGGTGCTTCAAGAGCAAAAGTCGGCTACTCCAGCGACTGACGTACCTCCAGCTCAAGAGCAAAAGTAAGAAGGGTTGTAAGCGCTGTATTGCCGAGGTGGTGGAATTGGTAGACACGCAACCTTGAGGTGGTTGTGCCCATAGGGTGTAGGGGTTCGAGTCCCCTTCTCGGTACCAATTATCAGGAGAGCCCGCAATTGCGGGCTTTCTTGTAGGTGGAAGGTTACATTGACCCTGTAAGGGATCGGTCGTATACTTCCGCCCCAGCTTTGTCGCGGGGTGGAGCAGTCTGGTAGCTCGTCGGGCTCATAACCCGAAGGTCGTCGGTTCAAATCCGGCCCCCGCAACCAGTTTTAGCGGAGCCCCTTTTAAGGGGCTTTTTGTTAGCTGGACACTTTCAACGCCGCTGTTCGACGGCGTTTCAAGGATGGGCGTTTCGCCCATTTTTTTATTTTGCACAGCATGCACATACATGCACGAGGGGGTTCAGGTGTCGAGCAAGCTAGAAGAGTTGCAGGCCTTGCTGGCCCCGGTGGTCGTGGCCCTAGGCTATGAATGCTGGGGTATTGAGTTTTCGGCTCAAGGTCGCCACTCAATGTTGCGCGTTTATATCGATAAAGAGGGCGGTGTGCTGGTGGACGATTGTGCCATTGTCAGCCGTCAGATCAGCGGTGTCCTGGATGTTGAAGATCCGATTGCCGTTGAATACACCCTCGAAGTTTCCTCGCCAGGCATGGAACGCCCACTGTTCACTATTGAGCAGTTTGCTAAATATGTCGGTGAACAAGTGAAGATCAAGCTGCGATCTCCCTTTGAAGGGCGACGCAACTTTCAGGGCCTTCTGCGCGGTGTAGAAGAACAGGATGTAGTGGTGCAGGTAGAAGACCACGAGTTCCTGTTGCCGATCGATATGATCGACAAGGCCAACATTATTCCCAGTTTTGACTGAGACGTGCCAGAAACTGCGGATCCCGCGGATCCAATGGCTTGCGAAAGGCGAGGCGTACGATGAGCAAAGAAGTACTGCTGGTTGTTGAGTCGGTATCCAATGAAAAGGGCGTACCGGCAAACGTGATTTTTGAAGCGCTGGAGCTGGCCCTGGCCACTGCTACCAAAAAGCGTTTTGAAGACGAAGTTGATCTGCGTGTGGAAATCAATCGCCACACCGGAGCCTATGAGACTTTCCGTCGCTGGACGGTCGTCGAAGAAGCCGATCTTGATGATCCGGCCATCGAAACCTGGCCAAGCAAGGTTGCGCTAACGCATCCTGGTGCCCAGGTTGGTGACGTCGTCGAGGAAAAGATCGAGTCCATCGAGTTCGGTCGTATCGCTGCACAGACTGCCAAGCAAGTCATCGTGCAAAAGGTCCGCGAAGCCGAGCGTGCTCAAGTCGTTGACGCCTATCGCGAGCGCCTGGGGGAAATCATCTCCGGCACCGTGAAGAAAGTGACCCGCGACAACGTGATCGTCGACCTGGGTAACAACGCTGAAGCGTTGCTGGCCCGTGAAGACATCATTTCCCGCGAAACCTTCCGTGTTGGCGTGCGTTTGCGTGCGCTGCTCAAGGAAATCCGCACCGAGAACCGTGGCCCTCAACTGATCCTGTCGCGTACCGCGCCGGAAATGTTGATCGAGCTGTTCCGTATCGAAGTGCCGGAAATTGCCGAAGGCCTGATCGAAGTCATGGCTGCGTCCCGCGACCCGGGTTCGCGCGCCAAGATCGCGGTCCGTTCCAAGGACAAACGCATCGACCCGCAGGGCGCTTGCATTGGTATGCGTGGTTCGCGTGTCCAGGCAGTGTCGGGCGAATTGGGCGGTGAGCGTGTGGATATCGTGCTGTGGGACGATAACCCGGCGCAGTTCGTGATCAACGCCATGTCCCCGGCTGAAGTCGCGGCAATTATTGTTGACGAAGATGCCCATGCAATGGACATCGCCGTTGGCGCAGACAATCTGGCCCAGGCCATCGGTCGCGGTGGTCAGAACGTACGTTTGGCCAGCCAGTTGACTGGCTGGACCCTGAACGTCATGACCGAATCGGACATCCAGGCTAAGCAGCAAGCAGAAACCGGCGACATCCTGCGCAACTTCATCGACGAGCTGGAAGTCGACGAAGACCTGGCACAGGTGCTGGTAGATGAAGGCTTTACCAGCCTGGAAGAGATTGCCTACGTACCGGTGGAGGAAATGCTCAACATCGACGGCTTTGACGAAGACACCGTCAACGAGCTTCGCGCTCGGGCCAAGGATCGCTTGTTGACTAAAGCCATCGCTACTGAGGAAAAGCTGGCAGACGCCCATCCGGCCGAAGACCTGCTCTCGCTTGAGGGTATGGACAAGGATTTGGCGATGGAACTGGCGGTGCGCGGCGTAATTACCCGCGAAGACCTGGCCGAGCAGTCTATTGACGACCTGCTCGACATCGACGGCATTGACGATGATCGTGCCGGCAAGTTGATCATGGCCGCCCGAGCCCATTGGTTCGAGTAATTAGGCGCGGCCTGAGGAGAGAAGTGCATGACGCAAGTCACGGTGAAACAACTGGCCGATGAGGTCAAAACACCGGTAGAGCGCCTGTTGCAGCAGATGCGTGAGGCAGGTCTGCCGCACACCGCCGCCGAGGAACATGTGAGCGACAGTGAGAAGCAATCGTTGCTGACTCACTTGAAAAGCAGCCACAAGGCGAAAGTGGAAGAACCGCGCAAGATTACATTGCAGCGCAAAACAACCAGCACCCTGCGGGTGGCTGGTAGCAAGAGCATCAGCGTTGAAGTGCGTAAGAAGAAAGTCTTCGTACAGCGCAGCCCGGAAGAAATCGAAGCCGAGCGCAAACGCGAGATGGACGAACGTCGCGCAGTAGAAAATGCTGCACGCCAGAAGGCTGAAGAAGAAGCCAAGCGTCGCGCCGAAGAAGAAGCGCGTAGCCAGCCTGCTGCTGCGCAATCCGCTACTGACGCAGTCGCTGCACCTAGCGCGCCTGTTGAAGCTGTGCGTGAGGCCGCTCCGGTTGCCGCTGCTCCAGCACCTGCTGCTGACGCTCGCAAGCGCGACGAACCTCGTCGTCCGGACAAACCACGTGCCGACGATAACAATCGTCGCAGTGGTGGTGGCGATGGCGAGCGTAAAAACGCTCCGCATCGTGCCTCGGTCAAAGAGAAAGCGCCTGCTCCACGCGTTGCGCCACGCACTACCGACGAAGAAAGCGATGGCTTCCGTCGTGGTGGTCGCGGCAAGGCCAAGCTGAAGAAACGCAACGCCCACGGTTTCCAGAGCCCAACCGGCCCTGTCGTGCGTGATGTGCAGATCGGCGAGACCATCACGGTTGGCGATCTGGCCAATCAGATGTCGGTCAAGGCTGCTGAAATCATCAAGTTCATGTTCAAACTGGGTACTCCAGCGACCATCAACCAGGTGCTTGATCAGGAAACTGCTCAACTGGTAGCCGAAGAACTGGGCCACAAAGTGACCCTGGTCAGCGACACCGCCCTGGAAGACTCCCTGGCCGAGTCCCTGAAGTTTGAAGGCGAGACTTTCTCCCGTGCACCAGTCGTGACCGTAATGGGCCACGTTGACCACGGTAAGACCTCGCTGCTCGACTACATCCGTCGTGCCAAGGTAGCTGCCGGCGAAGCCGGTGGTATCACCCAGCACATCGGTGCATACCACGTTGAAACCGAGCGCGGCATGGTCACCTTCCTTGACACCCCAGGTCACGCCGCGTTTACCGCAATGCGTGCCCGTGGTGCCAAGGCGACCGACATCGTGATCCTGGTAGTTGCAGCGGACGACGGCGTAATGCCGCAGACCATTGAAGCTGTCCAGCACGCCAAGGCCGCTGGTGTTCCACTGGTTGTTGCCGTGAACAAAATCGACAAGCCGGGCGCTGATCTTGATCGCATCCGTAGCGAACTGTCGGTTCACGGTGTGACTTCCGAAGAGTGGGGCGGTGATACGCCGTTCGTTTCGGTTTCGGCGAAGGTTGGTACTGGCGTAGACGAACTGCTCGAAGCGGTTCTGCTGCAAGCCGAAGTCCTGGAACTCAAAGCAACGCCATCGGCCCCGGGTCGTGGTGTTGTGGTTGAATCGCGTCTCGACAAAGGTCGTGGCCCGGTTGCTACCGTTCTGGTTCAAGACGGTACCCTGCGCCAAGGCGACATGGTGCTGGTCGGTTCGAACTATGGCCGTGTACGTGCCATGCTCGACGAGAACGGCAAGCCAATCAAGGAAGCGGGTCCTTCCATCCCTGTCGAGATCCTCGGCCTGGACGGTACCCCGGACGCTGGCGACGAGATGAGCGTGCTGTCGGACGAGAAGAAAGCCCGTGAAGTGGCTCTGTTCCGTCAAGGCAAGTTCCGCGAAGTCAAACTGGCTCGCGCTCACGCCGGCAAGCTGGAAAACATCTTCGAGAACATGGGCCAGGCAGAGAAGAAGACGCTTAACATCGTCCTCAAATCTGACGTCCGTGGTTCCCTCGAAGCGTTGAACGGCGCCTTGAACGGCCTGGGTAACGACGAAGTGCAAGTGCGTGTTGTCGGTGGCGGTGTCGGTGGTATCACCGAGTCCGACGCCAACCTGGCACTGGCTTCCAACGCTGTACTGTTCGGCTTCAACGTGCGTGCCGATGCTGGCGCACGCAAGATCGTCGAGCAGGAAGGCCTGGACATGCGTTACTACAACGTCATCTACGACATCATCGAAGACGTCAAGAAGGCCCTCACCGGCATGCTTGGCAGCGACGTCCGGGAGAACATCCTGGGTGTGGCCGAGGTGCGTGACGTGTTCCGTTCGCCGAAGTTCGGCGCGATCGCCGGTTGCATGGTTATCGAAGGTACCGTGCACCGTAACCGTCCAATCCGTGTACTGCGTGAAGACATCGTTATCTTCGAAGGCGAGCTGGAATCCCTGCGCCGCTTCAAGGATGACGCTTCCGAAGTACGTGCTGGCATGGAATGCGGTATCGGCGTCAAGAGCTACAACGACGTCAAGCCTGGCGACAAGATCGAAGTCTACGAGAAGGTCCAGGTTGCTCGCAGCCTCTAACTCGCGCACTTCAGGAGCCACGCCGCGTGTGGGCATGCAAATGCCCCGCGCAGTGTCCGGACTCTAAACGCAACGCCCGGTCTGGCTTTTGTCAGGCCGGGCGTTTGCCGCTTTCAGACCCCACGGGTTTCACCGTGTGGCAGTAACAGGTAACAAGACATGGCAAAAGAATACAGCCGTACCCAACGTATCGGCGATCAGATGCAGCGCGAGCTGGCCCAACTGATCCGTCGCGAAGTCAAAGACCCGCGCGTTGGCCTGGTCACCATCACCGCTGTTGAAGTGAGCCGTGACGTCGGTCACGCGAAGATCTTCATCACCGTGATGGGCCAGGACAACAGCGAAGAGATCGCGCAAAGCATCAAGGTGCTCAACTCCGCCGCAGGCTTTTTGCGGATGCAGTTGGCCCGTGAGATGAAGCTGCGCAGCGTGCCCCAGTTGCACTTCCACTACGACGAAAGCGTCGTGCGTGGTGCGCACCTGTCGGCCCTGATCGAGCGCGCCGTGGCTGAAGACAATCAGCATCCGTCCACACCTGAAGACGCCAAGGAGTAAGCGGTGGCTCAGGTCAAACGTATCCGTCGTAATGTCAGCGGCATCATCCTGCTCGACAAGCCCATTGGTTTTACCTCCAATGCCGCGTTGCAGAAGGTCCGCTGGCTGCTCAATGCCGAGAAGGCCGGGCACACGGGCAGCCTCGATCCCCTGGCCACTGGCGTATTGCCATTGTGCTTTGGCGAGGCCACCAAGTTCTCCCAATACCTGCTCGACTCGGACAAGGGTTACGAAACCCTGATGCAACTGGGCAAGACCACCACCACGGCAGATGCCGAAGGTGATGTTTTGCAGGTTCGCGACGTGACCGTTGGTCGTGCAGATATTGAGGCTGCCTTACCTGCTTTTCGTGGGCAAATCAGTCAGATACCGCCGATGTACTCGGCTCTCAAGCGTGACGGGCAGCCTCTTTACAAGCTGGCACGTGCGGGCGAAGTAGTGGAGCGCGAACCGCGTTCTGTTACTATTGCGCGCTTGGAATTGCTCGCCTGCGAAGGCGACACCGCACGTTTGGCCGTGGATTGCAGCAAAGGCACCTATATCCGTACCCTGGTGGAAGATATTGGTGAACAGCTCGGTTGCGGCGCGTACGTTGCTGAGTTGCGACGCACCCAGGCTGGCCCTTTCACCCTGGCCCAGACGGTCACGCTGGAAGAGTTGGAGGCCGTGCATGCCGAGGGCGGCAACGAAGCAGTTGATCGCTTCCTGATGCCATCGGACAGCGGTTTGCTGGATTGGCCATTGCTGCACTTCTCGGAGCACAGCGCGTTCTACTGGCTTAACGGCCAGCCGGTACGCGCACCGGATGCCCCGAAATTCGGTATGGTGCGGGTACAAGATCACAACGGTCGCTTTATCGGTATCGGTGAAGTGAGCGAAGACGGGCGCATCGCGCCGCGTCGACTGATTCGGTCAGAATGACCGGACGAGTGTGGCTGTTAACAGGCACGGTCAACACTCATTTTTAGATACAGGGATTTGTCCCTGGCCTGTTGAAACTGCCCTTTGGGTGGTTTCCTGAAAAAAGGATTGCCTCATGGCTCTCGACGTTCAAGAAAAAGCACAAATCGTAGCTGACTATCAGCAAGCTGTTGGTGACACTGGTTCGCCAGAAGTGCAAGTTGCACTGCTGACCCACAACATCAACAAGCTGCAAGGTCACTTCAAGGCCAACGGTAAAGATCACCACTCCCGTCGTGGTCTGATCCGCATGGTAAACCAGCGTCGTAAGCTGCTGGACTACCTGAAAGGCAAGGATCTGGGTCGTTATCAAACTCTGATCGGTCGCCTGGGTCTGCGTCGCTAATCAGCGATTGCGCTAGAGGTTGGTTGTCTGTCGTGTGTCAGTGGGATTCCCGCTGGCCCATGGCAGGCTCCCAGCCTCAAGTTTTATCTGGATACACGTTTTACCCCTGGACAAGGGTTGGGCCGATTCCCGACATTGCCCAAGAATTTCGCAAGAAGACCAGTTCCCCAAGAGCCACAAAGAAGGTAGGACACCGTGAACCCGGTAATCAAAAAATTCCAGTTCGGTCAGTCGACCGTTACCCTTGAGACAGGCCGTATCGCCCGTCAGGCCTCCGGCGCAGTGCTGGTCACCGTTGATGATGACGTCAGCGTATTGGTGACCGTCGTTGGTGCCAAGCAAGCCGATCCAGGCAAGGGCTTCTTCCCTCTGTCTGTTCACTACCAGGAAAAGACTTACGCTGCCGGTAAGATCCCTGGCGGTTTCTTCAAGCGCGAAGGCCGTCCTTCCGAGAAAGAAACCCTGACTTCCCGACTGATCGACCGTCCGATCCGTCCGCTGTTCCCAGAAGGCTTCATGAACGAAGTGCAGGTTGTCTGCACCGTCGTCTCCACCAGCAAGAAGACCGATCCGGACATCGCTGCGATGATCGGCACCTCGGCTGCCCTGGCCATCTCCGGTATTCCTTTCGATGGTCCGATCGGCGCTGCCCGTGTTGCGTTCCACGAAAGCACCGGCTACCTGCTGAACCCGACTTACGAACAACAGAAAGCTTCGAGCCTGGACATGGTCGTTGCCGGTACTTCGGAAGCCGTGTTGATGGTTGAATCGGAAGCCAAAGAGCTGACCGAAGACCAAATGCTGGGCGCCGTACTGTTTGCTCACGACGAGTTCCAGGTTGTGATCAACGCAGTTAAAGAACTGGCCGCTGAAGCTGCCAAGCCAACCTGGACCTGGGCTCCTCAGCCAGAAGCCACCGAACTGCTGGGCGCTATCCGCTCCGAGTTCGGCGCTGCGATCTCCGAAGCCTACACCATCACCATCAAGGCCGACCGTTACGCTCGCCTGGGTGAGCTGAAGGATCAGGTTGTTGCCAAGCTGTCCGGTGAAGAAGGCCAGCCTTCTTCCAGCGAAGTCAAAGCTGCTTTCGGCGAGATCGAATACCGCACCGTTCGCGAAAACATCGTCAACGGCAAGCCACGTATCGACGGTCGCGACACCCGCACCGTACGTCCGCTGAACATCGAAGTCGGCGTTCTGCCAAAAACCCACGGTTCGGCACTGTTCACCCGTGGCGAGACCCAGGCCCTGGTTGTTGCAACACTGGGTACTGCCCGTGACGCACAGCTGCTGGACACCCTGGAAGGCGAGAAAAAAGACCCGTTCATGCTGCACTACAACTTCCCTCCGTTCTCGGTAGGTGAGTGTGGTCGCATGGGTGGTGCTGGTCGTCGCGAAATCGGTCACGGCCGTCTGGCCCGTCGTTCGATTTCGGCCATGCTGCCGGCCGCTGATGTGTTCCCGTACACTATCCGTGTTGTGTCGGAAATCACCGAGTCCAACGGTTCCAGCTCCATGGCTTCAGTTTGCGGTGCTTCCCTGGCTCTGATGGACGCTGGTGTGCCGATGAAGGCGCCGGTTGCCGGTATCGCCATGGGCCTGGTTAAGGAAGGCGAGAAGTTCGCCGTCCTGACCGACATCCTGGGTGACGAAGACCACCTGGGCGACATGGACTTCAAGGTAGCCGGTACCGCCAAGGGTGTGACCGCGCTGCAGATGGACATCAAGATCAAGGGCATCACCGAAGAGATCATGGAAATCGCCCTGGGCCAAGCCCTGGAAGCGCGCCTGAACATCCTCGGCCAGATGAACCAGATCATTGGCCAGTCGCGTACCGAGCTGTCGGAAAATGCTCCGACCATGATCGCGATGAAAATCGACACCGACAAAATCCGTGATGTCATCGGTAAAGGTGGCGCGACCATCCGTGCGATCTGTGAAGAAACCAAGGCTTCGATCGATATCGAAGACGACGGTTCGATCAAGATCTTCGGCGAAACCAAGGAAGCTGCTGAAGCTGCACGCCAGCGCGTCCTGGGCATCACCGCTGAGGCTGAAATCGGCAAGATCTACGTCGGTAAGGTTGAGCGCATCGTCGACTTCGGCGCATTCGTCAACATCCTGCCGGGCAAGGATGGCCTGGTTCACATCTCCATGCTGAGCGATGCTCGCGTTGAGAAAGTGACCGACATCCTGAAAGAAGGCCAGGAAGTGGAAGTGCTGGTATTGGACGTGGACAACCGCGGCCGTATCAAGCTGTCCATCAAGGACGTAGCGGCAGCCAAGGCTTCGGGCGTTTAATTACTCCCCAGGCTTCACGCTGAAAAAGAGGACCCTTCGGGGTCCTTTTTTTATAGCCGTGGGAAAGTGAAGGTAAATCAGCCGTTTAGCCCAGGGCAAAAGCCGCAACTTGCATGCAGGCACGATACCCTTCATGCAAGTTGCACGATTCCGAAAATCGACAAATATTTCAACTTGTTGATTTTAAAGGTAATTATTGATCGTGAAGACTTGGCACAGCGCCTGCAATAGTACGGGTAACCCTGCAGCATTAACGTTGAAACGCTGCAGACCTTCGAAAAAACAGGAGTTACTCGTATGAAGAAGTTCGCTATCGCTGCTGCAACTGCCACC
Source organism: Pseudomonas brenneri (assembly GCF_007858285.1). Lineage (GTDB taxonomy): Bacteria > Pseudomonadota > Gammaproteobacteria > Pseudomonadales > Pseudomonadaceae > Aquipseudomonas > Aquipseudomonas brenneri. Next base: position 38,790 of record NZ_VFIL01000013.1, on the reverse strand, counting down.
GCTCTGACCCTGACCATGGCTAACGTTGCGTTCGCCCAGACTTCCCAGGCTCCAATGGTTGTAGCCGCTGGTGAAGTGACCAAGGCCAAAGAAGCGACCTCTGACACCTGGATCACCACTAAAGTCAAAGCTGATCTGGTCACCGAGAAAGGCATTCCTGGCACCGACATCAAAGTCGAAACCAACAAAGGCGTGGTTTCCCTGTCCTCCACCGTTGCTGTGACTGACGCACAGAAGGAAATGGCAGTAGCTATCACCAAGAAAATCAAAGGCGTTAAAGCTGTATCGGCCGACGGCCTGAAAGCAGAGTAACGCTTAACAATTCGACTGAACCCAGGCGGCCTAGAGCGAGGCAGATATCCGCTCAATGCACCTTACAGGTTCATGCGACCGACCACAGGGATGTGGTCACTACGGGCCCCGGCACTTGTGTCGGGGCCCGTTTTATTGTGGTTTGGAATACATATTTGCGGATGATGGAGCTCAAATGTGGGAGGCTGGCTTGCCTTAATGCCAGTCAGTTAAGGCTTTTTTGTAGGAGCGAGCAAGCTCGCTCCTACAGGAGGCGATGACCGCTTAACTGACTGGCATTAGATCAGTAGCCAGTAGGCTGGCTGACCCACCGCTATCGCAGGCAGGCCAGCTCCCACACTTCAGACTTCTGGTGCCGGGTAATTACTCGGCATCCAGGTGCATGGGGGTGATTACCCGCCCATCTTTCTCGGCTTGCCCGAGGTTGGCATCAATGAAGTACACCCGATCATCGTCCAACTGGCCCTTGTCCACCAGATAGTCCTTGATGGCGCTGGCACGATCCTGCCCCAGTTGGCGCAGCAGCACGTCACTGGCGCTCCAGAACTTGATCACACCTTCGCGCAGCTTCGCCGTGCGCTCATCGCTGCCCAGGTCTTTCCACTCGGCCGGAGGCTGTTGTTTCAAGCGGGTACGGTAGATGCCTTCCAGCAGTGGTGCTTTTTCCTTCTCCGGTACGACAAGCAACGATGCCTGGGCCGGGACTTTATCGCCCCGGCGCTGGAGGATCTTGTAGTAGTTGTATTGGTATTCGCGCTCAAGCCGCTCGCCGGCCAGGAACGGACCATCGCTGCTCGCCGCCGCAGTGCCTTCGATCTCCAGGCGCAGGGCAGGGCGCTCCTTGAGGGCCTTGGAGAGGCTGTTGAGGGCCGACTCGGCGTCCTTGCTCAACGCACTGGAGCCTGCAGCGAACGACACGTTGCCAAGGTCTTCCGAGCCGCCACCGGTGACCAGCCCGCCAATAAACTTGAACGGCGCCGTCGCCGCGCGCACCACCAGGTTGCGCAGGGTTTGCCAGACAATCGGCATCACGCTGAATTGCGGGTTGTTCAAGTCGCCAGTCACCGGCAACTCGATGGAGATCTTGCCGTCGGTGTCCTTGAGCAGGGCAATCGCCAGACGAATCGGCAGGTCCACCGCGTCCGCACTGTCGACTTTTTCGCCCAGTTGCAGTTGCTCCACCACCACCTTGTTCTCGGCCTTCAATTGGCCCTTGGTGATGATGTAGTGCAGGTCAAGGTTGAGCCGGCCCTTGCGGATCCGGAACCCGGCAAACTTGCCCGAATACGGGGTCAGGGTTGTCAGTTCGACGCGTTTGAAGCTAGTGGCAATGTCGAGCGCGGCCATCGGGTCAAACGGGTTTACGCTGCCCTTGATGGTCACCGGCGCGTAGCGGTCAACCTTGCCCTTGATATCGACGCTGGCCGGTTTGGCCTGGCGGCTGTCGATGGTGCCGATCTGGCCGTTGAGTTGCTGGATCGCGGTGGCGAAGTTCGGCGTCAGGCTGAAGTCGGCGAAGTTGGCCGAGCCATCATTGATCGCGATCTGGCCGATCCGGATGCCCAGGGGCTTTTCGTTGCTCGCGCTGGATTTGGTGGTGGACTTGGCACCACTGTCGGCTGGCTGCGGGATCAGCAGGTCATCGACGTTGGTGGTGCGATCATCGTTGATCATGAAGCGGACATAGGGTTGCAGCAGGTTGATCTTGTCGATCGACAGGCTGTTGCCATGCTGATAGTTCAAGCCTTCGACCACCAGGCGCTGCCACTTGAGGAAGTCACGGGTCTTAAGGGTGTCCAGGGTGTGCAACTGGTCCACTTGCGCACGGCCGGTGATCTGCAGCGCGAGGGGCTCGGTACTCTTGAGGTTCACATCCAGGTTGCTGCCCAGCATGCCGCTACGCAGCTCCAGGCGGATAAACGGGCTGATATAGGACTGGGCAACCCGCAGGTCGATATCCTTGGTGTCGACTTTCAACTTAGCGCTGACCGGGTTCAGGTTGACCTGGCCGCTCGCCTGGATCTTGCCCTGTTTGCCCAGGCCGGTGTCGATCTTGAGTGTGAAGGGGCTTTGGTTGAGGCTGTCGAAGTCTTGGACATCGACATTCAGCGGGCCCAGTTCCAGCGCTACCGCAGGTTTTACCTGGCGATCAGCCAGATGCACCTGATAGTTGCGCAGTTGCACATCCTTGAGTAGCACTTGCCAAGGCTTGCTTGGCGCTACCGCCTCGGGTTTTGGCGAGTCGGCGGTGGCTGGGGCCGTTGCCGGCTCAGGGGCTGCGGCCGGCTTGCTCGGCTGGCTGGCGAACAGTTTCTGCCAGTCCAACTGGCCATCGGCTTCGCGGGCAGCCCAGGTTTCGAGCTTGTTACTGCGGATCTTGCCGACGATCACTTGCTGCTTGGCCAGGTCGATCGAGGTTTCGCTGACATCCAGGCGCTCCAGACGCGCCAGTGGCCGGCCATCCGGGGCCTTGATCGCGAAGGGCGCGATGCTCGCGGAGACGTTGGTCAGGTTCAGTTCGGTTTCTTTGGCCAGGTTGAGCTTGTAGTCGGTGCTGAAATTGAGCACGCCATCTTCCAGGACCAGTGGCACGGCGTCGCGCACATACGGCCACCAGACTTTCATCTTGCCATCAGTGACTTTGAGCTTACCCTCGGAGGCGATCGGGACCAGGCTGAAATTGCCGGTCCAGTCGATCTGGCCGCCTTCGGGGCCTGCGGCGACCAGGGTCATGTCGGCGTTGTCTTCGGGCAGGGTGCTGAGGTTTTTCAGTTCGAAGTCGAGTTTGTCGTAGAGAAACTCGATAGGCTCGCTTGGGCGTACGTCTTCAAAGTGCACGTAGCCGCCGGCCAGCTTGATGCGCTCGATGCGCAGTGGGAACGGTTTGCTTTCGGGATCATCGGGCGTCGGTTCGCTCGGCGGCACTTTGAACAATTGCGCGAGGTTGAGCGTGCCGGCCTTGTCGAACAGGATTTCGGTCTTCGGCTTGTCCAACTGCACATCGGCCAGGTGCAGGGCACGGGTCCAGAGGCTGTCGATCTGCAGGTTGGCGTAGAGGCGTTCAAAGCCCACCTGCTCCTTGCCGGGCTCACCGATCTTCAGGCCCCAGAGGGTCAGCTCAAGGCTGAACGGGTTGAGCTCGATACGCTCGATGCGGGCTGGCACGGTGGCGTAGTTGGCCAACTGTTGGTTGGCCACGCGAAGGGCGATGCCGGGGAGAATCAGGAAGCCCAGCAAGCTATAGAGTGCAAGGGCGGTCAGCAAGGCGCCTGCGGCGCGAATCAATCCTTTGGGCATGGGTGACGCCATCTATGTGGTTCAGAAGTGCCTTGGAGTATGGCACGGGTTTGCGGTTCCGAAGAACCGCGCCTTTATTACGCCAGCCTAAGCTTTTCAGGACAATCCTACAGTTGCAGGATCAGAGTCTTCAGCGGTGGCTGTTGGTCTTGTGAGGGGAAGTCCGCACCGGGTGTCATCACTTTCCAGTCGCGTACAGGCCGGCCGGCCTTTTCGGCGCAGCGCAAGACCTGCTCGCGCCAGTCATCCATGCTGACCTTTGCCAGGTTATTGCAGCAAATCAGTACGCCATTGTCGGCGGTGGCGAGCAATGCCGGTTTGAGCAGGCTTTGGTAGTCACGCAACAGGTCCACGGTCCCAAAGGCGCTTTTGGCCCAGGCCGGCGGGTCGAGCAGTACCAGGTCATATTGACGTTGTTCCAGGCGCGGGTAGCTGGGCAGCTTCTGTCCGCGACGCTGAGTGATCGGCAGTCCCGCCAGTTGGCGAATGGCAGGGAAGTAGTCGGACTGTACAAAGGTCATTTTCGACAGCTGTGGGTTCAACTCGCCGTTTTCTTGGCCGACGGCCAGGTTGCCCTCGGCAAAGTCCAGGTTGCATACCTCGCGGGCTCCACCGGCCGCTGCGCTGAGGCCGACGCCACAGGTGTAGGCAAACAGGTTCAGCACACTTTTGCCGGCACTGTGCGCCTTGACCCAGCCACGGGTGTTGCGCAGGTCCAGGAACAGCAGCGGGTCCTGCCCGGGGTGGCGGCCGCGCACACGGTAGTTCAGGCCCCACTCGTGGCCGACCAGATCCTCCAGGGCCGCGGGTTCGGCGCGGTATACCGTGTCTTCCCGGTCGATCCGCGAGTTGCCGCGGGAGCGGTCGTTATAGACCAGCAGCAACTCCAGGCCCAGGTACTGGTTGATCATCAGGTGCAGTTGCTGTAGCGCATCGCTGTCCAGGGACTGGTGAAAACTCTGCACCATCAATTGGGGGCCGTAACGGTCGATGGTCAAGCCACCGGCGCCTTCCTGGCTGCCATGGAACAACCGGTAGCAATCGGTGCCTTGGGCATGCAGCTCGGCGAGCAGGTCTTGACGGTGATCGAGGGCGGCGCGCAGCGCCTGATTCAGGGACGACATGGAGCGCGCCTTGCTGGGGAATTGAAGCGCGCAAGTTTAACAGCTCCTGTGGGTCCCGGCTTTTGTAGGAGCGGGCTTGCCCGCGAAAAACTCGATATCGCCGCGCTTCGTCAGGCTTATTGCGTCAGCGTTGACGATTTTCGCTGGCAAGCCAGCGCCTACAAGGGGTTGCGTCGTTACAGCAGGCCCATTCGCCTGTGGGCGCGCTGCACCGAACCATTGCGCATTGCCCAACGCAGCAGCGGTGCGCTGTGCTTGACCCCGGCGCGGATCAGTTGGCGTTGCAGTGGGCTTTGTTGCTGGCCAAGCATGTCGCTGGCCCAGCCCGGCAGTAGGTCGATGCCGGCCTGCATCATCAGTGCGCCGAACGGCTTGGCCAGGGTGCTGGGGGCCGGGGCATTGAGCAGTAGGCGCAACACTTCGTGGCTGCGCTCGTCACACAGCAGTTGTGGACGAATTCGTTGCAGATAATCCGAAATTTCCTGCCGTGAGCGCGGCACATGTCGTGCCCCCAGTTGCTCGGCGATCAAGGCGATCTCGCTGTAGTACCGGTCCTGATCCCGAGGCGATAAGTCCGGGTTTTTGTAGCGCAGGTGCGCCGCCAGAAAGCTGCTGACTTCGGCGACATGCACCCAGGTCAGTAATTGCGGATCGCTGGCCGCATAAGGACGCCCGTCAGGGGCATGCCCGACCACTTGCAGGTGGATGGTACGCACTTTTTCGATTAGCCACTCGGCATCGCGCCGCGAGCCAAAAGTGGTGCCGGAAATAAACTGCGAAGTACGCCGCAGGCGCCCGAGCATGTCCTGGCGAAAGTTCGAATGGTCCCACACGCCGGCCAGCGCCAGGGGATGCAGCGCCTGCAACATCAAGGCGCTGATACCGCCGATCAGCATGCTGCTGAAATCACCATGGACCTGCCAGCTTACCGAGTCCGGCCCGAACAGCCCTGGATCGCCCTTGGGGCTTTCCAGGTCCAGGTTGCCCAGGGACAGGCCTGTCAGGCTCATCAACTGGGATTCGATACGGTTGCGCAGAAATTCCATGGTGGCTTGGGGGTTCCTATCGGTTCAGGCGCTTGTCGATCAGGCCATCGACCACGCTGGGATCGGCCAGGGTCGACGTATCGCCCAGGCTGTCCAGCTCGTTGCAGGCGATCTTGCGCAGGATACGCCGCATGATCTTGCCTGAGCGGGTTTTGGGCAAGGCCGGTGCCCATTGGATCAGCTCGGGCTTGGCGAAACTACCGATTTCCTTGCTGACCAGTGCCAGCAGGTGCTTTTTCAGCTCGTCGCTGGGCTCGACGCCATTCATCGGCGTGACAAACGCATAGATGCCCTGGCCCTTGAGGTCATGGGGATAGCCGACAACGGCCGCCTCGGCCACCTTGTCATGCAGCACCAGCGCGCTTTCCACCTCGGCGGTACCGATGCGATGGCCGGAGACGTTGATCACATCATCGATGCGCCCGGTGATCCAGTAGTCGCCATCCTCGTCGCGCCGCGCGCCGTCGCCGGTGAAGTAGTAGCCGGGGTAGGGCTTGAAATAGGTGTCGATCATCCGCTGTGGGTCGCCATACACGCTGCGGATCTGCCCCGGCCAACTGGCTTTGATCGCCAGGACGCCACTGCCGGCGCCGCTGATTTCCTTGCCCTGTTCGTCGAGTAATACCGGCAGTACCCCAAACATTGGCTGGGTCGCGCAGCCGGGCTTGATGCGCTGGGCGCTGACCAGCGGGCTGAGCATGATGCCGCCGGTCTCGGTCTGCCACCACGTATCGACAATCGGGCAGCGCTGCTCGCCGACGGCATTGAAATACCATTCCCAGGCTTCCGGGTTGATCGGTTCGCCGACACTGCCGAGCAATCTCAGGCTAGCCCTGGACGTGTTCTCCAGCGGACCATGGCCCTCACGCATCAGGGCCCGCAGGGCGGTGGGTGCGGTGTAGAAAATATTCACCTGATGCTTGTCGATCACCTGCCAGAAGCGCGAGCTGTCCGGGTAGCTCGGTACGCCCTCGAACATCAGGGAGGTGGCGCCATTGGCCAGTGGCCCGTACACGATGTAACTGTGGCCGGTCACCCAGCCGACGTCGGCGGTGCACCAGAACACCTCGCCTTCGCGGTAGTCGAGCACGTACTTGAAGGTCATTGCCGCTTGCAGCAGATAGCCACCGGTGGTGTGCAGCACGCCCTTGGGCTTGCCGGTACTGCCGGAGGTATAAAGGATAAACAGCGGGTCTTCGGCATCCATCGGCTCGGGCGGGCATTCGCCGCTGACCGCGTCAACGGCTTGTTGATACTTGAGGTCGCGCCCCTCGGTCCAGGCCACGGCGGCGCCGGTACGTGCTACCACCAGTACCGTCGTGACATTTGGGCAACTGGCCAAGGCCTTGTCGACATTCTGTTTCAGCGCCACGGGTTTGCCGCCGCGTACACCTTCGTCGGCGGTGATCACCGTGCGGCAGTCGGCATCGAGAATACGATCGCGCAAGGCATCCGGTGAGAACCCGCCAAATACCACCGAGTGCACCGCACCAATGCGTGTGCAGGCCAGCATCGCGTAGGCGGCTTCTGGAATCATCGGCATATAGATACACACCCGGTCGCCTTTCTTCACGCCACGGCTTTTCAGCACATTGGCCAGGCGGCTGACGTTTTGATGAAGTTGGCGGTAGGTAATTTTGGACGACTTTGCCGGATCGTCGCCTTCCCAGATGAAGGCCGGCTGATCGGCACGCTGCGCCAGGTGCCGGTCAATGCAGTTGTAGCTGACGTTCAACTGGCCGCCGGCAAACCACTGTGCGGCGCCGGTGTGGATGTCGCAGTGCTGGACGGTCTGCCAGGGCGTGACCCAGTCGAGCAAGGCCTTGGCTTGTTCGGCCCAGAAGGTGTCGGGGTTCTCGATAGATTGCCGATAGAGGCGCTGGTAGTCCTCTTGGCCCAGTTGTGCAGCACGGCGCACGGCATCGGCATGGGGAAACTGGCTGATATCGAACATACAGGGATCCTTATTCTTGTTATGGCCACAAGAGCGTAAACGGCCCCTATAGGAGCCGTTTATGCAGGTTCAATCCCTGATTGTAGTGCCGATCACCTCAACCGCGGTGACGACCACGGAAGTAGTTGATCAAGCCTTGGGTCGAGGCATCGTCGGCCGTGCTTTCCTCGGCGCCTGTCAGGCGGTTGTAGACGCCCTTGCCCAGCTCCTTGCCCAACTCAACACCCCATTGGTCAAAGGCATTGATGCCCCAGATGACGCTCTGTACGAACACTTTGTGCTCATACATCGCCACCAGCGCGCCCAGGCGACGCGGGCTGATCCGCTCGACCACCAGGGTGTTGCTTGGGCGGTTGCCCGGGATCACTTTGTGCGGGGCCAGTTTCTGCACTTCGGCTTCGGCCATGCCTTTGTCGCGCAGCTCGGCTTCGGCTTCGCTAAGGGTCTTGCCGAGCATCAACGCCTGGCTCTGGGACAGGCAGTTGGCGTACAGCCATTGGTGATGGTCGGAGACTGGGTTGAAGCTGACGATTGGCACAATGAAGTCGGCCGGGATCAACTGGGTACCCTGGTGCAGCAACTGGTGGTAGGCATGCTGACCGTTGCAGCCCACGCCGCCCCAGATCACCGGACCGGTGTCGGTGGCAACCGGCGTGCCATCCTGGCGTACGCTCTTGCCGTTGGATTCCATGTCCAGTTGTTGCAAGTGCTTGGTGATGTTGCGCAGGTAATGGTCATACGGCAGGATCGCGTGGCTCTGCGCGCCCCAGAAGTTGCCGTACCACACACCCAGCAGGCCCAGCAGCACAGGCATGTTCTGTTCAAACGGAGCGTTCTGGAAGTGCTGGTCCATGGAGTAGGCGCCAGACAGCAGTTCCTTGAAGTTGGACATGCCGATGGCCAGGGCGATTGGCAAGCCGATGGCCGACCACAACGAATAACGGCCGCCGACCCAGTCCCACATCGGGAAGATGTTTTCTTCACGGATCCCGAAGGCCACGGCCGCCGCATTGTTGCTCGACACCGCGATGAAGTGGCGATACAGCTCGGCTTCCGAGCCACCCTGGGCCAGGTACCAGGCGCGGGCGGCCTGGGCGTTTTTCAGGGTTTCCAGGGTGTTGAAGGATTTTGACGAGACGATGAACAGCGTGGTCTCGGCGCGCAGCTTCTGGGTCAGTTCGTGGAACTCACTGCCGTCGATATTCGCCAGGTAGTGGCAGCGCACGCCTTTATGGGCGTAGGACAACAGCGCTTCGGAGACCAGCTCCGGGCCGAGGAACGAGCCACCGATGCCGATGTTGACCACGTCCGTGATCGGCTTCTCGGTGTAGCCGCGCCATAGGCCGTCATGAATGCGGCCCACCAGGTCGGTGATCTGGTTCAGCACTTTGTGCACGTCGGGCATGATGTTGGTGCCGTTGACCGACAGCTTGTCGCCCACCGGGCGGCGCAGTGCGGTATGCAGCGCCGGACGGCCTTCCGAAGAGTTGACCGGCTCGCCGTCGAACAGCGCTTTGATCGCGCCCTTGAGGTCGACTTCGTTGGCCAGGTCCACCAGCAGGTCGCGGGTTTGCGCAGTGATGAGGTTTTTCGAGTAATCGAGGAACAGTCCGCAGCTGCTCAGAGTGAACTGGGAAAAGCGCTGGGGATCGGCATTGAACGCTTCGCGCATGCTGAAATCCTGCATGGCTTGGCGATGTTGATTGAGCGCTTGCCAGGCGGGCAGAGCGGTAACGTCATGAGGGGTGCGGTAATACGCCATCGCTGCGGGTTTCCTTTTTATTACTGGGATTGCCTTTAGGACACTGCTGAACCCGGAACGTCCAGTCTTGTATCAAGGATTGGGTTCCAGACAGCGCTAACTATAACGCCGGGCGATTACATTAAACCTAGCGTGTCGATATGTCTTGGCTTTGTCTGTGCAGAGGTTGGTACTTTTTTATACCAGGGCCTGAGGGGCGCTACAAAACCAATGGGGGAGCAGGTTTGTGTGGCATTAGGGCTTGCCCGCTCCCACACAAGCCCGCTCGCACATTGGATTATCGCCAGCTTCAGGCGGGCAAATTGAGATGCAGGTTGTCGATCAACCGGGTCGCGCCCAGGTAAGCGGCAACCAGGATCACCACATCACGATCCTCGACAGTTGCAGGGCGCAGATGCTGGCCCTGGCGAACTTCCAGGTAGTCCATGCGCAGGCCGGCGGCCTCGATGTGCTGGATCTGTTCGGCGCGCAGTTTGGCAAAGTCACGTTCGCCGGCCTGGATCGCCGTAGCGATCTGGCTGAGGCTGCGGTACAGCACCGGGGCGATGGCGCGCTGTTCTTGCGTCAGGTAGCCGTTGCGCGAGGACAGCGCCAGGCCGTCATCGGCGCGCACCGTAGGCTCGCCAATGATCTGGATCGGCATGTTCAGGTCGCGCACCATGGCGCGGATCACTGCCAGTTGCTGGTAGTCCTTTTGCCCGAACACTGCCAGGTCAGGCTGGACCATGTTGAACAACTTGCTCACCACCGTCGCCACACCCTCGAAGTGACCGGGGCGGCTGGCGCCGCACAGTCCTTCGGACAACTGCGGTACGCTGACTCGCGTCTGCACCGTCATGCCATCAGGGTACATCTCGTCGACTGTGGGGGCGAACAGCAGGTTGCAGCCGGCCACCAGCAGCTTTTCCTGGTCGGCGGCCAGGGTGCGAGGGTACTTGTCCAGGTCTTCGCCAGCGCCAAACTGCAGCGGGTTGACGAAAATGCTCGCCACCACGAAGTCTGCTTGCTCGGCGGCCCGAGTCACCAGTGTGGCGTGGCCGGCATGCAGGTTACCCATGGTGGGCACGAAGCCGATGCGCTTGCCCGCACTGCGCGCGTGAGTGACCGCGGCCCGCAGTTCACGCAGGGTTTTGACGGTGTTCATGCCGAGAACCCGTGTTCGATGCCAGGGAAGGTAACGCCTTTGACTTCGGCGACATAGGCGCTCAGTGCGGCCTGGATGCTGTCCTGGCCGGCCATGAAGTTTTTCACGAACTTCGGTGCACGGCCGGTGAGGGCCAGGCCGAGCATGTCGTGCAGCACCAGGACCTGGCCATCGGTGGCGCTGCCCGCGCCAATGCCAATCACCGGGATTTTCACGGCCTGGGTGATTTCTTCAGCCAGTTCGCTCGGCACGCATTCGAGCACGATCATCGCCGCGCCGGCCTGCTCCAGGGCAATGGCATCGGCCCGCATCTGCCGCGCCTGGGCTTCATTGCGGCCCTGGACCTTGTAGCCGCCGAGGATATTCACCGACTGCGGCGTCAGGCCCATGTGCGCGCACACCGGTACACCGCGTTCAGCCAGCAGGCGGATCGACTCGGCGAGCCAAACGGCACCTTCGACCTTGATCATATGTGCCCCGGCCTGCATCAGCTTGCCGGCATTCTGGAAGGTCTGCTCAAGCGTTGCGTAACCCATGAACGGTAGGTCGGCGATGATGAAGGCGCCTTGGTTACCGCGCTTGACGCTGGCGGTGTGGTAGGCAAGTTCGTCTGTGGTGACGGGCAGTGTGCTGTCATTCCCTTGAAGAACCATGCCCAGGGAGTCGCCCACCAGTAGCACCTCGACGCCGGCCTGGCAGCAGGCATGGGCGAAGGTGGCGTCATAGCAGGTCAGCATGGCGATTTTTTCACCCTTGAGTTTGAGGCTCTGCAAGGTGGTCAGGGTAATGTCTGGCATGAAAAGGGTCCTCATTCAGGCGCTTGGAAACAGCGAGTAACGCGCGTGAGTCTTCGTTTATACAGGCGCACTTTCTTCAGAGCAGTGCTTATAAGGCCTGGATTGCGCCCTTCAGCGCCGGGTTGGCGGCAGCGGGACGCCTATAGTCGTGAGGAGGACTCTGGAAGTCAATTGGATGTGTTACCGCATTGTTACGAGTGGGGTGTTACCGCTGTTACTGATGCGATTGTAGGAGCGAGCTTGCTCGCGAAGAACATCTAGACAGCGCGTTTAATCAGGCAGCCTGCATTTATATTGACGATTTTCGCGAGCAAGCTCGCTCCTACAGTGGCAAGCGTTCCAGGCCGACGAACGGGCATTCGGCGAGCAGGTCATTGAGTAGACGGCCGTCAGGCAGTTGCAACGTGGCAGGCGCCAGTTCAGCCAGCGGGTACAGCACAAAAGCCCGCAGATGCATCTGGTAATGAGGCACCTTGAGGCGCGCCTCATCGATCAGGCGCTCGCCAAACAGCAGGATATCCAGGTCCAGGGTGCGTGGGCCCCAGCGTTCAAGACGTTCGCGGCCCTGATCGTTCTCGATGGCTTGCAGTGCATCCAGCAGTTCCAGCGGCGCGAGGGCGCTGTCCAGCGCCGCCACGGCATTGGTATAGCGCGGTTGGCCCTGAAGCAGGGAATCACTTTGATAGAAGGCAGAGACACCCGCGACTGTGGTGTTCGGCAATTGCGCCAACGCCTCTATGGCGTTGCGCAATTGCTGCTGCGGGGCAGCGAGGTTGCTGCCCATGCCGATGTAGATACGCTCCACCGTGCTTACTCGCCAGAGGTATCGGCGGCACTGCGTTTGCGCTTGCTACCGCTGCTGCGACGGCGCTTTTTCGGCCCGTCGCCAGTGGCTTCGCCTTTGCTGCTGAGCTCACGAATCATCTCGCGGCGTTCGCTGTCATTGGCGTCCTGGTAGTCGGTCCACCATTCGCCCAGGCCATCGGTCTGTTCGCCAGCGCTTTCACGCAGCAGCAGGAAGTCATAGCCGGCACGGAAGCGCGGGTTGTCCAGCAGCAGGTCGGCACGTTTGCCACTGCGCCGTGGCAGGCGCTCCTGCATGTCCCAGATCTCGCGGATCGGCATGGTGAAACGCTTGGGGATCGCGATGCGCTGGCACTGTTCGGCGATCAGTTCGTGCGCCGCTTCCTGCATCGCCGGAATCGGCGGCATGCCGCGGTTCTGCAGGCGCAGTACCCGGGCTGGCAACGCAGGCCAGAGCAGGGCAGCAAACAGGAACGCCGGGGTCACCGGTTTGTTCTGTTTGATCCGCAGGTCAGTGTTGATCAACGCTTCACTGATCAGGGTGTGGGTGTACGTCGGGTTGTGCTCCAGTGCATCGGCGCTGGCCGGGAACAGTGGGTCGAACAACTGCAGGTCCACCAGCATTTCGAACGTGTCGGCGGCATGCCCGGACAGGAACAGCTTGAGCACTTCCTCGAACAGGCGCGCCGAGGGGATTTCCCGCAGCATGGGTGCCAGTTCGCGAATCGGCGCGGCCGTGTGTTTCTCGATGCCGAAGTTCAGCTTGGCGGCAAACCGCACGGCCCGCAGCATGCGCACCGGATCTTCCTGGTAGCGCTGCGTGGGGTCGCCGATCAGGCGGATCAGGTGATTGCGGATATCGTGCACGCCGTTGGCGTAATCGAGAATGCGTTCGCTGACCGGATCGTAATAAAGGGCATTGATGGTGAAGTCGCGACGTTGCGCGTCTTCTTCCAGGGTGCCGTACACATTGTCCCGCAGGATACGTCCGCTTTCGTTGCGGGAAGACTGGTTGCTGTCTTCCTCTTCATCGTTTTGCGGGTGGCCCGCGCGGAAGGTCGCGACCTCGATGATCTCGCGACCAAAGTGGATGTGCACCAACTTGAAGCGCCGGCCGATGATCCGCGCGTTGCGAAACTCGGCACGCACTTGTTCGGGCGTGGCGCTGGTGGCGACGTCGAAATCCTTGGGAGTGATGTTGAGCAACATGTCGCGCACGCAACCGCCGACCAGGTAGGCCTGGTAGCCAGCGTTCTGCAGGCGTTCGACGATGTTCACCGCATAACGGCTGAACTGGGCGCGCTGCAGCGAATGTTGATTGCTGTTGAGCACTTCAGGCGTGCTGCGAATGTGTTGCGTACGACGCAAGGGGGAACGGAATGACTGGAACAACTTCTTCAGCATGGGATGCACTGTTTGAAGGAATGTTCGGCCATAACGAAGAATGACCGCATGATGGGCCGGGATTCTAGCATTTAGTCAGGGGATGGTGTAGGAACTAGCTGCAAGCGTTGAGCCAGAGGCTTAAATAAGCCGGCGTGATGCTCAAATTGCAGAAACTACAAGGGGAGCCGAAGCTCCCCCAGAAAGTAGTTGCGTGCTCTATTTTTATTATTGATTTCGGGCTTCTTGTTTTTGTTGATCGCCCTCGCCATGAGATTTGACCTTCATGACACTCCCAATCGGGAGTCAAGAGCAAACGGATTGCTTTGGTCGCTGTGTTGCTATGATCAATGATCCAACCAGTTCAGGCTCTGCCTTAGGGCAGTTTTTGTTGTTCTCGGCCTGGTTGCGGGGCAAGCCCCAAATGCAACGCCTCTCCAAAAGAATCAGTTAGCTGCGCCTCCGCCGTGTTGTTTTTATTATGCGTGAGTCGATTCGTCTTATTTTTATTGTGTGTGTACGGTGCTTTTTATTGTTCTTGTACTAAGCATATAGCAGGGTGCGTGCCAACTTTTGCAAACCCCAGCAAAACAAGGGGTTTTGCCGGTTATGGTGGGTTTGGCAGGCATAAAAAAGCCGGGGCTTCGTTACCGTAAGCCCCGGCTTTTTGTTACGTGAATATCTGAGGTAACAGTTTTTTCACGTTTGGGGTGTTACCCGATGTGAGCTGGCCTCAGCTTTCGCTGGCAACCCCGGTCTTGCGCCGTGGAATGCCCAGGCGCTGGCGCCGCTCCCACAGGCATTTGCGGCTGACACCCAGTTTGCGTGCCAGTTCGGTCTCGGTCATGTGGTCCTGGTGCTCCAGGACGAAGTGCTGGAAGTAGTCCTCCAGGGACAAGTCTTCCGTGGGTTCGTGGCTGGTGTTACTGCCGCCCTGTTGCGGTGCCAGGCCAATGAAGTCGTCATCGTCCAGGTCGCTCAGTTCGATATCGATGCCCAGCAGCTCGGCGGAGATCTGTGGGCTCTCCGACAGGATCACCGCGCGTTCCACGGCGTTTTCCAGCTCGCGCACGTTGCCAGGCCACGAATAATGGCGGATGGCCTGTTCGGCGTCGGCCGCAAACGTCAGGTCGGTACGGTTGACCCGGGCGCTTTGGCGCAACAGGAACGCATTGGCAATCTCGTTGACGTCGGCACCGCGTTCACGCAGGGCCGGCAGCTTGAGGGCGATCACGTGCAGGCGGTAATACAGGTCTTCACGGAACTGGCCGATTTTCGCCAGGCTTTTGAGGTCCCGGTGAGTCGCGGCAATCAGGCGCACGTCGACTTTTTGCGACTGTACCGAGCCGACCCGACGAATCTCACCTTCCTGCAGCACCCGTAGCAGGCGCGCCTGGGCTTCCAGGGGCAGTTCACCGATTTCGTCGAGGAACAGCGTGCCGCCGTCCGCCGCTTCTACCAGGCCGGCGCGTCCGGCGCTGGCACCGGTAAAGGCACCTTTCTCATGGCCGAACAGTTCGGATTCGATCAGGGATTCGGGGATCGCCGCACAGTTCACCGAGATCATCGGTGCCTTGGCGCGCTTGGACAGGTTGTGCAGGGCACGGGCCACCAGCTCCTTGCCGGTACCGGACTCGCCCTGGATCAAAACATTGGAGTCGGTGGGCGCAACCTTGCGGATCTTGACGTACAGGTCCTGCATGGGTGGGCAGGAGCCGATGATGCCGATTTCGCCATTGCTGTTGTCCACGCCTGGCTTGTCGCTGCCATTGGCGGCCTTGCCGGCAGGTCGTTCAGCGGGTGCACTGCTGGCCGACTGACGGTCACGCAAGATACGGGCTACCGCCTGGAGCATCTCATCGTGATCGAAAGGCTTGGCGATGTAGTCCACCGCGCCCATCTTCATCGAGTCGACCGCCGAGCGCAGGCTGGCATAGCTGGTCATGATCAGCACCGGCGTGCCCTGGCCCAGCTTGATCAGTTCGGTGCCCGGTGCGCCAGGCAGGCGCAGGTCACTGACGATCAGGTCGAACGTGGGAATGCTGAAACGCTCCTGGGCTTCCTGCACCGAGCCGGCTTCGCTGACCTGGTACTGATTACGTTCAAGCAGGCGACGCAAGGCAGAGCGGATAATGGTTTCGTCTTCGACGATCAAAATGTGCGGCATTGATTCAATTCTCTCGACGGTCTCAGTTCACAGCGGACGTCGCTTCGACATGACGCGGCAAGGTCACCCGAATACGGGTGCCGCGTTGGCTTTCGGTGTCAGCCGGGCTGTCGATGGTGATTTGTCCATAATGCTCTTCAACGATGGAATAGACCAGTGCAAGGCCCAGACCGGTACCTTCACCAGGGTCCTTGGTGGTGAAGAAGGGTTCGAACAATCGGTCCATGATGTTCTGTGGAATACCGCTGCCTTCGTCCTCCACGATCAGGTCGACCGTGTGCTCGAAAGCCTCGCTCTTGACCCTTACCGCACTGCCAGCGGGTGTCGCGTCGCGGGCATTGGACAGCAGGTTGATCAACACCTGGGCCAGGCGTTGTGAGTCGCCGACCACCCAGTGTTCCGGATCGCACAAGTTATAGAACTGTACTTCGAAATTGCGCCGGTTCAAGGCCAGCAGCCCAATGGCATCCTGGGCGACTTCGGCCAGGCACACCGCTTCATCGTGATTCTGGTGGCCGCCGGCATGGGCAAAGCTCATCAGCGATTGCACGATGCGCGAGACACGCTTGGTCTGTTCGAGGATTTGCCCGCTGATTTCGGTGATTTCGCCGTCTTCTTCGCGCTCTTCACGCAGGTTCTGCGCCAGGCAGGCGATACCGGTGATCGGGTTGCCAATCTCGTGGGCCACCCCAGCCGCCAGGCGCCCGATACTGGCCAGGCGCTCGGAGTGCACCAGTTTGTCTTCGAGCATCTGGGTTTCGGTCAGGTCTTCGACCAGCAACACCAGGCCGCTGTTGCCGGGGGCCAGGGGTTCGTCGATCGCTGCTTTGTGCAGGTTCAGCCAGCGCGTCTGGCCGTCGAGGGCCAGGTGCTGTTTGTGCAGATGTTCATCCGGCAGGTTGATAAAACCCTGCAACAATTCTTTCCACGGATCGGCGATGGTGGTCAGGCGCGAGCCCACCACGCGCTGGGCGGCGATGCCGGTCAGTTCTTCCATGGCCTTGTTCCACATCAGGATCTCCTGGTCCTTGGCCAGGGAGCAGACGCCCATGGGCAGTTCCTGCAAGGTCTGGCGGTGGTAGCGGCGCAGGGCGTCGAGTTCGGCGGCAAGGCCGGTGAGGCGCGAGTGGTAGTCCTCCAGCCGGCTCTCGATAAAATGGATGTCTTCGGTGACATAGTTTTCGCCGCCGGCCTTGTAGGGCAGGAAAGTCTCCACCATGTCCTGGGACACACTGGGGCCCATCAGCCCGGACAGGTTGGCCTCGATGCGGTCGCGCAGGCGGCGCAGGGCATAGGGCCGGCGCTCATCGAAGGGCAGGTACAGATCGCGCAGTGCCTGCTCCACTTCCTTTTGCGCAGCCTTGGCGCCCAGGGGCTTGGCCAGTTGCGTGGCGAACTCCTGGGGCGAAGCCGCATGCAGTTCGCGGCGCTGCGGGCGGCGCACGTTATCTACGGCGCAGGCTTCGGCGGCGCTGGTTTCTTCGGGGCTGGCGTTGGTGAACAGGGAGATCAGGGTGAACATCAGCACGTTGGCTGCCAGCGAGGCGATGGCCGCCATGTGCCAACTGGTGTCATCCAGCACGTAGATCATGTTCAGCAGCGGGATGTAGAAGCCCTGCAGGTTACCGACCAGCGGCAGCAGCATGGTCACCAGCCACACCAGGATCCCCGCCAGCAGCCCGGCGATAAACCCGCGCCGGTTGGCGGTCGGCCAGTACAGCACCGAGAGCACGCCCGGCAAGAACTGCAACGTAGCGACGAAGGCCACAATGCCGAGGTTGGCCAGGTCCTGCTCGGCCGCCATCAGCAGGTAGAAGCCATAGCCGGCCATGATGATTGCCACGATCAGCGCGCGGCGTGTCCATTTCAGCCAGCGGTAGATGTTGCCTTCGGCAGGCGGCTGGTACAGCGGCAGCACCAGGTGGTTGAGGGCCATGCCCGACAGCGCCAGGGTGGTGACAATGATCAAGCCACTGGCCGCCGATAAACCGCCGACGTAGGCCAGCAAGGCCAGGGATTTACTGTTGGCGGCGATGCCGATGCCGAGGGTGAAGTATTCCGGGTTGGTGGTGGCCCCCAGTTTCAGGCCGGCCCAGAGGATCAGCGGCACCGCCAGGCTCATCAGCAGCAGGAACAGCGGCAAGCCCCAACTGGCGCTGACCAGCGAGCGCGGGTTGAGGTTCTCGGTAAAGGTCATGTGGTACATGTGCGGCATGACGATGGCGGAGGCAAAGAACACCAGCAACAGCGTGCGCCATGGGCCTTCTTGCAGCGGGGTGTGCAGGGCGGCGAGGGCGGTCTGGTTTTGCAGCAGCCACAGCTCAAGTTGTTGCGGGCCGTCGAACACGCCGTACAGCGCGTACAGGCCCACGCCGCCGATGGCGATCAGCTTGATTACCGATTCGAAGGCAATCGCAAACACCAGGCCTTCGTGTTTTTCCCGGGTGGCGATATGCCGCGAGCCGAAAAAAATCGTGAACAGGGTAATCAGCGCACAAAAGCTCAGGGCCACGCGATGTTGCACCGGCTCATGGGTGAGGATGCCGATGGAATCGGCCACGGCCTGGATTTGCAGGGCCAAAAGCGGCAGCACGCCGATCAGCATGAAAATCGTGGTCAGCGCGCCGGCCCAGGTGCTGCGAAAGCGAAAGGCAAACAGGTCGGCCAACGACGATAACTGGTAGGTGCGGGTGATCTTCAGGATCGGGTACAGCAGCACCGGCGCCAGCAGGAAGGCCCCAGAGACTCCGAGGTAGCTGGAAAGAAATCCGTAACCGTACTGGTACGCCAGGCCCACCGTGCCATAGAACGCCCAGGCGCTGGCATACACGCCCAGCGACAAGGTGTAGGTCAGCGGGTGGCGAATGATCGCCCGCGGGATCATCCCGCGCTCACTGATCCAGGCCACCCCGAACAGCGCGGCCAGGTAGGCGGCGCTGATCAGCAGCATCTGGGTCAGGCTAAAGCTCATCGGCATCTTTTTGGCTCTGCAGGATAAAGGTCACGACGATCAGGATCAGCCACAGCAGATAAGGGCGATACCAGGCGCCCGTGGCGTCGATCCACCAGTCCATGATGGCGGGAGAAAACAGGTAGATCCCGACGACCAACAGCAGGACCAAGCGATAGATGTACATGTTGGCCTCTGATTGAAAAACTGCGGCGATGTTAACGGATGGCTGGCAGGCTGCAAGCGCCTTCAGTGTAATTGCGCCTCGGCCAATGTGAGTGTGCGCGGGATCCGAGTGGCATCCCAGTGCGCAATGCCCCAATCCAGCAGTTCCCGTGGGCTGGCATGGTGCAGTTCATCCCCAGGTTGCTGGCCGAGCGCGCGCAACGCCCTTAGTAGCAACGGTGTGGCCTGGTCGGGCATCAATGGCGGGGAGCGGTAGGATTTGCCCAGCTTGTTACCGTCCGGCTGGATGATCAGGGGCACATGCAGGTAGCGCGGCTGGCGCAGGCCCAGCAACTCTTGCAGGTACAGCTGGCGTGGCGTCGAGTCGAGCAGGTCGGCGCCGCGTACGATATCGGTTACGCCTTGCCAGGCATCGTCGAGCACCACGGCCAGTTGATAGGCATATAGGCCGTCGCGGCGGCGGATGATGAAATCGCCGACATCGCGGCCCAGGTGTTGTCGGAATTGGCCTTGTACACGGTCGGTGAAATGGTATTCCAGCTCGGGAACACGTAGACGAATGGCGGCATCCTGCTGATCGTGGCCGGCATTACGGCACAGGCCGGGGTAAATGCCGTTGTACGGTTCCAGTTGCTTGCGTGAGCAGGTGCAGGCGTAGGCCAGGCCATGGTTGAACATGTCGTTCAGTACTTTGGCGTAGGCATCATGCCGCTCGCTTTGTCGGACCAGTTCCCCGTCCCACTCAAAACCATAGCTTTCCAGGGCATGCAGGATCGCTGCCTGGGCGCCGGGTTCTTCACGGGGTGGGTCGAGGTCTTCCATGCGCATCAGCCAGCGGCCTTGATTGGCACGGGCGTCGAGATAGGAGGCGAGGGCTGCAACCAGGGAGCCGAAGTGCAGGTGGCCGCTGGGCGTGGGGGCGAAACGCCCGATATAGGGGGAGGCTGTCATGGCCTGGATATTACTGGAAAACCGCCAGGCGCCAGAAACAAAAATGGGGCGTTTGCACGCCCCATTCGTTCAGCTCGGCAGGGATTACTTGCCGACCTGCTTTTCCTTGATTTCGGCCAAGGTCTTGCAGTCCACGCACATGTCTGCGGTAGGACGGGCTTCCAGGCGGCGAATGCCGATCTCGACGCCGCAGGATTCGCACCAACCGTATTCTTCGTCTTCGATCAGTTGCAGCGTCTTGTCGATTTTCTTGATCAGCTTGCGCTCGCGATCACGGGCGCGCAGTTCAAGGCTGAACTCTTCTTCCTGGCTGGCTCGGTCGGCCGGGTCAGGGAAGTTGGCTGCTTCGTCCTTCATATGGTCAACGGTACGGTCGACCTCCTGCATCAAGTCCTGTTTCCATTTCTGCAGGATCTTGGTGAAGTGCTTGCGCATGGGCTCGCCCATGTACTCTTCGCCCTTCGACTCGATGTAGGGTTCGAAGCCGCTGATGCTCTGTTGCTTTGCTTGGGTGGACATGAATAGACCGCCTCTCACTCTTCTAATCCATTGCGCAGGATTGCAACATCACCGACACCTGCCGGCCCTGCGGCTGCAAGCGGGCGAACTTACCAGATAGATTCGGGGTGCGCCACTCCCGGTTGTCTGGGCCCGTCGCGCCGGGGTTGCAAACGGCTGCGACCCGCCGTGGCCGGGCATGCATCGTCCCGAATGATGATTTTAGTCTTTTTGCCGGCGCTTGCCCGGCTCATCATCGCCAGCCAGGCAGGCAATAGAACATGTTTTACCTCACGGGTTCGGTAGAATCCCGATTTTGTCCTCATTGTTAAGGAAGGCTAATGGCTCAGCCCTACAGTGCTCGCAGTCGTGCTATCGAACCTTTTCATGTCATGGCGTTGCTGGCGCGGGCCAATGAGCTACAGGCCGCTGGCCATGATGTGATTCACCTGGAGATCGGCGAACCGGACTTCACCACCGCCGAGCCGATCATCCAGGCCGGCCAGGCCGCGCTGGCCAATGGCAAGACCCGCTACACCGCTGCCCGTGGCCTGCCGGAGTTGCGCGAGGCCATCAGTGGTTTCTACCAGCAGCGCTATGGCTTGAACATCGACCCCGAGCGCATCCTGATCACCCCGGGCGGCTCCGGGGCCTTGCTGTTGGCCAGCAGCCTGCTGGTGGATCCCGGCAAGCACTGGTTGCTGGCGGACCCTGGCTACCCCTGTAACCGGCATTTCCTGCGACTGGTCGAGGGTGCGGCGCAACTGGTGCCGGTTGGTCCCGAGGTGCGTTACCAACTGACCGCCGACCTGGTGGAGCGTTATTGGGACCAGGACAGCGTGGGGGCCTTGGTTGCCTCGCCGGCCAACCCGACCGGGACCATCCTGACCCGTGATGAGCTGGCTGGCCTGTCCGGTGCGATCAAGGCGCGCAATGGCCATTTGGTGGTGGATGAGATCTATCACGGCCTGACCTATGGCACTGACGCAGCCAGCGTGCTGGAAGTGGATGATGACGCGTTCGTCCTAAACAGTTTTTCGAAGTATTTCGGCATGACCGGTTGGCGCCTTGGCTGGCTGGTGGCGCCCCCCGCAGCCGTGGGCGAACTGGAGAAACTGGCGCAGAACCTGTACATCAGCGCCCCCAGCATGGCCCAGCACGCAGCATTGGCCTGTTTTACCCCGCAGACCCTGGCGATTCTTGAAGAGCGACGGGCCGAATTCGGTCGCCGGCGTGACTTTTTGTTACCGGCTCTGCGCGAGTTGGGTTTCGGTATTGCGGTCGAGCCTGAAGGGGCGTTTTACCTGTATGCCGATATCAGTGCCTTTGGTGGCGATGCTTTCGCGTTCTGCCGGCATTTTCTGGAAACCGAGCATGTGGCATTCACGCCAGGGTTGGATTTCGGTCGCTTCCAGGCCGGTCATCATGTGCGTTTTGCCTACACGCAAAACCTTGATCGACTACAGGAAGCAGTGGAACGCATTGCCCGTGGCTTGCAGAGTTGGCAAGGCTGATGCGCTTTCATCCTCCTCTCGAAGAAGGTCGGCTGATTCGCCGCTACAAGCGCTTTCTGGCCGACATCGAAACCGCAGCCGGCGAATTGCTGACCATCCACTGCCCGAACACTGGCTCGATGTTCAACTGCATGGTCGAGGGCGGGCAAGTCTGGTTCAGCCGCTCCAACGACCCCAAGCGCAAGCTGCCGGGGACCTGGGAAATCGCGCAAACACCCCAGGGCCGCCTGGCGTGCGTCAACACCGCGCGCGCCAATCAACTGGTTGAAGAAGCGCTGAATGCTGGAGTGATCACCGAACTCAACGGCTTTACCGCCTTAAAGCGCGAAGTGCCCTACGGCCAGGAGAAGAGCCGTATCGACTTTCGCCTGGACTACCCCGACGGTGCAGCTTATGTCGAAGTCAAAAGTGTCACCCTGGGGTTTGACGGCACGCCTATCGCAGCGTTTCCCGATGCGGTGACTCAGCGTGGGGCCAAACATTTGCGTGAGCTGGCGCATCTGGCTCGCAGCGGTGTACGAGCCGTGCAGTTGTACTGTGTGAATCTGTCTGGCATCGACGGTGTACGGCCGGCCGAGGAAATCGACGCGGGCTATGCCGCGGCACTGCGTGAAGCCAAGGCTGCCGGGGTGCAAGTCTTAGCTTACGGTGTGCAGGTGAGTGCGCAGCAAATCTATATCGATCGCCCACTGCCAGTGTTGCTCAACCCCTAGAGCTGTACCCACAATCCCTGTGCGTCCTCGCGGCCGGGCAGGGGGGTCAAGCTTTGGCCTGCGCAGGGGCCGGCGACGCATTCGCCGTTTTCGATCAGAAACAATGCGCCATGGGTGGCACATTGGATCATGCTCGCGCTGGGGTCGAGAAACCGGTCAGGTTGCCATTCCAGCGGTACGCCGCGATGAGGACAACGGTTGATATAGAAATACACCCGGCCTTCGCGGCGTACGGCAAACAGCTTGCGGCCATCGAGATCGAAGCCGCGGCTGCTGTCTTGGGCAAGTTCGTGGGACGGGCACAGAAACTTCATGAGTGTTCTCAGGTGGTACGGGTCAAGGGCTGCAGGGCGATCCGGGGTTTATGGGCGAGCCTGGCGCTTGACGTTCAAATGCAAACAATTATCAAATGCCGGCTTCGCCCGTTAGCTGACTGCGTGCTCAGTACGATGCCAGACCGCCAGGATCTGTCACACGATTGAGTGATTCAGTGGCTCCACCCCTTGGAAGGAAACCCTTTTATGCGCCTGAGTACCAGCGCTATTGCGCTTGTTGTCGGACTGCTGGTCAACCACGGGGCACAAGCCTCTGAGCTGCCACAACGCTGGGTCAGTGCAGGCGGTGCATTGTCGGAGTGGGTGACGGCCCTGGGTGGGGAGTCCAAACTGGTGGGTGTCGACACCACCAGTCAGCATCCGCAATCACTCAAGGCACTGCCCAGTATTGGTTACCAGCGCCAACTGTCGGCCGAAGGGATCTTGAGCCTGCGCCCGCAAATCCTGGTGGGCACCGAGGAAATGGGGCCGCCGCCGGTGCTGGCGCAGATACGTGGTGCAGGCGTGCAAGTGGAGCTGTTCTCCGCGCAGCCGGATTTGCCGACCCTGCAAGGCAACCTGCAACATCTTGGCAAACTGTTGGGGGCCGAAGCCAAGGCTGCGGCACTGTTCAACACCTATCAGCAGCAACTGGACGAGCAGAAAGCCGCTGTGGCCCAGGCGCAAACCCGGCAAAAGGCCCCAGGTGTGCTGCTGGTGCTCGGGCATGCCGGTGGCAAACCACTGATCGCCGGCAAGGACACTGCCGCCGATTGGGTGCTGCAACAAGCCGGTGGGCACAACCTGGCGACGCACAGTGGCTACAAGCCATTTTCCGTAGAGTCCCTGGCGGGGCTGAGTCCTGAAGTGCTGGTGTTCTCTGATCGCGCCCTGAGTGGCGAGGCAGCCCGCGCGGCCTTGTTCAAGGAAAACCCGATTCTGGCAGCCACTTCTGCGGCCAAGACCGGGCGAGTCTTTGAGTTGGACCCCACCTTGTTGGTCGGTGGCCTGGGGCCGCGTTTGCCGGCCAGCCTGCAAGCCTTGTCCGCCGGGTTCTATCCGCCTAAAACCCAAGCTGCCCCATGACCACTCTGGTTAAACCGCGCGCGCTGTTCATCGGCTTGAGCCTGTTATGTGTATTGGCGATCTGGCTGTCCCTGGCTTTGGGGCCGGTCAGCCTGCCATTGCTCGACACCTTGCGCGCCGCCTTGCGTTTGCTTGGCGTGCCCATCGAGGCCCAGGGGTTGGAGCAGGCCGAGTTGATTCTCGGGCAGATCCGTTTACCGCGCACCTTGTTGGGGCTGGCGGTTGGCGGGGTGCTGGCGCTGTCGGGGGTGGCGATGCAGGGGTTGTTCCGCAACCCGTTGGCCGACCCGGGTTTGGTCGGCGTGTCCAGTGGCGCCGCGCTGGGGGCTGCGGTGGCCATCGTCGGTGGCGCGGCTTTCGGTGGCCTGCCGGATGCCGTGGGGCCGTATCTGCTGTCGTTGTGTGCGTTTCTCGGCGGGCTGGGTGTGACTGCGCTGGTCTATCGCCTGGGACGACGTGACGGCCAGACCAATGTCGCAACCATGCTGTTGGCCGGCATCGCCTTGACCGCACTGGCGGCCTCGGCGGTGGGCCTGTTCACCTACCTGGCGGATGACGCCACCTTGCGCACCCTGACGTTCTGGAACCTGGGCAGCCTCAATGGTGCCAGCTACTCGCGTTTGTGGCCGTTGTTGCTGGTCAGTGCCGGTGTGGCGCTGTGGCTACCGCGCCGGGCCAAGGCGCTCAACGCTTTGCTCCTGGGGGAATCGGAAGCCAGTCACCTGGGGATCAACGTTGAGGGGCTCAAGCGTGAGCTGGTGTTTTGCACGGCCCTCGGGGTGGGCGCAGCGGTCGCGGCCGCAGGGTTGATCGGCTTTGTCGGGCTGGTGGTGCCGCACCTTGTGCGGCTGCTGGCCGGGCCGGATCACCGGGTGCTGTTGCCGGCTTCGGTGCTGGCTGGCGCGAGCCTGTTGTTATTCGCTGACCTGGTAGCGCGCCTGGCCCTGGCACCCGCGGAATTGCCCATTGGGATTGTTACCGCCTTTATCGGCGCCCCGTTCTTTCTTTACTTGCTGTTACGAGGGCGCGCCTGATGCTGCGAGTGGAAAACCTGCAGGTCCGTCGCGGTCGCAAAACCGTATTGGCCGATGTGACCCTGGACCTCAGGCCGGGTGAAGTCTTGGGCGTGCTGGGCCCTAATGGCGCGGGCAAAAGCACATTGCTCGGTGCATTGTGTGCGCAGTTGCACCCGGATGAGGGGCAGGTATGGCTGGGCGATCGCGCGCTAAAGGATTGGCAGGGCGCGCAACGGGCCCAGCGCCTTGCGGTGCTGCCCCAAGTGTCGACCCTGGACTTCGCTTTTCGCGTCGAGGAAGTGGTGGGCATGGGGCGCTTGCCCCATCAGACCGGGCGCGTGCGCGACGATGAAATCATCGCCGCCGCCTTGCAGGCCGCCGATGTGGGCCATTTGAGCGGGCGCAGCTACCTGGCTTTGTCCGGTGGCGAGCGCCAGCGCGTGCACCTGGCGCGGGTACTGGCGCAACTATGGCCGGGTGAAGCTGGGCAGACGTTATTGCTCGATGAGCCGACCTCGATGCTTGACCCCTTGCACCAGCACACCACCTTGCAGGCTATCCGCAGCTTCGCTGACCGTGGTGCCGCCGTGCTGGTGATCCTCCACGACCTGAACCTGGCCGCGCGCTACTGCGACCGTATCCTGCTGCTGGAGAACGGCCGCCCCCATGCCCTGGATACGCCGACGCAGGTGTTGCGTCCTGAACTGCTCAAGGCGGTGTTTGGCCTGGATGTACTGGTGCAGCCCCATCCTGAGCTAGGTCATCCATTGATCATCGCCCGTTAAAAAACCGTAGGCAAAAAAAGACCCGGCAAGAGCCGGGTCAAATAACCGTGATTAGCCTGATGAGGAGATAAGCTGAGAGTCCGAACCAATGGTCTTTCAGTTATCGGCTGATCTCGCGACCAGTTGTGATAATCATAACGATTCTCATTTAAGAGTCAACATTTGTTTTTGCGGCCCCGGGATGTTTCCTCAAGCGTCTGTTTGGAATTCCCGAAAACGCTGGGCATCAGGCCCTCTCAGCTCTTGTTGCGGACCGACAGTGCGTCCAATTGGCGATTCAGGGCTTCCTTGCGCTCGGTTGGAATATCGTTCCAATGCACATCCATCAATGCGCCTTCGATGGCATACAGCAGGACTTTGGAAGCCCGGAAGCCGCGGGTGCGTACTGCCCGGTAGGCGTCTACCGCGCCCAGGCGGCGCAGGTCCGAAGCGCTATGGATGCCCACCGCATGCAGCCATTGTGCCGAGGTCTTGCCAAGGTTTTTCAGGTGTTGCAGCTCATCATTCATCAAGCCTCCTTGCGACGGCCGAATGGTTCGGTGGGTATCGTGACCAGGCAAGCCTGAAAGGAGTGTAGCGCTCAGTAGGAAAAGCGTAGTTCTTTGCTCAGAAACGATGTAAACGCTTCTAAGGCTGGCGCTGGAATGTTGACGGTGAGCGGCGCAAGCCCCCAGCCCGCATTGCGCGGGGCCGGGGGTGAGGATGTGCTGTCAGCGGGTGCGGTAACGCAGGCGAGTGCCGAAATTGACCGACATGAGGATCTCGTCAGCGCTCAGTTCGGGCGGGAAGTAAGCGCCTGAAATCTGCGCATGGGCCAGGCTGGCGCCTTCCAGCGAACAGTCGCGCAGGTCCAGGCCACGCAAGTCGGCCGAGCGGAAGTAGGCGTCGGTGAAGTCCACGCCGGCAGCGTCCAGATCCCGCAGGTCGAGCCCACGGAAATCGCCACCGCGCATATCGATGGGGCCACCCTTGGGGCGTTCCTGGTTGAAGCCACGGATGTCATCTTTATGCAGTAGTGCGTAGAGCGGGGTATCAAGCAGCTTCGGCTGGCCCATGGCGGCATCTCCCGTTGGAATTATGACGCCATTATAGTGCCACTATTGCTGGCCGTGAGCTGTTAACGGCTTCACGGCCAAGAAATATTTATTACAGGCCCGGCAAGCGTTGGCGAACATGGGCAACCAGTGCGTCCAGTGTCCCGCTTTCATTGGTCTCGACCCGTTTGCTCAGCAGCAGTTCTTCGGCGCTCAGGGGATCACGGCTGGCTTGCTGCTCTTCAATGACTGCCAGGGTGGCGTCAGACGGATCGTTTTTATCTGCCTGACGTTTTGCCAGCCAACTGGCGATAACAGCCTGCGGTGCATTGCAATCAAGGATCAGGAAGGGCGCCCCGGTTGCTTCTGCGACCTGGGCGGCAGCGGCGCGTTGCTCACGCTTGAGGTAGGTCGCATCCAGGACAACCGGGAAGCCTGCGCGCAGCACGGTTTCGGCGAGGGTATGCAGGCGGGCGTAGGTCGCTGCGCTGGCATCTGCGGCATAAATCCCGGCTTGCGGGGTATTCTCGACCTGCTGCTCACCGAACAGGCGTTTGCGCTCGACATCCGAGCGCAGGCGAATGGCCCCCAGCGCGTCGACCAGACGCATCGCCACGTGGCTTTTGCCGGTCGCCGACACGCCATGGGTAATCGCCAGGAAGCGCGAGGGGATGGTGCTGTAGCTTTCGGCCAGGTTGGCGTAGTTGCGGTATTGGCGCAGGGTGGTGGCCCGCTCGACCGGTGTTGCCTCGGACGGCATGCTGAACAGCGCGACCTTGGCCCGCACCAGGGCACGGTAGGCTTTATAGAAGTTCAGCAGCTCCAGGCTCTGATAATCGCCGGTCAGCTCCAGGTACTGGCTGATAAAACGTCGGGCCAGCGACTTGAGGCCACGGTCTTCCAGGTCCATGGCCAGGAAGCCAGTGTCGGCGCACACGTCGGTGAAGCGAAACGGTTCGTTGAACTCGATGCAGTCGAAGATCACCACGTGCCCGTCGATCATGGTCGCGTTGCCCAGGTGAATATCACCGTGGCACTCACGGGTAAAGCCATTGAGCTTGCGTTGCTCCAGCAGCGGCTTGAGGCGTTCAAAGCTGCTCTC
This sequence comes from Pseudomonas brenneri, assembly GCF_007858285.1. Lineage (GTDB taxonomy): Bacteria > Pseudomonadota > Gammaproteobacteria > Pseudomonadales > Pseudomonadaceae > Aquipseudomonas > Aquipseudomonas brenneri. Next base: position 10,851 of record NZ_VFIL01000013.1, on the reverse strand, counting down.
GGCCCAGGCTTGCAGGGCTTGCAGTTGGGCCAGGTCGGCCTTGTCGCTGAGGAAGGGAAGAATCTGCTCGAAGTTCTGCCGCACCGGCGCCATCACCTCGTTCGGGGTGCCGGCGGGATGGGCTTCGGGAACCTTGGGCGCGCTCAGGTGAAAGTGGGCAATCTGGCTGGCCATCTCATCAATGTGGCCACTGGTCAGCTCGCCATTGGCCTGCAACGTGCTCAGCAGTTGGCTTTGCGGGAACTGGCGCATTTTCAGCACATATTCAATGGCTGGGCCTTCGCCGCCCAGTTGCGGTGCTTCAGCGCTGCCGGTGATCGGCAACACGTCAAGATACAAATCTTGTGTCAGGCGTTGGTTGAGGCGCAGCTCTTCATTGCAGAAGTGGCCGCGGGCGTCCAATTGGGTAAAGTCGAGGAAGCCGAAGTTCACCGGCTTCTTGATTTTATAGGCATAGGGGCCGGTGAGCAGGACCCAGGAAATATGGGTTTCGATGACTTGAAACGCGTCGACCGGATGAGGAAACAAGGCCGGGTTTTGCAGGGCGGCAATCAGGGGCTGGCTCACGGGCGATCCTTCGGAGTCTGGGAAAATAATGGTGCGCATTATGGCCGCTCAAGCCGGTCATGCAAACCGCCGTCCGGTTCATGTTGATCATCAATAAAGTGCGTATAATCCGCCGCCATGACTCGTACCCGATCTCCCCGTTCCCGTAAAAAACCTCCTCCCCGCAGCCTGCGCCCCTGGTTGGGCTGGGCGCTCAAGCTCGGCCTGGTGGGCCTGGTGGTGATCGCAGGCATCGCGGTCTACCTTGATGCGGTGGTCCAGGAGAAGTTCTCAGGCAAACGCTGGACCATCCCGGCGAAGGTCTACGCTCGCCCGCTGGAACTGTTTACCGGCCAGAAGCTGAGCAAGGCGGACTTCCTCACCGAACTCGATGCGCTGGGCTATCGGCGTGAAGCCGTGGCCAACGGCCCGGGCGCTGCGGCTGTCAGCGGGAACACGGTTGACTTGAATACCCGGGGTTTCCAGTTCTATGAAGGCCTGGAAAAGGCGCAGCCTGTGCGTGTGCGCTTCTCCGGTGATTACGTTGCCGAGCTGTCGGCACTTAATGGCGGCAAACTGCCGGTGGTGCGCCTTGAGCCGTTGCTGATCGGCGGGATTTACCCGAAGAACCTTGAAGATCGCATCCTGATCAAGATCGATCAGGTACCGCCCTACCTGTTGGAAACCCTGGTCGCGGTCGAAGATCGGGACTTCTATAGCCACTGGGGCGTATCGCCCAAGTCCATCGCCCGTGCCGTGTGGGTCAACACCTCCGGCGGGCGGATGACTCAGGGTGGCAGTACCCTGACGCAACAATTGGTCAAGAATTTCTACCTGACCAGTGAGCGCAGCCTGACTCGCAAACTCACCGAAGCCATGATGGCAATGTTGCTGGAGCTGCATTACAGCAAGCAGGAAATTCTGGAGGCGTACCTCAATGAGGTGTTTGTCGGCCAGGATGGCCAGCGGGCGGTGCACGGTTTCGGCCTGGCCAGCCAGTTCTTCTTCGGTCAACCATTGTCCGAATTGAAGCTGCACCAGGTGGCGTTGCTGGTGGGCATGGTCAAGGGGCCGTCCTATTACAACCCGCGTCGCAACCCGGAGCGGGCGCTGGAACGCCGCAATCTGGTGCTCGATGTGCTGGAGCAGCAGGGCGTTGCTAGCGCTGAACAGGTGGCTGCCGCGAAGAAGATGCCCCTGGGTGTCACCACCCGTGGCAAGTTGGCAGACAGCTCGTTCCCCGGCTTTATCGACCTGGTCAAACGCCAGTTGCGCGAAGATTATCGCGACGAAGACTTGACCGAAGAAGGCCTGCGGATCTTCACCAGTTTCGACCCGATCCTGCAGATGAAGGCCGAGGCTTCGGTCAGCGATACCTTCAAGCGCCTGGCCGGGCGTAAAGGCTCGGACGAAGTCGAAGCCGCCATGGTGGTGACCAATCCGGAAACCGGTGAAGTCCAGGCCATGATCGGTAGCCGTCAGGCCAGCTTCGCCGGTTTCAATCGGGCGCTGGATGCCGTGCGGCCGATTGGCTCGCTGATCAAACCGGCGGTGTACCTCACTGCGCTGGAAAAACCGAGCAAATACACACTGACCAGTTGGTTGTCCGACGAGGCGTTTTCGGTCAAGGGTGCCGATGGTCAGGTGTGGAAGCCGCAGAACTATGATCGCCGCTCCCACGGTACGGTTTTCCTGTACCAGGGCCTGGCGCATTCCTACAACTTGTCCACGGCGCGACTTGGCCTGGAACTGGGTGTGCCGAATGTGCTCAAGACGCTGGCGCGACTGGGCGTCAGCCGCGAGTTCCCGGCGTTCCCGTCGATGTTGCTGGGCGCGGGGGGCTTGAGCCCGATGGACGTGGCAACCATGTACCAGACCCTCGCCAACGGTGGTTTCAACACGCCGATGCGCGGGATTCGTAGTGTTCTCACGGCGGAAGGCGAGCCGCTCAAGCGTTATCCGTTCCAGATTGAACAGCGCTTTGATCCAGCCTCCATCTACCTGACCCAGAACGCCATGCAGCGCGTCATGCGCGAAGGTACCGGGCGCTCGGTCTACAGCGTGTTGCCGTCCAACCTGACGCTGGCTGGCAAGACCGGTACCAGTAACGATTCCCGTGACAGCTGGTTCGCCGGTTTCAGCCAGGACCTGCTCGCGGTGGTCTGGCTGGGGCGTGATGACAACGGCAAGACACCTTTTACCGGCGCGACCGGCGCCCTGCAGGTCTGGACCAGCTTTATGCGCAAGGCCGACCCGCTGCCACTGAACATGCCACAACCTGACAATATCGTTCAGGCCTGGATCGATCCCCATACCGGCCAGGGCTCCGATGCCAACTGTCCGGGCGCGGTGCAGATGCCGTATATTCGCGGCAGCGAACCGCCAGCCGGCGCACCGTGTGGTGGCGTGCCCACAGACGCGGATTCGGTGATGGATTGGGTCAAGGGCTGGATGAATTAAGCAAAGAGGATTTCAAGTGAACAAGTGGTTGATTCCAGCTGTTACAACATTGGCTTTGCTCAGTGGTTGTTCCACCGTGCAGCGTGGCTCCATCCCGGTGGTGGATTCCGGCACGGCCGTGTCCAACAATGATCGGATTTCGGCCAATGGCGGTTTTCGCCAGACCGTGGTCACGCGTCCGAACCCAGCCACGACGCAGGCCGTGCCTCAGGATTCCGGTGTGGTGGTCATGGTTCCGGGCGGTGGTGCCACGACTTCTGCGCCGATCAGCTCCGCGCCATGGACGCCTGGGCCAATCACCCCGGGTCCGTCGAACTCCGCGCCGATTCAAACGGCGCCGATCAACCAGGGCAGCTACTCCATGCCTTCGACACCGAGTGGGATTCCTTCCGCAAGCAGCGGTGGGCTGTCTGCCGACGAGCAATTGGACGGTCCGGTCCTGGCCTTGCTCACGACCGCCCAGCAACAGCAGGCTGGGGGTGACTTGAACGGCGCATCGTCCAGCCTTGAGCGCGCCCAGCGTGTAGCGCCGCGTGAACCACAGGTTCTGTATCGCCTGGCACAAGTGCGCATGGCCCAGGGGGATGCGCCACAAGCTGAACAGTTCGCCCGTCGTGGCTTGACCATGGCCAATGGTCGCCCTGACCTGCAAGCCAGTCTGTGGGCCTTGATTGGTGATGCCCGCGCTGCGCAAGGTGACGCCGCTGGCGCAGCCCAGGCCCGGCAAAAAGCCAAGGTCAGCCTCTGATGGATTCGCGTTTTCCGGCGATTGCCGAACAATTGCTGTTGATTGAGCGTGAACTGCGCGTGCAGGGCTGGTGGGACGAAGTGTCTCCCAGCGCCGAGGCGCTGAGCAGCGTCGAGCCTTTTTCTGTCGATACCCTGGATTTTCATCAGTGGTTGCAGTGGATTTTCCTGGCCCGGATGAAACAGATCCTGGAGCAGGACTTGCCGCTGCCCAATGCGTCGGGAATCCTGGAGATGGCCGAGATGGTCTACGCCGATCGTCCGCGCGAGAGCCTCGGCTTGCGCAATGCGCTGAAAAAGTTCGACCAACTGATCGTCGACGCTCGTTAATTGCCTGACTGCCGGTTTTTCCGGCAGTCTTGCGCACATTTCTACCGCTTGACGACATTCAGGCGAGTTTTATCCCTCCTCAAACCCCTTTCTTCTGCGTTCTCATGCGCTTAGTTGGAAAAAAGCGCAATTATTGCTTGACTTGAAGGGGCTGAAACAGAAGAATCCAAAGTCCGCTGTATCGGGACTGCCAGAAGCAGGCCCGCTCAGCAGATCATGAGGCGCACATCCGCGCCGACCTGTTACACCCGCAACGCGTTACCTCGCGCTGGGTGGGAAAAGCCCGCAACACTTGGGACGATCCCAATACTTGCTCAGTCAGTGCTGACGTAGTCGGCGACCACCGTCGCTCATGCTCTGTTGAGAAGTAAACCTATTAAGACCCGTCGGTTTTCAACGGACGGTATTCTGGCGTTTTAGAGGTGAACAACGTGGAGCTTTTATCTGGTGGTGAGATGCTCGTCCGCTTTTTGCGTGACGAAGGCGTCGACTATATCTACGGGTACCCAGGTGGTGCTCTGCTGCATGTCTACGACGCACTGTTCAAGGAACCTGGTGTTACCCACATCCTGGTTCGCCACGAACAGGCCGCGACCCATATGGCTGACGGTTATGCCCGTGCCACCGGTAAAGCCGGTGTGGTCCTGGTAACGTCCGGCCCAGGCGCAACCAATGCCATTACCGGCATCGCGACTGCTTATATGGACTCCATTCCGATGGTGATCATTTCCGGCCAGGTGCCTAGCACCATGGTTGGTACCGATGCATTCCAGGAAACCGACATGATCGGTATCTCCCGGCCGATCGTGAAGCACAGCTTCATGATCAAGCATCCGTCGGAGATCCCGGACGTCATGAAAAAGGCCTTTTACCTCGCACAGTCCGGTCGCCCGGGTCCGGTGGTGGTCGATATCCCGAAAGACATGACCAACCCGGCGGAAAAATTCGAATACGTCTTCCCGAAGAAAGCCAAGCTGCGCTCCTACAGCCCGGCTGTTCGTGGGCACTCGGGGCAGATCCGCAAGGCAGCAGAAATGCTCCTGGCGGCCAAGCGCCCAGTGCTTTACTCCGGCGGTGGGGTGATCCTGGGCGGCGGTTCCGCACCGCTGACCGAACTGGCCAAGATGCTGAACCTGCCAGTGACCAACACCCTGATGGGGCTCGGCGCCTTCCCGGGTTCGGATCGTCAGTTCGTCGGCATGCTCGGCATGCACGGCAGCTACACCGCCAACCTGACCATGCACCACGCCGATGTGATTCTGGCCGTGGGGGCGCGGTTCGATGACCGGGTGATCAACGGCGCGAGTAAGTTCTGCCCGAATGCCAAGATCATCCACATCGATATTGACCCGGCGTCCATCTCCAAGACCATCAAGGCCGACGTGCCGATCGTAGGTCCAGTGGAAAGCGTATTGACCGAAATGGTCGCCGCGCTCAAGGACATCGGTGAGGCACCGAACAAGGAGTCCGTTGCCAGTTGGTGGAAGCAGATCGACGAATGGCGTGGCGATCGCGGCTTGTTCCCTTACGACAAGGGCGACGGCAGCATTATCAAGCCACAGACCGTGATCGAAACCCTGTGCGAAGTGACCAAGGGCGACGCCTTTGTGACCTCCGACGTGGGCCAGCACCAGATGTTCGCCGCGCAGTACTACAAGTTCGACAAGCCTAACCGCTGGATCAACTCCGGTGGCCTGGGCACGATGGGCTTTGGTTTCCCTGCGGCCATGGGTGTGAAACTGAGCTTCCCCGACACCGACGTTGCATGCGTGACCGGTGAGGGCAGCATCCAGATGAACATCCAGGAGCTGTCGACCTGCCTGCAATATGGCTTGCCGGTGAAGATCGTCTGCCTGAACAACGGTGTGCTGGGCATGGTTCGCCAGTGGCAGGACATGAGCTACAACAGCCGTCACTCCCATTCCTACATGGAATCGCTGCCTGATTTCGTCAAGTTGGTTGAAGCCTATGGCCACGTCGGCATGCGCATCACCGATTTGAAGGATCTGAAGCCGAAGATGGAAGAGGCGTTCGCCATGAAGGATCGCCTGGTGTTCATCGACATCCAGGTCGACACCAGCGAGCACGTCTACCCGATGCAGATCAAAGACGGCTCTATGCGCGACATGTGGCTGAACAAGACGGAGCGAACCTAATCATGCGGCACATTATCTCCCTGCTTCTGGAGAACGAACCCGGCGCTCTGTCTCGTGTTGTCGGCCTGTTTTCGCAACGCAACTACAACATCGAAAGCCTGACCGTGGCCCCGACCGAAGACCCGACCCTGTCGCGTCTGACGTTGACTACTGTAGGCCACGATGAGGTGATCGAGCAGATCACCAAGAACCTCAACAAGCTGATCGAAGTGGTCAAGCTGGTCGACTTGTCGGAAAGTGCCCACATCGAGCGCGAGCTGATGCTGGTCAAGGTCAAGGCCACGGGCGCCCAGCGTGCCGAGATCAAACGCACTACCGATATTTATCGCGGGCAGATCGTCGATGTGAGCGCCAGCGTTTATACCGTGCAACTGACCGGTACAAGCGACAAGCTGGACAGCTTCATCCAGTCGATCGGGACGGCCTCGATTCTGGAAACCGTACGCAGTGGTGTCACCGGGATTGCCCGTGGCGACAAAGTACTCAGCATCTAACCCAATTAGTGAATGGCCTAAGGGCCTGGATATATAGAGGAACCTCATGAAAGTTTATTACGAAAAAGATTGTGACCTGTCGATCATCCAGGGCAAAAAAGTTGCCATCATCGGCTACGGTTCCCAGGGCCACGCTCAAGCGTGCAACCTGAAAGACTCCGGCGTTGACGTGACCGTTGGCCTGCGCAAAGGCTCGGCGACCGTTGCCAAGGCAGAGGCTCATGGCCTGAAAGTGACTGACGTTGCTTCCGCTGTTGCTGCTGCCGACCTGGTCATGATCCTGACCCCGGACGAGTTCCAGTCCGCGCTGTACAAGAACGAAATCGAGCCGAACATCAAGAAGGGCGCCACCCTGGCCTTCTCCCACGGCTTCGCGATCCACTACAACCAGGTAGTACCGCGCGCTGACCTCGACGTGATCATGATCGCGCCCAAGGCTCCAGGCCACACCGTACGTTCCGAGTTCGTCAAAGGCGGCGGTATCCCTGACCTGATCGCGATCTATCAGGACGCCTCGGGCAACGCCAAGAATGTTGCACTGTCCTACGCCGCAGGCGTTGGTGGTGGTCGTACCGGCATCATCGAAACCACCTTCAAGGACGAGACCGAAACCGACCTGTTCGGCGAGCAAGCCGTTCTGTGCGGCGGTACCGTCGAGCTGGTAAAAGCTGGTTTCGAAACCCTGGTTGAAGCTGGCTACGCGCCGGAAATGGCCTACTTCGAGTGCCTGCACGAACTGAAGCTGATCGTTGACCTCATGTACGAAGGCGGTATCGCCAACATGAACTACTCGATCTCCAACAACGCCGAATACGGCGAGTACGTGACCGGTCCGGAAGTGATCAACGCCGAATCCCGTCAGGCCATGCGCAACGCCCTGAAACGTATTCAGGACGGCGAGTACGCCAAAATGTTCATCAGCGAAGGTGCAACCGGCTACCCTTCGATGACCGCCAAGCGTCGTAACAACGCCGCTCACGGTATCGAAATCATCGGCGAGCAACTGCGCTCCATGATGCCGTGGATCGGTGCCAACAAGATCGTCGACAAAGCCAAGAACTAAGTCGTACGTATCAAGTGAAAACGCGGCCTCGGCCGCGTTTTTTCGTTTGAGGGCTGGTTCTGGTATAAAGCTGCATCGTTTGCGGGCGAACACTCGCCGCAAGTGTCTGTCGAATTTTTTCACACCGTTGCAAGGTAAAGTCCATGAGCGAACGTCCCGAAGAGCCAAACCAGGCCTCTGACGCCGAAAGCCTGCTACCGATCGATGAGCATGTCGAAGAAGGGCGTGACGCGGAAGGCCGCAAGGTCCGGCATCGTGGCATCTATCTTCTGCCCAACCTGTTCACCACGGCGAACCTGTTTGCCGGTTTCTACTCCATCATCAATTCCATGAGCGCCCAGAGCGCCTTGGCGGCAGGTGATGCGGCGAGTGCCAGCAAATACTTCGGTTTTGCCGCCATCGCGATCTTCGTGGCCATGGTGCTCGACGGCCTTGATGGGCGCGTGGCGCGGATGACCAATACCCAAAGCGCCTTCGGTGCCGAGTACGACTCTCTGTCGGACATGGTTGCCTTTGGTGTCGCACCTGCGTTGTTGGCGTTTGCCTGGGCGCTGGGAGATATGGGCAAGGTTGGCTGGATGGTTGCCTTCATCTATGTGGCGGGAGCTGCACTGCGTCTGGCGCGCTTCAATACCCAGGTAGGTACTGCCGACAAACGCTACTTCATTGGCCTGGCCAGCCCTGCCGCGGCAGGTGTGGTGGCGGGTATTGTCTGGGCGTTCAGTGATTACGGTATCCAGGGTTCGAAGATGTCGTTCCTGGTGGCCTTGATGGTTGCGGCGGCCGGCATGCTGATGGTCAGTAACATCAAGTACAACAGCTTCAAGGAGTTCGACCTGAAGGGGCGAGTGCCTTTCGTGGCGATTCTGGTGGTGGTGCTGGTCTTCGCGGTCGTCTTCAGCGATCCACCGCGGATTCTGCTGCTGGCGTTCCTGGTGTATGCCGCATCGGGTCCGGTTCAGTACCTGCTGCATCTTCGCCGGGACAAAACATTGCCTTAATGTAATTTCCCCCATACTCCGCAGTCTATTGGTGCATCAGTTCTCCAATGCTGCGGAGTTGCCATGTTAATCAAGTTGCCCAAAGCGTCCGACTGCCACGAATCGGATGTCACCCCAGAATCCCTCTATTTCTCCCGTCGCAGTTTGCTCGGTGGCGCGCTTGCCGGTATCGCGGCCAGTAGCCTGCCGCGTTGGGCGAGTGCGGCTGACGCTGCGCGTTATGCCGATGTCGAGCCCGGCAAGGCTCCCGGCTGGTTTGCCGAGAAGCTGCCTGGTACGCAATGGCAGGCGGTGACGGTCAAAGACGAAGCCATCACGCCATTCAAGGATGCGACCCACTACAACAACTTCTATGAGTTCGGTACCGACAAGAGCGACCCGGCGGCGAATGCCGGGTCACTCAAGACCGAGCCATGGAGCGTCGTAATTGATGGGGAGGTTGCAAAGCCGGGGCGTTATGCCTTGGAAGACTTCATGAAGCCGTATCAGTTGGAAGAACGGATCTACCGTCTGCGCTGTGTCGAGGCATGGTCGATGGTCATTCCCTGGATGGGGTTCCCCATATCAGCCCTGCTGAAACAGGTTGAGCCGACCTCCAAGGCCAAGTACATCCGCTTTGAAACCCTCCAGGACCCCAAGAGCATGCCGGGCCAGCGTTCGAGCTTCGGTCTGATCGACTGGCCTTATGTAGAAGGGTTGCGCCTGGATGAGGCGATGAATCCTCTGGCGATCCTGGCGGTGGGCATGTATGGGCGTGAATTGCCCAACCAGAATGGTGCGCCGCTGCGTTTGGTGGTGCCATGGAAGTATGGCTTCAAGAGTGTGAAGTCCATCGTGCGGATCAGTCTGGTGAGTGAGCAGCCGAAAACTACCTGGCAAAGCATTGCGGCGGATGAGTATGGGTTTTATGCGAATGTGAATCCCACGGTCGATCATCCGCGCTGGACCCAGGCGCGGGAACGACGGCTGCCCAGTGGCTTGTTCAGCCCGAATGTGCGCGAGACGCAGATGTTCAACGGTTACTCGCAAGAGGTCGCCTCTCTTTATACGGGCCTTGATCTGCGGAAGAACTATTGATGCGTTACCCCATATGGCGCGTTGGCGTCTTTATAGCAGCGGCGGTGTGGCCGTTGTATTGGTTGTATGAGGCCTGGAGCCTGGCCTTGGGGCCAGATCCCGGCAAAGTGCTGGTTGATCGCCTGGGGCTGGGAACGCTAATCCTGTTGCTGGTCACCTTGGGGATGACGCCTCTGCAAAAACTGAGCGGTTGGGCAGGGTGGATCGCTGTGCGCCGGCAGTTGGGGTTGTGGTGCTTTGCTTATGTGGTGCTGCACCTTGCGGCTTACTGTGTATTTATCCTGGGGTTGGATTGGTCGCAATTGGGTGTGGAGTTACGCAAGCGGCCCTACATTATTGTGGGGGCGCTGGGTTTCCTGGGCCTGCTGGCGTTGGCGGTGACCTCTAATCGCTACAGCCAGCGTCGGTTGGGTAGCCGTTGGAAGAAGCTGCATCGCTTGGTGTATGTGATTCTGGGGCTTGGTTTATTGCACATGCTTTGGATCGTGCGGGCTGACCTGAAGGAATGGGCTATCTATGCTTCTATAGGCGCGCTGCTTTTGCTCCTGCGGATCCCGCCTGTGATGCGTCGAATCCCTCGTCTTATTGCTAAAAAAGCACCTTCTGCAACAAAAGTGTAATTAGCCCTTGACCGCAGAATCAGGAAGTCTATAATTCGCCCCACTTCCGGCGCAGTCGAAACGGAAAACTCCTTGGTAAACAATGAGTTACGCAGTTTTCGGCAGCGGGTTGCTTCAGTTCATCGAAGCCAAAAGGAAGTTGAAAAAGAGGTGTTGACAGCAGCGTGTAACGCTGTAGAATTCGCCTCCCGCTGACGAGAGATCGAAAGCGCAAGTGGTTGAAGTTGTTGAGGATTCCTTGAAAACTTCTGAAAATAATCACTTGACAGCAAATGAGGCTGCTGTAGAATGCGCGCCTCGGTTGAGACGAAAGATCTTAACCAACCGCTCTTTAACAACTGAATCAAGCAATTCGTG
>NZ_VFIL01000012.1 GCF_007858285.1 Pseudomonas brenneri | reverse complement strand
TGAAACGATGCATCGCCGATGGTAGTGTGGGGTTTCCCCATGTGAGAGTAGGTCATCGTCAAGATTAAATTCCGAAACCCCAATTGCGAAAGCAGTTGGGGTTTTGTTTTGGGCGCTCGGAAAGGGGCTGCTACAAGCTTCAAGTTTCCAGCTGCAAGATTCCAAGCCCAACCCATACTCTCCCTTGCGCTTGCAGTCGGCTCATCCCGACAAATTTGCACAGTTATTTCTGAGCCAGAACACTAGAATAGGCACCTGATCATTTTAGACTTAGAGCCCTATATGTCCGACCCGGTTGATACCCCCCAGGTGTCCGACCTACCGCTGGAGGACCTGGTTGCCTGTCATGAGTGCGACTTGCTGATGCGTAAGCCAGAGCTTGCGCACGGTGAAAAGGCCCTGTGCCCACGCTGTGGTTATGAGATGTACGCCCACCGCTACAATGTCGTCGAGCGCAGCCTGGCCTTGGTGATCGCGGCGTTATTGCTGTACATCCCGGCGAACTTTCTACCCATCATGCAGCTCAATCTACTCGGGCAGACTGCTGAAGACACGGTCTGGAGTGGCGTAGTCGCCCTGTTCAATACAGGCATGCAAGGCGTCGCCGTGGTGGTGTTCCTGTGCAGCATGGGCATTCCGTTGCTCAAGTTGCTGTGCCAACTGGCGGTGTTGCTCAGTATTCGCTGGAACGTAGGTCGCAGCTATGGCCTATTGCTATATCGCATTTATCACCATATGCGCGATTGGGGGATGCTTGAGGTCTACCTGATGGGTGTGCTGGTCGCGATCGTGAAACTGGCCGGCATGGCATCCCTGAGCATAGGCCTGGGATTGGCCTGCTTTGTCAGTCTGTTAATGGTTCAGGTTCTGTTGGAGGTTGTCATGTCACCTCATCAGATCTGGCAAGCGTTGTCAGGGGAGGACGAACATGCGGGCGATTGATGCAGGCATTCTGATATGTGGCGAATGTCACGAACTCAACAGGCAGGACCCGGATACCGGCGAGCAAACCTGTACCCGTTGCGGCGCATTGGTCCACGCTCGTCGTCCGAACAGTTTGACCCGCACCTGGGCTTTACTGATTACCGCTGCGATTCTGTACATTCCGGCCAACCTGTTGCCTATCATGACGATCAACTCTATGGGGCAGGGTGCCCCGAGCACCATCATGGCCGGCGTGATCGATCTGGTGCATTACGGTATGTTCCCAATTGCCACTGTCGTGTTTGTCGCCAGTATTCTTGTGCCAACCTTCAAGCTGGTGGGCCTCGCGTTGTTACTGCTCTCGGTACAACGTCACCAGCCGCTTTCTGCCCGACAACGCATTATCATGTACCGCTTTATCGAATTTATCGGTCGCTGGTCCATGCTGGATATCTTCGTGATCGCCATTCTGGTAGCGGTCGTAAATTTTGGGCGACTTGCCAGTATCGAGGCCAATCTCGGTGCCGTGGCGTTCGCCAGTGTGGTGATTTTGACGATGCTTGCCGCAGTAACTTTCGATCCCCGACTGATTTGGGATAACACGGAGTCGGACGACGACCATGACTGATTTGCCAAAGGCTAAAACCCGCCCCGCTTCGAACTGGTCGGCCATTTGGGTACTGCCGTTGATCGCCCTGGTGATCGGCGGCTGGCTCGGATGGCGTGCCTACACCCAGACGGGCATCGAGATCCAGGTTCGCTTTGAGAGCGGTGAAGGCATCCAGGTCAACAAGACCGAAGTGGTCTACAAAGGCATGCCCGTGGGCAAGGTCACGACCCTGGCCCTGGATGACGAGGGCAGCAATCGCGGGGTGATTGCCACCATCGAGATGAACAAGGATGTCGAGCAGTACCTCAAGGCCAATACGCGCTTCTGGCTGGTCAAACCGAGCGTCAGCCTGGCCGGGATTACTGGCTTGGAAACCCTGGTTTCGGGTAACTACATCGCCGCTAGCCCCGGCGACGGCGAGCCCACGCGCAAGTTCAAGGCGCTCTCCGAAGAGCCACCTTTATCCGACGCCAAGCCCGGCCTGCACCTGACCGTCAAGGCCGAGCGGCTCGGCTCGCTCGACCGTGGCAGCCCGGTGTTCTACAAACAGATCCAGGTCGGCCAGGTCAAAAGCTACCTGCTGTCCGCTGATCAGAACACCGTCGAGGTAAAGATCTATATCGAGCCGACCTACGCCAACCTGGTGCGCAAACATACGCGCTTCTGGAATGCCAGCGGCATCAGCATCGACGCCAACCTGTCCGGGGTCAAAGTGCGCAGCGAGTCCCTGGCGAGCATTGTCGCCGGTGGTATTGCCTTCGCCACGCCGGAGAATCGCAAGGACAGCCCGCCCACCGACCCGAGCCTGCCGTTCCGCCTATACGAAGACTTCGATGCCGCCGCAGCGGGCATCCGCGTCAAGGTCAAGCTCAGTGACTTCGAGGGCTTGCAGGCCGGCCGCACACCCGTGATGTACAAAGGTATCCAGGTCGGCAGTCTCAAGGCCCTCAAGGTCGACTCGGACCTGTCCAGCGCCAGCGCCGACCTGACCCTCGACCCATTGGCCGAGGATTACCTGGTAGAAGGCACCCAGTTCTGGGTGGTCAAGCCGTCCATTTCCCTGGCGGGCATCACTGGCCTGGAAGCGTTGGTAAAGGGTAACTACATTGCCATCCGCCCCGGCGACAAAGGCGCCAGCCCGCAACGCGAGTTTGTCGCCCGGCCCAAGGCGCCACCGCTGGACCTGCGCTCCCCAGGCTTGCACCTGGTCCTGCTCACCGAGAGCCTCGGCTCCCTGGAGGTCGGCAGCCCGATCCTCTACAAGCAGGTCAAGGTTGGTTCGGTACAGAGCTATCAGTTCTCGCGCAAGCGCAAGCAACTGGTGATCGGCGTACATATCGAGAAGGAATACGAAGGCCTGGTCAATGGCTCCACACGATTCTGGAACGCCAGTGGCGTGACCCTGACCGGCGGCATCACCGGTGGCATCCAGGTCAAAAGCGAGTCTCTGCAAAGCCTGATGGCCGGTGGTATCGCCTTTGAAACCCCAGAGCCGAATGTGCCGCTGAGAAATCGCATTCCGCGTTTCCGCTTGTTTGCCGATCACGAAGCCTCCAGCCAACGTGGCACCCTGATCACCATCAAGGTGGACCGCGCCGACGGCCTGCGCATCGATACGCCGATTCGTTTCAAAGGCCTGGACGTAGGCAAGATTGAAAGCGTCGACCTGAGCGCCGACATGCAGTCGGTGATGCTCAGCGCACGTATCACTGAGGTCCCTGAGCGGATCGCCCGTGCCGGCAGCCAGTTCTGGGTGGTCAAGCCCGAGTTGGGGCTGATGAAAACCGCCAACCTGGAAACCCTGGTCACTGGCCAGTACATCGAGGTTCTGCCCGCGGTGAAAAGCACCGGTCCGCAAAAGAACTTCGTGGCCCTGGCCCAACCACCAGAAACCAACGTGCAGGAAGCCGGCTTGAGCCTGGTACTCAGCGCCGCCCGTCGTGGTTCGTTGAAAGTCGGCGTGCCAGTCACCTACCGTGAAGTCACCGTGGGCAAGGTCACGGGTTACGAGCTGGGCAAGACCGCTGATCGCGTGCTGATCCATGTGCTGATCGAGCCCAAGTACGCACCGCTGGTTCGCGGTGGCAGCCGTTTCTGGAACAGCAGTGGCTTCGGTCTGGACTTCGGCCTGTTCAAAGGCGCGACGGTGCGCACCGAGTCTTTGGAAACCCTGATTCAGGGCGGAATCGCCTTTGCTACTCCGGACGGCGAGCGCATGGGCAACCCGGCGCTACCTGAGCAGACGTTCCCGCTGTTCGACAAGTTCGAAGACGAGTGGTTGATCTGGGCGCCGAAGATTCCCCTGGGTAAATAAATCCAGGCGCCACAAAAAAGGCCGCGATCCAAAAGATCGCGGCCTTTTTGCATTTCAGTACAGCCGATCAGACCTCATCCAACTCCGGCTCAGCCGCCTGCACATTCACCGTCGCCTTCACCACATCATGACGACGGATGTACTTCCAGTCCGCCTCATCAATGTAGATCCCGTTCGGTCCGCTGCCACCTTCCAGGTCGATCGCCACCTGGGCGGAAACCTGTGGCTTCACACTGGCCAGGATCGGCACGAAGCCCAGTTGCAGGCTGGTTTCCAGCAAGGCTGCCTGGTTCTTCTCGTCGATATCCGCCGCCTCATCGAGGTAGTACGGCAGGCGCACGCGACCGGCCTGGTCGCGGTCCATCAAGTGCAACAACAAGTACATGTTGGTCAGCGCCTTGATGGTCATGGTGGTGCCGTTGGATGCAGCACCGTCGATATCGGTATGAATCACCGGCTGGCCATTGACCTTGGTAATCTCGAACGCTAGTTCGAACAGATCCTTGAGCCCCAACTGGTTATGGTTGGCAGCCACCAGGCGCGCCAGGTACTCCTTGGCCTCTTCGTTCTTGTTGTCCTGCTCGGCGCTTTGGCTGAGGTCGAACACCGACAGAGTCTCGCCTTCCTCATACTGACCGGCACTGTGGATGATCTGGTCGATATGCTTGAGCGCTTCCTTGTTCGGCGCCAGTACGATACGGAAACTCTGCAGGTTGGACACCTGGCGTTTGTTGATCTCGCGGTTGAACAGTGCCAACTGGTGCTCAAGGCTGTCGTAGTCACTGCGAATGTTGCGCAACGTCCGCGCGATATCCGTCACTGCCGCACGGCGCGCCTTGCCCAGGGTCAGGGCCTCATCGGTACGGTGCGCGTAGGCGTTGATCAACAGGTGCAGGCGACGCTCCATATCGTCTTCGCTGTCGAACTTGGCCACGCCCTTGAGGCGCACCTGAGCGTACAGCGCCTCAATCTGCCCGTCAGCGCGCAGCAAGCCTTGCCAGCTGTCCTGATAATCGTTGAGCAGCGGCAGCAGGTTATCCATGGAATCGTCGACCGGATCCATGAACGGCGTGCCGAACGGCAAGTCGGCCGGCAGCAACTGGCGACGGCGCAGCGCGTCATCCAAAGTGCGTTGCTTGGCTTCCATGTCGCCGATCTGTCGGCCGACCAGTTGCAGCTTGGCCGACAGTTGCTGGACACGCTCGGTAAAGGCATCGCTGGAGCGTTTCAACTCGTCCTGCGCAGCTTCCATCTGCGCCAGGTTTTCCAGCTTCTCGCCTTCCTCGGCGCTCAGGGTCTGGCTGCGGCGGAAGTCTTCCAGGGCTTTCTGCGCATCCAGTACCTGCTGGTACAGCGCTTCAGTCTGGGTCTTGCTCGCCGCCCGGTCAGAGGCCACGGCTTGCTGGGTCTTGAGTTGCTTGAGTTCTTTTTCCAGGCGCTCTTTCTGGTCGCGCAATGCCGCACGATCGGCCAGGGCCTGCAATGCCGGTGGCTCGATGTGCGAGATGTCGATGGACAGCCCCGGCACTTCAAAGCGCTCGCCGGTGAAGCCATCAAGGATCAGTTCCAGGGATTTGACCCACTGGCCGTCTTCATCCAGGGTGATGCCATGTTCGCCCAGTGGCAGGCTGAACAGCGAACTGTTGAACAGGCGCATCAGACGCTCGACGTCCTGCTGTGAGAATTCTTCCCGAAGTTTGGCGTAGCTGTTGTTGTCGGCGTGATCGAGTTGCTGCTTGACCGACTTCAGGCGTTTTTCCAGGTCGCGCAGGCGCTCATCCAGATCTTCGGCGCTGAACTGTCGCGACTGCGCCAGGGCGCCGGCCAGTTCGTCGTGCGCATCCTTGGCCGCCAGCAGTTGCTGCTCCAGGACCTTGACGTCATCGACCAGCGCAAAGCGATGCTTGAGCACCGACAGCTCGCCCAGCCAGCGTTGAATACCGCTGATTTCCCGCTCCAGGCGCATCAGTTCCTGGGTGCCACCGCGCTGATCGTTCTGCAGTGCATCCTGCTCGTTGCGGTAATGTTCAGCCTGGATCGTCAGCTCTTCCTTGCGTGCACTGGCGTAGTCCGACCAGGTGCCCAGCAGCGAATCGAGCAATGGCGACAAACGGTGCAGTTTGCCGCGCAGGACTTCGCGCTGCTTCACCCCGTTGGAAAGCGCTTCCACCAGAGGGCCCGCAGCGACCAGGGAGTTGTAGTCCTGCTCCATGCGCCGCACATCGCGGAAGGCTTCTTCGCACGCGGCGATGTAATCCACACTGCCCGAGCGCAGGCTGTGCTCGAACGCATCAAGGAACAGTTGCTTGAGCTTGGCCGCAGTGATTTCGCGCATGTGCAGCAGGTTGATAAACAGCGCGCGGAAGGTCTTCAGGCTCTGCTCGCTGGTGGAGCGCAGCGGAATCAGGGTCAGGTCCAGCGGGATCGAGGTATGCCCGCCGACCAGCAAGCGGCGCAGTTCATCGGGCTTGAGTTCATAGGCTTTCAGGCCTTCGCGCTCAAGGTTGGTGAACAGTTCTTTCTGGCGCAGGCAGGTATCGTTCTTCTGATAGTGGGCCAGGTCCAGTTTGCCGGCGTAGGCAAAGAACTGGTGACCGAAACCACCGCCCGGGCCGCGACCGACCACACCGATTACATGGGGGCCATGGGGCAGGGATACTTCGACGAGGATATAGCTGGTGTCGGTGGCAAAGTAGAAGCGTCGCGACTGTTCCAGGGTGTACTTGCCGAAGCTCATGTCCGACATGCGCGCCAGGATCGGGAACTGCAAGGCGTTGATCGATGCCGATTTACCGAGGTTGTTCGCGCCATACACCGACAACGGCTCTTCCAGCGGGAACAGGCCCAGGCTGTAGCCGGCGGTGTTCAATAAGGCGAAGCGGCGAATGCCGTAGCGTTCCTTGCTCATGCATCGGTCTCCTGTTCTTCGGCAATGGCGCGGGCCAGGGCGTCTTCTTCGCTGTCATCGGCAAAGTCACTGAGGTCCAGCGGGTCATCGGTCTGCAGCAGTTTTTCATCGCTGTCTTCGTCGATGATCACCGGCGCCGGCAACGGCAGCACGCTGTGCACGCTGGCCGCCAGGTCGCGGTCGGCCTGGACCGACAGGCACACGTCGAGGAAACGGTGCATCGGCGGCAGGAAGCGGTAGACGCCGTTATCTTCACTGGCAAAGCCGAGCTGGGTCATGCGGCGCATGATTTTTTCTTCCAACTCTTCCTGGGTCTGCACTTCGGCCTGGATAAACAGGTCGCGGTATTTCTCCAGCAAGGAGGGCAACTCATCGCGGCCCAGGCTGCCACCATCCAGCACGGCAATCGGGTCGCGGCCCTGGTCGGCCAGGTGTTCGACGATGATGAAGGTGAACAGTGCCAGGCGCTGTGCGGTCTTGTTGACCTGCGCGGCAGCGACGGCGGTGTCCGGCACGAAGTAGTAGAAGCCACGGGTATCGCACACCAGCTCAAAGCCCAGGGCCTTGAACAGCGTGCGGTACTGGTCCTGGAAGTTCGACAGTTGTGCGTACAGCTCCGGGTCGCGGCGGCTGACGTGGTAACCCTTGAACAACTCGCGAAAGATCGGCGCCAGTTGGGACAGTTCGGATAGATCAAGATGCATGAGGGGTGCTCGCAGAGTGCTCGGCCGCGTCAGTGGCCGGGAGCAGGGCGAATGAGCGCAGGCTGACCTGATGCTCGTGAGTATGGTAATCCTGGCGTTCCAGGCGCTCGCGCTTGAAACGCTTTTCCCGCGACAGGCGCGAGAACCAGTACAGCAACTCGTCGGTGGCACCGTCCGGTTCCTGTTCCAGCAGCCAGGTCATCAGGTCCGGCATCGGCAGGGCGTCTTCGCAACGCTCCAGCATCTCCTTGACCGTACGCGGCGCACGCTGGGCTTCGCCCTTGTGGGATTTGTGGGCCTTGGGGAAACGCGCAGGTTTTGGTTCGAAGTTTGCCAGGGCATACACATAAGCCTCCACCTGGCTGGCACTGCCGAGGAAGGTACTTTGCGGCCGGGTAAACATTGGCATCGCCGCTTGCGGCACGGCGTCCAGGCCCTTGCGCCGGATCGCCGACAGAGCCAAGGCGGCGCCACGGGTCACGGCGTTGTGCCGGCGTGCTTCTTCACGCAGCGGCAGCAGCAGTTCCCGGGCATGACGCAAGGTCAACTGGGCGCTGGTCTGCATTTCGAGGATGCGCGCGTGGGTGCGCAGCAACATGTCGTCATCCACCAGGTGGCCCAGGCGCTGCTGCTCGGTGAGCATGCGCAGCAGCACGTTTTCCACCTTGCGCACGCCTTGCTCGAAGGCGCCGTCGGCGTTCACCAGTTGAATCATCGGCTCGACGTACTCGTCCCAGGTCGCCAGGACCTCGGCATAGCGCTGGCGCAACGGGATCTGCCGGTCGCTGGTCTTGGCGCGGTCGGCTACGGCCGCGAGGGCCTGTTCGTCGTTGGCGAGTTTTTTCAGCACGTCACGCACGCGCATGTCCAACAGCCGCAGTTGACGGGCCAGGTCATGGCCGTCGCGGATGTCGAAGGCGTCCTGGATATAGCCGGCCAAGCGCTCAAGATGGCGCAGGTAGGCTTCGATTTCCAGGCACAGGCCTAGCCGGTGCTCCTTGCGAAGATAGGCCAGGAAGTCATGGATCTGCGCATTGAGCTCGAAACGGTTCGGGCTCTTGGCGACAGGTACCAGGATATCCAGGCGAATCCACACGTCCAGCAGGCTGGTGATGTCCTGTGGCGTGCTGTCCAGTTGTTGGGCCGCCAGTTGCGCGCGCAACTCGCCAAGGCTCAGGGTGCCTTGGTCAAAGTGTTCGCACAGTGGCTCAAGCAGGGCCCAGTGTTCGGCGAGGGCGCGCAAGACGCGCTTGGGTTCGATCATCGGAATGGCCGGCTGGTTGGCGATTAAAAGCAGCGATTGTACTGCATCAGGCGCGGGATTTATCCACAGCCGGTCAGGGCGCGTTCGCGATGGACACTCAGGAATGCAGAGAAAAGCATCAACGGTGGGCGATCGTTGCCGAAGGGCGGTAGAATCTGCGCTCTTTAGTTATCCACAAGTGGCCGAGCCTTGCTTATCGAGTCCCGACGTCGCGCTTACTTGACCGCCATGCAGGTGGTCAACTGGCTGCCGCGCACCGAATTGCCCTTTGCCGCACCGTCGCGGCCCGAACTGCTGCAAGCGCTGGAACCGTTCGAGCCGTTCGACGCTTCGGGCGAGGAAGCGGCGGCGCCGGTTGCGGTCGTCAAGCCCACGACTGAAGCGCCCGTGCGCCCATCGGAGCGGGTCAAGATCGAAGTGCCGCGCCCGTCAGCGGCGCCCAAGGTCGCGGCAGTGGCCGACGATGCCCCGGCGCCGGTCGCCAAGGCTGCGGTCGTACCGCCGCCACGCTTTGCCCTGCAACTGTTGCGGGCCGGGTGCTGTTTGTTGTTGGTGGAGTTGCCGACCGGCGAACGTTTCCAGGCCCGCGACCCTGCCTATCTGCTGCTCAAGGACATGCTGCGCGCCGCCGGCCTGCCCGACAGCCCGCAGATCGTCGGCGAGCCGGTGCGCTGGCCGTTGCTGGTGCGCGGCAATATGGACCAGGGCCCGGACGCCGCGCGTGACTTCGTGCAAGGTTTTGTCTCGGCGCGCCTGGAAGATGAACCTTGTGTCTGCCTGTGGCTGATCGGCCTGCCCGCCGTGCGGTTTGCCGGTGAGGCGAATGCCGAGGCCTGGTACCGCGAGCTGCAGATCGACGGCCTGGGCTCGGTCTGGGCCTTGCCGGGCCTGGAATTATTAATGGAAGAGCCACAGCGTAAGGCTGATGTCTGGCAAGCCATGCGCCGGCTGATGGCGCGCTGGAAAACAACCGATGAGTGAGGCTTTATCCTTCCGCCCGATGATCGAGGCTGACCTCGATGCCGTGCTGAAAATCGAATACGCGGCGTTCAGCCACCCCTGGACCCGTGGCATCTTTCTCGACGGGCTGGGCAAGTACCAGATCTGGCTGATGTTCGAAGGCGAGCAGCAGGTAGGCCACGGCGTAGTGCAGATTATCCTCGATGAAGCGCATTTGCTGAACATCACCGTCAAACCGGAAAACCAGGGCCGTGGCCTGGGCCTGGCATTGCTGGAGCACCTGATGTCCAGGGCGTATGCCGCCAGCGCGCGGGAATGCTTCCTGGAAGTGCGCGACAGCAATACCGGCGCATTCCGCCTGTATGAACGCTACGGCTTCAACGAAATCGGCCGCCGTCGCGATTACTACCCGGTTGCGGGTGGGCGCGAAGACGCAGTGGTCATGGCCTGTACCCTGGTCGACTGAAACAGCATCCCCTGTAGACAGGGCTTGTGTGGGAGCGGGCTGTTTTTATCATCACCTTCAGCCTTTTTGGCGTCGTAATTGCTCATGCTGTCGGGGTTATAGTGTGCCTATCTACCCCCGAGCGTGACCTCGACGGGTGGTCGTCTGTCATACCTGCGCATGATTCCTGAGGCTGACCTGATGAACGAACTACAAGACCTGCTTGATAACAACGAACGCTGGGCGGATGCGATCAAACAGGAAGATCCCGAATTCTTCGCCAAGCTCGCCCGCCAGCAGACCCCGGAATACCTGTGGATCGGCTGTTCGGACGCACGGGTGCCGGCCAACGAGATCGTCGGCATGTTGCCAGGCGACCTGTTTGTACACCGCAACGTGGCCAATGTGGTGCTGCATACCGACCTCAACTGCCTGTCGGTGATCCAGTACGCCGTGGATGTGCTCAAGGTCAAACATATCCTGGTCACCGGCCACTACGGCTGCGGCGGCGTGCGTGCCTCGATGCAGGACCGCCAGTTCGGCCTGATCGACGGTTGGCTGCGTTCGATCCGCGACCTGTACTACGAGAACCGCGAAGTGCTGGCCCAGTTGCCCACCGAAGAGGAACGCGTCGATCGCCTGTGTGAACTCAATGTCATCCAGCAAGTGGCCAATGTCGGTCACACCAGCATTGTGCAGAACGCCTGGCACCGTGGGCAGAGCCTGTCGATCCACGGTTGCATCTACGGGATCAAGGACGGTCGCTGGAAAAGCCTCAACGCCACCATCACCGGGTTTGAGCAACTGCCGCCGCAATACCGCCTGCGCCCGATAGAGGCCATTTAATAGCGCTTGCGCTGGCGCCACTGTTCCATGAACAACTGGCCCTCGGCGTTCAAGGGCTCTTTCATGCCGGTGATCCAGCCCCGGCAGTTCCCGGCGCCGCAGCGGCATGGGAACTGCTGGTGCAGCACGTCTTCGGTGGTGGCGTAATCCATCGTCAGCAGGGTGCCGGGGCGGATGGCCTGGATCGACCATAGCTCCAGCTCGCTGATGTCGAGAAACACATTCGGGTCGCACGAATGCAGGAGCAGGCCGCTGAACCACGGGTCGTACAAGTGGATGCGCGAAGACACTTGCAGCGTATGCAAGCGCCGTTCACCTAGGGCGTGCCCGGAAATCCTGGCGATGCGCACGCGGCTGTCGAAGGCGACCTTGGCCTTGATCCCGGTTGCGCGACCGTTCCTGGTGCGTACCACCTCGAAGTGTCGGGGCGAGGGGTAGCCGTTTTTGGCCAGCAGGGTTGCGAACGGATAAAGACAGTCACTCGCAGCAACTGGCACCTCGTCCATGGCCTGGGTTTTCATAGGACTCCTTGTCGGGCTGCATCGACCTCCTGGTGGTGATATGACTGCCAGTCGTACAGCAAATGGGCACGACCCAAGATTTACGCAAGTGGACGCCGATATCTACTGTCAAATCTGACAGTGAATATCGGCGTTTTTTGTGTAGAGCCAATGGCGCGGTTAAAGGGCGGGCGCTGCGACAGAGGCTTCTGGCATGGGGCTTTTCAGGCGCTTGAGCTGAGTCCTGACCGACGGAGTCGTGCATTTTTCCTTGGCCTGATCAGGGGATAACTCGCGAACCGAGGTGTAGAACAGTTCGCAGGTCTGCTCGTTGCGCGTGACCTGCCAGGTCTTCATGCAGCCCTTGAGCAACACATTGGGGTCGCTGGCGGGTTTCTGGCCCATCCCGGCCTGCCAGCAGGCTGCGCTCAAGTCCTGGGCCATGACTTTCAAGCCGGCCTCGTCGGCTTTCTGTTCGTCACCGTCGTAGCTGTCCGGGTTGGCGGCGTACCAGATGTAACTGGGGTGATTGGCCCCCAGTACCGCGACTTTGCTGTCTGGCACCGGGTTGATCTGCGCCAGGCCCAGGACCCCGACAGTTGTCCCGTATTGTTGCTTGACCCAACTGCGCACCGGCGCGCCAAAGGCCAGCATCGGCAGTGAACCGCTGGGGTGCAGGCTCAGTTCCCTGACGATACGTGTCTGGTACTCGGTGAAATAGCCATAGACACCTTCCAGGTCCTTGCCGGCCGATGAGGGCGCGGCAATCGGCGCAATATCGATGATGGTCTGGTATTCCGGGGTCTGGGTCGCGGGTATACCGTTGGCGGTCAGTAACGTCGCCCAACGGTCGGTGGTGGCTGATTCCAGGTAGTCCTGGTAATGGGTCAGGGAATAATCCGGCGGGAAATGCATCAACTCGATGCTCTTGCGGTTTTCCAGGGCCATGCCCAGTGGCAGGAACAGGTACCAGCTAAATTGCCATTTGCCATCACGGTTCAGCCGGCTGGCGCCCTGGTAGGCCAGGTCAGCGGTGTTCAACAGCGAGGTCAAGGACTGGCCATAGCCATCGGGTACGCCGGTAAAGTGGGCCAGCACCTTATCCTCGTTGGCCTTCACACTGACGCGGGCCCGGCTGTAGCCGTCGCGCTGCAAACTCTGGTTGAGGTAATGCTCAACCGTCTGTTCCAGGGTCCATGGGCGAAAGCAGATCACACTGCAATTGTTGGGGTAGGCGAACAATTGCGTGACTCGTTGCGCGGTGCCCAGATCGAGTTCGACATCGGCTTGTAAGACCGTGCTCACAGTAAGTGCGACAAAGGTGAAGGACAGCCTGGTCGATTTAAACATGTGTGTTTCCTTGTCAGCTAAAGCCCGTCTGCGCGGGATGAATGCCTACCCTCACACAGTAGCGGCTGACCGGGAAAATGCGTCGGGAAATGCGGTTTTTTGCAGGGAGCGGTGAAATGCTGCGTATTGCTCAGGTTGCCATGAGCTTGCAATGAGAGCACCCGGGTAATGGGATGTTGGTGCTTTATGAATAGACGTGTTCAATACAGGCTGCGAAGCCAAACACTTTGACGACTTTGAAGATTGTTGAAGTTCTCGCAGCCTATATAATCGTCGAGTCAAAAATTTATGGCTTTAGTTTTTTCAGCAATGAGCTAGGTTGGGGATTTTGTAAACTTTACAACCGGTTTGAAAATGCTCGGGTTGGGATTGGACTCTGAATATATTACGCGTCCTTTCGGTTTGCCGAAAGCTGGTATGAATTGTATGAATTTTCTCAATTTCGGTTGTTTCTGTTTGTGAGTATCTTGAGTGTTGCTGGCCTCTGTCATGCTTTGAGGTGTTAGTGTATTAGTTGAAGGTGTGATCTTCATATGAATACCTCTAGTTGTAGTTCTAAAGCTTATATGGTCGTCTCTTAGTTTGATTTTGTGTTTTTGAGAATTCTAAAAGACACTGTTAGGTGGTTTTCAGAAGTTTTTGGTTCCCTGTTTGAAATATCTAGCGGGTTTATCGGTAAACTTAAGTAGAGGCAGTTAGTGCCCCCGTCGCAATGACGGGGGCGCCTCTCAAGGGTTAAGGCATCACCGGCGGCATGTACTTCAACGTCGTCCCCAGCGCCCACAGCAAAAACAGCACCAGCGGCGTATGCACCAGCAACTGCACAAACGAAAACCCGATCAAGTCCCGCGCCTTCAAGCCCAGTACCCCCAGCAACGGCAGCATATAGAACGGGTTGATCAGGTTCGGCAGGGCCTCGGCGGCGTTGTAGATCTGCACGGCCCAGCCCAGGTGATATTGCAGGTCATTGGCCACTTGCATCACATACGGTGCTTCGATGATCCACTTGCCACCGCCCGACGGGATGAAGAACCCCAGTACCGCCGAGTACACGCCCATCAGTAGCGCATAGGTGTCGTGGGAGGCGATGGAGGTGAAAAAGGTCGAGATATGGTGGGCCAGGGTCTGGCCGTCACCGCCCTTGACCACGGTCATCAGCGCCGCGATGGAGCCGTACAGCGGGAACTGGATCAATACCCCGGTGGTGGTCGGCACCGCGCGGGTGACCGCGTCGAGGAAGCTGCGCGGGCGCCAGTGCAGTAGGGCGCCGACCATGATGAACAGGAAGTTATAGGTGTTGAGCCCCGAAATCGCGCTGATCGCAGGTTTGGTCGAGAACTCGTGGAACAGCCAGCCGGCGGCCAGCAGCGCCAGCAGGATGGTCAGCAATGGGCTGTGTTCCAGCCATTCCCCCGGGCGGCTTGGCGGTTGTGGCTTGGGCAGGTTGAATGCCGGGTCCACGCCGCAAGCCTTGGCGTCACGCGCCGAATTTGGGCCCGGTGCGGTGACGTAGGCAATGATCAGCGAGACCACGATCAGCGCCAGCAGCAGCACGCCCGATTGCCACAGAAAGATGGTGTCGGTGAAGGGGATGGTCCCGGTGATTGCCAGGATCGACGGCGGCAAGCTGGCCGGGTTGGCCTGCAATTGCGCAGCCGATGACGACAGCCCCAGCGCCCAGACGGCACCCAGGCCCAGGTAGGCCGCCGCGCCAGCGGCGCGATAGTCCATGCGCAAATCCGTGCGCCGGGCCAGGGCCCGCACCAGCAGCCCGCCGAACACCAGGGACAGGCCCCAGTTGAGCAGCGAGGCAACCATCGAGATCAGTGCCACCCACGCCACGGCCGAGCGGCCGTTTTTCGGGATGCGCGCCAGGCGGTCGATCAACTTCACGGCCGGCGGCGAGCTGGCGACCACATAGCCACCAATTACCACAAAGGCCATTTGCATGGTGAATGGGATCAGGCTCCAGAAACCATCGCCAAAGGCCTTGGCGGCGTCGGTCGGTGCCGCGCCCATGCCCAATGCCGCCACGGCGACAATGATCACGGCGAGGGCGGCAAACACCCAGGAGTCAGGAAACCAGCGTTCGGCAAAGTTCGAGCAACGCAGGGCAAAGCGGGCATAGCGGCTTTCTTCGATAGGATCGGCCACGTTATTTACCTCTTGTATTTATTATGGGGCGGATTGCAGGCATCTTGGCCCAAGGCCATTTATTTGGGAATGTTGTTATTTTCATGGATCAATGAGTAAAACGAATATATCCGCGGCGATTGCCAGGATCCGGCCCAGCTCATAACCTGCACGCCTTTTCGTTTGTCTGCCGAGCTTCTCCATGACTGCCAGCACTTATCCACAGGCGCAGCGTTTTTCCCGCTCCGACTACAAAACCCTGGGCCTGGCCGCCTTGGGCGGTGCCCTGGAAATCTACGACTTCATCATCTTCGTCTTTTTTGCCCTGACCCTGAGCCAGTTGTTCTTCCCTCCGCAAATGCCCGAATGGCTGCGCCTGCTGCAGAGTTTCGGGATTTTCGTCACCGGCTACCTGGCGCGACCACTGGGCGGCATCCTGATGGCGCACTTTGCCGATCACTTGGGGCGCAAGCGGGTGTTCAGCCTGAGCATCCTGATGATGGCGTTGCCGTGCCTGCTGATCGGGATCATGCCGACCTACGCGCAAATTGGCTATTTCGCGCCACTGATCCTACTGGCGCTGCGGGTGTTGCAGGGCGCGGCGGTGGGCGGTGAAGTGCCCAGCGCCTGGGTCTTCGTCGCCGAGCACGCCCCTGCCAACCATCGCGGTTATGCCTTGGGGTTCCTGCAAGCCGGGCTGACCTTCGGTTACCTGCTGGGGGCATTGACGGCGACCTTGCTGGCGCAGATGTTCACCGCTGAACAAATCCTCGACTACGCCTGGCGCTTTCCGTTTCTGTTGGGCGGTGTGTTTGGCGTGATTGGTGTCTGGCTGCGCCGTTGGCTCAGCGAAACCCCAGTATTCCTGGCCATGCAGGCGCGCCGCCAGGCCGACGCCGAACTGCCGCTGCGCACGGTATTGCGCGACCACCGGCAAGCGCTGTTGCCGGCCATGCTCCTGACCTGCGTGCTGACCTCGGCGGTGGTGGTGCTGGTCGTGATCACCCCGACCATGATGCAGAAAACCTTCGGCATGAGCCCCAGCCACACCTTCGCCCTGAGCGCATTGGGCATCGTCTTCCTGAATATCGGTTGCGTGCTCGCCGGCCTGTTGGTGGATCGCATTGGCGCCTGGCGCGCGGTGCTGGTCTACAGCCTGCTGTTGCCGGTCGGTATCGCCGTGCTCTACGCCAGCCTGATCGCCGGCGGCGTGTGGCTGGGTGCGGCATATGCCGTTGCCGGGTTGAGTTGCGGGGTGGTGGGCGCAGTGCCATCGGTGATGGTCAGCCTGTTTCCGGCGCAGATCCGTGTGTCGGGGATTTCCTTTACCTACAACATTGCCTACGCGCTGTGGGCGAGCACGACACCGCTGATGCTGATTGCATTAATGCCCACCAGCCCGTGGATTTGCGTCGGGTATTGCGTGGTGATGGGCGCGGTCGGCGTGGCCAGCGCGTTGCGGTTTGGCCGGCGTGGCGCGCTGGCGTGATTGGATACACGCAGCTCCCACCTTTGATCCTTGTTGTACTGGGCAAGGTGTTTGACAGCCCCCCTATGTCTTGCTTGGCTAACACCCTGATGGCCGCAGCATGACAATAATGAAATCCATACCGAAGGTTTCCATTTATCGCTCTATGATCAGCGCACATCCCCCCCTTGAGGACATTCCATGAGCGCAGGACACAACCACGCCACCGTACGCGCAGGCCACGAACGCAAGTTATGGCTGGCCCTGGGGCTGACCGGCAGCTTCATGATTGCCGAAGTGATCGGCGCCTTTGTCACCGGCAGCCTGGCGCTGTTGTCCGACGCCGCGCACATGATGACCGACACCCTGGCCCTGGCCATCTCCCTGGTGGCGATCCAGGTCGCCAAGCGCGCCGCTGACCGCAAACGCACTTTTGGTTATGCCCGTTTCGAGATCCTGGCGGCGGCGTTCAATGCGCTGTTGTTGTTCGTGGTGGCGTTCTACATCCTCTATGAGGCTTACCAGCGCTTGCAGGCACCGGCCGAAATCCAGTCCACCGGCATGCTGGTGATTGCCGTGCTGGGGCTGATCGTCAACCTGATTTCCATGCGCCTGCTCAGCGCCGCCAGCGATGAAAGCCTGAACGTCAAGGGTGCCTACCTGGAAGTCTGGAGCGATATGCTCGGTTCCATCGGGGTGATCCTGGCGGCGGTGGTGATCATGTTCACCGGCTGGGCCTGGGTCGACTCGGTGGTAGCCGCAGCGATTGGTTTCTGGGTCCTGCCAAGAACCTGGACGCTGCTCAAGGAAAGCATGAACGTGCTGTTGCAAGGTGTGCCGGACGGTATTGATATCGACGCAGTGGAGCAGGCCATCTGCGCTGTGCCTGGGGTCAAGGAGGTGCACGACCTGCATGTCTGGGCCCTGACCAGCGGTAAAAACGTGCTGAGCACCCATCTGGTAGCGGACCCGGCACTGGGCAGCGAACAACAGATCCTGGCCCAGGTGACAGAGTTGCTGTATGAACAATTCGATATTTCCCACGTCACCCTCCAGATCGAAGGCGAGGGTTTTCATCAGGAACCGATCGCGCACTGACCGCTATTCGCGGTCTTCCAACACATAACCAACCCCGCGCAAGGTGTGGATCAACTTGCGCTCGAACGGGTCATCGATCTTCGCGCGCAGGCGGCGGATCGAGACCTCGACCACGTTGGTGTCGCAATCGAAGTTCATGTCCCACACAAACGAGATGATTTGCGTGCGCGACAGCACCACGCCGCTCTGGCGCATCAGCAAGTGCAGCAACGCAAACTCCTTGGTAGTCAGGTCAATGCGCTGGTTGCCGCGAAAGGCCCGGTGGCGGCCCTGGTCCAGTTCCAGGTCGCCCACCCGCAGTACGTCCGGCACGGCGGCCTCGACACTGCGGCGCATCAGGGTGCGGACCCTGGCCAGCAGTTCGGGAAACTCGAAAGGCTTGACCAGGTAGTCATCGGCGCCCAGTTCCAGGCCCTTGATCTTGTCGGCCAGGCGCCCTTGGGCAGTCAACATCATGATGCGGGTGTTGCTGGTCTGGCGGATCCGCTGCAGCACATCCCAACCGTCCATCAGTGGCAGGTTCACATCCAGAATCACCAGTTCATAGGTGTGTTGCCTGGACAGGTGCAAGCCGTCGGCACCGCTGGCCGCGCAGTCCACCACATAGCCACTTTCGCTCAGTCCCTGATGCAAGTAATCGGCAGTTTTCAGTTCATCTTCGATAACCAGGATTCGCATGTCGAGCGTGCCTCGGGGCAGGGGAAAGTATCAGCGTGTTGCCGCGAAGGTTAAAGCAAAAGCCCGTTCCAGAGCCTTTGCTAACGGATTTGTAATGTTCTGGCCACCCCTCTGATAAGTGGCGAAAGTTACATTGCCCGTGCTTGGATTTATCCGCCAACTCATGGGTGTGGAACGCTTGCTATGCCAACGTTTTTAAGAACAATTGTGTGCTCCTTCATAGGGGTATTGGCGATGGTCCAAGTGGCCAGCGCCAATACCCTGACCCTCGAATCGGCCCTGCAAAGTGCCTTTGCCGACAACCCGGACCTGGCCGCCGCGCAATGGGAAATCGACATCGCCCAGGGCGGTCGGCAGCAGGCCGGGCTGATCCCCAACCCGGTGGCCTCCTGGGACGCCGAAGACACCCGCCGCAGCACCCGCACCACCACCCTCAAGCTGACCCAGACCCTGGAGCTGGGTGGCAAGCGTGGGGCGCGGATTGATGTGGCTTCGCGGGCACAAGATGCGGCCGCCCAGGAGCTGGAGCAGCGCCGCAACCTGTTGCGGGCCGAGGTCATCGATGGCTTTTATGGCGCCCTGCGGGCCCAGGAACGCCTGGAGCTGGCCCAGCGTTCAGTCGCGCTGGCCGAGCGCGGGCTGGTGGTTGCCAATGGCCGAGTCACGGCGGGCAAGTCGTCGCCGGTCGAAGCCACCCGCGCGCAGGTACAGCTCTCGGAAATCCGCCTGGAACGCAGCCGTGCCGAGATCGGCGTGACCGATGCCTATCGCCGACTGGCGGCGATCACCGGCAACGCCAATACCGATTTCCAGCGCGTCGAGGCTGGCGCTTCAGCCATTCCGGCATTGCCGTCCAGCACACAGCTGCTGGCGCGCCTGGAAAACACCGCCGAACTGCGTCTGGCTGAACTGCAAATCCAGCAGCGTGAAGCCGGCCTGGGCCTGGAAAAGGCCCAGCGGATTCCCGACCTCGACGTGTCCATCGGCAGCCAGTACGACGCCAGCGTCCGCGAGCGCGTCAACCTGGTAGGTGTGTCGATGCCGATCCCGCTGTTCAACCGCAACCAGGGCAATGTACTGGCCGCCAGCCGCCGTGCCGACCAGGCGCGCGACCTGCGCAACGCCACCGAACTGCGCCTGCGCACCGAAACCCGCCAGGCCCTGGACCTGTGGTCGACCGCCAACAGTGAAGTGCGGGCCTTCAACCAAGTGATCCTGCCCGCCGCCCAAAGTG
Source organism: Pseudomonas brenneri (assembly GCF_007858285.1). Classification (GTDB taxonomy): domain Bacteria; phylum Pseudomonadota; class Gammaproteobacteria; order Pseudomonadales; family Pseudomonadaceae; genus Aquipseudomonas; species Aquipseudomonas brenneri. The sequence goes on along the minus strand of NZ_VFIL01000012.1, from coordinate 135,378 downwards.
CGGTGGACAGCGCCACCCGTGGCTTTGAGATGGGCAAGTTCAACTTCCTCGATGTGCTCGACGCCCAGCGCACCTTGATCGCAGCCCGCACCCAATACCTCGCCGCACTCGCCCAGGCCACTGACGCCTGGGTGCGCATCGAACGGATTTACGGCGACCTCGCCCGCATTTGATCTTTCAGGAGTTCCCCATGAACAAACAACAAGGCCTGGCTCTGGCCGTCGCAGTGGCCATTGCCCTTGGGGCGATGGTGTTTTGGCCGGCTACCAGCGTTGCACCTTCGGCACCGGCACCTGCAGCGAGCGTCGAAGCGCCGGCGGAGGAAGAGGAAGAGGGCGCGCTGGTGCTCAATGAGCAGCAGATCCAGGCCGCCGGTATTCAACTGGCCAAGGCTCAGCCCCGGCAAATCAGCACGTTGCTGTCGTTGCCGGGCGAGGTGCGATTCGATGAGGACCGCACCTCCCACATCGTGCCGCGTGCGGCGGGCGTGGTGGAATCGGTCAAGGTCAACCTCGGGCAGAAGGTGAAGCAGGGTGAGCTGTTGGCGGTGATCGCCAGCCAGCAGATTTCTGATCAGCGCAGTGAGTTGGCGGCCAGCGAGCGCCGGGTCGAACTGGCCCGAACCACCTTCCAGCGCGAGCGCCAGTTATGGCAGGACAAGATCTCTGCCGAGCAGGATTACCTGCTGGCGCGCCAGACCCTGCAAGAAGCCGAGATCGCCCTGAACAACGCGCGGCAAAAGATGAACGCCCTGAGTGGCAGCGCGGTCCTGGCCGGCGGCAATCGCTATGAATTGCGTGCGCCGTTTGCGGGCGTGGTCGTGGAAAAACACCTGGGCGTCGGCGAGGTGGTGAGTGAGACCAGTGCCGCCTTTACCTTGTCGGACCTGTCCCAGGTGTGGGTCACGTTTGGTGTGTTCCCCAAGGATCTGAACAAGGTCCAGGTCGGCAAACCGGTGAAGGTCAGCTCCACGGAAATGGGCACCGACGTGATGGGCACCGTGGCCTATGTCGGCAACTTGCTGGGTGAGCAGACGCGTACCGCAACGGTACGGGTCAGCGTGGCCAACCCCGACGACTCCTGGCGCCCCGGGTTGTTCGTGGCGGTGCAGGTGGCCACGGATACTTACTCGGCGGCGGTCACCGTGCCGGTGGAGGCGATCCAGACCGTAGAAGACAAACCGTCGCTGTTTGTGCGCACCGCCGAAGGCTTCATCACCCGCCACGTTGAGCTGGGTGTCAGTGAAAACGGCTTTGTCGAAGTGCGCCAGGGCCTGGAGGCCGGTGCACAGGTGGCGACCGTTGGCAGCTTCGTCCTCAAGTCCGAGCTGGGCAAGGCTTCGGCCGAGCACGCCCATTGATCCTGCGAGTGATTCCTCATGTTTGAACGTCTGATTCAATTTGCCATCGAGCAGCGCATCATCGTGCTGCTGGCGGTGTTGTTGATGGCCGGTGTCGGCATCGCCAGCTACCAGAAACTGCCCATCGACGCAGTGCCGGATATCACTAACGTCCAGGTGCAGATCAACTCGGCGGCGGCCGGTTTTTCACCGCTGGAAACCGAACAGCGCATCACCTTTCCCATTGAAACCGCGATGGCCGGCTTGCCAGGCTTGCAGCAGACCCGTTCGCTGTCGCGTTCGGGGCTGTCCCAGGTCACGGTGATCTTCAAGGACGGCACCGACCTGTTCTTCGCCCGGCAACTGGTCAACGAACGCTTGCAGGTGGCCCGCGAGCAGTTGCCGGACGGTATTGAAACGGCGATGGGGCCGATTTCCACGGGCCTTGGGGAAATTTTCCTGTGGACCGTGGAAGCTGAAGACGGCGCACGCAAGGAAGATGGCTCGGCCTATACGCCAACGGACCTGCGGGTGATCCAGGACTGGATCATCAAGCCGCAGTTGCGCAACGTGCCCGGCGTGGCCGAGATCAATACCATTGGTGGTTTCGCCAAGGAATATCAGGTCGCCCCGGACCCCAAGCGCCTGGCGGCCTACAACCTGACCTTGAACGACCTGGTGACGGCGCTTGAGCGTAACAACGCCAACGTCGGTGCCGGTTATATCGAGCGCAGTGGCGAACAGTTGCTGATCCGTGCGCCGGGGCAAGTGGCGTCCATCGACGACATTGCCAATATCGTCATCAACACTGTCGACGGTACGCCGATCCGCGTGCGCAATGTGGCTCAGGTCGATATCGGCCGTGAGTTGCGCACCGGCGCGGCCACCGAAAATGGCCGCGAAGTGGTGCTCGGCACAGTGTTCATGTTGATCGGCGAAAACAGCCGCACCGTGTCCCAGGCCGTGGCGAAAAAGCTCGAAGAGATCAACCGCTCCCTGCCTGAAGGCGTGGTGGCGGTCACGGTTTACGACCGCACCAACCTGGTAGAAAAAGCCATCGCCACCGTGAAGAAAAACCTCTTCGAAGGTGCGCTGCTGGTGATCGTGATTCTGTTCCTGTTCCTGGGCAATATCCGCGCGGCGCTGATCACCGCGATGGTGATCCCGCTGGCGATGCTGTTCACCTTTACCGGGATGTTCACCAACAAAGTCAGCGCCAACCTGATGAGCCTTGGCGCGCTGGATTTCGGGATTATCGTCGATGGCGCGGTGGTGATCGTGGAGAACGCCATCCGTCGCCTGGCCCATGCGCAGCAACGCCATGGTCGCCTGCTGACGCGCAGTGAGCGCCTGCACGAAGTATTCGCCGCCGCCAAGGAAGCGCGTCGTGCGCTGATCTTCGGGCAGTTGATCATCATGGTGGTGTACCTGCCGATCTTTGCCCTGACCGGGGTGGCCGGGAAGATGTTCCACCCGATGGCCTTCACCGTGGTGGTGGCATTGCTCGGTGCGATGATTCTGTCGGTGACCTTCGTCCCGGCGGCCATTGCGCTGTTCGTCACCGGCAAGGTCAAGGAAGAAGAGAACTGGGTAATGCGCACCGCACGCCGGGGCTATGCGCCGGTGCTGGATTGGGTGATGGCGCACCGTAGCTGGGCGTTCGGCCTGGCGCTGTTGACCATTGTGGTGTCTGGCGCCGTGGCCAGCCGCATGGGCAGCGAGTTTATCCCCAGCCTCAGCGAAGGTGACTTTGCCCAGCAAGCCATGCGTGTGCCGGGCACCAGCCTGACGCAGTCGGTACAGATGCAGCAGCAACTGGAAAAAACCTTGATGGCCCAGGTGCCGGAGATCCAGCGGGTATTTGCCCGGACCGGCACCGCGGAAATCGCCTCCGACCCGATGCCACCGAATATTTCCGACAGCTATCTGATGCTCAAGCCCAAGGATCAATGGCCCGATCCGAAGAAGTCCCGTGAAACCCTGATCGCCGAGATCCAGCGGGCCAGTGCGATTGTGCCGGGCAGTCAGTACGAGCTGTCGCAACCGATCCAGCTGCGCTTCAACGAGCTTATTTCCGGGGTGCGCAGTGATGTGGCGGTGAAGGTGTTTGGCGATGATCGGGACGTTCTGAACAAGACCGCCGGGGAGATTGCCGAGACCTTGCAGAAGCTCAATGGCGCTTCGGAAGTGAAGGTGGAACAAACTTCTGGCCTGCCAGTGCTGACCATCAATATCGACCGTGACAAGGCGGCGCGGTTTGGCCTGAATGTGGGCGATGTGCAAGACACCATCGCCGTCGCCGTGGGCGGGCGCAAGGCCGGCATGCTGTACGAAGGTGATCGGCGTTTCGACATGGTGGTGCGTTTATCGGAAACCCTGCGTACCGATATCGAAGGCTTGTCGCGGCTATTGATCCCGATCCCGGCGCTGGCCGGCAACACCTCGGGCCAACTGGGTTTTATTGCCTTGTCGCAAGTCGCCAGCCTGGACCTGGTCCTGGGCCCGAACCAGATCAGCCGCGAAAACGGTAAGCGCCTGGTGATCGTCAGCGCCAACGTGCGCGGGCGGGATATCGGCTCGTTTGTCGCAGAAGCGGAAAGTGCGCTGGCGCAGCAGGTGAAGATCCCCGCCGGCTACTGGACCACCTGGGGTGGCCAGTTCGAGCAACTCAAGGAGGCGTCCGAACGCCTGCGGGTGGTGGTGCCGGTGGCATTGCTGCTGGTGTTCGGGTTGCTGTTCATGATGTTCAACAACCTCAAGGACGGGCTGCTGGTATTCACCGGGATCCCCTTCGCGTTGACCGGTGGGATCATGGCGCTGTGGCTGCGCGATATACCGTTGTCGATTTCCGCTGGGGTGGGGTTCATTGCACTGTCGGGGGTGGCTGTACTGAACGGCCTGGTGATGATTGCCTTCATCCGCAACCTGCGTGAGGAAGGGCGCTCGTTGTCGGTGGCGATCAACGAAGGGGCGCTGACGCGCTTGCGTCCGGTGTTGATGACGGCGTTGGTCGCCTCCCTGGGCTTTATCCCCATGGCCCTGGCCACCGGCACCGGCGCCGAAGTGCAACGGCCGCTGGCGACGGTGGTGATTGGCGGGATTATTTCTTCGACGCTGCTGACGTTGCTGGTGCTGCCAGCGTTGTATCAGTGGGCTCATCGCCGCGACGAGGAGCCCGTGTAGGCTGGGGATGGTGGCCGGGAGAACACTGCAACGTTATTCGCGGGCAAGCCCGTGGGGAAATATCAACCTGAACAAGGTAATGCCGTCTGGCACGCTACTGACATCAGCCTGCCCCTGGTGCAAGGTCATGATCGAACGCACGATTGCCAGTCCCAACCCGGTGCCACCTTCGGTGCGGGCGCGGCTGTTGTCGGCACGGTAGAAACGTTCGAACAGGTGGGGCAGGTGTTGCGCCTCAATCCCCACGCCAGGGTTGCTCACCGACAGCGAGGCCCCCTTGGCGTGAGGTTCGATCAGCAGCGAAATGCACGAACCGTCCGGGCTGTGGCGAATGGCGTTGGACAGCAGGTTGGAAATAGCCCGTTGGATCATCAGCCGGTCACCCTGGACACAGGCATCGCCGGACAGGCTCAAGGTCAACTGTTTGTCTTCGGCACTCAGGGCAAACAGTTCCATGACGCGGTGGGCTTCATCGGCCAGGCTCACGGCTTCAAACGAAGCCCGCGCCGCCGGATGGCTGACCTGGGCGAGAAACAGCATGTCGGCGACGATCCGCGCCAGGCGGTCCAGCTCTTCGGTGCTCGATTCCAGCGCCGACTTGTAGTCCTCAGGCGCCCGGGCACGGGACAGTGTGACCTGGGCCTTGCCCATCAGGTTGGTCAGGGGCGCACGCAGTTCATGGGCCAGGTCGTCGGAGAATTGCGACAACTGCTGCACACCGGCATCCAGGCGATCGAGCATGAAGTTGATGCCCTGGGCCAGTTCACTGAGCTCCCTGGGCAGGTTCTCGACGGTCAGGCGATGGGTCAGGTCCTGGGTCGTGACTTTGCCGGCGACGCGGCTGAATTGCTGCAACGGTGCCAGCCCGCGCTGCACCAGCCACCAGGCGCCCATGCCGATCAGAATCAACAGCAGCGGCAGTGCGATCACCGTGGAGCGCAGGTAGGCACTGAGTAACGCTTGATCGTCGGAGCGGTTCAGGGACAGCAGCACCCGCACATTATCCCCGCTGCTCAAGCGCATCCGGCTCGACGCGCTGAGGATCTGATTGCCGTGCCCATCGATCCAATTGAGAAAACTCAACTGTTCGCGCGCTGCAAAGTTGAGCAACAACGGTTCCTGAGGCTTTGCACCAACACTCAGCAGCACGGTGTCGGCGGGCGCGGGGCCGATGATACTCAGGTAGAAATTGTCGTGGCCCATCACCAGGTCCAGCAAAGAATGGGGGCGAGCACTGATGTCTCGGGGGTTGAGGTCCTGGAGCAGGCTGTGTTGGATCTGTTCCATCTTGCTTTCCAGGCCCTTGCGCGCGAGGTTTTCCAGCTCATGGGTGAGGGCCAGGTACGCCAGGGTCGCCAGCAGCACCACCAGGCCTGCGCCCATCAGGCTGACGGTGAGCCCCAGGCGCATGGATAAGCTGCCGGTTCTCATGGGCGTTCTTCCAGTACGTAACCCACGCCACGAATGGTGTGGATCAATTTGACCTCGCTCTGGTCATCGACCTTGGCCCGCAGCCGGCTGATCGACACCTCCACCACATTGGTGTCGCAGTCGAAGTTCATGTCCCAGACCAGCGAGATAATCTGCGTGCGGGTCAGCACTTCACCGCTCTGGCGCATCAAAACCTGCAACAGCGCGAACTCCTTGGTGGTCAGGTCAATGCGTCGCGTGCCCCGGTACGCACGGTGGCGACGCGGGTCCAGCTCCAGGTCCGAGACGCGGAAAACTTCCGGTAACGCGATGGGTTCACTGCGCCGCAGCAACGTGCGCACCCGGGCCAGCAACTCGGGAAACTCGAAGGGTTTGACCAGGTAATCATCGGCGCCCATGTCCAGGCCCTTGATCTTGTCGGCCAGGCGGCCGCGGGCGGTGAGCATCATGACGCGCAAGGTGGTGTCGCGGCGCAGTTGCTCCAGCACTTGCCAGCCGTCCTTGCCAGGCAGGTTGACATCAAGGATCACCAATTCGTAATGGTGCTGCCCGGCCAGGTGCAGACCGTCGACGCCGCTGGCGGCACGATCGACGACATAGCCGCTTTCACTCAAGCCTTGATGCAAGTAGTCGGCAGTTTTTGGCTCGTCCTCAACCACAAGGATACGCATACAGATTGACCTCTTACTGATAAGCGAATAGGAGAATGGAGCTACGCGGGAGAAGGGCTGTAGTCCTGGATGTAGGAAAATTCTGAGCCTTGAAGCTACTTCAGGGTCAAGGCGCATCCCGAGCAATCGCGCTGTTTGGGCGCCAGTGCGACAATTAGTCGCCAGGGGCGGGAGGTGATTGCATCGAGCGGGCAAAAAAAAGCGCCCGTAAGGGCGCTAAAAATTCATCTCCTTCCAAAGGAGCTCCACAAAAAAAGCTTCAAGAGATGAATGTGCTCGGTGTGCGCCGCTCAGATGGCCTCTGGGGCCGGTGTATCCGAGGGCGCTGGCGTTTGCTCGGCCACGGCTTCGCTGCCATGGATCTGTTGCTGTTGCTGGCGAAACTCGGCCAGGAACTGGCGTGAACGATCACTGCCGTCGTCGGCCAGTGCCGCGGTGGAGGCTGTGCTGAGTAAAACGGTGAATAAAATATGCAGTGGCTTCATAAACTTTCTCCGCAAAGGACCTTTGCCGTTAGTTGCAGGAAATCGCCTCGGCCGGTCGATGCAGGCAGTATATAAAGTTCAACTTAACGAGAACGTGAGGCGCATATTACAGTTCTGACAGGCTGCAAATTGTGAAGAAGTGCTAGTCAACGGCAAGTGAATGTAAGCACTTGCCGTTGAGTGTGATCAGAGGATGGCCAGCGGATATTCCATGATCAGCCGGAATTCTTCCAGGTCCGACTCAAAGGCACTTGAGCGCACCGTCGCCTGGCGAATGCGTACGGACAGATCTTTCAACGTACCGCCCTGGAACACGTACTTGGCCTCGATATCGCGCTCCCAGCGGCGTTGGTCGGTGAGCGGGTCACCCAAGGCGTCGCGGCGCATATACACCGAGTTGGCGTTGCTGTAGTCGGCGCCCGTGCCCTTGCCATAACGGGTCATGAACGACAGGCCCGGGATGCCCAGGGTCTGCATGTCCAGGTCATAACGCAGGGCCCAGGAGCGCTCCTTGGGCGAGTTGAAGTCGCTGTACTGGATCGAGTTGTCGAGGAAAATCGAGTCCGACTGACGCAGGTAATCGAAGTCATTGTTGCCGTTGTTGCGCTGGTGCGACAGGGCCAGTTGGTGCGCGCCGACCTTCACCCCAAGCTTGGCACTCCAGATATTGTTGTTGAGTTCGCCCAGCAGTTTTTTGCCTTCATCCTGGGCGTTGTAGTAATTGAAGCCGCCAAACACCGACACCTCTTCTGTCAGTGGATAATTGGCCGCCGTACCGAAATAGTACTGATCCCAGGCGTCCTTCAAGCGGCTGCTGTAAAGGCTGAGGCTCACGTTTGGGTTCAGTTGATAGTCGCCCCCGAAGTAACCGACCCACGGCGAATTCACATTGCCGGCATAAAACGTCGCGAAGCCGTCACGCATGCTGCTGTTGGTGGGCTGGCTCATGGCATGCAAGCGTCCGCCTTGCAGGCTCAAGCCCTCTAGGCTGGTATTTTCCACGGTGACACCGCGAAAGCTTTCCGGCAGCAGGCGTGAGTCACCGTAGTGCACCACCGGGGTTTTCGGGAACACATCACCGACCCTGACCACGGTATCGAACAGGCGCATTTTCACCGCGCCGCCGAGTTTGCTGTAGTCGTCTTCGGGGCGGTTGTCGCTGTCTACCGGCAACATGCCGAAGGAGCCCTTGCCGCCGCTGCGCCCCGTGCCGGAATCGAGCTTGAGGCCGTACATGGCAAAGGCATCCAGGCCAAACCCCACGGTGCCCTGGGTGAAGCCGGACTCGAATTTGCCGATCAGGCCCTGGGCCCAGGCTTCCGAGTAGCCGTTGCCGGTCGGGCTGGACTGGCCCTTGCGGTCATCACGGTTGAAGTAAAAATTGCGGGCCAGCACGTTCAACGTACTGCCCTCGATAAACCCTTCGGGCTTGTCTTCCACCGCCATGCTCGCCAGCGGCGTAGCGCCAGCCAGTGCGGCGATGATGGAAAGAGAAAGTGTGTGCTTAGTGCGCATGTATCGCTCCTCGGTGTTGGCAGCTATTAGCTTTTTTAGTCGCCTGGGGCGTTCTTATTGGATGGGCGCCCGAAACCCAGGAGGCCCGGCTTATAGTTGCAAACGCGAGATAACGCAGAGGTGTCACACACATTACAATTTTGCCAGTTATATAGAATCTGACGGATACGTAATCTGCTCGTGACCCTTCTGACAGGGTGCGTTAGTTACTCTCGGCTCTGAACTTTCAACGATGAAATCAGACGAGAGGCACTCTTATGAAACGTTTAACCTTGGCTTTGGGCGTGATGGTTTTTTCGCTTTCCATGGGGGCAATGGCTGAAGTCGGCGGCGATCGCGAGATTGCTCAATTGATGCAGCAGAACCAGCAAGCCATGAGCCGGTACGCAACCGCGCAGGGCAAGCCGGCGCCCCAGGTGCTGGCTTACGAATATGGCATGAAGCTGGATATCGCCAAGGTGGTCAGCGTCACGCCGCCGATTCGTGCCTGTAAGGTCGTGCCTTCGCGCATGACCTATGAAGACTCCAGCGGCACTATCAAGACCCTTGAGTATCAGGTCATGGGCTTGTGCCGTAACAACGGCAGTTGAGGGGCTGAAAAAATAGTTGAGCCTGGGGCTCAAGTACTCTTCAGAAAACGCCAGCAGCGCCGATGGTTAGACAATCCACTAACTATCAGCTCTCCGGTGCCGCCCATGTTCAATACCCGCTTGAAGCAGGAGCTGTCGGCTCTTCGCGAAGAACTGTCCAGCCTGCAGCAGGTCAAGGAAAGCCTGGAGAGCGAGATGCTGGCTTTGAGCCTAGACCCCGAGGGCCGTATCGAGGCGGTCAACCAGAACTTCCTCGACGAAATGGTCTACCGGTCCGGCGACTTGCTGGGGCACGCTATTCATCAGTTTGTACCGGAGCATGTGAGGCGCGATGAGTTCCAGCAACGTTTCAACAACGCCCTGAGTCGTGGCGAGCACTTTGCCGGCACCGTGCGCTTGCTGCGTGGCAACGGCAAGGAGGCGTGGTTGCGTTCCATCGTGCAGCCGGTGCGTGGCGCGGATGGACGCATCAAGCGTTTCTCGGTGTACTCCAGCGACTTGACCCGCACCATCGAAGCCTCCCGCGAGCACGAAAACCTGATCGCCGCATTGGTGCGTTCCACCGCCGTGATCGAGTTCGACCTCAATGGCAATGTGCTTGCCGCCAACGACCGTTTCCTGCAAGGCATGGGTTACAACCTGGCGCAGATCCAGGGTAAACATCACCGCATGTTCTGTGAGCCGCAGGATTACAACAGTGCTGAGTACCAGGCGTTCTGGAAGCGTTTGAACAGTGGGGAATTTGTCGCCGGGCGCTTCAAGCGCATCGACGCCCATGGCCGCGAGGTCTGGCTGGAGGCGTCTTATAACCCGGTGTTGGATGCCAACGAGCGGCTGTACAAAGTGGTCAAGTTCGCCACGGTGATCACCGATCAGGTCAATCAGGAACGTGCGGTGGCCGAGGCCGCCAACATTGCCTACAGCACCTCATTGCACACCGACAGCAGCGCCCAGCGCGGTACCGCTGTGGTCACCCAGGCGGTGGAAGTGATGCGCGACCTGGCCAAGCACATGGAGCAGGCCGGCGAGGGCATCGAGGCACTCAATGCGCAGTCCCAGGTGATTGGCAGTATCGTCAAGACCATCAGCGGGATTGCCGAGCAGACCAACCTGCTGGCGCTGAACGCAGCCATTGAAGCGGCCCGTGCCGGCGAACAGGGGCGGGGGTTTGCCGTGGTGGCCGATGAAGTACGCCAGTTGGCGTCGCGGACCAGCAAAGCCACTGAGGAAATTGTTGGCGTCGTGCGCCAGAACCAGGACATGGCCCGCGATGCCGTGGCGCTGATGACCGATGGCCGGCTGCAGGCCGAGCAGGGCCTGTCCCTGGCGGCAGAAGCGGGCACGGTGATTGTCGAGATTCAGGACGGCGCGCAGAAAGTGGTGAGTGCGGTTGGTCAGTTTGCCAATCAGTTGTCCACCTAGACACCTGACTCAAGGCCGGCAAGGTCAAAGGTAAGAGCGTCAGGGGGCGTGGATCTCAAAGAGCAACAGATCGAACCACTGCCCGTCGAGCAGGAACGCCTTGCGTGAATGGCCATACTGGGTAAAGCCGCTGCGCTGCAACACCCGCAGCGAGCCGGGGTTCTCTGGGCGCACGGTGGCCTCGATGCGCTTGAGGGCGTGCTCGCCAAAGGCTTTCTCCAGGCCCAGCGCCACGGCTTGCCGGGCCAGGCCGCGCCCGGTGAACTCGGCGCCCATGCGATAACCCAGGGAGGCCGAGTGATAGTAGCGGCGCCGCACCTGGGTAAAGTTGATCCGCCCGACCAGCATGCCGTTTTCTCGGATCAGGTACTGGTAGGCGCGGTCTTCACTGGCCTCCAGCAGTGCGCTCTCGATGGCACGTTGGACCCCTTCGACGGTGTAATACGCCTCTGGCCGGGCATTGATCCAGCTTTCGAAAAACGTCCGATTGGCCAGCTCGAACGCCAGCAGCTCGTTCACGTCATCCCACTGTGGGGGCGTTAATGTCAGGTTCATCCCTGGAAACCTCGCGATGGCAGTAGCGCAGGGGTTCTTCTTCTCACATTCGGGCGGCAGGATTCAAGCGCCGGCTACCATTGCGCCTGCGCCAATGCCAGGGGCGAGGCTCAGCATTTCTGTAGGAGCGAGCTTGCTCGCGAAGAACTCAAATGCACCGCGTTTATCCTGGATAAACACGGCGTTCTCAGGTTCTTCGCGAGCAAGCTCGCTCCTACCGTTTAACGGCCGAGCATCTTCACCCAGCGCGACGGCGGGATGCCGAAGGTGCTTCGAAACTGCCGGGTCATGTGGCTCTGGTCGGTGAAGCCGGCGATCAGCGCGGCATCCACCAATGAGGCTCTGGAGGCGGCTCAGCATTTCTGTAGGAGCGAGCTTGCTCGCGAAAAACTCAAATGCACCGCGTTTATCCTGGATAAACACGGCGTTCTCAGGTTCTTCGCGAGCAAGCTCGCTCCTACCGTTTAACGGCCGAGCATCTTCACCCAGCGCGACGGCGGGATGCCGAAGGTGCTGCGAAACTGTCGGGTCATGTGACTCTGGTCGGTGAAGCCGGCGATCAGCGCGGCATCCACCAATGAGGCTCTGGAGGCGGCTCAGCATTTCTGTAGGAGCGAGCTTGCTCGCGAAAAACTCAAATGCACCGCGTTTATCCTGGATAAACACGGCGTTCTCAGGTTCTTCGCGAGCAAGCTCGCTCCTACCGTTTAGCGGCCGAGCATCTTCACCCAGCGCGACGGCGGGATGCCGAAGGTGCTGCGAAACTGCCGGGTCATGTGGCTCTGGTCGGTGAAGCCGGCGATCAGCGCGGCATCCACCAATGAGGCTCTGGAGGCGGCTCAGCATTTCTGTAGGAGCGAGCTTGCTCGCGAAGAACTCAAATGCACCGCGTTTATCCTGGATAAACACGGCGTTCTCAGGTTCTTCGCGAGCAAGCTCGCTCCTACCGTTTAACGGCCGAGCATCTTCACCCAGCGCGACGGCGGGATGCCGTAGGTGCTGCGAAACTGCCGGGTCATGTGGCTCTGGTCGGTGAAGCCGGCGATCAGCGCGGCATCCACCAATGACTGGCCCTGACCCAGTAAATTGCGCACAAGATCCAGGCGGCGCATGGTCAGGTAGCGATAGGGACTGGTGCCGAACAGCAGGCGGAAATCCCGCGACAGGGCCCAGCGATCCCGCCCGCAATGCGCGGCCATTTCATCCAGGGTGATGCTGCGCCCCAAGGCGCTGTGGATAAACTCACGGGCGCGTTCGGCGGCCTGGTAATCAAAGGTCTTGCGACAGACGCTGATGCCCGAGGCATTGTTCAGCGCATGGGCCAGGTCGAACAGCGCGTCCTGCTCCTGCATCGGGTCCAGCGGGCAGTCGAGTTGCTGCACAAAGGCCTGGCAGGCCCGGTGCAGCCATGGGTCGTTGGACAGCCCATTGTGGATAAACGGCAACGGCTTGCCGCCGAGAATCTGCTGGATCAGCGCCGGCTCCACATAAATCATCCGGTACTTGAAGCCTTCCTCACTGCCGGCCCAGCCGTCGTGGACTTCGTCCGGATGGATCACCATGGTCGTGCCCGGCAGGCTGTGGGTCTGGCTGCCGCGATAATGAAAGCTCTGCACGCCGAACAGGGTATGGCCAATGGCGTAGGTGTCGTGGCGATGAGGGTCGAAGCCAAACCCGGAAAAATACGCCTCGATCCGCTCCAGGCCGCTGGCATGGGGCGCCCGGTGCAGCCAGTCGATGTTCGCGGTGAGTTTGCCCATGGGATGTTTTTCGAAAGATGTCGGATGGAGTTACGTTAACTGAGTCTGGGGCGGCTGTCTGCCGGGGTCTTGTACGATTGTGCGTGGTTGCAAAGGTGGCTAATGGCTGACGGCTCATGGTAATAAACCTTACTTTTACAGTGAGGCCGGGTCATGAGTCAGTTGCGGGTAGGTATTATTTTTGGTGGGCGTTCGGCCGAGCATGAGGTGTCGTTGCAGTCGGCACGTAACATCGTCGACGCCCTTGACCGCACGCGTTTTGAGCCGGTGTTGATCGGTATCGACAAGGCCGGCCATTGGCACCTGAACGACACCTCTAACTTCCTGCTCAACCAGGAAAACCCGGCGCTGATCGCTCTCAACCAGTCCAACCGCGAATTGGCGGTGGTGCCGGGCAAGGCCAGCCAGCAACTGGTGGAAACCTCGGGCCAGAGTCTGCTGGAGCACGTCGATGTGATCTTCCCCATCGTCCACGGCACCCTCGGCGAAGACGGTTGCCTGCAAGGTTTGCTGCGCATGGCGGACTTGCCGTTCGTGGGTTCCGACGTGCTGGGTTCGGCGGTGTGCATGGACAAGGACATCAGCAAACGCCTGCTGCGCGACGCCGGTATTGCCGTGGCGCCCTTTATCACCCTCAACCGTGGCAATGCGGCACGCACCACCTTCGACCAGGCGCGGCAAAAGCTGGGTTTGCCACTGTTTGTCAAACCGGCCAACCAAGGCTCCTCAGTGGGCGTGAGCAAGGTGGCTGACGAAACCGAGTATCTGGCCGCCATTGAACTGGCCCTGGGCTTCGATGAAAAAGTGTTGGTGGAGTCTGCCGTCAAAGGCCGGGAAATCGAATGCGCAGTGCTGGGCAACGAGCGTCCCATCGCCAGCGGCTGTGGCGAGATCGTGGTGCGTGACGGCTTCTATTCCTACGACAGCAAATACATCGACGACCAGGCTGCGCAAGTGCTGGTGCCTGCCGATATCCGTGTCGAAGACAGCGAGCGCATTCGCGCCCTGGCCGTTGAGGCCTTTGAAGTGCTGGGCTGCGCGGGCCTGGCACGGGTCGATGTGTTTCTTTGCGAGGACGGTGAAGTCTTGATCAATGAGGTCAACTCATTGCCCGGTTTTACCCGCATCAGCATGTACCCCAAGTTGTGGCAGGCGGCGGGGATGAGCTACAGCGAACTGGTCAGCCGCCTGATCGAACTGGCGCTGGAGCGGCATGGGTTGCGCAAGGGCTTGAAGATCAGCCGCTAAGCCTCAATCACCATCGCCGGCTTGCCGGCGATGGTGGTAATCCTGAGTCAGTCCCCCAGCGCCTCACCCTCACGCCGTGGATCCGCGCCACCACTCCACGTTGCCTTGCCCTGGGCATCCCGCACCCGCACGATGGCCTGGGTGCCGCTGGTCATGTCGATCTCGCTCAAGGCGTGCCCCCGATCCTTGAGTGCCGCTTTCAACTGTGCGCTGAACAGCCCTCGCTCCAATTCGGTCGCGCCGTTGCGGCTGCCGAAGTTGGGCAGGCTGATGGCGGCTTGCGGGTCGAGGTTCCAGTCGAGCATGCCCACCAGGGACTTGCTCACGTACTCGATGATCTGCGAGCCACCGGGTGAGCCGACTGTGGCCAGCAGCTCGCCACTTTGGCGGTCGAAGACCAGGGTCGGCGCCATGGATGAGCGTGGGCGTTTGCCCGGCTCGATACGGTTGGCCACTGGCTGGCCGTTTTCCTCGGGGATAAAGGAAAAGTCCGTCATCTGATTATTCAGCAGGAAACCCTGGACCATGACATGGGAACCGAATGCCGCCTCGATGGTGGTGGTCATTGATACCGCGCCGCCCTGGTCATCCACGGCCACCACTTGCGAGGTAGAGATGCGCAGCGGCGAGCGATCCGGTGCGTAGGCCACCTCAACCCCGCTCGGCTGGCCAGGCTTGGCCACGCCCATGCTGCGCTCACCGATCAATGCCGCGCGGCTGGCCAGGTAACCGGGGGCGACGAGGCCTGCGAGCGGTACCGGGACAAAGTCTGCATCAGCGACATATTGCGCACGGTCGGCGTAGGCCAGGCGATCGGCCTCGGCAATCAGATGCACCGCTTCGGGAGCAGGTTCCAGGCCGGCAGCTGTCGCGGTCTTCACGGGTTTGAGCGGTGCCAGGGCCCAGCGCGGGTCACGGGCTTCCAGGGCCTGCAAGGTGCCGAGGATCTGCGCAATGGCAACCCCGCCCGACGACGGCGGCGGCATGCCGCATACCTGCCAACGCTTGTAGTCGGTACACAGCGGTGCGCGCTCCTTGGCGCGGTAGCCTTTGAGGTCGCTCAGTGCAAGGCTGCCAGCGTTGCGGTGGCCCTGGACTTTGCGTGCAATTTCCTCGGCGATCGGGCCTTGGTAAAGCGCGTCGGGGCCCTCTTTGGCAATACGCTTGAGTACATTGGCCAGCGCCGGATTTTTCAGTACGGTGCCGGTGGCTTTCGGGCTGCCGTCGGCGTTGAGAAAGTACGCCGCCATGTCCGGCGACTGGCTGATATAGCGGTCGGCGGCGAGCAGGCTGTGCAGGCGCGGGGAAATCGCAAAGCCTTGCTCGGACAACTGGATCGCCGGCTCGAACAACTGGGCCCAGGGCAGGCGACCGCTCTGTTCGTGGGCCATTTTCAGTGCGCGCAATACACCGGGCGTGGCGACCGAGCGACCACCAATCTGCGCCTGGGCAAACGCCATCGGCGTGCCGTCGGCATTGAGCAGCAGGTCGGCCGTCGCACCGGCCGGTGCGGTTTCACGGCCGTCATAGGCCCGTACCTGCTTGCCATCCCACAGCATGATAAAGGCGCCACCGCCGATCCCCGAAGACTGCGGCTCCACCAGCGTCAGCACCGCTTGCATGGCGATGGCCGCATCAATCGCCGAGCCACCCTGGCGCAGGATGGTCCGCCCGGCCTCGGCCGCCAGCGGGTTGGCCGCAGCGGCCATATGGCGCTCGGCATGGCGTACGGTCATGTCGGTGCGATAACCCGACCCCAGCTCCGGCGCAGGAGGCAAGCCTGGGGTGCTGGCGCTGTGGCAGGCACTGAGGCTGAGGGCGGCGACGATCACCGAGAGGCTGGTAAGACGCTGCAAGCGTAGGGTGAAAAGCACGCGCTGAACTCCGTTCATTTTGAGAATGATCTGTTGTCCCTGGGGTGAGGTTTTGCGGGTAAATCGCACCTGGCAGATATCTGCGGGGAAGGAGGGCGGACACTAACAGCGGGGAGACAGGAGCGTCAAAAGTTGATGGGTAACAGAATCAATTTTGCACAAATCCCGTGCGAGGAAGGTCACGCTATTCATTATCAAGTGAATGATTGGCTTTTTTGTGAATATTTAGATGTCGACAAATAGCGTTAAATTGTAGATTTTCTAAGTATTTCAAGGCAAATAGAAGAAAATAATTCTGCTTTAAATGTATGGATTTGTTTCTGAATTGTAACAAATGCTTTTCTAAATGATAAGGATTTGCATTACACTCCGCAGCCTTTAGTGCTCCGTCTTGGTGCATATTGGCTTAACAAGGACTGTTTGCAATGAAGAATCCCCCCTACCTGTTCAGTTCTCTTTTCATGGCCTTCGGTGTGCTGAACGCCGCCCCGGCGTTGCAAGCGCAAGAGATTGGCGAGGTCGATAAACAGGCCGTCACCGAACTCGATACCTCGTTTGTCACCGCCACCGGCGGGGCCACGGACCTGCGGGATGCGCCGGCCAGCGTCAGTGTCATCACCCGTGAAGAAATCGAGCGCCAACCGGTGTACGACCTCAATACCCTGCTGCGGCGTGTGCCGGGTGTCACGGGGGGCTTCGGTCCGGTGGGGGAACAGTCGAAAATCAAACTGCGTGGCCTGGACGACAAGTACACCTTGGTCCTGGTGGACGGCAAGCGTCTGGGCGGTTCGGGGGACTTGAGCTATCGCCGTGACCTGGCACGCCAGGACCTGAACTGGATCACCCCGAACATGATTGAGCGCATCGAGATCGTGCGCGGCCCCATGTCTTCGTTGTACGGCTCGGATGCCATGGGCGGTGTGATCAACATCATCACGCGCAAGGTCTCGCGGACCTGGAGCGGTTCTGCCAACGTCAACACCACGATTCCCGAAGACTCCGACCGTGGCCAGACCACCCAGACCAGCCTCAACCTGTCCGGGCCATTGACCGAGTCCGTCGGCCTGCGCCTGGGCGCCAACCTGACCCGCCGCGCCGCCGATGAAGTCACGGCGCGCCTGGATAAGGATGGCGAGTTCATGTACGGCGACGGCGCTGGCGGCGCCAAGGACCACAGCGTCAACGCCTTGCTCGACTGGAAAATCAATGATGAGCAAAGCCTGTCGTTCGAGGCTGTGCATGGTGTCGAGCGGTCCTGGTCGAGCAAAAAGACCTTTGGTGACTGGGGCGAAACCATGGGTGCCGGCTTCGGCCCCGGCCGTTTGATTCGCGACAGCTATTCCGTGTCCCACACTGGGGACTGGAGTTTCGGTACCTCGAAAGTGGACCTGTACCTGAACAAGTTCAAGAACGACATCGACTGGGGCAAATCCAGCGCCGAAGAGAAAATCGCCGAGGGCAGCCTGAACATTCCGTTCAAACTCCTGCTTGACCAGCGCCTGACCGTGGGCGGGCAGTGGAAGCGTGAAGAACTGACCAACAGCGACACCCTGGGCACGGTGCCGGTGGACTATCAAGGTGTTGCGGTCTCCGGTTCGTCACTCAAGGGTGACTACTCGGCGGCGTTTATCGAAGATGAGTTGTACTTGCTCGATAACCTGGCCCTGACCCTGGGCAACCGTTTTGACCACAGTGAAGACTACGGCAACCACAACAGCCCGCGGGCGTACCTGGTCTACCATCCGCATCCGGACTGGACCGTACGCGGCGGTGTGTCCAAGGGCTTTCGTGCGCCCAGCCTGAAAGAGGGCAGCGCCGGTGCCGCCACCGAATCCGGCGGTCGCGGTTGTGGCTCGTTGAAACCTTTGGGTTATGTGAGCGGCAGTTGCTGGATGGCCGGTAACCCGAACTTGTCGCCAGAAACCAGCGTCAACAAGGAAATTGGCGTGTCCTTTGACCGTGACGGCTGGGAGGCCAGCCTGACCTACTTCCACACCGACTTCGAAGACAAGATCGAATACGCGCCACTGGGCCAGTTCCAGGGCCGCTGGTGGACCATGCTGGAAAACGTCGAAGAAGCGCGGACCCGTGGCTGGGAAGGTTCGGTTCGCGTCCCGCTGAGCGACTCCCTGGACTGGCGCACCAACGCCACCTACATGCTGGAGAGCAAAAACCTGTCCACCGGCGAAGACCTGATCAGCGCGCCCAAGCTGTCAGCCTTCAGTGCGCTCAACTGGCAAGTCACCGACTCACTCAACACCGAACTGTCGGCGCAGCATGTCGGCAAACAGCGTGGGGCAGGTAATGACTTCGTCAAGTCGTACACCACCTACGACCTGACGGCGAACCTGGCCGTGACCAAGTGGTTGACCTTGAATGGCGGTGTGCAGAACTTGCTGGATGAAGATGCACGTGATGGTTCGACGACGTTCTATGTGCCGGGCCGTGCGTTTTTTGCCGGGGCTACCACTTACTTTTGAGGTGTCGCCATGCCACGCGAGCCTCAGGGCTCGCGGGCGTTGCTAGAACAACTCGTCCAGTTGTTCGAAAAACTCTCGCTTTGCCGGCTTATCAGGTTCGCCCAGTCGGTCGAGAAAATCCTGTGCCGACTGCTCCGAAATATCTTCGCGGAGGTTGCGTTGTGCAAACGCGATGTCCAGCCAACGATCGGCGATCCCTCCGCGGCCCAGGTCGATGAAGTGCAGGCGGTCTTGAGTGTCGACGAACACATTGGTGTCACACAGGTCGCCATGGCTGAACACGGGGTCTTCCTTCGGCCGCGCGGCGTGCAGATGGGCCAGCAGTTGTTCGGGGCTGTTCAGGTCTGGCCACGGGTGCGGCTCGGGCTCTTGCGCGCACAGGTCATGCGCAAGCAGGTATTCCAACTCGTTCAGGCGCTGTGACACGCTTGAGTCGAAGGGGCAGCCGGCGATGGGGACACTCTGTAGCTGGCGCAGCGCCTCGTGAAACAGCGCCGACAGGGTGCCTGGCTCGTCGATACGCACCTGGATCGGTGCCCCCGGTACACAACGGGTGATCATGAATTCGCCGTCGGCGCTTTGCGCGATGACCGCCACCTCGGGCACACTCAGATGGCCATCTACCCATTGCAGTACACGGGCTTCGCGCAAGACGCTGTAGGTCGTGGGCGCGTAGATGGCTGCGCAGGTTTTAAGAAAGAAACGATCATTGCCCCGGGTAAAACTGAAGACATCGCAGGGCGACTCGCCGACGTCATCGGCAATCAACGGGGCATCACCGATAAATCGCGTGATGGTCCTGGGGAGTTCGAAAGGCACAGGCCTTGGCCTGGAAGACTGGGAGGGCACGCATCACCTTTTCTGAGGGGGTGGAGTGACGAGTATGAATCGACTCGGGTGTCGTAGACACCCTTTTGCCACTTCTCACCCAGTTTGCTAAAGGGCGAGTATGCGTTGTATCAGGTCGCGTAATACTCGGAACGATCGGAGATCAGATTATGGCGAACAGGGCTTTGGTGCCGGATCAAGAGCTATGGAGTGCATGGACGCCTGCCGAGTTGGCTGTTCGCCTGAAGGCTGTCTCGCTTCCATGGTGCGTTGTCGGTGGGTGGGCGCTTGATCTATGGCGCGGCGAAAAGACGCGGGAGCATGACGATATAGAGTTCACCATGTTGCGAGACGATTTCCCGGCATTCCGGCACGCGCTTGGCGATCTTGATATGTACACCGCGAAGAGCGGAGTGCTCACTTTTCTCCCCTTGGGCCATATCCCGGGACTAGACATTCATCAGGTGTGGTGTTTCGACCCCGTTGCTCAAGCCTGGCGGGTGGACATGATGATTGAATCAGGAAGCCCTGAAGTATGGGTTTACAAGCGTGATGGGGCTATCCGGTTTCCCCGTGCAGAAATGTTGTATTTGAGTCGTGAAGGCATCCCATATTTAAGGCCCGCAGCGATCCTCTTGTTCAAAGCCCAGCATGTGCGGCCCAAGGATGAAGAGGATTTTCACAAGACCTTGCCTACGCTGCCCGATGAGGAGGTGGCGTGGCTGAGGCAGCATTTGCTGAAGCTTCATCCGGGGCATCACTGGATAACCCCTTCATGACCGCTACAAGTATTCAGCCGACCTGGGGGCATAATTTGGCTGGCGTGTACCAGTGGGCTGTAGAGTCGATGTGAACGTGTTTT
Source organism: Pseudomonas brenneri (assembly GCF_007858285.1). GTDB lineage: Bacteria > Pseudomonadota > Gammaproteobacteria > Pseudomonadales > Pseudomonadaceae > Aquipseudomonas > Aquipseudomonas brenneri. The sequence continues at coordinate 115,135 of NZ_VFIL01000012.1, read as the reverse complement.
TGCTTTTCAGGCATGAAGGGCGTGTCAAGCGTGCCCAGTGCTATCGAAACCCAGTCGGCAAATTCGCCTTGAGACCGTGACCAGAACAACGTCGAACCACAGTGCGCGCAGAATTCGCGTAACACCGTCTCTGAGGATGCATAGGTTTTGATGCTAGTGGCGCCGCCAAGTATTCGTAGCGCGTTGCGGGGAACGCTGCCGTACGAAGCGAATGCTGCCCCGTGAGCTTTACGACACTGGCTGCAATGACAATGACTCACTGCTTTTGGTGTGGCAGATAGCTCGTAACTGACGGCTGCGCATAAGCAGCTTCCTTGGTACATCGCAGCCATACGCTCTTCCGTGCATGCGAAAAATATCAGCTTAACCGTCAGGGCCGGTCTAATCCCAGTCACAGATACGAGAGTTTTCAGCCATACAGGTGGGGCTAGGCGTCGAACTTCGACATCCCCCTAGTCCACGCTCAACCCCCACAACACATCCAGCACATGTTGTGTAGGCCGTTCGACGTCCCCGCCACGGTGAGCAATGCCCAGTTGGCGCCATAGTAAGGGCTGTAATGGTCGCATGACGATCCGGGTATCAGGCAATGGCGTGGAGGCTTCATGCGGCAACAACGTAGCACCATAACCGGCCGCCACTAGGCTTTTGATCGCGTCGTTGTAGTTCAGTTGAATGCGTGGCACGGGCAGCAGTCCTTCGCTGGCGAACCAGTCTGAGGTCAGGCGCGAGAGTCGAGTGGTGTTGTCATTCAGAATTAATCGCTGAGCGGCCAGCCAGCCAGGGGTCACAATATCCGGGCACTCCCAGCGAGCCGGCAGGAAAGCCATGACCGGGTCCCGCCGCCATGGCTCGATCCGCAATTGCTTCACTGGTGTCTGTGGCAGTGCGACCAGACCGATATCCAATGAGCCCTCGACAAGTCTCCCCAGTGTTTCCTGCGACGTGAGCACCGCAACTTGCACATCGATGGCGGGGTGTCTTTGGCCTAATGTTTCTAGGGCTTGTGGCAGTAACTGTGCGATAGCCCCTGTGGAAGCGCCCAGCCGCACACGCCCGGCCAAGCCTAGTACCTGACGCTCCACGTCCTCAAGGGCCTGCTCCGCATCCGCCAACAGGCGCCGCGCACGGGCCACCAATGTTTCTCCAATCGCCGAGGGCTGTACACGCCCACGCGTGCGCGATAACAGCTTGCCGCCAACCCGCGACTCCAAGTCGGCAATATGCAAACTGACCGTAGGTGGCGCGAGGTGCAGTGCCCGAGCCGCTTCGGCAAACGAGCCCAGATCGGCAATGGCAACCAGCGTGCGCAGTCGGTCCAGGCTGATTTCGCGCATACGTCATTCCTTGTTCAGAAAAACTTAACTTCATCGTTTGGAAATTCAACTTTTCCTATCTTAGCTCGTCACTGAAGATTGGAGCTCCTGATTTCCTATACCGAGCGCATTCCATGGCAAGTCCTCTTATATTTATTGATGGCGACCAAGGCACCACCGGTTTGCAAATTCAGCAACGCCTATCCAACCGGAGTGATCTGCGCCTGATGACACTCAGCCCCGAACACCGCAAGGATCCGCAACATCGCGCCGAAATGATCAACGCCTGCGATATCGCGATTCTTTGTTTGCCTGATCAAGCCGCGCGCGACGCTGTAATGAGCATCGAAAACCCCGCCGTTCGGGTGATCGATGCGAGTTCGGCACACCGCACTGATCCAGACTGGACTTATGGTTTTGCGCAGATGAGCCCGCAGCAGGCCAAACAAATCGCCACGGCGCGGCGGGTCAGTAATCCAGGTTGCTATCCCACGGGAGCGATAGGGCTGCTGCGGCCATTGCTAGAGGCCGGGTTGCTGCCCAGGGATTACCCCGTAAACATTCATGCGGTATCGGGATATTCCGGAAAAGGGCGCGTCGGAGTGCAAGAGCATGAGGGCGAGTACGCATCACAAGCGCTCGCATATCAGGTTTATGGTCTGGGGCTGGCGCACAAACATGTTCCTGAGATTCAGCAGCAAAGCGGTTTGACGCAGCGGCCGATGTTTGTGCCGGCCTATGGGGCTTTTCGGCAGGGGATCGTACTTACCATACCGTTACAGCTTCGGCTGTTGGCGCCGGGCGTGAACGCGGTGCAGTTGCATGCATGCCTTATGCAGCACTACCGCGATACCGAGCATGTGCAGGTGATGTCGATGCAGGAGGCCAGAGCGTTGACCTACCTTGATCCCCAGGCGCTTAACGGGACGGACAGTTTGCGTTTGGTGGTGTGTGAAAATGATGAGGCGGGGCAGGTTCTGTTGGCTGCCGTGTTTGACAATCTTGGGAAGGGCGCAGCTGGAGCGGCGGTGCAGAACCTGGACTTGATGATTGCAGGAGTATGACGTCGACTAACATTGGCTCTCAGGTGCGGGATGATCCGTTGCTGAATATTTCTCGCCCGCTAGCTACAGAGCCCGTCCAGAACCCAGACAGTTAAGGGGCTGGCGCTCACATATTTCTTACTAGAGCAACGCTATGATGCTCTCCCGTATGCAGTGAGCCTGATAGGACGATCGATTATGAATGTGAGTGTCCTCTATGCATTAGCTGCTGCGGCGTTGTTTGGCGCCAGTACTCCGCTCGCCAAGCTATTGGGTGTGGATACTCCGCCCATTCTGTTGGCAGGACTGCTCTACCTGGGTAGCGGACTCGGCCTGGCCATTGTTCGTTTTGCTCGCGATCAACGCTGGCAACGGCCCGGGATTCCTGCTGGAGAGTGGCCCTGGTTGATTGGCGCCATTGTCTTTGGGGGTGTACTTGCTCCCGTGGCTCTCATGTACGGTCTCACTCGGACGGCGGGAGCCACGGCGTCGCTGATGCTCAATCTTGAGTCGGTCCTCACAGCAGTGCTGGCGTGGGTCGTGTTCAAAGAGAACGCAGATCGCCGTATCGTTATCGGCATGATCGCTATTGTTTTGGGTGGGATTGTTCTGTCGTGGCCGCAAGGGCGGGTGACGACTCACGATTGGACTGGGCCGCTGGCCGTGGCTTTCGCCTGCCTCTGTTGGGCCATCGACAATAACCTGACCCGCAAGGTCTCTGCCTCCGATGCGCTTTTTATAGCGGGGAGCAAAGGCTTGGTCGCGGGCGTGGCCAATTGCTGTTTGGCGTTTGCCATTGGGTCACAACTGCCAGCCTTGGCGACGTTAGGGCCAATCATGATGCTTGGGTTTCTTGGATATGGCGTGAGTTTGGTGTTGTTCGTTCTTGCCCTCCGGGGGCTTGGAAGCGCGCGCACCGGCGCATATTTTTCCACTGCTCCCTTCCTCGGCGCGGTCATCTCGATCCTAATCTTGGGCGAGTCGGTATCGCTGATGTTCTTGCTTGCTGCTGCATTGATGGCCATCGGTGTCTGGATTCACTTGATGGAAAATCATGCTCACGAGCATCAGCATGATCCCCTCAAACACGGCCATCGCCATACACACGACGAGCACCACCAACATGAGCACAGCTTTGAGTGGGACGGTACTGAACCGCATAGTCATCCGCATGAGCACGCACCGATCCAGCATAGCCATGCTCATTTCCCCGATATACATCACCGGCACAAACACTGATCTGGCTTTAGTGGGTCACTGATCCCGCAGACTGCAGGCGACGGTCAGTTCAGTATCGGAAAGGGGGCGGCGTTTTATCTCGGATCGCTTCATTTGGGCTTAGGGGGATGCAAGGAGAGATAGCCAGAAACAAGAAAGCCCGCACGAGGCGGGCTTCTTGAGGTGATTCATAGACTGCTGTAGACATCTATGGATCGGTACTTGGTGGCTACACAGGGACTTGAACCCCGGACCCCAGCATTATGAATGCTATGCTCTAACCAACTGAGCTATGTAGCCAAGTGGCGCGCATTATTCGCTCAGAACGAAGAAGCGTCAAGCGCTTTTTTTGAAAATTTATCTACGCTATCAACTGTTTAAGCAAAAATACCGGGTGAGGCGACCAGTGGCTGGGGGTTTGCCCAGTTCCCCGGGCCGCGAAGATCTGAGTGTGGGAGCGGGCTTGCTCGCGAAGGCGGTGGGTCAGTCAACTCATGTATTGGCTGATCCACCGCCTTCGCGAGCAAGCCCGCTCCCACATTTGATCTGTGGTGTTCTACCGTCGGCGTACTAGGTTGCGCGCGGGTGCAGGCAGGTGATCGAGCGGTCGACCATGGCCTTGGCGATTTCCAGCAGGTGCCACACGACGAGGACTTTGGCGCGTTCGGTGCTTTGCAGGTGCTCGCCACAGTCCATGGCGGTGGCCGAGGCGCTGTGCAGCAGGTCGGCGGTGTAGAGCAAGGCGTCTTCGAAGCTGATGTCGTCGCTGACGGTGTAGACGTGAGGTGACGGTTGCGGTGGGTCGGTGGGTAAGTAGTGGTCGAGCGCGCGGTTGAAGGCGGCGCGGTCTTTGGCTTGGTCACGGGGTGGGTCGGGGACAATCTTGAACATGGCATGGCTCCTGATTAATTTGGAGCCGACGCCCTTCGCGACTAAACGAATGGGTGGCGGCTGTACGCAGGTTAGTCGACCGGTTAATCAGGAACCCGGCGCACCCGGAGGTGCCCTGCGCACAGCCACCATGAAACCTCATGAGACCATGCGCCTGATATAAGTCCGGGCGACTAAACCCGATCACTGAAAACCAGTGACGGACCGAAGACTAGCCACCGACCCCACCAGGCACAAGGCCGAAAGATTCTCTAGGAAACGTCCCTCAAATTAAAGGGATTCATCTTGCTGGCCCTTTACAAGGCATGACCGCTGCATCGATTCATCTACTCGTTAGCCTCCTAACGGGATAGCCTTCCTGCCCCATTAAGTGGCACATTGTCACACCTGCACCTGTGCATCCATCTGCTGTACGGAAACGTTCCTCATGGCTCTTACCAATTCCCAGCCTTCAGTGGCTACGACACCGGCCGCCGGGCAATCGAGCCCCTTGGTCATGTCGATCATCGGCGCCGTGGCGCTGGCGCACTTGATCAATGACCTGATCCAGGCGGTGTTGCCCTCGATCTATCCGATGCTCAAGGAAAGTTATGGCCTGACCTTTACCCAGGTCGGCCTGATTACCCTGACGTTCCAGCTCACGGCCTCGTTGCTCCAGCCGTGGGTGGGGTATTACACCGATCGCCATCCCAAGCCATTCCTGCTGCCCTGCGGGATGATCTGTACGCTGATCGGCATTCTGATGATGTCCCAGGTCGGCAGTTTCCCGCTGATTCTGCTGGCGGCGGCGCTGATCGGCATTGGCTCCTCGACCTTCCACCCGGAGGCGTCCCGCGTGGCGCGCCTGGCGTCTGGTGGGCGCTATGGCCTGGCGCAGTCGACCTTCCAGGTGGGCGGCAACGCAGGTTCGGCATTTGGCCCGTTGCTGGCGGCGGCGATCATCATTCCGTTTGGCCAGGGCAATGTCGCCTGGTTCGGTTTGTTCGCGGTGTTTGCCTTGGGGGTGCTGTATGCAATCAGCCGCTGGTACCGCAACCATTTGAACCTGTTCAAGCTCAAGCAGGGCCAGGCCGCCACCCATGGCCTGTCGAAAAACCGCGTACTGGGGGCGCTGGTGGTGCTGGGGCTGTTGGTGTTTTCCAAATATTTCTACATGGCCAGCTTCACCAGTTACTTCACCTTTTACCTGATCGAGAAGTTCGACCTGTCGGTGGCCAGTTCCCAGTTGCATCTGTTCCTGTTCCTTGGGGCGGTGGCGGCGGGGACGTTCTTTGGTGGGCCGATTGGCGACAAAATCGGCCGTAAGGCGGTGATCTGGTTCTCGATCCTCGGCGTTGCGCCGTTCACTCTGCTGCTGCCCCATGTCGATCTGTTCTGGACCAGTGTGCTCAGTGTGGTGATCGGTTTTATCCTGGCCTCGGCGTTCTCGGCGATTGTGGTGTACGCGCAGGAATTGGTGCCAGGCAACGTAGGGATGATCGCCGGGGTGTTCTTCGGCCTGATGTTCGGTTTTGGCGGTATTGGCGCGGCGTTGCTGGGCTATCTGGCAGATATCCACGGCATTGAGTACGTGTATACGCTGTGCTCGTTCCTGCCGCTGCTCGGGGTGCTGGCGATTCTGTTGCCACGTTCGAAAAAAGCCTGAAGCCGGGAGGGTAGCCCTATCCCTGGGCGATCCTCTCCTACTGGAACGGGTGAGATTTTGTCGCGCGTTTCAACTGCTCCCGTGCCCGTGACAGGCGGGAGCGGACGGTGCCAATCGGGATTGCCAGGGCATCGGCGGTGTCCTGGTAGCTGCCGTCGGTTTCCAGTGAGGCATACAAGGTGTTGCGCATTTCCAGCGGCAGGTGCTGGATCGCATTGAGGGTGTTTTCCAGTCGGCGGCTGATCTCGAATTGGCGCGCCAGGTCCTGCTCTTCGTTCTGTCCATGGGACAGTGATTCGTCGAATTCGCAATGCACCGGCTTGGCATAGAGACGGCGAAAGTGATTGCGGATCAGATTTAGTGCGATCCCGCACATCCAGGTGCTCAGTGACGCTTGTGCGCTGAAGTGATGCCGGTTGCGCCACGCCTCCAGGTACGTCAGTTGCAGGATATCGTCCGCATCCTCTGGGTTCAGTACGCGTTTATGAATGAACCTGCGCAGGCGTTTGTGGTGGTCGTCGGACAGATCTTGGATGGATTGGCTAGGGTCACGTGGAAGGTTAACTAAAACACTGATAGGGATATCCATGATTTTTCCTCAGGGTATAAGCAGTCGAAATGGTTTCGACGAGAACCCTGTTAGCACCGCTTGTGCCAAACGGAAATTATCGATATCTATTTGAAAAATATAAGGAAATATCTTGTTTTAGGTGTTTTTTTTGCAATGACTTGCACAAAGCACCATGGGTTTGTGCCGTTATTTTCATCATTCATACGAAGAGGATGAAGATGGAACCGTATCGAGCGTTCCAGCCACACAAGGATACGAATCTCTTGTTATGGCATTCCCATGAAAGTCGATCCCAACCTTGATGTGCAAACCCCCGCGCCGCTGAATCAACCGGCACCTGCCCGGATTGAAAGTGGGCCGGCAACTCAGATAAGCCCCCCCGTAGCTGATGACCTCAGTGCGCTGTTCACCCAAGAAGTCGAACTCAACACCAGGGCGCTGGGTCAGCGGCAACTGGGTTTGCGCACACCACCGGCCGAGCAGTTGACTCAACTCTATGAGCAGTTGGGGCATCCAGCCCAGGCGAAAATGGCGACCATCGCCCGTAATGTCAGGGTGCAACTGCTGCTCGGCGCCGGCGTCGGCAAGATGATGGATATCACCGGCAATGACCCTGCACGGGCTTATGTGGTGCTCAAGCACGTGGCGCTTCAGTCGGATGCTGAGGGGCGTACCGCAGAGGCGACCCTGGCACGCAGTTCCCTGGCTGACCTGGAGGCCCATTACAAGCCGCAGATCCAGGCAGGCCTGAACACCGCGTTGGCGCTGCAGGCGGGCAGTGATGATCCGCATCTGCGCCAGGCTGTGCGCAGCATGTATTACACCAGCGTGGTCACGACCCAATCGCTGGCGACCCTGATGCAGTCATTGCTGGGGCTGTTCGGTGAAGGAGACTTCGCGTCCGGGTTGAAGTTGATCCGCCGGGCCCTGGCCGATGATATTGCCGCGCAGACCTCGTCAGTCGACCGGGGCCAGTTGCGTACCTTGCTGTTGGGCCTCAACGACTGCAGTCGATTGAGTGGCGTGCTCTCGCGTTGTAAGGAACTGATCGGGCAGTCCCTTCTTTTGTACCCCGAACTGCACCTGGATCCGGTGGGCTTGTTGCAGCGCTTGCTGGGGTATGCGGCCAGCGGTCTTACGCCCCATGAAGTCAAGCACCTGGCCAGGGACTTGGGGGGAGATGAGCAGGCTCACCAGTTGAGCTCCCTCAGCGCTTTTTTCCCGGAGCTCAAGGCCCTGCCCCTGGCCTGGTGGAGTGATGCAAGACGGCGCGAAGAGGCGCTGAACAGCTACAAGCAGGTGTTGTTTGAATACGCTACGCAGGAGCGAGGCTCGCGGCACACCCACACTTGGCCGGGAATCAAGGCATGAGTGCCTTGCGGGCAATCAACGCGGTGCTGTTGAAAGTTGCACAACGCGCCGAGGTGCTGGGCGCGGTGGTGGTCATGGCCATTGTGTTTATCTTTATCGTGCCGTTGCCCACCTGGCTGGTGGATATCCTGATTGCTCTCAATATTTGTATCTCGTGCCTGTTGATCGTGCTGGCGTTGTACTTGCCGGGACCTTTGGCTTTTTCCTCGTTCCCGTCGATTCTGCTGCTGACCACGATGTTTCGCCTGGCGTTGTCGATTGCAACAACGCGCCTGATCCTGCTGGAGCAGGACGCCGGTGACATAGTCGAGGCGTTCGGCAACTTTGTGGTGGGTGGCAATCTGGCAGTGGGTTTGGTGATTTTCATGATCCTGACCCTGGTCAACTTCCTGGTGATCACCAAGGGTTCGGAGCGGGTCGCGGAAGTGGCGGCGCGCTTTAGCCTGGACGCGATGCCCGGCAAGCAAATGTCCATCGACAGCGACCTGCGCGCCGGCCTGATCGATGGTAACCAGGCCCGGGACAAGCGTGAGCAACTGTCGCGCGAAAGCCAGTTGTTCGGGGCAATGGACGGGGCGATGAAGTTCGTCAAGGGTGACGCCATCGCAGGGCTGATCATTGTGGTGATCAACTTGCTCGGTGGTTTTGCCACCGGCATGTTCCAGCATGGCATGAGTGCAGGCGACTCGATGGCGTTGTACTCGGTGCTGACCATCGGTGATGGCCTGATCGCGCAGATTCCGGCCCTGCTGATCTCGCTGACGGCCGGCATGATCATCACCCGTGTGGCCCCGTCCGGCCGCAATAAAGGCAGCAACAATATGGGCGCCGAGATTGCCCGGCAGATGACCAGCGAACCCAAGAGCTGGATGATTGCGTCGGTGGGCATGCTCGCTTTCGCGGCGCTGCCGGGGATGCCCACGGTGGTGTTTATCCTTATTTCGCTGATGACCGGCAGCCTGGGTTACTACCTGATGCGCCAGCGTCAGCGTGAGGAAAAAACGCAGGAGCCTGTCGCCGATAGCGTCCCGCCAGAGCAGAACGGGGTGGAGGACCTGCGTGGTTTTGACCCGTCGCGGCCGTACCTGATGCAGTTCCCAGTAGCCCTGCAGGATAGCCCGCTGGTGTCGGAAGTCATCCACGGGGTACGCCAGAGCCGCAATAGCCTGGTCACCCAGATTGGCTTGACGCTACCGCCGTTTGAAGTCGAGTTCGCGCCTGCGTTGGCCGACGATGAGTTTCGCTTCTGTGTGCATGAAGTACCCATGTTGAAGGCCACGCTCGGCCATTGGGTGGGCGTGGAGCTTGCGGCACTGCCGGACGAGCCTGAAGGCGGGAGCAGGGGCCTGGCTGAGCGCGACGAACAGGACTGGGTGTGGTTTATGCCCGAAGACCCCGTGCTTGCCGATGAACACCTGGCGCGCTCGACGGCGTACAGCTTGCTTTTGGAGCGGATGACGCGGGCGATGTTGCTCAGCGGCCCGCAGTTCCTCGGGATCCAGGAGAGCAAGGCGATTCTCAGTTGGCTGGAATTCAACCAGCCGGAGTTGGTGCAGGAACTGCAACGGATCATGCCGCTTTCGCGGTTTTCGTCGGTGTTGCAGCGCCTGGCTGGTGAAGGCGTACCACTACGGGCCGTGCGGCTGATTGTCGAGGCACTGATCGAGCACGGCCAGCATGAGCGTGAACCGGATGCCCTGGCCGACTATGCGCGCATTGCCCTCAAGTCGCAGATCCTTTACCAGTACAGCGAAGCCGACGGTCTGCATGCCTGGCTGTTGTCTCCGCATACCGAAAACGTGTTGCGCGATGCCCTGCGCCAGACCCAGACGGGGGTGTTTTTTTCCCTGGATAACGAAAGCAGTGCAGCGCTGATCAGCCTGCTCAAGCAAGCCTTTGCCGTGCGCCCCAAGAGCAAAAGCGTGTTGCTGGTGGCGCAGGATTTGCGTAGCCCCCTGCGCACTTTGCTGTTGGAGGAATTCAACCATGTGCCGGTCCTGTCGTTCGCCGAGTTGAGTGCTTCGTCCAAGGTCAAGGTGATGGGGCGCTTTGATCTTGCCCAGGACAATCTGTTGCGTGAGGAGGTGGCATGAGGCGGTTATGGGGGCTGGCACAGAGTCCTGAGCGGGGCGTTTTCGTTGTAGCGGTAATGAGGCCAGGCGATGTTTGAGCTACGAGTGCTGGATGGTTCGCGCCAGGGGGCGGCGTTGCCGTTGTTTGGCGGGCAATGGAGTATTGGTGCGCATCCGGATGCCGACCTTTCGCTGTATGACGAGGGGATTGCCGAGCGCCACGTGGTGTTGCGGTGTATCGAGCAGCGCTGGTCGGTGCAGGCTCAAGAGGGGTTGGTGCGGGCCAATGACGGTCAGCTCCTGGCACAGATTGCCGACCTGGCACTGGACGTGCCTTTTTCGATTGGCAGTATTCGACTGTGCGTCACCCTGGCCGACCAGCCTTGGCCGCAAGCCCCGGTTGTCGCGCCCATTGCTCCACCGGTCAGGCCGGTCAATGAAGCGGTACCGACGCTGATGTTGTCCTCGATATCCGGGACGCAACAGAAACGGTTGATCAGCCTGGTGGTGGTCATCGCGGTCATCATCATGGCGGTGGGCCTGGCCACGACGGGAGAGCACGAGGCCCAGGCGTCGTTGATGCCGGTGCCAAGTCAGAAAAACGAGCTGGACTCACCCTACGAAGTCCGCCAACAGTTGCTGAAAATGCTCAACGAGCGTGAGTTGGGGAATCGGATTCGCCTGCAGGTGATCAATGGCCAGGTGACGCTCGACGGGGATGTTGCCCAAGAGGAGGTGGGACTGGTGTCGCGCATGCTCAGTCGTTTTGGCGAGCAGTTCGATACTCCCGTGCCGGTGATCAGCCGGGTCAAGGAACGTAGCGCTGTGTTCCCTTTCAAGATTCTGCAGATCGTCGGTGGGCCCAATGGCCATGTCGTCCTGGATGAAGGCAGCCGGCTGTTTGTCGGGGATGAAGTGGATGGCTTGCGACTGGTCCTGATTGATAACAGCAAAGTGGTGTTCGACGGTGTACAGCGCTATGAGGTGCGCTGGTGAGTGCCGACCTGCAGGCACGCCTGGAGGCCTGGCAGCAGGACCGATCACAGGCGCTGGCCAGTTTTGCGCCGGTCTCGGTGCGTGGACGTATCCAGCGTGTCAACGGCATGTTGCTGCAATGCCGTTTGCCTCACGCGCGTATCGGCGATTTGTGCCAGGTTGAAAAGTCCACCGGCGATTACATGCTGGCCGAGATCATCGGTTTCGATCAGCAGGACGCGGTGCTCAGTGCCTTGGGCAATCTTGAAGGCGTGCGGGTGGGTGCCAGTGTCGAGCAGTTGGGCGTATCACACCGGGTGCGTGTCAGTGATGACCTGTTGGGCCAGGTGCTGGACGGCTTTGGTCGCCCGATAACGGGAGAGGGGGCCAGCGCCTTTGTCGAGGCGCACGCCGAGGATACCAGCCTGGTGTTGTGCGAGGCGCCCTTGCCCACCGAGCGGCCCCGGATCCACCGGGCACTGGCCACCGGGGTACGTTCGATCGATGGTCTGCTGACCTTGGGCGAAGGCCAGCGTGTTGGCCTGTTTGCGGGCGCCGGTTGCGGCAAGACCACCTTGCTCGCGGAGATCGCCCGTAACGTTGACTGTGATGTGATTGTGTTCGGCCTGATTGGTGAGCGAGGCCGCGAGTTGCGCGAGTTTCTCGATCACGAATTGGATGAGCAACTGCGGGCCAAGGCGGTGCTGGTGTGTGCGACGTCCGACCGCTCAAGCATGGAGCGCGCCCGTGCAGCCTTCACCGCGACGGCATTGGCCGAAGGTTACCGTCGCAAGGGCAAGCGGGTCCTGCTGTTGATCGACTCCCTGACCCGTTTTGCCCGGGCCCAGCGTGAGATCGGCCTGGCGGCCGGCGAACCACTGGGGCGCGGCGGTCTGCCGCCTTCGGTGTACAGCTTGCTGCCGCGCCTGGTGGAGCGTGCCGGGTTGACCCGCGAGGGGGTGATCACGGCGATCTATACCGTGCTTATCGAGCAGGACTCCATGAGTGATCCCGTGGCCGATGAAGTGCGCTCGTTGCTCGATGGACATATCGTTTTGTCGCGCAAGTTGGCTGAGCGCGGCCACTACCCGGCGGTGGATGTACTGGCCAGCCTTTCACGGATTCTGAGCAACGTCGCCGAGCCTGTGCATATCCAGGCCGGCACAGCACTGCGCCGCTTGTTATCGGCGTACCAGCAGATTGAATTGATGCTCAAGCTGGGGGAATACCAGCCCGGCAGCGATGCCCTGACTGACCTGGCGGTGGACAGTCGCCAGGCGGTGGATGGGTTTCTGCGCCAGGACTTGCGCGAGCCCGCGCCGATGTCCATGACCCTCGACCAACTGATGAGCCTGACCACCCATGTCCCTTTCTGAAATCGACACCTTGCGGCGCCTGCGTCGGCATCGGGCGGACCGTGCCGAGCGTACGTTGCGTGAGGCCAAGCGGCACCAGCAAGCCTTGTTGGCAAAAATCCAGCAGGCTCAGGAAGAGCTTGAGCAAACCCGCCTGCAGGAAATCCAGAAAACCGCAGAGCTGTTGGAGAAGCACCAGGGGCAGGTGCTCTCGTTGTCCCAGCTCAAGGCCTGGGGGACCCAGGAGCGCAGCTTGTCCGCCGGGACCCGGCGCGAAGAAGGGCAGTTGCATGAACTGCATGGCCAGCGGGAGAAACAGGTGGTGCATATCGCCAGTGCGCAGAAACAAGTGAGCCAATGCCTGCGGGAGGTCGAGAAACTACAGGAGTTGTCCGTTTTATTGGCGCAGGAAGAGACACAGGAAGACATATGACGCAAGTCCAAGCAAGCAAGCCCGAACGCCCGCGTCCGCGTGAGCCGCGAGCGGAACAGGAACCTGCACTGTCGGGTGTCGTGCCCTGGGAGCAGGGGCGGTTATTTGCTCAACTGCTGGACAGTGATGCCGAGGGTGCAGGCTACGGCACTTCTGCGTCGGGAGCCGGGGGGGCAGCCGATACCTTGATGATCGAGGCGATGACGGCGCAATTGGTACCCCGGATCCACGGGAGTGCGCAATGGCCTCTGCAGGCGATGCTTTATCTGCCGCGCCTGGGGCGGATCAACGCCAGTGTGCGACGTGAGCAGGGTATGTGGCACATCGAGCTGGCGGCGGAGCAAGAGCTTGCCGCGCGTTGGTTGGGGGGCGTGCGGCAAGGCTGCCAGGACCGTTTGGCCGAGGCTCTGGGCCAGCCTGTCGAGCTGCATCTGGTCCATGTGGGCGCGGCATGATCATGCCTGCTCTCGCTATACCTTTGGTCAAAAGTGCCACGGTTGCGGCACGCCTGCGTCTGGGGCGAGGCTTGCGCATGCCGTTTCAGGTGGCAGACCAGCACGGTGAGCTGCTGCTTGAGCCTGGGCGTGCGCCCAGGAGCGCCGCCCCTCTGTACTTCGAAAGCGCCTGTGGGCTGTTGGCCTTCAGCGAGCCAGGGCCCATGTTCAGCCTGCTGGGGGAGTGCCCGGTGACGCTGGCAGATACAGGTAATGATCCGGACTCTTGGTTCTGGGAGCTGTTTCAACATCATTTGAGCCCTCAGGTTCGAGCACTGTTTGGCTACCTGCGGCTAAGGGCATCCCCTGGAAAGCTGAATTTCGGTTGTCGGCTCACGGTGACGTTGGGAGCCTCCAGGGTGGTGGGGTACCTGTTACTGGCGCCCGAGAGTTTGTTGGGACTGTGTGATGCGGGGCGCTGGCAACCGACAGCCTTGCCATTGCCGTCCTCGTTTCAACTGACGGTTGCCGTGACGTTGGGACGCTTGCAGCTAGCCCTGAGCCAGGTTCGCAGCCTGCGCGCCGGTGACGTAGTGATGCTGGAGCAGGCCTTTTTTGACGTGCAGGGCAGCGGTCGGTTGCGGATAGGAAAGCATCGCCTGCATGGGCGCATTGACGATGAATCGGGGCCGGTGCTCCTGACACTTATATCTATCGAGGAAACGTCTGTGGACGAGGATCTTTCAGCACAACACTACTCGGGGTATGAAGAGCATGACCTTGATGAGCCTGTAGTAGATGTTTTTGGCCATGAGCCTTTCGATGAGTTGAGCATGGCCTTGAATGTGCGCTGTGGAACGCTGAACCTGACCCTCGGGGAACTGCGCAATCTTGCCCCCGGCGCGGTGTTGAGCATCTCGGGCTACGCCCCCGGCATGGCAGGGCTCTACTATGGTGATCGGCCGATTGGCCAGGGCCAGTTGGTCGAGATGGATGGACGCCTGGGCTTGCAGTTGTCCCGTGTGATTTTCGCACGATGACATTCCAGGGGGTTGAACCTCTTATTCTGGCGCTTTTCATCGCCGCATTGGCATTGATGCCGATGTTGTTGATCGTGTGTACGGCCTTTTTGAAAATCATCATTGTGCTGATGATCACCCGTAACGCCATTGGCGTGCAGCAAGTGCCACCCAGTATGGCGCTGAACGGCATCGCGCTGGCGGCGACCCTGTTTATCATGGCGCCGGTGGGGTATGCCATCGCCCAGAATATCGAGCAAGCACCGGTGGACCTGAGTAGCGTGCAACGCCTCCAGGAGACGGGGCTTGTGGCCATACAGCCGTTGCGCCTGTTCATGACCCGCAACACCGACCCGGACATCCTCACCCATCTCGTGGAAAACACGGCGCGCATGTGGCCGCCGGAGACGGCGCAGAACGCCCACCGCGACGATCTCATGCTGCTGATTCCGGCTTATGTGATTTCGCAATTGCAGGCCGGGTTCGAGATCGGCTTCCTGATCTATATCCCGTTCATCGTCATCGACCTGATTGTCTCCAACCTGCTGCTGGCCCTGGGCATGCAGATGGTCTCGCCGATGACCATTTCCCTGCCGCTCAAGTTGCTGCTGTTTGTATTGGTTTCCGGGTGGTCGCGGCTGCTCGACAGTCTGTTCCTTTCCTATCTGTGAGTGGCTTATGGAACCGATCGTACTGTTCAAGCAAGGCATGCTGCTGGTGGTGGTGCTCTCGGCGCCACCGTTGATCGTCGCGGTGATCGTTGGGGTGATGACATCCCTGGTGCAGGCCCTGATGCAGATACAGGACCAGACGTTGCCCTTCGGGATCAAGCTGGTGGCCGTTGGTATCACCCTGATTCTGACTGGGCGCTGGATTGGCGTGGAGTTGATCCAGCTGATCAATATGACATTCGACATGATTGCCCGCTCGGCACTGAACTGAGGAACGACGCGTGCTTCTTTACCTTGAGTTTTTGCCCAGCTTGTTGATCAGCATGGCGCGTATCTATCCGTGCATGTTCCTGGTGCCGGCGTTTTGTTTCCAGCATGTGCGCGGGATGACCCGGCACACGGTCGTGATGGTCGTGGCCTTGTTCCCCACGCCCGGCATTCATGCTGCATTGATGGGCAAGGATTACTCTGCGCTGATGCTCGGCGGGCTGGTTTTCAAGGAGATGGCCCTGGGGTTCTTGTTGGGGGTTTTGCTGTTCATGCCGTTCTGGATGGTCGAGTCGGTAGGCGCGTTGCTCGATAATCAGCGTGGAGCCTTGGCGGGCGGGCAACTCAACCCCTCGCTGGGGCCGGATGCGACACCGGTCGGGCATTTGTTCAAGCAGTTGGCGATTTTTCTATTGATAACAACCTTCGGGCTGGGCGCGTTGACGCAGGTTATCTGGGACAGCTATCTGATCTGGCCACCCACCGCTTGGGTGCCACTGCCAGCGGTCAACGGCTTCAGTGTGTTCCTGGGCCTGCTTGGCGATACCTTCGTGCACATGATGCTCTACGCGGCACCGTTTATTGCGGTGTTGTTGCTGCTGGAATTCGGCTTTGCCTTGCTCGGGCTCTACAGCCCGCAGTTGCAGGTTTCTACCCTGGCAATGCCGGCCAAGAGCCTGGCTGGGTTGGCTTTTCTGCTGCTGTATTTCCCGCTGTTGGAGGATTTGATCGCTGGGCGCATGGGTTTGCTGATGGACCTTAAACATTTCCTTGGCCTGATGTTTCGGGGCCCGGGGCAATGAGTGATTCGGGCGAGAAAAAACACGCGGCGACCCCCAAGAAACTCAAGGACCAACGCAAGAAAGGCCAGGTTGCGCAAAGCCAGGACGTGGCCAAACTGCTGGTGCTCACTGCGATCAGCGAGATCGCCTTGTTCACCGCCGAAACCAGTATGCAACGCTTCCAACAATTGATGGCGCTGCCTTTTTCGCGCATGGGCCAGCCGTTTATCCGCGCCCTGGAAGAAGTGCTGATGGACGGCCTGATCGTGTTTTTCTCGTTCGGCCTGCTGATGTGTGGGGTGGCGATCGTGGTAAAGCTGATGAGCAGTTGGATGCAGTTCGGCTTGCTGTTTGCCCCGGAAAGCCTGAAGCCGGATTTCAACCGCCTCAACCCGCTCAACCAACTCAAGCAGATGTTTTCCGCCCAGTCTGTGATCAACCTGCTGATGGGGCTGGGCAAGGCATTGCTGCTCTCGCTGATCCTGTATGTGGTCATCACCCCTTCATTGCAGGTGCTGATCAACCTGGCCACCAGCGATCTGCAGAGCTATATCGTGGCGCTGATCGCCTTGTTCCGCCACTTGCTGCATGCCTGCCTGGGGTTGCTGCTGGTGCTCGCGCTGATCGATTTGTCCATGCAGAAGTATTTCTTTGCCAAGCGCATGCGCATGACCCAGGTGGAGGTGGTCAAGGAGTACAAGGACATGGAGGGCGACCCTCACGTCAAGGGCCAGCGCCGCTCCCTGGCCTACCAACTCGCCCAGGAAGAGCCGAAGGTCAAACTGCCCAAGCTGGAAGAGTCCGACATGCTGGTGGTCAACCCGACGCACTTTGCCGTGGCGCTGTACTACAGGCCTGGCAAAACGCCTTTGCCGATGCTGGTGGACAAAGGCACGGACACCCAGGCCCGCAAATTGATTGGCCGGGCCAAGGCCGCCGACGTACCGGTGATCCAGTGTGTGTGGTTGGCGCGCATGTTGTATGAGCGAAAGTTGGGTGCGCCGATTCCGCGGGAGAGCTTGCAGGCGGTGGCGCTGATTTATCGCACCCTGCGTGAACTGGATGATGAGGCCAAGCGCCAGACCCTGGAGTTACCGGAGCTTGCGCGCCGCTAGGACACGCGATGTACATCCAGTGCATCGAGCATGGCCAGCGAGAGCATGCGACTGATGATGTCATCGAGCGCATGGACGTTTGGCGTCAATGCATGCCAGATCACCAGGCTACCCTTGGCATCCAGATAGACAAAACACCCATCGAACCCCCTTGCGTGGGCAAAGCGCCGTTCCAGCACTCGTTCCAACTGGCCGGCTTGCAATGCCTCTGGCGCAATCTGCAAGGCCAGGCCAAGCTTCTGGCCTGCATTCAAGCGGCACAGGCCAATCCCTGGGCACAGAGGCTGGTAAGCGACGTTGCCGCTCACCAGGTTGTCCAGAAATACCTGGCGACGCGAATCATCGTCGGGTAATCCCATGGCCGTCATTGCTCCAGCGAGATCGTCTGATAGTCCGCCCTTTCGCCCGATGGGCCGGGTTCGACACGCATTTGCGGTGGCCACCAGACCACCAGCTTGCCAGTACTCGATTGCGGGCGTGAGCAGGAGTCACCCTTGCACGTCGGTGTACACCCAGCCATAAGCAGCGCCAGGCCAAGGAGTGTGATGCAGGAGAGTCGCTGTTTCATGGCGCGGTCTTCCGTGTTGGGGTGAGCAGGGAGGGGCGGGACACACCGATATGTTCATCCTTGACCACCGGGCGCATGGCGATGAACACCTCCGCCTCTTCACCTGGCTTGAGCCAGGCCCGTGGCCAGACGCTGACGGCCAGGGTCTGGGAGTTGCTGCATTCGTTCTCATCGATACGTACGTTGCGATTGAACTGGTTACGCATCACGACCACTGCCACGTTGAACTGTGGGCCTGCATACCATTGGCTGCGTTCGCTATTGAGCGCCAGCAGGTTGCGTGGGTTGCACAAGGTGTTCAGGCCCAGGGGCATGGGCGCGGCCTTGAAGGTGTCAGGTACTTGTCCGGTCACGAGGTGGGCGAGGGCGCTGGTGATATCGCTGCGCTTGATCACTGGTTGGTGCCCGGCATAGCGCCTGGCCAGGGGTTTGAGGGCTGCCTGGAGTTCCACCTGGTCGTCCTGGGGTAAATAGCGTGACGGGTCGGCCTGGTCGCCGATCACCCGGGGGGTCAGGATAAACAGGCGTTCGCGACGGTTGTTCTTGCGCTCCGTGGAAGAGAACAGCGTCTTGCCCAGTAACGGGATGTCGCCCAGTACCGGCACCTTGTTGCGTCTATCGGCGCTTTCAGTGACATGGAACCCGCCGACCACCAGCGAGCGTTTTTCCGCCATCACCGCTTGGGTACTGACTTTGCCTCGGCGTACATCGGGGCCGACGCGTTCGGGGTTGGTTTCGTCGAAGTTGCCATCTTCAATATCCACCGCCAAATGGACCTGGTGATGACCACGCGTGGTGATGACCCGCGGCACCACCTGGAAACTGGTGCCGACGGTAATGGGCAGGATGGTCGCGTTTTCGACACCGGCGGTCAGGTATTGAGTACGGTTGAAGTCAATGACGGCGGGTTGGTTTTCCAGGGTCAGCACCGAAGGGTTGGACACCATGGTCGCCAGGCCCTTGGCCTCCAGGGCCCGGATATCGGCATAGAAACGGTCGCGGTTTTCAATCGATATTTGCGCGGAGGTGCCCGGCGCCATATTTACACCGCCACGAAAGCGGCTGTTCTGAAAGCCCCAGTTAACACCGAACTCGCGTAATTGCGTGCGCTCGATATCGAGGATGATGGCGTCGATCTCCACCAGCTTGCGTGCCACATCGAGCTGGGCGATCAGCTCGCGGTACATTGCCTGGCGCTCTGGCAGGTCGTAGATCAGCACGGCGTTATTGCGCACATCCGCTTCGACACGGATCTTGCCTCTTGCAACGGGTGCCCTGGCGGTGAGCGACATGCTTGGATTCATCGGCCCGAGGGGCGCCTGTGAGCCGAGCATCTGGTCCAGCATCGGATTGCCCAGGCGGGGCAGGATCGGGGTGACAGGCGAGGGCTGCGATGATGAGGCAGGGCGCGGGCTCATCGACGACAGCCCTGAGTTGTCCCGAGGTTCCAATAACCCTCGCAGCATGCTGGCAACCCCTGCAATGACCAGCTTTTCGCCACGGTAATCAATCGGGCGGTCCACTGCGTTGGCGAACTTCAGCGGGAACGTCAGCACACTTTGTTTCTCATCGGGAGATTTACGCTGGCTGCTGAACTGCTTGATCTGGTCGATATAGCGCTTGGGGCCTGACACCAGTACCACGCCATCATCGGGCAGTTCCCCCCAGCCGAAACGGCTATCGAGCAGTCCAATGTCCGTCAATGCCTGTTTCAAGTCGGCAACGGTTTCGGATGAGACCTCCAGGCGTGCGGACTCCTGTTGATCCAGGGTGCTGATGTACAGCGTGTTGTTGTACATGTACCACTGGAAGCGATGCTCTACTCCCAGCCGGTCGAGTAACGACTGCGGGGTATTGGCGCGTATCTTGCCATTGACGTTGCCTTCCAGGAGGCCGTCGATCTGCAATTGCGTGCCAAAGGTCTGGGCGAAATCCTCCAGCACATCACGCACTTGCTTATGTTCGGCTTCATAGGCATAGGCGGTATTTTTCCATTCGGCGGGAATAGCGGCGAGCGGGCTTTGCAAGGGCAAAAGCAACCAAGGCAGCACCAGCAGGTAGCGCCAATGGGCGCCTTTTTGGAGAGCAGTAGGCGAGACGGCGCGCAAGCGAGTGCGCTTGTGTTTCTTGTTATACATTGGGCGTTCTCTGATTAGTGCGGCAGCGAGCGGAGTGACGTGGGTTGGAACCGTTGGGCCGGTTTTGCAAGGCGTGTGATCATTGCGCGCCAGGTATCGCGCTGGTTGAGCAGGGCTTCGAGACTGTCCAGCAGATGCTTCTCGCCGGCGTTTTCCTGTAGACACTGAGTCAACCAGAGCGCACCTGTTGCAGGCGCCTGGGCGAGTGCGCCCTGAAAGTGACTCAGACTTGCGTTACCCAGGCGCATCCAGGTTCTGAGGTGTGATTTATCAGGTCGGTCTGGAGTCAGTTGGACCTGCAATAACAAGGTGTTAGAACAATGACGCAAGATTATTTCGTCATTGTTTTCGATGAGTGTTAGTTCTTCGGTGCGGTTATTCAACCAGTTGCTAAGTAGTGCCTTCAATTTATTGTCCGCTGTCCAGGCCAGACTTCAGTAGCATATGCCTTGCTCTGATATGTTCAGTGAAAACATATTCGGACTTACGATTAGTCATCAAGAGTTCATAGAACAAAGCCATATCCTCCTCAGATCCAGAGTTTTCTTCCATCAAGTCGTAGACATCGCGTTTGCTGCGCTTCGCATCGCTTAGAAGCCGCTCTCTGTAACCTTCGTAGTAGCTCATGGCTTTGCTCCTTTTGTGTTTCCTCTCTGTGGTTTGTATTTCGAATTGGTTCCATGTGTAGCAGTTTATTTGAGGGGGCATGTGCGTGTTTAAAAATCAGTCGTCCACCCGCTTTTTGCTTTGGTCTAGAAAGGTGCCATGCATAGCGGCCCAATCAATACAGAAGTCCCCCTCTTCGGTCTGTAATAGCAGTGTCTGGGGTTTGATTGTGTCGTCGGCGCGTAGTACCCAGAGCGTATTATTGTGGACGGCGAGATACTGTCGGGCGGCCTCCTGCTCAAGTGGATGGCACAGCAATGTCGCCTTGACCACTGGCATCTGGCTGGCCATCAGTTGTTTGAGCAGGGCTTCCATGCGTTGTGGCGGGGGAGTCTCTTCCAGCAGGAGATGAATCGCCTGGTTGGCGATTGAGGAGGCATAGCGCTCAAGGTTGTCGTACATTGCCTGGCGTTCGACTTCCCAGCGCTTGAACTGGGCATCGGCACGTCGCCAGATTTCAAGGCCGGCGTTTTCCAGAAGTTTTTCACGCTGCTTTTCTGCCAGCTTCAGCAATTGTCTGGCCTGGGCCTTTGCGTGCTCCAAAGCATGATTGGCCTGTGTGTAACCTGCCAGTGTTTCGCGGGGGATCAGGGTTTCGGGAAAGGGACCGGTGCCTTTGGGCAAGTCGATTTTATGTCGGCAAAACATCGTTTCAGTCTCCATGGTCCTTGGCGTAAGGCGCTTTACCGTCGCTGTTGATCGTCGCAATACGCCAGACTACGGCGTGCCATAGGGTATCGAGGCGGCTATACGAGTCTCCGAGCGCAAGGCTTTTTTTCTCCAGGTCCAGAACGCGCCGTCGAGGGAATCTCAATCTGATGCGTTGCCAGGTGGCAGGGTTGACCCAGGTACGTAGCAACTGCAAGGGGTCGTCATCGGGCAGCAGCATATCCGGGGGCAATGCCTTGGAGAGTCTGTTGCACCACTGCTGGAGGTTTTCATTTAATGCACTGGCATAGGTCGGGCGACACGTGCTGTCGATCAATGCAAGTACCAGGTCAAGTTGGTCTGGCGATGCGAGAGCCAGTTGAAGCAGTGTGGGCTGAGGCGTTGGAGGCAGGCAGGGGGCGACGCCGTAGATTTTGCCCACCCGTAAGTGTCGACTGTGATAAAGCATACTCAGCGCAGCGTGTTCATCAACCGTTCGCCAGTCTTCGCTCGAATACAGCCAGGGTGTTGCCCACCACTGGACCCATGCCAGGTTACTCATCGTACGGGTGGATTGGCGCATCAGGGGATGGGCCGGCCGATTGGGCATGCGGCAGCGCTCGCTGTCCTCTGATCCGCCAGAACGTTACGGCTATAATGAGCAGCACTAAAATGATCATTGTGAAACTGACACTGGCCCGCCAAAAACCAATGTCATCTCCCGGCACCAGGAACGGACCGAAATAGGCCAGGCGTTGCTGCTCCAGATAGGCTGTCGCCGGGACGAATACCACCGTTAATTTTTGCGGGTTTTCGACGGCGTTGGTCATCCCTGGAATGCTGCTGGCGACCATCCGGCGAACACGGGCCTGGATGTTGTCGGGGTCAAGCCGAGGATCGTGCTTGATGAACACGGAGGCGGAGGCGGATTGTACCGGTTCGCCCGGTGCCACACGCTCGGGCAGCACGACGTGGACTCGGGCGACGATCACGCCGTCGATGTTCGATAACGTTGTTTCCAGTTCCTGGGACAAGGCATAGATGTAGCGCGCTCGCTCCTCAAGCGGGGTCGAGATGACGCCTTCCTTGCGAAAGGTGTCGCCCAGGGTGGCGCGGGCTGCCTTGGGCAGTCCGACGGCGTCCAGGGTGCGTACGGCACGCCCGATATCGGATGCGTTGACCACAACCACAACACCGTCTTTGGCCGGAACTTTGCTGGCGCGTATGTGTTTGTCTGCCAACTCGGCGATGACCTCATTGGCCTCCTGCTCGGAAAGTTGACGATGAAGTTCGACACGCTCACTACAGGCATGCAGCATGAATGACAACGATAGAGTTAATATAATACGCAGAAAGCGAGTCATTGTTATCTACTGAAGGTTGCTGATTTTATCGATGCATTGTGCGGTCTTACCGACACTCTTAACGAGAATGTGCGTCAGCAATAACGTATCGGAAAGTTGGTCCGGATATTTTCGCGCTTCGTCAAACTTATTGTCGCCGCTCAAGGCGCGCAGGCTTTTGGTCATGCGCTGGGTCACGGAAGCCAATTTGCCTGATGCGTCGGAAAGCATGCTCTGTGGCGTAGTGTAACTTGGCGCCGCACTGGCAAATGCCGACGGGTCCATGAGTGAGGCAAAATAGTTGACGTCGGTGCGAGAGATTGATGATTCCTGTGCGCTAGAGGAGCCATTGAGATCATCATGTTCGACAGAACGTACTCTTCCTATAAACATATGGCGCCTTTTACATAAATACTTAGGGTTGGGGACGTGCTTCTTATTATTGATGAGGCGGTGAAGTGACCTTCCCGCTACTGAATTCCGGGAAGGTCGGGGTGCTAGACTTGATTACAAACGGAGTGCATCAGAGGCTGTTTTTATACCCGTGGTATTTTGGTTTTCCGCAGTTTTCCATGCGTTTTTTACACCATCCGCCCTCTTTTTTGCTTCTGCCGCTTCAATGCCTGCGTCCGCCTGTTCTGCACTCATGCCACCAGCGCCGCTACCGAAAGGGCTAGAACCGGAAGAGCCAATTGAACCAATACTCATATTTTTTACTCCGTACTTGACGTTAATCTCACCGGACTTAAGCGATACTGAGATATGGGTGTGTCACATCCAATTTCGCTGTTCCACAATTTATGTGGCTCAGGAAATGTATGCGTTCCAAATGCACCTGAGGGGTATGTTTCAAAAAGTGTAATTATTTCAGAGCGTTGCTGGTGGGGGTGGAATGTACTCAGGTCAGTGATATTGCCAATTGCTTCATCCGGTAATAGAGCGTGCGCTTGGCAACACCTAACTCAACGGCTACGACGTCTACGTTGTGGGCATGACGGTTCAGCGACGCTTCAATCAGCGATTTCTCGATTTGCTGTAGTCGTTCCTTGAGAGGTATTTCCATCTCTTGGCGCTCTGTTACAGGTACAGAGAGAGGAGGGAGCCCCAGGACGAAACGCTTGGCTGTCGAACGCAGTTCGCGCACGTTCCCCGGCCAGGGATGACACAGCAGTTGCGAAAGCAGGGCGCTGGCAGGGATGGGCACAGGGCATTTGAAGTAGTCGGCCTCCTGGCGGATCATTTTCAAGAACAGAGGGATGATGCGCTCTCGTTGCTCGCGCAGTGGCGGGAGGTTGATATTGACGACGTTCAGGCGAAAGTACAGATCGCGCCTGAAGGCGCCTTGCTCGACCATCTCATGCAAGGATTGCTGGGCAGACGCGATCACTCGCATGTCTACGGGGATAAACCGCGTCGAGCCCAAGCGTTCGACCCCTCGGGACTCCAGTACCCGCAGCAACTTGGCTTGCAGAGGGAGCGGCATGCTGTCTATTTCGTCCAGATACAAGGTGCCCAGGTGCGCAGCTTCGACAGAACCTGCACGTGACTGCATGGCCCCGGTGTAGGCGCCGCTGTTGACGCCGAACAGTTGGCTCTCGGCAAGGCTCTCCGGTATCGCGGCACAGTTGACCGCGACGAAATTGCCTCGTCGCCTTGATAGGCAATGAACACGTTGCGCCAAGGTGTCCTTGCCGGTACCTGTTTCCCCGAGTAACAGAATGTCGATGTTGAGCGGGGCGGTGTTAATGATGGTTGTTTCTATGTCTGGGCATTCGTTGAACGGTGTATCTGTTTCAATTTCATTCTGATAGGAGGCCGACATGTTGCTATTACTCCAATAGAGTTGTCGCTCGCTATTATTTGAATTAGCTAGTGATATCGGCCAGTAGACCGGAAATTATCCAGGTTGTCATCGCGAAAGGATGCTGGGGCTGGTCCTTGTTTTACTTGAGATGTTTGAGAAGCTTAAACTTGAACTATATTCAAGTTTCTGTAGGAGTGGTATTTACACTTCCGTGTAGGATGAGTCCTAAAAACTTTGTGAATATTATTAATGATGCGGGACGTAGGCTTGTAGTGTTTGTTTTATAGTTTCTTGCCTGTGTTTTTTTAAAAACTTAACGGTTTCTTAATGTTTCATCGAGTGTTCTAACCGTTGGAACACCCACAAAAAAGCCGATGCAGGGCATCGGCTTTTTGGGCGACAGACGTCGCGAGTTGAACTTTACACGTTGAAACGGAAGTGCATCACATCGCCATCCTTGACGATATATTCCTTGCCTTCCAAACGCCACTTACCGGCTTCCTTGGCCCCAGCTTCACCCTTGAACTGGATAAAGTCGTTGTAGGCGATCACTTCGGCCCGGATAAAGCCTTTTTCGAAGTCGGTGTGGATCACGCCGGCAGCCTGTGGCGCGGTGGCGCCGACCTTGACGGTCCAGGCACGCACTTCTTCGACACCCGCGGTGAAGTAGGTCTGCAGGTGCAGCATTTCGTAACCCGCACGGATCACACGGTTCAGGCCGGGTTCTTCCAGGCCCAGGGCCTCAAGGAACATGTCCTTCTCTTCGCCGTCATCGAGCTCAGCGATTTCCGCTTCGATCTTGTTGCACACCGGTACAACCATCGCGCCTTCTTCTTCGGCAATGGCCATGACCACGTCGAGCAGCGGGTTGTTCTCGAAACCGTCTTCAGCCACGTTGGCGATGTACATCACAGGCTTGGTGGTCAGCAGGTGGAAGCCCTTGATCACGGCTTTTTCGTCGATGCTCATGTTCTTCATCAGGCTGCGTGCAGGCTTGCCCAGGGTGAAGTGCGCGATCAACTGCTCCAGCAGGGCCTTCTGGACCACTGCGTCCTTGTCGCCGCCCTTGGCGTTGCGCGTGACCTTTTGCAGTTGCTTCTCGCAGCTGTCGAGGTCGGCGAAGATCAGTTCCAGGTCGATGATTTCGATGTCGCGCTTTGGGTCGACGCTGTTGGAGACGTGAATCACGTTCTCGTCTTCAAAGCAGCGGACTACATGAGCGATGGCATCGGTCTCACGGATGTTGGCGAGGAACTTGTTGCCCAGGCCTTCACCTTTCGACGCACCGGCTACCAGGCCTGCGATGTCGACGAATTCCATGGTGGTCGGCAGGATGCGCTTGGGATTGACGATGGCCGCCAGTGCGTCCAGGCGCGGATCGGGCATCGGCACGATACCGGTGTTGGGCTCGATGGTGCAGAAGGGGAAGTTCTCCGCCGCAATACCGGACTTGGTCAGGGCGTTGAACAGGGTGGACTTGCCGACGTTAGGTAGGCCGACGATGCCGCAATTGAATCCCATGGTGTTTCCCCTCGGAAAAAAGTCAGGCCTTCTGGCTGTGCAGGTTTTTCATCGCGCGGTTCCATTCACCGGCGAAGATATCCGGCAGCACGCCGAGGGCAAAATCGATGCTTGCATCGAGTTTTTCCTGTTCGGCGCGTGGCGCACGACCCAGGACGAAATTTGAAACCATACTGGCAACGCCTGGGTGGCCAATGCCGAGCCGCAGGCGGTAAAAGGTATTCTGATTGCCCAACTGCGCGATGATGTCGCGCAGGCCATTATGACCGCCATGGCCGCCGCCTTGCTTGAGCTTGGCAACGCCGGGTGGTAGGTCCAGTTCGTCATGGGCCACCAGGATTTCTTCGGGTTTGATCCGGAAGAAGCCCGCAAGCGCCGCGACAGCCTGGCCGCTGCGGTTCATGTAGGTGGTGGGAATCAATAGACGAACATCCTGACCCTGATGCGAGAAGCGTCCGGTCAGGCCAAAATATTTGCGATCGGCCACAAGATTGATGCCTTGGGCGTGGGCGATGCGCTCAACAAAAAGGGCCCCCGCGTTATGCCGGGTCTGTTCGTATTCGGCGCCTGGATTTCCCAGGCCAACGATCAGTTTGATGGCAGTCACGACAGGGGCCCTTCCTTTGGAGTTGTGGATAACATCGCCGCAACCTCGTTGCGGCGAAAGTGGACGGCAGGAGCTCACTTATCCAGAGATAAACTTCGCGTTATCGCCCGCTTTCTCGCTACGTTTCGGTCCGCGATGTTTCCTCAAGCTCCGACATTACAGAGTGAATTACTCTGCAGCGTCTTCTGCTTCTGGTGCAACGCGTGGAGCGTGTACGTTTGCAACAGCTTTGTCATCACCGTGAGCCAGTGCAACAAACTCAACGCCTTTAGGGGCCTTGAGGTCGGACAGGTGGATGATCGCGCCGATTTCAGCGTTGGTCAGGTCGACTTCGATGAACTCAGGCAGGTCCTTCGGCAGGCAGGAAACTTCGATTTCCGAAGTCACGTGCGAGATCTCGCCGCCTTTCTTGATCGGAGCCGCTTCGCCAACGAAGTGGACTGGAACGATAGCGGTCAGTTTCTGACCAGCGATTACGCGTACAAAGTCAGCGTGCAGTACGTGACCCTTGGACGGGTGGCGCTGCAGGGCCTTGATGATAACGTTCTGCTTTTTGCCGCCAACGTTCAGTTCGATAACGTGGCTGTAGGCCGCTTCGTTTTCGAGCAGTTTGGCAACTTCTTTAGCCAGCATGCTGATGGATTCAGGGGCTTTTTCGCCACCGTAAACTACAGCTGGAACCAGGCTTGCGAGACGACGCAGGCGGCGGCTCGCACCTTTCCCCAGGTCGGAACGCACTTCAGCATTCAGAGTAAAATCGTTCATGTTGTATCTCCAAAATAACCACATTCGCCCCAGCGTTTGCGACCAGCGCTAAAGGCGATATGGGCAAAAAAGCCCCGCCCCAACAATATGCTGGGGCGGGGCGCTTTTCGTCAGGTTGATGCCGCGAAGGTTTGACCCTTAGCGGAACATCGCGCTGATCGATTCTTCATTGCTGATGCGGCGAACCGCTTCGGCAACAACCGGTGCGATATCCAGTTGACGGATACGCGAACAGGCTTGAGCAGCTGCGGACAACGGGATGGTGTTAGTCACCACCAGTTCGTCCAGCATTGAGTTCTCGATGTTCTCGATCGCTCGGCCCGACAGCACAGGGTGTGTGCAGTAGGCGAAGACTTTTGCTGCACCGTGCTCTTTCAAGGCTTTTGCCGCATGGCACAAGGTGCCGGCGGTATCAACCATGTCATCGACCAGAATACAGGTACGCCCTTCGACATCACCGATGATATGCATCACTTCAGAGTGATTGGCTTTCTCACGGCGTTTGTCGATGATCCCGAGGTCCACGCCCAGGGACTTGGCAACAGCCCGTGCACGCACGACGCCACCAATGTCCGGGGACACGATCATCAGGTTTTCAAAGCGCTGGTCTTCGATGTCATCCACCAGGACGGGGGAGCCGTAGATGTTATCTACCGGAATATCGAAGAACCCCTGGATTTGGTCAGCGTGCAGGTCAACCGTGAGAACACGGTCGATACCTACCACGGTCAGCATGTCAGCGACGACTTTCGCGCTGATAGCCACACGCGCGGAACGCGGACGGCGATCCTGACGGGCATAACCAAAGTAAGGGATTACAGCTGTGATTCGAGTCGCTGAGGAGCGGCGGAAGGCATCAGCCATCACGACGAGTTCCATCAGGTTATCGTTGGTCGGAGCGCAAGTCGGCTGAATAATGAAAACATCTTTACCGCGGACATTTTCATTGATCTCGGCTGTAATTTCGCCGTCGGAAAACTTACCGACAGAGATGTCACCGAGAGGGATATGCAGCTGACGTACAACACGCCGAGCCAGATCGGGGTTAGCATTCCCCGTAAAGACCATCATCTTGGACACGCGCAGTACCTAGAGGCTGAGGGTAACCTGGATGAGTATAGAAAATGGCAGGGGCGGCTGGATTCGAACCAACGCATGGCAGGATCAAAACCTGCTGCCTTACCGCTTGGCGACGCCCCTGTATCTGTTGCAACGAGTACCCAGTACTCGATTCCTTTTAGAGCAGACTTTGCAGCTTGCGATGCAACATCGAAACGTTGCTTCCCTTTGCTACAAACCCTGTAAGGGTCTCTGTAAGAAGGGCCGAGACTTTATCAGCTTCAGCTTTGTTTGGGAAGCCCCCAAACACACAACTTCCAGTTCCGGTGAGTTTTGCTTCGGTAAATTTACCTAACAAATTCAATGCGTTACGTACATCTGGATAACGCCTTGCTACCACCGGTAAGCAGTCATTTCGACTGTTTCCCTTGGGAACGGGGCGCACTTTAATGGGAGAAGAGTTACGTGTCAACAACGGATCTGAAAAAATTTCTGCTGTACTTACAGATACTTGCGGAACAAGCACGACATACCACGGCTCTTCGGGGTCTACAGGGGTGAGTTTTTCCCCGACACCCTCAGCAAATGCGGCGTGTCCACGCACAAAAACCGGGACGTCGGCGCCCAGCGTCAGGCCCAGCGCGGCCAGGCGATCTTCATCCCAGCCCAGTTGCCACAAGTGATTGAGACCGAGCAGGGTGGTCGCGGCATTCGAGCTGCCGCCGCCGATGCCGCCGCCCATGGGCAGGATTTTATCGATCCAGATATCAATGCCGAGGGGGCACGCGGATTGTTCCTGAAGTTTTTTGGCTGCCTTCACGATCAGATTGCTGTCGTGAGGCACACCTTCGAATTCGGTGTGCAGGCGAATCACGCCATCGTCGCGCACGGCGAAGGTCAGTTCATCGCCGTAGTCGAGGAATTGAAACAGCGTCTGCAACTCGTGATAGCCGTCTTCACGGCGACCGAGGATATGCAGCATCAAATTGAGTTTGGCCGGGGAGGGCAGGGTCAGGCGTTCGCTCATGTCACTGCCCCAGCTTGCGTGGTTGCCAGTCCTTGATCACCAGCGTGACGTCAAGGTTGCTGCCGTGCAGTTTGATGCGCTCGGGTAGCCAGTAGCCGCTTTGTTCCACGTAGCTCAGGTATTCGACCTGCCAGCCATCCTGTTCCAGAGTGGCCAGGCGGCTGTCGCCATTGAGGCTCAGGCGGCTCTTGCTGTCAGGCGCGGGCAGGCCGCGAACCCACCAGACCAGATGCGAGACCGGCAGCTTCCAGCCGACCTGCTCTTCGAGCAAGGCTTCCGGTGATGGCGCTTCATAGCGGCCCTGGTTGGCCACTTCGAGGCTCACTTGCCCCGGGCGCCCGGTCAGGCGTGCAGCGCCACGGCCCAGGGGGCCAGAGAGGCGGATATCGTAATAGTCCTGGCGTTGCAGCCAGAACAAGGTGCCGCTGCCCGAATCCTTCGGTGCACGCACCCCGATCTTGCCTTCGATCTGCCAGCCATCAATGCTGCTGAGCTGATCCTTGTGTTGGCGCCACTGCGCCGGGTTGCCCTGGCCTTCGACGGACTCACGGGCGCCGAAGCCCGCACAACCGGCGAGCAAGGCGATAAGACTAAAAACGATGGCGTGGCGCAAAAACATAGAATTAAAGAGTCTCGGATCCGGTCAGGCGCTTGATGGTGCTGCGCAGGATAGGGCTGTCGGGTTGTTCCTTGAGGAACTTGCCCCAGATTTGTCGGGCTTCGCGTTGTTTGCCCTGGGCCCATAGCACTTCGCCCAGGTGAGCGGCGACTTCCTGGTCGGGAAACCGCTCCAGGGCCAGGCGCAACAGGCGTTCGGCTTCATCGAGGTTGCCCAGGCGGTAATTCACCCAGCCCAGGCTGTCGAGTACTGCCGGGTCTTCCGGGTTGAGCTGGTGGGCCTGTTCGATCAGGGTCTTGGCCTCGGCATAACGCGTCGTACGGTCTGACAAGGTGTAGCCCAGGGCGTTCAGTGCCATGGCATTGTCCGGATCGCGCTTGATGATCAGGCGCAGGTCCTTTTCCATCTGGGCCAGGTCATTGCGTTTTTCGGCCTGCATGGCGCGGGTGTACAGCAGGTTCAGGTCGTCGGGGTATTGCAGCAGGGCCTGGGCGAGGATTTTCCAGGCGCGCTCCCCCTGATTGTTGGCCGACAAGGTTTCGGCCTGAATCAGATACAGCTGGATGGCGTAGTCCGGCTCGGCATCGCGGGCAGCGGCCAGTCGTTTTTCGGCTTCGTCGGTGCGGCCGTTGTTCATCAGGATATCGGCCTGGCGCAGTTGGGCTGGCAGATAGTCGTTGCCGGGGCCGACCTGGGCGTATTCGATCAGCGCGCCTTGCGGGTCGTTGCGTTCTTCGGCGATGCGTCCCAGGTTCAGGTGGGCCGAATCGACATGGCTTTCGCGGGCGATCAGGTCTTCCAGATAACCCTTGGCCTCTTCCCAGGCCTTGGCTTCCAGGCACACTAGCGCCAGGGAGTAGCGCAGTTCGTCGTCATCCGGGTATTGCTGGACCAGGCTGGCAAACTCCACCTTGGCGTCTTCCATGCGGTCCTGTTCCACCAGCATGCGCGCGTAGGTCAGGCGCAGACGCTTATCGTCCGGATACTTCTTGATGCTTTTTTGCAGCAGCGGCAAGGCTTCCTTGCCGCGGTTGAGACTTTGCAGCAGTCGCGCACGCAGCAGCAGCGGGGCGATCTCACCTTCTTCCGGCGGGTTTTGCTCCAATAGTTTCAGGGCGGCCTGTGGTTCGTCATCCTGTTGCAGCAGCAATGCCTTGCCAAACACCAGTTGGCTATTGCTCGGGTGCTTTTGCAGCAGGCGGTCGAAACTCTTCATCAGGCCGTCGCGGGTGTCCTGGTCGGTATCGGCGGCCGACAGGGCGAGGAAGTCGAAATGGGTATCGCCCTTGCCCTGCAAGACTTTCTCCATATAGACCATGGAGTCGTCGTAGCGCCCGGCGCGTGCCAACTGGATGGCTGCGGCGCGCTGGGCTTCCAGGTCATCCGGCGCGTTCTTCGCCCAGATCATCGCCGTATCCAGCGCAGCTTGATCGGCGCCAAGGTATTCGGCGATGCGAAATGCGCGCTCGGAAATCCCCGGATCCTGGGTGTTGATGGCCTGGGTTACGTAGTTATCCAGGGCAATGTCGAAACGATTGCGCTGGCCGGCGAGCTCCGCGCTCAGCAGGCTGAAGATCGTTTCTTCACTGAACGAGGAATAAACCTTGGGTTTTTCAGGGGCGGGGGTGCTGTCTTCCACCGGCGCAGGACTCTGCGACGATACGGGGGCCATGGACTGGCAGCCGCCGAGGAAGGCAAGGGCAAGGAGCAACGCGGAAGATCTATTCATATAGGAAGAGGACGACACTAACCTGCGGTCGGATCATCATGACACAAGCCCTCGGCCAAACATAACCGGGGCACTCCGATTGCCTTAAATGCTCCCCCTGTAGGAGCGAGCTTGCTCGCGAAAAACGCAAAGGCGCCGCGTTTGCCCGGGGTGGCAGCGTTATCGTTGACGATTTTCGCGAGCAAGCTCGCTCCTACAACGGGCCTTTATAGGCATAAGGCATTAGGACAATAGACGACGGTGGTTGTTCTGAGTCAGTCGAAGTAGGACAATTGTCGGCTTCTCGACATCATCAGCGATATTGAATGGCCTTCCTTGCTCTGGGTATCAACCACAAGACTGCTTCTGTAGACGTCCGCGAGCGCGTGGCGTTTACCCCGGAGCAGTTGGTTGAGGCTTTGCAGCAGCTGTGCCGGCTCACCGACAGCCGCGAAGCTGCGATCCTTTCCACCTGCAATCGCAGTGAGCTCTATATAGAGCAGGAACATCTTTGTGCGGATGTCGTGCTGCGCTGGCTGGCTGACTATCATCATTTGAGCCTGGATGACCTGCGCTCCAGTGCTTATGTGCACGAAGATGATGCGGCAGTTCGTCACATGATGCGCGTTGCGTCGGGGCTTGATTCGCTGGTGTTGGGTGAACCGCAGATCCTCGGCCAGATGAAGTCGGCCTACGCCGTGGCCCGCGAAGCCGGGACCGTGGGGCCGCTGCTGGGGCGTTTGTTCCAGGCCACCTTCAATTCGGCCAAGCAGGTACGCACCGATACGGCGATTGGTGAAAACCCGGTCTCCGTGGCATTTGCCGCCGTCAGCCTGGCCAAGCAGATCTTCAGCGACCTGCAGCGCAGCCAGGCCCTGCTGATCGGCGCGGGTGAGACCATCACCCTGGTCGCCCGGCACCTGCATGACCTGGGCGTCAAGCGTATCGTGGTGGCCAACCGAACCCTGGAGCGCGCCAGCATCCTGGCCGAAGAATTCGGCGCCCATGCAGTATTACTGGCCGATATCCCGGCCGAACTGGTGCGCAGCGATATCGTGATCAGCTCCACTGCCAGCCAGTTGCCGATCCTCGGCAAGGGCGCGGTGGAAAGTGCCTTGAAGCTGCGCAAGCACAAACCGATTTTCATGGTGGATATCGCCGTCCCCCGGGACATCGAGCCCGAAGTCGGTGAATTGGACGACGTTTATCTATATAGCGTCGACGATCTGCACGAAGTGGTCGCCGAAAACCTCAAGAGCCGCCAGGGCGCTGCCCAGGCTGCCGAGGAAATGGTCGCGGTCGGTGCCGATGAATTCATGGTGCGCCTGCGCGAACTGGCCGCCGTGGATGTGCTCAAGGCCTATCGCCAACAGGGCGAGCGTTTGCGCGACGAGGAATTGATCAAGGCCCAGCGGCTGCTGGCCAATGGCGCCAGTGCTGAAGATGTTTTGATGCAATTGGCCCGTGGCCTGACCAACAAGCTGTTGCATGCTCCCAGCGTACAGCTTAAAAAACTGACTGCCGAAGGCCGCCTCGATGCGCTGGCCATGGCCCAGGAACTCTTTGCCCTCGGTGAGGGCGCGCCAGACAGCTCTTCGGATAAAAAACCGCAATGAAAGCGTCACTGCTCAATAAACTGGACGTGCTCCAGGACCGTTTCGAAGAACTGACCGCCTTGCTCGGCGACGGCGAGGTCATTTCCGATCAAACCAAGTTCCGTGCCTATTCCAAGGAATACGCCGAAGTTGAACCGATCGTGACCACCTATTCGCAACTGCTCAAAGTGCAGGCCGACCTCGAAGGTGCCCAGGCACTGCTCAAGGACAGCGACCCGGACATGCGTGAAATGGCCGTGGAAGAAGTCCGTGAGGCCAAGGAAAAGCTCGTCGAGCTGGAAGGCGACCTGCAACGCATGCTGCTGCCCAAAGACCCTAACGATGGGCGCAACGTGTTCCTCGAAATCCGCGCCGGTACCGGTGGCGACGAGGCGGCGATCTTCTCCGGCGACCTGTTCCGCATGTACTCGCGGTATGCCGAGCGTCGCGGCTGGCGCGTGGAAATCCTCTCCGAGAACGAAGGCGAGCACGGCGGCTATAAGGAAATCATTGCCCGGGTCGAAGGCGAGAACGTCTACGGCAAGTTGAAATTCGAATCCGGCGCCCACCGCGTACAGCGCGTCCCAGCCACCGAATCCCAGGGCCGCATCCACACCTCGGCCTGCACCGTGGCGGTATTGCCCGAGCCGGACGAGCAGGAAACCATCGAAATCAACCCGGCAGACTTGCGCGTCGACACTTATCGTTCGTCGGGCGCGGGTGGCCAGCACGTCAACAAGACCGATTCGGCGATCCGCATCACTCACTTGCCGTCCGGCATTGTGGTGGAGTGCCAGGAAGAACGTTCCCAGCACAAGAACCGCGCGCGAGCCATGTCCTGGCTGTCGGCCAAGCTCAACGACCAGCAGACCAGCGCCGCCGCCAACGCGATTGCCAGCGAGCGCAAGTTGCTGGTGGGGTCGGGCGACCGCTCCGAACGTATCCGCACCTACAACTATGCCCAGGGCCGGGTCACCGACCACCGGGTCAACTTGACCCTGTACTCCCTGGACGAAATCCTTGCCGGTGGCGTGGACGCCGTGATCGAGCCGTTGCTGGCCGAATACCAGGCCGACCAACTGGCGGCGATAGGTGAATAAATGACCATTATTGCCAGCTTGTTGCGCGCCGCCGACCTGCCCGACTCGCCGACCGCGCGCCTGGATGTGGAGTTGCTGCTGGCGGCTGCCCTGGGCAAGTCCCGCAGCTACTTGCACACCTGGCCAGAAAAAATCGTCAGCAGCGAGGACGCCCTGGTGTTTGCCGACTACCTGCAACGGCGCCGCAGCGGCGAGCCGGTGGCCTATATCCTCGGCCAGCAAGGCTTCTGGAAACTTGACCTGGAAGTCGCGCCGCACACGCTGATCCCGCGCCCGGACACTGAGTTGCTGGTGGAAGCGGCCCTGGAACTGTTGCCCGCCACCCCGGCGACTGTCCTCGACCTGGGCACCGGTAGCGGCGCTATTGCCCTGGCCTTGGCCAGTGAGCGCCCGGCCTGGAGCGTGACCGCTGTTGATCGCGTGCTGGAGGCCGTGGCGCTGGCCGAACGCAATCGCCAGCGCCTGCACCTGGACAACGTCACGGTGCTCAACAGTCACTGGTTCAGTGCCCTGAAAGATCACACCTACCACCTGATCATCAGCAACCCACCTTATATAGCCGACAACGATCCACACCTGGTGGCCGGCGATGTGCGCTTCGAACCGGCCAGTGCGCTGGTTGCAGGCCAGGATGGGTTGGACGACCTGCGCTTGATCATCGCCCAGGCGCCCGCGCACCTAGAGGCCGGCGGCTGGTTGTTGCTCGAACACGGTTACGACCAGGCTCCCGCCGTGCGCGACCTGCTGCTGGCGCAAGGTTTTGACGAAGTCCACAGCCGTATCGACCTCGGTGGCCATGAGCGCATCAGCCTGGGACGCCGGCCGTGCTGACCGATCAGGAGCTGTTGCGCTATAGCCGACAGATTCTGTTGCAACAGGTCGACATCGAGGGCCAGTTGCGCCTGAAAAACAGCCGTGTGTTGATCGTCGGTCTTGGTGGCCTCGGTGCTCCGGTGGCCCTGTACCTGGCGGCGGCCGGTGTCGGCGAGTTGCATCTGGCAGACTTTGATACCGTCGACCTGACCAATCTGCAACGCCAGATCATCCACGACACCGACAGCGTCGGCCTGAGCAAGGTCGATTCAGCTATCAAGCGGTTGAGTGCGATCAACCCGGAGATTCAACTGATTGCCCACCGCACGGCGCTGGACGCTGATTCGTTAGCCGCCGCCGTGGCCGCTGTGGACCTGGTGCTCGATTGCTCCGATAACTTTTCCACCCGTGAGGCAGTGAATGCGGCGTGCGTGGTGGCTGGCAAGCCACTGGTCAGCGGCGCGGCGATTCGCCTGGAAGGCCAGCTCTCGGTGTTCGACCCGCGGCGCCCGGAAAGCCCGTGTTACCACTGTTTATATGGGCATGGCAGCGACACCGAACTGACCTGTAGCGAAGCCGGCGTCGTTGGCCCGCTGGTAGGGCTGGTTGGCAGCCTGCAAGCCCTGGAAGCCCTGAAGCTGCTGGCCGGCTTTGGCACACCGCTGGTCGGGCGCCTGCTGTTGATCGATGCCCTGGGCACACGTTTTCGCGAGCTGCGGGTCAAGCGTGATCCAGGCTGCAGCGTTTGCGGTAGCCAGCATGGTTAAGGATGCACCGATTGGTGTGTTCGACTCCGGCGTCGGCGGCTTGTCGGTGCTGGATGAAATTCATCGTTTGTTGCCCCATGAGTCGCTGCTGTACGTGGCGGATTGCGGGCATATCCCCTACGGCGAGAAAACCCCGGCATTCATTCGTGAGCGTTCGCGGGTGGTCGCAGAGTTTTTTCGCGAGCAGGGCGCCAAGGCCTTTGTGATTGCCTGTAATACGGCGACCGTGGCGGCGGTCGCTGACCTGCGCAGTGATTATCCGGATTGGCCGCTGGTGGGCATGGAGCCGGCGGTCAAGCCCGCGGCGGCCGCGACCCGCAGCGGTGTGGTCGGGGTGCTCGCCACCACGGGCACCCTGCAAAGCGCCAAGTTCGCCGCGTTGCTGGATCGCTTTGCTACCGATGTGCGGGTGATTACCCAACCTTGCCCAGGGCTGGTGGAGCTGATCGAAGCCGGCGACCTGAACAGCCCGGCGCTGCGCCAGATGCTGCAAGGGTATGTCGCACCATTGGTCGAGGCCGGCTGCGACACCATCATCCTGGGCTGCACCCACTATCCCTTCCTCAAGCCATTGCTGGCGACGCTGCTGCCACCGACGATCATCCTGATCGACACTGGGGCGGCGGTCGCGCGTCAGTTGCAGCGCCTGCTGGACGAGCGCCAACTGCTGGCCGAGGGCCCGCCTCGGATTGCACAGTTCTGGACTAGCGGTGATCCGCAGCACCTCAGAAATATCCTACCCACACTATGGAGATTCACTGGCGTTGTGCGAAGCTTCGATCGGTAAAAAATCGTGAAATAGTCGGTTTTTTAGCTGAACTTCTGCGTAATCCAGGATTTCTATAGCTGTTGATACGTATCAAAAAACATACAACTTCGTTTGGTAAAGGATGTTTCTTATGAAGCGCTTGTTCTGTGTGGCTGCGATTGCAGCCGTAGTGGTGGGACACTCGGTTTCGGCCCAGGCTGCCGGCCTGGAATTTGGGGTGGGGCATACCAGTGATTCGACCATGACCTATCGTCTGGGCCTGCAATCGGACTGGGACAAGAGCTGGTGGCAGAGCGATGTCGGTCGCCTGACCGGCTACTGGAGCGGCGCTTATACCTTCTGGGATGGTGACAAACGCGCCAGTGTCAGCAGCCTGTCCTTTTCGCCGGTGTTTGTGTACGAGTTCGCCGGCGAGTCTGTCAAACCCTACATCGAAGCGGGGATTGGCGTGGCGCTGTTTTCACGCACCCGTGTCGAAGACAGCAACATTGGCCAGGCTTTCCAGTTTGAAGATCGCCTGGGCTTTGGCCTGCGCTTTGCCGGTGGGCATCAGGTGGGGATCCGTGCCACGCACTATTCCAACGCGGGCATCAGCAGCCATAACGATGGTATCGAGAGCTACTCGTTGAACTACACAATGGCGCTCTGATATTCCCCAGGCACATGCACAACCTATGTGGGAGCCGGGCTTGCTCCCACATTTGATCTTCACCGTTTGCAGAGTCAGCGGTAGACCGTCGCAATCCCCTGGCGCTCTTCAATGCACTCCGGCGCGCCCATCTCGAACTCCCGGCAAATCAACGGTCGCTTTTCATAGATGGTGCACATCATCGTGTCGCGATCCAGCGCCGCGCACCAGCCATCGTCCAGGCGCAGCATGACTTCGCCACCCCAGTCGTCGGTATCGATAAAGCGATCAGGCACGCCGGTGTCGGTGATCAGCATGACTTCCAGCTGGCAGCAGCAGGCTGCGCACGTGGCACAGGTGACGGCGGGTTCGGTGATTTGGGTGTGGGGGATGGTGGTCATGGGGCGCAGCTTCAAGCTTCAAGCGCCCAGCTGCAAGCTAAAGCCGACCGGTTTCAGTTTTTTTGCTGTTGCGTGGCTTGCCAACCCCTGTAGGAGCGAGCTTGCTCGCGAAGGGCGCCAACGATAACGCAGGTTTTCTGGTTAAACGCGGTGCTCTCAAGTTTTTCGCGAGCAAGCTCGCTCCTACGGTTTAAGCACTGAAACGCCCCAGCAGCAATTGCGCGGTGCCGATAGTGCGTTCCATAAAGCCACCTTCGCAATAGCACAGGTAGAA
The DNA here is from genome assembly GCF_007858285.1 of Pseudomonas brenneri. Taxonomy (GTDB): domain Bacteria; phylum Pseudomonadota; class Gammaproteobacteria; order Pseudomonadales; family Pseudomonadaceae; genus Aquipseudomonas; species Aquipseudomonas brenneri. Next base: position 77,137 of record NZ_VFIL01000012.1, on the reverse strand, counting down.
CTCCCACAAGCGCAGGGTTCGCGCGTAATACAGGCCGAAGTCTTCCATGTGCAGCAGGTTCATATCGGTGTCGCGGCTGACGATCTGCAACTTGGCAGCACATAGTGATAGCGCTCGCGCCACGGGGTGTTGGTCACTTCACAGGGTTTCCCCAAAGGCCTGGGCCACGCGCAGGGCGCTGACCACACCGTCCTCATGAAAGCCGCTGGCCCAGTAGGCCCCGCAGTAATAGGTGTGCCGGGCGCCATGCAACTCTTCCCAGCGCGCTTGTGCCGCTACCGCCGCCAGGCTGTATTGCGGATGGGCGTAGGTGTAGCGGGCGAGGATTTTCAGCGGGTTGATAATCGCGGTCTGGTTAAGGCTGACGCAAAAGGTGGTGGCGCTGTCGATGCCTTGCAGGATGTTCATGGCGTAGGTGACGGCTGCCGGTTTGTGCGTGCTGGCGTCCAGCCGATAGTTCCAACTGGCCCAGGCCAGCGGGCGGTCGGGCAGCAAACGGGTGTCGGTGTGCAGGGCCACGTCGTTGTCGGCGTAGGTCATCGCCCCAAGGATCTGTTGCTCGGCCAGGCTCGGGTCCTCCAGCAGGGCCAGGGCCTGGTCGCTGTGGCAGGCGAAGATCACCTTGTCGAAATGTTCACGGCCATCGGCACTGTGGATCACGACCCCCTCAAGCGTACGCTCGACCTTGTGCACCGGGCAGTTGAGGCGGATCTGCTGGCGAAACGAGCGGGTCAGCGGCTCGATATAGCGGCTGGAACCTCCTTCAATCACGCACCATTGCGGCCGATTATTCACCGATAGCAAACCGTGGTTCTTGAAGAAGCGCACGAAGAACTGCAGCGGAAACTCCAGCACGTCCGCCAGCGGCATCGACCAGATCGCTGCGCCCATGGGCACGATGTAGTGGCGGATGAAACGCGGGCCATAGTTGCCCGCCTGTAAGTATTCGCCCAGGGTCATCTGCGCGCTGATGCGTTGTTCCTGCAAATCCAGGGGCGCCTGGCGATTGAAGCGCAGGATGTCGCGCAACATGCCCCAGAAACCCGGGGACAGGATATTGCTGCGCTGGGCGAACAGGCTGTTGAGGTTGTTGCCGTTGTACTCGACATTTTCCTCGGGAGCGCACACCGAAAAACTCATCTCGGTCGGCTTGAACGGCACGCCGATCTGCCCCAGCAGGCGGATGAAGTTGGGGTAGGTCCAGTCGTTGAACACAATAAAGCCGGTGTCCACCGCATACCGTTGGCCCTCGACCGTCACGTCGATCGTGTGGGTGTGGCCGCCAATCCGGCCGCCGGCTTCGAACACGGTGATGTCATGGCGGCGGCTGAGCAGATAGGCACTGGTCAGCCCGGAAATTCCGCTGCCGACAATGGCGATCTTCACAGGTTGTCCTTGTGCGGCGGCGGGCTGCGCAGCATGCGCTTGCCGATGATCAACTGCGCGCGGTTCGGCAGTTTCGACAGCGGCCACAGGGTGGCGATAAACAGCGCCGGGAAGGCGATCTCCAGTGGGCGCTTTTGCAGTTTGTCGAAAATATGCCGCGCGGCCTTATCGGCCGGCCAGCTCAAGGGCATCGGGAAATCATTGCGCTCGGTCAAAGGCGTATCGACGAAACCGGGGCTGACCACGGTCACATCTATGCCTTCGGGAGACAGTTCGATGCGCAGGGATTCGAACAAGTAGCGCAGGCAGGCCTTGGATGTGCCGTAGGCTTCTGCGCGGGGCATCGGCAGGTACGTGACGGCACTGGCGACGCCGACCAGGTGCGGGGTTTGCCCGGCACGCAGCAGCGGCAAGGCGGCCTCGATGCAATAACTGCTGGCCAGCAGGTTGGTGCGCACCACGTGTTCGATAATCGAGGCATCGAATTGCCTGGCATCCACGTATTCGCAGGTACCGGCATTCAAAATCACCGTGTCCAGGGCGCCCCAGGCTTGCGTGATGTGCTCGCCGATTTCGCGTACCACCTGGCTGTTGGTCAAGTCGCCGGCTACCACCAGCACTTGCCCCGGATAACGTTGGGCAAGCTGCTCCAGCGGTGCCTTGGCGCGCGCGCTCAGCGCCACCTGTGCGCCGCTGCCGAGCAACTCTTCGGCCAGTGCGGCGCCAATACCACTGCTTGCCCCCGTCAGCCAGTAACGGCGTGGCGATATCAGGCTCATGCCATTTTCCCTTTTAACCAACGAACAATTGGGCCCAGTACCGGCAGGTGTTCGTAAAGCAGCGCTCCGGCATCAAAATAGTCGCGGTGCCGGTAAACCTTGTCGTGCCATAACAGGTGGGAGCAGCCCTCGACCTGAATCTGCTGGCCGCCCGCCAGTCGCGGGTGGCAAAAGCTCATGGTCCAGCGCAAATAACCCTCGCCTTCGGTCACGTGGTCGAAGCCGTGGAAGTCAAAATGCAGTTGGCTGATCTTGATGTAAAGCTCGGCGAAGTACGCTTTCAGCGCGCTGATGCCGTGGATCTGGTGCAGTGGATCAGTGAAGTTGATGTCCTGGCTGTACAAACGGTCAAGCAGGTGCAGGTTGTGTTTGTCCAGAGTAGCGAAGGAATTGGCAAACTGACGCAGGAAATCACTCATACACGCCTCCCGCCTGGCGCGAGGGCAGGGCGCGAAAGGCGGCCAACGCGCGCTCACGGGAACGCTTCAGATCGACGATGGGCCGTGGGTAGTCGGCCACGCCAAACAGGCCGGCGGCGGCGTCGGGGTTGTGCACGTCCTTCTTGTTCAGACCCGACAGTTGCGGCAGCCACTGCTTGATGAAACGCCCTTCGCCATCGAACTTCTCGGACTGACTCAGCGGGCTGAAAATCCGGAAGTATGGCGCCGAGTCGGTGCCGGTGGACGAACTCCATTGCCAGCCGCCGTTGTTGGCTGCCAGGTCGCCGTCGATCAGGTGACGCATAAAGAAGCGCTCGCCTTCGCGCCAGTCGATCAGCAGGTTTTTGGTCAGGAACATCGCCACCACCATGCGCAGGCGGTTATGCATCCAGCCGGTTTCCAGCAACTGGCGCATCGCAGCATCAATGATCGGCAGACCGGTACGCGCCTCCTGCCAGGCGGCGAGGTCCTCGGGCGCGTGACGCCAGGCCACGGCTTCGGTTTCCGGGCGAAAGGCACGATGGCGCGACACCCGTGGGTAGCCCACCAGGATGTGTTTGTAGAACTCACGCCACAGCAGCTCGTTGATCCAGGTGACGGCACCGGTGTCGCCACTTTCGAATTCACCCTGGTTGCTTTGCAATGCGGCATGCAGACACTGGCGCGGCGAAACCACGCCAGCCGCGAGGTACGCAGACAACTGGCTGGTACCGGGCTTGGCCGGGAAGTCGCGCTCGTCCTTGTAGTAGCTGATCTGCGCGTCGGCAAATTGCCCAAGGCGTCGGTGCGCCTCGTCTTCTCCCGCCGGCCAGAGTGCGCGTAGGGTGTTGCTGGGTGGGGCAAATCCCTTGACCTGCTCGGGAACGGCATCGCTGGCCAATGACAGTGTGGCCTGGGCCTTGGGTGTCGGTATCCGGCGTGGCAGGGTGCTGTGCAGGCGGTTGTAGCAGACCTTGCGAAACTGGCTGAACACCTGGAAGTAGGTGCCGGTCTTGGTCAGCACACTGCCGGGTTGGAACAGCAGTTGGTCCAGGTAGCGGTGAAAGCTCACGCCTTGTGTTTCCAGGGCCTGGGCCACGGCGGCATCGCGTCGGCTTTCGTGGATTCCGTATTCGTCGTTGACGTGAACCGTCTCGACCGACAAGGCCTGGCATAACTCGACCAGCACCTGTGGCACCTGATCCCAGGTGTCGGCATGGCGGATCAGCAGGGGAATATTCAGTTGGCCCAGGGCTTGGCTCAGCGTCTTGAGGTTGCGCAGCCAGAAGTCCACCTTGCACGGCGCATCGTCATGGGCCAGCCACTGCTCGGCAGTGATCAGGTACACCGCCGCCGTCGGGCCGCGCTGGCAGGCGGCCGCGAGGGCGGTGTTGTCATGCAGGCGCAGGTCGCTGCGCAGCCAGATCAGATGCATTTAGAGAAGCCCGCGCTGGGTCAAGAGCTGGTGGGCCGACAACGGGTCTTCGGCCAACAACAGTTCTGGGATGTCCTGGGTTAATACCGCCAACTCGGCCTGATGGATGCACACCGTTGGTCCGGCGATGAGGATTGGGCAACGGGTGCCGCTCAAGAGTTTCGGCAGGACCGCCAGATTGATGGCCTTGCTTGAGTACAGCAACACGGCCCGCGGTTGCAGGTGTTCGACCGCCAGGGCCAGTTCGCCGGTGGGCAGCGGCCAGTCGAAGACCTCCACCGGACAATCGGCGCTGCTGGCCAGCCAGGCGCTCAACCACAGGTGGGGCTCAAGTGGCAGGTCGGAATGATTGATCAGCAATAAAGGGCGGCCATTAAGCTGGCGATTGTTGTGATACATCCGCGCGCCGAATTTGCTGCGCAGCCAGGAATGGAAAAACACCCGCTCCATTTGCGCGCCGAATTGGCCCTGCCAGCGCTGCTCCAACTCCTTGAGCAGCGGCAACAACAGGTGTTCGCACAGGGTGCGCGGTGGGTAGAGGGCCATGGCCTGGTTGAACACATCATCCACCCGGCGCTCGGCCAGTTGGCTGATCGCGTGTACCAGAGTCTGGCGCAGGTCCTGCCATTCGTTTTCGGCGCTGTTGTCCACCGGCTGGGCGTTGTCGATCAACTGCTTGACCTGGCTGACCGGCACGCCGCGGTTGAGCCACGTCAGGATGGTCTGGATGCGCTGCACATGCTCGGCGCTGAACAGCCGATGGCCCTTGGGCGTGCGCTGCGGCACGATCAGGCCATAGCGACGCTCCCAGGCACGCAGGGTCACCGCGTTGACCCCAGTCTGGCGGGCCACTTCGCGGATCGGCAGCCAGCCTTGCTCCAGGGCCAGGGCCAAGTCTTCGGCGGGGTGTTGCGTAGAAACGTTCATGGGTTAAATCGCATTGCGCAGGCTGAGGTTTTCCGGATGCGGTTGCAGGTACGCCTGCTGCGCGATGTAGCGGTCCGGGTGTTGGCGAAAGTGATGCTTGAGCAGGGTCAGCGGTACCACCAGTGGCACGATGCCGTGACGGTATTGGCCGATCAGGGTCTGCATTTCCTGTTTGTCTTCAGCGCTGATGACCTGCTTGAGGTAACCGCTGATGTGTTGCAGCACGTTGGAGTGGGTGCCGCGGGTGGCGCACTTTTTCAGTGCGCTCATTAGCTTGCTGAAATAGTCAGCGGCAAGGGCTTGCAGGTCGCAGCCCTTGCCCATGCTGCCCAACAGGTTGCCCAGGCTTTTGTAGTGGGCCGGGCTGTGGGCCATCAACAGGTATTTGTAGCGCGAGTGGAAGGCCAGCAGACGGTGACGGGTCAGCCCTTCAACAAGCAATTGCTGCCATGTGGCGTAGACAAACACCCGGGTCAGGAAATTTTCCCGCAACACCGGGTCGTGCAGGCGGCCATCTTCTTCCACCGGCAGGTTGGGGTGACGGGCGCAGAATGCCTGGGCATAGATCCCACGCCCGCCACCATCGACCGGGGTGCCGTTGTCGCGGTAGACCTTGACCCGCTCCAGGCCACAGGACGGTGACTTCTGCATGAAAATGTAGCCGCACAGGTCGGTATGCTCGGCGGCCATGTCCTGGCCATAGGCGTCCAGTGCGCCGGTCACGTTCAAGTCGCGGTGGACGGTACCCACGGCTTGCGGTTGTTGCGGGTCGCCCACCAGGCGAATCGGCTCGCGGGGGACGCCCAGGCCGATGGCGACTTCGGGGCACAGAGGCACAAAGTCGAAGTAGTCGGCGAGTGCCTGGCTGCACAGGGGCGATTGCTTGTGCCCGCCATTGAAACGCACGTTCTCGCCGAGCAGGCAGGCGCTGATGGCGATCCTGGGTTTGCCGGTGGTGGGCGCGGGGCTGGGCATGGCAAACCTCTGCAAAATTCCTGTACAGGGATTATTTCCTGTACAACTAATCTCATCATAGGTTTTGATGTGTACAAGTCAAATATTTTGTACAGGTTTTTCGGTCGAGGTTACTTCCAACCCATTTTCCAGTGCTCGGCATCTTGCAGGTTGTGCCAGGCCAGGCGTTCTGCCCGTCGGGTCAGCACGGCCTGTAGTTCAATCTCCAGTACCGTGCCTTGTTCATCGCGGAACAGCTCGGTGACCAGGAAATGCTTTTCCTTGTGCCGAGGGCGGGTTGCTGTCCATTTTGATAACAGCAACTTCGCCGGATTGATGCGGTTCATTGCAGGTGTTCAAGCAGGCGCCGCGCCGCTTCCTGGCCGCTGAGCCAGGCACCTTCGACCCGGCCCGACAGGCACCAGTCGCCACAGACATACAGGCCCAGGTCGGCATCGGCCAATACTCCCCATTCATGGCCGCCAGCAGGCCGGGCATACAGCCAGCGGTGGGCAAGGCTGAAGGAGGGTGCCGGCATGCTGCAGTGCAGCAGTTCGGCAAAGGCGCCGTGCAACAACTCGATGATGGCTTCCTTGGGCAAGTCCAGGTGCTGTTTGCTCCAGGCACTGGTGGCGTGCAGGATCCAGGTGTCCGGCGTGGCGTCACGCCCTGGTTTGCTACGGTTGCGGGCCAACCAGTCGAGGGGGCTGTCTTGTACGAAACAGCCTTCCATCGGGGTATCCAATGGCGTTTCGAAGGCCAGGGCGACGGCCCAGGTCGGGTCCATTTTCACCCCGGCCGCCGTGCTCGCCAGTTTGGGCGCCGCAGCCAGCAGGGCTGTGGCCTGGTGCGCCGGTGTGGCAATAATCACATGGCTGAAGGGGCCATGATTGTCGCCGTCGGCGTCCAGCAGGTTCCAGTGCTGCTGGCCCTGGAACACTTCGGTGATACGGCAGCCAAACTCCACTGGCAGGTCATCGAGCAGTGCGCGGGTGATAGCGCTCATGCGCGGGGTGCCGACCCAGCGGGTCTGTTCGTCAGGGGAGGGGCTCAGTTGTCCGGATTGGCAGTTGTAGAGCTGCGGCTCCCACTCGGCAGCCCAACCATTGGCTTGCCAGCGTTGCACTTCATTGACGAAGCGTCGGTCGCGCGCGGTGAAATACTGTGCGCCCAGGTCCAGTGCGCCGGCCTCGGTGCGCTTGCTGGACATGCGCCCGCCACTGCCGTGGCTTTTATCGAAGAGTTGTACAACGTGCCCGGCATCGTTTAACGCTCGGGCGGCCGAAAGTCCGGCGATGCCGGTACCGATGATCGCGATGGGAACAGTCATGGGAGGCCTCGTTTTACCTTTGGGTACAGACTACGCCGACACCAATAGCTGTACAATATTGTTTTTTGGTATAAGTTTCGGCATGCCTTAACGTGTGGCGTGACCTATGGTTAAGCCTAGGTCTGGCCAATTAAAAAGATCCCTGCATATAAAATAGACCAGCGATGCCCGGCCAACGCTACAGGAGGAAGATCTCATGCATATTTTGCTGACCGGCGGTACGGGTCTGATCGGCCGCCAGCTCTGCCAGCACTGGAGCGCCCAGGGGCATCGGTTGACGGTCTGGAGCCGCAACCCCGCGCAAGTCGCCAGGTTGTGCGGTGAGCAGGTGCAGGGTGTCGCCCGTTTGCAGGACATAACGCAGCCGGTGGACGCGGTTATCAACCTGGCGGGTGCGCCGATTGCCGATCGTCTCTGGACGCACAAGCGCAAGGCGTTGCTGTGGAGCAGTCGGATCAGTCTGACGGAAACCTTGCTGGCCTGGCTTGAGGGCCTGGCGGTGAAACCTGCGGTCTTGATTAGCGGTTCGGCGGTGGGCTGGTACGGCGATGGCGGTGAGCGCGAGTTGACCGAAGCCAACGGCCCGGTGCAGGACGATTTCCCCAGCCAGTTGTGCATCGCCTGGGAAGAAACCGCCCAGCGCGCCGAGGCATTGGGCTTGCGGGTGGTTTTGGTGCGTACTGGCCTGGTGCTAGCGGCTGAGGGCGGCTTTTTGTCGCGGCTGGTGCTGGCGTTCAAACTGGCCCTGGGCGGGCCTATTGGCAGCGGTCGGCAGTGGATGCCGTGGGTGCATATCAAGGATCAAATCGCCCTGATTGATTTTCTTCTGCACAAACCTGATGCCAGCGGTCCTTATAATGCCTGCGCGCCGCATCCGGTACGCAATCGCGAGTTCGCCAAGACCCTGGGCCAGGTCCTGCACCGCCCGGCGTTCATGCCCATGCCGGCGTTTGTCTTGCGGGTAGGGTTGGGAGAGTTGTCCGGTCTGTTGCTGGGCGGGCAGAAGGCGCTACCCGAGCGGTTGTTGGCTGACGGTTTCACTTTTCAGTTCACTGAGTTGCACGCGGCCCTGGACGACTTGTCCAGCCGCCTCTAGAGATAGGATGTTGCATGACGGATCACGCGTTGTTACTGGTCAACCTGGGTTCACCGGCGTCCACTTCGGTGGCCGATGTGCGCAGCTACCTCAATCAGTTTTTGATGGACCCGTATGTGATTGACCTGCCGTGGCCGGTCCGGCGCTTGCTGGTGTCGCTGATTCTGATCAAGCGTCCCGAACAGTCGGCCCATGCCTACGCCTCGATCTGGTGGGACGAGGGCTCGCCGCTGGTCGTGCTCAGCCGGCGCCTGCAACAGCAGATGACCACCCAGTGGACCCAGGGGCCGGTGGAGCTGGCGATGCGTTATGGCGAGCCCTCGATCGAGAGCGTGCTGAGCCGTCTGGCCGGGCAGGGCATCCACAAGGTCACGCTGGCGCCGTTGTACCCACAGTTCGCCGACAGCACCGTGACGACCGTGATTGAAGAAGCACGGCGAGTGGTGCGGGACAAGCAGCTCGACCTGCAGTTCTCGATCCTGCAACCGTTCTACGACCAGCCGGAATACCTCGACGCCCTGGTGGCCAGTGCCAAGCCACATCTGCAGCAGGATTATGATCACCTGCTGTTCAGCTTCCACGGCCTGCCGGAGCGGCACCTGAACAAACTCAACCCCGGGCATTCGCTCGAAGGCGCGGGTGACTGCTGCGCCAATGCCTCGCCTGAAGTGCGCACCACCTGTTATCGCGGGCAATGCTTCAGCGTCGCCCGCGACTTTGCTGCGCGCATGGGCCTGCCGGACGATAAATGGTCGGTGGCGTTCCAGTCGCGCCTGGGCCGGGCGAAATGGATCGAACCCTATACCGAAGCCCGCCTGGAAGCGCTGGCCCGGCAGGGTGTGAAGAAATTGCTGGTGATGTGCCCGGCGTTTGTCGCCGATTGCATCGAGACCCTGGAAGAGATTGGTGATCGCGGGCTGGAGCAATTTCGCGAAGCCGGGGGCGAGGAGTTGGTATTGGTACCGTGCCTCAATGATGATCCGCAGTGGGCGGTGGCGCTCAATACCTTGTGTGAAAGAGCCCCCGTCAGCCTCTAACGTGGCAGCGGGCTTGTGTGGGAGCTGGCTTGCCTGCGATAGCATCACCGAGGTGTGACTGACACACTGAGGTGCCTGCATCGCAGGCAAGCCAGCTCCCACACAAGCCCGCTCCCACAGGGTTCAGTAGTGTTTATTCATGGTGCGGTTGGCCAAGGAAGGTCAGTGAGCTGAACAGCGCGCGGGTCTGAATCTCGCTATCGCCTTTGACCGGTACCTCCACCTGCGCCGCAATCACATTCAACGCCTCGTTGCGCACCAGTACCTGGGCCCGGCCATCCTGGTCGGTCTCGGTGCTCAAGGTGTTCGGCGCGCTGCGGTAGTCGCCAATCAATTTGATCCCGGCCGCCGGCTTGCCATCGATCAGCACGCGCACGGGCAGCAGCTTGCCTGGGCCGACAGTCAGTGGGTCGACCTCGGGTACGATCACCATTTTCAACTGATCCAGGCTGGGCAGTTTTGCCCCGGCCTGATAGATCGCCAGGCTGTACTTCAGGGCCTGGGTGGTTTCGATGGCGCCGGGGACCTGGCTGCGGCCCTGGTTCACCCATTTCTTGTCCGGGGTTTGCGACCACAAGCCATTATCAAACGCCACGGCCAGCACGGCAGGGGACTTGAGCGGCTGCAGGCGCGCCTGGTCGTTGAGGCGCTGCACGGTCACCGGGATCATCCGCCCACTCGCGTCATAGGCCCAGGCACCGCTGACCTTATTCGCCTTGAAGGCTTCGTCCTCGGCACCGTGGCCGTAGACCACTTCGATATGCCCACGGCGTTGCTCGGTCCACAAGCCATGGGCCGATACCTGGGTGGCGAACAGCAGGCCGAGCACGGCCAATGATTTGAGCGCTTGCATGGTGAGGTCCTTTTACAGGTTGAGGGTCAGGCTGACGGTGAAGTTGCGCGGCTCTCCGGGGGTGACCCAGTAGTTGCTGTAGGAGCGCTCGAAGTACTTCTCGTCGAACAGATTGTTGAGGTTCAGGCCAACGGTTACGTTATCGCTGGCCTTGTAATGGGCCAGCAGGTCGACGGTGTGGTAGGCCGGCAATTCAAAGCTTTTGCCGGCTTCGCCGGAGCGGTCGCCGACATAGGTAAAGGCGGCGCCAAGGTCAGAACCGCGCAGGGCGCCATCCTGGAATTCATACACGCCCAACAGGCTGCCACTGCGCTTGGCCACGCCGAGAATGCGGCTGCCGGTGGGGATATCTTTGTCACCCTTGGTCACTTCGGCGTCGATATAGGCAAAGGCGCCAATCACTCGCACGGCGTCAGTCAGTTGCCCGGTCAATTGCAGGTCGAAACCCTGGCTGCGGGCCTTGCCGATGGCGCGTTTGGTGTCGGTGGCCGGGTCCGTGGCCAGGGTGTTTTCCTTGTCGATATGGAAGGCGGCGAGGGTGGTGCTCAAGCGGTCGTCGAACAGCTCGCTCTTGATCCCCACTTCATAACCGACGCCCTCCTCGGGCTTGAGGAAATCCCCGGCCGCGTCCAGCTCGCTTTGCGGTTTGAATGAGGTGGAGGCGTTGGCGAACACCCCCACTTGCGGCGTCAGTTGGTACAGCAAGCCGGCGCGCTGGGTTATGACGTCGTGGGTTTTCTGGCTTTTTTTACCGTTGGTGAAGTTATCCGAGCTTTGTTCAACGTGCTCCAGGCGCGCACCGAGCATGCCGCGCAAGCGGTCGGTAAAGATGATCTGATCCTGCAGGTTCAGCGCCTGGCTTTTGGTCTGGGCAAGGAAGTCACTGCCCGAGCGCTGGCCATTGGGCTTGGCCAGGCCGTAGATCGGCTTGTAGATGTCGATGGGATAGCTGCCGGCGATGGCGGTGACGCGCTCTTTCTTGCGGTAGTCCTCGTACTCGGTGCCGATCAGCAACTCATGCTGCCAACTGCCGATATCGAACCGGCCACGCAGTTCCAGTTGGGTGATGCTGTCATGCCAACCCATGGAGCGCTCGCGGTAGCGGCGGTTGATGGTATGCCCGTCGGCATTCAGTGCGCGGTTTTCCGAGGCGTAGCCCCACAGGCTGCCTTGTTTGTAATGGCTGGCCAGGCGCAGTTGCCAGGCATCGTTCAGGTGATGTTCGAGGGTGGCTTGCAGGCGGTTGTTGTGGTTGTCGATATCACCGTCGTTGGGCTCGCCGAGGAAGGTCGAGCGGGACATGCCGCTCCAACGGTTATTCGGCGCGACGATGCCACGGTCGAAGGTCGAGCTGTGGCGCACGAATTCGCTTTCCACCAGCAGGCTAGTGTCCGGGTCCAGTTGCCAGCTGAAAGACGGCGCGACAAACACTCGCTTGCTCTGCACGTGGTCGCGGAAGCTGTGGTTGTCTTCCACCGCCAGGTTGACCCGCGACAACACGGTGCCTTCGCTGTCCAGCGGGGTGTTGATATCGAGGGCGGTACGGTAGCGGTCCCAACTGCCAGCGCTGGTCTGCACAGTGGTGAAGGCTTCGGGCTGGGGTTTCTTGGTGACGATATTCACGGTGCCGCCGGGGTCGCCACGGCCATACAAACTGGCGGCAGGGCCCTTGAGCACTTCGATGCGTTCGATATTGGCCGTGTCCGGGGTGCTGGGGTAACCACGGGCGGCGCTGAAAGCGTCCTGGTAGAACTCCGAGGTGGTGAAGCCGCGCACGCTGTATTCGTAGAGCGTCAGGCCACCAAAGTTGTTCTGCTTGGACACGCCGCCAGCAAATTCCAGGGCGCGTTCGACGTTGTTGCTGCCCAGGTCCTTGAGCACTTTGGCGGGGATCACACTGATCGATTGTGGAATATCCCGCAGGGCGGTGTCGGTCTTGGTCGCGCTGGCCGAACGGGTTGCGCGATAGCCCTTGACCGGGCCGGTGGCGGATTCATACGCCTCGCCGGTGATGCTGGTGGTGCCCAGTTCAAGGGTGTTGGTGTCTTCTGCAAACACCGGGTCCACCAGCAACCCCAAGGCGAGACCGGCCAGGGGGGCAAACTTTCGAGACGTCATGGTCTAACATTCCAATATCAGTATTGAAATAATATAACATGACCATTGAGAATATATCTCTTTAAGGTGAGGCCTTTATTCTTGCTCTTTCACCGGTGCAGGCGGTGGACGCAGGCCCACTTCGGCCAGCAACTTGATTTCCTTGCCGTTGCGCATCACCTGGATCGCGACCTTTTCCGTCGGCTTGATCCGCGCCACCTGGTTCATCGAGCGTCGACCATCGCCAGCCGGTTCGCCGTCGATGCTGAGGATCACGTCGCCGACCTGCATCCCGGCCTTTTCCGCCGGGCCGCCGCGCAGGATGCCGGCGATCACGATGCCTGGGCGCCCGGTCAGTCCAAAGGACTCCGACAACTCCTTGGTCAGCGGTTGCACTTCAATCCCCAGCCAGCCACGGATTACCTGGCCGTGCTCGATGATCGACTTCATCACTTCCATCGCCAGCTTCACCGGGATCGCAAAACCGATGCCCTGTGAGCCGCCAGACTTGGAGAAAATCGCGGTGTTGATGCCCGTCAGGTTGCCACTGGCATCCACCAGCGCGCCGCCGGAGTTACCTGGGTTGATCGCCGCGTCGGTCTGGATGAAGTCTTCGTAACTGTTGAGGCCCAACTGATTGCGCCCGGTGGCGCTGATGATGCCCATGGTCACGGTCTGGCCGACGCCAAACGGGTTGCCGATCGCCAGGGCCACATCACCGACCCGCAGGCCTTCGGAGCGGCCGATGGTGATGGATGGCAGGTTCTTCAGGTCGATTTTCAGCACCGCAAGATCGGTTTCCGGATCGCTGCCCACCACCCGCGCCAGGGTTTCGCGGCCATCACGCAGGGCCACCACAATCTGGTCGGCGCCGGTGCTCACGTGGTTATTGGTCAGGATGTAACCTTGCGGGCTCATGATCACCCCGGAGCCGAGGCTTGACTCCATGCGCCGCTGCTTGGGCGAGTTGTCGCCGAAAAAACGCCGGAACTGCGGGTCTTCGAACAGCGGATGCGCCGGTTTGTTGATGACCTTGGTGGTGTACAGGTTGACCACGGCGGGCGCCGCGACCACCACCGCATCGGCATAGGTCACCGGGCCTTGTTGCACCGCGCTGGTTTGCGGTGCCTGTTGCAGGTTGACGTCCAGGCTTGGCAAGCCGACCCATTGCGGATAACGCTGAATGATCAGCATCGCGATCAGCACGCCGGCCAACAATGGCCATCCAAAAAAACGCAGCGCCTTGAGCATCAAGTAAGTCCTGACAGGTTGCAGGGGGCGTGGGAGCGCCCATAATGTCGCGCATTATACGAGGCCGCGAGCGCCTCTGAACGGGATATTTAGGAGTCTTTTATGGCCGTCGCCCTGAGCACCCTGGTTGAAGAAGCGGATCGCTACTTGAACAGCGCGAAAATTGCCGACTACTGCCCCAACGGCCTGCAGGTCGAGGGCCGGCCGCAAGTGTTGCGCATTGTCAGTGGCGTGACCGCCAGCCAGGCGTTGCTGGATGCCGCGGTGGAAGCCGAGGCGGACCTGGTGCTGGTGCACCATGGCTATTTCTGGAAGGGCGAAAACCCCTGCATCACCGGCATGAAACAGCGCCGGCTCAAGACCCTGCTCAAGCATGACATCAGCCTGCTGGCCTATCACCTGCCGTTGGACCTGCACCCGGACGTGGGCAACAACGTGCAGTTGGCCCGTCAGTTGGACATCACCGTCGAAGGCCCGCTGGACCCGGACAACCTCAAGGTCGTCGGCCTCGTAGGCTCCCTGGCGGAACCGCTGTCGGCGCGGGATTTCGCCCGCCGCGTGCAGGAAACCATGGGCCGCGAGCCGCTGCTGATCGAAGGCAGCGCCATGATCCGCCGCGTCGGCTGGTGCACGGGCGGCGGCCAGGGTTATATCGACCAGGCTGTGGCGGCCGGGGTCGATTTATACTTGAGCGGCGAAGCGTCGGAGCAGACTTTCCACAGCGCGCGGGAAAACGACATCAGCTTCATCGCTGCCGGCCATCACGCCACCGAGCGTTATGGCGTGCAGGCCCTGGGGGATTACCTGGCCCGACGCTTTGCCCTGGAACATCTGTTCATCGACTGCCCCAACCCGATCTGACAGATACCACCGAACAAATGTGGGAGGGGGCTTGCTCCCGATTACGGTGGTTCAGTCAACCAATCTGTTGAATGACACACTGCAATCGGGAGCAAGCCCCCTCCCACATTTGTCCGCGTTCCACGCCAAACTCGGCGGCATATTCATATACCGTTTCGATCTATCCAGCTCCCTGAATAGAAGAAGGTGCTGTGCTAGCATGCCTCGCTCGAACACGGCCCGCAGGCCGTCCAAAAAGAATCGTTTTCCCGTGAGTAGCCATGGTCGACAAACTGACGCATCTGAAACAGCTGGAGGCGGAGAGCATCCACATCATCCGTGAGGTTGCCGCTGAGTTCGACAACCCGGTAATGCTCTACTCCATCGGCAAAGACTCCGCCGTGATGCTGCATCTGGCGCGCAAGGCATTCTTCCCGGGCAAGCTGCCGTTCCCGGTGATGCATGTGGATACCCAGTGGAAATTCCAGGAAATGTACAAGTTCCGCGACCGCATGGTCGAGGAACTGGGCCTGGACCTGATCACTCACGTCAACCCGGACGGTGTGGCGCAGGGCATCAACCCGTTCACCCACGGCAGCGCCAAGCACACCGACATCATGAAGACCGAAGGCCTCAAACAGGCCTTGGACCAGCATGGTTTTGACGCAGCCTTCGGCGGCGCCCGTCGCGATGAAGAGAAATCCCGTGCCAAAGAGCGCGTGTACTCGTTCCGCGACAGCAAGCACCGCTGGGACCCGAAAAACCAGCGCCCGGAGCTGTGGAACGTCTACAACGGCAACGTCAACAAGGGCGAGTCGATCCGTGTGTTCCCGTTGTCCAACTGGACCGAACTGGACATCTGGCAGTACATCTATCTGGAAGGCATCCCGATCGTGCCGCTGTACTTCGCCGCCGAGCGTGATGTGATCGAGAAGAACGGCACGTTGATCATGATCGACGATGACCGCATCCTCGAACACCTGTCCGACGAAGACAAAGCCCGCATCGTCAAAAAGAAAGTACGTTTCCGTACGCTTGGCTGCTACCCGTTGACGGGCGCGGTGGAGTCCGAAGCCGAGACGCTGACGGACATCATCCAGGAAATGCTCCTGACGCGAACTTCCGAGCGCCAGGGCCGGGTCATCGACCACGATGGCGCAGGCTCCATGGAAGATAAAAAACGTCAAGGCTATTTCTAAGGGGCTGTCATGTCGCATCAATCTGATTTGATCAGCGAGGACATCCTCGCCTACCTGGGCCAGCACGAACGCAAGGAAATGCTGCGCTTCCTGACCTGTGGCAACGTCGACGACGGCAAGAGCACCTTGATCGGGCGCCTGTTGCACGACTCCAAGATGATCTACGAAGATCACCTGGAAGCCATCACCCGTGATTCGAAGAAAGTCGGCACCACCGGTGACGACATCGACCTGGCGTTGCTGGTCGACGGCCTGCAGGCCGAGCGTGAGCAGGGCATCACCATCGATGTGGCCTACCGCTATTTCTCCACCGCCAAGCGCAAGTTCATCATTGCCGACACTCCAGGCCATGAGCAGTACACGCGCAACATGGCCACCGGTGCGTCCACCTGTGACCTGGCGATCATCCTGATCGACGCGCGCTACGGCGTGCAGACCCAGACCCGGCGCCATAGCTTTATCGCCTCGTTGCTGGGCATCAAACACATTGTGGTGGCCGTCAACAAGATGGACATCAATGGCTTTGACCAAAGCGTGTTCGAGTCGATCAAGGCCGATTACCTGAAGTTTGCCGACGGCATCGCGTTCAAGCCGAGCACCCTGGCCTTCGTGCCGATGTCGGCGCTCAAGGGCGACAACGTGGTGAACAAGAGCGAGCGTTCGCCCTGGTACACCGGCCAGTCGCTGATGGAGATCCTCGAAACCGTCGAGATCGCCAACGACCGCAACTACACCGACCTGCGATTCCCGGTGCAGTACGTCAACCGTCCGAACCTGAACTTCCGTGGCTTTGCCGGCACCCTGGCCAGCGGCGTGGTGCACAAGGGCGACGAGGTTGTGGTGTTGCCGTCGGGCAAGAGCAGTCGCGTCAAGTCCATCGTCACCTTCGAAGGTGAACTGGAACACGCAGGTCCCGGCCAGGCCGTGACCTTGACCATGGAAGACGAGATCGACATCTCCCGTGGCGACCTGCTGGTGCATGCCGACAACGTGCCGCAAGTGACCGACGCCTTCGACGCCATGCTGGTGTGGATGGCCGAGGAACCGATGCTGCCGGGCAAGAAATACGACATCAAGCGTGCGACCAGCTACGTGCCGGGCTCGATCACCAGCATTGTTCATCGCGTGGACGTGAACACCCTGGAAGAAGGTCCGGCCAGTGCCTTGCAGTTGAACGAGATCGGCCGGGTCAAGGTCAGCCTCGACGCGGCCATCGCCCTGGACGGTTACGCCAGCAACCGCACCACTGGCGCCTTTATCGTCATCGACCGTTTGACCAACGGCACCGTCGCGGCGGGCATGATTATCGCGCCACCGGTCGGCCATGGCGGCGCGGCGCAACATGGCAAGTTGGCCCACGTGGCCACCGAAGAGCGTGCGCAACGTTTCGGCCAGCAGCCGGCCACCGTGTTGTTCAGTGGCCTGTCGGGCGCAGGCAAGAGCACCCTGGCCTACGCAGTCGAGCGCAAGCTGTTCGACATGGGTCGTGCGGTGTTTGTACTGGATGGGCAGAACCTGCGGCATGACCTGAACAAAGGCCTGCCACAGGATCGTGCCGGGCGTACCGAGAACTGGCGTCGTGCCGCCCACGTGGCGCGTCAGTTCAACGAAGCCGGCCTGCTGACCCTGGCCGCGTTTGTTGCGCCGGATGCCGAAGGCCGTGAACAGGCCAAGGCGTTGATCGGCAGTGATCGCTTGCTCACCGTGTATGTGCAGGCATCGCCGCTGGTGTGTGCCGAGCGTGACCCGCAAGGTTTGTACGCAGCCGGTGGGGATAACATCCCCGGCGAGTCGTTCCCGTACGACGTGCCGTTGAATGCCGACCTGGTGATCGACACCCAGGCCCTGTCGGTGGACGACAGCGTCAAGCAGGTGTTGGAACTGCTGCGCCAGCGCGGCGCGATCTAAACCTTGCTGTCACAAAAAGCCCGCCACCGATTACTCGGTGGCGGGCTTTTTGTGGGATCTTGAAAACAACCCGCTCCCACATTTTTGCTCAGCGACAGGCAGGATAATCCGTGTGAAGCTGGTCTAAAAGGGCATCCTTTTCAGTCCACAGGTTATTGATCCAGCCCTGGAACGCCGCCCGATACTCCCCATCCTGCTCATAATTCTTGCCAATGAACTCGGCCGGGATCTGCACCTCTTCAAACTGCACCACCACCTCCCGCACATTGCCGCACAGCAGGTCCCAATAACCAGGACGCCCGCCAGGGTAGTGAATGGTCACGTTCACCAGCGACTTCAACTGCTCGCCCATGGCATCCAGTACAAAGGCAATCCCGCCGGCCTTGGGTTTGAGCAGGTAGCGCAACGGCGACTGCTGCTGCGCATGCTTGCCCTCGGTAAATCGCGTGCCTTCGGCAAAGTTGAAAATGCCGACCGGGTTGTCACGAAACTTCGCACAGGTCTTGCGGGTGGTTTCCAGGTCCTTGCCTTTCTTCTCCGGGTGTTTTTCCAGATAGGCCTTGGTGTAGCGCTTCATGAACGGGAAGCCCAAAGCCCACCACGCCAGGCCAATCACCGGCACCCAGATCAGTTCCTGCTTGAGGAAAAACTTCAGCGGGCGGATGCGACGATTGAGCACGTACTGCAACACCATGATGTCGACCCAGCTCTGATGGTTGCTGGTCACCAGGTACGAGTGCTGGTAATCCAGCCCCTCAAGGCCCTTGAGGTGCCAGCGTGTACGGCGCACCAGGTTCATCCAGGCCTTGTTATTGCTGATCCAGGCCTCGTGGGTGTGGTTCATCAGCCACTCGCTCAAGCGCTTGGCAAACGGCAGCAGCTTGCACAGCGCGACGATAAACAGGAACGAGCACAACAGGATCGTGTTCAACGCCAGCAGCAGCGAGGCGATCACCCCGCGCACGGCGGCAGGCAGAAAATCCAGCATTTAGATATCCATAGGTCGGTTGGCGGCTTGAATCGCGGTCAGGGCGATGGTGTAGACAATGTCATCCACCTGGGCCCCACGGGGCAGATCGTTCACAGGTTTGCGCAGGCCTTGCAGCATCGGGCCGAGGCTGACGCAATCGGCACTGCGTTGCACCGCCTTGTAGGTGGTGTTGCCGGTGTTGAGGTCGGGGAACACAAACACCGTGGCCTTGCCTGCCACCTGGCTGTTGGGCGCCAGTTGTCGGGCGACGCTTTCGTTGGCGGCGGCATCGTACTGCAACGGGCCGTCGATCAGCAGCGAACTCTGTTGTTCGTGGGCCAGCAGGGTGGCTTCGCGGACCTTTTCCACCTCTTCGCCGCTGGCCGAGTCACCGCTGGAATAGCTGATCATCGCCACCCGCGGGGTGATGCCGAAGGCGGCGGCCGAGTCGGCGCTTTGCAGGGCGATTTCCGCCAGTTCCGCCGCGCTTGGGTGCGGGTTCATCACGCAGTCGCCGTACACCAGCACCTGCTCGGGGAACAGCATGAAAAACACCGACGACACCAGGGTGCAGCCCGGTGCGGTCTTGATCAGTTGCAAGGCCGGGCGGATGGTATTGGCGGTGGAGTGGATGACACCGGAGACCAGGCCGTCCACTTCATCGAGCGCCAACATCATCGTGGCGATGACCACGGTGTCTTCCAGTTGCTGTTCGGCCATCGGTGCGTTGAGGCTTTTGCTCTTGCGCAGCGCCACCATCGGTTCGACATAACGCTCGCGGATCAGGTCCGGGTCAAGAATCTCCAGGCCTTCGGGCAACTCGATGCCTTGGGCACGGGCCACGGCTTCGACGTCGGCCGGCTTGGCCAGCAACATGCAACGGGCAATGCCCCGGGCCTGGCAAATGGCGGCGGCTTGCACGGTCAACGGCTCGCTGCCTTCGGGCAACACAATGCGCTTGTTGGCCGCCTGGGCACGCTGGATCAACTGGTAGCGGAACACCGCCGGTGACAGGCGCATCTCCCGTGGCGTGCCGCAACGCTGGTGCAACCAGCGCGCGTCCAGATGGCTGGCGACGAAGTCGGTGATGATCTCCGCGCGCTCGCGGTCATCAATCGGAATTTCCTTGTTCAGGCTGTTGAGCTGGTTGGCGGTGTCGTAGGAGCCAGTGCTCACCGACAACACCGGCAACCCGGCCTGGAACGCGCCACGGCACAGATCCATGATGCGCGGGTCGGGCAGGGTGTCGCTGGTCAGCAACAGACCGGCCAGGGGCACGCCATTGATTGCGGCCAGACTGACGGCGAGGATGATGTCGTCACGGTCTCCCGGCGTCACCACCAAGACACCGGGCTTGAGCAGTTCCACGGTGTTGCGCATGGTGCGCGCGCAAATGATGATCTTGGTCATGCGCCGGGTTTCATAGTCACCGGCATTGAGCACTTGGGCGCCCATCAGGTCGGCCACGTCACGGGTGCGCGGCGCATTGAGCTCCGGTTGGAACGGAATACAGCCCAGCAGGCGGAAATCGCCACTGCGCAGCAACGGCGAATGCTCCTTGAGGCGGGCGGCGAAGGCTTCCATGCTTTCGTCGGTCTGCACCTTGTTGAGGATCACGCCGAGCACTTTCGGGTCTTTCGGGCCGCCGAACAGTTGCGCCTGTAATTCCACGCGACCGGACAGTTCGGTCAGTACTTCGTTTTCCGGCGCCGAGACGAGGATGACTTCGGCATCCAGGCTTTTGGCCAGGTGCAGGTTGACCCGGGCCGCATAGCTGGCGCTGCGGGTTGGCACCATGCCCTCGACAATCAGCACGTCCTTGCCCACGGCGGCCTGCTGGTAAAGGGTGATGATTTCTTCGAGCAGTTCATCGAGCTGGCCATCGCCGAGCATTCGCTCGACATGGGCCAGGCCCAGGGGTTGTGGCGGTTTCAGACCGTGGGTGCGCGCCACCAGCTCGGTGGAGCGTTCAGGCCCGGTGTCGCCAGGGTGCGGCTGGGCAATCGGCTTGAAGAAGCCGACTTTCAGCCCGGCCCGCTCAAGGGTACGCACCAGCCCAAGGCTGATGGAGGTCAGACCCACACCAAAATCGGTGGGCGCGATAAAAAAAGTCTGCATGCGAATTCTCTGGAGGTGCATGGCTTGGGTGGCGCTCTATGGTTGAGCGTCGACCGCGAATCAGGTGCCAAGGGTATCGTTATCCGGGCCCTGCGCACACCAGCCACAGGCAAAGGGCTGGCCTATTTTTGCCAGGCGTTGCGCCGGGTCAAGGACCCAGGCCCGGGATTGCCAGGGCGGCTGGTGGCGCAGGTGCTGCGTATGGCCGCAGGACAACGCGACAACCCAGTGTCCGTCTGCGTCCTGCTGAAATCCTGCGACCGTCGGGTCACTGGATCGACCCCGTCTGTCCGGGTTCTGTTCGCTTTCGGGCAAATCCTTGTTTAGACTTGTCCGTTCTTCATTCTTATGCAAAAGGTCTCGCCCCATGACGATCGCCGCTAACAAGGCTGTCTCCATCGACTATACCCTGACCAACGACGCTGGTGAGGTCATCGACAGCTCCGCCGGCGGCGCGCCGCTGGTCTACCTGCAAGGCGCAGGTAACATCATCCCAGGCCTGGAAAAGGCCCTGGAAGGCAAGAACGTTGGTGATGAGCTGACCGTTGCCGTAGAACCTGAAGATGCCTACGGCGAGTACTCGGCCGAACTGGTCAGCACCCTGAGCCGCAGCATGTTCGAAGGCGTCGATGAGCTGGAAGTGGGCATGCAGTTCCACGCTTCCGCGCCGGATGGCCAGATGCAGATCGTGACCATTCGCGACCTGGACGGCGACGACGTGACCGTTGACGGTAACCACCCGCTGGCAGGCCAGCGCCTGAACTTCCAGGTCAAGATCGTTGCCATCCGCGACGCTTCCCAGGAAGAAGTGGCTCACGGCCACGTGCACGGCGAAGGTGGTCACCACCATTAATTGACGGGCGATGCCAGTCAGTTGAAAAGAAAGGCGCCTTCGGGCGCCTTTTTTGATTGGCGGCTATTCTTGCCGACTTGACGGTTGTAATCTCGAATGGCCGTTACGAAGAATATGGGAAATCTGGAGTTTGTCATGAGTGCTTTCCACGACCTGAAACTCAAAGCCCTGGATGGTCAGGAGCTGCCTCTGGCGCCCTACAAGGGGCAAGTCGTGCTGGTGGTCAATGTCGCCTCCAAATGTGGGCTGACCCCGCAATACGCCGCGCTGGAAAACCTCTACCAGCAATACAAGGACCAGGGGTTTACCGTACTGGGCTTGCCGTGCAACCAGTTTGCGGGGCAGGAGCCGGGAACGGAGGAAGAAATCCGCGAATTTTGCAGCCTCAACTACGGCGTGACCTTTCCATTGGGCAGCAAGTTGGATGTGAACGGTCCTGATCGCCATCAGTTGTACCGTCTATTGGCGGGTGAGGGCGCCGAGTTTCCCGGGGATATCACCTGGAATTTCGAGAAGTTCCTGCTGGGCAAAGATGGGCGGGTTTTGGCGCGGTTCTCCCCGCGCACAGCGCCTGATGACCCCACGATCGTCCAAGCCATCGAAAAAGCCTTGGTCTGACCTACTTAGGAGCCGGCTTGCCGGCGATGGCGCCTGGAAGAACACCTCGGGGTGTCAGGTAGACAACATCACCGTTAACGACAATCGCCAGCAAGCTGGCTCCTACAGTGTTTGTGTAGCTCCCGGCTTTTGCACCTTAATCACCGCAATCAATAGTGCTATCCAGCCCTCCGCGTGCGCCATATTATCCGCATCATAAAATCCATCTGCCGCGGAGTGCTCCCATGCCTGTCCAAGCCTTGTTCAAACCTTTCCAGCTCGGCGCACTGCAATTGCCGACCCGCGTGGTCATGGCGCCGATGACCCGTTCGTTTTCTCCCGGTGGCGTGCCGAACGCCAAAGTGATCGAGTACTACCGTCGCCGTGCGGCGGCGGGTGTAGGGCTGATCATTACCGAAGGTACGGTGGTGGGCCATCAGGCTTCCAACGGGTACCCGAACGTTCCGCATTTCTACGGTGAAGCGGCATTGGCCGGCTGGAAGAAAGTCGTCGATGCGGTGCATGCCGAAGGTGGCAAGATTGTTCCGCAACTGTGGCACGTGGGTAGCGTGCGGCGCATCGGCACCGAGCCGGATGCCAGCGTGCCGGCCTATGGCCCGATGGAAAAACTCAAGGATGGCAACGTGGTGGTCCACGGTATGACCGTCCAGGATATCAAGGAGGTGATCGCGGCCTTCGCCCAGGCTGCCAAGGATGCCCAACGCATTGGCATGGACGGCGTGGAAATCCACGGTGCCCACGGTTATCTGGTGGACCAGTTCTTCTGGGAAGGCAGCAACCAGCGCACCGATGAATACGGTGGCAGCCAGGCCAATCGTTCGCGCTTTGCCATTGAGTTGATCCAGGCCGTTCGGGCCGCAACAGCTCCTGAGTTTCCGATCATTTTCCGCTTCTCCCAATGGAAGCAGCAGGATTACACCGCGCGTCTGGTGCAAACCCCTGAGGCGTTGGGGGAGTTTCTCAAGCCGTTGTCTGACGCCGGTGTGGATATTTTCCATTGCTCCACCCGCAGGTTCTGGGAGCCTGAGTTTGATGGCTCCGAGCTGAATCTGGCGGGCTGGACCCGCAAGCTCACGGGCAAACCGACAATCACCGTGGGCAGTGTCGGCCTGGACGGTGAGTTCCTGCAGTTCATGGTCAACACCGACAAAATCGCACAGCCGGCGAGCCTGGAAAAACTCTTGGAGCGCTTGAACAACGATGAGTTCGATCTGGTGGCTGTGGGCCGGGCGCTGCTGGTGGATCCGGAGTGGGCGTTGAAGGTGCGTGAAGGGCGTGAAGGCGATATTTTGCCGTTCAGTCGTGAGGCGTTGACGACCCTGCGATGACGGGTTGCATCGCGGTTGCCCGCCAGTGAGCCGACGATGGGGCGACTCACTGGCAGGCTGCTATTGGAGTCAGCCTGCTGGTGAGATGTTCGGCTTGGTCATATTATTGACGAAAGGTCGATCTGGAGCGCGTTGCGGGTCCCCGAGTTTAGTGCTTCCTGGATTACTCGGTTTATCATATGCGACTTGATTCTGCTGTATGTTTTTTTCCTGTGGGGTGTCTTCGGGAAAGGGGCGGGGCTTGGTATAGGAATCTAAATTCGCCAATGCAGGGGATTGAGTATTGATGTGCATAGATATGAACCTTTTGGCTATGGAGTTTGTTCAAGCTAACCTCGGTATGCACACACGGTGTTTGGCCAGCGCTACCTAGGTCAACGTTCAGTGGCAATAAACAAACTCAGCGTTCCTTGAGATCAGGTAACAAATTGCACGGGCTCAATGATCTGGCAAGTGGCGAGCATTCATGGGGGAAAAGGTAAGGATGGTGCAGTAAAGTGTGCTGCACAGACGCCCCGCAACTGCCTTTCAAACTGTTCGATAATCGCCGGCCAGCCCTGACGGCTGGCGTGTTGCCTAGCGTTGAGTCGTACCCTGCGAAGGAGCTCATGCTCTTCCAGCAACCAACTGGCCGCATCGCAAAAACCATCTTCGTCCCCTGGCATAGCCACCGCACCACTGTAGCCATGGCGGATGTGCTGGGTAGCGGCCGCCTGGTCATAGGCCACCACGCCCAGCCCCGATGCCATCGCTTCCAGCACCACATTGCCAAAGGTTTCGGTGAGGCTGGGGAACAGAAACAGATCCCCGGAGGCATAGTGTCGGGCCAATTCCTCACCGCGTTGCGCCCCGCAGAAAATCGCATTGGGAAGGGCCTTGGCCAGCGCTTCGCGTTGCGGCCCGTCGCCGACGACGATCAGCTTCAAACGACGTTGTGGATAAGTCGCCTGCAACCCGTCGAAGCAGCGTTTGAGCAGCCCCAGGTTTTTCTCCGGCGCCAGGCGCCCGACATGCACGATTGCAATATCTTCATTGCCCAGCCCCCATTGCCCACGCAGGGCATTGTCACGTCTGGCCGGGTGGAACAGTTGGCTGTCGACGCCGCGTGACAACAGGTCCAGGCGCTCGAAGTGGCGGCGCTCCAGCTCCAGGCGCTGGCTGACGCTGGGCACCAGGGTCAGGGTGGAACGGTTGTGGAACCAGCGCAGGTAATGGGTCAGTACCCGGCTGAGCATGCCCAGGCCGTACTGGCTGGAGTACTGCTGGAAGTTGGTATGAAAGCCGCTGACCACGCTGATCCCCAGGCGCCGTGCCGCACGCAGGGCCGACAAGCCCAGTGGGCCTTCGGTGGCGATATACAGCACATCGGGGCGCCGGCGCTTCCAGCGGCGCAGCAGTTTGTGCATTGAGGACTGGCCCCATTGCAGGCCGGGATACCCCGGCAAGGGCCAGCCGCGACACAGCAACAGGCCGTCGTCGCTGGGGCGACTCTGGTCGCCACCCTGGCGCGGGCGCACCAGTTCCACCTGATGCCCACGTGCGCGCAACCCGTCACACAGGCGACCAAGGGTATTGGCCACGCCGTTGATTTCCGGTGGGAAGGTTTCGGTAATCAGGGTGATATTCAGGAAAGCTGTCGTCATGCAGCCAGTGTCGGCGCAGGCCATGTCGTCATTGTGTCATCGCAATGACGGATTTATGACGACAGGACCCGCTACTGGTTTAGTTGAACGGCGTAGGACGCGGGGTCTTGGCCGAGGACGGCGGCAGGATCGGCAGTTTGAAGTCCGGCTGGTCGCCGGTCAGGGTGTCGAGGAACGCGACAATCTGGCTGACCTCATCGGTGCTCAACTTGCGCCCCAGCTGCAGGCGGGCCATGACGTCCACCGCTTCGGTCAGGTTCCAGTAGGCACCGTCGTGGAAGTAGGGGTAGGTCAGGGCGACGTTGCGCAAAGTCGGCACCTTGAACATCATCCGGTCCTGATCCTTGCCGGTCAGGCCCGCCACGCCCTGGGCCGGATTTTTGGTGGCGTAGGGTTCGACCATGCCCATTTTCTGGAAGGTGCTGCCACCGACCGCCTCGCCGTTATGACAGGCCACGCAGCCGATGCTCTTGAACAACTGGTAGCCCTGCGCTGCCGTGGCGCTGATGGCTGTTTTATCGCCCAGCAGCCAGCGGTCGAACGGGGCGTTGGGGGTGACCAGGGTCTCTTCGAAGGCCGCGATAGCGTTGGTTACATCGTCGAACTTGATGCCGCCATCGCCATACACGTTCTTGAACGCGGCCTGGTATTGGGGGATCGAGCGCAGCACGTCCACGGCCAGGTCATGGGTGAAGCCCATCTCGCCGGGGTTGGCAATCGGGCCGCCGGCCTGTTCTTGCAGGTTGGCCGCGCGGCCATCCCAGAACTGCGCGACGCTCATGCTGGAGTTGAGCACCGTCGGTGAGTTGATCGGCCCCTGGTGCCAGTTATGCCCGATGGAGGTGGGCAGATTGTCGCTGCCGCCCATGCTCAGGTTGTGGCATGAGTTGCAGGAAATAAAACCGGACTTGGACAGACGCGGGTCGAAGAACAGTTGCTTGCCCAACTCGACCTTGGCGGCGTCAGTGATTTTCGCCGGCTGCACCGGCAGGATCGGCTCGCTGGCGGCTGCGGCCCCCCAGGCCTCACCGCCCAACATCAACCCAAACATCAGCATCAACGGTCTGTACATGGCTCGCTCCCCACAGGCTTATCGTTTTAATAACCATGTGCTCTATGTGGGTAAATCGTCATGATCCAGGTCAATCGAACCGATCAGGGTTTTTCCGCCAGCAGGGTTTCGGCGCCGCGCTCGCGCACCCAGAACAATGTGGCGCCCGCCACCGCCGCCGGCATCATCAGCAGGTTGACCACCGGCACCAGCAGCACCAGGTAGACGATCCCGCCGAAACTCATGCTCTGCCAGCGCTTCTGGCGCAGCCAGGCGAGCATTTCGTTCCAGCCCAGTTTGTGGTTATCGGCTGGGTAGTCGATGTATTGGATCGCCATCATCCATACCCCGAACAGCAGCCACAGGGGGGCGGCGATCAGGTTGACCACGGGAATGAACGACAGGATAAACAGGCCGATGGCGCGTGGCAGGAAGTAACCGAGCTTGCGCATTTCCCGCGCCAGTGTGCGCGGGACCATGGCGAACAGTTCGGCCCAGCTGAAGGCCGGGAAGTCATCGGTACCGCGCACCACCACTTCGACCTTCTCCGCGAGAAAACCATTGAAGGGTGCCGCGATGATATTGGCGAGCATGGTGAAGCTGAAAAACACCATAAAGGCCACCAGCAGCACAAACAGCGGCCACAGGATGTAACTGAGGAAGCTCAGCCAACTGGGTAGCGTCGGCATCAAGGTGTCGACCCATAGACTGAACTGATGACCAGCAAAATAGATCAATCCGACGAACAGTATCAGGTTGATCGCCAGGGGCAGCAGGACAAACAGACGCAGGCCTGGGCTCAAGACCAGTTTCAGGCCTTCGCGCAGGTATTGTGGGCCTGACAGAACGGGGGCGGGCATGGGTAACTCCGGGTAAAAGGGCAAACGCGCCGACCTTACCGGCTTTGCGAAAGTGGTGAAAGCGCGGTCAGCGAGTCGACATTAACGGTAACAAACATGTCGATTAATAGGGGGTACAGAATAGAGACCACCTATGAGCTGGATTGTTATTCCGTATTTCCTTAATCTTGCCCCCCTCTATACGCTGCACCCATTATTTTTCAGGACCTCGCGAGTTCAAGCCTTCCCCAAGTGCTTCGCGGTCCTTTTTTATTCCAGCCGCTCTGTAGTCCGGGCGGTCGATAGGAGTGAGTCATGTCTGATAGCCGTCATTCGCGAGTGATTATTCTCGGTTCCGGCCCTGCCGGTTACAGCGCTGCGGTCTACGCGGCCCGGGCCAACCTCAAGCCGTTGCTGATCACCGGCATGCAGGCGGGTGGTCAGTTGACCACCACCACTGAAGTCGACAACTGGCCGGGCGATGTCCACGGCCTGACCGGCCCGGTGCTGATGGAACGCATGAAAGAGCACGCCGAGCGTTTCGAGACCGAAATCGTCTTCGACCATATCAATGCCGTGGATTTCTCGAAAAAGCCCTACAGCCTGACCGGCGACAGCGGCGTCTACACCTGTGACGCGCTGATCATTGCCACCGGCGCCAGCGCCCGTTACCTGGGCCTGCCTTCGGAAGAAGCGTTCATGGGCAAGGGTGTTTCGGCCTGTGCGACCTGCGACGGTTTCTTCTACCGCAACAAGCCAGTGGCTGTGGTCGGTGGCGGCAACACGGCGGTGGAAGAGGCGCTGTACCTGGCCAACATCGCCAGCACCGTGACCCTGGTTCACCGCCGCGAGACCTTCCGCGCCGAGAAGATCCTGATCGACAAGCTGCACGCGCGAGTTGCCGAAGGCAAGATCATCCTCAAGCTCAACGCTACCCTGGATGAAGTCCTGGGCGACAACATGGGCGTGACCGGTGCCCGCCTGAAAAACAACGATGGCAGCTTCGACGAGCTGAAAGTCGACGGCGTGTTCATCGCCATCGGCCACACCCCGAACACTTCGCTGTTCGAAGGTGTGCTGGAAGCCAAGGACGGTTACCTGGTGGTGAAGGGCGGCCGTGAAGGCAATGCCACCGCGACCAACCTGGAAGGCATCTTTGCTGCTGGCGATGTGGCTGACCACGTTTACCGCCAGGCCATCACCTCGGCCGGCGCCGGTTGCATGGCGGCCCTGGATGCCGAGCGTTACCTCGACGGGTTGAAAGACGTTTCTTGCTAAAACCGTTGAAATAAAAAAACCGGCCAAAAGGCCGGTTTTTTTGTGTGTAACTGGACGAACACCGCAATCTCAATCTGGCAATCCAATCAATGTGGGAGCTGGCTTGCCTGCGACGGCGGTGTGACAGCCACCACCGCCATCGCGGGCAAGCCCGGCTCCCACATTGACCGGGTTTGCAAGCGGGATCAGCGGCGGGTCAAAGGCGGCTGGACAAACTTCACACCCGCCAGGCCATGCTCGATCAATGCGCGGATATTGCCATGGTCATTGCCCTCAGGCGTGGCCAGTACCGAACGGTAATGCTCACCGAACGCCAGCAGCGCTTGCTGGTCGCTCAAGCCCTCCAGCAGCGCCAGGCCCAGGGTCTTGCACGAACCTTCGTTCTGCCCTGCGGCGTTTTCTACGCTGCCATTGGTGAAGGCCTGTGGCTGGTAGTCGTAGCCGGCGGCAATAAAGGCCAGGGTATCGGCAAAGAGGTGTTCGCCGCTGTCGAGGCTGTCGCGCAGGGTGTTCAGGTCAGTCATGGGTTTTTCCTTTGGCAAACGCCGCTTGTTGTTCGGCGCTGGCTTCTTGCTGGTATTGGGCTTTCCACTCGGCGTACGGCATGCCGTAGACCACTTCGCGGGCGTCATCAAGGCTGACCTCGATCTGGCGCTCATCGGCCTCGGCCTTGTACCACTTGGACAGGCAGTTGCGGCAGAACCCGGCAAGGTTCATCAGGTCGATGTTCTGCACATCCTTGCGGCTGTCCAGGTGCGCCACCAGTCGGCGGAAGGCAGCAGCTTCGAGTTCCAGGCGTTGTTGATCGGTCATAGGGTTCACGCAGATTCAGGGGGTTAACGGCTGGCCGCGAGCGTAATCGATACCGACTCGGCAAAGCGCAGCGCATGGGGCTTGTCGACTTCAACCTCGGCATACAGCACCGACTCATTGCTCATCACCAGGTCCAGCAGTTCCTGGGTCAGGCGTTCGAGCAGGGCAAAGCGATTGCCTTCGACGTGGGCGATGATGGCCTTGGTGATGGTGCGGTAGTTCAAGGCGTGGTCGATGTCGTTGTCGCGCACGGCGTCTTGTGCGGCATACAGGATGGTCAGGTTGATCAACACGTCCTGCTTGTTGAGGATCTCATCCTCGTTGATGCCGATAAAGGTGCGCAGACACAGGTCCTTGACCCGGATGCGCGCCATACCTGGTTGAAGTTGTGGCATTGCTACTTGCTCCGTCCAATCAGTTGCAGGAACCCCAGGCGGCTGGCGTTCGGGTTTACTTGACATGCCGCCCGCCGTTGACGGTCAGGGTGGTGCCGGTTACATAAGGGTTGTCCAGCAGGTAACGCACACTCTGGTAAATCACCTCGGGCCCGGGTTCGATACCCAGTGCCGACTTGGCCAGGACCTTGGCACGATAGGCCGCATCGTCGCTGTCGTTGAACATCACCATGGCCGGCGAGATGCCATTGACCTTGATCCGGGGCGCGTATTGGGCGGCGAAGGACAGGGTCAGGCTGTCGAGCCCGGCCTTGGTGGCGCAGTAGGCGATGTGCTGGCGACTGCCCTTGCGGGTGACATCGTCGCTGATGTGCACAATGTCGGCCAGTGTCGAGCGGCGCAACAAGTCTGCACAATGCAGGTTGATCAGGTACGGCGCAAGCATGTGTACGCTGAACATATCGATAAAGGCGTGGGCTTCGTCACCGGGTGTTTCTGCAGCCCAGGTCGAGGCATTGTGGACGATCGCCCGCAGGCTGTCGGTATGGGTCTTGAGTTCGCTGATGAACGCCAGGATACCGGCCTCGCACGAGAAATCGGCAAATACGCCAATCGCGCCACGCTCGCGCAAGGCCTGTACGCCAGGGCGTTCATTGCGATAGCTGAAGATCACCGGTTGGTTGTCGTCCAGCAGGCGCAGGGCGCAGTGCAGGCCGACACGTTGGCCGGCGCCGGTAATCAGGATCGGGGCGGGGGTGACGGTCATGGGAAGCTCGGGTCGCGGGCAAGCTAAAACTATACCAGCGACCGGCCTGTTGCGGATGGGCTCAAACGGTTGCTTCGGCAGGTTTGACCCGTGACGGTGCAGGATTGAGCCAGCCTGCCAGCAGATGGGTCGACAAGGGGATGAACAGATAGACCATCAATGGCGTCAGGGCCAGGGTGCTGACCAGCACGCGACTGAACATGCCCAGCTCGGCCAGCAAAGGCTCAAGGCCAAAGTTGAACAGCAGCGATACCGGGAAAAACGCCAGCCAGATGGCGACGGCCTGTTTCCAGCGCGGCGGGCGCTGGCCCACGGCACCAAACCAGCCTTCCATGCCGCTGACGCGATGCTCCATGGGGTCTGCGAACAACTCGCTGCCACGTCCGAGCCAGGCGCTGCGCGAGGCTGAGAACTCCCAGGCGTGCAGGGTTTTTTCGTCGGCGAAGCGGAAGATGATCTGGAATTCGCCGCCATCGGCCGGCGGTGCAAGCACGCCTGAGCCCAGGTAGCCGGGAAAGTCGGTAGCCAGTTGCTCGCCTTCACGCAGCCAGCTCATCATGTCCTGATAACGACCTTGGGCAGCGCGGCGCGCGACCATCAAGGTGACGGGTAGGGTAGACATTGTGTATCTCCGAATATGTGGGAGCGCTGCACCGGGTAGGTGGCGTCCCTGGCGAAACCGCGGGGTAGGGCGGCTACGCAAAAAAACAGGCAAGGATTATTCCTGATTTGACGAAATACGCCAGCAACATTGGACGGCTGGCCGGATCCCTTGAAAAAGACAGGTAGATAAGCGTTAAATGGGATCCAACTATGCATAAACTTTTGGTTCATTGATGTCTGTAATCACAGCACTCTCCCACGGTCTTGAACAAGGCGACCCGTCCGTTACCGATGAGTTGTTCCCGATTCGTGAAGTCGCAAAATTGACAGGTATCAACCCGGTCACCCTGCGAGCGTGGGAGCGGCGTTATGGTTTGATCCAGCCGGTGCGCACCGAAAGTGGGCACCGCCTGTACACGCAGAAGGACATCGAGACCGTTCATCGAGTTATGGATTGGATCGAGCGTGGTGTGGCGGTCAGCAAAGTTGGCAAGATTCTCGCGCGCGACGATGCTCAGGCTTCTTCCCAGCGCCAGTTGCAGGGCGGCAGCGGTGAACACGAATGGACGCAGTGGCAGCAGCAGTTGCAACTCGCCATTGGCGTTTTTGATGACTTGCAACTGGAACGCCTCTACGGCCAGATTTTTGCGGCGTACCCCGTTGCGGTGGTGTTCCAGGACATCCTGATGCCCCTTTGGCACCAGTTGTTGCGGCATCAGGGGCGTTTCGGCCAAGCCAGCGAATGGCTGTTTTTCGACAGCTTCCTGCGCGCGCGGGTTTCCCAGCGCCTGCAAGTGACCCGCGCAGGTCGCACACCGCAGGTATTGCTGGCGGCCATTGCCGGTGAATGCCGGGAGCTGGAATTGCTGGTCGCAGGGCTCATGTTCAGTGGTGATGAACTGGCTGTTCATGTGCTGAGCGTGGGCCAGCCCCTTGATGAGTTGACGCTGATCTGCGAGAAGACGCGCCCGCAGGCGCTGGTGCTGTTCTCTAACCGCTCACCGACCCAGGAACTGCCCAAGCGCCTGGAACGGTTGGCCCTGACCCTGGAATGCCCGCTGCTGCTGGCCGGTGATGCCGCGGACATGGCCGAGCAGCAACTGGCCGGCAGCGCAATCGGTTGCCTGGGCAATGAAGGACGGTTGATGCAGCGGCGCTTGCAACAGTTTCTTGGTGGAACCCTGGATACCTGAAATCAGGCATGCACTTCGGGGTGGGCCAGGCGATGCTGTTGCAGGATGAACTGGCGCAGGCGTTCGGTTTCATCCACATCGGTCTGGTTCAAGCGGTAGGCAAACAGGCCGCGAGCGGTCTCGCGCTCCAGTGTGCCACGCACCGCAATCCGCTCGTAGCCCGACGGGCTGAACCACATCGAGAACGTCCGTGGTGGTTTGCTGCGGCCCCGGGACTGCACCAGCAGGCCCTTGAATGACACTTCATGCACCCACAACGCACCCGGCTGGCCCCTGACGTTTTCCAGGGCGACCGGCTCTTCGAGCACCAGGCGCCAGGGCCGGATCATCGGCCCGTCCTCGAAAATGCTCGGGACCCCAAGACGCAAGTGCAAGGCATGGAACTCGTCTTCCACCAGTTGCAGTGGAAAGGTCATTTGCTGGTTATCGAATTGTGCCTGGATCGTCACCTGCTCATGGGCTGCAAGCCGCGTGAGCAGGTCACGGATCTGCGCGCCGCCGTTGACCGTCAGGCTCGACGATACATCCCGCACATTCAGTTGCGGGTTGTGGTGCATGCTCTGGATGAACTCCAGCTCGTCCTGCGTCAAAAGCGCGTCGCGTTGCATTGATCTGGCTCAAGGAAAGGCGTGGTAAAAGCGATTATCACTCTAAAGACCGCATTTTCTAAAGTTTGTTAGATCCGCTCGTCGCCCGGAGCGCTGCCAACTGGGCCGTAAGCTCGGCCACCTGGGCTTCCAACTGGGTTACACGCTGCTGGGCCTTGACCTGAGTCGTCACATCTTTTTGTACGCCGACGAAGTAGGTTTGCTTGTCGGCATTGTTGTAAACCGTCGAAAGTGACAGTTCATTCCAGAAGTGCGTGCCGTCCTTGCGGTAGTTGCGCAGGATTTCCCGGCACGCGCCGCCACTGTCCAGGGCTTCGCGAATAGCCATCAGGGCTGGCTGATCACGGTCGCCCGATTGCAGGAAGCGGCAATCCTGATAAAGGATGTCGTCCAGGGCGTAGCCAGTCAGGCGTTCGAAGGCCGGGTTCACGTAAATCAGTGGCTTGTCCTTGCCTTCCCTTTCTGCCACGACGATCCCGTCGTTGGAGGCGTTGACCACCATTTGCATCAGCTTGGCGTTAATCATCGAGCGATCCATTGCTTGTTTGTGGGCCTGGCAGTGTAAGACAACCCGCCAAGCTTTCCACTGGCTGCTGTTCAATAGTGTGAAGCTGTTAATATCCCAGGTTTTCACTCAACTACAGGATCAGATTGATGAAAGTCGCCATCCTTTCCGGCTCGGTCTATGGCACCGCAGAAGAAGTCGCCCGCCACGCCATGGAGATACTCAACGCCGCCGGTTTCGAGGCCTGGCATAACCCGCGGGCGACCCTGGCCGATGTGCAGGCCTTCGCCCCGGATGCCTTCCTGGCCGTCACCTCCACCACCGGCATGGGTGAGTTGCCGGACAATCTGATGCCGTTGTATTCGACCATCCGCGATCAATTGCCTGGCGCCTGGCGCGGATTGCCGGGGGCGGTGATTGGCCTGGGCGACGCCAGCTATGGCGACACCTTCTGCGGTGGCGGGGAGCAAATGCGTGAGCTGTTTGGCGAGCTGGGCGTACGCGAAGTACTGCCGATGCTGCGCCTGGATGCCAGCGAAAGCGTCACCCCCGAAGCGGACGCCGAGCCCTGGCTGGCAGACCTGGTCACGGCCCTACGCGGCTGATCGGGAACTCTCGCAGCAACGCCACGTCCTTGGTCATGCTCGGCGGGGTGTTGCTCCAGTGGTTGCCGCACCTTTATTGGCGTCGCTTCTCTGACGCCACATTGTACGAATCCGAACTATCCTCACGGTTGACCCGCTCGGTCATCAAGCTGGCTGCCAACGCAACTACGGCTTGCCCAAGGTCTGACTAGACTGGCCCTTCACCCCAAAATAATAAGAACACCACAGCGTCGAGGTCATTGCCGTGAGCCTAGCCCCTGTTCAATCGACACAGAGTGTAAAAGACCAGGTCAGCGCTGCCGAATGGCAGACCCGTGTCGACCTGGCAGCCTGCTATCGCCTGGTGGCCCTGCATGGCTGGGATGATCTGATTTTTACCCATATCTCGGCCAAGGTGCCGGGCACCGAAGACTTCCTGATCAATCCGTTCGGGCTGATGTTCCACGAAATCACCGCCTCCAGCCTGGTCAAGGTCGACCAGGCCGGCAACAAGTTGATGGCCAGCCCCTACGAAATCAACCCCGCGGGCTACACCATCCACAGTGCGGTACACGAAGTACGCCATGACGTGGTCTGCGTGCTGCACACCCATACCGCCGCCGGCGTGGCCGTGTCGGCGCAGAAGCAAGGTGTATTGCCCATCAGCCAGCAGTCGCTGTTTGTGCTGTCCAGCCTGGCCTATCACGCCTATGAAGGCGTGGCGTTGAACCACGAGGAAAAGGCCCGCCTGCAAGCCGACCTGGGACCGCACAATTTCCTGATGCTGCACAACCATGGCCTGTTGACCTGTGGCGCGAGCATCGCCGATACGTTCTTGATGATGTTCACCTTCCAGCGTGCCTGCGATATCCAGGTGCTGGCGCAAAACGGCGGAGCCGAATTGATCGCCATCGAGCCGCAGATTCTCGCGGGTGCCAAGGCGATGATTGCCGGCGTGACCAAGAGCGCCCAAGGCATGGGCGGCGCGCTGGCCTGGCCGGCGCTGTTGCGTAAGCTCGACCAACAAGACCCTGGATACCGACTCTGATGCCGCTGACAGAGATTCCCCTGAGTGCCTGGCGCAAGTGCGGGCAGAGTTTTGTCTTTCGCGGGCAGACCATCCGTTATTGGGTGGCCGGGCAGGGTGAGCCATTGCTGCTGATCCACGGTTTCCCCAGTGCCAGTTGGGATTGGCATTACCTCTGGCAACCCCTGGCCCAGCGCAACCAGGTGATCGCCTGCGACATGCTCGGCTTCGGCGACTCGGCCAAGCCCCTGGATCACACCTATTGCCTGCTGGAACAGGCTGACCTGCAACAGGCCCTGCTGGCCCATTTGCGGGTGCGGCAGCCGGTGCATGTCATGGCCCATGACTACGGCGACAGTGTGGCCCAGGAACTGCTCGCCCGGCACTACGAGGGCAGGTTCCAACTGGCCAGTTGTGTATTTCTCAATGGCGGGTTGTTCCCCGAGACCCATCGTGCGGCGCTGGTGCAAAAACTGTTGCTCAGCCCCTTGGGGTGGATGATCGGCCGCACCTTTGGGCGCAACGCCCTGGCCGACAGCTTCAAACAGATCTTTGGCCCGGCGACCCGCCCCAGTGAAAGTGCCCTGGATGATTTCTGGAGCCTGATCGAAAACAACGGTGGCCCGCGGATCTTGCACAAACTCATCGCCTACATCCCCCAGCGCCGTCAACAACGCGAGCGCTGGGTGGCGGCCATGCAACGCGGCGAGGTGCCGTTACGGGTGATCGATGGCGAGGTAGACCCGATTTCCGGTGCGCACATGGTCGCGCGTTATCGCGAGCTGATAGCGGATGCCGACACGGTATTGCTGCCCAATATCGGCCATTACCCGCAGGTCGAAGCGCCGGTGCAGGTGCTCAAGCATTACCTGGCATTTCGCGAGGGCATTGAAAACAACCAAGATCGCCTATGGGAACTGGCTTGTGTGGGAGCTGGCTTGCCTGCGATTCGGGCTCCTCGGTAAATCAGTTGCGCCGAGGTGATGCAATCGCAGGCAAGCCAGCTCCCACATAAGCCAGCTCCTACACGAGCCGATCATCCCCGTACCTTATTGCGCACCATTCACCCCCGCCCGTATTTATTGTGACCAGAAGCCCCGTGCCCGACACTCAGCCCATCGTCCACTGTCTTTGCTGGAGTTCCCTATGAGTGAGTCTGTGCAGTTCCAAGATAAAGTCGTGATCGTCACCGGTGCCGGTGGCGGTTTGGGTCGTGCCCATGCGCTGCTGTTCGCCAGGCACGGGGCCAAAGTATTGGTCAACGACCTTGGTGGCTCGACTCAGGGCGAAGGCGCCAATGCGTCGGCCGCCGACCGTGTGGTGGCCGAGATTCGCGAGGCCGGCGGGATTGCCGAGGCCAACCATGATTCGGTGACCGACGGCGAAAAGATCGTGCAACACGCCCTCGATGTGTTTGGCCGCATCGACGTGGTGGTGAACAACGCCGGGATCCTGCGCGACAAGACCTTCCATAAAATGGAAGACGGCGACTGGGACCTGGTTTACCGGGTGCACGTCGAAGGCGCCTACAAAGTGACCCGCGCCGCCTGGCCGCACATGCGCGAGCAAGGCTACGGCCGGGTGATCTTCACGGCGTCCACTTCCGGCATCTACGGCAACTTCGGCCAGTCCAACTACGGCATGGCCAAGCTTGGCCTGTATGGCCTGACCCGGACCCTGGCGCTGGAAGGGCGCAAGAACAACATCCTGGTCAATGCCATCGCGCCCACTGGCGGTACGCGCATGACCGAAGGCCTGATCCCGCCACAAGTGTTCGAACGCCTCAAGCCCGAGCTGGTCAGCCCGCTGGTGGTGTTCCTGGGCAGCGAGGCGTGCCAGGAAACTTCCGGGTTGTTTGAAGTGGGCGGCGGCTGGATCGGCAAGACCCGTTGGGAGCGCAGCCTGGGCGTAGGCTTTGACCCCGAGGCTGGCTTCTCGCCCGATGACGTGGCGGCGCACTGGCAGCAGATCTGCGACTTTGAAGGCGCGGCCCATCCCAAGGACAACATCGAAGCCTTGAAGGAGATGATGGACAACCTGCAGAAATACAGCCTGTGATCGTTACCTGAAAAACATTCAATCCTGCGGGGCGCTGATGGCGCCCCGTTTTATTTCAGGCATAAAAAAGGCCGCTGCATCAGCAGCGGCCGAAGTAAGACGTTGGATCAAGGAGCTACAAATCAACGTCAGTGAACACGGGTAACAGACTGAAAATACGTTTCAATCTGTTGAAGACTGGCTTCCAGGAAACACATGGTTTGTTCTGAAAGTTCGGTAAGAATAGTCCCTTGTAACGGAATGAAAAATACTGATTCAGGACAAGGACTGTTACCAAAACAACAACAGTGCCTGCCCCCTGTAGGAGCGAGCTTGCTCGCGAAAAACTTCAGGGCGCCGCGTTAAACCAGGCAAAACGCGTCATCGTTAACGTTCTTCGCGAGCAAGCTCGCTCCTACAGGGGGCGGGAGGGAGAGGGGGTTATCCATTCTCTTGATAGCGCTTCATCCACTGCGTCGATAGGCCCGCCAATACCCACGCTAGAGCCTGTGTTAATCCTTTCGAGCGACAAAACGAATACCTCCTTGGTGCGCTTATCGCTCCTGATGGCGGGCAGTAGGGTGGGGCCTTCTGTCACACCACCCTAGGAAGACGCATGACAAAAACAACAATGCGCGCCATCTTCAGGCCACAGGCGCTGGCCGCTGCGGTTGCTTTGGGTTGCTGCGTTCAGGCGCAGGCTGTTTCATTCAACATCGGCGAGATCGAAGGGCAATTCGACTCGTCGCTGTCGGTTGGTGCCAGCTGGGGCATGCGCGATGCCGATCGCAAGCTGGTGGGCACGGTCAATGGCGGCAGTGGCCAGGCTTCCACTGGGGATGATGGGCGCCAGAACTTCAAGAAGGGCGAGACGTTCTCGAAAATCTTCAAGGGCCTGCACGACCTGGAGCTCAAGTACGGCGACACCGGTGTGTTTGTGCGGGGCAAATACTGGTACGACTTCGAGCTCAAGGACGAAGACCGCGAGTTCAAGCCGATCAGCGACCACAACCGCAAGGAAGGCTCCAAATCCAGCGGTGCGCAGATCCTCGATGCCTTCGTCTATCACAACTATTCCCTGGGGGACCTGCCGGGCACCGTGCGCGCCGGTAAACAGGTGGTCAGTTGGGGCGAAAGTACCTTCATCGGCAACTCCATCAACAGCATCAACCCCATCGACGTCTCGGCCTTTCGTCGTCCGGGCGCCGAGATCAAGGAGGGCCTGATTCCAGTCAACATGCTGTTCGCGTCCCAGGGCCTGACCAACCAACTGACCGTGGAAGGTTTCTACCAGTTGGAATGGGACCAGACCGTGCTGGACAACTGCGGCACCTTCTTTGGGGGTGACGTGGCGGCCGATGGCTGCACCGACAACTACACCGTCGGCAGCCCGGCGATCCGTCCGCTGCAACCGGTGGCCGCCGCGTTCGGCCAGGGTTTTGGGGTGACCAATGAAGGGGTGATCGTGCGCCGCGCCGCCGACCGTGATGCACGGGATTCCGGGCAGTTCGGCATGGCCTTGCGCTGGCTTGGCGATGACACCGAGTACGGCCTGTACTTTATGAACTACCACAGCCGCACGCCGACCGTGGGCACCCTCACGGCCAACACTAACCTTGCGACCATCGGCAATATCATCAACGCGGCCAACGGCATTGCCCCCGGCAGCGGCGCCGGCCTGGCGCAGAGCGTGATGCTCGGACGCGGCCAGTACTACCTGGAGTACCCGGAAGACATTCGCCTGTACGGCGCCAGCTTCTCCACGACCCTGCCCACCGGCACGGCCTGGACCGGGGAAATCAGCTACCGCCCCAACGCCCCCGTGCAACTCAACACCACGGACCTGACCCTGGCCCTGGTCAACCCGATTGCCGGCAACGCCGCCTCGCCGATCAAAAGCTCATTCGGTGCCGACAATACGGGCTACCGGCGCAAGGAAATCACCCAGTTCCAGACCACCATGACCCAATTCTTCGACCAGGTACTGGGCGCCGAACGCCTGACCGTGGTGGGCGAGGCGGCCATCGTGCGGGTCGGCGGGCTGGAGAACAAAACCAAACTGCGCTACGGCCGCGATTCGGTCTACGGCCAATACGGCTTTGGTGGTGATACCGATGGCTTCGTCACGGCGACGTCCTGGGGTTATCGCGCCAGGGCGATCCTGGACTACAACAACGTGATCGCCGGGATCAACTTCAAGCCCAACCTGTCCTGGTCCCATGACGTCAAGGGCTACGGCCCCAACGGCCTGTTCAACGAAGGAGCCAAGGCGCTCAGCGTCGGGGTCGATGCGGACTACCGCAACACCTACACCGCGAGCCTGAGCTACACCGACTTTTTTGGCGGTGACTACAACACCCTGACCGACCGCGACTTCCTCGCCCTCAGCTTCGGCGTGAACTTCTGATTCGGCTTAAAAAGAACAAGGACAACAACCATGCGTAAGATGATTTTGCAGTGCGGTGTGCTGGCCCTCAGCCTGTTGGCCGCCAACGTGATGGCCGCCGTGTCACCGGAAGAAGCCGCCAAGCTGGGGAGCACCTTGACCCCGATGGGCGCGGAAAAGGCCGGTAATGCCGATGGCTCGATTCCAGCCTGGACCGGTGGCATCCCGAAAAACGCCGGCGCGGTGGACAGCAAGGGCTTTTTGGCCGACCCGTTTGCCAATGAAAAACCGCTGTTCGTGATCACTGCCGCCACCGTCGACAAGTACAAGGACAAGCTGTCGGATGGGCAGGTGGCGATGTTCAAACGTTACCCTGAGACCTACAAAATCCCGGTCTACACCACTCACCGTACGGTCAACCTGCCCGAGGATATCTACGAATCGATCAAGCGCAGCGCACTCAACGTCAAGTCGATCAACGACGGCAACGGCCTGGAGAACTTCACCGGCAACCGTTACTACGCCTTCCCGATCCCGAAGACTGGCGTCGAGGTGTTGTGGAACCACATCACCCGTTACCACGGTGGCAACCTGCGGCGCATCATCACCCAGGCCACCCCGCAGACCAACGGCAGCTACACGCCGATCCGCTTCGAGGAAGAGTTGGCGGTGCCGCAATTGATCCCGGACATGGACCCGGCCAAGGGTGCCAACGTGCTGACCTTCTTCAAGCAGTCGGTCACCGCACCCGCGCGCCTGGCGGGTAACGTACTGCTGGTGCACGAAACCCTTGACCAGGTGAAGGAGCCGCGCCTGGCCTGGATCTACAACGCCGGCCAGCGCCGCGTACGGCGTGCGCCGCAAGTGGCCTACGATGGGCCGGGCACCGCATCCGACGGCCTGCGTACCTCGGATAACTTCGACATGTTCTCCGGCGCGCCAGACCGCTACGACTGGAAGCTGGTGGGCAAGAAGGAAATGTACATTCCCTACAACGCCTACAAGCTCGACTCGCCGTCGCTCAAATACGACGACATCATCAAGGCCGGCCACATCAACCAGGACCTGACCCGCTACGAGTTGCACCGGGTGTGGGAAGTGATCGGCACGGTCAAGCCAAACGAACGGCATATCTACGCCAAGCGCCACATGTACATCGACGAAGACAGCTGGCAGGTGGCGCTGGCCGACCACTATGACGGTCGTGGCCAACTGTGGCGCGTGGCCGAAGGGCATGCGCAGTTCTACTACAACAACCAGATCCCGGCCTACACCGTCGAGACCCTGTACGACATCATCGCCGGGCGCTACATCGCCCTGGGCATGAAGAACGAGGAGAAGAGCAGCTTCGTGGTTGGCTTCAAAGCCAAGGCAGCGGACTACACCCCGGCAGCCTTGCGCGCCTCCGGCGTGCGCTGATTGTGGGAGCGGGCCCGCTCCCACATTTGGCCGTGTTTCAGTATTCAGATTTTGTGCCGGGGTTCATTTGAAACCCGGCTTTTTTATGTCCGGCAATCAGCCCGCTGAATACTTCTTCAACAACGCCCATTGACAGGACTACGGTAGACCGCACGCCGCATAACAATAAAAAAGGGACGCTGGAATGACCGCCATGACCCGTCGCCTGGATCGCCCTGGATTCATGCCGCGTTTGTCTTGCCACCATTTGCTGCGCCCACGCCTGGCCGAGCCGTTGCTCCATGCCGAGGCGCGGGTGAAATTGCTGTGTGCGCCGGCCGGCAGTGGCAAGAGCGCTTTGTTGGCCGAATGCGCTCTGCAGGCTCCGGCAAACTGCCTGGTGTATTGGTTGCCACTCAATGGCGCCGCCCTGGAACCGCTGGATTTGTGCCAGCGCCTGGCACAAAGCCTGGGCCTGGCGTTTGTCGACGAAGCCAGCCTGTTGCTGGACCTGAGCCGCTGGCAAGCGCCGGCCTGGCTGTTTCTCGATGACTATTGCCGGGTGGCGGCGCCGGCCCTGGATGCTTTGCTCGATCGCGTGTTGGCGGCCAGCAGCCCGGCCTTGATCTGGTGGCTGGGCGCGCGGCGTCGGCCTGCCTGCAATTGGCCGCGGCTGTTGCTCGATGATGAGCTGTGGGAGTGCGGTACTACGGAATTGGCGTTCGATCAGCAAGAGGTCCAGCAACTGATCGAGCATCACGCCGGTGCCGGGCAGACCGCCGACAAGGTCCTGCAGTTCAGCGCCGGCTGGTGCGCCGGCGTGCGTATCGCCCTGCTTGAAGGCGACAGCCATCCCGACAGCGGCGCCTGGCATGGTCGCTCGCAGACCTTGCTCGACTACCTGCAACACGAACTGTTCAGCACTTTGCCCAGCGAGCTGGAGGAAGCCTGGCGTGTCCTGGCGCACCTGCCGCGTTTCAACCCGGGGTTGTGCGAGCACTTGTTCGGGTTTGGCGATGGCGCCGACTACCTGCGTGATCTTCAGGCCCTGGGTGCGTTTATCGAGCCCTGGGAAGACTCGCCGGACTGGCTGCAAGTCTTCACCCCCCTGGCCCAACTGCTGCGCGACGAACCCTGGCCGGCCCGGCGCTCCTGGCACCGGCGTGCCTGCCAATGGTTCACCGCCGCGCAGGATTGGCAGGCGGCGTTTGAGCAGGCGCTGTTGGCTGAGGAATACGAAGTGGCGGTCAGCCTGTTGGAGCACTTCAGTTTCCAAGACCTGTTCCGCCAGCAGAATGCGGTGTTGTTGTTACGCCTGCATGAGCAACACGGCGATGAGTTGATGCTCGGCTCGGCGCAACTGGTGGGGCTGGTCACGGCTGCCTTGCTGTTTGCCGGGCGTTTCGACCAGGCTGCGCAATGCATTGATCAACTGGCGCGTTTCACCCCGCAACCCACGGCCGCCTTGCAACGGCATTTGCTGGCGCGCTGGCAGGCGCAGTGGGGTTGGCTGTTGCACCTGGGAGGCGAAGCGGCGCGGGCGCGGGCGCATTTTCTCGATGCCTTGAATGATCTGCCGGACAGCGCCTGGACATCGCGCCTGATGTGCCTGTCCGGGTTGACCCAGCAAGCGTTGTTGCGCGGCGAACTGGACGTGGCGCAGGCCCTGAACCGCGAGGCGCTGTGCCTGGCGCGGGCCCATGGTTCACTGCTGCTGGAGGCGGTGCTGGAACTTGACCATGCGCAATTGCTGGAGCAGCGGGGCGCCCCGTATCGGGCCCAAAGCCTGCTGGAAGGCGTGCAGGCGATGCTGGCCCAGCAGCGTCTAAAGGCCGGGCCGCTGATGGGCCGGATCGCCCTGCGGCGTGGACACCTGGCATTGCGCCAGGGGCACGACGCCCTGGCCACCGAGTGCCTCGAAGCCGGCCTGGGCATGTGCCTGCACAGCCAGGACAAACGCGTGCTCTATGGGTTTCTCGGGTTGGCGATGCTGGCGGCCAACCGCGGCGACTATGCCCAGGCATTTATCCAGTTGCGCGACGCCGAGCGCCTGATGCAGCGCCGGCATGTTCCCGACACGGTCTACCGGGCCGTGTTGCTGTTGCTCAGCGGGCATTTCTGGTTGCAGCAGGGGCGCGCCGAACTGACCCTGGAAGCCGTCAGCCGAGTGCTGCGCCACTTTCATGGCCCCCTGGCGAAACAGGCGCCGCCGGCGACCCTGGAGCTGATCCCCAGGCTGGAATACCTATTGGTGCTGGCTCAGGTGAAGCTGCGCCAGGCTGATCAACCGATCCCTCGGCTTATGGCCTTGCTGGACACCGCTCGCGAACGTGGCATGCAGTGCCTGGAAGTGGAGTTGCAGTTGGTGTTGGGCGAGGTGGCCTGGCAACTGGGGGAGCGTGCCTTGGCGGTGCGCTCGCTGCAAAACGGGCTGGCCCTGGCGGCGCGCTGCCAGGTGCAGCAGGCGGTGCGTGAACTGCGCCTGCGCCAACCTGGGCTGCTCAGTGAGCTGGGGCTTGAACCTCAGGAGACGGTGGCGGCACCTGGAGAAAACCCGCTGAGCCAACGGGAGTTGGAGGTGTTGCAACTGATTGCGCTGGGCAATTCCAACCTGGAAATTGCCGATCTGTTGTTTATCTCGCTGCACACCGTGAAGACCCATGCACGGCGGATCCACAGCAAGTTGGGGGTGGAGCGCCGTACCCAGGCAGTGGCCAAGGCCAAGGCCCTGGGCCTGATGGCCTGATTACTCCAGGCAATGCAGATCAAAATGTGGGAGCGGGCTCGCGTTTCTGTCAGGGCTGGTAGCCCATGCGCCAACTCACCGCCTGGCTCGCGGCAAGCAATTGCCTGGCCGCCGGCCCATCTTCATCGGCATGGAATAACGACGTCGGCCCCACCACGGTCATCACCGCCACCACCTGCCCCATCGCATTGAATACCGGCGCCGATAGCGCATCGACCCCCGGCATCAGCAAGCCATGGACAAAGTGCAGGCCGCGCTGGCGAATTTGCTCGCACGTTTGCGCATGCGCCTGATTGTCCGCCAGTGCATGGGCGGTGCCGGCCTGGATTTCCTGTTCGCGCAGGTCCACGGTTTCCCGCTCGGGCAAGAAGGCGCTGAACACCAGCCCCGTGGATGAGCTGAGCAGCGGCAGCACCGACCCCAGTTGCGTCACCACCGTGACCGCGCGCACCGCCGGTTCGATATGCACCACGGTCGCGCCATGGTTGCCCCACACCGCGAGAAAGCAGGTTTCATTCAACTCATCGCGCAACTGCGCCAGGGGCAGGGTGGCGACTTTCAGCACGTCCATGCTACCCAGCGCCGCCAGCCCCACGCGCAAGGCCTCGCGGCCCAGGCCGTAATGGTTGGTGGCGGTGTTCTGTTCGGCAAAACCCGAGGCAATCAGGGCCTGCAAGTAACGGTGGACCTTACTGG
The DNA here is from genome assembly GCF_007858285.1 of Pseudomonas brenneri. Lineage (GTDB taxonomy): Bacteria > Pseudomonadota > Gammaproteobacteria > Pseudomonadales > Pseudomonadaceae > Aquipseudomonas > Aquipseudomonas brenneri. Next base: position 33,171 of record NZ_VFIL01000012.1, on the reverse strand, counting down.
CCGGCATCTGCACATGTTCGGCCAGGCGCGACAGGGACGTGGCCGGCGACAGTTCAGCCAGGGCCTTGAGGATGTCGGTGCCGACCTCGGCCGAACGGACTTTCTGTTTACCGGTGTCGCGGGTAGCGAGCGGCTTTTCCATGGCAGGCGTGTATCCCAGAGACGAATGGCGGTCTTTATAGCTTGACGCTCCCTACCAATCAAATTACGTTATGCGTAATTGGATTACGATAAAAATAACGGCAGCGTGCGCAGGCTTCTTCAAGAGGGCGGCGTTGTGCTGTTCACTCCACTTGAGGAGGCATCATGTCCCCTGATTCCTTGGCCTACCAATCGGGCTTTGGCAATGAATTCGCCAGCGAAGCCTTGCCCGGCGCCCTGCCTGTCGGCCAGAACTCCCCGCAAAAAGCGCCCTACGGGCTGTACACCGAACTGTTCTCCGGCACCGCCTTCACCATGGTGCGCAGCGAAGCCCGGCGCACCTGGATGTACCGCATCCAGCCGTCGGCCAATCACCCTGCATTTATCAAGCTGGAACGGCAACTGGCCGGTGGCCCGCTGGGCGAGGTCACGCCCAACCGCCTGCGTTGGAACCCGCTGGAGATTCCCGCAGAACCTACCGACTTTATCGATGGGCTGGTGGGCATGGTGGCCAACGCCGGTGCTGAAAAGCCTTCCGGCATCAGCATCTACCACTACTGTGCCAACCGCTCCATGGAGCGGGTGTTCTTTAATGCCGACGGCGAACTGTTGATCGTTCCCGAGCAAGGTCGCCTGCGCATTGCCACCGAGCTGGGCGTGCTGGAAGTCGAGCCGCTGGAAATCGTCGTGCTGCCGCGAGGCCTGAAGTTCCGCATCGAGCTGCTGGATGCCCAGGCGCGCGGCTACGTCGCCGAAAACCACGGAGCACCGCTGCGCCTGCCCGACCTGGGGCCGATCGGCAGCAATGGCCTGGCCAACCCGCGGGACTTCCTGACCCCGGTCGCCCACTACGAAGACCTCTCGCAACCCACACCCCTGGTGCAGAAATTCCTCGGCGAGCTGTGGGGCTGCACCCTGGACCATTCGCCGCTGAACGTGGTGGCCTGGCACGGCAACAACGTGCCGTACAAATACGACCTGCGCCGCTTCAACACCATCGGTACGGTGAGTTTCGATCACCCGGACCCGTCGATCTTTACCGTGTTGACCTCGCCCACCAGCGTCCACGGCCTGGCCAACCTCGACTTCGTGATCTTCCCGCCGCGCTGGATGGTGGCCGAGAACACCTTCCGTCCACCGTGGTTCCACCGCAACCTGATGAACGAATACATGGGCCTGATCCAGGGCGCCTACGATGCCAAGGCCGAAGGCTTCCTGCCGGGTGGCGCGTCGCTGCACAGTTGCATGAGCGCCCACGGCCCGGATGGTGAGACCTGCACCAAGGCCATCGCCGCGGACCTGGCGCCGCACAAGATCGATAACACCATGGCCTTCATGTTCGAGACCAGCCAGGTGCTGCGCCCGACCCGCTTTGCCCTGGACTGCCCGCAACTGCAAAACACTTACGACGCTTGCTGGGCCACGTTGCCGGCAACCTTCAACCCGAATCGGAGATAAACCATGACTCAGTCCACTCTCACCCGTAGTTGGGTGGCCTCGGCCAACGGTCACACGGATTTCCCCCTGCAGAACCTGCCCCTGGGCATCTTCAGCCTCAACGGTTCGGCACCGCGCAGTGGTGTGGCGATTGGCGAACATATTTTTGATCTGCAAGCGGCCCGTGAGCTGTTTGACGGGGATGCCCGCCGCGCCGTCGACGCCATGGCGGACGGTCAATTGAACGCCTTCTTCGAACTGGGCCGTGCCCCACGGGTTGCCCTGCGGGCCCGCCTGCTGGAACTGCTCGCCGAGGGCAGCAACCAGCAAGCGCAACTGCAAGGCCTGGGCGCCCAGGTGCTGCCACTGGCTGCCGATTGCCAGATGCACCTGCCAGCGAAAATCAACGATTACACCGACTTCTACGTCGGCATCGAACACGCGCAAAACGTCGGCAAACTGTTCCGCCCCGACAACCCGTTGCTGCCTAACTACAAGTACGTGCCGATCGGTTATCACGGCCGGGCTTCGACGATTCGCCCGTCCGGCACCGACGTACGCCGGCCCAAGGGGCAAACCCTGCCAGCCGGCCAGACCGAACCGACCTTCGGCCCTTGCGCGCGTCTGGACTATGAGCTGGAACTGGGGATCTGGATCGGCCAGGGCAATGCCATGGGCGACTCGATTGCCATTGGTGATGCGGCCGATCACATCGCCGGTTTCTGCCTGCTCAACGACTGGTCGGCCCGGGACATCCAGGCCTGGGAATACCAGCCGCTGGGGCCGTTCCTGTCAAAAAGCTTTATCACCAGCATCTCGCCGTGGGTGGTCACCGCCGAAGCCCTGGAGCCGTTCCGCAAGGCCCAGCCCGCCCGCCCGGCCGGCGACCCACAACCGCTGCCGTACCTGCTGGACAAGCGCGATCAAGCCGGCGGCGGTTTTGACATCGAACTGGAAGTGCTGCTGACCACCGCCGCGATGCGCGAGCAGAACCTGCCAGCCCATCGCCTGACCCTGAGCAACACCCAGCACATGTACTGGACCGTGGCGCAAATGGTGGCGCACCACAGCGTCAACGGCTGCCAACTGCAGGCCGGCGACCTGTTTGGTTCGGGCACCTTGTCGGGCCCTGCGGCAGGCCAGTTCGGCAGCCTGCTGGAAATCACCGAAGGCGGGAAAAAGCCAATCGAACTGGCCTCCGGTGAGGTGCGCAAGTTTCTTGAAGACGGCGACGAAATCATCCTGCGTGCCCGCTGCCAGCGTGATGGATTTGCCTCCATCGGCTTTGGCGAATGCCGTGGCACTGTGGTCGCGGCGCGCTAAGAGGGCAGGGGCATGGAACTCTATACCTACTACCGTTCCACGGCGTCCTACCGGGTGCGGATTGCCCTGGCGCTCAAGGGCCTGGGTTTCACCGCGCTGCCGGTCAACCTGCTGGTGCCCAAGGGTGGCGCCAACCGCCAGCCCGAGTACCTGGCGATCAACCCGCAGGGCCGGGTGCCGGCCTTGCGTACCGACGAAGGCGAACTGTTGATCCAGTCGCCGGCGATCATCGAGTACCTGGACGAACGTTATCCACAGGTGCCGCTGCTCGCCAAGGACTTGGCGATGCGTGCCCATGAGCGCGCGGTGGCGTCGATCATCGGCTGTGACATTCACCCGCTGCACAACTCCAGTACCCAGAACCTGCTGCGCCAGTGGGGGCATGACGAGGCGCAGTTGCTGGAGTGGATCGGGCACTGGATCAGCCAGGGCCTGGGCGCGGTGGAGCAATTGATCGGCGATCAGGGTTACTGCTTCGGCGAGCAGCCGGGGATGGCGGATACATTCCTGATTCCGCAGCTGTATGCGGCAGAGCGCTTCAAGGTGGCACTGGATGGCTACCCACGAATCCTGCGGGTCGCTGCATTGGCCGCCAAACACCCCGCATTCATCCAGGCCCACCCCGCAAACCAACCTGACACCCCCTAAATCAATGTGGGAGCTGGCTTGCCTGCTCCCACAAGTGATACCCATAAAAACAATACAGGTACCTTGCGATGCACAATCAGATTGCCAGCTTTCGCGCGGCACTCGACGCCCGTCCGGTGTCGCGCTACCAGTGGTTGATTCTCCTGTTGTTGGCGTTGTTGCTGGTCACCGATGGCTACGACGCCCAGGTGCTGGGCTACGTGGTTCCGGCGCTGGCCCAGGACTGGGGCCTGGAAAAAGCCGCTTTTGGCCCGGTGTTCAGCGCCAACCTGCTGGGGTTGACCCTGGGTTCCCTGGCCGTGACACCCCTGGCCGACCGCTTCGGCGTGCGCCGCATCCTGCTCGCTTGCGTACTGATCTATGCCAGCCTCACGGTGTTGATGGTGTTCGCCAATTCCCTCGAAACGCTGATGGTCGCGCGGTTCATCTGTGGCATTGGCATGGGCGGGGCGATGCCCAGCGCCATGGCCCTGATGTCGGAGTATTCGCCACCGCGCATGCGCACCTTGATGGTGACGTTGGCGGCGTGTGGTTTCTCTTTCGGTGGTGCGGCGGGTGGTTTTGTCGCGGCGGGTTTTATCGACAGCTTCGGCTGGCAGGCCGTGTTCCTGGCGGGGGGCGTGACGCCGCTACTGCTGTTTCCGTTCCTGGCATGGCTACTGCCTGAATCCCTGCCGCGCCTGTTGCGCGATGCACCGCCTTATACGCGCCTGCAAAAAGTCACGGCGCGCATGCTGCCAGGTTGGCAGGCGCCAGCGGCGAGCGAGGAACAGAATCGCCAGGAGCAGGGCAGCAAACTGACGGTGGTGGAGTTGTTTCGCAACGGTTATGCACGGCCAACGCTGCTGATCTGGTCGACCTTTTTTGTCAGCCTGATCCTGCTGTATTTCATGATCAGTTGGTTACCGTCGCTGCTGCTGGAAAGTGGCATGACGTTGAACAAAGCCAACCTGGTGACCTCGATGTTCCTGTTCGCCGGCACCCTGGGCGCGATTGGCATGGCCTGGTTTGCCGACCGCCTGAAAAGCAAAGTGCGCCTGCTCTCGGGAGTGTTGGCCGGCGCTGCGGTGTGCACAATCCTGCTGGGGCTCAACCATGACAACCCGCGCTACCTGGTGGCGTTTGTGTTTGCCGCAGGCTTTTGCATCATTGGCGGCCAGTTGACCCTCAATGCGTTTGCCAGCAACTTCTACCCGGCCCATGTGCGGGCTACCGGCACCGGCTGGGCCCTGGGCGTGGGGCGCTTTGGTTCGATCCTGGGGCCACTGTTTGGCAGCATGCTGCTGGCGATGCAGGTGCCGGTGCAGCAGATTTTCTTCTTCTGTGCGATTCCGGCAGTGATTGCGGCGTTGCTGATCATTCAGGTGCGTTCGCCCGGGGCCACGACGCCAAAAGATTCGCTGCGTGGCGATATTCTCAAAACCTGAGGAGCACCCTGCTTACCTGTGGGAGCTGTCGAGCCCCGGCGAGGCAGCGATGGGGGCGACGCGGTTTAACGGTCGGCCCCTTTCAATGCACCACCGCGCCAGGTGGCAGGTGGCCCAGGCGTTCCGTCAGTCTCAGCCGCTGCACCGGGTCCTCGCTGAGCAACAGCGCATGCTCAAGGTCAAAACGCTCGGCATTCGGGCAGTCCAGATGTTTATACAGGCTGGCCCGTGCCAGATAGTCGGCAGCATTGGCGTTGCCCAGCTCCACCACCCGCTCAGCGTCAATCAACGCCGCCAGGTGATTGTCATGGGTAAGGTGCAACTGCCGCAGGTTGCGCGACAGCCGTTGCAGGATCAGTCGCGGTTCGGCGCTATGCAGGTGATTGGCTTGCAACTTGAGGTTGGGACCGTACTGGCGTTGCAGCAGTTCGCGGCAGTCGTTGGGGTACAGCCGTCGCCCGCCACAGGGGTCAAGCAAATGATCGGCACCGATCACCCGCAGCAAAAAGTGGCCTGGAAAGTTCACCCCCACCATGGGGATTTCCAGACGCCGCGCCAATTCCAGGGCAATCAGGCCCAGGGCCAGGGGCTGCCCGCGCTGGCGCTGCAAGACCTTGTCCACCCGCGCGGCGGCGGGGCGCAAGGGGGTAAAGTCATCCTGGGCGAACCCCAGTTCATTCATCATCCGCAGCAATGGCTGGCCCAATTCATCGGCGGGCAACAGCGGCATGCCGAGGCTGACCTGTTGTTGCAGCAGGTTGAAGTCAGCCAGGATCGTTTGTGGGACCACGGCCGGGTCGTGCTCGGCAGCGATCCATAACGCAGCTTCAAACAGCGCCGGAGGCGAGCGGTGTAGACATTCGAAAAAGGCTTGGCGGGGATTCATAACGTTCTCCGACGGATGTCCCGTTTTAGCCTTGCCGAGAACTTTCGTCCAGCTTCTTGAGAAACCACCTACCGGGTTATGTCACAAAGCCTGTAATTACCGCCTGCTTATTCCCGCGCATTCCAGCAACCTTTTGCCGTCGGCCTATACTTGGCGACAACTAGAAGTGATTCGGGAGCTCGACGACGATGTTTGCTCTCATGCACAGCACCCGCCTTGAATCCCTGCACCTGAGCGTTGACCCGGTGACCGGGTTGAAGGCGGTCATTGCCATCCATAGCAGTCGCCTGGGGCCGGCCCTGGGCGGCTGTCGTTACCTGTCCTACCCCGACGACGAAAGCGCCGTGGCCGACGCTGCACGCCTGGCCCAAGGCATGAGCTACAAGGCCGCGCTGGCGGGTCTGCCGGTGGGCGGTGGCAACGCGGTGATCGTCCGACCGGCCCATGTGCAAAGCCGTGCCGCGCTGTTCGAAGCCTTTGGCCGATGCATCGAGCAACTCGATGGCCGCTATATCACCGCCATCGACAGTGGCACCTCCGTGGCCGACATGGACTGCATTGCCCAGCACACCCGTTTCGTCACCAGTACCACCGCCTCCGGCGACCCTTCACCCCATGCGGCCATGGGCGTATTCGCCGGCATCCGCACCGCCGCCATGGCCCGCCTGGGCAGCGATAACCTGGAAGGCCTGCGCGTGGCAATCCAGGGGCTGGGCAACGTCGGCTACGCTTTGGCCGAACAACTGCACGCCGCCGGTGCCGAATTACTGGTCAGCGACATCGACCCTGGCAAAGTGCAACTGGCCATGGAGCAACTGGGCGCCCACCCGATTGCCAACGACGCCTTGCTCAGCACCCCGTGCGACATCCTCGCGCCCTGCGGCCTGGGCGGCGTCCTCAATCGCCAGAGCGTCGCCCAATTGCGCTGCGCCGCCGTCGCCGGCTCGGCCAGCGCCCAGTTGACCCACCTGCCCGTGGCCGACCAATTGGAGGCGCGCGGCATCCTCTACGCGCCGGACTACGTGATCAACTCCGGCGGCCTGATCTACGTCGCCCTCAAGCACGGCGGTGCAGACCTGGCGACCATCACCGCGCACCTGTCGAACATCGGCACACGCCTGACCGAAATCTTCGGCCATGCCCAGGCCGAAAAACGCTCGCCTGCACGGGTGGCGGACGCACTGGCCGAACGCCTGTTGTACTCTTGAACGCCTGTCAAAAGGTCCTTCAAGCGAGGACCTGTGCCGTGGACACCTATTGAAACAGGCTTAAGCGCCGCGAGGAGGGTGTCAGGTCAAGAGAAATACATCGCCATGGGTAACTAGCCCATTTCGCGTGCCCCACAACTCTTCAATACCATTCACAACTACCATCGAATGCCCACCGGTTTCTCCCTTGGGGTTAGTAACCTCCCTGTTCACTATGCCGATTGCGCCATTTTGCAAGTCACTGACGGAGCCCTGTTTTATATGATCTTTCAGGCCCAGGCGCATGAGGCCTTCGTTCCCATCTTCACCATCTTTAAGCGTTTCCAACGCCTTAGCAAAACTTTGTGCAGCCGTGCCATCGTTATTTTCCATCTGTGCCCGTTTGGCACTCACGGCATACATAAAGTTTGCATCTTTCATCATCTCGGGATCATCACCTTTGATCTTGGAGTTTGCCGTCGCCTGCTCCAATTCATCCTTGGACAAATGCACCTTCATGCCATCTCGCATCGTTACGTCATAACCGTCGCCAGCTTCTTTTACTTCCTTGAATACGTCAGCTGGTTTCTGGCCAAAACGCATCATTGCCGCCTTGATTCCCGAAATCGTAAGACAGTCCCCGTTTTCCCCTTGAGTAAATCCACCCCAGATATCCTTCGGTTTTGTGCCTGAACTGGAGTCGTAAGACCTGGAATCGTCAGAATATTCCGCCCGTGCGGATGAGGCCGTTGAGGGGGCGAAAAGCGACTGGGTACCACCGCGCCTCCAGGCAGACGGTATAAGGTGATCTTCCTTATAGGCCGGGGCCGCTGAAGACATGGCTGTAGATGGCGAAGCTGTATAGTTGCCCGGGCCAAAGTTGATCGACCGAGACTGGGCGGCAACATTGGCCCTTGACGGGGGATGATGAGCTGTTTGGTCAACCGGCTGCCCCTGTGCTCCCCACTGGAATGCAGCAGGTTTTCCCTCTGTGTAAAACGGCCTCCCACCACGGTCTGAGGCTGAAAAACTATCCATCCATCCTCCCCTTTCTGCGAGCACTGTCAGAGTGTCGGCGCACGTTCGCAGAGTATGCTTTCACCGAGTGAGCGAAATTGCCCACGACATATCCACTATGTGGCGGGCACGACATTCGGGTTCCAGCAAGGGGACTAGTTTGGACTACTGCACATAAAAATGGCCCTGAACCATCGGGTCAGGGCCTGTTAGATTCGGGCGTTATTCCGCCGGAGGGTTCAGCAATTCGGACAACGCGTCCGGCTGGCTCTTGAACGCCTTGGCAAACACATCGCGATTCTTCGCCATGTAGATCCCGGCTTCCTCCACCTGCTGCTCGCTCAGGGACGGCACGGCTTTTTGCAACACTTCTGCCAGCAACTCAGCGAGTTCAAGCATCTTGTCATGACGGTCAGCTTCGGCTTTATCCATGAACAAACGCTCCAGATCTCGGCTGCTGCGGTATACCACTTCGACGGCCATTCACCACCTCACATGCCTTCACGATAGTTGTCTATTGCGACTACTGTATTTATATACAGCTAAAAGAATAAGCCAATCCAGGGGGTTTGGGTAGCAGCTTTTTAATGTAGTCGGGAAATGGGGCTTTGCTACAGCGGAAATTTCTGACAACTTGCCGGGGTTGCGCTGGATTTGTCCGGTGGCTTACCTTCCTCGGGCGCTGCGTATGCAGCGAGTGGGCTTGGCGGCCCGGTAGAAGATAGCGCAATAACCCCCAATAAGACTGCTGGCGTTTTTACGCCTGCTTTCTTGTGTCATGGCGGGTTGCGCAGGGACCCTTCGGGGTGCTGGGTTTCTTCTTACCGGTCCGCCAACCTTGTGCAATCCGTCACCCAATCTGCTTGGCGGCAGACGGCGGTGGATATCCATTCGATTAAGAAGAGATACGCCATGAAAAAGAACTCCCCCAACCCCCCAGACAACTCACGCAATGACACTCGGCTGCAAGCAGCAGCTAATCGGGCCATTGATCACTACCTGCGGCCTGAATCGCCTCAACCTGCTCCGGAACCGCCCGCGACGCTTTTCAGCGTAACGCCTCGGGCTGATACGCAAACCTTACTGGTCAACGCCAGCGAAACCTTGAACAGTGCCCGTGAAATGGCAAGCACACTGGCATTCGACCTTGATGGCTCACAGCGCAGCTTGCTGCTGGCGGTTCACCAGTTGGTGGAGATGAGCGGTTTGCTGGTGGACCGAGCGCTGGAGCAGGTCGCATAAGTTAATGCCAATCTGTAGGAGCTGGCTTGCCAGCGAAAATCGTCAACGATAACGCAGGGTGCCTGATACCCCGCGCGGTTCTCAGGTTCTTCGCTGGCAAGCCAGCTCTTACAAAACTGGTATAGGCTTTGAGTTTTTATGGATACTTCCTTTTCCTCAGATTTCCCCGCAGATAGCCAAGAGCAAGTCGACAGCTACGACCGCTGGTTTCGCATTCAAGTTCAAGCAGCTCTGGATGACGGTCACCCAGGCATCCCTCATGATCAGGTCATGGCAGAAATGCGGGCCCTGATTGACGCCAAGGTCGCAAAGCATTCCGTTGATTGAAGTGCCTAATGTCAACTGGCTATCATCTCACTCTGCAATCCCTGGCCTTTTTTCTGCATGCCTAACTATCGTCACGCCGAACGGGCATTATCCGATCCGCCGTGAGGCACGAGGCAGGTGTTGGCCGGGTTGGCTATTTTTAAACAGTGGTGGTGAGCAATGACAGAAATGAAGTGGGCCGACAAAGTGCGCAAAAGCTTGCACGCGAACGCAGATTCCCTGGGCAATCTGGCGGTGGAGGCGTTTCACTATCTGGCGCTGTTTGGTATCGGTGCAATCACCGCCTATGCGGCAATAATGACCTTTATCGACATGTTGCAAAAAGGCGGCATCAGTGTGGATGACATCCTGCTGCTGTTTATCTACCTGGAGCTGGGCGCCATGGTGGGGATCTATTTCAAGACCAACCACATGCCCATCCGCTTCCTGCTCTACGTGGCAATTACCGCATTGACCCGTCTGCTGATCGGCGACGTGTCCCACCACAACGCCCCGGACCTGGGGATTATTTACCTGTGTGGCGGGATTTTGTTGTTGGCGTTTGCCATCCTGGTGGTGCGTTTTGCGTCGTCACGTTACCCATCGGTCAAGGAAAAGTCCGAGTCCTGAGTCAGAGTCCGGCCGTGATCGGCGGCCGGTTGCTCGGCGGGCGCTGCAGCAGTTTGTGGCTGTCGCCGTCGGTCATCACCGCCAGAATCTCCATGGCGCTGTGTCCCTGTTCAATCGCAATGCCGAATTGCACGCTTTGCACCAGGCGTTTGAGGCGTTGTGGGTCGTTGCGCTGTTCGGCGCTGATCATGCGTTTGGCAACCACGCCGCTGTCGTCGGAGAGGGTCAGCATGATGCTGCCGTCCAGGCGCTGGATGCTCAGGTTGACCCGGTATTTTGGGGTGAACGTGTCGGTGATCAGCTGAAAAGGATTGTCCATGGTGCGTTACCGCCTGATAAGAACATGCACTGATTGACGACCGGTATCGGGATTGGTTCGTGTTGCCTGACCACCGGTCACAAGCTCCGTTTTCCTTCAGAGGGTGTACAGCAAGGGGCGTGCCGTACAGGTATCTTTCAGACGATGAGTTACCCCTGTAGGAGCGGGCTTGCCCGCGATTGCGGTGGATCAGCCAACCATTCAGTGGCTGACATACCGCCATCGCGGGCAAGCCCGCTCCTACAGGGTGATCTGTTTCAGGGCACCAGCGAAAAAATGACCGCAGACAGCGCAATCAACCCGACCAGCACCACAAACACGTTGGACACCTGGCCCGAATACTGGCGCAAGGATGGCACGCGGCGGATCGCATACATCGGCATCAGGAACAGCAAGCACGCGATGATCGGCCCGCCCAGGGTTTCGATCATGCCCAGGATGCTTGGGTTGAAGGTGGCGACGGCCCAGCAACTGAGGATCATGAACACGGCGGTGCAACGTTCCAGCCAGCGCGCCGATAAGGTGCGGTTGCGTCCGCGCAGGGATTTGACGATCAGGCCCTGGAAGCCCTCGCTGGCGCCGATGTAGTGGCCGAGGAAGGATTTGGTGATGGCCACCAGCGCGATCAACGGCGCTGCATAGGCGATGACCGGGGTCTGGAAGTGGTTGGCCAGGTAGGACAGGATCGAGATGTTCTGTGCCTTGGCGGCGGCGAGATCTGCCGGCGACAGCGCCAGCACGCAGCTGAAGCAGAAGAACATCACCGTCAGCACCATCATGCCGTGGGCCATGGCCAGGATGCCGCTGCTCTTGCGTTCAGCTTGGGCGCCGTACACGCGCTTCTGGTCTACCGCGAAGGCCGAGATGATCGGCGAATGGTTGAACGAAAACACCATCACTGGAATCGCCAGCCACAGGGTCTTGAAGAATGCCGGCAGCGGCATGCCCTCGCTGGCCGAGGCGAAGAACGCGCCGTTCCAGTTGGGGATCAGGCTCAGTGCCAGCAACAGCAAGGCGGCGACAAACGGGTAGACCAGCACACTCATGGCCTTGACGATCACGCCCTGGCCGCAACGCACGATGGCCATCAGGCCGAGGATCAGCACCAGGGACAGGATCGCCCGTGGCGGCGGCGTCATGTGCAGTTGGTGTTCCATGAAACTGCTGAGGGTGTTGGTCAGGGCGACGCTGTAGACCAGCAGGATCGGGAAGATGGCGAAGAAGTAGAGCAGGGTGATCAGCTTGCCGGCACCGACGCCAAAATGTTCTTCCACCACGTCAGTGATGTCGCCGGATTTGCCCGACAGCACAAAACGCGTCAGCCCACGGTGGGCGAAGAAGGTCATGGGGAAGGCCAGCAGCGCCAGTATGATCAACGGCCAGAAGCCACCGACCCCGGCGTTGATCGGCAGGAACAGGGTGCCGGCACCGATGGCGGTGCCGTAGAGGCCGAGCATCCAGGTGGTGTCGTGCTTGCTCCAGCCGGTTGTTACGGTTTGCGTGACAGAAGCGGGATTTTCGGCAGCAGGTGTACGTACATCGGTCATCGTTATTGCCTCGTTATTATTTTTGCGCGGGCTCACGTTGGGGCGGTCAGGGAATGCTCCTCAGCATTCCACCCAGTTCACGGCCAGGCCGCCCCGTGAAGTTTCTTTGTATTTGTCATGCATATCGGCGCCGGTATCGCGCATGGTGCGGATTACCCGGTCGAGGGAGATAAAGTGCTTGCCGTCACCGCGCAGGGCCATTTGCGTGGCGTTGATGGCTTTGACGGCGGCAATCGCGTTGCGCTCGATGCACGGCACCTGGACCAGGCCGCCTACCGGGTCGCAGGTCAGGCCGAGGTTGTGCTCCAGGCCGATTTCAGCGGCGTTTTCCAGTTGCTCAGGGGTGGCGCCGAGAATATCCGCCAGGCCCGCAGCGGCCATGGCGCAAGCCGAGCCGACCTCGCCCTGGCAGCCGACTTCGGCGCCGGAGATCGAGGCGTTTTTCTTGCACAGGATGCCGACGGCGGCCGCCGCCAGGAAGAAATTGACCACATCATCATCAGACGCGTCGGCGTTGAATTTCATGTAGTAGTGCAACACCGCCGGGATGATCCCGGCTGCGCCGTTGGTGGGGGCGGTGACCATGCGCCCACCGGCGGCGTTTTCTTCGTTGACGGCGAGGGCGAACAGGTTGACCCATTCCATGGCCGACAAGGTTGAAGTGATCACATTCGGTTTACCGATTTCCAGCAAACTGCGGTGCAGCTTGGCGGCACGACGCGGCACATCCAGACCGCCGGGCAAGATGCCCTCGTCGCGCAGGCCTTGCTCGACGCATTCGCGCATCACCGACCAGATATGCAGCAGGCCGCTACGGATGTCTTCGTCACTGCGCCAGGCGCGCTCGTTGGCCATCATCAATTCGGAAACCCGCAGGCCGTGTTTGTTGCACAGGGCCAGCAGTTCAACGGCGCTGGAAAAATCGTAGGGAAGTTCGACTTCGCTTGTGGGAGCAATGCCCGACTCGGCCTCGGCTGCCTCGATGATGAAACCGCCACCCACCGAGTAGTAGGTTTGCTCGCTCAGCAGACCCTTTTCTCCATAGGCATGCAGGGACATGGCGTTGGGGTGGTAAGGCAGGCTCTCATCCAGCAGCAGGAGGTCGTGTTGCCAGTTGAAGGCAATGTCCTGTTTACCGGCAAGCAGCAAGCGGCCGGATTCGCGTAACTGTTGGATGCGTGGGGCAATGGAGGTGGGATCCACCCGGTCTGGCCATTCGCCCATCAACCCCATCACGCAGGCCCGGTCGGTGGCGTGGCCCACGCCAGTGGCGGACAGAGAACCGTACAGGCGTACTTCAACGCGCTGGGTTTGCTCCAGCAATTGCTGGTCTATCAGGGTCTGGGCGAAGGTGGCCGCTGCCCGCATGGGGCCCACGGTATGGGAACTGGACGGGCCGATGCCGACCTTGAATAGATCAAAAACGCTGATAGCCATGCTAAAGCCTTACAAGCAATGGAGTAGGAATCGCTGCCATGTTTTGTAGGACAAGCGGAATTGGCGCGATACTGAGCCTCTAGATCGGCACTGACCAACGAATTATCCTAAGACACCCTTTAGCAGGACTAAACTCTATGGCTCGCCCGCTTCATGCCCAGACCTATGTCTGGCTGCACGTCTTTGCCTGCGCTGCGCGGCATTTGTCGTTCACCCGTTGCGCCGAAGAACTGCACATCACGCCAGGGGCGGTCAGCCAGCAGATTCGCCAATTGGAAGAGCGTCTGGGCTTTCGCCTGTTTCATCGACGCGCGCGCGGCGTGGAATTGAGTGCCGAGGGGCAGCGCTTGGCGATCACGGTGAGCGAGGCCTACGGCAGCATCGATGCCGAGTTGCAGCGCCTGGATGCGGGGATGATCAGCGGTACCTTGCGCCTGCGCTCCATTCCGTCCTTCCTCGGTAAATGGCTGACACCGCGTTTGCCCCGTTTGCAGCAGCGCTTCCCGGATATCCAACTGCGCCTGGTGGCTGAAGACAGCAGCATTGCCCTGCACGAAGGCGACTTCGACCTGGCCATCGACCTTAACGACGGCAGTTATCCTGGTTTGTTATCCACAGCCTTGCTCGACGAACAGATATTCCCGGTATGTGCACCGAGCCTGTTGCGCGGGCGCCCGCCGCTGCACGGGCCGGCCGACCTGGCCCATTTCCCGCTGCTGCACGACATCACCGCCTGGCGTGGGAGTTATGAGTACGCTGAGTGGGAGTTTTACCTGAACGCTATCGGCTATCACGACGCTGATGTGCGGCGCGGTCACACCTTCAACCGTAATCACCTGACCATCGAAGCGGCCATTGCCGGCATGGGCGTGGCGATTGCCCGAAGAACCCTGCTCAATGACGAATTGGAGCGTGGCACCCTGATCGTGCCGTTCGGCCTCGCGGTGCCGAATCACAAACGTTATGTGCTGCTCTATGCCCCAGGCGCGCTGAATCATCCGGGCGTGCGTGCGGTGCATGACTGGCTGGTGGAAGAGGCGGGGATCTTTCGCGGATTGCACCCCTTGGGAGAGGGGCAATTGTGAGGATTTATTGAGGTAGGAGGATGTACCCAACTCCCGACGATAACAGCGCTTTGGGCGGTTGTCAGACTTAATTTGTAATGTGGGATTTATCTTTGCAAAGGGGTTGAATTGTTCCGTCAGGTGCTCAATTGTGTAATCAAGAGGTCATGGTTTCACCGCATCGGTGTTGCAGTTGTGACCTCTGGCGAGCTAGCTGAAATAAGGGAAACACTATGCAAATCCAAGTCAACAGCGACAACCATATTGAAAGCAGCATCCGACTGGAGGAGTGGGTACGTACTACCATTGAGAGCACGCTCGAACGTTATGAAGAAGACCTGACCCGCGTCGAGGTTTACCTGCGCGATGAGAACGGCGACAAGCCGGGCCCCCACGATTTGAGTTGCCGCCTGGAAGCGCGGCCAAAGGGTCATCAACCGATTTCGGTGCTTCAGAAAGCCGACACCCTGGAGCAGGCGATCGACGGGGCGGCCACCAAGCTGGAACACGCGCTGAGTAATCTGTTCGGCAGGCTGCAGGGCAAGCCGCGTGCAGAGAAAAGCACGCCAAACAACCAAGTCGATGATGCCGGGCTTGAAGAGGAATTCCTGGAAAACGAACAGGCTGCGCTTAACAGCTGATTGCTGAGTGTTTTTCAACCCCAAATAAACGGGCCTGCAGATGCAGGCCCGTTTTTTTGTATCTGATGAACGCTTCACTGTAGGAGCGAGCTTGCTCGCGAAGGGCGTCAACGATAACGCGCAGATCCTGCGGGCACGCGGTGTTCTTAAGCTTTTCGCGAGCAAGCTCGCTCCTACAAAAAGCCGGTAGTCCGGCCGTCAGAACGCGACCGACGTCTGTACGTACACCGTGCGCGGTTCGCCCACGTATTTGCCCTTGTTGTTATCGTCAAACGAGCGGGTGTAGTACTGGGTGTTGAAGATGTTCTTCACCCCCACCGCCACATTCAAATCTGATAACTGCGGGCCGAAATCATAGGCGGCGCGGCTGCTGAACAGCATGTAGTCGGGGATGCGCCCGGTGCTGCCATCAGCGCTTTCGGCCTGGGTGTTGGCGTTGTCGGCGAACTGGCTGCTCTGGTAGGTGCTGTCCAGGTTCAACTTCCATTGGCCTTCGGTATAACCCACGCCCAGGGTGCCTTTGTGCTTGGACGAGAACGGCACGCGGTTGCCTTTGTTCGGGCCGTCTTCGCGGATGGTTGCATCGACGTAGGCGTAGCTGGCGTACACATCAAAACCGGCCAGCGCCGGGCTCAAGCCGTCGAGGGCGTAGTTGAGGCTGGACTCGATGCCTTGGTGGCGGGTTTCGCCCCGGGCGATTACCGAGTCGTTGGTCTGGTTGCTTTCATACTGGTTGTCGAAGTTGATCAGGAAGGCGCCGATTTCCGCACGTAGCGCACCGTTGTCGTAGCGCGTGCCGACTTCCCAGGTGCGGGCCTTTTCTGGCTTGACCGCGCCGCTGCTCACACGGTTGGGCATCTGGCTGTACTGCACGCTGCCGAAGGAACCTTCGGTGTTGGCGTACAGGTTCCAGTCGTCGGTCAGGTGATAGAGCACGTTCAACGCTGGTAAGGCGGTGTTGTAGTCGCCCTTGTATTTGACGTTGGTCAGGTTGTTGGTCTGTTGCGACTTGATCATTTCGTAGCGGATGCCAGGGGTCACGGTCCACTTGCCGATATCAATCCGGTCGTCGACAAAGAACGCATTGGCTTCGGTGCCGCCCCGGGTATCGCGGTCGTTGCGGCTGTCGGTGTTGGGCAATTGCTGGTTGGCGCTGATCGGCGTGCGGTAGCGCAATTCGTGCCCGGCTTCGTTGATGTAGCGGTAGCCGACGCCCACTTCATGGCTGGTCGGGCCGAGGTCGAAGCCTTGCGCCAGGCGTGTTTCCAGGCCGCGTACCCAATACTCGCGCGGGGACAGCGAGAGGAAGCTGCCCTGGTCCAGATAACCGCTGCGCAAGGTCTTGGTGAAGAAATTGTTGACGGTGAATTCGCGGCGGTCTTCCTGGTAGCGATAGCCGACGTTGAACATCGTACGGCGACCCCAGAACTTGTCGTAGGGGCGGGTGGATTGATACGGGTCCGCCTTGTAGGCCGCAGTGCTCAAACCGCCGGGCATATCGGCCTGACCTTCGTAGTACTGGGCCATGGCATTGAAACTGTTGGCCTCATCCAGTTGGTAGTTGCCCTTGAGGATCAGGTCGTCGATTTGTGTATCGCTGTGTTCGCGCCAGTCACCGCCACGGGTGCCGGAATACAGAATCGCGCCGCCCAGGCCATTGTCGGCGGTGCCGCCCGCCAGCAGGTTGCCGGTGGTCTTGAAGCCATCATGGCTGGAGGACGGGCTGGTCTCGGTCTGCAGGCCACCCTTGACGGTCGGCGCATCGGGAATCGCCCGGGTCACGAAGTTGACCACGCCGCCGACGTTCTGCGGCCCGTAACGCACGGCGCCGCCGCCGCGCACCACGTCCACCGCATCCATGTTGCCCATGCTGATCGGCGCGAACGACAGTTGCGGTTGGCCATACGGTGCGAAGGGCACCGGGATCCCGTCCATCAACACGGTCGAACGTGACGCCAGGCGCGGGTTGAGTCCGCGAATGCCGAAGTTCAGCGCCATGTCGTGGCTGCCGGTGCCGTTGTTTTCCGGAGCATTGACCCCGGGAATGCGGTTGAGCACATCGCGGGCCTGGGTGGCGCCCTGGCGCTCGAACTCTTCGCGACGGATCACATCACGGGCGCCGGGGTGTTCGAAGACATTGGTTTGCGCGGCATCGCCCAGCCAGTCGCCGACCACATTGGAGGTACCCAACTCCAGGGTGGCCGGGGCGTTCAGCGGTTGCAGGCTGTAGGCATTGTTACCCTCGGCGCGGGCTTGCAGGCCGGTGCCCTTGAGCAGTGCATTCAAGCCTTCTTCAGTGGTGTAGTTGCCCGTCAGGCCCTGGCTTTGCGCCCCGGCCGTCACTTGCGAGCCAAAGGAAATCAGCACGCCGGCTTCACGGCCAAATTGATTCAGCGCCGCCTCCAGGGATGACGGGGCGATGTGATAAGGCTTGGCCTCGGCCGCCATGGCGTAGGGCAGGGCGCTGAAACTGAGGCTGGCGCCCAGCAACAAATGGCGCAGGGTACGGGCAAGTGGCGTCAGGCGAGTCGGTTGCTGGGGCATGAAGAACGTTCCTGAGAGAAGGGAATCCGGGTGGCTTTCCTTGTCTGTCACGCGAGATCGGGAAAACGGCTCACGTTTGCAGAAAATAATTCATGCACGGGCTTCGACGCTGACCCAGTAACGGGTAAAGCGCCGGACTTTGACCGGCAGGCTGATTTGCAGCAGGTCCAGAATGCGTTCGCTGTCGTCCAGCGGGTAGCTGCCGGAGATCAGCAGGTTGGCCACCAGCGGGTCACACTGCAATTGGCCGCGGCGATAACGGCTCAGTTCTTCGAGGAAATCGGCCAGGCGCATGTGCGACGCCACCAGCATGCCGTCGGCCCAGGCGCCAGTGTTGGCATCGGTCAGGCGCGGCGTATCCCAGCCTTTGCGGGTGAGGTTGGCCTGGCGGGATTTCTCCAGGGTCAGGGGCAGGCCGCTGTAGGACCTGGGTGCAATCTCCACCTGGCCGTCCAGCACTGCCACTTGGGTGTGATCGTTGAACTGGCGCACATTCACCTGTGCCGCCTGGGTGGTGACGATGCCCTGGCCGGTGATGATCTGCAACGGGGTGTTGGCGCGCAGTAATATCTCGCCTTCGAGCAGGCGGATCAGGCGTTGTGGGCCATCGAACTGCACGTCCACCGCACTGGCGGTATTGAGTTGCAATTGGCTGCCTTCGGCCAGTTGCACCTTGCGCCGCTGGCCGAGGGGGCTGCGGTAGTCGGCGCTCAGCGGCGGGATCAGGTGTTGCTGGCGCAGGCCCCAGGTCGCGGCGGAGCCGACACCGAGGATCAGCAGCAGTTTCAGCGCCTGGCGCCGGCTGCTGGATTTCGGTGCGTTCAACGCCGCATGGGCCAAGGGCGATGGCATCCCGCGCAGGCGCTGGTTGACCCGCTGGATATGCTCCCATGCCCGTTGATGTTCGCTGTGGGCGTCCAGCCAACGTTGCCAATTGGCCTGCTGGCGCGGGTTGAGCGGGCCTTGCTGCATTTGCATCAGCCACTGCACCGCCTGTTCGGCGACCTGGGTCGAGAAGTTCGCGGCGGGGTTCATAGGGCAAAGTAGCAGCGCATGGCGGCTTTATTCAGATGTCGTTTGACGGTGGCGATGGAGATCCCCAGTTCGGCAGCGATCTGTGGATAAGTCAGGCCGTCGAGTTGGGCCAGCAGGAAGGCGCGCTTGACCAGCACTGGCAAACCGTCGAGTAACTGGTCCAGCTCCATCAGGGTTTGCAGGATGATGGCCCGGTCTTCTTCCGAAGGCGCAACGTGCTCGGGCATCTGCGCCAGGGCGTCGAGGTAGGCGCGTTCCAGGTCCTGGCGGCGGTAATGGTTGAACAGCACGCGTTTGGCGATGGTCGTCAGGAAGGCACGCGGTTCGATCAGCGTCGGTGTGTCACGTGCCGTCAGTACACGGATGAACGTGTCCTGGGTCAGGTCGGCGGCGCTTTGCGGGCAGCCGAGCTTGCGTCGCAACCAGCCGGTCAGCCAGAGGTGATGGTCGTGATACAGGACTTCGACGGTATTGGACGGCCGCAACGCGAACACTCCGGCAGCATCTGCATGCTGTAGGTAACGAGAATTGTTCGCATTGTAGGGTTGCGAGGTGGCATTCGGCAATCAGCAGGAGACCGATGGGGGCTTTATAGCCGCAACAGAACCCTGTGGGAGCAGGCAAGCCAGCTCCCACATTTGATGTTCGTCGCTCTGTTAATCCGTTCTCTTTTGCTTATGAGAATATTTATCATTAAACTCGCAGCCCTGATGAACCAGGCGCCTTCGGCATGAAACGCAAAGCCTCACTTCCTCTTTCTTATCGTCTTGCTGTGACCTCGCGGCTGTTGGCCGCTGTCGTCGGCGGCTACATGCTGGCGTCCCTGGCCAGTGTCTGCCTGACCTTATGGCTGCCCATTTCCCGTGCCGATGCGGTGGTCAGCGGCATGCTCAGTTCCTTTGTGTTCTACCTGCTGGCGGTGATCTGGTGTTTTGCCTGCCGCACAGCCGCCCGTGCCTGGTTTGGTGTGCTGGTGCCCAGCGCGATATTGGCCACCCTGGCTGGCCTGGCTTATTGGATGGCGCACCCATGAAAGAGGGTTTCCGTCAGGCAATGGCCTGGTTACACACCTGGGCCGGGTTGATTTTCGGCTGGTTGCTGTTCGCGATTTTCCTCACCGGCACCCTCGCTTACTTCAAGGATGAAATCACCCACTGGATGCAGCCGGAAGTGCCGGCCCATGCGGTGGACGATGCCCGCAGCCTGGCCGTGGCGCAAAGCTATCTGGAACAGCACGCACCCACGGCCGCGCGTTGGTTTATCAACCTGCCCAACGGTCGCGAGCCTGGTTTATCGGTGATGTGGCAAGACAAGATCGACCCAGGCCGACGCGGTAACTTCATCGAAAAACTGCTCGACCCGGTTTCCGGCGAGCAACTCCAGGCCCGTGAAACCATGGGCGGCGAATTCTTCTATCGGTTCCATTTCCAGTTGCAGATGCCCCATCCCTGGGGCCGCTGGCTGTCGACCATCGCGGCGATGGTGATGTTTGTCGCGCTGATCACTGGGATCATCACCCACAAGAAAATCTTCAAGGACTTCTTCACCTTCCGCCCGCGCAAGGGCCAGCGCTCCTGGCTCGACGGGCACAACGCGGTCGGTGTGCTGGTGCTGCCGTTCCACCTGATGATCACCTACAGCAGCCTGGTGATTTTCATGACGATGGTCATGCCGGCCAGCATTCTTGCCTCTTATGACGGCAACACCCGTGCATTCTTCAATGAGCTGTTCCCGGCCACCAACAACGCGCCGGCTCTCGGCCAACCGGGCAAACTGCTGCCGTTGGCGCCGTTGGTGGAGCAGGCTCGGGCGCAGTGGGACGGTGGGCATGTAGGGCGCTTGGCGGTGAACAACCCAGGCGATGTGAATGTCTCGGTCAATGTTTCCCGCGCCGGCTCTGACCGGGTGGTGCATGAGTTCGGCAGCACCGTGTCCTTTAATGGCACCACCGGTGAGGTGCTGCGTGTCAGTGCCGAACAGTCGCTGCCGATGGCGATTGGTGGCAGTTTCTACGGCTTGCACATGGGCCACTTCGCCGGCCCGGTGCTGCGCTGGCTGTACTTTATCTGTGGCCTGGCGGGTACGGCGATGATCGGCACCGGCCTGGTGATCTGGCTGGGCAAGCGTCAGCTCAAGCACGCAAAAACCGGAGTGATGCCGTTTGAGCTGCGCCTGGTGGAGGTGCTGAACGTTGCCAGCATGTCCGGGCTGGTCATCGCCATCGCCGTGTTTTTCTGGGCCAATCGCTTGCTGCCTGCGAACTTCGCCGAACGTTCGGACTGGGAAGTGCAGGGCTTCTTTATTGCCTGGGGCCTGACCCTGCTGCACGCCATGCTGCGCCGTGGCCGCCGGGCTTGGGTCGAACAATTGGCGGTGGGTGCCTTGCTGTTTATCGGCGTGCCGCTGCTCAACGCGCTGACTACCTCCGAACACTTGGGTGTATCGCTGGCCAAAGGCGATTGGGCGATGGCCGGCTTTGACCTGACCTGCCTGGGCAGTGGCCTGTTCCTGGCTTGGGCGGCCTGGAAGATGCAACACCGCAGCGCCGCGCAGCCCAAGGCCGAGCGCGCCCGGCCGTTGACGCTCAAAGGCGAGGTGAACTGATGTTGTTGGCCTTGTTGTTGTGCTATGCGGGCTTCACCGCGCTGTGCCTGTCCCTGGATCGCCATCACGGCGAGTTGCTGCACAGCAAACCTTCGCCACGCCGGCGCCTGGGTTTGCGCCTGGGCGGTTGGCTGCTGTTGCTGGTGTCGATCTGGCCGGCAGTGCAGGCGGCTGGTTGGAGTCGCGGGCTGGTGGACTGGTGTGCGGTGCTGATGCTCAGTGCGCTGTTGCTGGTGTTGTTGATGCCCTATCGGCCAAGGCTGGCCCTGATCCTGGCGGGCGTCGGCCTGCTGGCCAGCCCCGTTGCGGCCTTCGCGACCCTCTGAGCCGCCTTGATGATCACCACGCCGCCCGAATCCCAGGATCACCCCCGCGCCGAATCGTCGGGCGGGCGCGCACATTTCCTGCAGGTGTTTTTGTCCCAGCGTTCACAGATGGAGGCCTTGGTCAGCCGCCGCGTAGGCTGCCGTGCGACGGCGGCGGACCTGGTGCAGGATTTGTTCCTGCGTTTCTGGCGCCGGCCCCTGGTGCAGGTTGAGGAACTGAGCACCTACCTGCTGCGCTGCGCCGGCAATATCGCCATCGACCACCTGCGCAGCGAAGGCGCGCGGGTGCGCGGCAATGAAGGCTGGCTGCCGGAACAGCAGGATCATTCTGGCTGCGAGCCCCAGGCCGCGCTGGAGGCCGGCAACGACCTGCGTCATGTCGAAGCGGCGCTGCGCCGTTTGCCGGAACGCACGCGGCAGATTTTTTTGCTCAACCGGATCCACGGGCGCAAGTACGCCGAAATCGCCAAGGCCATGGGCCTGTCCCAAAGCGCTGTGGAAAAACATATGATGCGCGCCCTCGAAGCCTGCAAAGCCAGCCTTCGGGAAGCCCATCCGCCACGTTCGCCAGGGAAAGCACCGTGACCACCACCCCGACACCCGCCCAGGAACAGGCCGCCCTGGCCTGGCTCAGCCTGCTGCACGATGCGCCCAGCAGTGGCGACCAGGCCACGTTCAGCCGCTGGCTGCGTGCCGACCCGGCCCACGTCGAGGCGTATGCCCAGGCGCAGGTGTTGTGGGAGTTGAGCGAAGTACCGGCGAGCACCCTGGCCGACGAAGACGCCTTGGCTTTGCAGCGTTACCTGAAGGCCATGGACGCCGCGAAGCGCTCCCGTGTGCGCCGCTGGTCGGGGGCCGTCGCCCTGGCGGCATGTCTGTTGTTGATGGTGTCGATGGGCGCGGGCTGGCAGCCGCAGCGCTGGGTCGATGACCTGGGCGCCGATTACGTCAGCTTGCCTGGGCAAGTCAAAACCGTGATCCTGGCCGATCAAAGCCAGGTCACCCTGGATGCCGACAGTGCGATTGCCGTGGATTTTCGCCACGGCGAGCGGCAGATCCAACTGCGCCGTGGCGCCGGTTTTTTCAGCGTCACCCACACCGGCCAGCCTTTTGTGGTGCACGCCGGCAGCGGCGAAGCGCGAGTGCTGGGCACGCAGTTTGAAGTGCGCCTGCAACCGGCGGGCGCCCAGGTGACCGTGTTGTCGGGGCGGGTGGGGGTCAAACCGTCGGCGCAGGGTACTCAGCAGATTCTGACGGCCGACCAGCAAGTGGCCTACAGCGAGGGTGTGGCCGACGAGATGCATGCGGTGAACAGCGAAGCGCGCATGGCCTGGCGTGATGGCTGGCTCAATTACTACAAGACCCCTTTGGCCGATGTGGTCAAAGACCTTTCCCGCTATTACCCCGGCCGTATCCTGCTGCTCAACGACGCACTCGGCGCCCGCCGGGTCAGCGGCAGCTTCCCGAGCAACAACCCCGAGGCGGTGCTCAAGGCCTTGCAGGCGGTGCTGGGTTTTGAGCAGCACAGCGTGCTGGGCCGGCTGATCGTCGTCCGCTAACAAAAACACCGCCTCCCACAGGAATAGCGGATGACTGAAAGAAAGTTGATAACGGTTCTTATTTGTATTTATGATATGTTATTACATTCATATCCAGGAGCCTCCCCCATGAAAGTGCTGTCCTCACTCAAAGAAGCCAAGAACCGTCATCGCGACTGCCAGATCGTCAAGCGTCGGGGGCGGATCTATGTGATCTGCAAGTCCAACCCGCGCTTCAAGGCCCGTCAGGGCGGGGCGAAAAACAAGAACAAAGGCTGACGGTGAAATTATTTTCAATTTCACCTGAGGTAAAACCCCGCGCCATCCGTGTAGTGCTTGAAACTGCGATCAATTCGCATTAACAGCGTTTTCTACACGGGTGCTCAAGCATGAAGTCCAGGGCAAAGTCGGCGGCAGGCGGTTCGGTTAAACAGTGGCTGGGAGCCTCCCTTCTGGTCGCTTCAAGTCTGGCAGTACTGCCCTTGAGCCTGGCGCAGGCGGCAGATGCGCAGCAGCAAAGCACGCTCTTCAACTTCGCGCTCCAGGCCAAACCGTTGCCCCAGGCCCTGAGCGATTTCAGCCGCGTGACCGGCATCAGTGTGGTTTATACCGACGAAGCCCCCTACACCCTCAACGCCCCGGCTGTCAGCGGGCGGATGAGTGCGGCCCAGGCCCTGCAGCGCTTGCTGGGCAATACCGGCTTGACCTTGCGCCAGATCGACGCGCGCACCCTGGCGCTGGAGCCGGCACCCACCGAAGGCGCATTGAACCTGGGGGCCACCACCATCAGTGGCGTCAACCCGCAGCAAACCAACAGCTACCAGCCGCCGCCCACCAGTTCGGTGATGCGTTCCCAGGGATTGCTGTTGGAAACCCCGCAAACCGTGAACATGGTGCCGGCCCAGGTGATGCGCGACCAGGTGCCGCGCAACCTCGATGATGCCTTGGGCAATATCAGTGGCATCACCCAGGCCAACACCTTGGGCAGTACCCAGGATGCGGTGATGTTGCGCGGTTTTGGCGACAACCGTAACGGTTCGGTCATGCGCGACGGTATGCCCGTGGTGCAGGGCCGGGCGCTGAACGAAACCGCCGAGCGTGTCGAAGTGCTCAAGGGCCCGGCGTCGTTGCTGTATGGCATCCAGGACCCGGGCGGCGTGATCAACATTGTCAGCAAGAAACCCGAGTTGACCCCATCCACCGCGCTGACCGTGCGTGGCTCGACCTATGGCAGCGGCAAGAACGGCAGCGGCGGCACCCTCGACACCACCGGCCCGATTGGCGACAGCGGCCTGGCTTACCGGTTGATCGTCGACCATCAGGACGAAGATTACTGGCGCAACTTCGGCACCTACCGTGAAAGCGTGATCGCCCCCTCCCTGGCCTGGTACGGCGACAGCACCAAGGTATTGCTGGCCTACGAGCACCGTGAATTCCTCTCGCCGTTCGACCGTGGTACGGCCATCGACCCCAAGACCAATCACCCGCTGGACATCCCGGCCACGCGTCGCCTGGACGAGCCGTTCAACAATATGGAAGGCCGTTCCGACCTGTATCGCTTCGAGGTCGACCACGATCTGAACGACGACTGGAAGGCCCATTTCGGCTACAGCTGGAACCGCGAAACCTACGACGCCAGCCAGGTGCGTGTGAGCAAGGTCAACGCCAATGGCACCTTGAATCGCAATATGGACGGCACCCAGGGCGCGCTGACCACCGACCGCTTCACCACCGTCAGCCTCGAAGGCAAGGTGGACGTGGCCGGCATGCGCCATGACCTGGTGTTCGGCCTGGATGACGAGTACCGCAAGATCTACCGCGCCGACCTGATCCGCCAGGCCAGCCGCAGCGTGTTCAATTACAACGACCCGGTGTATGGCCGCGAAGTGGCGGGCACTACCGTCAGTGCGCCGGACAGCAACCAGACCGACCTGCTGCGCAGCGACTCCGTGTTTTTTCAGGACGCGATCCACCTGACCGACCAGTGGATCTTGGTCGGTGGCGCACGCTTCCAGGCGTACGACCAGTACGCCGGCAAGGGCCGCCCGTTTACCGCCAACACCGACAGCAACGGCCAGAAGTGGGTGCCCCGCGCCGGCCTGGTGTACCGCTACACCGATGAGTTGTCGTTCTATGGCAGCTACACCGAATCGTTCAAGCCCAACTCCACCATCGCGCCGTTGGATAATAAGATGGTGATTGACGGCAGCATCGCCCCGGAACAGTCCAAGTCCTGGGAACTGGGAGCCAAGCTCGATATACCGGGGTGCATCACCGCCAACGTCGCGTTGTTTGATATCCACAAGCGCAACGTGCTGGTGTCGATCACCGAGGGTGCGACCTCGATCTACAGCGTCGCCGGCAAAGTGCGCTCCCGTGGCCTGGAGATGGACCTGAGCGGGCAATTGACTGACCAGTGGAGCCTCATCGGCAGTTATGCCTACACCGACGCAGAAGTCACCGAAGACCCGACCTACAAGGGCAATAACCTGCAAAACGTGGCGAAAAATACGGCGGCTTTATCCGCCGTGTATGACTTCGGCACGATCGTGGGTGGCGATCAACTGCGCGTCGGTGCGGGTGCCCGTTACGTGGGCGAACGTGCCGGTGATGCCCTCAACAGCTTCGACCTGCCGGGCTACACCGTGGCCGATGCATTTGCCACCTACGACACCCGGGTCGACGGGCAGAAGGTCAAGTTCCAGCTCAACGTGAAGAACCTGTTTGACCGTACCTACTACACCTCGGCCGTCAGCCGTTTGTTTGTGTCCATGGGCGATGCGCGCCAGGTGTCGTTGTCCAGCACCCTGGAGTTCTGACCATCGGCGATGACGCTGGCGGCCTGAGCTGCTAGCGTTGCGCTCTTTGTTGATCGCCAGGACGTGTTGATGCAGTTGGGACGATGGATACACACCCGCGCCATGCTGGTGGGCATGAGCCTGTTGTTGGGGGGCTGTGCCACGCCTTCGACAACCCGCGAGCAGGCGCTGGACCGGTTACTGGCCGATCCGGCCCTGGCGGGCGCCAGCGTTTCATTGATGGTGCGCGATGCCCGCAGTGGCAGCACGCTGTACCAGCACAACCCACGGACACGGCTGGTGCCGGCCTCCAGCCTGAAGCTGCTGACCACGGCGGCGGCCATGGATGTACTGGGCCCGCAGTATCGGTTTTCCACGCAGTTGCTGAGTAATGGCCGCCAACAAGGCGCGCGCCTGATGGGCAATCTGTACCTGCGTGGCCTGGGCGACCCGACGATCCAGTGGGCGGACTACCAGGCGCTGGCGGCGAAGCTGGCCGGGCAGGGCATCCGGCAGGTGACGGGGGATCTGGTGTTCGATGACAGCTGGTTCGACGCCGAGCGCCTGGGCGTCGATTGGGCCCATGACGATGAAGACAAATATTACGGCGCGCAGATCTCCGCGTTGACGGTGTCGCCCAATGCCGATTTTGATGCGGGCACCTTGATCGTCACGGCCAGGGCGCCCGCGGCAATCGGCCAAGCAGTGAGTGTCAGCCTTAGTCCGGCCACTGATTATGTGCAACTGAGCAACCTGGCGGTCAGCGGCCCGGGTAACAGCTATGGGCTCAATCGCCAGCACGGCAGCAACCTGCTGCGTTTGAGCGGCGCCTTGCAGCCGGGGACGCAAAGCCGTCAATGGGTCAGCGTCTGGGAGCCGACGCAACTGGTGGCCAATCTGTTTGAGCGGGCCTTGGCGGAGCAGGGGATCACTGTGCAGGGCCGGCGGGTGATCGGCGGCGTGAGTCCAGAGGTGGCAACCGTGTTGGCGGTACATGAGTCGGCGCCGTTGCAGGAACTGATCAGGCCCTTGCTCAAACTGTCCAACAACAGCATGGCCGAAGCGCTGCTCAAGGCCATGGGGCGCAAACAGGCGAATGCCGGCACGGCGGCGGCGGGTGTGGTGGCGGTTGCGGATTTTCTGCGCCGCCAGGGCATGGATCCGGCGACGTTGAATCAGGTGGACGGCTCGGGTTTGTCGCGACGTAACCTGGTGTCGGCGCAGAACTTCACCGACCTGCTGCTGGCCATGGGCAAACAGCCGTGGTTCAACGCCTGGTACGACGCGCTGCCGATTGCCGGCAACCCGGATCGCCTGAATGGCGGCAGCCTGCGTTACCGCCTGCGCGGGACAGCGGCGCAAGACAACCTGCAGGCCAAGACGGGCTCGATGGGTGGGGTGTCTTCGTTGACGGGCTACATCACCGATGCGGGTGGGCGGCGGTTGGTGTTTTCGATGCTGACCAATAACTATGTGGTGGAGGGCAGTCGGATCAAGGCTCTGGAGGATCGACTGGCGACGATCCTTTGTAGGAGCGAGCTTGCTCGCGAAGGTCGTTAACGATAACGCGGGGAACCTGACTCCCCGCATTGCCCTCAGGTTTTTCGCGAGCAAGCTCGCTCCTACAGGGATGCGTGTATGTTCAGGGGCGGGGCAGGAACGCCTGCCGATACTCCCCCGGAACGGCAGTGACCCGCTGCGCAACATCACCTGCGTGCCCCCCCCTGTAGGAGCGAGCTTGCTCGCGAAGGTCGTTAACGATAACGCGGGGAACCTGACTCCCCGCATTGCCCTCAGGTTTTTCGCGAGCAAGCTCGCTCCTACAGGGATGCGTGTATGTTCAGGGTCAGGGTTGGAACGCCTGCCGATACTCCCCCGGAACGGCAGTGACCCGCTGCGCAACATCACCTGCGCGCCCCCCCTGTAGGAGCGAGCTTGCTCGCGAAGGTCGTTAACGATAACGCGGGGAACCTGACTCCCCGCATTGCCCTCAGGTTTTTCGCGAGCAAGCTCGCTCCTACAGGGATGTGTGTATGTTCAGGGGCGGGGCAGGAACGCCTGCCGATACTCCCCCGGTGTCGCCCCCATCGCCTGGCGAAACCGGTTGGTAAAGTGGCTGGCACTGGAAAACCCGCACGCCAGGGCGATCTCCCCCAACGGCAGTAACCCGCTGCGCAACATCACCTGCGCCCGAGCCAGGCGGCGGGCCAGTACATATTGGTGAGGCGGCAAGCCGAAGCTTTCGCGAAACATCCGCGCAAAGTGGTACTCCGACAACGCGCACAATCCGGCCAGTTGCCCCAGGCTGATCGGCTCGGCCAGTTGCTGCTCAATGTAGTCCACCAACTGCCGGCGTTGGTGCGCGGCCAATCCACCCTTGAGGCGCAAGCCTTCACGCAGGCCGACCTGGCTGAGCAGGGTGTGGCTGAGCATTTCATGGGCCAGGCTACTGGTCAGCAGGCGTTCGGCAGGTTCCTGCCAGTTCAGGCCAATCAACTGGTGAAAGCGCCGGGCTTGCTGCGGGTCTTCCAGGAACGTACTTTCGCGCAGTTGCAGCGCCCGGGGCTCGCGGTCCAGCAGGGTGACGCAACCCAGGGCAAATTGCTCCGCGCTGAAATACACATGGGCCAGGCGGATCTCGCCGTTGATCACCCAGGCCGACTGATGCTCGGCGGGCAGGATGCACAATTTGTCAGGGCCACCCTTGGTGCCGGGCTGGCCGCGCCGAAATGTCTCGGTGCCACCGCCCACGTAGCAGGACAGGGTGTGATGGCTGGGCGCCTCGTAGTCCTGGGCATCATGGTGGTTGCTCCACAAAGCCGCAGACAAGCCGTCCCCAAGCTCGGCGCTGAGCTCAAGGCGAGCGTTGGGCGAGCGGTTGAGGGCTTGAAAGACTTGCAGGGTTTCCAGGGTAGGCATAATTCGTTCTCTGGGACGCCTTGCATCCTACTCCCGGCAGTTGGTGCTGTGATCCCTCGGCCTGACAAAAGCGCAAGAATCTGCAAGTGCGCAGCATCAGGGCAGGGCGACACTGTGGCTCAACCACCGGAGTGCGCCATGAACCTTTCCCTGTATTTACTGACTGTGCTGATCTGGGGCACCACCTGGATCGCCCTCAAGTGGCAATTGGGTGTGGTGGAAATTCCGGTTTCCATCGTCTATCGCTTCGGCCTGGCAGCGCTGGTGCTGTTTGTGTTGCTGCTGCTCAGTCGCAAATTGCAGGTGATGAACCGGCGCGGGCACTTGATCTGCCTGGCCCAGGGTTTGTGTCTGTTTTGCGTGAACTTCATGTGCTTCCTCACGGCCAGCCAGTGGATCCCCAGTGGCCTGGTGGCGGTGGTGTTCTCCACCGCGACGCTGTGGAATGCGTTGAATGCCCGAGTGTTCTTCGGCCAGAAAGTCGCGCGCAATGTGTTGCTGGGCGGCGGCCTTGGGTTGCTCGGCCTGGGCTTGTTGTTCTGGCCGGAACTGGCCGGGCATACCGCCAGCCCCGAGACGCTATTGGGCTTGGGCCTGGCGTTGCTGGGGACGATGTGTTTCTCGGCGGGCAACATGCTGTCGAGCCTGCAACAGAAAGCCGGGCTCAAGCCGTTGACCACCAACGCCTGGGGCATGGCTTACGGCGCGTCGATGCTGGCGCTGTACTGCGTGATCCAGGGCATTCCTTTTGAAATGGAATGGAACACCCGCTATATCGGTTCGTTGCTGTACCTGGTGATCCCGGGCTCGGTGATCGGCTTTACCGCCTACCTGACCTTGGTCGGCCGTATGGGCCCGGAGCGGGCGGCGTATTGCACGGTGTTGTTCCCGGTGGTGGCGCTGAACGTCTCGGCGCTGGTCGAGGGCTACCAGTGGACGGCCCCGGCACTGGTGGGGTTGGTGCTGGTGATGCTGGGGAATGTGTTGGTGTTTCGTAAGTCCAAACCCGCCCGTGTCATGAGCCCGGTCTATAAAACAAAGCAGATCTAAAAATGTGGGAGCGGGCTTGCTCCCACATTTTAGACCCGGTTACTTCAGGCCCAGGCGCTTGGCCATGCGCCCCAGGTTGGCGCGGTCCAGCCCCAGCTCTCGTGCGGCGCTGGCCCAGTTGTGCTGGTGGCGTTCCAGGCAGGCGCCGATGACTTGCCTTTGGTAGTGCTCGGTGGCCTGGCGCAAGTCACCGGTTACCACGGGTAGCTCGGCCTGTTCCTCAATCAGCGGCGCCGATTCACTGGGCAAGTCCAGGTCCTTGGCGCTGAGGCTGAGAATTTTCGGCCGCTCCCGGTGGTTGCCCAAGGCTTTCAGGGCACTGCGACCAATCAGGTGTTCCAGCTCCCGCACATTGCCGGGCCAGCCATAAGCCAGCAACGCCGCCTGGGCATCGCTGGTCAGGCGCAGGCTACCCAGGCCCATGCGCGAACGGTTCTGCTCAAGGAAGAAACCCGCCAGCAGCAACACGTCGCGCCCGCGTTCACGCAAGGCCGGGACTTGCAGCGGGTATACGCTCAGGCGGTGATAGAAGTCGGCACGGTAACGGCCATTGCGCACCTCTTCGGCCAGGTCGCGGTTGGTGGCGGCGATCAGGCGCACGTCCACTTGATGCTCCTTGTCCGAGCCCAACCGTTGCAACTGCCCGCTTTGCAGGACCCGCAGCAGCTTGGCCTGCACGGTCAGCGACAATTCGCCCACCTCATCAAGGAACAACGTGCCGCCATTGGCCAGCTCGAACTTGCCCCGCCGTTCATTTAGCGCGCCGGTAAACGCGCCGCGAACGTGGCCAAACAGTTCGCTCTCCACCAGGGTTTCCGGGAGGGCGGCGCAGTTGAGGCTGATCAGCGGTTTTTCGCTGCGCGATGAGGCCGCGTGGATGGCCTGGGCCACCAGTTCCTTGCCGACCCCGGTTTCGCCGGTGATCAGCACGGTCAGGTCGCTGCCGCCCACCAGCTTGATTTCCTCTACCAGGCGCTTGTGGGTCTTGCTCTGGCCGATCATTTCCTTGTGCTGCTGGCCGCTGGCCTGGCGATAGATTTCCGCGCGCTGGTGTTCATCCTCGGCGCGCAATGCCAGGTGCTCGATACGTTCGGCGACATTGACCGTGGCGGCGGCGAGGCTGGCAAAGGCTTGCAAGGCGTCCAGTTCGACGCGCTCGAAGCGCTCGGTGTCCAGGGCATCCAGGGTCAGCAGGCCCCAGGGGCGGTCGTCGACAAACAGCGGGCAGCCCATGCAGTCGTGGACTTCCAGATGACCGTGCAGGCCATCGACCAAGCCGTCATAGGGGTCGGGCAGTTCGCTGTCGCTGTCGAAGCGGGTCGGGCCGGGGCTGCTCAATAGCACTTCGAAGCGCGGGTGTTCGCTGATCTTGAAGCGTCGGCCCAAGGTGTCCGGGCTCAAGCCGTCCACCGCCAGTGGCACCAGCCATTCACCGTCCAGGCGCAGCAGCGCGGCGGCATCGCAGGGCAGCAGGGTGCGCATGGCTTGCAGCAGGCGTCGGTAGCGCTCGCCTTCGGGCAGTTCGCGGGAGAGGTCGGCGACCAATGGCAACAGGGTGGTGAGCAGGGAGTGTGCAGTCATAATGACTCCTTGTAGTCCTAATGACTATAAGGTGTAGGAAGTCATATTGACTATATTTAAATTAAGCTATTGATAAATAACGAATTATTAGTTGGCACGAATACTGAGTATCACAAGGTAATCATTCAGAAGCCTAAAAGCTCAGGAGTCTCCCCATGCTTAGCGTTCAAGACCGTGCCATCGTCAAGTCCACTGTGCCACTGCTCGAAAGCGGTGGTGAAGCCCTGATCACCCACTTCTACCGGATGATGTTGTCCGAATACCCCGAAGTGCGCCCGCTGTTTAACCAGGCCCACCAGGCCAGCGGCGACCAGCCTCGCGCCTTGGCCAATGGTGTGCTGATGTATGCGCGGCATATCGACCAGTTGGATCAGTTGGGCGACCTGGTGGCCAAGATCATCAATAAGCACGTGGCCCTGCAAATTCTGCCGGAGCATTACCCGATTGTCGGCAACTGCCTGCTGCGGGCGATTAGCGAGGTGCTGGGTGATGAAATCGCCACCCCTGAAGTGATGGGTGCGTGGGGCGCCGCCTATGGGCAACTGGCCGATATCCTGATCGGTGCCGAAAGTGCGATCTACGACGAAAAAGCCCAGGCCGTTGGTGGCTGGCGTGGTGCCCGGCCGTTTCTGCTGGTCAAGCGTGTGGAGGAGAGCAGCGAAATCATTTCCCTGTACTTTGCCCCGGTGGATGACGGCCCGATCCTCGCGGCTGAGCCTGGCCAGTACATCGGCCTGAAACTGCTGCTCGATGGCGAAGAAGTGCGCCGCAACTATTCGTTGTCGGCACGCACCGATTCGGGCCTGTACCGCATCAGCGTCAAACGCGAAGCGGGCGGGCGGGTCTCCAACTACCTGCATGACCAGATGCACGTGGGTGCGACCCTCGACCTGTTCCCGCCATCGGGAGAATTCACCCTGGTGCCCAGCGACAAACCCCTGGTGCTGATCAGTGGCGGGGTGGGCATCACGCCAACCCTGCCGATGCTGGAAGCGGCTTTGGCGACCGAGCGCCCGGTGCACTTTATCCACTGTGCGCGTAATGGTGGTGTGCATGCGTTCCGTGACTGGGTCGATGCGTTGGCCGTGCAGCATCCGCAACTGCAACGCTTCTATTGCTATGCCGAGGATGATGGCATCAGCCCGGCGGCGGACAAGCTGGGGATGTTGACTCAGGAGCAACTGGCGGCGTGGTTGCCTGAGGAGCGTGATGTGGATGCCTACTTCCTGGGGCCAAAGGGCTTTATGAGTGCGATCAAGCGTCACCTCAAGGCACTGGGTGTGCCTGAGAAGCAGAGCCGGTATGAGTTCTTTGGGCCGGCGGCGGCGCTGGAATAAGCGGCCGCTCTTCAACACCGCACCGCCGCTCCCACATTTGATCTGTGAATACATTCAAAATGGACTGCCCCCAAGAAGTTGGACACAAATCCAATTTCTTGGGGTGTTCACATGAGCAAGTATTCAGATCAATTCAAGCTCACCGCTGTTCAGGCCTACCTGGAGGATGGCAAAGGGTTCAGAACAG
>NZ_VFIL01000011.1 GCF_007858285.1 Pseudomonas brenneri | reverse complement strand
GCTAAAGGAAAGGGGGTTATTTAATTGCTACAAAAATTCCGTCCCCTTTCCCCCAAAAAACCCCCCCCCCCCCCCCCCTCCATTTAACTATCTATATGCTATATGCCTTATGGCGAAAAACTATAAAGGTTGCAGATTTTCACAGGTTCTCTTTATTGGTGGTTGGTTTATATTTTTTGTGTGCTTTTGATATCTATTTGATAAAGGTTTAATGGAGATTAATATTATGGAATATGAATTTGTAAGTGAGCCTTCTTTGGATAATAAAACTGCGGATGCTATTCGGCGTGAACGGGATCTAAAGTTGGTTGAAAGTAGTCTCGGGGGACTTCTCAGAAACTCAGAAAAGGAGGAATTGAACAAGTTTTTAACTGCTGAGGAAATAGATTTGATTGAGCAGCATAGGCAGAGAATGGAGGAGTTTAAGAAAAAACATCACTTCTTTGAGGAGCCTATCACGGACGTTCACAGGATAAATTATATTGTTGGGCATCGCGGTGGAAATGAGTTTCCAGGTTTTATAGGGTCGGTGAATTATGAGCGGTTGGCATCTGAAGTATTGTCAAAATTAAGAGCTGGTACTTATGTCCGAGCAAGTGGCTCTCCGTACCATTTGGCTGAGTTTGAAGAGAATGTAAAGGTAAACTATAAAGATAAAATAAGGTCTGGCTGGGTGCGAAATACCTGATTTGATTTTGGTATCGGCGTCTGTAAACCAATGTGGGAGCGAACAAGCCCGCTCCCACATTTGAATTGTGTTCAGCTTAGAGGCCGAGCTGTTGCGGCTTATTTATCGACCAGTACTTTTGGGTTGGAATTACCCCAAACCGTATACAAATCCGCCAACAACGCCCCATTGATATCCTCAACCTCGGCCTGGCTCGTCTGCACATTCCCCTGCTTGCCAAACAACACCACTTCATCGCCGCTCTTCACGGTCGGCACGTCGGTGACGTCGACCATCAAGGTGTTCATCGACACCTTGCCCACCACCGGCACTCGGTGCCCGTTGATCAGCACGATGCCTTTGTTGGTGAACGCTCGACGATAACCATCGGAATAACCCACGGTGATGTTCGCCAGTTTCGAATCCCGTGCCAGGGTGTAGGTGCGGTCATAGCCGACGGTGTTGCCCTTGGGGTAGCTGTTGACCGAGGCCACGTGGGACTTGAACTGCATCACGCGCTTGTATTCGGTAAACGACGGCACGGTGTCACCGAACAACAGGCCACCGGGGCGCACCATGTCCAGGCGCGACTCGGGCACTTCCAGGGTGGCGAAGGAGTTGGCGGCGTGCAGGGTGATTTTGCTGCGGTCCAGTTGGGCGACGTTGATCAGCCAGTTGGCCTGCTCGTTGAAGGCCTTGAGGCCGGTGCGTACGTCGGCGGCGTCTTCGACGGCGAAGTGGGTCATGATTGCCTTCACTTCCAGGTTCGGCACTTTGGTGATGGCGACCGCATCGCGCCGGCCCTGGGCGGTGGTCATTTCCACGCCGTTACGGCTCATGCCGCTGGAGTTCAGGCCCAGGTGCACCACTAGCGGGCGGCCATGATGCTCGGCGATCAGGCTGGCGCGCACGGCGAAGTCGAGGTTGCCCACCAGCTCTTCCATGTTGTACGGCAGCGCGGCTTCCAGCTCGCTCAGCGCGGCGGTGCGTACGCGGATCAGTTGGCCCTTGAAGCCGCTTTCACGTACCACGCGTGCTTCTTCGTTGCTGGCCACGCCCACGCAAGGCACGCCCAGCTTGATCACCGATGGCATCAGCAGGCCGATACCGTGGCCGTAGGCGTCAGCCTTGAGTACGGCGCAGATTTTCGATTTGTCGGCGAGGCTGGCTTGCAGGGTGCGGATGTTGTGTTCGAAAGCGGCTTTGCTGATCTCTACCCAGGCGTTGCTGTCCTGGATGTTGACCTGGGCCACGCCGTCGGTCATCGACAACGGCGGGGCGGCGAAGGCCGGGTTTTGCAGCATGACCATGCCCATGGACAGGGCGAGTAGGGTGCGAGTGAAGGGCATTGTGAGTCTCCATGACTTTCTTATAGGGCAGCATTACGCCTGTGCGGCGCCATACTCGAATTGTCCTACAAAAAAGTCGAGACCCTGGGTCGCGGTTCTGTCCTAAAGCGTCGTGGGAATGATCAGACTGTCAGTTGTGATCGATATCCAGCCTGGCAAATGTCACTTTGCCGCCTTCCTGGCTGTCGCCACTGTTGTCTTGCACATACACCCCCGCCTTGAAGTACAGCGGCTTTTTGCCCCAGGCGGCACCGATGCGTTCGTTCCATTGCCCGCTGGCCGCTTCGACGCTCAGCAGCCCAGCCTTGTTCAGGTGGATAACGTAGGTGAAGTTTTTCTCCAGCGGCACATTCTCGGCCACGATAATCACCCGGCCCTTGCTGTCATCCGGGCGCATGCGCACCTTGGCGACGATGTTGCCGGTCTGGGTTTTTTCCTTGAACTGGTATTCGACCTTGATCAGCGGTTTCTGGCTGTCGTAGGCGTGAATCTGACCGATCACGATCTTGCCCGAGGACGGCACCTGGTTGATTGCCAGGGTGGCGCGCAGGTAGTTGTCGGCTTCGGGGTAGGTCCAGTTGCGCAGCCGGCCATCGGCATAGGTTTCACGCAGTTCGCTGCGCGGGTAGATGGCGTTTTCGGTACGGGTGCCGGTAACAGGGGTCCAGAATTGCACGCTGCTGCCTTCGGCCTGGAAGTATTTGCCGTTGAAACCACTGAGCAGTCTGGGGGTGTCGATGGTGGCTGGTGGGGAGCCGACAGGAATGCTCAGGTTCCAGGTGGACAGATCAATCATT
The DNA here is from genome assembly GCF_007858285.1 of Pseudomonas brenneri. GTDB lineage: Bacteria > Pseudomonadota > Gammaproteobacteria > Pseudomonadales > Pseudomonadaceae > Aquipseudomonas > Aquipseudomonas brenneri. The sequence continues at coordinate 179,401 of NZ_VFIL01000011.1, read as the reverse complement.
GAGTGCGCCTTTACTGTACGAAAGAGGGGGTCAAAAGGCCTTGGCCCGCGGATTAGCGCGTTATTTATAAGCGGCTGGTCATCGTTTGTTAATAATTTTAGGTCGGTTTATTGGCGTCAATGGACTGTCAAAAAGCCATGTTTCCCGTAATACGTGGGCTGCAGGTGCTGACCGTTAGTCGGTTGTGTGGTCTTTGGCGCAATGATGGCGCTGTCGCGCCTTCTGCTTTAGAGGATCCAGGGCTAGAGTGACTCCACATTGTTTGTCCGGTTTTGTCTCAAAAATGACCGGAATGAATCCTCAAGGAAGAGATGCAGCATGGAATGCGCTCCAACCCCGTCCGATGGCTGTTCAGTGCTCCTGGTGGTCGATGACTACCCGGAAAACCTGATCAGCATGCGCGCGCTCCTGCAGCGCGAGGACTGGCTGGTGGTGACGGCGGCCTCCGGCGAGGAAGCCCTGGGGTTACTGCTCGAACGTGACGTCGACCTGGTACTGCTAGATGTCAGGATGCCGGGCATGGACGGCTTCGAAGTGGCGCGGTTGATGCGCGGCAGCCAGCGCACCCGCATGACGCCGATTATTTTCTTGAGTGCCAATGAACAATCGCCCGCCGCCGTGCTTGAAGGCTATGCCAGCGGCGCCATCGACTACCTGTTCAAACCGTTCGACCCGCATATCCTCAAGCCCAAGGTCCAGGCCTTGCTGGAGCATCAGCGCAATCGGCGCGCCTTGCAGCGTTTGAGTCATGACCTGGAACTGGCCCGGGCCTTTAATGCCTCGGTACTCGACAACGCCGCCGAGGGCATCCTGGTGGTGGCCGAAGACGGGGTGATCAGCTACGCCAACCCGGCCATTTCACGGCTACTCAATGCCACGGTGGACGAGTTGCAAGGCCAGGCGTTCCTTGGCTTTTTGCAGAAGCCCCATATGCCTGACTGGTTTGGCAGCGAGCTGTACGCCGGTTACCGCCGTGGCGAAACCTGGCGCCTGCATGATGCGATCCTGCGTACCGCCCCCGGGCAGCAACTGCCGGTGGCGATGTCCTGTGCACCGTTGCCCCAGGAGCAGAAGGCCATGGTGGTGACCGTGCAGGACATGTCGCAAGTGCGGCACCTGCATCAGCAGCTGGAGTTCCAGGCGGTCACCGACCCGCTCACCGGCTTGCTCAATCGCCGTGGCTTCTACCAGGCCGTAGAGACGGCCCTGTTGCGCAACGAGCGCAGCGAGCATGCCACGGTGTTGCTGTACATGGACCTGGACGGCTTCAAGCGGGTCAATGATTCGGTGGGGCACGATGCCGGCGACCGAGTGCTGCGCTGGGTCTCTGAGCAATTGGAACTGTGCCTGCGCAGCTGTGACATTCTCGGCCGCCTGGGGGGCGATGAGTTCGTCGCATTGCTGGAATTGGAATACCCGGAACAGGCCGCGAAGCTCGCTGAGCAGTTGATCGAGCGGGTGTCGATCTGCCAGCAAGTAGACGGCCTGGAGGTGATGCTGGGGGTCAGTATCGGCATTGCCACCTTCCCCGATTGTGGCCGCGACCTGAGCGGCCTGCTGCGTGCCGCCGATATCGCCATGTACGAAGCCAAGCGGGCGGGGCGTCAGCAATATCGCTATTACGATCAGGAAATGAACGGCCGTGCCCGCTCGCGCCTGATGCTTGAAAGCAGTGTGCGCGAGGCCATCGCCAAAAAGCAGGTCACGTTGGTGTACCAGCCCCAAGTGTCCCTGGTGGACGGGCACTTGCGCGGTGTCGAGGCCTTGTTGCGTTGGCAGCACCCGAGTGTCGGCGATGTACCGCCGGGACTGTTCCTGCCCTTGCTGGAAGAGGCACGCCTGATCAGTCAGCTCAGCAGTTGGATCTATCTGCAAGTGGCGCAGCAACGCCAGGCCTGGGCGCAGGTCATGAACGACGACTGGGTGCTGAGCGTGAGCCTGAGCAGCAGCCAGTTCAATATGCCCAACCTGGTGACTCAGCTGCAGCAGGCACTGGAACGACATGGGTTGCACGGGCGGCAACTGGAAGTGGAAATTGCTGAAGAAAGCCTGATGCACAACATTGAAGAATCCACCAAGCAGCTCAAGCAGCTGCGGCGCCTGGGGGTGCGCATAGCCCTGGATGACTTCGGCTCGGGCACCTGCTCCCTGGCGCATTTGCGCGACCTGGAGTTCGATACGCTCAAGCTCGATCCCGGCCTGGTCACCCGCGTGCTCGACTCGCCACGGGAGGCGGCGCTGGCCCGCAGTATTATCGAGTTGTGCGGGCACTTCGGGTTGCTGGTGATTGCCGAAGGGGTGGAAACCCTTGAGCAATGCCACTGGCTGCAGGCCAATGGTTGCCAGTTCATTCAGGGGCCTTTGGTTGCCCTGCCGCTGATGGCCGAGGATATTTCCCAGTGGCCGCAGCCGTTTGCGCTACGCGCAGGCCCTTGCTGAATTCGCTACACTGACGGCCTCAAGCCCCTGCCGTTCGAACCCATGACTGCGCTGAAATACCTCCAGGCCTATCCCGCCGCCCTGCAAGAGCAAGTGCGCCAATTGATCGCCAAGGATCAGTTGGGTCACTACTTGAACCAGCGTTACCCCGAGCGCCATGCGGTGCAAAGCGACAAGGCGCTGTACAGCTACGCCCTGGCCTTGAAGCAGGAACACCTGCGCAACGCGCCGGCCATCGACAAGGTGCTGTTCGACAACCGCCTGGACCTGACCCACCGCGCCCTGGGCCTGCACACCACCATCTCCCGGGTGCAGGGTGGCAACCTCAAGTCCAAGAAAGAGATCCGCATCGCCGCGTTGTTCAAGGAGGCGGCGCCCGAGTTCCTGAAAATGATCGTCGTCCACGAGCTGGCGCACTTCAAGGAATCGGACCACAACAAGGCCTTCTACAAACTCTGCGAATACATGCTGCCCGGCTACCACCAGGTGGAGTTTGACCTGCGGGTGTACCTGACCTATCGGGACTTGCAGGGCAAGTCCTAATCACAAGGCGACTGATCATGGATGTGAGCAAGACCAAAAGCAGCTTCTACCGCCGTCTGTATGTGGCGTATCTGATCGACAGCCAACTGGCCAGCAGCGTCCCGGCGCTGACCGAGGCCACTGGCATGCCCCGGCGCACGGCCCAGGACACCATTGCGGCGTTGGCGGACCTGGATATCGTCTGTGAATTCGAGCAGGAAGACGGCGCCCGCAATCATGCCGGGCGCTATCGGATTCGCGACTGGGGGGCCATTGACCGGGGCTGGATCGAGCGCAACCTGGTACAGGTCAAGCAGGTGTTGGGCTATCCCTGAAATTGGGCTGGCAGGTCTGACGCCATCGCGAGCAAGCCCGCGATGGGGCCCTCAGGCGCGCCGCATACCAATATGTGGAATGTCGTCCTCAAGATAGACCTCACCCTCGACCTTGAACCCGTATCTTGTGTAGTACCCCTGCAAATGCGCCTGGGCTGAGAGAAAGATCGGCGTCTGCGGCCAGATATCGTCGATCTGCTTGAGGGTTTCCTCCAGCATCTGGTGGCCCAGGCCGGTGCCCCGTGCAACCCCGGCCACGAGCACGCGGCCGATAACCACGTCACCGCCATGCAGCTCCGGGTCGAGCAGGCGCAGGTAGGCAACCAGTTGGTCATCCTGCCAGCCCATCAGGTGGTGGGTGTCGCCCTCCAGATCCTGGCCGTCGATGTCCTGGTAGACGCATTTCTGCTCCACCACAAAAACCTCCGCCCGCAGGCGCAAAATGGCGTAGAGCTGTTCCTTGCCCAGATCATTGTGGTGCTTGCAAACCCAATCGACTGTCATCGTTCCATCTCGCATAAAGACCTGCCTTGGATAGTAATGCCATGACCGGCGACTGTCTCGGGCGGCGACACAAACACCCTGAAAACGACCTTTTTTGTGAGTAGCGTCAATTTGCCATCATTGAGTGCTTTCGCGGCTGGGTTCTTTGTGTAATCTGCTGTACTGCGCGAGCGATAGGCTACAGTCAGAACCTGGACATACTCCCGCCAGGCGTCATCGCCCGCAAGGAACTGCCCGCTGTGCAAGGACATTAAGCATGCTGCGATTGTCTCGTGCCGTTGCTTTGATCGTGTTGCTGTTGCTGGCCCCTACGGTGGTGGCGGAACGTTTGCGCCTGGTGGGGGATGCATGGCCGCCGTTTACCGATGCGACCCTGATCAATGGTGGCCTGGCCACCGATATCGTCAGCACCGCCCTGGCGCGTGCCGGCTATGCCAGTGATTTTGAACAAGTGCCATGGGCGCGGGCCTTGATGGGGGTGGGGGACGGGCGTTATGACGTACTGGTCAATGCCTGGTACGACGAGGCGCGTACGCAGTTGGGGCAGTTTTCCGCTGAGTACCTGCTTAATCGCGTGCGTTTTATCAAGCGCCGCGACGATCCCATTGAGTACCAGAACTTGCAGCAACTGCATGACTATCCCATCGCCGTAGTACGCGGCTACGCCTATTCGGCGGATTTCGATGCTGATCCAAAACTGCAAAAGGTCCCGGTGCATAACTTCGCCATGGCCGTGCGCATGCTGGCGGCCCAGCGGGTGCGGCTGACGGTCGAGGATGAATATGTCGCCCGCTACAACCTGGCGCGGGAGTCCTCCAGGGTGCGTAATGCGGTGGAGTTTTTGCCCAAGCCGTTGAGTGAAAACAGTCTGCACATTCTGGTCAGCCTGAAAAATCCCAAGCATGAGCAGATTGTTGCCGGGTTTGATCGGGAGATCAGCAAGATGAAGGCGGATGGCAGTTATGCGCGCCTTCTTAAGCAACATGGGATGTAGTGGTCTTTAGGGCCTCATCGCAGGCAAGCCAGCTCCCACATTGGAATGCATTTCAAAGGTAGGAGCTGGCTTGCCTGCGATAGGGCCCTAAGCCGCACTGGTTTCCTTGATCAAATGTGCGGCCAATGTGCGCAACGGCCCCAACTGCCGGCAAATCAACGCCAACTGCGTCTGCACCAGCCGCTGCGCCTCATCGATCTCGTCCGGCATCTGCTCCAGTTCTACAGCCAACGCCTCCTCGGCATCGCTCTGCACCGCAATCGGCTGTTTGTTCGCCAGCCCCGTGGCGATTTCGTCGATGCTGGTAGCGAGGGTTTTGCCCGCGCCTTCGATCAGGTGTTCACGCACGTCTGCCGGCAGTTGGGTGTCGCGGTGCGCACCCAACCCCGACAGGTAGCTGAGCAAGGTGTGGGACAGCACCAGGAAGCGGAAGCCCACGTCGGCCTCCTTACGGAAATGCCCCGGCTCCATCAGCATATTGGCCAGGGTGGTGGACAGCGCCGCATCGGCGTTGTGCGCATTGCGCCGGGCCAGGCGGTAGGCCAGGTCGTCGCTCTTGCCGGCGGCATATTGCTGCATGATCTGGCGCAGGTAGATGCTGTTGCAGGTCAGGGTGTTGGCCAGCACTTTGTTCAGGCGCCGGCCTTGCCAGTCCGGCAGGAACAGGAACACCGCCAGCCCGGCGATCAGGCTGCCAAGCAAGGTATCGAACAGGCGCGGCAGGAATAGCCCGTAGCCATCGCCCACCTGGTTGAAGCAGAACAGCACCATCAGGGTAATGGCAGCGGTCGCCAGGGTGTAGCGGGTGGTGCGGTTGATAAAGAACACCAGCCCCGCAGCGATGGCGAACATCGATTGCACCAGAGGGCTGGGGAACAGATCGAACAGCGCCCAGGCCACCGTCAGGCCGATGGCCGTGCCGACGATCCGCTGGCCGAGCTTGCGTCGCGTGGCGCCATAGTTGGGCTGGCAGACGAACAGCGTGGTGAGGATGATCCAATAGCCCTGTGACGGGTGGATCAAATGCACCATGCCGTAGCCGACACTCAGTGCCAGGGGCAGGCGCAGGGCGTGGCGGAACAGCAACGACGTCGGCGTCAACTGGGTGCGCAGGCGCGTCCACATTTCCTTGAGGTTGCGCGGTGAACGGTCCAGCAGGCTGCTGTCGGTGGCATCGGCCAGGCTGTCGGGGTTGCTGGCATCACTGAGCAGGCGGTCAAGGGTCGACAGGTTGGCCGCCAGCGCGCGCAGCGAACGCAACAGGCCGCGCCAGGCCGGGTTGCTCTGGATGCGCAGGTGTTCCAGGGACGCATTCAGGTCGCCCAGGGCCTCGGCGAAGCTGGCGTCGTAGACAAACGGCTGGCGCAACTGGATCGACTCGGCGAGGGTCTGGCAGGCTTTGCCTTGCTGGCGCAGCAGGCGCTGGCAACGGAACAGCACATCGCTGTGGAAGAAGGCTTCAGCCAGGGCGTTGTAGGGGTAGTGGGAGGAACTGGCGCGTTCATGGATGTCCTGGGCCAGGAAGTACAGCTTGAGATAGCGGCTGACCTTGGAGCCCGGCCGGCCGTTACCGACGCGGTGCAGGATGATTTCCTTGGCCGCATTGAGCGCCGCCACCACCCGGCCATTTTGCTGGGCCAGTTCCAGGCGCCGTGCTTCCACGTCCAACTGGCGAATAGGTTCGAACAGCGAAGACTTGAGCTTGAGGTAACGCCCCAGCTCGCGAAACAGCCGGGCCAGGCTCTGCTGCACCGGCTGGTTGGAAAACAGCGCCTGCCACAGCACCGACAGCACGCCATACCAGGCGGCACCGGCCACCAGCAGCAAGGGTTCATGCCAGAAATCGGTGACGGCGCCGCCGCGCTGGTCCACACCGATCATGGTGTAGACCGACAGAATCAAGGTGGCCGAGGCGATCGCCCCATAGCGCTCGCCCAGGGCGCCGAGCATGGTCAGGCAGAAACTCGCCAGGGCGATGGCGATGGCAAAGATCCACGGGTAGGGAAACAGCAACTCCACTGAGAGTGCTGCCACGCTGAAACATACCAGCGTCACCGCCAGGGCGTTGAGGCGGCCTTGCCAGCTGTCATCGGTCTCGGCCAGGGCGCTGGCGATAATCCCCAGGAACAGCGGGATCAGCAGCGACATCTCATCCTGATACCAGCACAACGCCATGCTGCCGGTGAGGGCGATAAACACCCGTACGCTGTAACTGAACTTATCCAGTGCCCAAAGGCGCCGCATTGACTGCTTGAACGAGGTCGAGGACATGAAGTCTGGGGTCTTCCGGGACGATGCCGCTAAATTGAGCCAGTAATGACGTCAGGGCAAGCGTGGCGATCACATTCATAAGCAAAAAATGTTTTGGCACACCCCAATCAAAATGTGGGAGCGGGCTTGCTCGCGAATGCGGACTGTCAGCCAACCCATCTGGCGACTGGTACACCGCATTCGCGAGCAAGCCCGCTCCCACAGGTGATCGCATTGCAGTTCAGGCGTATTGCGCTGCCGCATAGCCCGACGCCCAGGCCCATTGGAAGTTGAACCCGCCCAGGTGCCCGGTCACGTCCAGCACTTCGCCGATAAAGTACAGGCCAGGGCTTTTCAGTGATTCCATGGTCTTGGACGACACTTCTCGCGTGTCCACCCCGCCCAGGGTGACTTCGGCGGTGCGGTAGCCTTCGGTACCGGCCGGGACCAACTGCCAACTGCCCAGCTTGCTGGCAATATCTGCCAGCTCGGCGTGGGTGTACTGCTTCATCGGCTTGGACACAAACCACGTCTCGGCCAACAGGTTGGCCATCTTCTTGGTGAAGATCTCGCCGAGTAGGGTCTTGAGCTCGCTGTTGGGGCGTTCGGCCTGCTGCTGTTGCAGCCAGGCGTGGGCATCGTGGTCGGGCAACAGGTTGATCTCAACGGTGTCGCCGGGTTCCCAGTAAGAAGAAATCTGCAAAATCGCCGGCCCGCTCAGGCCGCGATGGGTAAACAGAATGTTCTCGCGAAAGCTCTGGTCGTTGCAGCTCACCAGGCAATCGACCGAGGTGCCGGACAACTCGCCGCACAAGTCCTTGAGCTGATCGGTGATGGTAAACGGCACCAGGCCCGCGCGAGTCGGCAGCAGTTCATGGCCGAACTGCTTGGCCACCTGGTAACCAAAGCCGGTGGCGCCCAGTGTCGGAATCGACAGCCCGCCGGTGGCGATCACCAGGGATTCACAGCGCAACTCGCCCAGCGTGGTCTGCAACTGGTAGCCGCTGTCGAGCCTGGCGATCTCCTGGATCGAGGTGTCCAGGTGCAGGCTCACGCCGGTCTGGATGCACTCGTCGAGCAGCATGCCGAGGATGTCGCTGGATTTGTTATCGCAGAACAACTGGCCGAGTTTTTTCTCGTGGTACGGCACGCCGTGCTTGGCCACCAGCCCGATGAAATCCCATTGGGTGTAGCGGGCCAGGGCGGATTTGCAGAAGTGCGCGTTGTGCGACAGGAAGTTGGCAGGCTCGGTGTACATGTTGGTGAAATTGCAGCGGCCACCGCCCGACATCAGGATCTTCTTGCCGGCCTTGTTCGCATGGTCGATCAGCATCACCTTGCGCCCACGCCCGGCGGCAGTCAGCGCACACATCAAGCCTGCGGCGCCAGCGCCAATGATCACAACTTCGGTCGAGCGCAAAACGGTGTCCTCACACAAAATCTATTTTGGAATACAGTCAAAAATGTGGGAGCGGGCTTGCTCGCGAATGCGCACTGTCAGCCAACCCATCTGGCGACTGGTACACCGCATTCGCGAGCAAGCCCGCTCCCACATTGGATCTCCATTGAATCGAAGAGCTTTACAGGATGCGCACACGCAACGAACGGCCCTTGATCTTGCCATCGTTCAAACGCTGCAGCGCCTGCTTGGCGACGCCACGCTCCACGGCCACATAGGCCTGGAAGTCAAAGATCGCGATCTTGCCCACCTGGGCGCCCGGGATCCCGGCTTCGCCGGTCAGTGCACCCAGGATATCGCCGGGGCGAACCTTGTCTTTACGGCCGGCGGCAATGCACAGCGTGCTCATCACCGGCAGCAACGGCGCGCCGCCCTGGGATTTGAGGTTGCTCAGTTGGTCCCAGTTCAGCGGGGCCTTTTGCAGCAGCTCGATGGCCTGGGCGCGGTGCGCTTCGGACGGTGCTACCAGGCTGACGGCGATCCCGGTCTCACCGGCACGCCCTGTACGGCCGACGCGGTGAATGTGGATTTCCGAGTCGCGGGCCAGTTCGACGTTGATCACCATGTCCAGTGCATCAATGTCCAGGCCGCGGGCGGCGACGTCGGTGGCAACCAGCACCGATGTGCTGCGGTTGGCGAACATCGCCAGTACCTGGTCACGGTCACGCTGCTCCAGGTCGCCATGCAGGCCGACCGCAGAAATGCCCTTGGAGGTCAGGTGATCCACGGTTTCCTGTACTTGCTGCTTGGTAAAGCAGAAGGCTACGCAGGAGGCCGGACGGAAGTGCGACAGCACTTTGGTCACCGCGTCCATGCGCTCGTCCGGGGAGATTTCGTAGAACCGCTGCTCGATCTGCTCGTCGGAGTGGAACGCTTCGGCCTTGACCTGCTGCGGCGCGCGCATGAATTTGGAGGCCAGTTGCTTGATGCTCACCGGGTAGGTGGCCGAGAACAGCAGGGTCTGGCGACGGGCCGGGGTCTTGCTGATGATGTCTTCGATGGCGTCGTAGAAGCCCATGTCGAGCATGCGGTCGGCTTCGTCGAGGATCAGCGTGTTCAGGCCGTCCAGCACCAGCGAACCCTTGCGCAGGTGTTGCTGGATGCGGCCCGGGGTGCCGACGATGATGTGCGCGCCGTGTTCCAGGGAGGCGATCTGCGGGCCGAGGGACACGCCACCGCACAGGGTCAGCACCTTGATATTGTCTTCGGCACGGGCCAGGCGGCGGATTTCCTTGGCCACCTGGTCCGCCAGCTCGCGGGTCGGGCACATCACCAGGGCCTGGCAACCGAAGTAGCGCGGGTTGATGGGGTTCAACAGGCCGATGCCGAAGGCCGCGGTCTTGCCGCTGCCGGTCTTGGCCTGGGCGATCAGGTCCAGCCCCTTGAGGATCACCGGCAAGCTTTGCGCCTGGATCTGCGTCATCTCGACATAACCCAGCGAGTCGAGGTTAGCCAGCATGGCGGCGGAGAGCGGCAAAGTATTAAAAGCGGTGGCGATGGTGGTCACGGGACTGGCTCTGCAAAAACAAAATGTCGCGCAGTGTACCAGCCTCGTGGGAATTTCCCTGCAAGTTCTAGACGAGACGCCGCTTAATGCTCGATGTCGTGCTCGCGGCTGACCACCCGTTTGCCGTCTTTTGGCGACAATTGCAGGAAGATCGCCGCCGCCAGCATCGCCATGATACCCACGGTGAGGAAGGTCAACTGAAACGCCCCGAGCACGGTACTGACCCCATCGTTGCCGGCTTCGGCGGTGAACCCGCCCAGCAGGGCACCGGCGCAGGCCACCCCCAGGCTCAGGGCCAGTTGCGCCACCACCGACAGTAAGCTGTTGCCGCTGCTGGCCTGGGCGTCGTCGAGGTCGATCAGGGTCACGGTGTTCATCGCGGTAAATTGCAGGGAGTTGATCGCCCCCAGCACTGCGAGCATCGCCAGTAGCAGCGGGTAGGGCGTCTGTTCGCTGACCAGGCCCATGCTCGCCAGCATCAGGCCCAGCGCCAACGTGTTACCGGTCAGCACGATGCGATAACCCAGGCGTTCGATCAGCGGCCGGGCAACCGACTTGGCGACCATGGCTGCCGCCGCCAGGGGCAGCATGCTCATGCCGGCCTGGGATGGCGAGTACCCCAAGGCGACTTGCAGCAACAACGGCACGAGGAACGGCAAGGCACCGCTGCCCAGGCGCGCGAACAGGTTGCCGAGAATGCCCACGGCAAAGGTCCGGGTCTTGAACAGCACCGGCGAGAACAGCGGATTTTCGATATGCCCGGCGCGCAGCCAGTAGGCCGCCAGGCACGCCATGCCGCCGAACAGCAGCAACATCACGCGCAAGTGTGGCAGGTGCAACTCGCCCAAGCCTTCCATGGCGATAGTGATCAGCACCATCGCCGCGCCAAACAGCAAAAAGCCCAGGCTGTCGAAGCGTGTGCGCTCACTGCCACGCAGGTCGGGGATGAATTTCCACACGGCGTAGCAGCCGATCATGCCCACCGGCAGGTTGATCAAAAAGATCCAGTGCCAGGTCAGGTACTGCACCATCCAGCCGCCCATGGTCGGGCCGAGCAAAGGGCCGAGCAGGCCGGGAATGGTGATGAAGCCCATGATCCGCACCAGCTCCGAACGCGGGTAGGCGCGCAGCACCACCAGCCTTCCCACCGGTAGCATTAGCGCGCCGCCCAGGCCCTGGATCACCCGCGCGCCGATCAGCATGCTCAGGCTGCTGGACAGGGCGCACAGCAGCGAACCGATGCTGAACAGCATGATCGCGCCGAAGAAAATTTTCTTGGTGCCGAAACGGTCGGCGATCCAGCCCGAGGCCGGGATCAGCAAGGCCACGGTAAGCATGTAGGCGATGATCACGCCTTGCATGCGCAAAGGGTTCTCCGCCAGGTCCTCGGCCATGGCGGGCAATGCCGTGTTGAGAATCGTCCCATCGAGTGACTGCATGAAGAAGGCAATCGCTACCACCCAGGGCAACCAGCGGGCGGTCTTGGCATCGAGCACGACACGATTCGGCATGAGAACCCTTTTATTAGCAGGCTATGTGTTGCCGATTATGCGCCATCAATAAGCGGTTTTCCCACTGGCGGTTCGTCTATATCTGACACTGCTACATCTTTGCCCACCAGGAAATCAATCAGCGCCCGATGCACTGCAAACGCCGCCTCGCGGGACTCCAGGTCGAGCAGATGGCCGGTGTGCTCGGCTGTGGCAAAGCTGCTGCGCCCCACATATTGCTTGAACAGTTGGGCTTCATCGGCCGGCGTATATTCGTCCAGCGTGCCGTTGAGAAAGTGCACCGGGCTTTCGATCTGGCGCAATTGCGGCAGGTAGTTGCCATCGCCCAGCGCCAGCACCTGATGAATATGAAAGCGCGCCTGGCGGTACTCGGTGGTGGCCATGGTCGACAGGTGCCGATGGTTATTGCGCTTGAGCCGGCTGGAGAGGAACTTGCCGACGGTTTCGTTAAGCAGGTGGCCGACGGCGGACTTGTCATCGGCCTCGATCAGCACCCGCACGCGCTCCACGTATTCGAGCATCGCCTGGTTGAGATTGGGCGCCAGGGCCATCACTACCGAGCTTTCGATGGAGGGCGGGTTGCGTGCCAGGGTCAGCAGGGTCGAGATGCCGCCCCAGGAGGCCGACACCAGATGGTTGACCTCAAAGCGCTCCACCAGCGCCCGCAGGATTTCGACTTCGTCGTCCTTGGTCACCAGGTCCAGGTCGGTGTTGTGGGGGCGTGAATAGCCAGAGAACGGCAGATCGAACATCAACACATTGAAATGCTCGGCCAGGCATTTGCTGGTGCGAGCGAATGAGCGGGTGGTGGACAGCGCGCCGTTGACCAGCAGCACGGTCTTGCGTTGTGGGTCGTTGCCCAGTTGCTCTACGTGAACGTTGTAGTGCTTGAACAACTTATCAATGACAAAACTTCCTTGGTACATGTCAACGCTCCGGCTCGCCCTATCCCGGGCGAGGTCATGCATCATTTGCGAACAAATGGGTTAAGAGTGGCGGGATGCCACTAACGTTTATATCGAGGTTTTCGGCAGGCGACAACAGCCCCGCAACCAGCGGGCTGTTGTAAAGGAAGGTTCATCAACACACAGGGCGTTCCCCTGTAGGAGCGAGCTTGCTCGCGAAAATCGCGAACGATAACGCGGGCATTCTGATCGAGCGCGGCACGTCGCAGCGCTGCCCGGAGAACGCCCCGCACCTACAACGTCAGGGTCAACCGTTTTACCAGCGCGCCCGGCAACAAGTTGGACGAGGTACTGCGCTCGCTATAGGTACTGGCCGACAGCAGCAACTCGCGCTCGGCGGTCAGCGCTTCCAACTGCGAACCCAGCAGGTGGTACACGCTGTCATCAAAGCGCATGGTGCTGACCGGCGCCTTGATCTCACCGTCCTCTACCCAGAACGTGGCGAAGCGGGTCATGCCGGTCAGGCGCGCCGCCGGCTGGTCGGAGTAGTTCAGGTACCACAGGTTGCTGATATACAGGCCGGTGCCCAATTGCTTGAGGATATCGGCCTGGGCCAGGTCGCCTGCAGCCATTTCAAAGGCACTGGGGGACTCGTCGCCATCGGCACCGTTGGTGCTCAAGCCATATTCGGCAGCGCTGCGCGAGTTGACCAGGCGCCCTTCGGCGTGGCCGGCGCTGATCAGGGTCACATCGCTGCACGGGTAGCCGTCGCGCGAGAATGCCGGGCTCAACGATGCGCTGACCTGTTCCGCCATGCTCACCAGTGGGTTCAGGGCCTGATCACCGGCATACAAACGCTGCAACGGGCTGCCTTTGCTGGCGATGGCCTGGGCGGAGAAACCACCCCAGGCGAGCATGCTGACAATTTCTTCCAGGGCTGCTGGTGCCAGGTAGGCGCGGTACTGGCCGGGCGCCAAGGTGTGCAATGGCCGGCCCAGATACTCAAGCTGCTCGCGGGCTTGCTGGAAGCGCTGGGCAAACGCCGCGCTGTCCCAGGCATCCCCGGCGTAGCTGGCTTTTACCGCTTCACCATTGGCATGGAACAGGCTGAAATCGAAGTTGAAACTATTTGCCTGATGCCAGCCAAAAGCCCCGGACGAACTGGCGAATCCACGGCTGATCGGCCCGGCGGCATAGAAACCCACCAGGTCCACACCTTGGGCGGCCTGGCTGATTTCGGCCAGGACCTGATCCAGGTCCGGCAGTGGCCGGGCCTGTTCATTCTGGCTTTTCCAGGCGTTGTGGTTGAGCAGCAGATAAGGATCCTGCGGCAGCAATGGCAAGGTTTCACGCAGTTGTTGCAGGCCCTCGGCCAGGCGCTGGCGATCCAGCTCCGGCGCCCCGGCCAGGGTGATACCGAGGTCGGCGTGGCGACCGTCATGAATCAGCTTGAGGTTCACGCTGGCTTGTTGCACCTGCCCGGCCTGACGCACCCGGGCATGGTTCAAGCGCACGAACTCGGAAGACTCCGCCGCATAGCCCAGATGAAACTGTTCCCCGTCGGTGATGGCCTGCTTGAGCCACTCCACCAGATCCTTGAAAGCCTGCATCAGGCATCTCCCCCAAACACATCCACATCACTGAACACACACGCCGGCGACGCATGGCCAACGCGGATCACCTGGTTGGGCTCGCCCTTGCCGCAGTTCGGCGTACCCAGCACCTGGAAAGTACTGGCATCGCCCACGGCACTGAGCTTGCGCCAGAACTGCGCGGAAATCGCCCGGTAGTTGGGGTTTTTCACCACGCCCTTGAGTTCGCCATTTTCGATCAACTGGCCCCATTCGCAGCCGAACTGGAATTTGTTGCGCGCATCGTCGATGGACCAGGAACGGTTGGTCGACATCAAGATACCGTGCTCGATGCCGCCGACCAATTGCGCCAGGCTCTGGTCGCCAGCCTCGATATTGAGGTTGGCCATACGGTCGATCGGCGCGCGGTTCCAGCTGCAGGCGCGACTGTTGGCAACGCCGCCCATGCCCGCACGGTATTGCGACAACGCACCGCCCAATGGTTTGAGCAGCAGGCCTTCACGGATCAGGAACTGCTTGCTGGCGGCGGTGCCGTCATCGTCATGGCCATAGCTGGCCAGTTGCTCGGGAATGTCCGGGTCGAAGGTCACGTTCAGCAGGTTTGAGCCGTATTGCAGGTGGCCGAAGTCGCTGGCCTTGACGAAGCTGGTGCCGGCGTAATTGCGCTCGTCACCGAGGATCCGGTCCAGCTCCAGCGGGTGGCCGATGGACTCGTGGATCTGCAGGATCATCTGGTCGGGCATCAGCAGCAGGTCGCGCGGGCCGGTGGGGGTATTGGGCGCCAGCAATAGTTGCAGCGCCTGATCGGCAATCCGTGGCGCGGCGCCGACCAGGCCGAAACGGCTGATCACGTCCGCACCGCCTTGCTGGCCAAAGTTGGTGCCACCCAGGGTGCGGGTCTGGCTGTCGTTGCCGTCGTAGGCCGTGACATTGACGCCGGGGAACACAAAACGCTGGGCCTGGCGCAACTCGGCGCCGGCACTGTTGAGGTAGATCTGCTCGACCAGGGTGGTGCCCAGGCTGACTTCCCAGTTCACCAGGCGCTCGTCCTTGGGCACGGCGGCTGACTCTGCACCGAGCAATTGGTAGCAGTCGCTCAGGGACGCAAAAGGTTGGTCGAGGTTTGGCGACAGGTAATCGGCGATGTCGCTGGACACCGGCTGGTCGCGCAGGTCGAGCAGCGCGTGGGGCTTGATCCGCCGGGCTTGTTGCTCAGCGCGCTCAAGGGCGGCTTGCAGGCCGGGCAGGGAAATGTCGTGGGTGGCGGCGTAGGCCTCGACACCGTTGAGGCGCACGGTGAGCATGGCACCTTCGTCGCGACTCAGGTGCGGCGGCTCGGCGACGTTCTTGCGCACCGACAGGTACTGGCCAGACTCGCGCACGTAACGCAGCGAGAAGAACTCGGCGTGGGTGCGCAGGGCGGCGAAATGTTTTTTGAGTTGCGGGTGTTTTTCGAACATGGAGCCTTCCTTGTGGGCAGCGGTGGCCGGAGGCCCTCATCACTGTAGGAGCGAGCTTGCTCGCGAAGGTCGCGAACGATGGCGCGGGCATTCTGGATAAATGCCGCGCTCTTGGGTTTTTCGCGAGCAAGCTCGCTCCTACAGGGTTAGACCGGGCAGCCCTTGGCGCGCAGGATCGCATCAAAACGATCAGGGTCCAGGGTGCCGGCTTCGATAGCCGCCAGTGTAGCCTGCTCGCGCGCCAGCAGGTCGTGGCAGCGCACCAGCAGTTCCGGCAGTTCGCTACGGGATGCGGCAACCACGCCGTCGCCATCGCCGATCATCAAGTCGCCAGGCGCGACCAGCATGCCTGCGCAAGAGATCGGCACGTTGATCTCACCGCCGCCGTCCGTACTCGGGCCACGGTGCACGCCGCCGATGGCGTAGGCCGGCAGTTCGCCGGTCTGCCATTCGTCGAGGTCGCGCAGGGCGCCGTTGATCACCACACCGACAATGCCGGCCTTGAGGGCCATGGCGCGCATGATGCCGCCGAACACGGCGCGGGTCAGGTCGGCGCTGCCGTCGATCACCAGCACATCGCCCGGGCGGGCCATTTGCATGGCCTTGAGGATCATCAGGTTGTCACCGGGGCGCACACGCACGGTCAGCGCGCTGCCGAGCATCGGCGCATTGCCGTGGAACGCCTTGAGACCCAGGCCGCCGACGTTACGGCCCAGGCAGTCGCTGACTGCAGCGGCCGGAATCTTGCTGAATTCCTTCAGCCATTTCGGGTCCAGCGGTTCAACGTTTGGATTGATCAGGAAGCCGGTAGGCCATTTGCTCGAAGAAACGACATCAAACATGAGAAAGCCTCGTGGCCAGGCAGAAGCCGGCGTGTCGGTAGGGAGGTGAAACGTTTGCGCGAGGGACTAGATTAGGCCGGCGCGGGGGGTGGGATCAAGGGTGAGGCGGTGTAGGAAGGGTTTTGTAGGAGCGAGCTTGCTCGCGAATGTCGCTAACGATAACGCGGGGCATCGGGTGCCCCGCGGTGTTCTGAGGTTTTTCGCGAGCAAGCTCGCTCTTACAGGGTAGGACCCACTTCACGCAACGGCTTGCCACGCACAGGCGCATCGCCGGCCACGTAGTAGTCCGCAGTGCTGCGCGGCAACTGGCGGCCACGGATCTTGTCGGCGATTTTCTCGGCGATCATGATCGTTGGCGCGTTGAGGTTACCGGTGGTGATGATCGGCATGATCGACGCATCGACCACTCGCAGGCCCTGCATGCCATGCACGCGACCTTCGCCATCGACCACGGCCATCTCGTCGGTGCCCATCTTGCACGAGCAGGACGGGTGGAACGCGGTTTCGGCATGCTCGCGGATGAACGTGTCCAGTTGCTCGTCGGTTTGCACCTCGATGCCCGGGCTGATTTCGCGGCCACGGTACTGGTCCAGTGCCGGCTGCTGCATGATTTCACGGGTCAGGCGGATGCCATCACGGAACTCTTGCCAGTCCTGCTCGGTGGCCATGTAGTTGAAGAGGATGCTCGGGTAGTCCCGTGGGTTCTTCGACTTCAGCTGGATGCGACCACGGCTCGGCGAACGCATGGAGCCCATGTGCGCCTGGAAGCCGTGCTCTTTCACACCGTTGCTGCCGTTGTAGTTAATCGCTACCGGCAGGAAGTGGTACTGGATGTTCGGCCATTCGAACTCTTCACGGGTACGGATAAAACCGCCCGCTTCGAACTGGTTGCTGGCGCCGATGCCGGTGCCGTTGAACAGCCACTCGGCACCAATCGCCGGCTGGTTGTACCAGAGCAGCGACGGGTACAACGAGACCGGTTGGGTGCACGCGTATTGCAGATACAGTTCCAGGTGGTCCTGCAGGTTTTCGCCGACGCCTGGCAGGTCGTGGACCACCGGGATGTCGAGGCTTTCCAGTAGTTTGGCCGGGCCTACACCGGAGCGTTGCAGCAGTTGCGGCGACGCGATGGCGCCGCTGCACACCAGCACTTCCTTGCGTGCACGGGCTTCAACACGTTCTTCGGCGGCACCGATCAGGTAACGCACGCCGACTGCACGCTTGCCTTCGAACAACACTTTGTCGGTCAGGGCATGGGTGACGATGGTCAGGGTCGAACGCTTCTTGGCAGTGTCCAGGTAGCCACGGGCAGTACTGGCGCGCCGGCCGTTCGGCGTGACGGTACGGTCCATCGGGCCGAAGCCTTCTTGCTGGTAGCCGTTCAAGTCTTCGGTACGCGGGTAGCCAGCTTGCACGCCGGCTTCAACCATGGCGTGGAACAGCGGGTTGTTGCCGGCTTTTGGCGTGGTCACGCTGACCGGGCCTTCGCCACCGTGGTAATCGTTAGGGCCGATGTCGCGGGTTTCGGCCTTGCGGAAATACGGCAGGCAGTCCAGATAGCTCCAGTTTTCCAGGCCTGGCAGTTTCGCCCAGCCGTCGTAGTCCATGGCGTTGCCACGGATGTAGCACATGCCGTTGATCAGCGACGAGCCACCCAGGCCCTTGCCGCGACCACATTCCATGCGGCGCCCATCCATGTGTGGCTCTGGATCGGTTTCGTAGGCCCAGTTGTAGCGGCGGCCTTGCAGCGGGAACGCCAGGGCGGCAGGCATCTGGGTACGGAAATCGAGACGGTAGTCCGGGCCGCCGGCTTCCAGCAGCAGGACGGTGACGCCTTCGTCTTCGGTCAGACGGGTCGCCAGGGTGTTACCGGCGGAGCCGGCACCCACAATGATGTAGTCGTATTCTTGGGACATAAATGCACCCTCTTTGGAGATGGTCAGATGAGGCGAGTGCTTCGCACTCATCGGGAGCAAGCCCCCTCCTACATTTGAAGGCGTACACAAATCAAATGTGGGAGCGGGCTTGCTCGCGAAGGCGGCGGCCTCGCGAGCAGCACATCACTCGGATTTAGAACACCGAGGCGTAGTCGCCCAGCTCAACCTGTACCGATTTGATGCGGGTGAAGTTGTTCAGCGAGCTGATCCCGTTCTCACGGCCAACACCCGACTGCTTGTAGCCGCCAACCGGCATCTTGGCGTCGGACTCGCCCCAGGCGTTGATCCAGCAGATACCCGCTTCGAGCTGATGAATCACGCGGTGGGCGCGGTTCAAGTCCTTGGTCACCAAGCCTGCAGCCAGGCCGAAGTCGGTGTCGTTGGCGCGACGGATCACTTCTTCTTCGGTCTCGTAGGTGAGGATGCTCATCACTGGGCCGAAGATTTCTTCACGCACGATGGTCATTTCATCGGTGCAGTCAGTGAACACCGTCGGTGCAACGAATGCACCCTTGGCGAAGTCGCCAGCGGTCAGGCGGTCGCCGCCGCACAGCAGGCGTGCGCCTTCTTCTTTACCTTTGGCGATATAGCCCAGCACGCTTTCCATGTGGGCGAAGCTGACCAGCGGGCCGAAGTTGGTGTTTTCGTCTTCCGGGTTGCCGACGCGGATGCGCGCAACACGTTCGACGATCTTGGCTTCAAAGGCGGCTTGCAGGTGCTTTGGAATAAACACGCGCGTGCCGTTGGTGCAGACCTGGCCGGAGCTGTAGAAGTTGGCCATCATCGCGGTGTCGGCGGCGCGATCGAGGTCGGCGTCGTCGAAAATGATCAGTGGGGATTTGCCGCCCAGTTCCATGGTTACGTCTTTGAGCGAGGAGCTCGAAGCGCTGGCCATGACCTTCTTGCCGGTGTCGGTGCCGCCGGTGAAGGAGATTTTTTCGATGCGCGGGTGCTCGGTCAGCCAGGTGCCGACTTCACGGCCGCTACCGGTCAGGACGTTGAACACACCGTCCGGAACACCGGCTTCGGTGTAGATCTCGGCCAGTTTCAGGGTGGTCAGCGACGTCACTTCGCTTGGCTTGAAGATCATCGCGTTGCCAGCGGCCAGGGCCGGGGCGGATTTCCACAAGGCGATCTGGATCGGGTAGTTCCACGCACCGATACCGGCGACCACGCCCAGCGGCTCGCGGCGGGTGTAGACGAATGAGGTGGTGCGCAGCGGGATCTGCTCGCCTTCGATGGCAGGCACCAGGCCGGCGTAGTATTCCAGCACGTCGGCGCCGGTAACGATGTCGACGTACTTGGTTTCGGAGAAAGCTTTACCGGTGTCCAGGGTTTCCAGGGCAGCCAGTTCGTCGTTGCGCTCGCGCAGGATTTCCACGGCGCGACGCAGGATGCGCGAACGCTCCATGGCGGTCATCGCGGCCCAGATTTTCTGGCCCTTTTCGGCGCTGACCACGGCACGTTCGACGTCTTCGAAAGTGGCGCGTTGCACGTTGGCGAGAACTTCACCGTTAGCCGGGTTGATGGCTTCGAAGGTGGCATCGCTGCCAGCGTCGCTGTAGCCGCCGTCAATGTAGAGTTTTTGCAGTTCGAAACGGGCCATAAAGTCCTCGCAAGTGCATAAGTGGTTGGCGTTAACCACTGAGGGGCGCAGCCCACTCAGTAGCCGTTCAGGGGTTGAGCGTTTATGTGTGCTCTAACTCACCTGCTTGGCCAATTGGAAGTCCATGTATTCGTAAGCGATCCGTTGCGCCTGCTCCGTGTCGAAAGCGTCTCCCGACAGGGCGCCGCGCAACCACAAACCGTCGATCAGGGCCGCCAGGCCTCGGGCTGCGCTGCGTGCATCTTCCAGCGGCAGCACACGGCGGAACTGGCAGCACAGGTTGGAATACAGGCGGTGATCGTTGATCCGCTGCAACCTGTGCAAAGACGGGTGGTGCATGCTGGTAGCCCAGAAGGCCAGCCAGGTTTTCATTGCCGGGCCGTTGACCTGGCTGGCGTCGAAGTTGCCGCCAATAATCACTTGAAGGTGCGCCCGGGGGCTGTCTTCCTTCAATGCCTGCCGGCGTTCGTGGACGTTCTCGATCAGCACATTCATCAGGTACCGCATCGTTGCGGCGATCAGGCCATTCTTGTCCTGAAAATAGTGACTGATGATGCCGTTCGAGACTCCGGCCAGACGGGCGATCAGCGCAATGCTGGCATCTCCCATCCCTACCTGATCGATGGCCGTCAATGTGGCTTCGATCAACTGCTGGCGGCGTATGGGTTGCATACCGACCTTGGGCATGTAGCACCTCTCCTTAGGCCTGCCGACGGGCGTAAACGTTCGTCGGGTTGAGGGCCAGTCTATTTTGTTTTGATTGAACGTTCAATCAACAAAGAATAAGATCTGCGACAAATGGTCGCTGCCTACAGGTATTTCCTACGTGTAGGCAGACGCATCTGACATCCACAAAAACCCTTGAAACAGCCCATGACAGCGCGTCGCTGGGGTTCGAGGATTTTCGGGATGTCTTTATAACACCCGTCCGTCGACTGCCGAAAAATCGATGGCGCGGGTCAAGCGCTGCCTTGTGTCCTCTCTCGCACTGCCCGGAGCCTCTGTGCCATGAGTTCTGCCTCTCTTATAAAGACCCCGCCGGAAAAGGTGCGGGTCAACGGTTGGGTGTTCTACACCTCCACCGCGTTGATCCTGTTGTTGACTGCCATTCTGATCATCGCCCCGCAAGAGGCCGGCAGAATGCTGGGAATCGCCCAGACCTGGCTCTCGAAAAGCTTTGGCTGGTACTACATGGTGGTCATCGCCGCCTACCTGGTATTCGTGGTGGGCCTGGCGTTTTCCTCCTACGGCAAATTGAAGCTGGGCAGCAAGGCCGATACCCCGGACTTCAGCTACGGCGCCTGGGCCGGCATGTTGTTCTCTTCGGGCATCGGCATTTCGTTGCTGTACTTCGGCGCGTCCGAGCCGTTGGACCACTACTTCAACCCGCCTGAAGGTGCTGCCGCCACCCAGATGGCTGCGCGCCAGGCGTTGCAGTTGACCTTCCTGCATTGGGGCCTGCATGGCTGGGCGATCTATGCGCTGGTCGGCCTGGCCGTGGCGTACTTCGCCTACCGGCATAACCAGCCGCTGGCCTTGCGTTCGGCGCTGTACCCATTGATGGGCGAGCGTTGGGTCAAAGGCGCGGCCGGTCACGCGGTGGACGGCTTCGGTATGTTCGTGACCCTGCTGGGCCTGGTGACGAACCTGGGGATTGGCTCGATGCAAGTGTCGTCCGGGTTGGAAAACCTGTTCGGCATGGAGCACAGCAACACCAACCTGCTGATCGTGATCATCGTGATGAGCACCGTGGCGACCATCGCTGCCGTGTCGGGTGTGGAGAACGGCATTCGCCGCCTGTCCAACCTCAACATTGTGTTGTTCAGCGGCCTGCTGATTTTCGTGCTGCTGTTTGGCCCGACCCTGCACCTGCTCAACGGCTTTGTGCAGAACATCGGCGACTACATGAACGGCCTGGTGCTCAAGACCTTCGACCTGTACGTGTACGAAGGCGATGGCGAGAAGTCCGAGCGCTGGATGGGCCTGTGGACCCTGTTCTACTGGGCCTGGTGGATTTCCTGGGCACCATTCGTGGGCATGTTCATCGCGCGTATTTCCCGTGGCCGTACCGTACGTGAGCTGGTGGCGGGCGTACTGCTGATCCCGCTGGGCTTTACCCTGGCGTGGCTGTCGATCTTCGGCAACTCGGCCCTGGACCTGGTGCTCAACCATGGGGCCGTGGAGCTGGGCAAGACCGCGCTGGAGCAACCCTCCATGGCGATCTACCAGTTGCTCGAATACTACCCGGCGTCGAAAGTGGTGATCGGCGTGTCGATCTTTGTCGGCTTTGTGCTGTTCCTGACACCGGCGGATTCTGGTGCGGTGATGATGGCCAACCTGTCCTGCAAGGGCGGCAATGTGGATGAGGATGCGCCGCACTGGCTGCGGATCTTCTGGTCGGCGGTGATCACCCTGGTGACCATCGGCCTGCTGTTTGCCGGTAACTTCGAAGCCATGCAAACCATGGTGGTGCTGGCGGGCTTGCCGTTCTCGGTGGTGCTGATCTTCTTTATGTTCGGTTTGCACAAGGCTATGCGCCAGGACGTGGCCATCGAACAGGAGCAGGCGCAATTGGCCGAACGTGGCCGTCGCGGTTTCAGCGAGCGCCTGACTGCCCAGGACCTGCAACCGAGCCAGGCTGTGGTGCAGCGCTTCATGGACAAGAAAGTCACCCCGGCGCTGGAAGAAGCGGCCGTGGCATTGCGCGCCCAAGGGTTGGATGTGCAGACGCTGCTGGGTAAATCCAAGCGCTGCATCGGCGTGCGGATCGAGATGGAAGGTAACCCGTTTGTCTACGAGGTGAGCCTGGATGGCTACCTGGCGGCGCCGAGCGAGTCGATCGAGGCGCAGGAGGAGCGTGCGCGCTACTACCGTGCCGAGGTTTACCTGCACAACGGCGGTCAGGAATACGACCTGATGGGCTTCACCCAGGAACAGATCACCCGGGATGTGCTCGATCAGTTTGAAAGCCATCGGCAGCTCCTTGGCCGTGTCTATAGCTGATAAAAGCCGGCGGTGTCGTCACTGACACCGCCTGTTCAAACTTGGCAATGCGGTCAAATGTAGGAGCGAGCAAGCTCGCTCCTACAAAAAGCCTTATTAGCCCAGGTTCTTGCCCAGCAGGGCATGGTACAGCTCGCTATCCCCCAGAATCCCCACCACCTTGTTGTTGTCGTGCAGCACCAGCTTGTTGCCGGTCTGGTAGCGAATCTGCAACGCATCACGCATGCCGATATTCGAATCCACCAAGGTCGGCAACCGCCCCAGGTCTTCCACGGCTTGCCCCGGCGCCCAGTTCTGCAGGTTCATCACCGCGCCATTTTGCCGTGCGCCCTGGATGGTGTTGCCTTCGGCCAGGTCCAGCCACGAGTCGCCGCCCGGGTCCAGGCACACCGAACCATTGACCCGCTTGCAGTTGTCCAGCGTGCGCATCAGGCTGCGGCCGCAAAGCACGTTCAGTGGGTTGGTATGGGCGACGAAGGTGCGCACATAGTCATCCGCCGGGTTCAGCACGATTTCTTCCGGCACGCTGTACTGGATGATCTTGCCGTCTTTCATGATCGCAATCCGGCTGCCCAGCTTGAGTGCCTCGTCGAGGTCGTGGCTGACGAACACGATGGTCTTGCTCAGCTTGCGTTGCAGCTCCAGCAGTTCATCCTGCAGGCCTTGGCGGATCAGCGGGTCGAGGGCCGAGAACGGTTCGTCCATCAGCAGGATGTCGGCGTCCATCGCCAGTGCGCGGGCCAGGCCGACGCGCTGTTGCATGCCGCCAGACAGCTCGTCGGGCTTCTTGTTGCGCCATTGGGTCAGGCCCACCAGCTCCAGCTTTTCGTCCACCAGTTTGCGCCGCTCCTTCTCGGGGCGACCCTGCATCTCCAGGCCAAAGCTGATGTTTTCACGTACGGTCAGCCAGGGCATCAGGGCGAACTTCTGGAACACCATGGCGATACGCTTGGTGCGCATCATTTTCAGCTCGGCCGGCGTGCATGACGCGATGTCGATCTGGCGACCTTCATGCTCCACAAACAACTGGCCACGGCTCACGGTGTTAAGGCCGTTGATACAGCGCAACAGGCTCGACTTGCCGGAGCCCGACAAACCCATCAGCACGCAGATCTCGCCTTTCTCGATATCCAGGCTGGCTTTTTCCACGCCGACAATCTGCCCGGTCTTTTTCAGGATTTCGTTGCGGTGCATCCCCTCATCCAGCAGCTTGAGGGCTTCGCGTGGGTCTTTGGAGAAGATCACATCGACATTGTCGAATCGGATAATGCTCATGCATCACCCCCTACTTTGGCGTCGGGTTGTTTGCAGATACGGTCGAGCATGATGGCCAGCAGCACAATCGCCAGGCCCGCTTCAAAGCCCAGGGCAATGTCGGCGGTGTTCAGCGCGTTGACCACAGGTTTACCGAGGCCGTCGGCGCCCACCAGGGCTGCGATCACCACCATCGACAACGACAGCATGATGCATTGGGTAATGCCGGCAGCGATGCTCGGCATGGCGTGGGGCAGTTCGATGCGCGAGAGCAACTGGCGCCGGGAGCAGCCAAAGGCCTTACCGGCGTCCATCAGTTCTTGGGGTACATCGCGGATGCCCAGGTAGGTCAGGCGGATCGGCGCGGCAATCGCGAACACCACCGTGGAGATCAGGCCGGGCACCACACCCAGCCCGAAGAGGGTCAGGGTCGGGATGAGGTAGACGAAGGTCGGCACGGTCTGCATCAGATCGAGTACCGGGCGCATCATCGTATAGAACATCGGCTTGTGCGCGGCAACAATGCCCAGCGGCACGCCGATGACCACGCAGACCAGGGTGGCGAACAGCACCTGGGCCAGGGTCTCCATGGTTTCCTGCCAGTACCCCAGGTTGAGGATCAGCAGGAAGGAGGCGATGACAAACACCGTCAGGCCCCATTTACGTTGAATGTAGTGAGCAAGCAGCGCAATCAGACCGATCAATGCCAGCGGATTGAACCAGGTCAGCGCGAACGTCACGCCGTGGATCATCGTTTCCAGTGTCGATGCGATCGCGTCGAAGTAATCGGCGCCGTTCTGCGTCAACCATTCGACGAAGGCAGCGATGTACTGGCCTAGTGGGATTTTCTGTTCAGTCAGCATGGTAGTGAATGTCCACATGCGAAAAGGGAAAACATCCCGGGCCGGCACGCCGGCCCGGGGTCAGCGATTACTTGTCGAGATAGGCTTTTACGGCGGCAAGTCCTGGTTTGCCATCAAGGGTGGTGACTCCGGCGAGCCAGGTGTCGAGCACTTGCGGGTTCTTCTTCAGCCAGGCCTTGGCGGCGGCGTCGGGTTTCATCTTGTCGTCGAGGACGTTACCCATCAGGGTGCTTTCCATGTCCAGGGTGAACACCAGGTTTTTCAGCAACTGGCCCACGTTGCTGCATTCCTCGGAGTAGCCCTTGCGGGTGTTGGTGTAGATGGTGGCCTGGCCGTAGTTGGGGCCGAATGAATCGTCACCTCCGGTCAGGTATTTCATCTTGAAGCGGGTGTTCATCGGGTGTGGTTCCCAGCCCAGGAACACAATGGCCTGCCCACGTTTGGTAGCACGTTCCACTTGCGAGAGCATCCCGGCTTCACTGGACTCGACCACCTTGAAGCCTGCGTCTTTCAAGCCGAACTGATTCTTGTCGATCACGCTCTGGATGGTGCGGTTGCCGTCGTTGCCAGGCTCGATGCCGTAGATCTTGCCACCCAGCTCATCCTTGAACTTGGCGATATCGGCGAAGTCTTTCAGGCCCTTGTCGTACAGCGCTTGTGGCACTGCCAGGGTGTACTTGGCGTTTTCCAGGTTGGCGCGCACGGTTTCCACGGTGCCGGCATCACGGTACTGCTTGATGTCGTTTTCCATGGTCGGCATCCAGTTGCCGAGGAAGATGTCCATGTTCTTGCCGTCGGCCAGGGACTTGTAGGTCACGGGTACGGAAATCATCGTGGTCCGCGGCTTGTAGCCCAGGCCCTTGAGGATTTCGCTGGTGGTGGCGGTGGTGACGGTGATATCGGTCCAGCCGACATCGGAGAAGTTGACGGTACTGCACTGCTCAGGGTCAGCAGCGTGGGCCGCAAGGGGAAGACTCAGCATGGCGGCCAACAACAACGGGGGGGAACCTTTCATGGGTTTGGACTCCTGGTGTTTTTCCGGCGGTGCTTGACCGCGCTTATAAGTGTTGCAGTTGGGGCGTGCGAGCGATGCGCAGCCTCGATGCCTTGCAAACGAGTCGAGACTGATCATGTACCAGTGAAAATCTGACGCCTACAGGGTGGGTCGTATCCAGTACAGGGATGGTCGTATCCAGTGTCGGTGACGTCGCTTACAGGTTTTTCCACGGGCAAAACTGCACTTTTTCTCGATCTGCGCCGCAAAAAACGGCGATTGCGCCCCATTGCACGAGGACGACGCTGTTGAGCATGGGTGCGTCGGTGTGAGACGCCGGACGGCGCTATAAAAGCTTGATGATGCCGCCATCTGGGCGACTTGAGCGTAGCAGCTGTATCGCGCCTGGCCTGTGCTCATCGAGGAGTTTCGCGGCAATGGCTATCAGCGTTTTCGACCTGTTCAAAATCGGCATCGGGCCGTCCAGTTCCCATACCGTGGGCCCCATGCGGGCTGCCGCGCTGTTCGTTCAAGGCCTGCGTGAGCGTGGCCTGCTGGAGCAAGTGCAACGGGTCGAAGTCCAGCTGTATGGCTCGTTGTCCGCCACCGGCATCGGCCATGGCAGCGACAACGCAGTCATCATGGGATTGATGGGCGAGTGGCCGGATGCAATCGATCCGTCGCAGATCGGCCTGCGTATCGAGACCCTGCGTGAGACCAGTACGTTGTTGCTGGACAACCGTTTGCCTGTTCCCTTTCTGTGGTCGCGGGACATGCGCCTGATCGACGAAAACCTGCCGTTCCACCCCAATGCCATGACCCTGGTGGTGTACGGCGCCCAGACCGAGTTGCACCGCGATACCTACTATTCGGTGGGTGGCGGTTTTGTGGTGGATGAGGCCCAGGCCCGCAGTGGCGTTGCGGATATGGATCGCACCGAGCTGCCTTATGATTTTTCCAGCGCGGTGGAGTTGTTGCAGTTATGCAAGACTCACAACCTGCGCGTCGCCGACCTGATGCTGGCCAACGAAAAGGTCTGGCGCCCGGAAGAAGAAATCCGCAGTGGCCTGATGAAGCTCTGGCGTGCCATGCAGGATTGCGTCGAACAGGGCCTCAAGCACGAGGGCATCCTGCCCGGCGGCTTGAATGTGCGGCGACGGGCCGCCAAGTTGCATCGCAGCCTGCAGGAGTTGGGCAAGCCGAATGTGATCGGCTCGACCTTGAGCGCCATGGAATGGGTCAACCTGTTCGCCCTGGCCGTCAACGAAGAAAACGCCGCCGGTGGGCGCATGGTCACGGCACCGACCAACGGCGCGGCGGGGATCATCCCGGCGGTGCTGCATTACTTCATGAAGTTCAGTGAGGTCGTCACCGAGGCCAATGTGGTGGACTACTTCCTCGGCGCGGCGGCAATCGGGATCCTGTGTAAAAAGAACGCCTCGATCTCCGGCGCCGAAGTCGGATGCCAGGGCGAAGTTGGTTCGGCCTGCGCCATGGCGGCTGCGGGGCTGGCAGAGATTCTGGGTGCCAGCCCGGAGCAGGTGTGCAACGCCGCAGAAATCGGCCTGGAACACAACCTGGGCCTGACCTGCGACCCGGTGGGCGGCCTGGTGCAAGTGCCCTGCATCGAGCGCAACGCGATAGCGGCGGTCAAGGCGATCAATGCGGCGCAGATGGCCTTGCGTGGCGATGGCCAGCACTTTATTTCCCTGGACCGGGTGATCCGCACCATGCGTGATACCGGGGCGGATATGCATGACAAGTACAAGGAGACATCGCGGGGTGGGTTGGCGGTGAGTGCTGTGGAGTGTTGAGTCAGTGATACCGAGTTGCCTGTATTCGCGAGCAAGCCCGCTCCCACATTTGAATGTATTCACAGATCAAAATGTGGGTGCAAGCCTGCTCGCGATGACGGTAGACAGGTCACCGCTGCTCATAAAGTGAACACCCCAACCAAAAGCGCCACCTTTTAGCGCGTCGCAAACAGATAAGTAGCTGCCAAACGATATCCCTGCCTGCCACCCGTCACCCGTGCGTGCGGTGACACACGTTTCCTACGCCCTGAAAGCGCCTTCCCACAAGTGCTACCGATCTGCTCACAGAGCATGGGCGTAGGATTTTTCCGAGTCATATCCT
Source organism: Pseudomonas brenneri (assembly GCF_007858285.1). Taxonomy (GTDB): domain Bacteria; phylum Pseudomonadota; class Gammaproteobacteria; order Pseudomonadales; family Pseudomonadaceae; genus Aquipseudomonas; species Aquipseudomonas brenneri. The sequence goes on along the minus strand of NZ_VFIL01000011.1, from coordinate 151,288 downwards.
CACGCCGGGCGTGGGCTTGTATAGACACCTCAATAGGTCGTTTTCAGGAGTTATTGAATGCCTATTCAACTTTAGGCATGGCAATTGCTCTATCAATTCAAAGCCTCTCTCCTGATGGACGAAGAGTGCAATAACAAGAGCCTCGCCTGAGGCCATCACCCGCTTTGTGTGAGGAGATACCGCGATGACGTCGTTCAACTCCGGGGCTCAACCCCAGAACCGTGCGCCTCAATCCATCGGCTTTTTGCTGCTGGACAATTTCACGCTGATTTCCCTGGCGTCCGCAGTCGAACCGCTGCGCATGGCCAACCAGTTGTCCGGTCGCGAGCTGTATCGCTGGAGCACCTTGAGCGTCGACGGCAATCAGGTTTGGGCCAGCGATGGCCTGCAAATCACCCCCGATTGCTCCATGCACAAAGCCCCGGCCCTGGACGTTGTGATTGTCTGCGGTGGCGTGGGTATCCAGCGCACTGTGACCCGCGAGCATGTGTCGTGGCTGCAAAGCCAGGCGCGCCAGTCCCGCCGTCTTGGCGCGGTGTGTACCGGCAGTTGGGCCCTGGCTTGCGCCGGCCTGCTCGACGGGTTTGATTGCAGCGTGCACTGGGAATGCCTGGCATCGATGCAGGAAGCCTTCCCGCGGGTGTCGATGAGCACGCGCCTGTTCACCCTCGACCGCAACCGCTTCACCAGTTCGGGCGGCACCGCACCGCTGGATATGATGCTGCACCTGATCAGCCGCGACCACGGTCGTGAACTGTCGGCGGCAATCTCCGAGATGTTCGTGTACGAGCGCATCCGCAACGAACAGGATCACCAGCGCGTGCCGCTCAAGCACATGCTCGGCACCAACCAGCCGAAGCTGCAGGAAATCGTCGCGCTGATGGAAGCCAACCTGGAAGAGCCGATCGACCTCGATGAGCTGGCGGTGTACGTCGCCGTCTCGCGGCGCCAGTTGGAGCGGCTGTTCCAGAAATACCTGCACTGCTCGCCGTCGCGCTACTACCTCAAGCTGCGCCTGATTCGCGCACGGCAGTTGCTCAAGCAGACGCCGATGTCGATCATCGAAGTGGCGTCGGTGTGCGGGTTTGTGTCCACGCCGCACTTCTCCAAGTGCTACCGCGAATACTTCGGCATTCCGCCACGGGATGAGCGCGTAGGCTCCAATACCACCCAGCAAGTGGCGATGATGCCGATTCCGCAGGCGTTGGTGTTGTCACCGTTGGCCGGGCCGATGTCGGCGTTGAGCCAGGCGCGCAATGAGTCGACGTTTGCCAGTGTAAGGCTGTAGATCGAGTCGCCTGTATTCGCGAGCAAGCCCGCTCCCACATTTGAAGGTATTCACACATCAAAATGTGGGCGCGGGCTTGCTCGCGAATGCGGTGTATCAGGCGCCTGAGTTCTGTTTGAACTGCACCAGGGCCGGCAACAACTGCTTATCAATCGCCTGGCGTACCGCCGGCAGAATTGTCGCGCTGCCGGTGTACATCTGCTCGACCATGCCCTTGAGTGCCTTGGCCCGCGCCTCACTCAAACCGCGTACCGCGCACTCACAGGCCTGCTCGGCGGTGGCACCGCTGGACACCTCGAAACCCAGCGAGCGCAGTTGGCTCAGCAGGTCATCCTGATCAATCAAATCGGCGTGCATCATGATGTTCATCCTGGTTAGGGGAGACTTCGATCAGGTTCGATTCTGGTGGGCCATCAACGGGTCGGCAAGACCTGAATGCCACAATGGCAGGAACGACTATGAGCATGTCGCTTTCGGGCCAGTTACCGGCAAGCGTTGCGGGCACACTGGTTTCAAGCAAGCGGATTGAAGGTTTGGTCACCCTCGGGACGCACGCTCACACAAAGCACTCTGCCTCGATCTTGTCACGGCTTGATCGGGGCTTTTTTATGGCTGTTTTTGCCGTTCTGTAGGAGCGAGCTTGCTCGCGAAAAACTCAAGGGCGTCGCGTTCTTCCTGGTGCCCCGCGTCTTCGTTAACGATTTTCGCGAGCGAGCTCGCTCCTACAGGGTTAGCGTTGGGGCAGGCCGATGACGCGACCGAGCAGGGCGGGCCGGGGCAGGTCGGCTTGTTCAGCACTGATAACCGCCAACCGCTGTGCAACCGCCGCGCTGAACGGTGCTGACCGTGGCCCGGCGAGGTCGACGTGCAGCAGCATCTGTTCATTGCCCGCCAGTTCCCGTGCTTCGCCGACCAGATGCAGGCTGTGATAGAGGTGCAGGCGTTTGCTGTCATGGGCGATCAGTTGGGTATGCACTTCAACGTCGGCGCCCAGTTTCACTTCGTGCAGGTAGTTCAGGTGCAGTTCCAGGGTGAACAGCGAATGGCCGCTGGCTTCGCGGTTGTCGCTGTCCAGGCCCAGAGTGTCCATCAACGCATCGGTGGCGTAGCTGAAGATCAGCAGGTAGAACGCATCGCGCAGGTGGCCGTTGTAATCGACCCAGTCGGGGATGATTTTGGTGGTGTAGGTGGTCAGCGTTGGCATTTGATAAATCCCTGATCCGTACTCGGTCAACTGTAGGAGCTGGCTTGCCTGCGATGGCGATTTTGGATTCACCACCGTCATCGCAGGCAAGCCAGCTCCCACAGAAATCAACAGCCGTTATTCAGTGAAGCTCATGCCATGTTTGGCCTTGGTGGTCTTCACCGCTTCCAGCACCGCCAGCAAACAATCATCACGATAGCGCTCTAGCGCCGAAATGCTATGGCTACCCAACTGCTCGCGGGTGCCATCGACCACGTCATCAATCAGTTTGTCCGTCAGTTCCGGCGCCGGCAGGTAGGTCCACGGCAATTGCAGTGCCGGGCCGAACTGCGCCATGAAGTGCCGCATGCCAGCATCGCCGCCGGCCAGGGTGTAGGTCAGGAACGTGCCCATGAACGACCAGCGCAAGCCGGCGCCAAAGCGGATCGCATCGTCGATCTCGCCGGTGGTCGCCACACCGTCGTTGACCAGGTGCAGCGCCTCGCGCCACAGGGCTTCAAGCAAACGGTCGGCGATAAAACCGGGGACTTCCTTGCGCACATGCAAGGGGCGCATGCCGAGGGATTCGTACACTTTTATCGCCGCCTGGATGGCCTCGGGTGCGGTATGCCGGCCGCCGACCACTTCCACCAGCGGTAGCAAGTACACCGGGTTGAACGGGTGGCCGACCACGCAGCGTTGCGGGTGGGTGGCGCTTTCGTAGAACTCGCTGGGCAACAGGCCCGAGGTGCTGGAGCCGATCAGCGCATTGGGCTTGGCGGCCGCGCTGATCTTGCTGTGCAGTTCAAGTTTCAGCTCCAGGCGTTCCGGGGCGCTTTCCTGGATGAAGTCGGCGTCTTTCACGCATTCTTCGATGGTCGCGACAAAGCGCAGGCGCTCCTGGGAGGCGCCGGGGGCCAGGCCTTGTTTCTCCAGGGCGCCCCAGGCGTTGGCGACGCGTTTGCGCAACGCGGCTTCGGCGCCGGGCGCTGGGTCCCAGGCCACCACATCCAGGCCGTGGGCGAGGGCACGGGACACCCAGCCACTGCCGATGACACCACTGCCCAAGGCGGCGAAGGTTTTTATTTCGGTGATAAAGCTCATGGTGGCGTCCTAAAGAAGTTCGGTAATTTCCAGTGCTAAAGAGGCTCATTGTGGGAGCCGGTTTCGGCAGGGGGATTAGCTGCGTTTGGTCAGGCCCATTTTTGTGCGGCCTTCAGCAGGGGTCAGAATCCGCGCCCCCAGGCGGCTGAGGATTTCCCCGGCGCGTTCCACCAGTTGCCCATTGGTCGCCAGCACGCCTTTGTCCAACCACAGATTGTCTTCCAGCCCGACCCGCACATTGCCGCCCAGCAGCACCGCTTGTGCCGCCATCGGCATTTGCATGCGGCCAATGCCAAACCCGGCCCACACAGCATCAGCAGGCAGGTTGTCGACCATGGCTTTCATGGTGGTGGTGTCGGCCGGTGCGCCCCAGGGGATGCCCAGGCACAGTTGGAACAACGGGTTGTCGAGTAGCCCTTCCTTGATCATCTGCTTGGCGAACCACAGGTGGCCGGTGTCGAAAATCTCCAACTCGGCCTTCACCCCCAGCTCCTGGATACGCTTGGCGCCCGCACGCAGTTGGGCCGGGGTAGACACGTAAATGGTGTCGCCATCGCCGAAGTTCAGGGTGCCGCAGTCCAGGGTGCAGATTTCCGGCAGCAGTTCTTCGACGTGGGCCAGGCGGGTCAACGGGCCGACCAGGTCGGTGTTGGGGCCGAACTCCATGGGATGCTCGCCGCCACCGATTTCCAGGTCGCCGCCCATGCCGGCGGTGAGGTTGACGATGATGTCGATATCCGCCTCGCGGATGCGCTCCATCACTTCACGGTACAGCGCTACGTCGCGGCTGAATTTGCCGGTGTGCGGGTCGCGCACATGGCAGTGGACTACGGTGGCGCCGGCTTTGGCAGCCTCCACCGCCGCAGCGGCGATCTGTTTTGGAGTGACCGGCACGTGTGGGCTTCTGGCGCTCGTGTCGCCAGCACCGGTGAGTGCGCAGGTGATGATGACGTCGTAGTTCATGGGGCGGGTTCCTTACAGGCGTGAGGGTGCCGTTCGCGGCCGTTGATGGCCGCGAAACGGAATTCAGGAAAAATTACTTGCGGGTCAATTGCAGATTGGCGGCAGCCGGCTTGCCATCGAAGGTGGTCACGCCTTCCAGCCAGCGCTGCTGGTCCTGGGGGTGATCCTTGAGCCATTGTTTGGCCGATTCGAATGCGTCCTTGTGATCCAGCAGCGGCTGCATCATGCGGCTCTCGTCGGCGGCGGTGAAGGTCAGGTTGGTCAGCAGCTTGTGCACGTTCGGGCATTGCTCGGCGTAGGTCGGCGCGGTGACGGTCCAGACCGTGGCCATGCCTTCATTGGGCCCCAGCGCACCTTCGCTGCCGGACAGATAGGTCATCGCGACGTTGACGTTCATCGGGTGCGGCGCCCAGCCAAAGAACACCACGGCCTCCTTGCGACGCACGGCGCGGTCTACGGCGGCGAGCATGCCGGCCTCGCTGGACTCCACCAGTTGGAACTTGCCCAGGCCGAACTGGTTCTTGGCGATCATCGCCTTGATCTGGATATTGGCGCCCGAGCCGGGTTCTATGCCGTAGATCTTGCCGCCCAGCTCTTTCTGGAACCTGGCAATGTCGGCAAAGGTTTTCAGGCCCTTGTCTGCGAGGTAGGTCGGCACGGCGAGGGTGGCGCGCGCGTCCTTGAGGCTGGGCGCGTCGAGGACTTTCACTTGCCCTGCGTCGACGAAAGGCGTGATGGTTTGGGTCATCAGCGGGTTCCAGTAGCCGAGGAACAGGTCCAGGCGCTGGTCACGAATGCCGGCGAAGATGATTTGCTGGGAAGCGCTGGTTTGTTTGGTGGTGTAGCCGAGGCCGTCGAGCAGCACCTGGGTCATGGCGCTGGTGGCGATCACGTCGGTCCAGTTCACCACGCCCATGCGCACGTTTTTACAGGAGGCGGCTTCGGCGGCCCACAGGCTGGTGCTCAAGACGGCGCTGAGTGCGAGCACACAGCGGCTGATCAGTCGGTTCATGATGGATCCCTCGGCAGGTCGTTATTGTGGGTTCCGGCGTCTTTGTGCGCCGTGTCGCCAAGTTACTCACCTTGATACCCGGCAAAACGCACGGCGGCGACCTGCTCTTGCACTGTAGCGACCCGTACTCTTGAATGGGCGATTGAACTGGCGTATCACACAACACACGCTGCCCGCCTGACGAGAGCGCTTGTATGTCCCAGGACTTTTATTTTTTGCTGATGCCCGGCTTTTCCGCCATCGGTTTTATCTCGGCGATTGAACCGCTGCGCGTGGCCAACCGTTTTCGCGGCGAGCTGTATCGCTGGCACGTATTGAGTGCCGATGGCGGCGCGGTGTTGGCGAGCAATGGCATGTCGGTGAACGCTGACGAGGGGCTTGCACCACTGAAAAAAGGCGCGACGTTGCTGGTGGTGGCCGGCTTCGAGCCGCTGGAGTTCGTCACGCCAGCCCTGGAGCACTGGCTGCGCCGCCTCGATCATGACGGTGTGACCCTCGGCGCCATCGACACCGGCAGCTTCGTCCTGGCCCAGGCCGGTCTGCTCGATGGCTACCGCCTGACCCTGCACTGGGAAGCCATTGATGCCTTCAAGGAGTCCTATCCTGCACTGGCCGTGACCCAGGAGCTGTTCGAAATCGACCGCCGGCGCATCACCTGCGCCGGCGGCACCGCCTCCATCGACCTGATGCTCGACCTGATCAGCCAGGCCCATGGCCCGGAGCTGGCGATTCAGGTTTCGGAGCAGTTCGTACTGGGCCGTATCCGCCCGCGCAAAGACCACCAGCGCATGCAGATTGCCACGCGCTACGGCATCAATAACCAGAAGTTGGTGCAAGTGATTGGCGAGATGGAGCTACATACCGAACCGCCCCTGAGCACCCTGGCGCTGGCGGAGATGATCAAGGTCACACGGCGCCAGCTGGAGCGCCTGTTCCGCCTGCATCTGAACGAAACACCGAGCACCTTCTACCTCGGCTTGCGCCTGGAAAAGGCCCGGCAACTGCTGCGCCAGAGCGGCATGAGCGTGCTGGAGGTGAGCATTGCCTGCGGGTTTGAGTCACCGTCGTATTTCACCCGAAGCTACCGGGGGCGGTTTGCCAAGTGCCCGCGGGAGGATCGGCGGCGGGAGGTGGTGTAAGCCTATTGGGCACACGCCAACCAAATGTGGGAGCGGCGGTGCGACGGTTCGACTTGCTCGCGAATGCGGTGGGTCAGTCAATTAAGATGTTGACTGATACACCGCATTCGCGAGCAAGCCCGCTCCCACATTGGATGTGTGGGGTGGCTTATTTTTTTACCAAGGCCGAGCACGCGGTTTTAAACGCCTCATGCTGGTATTTGTTCAGCGTCGCCGGCAGTTCGAAGTTGTGCTTCTTGTGCTGCGCATTGATGGTTTGCGGCGATAGCAGCGTCACCTCAACGCCGTCCAGCAACTGCAACACGCCTTCGATCTTGAAGGTGGTCGGGCCGCCGGCGAATTCGCCTTTCTTGCTGCGCTTCTTGATCGCGATGCGGGTGATGCCGTTATCGCGCACAAACGCGGCCACTTGGCTGGCGAAGGCTTTGACGTTGGCGGCCTCGTCATCGTCCTCAAGGGCGATTTTCTTGGTGGCCATGGTGACGTGGGTCAGGTCCGGGGCGGCAACGGCGATGATCGCTTCGCTGCCTTTGATTTCGATGCCGCAGAGAGTCATGGGTGGCCTTGGTTCAGAGGAAAGGATGCGCGCGATTGTCGCTTATTCCTGGCCAATCGACTCCAAAAACTCCGACCGCTCATCACTCATCCGTGCCAGGCAGTCATTCTGCGCAATGGCGTAGGCCTTGGTGCCGGTCACGGCCGGGAAGGTGTCCACCGCGCAATCGGCATCCCGCAGTTTTTCCCACTTCTGCTGGGCATCCTTCAGACGAGCGGTGATGTCCGCCAACTGTGCCTTATCGCTGGCATAGGTAGACCCCATGCGTTCCAGCAGGCCCTGGTAGTTATCCTTGAGCAGCTCTTGGGCAGTGGTTTTGTTGTAGGAGGCGCATTCCAGGGTCTGTTTGTCGTTTTCGATGCCATCACACGGGGTGCTGTCGGTGTCTTCGGCTGCGTGGACGCCGGTGGCGAGGAGTGCCAAAGCCAGGAAAATCGGTTTCATTGCGCCTTCTCATATCGGTGGATGGGTCGAATTCTGGCTCAAGCGTAGGCCAAAGAACAGATGCAGGACAGACACGTCTTAGCACCCTTTGTCGTGGATTGACGCTTTCGGCAATTCCCCTGTCGTTTTTGCACCCGGCTCCACCGGCCCCTGGGCATATGCTGGCCCCAAAGCGCCGGCAGACGATTCGGCGCATGTATCGCCAATAAGGGGACGCCTGATGAGCCCAGCCGAACTACACGCCGACAGCATCGTTATCGATGGGCTGATCATTGCCAAGTGGAACCGCGACCTGTTCGAGGACATGCGCAAGGGTGGCCTGACTGCCGCCAACTGCACAGTGTCGGTGTGGGAAGGCTTCCAGGCCACGATCAATAACATCGTGGCCAGCCAGACCCTGATCCGCGAGAACAGCGACCTAGTGATCCCGGTGAAAACCACTGCCGATATCCGCCGCGCCAAGGAGCAGGGCAAGACCGGCATCATCTTCGGCTTCCAGAATGCCCATGCCTTTGAAGACCAGCTCGGCTACGTCGAGATCTTCAAGCAGCTCGGCGTCGGCGTGGTGCAGATGTGCTACAACACCCAGAACCTGGTGGGCACCGGCTGCTATGAGCGTGACGGCGGCCTGTCGGGCTTCGGACGCGAGATCGTCGGCGAGATGAACCGCGTCGGCATCATGTGCGACCTGTCTCACGTCGGCTCCAAGACCAGCGAAGAAGTCATCCTCGAATCGAAAAAACCGGTGTGCTACTCCCATTGCCTGCCGTCCGGCCTGAAAGAACACCCGCGCAACAAGTCCGATGCAGAACTCAAGTTCATTGCCGACCACGGTGGGTTTGTCGGCGTGACCATGTTTGCGCCGTTCCTGGCCAAGGGTATCGATTCGACCATCGACGACTACGCCGAAGCCATCGAATACACCATGAACATCGTCGGCGAAGACGCCATCGGCATCGGCACCGACTTCACCCAGGGCCATGGCCAGGATTTCTTCGAAATGCTGACCCATGACAAGGGCTACGCCCGCCGCCTGACCAGCTTCGGCAAGATCATCAACCCGCTGGGCATTCGCACCGTGGGCGAGTTCCCCAACCTGACCGAGACCCTGCTCAAGCGCGGCCATAGCGAGCGCGTGGTGCGCAAGATCATGGGCGAGAACTGGGTCAACGTGTTGAAAGACGTCTGGGGCGAATAAGCCACCGTTTTTTCTCCCCCGGCCATTCGCGCCGGGGCATTACCAAGAATTTTCTGGAGTTGAGTTTCCATGGCCAAGATCGCCCCGCAATTGCCTATTGAAGTCGACAGCGAAACCGGTGTCTGGACTTCCGACGCCTTGCCAATGCTGTACGTGCCGCGCCATTTCTTCGTCAACAACCACATGGGCATCGAAGAGGTTCTGGGCGCTGATGCCTACGCCGAGATCCTCTATAAGGCTGGCTACAAATCCGCCTGGCACTGGTGTGAAAAAGAAGCCGAATGCCACGGCCTGCAAGGCGTTGCGGTGTTCGAACACTACATGAAGCGCCTGTCGCAGCGCGGCTGGGGCCTGTTCAAGATCCAGGACATCGACCTGGATAAAGGCACCGCCAGCGTCAAGCTCGAACACTCGGCATTTGTCTACGTGTACGGCAAGGTCGGGCGCAAGGTCGACTACATGTTCACCGGCTGGTTTGCCGGCGCCATGGACCAGATTCTGCAAGCGCGCGGCAGCAACATCCGCACTGTCGCCGAACAAGTCTACGGAGGCTCCGAAGAGGGCCACGATGATGGCCTGTTCACCGTCAAGCCGTTGTAAGCCGAGGACCGTGCCATGGCTTTCGAAGCAATGTTTGCGCCGATCCAGATCGGCAAACTGACCATCCGCAACCGTGTGCTCAGTACCGCCCACGCCGAGGTGTATGCCACCGACGGCGGGATGACTACCGAGCGCTACATCAGGTATTACGAAGAGAAAGCCAAGGGCGGCATTGGCCTGGCAATCTGTGGCGGCTCCTCCGTGGTGGCGATCGACAGCCCGCAGGAATGGTGGAGTTCGGTGAACCTGTCCACCGACCGCATCATCCCGCACTTCCAGAACCTGGCTGACGCGATGCACAAGCATGGCGCCAAGATCATGATCCAGATTACCCACATGGGCCGTCGCTCGCGCTGGGACGGCTTCAACTGGCCGACCCTGATGTCGCCCTCCGGCGTACGTGAGCCGGTACACCGCGCTACGTGCAAGACCATCGAGCCGGAAGAAATCTGGCGCGTGATCGGCAACTACGCCAGCGCCGCAGGCCGGGCCAAGGCCGGTGGCCTGGACGGCGTGGAGCTGTCGGCGGTGCACCAGCACATGATCGACCAGTTCTGGAGCCCGCGGGTCAACAAACGTACTGATGAGTGGGGCGGCAGTTTCGAAAACCGCATGCGTTTCGGCCTGGAAGTGCTCAAGGCTGTGCGCGCCGAAGTCGGCCCGGATTTTTGCGTGGGCATCCGTTTGTGCGGGGATGAATTCCATCCGGACGGCTTGTCCCACGAGGACATGAAACAGATCGCCAAGTACTACGACGACACCGGCATGCTCGATTTTATCGGGGTGGTCGGCTCGGGATGTGACACCCACAACACCCTGGCCAACGTGATCCCGAACATGAGTTACCCGCCGGAGCCGTTCCTGCACCTGGCGGCCGGCATCAAGGAAGTGGTCAAGTCCCCGGTGCTGCACGCGCAGAACATCAAGGACCCGAACCAGGCCACGCGCATCCTTGAAGGCGGCTACGTGGACATGGTCGGCATGACCCGCGCGCACATGGCCGACCCGCACCTGATCGCCAAGATCAAGATGGGCCAGATCGACCAAATCAAGCAGTGCGTCGGCGCCAACTATTGCATCGACCGCCAGTACCAGGGCCTGGACGTGCTGTGCATCCAGAACGCTGCAACCTCCCGGGAATACATGGGTGTGCCGCACATCATCGAGAAATCCATCGGGCCCAAACGCAAAGTGGTCGTGGTCGGTGCCGGCCCGGCCGGGATGGAGGCCGCTCGGGTCGCTGCAGAACGTGGCCACGATGTGACCCTGTTCGAGAAAAAAGACTTTATCGGTGGGCAGATCACCACCGCGTCCAAGGCACCGCAGCGCGACCAGATCGCCGGTATCACCCGCTGGTTCCAGCTGGAACTGGCACGGCTCAACGTCGACCTGCGCCTGGGCGTGGCGGCGGATGCCGCGACCATCCTCGACCTACGCCCTGATGTGGTGGTACTGGCGGTGGGCGGGCATCCGTTCCTCGAACAGAACGAACACTGGGGCGCAGCCGAAGGCCTTGTGGTCAGCAGTTGGGATGTGCTCGACGGCAAGGTGGCGCCGGGCAAGAACGTGCTGGTGTACGACACCATCTGTGAATTCACCGGCATGTCAGTGGCCGACTTTCTGGCCGACAAGGGCTGCCAGGTCGAGATCGTCACCGACGACATCAAGCCTGGCGTGGCTATCGGCGGTACGTCGTTCCCCACCTACTACCGCAGCATGTACCCCAAGGAAGTGATCATGACCGGCGACATGATGCTGGAGAAGGTCTACCGCGAGGGCGACAAGCTGATCGCAGTGCTGGAGAACGAATACACCGGGGCCAAGGAAGAGCGGGTGGTGGACCAGGTGGTGGTGGAAAACGGCGTGCGCCCGGATGAAGAGATCTATTACGCCCTCAAGCAAGGGGCGCGCAACAAGGGGCAGATGGACGTCGAGGCGCTGTTCGCGATCAAGCCGCAGCCATGCCTGAGCGAACCGGGGGAGGGGTATTTGCTGTTCCGCATCGGCGACTGTGTGGCGCAGCGCAATACCCACGCCGCGATCTATGACGCCCTGCGTTTGTGCAAGGATTTCTGACCCAACACCGAACCAATGTGGACTCGGTCAAAAATGTGGGAGCGGGCTTGCTCGCGAAAGCGGTGTGTCAGTCGATACATCCGGTGGCTGATGCACCGCCTTCGCGAGCAAGCCCGCTCCCACATTAGAGCTGTGTGGTCTGTGGGAGCTTCACCATGTTGAACACCCTTCTTCCGATTCTCCTGTTTGCAGCCCTGGGCCTCGCTGTCCTCGGCGCTTTGCGTCGGGTGAACATGTGGCGCCGTGGCCGTGCCGCCAAGGTCGACCTGCTGGGCGGCCTATTGGCCATGCCCAAACGCTACATGGTCGATCTGCACCACGTGGTCGCCCGTGACAAATACATCGCCAACACCCACGTTGCTACCGCGCTGGGCTTTGTGTTGTCGGCGTTGCTGGCGATTCTGGTGCACGGTTTCGGCCTGCAGAATCGCATCCTCGGCTACGCCTTGCTGCTGGCCTCGGTATTGATGTTTGTCGGCGCCACTTTCGTCTATCTGCGTCGACGCAACCCACCCGCGCGCCTGTCGAAAGGCCCGTGGATGCGCCTGCCGAAAAGCCTGATGGCGTTCTCGGTCAGTTTCTTCCTGGTGACTTTGCCGGTGGCCGGGATCCTGCCCGCCGACTTCGGGGGCTGGCTGCTGGCTGCGCTGCTCGGTGTGGGCGTGCTGTGGGGAGTGTCGGAGATGTTCTTCGGCATGACCTGGGGCGGGCCGATGAAGCACGCGTTTGCCGGTGCCCTGCACCTGGCCTGGCACCGTCGCGCCGAACGTTTTGGCGGTGGCCGTTCCACGGGCCTCAAGCCGCTGGACCTGAGCGACAAAAGCGCGCCATTGGGCGTGGAAAAACCCAAGGATTTCACCTGGAACCAGTTGCTTGGTTTCGACGCTTGCGTGCAGTGCGGCAAGTGCGAAGCCGCGTGCCCGGCCTTCGCTGCCGGCCAGCCGTTGAACCCGAAAAAGCTGATCCAGGACATGGTGGTCGGCCTGGCCGGTGGCACCGATGCCAAGTTCGCTGGCAGCCCGTATCCGGGCAAGGCCATTGGCGAGCACAGTGGCAACCCCCATCAACCGATCGTCAACGGCCTGGTGGACGCCGAGACCTTGTGGTCCTGCACCACCTGCCGCGCCTGCGTCGAAGAGTGCCCGATGATGATCGAGCACGTGGACGCCATCGTCGATATGCGCCGCCACTTGACCCTGGAAAAAGGCGCGACGCCGAACAAGGGTGCCGAAGTCCTGGAGAACTTGATCGCCACCGACAACCCCGGTGGATTTGCCCCGGGCGGGCGGATGAACTGGGCGGCGGATTTGAACCTGCCGTTGCTCGGCGATAAGCACACCACCGACGTACTGTTCTGGGTCGGTGACGGTGCCTTCGACATGCGTAACCAGCGGACCTTGCGCGCCTTCGTCAAAGTGCTGAAGGCGGCCAAGGTCGACTTCGCTGTGCTGGGCCTGGAGGAGCGCGACAGTGGCGACGTGGCCCGGCGCCTGGGCGATGAGGCCACCTTTCAACTGTTGGCCGCACGCAATATCCAGACCCTGGCCAAGTACAGTTTCAAGCGCATCGTGACCTGTGACCCTCACAGTTTCCACGTGCTGAAAAACGAATATGGCGCCTTCGACGGCAATTACCGGGTGCAGCACCACAGCACCTACATGGCCGAACTGATCGACGCTGGCGCGCTGAACCTGGGTCAGCACAAAGGCAACAGCGTGACCTATCACGACCCGTGCTACCTGGGCCGTTACAACGGCGAGTACGAGGCACCGCGCCAAGTGCTGCGGGCGTTGGGGATCGAGGTCAAGGAGATGCAGCGTTCGGGCTTTCGCTCCCGTTGCTGTGGCGGCGGGGGCGGCGCGCCGATCACCGATATTCCTGGCAAGCAGCGCATTCCCGACATGCGCATGGAAGACATCCGCGAGACCGGCGCCGAACTGGTGGCCGTCGGTTGTCCACAGTGCACGGCGATGCTCGAAGGGGTGGTCGAGCCACGCCCACTGATCAAAGACATTGCCGAGTTGGTGGCGGATGCCTTGCTCGAAGAGCCTGCACCGGCCAAGACCCCGAATTCGCGTGAACCTGCGGAGGTGCACTGATGAGCGACATTATCCGCCGCGACCCACGGGCCGAATGGATCGCCCGCAACCGCCTGCACCCGCTGCATGCGGCGATGCAACCGGAGCAGCACAGTTGGATGGGGCCTAACGGCATCCTCCGCAAGAATGTGCACGGCATTGGTTTTATCGGCCCCAACGGCATCAAGCGTATCGACCGCAGCGGCGCCCAGCAGGGTGGCGCCACCAAGCGCACGGCAGCCGTGCAAGTACAGTTGCCGCTGCACCAGGTGCCAGCCCCGGCGTTCTACATCAACGTGGTGCCGGATATGGTCGGCGGCCGCCTGAGCAGCCACGACCGCGACTTGCTGGGCCTGGCGCGGCAACTCGCCGGCAGCGACGGTGCAGTGCTGGCGGTGGTGTTTGGCGAGCATAAGGAAAGCGCGTTCGACACCGCCGGCGTGGACCGCCTGTTGGTGCTGGACGGCCACGAGTTTGACGGTTATTCACCGGAGCAACGGGTCCATGGCCTGCGGGCTGTGGATAACCTGTTCAACCCGCGTCATTGGCTGCTGCCCGACAGCCGCAACGGTGGCGGTGAGCTGGGACGGCGTTTTGCGGCGAGCCTCAAGGAACGCCCGGCAACCCGGGTGTGGCAGATCAAGGGCAACGAGTGCATCGGCCGTGCCGGTGCGGGCCGGGAAGACCTGGCGCGAGCGCTGCCAAGGCTGATCCTGGCGGCGGTGGAGTGTGCCGATCCGGTCAGCGATACGCGACACGAAGTATTGCCAGTGGAGTTATCCACAACCCTGGCGCGCAGCTTGCCGCGTATCGAGGATTTGGGCGCGGTGACGGTGGATCCCGGTGCGATTCCCATGGCCGAGGCCGAGTTTATTTTCTCCGGCGGCAACGGGGTCAAGGATTGGGACCTGTTCCACCAGACCGCTGCCGCCCTGGGGGCTACCGAAGGTGCGTCGCGGGTGGCCGTGGACGATGGCTTCATGGCCCGTGATCGCCAGGTCGGCGCCAGTGGTATTTGGGTCACCGCACGGGTGTATGTGGCCGTGGGGATCTCCGGGGCGATCCAGCACCTGCAAGGCATCGGGGCCTGCGACAAGGTGGTGGCAATCAACCTGGACCCGGGTTGCGACATGATCAAGCGTGCCGACTTGTCGGTGATCGGTGACAGCGCTGAAATTCTCCGGGCCTTGATCGCTGCGGTCCAGGCCCACCGCAACGGCGCCAAGCGCGATGCGGCATAAGCAAAGGATATGGCCATGACGACCCATGTAATCAGCCTGGTATCCATCGGCGCCCACCCGACCTCCGGCCGGCCACGCCGCGCCGAGCAGGATGCGCGTGCCGTCGAGCTGGGGCTGCAACTGGCTGGGGATAACCTGCAAGTGCTGCATGCCGGCGACATCGCCGAACCGACCCTGCGCGCCTACCTGGGCATGGGGCTTGCGCAGTTGCATGTGCTGGAGCAACCGGCCGGCGCGGATGCCTTGCCGGTACTCGGCGACTATCTACGGGACGCTGGCGCCCAGGTGGTGCTTACCGGCAGCCAGGCGGAAACCGGCGAAGGCTCGGGCATGTTGCCCTTCCTGTTAGCCGAGCAATTGGGCTGGCCACTGATTGTCGGGCTGGCCCAGGTAGAGTCCATCGACAGCGGTGTGGCCCATGTGCTGCAAGCCTTGCCGCGTGGGCAGCGGCGGCGCCTGAAGGTGCGCCTGCCGTTCCTGGCCACGGTGGATAACGCCGGGCCCAAGCCTCGGCAAAGCGCCTATGGCCCGGCCCAGCGCGGCCTCCTACAGGAGCATGACGTGCAGGTGGTGGACGATGAGTTATTCACCGGCGCCGTGCTGCAACCGGCCAAGCCTCGACCCAAACGTCTCAAGGTGATCAAGGCCAAGAGCGGCGCCGACCGCATGAAGGCTGCGACGGCCAAGGCCAGTGGCGGCGGTGGGCAGGTGCTCAAGGGCATCGGTCCTGAGGCGGGTGCGGACGCGATTCTCAAATTGCTGATTGAGGAAGGCGTGGTTCGATAGGGCCGAAATAATCACTCATACATGCGATTGCCGGTGAATTTGCCGGCACCATGGAGGGCGACTAAACAAAGAACTTTCAACTAAAGGAATCAGCCCTATGCCCATCCTGTTTCGTCCGGCACTACCTGCCGATGCACGTGATATTGCCCGCCTGTTTCTGATTTCTTCGGAGGGCGCTGCCGCTTACATCTGGAGCCAACTGGCAGAGCCGGGCCAGGACCTTGTGGACGTTGGTACCCGTCGTTATGCACGTTCGGGGGTGGATTTCTCCTATGAGAATTGCCTGATCGCCGAATCGGAAGGCGCGGTGGTGGGCATGATGCACAGCTATGTCATGCGCCATGACCCGGATGCAGAGCCGGTTACCGATCCCGTCCTTGCGCCCTACGCGGACCTGGAAATCCCCGATACCTTATATATTTCCAGCCTGGCGCTGTACGAAGGTTGGCGTAACCAAGGCCTGGGCGTGCAATTTCTTGCCCATGCCCGAGAGCGGGCCGACCGCCTGGGGCTTATTGGCTTGAGTCTGATTGACTATGCGGCCAATACGGGGGCCCTGAGGTTTTACACGCGCCATGGTTTTCGTATTGTCGGCAGTTGTCAGATAACCCCACACCCGATGCTGGCTGTGACCGGTGAAGCCTATTTGATGCAGTATCCATAATCTTTGATTGCGGTTACCCACAATCCTTGTTGACCCATCTGTGGATAAGGGAGACGCCCGATCCAGAGTTGCCCCCAGCCTTGCGTCACTCCCTTGCGCGACGGCTGTGATTTATTGGATGTGATCGGGCGCAGACTGCAAGCGTTGTCAGCCGGATTTCCAACCTGCGTAGTCCACTTCTGAATCCGTCATAACAGCCCCTTCCTCGTCTTACACCTGCTGTGGTGCCTACTTATAGTCGGACGCTACAGTCCGGGGAGGTGCAGGCAATGCAGGGACCTTATGCATTTATCAACGAACGACCACAACCCTATTCATTGCTCAAACTAAGCTTGTCGCTTGATCCTCATATCCATACCAAGTTCGACACCCTCAACCCACATATCCGCAACACCGTGGTATTACCTGGGCAACTGGTGATTATCGAGGACAGACGTACAGCCTCCTGCACGGCTGAAGAGGCGCAGTTGATGCAGTCGGCAGAAAATGTAAAACGTGCGCTTTTGGCTCACTCCGCGGCTGATCAATTCTTGATCGAAAACTACGATCAATTGAAAAGCATCATGGCCGATGCCTCCATTGGAATCGGCAGTGCCAGCAGTGCCTGGAGCAAGCATTTGGAGGGTATCGAAAATACCCTGAAGGATATCGACGGCTTACATAAGCAGTACTTGAGCAAGGGCACTTTGGGCGCAAAGGATGAGTTCTTGGTAAAGCGTAGAGCCTTGTTCATTCGTCTCGACAACCAACTCCGGGGAATGGCCCGTTTTGGCTCCGGGCTCAAAAATGCAGGCTCGATCAAAAGGATGTTAGGGATCTCCAGTAAAAGCTATTTGCATCAGGGAGAAATTCGCGGGTATGAGCAAACCGTTAAGCGGGTAGCCAGGGCTTCGGAGTTGTTGAAAAAAGGTACTTATATTGGCTTGGCGTTGGATGTTGGGGTGAGTGCGCTGGGCGTTAGGGAGGCGTGTTCGTTGGGGCGTGAGGAGGAGTGTACGCAGGCGAAGTATGTGGAGGGGGGCAAACTTGCATTCGGAGTGGGGGGCGCAGTGTTGGGAGGCGAAGTGGGAGCGGCTCTTGGAGTTGCTGTGTGCGCTGTTGTGTTTGGTATACCTACCGGAGGAGCGGGGGCGCTTGGGTGCGCCATTGTTGGTGGCGCCGCCGGAGGTGCATCCATTGGCCTGTTAGGAAATAAGACGGGTGAGATCGCAGGCTCGCGCCTGTATGAACTTTCAAGGAACCACCAATGAATCTGGAGTTCGTTAGTATATGGTCGGCAATTTTTGTGGTTTTAAGTTTGCCGATCAATTTTTTTGTGGCATGCGTAAAAGTCGAAGAGGTTGAAGGTTATTTGAAATACAGTTCATTTGTTGTGATGTTCAAATACATGTTTCAAGGTGGTTTTTTTGATGGGAAAGTAAAGCGATTGTTCGCTGTTGCGCTCGTCATTCTTATGCCACGGGTCTTTCAGTGGCGAGGTTTGGTGCTTGTTGACGATGTGGAAAATATTCCTAGAAGTCTCAGGTTGTGGATGGTTATTCCATTTTTGTTCACGATGTTTTCGTTGGTTGTAATGATTGTTTCTGGGCTGTTGTTGATTTACAGGTGTTAACCATCACAGACTACTAAGGTTGGGGTAGTAGGGCCGCTACAGATGATCCTAGAAATTACTGGAATAATCGCAGCCATCTGCATGCTGCTAGTAATGCCTTTGGATGTGTATCTAGCACATACAAAGCTTGAAATTGCAGAGAGTTATTTTGAAAAAAGCATCTTTATTAATGACACCAAGAACATGCTTCGCAACCAACACTTTAAAGGCGCTCCTGTCCGGTTAATGGCGATAGCTGCTGTGTTATTGATGCCTCAGATGTTCTATTGGCGAAAACTTGTTCTTCCTGAAGAAGTGAAGAGCGTACCTGGGAATCTAAAACTCTGGATGGTCGCCCCTTTACTATTCACCCTGTTCACGCTAGCCATTCTGGTCATAGCGTGGTTGGGCGGAGCCTATGAACTATAAAAGTGTCGGCCGCCTCAAGGAGGAAGGTTCATATAGTCGAATCGGCTTACCCACAATCCCTGTTAACCCACCTGTGGATAACCTGTTCGCGGCTGTCCACATCCCAATAGAATCAAGCCCTACAGCCCTCTGTACGAAAAACAACCAACCTAAGCGACGGTTTTTACTGGGCTTTTTCTGTGGATAAGGAAAAACTCCGACCCAGAGTTGCCCCCAAAGTCTGTTGGTGCTTCTGTGGATAAGATGTTCGCTACCCGCTACAGGCCTTATAGATAAAGGCTTGTAGTGGTCTGGTTGAAATATGATCAATATTGCCATTTCAGCTTGAATCTTCGCGCAAAGCCTCGATTTTGCTCGGTTTCAGATGGTTTTCCACAGATAGGCCAAAGTTGCCCCCAAAGTCTGTTGGCGCTTCTGTGGATAAGGTGTTTGCGTTCTGCTGTAGGCCATGTAAAACGTGGCCTGTACGCTTATGGTTGAAATATGATCAATATAGGGTGAAACCCGCTTATTTGAATAAGTCACGGATTTTCTTGGTTTTATTTCGAGGGGAGAGAGCAGTTGCCCACAATTGCTGTGGGTGGGTTTGTGGATAAGTTGTTGGGCGATGGCTGGAGGGCAGGGTAACAGCGGGCTGGCGGCGCGATGATCAATTTCTGACCAAGTGGAGAGCCAAACTGTGGGAGCTGGCTTGCCCTAATGCCAGTCAGTTAAGCGGATTCTGCTTTCTGTAGGAGCGAGCTTGCTCGCGAAGGACGTCAACGATAACGCGTGTTTGCTAGGTAAACGCGGCGCTCTCAAGTTCTTCGCGAGCAAGAACTAGGCGTCCCCCTCGCTCCTACAAAAAGGCTTAACTGACTGGCGCTCCCACAGTTTGATGCTCGGTGGGTCAGTTACTCGTGTGCGGCAACGCCCTTGAGGTATGGCGCCGGTGCCGCTCCCAGGTTGTTGAGCATGCGTTCGCTGTACCAGTCCACAAAGTTCACCACGCCAAATTCATAGGTCTTGGAATACGGCCCTGGCTGGTAAGCGGTGGAGTTGATCCCACGCTGGTTCTCTTCGGCCAGGCGACGGTCCTGGTCATTGGTCGCGTCCCACACCTGGCGCATGCGCTCGACGTCGTAGTCCACACCTTCCACGGCGTCCTTGTGTACCAGCCACTTGGTGGTGACCATGGTTTCCTGGGCGCTGATCGGCCACACCGTGAAGACGATGATGTGATCGCCCATGCAGTGGTTCCACGAGTGGGGCAGGTGCAGGATGCGCATCGAACCCAGGTCCGGGTTCTGGATCCGGCCCATCAATTTTTTGCAGCCCTGTTTGCCATCCAGGGTCATGGAGACGGTGCCCTTGAGCAGCGGCATGCGCACGATGCGGTTACGCAGGCCGAAGCTGGCGTGGGCGTAAGGGATTTTCTCGGCGTCCCAGGCGGCAGCAGAGGCAGCGACGTGGTCCTTGAAGGCCTGGTCGGCCCGAGGGTCGGTGACGTCGTCCCATTCCAGCAGGGTTTTCAGCAACTCGGGGTGCGAGGCGTTGCAGTGGTAGCACTCGCGGTTGTTTTCCAGCACCAGTTTCCAGTTGGCTTTTTCGAACAAGGTGGTCTGGATCGCCACCTTGGTGTTTTCCATGTCGTAGGGTTCCATGTAGTGGTTCAGCGTCGACAGAAAGTCATCGATGGCCGGCGGGTTCTCGGCCAGGCTGATAAAGATGTAGCCGCCGGCGGTCTTCACGTTCACTGGCTTGAGGCCGTATTGCTTCATGTCGAAGTCGGTGCCCATCTCGGTGCCGGCGAACAGCAGGCGCCCGTCGAGTTCGTAGGTCCACTGGTGGTAGTGGCAAACCAGCTTGGCGACCTTGCCCTTGTCGCTGGTGCACAAGCGCGAACCGCGATGGCGGCAGACGTTGTGAAAGGCATGCACCACGCCTTCGGCACCACGAATCACGATGATCGGGTTTTTGCCGATCTGCAGGGTCAGGTAGTTGCCCTTGGTGGGGATTTCGCAAGTCATGCCGGCGATCAACCATTCCTTCTGGAAGATCTCCTGCATGTCGATATCGAACAGTCGCTGGTCAGAGTAAAACGGCTGCGGCAGCGAGAACGTGCGCTCGCGTTCTTGCAGCATTTGTGCGGTGGCCTTGCGTGCGGGTTCCAGCGGATCGCCCAAGCTCAGGGTTGCGGTGACGTCCATCGTGTGTGTCCTCAAGGCCATTCTGTGTGGCCGCGATAAGTGGCTAATCAGGTTTGCAGCAAGGCGTAAAGAAAGCGTCGTTGTTGGCTGCGAGTGTGGGCCCGGCGGTGCCCGCAACCTTATCCATTAACGACATGGCCCACTCTGTTCCCGACGCGCAACCCCAGTGGTATGGGGGCTGGTCGCGATAAGTATGCGAATGTCGCAGATAGGTAAATGGCAGGTAGCGGCCTTACGCAGAATCGCCAGCATCAAGCCGAACTACGGCCGTGGAGAACAGCATGTCCAACAGCTTCCTGAATCCTGTCACCACCCAGACCTGGGCCAATGGTCGACACATTGTCCGTTGCGTCAAAGTCATCCAGGAAACCTGGGACGTGCGCACCTTCTGCTTTATGGCTGACCAGCCGATCCTGTTCTTTTTCAAGCCGGGGCAGTTCGTCACCCTGGAGTTGGAAATCGAAGGTCAGCCGATCATGCGCTCCTACACCATTTCCAGTTCGCCGTCGGTGCCCTACAGCTTTTCGGTGACGATCAAGCGCGTACCGGGCGGACGGGTTTCCAACTGGCTGCACGACACCCTGCATGAGGGGCAAGAGCTGGCGGTACACGGCCCGGTGGGGTTGTTCAATGCCATCGACTTCCCGAGCCCGAAGGTGTTGTACCTGAGCGGTGGCGTGGGGATCACGCCGGTGATGTCCATGGCCCGTTGGTTCTATGACACCAACGCGAATGTCGATATGACGTTTATCCACAGCGCGCGCTCGCCCAAAGACATCATCTACCACCGTGAGCTGGAACACATGGCCTCGCGGATCGACAACTTCAGCCTGCACCTGATCTGCGAGAAGCACGGTCTGGGTGAACCCTGGGCCGGGTATCGCGGGTACCTGAACCACAAGATGCTGGAACTGATGGTGCCGGATTTTCTTGAGCGCGAAGTGTTCTGCTGCGGCCCCACGCCCTACATGAATGCGGTCAAGCGCTTGCTGGAAGTGGCCGGTTTCGACATGGCGCGTTATCACGAGGAGTCTTTCGGCGCCACGCCGCCGGAAGCCCGTGCCGACGCGGTGGAGCAAGCCGAACAAGCAGCGGACGCGCCGGAAGTTGACCAGGCGGACCTGCACCAGGTGGAGTTCATTGCGTCTGGGAAAAGCATCCGTGTGGCGCCGGGCGAAACAGTCCATGCGGCGGCGGCCAAGCTCGGCCTGCTGATCCCCAAGGCCTGCGGTATGGGGATTTGCGGGACCTGCAAGGTCATGAAGCTGGGCGGCGAAGTGGAAATGGAGCACAACGGCGGCATCACCGAGGAAGACGAAGCCGAGGGTTACATCCTGTCGTGCTGCAGCGTGCCCAAGGGGGATGTGCGCATCGAGTTCTAATCCCCCGCTGATCGTTCCCCCGCGAAGGTGGGAACGATCAGGCGGTAGGATTAACGTGCGTAGATGTGGATCGTGAATTGCTCGCCAGAAGCTGTCGGTTCGAAGACTTTTTCAGTGATTCTCAACGTCCTGCCAGGTTCCTGGATGATGTCACCGACTTGCGCCAGTTTCCTGAAGTCATCCCAGCCGACAAGGGTGGTTGATAGTTGAGTGTCATTTTGCAGGATGTTGCCGAAGTTTTGATTTTCCATGGTGTAGCCCTCTGCTGGATTTCCGTTTCCGGCCGATTGTTCGGCAGGCAGTCTGGCCCAAAAGGCGGCCTCTGCAGCGGCCTTTTCCTTGCGGGTTCCAAGATCCTAGTCCATGAAAAACGGGTTGGTAGCTGTCAGAAATATCAAAAAACAGTCTCGGCAATTCGCCAGTATGCAGCGCAGGGTTCAGTACAAAACCGGCCGACGGTCTTGATGTACGTGGTTGTGCTCGCTGATGAATTTGTCCCTGGCCTGGGCCAGCGGCAGGTCAGCCACCAGGCGCTGTTCTTTCTGATGTGAGACTGCACCGGCCAAGGGGTAGCCATCGGCGTCGACAATCACGGATCCCCCCACCCAGTTGACGCCCCGCTCTTCGCCATGACGGTCGCAAGCGGCGATGAACATGCGGTTGACTGCGGCATTGGCCTGGACCCGGACTATTTCTGCCGGCCTCTCGTCAGCTGGGCGCGGGCCGTCCGGCCAGTTCACGGGAGCGCAGAGCAGGTCGGCCCCGGCCAGTGCCGCCAGGCGTACCCACTCGGGCAATTCCAGGTCGTAGCAGATCATCATGGCGATGCGTCCGACAGCGGTTTCGACCAGCGGTGGGGGCTCGTTGCCGGGGGTGAAGATCAATTTTTCGCGACCCCACAAATGCGCCTTGCGGTACACCGTCAGCCTGCCGTCGGGTTCAATCAGCGCTGCACTGTTGGCTAGGCGGCCAGCATCCAGCCGCTCACAAAACCCGGCCACGACAATGATGCCCAGCTCGCTCGCGAGGGCTTTCCACAGGGTGAGTGTCGGGCCATCCAGATCCTCGGAGACCGCCAGGGCTTCATGACGGTCATTGAACACGTAGCCGCTTTGCATCAACTCCGGCAACACCACCACCTGCGCGCCCAGCGCCGCCGCACCGCGAATAGCCTCGGCACTGAGTGCGCGGTTGTGTTCCACATCGGCGATGCGCGGTGCGAGTTGGTGACAGACGACACGTAGGGTATTCATGGATTATTACCTTCCAGCATGGCTTCGCTGGCGACAATGGCTCGGCGTTCGGCATCACGGTCAAGGTTGCGGCTCATCATGCAATAGATGGCCGTGGAAACGCCCAGGCCAATCACGAACGCGATGTCAGCCCCGCCCAGCGCCACGGCGGCCGGCCCTTCATAGAAACTCAGCGACATGAACGGGATCATCGACACCAGGCCCAGGCAGTACGCAACCAGGCCTGCCTTGCCCCATTGGCCATAGATGCCGGCGGGGTTGAAGATGTCGCTGATGGCGTATTGGCCTTTGCGCACCAGGTAGAAGTCCGCGAGGTTGACGGCGGTCCACGGCACCAGGAAGTACAGCATCAGCAGCACAAACGTGTTGAAACTGGCCAGGTAGCTGTCAGGAATGCTCAAGGCAATCAGGAAAATGATCACCGCTACCAGGCCGATGCCGATGACACGGCTCTTGAGGCGCGGCTGGATCTTCACGAAGCCGTCGATGGCACTGATACCGGTCAGCATCGCGCCATAGCAGTTGACTGCCATGATGCCAACCAGCGCTGGCACCGCGATCAGCACGGTAAAGGTGCCGAAGCCGGGAATCACTTGGTTGCCCACGGTGCGCACGCTGCCGATGGCATCGGGCGAAGGCAGGGCCGAGGCCAGGAACGCGCCCAGGGACATCAGCCACAGGGCCGAGCCGGCAGCGCCCAGGTATGTCCAGAAAATCACCCGGCGCGACGGGGTTTGGTGAGGCAGATAGCGCGAGTAATCCGAGACATAGACGGCGTAGCTGATCTGATAACCGGCGGCGGCGCTGAGCTGGATCAGGAACGCTGACCAGGAGAAATGCGCCTCGGCCACCGCCGCATCGGCTGACAGGCTCATCAAGGCGGCGACGGTCAGCACCGCGAACACGCTGATCATCACGTAGGTCAGCCAACGTTGCACGGTGTGCAGCAAGTCATGGCCGATCACCGCAATCACCACCGCAAGGATGATCATCAGCGCATACCACGGCGCCCGGCTCCCCGGCAGGACCGTGTTGATGGCATCGGTGGCGAGAATCACGTTGAACACGTTGAAGCCGATGTACACAAAGATCACGGCAATGAACGGCACGATCGCCCCGCGCAGGCCGAACTGGGCCCGCGACTGGATCATCTGCGGCAAGCCCATACGCGGGCCTTGGTTGGCGTGGAAGGCCATGGCGAAAGTGCCAAGGCCCACACCGATGACAATCGCCAGGATTGCATAGACCAGGCTCAAGCCCAGTGCAGCACCGGTGAACCCGGTAACCATGGTGGTGAGGACGAAATTGCCGGTGAACCAAAAGGGACCTTGGTGCCAGACTTTGCCGTGCCGTTCGTTGCGCGGCACATAGTCAATGGAACGGGTCTCGATTTTCAGGCCGGGTGTGACGGGAGGAGCCGTCTTGTCAGATAGGGTGGTCATAGATTCACGGCTTGTTTTTATAGTGAGTTCCGCAGCATCGGATAACTGATGAGCCAATTGAATCGTGATCTATAAATAATCACTTCAGACTTTTCGTAAGTAATGGGTTTTCGTTAATGGCGATGGAGCCCCGCAGTCTTATTGCAAAGCGATATAACTGCAGCCTAGAAGATCTTCTAGGCTGATCCTCAGTCCCGTCGCAGTCACCTTTAGCCTTGTAGTAGAGGGTGGACAATCACCCAACCAACCTGCAAGGAAGCAATCATGTCTGCAATTCCCTCCCGTTCCCAAGGTGCCCAACGGCTGCTGAACAACAACGTTACGGCGCTGATTCCTGATTTCCCTTTTCATTACGCCTGGTATTTATTGCGGGCGGCCATGCTTAAGCAGCCTCTGGGTCGCGTCCCCGAGGAGCAACTGGGGGCCCAGGTGCTGATTGTCGGTGCCGGCGTATCCGGGTTGGTTGCTGCCTATGAGGCCATGCGCATGGGCCTGCATCCGATTGTGGTAGAGGCCTCTGGCCGTATCGGTGGGCGGCTCTACTCCCACGTGGTAGGTGATCGCAACGACCCCCAGAACCGGGTGATTTGTGAGTTGGGAGCCATGCGCTTTCCCAAATCCGGCAAGGCGTTGATGCACTACTTTGATAAGGTTGGGATGAGCACCAATTCGGCGGACTTTCCCAACCCTGGTTCACCTGCTGCGCCCAGTACCGTTGTCGACTATAAGAATGAGCAGACTTATTACGAGCGCGATAATCTCCCGGATAAATACAGAAGAATCGAGGACATGTTCTTCGACGATTTTCTGGCGCAGGACCCGATCCGTTTCGCTGACATGGAAGCTGCGATGAGTGAGGGGCAGGTGAATCAGGACGAAATCAAGGCCATCTGGAACACGATCCTGAGGGCGGGATGGGATGGCCTCAGTTTCTATGCCGCCATGGTCGAACAGGCCAAGTGGAGCCGTGAAGACATCGACCTGTTTGGCCAGATCGGCTTCGGCACTGGCGGCTGGAACACGGACTATCCAAACTGTTTCCTGGAAGTGCTGCGGGTGCTTTATACCGGCCTGGATACCAACCATACCTTGATGTACGACGGCTCCAGCGAACTGCCCCAGCGCTTATGGAGCGGCACGCCGGCTTCGTTCGGCGACGCTCTGGTCCATTGGCCGGCGGACACGACTGTGGAGAGTCTGACGCGTCGGGAAATCGCCGATCCTCTCAACCAGGAGGTCCGGCAGATCATTCGCCTGAAAAATGGCACGTTCGATGTGTACCTGCATGACAACAAGTTGGACAGCGACACCCTGCGCAACTTTAAAAGTGTGGTCTATACGCCACACGTGCGGATACTCGACAAGTTCCGCTATATGGATGGCAAGGAACGTTTTACCTCAATGAACAATTTGCTGCCCCAGGCTACCTGGGAGGCGGTCATGTATACCCACTACATGCAGTCGGCGAAAATCTTCGCCACCACCCGCCGGCCGTTTTGGAGTGATCTCGAGGGTGGTCGCTACAAGATGAGCGTGACCTTGTCGGATCGCCTGACCCGTGGCACATACCTGTTGGACTACGGCCCAGGTAACGGGGTGAACAAGGGCAGCGGGATGTTTCTTTCATATACCTGGAACGATGACAGTCTGAAGTTTCTGGGAGACCGTAGCGCGCCGTTGCCGTCCCATGTCCAGTTGTGCACAACCTTGCTGGATACCGTGTACGCCAACACGCAACTGAACCTGGCCGCCGAGTTCGGCATGGTTGACCCCTTTGTCGAGATCAACTGGGAAGACGAGCCGTTTTACCTGTGTGCCTTCAAGATGAACCTGCCGGGGCAGTATGAGTATCAGCGACTGCTGTTTTCCCAGTTCATGAGCGGTGTGAAGGAGGGCGAGCCGGACGGTTTCATTCTGTCGGGAGATGACATCTCCTGGACCGGTGGCTGGGCCGAGGGCGCTGTGACCACAGCCTTGAATGCGGTGAACAAACTGGCGGTGACATTTGGCGGTGGGGCGTTCGAAAACAATCCCGGGCCTATTGACCAGTGGGATGCCTTGCAACC
Source organism: Pseudomonas brenneri (assembly GCF_007858285.1). Lineage (GTDB taxonomy): Bacteria > Pseudomonadota > Gammaproteobacteria > Pseudomonadales > Pseudomonadaceae > Aquipseudomonas > Aquipseudomonas brenneri. The sequence goes on along the minus strand of NZ_VFIL01000011.1, from coordinate 124,604 downwards.
CCTCCAGTTGTAGAAATCGGCTTGCCGGCGGTGGCGGTCTTGAGGGCGCCATCGCCGACAAGTCTGAGATCAGGCGCCCATCACTTCGCGAATATCCGCCGCGAGTTCACGTACGCGCTCTTCCTCGGTATCCCACGCACACATGAAGCGCGCGCCGCCCTTGCCGATAAAGGTGTAGAAGCGCCAGCCCTTGGCTGTCAGCGCGGCAATGGCCGGCTCTGACAGTTGCAGGAACACGCCGTTGGCCTGCACCGGGAACATCAACTCCACACCGGGAATGTCCGCCACCAGGCTGCTGAGCAACTGCGCGCAGTGGTTGGCGTGACGCGCATGCTTGAGCCAGGCATCGTTTTCCAGCAGGCCGACCCACGGCGCGGAAAGGAATCGCATCTTCGACGCCAGTTGACCGGCCTGTTTGCAGCGGTAGTCGAAGTCTTCGGCCAACTTATGGTTGAAGAACAGGATGGCTTCGCCCACCGCCATGCCGTTCTTGGTGCCGCCAAAGCACAACACGTCCACGCCGGCTTTCCAGGTCAGGTCCGCGGGTGAGCAGCCGAGGAAGGCGCAGGCGTTGGAAAAGCGTGCGCCGTCCATGTGCAGGTTCAGCCCCAGTTCCTTGCAGGTGGCGCTGATGGCGCGGATTTCATCCGGGGTGTACACGCTGCCCACTTCGGTGGCCTGGGTCAGGGTCACGACGCGGGGCTTGGGGTAGTGGATATCCTGGCGCTTGAGCGCGATCTCGCGGATCGATTCCGGGGTCAGCTTGCCGTTTTCGGTACGGGCGGTGAGCAGCTTGGAGCCGTTGGAGAAAAACTCCGGTGCGCCACATTCGTCGGTCTCGACGTGGGCGGTTTCCGAGCAAATCACGCTATGGTAGCTCTGGCACAAGGACGACAGGGCCAGTGAGTTGGCGGCGGTGCCGTTGAAGGCGAAGAACACTTCGCAGTCGGTTTCAAACAGTTTGCGGAAACCGTCGGCGGCACGGTGGGTCCATTCATCGTCGCCATAGGCGCGTTGATGGCCCTGGTTGGCGAGTTCCATGGCGGCCCAGGCTTCCGGGCAGATACCGGAATAGTTGTCGCTGGCGAATTGTTGGCTCTTGTCGGTCATGGCCCGTTCCTGTGGTCGATGTTGGTGCGCACTTTAACCAAGAATATCCGGCGGGCGCACGCACTGTTAATGCAAAGTCTCTGGGGAATTATGCACGGTACTGAAACGATTCCTGTAGGACGCGTGCGCGATGGCGCCCTCGACCTGCTCAAATGGCTGGCCCTGCTGTGCATGGTGCTCGATCACTTGCGTTATGTCGGCTTGAACCTCGATGGCCTTTACGTACCGGGGCGCCTGGCGTTCCCGTGGTTTTGCCTGGCGATTGCGGCGAACCTGCACCGGGTCAAGGATGGACCTGCGACCTTTCAATGGCGTTACCTGGGTTGGTTGCTGCTGTTCAGTGCGATCAGCGAGGTGCCGTATCGGATGTTTATCGAGGATGCCGATACATTGAATGTGCTGCCAACCCTGGCACTGGGTTTGCTGGTTGCCCGGGGATGGCTGCAGAAGGTGCTTTTTGATCGTGGATTGGCGCTGATCGCCTTGTTATTGGCGGCGGTATTTTCGTCGAGCCTGATGTTCGGTTTTTTTGGTGTATTGCTGCCGTTGGCGATGCTGCTGGTGTTCAGTCGCCCCTGGTATTTCAGCGTGGTGCCGGGGTTGGTGTGTGTGGCTGCCAATCAGTGGCAGGTTTTGTTGGATAGCGGCAACGGTGTGGCGCTGTCGGGATTGGCCATGTGCCTGATTGCGCCATTGGCCGGATTGGTCTTGTTGCGACATGCCAAAAATGCCTCGCCTGCGGCCATGCGCCGCTGGGCCTACATCCTCTATCCCTTGCATTTTCTCCTGCTATTACTCCTCCGTCAGATCATCGCCTAACCCCCTGTAGGAGCGAGCTTGCTCGCGAAAAACGTCAACGATAACGCGGGCGGCCAGATTGAACGCAGCGCCCTCAGGTTTTTCGCGAGCAAGCTCGCTCCTACAGTTTGTCGGCCTCCAGTTAGCATTTGCCCAGGCCATGTCGTAAACGCACCTTTGCGTGGCGTGCGCAGGCATTTGGTCTGTTTGCGCCGGCCCTACCATCGCATCAAAGGGCCCTGCACGGGCCTCAACAATACGAAAGGCTGGGAGAGACGCGATGTTCAGCAAACAAGACCAGATCCAGGGATATGACGACGCACTGCTGGCGGCCATGAATGCCGAGGAGCAGCGTCAGGAAGATCATATCGAGCTGATCGCGTCGGAGAACTACACCAGCAAGCGCGTAATGCAGGCCCAGGGCAGCGGCCTGACCAACAAATACGCCGAAGGCTATCCAGGCAAGCGCTACTACGGTGGCTGCGAGCATGTGGATAAAGTCGAGGCCCTGGCCATCGAGCGCGCCAAGCAGCTGTTCGGCGCCGATTATGCCAACGTGCAACCGCACTCCGGCTCGTCCGCCAACAGCGCGGTGTACCTGGCGCTGATCAATGCCGGCGACACCATCCTCGGCATGAGCCTGGCCCACGGCGGTCACCTGACCCACGGCGCCAAGGTGTCGTCCTCGGGCAAGCTATACAACGCGGTGCAGTACGGCATCAACACCGACACCGGGCTGATCGACTACGACGAAGTCGAGCGCCTGGCCGTCGAGCACAAGCCAAAAATGGTCGTGGCCGGTTTTTCTGCCTACTCCAAGACCCTGGATTTCCCGCGCTTCCGCCAGATCGCAGACAAAGTGGGTGCGCTGCTGTTCGTCGACATGGCTCACGTCGCAGGCTTGGTTGCCGCCGGCCTGTACCCGAACCCGCTGCCTTACGCTGATGTGGTTACCACCACCACGCACAAAACCTTGCGCGGTCCACGTGGCGGTTTGATCCTGGCCAAATCCAACGAAGAGATTGAGAAAAAACTCAACTCCGCCGTGTTCCCGGGCGCACAGGGCGGCCCGCTGATGCACGTGATCGCGGGCAAGGCTGTGTGCTTCAAGGAGGCGATGGAGCCAGGCTTCAAGGCTTATCAACAGCAGGTGATCGACAACGCCCAGGCCATGGCCAGCGTGTTTATCAAGCGTGGCTACGATGTGGTGTCCGGCGGCACCGATAACCACCTGTTCCTGGTCAGCCTGATCCGCCAGGGCCTCACCGGCAAGGACGCAGACGCAGCCCTCGGTCGCGCCCACATCACCGTCAACAAGAACGCGGTGCCCAACGACCCGCAGTCGCCGTTCGTGACCTCGGGCCTGCGTATCGGTACCCCGGCGGTGACCACGCGCGGTTTCAAAGTGGCGCAGTGCGTCGAGTTGGCCGGCTGGATCTGCGACATCCTCGACAACCTCGGCGATGCCGATGTCGAGGCCAACGTGGCCAAGCACGTGTCTGCCCTGTGCGCTGATTTCCCGGTTTATCGCTGAGCGCGGTTTTGGAGTAATGACTATGCAACGCTACTCGGGCTTCGGCCTCTTCAAGCACTCCCTCAGCCATCACGAAAACTGGCAGAAGATGTGGCGCACGCCGACCCCGAAAAAGGTCTACGACGTGGTCATCGTCGGCGGCGGCGGGCATGGTCTGGCGACGGCCTACTACTTGGCCAAGGAACACGGCATCACCAATGTGGCCGTGGTCGAGAAAGGCTGGCTGGGCGGCGGTAACACCGCGCGCAATACCACCATCGTACGGTCCAACTACCTGTGGGACGAGTCGGCCCACCTTTATGAACATGCGATGAAGTTGTGGGAAGGCCTGTCCCAGGACTTGAACTACAACGTGATGTTCTCCCAGCGCGGCGTCTACAACCTGTGCCACACCTTGCAGGACATCCGTGACTCCGAGCGTCGCGTCAGCGCCAACCGCCTCAACGGTGTGGACGGTGAGCTGCTCAACGCCAAGCAGGTCGAGGACGAAATCCCTTACCTCGACTGCTCAAAAAACACTCGATATCCGGTACTCGGCGCCACCGTGCAACGGCGCGGCGGCGTAGCCCGTCACGATGCCGTGGCCTGGGGTTTTGCCCGCGCCGCCGACGCCTTGGGCGTAGACCTGATCCAGCAGACCGAAGTCATCGGTTTCCGTAAGGAAAACGGCGTGTGCATCGGCGTGGAAACCAACAAAGGCTTTATCGGTGCCAAGCGCGTCGGTGTGGTCACGGCCGGTAACTCCGGGCATATGGCTTCGCTCGCCGGTTTTCGCCTGCCGATCGAATCCCACCCGCTGCAAGCGTTGGTGTCGGAGCCGATCAAGCCGATTATCGACAGCGTGATCATGTCCAACGCCGTACACGGTTACATCAGCCAGTCCGACAAGGGCGACCTGGTGATCGGCGCCGGTATCGACGGGTACAACGGCTACGGCCAGCGTGGTTCGTACCCGGTGATCGAACACACCATCCAGGCCATCGTCGAGATGTTCCCGGTGCTGTCGCGGGTGCGCATGAACCGCCAGTGGGGCGGCATCGTCGACACCACGCCGGACGCGTGCCCGATCATCTCCAAGACCCCGGTCCCGAACATGTTTTTCAACTGCGGTTGGGGCACTGGTGGCTTCAAGGCCACCCCCGGCTCAGGCAACGTATTTGCCGCGAGCCTGGCCAAGGGTGAAATGCACCCGTTGGCGGCACCTTTCTCCATCGACCGTTTCCACAACGGTGCGCTGATCGACGAACACGGCGCTGCGGCCGTCGCCCACTAACAGGAGAAATTCCCTATGTTGCATATCTTCTGTCCTCACTGTGGCGAACTGCGCTCCGAAGAGGAATTCCACGCCTCCGGCCAAGCGCATATCCCGCGCCCGCTGGACCCCAATGCCTGCACCGACGAAGAGTGGGGCGACTACATGTTCTTTCGCGATAACCCCCGTGGGCTGCATCACGAACTGTGGATCCATGCCGCCGGTTGCCGTCAGTACTTCAACGCCACCCGCGACACCCTGACCTACGAAATTCTTGAAACCTACAAGATCGGCGAGAAGCCGCAATTCACCGCCAAGGCCTCTGGAGAGAAGGTATGAGCCAGATCAATCGCCTGTCCAACGGTGGCCGGATCGACCGTAATAAAGCCCTGACCTTCACCTTCAACGGCCAGAGCTACAAGGGCTTTGAAGGCGACACCCTGGCCGCCGCCCTGCTGGCCAACGGTGTTGACATCATCGGCCGCAGCTTCAAGTACTCGCGCCCGCGCGGCATCTTTGCCGCTGGCGCCGAAGAGCCGAACGCGGTGCTGCAGATTGGTGCCACCGAAGCCACGCAGATTCCCAACGTACGCGCCACGCAACAGGCGCTGTATCAAGGTTTGGTCGCTACCAGCACCAACGGCTGGCCGAGCGTGAACAACGACATGATGGGCATTCTCGGCAAGGTCGGCGGCAAGCTGATGCCGCCGGGCTTCTACTACAAAACCTTTATGTACCCGCAATCGTTCTGGATGACCTACGAGAAGTACATCCGCAAGGCCGCAGGCCTGGGTCGCTCGCCGACCGAGAACGATCCGGACACCTACGACAACATGAACCATCACTGCGATGTGCTGATCGTCGGTGCTGGCCCTGCGGGTCTGGCTGCGGCATTGGCCGCTGCGCGCAGCGGCGCACGGGTGATTATCGCCGATGAACAGGAAGAGTTCGGCGGCACCTTGCTCGACTCCCGTGAAAGCCTGGACGGCAAGCCAGCGGTGGAGTGGGTCGCCAGTGTGATCGCCGAGCTGCAAGCGCTGCCGGGTGTGCTGCTGTTGCCGCGCGCCACCGTCAACGGCTACCACGACCATAATTTCCTGACCATTCATGAGCGCCTTACCGACCACCTCGGCGATCGTGCGCCGATTGGCCAGGTGCGCCAGCGCATGCACCGTGTTCGCGCCAAGCGCGTGGTGCTGGCGACCGGTGCTTGCGAGCGGCCGCTGGTGTACGGCAACAACGATGTGCCGGGCAATATGCTGGCTGGCGCGGTCTCCACCTATGTGCGTCGTTATGGCGTCGCACCGGGCAAGAAGTTGCTGCTGTCGACCAACAACGACCACGCTTACCGTGTTGCGCTGGACTGGTTCGATGCGGGCCTCTCAGTGGTCGCCGTGGCCGATGCGCGTCACAACCCACGCGGCGCGCTGGTTGAAGAGGCTCGCGCCAAAGGCATTCGCATCCTCACCGGCAGTGCGGTGATCGAGACCCGTGGCAGCAAGCATGTGACCGCTGCCCGCGTGGCGGCCATTGATGTGAAAGCCCATAAAGTCACCAGCCCCGGCGAGTGGCTGGACTGTGACCTGGTGGCCAGTTCAGGCGGCTACAGCCCGGTGGTGCACCTGGCTTCGCACCTGGGCGGCAAGCCGACCTGGCGTGAAGATATCCTCGGTTTCGTCCCCGGCGAAGCGCCGCAAAAACGTGTGTGCGTGGGGGGCATCAACGGTGTCTACGGCCTGGGTGACTCCCTGGCCGATGGTTTTGAAGGCGGCGTACGCGCGGCCAGCGAAGCCGGGTTTGCTCCGGTGGAAGGCACCCTGCCAAAAGCCCTGACGCGTCTGGAAGAGCCAACCCTGGCGCTGTTCCAGGTGCCCCACGAGAAAGCCACTGCACGGGCGCCGAAGCAATTTGTCGACCTGCAGAACGACGTCACCGCCGCCGCCATCGAACTGGCCACCCGCGAAGGCTTCGAGTCGGTGGAACACGTCAAGCGTTACACCGCACTGGGCTTCGGCACCGACCAGGGCAAGCTGGGCAACGTCAACGGCCTGGCGATTGCCGCCCGTTCGCTGAACGTGACCATCCCGCAGATGGGCACCACCATGTTCCGTCCCAACTACACGCCGGTCACCTTCGGCGCGGTCGCGGGCCGGCACTGTGGGCATATCTTCGAGCCGGTGCGCTACACCGCGCTGCAAGCCTGGCACGTGAAGAACGGCGCCGAGTTTGAAGATGTCGGCCAGTGGAAACGCCCTTGGTATTTCCCGCGCAACGGTGAAGACCTGCATGCCGCGGTCAAACGCGAATGCCTGGCCGTGCGCGACAGCGTGGGCCTGCTGGATGCGTCCACCCTCGGCAAGATCGACATCCAGGGCCCGGATGCCCGCGAGTTTCTCAACCGTATCTACAGCAACGCCTGGACCAAGCTCGACGTGGGCAAGGCGCGCTACGGCCTGATGTGCAAGGAAGACGGCATGGTCTTCGACGACGGCGTGACCGCCTGCCTTGCTGACAACCACTTCCTGATGACCACCACCACTGGCGGCGCGGCGCGTGTGTTGCAGTGGCTGGAAATCTACCAGCAGACCGAATGGCCGGACCTCAAGGTGTACTTCACTTCGGTCACCGACCACTGGGCGACCATGACCCTGTCCGGTCCCAACAGCCGCAAGCTGCTGGCCGAAGTCACTGATATCGACCTGGACAAGGACGGTTTCCCGTTCATGACCTGGAAAGAAGGCTTGGTCGGCGGTGTGCCGGCGCGGGTGTTCCGCATCTCGTTCACCGGCGAGCTGTCGTATGAAGTCAACGTGCAGGCCGACTACGCCATGGGCGTGCTGGAGCAGATCGTCGAGGCCGGCAAACAGTACAACCTGACCCCGTATGGCACCGAGACCATGCACGTGCTGCGGGCCGAGAAGGGCTTCATCATCGTAGGGCAAGATACCGACGGCTCGATGACCCCGGACGACCTGAACATGGGCTGGTGCGTAGGCCGTACCAAACCGTTCTCGTGGATCGGCTGGCGTGGGATGAACCGTGAAGACTGCGTGCGCGAAGAGCGCAAGCAACTGGTGGGCTTGAAGCCGATTGATCCGAAGGTGTGGCTGCCGGAAGGCGCGCAGTTGGTGTTCGATCCCAAGCAGACGATCCCTATGAAGATGGTCGGTCACGTCACCTCAAGTTATGCCCACAACTCCCTCGGCTATTCATTTGCGATGGCGGTGGTCAAGGGCGGCTTGAAGCGTATGGGTGAGCGGGTGTTCTCGCCCCAGGCCGATGGCAGCGTGATCGAGGCCGAAATTGTGTCTTCGGTGTTTTTCGACCCTAAAGGCGAGCGGCAGAACATCTGACAGACCGAGTCGCGGCCTTCGCGAGCAAACGCGCTCCCACAGGGGAATGCATTCCAAATGTGGGAGCGGGCTTGCTCGCGAAGGCGCCAGTAGATCCACCACAGAATTCAAGAAAGGTGCTTTATGACCGCAGCCAATGTTTACCAACAACGCCCCACCACCAGGGCCAAGGCCGAGTCGTCGCTGCACCATGCCGACCTTGCCAGCCAGGTGGGCAAGGGTCGCAAGAACGCCGGCGTGACCGTGCGTGAAAAGAAACTGCTCGGCCACCTGACCATCCGTGGCGATGGCCATGACGCCGCGTTTGCCGCCGGCGTACACAAGGCCTTGGGCATCGAGTTGCCCGGCGCCCTGACGGTGATCGTCAAGGGTGAAACCAGCCTGCAATGGCTCGGCCCGGATGAGTGGCTGTTGATCGTGCCAAGCGGCGAAGAATTCACCGCCGAGCAAAGCCTGCGCACGGCCCTGGGTGAGTTGCATATCCAGGTCGTCAACGTCAGTGGCGGCCAGCAGATCCTCGAACTCAGCGGCCCGAACGTGCGCGATGTGCTGATGAAATCCACCAGCTACGACGTGCATCCCGACAGCTTCCCGGTGGGCAAGGCCGTGGGCACGGTGTTCGCCAAGTCGCAACTGGTGATTCGTCATACTGGCGAAGACACCTGGGAACTGCTGATCCGTCGCAGCTTCTCGGATTACTGGTGGTTGTGGTTGCAGGATGCGGCGGCCGAATATGGCCTGAACGTCCAAGCCTGATATGACCCTGTAGGAGCGAGCTTGCTCGCGAAAAACGTCAACGATAACGCACGCATCCTGAATGAACGCGGCGCCCTTGGATTTTTCGCGAGCAAGCTCGCTCCTACAGTAAGCCGCATCGCTGTATGAGGAGTTAACTGTAATGAGCCGCGCACCTGATACATGGATTTTGACCGCCGATTGCCCCAGCGTGCTCGGCACGGTGGACGCGGTCACCCGCTATCTGTTCGAGCAAGGCTGCTACGTCACCGAGCACCATTCGTTCGATGACCGCCTCTCGGGCCGCTTTTTTATCCGCGTGGAATTCCGCCAGCCCGATGGTTTTGACGAACAAGGCTTCCGTGATGGCCTGGCCACGCGCGGCGAAGCCTTTGGCATGATCTTCGAGCTGACGGCACCGAACTATCGGCCCAAAGTGGTGATCATGGTCTCCAAGGCCGACCACTGCCTCAACGACCTGCTGTACCGCCAGCGTATCGGTCAACTGTCGATGGATGTGGTCGCGGTGGTCTCCAACCACCCCGACCTCAAGCCCCTGGCCGACTGGCACCAGATTCCCTACTACCATTTCCCCCTCGACCCCAACGACAAACCGTCCCAGGAGCGTCAGGTGTGGCAAGTGATTGAAGAGGCGGGCGCCGAACTGGTGATCCTTGCGCGCTACATGCAAGTGCTGTCGCCAGAGTTGTGTCGCAAGCTCGATGGCAAGGCGATCAATATCCATCACTCGTTGCTGCCGGGGTTCAAGGGCGCCAAGCCTTATCACCAGGCCTACAACAAAGGGGTGAAGCTGGTCGGCGCCACTGCGCATTACATCAATAACGACCTGGACGAGGGCCCGATCATCGCCCAGGGCGTGGAGGTGGTGGACCACAGTCATTATCCCGAGGATTTGATTGCCAAGGGGCGGGATATTGAAGGCCTGACCCTGGCGCGGGCGGTGGGGTATCACATTGAGCGGCGGGTATTCTTGAACGCCAATAGGACGGTGGTGCTCTGATGGACGCCTTCGCGAGCAAGCCCGCTCCCACATTCGACTGCATTCCAACTTTGGAACACGGTCGAATGTGGGAGCGGGCTTGCTCGCGAAGAGGCCCTTACTAACAACGCAATAACAGCATTTGCAACCCGAGCACTTAAACGCGCAGCCCAACCCAAGGGCCGCGCAGTTCCATAAAAACAACAGCGAGGTGAAAGCATGTCTGGTAATCGTGGTGTCGTATATCTGGGCAACGGCCAGGTCGAAGTACAGAAAATCGACTATCCCAAAATGCAGGATCCCCGTGGCAGGAAGATCGAACACGGCGTCATCCTGCGCGTGGTCTCCACCAACATCTGCGGCTCCGACCAACACATGGTGCGCGGCCGTACCACCGCCCAGACCGGCCTGGTACTGGGTCACGAAATCACCGGTGAGGTGATCGAGAAAGGCAGCGACGTCGAGAACCTGAAGCTTGGCGACCTGGTATCGGTGCCGTTCAACGTTGCGTGCGGGCGCTGCCGTTCCTGCAAAGAGCAACACACCGGTGTGTGCCTGACCGTCAACCCGGCCCGTGCCGGTGGTGCCTACGGCTACGTGGACATGGGTGACTGGACGGGTGGGCAAGCGGAATACGTGCTGGTGCCGTACGCCGACTTCAACTTGCTCAAGCTGCCGGATCGCGACAAGGCCATGGAGAAGATCCGCGACCTGACGTGCCTCTCCGACATCCTGCCGACCGGCTATCACGGAGCGGTCACCGCAGGCGTTGGCCCTGGCAGTACCGTCTACATTGCTGGCGCCGGCCCGGTTGGCCTGGCCGCTGCGGCCTCTGCTCGCCTGCTGGGTGCGGCGGTGGTGATCATCGGCGACGTCAACCCGATCCGCCTGGCCCATGCCAAGGCCCAGGGTTTTGAAATCGCCGACCTGTCCACTGACACTCCGCTGCACGAACAAATCGCTGCGTTGCTCGGCGAGCCGGAAGTGGACAGCGCCGTCGACTGTGTGGGCTTTGAAGCACGCGGCCACGGCCACGACGGCGTCAAGGCGGAAGCCCCGGCCACGGTGCTCAACTCACTGATGGGCGTGGTACGAGTGGCGGGCAAGATCGGCATCCCCGGCCTGTACGTCACCGAAGATCCGGGTGCGGTGGACGCTGCCGCGAAAATGGGCAGCCTGAGCATTCGCTTTGGCCTGGGTTGGGCCAAGTCCCACAGCTTCCACACCGGCCAGACCCCGGTGATGAAGTACAACCGCCAGTTGATGCAGGCGATCATGTGGGACCGTATCAACATCGCCGAAATCGTGGGCGTACAGGTGATCAGCCTGGACGACGCGCCACGCGGTTATGGCGAGTTCGATGCCGGTGTGCCGAAGAAGTTTGTGATTGACCCGCACAAGTTGTTCAGCGCGGCGTAATCACCGCCACCAATAGCCAATGTGGGAGCTGGCTCCCACATTGGTTTTGTGGTGTTTGAGCGTTAGCGGATTGCCAGCGCGCCCTGGTACACCGTCGGGCCGGTAGGCTGCTTGCTCACCGAGCCACCCTTGGTTTCCGAACTGACCATCAACTCTACCGGCTGGCTGATGGTTTCCTGTTGGCGCGGATTAAGGCCAATGATGCCTTTGCCATCCTCCGGCAACAGGCCCAGGGACACCGGTGTGCCTCCAGCGGGCAGGGCCCACAGTTCAAGGCTGCGATCCGGTTCCGGCGCAGTGCTGGCGATCGGTTGGACTTCCAGGTAATCCTTGTGCGCCATGATTTGCGCAGCCGGTTGTTGCGTAGTGCTCACCAGCGTTGCAGCGGCTTTTACGCTGTCCTGGGTGTAGAGCGCGCCGCCAATGCCGGCAACCACCACCACACAGGCGCCGATGAACAGGCGTGAGCGGGTCCAGAATGAGGGCTTGTGCTCGATCACTGGAGGTTGGGACGCAGTCATAAGGCTCTTCCTGACAAATTTTGTAGTGTCTTGATTGACCCTATGAGCGGTGATGGGTTCCTAGTGGCAATTTGATTGCGTCGGTTTTTGTCGCCTATCTGAACAAATCTGCGCGGCGGAACAACCTACGGGATGCTGAGTCCAACGGCTGCTTTAGCTCCTAATTTTAGAGGTTGTCCCCATGAAGATTTCACGCGGTTTTGCCCTGTCCTGCCTCCTGACCGTGGCTGCCAGCCCGGTATTCGCAGCAGGCTTCAGCCTGGGCGATGTGGCCAACGCCGTGTCCGGCGCGCAAGGTACCAACAAGGCCGCCGCTGCCGCACCGACTTCAGAAACCGCCGGTTTGCTGGGGGCGTTGACCAAGCAGTTGAATATCACCCCGGAGCAGGCGGTCGGTGGTACCGGCGCTATGTTGGGCCTGGCCAAGAACCAGTTGGGCGGCAGTGATTACTCGCAGTTGAGCAAGAGCGTACCGGGCCTGGACAAGCTGTCGGGCAACAATGCGTTGGGCAGTCTCGGCGCCTTGAGCGGCATGCTCGGCCAGACCGGCGGCAGCAAGACCAGCGGCCTCGATGGCCTGCTGGGTAACGTCAAAGACACCAACGACCTGAACACCGCCTTCAGCGCCCTGGGCATGGACAGCGGCATGATCGGCCAGTTTGCCCCGGTGATCCTGCAGTATCTGGGTGGCCAGGGTGCAAGCACTTCTGTACTGGGCAAGCTCGCCGGCATCTGGGGGGCGGGGAGCTGAGAAACATCTCGCTGTGAAGTTGTCCTGGGAACTGAGCGGTCGGTCTGTACCACTGATCAACACTCGCTTGGAACCCGGCTTCTTCTTATTCCTGTGAGGGAGTGCCAGGACGGGTGTCATTACCTTCATGGAGATCTTTCAATGAGTGAATCAACAATATCGCGCAACCCAGTCTCGTCATTCGTGCAACCCCAGAGCGCCAACGAAAAAATGACCAAGGAGGAGTTTGAGAAGGCCAGCGGTATGAAGTTCATGTCTTTCTCTGAAATGACAAACGGTAACAAACCTGAGTCGGGAGCGGGTAATGCCTCCGGTGGTGCGCACGCCTCGGGGAGCGTTGGCGGTATTGGTTTCAGTGCAGGTAGCAGTGCTTCGGTCGAGTTTTAAACGAGTGAGTTTGTCTGGGGGTAATCGCTGTCGGCAACGAGTTACCTGGCAAACTCATCAATGCGCACATCCTTCTCCATCCAGAGCTGGTTGACCCAGTTCTGGACGGTCTGGCGAAACGCCGGATCGTTCTCGTAATCGCCCTGCCACAGCGCTGGATCCAGCTCGCGGGTGCGGATATCAACAATCACGCGGGGCACTGCGCCGCTGATCAAGTCCCAGAAGCCCGGGATCCTGTCTTGTGGATAAACCACCGTGACGTCGAGGATCGCGTCCAGCTGTTCGCCCATGGCCGCCAGCACAAACGCCACGCCACCGGCCTTGGGCTTGAGCAGGTGGGTGAAGGGTGAATCCTGTTGTGCCCGCTTGGCTTGGGTGAACCGCGTGCCTTCCAGGTAGTTGACCACCGTCACCGGCTGGCGCTTGAACAGCTCGCAGGCCTGTTGGGTGATCTTCAGGTCTTGGCCCGCCAGTTCCGGGTGCTTGGCCAGAAACGCCTTGCTGTAGCGTTTCATGAACGGGTAGTCCAGGGCCCACCAGGCAAGGCCCAGGAACGGTACCCAGATCAGTTCCTTTTTCAGGAAGAACTTGAAGAACGGCGTGCGCCGGTTGAGGGTCTGGATCAGCGCCGGGATATCGACCCAGGATTGGTGGTTGCTGATCACCAGGTAGGACGTGTCGCCACGCAAGCCGGTATCGCCGCGAATGTCCCATTGGGTGGGAATGCACCAGGCGAATATCAGCTTGTCGATCTCGGCCCAGGTCTCGGCGATCCACATCACTGCGGCGGAGGCGTAGTCCCGTGAACGACCGGGCGCCACCAGCTTGAGCAGGGCGAATACCAACAGGGGGCCGATCAGGATCAGCGTGTTGAGTAACAGCAGCAGTGTGACAAAACAGCCGGTGAGCAGGCGGCGCATAAGGAACTCTTGCAAGCGGGTGGACGGGCCATCATAAGCAGCTTGAGTCTAGAGGCCAAATCGCAAATCGCCTGACGAATGTTTCACTTTGTGTTGTGTATGGTAAGTAATGATCCAACTTCGGGCTGTATTTGCAGTCTAGTATTGGCCTACTTACTTCAAGGAACCCCCCGACGTGAAATCTCTCCTTGCTCTGTTAGCCCTGGCTGCCCTGCCGGTGATGGCCGCCGAGCCGACCCTGTACGGGCGCTACGAATACATCCAGTTGCCGGAGATCGGTGAAACCTTCAAGGCCAAGATGGACACCGGCGCGCTGACGGCTTCGCTGTCGGCCCGTGACATCGAGACCTTCACCCGCGATGGTGAGGATTGGGTGCGCTTCCGTCTCAGTGGCAAGGATGTGAGCAACAAGGTCTACGAACACAAAGTGGCGCGCATCAGCAAGATCAAGAACCGTGCTGACGAAGATGAAGACGGCGAAGAAACCAGCGTCGCCAAACGCCCGGTGGTGGACCTGGAAATGTGCCTGGGCAACGTCAAGCGCACCGTCGAGGTCAACCTGACCGATCGCAGCAGCTTCAACTACCCGCTGCTGATCGGTGCCAAGGCCCTGCGTGAATTCGGCGCCGCCGTGAACCCGGCCCGCCGCTATACCGCCGACAAACCCGACTGCTGATTGACGCCGCACAAGGCATGGGGCACCGTTCACCTTTAGCTCCCTGTGCTCGGACGCCATGCCTCATATCCTGATTGTCGAAGACGAAGCGGCGATAGCCGACACGCTGATTTTTGCCCTGCAGGGCGAAGGTTTCACCACCACCTGGCTGACCCTCGGCCAGGCGGCGCTGGAGCATCAACGGCAGACCCCGGCAGATATGCTGATCCTCGACATCGGCCTGCCGGACATCAGCGGCTTTGAAACCTGCAAGCAACTGCGCCGCTTCAGTGAAGTGCCGGTGATGTTCCTCAGTGCCCGCGACGGTGAGATCGATCGCGTGGTGGGCCTGGAGATCGGTGCCGATGATTATGTGGTCAAGCCCTTCAGCCCCCGGGAAGTGGCGGCGCGGGTCAAGGCGATCCTCAAGCGGGTGATGCCGGTCGTGGCGCCGCCCAGCAGCGAACTGTTCCAGGTCGATCACGAGCGGGTACAGATCCACTACCGTGGCCTGCCCTTGAACCTCACCCGTCATGAATTTCGCCTGCTCAACTGCCTGCTGGAGCAGCCCGAGCGGGTGTTCAGCCGTGAGCAACTGCTGGATGCTGTCGGTGTGGCCGCCGATGCCGGCTACGAGCGCAATATCGACAGCCATATCAAAAGCCTGCGCAGCAAGCTACGCAGTGTGGCGGCCGATGCCGAGCCGATCCAGACCCATCGCGGCCTGGGTTACAGCTACAGCCCGAGCCACGCCTGATGCGCATGGGGCTGCGGATTTTCCTGGTGTATGCGCTGTTTATCGGCTTGACCGGCTACTTTGTGCTCAACACGGTGATGAAGGAAATCCGCCCCGGCGTGCGCCAGTCCACCGAGGAAACCCTGGTGGACACCGCCAACCTGCTGGCGGAAATCCTGCGTGAGGATGTGAAGAACGGCACCCTGGGCCAAAGCCACTGGCCGACGGTGCTCAAGGCCTATGGCGAGCGCCAGCCCGGCGCGACGATCTGGGGGCTGGCGAAGAACCAGGTCAACCACCGTATCTATGTCACCGACGCCAAGGGCATTGTGCTGCTGGACTCCACCGGTGAAGCCGTGGGCCAGGACTACTCGAAATGGAACGACGTGTACCTGACCCTGCGCGGCGAATATGGCGCCCGTTCGACCCGCAGTGATGCCGATGACCCGGCCTCGTCGGTGATGCACGTCGGCGCACCGATCCGCGATAACGGGCAGATCATCGGCGCGGTTACCGTGGCCAAGCCCAACAGTTCGCTGCAACCCTATGTCGACCGTACCGAGCGCCGTTTACTGTGGTACGGCGCGGGCCTGGTGGCGCTGGGTTTATTGCTGGGGGCGCTGTTGTCGTGGTGGCTGAGTGCTGCGCTGCGGCGCCTGACCACCTATGCCCAGGCCGTCAGCGAAGGGCGGCGCGCCGAGTTGCCGCATTATCGCGGCGGTGAGCTGGAACAGCTGTCCACGGCGGTGGAGCACATGCGTACACAACTGGAAGGCAAGGCCTACGTCGAGCGTTATGTACACACCTTGACCCATGAACTGAAAAGCCCGCTGGCGGCGATCCGTGGTGCGGCGGAGTTGTTGCAGGGTGAAATGACAGCGGTCCAGCAGCAACGGTTTGTCGGCAATATCGCCAGCGAAAGCGCGCGGTTGCAGCAGTTGATCGAGCGCCTGTTGAACCTGGCCCAGGTCGAACAACGCCAGGGCCTGGAGCAGCAATCGGCGGTGCCGTTGGCGGCGTTGGTGGATGAGGTGCTCAAGGCGCAATGTGCGCGGATCGAACAGGCCGGGTTGCAGGTCGAGCGCCTGATCGAAGCTGACGTGAAGCTGTATGGCGAGCCGTTCCTGCTGCGCCAGGCCCTGGGCAATCTGCTGGAAAACGCCCTGGATTTCACCCCGCCCGGCGGCATCCTGCGCTTCAGTGCCCAGGTGCACAATGAGGATGTGCATGTGCGCCTGTTCAACCAGGCCGAGCCAATCCCCGAGTATGCCTTGCCACGCTTGAGCGAGCGTTTCTACTCCTTGCCACGCCCGGCCAGCGGGCGCAAAAGCACCGGCCTGGGCCTGAATTTTGTCGAGGAAGTGATGAAGCTGCATGGCGGCTCATTGCAGATCGGCAATGTGCCCGGTGGTGTGCAAGTGGTGCTGCATCTCCACACAGTCTCCACATTGCCCTCATAAATCCCCCACACGCCACCACCAGACTCTCCCCATCCAAACAGGGAGAGACCCATGAACCGCAGCCTGCTATTCAAACTGGGCGCCATTGCGCTGCTGATCCTGCTATTGCTGATTCCGTTGCTGATGATTGACGGCATCATTAACGACCGCCAGGAGATGCGCGACGGCGTATTGATGGACATTGCCCGCAGCTCCAGCTACAGCCAGCAGGTGAGTGGGCCGTTGATGGTGGTGCCGTATCGCAAGACCGTGCGTGAATGGAAGCTCAATGAAAAGCTCAACAAACGCTATGAAGTGCTCAGCGAAGAACACGGGCGCCTGTACTTCCTGCCGGAGCATTTCGAACTCGACGGCAAGGTGCAGACCGAGCTGCGGGCGCGGGGGATTTACCAGGCGCGGCTGTTCCATGCCGACAACCGTATCAGCGGTCGGTTTGTGCTGCCGGCGCAGATGGGGATCAAGGAAAACTTTGCCGATTACACGTTTGAGCAGGCGTTCCTGGCGGTCGGCATCAGCGACATCCGTGGGATTGAAAACGCCCTGAAGCTGGAGTTGGGCAGCCAACGCCTGGAGTTTGCCCCGGGCACCCAGGTCAGCTTCCTCGGTGCCGGCGTGCATGTAGCGTTGCCGGCCCAAGACAGCAAGAACCCCGCACCGCTGGATTTCGCCTTCGACCTGCGCCTGCAAGGTACCGAGCAACTGCAAGTGCTGCCGGTGGGCAAGACCAGCGTGGTCAAGCTGGCCTCCAACTGGCCCCATCCGAGTTTTGTCGGCAACTTCCTGCCGGTGCAGCGCGAGGTCACTGACCAGGGGTTTACCGCCAATTGGCAGACGTCGTTTTTCTCCACCAACCTTGAGGAGGCGCTGTACGGCTGCGTGGTTGGCAGTCGCTGTGATGACTTCAACGAACGCAGCTTTGGCGTGAACTTTATCGACCCGGTGGACCAGTACCTCAAGAGTGACCGCGCGATCAAATATGCGCTGCTGTTTATCACCCTGACGTTCGCCGGTTTCTTCCTGTTCGAAGTGCTCAAGAGCCTGGCGGTGCACCCGATCCAATATGCATTGGTGGGGGTGGCCCTGGCGTTTTTCTACCTGCTGCTGCTGTCGCTGTCCGAGCATATCGGCTTTGCCCTGGCGTACCTGATCTCGGCCAGTGCTTGTGTGTTGTTGATCGGTTTTTATGTGTGCCATGTGCTGCGCAGCGTGGCCCACGGCCTGGGGTTCTCGGCGGGGTTGGCGGCGCTGTACGGCTTGCTGTACGGGCTGCTGAGTGCCGAGGATTACGCGCTGTTGATGGGCTCGTTGTTGCTGTTCGGGCTGTTGGGCACGGTGATGGTGCTGACACGCAAACTGGACTGGTATGGCGTGGGCAAGCGCAAGGCGGCCGAGCCGTTGGCGTTTGACCTGGAGGCGGTGCAATGATCGGGCTGCGTGAGGATCAGCAGGTGAGGGGAGAGTTGGTGGCGATGATCATCGCCTTGCTCCCCGCCCCTTGTAGGAGCGAGTTTGCTCGCGCAAAAGGTACATCCACCTCGGCAATGCGCCTGCAATACCTTCGCGAGCAAGCTCGCTCCTACAGGGGGGCGCCGGTCAGGCCGGAGGCTGAGTCGCCAGCATCGAAGGCCGTTGGCTGACCTCGGCGTACCAGGCTGCCAGTTTTGGATTGCTGGAGCGCCACTGCAGGCCCGGGTGGCGGAAATCCACATAACCCAAGGCGCAGGCGACGCTGATTGAGGCGATGTCGAAATGGCAGGCCAACTCAGCGATAGCGTCCCGCTCCAGCTCGGCCAGGGCGCGGCGGATCTTGTTGCGCTGCTCTTGCAGCCAACTGTCCCACTGCTTGTCGGCCGGGCGCAGGGCGGTTTCGTAGCGCATCAGTACGGCCGCATCCATGACCGCGTCAGCCATCGAGGCCAGGGTCAGGCGCCGCCAGCGGGCCGAGCCATCACGGGGGATCAGCGGGTTGCCGACATGCTGGTGGTCGAAGTAGTCGAGGATCACCCGGCTGTCGTGCAACACATTGCCATCGGCCAGGCGCAGGGCCGGGATCTTGCCCACCGGGTTGCCTTCGTTCAGCGCCGGGACCGGGCTGATCGGCGTGACCTGCACGGTCTCCAGCGCGACCCGGTCTTGCTGGCCGGTTTCGTGGAGCAGGACCAGGACTTTGCGGACAAATGGCGAAGCGGGATGTTGGAACAACGTCATGCTAGGCGCGGACATGGGCAATCCTCGGAAAAGGTCGGCCATAGACTAGACAGTTGTTGGGTGGCTGGCGAGGGACATTACGGTGTTTTTGCGGGCCTCATCGCGAGCAAGCCCCCACATTTAGATCTGGGGATATCACTGGGTCGTGAGCTCCTCCTTGACACCTTTTTCGGACAAAATCGCGGGTTCAAGATCAACGACTTGGCGACGGGTATGTTTAATAAGCCCAGATGCGCCGACAGCTTCCAGGCGGGGCTACACCTCTTGGACTGGTGATCGCTCACACAATCATCCAGCCCGGCAGCCCCGTTTTTTCAGGGGGGATTTCAGATTAAGTTGAGACTTTTATCGTTTTTATGTCATTGGTTGATGCAGCTGCATTTGCTCCATCAAGTTCACCATCGTCAGGTCGGCCTGAACGGTTACACCGTAATCGGTGGAGGGGATTGGCGATAATGTGCTGTCTTGAGCAAACAGTTGTGCATCAAACGCCAGGACCGGTACGGAGAATCCGCTGCTGACTTCAGGTGCTGCTGTGACAAAGAAGTCTTTACTGGTGTCGCTCATGACATCGGACAGGGTCAGCCCCAACGGATTGTTCAACCCCGTCAGAGGGGTAACTGTCAGCTCGAATGTATTGCTGATCACGCCATTGGTGCTTATCGCGCTAATGCTGTGATCACCTTCACTCAGAGGCTGTGCCGGTGTGAACCGCCACTGGCCGTCAGCGGAGGCTTGAGTCGAGCCGATGACTTGGTCGTCGCTGTAGAAAGTGATCAGGCTATCAGGTATGCCGCTGCCAGTGAACGTAGGCGTAGCGTCATCGGTAGCGTCTCCATCACCAAAGTAACCCGTTTCGATACCAACGTTGTCGATAAAGTAGCTGATAAAGGGGGCCTGAGGTTCTACCGTCAGTGAGAAGGTCTCGCTACGTTCGCCAGCACTGTCGACAGCTACGAAATGGTGATCACCCAAGGACAGTTCGGTACGTGGGCTGAAGTACCAATCACCTCCAGTGTTACTGATTGTCGAGCCGATCTCCTGCTCACCGTCATAGATCGTGATAACCGAGTTAGGTCGGCCTTCCCCATACAGGCCTGGGCGAGCGTCATCGGTGCTGGCGCCATTGGTGAGAAATGCCTGTTCACCACCGACATTGTCTTGGGCCGATCCAATACTTGGATTTGGCGCGGGCGGGGTTATGACATTCAGCTCGAAGGGTTGGCTGCTCTGTCCGGCAGCATTCACCACGGTGAAGCTGTGAGTCCCATCACTCAAATCCTTGAAGGTGCTGAGTGACCAGTTGCCGCCATTGTCGACTTTGACCGAGTTCAGGTAGATGCCGTTATCGAAGATATGCAGCTCGCTATTGGGGGAGCCTTTCCCTAGCAACTGAGGGCGCAAGTCGTCGGTGCTGGCGCCGCTGGCCAGGCTGCCTTGGCTGTAGCCGACATTATCAAAGACCGAGTCAATACTCGGCTCGGGCGGGGCTATGACATTCAGCTCGAAGGGTTGGCTGCTCTGTCCGGCAGCATTCACCACGGTGAAGCTGTGAGTCCCGCCACTCAAATCCTTGAAGGTGTTGAGTGACCAGTTGCCGCCATTGTCGACTTTGACCGAGTTCAGGTAGATGCCGTTATCGAAGATATGCAGCTCGCTATTGGGGGAGCCTTTCCCTTGCAACTGTGGGCGCAGGTCATCGGTGCTGGCGCCGCTGGCCAGGCTGCCTTGGCTGTAGCCGACATTATCAAAGACCGATTCAATGTTTGGCGGCTGAGGTAACGCTGGAAAGGATTCAATATGTAAGTTGAAGTCCGCGCTGATCAAGCCGTCGGTGATGTCCTCCACAGTGAGGATCTGATTACCCTCGAGTAGTGGTTGGCTGAAGCTGAAGGACCAGTTGCCGCTGGCATCAACGTTAGCCCCCCCCTGATAAGTGCCATTGGCATATACATTGAGTACGCTGTTGGGCGTGCCGTGGCCGGACAATACCGGAAAGTTGTCATCAGTGCTGGCGCCGTTACCGAGGTTACCTTGACTTGAACCTACATTATCAACGGCCCAACTGATGCGAGGTGTTGGATCCGGCGCTTGCGTCGGGTCTTGGATCTGTACGTTGAAGACGTCGCTATGCTGACCGCTGGCATCGATCACCGTGAAACTATGAGCGCCAACACTTAGGTCATTGGTTGGTGTGAATTGCCATTTACCCTTGGCATCAGCCTGAGCTGAACCGATGACCTGATCACCCTCATATATCGTGACGATGGCCTTGGGCTGAGCAACTCCACCGAAGGTAGGGCGGGCATCGTCGGTGCTGGTGTTATTGGGGAAGTACCCCTGTTGTACGCCGGTATCATCGAAATAGTACGTGATGCCGACTTCGGGTGCAGCTTCTCCCGGTCCCAGAATACGTAACACGAACACCTCGCTCTGGCCAAAAGAGTCACTGACACGCAGATTGTAGTCACCTGGGCTCAGGTCGATGGCGGGAGTGAAACTCCACTCGCCGGAGGCATTGACCTGGGCTGTCCCGAGTAATACACCGTTGTCACGGACAGTCACCAAGCTATTGGGTTCGGCGATGCCTTGGAAGGTAGGCCGAGCGTCATCTGTGCTGCTGCTACTGCCACGCAAGCCTACGCTTTCTCCGACGTTGTCGAATACCTTCGTGATGGCGGGGGTGGAAGTGATGTCTGTGGACGAAGTGACGCTATCTTCGCTCAAGGTAGGGGTAACACCTGGTGTCATCGAAGCAGCATCTTGAAACTGGGATATATCCGAGTTCACTGTGGCAGTCTCGATGATGCGTTTTTTTGTAGGCATGCTTAGTTACTCCTAGGAGGATGGCGGAAACCTGCAGGTTTAGAGGGGGATTGAAACGACCCTGCTGAT
This sequence comes from Pseudomonas brenneri, assembly GCF_007858285.1. Classification (GTDB taxonomy): domain Bacteria; phylum Pseudomonadota; class Gammaproteobacteria; order Pseudomonadales; family Pseudomonadaceae; genus Aquipseudomonas; species Aquipseudomonas brenneri. The sequence continues at coordinate 102,870 of NZ_VFIL01000011.1, read as the reverse complement.
AGGAGAGTTTGAAAATGGGGAAAAATTACACGGCTGTAACGATATAACTTTGATTGAATTCCGTAATGGGCACTGACTTGAAAGATATTTGAGGAGTGTCTTGTTTTTCTGTCGTTACGTATGTGCTTGCCCTCGTCTTGTGCAAGGGGCATGAGTGTCGGATTGAGCTCCATTTATCGGCTAAGGCGTTCTGCTGAGTTGAGTTAAGATAGATCTTATATGACGGCCCAGACCCGATAAATATCATGGCGCTCCAGCTAGTTTAAATTTCCTTATGGTGTGCGTCGTGGTAAAGCTTGGGCCGTTAACTCTACTGATTAGTTATTTGTTCTCGGATTATCTGTTCGCTTCGGCAAAGCAGAGCACTTTTCTAAAAACGGAACATACAAGTAATACTTCAAGCAACGCTCCTGATAGGTAAGCGTACGGTAAACATACCTTGCGAATCTTTCGCCCCCTCCGGTTTCGATAGCAGCTTGCTTCGCTTATGCTTCTCGACTCACGTGTAAGGATGATCTAAATAGGTGTGACGGCATGTAAGCAGATAAATCTTGTCCTGTAGTTCTGATATGCCGTGAACACTGTCGAATGTGGGAGCGGGCTTGCTCGCGAAAGCGTTCTCAAGGCCGCCGCACCAACCCCCATACACCGATTACCGCCGGGATCCCCAACCCAATCCAGCTAAGGGAGTCCCTAACTCCATCCCCCAACAGCGCCGCAAACAACCCCGCACCACTGAGCAACCCGATCCCCAGCGGCACCCCAAACACCTTCCAGAAGTTCGACTGCCGCGGCCTCATGGCTTGGCCGCCTTGCGCCGCACCCGCCACAGGTACACACCGCTGCCCAGCACGATGATGGTCAACACATCCATCACCGCCCAGAGGATTTTCATCGGCATGCCGCCGTAGTCGCCAAAGTGCAGGGGCTGGGACATGCCCATGGCGTCCATGTACCACGGCCGCCCGGCGACGGCGGTGACGCTCAGGTCGCTGGCGTCGATCAGTACCGGCGTCAGCAAGTGCGAGGTCAGGTGCGTGCTGCCTTTCATGAACACCGCGTAATGGTGCTCACTGGAAAACCGCGTACCGGGAAACGCAATAAAGTCTGGCGTCATGCCCGGCGCGACCTGTTCGGCGATCTTCAGCAGGTCGGTCGCCGGCGCACGCAAGGTCAGCGGCGGCGCGTTCTTATAGGGTTCGATCATCGCGGTGAGGCTGTCATTGCGCCAGGCGGCGATGATCAGGTCGGCACAGGCGCTGATCACCCCGGTGACGCCCACCACCAGCACCCAGGTCAGGGTGACGACGCCGATCAGGTTATGCAGGTCGAGCCAGCGCAGGCGTGTGGACTTGTCCTGGCGCACGGTGGCGAATTTCAAACGGCGCATGAACGGCAGGTACAGCACCGTGCCGGAGATGATCGCGACCACAAACAGTATGCCCATGAACGCCAGCAGCAACTTGCCCGGCAACCCGGCGAACATATCCACATGCAGGCGTAGCAGGAACATCGTCAGCCCGCCATTGGCCGAGGGCATCTCCACACTGTCCCCGGTTCGGGCGTCGAGCATGAAAGTGTGGGACGCGTTCGGCTCGGTGCCGGCGGTGGCCGCCATGATCGCGATCACGCCGTTCTTGTCGTCTTCATCCCAGGCCAGGTACTGCATGGCTTCGCCAGGGCGATGGGCCTGGGCCTTGGCCACCAGTTGCTCAAGGTTGAGCTGCGGGGTATCGGCTGGCATCTGCTGGAGTTCGGGCTCGTTGCCCAGCAGGTGATCGATCTCATGGTGAAAGATCAACGGCAGGCCGGTCAGCGCCAGCATCAGCAGGAACACGGTGCAGATCAGGCTGGTCCAGGTGTGGATGAAGGACCAGCGGCGGATGGTTGTGCTTTTCATCACGGCTCCAAAAGGCAAAAGGGCCGCAATTGGGGCGGCCCTTCATCTGCGGTTTTTAACCGTCTTAGAATTTGTAATTCACGCTGGCGACGACGTTACGCTGGTCGCCGTAGTAGCAGTAGAAACCATCACAGGTGGCTAGGTAGTCCTTGTTGAAGATGTTCTTGGCATCGACCGCCACGGTGACTCCTTTCAGGGTGCTGCTTACGCGGCCAAGATCGTAGTGGGCCGAGGCGTCGTACACCGTGTAGGAGCCTACATGGCCCCAGTCGGTGTTGGCAGCATTGCCGTAGGTGTCGCCGACATAGCGCACGCCCGCACCAACGCCAAAGCCATCCAGTGGGCCGCTGTGCCAGGTGTAGTCGGCCCAGGCGGTGGCCTGGTTGCGAGGTACCTGATTCATGCGGTTGCCTTTTTCTTCGGCAGTGCCCTTGGTGATTTCGCTGTCGTTATAGGTGTACGAACCCACGAGCTTGAGGCTTTCGGTAACGTCAGCACTGGCTTCCAACTCCAGGCCACGCACTCGTACCTCGCCCACTTGGCGAGTAATGCCGCCTTCTGTCACCGAGGTGTTGGTCTGAGTCAGATCGAACACAGCGGCGGTCAGCAACGCCTTGGTGCCAGGTGGTTGGTACTTGATACCGGCTTCGTATTGCTTGCCCTCGGTAGGCTTGAATGCACCTGTGCTGAGCACTTGCGTACCGGAGCCCGCCTGGAATGATTCGGCGTAAGACAGGTAGGGAGTGATGCCGTTGTCGAACACATAGCTGAGCGCCGCGTTACCGCTGAAGCTCTTGTCGCGCTGGGTGTTGGTGGCGTCGTTCTGATTGTGGAAGGTAGTCCCGGTGTGTACCCAGTCCTCACGCCCGCCAAGCGTCAGGCGCCAGTTGTCGAGGGCCATCTGGTCCTGGATGTAGAGGCCGGTCTGCTGAGTTTTCTGAGTGTAGTCATACATGGTGAAGTATTGGACTTTGGAGAAGTCCTGGCCGTACACCGGTCGATTGAAGTTGATGGTAGGAACACCGGCAGAACCCCACAGCCAACGAGCATCGGCATCAGAGCGCTGGTGGTCCAGGCCCAGCAGCAAGGTGTGGCTTACAGCCCCCGTCTGGAAGTCGGCCTGGAAGTTGTTGTCGACGGCAAACTGCCCGATGTTTTCATCGACTTTGCCGGCTGAGCGGCTCACATTGCCATCGGCGTCTACAGCCAACTCTGGCCCGTTTGGCCAAAAACTCCCACCTGCAGTAATGCCTTGGAATGACAGGTCATTTTTGGTGTAGCGCAGGTTTTGACGGAACTGCCAGGTATCGTTCAGACGAGTTTCAAACGCATAACCGAGCGCGTAGTAAGTACGGTCGTAGAATTCCCAGTCAGGATCACCCAGATTTTTGTGGTGGGAAATTTTGCCAGCCGGCGAAGACAATTTGGTGCCTTGCAGCGGCAAGAACTGGCCAGTGATCCCGGTGTCGTCGCGGGTGAACTGCGAGAGCAAGGTCAGTTTGGTGTCGTCGTTGATATTCCAAGTCAGGCTGGGCGCGACGTTGTAGCGTTTGTCGGGGATGTGATCGACCGCTGTATCGCTGTCACGCACTACGCCACCAATGCGGTAAAGGAATTGACCTTCGTCATCGATTTTTCCGGTGCTGTCGAAGCTGATCTGCTTGTGATTATTGGTGCCGGTCTGTACCTCGACCTCGTTACTGCTTTCAGCTTGTGGACGACGGCTGACCATATCTAGCAAGCCGCCGGGAGGCGTCTGGCCGTAGACAGACGAAGCCGGACCGCGCAGTACGGCGATACGCTCCAGGCTCCAAGTATCGATTTTTGGCGTGGCATAGTTGCCCTTTGGCAAAGGCAGGCCATCGAGGAATTGGGTCGGTACAAAACCGCGCACCAGCAACCAATCGCTGCGCGAGTCAGAACCATAGCCGCTGCTCTGCACCCCAGCGGTATAGCGCAGGGCGTCATTGAGGTTGAGAACAGAGCGGTCTTCCATTTGTTTACGGGTGATTACCGTCACGGAACGCGGTAATTCGGCAATTGGTGTATCCGTCTTGCTCCCCGCCGCCGTACGCGTAGCCACATACCCCTCCACCGGCCCCCAGGCGCTTTCATAATTGCCCTGGCCAATGATGCTGGTCTCTGGCAGTGCAACCACACCCTCCGGGACCGGCACCAGGCTGAACGTGCCGGCGCTGCTCTGCTCCAACTGCAGACCACTGCCGCGCAAGGCTTCACGCAGGGCGCCCTGGGCGTCGAACTGGCCCTTGACCGGGGCCGAGGTCTTGCCCGCTGCCAGCGCGGGGTTGAGGGTCAGGGCCAGGCCGGCCTGGCTGGCGATCTGGTTCAGGGTGCTGGCCAGGGGGGCGGCCGGCAGGTTATAGGCACGTACGCTAGACGCCTGTTCGGCAGCGATCAGCGCAGTGCTGGCCAGCGGGGCGCTGAGGGCAATGGCCACGGCTAACAGGCTGGGGCGCAACAAGGTGTCTAGCGTGCGGGACATAGGGCGGCTCCTGAATGGAAATATTTCTCAATTGCCTGTGTGCCGAGCGAGAATCAAAAAGTGATAGGGCTGGGGGGAAATATTTTTTGTCTGGGAGGAAATGGGGGGGTTCAGAGCCCTATCGCAGGCTTGCCTGCGATAGGGCCCTAAGGGTTACCCGCGACCTTTGGCACTACCGTCACCCACCACGGCGTACGCTGCTGGATCTGCACTGGCAAGGTCGGCAGCAGCGCATTCAAGGCCAGGTCGGTGTCCTGCAGCGGAAAGCTGCCGGTGATGCGCAGGTCGGCCACGTTTTTATCCACACCCAGGTAGCCGCTGCGGTAGCGGCCGAGTTCTTCGACCACATCCCCCAGCCGCGCGTTGTCGACCACCAGCATGCCGCGGGTCCAGGCATCGGAGCCGGGAGTGACCGTCAGCAGTGGACCGAGGCCGTCATGGCGCATCAGGACCTGCTGGCCTTCCTTGAACACCTGTTCTTGATGCAACGCCTCAGGCTGCGCTGCCACGGCCGACTGCAAAACGCTGAGCCGCGTACCGTTGTCCTCGCGTTTGACGATAAACCGCGTGCCCAGGGCGCGCAGGCTGCCGTCGCGGGTCTCGACGACAAAGGGGCGTGCATCGTTGTGACCGGTCTCGACGAGGATCTCGCCGTCCTGCAGCACAATCACCCGGCGCTTTTCGTCAAAGCGCACGTCAATGGCGCTGTGGGTGTTGAGGTTGATCAGCGTGCCATCCGCCAGTTTCAGCGTGCGTTGTTCGCCGGTGGCGGTGCGTTGGTCGGCCAGCCAATAGTTGATGGGCACGTAGCGCTGGCCGGCGAACAGCGCCAGGCCGCAGACCAGCACCACACTGGCCAGGCCACTGCCGAGCTTGCGCACCCGTCGCCGGATACTTTCACGCGATTGCAGCAGCGCCGCCCGCGCCGGGCCGCTGGCTACGCAAAAGCGCTGATCGAGCATGCCCAGTTGGCGCCAGGCGCGAGCATGTTCTTCGTTGCTGGCCAGCCATTTATTGAATTCTTCATGCTCCACGGCGCTGCCATCCCCGGAATCCAGGGACAGTTGCCAGGCAATCGCGGCATCCAGCACTCGCGCAGAAACCGGTTTTGAACTGATCTGACTCACAGCGGCTCGCCATACAGTGCGATGTAGCACTGGCGAATCCCCTGGGCCAGATACTGCCGCACCCGTGGCACGGAAACCCCCAGGCGCTGGGCAATTTCGGCGTGGCCCAGGCCATCCAGGCGGTTGTAGAGGAAGGCGGCGCGAGCCTTGCTGGAGAGCTTGCCCAGCAGACGGTCGATGGCCTTGAGGTCTTCGAGGATCAGGTGCTGTTCTTCCGGGGACGGGTGTTCGCTTTCCGGGATCAGCATCAGTTCGCTGAGGTAGGCCTGTTCCAGCGCGGCGCGGCGGAAATAGTCAAACAGCAGGCCCTTGGCGACGGCCACCAGGAACGCCCGCGGTTCACGGGGCGCACGCAGTTCTTCACGGCCCAGCAGGCGCATGAAGGTGTCCTGGCTCAGGTCTTCGGCCCGACTGGGGCAGGCTACGTTGCGCCGCAGCCATGCCAGCAGCCAGCCGCGATGGTCACGGTACAACGTGCCAACAAGCTCACTGTGGGGACTTTGGGCTGACGACAAGGCATCACCAATCGAGAAGTTTAAACTAACGAGAATTATTCGCGATTGTGGCAGAGGCGCGGAATGGGCGCAATTGGCGTTGGTCGGGTGATGGCACCACAACCCATTGCCGGAGCCGGTTGCGGTGTTTAGAAGGAAGGGGCTTGCTTGCGACGTTTCCACTGGTTCAGGCGTTGCTGCAACGCAGCGGGGCTGTCCAGCCCTTGCTGGCGGGCACGGCTGAACAGAATCAACATCAACTCAGCGGTGGCCAGGGCATCGGCGCTGGCGTGATGGCGCTCACCGACCTGCAGGTTGAAGTGGGCGATCCAGTCATCCAGGCCGGCTTCGCGGATATGCGCTTGCGGGCACAGCAGCGGCGCCAGGTCTGCCACGTCGAGGAATGGGTGGGCCAGGCGATAACCCAGGCTGTCCTTGAGCGCGCGGCCGAGCATGTGTTGGTCGAACGGTGCATGGAACGCCAACAGTGGGCTGTCGCCGACAAAGGCCATGAAGTCCAGCAACGCCTCGGCTGGGTCGCAACCAGCGGCGATCGCACTGGGGCCGAGGCCGTGGATCAGTACGCTGGGGCTGAGTTTGGTTTGCGCCCGTTGCAGGGTGCGCTCGAACTGCTGGGAAAAATCGACGGCACCGTCTTCGATCACCACCGCGCCAATCGACAGTACCTGATCGCGATTGAGGTTCAGGCCGCTGGTTTCCAGGTCCAGGACGACCCAGCGCTGGTCGCGCAGGGTCGTTTCGCCGAGCACTGCGGGCGCTGCTGGCAATTGCTGCAGGCGTGCTTGTTGATGCTCATCCAGTCCCGGACGGGAAGGGCGCAGCCAACTGAACAGGCTCACAGCTGATACCTTAGGGCCAGGCTGCTTTGCAGACGCTGGGCCTGGCGCAGGGATTCACGCAGGATGCGCCGGTCCAGGTGGTTGAGGCTGTCGGGATCGACCCGGTTGGAATACGGCTGGTTCTCGCGGGTCTGCAACTGGTGCTGCTGCATGCGGGTTTGCTGGATAAAGTGGTAGGCCTCTTCGTAGGCTGCGCCGTCCAGGCGTTCGATCACCTCCTTGTCCACCAGTTGCTGCAAGCGTTCCAGGGTGTTGTTGGCGGCGATCCCATTGGCCAGGGCCAGCAGGCGGGCGCCATCGACGAAGGGTGTCAAACCCTGCACCTTGAGGTCGAGCGTGGCCTTGTCCGCGCCTTTGCGCGTCAGCACGAAATCACGGAAACGCCCCACCGGCGGGCGCTGGCGCAAGGCGTTCTCGGCCATCATCCGTTGGAACAGGCGATTGTCCGCGACCTGCTCAAGCAGGCCCTGGCGCAATTGCTCACAGCCCTGTTCATCGCCCCAGACCACCCGCAGGTCGAAGTAGATACTGGATTTGAGCAGGTTCTCCGGCGTCGCCTCGCGGATAAACGCCGCAAAGCGCCGGGCCCATTCGGCACGGGACAGGCACAGCTCGGGGTTGCCGGCCATGATATTGCCCTTGCACAGGGTAAAGCCGCACAGCGCCAGGCTCTGGTTGATCTGCTGCGCCAGCGGCAACAGCAGGCCGCGAATCTCGGCGGCGTGGGCGGCGTCCCTGGCGTCGAACAGAATGCCGTTGTCCTGGTCGGTATGCAGCGTCTGCTCGCGGCGGCCTTCGCTGCCGAAACACAGCCAACTGAAGGGCACGCCGGGGTCGCCTTTCTCGGCGAGGGTCAACTCGATCACCCGGCACACCGTGTGATCGTTGAGCAACGTAATAATCTGAGTGATCTGGGTGGACGACGCACCGTGGGCCAGCATGCGTTCGACCAATTGGCCGATCTCCCCGCGAATCGCCACCAGGTTCTCCACCCGTGGCGCATTGCGGATGGTGCGCGCCAGGTGCACCAGGTCGACCCGTTGCAGGGAGAACAGATCGCGCTCGGACACCACGCCGCACAGGCGCCGGTCCTTGACCAGGCACACGTGGGCGATGTGCCGTTCGGTCATGGCAATCGCCGCGTCGAAGGCGCTGTGATCGGGGCTTAAAAAGAACGGCGCCTGGGTCATATGGCGCTCGATGGCCTGGGTGAAATCGCTGATGCCGTCGGCCACCACATGACGCAGGTCACGCAGGGTGAAAATCCCCAGGGGCGTCTTGTGCTCATCCACCACCACGATGCTGCCGACCTGCTGCTCATGCATCAATGTGACCGCTTCACGCAGCGGCGTCAGCGGGCTGCACGTCACCGGGTGGCGCATGGCCAACTCGCCCAGGCGGGTATTCAATGAATACTGGGTGCCAAGATTTTCTACGGCTTTTTGCTGGACTTGCTGGTTGACCTGATCCAACAGGCTGCTGACCCCGCGCAAGGAAAAATCGCGGAACGGTCCGGAGAGGGCAAACAGCTTGATAAACGCCGGCTTGTTCAGTTGCAGGCAAAAGGTGTCTTCGGCGGCCTTGTGCTCCGTGCGGGTGGCCCGTTCCCCCAGCAGGGCGGCCAGGGGGAAGCATTCTCCGGTGGTGATTTCGAAGGTGGTTTCGGCCGAGTCCGGGCGTTCGCCAACCACACGCCCCTGCTTGACGATATAGAAGTGCTCCACCGGGCCTGCCGACGGCTTGAGGATGCTCTCGCCGGGGCCGTAGAAGCGCAATTGGCACTGCTCCACCAGAAACGCCAGGTGGGCGTTTTCCATCTGGTTGAAGGGCGGGAACCGTTGCAGGAATTGCAGGGTGCCGTGAATGTTCTGCAACACCGCAGTTTTCCCTGCCTGGGTGAAAGCATCAGCTTTACTCATAACCATGACCGCAGTTTTTTTGTCGTTATCGTGCCTCATGGTCGACCCCCACGCGACGGGTGCCCATTGGACGTAAGTCTAGGTAGCTATAAGGCCTTCAATGACTAAGGAAAAACCTTACATGAATATCGTCCAGACCCGTAGAACGCCCACTAGGAAAACTATCCGACGAAGTGCACATTGTTCGCCCTTCCGGTGATGTCTGACTTCTGTGCTGGGAGATTGAGTTGAACTGCCGAGAAACCTATGCCCGACCAAGATATTTTGAGTGATGCCGAGCGCGAGGCGCTGAGCGCCGTGATGCTGGAGCCTGATCTACCGCCGCAACGGGTGCTGATCGTTGATGACGATAAAGACGCCCGTGAATTACTGGCCGAAATCCTTGGGCTGGACGGCATTCGTTGCATGACGGCGGACAGTGGCGAGGCGGCGTGGCAGCTCCTCAACTCCAACACGTCCATCGGGTTATTGATCACCGATCTGCGCATGGCTCCCAGCAACGGCCTGGAATTGATCCGACGGGTGCGCGAGTCCACCCGGGCGGCGTTGCCGATCATCATCATGTCCGGGGATGCCGAGGCACCGGATGTGATTGATGCGATGCACTTGAGCGTGGTGGACTTTCTGCTCAAGCCGATTGATAGCGTGAAGTTGGCGAAGATGGTCAAGCGCGAGTTGGGGATGGCGCAGTAGGCGGGGTTGGGCCGTTGGTCGGGACTGTCAGATTTCACAGTATCGGCGTTTTGAGGGGGGCCTGTTTAATCGTTGGGAGGGTGCTGGCTTGGGATCGGCGCCCCTCAATGCTGCGAACAGGAGTTCACCATGAGTAATGTATGTAATAGCACCACCACGGTCGAAGCAAACATCTCGGTGCGTATCGATGGGCAAGATCAAGGCTTTTTCCCGAATCAATTTTCTGGCAGTTCGTCTGGGGTCAAGCTGGTCGCTAGCAGTGATACCACGCACCTGGAGATTGACTATGGCCAGTCCCTGGGACAGGGGACTCACAATTTAACGCATACGCAATTTCAGATAGATTATCTGGACCCTGCTGGGCGCACCTTTACACACCCGGTTGCAGGCACCATCCAGGTGAAGGTTGTCGGTAACGTGCATATGGGCACATTGACCGGTGTAAAAGTTGACGGAACGGGTTCTGGGGCTGGGGCTCAGGCTCTGCTTTCGGGGACCTACGTCATTATTGTCAGCTAAATCTTTCTACACGCTATATAAAAAGCCCCGGCCATATGACCGGGGCTTCTTTATTTCAGTTGTGAGTTACAGGCCATTCCTGGCCTTGAACTCCCGACGCCTGCGATGCAACACCGGCTCGGTATAACCATTGGGCTGCTGGGTCCCTTCAATCACCAGCTCAATCGCGGCTTGAAACGCGATGTTGCTGTCAAAATCCGGAGCCAACGGACGGTACAGCGCATCCCCGGCATTCTGCCGATCCACCACCGGCGCCATGCGCTTGAGGCTTTCCATGACCTGGGTTTGGCTGACCACGCCATGGCGCAGCCAGTTGGCAATGTGCTGGCTGGAGATACGCAGGGTGGCGCGGTCTTCCATCAGGCCCACATCGTTGATATCCGGCACTTTCGAGCAACCCACGCCCTGGTCGATCCAGCGCACCACGTAACCGAGGATGCCCTGGGCGTTGTTGTCCAGTTCGTTGCGGATTTCTTCCTCGGACCAGTCGGTATTCTGCGCCAGGGGAATGGTCAGGATGTCGTCCACCGAAGCACGCTCGCGCTTGGCCAGTTCGGCCTGGCGGGCAAATACGTCGACCTTGTGGTAATGCAGTGCGTGCAGCGCCGCGGCGGTAGGTGATGGGACCCAAGCGGTGTTGGCGCCGGCCAGTGGGTGCGCGATTTTCTGTTCGAGCATGGCGGCCATCAGGTCGGGCATCGCCCACATGCCTTTACCAATCTGTGCGCGGCCTTGCAGGCCGGTGCTCAAGCCGATATCGACGTTCCAGTTTTCGTAGGCGCTGATCCATTTTTCCGCCTTCATCGCGGCCTTGCGCACCATCGCGCCGGCTTCCATGGAGGTGTGGATTTCGTCGCCGGTACGGTCGAGGAAGCCGGTGTTGATAAACACCACGCGCTCGCTGGCCGCCTTGATGCAGGCCTTGAGGTTGACCGTGGTGCGGCGCTCCTCGTCCATGATCCCGACCTTGAGAGTGTTGCGCGGCAGGGTCAGTACCTCTTCGATACGGCCGAACAGCTCGTTGGTAAACGCGGCTTCTTCCGGGCCGTGCATCTTTGGCTTGACGATATACACCGAGCCCGTGCGGCTGTTCTTGCGGCTGTTGTTGCCATTGAGGCTATGGACCGCTGCCAGGCTGGTGATCAGACCGTCGAGGATGCCTTCGGGCACTTCATTGCCCTGGGCGTCGAGGATCGCGTCGATGGTCATCAGGTGGCCAACGTTACGCACGAACAGCAGCGAGCGACCATGCAAGGTCACGGCATTGCCGTCGATGCCGGTGTAGCTGCGGTCGGCATTCATGGTGCGGGTGAAAGTCTTGCCGCCCTTGGCCACTTCTTCGGCCAGGTCGCCCTTCATCAGGCCGAGCCAGTTACGGTAGATCACCACTTTGTCGTCGGCATCGACGGCGGCGACGGAGTCTTCGCAGTCCATGATGGTGGTCAGCGCGGCTTCCATCAGGATGTCTTTGACGCCGGCTGCGTCGGTCTGGCCGACCGGGGTGCTGGCGTCGATCTGGATTTCGAAATGCAAGCCGTGGTTTTTCAGGAGGATCGCGATTGGCTGGGCCGCATCGCCCTGGTAGCCGATCAGTTGCGCATCGTCGCGCAGGCCGCTGTTGCTGCCGCCCTTGAGGCTGACAATCAGCTTGCCATCGACAATCTTGTAGCCGGTGGAGTCAACGTGGCTGCCGGCGGTAAGCGGTGCGGCTTCGTCGAGGAAGGCGCGGGCGAAGGCGATGACCTTGTCGCCACGCACCTTGTTGTAGCCCGGGCCTTTCTCGGCACCGTCGGCTTCGCTGATGGCGTCGGTGCCATACAGCGCGTCGTACAGCGAGCCCCAGCGGGCATTGGAGGCGTTGAGGGCGAACCGCGCATTCATCACCGGCACCACCAACTGGGGGCCGGCCATGCGGGCGATTTCGTCATCGACGTTTTGTGTGGTCGCCTGGAAGTCCGCCGCTTCTGGCAGCAGGTAGCCAATATCTTGCAGGAAGGCCTTGTAGGCCACCGCGTCATGGGCCTGGCCGGCGTGGGTCTGGTGCCAGGCATCGATCCGCGCTTGGAAATCGTCGCGTTTGGCGAGTAGGGCTTTGTTCTTCGGTGCCAGGTCGTGAATGACCTTGTCGGCACCGGCCCAGAACTGGTCGGCGGTCAGGCCGGTACCGGGAATGGCTTCGTTGTTTACGAAGTCGAACAGGACTTTGGCGACCTGCAGGCCACCGACTTGAACGTGTTCAGTCATTGCTTGCCTCACTCTGCGGAGCTAATTCGCTTTTCAGCTTTTCAATTTACCAATGAAGCCTTCGGCCATTTAAACCACAAACCCAAGGCACCAGTACATGCCATCAACGGCGGCTGGGTGGTTCCAATCAACGGCGCAAGGCTTGCTGACGGGGTGTTCGGGGTTACGACGGCGCCTGGGCAGACATCGACCTAACGTTATGTAGTGCGCGCCGAGGCATACTACATGATGAGTTGCGGTTGTGAAAATTAGACTAAATACGTCGTTTAGCGACCCACTTTGGTTGTACGGTCACAGCGGGGTATGGGATGTTCTCAAAAAACTAATGGATTGTTCCAGATAAATATAAAAATGGTACACGATTTGTTTTTCGCTTAGCCAAATCCCCTGTAGGAGCGAGCTTGCTCGCGAAAAACTCAAGTGCGCCGCGTACATCCAGGATGCCCGCGTCATCGCTAGCGATTTTCGCGAGCAAGCTCGCTCCTACAGGCAGGTGCCTATAATCGAGTATTCATCACCAGAGGACTGTTGCCATGGACCATCTCGTACTCACTGTCATCGCCGCCGACAAACCCGGTGTGGTCGAACGTGTTGCCCACTGCATTGCCGAACGCGGTGGCAACTGGCTGGAAAGCCGCATGGCCCATATGGCCGGGCAATTTGCCGGGATCCTGCGGGTCAGTGTGCCGATGGAAAACCGCAGCGAATTGGTCAGCGCCCTGGAGGACCTGTCCACCCATGGCATTCGGGTGCTGGTGGGTGAGAGCAGTGGCGGGCAGGCGAGCGCGAGCAAGCCGATCCTGATGACCCTGGTGGGCAATGATCGGCCAGGCATCGTGCGCGAAATCACCGCGCTGTTGAGCAAGCAAGGAGTCAACCTGGAACGCCTGAGCACCGACGTGCGTCCGGCGCCAATGAGCAGCGACCCGTTGTTTCACGCCGAAGCTGCGCTGGCGGTGCCCTCCACCCTGGCATTGGATGAGTTGCAGGCTGCGCTGGAAACCCTGGCCGACGATTTGATGGTGGAATTGCAACTGCGCAGCGAGGAATAACCGTCCACAGGGTTGTTCATGGAAATCTTGCATGGGCCTGTGGATAAGCTGTAGAGACCCGGCGCCAGGCCACGCCGGCCGGGGCTCTCCGTGCGCTGAGCAAAAAACGAGCAATTTCAACGGCTTGTGCACAAACACCGGGGATCAGGCTGTGGATAACCTTGGGGTGAAACCCTGCAAGCCACGCCGGCTGTGGTATGCAGGGGGTTGTACGTTATTTGATCAGCGTTTGCGCAGGCTCAGCCACGCATCGATGCTGTAGACCGCCAGTCCAGCCCAGATAAACACGAACGCCACCAGGCTGGCGGGGGTCATGTGTTCGCCGAACAGCAATACGGCTTGCAGCAGCACCAGGGTCGGCGCCAGGTACTGCAGGAATCCCAGGGTGGTGTACGGCAAATGCCGCGCCGCCGCGTTGAAGCAGACCAACGGGATCAAGGTCACCGGGCCTGCGGCTACCAGCCACCAGGCCTCGGAGGTGCTCCAGAACGCCATATTCGCGCTGTGGGCTGTCGGATTGAGCAGCAACCACGCTAGGGCAATCGGCACCAGCATCCAGGTTTCCACCACCAACCCCGGCAGCGCCTTGACCGGCGCCTGCTTGCGGATCAAGCCATAGAAGCCAAAGGTCAGCGCCAGTACCAGCGACACCCACGGCAAGCTGCCGACCTGCCACACCTGTTGCGCCACACCCACGGCGGCCAGCCCGACGGCCACCCATTGCAGGCGGCGCAGGCGTTCGCCGAGGATCAGCATGCCCAGCAGCACGTTGACCAGCGGGTTGATGTAGTAACCCAGGCTGGCTTCGAGCATGCGCCCACTGTTGACTGACCACACATAGGTCAGCCAGTTGCCCGCGATCAACGAGCCGCTCAGCGCCAGGATCGCCAGACGCTTGGGGTTGTCCCGCAGTTCACGCCACCAGCCGGGGTGTTTCCACACCAGCAACAGCAAACCGCCGAACAGCGCCGACCACAGCACGCGGTGGACGATGATTTCGGCAGCCGGCACGCTGGCGATGGCTTTGAAGTAGAGCGGGAACAGGCCCCAGATGACGTAGGCACTCAGGCCCAGGATGTACCCGCGACGCGGGTTGGCGGCTTGCATGCAGAATCCTTGCATAGGCAGCTAACAAAGCCGTGATTGTAAGGAAGTTTGTCTATCGATGGGTTGGCTTTTTGTAGGAGCGAGCTTGCTCGCGAAAAACCTGAGGGCACCGCTGGGTGTCAGGTTTCCCGCGTTATCGTTAACGACCTTCGTCGGAACGCCGCCCGGAGACAAGCTCGCTCCTACATGCTGAGCGCGCGTGATTTCATTTAAAACAACTTCAACGGTTCTTCGTTAAGCGCCGACAATTGCTCGCGCAGCGCCAGCACCTGGTCGCCCCAATACCGCTCGCTGCCAAACCACGGGAAACTGTGGGGGAACGCCGGGTCATCCCAGCGCCGTGCCAGCCACGCGCTGTAATGCATCAGGCGCAAGGCGCGCAAGGGTTCGATCAGCGCCAGCTCGCGAGGGTCGAAATCGTGGAACTCCTGGTAGCCGTCCATCAGTTCCGACAGTTGCCCCAGGCATTCCTGGCGATCACCGGCGAGCATCATCCACAAATCCTGCACCGCCGGGCCCATGCGGCAGTCGTCGAGGTCGACGATATGGAACATCTCGTCGCGGCACATCATGTTGCCGGGGTGGCAGTCGCCGTGCATGCGGATGTTCTTGTGCGGCGTGGCGCTGTACACGTCTTCCACGCGCTTGAGCAGGTCGCGGGCTACGGACTCGTAGGCGGGCAACAGGCTCTTGGGAATGAAATTGCCTTCGAGCAGGGTGTTCAGGGAGTCATGGCCGAAGTTCTTCACGCCCAGGGCTTCGCGGTGTTCGAAGGGACGGGTGGCACCGACCGCATGCAAGCGTCCGAGCAACTGCCCGAGGCGGTACAACTGATCAAGATTGCCCGGCTCCGGCGCCCGGCCACCACGGCGGGGAAACAGGGTGAAACGAAAACCCGCGTGTTCGAACAGGCTTTCGCCGTTATGGATCATCGGGGCCACGACCGGCACTTCGCACTCGGCCAGTTCGAAGGTGAAGCGGTGTTCTTCGAGGATCGCCTCGTTGGTCCAGCGCTGGGGCCGGTAGAACTTGGCGATCAGCGGTTCGCTGTCTTCGATGCCGACCTGATAGACGCGGTTTTCGTAGCTGTTGAGCGCCAATACGCGGGCGTCGCTGAGGAAGCCGATGCTTTCGACAGCGTCAAGAACCAGGTCGGGGGTCAATGTTTCAAACGGGTGGGCCATGCGAACTCCTGCGCGCAGCAGGTCGCCGCGTCCGGCCGGGTATGGTAGCGCACCGGGCTGGAGATAGGTGGTGTGTGTACTATCGCCTTCGCGAGCAAGCCCGCTCCCACAATGTTTCTGTGTACACCGGTCAAATGTGGGAGCGGGCTTGCCCGCGATGAGGCCCTAAAGATCACCTAAACCGGCGTGCCCAACAGCACATTGCTCGGCGCAAACTGCACCTGTACCAGCGTGCCTTCACCCGCCCCCAGCGCCTTGAGCTGCTCGGGCGCCGCCAGTGCACACAGCACCAGCCCATTCGGCAAGACAATGCGCACCTCACTGGGACCATCATCGGCATCAAGAATGGCCTCGACCACGCCGCCCATGCAGTTAAATCCAGGCTCAGGTGCCAGGTCCGCCGCGATCAACTCCAGCCAGCCGGCCTTGATCAGCGCGACCACCTCAGTGCCAATTTCCAGCTCCAGGCGCAGGGTGCTGTCATGGGTGATCTGTGCATCAAGGGTCAGGCCACCGGCCAGTTCCAGGCGCACCCGATCATTACGGCCATGGCTATCGATGGTGATCACCTGGCCATGCAATTGGTTACGCGCGCTGGTGCGCAGCATCAGGCGGCCCAGCAGGTTGAAGTCGCTGGCGTCTTCAGCGGCCTCCAGTACCTGGGCTTGCAGGGTTTGCAGGCGCTGATACAGGCGCAACACCCGCTCACCCTCTGCCGAGAGCCGCGCACCGCCGCCGCCCTTACCGCCGACGCTGCGTTCGACCAGGGGTTTTTGCGCCAGGTTGTTCAACTCATCGATGGCATCCCACGCGGCCTTGTAGCTTAAACCGGCGCTTTTCGCGGCGCGGGTAATGGAGCCCTGTTCGGCGATATGTTGCAGCAAGGCGATGCGCTGCGGGCGACGGACGATATGTTGGCTCAACAGAGACGGTAAAGGCATGGCGAACGGCTGCACACTGGCTTGGAATGCACAGGACGTTGCGGGCAGGCGTCGCCAGAGTCAAGTCATGTGCCGGGCTTGGGTGTGCGCGCCAGGCAATACACGTCGACCTGGCGCGCGCCGGCGTCCATCAGCAAGCGCGCCAGGCTGTGGGCGGTGGCGCCGGTGGTCAGCACATCATCCACCAGCGCCAGATGTTGGCCCTGGACCCGCGCGCCGGGTGCCAGGGCAAAGGCCTTGAGCAGGTTGCGCTGGCGCTGCTTGGCGTCCAGTTGCTGCTGGGCGATGGTGTCATGGGGGCGTAGCAGCGCCTGTTCATCCAGGGGCAGGTCGAGGTCCTGGCTCAGCCAACGGGCGAGCATGGCGGCCTGGTTGTAACCGCGTTGGCGCAAGCGTTTGGTGGCCATCGGCACCACCAGCAAGCGCTCGGGCCGTGACAGTTCGGCATTGTCGAAGCGATGTTGCAGGCATTCTCCCAACAGGCTCGCCAGCAAATGCCCCAGGGGCCATTTGCCCTGGTGCTTGAAGCGGCTGATCAGGCTGTCCACGGGAAAGTGGTAGGTCCACGGCGCCACCACTTGGTTGAACGCGGGCGGTGACCGCTGGCATTGGCCGCAGATCAGCCCGCTGGCTGGCAAGGGCAGGGCACACACCTGGCAGCCCTGTGTCAGCCACGGCAGGTCGATTTCGCAGGCGTTGCACAACGTCGCGGCCGAGTCAGTGGCTTCATCACAGATCAAACAGATTTGATTGCTTTTTAACCAGATGTAAACCTTGTGTTTGTAGTCAGGTTGACAGTGCATGAATCTTCCTTAAATATGCCGAGCATCCGTGTCGTGCCTGTGGGTATTGCCCTTCCCACAGCGCTTGCCCAAGCATAAACAAGGAATCGCCCATGAGCGCCAGCCTCACTGCCACCTTGCGTCACGACTGGTCTTTGGCCGAAGTCAAAGCCCTGTTCGTCCAGCCGTTCAATGACCTGCTGTTCCAGGCGCAGACCGTGCACCGCGCGCATTTCGATGCCAATCGGGTGCAGGTTTCCACGTTGCTGTCGATCAAGACCGGTGCCTGCCCGGAAGATTGCAAATATTGTCCGCAGTCGGGCCACTACAACACCGGCCTGGAAAAAGAAAAGCTGATGGAAGTGCAGAAAGTCCTCGAAGAGGCGGCACGTGCCAAGGCTATCGGCTCGACCCGCTTCTGCATGGGCGCCGCCTGGAAGCATCCATCGGCCAAAGACATGCCCTATGTGTTGCAGATGGTCAAAGGCGTGAAGGCCATGGGCCTGGAAACCTGCATGACCCTGGGTCGTCTGGACCAGGACCAGACCGAGGCCCTGGCCCAGGCAGGCCTGGACTACTACAACCACAACCTGGATACGTCGCCGGAGTTCTACGGCTCGATCATCACCACCCGCACCTATAGCGAGCGCCTGCAAACCCTGGCGTATGTGCGTGATTCGGGGATGAAGATCTGCTCGGGCGGCATCCTCGGCATGGGCGAATCCCTGGACGACCGCGCCAACCTGCTGATCCAGTTGGCCAACCTGCCGGAGCATCCGGAATCGGTGCCGATCAACATGCTGGTGAAGGTGGCGGGTACGCCGCTGGAGAATGCCGAGGATATCGATCCGTTCGACTTTATCCGCATGCTCGCCGTGGCGCGCATCCTGATGCCGCAATCCCATGTGCGCCTGTCCGCCGGCCGTGAAGCGATGAACGAGCAGATGCAGGCCCTGGCGTTCTTTGCCGGTGCCAACTCGATTTTCTACGGCGACAAATTGCTGACCACCGCCAACCCGCAGGCGGACAAGGACATGCAGCTGTTCTCACGCCTGGGCATCTTGCCGGAAGCCCGTGAAGAGCACGCCGATGAGGTCCACCAGGCGGCGATTGAGCAGGCGTTGGTCGAGCAGAAAAGTAGCGAGCAGTTCTACAACGCTGTCGTCTGATTGAAATGCCATCCAACTGTGGGAGTGGGCTTGCTCGCGATTGCACAGTGTCAGCTAACCCATATGTTGACTGACACACCGTCATCGCGAGCAAGCCCGCTCCCACATTTTTGATTGAGTTCAATCCCTTGAGTAAGAGGCCAGCATGTCTTTCGATCTCGCCGCGCGCCTCGCTGCCCGCCGTACCGATAATCTCTATCGCCAACGCCCGCTGTTGCAAAGCCCGCAAGGCCCGCAGGTGGTGGTGGACGGCCAGCCGTTATTGGCCTTTTGCAATAACGATTACCTGGGCCTGGCCAATCACCCACAAGTGATCGAAGCCTGGCAGGCTGGTGCTGCCCGTTGGGGCGTGGGCGGTGGCGCCTCACACTTGGTGGTCGGCCACAGCACGCCGCACCATGCGTTGGAGGAGGCATTGGCCGAATTCACCGGGCGCCCGCGTGCCTTGCTGTTCACCACCGGTTATATGGCCAACCTCGGCACCGTCACCGCGCTGGTGGGGCAGGGTGATACGGTGCTGGAAGACCGGCTCAACCACGCGTCCCTGCTGGACGCGGGTTTGCTGTCTGGTGCGCGGTTCAATCGTTATTTGCACAACGATGCGGCCAGCCTGGCCACACGCCTGGAAAAAGCCTGCGGCAATACCCTGGTGGTTACCGACGGCGTGTTCAGCATGGACGGTGACCTTGCCGACTTGCCGACCCTGGCCCGCGAAACACGGGCTAGGGGCGCCTGGCTGATGGTTGATGATGCCCACGGCTTCGGCCCGCTGGGCGCCAAGGGTGGTGGGATCGTCGAACATTTCGGCCTGAGCCAGGAAGATGTGCCGGTATTGGTCGGCACCCTGGGTAAGGCGTTCGGTACCGCGGGGGCGTTTGTTGCCGGCAGCGAGGAACTGATCGAAAGCCTGATCCAGTTTGCCCGCCCCTACATCTACACCACCAGCCAGCCGCCGGCGCTGGCCTGCGCCACCCTCAAAAGCCTGGAGTTGCTGCGCAGCGAACACTGGCGGCGTGAGCATTTGAATGCGTTGATCCGCCAGTTCCGCGAGGGTGCCGAGCAGATCGGCTTGGAGTTGATGGACAGCTTCACACCGATCCAGCCGATCATGATTGGCGACAGTGCTCGGGCGGTGCGTCTGTCGCAGATGCTGCGTGAGCGCGGGATCATGGTCACGGCAATCCGCCCGCCCACTGTGCCGGCTGGCAGTGCCCGTTTGCGCGTGACCTTGAGTGCCGCCCACAACGAGGCGCAGGTGCGACTATTGTTAGACGCACTGGACGAGTGTTTCCGCTTGTCAGGCCGGGAGTCCGACCATGCGTGACCGACTGATATTACTTCCCGGTTGGGGCCTGGGCGTATCGCCACTGGAACCCCTGGCTGCTGCCCTGCGTGGTCTGGATGAGCATCTGCGGGTGGATATCGAGCCGTTGCCAGCGCTCGCCGGCAGCGATCTTGATGAATGGCTCGACGAACTCGACGCCACCTTGCCAGATAACGTCTGGCTGGGCGGCTGGTCCCTGGGCGGGATGCTCGCGTCCGAGTTGGCGGCACGGCGCGGTGAACGCTGCTGCGGCTTGCTGACCTTGGCCAGCAACCCCTGTTTTGTTGCCCATGAGGGCTGGCCCAGCGCAATGCCGGCTGAGACCTTTGATGCGTTCCTGGCCGGTTGCCATGCCGACTCGCAAGTCACCCTCAAACGCTTCGGCTTGCTGTGTGCCAAGGGCACGCAAGACCCACGGGGCATTGCGCGCTTGCTGGTCAGCAGCGCGCCGGCTACCCCGTCCAGCATGTTGATGGCCGGCCTTGAACTGCTCGCACAACTGGACACCCGCGAGGCCTTGCAGGCTTTTCGTGGTCCGCAGTTGCATCTGTTTGCCGGCCTGGACGAGCTGGTGCCCTGTGAGGCGGCAACCGAGTTGCTGAAGTTGTTACCTGATGTTGAGATCGGCCTGATTGAACAAGCCGGCCACGCTTTCCTACTGGATAACCCCCATGGAGTGGCGGGGGCGATCCAGGCTTTCTTGCATGAGTGCGGTGATGACTGATTTGTCCCATCCTCCACTGCCGGGCGCCTTGCCCGACAAGCGCCAGGTCGCGGCGTCGTTTTCCAGGGCGGCGGCCAGTTATGACAGCGTTGCCCAGTTGCAGCGTGACGTCGGCGGCGAGTTGCTCAGGCGCTTGCCGTCGTCGCTACTGCCTGGGCGCTGGCTGGACCTGGGCTGCGGCACCGGGTATTTCAGTCGCGCATTGAATGGGGCGTTTCCCCAGAGCCAGGGCCTGGCGCTGGATATCGCCGAAGGTATGCTCCATCACGCGCGACCCTTGGGCGGTGCCGAGCATTTTATCGCCGGGGATGCCGAACGCTTGCCGTTACAGGATGGCCGTTGTGAGTTGATCTTCTCCAGCCTGGCGGTGCAGTGGTGCGCGGACTTCACCGCGGTGCTCAGTGAAGCCCGACGCGTATTGCAGCCTGGCGGGGTGCTGGCGTTTGCCAGCCTGTGCGTCGGTACGCTGGATGAGCTGCGCGAAAGCTGGCGGGCGGCGGACGGCCTGGTGCACGTCAATCGCTTTCGCCCGTTCAGTGCTTATCAACAGATGTGCGCCGCCAGTGGTTTGCGCGTGGTGAGCCTGGAACAGTGCCCCCACGTGCTGCATTACCCGGATGTGCGCAGCCTGACCCACGAATTGAAAGCATTGGGGGCGCACAATCTGAACCCGGGGCGCCCCGGTGGCTTGACGGGCCGGGCGCGGATTGTTGCACTGGTGCAGGCCTATGAGCAGTTCCGCCAGGCCCGGGGCCTGCCGGCAACCTATCAAGTTGTGTACGCCGTACTGGAGAAACCATTATGAGCGCTGCCTATTTCATCACTGGCACTGACACCGATGTCGGCAAGACCACCGTCGCCGCCGGCCTGCTGCACGCCGCCCGACAGGCCGGCAAGAGCACCGCCGCCGGCAAGCCTGTGGCCTCTGGGTGCGAAGTGACCAGCCGTGGCTTGCGCAACGCGGATGCCCTGGCCTTGCTGGCCGAGTGCTCGTTGCCGCTTACCTACGCCGAAGTCAATCCACTGGCCTTTGAACCCGCCATTGCGCCGCACCTGGCGGCCCGTGAAGCCGGTGTGGCGCTGACTGTGCAAGCCTTGCTCAAGCCGATGCAACATATCCTCGGCAAGCAAGCAGACTTCACCTTGATCGAAGGCGCAGGCGGCTGGCGCGTGCCGCTGGCCGACCAGGACAACCTGTCAGACTTGGCCAAGGCGCTCAAGCTGCCGGTGATTCTGGTGGTGGGCGTACGCCTGGGTTGCATCAGCCATGCCTTGTTGACCGCCGAAGCCATCGCCCGGGACGGTTTACCGTTGGCAGGATGGGTGGCCAATATCATCGACCCGAAGACCTCCCGTCTGGAAGAAAACCTCGCCACCTTGGCCGAACGCCTGCCCGCGCCATGCCTGGGGCGGGTGCCGAGGCTCAAGCAGCCCACGGCCGAAGCGGTGGCCGAGTACCTGCAATTGGACTTGCTTGATTAGTTTTTCCTAGCGATAAGGCATTATGCCATTAGTGTTATTGACGGGCCTTTTGCCAGATTGTCTGCTTCAATAAGGATTCACGATTTATTGCAAGGCAGGTTCACGCCATGGAAATCTCTGGAAGCAGTGCGTTTTATTCAGGCCTGAGCACGATTCAGGCCGGGCAAAACCGCGTCGACCAGGCCGCCGGCAAAATCGCCAGTGCTGCCACCAGCCAGCCTTCGGATGCGCAGAATGACCGCTTGCAGGCGGTCAATCGCGGCCAGCCGACCAGCTCCGCAAGCAATATGGTGGAACTGGCTGAAGGCAAGCTTCAAGTGGAGCTGGGTGCGAAAGTCGCCAAGGCTTCCGACGAAATGCTCGGCACGTTGATCGACACCTACGCCTGATCCCCCCGATTCTCCTGTAGGAGCCGGCTTGCCGGCGATTGCGGCGTGCCAGACACACCGCTATCGCCGGCAAGCCGGCTCCTACATTTATCTCCCGTTGAAATTCTGTGCGGCATCACGCTGCAGGCCTCGTCGCGCCTGGCGTTGACCTGCGTCATGACAAACGGCATCTGCTGGGCGCTTGACAAGGATTGGTCGTAAACGTATGTTTCAAACAACTGTTTGACCGCTACAACAAATCCACGCGGTTGTTCATTCCAGGATTCATCAGCAGAGGTTTATCGCTATGCCTGACTACAAGGCCCCCTTGCGTGATATTCGCTTCGTTCGTGACGAACTGCTCGGCTACGAAGCGCACTATCAGAGTCTGCCGGCTTGCCAGGACGCTACCCCAGACATGGTTGACGCCATTCTCGAAGAAGGCGCCAAGTTTTGTGAGCAAGTGCTGGCCCCGTTGAACCGCGTCGGTGACATCGAAGGGTGCACCTGGAGCGAGTCAGGCGTTAAAACCCCTACTGGTTTCAAAGAAGCCTACAAGCAATTCGTCGAAGGCGGCTGGCCGAGCCTGGCCCACGACGTGGCGCACGGCGGCCAAGGCCTGCCGGAATCCCTGGGCCTGGCTGTCAGCGAGATGGTCGGTGAAGCCAACTGGTCGTGGGGCATGTACCCAGGCCTGTCCCATGGCGCGATGAACACCATTTCCGAGCACGGTACCCCCGAGCAGCAAGACGCCTACCTGACCAAACTGGTCTCGGGCGAGTGGACCGGCACCATGTGCCTGACCGAACCGCACTGCGGCACCGACCTGGGCATGCTGCGCACCAAGGCCGAGCCTCAGGCCGACGGCTCCTACAAAGTCTCCGGGACCAAGATCTTCATCTCGGCCGGTGAGCACGACATGGCCGACAACATCGTCCACATCGTACTGGCCCGCCTGCCGGATGCTCCGGCTGGCACCAAAGGTATTTCGCTGTTTATCGTGCCTAAGTTCCTGCCCAACGCCGATGGTTCGGTGGGTGAGCGCAACGCGGTGTCCTGTGGCTCCCTGGAACACAAGATGGGCATCCATGGCAACGCCACCTGCGTGATGAACTTCGACGCGGCCACCGGTTACCTGATCGGCCCGGCGAACAAAGGCCTGAACTGCATGTTCACCTTTATGAACACCGCTCGCCTGGGTACCGCGCTGCAAGGCCTGTCCCATGCCGAGATCGGTTTCCAGGGTGGCCTGAAATATGCGCGTGACCGCCTGCAGATGCGTTCCCTGACTGGCCCGAAAGCGCCGGACAAGGCCGCTGACCCGATCATCGTCCACCCGGACGTGCGTCGTATGCTGCTGACCATGAAAGCCTTCGCCGAAGGCAACCGTGCGATGGTGTACTTCACTGCCAAGCAAGTAGACATCGTCAAGTACGGCACCGACGACGAAGCCAAGAAACAGGCTGATGGCCTGCTGGCGTTCATGACTCCAATCGCCAAGGCGTTCATGACCGAAGTCGGTTTTGAATCCGCCAACCACGGCGTACAGATCTACGGTGGCCACGGCTTCATCGCCGAGTGGGGCATGGAGCAGAACGTTCGCGACAGCCGCATCTCGATGCTGTACGAAGGCACCACCGGCATCCAGGCGCTGGACCTGCTCGGCCGTAAAGTGCTGATGACCCAGGGCGAAGCGCTCAAGGGCTTCACCAAGATCGTGCACAAGTTCTGCCAGGCCAACGAAGGCAACGCAGCGGTCAGCGAGTTCGTCGCACCGCTGGCGGCACTGAACAAGGAATGGGGCGAGTTGACCATGAAGGTCGGCATGGCTGCCATGAAGGACCGTGAAGAAGTCGGTGCCGCCTCCGTGGACTACCTGATGTACTCCGGTTATGCCTGCCTGGCTTACTTCTGGGCCGACATGGCGCGCCTGGCTGCCGAAAAACTGGCTGCCGGCACCAGCGAAGAAGGCTTCTACACCGCCAAGCTGCAGACTGCGCGCTTCTACTTCCAGCGCATCCTGCCGCGTACCCGCACCCACGTAGCAACCATGCTGTCGGGTGCCAACAACCTGATGGACATGAAAGAAGAGAACTTCGACCTGGGCTACTAAGCCCCGGCGGGTTCACTGCCAAGCCGCCGCTCTTTCGGGAGCGGCGGCTTTTTTGTGGACGGGTGAAAAAACCTGAGTGGCGCGCTCAGGGATTACGCCTTGCTGCCGTTACAGTGATGGCAATGTGATGCAGGTCACATTGAATGTGCTTAACTGTGAACAGTGAAGGCACTGTGCCATCTTTTTTTGTGGGTCGGAGCTTTACCCTTGTCGCGCGCGTCTGCTGTACGTTTCAGTCATTTCCTACCATCGTTGCTGTTATTGCTGGCGGGGTTGTCGGCTGCTTACGTCAAGGACCTCAACGTCTTCTTCACCTCCTTGTTCAACGTCCTGCCGACCCTGGTGTTGCTGCTGGGCGGTGCCTATTGCGCGGTGTACCGCAGGCAGCGTGAGCTGTTCCTGATGATTACCGTGTACGTCGCCTACTTCTTGCTGGATACCCAGACGGATTTCTACCGCGACCATGGCCGCGTGCGTGAAGACGCCGCCGTGGTGTTTCATCTGGTGTGCCTGCTCCTGCCGATGTTGTTCAGCATCTATGCACTCTGGCAGGAGAAGACTCACTTGTTCCGCGACTTTGTCGCACGCTGCGCGGTGCTGCTTGCCGTAGGCAGCGTGGCCTTGGGCCTGGAGCAGAGTTATCCGGGGCCGTTGCTCAACTGGCTGGCGGAGATTCGCTGGCCTGCGTTGCATGGCGCGTGGATGAGTCTGATCCAGCTGTCGTACCCGATGTTCCTGCTGGGTTTTGTCGCACTGGCAGCCCAGTACTGGCGTGAGCCTCGGCCGTTGCATGCCGCGCAGTTGGTGGGGTTGCTGGGGATGTTCTGGATGTTGCCGCAGACTTTTATCCTGCCGTTCACCCTGAACATCATGTGCAGCCAGGTGATGTTGATGATCGCCGCGGGTGTGGCCCATGAGGCCTATCAGATGGCCTTTCGCGATGAACTCACCGGCCTGCCGGGGCGCCGCGCCCTCAACGAGCGCATGCAGCGCCTGGGGCGCAACTATGTGCTGGCGATGAGCGACGTCGATCACTTCAAGCGTTTCAACGACACCCACGGCCACGACGTTGGCGACCAGGTGCTACGGCTGGTGGCCAGCAAGCTGTCGAAAGTCAGCGGCGGTGGCCGGGCCTATCGGTATGGCGGCGAAGAGTTTGCCGTGGTGTTTGCCGGCAAGACCCTGGATGAATGCCTGCCGCACCTGGAAGAAATTCGCGAGATCATCGCCAATTACCACATCAAGTTGCGCAACCAGGACAACCGCCCCCAGGACGATCACCAGGGGCGTCAGCGCCGTTCGGGTGGCGGTGATTCCAGCGTGTCGGTGACCGTGAGCATCGGCGTCGCCGAGCGCCAGGCCGAGCAACGCACCCCGGAAGAAGTGCTCAAGTCCGCGGACCAGGCGCTGTACAACGCCAAGGGCGCCGGGCGTAACTGCGTGGTGGCCGCCGGCCAGAACCGCCGTGGCGCGGTGCGTATGCAGGGCGCTGCCGGTTGAGTGATGGCGGTGTATTCAGCGCCTGTACAGTGATTGTCCAGGGCCATCGGCAGCAGTAGGTTGAAGCCATCTGCCGCCGGAGACATCACCATGCCTGCCTATAAAGCTCCCCTGCGCGACATGCGCTTTCTGATCGATCACGTGTTTGACTTCCCTGCTCATTACGCTGCCCTGGGGGCCACCGAGGCCAGCCCGGATATGGTCAGCGCGATCCTCGAAGAGGGCGCCCGGTTCTGCGAAAACGTGCTGGCCCCGTTGAACCGTCCAGGTGATGAAGAGGGCTGCCATTTTGACAACGGCGTGGTGACCACACCCAAAGGTTTCAAGGAAGCCTTCGCGCAATACGTCGGGGGCGGCTGGCATGGCCTGGCAGCGGATCCGGCCTACGGCGGCCAAGGTCTGCCGTCTTCCCTGGGCTTGGTGCTCAGCGAGATGATCGGCTCCAGCAACACCTCCTGGGGCATGTACCCTGGCCTGACCCACGGTGCCATGTCGGCGATTCACGCCCACGGCACCGCAGAGCAGAAAGACACCTACCTGAGCAAACTCACCGCCGGACAGTGGACGGGCACCATGTGCCTGACCGAAGCCCACTGTGGCACCGACCTTGGCATCATCAAGACCCGCGCTGTGCCCCAGGCCAACGGCAGCTATGCGGTGACCGGTAGCAAGATCTTCATCTCTGCCGGCGAGCACGACATGAGTGAAAACATCATCCACCTGGTGTTGGCCAAGTTGCCGGACGCGCCTGCTGGCACCAAGGGGATTTCGCTGTTTATCGTGCCCAAGTTCCTCGCCGATTCCGGCGCGCGCAATGGGGTCAGTTGCGGCTCCATCGAGCACAAGATGGGGATCAAGGCCTCGGCCACCTGCGTGCTGAATTTCGATGGTGCCGAGGGCTACCTGATCGGTGAGGCCAACAAGGGCCTGAACTGCATGTTCACCATGATGAACCATGCGCGCCTGGGCACGGGCATGCAGGGGTTGTGCCTGGGTGAAGCGAGCTTCCAGGGCGCGATCAAGTACGCCAACGACCGTCTGCAGATGCGCGCCCTGACGGGCGCCAAGGCCCCGGAAAAACCGGCGGACCCGATCATCGTGCATCCCGATGTGCGGCGCATGTTGCTGACCATGAAGGCCTTCAATGAAGGTAACCGCGCCCTGACGTACTTCACCGCACAACTGCTGGATACCGCGCACCTGAGCGACGACCCGCAGCAGCGCCAGCAGGCTGAGGATCTGTTGGCGTTCCTCACCCCGATCTGCAAAGCCTTTATGACGGAAACCGGCCTGGAGGTGACCAACCACGGCATGCAGGTGTTTGGCGGCCACGGGTTTATCCGCGAATGGGGCATGGAACAGTTGGTGCGCGACTGTCGGATCGCACCGATCTATGAAGGCACCAACGGCATCCAGGCCCTGGATTTGCTGGGGCGCAAGGTGCTGGGCAGCCAAGGCAAGCTGCTGCGCGGCTTTACCAAAATCGTGCATAAGTTTTGTGCGGCGAATGCCGAGCATCCACAACTCAAGGCCCAGGTCGCGCAGCTCAATGAGTTGAACCAGCAATGGGGCGAGTTGACGACCAAGGTCGGCATGGCCGCGATGAAAAACCCCGATGAAGTCGGTGCTGCGGCCCTGGATTACTTGATGTACAGCGGCTACATCATCCATGCCTACCTGTGGCTACGCATGGCGCTGGTGGCCCAGGCGCAGTTGGATGCAGGCCAGGGCGATGCGGACTACGCCCGTGGCAAGTTGGCGACCTGCGAGTTTTACTTCAAGCGTCTGTTGCCGCGCACCAGTGCCCATCGTGCGGCGGTGGAGGCGGGCAGTGATTGCTTGATGAGTCTGCCTGCCGAGATGTTCGCCCTGTAGCGGTAGGAGTGAGGGTTGCGTGACTGAAAAATACTTGTCGGTCACAAGCAGACCCTATGTGTCACAAAAGTTGTTCGGTTACACTCAGGGTCTGTGAAACCGATCCTACCGAATCACTTTTAACGTTCCTACGAGGTTTGCCATGGCTGACTACAAAGCGCCGCTGCGCGATATGCGCTTCGTCCTCAACGAAGTATTCGAGGTTGCCAAGCTGTGGGCGCAATTGCCGGCCCTGGCCGAGACCGTCGACGCCCAAACCGTCGAGGCAATCCTTGAAGAGGCTGGCAAAGTCACGGCCAAGACCATCGCCCCGCTGAGTCGCAACGGGGACGAGGAAGGTTGCCGCTGGGACAACGGCGTGGTCACCACCCCGGCCGGCTTCCCCGAAGCCTACAAGACTTATGCCGAAGGTGGCTGGGTGGGCGTAGGTGGCGATCCGGCCTACGGCGGCATGGGCATGCCCAAGGCCGTGTCGGCCCAGGTTGAAGAAATGATCAACTCATCGGGCCTGGCGTTTGGCTTGTACCCGATGCTAACGTCCGGCGCCTGCGTATCGATCAATACCCACGCCAGCGATGAACTTAAAGCCACCTACCTGCCGAATATGTACTCGGGCGTGTGGGCTGGTTCCATGTGCCTGACTGAACCTCATGCCGGCACCGACCTGGGGATTATTCGTACCAAGGCTGAGCCTCAGGCGGACGGTTCCTACAAGGTCAGCGGAACCAAGATCTTTATCACCGGTGGCGAACACGACCTCACCGAAAACATCATCCACCTGGTGCTGGCCAAGTTGCCGGACGCTCCAGCGGGGCCCAAGGGCATTTCGCTGTTCCTGGTGCCCAAGTTCATGGTCAATGCCGATGGCAGCCTGGGGGCACGTAACCCGGTGACCTGTGGTTCGATCGAACACAAGATGGGCATCCAGGCCTCCGCCACCTGTGTGATGAACTTCGACGAAGCCGTCGGCTACCTGGTGGGCGAGCCGAACCGTGGCCTGGCGGCGATGTTCACCATGATGAACTACGAGCGCCTGGGCGTCGGCATCCAGGGGCTGGCGACTGGCGAGCGCTCTTACCAGAACGCTGTGGAATACGCGCGTGATCGCCTGCAAAGCCGCTCGCCGACTGGCCCCAAGGCCAAGGACAAGATCGCCGACCCGATCATCAACCACCCTGATGTGCGGCGCATGTTGCTGACCATGAAGGCGGCGAACGAAGGCGGTCGTGCGTTCTCCACTTATGTGGCGATGCAACTGGACACCGCCAAGTTCAGCGAAGACGCCGCGACCCGCAAGCGCGCGGATGACCTGGTGGCGCTGCTGACCCCGGTTTCCAAGGCGTTCCTCACGGACCTGGGCCTGGAAACCACCGTGCACGGCCAACAGATTTTTGGCGGCCATGGCTATATTCGTGAGTGGGGCCAGGAGCAGTTGGTGCGTGACGTGCGTATCACCCAGATCTACGAAGGCACCAACGGCATCCAGGCGCTGGACTTGATGGGGCGCAAGATCGTTGGCAGCGGCGGGGCGTTCTACACCCTGTTCGCCGATGAGATCCGCCATTTCATCGCCACCGCAAGCAGCGACCTGGCCGAGTTCACCCAACCGCTGGGTGTTGCCGTCGATGAGCTCGATACCTTGACCGCTTGGGTGCTGGATCGCGCCAAGACCAACCCGAATGAAATCGGCGCGGCCTCGGTGGAGTATCTGCACGCTTTTGGCTACATGGCCTACGCCTACATGTGGGCACTGATGGCCAAGGCGGCCTTGGGTAAAGAAACCGAGGAAGATTTCTACGCCAGCAAACTGGGGACGGCGCGCTTCTACTTTGCCCGCCTGCTACCGCGAATTCACTCCCTGAGCGCCTCGGTGAAGGCCGGTAGTGAATCGCTGTTCTTGCTGGACGAAGCACAGTTCTAAGTGGGGAGGGCGTGTAAGCATTCTCTTACATGACGTGCTGCTAATCGTCCTCTATCGCAAGATTGGATCCACAGCTAATCTACTTCACATGGACGTCGCGCAGGAAGCGCAAAGCAACAACAGGGACACGTAGGATTCTGCCAGGATGGCGGAGTGAAATGGATGTCAGGGAAACAGTCTGCAAAGCCCCGCTTCGGCGGGGTTTTCTTATTGCCCGTGAAAAAGTTCAAGCCAGCCCGTCTACCGTGGCCGCCGGTCCATGCGGGCCATTCATCACGTCTTCGAGCAAGGTGCGCAGTAGTTCAAGCGTTGCCTGCTGCCTTTGTATATCCCGGCACACCAATCCGACCTTCAGCGGTACCCGTGGCTCACTCAAGGGTTTCCACAGGAGCGCCTGGCTGCTGTGTTCGTCCTGTGAGCGGCCGGGCAGAACGGTTGCCAGCCGGGTATGGGGCAGGCTGTCGAGAATCCCCACCATGGTGTTCAGTTCCGCCTGGACCTGTGGCCGGCGCCCCAGGTTCGCCAACTGCGCCTGCCAGATCTGCCTGACCTGGAACTCTTCCCCCAGTAACAGCATGGGCAACTCCGCCGCTTGCTTGAGGGAAACCTTCTTGAATTCACGCAAAGGATGGTCAGCCGGGATGACTACTTTCAGTTCATCTTCATACAGCAATACGCCGTGCAGACCGGGCTGACGCGCGGGCAGGTAACTGATGCCAATGTCCAGAGAACCATTGAGCAGGCGGCGTTCGATCTCCAGGCCCGTCAGTTCGTAGATCTGCACCACCAAGTGTGGCTGGGCTTTACGCACACGTTCGAGCATCTGCGGCACCAGGCTGGTATGCACGGTTTGCAGCACGCCGATGGCCAGGGTACGCAGCGCCTGGCCCTTGAAGTGTCGCAGGGCCTCGACGGCTTGCTGCATGCCATCGAGCAACGGCAGGGCGTGGTTGTACAACGTGTGGGCGGCCAGGGTCGGCAACAGGCGCTTGCTGCTGCGTTCGAACAGGCTCACGTCCAGGTGCTGCTCCAGCTGGCGGATCTGCTGTGACAGCGCCGGCTGGGAGATCGACAGGCGCTCTGCGGCCCGGCCGACATGGCCTTCTTCGTACACCGCGACGAAATAACGCAGTTGCTTGAAATCCATAAGTAACGCTTATCGAAAAAGCTGGAAAATCGAAATGGCTGTACGCCCTCAAGGCGCCTAGTCTAGCGCCTATTCAAAGGGCTTACAGGGCCAAGACGCGCGATGAATACCGTTTACAGTGATGGTGTTTACATAGGCAAGGCAAAAAACCACTGGCCGAGCTCCCGCCAACCTGAGGTTGCCAACCGCCTGTGGGGTGTGCAGGCATGAACCTGTTCAACCTGCGCCGCCCGGCACCCAGCCTGGATGATCTGCTACTGGACACGAAGCCCCCGATGCTGCGCGATGAGCTTTCCAGCCAATCCCTGATGCCGACCGTGGCCCGTCCGCCGCAGATTTTCGTACGTGGCCAGGGTTCCTGGCTGTGGGACAGCGAAGACCGTGCCTACCTGGACTTTACCCAGGGCGGTGCCGCCAACAGCCTCGGCCACAGCCCTTCGGTACTGGTGCGCGCATTGGCCGACCAGGCGCAGGCGCTTATCAACCCCGGCATAGGGCTGCACAACCGCAGCCAATTGAACCTGGTGGAGCGCCTGTGCCACAGCACTGGCAGCGACCAGGCCTACCTGCTCAACAGCGGTGCAGAAGCCTGCGAGGCGGCCATCAAGTTGGCGCGCAAGTGGGGCCAAGTGCACCGGGGCGGCGCCTATCGGATTATCACCGCGAGCAACGCCTGCCACGGCCGCAGCCTGACCACGCTGGCGGCCTCGGCGGGGGCTGGTGACAATCGTTTCGAACCGCAACTGCCGGGCTTTTGCCATGTGCCGTTCAACAATCTGCCAGCCTTGCATGCCGCAGTCGATGCGCAAACCGTGGCGATCATGCTGGAGCCGATCCAGGGCGAAGCCGGTGTCATCCCGGCCACCGAGCATTATCTCAAGGGGGTTGAGCGCTTGTGCCGGGAGCTGGGCATTTTGTTGATTCTCGACGAGGTGCAGACCGGGATGGGCCGCTGCGGCACCTTGCTGGCAGAAGAACGCTACGGCGTGCGCGCCGACATCGTCACCCTGGGCAAGGGGTTGGGCGGCGGGGTGCCATTGGCTGCCCTGCTGGCTCGCGGTAAAGCCTGCTGCTTTGAACTGGGTGAGCTGGAAGGTACCCATCACGGCAATGCCCTGATGGCTGCTGCTGGAGTTGCCGTGCTCGAAAGCGTGCTGAGCCACGACTTCCTCGAACACGTGCGTGATACCGGCCAGTACTTGGGCGAAGGCCTGGCGCGCCTTGCCCACCGCTACGGCCAGGGCGAACTGCGAGGGCATGGCCTGTTGTTGGGCCTGAGCTTGTCAGATGATTCGGCAGATGCGGTGGTAAAAGCGGCGCTTTATGAGGGCCTTATCCTCAATGCCCCACAACCCAACTGCCTGCGCTTTACCCCGGCACTGACGTTAAGCAAGAGCAATATCGACGAAATGCTACTGCGCCTGGCTCGCGCATTCTCCCGCGTGCAAAGCGCCCAACTGCAATGCCGCAAGGGCATCGCCGTTTAACCCTTTTTCCTGAACCGTCTCGCGGTATACGCAGCGCCTCCAGCTTGATTTTTTTGGTTGGGGGCGTTTTTTTGTGTGTCATTTCTGGATTGAAAAGGATGCTTGAGGCTTATCGAGAAAAATGGCTTTTTAGCGGGCACCGGCAGGGAGTGCCGGTAGGGCGCAAAGATTTTTTGTGAGCCCTATTTCTAATCTGTACCACTGGGTGGTATGTTTGTGGGGAAGGGATGCCTATGAAGCTGCGACTATTCAAAAGCCGGCATTTTGCTGATGCCGCCAGCAAGGCCTGGATCTGCGATTCGGAATTAGGAGAGGCATTTGGCGAAATGCTCAGGGGCCAGGCGGACAATCTGGGCGGTGGAGTCTGGAAGAAACGCCTCAATCACAACCGGCATCGTTCCATCGTCCTGGCGAAGGGCAGGCATTACTGGGTTTACCAGTTTCTGTTCGCCAAGCAAGATCAAAGCAATATCAGTCACAAGGAATTGACTGGGTTTCGGGCGTTGGCAAAGGCCTATGAAGGCTTAAACGAAATACAGATCCAGCAATTACTGGATCTCAGGGAGTTTGTGGAGATACATCATGACCAGAAAATATGAAAGCCAAGCGCTGGAGTCCATTCACCAATCGGCCAGCGCGCTGCATTCGATTGGCGCCATCAGCAAGACCACCCTTCGTGAATTCGATGAGCTGTGCATTGCGCCTGTACCGGCACAGATACCTGCCGACCAGATCAAGCAACTGCGCGAGCGCAGTCATGTCAGCCAACCGGTGTTCGCCCGTTACCTGAACACCAGCGCCTCGACAGTCAAGCAATGGGAATCCGGTGAGAAGCAGCCCAGCGGCATGGCGCTCAAGTTGCTGAGTATCGTGCAAAAGCATGGGTTGGATATCCTTGCCTGAGGAAGATGGCCCCGTGCCAGATTCTACTGAACCCTCGCGCACGCCCAGGGTCGATTAGCTGTACGGCTCACACGAGCCGATTTTTCGGAGCTGAACCCATGGATATCATTCGTATCATCATCGCCATTCTGGTGCCGCCACTGGGTGTGTTCCTGCAAGTGGGTTTCGCCGGCGCGTTCTGGCTGAATCTTCTGTTGACCCTGTGCGGCTACATCCCAGGCATCGTGCATGCGGTGTACATCATCGCCAAGCGCTGATCGGTCAGCCTTTGGCGATCAGCCGGGAGTTTCGCTCATTGCGAAAAGCCAGTTGCTCGATGGTCTGCGTGGCGTGTTCGGCTTCAAGACGGGCATTAAGGATGATGCCGTGGTCGGCGGATTTGCTGCACACCGGGTCAGCATTGCTGGCATCCCCCGTGAGCATGAACGCCTGGCAGCGGCAACCGCCGAAGTCCTTTTCCTTCTCGTCGCACGAGCGGCAGGGCTCGGGCATCCAGTCATAACCACGAAAGCGGTTGAAACCAAACGAGTCGTACCAGATGTGCTGCATGCTGTGATCGCGCACATTGGGAAACTGCACCGGCATTTGTCGGGCACCGTGACAAGGTAGGGCGGTGCCGTCTGGTGTGACTGTCAGAAAGATGCTGCCCCAACCATTCATGCAGGCCTTTGGGCGTTCCTCGTAATAGTCCGGCGTGACGAAAATCAGCTTGCACGGATGCCCTTCGGCTTCCAGCTTGGCGCGGTATTCGTTGGTGATGCGTTCGGCGCGGGTCAGTTGTTCCTGGGTTGGCAGCAGGCCAACGCGATTGAGTTGCGCCCAGCCGTAGAACTGGCAGGTAGCGAGTTCGACAAAATCTGCTTCAAGGGCGAGACACAGCTCGATGATGCGATCGATCTTGTCGATATTGTGTCTGTGGGTAACGAAATTCAGCACCATCGGATAGCCATGGGCTTTGACCGCCCGGGCCATTTCCAGCTTCTGCGCGAAAGCTTTTTTGGAGCCGGCCAGCAGGTTGTTCACCTGTTCGTCGCTGGCCTGGAAGCTGATCTGGATATGGTCCAGGCCCGCCTTCTTGAAGTCGCTGATCTTTTGCTCGGTCAGGCCGATACCGGAGGTGATCAGGTTGGTATAGAACCCCAGCTTGCGCGCTTCGCTGATCAGTTCGGCGAGGTCCTGGCGCACCAGCGGCTCACCACCGGAAAACCCCAGTTGTGCCGCGCCCATTTCCCGGGCCTCGCGAAACACCTTGATCCACTGTTCGGTGCTCAACTCTTTGCCCTGCTCGGCGAAGTCCAGCGGGTTGGAGCAGTACGGGCACTGCAACGGGCAGCGATAGGTCAGCTCGGCAAGCAACCATAGCGGCAGGCCAATCTCGGGCTTTTCAGGCAAGTTCGATCCAGTGCTCTGCACGCGCCACCTCCATGAATTGCTCGATGTCTTCACCGAGTTCGGGTACGCCGGGGAATTGCTGCTCCAGCTCGCCAATGATGGCCGCCACACTGCGCTCTCCGTCGATCAAGCCACCAATCAACGCGGCGCTGTCATTGAGCTTGATCATGCCTTCGGGGTACAGCAACACATGGCCCTTCTGCGCCGGCTCGTACTGGTAGCGGTAGCCCTGGCGCCAGGTCGGTTTTTTGCTGCGGTCGAAACTCATAGGGTGATCCCTTTATGCCAGACCCGCTGCGCAGTCACGCTGTGATAGGGCGGGCGGTTCAGTTCGTAGGCCATGCTCATGGCATCGAGCATGCTCCAAAGAATGTCGAGTTTGAACTGGAGAATCTCCAGCATCCGCTCCTGGCCGGCGCGGCTGGTATAGTGCGCAAGCGTGATCGCCAGCCCGTGCTCGACATCCCGTCGGGCTTGGCCCAGGCGGGTGCGGAAATACTCATAGCCGGCAGGATCGATCCACGGGTAATGCTGGGGCCAGCTGTCGAGGCGCGATTGGTGGATCTGTGGGGCAAACAGCTCGGTCAGCGAGCTGCTGGCGGCTTCCTGCCAACTGGCCCGGCGGGCGAAGTTGACGTAGGCATCCACGGCAAACCGCACGCCGGGCAGCACCAGTTCCTGGGAACGCAGTTGATCCGGGTCCAGGCCCACCGCCTGGCCCAGGCGCAGCCAGGCTTCGATGCCGCCGTCTTCGCCGGGGGCGCCGTCATGATCGAGCAGGCGCTGGATCCACTCGCGGCGGACTTCCCGATCCGGGCAGTTGGCAAGGATCGCGGCGTCCTTCAGTGGGATATTCACCTGGTAGTAGAACCGGTTGGCGACCCAGCCTTGGATCTGCTCGCGGGTGGCGCGGCCTTCATACATCGCCACGTGGTAGGGGTGATGGATATGGTAGAAGGCGCCTTTGGCTCGCAAGGCCTGTTCAAACTCGGCGGGGGTCAGCGGTGTATCGGTCATTGGGGCTCTCCGTTGTAGGAGCAAGCTTGCTCGCGATGGTCGTTAACGATGACGTGGGCATTGTGGATAAATGCGTTGCTCTTACGTTTTTCGCGAGCAAGCTCGCTCCTACAGTTTGATGCTCATGCCGTCGTAGGCTACTTCCACGTTGCGCCGCGCCAACTCGGCCCGTTCGGGCGAGTCCTCGTCGAGGATCGGGTTGGTGTTGTTGATGTGGATAAGCACCTTGCGCTGCTTGGGCAATTGCTCCAGCACTTGCAGCATGCCGCCGGGGCCGTTCTGTGCCAGGTGGCCCATTTCGCGGCCGGTACGGGTGCCGACGCCACGCCGTTGCATTTCATCGTCATCCCACATCGTGCCGTCCACCAGCAGGCAATCGCTGCCTGCCATGATCTCCAGCAACGGCGCGTCGACCTTGCCCAGGCCAGGGGCATAGAACAGCTTGCCGCCGGTGCGCAGGTCTTCGACGATCAAGCCGATATTGTCACCGGGGTGCGGGTCGAACCGATGGGGCGAGTAGGGCGGCGCAGCGCTGCGCAGGGGCAGCGGGGTGAAGCGCAGGTTGGGGCAGGCAGGGACGGTGAAGCTGGTATCCAGCTCGATGCGCTGCCAATCCAGGCCACCATTCCAGTGGGTCAGCATGGTGAACAATGGGAAACCGGTGCTCAGGTCTTCATGGACCATGTCGGTGCACCACACCTGGTGCGGGCAGCCTTCGCGCAGGCTGAGCAGGCCAGTGGTGTGGTCGATCTGGCTGTCCATCAGGATGATTGCGCTAATCCCGGTATCGCGCAGGGCTCGGCCCGGTTGCATCGGCGCAAAGCCCTGCAATTGGGCGCGGATATCCGGCGAGGCGTTGCACAGCACCCAATTCACGCCATCATCGGACAGGGCGATGGACGATTGGGTGCGCGCCTGGGCGCGCAGGCTGCCGTCGCGAAAGCCGGCGCAGTTCACGCAGTTGCAGTTCCACTGTGGGAACCCACCACCGGCAGCCGAACCTAGAATCTGGACAAACATCGCCGCTCCTTCACACAAGACTCAAAATAAAAACGCCCCGGCGAGCCGAGGCGTTGCATTGCAATACAAAAGCAATCAGCGGCTGGCGAAGTACATGGTGACTTCAAAACCGATACGCAGATCAGTGTAAGCAGGTTTGGACCAAGTCATATTCATACTCCTACGAAGGGATGGGACGTTTACTACCAAGTAATACATATAGTCCACCTCCAGGCGGAGATGTTCAGATGTGTGTGGGAATATTACTCATTTCTCGTCGAGCTAGCGCTGTCTTGGTGGAAAAAGCCTGTTGCAGCATCAGCAACGATCAGCTCATAGCTGCCAGGGATCGCCCACCGCAGCCCCATTGGCCAGGCAGAGCCAGCCGCCGGCGGCTTGGTTGAGTTGTTGCGCCGCGTTGATCAACTGCTGGCGTGTGCGGGTCTGGATCAACTGTTGCAACTGCTCAAGATAGTCCGCGCCATGCCCTGCCAGGCGGGCCTGCCAGAGCCATTCGGCGGCTTGGGGTATCGGCAGTGCGTGTGGCGAAAACTGCTCGGCCAGGGCCGCGTTGCCCATGTTCTCGTCGGCATTGATCAAGGCCGGCAGTTGCATGAGGAAGGCCCGGAT
The DNA here is from genome assembly GCF_007858285.1 of Pseudomonas brenneri. GTDB lineage: Bacteria > Pseudomonadota > Gammaproteobacteria > Pseudomonadales > Pseudomonadaceae > Aquipseudomonas > Aquipseudomonas brenneri. Next base: position 65,494 of record NZ_VFIL01000011.1, on the reverse strand, counting down.
GTGAGTGAGCAACCCCTCAAGCGCCACGCTGGGCGACTGTACGCCAAGCAGCAAGCCGGTTTGCCCATTGAGCTGTCGGATACCGCTGAATACGGCGTAGCCCACTTGCAGCTCGACGCGCAGGCGCTGGTAGAACGGGGTCTGGGCCAGGTGGGCGAGCAATCGCCAGTCGGCCTCGTCGGCGAGAGACTGGCTCGGTGCCGGGCAGAACAGCAGCAAGGCGGCTTCATCGCCAGCGGTGTTTACTGTTTGCCAGCGATGTTGGCCGTTGATGGGCTGGGTCTTGTGTTCAACGTCGGCGCATTGCCCGGGCAGGCGTGCCGCCGCACTTTTGATCGCCATTTCACAGGCGGCCGGCAGGCCGACGCCCAGGCCTTGCCAGTGGGCGGTGGCCCACAGGTCGGGTAACACGTTGAGATCAGCGATGAGCCCGGTGTCCGCAGTAGAGGCCGGCAATGCCTTGAGCAATTCGCGAATGGCCATCTGTGGTGCCGGGCTGGCAGGCGTCTCTTGCCAAAGGCTCGCGTCGGGTTGAGCCAGGTCGCGTGCCAGTTGTTCGACGATGAGTGGCATGGGCTCATGCAGCCCGGTCATCCTCAGGAGCCCGTCATTGCCTATGGCCTCGAAGGATATTTCCACGCCGGCCTGACGGGCGTTTTCTCGCAGCGGCTGGAGGCTGCTGGCCAAGCGTGGGAAAAACGCTCCATGCTCGGATGAATCGAACTGCCAGCGCAGGTAAAGGGCGCCTTCGTCATTGTCGTCTGGCAATGCTCTGCTGAACGTCAGGGCTGGCAGGTCCCGTCTGCCACGGGAGCGATCCTGGGCAAAGCTCCGTAACCCGCGATGGGCGCTGGTCTGGCCGCGAATCAGTCCGGGGCGTTGCTCTTTGGATGCCTGTTGCAGGAATGGATTGGCTGGCGGCAACTTCCAGGCTTGTTCGGCGGGCGTCAGGTGCTGTGCATCCAGCATCGCCTGAAGGGTCTGGCAATGCTCTTCGCACAACTGCGGCGTTTCCTGCCGTGCCAGGGCCAGGGCGCCCCGGGTTTGCTGCTGGCGGGCGACCAACAGGGCGTACTCTGCACGCAGCGCAGTCCAATCGCTGTGAGCAAAAAAGCTCAGCCAGTCATTCAACAGTGCTTCGATTGCCGGGGCTTGTTGCGCCCCTTTGGGCCCCAGGGTGAACTCAATATCCAGCAGTGCCTGCCCGGCAAACGCGTACAGCACCTTGGCGTGCAACGCACTCGCCCATCCGCGGGTTTTCAACTCGGCAAGCAAACCGCCCGGCGCCGCAGCATTCAGCCAGGTGCAAAGGAACTGCAATGCTTCACGGGGCGTGTTGCAGGCAATGATGTGATGCAAGCGGTTTTTTTCGAGGTGTGAGTAGCGGTGTTTATCACCGCTCATCAATGCCGGTGGTGCTTGCTGTGGGCGCAGCGGCCCTGGGCGCAGGCTGTCGCCAAAGCGCTGGGCCAGGACTTGCAGCGCCTCCAGCGACTGTGGGCCGGCAAGGCTCAAGGTCATCTGCCCGGTGTGATAGAAACCTTGGTAAAACGTGTGCAACCCTTGTTGAAAGTCCTCGTGTGGAACCGGCAGGCTGTCGCGATTGCCCGCATGGAAACCCCGTAGCGGATGCCCGGCAGCGAGGCCTTCGAGTAGCGCAACCTGATGTTGTGCCTCGGCATCCTGGGACCAGGCGACAAATTCTGCCTGCAGCACTTCACGCTCGCGCAGTTGATCGTCCATGGCCAGGCGCGGCTGAGCGAGCATATCGGCCAGGCGTTGCAGCGCTTCGCCCAATACCTGCTTGGGCACTTCGAAGAAAAAGTCAGTGGTGCGCTCGCGGGTGCTGGCGTTGACCTGCCCACCGTGGCGCTGCACGTAGGCCATCAAGCCATCAGATGCAGGAAAAGCCTCGGTGCCAAGAAACAGCAGGTGCTCCAGAAAGTGTGCCAGCCCCGGCCAGGCCAGCGGCACGTCATGGCTGCCGGCCGCTACCCGCAAGGCTGCTGCACAGCGCTTCAGATGTGGGGCATGACGCAGGGAAACCCGCAGGCCATTGGCCAGGGTCAGTTGCAGGTGATGAGGGTGGGCCGGCACAGGCATGGACACTTCCAGAACGTAGGAAGTGCCTATGCTAGCGCAAAGCGCGGCCGTCAGTGCTTGTGCAACGCTGCATAAAGCTCGGGGCGACGGTCCGCCAGGTAGTGATTGGCGGCTTGCGCGTCGTGTATCAACTGGCGGTCGAGGGTGGCGACGATCAACGCCTCATCGAGGCCCGCCTGGGCGACACGCTGGCCATTCGGCGCGGCGATGCTGCTTTGCCCGCAATACTGGATCTGATCTTCATGCCCGCAATAGTTGGCGTAGGCCACGTAGCACTGGTTTTCAAAGGCCCGTGCCCGGACGGTGACGTCGGCGATGAAGTCGAAGGGCACCATGTTGGCCGTCGGTACCAGGATCAACTCGGCACCCGCCAGGGCCAGGCGTCGGGTGTTTTCCGGGAACTCCAGGTCGTAGCAGATGAGGAATCCCAGCTTCCAGCCGTTCAGCTCGACGACAGGGAATTCGTCGCCGCCGGCGCTGAACATCGAGTGATCGAGGTCGCCGAACAGGTGCGTCTTGCGGTAGTTGCACAGGCGCTGGCCATTGGCGTCGATCAATTGCACGGCATTGTAGATCTGACCGTCCTCGGTGCGTTCCGGGTAGCCATAGAGAATCGCCAGGCCGGTGTTCTTTGCCAGTTCGGCAATGGTCTGCGCCGACGGCCCGTCCTGCGCTTCGGCCAGCGCCCCCACCGCTTCTGCACCGATGTTGTAGCCGGTGAGGAACATCTCCGGCAGCACCAGCACGTCGGCATCGCACGCTTCATGGGCGACGCTATGCAGACGCTTGAGATTGCCAGCGACATCCAGCGGCAATGGCGGGCATTGATACAGGGCGACACGCATGGCTTGACTCCTTATTCGGCCAGGGCGATGGGGCCGATTTCATCGAACACATCCCCCGGTCCCGGGTTCTCTGGGTGAGTGCTGCCACCGAAGTGGCTCATGATGCCCCAAACCGCGTTCAGTGAGGTCTGCACTGCGCCTTCGACCCAGGCAGGTGTCCAGGATACATCGTCGCCAGCGATGAAAATCCCGCGCTGCTCGGCCGGCATGTCCTTTTGCATGAAGTGCGCATACATCCGCTGGTTGTAGCGGTAGTGGCCCGGCAACGCGCCCTTGAATGCGCCGAGGAAATGCGGATCGGCCTCCCAGGAAACGGTGATCGGGTCGCCAATGATGCGCGCCTTGAGGTCGACTTTCGGGTAGATCTTTTTCAGCGCGTCGAGGGCCAGCTTCACTCGTTTATCGATGGGCTGCGGGAGCATTTTCAGCGCGTCGCTCATCCACGAATAGGACAGGCAAATGACCCCGGGCTTGTCGTCGCCGTTGTCGAACAGGTAGGTGCCGCGGGTCAGGCGGTCAGTGAGGGTCATGCTCATCAGGTCGCGGCCGGTTTGCGGGTCTTTGTCTTTCCAGAAAGGCCGGTCAACCATGACAAAGGTTTTCGACGACTGCATGTAGCGCGTACGGTCCAGGGCCATCCACATTTTTTGCGAGAACAGGCTCTCGTCGCATTCGATCTGGGTGGTCAGCAGCCAGCTCTGGCAGGTGGTCAACACTGCGGCGTATTCACGAGTGTCGCCATAGTTGTCGGTCACCGCGAAACGCCCGTCGGCCGCATGGGCAATGCGCTTGACCCCGGCCCGTGGCGCGCCATGGTGCAGGGAGCTGAGGCTGGTGCCTTGCGGCCAGTGTGCACAACGCTCAGGCACATGGCGCCAGATACCCATGGGCACTTGCGCCACGCCACCGACCACCAGGTGCTGGTGGTCGTCGCAGTTGGTCATCACCACGCGGAAGATTTCCAGCATCGAGTTGGGGAAGTCCGAATCCCAGCCACCCGTGCCGAAACCCACTTGGCCAAACACTTCGCGGTGATGGAACGACAGTTTGGCAAACGCCTTGGAGGTGGCGACGAAGTCATAGAAGGTGCGGTCGTCCCACAGCGGCACCAACTTGTTCCACAGCTCCTTGAGCCGTGGCACGTCACGGTCGCGAATCGCTTGTTGGATATCTCCGAACTGCGAGCCGGCCTCCAGGGCGTCGGCCCAGGCGTCAGCCACTTCCTGGAACAGCGCAGGAAGGTCGGAGATTTTCTGTGCGTAATGAGTCTGGCCTTCCAGGTCGATCACGGTGCTGCCGGAGGCCGGTGTCAACGGGTTGGGGAATGGCTTGGTTTCCAGGCCCAGCTTGTCCACATAGTGGTAGAACGCCGTCGACGACACCGGGAAGCGCATGCCACCCAGCTCCGCGATGATGCCTTCGGCCCCTTCAAACGCCTGGGAGCGCAAGCGCCCACCCATTTTCGAGGCTTCATACACCACTGGCTTGAGACCGAGCTTCATCAACTCGTAGGCGGCCACCAGCCCGGCGATACCTGCGCCGACAATCGCCACTTCGGCCCCGTGGTTGGCGGCGGGAATACTGCCCAGTCCAGCCGGGTGTTCAATCCAGTCATCGAAGGCGAACGGGAAATCCGGGCCAAAGATAGTGATGGGCTTTTTACCGTCTGCAGGGTGGCGATTGTTCTTGTGGGTGGCGTTCATGGCTGACCTTGCTGGCAACTCGACGGGGCACGACCCGTTGAGTATAGGAAAAGATGGCAGCCATTCTAGGGAGCGTAGCGCTCGTTAATAAGACGCAATGTGTCGTCGAATTGAATTGTTTTCAGTCGAAGTGACGATATTGGTGGTCAAACTGGTTGTCCGCGATCCAGTTTGTTACTGAGGATGATCGAAGTGGTGGTCTTTTCCACCCCATCGACACTGCCGATCTGGTCCAGCAACTGATCCAGCTGTTCCGGCGAGTCGGTGCGCAGCCAGGCCACATAATCAAACTCACCACTGACCGCACACAGCTGCTGGACCTGCGCCATGGCGCTGAGGCGACGCAGCACTTCCTTGCCGGAACGCGGTTGCACGGTAATCCCCACATACGCCTGCAACCCACCATCCACCACACGCTGACCAAGGCGCACGCCATAGCCGGTAATCACCTGGGTCTTTTCCAGGCGCGCCAGGCGCGAGGTCACAGTGGTGCGGGCAATCCCCAATTGCCGAGCGAGCATGGCCACGCTTTCACGGGCATTGATCTGCAAGGCTGCGATCAACTGGCGGTCGATTTCATCGAGGACGGGAGGGCGGGTGGCGGACAAGATGGGCTCCGGCGTGGGTGGCAATGAGGGAGCATGTTACAGGCTCGTGTTCGCGGGTGCTTAGGGCGACCGCCAGAAACGCAAAAGCCGCGCAGTGCGCGGCTTTTAAAGAGGGTGGGCCCAGTAGGACTCGAACCCGCTGGAGGCCCTGTAATACGTGGTGTTAAGCGTAATTTTGAGAAGGTTGTTCAAGCTGAGTACCAGAGACGGCACCGAGAAATCGTGCCAGGGCTTCAGTCCCCCTCCGTGAACCGCCGCCGCGTCAGGAAAAGCACTACGCCCAGCGGCACGGCCAGCAGTGCTAGCAGCTCCAGATCAAAGCCCAGCGCCTGCTGCTCACCCACCTTGAAGAGGCTGATCAAGCCCGTTGCCAGCAGCGCCAAACCCAGCCACTTGCGCAGCGGGTATGGTTTCAGAAACTGAACGAGGATCGCGCCCAGCACCAGAAGGACGACAGTTTGCATGATGTAGGGCATGTGCAGTTCCTCAGACCTTGATGACCAGCGTCACGACAGAGCGCTGTGGGCCAATCCCGCCATGGACCTCTCCCTCGATGCTGACCAGCACGTCACCTGCATGCAGGTTCGGCAGGGCCCCTTTGAGGTACCAGTTGACACCTGTCGTCACGACTGCACCTGAAGCCCAGCCAATGAGCGGCCCACCGAACGCACCTACCTTCCCGGCAACGCCACCTGAGGCCGCAGCAATTCCCTTGGCGGCGTTGCCGCGCATAGTGTTGATAGCATCGGCCTGCTGCCGGATGAGGGGATTGGAAATGCAGACTGTCAGCAGGCATGGCAGGTTTCGAGCCTGCATTCGGTCGTACATATCGACGACCATGCTGTTGACTTGGTAATGGGCGCGTTTCGCTTCGCCAAAGTGCAGCTCGCGCAGGCGACCTCGGTCGCTTTCCATGAGGGTGATTTGAGACAGATTGAAGACGATCCCTTCCTCGGACCTGTACTGCGTGGTCTTCTCGAACTTCATGCGCGTATCCATTCGTGCAAAAAGACGACGATTTTCTACAAGCGGTGACTAAGATGCAAACAGTCTTTGATGTGAGGCCCCGTGGAATTTGACGTCTGCATGGGGCTCATCGCCAGAAGCCAACTCCCCGCTAACAACTCATCGAGCGCGTCGGTTTTGGAGACGTTAGGCCGAGGGGATTCAGACTGTATCTGCGGTGGTCCATCCAGAAACACGAAAGCCGCGCAATGCGCGGCTTTGGAGTTGGTGGGCCCAGTAGGACTCGAACCTACGACCAAGGGATTATGAGTCCCCTGCTCTAACCAACTGAGCTATAGGCCCTCAGTAGGTCGCGGATTATAACGATGGTTTCTCCACTGTGCTATCCGAAAAATCCGAATGGGTCATGTGAAGGAAGGTCGCGGCGAAGATGTCGGCGGGGAGGGGCAGGCTGACGATGTAGCCTTGCATTTGTTCGCAGCCTTCGGCGGTGAGGAAGGCTTGCTGGGCGGGGGTTTCCACGCCTTCGGCGATGATGGTGAATTGCATGCTGTGGCCCAGGGCGATGATGGCGCGCACGATGGCGGCGTCGTGGGGGTCGTCCGGCAGGCCGCGGACAAAGGATTGGTCGATTTTCAGGAAATCCAGGGGCAGGCGCTTGAGGTAGCTCAAGGATGAGTAGCCGGTGCCAAAGTCGTCGATGGCCAGTTGCACGCCCAGGCGCTTGAGTTGATGCAGCACTTCCAGGGCTTCTTCGGCCTGGCTCATGATGAAGTTTTCGGTGATTTCCAGTTGCAGGCAGCCCGGTTCCAGGCGGTTGTCCTGCAGCAGTTGCTCGATGCGCCCCAGCAGGTTGGGGTGGCGCAGTTGGGCGCCGGCGAGGTTGACGGAGAGCGGGCCAAAGTCGTCATAGGATTTGCGCCACAGGTGCAGTTGGCGGCAAGCCTGTTCCAGGACCCAGTCGCCGATTTGCAGGATCATGCCGTTCTCTTCGGCCAGGGCGATGAAGTGCTCGGGAGGCACATCGCCAAATGTCGGATGGCGCCAGCGGATCAGTGCTTCGGCGCCGATCAGTTGTTGGGTTTCCAGGCTCCATTTCGGCTGGTAATACAGAAACAGTTCTTCGCGCTCGATGGCCCGGCGCAGTTCGTGTTCGAGGGCGACGCGCTCGTTGGCCTGGGCGGTCAGGTCCTGGGTGTAGCGTTCGACCCGGTTGCGGCCCTTGGCTTTGGAGCGATACATGGCGGCATCGGCGTTTTTGACCAGGGTGGCGACGTCGATACCGTCCTGCGGATAGAGGCTGGTACCGATACTGGCGCTGATAAAAAACTCGTGTTCGCCTGCCTGGAAGGGCAGGGTGAAGCAGGCCAGCAGTTTATTGGCCAGGTGTTGGGCGTCGCTGGCTTGTTGCAGGCCGGGCAGCAGGATGATGAATTCGTCACCGCCCAGGCGGGCCACGGTGTCGATATCGCGCAGTTGTTCCTTGAGGCGCACGGCGATGTCTTTGAGCAGCAGGTCGCCAATCGGGTGGCCGAGGCTGTCGTTGATGTGCTTGAAGCGGTCGAGGTCGAGAAACAGCACCGCACCCTGGCTGGCCGTTCCCGGTTGATTGTTGAGGGCGGTTTGCAGGCGGTTTTCAAACAGAGTGCGGTTGGGCAGGCCGGTGAGGGGGTCGTGATGTGCCTGGTAGTCGAGCCGCGCCTGGGCGTGCTTGAGGCTGGAGATGTCGGCAAACACCGCGACGAAGTGGGTGATTGACTGGTCGGGGTTGCGCACGGCGCTGATGGTCAGCCAACTGGGATACAGCTCGCCGTTCTTGCGCCGGTTGGAGATCTCGCCTTGCCAATGGCCGTTGGCCGTCAGTTGGTGCCACATGGCGGCGTAGAACGCGCTGTCGTGCAGCCCGGAGGCCAGCAGGCGCGGGGTGTGGCCGAGGGCTTCGGCTTCGCTGTAGCCGGTGATCTCGCTGAAGGCGCGGTTGACGGCGCTGATATTCTGCCGGGTATCGGTGATCAACACGCCTTCGGCGGTGCTTTCGAAAACCGTCGCAGCCTGTTGCAGTTTTTCCTGCATCAACTGGCGTTCGGTGATGTCCCGGGCGATGGTCAGCATGCAGTCTTCGTCGCCAATGGGCAGTGGGCGACTGGACACTTCGCACAGGCGAATTTGGCCGTCACTGCGCCGGATATGGCAGACGAAATCACGCACCAGGCCGTCGCGCTGCAGCAGGTCAAGCATGTGCTTGCGTTCGTTCAAGTCCACCCAGATGCCCAGGTCCAGGGTCGATTGGTCCAGGGACGTTGCACTGTTGAAACCAGTGATACGGCTAAAGCCTTCGTTGACTTCCAGCAGCAGGCCATCGCGCTGGCGACTCAGCAATAAGCCGTCGGGCGAGGCATGGAAGGCCTTGGCGAACTTCTCTTCGGAGGTTTGCAACAGTTGTTGGGTTTCTTTCAGTTGGGTGATGTCCCGCACCACGACCACCAACGCTTCGGTCGCATCGAGCTGGAAGGGTTCGGCAGAAATCAGCCCGGTAAACGCCTGGCCGTTACTGCGCAGGAACGGCATCTCCAGGTTGCGAATGCTGGTGGTCTGTACGCGCTTGAGCAGGTTGGGGCCCACGCCCTGGATGCCCCAGATATTCAGCTCGGTGGCGGTCTTGCCGATGACCTCGGCGGCGCTCAGGCCAATCTGGTCCTCGAAGGCCTTGTTGACCTCCAGCAAGCAGCCATCGGACAGGCGGGCGATCACCAATATGTCCGGGCATTGCTGGAACACCGAGGCGAACTTCTCCTGCGAAAGTTGTAGCGCTTCCTCCGTGCGCTTGGCCTCGCTGATGTCGATCATCAGCCCACGCATGACCGGCTCATGCCCATGCTTGATCAGGCTGACAATGTCCCTGACCCACAGGCAACGACCGTCGGCGGTGATCACTCGGTAGTCGATGCTGTGGTCGCGGTTGGCGCGGGTTTCACGCTGGCAGAAGGCTTCGGCGCGGGTCAGGTCGGCGGGGTGGATGATGTTGCGCCAGAAGCCCGGGATCAGCCAATGCGCCCGTGGATAGCCCAGCAGTTCCTCGGCATGGGGTGACACATAGCTGTAGGTGAAGTCAGCGATGTCCGCTTCCCAGGCGATGGCCGACAGGCTTTCCACCAGGCCACGGTAATGGTATTCGCTGCTGCGCAGCTCTTGCTCCAGGGCTACCCGGCGGGAAATTTCCGAGCTGAGTCGGCGGTTGATTCGGATCACGATGGCCAGCACGGTGCTCAACAGCAGCACGGCAGGCAGGCCGTAGAGCAGCAAGTCGGCCCAGAAGGCCCGATGATCGATGACATTGCCGACCCAGTGTTCCTGGATCTCGTTGATTTCGCTGGGGCTCAGGTCGGCGAGTACTTTATCCAGAATGCTTATCAGCATTTTGTTCTGGCGGGGCACGCCCATTGCCAGTTGGTAGCGATACGGTGTTTCGCCGCTGACGTATAAACCGTCGAGCTTGAGCTGGCGCAGGCTCCAGACACTGGAGGCCAGGTCTCCGACGACGGCGTCTACCTCATCAGTGGCCAGGGCCTGCAACGTCGAACTGACGTTGGGCATCGCTACCAGGTTCAGGTCGGGATGGTGGGTGCGCAGCAATTCGTGGGGGGCATAGTTCTCCACCACCGCGATCTTCAGCCCATACAGGTCCTTGAGGGAGCGGGGTTGGGCACCGCCTTCATGGGCAAGAATGACGATGGGGAAGTCGAGGTAAGGCCGGGAAAATGCCAGGAAACCCTGACGCTCCGGGGTGGACATAATCCCTGGCAACAGGTCGAGCTGGTTGTTCCGGGCCTGCTCCAGTAGCGCGCTCCAGTTGGCGGGCTCGATCAGTCTGATCTTGATGCCCAGGCGTTCCTGGATCAGCCGCACATAGTCGGCGGCCAGGCCCTGGTAGCGGCCGTCTTCATCGCGGTATTCAAACGGCGGCCACGAAGCATCAACGCCCAGGCGCAATTCTGGGTGGGCCGCCAACCAGCCATGCTCTTCATCGGTGAGAGTCAACGCGCCAGCCGTTGCGGTCCAGGTCAGCAGCGACAGCAGTAGCACGGCCGGCAGTCTGGGCATAACGGTCTCGTTATGGCACGGGGAATGTTTCGAGTGTAGACGGGCATTGCGAGGGGGGGTAAAGCGGGGGAGATTTAATCTGCACAAAGCAAAACCCCCAGGCCAGGGCCTGGGGGTTTTGTGATCACTCGTCGAGGAAGGAGCGCAAATGCTCGCTTCTCGTCGGGTGGCGCAACTTGCGCAGCGCCTTGGCTTCGATCTGACGGATCCGCTCGCGAGTCACGTCAAACTGCTTACCGACTTCCTCAAGGGTGTGGTCGGTATTCATGTCGATGCCGAAACGCATGCGCAGTACCTTGGCTTCACGGGCAGTGAGGCCGGACAGTACGTCGCGCGTCGCTTCTTTAAGGCTCTCAACGGTGGCGACATCGATTGGCGACTGCATGGTCGAGTCTTCGATGAAGTCACCCAGGTGGGAGTCTTCGTCATCACCGATCGGGGTTTCCATGGAGATCGGCTCTTTAGCGATCTTCAATACCTTGCGGATTTTATCCTCAGGCATTTCCATGCGTTCGCCCAGCTCTTCCGGGGTCGGTTCACGACCCATTTCCTGCAACATCTGCCGGGAAATACGGTTGAGCTTGTTGATGGTCTCGATCATGTGCACCGGAATACGGATGGTGCGGGCCTGATCGGCGATCGAGCGAGTGATCGCCTGACGGATCCACCAGGTGGCATAAGTCGAGAACTTGTAGCCACGACGGTATTCGAACTTGTCCACCGCTTTCATCAAGCCGATGTTGCCTTCCTGGATCAGGTCGAGGAATTGCAGGCCACGGTTGGTGTACTTCTTGGCGATGGAGATCACCAGACGCAAGTTCGCTTCAACCATCTCTTTCTTCGCGCGGCGGGCCTTGGCCTCGCCGATCGACATGCGACGGTTGATGTCCTTGATCTCGGCAATCGTCAGACCGGTTTCGGTCTGCAATGCAGTCAGCTTCTGCTGGCAACGAACGATGTCGGCCTGGAAGCGACCAATGGCTTCAGCATATTTGCTTTTGCCCTTGGCCAGTGCGTCGGTCCAGCTTTCGTCAACTTCATTGCCCGGGAACTGGCGCAGGAAGTCGGCACGCGGCATGCGCGCATCACGAACACAGAGCTGCATGATCGCACGCTCTTGTGCACGCAGACGCTCAAGGGCGCTACGAACCCGCTCAACCAGGCCTTCGAATTGCTTGGGCACCAGCTTGATCGGCATGAACAGCTCAGCCAGGGCCAGCAGTTCGGCGGTTGCCTGCTTGCTGCCACGACCGTGCTTCTTCAGGGCCTTGCGCGCCAGTTCCATCTGATCGGAGACTGCGCCAAAGCGCTGGGCTGCGATGATCGGATCCGGGCCGCTTTCGACTTCTTCTTCGTCGTCGGTGCTGGCTTCAGCCTCGTCGTCGTCGGTCTCGTCGTCCGCTTTCGCGGCTTTGGGATCGACAGGCGGCGGTATTTCGGCGGCAGGCGGCGCAATGCCGTCGTCCGGGTCGATGTAACCGCTCAGGACGTCGGACAGGCGGCCACCTTCGGTGGTAACGCGGGTGTACTCGGAGAGAATGTGGTCAACCGTGCCTGGGAAGTGCGCGATTGCGCCCATCACTTCACGGATGCCCTCTTCGATACGCTTGGCGATTTCGATTTCGCCTTCGCGTGTCAGCAGCTCGACGGTACCCATTTCACGCATATACATGCGCACAGGGTCGGTGGTACGACCGATATCGGTCTCCACAGCAGCCAGCGCGGCAGCAGCTTCTTCAGCGGCGGCCTCGTCGGTATCGGCGTCCGCCAGCATAAGAGAATCCTTATCTGGCGCAGCTTCGAATACGTTGATCCCCATGTCGTTAATCATGCGGATGATGTCTTCCACCTGTTCCGGATCTGAAATATCCTCCGGCAGGTGGTCGTTGACCTCCGCGTAAGTCAGGTAACCCTGCTCACGACCAAGGACGATCAACTCTTTGATACGAGACTGCTGTTGCGCTTTTCCGGACATAACACCCTATCCACTGAAGGTCTTGGCGGGCAAAAAACAAGCCGAGGATTATACCCGAGCTATGACCTCACGCGCCAGTTGAGGTCGGGTTTGATGCGCAAACATTCTGTTTTAAGAGGTCGCGCATCTGTTTTGCTATCTGAATTTGCTCTTCAGCCGACAATCCCGGCTGCCTTGCTTTCTTGATAAGTTCATCGAGGGTCTGCGTATGCTGGCCCGCGGATAACCTAGTAATGGTGTCTAAAAACTGTTGTTCAAGGTTATCGCCGTCAATTAGCCATTCCTTTTCGGCGAGGGCTTTCAATAATCGCCCTTGTTCTGTTCCGTGCCAGCGGGCCATCAACTGGATTGAGTTTAGCTTAGGATTTTTCTGCACGGCCTCGATCAGGGCGATTAGCACCTGAGCGTAGGTATTGCTCTCGTTGGCAAAATGCTCGGCACTTTCTACCTTGCCCGCCAGTTGCGGGTGGTGGATCAGGGTGCGCAGGGCAATCAGCGTCGGGGCTTCCACGGCCACCGGCGTGCGGGGGGCGTATGACTCGTCGCGATCACCACGCTTGCCGTTTTTACTCCAGGGTTTCTTGTCCCACTTTTTGCCGCCATCGCCGGGTTTCTTCGGCGTCCACTCCTGTTGAGGCGCAAAGGCTTCTTGAGGCTGGTGAAAGTCAGCGTAGTCCGGCATGGCGTCGTAGTCGAAGCCTGGATCGTAAGCCGGTGGCGCATCCTGTGGCGCGCTGTGCACCAGTTGGCTGACTGCCTCGCCGCTCAGGCCGGTGATTTCCAGCAGGCGCTGGCGCATCAGGGCCTTGAGGTTGGCGCCGGGTACCTTGTCGATCAGCGGTGCCGCGAGGGTGGCCATGTGGGCCTTGCCTTCGAGGGAGCGCGGATCAGCCTCTTCAGTCAATTGTTGGAAGAAATAATCGGCCAGCGGTTGTGCGTGCTGATGAATGCGCGCGCGGAACGCATCGGTGCCTTCGGAGCGCACCAGGGTGTCCGGGTCTTCGCCTTCGGGCAGGAACAGAAAGCGCGCGCGGCGCCCATCCTGCAGGCTCGACAGCGTGGCTTCGAGGGCGCGCCAGGCGGCATTGCGGCCAGCCTGGTCACCGTCGAAGCAGAACAGCACGCTGGGCACCACGCGAAACAGGCGCTTCATGTGTTCTTCACTGGTGGCGGTGCCGAGGGTCGCCACGGCATTGCGCAGACCTTGTTGGGCCAGTGCGATGACGTCCATATAGCCTTCGACCACGATGATTTCATCGAGGTTGCGATTGTTCTTGCGCGCTTCGAACAGGCCGTAGAGTTCCTGGCCCTTGTGAAATACCGGGGTTTCCGGGGAGTTCAGGTATTTGGGCTTGTCGTCACCCAGTACCCGGCCACCAAAGGCAATGATGCGGCCACGGCTGTCGCGGATCGGGAACATCACCCGGTCGCGGAAGCGGTCATAACGCTTGCCGGTCTCGGCGTTTTCCACCAGCAGGCCGGCGTCGATCATGGCTTTTTGCTGCAGGGTGTCGCTGCTCAGGTGCTTGTACAGGTTGTCCCAGCCCGGCGGGGCGAAGCCCAGGCCGAAGTCGCGGGCGATTTCCCCGGTCAGGCCGCGGCCCTTGAGGTAGTTCACGGCGGCTTTGCGCTGGGGATGGCTTTTCAGTGCCTGGCGGTAGAACTCGGCGGCGGCGGTGAGCAGCGGGTACAGCGGCGAGTCGGTGGGCTGGCGCGGTTTGTGCGGCCGGCCACTTTCTTCGCGAGGGATTTCCATGCCAGCGGCTTTGGCCAGTTCCTCGACGGCCTGGGGGAAATCCAGGTTGTCGTGGTCCATGATAAAGCCGAGAGCGTTGCCGCCAGCGCCACAGCCGAAGCAGTAATAGAACTGCTTGTCGGGGCTGACGCTGAATGATGGGGTTTTTTCTTTGTGGAACGGGCAGCAGGCGGTGTAGTTCTTGCCAGCCTTTTTCATTTGCACGCGCGAGCTGACAACATCGACGATGTCGGTGCGGTTCAGAAGGTCGTCAATAAAGCTCTGGGGAATTAGCCCGGCCATGGCGTTCTCGTCATCACTGCGTGTAAATGAGGGCCCGCGACACACTCAAGGCGCACTTGGCGGCGTCTTGATCATCGATTGTCTGTTTGGGCTGTCAGGAAGTCTATCTGTCGAGCGTTCACTGACGTTAGTTCCAATCAGTCTTCGACGTGTTTGAAAGTGTTGCCCTGGAGTCCGGTCACGGCCAATGGCGGCCTCGGAGGCTCATCGTGGGGCACAGCCGATCTATTGATCGTCTGCCTGAAAAATAGGTGTGCTCGTCAGTAGCCTTGATAGGCTCGTCAGAAGAGACGTGCACCGCTGGCAAAAGAGCCAGTCCTGACGTGTGAAGCTTTGTCTCGGTCGCGTGTGCGGCGTCGACGGTGAAGCATCAAGCGATATCCGCAAATGCCAACAGCCCGGCTGAGGGCCGGGCTTGGCAGAAGCTTGCTACGAACGTCTGTGTATTAGTACAGACGAACGGCGCGGCGCTGTTCGCGCTGAACTTTCTTGGCGTGACGCTTAACAGCGGCTGCTGCTTTACGCTTACGCTCAGAAGTTGGCTTCTCATAAAATTCGCGGCTACGAACTTCAGCCAGAACACCGGCTTTTTCGCAGGAGCGCTTGAAACGACGCAGAGCTACGTCGAAGGGTTCGTTCTCTTTTACTTTGACGGCTGGCATCCAGAGCTACCTTCTTTCATTACCGGGAATCAACGTTCTCGTCGCAAAAAATTCGCGGCTGAGGTCGTCGGTTTTTAAGGGTTGCGGATGTTAACCCCTCATTGACCGGAATGCAAAGCCTCTGATCGAAAACCGCTGGTCGGGGCCGGAAGTGGCGACTATTATGCGCGCCTTCGAATTCAGCCTCTACAAGGCGCAAACCCATGTTAGTACTGGGCTTAGAAACCTCCTGCGACGAGACCGGCGTCGCGCTTTACGACAGTGAACGCGGGCTTTTGGCCGATGCACTGTTCAGTCAGATCGACTTGCACCGGGCCTATGGCGGCGTGGTGCCGGAGCTGGCCAGCCGTGATCACGTCAAACGCATGCTGCCATTGATCCGTCAGGTGTTGGACGAGGCCGATTGTGTCGCGACCGAGATTGATGCCATTGCCTACACCGCCGGCCCTGGATTGGTCGGGGCCCTGCTGGTTGGGGCTTCCTGCGCCCAGGCGCTGGCATTTGCCTGGGGTATTCCAGCCCTTGGCGTGCACCATATGGAAGGCCATTTATTGGCACCCATGCTGGAAGAAAACCCACCCGGGTTCCCGTTCGTCGCTTTGTTGGTTTCGGGCGGCCATACGCAGTTGGTTCAGGTCGATGCAATCGGTCAGTACACGCTTCTGGGGGAAACCCTGGACGATGCCGCCGGTGAAGCTTTCGACAAGACTGCCAAGATGATGGGCCTCAATTATCCCGGTGGGCCGGAAATCGCGCGCCTGGCGCAAAAAGGTGTGGCAGGGCGCTATACCTTCCCGCGTCCCATGTGTGACCGCCCTGGCCTGATGTTCAGCTTCAGTGGCTTGAAAACCTCGGCCTTGAACACCTGGCAGCAAAGCGTCAGCGCCGGGGACGACAGTGAGCAAGTCCGTTGCGACATCTCTCTGGCGTTCCAGCAGGCGGTGGTGGAGACTTTGACCATCAAGTGCAAGCGCGCCTTGAAGCAGGCGGGCATGAAGCGCCTGGTGATTGCTGGCGGTGTCAGCGCCAACCAGGCGTTGCGTCTGTCGCTGGAGAAAATGCTCGGCGACCTCAAGGGCGATGTGTTTTACGCGCGCCCCGAGTTTTGCACCGATAACGGCGCGATGATCGCTTTTGCCGGTTGCCAGCGCTTGCAGGCAGGTCAGCACGAGAGCCTGGCTATCAGTGTGCAGGCGCGCTGGCCGATGGAGCAGTTGCCGCCGTTGTGATCGACGAACATGAGCCGGGTTCACCGGGCGTATTTAAAAATGCCGTTCGCGCCCGGCAAACAGGTCGCGTAAATTGCCGCGATGGCGCCAGACGATCAGCAGGGTGAGCACGCTTATCGGTAGCAGTGCTGCCGGCTCCTGCCAGGCCAGCAGCGGCAGGGTCAGGGGGGTGGCGATCAACGCTGCGAGGGAGCTGGTGCGGGTCAGGTAGAACGTCAGCAGCCAGGCGGCAATGGCCAGTAGCGCCGCTGGCGGGTAGATCCCCAGCAGCATGCCGGCTGCCGTCGCGACGCCCTTGCCGCCGCGAAAGCGAAAGTACAGTGGGAACAGATGGCCGAGCACGGCGCATACGCCAATCCAGGCTTGTTGTTGCAGGGAGAGGCCAGCGAGATCGGCGATCAGTACCGGCAACAGGCCTTTGCAGACGTCGCCGAACAACGTCAGTACGGCGAGTTTTTTACCGGCCAGGCGCAACATATTGGTGGCGCCGGCATTGCCTGAGCCACTCATTCGCGGGTCGGGATTTCCCGTCAGGCGGCTGAGCAAGATGGCAAAGGACAGCGAGCCGAGCAGGTAGGCGAGGGTCGCCAGTAACCAAGACATGCTAACTATTCCGGGCGAGGACGCCTTGATTCTAACGGGGCATTGCGCCCTTGTCGTGCTGTGGAGAAGAGTGCTTGGACAGAGTGTTTATCGAAGGCCTGGAAGTCGACACCGTGATCGGGGCCTACGACTGGGAGCGAGGTATCCGTCAGTGCCTGCGCCTGGACCTGAGTTTCGCCTGGGACAATCGCCCGGCCGCGGCCGGTGATGACCTGACCCTGGCGCTCGACTACGCCAGTGTTTCCTCACGTATCCAGGCCTTTGCCGCGCAGGCGCAATTCCAGCTGGTGGAAACGTTTGCCGAGCGCCTGGCGCAAGTTTTGATGGAAGAGTTCCAGATTCCCTGGCTGCACCTCAAGTTGACCAAGCCCGGTGCCGTCCCGGCTGCCAAGGGCGTGGGCGTGGAGATCGAGCGCGGATGTCGCTAACTCAGGTTTACCTTGGTCTTGGCAGCAATATCGAGCGCGAGTCTCATTTGCATGCGGGCCTTGACGCGCTCTCAGGCTTTTTGACGGATTTGCGCTGCTCCGCCGTGTTCGAAAGCCAGCCGGTGGGAATCAAGAGTGGACCGTTCTTCAATTTGGTGGTGTCGGCGTATACCGATTTATCGTTGGCGGAACTGGATCGGCGGTTGAAGTCGATCGAGGCTGATAATGGCCGCTATGCCCCGGATCGCAAGGGGCTGCCACTGGATATTGATGTGCTGTTGTATGGCGACCTGACCGGTGATTTCGATGGTCTGGTGTTGCCGCGGGCGGAAATCCTGAAGAACGCCTTTGTGTTGTGGCCGCTGTCGTTGATGGCGCCGGAACGTGTGCATCCTGTAGTGGGCAAAACGTTTGCCGCGTTGTGGCGCGATGCACAGATCGATCAGGTGCTGGCTCCTGTTGTCTTCAAATGGCGCGACCTGCAACTGACCCCGGACGTTCTTCTGTAGGAGCGAGCTTGCTCGCGAAAAACGTCAACGATAACGCGGGCATTCAGGTTTACTGTGTCGTTCTGGCGTTTTTCGCGGGCAAGCCCGCTCCTACAGTGAATGTTGTTCTTTGTAGGTTTTCAGGGCCTTGAGCCGTTCGCGATTGAGGGCTTCGCCCAGTTCCGGGCCCTTGAAGCCTTTCTCCAGCAGCGGCGCCACTGCAACACCTCGCGCCACCTGCGCGGCGGCCCGTAAATAATCCGCCTGTGGATAACTTCTCTGCTCAAAACCCTTGCGGCCCCGCGCGTCCATTTCGCAAGCGACGATAAACTCTTCAAAGCGCTGTGGCCGGCGGAATACGTCAAAATTCTGCAATAACTCCAGCAGCGTCGAGGCCTTGAGCTCCAGCGCCCGGTGACCGTGGGTGTGGTATTCACCTACCAGCAGCGCCAGCTCCTGGCAGTCTTTCGGTACTTTGAAGCGCTCATTGACCGCCTTGATCAGCTTCAGGCCCCTCTGTTCGTGGGCGATGTGTCGGGGCAACTTATCCACAGGCGTCAGGCCCTTGCCCAGATCATGCAGCAGGCAAGCCCAGCGCACGGTCAAGGGTTGGTCGTGCAGGGCGGCCTGTTCCAGCACGCTCAAGGTGTGAATGCCGGTATCAATTTCTGGATGGTGCGCTTCGGGTTGTGGCACGCCAAACAGCGCATCCACTTCCGGCAGCAAGGTTTTCAGGGCGTGACAGTCGCGTAGCACTTGGATAAACACCTGGGGCTGATCTTCCATCAGTGCCCGGGAAATTTCCTTCCAGCACCGCTCGGGTGTCAGGGCTTCCAGTTCGCTGGAGTCACTGAGCTGGCGCATGAGTTCGAGGGTTTCGGGGGCGACGGTAAAACCAAGTCCGGCATAACGTGCGGCAAACCGTGCGACCCGCAGGACTCGCAGGGGATCTTCGGCGAATGCCGGGGAAACGTGGCGTAAAACGCGGGCTTTAAGGTCGCGTTGGCCGTGGTACGGATCGGTCAGGTTACCGTCGTCGTCTTCGGCCATGGCGTTGATGGTCAGATCGCGGCGGATCAGGTCTTCTTCCAGGCTGACATCGGGGCTGGCGTGAAACACAAAACCGCCATAACCCCGGCCGCTCTTGCGCTCGGTGCGGGCGAGGGCATATTCGTCGCCATTGCTCGGGTCAAGGAACACGGGGAAGTCAGAGCCCACAGGCTTGTAGCCCCTGGCGAGCATTTCTTCGGTGGTGGCACCTACGACGACGCGGTCGATATCGGTAACCGGGATGCCCAGCAGGCGATCACGTACCGCACCGCCGACTTTGTAAATTCGCATGAAAAAGCCTCCATTAGCCCTACAGGATAACGCCTGTGCCTGGCCAATGGAGGCAATGCTGCGTCAAAGGTGAATGACGGCCAGGTCCAGGCGGCCGTAATCGTTGTCGTTGTGTTCGTTGCGCGGTGGCACGTGGTGAGTCTTCATGACCTGATCGCCTTGCAGCGTTTCCAGATGAATATCGAACCCCCATAGCCGGTGCAAGTGCTTGAGTACCTCGTCCGTGGACTCTCCCAGGGGTTTGCGGTCATGTTGCTGGTGGCGCAGGGTCAGGGAGCGATCACCGCGCATATCGATACTGTAGATCTGCACGTTGGGCTCGCGGTTGCCCAGGTTGTACTGGGCCGCCAGGGTCTCGCGGATGGTGCGGTAACCGGCTTCGTCATGGATCGCGGGTACCAGCAGGTCGTCCTTGAGGTCGTCATCCATGATGCTGAACAGTTTGAGGTCGCGGATGACCTGGGGTGACAGGTACTGCAGGATAAAACTCTCATCCTTGAAGCTGCTCATGGCGAACTTGATGGTCGATAGCCAGTCGCTGCCGGCGATCTCCGGGAACCAGCGGCGATCCTCTTCGGTTGGGTGTTCGCACATACGCCGGATATCCCGATACATGGCAAAGCCCAGTGCATAGGGGTTGATGCCGCTGTAGTAGGGGCTGTCGAAGCCCGGCTGGAAGACCACGCTGGTATGGGAGGTGAGGAACTCCATCATGAAGCCATCAGTCACGAGCCCTTCGTCATAGAGGTCGTTCATCAGGGTGTAATGCCAGAACGTGGCCCAACCCTCGTTCATCACCTGGGTCTGGCGCTGTGGATAGAAATACTGGGCGATCTTGCGCACGATCCGCACGATTTCCCGTTGCCACGGCTCCAGCAGCGGGGCGTGTTTTTCCAGGAAGTAGAGGATGTTTTCCTGGGGTTCGACGGGGAAGCGTGCATTGTCCTTGTCGCTGTTTTTGTCGGCCCGTTTGGGAATGGTGCGCCACAGGTCGTTGATCTGTTTTTGCAGATGCTCTTCTCGATCCTTCTGCCGCAGCCGTTCTTCCTCGGCGGAAATGGGGTAGGGGCGCTTGTAGCGGTCCACCCCGTAGTTCATCAGGGCATGGCAGGAGTCGAGCAGGTCTTCCACCGCATCGATCCCGTGGCGCTCCTCGCATTGCATGATGTACTGCTTGGCGAACACCAGGTAATCGATGATCGAGCTGGCGTCGGTCCAGGTGCGGAACAGATAGTTGCCCTTGAAAAAACTGTTGTGGCCATAGCACGCATGAGCCACCACCAGCGCCTGCATGCAGATGGTGTTTTCTTCCATCAGGTAGGCAATGCACGGGTCGGAGTTGATCACGATCTCGTAGGCCAGGCCCATCTGGCCACGTGTGTAGGACTTCTCGGTACTGAGGAAGTGTTTGCCGTAGGACCAATGGTGATAGCCCAGGGGCATGCCCACCGAGGCATACGCGTCCATCATCTGCTCGGCGGTGATCACTTCGATCTGGTTGGGATAGGTATCCAGGGCATAGCCGGCCGCAATGCGGCTGATTTCCCGGTCATAGGCCTGGATCAGTTCGAAGGTCCATTCGGACCCCGTGGAAATGGGTTGGCGCTTATGCTCTTTGGCGGTCATGTCACTAACCTGCGCTGGAAGAGTTCACGGAAGACCGGATAGATATCGCCGGCCGAGACCAGTTGTTGCTGGGCGAAAGTATCGGCGAAAGCTTCACCGATGCGCTCGTATTCGAACCACAGGGCCTGGTGCTCGCGGGGGGTAATCTCCACATAAGTGTAGTACTGCACGAACGGCATGATCTGGTTGATCAGGATGTCGCGGCAGATGGGCGAGTCGTCGTTCCAGTTGTCGCCATCGGAAGCCTGGGCGGCGTAGATGTTCCATTCGTTGGCGGGATAGCGCTCAGCCATGATTTCCTGCATCAGTTTCAGCGCGCTGGAGACGATGGTGCCGCCGGTCTCCCGGGAATAGAAGAACTCTTCTTCGTCGACCTCGCGGGCACTGGTGTGATGGCGAATGAAGACGACGTCGATCTTGTCGTAGTTCCGCTTGAGAAACAGGTACAGCAGGATAAAGAAGCGCTTGGCGATGTCCTTGGTCGCCTGGGTCATCGAGCCGGAAACGTCCATCAGGCAGAACATCACCGCCTTGGAGCTGGGGTTGGGTTGCTTGACCAGCAAGTTGTATTTCAAGTCGAAGGTGTCAAGGAATGGCACGCGGTGAATACGCGCGCTGAGTTTCTCGATTTCTGCCTCGATTTCCTGGATATCGCCGAAGTTGTCCGGTTCTTCGCGCTTCAAGCGCGCCAACTCTTCCTTGGCCTCCTTGAGTTTGGCGCGACTGCTGCCCGACAGGGCGATACGCCTCGCATGGGCCGAGCGCAGGGTGCGGATGATATTGATCCGCGAGGGGTTGCCCTCGTTGCTGATGCCGGCGCGTACGGTCTTGAAGGTATCGGTGCCGGTCAGGTTGCGCTTGACCAGGTTGGGCAGTTCCAGGTCCTCGAACATGAATTCGAGAAATTCCTCCTGGGTAATCTGGAATACGAACTCGTCCATGCCTTCGCCGGAGTTGCCGGCCTTGCCTGGGCCTTTACCGCCCCCGCCGCCTTGAGGACGCTGGATATGCTCGCCGGTGGTGAATTCCTTGTTTCCCGGATGAACCACAGTCTGCTTGCCGCCGCGGCCGTGATGCAGCACCGGTTCGTCGATATCACGACCGGGAATGCTGATCTGCTCGCCATGCTCCATATCGGTAATGGAACGGCGACTCACCGCCTCTTCGACGGCTTTTTTGATGTGGTCACGGTAGCGCCGCAGGAAACGCTGGCGGTTTACCGTGCTCTTGTTCTTGCCATTGAGGCGTCGGTCGATCACATAGCTCATGGTGGAGCCCTCCGGGCAGCTTCAAGTTACAAGCTTCAAGCGCCAAGCTGGAAGCTTAAAGACAAGCGGTCGGCTGCCGCAGCCAAGGCGCCCCAATCGAGGCGCCAGTGGCCTGCAGCGTGCCGCCTGTCGCTGCCTTACTGGGATTTTCTGACCCGCAGGTACCACTCGGAGAGCAGGCGTACCTGTTTGTCGGTGTAGCCGCGCTCGACCATTCGTGTGACGAAGTCGTTGTGTTTTTGCTGGTCCTCCTTACTGGCCTTGGCGTTGAAGCTGATGACCGGCAGCAGATCCTCGGTGTTGGAGAACATTTTCTTCTCGATGACCACCCGCAGCTTCTCGTAGCTGAGCCAGGTAGGGTTCTTGCCGTTGTTGTTGGCCCGGGCGCGCAACACGAAGTTGACGATTTCGTTGCGGAAATCCTTCGGATTGCTGATGCCGGCCGGTTTTTCGATCTTCTCCAGTTCCTCGTTGAGGGCCACGCGGTTGAGGATCTCGCCGGTTTCCGGGTCGCGGTATTCCTGGTCCTGGATCCAGAAGTCTGCGTAAAGCACATAGCGATCGAAGATGTTCTGCCCGTATTCGCTATAGGACTCCAGGTAAGCGGTCTGGATTTCCTTGCCGATGAACTCGATATAGCGCGGTGCCAGGTACTCCTTGAGGAAGCGCAGGTAACGCTCGCGGGTTTCGGCCTGGAATTGCTCCTGTTCGATCTGCTGCTCCAGTACATAGAGCAGGTGCACCGGGTTGGCCGCGATCTCATGGGGGTCGAAGTTGAAGACCTTGGACAGGATCTTGAACGCGAAGCGGGTCGACAGGCCGTTCATGCCCTCATCCACGCCCGCCGTATCGCGGTACTCCTGGATCGACTTGGCCTTGGGATCGGTGTCCTTGAGGTTTTCCCCGTCGTAGACGCGCATTTTCGAGTAGATGTTCGAGTTTTCCGGCTCCTTGAGGCGCGACAGCACGGTGAACTGGGCGAGCATCTTCAGGGTGTCTGGGGCGCAATGGGCCTTGGCCAGGGAGCTGTTGAACAGCAGCTTGTCGTAAATCTTGATTTCATCGCTGACCCGCAGGCAGTACGGCACCTTGACGATATAGATCCGGTCGATGAAGGCTTCGTTGTTCTTGTTGTTGCGGAAGGTGTGCCACTCCGATTCGTTGGAGTGGGCCAGCAGGATGCCAGTGAACGGAATCGCCCCCAGGCCTTCGGTACTGTTGTAGTTGCCTTCCTGGGTCGCGGTGAGCAGTGGGTGCAGCACCTTGATCGGCGCCTTGAACATCTCCACGAATTCCATCAGGCCCTGGTTGGCCCGGCACAGCGCGCCTGAGTAGCTATAGGCATCGGCGTCGTTCTGTGGGAACTCCTCCAGTTTGCGAATATCGACCTTGCCCACCAGTGCCGAAATATCCTGGTTGTTCTCATCCCCCGGTTCGGTCTTGGCGACGCCGATCTGGTTGAGGATTGACGGATAGAGCTTCACCACCCGGAACTGGCTGATATCGCCGCCAAACTCGGCCAGGCGCTTGGTGGCCCAGGGCGACATGATGGTATTGAGGTAGCGCCGTGGGATGCCGAAGTCTTCTTCGAGGATTGCGCCATCTTCCGTGGCGTTGAACAGGCCAAGGGGCGACTCGAACACCGGGGAGCCCTTGATCGCGTAGAACGGCACCTTTTCGATCAGTTGCTTGAGTTTTTCGGCCAGGGAAGATTTACCGCCGCCCACGGGGCCGAGCAGGTAGAGGATCTGTTTCTTCTCTTCCAGGCCTTGGGCGGCATGGCGGAAGTAGGAGACGATCTGGTCGATGCATTCTTCCATGCCATGGAAGTCTTCAAAGGCCGGGTAGCGGCGGATCACCTTGTTGGAGAATATTCGCGACAGCCGCGAGTTGTTGGAGGTGTCTACCAGCTCAGGCTCGCCAATCGCCAGTAGCAGGCGCTCGGCGGCAGATGCGTAGGTGCTGCGGTCTTTTTTGCACAGCTCAAGATACTCTTGCAGTGTGAGTTCTTCCTGCTGTGTGGACTCGAAGCGTTGTTGGAAGTGGCTAAAAATACTCATGACGTCGTCACCTCGCTCGATACGTGGAGCCGACGCCGGATCAATCAGTCGATGCTGGCAGCCAGTGGCGCTTGCCGTGGCCATTTCCCCCCAGAACACCCTGAAACGCTACCGATGACCCGCACGCCGGTGTACCGGCTCTCCCCTGTTTTGGATGGCCTGCGCTTAATGATAGTTGGGAATCCGGGAGGTCAAGGCGAGATGCCGAATTAGTTTGGGCGCACCGTTCGTCAGAAACGGCGCGAGCCCAAGCTTGACGCGGGGTAGCGGGGTTTGAAAAAAATTATTGCGAATCGCCTGTGGCAATTTCTGCAGGATAGGTCGTACGCCATAGCTCAAAGCCACCGTCCAGGCTGTAGACATCGGAGAAGCCCTGGCTGACCAGATAGGCGGCCGCGCTCTGGCTGGAGTTACCGTGATAGCAGGCGACGATCAGCGGTGCGTCGAGGTCGGCGGCACGGATGAAGTCGGCGATATTGACGTTGTCCAAATGCTTGGCCCCGCTGATGTGGGCAGCGGCGTAAGTAGGCTGGTCACGGATATCCACCACCACGGCGCCTTGCTCACGCAGGGCTTGGGCTTGTTCGGGAGGGATACGTTTGAATTCGCTCATGGCGGGCTCCTTGGGCGGGCGGCAAGCGGCGTCTAGCGCTTGGCGGCAGCCGGCAGTGTAACGGGAAGGGGAGATTCGCACTGGCAGCTCAGGCGCTCGCCGGTGTCGATGTTCATCAGGGTCATGGCGCCGCCCCAGACACAACCGGTGTCGAGGGCGAATACGCCGGGCTCGTCGCAGTGGCCTTCAAGGGCGGCCCAGTGACCGAAGATGACCTTCGTCTCACGGGTCTTGCGCTCCTTGTGGGCGAACCAGGGTTTGTAGCCGGGGAGGGCGGTTTCTGCGCCTTCCTTGCTCTTTAGGTCGAGTTTGCCTTCGGCGGTGCAAAAGCGCATGCGCGTGAAGTAGTTGGTGATGACTCGCAGGCGGGCGACGCCTGTCAGCTCGTTATCCCACTTGACCGGCTCATTGCCGTACATGCCGTCCAGATAAGTGGCGAACAGGGTGTCATCGGCCAGGGCGGCTTCGACTTCGGCGGCACATTTGAGAGCCTTCTTGAGGGTCCACTGCGGCGGGATGCCGGCATGTACCAGGGCGGTATTACGACTTTCATCGTAATGCACGAGTTTCTGCCGGCGCAGCCAGTCGAGCAGCTCGGCGCGATCCGGCGCTTCGAGGATTTCGCGCAGGGTGTCGCCCTTTTTCAGACGCTCGATGTTATTGCCGGCCGCCAGCAGGTGCAGGTCATGGTTGCCCAGCACGCACACCAGGGAATCGCGTAGACGATACAGGTAGCGCAGGGTTTCCAGGGATTGCGGGCCGCGGTTGACCAGGTCGCCCACCAGCCACAGGCGATCTTTGGCTGGGTCGAAGGCTACGCGGTCAAGCAGGCATTTGAGCGGCTCCAGGCAGCCTTGCAGGTCGCCGACAGCATAGGTTGCCATCAGTGCAGGGCTCCCGGCACCGCCAGGCGGAAGGGGGCAATGATGGCGTCGAAGTGTTTGCCGTCGTCGGCAAGCATCTGGTAGCTGCCTTGCATCGTGCCGACCTTGGAGGTCATCACGGTGCCGCTGCTGTAGGTGTGGCTTGCGCCGCTGCCGATCAGTGGCTGTTGGCCGATGACGCCGGCACCGCGCACTTCCTCGACATGGCCGTCACCGTCGGTGATCACCCAGTGGCGAGACAACAGCTTGGCAGGCACCTGGCCATTGTTCTTCACCGTGACGGTGTAGGCAAAGGCATAGCGATTCTGTTCGGGTTGCGATTGTTCCGCCAGGAAGCGGGTGACGACGCTGACGTCGATCTGATAGCGAGGATCGGACATGCAAGAGGCCTTAAGAGCAAAAGCGGAGGACAGCAGATGCGGATCAGTCTAGGCCATGAGGTAGGCACTAGGCCAGACATGCTGTCTGACCTGGTGCGCTCCCGTGCAGGAGCCGGCTTGCCGGCGATGGCGGTGGGTCAGTCGACGACGGGCGCTGGCTGGATGGCTAGCTGGTCCGCCAGACGCACGAACGCGGCCAGGTCCAGTTGCTCCGGGCGCAGGCTGCCGTCGACACCGGCGGCTTCGATCTCGGCGTTGCTCAAGAGTGCCTTGAGCGTGTTGCGCAAGGTCTTGCGCCGCTGGTTGAATGCTTCGCGTACTACCCGCTCCAGCAGGCGATGATCCTTGGCCGGGTGCGGAAGGACTGCGTGCGGCACCAGGCGCACAATTGCCGAATCGACTTTTGGCGGCGGATTGAACGCGCCCGGGCCCACATTGAACAGGTGCTCGACCCGGCAGTGGTACTGAACCATGATCGACAGGCGACCCCAATCACCGCCGCCTGGGCCGGCCGCCAGGCGCTCGACCACTTCCTTCTGCAGCATGAAATGCATGTCGCGGATGATGCCTGCGTTGTTCAGCAGGTGAAAAATCAGCGGCGTGGAGATGTTATACGGCAGGTTGCCGACAACCCGCAGGCTGTGGGGGGCAGCATTGAGGCTGTTGAAGTCGAACTTCAGTGCATCGCCCTGGTGCAGGTTGAAGTTGGGCTTGCCGGCGAATTGCTGGTTGAGGATCGGAACCAGGTCTTTATCCAGCTCAATCACATCCAACTGCCCGCCGCTGTTGAGCAGGCCCTGGGTCAGTGCGCCCTGGCCCGGGCCGATTTCCAGCAGGCGGTCTTCGGGCTTGGCATGGATGGAGCGCAGGATGCGGTCGATGACGCCGGCATCGTGCAGGAAGTTTTGCCCGAAACGCTTGCGCGCCCGGTGTTGGTAATGCTCGGTCATATACGGGTCTCGGCCATCTGATAGGCGGTTTCCAGGGCCACGTGCAGGCTGCCGGTATCGATCTTGCCGCTGCCCGCCAAATCCAGGGCGGTGCCATGGTCGACGGAGGTGCGGATGATCGGCAGGCCTAGTGTCACGTTGACTGCGGCGCCGAAGCCTTTGTATTTCAGCACTGGCAGCCCCTGATCATGGTACATCGCCAGCACTGCATCGCAGTGCTCCAGATATTTGGGGGTAAACAGAGTGTCCGCAGGCAGTGGGCCACGCAGGTCCATGCCTTCTTGGCGCAGACGCTCCAGGGTTGGTTCGATGATGTCGATTTCTTCATGGCCCAAGTGGCCGCCTTCGCCGGCGTGGGGGTTGAGCCCGCAGACCAGGATGCGCGGTTGGGCAATGCCGAATTTTTGTTGCAGGTCGGCGTGCAGGATGCGCGTTACACGCTCCAGGCGTTCGACGGTAATGGCATCGGCAATCTCGCGCAGCGGCAGATGGGTGGTCACCAAGGCGACTCGCAAGCCGCGCGTGGCCAACATCATCACCACTTGCGCAGTGTTCGTCAGCTCGGCGAGGAATTCGGTGTGACCGGAAAAGGCGATGCCCGATTCGTTGATCACGCCTTTGTGCACAGGGGCGGTGATCATGCCGGCGAAGTCGCCGTTGATGCAGCCTTGCCCGGCACGGGTCAGGGTCTCTAGCACAAACGCCGCATTGGCCTTGTCCAGATGCCCGGCGACCACCTTGGCTTGCAGCGGGGTGTCCCACACATACAGGCTGCCCGCGGGTGCTGGCAGGTCGGGCCAGTTGCCCGGTGCGGCGTCCAACAAGTTGACCGCCACGCCCAACTGCGCGGCCCGCTCAAGGAGCAGGTCGCGGCTGGTAATGGCAATCAGGGGATGTGGCTGGGCGTGCGAGGCGAGCAGCAGGCACAGGTCTGGACCTATGCCGGCCGGCTCGCCGGGTGTCAACGCGAAACGCTGGGGTTTCACTGGGCTGCCTGGTCGGTGCCTGTCGGTTCGGCGCCAGGAAGCTTGTTTTCCACGTAGGCTTCGTCACGGATCTGACGCAACCAGGTTTGCAGCTCTTCATCGTACTTGCGGTTACGCAATACGGTCAGCGCTTGCTGCTCGCGGGCCTGGGTGGTGTTGTCGGTGGCGCGGCGGCCAAGGACTTCCAGGACATGCCAGCCGTATTGGGTCTTGAACGGCTTGGACAGCACGCCTTGCGGCGTATCGTTCATGACTTGCTGGAACTCGGGCACCAGGGCTCGTGGGTCGATCCAGTTCAGGTCGCCGCCGTTGAGGGCAGAACCCGGGTCTTCCGAGAAGCTTTTGGCCAGGGTGGCGAAGTCTTCGCCGCCTTCGATGCGCTCATAGATCTTCTGCGCCAGTTCCTTGGTTTGAGCCTCGGTGCGAATCTCGCTTGGCTTGACCAGGATGTGACGGACATGCACTTCGTCCTTCAACGAAGCCTCACCGCCGCGACGCTCCAGCAACTTGAGAATGATGAAGCCGCCAGGTGTGCGCGCAGGTTGGGTGATACCACCCACTTCCATGGCGCTCAGCTCACGGTCAAACGGTGGTGGCAATTGAGCAGCTTTACGCCAGCCCATGTCACCGCCTTCAAGGGCGTTGTCGCTGCCGGACTGGGCAATGGCCATCTGGGCAAAGTCAGCACCTGCCTTGAGACGGTCATAGATCGCCTGGGTCTTGGCCGCTGCGGCGTTGAGCTGCTCGGCGTTGGCGCTGTCTGGCGTCGGGATCAGGATATTGGCCAGGCGCAGCTCTTCGGAGAGCTGCATCTTGCCCAGGTCCGAGGCCAGGAAGTTCTTCACTTCCTGCTCCGAGACCTGCACGCGTTCGGCCACACGGCGCTGGCGCACGCGGCTGATGATCATTTCGCGGCGGATCTGGTCGCGGGCGTCCTCATAGGAGAGGCCGTCACGAGCCAGGGCTGCACGGAACTGATCAATGCTCATGTTGTTGCGCTGAGCGATGGTGCCGACGGCCTGGTTCAGCTCTTCATCGGTGATGCGGATGCCCGAGCGGTCGCCAATCTGCAATTGCAGGTTTTCGACGATCAGGCGTTCCAGCACCTGCTGGTCCAGGACGCTGGTCGGCGGTACGCCACCGCCACGCTTGGCGATGGTTTGCTGAACTTCCTTGACCCGTTGGTCGAGTTGGCTCTGCATGATCACGTCGTTATCGACGATGGCCACTACCTTGTCCAGCGGTTGCACTGCTGCGTGTGCCGCAGCAGTACCCAGGAACAGCGCGCCCAGCATCAGCGGGCGCAGACAATCAGAAAGCTTGATCTTCACGTTCACGATAACCTTGGATGCCTTTGTCGAGGAAGCTCTCTACCTTGGCGCCAGTCAGGCCGCCGAGTCCCTTGAGGACGATTTGGAGGAAGAGCCCGTGGTCGCCTTTTTCGTTCAGCGGGGCGATCTGGGTGTATTCGTCGTTGGAAACCCAATAACGGTTGATCACGCGCAGTTTCCAGCAGCAGTTGTCGTACTCGAAACCACCGAAGGCTTCCAGGGTACGGTTGCGTGCATAGTCATACTGCCAGCGGGTGATCAGGTTCCACTGCGGAACGATCGGCCACATCATCGAGAAGTCGTGTTGCTGGATTTTGTAGTAATCCTTCACGTAGTTCGCATCGCCTACCTGGCCGTAGTCACCACCGAATTGCCATTTACCGGTCAACTGGTCGTAAACCACCTGGTCATTGCGATAGCGGTAACCGACGTTGATAACCTTGTTCGGGTTGTCTTCCGGCTGGTAGTGGAACATCGCGCTGCCGGAACGGGCACTGTGGTTTTCAGTGTCCCAGTTGTAGTCGGCAGTGGCGCGCCAATCACGGTTGAAGCGGAACTCGTAGTCGAGGGCGATTGGCGAGACGTCAGACTGCGAGTCTTCGCGGTCTGCGGCCACGATTCCAGGCAGTTGTACTTCGCGGTCCTTAAAGTACAAGGCCTGGCCGACGGAAACGCGCTGACGCTCAAAGCCGTTTTCTTCGATCCAGCGGCTGGTCACGCCCAGAGACAGTTTGTTTTCGTCACCGATACGGTCGGTACCCGAGAAGCGGTTGTCGCGAAAGAGCGAGCTGTAGCTGAACGAGCTTTCACTGGTATCGAACACAGGAATGTCGGACTGGTCTTTCTCTGGAACATAGAGATAGAACAGGCGCGGCTCCAACGTCTGGTTGTAGTTCTTGCCGAACCACTGGGTGGCGCGGTCGAAATACAAGCCGCTGTCGACACTGGCAATCGGAATGGAGCGGTCTTGAGAGCTATTGAACGTCTGGCCAGCCGCAACCATTTGTCCTTTGCCTCTATTATCAAGGTCAAGATCATACTTGGTATAGGCGTACTTCAGCTTCGGCGTGATGAAACCGTAGCTCCAGTTCATTGGCAACGAAACGCTTGGCGCCGCATTCAGTCGCGTGCCATTGGCTCGGGTAAGACCTCTGACGTTTGTGTCAAGACGTGCGGTAGTGGTCACACCATCCTTGTCAATAAAGTCCCCGGTCTCAAGATCCCGGTCAAACCTTACGGCTTCGGTCTCATACGCAAAGTTCAGGCCGCCTGGATGGTACGGCAACGAACCAGTAAAGGTGATCTGTGGCAGCTTGTTATACGGCGTAATCTGGGAAATCGTCGCCAACTTATACGCTTGCAAGTTCAGTCGCGCATTGTAGTTGTCACCACGATAGTTGACCGCACCTTGCTGGTTAAGCGCATCACGCCGCTCAACACCAATCTGATCAGTCTGCAGATCCTGGAAGTAGTACGGGTCGCTGATGTCGGTGTAGTCGACTTCAGTCATGACGCGCGAATCCAGGCCGCCCTTGTGCTGCCAGTTGAGCATCCAGCGGGTTTTCTCGAAATCCGTCTGCTTGCTGCGTTCGTCGTTGTCGTCGTTCAGGTAAGCACCGCCGACCTGACCTTCGCTGGACTTGGTGAGGTAGCGGAATTCGCCTTCCATCAGCAAGCCACGCTTGGTCATGTAGCGCGGATACAACGTGGCATCGTAGTTCGGCGCCAGATTGAAGTAGTAAGGCGTCACCAGCGTAAAGCCACTTTCCCCGCCCGAACTGAAGCTCGGCGGCAGGAAGCCGGACTGACGACGATCGTCAATCGGGAAGTAGATGTACGGGGTGTACAGGATCGGGATGTTCTTGACCCGCAACGTCGCGTTGGTCGCCGTACCGAAGCCGGTGGCCGGGTTCAACGTGATGTTGTTGCCGCGCAGTTGCCAGGCATTGCTGTCCGGCTCGCAGGTGGTGTACGTACCGTCCTTGAGACGGATGATCGCGTTTTCGGCACGCTTGGCGTACAGCGCGTTACCGCGGATGCGCGATTTGTGCATCACGTATTCGGCGTTGTCGATCTGCGCGGCGCCGGTGTCCAACTGGACTTGGGCATGGTCGCCGACGATCAGCGCGCCATTGTCGCGCAGGCGGACGTTGCCGTTCAGCTCGCCACGGTTTTCAGCTTGGTACAGGCTGGCCTCTTCGGCCTCGACCTGCATGCTGCCCTGGCGCATGACCACGTCACCGGCCAGGGTGGCCACTTGGGTTTCCTGCTCGTAACGAGAGGCCTTGGCACCGATGAAGGTCGGCGCGTCGCTCTTGTTCGTCTTGTCGTTCATGCCAGGACGGATCGGCTCGACGTACGCACCGGCGCAATAAGGACCGGTTTCGGCCAGTTGCGCGGCGGTGAGGTTTTCCCGAGGGACCCAGTCCAGGTGGCTGTAGTCGGCGCTGCGCGAACGCAGGCCACGGCCCTTGGATTCGGTGACCAGCTTGGTCTGCGGCACGGCTTCGGCGCCTGCAGCTTCGCCTTGCGGCATGCTGTTGGCCGAGCTGACGGCACTGCCGTCATGCACCGGACGCGGTGGCAAAGGGGCTGCGCTGGCTTTCGGCGCGCAATCCCAGGCACCCGAAGCAGAGACTGAGCAGTCATACTGTTCCGCGGCGACCACGAATGAGGTGGCGAAGGGTTGCATGGCCAGCAGACTGCCGGTTACCAGCAACGGAAATTTTCTACGAAACGCGGGGGATTTCAATGCCATCTTATTAGTCCGGGCTTCCTGCGTGCCATCTGCCCGCGGTGTGGGCCGCACGCCTCTCGATGGTCTGAAAAAGATGGGTGATAATAAAGCATGACCCGCTTGACGGCTAGCGCCGTCGGAGACCCTTGTAATGCCCGACCAAGATCTACGTTTGCAACACCTGAAAGTCTGGCTTGATCAGCAGTTACCTATCCTTTTTGCGACTCAGGGTTGGGGTGCCGTGCCCCCGGCCACATTGACCGGGGCCAGCAGCGACGCGAGTTTCAGGCGGTACTTCCGCTGGGAGGGCGAGGGCCGCACATTCATTGTGATGGACGCTCCGCCCCCCCAGGAAAACTGCAAACCTTTCGTCGATATCGCTCGAATGCTGGCGAAATCAGACATAAATGTTCCGCAAATATATGCAGAAGATTTGTCCCAGGGCTTTCTTTTGCTTAACGACCTTGGCCAAAAAACCTATTTGGATGTGATTGACGGCGAAAATGCCGATCAATTGTTTGCCGATGCCATCGACGCGCTGCTGGCTTTCCAGCAATTGCCGATGGACGCCGGGTTGCCCAGCTATGACGTGGCATTGTTGCGCCGCGAACTTGAGCTGTTTCCCGAGTGGTACGTGCGCCGGCACCTGGGCATCGAGCTTGACGAGCAGCAACTGGCCCTGTGGCAACGGGTCAGCCAATTGTTGATCGACAGCGCCCTGGCCCAGCCCAAGGTCTTGGTGCATCGCGACTATATGCCGCGCAACCTGATGATCAGCGTTCCGAACCCTGGCGTGCTGGACTTCCAGGATGCGGTCTACGGCCCCGTCACCTACGACATCACCTGCCTGTTCAAGGACGCCTTCCTCAGTTGGCCCCAGGCGCGGGTGCGTGAATGGCAGCGCGGCTATTGGCAGCGTGCTGGCCAATTGGGCATCCCGGTACAGGCGGATTTTGAAGACTTCCTGCGTGCCAGCGACTTGATGGGGGTGCAGCGTCACCTCAAGGTCATCGGTATCTTCGCGCGTATCTGCCACCGTGATGGCAAGCCGCGCTACCTGGCGGACGTGCCGCGCTTCTTTGCTTATATAGAAGCGGTGTTGGTGGATCGCCCGGAGCTGGCTGAATTGGGCGAGTTGCTGGCCAGCCTGCGCCAACCGGCCGAGGCCCACGCATGAAGGCCATGATCCTCGCAGCAGGCAAGGGTGAGCGGATGCGCCCGCTGACCTTGCACACCCCCAAGCCACTGGTCCAGGCCGGTGGCAAGCGCCTGATCGAGTATCACCTGGAGGCGCTGGCGAAAGCGGGATTCACCGATATCGTCATCAACCATGCCTGGCTGGGCCAGCAGATCGAGAGTTATCTGGGGGACGGCGCGCAATTCGGCCTGCGGATCCGCTATTCCCCGGAAGGCGAGCCCCTGGAAACCGGCGGCGGGATTTTCCAGGCCTTGCCCTTGCTGGGCGACGAGCCGTTCCTGGTGGTCAATGGCGATATCTGGACCGACTACGACTTTGCCCGCCTCAAGCAGCCCCCAAGCGGCCTGGCGCATCTGGTGATGGTCGACAACCCGGCGCATCATCCCAGCGGTGGCGATTTCTATATCAAGGACGGTTTGCTTCATGATGCCGCGCCCGGTGCCGATAACCTGACCTTCAGTGGCATTTCGGTGTTGCACCCCAAACTGTTCGCGGGTTGCAGTGCCGGTGCCTTCAAGCTGGCGCCGTTGTTGCGCACAGCGATGGCTCAAGGCTTGGTCACGGGGGAACACATGGATGGACGCTGGATTGACGTCGGTACGCTGGAGCGCCTGGCGCAGGTCGAAAACCTGCTGACCGTGGGCCAGTAAGATGCTGTGGCCAGGGACTCTGATCGGAGCCGGGGCGGGGTTTGCCATCGCCAGCATTCCGGGGGCCATGTTGGGTGCGTTATTGGGCCAGGCGCTGGATCGGCGCCTGCAATTGCGCAGTTGGGCGCACCTGCGCGAGCGCCTGGGCGGCCGTCCGGCGCTGCGTAATGACGAATTGCTGTTTGTGTTGCTGGGTCGTCTGGCCAAGAGCAACGGGCGGGTGGTGGACGGGCATATCCAGCAGGCGCGGGTGGAAATGCGTTCGCTGGATATGACCGAGCCGGCCCAGCGCCGTGCGATTGCGGCGTTCAATCGGGGCAAGTCGGGGACCGATCGCGTGCGCAGTTACCTGCGTGTGCTCAAGGCCCAGCCCCATGCGGCAGAAGGCGTGCTGCGCGCCTGCTGGCGCATGGTCTGGGCCGACGGCAAGGCCAGCCATGCCGAGCGCGACCTGATCGAACTCTGGGGTAAGTGGCTGGGGTGGACGCCGCAACAGATCCAGGCCCTGGCTCAAGATTACGAGCCGGAGCGCAAACCCCTGGCCACTCGCGGTGGCACCTACCAGGAAGCCCTGCAGATTCTCGGCGTGAGCACCACTACCGAGCCTGCGGCCATCAAGCGTGCCTATCGACGGCTGCTCAGCCGCCATCACCCGGACAAGATTGCCGGCAGCGGCGCCAGCCCCGTGCAGGTACGCGAGGCCACGGAACGTACGCGGGAACTGCATAGTGCCTACACGATCATTCGCGAGCAGCGCAATTTCCGCTGAGCCCCTGTAGGAGCGAGCTTGCTCGCGAAAAACGTAAGCTCAATGCGTTTATTCTGGCTAAACGCGGCGACCTCAGGTTTTTCGCGAGCAAGCTCGCTCCTACAAGGGGGCGGTCAGCTTCCGCTGTTTTGCGGGTTCAACCAGCCGCGAATGCGTCGGTACAACTGTTCCTGCCCGGCCGAGCTATTACCGGGGATGGTCTTCAACGACACTTGCTTGTAGTTGTCATTCTTCAGCCGCTTGCTCGCCTGGCTGCGTTCCAGCGCCATTTTGCTTGCCAAGGCGTTGTCCTGGTAGAAGACATCGGCGGTCGCCAGCTTCAAGGTCGGCGCCAACTGTTGCAGGTCCGGTTGACGACCCACCGGCGTTTGCGCGGCGACCATGATGAATTTCTGCACCTGGGTGGGTTGTTTTTCGCTCAGGTAGCGGGCTGCCCACCAGGCCCCGGTGCCGTGCCCCAGCACCACCACACTGCGGGCGCTCTGGGTCTGGGCGAAGGCCACGGCGGCATCGATACGGGCGAAGATCCGTGTCGCATCGGTCTTGTCCTGCTCATCCACGCCGGCAACCACGGCCGGGTCGGTGCCCTCGGCTTCGGCGCTGGCCGCCTGTTCGATCGGTTTGGGCGCGGCGGTGCTGGCATCCTTGCTGCTGGTGTCGACGGCCGCGTCGGGAGCCTGGATGACCCGAGGCGGCAGGGTGTCCAGGCTCAGGTCGGGTAGCGACAGACTCAGGCTGCCCCAGGCGGCATCCGGCAACTTCTGGCGCAAAGGCCCGATTGCCTGCGGCCAGTCAGCAGTTTCCCCGGCACCCGGCACGATAATCACCACACCTTGCGGTTCGGCGCTGTTGGCCGGCTTCCACAGGGCCAGGAACGACTCGTCGCCTGCCTGCAATTGTTGCTGCTCCTGGGGTGGCAGTTGCCGCTCAAGGGCGTTGGCTTCCTCCTGGCTGCGCTCGGGCAGAGGCAGGCGTTGCACTGGTTTTTCGGCGGTAGCCGGCTCGGTGTCCGCCGCCTGCACGCAAAAGGTGCTGGTAAACAGGAGCGACAGGCACAATGCTGGCAGTGTCGAATGGTGAAGCAGGGGCATAGTGCAATTCCGGCCAGAAGTGATCCCGGCAGCCTAATGGGTTGGATGTGAGATGTGAATGATGATTTTTCGCTGTCTGCTGGTTATCGGCTACCTGTGCTTTCCCTTGATGGCGAGTGCCGCGCCTGCGTCCGTGGTGCCGCCAGCGGTGCTCAGCGCCCAGCAGCGCGAGTGGCTGGCGCAGCACCCGCAACTGCGGGTCGGCGTGGTGTTGCAGGCACCTTACGCGCAATACGACCGGCGCCTGCAGCGGTTGTCCGGGGCCAATGTCGAGCTGATGCAGGCGCTGGCCAAGGCGTTGAATATCGAACTGACCTGGCGCAACTTCCCCACGCAAGAGCAGTTGGAGGAGGCCTTGCGCGAAGACGCGGTCGACCTCGCGCCTGGCCTGCTGCAAACCCCGGCCGGGCTGCGCCTGTGGCTGTTTTCCGACCCGTATATGCGTGTGCCCCAGCATATCGTGGGCATCCGTGACGGCAGCGGCGCGGTAGACCTGGAAAAACTCGACGAACATTCCCGGGTCGCCGTGCGCATGCCCAGTGCGGTGGCCGATTACTTGCGCAGCAATTACCCCAATCTGAACCTGCAAGGCGTGCCCCAGGAGCGCCAGGCCCTGCAATTGTTGGTCAGCCAGCAGGCGCGCTATGCGGTGATTGATGAGGCGCAGTTGAGTCGTCTGTCCGCCGAGCCTGAGTTCGCGGCTCTGGCGGTGGTCGGTGATATTGGTTTGCCTCAGTTGCTGCGGGTGGCCACTCGACGTGACTGGCAGCCTTTGGCGGACATTATCGAGAGCGGCCTGCGGGCGATTCCCGCCCGGGAGCTGGAGCAATTGCACGCCCGCTGGCTGCAACCCAAATACCCACGGCTCTCGGAATCGCCGGGGTTCTGGCAGAACCTGAGCCTGTTGCTGGGCCTGTTGTTGCTCGCCTGTCTGGCGGTTGCCCTGTGGCAGCGCCGCCACCAGCGTGTGCTGGAACAGGAACTGCTGGCAACCCGTGAAGAAAGCGCCGCCCGTGCGGCGGGTGCCGAAGCGTTGCGCCTGACCCAGTTTTCCATCGACCAAAGCACCGTCGGCATCCTCTGGGTCAACTGGGACAGTCACGTTCGCTACGCCAACGTCGCTGCCGAAGCCATGCTCGGCTACGCTTCGGGCGCGCTGATCGAGCGACCGCTGATCGAGTTCGAACCCAACTTGAGCATGGACCGCTGGCTGCACCTATGGAAGCGCGCCCGGGCCAGCGAGGACGGGCCACAGAGCTTTGCCACCCAGTGCTTGCGCGCCGATGGCAGTCTGTTACCCACGGATGTGTCGCTGAGTTTCCTGCGTTTTGCCGACGGCGAATACCTGGTGGTGTACCTCACCGACGTTACCGAGCGCCGCCGGGCATTGGCCGCCCTGCAGGAAAGTGAAGCGCGCCTGCAAGGCATCGCCGCCAATGTACCGGGGATGGTATTTCGCCTGGAGCGGTTGGCGCGGAGTGCTGAAATCGACTTTGCCTATATCAGCGAAGGCAGCGAGCGCCTGGTGGGGTACTCGCCATCTTTCCTCAGCCACCGTGATGTGGGAATTCGCAGCCTGGTCCACCCCGATGACCGGGCCAGTTATCACCAGACCCAGGACCACGCCATCGACAGCGAGAGCAACTGGTCGTGGCAGGGCCGCATCCTCACTCGCCAGGGCGAGCAGCGCTGGGCCGAGATCAAGGCCGTTACCCGGCGCCTGGCCGATGGCGCGGTGGTCTGGGACGGGATCGTCTGGGACATCAGCGACAGCAAGCGTATCGAGTTGGAGCTGGACGCCTCGCGGGCGCAACTGCGCGAGCTGTCGGCCCACCTGGAAACCGTGCGCGAGGAAGAGAAGGCGCGCATCGCCCGTGAAGTCCACGATGAACTGGGGCAAATGCTCACCGTGTTGAAGCTGGAAACCTCTATGTGCGAGTTGGCCTACGCGCAGTTGGACCCCGGCCTGCACGAGCGCCTGAACAGCATGAAACGCTTGATCGCGCAGTTGTTTCAACTGGTCCGTGATGTGGCCACCGCGCTGCGCCCGCCGATTCTCGACGCCGGGATTGCCTCGGCCATCGAATGGCAGGCGCGGCGGTTCGAGGCGCGCACGCAGATTCCATGCCTGGTGCAAGTGCCGGAAAACCTCCCAGCCCTGAGCGACGCCAAGGCCATTGGCCTGTTCCGCATCCTGCAAGAGGCCCTGACCAATGTCATGCGCCATGCCCAGGCGCATACTGTGGAGCTGACCCTGGTGGTCGACGGCGATAACCTGCGACTGACCATCAGTGATGATGGTGCAGGCTTCGTCTCTGCGCCAGGACGTCCGGTGTCGTTTGGCCTGGTGGGCATGCGCGAGCGCGTGCTGATCATGGGCGGGCAGTTGACCCTCGACAGCGAACTGGGGGAGGGCACCACCCTGAGCGTGACAGTGCCGCTGGATGCCTAACCACAATAAGAGGAAAGTCCTGTGATCCGCGTATTGGTAGCCGAAGACCACACCATCGTCCGCGAAGGCATCAAGCAGTTGATCGGCCTGGCCAAGGACCTGCTGGTGGTGGGTGAGGCGGGGAATGGCGAGCAACTGTTGGAAGCCTTGCGCCATACACCCTGTGAGGTCGTGTTGCTGGATATCTCGATGCCCGGGGTCAACGGCCTGGAAGCCATTGCGCGGATTCGCGCGCTGAACAATCCGCCGGCGATCCTGGTGCTGTCGATGCATGACGAAGCGCAAATGGCCGCCCGGGCGCTGAAGGTCGGCGCGGCGGGGTATGCGACCAAGGACAGTGATCCGGCCCTGTTGTTGACGGCGATTCGCAAGGTGGCCGCGGGCGGGCGTTATATCGACCCGGACCTGGCCGACCGCATGGTGTTTGAAGTCGGTCTCACTGATGCCCGGCCCTTGCACTCGTTGTTGTCCGAGCGTGAGTTCTCGGTGTTCGAGCGCCTGGCCCAAGGCGCCAATGTCAACGATATCGCCCAGCAACTGGCCTTGAGCAGCAAGACCATCAGCACCCACAAGGCGCGGTTGATGCAGAAGCTCAACATCACCTCCCTGGCAGAACTGGTGAAGTACGCGATGGAGCACAAACTCCTGTAGGAGACTGGCTTGCCATGCTCCTACAGGGGACGTATCTATTTGCGACACTCCTGAAACACCCCGCAGCCCATGCTTGCGGCTTATCGCTTGAAGCTTGCCGCTGCACTGTTCCCTACCCGCCATCCGTGTAGGGCAATCCCTACCCCGAACCTTCCATCGCGCTGATGCCAATCTCTCTTGCGCCCCGATTTCCGGGGGCTTGCGCCTGGACTACGCTAGCTCCACAGCAGTCCAAAACAAAAAGGTGCGGGTATGAGCGAGGTGGATTCAAATGATGTGCTGGTCAGCTTTCGTGGTGTGCAGAAGAGCTACGACGGCGAGAACCTGATCGTCAAAGACCTCAACCTGGACATTCGCAAAGGCGAGTTTCTTACCCTGCTGGGGCCGTCCGGTTCGGGCAAGACCACCAGCCTGATGATGCTCGCCGGTTTCGAGACCCCGACAGCCGGGGAAATCCTGCTGGCCGGGCGCTCCATCAACAATGTGCCGCCGCACAAGCGCGACATTGGCATGGTGTTCCAGAACTATGCGCTGTTCCCGCACATGACTGTGGCCGAGAACCTGGCGTTCCCCCTGTCGGTAAGGGGGTTGAGCAAGACCGATATCAGCGAGCGGGTCAAACGTGTGCTGAGCATGGTCCAGCTCGATGCCTTCGCCCAGCGCTACCCCGCGCAACTTTCCGGCGGCCAGCAACAACGGGTCGCGCTGGCCCGCGCACTGGTGTTCGAACCGCAACTGGTGCTGATGGACGAACCTCTCGGCGCTCTCGATAAACAGCTGCGTGAACATATGCAGATGGAGATCAAGCACCTGCACCAGCGCCTCGGCGTGACCGTGGTCTACGTGACCCACGACCAGGGTGAAGCGCTGACCATGTCTGATCGGGTGGCGGTGTTCCACCAGGGCGAGATCCAGCAGATCGCCCCTCCGCGCACCTTGTATGAAGAACCGAAAAATACCTTTGTCGCCAACTTCATTGGCGAGAACAACCGTTTGAACGGCCGCCTGCACAGCCATACCGGCGAACGGTGTGTGGTCGAGTTGGCGCGGGGCGAGAAGGTCGAGGCGCTGGCGGTCAACGTCGGCCAGATCGGTGGCCCGGTGACCCTGTCGGTGCGCCCGGAGCGGGTCAGTCTCAACGGTTCCAGCGAAAGCTGCAGCAATCGCTTCTCGGGCCGGGTGGCGGAATTTATCTACCTGGGCGACCACGTACGCGTGCGCCTGGAGGTCTGCGGCAAGGCCGATTTCTTTGTGAAACAACCGATCGCCGAGCTGGACCCGGCGCTGACGGTCGGCGACGTGGTTCCGATTGGCTGGCAAGTCGAGCACGTTCGCGCACTCGACCCACTTCTAGAGGCGAATTGATCGCCCCCTTGGCTTCACCCAACCCTGCACGTGGAGAGAACAATAAATGTTGAGATCCCTGAAATTGACCGCCCTGGCCATTGGCCTGGCGGGTGCTTCACAGGTCATGGCAGGTCCCGACCTGACAGTGGTGTCGTTTGGCGGCGCGAACAAGGCGGCTCAGGTCAAGGCCTTCTATGCCCCGTGGGAAAGCGCGGGCAATGGCAAGATCATCGCTGGCGAGTACAACGGTGAGATGGCCAAGGTCAAAGCCATGGTCGACACCAAGAGCGTGTCTTGGGATCTGGTGGAAGTCGAGTCGCCGGAACTGTCCCGTGGCTGTGACGAAGACCTCTTCGAACCGTTGGACCCAGCGTTGTTCGGCAAGACTGAAGATTACGTAAAAGGCGCGATCCAGCCCTGCGGCGTGGGTTTCTTCGTGTGGTCCACCGTGCTGGCTTACAACGCCGACAAGCTGAAAGCGCCACCAGGCGGCTGGGTGGATTTCTGGGACACCAAGAAATTCCCCGGTAAGCGTGGCCTGCGCAAAGGCGCCAAATACACCCTGGAATTTGCCCTGATGGCCGACGGTGTGGCGCCCAAGGATGTGTACAAAGTGCTGGCCAGCAAAGATGGCCAGGACCGTGCCTTCAAGAAACTCGATGAACTCAAACCGTCGATCCAGTGGTGGGAAGCCGGCGCACAGCCGCCGCAGTACCTGGCCTCGGGCGATGTGGTCATGAGCTCGGCCTACAACGGCCGGATCGCTGCAGTGCAGAAAGAAAGCAACCTGAAGGTGGTGTGGAACGGCGGCATCTACGACTTCGATGCCTGGGCGATTCCCAAGGGCCTGAGCAAGGAGCGCGCAGAAGTGGCGAAGAAATTCATCGCGTTCTCGGTCGCCCCGCAACAACAGAAAATCTACTCCGAAAACATCGCCTATGGCCCGGCCAACACCCAAGCCGTGCCGCTGCTGGCCAAGGACGTCCTCAAGGATATGCCGACCACTCCGGAAAACATCGCCAACCAGGTGCAGATCGATGTGAGCTTCTGGGCGGATAACGGCGAGCAACTGGAGCAGCGCTTCAATTCCTGGGCCGCCAAGTAATAAGCCGCGCCGCATAACCCTGTAGGAGCTGGCTTGCCTGCGATCGAATCACCTCGGTACACCTGATACACCGAGGCGCTGCCATCGCAGGCAAGCCAGCTCCTACAGAGGTCTCAACAGTAGATTTTCCGGAGTTTGCCATGGCCATCGCCGTTCCCTCGAACGAGGTCACCACCCCCAGCTTGAAACAGCGCCTGGCGCGTGCCGAGCGGCTTAATCGCTGGAAGGCCCAGGCCTTGATTGCGCCGCTGGTGGTGTTTTTGCTGCTGGTGTTCCTGGTGCCTATCGTTGCGCTGCTCTACAAAAGCGTCGGCAACCCGGAAGTGGTCGCCGGCCTGCCGCGTACCGTGGTCGCGGTAACCGCGTGGGATGGTCGCGGCCTGCCTGACGAGCCGGTGTACCGGGCCATCAGCGAGGACCTGGGCGAGGCCCGCAAAAACCAGACCCTGGGCGATTTGTCCAAACGCTTGAACATGGAACTGGCAGGCTATCGCAGCCTGTTGACCAAGACCGCGCGGGCGCTGCCGTTTAGCGAAGCACCGGCCTCTTATAAAGAAGCGCTGGAAAACCTCGACGAACGCTGGGGCGACCCCGCGTACTGGCAGGCAATCCGCCGCAACACCAGCAGCCTGACGCCTTATTACCTGCTGGCGGCGGTCGATCACCGTATCGACGACCTCGGCGAAGTTGCGCCGGCCACGCCGGATCAGGCGATCTACCTCGATATCTTTGCCCGTACCTTCTGGATGGGCCTGGTAATCACCGTGTGCTGCTTGCTGCTGGCTTATCCGCTGGCCTACCTGCTGGCCAACCTGCCAGCGCGGCAAAGCAACTTGCTGATGATTCTGGTGCTGTTGCCGTTCTGGACGTCGGTACTGGTGCGCGTGGCTGCATGGATCGTGCTGTTGCAGTCTGGCGGCCTGATCAACGGCGCGCTGATGAGCCTGGGCATCATCGATAAACCTCTGGAGCTGGTGTTCAACCGGCTTGGGGTCTACATCTCCATGGTGCATATCCTGCTGCCGTTCATGATTCTGCCGATCTACAGCGTGATGAAAGGCATTTCGCCGACCTATATGCGCGCGGCGATTTCCCTGGGTTGTCATCCATTTGCCAGTTTCTGGCGGGTGTACTTCCCGCAGACCTACGCCGGCGTCGGCGCTGGCTGCCTGCTGGTGTTCATCCTGGCGATTGGTTACTACATCACCCCGGCGCTGCTGGGCAGCCCGAACGACCAGATGGTCAGCTACTTCGTGGCTTTCTACACCAACACCAGCATCAACTGGGGCATGGCCACGGCGCTGGGCGGCTTGCTGCTGCTGGCGACCGTTGTTTTGTACCTGATCTACAACTGGCTGGTGGGCGCCAGCCGCCTGCGCCTGAGCTGAGGAGCGCCTGAAATGACCAGCAGTCCTTACATGTCACCCATCGAGCGGGTGTGGTTCTACAGCTTGCGGATTCTCTGCGGCCTGATCCTGTTGTTCCTGATCCTGCCGGTGTTGGTGATCATCCCGCTGTCGTTCAACTCCGGGAGTTTTTTGGTGTACCCGTTGCAGGGGTTTTCGTTGCACTGGTACCAGGACTTCTTCGCCTCGGCGGAATGGATGCGCGCCTTGAAGAACAGCATCATTGTCGCCCCGGCGGCCACGGTGCTGGCGATGATCTTCGGCACATTGGCAGCCATCGGCCTGACCCGTGGCCATTTCCCCGGCAAGGCGCTGGTGATGGCCCTGGTGATTTCGCCGATGGTGGTGCCAGTGGTGATTATCGGCGTGGCCAGTTATCTGTTCTTCGCTCCGCTGGGATTGGGCAACAGCTTCTTTTCGCTGATCGTGGTGCATGCGGTGTTGGGCGTACCGTTTGTGATCATTACCGTGTCGGCGACCTTGCAGGGGTTCAACCATAACCTGGTGCGGGCGGCGGCCAGTCTGGGTGCATCGCCACTGACTGCCTTTCGCCGGGTGACGCTGCCGCTGATTGCGCCGGGAGTTATTTCCGGGGCACTGTTTGCCTTTGCCACGTCCTTCGACGAGGTGGTGGTGACGCTGTTCCTCGCCGGGCCCGAGCAGGCGACCTTGCCTCGGCAGATGTTCAGTGGCATCCGCGAAAACCTCAGCCCGACCATCGCCGCAGCGGCGACCTTGCTGATTGCCTTCTCGGTGGTATTGCTGCTGACCCTGGAATGGCTGCGTGGCCGTAGCGAAAAACTGCGCACCGCGCAGGTCTGACTGCTGAAACCCGATCACCTGTGGGAGCTGGCTTGCCTGCGATGGCATCACCTCGGTACACCTGACACACCGAGCCGATACCATCGCAGGCAAGCCAGCTCCTACATTGAACGTGCCCGCCTTGAGTCATCTGACCATTCAGCCGCTGAATGGCAGACAACCCATATTCCCCAGCTATTCTTGTGCCAGCCCCCCAACCTATAAGAGGCCGCGCACATGAGTACTTCCTCATTCAAGATCGCCCACAAACTGCTCACCGGCCCAGGCGCCATCGAGCAACTGGCCTTTGAGCTGACCCGGCTGGATGTTGATAACCCGCTGATCGTCACCGATGCCGCGCTGGTCAAGTCCGGCACGGTACAACTGGCGTTGGCGCAGTTGGGTGATCGTCCCTTTGAGATTTTCGACCGCGTGCAGCCCGACCCGGAGATCGCCATCGTCGAAGATTGTATGCAGGTCTACCGCGACGGTGGGCATGATGGCCTGATCGGCGTGGGCGGTGGCAGTGCCATCGATATTGCCAAGAGCGTTGCCGCCTATGCCGGTTATCACGGCGCCCTGGCTGACCTGTTCGGTGTGGACCAGGTGCCGCGCAAAGGCCCGCCGCTGATTGCCATCCCGACCACGGCCGGCACCGGTTCGGAAGTGACCAATGTGGCGATTCTGTCGGACAAGGCCGCGCAATTGAAAAAAGGCATCGTCAGCGACTACCTGCTGCCGGATGTCGCGCTGATCAGCCCACAAATGACCCTGACCTGCCCGCGCAGTGTGACGGCGGCCAGTGGCGTGGATGCCCTGGTGCATGCCATCGAGTCCTATCTTTCCCTGAACGCCTCGCCGATCACGGATGCCCTGGCCATCGGTGCAATCAAGCTGATCGCCAATGCGCTGCCCAAGGCCTACGCCAACCCGGCCAACCTGCAGGCGCGTGACGATATGGCCACCGCCAGCCTGATGGCCGGCATGGCGTTTGGTAACGCCGGGGTGGGCGCGGTGCATGCCTTGGCCTACCCGTTGGGCGGGCGCTTCAATATTGCCCACGGGGTGAGCAATGCATTGCTGCTGCCTTACGTCATGCACTGGAACAAGCTGGCCTGTGTCGAGCGCATGCAGGATATTGCCCAGGCCATGGGCGTGAATGTCAGCGGTTTGAGTATCAACGACGCTGCCGACCAGGCGGTGGAGGCGATGACGCGGCTATGTGCCGCAGTGGAAATCCCCCAAGGCCTGCACAGCTTCGGCGTGCCTGAGGACGCGATCCCGGGCATGGCGGCAGAGGCGGCGGGAATCGAGCGGCTGATGCGCAACAACCCGCGCAAGCTCAGCGCGGCGGATATCGAGAAAATCTACCGCGCTGCCTACTAGCCATTGAGTCAGGTCACGGTGCGCGCAGCAAAGCATGAGGTATACAATGCGCGCCATCGTGATTTAGCTCAGAAAAGGTGCGTCATGCAGCCCTTCGTTATTGCTCCATC
Source organism: Pseudomonas brenneri (assembly GCF_007858285.1). Classification (GTDB taxonomy): domain Bacteria; phylum Pseudomonadota; class Gammaproteobacteria; order Pseudomonadales; family Pseudomonadaceae; genus Aquipseudomonas; species Aquipseudomonas brenneri. Next base: position 20,603 of record NZ_VFIL01000011.1, on the reverse strand, counting down.
GATCCTCTCCGCCGACTTCGCCCGCCTAGGCGCGGAAGTGGACAACGTGTTGGCCGCCGGTGCCGACTTCGTGCACTTCGATGTCATGGACAACCACTACGTGCCGAACCTGACCATCGGTCCGATGGTCTGCGCAGCGCTGCGCAAGTACGGCGTGACCGCACCGATTGACGTGCACCTGATGGTCAGCCCGGTGGATCGCATCATCGGTGACTTCATCGAAGCCGGCGCGACCTACATCACCTTCCACCCGGAAGCCACGCTGCACATCGATCGCTCCCTGCAGTTGATCCGCGAAGGCGGTTGCAAGGCCGGGCTGGTGTTCAACCCGGCGACCCCGCTGGACACGCTCAAGTACGTGATGGACAAGGTCGACATGGTCCTGCTGATGAGCGTCAACCCAGGCTTCGGCGGGCAGAAATTCATCCCCGGCACCCTCGACAAACTGCGTGAAGCCCGGGCGCTGATCGATGCTTCTGGCCGCGATATCCGCCTGGAGATCGACGGTGGGGTCAACGTCAACAACATACGTGAGATCGCGGCGGCGGGCGCCGACACTTTCGTCGCCGGTTCGGCAATCTTCAACACCCCTGACTATCAGGCGGTGATCGCCAAAATGCGTGCAGAACTGGCGCTGGCACGTCCATGAGTGGTTTTGAGCAGCTGTTCCCCGGCAAATTGCCACGGCTGGTGATGTTCGATCTGGACGGCACCCTGGTCGACTCGGTGCCGGACCTCGCCGTTGCGGTGGACCAGATGCTGCTCAAACTGGGGCGCAAGCCCGTGGGTATCGAGTCGGTGCGTGACTGGGTCGGCAACGGTGCACAGATGCTGGTGCGCCGGGCCCTGGCCAATCACATTGAGGCTGAAGGTGTCGATGAAGTCGAGGCCGAGCACGCGCTGGAGCTGTTCAATGCCGCCTATGAAGACGGCCACGAACTGACTGTGGTTTACCCCGGCGTGCGCGACACCCTCAAGTGGTTGCATAAGCAGGGCGTGGAAATGGCCCTGATCACCAACAAGCCGGAACGCTTCGTTGCGCCGCTGCTGGACCAGATGAAGATCGGCCGGTATTTCCGCTGGATCATCGGTGGCGATACCTTGCCGCAGAAAAAGCCTGATCCGGCGGCGCTGTTCTTCGTGATGAAAATGGCCAACATCCCGGCGTCCCAGTCGTTGTTTGTCGGCGATTCGCGCAGTGATGTGCTGGCGGCGAAAGCGGCGGGCGTGCAGTGCGTGGCCTTGAGCTACGGCTACAACCATGGCCGGCCGATCGCCGAGGAATCGCCGGCGCTGGTCATTGATGACCTGCGACTGCTAATCCCCGGTTGCTTGGGAGCGGGCGCTGAGATAACGTTGCCCGACGCTGTCCCATCCCCTTCTGGAAATCCCATCGTGGTGGTCACTCGCAAACTCTGGATGAAAGTCATCAAGGCCCTGGCCCGCTGGCGTTGGCGCGCCTGACTGATCCTGGCCGCGCTGCGGCACGTTTGCATACCTGACTGTTAGACCCTCACGCCACGAGGCACCTCATGATCCGCGAAGAATTCCTGCGTTTGGCCGCTGCCGGCTACAACCGCATCCCCATGGCCCGGGAAACCCTGGCCGACTTCGATACGCCGCTGTCGATCTACCTGAAACTGGCCGATGAGCCCAACTCCTACCTGCTGGAGTCGGTGCAGGGCGGCGAGAAGTGGGGCCGTTATTCGATCATCGGCCTGCCGTGCCGCACCGTGCTGCGGGTGCATGACCATCACGTCAGCATCACGTGTGATGGCGTCGAGATCGAAAGCCACGATGTCGAAGACCCGCTGGCCTTTGTCGAAGCCTTCAAGGCGCGCTACAACGTGCCGACCATTCCCGGCTTGCCGCGTTTCAACGGCGGCCTTGTCGGTTATTTTGGCTACGACTGCGTACGCTATGTGGAACAGCGCCTGGGCAAATGCCCGAACCCCGATCCGTTGGGCGTGCCGGACATCCTGCTGATGGTTTCCGACGCGGTGGTGGTATTCGACAACCTGGCCGGCAAGATGCACGCGATTGTCCTGGCCGACCCGGCCCAGGCCGATGCGTTCGAACAAGGCCAGGCCAGCCTCGAAGCCCTGCTGGAAAAACTGCGCCAGCCGATCACCCCGCGTCGTGGCCTGGACCTCAGTCGTCCGCCGGCGGCCGATCCGATCTTTCGTTCAAGCTTTACCCAGGATGACTACGAGCGCGCGGTCGATACCATCAAGGAATACATCCTCGCCGGTGATTGCATGCAAGTGGTGCCGTCGCAGCGTATGTCCATCGACTTCAAGGCCGCGCCGATTGATCTGTATCGGGCACTGCGCTGCTTCAACCCGACGCCGTACATGTACTTCTTCAACTTTGGCGATTTCCACGTGGTCGGCAGCTCGCCGGAAGTGCTGGTGCGTGTTGAAGACAACCTGATCACCGTACGCCCTATTGCCGGGACTCGTCCTCGCGGCGCGACCGAAGAGGCGGACCTGGCCCTGGAACAGGACCTGCTGTCCGACGACAAGGAAATTGCCGAGCACCTGATGCTGATCGACCTGGGGCGTAACGACACCGGGCGCGTTTCAGAGATCGGCTCGGTGAAGCTCACCGAGAAAATGGTGATCGAGCGTTATTCCAATGTGATGCATATCGTCTCCAACGTCACCGGCGAGCTAAAGGCCGGCCTGACGGCGATGGATGCGTTGCGCGCGATTCTGCCGGCGGGCACCTTGTCTGGCGCACCGAAGATCCGCGCGATGGAAATCATCGACGAACTGGAGCCGGTCAAGCGTGGTGTCTACGGCGGCGCCGTGGGCTACTTTGCCTGGAACGGCAACATGGATACCGCGATTGCGATCCGCACGGCGGTGATCAAGGACGGCGAACTGCATGTGCAGGCGGGCGGCGGGATTGTTGCCGACTCGGTTCCGGCCCTTGAGTGGGAAGAAACCCTGAACAAGCGCCGGGCGATGTTCCGTGCGGTGGCGTTGGCCGAGCAAACCCCGCAGGACTAACGGCCGATCCAGATCCAACTGTGGAGCGAGCTTATGTGGGAGCGGGCTTGCTCGCGAATGCGGTGGATCAGTCGGTACATGTATTGACTGATCCACCGCGCTCCCACATTGGTTTTTTGTTGGGCTTACGACTGCATTAGAAATCCAGGCTCACCCCGACACTGACCCCTTGCTGGGTCAGGCTGTCATCCTTCCTCACGTTATAGCCGGCCCGCAACGCCAGATCCTGGGTCAACTTGTGGCTGACCCCGAGGCTCAAGCGCTCCGAGTTGCTGCGAGGGGTGTAGCCGTCCAGCTTGAAGTCGATCCCCTGCACGCTGTTGAGCGAAATGTTGACCTTCTGGGTGTCATTTTCAAACTCATGCTCGTGAGCCACTTCGCCAAACACCTGGGTTTGCGGGGTGATCCGGTAGCTGCCTTGCAGGCCAACACCCAGGCGCCTGGAGTCGCGTTGCTGGTCATCAAACGTCAGCGCGGTGGAGCGGCTGCCTTTTTCCGAGTAGCCATCAACTTCGACCCGCGCATAGTCGGCGCTGATGAACGGGGACAGGTGCCAATCGCTGCCGACCCCGGCAATGTCATAGCCCACGCGGCCGCTCAAGGCCCAGAGCCAGCCATCGGTGTCGCCTTTTTCGGAGCCTTCGCTGACGCCCAGGGCGAACTTGCGCTTGAGGCTGTCGAAGTCCAGCCGGCCGCCGGTCAATGTGGCATCGGCCCACCAGTGATTGTTCTGATACTGCGCGAATGCGCTGCCCATGTAGCTGTTGAGCTTGTAGTCTGAGTCGCTGGCGCCGGCTTCTAGGGTCTGGCGATACAACCCCGCCGCAACGCCTACGCGCCAACTCTCGTCGAGTCGATAGCTGGTGCCGACATTCAGGTTGTAGCCGCTACCGTCACCACTGACCGAGCTGTCTTGACCATCAAAGTCCAGACGCTGGCCACCGCCGGCGACAATCGCCCGCCACTGTCCGACAGCCTGCCAGTTGCCGTTGTCAGCCTGCCATTGGTTGCGCAGTTCATCCTGATGGGCACGCAGCGTGCCTTGGGCCATCTCCGGCAGCAAGGTCAGCTCCCAGGGGGCGGCGAGCAGCGAATAGGCGTAGTCGGCGATCAAGCGTTGCCCTGCGACGGTGGGGTGGACCGAGTCGTTGTAGATCAGCTTGGTCGGATCCGGGTTGGTGCCGCCGATGCCGTAGACCGGGTTGGCGGTGCAACTGTTGCCACTGAAGCAGGTGCCGGTAAGGTTCTGCCCGGTCGCCAGGCCAAATCGGCCCGGGTCGGCGAAGGATTCCTGCAACAGCAGTGGGATATTCAACGGGATTATCTGCGCATCGATCTGCGACAGGCGTTGTACCAATGCCTGGTTGAAAATATTACTCAGGGCGGACGTCGCTGCCTGCTGCGGTGTGCCGTTGATGGCGGGTGTCAGGCCCAGGTCAGGCAGCATCCACACCATGATGTAGCGTGCGCCCGCTTGTTGCAGGGCCTGGGCACTGTCGGCCAGGCGCCCGCCGGCAGCAACGGCGTCGCCCGGGCTACCGATGCGCTGTTGCAGGAAGTCATTGCCGCCACCGGACAGAAAATACAGGGCGTTGGGGTCGGCGCGCCCGCCGTTAGCCGGCAGATAGCCCTGGCGACTGCGCAAAACAGTGCCAGCACCCGCATTGCCAGGTGGGATCGCCGTGTTGGATACCGAGGTGATGGAGTCCAGGATGTTGTCGGTACGGTAGCCGCCGACCGCCCAGTTGTTGCCGTCAGGCAAGCCTTGCGCCGCGCGAACCGGTGAGGTGGAGGCATTCAGGTCGTTTGCCGCGACGCCCAGTTTCGAGCCCAATAGGGTCGATGAAACCTGGCCATAGTCGCCCTGGAATGTAGGGCCGGTACGGTTGGTAAAACGCAGGGTGGCGCCGGACAACCCATCGGGAAACTGGCCTGCGTCCGCCAGGCTATCGCCAAAAACGACCATGGTTGAATACGGTGAAGGTGCTGCAAACGCTTGCGTGCAGGCCAGTGCCAAGAGGCAGCCGGCAAGGGGCGCGACAAAAGAGGGTCTGAGCATACGAAATTCCATGTGATTATTTTTGTATCGGAAGTGAAACACTAGCAATGTAGTGGGAGTTCTCTGTAAGGAAAATCGTTATTTTCTTACAAACCCTTTGTCATGGCCCCCGTATTTGCTACTCCATATTGCACCGCTGGCGAGGCTACGTTACTGTGTTTGAACGTATGAATGAGACCCTCCCCGTGTTGATCATCAGCAAACTCTTGATGCACGTAGTCAAGGCACACGCCCGTTGGCGTTGGCGCGCCTGAATTTTCTCTGCCGGCCCGGCCGGACCTGTACCGATTTGCCTTCTTCACCCTTTGTTTGACGCCCCTTGCCGGCTGACCCTGGCAACCGGAACGTGCGTCTGGCAGCGGGTCACTCTCTTGGAAGGCGGTCACTCGAAATCAGTGAATTCAAGAGGTTTGAACCCACATGTTGCTGATGATTGATAACTACGACTCCTTTACCTACAACGTTGTGCAATACCTGGGCGAGCTGGGTGCCGAGGTCAAGGTGGTGCGCAACGATGAAATGACCGTGGCACAGATCGCTGCCTTGAACCCGGAGCGCATCGTCGTTTCGCCCGGGCCGTGCACGCCGACCGAAGCGGGTATTTCCCTTGAAGCGATCAAGTATTTCGCCGGCAAGCTGCCGATTCTCGGGGTTTGCCTGGGACACCAGTCGATCGGCCAGGCGTTTGGTGGCGATGTAGTGCGTGCCCGCCAGGTGATGCACGGCAAGACCAGCCCGGTGTTCCATCATGACCAGGGTGTGTTCCAGGGCCTGAACCTGCCGGTGACGGTGACCCGCTACCACTCGCTGGTGGTCAAGCGCGAAACCTTGCCCGAGTGCCTGGAACTGACGGCCTGGACCCAACTGGAAGATGGCTCGGTCGATGAGATCATGGGCCTGCGGCACAAGACACTGAATGTCGAAGGGGTGCAATTTCACCCTGAATCGATTCTGACCGAGCAGGGCTACGAGCTGTTCGCCAACTTTCTCAAGCAGAGCGGCGGCACGCGCTAAGGACTTTCCATGGATATCAAGACTGCCCTGAGCCGTATCGTCGGCCATCTGGACCTGAGCACCGCTGAAATGAGCGATGTCATGCGCGAAATCATGACCGGTCAATGCACCGATGCGCAGATTGGCGCCTTTATGATGGCCATGCGCATGAAAAGCGAGAGCATCGACGAAATCGTCGGCGCCGTCTCGGTGATGCGCGAGTTGGCGGACAAGGTCGAACTCAAGACCCTCGATGGCGTAGTCGATGTGGTTGGCACCGGTGGCGATGGTGCGAACATCTTCAACGTGTCGACGGCGTCTTCCTTTGTAGTGGCGGCGGCCGGTTGTACCGTAGCCAAGCACGGCAACCGCGCCGTGTCGGGCAAGAGCGGCAGTGCCGACCTGCTGGAAGCGGCTGGGATCTACCTGAACCTGACCCCGGTCCAGGTGGCGCGCTGCATTGATAACGTCGGCATCGGCTTTATGTTTGCCCAGTCCCACCATGGGGCGATGAAGCACGCCGCTGGTCCGCGCAAGGACCTGGGCCTGCGTACCCTGTTCAACATGCTTGGCCCGCTTACGAATCCGGCCGGTGTGAAACATCAGGTAGTGGGCGTGTTCAGCCAGGCGCTGTGCCGGCCATTGGCCGAAGTCCTGCAACGCCTGGGCAGCAAGCATGTGCTGGTGGTGCATTCCAAGGATGGCCTGGACGAATTCAGCCTGGCGGCCCCGACCTTTGTGGCGGAGCTGAAGAACGGCGAGGTCACTGAGTATTGGGTCGAACCAGAAGACCTTGGCATGAAGAGCCAGAGCCTGCATGGCCTGGCGGTGGAAAGCCCGGCGGCTTCCCTGGAATTGATTCGCGATGCCTTGGGGCGTCGCAAGACCGAAAACGGTCAGAAAGCGGCTGAGATGATTGTTCTGAATGCTGGCGCGGCACTTTACGCAGCCGATCACGCCTATAGTCTTACAGAAGGTGTCGCTTTGGCCCACGATGCGCTGCATACGGGTCTGGCTCGCGAAAAACTCGAAGAGCTGGGAGCATTCACGGCCGTATTCAAGATGGAGAATGAAGGATGAGCGTGCCAACAGTCCTGGAAAACATCCTCGCGCGCAAAGTTGAGGAGGTGGCCGAGCGCCGCGCCCGTGTGAGCCAGGCCGAGCTGGAAGGCCTGGCTAAAAGCGCCGATGCGCCGCGTGGCTTTGCCAATGCGCTGATTACCCAGGCCAAGCTCAAGCAGCCAGCGGTGATCGCAGAGATCAAAAAGGCCTCGCCGAGCAAAGGTGTGATCCGCGAGCACTTCGTACCGGCAGAGATTGCTGCCAGTTACGAGAAGGGCGGCGCGACCTGTCTTTCGGTGCTGACTGACATCGACTATTTCCAGGGCTCCGACGCTTACCTGCAACAAGCCCGCGCTGCGTGCAAGTTGCCGGTGATCCGCAAGGACTTCATGATCGATCCGTACCAGATCGTCGAAGCCCGGGCATTGGGCGCGGATTGTGTGCTGCTGATCGTTTCGGCGCTGGACGACGTACAGATGGCCGAGCTGGCGGCAGTTGCCAAAGGGGTGGGCCTGGATGTGCTGGTCGAAGTCCACGACGGTGACGAGCTGGAGCGAGCGCTGAAAACCCTCGATACACGGCTGGTTGGGGTCAACAACCGCAATCTGCACACCTTTGAAGTCAACCTGGAAACCACCTTGGACTTGCTGCCGCGCATTCCCCGCGACCGACTGGTGATTACCGAGAGCGGGATCGTCAATCGTGCGGATGTGGAGTTGATGGAAATCAGCGACGTCTACTCGTTCCTGGTCGGCGAGACCTTCATGCGTGCGGAGAATCCAGGCGCTGAGTTGCAGCGCCTGTTTTTCCCGGAGCGTGGCCTGCCGGTCAGCGGTTCGACGCTGGATTGATTTGAAACGCGGTCACTGTGGGAGCTGGCTTGTGTGGGAGCTGGCTTGCCTGCGATAGCGATGTATCAGTCGCCAATGTGTTGACTGAAAGTCCGCTATCGCAGGCAAGCCAGCTCCCACATTTGCTTTTGTGTTTATTCAGAGAGGTAGATGCCCGATGATCCAGCCCGTAGCGATGACCGTTGAAGCAGGCCTTGCCGCCGAGCAGGACTTACTGGCTGCCGTCTGTGCGGGTGAGCAATCCTTCGGCCTGCTGTTCTGGCAGCCCAGCGACCAGGCATTGGTGATGCCTCGCCGCCTGAGCCGCTTGCCCGCGTTTGAAGCGGCGAGCCAAGTGTCGGCAGACCACGGTTGGCCGGTGTTGCTACGGGAAACCGGTGGTGAACCGGTGCCGCAATCGAGCGCCACGGTCAATATCGCTCTGGTCTACGCCCCGCCGCGCAGTGAGAGCGACCAGGGTCGGATTGAAACCGGATACTTGCGTCTGTGTCAGCCCATCTGCGATTTGCTGACCGAGTTGGGGGGCGATGCCTCTGTGGGTGAAATCGACGGCGCCTTTTGCGATGGCCGCTATAACGTCAACCTCGACGGACGCAAGATGGTCGGCACCGCCCAGCGCTGGCGCCAGAGTGGTGGGCGCCCGGTGGGCCTGGTGCATGGCGCACTGTTGCTGGATAACCATCGCGAGGAGCTGATTGCTGCGGTCAATCGCTTTAACCAGGCGTGCGGCCTGGAGCAACGGGTTCGGGCCGACAGTCATATCGCCCTGCATGAAGCCTTTGCTGCGCCAGATGCGATCAGCCGCCTCGACGGTTTATACCGGCAGATGCTGGCGCAGGTCTTTGCGCCTTAGCGAGTGCCGAACACCACCATCGTCTTGCCTTTGACGTGAACCAGGTTGCGCTCTTCCAGATCCTTGAGCACTCGACCGACCATCTCCCGCGAGCAACCGACGATGCGCCCGATTTCCTGGCGCGTAACCTTGATCTGCATGCCGTCAGGATGGGTCATGGCATCCGGTTGCTTGCACAGTTCCAGTAGGCAGCGGGCGACGCGCCCGGTGACGTCGAAGAACGCCAGGTCGCCGACTTTGCGCGTGGTGTTGCGCAAGCGCTGGGCAATCTGACCGCTCAGGGCATAGAGGATGTCTGGATCTTGTTGGGCCAGTTCGCGAAATTTTGCGTAGCTGATTTCCGCGACCTCACACTCTATCTTGGCTCTCACCCAAGCGCTGCGTTCTTGTTCTTTCCCGGCCTGCTCAAACAGCCCCAGCTCTCCGAAAAAGTCACCGGTATTGAGGTAGGCGATGATCATTTCGCGGCCATCTTCATCCTCGATCAGGATCGTGACCGAGCCTTTGATAATGAAGAACAGGGTTTCCGAGCGTTCCCCGGCGCAGATGATGTTCTGTTTCGCCGGATAGCGACGCCGCTGACAATGAGTCAGCAACTTGTCGAGGTTCTTGATCTTGGGTGTGAGGGGGGTAATAGCAACCATGGTTGTATCCCGAAAAGACTGCACGGTGTGGTTGGACTTGTTTTTTTATCGAGCGAGGTCCATCCAGTGGATGGCAATGCGCCATTGATTTGGCGCCAGCTTAACAGACACATTCTGACTCGATCAGGGAATTTATCTATCAGGGCCTGCTGTTGATCGTATTCCGGCAGAACACTGCGCTTGCGGGGGGCTGTGATAAGCTGGCGCCCCTTTTTTAGCAGTGGAGTCTGGGCGATGAAGGCACGCATCCAATGGGCGGGCGAAGCCATGTTCCTCGGTGAATCGGGTAGTGGCCATGTGGTGGTCATGGATGGCCCGCCGGAAGCCGGTGGCCGCAATCTGGGTGTACGGCCTATGGAAATGCTCCTGCTCGGCGTGGGTGGTTGCAGCAACTTCGATGTGGTCAGCATCCTGAAGAAGTCGCGCCAGGCGGTGGAAAGCTGCGAAGCCTTTCTGGAGGCCGAACGCGCCACTGAAGATCCAAAGGTGTTTACCAAGATCCATATGCATTTTGTGGTCAAGGGGCGTGCGCTGAAGGAAGCGCAGGTCAAGCGGGCCATCGAACTGTCGGCGGAGAAGTACTGCTCGGCCTCGATCATGCTTGGCGCGGCCGGTGTGGCCATTACTCATGATTACGAGATCATTGAGTTGGGTTGACCTTCTGTAGGAGCGAGCTTGCTCGCGAAGAACTCCAACGATAACGGGTTTAGTCAGGCTACCCGCAGTGTCCTTGAGTTTTTCGCGAGCAAGCTCGCTCCTACAATGTTCGTGTGAGGTTTAAATGCGGTAAGTGCTTTTGGTCATGACCTTGGCCATCAGGCTCATGCCAAACCTTACCGGCGCCGGGAAGCGGAAACCGCCAGCATCCAGCGCGCTTTCTGCGTGGTGCTCTTCATCGATACGCATCTGCTCAAGAATCGCCCGGGATTTTTCGTCCTCGGCCGGCAGTTGTTCCAGGTGCTCATCCAGGTGCTTGCACACCTGGTGTTCGGTCGCCGCGACAAAACCCAGGCTGACCTTGTCGCTGATCAAGCCAGCCGCCGCGCCGATACCAAACGACAAACCATAAAACAGCGGGTTCAGCACACTGGGGTGGCTGCCCAACTGACGGATGCGCTGTTCACACCAGGCCAGGTGGTCGATTTCTTCTTCGGCCGCATGCTCCATGGCTGCGCGTACCTGCGGCAGCTTGGCGGTCAGGGCCTGGCCTTGGTACAGCGCCTGGGCACAGACTTCGCCGGTATGGTTGATACGCATCAGGCCGGCGACATGACGGGTATCCGTCTCGCTCATTTGTGCTTCGGGTTGCACGATGGCAGGTGACGGGCGATACGGTTGGCCGCTGAACGGCAGCAGTGTGCGCATGGCGGTGTCGGCTTGCAGCAACAGTCGGTCAATCGGCGAGTAGTGACGTTGGGTAGTCATGCTGACCTCCGGAAAAAATCTCGGCGGCCAGTTTACCGCAAGAGAGGGGCGTGCGTTTGCGCTGGGTCATGCTTCTTGTAGGGGCCGGCAAGCCGGCACCTACAATAGGGTTTCAGCCCGGGGGCCAGTTCATCTGGCGCTGACCCAGTACATGCATATGAATGTGATAGACGGTCTGGCCGCCATCCTCATTGCAGTTCATCACCACGCGAAAACCTTTTTCACAGCCTTGTTCCACCGCCAGGCGCTGGGCAGTGAACAGGATATGTCCGGCCAGGCCCTTGTCTTCTTCCGTGAGGTCGTTGAGGGTGCGGATCGGTTTTTTCGGAATCACCAGGAAATGCACGGGGGCCATTGGCGCAATATCGTGGAAGGCCAGGACCTGGTCATCTTCGTAGATAATCCTCGCGGGTATTTCTCTGTTGATGATCTTGGTGAACAGAGTATCCACAGCTGTTTCTCCATTATGAAAGTGCAGGGTGAGTGTACTCAGCCGGTCAGCGCGGGCAATAGGCCTTGTTGATGGCGCCGGCAATCTTGCGGGTCAACCAGCGCGGGCTCAAGCGCGGGCTGAACGCCAGCCAGCGGTTACGGCGACCGGGAATAATGATCGCTTTGTTCTTTGCCAGGGCACGCACGGTGTGCAGCGCCACTTCTTCCGGGCTCATCAGTTGCTGGCGCTCCAGCTTGACGGTGTCCATTTGTGCAGTACCGAAGAACGCGGTGCGTGTCGGGCCTGGGCAAAGCACTGAAACCTTGATGCCGCAGCTCTTCAGCTCTTCGCGCAGGCCTTCGGAGAAGTGCAGTACATAGGCCTTGCTGGCGTAATAAGTACTCATCCATGGTCCCGGCTGGAAGGCTGCGACTGACGCGACGTTGAGAATCTGCCCGCCACCCTGCAGGGCCATGGAATTACCCAGTGCATGGCACAGGCGAGTGAGGGCCAGGATGTTGACTTCGATCAGGTCCTGCTCGGTCATCCAGTCCTGGGCGAGAAACGGGCCGCTGGTGCCCATGCCGGCGCAGTTGACCAGCAAGTCGATCTGTCGCTCACCCTCTTCCAGTTCCAGCAGGAACCCGGAAAGCCGTAGTGGCTCGCCCAGGTCGCAGGCACGGAACAGCACCTCGACGCCAAAGCGTTGGGTCAGTTCAATGGCAATGCTTTCCAACTGATCACGCTGGCGGGCCACCAGAATCAAGCTGCGGCCGCGACGGGCCAGTGCTTCGGCCAAGGCCAGGCCGATGCCGCTGGAGGCACCGGTGATCAGAGCGTAACGGGTCATGCGTTTCTCCATCGCAACGCCACCTAGCCTGCGACAGATGCGTCACAGGCGTGGGGCGTTTCTTCATTCTTCTGGAGAGTCTACAGGTTCGGCCGCATCGTCAGCACTTTGCACGTCTTCTTCACCGGCGATGACGCTCTGGTCAGCCTCTTCGTCGGTGGTCATGGTGCTGCTTTCGTAGCCGCTGTCCACGCTGCTTTCCAGTTGGTCCAGATAGCCACTCATGCCCAGCATCACTGCGGCGGCGAATATCAGCGGGATGACTGCCAGCCACAGAGTGGCCAGGACTTTCACTGCGGTGGAGTTGCGTGGCGGTGGCGCACCATATTGGTTGGCGCCCGCATTGCCTGGCAGCACGATCAGCAGGATCGGGAAAATGCTGCCTACGATTGGCACCAGGTTCAGGAACCATAGCCACCCGGACCAGCCCAGGTCATGCAGGCGTTGCACGGTGATCTGGACACTGATCCACACAGAGGCCACGAACAGGGCGATACCGAGCAGTGAGCCAATGATGATTGCCGTAGTGGGGGAGACGGCCGCAACACCCAGGCCGACCGTGAACAGGGCGCCAACGATGGCCGACAAGACCATGCTCAATACCAGCGTCCAGGCGAGGAAGCGCAGGCGACCTATCCGCCCGTTGATGGTGAAGACCTTGAGGGTGGAAAACTCAGGAAGGTTATCCCCCACGGCTGCGCGCGGCGGTGCATACGGCGACGCGGCCGGGCGCGAAAAGTCAGAGGCGCCGGAATCGGTCTCGTGGGTTTCAGCCAGGTTGAAGGCCACGGGCTGTTCGGCTTCGATACGTGCATCAACCCCGGCGTTTTTCAGCGCGGCCAGGTAGGTTTCGGCATCGGGGCGAGACAGGTCGCGCTTCAGGGCGACCGGGCGTCCGGTGAAGAGCTTTTCGATTGCCTCGACTTCGCTTTTGAACAAGTCGGCCAGGTTCAGCTTGGCAGTGGTGCTTTCGACACCCGGGAGCAGGGCTCCATCAAACACAATCTTGAAACGGTTGTCGCTCATGCGGGCATCCTTGTCACTTTTCAGGGGAGTAATGCAGGCCAGCTTCAATCGGCAGGCCTGGCGGGTGGGTCAGCGTGGCCAGCGCAATTGTACCGCTTGCTCACGCGCCTTGCGGTATTCGGCATCGAGGCGGGCAACCAGTTCATCGACGCTGGGTAAGTCGTCAATTTCACCGACGCCCTGGCCGGCGGACCATACCGTCTTCCAGGCCTTTGCCTCGTCGCTCAGAGGTTTGAGCTTGGAGCCGAAGTTGACTTCACCTTTGCCTTGCAGGGCGGCGAGGTCGAAACCGGCGTTTTCCAGGCTCTGGCGCATAAAGCTCGCGGGTACGCCGGACACCGCCGGAGTGTGCACGATATCGGCTGCGCGGGATGTGAGCAGCATCTCTTTGTAGGCATCGGGGGCGTGGCTTTCAGTGGTGCCGATAAACCGCGTGCCGAAATAGGCCAGATCGGCACCGAGCAATTGCGCGGCGAGGATCTCGTGCCCATGGTTCAGGCAGCCGGCCAGCAGCAGGGTCTTGTCGAAGAACTGGCGAATTTCCGCGATCAGTGAGAATGGACTCCAGGTGCCCGCGTGGCCACCAGCCCCTGCGGCTACGGCGATCAGCCCGTCGACCCCGGCCTCGGCGGCTTTTTCGGCATGGCGTCGGGTGGTGACGTCGTGGAACACCAGGCCGCCGTAACTGTGTACCGCGTCTACCAGCTCCTTGACCGCCCCCAGGCTGGTGATGACGATCGGCACCTTGTGCTCGACGCAGATCGCCAGGTCAGCCTCAAGGCGCGGGTTGCTGTTGTGCACAATGAGGTTGACCGCGTAGGGCGCGGGGTTGTCCAGCAGCGCCAGGCCCGCTTCGATTTCTTCCAGCCAGGCCTTGAAACCGCTGCTTTCGCGTTGGTTGAGTGCCGGGAAGCTCCCGACCACGCCATTGCGGCAGCACGCCAGGACCAGTTGCGGGTTGGAAATCAGGAACATCGGCGCAGCCACTACAGGCAGGCGCAGGCGTTGTTCAAGCAGAGCGGGCAGCGACATTGGAAGTACCCCGGATTAAGTGCGGCTGATTAGAGTTAGAACGGCTTTACGACGACCAAAATTACAATAGCCAGCAATATCAGAACTGGCACTTCATTGAACCAGCGATAAAAGACATGGCTGCGGGTGTTTTCGCCACGGGCAAAACGTTTTACCTGGGCGCCGCACATATGGTGGTAGCCGATCAGGATCACCACCAGGGTCAGCTTGGCGTGCATCCAGCCACCCTGGCTGAAAACGCTCGGGTTAAGGCTGATCAGCCAGATGCCGAATACCAGCGTAGCGATCATCGCCGGCAGCATGATGCCCTTGTACAGCTTGCGCTCCATGATACTGAAGCGTTCCTGGCTGACAGCATCCTGGCTTTGTGCGTGGTAGACGAACAGGCGCGGCAGGTAAAAAAGCCCGGCAAACCAGCAGACAATGCTGACGATATGAAAAGCTTTGAGCCATAGATAAAGCATTTTTAGTTATTCCCAGGTTCACGGTAACTGGAGATAGTAGAGGTTAGAGCGCCCAAGCGTCACCTTGACGGTTGTCGCAGAACGATACGGCCCCTATTATCGACGGCTTTCCAGTGGGTTCGTTGAGGGCAGGTTTATGGTCAAGGTCGGTATCGTCGGCGGCACGGGTTACACCGGTGTCGAATTGCTGCGTCTGTTGGCTCAGCATCCGCAGGCAGAGGTGGTGGTCATCACCTCCCGATCCGAGGCCGGCCTGGCCGTTGCCGATATGTACCCCAACCTGCGCGGTCATTACGATGGCCTGGCATTCAGCGTGCCAGACATCAAGACCCTGGGCGCCTGCGATGTGGTGTTCTTCGCCACTCCCCACGGCGTTGCCCATGCGTTGGCGGGCGAGTTGTTGGCCGCCGGGACCAAGGTCATTGATCTCTCGGCGGACTTCCGCCTGCAGGATGCCGATGAGTGGGCCAAGTGGTATGGCCAGCCCCATGGCGCTCCAGAGCTGCTTGAAGAGGCAGTTTACGGTTTGCCTGAGGTCAATCGCGAGCAGATCAGACAGGCGCGCCTGATTGCCGTGCCAGGTTGCTATCCGACGGCTACCCAGTTGGGCTTCCTGCCGCTGCTCGAAGCCGGCCTGGCAGATGCCTCGCGCCTGATTGCCGACTGCAAATCGGGCGTCAGCGGCGCTGGTCGTGGTGCGGCCGTAGGTTCCTTGTACTCCGAGACCTCGGAAAGCATGAAGGCGTATGCCGTTAAGGGGCATCGCCACCTGCCGGAAATTCGCCAGGGCCTGCGTCGGGCTGCCGGCAGTGACGTCGGCCTGACGTTCGTGCCGCACCTGACCCCGATGATCCGTGGGATTCACTCGACACTCTATGCAACCGTCACGGACCGCTCGGTGGATTTGCAGGCATTGTTTGAAAAACGTTACGCCAATGAGCCGTTCGTCGATGTGATGCCGGCTGGTAGTCATCCGGAAACCCGCAGTGTTCGCGGCGCCAACGTGTGCCGGATTGCCGTGCATCGTCCGCAGGATGGCGACCTGGTGGTGGTGTTGTCGGTCATTGATAACCTGGTCAAGGGCGCGTCAGGCCAGGCGGTACAGAACTTGAACATCTTGTTCGGCCTCGATGAGAAGCTCGGCTTGTCCCATGCCGGCATGCTGCCTTAAGACGTTGGCTGCTGTGCAAAAGGCCCGTTGATCGGGCCTTTTGTGTTTTTAAGGGCGGCTGCGCAGATTGATATACCGTAACAATAGTTGACCGCTTTTCTAGGAGAAGCGGATAATGGCCGCCATCACGCATATGGCGGCGCTACGCCGGGAGATTATCAGCATGAGCGTTGAATCCTTCACCCCCACGGCTTTGCAATTCACCCACGGTGCTGCGCACAAGGTGAAGAGCCTGGTCGATGAAGAGGGTAATGATCGCTTGAAGCTGCGCGTATTCGTTACGGGCGGCGGTTGTTCAGGGTTTCAGTACGGCTTTACCTTCGATGAAGATGTGGCCGATGACGACACCATTGTCGAGCGCGAGGGCGTAAGCCTGGTCGTGGATCCGATGAGCTTCCAGTACTTGGCAGGTGCCGAGGTGGATTACCAGGAAGGTTTGGAAGGCTCGCGCTTTGTGATCAAGAACCCGAATGCCACCACGACCTGTGGTTGCGGTTCGTCGTTCTCGATCTGATCGATAGCGTCTAGGCAAAACGCCGCTTGACTCTTATGGGGTCAAGCGGCGTTTTGCTATCTGCGTTTCAGGCGGGGTAGATCGCGCCAAGTACGCGAAGGCCGCGGGCACCTGTCACGCTTGGGCGGTTGGCGGCGATGCCTTCGAGGCAGCAATGCGCCAGCCAGGCGAAGGCCATGGCCTCAACCCAGTCGGGGTCTACGCCATGGGTGGCGGTGCTGCTGACGTGGGTGGCGGGTAGCATGGCTGCGAGGCGGTTCATCAGTGTCGTGTTATGAGCGCCGCCGCCGCACACCAGCAGGGTTTCGGTTTGCGGCTGTGCGGTTTTCAGCGATTCGACGATGGTCTGCGCTGTCAGCTCCAGCAACGTGGCCTGGATATCTTGCGCCTTGAAGGTTGGCAGTTGGCCGAGATGCTGTTGCAGCCAGGGCAGGTTGAACACTTCGCGCCCAGTGCTTTTCGGGCCTTGGGTCAGGAAGAAAGGGTCGCTGAGCAGGGCGTTGAGCAGCAGTGGCTCGACCTTGCCTGCAGCTGCCCATTGGCCGTCGCGGTCAAAAGTTACGCCCTGTTGCTGATGAATCCAGGCATCCAGCAGGACATTGCCCGGACCGCAGTCAAAACCCGCTACCGGTTTGCCGGTCTCGATCAGGCTCAAGTTGCTGAAGCCGCCGACATTCAGTACTGCCCGGTTGCCGCGAGCCTCGCCGAACAGTGCTTCGTGAAAGGCTGGCACCAGTGGCGCGCCCTGGCCACCGGCAGCCACATCGCGGCTTCGAAAGTCACTGACGACGGTTATCCCGGTCAGTTCGGTCAGTAGTGCGGGGTTGCCAATCTGCACGGTAAAACCACGGGCAGGTTCATGGCGAATGGTTTGCCCATGGCTGCCAATCGCGCGGATGTCGTGGTGAGTGAGCTGCTGTTGCTTCAGCAAGGCATGAATGCCATGGGCGGCGAGTGTTACCCAGTTTTGCTGGGCAATCGCCGAGCGGGCAATCTCGTCCGGGCCGCTGGCGCAAAGGTCCAGCAGCTCCGCACGCAGAGTTTCAGGCATGGGAATGTAATGCGTGGCGATCAGTTTGACCGCGGTGTCCTGCTCGATCAGCGCAATGTCCAGGCCATCAAGGCTGGTCCCGGACATCACACCTATATAGAGCGCCATCGCTTAACGCTTCGCCGAAGCCAGCATGGTGGCGCGTTCCTGGTCCATGCGTGCCATCAGCGGTTGGCTTTGCTGAAGGAAGCGCGCGCGCTCGGCCTTGGCGATCGGGTCGGCCATTGGCAGCTTCTGACCCAGCGGGTCGACGTGCACGCCGTTGACCTGGAACTCATAGTGCAGGTGCGGGCCGGTAGACAGGCCGGTGGTGCCGATATAGCCAATCACCTGGCCTTGCTTGACGTTGCCACCGGTTTTCACGCCTTTGGCAAAGCCTTGCATGTGGCCGTAAAGCGTCCGGTAGCTGTTGCCGTGCTGGATGATCACAGTATTGCCGTAACCGCCGCGGCGCCCGGCCAGCAGTACCTTGCCATCGCCGGCAGCCTTGATCGGCGTGCCGCGCGGTGCGGCATAGTCCACGCCTTTGTGCGCGCGGATTTTGTTCAGAATTGGATGCTTGCGGCCCATGGAGAAACGCGAGCTAATACGGGCGAAGTCAACAGGAGTACGAATGAAGGCCTTGCGCATGCTATTGCCATCGGCGGTGTAGTAGCTGCTGTTGCCTTGTTTGTTGGTGTAGCGCACGGCGGTGTAGGTCTTGCCGCGGTTGGTAAAGCGCGCCGACAGGATATTGCCGGTGCCGACGACCTTGCCGTTGGCCACCTTTTGCTCGTAGATCACGTCGAATTCGTCACCCTGGCGAATATCCTGAGCGAAGTCGATGTCGTAGCCAAATACGCTGGCCATGTCCATGGTCATGCTATGGGACAGGCCTGCGCGTGCCGCCGACTGGGACAGCGAGCTGTTGATCACGCCATGAATATAGGCAGAGCGCATCACCGGCTTGGTGGTCACACGATTGAAGGCAAAGCCTTTGGCGCCTTTGGTCAGGGTGATGCTTTCGAGGTCGTTGAGTTTAGTGTGCAGGGTGGTCAGTTGACCTTCCGGGTTCAGCTCGAACTCAAGCTTCTGGCCACGCTTGAGCTGGGTGAATTGCTTGGCTTGCTTGTCGCTGGCCAGTACGTCGCTAACGGTCGTGGCGGGAAGGCCGACCTTCTCGAACAGCGTCGACAGCGTGTCACCTTTGGCCACGATCACTTCGCGGTGCTCCGGGCCTTTCGCTACCTGGGGTGCAGGTGCTGCCTGGGCGGTCTCCTTGGTCTCGTCCGCACTGTCTTCAATCTGTGCAAAGGGAGACTCGACGCTTGCGGTTGTGGCTTGCTGCGCGTCAGAAGCGTCTTGATCTTGTGTCAGTTGTTCAATCGGGCTCTCCAAGTCAAGACTCAGAGTCGTTCGTTTGGCTTCTACGTCACTGGAAGGGAATACCAGGAGTGCCAGGCTGAGAAGGGCGGCGATACCACTTGCGGCGAGCAGGTGGGTCTTCGGGTAAAGCGGCGGCGCTTTAGACGGTTCAGTGGTCATAGGTAATTTGACTTTGAAAAGATGAAATGGAAAAGATGAATGACATGATGAAGATGAAATAACTGTATAAAATATAACCAAATCATCTGTGGCGCAAGCTTGCGAATGCCGGGCTCGCCGAATGGTGTCCGTTTGCAGGGCAAAACTTGTAATTAGTCCCTGATCTTGTATGGTTGGTTCCCTTTGAATCTGAGCCTTGCGGGTCTGTTATGAAGTCGGTTGAAGAGCAGCTAGCGCTGATCAAACGTGGTGCGGAAGAACTGTTGGTCGAGGCCGAGCTGATCGAAAAGCTCAAGCGTGGCCAACCCCTGCGTATTAAGGCTGGCTTTGATCCGACGGCGCCGGATCTGCATCTGGGTCACACGGTGCTTATTAATAAGCTGCGCCAGTTCCAGGAGCTGGGGCATCAGGTGATCTTCCTTATAGGTGACTTCACCGGGATGATCGGCGATCCGAGCGGCAAGAGCGCTACGCGCCCACCGCTGACTCGTGAGCAGGTTCTCGAAAACGCCGAAACCTACAAGACCCAGGTCTTCAAGATTCTCGATCCGGCCAAGACTGAAGTGGCATTCAACTCCACGTGGATGGATCAGATGGGGCCGGCGGACTTCATTCGCCTGACGTCCCAGTACACCGTTGCGCGCATGCTTGAGCGCGATGACTTCGATAAGCGCTACTCCACCAATCAGCCTATCGCCATTCATGAGTTCCTGTACCCGCTGGTTCAAGGGTATGACTCGGTGGCGTTGCGTGCCGATGTCGAGTTGGGCGGTACCGACCAGAAGTTCAACCTGTTGATGGGGCGTGAGTTGCAGCGTGCGTATGGGCAAGAGGCCCAGTGCATTCTGACCATGCCTTTGCTGGAGGGGTTGGACGGCATCAAGAAAATGTCCAAATCCTTGGGTAACTATGTCGGTATCCAGGAGGCGCCGGGTGTGATGTACGGCAAGCTGGTTTCTATTCCTGATGCGTTGATGTGGCGTTACTTCGAGCTGTTGAGTTTCCGCTCGATGGATGAGATCAACGCATTGCGTGCTGACGTAGAGGCGGGTGCGAATCCGCGGGACGTCAAGATCAAGCTGGCGGAAGAGATTGTTGCGCGCTTCCATGGTGAAGAGGCTGCGGCCAGCGCTCACCGTGCTGCGGGCAATCGCATGAAGGATGGCGAGTTGCCGGATGATCTGCCGGAGATTGAATTGACTGCTGCCGAGGCGATGCCGATTGCTGCTGTCCTTAATAAGGCGGGCCTGGTGAAGAATTCGGCAGTGGCGCGCGACCTTCTGGGGTCTGGCGGTGTGCGTATAGATGGTGAGGTTGTCGATCGCACCTTTATATACGAACTGGGTGCTACCCACGTTTGCCAGGCCGGCAAGAAGGCATTTGCGCGTATTACGCTTAAATCCGAATAAACCTGGAATTAACGGTTGACGGCGATTTATATCTGTCTATAATTCGCCCCACTTCCGGCGCAGTCGAAACGGAAAACTCCTTGGTAAACAATGAGTTACGAAGTTTTCGGCAGCAGGTTGCTTCAGTTCATCGAAGCCAAAAGGAAGTTGAAAAAGAGGTGTTGACAGCAGCGTGTAACGCTGTAGAATTCGCCTCCCGCTGACGAGAGATCGAAAGCGCAAGTGGTT
>NZ_VFIL01000010.1 GCF_007858285.1 Pseudomonas brenneri | reverse complement strand
TTCGACTTGCTCGCGAAGGGGGTGTATCAGTCAAAAACTATTTGTCTGACCCACCGCATTCGTGAGCAAGTCGAATCGTCGCACCGCCGCTCCCACACAAGCCGGCTCTCACGGTCAGTTATTGGCCGCTGTAGATCTGGTCAAACACCCCGCCATCATTGAAGTGGGTCTTCTGCACGGTGCGCCAGTCACCAAAGGTCTTCTCCACGGACAGGAAGTCGACTTTCGGGAAGCGGTCGGTGTACTTGGCCAGTACCGCCGGGTCACGCGGACGCAGGTAATTGTTGGCGGCGATTTCCTGGCCTTCTGGCGACCACAGGTATTTGAGGTAGTCATCGGCCACTGTACGGGTGCCTTTTTTGTCGACCACTTTGTCGACGACCGACACCGGCGGCTCGGCTTCGGCAGAGACGCTTGGGTAGATCACTTCGAACTGATCACGACCGAATTCACGGGCAATCATTTCTGCTTCGTTTTCAAAGGTCACCAGCACGTCGCCGATCTGGTTGGTCATGAAGGTCGTGGTGGCGGCACGGCCACCGGTATCGAGCACCGGTGCTTGTTTGAACAGCTTGCCGACAAACTCCTTGGCCTTGTTTTCATCGCCGCCGTTCTTCAGCACATAACCCCAGGCCGACAGGTAGGTGTAGCGCCCGTTCCCGGAGGTCTTGGGGTTGGGCACGATCACTTGTACGCCATCCTTGAGCAGGTCCGGCCAGTCTTTCAGAGCCTTGGGGTTGCCCTTGCGCACGATGAACACGGTGGCGGAGGTGAACGGCGCGCTGTTGTTCGGCAGGCGCGTGACCCAGTTATCGGGCACCAGTTTGCCGTTGTCCGCCAGGGCGTTGATGTCGGTGGCCATGTTCATGGTGATCACGTCAGCCGGCAGGCCGTCGATCACCGAGCGTGCCTGTTTGCTGGAACCACCGAAGGACATCTGCAAGGTCAGCTTGTCGTCCGGGTGCTCGGCTTGCCAGTGCTTCTGGAACGCAGCGTTGTAATCCTTGTAGAAGTCGCGCATCACGTCGTAGGAGACGTTGAGCAGGGTGGTCGATGCGGCCTGGGCGCCAATAGACAGGGCGAGGCCGGCGGCCAGGAGAGAAGCGCTAACGAGTTTTTTCACTGCTCATTCCTTGTTGTTCGAGAAGGTAGTGGCTTATAGCCCACGACTATAGCCGGGGCGGCATAGACGCTTAAAGATTAAAAAGAACTTTGCTTATTCTGCTTTGCGATAAAGCCCGTTGCCACACCGTGAGCAAAAGGCTGCGTTGGGTTCATGGCTGCTTTTCTTGCACACCGGGCAATCGTGTTGCAGTTGCTCGCCGCGCATGGCGTTGGCCAGCTCGGCGGTAAAAATCCCGGTGGGTACGGCGATGATCGAGTAACCGGTGATCATCACCAGCGACGAAATCACCTGGCCCAGCGGGGTCTTGGGCACGATATCGCCAAAGCCCACGGTGGTCAGGGTCACGATAGCCCAGTAGATGCCCTTGGGGATGCTGGTAAAGCCGTGTTCCGGGCCTTCAATCACATACATCAAGGTACCGAACACGGTGACCAGGGTGCACACGCTGACCAGGAACACCACGATCTTCTGCTTGCTGCCGCGCAGCGCCGACATCAGGTAGTTGGCCTGCTTGAGATACGGACCCAGCTTGAGCACGCGGAAGATTCGCAACATGCGGATGATGCGGATGATCAGCAGGTACTGGGCATCGCTGTAGTACAGCGCAAGGATGCCGGGGACGATGGCCAGCAAGTCCACCAGCCCGTAGAAACTGAAGGCATAGCGCAACGGTTTGGGCGAGCAATACAGGCGCAGGCCGTATTCGATGGCGAAGATGATGGTGAAGCCCCACTCGATATAGGCCAGCACATCGGCGTAGTTCTGGTGGATCTGGTCGATGCTGTCGAGCATCACGATCACCAGGCTTGCGAGGATGGTCAGCAACAGGATGCCGTCGAAGCGCCGCCCGGCCGCGGTGTCGCTCTGGAATACCATGACGTAGAGGCGCTGGCGCCAGTCGTTGTTGCTGTCCATGAAGTTCGCCTGAATCGAAGGTCTGCGAAGCCTAGGGGGATTCGAACGGGCTGTCCATGTTGGGCCTTTGCAGCAGGCGCCGCGTCGCGCGTACCAGCCAGCAGGCGAGGATAAACGGCGCAGTCAGCGGCGCCAGGTGCAGGCCGGCGAAGCCTGGGGTCAGGATGATTGCCAGCAGGATGCCGAACAATGGCAGCCAGGGCTGGCGCCGGAACTGGCTGAGGGCCAAGGCGGCGAGTGCCGGGTTATAGCTGTGCAGGCCGAGCAGGGCGCCAGCGCGGTCATCGAGCAACAGGCCCATCGCCACGCCGCTGCTGGCGCCGATCAAGGCCCACAGCATCGCGCGTCGGTCAGCCAGCCATAAACCGAAGGCAATCAACAGGCCGGCCAACGGTTGATCGAGCAGGACGATCTGCCCCAGGCCAACCAGCGGTGCGCCGAGCCACGCCAGGGTATCCGGCGGGCTGATCGTCAACGCCGCAGGTGAGACCGTGCCGAGCAACAGCCAGCTCAAACCGACAAAGGGCGCGGTGTAGGCGGGCAAGTCATCGCTATGGGCCACGCGCTTGATCCATTGGCGCGTCAGGATCGCACTCAGGCCGCCGCACGCCAGGATCAGCGGCGGCAACAGTGCCGACCAGGCAAAGTGCTGGCTGATCAGCAACCCCAGCAGCACACCGTTGTAGCTATAGAGCCCGGCCTGGCGCTCGGCCTTGGGATAGTCACGGCGCTGGGCCGTGAGCAAACCGGCGACCCCGCCCAGCAGCGCACCGCCGAGCAGGGCCGGGGCACAGGTCAGGATCGCCAGCAGGCAGAGCAGGCCACACAGCGGGTGGCGCTGCAGGAAGATCTGGCTGAAACCGTTGAGCAGGGCTTCGGCCCAGTCGGGGCAGGTTGGGTTGGACATGGTGGTGGTCGCTCCCCTGTAGGAGCGAGCTTGCTCGCGAAGGTCGTTAACGATGACGCGTACTTTTTGAATGGACGCGTCGCTCTCAGGTTTTTCGCGAGCACGCTCGCTCCTACAGTAGCGTCTCGATACGCAGCGAGTTGGTCGACCCCGGCTGCCCAAAGGGCACCCCCGCCGTGATCAACAACGTATCCCCACGCTGGGCCATGCCTTGGGCCTGGGCGATTTCCAGCGCGGTGGAACATACCTCGTCCACCTGCCGCAACCGATCATTGACCACCGAGTGCACGCCCCAGGCCACGCTCAGGCGCCTGGCGGTGGACAGGTTTGGCGTGAGGTTGAGGATCGGCACCGCCGGCCGCTCCCGCGCTGCCCGCAGGGTGGATGTGCCGGACTCGCTGTAGTTCACCAGCACCGCCACCGGCAGGATGCTGCTGATCCGGCGGATCGCACAGCTGATCGCGTCGGACACCGTGGCATCGGCCTTGGGTCGGCTTACATCCAGTTGGGTCTGGTAATCCGGACCGTTCTCTACCTGGCGGATGATCTTGCTCATCATCTGCACGGCTTCCAGCGGGTATTCGCCAGAGGCGGTTTCGGCCGAGAGCATCACCGCATCGGCGCCTTCGGCCACGGCATTGGCCACGTCCGTGACTTCGGCGCGGGTCGGGGCCGGTGAGAAACGCATGGATTCGAGCATCTGTGTGGCGACCACCACCGGTTTACCCAACTGGCGGCAGATGGTGATGATGTCTTTCTGGATTTGCGGCACGCTTTCGGCCGGGACTTCCACGCCTAGGTCCCCTCTGGCGACCATGATTGCATCGCTCAGCTCGGCGATTTCCTGCAAACGCTGCACGGCCGAGGGTTTCTCGATCTTGGCCATCAGGTAGGCTTTGTCGCCAATCAGTTCGCGGGCTTCGCGGATGTCTTCCGGGCGCTGCACAAACGACAGGGCGACCCAGTCCACCCCAAGCTCCAGGCCAAAGCTCAGGTCACGCCGATCCTTGGCGGTCAATGGGCTCAACTCCAGCAAGGCTTGTGGCACGTTCACGCCTTTACGGTCCGACAATTCGCCACCGTTGAGCACGGTAGTGTCGATGGCGTCGCTGTATTTGGCGGTCACCCGCAGGCGCAGCTTGCCGTCGTCCAGCAACAGGTCCATGCCCGGTTCAAGGGCGGCGATGATTTCCGGGTGCGGCAGGTTGACCCGGCGCTGGTCGCCCGGGGTGTCGTCCAGGTCCAGGCGCAGGGCCTGGCCGCGCACCAGTTGCACCTTGCCTTCGGCAAACCGGCCGACGCGCAGCTTGGGCCCTTGCAAGTCCATCAGGATGCCGAGGGGGTAGTTCAATTGCCGCTCGACCTGGCGGATCCACTGGTAGCGCTGGGCATGGTCGGCGTGGTCGCCATGGCTGAAGTTGAGGCGGAAGATGTTCACCCCGGCTTCCACCAGTTCGCGGATGTCATCGATACCGTCGGTGGCCGGTCCCAGGGTGGCGAGGATTTTAACCTTCTTGTCAGGCGTCATGTTCAGGGCTCTCAAGGATCAGAATGGCGCGCAAGTCGTTG
The DNA here is from genome assembly GCF_007858285.1 of Pseudomonas brenneri. Lineage (GTDB taxonomy): Bacteria > Pseudomonadota > Gammaproteobacteria > Pseudomonadales > Pseudomonadaceae > Aquipseudomonas > Aquipseudomonas brenneri. Next base: position 252,271 of record NZ_VFIL01000010.1, on the reverse strand, counting down.
ACGTTGGTCCGGGTCGGCTCGGTGACGATCAACGCGTCGAGTGCCGCGAAATAGCCGTAGCCATTGTTGTTGTCCAACTCATCGCTGGCCGACAGGCCCAGGGCTTCGGCACGGGCATAGCTGGTGGGGGTCATGATCGCCCCGGCGTTGTCTTCGGAACCGTCGATGCCGTCAGTGTCCCCGGCCAGCGCGTAGACACCGGGCAGGCCCTTGAGGCTGTCGGTCAGGCTCAGCAGGAACTCGGCGTTGCGTCCGCCACGGCCATTGCCGCGTACGGTCACGGTGGTTTCGCCGCCGGACAGGATCACGCAGGGCGCTGCCAGTGGCTGGCCGTGCTGGATGATCTGCCGGGTGATGCCGGCGTGGACCTTGGCCACGTCCCGCGCTTCGCCTTCCAGGTCGCCGAGGATCAGCGGGCTGAAACCGGCCTGGCGCACTTTTACCGCCACGGCTTCCAAAGATTGTTGTGGCCGCGCGATCAGCTGGAAATGGCTGCGCGCAAGGCACGGATCGCCGGGTTTGACGGTCTCCGACTCAGGGCTCTGCAACCAACTGCGCACCGAGGCCGGGATGTCGATCTGGTAACGCTTGAGGATCGCCAGCGCTTGTTGCGAGGTGCTCGGGTCGCCCACGGTGGGGCCGGAGGCAATCACTGTGGCTTGATCACCCGGTACATCGGAAATCGCATAGGTGTAGACGGTGGCGGGCCAGGACGCCTTGGCCAATCGCCCGCCCTTGATTGCCGAGAGGTGCTTGCGCACACAATTCATCTCGCCAATGGTCGCGCCGGATTTGAGCAGGGCTTTGTTGATCGCCTGCTTGTCGGCCAGGGTAATTCCCGCTGCCGGCAAGGCCAGCAGGGCCGAGCCACCGCCGGACAAGAGGAAGATCACGCGGTCGTCTTCGTTGAGGTTGCTGATCAGCTCCAGCACGCGTTTGGCCACGGCCTGGCCGGCGGCATCGGGCACCGGGTGCGCGGCTTCGACCACTTCGATTTTCTGGCAGGGGGCGCCGTGGCCGTAGCGGGTGACCACCAGGCCCGAGACTTGGCCTTGCCAGCTGTTTTCCACGACCAGGGCCATGGCGGCGGCGGCTTTGCCCGCGCCGATCACGATCACGCGGCCGCTGCGGTCGGCAGGCAGATAAGGCTCGAGGACTTGCCGGGGGTGGGCTGCGTCGATGGCTGTGGCAAACAGCTCGCGAAGCAGGTGTTGCGGATCGACCGACATAAGCGGGCTCCCGGATTCTTGTTATTGGATTTGAAATGTGGAATGCAATCAAAATGTGGGAGCTGGCTTGCCTGCGATAGCGGTGTGTGGGGCGATTAATCTGTCACTCAAAGACCGCTATCGCAGGCAAGCCAGCTCCCACAAGGTATTGCTTTCCAAAAGGGGAGGTTACTTATCGCGAATCGAGAAATTCGCCATATGCTCCAGGCCCTTGATCAGCGCCGAGTGGTCCCAGTTGCCGCCGCCGATCGCGGTGCAGGTGCTGAACACTTGTTGGGTGCCGGCGGTGTTGGGCAGGTTGATCCCCAGTTCCTTGGCGCCGGCCAGGGCCAGGTTCAAATCCTTCTGGTGCAGGTTGATGCGGAAACCCGGGTCGAAGGTGCCCTTGATCATCCGCTCGCCATGCACTTCGAGGATCTTCGACGAGGCGAAGCCACCCATCAGCGCTTCGCGCACCTTGGCGGGGTCTGCACCGTTTTTCGAGGCGAACAGCAGCGCTTCGGCCACGGCCTGGATGTTCAGGGCGACGATGATCTGGTTCGCCACCTTGGCGGTCTGGCCGTCGCCATTGCCGCCCACCAGGGTGATGTTCTTGCCCATGCTCTGGAACAGTGGCAGGGCGCGTTCGAAGGTCTGTGGCGCGCCGCCGACCATGATGCTCAGGGTCCCGGCCTTGGCGCCGACTTCACCGCCGGATACCGGGGCGTCGAGGTACTGCGCGCCGGTGGCGTTGATCTTCGCGGCAAACGCCTTGGTGGCGGTGGGCGAGATCGAACTCATGTCGATCACCACTTTGTTCGGTGACAGGCCGGCCGCCACGCCATCGGCACGGAACAGTACGTCGTCGACCTGTGGGGTGTCGGGCACCATGACAATGATAAATTCTGCTTCCTGGGCCACTTGCTGCGGGTTGGCCAGGGCCACGGCGCCAGCGGCGACCAGTTCGGCGGGTGCCTTGCCGTGATGCTCGGAGAGGAACAGTTGGTGACCTGCTTTCTGCAGGTTCGCGGCCATGGGTTGGCCCATGATGCCGGTGCCGATAAAGCCGATTTTAGCCATGATCAAAATCCTCTTTTTATTCGTTATGCAGGTTGTGCACTGCCCCCTGTAGGAGCTGGCTTGCCTGCGATGGCTTCACCTGGGTATGCCTGATACACCGAGGTGTCTGCATCGCAGGCAAGCCAGCTCCTACAGGTTTTTATGGTGTTGGTCAGATCGCGTTATGGGTCTTGAGCCAGCCAAGACCGGCTTGGGTCGTGGTCAGCGGCTTGTACTCGCAGCCCACCCAGCCCTGATACCCGATGCGGTCCAGGTGTTCGAACAGGAAGCGATAGTTGATCTCGCCCGTGCCCGGCTCGTTGCGCCCGGGGTTGTCCGCCAACTGGATATGGTTGATCTGATCCAGGTGCGTTGCCATGGTGCGGGCCAGGTCGCCCTCCATGATTTGCATGTGATAGATGTCGTATTGCAGGAACAGGTTGGCGCTGCCCACCTGTTCACGGATCGCCAGGGCCTGCGCCGTGTTGTTCAGGTAGAAACCAGGGATATCGCGAGTGTTGATCGCTTCCATCACCAGCTTGATACCCACCGCTTGCAGCTTGTCGGCGGCGTACTTGAGGTTGGCGACGAAGGTTTTTTCGACGCTAGCGTCATCCAGGCCTTGTGGACGGATGCCGGCCAGGCAGTTGATCTGGGTATTGCCCAGCACCTGGGCATAGGCGATGGCCAGGTTGACGCCGGCACGGAACTCCTCGACCCGATCCGGGTGGCAGGCCAGGCCGCGCTCACCGTTGGCCCAGTCACCGGCCGGCAGGTTGAACAGCACTTGGGTCAGGCCGTGGGCGTCAAGCTGCGCCTTGATTTCGGCGGAGCTGAACTCGTAGGGGAACAGGTATTCCACACCACTGAAACCTGCGTCGGCGGCGGCTTTGAAGCGGGCTAGGAAGTCCTGCTCGGTGAACAGCATGGACAGGTTGGCGGCAAAACGCGGCATGGGAATCTCCTCAAAAGCGTTCCCGCGTCGGACGCGGGAACGTGCAGTCATTAATCGAGCAGTGAAATCGCGGTAGGCGCGTCATTGCCCACCAGTGCCAGGTCTTCGAATTCGTTGACGGCGTTGATCTCGGTGCCCATGGAAATATTGGTCACACGCTCCAGAATAATCTCAACGATCACCGGAACCTTGAATTCCTCGATCATTTCCTGAGCCTTGCGCAACGCCGGCTGGATCTGTGCCGGTTCGAACACGCGCAGGGCCTTGCAACCCAGGCCTTCGGCGACGGCGACGTGGTCAACACCATAGCCGTTGAGTTCCGGGGCGTTGAGGTTGTCGAAAGACAGCTGCACGCAGTAGTCCATTTCAAACCCACGTTGGGCCTGGCGGATCAGCCCCAGGTAGGAGTTGTTCACCACCACGTGGATGTACGGCAGCTTGAACTGCGCGCCCACGGCCAGCTCTTCGATCATGAACTGGAAGTCATAGTCGCCCGACAGTGCCACCACCTTGCGGCTCGGGTCGGCCTTGACCACGCCCAGCGCAGCCGGAATGGTCCAGCCCAGCGGGCCGGCCTGGCCGCAGTTGATCCAGTGGCGCGGCTTGTAGACGTGCAGGAACTGCGCGCCGGCAATCTGTGACAGGCCGATGGTGCTGACGTAGCAAGTGTCTTTGCCGAACACCTGGTTCATCTCTTCGTACACCCGTTGCGGCTTGACCGGTACGTTGTCGAAGTGGGTCTTGCGGTGCAGGGTGGCTTTGCGCTGCTGGCAATCATGCAGCCAGGCGCTGCGGTCCTTGAGCTTGCCGGCGGCTTTCCACTCGCGGGCCACTTCGATAAACATTGTCAGTGCGGCGCCGGCGTCGGAGACGATGCCCAGGTCCGGGGTGAACACGCGGCCGATTTGTGTTGGCTCGATGTCAACGTGAATGAACTTGCGGCCCTCGGTGTACACCTCCACCGAACCGGTATGGCGGTTGGCCCAGCGGTTACCGACGCCCAGCACTACGTCCGACTTGAGCATCGTCGCGTTGCCGTAGCGGTGCGAGGTTTGCAGACCGACCATGCCCACCATCAGCGGGTGATCGTCGGGGATGGTGCCCCAGCCCATCAGGGTCGGGATCACCGGGATACCGGTCAGTTCGGCGAACTCCACCAGCAACTCGCTGGCATCGGCATTGATCACGCCGCCACCGCTGACCAGCAGCGGGCGCTCGGCTTGATCGAGCATGGCCAGGGCTTTCTCGACCTGGATGCGGGTAGCCAGTGGCTTGGCCAGTGGCAATGGCTGGTAGGCGTCGATATCGAACTCGATTTCGGCCATCTGCACGTCGAATGGCAAGTCGATCAACACCGGGCCTGGGCGGCCGGAGCGCATTTCATAAAAGGCTTTCTGGAACGCATAGGGCACTTGGCCCGGTTCCAGCACGGTGGTTGCCCACTTGGTCACCGGCTTGACGATGCTGGTGATATCCACGGCCTGGAAATCTTCCTTGTGCATCCGGGCCCGCGGTGCTTGCCCGGTGATGCACAGGATCGGGATCGAATCCGCCGAGGCACTGTACAGGCCGGTGACCATATCGGTGCCCGCGGGGCCCGAAGTACCGATGCACACGCCGATATTACCGGCCTTAGTACGGGTGTAACCCTCGGCCATGTGCGAAGCGCCTTCCACGTGGCGAGCGAGGACGTGATCGATGCCGCCGACCTTTTGCAGGGCCGAATACAACGGGTTGATCGCGGCACCTGGGATGCCGAAGGCGGTGTCCACACCCTCACGGCGCATCACCAGAACGGCGGCTTCGATTGCTCTCATTTTGCTCATGGTTTTGGTGCCTCTTGCGTTTTGTAATTGTATACAAGTCGGTTGGGTCAAAGTGTATTCACGGCGAGCAGCGCAGGTCAATCCATTTTGTTCTAGCGTCTGTGCATTCGTCGGAAGGCATTTTGCAGGGAGTATTTCGACGTATGGTGCGTATGTTTCGAAAAATTGTATACAAAAAATAAATCTATTGTGATCTATTTGTCGTATCAGGCTTCTGATCAGTCAGAGCCCCCAGGCTTTCTCAATAACAAAATAAGGACGGCACCCATGAGCGCTTTAACCTTGAAAGTCGCAGTCAACCTGGTCAGCCAGGCCATCACCGCAGGCCGCACCATTGCCGCTGCACCGCTGACCATCGCGGTGCTCGACAGCGGCGGGCACCTGATCACCCTGCAACGAGAAGACGGCGCCAGCCTGCTGCGCCCGCAAATTGCCATCGGCAAGGCCTGGGGCGCGATTGCCCTGGGCAAAGGCTCGCGCTTGCTGGCACTGGATGCACAGCAGCGACCGGCGTTTATTGCCGCCTTGAACAGCCTGGGGCAGGGCGGTGTAGTGCCGGCGCCGGGTGGGGTGTTGATTCGCGATCAGGCGGGGTTGGTGCTGGGGGCGATCGGGATCAGTGGGGATACGTCGGATATTGATGAGCAGTGCGCGATCAGTGCGATCGAGGGGGTGGGGTTGTTGGCGGATGCGGGGGTGAGTGCTTGATTTTGTAGTGACTGGGAGGGCCTCTTCGCGAGCAAGCCCGCTCCCACATGGTGGGAGCGGGCTTGCTCGCGAAAGCGGCGACTCGGTCTTGCATCTATACCCAAACCGCATCCCACAGCGGATAGTCGCCAACCCTCTCCACCAATCCCGCCCTCAATGGATTGGCCACCACATACCTGGCCATCTTCACCAGGTCATCTTCCTTGCGCAGCGCGCGATCATGAAAGCTGGTCTGCCAAAGCCGACCCTTGCGGCCAGTGGCGCCGTTGACTGATCGAGTGCTTTTGGATTTGACCTGGCACATCAAGTCACCCAGCGAGCCTTTTTGCAGTTCGATCAGCCAGTGGAAATGGTCGGGCATCACCACCCAGGCCAGGGAGTGCGCCAGCCCTTGATAGTGGGCGAGCCTGAACTGCCAGACCACCAGGCGTCCCAGGTAGAAGTCGCTGAAGATCGGCACGCGTTCGTGGGTGTTGGTGGTGATCAGGTAGGTGCGGTTGGTTTCGTTGAACCGGCCAATGCGTAGGCGGTGTGAGGTGGCTCGATCAGGCATTCCGTTGCCTCTCTTCAGATGGGGTCTTGAGAGGCTAGATCGGGGAGTCTGAGGCTGATGGGCAGGCTTTTGGCGGGATGTGTCTGGGAGGGCGCATTCGCGAGCAAGCCCGCTCCCACATTGGCTTTGCGGTGTTCATACAATCTGTGTCTGGCGCAGATCCAAATGGGGGAGCGGGCTTGCTCGCGAATCTTGGCCACACCACGGTCTATCAGTCCGGCTCACACCCCTTCAACACCAACCGGATAATCGTCTGCGCCGCCGCTTCATAATCGGCCTCATCCAGCTTGGCCTTGCCCGTGACCGCTGAGATCTGCCAGTCAAAATCGGCATAGGTCTGGGTGGCCGCCCAGATGCTGAACATCAGGTGATTGGGGTCAATGGCGGCGATCAGGCCGCGATCTACCCAGCTCTGGATGCATTGGATGTTGTGCTTGGCCTGGGCGTTAAGCTGTTCCACCTGTTCGGGGCTCAGGTGCGGTGCGCCGTGCATGATTTCGCTGGCGAACACTTTTGAGGCAAACGGCAGGTCGCGGGAGATGCTGATTTTCGAGCGGATGTAGCCGCTCAGCACTTGCCTGGGATCGCCATCCGGATTGAAGGGCGTGGAAGCGGCCAGGATCGGCTCGATGATGCTTTCGAGCACCTCGCGGTAGAGGTTGTCCTTGGACTTGAAGTAGTAATAGACATTGGGTTTGGGCAGCCCGGCCTTGGCGGCGATATCACTGGTTTTGGTCGCGGCGAAGCCCTTGTCGGCAAACTCCTCGCTGGCAGCCCGCAGGATCAGTTCTTTGTTGCGCTCGCGAATGGTGCTCATAGACCAGATGATTCCTTGCCAGGACAGGCGGTTGCGCATGGTAGCACCGGCGATCCGCGAGCCTCAAGAATGTGCCCGTGACGCCTTGTACCACGCTATGCTGAGAAATATCCCACATTAAGGACGTCCGATTCATGGCAGGAAGCAGCTTGTTGGTTTTGATTGATGACATTGCGGCCGTTCTCGACGATGTGGCCTTGATGACTAAAATGGCCGCCAAGAAAACCGCCGGGGTGCTGGGGGACGATCTGGCGCTCAATGCCCAGCAAGTCTCTGGCGTGCGCGCCGAGCGGGAAATCCCGGTGGTATGGGCCGTCGCCAAGGGCTCGTTTGTCAATAAACTGATCCTGGTCCCCGCCGCGTTGCTGATCAGCGCCTTTGCACCGTGGGCGGTCACGCCGTTGTTGATGCTGGGCGGTGCCTATCTGTGCTTTGAAGGCTTTGAAAAGCTCGCGCACAAGTTCCTGCACAGCAAGGCGGACGATCAGGCCGAGCATGCCCAGTTGGTCGAAGCGGTGGCCGATCCCGCAACGGACCTGGTGGCGTTTGAGAAAGACAAGATCAAGGGCGCGATCCGCACCGACTTTATCCTCTCGGCAGAAATCATTGCCATCACCCTGGGCACCGTGGCCGATGCACCGTTGATGCAGCAAGTGATCGTGCTGTCGGGCATTGCTCTGGTCATGACCGTGGGGGTCTATGGTTTGGTGGCCGGCATCGTCAAACTCGATGACCTGGGCCTGTGGATGGCGCAAAAGCCTGGCCAACTGGTGCGCGATATTGGCAACGGGCTTCTGCGGGCCGCGCCGTACATGATGAAAAGCCTCTCGGTGATTGGCACCGCAGCGATGTTCATGGTCGGTGGTGGCATCCTGACCCATGGCGTACCGGTGGTGTATCACTGGATTGAGAGCGTGAGCCAGAGTATTGGGGGGATCACCTGGTTGATGCCAACCTTGCTCAATGCCATCGCGGGGGTCATTGCCGGGGCGGTGGTTCTGGCGCTGGTCTCGGTGGTGAGCAAGCTCTGGAGGAGTTTGAAAGCCAAGCCATAGAGAGACAGGCGACGCTTTTTGAGCAACGGCACAGTTTGTGCGGGTGCTCGGCGCTGATAAGGGGTGTTTGAGCACGGTTTCTCGGGCAGTTTCTTTTACAGAGCGATAGTCAGCCACCGTTCTGTCGGTGTTATGGCTTGGGTCTGGCTTTATGTCTGGACCTTGTCACAAAACAGATCTGAATGCCTGGTAACCAATATGAAAAAAACTGGAAAACATATCTGCTTTTGTACGATAGCCTCCGTATCTGGTACCGGGTGTAACATCACCTAGAGGGTTTTCTGAGGTGATATTTATATTTTCTCCTCCTTTCAAGCTTTCAACGTAGTTAAAAGCAGTAATGATGTCATAGAGTGCGTCGGCACGTGATTCCGGGTCGCGGTTGTGTACACTCCAGTCGCCAACTAGATTGTTGAAGGTTAATTCTTTGTTTCTGATCTGAGCATTTTTGCTGAAGAAAAAATCAATTTTCTCAAAGGTTTTTTTGTTGTCATTTATAAGCTCTTCTGCTGTTCTACTATCTCCCCGTGGGCGGCCTGTTGGGTAGGTTGGCGCTTTGAGAACTTGCTGTTCACTTTTGTATATCAGGCTTGAATAGCCTTTTTCGATAAATTCAGAGAGCAAGGCATGTTCTGAGTGTTTTTCAGTACGATTCGAGGGTAGTAAACCAGAAAGAAAACCGTCGTTGTGTTGGCCGAAACGCACAGTGTGTGCATCTGGTGAGTCTATAAAGTTGAACAAACGAGCAGCGTTGTACGCAGCGTTGGCTCGGGACTCCGGGTTTGTGTTGTTCGCTGACCAGTCCCCGGTATGTTTATAAATACCGTTGAGGTAGCTATTCGTTAGAGGCTTCTCTGTGACTTCTTTTTTATAGATGGTTGGTTCGAGGTTCAGGTTTTTTAGGGTGGGGTTGGCATTGATGATGTCTTCTGCCGTTCGGCGATCGCCTTCCGGCCGACCCGTTGCGCCTGTCGGACGCACCGCGCTGTCCGGGCCTCTTAGTGCCGCTGGTAGGTGGACGTTATGGCTGAAGCGCTCGGTATGTAGTGCTTCACTGTTTTGTGTCGATTTGAATGTGTCGGTGTCTATGCTGTTAGTGTGGTCGATGCTTTTTAAAGAGGTTGTGCCGATAGCGGGGGTAAGATTGATATCCATAGTTGGCCTTTTGTTGGTTTTTGTTAGTGGAAATTTGTGCGTGAAGAAAATCAGTATTTTTATATTGTATTGGTCGGCAGGGCTGTGTGGTTCCATGTGTTTCTGATTCATAGTGTTAACTATTGGAGCGTGAGGCCGTGGCTCCCTGGTCTGGTAATAACTATATAGAAAGAAACAAAGTCAACATGCAGGATTTGGATGTTGGTAGCGAACAAACTATGACGTGCCTTGGGAGGGGGTTGGCGAGTAGGCTAATGGCTCTCTATTTGAGAGAGCCTGGCCAAAAAGTGACGCTAATTGGATTGTTACAGCGCGCTGTAGCCTTTTTCACTGAAAGCCTTGAGCTTTTGTGCTTCCGATCCTGCTGAAACACTACCGAACTGGCCGAAGCCTTGTATGTGTTGATCGTTCTGTTGGGCCGGATCCTGGCGCTTGATATCTGCGCGGCCATTTAGGTGGTTGACCACCTCAGCCAGGTTATAGGCAGCATCGGCGCGTGATTCGGGGTTGCGGTTGGCAGGGCTCCAGTCGCCGGTTTGATTCTTGAGTTGATTGAAGAAGTTGTTCGCAAAAGGACCGTTTTGTTTAAGAACATCTTTCAGGATCGGGTTGTCCTTGAAGATTTGTTCTGCGCTGCGAGTATCGCCGGCAGGTCGGCCATGGGCGCCTTTGGGGGCTTGTGGGTTGGACGTAGTTGAAGTCTGGGGCTCGATTGTCACTGAGCTGGGGACGGTAGGGGGGGTGATACCAGATATCGTCATGTTGAAATTCCACTGGAAAGTTCGAGGTAGGCAGCGCAGTCAGCCTGTTGTTTGTCAGGCGTATCAGCGCGCGTGCCAGGATGTACGTGGCAAACATGTACGAAAGGGTTCCGAGTGGTACCGAAAGTGACTCCTGCGCGCATTAAAAAAGGCCATCGAGGTGTTCGATGGCCTTTTTGTTTGTACCGAGTATTACTCTGCTATTTGTAGTTTTCGCGACTCGCTGTACACGTACCGAACTTTTTCATACTCGAACGGCGAGTTCATCTGGCCGTAGCGAAAGCTCGTCTGGTAGCGCTTGTCTACCGCACGCAGGGCCCAGATTTCCGGGTGGTTGGAGCTGACTTCGGCGACGTTGAGGAAGTTGATCTGCGATTCGGCGGTGTAGTCCACCAGCAGGCCGCCGGTGTCGCGCAGGTTTGACGGGCCGAGGATCGGCAGGACCAGGTAGGCTCCACCGGGCACGCCGTAGAAACCCAGGGTCTGGCCGAAATCTTCGCTCTGGCGCGGCAGGCCCATGGCGGTCGCCGGGTCCCACAGGCCGGCGATGCCGAGGGTGGTGTTGACCAGCAGGCGGCCAGTGGTTTCCAGGGAGCGGTGGCCCTTGAGTTGCAGCAAGCTGTTCAGCAGGTTGGGCACATCGCCCAGGTTGTTGAAGAAATTGCTGACGCCCGTACGCAGGAAACTTGGGGTGACGTAGCGATAGCCGTCGACCACCGGCAGGAACACCCATTGGTCGAAGCGATAGTTGAAGTGGTACACCCGACGGTTCCACGACTCCAACGGGTCATAGACGTTGAGGGCGTTGAGGGTCGAGCGCTCGAACTCGCGCTGGTCCAGGCCGGGGTTGAACTTGAGTTTGCTCAAGGGCTCCTTGAAGCCATCCTGATCAACCACGGTCGGCGCGTGAGCCTTGCTGTTGTCCGCGTTGGCAACGCCTGCACAGAGTAAGGCCGCAAGAAGCAGGAGATGTTTAGCCACGGAAGAACTCCAGCATGGCGTCGGCGTTGACGCGGTAATTGAGGTTGCCGCAGTGGCCGCCCAGTGGGTAGACGGTCAAGCGATCGCCGAACGTCTTGCGCAAGAAGCCCAGGTCGCCAGGGCCGAGGATCACGTCGTCGGCGTTGTGCATTACGGCGATTTTCGGGCTGTCGCGCAGATAGTCCTCAAGGGCATACAGGCTGACCTGATCGACCAGTTGCAGCAGGCTGCCGCCGTCGGAGCGGGCGCGCCACATCGGGATCACTTGTTCGGTGAGGTAGCAGTCGAAATCACACTGCAGGGCACGCTTGAGGAATGGTGTGAGGCTGGTGCTTTCGGTGATCGGGTACTTGGGCGGGATGATCAGGCCGCGACGGTTGATCAGGTCCGAAGTGAAGGCGATATCGGCCGCCGAGAAGCGGAACGAGGTGCCGATCAGCATCGCCATCTGCTCGTTGGTCAGGTGCTCCTTGGAGTTCTGGAAGTCGTAGAGCAGGGCGTCGTTAAGGTCGATATAGCCCTTTTCCTGGAAGTAGCGAGTCAGTTTGGCCAGTACCAACTCATAGAAAGTCGTGCTGTTGTTGATGCCCTTGACCTCGGTCTGCACCAGCTTGTCGAGGTTGGTGATGGAGGTGTAGAGGTTGACCGGCGGGTTGAGCAGCAACACTTTCTTGAAGTTGAAGCTGCGGCGGGTCTCGTCCAGCTTGCTGACGAATGCCGCGTCCAGCGCACCCAGGCTGTAGCCGGTGAGGTAGAAATCGGTGACCGGCAGCGTGGCATTTTGTGCGCGTACGGCCTGCATTACGCGGTACATGTCCTCGGCGTCTTCCTGGGTGATGCCGGGGGTGGCAAAGCGCGAGGCGGCGCTGATGAAGTCAAAGCTGGTGGGCGACGACAATTGGACGACGTGGTAACCCGCCTTGTAGTACAGCTTTTTCAGGTATTCGTTGAGGGTGCTGTCATAGCGCGCACCGGTACCGGCGATCAGGAAAATCAGCGGCGCGGCGCGGTCTTGCTTGGCAATGCGGTAGGTGAGTTTTTTCACCGGCCAGAAGTTGTCGGGCAGGCTGAATTCACGCTCCGGGCGCATGGTCAGGCTGTAGTCGGATTGGTTGATGTCATCGATGGATGGCAAATCCGGCCGCAGATCCGGTGGCGTGGTGGCGATGGTCGCCTCGAACGGGTTGGTCAAAGGGTAGCCATAGCTGGCCGGGTCGACATCGACCGCCAGTGCTGACGCACTCAGAAAAAGGCCACCCAACAGGGCAGCACAGCGCAAGGAACGGAGCATGACTAAATCCCTAAGAGGAAAACGTGCTGAATGAAGTTCGCAGGCTATGACCACCGCGTTATCGCCGAAGTGCCAACCATCTGCACTAAATATCGGAAAAAAACGTAGGAATCGAGGTAATAGTAGCCAGACGATACACTTTGGCACGCTTTGATGAATAGTTATCTGCGTGCAGCCCTTGCCAATGGCCCCGGGGAGATTAAGCTGGGCGCCGTTTTCGCCTATCGGAGTGCCCTTATGTCCCCTCGTTTGCCGCTGATCCTGCTGCTGTTGGCCGTGCCGTTATGGCTGGCCGCCAGTTATGGCGCCCGTTATGGGTTCATGGAAGATGGGCAGTGGGTGGGCATCTGCGCTGACGACGCCAGCCGTTGGGAATGCCAGTTGCGCGCCAATCTGGGGTTGATGATTCACTTTCGGGTGTTGGGTTGGGCCGCGCTGGTCACGTCGGTGCTGGCGTTTTTTGTGCCAGGTCGTGCCGGATGGGGCTTGGCGGTGCTGGGGTTGGCGTTCGGGATTCCGGCGTTGGCGTTGTACAACACCAATTTTGCGGTGTTTGCGTTGGTGATTGCCGGGTTGCGGTTGGTCAGGAAATTTCGGGCTGCCTGATAGGGCCAATGGCGAGCAAGCTCGCTCCCACATTTTGATCTGTGAACGCATTCAAATGTGGGAGCGGGCTTGCTCGCGATAGCAATCTCAAGCCTTGCGCACCCGCAGGCAACGCCACAGGGCAACAACCATCAACCCACTGACCAATGCCCAGCCCAACGCTTGCTGGTTCATCAGCCCTTCTTGGTAAAGCTGCGGCGCAATGCCTGCACCGATGATGAAGGCCAGCAAGGCAATTTCCCGGCGTGGCCCGGTAACAGGGCGCAGCAGGTAGACCAGTGCCGGCAGCAGTAGGGCTGCACTGGGGAAGCTGCGGTAGCGCGGGTCGAACACCAGCGCCAGCATCATGACCGCCGCGGCGAATCCGGCAAATGCTATCAGCCAGCCAGCGCGTTGCTCCAGCCAGGCAAAGGCCCGCTCGCGCCAGCCCTGGCGAGCGCTCAAGGCCAGGGCGGCGTGTGCCAGCACCAACAGGTTCAATGCCAGCAGCAGTGCTGCCCAGATCCATTCATCGGTGAAGCGTGCGGTCACCCGGGTCAGTTCGGCCCAACTGCCAATCGAACCGGCGGCCACTGCGCCGAGTAACGGCAGCAGCAGGGCAGAGCGGGTCGTGCGCACACGCCCGCCGAGCACCAGGGTACCCAGCAGGATCAACCCGCCAACGCCCAGCCACACCGGCCAGTACGGCACGTTGGTGACCGGGCCGGCCAGAATGCCCTTGTCCTGGCGATCGGCATCAAACAGTCCCCAGTAGCCGCCAACCGCACCTTCGCTGGCGCGTTTCCATGGCTGGTCAAAGGCTTCGATCAGGTTGTAGTGCCAGCCATTGGCTTCGGCCATGGCGACAAAGCCGCGAATGAACTTCGCTTCGTTGACCCGGCTCGGCACGGCGGTTTCGCGCTGGCGGCCTTCGCTGGGCCAGCCGGTCTCGCCAATCATCACGTCCTTGGGCGCAAAGCGGTTACCGAAGGTCTGGCGGATATCACCGACGTGGCGCAGGGCCTGATCGATGCCCGCTGGGTCATCTTCCCAGTACGGCAGCAGGTGGATGGTCAGGAAATCCACTGCCGGGGCGATCTCCGGGTGTTGCAGCCAGAACTCCCAGACGTCGGCGTAGGTGACCGGCTGCTGGATCTGACTTTTGACCTTCTCGATCAGCTTCACCAACTGCGTGGCGGTGATTTCCTTGCGCAGCAGGGCTTCATTGCCGACGATCACCGACGTGACCACGTCGGGGTTGGCATTGGCCGAGGCGATCAGCAGGTCGACTTCCTTGGCGTTGTCCACCGGGTTGCTGTTGATCCAGGCGCCGATCATCAACTTCAGGCCGTGCTTGCGCGCCAGGTCAGGCAGGGCTTCGAGGCCGGTCATGGAGTAGGTGCGGATGCACTCAAAACGCGTGGCCAGCAGTGCCAGGTCGGCGTCCATGCGCTCGGGGCGCAGTTTGAACGGCTGGTCGAAGGGCGATTGGTCCTTGTCGAATGGCGTGTAGGACGCGCATTGCAGCTTGTGGCTGGCGCTGGCCACATCCGGCAGCACCACCGGCTGGCCAAGGCCGTACCAGTAGCCGCCGAGTGCAAACAGGCCGAGCAGCAAGGCAAATACATAAGGCAGGAAGGGGAAGCGGGCAGTCGCGGTCATGGTCAGGCCGTGTGGGAGCAAAGCTGCGCATCTTACCTGTATTTGCCGGTTTCCAGTGGGGCCGCATAATTTTGACATGCAAAGTTCGGGCGGAATTTTGACGGAATTTCCTACAGTTCGTCCTGCTGGCAACTTGATGTCGTTTCTTGCTTACCCGAGGTCGCAGTCAGAGCAGGTCGCCAGGGGCGGCGGGTTGATGATCGAACAGCACCATAGAACAACAGGTTGACGTCGCTCGGCATCCGTCGGGCGCAGCACTTTCGGGGATGCACTATGAAGATGCGACGACTCTTGGGCGCAGCTGCCACGTTGGTAGTTGCGATGGGTTCCATGCTGGCCAGCGCCGACAGCAAGACCCTGAGCATCGGTTATGTGGACGGTTGGTCGGACAGCGTTGCCACCACCCATGTGGCAGCTGAAGTGATCAAGCAAAAGCTCGGCTATGACGTGAAGCTGCAAGCGGTCGCCACCGGGATCATGTGGCAGGGCGTGGCCACTGGCAAACTCGACGCGATGCTCTCGGCCTGGCTGCCGGTGACTCACGGCGAGTATTGGACCAAGAACAAGGACAAAGTGGTCGACTACGGCCCCAACTTCAAGGATGCGAAGATCGGTTTGATCGTACCGGAGTACGTCAAGGCCAAGTCCATCGAGGACTTGAAGACCGACACCACCTTCAAGAACAAAATCGTTGGCATCGATGCCGGTTCAGGCGTGATGCTCAAGACTGATGAAGCCATCAAGCAATACGGCCTGGACTACAAGCTGCAAGCCAGCTCCGGCGCAGCCATGATCGCCGAATTGACTCGCGCCGAAGACAAACAGGATTCCATCGCGGTAACTGGCTGGGTGCCACATTGGATGTTCGCCAAGTGGAAACTGCGCTTCCTTGATGATCCAAAAGGCATTTATGGTGCTGCCGAGACCGTCAACAGCATCGGCAGCAAGGGCCTGGAAAAGAAAGCCCCGGAAGTCGCGGCGTTCCTGAAGAAATTCCAGTGGGCCTCCAAGGACGAAATCGGCGAAGTCATGCTGGCGATCCAGGAAGGTGCCAAGCCTGATGTGGCGGCCAAGGATTGGGTGGCCAAGCACCCTGAGCGTGTGGCCGAGTGGACTGCCAAATAATCGGATAAACCTGTAGGAGCGAGCTTGCTCGCGAAGAACGCAAAGACGCCGCAATCCTCCAGGGTGTGCGCGTTATCGTTGACGTTTTTCGCGAGCAAGCTCGCTCCTACAATTGTTTCTGGCGCGCCGTAAACCCTCGCTACACGGGTTCTAAGACTAAGGTCGTCTGGAACCTCTCCCGCAGCCGCATACAGTGGATATGTTCCAATAATAAAAAAGCTGTGCTGCGAGGATAAAAACAATGAACGACAGCATTTACCTCTCGATTCAAAACAGCCCGCGCTTCAAGGAGCTGGTCAGTAAAAGGGAAAAGTTCGCCTGGATTCTCTCGGCGATCATGCTTGGGCTGTACTCCGGATTCATCCTGTTGATTGCCTATGGACCACAAGTTCTGGGAGCCAAGATCAGCCCTGAATCGTCCATAACCTGGGGAATCCCGATCGGGATTGGCCTGATTGTCTCGGCCTTTGTGCTCACAGGCATCTATGTGCGACGCGCCAACGGCGAATTCGACGACCTGAACAATGCGATTCTCAAGGAGGCTGCGCAATGATCCGTCGTCTATTGGCTGTATTCGGCGCTTCGCTGTTTGCTCCTGCCGTTTGGGCGGCGGACGCATTGACGGGTGAAGTGCACAAGCAACCGTTGAATGTCGCGGCTATCGTGATGTTTGTCGCCTTCGTCGGCGCTACCTTGTGCATTACCTATTGGGCGTCCAAACGTAACAATTCGGCGGCTGACTACTATGCGGCCGGCGGCAAGATCACCGGTTTCCAGAACGGCCTGGCGATTGCCGGCGACTACATGTCGGCGGCATCTTTCCTGGGGATTTCCGCGCTGGTATTCACCTCTGGCTACGATGGCCTGATCTACTCGATCGGCTTCCTGGTGGGCTGGCCGATCATTCTGTTCCTGATCGCCGAGCGCCTGCGTAACCTGGGCAAGTACACCTTCGCTGACGTGGCGTCCTATCGCCTCGGGCAGACCCAGATCCGCAGCCTGTCGGCCTGTGGTTCGCTGGTGGTGGTGGCGTTCTACCTGATCGCGCAGATGGTTGGCGCGGGCAAGCTGATCCAACTGCTGTTCGGCCTTGATTACCATGTTGCGGTGATCCTGGTGGGTATCCTGATGTGCCTCTATGTGTTGTTCGGCGGCATGCTGGCAACCACGTGGGTACAGATCATCAAGGCCGTGTTGCTGCTGTCCGGTGCTTCGTTCATGGCGCTGATGGTGATGAAGCACGTCAACTTCGACTTCAACATGCTGTTCTCCGAGGCGATCAAGGTTCACCCTAAAGGTGAGGCGATCATGAGCCCCGGCGGCCTGGTGAAAGACCCGATTTCGGCGTTCTCCCTCGGCCTGGCCCTGATGTTCGGTACCGCTGGCCTGCCACACATCCTGATGCGCTTCTTCACCGTGAGTGACGCTAAAGAAGCCCGCAAGAGCGTGCTGTATGCCACAGGCTTCATCGGCTACTTCTATATCCTGACCTTTATCATCGGCTTCGGCGCGATTCTGCTGGTCAGCACCAACCCGGCGTTCAAGGATGCAGCAGGCGCTCTGTTGGGCGGCAACAACATGGCGGCGGTGCACCTGGCCAATGCGGTGGGCGGCAGTATCTTCCTGGGCTTCATCTCGGCCGTGGCGTTTGCCACCATCCTGGCAGTGGTTGCCGGTCTGACCCTGGCGGGTGCTTCGGCGGTGTCCCATGACCTGTATGCCAGCGTGATCAAGAAAGGCAAGGCCAACGAGAAGGATGAGATTCGCGTCTCGAAAATCACCACCATCGCCCTGGCTGTCCTGGCGATTGGCTTGGGTATCCTGTTCGAAAGCCAGAACATTGCGTTCATGGTCGGCCTGGCATTCTCCATCGCGGCCAGCTGTAACTTCCCGGTGCTGCTGCTTTCCATGTACTGGAAAAACCTCACCACCCGTGGCGCAATGATTGGCGGTTGGCTGGGCCTGGTCAGTGCCGTAGGCCTGATGATCCTTGGCCCGACCATCTGGGTCTCGATCCTGCACCATGAAAAGGCGATCTTCCCGTACGAGTACCCGGCGTTGTTCTCGATGATCATTGCGTTCGTCGGTATCTGGTTTTTCTCCATCACCGACAAATCGGCGGCGGCGGTGAAAGAGCGTGCGCTGTACTTCCCGCAGTTTGTGCGTTCACAGACTGGTCTGGGGGCGAGCGGGGCGGTTAATCACTAAGGTTGTCGCTCAATAAGAAATGCCCCGGTCGAAAGGCCGGGGCATTTTTTTGCCTGGGGTTCTGTGTTGCCTGGGCTACTGTTTTCGCGGGCAAGCCCGCTCCCACAGTTGACCGTGTACATCCTTTGAAATGCGGTCGAATGTGTGCGGGCGTGCTCGCGAAAACGGTAGGTCAGGCAGCACAAACAAAAACGGCCTCCACTAAGGGAGGCCGTTCTCAATGCAACTAAGCAGTTGAATGCTTACTTGCGGTCTTCCAGCTTGGTAATGTCACGCGACTCGTAGCCGGTGTACAGCTGGCGCGGGCGGCCAATCTTGTACGGGCTGGAGAGCATTTCTTTCCAGTGGGAGATCCAGCCCACGGTCCGCGCCAGGGCGAAGATCACGGTGAACATGCTGGTTGGAATGCCGATCGCCTTGAGGATGATCCCCGAGTAGAAGTCGACGTTCGGGTACAGGGAGCGTTCGATGAAGTACGGGTCGGTCAGCGCGATCTCTTCCAGGCGCATGGCCAGTTCGAGTTGCGGATCGTTGTTGATGCCCAGTTCCTTCAACACTTCGTCGCAGGTCTGCTTCATTACGGTGGCGCGTGGGTCGCGGTTCTTGTAGACCCGGTGACCGAAGCCCATCAACTTGAACGGATCGTTCTTGTCCTTGGCCTTGGCGATGAACTTGTCGATGTTGGACACATCGCCGATTTCATCGAGCATGGTCAATACGGCTTCGTTCGCACCGCCGTGGGCAGGGCCCCACAGAGCAGCGATACCGGCGGCGATACAGGCGAACGGGTTGGCACCCGAAGAACCTGCCAGGCGTACGGTGGACGTCGAGGCGTTCTGTTCGTGGTCGGCATGGAGGATGAAGATCCGATCCATGGCCTTGGCCAGCACCGGGCTGATCGGTTTGATCTCGCACGGGGTGTTGAACATCATGTGCAGGAAGTTTTCCGCGTACGTCAGGTCGTTGCGCGGGTACATCATGGGCTGGCCCATGGAGTACTTGTAAACCATTGCGGCCAGGGTTGGCATCTTGGCAACCAGGCGGATCGCGGAGATTTCGCGATGCTGCGGGTTATTGATGTCCAGGGAGTCGTGATAGAAGGCCGACAGGGCGCCGACTACGCCGCACATGACGGCCATCGGGTGGGCGTCGCGACGGAAGCCGTTGAAGAAAGTCTTCAACTGCTCGTGAACCATGGTGTGGTTCTTCACGGTGCTGACAAACTGGGCCTTTTGCTCAGCTGTTGGCAATTCGCCATTTAGCAGCAGGTAGCAGGTTTCCAGGTAGTCCGATTTCTCGGCCAGTTGTTCGATCGGGTAGCCGCGATGTAGCAGAATGCCATTATCGCCATCGATATAGGTAATCTTCGACTCGCAAGAGGCGGTCGACATGAAGCCAGGGTCGAAAGTGAAACGGCCCGTGGCCGTCAGGCCCCGTACGTCGATAACATCGGGACCAACGGTGCCGGTTAAAATGGGCAGCTCGACGGGGGCTGCGCCCTCGATGATCAACTGCGCTTTTTTGTCAGCCATGTGGCCTCCTATTTATGCTTCAAATCATCAGACAGACCCCCCACGCAGGGCCTGCACCACTATATTGATATAAATCCAGATGTCAATTTGCCTAAAGTCTTGCCCCAGAAGGCTTTAACCGTACTTTTTCCTCGAAATTGCCTGCCGTTTACGCCTTTTATCCCGTCAGCGCAATCAGCTATTAGGGTGAGGAGCGCGCGTTGTCATTAGTAGCCTAACTGTCTATACTCGGCCACCGACCGCCAAGGGCTTTTGGGCTTGCTTTCATTGGGGGTCGCACTCCCTGGGTGGTGCTTACCTGACCAGTGCACTCCCCAACAACTTTGCCCTGATTGTTAGGGGCTCTTCAGTGTGAAAAAAAGCCGTGAATAGCCAACGACCTGTAAACCTAGACCTAAGGACCATCAAACTCCCCATCACCGGCGTTACGTCGTTCCTGCACCGTGTTTCCGGCATCATCCTGTTCCTGGGCTTGGGCATCATGCTTTATGCATTGAGCAAATCCCTGGGTTCCGAGGAAGGATACGCCGAGGTGAAGGCATGCTTGACCAGCCCGCTGGCCAAGTTCGTAGCATGGGGCCTCCTGTCCGCTCTGCTGTATCACCTGGTAGCCGGTGTGCGCCACTTGATCATGGACATGGGCATCGGTGAGACGCTGGAAGGCGGCCGCCTGGGCTCGAAAATCATCATCGCCATTTCCGTGGTGCTGATCGTTCTGGCAGGAGTTTGGATATGGTAACCAGCGTTACGAACCTTTCGCGTTCGGGCCTCTATGACTGGATGGCGCAGCGTGTGTCTGCGGTCGTTCTCGCGGCTTATTTCATTTTCCTGATCGGGTACCTCGTTGCAAACCCTGGCATTGGCTACGCCCAATGGCATGGTCTGTTCTCCCACAACGGGATGCGTATCTTCAGTCTGCTCGCCCTTGTGGCCCTGGGCGCTCACGCCTGGGTCGGCATGTGGACCATCGCGACCGACTACCTGACGCCGATGGCGCTGGGCAAGTCCGCGACTGCAGTACGTTTCCTTTTCCAGGCAGTATGCGGCGTCGCGATGTTCGCTTACTTCGTCTGGGGTGTGCAGATTCTCTGGGGTATCTGATTCATGGCTAACATTCCAACGATTTCTTTTGACGCCATCATTATTGGTGGCGGCGGCGCCGGCATGCGCGCCGCGCTGCAGCTGGCCCAGGGCGGTCACAAGACGGCCGTGATCACCAAGGTGTTCCCGACCCGTTCCCACACCGTATCGGCCCAGGGTGGCATCACCTGCGCCATCGCATCTGCTGACCCGAACGATGACTGGCGCTGGCACATGTACGATACCGTCAAGGGTTCCGACTACATCGGTGACCAGGACGCTATCGAGTACATGTGTCAGGAAGGCCCGGCCGCGGTGTTCGAACTGGACCACATGGGTCTGCCGTTCTCCCGTACCGAGCAAGGTCGTATCTACCAGCGTCCATTCGGCGGCCAGTCCAAGGACTACGGCAAAGGCGGCCAGGCTGCACGTACCTGCGCAGCATCCGACCGTACCGGTCACGCCCTGCTGCACACCCTTTATCAGGGCAACCTGAAAGCCGGCACCACGTTCCTGAACGAGTACTACGCGGTAGACCTGGTCAAGAACGCGCAAGGCGAGTTCGTCGGTGTGATCGCGATCTGCATCGAAACCGGTGAAACCACCTACATCCGCGCCAAGGCTACCGTTCTGGCGACTGGCGGTGCAGGTCGTATCTACGCGTCGACCACCAACGCCCTGATCAACACCGGCGACGGCGTTGGCATGGCCCTGCGTGCTGGCGTACCGGTGCAAGACATCGAAATGTGGCAGTTCCACCCAACCGGCATCGCCGGCGCCGGTGTACTGGTTACAGAAGGGTGCCGTGGTGAAGGTGGTTACCTGATCAACAAGCACGGCGAGCGTTTCATGGAGCGTTATGCTCCGAACGCCAAGGACCTTGCTGGTCGTGACGTGGTTGCCCGTTCGATGGTTAAAGAAATCATCGCTGGCAACGGTTGCGGTCCGAACGGCGACCACGTGATGCTGAAGCTTGATCACCTGGGTGAGGAAGTGCTGCATAGCCGCCTGCCAGGTATCTGCGAACTGTCCAAGACTTTCGCACACGTTGACCCGGTGGTTGCTCCGGTTCCAGTAGTTCCAACTTGCCACTATATGATGGGCGGCGTGCCGACCAACATTCACGGGCAGGCAATCACCCAGAACGCCGAAGGCGTGGACGAGATCATTCATGGTCTGTTCGCGGTAGGCGAAGTGGCTTGCGTATCGGTTCACGGTGCCAACCGCCTGGGCGGCAACTCGCTGCTCGACCTGGTGGTATTCGGTCGTGCTGCCGGCCTGCACCTGGAAAAAGCCCTGACCGACGGCATCGAATACGATGACGCCACCGACGCCAACATTGAAGCTGCCCTGGCGCGTCTGAACGCGCTGAACGAGCGCACTGATGGCGAAGACGTGGCAACCCTGCGTCGCGAGCTGCAAAACTGCATGCAGAACTACTTCGGTGTATTCCGTACTGGCGAATACATGCAGAAGGGTATTGCCCAGCTGGCTGACCTGCGCAAGCGGATTGCCAACGTCAAGATCAACGATAAGAGCCAGGCGTTCAACACCGCTCGTATCGAAGCCCTTGAGCTGCAAAACCTGCTGGAAGTGGCTGAAGCGACTGCGATTGCCGCCGAGGTTCGTAAAGAATCCCGTGGTGCCCACGCTCGTGAAGACTTTGAAGATCGCGATGACGAAAACTGGTTGTGCCACACCCTGTACTTCCCGGGTGACAAGCGTGTAACCAAGCGTGCCGTGAACTTCTCGCCGAAGACGGTTCCGACGTTTGAACCGAAGATTCGGACTTACTAAGGGTGGCTGCCATGTTGAAAGTCAGTGTTTATCGCTACAACCCTGATCAGGACGCCGCGCCGTTCATGCAGGAATTTGAGGTCGATACCGGTGGTAAAGACCTGATGGTGCTGGATGTGCTGGCCCTGATCAAAGAGCAGGACGAAGGTTTCTCCTATCGTCGCTCTTGCCGTGAAGGTGTCTGTGGTTCCGACGGCATGAACATCAACGGCAAAAACGGCCTGGCTTGCGTCACGCCGCTGTCTGCCGTGGTCAAGAAGGGCAAGCTCGTTGTACGTCCGCTGCCAGGTTTGCCGGTTATCCGTGACCTGGTCGTCGATATGAGCATCTTCTACAAGCAATACGAGAAGGTTAAGCCATTCCTGCAGAACGACACGCCGGCTCCGGCCATCGAGCGTCTGCAGTCCCCGGAAGAGCGCGAGAAGCTCGACGGTCTGTACGAGTGCATCCTGTGCGCTTGCTGCTCGACCTCTTGCCCGTCCTTCTGGTGGAACCCGGACAAGTTCCTGGGTCCAGCTGCACTGCTGCAAGCCTATCGCTTCCTGGCAGACAGCCGTGACACCAAGACGTCCGAGCGTCTGGCTTCACTGGATGACCCGTTCAGCGTATTCCGCTGCCGCGGGATCATGAACTGCGTCAACGTATGTCCTAAAGGCCTGAACCCGACTAAGGCCATTGGTCACATCCGTAACATGCTGCTGCAGAGCGGCGTGTAAGACGTTGTAGCAAAAGCAGGACCGTTGTGCCCGTAAATGCTACGGCGCAGGCTTCAACCGGCGCCGTAGTTTTAACTTGAGCAGCGACTTACAAAGCCGCAGCTCTTATTTTGAAGAAATGAGACAAGCAGGGGCATTCGGGTTGGTACCCGAACTATCAGCGTGATCCTAAGTGGCTTGTTTTGGTCGCTGCACTTGGCCTTTTGCAAGCAAACTCGGTGTTTTCGCCGGTGGTGTCCCCAAATCGAGGGTGACCAAGCATGCAAGAAAGCGTGATGCAGCGCATGTGGAACAGCGGCTATCTTTCAGGTGGTAACGCTGCCTATGTGGAAGAGCTTTATGAGCTCTACCTGCACGACCCTAACGCTGTGCCAGAAGAATGGCGCACCAAATTTCAGACGTTGTCTTCAGACGGCAACGCTGCCACCGATGTATCGCATGCAACAATTCGCGATCAATTTGTGCTGCTGGCAAAGAACCAGCGCCGCGCCCAACCGGTTTCCGCCGGGAGCGTGAGCAGTGAGCACGAGAAGAAGCAAGTTGAAGTATTGCGACTGATCCAGGCCTACCGTATGCGTGGCCACCAGGCAGCCCAGCTTGACCCGCTGGGGCTGTGGCAGCGTCCTGCACCTGCAGACCTGTCGATCAATCACTACGGCTTGACCAATGCCGATCTTGATACGACCTTCCGTGCCGGCGACCTGTTCATCGGCAAAGAGGAAGCGAGCCTACGCGAAATTCACGAAGCGTTGCAGCAGACATATTGCCGCACCATCGGCGCTGAATTCACGCACATCACCGATTCCGAGCAGCGCCACTGGTTCCAGCATCGCCTTGAAGGCGTGCGTGGGCGTCCGGTGCTGTCCGCCGATGTGCGCGGTCACCTGCTTGAGCGCGTAACCGCTGCCGAAGGCCTTGAGAAATACCTGGGCACCAAATACCCGGGCACCAAGCGTTTCGGCCTGGAAGGCGGCGAAAGCCTGATTCCGATGCTCGACGAGTTGATCCAGCGTTCCGGTTCCTACGGCACCAAGGAAATCGTGATCGGCATGGCTCACCGTGGTCGCCTGAACGTGTTGGTCAACACCTTCGGCAAGAACCCGCGCGAGCTGTTCGACGAGTTCGAAGGCAAGAAGAAGGTCGAGCTGGGTTCCGGTGACGTTAAATACCACCAGGGCTTCTCGTCCAACGTGATGACCACCGGCGGTGAAGTTCACCTGGCCATGGCGTTCAACCCATCCCACCTGGAAATCGTTTCTCCAGTGGTCGAGGGTTCGGTACGTGCTCGCCAGGATCGTCGCAACGATTCCACCGGTGAGAAGGTCCTGCCGATTTCCATCCACGGTGACGCGGCATTCGCCGGTCAAGGCGTGGTCCTGGAAACGTTCCAGATGTCGCAGACCCGCGGCTTCAAGACCGGCGGTACGATCCACATCGTCATCAACAACCAGGTGGGCTTCACCATCAGCAACCCGCTGGACGCGCGCTCTACCGAGTACGCGACCGACGTTGCCAAGATGATCCAGGCGCCGATCCTCCATGTGAATGGGGATGATCCGGAAGCCGTGTTGTTCGTGACTCAACTGGCCATTGACTACCGCATGCAGTTCAAGCGTGACGTGGTCATCGACCTGGTCTGCTACCGCCGTCGCGGTCACAACGAAGCGGATGAGCCGAGCGGCACCCAGCCGTTGATGTACCAGCAGATCTCCAAGCAGCGCACTACCCGTGAGCTGTACGCCGAAAGCCTGACCAAGGCCGGCGTGCTGGATGAAGCGCGTGTTCAGGCGAAAATCGATGAATACCGCAACGCGCTGGACAACGGTCTGCATGTAGTAAAAAGCCTGGTCAAAGAACCGAACAAAGAGCTGTTCGTGGACTGGCGTCCATACCTGGGCCACGCCTGGACTGCGCGTCACGACACCTCGTTCGATCTGAAGACCCTGCAGGAACTGTCCGCCAAGCTGCTGGAAATTCCGGATGGCTTCGTGGTGCAGCGCCAGGTTGCGAAGATCTACGAAGACCGTCAGAAGATGCAAGCCGGCGGCCTGCCGATCAACTGGGGTTATGCCGAAACCATGGCATACGCGACCCTGGCGTTCGAAGGTCACCCGATCCGCATGACCGGCCAGGACATTGGCCGTGGTACGTTCTCGCACCGTCACGCGGTATTGCACAACCAGAAAGACGCGGGCACCTACATCCCGCTGCAGCACTTGTACGAAGGCCAGCCACGTTTCGACCTGTACGATTCGTTCCTGTCTGAAGAAGCCGTACTGGCGTTCGAATACGGTTACTCGACCACTACGCCAAACGCGTTGGTGATCTGGGAAGCCCAGTTCGGCGACTTCGCCAACGGTGCCCAGGTGGTTATCGACCAGTTCATCACCAGCGGCGAGCACAAGTGGGGCCGCCTGTGCGGTCTGACCATGTTGCTGCCACACGGTTATGAAGGTCAGGGTCCGGAGCACTCCTCGGCCCGTCTGGAGCGTTACCTGCAATTGTGCGCCGAGCACAACATCCAGGTGTGCGTGCCGACTACCCCGGCCCAGATCTACCACTTGCTGCGTCGCCAGGTGATCCGCCCGCTGCGCAAGCCGCTGGTAGTGTTGACCCCGAAATCGCTGTTGCGTCACAAATTGGCCATCTCGACCCTGGAAGATCTGGCCGATGGTTCGTTCCAGACCGTTATTCCGGAAATCGACACCCTGGACGCGGCCAAGGTCACTCGCCTGATCCTGTGCAGCGGCAAGGTTTACTACGACTTGCTGGAAAAACGTCGTGCCGAAGGCCGCGAAGACATCGCCATCGTGCGTATCGAGCAGCTTTACCCGTTCCCGGAAGATGACCTGATGGAGGCCATTGCGCCTTACACCAACCTCACAAATGTGGTGTGGTGTCAGGAAGAACCGATGAACCAGGGCGCGTGGTACAGCAGCCAGCATCACCTGCGTCGCAGCATCGGCAACCACAACAAGGCCCTGGGCCTGGAGTACGCCGGTCGTGATGCTTCTGCTGCACCTGCTTGTGGTTATGCATCGATGCACGCCGAGCAGCAGGAAAAACTGCTGCAAGATGCTTTCACTGTTTAACGCCTTCGCGCTGACTGAAACCGAATTTTAAGGACCCACAGATAATGGCTATCGAAATCAAAGCCCCGTCATTCCCGGAATCGGTTGCCGATGGCACCGTTGCCACCTGGCACAAGAAACCAGGTGAGGCCGTCAAGCGTGACGACCTGATCGTCGACATCGAGACCGACAAGGTTGTACTGGAAGTGTTGGCCGAAGCCGACGGCGTCCTGGGCGCCATCATTGCTGAAGAGGGCGCTACCGTCCTGTCCAACCAGGTACTGGGTTCGATCGAAGCGGGCAGTGCTGCTGCCGCAGCTCCAGCCGCCGCTGCTGCTCCGGCTGCCGCACCTGCTGCTGCCGCTCCGGCTGCGGGTGGTGAAGATCCAATCGCTGCACCGGCTGCGCGTCAGTTGGCTGAAGAAAACGGCATCAACCTGGCTTCCATCAAAGGCACCGGCAAAGACGGCCGTGTGACCAAGGAAGACGTGGTTGCCGCTGTTGAAGCCAAGAAAAACGCCCCGGCTGCCGCACCTGCCAAGGCTGCTGCCCCGGCTGCCGCTGCTCCTGTGTTCGCTGCTGGCGACCGCACCGAGAAGCGCGTACCGATGACCCGCGTGCGTGCCACCGTGGCCAAGCGCCTGGTTGAAGCACAGTCGAACATGGCGATGCTGACCACTTTCAACGAAGTCGACATGACTGAAGTCATGGCCCTGCGTTCGAAGTACAAGGATCTGTTCGAGAAGTCCCACAACGGCGTACGCCTGGGCTTCATGTCGTTCTTCGTGAAAGCGGCCACCGAAGCACTCAAGCGCTTCCCGGCAGTCAACGCTTCCATCGACGGCAGTGACATCGTCTACCACGGCTATGCGGACGTCGGCGTTGCCGTCTCCAGCGACCGTGGCCTGGTGGTACCGGTCCTGCGTAACGCCGAGCTGATGAGCCTGGCTGAAATCGAAGGCGGCATCGCCGGCTTCGGCAAGAAGGCCCGTGACGGCAAGCTGACCATCGACGAGATGACCGGCGGTACCTTCACGATCACCAACGGTGGTACTTTCGGTTCGATGATGTCGACCCCGATCGTCAACCCGCCGCAAGCTGCGATCCTGGGCATGCACAACATCATCCAGCGTCCGATGGCCATCAATGGCCAGGTCGTGATTCGTCCGATGATGTACCTGGCACTGTCCTACGATCACCGCCTGATCGATGGTAAAGAAGCCGTGACTTTCCTGGTGACCATCAAGAACCTGCTGGAAGATCCAGCTCGTCTGCTGCTGGATATCTGATAAAGCGGCCGTGAGCTGCAAGTTTCAAGCTGCAAGCAATTGCAGCCTGGCTTGTGGCTCGGGCTTGAAGCTTTTTTGCTAAAGAGGATTTTTTTTCATGTCGCAGAAATTTGACGTTGTAGTGATTGGTGCGGGCCCTGGCGGCTACGTTGCCGCCATCAAGGCCGCTCAACTGGGCCTCTCGACTGCTTGCATCGAAAAATACACCGACAAGGAAGGCAAACTGGCGCTGGGCGGTACCTGCCTGAACGTTGGCTGCATTCCTTCCAAGGCGCTGCTGGACAGCTCCTGGAAATTCCACGAAGCCCAGGACGGTTTTGCCATCCACGGCATCAACCACGCTGGCGTGACCATGGACGTGCCAGCAATGGTCGGCCGCAAGGCCAACATCGTCAAAGGCCTGACCTCTGGCGTTGCTACCCTGTTCAAGGCCAATGGCGTCACTTCCCTGCAAGGTCACGGCAAACTGCTGGCCGGCAAGAAAGTTGAAATCACCAAGCCAGACGGTTCGACCGAAATCATCGAAGCCGAGAACGTGATCCTGGCTCCAGGTTCGCGTCCGATCGACATTCCACCGGCTCCAGTTGACCAGAACGTGATCGTTGATTCGACCGGCGCCCTGGAATTCCAATCGGTACCAAAACGCCTGGGCGTGATCGGCGCTGGCGTGATCGGCCTGGAACTGGGTTCCGTCTGGTCCCGCCTGGGTTCCGAAGTGACCGTGCTGGAAGCCCTGGACACGTTCCTGCTGGCTGCCGACACTGCGGTGTCCAAAGAAGCGCTGAAAACCCTGACCAAACAAGGTCTGGACATCAAGCTGGGCGCACGCGTGACCGGTTCGAAAGTCAACGGCGAAGAAGTGGTCGTGACCTACACCGACAAGGATGGCGAGCAGACCATCACTTTCGACAAGCTGATTGTTGCCGTTGGTCGCCGTCCAGTGACCACTGATCTGTTGGCAGCTGACAGCGGCGTGACCATCGACGAGCGTGGCTTTGTCCATGTCGACGATCACTGCGCTACCACCGTTCCTGGCGTCTACGCCATCGGTGACGTGGTTCGCGGCATGATGCTGGCGCACAAGGCATCCGAAGAAGGCATCATGGTGGTTGAGCGCATCAAGGGTCACAAGACCCAGATGAACTACGACCTGATCCCTTCGGTTATCTACACCCACCCGGAAATCGCATGGGTCGGCAAGAACGAACAGCAGTTGAAAGCTGAAGGCGTTGAAGTTAACGTCGGCACCTTCCCGTTTGCCGCTTCTGGCCGTGCCATGGCAGCAAACGACACTGGCGGTTTTGTCAAAGTCATCGCTGATGCCAAGACTGACCGCGTATTGGGCGTCCACGTGATTGGCCCAAGCGCTGCAGAACTGGTTCAGCAAGGCGCTATCGGTATGGAATTCGGCACCAGTGCCGAAGACCTGGGCATGATGGTCTTCTCCCATCCGACCCTGTCCGAAGCGTTGCACGAAGCAGCGTTGGCTGTGAATGGCGGCGCCATCCACATCGCCAACCGCAAGAAGCGCTAAGCGAGATAATAAGAAACCACGGCGGAGTTGCCCGTCGTGAGCCTTGCGCGCAAGACTCACCGCGGAATATCCGCTGGACGCAGTCTTGCGCAGCTTTGCCGGCCTTAGGGCGATGAAGCTGGGCAAGCAGCAGTCACAGGTGGCGCGGCACTCATAATGAGCGCAGCGCCGAATGCGCAGTACCTAACGAAGACGGTAAAAAGCATGAATCTTCACGAGTATCAGGGTAAGCAGCTGTTCGCTGAATACGGCCTGCCAGTTTCCAAGGGCTACGCAGTAGACACCCCGGAAGCAGCAGCAGAAGCTTGCGACAAAATCGGCGGCACCGAGTGGGTTGTCAAAGCCCAGGTCCACGCTGGTGGTCGCGGTAAAGCGGGCGGCGTTAAGCTGGTTCGCAGCAAAGAAGACGCCAAGGCCTTCGCACAGCAGTGGCTGGGCAAGCGTCTGGTGACTTACCAGACTGACGCCAATGGCCAGCCAGTCACCAAGATCCTGGTTGAATCGTGCACTGATATCGCTAAAGAGCTGTACCTGGGCGCTGTCGTTGACCGTTCGAGCCGTCGCATCGTGTTCATGGCTTCCACCGAAGGTGGCGTGGACATCGAGAAGATCGCTCACGAAACCCCAGAAAAAATTCTCAAGGCCACTATCGATCCACTGGTTGGCGCTCAGCCATTCCAGGGTCGCGAGCTGGCTTTCCAGCTGGGTCTGGAAGGCAAGCAAGTTGCCCAGTTCGCCAAGATCTTCGTTGGTCTGGCCAAACTGTTCCAGGATCACGATCTGGCCCTGCTGGAAGTGAACCCGCTGGTGATCAAGGCTGACGGCGATCTGCATTGCCTCGACGCCAAGATCAACATCGACGCCAACGCCATGTACCGTCAGCCTAAGCTGAAGACTTTCCACGATCCGTCGCAAGACGATCCGCGCGAAGCGCACGCTGCCAAGTTCGAACTGAACTACGTAGCCCTGGAAGGTAACATCGGTTGCATGGTCAACGGTGCTGGCCTGGCCATGGGTACCATGGACATCGTCAACCTGCATGGCGGTAAGCCAGCCAACTTCCTCGACGTAGGCGGTGGTGCTACCAAGGAGCGCGTTACCGAAGCGTTCAAGATCATCCTGTCCGACTCCAACGTCGCTGCAGTACTGGTCAACATCTTCGGCGGCATCGTTCGTTGCGACATGATTGCCGAAGGCATCATCGGTGCAGTGAAAGAAGTCGGCGTGAAAATCCCGGTTGTTGTACGCCTTGAAGGTAACAACGCTGAACTGGGCGCTAAAGTACTGGCAGAAAGCGGTTTGAACATCATCGCTGCTACCAGCCTGACCGACGCTGCTCAACAAGTTGTCAAAGCTGCGGAGGGCAAATAATGAGCGTCCTGATCAATAAAGACACCAAAGTTATCTGCCAGGGTATTACCGGTTCGCAAGGTAGCTTCCACACCCAGCAAGCCATCGAATACGGCACCAAGATGGTTGGCGGCGTAACTCCAGGCAAAGGCGGCACCGAGCACCTGGGCCTGCCAGTGTTCAACACCGTGAAAGATGCTGTTGCTCAAACTGGCGCTACCGCCAGCGTGATCTACGTTCCAGCTCCTTTCTGCAAGGACTCGATCCTGGAAGCAGCATTCGGCGGCATCAAGCTGATCGTTTGCATCACCGAAGGCATTCCTACCCTGGACATGCTGGACGCTAAAGTTAAGTGCGACGAGCTGGGTGTTACCCTGATCGGCCCTAACTGCCCAGGCGTGATCACTCCAGGCGAATGCAAGATCGGCATCATGCCAGGTCACATTCACTTGCCAGGCAAAGTCGGTATCGTTTCCCGTTCCGGCACCCTGACCTACGAAGCTGTGAAGCAGACCACTGACGCCGGTTTCGGTCAGTCGACTTGCGTCGGCATCGGCGGTGACCCGATCCCAGGTTCGAACTTCATCGACATCCTGAAACTGTTCCAGGAAGACCCGAAGACCGAAGCGATCGTCATGATCGGTGAGATCGGCGGTTCGGCTGAAGAAGAAGCGGCTGCCTACATCAAGGCACACGTGACCAAACCGGTTGTTTCCTACATCGCTGGTGTGACTGCCCCTGCGGGCAAGCGCATGGGCCATGCTGGCGCAATCATCTCTGGCGGCAAGGGCACTGCAGACGAGAAGTTTGCTGCCCTGGAAGACGCAGGCGTGAAAACCGTGCGTTCGCTGGCAGACATCGGCAAGGCTTTGTCCGAGCTGACTGGCTGGGCTGTCAAGTAAGCCTCGCGCTTAACTGACGCTTCACCACACAAAGGCCACCTTCGGGTGGCCTTTGTGCTTTCTGCCGGTTGCTGAAGATCAAAATGTGGGAGCGGGCTTGCTCGCGAATGCGGTGTATCAGTTGATGCATTCAGTGCTGACCCAGCGCATTCGCGAGCAAGCCTGCTCCCACAGTGGACTGCATTGCCAAATTAAGTATGAAAACGCGACATTCAAGTGTCGCTTATCGGACAGTCCGCCCCGCAACAGTGCGTTTGTCAGGCAAATTCTGTACGCTAGCCGCCTCTTTATGCGCCCGCATCCCAAAAGGAAGCCGCGTGCTAGACCGGTCGGTCCCCATAAGGGCCGGCAGCATTTCCCTCATCCATAGGGAATCCCTCTCTAAATTCCGATTCAGTAGTGTGGTATTTCCTCAAATGAAAGTGTTGAAAAGCCAGGATATCCTGGCGTTGGGCTTTATGACTTTTGCCCTGTTCGTGGGCGCCGGCAACATCATCTTCCCGCCTATCGTTGGTTTGCAGTCCGGGCCTCATGTCTGGATGGCGGCGTTGGGCTTCCTGATCACCGCCGTGGGTTTGCCGGTGGTTACCGTTATCGCGCTGGCCAAGGTTGGTGGTGGCATGGATGCCTTGAGCAGCCCCATCGGCAAGGTCGCCGGTGGCATCCTGGCTGCAGCGTGCTACCTGGCTGTCGGCCCATTGTTCGCCACGCCACGTACCGCAACGGTTTCGTTCGAAGTAGGCCTGGCGCCATTGACCGGCGAAAGCCCGCTGGCCCTGTTCCTCTACAGTTCGGTGTACTTCCTGCTGGTGTTCTTCATCTCCCTGTATCCAGGGCGTTTGCTGGATACCGTCGGCCGTTTCCTCGCGCCGCTGAAGATCATTGCACTGGCGGTCCTGGGGATCGCAGCCTTCGCCCTGCCTGCGGGTGATATCGGCGTTGCAACGCCTGAATACGTCGCCGCACCGTTCTCCCAGGGCTTTATCAATGGCTACCTGACCATGGATACCCTGGGCGCGCTGGTGTTCGGCATCGTGATCGTTAACGCCATTCGCTCCCGTGGCGTCGAGTCGCCACAGCTGATTACCCGCTACGCGATCATTGCCGGGCTGATTGCCGGCGTGGGCCTGGCGCTGGTCTACGTCAGCCTGTTCCGCCTTGGTTCGGGCAGCCATGAAGTGGCCGCCGGTGCAGCCAATGGCGCAGCGGTATTGCACGCCTACGTGCAACACACCTTCGGTTCCCTGGGCAGCGGTTTTCTTGCGGTGCTGATCTCCCTGGCGTGCCTGGTCACGGCGGTAGGCCTGACCTGTGCCTGCGCCGAGTACTTCAGCCGGGTGTTGCCACTGTCCTACAAGACCCTGGTGGTAATCCTGGCCGCGTTCTCGCTGCTGGTGTCGAACCTGGGCCTGACCAAGCTGATTGCATTCTCGATCCCGGTACTGACCGCCATCTACCCGCCGTGCATCGTTCTGGTGGCCCTGAGCTTCTGCAAGGACTTCTGGCATGAGCATGGCCGCATCCTTGGCCCGGTGATGCTGGTGTCGTTCATCTTCGGCACCATCGACGCTCTCAAGGGCGCTGGCCTGGCCGGTTGGATGCCTGCGCAAATGGCTAACCTGCCATTGAGCGAGCAAGGCCTGGCGTGGCTGGTACCTTGTGTGATTACCCTGGTGGCTGCATTCGGGGTTGACCGCATGCTGGGTAAGCGCAGCGAAGCCATCGCTTAAAGCGATCTGACATACGCTGAAATCGAAATGCCCCGTATCAATCGATCCGGGGCATTTTTTATGGGCGACGAGCAGTGTCTTTTTTCGTGGACTAACGTCGAAGGGGTACGAAATTCCAAAGTTGGAACGCAGAGCAATGTTGGAGCAAGCCCACTCCCACATTGTTCTGCGTTCGCCAGACTCATCGTGTAAAGGACCCGCATGTCGTTCGTTGAAGCCAACCTGATCCACTTGCTTGCCGCGCTCTGGTTTGTCATCTGCTGGGGCGGTTACACCCGCTACGCCAGTTGGAAAGCCCGGGACACTGCCTGCCTTGCCAGTGTGCTGCATCTGTACCGCGAAGACTGGATGCGTCGTATGCTGCTGCGCGACAACCGCATCGCCGATGCCAGCGTGATCGGCAACCTGGAGCGCAACGCTTCGTTCTTCGCCTCCAGCACCCTGATCATCCTTGCCGGTATCCTCACTGTGCTCGGGGCCTCGGAGCGTGCGGTCTCGCTGCTGGCGGATATTCCCATGGTGCAACAGGCGTCCCAGGGCATGTCGGAGATCAAGCTGCTGTGCCTGGCCCTGGTGTTTGTCTATGCCTTCTTTACTTTCAGTTGGTGCATGCGCCAGTACAACTTCGCAGCGATCCTGATTGGCTCGGCGCCGATGGTCGGTGAGCGGCATGTCTCAGAGCAGGAACGCAAGGCGTTTGCCTCGCGGGCGGCGCGGGTGATTTCCATGGCCGCCAACCAGTTCAACTTCGGCCTGCGTTCCTATTACTTCGGCATGACCATGCTCGCCTGGTTTGTCAGCCCCTGGCTGTTCATGCTGATGAGCAGCGGGGTGGTGCTGGTGCTGTACCGGCGGGAATTTCATTCCGATGTTCTGGAAGTCATGGTTTATACCCCGACAGAGGCACCTTTGCCTGAGGCAAATAAAGAGGCCGCTTCCTGACTAGATCGTTTATTACGGCTGCTTAGTCCGGCTTTCCGGTTTGGCTGCTCACAAAAACAGCGCACAAAGTAAAGCCCGCTATTAAGCGGGCTTTCTTTTGCAACATGGTATTTAAACCGCGGTATCAGGAACCGCTTGCAGGTGTAGCTGGAGCATTTTCTTTAGCCGCGGCTGCGTCAGATTCAGCTTGGGCTTTGGCGGCTTCGGCGTTTTCTTTTGCAGCGTCGTTCACTTTATCCTGAGCTTCGCTCATTTTTTCCTGAGCTTGTTCAGCATGCTGAGTGGCATCCTGAGCTTTGTCCTCGGATTTCTTATCGCAGGCAGCGAGGCCAAGGGCGGCAGCCAACATCAAGGAAACAGCGAAAGTCTTGCGCATGGGGTGTTTCTCCTTATTGAAGATATCTACTGGCCTTTCGAGCATGGGGTGCCTGTATTAGTTCCTTTAATCCCACAGATATATAAGCCGTTTCTCCAAGGAACTTTCTTCCGGGGTACTTGTTTCGCCGGATCACTACTAATAAGAGTCTTTATCGAATGACCGATAACCCCCTTTTAGAGCGTGCCGCACGTTTTGTCTCAGCCCTGCGTCACTGTCAGGTACTGGGTATCGAGGTGCATGACGCGAGCGCGGACGGCATGACCTTGCTCTTGCCGTATAGCCCGCAGATCGTTGGCGATCCGCAAACCGGGATCATTCATGGTGGCGCCTTGACCTCGTTGATGGACACGGCCTGCGGCATGGCCACCTTGTGTGTGCTGCCGGAATTTGAAGTGTGCCCCACCCTGGATTTGCGCATCGATTACATGCACCCGGCCGAGCCGCACAAGCCGGTGTTCGGGTTTGCCCAATGCTACCGGGTGACCACTGATGTGATTTTTACCCGTGGTTTTGCTTATCAGGATGACCCCGAGCAACCGATTGCCCATGTGGTGGGCACATTCATGCGCATGGGCAAGCGTTTGAAGGGCACACGGGGATTTGGCAGCAGCATCAAGGGAGAACAGGCATGACACACCAATTCAAGACCCGCATGGAGCAGGCCCACCAGCGCGGCGACTACAAGGCGCTACTCGACCTGATCCCCTATGCCCGGTTGATCGGCATCGAATGCACGCGCCTGGGGGATGAGTTGCTGTTTCGCATGCCTGCCAACAAGGACAATATTGGTAACCCGATATTGCCGGCC
This sequence comes from Pseudomonas brenneri, assembly GCF_007858285.1. Lineage (GTDB taxonomy): Bacteria > Pseudomonadota > Gammaproteobacteria > Pseudomonadales > Pseudomonadaceae > Aquipseudomonas > Aquipseudomonas brenneri. The sequence continues at coordinate 217,192 of NZ_VFIL01000010.1, read as the reverse complement.
ATCCATGGGGGCGTCATCGCAGGCTTTATGGAGCTGTCGGCGGCCTTTCATTTATGGGTAGCCACGGAGGCTCCAGGGGTTGAAAGGAGTTTGCCCAAGATCGTCGACTTTTCCCTGGATTACCTGCGGGCCGGGCAGTTTCGCGACACTTACGCCACCTGTCAGGTGTGGCGCCAGGGGCGGCGCGTGGCCAATGTCGCGATCACCGCCTGGCAAAGCACCCCGGCCGAGCCCATTGCCACCGCTCGGGCGCATTTCAAGATTCAGGAGCAGGGCCACCCTTGAAATCCTGGTCTTAGCCCCCAACTTTGATGACAACCCGCCGCCAACCCTTTCGGGGGCGGCCATTGCCATCCAATTGGAGTTTGATGACCATGAGTGTGGAAACTCAAAAGGAAACCCTGGGCTTCCAGACCGAGGTGAAGCAACTGCTGCACCTCATGATCCATTCGCTGTATTCCAACAAGGAAATCTTCCTTCGCGAATTGATCTCGAACGCCTCTGACGCTGTCGACAAATTACGTTTCGAAGCCCTGTCCAAGCCTGAGTTGCTGGAAGGTGGCGCCGAACTGAAAATCCGTGTGAGCTTCGACAAGGACGCCAAGACCGTCACCCTCGAAGACAACGGCATCGGCATGAGCCGTGAGGACGCGATCACCCACCTGGGGACCATCGCCAAATCCGGCACCGCCGATTTCATGAAGAACCTGTCGGGCGACCAGAAAAAAGATTCGCACCTGATCGGCCAGTTCGGCGTGGGCTTCTATTCGGCCTTTATCGTCGCCGACAAGGTTGAAGTGTTCAGCCGCCGTGCCGGCCTCGCTGCTGGCGAAGGCGTGCACTGGTCTTCTAAAGGTGAGGGCGAATTTGAGATCGCCACCATCGATAAGGCCGACCGTGGTACCCGTATCGTGCTGCACCTCAAGGACGGTGAAGACGAATTCGCCGATGGCTGGCGCCTGCGCAATATCATCAAGAAGTACTCCGACCATATCGCGCTGCCAATCGAACTGCCGAAAGAACAAGCGGCAGCCGAAGGCGAAGAGGCTCCAGCCCTGGAATGGGAAGTGGTCAACCGCGCCAGCGCCCTGTGGACCCGTCCTCGCACTGAAGTGAAGGACGAGGAATACCAGGAGTTCTACAAGCACATCGCCCACGACTACGAAAACCCGTTGAGCTGGAGCCACAACAAGGTCGAAGGCAAGCTGGAATACAGCTCGCTGCTCTACGTCCCGGCCCGTGCCCCGTTCGACCTGTACCAGCGTGAAGCGCCCAAAGGCCTGAAGCTGTACGTACAGCGTGTGTTCGTGATGGACCAGGCAGAGTCCTTCCTGCCGCTGTACCTGCGCTTTATCAAGGGCGTGGTCGACTCCAATGACCTGTCGCTGAACGTGTCGCGGGAAATCCTGCAGAAAGACCCGATCATCGACTCGATGAAGTCGGCGCTGACCAAGCGTGTGCTCGACATGCTGGAAAAACTGGCGAAGAACGAGCCTGAGCAATACAAAGGCTTCTGGAAAAACTTTGGCCAGGTCATGAAGGAAGGCCCGGCAGAAGATTTCGCCAACAAGGAAAAAATCGCCGGCCTGTTGCGCTTTGCCTCCACCCAGGGCGAAGACGGCGAGCAGGTTGTGTCCCTGGCCGAGTACCTGGCACGCGCCAAGGAAGGTCAGGACAAGATCTACTACCTGACCGGTGAAACCTACGCCCAGGTCAAGAACAGCCCGCACCTGGAAGTCTTCCGCAAGAAAGGCATCGAAGTGCTGCTGCTCACCGACCGTATCGATGAGTGGCTGATGAGCTACCTCAGCGAGTTCGACGGCAAGAGCTTTGTCGACGTGGCCCGTGGTGACCTGGACCTGGGCAACCTGGATTCGGAAGAGGACAAAAAAGCCGCTGAAGAAGTGGCCAAGTCCAAAGAAGGCCTGGTTGAGCGGATCAAGGCCGCCCTGGGCGATGCTGTCAGCGAAGTGCGGGTTTCCCACCGTCTGACCGACTCCCCGGCGATCCTGGCCATCGGCGAGCAGGACCTGGGCATGCAGATGCGCCAGATCCTTGAAGCCAGTGGGCAGAAGGTGCCGGACTCCAAGCCGATCTTCGAATTCAACCCGGCTCACCCGTTGATCGAGAAACTCGACGGCGAGCAGAGCGAAGAGCGTTTTGGCGACCTGTCGCACATTCTCTTCGACCAGGCGGCGCTGGCCGCAGGGGACAGCCTGAAAGACCCGGCGGCTTATGTACGCCGGCTGAACAAGCTGTTGGTTGAACTGTCGGTTTAACAACGTTGCAAGAAAACCCCGCTTCGGCGGGGTTTTTCGTTCTGGCTCTACTGTAGGAGCGAGCTTGCTCGCGAAAAACGTGAGATCACCGCATTCATTCAGCATTTGCGCGTTATCGTTGACGTTCTTCGCGAGCAAGCTCGCTCCTACAGGGAGCATCGTCAATCCATCTAAATTGGAGAAAATGATGAGCCAAGTCACTGTGCGTTCCGTGGTCTATCAGATTGATGGCCAGCCTTATGAAAGCCGCCTGGCCTTTGATGCCAGTCACAAGGGCCCGCGGCCGGGCTTGCTGATGGCACCGAACTGGATGGGTGTCAGCGCAGGCGCCGAAGAGATTGCCAAGGCCGTGGCCGGCAAGGGCTATGTGGTGCTGATCGCTGATCTGTACGGGCAAACCGTACGCCCGTCCAATGGCGATGAAGCCGGGGCGGCGATGATGCCGTTGAAGAATGACCGTGGGTTGCTGAACAAGCGGATGCAGGCGGCCTTTGAGCAACTGCAAGGCCAGGTCGAAGTCGCTGTCGATACCACGAAACTGGCGACCTTTGGCTTCTGCTTTGGCGGTTGCTGCTCCCTGGAGCTGGCGCGTACCGGGGCGTCGTTGAAGGCTGCGGTGTCGTTCCATGGCACCCTGGACACGCCAAACCCGGCGGACGCGCAGAACATCAAGGGTTCAGTGCTGGTGCTGCATGGCGCTAGCGATCCGTTGGTGCCCAGGGAACAACTGCCTGCATTTGAAGATGAGATGAACGCGGCCGGCGTGGATTGGCAATTACTCAGCTACGGCGGCGCGGTGCATTCGTTCACCGACCCGCAGGCCAATGTGCCAGGCAAGATGATGTATGACGCCAAGACAGCGGGGCGGGCGTTCCAGGCGATGCATAACCTGTTGGATGAAGTGTTCAAGGGCTGAGTCTTCAGCGCCTGTTAGGGCCTTATCGCGGGCTTGCTCGCGATAGCTATTTGACAGGCAACTCAATTCTGCCGGTCTCCCCCGGCACCGTTGGCCAATCCCCTGCCGCCCAACGCTGGCGAGCCTGCTCGATCAACGCCGAGTCACTGGCCACAAAATTCCAGTTGATCCGCCGTGGCCCATCCAGCGGCGCGCCACCGAAGATCACCAGGTGGCATTCTGTCTCGGCAAACAGCGCCATGCTCTGGCCCGCCGGCAACACCGCCAGGCTATGGGCCTCCAGGGGCTCACCGTCCAGTTGCGCATCACCCTGCAGCACATACACCGCGCGCTCGGCATGTTCATCGGGAATTAGCAGGGTGGTGGCCGTCTGCATCTGCACTTCGGCATACAGCGTCGGTGACAGCACCGGTACCGCTGACTCCAGGCAAAACCCATTGCCGGCGATCAGGCGGATGCTTACGCCGAGGTTGTCACTGACCGGCAGGCTCGCCGCCGGGTGATGGCTGTAATGCCCCGGTCCCTGCTCGTGTGCCTTGGGCGACGCCAGCCACACTTGCAGGCCATGCAGGTTGAAACCCTTGGCCTTGAGGGCGTCAGGCGTGCGCTCGACGTGGGCAATCGCGCTGCCGGCAGTCATCCAACTGACGTCACCGGCCTTGACCACCTGATCAGAACCGAGGCTGTCCTTGTGCAGGAGTTCGCCTTCAAACAAGTAGGTCAGTGTCGACAAGCCAATATGCGGATGCTGGCGGATATTCATGCCGCTGCCAGGGGCGTAGCGGGTTTCGAGCATATGGTCGAAGAACACGAAAGGTCCGACGCTGCGGCATTCCCGCGAGGGCAGGGGGCGCAGGATAGGCTGCCCCTCGACATCTTCGGCGCGTGGGCGAATTACGGTCACGGTGGTCATGGTGCATCCCTGTCTGAGCGGGTTAGATGGGTTTGAGCATAACCCGCCCGGCAGGAAATCGGTGTTATTGGCTGAAGGCGCCTTCCGAGAGTCGGGTCTCGATGCTGATCTCGGCGGTGGTCATCAGCTTGTGTACCGGGCACTTGTCGGCCACACGATGCAGTTCATCGCGCTGGGCATCAGTCAGCACGCCCTTGAGGGTCAGCTTGACGTTGAGCTTGTATTTGCCCTTTTGCTCTTCGGTGCTGTCGTGGGTGACTTCCACGGTCACGCCCGTCAGGGGGATATCCTTTTTCTGTGCATACAGCTTGACGGTCAGCGCTTTGCACGAGGCCAGCGCGGCGTCGAAGTAATCGTGGGGCGAAGGCGCCGAGTCGTCGCCACCCAGGCTCTTGGGCAGGTCGGTAAACAGCTCATGCTGATTGATGTTGACGCTGTGTCGAAAGTTGTCGGCATTCAGGGTATTGACGATAACAGGCATGGCAAACCTCGGAAGGTGGCAGGATGAAGGTCATGCAGTTATAGAGCATGCTGGCACTTGAGTGTTCCGCATTTTTTGCGCGGTGAACCCCCGTGCAATGCCTGCGGTCTACCTGACTTGCCCCTGGATTGAGGTTTTATCGTGCCCTGGACCCGCCTGAGTATTGCCCTGTTGCTCGCCGCCAGCAGCCTTGCCGTGCAGGCTCGCGACTATGCCTACAGTGACGCGCACCTGCATTACGTCGATTTCTTCCAGGAGACGGCGGGCATGGACAAGTTACTCAAGGCCATGGCCGATAACCGTATCGAACACGTGATGATTTCCGGCGTCCCGGTGGCGAAGAAATGGCATGAAGACGAACCCAAGCGCCCGCGCTACTACGCCGGCGATGACGCCGATGCCTATTGGTACAGCGCCACCGATGTGATCGTCGCCGCAGCGGTCAACAAGCTGACCCCGCAGCAACGCCAGCATTTTCATCCCTTCTTGAGCGGCTTCAACCCCAATGACAAGAACTCCGAGGCGCATATCCAGCGCATGCTGGACCTCTATCCTGGGCTGTGGCAGGGCATTGGCGAGGTGTTCACCCGTCACGATGACCTGACGGCCCTGACCTCAGGCGATACCCCGCGGGCGAACAACGAGGCGATGACGCGGATCTATCACCTGGCCGCCGAAAACGACCTGCCGGTGCTGGTGCATTCCAATATCACGTCCAAGCGCGAGCGCAATCCCCTGTACCTGGCAGAGATTGAAGCGCCGCTGCGCAATCATCCGCACACTCGGTTCATTTGGGCCCATGCCGGCACCAGCATGGAGATCCACCGTCACCAGACGCAGCTGGATTTCCTGCTGCCCACCTTGAGTCGCATGCTGGAGGCTTATCCCAACCTGTATATCGACCTGTCCTGGAGCATGCTCACGCCTTATCTGCTGGACGAGGCGGGAAAGCCCCGAGCCGAATGGCTGGCGCTGGTAGAGCGCTTTCCGGAGCGCTTTATGCTGGGTTCTGATGTTGTAGGGCGCTTCAACAAGTTGGGTAAGGAAATGCGCAGCTTCAATCCCTTCCTTGATGCTTTGCCGCAAGACGTTGCGCGAAAAGTCGCGCGGGACAATTTCCTGGCGATTTTGCCCAAGCCTCGCTGATCGGGTTTGTCATCGTCCGGTCATACCGGTGTCATAAGCTCCCGCCATCTAATCCAAGGAGCCCACTATGCACCTCACCCGTTTAAGCGCCCTGGCGGCATTGATGATGATCAGCGGCATGGCCAGCGCCGAAGTCCGTATCGAAGGCCCGGTGGAATTCGGCGTGTTTGAAGGCCCGAAAGCCGAGCTGCAGTCGGGCGAGCGCGTGTTGCGCCGCAGCAACGAGCAGATCCAGGCCACCACCGTGGTGCCGGCCAAGCTGGGGACTAAGTTTGGCCTGCGTTACCAGTTGCTTGGCAAGGTCGCCGAAGACACGCCGCTGACCTTGCTCTACTTCACTCCAGGCATCCGCACGGCCGACGGCCAGCGGCATGACAAATTCGAAGTGACCCAGAAGTTGGTGCCTGGCGCGCCTCAGGACGTGATGGCCTACGAGTTCACCGAAAGCCACGAAGTGGTGCCGGGCGAGTGGCGATTCATGGTGTTCCAGGGTGATCGCCTGCTGACCCAGAAGAGCTTTACCGTGCGCTGAATCGCTACAGTTATAGGGTCGGTAGATAAAGGCGTTTTGATATCGCGTTTTCGTCTTACGCAAAAAGTCGAAGACGCCGATACCTTTCATGAGCAACCCGCTGCAGGTGGATGCAGCGCTCTTGAAAGGAATCCGAGCAATGAGTATCAGAAGTCTCAATATCGCTCCTCGTGCAGGCCTGGGTTTTGGATTGTTGGCGTTGATGGTGTTTGTACTGGGCGGGTTCGCCTTGATGCAAATGGCCAACATGCGCGAGCAGTCGGACCAGGTGGAAACCAACTGGCTGCCCAGCGTGATGGCGGCCGGCGAAATGAATCAGGACCTGCTGCGGATACGCGCCTTGACCTTGCGTCTGCTGATTAACCGCGATCCTCAGGCGGTGGCCCAGAATGAACAAAAAATCCTCGATATCAAAAAGCAGCTGCATACCGCACAGAAGCTGTATGAAGCGTTGATTATCCTGCCCGAAGACCAGGTGCTGTTCGACCGCTTCAAGGTTGAGCAGCAACAGTATTTGCAACGCCAGGAGCAGGTCATGGCGTTTTCCCGGCAGAATCAGCTGGAAGACGCGCTCAAGGTGGTCAATGGCGAGATGAATCACCTGGCGGATACCTTGGCCGGTACCCTGGGCGAGTTGGTCATCCTCAACAAGGTCAGCGCCAACCAGGCGGCAGACTTGGCGCAGCAGGTATTCAGCCAGTCGCGGATCTGGGTGATCGGCATGATCGCCATGACCGCGTTGATTACCATCGGTCTGGCCGTCCTGTTGACCCGTAGTATCGTGTTGCCACTGGCGCAGTCGGTGAGGGTCGCCCAGGGAGTGGCCAGCGGCGACTTGACCGGCGAGATCACCGTCAGCGGCAAGGACGAGCCGGCGCGCCTGCAGCAGGCGCTCAAGAGCATGCAGGAAAACCTGCGTGAGACGATCCGGCGCATTTCCGATTCCTCCAACCAACTGGCCTCCGCTTCCGAGGAGCTCAGTTGTGTCACCGAAGACGCTACCCGTGGCCTGCACCAGCAAAGCCAGGAAATCGAACAGGCTGCCACGGCGGTCAATCAGATGACGGCGGCGGTGGAGGAGGTGGCCAGTAATGCGGTGGCCACTTCGCAGGCCTCGCGCGAATCCGATCGCATTGCCCAGCAAGGGCGTGAGCAAGTGCATCAGACGGTGCTGTCGATCGAGTCGCTGGCTGATGACGTGACGGCCAATGCCACCCAGGTCGAGGACTTGGCGCAGAAGGTATACGGCATCAGCAAGGTGTTGGATGTGATTCGCGCAATTGCCGAGCAAACCAATCTGCTGGCGCTTAACGCGGCGATTGAGGCGGCACGGGCTGGTGAGGCCGGGCGCGGGTTTGCGGTGGTCGCTGATGAGGTGCGGGCCCTGGCTCATCGTACTCAGCAATCGACCCAGGAAATCGAGCAGATGATCGGCGGGATCCAGCAGGGCACCGATCAGGCGGTCAACTCGATGCAGCAGAGCAACAGCCGGGCGCGTTCGACCCTGGATATCGCCAAGTCGGCGGGCACCGCGCTGGAGGAAATTGCCTCGGCGTTCACCCTGATCAACGAACGCAACCTGGTGATTGCCAGCGCTTCGGAGCAGCAGGCGGCGGTGGCACGGGAGGTGGATCGCAACCTGATGAACATTCGCGACCTGGCGATGCAGACGTCGGCGGGCGCCAACCAGACCAGTGCGGCGAGCCAGGAGTTGTCGCGGTTGGCGGTGGACCTGAACACCATGGTGGCGCGGTTTTCGGTGTAGGGCTGGAGACCTAAGCTGGCTTGCCTGCGATGAAGACGACTCGGTCTACTGGTAAACCCGCCCAATAAAAAACGCCCCGAACCAGTCGGGGCGTTTTCACATGATCAACCTGCGGGGCTTACTTGCCCTGCCAGCGTTTCAGTACCAGGGTAGCGTTGGTGCCACCGAAGCCGAAGCTGTTGCTCATCACGGTGTTGATGGTTGCATCTTCACGGGTCTTGGTCAGGATCGGCATATCAGCAACGGCTGGATCCAGCTCGTCGATGTTGGCCGAACCCGCCATGAAGTTGCCTTCCATCATCAGCAGGCAGTAGATCGCTTCGTGCACGCCAGCGGCGCCCAGGGAGTGACCCGACAGGCTCTTGGTGGAGCTGATGGCCGGTGCCTTGTCGCCGAATACCGCACGTACGCCTTCCATTTCCTTGGCATCGCCCACTGGAGTGGAGGTGCCGTGGGTGTTCAGGTAGTCGATTGGCGTATCAACGGTGGCCATGGCCATCTGCATGCAACGAATGGCACCTTCGCCGCTTGGCGCAACCATGTCGTAGCCGTCGGAAGTCGCGCCGTAGCCGACGATTTCCGCGTAGATCTTTGCGCCACGGGCCAGGGCGTGTTCCAGCTCCTCGACCACGACCATGCCGCCACCGCCGGCGATGACGAAACCGTCACGCTTGGCGTCGTAGGCACGGGAGGCCTTTTCCGGGGTTTCGTTGTACTGAGTGGACAGCGCGCCCATCGCGTCGAACAGGAACGATTGGCTCCAATGCTCTTCTTCACCGCCACCGGCGAACACGATGTCTTGCTTGCCCAACTGGATCTGTTCGACCGCAGTCCCAATGCAGTGAGCACTGGTGGCGCAGGCGGAGGAGATCGAGTAGTTCACGCCCTTGATCTGGAATGGAGTGGCCAGGCACGCAGAAACGGTGCTGCCCATGGTCCGCGTGACGCGGTACGGGCCGACGCGCTTGACGCCTTTCTCGCGCAGGATGTCCAGCGCTTCCATCTGGTTCAAGGTCGACGCGCCGCCGGAGCCGGCGATCAGGCCGGTACGCACGTTGGACACCTGGTCGTCGCTCAGGCCGGAATCGGCAATCGCGTCTTTCATGGCCAGGTAGGCATAGGCTGCTGCGTGGCCGACGAAGCGATAGATCTTGCGATCGATCAGTTCTTCGAGTGGTAGGTCAATGGAGCCGGAAACCTGGCTACGCAGACCCATTTCGGCATATTCCGGGTTGAAGCGGATGCCAGGGCGACTTGCACGCAGGTTAGCGGTGACGGTCTCTTTGTCATTGCCCAGGCACGAAACGATGCCCAGACCAGTGATAACGACGCGGCGCATGCGGATAACCCTTAAAAGTTGTCAGTGGAAGTGAACACGCCGACCCGAAGGCCTTCGGCAGTGTAGATCTCGCGCCCGTCGACAGTGACCGAACCATCGGCGATGGCCAGGTTCAGCTTGCCCTTGAGGACGCGTTTGATGTGAATGTTGTAGGTGACTTTCTTGGCGGTCGGCAGGACCTGGCCAAAGAACTTCACTTCGCCCGAACCCAGGGCACGCCCGCGGCCCGGCAGGCCTTGCCAGCCCAGGTAGAAACCGACCAGCTGCCACATGGCGTCGAGGCCCAGGCAGCCCGGCATGACCGGATCGCCTTCGAAATGGCAGGCGAAAAACCACAGGTCAGGGGTGATATCCAGCTCGGCGACCAATTCACCTTTGCCGTACTTGCCACCCTCTTCGCTGATATGGGTGATGCGATCCACCATCAGCATGTTCGGGGCGGGCAGTTGCGCGTTACCTGGGCCGAACAGCTCACCGCGACTGCAGCGCAGCAGGTCTTCCCGGGTAAAGGCGTTTTGTTTGGTCATGCGAGCTCCTCAATAATCCCATGCGGCAGGGCCGGGTAAATCTTCCCGACCGACTGAAGCGTGCTTGCCTCACGTCGGCAGCCTACAGGTAGACTATTGCGTTGTAGTGAAAGTCACAGCATCAAGGACATGAATGTACACTTGTGCACTGAAATTTTAAACCGGGCTTATTTATGGGCCCGCTCGGGTGCCTAAGACTGCCGCACTTTCGCCTTTCACGCCAGTCGCAGTTGGCTGATGATGCCCATCTAATGCACCCAGCGCTGTAGGATTTGCTGCAAATCCGTACGTTTGAACGGCTTGGCCAGGTAATCGTTCATCCCGGCGGCCAGGCACGCTTCGCGATCGCCCTGTAACGCATTGGCCGTCAGGGCAATGATCGGCAGGTCGGCGCAGCCAGGCAGCTGACGAATCTGACGGGTGGCTTCATAGCCGTCGATCACCGGCAGTCGGCAATCCATCAAAATCGCCGTGAAAATCAGGCTTTCGGCACTGCGAATCGCTTCGGCGCCATCAGTGGCGATGCTCACCTCGAACCCCAGGCTGCGCAGCATGGCCTCGACCACGGTGCGGTTGACCGGGTTGTCTTCCACCAGCAGCACATTGCGGCCCTCACCGGCGCTGGCTTTATGCGGGGTGTCCGCAGCAATCTGCGGCAGGCTTTGCTGGTAGATCGCCAGCGGGATTTCCAGGGTGAACACCGAACCCAGGCCTTCTTCGCTCTGGGCGCGCAGGGTGCCGCCCATCCGCTCGGCCAGGGTGCGGGCAATCGGCAGGCCCAGGCCGGTACCGCCGTAACGCCTGGAGATAGAGCTGTCAGCCTGTTGAAAGGCGTCGAACATCAGCTCCAGGCGCTCGGCCGAAATACCAATCCCGGTGTCGCGTACCGTGCAGGTGAACCACAGCAGTTCATGGTCCAGGGTTTGCCAGTTGGGCTCGACGCTGACCGTGCCCTGTTCGGTGAACTTCAGTGCATTGCCGATCAGGTTCACCAGGATCTGCCGGATCCGCGTCGGGTCACCCTGCACGCGCAACGCTTCCATGCCCGGCGGGATTGGCAACTCCAGGACCAATCCGCGCTGTATGGCGCTGTGCTGGAACGCTTGGGCGCAGCTGTTGATCAGGTCAACCAGATTGAACGGAATATGCTCCAGCTCCAGGGCCGAGCGTTCGATACGCGAGAAGTCGAGGATATCGTTGATGACTTTGAGCAGGTGTTCGGTGGACTCCGAGGCCAGTGCGGCGTACTCGGTCTGTTCGTCGGTCATGGAGGTGGTTTCGAGCAATTGCAGCATGCCCAGTACGCCATTCATCGGCGTGCGCAATTCGTGGCTCATCATCGCCAGGAAGTCGGATTTGGCGCTGTTGGCACGCTCGGCTTCCTCGCGCGTCTGGATCAACTGGGCCATGGCTTGCTGCTGCTCGCGACTGGCGTGGTGCAAGCCTTCGGCCAGGTTGTTGATATGGCGGGACAGGTCACCCAGTTCGGAGTCATCGACAATTGGCAGTGGGGTTTTGTAGTCGCCCCGCTGGATTGCCTTGACCGCATGCCCCATGGCGCTGATCGGTTGCGACAGGCTGGCAGCCAGGCGCCGCGCCAGCAGGAAGGTAAAGAGCAGGGCAAACAACGCAAGGATCCCGGCCTTGAAGAGGATTTCCTGTTGGCGCTGACTGAAGGCGTCGTTGGACATGCCGACGATCACCCGGCCCAGATAGTCGGCCTTGGGGGCCTTGGGCTGCGCGGTGTTGTCCTGGAAAAAGTCGTTGCCCAGCTGGATATGCTGCAAGCGAATCGGGGCCTGGAAGATTTTTACCGACAACGAGCGGTCATGCTTTTCCGTGGGTTGTTCGACATAGACCAGGATGTTTTCTGCACTGTCCTGGATTTCCAGGAAGCGCACATGCGGCGTGGCCAGGGTCGCCCGCAGCAGGCTGTCGAGCACGTCGTTGTTGCCCGAGATCACGCCATACTCGGTGGCTGGCGCCAGTTGGTTGGCGATCAACTGGCCGGTGTGGTCCAGTTCCTGGCGCAGGTCCTGGATCCGCACGAAGGTAAAGAAGCTGATCAGCAGCAGTGTCAGCAACAGGGCCGGGCCCAGGGTGATGATCTGGGTTCGGGTATTGATATCCCAACGGCGACGCAAGGTCATGGGTGTTTCTCCCCTTCGGCCAATCGGGTCGCGACGGCGGTCTCGTCCACCTGTTCGATCCCCAGCGAGCGCGCCACTTGCGGGTTGCCCACGACTTTGAAGTGTTCCGGGTACAGCGAGCGCGGCCAGCCGGCCGGCGGGTGATCGAGCAGGCGGTTGAGCACATCCAGCCAGTCAGCCTGGTCGCTGTAGGTACTGGCCAGGCTGCCGGCCCGCACGAAACCGGCGTTGGGCCCGATCAGCGGCAATTGCCTGGCGTAGCTGCTCAACAGCAGGTTTTTCACGGTCTTCGGGTTGTATAGCTTTGGATCATCCAGGCCCAGTAACACATCGCTGCTTTTAAACAGGCTGAGCAGAGGGCGACTGTCATTAATGTTGTCCCAGGGCTGGGCGACGATTTCCAGGCCCAGGGCCGTGGCATGCTGGCGCAGTTCCGGCAGCAGGAACTCGCTGTCGTTGCCGTACAACACGCCAATGCGCTGGGCCTGGGGCAAGATATTGGCGATCAGGCGCAACTGCCGGTCCAGGGACGGGTCGCTCCACAGCAGGCTGATCTTGCCGGGCACATGGTTGCCCAGGCGTTGGCGGGCTTGCAGGCGGCTGATGCGCAGCACCAGCGTCGCCGGGCCCTGGGTGTCCTGCAGGCGCCAGTCGAGGCTGGGCAAGTCCAGCAGGATCAGGCGGGTGCTGGCCGGCAATTGACCGGGTGCGGGCATGTCTTGCAGCGCCTTGAAGGTGACCTCATCAACGGGGCGTTGCACGCGCAGGGCCTGGGCAAAGGCCTGCACGCCAGGGCTGTCTTGGGCGGCGGTCAGCAGGATTTCGGCGCTCCACGCGGGCATGGCCAATGCCAGGCTGGCGAGCAGCAGGCAGCGGCGCCAGAACCTGGTGCCGGGAAGGGCGGTCATCCTTGACTGGGCAGGGGTCATGTCAGAACTCTAACTCCGCGCTGAAGTAGAGCACATGGCGTTGGTCGTAGTTGTTGTCGATCTGGGTGGTGGGCTGGTTATCGAGGCGTTGTTGCAGCATGCCGGCCAGCTCCAGGTTGGCCTTGCCCAGGGCGATGCGCTTGGCGACCCGCATGTCGACCCGTTCAAAGCGATATTGGTTAAGTGCATCGTCCCCATAATAGAACAGCGCGCTGGACCAGCCATGCCCCCACTCGCGCATCCAGCCGGCCGAACCGCTGTTGCGCGCGGTCTGTTGCTGGTCCAGCGGGTTGCTGGCGCTGGCATCGACGTAAGCATAGGTCAGGCGTAGCCGGTCGGCGCTACTGACGTGCCAGTCCAGTTGGGTTTCGGCGCCGGCAAACCGTGAGCGGTTACTGTTGCTGGCAATGTACTGGTTATTGCGCAGGGGCTCGCTGATCATGCCGGTGATTTCGTCATAGAACAGCTTGATGTCGAGGTTCAGCCCGCTATCGGCAAAAAAGCCGTTGTAGCCCAACTCCCGGGAGCGCATCAGTTCCTTGTCGAGGTTGCCCGGGCCGCGGGTCTTGACGAAATACTGGCCGGTTGTCTGCCCGTAGGCGGGGGAGCTGAGGCCAGTGACCCGGTAGCTCCAGTTGACGTTGTTCTCGAACATGTCCGGCGAGCGGATTGCTTCGGAGTACACCGCGCGCAACCCGTGGCGCGGGTTGATCAGGTAATTGACCGCAACCCTGGGCGTGAGCGAGTTACCGCTCAAGTGGGTGTTTTCGTACATCGCCCCGCCCTGCAACAACCAGTGCTCGCTGGCCCGCCATTCCAGATGGCCGAACAGGCGCCAGGTGGTGTCGTCCAAGGTGCCATTGAAATAGGTGTCAGAGTCGGCGCGGTCGTAGCGGTAATTCATCCCACTGACCAGTCGCAGGCTGTCGGACAGGCTCAGGGTGTCTTGTACTTCGAGGTCGTAGCGGCTTTCCTTGGTGCTCTGGTCGATATTGCCGCAGACGCTTTCCTTGCCGCCGTTATTCCATTGCTTCAGGACCTCTTCGGCCAGCGCCTGCTCGGCGGCAGAGCCTGGCGGTGGGCTGCCGTTTTCATAGTCCTTCATGTGCCGCGCCAACTGCTCGGCGTAGTTGGGGTTCATCTGCCACAGTTGCGTCAACTGCGGGCTGAACGACACCTTGGCGTCGCAGGCTTTCCAGACCTGCCGACGGTCCCATTGTTGCGCCGAACCCTGGATATACAGGCTGTGATCGGGGTTGAAGTCGAAGTTCCAGCGCAGGGATGCGGCGTAGTCCTTGGCGGTGACGTCGGAGTCGGTGCCACCGTCGGTAATCCCGGCGAACACTGGCTTGTAGGTGTATGGCCGCTGATTGGTCCCTTCCTTGGCGTTGAGTTGCCAGTCGATGCTCTGCTGCTGGTTCAGCACCTGGCTGACCGCCAGGCTGAAGCGGCTGAGCCGCCGGCTGTCGCGGTAGTCGGCGCCGACCCGGTCGCTGTCAAAGCCATCATCCTGTTGCCCGGACAGCGACAGTCGCAGGTTGCCGGTGTCCCAGCCCAGGCCCTGGCTGGCATACCAGTCGTTGATCCCGCGCTCGCCCCGGGTCATTTTCATCCGGGTACCCAGGCTGTTGGCCGGCGAGCGAGTGAGGATATTGACCACCGCCATCAGCGCATTGGCGCCATAGCTGACGGTATTGGGGCCACGGAACACTTCGATCCGCTCGATATCTTCCATGGCGACTGGAATGTCGCTCCAGTCCACGGTGGCCAGGCCGGCGCGGTACACCGAGCGGCCATCGATCAGCACTTGCATGCGCCGCGCTTCGTTGGCGCTGGTGCCGTGGTAGTTGACGGCGGCCTGGTTGCCCGAGGTGTAGCCCACCATCATCCCCGGCACCAGGCGCAGCAGCTCGGCAATATCGCGTGCACCACTGGCCTTGATCAATTCGCTGTCGATCACCGTCATGCTGCCAGGCACGGCGGCGGCCGACTGCTTGAGCCGGGTTGCCGTCAGGACTTGGGGCAGCGGCTGGTTGTCGAGGAACAAATCGTCGGCCAGCAACGGCGTACTGACCAGCAGCGCCAGTAACAGAGATGAACGAGGAGGAGGGCCCAAATACACGGCACGGCCTTGATAATTACGGATAGCCGACCATGTTAACTGAGGCGAGCGCTTTTGCCAGTCGGTGCTATCGCAATTACTGTGGTCCATTCGGCCATTTTCCGACAATCGTGGGAAATCACAGAAGGGCTGGTCGCCGTCAGGTCGGCCCGTATAATGCCGCCATCGCCACTGGTATGGATTAACGGATTGCATATGACTGAACAGCGCCCAATTGCGGTCCTGGGAGGCGGAAGTTTTGGTACCGCCGTGGCTAATCTACTGGCTGAAAACGGCCATCAGGTGCGCCAGTGGATGCGCGATCCCGAACAGGCCGAGGCCATCCGGGTCAACCGGGAGAACCCGCGTTACCTCAAGGGTATCAAGATTCATGCGGCGGTCACGCCGGTCACCGACCTGCAGGCCACCCTGGATGACTGCGACCTATGCTTTGTCGCGTTGCCCTCCAGCGCCCTGCGCACGGTGTTGGCACCCCATGCCGAGCGGCTGGCGGGCAAGATGCTGGTCAGCCTGACCAAAGGCATCGAGGCCCAGACCTTCAAGCTGATGAGTGAAATCCTTGAGGAAATCGCCCCCCAGGCCCGTATCGGTGTGCTTTCCGGGCCGAACCTGGCACGCGAAGTGGCTGAGCATGCCTTGACCGCGACCGTGGTCGCCAGTGAAGACGAGGCTTTGTGCGAGCGCGTGCAGGCGGTGCTGCATGGCCGTACCTTCCGGGTCTACGCCAGTGCCGACCGCTTTGGCGTGGAACTGGGCGGCGCATTGAAAAACGTCTACGCCATCATCGCCGGCATGGCCGTGGCCCTGGGCATGGGGGAAAACACCAAGAGCATGCTGATCACTCGCGCCCTGGCGGAAATGACCCGCTTTGCGGTCAATCAGGGTGCCAACCCCATGACTTTCCTCGGCCTGGCCGGAGTCGGTGACCTGATCGTCACCTGTTCGTCACCCAAAAGCCGCAACTATCAGGTGGGTTTCGCCCTGGGCCAGGGCCTAAGCCTGGAAGACGCCGTCACCCGCCTCGGTGAAGTGGCCGAAGGGGTCAATACCCTCAAAGTACTGAAGGCCAAGGCCCAGGAAACCGGGGTCTATATGCCGTTGGTCGCCGGCCTGCACGCGATCCTGTTCGAAGGGCGCACCTTGAACCAGGTCATCGAGTTGCTGATGAGGGCCGAACCCAAGACCGATGTCGACTTTATTTCCACCAGTGGTTTCAACTGAGGAACGCGCGATGAACGATCCGAAAACAGCACCCAAGTATGAATCCATCGGCCTGCGCATCCTGTGGATGCTGGTGTTTGCCCTGGTCTGGCAAGTGGCCCAGTTCCTCCTCGGGGCGTTGGTGGTGGTGCAGTTGATCTACCGCCTGATCTACGGCGCGCCGAACCTGGGCCTGATGAACTTTGGCGACAGCCTCAGCCAGTTCCTCGCCCAGGTTGGCCGTTTTGGCAGCTTCCACAGCGAGCAGAAACCCTGGCCCTTCGCCGACTGGCCAACCCCGCGCGCCCCGGAAGGCGAGGCCGCCCACAGCGTGCCGCCGGCCCCGCACCCGGTGCGTGATGAAGAGCCCAAGCTATGAAACTGTGGGTATTGCGTCACGGTGAAGCCGAGTCCCATGCGCCGAGCGATGCCCAGCGCAACCTGACCGAGCGTGGTCGCCAGGAGGCGTTGCATAGCGCTGCCCACCTGATCGGCGCTGACATCAAGGCCATCATCGCCAGCCCCTACGTGCGGGCGCAGCAGACCGCGCAACTGGTGCGTGAGGCGTTGGGCTTTGCTCCTGAAATTCGCACGGCTGCGTGGCTGACGCCGGATGGCAATCCGTTGCAAGTGCTGGAGAAACTCGACACCGATGACAATGTGCTGCTGGTCAGCCATCAACCCCTGGTGGGCAACCTGATCAGCTTTTTGCAGCACGGTCACCAGCGCCAGCCCCAGCCGATGCACACCGCCAGCCTGGCGGAGCTGGAAGGGGACTTTCCGTTGGCGGGGTTGATGAGCCTCAATAGCGTCAAAAACCCCTGATTTTTCAGGCACAACACAATCAAGCTGTGGGAGCGGGCCCTTTCCCAAATAAGTATTTTCCACCGTTTGATTGTGTTATGCCTGCAAGGAACTTGCAGTGCTCCTTTGTGCATGGAATAGTCAACCAAGCAAGTGCTTGGTTGGCTGCCATCTGAACACACAGGAGCGCGTCCCATGTCTGTCGCTTTTCGTTTGCCGCTGCAGGTCTTCTTTGAACGTGAGGCGCGCCATCCGCGCCAGCGCTTCCTGGTCCAGCCCATTGGTGGCGGCGAGGTGCAGACCCTCACCTGGGGCGAGGTCGGCCATCAGGCACGTTGCGCTGCCCATTGGCTGCGCGCCCGTGAACTGCCCCAGGGCTCGCACATTGCCCTGATCTCGAAAAACTGCGCGCACTGGATCATCGCCGACCTGGCGATCTGGATGGCCGGGCATGTCTCGGTGCCGCTGTATCCCAACCTTACCGCCGACTCCGTGGCCCATGTGCTGGAGCACTCCGAGGCGGCGTTGGTGTTTATCGGCAAGCTCGACGACTGGCCGGCCATGGCCCCGGGCGTCAAGGCCGGGCTTGCGACTATCAGCCTGCCGCTGTGCCCCGAGGGCCAGTTCGATTTCACCTGGGCCGACCTGCAAGCCTGCTCGCCGATCCAGGATGACCCTGCGCCGGCGGCCACAGATCTGGCCACCATCATCTACACCTCCGGCACCACCGGCTTGCCTAAAGGCGTGATGCACACCTTCGGCGGCCTGGGGTTTGCGGCGACCCGCGGCACCGAGCTGTTTGGCCTGGGGGAGGGCGACCGCCTGCTGTCCTACCTGCCGCTGTGCCATGTGGCCGAGCGCATGTTTGTCGAAATGGCCTCGATCTACACCGGGCAAACCGTGTTTTTTGCCGAAAGCCTCGACACGTTCCTCTCCGATCTCCAACGCGCCCGGCCCACGGCCTTGTTTGGCGTGCCGCGGATCTGGACCAAGTTCCAGATGGGCGTCTACGCAAAAATCCCGGAAAAACGCCTGGAATGGCTCTTGCGTCTGCCGTTTATCGGCAAGCGGGTTGGCCACAAAGTCCTCGCCGGCCTTGGGCTGGACGCGGTGCGGGTGGCCCTGTCCGGCGCCGCGCCAGTGCCCGAAGCGCTGCTGCGCTGGTACCTGCGCCTGGGCCTGGATGTGCTGGAGGTATATGGCATGACCGAAAGCTGTGGCTATTCCCATGTCTGTCGCCCCGGCCAGCAGAAGATCGGCTGGATCGGCCTGGCGTGCCCGGACGTGGAGGTGCGCATTGATCCGGCCGGCGAAGTCCAGGTGCGCAGCGGCGCGACCATGCTCGGCTACTTCAAGGACCCGCAGAAAACCGCCGAGACCCTCACCGAGGACGGTTTCCTGCGCACAGGTGACAAGGGCGAGCAGGATGGCGAAGGCCGCTTGCGCCTGACCGGGCGTCTCAAGGAGATCTTCAAGACCAGCAAAGGCAAGTACGTCGCCCCGGCGCCCATCGAAAACCGCCTGGCGGAGCATGGGCGCATCGAACAGGTGTGCGTGGTCGGTGATGGCCTGAGCGCACCGATGGGCTTGTGCGTACTGTCTGCGGTGGGCCTGCAGGAGGCCGCCAGCGAGGCCCGGCATTCATTGCACGGCAGCCTGGAACGCTTGCTGGAGGAGGTCAACCAAGTGCTGGATAAACATGAGCGCTTGCGTCAACTGGTGGTAGTGAAAGACAGTTGGGCGGTGGAAAACGGCTTTCTGACGCCGACCCTGAAGATCAAGCGCAACGTCATAGAGTCAACCTACGGCCCACAGTTCCAGGCCTGGAGCGCGCGCTCCGAGGCCGTGCTGTGGCAGGATTGAGCATTCAATAAAATCAATAAGGACACTGCAATGAGCCTGTGGCGCACCGTTCCCAACATCGAGCAAATCAACGCCAGACAGAAAAACACCATTGGTGAAGTGCTGGATATCCGCTTCGAGAGCTTCGACGACGAATCCCTGACCGCGAGCATGGTGGTCGACCATCGCACCCATCAACCCTATGGGCTGCTGCACGGCGGGGCCTCGGTGGTGTTGGCCGAAACAGTGGGCTCCGTGGCCAGCTACCTGTGCATCGACGCCAGCAAGTTCTATTGCGTGGGTCTGGAAATCAATGCCAACCACTTGCGCGGCCTGCGTTCCGGGCGGGTGACAGCGGTGGCCCGGGCGATCCATATCGGGCGCACCACTCATGTCTGGGATATTCGCCTGACCAGCGACGAGGGCAAGGCCAGTTGCGTATCGCGCCTGACCATGGCCGTGGTGCCCCTGGGCGAAAACCCGCCGGCGCGATAGGCGTGGCGTGAGTGTCATCATTCCTGGCAGTTACAGTCATTGCTGTGGCGGCCGGGCATGGGGACAATCGATTTCTGTTTTGGATGATGGGCTGGTTATGTCGCAACATGTGTTTTTCACTCATGCCAATGGCTTCCCTTCGGCGACCTACGGCAAATTGTTCGACGCCCTGGCGCCGGAGTACGCGGTGGCGCACCTGTCGCAGCACGGTCACGATCCGCGGTTTCCGGTGGACGACAATTGGCAGAACCTGGTGGACGAGCTGATCCACCACCTGGAGCAGCAACCGGAGCCGGTGTGGGGCGTGGGCCATTCACTGGGTGGGGTGTTGCATTTGCACGCGGCCCTGCGCTGCCCGCAGTTGTATCGCGGTGTGGTAATGCTCGACTCGCCGGTGCTGACCCTTGCCGACCGTTGGGTGATTCGCGCGGCCAAGCGTTTTGGCTTGATTGATCGCCTGACGCCTGCTGGCCGCACCCTGGGCCGGCGCGAAGAGTTCTCCGACCTGGACGCCGCCCGCCAATATTTTTCCGGCAAGACGCTGTTTCGCGGGTTTGACCCCGAATGCCTGGAGGCCTACCTGCAACACGGCTTGCACCAGGTTGGCGATCGCCTGCGCCTGCGGTTTGACCCGGCAACCGAAATCAGTATTTACCGGGGCGTGCCGCATACCAGCCCTGGCCAGACTCGCCAATTAAAAGTGCCACTGGCCGTGGTGCGCGGTCGGCAGAGCCGGGTAGTGATGCGCCACCACGCCAGCGGCGTCGCGCGCCTGCCCATGGGCGAGATGCTGACTATGCCCGGCGGCCACATGTTCCCCCTTGAGCGTCCGCAGGACACGGCGGCCTTGATCAAGAACCTGTTTACCCGCTGGGAAGCCCGCGAGCGCAGCTGCGCATGACCACACCCGTCGAAGAAGTACGCCTGAGCCTGCCGCATATCGAGCTGGCGGCCCACCTGTTCGGCCCGGAAGACGGCCTGCCGGTGATAGCCCTGCATGGCTGGCTGGACAACGCCAACAGTTTCGCGCGCCTGGCGCCCAAACTGCAGGGCTTGCGCATTGTCGCCCTGGACATGGCCGGTCACGGCCACTCGGCCCACCGCCCGGCTGGCGCCGGTTATGCCGTGTGGGATTACGTGTTTGATGTGTTGCAAGTGGCCGAGCAACTGGGCTGGAAACGTTTTGCATTACTTGGCCACTCCCTCGGCGCGATTGTCTCTACGGTGTTGGCCGGGGCCTTGCCAGAACGTGTGACGCACCTGGGGTTGATCGACGGTGTGATCCCGCCGACTGCCACTGGCGAGAACGCCGCCGAGCGCCTGGGCATGGCCTTGCAGGCGCAAATCAATCTGCAAGACAAGCGCAAACCGGTGTACAGCACCCTCGACCGGGCCGTGGAGGCGCGGATGAAAGGCGTGGTCGCCGTCAGCCGCGAAGCCGCGGAACTCCTGGCCCAGCGCGGCTTGATGCCGGTGCCGGGCGGTTATACCTGGCGCAGCGACAGTCGCCTGACCCTGGCATCCCCGATGCGCCTGACGGAAGAACAGGCCATGGCCTTCGTGCGTCGGGTGGCGTGTCCTACGCAGTTGGTCGTTGCGCAAGAGGGCATGTTGGCCAAGCATCCCGAGTTGCTTGCGCAGCTTCCTTTCGCTGTAACCACCCTTGCAGGTGGCCATCATTTGCACCTGAACGACGAGTCGGGGGCTGCTCTTGTTGCAGACTGTTTCAATCGGTTCTTCACCGCGCCTTGACTTGACGGGGTCAACTGTCGAGGCTGGGCGGATTGAAAGGGAGTCAACCA
This sequence comes from Pseudomonas brenneri, assembly GCF_007858285.1. Lineage (GTDB taxonomy): Bacteria > Pseudomonadota > Gammaproteobacteria > Pseudomonadales > Pseudomonadaceae > Aquipseudomonas > Aquipseudomonas brenneri. The sequence continues at coordinate 195,950 of NZ_VFIL01000010.1, read as the reverse complement.
TGAACAATCCGAATACCGCGAAGGCATCCACCGGCCAAGGCGCACCGATCCGATGAGTAGTGCCAAGGGAGTTATCCGTGTACTTGGGCTGTGCTGTATCAGCCCGTTGGTCTTCGCTGCCGATGTACCAGGGAGCCAGGATTTGCCCAGCGTAGTCCGTCAGGTGGATGCGCAGATTGTCGACTACCGGCCCGCCGAAGAAAAAGAACGCATCTACCCCATGGGCGCGATCCGCAAGATCAGCGGCCAGTTGCGTTACGAAGGCCAGGCCACGGCGCGTGGCCAAGTGACAGCCATTACCTATGAGTTGCCCGCCGAACACAGCTCCAGCGCGGCCTTCAAGTCCACGCGTGAGGCATTGCAAGAGCAGGGTGCGCAGTTGCTGTTCTGGTGCCAGGCCCGCGATTGTGGCGAAAGCAGCCTCTGGGCCAATGAAGTGCTGGGTAATGCCAAGCTGGTCGGCGCCGATGGCCAGCAGGAATTCCTGCTGCTACGTCTCGCAGCCCCCCAGGACAATTCCCTGGTGGCGCTGTACGGCATCACTCGCGGTAATCGTCGGGCTTACCTGCATGTCGAGCAAATGGACGCCAGTGCGCCACTGGGGCAATTGCTGCCGACCTCGGCCACGCTGCTGCGCGAATTGAAAAGCACCGGCGACCTGGATTTCCCCTTGTTGGGCACTGAGCCCGACACAACGTGGTTGACCCTGATTTCCCGTGGATTGAACCTCGATACCACCTTGCGGGTCAGTTTGAGCGGGCCCAACGCCGAAGCCTGGCGCCAGGGCCTGATCGACAAGGGCGTACGCGCGGCGCGATTGGAAACCGGCACGGGTGAGGCCAAGGGCCTGCATCTGCAAGTGATCCGCTGATCGTTCCAGGGCGAACGGACCCGTGCCGTTCGCCTAAGCTCTAGCTCTACAAACTTCTTTTCGAGAAACCACATGCTCAACAATGATCGCCTGCTGGTGCAGATCCTGCTCCTGGTGCTGTTTGGTGCCAGTTTCTGGGTGATGGCGCCGTTCTGGTCGGCGCTGTTCTGGGGCGCGGTGCTGGCATTTGCCAGTTGGCCGCTGATGCGCCTGTTGACCCGCGCCCTGGGCGGCCGCGAATCCTTGGCGGCCGGGATCCTGACCTTGGGCTGGATGTTACTGGTGGCGGTGCCGCTGGTGTGGTTGGGCTTCAACCTGGCCGACCATGTACGTGACGCCGTGACGCTGATCAAGGATGTGCAGGTCGATGGCTTGCCCGAAGCACCGACGTGGCTGGGTTCGATTCCCTTTGTCGGGGAACGGCTGGTGGGCATGTGGGACAGCATCGACCAGCAGGGCGCGGCCTTGATGGTCACAATCAAGCCGTACCTGGGGCAGGTCGGCAACTGGTTGCTGGCCCGTAGCGCACAGATCGGCGGCGGCATCCTGGAACTGACCCTGAGCCTGGTGTTTGTGTTCTTTTTCTACCGCGATGGCCCGCGCCTGGCGATGTTCGTCCACCGTTTGCTGGAGCGCTTGATCGGTGAGCGTGCCGGTTACTACATCGACCTGGTGGCCGGTACGGTGCAGCGGGTGGTCAACGGTGTGATCGGCACTGCCGCTGCCCAGGCACTGCTGGCGCTGATTGGCTTCCTGATTGCCGGGGTACCCGGGGCGCTGGTGCTGGGGATTGTCACCTTCCTGTTGAGCCTGATTCCCATGGGCCCGCCACTGGTCTGGATCCCGGCCACTGCCTGGCTGGCCTGGAAGGGCGATTACACCTATGCGGTGTTCCTCGGCGTCTGGGGCACATTCGTCATCAGCGGCGTGGACAACGTACTCAAACCGTACCTGATCAGCCGCGGCGGCAACCTGCCGTTGGTGATCGTGTTGCTGGGGGTGTTTGGTGGGTTGATTGCGTTTGGCTTTATCGGCTTGTTTATCGGGCCGACATTGTTGGCGGTGGCGTACAGCCTGTTGACGGATTGGAGTGCGAGCCAGGCGCAGGTGCGCCGGGAAGACAAGGCAGGCTGATCCCTTTAGGAGCCTGCAAGCCGGCTCTGACGGCCTTGAGGCTTGCGGTAAACGAATGTATCGGCTTTGAAATATTAGCCCGTTCTCCCTGTTAAATGAGCGCTTGCCGAGGATTTACCGATCATCGGATCCCGCAAAGCCGCTGCTTGCGCTACAATCCGCGCCGATTTCGACTTGCCTGAGAGCCCATTCCAATGTCCGTCTGCCAGACTCCTATCATCGTCGCCCTGGATTACCCCACCCGTGACGCCGCACTGAAGCTGGCTGACCAGTTGGACCCCAAGCTTTGCCGGGTCAAGGTTGGCAAGGAACTGTTCACCAGTTGCGCCGCAGAAATCGTCGGCACCTTGCGTGACAAGGGCTTCGAAGTATTTCTCGACCTGAAATTCCACGATATCCCCAACACTACCGCGATGGCGGTCAAGGCTGCTGCCGAAATGGGCGTGTGGATGGTCAATGTCCACTGTTCCGGTGGCCTGCGCATGATGGCCGCGTGCCGTGAAGTGCTGGAGCAACGCAGCGGTCCCAAGCCCTTGCTGATCGGTGTGACCGTGCTGACCAGCATGGAGCGTGAAGACCTGGCCGGTATCGGCCTGGATATCGAGCCTCAGGAGCAGGTCTTGCGCCTGGCGGCCCTGGCGCAGAAGGCCGGCCTCGATGGCCTGGTTTGCTCGGCGCTGGAAGCCCAGGCGTTGAAGGCCGCCCATCCGGCGCTGCAATTGGTGACTCCGGGGATTCGTCCAACGGGCAGCGCCCAGGACGACCAGCGTCGTATCCTGACCCCGCGCCAGGCGCTGGATGCCGGTTCCGATTACCTGGTGATCGGTCGCCCGATCAGCCAGGCGGCTGACCCGGCCAAGGCCCTGGCGGCCGTGGTCGCCGAAATCGCCTAAAAATGTGGGAGCTGGCTTGCCTGCGATAGCATCACCTCGGGGTTACTGAAAAACCGAGGCGTCTGCATCGCAGGCAAGCCAGCTCCCACATTGGTTTGTGGTGTATCAGTTGACCTTCAGCACCAACTTGCCAAAGTTCTCGCCGTTGAACAGCTTCATCAGCGTCTCCGGGAATGTCTCCAGTCCTTCGACAATATCTTCCTTGCTCTTGAGCTTGCCCTGGGCCATCCAGCCGGCCATTTCCTGCCCGGCCGCGGCAAAGTTCGCCGCATGATCCATCACCACAAAGCCTTCCATGCGCGCCCGATTGACCAGCAGTGACAAGTAGTTGGCCGGGCCCTTCACGGCTTCCTTGTTGTTGTACTGGCTGATGGCTCCACAGATCACCACCCGCGCTTTCAACGCGAGGCGGCTGAGCACTGCGTCGAGGATATCGCCGCCGACGTTATCGAAATACACATCCACGCCTTTCGGGCATTCGCGCTTGAGGGCCGCCGGCACGTCTTCGCTCTTGTAGTCGATGGCCGCGTCGAACCCCAGTTCATCCACCAGAAACTTGCACTTGTCGGCGCCACCGGCAATCCCCACCACACGACAGCCCTTGATCTTGGCGATCTGCCCGGCAATGCTGCCCACCGCACCGGCGGCGCCGGAGATCACCACGGTATCGCCAGCCTTGGGCGCGCCGGTATCGAGCAGGGCGAAGTAGGCGGTCATGCCGGTCATGCCCAGCGCCGACAGATAACGCGGCAGCGGTGCCAGTTTCGGATCGACCTTGTAGAAACCACGCGGCTCGCCGAGGAAGTAATCCTGCACGCCCAGGGCACCATTGACGTAATCGCCGATCGCGAACTTCGGGTTGTTCGAGGCGATGACCTGGCCTACGCCCAGTGCACGCATGACTTCGCCGATGGCTACCGGCGGGATGTAGGATTTGCCTTCATTCATCCAGCCACGCATGGCCGGGTCGAGGGACAGGTATTCGTTGCGCACCAGCACCTGGCCATCTGCCAGGTTACCCACCGGCACTTCCTGATAGGTGAAGGTGTCCCGCGTGGCCGCGCCGACCGGGCGTTTGGCAAGCAGGAATTGGCGGTTGGTCTGGGCAGTCATGGCAAGGACTCTGGGTAAATGGACCTCAAGTGATAGACCTTCCAGGCCATGGGAGCAAGCTCGGCCGATCACTGCGAATGCTCGCCGATAGGCTGGGTTGATAGTGAGCCCAGCAGGCTTATCACTGCCACGCATGGGCGTCCAACCGGCCCTCTGATAGTGCTGACGCGCGGCGCTGGCTCCTGGCTATGCTGGGTCCAAAGGCATTCATCCAAGGATAATAAGCATGAGCATGACGTTTTCCGGCCAGGTTGCCCTGGTCACCGGCGCCGCCAACGGCATTGGCCGCGCCACGGCGCTGGCATTTGCCCAGGAAGGCTTGAAAGTGGTGGTCGCCGACCTGGATGTGGCGGGCGGCGAGGGTACGGTCGCGTTGATCCGCGAGGCAGGCGGCGAAGCTGTGTTCGTGCGCTGCAACGTCACCCTGGAGTCGGACGTACAACAACTGATGCAGCAGGTGTTGAACAGCTATGGTCGCCTGGACTATGCGTTCAACAATGCCGGCATCGAGATTGAACAGGGCAAGCTGGCTGACGGCACCCTGGACGAGTTCGACGCCATCATGGGCGTCAACGTCAAGGGCGTGTGGTTGTGCATGAAGTATCAGTTGCCATTGCTGCTGGCCCAGGGCGGTGGGGCGATCGTCAATACCGCATCGGTGGCCGGGTTGGGGGCTGCGCCGAAGATGAGCATTTATGCAGCGTCCAAGCATGCGGTGATCGGCCTGACCAAGTCGGCGGCCATCGAATATGCGAAAAAGAAAATCCGCGTCAACGCGGTGTGCCCGGCGGTGATTGACACGGACATGTTCCGCCGTGCCTATGAAGCCGATCCGCGCAAGGCCGAATTTGCCGCCGCCATGCATCCGGTCGGGCGTATTGGGACAGTCGACGAGATTGCCAGCGCGGTGCTCTATCTGTGCAGCGATGGTGCTGCGTTCACCACCGGTCATGCGTTGGCCGTAGATGGTGGTGCGACGGCTATTTAGGACCTGCTGCCCTGCGCCACTGAGAAAGTGATTTCGAGTGCTGTGGGGCGTTTCCGCAGGTGGCAAGATGCCCTGATTCATTGTGTTTCAATAGGTAAATATCTCAATAAAATCAATGATTTAATAAAAATATGAGCGAAGTGATCCTGACCTTCTGTGCTTAACTGTTTTGAGTTAAATGCCAAACAGTTGAAGGGGGTGGCTCATGGATTTAGGGATCAATCGACAAGCCCTTGTACCGGTGGTTCAGCAAATCGTCAGTGCCATTGCTGCGTGGATTCGGGAGAGCGGGGTCAGCCCTGGAACGCGCCTGCCTTCCATCCGGCAACTGGCCCATGACAACCTGCTCAGTCAATCCAGTGTGATCGAGGCCCTTGAGCGCATGGTGGCTGAAGGGGTGCTGGCCTCAAGAGCCGGCTCGGGGTTTGTGATCGCGGCACAACCGACTGCCAGCAGCTCACTGGCTGAGTGCCAGTGGTATGAGGGCGCGGAGCGCAGGTGGGGGGCCTTTACCGATAACCAGTTGGGCGAATTGAAGCTGGGGTGCGGTTGGCTGCCGGACTCCTGGCGTGAAGCGGATGACATCAGCTACGCGATTCGCGAAATCAGCCGCACCGATACCGCAGGGGTTTTCAACTACAGCACGCCCCTGGGGTTGCCGGTGTTGCGTGAACAGTTGCACAAACGCCTGGCCCAGATTCAGGTAGCCAGCAGCGCCGAGCGGATCCTCACCACCCACGGTGCCAGTCATGCCCAGGATTTGTTGATACGCACCTTGCTCAAGGCTGGCGACACAGTGGTGGTTGAAACGCCTGGCTACGGCAACTTGTATCGTCAGTTGGCTTTTCATGGTGTCAGGTTGCTGGAGGTCCCCAGGACCCGCAGCGGCCCGGATATTCAAACCCTGGAAACGCTTTTGGTCAGCCACCACCCCAAGTGCCTGTTCATCAACAGCCTCTACCACAACCCGACTGGCACCAGCCTTTCACGCGGGGTGGCCGAGCGCCTGTTGCACCTGGCCAGCACCCACGACTTCCTGATTGTCGAGGAAGATGTCTATGGCGACCTGCAACACGCCTCCTGTATCCGGCTGGCGGCGCTGGCCCATGATGATCGGGTCATCTATGTTTCAAGCTTTTCCAAGACCCTGAGCAGCGCCCTGCGGGTCGGCTATCTGACCGCCAGCACGGCGCTTATCAGCCAGGTGCTCAAGCTCAAGACCTTGACGGGCATGGGCACCTCACGCTTCGCCGAAGCCATGGTGGCCAGCCTCTTGGCCAATGGCACCTACCGCAAATGGGTGCAACGCCTGCGCCGACGGTTGAGCGCGGAGATGGCGAAGACCTTGCAGGTGCTGGAGGACGAAGAGTGGGAAGTCTTTGCAGTGCCAGCGGGCGGCATGTTTGTTTGGGCGCGCCCAGGGCCAGGGGGTGGCTCAAGGTTGCACGCACGGGCCCGACAGCTTGGGGTCTTGCTGTCTTCCGGGGAGCTGTTCAGCCCGACTGGCGAGCATGCTGACTGGCTACGGATCAATGTGGCCTACGCCTGCGATCATCGGGCCTTGGCGTTGTTCAAGGCCATGGGGCCTGCGGGATCGACCTCCACCATTCTGAAAACGACGGGGATGTAGCTTTTTGCCATTATTGTGCTGGCAATGACTTGTGCTCCGGGGGGTGTCGTTGCGAATCTCGTTGCATGCAAACCCGGCCTGCCGGGATTCGCCACGCCAAGAGGGTTAAGCGTAATGATTTCGGCCGTGCAACGACGATTTGCCAATCTTGGGTTGGCCCGGAAACTGGCGCTGGGCTTTGCCCTGGTCTTGCTGTTGACTGCCTTGGTGGCGGCGATTGGCGTGTGGTCCCTGCAAAGCGTTGGCCAGCGTTTTGTGGGGCTCAAGGGCATGTCCTCGCTCAATCAGGGGCTGCTGAACGTGCGCTTGATCGAGCAGGAGTATGCGTTGCGCACCGATGCCAAGTCGGTCGAGACCCTGCATGAACGGGTCGACAGCCTGGTGGCCGAAGCCCTGGCACTCGACATGACCGAGGTCGAGCAGGCGTTGGGTGCCTATCGCAAGGCGTTTGACGAGTTTGTCGAGCTGACCCAGGCCAAGGACCTGGCACTGGAAATGGCCAGTTGGTCGGTGTCCAGCGTCGCCAATAACCTTGATGTCTTGCAGGCCGGCCTGGCCGACGACGGGGCCTATGGCCTCAAGGAAAGCCAGGGCAGGGAGGGCGGCGAGTTTATCGAGCAGGCCGGGCAGGTGGGGCAGGTCTCGCGACTGATGTTGCAAGCCATGAATGAAGCGCGGGTGCGCCTGGACCAAAGCCGCAAGGGTGATGAGGACAGTGCCGGGCAAGGCCGCATCGAACAGGCTGACCAGGCCCTGGCCCAGGCCGAGCAACTGAAGACCCTGGTCAAGGACCCTGGCTATCAGACCGTGCTCAATGAAGTGGTTGGGCATATCGGCGCCTTCAGCGAAAAACTCACCGAATACACCGGCCTGCTGGCCCAGGAGAAAATCGTCTACCAGCAGTTGCATGAGCGGGCGGCGCAGGTGGTGTCACAGGTCAACCAGGCCTATGCGACGCAGGACCAGTCGATGCAGGCGCAGTTGGCCAAGAGCAGCCTGCTGATCATTGTTTCATCGGCCCTGGCCTTGTTGGTGGGGGTGATTGCGGCGTGGGTGATTACCCGGTTGATCGTCATGCCGCTACGCAGCGTGATTACCGTGGCCCGGCAGATTGCCGCAGGGGATCTCAGCGGGCGCATGGAGGTGAGCCGACAGGACGAGATGGGCCAATTGATGCAGGCGATGCAGCAGATGGGCGGTGGCCTGAGCAATATGGTTAGCGGGTTGCAGGCTGGGATTGAGCAGTTGGCCAGCTCGGCCCAGTCGCTGTCCAGCGTGACCGAGCAGACGAATATCGAAGTCAGCAGCCAGAAAGAAGAGACCGAGCAAGTCGCCACCGCCATGAACCAGATGGCCGCCACGGTGCACGATGTGGCTCGCAATGCCGAGCAGGCCGCGCAAGCGGCACAGACCGCCGACGATAAAGTCGACAGCGGCCAGCAGGTGGTACGCCAGAGCTTGCAGCGCATCGAGTTGCTGGCCAGTTCGGCGACATCCGCCAGCTCCAGCATCGAGAGCCTGAGTGCCGAGATCCAGAACATCGGCAGCGTGTTGGAGGTGATCAAAAGCGTCGCCGAGCAGACCAACCTGTTGGCGCTCAACGCGGCCATCGAGGCGGCACGCGCCGGAGAGCAGGGGCGAGGTTTCGCGGTGGTCGCCGATGAAGTGCGTGCATTAGCCAGGCGCACCCAGCAATCGACGGAGGAAATCGAACGTCTGGTCAGCACCTTGCGCAGTGCTGCACAGTCTTCAGTGCGGGATATCCAGCACAGCGGCGAGCTGGTGAAACTGGCCGTCAGTGATGCCCTGGAAACCGAAAGCGCCTTGGGCAGCATTGCGGCGGCGGTCTCGCTGATTCAGCAGATGAACCAACAGATCGCGGCGGCGGCCGAGCAGCAGAGTTCAGTGGCCGAAGAGATTAACCGCAGCGTCACCAGCATTCGCACGAGTGCCGATCAATCGGCGCTGAGTATGCAGGGCAACGCTGCATCGAGTGTCGAGCTGGCGCAGTTGGGCGCGCAGCTCAAGGGCATGGTGGGGCACTTTCGTCTGTGGTCAGGTGTGAGTGGCCAGGAAGGTCAGCAACGCCCCGTTGACGAACTCGGGGTTTTCCCTGCTGGAGATATGCCCAGCGTCCGGGATCAACACCCATGGGCAGCCGATCAGCTCGGCCATTTCCTTGGTTTCTGCAGGTGGGCGCGGCTGGTCCTCGTTGCCGCACATCACCAGCGTGGTGTCGGCAGGCAGGCGGCACAACCCTTCTAGCGCATCCTCGCGACCGAAGATCAGGCGGCCCAGGGGAACAATGCTGTCGAGAAGGCGCTCCCTGGGGAATTCGCGCAGGGACTGACGGAAGTCCTGATACAGCGCACAGGTGGGGTCGATGCCGGGGCGAAAGAAGATCGGCACGATGATATCCAGCAGCGGCTCGGGGATAGCGCCAGCGGCCTCGATTGCATTGAGCAGGGCGAAGTATTTTTCGCGGGTCGCGTCGGGCTCTGCGCCCAGGTAAGTGTCCATCAGCACCAGGCTGTTGATCCGCTCGGGTGCCAGTAGCGCCAGCGGGGCGCCCCACATGCCGCCTACCGATAAACCGACCAGGTTGACCTTGGCGATGTTCAGGTGGTCCAGCAGTGACAGCATCTGGCGCGCCAGATCGTTCATGGAGCGGGTCTGGGATGGCAGTGGCCCGGATTTACCGTGGCCCCACAACTCGGGAACAATCACCCGGTAGTGTTGTGACAGGGCCTCGATCTGCGGCGCCCACATCTGGTGGTCCCACAGGTAGCTCTGCCCAAGCAGGACAGCCGGACCGCAGCCTTGGTCCACGTAGTGCAAGGGTTGATCATCAATGACGACAATAGGCATAGCGGGCCTCGTTCGTTAAAAGAAGCGCTATTTTCTACGCGAATGTCAGGGGCGGCGATAGGTGCAGAATGATGGCAACGGATGCAGAAAATGCACCCGTCAGTCCAGTGCAGGAGGGATCAATCGTAGATGACTTTCTTTTTCCATTCGGCATCCGCGTCATCGGCTTTCAAGCCTTCGGTCAGCTCATTGACCTCTTCTGCGGTTTGCTGGCTGTTGGTCAGCACCATGGAGTTGGCGCGTGCCAATTGTTTCTCCAAAAGTTGCAAGTGCTGGCTGTAGGCCGCCGGTTCAGGCTGCTTGCGCAGGTACTGCACACCGCGTTCGAACGCCAGGCGTGCCTGGCCGGGTTGCGCCTGTTGCAGGGCGTGCTGGCCCAGATTGTTGAAAAACTCGATATGCAGCAGCACCAGCAGGTGGCGGATTTCACGGATCCAGTGCTTGGCCTCATTGGTCGGCAAAAAACCGTCCTGGGCGGCACGGGTGACTTGACCGTGCAGCGCTTCCAATAAGAAGCGCACATCCTTGGCCTTGGCTTCGGTCTGGATCGGCCCCGGCGGGTTGTTCACCGGAATCGATTCGCCCTGGCCAACCAGTGTTTCCAGTTCGGCAATACGCGCCTTGATGGTTGCGCTGGATTTGTTGAGGTGGAGCATGCGTTGGTTGACGTTCAGTTCCAGGCGGGTCAGCAGCAGTTTGAGCTGCGGTGTCATCAATTGACCGGGGAACGTCTCGGTGATCTCTCCGCAGCGCCGCAGCCGGTCGTTGAGCTCAATCTGGGCCCGGGCCTTTTCCAGTTTGTTGTTTTCCACCACATGGTTCATGTAGCCAATGGCGATCAGTATTACGATCCCGGCTATTACCAGCAGGGTGATCATGAGTGGTGTCACCGGTGTGACCTCTTTATGGGATGTGCGTTGAAGTGTAGTGATTGGCGCATGCGGCGGATAGGACTCTTCGACGAGATGAGTCAGTGCTTTCCTCTATATAGATAGGCTTTGCCTGAGTAGATGCACATTGCCATCATTTGCCGGCGGGGACTATAACGTCTTGTCGGGCGTCAGAATATAGGCGTCAAAGCCTGGACAGCGAGAAACCCTGACGGTGCTTGTAAAGCAGGGCGAAGTCATTGATTTAAATAAATTTATCCTTGGGGGTTGACGACCTTTCAATCCATCCATAGAATGCGCGCCACTTACAGCGTAAAGCACACAGCGAAACGCGGTAGGGAGTGAATGTTGTACGTGTGTCCCCTTCGTCTAGTGGCCTAGGACACCGCCCTTTCACGGCGGTAACAGGGGTTCGAGTCCCCTAGGGGACGCCATTGCGGGAATAGCTCAGTTGGTAGAGCACGACCTTGCCAAGGTCGGGGTCGCGAGTTCGAGTCTCGTTTCCCGCTCCATTTTTAAACAGTGTGGCTTTCGGGCGGCACTGAGTGAAACCAGGACCAAGTCTTCGGACAAGGCCTCTGGGCACTGGAATACACACCATGTGTTTCAGTTAGCGTGTCCCCTTCGTCTAGTGGCCTAGGACACCGCCCTTTCACGGCGGTAACAGGGGTTCGAGTCCCCTAGGGGACGCCATTTGCGGGAATAGCTCAGTTGGTAGAGCACGACCTTGCCAAGGTCGGGGTCGCGAGTTCGAGTCTCGTTTCCCGCTCCATATTCAACAAAAACGCCGATCAGTGATGATCGGCGTTTTTGTTTGTCTGCGATTTATGGCTGGCGGGCTCAAACGGCTGGTCAATGGTTCGATAAACCCGAATGAGCCTCTGATTCATGGGAGGCCGCATCTCACTGGTGAGTATTCTCATGGAGTCGCTCGGGGGTGGATTATGACTGGCCGTAAGTGCGGTCACTTTAACGTGGCGGCTTGCGGGTCTATCGCGTCATAACAGCCAATGGGAAGTGTCATGAAAAATGTTAGCGAATTGATCGAAAGCCGAATCTCAGCGAATGCGTTCGATACGAGCCGTCGGCTCTCGGATGAGCAAATCGAAGAGTTGGTTCGTCTCGCCACGCTGGCCCCTTCATCATTCAATGCGCAAAACTGGAAAGTGATTGCCGTGCGCACGGCCGAGGCCAAGCAGCGCTTGAAAAAAGTTGCTTATGAGCAGCCAAAAATCGCCGAGGCGGCCGTTACCTTTATCATCTGCGGAACGCTGGCCCCACACAAAGGCTTGCCGGATGCTCTGCTGCCATCGGTTGAACAAGGCATTATCGAGCGTTCGGTTTTCGACACTTGGGTTGCCATGGCCAATGGGATGTACGAAGGCAATGAAGTGTTTCAGCGTGATGAAGCCATTCGCTCGGCATCACTGTGTGCAATGACCTTGATGCTGGCAGCGCAGGGGCAAGGGCTGGCTTCAGGCCCGATGATCGGCTTTGACCCGGCCGGAGTTGCCCGTGAGTTCCAACTGGCTTCGTCCGAAGTGCCTGTGATGCTGATTGCTGTCGGCTATGCACTGGCTGAAAACTGGCCACAAAAACCGCGCAAGGCCCTCAAGCAAGTACTGACTCTGGTCTAACAGCCAACACGCTCACGGGTTGTTGATTCAGCCTGTGGGTGTGTGACGGGTGACGGTTGAGCCAAAGAAGGGCACCAGTGCTGCAAATACTCCTGGCAGAAGTCCAGGTAGACGCGCACCAGTCGCGAAGGGTGGCGGTGAGACTGATAGAGCAAATGCACAGGGTTTTCTGGCATTGGGTAGTTGTCCAGCACTGACCGCAGGCTGCCTTCTTTAATGGCCTGTACCGCCAGAAAGGGGGGTAGTTCGGTAATGCAGTCGCCATTAAGTGCGCAGTTGCGCAGGTGCAGGTAGTTGTTTGTCGTAACGATGGCAGCAGGTTCGAGAGTCTGGTTACCCAGGGTCCACTGGCTGCGCGTGCTGGAGTCTTTTGACCAGGTTGCACAAGGAAACCTGAGCAGGTCATCAGGTATATGAGGTTCGCCCAGACGCTCAAGCAGGGCTGGACTGGCAACGAGTTGATGTCGATAGCTGATCATATAGCGTGCAATCAACGTATCTTGTTCAATGGCGCCAACGCGAAGCGCTACATCAATACCTTCGGCGATAAGGTCCATGCGTTGCTCGGTAAAGTAAACCGCCAGCTCTATTTGCGGATAACGCCGTTGGAAGTCGCGCAGCAATTGCCCCCAGGGTTCAAATGCGACGGGAAGTGCCACTCTCAGGCGGCCCCTGAGTTCGTCCTGATCACTTATCAGCGCTGATTTACCTTGCGCAAAGGCTTCTATGCCGCGGCTGGCATACTCATAGAGTTTCTCTCCAGCCTGAGTCAACCTTGTGCCCCGCATAGAGCGCTGCAGGAGTTGCACGTTCAATTCATGTTCCAGCTCACGAATGCGTCGACTTAAGGTTTGCAGTGGAATGTCCAGATGGATGGCGGCAGCTGACAGGCTTCCCATCTGGGCGACAGCCACGAACATTTGTATCGCGTTGAGATCCATCGTCACCTCTCTTATCGTTATCTGAGGTCTTGACCATGGCAGATGTTGATCGTTGCATCGCTCTGGCTGAAAAACATCAATACCTTCTGGCTTGCCATCTCGTCCTGCCCGCAGGTGCGGGCAGTTACATGAGGCGCTTTACATGTAGCAGAGCAAAGTTCAGGTAGGTTCGCACGAGGTTGGATGGATGCCGGTGCGATGGATAAAGCAGATTGATCTCCATTTCCGGGAAGGGGTGCTTTTCCAGGAGCACGACTAATTGCTTGTTCCTTATCGCCTCCATGGCCATGAACGGTGGTAACTCGGTTACCAGGTCCCCGGCCAGCGCTCGGGTGCGTAAATGAGCATAATCGTTGGTTGCTATTATGGGGTCTGGCTTGAATGCCTCTTTGCCGAGTTGCCAGGTAGCCGTAGCGTCCTGGCTCCAGGCGCCGCAGGGATAATTGTGTAAGTCCGCGACTTTATCGGGCATGCCTGAACGCGTCAGCAGGGTGGGAGAAGCGACGAGGATGTGGCGATAGGCCAACATCCGGCGAGCCACCATGGAGTCATGGGTAATAGGACCGATGCGCATGACCACATCAATGCCATCTTCGATCATGTCAATCCGCCTGTCGCTGGTATAGACCTGCAACTGGATGTTTGGATAGCACTGCTGAAACGCCGACAACACTTCCCACCAGGGCTCCAGCGATGGGGGAAGCGAAAGCCGTAAGCGCCCCCTGAGTTGTGCCTGGTCGCTGATCAGGGCCCGTTCGCCATCGACCAGCATTTCCAGCCCTCGGCTGGCGTGTTCGTACAGCCGTGTGCCCGCGTCGGTGAGGCGCGTGCCATGGACCGAGCGCTCCAGCAACTGCACTTGCAATACACGTTCTAGTTCCCGGATTCGCCGGCTGAGTGTTGCGAGTGGCATTTCCAGGCGCTCGGCCGCGGCCGTGAAGCTGCCACATTTGGCAGTGGTGACAAACATTCGAATGGCATTGAGGTCCATGGTGCTACTTCTATTCTCTGAGTGCAGTCTTGACCGTAAAGACATTGTTTGTTGTGGTGCAGTTAAAGGCTGTACCAAGAGGGAAGGTTTAAAAAGGGGCAGGCTTGTGGAACGGGGTGTGAAGGTGGGTTCGCACCCCGTTAGTACACTTTTATGCTGTTCGAAATTAACCTTCGCCCTGTATGGGGTCAGTGTTAAACGTATACAAGACAATCTTCCAACCTTGGCTGGTTTTGTTGAGCACGAAAACTTCGCGGTTCAGGTCAGTGACAGGCTTGCCATTCTCCATAACGGTCGCACCTTTATGGTGATGTGTACGGATGACCGCCGCATCGCCATACAGGTTAATTGCGTCATAGGCGAAGACGGTTTTGAATTTGGCTATTTTAAATAATGCATCGTAGCCTTCGGCCTTTTGCTGGGCGGTCGTATAGGTAGGCTTGTTATTCCACTCTGCAACGCTGTCGGCGGCAAACAAACTTACTATTTTTTTGGTGTTGCCTTCGTTCAGTGCTTGCTCATATTGGCGGACGACATTGTAGGCTTCTTGTTGCACGCTCTTTATTTGCGGATCACTGGAGTACGGCAGTGCATCATTGCCTTCTGCCGCGGTTGCGCTGGCGGCGGTGAAGAAGGTAAAGGCGCTGGTCATGGCCAATGTAAGAAGCTGGCTGCGAATCAGATTTGTTGTTTTCATGCATTCCCTCTACAGGTGTTTCGTGTGGCATTGATTACGAAGTTGTAATGTAGGCATCGGTCAATGCACTACTGGCCGCCAGTGGCAAACAGTGATTGTCATGTCGCTGGTGTCAGTATCCTGCCTTACTTTTATCCCAGGATGAACTGTCAGGGATGATAGGGAGCCATCTATAAATGAGAGGATGTTGTTTTGCAGCGAGAAAGTGTTTGCGCTTCAATACTGTTTCTCTTGGAAGGTCCTGTGCTGTTTTGTTTAAAGGGTTCGGGTTTTATTGCCTTTCACATATGGGAGTCGGTATCTCATTTCTGAGGGTTAACACTCAGTGGTGATTGCTGGATATTAAATTTAGATAGCGCCGGGCAAGCCATTGACTGAGGTGAGATGATGAAAGGTAAAATCGTTCTTGAGGAACACGTAAGTTCTGAGCTGAACAACAGTGTGTGGGACTCTTCGGGCGAGGCAGCCAGGAATGGTCAGGCTTATATGGATGACGTTGAATGGCGCTTGCTCGACAGTGACCGTCGAGTTGAGGAAATGGATGAGAACGCTATTGATATCTCAATCGTCTCCCTGACGTCGCCTGGTGCCCAGGGCCTACTCGATACTAAAAAATCTATCGATTTTGCCAGGCAAACCAATGACTACATTCGTGAGCGCTTTGTGGACAAGCATCCCTCGCGTTTAAAAGCATTTGCCACTGTAGCGCTTCAGTCACCGGCTGCTGCGGCTGACGAATTGGAGCGTGCGGTCAAGGATTTGGGGTTTGTCGGTGCATTGATCAACGGTTACACCAATATAGGCAATGTCGACAGCGCCCAATACCTGGATGAGTCGCCTGTCTGGGAGTTTTGGGAGCGTGTAGCGGCGTTGAATGTTCCCGTCTACCTGCACCCTCGTGAACCGTTGCCCAGTCAGCGCCGTATCTATGAAGGTTATCCATCTCTTGTCGGTTCAGCCTGGGGGTTTGCCCATGAAACGGCCACCCATGCGATTCGTTTGATGCTCAGTGGGCTTTTCGACAAGTATCCCAACCTGACTGTCATTCTCGGGCATTTGGGTGAAGGTTTACCGTTGATGCTGCCACGGTTGCAGCATCGTCTGAACATGCAGCGTGAGGGTGTGGGGCTTGGCAATGCCAAACAATCAGTCGGGCATTATTTATCGAACAACTTTTATTTAACCACGGCAGGGCACTTTCACACGAAAGGCTTGCTGGACTCCATCAGTGAAATTGGCGTAGACCGCATGCTGTTCTCCGCTGATTACCCCTATGAAAGCATGAAGACCGCCAGCACATGGTTTGATAATGCGCTGATCAGTGATAACGACCGTATGAAAATCGGCCGTGAGAATGCGCTCAAGTTATTTGCGTTGTAAATAGTCACCGTGTTGTCGCGGGTGGAAGTTATTTTGATCCGCTGGTGGAGGTCTTTTCCGTGTTGAGAATATTGGCTCTTAAAAATACGCGTCTCTGGATATTAGTGGTTGCATTGTCTGGCGCTCCGATCTCGATGGTCAGTGCTGACTCATCCAGAGCTGATAACCGTACAGAAGTGAATGCTGCACAACAGGCGATCACACAATTGATTGATCAGTTTGTTGCGAGTTGGAATCTGCATGATGCCAAAAAACTCAGCGAGCTTTTTGCGGTGGATGGAGATTTTATCGGTATTACCGGAAGCAAATGGGATAACCCGGCAAAGATTTACCAAGTTCACAGTGAATTATTCAAGGGGCGTTATGACAAGAGCGTCTATGCCATCAGCGGTGTTCCGCAAATCAATCTTGTCAGCCCGGATGTAGCGATTGTGCACTGGCGCTGGAGCATCAAAGATGTTCGAGACGACAGCGGCAAAGTAATGCCTCCCTATTCGGGGATATTTACCTGGGTCCTGGTGAGGAGTAATTCGAACTGGAAAGTGCGCTCGGCACAAAACAATACCATTACCCAGCCTTAGCGATTGAGCAGGAGAAATAATATGACGAGTACGCTTGGTACTATAAACGTGATTATTGTCGGTGGTGGCTCCGCCGGTGCGGTACTTGCCCGTCGCTTGAGTGAAAGCAACGGGCGCCAGGTAGTCCTGCTCGAAGCTGGGCATAGTTATACCTCCAGCAACTATCCCGAGATCATCGCCAAGAGCGATATTGTCGGAGCCAATGGCAACCCCGAGTTTGAATGGGGATACAAGACCCAGCCCGGCTACATCGACCATCCCATTGGTGCCGTGCGCGGCAAGGTGCTGGGAGGCAGTTCGGGTGTCAATGGTGCTGTAGCGATTCGTGCCCGGGAGGCTGATTTCCAGCGCTGGAATCTGCCTGGCTGGAGCTTCGAGCAAATGCTGCCCTGGTTCAAAAAACTGGAAACCCACAGCGGCGGCGAGAGTGCCTTGCATGGTCATGACGGGCCGCTTCCCGTGCATCAATTGAGCCGCGCGGATGTGACCCCCATGCAGCGTGCTTTTATCGACGCTACGGTGGCCAATGGTTTCAAGGTGATCGAGGACTTTGACGGGGCGCAGGCCGACGGAGTCGGGCCATATCCGATGAACGTGGTCAACGGCGTGCGCGTCAATACGGGCATGGCCTATCTGACAGACCCCGTCCGCTCGCGCCGCAACCTGCATATTCGTCCCGACACGTTGGTGGATAAGGTGTTGTTCGATGGCAAGCAGGCCACGGGGGTGCAACTGGCCAATGGCGAAAAGCTCCTGGCCGACGAAGTTATCCTTTGTGCCGGTACCTATGGCAGTGCCGCGATCCTGCTGCGCTCTGGCATTGGTCCTGCTGCGGATCTGCAGGGCCTGCAGATTCCACTGGTGGCGGACCTGCCAGTGGGTCAGCACCTGGTGGATCATCCGTTCTACTACAACGCGTATGCCGCGCAGCCCGATCAGATCGGCAGTCAATCCCCGGCAATCGGCGCCAAGCTCTGGACTCATAGCAGCACAGCCCAGGGCGGTGAACTGGATTTGCATATCACCGCCACCCACTTGTTCCCGCATGAGCAGAGCCCGACCAAGGTGGGGTTTGTGCTTGCCGTGGCGCTGACTCGGCCTTTGTCCACGGGCAAGGTGACGCTGGTCAGTCGCGACCCGCTGGTGGCCCCGAAGATCGACCTCAACTTTCTTGCCCAAGAGCAAGACCGCCAGCGCCTGCTGGAAGGGATTCGCTTGTCTCGCAGGATCGGTGCGAGCGCGCCCTTGAGCCAGTTTGTTCATTCAGAACTCAATCCCGGTGCGGGCGCCGACTCCGACGAGGCGCTGCTGGCCAGTGTTCGGGCAAGTCTTGATACCTACCATCACCCCACGTCTACCGCGCCTATGGGCCATGCAGGCGATCCGCGGGCGGTGGTTGACCTGGAAGGTCGGGTCCTGGGGCTGCATGGCCTGCGGGTGGTGGATGCTTCGATTTTTCCTGATGTGCCTTCTGTCGCGATCAATATCACGGTGATTGCCACCGCCGAAAAAATTGCCCACCTCTATCGCTGAGTGAGTTTATAAAATGAATCCAACTACCGCGCTGAACTGGATTGATGGTCAATGGCTTGATTCCGGCGACTACAAAGAGTCCTTTGACCCCGCGACCTCCAACGTCATTGGTCGCTATGCCAATGGCGGACAGAATGAGGCACAGAAAGGCATCGAGGCGGCACGTCGGGCATTTGTGCAAACGGCCTGGAAAGACGACCGCCACTTGCGTGCCCAGGTATTGCTGGAGTTGGCGGATGCGTTTGAGCGTAACACTCCCGCGTTGATCGAAATCCTCGCGCTGGAAAATGGCAAGATCAAGCCCGAGGCAAAGTTTGAAGTCAGCATGGTGCCCTCCAAGTTGCGTTATTACGCGGCGCTCGCCAGGGCCGAATACGGACGGGCCGCCGAGCCGAAGCCCGGCAAGATTTCCCTGGTCATCCGCCAGGCCGTCGGGGTGGCAGGCATCATTGCGCCTTGGAACTCACCGGTTGTACTGATGATTCGCTCCCTGGCCCCGGCCCTGGCGGCGGGCTGTACGGCGGTAATCAAAATGCCCGGCCAGACAGCCCAGACCAACACGTTGGTATCGCGGATCATGTCGCAAGCCGTCTCGTTGCCCAAGGGGGTCATCAACTTGTTCAGCGAGCTCGGGCCGCAAGGTTCCAAGCATCTGGTTGAGTCCCCCGACGTACCGGTGATCAGCTTTACCGGCAGCACGAGTACCGGTCGCAGCATTTCAGCCGTCGGTGCGCAACACCTCAAGCGCTTCGGCCTGGAGCTGGGAGGGAAAACACCCATGGTGGTGTTTGCCGATGCTGATCTTGAGGCGGCAGTGCCGACCCTGGAAAAGGCCCTGACGGTTTTCGCCGGACAGTTCTGCATGACCGGCTCGCGTCTGCTGGTGCAGCGCGATATTGCGCCTGTATTGATTGAGCGCCTGGCCGCCCGTCTCAAAGCGGTGCGCGTAGGCCCGGCAGCGGATCCCGCGAGTGAAATGGGACCCTTGATCGACAAGGCCAACGTGCAACGCGTCAACAAGGTGGTTGAGGCGGCGATTGCTGCCGGAGCGCAGGTCATCGTGCGCGGTGGTCCGGTCACTGAGGGACCGTTGGCGCAGGGGGCGTTTTACCGTCCGACGCTGCTGCAAGTAAACGACGCGGATATGTCGATCGTGCAGTATGAAACCTTTGGGCCGGTACTGACCCTGCAAGTCTTCGACACTGAAGCCCAAGCCATCGAGTTGGCCAACAACAGCGAATACGGCCTGGCCGCGAGCATCTGGACACGGGATATCGACCGTTCCCTGCGGGTTGCCCGTGAGCTTGAGGCGGGGACGGTGTGGGTCAACGATTGGGCGGTGGTCTACGACGAGTTCGAAGAGGGCGGGTTCAAACAATCAGGCCAAGGGCGGCTCAACGGGATGGCGGCCATGGATGATTTCGTTGAATACAAACACATTGCCCTCAACCCTGGCCCGCGCCAGTGACTGTGCAGGTTTGAGTTCGTGGGCTTCTTGAAACCACTGGCGACGGTAGTGCTGACAGGGATGCTCGCAATCTCTGGGCCAGTAGTCGCCAATCAGGATAAGTTGCAGATCCAAAGGAGCGTGCCTATGTCACAGAGTCAGCTGTACGACGCGTTGCTAGACGCTCTCTACGCAACGTTTGGCAACCATCCGGGGTTTCGCATTGCGCATGCCAAAGGCGTATTGGTCGGCGGTACATTTGTTGCGTCACAAGCTGCGCAAGGCCTGAGTAGGGCGGCTCACTTTCAGGGAGAAGGTGTGCCCGTGCTGGTACGGTTCTCGAACTTCAGCGGTGTGCCGTCCACCCGCGATGGTGATCCCAGTGCGAGTCCCCATGGCATGGCCATTCGATTTGAACTGCCGGGTGGCCAGTCAACGGATATTGTCGCGCACTCTTTCGACGGCTTTCCCGTTGCCACCCCTCAAGCGTTTCTGGCATTTTTGCAGGGGATTGCTGCCAGCGTCGCATCGCCTGCCAATCCGGCGCCGCTACAGGCGTTCCTGGCAGATCATCCCAGGGCGCAGGCATTCCTTGAATCGGTTAAGCCGGCTCCCCGCAGTTACAGTTCGATCGAATATTTTGGGGTCAATAGCCTGGTGTTTGTTGATGCCCAAGGCGGGCGCCATATTGGTCGTTATCGCATCGAGCCGCAGATCAGGGAGCCGTTGCTCGGTGATGAGCAATTGGCCACGATGCCTGATGATTATTTGCAACAGGCAATGGCTGGGCGCCTGGGTGTCGGGCCTGTGAATATGCGCCTGATTCTGCAACTGGCCGCGCCCGGCGATGCCGTTGATGACGGTTCCATCCCGTGGCCTCGCAAAGGGGCGCAGGCCCACCGTGAAGTCGAACTGGGCATATTGACGTTGCACACCCTGGTCCCGGCATCGCAGCAAGCCTTGGCCCAGCAAGTCATGGCCTTTGACCCTGGGCGCCTGGTAGATGGCATAGAAACCAGTAGTGATCCGATGATTGCTGCGCGGCACGAGATCTATCGGCGCGCCGCTTTGCGTCGGCGTCAACCGTAAGGGCGCGCGCGGTGTTATCGACCAACGCTTGCTTTTTCATGATCGACTCTCGCCACCAGGGCTGATGTAAGCGGCAGTCTCAAGCACCCGCCACAGGATGGGGGTGCTCAAGTGCGACGGTTAGCTGCTGCAGGCGGTAACAGCGGCCTGATCAATAAACGCGGCAACTTCGACCGGTCTTGATGCCAGCGAAGCGTGACTGGCGTGCAGGGTGATGACCTTTTGCGCATTGAGTCGGTTGGCCATGCGCTGTTCGTTTTCGGGGGCGATCATGCGGTCATCACTGGAGATCTGATACCACGAAGGTTTTTTCTTCCAGGCCGGGGCGCTGATGGTGTTGGCGAAGGTACTGACCAATGGTGCTTTTTGCGTGACGCCCATCACGATGGCTTCATCGGCGCTGAGGTCCTGGCAGAAGCTCTCATGGAACAGTTCGGGCTTGACCCAAAGATAGCCGTCGCTGTCAGGCACAAGGTTGGCGGCTGCGACAGGCGGGTGTGCCTGGGTGATGCTTGCAGGGCTCTCGCCTGCGTCAGGTGCAAAGGCGGCTATGTACACCAGGCCGATGACATTGGGTTGGTCACCCGCCTCGGTAATGACTGCACCGCCATAAGAATGGCCCACCAGCAGAACCGGCCCCGATTGTTGGGCGATCATCTTGCGAGTGCGTTCAGCGTCTTCGGCCAGTGAGGTCAGCGACAGTTCAACGGCATGGATGTTCGTATAGCCTTTGTGTGTCAGCTCAACGATAACCTTGCTCCAGTGTGCAGCCCCGCCCCAAAAACCGTGTACCAATAGCACAGCAGGTTTAGTTGTCATGTGTGTCACTCCTCAGTGCATGGATGCGTTTGCACGCTTTGAAAAAGCTAATGCCATTTGAATTTCATGAGTAGGGTCGCTGGCGAGAGGCAGGATCCCGTTCTTGAGAGAGGAGATGACTTATGCGTGAGTCCGCTCGGTCGAATGGGCATCGAACCGTGCAGGATGCTTTATGTGCTGCCGGGCAAAATCCAGATAGGTCTGCACAATGGGCGAGGGATGCGGGTGTGAAGCGTAGTGCAGTGTGATCTCCAGGTCAGGGAGCGGGTGATCCTCCAGCAAGGCAACCAACTGCTGGTTTTTGATGTGCTCCATTGTCATGAAGGGAGGGAGCTCGGTCACCACGTCACCGGCCAGGGCGCGGTTGCACAAATGGGTGTAGTCGTTGGTGACGATCGTCGGCTCAGGTTTGAATATTTCCTTTCCCAGGCGCCAATAAGCCGTGGTGCCTTGGCTCCAGACGCCACAAGGGAACTGGTGCAAGTCTTTGACCCTGGCGGGCACCCCCAGGCGCTGAAGCAATGCGGGGGCCGCCACCAGCACATGGTGGTAAGCGAGCATCCGTTGAGTGCTCAAGGAGTGCCCGGTGCAACGGCCAATGCGCATGCTCACATCGACACCTTCTTCGATCATCTTGATGGGCCTGTCGCAGGTCCGGACCTGCAGCACAATGCCTGGGTAACGCTGCTGGAACCTTGAGAGCATCTCCCACCATGGCGTGAGCGAGGACGGTAGTGAAAGCCGCAAGAGCCCTTTAAGCCGAGCCTGATCGTTGAGCAAGGCGCGTTCGCCATTGGCCAGTATCTCAAGGCCCCGGTTGGCGTGCTGGTATAGGCGCATGCCGGCGTCGGTGAGGCATGTGCCGTGCACCGAGCGTTGCAACAGTTGCACATTGAGCTCGCGCTCCAGGTCCCGGACCCGACGGCTGATGGTGGCAAGTGGAATGCCCAGGTGCTCGGCAGCGGCCGTCAGGCTGCCGGATTGCGCCGTGGCCGCGAACATGCGGACCGCATTCAGATCCATGCTGCAGTTTCTTGGGGTTTTGAGTCACAGGCACATCGCCTGGATAAGGTTGTCGTGGCGACGGCGTCTGCCAGGCCCTGAAGCAGCCGCCGCTCACTGTTCTCGCTATCGGGGTTGGCGCACACGATCAAGGGGTTCTTGAAGGCCGCCCGTAGCCATCGGCAAAAGCCTTCGGGGTAGGCCGGCCCTGTGCCCGGCAGCCATTGCACCAGGTGCAGGTAAGCAATGTTGCGGTGGTTAAGTTCCTCGGCCAGGTACAGGGCCATGGCGTGGGGTTCGCGATCTTCAATGTCATTGAGGGTGCCCCAGGGGGACAGGCGCACACCAATGCGCTGCGCGCCTAGCACCCTGATCAACTGATCGACGATTTCCAACAGGAACCGGGCACGGCTTTCCAGTGATCCTCCATACTCGTCCTGGCGCAAATTGGTACCAGTGGCTAGGAACTGCTCAATCAGATAGCCGCTGGCGCCATGAATCTCAACCAGGTCAAACCCGGCAGCCATTGCATTGATGGCGGCGTCCACAAACGCCTGTTGGGTCACGTGAATGTCTGCCAGGGTCATTTGCCTGGGGCTCGCGGCCGGCACCCCGATGCCTGCGCCTTGGCCATTGCAGATGAACACCTCTGAGCGGGCTCGGATTGCCGAGGGGGCAAGGGGCGGGTGATTGTCCGGTTGCAGGTCACGGTGGGACACGCGACCCACATGCCAGAGCTGGGCGGCAATCAAGCAGCCGGCTTGATGAAAACGGTCGGTAACGACTTTCCAGCCGGCGACCTGCTCGGCTGAATAAAGACCCGAGGCATCGGTATGGCCCTGGCCTTCGGGGCAGACAGGTGCCCCCGATGCAATCACCAGCCCGGCATCCACGCATTGAACGCTGCAAGGCCTGGCTGACTGGGACGAGGAGGGCACTTGGGGGGTAAAAATCCTGCGGTTTTTCAGCGTCACAGTCCCGATATCCAGGGGTGTAAGTAAGCGCGTTGTCACGGAGTGCATCCTCTGGTACCGCCAGGAAAACCGGGGCTATATACATAACGATCGCTATGTAATAATTCAGGGCAAGTGATCGTGTCAATATTTTTTGTAGTGATCGTTATTATCAGGAGGGGGAAACATGGCTGAACGAGGAAGGCCGCGCGCCTTTGACCGCGGGCACGTGCTGGAACAGGCAATGGATGTGTTTTGGTTGCGGGGATACGAAGGGGCATCGTTGACCGCACTGACCCAGGCCATGGAGCTCAACCCGCCAAGCCTGTATGCCGCCTTCAAGAACAAGGAAGGTTTGTTCCGCGCCGCGCTGGATCACTACCTCACCCATCATGGCGCCTATCGCTACAGCGTCCTGGCAGACGCTGCGACGGCTCGCGAGGCGGTGGAGGTTTTGCTCAAGGAGACGGTCACGCGGTTTTATCGCAGCCATCCGCCCCGTGGCTGCCTGGTGGTGCTGGCGGCGTTGTCCGGAACCCCGGAAAGCCAGGTAATCCAGGACGAGCTCAGCGCACAGCGCAGAGAAACCCACCGACTGATCGAGTCGCGCATTCACCAAGGCCTGTGCGACGGAGATGTGCCGGCAGAGACGAATGTTCAAACCCTGTCGGGTTTCTACACCACCGTTATGTTTGGCCTGAGCGTGCAGGCCAAAGACCAGGTCCCGTATGAACAGATGATTGCGTTTGTGGACACCGCGATGGGCGTATGGCCACCGTTGCCGGTGTGATTCTGTAAGACGTCAGGGCGATACCCTACTGTTCTTGTCCTTCCATAGATGAGAGAAAGGTTGTCATTCTGAGTGGTTAATATCCAAACCTGATTGATAGATAGTGACGTCACTGGCTCAACGCCGGAACCTTCAAATCAATCGGAGCTTCATGATGACCATCAAATCTGTTCTCAGCCGTTACGAAACAGCCCTCAACACTAACGACATCAAAACCATCCTCGACTTGTACGGCAGCGAGCCGGTGTTCATGCCTCAGCATGCACCTGCCCTGGTCGGCCGTGACGCCGTGCAAGCGGGTTACGAGCAGGTCTTCGCCACCCTCAAACTGAATGTCAAGTTCACCATCCACGAGATAGAGGAAGTCGGTAACTGGGCCTGGGTGCGCACCTCCTCGGCGGGTACCACACACATTCTGGCGGCCGGGATTGATGTGACCGAGGGCAACAATGAGTTGTTTGTGTTCCGCAATGAACAAGGTAACTGGAAGATTCATCGCTACCTGTTCGCCACCACTCAACCACGCGCCTGAGGTCATCACCATGAAAGCTTTTGTCATTGAACAAGCTGGCACGCCTGATGCTTTGAAGCTACGCGACATTCCCTCTGTGCAACCCTCGGACGATGAAGTCAGGATCCGTGTCCGGGCATTGGGCCTCAACCGTGCCGAGACCTACCTGCGTGCCGGGAAAATGGGCCCGATCACCGCTCCCCGAGTGCCAGGTATCGAGGCAGTGGGTGAGGTGATTCATGACCCGTCGGGCACTTTTCGCACCGGCCAGCGTGTTGCTACGGCCATGGGAGGGATGCAGTTCGCCCGCAATGGCAGTTATGCCGAAGAGGTGACGGTGTTGCGCAGCAACGTGATCTCCCTGGACGGTTCGACGCTGTCATGGGAAGAGCTTGCCGCATTGCCTGAAGCCTACCTCACGGTGTGGGGCGCGTTGGACAAGAGCCTGGCGATTGAGCCAGGGCAGACGCTGCTGGTGCGGGGTGCGACGTCTTCGGTCGGCCTGGCGGCACTGACCTATGCCAAGGCCCGTGGCTTGAAAGTGATTGCCACGACCCGTTCGGCAGACAAGATCCAGCGTCTGCGTGAGATGGGGGCTGATGAGGTGGTGGTCGACAACGGCTCGATTGCCGAACACGTGCGCCAGTTGGTGCCTCAAGGGGTGGATGCGGTACTGGAGGTGGTCGGTGCGGCAACCCTGCGCGACAGCCTCAAGACCGTGCGCCCATTCGGGGCGGTCAGTGTGATCGGTTTGCTGGGCGGCGCGCCGATCCTGGAGCAGTTGCACTTGATGCAGGACCTGCCTTCGGCGGTGAAGCTGAACTTCTTTGGCAGTGGCTTGCTGGGCACGCCGGACATGCCCCTCAAGGACAGCCCCCTGTTGTGGATTGCCAAAGAAGTCGAAGCGGGGCGCATACCGTCGATCCGCACGAAAACCTTCGATTTCGAACAGATCCCTGATGCTCATCGCCTGATGGAAAGCGATGGGGCCCTGGGCAAACTGGTTGTAAAACTCTGACATTAAGGAGTACATCATGCGGACTTCATTCCTGGCGCTGACCTTGGGCGCCTTGCTCCTCCCCGCCCTTGCCCTGGCCGCTCAACCGGCCCCTGAAAAAGAGGATGTGAAAGAGGCGGTCACAGCCCAACTGAACCATTATCAGGCGGCGCTGAACGCTTCTGACCTGGATCAGGTGATGGCGCTTTATGCACAGGACGCGGTGTTCATGCCGCAAAACAGTTTGCCGGCGGTCGGGCGTGACGCCGTACGCCAGGCCTACCAGCAGGTCTTCGCCGCGATCAAACTCAACATACGCTTTACGATTGACGAGATTCGACCGCTGTCACGGGATTGGGCTTTTGCCCGCACGCGCTCCAATGGCACCGCCACGCCACTGGCAAGTGCTCAACCTGGTGGTGCTGAAGGGAATCAGGAAATCTTCTTGCTGCATCGGGAGGCCGATGGGAAATGGCGTTTTGCGCGTTACATTTTCTCTTCTACCAACGCTCCCAGGTAGTTGCAAATGGAGGCCATGCCTCGGATGGCAGGCACACAAAAACGCCGCTCGGTTATGAGCGGCGTTTTTGTGTGTCAGCGATTCAAACTCGGGGAAATGGACCCGCCAACAGAGCGGATCCAGACAATCAGTCAGAGTTTCGGCAACTGCCCGATACGCCCCATCATTTCGGTGACGATCTGCAGGTCCAGCAGGAACTGCTCGGTGGTCTTGAACTCGTTGTCGGTGTGGCCGGTGTATTTGACTTCAGGTCGTGCCAGGCCGAATTGCACGCCGTTGGGCAGGTCATGCACGGATGTCGCGCCGGCTGAGCTGCGGAACTTGTGTTCCATGCCCAGGTTTTCCGCAGCTACGATCAGCAACGTCTTGACCCATTCGCCCTCGGGGTTACGGTACATCGGCGCGGCAATCGAGTAATCGAAGGCCGGTATGATGCGGTTCTTGATGCTCCAGGCGCTTAGTTTGTCGGCGATTTCTTTCTTGAGTTTTTCCGGCGACTTGCCTTTGGGCACTCGCAGATTTACCGCCAATCTGAAGGTTTTTTCATCCATTGCGACAAGGGTCAGGGATGCGGTCAGTGGGCCCATGAAGTCATCGGAGAAACCCACACCCAATTTGTTGCCCAGGTAGTCCAGGCCCCAGTTATCGGCGGAGTAGCGGGCGGCGTCGGTAATCTCGTTATGTTTGAGCGCAACTTTGCCGTTCAGGCTGTTGATGAAGTCCAGCATTCGCGCCACCGGGTTGATGCCCGACTCTGGCGTGGAAGAGTGAGCGGATACGCCTGTCACGGTCAGCTTGACTTCTTTGTCGACCACCTTGGCTTCGACCGTGAAATCATTGCCATTGGCCTTGACATAAGCAGTGCCGGCTTGCTGCAGGCTGGTGGCCAATTCGGCGGGTGTGTCGCTGTGCAGTATCGCGACTGACGTCGAAGGAATCTGGTTGGTTGCAAGGCCGCCGGTCATCGAGAGGATTTCGGCGCCATTGCCCTCGCCCTTACGCCGGGTGAAGGTGGCCATTACGGTGCCATAGCCTTTCTCGGCGATCACTACCGGGTAGCTGCCATCCAGCGCCAGGTTATAGGTGGGTGTCGGGTTGCGTTCTAGGTAGTAGGGGATCGCGTCGCCGGTGGTTTCTTCAGTGGTGTCAACCAGCAGCTTGAAGCTGCGTGCCAGCGGCAGTTTTTCTTCCTTGATCACCCTCATGGCATACAGTGTGACCACGATGCCGTTCTTGTCATCTTCGGTGCCCCGGCCATACATGCGGTCACCGACCAGGGTGACGTCGAAGGGGTCGAGTACGGTGCCGTCTTCCAGCACCCAGTTCTCTGGTGTCACCGGCACCACATCCGCGTGGGCATGAAGGCCGACGACTTCATCCCCCGTGCCCTCCAGGGATATTTCATAGACGCGGTTGTCGACATTGCGAAAGCTCAGGTTGAAGGATTGCGCCAAGGCCTTGATCTTTGCGGCAATCTTGAAAAACTCAGGATTTTCATGCTGGGGAACACCCTCGATTTGGACGGTTGGAATGACCACCAGTTCACGTAGGGACTCGGTGGCAGCTGCGCCGTATTTAACCCGTGTATAGAGCCCCAACAGGCGATAGACGTCGTTCTGCTGCTCTGCAGTCAGCACCTTATTGTTGAGAAAAGCCTCGATTGCCGGGCCCAGGTTGGCGGTTTTCGCCACATCGCTCTTAGCCAGGTTGCCGAGGAACGTACGGAAATCCTTGATCGAGGCGTCATTCAGGCTTTTGAGAATAGTCGCACTCTGCTGCGGGTTGATGCTGGCGACGGCAGACACGCTAACCGAAGACAGGCTGGCAATCATCAGAGTGGCAGCGGCCAAGTGTTTGAGGGAAAGGTTCATTGTTGGGGCATTCCTTTGCTGGTGGCTTGTAAGATGTTTCTGAAGTCTGTGTCGGAAACACTTCTAAACACTAGCAGCACTTTTGAGAGGGAGGGGCCTTTGATGGGGTATGTCCTATGGCAATATGCAAATGCCGCCTCTGGCCAATACTGGCATTCTCAGGTTTATCGCGGTTGAGTCAGTCCAGGCTGTAGCGCACCGACAGGGTGCCTTTTTTCTCGGACAGGCCGAGGATGGTGACCTGGCCCACTTGGGCAAGCGCTTGCACATGGGTGCCGCCACACGCGTAGGGCGGCAGGTCGCCAAAGCCGACTTCCCGGCTATCGCCGTCCAGCACCATGTGGCGTGGCAAGTCTGCGGCGATCCACTGGTTGACCTGGTCCTGCAGGGTTTCGGCCTCCATGACTTGCGCCGACTCGCCACGGATAAAGTTGATCTTGCCTTCGCCGGGCCAGTGGTGGGCCTTGATCGGCATCCAACCCAGGGTTTCGCCAGCGTTGCCGATCAAATGCCCGGCCGAATGCAGGCGCGTATGCAAGGCGCGCCGTTGTGCGTCGATGCGGGCCTGGGTGGGGCCCGGCGTGAGGGGGCGGTCGACGTAATGCACGATGCGCCCGGCTTCCTGCACGACTTTCACGACGGTGCTGTCCCCCAGCCAGCCGGTATCAAAGGGCTGGCCGCCGCCCTGGGGGTGGAAAATGGTCGATTGCAGTACCACTGCAAACTGCTGTTCATGGGGCGTGCACTCCAGCACATCGACATCGGCAACCAGGTGGTCGTGGGTAAAAAACAGGCGCTGGGTCATGGTCTACATCCGCATCAGGGTTCTACCGGGCAGTATAAATAGTGCTCGGATGAGTGATAATCCATTCAAATATCAATGGACCTGTGCGTCATGAGCATCAATCTTCCTCTGCCACTGCTGGGCGAAATGGCGATTTTCGTCAAGGTTGTGGAAACCGGCAGTTTCTCCGAAGCGGCGCGCCAACTGGGCGCTTCGCCATCGTCCGTGAGCCGCAGCATCTCGCGCCTGGAACAGGCCCTGGCCACGCGTTTGTTGCAGCGCACCACGCGCAAGTTGCGCCTGAGTGAGGGTGGCGAAGAAGTCTTCAAGCGCTGCCAGGAGATGGTCAACGCGGCGCGCTCGGTGATGGAAATCAGCGGCCAGTACACCCACGAGGCCGAAGGACTGGTGCGGGTCAGCGTGCCCAAGGCGGTGGGGCGGTTTGTGGTGCACCCGCACATGCCGGAGTTTTTGCGGCGTTATCCCAAGGTCGATGTGCAATTGATCCTGGAGGATCGGCAGGTGGATATGATCGATGACAATGTCGACTTGAGCATCCGTATCACCGACAGCCCGCCGCCGGGGTTGGTGGGGCGCCAGCTGTTGCCGATCGAGCATCTGCTCTGTGCCACGCCACAGTATTTGGCTGCGCACTGCACACCGCTGCATCCCCATGACTTGCTGGAACACAGTTGTATTTACCTGGGAGAAACCCCCGGGGACGCACGCTGGAAATTCCGCCAGGCAGGCAAGACGGTGACGGTCGGCGTGCGCGGCCGGTACGCGGCCAACCACACGGGGGTGCGGTTGGATGCGGTGCTGCAGGATGTCGGGATTGGCAGCTTGCCGTACTTCACCGCGCGGCATGCATTGGAGGAGGGGCGCCTGGTGCAGGTCTTGCCGCACTGGGATTTCATTGCCTCGTACCATGGGGATGCCTGGTTGCTGCATTCACCCACGCGGTACCTGCCGCCGAAGCTGCGGGTGTTTATTGATTATCTGGTGGAGTGCATGGCGAAGGAGCCGACGTTGCGCAGGCGGTAGGAACAATGCGGTCGAAAACAATATGGGAGCGGGCTTGTGTGGGAGCGGGCTTGCTCGCGAAAGCGGTGAATCAGTCGCTGGATGTGTTGAATGACACACCGTATTCGCGAGCAAGCCCGCTCCCACACAAGCCCGCTTCCACATTTGATATCCAGTGCTTTCGGGATCAGTGCTTGGACTGGTCGTGGGGCATGGCCAGCAGCTGTTTTTCCTGGTTCCAGTCGAACGGTTCGTCGTTCTGTTCGGCTTCGAAGCGGCGTTCTTCCAGGGCCTGGTACATATCCAGTTCATCGTCGGGCATGAAGTGCAGGCAGTCACCGCCGAAGAACCACAGCAGGTCGCGCGGTACCAGATGGGCAATCTGCGGGTAGCGCAGGATGACCTGGCTCATCATGTCCTGGCCCAGGTATTGGCTTTCGATCGGGTCGATGGGCAGCAGGGCCCGCAGTTCATCAAAGCGTTCCAGGAACAAGACGTGGCTTTCCTCGGGAACCTGTTCGGCTTCGCCGACGGCTACCAGGATGCTGCGCAGGTGGTCGAGCAAGACGAGATGATCGGCAACGACGTTGGACACGAGAGTAAGTCCTCAAAAGCAAAAACGGGCGCGAGAGTATATAGCTCTCGCGCCCGCTTTTATATGACCGCTGGCTTAACGGACCCTGCCGGGGGCCTGGGCCAGCTCCTCCTTGCTGAAGTCATCCACGTCGATCACCTTGCGTCGCGCCGCTTCAGCCTCACGCAGGGTCTGTGCTTCAGCCGCTTGCAATACGCCAGCTTCCAATGCGGCATCGATGGCGTGTTCCCCGGCGCGAGGCTTGACCTGGCCACTCTTGAGCGCGCTGTGGAGTTTTTTCTGCAGCGGGTGGCTGGCACCCAGCAGGTCGTAGGCCTGTTGCAACGCGCCCACCGGGTCTTCGGCTGATTGTGGGCGGTAGCAGCCAGCCAGTAGTTCTTCGAGGGTCGGATCGCCCTTGGCCCGGCCAATCACGGCGGCGACTTCGGCATCCAGTGCATCGGATGGGCCTGTATGGCGACGGCCGAACGGGAACACGATTACCCGCAGCAGGCAGCCCAGCACTTTATTAGGGAAGTTGCTGAGCAGTTCATCCAGCGCACGCTCCGACTGGCCGAGGCTTTCTTCCATGGCCCAGGCAAACAGCGGTTCCAGGTGATCCGGTGAATCCAGGTCGTGGTAGCGCTTGAGTGCCGCCGAGGCCAGGTACATGTGGCTGAGCACATCCCCCAGCCTTGCCGACAGACGTTCGCGACGCTTCAGCTCGCCGCCCAGCAGCATCATGCTCAGGTCAGCCAGCAGGGCAAACGCGGCGGCCTGGCGATTGAGCGCGCGGAAGTAGCCCTGGCTCAAGCGGTTGCCTGGCGCTTTTTCGAAGTGGCCCAGGCCGAGGTTCAACACCAGGGTACTGGCAGCGTTGCTCACGGCAAAGCCGATGTGCTGCATCAACAGGCCATCGAACTCCTTGAGCGCCTGGTCGCGGTCTTCACGACCGGCGAGGGCCATTTCCTTGAGCACGAATGGGTGGCAGCGGATCGCGCCCTGGCCGAAGATCATCAGGTTGCGCGAAAGGATGTTCGCGCCCTCCACGGTGATGAAGATCGGTGCCCCTTGCCAACTGCGCCCCAGGTAGTTGTTGGGCCCCATGATGATGCCCTTGCCGCCGTGTACGTCCATGGCGTGGCTGATGCACTCGCGGCCGCGCTCGGTCAGGTGATACTTGAGAATGGCCGAGAGTACCGAGGGTTTTTCGCCCAGGTCGACGGCGTTGGCGGTGAGCATGCGGGCGCTGTCCATCAGCCAGGCGTTGCCGCCGATGCGGGCCAGGGCCTCCTGGATGCCTTCGAAAGCCGACAGCGGCACATTGAACTGTTCGCGCACCTGGGCATATTGGCCGGTCACCAGGCTGGTGAACTTGGCGGCCCCGGTGCCCACCGCCGGCAGGGAAATCGAACGGCCTACCGACAGGCAGTTCATCAACATCATCCAGCCCTTGCCGAGCATCTCCTGGCCGCCGATCAGGAAGTCCAGGGGAATGAACACGTCCTTGCCGGAGTTGGGGCCGTTCATGAACGCGGCACCGAGTGGCAGGTGACGGCGGCCGATGTCCACGCCCGGGGTGTCGGTGGGGATCAGCGCCAGGCTGATGCCCAGGTCTTC
The DNA here is from genome assembly GCF_007858285.1 of Pseudomonas brenneri. GTDB lineage: Bacteria > Pseudomonadota > Gammaproteobacteria > Pseudomonadales > Pseudomonadaceae > Aquipseudomonas > Aquipseudomonas brenneri. The sequence continues at coordinate 163,803 of NZ_VFIL01000010.1, read as the reverse complement.
TTCTTCACCCAGCAGGTGGTCCGGGTCATGGGCCTTGAAGGCCAGGCCCAGCAGGGTTGCGACTGGACCGAGGGTTATGTAGCGTTTTTCCCAGTTCAGGCGCAGGCCGAGGGTTTCCTTGCCTTCCCATTCGCCTTTGCAGATCACCCCGGTGTCGGGCATCGCACCAGCATCGGAGCCGGCCAGCGGGCCGGTCAGGGCAAAGCACGGGATGTCATCGCCACGCGCCAGGCGCGGCAGGTAGTGGTTGCGTTGCTCGTCGGTGCCGTAGTGCAGCAGCAGTTCGGCAGGGCCCAGGGAGTTGGGGACCATGACGGTGGAAGCGAGGTCGCCGCTGCGGGTCGCCAGTTTCATCGCTACCTGGGAGTGGGCGTAGGCCGAAAAGCCCTTGCCGCCGTATTCCTTGGGGATGATCAGGGCGAAGAAGCCATGTTGCTTGATATGGTCCCAGGCCGCCGCCGGCAGGTCCATGGCCTGGCCGATTTCCCAGTCGGTGACCATGGCGCACAGTTCTTCGGTCGGGCCGTCGATAAAGGCCTGTTCTTCTTCGGTCAACTGCGCCTTGGGGTAGGCCAGCAGTTTGTCCCAGTCGGGGCGGCCGCTGAACAGCTCTCCGTCCCACCACACGGTGCCGGCGTCGATGGCATCGCGCTCGGTCTCGGACATCGGCGGCAGCACTTTCTGGAACCAGTTGAACAGCGGTGCGGTGAAGTACTGGCGGCGCAGGTCGGGCAACAGCAGCGGCGCGGCGACCACTGCAATCAACACCCAGAAAACCAGTAGCAGCCAGCCCGGTGCATGGCTGAAGGCACCCATTGCCAACAGGTAGACGGCGACCACACCCAGGGCGGGCAGGGGCGCGGTGCGACGGTGTGCCAGGTAGGCAATGCCGAGCACCAGAACCAGTATCCACAACAACAGCATATTCAATCCTCCGTGAAACCAGGGGCAGAAGCACCCTCAGAGCTTAGTCGGCATCCGAAAAAGCGGTGCCTGAGGGTGTTACGTGTGTGGCGGGAAGTGCTCTCCAGTCACAGGCAGCAGGCGCCGACATTTGGCCGAATCGTCGTTATCCCTCGGTCGGGCCTGTGGTTAGACTCCAGGCTCGCCTCGGAGAAAATCCCCATGAATGCGTACTTGAGTCCCAGCCGCTTCATCGATAGTGACCACCCCACGGTGGTGGAGTTCGCCGAAAAACACCGCGGTGCGAGCCGCGACCCCCGTGACCAGGCAGTCAGTCTGTACTACGCCGTGCGTGAAGCGGTGCGCTACAACCCTTACACCTTCAGCCGCGATCCGCAAACCCTGGCGGGCAGTTACGCCCTGGCCACCGGGCAGAGTTATTGCGTGCCCAAGGCCACCCTGCTGGCCGCCTGCGCCCGGCATTGCGGCATACCGTCGCGTATTGGCCTGGCGGACGTGCGCAATCACTTATCGACCCCGCGCCTGATCGAGCTGCTCAAGAGTGATGTGTTCGCCATGCACGGCTACACCGAACTGTATCTGGACGGGCGCTGGGTCAAGGCCACGCCAGCGTTCAACAGTCAGCTGTGCGAATTGTTCGATGTGCCGCCACTGGATTTCGACGGGATCAATGACAGTGTGTTCCACCCCTTCAACCGCCAGGGCAAGCGCTCCATGGAGTACGTGGTGGACCATGGGCAATTTGCCGAGGTGCCCGAGGAATTCTTCTTTGCCCACCTGGAGAAATGTTACCCACACCTGTTTGGCGAGCAGTCGCCGCAGCTGTTAGGCGATATGCAGAGCGATTTGAGTCGCGGCTGAACCGGCGTATGCTGCCCCGGCATTCATCTATTCAGAGGTCGATCATGCTGAAGATCTGGGGTCGTAAAAATTCATCAAACGTCAGGAAAGCACTGTGGTGCGCCGAGGAACTGGGCCTGGACTATGAGGCAATTGATGCGGGCGGGGCTTTTGGCGTGGTCGATACCCCGCAATACCGGGCGCTGAACCCCAATGGCCGGGTGCCGATGATCGAAGATGGCGATTTTGTGTTGTGGGAATCCAACACCATCGTGCGCTACCTCTGCGCCAAACAGGCATCGAGTTGGTACCCAAGCGACCTGCAGGCGCGGGCCAATGCCGAGAAATGGATGGATTGGACCACCTCCACACTGGCCGAGCCGTTCAAGATCGTATTCTGGGGCGTGCTGCGCACCCCCGCCGAGAAACAGAACTGGGACAACATCCATGCCGGTCGCCAGGCCTGCATCGAGGCTCTGGGCACGGTGGAGCAGGCCCTGGCCACGCAGCCCTACCTGTCGGGCAACGAGATCGGCATGGGCGATATTCCCCTGGGCAGCTTTATCTACGCCTGGTTCGAGATGCCTATCGAACGGCCCTCGATGCCTAATCTGGAGGCCTGGTACCAGCGTTTGCAGCAACGCCCGGCCTATCAAAAAGCGGTGATGACCGCGTTGACTTAATACTGACTATTAATACGGGTGACTGTACTTGTGCGGCGCACGCAAGCACCATGCCTGCCGTGCCCCGCAGTTGTATTGCGTGCAGTGCGCCCTTATCTATTGTTTCTATTCCCTTCCTTGGTGCGTAATCCGATATGAGTTCCGCTCTGTCCATCCGGCAGCTAACCAAAACCTACGGCAACGGTTTCCAGGCCCTGAGTGGTATCGATCTGGATGTCGCTGAAGGTGATTTCTTCGCCTTGCTCGGCCCTAACGGCGCCGGCAAGTCCACCACCATTGGCATTCTCTCGACCCTGGTCAACAAAACCAGTGGCACGGTGAATATCTTTGGCCATGACCTGGATAAATCCCCGGCCGCGCTCAAGCGCAGCATTGGTGTGGTGCCCCAGGAGTTCAACTTCAACCAGTTTGAAAAGACCTTCGATATCGTGGTGACCCAGGCCGGTTACTACGGCATCCCGCCGAAAATCGCCAAGGAACGCGCCGAGCAGTACCTGACCCAGTTGGGCCTGTGGGACAAGCGCGACGTGCCATCACGCTCCCTGTCCGGCGGCATGAAGCGCCGCCTGATGATCGCCCGCGCCCTGGTGCACGAGCCGCGCCTGCTGATCCTCGACGAGCCGACGGCCGGGGTGGACATCGAATTGCGTCGCTCGATGTGGACTTTCCTCACCGAGCTGAACCAGAAAGGCATCACGATCATCCTCACCACCCATTACCTGGAAGAGGCTGAACAGTTGTGCCGCAACATCGGCATCATCGACCACGGCACCATCGTCGAAAACACCAGCATGCGTAACCTGCTGGGCCAGTTGCATGTCGAGACGTTCCTGCTCGACCTGAAGAACAACCTGTCCGTGCCGCCCCAACTGATCGGCTACCCAAGCCGCCTGGTGGACAGCCACACCCTGGAAGTGCAGGTCGATAAAGCCATGGGCATCACTGCGCTGTTCAGCCAGTTGGCCACGCAGAACATTGAAGTGCTGAGCCTGCGTAACAAAACCAATCGCCTTGAGGAGTTGTTCGTGTCCCTGGTGGAGAAAAATCTGGCGAAGGTGGCGGTATGAGTTCCGAGTTCCAACCCAACCTGGTAGCGCTTAACACCATCGTCTATCGCGAAGTGAAGCGCTTCATGCGCATCTGGCCGCAGACCCTGCTGCCGCCAGCGATCACCATGGTTTTGTACTTCGTGATCTTCGGCAACCTGATCGGCCGGCAGATTGGCGATATGGGTGGCTTCACCTACATGGAATACATCGTGCCGGGGCTGATCATGATGTCGGTGATCACCAACTCCTACGGCAACGTGGTGTCGAGTTTCTTTGGCAGCAAGTTCCAGCGCTCCATCGAAGAACTGATGGTCTCGCCGGTCTCGCCGCACACCATCCTGATCGGCTACACCCTGGGCGGCGTGCTGCGTGGCCTGATGGTCGGGGCGATTGTGACGGTGCTGTCGATGTTTTTCACCGACCTGCAGGTGCATCACCTGGGGGTGACCATCCTGGTGGTGGTACTGACGGCGACCATCTTCTCGCTGCTGGGTTTTATCAACGCAGTGTTTGCGCGCAACTTCGATGACATCTCGATCATCCCGACGTTTGTGCTGACGCCGTTGACCTACCTGGGCGGGGTGTTTTACTCGATCACCTTGCTGCCGCCGTTCTGGCAGACCGTATCGCTGGCCAACCCGGTGCTGCATATGGTCAACGCCTTCCGCTACGGGATCCTCGGCGTGTCGGATATCAAGATCAGCGTGGCGATCACTTTCATGATCGTGGCCACGGTGGTGTTGTATATCGGGTGCGCGCGGTTGCTGGTGAGTGGGCGTGGGATGCGGACCTAAGCATCCAGCCGGACAGGCTCAAAAATGTTGGGGTAGGCTTGTGTGCGGGCTTGCCCTAATGCCAGTCAGTTAAGCGGTCATCGCCCTCTGTAGGAGCGAGCTTGCTCGCGAAGGACGTCAACGATAACGCGTGTTTGCTAGATAACCGCGGCGCTCTCAAGTTCTTCGCGAGCAAGCTCGCTCCTACATTTGGATTTGTGTGTGGCTCAGGGCTGCAGGGCGATTTCGATTAGTTCATGCAGCTCTTCAATCTGCATCGGCTCGGTAGCAAATAGAATCCGAAATACTGTTGGCGCCGCCAGCAAGTTGATCAGCCGATCTACGCTGGGCAATGCCTGGCCGCTACCCTGGTAACGATCCAGGATCACCTGCAACTGCCCGCCCAGAATCGTCACGCAATACCCCGGCGTCTGGCTGCACTGCACGTCGCGCATCATGTTACGCCCCGGTTCCGAACTCATCTCGTCCAGGTATTGCTCGGCCCAGGCCCGCAGGTCGCCGCGCAAGCTGCCGGTGTTGGCCGGTTCGCTGTCCGGGCGCATGCGCGCCAGGGCGACGTCGGCGAGCAGGGCGGCCAGATCGCCCCAGCGCCGGTAAATCGTCGAAGGTGTCACGCCTGCGCGCGCGGCGATCTGGGGCACGGTCACGCTGGTGCGCTCTTGCTCCTGGAGCAACTGACGCACCGCCGAATGAACCGACTCTTGTACCCGGGCACTGCGGCCCCCCGGGCGGAGGCCTTCTTTTATCGCCATGCCAAAACCTTAACACAAAGAATTTGCTTTAAGCTCGATGCAGTAGCACACTGCGCAAAAGCAAAATATTAGCTTTAGCGGAGCGTGCCCATGTCCAGCGTCACTTCTCACCGTTTCAGCCTGGTGTTCCTGGCGATCACTCTGCTGACGTTTCTCGCGGCCTCCAGCGCGCCGACGCCGTTGTATCACCTTTACCAGGAAGGCCTGCATTTTTCCGCCGGTACCCTGACGCTGATCTTTGGGGTGTATGCCTTGAGCCTGTTGGCGGCGTTGCTGACGGTCGGCTCGTTGTCGGATCACCTGGGGCGCAAACCCGTGATCTTTGTCGCGTTGGTCCTGAATATGCTGGCGATGCTGCTGTTTATCCACGCGGACAGTGTCGCCTGGCTGATCGCTGCCCGTACCTTGCAAGGGTTTGCCACGGGCATGGCCACCGCCGTGCTGGGGGCCGCGTTGCTCGATACCGACCGCCAGCAGGGCCCGTTGGTCAACAGTGTCGCGCCGTTGCTGGGCATGGCCTGTGGCGCCATGGGCAGCAGTTTGCTGGTGGAGTTCGCGCCGCTGCCCACCCAGTTGATCTACTGGGCCTTGTTCGGGCTGATGCTGTTGCAGAGCCTGTCTGTCTGGCGGCTGCCGGAGAGTGTCAGCCGCATGCCGGGTGCGCTGGCTTCGCTATGGCCGACTTTGCACGTGCCGCCCCAGGCGCGCAGGGCCTTGTGGCTGTCGTTGCCGGTGGATATCGCCGTGTGGGCGATGGGCGGTTTCTACTTGTCGCTGGCACCGTCGCTGGTGCGGGCGGCGACCGGATCGACCTCCAACCTGATCGGTGGCGGTCTGGTCGCGGTGCTGACCTTGAGCGGTGCGCTGATGATCTTCAGCCTGCGCAATCGCCCGGCAGACAAGGTGCTGCGCCTGGGGGCAAGCCTGTTGGCTGTGGGTGTCGCGTTGATCCTCGGCGCTGTCCACAGCGCCAGCCTGCCGCTGTTTTTCTTCGCTACGCTGATTGCTGGCAGCGGATTTGGTGCAGGTTTTCTTGGGGCGGTGCGTAGCGTGGTGCCCCTGGCGTTGCCCCATGAGCGGGCCGGGTTGATGTCGGCGTTTTACGTCCTGAGTTACCTGGCGTTTTGCCTGCCGTCTTTGCTGGCAGGCAACCTGACCCGCAGTTTTGGCCTGATCGCGACCACTGACGGCTACGGTGTGGTGCTGATCATATTGGCGCTTGGCGCCTTGATTGGCCTGATGAGGCAAGCACCCGTCAAAGCTGTATATAGGTAAAACAGATAACAGTTAGAGATATTACCCGTTATATAGATATTCGTTCGGCTTCTATCATGGACTCAACCTCATACGAGGAAGAGGATTTAGCCATGACGTGCCCCAATAGCATCACCAGCAGTTACAAACCGTTCAGCCACCTGGCCGGCCCCAGGGAAGTGATTCGCCAGTTCACCCCCAACTGGTTCGCCGCCACCATGGGGACCGGCGTTCTGGCGTTGGCCCTGGCACAATTGCCGGTGCAACTGCCGGGCGTCTATGCCATCGCCGAAGGGCTGTGGCTGCTGACGATTTTCCTGTTTGTGTTGTTCAGCGGCTTATACGCGGCGCGCTGGGTGATGTTCTATGACGAGGCACGGCGGATTTTCGGGCACTCCACGGTCTCGATGTTTTTCGGCACCATCCCCATGGGCCTGGCGACCATCATCAATGGCCTGCTGCTGTTTGGCCTGCCGCGCTGGGGCGAGGGCGTGGTGCAACTGGCTCAAGCCCTGTGGTGGCTGGACGTGGCCATGGCATTGGCGTGCGGGGTGTTGATCCCGTTCATGATGTTTACCCGTCAAGAGCACAGCATCGACCAGATGACGGCCGTCTGGCTGCTGCCGGTGGTGGCCGCCGAAGTCGCCGCCGCCAGTGGTGGCTTGTTGGCGCCGCACCTGGCCGATGCCCATTCGCAACTGGTGATGCTGGTGACCAGCTACGTGCTCTGGGCATTTTCCCTGCCCGTGGCCTTCAGCATTCTGACCATCCTGATGCTGCGCATGGCCCTGCATAAACTGCCCCACGCCAATATGGCGGCGTCGAGCTGGCTGGCTCTTGGCCCGATCGGCACCGGCGCCCTGGGCATGTTGCTGCTGGGCCAGGACGCGCCGGCCATCTTCGCCGCCAATGGTTTTGCCGGGATCGGTGAGATTGCCGCAGGCCTGGGGTTGGTTGCCGGCATCACCCTGTGGGGCCTTGGCTTGTGGTGGATGTTGATCGCAGTGCTGATCACCCTGCGTTACCTGCGCGCCGGTATTCCGTTCAACCTGGGCTGGTGGGGCTTTACCTTCCCGTTGGGGGTGTATGCCCTGACCACGCTGAAACTGGGCAGTACCTTGCACCTGGCATTTTTCAGCGTGACCGGCAGCGTGCTGGTCGCCGCCCTGGCCCTGATGTGGCTGGTTGTCAGCAAGCGCACGGTGCAGGGTGCCTATAAAGGTGAGCTGTTTGTTTCACCGTGCATTGCAGGATTGGGGAATAAGTAAGCAGGATTAGGTAAAGTCGTGGCCTGAAAACCAATAAAGCCTTCAGGCCACGCAGGAACACGGACGATGAGTCACCCCTCGCAATTCACTTTGCTGCGCAAACGGCGCTTTTTGCCGTTCTTCATCACCCAGTCCCTGGGGGCGTTCAACGACAATATCTTCAAGCAGTCGTTGATCCTCGCCATTCTCTACAAGCTGGCCATCGAGGGCGACCGCTCGATCTGGGTCAACCTCTGCGCCTTGCTGTTTATCTTGCCGTTTTTCCTGTTCTCGGCCCTGGCCGGGCAGTTTGGCGAGAAATTCAACAAGGATGCGCTGATCCGCGCGATCAAGATCGGCGAGATCGTGATCATGGCCGTCGGCGCCGTGGGTTTCATGACCAACCACCTGGAACTGATGCTGCTGGCCCTGTTTGCCATGGGTACCCATTCGGCGCTGTTTGGTCCGGTGAAGTACTCGATTATGCCCCAGGCCCTGCGTGAAGAAGAGCTGGTGGGCGGCAACGGCCTGGTGGAAATGGGCACGTTCCTGGCGATCCTCGCCGGGACCATCGGTGCCGGGGTCATGATGTCCTCAACCCACTACGCGCCGGTGGTGTCCACCGCGATTGTCGCCATTGCCGTGCTGGGTTACCTGGCCAGCCGTGGCATCCCTCGCGCGGCGGCATCGAGCCCCGAGATGCGCCTGGACTGGAATATCTTCAGTCAATCCTGGGCCACCTTGCGCCTGGGCCTGGGGCAAACGCCCGCCGTGTCGCGCTCGATTGTCGGCAACTCGTGGTTCTGGTTTGTCGGGGCGATCTACCTCACGCAAATCCCGGCCTACGCCAAAGAGTGGCTGTATGGCGATGAGACCGTGGTCACCCTGATCCTCACCGTATTCTCGGTCGGTATCGCCCTGGGCTCGATGCTCTGCGAAAAACTCTCCGGGCGTAAGGTGGAAATCGGCCTGGTGCCTTTTGGCTCGTTCGGCCTGACGGTATTTGGCCTGTTGCTGTGGTGGCACTCTGGCGGCTTCCCGCAGAACGTCCAGGCCAATGACTGGCTGACGGTCTTGAGCTATGGCCAGGCCTGGTGGGTATTGGCCGATATCCTTGGCCTTGGGGTGTTTGGCGGTTTCTACATCGTGCCGCTGTACGCCCTGATCCAGTCGCGCACCGCCGAGAACGAGCGGGCGCGGGTGATTGCCGCCAATAACATCCTCAATGCGCTGTTCATGGTGGTTTCGGCGATTGTCACGATCCTGCTGCTGAGCGTGGCCAAGCTGTCGATCCCCGAGCTGTTCCTGGTGGTGTCGCTGCTTAACATTGCGGTCAATACCTACATCTTCAGGATTGTCCCCGAGTTCACCATGCGCTTCATGATCTGGCTGCTCGGCCACTCCATGTACCGCGTGCAGCATCGCAACCTGGAACATATCCCGGACGAAGGCGCGGCGTTGCTGGTGTGCAACCATGTGTCGTTTGTCGATGCATTGCTGATTGGCGGTGCGGTGCGTCGGCCGATTCGTTTTGTGATGTATTACAAGATCTACCGTTTGCCGGTGCTCAACTTTATCTTCCGCACGGCCGGGACGATTCCGATTGCCGGGCGCCATGAAGACCTGGAGATCTACGAAAAGGCCTTCCAGCGTATCAGCCAATACCTGAAGGACGGTGAGCTGGTGTGTATCTTCCCGGAAGGCAAATTGACCGCCGACGGTGAGATGAACGAGTTCAAGAGTGGGGTGACGCGGATTCTTGAGGAAACCCCGGTGCCGGTGATTCCCATGGCGTTACAAGGGTTATGGGGGAGCTTTTTCAGCCGCGATCCGAACAAGGGGATCTTTCACCGGATCTGGTCGCGGGTGACGTTGGTGGCGGGGCCGTCGTTGACGGTGGAGCAGGCGACGCCAGAGGCATTACAGGAACAAGTGCTGGCATTGCGTGGCACCACCCTGTAGGTGCCCGGCTTGCCGGCGATGGCGTCCGCAAATCCATTACGGGATTCAAGGGCCTCATCGCCGGCAAGCCGGCTCCTACAACAGCATCAGGCGCTGATCTTGAGACCAATCAACCCGGCAATGATCAACGCCACACTGGCCAACCGGAACAGCGCCATGGACTCGCCAAACAGGATAATCCCGGCGATCACCGTGCCCACGGCACCGACACCGGTCCAGATGGCATAGGCGGTGCCCAGCGGCAACTCCTTCATGGCCAGCCCCAACAGGCCAAGGCTGACGGCCATGGCGGCAATCGTCAGGGCGGTGGGCAGCGGTTTGCTGAAACCATCGGTGTATTTCAGGCCGACGGCCCAGCCAACTTCAAACAGCCCGGCGAAAAACAGAATGACCCAGGACATAAAGACCTTCCTTTTAGAAGTGGGGCCGTCCCCGGATTGAATGCTCAAACGAGTCGCGGGGTCGTCCCCGCGAAGGTGCGTAGAGTGCCGAAAAGCCCGCGTCCTATCAAGTTTCGGCGAGGGCCTTGCGGTCTTCTTTTTCGCTCATCCGGCGGAAATACGTCGACAGCAACGCCCCGGAAATATTGTGCCAGACGCTGAACAAGGCGCTGGGTACCGCCGCCAGCGGCGAAAAGTGCACGCTGGCCAGCGCGGCTCCCAACCCCGAGTTCTGCATGCCCACTTCCAGCGCCAACGACTTGCGTTGCGCCAGCGGCAGTTTGAACACATGGCCGGTGAAGTAACCGAGCAAGTAGCCGAAGCTGTTGTGCAGCATCACCACCGCCATGATCAGCAGGCCCGATTCGGCGATCTTCGCCTGGCTCGCTGCGACTACGGCTGCGACGATCAGCACGATGCTGACCACCGATACCAGTGGCAATACCTCAACGGCGTGCCGCACACGAGCCCCCAGCAGGCGTTGGGCTGCTACGCCAAGGACGATAGGCAGCACCACCACTTGCAGGATCGACCAGAACAACTCCATGAACGACACCGGCAGCCAGGCCGAAGCCAGCAGCCAGATCAGCGCTGGCGTCAGCAACGGGGCGAGGAGGGTGGTGATGGAGGATATGGCCACCGACAGCGCGAGGTCGCCACGGGCCAGCCAGGTCATGACATTGGAGGAGGTGCCGCTTGGGCAACAACCGACCAGGATCACACCGACGGCGATTTCCGGCGGCAGTTGGAAGACCTGGCACAGCAACCAGGCCACGCTGGGCATGATCACAAACTGTGCGGCCACACCCAGTGCCACACGCCATGGGTGGCGAGCGACCTCGGCGAAATCTTCAAGTTTGAGGGTCAGCCCCATGCCAAACATCACCAGACCCAGCAGCGGCACGATGGCGCCTTTGAGGCCGATAAACCAAGTGGGCTGCAGGAACGCAACCACGGCAAAGATCAGCACCCAGTAGGCGAAGGTATTGCCGACGAAGCGGCTCAGGGCGGCGAGTGCACGCATGGGGATGTCCTTATTATTAGAGTGCTGGGAGTGGCAACCCAATCAACTGTAGGAGCTGGCTTGCCAGCTCCTACATTGATCGTGCCTGTTTAGATACCTTGCGGGGTCTCTTCACCGCCGAGTGCTTCCACCAGCGCCGGCAGGAAGTCGCCAAAGGTCAGCATCATCAAGGTAAAGCTGGCATCCAGTTGGCCCAGGGCTTCGTCACCGCCGTCCTGTTCAGCCTGGTCTTGCAGCAGGTCTTCGAACTTCAGGCGCTTGACCGTCATCTTGTCGTCGAGCATGAAGGACAATTTGTCCTGCCAGGCCAGGGACAGTTGGGTCACGACTTTGCCGGTGCTCAGGTGCAGCTGGATTTCTTCGCCAGTCAGGTCCTGGCGCTTGCAGCGCACGATACCGCCGTCTTCGTGGGTGTCGCGCAGTTCGCACTCGTCGAGGACGAAGAAGTCATCGGCCGGTTTCTGGGTGGTGACCCAGTCGGTCATGACGGCGGTTGGCGCGGTTTTCACGGTCAGTGGGCGTACCGGCAGGGTGCCGATCACTTCACGCAGGGTCGACAGCAGGTCTTCGGCGCGCTTGGGGCTGGCCGAATTCACCAGGATCAGCCCCTGTTTCGGCGCGATGGCGGCGAAGGTCGACGAGCGACGGATAAAGGCACGTGGCAGGAACGCCTGGATGATTTCATCCTTGATCTGGTCGCGTTCCTTTTTGTAGACCTTGCGCATTTGCTCGGCTTCGATCTCTTCGACCTTTTCCTTCACCGCATCACGCACCACGCTACCGGGCAGGATACGTTCTTCCTTGCGCGCAGCGATCAGCAGGAAGTCACCGCTGACGTGCACCAGGGGCGCGTCTTCACCTTTACCAAAAGGCGCGACGAAACCGTAAGTGGTCAACTCCTGGCTTGCACAAGGGCGCGCCGGTTTGGTGGCCATTGCAGTTTCCAACGCCTCGGCATCAACAGGCAGATCTTGGGTCAGGCGATAGATAAGCAGGTTCTTGAACCACATGGGGTGAGTCTCTCCTTTATACAAAGTGGGGCATTATTCTCTTGATAGCGTCTGAGGCCAACCCTGCCTAAGCCATTGGAAGGGCTGAAAAAAAAGATTTAAGAAAGTGCTTGCCAGACTTGGGGTCGCTCCGTAGAATGCGCGCCACACCGAAACGAAGGGTGATTAGCTCAGCTGGGAGAGCATCTGCCTTACAAGCAGAGGGTCGGCGGTTCGATCCCGTCATCACCCACCATTCGCTTCATGTGTTACGCGCAGCGGTAGTTCAGTCGGTTAGAATACCGGCCTGTCACGCCGGGGGTCGCGGGTTCGAGTCCCGTCCGCTGCGCCATATTTGCTTCCACTAAGGCCCACTGAACGCCTGGAAGCACCGGAAATAGCGGCCTTTGGCCGCTTTTTTCGTTTATAGCGTTCCATCGGAATCCACCAGCAGCCAAGCATTTCCAGTACGTTAAATAGTACATCGCGAATGCCGGATTGTTTGTTGGTGTACCTCTTCACAAGAGGTATCTCGTTGCTCCAAGCAATGGGAGATTCATCGTGCCACTCACCGATACCGCCGTTCGTCATGCCAAGCCTTCCAGCAAAGACTATTCACTCGCCGATGGTCTTGGCTTGTCGCTGTTCGTCCCGATCCGGGGCAGTAAGCAGTGGCACTTCCGCTACAGCCTGCATGGCAAGCAACTTCGTATCTCCTTTGGAACCTACCCTGAGATCAGCCTAAAACAGGCCCGTGAGCGTCGTGACAGCGCTCGCGCTGCTGTTGCGCAGGATATTGACCCTCGTCAGACGCGCCGTCTGGAGCGGCAGCAGAGGGCGTCGGCTCGAGACAATTCGTTCGAGGCGGTGGCTGCCCGTTGGCATGAGTTTCGTAGCAAGAAGCTGACGCCTGGGCAAAAAGGCAGCTCTGGACAATCGAAGCGCTATCTTGACCGAGATATTCTCCCTGTCCTGGGGAAATTGACCATGGCCGAGATTACACGTCTGGATGTCCTGGGAGTCGTGCGCCGGATTGAAGGGCGGGGCGCTTTGGTGTCGGCAGGAAAATGCCGGACTTGGCTGAACCATATCTTTCGCTATGCAATGGCTGAGGGAATTATTGATGTCAATCCAGCTTCCGACTTAGACATCGTTGCTGAAACTCCGCCGCCGGTTCGTCACAATCCCCACCTGCAGTTGTCGGAGCTTCCTCGGTTTCTCAAGAGGCTGGAGGACTTTAGCGGAGCAACTACGACTAAGCTTGGTGTGCGCCTGTTGTTGCTTACGGGCGTCCGGACGGGGGAGTTGCGAGCTGCAACGCCAGAGCAGTTTGACTTGGAGAACGGGGTTTGGTTTATTCCCGCCGAGGGCGTCAAGCAGTTGCGTAATCGGGTGCGCAACAAGGGAGAAGTGATCCCCTCCTATATTGTTCCGTTATCCAGGCAGGCTTTAGAGATCGTCAGCTGCTTGCTTAAAGGTAAAGGTCGTGGTCGGCGTTATCTGCTGCCTCATCGGGTTGAGCCTCACGAGAAGATCAGTGAAAATACTCTGAATAGTGCTATCAGGCGGATGGGGTTTGTAGGTGAGCTCACTGGCCATGGTTTGCGAGGGACGATTTCCACCGCATTAAACGAACTAAATTTTAATAGCGGTTGGATTGAAGCCCAGCTTTCCCATGCGGACACCAATAAAGTGCGAGCCGCCTATAATCATGCTCAGTATGTCGTGCAGCGTCGCAGCATGATGCAGTATTGGGCGGATTTGCTTGATGCCTTAGAATATGGAACGTCAATGCCTGAGAAGCCCGTTGATGAAGGGGCGGTGTTACAGGTTTCTGTATCTAACATAGGTTCTGAAATGGAGCTCGAGGGATTGTCGAGTAATGAGCGCTTTCGTCACCAAAGCTTCAATCAGCTGGATGAGCGATGAGCTTATGGTGTTAAATATAAATTGATATTTTCCTGCATTTTGTTTTTAACAAGATGATCAGGGCTGGGTTTTTCAGGTCCGGCTGTCAAATCATAAAAGTCATTTATCGAAAAATATGAGGTGCTAAATGTCCCGTCTTGCAGCATTTCGTAAACTTGAGCGGCAGCTTGCTGACCAACTAGCAGAGCTTGAAGCCATGAAGGGCGATTCCGGCCTGAAAAAAGAGATGGAGTTCGAAAGCAAATTACGCGCGCTTTTGGCCGAGTACGGCTACAGCCTCAAAAATATAATCGACTTGCTCGACCCTCAAGCTGTTCGTCATGTACCGGCGCTCACGGCATCAAAGGCTGTCCGCAAAGCACGGGAAGTTAAGATCTACAAAAATCCAAACACCGGTGAGTTGATCGAAGCCAAGGGTGGTAATCACCGCCAGCTGAAGGAATGGAAAAGTGAATTTGGTGCGGATGCTGTGGAGTCGTGGCGCATTCAGTGATCTGACTCAAAAACAAAAAAGGTCCGGCGGGCTTTTTTTGTTTTTGAAATTAGCGATGATACAAATGCGATGTTCCTTTTAGAGTTGAGCTTGACTTAGATCTTCTCCGAGTTGGGTGCGAATATGAATCGCTTTAGTCCAGTCGCTACTTACCTGCCTAAATAAACTGCCGCAATTTCTGGGCGTTCATGGCCTAACTCTCGGCTGATCGTCTGGCGCGCCGTTTGATCTTGAGTACGCATCGTGGACGTCAGAGCTTGTCTGGTCGGCCCGCCTGCTGCCGGTGCTTTCCATCCCGTCAATACTTCATATCGTGCCTGCGCGTAACGATGACGCAAGCCATGCATATGACTTAGGCCGGCAGCCTTGCATTGCCCGTCATAGGTATGGCGCTGCTGAATGAACGTCTTGTGCGCTGGGATCAGTGACCCAGCCCCGGCCAATTGATGCGCCTGGTCAAGCACTGCGCGTTGTTCGGGGGTGGTGATCAAGACCGTGCGCTCGCGTCCACCCTTGGTCCATGAACCCTTGAGCGCAATGTGATCGCCTCGGTCAGCATAGCGTGGCTGAAACTTGATGGCTTCCTCACGGCGTAGCCCGAATACGGCTTGCAGCACCAAACTCATACGGACGTAGGGATCATTCACCTTATCCAATGCACCGCCCAACTCCTGCGCCTTGTTTTCGTTGGTCACATAACGCCGCTCCGGAATGCCGAGCTGGGTGTTGTCGGAAGGAATGATACCCGCTTTACCGATCTTCTCGGCCCACCAGCGCAGATGCGCCAGACGGTTCTTGAGTGTCCCTGCCGACAAGCCCTCAGCCTGCCAGCGCTCAACCAGTGCCTCGACATGTTTGCCCTTGAGTGAGGGCGCACGCATTTGCCTGAACCCCGCTTCGCGCAATTGACGGGCGACTAGGGTCAGACCTCGTTGCCGATCGGCCTGGGTGGCATGGCTGCCATCGCGATTGCGTTGGCAGAGTTGGCGTAGCGTGTAGGTGAGATCGTCCATCCAGTCCTCCTGCCAATGTTCTCTGTACGGGGTGCTGAGTTGAAATCCGGTGAGTGTTATTGCCAACTCGCCAAGGCGAGATCCCCGAAGGGCGAGGGCCAGGTGCTCAGATCACCTGTGGCCTCAAATGAGGCATCTGCCTTGCTTCCTGTGGGAAGGCCGGGCAGGGGAGTTGCTAATGAGCAGATGAAAAAGATGCGATTCGCTGTGATGAAGACCTCCGTGACAGTGAGTGGGATGGACGAGCAGGGGCTGTACCAGGCATTGCGCCAGTAGCCATTGCGGGGACGAAGCGGCGCCCCGTTGGGGCGGTAGGTTGACGTTGGCAGTACTGGACATGCCGAGGATAAAGAAGGCTCCCCCATGGGTAGGGGCGACGCACAGTGATGAGCCGAGTGCGTCTGGGATGGTTCCGCTCGAGGCGAGCTCAGCGCTTGCAGGAACCTGCGCTCTGGGCAACCGAGTGGGTACGGCAACGGCGAAGTGATTCGCACAAAGTAGTGCTTTCTGCCCTGCACCACGGGTTCCGGTGTTTAGACCCACCGGCAGGTCATTGCGGTTTCAGTGTGTCAGGGCATCGTCACGCAGTGCCAACGTAAATACGATGTGCGCCGTATCGTATTGTTGCTGCATTGCGCGGGGCCGTCACTGCGGCGTGCAGTGACGGCCCCGTGCGACGAGCCGAACTGCAGCAGTGGTGAAAAGGCACTTGCTGGCGCAGTCAAAATTGTTCGGGCGCAGAGGTTGTTTCTTTAAGCTAACGCGGCCGGTGGCCTTGTTGGCTGCCCGTTGACGGGCTGCCAGAGGCAGCCTTTCAACAGGCAGCTCCCCAGAGGCACGCGGGCGTGTAGTATCCACCTTGTTTTGAAATCGACTCGTGGCGACCACCGAGTATCAGATGGTGCCTAGTCGATGTGAGCGACGAGCCGCCCAGGCGAAAAAGAGGGGGAGATAGTCCTGCATACCTTGACTGATATATGTCTCGGGGAAACTCTGAAGAAGACTTCCAGATTTGGCAGAACGTCTGATCTCAACCGCCGAGATGCTTGATGAAGCAGATGACCTTCGTCGACACCTAGTATGCTGGCAAACGCAAGCAAACTCCGTAAGGAGTGTTTCCTGATCGAGATGGATCAGGTCGTACCCTGGAAGGAGTTGATCAATCTGATCGAGCCCCATTACCCCAATGGTGAAGGGGGCCGTCCGGCCTATTCGTTGATAGTCGTGCTGCGCATACATCTGATGCAAAACTGGTTCGGCAACGGCTAGCCGACGATGGAAGAAGCGTTGTGCGAGACAACAGTCTTGCGTCAGTTCGCTGGTCTAAATCTGGAACGTATCTCCGACGAAACCACCATCCTCAACCTTCGTCGTCTGTTTGAAAAGTACGGGTTGGTCAGCGGTATCCTGCGGGTCATCAACGGCTGTCTGGGCGACCGTGGGCTGATGTTGCGCCAGGGCATGGTGGTCGATGCAACGATCATTCATGCACCGAGTTCGGCCAAGAATAAGGACGGTAAACGCGCCCCATGAAATGCATCAGACGAAGAAGGGAAACCAACATTTCTTTGAAATGAAAGCACACCCAGCGTCGACGCCGAATCCGGCTTGGTGCATAGCCTAGTGGGCACCGCCGCGAATGTAGCGGACGAGACCCAGGTCGATCAGTTACTGAGAGACGAGGAACTTACGTGTGCGGGGATGCGGGTTGCACCTGAGTGGAAAAACGCCCAGAGCATCTGGACCGCAATATGATCTGGTCGATTGCCGCCCGGCTCAGCAGCTATAAAAAATAATGTGAAAAAGAGTTTGATTGGGCGAATGCAACGCAAGATCGAA
Source organism: Pseudomonas brenneri (assembly GCF_007858285.1). Lineage (GTDB taxonomy): Bacteria > Pseudomonadota > Gammaproteobacteria > Pseudomonadales > Pseudomonadaceae > Aquipseudomonas > Aquipseudomonas brenneri. Next base: position 146,571 of record NZ_VFIL01000010.1, on the reverse strand, counting down.
TACGCAAATGTGCAGATACGGGTCAAGTTTGAATATCCGTTTCGCGTGATCTAGCGTCAGTTTGGCTATCCGAAAGTGCGCTTTCGCGGCTGGTCGAAAAACATTGCTCAACAGGCAACCTTGTTCGCTATGTCGAATCTGCGGATGGAGCGAAAACGGCTGATGAGTATGGACGAGGTGCGTCTGTAATGCGGGCTGGTCGCCCTAAAGCAGCGCGATCAGAGGACGGAGCCATGAATTGCGGGCAAGAAAGGTCTGGTTTTCGATCGACTTATGATTTTTTGAGCCTCAAGTAGCGAGAGCATGAAAAATCGGTGGGTGCTTCAAACCTTCCTCAGCGTCCCTATCCGTCTTATCGAGTTCACCAGCGTCAATGCGTATGCGGTATCTACTCCTTGCGCATCTCTCTTGGATACGCTGGGGCCGTCAGCCGTGTTGCAGAGTTCTGATCATACGCTTGGCCTCTGATCATGGGGGGCCAGAAGACGAGCGTCAGCTAACTCGCTATGTCCGGCATACACTGGGAGGCCTTTCTAAAACAACCTCACGCTAACGGATGCATGTTGGCGCGCCTCAACGCCTCGATCTACAGGTACATGCCTTGGTTTATGAACTTTTTATGTCGAGGGTTCGGTTCGCGGTCTTGAGAGTTGTCTATTTATAGGATCGCGAGTAATCGAGAGGATCCGCTTCAGTTTTCGCCGGCGTGAAGCGTGCTATGGATATTAAGGGGTTGAGTTTTTGAGTAGGTGACAACGACTGATTGAAGTAAGTGGAGCATCATGTCTAAAAAAATTAGCCGTCAGCTCTCGTTTCGGGGGACGTGGGGTCCAATCAATATTGGATTAGTGGTCTATATGTCGCTGGGCTATTGTGTGAGGTATTTTTCTGAATTTGTTTTTGTGATCAGTAATGAAAGTGAATTTATTCGTTCTTTGACAAATACTATTCCGGCGTTGCAGATGGTGGACCGGGTAGCTCAACTTACTGGTGGCAATCCTGCGCCGATGAAGATGCTTGTCGCTTATGCGATTGTCGGCTCTTTGATATTGGCCGTCTGGTGTGTGTTCTGGTCTTTGCAGAAAGACATACTGCATGAAATGGCGTTTCGGTTTGAGTCCGATAGGCCTTCAAACCGGCGTTTGCTAATGTTGGTGCTAGTGATTGTGGTTTTATATGTTGCTTGCTTGCACGTAATGAATATGGAGAGGGTAAATGTTTCGCGGCAGGATGTTTCCTGGTTCTCCAGGTCGCTAAGTTCTGCAACGGTGATTATGTTGCTTAATGGGGGGGCGGCTGCTATATGTGTGATGGTGGCCCCAATATTGTATGTCGTTTTCTTTGTAAAGCCTAAGTTTACTAGTTAAGGAGCCTTCAATATGTCGATTGTGATGGAAGATAGCGAAGCAATTACGGTTGATATTTTTTTTGGAGGCTTAGGTAAAGCGGGAGAGGCCGTCACATCTCCTGCACAGACGGCGCTACTTGATGCATTTCAAGCGGCGGGCAATGTAAATGATCTGGCGGCACGCTTAGGCATCCCTATCCAGTTTCTTGCGGTCACCGGTGTCAAAGTTGTTTCAGCGTATGGATATGATGGCTATAAAATCAGCATTGCGATTAGATCTGATGATCCGAACGCTGTAGCTAAAGAGTTATTTACCACAGCTATCGGGAAAGTTGTTGGTGTGGGGCTTACTCCTTTATCAGCTCCGCTTATGAAACGTGGGTTAGGCGGTATCGCTGCTGGGGTCGCTATTCCTTTGGTCGGTGATGCTGTAGCTTCGAGTTATGCAGGAGGGGTCTGGGATGATCACGTTGCCAATAGCCAGTTTGGCTCATGGTCGACCAGTCAACTGACCGACACTTTTGGCATTGGAGTAAAGGTGACAGCAGGCACTGATGCCAGCAACAACAGGGGAGCCTTTGTGCCCCCCGCAAATCAGGTGCCCAACAGCCTACTTGCGATCAATCCCACTACAAACTCTCAGTCCATCTTTTTCAATCAATCACCCGTCTTGCAATTGCCCCCCATACAGATCACGGGCGACTATATCTACATTGTCCAACCAGGTGATTCGCTGTGGAAAATCGCTCAAAAAAACGGTTGGGACTTCAACGAGTTGAGAGATGTCAACTCCCAGTTGAGCGATCCGAACTTTATCCGCCCCGGTCAGGAAATTTTTGGCTTGCCCCCGGCATCCGTCGACAACAAGGTCGACATTCGCACTAATACGGGCGCAACCAGCTCTGTGTCGACGCAAGATGCTACAGCCGCCTTGAATGCCAATGGGACCTTTAGTTCCAGTGGCAATTATCTGGCAACTATGGACGCCTTTCGTCTTAACTTTGAGTCAACGTATGGCAGCGCACTGATTGGTGGTATCGGCACGGGCGGGTTTCGCCCAGGCGCAATGGGCCTGTCGAACATTGACAGCCAATCCTGGGGGCTTGAGTTTGCAGCACGGTCTCTAGGTGGCTACCAAGGCGGCAGCAGCCAATCTGGGCAAGTAGCACGTGCCGCAGGCGCCCTCACCAACTTCGGCCTTGGCCAACGCTTTATTCCCGCCGACCCAATGATCCTCGATTTGAATGGTGATGGTGTAACCCTGGTCAACTTTTCGGAAAGCACTGCGTTTTTCGATATCGATAACGATGGCGGCAGCCGTGAACAGACCGGCTGGGTCAAAGCGGTCGGCGCCGCTACTGATGGGATTCTGGTACACGACTTAAATAATGATGGGGTGATCAACGGTATCCAGGAAGCCCTGAGTGAGTACTACAACGGCGTTACGGGTACAGGCGGCAACACCGGTACGCGACCCTATGCCGATGGTTTCGTTGCGCTCAAGGCCCTTGATTCCAACGGAGATAATCTGTTTAACAATTTGGACGCAGGATGGTCGCAACTGCGGGTCTGGGTCGACCAGAATGGAGACGGACTCTCATTTATTGATAGCAATGACAATGGCATCAAGGATTCCACCGAACTGTCCGAGCTCAGAACCTTTGCCGAACTGGGCATCACCAGCATCAACTTGACCAAGTCTGCGCAGAGTGGCTTGGTCAATACTGGCAATGAAGTGTTGGCCACCGGCAGTTTTATTCGCAACGGCTTAACCGCAGCGGCGCAGGCCGTGCGATTTATTGCCAATCCGAGCGGAACGCAGTTCAGCAAAGGTTTGAATGGCACCACGCTGATCACGCAAGGATCCTCCGGCGCTTCCTCCGTGCGCTCCTTTGTTAGCGAAAGCAACACGAATCAGACGTTGTCCGTGACAACGTTGAACGTACAAAACATTTACGCCGGTGGCGGCAACGACTCGCTGGTGGGCGACTCCGGAGCGAACTGGCTGGTGGGTGGGTTGGGCAGCGACACATTCAGTGCTGGCGACGGCGATGATGTGCTACTGATCGATGCAGACGATGTACTTCAAAACATCCACGCCGGCGCTGGAACAGACGTGATACAGGTGGTTGGTGAGCGCGGTGTGGCCTTTGATATGGCGCAGGCACAAGCAGAGGTCTTTGTTGGAGGTACAGGGGCTGACATCGTTTATGGCGGTGGTCGACAAACGATGTTTGTCCGCGGTGGCGCAGGTGACGACATCCTCATTGGCGGTGGCGCGAATGATGTGTTGTCTGGCGACGACGGTGATGACCGAATTGAAGGCGGCGCCGGTAATGATCTGATTCGTGGTCATCGAGGTCGCGACCATTTAGCGGGTGATAACGCAGATGACGTGCTGGACGGTGGTCTTGAGGATGACGTTCTCGAAGGTGGTTCGGGTAATGATGTACTCATCGGCGGCGGCGGCGACGATACGTTTGATGGCGGTGACGGCATCGATGTCGCTGAATATTCCGGGTCCTATGCCGATTACCGAATCAGCAAGCTGAACTCCACTACCTGGCGTGTCGTTGATACTCGTAGCGGGCAGGATGGTGCCGACACGCTTTCCAATATTGAAAAACTCAGCTTTTCCGATGTCAGTCGGGTCGACTTGACGATAGGCAGCCCGCTGCCGGTTAAGGATATTCTGACCAGCAACAGTTCAGGGCAATTGCTCAGCCGTACGGTTGCCCAACTGATCAGCAAAGCCCAACTGCTGGGTAATGATCGGGATTGGGACAGTAACCTGAGCCAACTGGTCATTACCGAGGTCCTCGAAGCTCAGGGCGGTACCGTTAGTCTGAACACCAGCGGTGACGTGTTGTTCACACCGGATGCCAATTACACCGGTGTGATGAGTTTCAAGTATCGATTGAGCGACGAGGCCGGCCAGTTCACCAATGTGACTAACACGGCGACAGGCCAGACCGAGGCGATGAAAGCCGTCGTTTACTTGCAAACCCCCGATCTACCCAGTGACCCTCTGGCTGTCGAGCAATGGTATCTGTCCGACATCAACGTCATTCCCGTCTGGAAGGATTATACGGGGCTGGGAGTACGCATTGGTCAGTTCGAACCAGGTAGTCCTTACGCGACGGGCCCGGAGATATTCGACTATCGACACCCGGATCTGCAGCCTAACGCCGACAAGGCCTGGCTCAATACGTTGGACGCGCTGGGCAACAATAATACCCCTCAGACCGCCAGTAACCACGCCACGATGGTGGCGGGTGTAATGGTGGCTGCGCGCAATGGTCAAGGCGGGATCGGTGTAGCCTATAACGCCACGTTGGCCGGCCATTACATTCAGGGCGATGGGCTGGAGCTATCCCAGCTCAGTACGGAGATCAGCGCCGCTCTGGCCAAGTTCAAGGACTACGATGTCGTCAATAATTCCTGGGGCGCCGCGAGCAACTTCCTGATCAATGTGGCCCCTGCGGGTACCTTGCAGACCGGTATTCTCAATGCGGTCAGCCAGGGGCGAAATGGTTTGGGGACTGTAGTGGTCATGGCTGGAGGCAACGACCGTCAAGGTGGAGCCAACACCAACTACAGTGCACTCACCGCCAATCGTGCGGTGATTACCACAGGATCAATCAACGCAGCCAGTGATCTGGGAACGCTGCAACTGGGCATGAAACCCTTTAGCAATCCAGGCGCATCGATTCTGGTATCAGCGCCGGGTAGCAATATCGACAGCACCAGTCGTCAACTGATCGCCGACAACGGTTCTACATTGGGTTCGAACTATGCCACTAGCGAGGGCACCAGCTTCGCTGCACCTATCGTCTCGGGTGTAGTGGCGCTGATGCTGGAAGCCAATTCCCGACTGGGCTATCGAGATATCCAGAGCATCCTGGCAATGACCGCGACCAAGGTCGACGATCCCAATGGCACTGACTGGGTCTACAACAGCGCCAAGAACTGGAACGGTGGCGGCATGCACACCAGCCATGACTATGGTTTTGGTGAAGTGGATGCCCGTGCCGCTGTGCGCCTGGCCGAGACCTGGCACACACAAAGTGTCTACGTGAACGAGGTCAACCGTAGCGCAAGCAGCGGCGCACTCGGTGTAGCTATCCCCGACAACGGCTCTACGCTCTCTCGCACCTTGAGCATGGCATCGGGTCTGACAGTGGAAAGTGCTCAGGTCACGGTAACCTTGACCCATCAACACTGGGGCGACCTGATCATCAAGTTGATCTCACCGTCCGGTACTGAAAGCGTTTTGGTCAATCGTTCGGGCAAGGCCCCGGGAAGTGGGGCGAGCGATCGCGGTGATCCCATCTCAGGCACCATGAACTTCAGTTTCAACAGCACTCATTTGCGTGGTGAGGACAGCGGCGGCGTCTGGACACTTCAAGTAATCGATGCCGTCACCGGCGAGACCGGAACGATGAGTAATTGGAAGTTGGATCTGTACGGCGCGCTGGAGGGTGTTGATGACGTATATGTCTATACCAACGAGTACGCAAGCTTCGCGGGAACAGCGCGTAATACCCTGGCTGATAGCGACGGTGGTGTCGATATTCTCAATGCGAGCGCGGCCACCGGCAACAGTACGATCAATCTGAACGCTGGAGTGCTCAGTACTATCGCCGGCAAGTCGCTGACGATTACCGGAACTCTCGAAAAGGTCTATGCAGGGGATGGCAACGATACCCTTACCGGCAATGCTTTGGACAATGTGCTGGTGGGTGGGCGGGGCAATGACACACTCAATGGTGGCGCAGGCTCGGATCGGTTGGAGGGTGGCCAGGGCAATGATTCCCTGACAGGGGGACTCGCCGATGACCTGTTCATTGTCCGCCGTGAGGTGGGCAGTACCGACACCATTACAGACTTCAGCAGCGCTTCAGGAATCGAGAAAATAGTTCTGGTGGGGTTCACCGATGTGCCGGACTTCACCGCGATAACCCTGACGCAAGTTGGGACGCAGGTGAGGGTCAACCTGGGACAGGGGCAGACGCTGTTAGTGAACAACGCTACGGTGGCCGCGCTATCCGAGCAGAACTTCACCTTCATCACTACACCGCACTTCCTCGAAGAGTACGTCGCACGGTGGGTCAATCCACTACGCACCGCCGGCACTGCGGGGACCGACAACTTGTTGTTACCTGGCGGCGCTGATCTGAGTGCATTTGGTATGGGGGGAGACGATCTCATTTCTGCCATCTCACCTAATGATCTATTAGACGGTGGTGATGGCAATGATCAGCTTTTGGGAGATGAGGCAGGCTATACGCCTTACCCCGGTACTGACTGGATCGAAGGGGGCGCCGGCGATGACTTCCTGGACGGTGGTGACGGCGATGACATGCTCGTTGGAGGAAGCGGTCTCGACTCTATCTACGGCCAGGGCGGCAACGACTATTTGATCGGTGGTAGCGGCGACGATTATCTCGATGGTGGGGCTGGCGATGACATTGTCACTCTGGATGGCGATGCGGGGATGATTGATGGTGCCAGCTACGCATTCCTGGGTAATCGCGTGGGTGGCGCTGGAGGCGACATCTTCAGGGTGCTGACCAATGGTGGCGCGCAAGCAGGGCACGGTTCATCGGGAACTCAAATTGGTGCCTATAACCTGATTGTTGACTTCAACCCAAACCAAGCACGCGAACAGATAGATTTATCAGCGTTTTCGTGGGTGGGCTCTTTCAACGACCTCGCTTTTGAAGACTGGTCGGTGGGCTCAGTATCGATGGTCACGATTTCGTCCGTGCAGGGTACGACGGGGGCATACGTGACCTTGCACGGCATCAGCTCATCGCAGTTGCGCGCCGACCATTTCATCTATGCCAAGGGTATTGCGGGAAGTATCGAGGGAACGCTCGGCAATGACACTCTGACGGGCAACGCCGGGGCCAACACGATCGACGGACTTGCGGGCGCCGATAGCATGACCGGCCGTACCGGCGATGATACTTACATCGTCGATAACATTGGCGACCAGATTTATGAGTTACCCGGCGGCGGATACGACACGGTGCTTTCCAGCGTCGGTCACACGTTGAGTGCCAATGTTGAAGCACTGACATTGATGGGCAGTGCGTCACTCAACGGTACTGGCAACAACCAGCGTAACCGCCTGACCGGCAACGCCGGTAACAATCGTCTGGACGGTGGCGCGGAAGCGGACGAAATGGTGGGTGGTGCTGGTAACGATGTTTATGTCGTGGACAACCAACTGGATAGCGTCACGGAAAACGTCAATTCCGGCACCGATCGCGTTGAGGCATCAGTGTCATGGACGTTGGGCAAAAATATCGAAAACCTGACTTTGACTGGCACTACACATATCAACGCTACCGGTAACGAGGTGAGCAACACACTGATCGGTAATTCCGGCGATAACGTTCTTGATGGTGCGCAAGGCGCCGATACGATGGTCGGTGGGCTCGGCGATGATACTTATTATCTGGACCACACAGGCGACGTCGTGTCGGAAGCACTCAACAGTGGTTACGACACCCTGCATAGCAGCGTAAACGTGACGCTGGGCAACAATGTGGAAAAGGTGATGCTGTTTGGAAGCGCCGTCTCTGCAACCGGCAATTCGCTCGATAATTTCCTGATCGGCAACAGCTTGGCGAATACCCTTTCGGGTGCGGCCGGTGACGACACTCTGGATGGCCGTGAAGGCGCCGATGCGATGAGCGGCGGAGCAGGTAACGACACTTACTTCATCGACAATCTTGGCGATACCGTTACAGAGTTGGCGAGCGAGGGTGTTGACACTGTGGTTTCCAGCATAAGCCTCAACCTGGCCACGCAGGGAGGAGGGCAGTTGGAAAATGCGCTACTGACTGGCACTGCAAACCTCAACCTGGCAGGCAATGCACTGAATAACGTCCTGACGGGCAATGGTGGCAATAACACGCTGTCCGGTGGCGCCGGTAATGACACCTATACCCTGGGACGTGGTGACGGAACCGATCGAATTGTCGAGGCTGATGGAACCACAGGCAACACAGACATTGCATCCTTTGGATCTGGCGTTACCACCGAGCAACTCTGGTTCCGCCAGATCAGCAACGACTTGGAAGTCAGTATCATCGGGACCAACGACAAGCTCTTGGTCAGCAACTGGTACTTGGGTAACCAGAATCAGGTGGAGCAATTCCAGGTTTCGGATGGACAAGCTCTACTCAATACTCAGGTACAGAACCTGGTGCAGGCAATGGCAGCGTTTGCGCCACCTGCAAGTGGGCAGTTCTCACTTCCTTCCAATTATGCTTCGGTGGTGCAGCCGGTGATTGCGGCTAACTGGCAATGAGGGGCGAGCCCGAACATCCACGGCCCATGAAACAAATCGATGAGCAGGCCGGTGCCGGTGGGAGTGCGCCCCCAGACGAGGACGTCGTCGATACCGGCCTTCTCTGCCTGGCCATGCTTGCTCGCTATCACCAGGTGGCGGTCGATGTAGACCAGTTGGCCCATGAGTTTCGCGGCGATGCTCAGCGATTTGGCATGACTGAGGTGTTACTGGCGGCTAAGAAACTCGACCTGCGGGCTCGACGTCTGAGCACCCGAATCGAGCGTCTCGCTACCACGCCGCTGCCGGCGATGGGCTGTGACCGGGATGGCAATTTTTTCATCCTGGCACGGCATGACGCCGACAAGGTGCTGATCCAGGATCCTCGTCAACCAGGCCCCAGTGAATTGAGCCTGGAAGAGTTGCAACAACGCTGGGCAGGCGAATTGATCCTGGTTGCTTCTCGCGCCTCCATCTCCGGCGACCTGGCGAAGTTCGACTTCAGTTGGTTTATTCCCGCCGTCGTCAAGTATCGTCGGTTGCTGCTGGAAGTGTTTATTGTGTCCTTCGTCCTTCAGCTCTTTGCGCTGGTCACACCACTGTTCTTTCAGGTCGTGATGGACAAGGTGTTGGTGCACCGCAGTTTCACGACATTGGATGTGATTGCGGTCGGGTTGTTGGCGGTCGTCACCTTCGAAGTGGTGCTCAACGCGCTTCGCAGTTATGTGTTTGCCCACACCTCCAGCCGCATCGATGTGGAACTGGGTGCCAGGTTGTTCCGACACCTGTTGAATCTGCCGCTGGCTTACTTCCGCGCCCGTCAGGTGGGTGACTCCGTGGCGCGGGTACGTGAGTTGGAAAACATCCGTTCTTTCTTGACTGGCAACGCCATCACGGTGGTACTGGACCTGTTTTTCTCCATTGTGTTCCTGGCCGTCATGACCTACTACAGCGTCTGGCTGACGCTGATCGTGGTGGTCTCGTTGCCCTGTTATTTCCTCTTGTCCGTGGGTTTTACGCCGGCCTTGCGTGTGCGGTTGAACGAGAAATTCAACCGTGGTGCGCAGAACCAGTCCTTCCTGGTGGAGACCATCAGCGGTGTGGAGACACTCAAGGCCAGCGCCGTTGAACCGCAGTGGATACGTAAGTGGGACAACCAGTTGGCCGCTTACGTCAAAGCCGGGTTTCGCACCACCACCATCAGTACCGTTGCCAACGGCGGTGTGACGCTGATCAGCAAGCTGGTCACCGTCGGCACCATGTGGCTGGGTGCGCGCTTGGTAATTGATGGGCAGTTGACTGTCGGCCAACTGATTGCCTTCAACATGCTGTCGGGGAACGTCGCAGGCCCGGTGATGCGTCTGGCGCAACTATGGGCGGACTTCCAGCAGGTGGGCATTTCGATGCAGCGGCTGGGAGATATTTTGAATACCCGTACCGAAGTGCATACCCCCAGGCCGGCATTACCGCCTGTGCGTGGCACGATCGAGTTCGACAAGGTCGAGTTTCGCTACCGGCCAGGTGCACAGCCCGCATTGCGAGGTGTGAGCCTGGCAATCAAGGCCGGGGAAACGGTAGGGATCGTCGGTCGATCCGGTTCGGGTAAGAGCACCCTGACTAAGCTGGTACAGCGCCTGTACCAGCCGGAACAAGGTCGCGTTCTGGTTGATGGAGTGGACATCTCGACCATTGACGCCAGCTCATTGCGCCGCCAGATCGGCGTGGTGCTTCAGGAAAACGTGCTGTTCAGCCGCAGCATTCGCGAGAACATCGCCCTCAACGATCCCGGCACGCCATTGCAACAGGTCATCGCGGCAGCGCAGTTGGCCGGAGCCCACGAATTTATAGCCGAGTTGCCCGAAGGTTACGACACGATGGTTGGCGAGCAGGGTTCAACGCTGTCGGGCGGTCAGCGTCAGCGCATCGCTATTGCGCGGGCGCTGCTGTCCAATCCTCGCATCTTGATCTTCGATGAAGCCACCAGTGCACTGGACTATGAGTCCGAGCGCATCATCCAGCAGAACATGCGCCAGATCAGCCAAGGCCGGACTGTGCTGGTAATAGCCCACCGATTGTCAGCGGTGAAGGATGCTCATCGCATCGTTGTCATGGAACGCGGCGATATTGTCGAGCAAGGCACGCATGCCGAACTTATCCAACGAGAACAGGGGCATTACGCGGCCCTGCATCGCATGCAACAGGGGTAGTGCATGGCTTGGGGACAGACTTTCAGCGCTTGGGGCGATTTGTACAAGCGCTATGTCAGTGTGTGGGCGGCCGCTTGGCGCGAGCGCAAATCCTGGGAGCGCAAGCGGCATTCAGCTGACGAGGCGGAGTTTCTGCCAGCGGCTTTGTCGTTGCAGCAGAAGGCGGTATCGCCAGCGCCCAGAGTGGCAATGTGGTTGCTGATTGCTTTTGCGGTATTGACGGTGTTGTGGTCGGTCTTCGGTCGGGTGGACATCGTGGCGACCGCCCAGGGCAAAATCATTCCCAGCGAAGGGACGCAGGTGGTTCAGCCCATCGGTACGGCGACTGTTAAAGCCATCCATGTGCGCGAAGGGCAGTTCGTGCGGGCGGGGGATTTGCTGATTGAACTCGACAGCACCATCACTGGGGCTGAACAGCAACGCCTCGTCAACGAGTTACAGACCTGGACTCTGCAGGTCGCACGCGCCGAAGCCATGCTCGCGGCGATTAACGCAAAGCGCAAACCCGTGCTGGCGCAGACCAATGTCGATTCTCGGGCATCGGCGGATATGCAGCGCCTGGTAGAAGCGGAGTTCTCGGCAATGCAGGCCAAGCAGTTCGGCATTGATGCAGAACTGGCGCGCCGGCAGGCCGAGCATCGCTCAACGCTGGCTCTGGTGAGTAAACTGGAGAAAACCTCACCCATCGTTCGCCAGCGTGCCGAGGCCATGAAAGATTTGGCTGGCGAGCAATACGTGGCGCGCAATACCTATCTGGAACGTGAGCGCGAAAGTATCGAGCAGGAGTCGGACCTGGCGGTACAACGTAGTCGCTTGAAGGAAATCGAGGCCTCCATTGCGGAGGTCAAACAGCAGCGTGAAACACTCTGGGCAGATGCCCGGCACACCAGCCTCGAACGCTTGAACGAAGGCAGTCAGCATATTTCCTTGTTGGAGCAGGACTTGGTCAAGGCTCGGCAGTCCGAGCATCTGACTAGGTTGACCGCGCCAGTGTCCGGCACTGTTCAGCAGTTGGCCGTGCGAACGCTAGGCGGCGTAGTAACAGAGGCTCAGCCGCTGATGCTGGTGGTGCCGGAAGAAAAGGTGCTGGAGATCGAGGCTTTCCTGGAGAACAAAGATGTCGGCTTCGTGCTGCCAGGGCAGGAAGCCGAGGTCAAGATCGAGACCTTCCCCTACACCAAATACGGCATCGTGCCGGGCACCGTGACCTCGGTCTCCAGCGACGCGATCAATGACGAAAAACGCGGCCTGATCTACTCCATGCGGGTCGCCATGGCGCGCTCAAGCATTACCGTCAAAGGCGCCGACATTCGTTTAGCGCCAGGCATGGCCGTGACTGCTGAGATCAAGACAGGCAGGCGTCGAGTGATTGAGTATTTCCTCGATCCCCTGATGCAGTACGGCAGCGAAAGTATTCGGGAGCGTTAATGACTGACAGGATAGGCGTTAGCGGCAGATGGTGTTGGACGGTTCTGGCGCTTGCCATGTTCTGCCTCGAAAGCCAGGCGAGTAACCACGCGACAGGCCTGATGGAGGTCTACGGGTTGGCTTTGGAGTACGACCCCACTTACCACGCTGCGATGAAGGAGCGTGATGCGGGTCTTGGGGAGCGAGCGATCGGCCGGGCTGCGCTGCTGCCGAAATTGTCGCTCCAGTACCAAAGCGGCCGTAATGAATCCGAAGTCACCCAGCCTGGTTTTTTCGGGTCAACCACAACCGATCGAAGCTACCGTAGTTATTCGTCTTCGTTGACGCTTGAGCAACCGATTATCGACTATGAAGCGATCTCGCGTTACTACCGGGGTGTGGCCCAGGCGCACCATGCCGACGCCCGCTTTCGCAGTCGCAGCCAGGAACTTGCGGTACGCGTCACTCAAGCCTATACCGAGGCACTGTATGCCAATGATCAGATCGAACTGGCCCAGGCCCAGAAGCGTGCGTTTACTGAGCAGATGAAGCTCAATGGACGGCGTTTGCAAGTGGGTGAAGGCACCCGCACCGATATGTTGGAGACGCAGGCGCGCTACGATCTGGCGCAGGCCCAAGAGATCGAGGCACAGGATAATGCCGATGCAGCGATAAGAGATCTGATCGCGATGGTCGGACAACCCCTGAGTGCCCAGGACCTCGCACCTCTGGCCGAGAAGTTCGAAGTGCTGCCGTTGGAACTCAATAGGTTTGAGGCATGGCGCGACATTGCGCTGCTCAACAATCCGGAGCTGGCCTCGTTGCGCTACGCATTGGATGCCGCAGACGAGCAGATCGAACAAGCGCGCGCCGGCCACTTGCCTAAGGTCAGTCTCTATGCGACGGCGGGGCGCCAGAAATCGAGTTCGGAGTCCACTTATGATCAGCGCTATGTCACTAATAGTGTGGGTATTCAGGTCAGCGTACCGATCTTTGCCGGTGGTGGTGTATCGGCGGCGGTGGGACAAGCCGTCGACAACAGTGGCAGGCTGCGCTATGAGAATGACGCCAAGCTTAATGAGGTGATGAATGATTTGCGCAAGCAGTTCAACCTGTACAACAGCAGCTTCGCCAAAATGCGAGCGTTTCAGCTTGCCGTAAACTCGGCTCAGGAATTGACCGTGGCGATGAAGAAGAGCGTAGCAGGCGGGGAGCGCGTCAACTCCGATATTCTGGATGCTGAGCAGCGATACTACGACGCGCTACGCAATCTGGCCCAGGCGCGCTATGCCTACCTGACGTCGTGGCTGAAAGTACGCTTCCTGGCCGGCAAGCTCTCGGATGTGGACATAAGTATCTTGGCACAGTGCTTTGATGTCACACGACAACGCAACGGCGAACGTCGGCACGCCCAGCATCCGAAGTTCGATTGATTCTGACTGTCTGCCTATGAACTGCAGACAGTCAAGGGCCCCGATTTGGCGCCCTTGCTACAGAAATATTTCGGTAAAGAGCCTTAGGGAACGTCTTGCCTGTGAGGCGAGCAGTTTTCAAGGAGTCACTCGATGCCGCACCGAGATCAGCGAGCCATCGCCATGTCTGCCCGCATGCCACCGCTTAAGGTGATGTTGGAATTGAGCTTTGTGGTCGTGGTTCTGCTCGGCGTGAGGACCATGGATTTTTTGTCGAACACGGTCGCTGCAATGACGTGGTCTCTGGCAGGCGTGGCAACTGCGGTCGTGACCCCGTCGCAACGCCGATTGCCTCCAACACCTTTTGAGTTGTTAGAAAGAAAAGGAGAGAGAAATGGAACTGAGGACATTGTTCGCGTTGATCATTGGAGGCTTCTGCGGTCTGGTACATGCCCAGGTCCAAGTGCCATCCCCATCAACCTTCAGTATCACCAAACCCGTCGCCAAGCCCCAGACCAAGTTCACGCTCCTGGACGCCGAAGCACCGGCACCGCCATCAGAAGAGTTGATCGCTAAGTTCCTCACCGTACGCGAGGCCTTGTTCGATGCCCGCGGCATTGACGTGCCACAGTTGACAGACGACATCGTCGCAGCGATGAGTGATGCGGAGCTCTTGGGAAGGCAAGGCAAGTACCAGTTGGCATTGAATCGCTTGCTGACGCTGGAACGCTACATGCCGTTGGAAGAGATGCCCAGCCACCGGGTGCATGGATTCACCGGTTGGCTGTACGCCAGGTTAGGGAACGTAGAGCGGTCGCAGAAGCACGTTGCTTTGGCCAGCGCCTATCAAGCGTTGCTGACACAGCGCATCGGCAAGGGCGATACGCAAGACAATCCGCTTCGCACGGTACTGAGCACCGAGCCTGTTGAATGGTCCATTGCCCGTGGCGTGCGGGCTATGAATTTTAAGAGTTCTCTCTACAAGGGTCAGTTGGTATCTACCATGGACTTCGTGGAGCCGGTACCAAGTACCCAGCCAAAACGGCTTTACAGCGTACTTGACATCCGCACAAAGGCACTTGAACTGAAGCGATCAGAGCATTTCGGGAGCCTGCCACCGGAGAAGTTGAATTCGGAGCAACGCTCTTTGATTGAACTCGTACGGAACAAGCGTGAGCAGTTTCTCAGCGATCCTGGGCTTCGATATGGAGACCTGCGCACCCGTCTCGACGCAGTGCTGACAGAAGCAACCTCCCTGGAGGAGGCAGGTAAGCCGCGGGAAGCGCTGGCTAAACTGCGTGAAATCGAGGCACTACGTCCCATCCAGGACATTCCGACACCGCGACTGTGGAAGGTGTATGGCCGCCTCGCGGGCAAGACAGGTGAAGATGACCAACAGCGCGAAATGAACGGCCTGCTCTTCGGTGTCCAGCAAGCCATCGCCACCAGCGGTGATGCACGTAGTGCAGCAACCGCCATTCCCGTGATGTTCGTCGAAGAAGAGCACGACTGGCTTGTGGCGCGAAGGCTCACGGCAAAACGGCGCGCGCTGCAGGCCCACGGCACGGAGCAGTTCAATGTCTGGGGCGTGGAAGAACATGATGGCACACCGCACGACGTCTACTTCAACATCACCCGCATGACGGCGCTGGCCGGCGAGGAGCTATGAGAACCACGCGGAATGTACCGGGCGCGAAGCCCTGTGTACTAGAGTGCGCTAGCGTCTACGTCGGCGACAAAGTCTTTGCCCCTCACGTTTGGCACTATGTGCCGGAGCTGCCCCCAAGTGGCTTTTTTTGTCTTGGGATGGCCCGGCACTTCACGCTCGACATCTCGAACTTCAAACTGGTGCATCCGATCTCGCACCGTTTTGCTGAGGCTGACATGACGATGGACACTTGGACCGTTTTCAGACGCGGCGGCATGCTGGCGCTGCTCTTGCTGCTGGAAGGCTGCGGCCTAAACAGCGTGCGGCCGCTCCCAGCGGGCAGGCCGATCCGCGACAACAGCGCGGTGCTGGTTTACGGCGTGGGCATCGAAAGCAAGTGGCGTGCACAGCTGTGCTCGCTCCAACTGGACGAATACGACATCGAACGCCAAGTGGCAACTGGCAATTGCTACCGCTTTAACCACGCCGATGCTGTGTTTCCGGGCATGCCTGGACCGATCCACTACTTTGCCTTCGAGGTGCCGGCCGGACGCTATATCTACAGCGCCTTCAACAGTGGCTGCGAAGCCGATGTACGAAGGCAAGCCTATGCCGCGCCCGCGGGTCGCATAGTGTTTGTGGGCAATTTCGTCTACGGCAAAGACAAGCGCCTGGCGCTGCGCCGCGATCTCGCGACGTTTGAGCGCCAGCGGGACACCGTGCTACCTGAGCTCAAGGGCAAAGTCACCCTGGCGCAGGCCATGCAGGTGAAGCCGGCGGGGATGTTCATATGGGCGCCCTGATTCAGGACTTGCCGTCTTGTCCACAGGAACGTCATTTTCCAAGGAGCCGCGCCATGCGGGATCAGCACCATTGGTCTAGCTTCCTGAGAAGCTGGGCCATTCCGCTCATCAGTTGTTTCTTCTTCAGCGCCGCCGTATCGGCACAGACGCCTCTGGGCACACCCTCACTCACAGTCCAGCTAAAGCTCAAGCCTGGCAACTGGATCGATCCGCCATTCGGCGACCCCAAACGCATCGATGAATGGGCATTGAGCGCCATTCGCCGCGTGTCATGGGCATTCACATCCAAACAGTCCTTGACCGAGCCCAACGCCTGTGGTGTGCGCGCCATCCTGATGACGGCCCACGCCAAAACGTTCCGTCATCATGTTACCAACGAATCAGAGGCCAGTACTGCTGCCCGTGTGGTCGGAGGCAAACTTCTCAACGAATTTGCCGTATTTGACATCGATGTTTTTTCCGATGGTAGCAACGGCCGCATCTGGAGCTGGGGGAAAATCGATCAACGCCAAGCCATCCAGCTGTACATCGACGAGAACGATCCCATAGCGTTGACTCCCCGCTGCGCTGTCGATCATAGCAAGGACGTTCTGACTTGCGCCTTGGGCCATACCTTGCAGACCATCACACCACAACTGGCGCAGGCCAAACAGGTTGTGCTGACGGCCTGGATCGTGGACGAAGGCCCCAGGCGGTTCGAACTGAATGCCACGGATTTCAAGTCGAATCACGCGTCATGTGTCGATTTCGTTACCGTCAAACCCCGCAAAGAGGGCCAGCCAGATGCTTCGTTGCCGGCATGGTCGGAACCGGAGATGTTGGCCATTCCTGCCGGCACATTCCTAATGGGCGACCCGCCAGAAGGCAGGCGCTCCGGACGCAGTGAAAGACCGCAACGCGAGATACAGGTTGCCGCATTTGCTCTGGGCAAGAGCGAACTGACCTTCAACGACTGGGATGCCTGCGTGCACGATGGCGCCTGTAGTCACGTGCCCGACGATGAAGGTTGGGGCCGTGGCACACGACCTGTCATCCACGTCAGCTATCAGGACGTGACCGGGCAGTATCTCCCCTGGTTGAACAAAAAAACTGGTAAGCGCTTCCGTTTGCCCAGTGAAGCCGAGTGGGAGTATGCGGCCCGCGCCGGCACTGCGAGCCGGTATCTGACCGGTGCCTGCCTGGATGCATCGGTGACCAATGTGGATGGCCGCCGCCCTGCTAAAGGTTGCCCGTCGAGCCATTACCGCGGTGAAACCACGCCGGTCGGACAGTTCCCACCCAATGCGTTCGGCTTGCATGACATGGTAGGCAACGTTATGGAGTTGACCGAGGGTTGCTGGAATGACAGCCATGCCGATGCGCCGCCCAACGCAATAGCTCGCACTGACGGGGATTGCGGGCTGCGGGCGCAACGCGGTGGTGCATGGATAAGTTACGCGCAATACGCGACAGCCGGCTCGCGCGTACCGATCCTAGTTGCCGCATCGTACAAGACGACCGGCGTGAGGCTGGCGATATCGCCTGTGCAGTGAAACCAAGGGCAATCAGAAAGCGTGCCCGGGGCCTGCGGCAATAACCCATTCATGCCCTAGACATCACAGCCGCAGCAGAGCGTGACCCTGTTCCACTCGCGCACGGTCGAGGCCAACGTGTGCAGGTGATGCGTAGGTACGGTCAGATTGTTATTCTTGCGTCCGTGCGCGCTGCATGCGCGGCGAATACCTTGTTCGCGGCATTGATACCGTTCATACAGGCGGGTACACCGGGATATACAGCTGTTCAGAGTGCGCAATTCATTTTCGCGAACGGGCGATCCCCACGGCCTCTTTGATGATTTCGACTCCCATCCTTTTCTCGCCCCATCCGTTGCAGTTCGCGGATCTGCTTGAGTGCATAACTCAGCTCGAAGGCAGGCACTGAGCGCCGACCAGCTGCCGTCCTAATAAAGGTTGTGCCACCGGAGCAACTGATTGGCTATTGCAAAGAGCCGCCACCGAAACGTTTTGTTCTGGTTCAGGGCTCTCGTGAACCACGGCCAGTTTGCCCCAAGCCTCAGTAGCGCCGCTGCTCCTGGCAAAAAACTCATTACTCTTATCGTTACTGTTAAAAATAACCGTTTGCCTATCCCACATCGTCAGGGAGAAACGGTGTTCTGTCTTTAATGGGGCTCGTTCATACACTCAGCCGGAAGCTCCTTGATTACGGTACTCATCTACCTTTTGATTTGTGTGTTGTCAGTGCCAGATTATTAGTACATAATCCTGCATATAGAGGTGGCTTGAGTAGAAAAATTCAAGTGCTTTCAAGTGATTATAGGCAGAACGAGAGTCCCGTCCGCTGCGCCATATTCGGTAACCTGGAATACTGAACGCCAGGTGACCACAGAAAGCCCGCTCATTGAGCGGGCTTTTTGCTGTCTGGGGTTTACCTTCCTGCTTTTTGTAGGAGCGAGCTTGCTCGCGAAGAACCTGAGGGCGCTGTGTTTTTTCAGGATGCGCGCGTCATCGTTGACGATTTTCGCGAGCAAGCTCGCTCCTACAAAATGCCCTTGGTCATTTCCGATGACCGGGGGCGTTTTTTATTGGAGGTTTAGAAGTTCCAGGGTGTGGTGACCCTGAAGTTGCGCGGTTCACCGTAGGCGGCGCAGCTATAGAAGCCGATAAGCGCCGGTTTCAAGGGCGTACGCTGTTGTGGAAAAGATATTTCAAATAAATTGCATTTAAATCAACACATTGCGAAATTTTCGTATATGATGCGTCCCACACCGAAAGTGAAGGGTGATTAGCTCAGCTGGGAGAGCATCTGCCTTACAAGCAGAGGGTCGGCGGTTCGATCCCGTCATCACCCACCATTCGCTTGATGTGTTACGCGCAGCGGTAGTTCAGTCGGTTAGAATACCGGCCTGTCACGCCGGGGGTCGCGGGTTCGAGTCCCGTCCGCTGCGCCATATTCGGTAACCTGGAACGCTGAACGCCAGGTCACCACGCAAAGCCCGCTCACTGAGCGGGCTTTTTTGTGCCTGGGGTTTGCTGTTCTACAACCCCACCAGCCGGTAACCCACCTGCAGTTCGGTAATGAAATACTGTGGCTGCGCCGGATCCACCTCCAGCTTTTGCCGCAAATGCGCCATATGCACCCGTAGATAATGTGCGCGGTCGACGTAATCCAGCCCCCACACTTCCAGCAGCAACTGCCGGTGCGTCAGTACGCGGTTCTGGCCGCGAATCATTGCGCAGAGCAAGCGGTACTCAATGGGCGTCAAGTGTACCGGTTGGCCTGAGCGCCACACTTGATGGGTCGCCAGGTCGACTGCAATCTCGCCAAACGCCACCTTGCTGGTGGCCACCACGGTGCCGGTATGCCCATGCCGGCGCAGTTGGGCGCGGATGCGTGCGAGTAACTCGGGCACGCCGAACGGCTTGGTCAGGTAATCATCGGCACCCGCATCCAGGGCGGCGACTTTCTCTTCTTCACGGTCACGCGCCGACAACACCAGGATCGGCACCGCCAGCCAGCCACGCAGTTCGCTGATCAGTTGCTTGCCATCGCTGTCTGGCAAGCCAAGGTCGACAATCACCAGGTCCGGCTGACGGCTGGCGGCATGGATCAGCGCACGCTTGACGCTGTCGGCCTCGAACACCTGAAAGCCTTCATCTTGCAGGGCTATGCGTACAAAACGGCGGATATTGGCCTCATCTTCAACGATCAGAATGCGTGCAGTGCTCATTAGGGTTCCATGGCAGGCGGGGTGCCTGCGGGTAGAGTGAGGGTGAAATGCATGCCGCCCTTGCGGCCGGGGTTTGCTTCGATATGCCCGCCGTGGGCCTCGACGATGCGCTTGACCAATGCCAGGCCCAGGCCGATGCCGGCCACCGACGATTCCTGCTGGCCGCGCGTGAAGGGCTCAAACAGATTGGCCGGCGCGCAACCGGGGCCAGTGTCGCTGACCTCCAGCACAATGTGCTCGCCGGCCTGGCTGGCGGTCACGCTGATGGTGGTGCCTGGCGGGGTGTATTTGGCGGCGTTGTCCAGCAGGTTGACCAGCACCCGCTCGATCAGCAGCGCGTCGACTTCCACCAGCGGTAAGTTTGCGTCGAGCGTGGTGTGTACGCGGTGTCGCGCCAACGGTTCGCGCAATTGGCGCAGGGCGCTGCCGACGATTTCTTCCAGCAAGTGCCATTGGCGGTTCAGGCGCACGCCGCGCTCTTGCATGCGCGCCATGTCCAGCAGGTTTTCGATCAGCCGCTGCATGGAAGTGGCTTGTTCATGGATGCCGTGCAGCAGCTCGTTCAGTGGCCCCGGCGGGGCGTGGGGCAGGGCGGTCTCGGCGGCGCCGATCAGGGTGGTCAGCGGGGTGCGCAGGTCATGGGAAATCGCCGCGAGCAGGGTGTTGCGCATTTTCTCGCCTTCCATCTGCACCAGGGTGCTTTGCGCCACTTCGACGAAATGCACACGCTCCAGGGCAATCGCCAGTTGGCTCATGCAGGCTTCCAGCAGGCGGCGTTCCTGCGGGTCGTGCAAGCGATCGCGTTGGGCCAACTCCAGCACCAGCACGCCGCGCACGCGCATCGGCGCCTTGAGCGGCAAGTAGCAGCCCTTGGCCGCCGACAAGGTGTCGGTGCCGTGGCCGGCGGGGTGGCCGTGGTCGTAGGTCCATTGCGCGATGCTGTCGTCGATCGGCAGCCCACCGGCGCTCACGCTGTGTACACCATCGGCGGCGTCCGGCAGGGCCAGGCCCACCCGTGCTTCGAAGACGCCGCTGAAGGTGCGTAGCGCGACTTCGCTGATTTGTTCTACGGTCAGCGCCGCCGACAGGTCGCGGGCCAGGCGCGCCAGGGAAGTTGCGCGGCGCTCGCGTGCGGCGGCGGTGCGCGCTTCGTGCCGCAGGCGCGCGGTGAGTTGGCCGGTGATCAGGGCGATGCCGAGCATCAGCGCAAAGGTGAAGAAATACTGGGTGTCGTTGACGGTGAATGAATAGCGCGGCTGTACAAAAAAGAAGTCGAAACACAGTACTGCAAGCATCGCCGCCCACACGCCGGGGCCGCGTCCAAAGCGCAGCGCTACCAGCACCACCGTGAGCAAAAACAACATGACCACGTTGGCCAGGTCGAACACTTGCAGCAGCAGCGCGGCGACGGCGCTGGCGGCGAAGCAGGCCAGGCTGGCCCAGAGGTAGGCCAGGCGAGTGCCAGGCAGCGTTGCGGTTTTTTCGAGCGCGACGGGCTTGCTCGGCAGCAGGCCGTGGGCAATCACGATCTGATCGATTTGCGGGTGGTGGCGGCTGATCCGATCGCTGACCGACTGATGCCAGAACCGCCACCGACGGCGCGGATGATGGCCGAGTACCAGGCGATTGGCATTGTGCTCACGGGCACAGGCCACCAGGGCTTCGGCGACTTCCATGCCCGGCAGTGTGGCGGTATCGGCGCCGAACTCTTCGGCCAGGGCCAGGGCTTTCATCGCGCTCAGGTAGCGCTTGGCGCCGCGCCCCTGGGCCGAGGCGACATGGACGACAATCCAGTCGGCTTCCAGTTTTTGCGCCAGGCGCGCCGCTTCACGCACCAGGCGTTCATCGCCGGTATCACCGGCGATACCGACCAACAGCCGTTCGCGGGCCGGCCACAGGGTCTTGATCGACTGTTCGCGGCGGTACACGCGCATCTGCGTGTCGACCCGGTCGGCCGTGCGCCGCAGGGCCAGCTCGCGCAGTGCCAACAGGTTGCCCTTGCGGAAAAAATGCCGTGACGCGCGCGCCGCCGCCGGACCCAGGTACACCTTGCCGTCCTTTAAGCGTTGCAGTAGATCGTCTGGCGGCAGGTCGATCACCACCACTTCGTGGGCGTTGTCGAACACATGGTCTGGCACCGTTTCCCGCACGCGTATGCCGATGATCCCGCTGACCAGGTCATTCAGGCTTTCCAGATGCTGGACGTTGAGGGTGGCCCACACGTCGATGCCGGCGCTGAGCAGTTCTTCCACGTCTTGCCAGCGTTTGGGGTGGCGCGAGCCGGGCACGTTGCTGTGGGCCAGTTCGTCCACCAGTACCACGGTAGGATGGCGCAATAGGGCGGCATCGAGATCAAATTCGGTCAGGGCGAATTCACGGTGCAGGTGCTGGGCGCGGGGCAGTTGTTCGAGGCCGTGGAGCAGCTTGGCGGTTTCCTCGCGGCCGTGGGTTTCCACCACGCCGGCCAGCACATCGCGGCCCAGTCCGGCTTCACGGCGCGCCGCCGCAAGCATCGCGTAGGTCTTGCCCACGCCGGCGTTGGAGCCAAAGTAGATACGCAGCTTGCCGCGCAAGGCGGCCTGTTCTTCCTGTTGGACACGTGCCAGCAGGGCGTCGGGATCGGGGCGTTCGTTGTTTAAGGCAGGCATGTCATTCCTCTAGTTGTCTGTAGGAGCGAGCGTGCTCGCGAAAAACCTGATGGCGCCGCTGGGTGTCAGGTTTTCCGCGTTCTCGTTAACGCCCTTCGCGAGCAAGCTCGCTCCTACAGTGGATGGGGCGTTACACGAGGCCCAATCCCGTCAGCAGCATGTCGATCAGCTTGATCCCGGCAAACGGCACCAACACCCCGCCCAGGCCATAGATCAGCAGGTTGCGGTTGAGCAGCGCCGCCGCGCCGATCGCGCGGTAAGTCACGCCACGCAGGGCCAGGGGAATCAACGCGACAATGATCAGCGCGTTAAAAATCACCGCACTGAGAATCGCCGAGTTGGGGCTGCTCAACTGCATCACGTTCAATGCGCCGAGCTGTGGATAGGTCGCGACAAACGCCGCCGGGATGATTGCAAAGTACTTCGCCACGTCATTCGCCACGCTGAAGGTGGTGAGGGCGCCGCGGGTCATCAGCATCTGTTTGCCGACCTCGACCACTTCGATCAGCTTGGTCGGGTTGCTGTCGAGGTCGACCATGTTGCCGGCCTCCTTGGCGGCCTGGGTGCCGCTGTTCATTGCCACCGCCACGTCCGCCTGGGCCAGCGCCGGTGCGTCGTTGGTGCCGTCGCCGGTCATGGCCACGAGCTTGCCCTTGGCCTGGTAGTCGCGGATCAATTGCAGTTTGTCTTCCGGGCGAGCCTCGGCGAGGAAGTCATCCACGCCGGCTTCTACCGCAATGGCGGCGGCGGTCAGGCGGTTGTCGCCGGTGATCATCACGGTCTTGATGCCCATGCGCCGCAGCTCGGCGAAGCGCTCCTTGATGCCACCTTTGACCACGTCCTTGAGTTCCACCACGCCCAGCGCCGTGGCGCCGTCGCTGACCACCAGCGGTGTGCTGCCGCGCCGTGAGACTTCATCGACCTTGGCCTGCAAGGCTGTCGGAAAACTACTGCCCAAGGCCTCGACATGGCGGCGAATCGCGTCCGCTGCACCCTTGCGAATCGCCCGGCCTGCGGGCAGGTCGACACCGCTCATGCGGGTTTGTGCGGTGAAGTGCACAAAGCTTGCGCCCAGTTGGTTGATGTCCCGCGCGCGAATGTCGAACTTCTGCTTGGCCAGGACCACAATACTGCGCCCTTCCGGGGTTTCATCAGCCAGGGAGGCCAGTTGTGCGGCGTCCGCCAAGTCGGCCTCCTTTATTCCCGGCGCCGGCAAAAAGCTGCTGGCCTGACGATTGCCCAGGGTGATGGTGCCGGTCTTGTCCAGCAGCAACACGTCCACGTCACCTGCGGCCTCGACCGCCCGCCCGGAGGTGGCGATGACATTGGCCGACATCATCCGGCTCATGCCGGCCACGCCGATGGCCGAGAGCAGGCCGCCGATGGTGGTGGGGATCAGGCACACCAGCAGGGCCACCAGTACTGTGGCGCTGACCACTCTGCCGCTGCCGCTCATGGCCACGGCGAAGATCGAGTAAGGGCTCAGCGTGGCGATCACCAGCAGGAACAGCAGGGTCAAGCCCACCAGCAGGATGGTCAGGGCTACTTCGTTTGGGGTTTTCTGGCGCTTGGCCGACTCGACCATCGAGATCATGCGGTCCAGAAACG
Source organism: Pseudomonas brenneri (assembly GCF_007858285.1). Lineage (GTDB taxonomy): Bacteria > Pseudomonadota > Gammaproteobacteria > Pseudomonadales > Pseudomonadaceae > Aquipseudomonas > Aquipseudomonas brenneri. The sequence goes on along the minus strand of NZ_VFIL01000010.1, from coordinate 122,460 downwards.
ACTCGCCCGGGTTGACGCTGATGCGCACCACCAGCCAGTCCGACAGCACGCGCGTGCCGCCGGTGACCGAGGAAAAATCGCCACCGGACTCACGAATAACCGGCGCCGATTCGCCGGTGATCGCGCTTTCATCCACCGACGCCACGCCCTCGATCACGATGCCATCGAGCGGCACCAGGTCGCCGGCTTCGACCAGCACCACCTGATCCTTGCGCAGCAGCGACGCTTCGGTCGGCAGCCACGCCGCACCGTGCTTGGGTTGTTGCAGCAGCTTGGCCAATGTCTGGCGTTTCATCCCGCGCAGGCTGGCGGCCTGGGCGCGGCTGCGGCCCTCGGCCAAGGCTTCGGCGAAGTTGGCGAACAGCACGGTGAACCACAGCCACAAGGTGATGCTGAGGATAAAGCCACTGGGCGCTTCCCCCTGGCCACCCAGGGACTGGAACCACAGCAGGGTGGTGAGGATGCTGCCCAGGTAGACCACGAACATCACCGGGTTTTTCCATTGCGCCTGGGGCAGCAGTTTCTTCAGCGCATCCCCACACGCGGTGAGCACGATGGCGCGATCAAACAGAGGTAAACGAGCATTCTTCATAAGGGCAATCTCTTACTCACTGGCCGCAATAGGAGGCGATGGCAGGCGGGCGTCCAGCGCAAGGTTGAGTTGCAGCACATTGACCCGGGGTTCGCCGAGCAGGCCGAGAGTACGTGCGCTGGTGTGCTGGCTAACCAGTTGCAGCAGCTCGGCTTCGGGGATCTGCCGCAGACGTGCCACCCGTGGCAATTGCAGCCGCGCATTGGCCACCGAGATATGCGGGTCGAGGCCCGAGGCGGAGGCGGTGACCGCGTCCACCGGCACCTGGGCGTCGGCGGCCAGGCCGTTGGCCAGGCGATAGACCTGCACGCGTGCGGCCACCTGGTCCACCAGTTTCTGACTGGTTGGCCCCAGGTTGCTGGCGCCGCTTGCGCCGGCGTTATACGGCTGCGACACGCTTTTGCTCGGGTCTTGCGGGTCGGCGCCCAGGGTCATGCTCGGGCGGCCGTGGAAGTATTCCGGCCGGGTGAAGTGCTGGCCAATCAGGGTCGAGCCAATGACCAGCCCGTCGCGTTCAATCAGCGAGCCGCGGGCTTGGAACGGGAACATCAGTTGCGCGGTCACGGTGGTGAGCGCGGGGTAGGCGAACCCCGTCAACAGCATGAAAAACACCGCCGAAACCAGTACCGGGCGCAACAGCCCCTTGAATATCGATTGAGTCGTCATCTACGTGTCCTCAGTTGTACGTCTGGCCGGACAGCAACTGCAGTTGCTCCACCAGCGGGCCGAGCGCGAGCGCTGGCAAAAAGGTCAGGCCGCCAACCACCAACACCACGAACACCACCAGCAGCATGAACAGCGGGGTTGCGGTGGGGATGGTGCCGGCACCGGCCGGTACGGTCTTTTTCATCGCCAGGGAGCCGGCCACGGCCAGCATCGGCAGCATGGTGAAGAAGCGCCCGATCAACATCGCCAGGCCAATGGTGGTGTTGAAAAATGGCGTGTTGGCGTTCAAGCCGGCAAAGGCCGAGCCGTTGTTGGCGGTGCCGGAGGTGTAGGCGTACAACACCTCGCTGAACCCATGGGGGCCGAGGTTGTTGAGGCTGGCTATGGTGTCGGGCCACAGGGCGGCGAGGGCGGTGAAGCCGAGGATGCTGATGGGGTGCGCGAGCACCGAGAGCATCACCAGCTTGATCTCCCTCGCCTCGATTTTTTTGCCAAGGAACTCCGGGCTGCGGCCGATCATCATGCCCACCAGGAACACCGTCAGCAGGGCGTACTGGATCAGGTTGATAAAGCCCACGCCGTCACCGCCGAACACGCAGTTGAGCATCATCTGCGCCAGGGGCACGAAGCCACCCATGGGGGTCAGCGAGTCGTGCATGGTGTTGACTGAGCCAGTGGTCGCCGCCGTGGTGGTGGCAATGAACAGGCTGCTGTCGGCGATGCCGAAGCGCAGTTCCTTGCCTTCCATGTTGCCGCCGCTGTGCTCCAGCGACAGGGTCTGGTTGGCGCCGGCCTGGGTCAGCAGCGGGTTACCGTTTTGTTCGGCGCCGTAGACCAGGGCGAGGAAGCCGATGAACATCACCAGGAAGGTGCCGAAAAACACCCAGCCCTGACGACGTTGCAGCAGCATGCTGCCGAAGGTGTAAGTCAATGCCGAAGGGATCAGCAACATGCTGAGGATATGCAGGATGTTGGTCAGCGGCGTCGGGTTTTCGAACGGGTGCGCGGCGTTCATGCTGAAGAAACCGCCGCCGTTGGTGCCGATGTGCTTGATCGATTCAAAGCTGGCCACTGCGCCGACAATCAACTGTTGCTGCGCCCCTTCAAGGGTGGTGGCCAGGGCCTGGGAGGCGAAAGTCTGTGGCATGCCCTGCCAGACATACACCAGCGCCATGCCCACGCACAGCGGCAGCATCACGCGGTACAGCGTGCGGGTGAAGTCGACCCAGAAGTTGCCGATATCGCCCGAACTTGAGCGGCTCAAACCACGAATGAAACCGGCCGCCGCGACCACGCCGGAGGTGGCGCCGACGCACATCAGAAAGGTGATGACCGCCATCTGGCTGAAGTTCGACAGGCTGGTCTCGCCTGCGTACGCCTGCCAGTTGGTGTTGGTAATAAAGGACGCGGCGGTGTTGAACGCCAGGTCCGGCGTTTGTGCGGCTAGCCCCAGCGGGTTGATCGGCATAACCGCCTGCAAGCGCAGGACCCAGTAGCCCAGCAGCATCATCGCCGCGTTCGACAACAACAGCGCCGAACCGAAGCGGGCCCAGCCCATGGTTTCCTGTGGGTCGATGCCCAACAGGCGATAGGTATAACGTTCCGGCAAGGCATGGTGGGTCCCGGTGAATACCCGGGTCAGCCATTTGCCCATCAGTACGGCGAGCCCCGTCATTACCCCCAGGACCAGCGCAAATTCCAGCAGCGTGCTTAACATGTCGTGGCTCCGTTCAAATCTTGCCCATGGCGACAATGGCCATGGCAGTCGCAACAAAAAACACCAGGGAAAGGCTGATAAACATCAGGTCGTACATGGCCAGCTCCCTAGAATTTCTCTGCGCGAATAAGGGCGTAGCCCAAGTAAACGAACAGCCCCACAGCACATAAGCCGCTGGCGATATAAATGAACGTGAGTGTGAGCACGGTGTAACTCCCCTGAATGAATAAGCCGCAATTGCGGACGCGGGGAGGTTAATCCCTGGGGTATCAAGTTCTGGCACTGATTACACGAAGCGGTATTAAGACGACATATAGAAAAGTTATGTCGGGCGCACGAAAAAAAGGGATAGCCCGCCGCCCGGGTATCCCTTTAAACACTGGGGTGCTGCTGGTGTTGACGAGCCGCTTATTTGGCTTTCTTTTTCTTCTCGCCGCGGGTGGCGAGGTGTTCAAAGCAAAATGCGGCGGTACCGAAGAGCGCAATCATTGACAGGACGATCATGCCTAAAGTTGAACTTTCCACGATGACTTCCTACGGGTGTTGGGGGTAGGAAGTGACGGTAGAGTGTCTGGGCTTAGTGCTCAATAGAGGCGACGTAATCGTTATGGGGAATAGGGAATTTATATGAACTCTTTACGTGGGAGTGGGTAAGTTCACGGGACTTGCCCGCGACCCTCACCCATTTTACGAGCCGCCCGGTCAGCGGCCTTCCAGCAACGCCCCAGCCTGGTCCAACAAAGCCAACGGGTCGCTAGCTTTATGAATGTCCACCGACAACAACTGTCGAAACTTGCGCGCTCCAGGAAACCCAGTACCCAAACCCAACACATGCCGCGTAATGTGATGCATCGACCCTCCATTGGCCAAATGCTCAGCGATATAAGGCCGCAACTGCGCCAACGCCTCGGCCCGGCTGATGACCGGCGCCGTACTGCCAAACAAGCGCTGATCCACCTCTGCGAGCAAATACGGATTGTGATACGCCTCACGCCCCAGCATCACCCCATCAAACACCTGCAAATGCTCGTCGCATTGCTCCAGTGTCTTGATCCCGCCATTGAGAACAATCTCCAGCTCGGCAAAATCCCGCTTCAACTGCGCCGCTACGTCATAGCGCAACGGTGGAATGTCCCGATTTTCCTTGGGCGACAAGCCCTCCAGAATCGCAATCCGTGCATGCACGGTAAAACTGGTACAGCCCGCGTCTTTCACCTGTCCGACAAAATCACACAACTGAGCATAACTGTCCCGGCCATTGATCCCGATGCGATGCTTCACCGTAACCGGAATCGACACCGCATCACGCATCGCTTTCACACAATCAGCCACCAGGGCCGGGTGCCCCATCAGGCACGCGCCGATCATATTATTCTGTACCCGGTCGCTGGGGCAGCCGACGTTCAGGTTCACTTCGTCGTAGCCTGCATCCTGGGCCATGCGAGCGCAGGCGGCTAAATCTGCTGGAACACTGCCGCCCAGTTGCAACGCTAACGGGTGCTCGGCTTCGTTGTGGCGCAGGAAGCGTTCGTGGTCGCCGTGCAGGATTGCGCCGGTGGTGACCATTTCGGTGTAGAGCAGGGCGTTTTTGGAGAGTAGGCGCAGGAAGAAGCGGCAGTGGCGGTCGGTCCAATCCATCATGGGTGCAACGCTAAAGCGCCGAGAGAGTACGGGTGATGCAATGTGTAGGGGCATTGGGGTATCTGGATGGGGGCGGCGAAGGGCGATCAGTTTATCAGGATCGGAGTGGCCTCGTTGAGGCCAGGTATTGAGCGCCTCCGCATATTCAGTCGACACGGCCCGGTAGCATGCCTGTCAGTACCTTGTCTTTATCAATAAAGTGATGTTTCAGCGCTACAACCACATGCCCACCCACAAGGACTCCGCATAGCCAGGAGGTGTAGGTATGGATCGCCTTTGCCAGGTCATAGAGGCTTTTATCTGCCTCCACCAGCGGCGGCAGCAAGAATAAGCCCGCAACCAGAATGGGTTTGTCGGCGACCGAACTCCAGTACCAGCCGGATATCGGCAACCCAACTAGCGCGACGCTGTACAGCAGCAGATGGCCGATGAAAGCAGCACGCTTGACCAGCGGTGTCATCGTGTTTGGCATCGCTGGGGCTGGATGGGCCAGGCGCCAGGCGATGCGCAGGACGATAAGGAATAACAGCGTGCTGGCCATTGCCTTGTGTAAAAAGGTGAGTTGATGCTGTGGATTGAATTCATCGCGCCAGTGAACGGCCACGATCCCCACGACCCAGGCGACAATCCAGATGAGCGCCATGCCCCAGTGCAGCCACTTTGCCGTGGCCGTATAGCTTTTTGCCTCAGTCATCTGGATACGCGCCTCCCTTTTGAGAAGACGCGATTATCGACAATTGGGCCTGTCGGAAAACCGTAAAAACTCGATGATTCCCATCGGTTTTTCTGATTTCTGAATTTCCCGACTTTGCCCCGTTACTCGTCTGGCACGAAGTCTCAGACTTCAGGATGCGCCAGCAAAAAGCCGAGCAAGTGTTCCAAAAAAGCCTCCGGTGCCTCCTCCATTACAAAATGCCCACAATTCGTGATGATCGCCCCGCGCAGGTCAGTTGCGCGACCCTGGAGCGTTATCAGTGGCGCATCGTTGGTGGCATGTTCAGCACCGATGGCCAGTACTGGCATTTCCAGCATGCGGGTAGCGCGTTCGGTGTTTTGCCGGATTGTTTCGGGAATCGCGCGGTAATAGTCGAACCCCGCACGCAAGCCGCCGGGTGTCGAGTAGGCGCGAATGTAGACGTCGGAGGCGACGGCATCGCGGTGAAATGACCAGCGATCGAACATGAAGTTGAGGTAGGTTTCTTCCCGACCGGTAATCAGGGCCTCGGGCAGGTCCTGGATCTGGTTGAAGAGGAAGTGCCACAGGAAGATGTTGTGTTCCGGCGCGACAAAAATCGGTGGCGGTGGGGCCAGGCCGGGTATGACGGCTTCGGTTACGGTCAGTGTGCGCACGGCGTGTGGCTGGTCGCTTGCCAGGGCATAGGCTACCCACATGCCGACATCGTGCCCGACCAGGTGATAGCGTGAGATCCCGAGCCCCAGCATCGTCCGATGGAGCACGTCGGCAATATTACCGGTGTCGAAGCCCAGTGCAGGCCGGTCTGAGTTGCCAAGGCCGGGCGGGTCGACAGCAATGGCCTGGAAGCCCTGAAGTGCGAGGGCTTGCATGATATGCCGGAAGGCGTACCAGGTTTGTGGCCAGCCCGGGATCAGCAACACCGGCTCCCCGGTTCCGGCCACGACGCAGTGGATTTTCTTGCCGTCGATTCGCACATAGCGATGTGTGAAATCGTCGCCCGTACGCAGCGATCTGGCGGTGTGCGCGCTCATGGTCTTGCCTCGTGCTGCAGGCCGAGCATAGCCTGGATCTGCCGCTGATCGACCGGTGCACCGGCGAAGTTGTCAAAGGCCCGGTTGGTGACTTCAATGATGTGTCGATTGATAAACTCGACGCCTTCGCGGGCTCCGTCTTCCTGGTTTTTCAAGCAGCACTCCCATTCCAGCGTGGCCCAGCCTGGATAGTCGTATTGGGCCAGCTTGGAGAAAATGCCTTTGAAATCCACCTGACCGTCACCCAGTGAGCGGAAGCGTCCGGCACGGTCGGCCCAGTCGCTGTATCCGCCGTAGATACCCTGGCGGCCGGTGGCGTTGAACTCGGCGTCCTTGACGTGAAACATGCGGATGAACGACTGGTAAATGTCGAGGTAGCTCAAGTAGTCCAGTTGTTGCAATACGAAATGGCTGGGGTCGAACAGGATTCGGCAGCGCGGATGCTGGTCAACCCGTTCGTAGAAGCGCTCGAAGCTGGTGCCGTCGTGGAGGTCTTCGCTGGGGTGGATTTCGTAGCAGAGGTTGATGCCTTTCTCATCGGCGAGATCCAGGAGCGGTCGCCAGCGCCGGGCCAACTCATCGAATGCGGCATCGATAAGACCTTCTGGGCGCTGCGGGAAGGGGAATAGATAGGGCCAGGCGAGGGCGCCGGAAAATGTGCCCAGGTCTTCAAGACCGAGCCTTTGCGAGGCAGTGATGGTCAATTTCATGCGCTCGATCGCCCATTCTGTACGGGCCTGGGGTTTACCTCGCAGCGGCGCTGGAATGGAGGCGTCCCACAGGGCGTCATAGGCAGGATGAACCGCCACCAGTTGGCCAAAAATGTGGCTGGTCAGTTCACTGATCTGCAGGCCATGGTCGCCGAGCATGCCCTTGATGTCATCGCAGTACGCTTGGCTTTGCGCAGCCAGTTCGACATTGAAGAATCGGCTGTCCCACGCCGGAATCTGCAGCGCCTTGAAACCTTGTGTCCTGGCCCACTGGGCGATGTTCTCCAGGCTATTGAAAGGCGGCTCGGCGGCGCTGAATTGCGCCAGGTGCAAACTAGGTCCTTTAAGCGTACGCATCAGATTGTTCCTATTGTTTGTCGATCGACAAAGAATAGGCCTGCCCATTCATTACCGTCAACTCGATATGAGTTAAAGTGATGAAATCACACCCACAGGTAAGCAATTAATGGCCGGACGTCCGCGCGAATTTGATAGGGAAGCGGCATTGCAGCGCGCCATGTTGTTGTTCTGGGAGCAAGGGTACGAGGGCACCAGCATGTCGGCGCTGGTGGAGGCGCTGGGCATTGCCTCGGCGAGGATTTACGCCGCTTTTGGCAGCAAGCAGGCGCTGTTCCGTGAGGCGGTGGCTTTATATGAAAGCGGCGAGGGTGGCTTTGCCGACTATGCGCTGGCGCAGGCAGACCTGAGAAGCGCGATCAGGGGCATGTTGGACGATGCCATCAGCACATACACGCAATCGGGTCGTCCCGGCGGCTGCCTGGTGGTGAGTGCCGCAAGCAGCACCAGCCCGGACGGTGTCGAGGTTCAGCAATGGCTGTGTGAGCACCGCCGGCAACGTACCCAGTCGATTATCGACAGATTGCAATGCGGGCAGGAAAGCGGCGAGCTTGGCGAGGATGTCGATGTGCAGGCGCTGGGGGACTTTTATGCGACCTTTTTGCACGGTATTTCCATCCAGGCGAGGGATGGCGTTACGCCTGAGCGTCTTCGCCAGTCTGTCGAGGTAGCGCTGGGCCTGTTGCCAACACGACCACCAAGTCCAGAACAGACGCCCGATCCAGCCGGACCATGATATTCTGCGCGCCATCTTGGTCTATTCTCTCTCTGGTACGCACTCCCGAATGCGTACCGGCAGGGTAGCTGTCGCCGAGGTAGCTGAAGCCAATAATGATAAGAAGTCAGCGCAGAAGGGACATAAAAGTGAGGTCGATACGTCGGCCTTGTGTGCCCACCCTGCAGTTCTTGCGAGTACGGGAACCAGCAAAACATTGCCTGATGTTTTGTGAACAACGGTTGCCGGAAGGTCGAGGACGGTAGGGCGGAAGGCGTTTTATCATAGGTGCTACGATGTTTAAAAAAGTGAACACTGCCCTGCTGGGGCTGGCTTTGTCGATGGGGATTACTTCCGTTCAGGCGGAAGAGGCAAAGAAAGTTGATGTGCTGCTGATCGGCGGGGGCATCATGAGTGCGACCCTGGGTGTCTGGCTCAATGAGCTGGAGCCGCAATGGTCGATGGAGATGGTCGAGCGCCTGGACGGCGTCGCCGAAGAAAGCTCCAACGGTTGGAACAACGCCGGTACCGGTCACTCGGCCCTGGCTGAGTTGAACTACACCCCGGAAAACAAGGACGGCACCGTTGAGATCCCGAAAGCGGTCGAGATCAACGAAGCATTCCAGATTTCCCGCCAGTTCTGGTCGTGGCAGGTTCAGCAAGGCGTTCTGAAGAACCCGCGCTCGTTCATCAACTCCACTCCGCACATGAGCTTTGTGTGGGGCGATGACAACATCAAGTTCCTGAAGAAGCGTTACGAAGCATTGCAGGCAAGCCCGTTGTTTGCCGGCATGGAATACTCCGAAGATCCGGTACAGATCAAGAAGTGGGTTCCGTTGATGATGGAAGGGCGTGACCCGAGCCAGAAAATCGCGGCTACCTGGTCTCCGATCGGTACCGACGTGAACTTTGGCGAGATTACCCGTCAGTTCGTTGCTCACCTGCAGACCACGCCGAAGTTTGATCTGAAACTGTCGAGCGAAGTGCAGGACATCACCAAGAACGCCGACGGTTCGTGGCGTGTCAGCTACAAAAACCTGAAAGACGGCACCAAGACCGAGACCGACGCCAAGTTTGTGTTCATCGGCGCGGGCGGCGGTGCTTTGCACTTGCTGCAAAAATCGGGCATTCCTGAAGGCAAGGAATATGCAGGCTTCCCGGTTGGCGGCTCGTTCCTGGTAACCGAGAACCCAACGATTGCCGAGCAGCATCTGGCCAAGGCCTACGGCAAGGCTTCGGTGGGTTCGCCACCGATGTCGGTTCCGCACCTGGACACCCGTGTGCTGGATGGTAAGCGCGTGATCCTGTTTGGCCCATTCGCGACCTTCTCCACCAAGTTCCTGAAAGAAGGCTCGTACCTGGACCTGCTGACCAGCACCACCACCCACAACATCTGGCCAATGACCAAAGTCGGTATCCGCGAATACCCACTGGTCGAGTACCTCGCCGGCCAACTGATGCAGTCGGATGACGACCGCTTCAAGGCGCTGCAAGAGTACTTCCCGAACGCCAAGAAAGAAGACTGGCGCCTGTGGCAAGCCGGTCAGCGTGTGCAGATCATCAAGCGTGACGAAGAGCAGGGCGGCGTCCTGAAACTCGGTACCGAAGTGGTCAGCTCCGCCGACAACACCATCGCCGGCCTGCTGGGTGCATCGCCTGGTGCGTCCACCGCAGCGCCGATCATGTTGACCGTGCTGGAAAAAGTGTTCAAGGACAAGGTCGCCACCCCGGCCTGGCAGGAAAAACTGAAGCAGATCGTGCCTAGCTATGGCACCAAGCTGAACGGTAGCCCTGAGCGTGTTGCGCAAGAATGGGCCTACACCGCCAAGGTTCTGCAACTGACGCCTCCGCCTGCCATTCCTGCAATGCCCGCTCCGCAAGCGACCGAGGCTGCCAAGCCTGCGGCCGAGCCGAGTAAGCCGGCGGCTGATATCGCGCTGTAAGCGGTTGACCAGGTTCTGAAACAGGATTGAGTCGACACTTGAAAACCCGCTGAACCGGTAACGGTCAGCGGGCTTTTTGATTGCGGCTTTTTATCGAAGAGGTTTAGGGCTGGGCTCTAGCTCGGTTTTTTTGTTCCCAACAGCCGCACTTCCTTGAGCAACGCCGCCCCCAGTTGCTCGGTACCCAGTTCCTTGTACCCCACCGCCTTGATATCACCGTTCTGTTCCGCCTGGATGATGATCACTGGTGTCTCCTTGCCTGTACCCGCTTCGACGTGCAGGGCGTATTGAGGAATATCCATCTTGATCGGTGTACCTGCCGCCTTGCCTTTCACATTGATCAGAAACGCCGCACAACCATTGTCGACATCGTCGTTGGTGGCAGACCGCCCGCTGACGAAACAACTCTCGGGCAGGTCGGGCCAGGCGATGGTTTGCGCCTGGGCCAGGGCGGGTGTCAGGAGCAAGGCAGCGAGCAGAAGCGTGCGCACGTTGGGCGGTCTCTCAAGGGGCGGTGGAATACAGGTTTTACCAAAGCAGATGCATTGCAGCAACGCCAGGGATCAGTCCAGGCGTCGCATGCCGGTGGCCTTTGCGGTGTCGATATCAAAGGTGGCGGTGTATTCGCACCCGGCAGCGTGGGCACAGCGCTCGATCAGACAGTCGGCGAAATCAGCCTTGGTCGTGGTAAATCGGCGCACAGCCTGCCAGATGAGTTCGGTATGTTCGATGATCAGCTCACGGGTGCGCAGCAGGGTTTCCAGAACCGCCACCACTTGCGTCTTGGGGCATTGGTAGCAGCTTTGTAATACCCACACCAACTCCACCACCGAAACCAGGCTGACAAACCCCGGTGAAGTGGCAGTGAAGGATTCGATCAGGCTTGAGGCCTTGGCCGATTGAACCGGATCATCCTGGGTGACATAGCGCACCAGCACATTGGTATCCAGGCCTATCATCCAGCCTTCGCTCCCTGTGTGGCGATGGCCTGGTTCATCTGTTCAATGCTGACGGCCTGGGCGGGTTTGCGGATCAGGCCCTTGAGGTCCTGGACGCTATGGTTGGCGGCGATGATGGCAAACTTGCCATCTTCCATTTCGACAAACTCCACCCGGTCTCCGGTGTCCAGGCCCAATGCGGTCCGAACTTGAACGGGGATAGTGATTTGCCCTTTTGAGGTGAGTGTGGCGGTGGCCATAATGAAGATCTCCATCGGGATATTCCTTACCCTAGGGTAAGGAATGATGGAAGACAAGATCCGTTGGTCCATAGGTCGCTCTTTAGGTGTCGGTGGGTCGGAATAGATAAAACCTAGTCCGGATTCCTGCCAACGACACCTGTAAAAGGCCCTTAAAACACTACAACATATGACCTGGCAGTTTGCCTGTTACTGCACCACGCGATAGCACGGCACATACGCCGCTCCACCGGGCAATTTCATCCGGTGCTGTTCCACAAATGCCTTCAGCAGCTCATCCAGTGGCTTCATGATGGCCAGGTCGCCGTGGATTTCGTACGGGCCGTTTTGCTCGATAAGGCGGATGCCTTTGTCCTTGACGTTACCCGCCACGATCCCGGAGAACGCCCGGCGCAGGTTGGCTGCCAGCTCATGGGGCGGCAGCGCGTGGCTCAGTTGCAGGCTGGCCATGTTTTCGTGAGTCGGGTCGAACGGGCGCTGGAAGCCTTCGTCGATCTTCAGTAGCCAGTTGAAGTGGAAGGCGTCGTTGCGCTCGCGGCGGAATTGTTTCACGGCTTTTAAACCGGCAGTCATCTGCCGCGCGACTTCAGCGGGGTTGTCGATGATGATCTGGTAGTGGGCCTGGGCCGCCTCGCCCAGGGTCGCGCCGACAAACGCATGCAGTTGTTGCAGGTACGGCGCGGCCTGTTTTGGCCCGGTGAGGATCACCGGGAACGGCACGTCGCGGTTGTCCGGATGCATCAGGATACCCAGCAGGTACAGGAACTCTTCGGCCGTGCCCGCGCCGCCCGGGAAGATGATGATGCCATGGCCTACGCGCACAAAGGCTTCCAGGCGTTTTTCGATATCCGGCAGGATCACCAGTTCGTTGACGATCGGGTTTGGCGCTTCGGCGGCGATGATGCCGGGCTCGGTAAGGCCCAGGTAGCGCCCGCCGGTGATACGTTGTTTGGCGTGGGAAATGGTCGCACCCTTCATCGGACCTTTCATCACGCCAGGGCCGCAACCGGTACATACATCAAGGCTGCGCAGGCCCAGTTCATGCCCGACTTTCTTGGTGTATTTGTATTCTTCGGTATTGATCGAGTGCCCACCCCAGCACACCACGATCTTCGGCTCGACTCCGGGCCGCAGCGTACGCGCGTTGCGCAGCAGGTGGAACACGTAGTCGGTGATGCCCTGGGAGGTGCTCAGGTCGATGCGCTGGCTGTCCAGTTCGTTCTCGGTATAGACGATGTCGCGCAGGGCGCTGAACAGCATCTCGCGGGTACTGGCGATCATTTCGCCATCCACGAACGCGTCAGCCGGTGCGTTCAACAGCTCCAGGCGCACGCCACGATCCTGTTGATGGATGCGCACCTCAAAGTCCTTGTAGGCGTCGAGGATGGTCTTGGCGTTGTCGATATGAGCGCCGGTGTTGAGGATTGCCAGGGCGCACTGGCGAAAAAGTGTATAGATGCTGCCGGAGCCGGCTTCGCTCAGTTGCTGGACTTCACGTTGCGACAGCGTTTCGAGGCTGCCCTTGGGGCTGACGGAGGCATTGATGACTTGGCGTTGAGGCATTCTTATTCCCTGAAAGCGCAGCCACCGGGTGATGAACAGCCAGTGGCATGAGGATGACGAGCGCCGAATACGGTCGCACAGGACGGGCATTTTCCCTGCCCTACAGGCAGGACGCAAACTCCGTACAGCCTCATCATGCCGCAGAATGTGCTGAATCTGCGTTCATGTCGGAAAAATAGAGTGCCTTTCCCCGCTGTGGATTGGATTTTGAGAACAGAAGAATTGCGACTATCGTGACGCTTCGGTTTTTCGGACGTCATAGACCAGTACGATTGACGCCGTAATGGCCACCATTGGCCATCGGCACCTTGGAAGAGGCAGAAATTTTATGATCATCAAACCGCGGGTTCGTGGCTTTATCTGTGTGACCGCTCACCCTGTTGGCTGCGAAGCGAACGTCAAAGAGCAGATCGACTACGTGACCGAACACGGCGCCATCGAAGGCGGCCCGAAGAAAGTCCTGGTGCTCGGTGCGTCCACTGGCTATGGCCTGGCAGCGCGTATCAGTGCCGCTTTTGGTTGTGGCGCCGATACCCTCGGCGTGTTTTTTGAGAAAGAAGGCGAAGAAGGCAAGCTCAGCTCTGCCGGCTGGTACAACAGCGCCGCTTTCCACAAGTTTGCCGCGCAAAAAGGCCTGTACGCCAAGAGCATCAATGGCGATGCGTTCTCTGACGAGATCAAGCGCCTGACCATCGAAACCATCAAGAAAGACCTGGGCAAGATCGACCTGGTGGTCTACAGCCTGGCCGCGCCACGCCGTACCGACCCGCAAGGCGTGGTGCACAACTCCACCCTCAAGCCGATCGGCAAGGCTGTGACCCTGCGCGGGATCAACACCGACAAGGGCGTTGTGGTCGACACCACACTGGAACCTGCAACCCAGGAAGAAATCGACGGTACCGTCAAAGTGATGGGTGGCGAAGACTGGCAGCTGTGGATCGACGCCCTGCGCGACGCCGACGTGCTGGCCGAAGGCGCCAAGACCACTGCGTTCACCTACCTGGGTGAAAAGCTGACCCAGGATATCTACTGGAACGGCTCCATCGGCGAGGCCAAGAAAGACCTCGACAAGAAAGTCCTGACCCTGCGCGACAACCTCGCGGCACTCAAGGGCGATGCCCGTGTATCGGTGCTCAAGGCCGTGGTCACCCAGGCCAGCTCGGCGATCCCGATCATGCCGCTGTACTTGTCGCTGCTGTTTAAAGTGATGAAAGAGCAGGGTACCCACGAAGGTTGCATCGAGCAGGTCTACGGCCTGTTCAAGGATAGCCTGTATGGCAGCGAGCCTAAGCTGGACGCCGATGGCCGCCTGCGTGCCGACCTGGCTGAGCTGGAGCCGAAGGTCCAGGACGCCGTAGCGGCGCTGTGGAACCAGGTCACCGACGACAACGTCAACGAGATCAGCGATTTTGCCGGCTACAAGGCTGAGTTCCTGCGTCTGTTCGGTTTTGAGATCGATGGCGTGGATTATGAGGCCGACGTCAATCCGACCGTGAAGATCGAAGGCCTGGTCCAGGCTTAACCCTTTGTAGGAGCCGGCTTGCCGGCGAAAATCGTCAACGATTACGCGGGGTGCCTGGCGCCCCGTGGCGTTCTCGGGTTTTTCGCCGGCAAGCCGGCTCCTACAAAAAGCTCACATTTGGGAACCTTCCTACCTTTCCTTGCTTGCCCCTTCTTTACCTCGGTGTGCCAGACTGCGTCCGTTATCACACTAGGCTAACGGAGGATCTCCATGACGATTCGTGCAGTAGTTTTTGATTTCGGCGGTGTCCTGTTTGATTGGAGCCCACAGCACCTGTATCGCAAACTGATTACCGGTGACGAGGAGCGGCAATGGTTCCTCGACAACATCTGCACCCAGGCCTGGAATACTGAACAGGATGCTGGGCGCACCCTGGCCGAGGCCACCCGCACCCTGATCGCCAAACACCCGCAACATGAGGCCTTGATTCGGGCCTACTACGAGCGCTGGCATGAAATGCTGCGCGGCCCGCTCGCAGATGGCGTGGCGATTCTTGAAGACCTGCATGAAGCCAAAGTGCCGCTATTCGGCCTGACCAACTGGTCGGCTGAAACCTTCCCCTATGCCCGCGCCAACTATCCCTTCTTGAAGTACTTTCGCAATATCGTGGTGTCCGGCGAGGTCAAGCTGATCAAGCCTGACCCGGCGATCTACCGCGCGAGCCTCGATCAGGTGCGTGCTGATTTGCCGGACATCGAGCCTGAGCAAGTGGTGTTTATCGACGATGTGGCCGAAAACGCCAATGCCGCCAGTGCCTTGGGCTGGCGTGGCATTCATCACGTATCACCCGAGCAGACCCGCCGCCAACTGCAGGCCCTGGGGCTGAGTTTCTAGCGCGCCCATTGTTCGATCACGAAGTCGACAAAGGCCCGCAGTTTGGGCAGGCGATAGCGGTCCTGCGCATAGAGAAGATGCATCGAGCGCGAAGGTGACTGATAGCCTGGCAGCAGCGCCACCAGCCTGCCCGCCAGCAGATCGGCGCCGACCAGGGCGTCAGGCAGCATCACGATGCCCATGCCTTCGACGGCGGCACGATGCAGGGCCTGGGAACTGTTGATGGTCATGGGGCCGGACACGGCGACTTCAACTTCACCCTCGGGGCCCCGCAGGCGCCAGAGTTTGTCGGCGTTGCGCCAGTCATCGGTCGAAGGGTAGGCAAACGCGAGGCAGTCATGGTCCTGCAAATCCATGGGCTGCTGGGGCGTACCCCGGCGCGCCAGGTATTGCGGCGAGGCGCACAGGGTCATGGTGTAGTCCTGCAACGGCCGGGCGATCAGGCTGGAAGGTTGCAGCTCACCCAGGCGGATTGCCACGTCGAAGCCGCTGTCGATCAGGTCCATGGCTTGATTGCTCAGCACCACGTACAGCTGGATCTGTGGATAGCGCCGGGAAAACTCACTGAGCGCCGGTGCCAGGCGCTCGGCACCAAACGCCGGCGGGGCGGTGATGCGCAGCAGCCCTTGTGGCGCCTCGGTATGGATTTGCTCAGCCAACTGCTCGGAGTTGGCCACCAGCCCCAGCACCTCCAGGCAGCGCTGGTAATACAGGCCACCGAACTCGGTCAGGCTTTGCTTGCGGGTGGTGCGCTTGAGCAGGCTGACGCCGAGGCGCTGTTCCAGGGCGCGCAGGTGATTGCCGACCATGGTGGTCGACAGTCCACAGGCCTGGGCTGCCGCAGTCATGCTGCCGGCCTCCACCACTTTGACGTAGACGGTCATTGCCTGGAACAGATCCATTATCAACCCTTGATTCAAAGTCATTGCATATATGTGCAGTTTATCCAGCTTGAGTGGCTAACGATACTAAGGCCCTGACCCCGATGGAGCCCTATGCCATGACCGCCGCTTGCCTGATGACCACCTATCAACCCCTGGCCCTGAGTTTTACCCGTGGCCTGGGCACACGCCTGTGGGACCAGCAAGGCCGTGAGTACCTCGACGCCGTGGCCGGGGTGGCCGTGACCAATGTCGGTCACTCCCACCCACGGCTGGTGACGGCAATCAGCGAGCAGGCCGGGTTGCTGTTGCATACTTCCAACTTGTACGGCATTGACTGGCAGCAGCGCCTGGCGCAACGGCTGACCCAGTTGTCGGGCCTGGATCAGGCGTTCTTCAACAACTCCGGCGCCGAAGCCAATGAAACAGCGTTGAAACTGGCGCGCCTGCATGGCTGGAAAAAGGGCATAGAGCAGCCGCTGGTGGTGGTCATGGAGAATGCCTTCCACGGCCGTACCCTGGGCACCATGGCCGCCAGTGATGGGCCATCAGTGCGCCTGGGGTTTCAGCGTTTGCCGGGGGATTTCATCAAGATTGGCTTTGGTGACCTGGCGGCATTGGAGGCGCTGACCCGTGAGTTCGGCCCCAGGGTCGTCGCGGTGTTGCTGGAGCCGATCCAGGGTGAAAGTGGCGTGCAACTCGCCCCGCCGGGCTATCTGAAAGCCTTGCGTGCGCACTGTAGCCAGCACGGTTGGTTATTGATGCTCGATGAGATCCAGACCGGCGTTGGCCGTACCGGCACCTGGTTTGCCTTCCAGCAGGAGGGCATTGTCCCGGACGTCATGACCCTGGCCAAGGGGCTGGGCAACGGTATCCCGATTGGCGCCTGCCTGGCGCGTGCCCCGGTAGCCAAGCTCTTCACCCCCGGCAGCCATGGCAGCACCTTTGGCGGTAACCCACTGGCGTGCCGTGTGGGTTGTACGGTGCTGGATATCATTGAGGAGCAAGGCCTGCTGGAGAACGCCGCGCGTCAAGGCGAGCGGCTGCTGGCGCGGCTGCGGGTGGAATTGAGCGAGCACCCGCAAGTGCTGGCGATCCGTGGGCGCGGTTTGATGATCGGCATTGAACTGGCTACGCCGCAGCGCGACCTGGCCGAGCGGGCCGCACGGGAGCAGGGTTTGTTGCTCAATGTCACGCGGGGCAAGGTCATTCGCCTGCTGCCGCCCCTGACCCTGGATAGCAAGGAAGTGGAGATGATCGTGCGGGGCATCGCGCGGTTACTGTAAACCTGGCCCGTTCAGCCACTCCTGGTTCATCGTTTCGCTATCCCCCAGGTATTCCAGCAGCCAGGTCATGGCCGGGGACAGTTTGTTCTGCGCCCAGGCCACGCAGGACGGGCTGGCCGGGAAGGGCCGGGACAGTTGCAGGGCGGCCAGTTCGCCGCTGTCGATCAGCGGTTGCACCAAGTGCGCCGGAACCATGCCGACGCACAGCCCGTCTTGCAGGCAATCCATGGCCGATGCCCAGTTGGGGACTACCAGGCGTCGCTGGTTGTCCAGGGTCCAGGTATCGCGCTTGGGCAGGTTGCGCGAGGTGTCGGTCATACACAGTGATGCAAAGGGCCGCAGTTGATCGTCACTGAGTAAACCCTCGACCTGCGCCAGCGGATGCCGGGCGCTGACCACGCACAGCCAGTT
This sequence comes from Pseudomonas brenneri, assembly GCF_007858285.1. GTDB lineage: Bacteria > Pseudomonadota > Gammaproteobacteria > Pseudomonadales > Pseudomonadaceae > Aquipseudomonas > Aquipseudomonas brenneri. The sequence continues at coordinate 104,696 of NZ_VFIL01000010.1, read as the reverse complement.
CAACAGCCCCATGTCGCGAAACGTGAAGTGGCTGGCCACCGGCACCGCACTGGTGGCGCCGATCACGATGTCGGTGCGCTCGTCCGCCAGGGCGTCCCACACCCCGTTGTACACCTCGTATTCCAGCAACAATTCCACTTCCGGGAACTGGCGATAGAAATCCAGTACCAGTTGCCGGCACCGCTGCTGCTTGACGATGGAATCCACCGCCACTTTCAACTGGCCGCTCCAGCCATTGGCCACCTGCTGGCACAGACGGCGGGTACCGAGCATGGTTTTCATCACGCCGCGGGCTTCGTCGATAAACAGGCGGCCGGCAGGTGTCAGTTCCACATCACGGTGGCGGCGGATAAACAACGGCACCGCCAACCATTCCTCGATCTGTCGTACTGTGTAGCTGATGGCCGAGGGCACGCGGTGCAGTTCCTGGGCGGCGGCGCTGAAGCTGCCGTGACGCGCCACCGCATCCACCACATCCAGGGAGTATTCGGACCACATGGGTTCTGCCTTCAAAAATATTGATAAGAGTGTCCAATTATTATCGCTTCACAGGGCGGCTGTCAGCTTCATAATAGGCGCCAGTCAGCAAATTGTTTGATGGCAGGACCTACAAGGCTTCAATGAAAAACTCTTTTGGTTTCACCTGGTACCTGGCGGGGCTGAGCATGCTCGGCTACCTGGCCATGGATATGTACTTGCCCGCGTTCGGCGCCATGGGCGAACACCTGCAGATTTCACCCGGTGCGGTGGGCGCCAGTCTGAGCATCTTCCTCGCCGGTTTTGCCGTGGGGCAACTGCTCTGGGGGCCGCTGTCTGACCGCCTGGGGCGCAAGCCAATCCTGCTGGCCGGCCTGAGTCTGTTTGTGCTCGGCTGCCTGGGGATGTTCTGGGTCGAGACCGCGCCGCAACTGCTGGCGTTGCGGTTTGTGCAGTCGATCGGGGTGTGCAGCGCCGCTGTCAGTTGGCAGGCGCTGGTGATTGACCGTTACCCGGCCGACAAGGCGCATCGGGTGTTTGCCAGCATCATGCCGCTGATGTCCCTGTCACCGGCGCTGGCGCCGCTGTTGGGCGCGGTGGTGTTGAATCACTGGGGCTGGCAGGCGATCTTCGCCGTGTTGCTGGGCGTCTCGCTGTTATTGCTGGTGCCAACGTTGTTGCTCAAATCCATGCCCAAACGCCTGGCTGGCGACGGCGAAAAAGCCCGGTTGGGCTACGGGCAACTGTTCAAGTCGCGGGTGTTCACCGGCAACGTGATGATCTTTGCCGCATGCTCCGCCAGTTTCTTCGCCTGGCTGACCGCATCGCCGTTTATTCTCGGTGGCATGGGTTACAGCCCCAATGACATTGGCCTGAGCTATGTCCTGCCGACCCTGGCGTTTCTGGTGGGTGGCTACAGTTGCCGCAGTGCCTTGCAACGGTTCCAGGGCAAAGTCCTGTTGCCCTGGTTGCTGGTGGCGTACTGCATCAGCATGGTGGCGCTGTATCTGGTGGCGACCCTGACGGTGCCGACACTGACCACCTTGCTGATTCCGTTCTGCCTGATGGCCCTGGTCAACGGCGCCAGCTACCCGATTGTGGTGGCGAATGCGCTGATGCCTTTTTCGGAAAACTCCGGCAAGGCTGCCGCGCTGCAAAACACCCTGCAACTGGGCTTGTGCTTTGTCGCCAGCCTGCTGGTGTCGTCGCTGATCGAGGAACCCTTGCAGATCACCGCAATCGTGATGCTGGCGACCGCGCCGCTGGCAGTGCTGGGGTATTGGCTGGCGCGGCCCAAGTCGGATGAGTCGGAGCTGGCGGCGGCTTAAAACGTCACTTCCATGTTCACGGTTGGTGTCGAGGTGCGGCTACCACGGCCGCCATCCACACCGAACTTGTTATGCCAGTATTCGTAGCCCACGCCCAGGTACAGGTTGGGCTTGACGCTTTTGCCTGGCCGTACCGCGACCATCAGCGCGGTGCGCATCAGGGTCTCGGCCGCAGTGTCGCGACTGTTGTAGTCGTGGCCCTTGTCTCCGACATGGTTGATGAACCCCTGGAATTTTGCGCCATGGTTGCCGATCTCGAACGGGCGCATCCAGGTCAGGTTGAGCATGTAGGTGTCGTCGAAGGTGTGGTTCGGATCCTTCGCCCCGGGGATGCCGGAATGGTTGTTTTCCTTGTAGTACATCAGGCTCAGGTCCAGCACCCCGACCGTGTTGAACTTCAGGGTCGGCCCGATCACCAGGGCGCGCTTTTTCGCCGAGGCCAGGTTGTTGTTGCGGTTGGCGTCGAACCCCAGGGTCAGCGCGTAATCCTTGATCAGCCCCGTGCCCAGCGGCTGGTCAAATATCCGTGACGCATACAGCTGGTGCCGATAGACCGCATACACTTCACTGCCGCCGTGATCGGTGCCCTTGCGCGGGTCGCGGCTGTCGGACAGGAACACGTCGAGGTTGAGGAAGTTACTGCCGTACTGGTAGCCGCTGGCGTGGGTGAAGCTGTAGATGCGTTTGCTGAAGTCGTCGGGGTTGTTCGGATTGGTGAACTGTTGCCCGTAGCGAAATCCTACGCTGTTGTTCATCCACTCCACCGCGACAGCCTCCCCGCCGCCGAGGAGGGTGAATAATACGGTTGCGCCGTGCAGTGCCTTTTTCATTGTTTTAATTCCTTTGGCGTTTTGGCTCTTGGCAGCCGTGCAAGGGCTGCCGGGCGCAGTATCGGCACAACCGCGGTGACGCTCAAAGAACAGAATGTCGACTGGGCCGCTGCCGAATCGGCAGCACTGAAGTTGGCCGCAAGGTCAGGAAATGCGTGGTGTACAGGGTAATTCCTCGCGTTCACGCAAAGCGATTTCCTCGCTGATCAGGTGGGCCATCGACTCGACTGCCGTAGGCAAATCCCGACCCTTGCGCGCATACAGCCCCAGGTCGCTGAACATTCCGCCCTGATCACTCAGGGGGATATGCAGCAACTCACCCCTGGCCAAATCGGCCTCGATCCCGATCCGCGTCTGGAACGCCACCCCTAACTGCTGACGCGCCAACTGCCGCGCCAGTTCCATGGAGTTGCTTTGCAGCAACGGCTTGTGCGCAGCCGGCGAACGCTTGTGCAGCGGGGCGATCAAGTGATGGATCGACAGCTCGCTGTTGGCCTGGATCACCCCGTGTTCAGCGCACAGGGTGTAGCTGACGCTGGCGTGGGAGGCCAGTGGGTGACCCGGAGCCACCAACGCACCGAGGCGGAAATGGCCGACACACAGTTGCGTGGTTTCTGCGCTGCGCGGCAGGGCAAAAGCCAGCCCCAGGTCCGCCTGGCCGTTGATCACCGCTGCCGGAATCGATTGTGAACCCTGCACGGTCACACCGATGGTCACCGCCGGATAGCGCTGGCGCATGCGCTTGAGCACGGCCGGCAACAACTCCACCGTGGCGCCTTCCACCGTGGCGATTTCCACATGCCCGGTCTGCACTTGGTTCAATCCTTCCAGTTCGCCGCGTACCCGTTCCACATCCTGCAGCACCAGGGTCACATGGCGGGTCAGGATTTCCCCGGCAGCGGTCAGGCGCAGCCCGCCGGGCAGGCGTTCGAACAGAGGCGTGCCGACTTCGCCTTCAAGCTTGAGAATTTGCCGGTTCACTGCGGACGATGCCACGTTCAGCCGGCGTGCGGCTTCGCGGATCGAATGGCAGCGACGGACCATATCGAAGTAGCAAATGGCCGCAGAGTGAATGCGCAGCGTGCGGTTGAGCATTTTTTTCAGGTCCTTGTGGGCACGGCTTCAAGCCTTGGGGCAGGGCGGCTGAATGGATTTTTGTAACGTCGATGGCAGGTATCTTGTGGAAATGATTGTATACAACTCTATGGACATCCAATCTTTCTATTGCATACAGTGAGCGCACAACAAAAACAGAGATCCCCTCACCATGACTATCCCGAAGGCGTCACCGCAACGGCCAGAAGATGAGAATCTTGGCGTCGCTGCCAACATGGCTTACGGCCTGCAGCATGTACTGACCATGTACGGCGGCATCGTCGCCGTGCCGTTGATCGTTGGCCAGGCGGCCGGGTTATCTCCAGCCGATATTGGCCTGTTGATCGCGGCGTCGTTGTTTGCCGGTGGCCTGGCCACGTTGTTGCAAACCCTGGGCCTGCCGTTTTTTGGCTGCCAGTTGCCGCTGGTGCAAGGGGTGTCGTTTGCCGGCGTGGCGACCATGGTGGCGATTGTCGGCAGCGATGGTGCGGGCGGTGTGCCGGCGATCCTTGGCGCGGTGATGGCCGCGTCGTTGATCGGGTTGCTGATCACCCCGATCTTTTCGCGAATTACCAAGTTTTTCCCGCCCCTGGTGACCGGGATCGTGATTACCACCATCGGCCTGACGCTGATGCCGGTCGCCGCCCGTTGGGCCATGGGCGGCAACAGCCGTGCCGCGGATTTCGGCAGCATGCCGAACATTGGCCTGGCGGCCATCACCCTGGTGCTGGTGCTGCTGTTGAGCAAGGTGGGCAGCGCCACGATCTCGCGCCTGTCGATCCTGCTGGCGATGGTGTTTGGTACGCTGATCGCAGTGTTCCTGGGCATGGCGGACTTCTCTACCGTGACCCAAGGCCCGATGATCGGTTTCCCCACGCCGTTCCATTTCGGCATGCCGACCTTCCATGTGGCCGCGATCCTTTCCATGTGCATCGTGGTCATGGTGACGCTGGTGGAAACCTCGGCGGATATCCTCGCGGTGGGCGAGATCATCGACACCAAGGTTGACTCCAAGCGCCTGGGCAACGGCCTGCGTGCGGACATGTTGTCGAGCATGTTCGCGCCGATCTTCGGCTCGTTTACGCAAAGCGCCTTCGCCCAGAACGTCGGCCTGGTGGCGGTGACCGGGGTCAAGAGTCGTTATGTGGTGGCCACGGGCGGCCTGTTCCTGGTGATCCTTGGCCTGTTGCCCTTTATGGGCCGGGTGATTGCGGCGGTACCGACCTCGGTACTGGGCGGCGCCGGGATCGTGTTGTTCGGCACCGTGGCGGCCAGTGGGATCCGTACGTTGTCCAAGGTCGATTACCGCAACAACATGAACCTGATCATCGTCGCCACCTCCATCGGTTTCGGCATGATCCCCATCGCCGCACCAAGTTTCTACGATCAGTTCCCCAGCTGGTTCGCCACCATTTTCCACTCGGGGATCAGCTCCTCGGCGATCATGGCGATCCTGCTGAACCTGGCGTTCAACCACTTCACCGCCGGTAACTCAGACCAGCAGTCGGTGTTCGTCGCCGGCACCGAGCGTAGCCTGTGCTTCCAGGATGTGGCGGCACTGCGGGATGGGGATTACTTCAGCAAAGGCAAATTGTTCGATGCCGACGGTAAGGAAATTCCGGTGGTGGCGAACTCGCAGCACAAAGCGACGGCGCCGGGCAGGGCTGAAACCAGCGAGGTTTAGCCCGAACACCACGCACTAAATGTGGGAGCGGGCTTGCTCGCGAAAGCGGTGGATCAGTCGGTACATCCGGCGACTGAAAAACGGCTTTCGCGAGCAAGTCGAATCGTCGCACCGCCGCTCCCACATTTGATATGTGTGGTTTCAACATCGGGGGTGACAGGCCTCATCCAAAAACTTCACCACTGTGCCCATGCAAGCCTGGCGCTCTTCGGCATGGGGCATATGGCTGGAGTCTTCGAACAACGCCTCGCGCACATCGGCGATTTCATCGAGGAACACCTTGAATTCCAGTGGTATGACCTGGTTATGGCGCCCGCAAATCATCAGGGTCGGTACTCGGATCTGCGTTAGCTGGCCAATCCTGATCGGGCCGTGCAGGGCGTTGTACACCGTAGGATCGGCCGCCATCTGGGCGAAGGTGCGTGCCACTTCTTCGGGCCACGGGTTGATCCGGCACAGAGGCTGGTCATCGAAGCCAGCAGCCAGGTTGGCGGCGATAAGTGCGCACAGGCCCTTGGGTTGGCGAATCGCGTGTTCACTGCCGAGCCTGGCGCCCCAGGCGTGCCCGAGGATCGCGTAATGGTTGCTGATGCGCAGATGGTCGAGCAGGTTGTCCAGCTCTTCGAGAAACAGCTCAACCGTCCAGAAATCGGCGGGCTGGTGGGGCAGGTGGGTGGAATGGCCATTGCCCAGTTGGTCGTAATGAATCACCGCATGGCCACTGGCAGCTACGTCCTTGAAGGCGTCCAGATAGTCATGGGTACCGCCGGGGCCACCATGGAGGATGACCAAGGGGGGCTTGCCGCTGTCGAGGTTCCCGGTCACGCGATACCAGGTCTGGTAGCCGCGAAAGGCGGCGTAGCCCTGGTGGGTCTGTTCGATGAATTCCATTTCCGGCCCTGCCATCAGCAATTGGTCGGGACACGATAGTGTGAACAAAACGTTTAAGTAACTGGCAAAACGGCTAGGTTTTCCTGCTGACCCAGGTGGGAACCGGTAACCCGGCTCCCGCCCAGGTTTGGCTTATTGCTTCTGCGGATCAAACTGCTTGTCACGGATAAACAGCGCCGGGATCACCCCGCAGATAAAGTACGCCGCGCCCATCACCATAAAGCCCACGCCAATCGAGCCGTGGGACGCCAGGAAGCCAATGGCCGCCGGCGCTACTGCCGCGCCAACCCGGCCGATGTTGTAGGCGCCGCCCACGGCCGAGCCGCGGAATTTCGCTTCGAAGCTTTCGGTCATGTAGGTCGCATTCACGCCGTAGGGAATGCCGTACAGGAAGCCGAAGGCAATCAGCAGCCAGAGGATGTTGTCCGGGCTCTGGTACAGCACGATCACCGGCAGGAACACCGCCGTGCCGAGGGCACCGAAGGCAAACACCACACGCCGACCCAGGCGATCAGCCGCGAGGCCGGCGAGGATCTTGCCGAAAATCATCGCCGCGTAGGTACCGACCATGTAGCTGGTCATCGACTTGAAGTTCATCCCCAGTTCGCCTTCCAGGTAGGACGGCATCCAGTTGTTGACCCCGTAGTAGCCGAACTGCAGGAAGCCTGCGGTCAGCGCCCAGAGCAGGAACATGCGGCTGGCCCTGGGGTCGCTGAAGATCAGCTTGAACATGCCATCGGGCTTTTTCGCCGAAACGCGCTGGATGCCTTCGGCTTTTTCCCGCGCACGTTCGGCCTGGGCGTTGAGCCAGGCCTGGGGTTCTGGCACCAGGCGCTGCATCAGTACGGCGAGGATCACCGGGATGATCGCCACGTAGAACAGCCAGCGCCAGCCGTGGTCCGGCAGGATCCAGCCGGCCAGCAAGGTGGCGACGATGTAACCCACCGACCAGCCGGCCTGCAGGGTGCCGAGCACGGTGGTGCGGTAGCGGGTCGGTACGTATTCGGCCATCAGGGTATTGCACGCGACATACAGTGCGCCCAGCCCGAGGGAGGCGAAAAAGCGGGTGGCCGCGAACTGCCAGTAGCTGTGGGTCAGGCCGAGGATCGCGGTGCCTACCGAGAACAGCACGATGCTCCACACCACGGTCTTGACCCGGCCAAAGCGGTCACAGGCCCAGCCCCCATAAATCCCGCCGACCGCCATCCCGGCCAGGGTGAAACTGCCCAGGCTGCCAGCTTCGACACTGGTCAGGCCGAACTCGGCCTTCAGGCTGCTGAGGCTGTAGGAAAGTAGCATCAAGTCTGCGCCGTCGATCAAAAGACCGAGGAAGCAGAAGATGAAGACAATGATCCACAGGTTGTTTTTTGCGGGCGACAACGCCCCCGTCGATGTGGCGACTTCCATAGCGATACCTTGTTGTAGTTGTAGGGCACTGGTTATGGGTGTTGCATGAACAATGAATATCTACTGTGGGAGCGGGCTTGCTCGCGAAAGCGGTGGGTCAGTTAATAAAAAGTTGACTGACACTGCGCCTTCGCGAGCAAGCCCGCTCCCACACAAGCCCGGTTCCCCCCAAAGGGTTGTGTGGGGTTTAGCGCTGGGCCTCGCGAATCATGTTGCGCGCGATCACCAACTGCTGGATCTGCGTGGTGCCTTCATACAGGCGGAACAGGCGCACATCGCGATAGAACCGCTCGATCGCGTATTCGCTCACATAGCCCGCGCCGCCGTGGATCTGTACGCAACGGTCAGCCACGCGACCGCACATTTCCGTGGCGAACATTTTTGCGCAGGAGGCTTCGGTGCCGATATTCAGGCCCTCGTCACGCTTGCGCGCGGCGTCCAGCACCATGCAGCGGGCCGCATAGATTTCAGCCTTGCTGTCGGCGAGCATGGCTTGGATCAACTGGAACTCGGCAATCGGCTGGCCGAATTGCTTGCGGTCGATGGCGTAGTGCAGGGCATCGTCGAGCATGCGCTCTGCTGCACCGACGCTGATAGCCGCGATATGCAGCCGACCCTTGTCGAGTACCTTCATTGCCGTCTTGAAACCCACACCCTCGATGCCGCCGATCAGTTGCTCGGCAGGCACCCGTACATTGTCGAAAATCACGTCGCTGGTATGGGCGCCTTTCTGGCCCATCTTATGGTCGCGCTTGCCCAGGGACACGCCCGCCGTGTTGCGCTCGATGATAAATGCGCTGATGCCACCGGAGCCCTTGATGTGCGGGTTGGTGCGGGCCATCACCGTGAAAACCCCGGCGTGGGGCGCGTTGGTGATAAAGCGCTTGGTGCCATTGATCACGTAATGCTCGCCATCGCGCACGGCGGTGGTTTTCAGCGAGGCGGCGTCAGAGCCGGAATCCGGTTCGGTCAGACAGAACGAACTGAGCAACTCGCCGCTGGCAAGCTTGGGCAAGTAGTGTTGTTTCTGCGCCTCGGTGCCGTCCAGCAGAATGCCAATGGCGCCGATGCCATTGTTGGTGCCGAAGTAGGAGCGGAACGCCGGCGAGGTGTGACCCAGCTCGAAGGCAATGCTCACTTCTTCTTCCATGGTCGCGCCCAGGCCGCCATAGGCTTCGGGCAAGGTCAGGCCGAACAGGCCCATGTCCTGGAATTGCTGGACGATATCCGCCGGGATTTCATCAGTCTCGGCGACTTCGTTTTCCCGGGGGATCAGCGCTTCGTTGACGAACTGGCGAATGGAGTCCAGCAGCAGGTCAAGCGTTTGCGGGTCTCGGATCATGTACATTCCTCGGCGGCCCGTTCGGCGGGCCTGTTGTATTGAATCTGCCGAGGCCATGCACCGATCTGTCTAGCGGGCGGCGGCCTCGATGTTATTGACCATGTGCTTGAGACGCGGCCCGATGTCGTCTTCGAGTTTTTCCCGGGAAAGGTGAAAACTCGGCCCGCCACAGTTGAACGTCAACAGCCCATGTTGTGAGTGCAGCATGGGCACGGCGATGGCGTTGACATCGCGGTGCCACTCACCGATCGACATGCAGTAGCCGAAGTCGGTGTAATCCCGGAACGCGCGCTCCAGCCCTTTGCGAATCTTTGGCCAATCCTCCGGATGGCGCTGGCGGATATGCTCAAGCATGAATTCACGCTCGTTCCCCGGCATCGCCGCCAGGCACGCGCGCCCCGCAGAACTCAAGTGCAGCGGCAAGCGCGTGCCGACCTGGCGGCGCATGGTCATGTTCGCTTCGCCCTGGACCACGTCCAGGTACACCATGTCCAGGCGGTCCCGGGTAGCCATCGCGACGGCGGCCTGGGCGTACTTGGCCATGGTCTCCATCACCGGGTGGGCCACGGCCCGCACCGACAGGTTGGAAAGCATCGCGTAACCAAACGCCATCACGCCCACATTCAACTGGTACCGGCCCGACTGCGGCAGGTGCTTGAGGTAACCCAAGCGGGTCAGGGTGTGGGTCATGCGGGTAATCGTCGGTTTCGGCAGGCCGGTCTTGCGCGCCAGCTCCTGATTACTCAACACGCTTTCGCTAGGGGTAAAGCAGCGCAGCAACTCCAGGCCACGGGCCAGTGCCGTGATGAACTGGCGATCCTTGTCTTCCTCCTCTTCGGTGTTCATCGGATCCACCAGCAGGTGTTCGAAAGCAGTGCTGCCTGCAGGTGTCTCTGGTGTGTTCGGGTCCTGGCTTCGACGGCGCATGGTAGACATCCTTCTTTTATAAAATCAACAAAACAAAACCATATTCCGCAGTGCGAAACAACTGGAATTGTTGAGTTTTAACGGTGTCTTTATATTTATTCGTTTTTAAACAGTCACTTAGGATTATTTTTATTGGTGTTTTAGGTTTTTACGTTTACATCCTCCATGCCGCTACATATGATTTGTGGAAAATGCGAAATGTTATTTCGCACTGCAAAATTAGTAATGGGTTTTTAATCTATAATCCACAGTCGGCGATACAGACCTTCAGGAATAAAAACAATGGGTGCTTTAACAGGTTTGCGGGTACTGGATTTGAGCCGGGTATTGGCCGGTCCCTGGTGTGGCCAGGTGTTGGCGGACCTGGGCGCAGAAGTGATCAAGATCGAACGCCCGCACAGTGGCGACGACACACGAGGCTGGGGGCCGCCGTGGATGAAGACCGACACCGGCGAGTCGTCCGGGCAGGCGTCGTATTACCAGTCCACCAACCGTGGCAAGCTGTCGGTGGCCATCGACCTGGCCAGCGCCGAAGGCCAGGAACTGGTGCGGGCGCTGGCGGCCAGCTCCGATGTGCTGATCGAGAACTACAAGGCCGGCTCCCTGGCGCGCTACGGCCTGGACTATGCGACTCTGGCCGAGGTCAATCCACGTTTGGTGTATTGCTCCATCACCGGTTTCGGCCAGACCGGCCCACGTGCCGAAGAGCCCGGTTACGATTTCATCATCCAGGGTATTGGCGGGCTGATGAGCATCACCGGCGAGCGTGATGATTTGCCGGGTGGCGGCCCGCAAAAGGTCGGCGTGGCATTTTCTGATCTGATGACCGGGCTGTATTCCACCGTGGCGATCCAGGCCGCGCTGCTCAGCCGCGAACGCAGCGGCGTCGGCCAGCATATCGATATGGCCCTGCTGGATGTGCAAGTCGCGACCCTGGCCAACCAGAGCATGAACTACCTGGCCTCTGGCAAAGTACCCCAGCGCTTTGGCAATGCCCACGCCAACATCGTGCCGTACCAGGTGTTCCGTGCGGCCGACCGCGACTTCATCATCGCCTGCGGCAACGACAGCCAATTTATCGCGTTGTGCCAGAGCATCGGCCTGCCACACCTGCCGGATGATCCGCGCTTTCGGCGCAATGCCGATCGCGTTGCTCATCGCGCCGAGATCGTCGAGCTGTTGTCGGCGCACTTTCTTGGACGCACGGCGGATGAGTGGGTCGCCTGTATCCATGCCTCGAAAGTCCCGGTGGGCGCGATCAACAACATCGCCCAATCCCTGGAAGAGCCACAGGTAATCGCCCGCGAACTGATGGTGAAGATTCCCCATCCGCAAAACCCTGACTTCGCCATGGTCGGCAGCCCGATCAAGATGTCCGGCACCCCGGTGGAGTACGTGCGACCGGCGCCGATGTTGGGCCAGCATACGGATGAGGTGTTGGCGGGGCGGTTGGGGTTGTCCAGTGAGCAGTTGGGGCTGTTGAAGAGCAGTGGGGTGATTGAACAGTTACCGTAACGAGGGCGCGCGTGGTCACCGCTGCAATATTTTGCCCAACGCGCCCATGTCCATGGCTTCATTCATGCTCAACGGGCCGGAAAAGGTGAAGGGTTCCTTGTAGAGCGATTCATAGTGCATCTCCACAAACACGTCATTCCTTTGCAGGAACAGGCTCATTTGCAGCAGGCACAAGGGGCCGAACTGCGTGCTTTTAGTCGGCTCCAGAATCACGATGTCATTTCCAGGCCTGACCGCTGCGCCTTCGGTAGGCCAGCCTTTGGCGAAACACTCGGGATTCAATCGCGCTTTCTCCAGCACGGCCGGCCAGCGACTGTCCCCCAGCCCGTCGAACTGCTTGTCGCCGACGCGAACAGTGAACGACGTGATGATGCCCGGCCCAATCCCTTCGTTGGATAAGTACAGTCCGCTTTTTTTCGCCGTCAAATGCGGTGTAATCATCAGGTAGGGCCGTACGGAAAGGCGGTTGTGCTCGCGCATCAGGTCCAGTTGCCAGAAGGAAATCGACGCGGCGGCAATGGAAATCACCACTGCTGCCAGGGAAAGGAGGGTGCCGGAGGAAAGCGTGGGCTTTTTCGGTGTCAGTGTGGCGGTGGGGCGGCGCGGTTTGAAAAAGGGATGGTCATGCAGTTTTTTCACGGGTCGACTCCTTGTCGATAGGGGTACACGAGAAATTTCGGGCAAAAAAAAGCCTGCATTTCTGCAGGCTTCTTCTAGTGTATGGCTCCACGACCTGGACTCGAACCAGGGACCCAATGATTAACAGTCATTTGCTCTACCAACTGAGCTATCGCGGAATGCGGCGTATCTTACTGATTGAAAAGGATAAGTCAAACGTTTCGTGTTTTTTGTGCCTGTGCATGGCAGGGTACGCAACGGATTGCCTATCGCCGCAATACCTTCGGTGCCGAGTGCCCAAGGAAAAGTTCATGAGTTTCAGTTGGGTAGAGTTAGCTTTTGGCGCGATGGTGATCATCGCCCAGGGCCTGTCGTTTTGGTTCATGTATTGGTTGTTTAAAAAGCTACGAAAACCCAAGTCGGCAGCGCCTGCCTACGCCCTTGACACTGGTCTTGATGGTAAGGCGATTCCAGTGTTGGCGACGTTCACCGGGTTGAGGCGTGTTCCTTGGGTGGCTGTGGCTTCCAATAGTCTTAACCCGATGTTTCGCCTTGACGGTCAGCAGTTGTTTTACCGGGTTTTTCGGCAAAAGCAGCGCATGTTTCACGATATTTTGCTGGTGGACACGCGCAGCGCCTATGGCACCTTCAACCTGATTTTTGAATTCACCGACTCGCCGTTCACCTTCATCGTGAACCTGGGCAGTGCATCGCGAGTGGCTTATGTCCTGAGTCTGCTGCCCAGCAGCGTCCCGCTTTCCGAGCGGGCGCAGGCGGCGTGCCTGGGCGAGCCCCCGCGTGAGCGGGGGGTATGAATGGTTCTGATCAGAACGAGTAGGTCGCCGAAGCAATCGCTGAGCGCGCATCGCCGTATTCAATAGCCGAGGAGCGTGCAGCGTTGCCGTTCTGCTGGCGTACTCGCTCGACATAGTCCTTGTTGAACAGGTTATTGACGTTCAACTGCAGCTCCAAATCGTCGTTGACCTGATAACCCACCATCGCGTTGTGCACCCAGAAGGCATCCAGCTTGGCGGTGGTGCTGGAGGTTACATTGCGTTTGCTGGCATATCGCGCACCATAACCGACAGACCAGCCAGCCGGCAGTTCATAGGTTGTCCACAGGTTGAATGAGTGCGGTGGCGTATTTCCCAGGGCTTGGCCTTTGCGATCATTACCGGCTGGCGTGTTGGCGGCATCCAGGGTTTCGCTGTCGAGGAAGGTGTAGTTGGCGAACACATCCCACAGTTCAGTGACGCGACCGGTCACGCCGAGTTCGAAGCCTTGCACGCGTTGTTTGCCGGCCAACTGGGTGGAGCCGTCAGACATCGTTTCGCGAGCGTTGGTTTTTTCGACACGAAACAGCGCGGCATCCAGCTCCACGCGTTTGTCCAACAGTTCCCATTTGGTACCCAGCTCCCAGGTCTCATTTTTCTCCGGCGCCAGGTTTTCGGTCGCCGCACTCAAGCCGCCGCCGTTTGATGCCAGGTTTTCTGCCGATGGGTTGAAAGAGTTGCCCCAGGCAACATAGAAGCGACCGTTCTCGGTCGGCTTGTACACCAGGCCGGTGCGGGCACTCAGTTTTTCGTCGGTGGAGGACAGGCTGGAGGTTTGTACGTGGGTGCCTGTGTATCCGTTTGCCCGGCCTTCGATCTTGTCGTAACGCAGGCCCAGGTTGAGGTCCCATTGCTCATGCAGGGCGATGGAGTCGAACAGGTACAACGCTTTGTCGGTCAGTTTGGTTTCGGTGTAACCGCTGGTGGTTTTGTTGACCGGGCCACTCCAGTGGCCAGGCGGATTGCCCAGGTCATAACCGTTGCCGGGGTACAAAGAGGTACCGAGGCCATGGTTGTAGGTTTTCAGGTCCAGGGTTTCACGGGAGATTTCAACACCGGTCACCAGGTCATGGCGCATTCCGGCAAGTTGAAAGTTGCTGATCAGGTTGGTTTGGTTGATCCACATTTCGGTGATGGCATCACGTCCATAAGCTTGTGGGCCAGCCGGGCGGTAGCGGCCCGCTGGCACGCCGCCGGTGTTGACGTGCGAGGCCGACACGATGGTATCGCGGTCAGTACGGCTGTAGCGTGTGAGGTTTTGCAGGCGCAGGTTGTCGTTGAAGTCGTGTTCAAAGTTGGCGGTGAAGGCGCTTTGTTCGAACTTCTCCTTGTCGAGATTCTTCCAGCCGAAGTAAGCATCGCGGTCAACGCCGGACAAACGTTTGCCGTCGAGCGCCGGGACGCCGTAGTCCGGCAAATTGTCATCGACTTGGTGAAATGCACTGAGGGTAAGGCTTGTAGATTCGTTGAAGCCCAACCGCAGCGACGGCGCGATCCCCCAGCGTTCCCGATCGATCTCTTCACGGCCGGCGACGTCGTTCTGATGCCCCATCAGGTTGAGGCGCACCGCGCTGTTGTCGCCTACACCCTCAAGCGGCTGGTTGGTGTCCAGTGTCAGACGGTAGTAGTTGTCAGTGCCAATACTGCCGCCAAGGCGGGTGAATGCCTGATCCTGAGGCTGTTTACTGATGATATTGATGCTGCCGCCTGTGGTGCCGGCACCGCCGAATACCGAGTTGGGGCCTTTGATCACTTCCACTTGTTCGACGTTGAACGTATCGGTGCGGCTGGTTTGCGCACTGTCGCGCAGGCCATCGATCTGGATGTTGCTGTTGGCAGAGAAGCCACGGATGTTAATGCTGTCCCCAGATCCGCCACCCCCTTCACCGGCATTGAAGGTAATGCCCGACACGTTGGACAGCACCTGGCGCAGGCTCAGTGCCTGCTGCTCCTGAATCACTTTGGGCGACACCACGGTGATGGTTTGCGGCGTATCGAGTAGCGGGGCCACATATTTACTCGACGCCGAGTGCTCGGTCCTGGAGTCTTTGCGCGCGGCTTCGATCTTGATGCTATCCAATTGCAGGGCCTTCTGGCCTTCGGCGGCGATAGCAAAGCCGGAAGACGAGGCGATGGCAACGCTGATGGTAGAAGCCAGAAGGTGACGCTGTGGGAGCGGAGGGGTGGTGCCGACGCGCATGGGAACTATTCTCAATTATTAAAATGAGAATGAATACTATTTGAGAATTTATGCCAAAAGCTGTTTTGGCATAAAATGTTACATATTGAGGTGTGGCTATGGGAACTTTGCATCGGTCGCTTTCGGGTGAAGCGGCTTTATCAAGGCACTTGTGAGAGATGTTGGTTATCTGCCATCCATTGCCTGGCGCAACTGACGGTAGGCATCCACCAGTTGGTCCAGCGTAAAGGCGAGGTTTCTGCCACTGGGATTAGGCAGTACCCACACCGCAGCATCCCCCAACGTCCTGGATTGAAGTCCCCACGCGACCTCCCGCTGGCCCGACAACGCGCAATAACCCGCCTTACCCAGAAACGCCACATAGCGCGGGGCGTTGCGGCGGATCTTGTGTTCAAACCCTTCGGCCGCCGCCTTGAACTCATCCAGCGATAACTGATCCGCCCGCGCCGTTGGCCGCTCTACCACCGTGGTCAGCCCGCAGCCGTACTGCAAGATCGTCCGATCCTCCTCGGGGGGCACTTGATGCGGGGTAAACCCGGCCAGGTGCAGGGTGCGCCAGAAGCGGTTGCCGCGCCCGGCGAAGTGATGGCCCTGGGCAGCGGCGAGCATGCCGGGGTTGATCCCACAAAAGACCACCGCCAGCCGATCAGCCAGAATGTCTTCCAGACCTTCACTCATCCGAGCCTCCAGGCGTCAGGTTACCTATCAGCCACTGGCTGAAGCTGCGCGCCAATGGGTCGTTTTCGCTGTCACGGTGGGTCAGCAAGGCCCAGTTGGGGCCGCGAATGGTCGCCTCGACCAAAGGTTGCAGCAGGCCATTGTCCCGCGCGTGCTGGCTCAGCAATTGGCTGACCAGCGCGATGCCCAGGCCGCCGCAGGCCGCGTCCAGCAACAGGCCGGGATCGGAAAAATTCAGGCCCTGGTCCTGCTGGCCGACATCGATCCCGGCCTCCACCGCCCAATGGCTCCAGTCCATTTCCCGCTCGCCATGCAGGGTCGTGCGCTGTTCGCGGGGCAGGGTCAGTACGCTGGGATGGGCGGCGGGATACAGGCAGTCGGCATGCAGCACTTTGAAGCTGCATTCGGCCTGGGCGCTGATGTCATCGCGCACGGCAAGGTCGATGGTCTGGGTGGCCATGTCCGGCACTTCATCGGTGCTGAACAGCCATAAGTCCACGTCCGGATGGCGCCGGCGAAAATCCCCCAGGCGCGGCAGTAACCAGTGGCGGGCAAAGGCGGGCGTGGTGTTGAGCACCAGTTGATTGGCCTTGCGGTACTGCCCCAGTCGACGCACGCCCACCGACAGTTGCTGCAACAGGGCCTGGGTGGTGCTGAGGAAATCATGGCCGGCATCGGTCAGGGCGACGCTGCGCCCATTGCGAAAGAACAACGGCTGTTCCAGGTACGCTTCCAGGCTGCGGATCTGCTGGCTGATGGCCGATTGGGTCAGGTGCAGTTCGTTGGCAGCCTTATGAAAACTGCCCAGCCGCGCGGCTGCTTCAAAGCCACGCAGTGCCCCCAGGGGCGGCCAGTGCTTAAGCATGCTGATAAGTTTTTCTAATCATTTTCCAGCAAAATCCATCGTTTGTTTGGCGGTTTGGCCAAACGTAGCATGGATCCCCATAGCGTGTACGCCGTTTTTGGTGAACACAAAGGCTTAACTCAGAAGGGGGTTTTCATGCTGCATAACGAGATGCCACACAGCGGCTGGTGGATGCCGGCGGAATGGGCCCGGCATGCCGCGACCTGGATGGTCTGGCCCCATAACCAGGCGCTCTGGGAATCCGGGTGGCGCGTGACCCTGGCCCAGGTGCAGGAGGATTTTGCCCGGGTCGCCAATGCCATTGCACGCTTCGAGCCGGTGAAACTGGTGGTTGACCCGTCTGCACTCGACAGTGCCCAAGCCCTGTGCGGCCCCAACATTGAACTGATCGCGCTGGCGGTCAACGACAGTTGGTGCCGCGACTCCGGCCCCAGTTTCATTGGCCACTCGCAACTGGGCCTGGCCGGTGTCAGCTGGCGTTTCAACGCGTGGGGCGGCAAGTCGGCCCATGACCTGGATGAGGGCCTGGCCCGGCGTACCCTTAACCATTTGGGCCTGCCTTGTTTCGGCACGCCGTTGAGCAATGAAGGCGGGGCAATTCATGTGGACGGTGAGGGCACGCTGATCACCACCGAATCGGTGTTGCTCAACCCCAACCGCAACCCGGGCATGAGTAAAGCCGAGATGGAGGCGATCTTTGCGCGCTGGCTGGGGGTGACAAAAACCATCTGGTTGCCGGGGGATCCGCAGTCTGTCACCGGGGACATGACCGATGGCCATGTCGATGGCGTATGTGCCTTTGCCCGACCTGGCGTGTTGCTGGTCGACGCCACCCATGATCAGGGCTCGGTGTACGCCGAGGTGGCCAGGGAAAACCGCCGCGCCCTGGAGTTGGCCACCGATGCCCAGGGCCGCCGGTTCGAGTTGATCGAGCTCTATGAAGCCAGCGAGGCAGTGGATGCCGACGCCGAGGTGTTTTGCGCGTCCTACACCAACTTCTACATTGCCAACGGCGCGATCATCATGCCGGCCTATGGCATCGCGGCGGATCAAGTGGCGGCTGATGTGCTGGCCCAGGCATTCCCAGGTCGTGTGGTGGTGCCGGTGCGCATCAATCACCTGGCCCATGGCGGCGGCGGTGTGCATTGCATCACCCAGCAACAGCCGGCCTGGCCGGTACAGGGGTGATGCCATGACTCTGTTGAGCATCGCCACTACCCAGATGCCCTGCACCTGGGACTTGCAGCACAACCTTGAGCAAGCCGAGCGATTGGTGCGTGAAGCGGCGGCCCAGGGCGCCCAGGTTATCCTGCTGCAAGAACTGTTCGCCACGCCGTATTTCTGCATCGAACAACAACACAAACACTTGGCTCTGGCCGAGGAGTACCGCCACAGTAGGGTGCTCAAGCGCTTCGCCGCGCTGGCCAGGGAACTGGGAGTAGTGCTGCCGTTGAGCTGGTTCGAAAAGGCCGGCAATGCCTACTTCAATTCATTGAGCGTGGCCGATGCCGACGGGCAGTTGCTGGGGGTGTATCGCAAGACCCATATCCCCAATGCCATCGGCTATCAGGAGAAGGAATATTTCAGCCCCGGCGACACCGGCTTCAAGGTCTGGGACACCGCGTTCGGCCGCCTCGGCGTGGGCATCTGCTGGGACCAGTGGTTCCCCGAGACCGCACGTTGCCTGGCGTTGCTGGGGGCTGAGGTGTTGCTGTTTCCCACCGCCATCGGTTCCGAGCCCGGTTGTGCCAGCCTGGATTCCCGTGACCATTGGCAGATGGCCATGCGCGGGCATGCTGCCGCGAATCTGCTGCCGGTGGTGGCGGCCAATCGTGTCGGCCGGGAAGTGGCGACCACCGATGCGAGCTTGCAGATGGACTTCTACGGTTCGTCGTTTATCTGCAATCACAAAGGCGCGCTGCTGGCCGAGGCCGACCGTGACAGCACCGGCGTGCTGGTTCAGCAGCTGGACTTGGCGGCCATGGCCGAAGAGCGCCTGACCTGGGGCATCTACCGAGACCGCCGCCCGGACATGTATGGCGGCTTGCTGACCCAGGACGGTCGCCACCTGCACCCACGCTGGCAGACCCAAGGGGTATGACATGAAGCTGATCCACTGCACCCTGGCCCTGAGCATCGTCATCCCGACGGTACAGGCCGACGAAAAGATCCTGCGCCTGTACAACTGGGCCGACTATTTTGCCGAAGACACCCTGGCCCGCTTCACTGCCGAAACCGGGATCCAGGTGATCTACGACGTGATGGAGGGCAGCGAGACCCTGGAGGCCAAGTTGATGGCCGGTGGCAGTGGCTACGACCTGATCTTCCCCGGCGACACCGTGGGCGAGCGCCTGATGCGTGCCGGCAGTCTGCAACCGCTGGATCCGGCAAAACTTGAGGCGCTGGATGATATCGAGCCGGGCCTGCAACAGCTGCGCAGTCATTATCGAGCCTCCAATCAGGCTACCGTGCCCTACACCTGGGGCACGATTGGCCTGACCTATAACGCGGAGCAGATCCTACAGCGCATGCCGAATGCGCCGGTCAACAGCCTGGACCTGTTGTTCAAGCCTGAATTGGCCCGCCAATTTGCCGACTGCGGTATCTCGCTGATCGACTCGCCGGATGAAGTGCTGGCCGTCGTGCTCATCTACCTGGGGCGCGAGCCGCGCAGTGCCAAGCCCGAGGACCTGGCGGCGGCCAGCGAACTGTTGCTCAAGCTGCGGCCCTCTATCCGCAAGTTCCAGTCGCAGCCGGTGAGCGACCTGGTCAATGGCAACCTGTGCCTGTCCCTGGGCTACAGCGGCGACATGACCCAGGCGCAACGGGCGGCCGATGCGGCGGGTAAAAAAGCCCAGTTCCAGTACCACATTCCCCGCGAGGGCACGACGGTGTGGATGGACACCATGGCCATTCCTGTGGATGCGCGGCATCCGGAATACGCCTACGCGTTCATCAACTTTGTCATGCGCCCGGAGAACATGGCGGCCATCAGTAATTTCACCGGTTACCCCACGGCCAATGCCAAGGCCCGCGCCAGCGTTGAGCCGGCCATGCGCAACAACCCGCAGATTTACCCGGATGACGCCACTTTCAAGCGGCTGGTGGCCGGGCAGGACATTCCCCAGGCCGACATGCGTGCACGCATGCGGGTTTGGACTAAATTCAAGACAGCCATCGGTCAATGATGGTTCACACAGAGGTACACATGAGCACACGTCGCCAATTCATCAAACAGGCCGCGGTGGTGGCCAGCCTGGGCGCCGTCGCGTCCATGGGCTTGCCTGTGCAGGCGGCGCTCCAGGGCCGCTGGTTCATGCCCGATGAGGGCGAGAAACACCAGCGCGCCTTTATCGCTTTTGGCGCCCAGGAGGCGATTCACGAAGACTTCACTCCCGCTGTGCAGGACGCCCTGGGCCGTATCGCCCGGGCCATTGCCGAGTACGAGCCAGTCACGGTGTTCTGCCGCGAAGAGGAGCGCGAGCTGGCCGAGGAAAAATGCGGCACCCGCAATATCACTTTCGTCCACGCCGAACTGGATGACATCTGGATGCGTGACACCAGCGCCAACTTTGTCGTGGATGACCAGGGCCAGTTGGGCGCGGTGGACTTCAACTTCAACGGCTGGGGCAACAAGCAGCAGCACGCCGACGATGCCGAACTGGCGGCTCACGTTGCCGAACTGGCAGGCGCAACCTATATCCGCAGCGAACTGGTGGGCGAGGGCGGTGCCATCGAAGTGGACGGTCATGGCACCGGGATCATGACTGAAAGCAGCTGGATCAATACCAACCGCAACCCTGGCTGGAGCAAGGCCGATGTGGAGGCCGAACTGAAAGCCCGGCTGGGCTTGCGCAAGATCATCTGGTTGCCGGGCATCAAGGGCAAGGACATTACCGACGCCCATGTCGACTTTTACGCACGCTTTGTCACGCCGGGCGTGGTCATCGCCAACCTGGACACCGACCCTGAGTCCTACGATCACAAAGTCACCTTGGCCCACTTGGACATTCTCAAGCAGGCCACCGATGCCGATGGCCGGCCATTGCAAGTACACACCGTGTCGCCGCCGCTCAACCCACGCAGCAACCGCTTTAGTCGTGACAACCCGGATTATGCGGCGGGTTACATCAACTATTTCGTGATCAATGGCGCAGTGATTGCGCCAGAGTTTGGCGACAAGGTCGCCGACCGCAAGGCCTTCGACCTGCTGTCCAGGCTCTACCCGGGGCGCAAGGTGGTGCAGCTCAATATCGATGCCATCGCCGCAGGCGGCGGTGGCATTCACTGCGTGACCAGCCACCAGCCTTGGGTTTAGCCCGTTGCCCCGGCAAGGCGCCCGAGGCGCAACCAGCCAATCAACACGGCGGCGATCAGCAAGAAGCCCAGGTAGCCAAACAGCGGATACACCTGGCCGACCAGGCTGATAAAACCGATCAGGCTGCCGGCAAAGGCCAGCACCGCGAAGGCGGCCGAACCGATACGGAATGTGCGGGTGCCGGGTGGCAGCAGGCGGGCCGAGAAAGAGTACAAGGTGCCGACGGCGGTGTTGAGGATCATCAGGAAGATAATCACCGCCATCAGCAGCCCGAGGGCTGGAGAGACTTCGCTGGCGATGGACAGCATTGGCATCGGCAGATCCGCCACGCTGTCCAGGCGCGACAACAGTCCCAGGCTCATGACCAGCATCAGCAGGCCCAGGATGGCGCCGCCGAGAATTCCGCCCCAGATCGCCTGTTTTTCGCTTTTCGCCGCGCCGCCCATGATCGCCAGGATCGGTACGCCGGCCACGATGTTGTAGGACACGTACAGCAATGCACCGAGCAGCCAATGGCTGGCACCGGCACTCTGGCGGCTGGCCAGTTGATCCAGCTCTGCGAAGCCCTGGCCACGGGTGGCAACGCCGTAGAGCGCTACACCGACGGCTGTGAGGATCAAAAACGGCGTGACCGAGCCGATCAGGCCGATGACCTTGTGCACGTCCAGGCACACGATAACGATCACCACCAGGGTGACCGCCACGCTGCCCAGTGTGGCCGGGATGCCGAACTGCTGTTCCAGCAATGCCCCGCCGCCCGCCAGCATGACCACGGTGACCGCAAACATGAAAAAGGTGATCATCAAGTCGACCAACACCCCCAGGTGGCGCCCGCACAGTGCATACACCACATCTTTATGGGAGGTGGCGCGCAGGCGGCTTCCCATGCCCGCCAGCGCCATGCCGAGGAAGGTGAACAGTACGGCGCTGAGCACCGCACCGAGTAATCCCCACACGCCGAAATCGACGAACATCAGCAACAGTTCCCGGCCCGAGGCGAACCCCGCACCGACGATCACACCGACAAATGCACCGGCAATCTTCAGACTTTCTTTCATGACGACTTCCCTTGAATTGTTGTTGTTAAGGGGCGTGCGAGCTTGCTTGTGAAACACCTCAACGAAACGCGTTGCCTTGAGGCTTTTCGCCAGGTATCAGCGGGTTGGCGGGCCGACCCAGGCCTGGACTTCGATTTCTATATCGACCCCCAGCGCCAGTTGCGCCCCGACGGTGGAGCGCACCGGGAAACCTTGTTTGAAGTAGCGCGCATACACCTCGTTGAAACCGGCGAAGTGCTGCATGTCCGACAGCCACACCGTAGCCTTTACCACTTGGTCAAACCCCACGCCGCATTCGGCCAGGGTTTCGCCGATGCGGCTCATGACGGCTTCGGTTTGCAGCTGGATATCGCCGCGTACCACTTCACCTTTCGGGTCCATGGGCACTTGCCCGGAGAGGTACAACAGATCGCCCACCCGAATGGCTTTGGAAAACGGGTAGGGCAGGTGGCTGGGATAACGCTGGAGACTTTCTGGCATGACAGGGAACCTCGGCAGAGTGAATGATCAGCGCAAGCGGGCGGGAGCCAGGCGCTGGGGTTCGACGCCCTGGCGCCGCAGCGCCTCAGGCAAGGGTTGATCGAGCAATAGGGCATAGGCCAGTTGCGAGACCCCGGCCGCCGACTGAATGCCATAACCGCCTTGGGCGGCGAGCCAGAAGAAGCCTTCACAGCGCTCGTCCCAGCCCACCACCAGATCGCCATCGGCCACGAACGAGCGCAGGCCGGCCCAGCTGTGGCGTGGCCGGCGAATGCTCAGGGAGGTGGCGGCTTCGATGTGGTAAATCCCGGTGGCGATGTCCAGCTCTTCGGGCATCACGTCTTGTGGCGGGACCGGGTCGGCGTTGGCCGGTGAGCCCAGCAGTTGGCCGGCGTCGGGCTTGAAGTAAAAGCTTTCATCGATGCCGATAACGGCGGGCCAGCGTGAAAAGTCCAGGCCTTCGGGACCGTCGAAGGTAAAGGCGGTACGGCGGCATGGTTGCAGGCCGATCGGTGCTACGCCGCATTGTTGCGCCACCTGATCGGCCCAGGCGCCAGCGGCGTTGACCAGGTTGCGAGCTCGCAATTGTCGGCCGTCGGCCAGTGTCAGCAGCCAATGCCGGCCCTGGCGGATGGCGGTGCTCAACTGCGCGTCACACTGCAAGACACCCCCAGCACGACGCATGGCCCGCAGGAAACCCTGGTGCAGCGCATGCACATCAAGGTCGCGGGCCTCGGTTTCAAGCATGGCGCCGGCGATGATTTCCGGACGCAGGCAAGGCACCAATGCCAGCGCCTGTTCGCAATCCATCAACGAGACATTGGCCGTGTTTGCCTGATGGCCGTCGAAGGTTTTTTGCAGTAACGACTGCTGCTCGTGACTGGCCACATACAGGCAGCCGCGTGGCTCCAGCAGCGCGTGCTCGGTAAAGCCTGCCGGTGGCTGCTCGTAGAAGGCCCGGCTGGCGCGGGTCAGCGCTTGAGTCTGCGCAGTGCCGTAGGTTTCCATGAACATGGCGGCAGACCGGCCGGTAGCGTGATACCCCGGCTGGCTCTCACGTTCGAGCACCACCACACTGGCTTCGCCGGCCAGGCGATAGGCCAGTGACGCGCCCGCAATACCGCCGCCGATGATGGCGAAATCGAAACAATCACTGTCCTGCATGCCGACGTCCCTTGTGTGTGCGAATGAAGTTTTTCTCGTTTTTGATAATTCTCACATAAGAGAAATGTAGGATATGAGAATTTTCCAGTCAAGCCTTCGTCGTGGGTTAATATTCCGGCCCTAGTCCCCGCACCGTTTTTTGTACGACAGAGAGACCGCATGAGTTCCGATCAGACAGCGCCCGCTTCGTGTTCCCCGGACCATCCGCTGATAGATCGCAGCCAGGTCGGCGCGCGTTTGCGGGGGATCCGCAAAGACCAGAAGCTGACGCTCAAGCAGTTGTCCGAGCGTTCGGGCGTGGCGCTGTCGACCCTGTCGAAGATGGAGTTGGCGCAGGTCTCGGTGAGCTACGAAAAGCTGGCGGCGGCGGCGCGTGCGCTGGGTGTGGATATTGCGCAGTTATTCAGCCCGGTGAAGGCGCTGGCGAACCTGCTCCAGCCCACAGTGGTCAGCACCGCCATTGATAGCGCGGCGGGCTACAGCACGGGCAATTACGATTACCACCCGATGGCAGGGGACTTCCCCGGGCGGCGCATGACGCCGATGTACGCGCGCATCTTCGCCCGTGAACTGACCCAGTTTGACGACTACATCCGCCATCCCGGCCAGGAGTTTGCGGTGGTGCTGTCCGGACGGGTGCGGATTCAATTCGAAACGGGCGAGTCCATCAGCATTGGCTGCCGCGAAACCGCTTATTTCAACAGCGGCATCGGTCATATCTACCTGGCGGAAAGCGAGGCGGACGCTGAAGTGATGGTGGTGATGACGGATTACTGAGGCGCGCTGGCGCCACTGCTCATCAAGTATTCCACTTGGCCGCTGTGTTCATCGACCTGTTCATGGGTGACTACAAACCCTTGCGACAGGTAGAACTGGCAGCTGGCGGTGTTGTTTTTATACACCGCCAGGGTCAGCACGGGGCGCTGCTTCCTGGCGTGAGCCATCAAGCGTTTACCGATGCCCTGGCCCTGGCAGTCGGGGGCGACAAACAGCGCGGCCATCTGGTTATCGAGCAGCGAGTAGAAACCCACGACCCTTGAGTCGCGCTCCATGACGTAGGTTTCTGAGGCCGGGATATACAGGTTGCGCATGTTCTCGACCTGCGATTGCCAGAAGGCGGGGTCGATAAAGTCGTGGGCGATGAGCGAGGCATCCAGCCAGATTTGCAGGACGCAGTCGAGGTCTTTGGGTTCCAGGAGTCGGATCATTTTTCCAGTCTTGCAGGGGGTTGTTCGACACTCAGGCCGGCCGCTTTCCAGTCGTCAAACCCGGCGCGCAGCCGGCGCGCGGGTAAGCCATGGGCGTGCAAGGTGTTGATGGCATCGGTGGACAGTACGCAATAAGGCCCGCGGCAGTAGGCGACCACGTGCTTGCCTTTGGGCAGCTCGGCCAAACGCTGTTGCAGGGCCTGCGCCGGGATGTTGAGCGCACCGGGCAAGTGCCCTGAAGCGAACTCATCTTCGGGGCGCACATCCAGCAGCACCACGCTCTGGCTTTGCATCTGCATCAGCAGCTCCTCGATGGAGATGCCCTCCAGGCGCTCACGTCGCGAAAGACTGTCGAGGGCGACCTCGCGTATCTCGGCATGCTGGAACGCCAGGAAACCCCGCAATGCTTCCAGCAAAGGTGTCACCGGCCCGGCCCCCAGGCTGTACAGCACACGTTTGCCATCGCGACGCGTCTGCACGATGCCCGCGCGCTTGAGTTGCTGCAAATGCTGCGAGGCATTGGCGACAGACACGCCGGACAGTTGCGCCAGTTGTTCGACAGAGCGTTCTTCCTGGGCAATGTGCTCCAGCAGTGCCAGACGATGGGCATGGCCCAGGGTCCGGGCGATGTCTGCCAGGGCGGTGAAGTGATCGGCGGGGAATAGGGGGCTTGACGGTTTCATGGCAAAGATCCTAGCATCGGCCAAACATTCAATCAATTAATTGAATGTTTGTCTGGGTGACGCCTAAGCCTCTCTGCTGCGTTCACCGTCCACGATCAGAAGGAAGCGCGGCATGCTTGAGTTTGTTGGGTATTCGGTGGTTATCGGGGCCGGTGCGACCCTGGTCATGGATCTTTGGGCATTGTTGCTCAAGCGTTGCCTTGGCGTGCCGTCCCTGGATTTTTCCATGGTCGGTCGCTGGGTCGGCCACCTGCCGCGTGGGCGCTGGATGCATGCCGGTATCGCCCAATCACCAGCGGTGTCGGGGGAGGGATTGTTGGGTTGGGTCACCCATTACCTGATCGGGGTGTTCTTTGCGGCGTTGCTGCTGTTGATGGTGGGGCTTGAATGGGCGCGACAGCCGACGTTGCTGCCGGCCCTGGCCTTTGGTGTGCTGTCAGTGGTCGCGCCGTTCTTCGTCTTGCAACCGGCGATGGGCGCCGGCATCGCGGCGTCCAGAACCCCCAGGCCTAATACTGCGCGGTTGCGCAGCACGCTGGCCCATGGGGTGTTTGGGGTGGGTCTGTACCTGGCCGCCTGGGCGCTGGTCCTGCTTACAGGGTCTGCACGATGATCTGGCTCTTGAGGTCGTTGACCATGCTTTCAATCACCGGCTTCATCGCCTTGAAGTCCTCGGGGCTGCATACCGTATTGGCATGGGCGAACTTGAAATGGCGGGTGATCAGCACCGTATTGCCTTCCTTGGCGTAGGTCGCCTGGTAGTCAAAGCCGGCCTGTTGCAGGGACTGCGGCTTGGGCACGGCGAGGACGCTGACTTCCTTGGGAAACTCGAAGCGGGCCTGCTCCTGGGTTTCTCCCGAGAGGCAACCGAAGCCTTGGGTGCGGTCTTTTTCGGAGGCAAAGGCAAACACGTTCTGCGCAATGCCGCCGACCAGGCTGCTGAGTGCTGGTACACCGGTTGGGCCTGGCAGGTTGACCAGGTTGTCGGTGCGCCCTTCAAGGGTGTTCTTGAACGGGTTGACTTCATCTTGCAGCGAGTCGCTTTTGAACGTGCCCTGGCCCGTTTGCCCGTACCAGCCGAGGACGTTACGGATCATCGAGTCGCGGTCAGCCGGCTTCATGGCATTGAGCAGGTAGCGATTGAATTCCGAGCCCCAGCCTTCCACGGTGGTGGCATGCACAAAGTCCGCCGCACCGTTGCTGTCGACCTTGAACAGCAGGTCGTTGCTGACCTTGCCGGTTTGCGCGGCCGGGGTCTTGGCCAGTTCGCCGGATTGCGTCAACAGCACTGGCTTGCCCAGCACGGGGATTGGCAGGTAACCGGCGGCGATGGCCGTGGCGGTCGAGTCCAGGTACAGATCCAGGGCCGGCACGTAGGTGATCGCATGGTTGAGCACGCCCAGGGTAGGCACTTTGGCCAGGGTGTAGCTGTTACCCAGGTTGACCAGCACCGGCGAGCTTTCAATTGCCACTGCGCGCAGCATGGCTTCAAGCAGGGCCACGTGGTCCTTGCAGTCGCCATAACGGTTATCCAGCACGGCCTGGGCTGGATGCGGCACCACACCGCCCGCGCCGACATACACCGCCACATAACGAATGTTCTTGCGCACCCAGTCGCTCAGGGCCAGGGCCTTGCTGTGCGGGGTGGTCAGGTTGGCCGTGAGTTGCTTGGCCAGGGCGGTAATGGCCGGCGTGACCTCTACCTGGGCCCTGGCTTCATAGGCCTGGGCAAAGTCCTTGTAGCTGGCGAAGGTCGAGACCGCGAGGAACTGGCCGTAATCGACATAGGACACGGCGCCGGTTTCAATACGCGCCTTTGCCTGCGGTACGTAGTCCCAACGGTACACCTTGCGCCCGGCGGCGGCGGCCGGTGTGCTTGCCTTGAAGCCCCGGGCGTCGACAAACAGCGGCTTGTCGGCCGGCAAGTCGTAGCTCAGGCTCAACTGTTCGGTGTCGTAGAAGTCCGGCACGAAGAAGTCTTCGAACTGCTGGGGGAACAGCGCCGTGGTGCGCTGGCGCTGGTAACGCAGGACCAGCCGGTCACCGACCGCCACCTGCGGGAAAATCACCACCTTGACCCGTGAGTCCTGGAACATCGGCGCCTCGGAAGAGGCCGTCTCCTGCTGTTCCTTGATCTGCTCGGCGCCCACCTTCACCTGGCGGCCATCGGCCTTCTGGGTGAAGGCTTCAAGCACTTCGAGGGTTTCCAGGGAGCGGTTGTAGCTCAGCGAACGTTGCGCATTATTCTTGATCGCCCGCTCTTCATTGATCCGTGTCACCAGTTCAATGGTCTGGACGAAACTGCCATCGGCATTGATCACGTAGGATTGTTGATTTTTTTCGAAGGTGGCCGAGTGGTCGGTTTCATCGGTGGCGGCCTGGACCGTCAGTGAACAGGCCGCCAAAAGCAGTACGCCCAGCAGGCGCAGAGGGGGCAGGTAAGAGCCTTGCATAGAGATCCTTCTGACTAATGCGACGCTTACCGGGTGAGGGCATCGCGATAAACGAAATGTTTAATGCGACGCATTATTATATAGAGGTTCAAAAAATGCAGGCTTTTTAATGGCCCCTGCGCACATCCCCCAACGAATCACGCTGCATCGACTGCAGGTTTTTCTCGATGGTTTCGCAGATGGCTTCGGTCTGGATCTGGTGCTCGCTGGAGCGAAACGGGCTTTGCAGGTCGGTGCCGATGCGTTCGATGGCCAGCAGCATAAACCCCACCACCGTCGAGGCCAGCGGGGTGAACCAGCCCAGGGACTCCACCAGCCCCACCGGCACGATCAGGCAGAACAGCGAAATAAACAGCCGTGGAAAATACACATACGGGTAGGGCAGTGGTGTATTGGCGATGCGCTCCATGCCGCCCTGGCTGTTGGACAACTCGACCAGGGTGGATTCGAGCCGCGCCAGGCGAATGCTGTCCAGGCGCCCGGCCTTGTACTCCCGGGCCAGCAGGGCGGCAGAGCCGGTGAGGATGTCGTTGGCAAAGTTGTTGGTGGCACCGTTGCGCGCGAACTCATCCATGGGAATAAACGCCCGCACTTCCTCCGGGCACGGCTCACCCCGCAGGTGTGCGGCCAGGCAATTCACATAGGCCACGTGGCGGCGCAGCAGGGTCGACTTGATCGGGTTGACCTCGCTGTCGGGGTCATCGAGCAACGTCAGTACCTGCCGCGCAAAACTGCGCGAATTGTTGACCATCGAGCCCCACAGCGTGCGCGCTTCCCACCAGCGGTTGTAGGCGCTGGTGTTACGAAAACTGATCAGCACCACCAGCGCCGAACCGAGCAGCGTCAGGGGCATCAGCGGCAGGTTGATCTTGGCGTTGAGGAACAGCATGAAGTCTACGGTGACCGCAATGTCCCAGAGCAGCAGCCAGAACAATGCCCAGCCTACATACCCCATGGTCTTGATAATCAGCCGGTACTTTTTGACGATGGCAGCTTTCAAACACAAACCTCCGAGCGGGCGAAAAGCATCAGTGCCCTAGCTCGGACGGTGTTTGCGCAAGAAAGGTTCGTCGTTTTTCAGGCTTCGTGCAGGGAAATGCGCGAGGTTTCCGGCAGGGCCAGGCCACCGGCCAGTGCGAGCAAGGCCACGGCAATCAGGTAAAACGCCGGTGACAGGTTGCTGCCGGTGGTGCTGATCAGCCACGTTGCCACCAGTGGCGCAGTGCCGCCGAAGATCGTGTAGGCCATGTTGTAGGTGATCGCCGAGGCGGTGTAGCGCGTGCGGGTCGGAAAGGTTTCCGAGAGCAGGGCGGCCGTGACCACGCCACACAACACCGCCCCCACCGCCAGCAGCATCACGCCGACGATGGACGCGGCGAACGAGCCGGAACTGGCCATCAGGAACGACGGATACACCACCACCATCAACAGCCCGCAGGCGGTCATTACCGTGACGCGCCGCCCGACGCGGTCGGAATACCAGCCGGCTGCCGGGCATATCGCCGCGGCGAAGATCAGCGCAATCAGCGACACCAGCAGCGCTGTCGCCCGGCTCAGGCCACCGGCCACTTGCAGGTACGTGGCAAAGTAGGTGGTGAACATATAAAACGACAGCGCCGTCAGCGACACAAAGGCGCCCAGGCAGCAGATCGCTGCGCCATGGTTGCGCAGGGTTTCCTTGAGCGGCGAGTGGGCCACGGCATGTTCTTGCTTTACCGCTTGGAACGCCGGGGTTTCATCCAGCCGCCAGCGCAGGTACAGGCCCACCAGGCCCAGCGGCGCGGCGATCAGGAACGGCAGGCGCCAGCCCCAACTGCCCATGGCCTCGGCCGACAGCGAGGCTTCCAGCGCATAGGCCACCACCGCTGCCGAGGCGAAGGCGGCAAAGGTCGACACCGGGATAAAGCTGCCGTACCACGCCCGTTTATCACTGGGTGCGTGCTCCATCAGGTAGGCACAGGCCCCGGCGTATTCACCGCCGGCGGAAAAGCCCTGGGCGCAGCGGATCAGCGACAGCAGGATCGGCGCCGTGACCCCAATCGCGGCATAGGTGGGCAGCAGGCCGATCAAGGTCGTCGCCCCGGCCATGAGCAAAATCGTCATCGCCAGGGTGCGCTTGCGGCCAATGCGATCGCCGAGCATGCCGAAGAAAATCCCGCCCAGGGGCCGAAAGGCAAAGGCCACGGCAAACACCGCGAATGTCTTGAGCAGCGCCACGCTGGCATCACCGCTGGGGAAAAACTGTTGGGCGATGGTGGTGGCGAGAAAGCCATACACGGCGAAGTCGAACCACTCGACAAAGTTGCCGATACCGGCGGCGACAATGACTTTTCTCAGGGTTTGCGGCGGGACCTGTTCGGTAGATGAGCGCGTCATGGCGGGGCCTCGGCATTTCGTCAGTAAGCCCTCGATTATCGGGAAAGCGCCTGGGGCGGCTTACTTCAAAAGTGTCATCGGCATAGTCAGCACCGACCTACGGCCCATGGATTGCACTGTAGGAGCCGGCAAGCCGGCTCCTACAGGGTGGGTTGCGCCCGGCTGGCACGTTCGAGGATCCTCGGCCCCGGTCCTTCCTGGCTCAAGGTATCGCCGGGGTTGCGCAACGGGCAGTCGCTAAGCGACAGGCAGCCGCAACCAATGCAGTTGTCCAGGCTGTCGCGCAAGGCTTCCAGGGTTCTGATGCGTTCGTTGAGGTTGTCGCGCCAGGCGGAGGACATTTCCCCCCATTGTGCGGCGGTCAGTTTGCTGTTCGGTGGATAGCGGCTCATGGCGCGCTTGATTTCTTCCAGGGGGATCCCGGTACGTTGCGCCACCTTGATGATCGCAATGCTGCGCAGCACCAGCGACGGGAAGCGCCGTTGGTTGCCGGCGTTGCGCGTGCTGGCGATCAAACCCTTGGCCTCATAGAAGTGCAGGGTGGAGATCGGTACGCCGCTGCGTCTGGCAACCTCGCCGATGGTGAGCGAGCGCACACCGTCCGGGTTCTTTTCTGCTGCCATGGGGGTTATCCTCAGGTTAAGTTGAGGTTTTATAGTCCCGCCCGTTCTTTGCTGCAACCGCTTTCTTTGCCTACCACTCAGGAGGGCCTGCAACTGACCCACTGGGTGCTGGTGGGCTGGGTGCAGTTGGGGTTTGTGATGCTCAATGTGCGTTGGGTTTAGTGCTTTACCCTGCGCCGATCACCGCGCATCATGCGCCGCCGGCACCCATGTCAGTGGTGCCGTGAAAAGGAACAGCAGTTGAACCCACACACATTGTCCATGCGTCTCGAACGCGTGGCGGCGCAAGTACCGACCGGTGCGCGCCTGGCTGACATCGGCTCGGATCACGCCTACCTGCCGGTGGCGTTGATGAACCGTGGCGCGATTGTCGCGGCGGTCGCCGGCGAGGTGGCTGTGACACCGTTTCGCGCCGCCCAACGCACCGTGCACGACAACGGCCATGAGCTGCACATTCACGTGCGCCTGGCCGATGGCCTGGCGGCAATCGAGCCGGCAGACCGGATCGATGCAGTCAGCATCTGCGGCATGGGCGGTGAGACCATCCGCGATATGCTCGACCGCGGCAAGGCGTACCTCAGCGGCCGGGAGCGCCTGATCCTGCAACCCAACGGCGGCGAGCAACCGCTGCGCCTGTGGCTGATGGACAACGGTTACCGCATCCTCTGTGAGGAGCTGCTGCGGGAAAACCGCTTCGACTACGAAATCATTGTTGCCGAGCGCGGTACACCGGTGAGCTACAGCGCCGAACAACTGTACTTCGGTCCCTTGCAGATGCAGGCCCGCAGCCCGGCCTTCCTGGCCAAGTGGCAGCGCCTGTTGCGCTACAAGCAACGGACCCTGGGCCAACTCGCCGAGGCGCGACAGGCGCTGCCCGAGCAGAAGGTGCAGGAGTTGGCGCAGGAGGTACGCTGGATCACGGCGCTGTTGGTGTAGATCAGCTTCCTCAGAAATGCTCCAATACGCCATCCTCCAACCCAGGTGCCCCGCATGCCAGACGCTACAGACCAAGCCTTCTACGACCGCGCGGATGCGCATATCGAGCTGTCGAACGAACAACTGAAAATCCTCGAAAACCTTGGCCAGGTCAGTGCTTCGATGATGTTCGGCACCACCCGTTTCAATGCCTGGGCGAGTGCGCGCAACTTCAAGTCCGGTGCCGAAATGGCGGAGGCGCGCGAAGCGATGTTGAAGTACTTCTGTGAGCAGTACCGGATGATGCTGGAAGATAATCTTGATGATCACATCAACAACTTCAGCCAGTACATGACGGCCCCGAAACCGCAGTGATCCCTGTAGGAGCTGTCGAGCCCCGGCGAGGCTGCGATAGCGGTAGGTCAGGCCACATCAATGCTGGCAATGCCGCCGCCAGTGCAGCCTCACTAGCGCTCGATCGCGCCGATACCTGATACGGACAGACTGTCGAGAAACTCCGCCACCTGCTGGTTACCGCGCAAATGCACCGTAGGAATCTGCGGCCCCACCGCCAGGCGCATCGCCTCGATACCCGGCCGGTAGCCGCGATCAAAGTTCCACACAAAATCCAGAAACGTCAGGAACTCCCGGTCGAGCTTATCGGTACAGCCCACCGGCCGGTCCGCGCGAGGACGTTTCAGGGCGCTGCGAATAAGGACCCGGGTGAAGCAGGTCAGGCGCGGTGTATCCAGCCAGATGATCAGGTCGGCACGGGGCAGGCGCAGGTCGAAGGTGCGGCGGGCGTAGTTGCCTTCACACACCCAGGTGTCCGACGCCACGGCTTCGCGGACCCGGGTGCGAAACTGTTCGGCGTCGGTCTCGACCCAGTTGGGTTCCCAGAACAGCGTGTCCAGGTGCACAACGGGCAGGCCGAGGCGCTCGCCAATGGCGCGGGCGAGGGTGGATTTGCCGCTGCCGGCGTTGCCCAGAATTACAATCCGTTGCATGGAGACGTCCTGAAAAAAGCCGGCAATTATGCCGGCTTCAGAAGGGGAGTCAAACGCCCGGCTATTTACTTGGCAAACGCATATTCCCCGCCCTGTTCCAGCGCCTTGCGATACGCCGGGCGGTCCTGGAACCGCCGCACCCACGCCGCCAGGTTCGGATACGCCTGCAGCTTGCCCTGGGCCTTGGCGATTTCGCCAATAAAGCTCATCTGGATATCTGCGCCGCTCAGCTCATCGCCCAACAGGTAGGGCGACTGCGCCAGGGCGTTATCCAGGTAGCCCAGGTAGTTGGCCAGTTCCGACTCGATCCGTGGATGCAACGGCGCGCCGGCCTCACCCAGGCGGCCGACGTACAGGTTGAGCATCAGCGGCAGCATCGCCGAGCCTTCGGCGAAGTGCAGCCATTGCACGTATGTGTCGTAGTCGGCGGTGGTCGGGTCTGGTTGCAGGCGGCCCTGGCCGTGGCGACGGATCAGGTAGTCGACAATGGCGCCGGACTCGATTACCACGCGCGGCCCATCTTCAAGCACCGGCGATTTGCCCAGCGCGTTGATCGCCTTGAGCTCCGGTGGTGCGAGGTTGGTCTTTGGGTCGCGCTGGTAGCACTTGAGCGAGTAGGGCAGGCCGAGTTCTTCGAGCAGCCAGAGGATGCGCTGCGAACGTGAGTTGTTGAGGTGGTGAACAATCATCATGGGAAGCTCCGCCGGGCGAGAGTGGGGTGTCTGATAGCAGACTGCTGCGCCGGCGTAGAGTGCCCTGAATCAGTTGGGCGTGTCAGGGGAAATCGTTGCGTCCGGCGCGGGTTGTGCTTCCAGCTTCAAACGATCGGCCTTGCTGATGTACTTGTCTTTGCTTTTGGGGGCCAGTTTGGCATTGGCCTTTTGGGCGTTTTTTTTCAAAATCTGATTGAGTTTCTTACGACGGTTCATGCTTTCTACTCAGCGCGTTGATGCGGGGATGATATCAGCTCCTATAGGGGGGCGCTCAGCCTTGCAGGCGCGGGCCCCAGTCCTCGGTCATGCCTTTTTCCAGGCGCCGTTCCAGCGTACGCCGCCATGATGGCACCAACGGCAGCGCCAGGCATTCGCGCAACAGCTCGGTCTCCACTCGCTTGTCGAACAGCACGGCGGACAAGCGTGCCAGTGACCAGTCGGCAAAGGGCCGTTCGACCAGTTGCAGGCGATCGCCCGCGCTCACCACGCCTTCCTCCAGCACCCGGTAGTACCAGCCGGTGCGCCCCGACTGCTGCACGCGCAAGGCCAGGTTGGCCACGGCGAAGCGGTCGCTGAGCTTCCAGCACGGCATGCGTCCCTGGGACACCTCAAGCAATGCCGTCCCGGCCTGAATGCGATCACCCAGGCACACGTCATGCTCGCTCCAGCCGGTGGTACTGAAGTTCTCGCCAAAGGCCCCCGGCTGCATCAGCAAGGGATGAGCGCCCAATTCGTCGGCCCAGCGGGCGTAGTGCTCAAGCGGGTAGTGGTGAATGGCTTTTTCCACCCCGCCATGCACGCGCAGGTCGCCCTGTTCGTCGCCGTGAAGGCCTAGGGTTGCGACCTTCAGTTGGCCGTGTCGCGGCTGTTTGTCGATGGCGCTTTGGGTGCCTGGGCGGGTGAAAGGCTGCGCGCGGCCGGTGAGCAGGGTGTCGAGGCAAATAGTGGGCAGGCTCATGCAGGGACCTCCGGTGTTTGATGTTCACGACAGATCAATGCGGCATCGCTCGGCGCCAGGGGCTCCTGGGTCAGGCCGCAAAACGGCTGGTTATTAACCTGCTGATGGAAGCGACAGGTGCTGCACAGACCGAAACTGGGCACATCCGCGCTGCGCTGCACTTCGCGCAGCAACTCGCCCAGCAGTGTCTCCAGTTGCAGGCCGCGCACGCCCATCCGCGCCTCACCTGCGGCGAGGAAGTGCGGTGGCAACAACGCGTCCAGCAGGCTGCGCGCGGTGTCCGTCAACTGCAGGTGAACGCTGCGCTTGTCGTGCGCATCCTGGGTCTTGACGATCAGCCCCTTGGCCTCCAGCGCCTTGAGCGACTGCGACACCGTGCCTTTGGTCAGGCCCAGGTAGTCCGTCACGCCCAACGGCGTATTGGAGTAGCGGTTGCAGCGTGCCAGGTACATCAGCGCGCTCAACTGGATGGGTTGCAATTCGGCCAGCAGCGGGTGCTGGCGGAACCAGATGCGGCTGAGGCTGGCGAGCCTTTCAAGCAGATCAAAAAGGGTGGTGTCGGACATAAGTCGCTCCTGTCGACACATAGTATCGACTAAATACTATATTGACAAACGCCAAGATGCGCGCAATTCTTGTTTAGGTATCGATTCGATACTAATTGAATGAAGGAGACTCAAAATGTCCACTGCACGCTTCTACCATGCCGGCTGCTCTGTCTGTGTTTCTGCCGAACAGACCCTGCTCAACCTGCTGGACCCGGCACTCAAGGTCGAGGTCGTCCACCTTGGCGAACAACCCCAGCGCATCGCCGAAGCCGAACTGGTCGGGGTCAAGTCGGTCCCGGCGTTTGTTCACGACGGCCAGGTGCTACACCTGAATTTTGGTGCCTCCATTGACGATCTGAAGTAAGGCGCTGCCAGCCAGGAGAACCACCATGAACGCGTATCAGCCCCTGAACTGCGATGTGCACGATTACCTGGAGATCGCCTGCCTGCACGGCTACCGCCTGCAGGTTGAACTGATCGACGGGCGCAGCTACGCAGCCAGGGCGCTGACTACGCGTACCGCGACAAGCAAGGAAGAGTTTCTCGTACTGTGCAGCGACAGCGGCCAGTTCGAGGTGCGTCTTGACCAATTGCTGGCCATTACCCCGCTCGACGATAATGCCCGTTTCGGCCGTATCGAGCTGACATAGAGAGAACAGGATGAATAGATACCGACTGATGGTTAGCCGCAACAACCGGCTGGCAGGGCATTTCGAATCCGCCACCCCCTGGGCGCTCGACGCCGTGCAAGACATCGCACGCTGCCTGGCGGATGCCGGTTACGACATTGAGTTCCAGGTCGCCGATGGCGAGCGCCGGCTGCTTGAAAGCGGCCCGGAAGGGGTTCGGGTGCTGCACAGCGAACCGATCTTCAAGAAGGCCGTCTTGCCCTAGGTGGCAAGGCCACGGACAAATCGATCCGGCCGGCGGTATTGGCCTGAGCCCGATGCACGCCATTCGGGTTCACTGCTGACCTCTGGTTCAGGCGCTGGAATGTGATGCTTGACGGCATGTACGTTATCGACGGACATTTTTTGGCGTGCGTTTATTTGATTGTTAAGGTGACTTTGCCTTTTGATCTACCCTGCTCGACGTATCGCAACGCCTCAGCAGTCGATTCAAAGGGGAAGGAACGATCGATGACCGGTTTGATGACGCCCGCTTCGATAAGCGAGGTGATTTTTTGCAGTTGTATCCCGTCGGCACGCATAAACAAAAATGCATAGCTCACCCCATGCTTGCGGGCTTTTCTACGAATACCGCTGCTCAGCAGGCGCATGACTTGCCTGAGCATCCAGGACAAGCCTTGCTCCTTTGCGAACGCTGCTGTCGGTGGCCCAGAGAGGGAAATGAGCTGTCCGTCGGGCTTGAGAACCTCGACTGATTTCATCAGTACATCGTTGCCCAGGCTGTTCAACACCACGTCGAAGTCGTGTAATTGGCTTGTAAAATCTTGCTTCTTGTAGTCGATGACCACATCCGCCCCGAGCGCCTTCACCCATTCGACATTCGCCGTGCTGGTGGTCGTTGCAACGAAGGCGCCGAGGTGTTTGGCGAGCTGGATGGCAAACGTGCCGACACCGCCAGATCCGGCATGAATCAACACCTTCTGGCCTTTTTTCACCTGGGCGGTCTCAACCAGCGCCTGCCAGGCCGTCAAGGCGGCCAAGGGGACGGATGCCGCTTGGGCCATGTCAAGGTTCGAGGGTTTGAGCGCGAGTGCGTTTTCGTTCACGGCGATCAGTTCGGCAAACGTCCCGATCCGATCCTCGGGAGGGCGTGCATAGACTTCGTCGCCCGGCTTGAATCGTTTCACCGCCGCACCGGTGCTAACGACCACTCCGGCGAGGTCATTGCCCAATACCAATGGAAAGGTATAGGGCAGGATCAGTTTGAATTCCCCGGTTCTGATCTTCGAGTCCAACGGATTGACGCTCGTTGCATGCACCTGGACCAGAACGTCATGCACACCGACCGCAGGGTCGGGCACTTCGCCAATCATTCCGTTTTGCTTGCCGTAGCGGTCGATAAAAAATGCCTTCATGTTGCAGTTGCTCTTGTCGGTTGAATGAGAAAGGGGCGCGCCCCGGCAACGTTGATGCGATGAGGCATTCAAGCTGTCAGGCGCCGAGGAACGCCAAAGCCTTGGCCACGAAATCGGTAGGGTACTGAAAAATACTGCCGTGCCCGGCGTCCTGATAAATGATCAGTTGCGCGTTGGGGATTCGCTTTGCCAGCTCAAGCGAGTTGACCGTAGGCACCATGATGTCGTTGTCCCCGTTGGCGATCAGCGTCGGCATCTGTAGGCGACCGAGCGCTTGCGGCGCCTGTTTGCCCCACGCCGTAATGGCTTTCAATTGCCGTAAAAACGCACGGGGTGTCGGACCTTTGTCCCGGTCTTGGCGGCGCTCTTTCAATCGTTGCAAATACTCAGACGCGGCGCGTTGCCCGTTGGCCGTGCGGGTAAAGAATAGATAGAATTTTGGATCGCGTAGCGTCAGCAGCCCCTTGATCATTAACGGCCAGGTCACCGAGCCGACGTTGTCGATGCCTGCGCCGCCGGCCGGCCCGGTGCCGGTGAGGATCAGCCGGTGAACGCGTTCGGGCGCTTTCAGGGCGATGTCTTGAACGACGAAGCCTCCGAGTGAAAAGCCGAGCAGGTCAACCTTGTCCAAACCCAGCGCACGAATAAAGCCGATGCCATCGTCAGCCATCTCACCGACAGTCAACGGCGCGGCGCCACCCGAGCCACCGATACCGCGGTAATCGGTGATGATGACGCGCCGGTTTTTTGCCAGGCCGTCAATGATCCTGGGGTCAAAGTTATCCAGCACTGCCCCCCAATGGTTGAACATGACCAGCGGGACCCCCTCCCTGGGGCCTAGGTCACGATAGGCGAACGGTATCCCGCCAATCAGAATCGACTGGTTCGCCGCGTTGATAAATGACGGCTGCGGCCCAGGGAGATGTCTTGCAGCTATAAACGTCATGTTTATTCTGTCCGCTTGCGAGGTGAGGCTGACCTGCTCGACATGAGTCAGGCTTGAGTCAAATAGCGTTGCGCCACGGCGGACTGCCTGATTTGCGACAAAAGCCCCTGACGTGCGGTTTGCAGGGCATCCCAGCGCTCGCCTTCTTGCAGCGCAGGAATGGTCACCGGTTCGCGACGGTCGAAGCCGAGCAGGGCGGCATCGACCAGATCACCCACTTCCATGATTTCGCTCAAGGTATTGATGTCGATACCGGCGCGATCCCAGATCTCCGTGCGAGTGGCGGCCGGTAGTACGGCTTGTACATAAACACCCTGAGGTGAAAGCTCCAGGCTCAGGCCTTGGGAAAGGAACAGTACGAACGCCTTGGTCGCACCATAGACCGTCATGCCGAACTCAGGTGCCAGGCCCACCACCGAGCCGATGTTGATGATCGCGCCTTCACCTGCTTTGGCCAGGCGTGGCGCGATGGCGCTGGCCAGCCGCACCAGCGCGGTGGTGTTGAGGGCCACCAGTTGCGCAACGCTGTCGGTGCTTTGCTCGATGAAGGTGCCGGACTGTGCGGCACCGGCGTTGTTGACGAGGATGCCGATGCGCGCGTCATCGCGCAGGCGCGTTTCGACGGTGTGCAGGTCGCTGAGGTGAGTCAGGTCGGCCTGAAGCACTTCAATGGCGACGTTGTGTTCGCCACGCAACTTCGCCGCGAGCGCTTCCAGGCGCGAGTGGTCGCGGGCGACCAACACCAGATCGTGCCCGCGTTGGGCGAAACGCTCGGCGTAAACTGCGCCGATGCCAGTGGAAGCGCCAGTGATGAAAACGATAGGGCGAGTAGTCATGATGTCAGCTCTTTGCCAGGAACATGGATTGGGGTTGATACAGGAATAAAACCAGGCTCGATCAGCCAGTGCCTAGTTGGCGGCAGCCCCTGATTCGGCCAGCGTCGGGTAGTCGATGTATCCCGCCGCACCGCCGCCGTAGAGTGTCGAGGGGTCGAAGGCAGACAGTGGCGCACCGCTCTTGAGTCGCTCGACCAGATCAGGGTTGCCAATGAAGGGGCGACCGAAGGCGATCAGGTCGGCTTTGTCATGCGCAAGGCGTGCCGTGGCCAGGTCCAGGTCATAGCCGTTGTTGGCGATGTAGGTGTTCTTGAAGCGCTGGCGCAAGGCGTCGAAATCAAAGGGCGCCACGTCGCGTGGCCCACCGGTCGCACCTTCGACAACGTGCAGATAAACGATGTCCAGAGCATTGAGTTGGTCGACGATGTAATCGAACTGAGCCTGTGGATCACTGCTCGATACACCATTGGCCGGCGAGACAGGCGAAAGACGAATGCCCGTGCGATCAGCACCAATCTCGGCGGTCACGGCGGCCGTCACTTCCAGCAGTAGGCGCGCACGGTTTGCGATCGAGCCACCGTAGGCATCCGTACGCAGGTTGGCGCCGTCCTTGATGAACTGATCCAGCAAATAGCCGTTTGCACCGTGGATTTCCACGCCGTCAAAGCCTGCCGCAATAGCGTTTGCTGCCGCTTGGCGGAAATCGTTGACGATGCCCGGCAGTTCGTCAGCGTCCAGTGCTCGCGGCTCGGAAGCGTCCTTGAAGCGATTGTTGACGAACACCTTGGTCGCGGGACGAAGCGCGGAAGGGGCTACCGGCGACGCGCCCTGCGGTTGCAAATCCACGTGAGAAACACGGCCCACATGCCACAGCTGTAGGAAAATTTTCCCGCCCTTGGCGTGCACGGCATCGGTGACCTTGCGCCATCCTTCTATTTGAGCCGCTGTGTAAATGCCTGGGGTGTCCTGATAACCCTGTCCCTGCTGCGAGATTTGCGAGGCTTCGGAAATGAGCAAACCCGCACTGGCCCGCTGGCTGTAATAGGCAGCAGCAAATTCACTGGGCACAAAGCCTGTGCCTGCGCGATTGCGCGTCAATGGCGCGAGAACCGCGCGGTTTGACAGCGGCAGGGCGCCAAGTGTGTAAGAGGTAAACAGATTCAGGTCGCTCATGGGTGTTTATTCCGTGCCGGGAGTAAGTGGGCATATCGCTGGTATTTAGGATGATGATCGAAATCTAAACTGTCAACAACTTTGATTATGATCAACATCTATGTATGATCGGCCGATGAATTGCAGCGGTAGAGGGGTATCGAACATGCGAGTGTCCAAGGCTCAGGCCCAGGCAAATCGGGAGCACATCGTCGAAACGGCCTCAGTTGTGTTTCGCGAGCGCGGTTTTGATGGTGTCGGCGTGGCCGACCTGATGGCCACCGCCGGGTTCACCCATGGCGGTTTCTACAAACATTTCGGTTCGAAGGCTGACCTGATGGCCGAAGCCTCGGCCAACAGTCTTGCGCAGTCATTGGCCTGCGCCCAAGCAATGAGCGTGAAGGATTTCATTGATGTGTACGTGTCCAGGGATCATCGCGACGGTCGCTCCACGGGTTGCACCATGGCGGCGTTGTGCGGTGACGCGGCGCGTCAGTCGGGCGATTTGAAATCGGCATTCGCTGAAGGCATCGAGCGCACGTTGCAAACACTCGGCGAAAAATACCCGACCGGGCCGGATACTGCGCCGGGTGAGGCGAGGGTGAAAATGATCGACCTACTGGCGCGCGCGGTCGGCGCGATCATGCTATCGCGCGCCTGCCCTGACGACTCGGCGCTGGCCGATGAAATTCTGGTGGAGTGTCACGCGCAAATGACCGCATCATTATCGATTCAGCCGTAGGTTCGTTTCGTAAAAGGAAATAGAGGGTTGTCAGCACAAGGTGTGCTGACTGGCTTCATTTCGTCTTTGGCCGATAGCTGCCGCCCAATACATCTAAACCGAAGTAGTCTCATCCACTGCCGGAGTTTTATCAGCATTAGAAGCATGGAAAGCAAATTGGACCTCTGCTCTCTTTGGATGCTTTATCAGCCCCTCTGAAGGACCGTCAGATGTGAATAGATTAGACAATACCGTGAGCAACGCCCCTAATATGACATAACCGAACAAAACGTGAGTTATTACTAGCGCCTGAGATAGCCAGTTTGATTTGTTGGCAGCAATATCTCCGTAGCCAAGAGTGGTCATGGTGACGACAGAGAAATACAAGCTCTGAACTAGAGTTAAATCGTTTCCCGCATCCCCCGATGTTGATGCAGGTATTAGCCAGTAAATGAGTGCATAGAACAAGCACACGATCAGGAATGACATTAATACCTGTCGTGGAGATCTACCATAATCCGATGCCATCCAGAACAATTTAACTAGGAGGCTTTTTATTTTTCCGTTTTTCTCATACCAGGCAGCCCAGTTATGCCTACGGTTACAGTACTGAAGCGTTTGACGAAGGCCAGCAGAGTAACAGGCGCTTTCAAAACTTACTGTTCTAAAGTCTGTTTTATTTGAAACATTTGCAAGATGAAAATAAGTTCCAGTTGTAAATTTTGCATTGGAAAAATTTGTCCCGCACAGATTGAATCTCAACTCCCCCTCTAGAAGTGGATTTCTTCCACCGCCTTGGAATTGTGCATCCGAGAGGTCTGCCGCATAGAAGCTACAATCTTGAAATCTAGAGTTGGAGAAGTTGGCTAAAATTAAACGGCTTCCTTGAAAGCTTGCTTCATCGAAATTGCAAATTTCGAAGGAAGTATTGGCCAGTTGCGCGCGGTCAAAAATAGATCCTTTAAATATAGATCCAGTCGCATTGATACCGGTCATTTCGGCATTCAAGAAAATGCAATCGGACATATTGACACCTTCTAACGTTGCACCCTTTAGGTTGGCGTCACAAAAAGTTGCGCCTTTGCCATCGGCATTTATGAAGGTGGCGCCAATAATTTTTATGCCTTCAAGATTCGACT
The DNA here is from genome assembly GCF_007858285.1 of Pseudomonas brenneri. GTDB lineage: Bacteria > Pseudomonadota > Gammaproteobacteria > Pseudomonadales > Pseudomonadaceae > Aquipseudomonas > Aquipseudomonas brenneri. The sequence goes on along the minus strand of NZ_VFIL01000010.1, from coordinate 62,664 downwards.
CTCGCAAATCGATAGTTTCTTTGGTTTTAGATGCATAATCGTTCCATTCTGAAAAGTCTTCTTTTTTGGAGCACTCTATTATTAATTTATATTGTTCTGGGTTGAAAGTCTTATTCATAGTCTATTTATGGCTTCTGCGTTAACTTGCAGTTACTGATGTCATGATGATGGCGCAAATCCAGAACATACGTCAAATTGAGGTTCATCTTAGGCATGGAGCATGCTCGCGTCTCACACTGATCGTTCGCAACCCTCCTCGAATGACCGCAGCGGGTCGATTGTGTTGAAAAAGTCGACGTTGGTATGCTCACCCCCTCTCATCGACTTGTTTTGGATAGGTGCTCATGTTGACTGGCTTGAATCACCTTACGTTGGCGACTGCGAACCTTCCTCGCAGTATCGAATTTTATGTGGGGCTACTCGGTTTTAGGCTGGCTGCTCGCTGGGAAACGGGGGCCTATCTTACCCTTGGCGATCTCTGGCTTTGTTTGTCTTTCGATGAGAACTGTGCATCGAAAAAACACCCTGATTACACTCACTATGCGTTTTCGGTGGGGCAGGACGATTTTGAAGGAGTAACTGTTTGCTTGCGGTTACGGAACGTTATCGAGTGGAAAACCAATTCGAGCGAGGGTGACTCGTTTTATTTCTCAGACCCCGACGGGCACCGACTGGAAGTGCATGTCGGCAGTCTGGCTTCGCGGCTTGAGCAATGTCGGCGCCATCCATACGCAGGTATGGAGTTCTTTGACTGACAGTTTTTGATCGATTTATTGAGCAAGTAGCTCTCCTACCGGGCTTGCGGCAAAATATACACATCGGCCAGCGGGAGCGTACGCAGCATGATGGGACAGTTATCGAGTGGGCAGGATCGACTGTTTTACTCGTTCAACCTTGAAGATCACATCCCCGCCAATCACCTTCTGCGTAGCATTGATCGGTGTCTCGATCTGAGCGACTTGCGCCATTACCTCGCCGATTTTTACAGCCCGATTGGGCGTCCGTCGATTGATCCCGAACTGATGATCCGCATGCTGATTGTGGGCTATTGCTACGGCATTCGCTCAGAGCGTCGGCTGTGCGAAGAGGCCCATTTGAACCTGGCGTATCGCTGGTTCTGCCGGTTGAGCCTTGAAGATGAAGTCCCCAATCACTCGACCTTTTCCAAAAATAGACACGGACGTTTTCGGGACAGCGATCTGTTTCGCTGGCTGTTCAATGAAGTGCTGCGTCGTTGCATGGGCGCCGGCCTGGTCAAGGGCGAAGGCTTTGCCGTGGACGCCAGCATCATCAAGGCGGATGCCAGCTGGCAGCGCGGTGTACCGGGTGATGAGCCGGTCAACTGGAGCGATCCGGCCCTGAGCACCCGCGCCGTGCGTGAGTATCTTGAGGCACTCGATGAAGAGGCCGAGGAATACCGCTGCCCAGCCGGCAACGTATTACGCAGCGAATGGCGAGCCTTCAAGAACGAGCGTTCGCACGTCACCAAAGCCAACACCATCATCTTCCGCTCCCGGCAAACCGACTGCGCGAACTGCCCGATGAAAGCCAAGTGCTGCCCGAACACTACGTTTCGCAAGATCGCTCGCAGCGTCCATGAAGCCGCTCGGGATGTGGCTCGGCGCATCGCCGCGACGCCGGAGTACGTGCGCTCTCGCCACGAACGTAAGAAGGTCGAAATGTTGTTTGCCCACCTCAAGCGCATCCTGAAATTGGGTCGCTTACGACTACGTGGCATGAGTGGCGCGACCGATGAGTTCACGCTGGCCGCCGCGGTGCAGAACCTGCGACGGCTGGCCAAATTTACATCTCAAGGGCCACCGGTCACGGGATAGGTGCGCCTGCACCAAGCAAAAAACCTCAAACCAACCCAATAACAGAGCAGCAAAGGTCAACGAAGGGCCGAGAAACCACTCAATGTGGTGAGTAGGTTCTCCGGTGGTAGCCGTGCCTGAGTTCAGGCGAACTGAAAATCCGACTTTTTCAACACAATCGGCCAGAGGCAGCCGGCATCAAACAACTGCACTCACCCAAAACGGACAGAAAATTACTCTGACAGGCCCCTACCGTAAAACTCACAAACCAAGCGCCAACGTTGCAAGCTTCGCCACCTCAAGCGGGGTAGTCGGGTCAATGTCGTCTTCGAGCATCCAGGCTGCTGACAAGCCGGTCCACGCGAGCACCCATTGCAATAACCTGCGGTGATCAATGTCGCCGGCCTGTCTCACGATTTCGATCCGACGCGCGAAGCAACCCGGCGCCAAAGCGCTTTGGCTATCGGGATTGCAGAAAATATTCGCGAAATCAAAACCGCGCTCACCGTACAGTCCCTTAGGGTCGATAGCGAGCCAGCCCTTAGGGCCGAAGTCCAATACATTGGCGTGGTGGATGTCACCATGCAGTACCCCGACGTCGCGCGGGGCATCCAGGAGTTCGCGAGCGGTTTTTGCAGATTGCTCAAAGACTCCTCGGTGGGTTGCCGCTGCGCCCCATAGGGCTTCGAACCGTTGCAGCAGTGGAACTAAAGCAGGAGCCGGTTTTGTACGTGGCGTGTGAAGGCGGCCGGCCACAGCACAAAGAATGCGAGTAGCCTCATCATCCTGGCCGCCGTTCACCATGTGCATGAGTGAGCGCGCGCCGCTCGCGCGTTCCATCAGCAAGGCTTCGCCATCCTGCGCCAACACGGGCGCTGCTCCCTGACCGTCCCACCAAGCCATGAGCCGATTGCCCGCTTGCTCTTCTGGCTCTTGCGAGATTTTGAGCATGGCTGGCGTGCCGTGGTAGCGAACAGGAAGTAGATTGCCATTCAGCGAGGTGAAAGCATCACCGTCGATGGTCAGCTCCCATCGTTTCAAATATTGATCAAACATAAAGGCATCAACTTTTCGCTTTGTCTGGAGCAATCATTATGAAGGCTTGAGGCATAAGACTGAATGTCGGCTTTATCCTCGGCGGAGCATCTTGCCGATGCTCGCCTGCGGTAGCCGAGGGTGGGTTTGCGCGTATTAGCGTCTGATCAATTGCCAAGTGAGCGGACAGGGCGGAACGACCCGTAACCTCATATTAGTGCTGAGCCGCGTTTACATTCCAGGCTTTCACCTAAGCCACGGATCATCTCCATCAATGCCTTCACCCGCAGCGGCAAATTTCCGGCCGGGTACACCGCGTGCATCTGTGGGCTTTCACCGCTACTGGAGGTGAGCTTGTACTCAGGACAAACCCGGAACAGGCGGCCCGCTTCCACTTCGGGCTCCGCCATCCAATCCGCCAAGCGGGCGATCCCGACGCCCGCCAGGGCTGCCTGGAATACCGCCAGACCGGAGCTGAAACGGAATTTTGGGTGAACCCGAAAGCTGATGGCCTGCTCCTCACTGCGAAAATTCCACTCCTTGAGAATCCGCGGCGCCGTATGCAGGATCAGCGAATGTGCCTCCAGTGCCTCGATGGAGTCGGGCATGCCGTTGCGCTCCAGGTAGCCGGGGCTGGCATACAGATAACGTGAGTAACTCCAGAGCGCAAAGCCGATCAAGTCGCTGGATTGTGGAAACGCGCCGCGAATCGAGAAGTCCAGCTTGCTCTTGGCCGGGTCGATGATCTCATCGGTGAAGATCACATCGATGTTAACGTCTGGATAACGCTCGCAGTATTGCGCGATCAACCGGGGCAATACCCCGTGTCCGAGAAACTCGGGGGCGGAAAAACGGATCCAGCCGGAGGCCAGGCCGCTGAGACCGGCCAGGTCTTCATCCACCTCGCGTTGCAGTTCGAGCATTTTGTACGCGTGGGGCAATAAGCATTCACCCGCTTCGGTCAAGCTCACGGCATTGGACGAGCGATTGAATAACTTGAGCCCCACACTTTCCTCCAGGGCTTGAACGGCACGGGTCAGCGCACTGGGGGAGCGCCCCAGAGTCCGTGCCGCGACGACGAAGCTGCGCTTGCGAGCCACGGTCGCGAAGGCTTCAAGCTCCCCCAACATATTCAATGCCATTCTCCACCTCATTGCATTTTTCACAACGCGGCATTGCAACACAAAAACGGCCCTTCCGTTAACCTTCCCGTTCAACCCACAAGGATGGGGCAAACAGGAGCGCAAGGACGTGTCGAAACTGGATGAAGTAATCGGGAAAGCCGCAACGGGTGTTGATGAAGTAGTTCATGAATGGCTGGAAAAAAAATCAGTGACTTCGACCCGACGGGAGATACCGCAAATTCATCTGTCGCTCGAAGAACAACGCACACTTCAGGCCGGTCTGGCATCGCTGGACGTGACCGATAGCGCCTCGGGTATCCGCCACATGCCGGCCCTGGGGCTGTTGCTGGAAAGTGCCCTGTGCACCGAGAAAATCCAGCAGCTACGCAATTTTCCACAGGCCCCTGAAGTGGCGATGATCGTCAGGGGGCTGCCGCTGGACCCGCAACTGCCGGCCACGCCCTATGACCTGGAGCCGGGTATCGAGAACTTGTCGATTCTGGCCGGGGCTATTTTGTCCGTGCTGCAAACTCTGCAAACCCGTCCGCTGGCGTACGAGGGTGAAAGCAGCGACACAGTGTTCCGTCACGTATCGCCCAAGCACAAGCGAGAGACCGAAAAGAGCTCCTATGGCTCGCGCGCGGATCTGGACATGCATGTCGACAATCCTCACCTGCCTTTGACCTGCGAACCCGTCTCGCAGTTGTCGGCCTGTCCGGAGTACCTGTCCCTGACCGGCCTGCGCTGCGAGCTCGACGTGCCGACGCGCATCGTCGCCATTGACGAGGTGCTGGCCATTCTGCCGGCCTACGTCGAAGAAGAATTGTCACGACCGAACTTCACCGTTCGCCGACCGGCCTCCTTCGGCAAACAGGGGAATGTGCTGGAAAATGTCCCCTTGCTGTACAGAAGCGCAACCGATGGCCTGTATTGCCGCTACAACAAAGCGAGTGTCGAAGCGACCTCGGCCAATGCGCGGTTTGCCCTCCAACTGTTCGCCGCCGTCGCCAATCATCCCGATGTCGTGCACCACATACTGCTGCAGCCAGGGGACATGCTGATCTTCAAGAACCAGCAAACCCTGCATGCCCGGGATGGTTTTACACCCCGCTACGACGGCCGTGATCGCTGGATGTTGCGTGTCTTCGGGGTCAATGATCCGGCACGCGTGGTGCCGCTGGACCCTCATCAACCCTACATAGTCAGAGCCTGATTTCATGGTCGATATTGTCATCCTTTGCGTGTTCGCCTTCGCCGCCGGCCTGATCGATGCGGCGGTGGGCGGCGGCGGACTGATCCAGATTCCCGCGCTATTCAACGTGCTACCCAGCGCTCAACCGGCGGCGCTGCTGGGTACCAATAAGGTCGCGGCCGCCTGCGGCACCGCATTCGCGGCCCGGTCCTTCGTGCGCAAGGTGGTGATCGACTGGGGGCTTGTGATCCCTGCCGCCTGCGCGGCTTTTGTCATGGCTTTCTTCGGCGCCGCCACGGTGTCGTTCGTACCCCAGTCGATGATCCGGCCGGCGGTGCTGGTGTTGATTGTACTGATGGCGATCTACACCTTCTGGAAAAAGGATTTCGGCGCCCTGCACAAACCCATGCGCATCGGTACCAAGGAAAAACTGCTGGCGATCGTCATCGGCGGTGCCATCGGTTTCTACGATGGTCTGTTCGGTCCCGGCACTGGCAGCTTCCTGATCTTCCTGTTTATCCGCTGCTTCGCCTTCGACTTTCTTCATGCCTCGGCATCGGCCAAACTCGTGAACATCGCGACCAACGTCGCGGCACTGATGTTCTTCATTCCGACGGGTAACGTGCTCTACCTGATCGCAATCCCCATGGCGGCATTCAACATCCTGGGCGCGCTCACTGGCACCTGGCTGGCGGTTCACAAAGGCGTGCCTTTTGTCCGGGCTCTATTCCTGGTGTTACTGGTGATTCTGATCAGCAAACTGTCCTACGACCTGCTCCTGTAAACCTGAGGAAAACTACATGCATCCCATGTTCGATCGCCTCGTGGCACTACTCGATGCCCGCTCAGCCTCCTACCGGGTGTTGATGCACGATGCCGAGGGCCAGTCGGCGCGCGTCGCCGAAATCCGTGGCACCGAGCCCGGCCAAGGCGCGAAGGCCATGCTTTGCTCCCTCAAGGGGCAGGCCGGACCCTATGCACTGGTGATACTGCCGGGCGACCAGAAGCTGGACATGAAGAAAGTCGGAGCAGCCCTGGGCGGGAAAAAAGCCGAGCTGGTGAAGGCCGAAACCGCCATGGAACTGACCGGGTGCCGGATCGGCGCCATCCCTCCTTTTGTTTTCGATGAGCGGATTCAATTGATCGTCGATCCGGCCTTGACCACGGGCTACGCTGAAATAGCCTTCAACGCGGGGCGACTGGATGCGTCGATGGTGCTCGATACGCAGGATTACCTGGCGATTGCCATGCCTCGATTGCTGGATATCAGCCAGGCCTGAGCAGAGGTTTTCACATACGTGTCTAGTCCTGAGGTCCGCAATCGGCCAAACGCATCCGTTTACATCGATAGGGGTCATGCAGCAACGTAGACAAGAACCGGCTGGAGGCAAGTGAGCGGCGGTGCCGAATCAAGCATGTCGGTCGATTCACACCATGGATAGCTGCGACCTTGAAGCCAATCCATTATCTTGCGCATATGCTGGGAAGGGCACTCCAACATGTGTTCGATAGTAATGGACAGTTGAATGGCCAGGCCGCTTTGCGGTGAAAAGACCCAATGATATTCCCCGCAGCCTACACGCAACTCTCCAGTCGCTTTTGTTGACATGCCAACCAGCCATTTGCACTTATGAACATTTGCCTCGGGCTCTGGAGGGGCACCGAAGCAGAATGTATAAACGTTCTCATATTGCAGGCTAAAGCTGCGTACGAGTACTTCAGCAATAGCTTCGCGCCCTTGGACGTTGGGAGGAAACAGGATGGTGTTTGTCTGCACTAGCACGTTAAGCGTTGCGTCTGGGCTGAAAGCATGTTGCAACAGGTCAGGCCGATTTCCGTCCTTGCCGAAGATGTAGCTCTCAATCGCTTTGCTGGCATTTTTCATGCACAAATCCTAGTGCTGTCACAGGTTGGCTAATCGGGATTGCGCGCGGATTATGGGTTAACCGAAACTTCCCCCTGCGCGGACTTTGGTACATCAAACACTTTATCGAAGACCCACTGAAACGCCAGCGCGTAAAAGAAGAAGAAAACGAACAGCCCCAGATCGGTGACCAGTGCAGCCCACCAAGAAATCTCCAGCCACCATGCCACCAGTGGTACCAAGAGTAGAACTAGCCCGCCCTCAAAACCCAGTGAGTGGAGTAAACGTCTGCCCAACGTGCGAGTACGCTGTGGCTGATGCGCTTCCCAGCATTCAAAAGCGTAGTTAAACAGCACGTTCCACAGCAGCGCGCATACAGATAACATCAACGACAGCGCACCCGCATGGGCCAGGCCTTCGTCGTATATCAACGAGATACTGGGCGATAGCACCGCAACAGCGATTGATTCATAGAGGATGGCTTGAAGAATTTTTCGCGAAGGTCCTTGCATGGTGTTTTCCCAAGGGTGGGTAGATCGAATACCTGCGACGGTATCGCTGCGTACACACCAAGAAAAATGAGATAAATTGAATGCTCATCAATTCAATTCATCTAGGGAACGATGCGTGTTTTCCACTCTTGCGCTTAACGCGCTGCGCACCTTCGAGTCGGCTGCGCGACTGGGTAGTTTTAAAGCGGCAGCTGAGGAGCTATCTGTCACCCCCGCGGCCATTTCCCACCAGGTCAAGGCGCTGGAAGCCCGCCTCGGAGCGATGCTGTTCAAGCGGACTGGACAAGGTGTGGCATTGACCGAAGAGGGCGAGTTGCTCTATCGCCAGACTCATCGCGCCTTATTAGACATTCGCCGCAGCCTGGAGGCTTTCTATCCGGACACTGTTCCCCAAACCCTGACCATTTCCACTACGCCGGGCTTGGCGGCAGCCTGGCTGATTCCACGGCTGGGTGGTTTCTATCGGAGCTTTCCACACGTCAATGTGCGGGTCGATACCCGTAACGAACTAGTCGATCTGCTGCGTGATTCCAGCATCGATCTTGCTATTCGCTCGGTCAGCCGCGATGACCCGAAGTTGTTCTGTCAGGCGCTAATGAACGAGCAATTCTCGGCTTACGGCGCCCCAGGTCTGGTGGCCTCGCTGAATGTAAATCAGATCGAACTGATCAACCTGCACTGGAAAATCCCGGGAGCATTTTCAATCAACTGGGAAAGCTGGTGCGCGGCCGCAGAATGCCAGACCTGGCTCGAAACGGCGCAGATGCGTGAGTTCGACGATGAGCATTTTGCTTTGAGCGCTGCGATTGCGGGTCATGGGCTGGTGCTGGCAAGCAATGTACTGGTAGCCGACAGCCTCAGGGATGGAGAATTAGTGGCCTATAGACCAGAAGTAAGCCTGCCTGGTCCGCGTTACGTTGCGGTGTGCGTGCCAGGACGGGAGCGGCAGGTGCATGTGAGTGCGTTCCTGATGTGGCTGGCAGGTGCCGCTCTACAGGATGGGTGACGATACTTGTTTGCTGCTTCTTGCGACAGGCAGTAATCGACCCAAAGCTGTCGGTCAAGAACGCCGAAGACATGAATGCATTCATGCACTCATGTCGTTCAGACGCAGTTCAGATCATTGCTTGATCAAATCCCCCGGTTTCCATGCCTTGTCGAAGAACGCCTTGGTCGGGCCATATAACCGCAGAATCACGAAGTAGCCTTCGCCCGGCAGGGTTTTGATCCAGTTTTTGCCGGCGCCCGGTGAGTTCGGGCCGAAATGCACATCGATCGAGCCGTCGGCGTTGGTGACGGGCTTGTCCATGGTGTTCAGCGACGGGAACGGCTGGCCGTTATCCAGGCCTGATGCAGTGATCGAGTCATACGCCGTCACCGACCAGAACAATGCCGCCGGAATGCCTTTGGGCAGGTTCAGCGAGTAGCTGTTGCTGCCGGACAGGAATTGGCCTTTGGCATCGACGAAGGTGGCCGGGTACTTGGCACCGACGTTTTCCATGTTCACCGCCATGCCCGGGCTGGCCGAGTAGGCATTGGTGAAAAAACCGGTGCGCGGGTCGATGTAATTGAAGGTGTCGGCGGTGAACGTCGCATTGCCGGGGAATACGTTCAACCACTTGCGATCCGGATACCAGGTGCCATTGGCGACAATGGTTTGCGGCGTGTAGGAAATGGCATGGCCGATCTTGCTGGCGGTTTTCGCTGCCTTGTCGAGCAGGTCGCGGGTGGCTGGCTCCGGTTTGAACGGTTTGCCTTTAACGATACCCAGAGCGGCGAGCATGCCGCGCATTTCCATGTCTTGCGGGTCAACGTATTCGTGATCGATGAACCGCGACAGCATGTCGAACGCACTGCCGTCGGAGGGGTAGAGCATGTTGACTGGAGTTTTCGAGGCGTTGGGGAATTCCATCGCTTTGGCCGTGGCCTGTTTGCCCAGTGGATAGATGCGCGTCTGCTCCATGACTGCGACCGGTGCCTCCAGTTGTTTCGGGTCCTTGAAGAATCCGCGCCAGAACACGAACACACCGTAAGTGCGCGAGCGGTAAGTCAGGTAGCCCGGCGGTACCTCGCCCTTGTAGTCCGGTGGCAGCACCAGATACTTGGCACCCTTGCCTTTGTCCGGTCCCGGCAGCCCGACATCACCACACCATTGGCGACCTTCGATCTGGCCCTCGGAGCAGATCGGCCGTTGGAAGAAGTCATCGAGAATGCCCTGCAAGCCTGGCGGGACTTCGATCACCATCGGGCCGTCCTGCTTGAGATCCAGATAGCCCATGGCATAGATCACGTCGGAATTGGGCGTGGTGACGCGGGTCTTGGCGTTGAGGCGGTCCTTCCAGATCGGCAGCACGTTGTAGCCGGCACCGAAGGCTTTTTCCGAACCTTCTTTCATGGCGTACATGTTCAACGCCGGCAGTGCCCAGATGTACGACTGCACGGCACGCTGGAAAAGCAATTCGTTTTGCAGTTGCGCCACGCCCTCCAGTGTTGGATAGCCGCCGGCAAAAGGCAGATCGGCCAACTGTTCATAGTGCGTGGCCGCCTGGGCGCTGAGGCTGATCGAGATGGCCAGGCCCGTTGCAGTCAGTGATTTTGCAAATGTGCTCATCGCGAACGTCCTGTTCTGGTCAATTGGTTTTCAGTACGGCTGGGGGCACCCACTGGCCATTCAGCGCGGCCGGTTCAGGCCAGTAGGCGCGGATGTACAGCGAGAAATCAGCACCTTGGGGCGTCGGCAGCCAATTGCTTTCCTTGTCCTTGCCCGGTGATTCGCTCTGCACGTAAATCGTCAACGAACCATCGGCATTGGCCTGCAGTGATTTGTTCTTGGTGCCGATCGAATAGCGCTTAAGGTCATTCGGGGAAAAGAAGTGCTGCTCGTTGTACAGGGTCAGCGACCAGAAGCCTTTAACCGGCGGCAGTTGCCCCTTGGCAAAGGTCACGGAGTAGCTGTTCAGCCCATTGAGACGCGTACCGGACTTGTCCAAGTCCTGATAGAAGTATTTGGTCTCTTTCTGTTGGTTGACGAAAATATTCGAGCGCGCCACGGCGGTACGGCTGAAGTAGTCGGTGCCAAACGCTGCACCGTTGCTGATGGTGCTCCAGTGATCCGGCAGTTGTAGGCCATAGTTGCGGAACTGCAACAGCGGATCGATCACTTCGCTGTCGGCTTTTTTCGCTTCATCGATCATCGCCGCTTTCAGTTGCGGATCAGCCTTGGCGATGGCCGCGAGGGTGGCCATCTGCGCGTAGCGGGCTTCTTCGCCCGGCAACGGTTTGGCGTCCTTGAGTAGCGCCGGCAACTCGTCGAAGAATTTCTCCGGCATCACCCATTTGGTTTCGCCGCTGCCCGCCGCCTGCGCCGGGAATTTTGGCAGTTTCGCCCAGTCCCGGTGTTTGACCTTGCCGTCGTATTGCGACAACGGGTACATATCCACGCCCGACAGCGACGCTTGAATGGCTGTGCGGTCGGCTGCGGTATCGTCCTGGAACACTCGGGGAATCACGAAGCCGGTGCTGGTACGTGCCCGAAAGACTTTGGTGATGCCCGCAGGCACCTTGCCATTCCAGTCAGGGCCAACCAGCAGATAGAAGCCGGGTTTGCTGCCGTACATCTTGCCGAGTTCGGCAAAGCTATCGGAGCGTAGATCCACCACCTGATACACCCAAAAACGGCTGCCGAAGTCCGGCACTTGCAGCACGACCGGTTCCAGATCCAGCGCGATGCTGCCCGCGCCGTACACCACATCCTGATTCGGGCATGCGACCAGCCGTTCCGCCGGATCAATGTAATCACTGAGCATCGACAGTCGATTGATCGGCGCGACCGGAACGATGCCACCCATCAAGCCCGGTTCGGGCAGGTCTTTGAAGGCCTGGCGACGGTTGAAAATATTGGCCATCGGCCAACCCCAGAAATACGCTTCACGCGCCATCATGCGCACATAGGGTTCGGTGACCTTGGTGCCGGCGACAGGCCCGGCAACGGAAGCTTCGCCAGCGTAGCTGGGTGGCACCAGCAGGGATGTGGTTGCCAGTGCACCGAGCAGCGTCAGTGCGAACAGGTTCAGGCGATGGGGCGATTGATTCATAAAAGCATCCTTACTTGCGGGATCACCTTTTGCTGGTGAGTCGCAGGAAAGATAGCTCAAGTTTGGTGGGGTGACGCTTGATCGGCTTGAACGTCAGCTTTTGGCCGGTTTCTGCCTTTTGTGGCGGGCTTCAATCGGCCAGAGGCAAGCATTCGAAAATTTTACGAAGCCGGGGGGCGTTCACTCATTCATAACGAACAGCCCGTTGGTCGGTCCGCTGCAGGCGGCGGTCGAACTTGATTGATGGTACCGAACTAATCATCCGCTCAAGGTTTTTTGGCACGCCGATGAGGTCGCTTGCAGTATCTGGTCCGAAGAAGCGAGGTTGGATTAGAATAAAAAATTCTAGCAACTGAGTTTCGCAGAAGCCTTTATCATGACGATTTAGTGGGCGCCAATAATATGATTTAAAGGGGGGGAGGTTGTGAATGTAGTTGATAGTTTAAAGGTTAAGTATCCCGGAGCTATTGCATGGCAATTTGGGGATACTCCAGAAATGGCCGATGAGCTGGCTGAGCTTGTTGTTAACGGAATAAAAACAGCCGGGTGTAGCTCGCTCTCGTCATTCAAGCGTGAAGAAGAACCACCAACTATTGGCGGTTACAGCATCATTCTCAACAGCAGGGGAGAGCCTGTATGTGTCATTAGAGTTATTTCGATGCGTATCATTCGTTACTGCGACGTAGATCAAGATCTTGCAAGGAAGGAAGGCGAAGGGGATCTCAGTCTTAGGTACTGGATGCAGGGTCATAAAAATTTTTTCCAAAGGGAGGGCTCGTTTGACGAGTCTATGGAGCTTGTGGCAGAAGAATTTGAGTTGATGGAAGTATTGTAAAAGACAAGGTTCTCAAACTAACTGTTTTTAGCATGTAAGTGTTTGGAGTAGCTTGTCTTTATCTAGTGGTAATGTTCGTTTTTGGCCGATCGCTGCCTGTCGCAAGGTGCTTCAATCGACCCAAAGCAACCCTTGATGTATGTTTGTTGCCGCCAAACGTTATTGGCATTCATGGAGGAGTCTGACTGATGGCACGTGTGGGATTGATACTGACCCCCGGTTTTGCGGACTGGGAATATGCGTTCATTGCCGGAACTGCGTCCCCGTTTTACGGGATCGATGTCAGGTTTTTCGCTTCTACTACGGGGCAGTTCTGCTCGCAGGGTGGATTGGCTGTAACGGTTGATTGCAGTTTGCAACAATGTTTGGACTGGAAACCGGACGTTGTTGTCGTCATTGGCGGAATGATCTGGGAAAGTGCAGAAGCACCGGATATTCGAGACTTTCTTCATGCCAGTCGTGCAAATGGAGCGACACTTGCCGGTATTTGTGGGGGAACGCTGGCACTTGCTAGGGCCGGGCTTCTCGACACGGTGCCTCATACCTCGAACAGCGCTGACTTCTTAAAGCAAAATGCCGTAGGTTATGAAGGGCGCACGCTTTATCGAAATAGCCCAGTCGCTGTGGTTGCAGACGGCATCATAACGGCTCCGGGCCCTGCACCTGTTAGCTTCACCTGCGCAGTGTTCAAAGGTGCCGGGCTATCTTCAGAGATCATTTCTCAGTTCAGGTCAATGTTGGCTGCGGAACATCGGTGACTGCTTCGTCTTGCAAAACAACCGATCCAGATGATGTGTTCGAGTGGCCACTCTTGGCCGAAAACTGCCCCCTCATCCCCATACCGGTCTACCATGCCACCCCGGCAGCGGCCAAGCGCGCTATCGGCCCCAAGTCCTCAAGGTATCGCCAATGACCACGCTATCGCGCAACACACCATCCCTCACTTCATCCGAGGTGCCGCAATGAGCATCGACCAGATCAGCCTGCCCAAGGGTGTTGGCCCGCACGCGGCCAAATTGCTGGACGCGATCACCGGTGCCAGCACCCTTGAAGACTTGAACCGCGCGGGCGGTAAGGCTGAGGGTTTTGTGTTGGGGCTGGAGTCCAGCAAGGCCATCAAAAGCCAAATTGCCGAGTCGTTGTATGTGGCGTATGACGATGCGGCGAGTCATCGGGCGGGTGAGTTGAAGGGCTAGCCGGTGCAGGACGTTTCACGGTCGAGGCGTTTGGCTGTGTCGCTCAGTGGGTGGATGGCCAGCAAGGCGCTGTGGCTGTGCTTTTCACAGCGTCAGACTTAATAACCACCCCAGTCCGCCGCTTCCCACAACCACCAGCCACGGTGGCAGTTTCCAGAGCATCAGCGCCATCAGGGCGATTAACGCCAGGCCCAGGTCTTGTGCGGTGAATATCGCGCTGGTCCACACCGGCTGGTACAGCGCCGCCAGTAACAAACCCACCACCGCAGCGTTCACACCGGCCAGTGCGGCTTGTGTGCGGGGGCTTTGGCGTAGGTTTTCCCAGAAGGGCAAGACGCCGAATATCAGTAAAAACGACGGCGCGAAGATTGCCAGCAACGCGATCAGGCCACCCCACCAGGGGTTGATGGCGGCGCCGAGGAAGGCGGCGAAGCTGAACAGCGGGCCGGGTACGGCTTGGGCGGCGCCGTAGCCTGCGAGGAACAGGTCGTTGCTCACCCATTGGCGCGGCACCACTTCGGCTTGCAGCAGCGGCAGTACTACGTGGCCGCCGCCGAATACCAGCGAGCCGGTGCGGTAGAACGCGTCTATCAGGGTCAAGGCGAGGTTGGGCAGTGCTTGGGCGAGGAGCGGCAGGCCCACCAGTAATATCAGGAACAATGCCAGCCACATCGCGCCCGTGGGACGGCGGATCGGGATTGGCAGGGGTTCGTGGGCGCCGCCGTATGCAGGTTTGAAGAGCAGCAGGCCAACTACGCCGGCGCTGGCAATGATGGCCACCTGGGCCCAGGTAAATGGAAGCAGCAGGGCGGCGGCGGTCGCCAGTAGCATCAGGCTGATGCGGCCCGCGCTGCGGCACAGGTTGCGCGCCATGCCCCACACCGCCTGGGCGACCACGGCCACGGCCACCACCTTGAGACCGTGCAGCGCGCCGGCCGGGATGGCCGAGCCGTGCTGGGTAAGGCCCAGGGCAAACAGGCTCAGGAGCAAGGCCGACGGCAAGGTAAAACCGACCCAGGCCGCGACTGCGCCGCCGTAGCCCGCGCGTGCCAGGCCCAGAGCGATGCCGACCTGGCTGCTGGCCGGGCCGGGGAGGAACTGGCAGAGGGCGACTAGGTCTGCGTAACTGCGCTCGGTCAGCCAGCGGCGCCGGGTGACGAATTCGTCGCGAAAATAACCCAGGTGCGCGACGGGGCCGCCGAAGGAGGTCAGGCCCAGGCGCAGGAAGATCAGGAAAACCGACCAGGTGCTGCTGCGGTGATCAGTGGGGGAATTGGCCACGAGTAGAGTTCTCTGGGGCGGATGAGATCGGGGCTTTTACCTCACCCCGCCGCACGGTGCAGTTTTTTCACCCGGTACATATCACCATCGGCATGGCTGAGCAGGGTGTCGGCGTCTTCGCCATCGGCGGGGTACAACGCTACGCCGATGCTGCATGACGGCATGGTTACCCCGCCAAATTCAGCACCCAGGGGGGCGGCCATGACAGCAAGGATCTGTTGCACTTTTTCGGTCACGGCGTCTTCTGACTGCAGGTCTGTCAGCAGCACGGTAAATTCATCACCACCCATGCGCGCGACGGTGTCGGTTTCGCGCACGCAACCTTCCAGGCGCCGGGCAATTTCACACAGTACGCGGTCGCCGGCGGCATGCCCGTAACCGTCGTTGATACCTTTGAAGTCGTTGAGGTCGAGGAACAGCAACGCCAGGCTGCTGCTGTGGCGGCGTGCCCGATGCAGGGCCGAGTCCAGGCGATCGCTGAACAGCGAGCGGTTGGTCAGGGCGGTCAGCGGGTCGTGATGGGCGAGGAAGCGCAGTTCTGTCTCGGCCTGGGTGAGGGCCGTTATGTCCCGTGCCACGCCGATCCGCGCGCCGACGTCCTCGGACCAGAAAGCTGCCCACAGGATATGCACCACCCCACCATCCTTGCGGATGTAGCGGTTGCGAAAGTCCACATGGGGCTGGCCGTTCATCACCCGGATAATCGAGGCCCGGGTGGCCGCCAGGTCTTCAGGGTGCATGTAGTCGGTGATCAGGGTTCCGGTCAGCTCTTCGGGTCGATAACCGAGCAGCGTCTCGCAGGCATCACTGACAAATGCAATCTGGTTGTCCCGGTCGACCACGAAAACCGTGTCCAGCATCAGGTGGATCAGTTTGGGATACAGCGCTTGTAGGTCGACGTGCATAGGTCAGGGCGGTCCGGGTCAAAAACGCCCTGATCATATCCCGATCACGCTGGGGGACGGCGAGGAATCTCGTCGGATTACGTGCGATCGACCCATACCGTTTGCGCGTTGCAGAACTCTCGCACGCCGAAGTGCGACAACTCACGGCCAAACCCACTCTTTTTCACCCCGCCAAACGCCACCCGAGGGTCGGACACGCTGTAGGCGTTGATAAAGATGCCGCCGGTTTCCAGTTGGTTGGCGATGCGGCGTGCCTTTTGCGGGTCGGCGGTGAAGAGGCTGGCGGTGAGGCCGAATTCGCTGTCGTTGGCCAGGGCCACGGCGTGTTCGGCGTCGCGCGCGGTGATGATCGAGGCCACGGGGCCGAACAGTTCCTGTTTGAACGAGGTCATCTGGTCGGTGACGTTGGCCAGGACGGTGGGTGCGTAGTAGTTGCCCGCGCCTTCGATGGGGTGGCCGCCGAGCAGCAGGGTGGCGCCTTCGTCGAGGGTCGCCCGGACCTGGCCGTGCAGCTCGTCGCGCAAGTCGAAACGGGCCATGGGGCCGATGTACGTGTCGCTTGAGGTCGGGTCGCCCATCACCAGTTGACGGCTGGCGTCGAGGAACTTGGCGGTGAAGGCTTCGACCACGCCTTGCTCGATGATCAGGCGCTTGGCGGCGGCGCAGACCTGGCCGGAGTTCTGGAAGCGTCCGATCACGGCAGCTTGCACGGCGGCATCGAGGTCGGCGTCGTTGAGCACGATGAACGGGTCGGAGCCGCCCAGTTCGAGCACACACTTTTTCAGCGCGGCGCCGGCCTGGGAGCCGATGGCGATGCCGGCGCGCACGCTGCCGGTGAGGGTCACGGCGGCGATGCGTGGGTCAGCGATGGCTTGGGATACGCCGTCGGCGGTCACGTTGATCACTTCGAACAGGCCCTCGGCGAAACCGGCTTTGTCGAAGGCCTGTTTCATCAGGTACGCACTGCCCATCACATTGGGCGCGTGTTTGAGTACGTAGGTGTTGCCGCTGAGCATGGTCGGTACGGCGCCGCGCAGCACTTGCCAGACCGGGAAGTTCCACGGCATCACGGCGAGGATCGGGCCCAGTGGACGGTATTCGATCTGGGCGTGGCCGTTGTCTACCAGCGTCGGTTCCGGGGTGAGCATGGCCGGGCCGTGGGCGGCGTACCACTCGGCCAGCAAGGCGCATTTTTCGATTTCGCCACGGGCCTGGGCGATGGGCTTGCCCATTTCCAGGGTGATCATTTGCGCCATCGTTTCGGCTTGTTCGCGCAGGGCGCTGGCCAGGGCCGGGAGTAGTTCGGCGCGTTGTGCCACGGGGGTGTTGCGGCCGCTGCGAAAGGCGCTGCTGGCGCGGGTGAGGGCGGCGTCCAGTTGTGCGGCGGATTGGTACGGGTAGCTGGCCACGGTTTCGCCAGTGGCGGGGTTGATCGACAAGGCATGGGTCTGATGAGTAATGGCGTTCATGGCACCGTCCTGCGCAGTATTTGGGAAGGTGCCCAGCGTACGGCGCTGTACCTTTTCCGGGAACTGAATAATATTAAGCAATACGTTCACGTTTGGAGAATGATTTGGACCTGGTGCAGTTGGAGATTTTCAAGGCTGTGGCCGAGCAAGGCAGCATCAGTGCGGCCGCGCAGTTGATTCATCGAGTGCCGTCGAACCTGACCACGCGCATCAAGCAACTGGAGCAGGACCTGGGCGTCGAGCTGTTTATCCGTGAGAAAAGTCGACTGCGCCTGTCGCCTGCCGGCTGGAATTTCCTCGGCTATGCGCGGCGTATTCTCGACCTGGTGCAAGAGGCCCGCGCCACCGTGGCGGGGGAGGAGCCCCAGGGGCCGTTTGCCCTGGGCTCGCTGGAAAGCACCGCGGCTGTGCGTATCCCGGCGTTGCTTGCGGCGTATAACCAGAAACACGCCAAGGTGGAGCTGGACCTGACCACCGGGCCATCGGGGACGATGATCGAAGGTGTGCTGTCGGGACGCCTAGCGGCGGCGTTTGTCGATGGCCCGGTGCTGCACCCGACCCTGGAAGGGGTCGCGGTGTTTGAGGAAGAAATGGTGGTGATCGCGCCGCTGCACCACGCGCCGATCACCCGTGGCCAGGATGTGAACGGGGAGAGCATCTATACCTTTCGCTCCAACTGCTCATATCGGCACCACTTTGAGCGCTGGTTTTCCCAGGATGCATCGGTGCCCGGCAAGATTTTCGAGATGGAGTCGTACCACGGCATGCTCGCCTGCGTCAGTGCCGGCGCGGGGTTGGCGTTGATGCCACGCAGCATGCTGGAGAGCATGCCGGGGTTTACCACGGTGAGCGTGTGGCCACTGGCGGATGAGTTCCGCCTGCTCGACACCTGGCTGATCTGGCGGCGAGGGACGGTGTCGCAGAGCCTGGACAGTTTTGTGCGGTTGCTCGAAGAGCGGGGGACACTGTAGGAGTGATCCCGCCCACCTTTGTTCTGTGTCAGCCGCCAAATTGCAGGGTGCCCATCGCCAGTTTGGCCATCAGCGCCGTGGCGCCCAGTTGCACCAGCCACAAGGCCAGGCCGCCGAGGAACACGCCCAGGGCCACTTGCAGGACCAGGCTTTTTTGCCGCTTGGCTTGAGGCGTGCGCGGGGTGAAGTGGTCCAGTTCGTCGCGGTCGGCACGCAGGTCCAGGTCGTCGTTTCTCATAAAAGTCTCATCGCAAAGGGCAGTCGTGCTTCAGTCTAGGGGGCTTGCCTTGCCAGCGCTGAGCTTTTTGTAGGAGCGAGCTTGCTCGCGAAGAGCGTGAGGGCGCCGCGCTCCTTCAGGGGGCTCGCGTTATTGTTGAGGTTTTTCGTCGGAACGCCGCCCGGAGACAAGCTCGCTCCTACAGGGGCAAGGCACAAAAAAGGGGAAGCCATTGGCTTCCCCCTTCGTACTACGCGATCAGGCTTACAGCACCTGCACAATCGCCTTGGTCACTGCACCGATGTTCGCCTGGTTCAACGCCGCCACGCAGATGCGGCCGGTGTCCAGGGCGTAGATGCCGAACTCGCTGCGCAGGCGGGTGACTTGTTCTACGGTCAGGCCGGAGTAGGAGAACATCCCACGCTGGCGACCGACGAAGCTGAAGTCGTGGCCTGGGGCAGCCTTGGCCAGTTCGTTGACCATCTGCTCGCGCATGCCACGGATGCGCAGGCGCATTTGTGCCAGTTCGGCTTCCCACTGGGCGCGCAGTTCCGGGCTGTTGAGCACCGCCGCTACAATCGCTGCGCCGTGGGTCGGCGGGTTGGAGTAGTTGGTGCGGATCACGCGCTTGACCTGGGACAGGATGCGCGCGCTTTCTTCTTTCGATTCGCTGACGATGGACAACGCGCCGACGCGTTCGCCGTACAGCGAGAACGATTTGGAGAACGAGCTGGACACAAAGAAGGTCAGGCCCGATTCGGCGAACAGGCGCACCGCAGCGGCGTCTTCGTCGATACCGTCGCCAAAGCCCTGGTAGGCCATGTCGAGGAACGGCACCAGGTTCTTGGCCTTGACCACTTCCAGCACGTCTTTCCAGTCGGCTGGGCTCAGGTCGACGCCAGTCGGGTTGTGGCAGCAGGCGTGCAGCACGACGATGGACTGGGCGGGCAGGGCGTTGAGGTCTTCCAGCAGGCCGGCACGGTTCACGTCGTGGGTGGCGGCGTCGTAATAGCGGTAGGTCTGCACCGGGAAACCGGCACTTTCAAACAGGGCACGGTGGTTTTCCCAGCTTGGGTCGCTGATGGCGACGACGGCGTTGGGCAGCAGTTGCTTGAGGAAGTCGGCGCCGATTTTCAAAGCGCCGGTGCCGCCGACCGCTTGGGCGGTGATCACGCGGCCAGCGCTGAGCAGCGGCGAGTCGGTGCCGAACAGCAGCTTTTGCACGGCCTGGTCGTAGGCGGCGATGCCATCAATCGGCAAGTAGCCACGGGCGGCGTGTTGCGCCACACGAATGGCTTCCGCTTCGGCAACGGCACGCAGGAGCGGAATTTTCCCCTCCTCGTTGCAGTAAACGCCCACGCCAAGGTTGACCTTGGTAGTTCGGGTATCGGCGTTGAATGCTTCGTTGAGGCCCAGGATAGGATCGCGTGGTGCCATTTCGACAGCGGAGAACAGGCTCATTTTTGCGGCAGCTCTATGGGGGAATGGAGGGACGTGTCGCGCTCCAGCCGAATGCACTAGAGCGGTGCACAAACGGGGAGCTAGTATAGAGGCCAACACCGCTCGCGGCGACAGCCGAAACGGCTTTTCGGCCAAGTTTTTCGGTTTATTTATCGACCGTTAGTCTTATTGCAACATTGATGGTCACAGGCATGTAGGACGATTGCCTTGAAACCCATCACATTCACCTCCACTTCTACAGTTATCATGGTTTCTTCCTACGGCTCGCTCTGGAATTTTGCGGGCGGTGGTCTTTTTCGTTCCCGACGGGTTTACAGTCCGGGGTGACTTCAAGAGGTACGTTATGTCGGATTTCCAACTAGTCACCCGCTTTGAACCTGCTGGCGACCAGCCCGAGGCCATCCGCCTGATGGTCGAAGGCATCGAGGCCGGCCTGGCGCACCAGACGCTGCTCGGGGTGACCGGTTCAGGCAAGACCTTCAGCATTGCCAATGTGATCGCACAGATCAATCGCCCGACCCTGGTGCTGGCACCGAACAAGACCCTGGCCGCGCAGTTGTACGGTGAGTTCAAGGCGTTCTTCCCGAACAATGCGGTGGAGTACTTCGTTTCCTACTACGACTACTACCAGCCCGAAGCCTATGTGCCGTCCTCCGATACGTTTATCGAGAAGGATGCGTCGATCAACGACCATATCGAGCAGATGCGTCTCTCGGCGACCAAGGCGTTGCTGGAGCGCAAGGACGCGATCATCGTCACCACGGTCTCGTGCATCTACGGCCTGGGCAGCCCGGAAACCTATTTGAAGATGGTGCTGCACGTCGATCGCGGCGACAAACTCGACCAGCGCGCCTTGCTGCGCCGCCTGGCGGATTTGCAATACACCCGCAACGACATGGACTTTGCCCGCGCGACCTTCCGGGTGCGTGGCGATGTGATCGATATTTATCCGGCGGAATCGGACCTGGAAGCGATTCGTATCGAGCTGTTCGATGATGAGGTGGAGAGCCTGTCGGCCTTCGATCCGTTGACCGGCGAAGTGATCCGCAAGCTGCCGCGTTTCACCTTCTATCCAAAAAGTCACTATGTGACGCCGCGCGAGACCCTTTTGGATGCCATGGAAGGGATCAAGGTCGAGCTGGCCGAGCGCCTCGAATACCTGCGTTCCAATAACAAGCTGGTGGAAGCCCAGCGCCTGGAGCAGCGCACGCGCTTTGACCTGGAGATGATCCTGGAGCTGGGTTACTGCAACGGCATCGAAAACTATTCGCGCTACCTGTCGGGCCGTGAGTCCGGCGCACCGCCGCCGACGCTCTACGACTACCTGCCGGCAGACGCCTTGTTGGTGATCGACGAATCCCACGTCAGCGTGCCGCAAGTCGGCGCCATGTATAAAGGCGACCGCTCGCGCAAGGAAACCCTGGTGGAATACGGCTTCCGCCTGCCTTCGGCGCTGGATAACCGGCCGATGCGCTTTGACGAGTGGGAAAGCATCAGCCCGCAGACCATCTTTGTATCCGCCACGCCGGGCAACTACGAGGCCGAGCATGCTGGGCGGGTGATCGAGCAACTGGTGCGCCCCACCGGCCTGGTTGACCCGCAGATCGAAATCCGCCCGGCGCTGACCCAGGTCGACGACCTGCTGTCGGAAATCACCAAACGCGTGGCGCTCGAAGAGCGGGTGCTGGTCACCACGCTGACCAAGCGCATGTCCGAAGACCTGACCGATTACCTGGCCGACCACGGCGTGCGGGTGCGTTACCTACACTCGGACATTGACACGGTGGAGCGTGTGGAAATCATCCGTGACCTGCGCCTGGGTACCTTTGATGTGCTGGTGGGGATCAACCTGCTGCGTGAAGGCCTGGACATGCCCGAGGTGTCGCTGGTGGCGATTCTCGATGCCGACAAGGAAGGTTTCCTACGCTCCGAGCGCTCGCTGATCCAGACCATCGGCCGTGCCGCGCGTAACCTCAATGGCCGCGCGATTCTGTACGCCGACCGCATCACCGGCTCCATGGAGCGGGCCATCGGTGAGACCGAGCGTCGCCGCGACAAGCAGATTGCGTTCAACCTGGCCAATGGCATCACCCCTAAAGGTGTGTTCAAGGACGTGGCCGACATCATGGAAGGCGCCACCGTGCCCGGCTCGCGCAGCAAGAAGCGCAAAGGCATGGCCAAGGCGGCCGAAGAAAGCGCCAAGTACGAAAACGAATTGCGCTCACCGAGCGAAATCACCAAGCGCATTCGCCAGTTGGAAGAGAAGATGTACCAGTTGGCGCGCGATCTTGAGTTTGAAGCGGCGGCGCAGATGCGTGATGAGATTGGCAAGTTGCGCGCGCGGTTGCTGACTGTCTGATGTGTGCTGACTGTTGGGGCCTCATCGCAGGCAAGCCCGCTCCCACATTTGAATGTATTCACACATCCGAATATGGGAGCGGGCTTGCCTGCGATGGCGGCGCCTCGGTCTAATGGGCTTCCCCAGCCTTGAGCCCCGCCGGCAACGCCTTGGTCAAAAAGATCGCCAGCATACTCACCGCCAACGCCAACCCGACAAAGTGAAACGCATCGTTATAGGCCATGATCTGCGCCTGCTGATGCGCAATCTCGCTGAGCTTGGCCAGTGCCGCCGTTTCATTGCCAAATGTCTGCGTCAGCGTTGCCATGCGCTCGGCTACTTGCGGGTTGGTCGGCACAATCGCCTCGCGCAAGTAATCAAAGTAGGTCTTGGTCCGCGCATCCAGCAGGGTTGCCAGCAGCGCAATGCCGATGGCACCGCCCAGGTTGCGCAAGATGTTGAACAGGCTCGACGCCGAGCCCGCGTCCTGGGGCAGGATGTACGCCGTGGCGATCAACGAAATGGTGACCATGATCAGCGGCTGGCCAAGGGCTCGGATGATCTGGATCTGGTTGAACTGGCTGCCGGCAAAGTCCGGATTGAGTACGCCCGAGGAAAAACTCGCAAAGCCAAACAGGCCAAATCCCACCGCGCAAAGCCATTTCGGTGACACGTACTTCATCAATTTCGGCACCAGTGGGATCAGGAACAGCTGCGGCACGCCCATCCACATGATCACTTCGCCGATTTGCAGGGCGTTGTAGTTCTGGATCTGCGCCAGGTACAGCGGCAGCAGGTAGATCGAGCCATACAGCCCCACGCCCATGCCCAGGCTGGAAATACTCGACAGGCCGAAGTTGCGGTTGGCCAGGATCCCGAGGTTGATCAGCGGGTTGGGCTTGGACAACTGCACGATGACAAAGGTAATCAGGCTCAACAGCGCGATGCTGCCCAGGCTGACAATCAGGCTCGACTCCAGCCAGTCCTTGCGATGCCCTTCTTCAAGAAACACCTGCAGACAACCGAGGCCCACGGCCAGGGTCAGGATGCCCATGTAGTCGGTGCTTTTGAGTAGCTCCCAGTGCGCGGCCTTTTTCTCCAGGCCGTAGAGCAGGCCGGCGATCATCAACAGGCCTGGCGGTACGTTGATATAGAAGATGTATTCCCAGCCCCAGTTCTCCGTGAGCCAGCCGCCAATGGTCGGGCCAATGGAGGGGGCGAAGGTGGCCGTCATGGCGAACATTGCCATGCCCTTGGCGCGGTGGTGTTCGGGGAGTTTGATCAGGGTCAGGGTAAAGGCCAGAGGGATCAGGGCGCCGCCGGTGAAGCCTTGCAGGGCGCGGAACACAATCATGCTTTCCAGGCTCCAGGCCATGGAGCACATCAGCGAGGCGATCAGGAAACCCACCGAGACCCACACCGCCAGGCGCCGTGCCGATAGCAACTGCACCAGCCAGGCGGTGAGGGGGATCATGATGATTTCGGCGACAAGGTAGGAGGTGGAAATCCATGAGCCTTCTTCCAGGGTGGCCGACAGTGCGCCCTGGATATCTTTGAGCGAGGAGTTGGTGATCTGGATGTCGAGCACCGCCATAAAGGCGCCGAGCATCACGCTCATCACCGCGATCCAGTCGCGCCGGGTCGGTTCGCCGACGGGGCGCAGCAGTTGATCACCGGCCATGGTCAGGGTCTTGGATCTTTACTTTGACGGTGACCGACATGCCGGGGCGGATTTTGCCCTGCAGCGGGTTGTCGGCGGCAAACGTGAGTTTTACCGGGATCCGTTGTACGACTTTGGTGAAGTTGCCGGTGGCATTGTCTGGCGGTAACAGGCTGAACTGCGCGCCGGAGGCCGCGAACAGGCTGTCGACCCGGGCCTCGATGGGCGTGTCGCCGTAGGCGTCGAAGGTCAGTTCGGCCGACTGCCCGGGGGCCATATGGCCGATCTGGGTTTCCTTGAAGTTGGCCTGGATCCAGATGTCCTGGTCGGGAACGATGGACAGCAGGTAGGCGCCGGCCTGCACATATTGGCCATTGCGCGCGGCGCGCTGGCCGATCAGGCCGCTGATGGGTGCGTGGATTTCGCTGCGGGTCAGGTTCAACTCGGCTTGGGCCAGGTCAGCGCGGGCATTGGCGATCTGCGCGTCGAGACGCTTGATCTCGGCGTTCAGGGCGCTGACCTGCTGGCGCTGGCCTTGCAGGTCGGCCTGGGCCTTGGCCACTTGGGAGCGGGCGATATGGCTGTCGGCGGACAGGGTGGTGACGCGTTCTTCCGAGACGTAGCCGGGTTTGCGCAGGGTTTGCGCGCGGGACAAGTCGATCTGCGCGCGGCCCAGGGTCGCCTGGCTGGACGACACCTGGGCATCGGCGGCGGCGATCAGGCTGGCCTGCTGGGTCAGCTTGCTCGTGGCCTGCAAACGTTCGGCCTCACGGGTGGCAAGGGTCGCGTTGGCGCGGTCGATGGCCAGCAAGAAGTCGTCCTGTTCCAGGATGACCAGCAACTGGCCCTTTTCCACATGCTCGTTGTCGCCCACCTTGACCTCGGCGATACGTGCGCCGAGCTGGCTGGAGATCCGCGTTATCTCGCCCTGCACGTAGGCGTTGTCGGTGCTTTCATAGAAGCGCCCCTTGAAGAACCAGTGGGCAAAGAAACCCGCGGCGATCAGGGCGACGATAAACAGGAAGATAAACAGGCGGCGTTTGAGTTGGGCAGGCATGGCGGCGCAGTGTCAGTTACAAAAGGTAATGGAATATAGCCAGCTAACGATCTGGCAAATAGCTATGTCGTGGTTGCAGCCCCAACCTTGGCTTATATGCCCTTTGTTGATCGGCCCACGCTGGAGCCGGGGGGCTTGGGGCTGTTACCATTCGCCCCTTGTTTTATTTTCAGCTTTATTGCCCATTCGAGACCCGCCATGACCACCGTCCGCACGCGCATCGCGCCATCGCCTACTGGGGATCCCCACGTCGGTACTGCCTACATCGCCTTGTTCAACTACTGCTTTGCCAAGCAGCATGGCGGCGAATTCATCCTGCGGATCGAAGACACGGACCAGGTACGTTCGACCCGTGA
This sequence comes from Pseudomonas brenneri, assembly GCF_007858285.1. Lineage (GTDB taxonomy): Bacteria > Pseudomonadota > Gammaproteobacteria > Pseudomonadales > Pseudomonadaceae > Aquipseudomonas > Aquipseudomonas brenneri. The sequence continues at coordinate 37,283 of NZ_VFIL01000010.1, read as the reverse complement.
GTCGGAACAGCAGATTTTCGATGCCCTGCGCTGGTTGGGCATTACCTGGGCTGAAGGCCCGGATGTGGGCGGCCCGCACGGCCCCTATCGCCAGAGCGAGCGCAGCGACATCTACAAGAAGTACACCCAGCAACTGGTCGACATGGGTCATGCCTTCCCGTGCTTCTGCACTGCCGAAGAACTGGACCAGATGCGCGCCGAGCAACAGGCCCGTGGCGAAACCCCACGCTACGACGGCCGCGCGCTGCTGCTGTCCAAAGAAGAAGTGGCCCAGCGCCTGGCTGCCGGCGAGCCTCACGTCATCCGTATGAAAGTGCCGAGCGAAGGCGTGTGCGTGGTGCCGGACATGCTGCGTGGCGACGTGGAGATCCCGTGGGATCGCATGGACATGCAAGTGCTGATGAAGACCGATGGCCTGCCGACGTACTTCCTGGCCAACGTGGTCGATGATCACCTGATGGGCATCACCCACGTGCTGCGCGGCGAAGAATGGCTGCCGTCGGCACCGAAACTGATCCTGCTCTACGAGTACTTCGGCTGGGAACAGCCGCAGCTGTGCTACATGCCGCTGCTGCGTAACCCGGACAAGAGCAAGCTGTCCAAGCGCAAGAACCCGACTTCGGTGACGTTCTACGAGCGCATGGGCTTTATGCCTGAAGCGATGCTCAACTACCTGGGCCGCATGGGCTGGTCGATGCCGGACGAGCGCGAGAAGTTCTCGTTGCAGGAAATGGTCGATAACTTCGACCTCTCGCGCGTGTCGCTGGGCGGGCCGATCTTCGATATCGAGAAGCTGTCGTGGCTCAACGGCCAATGGCTGCGTGACCTGCCGGTGCAAGAGTTTGCCAGCCGTGTGCAGCAGTGGGCGTTGAACCCCGAGTACATGATGAAGATCGCGCCGCTGGTGCAGGGCAGGGTGGAGACGTTCAGCCAGGTCGCCCCGCTGGCCAGCTTCTTCTTTGCCGGTGGCGTGAGCCCGGATGCCAAGCTGTTCGAGTCCAAGAAACTCTCGGGTGACCAGGTTCGCCAGTTGATGCAGTTGATCCTGTGGAAGCTCGAAAGCCTGCGCCAGTGGGAGAAGGATGCAATCACCGCGACCATCCAGGCCGTGGTCGAATCCCTGGAATTGAAGCTGCGCGATGCCATGCCGCTGATGTTTGCCGCCATTACCGGGCAAGCCAGTTCAGTGTCGGTACTGGATGCGATGGAAATCCTTGGCCCTGACCTGACCCGTTTCCGTCTGCGCCAAGCCCTTGATTTGCTTGGTGGTGTGTCGAAGAAAGAAAACAAGGAATGGGAAAAGCTGCTGGGCGCGATCGCTTAAACAGCCTGTTGCAGCGACGAAACCCCGGTTTTCTGGGGTTTCGTCGGTAAGTGATTGTTATCCCGGCAAAAAACTTTGGAAATTGTTGAAAATAAATTTGACACGTTTCCAAACCGCCATTAAGATTTGCCCCGTCCTCACCGATGAGGGGCTATAGCTCAGCTGGGAGAGCGCTTGCATGGCATGCAAGAGGTCAACGGTTCGATCCCGTTTAGCTCCACCAATTTACAGGTTCAAGGTCTGGCCACACCGTCCTTGAATCGATCAGTTCTCAGCGCTGATCAGTTGTACAGAAGGTTTTGTCCCCTTCGTCTAGTGGCCTAGGACACCGCCCTTTCACGGCGGTAACAGGGGTTCGAGTCCCCTAGGGGACGCCAGTTTCAACAAGCAGCTCGAAAGGTCTGCTGCGCCGCGAGGCGAAAAATCCGGGGCTATAGCTCAGCTGGGAGAGCGCTTGCATGGCATGCAAGAGGTCAACGGTTCGATCCCGTTTAGCTCCACCAATTTACAGGTTCAAGGTCTGGCCACACCGTCCTTGAATCGATCAGTTCTCAGCACTGATCAGTTGTATAGAAGGTTTGTGTCCCCTTCGTCTAGTGGCCTAGGACACCGCCCTTTCACGGCGGTAACAGGGGTTCGAGTCCCCTAGGGGACGCCACGATTACCCGCTCTGCGGGATTTTTAAGGGTCATTCAATTATTGAATGGCCCTTTTGTTTGTCTGGCGTTTGGGTTTTCTCCCTCCCTCTTCAAAAAACTTCTTCTGACCAACGGTCGAATTCACCGCTTGCTAAAAAGTATTATGAAGATAATATTTTAACCGTAATATTCGGAGGCCGTCATGAGCGATAAAAAAGCGCAAACCCGTGAACGTATTCTGCAGGCCGCCAGTTCCGCGCTGATCCAGCGTGGCCCGGCCGAACCGAGTGTGGGTGAAGTCATGGGGGCCGCGGGGCTGACCGTGGGTGGCTTCTACGCCCACTTTGAAAGCAAGGACGCCTTGATGCTGGAGGCGTTCGAGCAGCTATTGGCGCGGCGTCGGGCGTCTATCGACGACATGGATCCCAGCCTGACAGGCGAAGAGCGGCGCGCCCTGGTGGCGGCGTTCTACTTGTCGCGCAAGCACCGTGATTCTACCGCCCAGGCCTGCCCGATCCCGGCCACGGTCGGCGAGATGAGCCGCTTGCCGGATGAGTTTCGCGAGGTGCTCAACCAGCACGTCGAACTGATGGCTGCGCAACTGGCCGCCAGCCCGGAAGACACCGACAAGGCCCTGGCCGACATGGCCTTGATGATTGGTGGCCTGGCCTTGGCTCGGGCCTTGGGGCCTGGCGAATTGTCGGATCGTGTATTGCGCGCCTCCAAGTCGGCAGTGCGCTGAACAAGGCTCATGAGCCTGGGGAGTGAATGGATGAGCACCTTGAGCTGGATTCGTCGCGTCAATGGCACCTTGGGCAGGTTGGCGCCGCAGACCATTGCCAATCAGATGCGTCGCGCCTTCATGACGCCGCGGGACTTGCCGCCGAGGGATTGGGAGTTGCCGCTGCTGGCGCAGGCCGAGCGCATTACCTTGCGCTTTGGCCTGTCGGCCCTGCGCTGGGGCCAGGGCCCGACGGTGCTGATGATGCATGGCTGGGAAGGGCGTCCGACCCAGTTCGCCAGCCTGATCGATGCACTGGTGGGCGCGGGTTACTCGGTGATAGCCCTCGACGGTCCGGCCCATGGTCGTTCGCCGGGCCGCGAAGCCCATGTGGTGCTGTTTGCCCGGGCGATGCTGGAAGCTGCCGCTGAGTTGCCACCCTTGCACGCGGTGGTTGGCCACTCCATGGGTGGCGCCAGTGCGATGCTGGCCATCCAGCTGGGCCTGCGCACCAATGCGCTGGTGAGCATTGCTGCCCCTTCACGCTTGCTGGATGTATTGCGCGGCTTTGCTGGCGTAGTCGGCATGCCGGAGCGGGCGCGTGCGGCGTTTATCCAGGAGGTCGAGTATTCCCTGGGCATTCCGCTCAAGCACCTGGATGTGGCTCATTATCAAATGAATATCCCCGGGCTGATCGTGCATGCCGAAGACGATACCTTCGTCCCGGTCAAAGCTTCGCAGATGATTCACGAGGCCTGGTTCGACAGCCGCCTGTTGCGCCTGGAGCAGGGTGGGCACCAGAAGGTCCTGGCCGACCCGCGAGTGGTCGAAGGCGTGCTGGCGCTGCTGGCTGGCTGTCGTGAGCCGGCGCGGCAAACCGCTTGAGTGCAACGATGGGTTACACTGCTCCCCGCCGACACTAATCGACCGGGAGCAGGGCATGGGCTGGGACTTGGCAAAGCCGTTTATCATTGATCTGCAGGTGGCCCCTGAGGACATCGATGGCCTGGGGCATGCCAACAATGCTGTCTATGTGTCGTGGCTGGAGCGTTGCGCCTGGCGCCATTCCCAGCGCCTGGGCCTGGACCTCACCGAGTACCGGCGCCTGGACCGGGCCATGGCAGTGGTGCGCCACGAAATCGATTACCTGGCGGCCGGCTACGAAGGCGATGAGCTGCAACTGGCAACCTGGATCGTCGATTGGGACCAGCGCCTGAAAATGACCCGGCACTTCCAACTGATGCGCCCCAGCGATGGCACCACCTTGTTGCGTGCGCAAACCACCTTTGTCTGTATCGAACTCTCCAGCGGTAAGCCCAAGCGCATGCCGGCGGAGTTTATCGAGGGCTATGGCGTGGCGCTTACGGCATTGTCCATGTAGGAGCGAGCTTGCTCGCGAAGAGCGTGAGTACGCCACGGGTATCAGGTTCCCCGCGTTATCGTTGGCGTTCATCGCGAGCAAGCTCGCTCCTACAGGGGACGGTAGGGTTAACGGTTGCTGTGGGAAACCCAGTAAACTGCGCCACGTTTTTCGTTGAGTGTTTTCCATGCAAATTGCTTTGGCGCCCATGGAGGGGTTGGTCGACAACATCCTGCGGGACGTGCTGACCCAGGTGGGCGGTATCGATTGGTGTGTGACCGAATTTATCCGGGTCAACGACCGCCTGCTGACCCCTGCCTATTTCCACAAGCTTGCTCCTGAACTGTTGCACGGTGCCAAGACCGCTGCGGGCGTGCCGTTGCGCGTGCAGTTGCTGGGCTCCGACCCCGTGTGCCTGGCGGAAAACGCCGCGCTGGCCTGTGAGCTGGGTTCTGAAGTGATTGACCTGAACTTCGGCTGCCCGGCCAAGACCGTCAACAAGTCCCGCGGTGGCGCGGTGCTGCTCAAAGAGCCGGAACTGCTCAACCAGATCGTCGAACACGTGCGCCGCGCTGTGCCAGCGCATATCCCGGTGACCGCCAAGATGCGCCTGGGCTTCGACAGCCCGGACGGCGCGCTGGTGTGCGCCACGGCCCTGGCCGAAGGCGGTGCAGCGCACATTGTGGTGCATGCACGGACCAAGGCTGATGGCTACAAGCCGCCAGCCCATTGGGAGTGGATCCCGCGTGTGCAGGACGTGGTCAAGGTGCCGGTGTTCGCCAACGGCGATATCTGGAGTGTTGATGACTGGCGGCGCTGCCGGGAAATCAGCGGTGTCGAAGACATCATGCTCGGTCGCGGCCTGGTTGCACGGCCCGACCTGGCCCGGCAAATCGCGGCCGCGCGGGCTGGCGAAGAAGTGGTCGAGATGACTTGGGAGCAGATGCAGCCCATGCTCCAGGAGTTCTGGACGCAATCGGTGGCGCAGTTGACTGAGCGCCAGGCGCCTGGCCGACTGAAGCAATGGCTGGCCATGTTGACGCGTAATTACCCGCAAGCCGTTGAGCTGTTCACAGCCTTGCGGCGTGAAACCGATCTGGAGCAAGTCAGCCGCTTGCTGGGGATGCCCCATCCGCAAGCGGTCTGAAAGTTTCTTGAAAATGTCTCTTGAAATGCAATCAGCGGGCCTTATCTAGGGATTACACGATGCCGAATTCGGGTCGTGGAGATAAAAAACCTTGCTGATATTTCAGGAGATTTGACCATGAGTACCGCATTTTCCCTGGCGCCGCTGTTCCGCTCTTCCGTGGGTTTCGATCGTTTCAACGACCTGTTCGAGACCGCACTGCGCAATGAGCCTGGCAGCAGTTACCCTCCCTATAACGTCGAGAAGCACGGCGAAGACCACTATCGCATTGTCATTGCGGCCGCTGGTTTCCAGGAAGACGATCTGGAATTGCAGGTGGAGAAAGGCGTCTTGACCGTCAGTGGCGGCAAGCGCGACACCAAGACCGAGAGCGTCACCTATCTGCATCAAGGCATTGCCCAGCGGGCTTTCAAATTGTCGTTCCGCCTGGCGGACCATATTGAGATCAAGGCCGCTGACCTGAATAACGGGTTACTGAGTGTCGATCTATTGCGAGTTGTGCCGGAAGAAGCGAAAGCCAAACGCATCCCGATCAATGGGGTGCAGAAGCCGGCTCTGCAACACTGAGTGCATGTTTTTAAAATTGTCATCACTTTGAAAAAGGGCGCCTCTGGCGCCCTTTTTTTGTTTAAGGCACTGAGGGAAACGTAGGTGGTTTAACGGGTGGCAGTGATAGTTATGACTAGTTGAGGCATGGTGTTTTATTTTTTTGTACTAGCAGGTATGTGTAACTTGTTTTTGTTTTTATGCAGAATTGGATGTTGTAGAGGAGGTTTTGTTTTTAGGTTTTTCCGGGAGTAACAACTGTATTGTTTGCGCGGGAGATATCATGAGGCGTGTCGCAAGGGGGCAAGCAATGATGACGTTTTTTTTCATTAAGGCAGTTTATTAATGGGTGTGACGTTATTTCTTTCAAGGAAAGGCCTGGAGAACCGGTGTTCTGTAGAAGTCCATAGGTAAAAATCCGAAGTTTTCTATTGGTGTCCTTATGTTTTTGACGATTTCTGGAACTCGAACGATTTTTGCCCCACGAAACCAGTGACTTTGATTCGGTTGCTGCCGCTTCAGGTCGTAAGTAAATAGTGTTCGTTCTGGGTATTTGAATACCCTGGTGCTGTTCTGAGAAGAGGAATGACTAATGTCTTATCTATCTGTTAATAATCCTCCGAGCGTTAATCTCGGTAATCGTCAAGTTGATCTGCCTGCACCGATACCTACTCCACTTGGTGGTAGTGATGCGAGTAAGTTACTTGGCCATAACCCGAAAGTTTTTCCCGAGCAAATCCGGAATGTTGAGGTCGGGCGGGACAGCGCAACCGTTGGTACGGATGCTCTTTCAAAACTGCTTGATATGTTTGAGCTTCTATTCAAGGCCATGCGAGATGTTTTGTCTGGCAAAACAAAATCGCCTGACGCCCAGCCCGCTGCTGATAAGCCTTCTGAGACCAGGCCGCTACCAGGGAGCAACCCGGTGATTGGGGGCAAGGACGCCAAGGTGCAGCTTGAGGCAGACAAGCAACCCGAGAAGAAACCGGACGCCGAAGGCAAGCCAGCGATCCCGGGCAAGGACGCCAAGGTGCAGGTTGAGGCAGACAAGCAACCCGAGAAGAAACCGGACGCCGAAGGCAAACCTGTGGTCCCGGGCCAAGACGCCAAGGTGCAGATTGAGCCTGGCAAGCAACCGGTGGTGATACCGGAGATCAGGATTCTGCCAAGGGTTCCGGGCAAGGATTTGAACGTGTTGTCTGACACTGCTGTTCGGGTGAATGTTGATGTCCATGTGAACAATTGCCACTGTCCTGCACCCCTTCGGCCAGCGGTTCCAGGGGGTGATGTAAGTGTGATGTCTGATACGCAGCCCAAGCCTGCGGTGGTACCTGGGACAGAAGGACGAGTGAGGCCGAGTTTGGAGTCCAAGCCTGCGGTGGTACCTGGTACCGACGCTCAAGTTAAGCCTGATGTAGTTCCTCCGCTTGTCCCGGGTGTGGTACCCGATAAGCCCGTGCCGGATACCGATTTGACTTCTCCCGGTCCTGAGTGTGGTCCTGGTGAGATGAGTTGGACTCGGAATTTTTATCGCCGTCGATAGTCCTTCTCTCGATTTCGTAAACGTCAACTTAAGAGATTAAATTCAATCATTTGCTTCTCCGGCCAGTTGCCGGTCGGAGAGGCCATTTGTGTGGGAGAAAATTATGTCTGTTTTAAGCGTTAATAGAGCTTCTAACGTCATGTGTGATTGTTCAGCAGGGTATGGGATGGTTTTTGGCCAAATAGCTGAGCTCCCCTTGATACGCGCGGCAGGTGTAAATGGATTGCCCTGTAATCCCTCTGTAAATAATAACTTGGCTGAGGTGAATAACTCGATAAAGAATCAGGATGCGGATGTTAATAACATTGTTGCAATGCTCAAATCTTTTTTAAGTCAGATTTCGACCCTATTAGCTGGGTGGAAAGAGAACAAGCCAGTCACTGTGGATGTTGTACCTGATTCTGTTAGTCCTAAGGTCAATCCTACGCCGGTGGTACCCAAGCCAGAGACGAGTCCAGCGCATATTTCTGAGTTGTCGAACAAGCGCAATGGTGCAAAGGCTGACGATATCTGGGGTGGCTTTCGACAGGGGCCTGATGGGAATTGTGTGACCGTCTCGGCGATCAAGGCCGCAATGCATAAATTTGGGCAAAGCCCTACCGATATTTATAAAAGTGTCAGTGAGACTGCGCGCGGGTATGACGTCACGATGCGAGATGGCTTTAACTTGACGTTGACCAAGCCGGAGTTGGCGCAGGCGTCAGCAGGCGCGCGGTTTGTTGGAAGAGATAGAGGGATGCTCAAGGATGCTCAATTCCTATTTGCCGTCAGTTGCAAACGCGCACAGATTGAAAATAACGATGGCAAGGCGGCTAGAAGTTTTAGTGCGGCAATACAGACTCTCAATAATGGTGAGGATGAGTGGGGGGGCGGAGAGGGATTTCTACGTCTGGGGTTGAAAAAGCACATGAAAAAGGTCCCTGTCAGTACGTTGGCAAATGGGCAAGTAGGTATGGTTAATCGGGCTCGTCATTCCGTTGCGATAATTGATGGGAAAGAGGAGTTGTGGGGGAGTAAAGGAAAAGCGCCAAGGTATGGGGATGCAGTGGCGTTGATTGGTTGATTGAGGTTTATTTGTATCTTTGATGGTTGCTATAAGTTTGTAAGGTATAACTATAAAAGTGTGTGTTGTTATCCTGCGCAGGTTTTTTGCTCGCTGTGTTTGTCGGTTTTTAATGTCGGTGGGTCGTCATTTTTTAAATGATGCCTTTGTTGGCGTGTTTTTTAATATTTTAATAGTCGAGGTGTTGTCATGAATGTGGATATGCGTTATCGGTCACTTTTTGAAGGTTACAGGTCGAGTCATGAACCAACCAATAGTTTTTCTCCAGACGCCCTCGTAACGACACGTGGCGAGAAACCCACGGATATCCTGAATGCATTTACAGCGACCAGGCGTGGATTTGGTGAGTGTTTTGACAATAGTACGCATGCCGCGGTTATCAAGTTGATGATGATGACATTTGGTCAAAGTCCACACGGTATGTTCGATGAGGTCAAAGCATCGGGGGATGGGTATGACATTACGATGAAGGATGAATTCAAGGTTCATGTGTCTCATGAGGAGTTAAAGCAGGTTGCAAAGGCTTCGCGATTTTCCGGTAATGACAGTTCGGCCATAATGGATGCCAACTTTGTGCTCGCAGTTTTTACCAAGCGCAAACAAATTTTAGGGGAACAGGGCAGTTTCGAAAAAGTCTTGTTGAAGACGCTTGAAGGTGAGACGACGCAAAATTGCCTGCGGGGCATGGGGGTGATGGGCCTTGCCCAATTTGTGCCTGCAACTGATATGGCCGCTAGTGGTGCGCTGGGGGTCGTGGAGACGCATAATTTTGGCTCGGCTTTTGTTATGGATAATGCCCAGCACAGTTATGGTGAAAAAAAGAGCGTTGATAAACGTTACGGTTATATGTTGTTCAATGATAAGAAAATATCTGATGCAGTGCCTGGGGCGCTCGATAAAAATATTCTGCATTTATCAAGTGTGCCGCTGGGTGTCAGGCCTGCGGATATATGGGGCGGCTTTTACCAGGGCGTAGAAGGCAACTGTGTCACCGTATCGGCGATCAAGGCGGCGATGGTGAGATTTGGGCAAAGTCCGGAAAGTATCTATAAGAAAATTTCCGCCACCGCTGACGGTTATGAAGTCGTTATGAGAGATTCTTTCAAATTGAATGTGACTCACGACGAGTTGAAAAAAGCCCGGCTGGCTTCCAACTTCAAGGGCTCTGATCAGGCGCTGCTGGAGGATGCCAACTTCTTGTACGCCGTGAGTGCCAAGCGGGCACAGCTAGAGAACAACGATGGACGTGGGAACCAGAGTTATGAGGTCGCCATGGAAACGCTGAACGACGGTGAATATCCGGGGTCGGCGCTGCGCAGACTTGGACTGTCTGCCTATGTCCGCGAAAGTACGATTAAGGAGTTGCTAGGGGGAGCCATTGGTACTCTGGCCAACTCCCGGCACTCAGTGGTGGTCATTGACGGGATGTTGGACGTGTATGGGCAAAAGTGCAGCCTGGCCCCGCTGGACTGGCAGGGTTACTTCCAGCGAGCGTTGAAATTGGTGTGATGCTGGGTGCCAGGGCCGAGGATTATCCGGCGATCTTCACGTTTGCGTCCTTGATCTCAATAGCTGCATAAACGCCTCCAGGGGCAATGGTCGGCTGTGAAAGTAACCTTGATACAGATGGCAACCCAACCCTTGCAGGAACGCCAATTGCTCGGATGTTTCCACGCCTTCGGCAATCACCTCAAGGTTGAGGCTGCGCGCCATGGCCACGATAGCGCGGATGATCTCCGCGTCGTTCGGGTCGTGGGTGGCGTCCCGCACAAATGACTGATCGATCTTCAAGGCATCTACCGGCAGGCGCTTGAGGTAGGTCAATGACGAGTAACCGGTGCCGAAATCGTCCATGGCAAAGCTGACCCCGAGTTTTTTCAGGCGGCGCATTTTGCTGATCGTGTCTTCCAGGTTCTGGATCACGATGCCTTCGGTGATTTCCAGTTTCAGCAGGGTGAACGGCAACTGGTGCTGCTTCAGGCTGCGCTCCACCCGTTCGACAAAGTCGTTCTGGCGAAACTGCCGGGGGCTGATATTGACGCATAGGCTAAAGCCCTGCGGCGGCACCAGGCTTTCGGCGATCAGCCGGGCAAACGCGCCGCAGGCTTCGTCGAGGATCCAGGTACCGACTTCGAGAATCAACCCACTGTCTTCCAGGACCTTGATGAACTCTGCCGGTGATTGGGCGCCCAGTTGTGGGTGCTGCCAGCGCACCAGTGCCTCGGCGCCGACAATGCGATTGCCCCGGGCATCGACCTGGGGCTGGTAATGCACGCTGAACTCGCCGCGCGACAACGCCAGGCGCAGGTCCGTCTCCATGCGCAAGCGTTCGCTGGCCGTGCGTTGCATGCTGTTATGAAACATCTGCGTGGTGTTGCGCCCCGAATCCTTGGCCCGATACAGGGCTATATCCGCGCGCTTGAGCAAGTCCGCCGGCGTCGAGCCATGATCGGGAATCAACGCCACGCCGATGCTCGGAGTGACCTGCAAGCGATGGCCATCGAGAAACATCGGTTCGGACAGCAATTCGCGCAGGGTATCGGACAGCAGTTGCACCTGTTTGCTGACCTCCACCCGCGAACCTTCCAGGCCGCTGAGCAGCACCACGAACTCATCGCCGCCCAGGCGTGCGACGGTGTCCTCCATACGCACGCTGGCCTCCAGGCGTGCGGTGACGATTTTCAGCACGGTATCGCCCACCGGGTGCCCGAGGGAATCGTTGATGTGCTTGAAGTGGTCCAGGTCGAGGAACAACAGGGCACCGCGCAGGCTGTGGCGTTTGAGCAGGGCGATCTGCTGGCTCAGGCGGTCCATCAGCAATGCGCGGTTGGGCAGGTTGGTCAGTGGATCGTGATACGCCAGGTGACGGATCTGCGCCTGGGCACTTTTCAGCAGGCTGACATCCCGCGCGGTCAGCAGCAGGCACGGCATTTCATTGAGGGTAATGGGTTCCACCGACACTTCCACTGCCAGCAACTCGCCGCGCTTGTTGTGCCAGAGCATGTCCAGGTGATGGATGCGGCCCTTGATCTGCAATTCGGCCAGCAGCGCGGCACGCTGGTTTTCATCGGCCCAGATGCCGATCTGGTACAGCGTCAGGCCAATGGCCTCTTCGGCGCGGTAGCCGGTCAAGCGACAAAAACCGTCATTGACCTCCACGTAGCGCCCGGTATCGCGCTCGGTAATGGACACCGCGTCGGGGCTTGAGTGGAAGGCCTTGGCGAATTTCTCCTCGCTGGCCTTGAGCGCTGCCTCGGAACGCTGTTGCTGGGTAATATCGCGCAGGGTGGTGACCACACAGGGCTGGTTGTCGACCTTGATCAGCCGGCTGGAAATCATGCAGGTCAGGCGCTGGCCATTTTTGTGGTGGACGATGATCGCCACATTGTTCAGTGCTTGTTCGCGGATCACCTGCTCGATGCGTTGCAGGCGCTGGGTGGGTTCATCCCACAGGTCGATTTGCTCGGCGGTGTGGTTGATGGCTTCGGCGGCGGTCCAGCCAAAGGTCTGGGTAAAACTGGGGTTGATTTCAATGAATTCGCCGCTGGAAAGGCTCGTGACGCAGATCGGGTCGGGGCTGGCGAGGAACAGACTGGCGAACTTCTCTTCAGAGGCGCTCAGGCGCTGTTCGCGTTCCACCTGGTCGGTGATGTCGAGCAAGGTGCCCGCCATGCGCACCGGTGCGCCCTGCTCGTCACGGTAGAGGCGGGCGCGGCTTTCCAGGTAGCGCGAGCTGCCATCTTCCAGTTGCACGCGGTACGTCAGTTGGTAATTGCCGGCCGGGCCTTCACGCAGGGTGCGATAGGCGTCGCGCATGCTGGCGCGCTCTTCATCGGGCATACCTTCAAAAAAAGCGTCGAAGGACTCATGGAACGGATGCGGTTCCAGGCCATGCAACTGCGCCGCCCGGGCTGAGCCATAGAGCATGCCGCTGGGGATATGCCAGTCCCAGGTGCCCAACTGGGCCGAGTCCAGGGCCAGGTCCAGGCGTTCCTGGCTGTCCTTGAGGGCCTGCTCGGCATTCTTGCGCTCAGTGGTGTCGAGGAAGGTACTGATCAGGTAGGCCTGGCCGTCGAGTTCGACTTTTTGCGCGCTCAGGGTACCGTCATGGATTTGCCCGTTGCTGGCGCGAAACTGCACTTCCATGGTGATGGGTTCGCCCTTGCGCTGGGTCGCCTTGACCAGCAAGGCCCGTTGCTCCGGATGCACCCACAGCCCCAGGTCCAGGGTGGTGCGACCAATGGCATCGGCCACCGGCCAGCCGAACAGGCTTTCAAAATACTCGTTGGCCTCACTGATCAGGCCGTCCTCCTGGCGAGTCAGCAGGACCATGTTCGGGCACAGGTGAAACAGTGTGGCGAAGCGTTTTTCCGAGTGGCCGAGGGCATGTTCGCGCTCGCGCTGCTGGGTGGTTTCGCGAATCACCCCGATCATGCGGCGGCGCCCGGATGCGTCCGGCAACAGGCTGCCGTTGATTTCCAGCCAGTGCAGGCTGCCATCCGGCCACTGGATGCGGTGATGCATGGCTTGCTCGAAGGGGGCTCCCGCCAGGACGGCGTGAAATGCCCGTATCACACGGCCACGGTCCTCGGCGGCCAACAGCTCAAGGTAGTCCAGGTCCTTGGGCAGCGGCTGGCGTGGATCGAAACCGAACAGCGCCTGGGTGCCCCGCGACCAACTGATCCGCCCACTGTCGATGTCCCAGCTCCAGGCGCCCAGCCGTGCGGCATTGAGCGCCGCCAACAGTTGCGGGGCATTTTCCCAGTTTTGCTCCGCCTGCTGGGGATCCAGGGCGTGGATGCGTGGCAGCGGCGGAAAGGGATCGACGGGGTTGGGCATTATCAAGGGGCCTTGGCTCGATGGGCATTCGGCGGGGGAGCAGGATCTACAGGCCGCACGGCCTCATGCCGGCATCCCTGCCAGATCGACCTGTGCATCCAACAGGCTCATGAAAGCCCGCGCAGCGTTCGACAGTGTCCTTTCGGTGTGCACGATATAGCCTAGCTGGCGACTGAGCTGTATGCCCGGTAAAGCGATGCTGGCCACTTGATCATCAAGCATAGTGCGCGGCAGCACGCTCCAGGCCAGGCCGATGGACACCATCATCTTGATGGTTTCCAGGTAGTTGGTGCTCATGGCGATGTTCGGCGTCAGGCCCTGGGCTTCGAACAGGCGGTGCACGATATGGTGGGTAAAAGTATTGCCGCCAGGGAATACCGCCGGATGCAGGGCGATGTCGGCCAGGCTGACTGTGCCGTTATTGGCCAGGCTATGTTCGGGTGCCACTACGAAATCCAGAGGGTCATCCCACACCGGCGTGGCCCGCACCAGGGTGTGCGGCTCCGGCGCCAGGGTGATGACGGCCACTTCGGCACGGCCATGGAGGATTTCCTCGTAGGCGACTTCCGAATCCAGGAACTGAATATCCAGGGCTACGTTTGGGTATTCCCGGGTAAACGTGCGCAATACCGGCGGCAGGCGGTGCAGGCCGATGTGATGGCTGGTGGCTAGAGTGAGCCGCCCGCTGACTTCGCCGGTCAGGTTGGTCAGGGCGCGGCGGGTGTCGTCCAGCACATTGAGGATCTGATAGGCGCGGGGCAACAGGGCGCGCCCGGCCTCGGTCAGGCCGACTTCACGGCCCAGCCGGTCGAACAGGCGCACCTTCAATTGCTGCTCCAGCCCCGCAATACGCTTGCTGATTGCCGGTTGCGTCAGGTGTAGCCGTTCGCCTGCACCGGAGAAGCTGCCGGTCTCGGCGATGGCAATAAAAGCATTGAGGTTGGCCAGGTCCATGGTGGTATTCCAGTAGGTTATCCAAAGCATGAAAAATATGAATTTGAGTTATTTAATGTAACGCCATAGCATCAGCCTCACAAGCCAAAGGGTTATTGAATCGTTCAACGCCCAGGGCATAGAAAGACGCTGATGAGGACCGACTGATGGCCGGCAAAACGCTTTACGACAAACTCTGGGATTCCCATGAAGTGAAACGGCGCGATGATGGGTCGTCGCTGATCTACATCGACCGTCACATCATCCATGAAGTGACCTCGCCTCAAGCGTTCGAAGGCCTGCGACTGGCCGGGCGCAAGCCTTGGCGCGTCGACTCGATCATCGCCACCCCGGACCACAACGTGCCGACCACGCCGGAGCGCAAGGGCGGTATTGATGCGATCGTCGACACCGTGTCGCGCCTTCAGGTGCAGACCCTCGACGACTATTGCGACGAGTACGGCATTACCGAATTCAAGATGAATGACGTGCGCCAGGGCATCGTCCACGTGATCGGTCCGGAGCAGGGCGCGACCTTGCCGGGCATGACCGTGGTCTGCGGCGACTCCCATACCTCGACCCACGGCGCGTTCGGCGCCCTGGCTCACGGTATTGGCACTTCCGAGGTGGAGCATGTGTTCGCCACCCAGTGCCTGGTTGCCAAGAAAATGAAGAACATGCTGGTGCTGGTCGAAGGCACCTTGCCGTTCGGTGTGACCGCCAAGGACATCGTCCTCGCAGTAATCGGCAAAATCGGCACCGCTGGCGGCAACGGCCATGCCATCGAATTCGCCGGCAGCGCCATTCGCGACCTGTCCATCGAAGGCCGCATGACCATCTGCAACATGTCCATCGAAGCCGGTGCCCGTGTGGGCATGGTGGCGGCGGATGAAAAAACCGTGGAGTACGTCAAGGGGCGTCCGTTTGCACCGCAAGGCGCCGATTGGGATGCCGCCGTGGAGGCCTGGAAAGACCTGGTCTCCGACACGGATGCGGTGTTCGACACCGTGGTCGAGCTCGACGCCGCCCAGATCAAGCCGCAAGTCAGCTGGGGCACCTCGCCGGAAATGGTCCTGGCCGTTGATCAAAACGTGCCGGACCCGGCCAAGGAAACCGACCTGGTCAAGCGCGGTTCCATCGAACGCGCGTTGAAGTACATGGGCTTGAAAGCCAACCAGGCGATCACCGACATCCAGTTGGACCGCGTGTTTATCGGCTCCTGCACCAACTCACGGATCGAAGACCTGCGCGCTGCGGCAGTCATCGCCAAGGGCCGCAAAGTGGCCGCGACTATCAAGCAAGCCATCGTGGTGCCAGGTTCGGGCCTGGTGAAGGCTCAGGCTGAAGCCGAGGGCCTGGACAAGATCTTCCTCGAAGCCGGTTTTGAATGGCGCGAGCCGGGCTGCTCCATGTGCCTGGCGATGAACCCGGACCGCCTGGAGTCCGGTGAGCATTGCGCGTCCACCTCCAACCGTAACTTCGAAGGGCGTCAGGGCGCCGGTGGCCGTACCCACCTGGTCAGCCCGGCCATGGCCGCTGCGGCTGCCGTCAACGGTCGTTTCATCGACGTTCGCGAATTGATCTGAGGAATACCCGATGAGAGCTTTTACCCAACACACAGGTCTTGTCGCGCCGTTGGATCGTGCCAACGTGGACACCGACCAGATCATCCCCAAGCAGTTCTTGAAGTCGATCAAGCGCACCGGTTTTGGCCCGAACCTGTTCGACGAATGGCGCTACCTGGACGTGGGCTACGCCTATCAGGACAACTCCAAGCGCCCGCTGAACAAAGACTTCGTGCTCAATGCCGAGCGTTACCAGGGCGCCAGTGTCTTGCTGGCCCGGGAAAACTTCGGTTGCGGTTCCAGCCGTGAACATGCGCCGTGGGCCCTGGAAGAATATGGCTTTCGCAGCATCATCGCGCCGAGCTACGCCGACATCTTCTTCAACAACAGCTTCAAGAACGGCTTGTTGCCGATCATCCTGACCGACGAAGAAGTCGATGAGTTGTTTCAGCAGGTGGAGGCCGATGTCGGCTACCAGTTGACCGTCGACCTCGCGGCACAGACCGTGACCCGCCCGGATGGCAAGGTGTATCACTTTGAAGTGGATGCTTTCCGTAAACACTGCTTGATCAACGGCTTGGACGATATCGGCCTGACCTTGCAGGACGGCGATGCCATCGCGGCGTTTGAAACCAAGCACCGGGCCAGCCAGCCTTGGTTGTTTCGTGATGCCTGATTTGCGGTAAGCCGTGCGGGCCCCATCGCGGGCAAGCCCGCTCCCACATTTTGATCTGTGAACACGGTCAAGTGTGGGAGCTGGCTTGCCTGCGATAGCGCCAGTACTAACACCACAAAACCCAAGGAAAACCACCGCCATGACCACCACCGCCCACACCCAAGTCGTGCAAAAACAATTCGGTGAACAGGCCTCGGCCTACCTGAGCAGTGCCGTGCACGCCCAAGGCACCGAATTCGCACTGCTGCAGGCCGAACTGGCCGGGCAGGGCGCGGCACGCCTGCTGGACCTGGGCTGTGGCGCCGGTCACGTGAGTTTCCACGTAGCGCCGCTGGTCAAGGACGTGGTGGCCTACGACCTGTCGCAGCAGATGCTCGATGTGGTTGCCGCCGCTGCCACAGACCGTGGCCTGGACAACATCCGCACCGTCCACGGCGCCGCCGAGCGCTTGCCGTTCGCCGATGGTGAGTTCGACTTCGTGTTCAGCCGCTACTCGGCCCACCACTGGAGCGACCTGGGCCTGGCCCTGCGCGAAGTGCGCCGGGTGCTCAAGCCGGGCGGCGTGGCGGCGTTCGTCGATGTCTTGTCACCGGGCAGCCCGCTGTTGGACACTTACCTGCAAACCGTCGAAGTACTGCGCGACACTAGCCACGTGCGCGATTATTCCTGCGGTGAGTGGATGCGCCAGCTCAGCGAAGCCGGCCTGCATGTGCGCAACAGCAGCCGCCAACGCCTGCGCCTGGAATACACCTCGTGGGTCGAGCGCATGCGCACGCCAGAGGTATTGCGTGCAGCAATCCTTGAGCTGCAAAAGGCGATGGGCCAGGAAGTCCGCGATTATTTCGAGATTCAAGCCGACGGCACCTTCAGCACCGACGTGCTGGTGGTCTGGGCCGAACGCTAATAATTTTCCCGACCTGCCTGTGGGCGGGCCGCTTGATGAAATGAGGAACCCATGAGCAAGCAGATTCTGATTCTCCCTGGCGACGGTATTGGTCCGGAAATCATGGCCGAAGCGGTCAAGGTCCTGGAATTGGCCAACACCAAGTACAGCCTGGGCTTTGAATTGAGCCACGACGTGATCGGCGGTGCCGCCATCGACAAGCATGGCGTACCGCTGGCCGACGAAACCCTGGACCGCGCCCGTGCCGCCGATGCCGTGCTGCTCGGCGCCGTGGGTGGGCCGAAATGGGACAAGATCGAGCGTGATATCCGCCCTGAACGCGGCCTGCTGAAAATCCGCGCGCAACTGGGCCTGTTCGGCAACCTGCGTCCGGCGATCCTCTACCCGCAACTGGCCGATGCGTCGAGCCTCAAGCCAGAAGTGGTGGCGGGCCTGGATATCCTGATCGTGCGCGAGCTGACCGGCGGTATCTACTTTGGCTCGCCACGTGGCGTGCGTGAGTTGGAAAATGGCGAGCGCCAGGCCTACGACACCCTGCCGTACAGCGAGAGCGAAATCCGCCGTATCGCCCGTGTCGGTTTCGACATGGCCCGCGTGCGCGGCAAAAAGGTCTGCTCGGTGGATAAGGCCAACGTGCTGGCCTCCAGCCAACTGTGGCGCGAGATCGTCGAAGAAGTGGCCAAGGATTACCCGGACGTCGAACTGAGCCACATGTACGTCGACAACGCCGCCATGCAGTTGGTGCGTGCACCCAAACAGTTCGATGTGATCGTCACCGACAACCTGTTCGGCGACATCCTGTCCGACCAGGCCTCGATGCTCACCGGTTCCATCGGCATGCTGCCGTCGGCGTCCCTGGACACCCACAACAAGGGCATGTACGAGCCGTGCCACGGTTCGGCGCCGGACATCGCGGGGCAGGGCATTGCCAACCCGCTGGCGACCATCCTGTCGGTCTCGATGATGCTGCGTTACAGCTTCAACCTGAGCGAGGCGGCGGACGCGATCGAGAAGGCGGTGAGCCTGGTGCTGGACCAGGGCCTGCGTACCGGCGACATCTGGTCGCAAGGTTGCACCAAGGTCGGGACGCAGGAAATGGGCGACGCAGTAGTCGCCGCGCTGCGGAATCTGTAATCTCTCGGGCCCGCTTGCAGTTGTTGCTGCAAGGCGGCCCACTTTTTAACAAGGTGTAGTTGCGATGAAACGTGTAGGTCTGATCGGTTGGCGCGGGATGGTCGGTTCCGTGCTCATGCAGCGGATGCTGGAAGAGCAGGATTTCGATCTTATTGAGCCGGTGTTTTTCACCACTTCGAATGTCGGTGGCCAAGGGCCGTCCGTGGGCAAGGATATCGCCCCGCTCAAGGACGCCTACAACATTGAAGAGCTCAAGACCCTCGACGTCATTCTGACCTGCCAGGGCGGCGACTACACCAGCGAAGTCTTCCCCAAGCTGCGTGAAGCCGGCTGGCAGGGCTACTGGATCGACGCTGCGTCCAGCCTGCGCATGCAGGACGACGCAGTGATCGTCCTCGACCCGGTCAACCGCAAGGTCATCGACCAGCAACTGGATGCCGGTACCAAGAACTACATCGGTGGTAACTGCACCGTCAGCCTGATGCTGATGGGCCTGGGCGGCCTGTTCGAAGCCGGGCTGGTGGAGTGGATGAGCGCCATGACCTATCAGGCGGCCTCCGGTGCCGGCGCGCAGAACATGCGTGAGTTGATCAAGCAGATGGGCGCAACCCACGCCGCTGTCGCCGATCAACTGGCCGACCCGGCCAGCGCGATCCTCGACATCGACCGCCGTGTGGCCGAGTCCATGCGCAGCGACGCCTACCCGACCGAGAACTTCGGCGTGCCATTGGCCGGTAGCCTGATCCCGTGGATCGACAAGGAACTGCCGAACGGCCAGAGCCGTGAAGAGTGGAAGGCCCAGGCCGAGACCAACAAGATTCTTGGCCGCTTCAAGAGCCCGATCCCGGTGGATGGCATCTGCGTGCGCATCGGCGCAATGCGCTGCCACAGCCAGGCGCTGACCATCAAGCTCAACAAAGACGTGCCGATCGCCGATATCGAAGGGCTGATCAGCCAGCACAACCCTTGGGTCAAGCTGGTGCCGAACAACCGCGATATCAGCATGCAGGAGCTGAGCCCGACCAAGGTCACCGGCACCCTGAATGTACCGGTGGGGCGTCTGCGCAAGCTGAACATGGGCACCCAGTACCTGGGCGCCTTCACCGTGGGTGACCAACTGCTGTGGGGCGCGGCCGAACCGCTGCGTCGGATGTTGCGGATCCTGCTGGAGCGTTGATCGCTTTTTGGTGTTGAACAAACCCGCGTTCTGGTGACAGGCGCGGGTTTTTTTATTGCTCTTTAGGGCTCTTTCGCGAGCAAGCCCGCTTCACATTTGATTGCATTCACACATCAAAATGTGGGAGCGGGCTTGCTCGCGAAAGGGCCATCAGCCACACCACAAAACCTGGGTTAATTGCCTCACCCCCAACCACCCGGTAAAGTGCCGCTCCCCCCCGCAATGCCCGAGGCAGCCCCCATGACCCAGACCTTTGATATCGCCGTGATCGGCGCCACCGGCACGGTTGGCGAAACCCTGGTGCAGATCCTCGAAGAGCTGGATTTCCCGGTCGGCACCCTGCACCTGCTGGCCAGCAGCGAGTCGGCCGGTGCCTCGGTGCCGTTTCGCGGCAAGAATGTGCGGGTGCGGGAAGTCGATGAGTTTGATTTCAGCAAGGTACAACTGGCGTTTTTCGTCGCAGGCCCGGCGGTCACCTTGAGTTTTGCCCCGCGCGCCACTGCGGCCGGCTGCTCGTTGATCGACCTGTCCGGCGCGCTATCGGCCGAACAGGCACCCCAGGTGGTGCCGGAAGCCAATGCCCAGGTACTGGACGGCTTGAAAAAGCCCTTCCAGCTCGCCAGCCCAAGTCCTTGCGCGACTCACCTGGCGGTGGTCCTTGCGCCGCTGCGCGGCCTGCTGGATATCCAGCGTGTCAGCGTCACCGCCAATCTGGCGGTGTCTGCCCAAGGCCGTGAGGCCGTCAGCGAGTTGGCCCGGCAAACCGCCGAGCTGCTGAATGTGCGGCCCCTGGAGCCCAAGTTCTTTGATCGGCAGATGGCGTTCAACCTGCTGGCCCAGGTCGGCACGCCCGATGCCCAGGGCCATACCAACCTGGAGAAGCGCCTGGTCCACGAGTTGCGCACACTGCTTGAATTACCGTTACTGAAAATTTCCGCGACATGTGTTCAAGCTCCAGTGTTTTTTGGCGATAGCCTGAGCGTGTCCCTGCAACTGGCGTCTGCTGTGGACCTTGGCGCAGTCAGTCGCGTGTTGGAGGCAGCACCGGGCATCGAACTGGTGGAAGAGGGCGATTACCCTACAGCTGTTGGGGATGCGGTCGGTCAGGACGTGGTCTATGTGGGCCGGGTGCGTGCCGGTATTGACGACCCGGCGGAACTAAACTTGTGGCTGACGTCAGATAACGTACGTAAAGGCGCTGCACTTAACGCGGTGCAGCTGGCACAGTTGTTGATAAAACACCTTGTGTAAAAGATACTTGGCGGCAATTTGTAGATTGATTCTAGCTAAGCGCTATGCTTGGCCCCATGCAGGAAAAGTTGCGCGTCGGTGACCTATCGGCTCGCGATGCCGAATGGCAGCGGTACCCAACCTTCTCGCAGGCCGAGGAGTGTTCAAACAAAGGAAGAGGCTATGGTTCAAGTTCGCAAACTGGTGTTAGCAATAGCGGCCGCCTCGGCGCTGTCCTCCGGTATGGCGCAAGCCCTGCAACTTGGGGAGATGACCCTCAAGTCGAAGTTGAACCAGCCGCTGTCGGTGGAGATCGAGTTGCTCGACGTGGGTGGGCTGACTGCCTCCGATATCGTGCCTAGCCTCGCGTCTTCCCAGGCCTTTGTGGATGCGGGTGTCGATCGTCAGGCGTTCCTTGATGAGCTGACCTTTACCCCAGTGCTCAACAGCAGTGGTCGCAGTGTGGTTCGCGTGACTTCCAGCAAGCCGTTGCCCGATTCCTACGTGCGCTTCCTGTTGCAGGTGCAATGGCCCAATGGCCGATTGATGCGTGACTACAGCGTATTGCTGGACCCGGCCAAGTTCGAGCAAAAGGCCCCGCAGGCCAGTGCCCCGGCACCGCGTCTTGCCACGCCTGCTGCCACCAGCGTCAGCAAGGCTGCTGAACACACCACGACTTCTCGCGACACGCTATGGGAAATCGCTGCGAAAAACCGCAATGGCGGCTCGATCCAGCAGACCATGCTGGCGATCCAGGCGTTGAACCCGGGGGCCTTTGTCGACGGTAATATCAACCGCATGAAAACTGGCCAGGTGCTGCGCCTGCCAGATCCGGTCCAGAGCACCAGCCTGCCGCAACCCCAGGCGATTGCCGAAGTGACTGCGCAGAATGCGGCCTGGCGTCAGGGCCGTCGCGGTGCCACCAATCAAGCGGCGGGGCGCCAGCAACTGGACGCCACCAAACGCACCCAGGCCGGCGCAGCGCCGTCGCAGACGGCCGCCAAGGACAACCTGAGCCTGGTCTCGGCCGAGGCCGCCAAGGCCGGTGTCAAAGGCGCCGCAGGCGATAGCAAGGCTTTGAGCAACAAGCTGGCGGTGACCCAGGAAAGCCTGGACTCGACCCGCCGCGAAAACGAAGAGCTGAAAAGCCGCATGACTGACCTGCAAAGTCAGTTGGACAAGCTGCAGCGGCTGATCGAACTCAAGAACAATCAACTGGCCAAGTTGCAAGCCGAAGGCGGCACCCCGGCGCAGCCTGCGGTCATGCCAGCCGAGCTGGCTGCGGTACCGGCTATACCTGCAGCGCCCGCAGCTGAAGCGCCTGTGGTTGCACCAGTGGAAAAACCGGCAGAGCCGGCAGAAGTTGCCAGCACCGAAGGTAAATTCAATGAGCTGCTGACCAACCCTATCGTCCTTGGGGTGATCGGTGGCGCCGCCGGCCTGTTGGTGCTGCTGCTCCTGCTGCTGTGGGCGCGTCATCGCAATGCGCGCCTGGAAGAAGAGAAACACCTGCGCATGGCGCGGGCGCTGGCCGAGGAGCCAGAGTTCTCCTCGAACCTTGAGCAGGACATGCCATCGGACAGTTTCGAAGGCCTTGAAGTCCCGGCGGCAAACGTCACGCTGGCTCCAGCTCCAGCTCCAGCTCCAGCTCCAGCTCCAGTTGCCGTGGCCCCTGTGGTTGCACCTGCGACCAGCATGGCACCTCCAAGCAAGCCGATCATTGAGCCCGGCTCCGCCGACGCCCTGGCCCAGGCCCAATCCCATCTGGATCGTGGCCACTTGAACCAGGCGGCTGCGGTGCTGGAGGAAGCGATCAAGCTGGAGCCCAAGCGCAGCGATCTGCGCCTCAAACTGCTGGAAGTCTACGGCCAGCAGGGCGACAAGGATGGTTTCGTGAGCCAGGAGCGCCAACTGGTTGCCAATGGCGAGAACCATGCCCAGGTCGAGTTGTTGAAAAATCGCTACCCGGCCATGGCCGTGCTGGCTGCGGGCGTCAGTGCGGCGGTCGCCGCTGCTGCGCTGGACGCACAGTACGTCAAGGATCTGCTCCAGGAAGAGCCGGCGCCTGCCGCCGCGCCTCAAACCGATACGTTCGACACCGACTTCGACCTGAGTCTGGATGATCTGGAAGCCGCGTCACCGGCAGTGGTCGCGCCCGAGGTCGATGACCTGAGCTTCGAGTCGGTGTTGCAGCAACAGACCGAAACCAAGGCCAGCGAGGACGATCTAGCGGATTTTGACCTCGACTTGCAGTTGGATGCGCCTGCCTCGCAGTCCGACGACGATTTCCTCTCTGGCCTGGAAGAGCAGATGAAGGACCTGCCGCCGGTCGAGCCACCTATCTTGACGCCGGCCGCGCTGGACGATTTTGACTTGCCGGAAGACTTCGACCTGTCCCTGGCTGACGAGCCCGCGCCAGCGGACAAGCCGGACGCCTTCGCCTCGGAGCTCGACGATGTCAACGCCGAGCTGGAACGTCTGTCGCAGAGCCTGGAAAGCCCGTCGATCGAGCCGAGCTTCACCGCAGAAGATGCCGCCAAGGGCGACGATGAGCCGGAGTTCGACTTCCTGTCGGGCA
Source organism: Pseudomonas brenneri (assembly GCF_007858285.1). Lineage (GTDB taxonomy): Bacteria > Pseudomonadota > Gammaproteobacteria > Pseudomonadales > Pseudomonadaceae > Aquipseudomonas > Aquipseudomonas brenneri. The sequence goes on along the minus strand of NZ_VFIL01000010.1, from coordinate 13,905 downwards.
CCGATGAAGTCGCCACCAAGCTCGACCTGGCCCAGGCCTATATCGACATGGGCGATGCGGATGGCGCGCGCGACATCCTTTCCGAAGTCCTCACCGAAGGTGATGAAAAGCAACGGGGTGAAGCCAAGGAAATGCTCAGCAACCTAGCCTAAAGCCATCGCGCAACCCCTGTAGGAGCGAGCTTGCTCGCGAAGGTCGTCAACGATAACGCGCCCATCCTGGATGATCGCGGCGCTCTTGAGTTTTTCGCGAGCAAGCTCGCGCCTACAAAAAGCTTCAAGCCATATATAATGGCTGCCTTTGCGCAACTCATCAGGCTCTCAGCTCTTGGCAAATATAGATAACGCGGCCGCCGAAATGGCGGCCGCCGGCTTTTTCAGAATCGCCCTGGGCGTGGAATACAAAGGCTCGCGCTATCGCGGCTGGCAGCGCCAGGCCTCTGGCGTGCCGACCGTGCAGGAAACCCTGGAGAAGGCCCTGTCGAAGGTCGCCGACTCCCCGGTTTCATTGATGTGTGCCGGGCGCACCGACGCGGGCGTGCATGCCTGTGGGCAAGTGGTGCATTTTGACACCCAGGCCGAGCGTTCGCTGAAGGCATGGGTCATGGGCGCCAATATCAATCTGCCCCACGATGTCAGCGTCAGTTGGGCCAAGGTCATGCCGGCGCACTTCCATGCACGGTTCAAGGCCATCGCCCGGCGTTACCGTTATGTGATCTACAACGATCAGATCCGTCCGGCGCACTTGAACGAAGAAATCACCTGGAACCATCGCCCGTTGGACGCCGAACGCATGGCCGAAGCGGCCCAGCATCTGGTGGGGATCCACGATTTCAGTGCATTCCGGGCCGGCCAGTGTCAGGCCAAGTCGCCGATCAAGGAAGTCCATCACCTGCGCGTGACACGTCACGGCAAGATGATTGTCCTGGATATCCGCGCCGGTGCGTTCCTGCACCATATGGTGCGCAATATCGCCGGGGTGTTGATGACCATTGGCACTGGCGAGCGCCCGGTGGAGTGGGCCAGGGAGGTGCTGGAGAGCCGAGTCCGGCGTACTGGCGGGGTGACGGCACACCCGTTCGGCCTGTACCTGGTGGATGTGGAGTACCGCGATGAGTTCGAGCTGCCGCAGCGTTTCATCGGGCCACACTTCCTCACAGGTTTCACTGAACTTGGCGGCTGACGCCCGGAAAAGCATTTGTTACCATCCGGGACTTTCCTGGACAGCCCCCTGAGGTTTCGACGATATGTCAGGCGTTCGCAGCAAGATTTGCGGGATTACCCGCATGGAAGACGCGCTGGCGGCAGTCGAGGCGGGGGCTGACGCCATCGGTTTTGTATTTTATGCCAAAAGCCCGCGGGCGGTGACGGTGCAGCAGGCCCGGGCGATCATTGCCGGTTTGCCGCCATTCGTGACCACCGTGGGGCTGTTCGTCAACGCCAGCGCCTGTGAGCTCAACGAAACCCTGGATGCCGTGCCGCTGGACCTGCTGCAGTTCCATGGCGACGAATCGCCGGAGGAGTGCGCTGGCTACCATCGTCCGTATATCAAGGCGTTGCGGGTCAAGGCGGGTGACGATATCGCCGCCAGTTGCGCCGCCTACGCCGGGGCCAGCGGGATTTTGCTCGATGCTTATGTCGAGGGCATTCCTGGCGGGACGGGCGAGGCCTTTGACTGGTCGCTGATTCCCCAGGGCTTGAGCAAGCCGATCATCCTGGCGGGTGGCTTGTCTGCCGACAATGTGGCCCAGGCCATTGCCCAGGTGCGTCCCTATGCAGTGGACGTCAGCGGCGGGGTGGAGCAGGGCAAGGGCATCAAGGATTCAGGCAAGATTCGCGCATTCATGCAAGCGGTGCGCAGCAGCAGTGGCGCGATGTGACGGCTGGCAGTCTGCCGCCGTCAGTAACTACCACTGTGTAAAACAGGCCGGCGTTGCCCTCGGGCGGCGCCAATGAAGTGGCAGCCACGCACTGGCGGGTTGTCTGGAAGGCTGAGGGCAGGTGCAGGAAATGGCTGGTCGAACGTCTGACCCCGTCCTGCAGGTGTCATCGCCACATCAATGAATTTAGCTCAAGGGCATACGCGGGGCTGTGTTCAAGCCACCGGTACTGGAGAAAGAAAGCATGAGCAACTGGTTAGTAGACAAACTGATCCCCTCGATCATGCGTTCCGAGGTGAAAAAAAGCTCGGTCCCTGAAGGTCTGTGGCACAAGTGCCCATCCTGCGACGCGGTGTTGTACCGCCCGGAGCTGGAAAAGACCCTGGACGTTTGCCCCAAGTGCAACCATCACATGCGTATCGGCGCCCGCGCCCGTATCGACATTTTCCTCGACGCCGATGGCCGTGCCGAACTGGGTGCTGACCTGGAACCGGTGGACCGTCTCAAGTTCCGCGACGGCAAGAAGTACAAGGACCGCCTGACTGCTGCGCAAAAGCAGACCGGTGAAAAAGACGCGCTGATCTCCATCAGCGGCAAGCTGTTGGGCATGCCGGTGGTGGTGTCCGCGTTTGAGTTTTCCTTCATGGGTGGCTCCATGGGTGCCATTGTCGGTGAGCGTTTTGTACGTGCCGCCAACTACGCCCTGGAAAACCGTTGCCCGATGATCTGCTTCGCCGCCTCCGGTGGTGCGCGGATGCAGGAAGCGCTGATCTCGCTGATGCAAATGGCCAAGACCTCTGCGGTATTGGCGCGTCTGCGTGAAGAAGGTATCCCGTTCATCTCCGTGCTGACCGATCCGGTCTACGGCGGCGTTTCCGCCAGCCTGGCGATGCTGGGCGACGTGATTGTTGCCGAGCCGAAGGCGCTGATCGGTTTTGCCGGCCCGCGCGTGATCGAGCAGACCGTGCGTGAAAAACTGCCGGAAGGCTTCCAGCGCAGCGAGTTCCTGCTGGAGCACGGCGCCATCGACATGATCATCGCCCGTTCCGAGCTGCGTCCGCGCCTGGGCAACCTGCTGGCACAGATGATGGACCTGCCGACGCCTGAGTACGTTGCCGCACCTGTCGAGCCAATCGTGGTGCCACCGGTGCCTGCAAACCTATGACCCAACGAACCCTGGGCGAATGGCTCGCCTACCTTGAGCAGTTGCATCCGTCAGCCATCGACATGGGCCTGGAGCGCTCGCAACAGGTAGCGGCCCGCCTTGGGTTGGGTCGACCTGCGCCGCGGGTGATCACGGTCACCGGCACCAACGGCAAGGGTTCTACCTGCGCCTTTGTCGCCGCGTTGCTGCAGGCCCAGGGCTTGAAGGTTGGCGTCTACAGCTCGCCACACTTGCTGCGTTACAACGAGCGCGTGCAACTCAACGGTGTCGAAGCCACCGATGAGCAGTTGTGTGAAGCCTTTGCGGCGCTGGATGCCGGGCGTGGTGAAACGTCCCTGACCTATTTCGAGATGGGCACCCTGGCCGCGTTCTGGCTGTTCGAGCGTGAACAGCTGGATGCGGTGGTGCTGGAAGTCGGCCTGGGCGGGCGCCTGGACACGGTCAATGTGGTGGATGCCGATCTTGCGTTGGTCACCAGTATTGGCGTGGATCACGTTGATTACCTGGGCGATACCCGCGAATCCGTGGCCTATGAAAAGGCCGGGATCTTCCGCCAGGGCAAGCCGGCGTTGTGCGGTGACCTGGATCCGCCACAGACCTTGCTGGACAAGGTGCGCGAACTGGATTGCCCGTTTTTCCTGCGGGGCCGGGACTTCTCCCTGGAAGTGGCTGACGATCAATGGTCGTGGCGCGGTGTCGACGCGCGGGGCCAGGGTGTCGAGCTGCACGGCCTGCCGCTGCTGAACCTGCCTATGGAAAACGCTGCACTCGCCCTGCAGGCATACCTGTTGTTGGATCTGCCGTGGAATGCCGGGCAGATTGCCGATACCTTGCAGCGTACCCAAGTGGTTGGGCGCCTCGATCGTCGTTCGTTCGAATGGCAGGGCAAGCGCTTGAACCTGTTGCTGGATGTCGGGCATAACCCGCATGCTGCGCAGTACCTGGCGCGTCGTTTGGTGCGTCAAGCGCCAGCGGGTCGGCGCCTGGCGGTGTTCGGCCTGCTGTCGGACAAGGATCTGGACGGTGTGGTCGCACCGCTGTTGGGTAATGTGCAGTCCTGGGCGGTCGCCCCGTTGGATACGCCACGCACCCGCACGGCTGATGAGGTGCAGGTGGTGTTGCAGAACCTTGGGGCGACGGTGACGTCCCATGCAAGCGTGAGCGCTGCGTTGGAGGCTCAATGCGCGGTGGCAACGGCCGAGGACGAGATTCTGTTGTTCGGATCATTTTATTGTGTTGCCGAGGCGCTTGAATGGTTGGCCCGGCGCTCCACGGAGGAAGCTGCACATGGCATTACTGGATAGCGCATACAAGCAGCGAATGGTCGGAGCCCTGGTGCTGGTGGCATTGGCGGTGATTTTCCTGCCGATGCTGTTTTCTCGCCAGGACGAGCAGCGCCAGGTCACGGTTGAGGCCCCGGCTGCACCCCAGGCCCCGGTGATACCGCAGGTTCAGGTCGAGCCGGTGGTGGTGCCTGAGCCGCAGGCGTTGCCCGAGGAGGAACCGGTGCCGACTGACGCTGAGATTGCCCAGCAGCAGGCGCCCACGGCGCCGATTCAGCCCAGCGTTCCCGTGGTGAAGCCTGCGCCAGTCGTGGCTGCCAAGCCTGCGGCGCCTGCCCCGGCACCAAAACCTGTCGCGCCGCAGCCTGCTGCGCCAGGCAAACCGGATGTCGGCCAAAGCCGTATTGATCCCAATGGCCTGCCGATCAGTTGGTCGGTGCAGCTTGCCAGCCTGTCCAATCGCGAGAGTGCCGAAGCTTTGCAGAAAACCCTGCGTAGCCAAGGTTATAACGCCTATATCCGTACTGCCGATGGCAAGAACCGGGTGTTTGTCGGGCCGCTGATCGAACGCGCCGAGGCGGATCGCCTGCGTGACCTGTTGGGGCGCCAGCAGAATCTGAAGGGTTTTGTGGTGCGCTTCCAGCCAGAACGTGGCTGATTCTGGCAATACCTCAAAATGTGTGTGCAGGCTTGTGTGGGAGCGGGCAAACCCGCTCCCACATTGGTTTTTGCCTGTCTTGAGATGGCCGCAGCCTGCCACAACCTATTGATTTGCAATGGACCGCCAATCACCGCTTACCGATAGCCCGGCGCTCTGCTAAAATGCGCCGCCTTATCCGTCTGTAGGCTGCACTGTGCCATTTACCTGGGTTGATTGGGCGATCGTAGCCATCATCGCCATCTCCGCATTGATCAGTCTAAGCCGCGGCTTCGTCAAAGAAGCATTGTCGCTGCTGACCTGGATCGTTGCAGGAGTCGTCGCCTGGATGTTCGGCGGATCCCTGGCCGTTTACCTGGCCGGCTACATCGAAACACCTTCGGCTCGTGTCATCGCGGGCTGCGCCATCATGTTCATCGCCACGCTGCTGGTGGGAGCAATGGTCAATTATCTTATCGGCGAATTGATACGTGTCACCGGCCTCTCCGGGACCGATCGATTTCTCGGCATGGCCTTTGGTGCCGCGCGTGGCGCGTTGCTGGTGGTCATTGCGGTCGGGCTGTTGAGCCTGGGCCCGGTACAGCAGGATGCATGGTGGCAGGAGTCGAGTCTCGTGCCAAAATTTCTATTGGTTGCAGATTGGTCCAAGAACCTCATATTGGGGTGGAGCAGTCAGTGGCTGGCCAGCGGAATCAGCGTACCCGCTGATCTTCCGTTCAAGGAACACCTCTTGCCGGGCAACGCGCCGCAGTAAGCAGGGTTCAGTCAAGATTCATTAAGTAGGGGTTGCGTCGCATGTGTGGCATCGTCGGTATCGTCGGTAAGTCGAACGTCAATCAGGCGCTGTATGACGCGCTAACCGTCCTCCAGCACCGCGGCCAGGACGCTGCCGGTATTGTGACCAGCCACGACGGCCGGTTATTCCTGCGCAAGGACAATGGCCTGGTACGTGACGTGTTCCATCAGCGTCACATGCAGCGCCTCGTCGGGCACATGGGCATTGGTCATGTGCGTTATCCGACGGCTGGTAGTTCGACTTCGGCCGAGGCTCAACCGTTTTACGTCAACTCGCCTTACGGCATTACCCTGGCGCACAACGGCAACCTGACCAATGTTGAGCAACTGGCCAAGGAGATTTACGAATCTGACCTGCGCCATGTCAACACCAATTCCGACTCGGAAGTGCTGCTCAACGTGTTTGCCCACGAACTGGCCCAGCGCGGCAAGTTGCAGCCGACCGAAGAAGACGTGTTTGCCGCTGTGACTGACGTGCACAACCGCTGCGTCGGTGGCTACGCGGTCGTGGCCATGATCACCGGCTACGGGATTGTTGGTTTCCGCGATCCGCATGGCATTCGTCCGATCGTGTTCGGCCAGCGCCACACCGACGAAGGCGTCGAGTACATGATCGCCTCCGAAAGCGTATCCCTGGATGTGCTGGGCTTTACCCTGGTCCGCGATCTGGCCCCGGGCGAGGCGGTGTACATCACCGAAGACGGCAAGCTGCACACCCGTCAGTGCGCGGTCAACCCGAAACTCACCCCGTGCATCTTCGAACACGTCTACCTGGCGCGTCCGGATTCGATCATCGACGGTGTCTCGGTGTACAAGGCGCGTCTGCGCATGGGCGAGAAGCTCGCCGAGAAAATCCTGCGCGAGCGTCCGGAGCACGACATCGACGTGGTGATCCCTATCCCGGACACCAGCCGCACTGCGGCGCTGGAGTTGGCCACCCGCCTGGGCGTCAAGTTCCGCGAAGGTTTCGTCAAGAACCGCTACATTGGCCGCACCTTCATCATGCCGGGCCAGGCAGCGCGCAAGAAGTCGGTCCGCCAGAAGCTCAATGCCATCGAGCTGGAGTTCCGCGGCAAGAACGTGATGCTGGTGGATGACTCCATCGTGCGCGGCACCACCTGCAAGCAGATCATCCAGATGGCTCGCGAAGCCGGGGCGAAGAACGTGTACTTCTGTTCCGCCGCACCAGCCGTGCGTTACCCGAACGTGTACGGTATCGACATGCCGAGCGCCCACGAACTGATTGCCCACAATCGTTCGACCCAGGATGTGGCTGATCTGATCGGTGCTGATTGGCTGATCTATCAGGATCTTCCTGACTTGATCGAAGCGGTGGGTGGCGGCAAGATCAAGATCGAGCAGTTCGATTGTGCGGTCTTCGATGGCAAGTACGTGACGGGTGACGTCGACGAGGCTTACCTGAACAAGATCGAGCAGGCGCGCAACGACTCCTCGAAGATCAAGACCCAGGCGGTCAGCGCGATCATCGATCTGTACAACAACTGAGTAACGACCGGCCCTGAGGGGCCGGTTTTGTATCTTAAATAAAGAATTGAGTGAAGGAGTGGCAGCATGAGTCAGGAATGGGATGCCGGTCGGTTGGACAGCGACCTCGATGGCGTGGCTTTCGATACCCTGGCTGTGCGCGCCGGCCAGCACCGCACGCCGGAAGGTGAGCACGGTGACCCGATGTTCTTCACTTCCAGCTACGTGTTCCGTACCGCAGCCGACGCGGCGGCACGCTTTGCTGGCGAAGTGCCGGGCAATGTCTACTCCCGTTACACCAACCCGACCGTACGCGCCTTCGAAGAGCGTATCGCGGCGCTGGAAGGGGCAGAGCAGGCTGTCGCCACGGCCACTGGCATGGCGGCCATTCTCGCCGTGGTCATGAGTCTGTGCAGTGCTGGCGATCACGTGTTGGTGTCGCGTAGCGTGTTTGGTTCGACCATCAGTTTGTTCGAGAAGTACTTCAAGCGTTTTGGTATTGAAGTCGACTACGTGCCGCTGGCGGATCTTTCCGGTTGGGACGCGGCGATCAAGGCCAATACCAAATTGCTGTTCGTCGAGTCGCCGTCCAACCCATTGGCAGAGTTGGTGGACATCGCCGCCCTCGCCGAAGTGACGCATGCCAAGGGCGCGATGCTGGTGGTGGATAACTGCTTCTGCACGCCAGCCCTGCAGCAGCCACTGACGCTGGGGGCGGACATCGTGGTGCATTCGGCCACCAAGTTCATCGATGGCCAGGGCCGTTGCATGGGGGGCGTGGTTGCCGGCCGTGGCGAGCAGATGAAGGAAGTCGTGGGCTTCTTGCGCACTGCTGGCCCGACCCTGAGCCCGTTCAATGCATGGGTTTTCCTCAAGGGCCTGGAAACCCTGAGCCTGCGGATGAAGGCCCATTGCGCCAACGCCCAGGCCCTGGCGCAGTGGCTGGAGCAGCAGGACGGAATCGAAAAGGTTCACTACGCTGGCTTGAAGAGTCACCCGCAACACGAACTGGCCCAGCGTCAGCAGCGGGGCTTTGGTGCGGTGGTCAGCTTCGAGGTCAAGGGTGGCAAGGAGGGCGCATGGCGCTTTATCGATGCCACGCGCCTGATTTCCATCACCGCTAACCTGGGCGATAGCAAAACCACCATTACCCATCCAGGCACCACTTCCCATGGTCGCCTTACCCCGCAGGAGCGTGAAGCGGCCGGTATTCGTGACAGCCTGATCCGCGTTGCAGTGGGCCTGGAAGACGTGACTGACTTGCAGGCTGACCTGGCTCGCGGGCTGGCTGCCTTGTGATCGAGTGGTCCCTGGAGGCGGCTGGTGCCAGTAATGGTCGAGTCGCGCTGGTGACGGGCGCGGCACGGGGCATCGGCCTGGGGATCGCGGCCTGGTTGATCAGCGAAGGCTGGCAGGTGGTGTTGGCCGATCTGGATCGCGAGCGGGGCGCCAAGGTGTCCAAAGTCCTGGGCGATAACGCCTGGTTTATCACCATGGACGTGGCCGACGAGCAGCAGGTGGCCCTTGGGGTGGCTGAAGTGCTTGGCCAGTTCGGGCGCCTGGATGCGCTGGTGTGCAATGCCGCTGTGGCCGATCCGCGCAATATCACGCTGGACAGCCTGGACCTGGCTTACTGGAACCGGGTATTGGCGGTGAACCTCAGTGGGCCGATGCTGCTGGCCAAGCATTGCGCGCCTTATCTGCGCGCTCATGGCGGTTCTATCGTCAACTTGGCCTCGACCCGGGCCCAGCAGTCGGAGCCCGATACCGAGGCGTATGCGGCGAGCAAGGGCGGCCTGTTGGCCCTGACCCATGCGCTAGCCATCAGCCTGGGGCCAGAGGTTCGGGTCAACGCTGTCAGTCCTGGTTGGATTGATGCCCGTGATCCCGCAGCGCGCCGCGCAGAGCCGCTGAGTGACGCCGATCATGCGCAGCATCCTGCGGGCCGGGTTGGGACGGTTGAGGATGTGGCGGCCATGGTGGCGTGGCTGCTGTCGCGCAGCGCTGGGTTTGTGACAGGGCAAGAGTTCGTAGTGGATGGCGGCATGAGCAAGAAGATGGTCTATGAGCCGTGAGGGGCAGCTTCAAACTACAGGCTGCAAGTGAAAGCGGATTTTCGGTGGCTTTTGACTTGCAGCTTGAAGCTTGCAACTTACAGCTGTTTTTGAAAAAAAACTCAATCCTGCTATTGACTTAGGTCCGCTACCTGCGTAAATTTCGCGGCCTCAACGAAGCAAAGGGTGATTAGCTCAGCTGGGAGAGCATCTGCCTTACAAGCAGAGGGTCGGCGGTTCGATCCCGTCATCACCCACCACTTCTTGAGAGTTTTGCCTTCGGGCAAGACGCAACGTTAAAGGTTGCACCGACGCGCAGCGGTAGTTCAGTCGGTTAGAATACCGGCCTGTCACGCCGGGGGTCGCGGGTTCGAGTCCCGTCCGCTGCGCCATATTTTCCAGGTCCGATGATTCGGATTTGAGATTGAACAGCCAAGGCTGCTCAGTCAGATGTTTGAAGGCGGTTGAAGGTGACACTTCAGCAGTCTGAGCGATACGCAGCGGTAGTTCAGTCGGTTAGAATACCGGCCTGTCACGCCGGGGGTCGCGGGTTCGAGTCCCGTCCGCTGCGCCATATCTGTTCCAGGGTCCACTGAACACCCTGAGAGTGCCAAGGCAAGCTTCATGCTTGATTGGATCGATAGCAAAGACCCTGGTCGAAAGACTGGGGTTTTTTGTGTCTGCGATTTGATGATGCGCCCTGTAGGAGTCGGCAAGCCGGCCCCTACAGGGTGTCGATCAGAAGCCCAGCTTGTCCCGCAGCCCGTAGTACCACGCGCCCAGCGCCGCAAACGGGGTTCGCAGCAGTTGGCCGCCCGGGAACGGATAGTGGGGCAGGTCGGCAAACGCATCAAAACGCTCGGCCTGGCCTTTGAGGGCTTCGGCCAGCACCTTGCCTGCCAGGTGGGTATACGTCACACCATGGCCGCTACAGCCCTGGGAGTAGTAGATGTTGTCACCCAGGCGCCCGACCTGAGGCAATCGCGACAGGGTCAGCAGGAAATTGCCGGTCCAGGCGTAGTCGATTTTCACATCCTTCAATTGCGGGAACGCCTTGAGCATCTTCGGGCGGATAATCGCTTCAATATTCGCCGGATCCCGCGCGCCATACACCACGCCACCACCGAAGATCAGGCGCTTGTCGCTGGTCAGTCGGTAATAGTCGAGCAAGTAGTTGCAATCTTCGACGCAGAAATCCTGGGGCAGCAGGGTTTTAGCCAGTTCATCACCCAGAGGGGCTGTGGTAATTACTTGTGTGCCGCAAGGCATCGACTTGGCTGCCAGCTCAGGCACCAGGTTGCCCAGGTAGGCGTTGCCGGCGACGATGATGAATTTGGCCTTCACCTTGCCTTGGGCGGTGTGGACGACAGGATTGGCGCCGCGCTCGATACGCACCGCTGCGGACTGCTCGTAGATCGTGCCGCCGAGGGACTCCACCGCCGCCGCTTCGCCCAATGCCAGGTTGAGCGGGTGGATATGCCCACCGCTCATGTCCAAAAGGCCGCCGACGTAGTTCTCACAGGCCACCACATCGCGGATGCGCCGCTCATCGAGCAACTCCAGCTGAGTATGGCCATAGCGCTCCCACAGGCGCTTCTGCGACTCCAGGTGGCCCATGTGCTTGCTATTGAGCGCGGCAAATACACCACCGTCCTTCAGGTCGCACTGGATCTGGTATTTGGCGACCCGCTCACGAATGATCCTGCCGCCTTCAAACGCCATTTGCCCCAATAGCTGCGCCTGCTGGGGGCCGACGCTACGCTCGATCACATCGATATCACGGCTGTAGCTGTTGACGATCTGCCCACCATTGCGCCCTGAAGCCCCGAACCCCACCTTGGCGGCTTCCAGTACCGTCACGCGAAAGCCGCTCTCCAGCAGGAACAGTGCACTCGACAACCCGGTATAGCCGGCGCCGATTACGCACACGTCGGTTTCGACTTCGCCTTGCAGGACCGGCCGGGGAGGAACCGCATTGGCGGACGCGGCGTAATACGACTGGGGGTAGGGGGTGTTCGCCATACTGGAACCTCTGTTTTATATTTTTTACGAGTGCGCCGATCCTACCTGAGTTGAAAATCCCCTGCCAGCCATGCGGGAAAAGCAGCTCTACCGAGCAAAAATAAAAAATTCGCATATTCATAGGCTTAGCTGCAAAAAAGGTGTTGACACCCCTCGGGAATTCCGTAGAATGCCGCCTCACAGCAGGCACGTAGCTCAGTTGGTTAGAGCACCACCTTGACATGGTGGGGGTCGTTGGTTCGAGTCCAATCGCGCCTACCAAACAAAATCCGCTCTGCTGGGCGGTCTAGAAGGGCTCACCGAAAGGTGGGCCCTTTTTTGTTGTCTATCGTTTGGGCAAACATTGGGAATACTTTGGGCAAACGACCTTCGAGCTACACGTTTAGGTCGGCTTTCACCTTCATGTAAATGACCTCATCATCCCCGTGGCCAGACTGATAATGCTCGGTCATTTTCACGTCAGCGTGACCCATCAATCCCTGTATATATTCCTGTGCAAATCCCTGCTGTTCGTACAGCCAGGCACCCAATGCGCGGATCTCATGAAACGTTGGCCGCTCACCCGCTGGCACATTGTCGTAGGCTTGTGAGTCGTCCCGAGCCTGGCCACGGTGCTGGTATGCCCGCAGAAATTAGAGCGATGGAAGCTCGAATTAAAAGAGAGGAAATGCACCTCCTCTCAGGTTATTACGAGCAGAAAGGTGGCCCGGTTCGCGGTGGCTCGCCAGGGTCTGGTCGCCGCAGCTAAAAAAGCTTTCCGCAAAACCCTTCGCAAGGCTTTCTGGAGAGCATCCGGCCCGCACATGGCTGGCCGGTAATCTCAGGATTTTTCTCACAGTCCGCGGATCTTCCCGACTGCACTCTTGTTCTCGCACGGATCTAAGCTGCTCCGGCCGGGTCGAGGCACGATTCTCATCGCGGTTACCCGTGGGTCGATTAAGGCTCGACCTCGCTAACCGGCGGGGCCACGCACTACTACGCAACCACGATGCCCAAGGCCCCGGCCTGGGCGGCGAAGGCCAAGCAGACGCTACGCCTCGGGCACCACGTCTTTTTCAAGGATGTGCCGTGATGACGCCCGTCCAGAAGCTGGCCGGGCTGGTGGTGATGGTCCTGGTGCTGATGGGCATCGCCGCCGGAGTCACCTGGCAGGTGCAGGACTGGCGCATGCTCAACGAATTATCGCCATCACCGATGCCGGCGATAGAGGATTGATCGCGCTGCGGGCGTGCCAGGCGTATGTCAGAGCCATTGCGCGCTGACGGGCTGGAGATATCTATTGTGCCGGAGGGGAATTCAGTCACTGATATGTAATCGTGAATGTTGCCGATGCATTAGCCGGCCCTGGTGTTACCTGCTTCTCGGTCTGCAAGTAACGGGCACGCAGAGGGATCGAATAACTCCCCTCGCTGGTTCTTAGGCTGAGTCCACTACTCCGATTCCTTCCAAGTGGCACGGGGGCATTATTGGGTGTGGCAATCTGAATGCCAACGCCGCTGGCTGCGGGGGCACCATCCGTAGCGCTCGGGTCAAGGCTCAAAACGCCGGTGGGCGCGCTAATCGGTGGTCGAGCGGGATCAATGCGAAACAGCAGGCTGTTGTTATCTCTAGATCCACTAGTGCCTACACCGGACGGATAATCTCCGCTCTGCGAAGTCCAGCTCGGGACGTTCGTGCTATATGTACCGTGGAACGCTGGGCAGTTGTTCAAATCAATGGAAAAGTTCTGCCAACCGCTGGCGCTGTTAAGCCCAGTAAATTCCTTGGTCTGATGTGTTCCCATCGGTACCACCACATCCGGAGTGCTGCAGGTTCGCGAAACAATCTGGATGGTGCCTGCAATCTCAACATAGAACCCCAACATTCTGACGGTGTTGGCGTTGAAGTAGAGCTGTACTGCGGGCAAAGTTCCGCCCCGGAGCACGCCAGGTTTCACATCACCAATTTTCACCAAAATCAACTCAAAGTTAGTAACGTTGTAAAGAGGGATAGGGCATGGAGTGGAGGAGTTACAATTCGTTGGCCGTCTAGGGCCTAGCCCGGGCAGCACCAGCCCCGAACTATTTTTGAAGGCGACTCCCAGCCCATCGATGTTGGTTTTGTAGACTTTATTTGCATACGGTCCACTGGACCAATTGGCTCGGCTTGAGTTGGGAAGAACATATTCGGACCACATATCAAACGGCGCATATTTGCATTCGATTGTCGGGGACTGTCCTGATGCGACCTGAAATGTCTGGCGATAGACCTCAGACCCCAGCGGTACATCGCGCCCAACGGTGATTGCCGATATTTGCAGCGGCATGAAGCCGTCAGCCGGCTTAATGCCATCCTTGTAGTCGCAAGTCAGTGCCATGGCCGTATCGGCCACTGTCCACAGTGCAGCAGATGCTAATACTGACTTGATCAAAGCGCTAAATTTCACAACGGTATCCTTTGAATCGCCCCGGATTCTCTAGACACCTTGCAAGCTCATTGCGTAACGCTTTTCAAACTCTACCGGTGACAGCTGATTGTTGAAACCATGGCGGCGTTTTGCGTTGTAGAACATCTCGATGTAATCA